>NZ_JAESVB010000082.1 GCF_020618775.1 Acidisoma silvae | reverse complement strand
TTGGTGTGGTAATTTCGCGGAATAACAGTCGGATGCGGACGCTGGTCTTGGATGATTTGTTTTCGGGCCGGCATTTTGATCGTGAGATCATCATTCTCTGTATTCGGTGGTATTTGCGTTTCAAGCTCAGTTTCCGCGATTTGGTAGAGATGATGGAGGAGCGCGGCCTACCGATGGCGCATACCACCATCATGCGATGGGTGCGCCGCTATATACCCGAATTCGAACGACGCTGGCAGCGCTTTGCTATTCCGGCCGGGCAATCATGGAGGGTTGACGAAACCTATATCAAGGTCCGGGGAGAATGGGTGTATCTTTATCGGGCGGTTGATAGGTATGGCCAAACCGTGGATTTCCGTCTGAGCCGCCGGCGCGATGTGGCCGCTGCCAAAGCGTTCTTAAACAAAGCGATCAAACGCCAAGGATCTGCGCCGCGGACAATCACGTTGGAC
>NZ_JAESVB010000081.1 GCF_020618775.1 Acidisoma silvae | reverse complement strand
GGACTCAACCTTTTCCCGGTCAAGGTGTTCCTTAAATCCAGGATTCTGAGGTTCTATATGTCGCACGACCATCTCGCCTGCCGGCGGGCAAGGTGATGTCGATCCAAAGAGCTGAGCCGTTGGGAGATCACGGCCAAGTTGTCCTCAAGGTTGGTTGCGAAGCCGTAGAATGCCTCCAGCCGTAAGCGTGGCCCCGCCAGCAGTATGGCGGTTGCGACAAGCAGATGCCTGAAGCCGATGGGAAGCCGGTTGAAATCCAGAGGGCCAGGGTGCCGGCGCCTTGATTTATGCCAAGAGTCATCAAGGCGATCGCATGCGACGGCGTCGTAGACAATACGATCTCCATAGAGCGCGTCTGACCGCGTGAACGCCCAGATGAGGTCCTTTACACGCAAAGCGAACTCTTCGTCGGCATCCCAGTTACTGGCCGTCATTCTTCTCTTTTTGCCTCGCGCAAGTAGCTGAAGCATCGTTCCTTCGACTGTTCCGATCGTCCGCTGAAAATCGC
>NZ_JAESVB010000080.1 GCF_020618775.1 Acidisoma silvae | reverse complement strand
ATCCAGTCGGGTGGTTCATCGCCACGCTGGTCGCTGCCACGCAGCGTGTCTTCAGCGAGATCAGCCACCTGCGCCTGAGCCAGCCAGTCTGCAACCTCCTGCGCGAGCTCAGCCTCCGCCTTTTCCATCCGGCCGTAGCTCATGGCCTTATGTTTGGAGGCATTGGCTTTGATTTTCGTGCCGTCCGCCGCAACGTGGTTCAGGCTGGCAAGCCCGGCACGGCGACATAGCGTCAGGATCTGCGTGAAAAGCCCCGCCAAGGCAGTGAGATGACGGCGGCGGAACTCACTGATGGTTCGAAAGTCGGGCTGGTTCAATGCAGTCACTGCCTGAAAATCCAACCGCTCTTCGCACGCCCGGGCAATCCGCCTGGATGAATACACCCCATTGCTATAGGAGTAGAGAAGCAAGGCAACCATCATCGCAGGATGGTAGGGCGGATAACCTTTCAACTCAGTGTAAACATTCAGGATCGCCGAGAGGTCAAGCTCCTCGCTCACTAAATCGCGGATGAGGTGCGCAGGATGGCCC
>NZ_JAESVB010000079.1 GCF_020618775.1 Acidisoma silvae | reverse complement strand
GACCTCAGCGCGCCGCTCCCGATCGTCCCCCCGCCTGAGGAGGATGAACTGATCTCGTCCTGGCTCGACCGTATCGCACGCTTTTATGGCACGCCGACATGGGAGCTGTTTGGCTTGATACGCGGGAAGACAACCGTCAGCCTCTATGCGGTGGATTTGGGTATATCCGACGCGGCCCTCAGTCTGATTGCAAAGCGCCTCGGCATTACGAAGATGCAGCTTTTTATCCGTACCATCGCCGGCTCCTATCCATGGGCGGTCGATCACGTAGCGCGAGACTCCGTCATGTCGACCCGACGATACCCGCCGCGCATGCGATATGCCGCTTGCCCGATCTGCCTAGAACATCAGAAGGCCTCGCGGGGATTCTCCTGGTTGCGTCGGGAATGGGTATTGTCATTACGAACAATCTGCCAACTCCACCACGTAGATCTGCTAGAGGGTGATGCCGGTTCTATTGTTCATCCTGCCTGGTCTGATTTTGCTCGTGTGCATCGCTGCGCGCAGCAGGCAACGTCAGCCACTCAGCGTGCAGGTGCG
>NZ_JAESVB010000078.1 GCF_020618775.1 Acidisoma silvae | reverse complement strand
ACGGCTTCCCGCCACGCCGTGATGGGCGGCTTGCCGAGACTGCTATGGAGGGTGTGGTGGTAGACGCCGGCAATTTGATGCACGAGCCAGGTCTCCAGTTCATCCAGGCTGAGAACGGCGGTTCCCTCCGGATCGTCGCCACGTTCGGCGACACTACGGCCTGTCGCGCCTGGCAAGATGCGAAGAGCGCCCATCATCGTGCCGATCAGCCGCTCGATGTGGCCACCGAAATGAGGCGTTGCCGGCGGCCTATAATCAATCTCAATGCCATATTGGCTGGCCCCGCGGCGCAAGGCCTGAGAACGGAACTCCTTAGCATTATCGAGGTGAAGACGCTGCGGCAGGCCGGATACCGGCCAGTCAAGGTCGACCCCCCTCCCCGCCAGATATCGATCCTTCGGCAAGACCACTTGGCTCAGCACCAAGGCCACGGCAACCGCAGACGGCTTGTCTAGACTTAGGTGGAAGCCCACTACCATGCGGGTCGCGACATCGATCGCAAGCGTCAGCCAGGGCCTACCAAGAGAGCGTCGGTCAGACTCCGTGACAACCACGACGTCGGCAAGCGT
>NZ_JAESVB010000077.1 GCF_020618775.1 Acidisoma silvae | reverse complement strand
GGCGCTGAGCAGACATGGCGGCAGTTGTCACCGGCAACCGCTTATCCTTCTTGTCGGTCGGAGTAGCGGTTTGACTTTACGGTGACGCCCGCTGACCGATGGCTGTCAGCACAACTTTTGCAAACGGCTCTTCTTGATGGACAGCAATCTCATTCTGCTTCGCCAGCTCAAGGCTGGCGCTGAAGGTCGTCGCCCAGGCCGAGGACCGGCGCAGCGCGCCGTCCAACGCCGTACCGTCCCCCTCGACCTCGACGGGCGGCTCCGGCAGGAAGTGCTCCAGTTCCGCCCCGTCCCCCCCCTCCCCCAGGATCCGCAGGATGCGGTCTTGGGCCTCAGTGACAGAGTAGAGATCGCTCCAGGAAGGACGGTAGCGCGTGACGGTATCCGGATCGGGTGTGTCGTCTTCGAACAGCGCCAGGCTCGCCCAGAGGAAGGCGATGACATCGACCGCGTGCTCGGTGCCGAGCAGCAGCCCCATGCTTTCCGGGCGGCCGCGGGCGAAGACGGTCTCACCGAGCGTGGGTTGATCGCCGAGCCAGGCGGAGGCCGCGCGCATCGCGACCAGCTCATCCAGCCGACGCAGCTCCGTTGCGGCTTCCTCCTCCGC
>NZ_JAESVB010000076.1 GCF_020618775.1 Acidisoma silvae | reverse complement strand
GTATCGAAGGCACCACCATGCCCGCCATCTGGAGTGCAGTGCTCGAAGCATGAGGAGATGGGACCAGATCGTTGTCCCATTCAGCCAAACTCCCAGTTTGCACCAGAGCCCATCTACGCGGCCTCCTGGGTAATCAATTCTATAAGCTGGGTTATCCGATATGGTTTGCTTAGAAATTGAAATGGTTTAGGCGTTTTGGCCAAGCGCTCAGTCAGCGATGCCGCGTAGCCTGACACTATCACCACTCCGATTTTCGGATGAGCGTGTCTAGCATATTCAACAACCTCGAGGCCGTCGCAACTTCCCGGAATTTGAACATCGGTTACCAGAACGTCGAAATCATCGGGGTAGTTCAGCTTTTTGACGGCAGTATCACCGTCGGCAACATCCACAACTTCGTAGCCAACATCCAGCAAAGCCTCGGCAAGAAGATACCGGACAATGCCATCGTCTTCGACGACGAGAACCCTTTTAGCAGCCATGAGCAACTCCTAGCATCGGCTTCTTATGGACCAGGGACGGTGCCGGTGCGGTTACAAGGTGCATCGCCATAGCGTGAGGCTTCGCGGCCGCAGTCGAAGCGTCAGTAATGACCTAGGCTTTGTTGACAAAAGACGGTAGCCATATTTTAGCTGCTGCAATGTTAAGGAA
>NZ_JAESVB010000075.1 GCF_020618775.1 Acidisoma silvae | reverse complement strand
TTGCCAGATCTGACCTGGTCAGTGAGGCTATCGACGGATAGGAGCCCGTGGTCTTCCGAGGGTCGCAAGCCCGCTTTTGAGCTTGGTGCCCTATCCGTCGTTCATCTGCCATCCCGCACAGTCGCCAGGGCCTTGAGCCCGTATTGCAAGGACGGGTAATGATGAAAAAGGTAAATAAACCAACACCAAGCTTCGTTGGCATTGACGTCTCTAAGCATAGGCTCGATGTATATTTAAGGCCTGACGGCACTAAACTGACGTGCGCCAACGATAGTGGCGGCATATCCACTTTGTCCGAGCATCTTTCCAGCCTTTCACCTGCCTTGGTCGTCCTCGAAGCAACCGGTGGATACGAGATCCAGTTGACCACGGCTCTCGTATCAGCGGGCCTTCCAGTGGTCGTCGTTAACCCCCGCCAGGTAAGACACTTTGCCCGCGCAGCCGGTCAGCTTGCAAAGACTGATACACTGGACGCCCGGGTCCTTGCGCTTTTTGCGGAGCGCATGAAGCCGGAAGCACGGCGGATACCTGACGAGCAAGCTCGTGCCCTGGCGGAGCTCGTCACCAGGCGAAGGCAACTGGTCGATATGATCACGGCTGAGGGTAATCGCAGACGCGAAGCCAGAGAAACAAAAGTCCAGGAGCGCATAGCCGTTCACCTGCGGTGGCTCCGTGAAGAACTCGCTGCAATCGAGAGTGACTTGGATACCGCCATAAAGAGTAGCGTTGTC
>NZ_JAESVB010000074.1 GCF_020618775.1 Acidisoma silvae | reverse complement strand
CCGCAACCAGATGCGGATTGAGGCGAGTTGCACGGAAGCTAGAAAGTTGTCGTCTCGCTTATCATAGCGCGTGGCGATAGCTCGGAAGTGCTTGAGACGATTGAAGAAACGCTCGACGAGATTGCGATACCGATAAAGGAAGGCACTGAAGGCCGGGACATTTTTGCGGTTCGGCATTGGCTTGATATTTGCCCAGGCACCGCGCCTCGCCAATTCTGCGCGCAGCGCATCGGCATCATAGGCACGATCTGCCAGCAGGACGTCGCCAGCGCCGATGCTTGTCAACATGGTTTCGGCACTTCGCCCATCATGGGCTTGCCCCGGAGTGAGCTTGAGCATGATTGGCAAGCCTTCGGCGTCAACCAGGGCGTGGATTTTGGTTGTCAGGCCGCCGCGCGAGCGACCCATGCAACTGGATCCATCTTTTTTTGGGCGTTGGCCGCGTGTTGATGGACGCGGATCGAGGAACTGTCGATCATCTGGATGTCGCCATCATAAGCCTTTGATACAGCTTCCAGAATTCTTCCCCAAACGCCTGCCTTGCGCCAGCGGTTGAAGCGATTAACGCAGGTTGTATGCGGCCCATACCGCTGCGGGATATCGGCCCAAGGAGCGCCTGTCCGCAGACGCCAAAATATCCCATTCAATACCCGTCGATCATCGACCCGTGGCACGCCTCGAACCTTCGTTGGCAGCAGCGGCTGGATCACCGACCATTCGAAATCACTCAGATCAAAACGCGCCATGATTCGATCTCCTTTTAGAAATCGAATCACACGACAGCGAGCCGCTCAAAGC
>NZ_JAESVB010000073.1 GCF_020618775.1 Acidisoma silvae | reverse complement strand
CATTCGCCTGATGTATGAACGCCTGCGGGCCGCAGGCAATCCCGGCAAGCTGGCTCTTACGGCATGCATGCGAAAGCTACTGACTATCCTCAATGCCATGCTGCGGGACCGAAAAGGATGGATCTCCGCTTGGCGATCAAGACAGTCGCTCAAACGGTGGGCAAATGGAGCGGCAACATACGAGCGCGCAGGAGATCGGTGCTGTTGGCCAAGTGGGCGTTCCAGATGTGTTTGACTGCCGGCGTAGCCGCAGGCCTTGAGTTTCGGCAGCAGATGACGGGCCGATCTGTGTCCCTCCGCCCATCGCTTTGCCAAATAGTCCGCAAACTTTGACGGTGTCGTGGCTTTAGGCGCCATGGCCCGACCCTCCGGCAAGATGACGAGGGACGGCCGTTTTGGTATAATTTTCGGTGCAAACCTGTAGCGCGCTTGGTCGACGAGGCCATCTGTCCCGCTCCCTGAAGCTCCTTAATCTGATCGAATGTTGCCAACCACTGCGCACGGCGGCCACGCCCCGCGAGACGTCAATGTTGAACGATTTCAGGCCGTCTGCCGTGATTATGGTAGCCTTCCATCGTCGTAAGTTTGCCGGGATCGCGCGGTGGACAGGCGCTCTCCACGAGCCAGATCGCGGACGAGGGCCTGGGCCTTGGAGGCGGCCATGCCAATGCGCGATCCGGCGCGTTGTGCCGCAAGGTCAGCCGCCAGCACGACACGGCGCCGTCCGTCGCGACCGACGAGGATGAGGGGCGTTTCAGCCGGTGGCGCTGCGTCGCCCGCCTGCCGTCTGACCCGATCGGTCGAGAATGTCGGCAGGGAGACGGAGA
>NZ_JAESVB010000072.1 GCF_020618775.1 Acidisoma silvae | reverse complement strand
CGCATGGGTGGTTTCATGACCCAGCGTCTTCTTGCGGCCGGGCACAGTGTTGTGGTGACGGATCCGAGCGCGGAGGCGGTTGCAGCGCTGGAGGCGGTGGGTGCGAGCAGTGCAGCTTCGGCGGCCGAGGTAGCGGCATCCTCCGATATCGTCTTTGCCAGCCTGCCGTCGCCGGCGGTGGTGGAAGCTGTGGCGCTTGGCGCGAATGGTGTGGCGGCCGGCGGGCGGGCGAAGGTCTTCGTCGATCTGTCCACGACGGGCTCACGCGTTGCCACGAAAGTGGCGGAAGGTCTGGCCGCGAAAGGTGTGATTTCGGTCGATTGCCCGGTCAGCGGTGGTCTGGCGGGGGCGAAGAATGGCACGCTGGCGGTGATGGTATCCTGCCCGGCCGAGACCTATGCGGATATTGAGCCGATCCTGTCGATATTCGGCAAGCTCTTCTATGTGGGGGAGAAGCCGGGTTCGGCACAGACGCTGAAACTGGTCAATAATCTGCTGGCAGCCTGCGCCATGGCGATTTCGTCGGAAGGCATGGTGATGGGGATGAAGGCGGGTCTGGACCCGAAAGTCATGATCGACGTCATCAATGTCAGTAGCGGGCGCAACAGTGCCATTCAGGACAAGTTTCCGCGGTCTGTTCTGCCGGGGACTTTCGACTTCGGCTTCATGACCGGTCTTTCGTACAAGGATGTGCGGCTTTGCCTGGATGAGGCGGAAGCGATGGGCATTCCCATGGTCGTCGGCAGCGCGGTGCGGCAGATGTTGGCGATGACGAATGCAGTCTACGGCCCGGAATCGGACTTTACCTCTATGATCCGCAATGTCGAGACATGGGCGGG
>NZ_JAESVB010000071.1 GCF_020618775.1 Acidisoma silvae | reverse complement strand
CTCACACCGCCGGTGCTGGCCTGCCAGGCGATGATCTCCCGGTCGCAGGTATCGATGGCGAAGACAACGCGAACGACTTCACCATTCCAGCAACTGATCTCCAGACCATCGGATGACCAACGCCGGTTGGACGCCAGCGCAATGACGCTGCCTTCATGGGCACGGATGTGGCGATGACCGACATGCGCTTGAAGCAGCAATTGGCTTTGTGCCATGAGGCGAAAGACGCGCTTGTGATTGACGGCCTCCGCGCCGGATGCGCGACGTGCCCGGTTCAGGATCGCCGTAATCCGGCGATAGCCATAGGTTGGGCGGGCGTCCGTGAGCTGTCTGATGGCAACAAGCAACTCCTCGTCACCTTGGCGTCGGTAGGGACCGCGGCGCTTGGGCGTATGAGACATCTGCTCAACCAGATTGGACCGGGCAACACCGAGCGTGTCGGCTACGATCTTCACCGGGAAGCGTCCCGTGGCGGCGACGGCAACTGCCAAACGGGCTTTTTTTCCCGAGCGGCGGCGAGCGCCTCTTTGAGCACTTCAACTTCCATGGTCTTGCGGCCCAGAAGGCGCTCAAGTTCGCGCACGCGCTGTTCAAGATCGCGGGCTCTGCTGGCCGCCACGACGTCTTCATCGGCTTTGACGGCGACCTGACCGCCCTGCGACATCAGTTGCCTCCACTTGAACAGCAGACTGGCCGAAACGCCATTGCGGCGCGCGACGGCCGACACCGTCATCCCAGGCTGCATGGTCGCGTCGACCAAGGCAAGCTTCTCGTTGGCCGTATAGCGGCGGCGGCGTTCGCGGCCGGTGATGATTTCAACGCGAGCAGGGTCGTTCGGCATAGGCTTATGACTAGGCTTAA
>NZ_JAESVB010000070.1 GCF_020618775.1 Acidisoma silvae | reverse complement strand
ACGGTTGCCTCCGGTGCGGCCCTACTGGGGCTGACGGCGCGACACACGCGGCGTCTTATTGAGCGCTATGCGCAGTCAGGTGCTTCCGGTCTGGTCCACCAGGCGCGCGGCCGCCCATCGAACCGGCGCCGCGGGGTCGCCGAGCGAGAACGCGTCCTGGCGCTCGTGCAGGCGCATTACGCTGGATACGGGCCGACGCTGGCCTCTGAGGCGCTGCTGGAACGTCATGGGCTGGTTGTGCCCCGTGAGACGCTGCGCAGTTGGATGCGCGAGGCCGGTCTTTGGCTGACCCGGGTGCAACGGCGGCGCTTCCACCAGCTTCGGCCGCGGCGGGAGCATTTCGGCGAACTGGTGCAGATCGACGGGTCTGAGCATCGCTGGTTTGGGCCTGCTCACCCGGCCTGCACATTACTGGTTTTCATCGACGATGCGACGGGCCGGCTGATGCAGTTGCAGTTCGTGCCGAGCGAGAGCACGCAGAGTTATTTTGGCGCTTTGGAGGGGTATCTGACGCGGCATGGTTGCCCAGTGGCCTTCTATTCCGACAAGCACACAGTGTTTCGGATTGCCAAGCCTGATGCGATTGGCGGTCAAGGCATGACGCAGTTTGGCCGTGCCTTGGCAGAGCTGAACATCGAGATTCTCTGTGCCAACTCATCTCAGGCAAAGGGTCGGGTCGAGCGGGCCAACCGTACGCTGCAGGATCGATTGGTTAAAGAGCTGGTTCTGGAAGGCATCACCACGATCGCGGCGGCCAATGCGCATTTGCTGGGCTTCATGGAACGCTTCAACGGCCGGTTTGCCAGCCCCCCTGCCCGGCCTGGCGACCTCCACCGGCCTCTCAAGATCACCCTGTCGCGGTTGAATGATATTCTGTGCCGCCGTGAGATGCGTCACGTCGGCCAGCAACTCCACCTCTCCTGGCAGCGCAAGCTT
>NZ_JAESVB010000069.1 GCF_020618775.1 Acidisoma silvae | reverse complement strand
AGAAGACGGGCGCGCGGCGGGAGCAGGAGCGGACCCGGCGTGCGCTGCTCGGGCCCGGTAATACCGCAGTCAATGCAAAGCGGCGGGGTCAACCGGTACCGCGCGAGGATGATGTCGGTCCTGTTCTTCCCTTTGCAGTCGAGGAATGGTCGTGACCGCGTGCGAGCATCTTGATGTTGCGTATCGCGATGTCGCGGCCTTGCCGGATGATGAGCGCGTCCTGTGGATCCGGGCTGAACGCTGGATCAGCCATCCGGCAGCCGAACAGGCGCTGGATACCATGACTGATCTCCTTGCCTACCCGCAGCGCAGCCGCATGCCCTGCCTACTAGTCCACGGCCGGACAGGAATGGGCAAGACTATGATCCTCAGGAAGTTCTGCCGCGAGCACCCCACGGTCGTCGATTCGCATCTCGGCTTAGCGCGAAGCCCGGTTGTGATGATGCAGCTGCCGCCGGAGCCGGTCGAAGTTTCGTTCTATGAGGAATTACTGGGTGCTCTGGGCTTTCCACTTGTCGGCGAAGTCAGTCGGGTCCGGGCACGGCGGACGGCTCGAGACGCGTTGAAGATCATCGGTGCTCGCATCCTGATAATTGATGAGATTCATGCGCTGCTCGTTGGTGGCGAGCGTCAGCAGCGCGTGTTCCTCAACGTCATCCGCCTGCTGGCGAACGACCTTGAGATGCCACTCGTGTGTGCGGGCACGCCGGAAGCGAGGCGCGCGCTCATGACTGACAACGGTTTGGCCGATCGGTTTGAGTCTGTTGAACTGCCGCGGTGGACGAACACCATGGCCTTCCGACGCCTGCTGGCGAGCTTCGGCGCAATCCTGCCGCTCAGGCAGCCATCGGAACTGGACCAGGAACAGGTGCGATCGACTCTCCTCAAGCTTTCCGAGGGCATCACGGTCCGCATTGTGAGGCTACTCGAGCGTCTGGCCGTCGATGCGATCCGGCGAGGCACCGAACGCATTACGCTGGAAAGCTTCGAGATGCTGCCGACGCGCGCTCCGCTGCTCTCCATGGAGCATCGTC
>NZ_JAESVB010000068.1 GCF_020618775.1 Acidisoma silvae | reverse complement strand
TACGCCCGGATTGCGCTCCCCTGCTGATTAAGCGAGGAGACTTCGTGCTCATTCGAACAGTGGCGCCATTTACGCTGGCCTCTGATCCGTCAGTCGATCCAGTGGACAGCGAGCAGGCTGTCGCTGCAGCGCGGAATGTGCGGCTGACCCTGGGAGGGGGCGGCGACCGAAGGGTCATCCTCCATGCCGGGAAATTCATCTTTGACACGGCGAACGAGGACCTATTAGCCAATCTTCTGCCGCCTCTGGTTTATATCGCTGCCGACGACACGTCTTTGGGACGCATTCGGGCATTGCTGACGATGAACGAGACGGAAGCGCGCCAGCCCGGGCCTGCCAGCGCGTTTATCCTGGTGCGGCTGGTCGAACTCATCCTGGTCGAAATTCTTCGGAGCAATCGGTGGCAGATGGGTGAAAACAGCGCCAACTTGCTGGCAGGTCTCGCAGATCCGGTCACAGCGCGCGCGCTGGCCGCCATGCACCAGGATATGGCGCGCATTTGGACGCTCGACGAACTGGCGGCTCTGTGCGGCGTCTCACGAACCAGCTTTGCCAACAAATTTCGCCAGGTGGTTGGCATGGCACCAATCACGTATCTGCTGCATTGGCGGATGGCCTATGCGAAGGACGCGCTCAGAAGCGGGGCGAAGAGCATCAGCGAGATTGCCTTCTCTATCGGCTTTCAGTCTGCGAGCGCTTTCACCACGGCGTTCACGCGTGCCGCCGGGTCTTCACCGAAGCGGTTTGCCCGGCAGGCGGACCGAGCAGAATGACAATGCATTTTCGAAAGTAATTTGCAAGCGGAGCCGGAGGGATGGGAGAAAGTCTGGTCTCAGTCAGCCGACCTACCAAAGCGGACCCTCGCTCACCTTTAAGCCTCATTTTCCAGGGCTAATGCATCATTTCCCGTGCAGCCCGAAGCAAATCTGCCGAGGAGTAGGGTTTCGGAAGAAACCGGCTTCTGACGGGGAGATCGTCAAACTGCGGGACAATTTTTCCGGACGTGATAATGATCTCAATGGGCGGCCAACGATCTCGGATGGCAGCA
>NZ_JAESVB010000067.1 GCF_020618775.1 Acidisoma silvae | reverse complement strand
GCAACGCGCCCGGCACTTGATCAATGCGGGGCACGTAACGGTCGGTTCCTGGAAATTTATGGCTTCAATAAAATCCGGTGATGGCTGGATCGGGGAAAGACTGCGGGCCCGATCGCCCGTCAACGCATGAGCACATCCATCAAGGCAGGCCCGAAGCGGCGGCAGAGCGGTCTGCGTGGCTGGAGCAAAAGATCACGGATGCGATGCAGACCGAGCCCAGCGAGACCGGCCAGGCAATCGAGCGATAGCCACAAAACACCAAGCGGCAGTTCGGCGGTAAGGGCTCGATCTTCTCCTGGTGGCACGATCAGTCTCTGCTGACCCGCCCGCGTTAATGCGGCGCCCGCTTCGACAATCCCGACGACGACGCGCGACAGGAGGGCGGCCTCGCCTCCGAAAAGATCAGTGAAGCGTAAGCGGTCGTTTTTCTGCGCCTAGCGAAACCGGTGCGGGCGAGCTGACAACGGAAGCTGTGAGACAGCTTTTGTAGGTAATGTTGTGTTTAATGATAAAAGCTCGGTGGTCGTTTTGCCTCGTGGAGAGGTTTGTTCGAGCCGACGTCGCCGATGGAGTGAGGAAGACAAGGGCCGGATTGTCGCCGAGAGTTTTGAGAAAGGCCGAACGGCTTCGGATGTGGCCCGGCAGCACGATATCAGTCCTCAGCAGCTCTTCGAATGGCGTCGACAAGCGCGTAGTGGCGAGCTCATGGTTCCAGTGGCGGACGAGATGACCTTCGCGGATGTGTCGATTGGGTTTGCGGAGCCAACGGGCGTGGTCCCTGATCGTGGCGACCTTGATCTGTCGGTGAATGGCGTGACGGTCCGCGTCACGGGCCGGACGGATATCGGCCTTCTAGTCCGGGTTGTGCAGGCGCTCAGGAGCTTTCCGGCATGATCAGCTTCCCGGCGGGGGCTCGGATTGTCGTGGCGGCCAAACCCGTGGACTTCCGTCGTGGCGGCGAGAGCCTGGCCACATTAGCGAAGGAGGTCCTCAAGGAAGATCCCTTCGCGGGGGTAATTGTCATCTTCCGGTCTCGCCGAGCCGATAGGGTCAAGACTATCGCCTGGGATCAGACTGGATTGGTGATGGTGTGGAAGTCGCTAGAGGGTGTCATGCACCTTGCATGAGATTTGCGGCTTGTTTGAGCATGTAGC
>NZ_JAESVB010000066.1 GCF_020618775.1 Acidisoma silvae | reverse complement strand
CCGACGATTGGTCAGATTACCATCGGAGGCGCTGAAGTTAATCATCACGACCGGTTTTGGGCTAAGTTTGAGTTCCATGGAGTTTTAGTTTTAACGATTGCATTGAGAATGCTCAGTAGACGACGCATGCAGGCTACAAGGGCGACCTTCCTGGGCTTGCCTGCGGCGATCAGACGCTCATATGAGGCTCGGATAATGGGATTGTGAGTGCGCGCAACCCAAGTGGCCATGAACAATTTTGCTCTCACCGCGCCACGGCCGCCCCGGATACTTCGCTTGCCCTTCATCTTTCCGCTATCGCGCGCCATAGGGGCCACGCCCACAAGGGCACTTATTCGACGGCGGCTCAAGCTGCCAAGTTCTGGCAGCTCGAATAGAAGTGTGCGTGTCATCGCTGGTCCCACGCCAGGCACAGACGTCAGTAAGTCGGCAGTCTCTCGCCAGAGCGGCGTTTTGCGGATTGCACCATCGAGTGCCGCTTCAATATCAACGAGCCGCTCTTTAAGCCACTCAATATGCTCATCGACCTGCTGAGTTAGTTGTTTTGACATAAGTGTCGTCCGCCGATTGGTCTCCGCAGTTATCATGCTGATCAATTGTTCTCTGCGTGCAAGAAGTTCTGCGAGTTTGATTGACTGCTCGTTGGGGAGAGGTCGTGTCTCTGGTCGCATTCGAGCTGCAAACAAAGCAATGAGACGTGCGTCCAGTCTGTCGGTCTTCGCGATATAGCCGGCAGCGCGCGAGAAATCGCGCATCTGCCGAGGGTTAATCGCCACGACAGGCAGTTTGGCCAGACCAAGTGCGCTGACCACTACTGTCTCGAGGCCGCCGGTAGCTTCCAGGACGACAAGAGCGGGTGCACAGGCTTGCAGCCGGCCGACGAGGGAACAGATTCCATCGGACGTTCGAGGTACTGTAAATGCTTCGCCCGACGGATGAAGATGAACGTCCAGCTTGGCTTTAGCGACATCAATACCGACAAAGCATTCTAAAGTTTCCATAGTAGCCCATCCTTGCGAAAGCAGGGTCGCGGAGCGCCCTTTGCGACTGTCCGGACTTCGGAATTAGAAACGGATGGAAACCCAAGCTAGCTCACGGGCTTATTGGCCCCAGGCTTGCGCGGGATCCCATCCGCCGTTGCCGATTGAGCTGCGCGATAT
>NZ_JAESVB010000065.1 GCF_020618775.1 Acidisoma silvae | reverse complement strand
TTACGGATCCGAATCCGCCGCGGCAAGACCGATCAGGCGGGGCAGGGGGCTGAGATCGGCCTGCCGCGCGGTCGTCATGTCGAAACCTGTCCGGTCCGCGCCTTCCATGCCTGGCAGGCCGTGGCCCGTCGCAAAGCCGGACCGCTTTTCCGGCGCATCAGTGTCGGCGACCGGATTGGCGACGCCGCGCTCAATCCCGATTCCGTCCGCCGCATTCTCGCGCGGCGCATCGGTTTGGCGGGCATCACGCTCCCAGGCTTTGAGCGGTTGAGTGCGCATTCGCTGCGCGGCGGCTTCATCACCGAGGCCTATCATAAAGGTGTGCGCGACGAGGACATCATGCGCCACACGCGGCATCGCGACCTTCGCACCATGCGGGGCTATGTGCAGCGGGCTGGCTTGGTGACGGAGAGCCCGGCCGGAGCACTCGACCTCTGATGTTCCGGACGCCCTGGGACGAGGACTTGGCGCCGGCCGAGGCGCCCCCTCTGCCCGAGACCATGCCGCCGCTGCCCAAGAAACTTGGCCGGCGACCGACGGCGCGTGATGCGATTGATCCGGCCTCGGTCCAGGAACCGGGGCAGGGGGCCTGGCTCTATCATCGTTTGACCTTTACCGGGTCGGCCGACCGGATCGCGGCCTTCGCGGCGGCCGCGCGCGGATCGGGGATTGTGCCCTGGCGGGTGGACGGCGCCCGCATCGAGGAAGACATGTTTAACCTCGCGGTCTCCCAGCCGAAGGCGATGCGGTCCTTGACGGTCGAGGGCTGCCGCATTCTGGCGCGGCAATTCCGTGAGCGGGTCGAAGCCCGGACAGCACGGGCCGCAGCCCTCGTCGGCACGAGCCGCGCCTGCGCGTTTGATCTTCATGCTCTGCTGCCGGTGCCGGCGGACGTCTTGCTCCATGAACCAACCCACCCGAAAGCCCAGGCCTGGTTGCTGGCGCATTGGGGTCTCTCCGACCAACCGCGCCAAGTAACTTCGCGGCCCGATGCCCGGCCGGGGCGGCGCTTGCCGGCCGGTCATACCGTGCTCGGCTATGGCTTCTTCACCTCCGGTGAGACGCCGCATGTGGCAATGGCCAAGATTGCTGCCGCTTGGCCGGATCTGCGCGTCGTGCTGCAGCCTCGGCTGCCGCCACGGCCGGCTGATTGATGGTGGCCGAGGGCGAGGATGGCGGCGGGACGCCGATCGCCTTTGCCACGATCGACCTCAGCTGGGAGGATGAGCGGCCGCTCCATCGTGCAACAGCAAACGAAGCGTTAGACGCCCGCTTGCCGGCGGTGCCCATGTTGCATCTCGATGGGTTCGACGGGCCGATGGACCTGCTCCTCGATCTGGTCGAGAGGCAGCGCATCGACCTTGGCCGTATGTCGATGCTCCTTCTCGTCGAGCAATTCCTGGCGGCGTCCGAGCAGTTGCGGGACCGCGTCCCGATCGAGCGCCGGGCCGATTGGCTGGTCATGGCAACGCGCCTCGTGCTGCTCCGCTCGCGATTAC
>NZ_JAESVB010000064.1 GCF_020618775.1 Acidisoma silvae | reverse complement strand
GCTTTTGGGTGGCCTAATCAGAAAGTAGACATAAATCCGACTACTAGCAGGGGCGGGTTTCGACCAAATAGCGTCGCCCCCACAACCCAAAAGGTGTCCCGAGAGCGGCCACAAGAGATGTAGTCCGCCTACTCCTCCTACCGAAAGTAGTCCCTTAAAATCCGGAGCGACAATTGTCTTGGCGCTGCTTTGGGCGTCAAGTATCTAGCAACTTCTGCAAAGAGTTCATCCGGATTTGCAAGATCTTCGTCAGTAAAGACCAGCACAGTAATCCCGTGTCTGCGGAAGTAATTTTTTAGCTTTCTCGTTTCCCTAGCGAAGTTGGCGCTTGCCTCCGCGTTGATCTCAGCCTGCGTCTTTCCTTTTGTCCCGGCCAGCTGACCGTGCGAAGACCAGGGTGAAAGCTCGAAGCCAACGCGCGTACCCGCGGCAACGTCGATGATGCAGAAATCAAGTCGATACTCATGCTTCGCCGCTCGGCCGGCATAGCGAAGCTCCGGGATCAGCAGCAGCACTTCCTCGGGGTTTGCCGCCTTCTGCACATGGGTCACGTAGCGCTCGGCGAGAGCATCACCATGGCTGGACTTGTTCGCCCTTACTAGAACGTTCTGGAAGAATTCCAGATAAGCGTCGACGTCGCTGAAGCGCTGTCTACGCTTTTTCCCGGGCACGACAAGGCCGGTTTCAAGCACATGGCCGATAGACCAATACCTCGGCTGGAAATGTCGAATTTCGCTTACATCATTTTCCCAGTCACCGGCTGCGAAGCGAGGCGTTACCAGCAATCCCCAATCGGCGCTGTTCTGGCCGATCCAGAGTTCGGCCTGTTCGGTCAACGGGCGTGCTTTCGAGAGTTCGTCGTAGTGCTTGAGGTAGGATCGGCGCAGGAAGATCAGGAGGTAGTCTTGAAACGCTCTCGAGTCTTGTAGCTTCTGCCAGAGCTCATCAATGGCGTTGGGGTAGAGGCGATCTGTGTCTGCTTCAGCTTTCAAACCTTGCAACCAAATCTGGATAAACTCCTCCGAAGAGTTAATAACCTCGTGCTTCAGATCGATAAAGGAATCCGACTTACTGCCAATAGTAGCATTAACGGTCGCTTCGGTCTTGTATCCAGTTTGCTTGAATACATTCGGTAATATTCCACGTAATTTGCCTGTTAGTTCGGCAATCTCTTTATTTCGTGCTGTCTTTTCTGGATCGCGTTTTGCCATATCTTCGACCTAAGCTGATAAGAGTTCTGCCGTCTAAGTTGCTTTTACGGAAGGATGCTGCGCGACGCTAGGCTACCCCAGCGAGGTCGAGTTGCATGTGTTGCAGGCGTCCGGCATGACAGGTTGCGGGAATGAGTTCTAATGCGCAGGTCGCCAACGTCGGCTCGCGCAGGATGCGCCTCGAAACCGGAAAGGCTAGCGTCCACCAACCCTGCCTTTCACGGCATCCACTAAGCTTTCCCGAACCACAGCCGTTTGCGGGAAAGTCGGCATCTTTTTACGGCAGCTAACGGCACCTGTGAGCCCGAAATCAGACAGTCCGTTGTCCACCCATCTCGGCCGTTTGCTTCCAATAACGCAATGTCCGCTCTTGGGATTTCGTTTC
>NZ_JAESVB010000063.1 GCF_020618775.1 Acidisoma silvae | reverse complement strand
CAATGTCGGGGCAAGTTATTAAGGTTCCCGTTGTAGCTGCCATCATAGGACGTGTTATGTTAGATGGTTAATCCGGAAGTTTCCTTTCGTGGTCGGGTTACTTCAGGATTAATGTAACTCTTACATTCGTAAGTGCGAATGGCATCTATAATGGGAAGTTTAATAGAAATGTCACCGCTTGTGCAAAATAGAGATGTCACTCAGGTGGCGGGCAGGCTGGGTGTTTCGAGGTTATTGCGGTGCTTGTAGCGGGCCGGGTCCAGACGGCGCTGGTGAGCGGGCAGGGCAGCCTGACGCTCCTTAATGAGGGCCAATGCCGGACCGAGTCGCTTGTTTTCGATGATCGGAGCCTGTTCCAATGTACGGATCTTGTCGAAGACACGGAACGCCAAATCGCTGCCACGATACTGCAAGGCAAAGCGGCCGTCAGGATAGTTGACGACCATAATCCGCTTCCTGGCTAACAACCTGGCCTGTGGCGTGGGCTCCAGGATCAGCATCATCCGGTCATAATGAAGTGTCAGGTTCGAGGTCACCGTGCGCTCGTCCCGTGTGGCGAAAATCTCCGTTAAGTCGTCGCTTCCCGCCAAGGGCCGATGCAAATCGACATCGCTTTGGGGTGGCTTGGCGAACCGACGATTATGATCGTCCATGAAGTGCGGTAGCCAAGCATTGGCCGCTTCGATCGTGTCAATGCCAGCTAGTCGAAGCTCTTTCACAAGCCGATCCTGCAAGGTGCCAAAGGCGCGCTCGATGCGACCTTTGGCCTGCGGTGAATTGGCACAGATAATGTCAATATCCAGCTCATGCAGCGCCCGGCCAAACTGCGTCATACCGTTGCCGCCGACCGCGTCGCGCTTGTAAACGCGAAAGACACTGAATTTGTCTGAATAGAAGGCAACAGGCTTGCCCCAGCGCTCCAAATAGGCGCGGGTCGTCCGGAAATAGTCGAACGTTGTCTCAGCCGCCACGAAACGCAACGCCATCAGCCGGCTTGTCGCATCGTCGATAAAGGCAATCAGGGTGCAGCGCGGACGACGATCTTCGAACCAGGCATGATCAGAGCCGTCGATCTGAACCAGTTCGCCCACGCACTCCCGGCGATTGCGCGGCTGATGAACCGAGGGCAGGCGGCGCCGGCGATCAATCCACAAACCGTCTTCAATCATCCAGTGCCGCAAGGTCTCCCGCGAAATGCCGAAGCCGTGCAGTTCACGGAGTTTCTCGGCGGCCAGTGTGGGGCCAAAATCAGCGTAGCGCTCCTTCACCAGAGCTATCGCCAGATCGCGATAGCTCGAAGGGAGCCGGCGATTGCTCGGACGGCCGCGGCGTTGTGAGACCAGACTTACCGCACCATGCTCGCGAAAGCCCTTCAAAAGCCTGAATATCTGCCGCCGCCCGAGACCGCTCACGCCAACGGCATCCGCGATCCGCAGATGACCCGCTTGAACATCAAGCAGCATTTTAAGCCGCGAAAACTCCTGGTCGCTCATCGTCACCACCGCCACGGCGAAGTCCTCCGAACCCTCAGAACCGGAAGACAGTGACATTTCTAATTTGCAGAGGGTGACATCTCTATATTGCTTCTACAGTGACAACATA
>NZ_JAESVB010000062.1 GCF_020618775.1 Acidisoma silvae | reverse complement strand
ACCCCCGTCGAACCCGTGCCGCCAGTTGAACCAGTGCCACCGGTTGAGCCAGTCGCGCCAGTGGAGCCAGTCGCGCCTTTATCGCCAGGGGATCCGGTGGCGCCCGTGCCGCCAGTTGAACCAGTGCCCCCGGTTGAGCCAGTTGCACCCGTGCCGCCGGTGCTCCCGGTTTGACCCGTGCTACCGGTCACGCCCGTTGCTCCGGTCGATCCGGTTGCTCCCGTGTTGCCTGTGCCACCGGTCTGACCGGTGGCACCTGTGTCCCCGGTGTTGCCAGTCGAGCCCGTCGCGCCGGTAGCTCCGGTTTGGCCGGTGGAGCCAGTCTGACCGGTCGCGCCCGTGCCGCCGGTGCTGCCAGTTGAACCAGTGCCACCGGTTGAGCCGGTTGAGCCGGTTGCACCCGTGCTGCCTGTGCTGCCCGTCTGACCAGTGCTGCCCGTCGAACCTGTGGCGCCGGTTGAGCCCGTTGCACCCGTGGAACCAGTGCCGCCAGTTTGACCAGTGCTGCCAGTCGCACCTGTGTCCCCGGTGCTGCCAGTCGAGCCAGTCGCGCCCGTAACGCCGGTGGAACCAGTGCCACCTGTTTGACCAGTGCCGCCTGTTGCCCCTGTCACGCCCGTCGATCCGGTCGCCCCTGTGCCACCGGTCTGACCGGTCACGCCGGTTTGACCAGTGCTGCCAGTCGAACCTGTGGCGCCGGTGTTCCCCGTTGAACCTGTCGAGCCAGTTTGACCAGTCAAGCCAGTCAAGCCAGTCGATCCGGTTGCCCCGGTGTCGCCGGTCGCGCCAGTTACCCCCGTCGAACCGGTGTTGCCAGTGGACCCGGTCGCGCCGGTGTTGCCGGTGGCGCCACTCTGACCCGTCGCGCCCGTGCCACCAGTTTGACCAGTCACGCCGGTTTGGCCCGTGCTGCCAGTCGAACCTGTGGCCCCGGTTGAGCCAGTCGCGCCCGTAACGCCGGTGGCGCCGGTGCTGCCAGTTGAACCAGTGCTGCCGGTTTGACCAGTGCTGCCAGTCGATCCGGTTGCCCCGGTGTCGCCGGTCGCGCCAGTTACCCCCGTCGAACCCGTGTTGCCAGTGGCTCCAGTCTGACCGGTCGCGCCGGTATCGCCTGTGTTGCCAGTTGATCCGGTCGCCCCTGTGCCACCGGTCTGACCGGTCACACCGGTGTTGCCAGTGGACCCGGTCGAACCAGTACCACCTGTTTGACCAGTCGCGCCGGTTTGGCCGGTGGAGCCAGTCGCGCCCGTAACGCCGGTGGAACCAGTGCCACCTGTTTGACCAGTGCCGCCTGTTGCCCCAGTCACGCCAGTGGATCCGGTGGCGCCCGTGCCGCCTGTGCCACCTGTTTGACCAGTCGCGCCGGTATCGCCTGTGTTGCCGGTCGATCCGGCGGAGCCAGTCGCGCCCGTGCCGCCTGTCTGGCCTGTATCGCCAGTGGATCCGGTCGCGCCAGTTACCCCCGTAGCGCCTGTGTTACCGGTGGAGCCTGTCGCGCCGGTGCCACCTGTTTGACCGGTCGCGCCGGTATCGCCTGTGTTGCCTGTCGATCCGGTGGCGCCCGTGCCGCCGGTGCTGCCAGTTGAACCAGTGCCGCCGGTTGTCCCAGTCACGCCAGTCGATCCGGTTGCCCCGGTGTCGCCGGTTGAGCCTGTTTGCCCGGTCACACCCGTAGCGCCTGTATTGCCTGTCGCGCCGGTGCCGCCTGTCTGGCCGGTCACGCCCGTCGATCCGGTTGCCCCGGTGTCGCCGGTCGCGCCAGTTACCCCCGTCGAACCCGTGTTGCCAGTGGACCCGGTCGCACCTGTGTTGCCGGTTTGGCCCGTGCTGCCAGTTGA
>NZ_JAESVB010000061.1 GCF_020618775.1 Acidisoma silvae | reverse complement strand
TCGTTCTGCTGCTTGAGGCTGTCCACCATCAGCCCGAGGGCCTGGTTCAGGAGCGCCTGCCCGCTTTCTAAGGCGGCCAAACGGGCGATAATTTGGTCTGTAAGGTCAGCTGGTGACAACGACATCTCCGGAGATGACAGAACATCGTTTTCGGCTCATCCGGCACCGTAACGCGGCCTCAGAAGGGCCGCAACCAAGCACCCGCTAGGGTGCCTTGGTCTGTTACAGATAGACCCTTTTTTCAAAGACGGTAGAATTCGGATTTGAGTTAACGAACGAGTTATCAAATGAGTTAGCAGATGCGTTAACCGATGAGTTAACGAATGTCACAACAAATGAGTTAACGGCGATTAACTACGAGATTGACGAAAGGTTTATCGTGGCCAGGTTAAACCGAGCAGACGATACTTGCTCGTGGGCGCTATAGCCGCCACATTTTCTCGGCAATGCCGTTGGAACGCCAACAGACACGCGATGAAATTGAAAGTCTCACAAACGAGTTTCGCCCACTCTGGCGAAATGGCGATGTCGTGCGTCCTTGGCTTCGTCGACACGCCGAGACTTTGAAAGCACTCATCCTGATAGGTTGGTTGTTGATTTTCGCCGAGATCTAACCCGGGGGGATGCGGATAAAAACTTGGACTACATTTTAAACTCTAATGCCAAGACATCAGTCGACCACCAGCCTCAACCTGACCGCGCTGCCGCGCTCGGCGCGCTCGGGGAGGCATTGGTGGCTGGCGTGCTGCGCGACATGGGTTGGCCGGTGTTGCGCAATGTCGTGCTGCGTGGGCGCGGCAGATCAACCGAGATCGACGTGATCGCGCGCGCCCCTGCCGCGCTGGTGGTATTCGGGGTCAAAACTTGGTCGGGGTCGATGCACGGCACGGCGGAGGCTGCGGCATGGACGCGCCATAGTCGCGGCGAGGTTGTGGAGATGCCCAATGCGGTGACACGAAATCGGACCCATGTCCACGCCGTTGAGAGGACAATCGGCGACATGCTACTAGTCTGGGGTTTGGTGGTCAGTGCCGGGCATGCGCGGCTCGCCCCGGCATTGCACATGCATGTAGTGCCGACGGCCAATCTGGTGCGCGTGTTGAGCAGCATCGCAGAGGCCGCTCACAGTGACCCGCCGGCGATGGAACGAGCCTGGGCAATCCTCAGCCGTGAAGCGGCGCGCAGTCCAGGACGGCAGACCGCCCACATCAACTGGGTCAAGGCTCTTTGGCACAGGGATGGCCGGTCGCGGCATTCTGGCGCGTAGCGCCGGCATGCCGCGGCAGCAGCGCCGGGCGGCGGCAGGCTGTGGGGCAAAGCCCTGCAGGCGAGCGGCCCTGCCCTGCGTGACCGCGCATGCCCCGCTTTTACCTGAACGAGCCCAAGACCAGCGCGACCGAACCTGGAACGCAGAAAACGCCGGCCCCGCGAGGGAGCCGGCGCTTGGATGGGAAGAGAGCGTGTCAGAAGGGCATGTCGTCCCCTCCGAGGTCATCGACGGGCGGGCGGCTGCCGGCACCGACCATCTCGCGATCGTCCTCGCGGCGGCCCTGGCGGTTGCTGGAGGGTGCGTCGAGCAGGACCAGCTCGCCGGCGTAGTTTTCGAGATGGATTTCGGTCGTGTAGCGCTCATTGCCGGCGGTATCGACCCATTTGCGGGTCCGCAGCTTGCCTTCGAGGTCGAGCTTGCTGCCTTTGGCGACGTATTGCTCGACGATCTTCACCAGGACCTGGTTCCAGATCACGATGCGGTGCCATTCGGTGCGTTCGACCCGCTCGCCGCTCTGGCTGTCACGCCAGGTATCACTGGTGGCAAGGGAGAAGCTTGCGACGCAGTTGCCGACGGTGCGGATCTCGGGATCGTTGCCGACGTGG
>NZ_JAESVB010000060.1 GCF_020618775.1 Acidisoma silvae | reverse complement strand
CGCTCCCGGTTCCGGCGAGGCAGAAGGCCGCATTCGGGCGAATTGAGATTGAGTTCCCGGGCGGCATTCGTGTGCGGGTTGAAGGAGCGGCCGACGAGGCCGTTTTGCGAGGCGTCTTATCAACGCTGAACGGTAGCTGATGCTGCCCGCGGGAGAGGTCCGCATTTACCTGGCCTGTGGCGTCACGGACATGCGGAAAGGGTTCCACTCCCTCGCTGCGCAGGTTCAGACGGTGCTGAAGCATGACCCGTTTAGCGGGGCGATTTTTTTGTTTAGAGGCCGCCGGGGCGATTTGATCAAGTGCTTGTTCTGGGATCGCCAGGGCTTGTGCCTCTACGTGAAAAAGCTGGACCGGGGTCGCTTCGTATGGCCGCAGGCCAAGGACGGCGTTGTGTCACTCACCATGGCGCAGTTCTCGATGCTGCTGGAATCGATCGATTGGCGCAACACGGCCTGGACTGCCCGGCCGGAGGTTGTGGTCTGATCAAGAACTTTGTCGGCTAGGTCTATCGAACCTTTGTACAGCGATGCAGGATCTGATAAGCTCGGCCTATGTCCGAGGTCGAAGCTCTTCACGAAGAGATTGCAAAGCTGCGGGACCAGCTGGCGGAGCGTGATGCCAGGTTGGTGGAACTCGCCGCCTCCGAAGCACGGCTAAAGGTGGCGCTGCTCGAGATCGAGCAGATCAAGATGCAATTGGCGGTTCTACGGCGGCAACGCTACGGCCAATCCTCCGAGAGGCTCGACGGCGAGATCGTGCAGTTGGAGTTGCGCCTGGAGGATCTCGAAGAAACGGTTGGCGAGCAGATCGCGGCCAGCCCGAGGGCGCGGGAGGCAAAGGACCACGAGCGGAAACCCACCGGACGCAAGCCCCTACCGCCGCACTTGCCGCGGGAGGTGGTGGTGCATGAGCCGGAGATCATCTGCCAGTGCGGCGGCTGTGACCCGGCTCGCCTGACCAAAATCGGTGAAACCACGACCGAGGTGCTGGAAAAGATTCCGGCCCGGCTGAAGGTCATCCGTCACGTTCGGCCGAAATATGCATGCCGTCGGTGCGAAGCGGTGTTCCAGGCCCCGGCGCCGGACTTGCCCATCGAGAAAGGGCGGCCGGGCCCGGGATTGCTGGCCCATATCGCGGTCTCGAAATACTGCGACGGCCTGCCTCTCTATCGTCAGGCGGGCATTCTGGCGCGCGAAGGCATCGATATCTCACGCGCCGTGCTGGCCGAGTGGGTTGGGCAAGTTGCCTGGTGGCTGGTCCCTCTGGCTAAGAGGATCGGCGAATATGTCATGGCTCAATCGGTGATCTGGACCGACGACACACCCATCCGCACCCTGGCGCCCGGCAAGGGCAAGACGAATTTGTCGCGGTTCTGGTGCTATGCCGTGGACCCGCGACCCTATGCCGGGTCGGGTCATCCCGCCGTGCTGTATCGCTACAGCGCCGACCGCAAAGGTGAGCGACCTCAAACACATCTTGAGGGCTTCCGCGGCTATCTACATGCTGATGCCTTCTCTGGATATGAAGCCCTTTATCGGCCACACGGTCGCAACGCGCCCCCGGTGCAGCACGTTGCCTGCGTCGCGCACGCCCGCAGGAAATTCTTTGAAGTCTTCGACGCCACCCAGTCCGTCATTGCCGAGGAAGCCTTGCGGCGCATTCAGGACCTCTACGCGGTGGAGGATGACATCCGCGGCCAACCGGCAGCGCACCGCCGAACTGAGCGGCAAGCGCGGGCCAAACCGCTGCTCGGCGCCTTCCATTCTTGGGCGATCGCACAACGGCGGCGCCTCTCGAGCAAAGCGCCCCTTGCCAAAGCATTCCAATACGCCTTGAACCGTTGGGATGCCCTGACGCGCTACATCGAAGACGGCAGGCTCAGCATTGATAATAATCTATCCGAGCGACTGCTCCG
>NZ_JAESVB010000059.1 GCF_020618775.1 Acidisoma silvae | reverse complement strand
CGATTTTGGGGTCGAGGCGTTGCCTTCGGGAACGATCCTTCATCGGTTCCATGAGACGGCAAGAGATGCCAATGTCTTTAATCCATGCAAGGGAAAGCCAACGCGGTTTGCGCCCTTGTTTGATTCTGCCACCAGCGCTTGCATTCCGACGATCTATCTCGGAGAGACCTATGAGGCGGCGGCTTTTGAGAGTGTCTTCCGCGACCTGCCCCCATTGCCGAACCCTCGCAACGTTAGGGCTTCTGATTTAGCCAGCCGAAGCCACGCAACGGTCAAGTTGTCGCGAAAACTTCAACTTGCGCCGTTTTTTACCCAAAATCTGAATATGATCGGCCAAACGCGCTCGTCGATGATTGAGAGTGATGCCACAACCTATGCTCAAACCGTGCTTTGGGCCGCTGCCGTTCATGCCTCGTTTCCTAAGGTGGATGGCATTATCTGGACCTCACGCCAACATGACAGAGATCGTGCGTGTGCCCTGTTCGGCGACCGCGTTTCCGAGAAAGACCTAAAGCCGATGTCGTCAGAACCTATCGATATCGGTCCCGGTCGTGTCCGCATTGGACAATGCGCGATCGCCTACAAGGTGACCATCATACCTTAATCTGTCCAAGGAACCCTTTTCGGACTATTGGGCGCGGCCCTGCGCTACGCTACGCTCCAGGCCGGGCTCTATGCGCGGCGCTCACCAAGCCCCTGACGGGTCTCGGCCCTCTGGGTGACGATCCCGCGCGCAATGCATGTGCCGTTGCATCATTCAGAAAGGCTCAATCTGCCCCGCAGCAGGCTGGCCAGATCTCGGCGATCACGAATCGCACCGTGCTGGTCTCAAATCCTGCGTCTCGAAGCCAAGCGCCTCGATGACGTGGTAAGCCGCGCCGCAACGCTTTTCTGAGCCGCGCCTGCGCACCAGCGCGCGGGCCAGGAAGCGATCGGCTGCGGCGTCGTCAGGGACAATGCGGCGAATGGTACGGCCTTGCGTCCCAGTCCGACCGAACGTCACGCTCACCACGCACTCTCCGAACAGATCCCGCTCAATGCGGCAGACCCAAGACCGGTTTACATTCCGCTCGGGGTTTACCGCTCGCAGCGCGACGAAACGATCCTGCATTCTCTCGATCCCCTCACGGATCTTTCGATGCAGCAAAGTCGCACGTTGAGCCCCAACCGCACATCACAAATCGAGGATTGCTTCGGTCGGCGCGGCTCGCGGTGGCCGCGTCGCCATAGCAGGGCCGGCTTGCCTTCGGCGGTCGAGCTCTCGCCGGTCGTCCTTTTCCGATCTCTCGGCCAATGTGCGTCCACGATCAGCATCGCCAGCGGGGCTCGCGGTGCCGGTCTGGCCTGCCTCCTTCCACCGACGCTGGCGGCAGGCAAGGTCGCGGGCGGGACCCATCGGGCCGACTGGCCAAACCCGGTCGCGCCGACAGGGGGGCCGCGCTGCACCCTGGTCTTCTGGGCTCCACCCAACCTCACTCCTAGACCGAACGCACCGCGAGACGGACAGCCGCGGTTCCTGACCTCTCGGGAAGAGTGCTGCGGTCTAGACCGGCCCGTCGCTGGCGCTCCAACCCCCGCTTTGCCGTCCAGGCGCTACGCGCCCGCTTTGACGGGCAAAGCGCCTGCGGTTCGAACGGCACCGGGTCGCTGCGCTCCCGCACCATTGCCGTTCTCAGGGGTTTCCGCACGCTCTCGGCCGGTCGCAACGACCGCACCCCGAGAGGTTAGAACCGGCGCCGCCGGCTCACCTCCGAAGGTTTTGAGGAGTGAAAACAATGGCTGGATCGAAGAACAAGGTGAACCTGCTCGGCCACGTTGCAGATTCCGGGGCCATCCCGCCACTTGTTCCGAAATGATGCCGCCACCCGTTCCGGGATCATGCCGCCAGTGATTCCGATTTGATCCCGCCATGTAGGTGCGAGGATCGGGTGCTTCTTCGGCGCTAAAGCTCACCCTTTTGGGATGAGCGATGCCGACGGAGAGGATAGCGATGCGCCGAGTGCGCGAGATGCTGAAGTTGCGATTGGACGTAGGGCTGTCGCTTCAGGAGGTGGCATTCCGGTCTGGCATAGCG
>NZ_JAESVB010000058.1 GCF_020618775.1 Acidisoma silvae | reverse complement strand
GGTATGTGTTGCCACGCTTTGTGATTCCTAAAAGACGTATCTTCCCGGCAGTCGAATGCTGTTTCGGCACAAGCTCCAAGCAAGCTCCAAGATTTCGAGCGGGACTAAAACTTTCGGCGGTCCCAATAGCGGCAACGAGTGCCGTGGCGTTTAAAACCCCGATCCCGGGAATGATGGGGAACCGGCACATCGCTTGAACGTTACGAGCAATCGCGTTGAACTCCGCGTTCAGAGCACCAAATTTGTCATCTGGTACTTCCCATTCTGCGCGTAAGTCTACAACAAGCTGCCGCACGCGAGGTGATAGACCAGCACCCTCATCACCTAATAGATTGTCTAAGCCTGTTCTAGCTTGCGGTGCCCCGTAACAAAAATGAGCCCGCGCTCGAGAAGGATCGCACGTAGCTGGTTGATAAGGGTTGTTCGTTGCGCGACAAGCCGCGATCGCAACCGATGCAGGGTTTGGATAGCCAGCTGCTCCCCGCTTTTATGTTCAACAAACCTTATCGTGGGCCGCGAAGCGGCTTCCGCAATGGCCTCGGCGTCGCAGTCATCATTTTTCTGCGCTCTCACGTAGGGGCTTACGTATTCCAGAGACATAAGACGAACGGTATGACCGCGCCCACCGAAAATTCGCCCAAGGTGATGAGTGCCGCAACACGCCTCCATTGCTACAACACAGGTCGGTAGCTTGGACACAAACTCAATCAACGTTGCGCGCCGCATTGTTCGGCCTAAAACTACCGCTCCGCGGTCGTCCACACCAACAACGCTGCAGCTATTCTTGCCAATATCGATACCTAAAATGGCGATCGTCATGGATCCGTTCCGCCCGGTTCATCCAAGCTCCAGACATTATATCCGAAGCCGCAGACGGGCGGACAATTCCATAATCAACACCTAGTGGAAAGATCGCCGTCAGAATGACGCAAGAAGCCAGCCTAAAGGCCGGCTTCATGCCGCACTCTCAGCCCGAGTGAGCGCCAATATGTTTGCCTATTGAAAAAGGTCAGCAAAATCTAAGAAACCTTTGGGCGGCTGGTCTCCACTAGAGCGTGTCATGTACTTTTCGTTGGCCATGTCGTAAATGTAGGGCATGAGGAATGCCCGCACCCGCAAGCCATATCCATCTGATGTCAGTAACGAAGAGTGGTCGCTTGTGGTCGGGTATCTGACCTTGATGAAGGAAGATGCGCTGCAGCAGGAGTATCCGCTGCGCGAACTGTTCAACGCCCTGCGGTATGTGATCCGTTACGGTATAGCTTGGTGTGCCATGCCGAACGACCTCCCGCCTTGGCATGCGGTCCACCAGCAGGCCCACCGGTGGTTGGCAGCGGGATGTTTCGAGACCGTGGCGCAGGATTTGCGCGCTGTCCTCCGTTTAGCCGCAGGGCGCCAGGGGGAGCCGACGGCCGCGATCATGGACAGCCGCACTCTGCGCTCCACGCCTGAAAGTGGCACTCGCGCCGGCTATGACGGTGCCAAGCGGAAGCGTGGATCTAAGGTTCATCTGGCGGTCGATACGCTCGGCCACCTGCTCGCTTTGCATGTGACGGCAGCCGATGTCGGCGACCGTGAGGCTGTCGCCCGCCTGGCTGCCGATATCCAGGACGCTACTGGTGGTGCAGTGTCTGTTGCCTATGTCGATCAGGCCTATACGGGCGAGACAGTCGCAAACGCCGCCGCGGCGGAAGGCATCAGGCTAGAGGTCGTTAAACTGCCCGAGGCCAAACGAGGCTTCGTTCTCCTACCCAGGCGATGGGTTGTGGAAAGGTCCTTTGCATGGGCCACACGGTGCCGCAGGCTCGTCAAAGATTATGAGCGTGTGGCTACAACCCTGGCTGGCTTCCATGTCATCGCGTTCGTCGGCTACATGCTCAAACAAGCCGCAAATCTCATGCAAGGTGCATGACACGCTCTAGGTCAACTGGTAGCCGGATGAAGGCATCCTCAGCTTCAATTGTATACGACGCGGACAGGAGCCACTCGTGGCTGGCTTCCGCGCCGATTAACGCCCCATGCTTCCGGCTTATAAGCTGGATCCATGAGGAGCAGCACGATATCGAGTGCCGTGATATTATTTGTAGAGTAGTCGACTCCGATTTCAGCTCGCGGCGGCGGCCCACCAAGGGTCTGCGTCGGCCAATCAGTTCATCTGCGATTAAGATCATGGCTAAGTCTCCATTAAAATTAGAGC
>NZ_JAESVB010000057.1 GCF_020618775.1 Acidisoma silvae | reverse complement strand
CATGTCATTCCGAGATCATGCCGCCATGTATTCCGGGATGATCCCGCCACCCACGGGTGGCTTCTTCGACAGTTTCGTTTTGGGTCGATTACGGCGTCTGGGTCAAGCTTTTGGGCGTGGCTTCGGCCGGCGCAGGGAGTCACCGGATAGCTCGATACGATGGGCATTGTGGACGAGGCGGTCGAGGATCGCGTCGGCGTAGGTGGCGTGGCCGATAAGGCCATGCCACTCGGCCACGGGGACCTGACTGGTGACGACGGTAGAGCGGCGCCCATAGCGATCTTCGAGGATTTCCAGGAGATCGTGCCGCCCCTGGGCGGTTAGTGGTTCAAGACCCCAATCGTCCATTATGAGGAGCTGGACGGTGCCGAGGTTTTTTGATCTCCGGGCGAAGGTGCCGTCGCCGTGGGCCAGAGCGAGTTCGTCAAAGAGTTTCGGCGCTCGAACATAGAGAACGGAGCGATTGTCCCGGCAGGCCTTGTGAGCGAGGGCACAGCTCAGCCAACTTTTCCCCACCCCCGTTGGCCCGCTGATGATCAAATTCTCATGGCCGTCGATCCAGTTTCCTTTGAGCAGCTCTTGGACGAATTGGCGGTCGAGGCCGCGCGCGGCACGGTAGTCGATGTCTTCGGGTGCCGCTTGATGGCGGAGTTTGGCGTAACGAAGGCGGGCGGCCATGCGCTTGTCCTGGCGATAAACAGTTTCTCGATCGAGGAGCATGGCAAGCCACTCGCCGTGTTGGAGGCCGGCGGCCTCCGGGTCGGCGATGAGTTCGGAGAAGGCCTTGGCCATGCCCTGCAGGCCCAGGGTGTTAAGCTGATCGAGGGTGGGATGGTTCAGCATATTCGTCTTTCCTTCAGTGGTAATAGCGAGAGCCGCGGATGTTGACGTGTTTGATCTCCAGCTCGGTCTGCGGAGTGGAGCCGCGGAGATGCTGCGCGGGCAGGCCGTCGAGCTTCTTGTCGAGGATCGAGCGAACCGGTCCGTACGCGCGCGCACCTATCTCCAGGGCGCGCAGGCACGCTGCCTCGACCCGGGGCGCGCCAAAGCCCTTGGCCAGGCTGACGATCCCGCGACAGGAGCGGACACCCTGCTCGGGATGAGATCGCCCTTCGAAAATCAAACGGCAAAGAAGTTCGGCTGACGGGCCGATGGCGACCGCTTCCTGCATGATCTTCTCGATCGTCCAGTCCTTATGACGGCGATGGCTGGACGGCATGTGATCGGCGATGGTGGTGTGCTTGCCGTTGCCGGAAGCCCGCCTGTGAACCGCGATACGGTCGCCCTCGAAGAAGATTTCGATGGTTCGGAGCGTGGCCCGCAATTCGACCGTGGCGCGGGCATATCGATACGGAACCGAGTAGAAGTGGTCGTCGATATCCAAGTGGTAGTCCATGCCTACCTTGCGGACGCGCCATTCGGCGAAGGTGTAGGGTTCAGCCGGTAAGGGCTTCAGGTGCGGCGCATCGACGATATCGAACAATTGGCGCCGGCTGCGCTGTATATAGCGAAGAACCCGTTGATCATTGAGCCAGGTGAGCAACTCAGCGATCCCGGCGTTCACTTCGGCCAGGCTGTAGAACCGTCGTCGGCGCAGTTTTCCAAGAAGCCAGCGCTCAACGATTCTAACCGCCGCTTCGACTTTTGCCTTGTCACGAGGGCGCCGGGGGCGTGCCGGTAACAGCGCCGTGCCGTAATAGGCCGCCATCTCGCCGTATGTCCGATTGACCTGCGGATCGTAGAAGCAGGCCTTGATGATGGCGACCTTGGGATTGTCTGGCACGAGCAATTGAGGGACACCGCCAAAGTAGGCAAATGCCTGCACGTGCGCGTCAATCCACGCGGGCAGGGTTTCCGTCCAGCTCGCGTGCGCAAAAGTCAGGCTCGATCCGCCCATCACCGCCACGAAGATGTGGGCATCCTGAGTTTTGCCGGTGCGGCTGTCGATGATCACCGGCACCGTGTCGCCGGCGTAGTCGATGAACAGCTTGTCCCCACCCAGGTGCGTCTGGCGCATCGTAACCGGAAGGCGTTTCGACCAACTCGCGTAGAGCTCACAAAACCGGCTGTACCGATATCCATCCGGGTGCTCCTCAGTGTATTCGCTCCACAAAGTCTCCAGCGTGACGTGCTTGTTCCCCTTGATCTCATGGTAAATCCGCGCCCAGTCCGGCTCCGGCTTCCCCCGATGACCTCTTTTACTGCCGGCGTTGCCGTAAAGCCGGGCCTCAAGCTCCGCGTCACTCAAATCCAGCGGCAAAGGCCACGGCAGGCCGGAATTCTCGAAACGGCTGAC
>NZ_JAESVB010000056.1 GCF_020618775.1 Acidisoma silvae | reverse complement strand
CCTACCGTCCATATCCCGCATGATAACGTCCTTTATCATGCGGGATATGCTGCTGAAGGTGATGGCGGATAAGCGCCTATCATGCTATACGCTTAGGCGTATAAGTGCTGATGAGGAGGTCTTATGCCCAGTGACACGACCCGTTGGACCGTCTCGGTCTCCAAAGAGACCGATATCGCCGTCCGCAGCTTCCTGGCGCAACGCGGCATGAAGAAAGGCGACCTCTCGAAATTCATTGAGGACGCCGTGAAATGGCGCGTGCTCGACCAAACCATGGCCGAAGCGCAGAGCAAGTTTTCTGACCTCGCGCCTGAGGATTTGGAAAGCCTGCTGGAGGAAGCGGTCAGCAGCACCCGTCAGGCCCACGCTAATAAGGCTGGGTAAAGCGTGCGCCTCGTCGTCGATACGAATATTCTGATCAGCGCTTTGCTGGCAGGCACGTCGCTGCCGGCCCATCTGATCGTTCTGTGGCGTGAAGGTCGGTTCGATCTCCTGACCTCGGCTGACCAGCTTGATGAATTGATGCGGGTGACGCGCTATCCGAAAATCCGCGAGCGCCTATCCCCTGCTGTTGCCGGTCGCCTCATCAACGAAATTCGTGATCTCGCAGTGCTACTGACGGCACTACCGATCGTCACAGCGTCTCCTGATCCCTATGACAATTACCTTCTCGCGATGGCACGTGCCGGCGGTGCCGATTTCCTGATCACGGGCGACAAGCGCGATCTCCTGGCTCTCAAGATCTTTGAGGGCGCCAAGATCCTCACTGTCCGGGATTTTCTGATCATGCACCGGAGGCTGCCATGACGACGGCTCTCTCTCTGACGGCTGCAAATCAGAGCTTGGAACGGGTTGGCGCTGCGCATCTCGTGCCGGCGGCGATCGCCGCGGTCGGCGACCATGCTGCCTGGCGCTTCATTGACTTCTTCATAGCCAATGTCCGCAACCCCAACACCCGCCGCGCCTATCTCCGAGCTTGCGAGCAGTTCTTCGTCTGGTGCGACGAACGCGGCCGGCTCCTCGCAACTATCCGCCCCTATGACGTGGCAAGCTATATCGAAGCACGGCAGCAGACGCATTCGGCGCCAGACGTAAAGCAGCAGCTGGCAGCGATCCGTATGCTCTATGATTGGCTGGTGGCCGGCCAGGTGGTGCCCACCAATCCGGCTGCCGCCGTCCGTCGCCCCAAGCGTGTCGTGAAAGTTGGGCGCTAGGCGGACATTGCGGTAAATACTTTCAACGGCAGCAATGGCCACGGTGCGGATGAGCGAGATAGATCCCCGGAAAGGGAGCTCCTCGCAACGGTCATTTAATTCGTTTGCACTTTTGTCAAATATAATTGTGAGTTCCAGCCGAAGTGCGACAATGGCCTCGTATCTAGGGTGCTCAGGACGCATTTGTCACGAATGCCTCAAAGACTTCGGCCGGTGTCTTAAAATCGAGGCATTTGCGGGGTGTCGTGTTCATGCGGTGGGCAAGGGCCGCGAGATCTTCCGCTGTTCTCCTGGCCAGGTCGGTATCCAAGGGCAGGAACCGCCGGAGCCGCCCGTTGGTGTTCTCCACCGTGCCCTTCTGCCAGGGCGCTTGCGGCGCGCAGAAATAGCTTTTCATGCCCATCTGCTGACCGAGCGTCATGTAAGATGCGAACTCGCTCCCGCGATCGAATGTCACGGACTGCCGCAAGGCAGGCGGGAAGGGGGCAAGACCATGGGCAATACCATTCATGACACCCGCTGAGTGCCGGCTGGGATTGCTGGCCAGGACCAGATAGCGACTGGCGCGCTCGACCAGGGTGGTTAATTTGTGCTTGCCGAATTCAAGCCGAAAGCCGACCAAGTCGCATTCCCAGTGGCCGAAATTAAGACGCGCGGCGATCTCGGCAGGGCGGTGTTTGATCGTGTTTTCCTCAGGAATATTCAATTGCCTTGGCTTTCTCGCATAGCGGATCCGGCGACGACGACGATGGGTGGGCAGAAGGCGATACAAGGCATCGGCGCGCCCCGCAGGCCCGTAGACGTATTGATAAATCGTCTCGTGACAGACTCTACCCAAAGGGCTGTCTTCCTGGCGCAGTCGCCCCGCGATCTGCTCTGGTGACCAAGCATCACGCAAACGCGCGACGATGCTAGCTGTCAGCCTGTCGTCCCGTTGTAGTTTGCCCAGGCGATGCCGGCGCCCGGCAGCCACATCCTGAGCGACGGTCGGATAATAGCCACTGATTTTGGGCGTCTCGACGTCCGTGTGCCAGTTGCGCCGCAATTCTCGATAGATCGTCGATGGGTGGAAACCTAGTCGCGACGCGATAGCCGAGATCCCGAGCTTGGCTTCTCTGAGCCGAAATACGATCCGGCGGTCATCCAGCGTGAGGTGGCTATAAACGGTTCCCATCGGGGCAGGCCTCCCAAGTGCGAAGTGACTGATAAGCCACAAATTTCGCACTTCAGAATGGAATCCACCCGCTAACATAC
>NZ_JAESVB010000055.1 GCF_020618775.1 Acidisoma silvae | reverse complement strand
CCGACAAATTCTCGCCCATGATTCCGGAATGAAGTCGCCCGGGATTCCGATTTGATGTCGCCCACCGTTCCGATTTTGTCTCGCCCGGTTAAGGGCGCTGATCGGGGATGATTTGAGCCTCTGCTGGTCTGTTTAGGGTCTGCTCTTTTGGGGAGCGGACGATGCCAGCGGAGAGGACAACGATGCGCCAGGTGCGCGAGATAGTGAAGCTCCACCAGGCGGGGGTATCGACCCGCCAAATCGGCATTCGGGTTGGGGTTGCGGCCTCGACGGTAAGGTTGACGCTGCGTCGTGTGGCCGAGGCTGGGCTATCGGTGGAAGCGGCGATCGAGAAGACGGATACGGCGCTGGAGGCGCTCCTGTTCTCCGGTGCGGGCAAGAAGACCGGTCACCGCCGCCATGCTGATCCGGATTGGGCAACCATTCATCAGGAACTCAAGCGCAAGCACGTCACGTTGACGATTCTCTGGGACGAATACATCGGGCGCACGCCGGGTGGATATCGGTATTCCCGGTTCTGCGAACTGTATCGAAGCTGGGAAGCCCGGCTCTCGGTGACGATGCGCCAATCTCATCACGGCGGCGATAAGCTTTTTGTCGATTATGCCGGAGACGTCGTGCCGGTCGTAGACCGGCTGAGCGGCCGGATACGCGGCGCGCAGATCTTCGTGGCGGTGCTTGGAGCATCAAACTTCCTCTATGCGGAGGCAAGCTGGACCCAGGGGCTGGCGGATTGGATTGAATCTCATAACCGGGCTCTGGCGGCGATCGGCGGCGTTCCCGCGCTGCTGGTGCCGGACAATACCAAGGTCGCTGTGATTAAGGCGTGCCTTTACGACCCGGTGATCAACAAGACTTACGCAGACATGGCCGCGCATTACGGTACTGCTGTCCTTCCGGCCCGGCCCTATAAGCCAAGAGATAAAGCCAAAGTGGAGGTCGGTGTCTTGATTGCCGAACGCTGGCTACTCGGTCGGCTAAGGCACACGAAGTTCCATAGCCTGGCGGATTTGAACGTCGCCATTGCCGAATTTTGTCGCCGTCTGAACGATGAGCGGATCATCCGCCGCGTCAACCAGACACGCCGCCAATTGCTCGAGGCATTGGAGCGTCCGGCCTTAAAACCGTTGCCCGCAGAACCCTACGTCCTGGCCGAGTGGCGTATCCGCCGGGTTGGGATCGACTACCATGTCGAGATCGAGAACCACTTCTACAGCGTGCCCTATCGCTTTGCGCGGGCTGAGGTCGACGCGCGCTTCACTGCCAGGACGGTGGAGGTATTCGCACGTGGGGAGCGCATTGCGGTGCATCGCCGCGGTAGCGGCAATGGCAAGCATACGACACTGCCTGAGCACATGCCGTCGAGCCATCGCCGTTATGCCGACTGGACGATCGAGCGCATTGCCCAGGAAGCGGCGCTTATCGGACCTTCGGTCAGTGCTCTCTGCGGCCTCATCCTGGAACGCCGCCCGCATCCTGAACAAGGCTTCCGTGCCTGTCTTGGTATCCTAAGGCTTGCCCGGTCGATCAGCGCCAAACGCCTTGATGCGGCGGCATTCCACGCCATTGAGATTGGTGCGCTGACCTACGGTTCGGTCAAATCCATCCTCGACAACAAGCTCGACCTTCAGGTGACCGATCCTAAGGCGGAGCATCAACCCATCAGGCACCACAACATCCGCGGCGGCGGCTACTTCCACTAACGGCAAGGAATCATCATGCTCATTCATCCGACGCTTGATCAGCTGAACCAGTTGGGCCTTCACGGCATGGCGACTGCCTTCGGCGACATCATGGCCGATGCCGAGGCGACTAGCCTAACCCATGCCGAGTGGCTGGCTCTTTTGCTGGAACGAGAGATCAGTCACCGCCATGATCGGCGTCTGGCGGCCCGCCTACGATATGCCAAGCTGCGCCATAATGCTGCCGTCGAAGATGTCGATTACCGCGCCTCTCGCGGTCTCGATCGCACTTTGTTCCAGAAATTATCGGCGGGCGGGTGGATTGATGCCCACGACAATCTGATCCTCTGCGGCCCAACAGGCGTTGGAAAAAGTTGGCTTGCATCGGCGCTTGGCCACCGCGCTTGCCGCGATAATCGATCTGTTCTCTACCAGCGCGTGCCAAAGCTGTTCCCCGAACTGGCGCTTGCCCGTGCTGATGGACGACACCGACGGCTCCTCCGGAACCTCACCTCTCCACAACTGCTCATTCTGGATGATTGGGGCCTCGAACCCCTCGATGCCGCCGCCCGACACGATCTTCTCGAAATCCTTGAAGATCGCTACGGCCGTCGCTCCACCATCATCACAAGCCAAATTCCGGTAGAGCATTGGCATCAACTGATTGGCGATCCGACCTACGCCGATGCCATTCTTGATCGTCTTGTTCACAACGCCACGCGGATAGATCTGGCGGGTGAAAGCCTTCGCAAAAAGCGCCCCCTCCGCGCACAGGAGTCTTGACCGGCCACGACCAGAGGGCGCAACGAGAACTCAAGATCT
>NZ_JAESVB010000054.1 GCF_020618775.1 Acidisoma silvae | reverse complement strand
TGAGAAACTCCGGAGTGTTCTGGCGGCGACGGTATAGGCCGAGGTGAGGTGATAGAGGCTGCTGGCGGGTGCCGGCGTTTTCGCGAAGGTGCCGTCGGGCTCGCGTTGTTCCATCCACAAGCCGGGCGGCGCCGGCGCGATATAGTCGCGCAGCACGGCGAAGGCGTGCAGGATGCGGCTCTCCGTCGCATCGGGGCGCAGGATTTCGGCCTTCAGCCGTTCCGTCTGCGGCCATAGCCGCTGGCTGGCCGAGACAAGACGGCCGTCGCTATCCAGCACGTCGACCAGTCCACCGGTTGTAGCGTGAATGCCGAAACGGTCGTTGAAGGCATCGAGCGCGCGCATGGCCTGGTCCACGGCCGCGAGAAACGGACGTCCGGCGGCCAGACGCTGGGTCTGATACCAGTGCAGCAGCCAGACCCATTCGGCATGATGCCCGGGCTCGACCAGAAAGCGCCCATCCTCGCGATGCGCTGTCAGGTCATCGTCGAAATATTCGGCCAGCGCGCCTTCCCCCGCCAGAAACATGTGGCTGAGGAAGAGAGCGACGATGCCCTCCGCGCGGTCCAGGAAAGGCCCGTCGGGGAAAGCTTCCGCCGCCGCGAGATTGGCTTCCAGCAGATGCATATGCGGATTCTGCCGGCGCGGCAGGCTGGCGGGCAGGCTCTCGCCATAGCCGCCGGCGGGATGGGGAAAGACACCGTGCAGATAGGCGTCGAGCGCCAGCGCCTCCGCCCGCAGCAGCGGGTCGGGCCGGACCTTCATCACCGTCGACAGCGCCAGCAGCACGAAGGCGTGGTCGTAAAGATCCCGCTTCGCATCCGTCACCCGGCCCGCCAGATCGAAGCGCCAGTGATAGCCGCCCGCCGCGTCGAAGGCATGGCGGCGGAGATAGCGCAACCCGAGTTCCACGGCCTCCTCGGCCTCTGTCATCCCCGCGCTCAGCGCCTCGGCGAAGACGAAGGTCTGCCGGGTCACCACGCGGAGGCGCCGGTAATCGGCGGCACAGCGCAGATCGTCCAGCGACAGACTTTCGTGAAAGCCGATAGCCTGTCCGGCATCGTCGCGATCGATGCCCTGCGCCAGCCAGACGGGCCAGGCGCTCTCCCGCAGCCAGGCAAGCCCCGCATCGGCGGCGGCCAGCAGCGCCGATGATGGAGGACGGGTCAACACGGCTCAGTGCTCAATCAGATCAGGAATCACGCTGCCGGTGCCGAGGCCGGATTTCTCAGCCTCCGCCTCCGCCATGCGCTGGATCATCTCCGACGTGCTGGTATTGGGCATATAGGGAATGATCTCGACACGGCCGCCATAGGCCTCGACCTCATCCCGGCCGACGACGGTATCGGGCGTATAGTCCCCGCCCTTCAGCAGAACATTGGGTTGCAGGGCCAGGATCAGATCCAGCGGCGTATCGCTGTGGAACAGAATGACGGCATCGACCGCTTCCAGCGCGGCGGCCACCGTCATGCGCGCGGCCTCGTTCTGCACCGGCCGGCTGGGGCCTTTCAGCCGTTTGACGGAGGCATCGGCGTTCAGCGCCAACACCAGCCTGTCCACCCGGCTGCGGGCCTCGGTCAGCGACCAGATATGGCCGGGATGCAGCAGGTCGAAACAGCCATTGGTGAAACCGACCGACAGGCCCTCCGCCTGCCAGGCCGCCACCTGCTGCCGCAGCGCTTCCGTCGTGGCGTAGATCTTGGGCGAGATGCGGTGTTCGTGCCGGTGCAGCAGCAGGTCGGCCAGTTCATCGACGGTCGCGGCCGCCGTGCCTTTCTTGGCGACGGCGATGCCGGCGGCGGCATTGGCGATGCGCGTTGCGGCATCAAGGCTGGCCTTTGCCGCCAGCGCCATGGCCAGCGTCGCGACCAGCGTATCGCCGGCGCCCGAGACATCCGTCACGCGCCGCGCCAGCGTCGGGAAGCGCGCCGTGGTGCGTCCATGCTCCACCAGCTGCACGCCGCCCTGGCTGCGCTTGACGACGATGCCAGCGGCCCCTGAGGCAGCGCTGATCTCCTGTGCTGCGTCTTCCACGGCCGCATCCTCCTGCGGCACGGCGCGGCCGACGGCGAGCGAAAGTTCGTGCAGATTGGGCGCGATGACACTCGCCCCCCGGTAGCGCGCGAAATCCTGGCCCTTGGGGTCGACGATGACGGGAATGCCGTGACGTGCGGCTTCCGCCGCCACGGCCTGCATCAGCGCCGGTTGCAGCACGCCCTTCAGATAGTCGGAGATGACGACAACATCGGCCTGCGGCACGGCGGCGACGGCACGGGTGATGAGGTCATCCAGGACAGCGCCGGCGGCCGGCGTCGTCACTTCCCAGTCCAGCCGCAGCAGATGCGTGTTGTGCTGCGGATTGACGAGGCGGACCTTCAGCGTCGTGCTGCGGCTGGCGTCGCGCACCAGATCGGCGGTCAGCTCCGGGAAACGGGCCAGTTCCTCGGCGAGTTCCCCGGCGATGGCGTCGGCCCCGCACAGGCCCACCAGATGGCAGCGCCCGCCGAGGCTGAGGATATTCGCCGCCACATTGGCCGCACCGCCCAGCATCTGCTCCTGCCGGTCCGCCGCCAGGATCAGCGACGGCGCCTCCGGCGACACACGCTCCGTCCGCCCATAGACGAAACGGTCCAGCATCACATCGCCCACAACCAGCACACGCCGACCCGCAAACG
>NZ_JAESVB010000053.1 GCF_020618775.1 Acidisoma silvae | reverse complement strand
ACACGACCTGCCATGCCAACTCCTCCTGGCACAATCGATGCGGGCTTGCCGATCGCCGTGCCGATATCTGTATGTCCGCCAAATCTTTATGCGATCGGCGCATTGTTAATTGTCAGTGCATCACCATGCCGCCGTCAGCGACCAGCGTCATGCCACTGCAAAAAGAAGCTTGTGGAGACAATAGCCAGGCAATCGCTTCAGCAATTTCTTCGGGCCTGCCCAGCCGTTTCTGGATCGCCATGCCTTCGATGCGCGACCGGATATCCGGATCCGCAAGTGGCCTCGCCGCAAATGGGGTCTCGATCATGCCTGGCGCGACGGTATTGACGGCAATACCGCGTTCCGCCAGGGCACGCGCCGCATTCTTGGTAACCGACAGGATTGCCCCCTTGCTTGAGGCATAGGATACGGTGCCGGCCAAGCCTCCGCCACGGAGCCCGGCAACACTTGCCACTGTGCAGATGCGACTACCCGCCGGCATGATCAGCGCCGCTTCACGCATGCACAAGAAAGTGCCTATGACGTTCACGTCATGAACGCGACGGAACTGCGCTGCCGTCGTTTCAAAAAATGGCGTAGTCTCATAAATGCCGGCGCAGGTCGCCAAAGCATCCAAACCACCCAGTTTTTGTGCAATCTCTTGAAAGGCTACAACGACGGCCGCTTCATCTGCCACATCAACAGCCTGGGCCATATGATCCCCTGCCACCGTCTGAGCTGCTGTCAAATCCCGGTCCAGACAGACGACCTGCCAGCCTTTGCTCATCATCAGACGGGCCGTGGCCGCACCAATACCGCTGCCGGCCCCCGTCACTGCAACGCGCATTATCCACCCTTTCATGCCGTTCCCGGCTTGTCTCATCCCCACTCTCCGCCCGATCAAGGTCACCATGAACCACCAAGACCTATGATCACGATCGGGAGAGCTTGTCAGTGTCAGATTGATCACGCGGATGCTGATTTGGCCGCTTTCCTCCAGACCTTATGATTGGTCCGTATTTTCGAGTTAAAAGCTAGACCTATGCGGTATGGGTTGCCAGATGACACAGCCGCTATAGCAGCTATAATCGCTATGAAAGGCAGCGGCACCTAAAGCTGTTGCCATCTGAGGGTGGATTCTTGGAACTTAAGCAGCTGAAGTATTTTTTATGCGTGGCAGATGCCGGAAGCTTCTCAAAAGCCGCCGTCACGCTTGCCTTGACCCAACCCGTACTTAGTCGGCAGGTCAAGTTTCTTGAAGAGGAATTGGGCGAGGAATTATTTTATCGCAACGGCCGTGGTATCGTTCTCTCGAATGCCGGCCAAATTCTGGCCAACCATGCACGCGAAATGGTGAATATCGCCGACCGCATCACTGGAGAGATGGCAGCCCGCCGAGCAAAGCCGAGCGGAAAAGTCGTCATTGCCATGCCACCTTCTATAGGCTGGGTTCTGACAGTTCCCCTCGTGCAGCGCTGCCGTACCCTTTATCCTGAAATTTCCCTGCACGCTGTTGAAGGTTTCAGCGGCCATGTTCTGGAATGGCTATCGACGGGCCGTGTCGATATCGGTGTCGTCTATAATGCGCCGCGCCATCCGACACTGCTGACCGAGCCCCTTTTGGAGGAAGACCTGATTCTGCTCGGCCCACCCGACGATCCCGCAGGTGTGGGCGATGATCCGATTACGATTGAACAACTGGCCGAAGTTCCCCTCATCATGCCGGCAAGGCCGCATGGGCTTCGCATGCAGGTCGACCACGCCATGACCCGGATCGGCGTCACTCTGCGGATCGAGCATGAGATGGACGCCATGACCACCACGCTCGGTCTGGTCGAAGCGGGGGTCGGCTATACAATCCTAAGCTATGCGGCGACGCAGCCGCGCATTGCTGCCGGTCGTCTGAGGTGGTGGCCGATTGAAGCGCCGCATCTCACCAGACAGCTGGTGTTGGCGACCGCAACGCAGCGCCCCATGACTGCCGCCACGCGGCTCATCATCAAGCTGATCCGGGATCAGGTGGCCGATTTATGCTGGACGCCGGCTGGCTAGACGCCAACGGCGGCAGCCCGGATATCGTCATCCACCTCGCCGTCGAATTTCCTGAAGTTCTCGGCAAAAAGACCGGCGAGATGCCTGGCTTGAGCGGCATAGGCATCAGCGTCAGCCCAGGCATCGGCGGGGTTGAGCAAATCGGCCGGCAGGCCTGACAGACTCAGTGGAATCGATAAGCCGAAAAACGGCTCGGTCTGAAATGGAACCCGATCCAGGCTGCCATCAAGCGCGGCAGACAGAAGAGCGCGCGTATGCGCGATAGACATGCGGTGCCCCACACCATACGGGCCACCGGTCCAGCCCGTATTCACCAGCCAGCATGTCACATCTTGCTCGCTCAGATACTGCCGGAAAAGCCTTCCGTAGACCGCCGGTGCTCGTGGCAGGAAGGGCGCACCAAAGCAGGTACTGAACGTCGCCACCGGTTCCTTGCCGAGACCTTTTTCGGTACCGGCGATACGCGCCGTATAGCCTGACAGGAAATGATACATTGCCTGGGCATGGGTCAGTTTCGATATGGGCGGCAGAACTCCAAAGGCATCGGCAGTCAGCATAATGACATTGCGGGGCCGGCCACCGCGCCCATCCGATTTCGAATTCGCAATGTAGTGGACCGGATAGCAGGACCGGGTGTTTTCCGTCTTGCTATTGTCATCCAGATCAAGCGCGCCCCGGGAGTCGATTGCGACATTCTCCAGCACAGCACCAAAGCGATGGGAGGCCGCCCATATCTGTGGCTCGGCTTCCTGGTGCAGATGGATCACTTTGGCGTAGCAGCCCCCCTCCATATTGAAGACGCCGTCACGGCTCCACCCATGCTCGTCATCGCCGATCAGCGGCCGGTCGATGTCGGAAGACAGCGTCGTCTTGCCGGTGCCAGACAGGCCGAAAAAGAGTGCCACATCACCATATATGCCGATATTGGCGGAGCAGTGCATCGGCAGGATGCCCTTTTCCGGCAGAGCCCAGTTCATGACGGTGAAGATCGCTTTTTTGATCTCACCGGCATATTGCGTGCCGGCGATGATGATCTGCCTTTGCGCGAAGGAGAGAGCGATAACGGTGGAACTTCTCAACCCATAGGACGACGGATCAGGTGTCAAATCAGGCGCGTGGAAAATCACGTAATCCGGAACAAAGCTTTCCAGTGCCTTGGAGTCGGGACGAATGAACATGTTCCGGGCGAAAAGCGCATGCCAGGCTTTTGTCGTGATAACACGCACGCGAATCCGATGGGCTGGATCGGCCCCAGCATACAGGTCTTGCACAAAGAGCACCTGAGTTTGCAGGTAATCCTGAACATGGCCCGTCAGTCGTGCAAAATTATCCCGTGACAGCCTTTGATTGATTTTTCCCCAGTCAATCTCGTCGGCTATGCCGTTGTCCTCGACCACGAATTTGTCCTGGACGGAGCGGCCCGTATGGATGCCCGTCTCCACGACAAGCGCACCATCGGCGGAAAGAACGGCTTCCCTCCGCTCGATCGCCTGCGTAACCAGCGCGACGGCCGACAGATTCCGGTGAATCTCCGCTCCGGTCAGTGCCCAAT
>NZ_JAESVB010000052.1 GCF_020618775.1 Acidisoma silvae | reverse complement strand
CCCGTGTTGCCAGTGGACCCGGTCGCGCCGGTGTCGCCTGTGTTGCCTGTCGGACCTGTGTTGCCTGTCGATCCGGTTGCGCCCGTTGCTCCGGTGGAGCCAGTCGCACCTGTATCGCCAGTGGATCCGGTTGCGCCCGTGTTGCCGGCTGAGCCTGTTTGCCCGGTCACACCCGTTGCGCCTGTGTTGCCTGTCGGTCCGGTGACGCCCGTTGCGCCGGTGCTGCCAGTTGAACCAGTGCCACCGGTGGAGCCAGTTGCACCCGTGCCGCCTGTGCCACCAGTTTGACCAGTCGCGCCTGTATCGCCTGTGTTGCCAGTCGAACCTGTGTTGCCTGTCGATCCGGTTGCTCCCGTGGCGCCCGTCTGACCGGTGGACCCGGTTGCACCCGTGCTGCCCGTCTGACCAGTGCTGCCCGTCGAACCCGTTTCGCCGGACGCACCCGTGCCACCCGTGTTGCCCGTCGATCCGGTTGCGCCCGTTGCCCCAGTCAATCCTGTGGCGCCAGTCTGACCCGTCGCGCCCGTGCCACCAGTTTGACCAGTCACGCCGGTTTGGCCAGTGCTGCCAGTCGAACCTGTGGCGCCAGTCGCGCCGGTTTGGCCGGTGGAGCCAGTCGCGCCAGTGGAACCAGTGCCACCTGTTTGACCAGTGCCGCCTGTTGCCCCAGTCACGCCCGTCGATCCGGTCGCACCCGTGTTGCCGGTTTGGCCCGTGCTGCCAGTTGAGCCGGTCGCGCCCGTTGCCCCAGTCAATCCTGTGGCGCCGGTGTTCCCCGTTGAACCTGTTGAGCCAGTTTGACCAGTCACGCCAGTCGATCCGGTTGCCCCGGTGTTGCCGGTGGCGCCAGTCTGACCCGTTGCCCCGGTGTCACCGGTCGACCCAGTCGCACCCGTGCTGCCTGTGCTCCCGGTCTGACCAGTGCTACCGGTCGTCCCAGTGCTGCCTGTCGATCCGGTTGCACCCGTGTTGCCGGTTGAGCCTGTTTGCCCGGTCACACCCGTAGCGCCTGTGTTTCCAGTGGAGCCAGTCGCGCCTGTATCGCCAGTGGATCCGGTCGCGCCAGTTACCCCCGTCGAACCCGTGCCACCGGTTGAGCCAGTCGCGCCAGTGGAACCAGTGCCGCCTGTTACCCCAGTCACGCCAGTTGATCCGGTCACACCCGTTGCGCCTGTGTCCCCGGTGTTGCCAGTCACGCCGGTAGCTCCGGTTTGGCCGGTGGAGCCAGTCGCGCCCGTAACGCCGGTGGAACCAGTGCCACCTGTTTGACCAGTGACGCCTGTTGCTCCAGTCACGCCCGTCGATCCGGTCGCACCCGTGTTGCCGGTTTGGCCCGTGCTGCCCGTCGATCCGGTTGCGCCCGTTGCCCCAGTCAATCCTGTGGCGCCGGTGTTCCCCGCTGAACCTGTTGAGCCAGTTTGACCAGTCACGCCAGTCGATCCGGTTGCGCCGGTGTTACCGGTTTGGCCTGTGCTGCCAGTTGAGCCAGTGCTACCCGTCGCGCCCGTCTGACCGGTCGCACCTGTGTCACCGGTGTTGCCAGTCGAGCCCGTTTGACCAGTCGAACCTGTGGCGCCGGTGGATCCGGTTACCCCTGTGCCACCCGTCGCGCCCGTGCCACCTGTTTGACCAATGCTACCCGTTGCTCCCGTGTTGCCTGTGGCTCCAGTCTGACCCGTTGCCCCTGTGCCACCAGTTTGACCAGTGACGCCTGTTGCCCCAGTCACGCCGGTGTCACCAGTAGAGCCAGTGCCACCAGTCGATCCGGTTGCTCCCGTGGCGCCCGTCTGACCGGTGGAGCCGGTTGCCCCTGTGCCACCGGTCTGACCGGTCACACCCGTAGCGCCTGTGTTTCCGGTGGAGCCAGTTGCGCCTGTATCGCCAGTGGACCCGGTCGCACCCGTGCCGCCAGTTGAACCAGTGCCACCGGTTGAGCCAGTCGCGCCAGTGGAACCAGTGCCGCCCGTCGAACCCGTGTTGCCGGTCGCACCTGTGCCACCCGTGTTGCCCGTCGATCCGGTTGCGCCCGTGTTGCCGGTTGAGCCTGTTTGCCCGGTCACACCCGTTGCGCCTGTGTTACCGGTGGAGCCTGTCGCGCCGGTGCCACCTGTTTGACCAGTCGCGCCGGTATCGCCTGTGTTGCCAGTCGAACCTGTGTTGCCAGTCGATCCGGTTGCGCCGGTGTTGCCGGTGGCGCCACTCTGACCCGTTGCCCCTGTGCCACCGGTCTGACCGGTCACACCAGTGGAACCCGTCGCGCCCGTGCCGCCTGTTTGACCGGTCACGCCGGTTTGACCAGTGCTGCCCGTCGAACCTGTGCCGCCGGTGTTCCCCGTTGAACCTGTCGAGCCAGTTTGACCAGTCACGCCAGTCGATCCGGTTGCGCCGGTGTTACCGGTTTGGCCCGTGCTGCCAGTTGAGCCAGTGCTACCCGTCGCGCCGGTCTGACCGGTCGCACCTGTGTCACCGGTGTTGCCAGTCGAGCCGGTTGCGCCGGTGTTGCCGGTGGCGCCAGTCTGACCCGTTGCCCCTGTGCCACCGGTCTGACCGGTCACACCAGTGGAACCCGTTGCGCCCGTGCCACCAGTTTGACCAGTCACGCCGGTTTGACCAGTGCTGCCAGTCAAACCTGTGGCTCCGGTGGAGCCAGTCGCGCCCGTAACGCCGGTGGAACCAGTGCCACCTGTTTGACCAGTGACGCCTGTTGCTCCGGTCACGCCCGTCGATCCGGTCGCACCCGTTGCCCCAGTCAATCCTGTGGCGCCGGTGTTCCCCGTTGAACCTGTCGAGCCAGTTTGACCAGTCACGCCAGTCGATCCGGTTGCCCCTGTGTCGCCAGTCGATCCCGTGCCACCGGTTTGACCGGTCACACCAGTTGCGCCTGTATCGCCAGTGGACCCAGTCGCGCCTGTGGCACCCGTACCACCGGTCTCGCCCGTTGCGCCGGTTTGCCCAGTGCTACCCGTCGAGCCCGTGCCGCCCGTCGATCCGGTGGAGCCAGTCGCACCCGTTCCGCCAGTGCCGCCCGTCTGACCGGTAGCTCCACTATCGCCAGTCGCGCCTGTATAGCCAGTGGGTCCGGTCGCGCCCGTTGCCCCAGTCAATCCTGTGGCGCCGGTGTTCCCCGTTGAACCTGTCGAGCCAGTTTGACCAGTCACGCCAGTCGATCCGGTTGTCCCGGTGTCGCCGGTCGCGCCCGTTGCCCCAGTCAATCCTGTGGCGCCGGTGTTCCCCGTTGAACCTGTCGAGCCAGTTTGACCAGTCACGCCAGTCGATCCGGTTGCCCCGGTGTCGCCGGTCGCGCCAGTTACCCCCGTCGAACCCGTGTTGCCAGTGGACCCGGTCGCGCCGGTGTCGCCTGTGTTGCCTGTCGGACCTGTGTTGCCTGTCGATCCGGTTGCGCCCGTTGCTCCGGTGGAGCCAGTCGCACCTGTATCGCCAGTGGACCCGGTTGCGCCCGTGTTGCCGGTTGAGCCTGTTTGCCCGGTCACACCCGTTGCGCCTGTGTTACCGGTGGAGCCTGTCGCGCCGGTGCCACCTGTTTGACCAGTCGCGCCTGTATCGCCTGTGTTGCCAGTCAAACCTGTGTTGCCTGTCGATCCGGTGCCACCTGTTGCCCCAGTTACGCCCGTCGATCCGGTCGCGCCCGTGTTGCCGGTTTGGCCCGTGCTGCCAGTTGAGCCGGTCGCGCCCGTTGCCCCAGTCAATCCTGTGGCGCCGGTGTTCCCCGTCGAACCGGTGTTGCCAGTGGACCCCGTCGCACCGGTGTCGCCTGTGTTGCCTGTGTTGCCTGTCGATCCGGTTGCGCCAGTGTTGCCGGTGGCGCCAGTCTGACCCGTTGCCCCTGTGCCACCGGTCTGACCGGTCACACCAGTGGAACCCGTCGCGCCCGTGCCACCAGTTTGACCAGTCGCGCCGGTTTGGCCAGTGCTGCCAGTCGAACCTGTGGCCCCGGTGGAGCCAGTCGCGCCAGTAACGCCGGTGGAACCAGTGCCACCTGTTTGACCAGTGACGCCTGTTGCCCCTGTCACGCCCGTCGATCCGGTCGCCCCTGTGCCACCGGTCTGACCAGTCACACCAGTTACGCCAGTG
>NZ_JAESVB010000051.1 GCF_020618775.1 Acidisoma silvae | reverse complement strand
CCTGCGGCTAAACGGAGGACAGCGTGCAAATCCTGCGCCACGGTGTCAACGCCGTTCGTAATTTCCTCAGAATCGCCGAAGTAAAACTCCCCAGTTATGCCGGTGCGCCCATGTGGGAGGCGTGGCCATTTTTGGGTGGCCGTCCGCGGCGCTTAGCGTCGGCCACGGGTCCTGGCGCGGTGAGGACCGCTTTGGAGCGGACGTGTTCGGGCATGAGCTCCGCGTGCTGGCGCAGGCGATAGCTGGAACCTTCGATTTGGACGACGACAGCATGGTGTAAAAGGCGGTCGAGCAAGGCTGTGGCAACGACGGCGTCACCGAAGACCTCTCCCCATTCGGCGAAGCCTCGATTGGAAGTCAGGATCATGGAGCCGCGCTCATATCGAGCATTGACCAGTTGGAAGAAGAGATTGCCGCCGTCGTGCACGACCGGCAAATACCCGATCTCGTCGACGATCAGCAGGACCGGTCTGCAGAAAAACCGGATACGCTCCTGCAGACGGCCTTCACGTTCGGATCGGGCAAGGGACGCCAACAAGTCCGCCAAAGTGCAGAAATAAACACTGCGCCCAGCCTTAACCGCTTCGACCCCAAGGGCCGTAGCCAGGTGGCTTTTGCCGGTGCCTGGTGGCCCGAGAAAGTGGACGACCTCACCCCGAGCGACGAATCCGAGTTGGGCCAGGGTCAGGATACGGTCTCGATCAAGGGACGGCTGGAAGGTAAAATCAAACCCGGCGAGCGTCTTGATCGTGGCCAAGCGACCCATGCGCAAGGCCGTTTTTATGCGGCTGTTCTCCCGCAGTGTCAGTTCCTCAGAGAGCAAGATATCAACGGCTTCAAGGGCGCCGATCTCGCCGTGTTCCAGGCGGCGGACAATATGATCGAGTGCCTCTAGCGCTCTTGGCATCCGCAGACCCACCAGATCATGTCGAATTCGATCCAGCATGGAGGCATTCAGTTCTGCGCCCGTGCTCATACTCCTGTCTCCTTAGATAAGCGTCGGGCGACCGCATCGTAAAATGCGAGTGGCCGCTGGCTGACCATATCGCCACTACGAGCAATAACCACGGCGCGGCTCGCCTCAGCACGGCGGCCGCCATCAACTTGGCTCTTTCTGAGCCCGAGCAAGACGCGTCGCTGATGACGTCCTTCGAGAACGGGATGGGCAGCAATCAATATGCCATCTTCGAAGATGCGAACCTCTTGAGCCAGCGTATGGATCTCCACCGATCGTCTCCGGGTCGCATCCGGAACGCTGTATTGATTGCCACCGACGCTGACCATGCCATCGCGGGAGATCCGTCGTTCCAGACGCAGCACCGACCGGAACTGGGCCAGCGGTAACGGTCGGAGATGTGGCCGCTCTTCTGCGAAGGCTTCGTTGACAACGCGCCGAGTGGACGCATGCACGCGCGGATTGGCGATGCGGCTCAGCCAGTGATCAAGTTGACTGTTCAGGTCATCGAGGTTGCAGAAGCTGCGAGCAAGAAAGAAGTCCTGGCGGATATAGCGGAACGGACGTTCAACTTTGCCCTTCGTCTTGGCACGATAAGCTTTGCAGGCCTTGGGGTGGAAGCCATAGTGACGTGCCAGATCAATCAAAGCGCGATTATAGATAATGCCATCCTCATCGCCCTGCCCAGTGACAGCCGTTCTCATACGATCGTAGAGCAGCTCACGTGGGGCTCCCCCAATCGCCTCGAAAGCCGACACGTGGCAGCGGAGCACCGTCGGCAAATCTTGGTGCATGACAAACCGAGCCCAGATCAGACGGCTGAAGCCCAGTACCATGGAGAACAGCCACACGATGCGCGGCGTGCTCGGCTCATCAGTGAACACCACCTGGAATTGGGCGAAATCGACCTGGCCCTGCGCACCCGGTGCGGTCTCGAACCGCACCTCGAACCCAGCCTCGACAGGTGGCCGAATATCGCGGAGATAATCGGTTACCGCCGTGTATCCCCCCGCATAGCCGCGATGCCGTAGCTCTCTCAGCAAACGGGATCCTGAGAGGCCCGGGTAAGCGGTGACCCGCTCGCGCAAATAGGCTGTGAACGGGTCCAGAAGCGTCGGCCTGGGTAGCCGCGGGCCGTAGCACGGCGGCTCCAGCCCACGCTCGATGTAGCGGCGTACTGTCTTGCGATCGACCCCGCACTGCCGCGAGATCGCCGACAGCGACACGCCCTGACGGTGCAAATCCAGGATCATCATCAATCCTCCCAGCCTGATCATCGCCTTGCCCCTCAACAAGGGAAGCATCGGCTCATTCGGGCCCGCCGGTCTCCCGGGGCGCGCCCCGGGAGACCGGCGGCACGTCACACTGGGGATTATTCAAACGGCGGTTTTGGGGAGTGTTGCTCCGGTATCAACACTACGGTCTCGAAACATCCCGCTGCCAACCACCGGTGGGCCTGCTGGTGGACCGCATGCCAAGGCGGGAGGTCGTTCGGCATGGCACGCCAAGCTATACCGTAACGGATCACATACCGCAGGGCGTTGAACAGTTCGCGCAGCGGATACTTGCAGCGCGGCGATCAAGGTGAGAACGCATTGCCTCGCCTAAAATGCTCCCGAACGTTTACCTGTTGCCTCACCTAATCTGCTCCCCAGAGCAAGGCCTCTGGGGGGCAAAAGATGAGGCAGGTCAACATGGCAACTCGGAATGAGATCGTTTCTACGCTCAGGAAACGCTACCAGACCGCGGATCGGACCGAGCGCGGTCGCATTCTCGATGAGTTTGTGGCTGTGGCCGGATTTCATCGTAAACATGCGATGCGACTCCTAAGCGAGGCGGGCGATAAGCCGTCTAGGCAGCGCGCTGACGGCCGTCTCTACGATGATGAAACCCGCGAAGCGTTGATCATGGTTTGGGAAGCATCCGACCGGATTTGCAGTCGTCGGTTAAAAGTCCTCATTCCGATCTTGCTGGAAGCCATGGAGCGCCACGGGCATCCTCTGCCTACCGGTGACGTCTGCACGAAATTGGTGGCGATGAGTGCTGCGACGATCGATCGCGCTTTGAACAGAGCAAAAGCTCGCCCGCGAGGACGGAGACGAAAAGCGAGTGTGCCGTCCGTACGCCTCAGTATTCCGGTCCGGACTTTTGAGGATTGGGACGACCCGGCACCGGGATTTATGGAAATGGATCTCGTGGCTCATAGTGGCGGGATGCTCAAAGGTAGCTATGTGCAGACCTTGGTATTGACGGATATAGCCACCGGATGGACGGAATGCGCGCCATTGCTGGTGAGGGAGCAAAACCTTTTGACGAAGGTCCTCGATGAAGTAAGGAGCCGCCTCCCGTTCCCACTTCTGGGAATCGATGTCGACAACGACAGCGTCTTCATGAACGAAACCGTAAAAGACTACTGCACGCGGCATAGCATCGAATTAACGCGCTGCCGCCCGTATCGCAAAAATGACCAGGCGTGGGTTGAGCAGAAGAACGGCGCGGTGGTACGGCGTGCGATTGGTTACCGACGATATGAAGGGTTGGAAGCTGCGCGTCTCTTGGCAAAGTTTTATGCGGCTCTCCGCCTCTATGTGAACTTCTACCAGCCTTCCTTCAAATTGCTCAGCAAAGCTCGGGACGGTGGGCGGATTATAAAGCGGTACCACACGCCCGCCACTCCCCAGCAACGGGTCCACGACGACCGGCGCGTGACCGAAAGCGCCAAAGCAGGTTTGTTGAAGGAACGAGTGTCCTTGGACCCTATTGAGCTGTTGCGGTCTATCCGCCAGCTGCAAGAGGAGTTGGTTAACCTCTCGGATGGGATCGTGCCTGGCAGCCATGGCGCTCCTAATGCGGTTACTCTGGAAAAGTTTCTGGCAGGACTAAAGACCGCTTGGGAAAGCGGCCCAGTGGTCCGGCCGACGCACCGGCGGAAAGCAATGGACTTGCTTCAGAAAAGTGGAGAGCTGTTTTGGGTCAGGCCGCGTGCCTTTCGTAGGCAGCGGGGCTGATGAAGTCCAGCGATGAGTGTCGCCGGACCGGATTGTAGAAGCTGTCGATGTAACGGCCAACGGCTGCTTCGGCGTCTGCGCGGGTCATGAAGACAGTCCGCCAGATGAGTTCGGATTTCAGGGTTTTGAAGAAGGTCTCGACGATGGCGTTGTCGTAGCAATTGCCTTTCCCGGACATGGAGATCAGCGCACCATTTTTTCGTAATTCGCACTGATAATCAATGGAGCAATATTGGCTGCCGCGATCCGAGTGGCAGATCAGACCGGGCTCTGGACGGCGAATGGCAAAGGCCCGACGGAGTGCGGCCAAAGC
>NZ_JAESVB010000050.1 GCF_020618775.1 Acidisoma silvae | reverse complement strand
GGGCGCTGCCTTCCGGTGGCCGCCCATCGTGGATGGCTGTATGCGTCTCTCGGCGGCTCAAGGAGCGGCTCTCTTTGAAGGCCTTGAGTGGCGACGGGTCTACCTTCAGAACCCGGCAGCGGCACCGGTCTCTATAAGATAAAAGCCTTTATCTGGACTAGGTTTTTCTTCTCCAGGTGGGCTGCGTGTGGTAGAAAATCGGCAAGATGATCCAAGCCGATCCCGCCCGCAGTGAACCCGGCGACACGCCCCACGATGCAGAGACGGTTGATGGTCTGCGCGCGAAAGTCAGGCACCTTGAAGGGATTATCACCGGCCTTGAGACGCTCGTCGGCCAGTTGAAGAAGAACAACGACGAGCTGCGCGCGCTGAAATTCGGCAAACGGTCGGAGAAACTGCCCGCAGACCAATTGGCCATGGGCTTCGAGGATATCGACCTGACCCAGGCTGCGCTTGAAGCCCAGATCGAACGGCTGGAAGACGAACAACAGGCGTTAACGGGTGGCAAGCGTTGCCGCCGGGATCCTCATGAAGCCAGGGCTTCTCTGCCCGCTCATCTGCCGGTCGTGGAAGAGGTGCTGGAGCCCGAAAGCCTCGCATGCCCTTGCTGCCATGGGGCGCCTCACCGGATCGGAGAGACCAGCGCCGATCGCCTGGACATCGTGCCGGTGCAATACTTCATCCGCCGCACGATACGACCAAAATACGCCTGCCGGGCCTGCGATGGCCAGATCATCCAAGCCCCGGCACCCGCGCATGTCGTCGAGGGCGGCCTACCGAGCGAGGCTTTGGTGGCCCAGATTCTGGTCGCCAAGCACGCCGATCACGTGCCGATTTACACACAGGTGCAGGCCATGGCGCGACAGGGCATTCGCATCAACCGCAACGTGGTCACCGGCTGGGCCGGGCGGGGTGCGGGGGAACTGATGCCGATCTGGCGGCGGATGCGCGAGATCCTGCTCAGCGGTTCGCATCTCTTTGTCGACGAAACCGAAGTGCGCGTCCTCGATCCTGGACGCGGTCGCACCAAGATCAGCTACTTCTGGGCCATCGCCCGGGATGGCAGGCCCTATGGCAGCCAGGACCCGCCGATGGTGGTCTTTGTCTACGGCCCTGGCCGCGCCAATCTCCACGGCAGGCGCGCGTTGGAGGGCTTTGCCGGTGTCGCGCAATGCGACGGGTATCGCGTCTACAAGTCGCTGGCTGAGGAACGTCCGGAATTGCAGCTCGCTCATTGCTGGAGCCATTGTCGCCGGAAGTTCTTCAAACTCATGAAGACTGATGGATCAACGCCTCTCGCGGAGGAAGCTGTGAAACGGATACGCGCGTTTTACGCCATCGAGGACGACATCCGCGGCCGTTCAGCGGCAGACCGTCAGGCTGCACGGCAAGAACGTACGGCACCACTTGTGGAAAGCTTCCGGCAATGGCTGCTTGCGACCAAAGCCCAGGTCATGAAAGGTTCAGCCCTTGAGGAGGCCGTCAATTATGCCCTTGAGCATTGGAACGGCCTGATCTGCTTCCTCGTTGACGGTCGTGTGGAAATTGACTCGAACACTGTCGAGCGTGCCCTGCGGCCCCTATGCTTGACGCGGAAAAACAGCCTCTTTGCCGGAAGCGATGGGGGCGCCGAAAACTGAGCTGTTACCGCATCGATCGTCGAGACCTGCAAAATGCTCGGCGTGAACGTTCAGGCTTACATCACCGATGTTCTCACCAAAATCGTGCAGGGCTAGCCCAATAGCCGTCTCGATGAGCTCATGCCTTGGGCTTGGCAGCCGCCTGCCGCTGACGCCAAGGCCGCAGCATAACTACACCTAAGCTAAGCAGTAGCGCCGGACCCGGCGATAAACGACCGCTTACAGTGAAGCCTGTGACGAGGAGCACAAAACCGTCCAATCCGTCGACCACGGCAATCGACGTGTAACGCATGCCCCAGAGCGCCAAGCGCTCCATGAATGTCGCGTCACTTTCTGGATCAGCGTCATGTTGTTGATATCGGAGCAATACTTGCCCTTCCTCACATTGTGCGGGTCTCGCTCAAATCAAATGACGGATACACTAGTACACTAGCCATGCGGTGCCTGGAGCGGGTGCTACGCGTCGGGCAATGTGCGCCGCCGGACATGACGGCGGACACGATCCACCCTCCATCGATCCCGTTGGCCTCATAGATTTTGACGCCTAGCCCGAGAGGCTACTCGCTGTCTTTTTTCATGCAATATCAATGCACGCTCATCGTCGGATAGCGAACTGCTACCCAAGCTTCAGGGCGTAAAGTCACATCATTTAAGCTAGCCCCCGCCCAGATTGAGGACGAACCCTTTATGGGAAAATGACAGCGTTGCCGCTAGTTCCCATTGCCCTGTCTCTCGTGGACAGCCAGACCTCCAAGAAAGCGGTCAGCTTTGCCAAGGTGAGCGCTGAGTAGATGAGACGCCTTCTCCAATTCGCCTAGGCGCACAGCAGCGATAATGCCAGTATGCTCTTTTGCCCAGGCTTGCACCCGGGTTTGGTCAGAATAGCTGCGGATTTCAAGCAATCGTCGCAATGCGTTTTGCTGGCGGATGACATTAAGAATAAACGAATTCTGTCCGAAACCTGCTATGGTTTCGTGAAACCGTGCATCAAGATTGAAGATCCAGATAGGCACCTCAACCTTTTCAAGAAGCGTATCCAATAGATGCTGATGTTCTTCTTGTAGTTGATCGAGTACCGCCACATCAGACATAAACTCTGGCAAAAGCAATGATGCGGGCTCCAGAATCTGGCGAATTTGGTAGCTGGCGCGTTGCGAAGCCACTGTGCCGAGAGATGGCAAAAATGACCAACGCCAGCCAGTGCGTTGTACTAGTCCTTCCTGCTCCAGTCTTTGAAACAGTCTTTGGACCGTAGCAGGGCTGACGTCATAACGACGCGCGAGATCGGCTTGAGACGGCTCCTCCTCTAATCTGCCGGCCAGTCTGTCTCGGATGATCGTGGCATGCAGCGTCGCGTCGGAATCGTGCGCCTCAGGCAAGACAAAGGCGCGCAATGCGTCGCTGGACTTGGCCAACACTTGGCCGCGGTTTGGCAAGGCTGTGACGATGCCAAGCTCGCGCAATAGACCCAGCATAACACGCACCGGTGTACGGGAGACCTGCAGCAAGTCCGCAAGTTCCAGCTCCGTCACGCGGTGGCCCTCGGGCCAGCGCTGCGCCAAGGCTAGGTCGATAAAACGTCCGACCAACTGCCGGTGCCGAGGGTGCACGTCGTCAAAGGATAAATTCACCATGGATACATGGTACAGTCTATGCGCAATTAAACAATATAGAACGGGTATCGAACATCACGGCCCGCACCAGCACCGGACCTCACTAATTAATCAGTGTAGGAGACCATGATGTTTAAGCGTAAGCTTGTGCTGGCGGCTCCCTATTGCTTGTGGCCTTTCGGCTGCGAAGGCAGCCCCGAGCTTTGTCGCGTCGGGTAAGCTGGTCACAGTCGGGGCAGCGTTTACTCCTCCGTTTGCCCACAGTTTGAGGGAGACCTTTTAAGAGACAATGACAAACGCCCAGAATGCTTCAACGACGGACAGGCGTATTAAGCCTGAAGTGCAGCGCTTCTCAAACCCGTATAGAAAAGCCGCTCGAAGCCGGCAAAGCTTTGCAAAGCTGGAGCATCGGCGAACGGCAGAATCTGTGTCAGAAAAACACCCGCGACGCCCCGCTGGGGGTCGAGCCAGAAATAGCAATTGGCAAGCCCTGCCCAGGCAAGACTGCCGGGGCTGCGCCCATCCGGGCCGGCCTGCTCGGTCAGCATGCCGCCCAGGCTCCATCCCTTGTTTATGCCGGGAAACAGGCTGACGTTGTTAGAGAGTGCGGGCTGCGCCGTGCGCAGCGGGGTCAGCTCCAGAGGGGCGATCTGATTTTCCGTCATCAGCGCCACGGACCGGGGCGAGAGGACTTGCAGGTCTCCGGCCTTTCCGTGGTTGAGCAGCATGGTGAGGAAGCGGAGGTAATCCGGCGCGGTTCCGTATAGACCGCCGCCACCTGCCTCATACTCGCCCGGCAGGATGGCGAAGGGGACCGGCTGCAAAGCGCCCGTATCGTCACGATGATAGACCTTGGCCAGCCGCTCGGCCGGGTGGGCGGCCGGGCCGAAACCCGTGTCGTGCATGCCGAGCGGGCCGAAGAGACGCGCCTTCAGGTAAGCGCCAAGGCGCAGTCCCGTCACAGCCTCGATAAGCTTGCCGGTCCATTCAAGGCCGATGCTGTAGCGCCACATCTCGCCGGGGTCTGAGAGCAGCGGCATGCACAAGCCGGCATCCTTGCGGCTGGCGAGCCCCGGCATGCCGGTTGCGGCCTGGTAGCGCAGCAAGGGCTCGTCCCAGATGTCGTGCCCTAGCCCCGAGGTATGGGTCAGCAAGTGCCGAAGTGTGATCGCTCTCTGCGCCGAGCGTAGCCGCGGCCGCCCGTCTGCCGCAAACCCCTCCAGCACCATGGGATCGGCGAGATCGTCCAGATACGTGCCGACCGGCGCGTCAAGGTCGAGCACGCCCTGTTCAACCAGCTGCAAGGCGGCGGCGGCCGTTATGGCTTTGGTGAGCGAAGCGAGCGCCAGAACGTCATCGAGCGTCGCTGCGGCGCCGCTCTCACGATCACGGAGACCATGGGCAGACTGATAGAGGGTGCCATCTCTCGAGCATGCCATCGCAATGGCGCAGACGAGCGCATCCGACTGGACCGCTTGCGCGAAAGCGGCGTCCAGCGCCTGCACCGCTTGTGGGGAAAGTGAGACCGACTGCGCGGGTAAGCCATGAGCGGGCATTTGCTGCCTCTTTCGCTGGACGGGTATAGGCCCGCAAACCTTCGGGCGACGAAAGCCTAAGCTTGAACCGGGTGCCTATCAATGCGCTGAGCATCACAGGTCTCTCAGCCACCCTCAGGGGAGGGCGAGACAAGCTCGGAGCGGGCTGCTTTGACCGGCATGCCCACTGGCGGCGTTTCGTCGGCACTGACAAGAAGCCAGGTTAGGATGGCGGAGAGCAGGATGAAACCAGCGGCAACCGCGAAGGAGCCACTGTTAGCCACTTGCGTAGCTATGGGCAGCCACGGCGCTCAAACGAGTCGTTATTATGGCCGCCCGGCAAAAATCTCCGCGAAATGGCTGTGGTGATCGCCTGCGCCACGACCCGCCGGTCGGCGTGCCCAGTGCCTTGATGCCGGGCACCAGACCGCTGAAGCGCACCGTGCCGGAGAAGCCGGAGGCAGAAGA
>NZ_JAESVB010000049.1 GCF_020618775.1 Acidisoma silvae | reverse complement strand
TCCTGGAGTGATCTCTATTCCGTCACCGAGGCGCGGGACCGGATCCTGCGTATTCTGGGGGAGGACGGTGAGGGCAGGGAGCTCGCGGCGTTTTTGCCCGAGCTTCCGGTGCTGACCGATGAGGAAGGTACGGCCTTGGATGGCGCGATGCACTGCTCTTCGGCCTGGGCGACGACCTTCAGCGCTAGCCTGGAATTGGCGAAGCAGGGCGACGTTGCACTGATGCAGGCGGAGGCCTTCCGTTGCATCAATGTCAGTCGATCAAGCAAACCGGCCTCGCCTGAGTCTGGTTTGCCCACTTTTGGATTTACTATCCTATGAACAATGGCATCCACGGTTTTTCCTCGGGCCCCAAAAGGTCACGGGTATCTGTAAATGGCCTGACCCTCCGGCTCACACCTCATGGCCATCTCCTCTGCGAAGCAGCGGAGGAAGCGGCCGAGATTGATGTATCTCTTTCGGCCCGCCTCGAGGCCGCCTTCGCCCAGGGAAGCGGGCCCGGTCTCCTCCAGCTCGGAGCTGGCGAAGTCGGGCGCAGTCTCCCGCCTGCTTTCGCCTGGTGGCGTGGGTTCGCGACGCGTTACGTGGCGGCGCTGTGCCTGCACGGGGACGGGACTTCTGTAATAGCGAACCGTCCGACTGCGATTCCGGACATTCCGACGCCAGGGGAGAGCGACCTCGCTGAGCTGGTCCGTGCCGCGCCGATGATGATGGGTATCGAATATCTGACATTAGATGTGCTTCGGAGTCTCTGGAAGGATCTGCAGTTGGCGACAGCGGTGGCCTTCAGCGCGACAAAAGGAGATCTTCAGACAGTTCTGAAAGCGTTCAATCCGGCCTGGAACCTGGTCGGCCGGGTGCATTTCAATCTTGCCGAGAACCGCAACGATTCAGAATTACCCTTTGCCTTTATGGCAACCTACACGACGCATCTATCGGCGCAGGGCAAGGCGCGGCATGTGCTGCTGGGGGAGGCCCTGCGTGAATACGCCGGCGCTGCCAACCGCACCAAGCTACTCGCGTTGCTGATGCCCGTGCAGCGCGCCGCTGAGGCCTGTGTCTGGCTGCGTCCGATGGTAGATAGCGGCGAAATTTATCACCCTTTGCGCTGGACCCCGCAGGACGCTGCAATTCTACTGGCCAGCGTCGGAGCGCTTGAAAGCGCGGGTGTCGTGGTAAGGATGCCTCCGACTTGGAGGGCCAGCCGGCCACCGCGCCCGCAGGTGACGGCGACCCTGGGCGCCCAGGCACCGTCGAAACTTGGCCTGGACGGGTTGCTGGATTTCTCCGTCGAACTTTCTCTCGATGGAGAGCGCCTGAGCGAGCGGGAGATTGCCGCGCTTCTCGCGGGGACCGATGGTCTGGTCTTACTGCGTGGGCAATGGGTCGAGGTCGACCGGGCGCGCCTCGAACGCATGATGCGGCAGTTCCAAGCGGCGGACGAGCTATCCCGTTCGCAGGGTCTCAGCTTTGCCGAGGCGATGCGCATGTTGGCCGACCCGATGGCGATGGGGGGCGCGATCGGTTCCGCTGCCGGCGAATGGGCGCGCGTCTCGGCCGGACCTTGGCTGGCCAAGACGCTTAAGGCCCTGCGCAGTCCCGACGGGACCGGGGTCGATCCTGGCACCGCTCTGCGCGGCACGCTGCGGCCCTACCAAAAAGCCGGCGTGCAATGGCTGCATCTGCTGTCTGGACTCGGGTTGGGAGCCTGTCTGGCTGACGACATGGGTCTGGGGAAGACAATCCAAGTGCTATCGCTTCTGCTGGTGCAACAGCAGCAAAGTCCCGGTACGAAGCTGGCGCCATGCCTGATCGTGGCGCCCGCCTCACTTCTGGCAAACTGGGCGGCGGAAATCGACCGCTTCGCCCCCGGCCTGAACGCACGGATCCTCCATCCCTCTGGGATGACGACTGAGGAAGCGCAGCAGTTCTCGCCCGTCGATGCCGAGGGGCTCGACTTGGCGATCACCAGTTACGGCACGTTGCTGCGAATGCCGGTGCTGGCGCACATCCCCTGGCGGCTGCTCATCCTGGATGAGGCCCAGGCGATCAAGAACCCCAATGCTAAGCAGACCCGTGTTGCCAAGTCATTGCAAGCGCGGGCCAGGATCGCCTTGACTGGGACGCCGGTCGAAAACAGCCTCGGAGACCTCTGGTCGATCTTCGACTTCATCAATCCTGGGCTTCTCGGAGGTGCCAAGCCTTTCGCAAAATACGTCAAGACGCTTTCAGAACGGTCCGAGAACCCCTACGGCCCGCTGCGGGAACTGGTGCGTCCGTACATCCTGCGGCGGATGAAGACGGATCGATCCGTGATCGCCGACCTGCCGGACAAGACCGAGGTCAAGGCGCATTGCCATCTCAGCCGCAAACAGGCGGCGCTCTACACCCAGGCGGTCGTGGATCTTGAGCGGCGCTTGGGAGAGGCCGATGGCATTCAGCGCAGAGGGCTAGTGCTGGCGATGCTGATGCGGCTTAAGCAGATCTGCAACCACCCGTCGCAATGGCTCAACGACGGCGACTGGGCCGAAGCAGATAGCGGCAAGCTGGCCCGCCTGCGCGAGGTGGTGGAGGTGGTCGCGTCACGGCAGGAAAAAATGCTGGTTTTTACGCAGTTCCGTGAGGCGGCTGTCCCGCTGACCGGCTTTCTGAGCAGCCTCTTCGGCCGGCCGGGGCTGTTGCTGGACGGAGAGGTTCCGGTCAAGCAGCGCCGTGGCCTGGTACAGCAATTCCAGGAGGACGAGGCTGTTCCCTTCTTCGTCCTATCCTTGAAGGCAGGGGGGGCCGGGCTGACGCTGACGGCAGCCTCCCACGTGGTGCATTTCGATCGCTGGTGGAATCCGGCGGTGGAGAACCAGGCGACTGACCGAGCCTTTCGGATTGGCCAGAGGAAGAATGTGCTGGTGCATAAGTTCGTCTGTCGTGGCACCGTCGAAGAGAAGATAGATAAGATGATTGAGTCGAAGCAGAGCCTGTCAGACGCCATGCTATCGGGTGGCGGTGAGATCAACCTGACAGAGATGACCGATGCGGCGCTGCTGGACTTGGTCGCACTCGACTTGAACACCGCGATGAGGGAGTGACGCTCATGTCACGCTACTATGGTGATTGGGCGCCTTATGTGTCCGCGGCCGAACGGCGACGGCAAGCTGCCCGCCTGGTCGTGAAACTGCGGAGAAAAGGATCGCCCATCACCCCGGTCACCATTGAGGGGCGGACCATAGCGAAGACCTTCTGGGGCCGGGCGTGGTGCGATATGATGGAAAGCTATGGCGACTATGCCAGCCGTCTACCACGTGGCCGCAGCTATGTGAGGAACGGGTTGGTGATCGATCTGCAGATCGAGACAGGCTGTGTCACGGCTCTGGTCAGTGGTTCCGACGTTTACACCGTCATCATCTCGGTCAAACAGACCGCAAAGACGCAATGGCAGTCGATTTGTGCGGACTGCAGTCGTGGCATCGAATCCGTGGTTGAATTGTTGCAGGGACGACTTTCGAAAGGCGTCATGGAGCGAATCTGTCAGCAGGGGGCCGGGCTGTTTCCGGAGCCTTCCCAGATTCGTTTCGCGTGTACCTGCCCGGATCATGCCTCCATGTGCAAGCATGTGGCGGCGGTGCTCTACGGCGTGGGGGCGCGGCTGGATGAGAAACCGGAACTGCTGTTCCGGCTGCGGGCGGTCGATGAGGCCGAGTTGGTGGCTGGGATCGACACGGCGTTGTCGGTGCCAAAATCCCGACCGACAACGAATAAGGTTTTGGTGGCGGAGGATATGGCTGCTCTGTTCGGTCTGGACATGGCCGACGCCGAACGGCCTGATCAGCCACTGAATAAACCCGCGCGTTCAAAAGTACAGCCGGGAAAAGACAAAGCAACACCAACTTTGCCGAGGCGCTCGACCTCCGGAGTGCACGTTGCGAGGGAACACGCCGCCGTTGCGGACAAAGCTGTTGCTCTGAAAACAACGAAAGCCAGGGACCCGAGGGTTCCGGTCAAACCCTCCAAGCAGAGCTCGCACGCTATGGCGGAGGCGAAGCCTCATAAGCAGCAGGATGCCTCCAAGAAGGTCCAGTCCAGTCGGCCATCCGCAAAAAGAGAGCTAGAACCAAAATGTGATAAGAAAGAGAGTAACGAATTGAATGCCTCCTTCCGACGCAACAGAAGGTGACCTTGACCTCCGTCGTTAACCCTAGGGCTTCCAAGCGATTTGACAATAATATTGGTGAGGTACTTCGATGACCGCAACTTGGTATTCTTCCAGACGTCATTCTCCTTGGTAATTCCCGGACGGCTCTATGAGAGGCGGCATATCCATCAAGCGTGATGACACGAGGTGGACGTTTCTGCGACTTCAGTGCCTTGCCGAAGAGCGTTTCGCAGCCGCCACATCGCGGCAAGAACTCAGCCGGAAGTCCACCGTTTTGCCCTCCCGGTCCACCGCGCGATACAGATAGGTCCAGACACCACGAACCTTGATATAGGTTTCATCAACACGCCAGGAGTCGCCCGATTGCCGGGCAAAGCGGTTCCAGCGGCGCTCGAACTCAGGAACAAAACGCTGCACCCAGCGCATGATTGTCGTATGGGCAAGGGACAGTCCACGTTCAGCCATCATCTCGACCAGATCCCGAAAGCTCAGCTTGAAGCGCAGATACCAGCGAACACACAGGATGATGATTTCGCGTTCGAAGTGCCGTCCTTTGAACAGCTCAGCGAGACCGGCCGCCGGCTTCCCCATCTCAGCGATCCTTTACCCTCACCTAGGAGCGCGTCCCGGTAACGGAATTTGAGCTTGATGTTTTGGCGTGAAGATAGCGCAGTGCTTTGCCCATGTGCCTAGCCAACCAGTTTTTTGAGGTTATGGGCGATGCAGATCATGGCCCATTCGTCTTTGACCTTTTCAATGCCACGCAGCAGGAACTATCGAAAACCGCGGGCTGATTTGATATGTCCGAACACAGGTTCCACTGTAAATTTACGCAGGCGATATCGCGTCCGATGGCCGCCACGCTTGATCCTTGTGCGCATGGCTTGGACCAGTGTGCCGCCTTTAGTGCCGCCGCGTGCTTTCGCAGCTCGGCCAGAGGCCACATATCCGCGCACACCGCGAGCAATCAATCCCGCCAGATTAGCCTCCGAGCAAAATCCGCTGTCGGCGGATAGTTCATCAGGCATTGCACCGGTATTGGCTTTTATGCTGTCCAGAAGCGGGATCAGCGCGTCCTGATCCGAGGCATTATTGCTCAAGCGGTGAGACAGAATTATCTGAGCATCTGCATCAACTGCAGCCTGGGCATTGTAGCCTTGGATGAAGCCATCGCGACCCTTCATGATCCGGCTTTCAGGATCAGTGAAGTTACGCTGTGCGGTGGGTTTTGGCTGACCAGGCGGATGCTGAGCGGGGCGGCCTCGGCCTCGCTTGGCATGATCGCTGTCACCGGGATCCGGCTTGGCCTTTCGCGCTTCGAGTTCTTTGGCTTCCGCTTCCAACTCGGCTTTGGCGGCCCTAATACGGGC
>NZ_JAESVB010000048.1 GCF_020618775.1 Acidisoma silvae | reverse complement strand
CTCGCGCCGTGCGCGGGCGGTGACCGCGTAATTCTCACCCTTGAAGTCGAGAACGAAGGCTGAGCCCGGATAATCCAGGAGGTTCGGAATAACGGCGCCGATGCCTTTACCGGCGCCGGTCGGCGCGCAGGTCAGGATGTGACCATGCTGGCGAAACCGTCCATCCGCCAGATTGCCGGTGCCGCGCAGCCAGCCCAAGGAAAACGCGTCGGCTGGGGCGGTGGGGGTCAGGTGATTGCCTCGGGACGCATCCTCGACCTCGCTAAAATGCGCCGTGCCATGGGTGCTCGGTGCCTGGCTGCTGCCGAAGAGGCCAGCCAGCGAAAACCAGCCCTTCTTGAACCGAGCCGGCACGAAGCGATGGCCGCCGGTGAAGAGGATGCCGAAGAGCACCAGCCATAAGAGACCGGGCCAGATCCCACCGGGCAGAAGGCCAAGCGCGAGGAGCACGACGACCGGCAACCAGCTGACGGCAGCGGCGACAATGAAGAGCAGGGAGCCTTCGAATGCGGCCTTAACGCCACCAACTCTCATTCGTGCTCTGAAGCTGACCAGTGCGAAGAAAAGGCAGATGCCGAGGAGGCCAAAGAGCCCGTCCGGGATGGCCGACAGTTTGCGTCCTGTGCGCGCTGAATAGCTGGCCTGGTTTGGGTGGCGGGCGACGGACGCCTGCAGGATGCGGAATTGCCCATCGGCAAGCGCGGCATGATTGGGACCGGCAGCTTTGGCAATGGCGGCTGCGGCGGTAGCAGCATCGTATTGGCCAAGGTCGGCGGCCTCTGCGGCTGCCACTGCCGCCTGGTGTGCGGCCATGACAGCGGCATTGGTATCGGGCGCGATAGAGTCCGTTGTCTCCGCCACGGCCTCGCTGAGCGCGTCCGCCATGCTGGCGCTGCGGTCATAGATCGCATTGCGATCCGCGATAAGAATTCGGGGATCGTCCAGCCCGCGCGCCATAGTCCAGAAGCCATCGCTGAGACTGTTCGGGATCGGCAGACCGAACGCCTCAAGCCGCTTGCGCATCCAGGCCAACGTGTTCGCGAAGGTATCCTGCTCCAGCGGCTGCGGATGGAAGCTGCTGGTGATGGCGGTCGCGGAATCGGCCAATGTCACCAAGGCGCCGCGGACAGCTTCCTTATCGGCGCGATTGGGATCGCGGGACGCACCGACGATGACATCGCGTGCCGTATCGATTGCGCTCGTCCGCTCCTGCCAGGCCTGCATCGCGGCCTGCGCTTCGCAGGTCTGGCCGTATTTAGCGTCGGTTGGGTTTCAGGCATTGACGCAACCTGGCACCGTGGAGGAGGGGCGGCCCAAAGCCGCCACGCTATCGGCATGGGCAGTGACCCAGGATGCCAATAGAGAGCCGATCGCGACGATGATAACGGTGCGCATGACGGATCTCAGTCGGCAGCACTCACCGCCGTTGGCCCGTCTTCTTCTGGCGTTAAACCGTCTTGTTCATCCTCGGCCGCATCATCATCAGCGGCCGCAAGCTTTGCCTTTCGCCGGTCGCCCAGTTTGCCACCCTCTGCCTTGTATTTGTCGATTGTCCAATCCTTGAAGGGCTCCTTGTCATTCGGACGATCGATGCGCGTCAGGAGGACAGCGAGATGATGCGCCCACTGCTTGTCTTTGGCGGCAGCGTCGAAGAGCAGACCGCCCGCGATGATCTTACGACGGGTATCGAGCTTGCGTTCGGTCTCGGCCATTCTGGCCTTTGCTGCCTGCAAGCGTGCGATTGTTTGATCGGCCTTCTCTTGCAGCTTGGCCAGTCGTTCCGCGGTGACTTTGCTCACCATTGTTCTCCTTGTCGTGTGGCAACGATCCTAGCGGAACCAATAGAGTTAACGGCAAGCACTCGAACGGGTTCAATATCGTACATGTGATAAAGCGCACCGCCGACCCGCGCGAGTTTTAGCGAGTAAGGGCGCACTTACGAGTTGCTGCGCAACTCAGTGCTGGTAGAGTCAACCGGCGATGGCGATCTATCATCTGAGCATGAAGCCCATGTCGCGTGGGTCGGGACGGAGTGCCGTCGCGGCAGCCGCCTATCGTGCGGCCGAGACGCTGGAGAATCAGCGCGACGGCTTGGTCCACGACTTCAGCAAGCGGTCCGGGGTTGAGCATGCCGAGATTGTGGTGCCTGGGGTCGTGGGCGCCGATTGGGCACGGGACCGATCGGCGCTGTGGAATGCGGCTGAGGCCTCAGAGAAGAGGAAGGATGCCCGGGTCGCCCGCGAGATCGAAGTGGCCTTGCCGCATGAGTTGTCGTCAGAGCAGCGGCTCGACCTGACGCGCGGCTTCGCGGCAGAGCTGGCCGGCCGGTATGGGGTGGCCGTCGACTTCGCCATCCACAGCCCGCACGGGCACACGGATGTGCGGAACCACCACGCCCATATCATGATGACGACACGCAAAGTCGGGCCAGAGGGGCTGGGCGAGAAGTCGGAGCTCGAGCTCGAGAATAAGCGCCTGGTGGCTCTCGGCCTGCCGACCTCGCATGCGCAGCTGCGAGATCTGCGGGCCCGGTGGGAAGAGCGGACCAACGCGCAGCTGGCGCGGGCTGGGCTGGATCTCCGGGTCGATCATCGCAGCCATCGGGAACGGGGGCTCGAAATCGAGCCGACCCAGCATATGGGCGTTCATGCGACGCAGATGGCGCGCCAGGAGAAGCCTGTCTCGCGCACACGGATCGATGCGGCGGCGGCGCAGCGGAATGCCAATCTGATCCGGGAGAAGCCCGAGCAGGTTCTGGCGTTGATCACCGGGGAGAAGAGCGTCTTCGACCGTCGCGATGTGGCGCGGGCGCTGCATCGTTATGTGGAGGATGCTGAGAGCTTCCAGGCGGCACTCGCCAAGGTCATGGCCTCTCCGGCTCTGGTCGAGCTGCAGGCCGAGCAGCGGGACGCCCAGGGGCATGTTCTGGAGCCTGCGCGCTACTCGACCCAGGAGATGGTCGGCGTCGAACGCGACATGGCGGTCAGTGCCGACCGGATGGCGGAGGGGCACAGCTTCTGGGTCGCAAAGCGATGGGTCGACGGATCGATTGCGGCGCACGCGGGCCGCGGCATGACGCTGACCGAGGAGCAGCAGGCGGCGGTGCGCCACGTGACGGGGCCCGAGCGGATTGCGACGGTCGTGGGCCTAGCCGGGGCGGGCAAGAGCACGATGCTGGCGGCAGCGCGCAGCGCCTGGGCGTCAGAGGGCTACCGCGTTCATGGCGCAGCCCTGGCCGGCAAGGCAGCGGAAGGATTGGAGGAGTCTTCGGGCATTCCGTCGCGCACCTTGGCGAGCTGGGAACGCGGCTGGGAGCGGGGGTTTGATCAGCTTGGCCCTCGCGATGTCTTTGTCATCGATGAGGCGGGCATGGTCGGCTCGACACAGCTGTCCCGGTTCATCACGGCCGCGGACCGGGCCGGCGCCAAAGTCGTGCTGGTCGGTGACCCCGAGCAGTTACAGCCGATCGGGCCGGGGGCGGCCTTCCGGGCGATCGCCGAGCGCGTCGGTTTTGTCGAACTGTCAGAGGTGCGTCGGCAACGGGAGGACTGGCAGCGGGCGGCCTCCGTCGACTTCGGCCGGCATCGCACAGTGGAGGGGCTGGCGGCTTACGCGGAGCATGGCGCCATCCGGTTTGAGCCGACGGTCGAGCAGGCGCGGGATGCGATCGTGCGTGACGTGATGCTGGATCGCGCGGTACGTCCGAACGGGTCCCGCCTGGTGCTGGCGCATCGCCGCGTCGATGTCCTAGAGCTCAATGACGCCATCCGGTCCGCGCGGCTTGCGACGGGCGAATTGGCCGATGAGCGCGTCTATCAGACGACGGAGGGTCAGCGAGCGTTTGCACCCGGTGACCGGCTCATGTTCCGGGAGAACAACCGCGATCTCGGTGTGAAGAACGGCATGCTCGGTACGGTGGAAACCGCCGAAGAGGATCGGCTGGTCGTGCGGCTGGACGACTCGCAGGGAAGGCCAGGCCAAGGCCGCACGGTTGCGGTCTCCATGGCCGATTACGCCGCCGTGGACCACGGCTATGCCACCACCATCCACAAGGCCCAGGGGGCGACCGTCGACCGCGCCTTTGTCTTCGCCAGCGGCACCATGGACCGGCACCTGACCTATGTCGCGATGACCCGGCACCGGGAGCGCGTGACACTCTACGCCGGCCGCGATGAGCTGCGCGACATCGGTGCGCTGAAGACGCGGCTGTCGCGGTCGCAGGCCAAAGAGACCACGCTCGATTACGAGCGGGGCACTCCCGTGGAAATGGAAGCGGCGCGGGCGGGTTATGCTGAGCGGCGGGGCCTATACGCTAACGGTTTGGTGCCGGAGAGCGAGATCGTCGTCCGCGATGCCGAGCGCCAGCCTCCTGCAGGGTGGGAAAGGGAGCAGGAGCGGGAAGGCTCGGTAACCGCGCGGCCGGCTCAGGTGCGGCCGGCCCAGGCGCTCGCGCCCCGGGAAGATTCGTTGAGAGCCAAAGTCAGGAAGGCGCAGACCGAAAGGGAAGCGCCCCGGGCGGCGCCCCATCTGCCGACACTGGTCCCAGAACCAGAGCGCGGCACATCCAAGCAGGAAACATTCGACGCGCGGACGTATTTGCTGGGGCTGACTAAACCGGTGGCCCAGGAGCAGCCGTCCGCGGCGAGGGCGGTCGGACCGATGTCGTCATCGGAGGCCGCCCGCGCGGGGCAGCGGCAGGAGCTGCTGGCGGCCGATAGTTGGACCTACAGCCGGGCGCTGGAGGCCGCGACCGTGCAGGACCGAAACGCCCGCCACGCTCGTCCCATGACGGTCGCCGATGCGGCGCGGCTGGTGTCGCCGGATTATGCTGCGGTCGCCGATCGGCTCGATCGGGCACGGGCGGACCTGGTCCATTCCGAGAAAGCGATCGAGGAGAACCGACAGCAGCGGGACGACGCGATCGACCAGGGCGACAAGCGCTGGCAACGCATGGGGACGCTTGCCCAATATGGCCATCGGATGGGAATCAAACCGGATCGCGAATTGGAGGTGCATGAAGCCTCCGAGAAGGGCGCAACGATGCGGTTGACCACCGGAGAAGTGAGGCATGCAGAGCGCCTCCTGGCGCTGCCCGACTTAGAACGGCAGGAGCGTGACGCTTTGGCCGCCGTTCGGCCCCAGGCCGAGGAAAAGCTGGAGCAATTGCAGGACCGTGCGGCCCTTGCGCGCGAGGTCCAGGCGGAGAGACGGCAGGTGCAGCAGCAGAAGGCCCAGGAAGAGGGCCTTGAGAGAAAGCTGAGCCGAGGTAAGAGCCAAGGTCTTGGGATAGGGCGTTAGGTCAGTGACGTAAGGATCATTCCGGCATTATGGATCAGTTGCCACCAAATAAGAAATTTGGAGTGTGCTAGGCTCTGTTGACAAAAGACGGTAGCCATATTTTGGCTGCTGCAATGTTAAGGAAGCTACGAAATGAGAGCGCTGTTTTGTCATAGCGAGTAGCAATACGTCGGAACTGTTTGAGCCGATTGAACATACGCTCGACGCGATTGCGATCACG
>NZ_JAESVB010000047.1 GCF_020618775.1 Acidisoma silvae | reverse complement strand
TGGTTTTGGAAGGGATATGTTGGTGGCGCCTTGCGGTGCTGCTTTCTGATCTAGGTCGGAGAGTGGGACTAATTTAGGTTTAGGTTTTAGGTTGGCTTTTACATGGAGCTGACTTGAGAGCTTAGGCTTGAGCAAGGCGTATTGCTGATGTGTCTTACATGATTCATTACGCAACACGCTGTGCGGAGCTTGGTAAGTTTAAGGACTTGCTGGGTTTTTAATGAGTTGGATCCTTTAGTTTGTTTTTCTGGGTTTTTGGCCTGGAGGGATGAACCTGAGAGTTTGATCCTGGCTCAGAGCGAACGCTGGCGGCATGCTTAACACATGCAAGTCGTACGGGCTGTAGCAATACAGTCAGTGGCGGACGGGTGAGTAACGCGTAGGTATCTGTCCTTGGGTGGGGGATAACAGTGGGAAACTACTGCTAATACCGCATGATAACTGAGGTTTAAAGGCGCGAGTCGCCTGAGGAGGAGCCTGCGTTCGATTAGCTTGTTGGTGGGGTAAAGGCCTACCAAGGCGACGATCGATAGCTGGTCTGAGAGGATGATCAGCCACACTGGGACTGAGACACGGCCCAGACTCCTACGGGAGGCAGCAGTGGGGAATATTGGACAATGGGGGAAACCCTGATCCAGCAATGCCGCGTGGGTGAAGAAGGTTTTCGGATTGTAAAGCCCTTTTGGCGGGGACGATGATGACGGTACCCGCAGAATAAGCCCCGGCTAACTTCGTGCCAGCAGCCGCGGTAATACGAAGGGGGCTAGCGTTGCTCGGAATGACTGGGCGTAAAGGGCGCGTAGGCGGCGATCAAAGTCAGGCGTGAAATTCCTGGGCTCAACCTGGGGGCTGCGTTTGATACTTGATTGCTAGAGTGGGGAAGAGGGTCGTGGAATTCCCAGTGTAGAGGTGAAATTCGTAGATATTGGGAAGAACACCGGTGGCGAAGGCGGCGACCTGGTCCTTGACTGACGCTGAGGCGCGAAAGCGTGGGGAGCAAACAGGATTAGATACCCTGGTAGTCCACGCTGTAAACGATGTGCGCTGGATGTTGGGTAACTTAGTTACTCAGTGTCGTAGCTAACGCGATAAGCGCACCGCCTGGGGAGTACGGCCGCAAGGTTGAAACTCAAAGGAATTGACGGGGGCCCGCACAAGCGGTGGAGCATGTGGTTTAATTCGAAGCAACGCGCAGAACCTTACCAGGGCTTGACATGGGGAGGCTGTATTCAGAGATGGATATTTCCCGCAAGGGACCTCCTGCACAGGTGCTGCATGGCTGTCGTCAGCTCGTGTCGTGAGATGTTGGGTTAAGTCCCGCAACGAGCGCAACCCTCGTCTTCAGTTGCCATCAGGTTTGGCTGGGCACTCTGAAGAAACTGCCGGTGACAAGCCGGAGGAAGGTGGGGATGACGTCAAGTCCTCATGGCCCTTATGTCCTGGGCTACACACGTGCTACAATGGCGGTGACAGTGGGAAGCTAGGTCGCGAGGCCGTGCTGATCTCTAAAAGCCGTCTCAGTTCAGATTGCACTCTGCAACTCGAGTGCATGAAGGTGGAATCGCTAGTAATCGCGGATCAGCATGCCGCGGTGAATACGTTCCCGGGCCTTGTACACACCGCCCGTCACACCATGGGAGTTGGTTTGACCTTAAGCCGGTGCGCTAACTCGCAAGAGAGGCAGCCGACCACGGTCGGGTCAGCGACTGGGGTGAAGTCGTAACAAGGTAGCCGTAGGGGAACCTGCGGCTGGATCACCTCCTTTCAAGGAGCGATCCTGATGTCATTTGCTTCGGCAAATGTTTGGGATTGCTACCATAAAGTTTCTGCGGATGCAGAGACGTGCTTAGAGCCTGATCTAGATTGGGCGCCATCAACATATCCCTTCCCCGCGACGGTTTTGGGCCAGTAGCTCAGCTGGTTAGAGCACACGCTTGATAAGCGTGGGGTCGGAGGTTCAAATCCTCCCTGGCCCACCATCACTAGGTGGATGCTCTGACGAGCATTAGGAAGCGGAATGAAAGTCTTTTGGTTCTTTTCTACAGAAAAGAACAATTGCTGATTAATTTAATTAATAATTTTATTAGTTAAGTATTTCTTCTTTCTTGAAAGAAAGAAGCAAAGAACTTTCGATCCCTTCCATACGTCGCGGCTGGGACAGTGATCATGGCAGTGAGCGTTTGGGCTTCGGTTCAGGCGAGCTTTGCTATGTGTATTTCCAACCTGAGGGTTGGAAAGAAAATGTTCTTTAAATCGTGAATCAGGGTTTGGCGCATCTGCGCGAGTAAGCTGTATGTCTGACCGGACGAGGTGGTAACACCGGATCCCCGCAGCATTACTTGTTCAGAAGCGTGAGAGAATGGATGTGCACATATGTGCGTCTGTTCGGAAGGGGGATTGTTCTCGCAACGCCTCTGGAAGAGCAGCATCTGGATGGGGATAGGTCTGTTTGTCTGAAGCTTCGGCTTTGGGTGGATTGGATGGTTCCTGTGCAAGGTGGGGATGGATGCTGACTAGAGCGGCATTTGTCCACGAGGCAATGAGCATGAGAAGGGCGTTCGGTGGATGCCTTGGCACCAGGAGGCGATGAAGGACGTGGCACGCTGCGAAAAGCCATGGGGAGCCGCGAGCAGGCGTTGATCCATGGATATCCGAATGGGGAAACCCACCCAGCGATGGGTATCCTAATCTGAATACATAGGGTTAGGAGGCGAACCCGGGGAACTGAAACATCTCAGTACCCGGAGGAAAAGACATCAACAGAGATTCCGTCAGTAGTGGCGAGCGAAAGCGGATCAGGCCAGTGGTTGATGATGATTGAGCAAAACGGTCTGGAAAGTCCGGCGAGAGTGGGTGATAGCCCCGTATGCGAAGAAATCGTCATTAATCCTTGAGTAGGGCGGGACACGTGAAATCCTGTCTGAACGTAGGGGGACCACCCTCTAAGCCTAAATACTCCCTGGTGACCGATAGTGAACAAGTACCGTGAGGGAAAGGTGAAAAGCACCCCGATGAGGGGAGTGAAAGAGACCTGAAACCGGACGCCTACAAGCAGTCGGAGCCGCAACTGCGGTGACGGCGTACCTTTTGTATAATGGGTCAGCGAGTTTCTGTTTGCAGCGAGCTTAAGCCGGTAGGTGTAGGCGTAGCGAAAGCGAGTCTGAATAGGGCGACGAGTTGCAGGTAGAAGACCCGAAACCGAGTGATCTAGCCATGGCCAGGCTGAAGGTGCGGTAACACGCACTGGAGGGCCGAACCCACGCCTGTTGAAAAAGTCGGGGATGAGCTGTGGCTAGGGGTGAAAGGCCAATCAAACTCGGAAATAGCTGGTTCTCCGCGAAATCTATTGAGGTAGATCGTCGGGTGTTTACCCTGGGGGGTAGAGCACTGGATGGGCTAGGGGGGCCCAAAGCCTTACCAAACCTAACCAAACTCCGAATACCCAGAAGTATAGCCCGGCAGACAGTCCATGGGTGCTAAGGTCCGTGGACGAGAGGGAAACAGCCCAGACCGCCAGCTAAGGTCCCCAAGTTGTGGCTAAGTGGGAAAGGATGTGGGAATTCCAAAACAACCAGGAGGTTGGCTTAGAAGCAGCCATCCTTTAAAGAAAGCGTAATAGCTCACTGGTCTAATAGAAATCCTGCGCCGAAAATGTAACGGGGCTCAAGCCACACACCGAAGCTGCGGGTGTAGAGTGATCTACGCGGTAGCGGAGCGTTCTGTAGGCCTGCGAAGGGAGATGGGGTGACCCCTCCTGGAGGTATCAGAAGTGCGAATGCTGACATGAGTAGCGACAAACAGTGCGAGAAACACTGTCGCCGAAAGTCCAAGGGTTCCTGCGCAAGGTTAATCCGCGCAGGGTTAGCCGGCCCCTAAGGTGAGGGCGAAAGCCGTAGTCGATGGGAATCAGGTGAATATTCCTGAGCCTGCTGGAAGTGACGTATGCAAGATGTTGTCAGGGCTTATTGGATTGTCCTGGCTTTTGGCGCATACCGGGAAATAGCTCCAGCATATAGACCGTACCCGAAACCGACACAGGTGGACTGGTAGAGAATACCAAGGCGCTTGAGAGAACCATATCGAAGGAACTAGGCAAATTGCTCGCGTAACTTCGGGATAAGCGAGACCCGTTTGTGGGCAACCATGGGCGGGTGGCACAGAGCAGGGGGTAGCGACTGTTTAGTAAAAACACAGGGCTCTGCGAAATCGAGAGATGACGTATAGGGTCTGACGCCTGCCCGGTGCCGGAAGGTTAAGAGGAGGTGTGCAAGCACTGAATTGAAGCCCCGGTAAACGGCGGCCGTAACTATAACGGTCCTAAGGTAGCGAAATTCCTTGTCGGGTAAGTTCCGACCTGCACGAATGGCGTAACGACTTCCCCACTGTCTCCGGTATGGGCTCAGCGAAATTGAATTCCCCGTGAAGATGCGGGGTACCCGCGGTCAGACGGAAAGACCCTATGAACCTTTACTGCAGCTTTGCAGTGGCATCAGGGGAGCACTGTGTAGGATAGGTGGGAGGCTTTGAAGCCGGGGCGCTAGCTCTGGTGGAGCCATCCTTGAAATACCACCCTGGGCGCTTCTGATGTCTAACTGAGACCGGTTATCCCGGTTCAGGACCCTGCATGGTGGGCAGTTTGACTGGGGCGGTCGCCTCCCAAAGTGTAACGGAGGCGCGCGATGGTGGGCTCAGGCCGGTCGGACATCGGCTGCTGAGTGCAATGGCATAAGCCCGCCTGACTGTGAGAGCGACAGCTCGATCAGAGACGAAAGTCGGCCATAGTGATCCGGTGGTCCCGCGTGGAAGGGCCATCGCTCAACGGATAAAAGGTACTCTAGGGATAACAGGCTGATCTCCCCCAAGAGTCCACATCGACGGGGAGGTTTGGCACCTCGATGTCGGCTCATCACATCCTGGGGCTGGAGCAGGTCCCAAGGGTTCGGCTGTTCGCCGATTAAAGTGGTACGTGAGCTGGGTTTAGAACGTCGTGAGACAGTTCGGTCCCTATCTGCCGTGGGTGAAGGAGACTTGAGAGGATTTGTCCCTAGTACGAGAGGACCGGGATGAACATACCTCTGGTGCACCGGTTGTCACGCCAGTGGCACAGCCGGGTAGCTAAGTATGGACGGGATAACCGCTGAAAGCATCTAAGCGGGAAACCCACCTCAAAACTAGGTCTCCCTGAGGGTCGTGGTAGACCACCACGTCGATAGGCCGGATGTGAAAGCGCGGTAACGCGTTCAGCTAACCGGTCCTAATCACCCGATAGGCTCATTACAATTACTCACCACCTCGCACAGCAATCATCCAATCGATCGCTGTCAGATAAACACACATAAACGCACTCCATTCTCTCAAACCAAAACGCTAGAGCAGTAAGAAAGATCTTCTTTTCTATAGAAAAGAAGCAAAAGATTTTCATTCCTTAAGAAAGAAAGTTTTTTGGTTCTTTTTTCCAAAAAAGAATACCTTCCTTGCCTCGCGCCAAACCCACGTTCACCACCCAAAAGGGTGGGTTGGACGACCTGGTGGCCATAGCGGGGAGCCCGCACCCGATCCCATCCCGAACTCGGCCGTGAAAAACCCCAGCGCCCATGGTACTGCGTCTTAAGGCGCGGGAGAGTAGGTCGCCGCCAGGTCATCCAACCCACCCTTTATCTACATCCCGGTTCCAAATATCACCCACGCGGGGTGGAGCAGCCCGGTAGCTCGTCAGGCTCATAACCTGAAGGTCACAGGTTCAAATCC
>NZ_JAESVB010000046.1 GCF_020618775.1 Acidisoma silvae | reverse complement strand
AATTCTCGCAGAATATTCGTTATGTTAAACTATGGCGCCAAACCTGTTGATAGCGGCCAATTGAGCTCAGCGGCGGCTAATTTTATTATGGTAAATCGTCTTACTTGCGCTGTCATACCGGGAACCGGCATGCCGGCGCTATTAATCCGCCATCAGCGCTGAAAACTGGCAGGTCGTATCATCACGCTGTGACCGCTATCGACCCAAACAAGCTTTTCAGCGACTAAATATGCGGACCCGAAAGCTGACGTTCAACATCGGACCAAGTAGCATGATTGCATGACCAAACACCACTTACGCCCGGCCACATACAACGACCTTCACCGCATCCATGTGGTCAGGCATGGGACGGCGGAAAATCGTCTGTCTGATCCTTCGCTTGTCACTGAGGCGGAGGTCGCTTGGTACTTGGAGGAAGCGATTTTTCTCGTTTTAGAAGTCGAAGACGGTGTGCAGGGTTTCATATGCGCCAATCACCAGACAGGCTACATATGGGCGCTATTTGTCATAGATGAATTCCAGGGGCGTGGCCATGGGACAGCCCTCCTTGATGCAGCTGTGACGCAGTTGCGACAGGCAGGACACCGTCAAGCATTCCTTACAATCGGGCAAAATACGGGAGCCGAAAGCTTCTATAAATCAAAAGGTTGGCAATCGACGGGCATAGACCGTCCTGGCGAAACGGTGTTGCGATTTTGGCTGTGAATTAGCGAAACCTCTTGCTTCAGCATTTTAAAGATTTCGACACCTAGCGACCCAACCCACGAATTGCCTGGCTCGGCCGGCGAACCCACAAGCAGACCTTCGCCTCCCGCGCGGGCTGGCGGCCCAGCCGCCAGAGCGGTCAGAGCGGTCAGAGCGGTCAGAGCGGTCAGTTCGTCGGGCCAGCCTATACCTTTGAAGCGAAAGTTTGTCGAAGCGTGCGTCGTGACTGTCTTCGATGACACCGGAAATGCTGAGCCAAGCATGCCGGTCAGGCAGACGGTCAGAGTCCGAAAGCGCTCTGGATTTGCAAGGCGCACTCGGCAGGGGTTGCAGATGTCGTGTCCACCTCTAAGTCGTATACAATCCCGCTATGGACACGGCCATACTGCCACCGCGCCAAACCTATCTCTCTGTCGCCGCGCTCCCGCTCTCTTGCTTCAAGTACATTGAGCGGAGCGAAGAGACCAACCAGATAAAAATCGAAGAGTTGCAAGAGATAACGGTACTCCTGCGCCGTCTCGGCGTCGACAATCACTTCGTCTACGATAAGGTTGTTGCCCTGCGCTGCCATTGCGGCCACGGCACACCGCATCCCCCTCATAGCGCGTTGCAGCACTGGGCCAGTTCGGATGCTGATGGTCGGCTTATCATTTTCCTGCGTTCGTTCGAAGAGCAACCCGTCTGGATGCGCCAGCAGCTTTTTTGGCAGCATTTCTAGAAAAGCATCCATGGCGACGCATAAGAACGGCTTGGAAGCGATTGCTTGAAGTGCCGCAGCCGTTGCGCTCTTCCCGACGCTACCGACGCCGTTAAGGATGATGACCTGTGCTCGCGGCTCCAAGTGGCTCTCCTAGGCTCTCAATGACAAATATAGCTATTCGGACTAAATTTCCTTGGCAATAGCTGCTACCGTCCCAATTGGGATGCAAATAGCTCAGTCCGGCGGCTGCGAGCGCTGACATCAAACGGTGCAAAGTTCAAAATCTAAGCTGGCGCTCTAATAAAGGGCCATCTGCGATTGTGGCCAACGTATCACCCAATTTAATATGGCACCAAGATTGTGTGAAAGGTCCGGATCGATGAGCCTCAAGTTGCGTATTGTCTCAGGTCAATTTGCAGTCGCGCAATTAGCGCCTGACTCTGATATGCCGTCCTGGCTTCCGAAGTCAGGCTTCGTGGCCGCCGTGCGTAGTGATGATGAACTCACGATCGTATGCGATGCAGCGGCTGTTCCCACATCGGTACGCTCGGAACGAAACTGGCTATGCTTGCGGACCGTAGGGCCATTTGCTTTTCAGGCCACAGGCATTGTCCAGTCATTGATCAGCCCGTTGTCATCCAATGGCATAGGGTTCTTCGTAATCTGCACATTCGATGGGGAACATCTGCTTATACAAGAAGCAGATTGGGAACAGGCTCAAGATCATCTCAAGCAAGCGGGACATGTCTTTTTATCCGGTGCTTAGATTCGCTACGGTGAAAGTTAAGCTAAAACCGGACCTTCTGCTTCCCCCCAAATCGCCCGTAAACGGCCGAGCGATCGCCGGCCTCACCGCCGCTGGCGTTGCTTGCGCATCTGGTCGTTGGTCTCCCCTTTTTCTTGGGCCTGGGAAATGCCCTTCCCAACATTCTGCCAGTAGTCCTCATGCTCGCGGCCGACGCTCCGCTTTCGGCGTGCAACCTCTGTCAGGCGTTCGGCTAGCACGGCTGCCTGCCGGGCGGCCCGGGCGATGTTCTCGCCATGCCGTCTCAATCGATCCGCAAGGCCAGGCAGGCGCTCGGCCAAAGCCTTGGCGAAACGGCGCTCGCGGATCTCGCCCGGCAGCGGGCTCGCCGGTTCATCCGCCGCTTTGCGGCTTTCCATTCGTTCCAAGGTTGGCTGGAACGCCTTGATCGTCCCGCGCCGCAGGTTGGCGGCTCGGTCGATCAACGAGTGGGCGCTTTCCTTTTCGTCCTGACGGGAGAGATTGCGTGTGACGTTCTTGAGCACATCGCTGGCGCCAATCTCGCGGCGATCGCCAAGAGGACGGCGGCCTGCGATTTCGGCCCGCTCGGCCCCGTCCGACGTAACCAGAAAGCTTTGCTCCTTGTGACGGCTTCCTGACGTATAGGCCCCAAAAGCTGTCACCATGCGGCTGCCGCTCGGCATGGCGTGGATATGCTCGCTGACGGTCGACCCCTGGGAGGTGTGCGTTGTCAGGGCCTCACCATAGGCAAGTTTTACAAGACCTTTTTGATCCTGAAGGGTCTCCCAAGGCACGAACCCCTCTCGACCCGCGTTGGTGCGCAACACTAGGCCAACATCGCGGATAGCCGCCACGTCCAGCACCGAACCATTCCGTCCGATATTGCCGTGGGTGCCGGTCGCGATGAAGCTTGCGGTCAAGCGGTCAAACAGCCGCACCCGGTCGCCCTCGGTCAGCGGCAGGCTATACTGACGCTGCCCTGTGCCATCGGTTGCCACCACCACTTTATGATCAGGCCCCAGCTCACCAGCGGCCCGCCGGCGCTCGCGGATCGCCATGGAGATATCATGCGCTTCGGCATTGGTCGGCGCGCTGACCGTGACAGTGAACTTTTCCCGCCCCTTGTTAGCCTCGCGGCGCTTCTGCCAGAGATCGGCGACCCCCTCGATCGCCTCTCGGTAGCCGCCCGGGATCACCCGGAAGGTGCCGTTCTCGGCTTTCCGCTGCATGGCCTCTGCGGTCTGGCCATTGCGGAACATCAGGACCGTCTCGCGTTCTTCCGCGTCCTTTTGCCGCACCGAGCTGGATAGCTCCGGCACAGCATCTTTGCCGAGCCCACGGCGCAGCAGGTCGATGACGGGTCCGGCTTCGACGGCCTGCATCTGCTTGGGGTCGCCAATCATCACAAGCTGGAACCCAGCCCGCTTCTGCAGGGCGAGAATGTCGTTGAGCTGGCGTGTGCCCAAGAGCCCTACTTCATCAACGACAACGACGGCGTTCCGGTCGAGGTCGAGCTTCTTGCGTTGAGCCGCATTCAGAAAAGACGCAATCGCGCGGATCCGGTACTCGATGCCGGCCTCGGCCAAATCATCAGCCTGCCGCCACGCCAGGGCGATACCGTGGACTGTGCGACCCTCCTGCTTCCAGGCTTCGACCAAAGGCTTGAGCAATGTGCTCTTGCCGGCCCCGGCAACACCGATGGCGAGACCGATCCGGCCGCCTGTGCCCAGGCTGTCCATGACGGCGCGCTGCGCACGGCCATGCTCGGTGTTGAAGTTGAGCTCGGGAAAGGCGCGCACGGCTGCGTCGATCTGGGCTTTGGTCAGAGCGCCGCTCTTGTCGTGTGCCCCGGCACGCGCCGTGGCGATCAGCGCCTTTTCCTCGCGTTCTTCGAGTGTGGTGGTGACCGCCACCCGCTCGCGGCCCTGCTTCCCCGCGACAGTGCCCCAAACCAAGGCCGCCTCCTCGCCCCGGCGTTTAATGCCACGCTCCCGGAAAGCCCGCGTTACGGCGCTGACCTCCCCCGCCGCGGCGATGCCGGCGACAATCAACGCCTTCGCGGCCACGGTGCGCGCGTCTGCACCGTCGATGACGGCCCGCCGATCGAACTGCTTCTCAAGGATGGGCATGGCCGCCCGATAGGCGGCCTCGAGGCGTTCTCCCCGGGTCTGTTCCTGTCTCGGCGCGTCAGGCCGCAACACACTGCGATGCTGGTAGCCGAGGTCCGCGGCCGACCTGCGCCAGGCAGCAAGGTCGCTGACGTCATCCGCCTTGGCGCCGCGTGGATCTTGCACGCCGGATTTGAGCAGCCGGATTTTATGCTCGGCATCCATGGCATCCCAATCAAGGCCGACACTCTGTGCATATTGCCGCGCGGCATCGGTGCCGCCGGTGGTCCGCTTGCTAAAATGCGCGATGACACCCTCAGGCACGGAGACAAGCCGCGCCATGTCATTCTGGTCGTGCGCGATCTCGACCCCATGGCGGCGCAGGTTCTCGGCCAGGAAGGCCTGATAGACCGCGCCGAACTCATGGATGCGGCCTTCGAGTTGCGCGAGGTCCAGGCCGCCCACGCGGCCGCTCTTGGTCTCCACGACGTTGAACACAGCGACATGGGTGTGGATCTGCATATCACCCGGCACGCGTCCGGCCGTGCCGGTGAGGCTGTGTAACTCGGTGGCTGCCTGGCCAGCCGCGTCCTGGGTGACAACCGCGACCGTCGGCCGGGCGGCGTAATGCTGGAAGGACACCCAGCCGATGGAACCGGGCTCATAGCCATCCTTGCCCTGTGCCCCCTTCCGCGCGCGGCCAATCTCCGTCTCGAGGGTCTTCATGACGCTCTCGATGGCGTCGGTATGGGCCTGGTGCAGCATAGCGCGCTCGGCATGCGTCGGCGCAAAGGCCCAGGCGATGGATAGTGACTTCGGCGCAGAAAAGGTGAAGTCGATATAGCCAATGCGGGATTTGGAAGTTTCCAGTGCCTCCCGATAGGCACGGTCGGAAACCTCTCGGCCATCGGCCATGCGGCCGGACAGGATATGGTCGCGCGCCCCTGCCGAGAGGCCCCTGCCCTTTACGCCAAGCGCCGCATGGAGGCGGTTCACGGCATAGGCCGCCTCCTTCTCTGACAGAGCCTGGCCCGCCGCCGTCTTGCCCGCTAGCATGTGCTCCAGCTGGACGCGCGTCGGCGTCTCGCCGTCAGGGATGCCAAAAATCTCTGTGAGCGGCAGCGTGCTGGACTGGATTTGCTTGCCCTGGATATCGCCGCCATCCGCTCTTTGCCCATTGAGCAGAAACGCGACTTCGCTGGCCGTCAGGCCCCGATTGGTGTTGATGCCCAGGCGATGGGCCAGGGCTGGGTTCATATCCCGGCGTGGGGTCGCGGCCGCGCTGGTCTCATCCCGCTCGGTCAACGTGGCGGTGATCGCATCGTCTAACCGCCGTCCGAACCCCTCCCCCTCACTATCACAGGGAGATCCGGCAATGCGGTAAAGCGTGGCCGTCCCCTCCTCCCGCGTCACCAGCCCGGCGCCGACAAGGGCCGCCACAGCCCGCATATGCAGCGCGTCCGCATCGAGCGCGGTGCCATCCAGTGCCAAGGCACTTTCCCCAATGCGGATGGCTTCGGCTTTCACCAAGGCGTCCAGGGCCTCCCCGCCAGGGAGCAGACCGTTTACCGCCAAGCGGCTGTAGCGGCTATAGGCCGCCTCGGCCGTCGTCGGGGGTGTGACGCCTTGCTCGTAATACTCGGCCATGACCGCCATCTCGGGCGACAAGGTCTGCTGTAGTAAATGCTCGGCCATATTCCGCGCGGCCGTTGGTGCACCTGCGCTGCCAGTGCGATAGGTCAGCACGTCATGGTCCCACGGGCTCCGCCGCGCCTTCAGACAACGGGTTGTCATCGAGGGCCGCGCTCAACGCCGCGGGCAAGGCGTCCAGCCTCTCACGCAGCAATGCGACCCCGTCCCCCATCGTCTCGACAGCAGCCGTCAGGTCATGGATAGCCGCAACAATGGGCGATGGACCGGGCTCTTCGCGCACGGC
>NZ_JAESVB010000045.1 GCF_020618775.1 Acidisoma silvae | reverse complement strand
ATGGCACCCAAATTCTGTTCGCGGGGCTGGAGCAAAAACCATTTTGAACGCACTAAGCAGAATTTAGGCAAGCCTAGACTTGGGGTAATCTTTGATGGCCTGGAATTGCGTGTCAGGAGCGCTAGACCAGCCCTCAAATGCCTCACGCATTTTAGTGGCGCGGCGTATGGCGACTCCAGCGCTAGCCGCGAGATAGCGGACAGATAACAGGCAACGCGATCACCATTTCACTTTGCCTCCTTTCCATGCCTGCCCACTCAGGATAATGGCAAAACCGTGAGCCCATCCTTGCCTTCGCCCCCGAATATAATTCACTCACCCGGCGGGAAAATAAGTATTCCTCTGCCTGCCCATGTTCTTGGCCGCGCCAAATTCAGTAAGTGCGGCCGCTACCGGCAAGCGCTTTGGCGGACGTGGGGCCAGACAGGCCGCTACGCGCTCTTCATCGGTATGAACCCATCAACCGCATCGCATCTGATCGATGATCCTACCTGTCTCCGCGAGTGGAAGCGAGCCGAGCGAATGGGCCTATGCGGGTATGCCAAGGCGAACATTCTTGATGTTCGGATAACGGACTCGAAAATATTGCACCAGCTCGATTATCCTCCCGTAAGTAGAGCCAATCTTCCGACAATCCTGAAGCTCGCCTCAAAGGCTGACATTGTCATCGCGTGCTGGGGACGTCTCCACTCGTCGTTGGCCCATCATGCCGAGCGTGTTGAGATGTCGCTCAGGGACGCCGGATACACGCTCTATTGCCTCGGTCAAAACGGCGACGGCTCTCCGAAGCATCCGCTTTATCTACGCGCTGACGCGGGGTTGGTGGAATATATTCGGTAAATTTCAATTAAGATCTATAGATTCAGACCGGCTAAAAAACTGTGCATATTTGAGATAGCGCCGCTAAAACGTAATAATCGCTCGCGTGAGCAGTTTTGGGTGCCAAAGGCGTATGAAGGTTTCCGAGGAATGAAACCGCGATGAGCTTGCATCGGCCTAAGGGGAATTGAGCTTTTGAACATCGGATGCTTTTCCTACCGGACGATCCTCAGATAGGAGTGCGGCGACGCGAAGGTCACGGGTGTGCGTCAGGCTGAACTGGTGGATGCCCCCGGCGAGGGAGCCGTAGCGACGGATGCGGTGGAACTCGCTCGGCAGGTGGTGGATCAGGAAGCGACGAATGAACTCGTCCGTGCCAAGCGTCACGACGACCGGGTCAGGGCCTCGGTTCCTCTGCATGAATCGTGCAAGCAAAAGGCACAGATTTCAGAATTTACTGAATATGAAAATATCTTTGCTTGCTGACAGTTTACTCAGCGGCCTTCTCTAAACGGCACCCTCGACCAGACAGAACATTCTAAAAACAAAGAATCGTCGCGATCCTGTGGCACGGGGCAGACGTTTTATGTGGATGGGCCCAGATCTCAGCACCCTGCGCGCAAGCAGAATATGTCTGATTTATCAGCTTTCAGATGAAGCAATTCTTTTTAGCACGTTAGCTGTGATTTGTCCGACGGCTGTCACGCCGTCGGCACTGCGTAAGGCGCCGCACCAGGCGACGGAACCGGCAGCGAAGACTAAGCCGCCGTGCGGAGTGCGTCTGATCGCCATTTCAGCAACGCGCGCCCTGTCGCGGTCCGCAGGTGTGGGAAAGAACTCGTTCGGATCGGTCGCGTAGCTGGCGTCGAAATCACTGGCCAAGGCCAGAACCACGGTATCGGGATGGGTACCCAGTGCGGCATCTGTGCGGTCCACCTCATAGCCGGCAGCGCCGCCGAGAACGCTGCCGGTCTCGCCGAAGCAAGGCTCGTTCACTCCGTCGAAAACCCAGTCATAGCTCTGCGTCTCCGCCGCCACGCGGCGCCGGTAAGGCCGCGCGGGACCAAAGCCCATCATCGTCATGCCGGTACCGGTGACAGAAAATTCCGATCGTCCACGCTCGCGCCAAAGGCCGCCGATCTCCCCCGTCAGCGAAAGCGTGCTTTCGCCAGGCTGGCCATCCCAGGTTCGCGCTCCCAGGCCCTGGCCGCGCCGGATCTCCATCAGACCGTCTTGTATGGCCGAGACCCACATGAGACCGTTACCGCCGAGATAGGCGAGAGAGCCGCCGCCATTGATGAAGGTGCGCAGACCGTTCTGCATCGGCGTCGTCCAGTATTCCGGATGGCTGCCGGTAAAGACGCCGCGATAAGGGGAGAGCGCGGCCGCGCCCTGGGCATGCAGATCGTGGTCGGTCACCAGATCGAAGGCGAGCCCCATTGTTCGGCAGAAGCGCAGCAATTGCAGGTCCACGGGCAAAAGATGCGGGCTGCCTGAAAGTGGGTAGAGATGATCGTCGCGCAGCGTTGCCTTGACCCTTCGACTGAAAGTCAGGCTGACGCCGCTGCCGTCGCTATGGCGATCATAGAGGCTGAGCAGGCCGTTATCCTGCACGAAGCGATTGCCGCGATCCTCGCAAAGCCAGGGAAATAGCGCCTGCGGCAGGTTTTCGTCCGCATAGGCGAGATAGGTGAGGGTAGGAACAAGGAAGACGAGCGCCGCTTGCGGTTTGGCCGTGCGCACGAAGAAGGGGATGCGCTCCGTGCCGTACGCAGTGGCAACTTCCACGGCATAGATGCCGGGCATTGCTTGTTCAGGCGCGCGAAGATGGTGTGTTACCGGCCAATCGAGCGGCGCCATATCATCGTCATGGCAATGCAAAGCGTCGTACTGTGCGGGTTCCAGCCGCGGATCATGGATGGTGCCATCCCAACGAGATGACGCCATGGCAAAGCTTGGCTGGTTGTGGATGATGAGCGCGGGCCAGTCGCCGTCCAGCGGCGCCAGCGTTGCGACCGGTGGCCCGGACGGGAAATGCCATTCCGCCTGCAACTGGCCATCGAGGGCGAGCGTCGGGCGGGCGAAGCGGGCATTGGTCGTCACTTCAGTTTCGTCTCCACCCAGGCATAGACGAGAGGCTCGCCAATCGCTGTCTGGGGGCAAAGCGAGGGCGATATAGCGCTCACCCTGATTGATCTCCACGCGGGTGCCGTCCAGTCCGACTATAAGGGTGATCCGCATCCACCGGCCGGACCAAGGCGTTTGGTCGCTCCGTGCCTCCGATCGGCCGTCTTGCAGGACAATGCCATCGGGAAGGAGCCGCACGCAGAGCGTGCCAAGCTGCAGCAGCACGCGCGGTGTCGGATTGCGGGTCAGCAGGCATTCGACGTTACACCCCAGATGCCGCGCGGCGCGCAGCTTCTCCTCAGGAAGCGGGATCTCGATCCAAGAGCCCTGGCGCAGTTCACCGACGCTGATTGGTGCGGCAGGCGACAGCTCCCAACCCATGGCCGGCAGCGGGGTTTCCGTCACGTCCAGATGCACGATGCGCAGGTGGGGTGCGGCATCGTCTGACGAGAGATGAAGCGCCGCTGCTGCACCGCCCAGCAGGCTCCAAGGTTCCACAAAACCGGCCGCAGGCATTGCTTGGTGATTGACGCGTCTTTTTGCCATTTCGCTTCATCCGCGCTGCTTGAGAAGACAGGATAATGTCTATTCATATCATTGACAGAGGGTGCGATTAAGGCTTGCATCCAGTCTAGATTGAGACGGACCAACCTCGGCGGAGGATGGCCGATCATCATGATGGGAGAGGTCGCATGGTAAGGACTCGGATGGCAAAGGCGGCCGGTCTGACGGCGCTTCTCGGCTTGACGCTCGGCCTCGCGCAGGCGCAAGCTGCCGACGGCAAGCCCTTGCGGATGGGCACCGAACCTTGGCTTGGCTATGGGCAATGGGATGTCGCCGCCACGAAGGGCATCTTCGCCGCCCACGGGCTGAACGACGTTAGGATCGTCAACTTCACGGAAGACAAGGACCTCAACGCGGCGCTGGCGAGCGGCCAGCTCGACGTCGCCAATGTTGCGACCCATACGGCAATGGTGATGGCGGCCTCAGGCCTGCCCATCAAGGTCGTCATGCTGCTGGATTTCAGCCTCAAAGCGGATGCTATTCTCGCAGATAAGAACATCGCCTCCATCGCCGCTCTCAAGGGCAAGAAGGTCGCTTTCGAGCAAGGCACGACGAGCGATATCCTGCTCAACTACGCCCTTCATGCCAGTGGCATGACGATATCGGACGTGACTGTGGTGCCGATGCCGGCGGCTGATGCCGGCACCGCATTGATAGCTGGTCGCGTGCCGGTCGCTGTGACCTACGAACCGTATATCAGTGCCGCTCTTGCCCATGGACCTGACGTGAAAGTCCTCTACACGGCGGGTACCGATCCGGGATTGATCAGCGACGTTCTTGTAGTGCGGGATGATGTTATCAAATCCCGTCCTAATGCGGTGAAGGCGCTGGTCGCGTCCTGGGGCGCCGCGCTTGCGGATTACAAGGCGAATACAACGGCCGACCGAGCCATCATCGCCAAGGCCGTTGGCGATACACCGGCCGATCTCGCGACCGCCTTCGATGGCGTGCGGTATTACTCGCTGGCCGAGAACAATGATGCCCTCACTGGGGATTTCGCGCATAAGACCTTTGCTGACGTGAAGGCGGCGGCTAAGGATGCGGGCCTGCCAACGGACGGCGTATCGGCCGATACGCTGATCGATGCGCAGTTTGTTAAGGCGCCCTAACGATTACGAAAAGCCTCGCCCATGCCTGATCTGAACAGACGGCGTGCGCGCCGTTGGAACCTTTTCCAAATCGGCGCGGAGCTGGATCGTAAGCTCCGCGTCATTATTGGTATTTCCGTCTTCCTCGTTCTAGGCCTGATCTGGTGGGGAACGACCGCGACCGGGTTGGTGCAGCCACTGTTCCTGCCCGCGCCGGGCGTTGTCTGGCAGCGCATGCTGGCGCTCGCGTTGGACGGCACGCTCTGGCAGGATTCCATCATCAGCTTTTACCGCATCGCCATCGGCTTTACGCTTGCCTCCGCGATGGCCATTCCGGTTGGTATCCTGATCGGCAGTTTTCGTGTCTGGGAAGCCGCGCTGGAACCTCTGGTCGATTTCGTGCGCTATATGCCGGTGGTCGCTTTCGTGCCGCTGACCATTCTATGGTCCGGCACCGGAGACTGGCAGAAATTCCTTATCATCTGGATAGGCACCTTCTTTCAGGAAGTGCTGATGGTGATGGATAACGTAAAGCGCGTGCCGGCCGACTACATCGGCCTTGGCCGCACCCTCGGGCTGCCTGAGCGTCGCATCCTATGGCGCATCGTGCTGCCTTCGGCATTGCCGGGGATCTGGGATACGCTGCGCATCAGCATCGGCTGGGCTTGGACCTGGCTGGTTCTCGCCGAACTTGTGGCGGCGACCTCCGGCCTCGGTTACCGGATCACCGTCTCGCAGCGGTTTTTCCAAACTCAGACCATTATCGGCTACATTCTGCTTCTTGGCATTTTCGGGCTGATCACCGATCAGGTGATGAAGGCGATGGAAAAGTTGCTGTTTCGCTATCTTAGCGTTTCGCGATGAGCGGTGTTCCGAAACTCGAAATTACAGGTCTCGGCAAAACCTTTGGCAGCGGGCGTTCTGCAACTGTCGCCCTGAGAGATATCAACCTCACCCTGGGTGACAATGAATTCGTCTCGCTCGTTGGGACGTCCGGTTGCGGCAAGAGCACAATCCTTTCCATCGTCGCCGGGCTGCAGGACTATGACGATGGCAAGGTGTTGGTGGACGGCATGCCGGTGGAAGGGCCGGGGCTGGACCGCGGCGTGGTCTTTCAATCCTATACGCTGCTGCCCTGGCTTACGGCGCGGCAGAATGTCGAATTCGCGCTGAAGGCGGCTGGGCATAAAAAGCGCGACTGCCGCGACCTGGCAGACGAGCATCTGAAACTCGTCAACCTAACGTCCTTCGCCGATTCCTATCCGAGCCAGCTCTCGGGGGGTATGAAGCAGCGGGTGGCGATTGCGCGGGCGCTGTCTTACCGGCCGAAGATGCTGCTGATGGATGAACCTTTCGGCGCTCTGGACGCGCTGACCCGACATCAGATGCAGGAATTGCTGACGCGTATCTGGGAGGAACACCGGCTTACCGTGCTCTTCGTCACCCATGACGTCGAAGAGGCTGTCTATATCTCCGACCGCATCGTCGTGATGGGCATGTCACCAGGTTATATCAAGCAGAGTTTCGACGTTGACCTGCCTAGGCCACGCCATCAGCGGATGATTGGTTCGGACGAGTTCGTCGCCGTACAGAGGGGCGTAATGGCTGCGATACGTGGCGAAAGCGAACCCGCTTGAAAGGCACTTCACCAGCCTGCGCACTGGCTGTCAGCTTGTGAGCAATCATTGGCGCATGACAGAATTTCGTTAAGCTAACTTATTGCGTTTTGATCCGTTGCTGACTGCACAATCGATTTTTTTTGACTCACGGTTTTCTCTTGGCTGTTCGTGACCCGCGGCCGAAACTCGTTGGCTGTTTGCACTTCTTATCCCACAGTTAGGCGAAGCAAGACGGCCGCCGCTTGGGCATCAACGCGTCACGATGGGTGGCTGCGAGATGGGCATACCGGTATTTTCCAACGGCCGCGCCAAGCTCGACACGCCAACGGTCCGACTATTCGGCAAGGTGTGACACCGCAAACTAGCAGGTTACATTGTTTACATTTTAACATAACAAACATTCTGCGGTGTTAGTATGTTAACGCCCGATAGAATTGTCCGCATTGAGCCGGATAAAAATGTCCTTCTTCCCCCACGGCTTTGGTCCGGTTCGATTGGGGGTTGGCATGGGTTTGGTGCTGATGAACGAGCGCGATCTGCATCGTGTTGGGGTTTTGGC
>NZ_JAESVB010000044.1 GCF_020618775.1 Acidisoma silvae | reverse complement strand
ACCGTCATAGCCGGCGCGAGTGCCACTTTCAGGCGTGGAGCGCAGAGTGCGGCTGTCCATGATCGCGGCCGTCGGCTCCCCCTGGCGCCCTGCGGCTAAACGGAGGACAGCGCGCAAATCCTGCGCCAGGGTCTCGAAACATCCCGCTGCCAACCACCGGTGGGCCTGCTGGTGGACCGCATGCCAAGGCGGGAGGTCGTTCGGCATGGCACGCCAAGCTATACCGTAACGGATCACATACCGCAGGGCGTTGAACAGTTCGCGCAGCGGATACTCCGTGAGCGTCCGGTGAGCCAATTTTGTCTGGGTGCGAAAGTAGCACAAGTTACGTCACAGATGATTCATTTGTGACGTAACAAGGTATGAATGACCAAGGTCGAAATCCTGACGGGTGTCGAGCGACAGCGTCGGTGGTCAACAGAGCAGAAGCTTCTTATATTGCAAGAGGCGTTCGGCGTAGATGGCACCGTTTCGGATGTCGCCCAGCGGCACGACGTTCTTCCGCAACAGATATATGCTTGGCGGAGGAAGTTCTCGCCACCCAAATTCAACTCTCCCGAGATTGCATCGTTCATCCCTGTTTCGCTTGTCGGCGGGTCAGAGAGCTCCAGCGACGGTTCCAAACGGAGCGGCGGTCGGTTGAAAAGCAAAGACGTTGAAATTGTCTTGAGGAATGGTCGCTTACTGAGAATTGCAGCAGAAATGGATCTCGAGGTGCTGTCCTCGCTGGTTGCTTGCGCGGAGGCAGCATGATCGGACTCTCTGGGAATGTGCCGGTTTATCTCGCCTGCGGCGTGACCGACATGCGGCGCGGCATCGATGGGCTTTCCGGCATGGTCACGGCGGTGATGAAGGAGGCACCGGGGTCTGGTGCTGTCTTCGGCTTCCGCGGTAAACGCGCTGATCGGATCAAGTTACTGTGGTGGGATGGCCAAGGCTTCTGCCTGTTCTACAAGGTTCTTGAGCGAGGGTATTTTCCTTGGCCGACGGCCAAAGACGGCGTTGCACATCTGACGCAGGCTCAGATGTCTATGCTTGTTGAAGGAATTGATTGGCGTCGACCGGCATGGACGTCCGCACCAGAGCGAGCCGGATAAAGGCCGCCTTTGTGGGGAAATCCGCGCAAAATACTGGTACTCCGGGCGCAAATCGGATAGGTTTGCGCGGATGGAGACAATGCCGCCAGACAGCCAGGCTGAGCTAGTAGCATTACGAATGCTCGTTGCTGAGCAGGCGGCAAAAATCAGCGAACAAGAAGCGGAAGTTAGCAAACGCGACTCTATCATTGACCTTCTGCGTGCGCAGTTGGCACTCCTCCGTCATCAACAGCATGGCGCATCTTCGGAGAAGATAGACCGGAAAATTGAGCAGTTCGAACTGATGCTGGAGGAGATCGAGGCTTCGCGTGCCGAGGCTGAACTGCGCTCAGGAAAGCCCCCTTTGCCGGCGCTGGACGATGCATCCGAGAAGCCGAAGCGCAGGCCATTGCCAGACGGCCTTCTAACCGAAGACCGGGTCTATGCGGCGCCCTGCAATTGTCCAACCTGCGGTGGCATGTCGTTCCTGAAGGCCGCCGACAGGATTATTCAGGTGATGGAGCACGTGCCGGCGTCCGTGAAAATCGTCCGCCATATCGAAAAGCGCCTGGTCTGCAGGGACTGCGATACGACGATGTCTGGCGAAATGCCGACCCTACCGATCGAGCGCGGCAAGCCTGGACCGGGGCTTCTCGCCCATATCATGGTCGCCAAATTCGACGATCACATACCGCTCTACCGCCTGTCCGAGATGTACGACCGGCTTGGGGTAGATATCTCTCGTTCTGTCATGGCGGACTGGGTGGGGCGTGTGTCGGCTCTGCTACGCCGCTCATCTTGCTAATCCGCGCTCATATCGCAGCGGTTGACCGAATACATACCGACGATACTCCCGTCGATGTTCTCGACCCTGGGCGCGGAAAGACCAAAACTGGGAGGGTCTGGGTCTATGTGTTCGATGGCAGCGGCTACCAAGATCCCACGCCCGGAGCCATTGCCTATTACTACAGCCCTGACCGAAAGGGCGCGCATCCGGCCGATCACCTCGCCAACTTCAGCGGTGTGATGCACGCGGATGGTTATGGCGGTTACAAGAAGCTTTGCGGCAATAAGATTATCGAAGCGGCCTGCATGGCTCATGTGCGCCGCAAGTTCCATGATGTGATCAAGATCAAGCCGTCACTAATTGCCGATGAGGCGTTGGCGCGTATCGGCGTGCTTTACGATATTGAGAATCGTATCCGCGGCATGTCGGCGGATGTTCGGCGCATCATGCGTCAACGACACGCCAAACCTGTTCTTGAAGAACTGAAGGTGTGGATTGAAACGACGCTTCCAACCTTGCCACAAAAACAGAAGCTCGCAGAAGCGATGCGATACGCCCTGTCGAGATGGACGGCATTGAGCGTATACATTGATGACGGTCGAGTTGAAATCGACAACTCTATAGCCGAACGCGCAATGCGTCCGCTTGGGATTGGGAGAAAGAACTGGCTCTTTGCCGGGTCAGACAAAGGAGGCCAGCGCATCGCCGATATCCTGACCATCATCGAGACGGTGAAATTGCACGGCCATAATCCGGAGGTCTATCTGACAGACATCCTAGCCAGGATCCAGGATTACCCCACGGACCGTCTTAATGAGCTATTGCCGTGGAATTGGGCGCCGATAGCAGTGCACGAGGCAGGGTGATGGCTCGCTCCAGGCATATTTACACGCTCAAACAAGTCGCCACCATGATTGGGGAGAACCTTGAACTGCTCGAGGAAATTACGGCCAACCCGGACAATATCAGCGAAGGACAAATCTTCTATGTCAGCGATGGCAGTGAAGATGGCACGACGGGTCTGACCGAGGACGGCAGCAACGAGCTTCAGGAGCTTCTCGCGGACATACGCACATGGGATGGTGGAATCCGGGAGTTCCTCGTGAGAGAACAATGCGATCCAGAGACCACCGAGCGCATCCTGGCGGACGAGTTAAAACGCCAGCCTTAAAATGCGTCTCGACGGCCGCAAATGCATTCTCCGGACGCTTACGATACTCCCGCTGCGGCGCATCTTCCTTCATCAAGGTCAGATACCCGACCACAAGCGACCACTCTTCGTCACTGACATCAGATGGATATGGCTTGCGGGTGCGGGCATTCCTCATGCCCTACCATTACGACATGGCTAACGAAAAGTACATGACACGCTCTAGATTGTAGCACTCATGCGTGCTTATGTCGTCGAGCGACAGATTCGCGGCAACAGCACTTTCGGCCGTCCGAGCGCATCACAAGAACGTGCAGCCTTGACAGCAGAAAATTCGGGCAATTGGCTGCTTGGGGCTAATGCCCATGTCATGCAGGGCTTCCAACTCAAGCAAGCCAGAAAGTTGGCCTGGCTTTCTCGATCGGAACGAGCACTATTTGAGAATAGTGAGACTTTGAAATCAAGGGAAACACTGTGGGTGCACGCTACCAAGGTCGCGGCAAACAATCCACTCGTCTGGTTGCCGGTACCTTTTGGGGCAAAGATAGATTTCGAGCAAAATCCTAGTAATTGGATATTAATCGAAATCGGTGAGATAAAAATTCGCTTCAAAATAAAAAGATAAATTAATTATATTTCGAGTCGCTGACTATGCGGCTCTGAATTCAGAGCGATCTTCTCTCTGAGACATAAATTATCTGATATCACACAACAAACATTATCAATTCGGTTCAAATTATTTTCATGGAGGAAAATTGACAGGGGAAGAGATTCCATGTTGAACAGTTTTTTCGCGCCACGGAAAGGATAATCTTCGGAAAATATAGTTCTATTTTTATGTCTACTTCACAAAAAAGTTAAATTGGCCAGTATGATACGTTACTGAAAATACGGTGCTGATGGTGTTTCTTGCCTTAATACCCGGTCGCAGCAGGAAAAATACGCAGAAAGTTACTCTTATATTTGGGCTGGTTGCCCATGCGCATGATCAGAAATGATCTGTGTCGAATTTCAGCCTGTGCTTGTCGCGGCTGAGCTTGCATAAGGAGCCGTCATGGCATCGTCATATCTTCCTTATCCTCTCGGTGTATCCGTAGGAAATCCAAACGTTAGTGACTCATCCGAAGAGGCTAACTTCGATAACGCGAATAGCGGCTTTGCGAGTCTTATGGGAGCGCAGCCGACTTATATGAATACTGCGATCGATTCGACTGTGCTCGTCAGTGACTGGCTCAAAGATGCGCAGTGGTTTGCAGAAGGCGCAGCGGCGTCACCGACATTTCAAGGAAAAATTCCCACGATCGGGTTGCCCATGAGTTCAAGCGCTGCTGGTGCGCCCACGCCCGATCAGATGTATAAAAATTTTGCAGCTGGCGACTATGACAGTATTCTGCAGTCGATGGTAAAGACCTGGGCGGATGCAGGGTTCATGACACAGGATTGGCGTGTCGGCGTCGAAATGAACCTCGATGTTTCTCCTTCCTTTGCAGGCAGTACCGCGGCCGAGCAAGCGGATTGGGTAGCAGCATACAGGCATATTTATACGGTCCTTCACGCTGCGGCCCAGACGGATGGCGTTAATATGACCGTTCTCTGGAACCCGAGCACGGATAACTACAGTGACGTGAACAATGTCACGCAGACGCTCTATCCGGGCAATGACTATGTCGACACGATCGGAATTGATGTTTACGGGGATTTATTTCCCTATGGCAGTAGTTCGCAGATTTATGATTGGGACAAAAGCGGACAGGTGTTGAATTCTGCTAATCCTGTCTACGACACCAGCCTGGATCAATGGGCATCTGATCCCGTCAATCTTGAGCATTATTACACCTATCCAGCTTCATCCCAGTATTCTTTGGATGATAGTGGTGGCAGTGCGCTGAGCTTACAGGACATCATCAATTTCGCTAAGGAGACGGGAAAGCCGATTGCCATTTGCGAGACTGGCGCAGGAAATACACTGGCAGATGGTTCCGACCTCAATGACAATCCGACTTTCGTCCAGTGGCTAGCCTCTACGCTCGAGAATGCCGGCGTTACGGTGCAGTATGTTGGCGTTTGGGATTCGAATGAGGGCGGCAACTATTCATTCTCGGACGTGTCGGACAATAAGCCGCAGGAAGCAGCAGCCTGGGCTAAATACTTCGGTGGTCAAGACAGTTCGAGCGCTGCTACGACCAGCGATACTTCAAGTGTGGCTGCGACAACCGATACATCAAGCGCCGCTACAACAGATAATGTTGTATCTTCATCATCAGAACATACTCTGACACTGCAAATGTCTGAAGACTATTATCAGGCAGATGCGGCTTTTACCGTTGCCGTAAACGGCAAGCAGGTGGGCGGAGTTTACCACACGTCCGCGCTCCATTCTTCCGGCGATGGTGAAACCTTTCTGCTTACCGGAAATTGGAGTTCTGGCACAAATGATGTGGAGATTAGCTTCATCAACGATGCCTATGGCGGAGATGACCAGGACCGCAATCTTTACGTTGATTCCATCGCCTATGACGGCGTAACCTATGCGGGCACCAACGCAGCGATATATGGTGACAGTTCGGACAATTTTTTAGTGGGTTCCGGTGTTGCGCGGGCGAGCGGCCCTGCAGACAATCTGACCGTCAATCTTTCCGAAGATGCCGCGCAAGGGAATGCAGAATTTGTACTCTATATCGATGGAAAAGCGGTGACGACCCCCGAGGTGGTCACCGCACTGCATGAAGCAAACGCCACGCAGGGATTTTCTTTTTCAGGAAATTTTGCTTCTGGTACACATACTATCGGAATCGGCTTCGTCAACGATCTTTATGATCGTTCAGCATCTGAAGATCGGAATCTATATATCAATGGACTATCGCTAAATGGTACGGATGTGTTTAGCGGAAATCAAGCGCTGTACGGCGATGGGACAGCGACCTTTACAGTTCATACATCAAACTGATACGAAATAGCGTTTGTCTGCAATTTAAATATAATTTGGTCTTAATAATCTAGAATCTTGCGATGGGAAACAACTTGATTCGCCACAATATTAAAGAATTTCAATTGGCAACCGGTTACAGACATGGTTTGTTTATCGTGGCAAATTCGCTGAACGTTTGACAGAGCAATCTTGTGGCTCTCATGCACGATTTTGAATTAATTCAAATCGACAGGAGCGGTAGTCCAGGCGCAGGGAAAGCCGGACGGTCTAGCACCTAATTAAATCTCTCTGGCGTCTGCGCCGACGTGTACTGTTATATACAGTCACTACATTTTAACAAATACTATTCCAAGTAACTACTGCCTGCCTGGTAGACAAGAGACTGGTGGTGGTGCCGTCCGCGACAACTTTGTCAGCTTAGAAAATTGATAAATAGCTCAAAAAGGTAATGGATAAGTAATCAGAAAATCTGCATGGTTGAATGCCGCGGCAGCGCAAATTTGCTATCGCGTTGTCTCTCTCATGCGAGAGACGGAGGGTGCCGCAATCCTCTCCGCCGCGGCGCACGGAAATAGGCCATTTAATGAAAACAGGGTGGGCGTCATCGCAGTAGCCACTTTGGCCGGCTAGCCAAGTGGCTTGGCGTTGAATAAACGGCAAACGTCGCGGCGGCGCCAATGACTATTGTAAGTCGCCGGCTATGTATATAGCGCGGGATGCGAGACATTACCCAGAGTTTCTGCCCGCGATATTTGATGGTGGCGGTGCCTCGGGCGTCGGATCGAAGTGGCCTACCGGCGCGATCGCTCGCTCGGGCTAATGGCTCTCAGCGGTTGCTAGCCGCCAAACTGGCGGCGGTTGCGACAGACGGTCGAGCAACTGGGCAAGGGCCTCCCCGCGGCTGGCATCGTCTGGGTCGGTCGTTGCCATCGTTTTCTGAGCTGCATCCATGACGTGGTGTCGCTGGCTTCGAGCAGCATCCGCTCAAAACCAAGATCGGGTTCCAGCCGCTCCAGTTCATTATCGAACAAGCGCCGCAGGTCACCCGGCGGATGGGCAGGCCTGTGCCGACGGTGATCTCCTGCACATTGTGATCGACTCGGAAGGCGCGCAGCGTGACAGTGCGCGCGCCTTGGCTAGCGTCAGCAAACTATTGACCAAGTGGCGACAGCAA
>NZ_JAESVB010000043.1 GCF_020618775.1 Acidisoma silvae | reverse complement strand
ATCTGAGTCGCAACCTGGTCTTCGGTTAGGTGCGTAAAATACCGTTTGGCATAGTCGTGATCTCGCTGGACTGTCCGGTCTGCGTTATGATCTCATTTTTGGCAGGTACCGCACGTGCCAGTGCGCTTTTACATGCCTCGTCAAATGCACTGGAGCGAAGCGCTTAGAAATGCTGTTCTGAATAAGCCGAGCAATGTGGCAGATATCTTGCCATTGACTATCTGGGAGACGTTTGGGTAACTGCCATTGTTCGGGCAGCGTTTGTTGTCGCAGATCTGTTTCAAGCGTTTGGTCGTTTTTCGTATTGAAATCGTCGCAAAGTATAGGTCCGCTGCCTAAATTTTTGCCATACCAAGGACATTGTTCTTTGCGGAGAACCATGTGTTCCGCGCTGATAGCCCGGTTAATTCCACAGTTGATTTGACGTTCCAGAAACGTATCAAGTTTTGAAAGCAAATAGGAACTTACTCGAAGAACAAGTGTGGGTATTGTGCCTAAATTTTTTTCAGAGCCTAACCTTCGTAATTCTATCTTTTCACAGCCTTTTTGCTTCGTTCTTGCCGTGGGATTTTGCAGAGATGAGTGCTCGGGGAGGAACAGGCGGATTTCCAGGACAGAGAACGATCCCACTCTTGTCCCATTCGACCTGGGCTTCAGGGTAGACGGCTAATGCAATTGTTAAACTATCGATCCAGCGGGGCCGAAAATTTTGTATAGATTTGTATGAATTTCCGAATTGTGCGTAAAGCGCCTTCCAAGTTATATGACGAGGGGCAGATAAAGAGTGGAGACGGTAGGCCAGCCAGCAGTAAATATCCAAAGCCTGCGAGTTGTTTGCAATGGCCCGAATTGCGCTTTCTTGCAAAGGGACTGGATGCTGCGTTAGTTCTTTAAAGAACGTTTCTGAGAGTTTGACGGTTTCTAAAAGAGGGCCATCATGCTCGTGATTGAACATTGCTGTGTCGACGAGGTTTTGATTTATAAACCCTGTCGCTCCAGCGCTTTGAATTTGGAACGTCATCCGGCAGCGAGAAATACGAAGAGCTTGCTCTCTAACGTCAGCCATGGAGCGTCCACCAATAGGTATGCCCATTTTGCCTAGCCAAACGCGAAGGCTACGTCCAAGTTCAATCTCACGGTTACCGGTCCGAACTGCTTCACTCTGCAAGAAGAGTAAGATGAGCCGAGCCCGTGAGCCGTAAGGCACTCCAACTCGCCTTGTTTCGTTGTTTTCAGTATGAACGGAGCCCGGCTCTACCATGAGCTTTACGTGGTCAGTAGACAGCGTCCAGACTTTGTCGTCGGGAAGACGTCTATGCGGGAGAGCCGTTTGACACCACCCGCTGTAGAGAAAGCCCGTACGCTGTTCCTCAGCGCTCATAAACTGATACGCAGCTTCGAGGGTTTGACGATAGTTCGCCTTATCAAGCCCAGGTAGGTCAAGTGTTCCCTGACGACCGTGCTTTTCAAGCATATCATGAATAGCGCCCATAAACCCTCGATACGCCACGTTTGCTGCGGTTGTCACTGTGGGGTTTTGCAGAAACAAGCTACTAGCAAGGTTATTTGGTTAAGTTCTAATAGTTTGTGCTGCAAGATCCCACGGGATAACTTCTGCAAGTTATTGATTCCATGGTAAACGTCTGACGCTGCCGTCTGCAAGACCCCACGCTTAATTATTCAAAACCCCACCCGCTGGCTGTGGGGGAATTTGTGCCAAAAGTGCCGCAAATGTCCCGACTCGTATCCGGTTTTGCAAATGGTAGAGTAACTCGTGCATTTCGCAGCCCGTTCATCGCTCGCGGAGGAAAAATGGTTCAAAAAACTTCGTAAAATCAACGAATTGCACTAAAAGTTCTTCAAGACCCCACGCTCGCTAGGGCCGAAAAGACTCCAGATCTATGCAAGATCCCACACTTCGAAGCAAACCATGGGATTGCTCCCGGTCACAGGCTAGGCGGAACTGGGGGTTTCGACGAGCCACTACGAGGCGAATTCAAGGAATGTTGGGAGGAATTTGGCTTAAAGCCACGGATTAAGCCAAAGAGGATGGTGTAATCTATTCAAGACTCCACGGCGCGATGTTCCTGCGTTTGAAAAACAGGAGTGCCTCCTCTGTTTGAAGGGTCAAATTATGCAAGATCCCACACCTGGATGAGCGGCCTCTGCAAAAATCCACGGTCTGATGGGCTTTGCCAGTCTGCAAGATCCCACACTTGTAAGCTATTACAAGGTCCTCAATTTCTGCTGGCTAGCTTAGCTGTACATGCAAAAGCCCACAGCAATGCATCACAGAAATGCTGGCCTTTAGGTGAGCGTTGATTTTGTTTTGCAGGATACTTTGGAGCTCGCGGCAGCGAAAGTTTTGAACGGCATATGGAAGCGGTGAGGATACCAGCCACTCCGTCTATGCAATATCCCACGGTTCGAGCCGATAGTTAGTTTAAGCTATCCAAGGCTAATTGTGTTGCATGGCAGTGCGTATTGTTGTGGAGCGCATCCCCTGCCCTGCCCTACTGATATCAGATCTGCAGTGCTCGCCGAGTTGCACGTCGGCTAATGTGCGTCGCCAAATTTTGTTAGCTGTTCCTTTGTGTATTAGCAGGAGGGGCGCTCTCCAGATGACGATGCTTTGCTAGAGCTGCTCAGGCGTAGGGCTGTGGCAAATTGCGTTTGCAGATGCCTAAGGTGCCGACCCGGAACCAAGCCGCTTGCGCAAGCCTCCTAGCTCTCGAGTGTTGGTCTCCTATCGTGCACCAAGTGCCACCTTGCGGCCGTAGCTACGTCCAGTCTCGCCTTTAACGTGTCCGAACCTGCAACGCGAACGCGCTCTTCGAGGCTATTGACCGCCGCCGTAGCGATCACTCCAAGAAGCGTAGGATCATTGGAATCTGCCCGGGCCTGCTGATTTTTCGATTGCCTCAAGAAAAACCTGGGTTTTGGCTTGTCGGGCGCATCGTAAATGGTTTCCCGTTACCAGCGGCTACTGGGCGCGAGGAGGTCTCGATAATTTTCTCTCTCTTCAACTAAGTGTTCTGACATCAGAACACCTACCAAAGCATCAACCATTGTGGAAATGGTTGACGTTGGCGTGATGAGCCAGTTATCAGTTATCAGCAATTTTTAAGGTGACCCACCGATGAATGGCGAAAGGCTGCGTGCTGCTCGCAATGAGATGAAGATGTCTCAAGGCGATCTTCGCGAGGCGTTGAACGCCCGCCTAAATCGCTCGTATGACAAATCGCGTATTAGCCGGTGGGAAAACGACCGCGAGGCAATTCCCATGGAAGTCATCAAAGAACTCGAGCTCATATTGAGTTCTAATACGAAGAAAGCACATATCATTGCACTAGCAAACCAAAAAGGTGGTGTTGGTAAAACGACCAGTGCTCTTAACTTAGCGTCGGCCCTCCGTCGTGCCGGACTAAGAGTATTGCTGATTGATCTGGACCCGCAAGCATCCGCAACAGACTGGATTTTAGGGCAGGCAGGATCGAAGCTCCATAAGGATGGTAAATCGATTGTTCATGCCGTCTTGAAAGACAAACCGCTTTCTGACGTCATTGTTTCTTCCGACTTGGACATTGGAAGCGGTCCCAGAGCGTTCGACATTGTGGGGAGTCATATTGATCTATCAGAGGCCGACGGGCGGCGCGAACCGGGCTTCGAACACTCGCTAGCAGAAGCTATCGAGGTTATCGCAATAGATTATGACTTCATCATTGTCGATGCACCTCCAAATCTTGGGCTCATGACCTACATGGCTTTGGTGGCTGCAGATACTGTTATTGTTCCTGTCCAGACGGAGCCGCCAGATGCGATGGGGGTGGCGCTTTTACTTAGCACCGTTCAAAAAATTCAAAGACGGTTGAATCCACATCTCAGAGTTGGTGGCATATTACCGACCAGGTACAATTCCCGCCAAGTGGTGGACCGCGAGGTCCTTCACCATTTGATCCAGTACACCTCTGGCAAAGCAGTGGTTCTTGAGCCAATTCCGGATAGCGCAGTCTTTGGCAATGCAGCATGGGGCGGCTCCATTGCGGTCGACGCATCGCCTCGCTCTAAGGCAGTGGGACCCTACATCAGATTGGCGAACGCCTTAGCTAAAGGTGAGCCCCCTCCCCTCGCCCTCTTAAACCTTGATGCAACTATTGATGGATCGGCAACTGATGCTGCGGAGGTTGGTTGATGTCAGGGATGAAGAGGAAAGGCCCGTCGCGGCTTATGGAATCTATGCAAAACCGCGTTGAGGAGCTTGGCGATAGCTTTATCTCAAGTGGTTCGGAATTGAAGCATTCCTTTGAAGTTAAATTGGACCATGTCGAACCCGACGAAACTCAGGCCAGGAAGAAATTTGACCAAGCGCCACTCAATGAACTGGCCGCAAGCCTGAAAGAGCACGGGCAGCTAGTCCCAATATTGGTGCGGGCCCATCCAGAGAGACGGGGACATTGGATTATCGTCGCTGGTGAGAGGCGTTGGCGCGCCGCAAAGCTGGCGGGGCTGCCAGTTTTACTCGCGATTGAGCGGGCAAGCGATGTGGAGGTTGTGTCGCTACTCGAAAATCTTCAGCGCGAGGATCTGACGCCATTAGAAGAATCTGCAGCTATAGTAGCTCTAATGGAGAAGAAGAATTGGGGACAGCGCGAGATCTCGAAACAACTCGGCCGATCTTTGTCAGACGTTAACGGATTGATCAAAATCAGGACGATGCCGGATGCTTTCCTAAAAGCTGTTCTGACGTCAGAAAATCCTGTGTCTAGAAACTTATTGATTGAGCTTTCTCGCTTGCCTGAGAGCAATATCAGAGACCGATTGTGTAATGAGGCGCTAAGGGGTGAATTAACGATTGGGAAGTTGCGGCAGGCCGCTCAGGAAGTTCCGAAAGACGGCCAGAGCGGTAAAACAAAGCGAGTAACCCAAAAGGAATCCCTATCAGGCAAGCAAATTCGTGCTTTTTCAGAGCGGGTTAAAAGTCTGGCATTTGATGAGATCAAACCCAATGAACGACGAGAGTTGCAAAACCTAGCCGAATGGATCCGGCAGCACATAAAATAGAAGCGGTCCAAAAGCGCTGAATGCGAGGGAGGGGGTGTTCTGATGTCAGAACACCCCCTCTGGGCGGTGCCGGTTACGGTCACCTTACAAGCACGAAATGTGCGATAAGCGAGGTGTCAGATCGGCTTTTAAGTCGATCATGACCTCAGTAATGCCGCTTTATGATTTGTGCAGTAATGCCGGTGATGAAAATCAGATTGCCGAAGACTGCACCGAGGAAGACGCTGCCGTGAACTGGCCCCGTCTGCAGATTGAGAATGATGTGAACTGAAACAGGCGGATAGGGCAGGGGGCTTCGCAGTAGCTGCACTATTCTTTTTGGGCGTAGAGTCTATGGACATGTGCGTTGGCGGGCGCTGCAGATCATAGCAATGCCTCCTTTGGTATCGAGATGGCGGCAGTGACGACGTCGTTGAGTTAGAGGATAGCGCCTGACGTTGCTCAATAAGAGTTTGTCGGAAAAACGAGCTTTATTCGCCTGAATAGGGCAGGGTGTGTCTGAGACGCGGATGATTTTTGCGTGTAGACGGGAGTTACGGTTAGATAGGCAGATGGTATCGCTTGAGATAAGACTGACTGGGTTGGATTTGCTGCCGGCTTAACAGGTGAGGAGGCGAGTATGTCGATCCCGACCGCCTCGCAACCTTTAGGTCGACAGCAAACCCTCCCTCACGGGGGGTTATGCTCAATGAACTGGATCGCGTAGACTTGGCCTCGCTCGTCCCTGCTGGCTATACTGATTGGCTCGCCAATTTAAAAATGCGGATCCGCGACACACGGCTCCGCACAGCCCTTGCGGTCAACAGCGAACTGATCTTGCTGTATTGGAATATTGGCCGCGATATCCTTATCCGCCAGGAACGCGACGGTTGGGGAGCAAAGGTGGTTGATCGCCTAGCCATCGATCTTCGTGCCGAATTTCCAGACTCGAGGGGCTTTTCGCGCGCCAATCTGCTCTATATGCGAGCCTTCGCTGAGGCTTGGCCAGATCTCCCAATTGTCCAACAGGTCGTTGGACAATTGCCGTGGGGCCAAAATATCGAGCTCCTTGGCGTCAAGGATCCCAGCGAGCGACATTGGTACGCACAAGCGGCACGCGCGCAAGGTTGGAGCCGGTCTGTTCTAGCCTTGCAGATCGCTAGCCAAGCCCACGTCAGGCAAGGACAGGCAATTACCAATTTCGAGCGGGCACTTCCGCCCGCGACGTCCGATCTAGCCCAACAGATCCTCAAAGACCCGTATCAGTTCGACTTTCTGAACTTAGACCCATCCGTGCAGGAACGCGATGTCGAGCGCGGCCTGATCGCCAGGGTCAAAGATCTTCTACTTGAGTTGGGGAAGGGGTTCTCGTTCATTGGCAGCCAACACCACCTGGAAGTCGGTGGGGAGGACTTCTATGTCGATTTGCTTTTTTACCATCGCAAACTGCGCTGCTTGATCGCTGTCGACCTTAAAGCAGGGCGGTTTCGACCTGAACATGCTGGCAAAATGAACTTTTATCTCGCTGCCCTTGACGATCATGAGCGGGAATCTGACGACAATCCCAGCATTGGGCTTATCCTGTGCAGAGAGCATAATCGTGTGGTTGTTGAATACGCCTTGCGCGGCGTTGAAACGCCCATTGGCGTATCGCGCTACCAGACCATGCTGGCGGAGTCTTTACCGGCCGATTTGGCTGCAGCACTGCCTTCACCAGATGAATTGGAGCCCGGCATTCTGACAGCATCAGATACTGATGGCCCAGATTGATCCACGGATCGCTTCGGCGTGGCTGAAAGCGGAATCGCGGTTAGACATTTTGACTAAAAGTGCCCCTTTAACGATAGCTCGAAGACGCTCGCCGTGCTGTCGTGGCGTTGCCCTGTGCCTATGAGACATCCGCGAATCTAGACCCGTTTGAGCCGCGAGAGGTTTGAGGCTGCGTGAAGGCACTCTCTCGACGACGTCGCATTTCCCAATCCATGCTTTAGTAGACTCCTGACGCTCATCAGATGGGGAGAGCGCCATTGGCCGCCTCCTCAGACGAGCATTGAGGGCCGTTTGACGCGAAATTTCCCGCTTTTAAGCGAGTTTGGCGCCGTCGACAAACGTCTCAAGAACTATCTAAGCGTGATAATCCCCCTTATCGCGCCTAGCTTGCTTTTCTGACTTGTCTTTCCCGCGGGGAGGGGGTCTCCTCGCACCATGACCGAAATCCATCCCGCGTCGGACCCTGAGGGTTTCGACCCTGAGGGTCTCGACCCCGAGGGTCCTCACGACGAGACGCCGGCGTCCGTGCCCGCGATGGCCCCGGTGGCGGGGGCGCCTCTCACGGCGGCCGGGCAGGCGGCTTTGGCGCAAGCCGCCGCCTTCGCGAAAAAGGCTTCGGCGCCGGCGACGCTGCGGGC
>NZ_JAESVB010000042.1 GCF_020618775.1 Acidisoma silvae | reverse complement strand
TTTGAGGCGCCCCGAGGCGGTCATCAGCCGCTCGGCCGGCCGTTCTCCAGCCGCGTGGGTAAGCACATGACCCAAGTCGACAAGGCGGCGTGTCTGGCGGCCGTATGGCGCCACAACCTTCGGTAGGCGGCCGCCAAACGTCATCTGCGCGCAGCCGGGATTGAGTCATTGCCACTGCACTCTCTAAGCAGCAGTTTTACGACCACTCCTTGTGCCGGCAGGTCCCGCAAATGACGGATGCACCAGCCATGGCGGTGGCTGGAGCGAGTGCCACACGTCGGACAATGTGCGCCGCCAGACATGACGGTGGACACAATTTACCCTCCATCGGTCCTGTTAGCCTCACAAATTTTGACGCTTAGCCCGAGAGACCACTCGCCGTCTTTTTTCACGCAATATCAATGCACGCCCATCGTCAGATGGCGAACTGCTACCCAAGCTTCAGGGCGCAAAGTCACATCATTTGAGCCAGACCCCCACAATGTGAGGCAGGCCCTGTTTAAGCGACAAAGACAATAATCTTTCCATCTGGCGCATTGGTTTTGAGCGAGAACAGGTCGACTTTAGTCTTTCGGAGCTGTGTCCAACCGGTCGAGTTTGCGGAGGGTCGGGAACAAGCCCATCCACAGGAGGGCAACCACCAGTGTCCCGACGCCGCCTGCGACGACCGTCGGAACAGCGCCGATGAATGCGGCCAAGGTACCGCTTTCAAACTCGCCGAGCTGATTGGATGTGCCAATGAATAGCATGTTCACCGCTGATACTCGGCCGCGCATGTGATCCGGCGTTTGGAGCTGCACGAGGCTGGAGCGGACCACAACGCTAACCACGTCGGCCGCCCCCAGTACAGTAAGGGCGGCGATCGACACCGGCAAGGATCGTGAGAGCCCAAAAACGATGGTGGCGATCCCGAAGAGAGCGACCGCACCAAACATGAGACGGCCAGCATGCCGCCCAATGGGATGTCTGGTGAGCAGCAGGGAGATGGCTAAGGCGCCGACGGCGGGCGCGGCCCGCAAGCATCCAAGTGCAAAGGGGCCAGCATGCAGGATGTCACTTGCGTAAACGGGGAGCAAAGCGGTCGCGCCACCCAGAAGCACGGCAAAAAGGTCCAGAGAGATCGCACCGAGAATCTGAGGCCGCGCACGGATGAAGACGATTCCGCCGAATACCGCCCGCAAACTGACAGGCTCGCGGGGCCTCCTCACGCCGGGCGGCACGAAGGTTATGCAGAGAGCGGCGAGCGCGAAGAACCCGGCGCAGACTTCGTAGGGCAGCGATGCCCCAAGTCCATACAGCAGGCCACCGATGGATGGACCGATGATGGTCACCGTCTGAAACAGGGAAGACGCCAGGGCCGCGAGGCGTGGAAAGAGTGGGGGCGGTACCAGCGATGGCAGCATGGCCTGTAGGCACGGTCCTTCGAACGCGCGGGCGGCGCCCAGCACGATGACCACGGCATAGATCAGCGCGGGTGTCAGCATATGGAGGACGGACCCGGCCGCAAGCGATGCGGCACCCAAGGCCTCGACCGTTTGGCAAATGGCGGCAATGCGCCGGCGATCGAAGCGGTCGGCGGTATGTCCCGCGACAAAGATCAAGGCAACCATCGGCAGGAACTGTGCCAGCCCGACGAGGCCGAGCGACAATGCACGATGTGTCAGGGCGTAGATCTGCCAGCCTATGGCTACGGACTGCATCTGATAGCCTATCGCGGAGCCGCAGCGGCTGAACAAGAGCTGGAGAACACCGGGATGCGAAAGAATTCCGCCGCGCGTGACGGAGATCGGGGACGAGAACTGGACCATCGCATCCTAGTAAGCGCTTCCAGCCATGGAAGGCCAGAACCCCGCTGAAAAAATAATGAAGCTAGCGCTTGGCTTGTCGGGACTATGCTGTGCTTCGTTTTGGCTGTGGTTGGATTTGCCGACATGGAACCCGACCGGTCTGCCACCACCATGTGAGCTGAATGAAAGATCATCTAGCCGCAGGAGACTTAGAATTACAACTTTAAATATAGTGAAATAAGGTATGCACTTGACCAAATAGCGTCATTGTGCGAATGCACGAACATGAAAGATGTTAATAGCTTGAATTTGGGCCTTACGCCTTTTTTGAGGCCGAATTTATAGCGATCTCGTCGACCAACCGCCGGCTGTCCGATGTTTTAGAAGCACCATCTCCACGATGTGAAAATTCAACATTGAGCCAGCAAAGCGATTTAGTATTCAGGAACATCATGTCTCGCGAATTCTCGACGCCGTCCCCCTACAGTCGACGGCATTTCCTGCGGAATGCTGGCATCGGTACCGCCCTAATGGGTGGTGCGGCTTTCAACCCTGTGCTGAGTTCCACCGCTTCGGCCGCTAGCGAAAGCTACAAAGTCGCCCCCCTTCATCAGCTGCTATTGCTGAGTAACGAGTGGTGCACGATCATTAATGACGCGGCGTTGCGTGCCGCGAAGGTGCTTGGTCTGCCGTATCAGTCAACGACGTTCAATCTCAACGACTCCCTTGCCTTGACGCAAGCGCAGTCAGCAGCTGCGGCTGGTGCGAAGCTTTTTCTGACAAACAGTATGGATGGCAGCTCGCTCGGCCCCATCGCAAAAACGGCTCATAGCCTTGGCGGATATTTGGTCAATGTCGGCACGGACATCCCCTGGACTTCTCCGCTCGACTACGGCCCTGGCTTTTCGCAGGATTTCCATCCGCGAGAGGATATCGGATTCTATGGTGCGGTGCGCGAAACGGTTCGCCAGGCCGTTGCGAAATTCGGCGACAAAGCGACCTTCTTCCATATTACAGGGCCGACCGGTACGTTTGCTGATGATCTGAGATCTGCGGCCGTCAATCATGCGGTTTCAGAGTTCCCAGGTGTCAAGATCATCGGTAGCCTGCCCGGAAATTGGAATGCGGGAGATGGGCAGAAGGCGACTGAGGATCTCATTTCCCGCCTCGGCGTGCCAAATGGCATCATTGCCCAGAATGACGGCTCATTGACCGGTGTTTTGGCGGCATTGCGCGGTCTTGGCATCAAGGCCGGAGATAAAGTGTTGACCTGCGGCGTCGATGGATCAACAGATATTTTGCGGGCCATCAAGTCGGGCCGAGTGACAGCGACGGCTTTCCAGTCGCCGGCTTACCACGGCATTCAGGCGGTCGCGCATCTGTTTGACGCCCTTAACGGCTATCAGTTCACAACGCCGGAGCGTTTCGTAGGCTTTGCCGGCATCGTGGTGACGAAGGATAATGTTGAGGGCGTGTTGAAGCGCTATGTCGATAATCCCAACCTGCCTTTCGATCCGCGCCTTCTCTCTCACGTCATCAGCGGCGACAACTGGGATCCGCAAGCGCCGCTCGTGCCGATCAAATATGAGGAGTATTTCGGCGTCGTGCCGAAGCCTGCCGGATACAAGCCGCCAGCCGCCTATGTCGCGTCGATCAAGTCTGGCGAATTTGATCGGGTGACGCGGCAATATGAGGCTGCCTACAAACTCAAGCTTGAAGACTTCGACTATCCCGGAGTCAAAGTTTAAGCCTCATGGCTCGGTTGGCGATCCAGGATATCACGCAATCCTTTGGCCGTTTTCGCGCCTTGTCCGAGGTCAGCCTTACGCTGGCCTCTGGCGAGGTCGTCGGCATTCTGGGAGAGAATGGAGCGGGAAAATCCACCCTTCTGAATATCCTCTCCGGCACTCTTTCACCGACATCGGGACGAGTTGCGATCGATGGTTTGCCGATTGCGCCGGTGAACTATCGCGCCGCTAATGCACATGGCATCTGGCGCATCTTTCAAGATCCCGCGTTGATAGACGAGCTACCGGTCTATCAGAATCTGTTTCTGGGCCATGAGGAACGCTTTTCTCTCGGACCTTTGCTGCGGCGACGGGCGATGGTGCGTCTGGCGGGTAGCATGATGACCTCGATGGAACTCGACGTCGACGTACGACGTCCAGTCCGCGCTTATGATTTTGCAACGCGGCAGGCCCTGGAAGTGGCACGCGCCATTCTACTGCCTAAAATACTTGATATGCCCTCTGGCTTCGTTCTGTTTGACGAGCCGACGACAGGCCTGACCGAGGCTGAGGTGCGCCGTCTTCTCGGCCATATCGGCCGGTTGAAGGCGGACGGCGTGGGAATTGCCTTCGTCTCCCACAGGCTCAAGGAAGTCTTTGCGATCTGCGACCGGCTCGTTGTTCTTAAGGATGGCCAGGTCGTGGGCAACGGAGCCGTGACCGATTTTGACGAGGACTCGCTGCATCGATTGATGGTGGGGCGCGAGAGCCACACACGTTCCATCGGAAAGCGGCAGGTGGCGCCTGCTGCAGCGCCGAAGCTGACCGTGCGTGACCTTGCCAAGGCGCCCCCGCGAGCAGATCGGTGGGGCATGCGGCGGCTTGCCATTCACGACATTGCCTTCGCAGTCGGTAACGGGGAGATTGTCGGAATTGGCGGGCTCATGGGTTCGGGAAAAAATCAGCTCCTCCGTCTCATCGCCGGGCTAGAAGTGGCGGATCGCGGGGCGATAATGCTCGCGGGGAACCCGCTTGAGGGTGGCTTCACACGCCGTAAGAAGGCGGGTATCGCCTTTGTGCCGGCGGACAGGGCTGCTGAGTCTATCCTTCTATCCCAAAGCGTGGCCGCCAATATCGCGCTCGCCAGCGGCGAGTCCGGTAAACGGGGATTTTCGACGCGCCTCGGCCTTTGGCGTCATAGATATGAACAAGGCGTGACCGCCGGGATGATCCGGGCCTTTGGCATTAAAGCTAAGGCGCGCCAGGCCGTCGGCACGCTTAGCGGCGGCAATCAACAGAAGGTGGCACTCGCCCGTTGGGTGCATCGTGAGCCACAATTGCTCCTGATCGAAAATCCGACGGCAGGGGTGGATGTCGGAGCCAAGGCAGAGATTCATCACATTCTTGCCGAACTTGCTGAACGCGGCACCAGCGTCCTTTACGTCACGGACGATCTGCCGGAGCTTATAAGCTTTTCCGACCGTATCCTTATTATGCGGGAGGGGACGCTTGTTGCCGAGGTCCAGAATTACGACCGATCGGCAGACGAATCTGATCTGATCGCCGCCATGATCGGCTCCGCGATCGTCCCGGTCCCGCGTCCTTCGCCAGAGAGCAAACACTGAATGACGACCATCGCGACAGATGCGCCGAGAGCGACGGACGAGACAGCTGCGGGGGGGCCTTGGCATTCTTGGATATCGCGAGAATCGCGTGCGACCTGGCTGCCGATCATCGCGCTTTTTATTCTGGTAGGCTGCTTCGTCGCCAAATCGTCGGCCTTCCTGTCACCCATGAATATGGTCGTGATGGGGGCGCAGGGAGGCCCATTGCTCCTAATTTCCCTCGGCGCCACCTTCGTCATCTTGATGGGAAGCATCGATCTTTCGGTCGGAGGCGTCGCTGCGCTTTCAGCGGCCCTCTCTGGTGTCGCGCTGCATGATGCCGGGGTTAGTCATGGCTTGGCCCTTGCCGTCGCGGTAGTTTTCGGCATCGTCGCGGGCGGGTTCAACGCGTTTCTGGTGACCGTGCTGCGCCTGCCATCATTTATCGCGACGCTTGCTTCCGGCTCGATTTTCAATGGTATTATGCTGCACGTACTGGGCGGCATGGCACTGTCGGTTGCTGACGATGACAGTTTTGCTGATATCGCAGGAAGCCAGTTCATCCCGCTGGTGCCCAATGTCCTGTTCTACGCCGTTATCGCCTGGGCTGTGCTGACGGCTGCGCAATACAATACCCGGTTCGGCCGCTACACGACGGCCATTGGCGCTGGCGAGCGCGTGGCGTTGCTGACGGGACTACCGGTCAATCGCTACAAGGCCGCGGTCTTTATTCTGTCCTCGACCCTCGCTTCAGTCGGTGGGTTTTTTCTGCTCTCGCGTCTTGGTTCGGCGACACCTTCCATTGGCGACGGGTATTTACTGGATAGCGTTGCGGCCATTGTGGTGGGTGGCACCGCGCTCACGGGTGGCGTGGGCGGTATCGGTCGGACGATCCTTGGCGTGGCGCTGATCACCATTCTCAGCAACGGCCTGAATGTTTGTGGCGTCTCCTCCTTCACACAGGAGATCGTCAAAGGTGCTGTCATCATCCTTGCGGTGCTGACAACAATCGACCGCCGCACGCTACTGACCGTCGTTAAATAGGATAACTATATGTCTAAACATCCCGTGCGCTTCGGCGTTTGGGCCAATGTCCATGGCACGCTGGCCTCCCTCAGTCATCCGGACGACCCCGTGGATGCCTCCTGGCCGCGTGTGCGGGATCAAGTGCTACTGGCAGAAAAGCTTGGTTTCGATACTACCCTCGTCGCGCAGCATACGATGAACCCGGTGGGGGAGGAGCTGGACCAGCTCGACGCCTGGACAGCGGCAGCGGCTTTGGCAGCGCTCACGAAAAAGATTGAAATCATTGGTGCCATTAAGCCCTCAGTGATCCACCCGACTATCCTTGCCAAACAGGCTGTTGGCATAGAAGAGATCAGCGAGGGTCGGTTCTCCGTCAATGTTGTGAACGCTTGGTGGAAGCCTGATCTTGAGCGTTCGGGTATCGGCATGTTGCCACATGATGAACGCTATGCGTTTGGCAAGGAATGGCTGCATGTTGTAGCGAAGCTCATGAGCGGGGAGCGGGTGACCTATCACGGCCGCTACCTCAAGCTCGATGATTTCGGTCTTAGACCTGCACCGACGCGTCGTAGCCGGCCGACCATCTATATAGGCGGCGAATCCGAGCCGGCGCGAGAGCTGGCTGCGGCTGAGGCGGATGTGTTGTTCCTCAATGGTCAGGCACCGGAGAGCGCGGCTGCCTTTATTGCCGATGTCCGTGTTCGGCCGCGCGGCACCAGACCGCCGCTACGCTTCGGCATGTCTGCTTTTATTGTCGCGGCCAAAACCGATCCAGAGGCCGAAGAGCTCCTGGAGTATCATTGGCAACGCAACTCAGCAGATAAAGCTGCGCAGGGCGCTTTGATGGAGCGTCTGGTTCGGCAAGTCGATGAGGAATCGGCCATGTGGAAGGCGCTGAAACACCGGCCCCATATCGGACCCAACGGCGGCACGGCCGCTGGTTTGGTCGGGAGTTTCGATACCGTCGCCGAGAGGATCGTTACTTGGAACCGGTTGGGGATTGAAACTTTCATGCTGGGCTTTCAGCCGCTGGAAAGCGACATGACGCTATTTGCCGCTGAGGTCATGCCGCGCGTTAAAAGATTGGAGAGTCTGGCCGGATGACTGATTTCCTCGACGCGCCGAAGGCCTCGGACATTTTGGCTGGGCTGGAGCAACTCGTTCCTATTTTGGGCAGGGATGCCTCTGCACGTGAGCGTGACCGGGTGCTTCCCCATGAATCAGTCAACGTTTTGCGTCAATCCGGTGTTCTCCGACTGCGTATTCCGGAAGCCGTGGGTGGGGCAGGCGGCACGATCCGGCAGCAGATGGAGGCCGTGATGGCCATCGCCTCCGTCGATTCCAACTTGGCGCAGGCGGTCAGGCCACATTTTTTCTTCGTCGAGGAGCTGCGCACGCAGGGATCGGCGCGCACGACCGCAAGGTGGTGGCCTGAATTGGCAGGAGGCTTGGTTGTCGGCAATGCCCTGAGCGAAGCGGCAACAAGTCGTGTCGGCCAAGTCAAAAGCCGCTTGGAACCGCGAGGAGCTGGGTGGGTCTTGAACGGCCGAAAATCATACTCCACCGGCTCACTTTATGCAGACCGCATACTTGTGAGCGGGGAGACGGCGGACGGCGAAAAGATCATGGCCCTGCTTCCGGTGAATCGCACAGGAATTGCCATGCAAGACGACTGGGACGGCATGGGCCAGCGCACAACGGCGACTGGAACAACAACATTCACGGATGTTGTTATTCAAGAAGACGAATTGATCGAATTCCGTTCATTGGATGAGGTCTTCACCCACATTGGCGGCCACCGGCAACTTTTTCTTGCCGCGGTTATGGCTGGGATTGCGGCGAATGCATCGCGGGAACTGAACGACTATATCCGTGACCGAGCGCGTCCGAGCGCGCACAGTTTAGCTGAAACGGCAAGTGAAGACCCTTATGTTCTTCGCGTTGCCGGGGCGGTTAGCAGCGCTAGTTTTGGCGCGCGTGCGGCGGTTCTAGCGGCGGCTGACAGTTTGGACGCTGCCGCGGTTCAGTCTGGTGATGAGAGTGCCGCAATCAGTGCGGCGACGGATGTCGCTCGCGCGCAGGTCGTCATTGCAGAACTGGTTCTGCCAGCGACCGCGAATCTCTTTGAAGCCGGGGGCGCTTCCGCTGTAACGGACAGCCTGAACTTGCACCGGCATTGGCGTAATGCTCGAACGGTAGCAGCCCATAATCCCATTGATTATAAACGCAATGCAGTGGCGAATTGGGAGATCAACTTTGTCCAGCCACCGCGGAACTCCTATTTCTAGCCTTCAATAGAAGAAATATGCGGTTAGGTGGATAAGAAACTCTTTAAAAGAGTTTCTTTTTTCAATAGCTCTACACCATGGGGACTGGTAAGCGGCCGCGAAGCGTGCTGGCGAAGGCACCAACGCTGCGGCTGTTTCTATGCGCAAGTCCGGCGGGTAGCGAGGCCCTTTTGATCGCCTGAAAGCTTT
>NZ_JAESVB010000041.1 GCF_020618775.1 Acidisoma silvae | reverse complement strand
TCTTGGAGCGACCTCTACTCCGTCACGGAGGCGCGCGACCGGATCCTGCGCATCCTGGGAGAGGGCGGTGAGGGCAGGGAGCTCGCGGCGTTTTTGCCTGAACTTCCGACGTGGACCGATGAGGACGGTACGGCGTTGCAAGACGCGATGCACTGGTCTTCGGCCTGGGCGACCACCTTCAGCGCCAGCCTGGAATTGGCGAAGCAGGGCGATGTCGCGTTAGGTCAATCTGCAATTTTTGAGGCCATTCGTGTCGGTCCGCCAGCCGGCGCAGGATGAAGTCACGTCTGACATCCCAGAGCGCGAAGACCTTGTCTGTGAACGCCGACCGGCCGGGATCGTTCTCTAAAGGGTTAAGCCGTTTCGCTGCCTTACCTCAAAACGGCAGAACCTTGGGACACGGAGCCGAAAAGCCGTCCTGAAACTTGCATCGATACCGTTCGCTCACATCAACGTTGTCGATGTCCGTATCGAATACGAGATGGCTTGCGCCCACCTCCATAGCGAACAGGAGCAATAGGCGATGCAGAACCAGTCTCACCTTGCGCATTTTCACATGGACGGCGAGGAAGCGTTCATGGACGGTCTAGCGATCCATGAGAATCCCTATTGGCGCGATATCGAGGCGGCAGATGCCTGGCATGCAGGCTGGATGGCCGCGTATGCGGCGAGCCGATCCATAGAAGCAGAGAGTTTTTTAGACCAGCGCGCCTAAAAGGCTGTCGCCTCCGCCCAAGGTAACCTGCCAGAAGCGGCGAACATAGGACCACGTTTGGCCGGGAGCGCGAACTATGCGGTAATGCTGGCGCCGGCTGGAGAGCCGAGCGATATTGGCAAAAATAACAGGGGAAATTCCCATGCTGGTCGACGTCTATAAAAGTTCGTCAAATCCTGAGAAGTTCCTGTCAGTTCCCGCGGGCACTGACATTGGCAAGTTCAGTGTCGCAGAATTGGATGCCGACTACCGTGCCGTTGCCATCTTCAAGCAAAATCTCGATGTGGATCCGTCGACACCGCGCGTTGCTTTGAGCAGCGCTGAGATTGTCCGTGCTATCGAGGACCATGGCTTTGCGACCCACGATGCCCTGGTAACGGGATCGCTGGAGCAGCACTAAGAGTCTTCTGGCTTCCCGGTTCTCAGCAAGGGCAGGGAAGCCAGCGGCCCATCCTCAATTCATAGAGATCAGCAGCCGATCCACTTGAGATCGTCCAAGTCTACGGTCCCATTTTGGCTGGTGAACACCAACTCTTGGCCTTGGCTCTGCTGTTGCGAAACCCCGCTTATGCGGTGGTCACCGGTGTCGTAGGCAGTCAATTTGCCGTCTTTCTCAATCAGCAAACGGTGCTTTTCCGAGAAAAAAGCGTATCGCATCGTGTTCTGGCCACCGCTGGTCGTGGGATGTCCCAGATCGGCTGGCCACCATGCTTCCGGAGCAGACATTGGTTCCATCGGCTTCATGGGCGCCATGGGTTTCATCGGTTCCATTGTTTTTTCCTGAACGTGTCCTTTTCAGGTGGAGGCTCCGAGCCCATGCCACAAGGGCGGTGATGGGCTTCCGCCTACTGCCCGTTCTTCGTCCCGCTCCGTCACATTCGAACCTGGAGCCGGTCGAACTTGCCCTGAAGACAAACGCACCTAAATATTCGGAGATCCGGTTGTACCCGGTTGCTCGAGAAGGACTGTCTGCGACTATGGTCGAGGGTTTGCCGACTGGGTGCCGTGTTCTCGTGGCCGAAGATGATCCGATGCTCGCTATGCGGATCGAAGACCTGATCCAGGACGCTGGCGGCGAGGTCATCGGTCCCTTCGAGACCGTGGCCGAGACCGCGGCGGCGGTGCGAGCAAACACGATTGACATTGCCATCCTTGACCTCAGTCTGAAGGACGGCAACGCTTACCCGATCGCTGACATGCTGGACCCAAGAGCGGTGCCATTCATCTTCTTGAGTGGGTACGGTGCTGATAGTGGGCCAACTGATCGGCCTAACTGGCAATGGCACTCCAAACCCTTTGTCGCCGAGGAATTGCTAGCAAAGGTTAAAGGGCTTTTGCACCCTTATCGCGGCTAAGGCCGGGGGCGTATCAATCAGTAAACTGACCCGGACGCGTCGCGCCGCTTCCAGTCTCGGCTCACGTGTTCGGACTCGGAGAATCCAAATCGATTGTCAACTTTCTCTAAGAAAAAGAACAAGACTTAAGAGATTACAATGCATCGCCTGTAGAGATTGGCTTCGTTGAAGATAATTGACTCTTTTTACCTGAAATGGCGGCGTTGGAAGTTCTAATGCGCAACATGACCTAAACTGCTCAAACTTGATGCCGATATTCTCATAGTTAAGGAACCGAGATCCTGCGAGACGCGCTCTCAGTTTCCGATGATATGACGGATCTTTGTTGCTAATGCATCGATTGCGAAGGGTTTTGTCATCATGTCCATCCCCTCGTCCAAAAACCCTGCGCGAACGGCAGCATTCTGGGCGTAGCCAGTGATGAAGAGAACGCTGAGATCGGGCCTGACTTTCCGCGCTATCTCGGCCAATTGCCGGCCATTCAAGCCAGGTAATCCAACATCCGTAATCAGAAGATCGATGCGTTGGCCGGACTCAAGGATTGGTATGGCGCGATTGGCATCCACGGCTTCGATTGCTGCGTAGCCTAACTCCGCAAGGACTTCTGCTACAATTAAACGAACCGAGGCATCATCCTCGACGAACATCACCGTTTCACCAGCACCATGCGGAATCGTCACAGTAGGCGCTGATTTTACTGCAACAGTGCCGTGGGAGCGAGGCACGAACAATTTTACCGTCGTGCCCTGTGCCAACTCGCTGTAGATACGGACATGGCCGCCTGACTGACGGACAAAACCGTAAATCATAGAAAGCCCAAGACCGGTGCCTTGGCCTACTGGCTTCGTTGTAAAGAAGGGCTCGAAAACCTTTGCAATCGTCGAAGCCGACATGCCTACGCCGGTATCGGTGACACTCAGGACGATATATTGCCCGGGTTGGAGTTCAGGGTAGTCACGTGTGTAGCGCTCATCTAATTCAGTGTTGGCCGTTTCGACGACGAGTTGCCCGCCACTGGGCATGGCGTCGCGAGCATTGATACAGAGATTAAGCAAGGCACTTTCTAGTTGATTAGCATCTGTAGTCGCTGTCCAGAGATTGCTAGCCAAATGGGTCACAAGAATGATCTGCTCGCCAAGCGTGCGACGCAGAAGATCCTCCACCCCAGCTACTAAGGCATTCACGTCGATCGTCTTAAGATCAAGTGACTGCCTTCGGCCGAAGGCAAGGAGGCGTGAGGTTAGGCCGGCGGCGCGCTGCGCGGATGTGTTGGCGGCTTCGATGTATTTCTCGACGCGGTCCAATTTTCCAACGGCCATATTGCGCCTGATGAGATCGAGGCTGCCAATCACGCCCGTCAGCATGTTGTTGAAGTCGTGGGCAATACCGCCGGTAAGCTGCCCTATCGCTTCCATTTTTTGGCTTTGACGAAGGGCTTCTCGGGCGATCTCCAACTCAGCCTCGCGAGCCTTGGCCTCGCTGAGGTCGCGGCCGACCGCCACAAAATTAATGCCATCGGGTTCCGGCGCTACGGTCCATTCGATAGATTTCCAGTCACCGTCGCGCGTGGCTAGGCGGTTCTGAAACCGAGCGGGCTCACGCTTTGCGGCGACTTCAGCAATTGCGGTGAGGGTGGCTGCGGCGTCCTCGGGATGCATGAAGGTCGTGTAGCCGCGCGTAAGCAGCTCGTTCTCGGTCCAGCCCAGGACACGGGTCCATGCCGGGTTCACCGCGGATATCATCCCGCTGTAATCGGCCCGAGCGAGCATGTCCTGAGACAGGTCCCAGAGCCGGTCGCGCTCAGCGCGGGCCCGCTCTATTGCTACTTTGATGCGTTCGCCAACCTCTTGGATGAGTGTTTCCTCGGCCTCAGTCCATAGGCGGGGCGTGGCACTTTGGACGGCAAGCAGTCCCACCCACTGCGTCTCTTCAAACAATACGACGTCGACGAATGCCCCAACCTCCCGGGAGCGAAGCCCTGCGCGGGCGTCGGAACTAAGTCTGACCTCCGTCTCGACATTGCGGACCACAACGGGTGTACCGATGCGGTAGGCGGCCAGGAGATCGGGCCCGAAGGCCTCGAGAGAATGCTCGCCAAAGATCGAAGTCACGCCAGAGGCATAGTCGCGTTCGACAGTCATCCTTCCATTGGAAATTTCGGCATAAAAAACGCGGCTGGCAGATAGTAACTTTCCGAGGCGGTCAGCCGTCATCCTCATGATATCGGACGGCGTCGTCAGGCCTTGAAGATCGTCCGACAGCCCATGCAGGAAGGCTTTTCGCCGCTCTGCTGCGACGCGCTGGGTGGTCTCTGCGAGAAAGCAGATGACGCCTGCTGGCCTCCCGGCTTCATCGGGAACGGGAGAATAGTCCAGGTCCATCCATACTGGCTCAGGCACGCCGTTGCGGTGAAGGGTCAGCTCTTGGTCGCGGTAACGCAGGACTTCACCCGCCAGCCCCTTTGTCACAACGTTGTCGTTAAAGTCGGCAACCTCCGGCCAGCCCTTGCGAACGTTAGATCCGAGCAGCTCCGGATGCCTGCCCCCTGCAAACCCGGAGTAGGCGTCGTTATAGAGCATGACGCCTTCAGGTCCCCAAAGCATAACAATTGGGACCGGGGACCGAAGGAGGATGGCAACGGCGCTTGTCAGACACTGAGGCCAGTTTTCGATGGGACCAAGAGGCGTGGCGGCCCAGTCCTTACTGCCGATCAATTCGGCACAGGCGCCACCGCCCGCCAGGAATGTAGGTCGACCCTTGTCAGAATGGTGAAGGGGTAGCACTGCGACAGACATTTAAGAGGATCCACGGGGTTTTGCCGAGCTGCCAGGCAGCAGAATTCGCACGCTCATCCGAGGGAAGCTCCTAACAGACCTTAAAGCTCTCCGAAACTGCGCGTTGGGCGCTGCTCGCGTGCATGTCGACCCTTGTGAACAAAACGGGAAACATGGTTGATTTGGGGTCCTTAAGGATCTCGGCCGCTTAGATGTCTAACCCTCAACGCACTCCCTTGAACGCCATGCAGCAGCAGGCCGTGGACCATGGCATAGGAAGCCATTTCGGGCCGCTTTCCGCCCCTTTGCTGGTTATTGCCGGAGCCGGCTCGGGCAAAACCAACACGTTGGCGCATCGCGTGGCCAAGATGATCCAGGCTGGCATCGACCCTCGTCGCATTCTGCTGATGACCTTTTCCCGCCGGGCCGCAGCAGAGATGACACGCCGGGTCGAGACGATTTGCGCCAAAACCATGGGTTCAGCCGTGGGAACCGCTCTGGCCGATGCGATGACCTGGGCCGGGACCTTCCACGCCGTCGGGGCGCGGCTCTTGCGGGAATATGCTGAACAGATTGGGCTGCAGCCCAACTTCACGATTCATGATCGGGAGGATTCCGCTGATCTGATGAATCTGCAGCGGCATCAGCTCGGGTTTTCAAAGACGGAAAACCGCTTTCCAACAAAGGGCACGTGCCTTGCGATCTATTCCAGGGTGGTAAATTCGGAAACGCCGCTCGAAGCGGTACTAAAGACGCATTTTCCGTGGTGCTCGGCTTGGGAGTTGGAACTCCGGAAGCTGTTCGCGAGCTATGTTGAAGCAAAGCAGGCACAGGGCGTGCTCGATTATGACGACCTGCTGCTCTACTGGGCGCAGATGGTCGCCGACCCAACCTTGGCAGCCGATATCGGGGATCGCTTCGATCATATCTTCGTCGACGAATATCAAGACACCAACCGGCTCCAGTCGAGCATCCTCTTCGCACTGAAACCCTCTGGTTGTGGTTTGACCGTCGTTGGAGACGACGCGCAATCGATCTACGGGTTTCGCGCGGCGACGGTCCGCAATATTCTCGACTTTCCGGATCAGTTTGCTCCACCAGCTGCCGTGATTACCCTGGATCAGAACTATCGCTCCACGCAGCCGATCCTGAATGCCGCCAACGGCGTCATCGGATTGGCGGCAGAGCGCTTTACCAAGGACCTTTGGACCGACCGCCAATCAAGCGAGCTGCCAGTCCTGGCCAGCGTGCGCGATGAAATGGAACAGGCGCGCTATGTGGTGGAGCGTGTGCTTGAGAACCGGGAAGGGGGTGCAACCCTCAAACAACAGGCCGTGCTGTTTCGGACTTCAAGCCATAGCGGGCATCTCGAAATCGAGCTCACACGGCGCAACATTCCCTTTGTCAAATTCGGAGGTCTCAAGTTTCTGGACACTGCCCACGTCAAAGACCTGCTGGCGTTGCTGCGCTTTGTGGAAAACCCGCGCGACCGGGTTGCGGGGTTTCGCATTCTTCAATTGTTGCCCGGGGTGGGGCCAAGCTCCGCACAACGCGTGCTGGACGCGATGGCAGAGCAAGCGGATCCGATTGTCGCGCTTGCTGAGATAGCGCCGCCGCCACGCGCAGGAGAGGGTTGGGTAGGTCTTGTAGAGACGGTGCAGCAACTCGCTTCGGCCAAAATCGGCTGGCCGGGTGAAATTGGCTGTGCACGGGCTTGGTATGCGCCCCATCTCGAGCGCATTCATGAGGACGCGGACGCCCGTCAGTTGGATCTACTTCAATTGGAGCAAATCGCCGCTGGCTATCCATCTCGCGCGCGTTTCTTGACAGATCTCACGCTTGACCCGCCGGACGCTACGAGCGACCAGGCCGGTGTGCCGCTGCTGGATGAGGACTATCTGATCCTTTCGACCATCCACTCGGCCAAGGGTCAGGAATGGAAATCGGTCTTCGTGCTCAACGCGGTCGACGGTTGCATTCCGTCAGATCTTGGAACCGGGACTACAGCGGAAATCGAAGAGGAACGGCGTCTGCTTTATGTTGCGATGACCCGGGCCAAGGATAATCTCTACTTGGTGACACCTCGCCGCTTCTACACGCACGGGCAACCGACCATGGGAGACAGGCACGTCTTCGCTTCTCGCACGCGCTTCATTCCGACGAGCCTTCTGCCGCTATTTGAAAGCCTGTCCTGGCCTGTCCTCGCCACCCAGGTGGCACGAGAGGCTGCGGCTAATCAGGTCCGCATTGATGTCGGCGCGCGGATGCGCAGCATGTGGTCATAAAACGTCGCGTAAAAATCTGTCGGGACGAAGCACCACCTGCGGAATAGCAAGCCAAATCAGCATCGTCCGAGCGGCCAGTACTAGGAGGCCAGTGAACGCCTCGGGGAGTTGTGAAGCCGCTAACCAGCAAATGCGCCTATGTTCCCTCAAGAGAATAAGCTTTGTCCCCAACGAGAGCGGAGCACGGTCGTGAGTAATATCAAACTCGATATCGCTTTCTGGAATTATGATCGTTGCGAGCCGCTGCGCGACGGCTCAGTGAAGATCAATGGCGTCGACGCGACCTACCACAATGGCCGCATTGTCACGGACGTATTTGAAGCGATGGTCAAAGACCGTGCATACGATGTGTCTGATCTTGGTTTTTCCTATTTCCTGCGCACGATGGATTTCGACGAGCCACCGTTTTTGGCGATTCCAGTTTTCACGCTGCATATGTTTCGCCATTCGGCGATCTACATCAACAAGGCGAGCGGGATTGAAAAGCCGCAGGATCTTGCTGGCAAGCGCATCGGCGAGCTCGCAATGTATGGTCATGATGCGGGCGTTTGGCCCAAAGGCATTCTCTCGGATGAATATGGTGTGAAGCCTGAGCATTCGCGCTGGTTGATCGGCGGGATTGATTTCCCGTTGAAGCCAATCGATTGGGTGCCGCAGCCGCATCCGGCGGGCATAGAGGTCGAGCAGGCAGGTGCGGATGCCGATCTGGGCGAGCTTCTCGCCAAGGGCGAAATCGATGCTCTGATTTCAGCTGACGCTCCTAAAGCCTATCTCGAAGGTGATCCTGCCGTGGGACGCCTCTTCGAGAATTATGTCGAAGTCGAACGTGACTATTTTACTCGCACAGGCCTCTTTCCGATGATGCACCAGATCGTCGTCAGGCGCGAACTGGCCGAAGAAAAGCCCGAGGTCGTCAGGGCCGTCTATAAGGGTTTCAAGGATGCCAAAGCCGCTTGCGAGGAAAAACTGGTAAGGGGCATGACGTTTAACAACATGACGACCATGATCCCCTGGCTCACGGCCCTCATCACTGACAATCGCAGAGCGCTGGGGGAAGATTGGTGGCCTTACGGTATCAAGCGTAATCGCGCGGCCCTCGATACCTTTCTACGCTATCATTTCGAGCAAGGCCTTTCGAAGAAGCGCTGGACCGTTGAAGATGTGTTTGTCCCCTACCTATTGGATGACTGAGTTGGCGTGTTTGTCTGCCAAGCGGAAGCTCCATCGCTCGCCTAAGTGACCGGAGGAGGCTATTTTTGTTCAGAGACATCCCCGGGCGTGCCATCAGCGGGCCCGGCTGACCGCCCTCTTTAGGGGCGACAAGACGGGCGAGTTCTGCCGCCAGGCACGCCCTCCAGGGCGGGGGGCCGTGCAACATCCGGAAGGCGATCAGCAAGGTCTTTCGCAGGCAGAGCTTCTCCTTGCACCGCCAGCGTGTGAATTTGAGACGGAGCGTCACAGCGACACCGTGAACCGGCAGATCCTGCATGCGGCGTAGATAGGCCCTTTGGCGCCGCCGTGACCGGGAACTGGATTCAGGACATCGTCCGATGGCAACCAGGGTCCCTGATACAACCCATTATGGTCCAATTCTCTCTGCGGCTGAAACGTTGATGTCCGGCGAAAGCGTTCAGCAATCGTGCTTCTTCATGCCGTATCAGGGCACAGGACCGCACTGACCCGCAAATAGGCGCTCAATGCCCTCCGGACGAAAGCTCCACACCGAATGCGCCAGACACCCAAAGG
>NZ_JAESVB010000040.1 GCF_020618775.1 Acidisoma silvae | reverse complement strand
CCACACGGTGCCGCAGGCTCGTCAAAGATTATGAGCGTGTGGCTACAACCCTGGCTGGTTTCCACGTCATCGCGTTCGTCCGCTACATGCTCAAACAAGCCGCAAATCTCATGCAAGGTGCATGACACGCTCTAGAGATGTTTGACCCCAATATTTAGTGGTGCAACTCTTCTTGCAGGAGTTGAAGGAAGCACTATGGCCAGACTCACCATGGGAACGATACAACGACTGCGGCAATCCTTCGAGCAACACAGGCTAGTCAAAAGAGCCTAAGATCCGTCGCCAAACAGTATGAGATACGACCATCTCCGGCAACACTCGGCCGACTTCATCGCGGCCTACAATTTTGGACAGTGGATAAAAACTCTTCGTAACCTCACACCCTACGAATTTGGTTGTCAAACCCGGGAAAAAGAACCATCAAGATTCACGCAAAGTCAGTTCCGCCAAATCCCGGGACCAAACATCTAGTCCTAAATAGCGAGAAGCCATACGCGCGATAACGTTTTAACGTTTCTTAATGGAAAAAGTACCGTCCAATCCATTTTCTCCTATCAGAGATAAGCAATCGCTGATCGAGGTATTGAACCGTATCGAACCGCATCGACGCGCGGACTGGCTGTTTAACAACGAAAAACAAGCAAGAGAGAAAAATAATTCCAATCTGCTATTGGCAATTTTTCAGTGGCGCCTAGAGTTGCAACTTACTGGGCCGAAGTGGGTCGGGCCATGCAAAGATTACGGATACAGTTCCTGGAGTTGATCCCATCAAACAATGTAAGAGGCGGGTTTCGATAGGCCAGGAATGAAGGACCACGGGCGAGTAGAAATTCCTAGTCGGTCAGTGACCCAGTGTTATTAGCCAAGTAGCGACGCAGGTCATCGCAGTTCCACAGGAGCCTTACGACGGGCTCCGAGGACAATTGGGCGGAGACCCTCGCTCATATGCTCGAGGACCCGCTCCGCGGACACAGGTTCGTCGCCCGCACGGCAACCACGCACCTCGGCCGCCCGAAGCGGGAACGGGCCTCTGTCCTCTCGACCGCCATACGCCACACCGCCTGGCTGGATGACCCGCGCCTGGCCGCCACACTCAACCGCACCGATTTCGATCTCCGCGACCGCAAACGCCGCCGAATGACGGTCTATATCGCCCTCCCCCCTTCATCGCCTGCGGCCTTGCCTTGGCTTCGTGCGCGGCTTCATCGGCCTGGCGCTCAATGCCATGGTGGCGACCCAGAGCAACCCGGAGGCGCGGGTCGCCTTCTTCCTCGATGAATTCGGCCAGCTCGTCCGCATGGACAGCCTCGCGGACAACATCACCATCCTCCGTGGCTAGGGCGTTCAGTTCTGGCTTTTCGTACAGGACTTTCGCAGCTCAAAGCCGTCTATCCCCGCTGGCAGAGCTTCCTGGCCAATACGACCCAGTAGTTCTGCGGCACCGCCGATTACGACACTGCTAAATATCTCAGCGATGCCCTAGGCCAGTTCACAGTCAGCTTCACCACGGGCGGCTGCTCCACCCCAACACACTTTCGTCAGACCAATGGCTCCGTCAGCCCTCGCTACTGACGAGAACTGCTTCCATAGCCTGCCTAGCAGTGCTCCTGCAGCTGTTGATGATTCAATAATCAACTCACAAGCCGCTTCTTCTGGGGTGTGATGTTTTGCGTCTGCAAAACGTCTAAAATCTTCGTGCAATTCGCTTTCAAGATCGATCGTCAATGCTATTATCTTCGGCACTGATGTCTCCCGCATGACAGATGTCACAACAATGCTTGGAGCCGTTTTTGCCTTGGCCACAGTCTCCTAAACTAAACGGCTTCCTAGATTCAGTCCGATTTGGTTAATAGCATGGTGGACTGGAATCAGGAGAACTACTGCGGCAGCTATCGCTCTTAGCATTACCTGCCATCGCCTTCCTCGATACGTCTAACCATCCCGTCTTCCATTGCATCGTGTCCGACAGCCATAATCACGAGCATGCTTCTTTCAATTCGGCAGACCAGCACGTGCCGAGGATAGCGCACTTTATCACCGGCGACCCGGCTGCGAGAGTGCCGCAGGTGATAGTGCAGGCGGCCATCTACCTGCCGGACTCCTGCTCTGGTCGGGTTTTCGGTCAAATCCGAGACAGCTTGGCCGATTAGAAGCTGGTACCGAAGAGCTGCCGGAGCGCCAAAGCGGACGGTCGAGGCTCGGAGGATTTGAACGACTTCACGCTGAGCTGGTCCTGAGAACCGATAGTCGAGCCTCGTCACTCGCTGCGGGCTTCTCGGCCGAGGCTGTCAAGGAAGCTGCCAAGCTGGTCGTGGGGCACGTCGATGTAGTCGCCTTTGTCAATAGCGACTTCACCTTCGTCACCTAATCTCTTCAGGTAAGCAAGGTGAGCTTCCTCACGACGAACATCATCTTCATACCGACGCAGAGCTTCGCGGACGACTTCGCTCGTGCTGGCGTGCCGTCCTTGAGCAATCTGGTCTGACAGGAAAGCGTCGTGGTGTTCGGTGATCGAGATAGTGCGGGCGACTGCTGGCATGTTAAAGCTCCCTTCCGCCGTGGAGATTACCACCCACTGTTAGGTCTCAACAATGCAAATTTCAGATTGCTTGGAGTCAATGGGTTAGGATCGATTGAACCACGCCGGGATTAGCGGAGACGAGTTTGATCAAATTAGGCGGCCATGAGTGGTTGGTCCATGGCTTCGTACCGAGCGATCTGCAGGACTTGGCAATCGGCTCGCCCCCGTAAGCCGCGCGATGCGCGTCAACGAATGCCGCCATTTGTTGAAGGGGCGGTAGAAGACCTCCGCCTGAACGAAATAAGCTGAGGCCTTGCGCAGGATTTCATTCGCCTAACACAATTCATTCAATTTGGCTTTCTTGAGCCACTCACTCAGCGTATGGGCCGAGCAACCAATCTTCTCGGCGCTGGACACCATGGCGTCCAGCGCGACGGATGGTCGGCCTCATGCTCCAACACCAGCCGCACCACTCGGGCACGGACTTCGGGACAAATGGTCTCCTACAATCCCGGCGCGGTTCATCTTTTTGATAAAAGGATGCGTATTTAGTTAGAGTCTAACAAGACATCTGTCGCCGTTTCTAAACAAGTTAAGCTTGTTAGTGACTAACAGGGCATGCGTAAGAAACGCCTCAAAACAAGTTGTTAGCTGACAGAGCTATCACCCTGGATGAGTGTCACTTTTTGATATTTACCGGGAGCGCGAGTCGGGATCCAAATTTGATATTTACCGGGGTAGCGTGTTTTGTTCGGGGTAGTTCAGCTCTGATATTTACCGGTCGACGTTTGATATCTGCCGGGACTAAAGTCGACGTGACTCTATTTTAAAGTCAATCACTTAAGCAGTTATCCCCTGATATCTACCGGGTCATACTAACTCTACAAATATCTCCTCAATTAGATGTCCCGGTAAATATCAAAGCGACAATCCACCAAAACCGATCCAAATTGTCGAACGGTCGGAGGTCGCCATTATGGGCAAGGTTCATAAGCTCTTAGAACAGCACGGGCGCCAAGGTGCTCTTGCCTTTGATCTCGATCGTCGCGTTATCGATGCTGCCGCTGATTTTATGGCCGACGAAGAAGGTGGCGTAGGTTTCATCTATAGTGGTTTCGCACAGGCCGCCCTCCCCCATCGAAAATTGAAGGACGACGCCGTTTGGCAGGTTCAGACAGAGCACGTGCTGCTCCTGGTGGAGCCAGGCAGACGACCTGTCCGTGACGGTGTTCCTGTTCCAATCGGAGTTCCCTACGGCTCACGAGCCCGTCTCATTATGCTATATTTAATGACGCAGGCGCTCCGAACGGGCTCTAGAGATGTGGAACTGGGCCGTTCAATGCATGAGTGGATGCTCAGAATGGGCATCCCTATTGGAGGTCCAAATGCCAAGGGTGTTCGTGATCAAGCCGAGCGCCTCAGCCGCTGTCGCCTAAGCTTCCAAGTCTCGAATGGCGGAAAAACAGGGCTTTTGAATCAAAATCTGGTGGATGGTGCCCTGTTTTTGGATGACGGAGGCCCCGGTAAAGATCAAAGTTATTTGGACAAAGTTCGACTATCTGAAACCTTTTGGGATCAGCTGCGGCGCCATCCAATTCCGCTAGATGAAGCTGCTATCCGGGCGTTGCAGGGCCATTCCATGGCCCTCGACCTGTATTGCTGGCTTGCCTACCGACTCCATGTGCTGCAAGGACCTCGTGCCGTAAGCTGGGCTGCACTCAAGGGCCAATTCGGGACCGGATTTTCCCGTATGGACCATTTTCGTCCGACTTTCCTAGAAAATCTACAGCTCGCTCTGGCTGTCTATCCAGATGCACACGTAGATGTTGGTGATCGAGGCGTCAGTCTCCTCCCCTCGAGGCCACCTGTTTCAGCCAAAGTTCACTCAATTAAATCCCTCTGATTTCCCGGTAGAGATCAAACTCGATAATTTCACCCACCCCGGTAAAGATCAAACTAAAAGCCCGGCGGACCCAGAGAAACATCACGCTACTAAAAAAATATCGGTGAAATTGCCTTCCAACTGTCGTCAATTAGCTGGCAAACTGTCCACAATAAGCCATCACTTAGACGACTTAAGGCCCCTTCCCTCCCCGTGCTTTTCTAAGGCACCCAGAGCCCGCTCAACGATCTCTCCAAGAGTAGGGCGGTGCATAATCTCGCCGCGCTCATACCGCAGGCGCTCTGCCTCAACGATGGCATGGAAGCGGTCATGAGCTTGTTGAGTGATACGAGCGTTTAAGAGGACCGTGCGACCAGATTTTTTAAGGGATGGCCGCAACGGCGCGACTGGCAGCTCGACAAGTTTCTCTGCCTTCTTAGGTGCCCGACTGTGAAAGCCGCTTTGCTCGGCCACTTCCCTCACTGTCTCGGCCTTCACAGGCGGTCTGATAGACTCCACCTTGGGCGAGAAGCTTCCAAGGTCCAAGTCGTCGTCTTCAAAAATAGAGGGTCTTGTACCAGACATCACGCCACCCTCGCCTCTTCAGCGGACTGTTGCTTTTTTAATAACGCTACGACCTCTGCCACGAACTTCTTGGCATTTCCCGTTGCTGCTGGAATTCCACCCACGGCACTTGTGTTCAGGCCGGACAATGAACCGCCATATGAAAATATGGCTCGATAAGCATCTCGTTCGTGGATTGCCACATCGAATAGCGGGATCCCTTGTAAAAGCATATCACTTTCCAAGCTCTTCAAGGTTCTTGGTCTAACGGCTGGATTTGTTTGCGTGAAAAGGACGCTGAACGGGATCTTTTTCTGATAGGCCTTTTCCTGGCGCGCAACGAATTTAATCACCTTGACTGCCTCGATGGCGTCCAACTCGGATCCCTTTGTCGGAATGATGACGAGATCCGAGCGCGACATCGCCTGCGCGACCATTATGTTTGCTGTACCCTCTAAGTCTATTATTACGAATGCTGTCTTCTGAGCAGCCTCGTCGATGCTATCAATAAGGGTCTCCTCGGTAGCGTTGGCTACGACGGTCAGGCCATTGGGAACACCAGGCTTCTTACTCCATCGGCTGACGGGCTGGTTGGGATCAGCATCGATGATCGTCACAGTCGTCCCCCGCTCCGCCAATTCTGTAGCAAGCAGCACTGCGCTAGTACTCTTCCCTGCGCCCCCTTTAGAACTCGCGAATGAAATGGTCGGCATACAAACCTCGATCACACTGTTGGCCATAGGTTGCCAATTGACCGACAGTTAGTCAACTGTTGTCAGTTTTCGATCTGTTGACAGTTAGACAGCTAATCGCAGCTTGTATATCGCCATTGAAACGACAGTTGGCAAACTGCCAACTGTCGTCTATCAGTTGGCTATTAGAAAACCAACAGACGTTTTTTTATCGATAAACAGACAGCTTTTAACCAACAGATGATCAACAGTTGGCTAACAAACGTCACAAAGATTTCTTTATAGCGACTAACTGTTTGCCAACAGTCGTCTTTTTGGCATCAAATTGATGGCTGAAGCAGCTGGTGACAAACAGAGAAGTTGTTTGCCAACTGTTGACAGTAAATGGAGAAAATTGCATATATTTCAATATATTGTACAAATATTAACCACCTCGTCTTGGAATGTGCACGCGACCCCGGTGGCATCCAAACATACGGATATAATTGCCCTGTGGGCCGGCGGCCCCAGGGAAGACCACCTTTATAAGGTCCGTCTCTTGGTATTCTAAACCAGCCAATGCTTTAAGCCTCCTTGTGGCTCACCCTCCAAAGCAATTTTGAGCAAAGTCGACAGCAACGAGAGACCGCGTTGCCTACTGATAATAGAGCGCCCTAGGGCCGCGACCTGGGCGTCGGCAAAATTGCATATGGCAGGGATGTAGCTGACTTATCGAGCCGGTCTTCACGCAAAGACCAGCATCTCAGTTTTGGCTGTTAGAGCCTCGTTAGGCTCTCGAAAAAGGGGGTAGCGTGATAAGTTTTTCGCAACCGGCCGTTCACGCTACAACGCCTATCCTTTTCTATTGCGGGTGAAAGCTCCCTTTTGTGCTAGACTTCAGCCACCAAAGCATTGCCGCCAAACCGCGAAGCATATCGCCAGGCCTTTGTTCCCGCCAATGAACAACAGGTCGGTATGCGGCACTAGCATTGTGGAAGGCGTCTCGGCGCTCCCTACTGCCAATTCTTACATCTTGTACGGCCAAGATTCCGTCGTCTGCTTCCCCTTCACGTCAATCTACGCGTGATAACGCCGCTTATCGCGCCTTCCTTCCTTTTCTCGCTTGTCATCTAGATAGAGCACTTGGCATGGGGATGGTCCCGTGACGATATCTAGGTTTGTTCCCTAATGGGGAACAATGTAAAAGATGGTCATGCGCGTTCTCAGCCTCACGACGCTTCAAGCCTTTTGGAAAACGCACCCGCCCGCTGAGAAGCCGTTAGGCTATTGGTACGCCGTGACAGCTGATGCCGTCTGGAAGACCCCGGCGGACGTGCGAAAAGACTTCAATACGGCCGATTTCATCGTGGATAGCCGGGTGATCTTTGATATAGGCGCCAATAAGTATCGGCTGATCGCTCACGTTTCCTACAAGTTCGCCAATGTGAAGGTGAAGTTTGTCGGCACTCATGCGGACTATGATGCGATCAAGGGCGTGGAAGGAATAGGGCGATGACGGTTATGGATATCCGCGTCATCAACACCGAGCAGGATTACCGGTGGGCGATGAACGAGCTCGATGGCTATTTCGAGAATGAACCCGAGGTCGGCACGCCGGACGGTGATCGGTTGACCGTGCTTTCTATTCTCGTTGAAGACTATGAGCGCCGTATCGTCGGGCCGATTCAGAAGCCAGCACCGCATGAAGCGGTGAAAATGTCGATGGAGTTCCGAGGTGCGACGCAGGCAGATCTCGCCAAGCTGCTCGGCTCGCGCCCGAAGGCATCCGAACTCCTTGCGGGCAAGCGGTCGATCAGCGCACAGCAGGCAGTGATCCTCCATGAAGCTTGGAATATCCCGCTGGATGTATTGATCACGCGCCCTGCGAAAAAGCCCCGCCGCGCCTTGAAAAAGGCGGTCGGTCCGTCGCATCCCCATCCGGCCTAACCGAGGCGGGGAGGGGCTTGCCACATCATTCCCTTCCGCGTCCGTCAAGGACGGATCGGTCCTGCGCTCGTAACCGCATGCTTTGAAGATGGACCCAGGCACGGGGACCGGCCAAGGTTTGCTCATCTGTGATATAAGCGTGAAGGCCAGTATCAAACTGGCGGAAGGAATATCGTATCTTCCCCCAGGTGAGCCGCATGTCACGTGAGCGAGCCCAAACGCAACCCGAAGAGGCGCTTGCGGGTCTCGTCGAGCGCGTCACATTTCACAATGCGGAAAGCGGGTTTTGTGTGCTGCGCGTCAAAGCGCGGGGCCATCGCGATCTCATTGTTGTGGTTGGCCATGCGGCCTCGATTGCCGCTGGCGAGTGGGTCCAAATGTCAGGCGCCTGGGTCAATGACCGAGCGCATGGCCTGCAGTTCCGGGCAAAATTCCTGAGGGCGACCCCGCCGACGACCCTGGAAGGCATTGAGAAATACCTCGGCTCGGGGATGATCCGCGGCATCGGCCCCATTTACGCCAAGAAACTGGTCCAGGCCTTCGGAGAAGCGGTTTTCGATGTCATTACGGCTGAGCCGGTTCGACTGCGCGAGGTGACAGGAATTGGCCCAAAACGCGCTGAGCGGATTATCGCCGGCTGGGCCGAGCAGAAGATCATCCGAGAGATCATGCTGTTCCTTCACACGAATGGTGTGGGCACCTCCCGTGCCGTACGGATTTACACGACCTATGGTGCCGAGGCGGTCCAATTGATCACCGAGAATCCTTATCGCCTGGCACGCGATATCAAGGGGATCGGATTCCGGACAGCAGATCAGGTTGCGCAGAAACTTGGCATTGAACCCACGGCGATGATCCGCGTGCGGGCAGGGATATCCTTCGCCCTCGCAGAAGCAACCGGAGAAGGCCATTGCGGACTGCCTGAGGTGGAGGTCTTAACCGCGACAGCCGCGCTTCTCTCGGTGGAAGCGCCGTTGGTTGAGACGGCACTCGGCCTAGAGCTCGACGGTGGTGACCTGGTCGCTGATACCGTGAGAGGGGTGCGATGCATCTTCCTGACAGGCCTTTACCGCGCCGAACAGGCGATTGCCGATCGCCTGCGTGCGCTAGCCAATGGCCAACCCGCATGGCTGGGGATTGATGCCGCACGTGCAATCCCATGGATAGAAAAGCGCACCGGCCTGGCCTTGGCCACGAGCCAGCGCGAGGCCCTTAGTCTCGCCGTGGCGTCCAAGGTCATGGTGATCACCGGCGGTCCCGGGGTCGGTAAGACGACGCTCGTCAATGCGATCCTTCAAGTGCTCAAAGCTAAGGGCGTGAATGTCACCCTATGTGCCCCCACGGGCAGGGCTGCCAAACGCCTGAGCGAAAGTACCAAACTGGAAGCGCGGACGATCCATCGGTTGCTCGAGGCAGACCCGCGCAATGGCGGATTCAAACGAGACGAGACTAATCCGTTGTCTTGCGACTTACTGGTTGTCGACGAGACGTCCATGGTCGATGTGCCACTCGCGCGTTCATTGCTGAGGGCGCTTCCTGACAGCGCCGCTTTGCTCCTGGTGGGTGACGTCGATCAGCTGCCGTCCGTCGGGCCGGGCCAAGTGCTGGCCGACATCATCACAGCCGCTAGCGTTCCGGTTGCCAGACTGACCGAGGTCTTTCGGCAGGCAGCCGAGAGCCAGATCATCGTCAATGCGCATCGGATCAATCAAGGGCTTATGCCGGAATTACAGCCCCACGACGGATCAGATTTCTATTTCGTGGACGCCAGTGATCCAGAGGATGGCGTGGCTAAACTCCTGGCCGTGGTGCAGCGGCGAATCCCCGCACGATTCAACATGAACCCTGTGAGCGATATTCAAGTTCTCTGTCCGATGAACCGCGGCGGAATGGGCGCCCGATCGCTCAATATCGAGCTTCAGAAAGCGCTCAATCCTCCTGGCGAGATCAAAGTCGAACGCTTTGGTTGGACGTTCGGCATCGGCGACAAGGTCATGCAGACCTCGAATGACTACGAGCGCGACGTCTACAATGGTGACCTTGGCGTGGTATCTGGCATCGATCCTGAGGAGGGTGAGCTTTCCGTGATCTTTGAGGGCAGAGAGGTCAGTTACAGCTTTGGCGAACTAGACGAACTCGTCCTCGCCTATGCGACGACGATACACAAAAGCCAAGGCTCAGAGTATCCGGTTGTCGTCATTCCGTTAATGACCCAGCACTATACGATGCTGGCGAGGAACCTTCTCTATACGGGAATCACACGAGGAAAAAAGCTCGTGGTGTTGGTCGGCCAGCGGCGAGCACTCGCCATCGCCGTCAAGAACGGCAATGCGCGACGCCGGTGGTCCAAGTTGAGTGACTGGTTGACGCCCAAAATCTAGATCGTGATGGCGTAAGATGTCTTAGCAACTAGTAATGTAGGTCGGCCAAAAAGGATAATCCCCCTTATCGCGCCTAGCTTGTTTTTCTGACTTGTCTTTCCCGCGGGGAGGGGGTCTCCTCGCCGCCATGACCGAAATCCATCCCGCGTCGGACCCTGAGGGTCTCGACCC
>NZ_JAESVB010000039.1 GCF_020618775.1 Acidisoma silvae | reverse complement strand
GGTAGCACGCTTCGGGATATCGCGTTCCTGGCGAAGAATTTCATTCTCTCGCCGAAGCCGCTTTAGCTCGGCGGCGGCATCCTCACCCGGTGGTCGCCGCTCCGGCTCATCCATCTCCCGGTCCCGGCGGCGGGACAACCAGCGCGTCAGCGTCGACAAGCCGATGCCAAGATCATTCGCTATCTCCCGCCGCGTCCGGCCGCTCGTCTGGACCAGACGAACCGCCTCGTCTTCAAACTCCTGCGTAAATCGTTGCGCCATGCCTGGATAACTCCTCTATGCCAGTAGGAGCCCTCCACTTTTCTGAAGCAAGTCCAATCGAGCTTTGGCCCGAAAGCGTGGATTGCGCCGTCTATGACGGCTGGCATGGCGTAAGGCCCTCCATCGAGATGGTCTCGATCGATTTCACCGAAGCCCGCGCTGCTCGCAATGCCAGGATCGCGGCCAGCGTCCCGGCCGACGATCTGTTTGCCTGGGCGGCGTGAGAGTGAGCGCCGGGAAGGCCAACCGGCGGCCTTCCCGGCGATACGACCGCGTGACGCGTAGGCTCTTGCCCTCGCAATACAAAGAACTTGGCCATCGTTCCAGCCGACGATCCGCTCGCCGGTTCAGCTTCAAATAGGGAAAAAGGAAAAATCGTCCTTGCAAAACATACAAAATTTTGTATATTAAGCTATGAGCTACCCTAAGAACGTCTCATTTCGCGGCACTTCACTTGCTGACTTACGGTCGTTTCCGACAGAGGCCCGGAAAGAGTGCGGCTTCCAGATCGGCCAGGTGCAAATTGGGCTAGACCCTGACGATTGGAAGATCATGACTTCTATCGGCCAGGGGGTGAAGGAGATTCGTGTTCGTGATGACGCAGGAATTTTCCGCGTTGTCTATATCGCCAAGTTCACCGAGGCAGTCTATGTTTTGCATTGCTTTCAGAAGAAAACACAGCAAACCGCAAAATCGGATATAGACTTAGCAAAATCCAGGCTCAAAGACCTTTTGAAAGAGAGAAGCAAATGAGCAATGAAACATTTAGGAGTGTCTGGGATGCGATTGAAGACACTCCCGCTGAAGCTGAAAACATGAAGCTGCGGTCAGCGCTTATGATGAGCATCAAGGATTATATTGCGCGCAACAATATGACTCAGGCAGAAGCAGCAAAGGCTTTTGGCGTCACACAGCCCCGCATATCCGATCTGAACCGTGGCAAGATTGGGCTTTTCGGGTTGGATGCTCTTGTAACTATGGCTGCCGCCGCCGGGTTTCATGTTGAGATGAAAATTCTCCAAGCTGCCTAAGGCAGTCTCTACCGCAGCACGAAAATCCGGACTTTCTACGCACGGCGGGGCGGTAGTTTCTCCGGTGCGCCTAAACGATAAGCGCGACCGTATGGAGCGTCATGCTCCCTCCCGTTGCCCGCGAAATCCGTGAGCGTGCCCCAGCTGCGCCGGGGACGGGCTGGCCAGCGCCGCATTGAGCGGTTGTAGGGCCTCGACCCTGATACTTTGGGTCTGAGTCAAAGATTGAGACCCACCGTCTCTACTGTCCGGCATCAAACGTTAGGCCGGAATCTGGTCTAGTATTTAAATTTGCTTAGAAAAAGATACTTCGTCAGTGGTTGCAGCATGTTTTGTGGGGGAAGTTTCAGTGTCGGAGAAAGTGGCTATAACGATTGAGCTCGAACCCGAACTGCTCAAAGAATTCAAACGCTTTTCGGACGCAAAACATCAATCCCCCGAGGAGGCGGTCCGTGAGCTGATGCGTGAGTTCATAAACAAGCGTCGAAAAACAGCTCGACAGACTGCGGAAGCAATCTGCTCGGATAGCAAGGGCTACACCCTGGGCGGTATTTCGATCCGCGAGTTGCGCGATGAAGGGCGTCGCTGATGTGAAGACGACCATGGCCTGGGATATTTTGAATCAAATACGGGGGGATTTAGCCCCAGATAACCTGGGTTTTTTGGGCAGTGAGATATTTTGAAGCACAGTCGTGGATTGCCGGACGGCGAAAGCCGCTCTGCCGGCAGACCTGGGAAGCACCCACCAGACTTGGTCTGTCTGGTGGGTGGTGACGGTTATTCGCCCGCTTTGGCGAGATGCATGGGGTTGGGATCGAATTTTCCCGCGTAGGGCGCGTCGGTCAGATAGTTGAGACGGAAAAGCAAATACGGCGCCTCCCTGGAGATCATGACGATCGGTTGCTCCGGCCCCAACCGCATAACCTCGTCCGGGGTCATCAAAGAACGGCTTTGAACATGCTCGTTGGAGCTGACGGAACCTCCGTGCTGGCCATAGCCTGTGGATGTGGAGCTGCCGCTTGTGGTGAAGCTGACGGTGAACTGGCCGAGCGCATCGCTGAGATATTTGGCGGTGTCGTAGTCGGCCGTGCCGAAGAACTGCTGGGTGGTATTGGCGAGGAAGCTCTGCCAGCGGGGATAGACGGCTTTGAGCTGCGAAAGGTCCTGCACGAAGAGCCAGAACTGGGCCCCGTAGCCGCGGAGGATGGTGATGTTGTCCGCCAGGCTGTCCATGCGGCCGAGCTGGCCGAATTCGTCGAGGAAGAAGGCGACACGCGCCTCCGGCTTGCCCTGGGTTGCCGTCATGGCATTGAGCGCCAGGCCGATGAAGCCGCGCACGAAGCCGAGGCTGGGCCGCAGGCGATCCGGGGGGAGGGCGATATAGACCGTCATCCGGCGGCGCTTGAGGTCGCGGAGATCGAAATCGCTGCGGCTGAGCGTGGCGGCAAGACGCGGGTCATCCAGCCAGGCGGTGTGGCGTGTCGCCGTGGAGAGAACAGAGGCCCGTTCCCGCTCCGGGCGGTTGAGGTGTGCCGTCGCCGTGCGGGCGACAATCCGGTGCCCGCGCAGCGGGTCGTCGAGCATATGGGCGAGGGTCTCCGCCCAATCGTCCTCAGACCCCGTTAGAATGGTCCGCAGCTCGTTCATGCAGCGCCGCTCGGGCGGCAGACCGGCGACATAGATCAGCAACCCACGCACCAGCTCGCGCGCGGTTTCTGTCCAGTGCGGATCGGTCTCCTTGCTCGTGGGAGCGATGAGCATCTCGGCCATGGCTCCGGCAAGCGCCACGACATCCGGATCCTCAGGATCGAGGGCATCGAGCCAGTTCATGCCGTGGCTTGGAGCGCCCGTGATGCCGAAGGGATCGATCAGGAAAACGTCCTGGCCGGCTGCCCGCCGCGCGCCGGCGGTGACGGCATAATTCTCGCCCTTGAAGTCGAGCACGAAGGCCGAGCCCGGATAATCCAGGAGGTTGGGGATGACGGCGCCGATGCCCTTGCCGGCGCCGGTCGGGGCGCAGGTAAGGATATGCCCATCCTGCCGGAAGCGGCCATCGGCGAGCTTCCCCGTGCCGTGCAGCCAGCCTAGGGCAAAAGCGTCGGATGGCGCGCCGGGGGCCAGGTGATTGCGATCGGTCGCCTCCTTCACCGCGCTAAAATGCGCCGTGCCATGGGTGCTGGATCCCTGACCCATGAACGATGCTTTGACCCATGCCGGGACGAAGCGCCGCCAACCAAAAAGCAGGATCACGAACAGCATCAGCCATACGACAGCGACCCAAATACCGTTCGGAAAAATTCCGACTGCGAAGGGCAAAAACGCGACTAACCAGCTGATGGCTGCAGCCACAACGATGACAAGAGAGTAACCGAGGGCGTGGCGAAAGCCATAAGTGGCTGTGTTGCGCTTAAGGCTGAACAGCATGAAGACGGCACAGACAACGACCAGACCCAAAAGCCCGCTCGGAATGGCGCTCAGCCGCCGCCAGGTGCGCGGCAAATAGTGCGATTGATTTGGGTGCGCGGCGATCGACGCCTGTAGAATATCCGACTGTGTTTCCGCGATGCCGGCGTCATCCGGTCCGGCCGCTTTGGCGATCGCGGTAGAGGCCGCGTCGGTGTCGATTTTACCCTCATCGGCGGCTTGTGCTCCTGCGACGGCTGCCTGATGCGCGCGGAAGACAGCAGCATCCGTCTCGGGTGCGATGGAATCGCTTGTCTCGACGACGGCCTCGTTGAAGGCTGCCACCATCATGGCACCCCGGTCATAGACAGCATTCCGATCGACGATGAGAAGCCTGGGGTCTGCAAGCCGCTTTTGGAGGATCCGAAAGCCATCGCCCAGGCTGGCCGGGATCGGCAGCTGGAAATCCTGGAAGCGCTGCCGCATCCAGGCGAGCATATCCGCAAAACGGTTCTCGTCGGACGCCTGAGGATGGTAGGTGGCGGCGATCACGTCGGCCGATGCCGCGAGGACGTTCAGTGCATCGATGACGGCCTGCTTGTCCGTCCGGTTAGGATCGCGGGACGCACCTGTGACCACATCACTGGCCGAGGCAACCGACGCCGCGCGCTCCTTCCAAATTTGCGCGACGGCCGTGCCTTCACAGGTATGCGTGCCGTCAGGAAGATTGGGCACGGCCCAGTCGTTCAAGCAGCCGGGAATGGAGGAAGAGGGGCGCTCAACATCGGCCAGGCTATCGGCATGGGCGGAGACCCACGATCCGAGCAGGAGGACGAGCGCCAGAGAGAGAAGGGTGCGCATGTCCGGTCTCAAACACCCGCATCGTCATCGCCGACAGCGGCTTCAATCTTGGCGCGCTTCTTATCGCCAAGCTTGCCGCCTTCGAGCTTGTATTGCTCGATGCTCCAGCCCTCGAAGGGTTCCTTGTCGTTCGGGCGATCAATGCGGGTTAGCAGGGCCGCGAGGTGATGCGCCCATTGCTTATCCTTGGATGCCGCGTCGAAGAGCAGACCGCCCGCTATGATCTTGCGGCGGGTGTCGAGCTTGCGTTCGGTCTCAGCCAGTCTGGCCTTGGCTGCCTGTAGCTTGGCGTTATGCTGATCGGCCTTCTCTTGAAGGCGCTTGATCTGTTCTGGTGTGACTTTAGACACGGTCATGCTCTCGGTTGTATCGACCGTACCTATTCAAACTGGATGATGACATTGCAACATAACGATGCAATGTTGGAATTAAAATGATTCGAAATGTCAAGCCTACCCGACCGAAATTGTGAGGGAAGGGCGCACTTACGCCTTGCTGCGCAAGGCCGTGCTCGGTAGACGAGTCACCGTGGCGATCTATCATTTGAGCATGAAACCGATCTGCCGCTCTCAGGGGCGGAGCGCTGTCGCGGCCGCGGCCTACCGCGCGGGCACGGTTCTGACGAACGCCCGCGATGGCGTGACGCACGACTATACCGGGCGCGGCGGCGTTGTGTGCAGCGAGATTGTGCTGCCGGCGGGCGTCGATGCGGCTTGGGCCAGGGACCGGAGCACGCTGTGGAATGCCGCGGAAGCAGCCGAGAAACGGAAGGATTCCCGGACCGCACGGGAATTCGTTCTGGCGCTGCCGCATGAACTGGAGGAAGGCGCGCAGCGGGATTTAGCACGCGGCTTTGCCGCCTATCTAGCCGACCGCTATGGCGCGGCGGTCGATATGGCGATCCACCGGCCGGACGAGCGCAAGGATCAGCGGAACGCCCATGCCCACCTGCTGATGACGACGCGCCAGGTGACGCCGGACGGTCTGGGGGACAAGACGCAGATCGAGAAGAATAATGCGCGGCTTCAGGCGGAGGGCCTGCCGCTCTCGCACGATCAGCTGCGGGATATACGGCAGGTCTGGGAAGAGCAGGCCAATGTCGCGTTGGCCCGAGCCGGGCATGACGTGCGGATCGACCACCGCAGCCACGCCGAGCGGGGTCTTGAGATCGAGCCGACCCAGTATGTGGGCGTGCATGCGACGGCCACCGCAAGCCGCGGGAAAGAGGTCGAGCGGCGCCGGATCGATCCCGCCGCTGCCGCCCGGAACGCCGAGCGGATTGCGACGCGGCCGGAAGAGGCTTTGCGGATCGTCACGGACGAGAAGAGCGTCTTCGATCAGCGCGATATCGCCCGTCTGCTCCATCGCACTATCGACCAGCCGCAGGCCTTCCAGGCCGCGATGGCGAAGGTCATGGCCTCTCCGGATTTGATGGAGCTGCAGCCTGAGCAGCGGAATGCGCAGGGCCGGGTGGTGCAGCCAGCCCGCTACACGACGCGCGATCAGTTTGAACTCGAGCACGATATGGCGCGGCGGGCCGACCGGATGGCGGATGGCGAAATCGGATCGTTCGATCGTGCTGTTGAAGCGGCCATGACGGATAACAGGCTACGGCGGCACAGCAAACTGTCGGACGAACAGCGGAACGCGGTGCGTCATGTTTGTGGAGCGGAGCGGATTGCGGCGGTCGTGGGTCTGGCGGGTGCGGGCAAGAGCACGATGCTGGCGGCGGCGTTGGACGTCTGGAAAAGCGATAGTTTGGTAGGGGGTGTTTATGGTGCGGCCCTCGCCGGGAAAGCCGCTGAGGGTCTGGAACAGGCGTCGGGCATTCCGTCACGGACATTGGCCTCCTGGGAGCTGAGTTGGGCGCATGGCCGCAACCAGCTTAAGCGCGGCGATGTCTTCGTCATCGACGAGGCCGGCATGGTGTCCTCGGCGCAGTTGGCGCGGTTTGTGAAGGCGGTCGATGAGGCCGGCGCCAAGCTGGTGCTGGTGGGCGATCCCGAGCAGTTGCAGCCGATCAATGCGGGAGCGGCCTTCCGGGCGATTGCCGAACGCACGGGTTTTGTCGAGCTGGAAGGGATCCGCCGGCAGACAGAGGCCTGGCAGCGGAAGGCCTCCGTCGATTTTGGCCGAAGCCGGGTCGCTGACGGCTTGAAAGCCTATGACAATCATGGGGCAGATCGCGACCGGGCACGCGCGGCGATCGTCCGCGACGTGATGACGGATATGGCGTCGAACCCCGAGAGCAGCCGCATCGTACTGGCGCATCGCCGGGCGGATGTGCGGTCGCTGAACGATGAGATCCGGGCGGCCCGAAAGGAGCAGGGCGCCCTGGCCGATGAGGCGCGTTTTGAGACTGAGACGGGCGAGCGGCAGTTCGCTGCCGGCGACCGGCTGGTGTTCCTCAAGAATGACAGCACGCTCAAGGTGAAGAACGGCATGCTGGGCACGGTCGAGATCGCCAAGGATGGCGTCTTGCTGGTGCGGCTGGACGGGGAAGGGCAGGCACCAGGACGGAAGGTGGCGGTCGAGGCCTGGAGTTATCAGGCGGTCGATCATGGCTATGCGACGACCATCCACAAATCGCAGGGTGCGACGGTCGACCGGGCCTTCGTGCTCGCCTCCGAGAGCATGGACAAGCACCTGGCCTATGTCGGCATGACCCGGCATCGGACCGAGGCGCGGCTCTACGCGGGCCGCGATGAGTTCCGCGATCTGACGGCACTCTCCAGCCGACTCAGCCGGTCCAACGCCAAGGAAACGACGCTCGATTATGCGCGCGCCGGTTACGCGGAGCGCCGGGGCATGGTGCCGCGCAGCGAGATCGTCATCCCGGAGCGAACGCCGCCGGCTACGCGCGGCGCGGAGCGGGTAGGGCAGGATTCGCTTCGCGCAAAGACCGTTGCAGTGCGAGAGCGGCCGGCAGAGGTCCGTGACGCGGTCGTGAAGCCCGAGACGAGGCGGGATGCCGTTCGCCGGGAGTTGCAGGGCTACGATGACCGGTCCCTCGATCGCGTCAGGGATGCCGACAAAGTTCGCGATCGGGACGCGTGGAGGGATCGGCCCATGACGGTTGAAGATTCCGCCCGGGATATCTCTCCGGCCTATGCCGCTGCCGCCGATCGCGCTGGCAAACTGGCGGAAGAGGCTGCCCGCAATGCCAAGAGCATCGAGCATTACACCGGGGTACTGAATTATCATGCGCGGGTCAGAGAGGAACTGTGGCAGGCGATGGGAGCCGTGGCCCGGCTAGCCCAACGTGCAGGGATTATTCGCCCCGACCAGGATTATGAGCTGCAGGACAGCATGGTGGCGTTTGCCGAGCGTGAGCTTAAGCCCGCCGTGGCCGAGCGGGAGGTACTGGCAAAAGACCTCTCGGCAGCCAAAGCCACAGCAGCGGTGGCGCTACAGAAAGTGCAGCCTGCGGCGGAGGCAAAGCTCGAGGAGATACAGGAACGCGCGGCGCTTGCCCGTGAGCTTTGGCCGGAAAGAGCGGAACAGCAGCGCCAACGGCAACGCCTGCAGCAGGAGCGCTCGCGTGAGCAGGACCGGGGACGAGATCAGGGCATGGAACGATGAGTAAGGGCCTCTTCAAGCTGCATGTTGGGCCGGGCGCCTTCATGCTGTATTCGCGGGAAGCGCTCAAAGCGAAGGTGCGGAAGGCCCAAGCCCTAAAGGCGCAGGCGCGGCGGCGGGAAAGGCAGCAGGCGAGGCTCAAGAAGTCCCGGCAGAAAGCAAAGGGGCATAGCGACTTTCTTCGGTCGCCATGCCGAATCAGATCAATGTCCCCTTTTAAAAGGGGAAAAATTCATGCTTGTCGGATCATCGTATAATTTCTCGACTATGTTATTGGCGCCGAAATTGACCGTGCCTATCTGTCGGCTTCCTATTACGTTCACGATGTATATTGATTGTGTATCCCTGCGATACTGCCCAATTCTCAGCCTCTCTTTGCTTGTCGCATTCATATAAAAGTTTCTCTGTTCCCTCTTCTTCCACGGCATGATGCGGGTTTGGTTCCCAGCCTTGTGGGTTCTTAACCTTAACAATATCTACTCGTTTGGCCATTTCGTCACCTTTTTATTTTTATTGCGGCGTAGTTGTGGAAATCTTCGAGTTAGGCAGATGCCTTAGTAGAAAATTATTTCTAATTCGATACAAAAACTTTTTCAAGAGCTTGATTGTTTAATTCTGACATTTTAGCCGGGCGATTTGAGAGAGGGCACGCAAAAACCGCTTTTATTAGAGAGTTTTTTTGGATCTTGTCTTATGTAGTTTTCATGAATGGGGACGATGCTGAGTGTGCTTCTGCAGCAGTTCTCCGAGTTTTTCTGATTAACGAAAAATACCTGCTGGCGCTGCCCCATCTTTTCTATGCCTAAATTAATATCTGATAATCCAGTTTATCAGGCGCTGATATCGAGAAGCTCAATAAAATTTTTTGTCATTGCATCATAAAACTGCAGGAAAAACTTCACGAGCGTTGGGCTCAGCCAAGGCTTGTTGGCGTCTGGAAAGGGTTTCGTGGTATTCCTGAGCCTCAACATCACGGAAGAACGGCGCTGTCGGTGCTAGTCGCTTTACAGTTTCTTCGACATCATCGATTTTGGCACGAAAAAACTCCTTCCTGTAATTCTGAACATTGATACGGGTCGATTCAAAAGCGCTGTGAAGAGCGCGCTCTAGAACAGGTGCATCATCGCTGTAAATTATGGCGTGGACGTCAAAGCTGAACGGCACGCTGGCATCGCCGAGCTCTCGGACGCGATCAAGGGGGTCTAGGCGCCGAGTCAACCCGATTTTGACTACGCCGTCTCCGAATGAGCCGATGTTGGAGACAATATAGACGTAGCCTGAGCGGGTTCGCTCGGCGAGAGCTTGTGCGCGCACAACCTTAGCGCGAGCCGCGGCAAGATCCTTCTCGAGGTCGCCAATTTTCTGGCTATAAGCGTCGAGTTGCGGTCCAACAATGTCAGCAGCCTCAGCCTTGGCTTTTTCTAAAAGACGCGAATAGCGAACCTCTTGTTCCTCGGCCTCTTCTTTGTCTCGTAACAGTCGCTGTTCCTCTCGTGCCAGGCGCATTGACTCGGCTCGATCCTCACGCTCTTTCTTTAGTTTCTCTCGATGCTCATGAGTTAAAAACAATTCGCACAATTTGAGCTGAAAAAACTGATCAGTAATTTTTATTTCGTTAGACGCATTCAGTTTTTCTAGCTGGCTTTTGGCTAGAACAATGCGGTTTTCCATCGCTTTAACATTATTCCATCGCGTGTTTGCGATGACCACGTCGCACTCGTTATTAAAAGCACGCAGAGAAAGTCTAATATTACGATTAGTCATTGTTAAGCCTTGTGATTGGCTACCGTTTAGACTCCAGGTTGTCGTGCAGATGACAGCGCTTTTTTGAACGATAAGCTGTTTCTGCGCTTGGCGAACCTTTTCAATCTCTGCCTTGTACTGTTCGCTATCTAAAAAATCGAAATGAGGTTCATAAACACCCATTTCTGCGAAAGCGAGGCGCTCATCGAATAGAGCCATCTCGGCGAGCATGCGATCGTAGACAGATTTTTTCTCTTGGTAGTCTTTTCTTAGGTCGGTCAAATGAGCTTCGTTTGCAATAAGACTAGTCTGAATCCGAGCCTCTTCGCTAATCCGCATTTCTTCGTATTTTCCGTGCAATTCTGCAATTTTATTTTGACAAGATTCGACCAATGACGTTAGCCGTTCTTGCTCATCCTTCAGGTTAGTAATGGGTAGAAAGCGATTGCGAAGCGCTATGCTTTCACGCCGTTCTTCTTCGGCATCATCGTTGGCCTTTTTTAATTGCGCAGATGTTAATCGTAGCCGTGCTGCCAGGAGCACCACTGCAATTATAGCTACGGCGAGTGCCGCTGCTACAATTTCTATGGGAGCAGATAAAGCCAATGTCATAGTGACCTCAACCTATATTTTGGCTAAGGGTTGCGGTCTGCCTTGTAGAAGTCAATTGGTCTCGAAGCTTGTTGGGTAGAAACGGTTTGAGATAGTCACCTTGGATGAAGACTGTTCATAGACTATATTTTAAAGTCGTTTACCTGTTACCTGTGGTGGCTGTCCTACAAAAATAGTCTCTCAAGTTGGACGAAGATGACCGGGCCTGTTGGCGTCCCTGCA
>NZ_JAESVB010000038.1 GCF_020618775.1 Acidisoma silvae | reverse complement strand
TCATGGCTTGATGGGAATTCTTTAGAAATCCCTCCTTTTGACCGGCATGCGACAAGGAATTATTCTTGATCCATTCGGAAAGATGTGTGCGTTGCAGAGGACGACTAAACAAATAGCCCTGAAGATTGTCGCAGCCAAGATTAGTTAAGGTTTCTGCTTGGCCTTCCGTTTCGACTCCCTCGGCCGTGACTGCCACGCCAATGCCCATACCCATGCTCACGACGGCTTGAATAATTGTCGAGGCGTCGGCTCTTCGATCAAGATCCTGAACGAAGCTTCGATCGATCTTTATTCGCGTAAATGGCATCGTGCGCAGCAAACTCAGCGAAGAATATCCTGTACCAAAATCATCAAGGGCGACCAGGATTCCAAGGGCTCGGATTCGACTAAGCGTTGAACCAGCAGCCGCGATGTCTCTAATCATGGCCGTTTCGGTAATCTCCAACTCGAGCCTATTTGGTGGAAATCCGACCTCGATCAAAGAATCTGTAACGCTTTGCACAAAATTCGGGAGAGAAAATTGTGTTGGCGACAGATTGATAGAAACGACGATGTGATCTGGCCAATTAAGAGCTTCCCTACAGGCGGTCCTCAGAACCCAGTCTCCGATCTGAGGCATAAGCCCAATTTCTTCAGCAAAAGGGATAAAATCGGCGGGCGGCACATTTCCCCGCCTTGCGTTGTTCCACCGGAGCAATGCTTCAATACTGCTTAGACGATTCGATTTACTTGAAACGATTGGCTGATATTCGATCGAAAATTCGTTGTTATAAATCGCATACCTCAGATCGTGTTCCAGATCCTGGCGCTGCTGCATGACAAGCTCCATCCCCGGCTCGTAGAAGCGGTAATGGCCTCGCCCCGAGGCTTTCGCCCGGTACAAGGCAAGGTCAGCGTTGCGCAGCAATATGTCTGGGTCGGTCTCACCTGCAGATGCCATCGCAATCCCAATGCTAGCCCCAAGAGATATCTGAAAATCGCCGATACAGATCACCCGACTAAGTTCTCGCAACAAACGACTTGCCAATACCCGGACATCCTCCAGACTTGCATTATCAAAGAGCAAAATTGCGAATTCGTCTCCCCCTAAACGAGCTACGATGTCGCGGCGACGTAATTGAGCTTGCATTCGTTTACTCACGATCTTGAGGGCAGCGTCACCGACCGTATGCCCAAATGTGTCATTAACCGGTTTGAATCGGTCAAGATCGATATAGAGAACGGTGACCTTGCCACCAGACGCCTCTGCGATTAAAGATTCTAGCCTATTCCGAAAAGACATCCGATTAGGTAAATCAGTCAATGCATCATGATGCGCGAGATGCGATATGCGGTCCTCGATAACACGGCGCTCAGTGACGTCCTCTACAGTCGTTACCCAACTACCGTCCTCCGTTTTTGCACTGTGATTCAACACACAGGAACGACCACCCCATTTCAGCTCGGTTTGGCCGCCCTTCCCGCTAGCAGTCATGGCTCGGAATTGGCCGATCGTATGTTGCACCTCGATCTGAATTTCACCGGGTGTGAGGTCCAGAGCCGAATATAGATCATGAAGAATCTCAGCGATCCTGACCCCACGCTTTAGTCGTTCGTTGGGAAGGCCAAGCAATTCCGCCATACGGGCATTGGATAGTACCACCTGCTCTTGACCAGAAAATAGGATCAGTCCTTGAGACATATTGCCCAATGCCAGGTCCAAACTATCCTTGGTTTCGCGAAGCTCATCAGCTTTGCGTTTATGCTCAGACAGATCGCGTGTAACTTTCGCAAAGCCGATAAGCTGGCCGGATTCGCTATAGACTGACTCAATAACTACGGTTGCCCAGAAGCGGGATCCATTCTTTTTTATACGCCAACCCTGTCCCTCAAATTTCCCGTCCGACAAGGCAATCCCTAAAGCACGCTGAGGTAACCCCCCTGCGCGATCGACCGCCGTATAAAAGTTTGAGAAATTCTGTCCGACAATCTCAGCTGCGCTATAGCCTTTTGCACGCTCGGCGCCAGCATTCCAGCTGATAACAGTCCCATCAGGCGCCAACATATAAATCGCATAGTCAGTGACGCTTTGCACCAATAGTCGGAACATAGCGTCAGCGTCAGAAGAGAGGGAATAACTGGATTTATCGCGCATTTGCCCGTCTTATGGCATGCGACCTATCATTTTAAGCAAAAATCCCTGGCGCCATTTGCTTTTTGTCAGGGTGATGCGCCCATACCATAGCCAATACAGGAAACTAGATTGTTTCCTCTACTTTAGAAGTACTCACCCCCTACTTTAGATCGCTCCAGGTGAAGAGGCGTCATTCGTGCGCGTCGCAAGTGATCTGAAGACAATCCTGATCCTATGCGTCGCGCCCAAAAGTGACGCGCTTAGGTGGTCTGACGGAAGACGAGGTTGTCGCCCTAGCCATTTGCTTTCCTCACAAGTCGCGTAACTGGCATGAATACCGGTCACAAGCCAGCAGTGGACGGCAGCCTCCTTCCCCAACAGCGCTCGTTCCCTATGTTTCAAAGATTGGCCGGGTCTGGCAATGTCACGATGTGAGGTGCGAGCAGAGACAGGTCAGCTTTACTCAGGCGATCACTGGCGGTATTTCTTTGATGCCAATATGGATATTGCAGCCAGGGTAGGCTTACCTTGTCCAGTTTAATTTTTTCTTCGTCGCTCAGTTTTAACGACGCCGCCGCGAGATTGTCCTTAAACTGGGCTTCGTTACGTCCGCCTGCCACCACGGAGGTTATGCCGGGACGACCGAGCAGCCAGGCCAGCGCCACCTGGGCCGCCGATACGCCACGACCGTCAGCCACCTCAACAAGCGCATCGACGATCGTCCAAAGCCGATCCTCGTCGCGGATCGGCGGCTCGGTCCATCCGGCGAATTGGCGCGTGCCTTCGGGGGTTTTCTGATTGCGACGATGCTTGCCAGAGAGCAGGCCGCCGGCAAGCGGACTCCAGACCAGAATGCCCAAGCCTTGATCGATACTGATCGGAATGAGTTCGTTCTCGGCATCTCGCGCTTCCAGCGTGTAATGGATCTGCTGACTGACGAACCGCTGGTAGCGTTCACGTTCCGAGACGCCTAGGGCTTTCATGATGTGCCAACCTGAGAAATTGGAACAGCCGATATAGCGGATTTTGCCTTGACGGATGAGCGTGTCCAATGCCTCCATGGTCTCCTCCAGCGGGGTAAGACCATCCCATTCATGAACCTGATACAGGTCGATGACATCGGTTTTCATGCGCCGCAAACTGGCTTCGCAAGCAGCCACCAGATGCTGGCGGGACAAGCCGGCTTGGTTAGGCCCGTCGCCCATCGGGAAGCGCGCCTTGGTGGCGATCAGAACCCCCCTTTTACGCGGACCGCCGATGATCTCGCCCAGAATTTCCTCGCAAAGTCCTTGCGAATAGGCATCCGCCGTGTCGATCAGGTTGACGCCCGCATCAAGGCAGAGATCGACCAGCCGGCGCGCTTCATTTACCCCAAGATCGCCGACCGTCTGGGCCCAGCCAACGCCCCCGAAGGTCATCGTTCCCATGGTGATTGTCGAGATTTTCAGGCCGGATCGGCCAAGCTGCCGGTATTCCATGCTTTGTCTCCCCTCAAGGCGTTTTTTTACATGTATAAGCCAAGGCAGGCGGGATAGAAAACCACACCCGGCCAGTTATCCCGGCGATTTGATGCATCTAGACCGAAGCGGCTGATTTCAGCACATCCTCTGTCACCGTCAGATCCGTCTCCAAGCTGCGTGCCGGCACAATGCCGCGGGCGCTAAGTTTATCGTGGTAGGCCCGGACCGCGTCTTTCGGGGTGACGCGCTGTTCCACCACGTCCCGCATCAGACCGATGAGGGTAAGAGGATCTTCGGCAAGATTGATTTTGCGCCCGAACAGCGCAAGACGCGCGCCATAGCGTTCTGCCTGCCAGATCAGTTCAAAGGTGTCGCGGGTTGTCCCTGCCCCCCCGCCCAGCACGCCGACGACAAGTTCCGAATCAAAGGACGCCAGTTCTTCAAGCGCGGCCGGCCCGTTATAGACGATCTTTAGAAATTCTGGTCTTTCCGCACGGGTCAACCCGGCCAACGACCGCAGGATCGCATCGTTCATGAACTGGCCTAAAGCGTCCGGCGTCAGGCCCGTCTCGATATTCGGATTGAAGACTTCGTAGAAATACTTGAAACCGCAAGCCGCCGCATCGCGCCGGAATTCGGCAAAAGCGTCCAGGCTTTGCATGTCAAAGCCAAGATCATTGTTGAAGGTAATGGAATAAAGCCCAAGCTCCGTGCCCTTGCCTGACGTGAGCGCGGCCATCTGGCGCTTCACCGATGCCGAACGGAAAGGGTGAGACGCGGTGTTTCGGTAGCCACTATGGCGTATCGCGCCCCAGCAATCCGTGGTGTCATTCGCGCGAATGGCAGGCTTGACCCCTGTTCCGGCGAAGGCGTCGGCTTCCTGCAACAATTCAAGATTGGAAGCCGAGACCAGCATGATATCCACATTATCCTGCCGGATGATATCGCCGATATGCGTGATGAATCTCTGCCGCGAGCGACGTTGCGGCACTTTGCCGGCTTGGTAATCCAGACCCGTCGCCAGGATGCCGCCGCTCATGTCGCCGTCCTTGGCGTCGGCGATCATGAAGTCGGCGGGTCGATATTGTCCTTGCCGGATGCGGGCGATTTTGCTGTCAAAACGGTGTGTCAAAAACCTGCTCCAAATCACGTGTGAACCCGACCGCCAGGAAGAGGCGGTCAGAGAATGTCCTTCGCCTTAAAGAACCGATTAAGAAAATTCATCAGCATGACGATGAAAATCAGCGGCGGTACACATAAAAGCATCGCGGAGGCGTTGATGACGCCCCACGGCACTTCCATGCCGAGCGTGCTAAAGCTGGAGGCCACCACCGGCAGAGTGACGTTTTTGGCTGTCAGCACCAGGGCGATCAGCAACTCATTCCAGACGATAACGAAGGTGAACAGCAGGCCGCCGACCAGAGACGGCAGGGCATAGGGCAAAGCCACGCGCAGAAAAACGCGCAACGGCGAACAGCCGTCCAACTCCGCCGCTTCCTGTATTTCGGCGGGCACGCCTTCAAAGCCAGGGATCGACATCCAGATGATCGTCGAGATCGTAATCAGACTATAGGTCAGCACCAAGGAAAGACGGGTGTCGTTAATGCCTAAATTCATATACAGCGCCATGAAAGGAATGGCGACCGCGACAGGCGGCATGAAACGGATGGACAGAACGAAGAACTGATATTCTTCCTTGATGCGTCCTTTCATGCGCGACACCGCATAGGCCGCCGGCCAGCCGAACAGAACGCCGATTATGACCGCCGACCCGACGATGACCACACTATTGGTCAGGCCCAATTGCACCGCTGGCGTATTCAAGACCGTGGCGAAGTTGGCAAGAGTCGGCTTGAAAATCAGAATAGGGACCGGTGACACGATATCGCGCAGGTTCTTGAGCGAGCTGAGAAACGCCCAAATGACCGGAAAAAGAGCCACGAACAGTAAGGGGGCGGCAATCGCAACCGAGGCAGCCGTGCGAATTTTCACCGCCATTTGCGCGTCTTCTTCCAAGTCAGAGAGAAGATGATGGTTGTCGTCAACATAAGCAGCACGCTCATTGCAGCGGCATAGGAGATGCGGCCGGAAATGCCGATACCTGCCTGATAGGCATAGAGATCGAGCGTTTCCGTGGCGACACCGGGGCCACCCGTCGTCATCGTATAGATCAGGTCGAAGGAGCGTAGGCTTTCGACAGCCTTGACGAAGAGCATGGTGATCAGGGTGCCGCGCAGCGCCGGCAGGTTGACGAAAAGATGCAACTGCCAAACACGCGCGCCATCGAGATGCGCGGCCTCCATAGGCGATTTGGGCAAGGTCTGCATTGCCTTGACGAGGATGACGGCAAAAAACAGCCCCCATTGCCAAACATCGACCATGGCGATCGCATAAAGCGCTGTCGAAGGGCTATCCAGGAAGGCGATCGGTTGCAGTCCCAGCAGATGGAAAGGATAGTTGATGACCCCCATCAGCGGCGACAGCATGAAGCGCCAAATCAGTCCGGCTGCGATACGCGGCAGCAGAATGGGCAAAAGCAACCCTAGGCAGACGAAATTCAGCGTGCGGCCTCGCACTTTCTCGAACAGAAGAATGCCCAGTATCAGGGCCACGACCATCGCGCCCAGGACAGTGATCAATTCCCAGATACCCGTGATTTCCAGCGCATTCCAAAAACGGTAGTCGCGCCATAGCCGATAAAAATTTGCGAAGCCCACCCAATGCGAGTGGGCTCGCTCCAGCGAGCGGTTTTGAAAAGCCAGCCACAAGGCACCGAAGGTCGGGGGCAGGGCGAGCAGAGCCAGAACCACGAAGGCGGGACTGGCCATCCAGAAGGCAAATCGCCGCATCTGGCGCGTGCGGGACGCGGTGGCAGATTTCACCCCTTCCCGCGCTATGACGGTTGCCGGCATTGTCTTGTTTAACACACCTGCCCCCATCTCGGTCAGTCGCTCACAACATCTTCGAGGTCTGATGCCGTATTTTGTAGGGCCTGCTTCACGTTTTTCTGCTGGCCGGTAAAAATGCTTTCAAGTGTTAGACCCAGTTCATCGCCGAAGCGCGGCCAGTTGGGATTGTTCCAGATCAGCAGCCGGGTGCGAGGTGCGGTGGCCAGCAAGGCCGTGACGTAGTCAGGATTGACTTTCGCACGATAGGCTTGGCTGTCGATCGTGCTGGTACGGGCCAGATCGCCCAGGATGCCGGCCTGAACACGGCCCATTTCGTTTTCCCGGCTCGTCGCCCAGATCAGGAACTGAGAGGCGATCAGCTTCGAGCAGGGGGTTGGATTGCCCTTCGCGGAAATGGCAAGACCGTGCGCGAAACCGGCGGACGGCAAAGGCTCGGGCGGCGGTGCATAGCCGACCTTGCCGGCCACGCGCGACTTGGTAGGGTCCTCAACCCAGGGGCCAAAGACATCGCTTTCGATCATCATCGCAACCTGGCCGGATCGGAAGCCTTCGATCACTTCGCTCCAGGCATAAGTCGCGCCACCTGGCGGCGAGTACTTCATCAATTCCAGATAGGTATCGGTCGCCTTCACGCCGGCCGCCGAATCAAAATCGGGTTTGCCGTCCGCCACCCATTGCCCGCCATCGGCAATAAAAAAGGGCTGCCAGCGCCATACATTCATGCCGGAACCGCGCTTGCCGCGCAGCGCCGTGCCATAGACGCCGTGGCTCGGATCATTGAGCAGCGCGACATCCTTGACATAGTCTTCGACGGTCGTGGGCGGGTTCAGGTGATGCGCGGCCAGAATATCCTTCCGATACATCATCAGATCGCCGCCGCCCTGATAGGGCGCAAAATACGGCTTGCCGTCATAGGTCGCGACCGCCCGGCGGCCCGCCAGGAAGTCATCCCAGTCAAAGGCCTTCCACTGCTCCGGGGTCATCGCCTGCTGCAATGGCAAAATCCAGCCGTTGGAGGCAAATTCAGCGACATTCGCTTCGTCTACGGCGTAGATCTGGTAAGCGCCGGTACCCTGCGAGGCATCCAGGCGCGATTTGGCGCGCCGGTCATTCTCGCCGAAATTGGAGAAGCTGAGCTTGGTGCCCCACTTCTTCTCGAATTCGCTGCTCACGCTGTTCATGTATTGAATGCTTGTCGTGGGCTCCGACAGAATATTGAGCGTCGGAACCTTGCCCACGCAGGCGCTGACATCGGCATCAGACGCGAAGGCCGGCGACGCCATGAAGGCGACGGCGGTCGCAATCATCGTCAGGCTTGTGCCGCTTTTTATTAAGTTTTTCATTAAGCTCTTCCTCCCCATTATTTTTGCTTGTTTTAAGACGCCCACCAGGGCGCCAAGGCCTCCTGAAGCTTCTGAAACCGTGTAAAACGATATTCAAAATGATCCAGAAATTCTGCACGAGGCTCGAACCGCTTCTCGGGCCTGGTCATGGCAGCAACCGCCGATGCCAAGGATGGAAAGCGGCCACAAGCGATGGCTGCGACGATGGCACAACCAAGCGCGCCTTCCTCGGACCCCGCGCTGGTTTCCACTGGCATAGCCAGAACATCGGCGATGATCTGGCTCCAGACCGGGCTTTTAGCGGCAGCACCCGAGAGTTTGGCAAGACTGAGCCGGTTGGTTGTCAGCCGCTCGATCTCGGCCCGACTCTGGCGATGGATAAAGGCTGCGGATTGGTAGACGGCCGTCATGAGGTCGTGGCGGCTTGTCATGCCGGTCACACCCATAAAGCCTGCCTGCGGCCGGCCGGCCTGACCATTGATTTGTGGAAGATAGATCGGCCCTGCCCGCTCCGGCCTGGCCTGGGCCAATTGACGTTCAATCTCCGGCCAATCCGGCTGCGCCTGCCCGAAGACCTCCCCTAGCAGCCAGCTGACATTGCCGACGCCCGTTGGGCTGCCTGCGGAAATCAGCGTTGCACGATCACCATGACAGCGCGACTGCATCAGCGGCTGTTCCACACTGCGGAACGTATCGACGATGACCATGCCGAGATTCCACGTGCCACTGGCGATCGCGAAATGGTTAGGATCGATACTGCCCATGGCGAAGGTCACGGCTTCAAGATCCATCGTGCCAACCGCCACGGGCGTGCCGACGCGCAGGCCGGTGGCCGCGGCGCAGTCTGGCGTTACCGTGCCGGCGATATCGAAGCTGTTTTGAATGGGCGGGAGCTTTGCCGCCCAAGGGCCAAGCTCAAGTGCCAGGAGCGACGCCTCATCCCAGCTTTGGGTTCCTCGCACGACCAAGCCAGCCCCCGTGGCATCGAAAAGATCGGTGCCGAGCGTATTGGTCAGGCGAAACCGGATGTAGTCCTTGCAGAACAGAACATGCGCCGTGCGGTCGCGGGCGTCAGGTTCGTGCTGATCGAGCCAATGCATCAGCAACGCCGGTTCCGAGCCGCCGAAACGCTGTCCGCGTCTTTGCGTAATCGCGCGGGCAGCAGAATGCTGGGCCATCTCGTCCAGCAAAGCATCGCCGCGCGTATCCGAGGAGACGATGCCGGGGCGCACCTGGCGCAGGGTCCGATCCAGGAGATAGAGACCATTGCCGTGACCGACGCAGGCGATGGCGGCAATGCGATGCGCGCCACCCGGCACCCGATCAATAACTTGGCGGATTGCGGTGCAGACGGCCGTCCAGATGCCTTCCAGATCGCGCTCATTGCGTCCCGGGGCTGTACTGACGGTGCCAAGTGGAAAGCGGCCGCAGGCAATCTCCTGTCCGCGATCGGAAAAGACGGCTGCCTTGACCACGGATCCGCCAACATCGATGCCGAGGAAGAGATTGGCGGCAAGGGTCGCCATGCCGGTCATCAAGCCTGACCTGAGAGAGTGGCCGTCTCGCCCGCACCGACAAGGCTGTAGACGGCATTGCGGCCAGTGAAATAGGCCAGGGCGGGCACCACGATACCGTCGATCACCGCAGGCGACGGATCCTGCACGCCGCTCTCCTCCAGGATGATCCGGGCCAATTGCCGCAGCAAAGGCAAGCTCAACGCACCTTCCAGCGCCAGGGTCGTGCGGCGCGTCACCACATCCAGCACGCTGACGGCCATTTCCCGCTGCAAAAGATAGCGGATTTCGCCCTCGCTGTAGTCCGTAGCGCCCAACAGAGGCGCCTCCCCGCCCGCCTGGCAGCAAAACGGCGCAACGATCCGCGCCGTCGTGCCATAGCGCTCGAACAGAACACGCATCCGACCGGTTTCCATACCAGCCGCCCGCGCCTCCCGCTCAATCCAGGCCTGCGGTTCGCCCGGGCCGCGCGGATAATCTCGGCCGCCACCGATCGGCAAGGCCGCGGTGGATCGCGTGCGATGCCGTTTCAACTCAGCCAGCACGCGGTCTGCTGTCTGCTCGGAAAAGGCTCGGAAGGTGGTCCATTTTCCACCGATAAGCGACAAGATGGGAAAAGGCCGGTCCGTCGTCGGATCGTGCCGTTTGAAAGAATGATCACGGCTAATATTGACGGTGGCGCCAGCCGGTGCTTGCGGCAATGGCCGGACCCCCACGAAAGCGTATTTTACTTCGTCACGCTTAACCTCAATCTTTGGAAAGACAATGCGGATTTTATCGAGAAAATACGCAATTTCCTCGTTTGAACATGTTGCGTCATCGGCGTGCGCGACACGGATGTCGCTGGTGCCAAGCATGACGAGGCCGAAAGCCTCGTAGGCGACGCACATGCGTCCGTCGCCATCGTCAAAGGAGAAGGCGCGCCCGCCCATAGCTTGGCGGAGCGTCTCATTTTCGACCATGACATGGGATCCCTTGGTGCCGCCGATCAGATGATCCCGCTGACCCATCAGGCTGTTCACATCGTCGATCCAGGCGCCACCCGCATTGACAACGATCTTCGGGTGAACCGTAAACTCGGTTCCCTCACAGTCATCACGCAATAGAACGCGACCGCCGCGGAAACCGCAGAGTGCAACGTGATTGATTGCAAGAGACGCTGGATTGGCAGCAAGCCCTGCCTCAATAAGTTCAAAGGCGAGACGCTCGGTATGCGTGATACGGGCATCGTAATAGGATGAAATACCGGCAATGCTGGGATTGATATCCGGCAGGATCGCCAGGGCACTGCGCCGGCCATCGACGCGGTGAAAGGGCAGCGAGCGTTGCTTGCGGCCAAGCCAGTCATAGATCACCAGCCCTGTCTTCACCAGCGCGACGCCGCGCGTCGGCATCGACCTAGCCTTGCCAAACAGCTTGCCCACGGAAGCAAGCACCCCGCCAAAACGAGAGAAGGACGGGATCGTTATTAAAAGTGGTTTGACGTAATGTGGTGCATTTTGGAGCAATCGATTTCGCTCCAAAGTCGCTTCCGCCACGAGGCGCAGCTGCCCTGTTTCCAAGTAACGAAGTCCGCCATGCGCGATGCGGCTGGATGCATTGGTCGCGCCTGCACCGAAATCCTCCCGGTCGACAATCAGGCACGTCACCCCATTGAGGCATAAGTCTCTGAAAGAACCGGCACCGTTGATGCCAGCACCGACAATGAGCACGTCGACATTGTGTATTGCGCCCAATCTTTCAAGAGCGTCACGGCGGTTTGGGGTATTGACCTTATGGCGAGTCATCAAAAGCTGAACCGGTTCCCTGAAGCGTCGTCGCCGACGCCAATCCTTATTATGAGGTAAAGAATGGCGTCATAAAATTTCAGAGTCAATCATATTTATTCATTTTATTCCAAAGTTCGCCATTGACAGGTTTGGCCTATCGCGCCACCAACGGTCATCCGGGCCTTGGGGGGCGCGGTCGGACAATGGGAGGAAGCGCTGTGGCAGATCACCGCGCGAAGCGTGTCGAAACATTGCCGGCCCAAAGGCGCGCACAAGTGCTGGATTTTGTGCGGGAACGGGGGGCTGCCACCATGCGGGAGCTTGCAGACGGGCTTCACGCGTCACTCTCCACCATCCGGCGGGACCTGGAGCTGCTTGTCGAGGACGGGTATCTTGAAAAAACGCATGGTGGCGTTCTTTTACGTCAGAACGAGCCAACCACTTTTGATACCGACTCCAGTCTTAACGCGCATCTAGCCTGGCGTCAGAAACAGGCAATCGGAGCGATTGCGGCACTGAGAGTCTCGGCAGGAGACAGCATCCTGTGCGACAGCAGCACAACGGTGTCGGAGGTTATGCGGCACGTCGTCGCCCGTGGGATTGGCGTAACTGTGGTGACAAACAGTTTGGAAATTGCGTCGATCTGCGCACCCTTCCCTTATATAAAGCTTATCCTTCCGGGTGGAACCTTGCGGTCCGGCACAGCGTCGCTCTTTGGTTCGCCCGGCAGCGAATTCCTCAGCACACTCCATGTCGATCTTTGCTTTTTAGGAATTCATTCGATCACGGGAAATCTTTTGACGGAAACCTCCGTTGAAGGAGCGGATGCAAAAAAGATCATGCTCAAGTCAAGCCGCTGCGCTATCCTTGTCGCTGACAGTACAAAATTTCGTCTCCCGTCCTTCTGCACCGTCGGCGATATCGCAGAGCTTGATGAAATCATTACTGATAGCGCTGTAACGTCAGAGAATCGCCAGATTTGTCAGCAATCCGACGTGACGCTGACTATCGCCGATATAACAAAAGAAAATCCTGCTAATTAGACTGTGGCGCTGCTTGG
>NZ_JAESVB010000037.1 GCF_020618775.1 Acidisoma silvae | reverse complement strand
AGCGGTCGTTGCACCAGAAAAGGGTGAAGTGTCGGCCTTCCATGCTCCGCCTGCTAGGGGCTCCGCGATGAAACGAAACTATAGGCGCGGCTGGGCGGCCTAATGCCGGTATCCGACTCAGGCGCCAACCTCGATGTCGCTCTCGATGGTTGAGTTTTCGACGAACGCGCCGAGAGAGCTGAACATCTGGTTGAAGACGGCATCATTATCATGGTTGGTGCCGATAGTGAGCACGAAGTTGACGCTCATTTCAGGTGTCTCGTCCGGGTTGTCATAACCATACAGATACAGGTCGCGCGTGTAGATGCGGGCGTAGACCAGCAGGGTCTCGCCATCAAAGCTGACGCTGTGAAAGCGCCTATGGTGATGCCGGACGGGGCTCCATTTATGATCGAGTTCGCGTGCCTCTTCCTCTGTGATTTTTTTGGTATCGAGCGAACCGAGCAGATTGTGGTTCTTGCCGCCGCGCTCCACCTGCAGCGCTGTCGCAAGCCTGGCGGAGAAATAATTCGGCCCGGCGATTTCGCTAACGAGAGGATGTGGGTTCAGGACGGCTGTGAGCTTGCCGTACCCGTTTAGCTTTCCGCCCGTAAGGAGGGTGGCGGGGATGGGAAGCTCCCAATAATAGGCTGCGCCCGCCTTGAGGGATGCAGTCCACTGCAAGGTGACCGCTCCCGGCGGGCTGTTCCACGGCATGGAAACGCCAGGAGACCCAAAGCCAAGTGCGACATCGTATTTAGGATTGTCAGCATTGTGCAGGATCAGCGCCTTCACTAGGTCCGGCGAGGGCTCACGCAGCGCCGCCATCGTGTGGGCGGCAAGGGGTGAAGTAAGGGCCGTCGAGAAACTGGACCCGGCCGAAATGGAGCCGCCGATGGTACGCACATGTGAATAGTGGACCGTTTCCGGCTTGAGCATGCTGGCGGGTCCCGGACCAGACAGAGAAACTGGGCATTTTGCGCCCGGTGTACCGTCGGGCTTGTGCAGGCGGCCACCCACGGTCAGCGCCGCCTCGCAATCCGCGGGCGGTTGAATGCGTCCGCTCGGCTGGTTCCCCGTCGAGATCACGAGAAGGACGTTGTGCTTGCGCGCAAGAACGGCGAAGTCGTGCCCAAGCGCGCTCACGGAGCTCAGGTCGCAGTCCATCCGCTGATTTAGCGACAGGTTCCAGACCTTGGTTTCCGGATGCCCGCCCATGACGACGTCAAGATAAGGGACGAGGGAGTCCGCATCGAGAAGGTAGCCGGCGTTCGCACGTGGCACCGCCTGTACGGTACCGACCCGGCAATACAGTTGCGGCAGCTTCAGGTTGTTGTTCCAGTCATGCCCCTGCACGATCAGGGAGCTAACCATATTGCCATGAGTTGCATCAGCAACTCCAGCCGGTACGAGGGGCTGCGCCTTCCAGGCCTCTGCCACGCCGTACGACGCAGCCGTCAAGCCACCGTCAACGACGCCGACGATCGGCATCGCGGCAAGCGAGGAGGGTAGTGGCCGCTGCGGCTCAGTGCCCTGGCCGGGCGAGGTCGAGGTAATCACCGGCAACGGGTCGAGGCGGAATACCGCCGCAGACCCCAGAATGAAGACCAGATGGTCCTTGTCACTCACAGTGACGCCCACCTTTGCGCGATGCCGGGCTCGGTAGTCGCGCAGGGCAAACGCTATACGGTCTGTCAGGCTCGTAACGAGCCTCTGACGCTGATTGGCTTCATCGCCGGGAGCAGCGGGAAGGGCCAGCAGTTGCAGAAGCGGCGCCTGCGGCAAGCTTCCCAGAACCTGCTCATTACGTAGACGGGCTATCTCCTGCAGGACAACCTCGACGCTGTCATTGTTTCGATATGGCATGAACCATAAAGTAAAAGCTCTGCCTTCGGGCGTCTCCGGCGCCATGTCCCAAAGCTGGTCAACGCCATAGCCGCGGCCGACGTCATTCACATCATACGCCCGAAGGTCCTCGACGCGTGAAATGTCAACCATGTCGCGGTCGCCGTCCGCTGCCATCATGAGGCTGGAGTAGAACGCGAGCCGCTTCGTCTCAATCTCTATAAGATACCCCGATCTATAGGGGGCAATGATTGAAGCACCGCGATCAGCGTGGAAAATGTCGGTCGGGGTCCAGGTCGTGGCCCGCGAGTCGCTGAACATCGACGCATATATCATCGTCCGCCCCGCCGCGGACGGCAAAGCTTCTCTACGACGGCTCAGATTAGCAAACGCATCGCCGAGCAGTCTTCGCTGATGGTCCAGCCGTTCGAAGCGGATGCCTGTGCGATTCTTTGACCGACCGGTTATACCCTCTGGGCGTGGGTCCTTGGTGAACCGCAAGACCGGATTGAGGATCGGGCGTCGTGGTTGCTCTTCAGCCATCTAGTTCCCCGTCCTCTCCCTTCAAGTACCTATGGGCCATCTGCCGGCTCACACCGACCATTCTCGCGATTTCCGTTACCGGAAGTTTCGCACGGTCATGGAGTGTCAAGGCAAGCTGCTTCTTATCATCGGTTGTCAATTTCCGTGTATCAGGAAGAGAAGGGCTTCCACGCTTTGATGAAAGCAAAGCCACGAGAAGATTTGGCAGGTTTATTTCTGCCTTATCCAGAACTGCTCGGCGACGTGCGCTTAACGAAATATTCTGAATATCTGCTCCGGTCAGGCCGTCCGATACGATCGCCAGAGTCTCCGCGTCCGCTAGGCCGTCTGGCGATTCGAGTCTTAGAAACGCCTTCCACATCTCCAAGCGCGTGCCCGTTGATGGTAGGCCTAATTCAAGCTTGTAAGGAAACCGGCGGAAGATCGCAGGATCGAGAAGGTGAGGATGATTGGTCGCGCCGATGACAATGACGTCGTTTGTCAGCGTATCGAGGCCCTGAATGACGGCATTGACCACGCGCTTGAGTTCGCCCAACTCCTGCCTGTCGTCGCGCAGCTTCGCGACCGCATCCATCTCATCGAGGAACAGAACGGCATTCCGGACCGGAATGAAATCAAATATCCCGCGCACGTTTTTCGCGGTTTCGCCGAGCCTTGACGAAATCACCGCATCTAGTCTCACCACATACAGCGGACGGCCAAGCCGCGCCGCGATATGGGAGGCGAGCAAGGACTTGCCGGTCCCAGGCTCGCCGAATATCAGCAGCCGGATAGGCGCGTCCACCCCAGCCTGTTCCAGCTGGTCGTGATTCTGAGCATCTTCAATGAACTGCCCCACGACATGCCCGGCCGCCTCATTAAGGATCACAGGCGTCGTCGGCGCCACGCTCTCCTCAAGGAGCGGAAGTCGCGTTCCGGCGTCGACCGGAAGCGTCTCGGCATAGCCAGACGCCTGAAGCGGAACGCCTTTTTTCCGGACAACAGCCTGCACGGCGCGTGCGCCGTCGACGTCTTTCGCGTCGAGCAGCTGCTTGGAGAGCCCGTTCGCCGTCCTGCGGACCTGAGTGTAGTCCGCCGACATCGCGGCCTGAAGGAGGGCGATGAGTGTCTTTGTGTCGATTTCCATGCCCGAAATGTCATCCATTTCAGATAATTAGTCAACACTGTTTTTAAATATGTAAACTAATATTGACAAAACGTAAACCCATGCGCTAAAGATCGTTCAAGGGTCGCAGATCGACCGTCAAACACGAAGACGAAGGAACTTAAAAGATGACTGACACCGAAAATGAACGCCGCGAGATCGCGGAACTGAAGCATGATGTCGCTGAGCTGGAGCGCGACATTGAGGAGCTTGAAGAGCTCATCGACCTCGAAGAACACATCAAAGCGGGCCACAAGCCCAAGAAAGCAAAGAAGTACCGCCTGCGCATTGACAAGGAGAAGGTGGTCGTCGAGGTGCACGAGATGACCGGGAGACAGATCCTGGCCCTGGTGAATAAGACGCCCGACAAGTACCTGCTGTCGATGAAGGTGCACGGCGCCGGCTTCAAGCCGGTGGCTCCCGATCATGAGGTGGTTTTCCACTCCGACCACGTGGAGCGCTTCCAGACTCTCGCCCTCGACCCGTCGGAAGGTTGATATGCGCAAGGCATTTCAGCTTTCGGAAGAAGACGAGGAATGTCTCGCGCAGGGGGGTCGTGTCTGGGAAGCCATCCGGGAAGGTAATGCCAATTGGCTGATCCTTCCCGGCCACCAGATCCCGGACGGGTACAATGTGAGCATGGCCACGGCCGCGCTCCGCATTCCGCCGAACTACCCGGATGACCAGATCGATATGGTCTATTTTGACCCGCCGATCGCCCTAAAAAGCGGCCGCACGATCGCCAACCTGTCGCTGCTGACGCTCGACGGCAGGCAGTATCAGCAATGGTCACGCCATCGCACGCCGGCGAATCCGTGGCGGCCAGGCATCGACAATGTCTGCACGCACCTGCTGCAGGTGGACACTTGGCTTCAACGGGAGCTTGCGAAATGAGTGCGATCAAGCTTCGCATGACCAAGCGCCAGCAGCATGCCCTCAAGGTGCACCTTCTGCCAGGCGACGGCCTTGAGGCCGTCGCCGTAGCCCTTTGCGGGCGAAGGTGCGGCGATGCGGTGCACGCACTGAGTGTCCTCGACATCCTCCCTATTCCCTACGACGAGTGCAGCGTACGGCGGTCTGACCGGGTGACTTGGTCGACCCGCCGGATGATCCCCTTGCTTGAGCGAGCCGCTAAATACGATCTCGCAGTCATGAAGATTCATAGTCACCCCGGCGGCTATCGCGCTTTCTCGTCCGTAGACGACGAGTCCGACGATGACATGTTCAATTCTGTCTATGGTTGGACCGACAGCGCCTATCCGCATGTAAGCGCGGTGATGCTGCCCGACGGCGAGATGTTTGGGCGAGCTATTCTCCCAGATGGAAGCAAGCAGCCGCTTGAGGCTATTTCGGTCGTTGGCGACGACATCCAGATTTTCACCCCGGCGACTTCGGCTGCGACGCCTAGCTTCGTGAGGCGGCACGCCCAGATGTTCGGGGCCGGCACCGTGAGCCGTCTCAGGTCGATGTCGGCCGCCGTCGTCGGCTGCTCGGGAACCGGCAGCCCGCTGATCGAGCAGCTCGCACGCCTCGGGTTTGGTCGCCTTGTGCTGATCGATCCCGACGTTGTCGAGGAAAAGAACCTCAATCGCATCCTCAACAGCACGCGCGAAGACAGCTACCTTGAGCGCCCGAAGGTCGAAGTAATGGCACGCTCCATTGCCGCCATGGGCTTCGGCACCGATCTGAAGATCATCCGCGCCGACCTCGGCACGCCAGTCGGCATTAAGGCTGTCGCCCAATGCGATGTCCTGTTCGGCTGCATGGACGGGGTCGAAGGGCGAGCGATCCTGAACCGCATCGCTGCCTTCTACACAATTCCGTACTTTGACCTTGGCGTGAAGCTTGAAGCTGACGGGAAGGGCGGCATCGATGAAGCCGTTGGAGCCATCCACTATCTGCGCCCTGATGGCGACACCTTGACGGACCGCCGCGTTTATACCCAGCAGCAGCTGATGGCTGAGGGCCTTAAGCGGACCGATCCCGCTGCCTATCGCGACCAGGTCGCTCGTGGGTACATTCGCGGCGTCCCGGAGGACCGTCCCGCCGTCATTAGCATCAACATGCAGGTTGCGAGCATCGCTGTGAACGAATTTCTGGCGCGCCTCCATCCTTACCGGCTGGACGACAACGCCTCGACCGCCATTGTCCGCGTCAACTTCGTTGGCTCTGAAGTAATCCGCAGCGAGGAAGGCGAACCGTCAGGCATGTTTTCAAAATGGGTTGGGCGGGGCGACACAACGCCGCTGCTAAACATGCCGGCGTTGAGCGAGGAAGAGTCGTGAACTCCATCGTGAGCTTCCTGTTCGCTGTTCGCGCCTGGTTCGTTTCAGCGCCCTCGCGGCTGTTCAACCGCCTGTTCCGCCGGCAGGTCATCTGGCTCTTTGAGCACGTGGAGGATTTCCCGGACGAGCCCTCCACCGGCCGCGTGTATCTTGCCGGCGATGGCGGTGAGTTCTGGGGCGCCGCGATGACGTGCCCATGTGGTTGCGGCGAGACTATCGAACTCAATCTTCTGCCCCAGGTCCGGCCACGGTGGTCCGTGCCGTCCGCACCGAGTGGTCCGGCAACGCTCACGCCTTCGGTCTGGCGACGCAGAGGCTGCAAAAGTCATTTCATCGTCCGGAAGGGGCAGATCGTGTGGTGTTGAGGGCGTGCCCATCTTCTTGCGGCATCGCCGCTTTGGGCACTAGACGGACATTCCGGTTGGTGTCTTCAATGACCACAATCCCTCTAAGGCAGGTGCTTGTGTTGTCGTGACAACATATTTTTATGTCAAAATTTGATACGCTCAACTTCATTGAGGCTCATCTTTGCACGACGACGATCATAAAGCTGCGTCGTGCGCGTGCTGGCATGGTTTGCCATAGCAGCGGCCTTTTCTAGCGTACCGCCATTTTTGAGATACGCGGTGATTCCAGTTGTCGAAGATCCGTAAATGCAGGATTCGCGTCTCCTATAAATCAGAGGGTTAGGCGGGTGGATTTTCCTTAAAAGCACTACGACGTTCCTTGAATGGAGGATTCTTTGCGCAGCGTCAGGAGGGTCCGCGAGCAAAATTGCTGGCCCGAGATGATCGGCACGGGCATCGGAATGATAAAAAAGATCAATGTGTTATCTGCCGTTGACGGGCGCCCGCATCCAAAACTTTGGCGAGACACAGAACGACGGAGTCCTAGCTATAAGGAAAATACCGACCGTTAGAAGGTGGAATCCCGCCTATAAGGAAAACCGACACCTCACCTGGCTCGGCGGGCCATAGCATGTGCGGACGCTACGCAAGTTTCCGGTCGGCCGAAGCCATTAAGGCGCTTTTCCGGACGGTCAATTCGCTACCCGAGGGGGCGCGGCCGTCGTGGAACATCGCGCCCTCGCAGCCGGCCCTCGTCGTGCGGCGCCACCCTGAAACAGGGGCGCGGCACCTCGACCAGCTGAGCTGGGGCTTGGTGCCGCACTGGACCAAGGATCTGACGGCCGCCCGTCGGCCGGCGAATGCCTGGTCAGAGACCATCGCCACCGCGGCCATGTTCCGCAGCGCCTTCGCCTCCAGGCGGTGCCTGGTGCCGGCGGATGCGTGGTACGAGTGGCAGGCCACGGCCGCTGGCAAGCAGCCTTACGCTTTCGCGCGAACCGACCACGAGCCCGGGGCGCTTGCCGGCATCTGGGAGGGTTGGAAGGCGGAGAAAACAGGCAAAGTGCTGCGCACCTTCTGGGTGATCACCACCGGCGCCAACCCGCTTGCGGCGGCGGTTCATGACCGTATGCCGGTGGTCGTCGCTCCCGAGGATTGGCCTCTATGGCTGGGCGAGGCGGAAGGAGACACCGGAAGTCTCCTTCACCCGATGCGGGAGGACCTGCTCGAAACCTGGCCGACCGGCACAGCGGTCAACAAGGTCGCGAACAATGGACCAAAGCTATTGGTCGACACTGCATCCGTAGACCACTTGCACCCCTCGCGATAAAACATCTCCATTGCGATAGGAGACTAAATGTGGCCTCTGAAAATAGCTTAGAGAAATTCGAGCTTAAAGAACCAGGGCTCTTTTGGTGGAATGACCCCGCGGCTCCGCTGGGGACAATTCCGCACGAGCGAGCAGTTCATGGCCAGCTCGAAATTGGCACAACCGGTCTCGTTTCTTTGGAATTAGACGGCACGCTCTCCCAATCTATAATAGAATTGTTTGCTATTGGCCAACCACTTGAGAAGTGCATCGCTGGAATATTAAACGATGACAATAAGAGAGTTCTACTCCTCAAAGTCACACGAAATGGAGGTACTCTCGGCACTCGCTCGCGCGAAAAATTCTCAGCGACATATTGCTTGGTTGGCCAAGCTGACGTCCTTTCATGGGAAAATGCGAAGAACTTTTATGCGATGGCCGCAGACCTATCTACTTTCGGAGAGTTTTTAACACCAAGTTCTATCGAGGTTTCTAAAACAAGAAGTTCTACTAAGGCCATCCACAAAAACAAAAAAGACATCACTTTGAAACTTAAAGAAGGATTGTTAGATATTCAATTCAGAATATCCCCAAAAATTCTATATAACTTCAAAAGTAGGCAGATATCACTAGCGGAAACAGTGACGTTGTTTTGCCGCAAGAGATTCGGTTCTCTAGAGGCGATTGTAAATGAATTTACAAATCTTGAAGATTTTTTTCTTTTGGTTCTGGGGATGGAAGGCGGATTTCCTTGGCCTGATGTATTTTTCAAAAGCTCATCGTTTCCTGCCCGTTTGTATTTCTCACGATTGGAACGGTCAGGAGAAAAACCGAATTTGGCCAAGACCGTGCTACTGCTCGCGGATGTGAGACCTTATCTTTCGGAGGTCGTTGATAACTGGCGAACAGCGCGGGAAACCATTGGTTCCGGGATCTACATGTATCTCGGCACTCGGCGTGGATTGAAATCGTACATCGAGAACAACTTCTCAATCATGATGATGGGACTAGAATCGCTGCATCGTTCTGTAGGAAAGACCCAAGTAGACGAGAAATTAAAGACGAAAATAGAACGAGTTATTTCAGAAGTTAGTCTGACTAAGGATAAAAAATGGTTGTCAGCCATCCTGCGGCCTGCGCCAAACTTGAAAGAGAGGCTTATCGAGCTTTTCAGCGATTTGCCCCTCTCAATCTCGAAAGCGCGTCTTACGAATTTTGCAGATGAATGCTCTAGAAATAGAAATGATCTTCAGCATTTTGCTTCAACCAGGGCGGATCAAACATACGAACAATTTGCGCAGCGGTTGGTTGAACTGAGTCGTGCCCTCAGCGCTCTGTATCATCTGAAAATTCTCCAAATTATTGGGATTCATGACAACTCGCTTTTGTGGATCTTTGAAAAAGGCTATCAAAGCTTTTCTATCAGAATGGATTGCTGGCTAGCAGGCCTGCTAGAAGAAGACCCGCGCCAAGCTGTGCAGAGACAAAGACCTCTGATGCTATCCACGAACCCAAGCAATTCAGAATCAGAGGAGGCGTCTGCCCCGCCGCAGACTTGAGTCCGTCGGTTTTGGCTAACTATCAATACTACTCTGTTTGAATTCCCTCCACACCCGCTTTACCTGAGCTGGGCTACACGGCACCAGCCTCGCAGTTTCCGCGATTGAGTTGCCGCCCTTCCTGAGCGCGATGATTCGGGCATGGCTGCCAGCGCTCGCTTTCCGGCCTTTGTACTTGCCAGCTTCTTTGGCGAGGGCAATCCCCTGCCTTTGCCGCTCGCGCCGATCCTCATAGTCCTCTCGGGCGATCTGCAAGGCGACCCGCAGAATCATCTCCTGCACCGCCTCAAGGACCACGCGGGACACGCCCTTGGACTCTGAAACAATCTCAGAGAGGTCGACGACACCAGGCACGACCAGGCGCGCGCCTTTCTCCCGGATCGCAGCGACCAGACGCTCGGCCTCCTCCAAGCGTAGGCGACTGATGCGGTCGATCTTCTCCGCGATGATGACCTCGCCGACCTGGAGATCCGAGACCATGCGCAGCAGCTCGGGACGATCTGGCCGGGCACCGGAGGCTACCTCCCGATAGACGCCCGCGACGTAGTAGCCCGCCGCCTTGGCGTCCCTGACAATCTGCTCCTGCCGCCGGAGATCCTGCTCCCCGGTGCTGACGCGCAGATACACCCGAGCCACCCTCAATGGACGAGGGGGCGAGGCTGACGTGCGCCGGCTCGGGGCTTTGGTCATCGCAGCTACCTAGCTAAAAAGGGCATACTCTATGATCCGGGCAGGATTCGCCCGGCTCATAATTGGGTAACAGCATCCCTATTAAGCTAAGCTCTCAAAGTCTACCCTATTTAGCCGATTACAGCGCGAGATGCCGCACACGCGCAGCTCTTCGAGAGATACGTTTTTCGACGGGGCTAACCGCTCGGTCGCGGCGAAACCTAGCGGGCGATAGCTGTGACAACCCCGGCGGCAATGAGAATGGTGCCGCCCGCCCGTTGCGACCACACTGACGCCCGAGGGCGGCGCAAGAGATGGGCCGCGCTCGACGCTGCAAGCGCGTAAGCTGAATCTGTGCAAGCAACAACCACACAAAAAGTTACCGCGAGCAAAACTGCTTGGCTCGCATAACTCCCTCCGGGATGGATAAACTGCGGAACGAAGGCGACGAAAAAGACGATAGTCTTCGGGTGAAGCATGCCCACGCCGATATTATTAGCAAACGCTACTCTCGGTTTGATGGGCACCGATCTCACCTCGGCCGAGCCGGCCTGTTTGCTTTTCGCAATGGTTGCAATTCCCATTCCCACCAAATACGCCGCCCCGGCCCATTTCAAAATTCCGAAAGCAAAAGGCGACGCCGCAAGTATCGCCCCAACTCCAGCCAAAGAAAGACCGATTGCGACTGCATTGCCTACCGACATTCCCGCCACAGAAGCTAGAGCTGTCGCGCGGCCTGAACCCAGGGCATAACCCACTATACTGGCGACCCCGGGGCCTGGCACCAACCCTATCAAAGCAGACACAACGACGAACTCGAACCAGACGTGCCAGTGCATCCTGCCCTCCTTGCTCTATCGCAAACCCTCCGGCCTCTTAGTCGTCCCGTCAAGAGCAACGCACGACGGGCAACTCGTTAGCGCCGATCACCCAATGAACGTGAACCGGTTCATTGTGTTGTTCAATGGGACTTTCGGCTTCTAATACGAACCGGTTCATCTTCCGGACCTACATCTTTTTTATCCTTGTCCGCACAATTGTCTTTGAATCTGCCTTGAGCGATGTATGGTCATGACTCGCCACAATCAGTTCGGCGATGGTCGAAGTGCGGGTGGCATGAAAAGGACGAATGACCATGACGAAGAAGATCGCGATGAAGTCGGTTTCCATCCGTACCACGACGCCCTACACGGGCTCCGTCTAAGCGTCACTACGGGCGCTAACCGATAGGGGAGGGTGATCACAATCACCCTCCTTTTTCTTTTGTAACCGGAGATGTGTCATGCTGGATGTCGTTCGAGCAGATCAGGTGTCGGGACTGCGGGAAGCGCTCGATAGCTCCTGCGTGCTTCTGATCAAAGGTCGACATGGCTTTGCCCCTAAGGCTACGGTCACGCTCGCAAGTCATGGTCTAGCCGATTGGCACGTCTTGTCCGAGGATGGGAACTGGACCCGCTCTGGTTATCTTGGCGGCTTTCACGATCTAATAGACGAGATGCTATCATGGTGTCATGACCACGCACTAGAGATGATAACCCAATATGAACAGACTCTAAAACGACTGTTTCCACTCAAGGATTTGCCTGAATTCCTTGTCCCCAAGGATCTCACGAATACCTCGACGAAAGAAGAAAGAACTCGGTTCTATCACCATGAATACCAAAACAAGCTCTTAGTGGGACTGGCAGAATTCCTTTTTGAATCTCTTCAAAAAAGAGAAATGCCGACCGTATTGATTATCGAAGATGCCTCCGGCATATCCCCTACCGTCAACAGCTTAATTCGCGTTCTTATGCGTCTTCAAAAGCATAAAGACGTGTATGCTCTAAAGATAGTCTTGTTAGATTACCACTCAACTCTCTTGCTTGATGGCGCAGTAGAGTTCGTGTTTCCAAAATTCTCTCGCGTCGAGATGCAAGCCGCCCTTGATCCAGTCGGCAACATCGCGCCGGAAAAGCTTGATCGAATATACGCGACGAGCGGCGGCGATCTTGCCATCGCAGAAGCCGTTTTGCTTTGTGATAAGAACGGCATACCGGTTGCCGGCTATTTAGATGCTGGCTCCATTGCTGATCTTTACCTGTCGAGCCTCCCGTCCTTCGAGCGCAAGTCTATGACTGAAGAGTTTATAAGGAACGGTTGCCCACACTGGGAATGGCTATCGCAACGGAACTATGCATTGTCCGGTCCCGATGAGTTGGATGCAGCGCATAGATTGCACCATCTGGAATGTATGAGAGCCTATTGGTCCGGCACGTCTCCATTGATTCTCTGCCACGGTATGGCAATGAGCAACAAATTCGAGAGAATGGAGTTCCTTGCCGAACCATGCGAAATCCTCAAAAGCATCGGACTGTATGACACATGGTTTTCATTCTTTTCGCCCCTCTTTGCCGACCCAGATCTTAGGCACCACGGGTCGGGGAATGACGACGTCAATGCGGTCTTCATCAATGCCGCCTTCGTCCTCTATTCATTGGGATGCGGATCGATATCCGTGCCCTACCTTGAAGATTTTCATAAAACCTTTCCCGAAAGCAAATACACACCCACCGTTCTGTATGCTCAATCGATGACATATGGACGATACCAGCAACCCGTAAATCTGCCGCTGGCGGAGCAGTACGCCCAACGGAACCTGGAGACTATCGAAAAATCATTTCAGGGTTACGAGAAATATCACTACATTCGCGTCTTTGCTGAAAACGCCTATGCCTACATCAAAGCGCGGCAGGGGAAATATGCCGAGGCCTTGGAGCTTTGCACCAACGGCAACCGAAAGATGCTGGACATTTATGGGGATGGTCGGTTCCGCCTTCACCAATCCATTCTTATCTACAATACAAGCCAAGTCTACGAGATCGTCAAAGATTACGCGAAGGCCGAGCAGCAGCTCCGCCTCGCGATAAGCTACGATCCCTATTATGGCGAGTATTACAATGATCTTGGAAATCTCCTTTCAAAAATGGAGGGTAGAGAATCCGAAGCATTGACTGCATACGAACGTGCTATTGCTCTGTGCCCACCCTATTATGAGGCACATCTCAATCGTGGAGGCTTGCACCGTCGATTGGGCAACAACGCTCTGGCTCTCGCCGATTTTCAGAGAGCATCGGAGATCAAGCCATCTGAAGCACGTGCCTGGTTCGAGATCGGAACCATGTTTTTGGCCGATGGTGAGCCTGTGAAGGCTCTCAGTGCTTATAGAAAGGCGGCCGAAATCGACCGTGGAAACGCCGACTTGTTTGTTAACATGGGATTGGCATGTTCTGAACTTGGCCAAGTTGAAGAAAGTATCTCCTTTTACAAGAAGGCTCTCTCCCTACAACCGAAAAATGCCCTAGCTCATAACAACATTGCTATAGAGTTGTTCTCAAGCGGGGAGAAGGATGCGGCTTTGAATCACGCAATTCTGGCTTCCCAGATGGATGACGATCCGGAGATTCAGGCCACGCGGCGCTTCATAGAAGGCGCGAGGTCTGCGGCAGAGTTCTCGTCTTTAACAAACTAATCCGAGGATACCGCCCGGCCGATCGCAACACTCCGCCGTTACGCAGCCGGGCGAAGGAAAGCCGGGGAGACCGCAGCTGCACGGGAGCGGAGCGACACACCCTTGCCGGGACCGGGGCAGCGCCCCTCGATCGCTCCCCCGACCGGTGGATCTGGGGGGCAAGCGGAGCGCGCAGGGCCGAGAGGCCTGGAGGCGTGAGCGCTGGAAGCCCGAAGGGCCGAGACCGCAGTGGCTCGGGGCGAAGCCCGACATAGCGACCCGACCGCAGGGAAGGGCACGCAACCGCAGCGATAGCCATTAGACGGCTACCATCTATCCACCAGACGGCGTTCGGGTATCTACCAGAACGCTACTTACTCGCGGGAGCGGTCAAATCGTCAGCGAAGCACCGTTCAATCCTGTGGCGGCCATCAGTTGGAGCGCGTCTTG
>NZ_JAESVB010000036.1 GCF_020618775.1 Acidisoma silvae | reverse complement strand
CTAGTAATTCTTTCAATTAGCTTCATCTCTACAAGATGATTTATAGCTCTTTGAACTTGTCTGCTAGAAACTCCACAGCGATTTGCAAGTGTAGTCATCGCGGGGAAAGGTTTTTCGTCTGTCTTCCACCAGCTACCAACTAGCTGAAATACCACTAGTAGTTCAGTGGGACTTAACCGGTTCTCTTTGTCTAAGAATCTATTCAGATTCAGCAAATAGGTTGGGATTTGCGCAAAGCCCCGTTCGGCGACAGCCTTACCCCATTTCGCCACTACGTCCGACATTGCCTGAAGCCTTTTATGAGCAACAAAACCATACGACATTACCATATGACATTATGTCACTATATATACAAACTAATTCATACTCAGAAACTTATACTACGGTAATTAATACCCATGAGAAGCATACATCACGGTATTGCGCGCATGCGCCAAATTTGACTGAAAAGCGCGACATTTACGTTAACCGGTACGGGAAAATTTTCCGCTTGCCAGTCATAGCGGGTACGGGCATATCGGAATCGTGGTCTGGTGCCTCGGGGGTTTCATTCGCGGCGTCGGGTGCGTTTCGGTGTAGGTTCCCCGTTCATACCGTGTGGGGCGCTTACATCGTATCCGGGAGGGCGGCTCCCGCCAGACCACACTACCGACAGCGCAAAACCGCTTCACCTGCTTGAGTGTATCACTTCGAGCAGAATTTCTGGTGAGCATTTCACATGACGGAAATTCTTGTTCGCTCATCAAAACAAAAAATTCTATGCTAGGGCTCTTTTCCTAAGCCATTCTGCGTTCCACCGAGCAGTCATCCTGTTCGCAATGGCCTCCAAGGCCGCTTGGGCTGCCGTGCGCTCCGCCTGGGGCACTATAGAGAGAATCTTATTAGGGATTCCTCGGCCCTTTTGGCATTTGCTGGGTTTGCCTCGTTTTTCGGTCGCCTCGGGTGCATTACCGATGGCCAGCGCATAGGCGTTTGCCACCTGCGTAACGCCCCAAGAGCCGACACGGACGATCCGCCGCACCCAGGACACCATGCCAACCTCTGCCAGGGCCGCCAGCGCCCGCCTGACCGTGCGCACGGACAGCCCAGCATCATCGGCCAGTGTGTCATGAGAAGGGTCTAGGCGGCCGTCCTGGCCAAGCCGACGCACCAGCGCTTCGGCTACCTTGGCCGCCCCGAGTGTGAGCCGACCGGCACGGCGGTGCAGCTCGACCCGTGCGCGCCAGATGCGGCGATCATCGGCCGAGAGAGTGCGGCGCTGGCCGGGACCAAAGATGGAACCACGACGCCATGATTGGCGCGGGCGGGTAGAGATGGGCATGCACGATCCTTTTCGTGCCGCCGAGCAGGCAGGCCACCCGATAGAGCGCACGTTTCCACGCCTCGTTTTCGAGGCTTGAATTCCGGCGCAACATGGAGGATATTCGGGGAAGCAATTTGTCCCGTTGCCCAGCCGCCAAGCTGGGGAATATCCTTCGGAAGGCCGCCCCCTGGGCGGCTTTTTCGTTTTTAGGTCTCAGTCAAATCCTACGGTTGCAGACTCGCCGTTCACACGACGGCGAGCACTGTTGCACGCCTGTATAGGCGAATCAACTAGAAGCACTCGAAGGTCGCTCTCTAAGTGTCTGATCAGACTGCAGATTCTGCACCAAAACTGCATCCGACTGCATACGGGCTAGCTACTGCAGTTTTGGACAGCGATCTAACTTATCCAAGGCAAATCCCTGCACAAAAACTGCATGCGGATGATGAGTCAAAACATCTGTTGCAGTCTTTATAAAGGCCGTCTAATATTTACGTATAAATTACTCAATGGATGCCGAACATGCCCGAAGCGTCACCGCCCCGAGTGCTATCTTGGCCAGTTCGGCCGGGGTTCTTCGATACAGTCCACTTGGAACATGCCGAAGCGCGTGCAGCAGCAAAGAAGCGCCGTGCCCTTCGTCTTGCCACGGTATCTTCGGCAGAAGCTATGGACGCTACCGCACCTCCGAAAAACGACCGTAACAAGTAAAATACACGTCGACCAAAGTAATAGGTTCGTCCATTACAAATAAAGATGCACCTAACTCTTGACAATTCGCGTCTATTGTGTCTATATGGGCACATGACGACCCCTATTACTACAAAAAATCCCTCCCGGCTTGCCCGAAACAACGCCGATGCTGAATACCTAATCGCATTTTCTACGTCCGAGAAACGCGAACTATTCGCTGATGAGGCGGCCGCCCTCGCGGCGAAGCGCATCTTTCGAGAGGTTTGCGCAGCGGCCGGTGCCTCCGTGCGATCAATCAAGATCGCACCCGCACATGTCCTCATGACCGTAGGCCTTCGCGGCAATATCGCCCCGACGCGCTTCGCCGCCTCGATCAAAGCCAAGGCTGCCCATCGCCTGCGCGCCGAACACAGCCTGCTTAGCAAGCGCGTCACCATGTTCCATACTGGTAGCTTCATCCGCACGCTTGGCACACTGGACACCGATTCCCTCGCGCAGTGGCTCTTGCAATCCTATGGTTTTGGCATAGAGACAATCCATGCTGTTTTTCTAGAACTCGAAAACGGTCCCGACCTGCTAGACCTTCTAGACGCCGACAAGCCCGTCGCACCCGAGCCGGTGAAGCGCCAGACTAAGGGTGCGGCGCGATGAGCGATCTGACCGAAACCTTCATTCAAATGGCCTCGGAACAACTCGCCATCGCCAAAGCTGCTTATTCCCGTGGAAACACGGGCGAAGAGTCTGCCGCCCTGCGTGCGTGCGGCGAAGCCATCGATGCGGCCGAGCGACAGGTTGCCCATGAGGCGGCCCAGATCATGGCAAATCAAGATGCGATTCTCGCGAAGGCGAAGACTCATCCCAAACTCTTCCGCGCGGTTTTGAAGGCGCACGGCATGATCGACTGATTGCGAAAAGGTCTTTCGGTGAGAGTGCAATAGTAGCACCCGTGTTTTTTCAGTTCACCGAGAGACCCAGGCAGACCGCGAAAGTAGATCGGCGCGGTCTGCCGACTTTTCCCCCCGATTGGTGCGATTTAAAATCAGTTGATCGCACCGACGCGCGGCCGGAATTTACTTACCCGGTCGCGCACCTCTCTTCCTATTTGAATAGAATCTAAAACTTGCCTGATAACAGAACCACAATCGTCGATGACGGCACCGACACAGAGGACCATCCGCCCCGGCTGGCCCCGTCCATGGAGCCAGTAGGCCGACCGGCCGAGCCAGACCGACACCGCATTTCGCAGAAGGCCTTTACCATTGCGGATGCTTTCAAAGCGATGAGCCAAGGCCGGAACTAAGAACATGACTGAACTTAATGGCCGCGAATATGCGGATGCCGTGTTTGCGAAGGCCAAGCTTGCCGGGTTCACGGACCTCGATATCGACGTTACGACCCCGGCCGCAACAACCCTGCCCGAATGGCTTGCAGCCGTCACGCCGAGCCGCAGTGAGCGCAAGAACCGAATCAATGAATCGGATGTGTTCGAGCAGGTAGGCGACCCCCGTGGTGCAGACCGCTTGCGACAGGACACGCTTATCAGCCTGTTGCAAGCCTATCGCCAAGGCCTTGAGGACGGCACGCTACCTGCAAAATATGCCGGTGACCTCAGCACCAATGAGACACTTCGGTTCTCACGGTTCCTCAGCCTCATCCTCAATATGGATGCAGACCTTGCCATGCGTTTCGCTGTGCAGACCGTCCCGAACGTGCCTCTCGGCTTGTCTGAACCGCTGAACGCTATCAGCAAGGCTACGCCGCCAGTTGTCGAAATCGATGAAGAGCGTCCGACCAAGAACGATAGAATCGTTTTCGCCGGAGGATTCTTTTGAAGATGAGCAAAACGTTCCTCCTATATCGCGCTTCACAAGGTGTTGTTTCAGCCTTGATTACGGCACTAGCGGTCGATTCCAGCGAAAACCGGCCACGCCCATATGGCGGGTCGGATGGTTACCGCTCTTTCTTCTTCGACGTGAACCTTCAAGATTTACGCAATGATGTTCGCAATGCACTTGCGGAAAACGCGGCCCACGGCACCTACACTCTCGGCGTCGAATACCCCGGAATCAACTTCGATATGGGCGCTGCACGGCTTGTCCGAAGCTTGAACGCTAATCCTATGAAGCCCGAGTGGGTTCCGGTTGCCGCTGGAATGCCCAGCCAGCTCAAGGGCGTTTACGATGATCGCCCGCTGATCCTGCGCTTCGAGACGATTGAACGTGACGTGCGCGGCGCAACCCGCATGCCGAGCGGCGTTCCTCTTCAACTACCCGAATTCACCGAGACCCCAGAATAATGATTCCCCCGAACACCCTGCGCCTTTACGTCCCTTACGATACCCGGCCGCCGGTCCCGCCTGTCGAAGTGACCGCCGTGGCCGTATCGCCACGCAATACCCTGGTTTCCCGCTATCTGTCCGCCGCTCACGTCGAATGGACCTTCGACGTGTCTCTAACCGACCCGACAGGCATACTACGGCGCTTTGTCCAGACCTTCGACGCCTATGCCCGCGTCAATGTCTCTCTGAATTTCGGCACCGTTGACGTGACCCTGACAGACGCGTCTATCTCCGCACGCCTCAATGAGGATGTGGACGCCGCGTTGATTGCCGCTGATGACGGCGACACCCGGCCCCTGCTCCTCCGCTTCATCGTGGAAGCCAAGGACATTGCACAGCGTTCCCTGAATCTGACAGGCGTGGCGACCACGCTGGACGGGCTGCCTGCACTCTCATGAGCACGTCTAACATGGCGATTCGGCCGCACTCTGTCTGTCTCCATGCCCTGAATGGCACGCAAGTCCCATCGCCTACCATCGAGATCACCAGCGTATATCTCGACAGATCAGACGCAGAGGAATGGACCGCTCACCTCCAAGTTTTCGATCCTACTGGGACGATGCGGCAATATCTCTCAGCGCTTGAAGGCACTTCACGGATCAACGTCGCATTTTACGCAAGCGGCATCGACGTGAAGATGCTTGGTGCAAAGCTGGTGCGGTCGGTAAACGCAGATGTTGACCTCAATGCCTTATCTATTCGGCATGGCGATACACGTCCTCTTATGCTGACTCTAGTCGCTGCGGCCGAGAATGTTACGCAGGATTCGGTGTATCGGCCCGGCGTGGATATTTTATCATGAGCGTGACCTCATCAGCCGCTGTGCGCACCGCCAAAGCGAACGTCGATTTGTCCGCAATCGGCTCTGATGCCGTCCTGACAATCTATGACGGCACGCGACCGGCAACCCCCGACACCGCGATCAGCGGGAACAATCCTCTGGTAGTCTTCACCATGACCGGCGCTTTCGGCACGGTGTCAGACGGCGTTCTGACCGCTGCCACGATCCCGGCTGCGTCGGTCACGACTGCAGGCACTGCCGCATGGGCGCGGCTCGCCACAAGCGGCGGCACTGCGGTCTATGACTTCGCGGTCTCGACCGAAACGGCGGCGACCGGCGACATCCAATTCGCAGCGGTTGATATGGTGGCCGGGGTGCAGGTCTCCATCGCCAGCTTCACGCTGACGGAGCAGTAAGCCCGGTGACGGGCCGCCCGAGCCGGACGATTGCGGTGCAGGCAGAGCGGCGCGTCATCGTGGTTCCCGCCGAGTGCAGGTGCCTGGATGCTGGCACGGTGGCGCAGCCCGACGACGAAGCGGTGAATGACCTTCCGGGACAGGTCGAAAAATTTCAAAAACCGAGTGCTTCCCAATGAATGACCCTTGGGACACCATCGGCTAGCGCGCGCTGCCAGACCTATGCAGCGGAGGGTGCCGGGACCGGCCGCACCTCCCCCGGCACCCCTAGGTCAGCAATGCTGCCATAGAAAAGGCACCATCTCATCGCGAGCGGTGCCTTTTCTATGGATATCTGCCGTTTTAGGCGTTGCCAAACATGCGGACTTATGACCAGATATCCGCATGTTCAGTGTTTGACGATGAGTCGACACAAGGCAAACCAAGGGTTTCCAGTTATGCGCAAAGTCGGTTCAGAAAACGTAAGTCCGCATGTTTCAGAGCGCGACTACCTGCGACCCGAGGAAGCCAATGCAGTGATCGCGGCAGCGGGACAGATCGGACGGCAGCGGCTGCGCGATCAAGTCTTGCTGCGTCTCATCTACCGTCATGGACTACGCGCCACCGAAGCCCGCTACGTCAAGTGGACCGACATTGATCTGGATGGCTCCAAGACCTTCCATATTCATCGCCTGAAGGGCTCTAACGACAGCACGCACACATTTGACCGTGACGAAGTGAACGGCCTCAGGAAGCTTCGTGATGCATCTGAGAGCCCGTTTGTCTTCGTGTCGGAACGCGGTGGCCCGATCAGCCCTGATGCCATTGCGCGCATCGTGAAAGCGGCCGGGATCAAGGCGGCCATCGGTTTCCACGTTCACCCGCACATGTTGCGCCATAGCGCGGGCTACATGCTCGCGAATGAAGGGCATGACACCCGCCTGATCCAAGACTTCCTCGGTCACAAGAACATCCAGCATACCGTGCGCTACACGAAGCTTAGCGCGAAGCGTCTGGCCGCTGTTCGGGTCCGCTAATTCAAAATACTATAGTCTACGTCTTCAAGAATAGACGCTTGCCGCTGGCTCATAGCATCGATTTCATCTATACTGACCGGGCTTATCTGCGAACCGACGTTCACGATAACGGCCGGTGCTCTGCTGTCTCTCGTGGTAAAACCGCCTCTGGTGCTCAAGAATGCCCGCACGCTCGGCGCATCGCCCAATTCCGCTAGTTCATAGCCCCTGGCTGCAATTGCAGCGATGCCGCGCGCCATGCCGCCCTGGACCGCCTGTCGCCACTGCGGGAGGAAGGTATAGGCTTCGGCCCATGTCGCGGAATCAATACCCATGCGCGCAGCTAAATGCACCGGCAGCACGCCATGCCGCGACATCTGCTCGATCACCGGAAGCACCGCTACCAGCGCTGCTTCGGCGTTCTCGGGCAGGTCTTGCGCATCGATGGCGGCCACCATCTCATAGGTTCGCGGCAAGTCCTTGCCCTGCGGCAGGGTTGCCAAATACGCGCCCAGCTTGCCGATATAGGCCTGCGTCGGGACGGTCAGAGCACCCCAGCCTGACAGCGGCAGCGCCGCCACCGGAGCCGCTGAGATGGTCGCTAGGGGCGTCTCTGCTGTAGGTTCGGCCACCAGCACCGGGCGGCGCTTCGCCGCCGTGCGCGGCTTCGTCTGCGTCTTCACGGGCATGCTAGTGCCTGGTGCTTCGGCGGTCTGCCGCTAGCCGCATAGACCAATGGGGCAGCGCCTCGCATCCCAGCTAACAGATATTCCCGATAATCAAGCAATTGGCCCAGTAGAGCCGTATCGCCCAGGGCCGCAGCGGTCTGAATCTCCGCGTCCAGGCGGCGGCGGGCCGGTGCGCGGTGCGAGCGCGGGAGATCGCGGCGATAGCGTGTGTTGTCCGCATAGATAAGCCAGCCACGCTGTTCGGGCAGGGGTTTCACACAGAAGGCATCGCGGCGGCCGAGCTGCGCCAAGACCGCGCGAACACCCGCCCGCACCTCGGTTTCAGTCGGATTGCCTAGCGTCCATGCGGCTGCCCAACTCAACCGCTGCCCGTAACCTGCGGGACTGCGGGAATCACGTATTTGCCGTGCTGTAGCCTGCGGGATTCGCACGGTTTGACCGCGCCCAGCCGGGAGGGTCAGCCATTCGGCAGGTTCCGGCTCCGGCCAAAATTCGAAAGGTTCAGTTTCAATCATAAGAAAGTCGATTTATGTAACGATATTGTAACTATTTTTTGGTCAGCCACGAAATTTGTGCGCGCCCGAGCAACTAGGCTGATTTTACATCACTTAGGTGATATCGCCTAGACTCCAGAGCCAAATATCGTTATCTAGACTGCAGATTTAGAGAATGGTGCGCGCTATGTCTTACCGCATGGAAGAGCCGAACTATGTGCAAGCATGGTTCAAATGGGAATGGTTTAGGCTTCAGTTCCAGTTCTTCGCTAAGGTCGGCGCAGCCCTGTTCTTCGTGGGTGGGTGCGTCGTCTACGCGTTCGATCCTGCCGCCGTGCCGGGGTTCTTTGAGCTTGTCTACCTGATCGGGGCACTATGTGCCGTGGCGGGCGTTTTGGTCGTGGTCTTCGGTATCATCAGGGCAATCCTCCGGCCGAAAGCCATCGTCCCCCTGCCGCGCGATTACCGATAGGGGTTGAAGTGTTCCACAAACCCTGCCAAGTTGAGTTGTGGAACACGGATACGCCGTTACTTATAAAAGATCGATGGCGGCAAGTATCGTGCCAAAAATACAGCCAGTTCGATAAATTTAATTAAATAAATATCTTGCCATTCTCTAGGTGGCCGCGGCGGTTTGTGATATGCATTCTCATAGAATGCGCAATCCCGCGCGATATCACTTGAGGCTATTTCCTACTTGCTTCCGACTAACACGCTTTTGCACGTGCGAAAGCCAATTGCGCTCGGTGCCGACCTGCACCAGCGCCTGACCCAATTCCAAATCGATAATCGAATTCGAACCGCGTCCGACGCGCTGCGCCTTCTGCTGGCTCGGGGACTCAAGGCCGCTGCCACCGAGGTGTCGAAATGACCCGTCGTCGTCTAGCCCGGAACCGGGTGAGCTTGTCGCTCGAACGCGAGCCCGATCTCGTGGCCGCACTGCAGGCCTTCCGCGATGCCCACGGTGGCCTGTCCGAAGCCCACGCAGTCCGAGCGCTGCTGATCCTGGGTCTCGATGCTGTGGCAGCCGATGCGCGCGCAACCCCTTGAACGACGAAACGGCGATCCACCCCTGAATCGCCGCTTCCTGACTAACCACACAGCCTATTTTGAAATGACTAGACTAACCCATGACTATCACAAAATACTTGACTAAGTCAAGTGAAGAAAAACCGTCCGGCGCAATCTCGGCTCTCATTGAGGCCGGGTTTACCAAGCAACTTGTTATTCCTGTTGCCCCACCCATTGCACCCGGCATTACCGTAGGCGGTCTTGGTAAGACTCCAGCCCGCGTCTCACTGAATAACGACCAGTGGTATTATCTGAACGACTGGCGAAATGGCGTTAGCGATCAGGTCCGCGAAACGTCTGACGAAGCGGGCGCGAATGTCGGCCTGATCCTCGGCACACTCCATTCTGAGCAAAATTACATTTGCCTAGATGGTGACATGACGACAGGCACCAGCGAGGAAGACCGCGCGACAGTGGTTGCGGTGCAACTCCGCAGCCGCATGATCAAGGCAGTGGAGCAATATCTCGGCAAGCCGTTCCCTGTGCGCAATACCCGTCCCGGACGGGTCGCAATGGTGTTTCGTATCAAACCGGGCGCAAGTGCGGGCCGTAAGGATGTGGTTTACCTAGCGCACCCAAAGGAAGGGGATCTGGGCAAGATCGAAATCCTTGCAAACGGCCAGCAGGTTGTGATGGGGGGTGTCCACCCGGTCACGATGGCACCGATCACATGGTGCATGAGCGATGATGAGACCGTTACCGTCCCGGCACCGCAGATCGCGGATATCCCCATGCTTGAAAGCCGCGAAGCCTTCAATGCCCTGCTGGATGCTGTCCTAGCCGATTTGCTACTGGCCCGGATCAGTGCCACCCGCAGCACCGGCACGGCGCAAGGCACTACAAAACGAACCGAGGAAGACCAGTGTCCGCCTAGCGCAGAGGCTGTAATCGAAGCGTTTGATCTGCTGCCCCACGATGCACGTATTGATCGCGATGCTTACGTCAAGCTCATGCAGGCCGCCTCGGCTTGCCGTCGAATCTTGATTGACCGGGACGCCGCGAGCGCTGACGAAATCGACCAGCTAGATATCGCGGTGGTCGCCTGGGCAAGCCGGTGGGAAGACCCACGCGGGGAAGGAACAACGGTCGAAAAAGAAACCGGCAAGTGGTTCGACGACTGGCAAAATGGTGGCGACTATGCCGGATGGCCCACTATCCGAGGCATGGCCGACGCAATGGGCGTTGATGAAGTCAGCCAGCATGAAGCGCAGGGAGATTTTGAACCCACCGAAGGCCCTCCCCCAGCATGGTCGAAAAAGCGGATCGAGTGGAAGCCCGGTTGCCTAGCGGAACTCGTGACCAAGACCGAGGATGCCCTCCTGGCTGCGCCGCTGCCGATTTACCAGCGGGGCAATGACCTTGTTCGCCCTGGTGTCGCCAAGATACGCACGCGCGGCAGCGACACGACGACCGAAGCGGTTGTGTTCAGCGTTATCGGCGATTTCGGAATGCTGGACCTGATCAGTCAGGCTTCGATCTGGGAGACCTATGATGGGCGGAAAAAGGACTTCAAGGTCATTGATTCCCCTATGCCAGTGGCCAGAACCCTCCTATCGCGCAAACACCTATGGCGGTTCCCAGCAATCACGGGGATCATCGCTGCACCGACCCTGCGGCCGGATGGCTCGGTGCTGTCCGAGCCTGGATATGACGAGGCCACGGGCTTCTTTAATACAGCGGCCGATATCGCCCTGTCTTCGGTGTTGGATGCGCCGACCAAGCAAGACGCGGAACGGGCGCTCAACCTTCTGAACGGTCTGCTGGAAGACTTCCCGTTTGCAGACGCGGTGCAGGGCAGAATATCGGCGGGTCGTGCGGCGATGCTATCCGGGCTCCTTTCCGCGGTTTGCCGGGGGTGCCTCGGCCCAATTCCCCTGCACGCGATCAACGCCACCGCAGCGGGAAGCGGCAAAACCTATTACACCGATCTTGTTGCCGGGGTTTCGCTCGGTCGCAGTTGCCCAACCCAAGGCGTTCCGAATGCGGTTGAATTCGAGAAGCAACTCGACGGCATGCTGCTAGCCGGTCATCCCCTGTTCTGCCTCGATAACTGCAACGGGGTTCTGCAAAGCAACAAGCTGTGTCAGGCCCTGACAGCATCCACCTTGTCGCTGCGGCCTCTCGGCAATTCCGACATGCCCGAGGTCTCCATGCAGGCCATGATGATCGCGAACGGCAATAACATCACCATTGCCGGTGATCTGGTGCGCCGCGCTCTTCTGACTGTGCTGGACCCAAAGGTCGAACGTCCCGAGCTTCGGGATTTTAAACAAGAACCGCTAGACATGATCCGCGCGGATCGGTCGGTTTATGTGGAAGCCTGCCTCATCATCGTCCGGGCCTACATCCTTGCAGGTCGTCCGGGATGCATTCGGCCAAAGCTGGCAAGCTTCGATGCTTGGAGCGACAACATCCGGTCAGCGCTGGTCTGGCTCGGTTGTGAAGACCCGGTGGCGACAATGGAACAGGTGCGGGCAGCAGACCCGGTGCTTGGCGCGCTCCGGTCCTTTATGGGCTCATGGCCTGCCAGCCTGACGAACCCAAAGGGCCAAACCGTAGCCGAGTTGGTTGAAGCGGCGAATGCGCCGCACCCGAAAGCCGAGATCGGCAGTTTTCGCTATCTGAACCCCGATTGGCGTGAAGCGTTGAAGAACGGGCCAGGGCTGGACACCGATCCCCTCGGCAAGTGGTTGCGTGATAATGCCGGCCGCGTTGTCGATGGTAAGCGGATCGAGAAGACCGAATACAAGGCGTCCGGTAGTATCTATCGGTGGATCATTCAGGACATCGCCGCGTTGCAAGAGGCCGCATAATGGGGATCACCCCGCGATAATGGGGATACAATGGGGATCAAAAACCGATCCCCATCCCGAAAAGTGCAGTCTGTATCTAAGGTATCGTCTGATAATGGGGATAGATGGGGATACCTTGCTGTCTTAGCGTAAAGAAACTTACATCGATACGGTATCGTATATAGATGCAATTTATAGGGACTGCGGTGAAACATCCCCATTTATCCCCCTATCCCCATTATTGCCCTTTGCGGCCCACGACAGCCAGCATCGCCCTGCCCGCCAGCACGACGAGCTGCGGATCAAGGTGCAGCTAGAAGGCATGGGTCGCGATGGGCATGGTGTGGGCGTCTCCGGGATGGGGAGACAGCCTTCTGACCGGCCGGTGTAAGCGCGGTGTAAATGCCGTCGGCGCAAAAAGCGCCGGGATATGGAAGGGCAATGGTGGAGCTGTGAGGGATTGCACCTCAACACCGTGCTTGCGCACGGCCACCTAGCGCGAGCCCCCTTGCCCAAACAATTTGCCCAGATGGTTGATCAGCGTCACTTCAACCAAATTGATTATGATGCGGCGTCCATAGGTTCCATACCCAAGGCATCCGCCAACCTGCGTCCATAGCATCGTCTTCAGCCCGGAAGACGCAGGCCGCCCAAGGATACATCTTCCATGTCTCATCGTCTCGTTTTTGGCGGAATCCATCCGGTTTTCGCTCCATCATGGCGAGCTGACAAGACACAATCTGACCTCGAAACCAACTTATCACTCATAAAAACACAGAAACACGGTTTCACGTTTAACTGTTTTTCTGTGTCCACGATTCGATGAACTTCGTGACCTCAATTACCATCTTCGTGCGCTTGGCTGTGCAGGCCAGTTTGAACCGGTGATGCAGGTCATCCGGCAAGTCGATGGTCAGCCGTGCCGTCTTCGGTGCAGGGGCCGCCGTGACCGAGGTCGCCTTCGCGGGATTTTGGGTCTCTGCCACGGCCTCCGGTGGAGGTGCCACCGTGGCGGCTTCCTCCGGTGCGGGCGTGCTGCCCCCTGCCCCGGCGACGAAGGCATCGGCCTTCGCAATCTCTTCCGGGGTTGGGGCCGGTCGGGTCGGCATCGAAAACCCTGCGCGCTTCGTGCTCATCGGCTCATCTCCTCTATCTCGGCCAGGATTGCCCTGATCTCATCCGCCGCCGCACCTTTCGGCTCATGCTCGATCACGGTGGTGCCTGCCGTCATGGCTTCGGCAAACACGATGCGCTGCGTCGTCCCGGCTTTCAGGACCGGCAAAGCGAATTCTGCCAAGGCGTCAGTGATCTCCCGACCAAGCACCGTGCGGCCGATTTTCCGTGAAACCACAAATGCGGATTTCTGTGTTTCTTTGAAACTGTGCGCATCTTTGACAAGGTTCACTGTCTCTCTGCTCGCCCAAAAATCTGCGCCGCTCGGTTGCACAGGAATCAAAACGAAGTCGGCTGCCGCGATGGCAGACCGCGCCACCTCATAGTTGCGGGGTGCGCCGTCGATGATCACCGCGTCATAGTCCGCCGCCATTGCGGGCAGGTCGCGATGCAGCACCGGCTTGGTCAGTCCGATGACTTGGAACGGGGGAGGGGACGACCGCACGGCGGCCCAATCTTGCGCCGTCTGCTGCGGGTCCGCATCGATGAGCAGAACCCGCTTACCCTGGGCAGCTATGGCCGCCCCCAGGTTCAAGGCCAAGGTCGTTTTGGAGACCCCGCCCTTTTGGTTGACGACAGCAATGATCATGCACAGGTCTCCGTGAATACGAATAGACGTTTATACGGAAACACAGAAAACTGTGCAATCGTATTCACGTAGACGAGATTAGTTGGAATTATCCACAGGTTCGCATCGAAAAATTGCAGTCAATGTCTAACTTTAATCGATTTGTTCTATATTTGTTCTACAAACATTTTTCAAAGCGACATCCGATGACTGACACACCCCGTCCACCGTCCGCCCGCAGATATGCCGGAACTAATCACGTTATAACCGCCTTTTGCCGTGGGTGTGGATGGTCGAAGCGTCTCGATCTAGAGGCCCTTGTCGCCGGGCGCCACGCAGATACGCCGCTGATCCACCTGACGCTTCGCTGCGGGCAATGTGGTTCGCGGGACTGCGATAGCACCGTGAGCTACGATGACCCGCGCTATCGGACGCTGCCGCCCGTCATCACGAGCCCGGCCGAGCTGGAAGGGCAGGGGTGATGGCCCATGGTTCTGTCCAGAAGCGCCGCGACATGGCCCTCAAGAGCCTGGTTTCGGACCTCGACGGCTTCGAGCTGGATGCCACCTGCGGCAGCTGCCGGCGGGAAACGACCTTTCCCGTGTCTGATCTTATCCCGCGCTTCGGCACCCAAACTCTGGCAACCGTCACGGCCCGATTACGCTGCCGATTGCCAGACTGCGGGGGCAAACCCGCACAGCTGACTTTGCGGCGCGGTGGTTATCTCATTCCGCTGATCGGGCCGGGGTCCTGGGACTGATTGTCTATTCGTCGTCGTCTTCACCGCGACTCGAAGGGGTCGGGAGCTTTTGGCTAATCGCTTTGCGGTCTTCGATAGTCACGCGGCGGGGGTATTCGTTCGGAAACGCTTTGGCAATTTCGCCCAAAAACTCCACAAGTGGTTGCATGCTGTAGGCGTTTGATGCAATGATTCCCTTGTTTTTT
>NZ_JAESVB010000035.1 GCF_020618775.1 Acidisoma silvae | reverse complement strand
CCCAACAATCGCCCACTCTTGGTTCGTTAGATCGCCGCGCACCCACCAGTCTCCGCAAAGACCAGCCTTGAATCACACCTTGCGTCAATCTGGAAGCACTTTTGTCAACAGGTCCTAGATTACCGACACAGACATTTTCTTGTGAGCCTCTCGCGCTCGTAAGGCGGACCCGCATCTGTGGCGGACCTTGCGGTCACGCTGGTCTTTCTCAGGTAAGCCAATGATTATCGGGAAGCGGTCGGCTTATGGGCAAGGCTGCACTGATAGCCGGTGACGATAGCGGCATTGGTCCTGCAGTTGCTATTGCGTTTGCACGCGAAGGTGCAGATTTCGCGATTGCTTATCTCCAAAATGATGAAGGTGACGCAAGACAAGCGAAGGCCCCAATCGTCGCCGAGGGACGCAAGGCACTGCTGCTGCCAACGTAAATTTCAAAATCGTCTAAAGTGAAGATGGCCGTGAAAAAGTTGTCGACGCGTCGCAAGCTTGATGTTCTTGTGAACAACGCCAGTTTTCCAGGTTCCTACCCCGTCACTCGAAGAGATGAGCGACGCTAATTGGTAGAAAGCGTTCGCGACCAATATGCATGGCAAATTCGATATAACCAAAGCTACCGTAAGTGTGATGTGTCCGAGGAGCTCGATTATCAATACTGCGTCGATCAACGGTTCCATCGTTTTATCGTGAAAGTGCTTTTTTTCAAAGTTGAGGTCTCCGAGCCAAACGCCAAGAGCAGGGGCGGGGCTCCCCGTGCCCAGGCAAACGCTCTCAGTCACTGTTCGATGGCTTCGCGGGTCGTTCCGATAGGCCCTGCCAAGGTGAGGCGATCGCATTACCTTCGTTCGTCATGCTGGCTAACGAGATTCTCAGAACCGATTTATCCATGCGGGGGGCCATTTTTGACATCAGCTTCAGGTTGCCTAAAAATTGATTCGCTTGCTTCCGCATCCATCCCGACGTGCTTGATGAAGCGAATGGATGTTGGGACAATGAACGATAGCAGCGTTGCTGATCTTAGGGTGCGCACAGAGGGTCGAAGCGCGCGGGAGGCTGGACAGCCTGTTACCGCATGTCCCTATCCTGCCGACACGCCATTAAACTACCAATGGACAAGCGGCTGGATGCAGCCAAGCCCAACCGCGCCAGAAGACGCGAGCTAAACCGAATTAAGACAATGGGTAATCCTCGGATTGGCCTGAAGACAGTTTGAGCAAGGAGGCTGTCGCGAGTGCATTGGAGGACATTCCTCCGGGCCAGTGAATAGATTGGCTCGCAGATGTCGAGGCTCGTGCCAAAGAGCGTGGCGCTCAGAAGGTGCTTGACGCCGTTCAAGATTTGCGGCTGGAGCAAGTCATCGCGGGGCGGACACGCCTTTCTCAGGCGTCTGAGATGGGATGCAAATTTCGAGAGTGAAAGGCGTCAAGCCAACCCTGGTCCCAAGCATTATGAGAGACCGGATTGTCGATTTTGTATGGATTATTTGTGCGTGTGGCCCCCCGTCAAAAGCGTCTTGGCCCTCGACGAACAGAACGCTTGCAACCAGTCTTTCGGTCAATCCGAATCCTTCGAAATGCACGGCGGGAATCTTTGCTCAGCGTTATAATAAACGCCTTAGCCCTCGAATTTGGAGACGAAAACAGGGTTGTTAGCGCAGTGCGTTACCCTGTGTCTTAGACGATAGATCTTTACACCACCCGCTGATATGGCACGATATCGTGACGGTCCAATTGTCGGCTTATGGACACAAGAGAGGTGCGCCTAGACCTGTTCAGTAGGCCATGTGCTCGAACCGCCGTTTTCTGTCAAAAGGAGCGCCCTACGGATTATGTTATCACCTGGGGGACGGTAAAAAACGCGGCGCGCTTAGGAGGCACTTGCATACGGCCTATATATGGAGCCGGACGACCATTGGGCAAAACAGGGGATGCCGCCGAGCTATTCCCTTGCCAGACCCAATGACGCTCCGCACAAGCGAATGTTCGCCAAACAGAAGTGCCTCGGGCAACGGCCCGAGATTTGCTCCAGGCGATGGGCGACCCGGTGTTAATAAAATCAAAACAGGACGCCGTGGTGCAAGGAGGTGACACCGCCAGATTGTACAGCTCAAGCTGATGCATCGAGAAGGTGACATGCCGCTCTTCCGATTGGGGAAAGAGACATTGAAAGTGCCTTCCGCAGATCCACTTTGAGTGCATGAAACATAAATTCGCTTTTCCAAGTCTCGCTCTTATTGCCGCAACTTCGCTCGCCGGCTGCAATGGTCCAGGGCACCACGCGAGCGCAAATTTCCACGCTGCGGGTCAAGCGATTGGGAATGGCAATGTCGGTGATAGCGCAGGCTACACAGGGCATGCCTTCACGGAAGGTGCGCAAGCAACCGGTCAAGCGATTAGCAATGGCTCACAACAAGCAGGCAAGGCAATTACCGGAAACAACAACAACTAATAGTATGACGTGCCTGTAGGCAGGTGTGGCGCCTTAAAGAGTAGACAGATAAAACCAGGGCGCCAAAGGTCTCTATTGAGAGCAATATCTGTGATTTAACACGACATTGGAATGGAGGCAGAGTGAAGTCATATCATGTAACTCGCCCTGTCCTCTATTAAGCGGCGACACCTAAAATGAAGTTGCTTCTCACGATGAGGGATTGAGCGATGCTAAGATGTAAAGTTATTCGATTGGGATTATTCGTGGTTTCGCTGGCTGTTGCTGGATGCACGGCAGCGGAACCACCGCATGCCGCCTCGTCTCAAAAGGTTAGCGGTCACAATGGTATTGATGCACCAGGCGCTGCCGGTGCGGGAACCGCCGATGGACCAAGCGGTGGTGTTTAACTAAACCGCGACTGGCCTCGCAAGAGCCTCGATTTGAATCAGGAAGGGGTTTTATCGATTATCCGTGAGGCTTTGAAAACCCAGATTAGTCTGTAGTGAAAATAGTCACAGTTTCGGCCGCTGAGGGATGATACCTTGAAAGCTAACTTGTATGCTGGTCCCGAGGAGCGGTCCTTGCGGCTCGCTATAGAGCAACGTCGGAAAATGGCAGTTTCTGCCCACGCATATGTCCGAGGGAGCACGGACAAATTCTACACATGGCTACAATCGTCAGGTCGCCCCGATTTACCTGAGGGGCCTCCGGTCTGGATTTGCGGCGACTGCCATGTGGGGAATTTGGGGCCGATCGCAAGCAAAGACGGCGCACTCGCGATTCAGATTAGGGATCTGGACCAAACGGTTATTGGCAACCCGGCCCATGACCTTATTCGCCTTGGCCTTTCTCTTGCCATGTCAGCTCGTGGATCAGATTTACCTGGCGTCATGACTACTCGAATGCTCGAGCGAGTAATTGACGGATACGAAGCGGCCTTCACGGCGGAAGCTCAGGGGGAACTCGCCGACGCAAATTCAGATCTCCCGCAGACAGTGAAGCTTGTTATGCGGGAAGCGGCAGGACGCTCGTGGAAACATTTAGCGGACGAACGCATTGAGGGAGTCGAGCCGGTCATTCCTCTCGGAGAGCGCTTCTGGCCGCTTACTCAGGACGAGCGGTTGGCGGTCGATAAATTATTTTCTGAAGAACCGCTTCGTAGACTCGTGACAGCTCTCCGATCCCGCAACGATCACGCGGAGATTAAAGTAATTGATGCTGCCTTTTGGAAGAAGGGTTGCAGTTCCCTTGGACGATTGAGATTAGCCGTGCTGGTGGGCGTCGGTCGCGGACGCAAAAGACGCCACTGTCTTATGGACGTGAAGGAGGCAGTTGCGGCTGTGGCGCCGCATAACGGCGATGAAGGTATGCCTATCGACAACGCTCAACGTGTCGTCACCGGAGCACAAAACCTGTCGCCGTTTCTGGGAAGGCGGATGGTAGCAGCTAGTGTGATGAACAAATCCGTGTTTGTGAGGGAGCTTCTTCCTCAGGATTTAAAATTGGAAATTGAAACTCTGACGCGGGAAGAGGCTGTAGAGATCGCCGAATTTCTGGCCCGCGTCGTGGGCCGGGCGCACGCTCGCCAGCTGGACGGCAGCAATCGAGAGGCGTGGTTAATCCAGCTTCAACGTAACCGGTCGAAAACACTCAATGCCCCGAATTGGCTGTGGGATAGCGTTGTTGACCTCGTTGGTGCTCACGAATCAGCGTATCTTGAGCATTGCCGGACATATGCGAGCTAGGACATTAACTGACTTGCTATGAGTTGATGGGTGGCTTCGCCGGAGTAATGTGGACTAAAATACATCTCGGAATGATCTGCGTTGAAACGTCTTTTAGAATGTTATCTGACCGAGTGGCTATTACTCCGAGGACCAGATGTATAGCGATGACCGCCTCTACAACGTGCGACATGCCGCCTTAGGCGTCTGCAAGAGGGATGAACGGAGCCCCCATGTCTGAAAGGCTTTGAGCTGCACCCAACCGACACTCTCTATTTCGCCAGGTAATCTAGATTGCGGCAAATGCGCCTGGCGACTGCGTGACCCTAACCGCTCTGGTCAAAATATAGCGGCAAGTTAGGTGTTAACCGCCCTCCAAAGAAAAAAGGTTAAGGGGGAGCGTTTTGTGCTCCCCCTCTCTAATGACAATGCCTATTTTGACTTTGCAGCAGTCGACTTACTGTGGGCGTCGGTGGAATGCTTGTGTGCCGCTTCAGAATTTTTATGAGCCTTTTCAGAATGCTCATGCGCATTTCCATGATCGCCTTTTTCGTGATGCTCAGCGGCTGAATGGTGAGCTTTGGCTGCGTCTTCGTGGGATTTTGCCGCTGCCTTGTGACTCGTGTGCGCCATTTTTGTGTTTCCTAATAATTAGCGGTTCTTGTCGCCGCTATGGTTAAATATGAAGATCTATTGTGTTGAACTTCATGAAATGGATTATGAGCGCTCCGCAAGAGCCTCGCTTTTGGTGACCTTAAGGTAAAGACGATTGTCCTCGATGCGATCAACGAGATCAAAATGAAGAAAGTGATGCTGATGGTCCGAAGAGTCAGTTTTGGTTAATTTAATCTGATCATTTTCAACTTTATCAACAGTGCCGATATGCTCACCATCCGATCCCGCAATTTCCATGTGCTCCTTAACGCGTAACTTTTCAAACATTGTATATACCCTTCTACTTTTATTGATAAAAGCGGTTACGCTGGAGTTGGGCGGCCAGGTTACTGCGACGCGCTAGTTGTTGTCGCCTTGTTCTGTTTGGACAGCCCGCCCGCCTTTTTTCCGCTGGCAGTGGACATCCCGCCGCCTGAGGTCCCATTTGTGGGAGTTTTCGTAACCCCTGCCGCGTCCGTGCTTGCGCCAGCGACGGCTGCACTTTGAGTAGCGGGAGGCGTGTCCGAACCACTAGCGGCCCAGGAGGAGCTTATCGGAAACGCGAGAATTGCGGCGGAAGCCAAAGTAATTTTGAACGCGTTCATAACCCTGCTTTCTTAATCTATTTGGCGATCCAACAGATCTGGTTACGTCGGATTTGAATTAACAGCCTTCCGCGAAATCACGTTCACAGCAGCAGCCAACCGACCGTCGTTTGCGTGATCTTAAAAAAGGAGTTCCCAAGCAGACCAACACGTCGAGTCACAATCTAAAACGTCAAGTAAAGCGGCAAACGGCGAAGTGTCATAGCAGGCGAGGAGAGCGGCAGGCCCAGGATAAACTGCGAAACATCCAGCATCGACGAGGCTGGCCTCAGAAAATCCCCCACAGAGAACTCCTAAAGTCGAATGCCTGCTTTCCCGGCTGCCTCTGCATCATAAGGCGTGTCACCGACGGCAATCGCGTCGCGCGCATCTATTCCCAGCTTCTTTAAAGCCACCTGAAAAATGTCAGGCGCCGGCTTTGAATGCTTAGCGTCTTCGGAGCAAGTCGAGACGTTGACCAGATCTTGGATGTTCGCACGATCAAGATAAATGTCGAGCTCACTCTTTTTGGCTGATGACGCGACTGCGACAATGACTCCTGCGTCCCCCAAACGCCGCAAAAGGTCTGGAACGGCAGAAAATGGCCGTACCATGGACAGATATTTTGTCTTGAACTGATTCCCGCGCCATTCTTCTAGCGCGGCGCCGTGATCTTCCTGCTGATCTTTATTTAAAAACACGGGCAGCAATTGATCCCCCCCTTTCCAATCTGGCTTCGTGCTTGCTGAAAGCTGACGTGATGGCCGAACTTTTCGAACGCCTCTTGCCAAGCACGTGCGTGCAAATCGACTGAATCGACTAGCGTGCCATCGATATCAAAAATGACCGACTTAACCATAGGGTTTCTCCCAAAGCATTGGGGTGGATGGAAAAAGAAAAAAGAATTTATCGGATAATTGATAGATGGCTGAGAGTTAGCATAATATATGTGGCGCATATTCGTATTCGGTCGAACAAAGGCATCACGATTTCAAAGCTGATGCGATCGCGCTAAATCAAAGTGCTTATTAGTAATCGCTTCCTACCGGCATTCGAAATGCGCCGATTATCGGGATTACGGATGCCAGCGAAATTCTGACGGGATGGTCCAATTGTGGACGGTGACCCCAGTATCTTTTTTGATTTTCTCGATAATATTTCGATAAAAGATGCAAGTGGATCAGTCATTCTTCCAACTGAGTGATTGACTGCACCAACCTGTGATACAGGTCGGCCTTATACTCAGCAAGGGTATCGCCCTTATGACCATCACGGGATGCGACCTGATATAGAACCCGGTCGGCTTTTAAGAAAATACAAAAAAGGACGACAACCGTGTTTCTTCATAGAAAAGAGCTTATCCAGCCGGTTAACGTGGGAAAGCCAGACGCGAGGTTTGGAACCTACCTGCTCGAGCAATTTGGTGGTGCTACCGGCGAACTCACAGCCGCCCTCCAATATTGGGTTCAATCGTTCCATGTTGAGAATGCCTCGATCCGCGATATGCTGCAGGACATCGCCATCGAGGAATTTAGTCATCTCGAGATGGTCGGGAAACTTATCGCCCAGCACACAAGCGAGCTGGACCAAACCTCAGTCTACGATGCGCCGTTATTTAAATTGAAGGGTGGCGGTCCGCATTTTCTTGACAGTCAGGGTAGCTGCTGGACAGCCGCCTATATACAGGAGGGCGGAAACGTTATCAGGGATCTCCGCGCAAATATCTCCGCAGAGGGCGGTGCACGGCAAACCTATGAGGCGTTGATCAAGGCTTGCGAAGACGAGGGAACCAAGAAGACGCTGCATCATCTTCTGACGCGTGAAATTACGCATGCCAATATGTTCATGAAAGCGCTCGATGACATGGGCAAGCTAGATGACCCGTTCTTCGGCAATATCCCGCCAGATGACACTGTGAAATTGGTCTTTAACCTATCGCAGGGAGAGGATGCACGGGGGCCATGGAATCAAGAGCCAGATTTTGACTATGTCGCAGATCCGCAGCCTCAGGGAGGAATGCCTCTACCGCCAATCAATCCGGACGATGAGCGTTCAGTCTCGGGAGCGCCACAAAGTGTTGCCGGAAAGGCAAAGGGAAAAGCTCCCGCAAAACCCAAATAGCCTTAAGGGAACCTTTAATTTAGGCCGGCGCGAACTGGCGAGCCGGGTGTGAGGGACTTTGCGAGCAATGTGACATGAATTGTCGCGCTCACTCGATCCGACACAGCCCCTGCCACTGTATGAGCTTTAACCTATAAACTTAATTGGGGATAATATGAAAGCTCTGTGCTGGCACGGCAAAGGGGACATCCGCTGCGATACGGTGGCAGATCCCGGCATTGAAGATTCTCGCGATGTAATTCTAAAAGTTTCAAGCTGCGCCATCTGCGGCTCGGATCTTCACTTGATGGATGGACAGATGCCCACAATGGAGCGCGGCGACGTTTTGGGCCATGAATTCATGGGGGAGGTTGTCGAGGTCGGTTCTCCGAACCACCCCCTGAAAAAGGGCGACCGGATCGTCGTCCCTTTCAATATCAACTGTGGTGCATGCAGTCAGTGCAAGATGGGAAATTGGGCGTCTTGTCTCCGTTCAAACCGAAATGGCGATATGGCCGCCAAACAGTTCGGGTATTCGACCGCGGGCCTATTTGGTTACGCCCATATTACCGGCGGCTACTGGGGCGGCCAAGCTGAATACGTGCGCGTGCCGATGGCCGACGTCGCTCCAATGAAGGTGCCAGATGGCATGGGCGATGAGCATGCGCTGTTTTTGAGCGATATATTGCCCACTGGATGGCAAGCAGCCGCCTATTGTGAGCTGAAAGGCGGGGAGACTGTCGCGGTTTGGGGTGCTGGTCCGGTCGGGCTTTTCGCCATCAAATCAGCCCAAGTGATGGGGGCAGCTAAAATCATTGTTATTGAAACGGTGCCAGAGCGCATCGCACTCGCAAAGCTTGCAGGCGGCACGCATTTTATTGACCTCAAAGATGAGGATGTACTGGCGCGCATCAAAGAAATCACTCACGGGGAAGGCCCTGACGCCGTCATAGACTGCGTAGGGATGGAAGCGACGGCAGGCCACGGCATGCTTGGAGTTCTCAGCGCAGTGCAGGAAACGTTCACCTCGTCACAGCGTCCCTATGCGCTAGAGCAAGCAATTCAGGCAGTCAGGAACAGTGGTATCGTGTCAGTGCCTGGCGTCTACGGTGGGCCGGTGCCGGTCAATATGGGTGCCGTTGGGCAAAAGGGCCTGACGCTGAGAAGTGGCCAAACTCACGTCAAGCGATACCTTGAAAAGCTGACTGACCTCATCACCGACGGCACCATCGATCCGACATTTCTTATTACGCATCGAAGCAGTAGCCTCACTGAAGGCCCTGATCTATACAAAACGTTCCGTGACAAATCAGATGGCTGCGTCAAAGTAGTATTCAATTTAACCTGACTCAAAGACACGAGCTCTGGCATTCTCGATATCTCAAAAATGGCCGCCAAGCCTGGGCGTGTCATTTGAACATCGAAACGCTGGCAATGATTTTGGCGCCGCCAGTTTCGCAAACTTGAACCACGGTGCGCAGCCCGTGGTTTGGTTAGTTTTGGATCGAGCTTGACACTGCAAGGGTGCGGCTACGGCTGCAACCTATGGCCATGGCGGACCTTGTGACTGCCATTGTCAAGGCAGAGCCCATAGTGGGAAGGTTGAGAGAGGGCAGACCACGCTTTTTCCCGTCGGTTTGACCTTTCTCAGAGCAAGATCTGCCGCTCTCTTCATGTATTTCCCGCAATTTGTCGGCGTCTAAAAATTGGAACATGAAATGGAGTATGAGTATAGGGAAGGGCGCCTTTATTTGACGCGCAGCGCCGAGGAGAAGGCCCCACTCGCAAAACGGCTCAATCGGATCGAAGGGCAAGTGCGGGGCCTTCGCCAGATGGCTGAAGAAGACCGCTACTTTCTTGACGGGGTTCAGCAAGCTAGCGCAATTACCGCAGCCATGAGAGAGCTGACGCTACTTATTATCTCACAGCATCTGACCGCAGGGGTTGATTTTGCCATTAGGGACGGCGATAGCAACGCGGCCATCAAGGATATGATGAGCGTGCTTCGTGCAGCGTACGCCGAGGCTAGGGTGTCCGGACGGCTAGATCCGGTTTTGACCTGCAAATGCACTCTGAAAATTGCTTGGCTGGGCATTACGCCGTGAGCCGCTTAGCATACTCATCTCCGTTGACGTCTTTGCGGAAATTCGAGCTGTGACTAAGCCACCTAGTCGCTAGAAGCGAACTTGAGAGTTCGATCTGCTTACTTAACCAAAGTGGTTTGGACTAAACCGGCCTTATGAATTTCGAACGCCGAGGTGAGCGCAACGGTCGCGTCAATGATTGGATCTAAATATGGTTCGCACGCTGCTCGTGATTATCATCATCGTGTTGTTAGTCGGTGGTACCATTGGCTATAGCTACGCCGGAGAATATGGCTATATGCTCGAAGCAATCATCGGAAGCGCTATCGTCATATCCGCCATTTTTCTGATTTTAGATTTTCGGCGTTAGAAGATGAAGCTAGAAAAGTGTTTTAGACTAAAAGCTTTAAGATGTAGTGACAACAGTCCTATTCTCTTAAAGTCTTGGCAATTTACAACCACGAGAGAGAAGTGACAGATACGGAGTTAAAAGCGCAATCGCCGCCGCTACATCCGAAAGGCTGCACTTATATACTGCGAAGGATCGCCACGCGGAACTTGCCGGTCTCATAAGGCAAGTGGTGAGGGTGCGTTCGGTTACGCGGCAGCATTGGCGCGCGCGCAATTAGAGATGGATAATATGACAGAATTTGAATGACCCCAAGCCGAGAGGCCACTTACGATAGATGATTAATTTCAAAAAGATTGCTTGCTTGGGATTTTTCATTTTGTTGGGCGCCTTGAATGCCTATGGTCAAAGCGCAAGTCTGGAAGATAGCAACAATGCTAGCATTCAGGCCTATTCGCGATGTCTCAATGATCGAGCTAAGAAAACCGCATTTGTAGACCCAGACGCCATATCGTCGGCCATTATACTGATGCGTGCCTGTAAGCCCTCCTGGAACGCCTATCTGAGAACTTGCCTTGCTTCGGGCAAGGATGGTGACACCTGCGCCTTTCTGGGCGTCGGCCTTGCCCGTAGCTCGGCCGACCTAAAGGGGGAGGATCTACCGATGTTTCAGTTTGGTTTAGGCGGTGGATTGCCCTCCATACCATCCGGGCCTTGGACACCGTATTTAAAGTGAACATTGACAGCGGCATTTCGGACGCGGCGGTACATTCAGGAAGACTCTGCGTGGCTGGCACCTGCTATCAGGCAGTCCATCCGGTTACGCGCTCAATCGCCGGTCGCTGACGACCAATGGTGCGTCGCCGAGGCTTTCCAAAACTCGCTGGCTGGCAAGATGTGGATGCGACAATAGCCGCCAATTCGCAGTCCTTGCAAAGGATGAGGTAGAAGCGCCCTATCCTTGGCACCACCAAGGAGTTGAGCCTCGTGATTAGATATGTCGCTAGGCTCGTCGCAGGTACGCAGACCTCGAATGAGGGGGCCGCACGGGTAATGCTGTCCAATGGCTTCGTCTCATCGGGAGGCGGCGCGACCAGCTGTCGGAGGATTTCATAAAGACGGGGTTACGGCCATTCTGTCCATGGCGGCGTATCGGAAGCGCGGCTGGGGCCGGAGCTCTTTATGATAGGCTTAGCGGAAACTCAGGGACGAGAGTTCGCGGAAGTTGTTGTCAATGGTAGAGGGCTGGGCGGAAATCCACGGCATTGGCTGGCACGTTGATGTGCCACGGCGCCACGGCATCGCGGTTGGCGCTTAGGCATTAGAAATTCCCTGAAGGGTTGAGAAAAGTGGGGTCAGCGTCTTTCTTACAAGTCGGCCACCATGTCGATTTCACATCGAATTAACAATGCGTTGGACGACTTATGCGATTATGCGATCTGTTTTCTTTGTTACTGAAAACGGTGAAGGCCCAAGCGTCCGTCTGCATAAGAAATCAGCGGGTGACTTAGGTTGTGCCTCGGCTGGTTGCTCCAGCCCGATGCCGGGAGCTTGGCTTCTTCTCAGCTGGACGCTATCACGCGTTGGCATGGCACGCCAAGCTATACCGTAACGGATCACATACCGCAGGGCGTTGAACAGTTCGCGCAGCGGATACTCCCGCTGCGGCGCATCTTCCTTCATCAAGGTCAGATACCCGACCACAAGCGACCACTCTTCGTCACTGACATCAGATGGATATGGCTTGCGGGTGCGGGCATTCCTCATGCCATACAATTACGACATGGCCAACGAAAAGTACATGACACGCTCTAGGTAAGGTGCAGACCCGCCAAATTGCTCCATTATCCTGTTTGAGGAATCCCGACAGCGCCGCATCGACCTGGGCCGGATGTGCCTCGTTAACATCCTGACACTCTCCAGGAATTCGAGGGGGAACACCTGGTCATCCACCTGAGCACCTTTGCGGCATGTTGGTGGGACGATGGGCTAAATGTTTCCATCAACACTGATCAATTCCTTCGAGTGCGAAGGTGTCACGGTATTGTGGGGCCAGTACACTATTACTTAGATTGTGATATTGGATCAGAGTCATCAGTTTTTCTATGTAACGCAAACATGGAAACCCAATGACCCCCTTTAATCAAACTGTTGAACGCAGCGACGCGCGTCGTTCCTTCTTGCGACAAGCGGCTTCCGCAGGCGTTGCCCTTGCGGCTGCCGGACTAGCAAGTTCAGCCAAAGCGGCAACTATGCCGCAGCAGCCGGAGGCAGAGACCGGACACGAATATCCTATGCCTCTGCCACATGCGATGAATGAAGCTGAGTTTCGAATGGGTGTGATTGGACCAGCAACCCTGTCACGTGTAACTAGTGAAATGGCTATAGACAAGACGACCAACGGTCGAGCTAAGGAATTTGCCAATTTTGAACTTCGTGAGGCAATCGCGGTCACAACAGTTCTTTCAAACCTGCACACTCCCGTGCCGCCGATGGATAAGATTGCCAAGGCAACTCTTAAGAAAATTCAGTTAGCCACGATGGGCAAGGATTTTGATCGAACTTATATTCAAGCCCAACTTGAAAACCACGAGTTTCTTCGCGATCACACAAAAAACTATTTGAAGCTATCATCGAGCGCGACCAGCATGCCTGAATTATCTGGTCGGAATCTCGCAACTCTTGCATTGGCGACGTTTACTGAACACGTTCAGATCTGCAAGGATATCCTTTTTGAACTGAAAGCATAATGTGCAGAAGGTATGCAGTCATAGGAAAAGTTGATTAGGATTGCTCGGAGTTTGTTTGAGAAAGGTTAGACATGGTCAGTCCGACGTAGGAACAGACCCGCGTGGCAACGCAGATCATGGCTGTAGACCAGTTGAGTTGGGTCTTTTTGTAGCGCACGAGCCTGCGGGCGGGAAGATACCTTGATGTTGATTTTCCCTCGAATCTGACCCGGGCGGCCAGGAGGGGATACGGGTGAAAACTTGGGCTGCCAGGGAGGTAGTCCACGTATTCGCGATTGCGGTGAGACGCCCGTCGCCCGTGGAGTGATCGACCTCCGCTGAGAGGATGAGCGGCGGCTTCAGTCCTAACTGGCCTGTTCAGGTGCCGCCGCATCCAGTTGAGACCAGCCGCTCATCCATCGGTCGTGCGCCTTGCTCTCATCGGGGTGAGGGTTATTCGCCGATTGTCTTCCCGGCTTTGCGTGCACTTTTTTCGTCGGCGGGAATCTTGAGTTAATCTTCTGGGCTCAAGTGATTTCTCCGGTCGTGGTTACCGGCTCCTGCGAGCCTTATCGTTGCGGTTATTTCATGAAAATCCTCATCAAGATGCTGGCATAGGGTCCGATCAACACTTGTCGGCTGAGGCGACTTCGCACCTCACAGGCGGAGACTTCGCGGCACAATTGGGACGCGCTAAGCTGCCGTTTCGTGCTCAATGGTCCCGATACGATATAACACGTCTGCGTCAGTCCCGTTATTGTGATGGCGCATTTGCGGCCGTGGTCGACTGCGCGCCATATATTTGGTTGAGCATTTGGCGGCCTCCGCCCGGTTGTTCCACTTAAAATAGCGATTGGCTCTTATCCCCCAATCCGTTGGACTAATTCAGAAAGAAATTTGATGATCAAATCCGTCATCTTTGACGTCGATGGCACGCTTGTTGATTCAGTGGACTTGCATGCGCGCGCTTGGCAAGAGGCGTTTGAAAAGTTCGGCCATTCAGTGACGTTTCAGCAAGCCCGAAGCCAGATCGGAAAGGGTGGGGACCAGTTACTGCCGGTGTTTTTGTCGGATGACGAAAGGGCGCATCATGGCGATGCCCTTGAGGCATGGCGAGGTGACTTATTCAAGTCGAAATACCTCGGCTTGGTACGCCCGTTTTCCGCAGTTCCGGCACTGTTGCAGCGTTTGAAAGAGCAAGGCGTAACAATTGCGGTCGCCTCCTCAGCTAAAAAGAGCGAACTCGATGTCTATCTAGAAATAGCCGACATCAAAAGCTTGGTCGATGTTTCAACCTCGTCTGACGACGCAGAACATTCCAAACCCGCGCCCGACATATTTCAGGTCGCATTAGCAAAGCTTTGCGTCGAAGCGGGTGAGGCGGTCGCTATCGGTGACGCTCCTTATGATGCGGAGGCGGCGGGCAAAGCCGGAATCTCAACCATCGGCTTTCTGTGCGGCGGATTTCCTGAAGCCAGTCTGCTGAAAGCGGGATGCGTTGCCGTTTATCAGGGTCCGAGCGGTTTGCTCGCCTGCTACGAAAAGTCGCCGTTTTCGACACATGCTTCTATGGTAGGCGAAGCTTCGCCCGATACGAAAGCGGGAGCCTCGTCTTCCAAGCTTATCCAGCAGAGTTCCAACGGCGATTCCTGGCATTTTATCGGGGCAGTCGGCACCCAACATCCGATCGTTCGGCATATCGCGAACGCCTCCTCTGGCGGGCAAGTGACGGATATGGACGTGGAGGCCTTTCTCAGCGCAAATGGCTCAAGCCCGGAAGCCAGCGAACTAAGGCGCATGCTGACAGGAATACCGAAGGAGTAATTGCCGGAGAGTGTAAGCGCAACGCGCTACGCTTAGCTCTTTTCAACCGACTGTCTTTAATCCGGTAATGGAAATTGATGAAACTTCATCCCCGTCCTGCATTTTCGTTTGCTACGGTATTGGCGGCGAGCGCCACAACATTGGCGGTCTTGGCGGCTGCCAATCATCTAATGGCTCGCCGAACCGAAAGGACTTACTCGCCAGAAGGCAAATTTATGGAGGTCGATGGCCTTCGCCTGCATTTTACTGACCGTGGTGCAGGTCGTCCTGTCGTCCTGATTCATGGAAACATGGTGTGCGGGAATGACTTCGATACGTCTGGCGTCGCGGAAATTCTGCGGCATTCCCACCGGGTCATCATCTTCGATCGTCCTGGTTTCGGATATTCCAGCCGGCCGAATGACCGAATATGGACAGCGGATCAGCAGGCTCAATTGCTGAGTAAAGCGTTGCAGCAACTCGACGTTGTCAGGCCCGTCATCGTTGGCCATTCCTGGGGCACAATTGTTGCCTTGGCTATGGCAGCGAGGGATCAGACCGCCATCGCCGGCCTTGTTCTCGTCAGCGGCTACTATGTCAAAACGATCCGGCTGGACACGCTGACAGCCGCTGTCGCTACGCTGCCGGTCATCGGCACCATCCTGCGCCACACCATTTCTCCTTTTGTAAGCTGGTTGACGATGCCCATGACTAAGAAGGCGCTTTTTTGGCCCGCCCGTGTTCCGAAGCGGTTTGACGAAAAATTCTCGACAGCCATGGCGCTTCGCCCGTCACAAATCAAAGCGATGTCCCAGGACGGTGCCTTGATGATTCCGAGCGTTATAGCGTTGGCTGAGCATTACGCTAAGCTGGAATTGCCGATAGCACTCATCGCAGGCGCGGGCGATAAGGTGGTTTTCAAAAGCAATAGTGAGAAACTGGAACAAGCGGTCGAGGGAAGCGCGCTTGTCGTCGTTAGCGACGCGGGGCATATGGTTCACTATCAGGCAGCACAGCAGGTTGCCGAAGCAGTCGGGACGATTATTCACAAAGCTGCCACCCGCTTCGCCACATAAGTTTGGCGGAGCAGCGTGATGTGAAGGCCGCCCGCGTCGCGAAGACACGGACGAAGGCCCATGCGCCGCAGAGCAAAGGTCCAGCGATCTCAGACCCTGCTGTCCAGCGCGAAAGCGGCATGAATGAGGGCGAGATGACTGAGCCCCTGAGGGAGGTCGCCGAAGTAATTGCCCGTTGACGGGTTAATCATTTCGCTCAGGATGCCAAGGCAGTCTTTGGATAGTCCCCTATCTCTCGCAAAAGCTTTTCCGCTTCCTCATGCCGTGCAAGTAGGGCCAGCGCTTCGGCTATTCAGAATGAGCATGCGCGAAAAGCGGCTTCTTCCTGAGTTGGAGCTGAATATCGATAAATGAGGCAACCGATGGCGGGCTCTTTCAGGGTCACGTCGAGTGTTTTTGAAAGCCGCTTCGTATCATCGAACCCAAAGCGGACGGCGGGCGCAGGTGTCAATATTCC
>NZ_JAESVB010000034.1 GCF_020618775.1 Acidisoma silvae | reverse complement strand
TGACCGAAGGGCTGGCCGGGAAATACGTTGAAGTTTTCGATTTTGGCGATGGCCTCGTTGAGTTGCGTTGGCAGGGTCAGCCGCTGCCCTACCGCGTGTTCGAGAAGGATCAGCGCGTCATCCACGCCTCTGTGGTCGAGAATAAGAGGCTGACCGAGGCTTTGGCGATCGCACGGACGCTCCAGGCTCGCCCGTTGCCGGCACCGAAGGTCAAAACCAGCAGTGAGAAGGAAGGCTATGTCTCGACCGGCCGGAAGCCGGGACGTGGGCCTGATTCTCCTTACCGCAAGTCGCCTGCTGAGACCGCGTCGCGGCGCCCTAAAAGTAAGATCCCGGCTGTTTTTGGCATGACGTCGCCTTCGGCTCGTCCTGGCCCAAAACAGCCAAACGGACATTCCTAATCGGCAGAAATCCGGACATTTCTAACCAGTGACAACATAGTATATCTAACTTAAATGCTCCTTTTAGACTGACCTTGACGGCTGGCCAGGAAAATTCTGTCAAGCTTGATAAGCAGACGGTCAAGCGACATTGAGATGGTAGGTTACCCTCGCCGCGCGGCCTGCCATCGGACCTACTGGCTTCACGGAATAAGTCCGGTTCGGATTTGTTCCGAAGGTGGCATTTTAGCCACATGCTGGACGCCAAAAATCCGCATAAGCGCGAGCCACGCAATGTACTGCGCACGTGGAATGGACACCCCTGCAATGATATGACAAAGGTCCGGTCGCATATGAGGTTCGCAGCGCATGTCCAATGTCGTAAGTGTCACGTCCTACACGTATGCAGGCACCATTTACGGCGCCGGGCGCTCGTTCATCATTTATAACGGCGGGACGCTGACCTACGCCAATGTCACCGTAGGTTATTATGCCGGAAATGCGCTTTCAGGCTCGGAAATTATACTGTCTGGCGGGATCAGTCTATCGGCCTCCGTTACCAGCAGCGCGATAGCCTATGTCTCATCGGGAGGACTGAACGAGGCCTCGACAGTCTATGCTGGCGGGACGGCCATCATCTCTTCCGGTGGCACCAGCGAGGTTGATGTCATCAGCTCGGGTGGCCTGGAAATCGTGAGCGCGGGCGGCTTTGGACTTTCCGGCCAGATCAGAAGCGGTGGCACTGATGTGATCGCTTCTGGCGGTCTTACCAGTAGCAGCACGGTCAGCATGGGCGGCATGCAAATCGCCTCCAGCGGTGGCACGGCTGACGACACAATTGTCTCCTCTGGCGGCACGCTCTACGTTACGTCAAATGGCGTTGCGCTTGACACGCTGGTGGGTTCCGGCGGTACCATTTTCGTCTATTCGGGCGGAAATGCCACGACCGGCACCATCATTTCCTCTGGTGGAGCTGCCGCTTTCTACAGCGGCAAGCTAACGAGCGGTGTGATGACCGCCTACACGGTGGAAAGTGCGGTCACGGTTTCCGGACAAACACTGCAATCCGGGGCAGCAATCGATCTGGTAGGAGTGCTGGTCAGCAGCGCCGGCACGCTGATCGTCTCTTCGGGAGCGGTCGGGCAGTCGATCTTTGTGGCCGATGGAGGCACGCTGGTTGTTTCCAGCGGCGGCGACAGTTTGAACGCTCTTATCAGCAGCGGCGGGACGGAGCGCGTGGTCGCAGGCGGGACTGCGCAATTCACGCTCGTCTCGGGCAATAACATCAGTTCTGAAGAATATCTCCTGGTCTCCAGTGGCGGCACATCGATTGGCGCCACCGCAAGCGCGCATGTCGGAGCAGACGCGATTATCGTGGCCAGCAGCGGCGGCACGCTGATTAGTACCTTTGCCCGAGGCGGTGGAACAGAGTTTGTTTCATCCGGCGGAACCTCGCTGCAAACGCAATTGTTCAGCGGGGGCACAGAATACATTTCCTCGGGTGGCACGGCCGTCGGCTCCATCGTGTCGAGTGGCGGCACGGAACAGGCCGTCGGCCGCACCATCGGCACGCAGTTACTCAGCAGCGGCCAACAGCGCGTCTATCAGGGTGACGGCGCCAGCGGCACCGTCGTCGGCAGCAATGCTGTGCAGAATGTCTATACGGCGGGCTTGACTAGCAGCACCATCGTTTCAAGCGGGGGCACCGAGACGCTGTCTGCCGGCACCAGCATCGCCACCCAGGTTAGCGCGGGCGGTTTCGAAATCGTCTCGTCCGGTGGCGTGTCGAGCGATACGATGCTCACGTCGGGTGGCACCGCGTTGGTTTATTCCAGCGGCCTTGCCAGCGGCACGGTAGTCAGCGCCGGGGGCTATCAGCTTGTCTCCAGCGGCTCTGCCTCTGGCACGCTCGTCTCCTCCGGTGGGTCGGAGTTGCTGGTCGCCGCCCGGGATCAGGGTGAGCAGGTCTATGCGGGCGGCAGAGAGACAGTTTCTTCCAGCGGAATCGCTGCCGCAGCGACACTCTCGGGCGGTGTCATCACCGTCCTATCGCACGGCACCGCCCTCGACGACACCGTTAGCGCGGGGGGCAGCCTAATTGTTTCTTCTGGCGGGAGTGCTTCCGGCGTCACGGTCTCATCGGGCGGCACGGCGCTGGTCTATTCAAGCGGCAGCGTCAGCAACACGACCGTTGTCTCGGGCGGCGCTATCGCTTTCTCGGGCGGAACGCTGACGGCTGGCATTGTCTCGAGTTTCTTGGAGGATTCCGCGACGACTGTGTCCGGACAGATGATCGAAGCAGGCGCGAGCATCGACATCATCGGCGGTGTGGTCAGCAGCGCCGGCACAATGGTCGCCACTTCCGCTTCCTTCGTCGAGGCTGCGCGCTTCGCCAATGGCGGCAACCTGCTCGTCGCAAGTGGTGGCACCAGTCTCAACGTCACGATCAGTAGCGGCGGCACAGAACAAGTGCAGTCGGGTGGCACGAGCCTGTTTACCCTTGTCTCCGGCGGTACGGGCTATCTCATCGTCTCCGACGGCGCGGTGGTGAGCGGCGCCACCGCCATCGGTGCCAAAGCCTCCGTTATCGCTCAAACTGGCGCAGTATTGAGCAATACTCTGCTAAGTTCTGGTGGCACGGAACTCGTTTCATCCGGCGCCACAGGCCTGTTCACCACAGTCTCTTCAGGCGGCACCGATTACCTCTCTTCTGGCGGTTTTGCCATCAGTACGACGATCTCAAGCGGCGGCACGGAGATAGTCGCGGGAACCGCCATTAACGCTGTCCTGACCAGTAGCGGCAAGCAGTGGGTCGCCCAGGGCGGTTTCGCTAGCGATTCCGTCGTTAACTCTGGTGGCAGCCAGATTTTGAGCGGCGGTACTAGCGTCGCGACAATCGTCAATTCGGGCGCTAGTGAAATTATCGCATCCGCGGGCCTCGCTTCCGGCACGATCCTTCAGTCGGGCGGAGCCTTTTGGATGTCCGGCATTGCCGCGAATGGTCAGACCAGTGCGGTCGGAACCATCGTCAGCAGCGGCGCGTTTCTCTGGGAATTATACAGCGCGACGACCATCGGTACGATTGTTATGAGTGGTGGGACCGAAGTCGTCGGCAACGCTGCCATTAACTTGGGATCAACGGTTGCATCCGGAACCCTGCTCTCCGGTGGCACGCAGGTTGTTGGCATAGGCGGTTTTAGCTATGGCACAATTGTAAGCAGCGGCGGCGTTGAGTCGGCTGGCAGCGGCGGTACTGCCAATGACACAATTGTTTTAAGCGGCGGCACTCAGGTCGCTTTTGTGGGCGTGACGATCGGCACAGTTCTGTCTGGCGGCATCGAGGTCGTTAGGAATAGCGGCCTAGCGAGCAATACAACCGTTTCCAATGGGGGCACCGAAATAATATCCGGCAGCCTGCTTTACGCGGGCTACGCCAGCGCAACACAGGTGCAAAGTGGCGGCAGCGAAGTTTTGATCTATAACGCTCTTGGCACCAGTGAGACGGTGAGCACGGGCGGTAGCATTGTCGTCTCCTCCGGCGGGACGGAGCGGTCTGGCATCATCAACGGTGGTGTGCTGGAGGTTGTATCCAGCGGTACGGTGCAGAGCGCCATAACATTCATCAGCGGCGGGGTCCTAAAAATAGATGACGCAACGGCGATGCCGTCGACTTCGGCCGTGATCTCCGGCTTCGGGTCAGGCGATAGCATCGACCTTGCTTTTCTTACCTATACGTCGGGCGGCGTGGCGGTTGCTACAAACGGGGATTTTGTCACGGTCAGCATTGGCGGGTCGAGCTATCAGCTCGACGTCGCCGGTGCATCGGCCGACACTTTCCAGGCGACCGCGGATCAGCACGGCGGCGTTCAGCTCACTGCGGTCTGCTTTTACCCCGGCACGCGCATCCGGACGCCAAATGGAGAGGCGCTGGTGGACGACCTGGCAGCGGGCGATCTGGTGATGGCGGCGGACGGCAGGGCTTTGCCAGTGCGCTGGATGGGGCGCAACACTGTCTCCACCCGCTTTGCAGACCCCCTGCGGGTTCTGCCCATCCGCATCCGCGCGGGTGCATTGACGGACGGCGTGCCGATGCGGGATCTCCTCGTCTCGCCCGACCATGCACTTTTTGTGGACGGCATTCTGATTCAGGCAGGCGCGCTTGTGAACGGCATTTCGATCTTGCGGGAAACTCGGGTGCCCGAGACATTCACCTACCACCACGTGGAACTGGACGAACACACCCTGATCCTTGCCGAAAACACGGCCGTGGAAAGTTTTGTAGACAATGTCGACCGGCATCCTTTCGATAATTGGGCTGATCATGCGGTAGCCCTTGGCGCGGTGCCCATTGCCGAGATGCCGCTGCCGCGGGCGCAATCCTACCGGCAGGTCCCGGCCGCTGTGCACGCGAAGCTGAATGCTCGACTGACCGCATGGCGGGCACCGAGCGTCGCATAAGTCCGACGATCGGCCGCTGCGGCTTAGAGTGCCTTTCGAAATAATTGTAATCGCGTTGGAAAGAGGATGAAACTCTACGGCTTTTCCTTTTGTTCCTGACGAATTTGCGGGACCTAACTCGTTTCCTGTGCTTCGTTCGCGCGGACAAATGCGCTTCGGCATGATCCACTGCCGCGTCGAACGCCGTGAGGCGCGTGTCCCGCGCCATTGTGACACCGGAAATCGCAAGATCCGCCGTTAAAAACCGCTCTGATCCAGTTGCAAGATCATCGGGACATAGTTGTAGATGTTGGCATTATCATCGAAAGGCGCTTGCCCGGGCGGCGTCGTGCCGCTGCAGATTGATGCGCCATGCATATCTAAACCCTCCGTCATGTTGAATACGACACGACCTGCGCCGCCGATCGAAACCTTACTGATTGTCATCTCCCACACGTGACGAAAAGACGCCGAATTCTGACGGCAGGCCGAACAGGCGCCTGGTATCCCTCCGCCGGTGGCCGCCTGGCGTTGGCATGATCGAGCGCGCTTAAGGTCGTCCTTATGAGTGCGCATAAGGATGGTGGATGAGCCAGGTGACGGTTTTCAGCGGCCGTGAGCGGCGGCGGCGATGGAGCGAGGAGGATCGGTCCCGCATTTTGACGGAGGCGTTTTCGTCAGGCGCCTGTGTGGCGGCCGTTGCTCGCCGGAACGACATCTCGACAAGCCTGATTTATCAATGGCGGGACAAGCTCCGTGGCGACGCGATGCCTCCGGCCTTTGTGGAAGCGGTTATTGGCGAGGGGGGCTCGGGCCAGAATGAGGGTGATGTCTGTCCTGCGATGGTGATCGAATTGTCCGGCGGGATCAAAGTGGCGATATCGGCATCAGCGCCGCCCAGTTTGGTTGCGGCCGCGTTGAGTGCGCTGCGATGATTCCGGTCCCGGGTGGCGTTCGAATTTGGATCGCGAGTGGGCATGCCGATATGCGCAAAGGCATGCCGGGTCTTTCGCTGCTGGTGCAGGAACATTTCAAACGGGACCCGTTTGCCGGTGACGTCTTCTTTTTCCGCGGCCGCAGCGGTTCGCTCATCAAATGCTTGTGGCACGATGGCCTCGGCACATCGCTTTATACAAAACGGCTGGATCGGGGGCGTTTCATCTGGCCGACGGCATCCGATGGCGTAATTTCGCTGACCACATCGCAGGCTTCCTGTCTTTTGGAAGGCATAGACTGGCGTAATCCCCAGCAAAGCTGGCGCCCAAAATCTGCTGGTTAAAAATCCTTCGCACCCCCTGGTTCGCGGTACACAAGCACCCGGAGATATGCTTTTATTAGGCCCATGGATGCTGGGTTCAACGACGGTCCGGGGGACATCGCGGCGCTGAGGCAAGCGCTGACGGCAGCCCGCGCCCAGGCATTGGCCGCAGAGCAGAAGCATCTCGATACCGCAGCCGAGCTGGCGGTGGCCAAGGCCATGACCTCCGACGATAAGGCCCTGATCGCACATCAAGCGCTGAGAATCGCCAAGCTGGAGCGTCAGCTCTACGGACCTCGCAAGGAGCGAACGGCTCAGCTTCAAGATCAGATGGAATTCGCGCTCGAAGAACTGGAGGCAACCGCCACCGAGGATGAGATCGCGGCGGAGCTTGCTGTCGCCAAAAGCACGACCGTGCCAGGGTTCGTGCGCAAACGCCCTGAGGTGCGGGCCACCTTTCCCGACAACCTGCCCAGGGAGCGCGTGGTGATCGATCCGCCGATAGCCTGCGGGTGCTGCGGTGGGGACCGGCTCCGCAAGCTCGGCGAGGATGTGACCCGTACGCTGGAAGCCATTCCCCGCCAATGGAAGGTCGTCGAGACCGTGCGGGAGAAGTTCACGTGTCGCGATTGCGAGAAGGTCAGCCAGACACCCGCACCGTTCCATGTCATTCCCAGAGGATGGGCGGGCCCCAGCCTTCTGGCCATGATCCTTTATGAGAAGTTCGGCGCCCACCAACCCCTGACCGGCTCTGTGAACGCTACGCCTTGGAAGCCGTGCCAATTCCGCTATCGACCATGGCGGACGCCGTGGGCGCGGCCTGTCATGCCCTCAGTCCTATTTTGACTGCACTGGAACACCACGTCTTCTTGGCCGAGCGGCTCCACGGCGATGATACCACGGTCCCTGTCCTCGCCGCAGGCAAGACCGATATCGCCCGATGTTGGGTATACGTTGCCGACGACAAACCCTTCGGCGGGTCCAGTCCACCGGCAGCAATATTCTACTATTCGAGGGATCGAACCGGCGATCACCCGCAGGCTCATCTTGCCAAGTGGTCAGGCATTTTCCAGGCTGATGCATTCCCAGGCTATGGCAAGCTCTATGCGCCAGACCGCAAACCCGGGCAGATCCAAGAGGCTGGGTGTTGGAGCCATGCCCGCCGCCCGTTCTTCATCCATGCGGATCTCCAGGAGACCGCCCGGCGCCGGGCGAAGGGCAAGAAGCCTGTCGTGGTATCGCCCATGGCCCTTGAGGTCGTCCGCCGGATCGATGCTCTTTTCGAGATCGAGCGAGAGATCAACGGACAAAGCTCCGAGAATCGTCGCGCGCTACGCCAGGAGCGAAGCTTTCCGATTGTCGAGGCGCTCCACGTCTATCTCGAGGAGAAGCGGAATGATTTTCCCCACACCCACGACCTCTACAAAGCCATCAACTACATGCTGAAGCGCTGGTCCGCGTTCACGTTATTCCTCGATGATGGCCGTGTTTGCCTGTCCAACAATGCCGCCGAGCGAGCGCTCAGAGGCATCGCCCTTGGACGCCGCTCCTGGCTTTTCTGCGGATCCAATCGCGGTGGGCAGCGCGCGGCTGCCGTGTATAGCTTGATCGTCACCTGCAAGATGAACGGCGTCGATCCTCACGCCTGGCTCACTGATGTGCTCGGCCGCATTGCAGCCCACCCAGCTTCCCGTATCAACGATCTGCTTCCTTGGCATTGGAAGGCCTCGCGCAAAGAGGCATCCCTCGCGGCCGCCGCCTGAATATGCAGCGCAACAAGGTTCACGCTGTCACCGTCATCGCAGCCGTCGCCCAGGAACTCGGCGTCGACGAAGATCTTTTGCAGGAGATTTCCATGGGCCTGGACACTGAAGATGGTGTCATCTGGGTTTACGGCTTCGGCGAGGACGCCATCAAGGCCTTCACCGAGGAGAGCGTTGAAGAGCTCAAAAACCTTCTCGAAATGCACCGCGAAAACCCAAGCCTATTCGAGTAACCATCCACGCCTGCGGCCCGCGCCGAATGGCTACGTTTTTTCGACCGCAGAGACGGGCTTGTTGATGCTCCGCTCGATCGTGATGTTTGTGCTTAATGGTGGAGTTTATTTCCCACCTTCTTTGCTCATGGATGACGCATCTCCACCGCGAGCACCCGAATCTGCGCCCAAAACGGAACTCTCACTAGAAGGCAATCCGAAGTATTTGCCTGTATCAAACAAGGCAAGCCAAACAAGACAATTGCTTATGAGCTTGGCATGAGCGAGTCGACGGTCAAAGTGCACGTACGAAATATTATGCAAAACCTGGGCGCCACTAATCGCACTCATGCTGTGTTTGTAGCGGGTTAAACATAATTGATGAGGCGTTTAGAACCCATGGGCGCATGATGTATTTATCTTCGCACTAGCGGTGAGTTTTAGACATTCGGCAGCTCCTCTGGCTTAAGGCCAAACGATTGGCTCCGGGTTTTTACGTGAAGCCGTCGACAAAGTGATTAAAGAGAGGCAGAACAGGTTTTGACACCCGTTGGGGGCCGGGCTAGCCTTTTGCATGTCTCCAAAAGCCTCCTTGAACGTCTCACTGACCCCTCAACTTATGGCCTATGTCGACGCTTTGGTCGGCACGGGGCGGTATCAGACCGCGTCAGAAGTGCTGCGAGCAGGTTTGCGCCTCCTACAGCGGGAAGAAAACGCGCCGATGACGCCGATCGCCCGCGTGGTCCGGAAGCAATCCCCGATAGAGTTGGGTTCTAAGCCGCGCGGCCGCACCGTTCGTGGCTGACCCTGCTGACCAACCCGTGCCCGTGATTGCCATTGGCGCGTCTGCAGGCGGTATTCAGGCTTTCCAAGCTTTTTTCCAGACCATGCCGGCGGACAGTGGCTTCGCTCTTATTGTGATGCTGCACCTGCCCTCCGGCAGAAAGGGCGTTCTGCCCGATCTGATCGGTCGCTGGACGCCCATGCCAGTGCTTGAGGCTGGCGAGGGATGCGTTCTTCAGGCGAATACCGTCTACATTCCGCCGTCGGGCATGGCTATGACCTACCGCGCGGGCCGTTTGCACCGCGACCCTGTTGATCCAGCTCTGCCGCGCGACTTCAATCCGATCGATCTTCTGTTCGGCTCGCTCGCCAGCGAACTCGGCGAGGATGCGGTCGGTGTCATTCTATCCGGCACCGGTAGCGACGGCGCCATCGGTCTTAAGGCGATCAAGGCCGCTGGCGGCCTGACCTTGGCCCAAGGCGGCGCCAATGGAGAAAAGCCATTGCATGATGGCATGCCGCATAGTGCCATTGCAGCGCGAGCTGTGGATATCGTCACGTCCGCCGAGGCGATGCCGCGTCGTATCATGTCAATCGCAAGCGCTCTCAAAATAAAGACGCCGTTGAACCCGGCGTCACCACAGACGGCAGACGCTGCTCGATTGGCAATTTGCGCGATCCTGTTGCGAAGTGTCGGCCATGATTTTAGCAGTTACAAAGAAAAGACGTTTCTACGCCGGGTGCTACGCCGAATGCAGGTTCTGAACCTCACGTCATTGGGTGACTTTATCCGGCGACTGGAAACCGATCCGGAGCAAGCGGTTTTGCTGTTCCAGGATCTATTGATTGGGGTCACCCGCTTTTTTCGAGATGAGGATAGTTTTGAGGTCTTGGGGCGGAAAATTATCCCTCAGCTCTTTGACAACAAATCATCGGAGACGACCGTCCGCATCTGGATAGCAGGCTGTGCCACGGGTGAAGAGGCCTATTCACTTGCGATCCTCGTGCGGGAGCATTTGGACAAAACTGTCGGTGAAGCACCCAAAGTGCAGATATTTGCGACCGACATTGACGAGGCAGCGATCGCTGTCGCCCGACTGGGGCGCTATCCAATCGCACGCCTGCAAGGTCTGTCTCCAAACCGTCTGTCGCGATATTTTGTCCAAGGCATCGACGGAAGCTATACGGTCGCAAAGCCAGTTCGCGAGATGTGTACTTTCTCGGCTCATAGCCTGACGCGTGATCCACCGTTTTCGCGCATTAATCTACTATCCTGCCGCAACCTTCTCATTTATCTCGACATGGATCTTCAAGGCGTCGTTTTTCCAGCCTTTCACTATTCGCTCGCGCGGGACGGCATTCTGTTTCTTGGTAGTTCTGAGACGATCAGTCGGCACGAAACTCTCTTCGCGACCGTGGATCGTGCTCATCGTATCTTTCAAAAGCGTGACGTTCCAAGCCCTCCCTTACGGGTAATGGGACGCAGTGAATTACGTGACCCTCGCATAGCAACGGATGGCAGCCCAGTGTCTCGACTTCCGCCCAAATATAACATCTCCAAAGTCAGTGCCTGGGCACATACACGCGTTTTAGACCGCTTCGCTCCTCCGTTTGTCATCGTGACTTTGGAAGCGGAGGCTCTGCACTATTCGGCTAATCTCAGCCGTTACCTCGATTTTAGTCCTGGGACACCCAATTTGAATGTCCTAGCGATGGCGAGAACGGGTCTGCGAGCGCCGCTACGCGACGCTCTGACACAGGCGTCTGAACAAGGTCGAAGCATCGAGCGGATCGGCATTTTAGTCCAGGGCGCTGACGGTCGCAGCCACCGCATCAATCTGTTAGTCGAGCCACGCCGGGAGACCGGTATGGAGACTTTGTATCTTATAGTTTTTGTAGACAATCCGGACCTTGCTACGGCCGAAGGTCCGAACATTGGCCACGCGGTTCCCGCGATGAATACTGATAGCCAGCTAGAGCTCGAATTGCGGGACACACGCGAGCAATTGCAATCTGTCACGGAAGAACATGAGACGGCGGTCGAGGAGCTCAGAAGTACGAATGAGGAGCTCCATTCCGTCAACGAAGAGCTGCAATCGACAAACGAGGAGCTCGAAACTTCAAAGGAAGAAATACAATCCATCAACGAGGAATTGCAGACCGTCAATACGCAGCTTTCCAGTAAAGTCGACGAACTTGACAAACACAGTAGCGATCTCAAGAACCTGTTCGATAGCACGCAGGTAGCGACGATTTTCCTCGATCCTTACCTCGTCATCCGCAGTTTTACCCCTGCCATCGCCAGCCTCTACAATCTGATACCGAGTGATCAGGGCAGGCCATTGACAGACATCGCATCCCGCTTGCGCTATTCGACGTTGCGCGATGACTGCAACCACGTCTTGCAGACGTTAGAGCCGCTAGAGCGACGTCTGATACGCGAGGATGAGAAAACGCATTACCTCATGCGTATCTTACCCTATCGCAAAACTGATAGCGTCATTGACGGAACTATTATCACGTTTGTCGATGTTACTAGCGTCGTTCAGGCGGAGCAGCATCAACGTCTGTTGGTTGATGAGCTTAATCACCGTGTCAAGAATATGCTGACGATCGTCATCTCGCTTGCGTCGCAGACGCTTCGGCGTTCAGACACATTGGAGCAATTCGAAAAGAAGTATTTTGGACGCGTTCACGCCCTCTCGGCCGCCTATACTTTGCTCAGTGACAGAGGCTGGAAGACAGTCTCGCTGAAGTCTTTGCTGCTGGAACAGCTTCGGCCTTTCGATGAATCCGGCTCAGATACCGTTCTGCTTGGCGGACCTGATATTGGGCTCGACCCTCGGTCCGCCTTGTCTCTTGGAATGGCCATCCATGAGTTGACGACCAACGCTGTCAAGCACGGGGCTCTGTCTGTGCCACAGGGTATCGTTCAGGTCGGCTGGAAGATTGAGCCGTCTGAAAATGGCGCCTATCTCGTCATGGATTGGATAGAATCAAACGGCCCCATGGTGTCCGCGCCAGTATCGGTCGGCTTCGGCACAACGCTCATCAAACGTGGGCTTAAGCAGGACATGTCGGCGGACGTCACACTGGAGTTTAATTCAAAAGGGCTGAGAGCGTCGCTTCGCGCCCCACTACCGGGACTGTCACCATCAGGATCTCCTGAGACAGGAACAATCTAGGTGACGACCCCAGGAAGCCTCGCTGGCCTACGCGTCTTTGTCCTGGAGGACGAGATGCTTGTGTCCTTGCTGATCGAGGATACTCTCACCGACAACACATGCACAATCGTGGGTCCCTACGATCGGATCCCGGCCGCTCTTGAAGCCGCTAGCACACTGAGTTTCGATTTGGCGATTCTGGATATCAATGTCGCCGGGGAGAAGAGCTATACTGTCGCCGAGATGCTGGCGTCGCGAGGCATTCCGTTCTTTTTTCTATCCGGATATGGGCCCGACACACTGCCACCTGACCGGCCGGACTGGCGCGTCTGCAATAAACCCTTTCGGCCGGACGAGCTTATCGCAATGGTAGTTACTCAAGCCATCGAAAGAAATTGAACGGGCTAACTGCCATTGAAAACGCATTTGATAGAGTTAGTCAGCGTCTAATGCGTTTCCCCCAACCAGACGCAGCTTCGTCTTCGCTCTGCGCACCATAATGGAATAATTTTCCGGAGACACGAGTGCTCCATTCGGGAAATAAGCCTCGATTTCCTCACCCGCAAGCCGACCTTCGAGGATTCGAATGGTCGCCTGGGTCGAGGACAGAGTTTCGACGACAACCGCCTTACAGCTCCAGCCATCGTCATTGAACATCGTCTTATCGCCCTTTTTCAGGCTACGCCCGCTTGCCGGACTCCCATCCGATGCGCCTGGCGGCAACGCACTGACGAGGTTGGATATGACCTGCTGGCCAAAATGCGGCGGCGGCGTATCGTCAAACCGCGCCAAAATTCGAAGTGACCGAGCGAGAGCCACCTCACTTGCCATGACGATCCTAAGGCGTGAGGACCGAGCTTCCTCCGCTTGTGCGCGATAATACTCAATCACAGCCGGCACGTCATCGATCTTTGCGACAAGTTGAGCCCTAGGCATGGATATACCTGCAGTTACTAGTGAGATGAAAAAGTTAAGTCAGACATAGCAGGATGCCAGATTTCTACCTATAACTCCGATACTAACTATTTTTAGAAATTTACCGTCATGAGACTATGCCCATGAGGTTCTGTCGCTAAGCGCGCTCAGAGCTAGATAGCGAGGTTCCGATTTCTGGAAAGCAATCACCGTAAATCACGGCCGCAAGTCAACCTTCGTTTTTCTGGATCTCCGCAAGCTTTCGCAAACGCTGAAGCGCTTTCTAGCTCAAATTTATTAGTCAACCACGCCAAATTCGAGAAATAACACCAAAAAGGGGGAAATAAAATGTTCTCACCCAAAACCCATATACTTGTATGAGGCAGTATAGCGATTTATCAACGCAAACGTTTATGGGCACGAAGCACTAATTGCACGCGATTATGCTCTCCAGTCTTAGTCATAATATTGCGAACGTGCATTTTGATTGTGCTGATACTCGTCTTGAGTACTGTTGCCATTTCTTTATTCGATTTTCCTAGGCTTACAAGGGCCAACACACTACGCTCCCGTGGCGTGAAACTGAAGGTGTCGAGATCGGTGCTCCGTTGAACCAAATCTGCCGCGTCACGATAATTCTCCGGCAGGCGATGCATGCTCTCGCTCTGTCGTCCGTAATGAAGTTCATAAAATATATCGATAAGCTCTTGTAACGCAGTGTGTTGCCCGTCGATTATGGTCGCAGATAGACTGCGGAGGTCTCGCAAAAGGGACGGCGAAACTATAGCCAAATCATCAGTTATTACGACCATTGGGCGGTCAGGAAATTGATGCCGAATTCGGGCAAACTCCTCTAGGCCTTCACCCCTGCCGTGAGCGACGAAAGCGATGACGTCAAAGCTCGCGCTAGCGCTCGTCATAAGCTCATTGATTGCTCGATATGGAATTATAACCAGAAGCGGCTGAACCATAAACGCCGCCTTCGTAAGGCATTCCTGGCTCATCATGTTATCGTCTATGAGAGCGATACTTAAAAGCCGAGCTGGTCGCTGAAGAATGCCAGCCCCCTTCTCGCCGCTGGGTTGGGTTGTGCCATGCAGATTAGAGCGGTTGGCCACTGTTATTTAATTCCCAAAGTGTCGCCTACGCGCCAGATGAATTGACCCGCTCTGCGAAAAGCCCTCTAGCATTAAGTAAGCAGCCCGAACTGCAAGTTTTACTCGCAGATTTCATTGACCGTAATCAAATCCGATACGCTTAGATAGCGATTTATGCATCATATAAAAAATTTGGCTCATTTGAATTTCGAGTGGGTTAGGCTGGCTGGGGGGTGATCTGCGTAAAGTCGAGTTTTCCTGCGATGAGGAAGAGGACTGTGCGCATAGTCGCGAATCGCGTGTAGCCTCGGGCCTTGCGTTTGGCGGCCTGGAAGAGGCCATTGAGTGCTTCGATGAAGCCGTTGGTTTGGCGGCTCTGTGTCCAAGCGACGATGCCGTCGAAATGCTTTTGGATCATGGTGGCGACGTCCTTCATCGGCGCGACCTTGGAGCGCAGGACGTTGGCGCACCACTGCTTGAGCATGGCGGAGACGACGTTGCTCTGCTTGCGGCCGAGGATTTCGCGCAAATGCTCGCGATAGAGCCATGCGCGGGCTGTGCGTTTTGTGGCGGCCTGAGCGATCAGGGCGTCGAGGTCGGCTCTGCCTTCGTCGGTCAGGCGGGCGCGCTCCTTGAGCAGTGTCCAGCGCAGCCCTTTGAGGCTCGGGTCGGTGCGCTGTTCAAGGCGTCGCATCTGGTCGACAGCGGCCGACGCGTGGGTAACGACGTGGAACTTGTCGAAGGTGACGCGGGCATTGGGCAAGTGCCTGGTGACGCCTTTGATGAAGGCCGGCGACATGTCGATGCTTACCGAGCGGACCTGGTCGGGCGAGCCTTTGTGCGCGGCCAGATATTCTGCGAAGCGGTTGATCGTTTCGGCGTCTTTGCCCTCTGTAACGAAAACCACCTTGCGTTCGCCCATATCGGCGGCGATGGTCAGGTAATTGTGGCCACGCCGGCAGGACGTTTCGTCAATCGCTACTGCGGTCACCTCCGACAGATCGGCTTCGGCCAAAGCAAGATCGACATAGCGCGAACAGATCGCATGGACGCGGTGCCAGGATTCACCGACCAGCTTGGCCACGGCGGCAAAGGTCATCTGTTGGGCCATGGCCAGCACCAGCGCCTCGAACAGCAGCGTGAACCCGGCGAGTTTGCCAAACCAGTCGGGTTGATATTGAACGACCCTCCCGTCAGGCAACTTCACGCGTGGCGTCCGAACTTCCAGGTAGCATTCGTGTTGGAAGAAATTGAGGTGCCGCAGGCATTTGATCTGGGTGTCGTGGACGGGATGCACGCCTGCCTCGTCAGCCACAGCAAACCGTGTCCCGGCAACGAAATCGACGCTGATCGTCAAGGTTTGCGTAGCCGCGTCGAAATCGACGCCGCTGACGTACCACGGCTTCGTAACGCCCAGGGCCGCTTCAAAGAGTTGGTCTGCATCCGTGCACGCTCCTCCCGAGACCAACCAGCGCCCAGAATGGCAAGGCGGCACTGGGCCATCAAGGGCGCTTCGCGCCGCTGCGCAATGGCCATCCTTGGCTTCCGACCACCGGCTTGCTCACGGGTAGGTCGCTTGGGATGGAGGGGAATGGTCTCTACGATCCTACAAACGGATGGTTGGGCGCTCCGCTTCAGCCGGCCAACGCCGCAGTCTCAACCCACTCGAAATTCAAATGAGCCGTTTTAATTGTGGGTTTCAGTTTATTAGTAATCCGTGACTAGTTGCTGTGACCAAACCACGCGCTGAGGTCGCACGCTCGATGCTATTCGTCATCTCGGACAAATTGAAGGGTTTCGACAGGAATTCGCAAGGCTGTTTAAGCGCCGCTAGACGTTCAAACAGACGATCCGCGTAGCCAGACACGACCACAATGGCAATTTTCGGCGAAATCGCTCGGGCATAAGCGACGACGTCAAGACCGTCACGGCTACCGGGCATTTGGACATCGGTAACCAAGATATCGAATGTAGGGGACCGGCGAAGGAAGCACATTGCGTCATCGGCATTTCCGGCCTCGGTAACTTCGTAATCCTCATCGCGGAAGAATTCGGACACCAAAAACCTGATGGTTTCTTCGTCTTCGACGAACAAAAGCCGTTTCATCGTCATGATCTGCAATGCTCGCTATGTCTGCTTGTAGACAAAGCGGTCGATTGGGCATGAATCAACCCAATATCACGTGAGGGTTACGGTTTGGCGGTATTGTGACCAGCCCCTACCCGATTATCGAAGAGTTTCTGAACATCCGACTGCGGTGCCCTACCAGAATAGCTTCCAGCACCTGCCGATCGCCTCGACCCTCGACCTGTGTCAGCCATACGAAGCGCTTCTCAGGAACGATCTGAGCCAAGGGTTTGACTCCTGCTTCAGCATCTGGGGGCATCAAGCGGAAACAAAAAGCCTTCTCAAGGATAAACAAGCCTTCTGCAGTCAATTAGCCCAAGATGTAACACTTTTCTTATGAGCGAAGCTCCACGATTTAGAAAGCATATTTAGGCTCGTCACCGCTACTCGTCGATGATTAGAGCCAAGCCGTGCTCGCGTACGAGTGCCGCAGCGCAGCCACTACAGTAATCCGATTTCAATTGCCTGTTGCTGCAGCTGCAAGCCATCCTTCGTCCCATGCTCCTCGCGCAACCGGCTCATTGACACGGTAGGGATTGCCTGTGCGTTCAATCCCATTGTCGAACGCATCTTGGCCTTCGACAAAAATTATGGCTCTAGCTGACCTACTTGAAGATGAGGCTTCCGGACATTTCATTACGATAGACTCTCCCCAAACGTTCGGAACATGCTTAACCTCATAATGAGGTCGACCCGATACAATCAGACAGGAGAGTGTCCATCAGGAGAAAAACGAGTTTCAGCAACGATCCATCCATCTTGCCACGCAAGATGTGCAGGTTGATCATTTCCTGCATATGGACAGGCGTTGCGTTGCAATCCTGCGGTGAAAGCCTTTACGCCTTCCGTGAAAACGATCATTTCGCGCAAACGCGAAAACGGCACAGACGATTGATTTGGCATGGTTTGTCAATTTTTCCCTTGAGCATTGCAGAGCACGCTCAAGCCCGCACTTTGCGAGCCGGAAAAGGGATAGCCACGCGGTGTCGTTCCCTAGTCCCATTACACTAGGCCAAATTACTCTTCTGTGCAATTTTCTTTTCTTACAGAGCATTCGGCGTTGTCGTCTAACCATCATCCTCGCGCTTGGCCAATTTAATCGCGTGCTGATTTTATCCTGGACTTGCTTCAGAAAAGTGGCGGGCTCCTACCAGCATAGAGGAGTATCCAGGCAGGCTCTGGTGCAAAACTTTTCGGCGGATATTATAGGCTAGGAGCGTGTCCCGGTAATAGACGAAATTCGCTCGACATCAGGCGTCATGGATGATTCTCTTTGTTGATGAGCAAGACATTTCGCCCTTGGAAAACGGAAGAGATTTGGCTTCTTCCTCCGT
>NZ_JAESVB010000033.1 GCF_020618775.1 Acidisoma silvae | reverse complement strand
ATCTTCGATGAATGAGCCCGTCACGACTTCGGCTCCCGGTTAAAGGCCGATACAAAATCTTGTGTTTCCATCGTGAAGGCTGCAGCTCCTCCAGTTTCGCGCCAGTTTCTATAAACATGCGCAAGATAAACAATCACGATAGCTGCTGCATAAACTGCGGCGGAAAAAATAAATAGTGTGCTGCTATTCCATTGATAATTTATGCCGAGTAGTGGCCCTAGCCTTGTAAATGAAAACCCGCAACCTCCAACAAGGAGAACTATAACGGACAACACCATAAAACTTGCTGCATTAGGAAATTTTCTGATTCCATCGTAATCTTTAAAAATAAAATAAAATAGCGGAGCTAGTATGCTTGTTGCGTATAGGAATAATTCCCCGTTTTCCACATTGTGGGTTATTGCTTCGCCGAGTGACATCGAGAAGTTGTGTGCTAAAAGGAAAAAGATACAGCCAAGCCATATGGGCATCGTAGAAAGTAAAATGTTAACGCCAACCTCGTTGATTGCTTCTCGATGATCGCGCCATCGAGCATCGACTAGACCCCCGATAAGCGGTAGGTGCCGAAAGAACGATTTGATCGAGCGTCCCTCGCTCATTCTAATGGGATTCCAGTTGAAGCATGGGTCTGACGATCGTGTGTTACCAAGATATCTAGGAGCAACGGCACCCCAATGTTCTTCTGGAGTTTAATAATTACGGTCCGAATTTTGGGTTCTGTCAATTGGTCAAACATCTGAAAAAGCTAGAAAAGGTTTGTTTAGGGGGAAACCGCTTGATGTTCAATGTTGCAGAACGTCAGGCCATATCCCGCATGATAAAGGTAGTTATCATGCGGGATATGGGTGGTAGGGTCGATGGATGGAAACCGGCCCGGCCCCGCAGCTCCCGACCTTCAAGACCGCCCGGCTGGAACTCCGGCCGCGAAGCGTGCTCGACTACCAAGCATGCGTGGCGATGGACCGGGATCCTTTGGTCACGCAATTCATTCCCGGCCCCTGGCGCAATCCGGTCGCCCATGCCGCCTTTGTCACGGCGCGTATTCATCACGCCTATCCGCACGGGATGGGCTACTGGTGCGTCTTCACGCCAGCCGGCTTTATCGGCTGGATCTTATTGGCACCGGAAGATCTGCTTGGCCCGGAAATCGAGATCGGCTGGCGTTTGGTTCGCTCGGCCTGGGGTCAGGGCTTTGCGACCGAAGCCGCGCGGTCCGTACTTGACCATGCCTTGCGCACGCTCAGGCTGAAACGGATCATCGCTGATATCGATCCGGCCAATACCGCTTCACTCGGTGTCGCCACCAAGCTCGGCTTTTTGCCAGCCGGCTCCGTGCAATATGAGGCGTGGACGATGACCCGCACCATGATTGAAACGGCATGAACCCGCTCCCCTCTGTTCCGGCCTCTTCGGCTCTAATTCCGCTGCCGGGGGGCCATCTGGTGCCGGTGACGATCACCGCGGCCGGGGACCAGGCGGCCTGGCGTTTCATCGACTTTTTCACGGCTAATATCCGGAACCCGAATACACGCCGTGCCTATCTGCGGGCCTGCCAGCAATTCTTTGCCTGGTGCGACGAACGCGGCCGAACACTGGCGACGATCCGCCCCTATGATGTGGCCAGCTATATCGAAGCGCGGCAGCAGACGCATTCGGCGCCGGACGTGAAGCAGCAGCTGGCGGCGATCCGTATGCTCTTCGACTGGCTCGTCACCGGCCAAGTGGTGCCCACCAATCCGACGGCTGCCGTCCGCGGGCCCAAACACGTCGTGAAGGTCGGGGCAACGCCCGTGCTGGAAGCCGGCGAATGGCGCCGGCTGCTCGACGCCATTCCCACTGAAACTGTCCGGGATCTGCGCGACCGAGCGCTAATTGCCACCCTTACCTATTCGTTCGCGCGGATTGGAGCCGCGTTAAAGATGAAGGTGGAAGACTTGCGCCCGCGGGGCGCCGGCTGGACGGTCCGTCTCCATGAGAAAGGTGGCAAGCAGCACTCGATGCCCTGCCACCATGCCCTCGCCGAGGCACTGCATGCTTATATTAATGCCGCCGGCATCGCCGAGGATCGCAAGGGGGTGCTGTTTCGAACGTCTCCAGGGCATGACGCGACGGTGCTAACGGAACAGCACATGACCCAGCCTGACTCCTGGCGGATGATCCGCCGGAGAGCTGCTATGGCCGGTATCACGGCGCCGATCGGTAGCCACTCTTTCCGGGCGACGGGGATCACGGCTTATCTAGCCAATGGTGGACAGCTTGAGCATGCTCAGGAAATGGCCGGGCATGAGAGCCCGCGGACAACCAAGCTCTATGATCGGACCAAGGAGCGTCTCACTCAGGACGAGGTCGAGCGGATACGCCTTTGAAAAATCGCTCTCTTCTATCGCTAAATCATTGATTATATGCTGTCGGAACAGAAGCCTTACCGCACTCAAAGCAAGAAAATAAAACGGATGTAATGAAAAACGCTGAACTATGTAAGGGTTGCAATCCATCATCAGCAGCCAAAAATGCATACAGGATTTTCGATTACTTTGCGAACATCCCCTCCTATTCCTAGAGAGTCTAATACCTGGCTCCTAGCTTTGGGTACAATGGCGTCATGCCCCCCAAAAGGTGTGCCAGCCAAAATATTACTTACGTCCATGTGTGTTGCAGCGGGCGGAACAATTTGCGAAATTCCAGCAGTTAAAAAGAAAGATCCAACATTAAGAATATTTTGATATGGAATAAATCCTGCTTCGCACTGCTGATACGCTTGAAAGATGCTTTGTCGAGCATTTTCTTTTTGAAGTGCCAGTGCTTGAATTAATTCAGGTATATCCAAAACATCAATTCCACCTGCTGGATTTGCTTGAGGAAAAGAACGAGGGTCCACTCCTTTTGCTTGAAGCGCACCGGCTATTTTTAAATAAAAGTTGATTTGGCTATCATAAGTCTTATGTGTTTGATCATCGACATTAGCGGCCGCTTGGCGACAAATATCAGTTTGAGCAACCGCATCATTGGAATGATAAAAATAGAATGCAAACAAACAAGAAATGATTGCGTTACTTCTCGGAAGAGCTCTTTTCATTACGAGCATCCCCCGTGTATTACACACAAGGGGTCTTTGATAATTCCAGCAACATCACCGCTGATTCCCAAGGATTTTAGAACTGCATCGCGAGTAGATGGAATTAGCGCACCGGCACCTCCAATCGGATGACCTCCAAGAAGTTGTGCTGCATCTACATGGGTCATTTGAGGAGGTAGGACCGCAGACAGGCCACCAGTTACAATGAATGCAGAGACGTCAGTTATCTTTTGATAAGGAGCAATCGCATCTTTACAGTCAGCGACAGCTTGCTGAATTTGATTATAGCCATTTGCTCTCTGGATAGCTAATTTGCTTATTACATCAGGTATATCGAGAATCTCTACGCTGCCATCTGGCATAATGACAGGATATTTGTGAGGGTCTAGCCCCTTATTTTGAAGCGCATAACTTATCTTTGTCCAAAGATCAATTTTAGGAAGATAAATAGTGTCAATCTGAAGTGTCGCTTGTTCAACGGCACTATCGCATTCATCGGCAAAAGCCTGTTGGCAGAAGCCAATTAATAATAGCGTACTTATTAGCATGAAAAATTTTATAGGCATGTTTAGCTTTCAACAATTTGAGGTTGCGACGTGAATGCCAAATTTGGCTAGGGCTTGTACAATATCGTTGTTGGGTCCTGGACCACACCGAATGTCCTTGCCCGCGTTATTGAATGCTTTGACGATGTCGTTATTTTTACCAGGGCTTTTTATTAAATCATGTATCATAAAATTTATATTTTTTACTATATCGTTATTTTTACCAAACGGCTTGTCTTTGCTTAATTCGGTTGCCAATTGGGCCAATCCAAGAATAATCAATGCGCTGCCTGGATCTACTGGAGCACAGTAGCCTGTATTGTCGCAAACTTGCATTGCAACTTCGCTTATTCCCTGTGCTGTAGAAAAAGATACTGGCACCGCGCTCAAACTAAAAAGCAAAGTGACGAATGCAACTTTAGACATTTCTGTTCCGCCTATGATGCGAAATCGATTCAAATGTGCTACGCTACTCCCGTAGAATTCGCAATGGACAAGTGCATAAAACTAGCGGTGAACGTGCCCTCTAAATCTGCGGACGTGGCTCACCCTTAGCTAAGGGTTAGTTATACGGTCGGTTCTATGACTGGTTCTTATCCTTGGACCGAAGTTTTGCCTGGACCGGAGCGCCGACGGCGTTGGTCTGTGGCAGAGAAGCTGGGGATGACGAGACCCATGAGCAGGGTGCCACGGTAAGCGTTGGCGCGGTGTCTAGCTCTTCATTTGGCGACGCATGGCCGAGCAAGGGGCTTTGACAGCAACCCATGCCGAGGAAGAGCTTGTCGCGATGTGCTCCAAAAAACGGGTGTCGCTGCCATGAGATAGTTCCCGATGGCGGTCGTCTGCGAGACACTCCGTGTGACGCGATCGATATCGCACGCCGCTTCGTGCAGGGCCTTTTCAAGCGCCAACGCGCGAAGAGCCAGATCATGGAGGCAATCGCTGCTCCATACTAAACTTGCTCATGCCGTTTCCAACAAAGATGCTTTCTGAATAATAATACCCGCTAAGGGTCTAAATCTGATCTAATGGCGGTAACGCGAGGATGAACATGAACTAAAATGTCGACCTCCTGCCCAAGGCTGGAGAGGATTGTCATCAAACGATCAATCGTGAACCGGCCGAGATTTGCCTTACGGATGCGTGAAAAGTCAGCCGCTGCTACGCCGGTTACTTCGTGTGCGGCGCGGACAGTAAGCTTCCGATCATCCAAAACCCCGATAATCTTAGCGGCGAGCAAGGCGCGCAGTTGCTCCCGATCAGCATACGGATGCCCGAGATCGCGAAATATGTTGCCGCTGCTGCGGATAATTTCCATGTCGTCAGTCATTTCAGCATCTCCCGGAGCCGCTTTAGGCGTTCCTGTATTAAATTCAGTTCCTGCTTTGGGGTTTTGATTCCCGACTTCGACTTTTTCTGAAAAGCGTGCACTACCCAAATGTCTGCACCGATCTGAAGTGCGTAGACTACCCGAAAAGCATCACCGCGATGCTTGAGAGCTAGCTCTATGATCCCAGAACTAAAGCCGGTCATAGGTTTGGCAATTCCTGGCATAAGGCCCTCTGCCAAGATCGTAAGGGTCTGCGCCATTTAGATTTGCGCCCCTTGCGGGGATGCCATAGCACTAGCGTCCTAGGACGCTAGTGCTATGGCATCCCCGCATCCAAGTGAGCTAGGGTCCGTGCGTTCTAGCGAGGGTTGGAAGAGATGCGCGTTGTGATGGTGGCGAAGCAAAAGGGAGGTGTCGGTGCGACCACGCTGACACGCGAACTTGGGGTGGCAGCGGCCGCTGCTGGGAAACGGGTGGTGTTTGTGGATCTTGATCCACAAGGAACGCTGCGTGGCTGGTGGAACCGCCGAACTGAGGGCCAGAGCGACGATCCTAATCCGGCCCTTGCGGCCCCCTCCCCTTCCCAAATGGAGGACGCAATCCGACAGCTTAAAGCTGCTGGTACTGATCTATGCATCATAGACACGCCGCCCTCTGTTCATCCCTTTTTGGCCGGCGTCATGAAACTTGCCGACCTCATCCTTTTGCCGACGCGGCCTACCACGGACGATCTGGATGCGCTTCCGGCTATTCTTGACCTGGCTGAAGAAGCTGGACGCGCATTTGCATTTGTCGTTACGCAGGCCCCACCGGGGAAATCCCGCCTCTATGACGACGCTCTCCCGATCCTGGCTCAGCGCGGTCGCGTAGCCCCTCCCCTACGTATCCGAGGAGACTTTCCTATGGCAGCCGCTACCGGCCGCGCGGCTACGGAGCTTGCTCCAAAGGGCAAGGCTGCGGAGGAAGTTAGGGCATTGTGGCATTTCGTCGCGGCAGATCTTGCCAAAATAGGGTCCAAGCGCACCAGCGTCCGGGCGTCCTAGGACAATGGATGCTATCAAAAAACGCCCATCTACTGTGGCTGCGGGTCTTCTTGTGCGCCCTGGCGCCGCACCCACTCGCTCAACACCCGTGGAGGATCTGCCGCGGACGACCATTGCGGCTCTGCCGCAAGCCGCAACGCCGCCAACTGCCCAAGTAAAACTCGCCCCGTCAGCCCAAGGGGCCGGCGGCATCAAAGCGGCGACGATCGGGACAACCGTTTACCTTCTCCCGGCTGAACATAAACGGATCAGACAGCTAGCGCTCGACCTCGACATACCATCTGTCCATGAGCTCCTGTTGCTTGGGCTAGATCGGCTATTAGCCGATAAAGGGCAGGGACCGGTTCACCGTTACAGTCCGCCACGCCCAAAGAAGGGATGATGCTGAGATACTAGTTTCATGGCGTTCTGGCATCCTAGGACAATAGCATGCTGGTTCCTGTGGAACTCCCACCAAATCCGGACGGCTACCAATTAGTTCGGTCAAAATGACCGCGATTTTTAGTTCGTAAGGCTTTCGAGTCGCACCCGTGTACTAGGCGAAGAAATCCCCAGTCATCTGGGGAGTCTTGCGAGGGTGATGGGGAGTCTTGCGAGGATCTGCGACGGAAAAACAAGGGTTTTTATGAGTTATCCCGGGGAATCTTGCGAGGAAACTAATAGTAGAATCTACTAATAACCTTCCTAATAGCTTGCTCGCAGGATTCCCCAGAGACGAATCAGACGTGATAGTTCACAGTTAGCCAATGGGGTCGGTTCATAGCCTGTTAGAACAGCATGGGAAAAAGGTAGCTCTTGAAGCTGGCCATCCCAGAAACGTGGTCGAAGCCGCGTCCAGCTACATGTCTGACGAAGAAAATGCTCTAGGATTTGCCTATAGCGGCTGGGCTCAATGTGCTCTTCCACTCAAGAAGCTTGCTTCCGATGCACGGTGGGAAATTGCCACGGATCGGGTTCGTTTGGTGGTCGAACCTGGTTTGCGCCTCGCCTCAGGCTCTATAGACGGTCCGATGGAGCACGTGGGTGTCCCATATGGGGCTCATGCTCGCTTGATCCTTCTTTATCTTCAAACGGAAGCTTTGCGCACAGGCCGCCGCGAAGTTGAACTTGGGACCTCGCTGAGAGACTGGTTGTCGAGAATTGGCATTAGCTATGGCGGCACCACGGGCCGGTCAGTCAGAGACCAAGCTGAGAGAATTAGCCGGTGCCGTTTAACCTTCCATATCCAAGGGGAAGGGTCGACTTCAGCCCTGGTCAACCAAGCAATTGTGGACAAAGCGCTGTTCATAGGCGGCGTAGAGCGCGGAACCCAGGGCCAACTTTCGCTGGAAACAGCGCAACTAAGCGAGGGCTTTTTTGAGGCACTGAAAAAGCATCCTATTCCATTGGAAGAAGCCGCAATCCGCGCTCTCAACAACAATCCAGCTGCACTGGATTGCTACATTTGGCTTGCCTATCGTTTGCACGTACTCCGAAGCGATCGCCTGGTCACATGGGCAGCATTAAAGAAACAGTTTGGCGGCTCATACCGGGAGCTTTTCCACTTTAAGCCACGTTTTATTCAAAGCCTTGAACTAGCGGCAGCTGTGTATCCAGGTGCAAACATTGAAGTAGTTGCAGAAGGCGTTGTTTTGAAGCCATCAGTTTCTCCTGTTCGAAAGCAGATCGCGGCAAAGTAGCCTCGCAAGATTCCCCACCAGCCCCCTCACGTTGCAGCCTGAGCCTGGTGCATGGGGTTCGGATCGAAGCGCCCGGCATAGGGCGCGTCCTCGAGATAATTGAGCCTCTCGAGCAGGTAGGGCGCTTCGCCAGATATCATGACGATGGGCCGGGCGGGGCCAAGGCGTATGACCTCGTCCGGGGTCATCAGGGACCGGCCCTGGAGGTGCTCACCTGATCCCGCCGATCCACCGCCCGGCCGCGTGCTGAAGCCGGTCTGGGATGATTGGCTGCTGGTGCGGTAGCGGACCGTGAACTGACCCAGGGCATCGCTGAGGTATTTGGCGGTGTCGTAATCGGCCGTGCCGAAGAACTGCTGGGTGGTATTGGCGAGGAAGCTCTGCCAGCGCGGGTAGACGGCTTTGAGCTGCGAGAGATCCTGCACGAAAAGCCAGAACTGGGCGCCGTAGCCGCGGAGCATGGTGATGTTGTCCGCCAGGCTATCCATGCGGCCAAGCTGCCCGAATTCGTCCAGGAAGAAGGCGACGCGATGCGCCGGCTTTCCAGGCGTCGCCGTCATGGCGTCGAGCGCGAGGCCGATGAAGCCGCGGACAAAACCAAGACAGGCCCGCAGGCGATCCGGGGGCAGGGCGAGATAGACTGTCATGCGGCGGCGCTTGAGGTCGCGGAGATCGAAATCGCTGCGGCTGAAGGCGCGGGCGAGGCGGGGGTCGTCCAGCCAGGCCGTGTGACGGACGAGGGTGGAGAGGACAGATCCGCGTTCTTTCTCGGGGCGGTTGAGATGGGCGGTCGCCGTGCGGGCGACGATCCGGTGGCCGCGGAGGGGATCTGCCAGCATGTCAGCCAGCACCTCCGCCCAGTCATCCTCGGAGCCGGTGAGAATGGCCCGGAGCGCGCTCATGGAACGCTGCTCGGGCGGCAGACCCGCGACATAGATCAGCAGGCCGCGGAGCAGCTCGCGCGCCGTTTCTGTCCAGTGCGGATCGGTCTCCCGGCCGGTGGACACGACCAGCATCTCGGCCATGGCGCCGGCCAGCGACACGACATCCGGATCCTCAGGATTGAGAGCGTCCAGCCAGTTCATGCCGTGGCTGGGCGCCCCGGTGACGCCGAAGGGGTCAATGAGAAAAACGTCCTGACCGGCCTCGCGACGGGCGCGGGCTGTGACGGCATAGTTCTCACCCTTGAAGTCGAGCACGAAGGCCGAGCCCGGGTAATCGAGAAGGTTTGGGATGACAGCGCCGATGCCCTTGCCGGCGCCGGTCGGCGCGCAGGTCAGGATGTGCCCGTCCTGCCGGAAGCGACCGTCCGGCCGATGGCCCGTGCCGTGCAGCCAGCCCAAGGCAAAGGCATCCGGCGGTGCTGACGGCGCCAGGTGATTGCCGGCGGTTGCTTCCTCGACCTCGCTGAAATGCGCCGTGCCATGGGTGCTGGGCACCTGGCGAGCGCCGAAGAGACCGGCGAGTGAAAACCAACCCTGCTTGAGCCTGGCCGGCACGAAGCGATGACCGGTTTTGAAAAGGATGGTGAAAAGGACGAGCCACAACAGACCGGGCCAGAGTCCCCCAGGCAACACTCCGATCGAGACCAGAAGAATAACCGGCAGCCAGCTCGCGGCCGCCGCTAGAATGAAGAGGACAGAGCCTTCAAGGGCTGCCCGAAAACCATGGATGATCATGCGTGTCTTGAAGCTCCACAGAGCGAAGACCACGCAGACGGCCAGGAGGCCGATCAATCCATCGGGGATGCGGGCCAGATGACGCCCGGTGCGCGCCAGGTAGCTGGCCTGATTGGGGTGGCGGGCGATCGACGCCTGCAGGATACGGAACTGCCCATCCGCGATGGCCGCATGGTCGGGACCCGCCGCTTTGACGATCGCCGCGGAGGCGGCAGCGGCATCGTAGTGACCATTATCGGCCGCCTGCGCGGCCGCCATCGCCGCCTGGTGCGCGGCCATGACAGCGGCGTTGGTGTCCGGGGCGATGGTGTCCGTTGTCTCCGCCACGGCCTCGCTGAGAGCGTCGGCCATGCTGGCGCTGCGGTCATAGATCGCATTGCGATCCACGATGAGCAGACGGGGATCGTCCAGACCGCGCGCCATAGCCTGAAAGCCATCGCCAAGACTGTCCGGGATTGGCAGGTGAAAGGCCTCGAACTGTTTGCGCATCCAGCTCAGCGTGGACGCAAAGGTGTTCTGTTCCAGCCGCTGTGGGTGGATGCTGCTGGTGATGGCATCGGCTGCATCGGACAGCGTGACCAAGGCGCCGCGGACAGCCTCCTTATCGGTGCGGCTCGGATCGCGGGAAGCGCCGACGATGACATCCCGCGCCGTATCGATGGCACTGGCCCGTTCCCGCCAGGTCAGAACCGCGGCTATCGCTTCACAGGTCTGGCCGTATTTGGGATCTGTCGGGTTCCAGGTGTTGACGCAATCGCGCACGGTGGAGGAGGGACGGGACAGGTCCGCCACGCTATCGGCGTGCGCGAGACCTCCGGATGCGGCGAGAATGCTGATCGTCGCCGCAATGATCACAACACGCATGACAAAAGATCTCAGTCGGCTGCGTTCGCGACCGTCGATCCATCCTTGCCTGGCGTTAAATCCTCTGCCTCATCATCGGCGCCGGTATTGGTATCGGCATCGCCATTGTCTGCCGCCGCCAGCTTCGCCTTGCGCCGGTCACCGAGCTTACCGCCTTCAGCCTTGTATTTGTCGATGGTCCAATCCGCGAAGGGTTCCTTGTCATTCGGACGGTCGATGCGCGTGAGCAGGACAGCCAGATGATGCGCCCATTGTTTATCCTTGGCTGCCGCATCGAAAAGTAGACCGCCCGCGATGATCTTGCGGCGGGTATCGAGCTTGCGTTCAGCCTCCGCCATTCTGGCCTTGGCTGCCTGTAACCGAGCTACCGTTTGATCGGCCTTCTGTTGCAGCTTGGCGAGTTGGTCTGCGGTGACTTTGCTCAACCGTCTTGTCCTTGCTTTTGTGCCATCAGCTAACCGCATTGCAAAATGATGCTGCAAGCACTCGAACGGTTTCAATCCCAAACTTGTGACCGGGCTCACCGCCGACCCGAGCGAGAGATAGTGAGCAAGGGCGCACTTACGACTTGCTGCGCAAGTCAGTGCTGATAGAGTCAACTCTCGATGGCGATCTATCATCTGAGCATGAAGCCCATCTGCCGCACGCAAGGGCGGAGCGCGGTCGCAGCCGCAGCCTACCGCGCGGCGGAGCATCTGACGAATGCGCGCGATGGGCTGAGCCACGATTATACCGGGCGTGGCGGTGTCGACCATTCTGAGATTGTCTTGCCGCCTGGGGTCGCCGCCGATTGGGCGCGGGATCGGTCGGCGCTGTGGAATGCGGCGGAGGCTGCCGAGAAGCGGTCGGACGCGCGTACTGCCCGCGAGTTCGTGCTGGCTTTGCCGCATGAGCTCGATGACAGGGAACGGTTAGAGCTGACGCGGGGGTTCGCTGGTTATCTGGCCGAGCGCTACGGGGCGGCGGTTGATGTTGCGATCCACCAACCGCATGAGACCAAGGATCTGCGCAACCGGCACGCGCATCTGCTGATAACGACGCGCCAGGTGACGCCCGAGGGCTTGGGCGAGAAGACCGAGCTCGAATGGAAGAACCAGCGGCTGCAATCGGCAGGGCTGCCGACTTCGCATGATCAGCTGCGGGATATCCGCGCGGCCTGGGAGACCCATGCCAACCGCGCTTTGGCGCAGGCCGGGCACGACGTGCAGATCGATCATCGCAGTCATTTGGAGCGGGGGCTGGAGATCGAGCCGACGCAGCATGTCGGTGTGCATGCGACCGGTGTCGCCCGCAAGGGTGGTGAGGTTGAACGCCAGCGGATCGAGCCAGCAGCAGCTGCGCGGAATGCGGCCCGGATTATCGAACAGCCGGACGAAGTTCTGACGATCATCACGGGAGAGAAGAGCGTCTTCGACCGGCGGGATATCGCGCGGGTGCTGCACCGCTATATCGATGAGCCCTCCGCCTTCCAGTCAGCCTATGCCAAGGTCATGGCGTCGCCGGCTTTGCTGGAGCTGCAGGCCGAACGGAAAGACGAGCAGGGTCAGCTTTTGGAAAGCGCGCGTCTCACGACGCGGGCGCAATTCCAGATCGAGCATGACATGGCCTATCGGGCCGATGCCATGGCCGCATCGTGGGTGGCCGGGTCTTACGGATCGGCAAACACAATCGGCACGGCGATCGCGCTCGACCGGCATCGGCATCTCTCCGACGAGCAACGTGAGGCTGTGAAGCATGTCGCGGGACCGGAGCGGATTGCCGCGGTCGTGGGGCTCGCGGGGGCGGGCAAAAGCACGATGCTGGCGGCGGCCAAAGACGCCTGGGAACGCGGCGATGGATCGGGCCGGGTCTTCGGTGCCGCTCTCGCCGGAAAGGCCGCTGAGGGGCTGGAGCAATCGTCGGGCATTCCGTCGCGAACGCTGGCATCCTGGGAGCTCAGCTGGCAGCGTGATTTTGACCTTCCGCAGAAGGGCGATGTCTTTGTCATCGACGAGGCCGGCATGGTGTCGTCAGCGCAGCTGGCGCGCTTCGTGGAAGCGGTCGATCGGGCCGGTGCCAAGCTGGTGCTGGTCGGCGATCCCGAGCAGCTGCAGCCGATCAATGCGGGTGCGGCCTTCCGTGCGATCGCCGAGCGGATCGGCTTCGTCGAGCTGGGCGCCATTCGCCGGCAGACCGAGGACTGGCAGCGGAAAGCCTCTGTCGATTTTGGCCGGAGCCGGGTGGCGGACGGATTGGCGGCATACGCCGATCATGGCGCCGTCAAATTTGGAACGGACGGTGACCGGGCGCGCAGCGCGATCGTTGATGACGTGATGGCGGATATGGCGGCCCACCCGGACAGTAGTCGGATCGTACTAGCCCATCGCCGGGTCGATGTGCGTGAGCTGAACGACGCCATCCGCGGCGCCCGGAAAGAGCAAGGGGCGCTGGCAGAGGAGGCGCCCTTTGCGACGATCAACGGCGCGCGGCAGTTCGCTGCCGGTGACCGTCTGGTGTTCCTGGAGAACAACCGCACCCTTGGCGTGAAGAACGGCATGCTCGGCGCGGTGGAGCGTGCGGAGGCCGGCGTTCTGCAGGTGCGGATGGATGCTGACGGCGGCAAGCGGGGACGGCTGGTTGAGGTCCGTCAGGAGACCTACCAGGCGGTCGATCATGGCTATGCGACGACGATCCACAAATCCCAGGGGGCGACAGTCGATCGGGCCTTCGTGCTGGCCTCTGAAAGCATGGACAAGCACCTCGCCTATGTCAGCATGACCCGGCACCGGACCGCTGTGGCGCTCTATGCCGATCGGCAGCAGTTCCGCGATCTGACGGCGCTTTCCGAGCGGCTCAGCCGGTCGAACGCGAAAGAGACGACGCTCGATTATGCGCTCGCCGGGTACGCGGAGCGGCGCGGCCTAGTGCCGGCGAGCGAGATCGTGGCACGCGATATTCAGCGTGCCGCTACCGTCGTGGGTGGTCGGGAGCAGGAGCGGGAAGGGCCGGGTAAAGCGCGGTCGGCCAAGGCGCGGCCGGCTCAGGCTGAGCGGCAACAGGATGATTCGCTGAAAGCCAAAGTTCGGAAGGCGCAGGCGGAGCGGGAGGCGCTCAGGGAGGCGCCCTATCGGCCGATGCCGGATCCCGAGCAGAAGCGTGATGGCAAGTTCGACAGGCTGAAGCTGGGCGGCGGCCCGCGATACATGCCTGGGCTGGATGAACCGGTGCCGAAGGCACGGCCTGCAGCGGATGCGGCACCCGAGCCAGCATCGCCTGCGGAGGCCGCCCGCGCGGCGCAGCGGCAGGAACTGCTGAAAGCCGACAGCTTAAGCTACGACCAGGCGCTGGAGGCGGCGACCGTGCGGGACGGGAAGAACTATGTCTCACGTCCCATGACGGTGGCCGACGCCGCCCGGCTGGTCTCACCGGACTATGCTGCCGCCGCCGATCGGCTGGAGCAAGTGCGCAAGGATCTGGCCCGTTCCGAGACGTCGATCGAGGAGAACAGCCGGCAGCGGGACGATGCGATCGACCAAGGCGACAAACGCTGGCAGCGTATGGGGACGTTCGCCCAATACGGGCATCGCATGGGCATCAAGCCTGACCGCGAGTTGGAGCTGCACGAAGCCACCGAAAAGGGCGCGGCTGCCCGTTTGACGGCCGAAGAATTGAGGCGGGCGGAACGCCTTCAGGCACTCCCGGCTTTGGAACAGCGGGAGCGGGATGCCCTGGCCGCGGTTCAACCCGAGGCGGAAGCGAAGCTGGAGCAGCGGCAGGCGCGCGTGGCCCTTGCGCACGAAGTCCGGGAGGAAAGAATGCAATTGCAGCAGAAGGCAGCCCAGAAGCAAAAGCTGGGCCTGGGTAAGAGCCAGGGCCAGGGGATAGGGCGTTAGCCTTAGTGATGCACGGATTGGCTAGTGATATGGTCACACGGGAACAGAGGTGATGATGCTGCGTCTGTCTCTCAGCTTGGCTGCAGTCACTTTGGCCGCTTGGCCCTTGCCGGCCTTCGCAAAACCTGGTGACCGGTGGGTTTGCTCTTATCCCTACCAGCAGGCAGCCAGGATGGTCGAGATAACCGTCTACGGTCAGAAGTGGGCGCAAATACAAGAACAAGGCTCTACACAGCTTCTCGTTGTCGAGGAGGACAGCAGTGACAGTCTTGTCGCTTTGAGCTGGTGGGCACGGGAAAACGAGGTCAACTCGTGGGTTCTGATGATCTCTAAGGCATCGAGGACATTTTTCACTGTATGGGCAGGAGAGGGCGGCTCTGCGGACAGAATGATGCCCGATATGACCTATCCGACGCAGATCCGGGGACAATGCTTAAAGCAATAAGGTAGGGCCTATCACAGACTTATCCCCAAGAATTCCCAGGAAGGAGCTTTACAGGATCATCGTGTTCCTATTTTGTTCACATCATGTCGCCTTTGCCCATAGCCCATTCCTGCGCTGGAGCAGACCATATCGTCACCGCCTCATGCAGACGGTGCGGGGTCAAGGATAGCACCGCTACCGTTCACTATGACGACACTCGCTACCGGACGGTAGGGTAGGTGTGGTGGGTCACAACATCTCGCAGCGAAAACGCCGAGACCTCGTGATGAGCAGTCCCATCTCCGATTTCGATACCTTCGAGTTCGATGTAACGTGCTCGACCTGCCCGCGAGAAACCACGTTTCCCGTATCTGACCTGATGCCACGCTTTAGTGCCCGAACCATGGCTGCAGTCACTTCAAAGCTTCGCTGCCGACTGCCTGATTGTGGTGGCCGACCGTCTCTGCTGACCTTACGCAGGGGCGGATATCCGATCCCACTCATCGGCCCCGGCGCGTATGGCTGACCTCGCTACGCACAGATCGTTATGTCAAACATCAGAATATCTGATTGACGGCTCGCATGCGTGCATGCATGCATGCACGCATGACATTAGCTAAACACGGCACCGAATCGCTTGGCCGCCGCCGCGTCCCCACAGGGACCGGTGAAAAGGAGCCATTGCAAATCCGGATTCCAACGAATGTGAAGCGTGCATTCAAGGCTCGCGCTGCCATTCGAGGCATCGAACCAAACACGCTGTTCGTGGAAGTTTGGGAACACTACGAACGGACCGGTCCAAATAGCGACGCGACGGAGAAATGAAGACTATGACTAAAGCAAAACCGTTCGCCTCTGATGCGGTTGTCGATTTTCGTAAGACAATGGCTGGAAAGAAGTTCTCGACCGTCCTCGCCGATCCGCCGTGGCAGTTCATTAATCGGACTGGCAAGGTTGCGCCTGAGCACCGTCGCCTGAACCGTTATGGCACCATGACGCTACCCGAAATCTGTGCCCTTCCGGTAGAAGAGGCACTTGCACCTACAGCTCATCTTTATTTGTGGGTGCCAAACGCCTTGCTGCCTGAAGGCTTGCAGGTGCTGAAGGCTTGGGGATTCAACTATAAGAGCAACATCATCTGGCACAAGCTGCGGAAAGATGGTGGCTCGGATGGTCGCGGTGTCGGCTTCTACTTCCGTAATGTTACCGAAATTCTGCTGTTTGGTGTTCGCGGCAAAAACGCACGCACCCTTGCCCCGGGACGCACTCAGGTGAATTACATGGGAACCAGGAAACGGGAGCACAGCCGTAAGCCTGACGAGCAATATGAACTCATTGAGTCATGCAGTCCTGGTGCCCGCCTTGAAATGTTTTCTCGGGGCACTCGCAAAGGCTGGACGGTCTGGGGAAATCAGGCGGATGAGTCCTATGAGCCCACTTGGGACACATATGCGCATAACTCTCGTGCTGACCGTCGTGTAGGTGTGCCGGCTGAATAGGCTATTCGTCTTCTTCTTCACCGCTTTCTTTAATCAGCTCATCTGCAGCCATTTCCCTTTTGATCTCAGGATGAGCTGATTTCCAGTCTTCGAAATCTTCAATAACTGCTGGGGTGATTCCTATGGCGAGGACGGGGCAACCACCACCGCGACCGGCATCCAATCGATAGAGCAGCTTGCCCATCCATGTTGTGCTTGCGCCATACTTGCTTTTAAAATCCTTTATGTCACCGCGACTGCCGATTTCAGCAAAGACTTTGCCCAGCGAAGCAGATCGGGTTAGCAGAACACCCGCATCTACGATGCCACACTCATAGAACGTTCTTACTGCATATAGATCGCGATCAAACGTTTGATCTTTGCTGTTCCATTCCATGTCGAAGGCCACACGGTTTTTTACGAAGTCTATTTTGTGGCCATCGATATAGTTTTCTACTTTATAAAGTTTTTCGTCCGGTACCTTTTTCTCCCCCTTTTTTCTCTTGGTCGCATCGGGGAGATTCGTCGTTTTCTTGACGATTAAGTCGCCAGTGATGCGGCTTTCATACCATCCTTTTGGAACAAGTAAGGTATCCATATTCTTGGCAATGATGCTTTTGTTGCCACCCGGAGTGATAATTTCGTTCATAGTAATGCGAAACTCCATCAGACTTTCCACAAGCTCGCTGAGTTCTTTCGCATTTGCCGACGCAAGGATGTTGCTGGCGTTTCGGTAACTATGAACCTCAAATCGATCAAGGAATTCCTTAGGCAACGTATTGCTTAGAATACCGTCCCTGGCCGAAAGCTTGATATAACTATCTTCCTTAATTGCGGCTTCTAAGCTAACTCCGACTGCCTCGTCGGGTGCTTCTGGTCTAGTACGCGCTTTGGAAGCCATTTAGAGTCTCTTTCTGATCGAAATGGTCTTATCACGGGTTTTCTGCCAATATCACCCCACCTCTTAACCAGATATACGTGAGGCTAGAAACGCGTCCATTGCCTCCTCGTCTAAAGCGGAGCGGCGCCATCTTCAGAGCGACTGCTTGACGAACTCATTGGCCAGGGCGTGGGGCACTCAGCGCCGGTGTTGGCACCCGTCCGCATGCCACCCAAAGAGAGGTTGAGAATGGACAGATTTAGGCGGTCGAAGGCTGCCGAGTGCGGCTTCATGAGCACCTGTGGCACGAACTCATTTACCGCCATCGTATTGCGTCCGTGGCGGGACGGTATTGAACAGGAAGAAATTGGCGGCGATTAGAAAGCGCGCGTCTGTTAACCCGCAAGCGGTACGCCAGGCATCTCTCTTCAAAAAGCGATTTTACTATCGAACTCAATGCGAATAGCTTGGGGCAGCTCGAGCAAACCATTCTCGTGCCAGCCGCAGTTCTTAGGGAAGCTGCCCAGCGGGTGTGAGCCAGTTGGAGGTATCATGGTGCCGGTTAGTGCTTGGCGGCGTCGCTTGCTCTCCGAACGTAAGGGGCGCTGCGCCCGGTTCTCTTACTCGACCAAGTCGACGAACGCCAGACAAACTAAATCTCGCAACACTGCCATTCACGAATCAACCAAACGCTGTAAGTTCTGATGAAATTCGTTGTACCAGGGCAGCTTCACCGCTGCTGCCTGGTGGAAAATTGTTGATATGAAAATCAGAATCTTTGATTTCCATTTTGGAGAAAAGCTCTTCGTAACGAGCATGATCAATGATTTCACCTGGCCGCCCAAGCATCAGATAAATTGGACGGAACATTCGCATCAAGGCGCGAAATCCATTTGTCCGATTTAGAATGTAACCGCGATCGTTCGAGTCCCAAGCTTCAGGCCATTGGTTTTTCACGGCTTCAAAATAGTTCCAAATGATTTTTGCAATGTTGATGTCTCCGCCTTGTAGAAATAAATTTCTAAAAGGTAAATTATTTAATTCGAGATTAGATGCAAGCGGTATTGCCTGATGACGTAAGATATGGTCCCGATCTTGACGGGGATCGTTCGAAATGAGCTTTAGAAGAGATTCTACGAAGGTCGCTTGCGTTAGTGTTTCTCCGATACGTCCGGATGTTGCTGTGCCTAACCTCTTGATTCGATGATAAAATGGACTTTTTGTGTCTTGGTCTAATGCTACTACCACGTTGTGGCAGGTCTTTTGCGGGCTACGACTCGCCGATAACTCAAAAAGGTCATATGCGAGGCTTTTATTAACCTTTGTTTGCTCAAGATTAACAGTCGAAAATATTTGCGCCTGTTGCGCAATATCAATTCCGACGAAAATTGTAACGCTAAGATCGAATTCAGGGCCATCATATTCCGCCAGGCCCGCGATTCGATGTTGCCCATCGATGACACGTGCAATATGTCGGAATAATATTGAATCATCAAGGGTGGGTTGGATGATATTAGAGAGGGTCATCTCTCGCCGATCTTCAGAATAACTAGCGGTGTCAGCGTTCACTGCAATGATGATGGAGGTAGGAAAAGTAGAATCGTAAAAAGTTACATATTTCTTTAGGTCACGCACTCGGGCATCGTTTAGAGGTCTTTGAATTCCGAGATACCGCTCCACGTCACGTTCTTCTTGCAGAACGCGGCGTACGTCAAAATAGGAAATTTCTGTCAGTACTTTATGGCTGATAACCCCAATAAAAAAGTCTCCTACAGGTTGACTTAGCTTTAAACAGGGAAAAGTTGTGCTTTTTTT
>NZ_JAESVB010000032.1 GCF_020618775.1 Acidisoma silvae | reverse complement strand
CAACCGACGCATAACAATGCGCCGGGTGCTCGCGTTCGAGCCGCTTCAGACGGAAACGTTCTTCGCCTTGAAGGTGAACAGCTTGTGGCCGTAATAGCTGGTCACCACCGGGCTCGCGACGCCGATGGCATGGGCCACAAGTTCCGCGTGCCAGGTGAAGCCGAACCACGGAAAGACGCGATCCTTAAGCCCCAGGCTGACCAGCCAGACCTGTAACAGCGCCACCAGATTGACGATGGCGAAGCGCGCGAACTCGGCATGGGACGCGCGCTCTGATTTCTGAAAGACGAAGAGCTTCGCGAGAAGAAAAGCCGTCGTCATGCCGATCAGATAGGCGACGATGATCGAGGCGCTGTACGACATCACCAGGCCCAGCGGAATGCGGACCAAAATATTGACGCAGGCCGCGCAGCCGCCGGTGACGATGAAGCGGACGAATTCACTCGCCCGCAAGGCGCGCAGTCGCTTCACGCCGGCACCGCCTCAGCCATGATCCGACCAATCCGCACGCTTTCGGAAATGCCGCGATCTTCCGGGTAGTAATAGCAGGTATCGGCGGCCTGAAGCCCGGCGATGGGCGTCTGGATGGCCGGCAGCGTCTCCAGAAACCGCGGGCCGCAGACCGGCTGGGCATATTTCAAGCGCCCGACCGTGCCGTCCAGCAGATCTGCCTCCGTCAGCGCCGGATTGACGCGGCGCAGATAGCCGAAGGCTTCCGTCACGAATTGCTCGTCGGCCCAGGCCCATTTTTGATGGGTCACCGGCATATAATAGGGGACATAGACGATATGGGCATCGACCGGCCGCAGATTGCTGAATTCGATGAAGCCGGGAATGTCGATCGCCGGGTCCACGATATTGACCCAGAAATGCTTGGAGACCTGACGCTTCAGCCGCAGCATGACGCAAACGACGCCGATATTGGGAATGGCGCTATAGGCGGCCTTGCTGGTGTCCGGCAGGTCCGGCACCAGGCTCGGCACCAGTGGGGCCGGCACGGTTGAAATCACGGCGTCCGCCGGGAAGGTCTGGCCACCCGCCAGAACGCCAGTGACCTTGCCGTTTTCGGTCAGGACTTGCTGCACAGGCGTCGCCAGATGCAGGCGGCCGCCGAGCGCCGTGAAGGCACTGACCATGGCCTTGACCAAGGTCTCCGACCCGCCTTCGATATAGCCGAGCTCTTCCTGCATCATCGATTTCCGCGAGGTGCCGACGCGCTTGACGCGCGTCCAGATCCAGGCGGCCGACACGTCATCGGCGAATTCGAAGAATTTCAGCTCCAGCAGCTTGCGCCACAGCACGTCATAGGCGCGCTTGCCGGCGCCGCGCTCCACCCATTCCCGCACTGTGATCTTGTCGAGATCGGTCCAGTCCGTCCGCTTCGTGGACAGGAACATCTGCAGCCCGTAGCGGAACTTGGAAATCCAATCGAGATGCGGGAATTTCAGCAGCGACAGCGGCGTGCCCCAGTCGTGCACGGCGCCGCCCATGTAGTAACCCATGGACGTGGGCGTCCAGCGCATCTTGTCGCCGATGCCAAGCTCCTCCATCAGCCCGAAGGTCGTCGCGTCCGACTTGCAGACGAAATGGTAGAAGCGCTCGATGGAAATACCGGCGAAGTCGAAATGCGCGGCCATACCGCCGGCCTTCGCGTCCGCTTCCACCAGATCGACCTCATGGCCCAGCTGTGCGGCCCGCAGCGCCGCCGCCAGACCCATAGCCCCAGCCCCCAGAACCAGCACGCGCATATCAGAATTTCCTTAGAATGACAGGGTAATCTGGGCGTAGCGGGGATCGAGGAAGGTCTCCCGCATTGCCTCTGCCAGGGGGGTGGCGGGGACGTTGAAGATGCCAGGCCAGTCGATGACCGGGAAGGTCTCCGGGATGACGAGCGCTTCCAGCTGCGTGGTGGTAAAGGGCGGGTTGCTGTTGAATTTCGCGTAAAACCACAGCAGCAGCCAGAACAAGCGATAGGGAATATGGACGATGCGGGCCTTGGGCGAGACCGTATCGTGGATCAGCCGGATCAGCGCGCCATAGGTAATGCGCTCCTGGCCGGAGATGTCATAGGTGCCGGTCGGCCGGCTTTCGACGCAGGATGCGATGATCGCGGCCATGTCGCCGGCATAAAGCGGCTGCCGGATGAAATTGCCCCGCCCCGGAATCGGAAAGACCGGCATCCGGTCCATGAAGCGGCGCAGCCAGCCCAGATGCTTGCGGTCGAACCAGCCGAACATCAGCGTCGGGCGCAGCACCACATGTGGAATGGCGCAGGCATCAAACAGCGCTTCCTGCAGGCGCTTGGTTTCCGAATAAAGATCCTGCGCCTTGGAATTGACGACCGAGGAACTCATGCCCACGACATAGGGGACATTGAACTCTGCCGCCGCCGCCAGGATGTTTTCGGTCGCCTTGATGTTATTGGCGACGAACTCGTCCCGGAACAATCCGCCGATCTGCGCCTGATTGACGATCACCGCGTCGGCGCCGGCAAAGCTGGCGGACCAGGCGCCGGGCTGCGCCAGATCGGCCTCGATGACCTCGACGCCCGGGTGAAGCTTGCGCAGGATCGCCGTGTTTTCCGGATGCTTGTCGATGCCGACGACCGTATAGCCGGGCTTGGCCGCCAGCCGCGCGATCAGATTCTGGCCGATCAGTCCGGCCGCACCCGTGATGACAATACGGGGCATTAAAGCGACGACCGGTGAAAGATGGCATCCGGCAAAAAGCGAATGATCAGCATGATGAATTTCCAGCGCTTGGGCGCATAGACGGTAACGCCGCCGCGATCGGCCGCGCGCCGCACGATGGCGGCGACGGCCTGTGGGGTCGACCACATCGGTCCACCCTTTTTCATCCCGGCCGTCATGGGCGTGTCGATCGGACCCGGTTTGACGATGACCGCGCGCGCGCCGACCTTGCTCAGGCGATGGGCGATGCCCTGCACCAGCTTATCCAGGCCGGCTTTGGTGGCGCCATATAGATAATTGCTCTGCCGGCCGCGATCGCCCGCGACCGAACCCAGCACCACCAGCGTGCCGGCGCGCTGCTGTTCCAGCTGTCCGGCCACCGCCAAACACCACAAAGCGGCCGAGGTAAAATTGACCTGCATGACCGCGGCCGCATCTGCCAGATCGGTCTCCGCACGGCTCTGCTCGCCGAGCACGCCATAGGCGATCAGGATATCGTCGATGACCCCGCCCAGGCGCTCGGTCCAGACCGCGACGTTTTCAGCGACGGAGGCGGGCGTGACGTTCCCGAGATCGCAGAGCGCAATGTCGGCGACAGCCGCGCCGCGCACTTTCAGGTCGGCGGCGATCACCTCCAGCTGCTCTGCCTTGCGCCCGACCAGCAGAAGACGCGCGCCTTCCGCCGCATAAAGCCGCGCGGTCGCCTCGGCCACGGCCGAACTGGCGCCCAGAATGAGGACTGTTTTGCTCGTCTGGCTCACGTTGCTACCCTGCTGTTTTGACACGGCGCCAGAACGCCGAGGAGAATTTCGGATCGACATGGGGCTCGAATTCCGCGAGGCGCGGATAGCCGGCCCGGAACAGATCGCCGCTCATGCGGCCGTCCTTGGCCGGATAAAGCCGGCCGCCGGCTGCCCGCACGATATCGTCCAGCCTGGCCAGCAAAGCCAGGGTCGATTCGCCGCGATTGGGAAAATCGAGCGCCAAAGTGGTGCCTTCCTGCGGAAAGGACAGCATGCCCGGGGAAGGGCGCGGCCCGAAGGTCTTCAGCACGGCGAGGAAGGAGCCCTGACCGGCCGCCGCAATCTGGCGCAGCATTTCGGCAGTTGCCTCCGGCCCAGCCGCTGGCGGCACGACGCTCTGATATTGGTACAGACCCTGGCGTCCATAGAGCAGATTCCATTGGCCGATAGCGTCCAGCGGATAGAAGAAGGGCTTGTACGAGGTCTTGCGCGTGCCCCGGTGCCGTTTGCCGGCCGTGTAGTAAAGGGCATTGAAGGCCTGCAACACCGGCTTGGACAGCAGTATGCCGGGCGCCTCGAAAGGAATGGAGACGCGGGTGGCATCCGCCTCGGCTCGTAACTCCCCGGACAGGACATGTCTGGCTCGGGAGAACAGGCCCCGCCCCGCCCCGCGCGACCCGAAACAATCGATCCAGGAGACAGTATAAGGCCAGCTGGTTTCGCTTTCCTGCGCGATGGCAAAGAATTCGGCGAGATTGGCGAAGGGGATGGTCTCGGTCTCGACCAGGCTGCTGCGGATGGGAATCGCTTTGAATCGGGCCGAAAGGATCATGCCGGTCAGGCCTAGGCCTCCAATCGTCGCGGCGAAAAACCCGTCATTGCGGCCAGGCTGAAGCTGCTGAATGGTGCCGTCGCTGCGAGCGAGCGTGATCTCCTCGACCCAGCAGCCGAAGGTGCCGGCCTCGTGATGATTCTTGCCATGCACGTCATTCGCGATCGCGCCGCCGAGCGTCACGAATTGCGACCCTGGTGTCACGGGCAGGAAGAAGCCACGCGGGATCAGAAAGGCCAGTAGGCTGCCAAGCGAAATGCCCGCTTCCGCGTGAATCACCCCGGTCGCGGCGTCGAAATCGATGAGGCGGTCGAGCGCGGAGGTCACGACCACGCCGCCATCCGGGTTGAGCGCGGTATCGCCGTAGGAACGGCCGAGCCCGACCGGCAACACGCTGCCGTCATGGTCGAGAGCGGTCACGGCGGCGGCGGCCTGGTTCAGCCAGGCAGGCTTTTGGACGAACTGGCGCGGCTGCGTGACGCGGCCCCAGGACCGCAGCGCCTGTGTCTCGTGAAAGGACGGTGGTAGCATGGTCAGACGGCCAGGACGAAGCAGATGGCGGCAACGGCGCCCAGGCCCAGCATGGCGCGGTCGGTCAGCACGAAACTGACCGGATCGTCCTGCATCTCGCCACGCTGCGCCAGCAGCCAGACCCGGCCCATCAGGATGCCGACGAAGAGCGGCATCACCCAGAGGAAGCCCGGACGATGGTAGATCACCGGATGGGTGGTGAAATTCAGCGCGAAATCCTGCGCGAAATAGAGGGCGAGGATAATCAGCGAACTGATGCCGGTTGAGATGCCGAAGATGGCGTTCAGGATCAGGTCATCCGCGCGATAGCCGCGCGCCGCGGTCTTGCCGCTCTGGATGGAGCGTAGCAGCTCCGTCTGCCGCTTGGCGGCGGCCAGCGAGAAGAAGAACAGCATGGAGAAGGCGAGCAGCCATTCCGAATAGACCTGATTGGCCAGGGCGGTGCCCATGACCAGGCGCAGCGTGAAGAGCAGGGCGATGATGAAGGTGTCCAGCAGCGGCAGCTGCTTCAGGCCGAAGGAATAGGCCAGCGTAATGACCAGATAGGCGAGCAATGCGGTGCCGAAGGCCGGCTGGATCAGGAAGCTGATGCAGAGCGCGGCCAGGATACCGCCGCAGCCGGCCAAAAAGGCCGGCATGATGGCGATCCGCCCGGCCGGGATCGGCCGGTTGCGCTTGGACCAATGCGCCCGGTCGCTTTCCAGATCGGCGAGGTCATTGATCAGATAGGTGGAGGAAATCATCATCAGCAGGACGCAGAACCCGGCGATGACCCAGGCCACCGAGGCGAAGTCGCGCCAGTCATGGCCCAGGACGAGGGGCAGGAAAACCAGCACGTTCTTGGACCAGTGATGCACCCGGATGGCGCGGACCCAATCCTTGAACGTCGCGGCCTGCCGCGGAAATGTTGCTTCGATCGGCTTGCCGAGCGCCTGCGCCGCTGCCGCAACGCCCGGCTTGGCGCCGACAAGGACAAGCCGCTGCGATTTTTGCCAGACCGCCAGATCTGCCGCGCTGTCGCCGGCATAGGCGAAACCGTCCGGGAAGGTCTGCGCCAGATAAGCGGCTTTATTCGGACCCTTCAGATTGGCGGTATCGCTGCCGATGCAGGAGGCGAAAAAGCCCAGCCGGGCGGCGATTCCGTCGGCAATGCTTTGATGCGAGGCGGTGCAGAGATGCAGCACCCGGCCATGGTCCAACTGAACCCGCAGCCAGGTGACAAACGCCTCGTTCAGCGGAATGCGTGTGACGTCGAGGGGAAAGCGCTTCGCCAAGGCCTGTTTGAAGGCCAGCTTGCCGGCGCGCAGGTGCAGCAGGCAGGCGATCAGGCCAAGCGGGTTGAGGAAGAACGCCTTGATGATCTGCTCATGCAGGGAGTCGTCCAGCAGCAGCGTGCCGTCCAGATCGACGACGAGCGGCAGATCCTGGGCGCCGGCCGCGCGTGCGTGCAGCGATGCATGATCCTCAGTGAAATTGTCCATGCCCATCAATGCACCGTCCGGTCGCTGCCGCCTGTCTCTGATCCCATGACCTGCAGGGGAATGCGCGTGCTGCAGGACCAGGTCTTGCCGTCGCGGGATGGATTGATCGTCAAAGTATAAAGGCCGGGCGTGCTGGGCAACTCGGTCTTGAGACTGAAGCCGCTATTGGCAAGCGCCGGGTGTCTGAAAGCTTGCGCCACATCTGGCCGGGGCTGCTGGGACATGGCTGGCGCATTGGTTTCGGTGCCGTCCGGATTGGTCACCGTCACCGTCACCCGATCCGCGGGCAGGCCCTGGTCGGTGGAAATCGCGGCCCAGCCAACGATATCGAGGAAATTATGAACCTTGACGGGCAAATGCTCGATCGGTGTCCCGTTGATGACGTCAACTGAACAGGACGACGTTTCGGGATATTGCACCGGAGCGGGCGCGACGGGCGTTAGCGGTTTGAGAAGAATCTGCCCGACCAAGGGCTGAGCCGGAAAGGTGATACCCGACAATTTCAGCGAAAACCGTGTATGCCAGAAGAGGCCACCGCCGAAGGCTGCCGTCAGGCGGATATGCGATGGTCCGCGACCGGAAAAGTATTCGCGTCCTTCGGGCATAGCCAGAGCCATGAAATCCGTCGTGGTTTCCACCAGCGGTGACAGCAGAAAGCCACTTTGGCCCATGGCGGCGACATAGCGAAAGTCCTGCTGATGTCCATCGGGAAAGGTGTAGGTCATGGTCAAGGCTGGTGGTTTGAACACAAGGCCGAGAAGCTTGCCGAGTAAGGTCTCTTGGATATCGAGCTGGGCCCAGACGTAGGGTGCCTTTTCCGGCAGCGCGATCGTGCTGTCGGTCGTATAGGTGCCCGAGGTCAGCGGAGCCATCGATATTGTCCCGGTCGCCGTTTGGTGCTGCAGCAGGGCGTAGTCGCCGTAGAGTCCCGTTATCCGATAGTCCGAGAGCAAGATCGGCCAGGACAAGCCATCGTCCAAAGCCGGCACCCTGTTGTTGATCGTCTGGACGGCGAAAAAGATATTGTCCGGCGCATCAGGCCCAGTGAGATGGGCGGCGTTTTCCGCCGCCAGCTTCGGCGTATAGGCGGAATAGCTCTGGATGATCGGGCGCGGATCCCAGTTCACGCCATGAGCCAGAAGCACAGTCTGGTCATAAGCGTAGATATCGGCTGTCCCGGAAATCGCCGGCAGCGGATGCGCGACGCGAATGCCGCCGAGTGTCGCCGTATATTTTTCTGCCAGGAGAACGGGGTTGTTCACCCGTTCTTCAAAAGCGGAGGCGACATCCTTCAATTGCCAGACGATAGAACGGGCGACCCGCACCGGGTTCAAGGGTACATGCGTGATCGTCAGATAGCCAATCACGCCCATCGCGCAGGCACCAGTTGAGAGGCGGGTTTGCTGGCCCATCACGAAAGCCAGGCCCGCGACGCACAGAACGCCGCTTGCGATGGACGCGTTGCCAGAACCGACAAATCCTTCCTTAAAGGCCAGGAACAGAATCATCGCGGAGCCGATCGCGAGGACCAGGCCAGCATCGATTTTGGCAAAAGAGCGGCTATTGCCGAGAATCCAAAGCGGCAGGCAGCAGATGATGAACAGAATGAGCTGCCGTGGCGGCCCCATCATCGACATCGCATTTGTATAGCCGGTGATGATCGGGGCCTGTGCGATGAAGAACCCAGGCAAAAACCGTATGGGCTGGCCTGCGGCGACCCAGAAGGCGGCCAAGCTCAGAAGGAACAGCACGGCCGTGGCAATGGCGAGGCCAAAACGGCGCCGGCTGATCAGCAACAGGAAGGTGAATAAAACGGCGACGTCAGCGCAGATGCCGAAGGTGCCTTTGATGAGCGGAAACATGCCCAACGTCGGGACAGTCAGCAGCCAGGCTGCCTTGATGAGAAGAGCGGACGGCGCCCGTCTGTCCGCCGAGCGCGGTGTCGCCAGTCGATAGACCAGCATCAGAGACAGCAGCGGCAGCGCGAAGAACTGCGTGTCGGACGGCACCAGCAGCAGGAACAAAGGCAGTGCGAGAGCCACCAGCCTCATATAGCCTTGGGAAAGACTGATGAGCACGAGCGTAATGGCGACCGCGATCAGCGTGCCGCCGGTCAGCATGATCGGATCGGTCGCCGGGAAGAATTGCCGGGTATAGACGGAGCCGTAAGGACCGAATGTGAAAATGAGGTCCTTGCCGAAAATCAGGTGCTTGGCGATGGCCACATTGATGCCGAACCGCCATCCGTCATCGAGATTGGCCGCCGGCAGGGATGGCGCGAATGGAATATAGACGGCGGCACTGGCGAGCAGAATCATCACCGCCAACACTGCGGCGGCCAGGTTACTGAGTTGGCCAGTCAGCCCCGCTGTCGTTGCGCGCGTCGCCGGGCTGTCCGCGGCCGCAGCATTTGCCAGGCTACGCTGGTTGGCAGTGTGGTCCGGGCGCTGCTCGATATCCAAAATGCACTCTTCCTCGCGGGCTTTTAAATGGGAGCGGCAACCGCCTCTCAGCGTTGTTAATTCAGATTTTTCTTGGATGCCAGGGCAAGCGAGCGCAGTTTTTCCCTTGTCCGCGCCTCTTCCCGATTCTGCAATCCGGCATGAAACAGCCGGCGCGGCTCCGCGTGTCGATGCATGATAAGGCAGCGGCCCTCTGCGGCGGTGCGGGTTTTGGCGGCTGTGCCCCAGGGCCAGGCTCTGCCATTGCAATGGCCAAGCCTTAATGCGAAGCACAGTCTCTGCTGCTGACTTGATCATGTCTGAGTTCGCTATGACAAAATCCGGCTATCACCTTATCCTCGGCGGCTGCGGCTTCATCGGCCGGGCCGTGGCGCGGGAGCTTGCGAGCCGTGGCATTGACGTCGTGGTGGCAGGGCGTGTGCCGCCGATCGGCCTTTCATCGCTGGGCCTGCCGGGCCGTATCGACTATCGCGCTTTCAGCCTGGCGGATGCCGATTGGGACCAGCTCATCGCGGGGGTGGCCGTCATCCATCACTATGCCTGGAGCTCTCTGCCCGCCAGTGCCAATGCCGATCCCGCGCGAGACCTGGCCGATAATGTCGTCCCGACGCTGCGCCTGCTGGATGCCATGCGGCGGCAAGGTGCCGCAGCGCCCCGGCTGGTCTTTGCGTCCTCAGGCGGCACGGTTTACGGCCGTCTGAGGCAGATTCCGGTGGCCGAGGATCACCCGCTGCACCCGATCACTGCCTATGGCGTGGGCAAGGCAGCGGTGGAACTTTATGCCAATCAATACAATGCTCTCTATGGCCTGGACTGCCGGATAGCGCGGATTTCCAATGCTTTCGGCGCTGAGCAGAATGCCGGGCGCGGGCAGGGGGCCGTGACGATTTTCATCCAGAAAGCGCTGGCGGGCGCGCCGATCGAAATTTGGGGCGACGGCACGGTGACGCGTGACTATATCCACGTCTCGGATGTGGCACGCGGCTTGGTGGCACTGGCCTTGGCCCCCCAGACGGAAGGGCCGAGGACATTCAATATCGGCAGCGGCGGTGGCGTCAGCCTCAACAGCCTGATTGATGAGCTTGCGTCGCAGTTGGGTCGCGATCTGGATGTGCGGCGTGTCGAACATCGTTCCTTCGACGTGCCAACCAGCGTTCTCGACACCACCTTGGCCCGACAGATCCTGGGATGGCGCCCTGTCGTGTCTTTCTCCAACGGCATTGCTATGACAATCGCGAATTTTCGTGGTGATACTCATAGGTCTGTCTGACACGCGTTCACACGCAGGGCCATGACGCGTGCCTGAGTAGTGATTCGAGCCGTATTTCATTTAATGCCGGAAAAACACCTTCGATGAACTTTGACAGCGACGCCGGATCCGCCCACCCGCTTAGCGATGTCCTGGCAGAGTCCGCTCTGGACAGCGTGTTCTGGACGCCGTCTCGCATCGGCGCGATGAGCGCCTGGTGGGGGCACGTGCCTTTCGCCCATTGGATCATATCGGCGCTTCAGCCCGTCTCCGTTGTGGAACTGGGCACGCATAACGGCGTGTCCTTCGCGGCCTTTTGTGAGGCCATGCAGCGCAACGCGCTGCCGGGGCGGTGCTATGCTGTCGATTCCTGGGAAGGGGACGAACAGGCCGGCTGGTATGGCGAGGAGGTTTTCGCAAACCTGGCGACCTTCGTTCAGGCCCGCTATGCGGCTTTTGCCGAAATGCTGCGCATGAGATTTGACAAGGCATTGCCGTATTTCTCAGATGGTTCCATCGATTTACTGCATATCGACGGCTTGCATACCTATGACGCCGTCAAGAATGACTTTGAGACCTGGTTGCCGAAGCTCTCGGCCAAAGGCGTCATCCTGTTTCACGATACCAACGTACGCGAAGGCGATTTCGGTGTCTGGAAGCTATGGGAGGAACTGCGTCAGCGTTACCCTTCCTTCGAATTTCTGCATGCGCATGGTTTGGGTGTCCTTGCGGTGGGCAGCGATGTGCCGCGTGCAGTGTTGGATCTTTGCGCGAGCCCGCCTGAAGCGGCGGCCGCTATTCGGGAACGCCTGTCCCAGCTTGGCGCGCGCTGGGTAATTGGCGAGCAGGCAAGGGAACTGACGCAGCACGCAAAAAACCTGGAGAATGAGCGCGCAAATCTACAGCAGGTGCAGGCGGTCATCAGCCAGTCTCTGGATGACTACAAAAAACATGCGGCAAATCTGGAAGCGGAACGGGCCAAGACCACGCACCGTGTCGATGAACTCAGCAAAGAGCTGGACATTCGCGCCGGCGACGTTCGCGCTGTGCAGCAGCGGCTTGTGGCGGCGGAACGCCAGTTGTCAGCGGCAGAACGTCAACGTATGGCCGTTCTTGACGAACATAACGCGGAGCTGAATGCCGCGCGTCAGGCGGCAGCCACCAATGAGCGGCTGGCGCATGAGTTGAGTGCTGCCGTTCAAACCCTACAAGTCTCGACATCCTGGAAAGTCACGCGGCCCTTGCGGGCCGCCAAGAAACTATCTGCCCGGCTGCGCGGCCGGCCGGCCGAGCCGTCTTTGGCTGCCGTGCTCGTGACCGAAAAAGGACCGGAAGCCATCGGCGTCATCGCGCAGAGCGGCTTGTTCGATGAAGCCTTCTATGCCGGGACCGATGCGGCGAAAGCGATGGGCATTAGCCCGATCGAGCATTATCTGCAGCAGGGCGAAGCTTTGGGCCTGGCTCCATCGACCTCATTCGACCCGGTCTTCTATAAGGCGCGCAATCCTGATCTTGTCGGGCAAGTCGCCAACCTGCTGTTGCATTACGTAGCCAGTGGCCGTCGCGAGGGGCGTGAGGCCATTTCAGCCGCCTCCACGCTCGACATGCCGACGGACCGTCTGCGGAGCGATCGCCAGACAGTCGTCGTCATCGTGCATGAGGCGACCCGCACCGGCGCTCCTATCCTCGGCTGGAATATCATCGGTGAATTGAAGAAGCGCTACAATGTGGTTGTTCTGCTGCGCAAAACCGGCCCGATCGCCGAGGCCTTGGACGAGCAGTCCGATGGCATGGTGACGCTGCCGGGCAATTTCGTCTTTCACGATGCGCAGACGGATGCGCTGGCAGCGGCTTTGATCCAGCGTTACGCGCCGGTCTATGTCATCGCCAATAGCATCGAGAGTCGCTACTTCGTGCCGTCCTTCGAGCGTGCCGGCGTGCCGACCGTCGCGCTGATCCATGAATTCTCAAGCTCGGTCCGTCCGCTGGGTGCCATGCACGGGCTGTTCGAGAGCGCATCGAAAGTTGTCTTTTCGGCGCATGTCGTCGCCGAATCGGCGCTTGCGGACTATCACATCCTGCGCGCCCGTGAGTTCGAGGTATTGCCCCAGGGCGCATCGAAACTGCCGCCCGGCGGTCAGGTCGCGACCGGTGAGCAGCGCAAGATCCCGATGAAGGATATCGCCCCTCTGCCGGGCGATGACGGGTCATTGCTGGTCGTCGGCATCGGCACCATTACCACGCGCAAAGGTGTCGAGTTCTTTATTGCCGCCGCAGCACGGGTACAGCGCGAGAATCCTGCTCGTGCGATCCAGTTCCTGTGGATCGGCGACGCCTATTGGTTCGACGAGCCTTATCTCGAATCGCTCAAGGAACAGATCAAGCGATCCGGCATTACCACGGCCTTCGCATTCGCAGGCGAATTCGAAGACCTTGCTGCCGTCTATGAGCGCGCGGATCTTTTCTTCCTGTCGTCGCGCCTCGACCCGCTGCCCAATGTCACGATCGATGCCGCGCTGCACGGCATTCCCGTCATCTGCTTCGATCAGGCCAGCGGCTGCGCCGAGATTCTGGTCACCTCGCCGGCAACGCGCGATCTGGTGGTTCCCTATATGGACGTCGAAGCGGCGGCCAGTCTGGTTCTGGCACTGTCGGCCGATCAGGCAAGGCTGGCGGCCCTGGCCCAAGGTATGCGCGCCATTGCCGCCGAACATTTCGATATGGCGCGCTATGTCGAGAGTCTGGATCGCTGCGGTTTGGCCGGGGTGGCTGCACACAAGCAGGCCATCCTGGATGCAGAAACGCTTTCTCACGAAGACAATTTTAACGCCCGCCTTTATCTCGGGTCGCGCGTGGCGACGATGACCCGCACAGAGGCCATCGCGCATTACCTGCACGGCTCGCATCTGGCGGCTCCACGCGGACGGCCGGATACCGGGCATCTGGTACGCCGGCCGTTGGAGGGGTTCCACCCCATGATCTATGCCGAACGGTGCAGCAGCTTTGATGAGAAGGCCGGAGAAGACCCCCTGGTTCATTATCTGCGCGCCGGCCGGCCAAGTGGTCCGTGGCAGCATCAGATCATTCGGCCGACGGCCAGCACGGCGGCGGCACCGGCTGGCTTGCGCGTCGCGGTGCACGGGCATTTTCATTACCCGGAATTGCTTGAGGATTTTATCGTCAGGCTGCGCCGTAACCGCACCATGCCGGACCTGATTTTGACGACCACCAGCGATGACGCTGCCGCTGAATTGAAGTCGATTTTGGCGCGCATGAAATTTGCAAACGCAACGATAACGATCGCGCCCAATCGTGGCCGCGACATCGCGCCGATGTTGACGTCATTCGGGGTGGAGCATTTCGCGAATTATGATCTGGTCGGTCATGTTCACGGCAAGCGCAGCCCTCATGTCGATGTTACCGTCGGCGCTGCCTGGCGGAATTTCGCCTGGGAAAATCTCGTCGGCGGCGAATGGGCGATGATGGACACCATCCTTGCGGCCATGGTGACCGATCCCGCGCTGGGTCTCGTCTTTCCGGAAGATCCGCATCTGAATGCCTGGGACAAGAACCGCGACATCGCCGATGATCTGGCTAGCCGAATGGGCTTGGCCAAGCCGCTGCCGAATCATTTTGACTTTCCGATCGGGACGATGTTCTGGGCACGCCCGGCTGCTTTACAGTCTCTCCAGCAGCTCGGCATCGGCTGGGATGATTTTCCGCCGGAACCTTTGCCGATCGACGGCAGCATGCTGCATGCCCTGGAGCGGCTTCTGCCATTTTCTGCCGCTAAGGCAGGCTATCGCTATGCCGCGACGATGGTAGAAGGCTGCTATCGCTGATGCTCTGCCGGACAAGGATCATGACAGATCCTTGTCCGGGCCGAACGGTGCCTTACGGGGCGAGCGAATCCAGGCCTAACTGAAGGCGCTCAGGGTCGATCGAGAAGGATGAGCGGTGCGGTATGGCCTCGTTACGATCGACAATCGGGCCGCGGACATCGGCGTAAAGGCCCTGCCGGTCCTGTATCATGGCGTAGAAGAACCGGTCGCCGAACAAAGACGGTGCCACGCTGGTGACGCGGACGCCGGTGGGCGAATAGATGAGGCCCGTCAGTCCGGACCCGAGCGTGCTGAACAGCCCATCGGCACGCCGGAACACGGCGACCTGATCGATGAAATCGAGCGCTGCGATATCCTGCATACTGAAGCCGTTTTTCTGTAGAACGGCGTCTATTTCGGTCGCGTTCGTCAGGCTGCGGGCGGCATTGCTCTGACGGAGCAGGGCGATTTTATTGGTCTCCAGACCCAGATCGGTATGTATCTTGATGCCGCAACGCATCGCTTCCGCCGCACGCGGGTGCAGCAGATGGTCCGACCAGACCGGGGTGACCGCCCAGGCATTGCGCAGCCTGTAGCTCCGGCCGGTCCTGAGCCAAGCCACACGGTCATTGGCAATGCCATAGGCGGCAAGCGATTGCCGAAACGTCTTCCACGGATCGTGCTCGGGGCCTTTATTCAGATATTCCGCGGGGACAGCGTAGTGAAAGCGTCCAGGGAAAGCTGCTTCCACCATCACCAGTTTCGGCAGCAATTCACCCAGCCAATGGCCCCAGGTGCCGACGCCGAAACGAGCGATGATGACGGTTTCTGGCGTAATCTCTTCGCTGGGCTCTGCGGCGAGCATGGCATCCGGCGTCACCGTGCCGGCTGGCATCCAGGGCGGCATCTGCTCGTCCACGGCAATGCCGCCATTGGCCGTAACTACATAATCAACGTCGGGGTAGATTATGCTGTCTTCAAGTTTGACGAGATCGATGGGTCTGATCTGCGCCTGCCGTGCCGCATACAGATCACGCTCATAGTGCAGACCGAATGCCGCATCGAACTCGCCAATATTATTATACCGCGTCGCATTAACCGTGAGGATCGAGGCGCTCTTTGCCAGTCGGATGCGCTCGGCGCCCAGGCTATCCAGCTTTTGCCGGTTCAGAATCGGAGGAGCCACTGTTTCAGGCTGCCCTTCGGGCAAAGCCTCGCCTTGTGGGCGAAACAGGCGCCGGATGCCATTCACTATGCTGGGCGGAGACATCAATTACCTACCACGATTATTGAAGATTAGGATGAACTGCCCGTGGAACTGGAAGCCGCCACCGATGCGCGCTCTGCGGCCAACTCATCGTAAATCGAGTCGAAGTCCATCTTGTGAAAGACTTCCGGTGTCCTGATGACGTCAAGGAATTCCAAACCAGCAATCTCGGCCACCGTATAGGGATGGAAATCGCTGCGCGCCATTGGACGGCGCCAGACAACCGACTGGCCGTGATTATTCGCCACCGTGCGTAGATTGTAGTCCGGGAAAAAAGTATGGATGAAGAACACAAGCTTATAGGTGTCACCCATCCAGGAATTATCGGGGTCACCGGTAAAAGCCTTGACCCTGAATGCGTCGTGCTGGTCCGGCATGGCAGCCTGATAGGAACTTGGGATGACATCATCAATGACGATCACGCCGTCCTCGGACAGGCAATGCGTTGCATTGACAAAATCCCGAAGCGTTTGTTCGAAAGTATGTAGGCCGTCCAGATAGATGAGCTGGAATTTTTCGCCGGGCTTGATCCGCTCCGAAAAGTAAAGGTCGCTCGTGACTTCGTGAAATGTGCTTTTCGTGTGCTGCTTGTGAGCATCTTCGAGAGAAAACAGAAATTTGGGATCAACGGCGACTTTGCGCTCTGCGTTGATTTGTAAAAATGTTTCGCCCCTGTTCACCCCGACTTCAAGATAATGGGCTTGGCGGAAAAGACGCAAAATACCATTGAGAACATCTGGCCGAGAAATCAAAGACTTGTCTCCCGATGCATGACAGTAAGCAACTATCAGCGCCCGCTGCGGTTCCCAAGTCAAGACGCCTCGCCCTTCGGCGCCGCCGACGTCACTAAGTTGTCAGGGCAGGTGGCCTTTCATCGGCACACTAGGCTCTGCAAGCGTTAGCCGTGGAAATCGGTTCGACCAAAACGGCTGACGACTGCCTACCGGCCATAGTGCAGTAAAGCTTGGCCGGTAGGCAGTCGTCAGCTGAGAACAGTCTCGGGGAACAGGGATTGATCAGTCTTGCCACCCGCGAAAGCGTCTAAAACCTCGCCGGCCGGGCCATCGGCCCGGATGCGGCCGTCTTCCATCCAGATGACGCGGGTGCACCAGGACCGGACGATCTCATTGATATGGGTCGAGAGCACCAGAATGTCAGCGCCGCGCACCAGGCTTTCCAGCCGTTCCTGCGCCTTGGAGCGGAAGGAGGCGTCGCCCGCCAGAAACCATTCGTCCATTAGCAGCACTTCCGGACGGAAGGCGGTTGCCATGGCGAAGGCCAGCCGGACGATCATGCCTGAACTATAGGTGCGGACGGGCAGATCGAAAAAGTCACCCAGTTCGGCGAAGTTTCGCACATCTTCCTGGAGGTGCTCGATTTCCTGCTGGTTCATGCGGTGAAACCGCCCGCGCAGGGCCACATTCTCGCGTCCGGTCAGTTCCATATTCATGCCCTGGCCAGGATCAAGCATGGCATTGAGCGAGCCGCGAATCTGCACGCGCCCGCCGACGGGTTCGTAGACGCCCGCCAGCGCCCGCAGCAGCGTCGTCTTGCCGGCGCCGTTATGGCCGACGATGCCGAGACGCTCACCGGCACGGAGCGAGAAACTGATATCCCGCACCGCCTTGATCACGGTCTTGTGCTGGCTGTTCTCCTCTACGCGAGAGGAGCCCTTGGCCTTGTTCAGCAGGGTCTTTTTGAGGCTGCGCGATTGCCCATGATAAAGCGGAAAATCGATCTGCAGATTTTGAACGTCGATGCTTGCGGCCATCGTTTTAAATCCAGAACGCGATACGATGACGTACGCGAAGGAAGGTGTACCAGGTCAACGCGCAAAGCGCGATTGAGAAGCCAATGGCGCTCAGATAGGTCGCATAGCCTGGAATGCTGCCGAGCAAGGGTTGGCGCACGATCTGCAGCAGCGTGAAGAACGGATCATAGAGCAGAAACCAGCCGCGCTTGCCCAGGAATTCAGGCTTGAACATCACGGCGCTGACATAGAAAGCGATCTGCATGATGCTGCCGATGATCGGCGGAATATCGCGGAAACGCGCGCAGATGGCGCCCAGCAGCAGCGCTGTGGCGATGCCATCCACCATCCAGATTAAGAATGCTGGAATGGCAGCAAAGGCCGCGAAGGATACCGGCACCTGAAAGGCCAGGAAGACGACGACGATGACGACGACATTATGCCCAAGGATCAGGATATTCCGCGCCAGCAGCTGCCCCAGATAGACGGAGAAGGGGATGCGCATGGAGCGGATCATCCCCTCGGCCGAGACGAAGACCGTGCAGCCCTCGGAAATGATCGTGGCGATGAAGGTCCATAGAATCAGCGAAAGGCTCAGAAAGGGCAGATAGTCCCGGATCGGCGTATGAAACAGAAACGCATACAAGAAACCGAGCGAGCCGATCATCAGGGCGGTCGACAGGGTCAGCCAGAAAGGACCGAGGATGGACCCGCGATAGCGGAGGCGGATATCAAGCCAGCTGAGCGTCAGCGCCAGCCGCCACAATCCGAAGCCTTTGGCGACGTCCCCGCACGCCATACGGTGCCGTGCAATCAGACCCAGGCCATGACGCAGGTCAATCGCGAATTCTGTCTCTTCATCCTGTGAAGTCGAGACATCAGATTGCTTAACAAGGTCCATAAGCGACGCCTATTAGTCGATTCGGGCCGTCCCACACAACCCATCTGAAGTGATGCCCGAGCAGCGCCAAAGCCCTAGTTCGCCAGGCGGGGGCGCTGTGACATAGCGTGATCAGAGCAGGGTTTTATCGGGGCAAAACGCCCGGTTGTGGTGCGTTCAAGGGGCGGCGGCCCGCCAGGGCTTGGGGCGTCGCGGCGGCTCCGCCAGGCGCTGCATTGGGTAATCCCAATCGAAATTCGGATTGTAGAAGGGATCATGGTTCAGCTCATGGTCCCAGCGGTCGCGCATATAGGTGGCCTCGCGCGCCGCGCGCGCCAGCTGTTCCGGCGTCATGTCGCGGCCCCGCGACTGGGATTCAAGATGGAAGAGTGTCGCGAAGGGCGTCCAGACCACGCGCAACCCTTGCGCTCGGATGCGCAGGCAGAGATCCACGTCGTTATAAGCGATGGGCAGATGCTCGGCGTCGAAACCGCCAACAGCGGTAAAAACCTCCCGCCGCAGGGCCATGCAGGCGGCGGTGACGGCCGAGACCTCCCGCGTCAGCGCGTATTGATCCAGATACCCTGGCTCGTTGCCATCGGTGCCATGGCCGAAATGGCCGGCAATGCCGCCGCGGCCATTATGCTGGCCGACGCCCAGGATGACGCCGGCATGCTGAATGCGGCCGTCGCCATAGAACAGTTTGGCGCCGACCGCGCCGATATCGGGGCGCGATGCCAGCGCCACCATCTCCCGCAGCCAGCCGCCGTCGATGACATCGATATCATCATTGATCAGAAGAATGACATCTCCGGTCGCCTGAGCGACCGCCATATTGTTGATGGCGGAATAGTTGAAGGGCGCGCGATAGGGCAGAACCCGCACGCGCCGGTCCTGCTGCAAGCGGCTGAGCAGGTCGAGCGTATCGGCTTGCCGGCTGTCATTATCGATAATGATCAGCTCGATATCGGGATAATCCGTGCGATGCAGCAGCCCCGCCGCGCAGCGCGCCAAAAGGGCGTGGTTGTCGCGCGTCGGCAAAATCAGGCTGACGCGCGGTGCTGGATCGGGCAGCGGCCAACGCAGTTGCAAGCGGGTTGCCGCGCCGGACGCCGCCGCGCCGGACGCCTCCGCGCCGGCCGCCGCCGCGCCGGACGCCTCCGCGCCGGCCGCCGCCGCGCCGGACCATTCTAGAAGCTCGGCCCGCCCGGACAGGCCCTTCCCAGTGAGATAGGTCTCGGCCGCTGTCCGCGAGGCTTGCGTCCAGGCCGGCGGCTGCATCGGGTCGAACAGACCCGGTGCGGGTCCGTCCGGCATCAGGCGATGATAGAGAACGGACGGGATATGCCGGATGCGGGAGGGCAGGCTGGTGGACGCGACGGCCAGGGCCAGATCGTGCTCTCCGGCCAAGGCCGTTCCATTGAACCGCTGCAACAGAGAGCGGCGATAGACCGTCAGGCGACCCGTCAGATTCTGGCCCAGATGCAGGTCGATATTCCAGGCGGATTTGAACGCGGGTGCAAATCGCCGCCCGGCCGCGTTTATGCAATCCTCGTCGGTATAGATCAGATCGCTGTCGGGATAGTCGTTCAGGGTGGCAGCGACTTCATACAAGGCCTCATCGGCCAGACGATCGCCCGGAGCCATCAGCGTGACGAAATCGCTGCCGATCTGCGGCAATGCCGCCGCGAATGCCGCGCTGCTGCCTCGGCTTAGGATATAGCGGATCCCTGTCGCATCTTTCGGCGTCAGGGACCTGGCTTGGTCGAGGGATGAGGCCGTCCCGGCAATGCAAATCTCCCAATGGGCATAAAGCTGCGCCCGGATGGATAGAACGGTTGCCGGCAGAAAACGCACAGTCTCCTGATCAATCGGGATGACGATGGCGATGGTCGGCCGCGCGGGCAGCCCGTCGATATGCGCCAAGATCGCCGCCCGGTCATCGCCCGACAGGCTGTGGTAGTCCCGCAGCCAGCGACCGTAATCCAGGCCGGGCGGCAGTTCGGGGACCGGCGGCGGCGCAACTGCGACGGGGGCCGGCTTCCGCAAATTCCGCCAGGCATCGGTCAGCCGCCGCACCGGGGCCATGGCCCGCCAGGAGAATGAGGCCAGAAGAGCGTCGCGTTCGATGGCCGTTACGCGTTCGGCTTCCCGACTATGATCGAGCGCTTGCTCAAGTGCCGCGACGCGCGCGCGGATCTGAACGACCTCTTCCCCATCCACGGGCAGGATATGGCGCTGCGGATGCGGCCGGACACCGGCGGGCAGGCTGCGGTCTTCGGGCATCTCAGCCTCAGCGCCAGCCGAGGGCCGGCGCGATATGGGTCAAAATCGCCTCGATGACATGGGCATTATAGGCGACGCCCAGCTGGTTGGGCACGGTCAGCAGCAGCGTATCCGCTTCCGTGATCGCCTCGTCCTGCCGCAGCTGCTCGATCAGCTTGTCCGGCTCGGCGGCGTAGCTGCGGCCGAAAATGGCCCGGGTCTTGTCGTCGATGAAGCCAACCTGATCCTCGCTGTCACCGCTGCGGCCGAAATAGGCGCGGTCATGGTCATTGGCGATGGCGAAGATGCTGCGGCTGACGGAGACGCGCGGCGTGCGGGTGTGGCCGGTAGCCGCCCAGGCCTCCCTAAAGGCCCGGATCTGCTTGGCCTGCTGGATATGGAAGGGTTCGCCGGTCTCGTCATCCTTCAGCGTCGAGCTTTGCAGGTTCAGACCCTGCTCGGCGGCCCAGACGGCGGTCGCATTGGACCCGGCGCCCCACCAGATACGTTCCCGCAGGCCTTCGGCATGGGGTTCCAGGCGCAGAAGGCCGGGCGGATTGGGGAACATGGGGCGCGGATTGGGCTGGGCGAAGCCCTTGCCCTGCAGCGTGCTCAAAAAGACCTCGGTATGGCGGCGGGCCATATCCTGGTCGGTTTCACCCTCCGCCGGCTGATAGCCGAAATAGCGCCAGCCATCGATGACCTGCTCCGGGGAGCCGCGGCTGAGGCCGAGCTGCAGACGTCCGCCGGCGATGAGATCCGCCGAACCGGCGTCTTCCGCCATATAGAGAGGGTTCTCGTAGCGCATATCGATGACAGCGGTGCCGATTTCGATCCGCTGGGTTCTTGCGCCGACGGCGGCCAGCAGGGGGAAGGGCGCGGCCAATTGGCGCGCGAAGTGATGCACGCGGAAATAGGCGCCATCAGCCCCGAGCTGTTCCGCCGCGACGGCAAGATCGATCGACTGCAAGAGCGCGTCGGCCGCCAGTCGCGTCTGCGACTGAGGGGAGGGGGTCCAATGCCCGAAGGACAGAAAGCCGATCTTTTTCATGGGCGAAGCCTAGCCGATGGATTGTCCGCTCAGGAAGAAGATATGGCGGTCGGGGGCCTTGGCGGCGATGTGGCCGGTGCCGGGCTTTGGGCCGGATATGGTTGGGTTTTCAGGCCGGTCGAGATTGTTCAAGACCACATCAGCGAAAAAATTCGGGCCTTATGATGGGGCGGATTGTCCAGGGGATGGTGGGTTACAATTTTGCATGAGGCGCATGCATATCGTTTTTTGCACCACGATGACGGTCTATTTCGGAGTTTTTTTATTAAAATATTGATTTAATTGGATTTTATCTAAATTTTCCGCTGTCATCCGTTTGAAATTTCCGCGTTGACAGGGGAGGGGGGCGGGCCTAGAACGCCGCTCACCGACGGGGTGCGGTTCTGGCGGAGACGCTGAGATCGCAGAGTTTAAAGACCCTGT
>NZ_JAESVB010000031.1 GCF_020618775.1 Acidisoma silvae | reverse complement strand
GCACTCGCCCTCCTCGATCCAGCAGAAGAGCAAGTCGTCACGCTTGCGGAAGCCCAGCCCCCATTGACCGGAGGCGTCGAGACCCCCGCCAAACAGCGCGGCCTTTGGACGAAGCAGACGAATGAGGTCGAGCAGCGGATCCATAGAATTTTGAACGATATATAAAGTTATATGGTTGCCTGATTATATATCGTCCCGAGCAGGCGGTCTATTCTCCCTGCTACACGGGTGCAGTTGAGCGCCCGACGGCCAGCCAAGCCGGAAGCCAGACGGAGATCACAATGGAAATCCCTGCCGACACTCTTAAGTCGCACTGGACCGCCTATGCTGCGGCATACAGCGCCACTGACAAAATTGAGCGCGATCGGCTCCTCAATCAGAGCGTGTCTGACGATGTCGCTTTCACCAATCCGGGTGGAGAAGGCAGAAGCCGCGCCGTCCTGAGTGCCCATATCGAAAGCTTCCAGACATCAATGCCGGGCGTGTATTTCGAGACAGATCGGATTTTTGTTCACCACGGCGAAGTCCTGGCGGTTTGGTCATTATTTAAACCGGATGGGATCAAAGTAGCGACCGGCTACAATTTCATTCGGCCCGGTCCAGATGGCAGGTTCGATTATATGGCGGGCTTCTTCTAATCTTGAAGCTGCCTATCCCGATTGCTTAATCTGCCATGAGCGCAGGTAGCCGCCAGGTCATTTTGGATCGGGCGGACCTAGAGGAACGACGCCGATGGAAACTGCACGCTGGATTATTGTGTTCGTTGCTGCCGTGACGGCGGTGGGCGGATTGTGTGCCGACTGGTTCATCCCCTATGGCGCGCGCCAGCACCTGAAGAATCCTGCCTGGAAACCGCACGCCAAGTTTCATAACGCACAGGGTATTCTGATGGGGACCGGTCAGGGTATGCTTGCGATTGGGTTGCTGATGGTCATGCGCCTCAGCTTGAAAACAACAATCCTGTCTGCGCTGATTGCTTCGCTTTATTGGGTCGCGCTGATGTTCGCTCGGTTGTTCCCGGATACAGCATGGGTCGATCCGGAATTTGCCGTGCCTAACCCCCATCTGCTTGGCCTTGCCCCCCAGCAATTGATCGGGTGGATGCTGCTGAGCCTGCTGGCTCTAGCTGTGCTCGTCGCTTCTTTGGCAGGTTGAATTACTATGACGCCGAAGCATAAAAGAAATCTGTTAATTCTACAAGGTAGATCACACAATCTCTGACCAGCTTTCCTAAACTCGCCTTGCAATAGCCTCAGCGAAGAAATCTGTCACTTGACGCACACGGGCTGGCACGAACCGGCGCTTTGGCCATACGAGGCTGATATCCCTGCTTTCACCTATGAAATCATCAAGGATTGTCGTGATATCGGGATGGCAAAGTTCATTAACGAGCGAAACCTTGGCAAGCAGGCCAATTCCAACACCGGCTAGCACAGCAGCACGGATGGTTTCGACGCTATTGGATGAGAGATTTCCCTGAACCGAGACGCTGAATGGACCTGCTTGGCCCACAAACGGCCAATTCGCCCCATCTGATATGCCTCTGTACAAAAGGCAGTTGTGCTCGACGAGGTCTGCCGGCGTCTTTGGAATTCCGCAGCGCTCGAAATAGCGGCGAGACCCGACGCATACAAGTGGAGTGGTCGCCACACGCCTGACAACCGCGTCGGGTTCGCTGATTGTCCCCACGCGTATCGCCAGGTCAATCCGATCTTTCACCATGTCGCGGAGGAAGTCCGAGAGAATGAGATCCACCTGAAGGCCGGGATTAAGTGACAACAACTCCGGGATAAGCGGCAAAACATGAAGGCGACCGAACGTGGCCGATGCAGCAACCCTAACTAGACCTGAGACACCCATTGTGCTTTTGGACAGTTCGCCATCAGCGTCCTGCATCTCATCGATCAGTGGCTTTGTCCGATCATAGTATCTACGCCCCAGATCCGTCAGGCTCACCCGGCGCGTACTTCGGTTGAACAGCATCACGCCCAGACGCTTTTCCAATGCACCGATCGCCTTGCTGATGACGGACTGCGAATGCCCTGTGGTACGCGCAGCAGCGGAAAAGCTCCCCGCTTCAACGACTGCTATGAAGGCATTCAACTCGTGAAACCGATCCAACTTATTCCTCTGTGGACTTAATTATATGGCAGCTTAGCCCATTATCATTGATGCTGACATGATCCAGATCCAGTTCTCTCACAATTTGAAGGATTGGCATTGTGATTATCGATCTTAATGGCCGCACAGCGGTCGTGACTGGGTCAACGGCCGGTATCGGCCGGGCCATTGCAGAGGGGCTGGCGCGCGCAGGCGCCTCGGTCGTGATCAACGGCCGTACAGAAAAGCGTGTCACTGCGGCGCTTGCGGAGCTTCGCACACTCTTGCCGAAGGCGGAGTTTAAAGGCGTGATCGCTGACTTAGCAACCGTGGACGGTGCGGCACACTTGTTCGCTCAGGCGCCAGATGCGGACATTCTCGTCAACAATGTGGGTACAGGGCGCCCGAAGTCCTTCTTCGAAATCGAGGATTGCGAGTGGACCGACCTCTTCGAACTGAATGTCATGAGCGGTATTCGAGCGTCCCGCCACTATATGCCGCTCATGACGAAGCGCGGCTGGGGGCGCGTCGTCTTCATCAGCAGCGAGTCCGCGCTCGCCATCCCGAAGGATATGATCGACTACGCTATGACAAAGACGTCTCAGCTTGCCATTGCGAGGGGGTTGGCCGAGGTGGTCGGTGGAACCGGTGTCACCGTCAATTCGGTGCTTCCCGGTCCGACAGATTCTGAGATTATGGGAGGGTGGGCTCAGGTAAATGCAGACGCGCAAGGCATTACGCGCAAGGAAGCCGAACAGCAGTTTTTGAAGACGATGCGCCCGACCACACTCCTCAATCGCTTCGCGACAACGGAAGAGGTCGCAAATCTGGTTGTCTATGTCTGTTCGGAGCAGGCGTCGGCGACAACGGGCACATCCTTGCGTGTCGACGGTGGCGTCGTTCGAACGATCGCGTAAGGAGCCGCGTCTAAGCGCCCATGAAGCCGAAGTCTAACATCGGACAAAGCGACGGCAATGGGCGCTAAGCAGGCATCTTGGTCACACCCTCAATGGCCGCGTTCCCGCCGATTATGGCGTCAGCCTGAACGGCTCAAGCTCAGGAGCAGGGCCATCCTGTTTGTCTCCTGGGGCGACCACAATGAGCGCATCGTCCGGAAGCGCCCTCTGCAACCGGAGCGCCTCGGCGGGCGGTGCCGCTAACCAGGTCTCGATCTCATTCGGCGTGGTTAGGATAACCGGCATGGCCTTGGGATGGTATTTGCCCACGATGGCGTTGGGTTCGGTCGTCAGAAAGGCGAAGAGGTCGTTCGTCGTCTCGTCCTCCTTGAGCTTCCGCACTGAGGTCCATCGGGTCCAAATTCCGGCGAAGAACGCCAACGGTCGGCTTTCATCCAGAGCGAACCAGATAGGTGGCCGGGAGCCATCCGGCATGATCTCAATCTCGGCGAAGCTCGTAAAAGGCATGACGTGTCATTAGTCCCTAAAATGGGCCTGCCTCACATTGTGTGGGTCTGGCTCAAATGATGTGACTTTACGCTCTGAAGCTTGATTAGCAGTTCGCTATCCGACGATGAGCGTGCGTTGATATTGCATGAAAAAAGTCAGCGAGTGGTCTCCCGGGCTAAGCATTAAAATTTGTGAGGCTAACAGGATCGATGGCGGATGGATCGTGTCCGCTGTTATGTCTGGCGGCGCACATTGTCCGATGTGTGGCACTCACTTCAGCCGCCGCCATGGCTGGTATATCCGTGATTTGCAGGACCTGCCGGCACAAGGAGCGGCCGTAAAACTGCGACTTAGAGTAGTGCGGTGGCGATGCCTCAATCCCGGGTGCGCGCAGATGACGTGTGGTGGCCGCCTGCCGGAGTTTGTGGCGCCTTATAGCCGCCGAACACGCCGCGTTGTCGAACTTGGGTCATGCGCTCGCCCACGCGGCTGGAGGACGGCCGGCCTAGCGGCTGATGACCCGCCAAGGCGCACCACAGGCGGGCCAGGTTGCCGATCGCTTCCATCTTCTGCAGAATTTTTGCCACGCAATCAAACAGCAGCTCACGCGAGCCCCGGCCGACCGCTCCAACTGGGACCACAGCAGAACGTGGTTCTCCAGGAACCGCGCGGTCTTGTCCATCGCTACAGGCAGCCGGAGGTGACGGAGCTGTAGCGCGGCAATCTGAGTGAGAGACGTATTGCCTCATAGAGAGATGTTCCTGAGCGTCTGATTGTCGCGCTGCACGGAGCATCGTCAACTCGTTCAGGCCGGACGGCGTGGTCAATCACAGCCAGGGTTCGATCGGGTCAGGGCGCTGCACGACGAAGGCGCGGGACTGGCACTTGATCGCCAGAGAAACCGGGTTCAACTGGCGCGCGGTCCGAAAATGGACTCGGCAGGATGCGGTTCGACCGCAGGCGACCATGGCACCAAAATCGACGATGCCGGGCGGCTTCGGAGCTTACCTGGCCGAACGGTGGAACGAAGGATGCACAATAAGACGGCAGCTAGTCGCCGAGATCCGGCCGCTTGGCTACACAGGCAGCCTGACCAATCTTCAACAGCGCCTCAACGGCTGGCGCCGTGCCCAATTCGCAGCAGTAATAACATCCTCGCCCCCAGATTGGGCTAGGTTGCCTGATGGCAAACACAGGATACACGTGCCACCGATTGTCGCATCAACGCATTGTATCAAGCCAGGCGGGTTGCTGACCAAAGCCCAGTGCAAAAAAGTGGATGACTTGAAGGAGGCGTCCATTGAACTCGCCGCAATGCGTGCCTTCGCCAAGCGTTTTCGTGGGCTTCTGAGGCGCGGCAATATCGAATTGTTGTATATTTGGCTACAGGACCCAGCCAGCTCCGGCTTTCATCCGATGCGACAGTTTGCAGCGACGCTTCGTCGGGACATTGGTGCCGTCGGCAACGCCATCGTGGAACCTTGGAGCAACGGTCGGACAGAGCGGCAAATCAACCGCTTAAAAACACTCAAGCGCGCAATGTATGGTCGTGCTAGCGCCGAGTTGCTCCGAACGAGGATGCATCCCCTCTATACTGTTTGAGGTCACATCATTTGACCAGACCCACGCAAAGTAAGGAAGAGCCCATCAGAAGCAATTAAATTAATTCTTCCTCAATTGAGATTCATTGCGGCACAGCGTGTTGGTCTAAGAATTTGACTCTTTTCCGCTATTTCTGAGTCTAACGATTTACTATAGCAGTTATGTCTTTGGCAAACGACCAAAGTTCTAGCTAGGTTGAAAATAGCCTCTTATAGCTAGCATGATACAGATGTAAGTTAAGAATTAATAAAAATTAAGACGGAGGATAAAAAGAATATCTGAAATTTATTCATTTGAGGAAATTATTGTTGCGAACGAAGCTTTTGAGTGATTAGCGTCAATAATTCCAGCGTGAATTTTGCTGCTTGTTGTCGATTTGTACTTGATGTTTGTTTAAGTTTTTCTTCGAACAATAATAAAAAGGTTTCTAAATATGATACATGACGGCAATAGAACTCACCTTCAACTGCGACTAACACTTAAAAAAAGCCCCTTCGTTGCAGTCTCATTTTTAGCGATACTGGCCATGACTAGTGGCAATCCCACTAAGGTGCAGGCCGAAACCACTAACAAAAAAGTCGTCATCGGCTATTCGACTTATACGGTAGCCAACCCGGCTTTCGCCGGGATTATTCTCGGCGTCAAATCCGAGGCCAAGAAATACGGCTACAAATTCATCATGGCCAATTCCAACAACAGTCCTTCGCAGCAAATCTCGGACGTCGAAAGCCTGATGTCGGAAGGCGCCAATTACGTCGTGATCACGCCCTATGACGGCACTGCGGTGGCGCCCGCCGTTGCGGCGGCGAAGGCCCACGGCGTGCCGGTGATCGCCCTCGCGGACCATATTGTAACCCCCGTGACGGCGACCTACAGCATGGATCACGCAGAGGGCGGCAAGCTGGCAGCGGCGGAAGTCGTCAAGTTTCTGACCAAGAAATACGGCACGCCCAAAGGCAATGTCGTCGATCTTGAAGGTATCGCAGGCACGGTCGCTGCCGCACTGCGCGAGAAGGGTTTTGCCGATGTTCTTGCCACTTATCCAGACATCAAGATTGTCGCGCGGGCCGATGGCGGCTTCAATACCGATCAGGCGAATCAGGTGATGACGACAATCCTGCAAGGCCATTCCAAAATCGATGCCGTCTATGGCGCGAATGACGCGGAAACCTTCGGGGCTGTAGCCGCTATCAAGGCAGCGGGGCGTTTCGCGCCTGTCGGCCAGCCGGGGCACATTTTTTCCATCGGTGTTGATGGATCGGAGCCCGCCATCGTCGGCATCCGAAATGGATCACAGGATGCCACGGTGAGCCAGGAATTCATCAAGATGGGCAGCGAGATGGTCGACAATATCCACGCGAAGGAGACGGGAAGCATTCCGGCGATTCCCTCCGTGGTTTGGCCGCTGATGGTGATCAACACGTCCAATATCGCTTCGCCCGAAGTCAAAGCCTATGGAATCTGGGCGGATCAAGTCAATCAATGAGCGGCTATGCTCTTGTAGAACTGTCGCAGGTCTCCAAGCGCTATCCCGGCGTCATTGCCCTGAACGATGTCACGCTGACGCTGGAGGCAAGTACGATTACCGCGCTTGCCGGTGAGAACGGCGCCGGGAAGTCGACCCTCATTAAGGTTCTGTCCGGTGCCGTGGTGCCGGACAGCGGAGAGGTGCGGGTAGATGGCCGGAGCCTTCCGCCCGATCCTGGCGAGGTGATCCGCAGCGGGGTCAGCACAATCTACCAGGAACTGACGGACGTGCCGGCGATGAGCATTCTCGACAATGTCCTGCTCGCGCGACAGTCGAGCCGTTGCGGTGTTCTGGAAGGGCAAGCCAATCGGGATCTGGCCCGTGCAGCGCTGGAGCGCGTTGGCCTGCAGCATTTGGATCTGGCGCGCAGCGCCGGTTCCCTGACACCTGCGCAGCGACAGTTGCTTGAGATAGCGCGCTGCCTGGCGCGAAATGCGCGCGTTTTGATTTTCGATGAACCGACATCGTCCCTGCCGGAAGGCGATGTTGAAACTCTTCTCGACATCATTCGGCAATTGCGCCGGGAAGGCCTGGCCATTCTCTATGTCAGCCATCACCTGGACGAATTATTTGCCATCTCCGATACGATCGTCGTAATGCGCGACGGCGCCGTCGTCGCGCGCAAGCCGACCGCTGACTGGGACCAGCCGGCACTTGTCAAAGCCATGCTGGCGAAGGATCTTAAACACGCCTATCCGTGGAGTGAGCGGAATTTGGGCGAGGTCGTTCTTGAGACCAGGGACCTCAGCGCGCCCGGCGTTCGGTCAGCTAATATCGTGGCGCGGTCAGGAGAAATTCTTGGCCTTGTCGGACTTGACGGTGCGGGCCGCACCGAATTGATGAAGGCTATGGCCGGCGCTACGAAGCCGACCGCCGGCAGCATCACCGTCAATGGCCGTTCGCTACGCCTCGGCAATATCACGGATGCGCGGCAACACGGCATCGTCTACGCGCCCGAGGATCGCAAACGGGAGGGGCTGATTCTGTCGGCCTCAATCCGCGACAATGTTGTGCTTGGGCTTTATGCACTCATTACCCGTATGGGACTAATATTGTCAGGTCGCCTGACGGCTCTGGCCGAAGACAATGTACGGAAATACGGCGTCAAGGCGGATTCAATCCGTCAGCCCATAGGCACCTTGTCCGGCGGCAATCAGCAGAAGGTCATTCTGGCGCGTGTCGCACTCACCGGGGCGCGCGTCATCATGCTGGATGACCCGACGCGAGGTGTCGATGTCGGTGCCAAGTCGAGCATCTATGAGCATGTCATGGATCTCGCACGCCGGGGTGTCGCCATATTGCTGACGAGTTCGGATACGGATGAAGTCTTGGCGACCTGCGACAGGGTCTATGTCCTACGGGGCGGTCGGATTGTGGGCGAGGTCAATCGTGCCGCGTTCGACCGGGAAAGTATTCTGACCTCAGCTTCACTCGGCTAACGAAGCATTCTTGAGCCAAGCGGAAAAGATTATGGCGCAGTCGGTGAATATTTCTACACGAGGCAAGGACGGAGCGGCGCTACCACCAGATCGAGAGCGGCCTTCGGCCGGACAACTGCTCGGCGGCCTGTTCGGCAGCACGACGAGCGCGATTGCCGTCATCCTGGTCGTCATCTGCATACTGCTCAGTCTTCTGTCCGACAGCTTTCTGACCGCCAACAATATTTATGCGATATTGTCGCAGTCTTCCGTGGTTGGCATCACCGCCGTAGGTGGGACTTTTGTTGTCATCACCGGCGGGATTGATCTGTCGGTAGGCGCTGCCATCGGCTTGGCGGGCATGATCGGCGCCTTGTTTATGCAGGCGGGCTTCGGTGCCGTGGGCGGCACGATCCTGACGATGCTTGTCGCAATGGCGGTCGGCGCCATCAACGGAATTTCCGTCGCCGGTATCAAACTTGCTCCTTTCATCGTGACTCTGGCGACCATGGGCATGGCTCAAGGGCTGACGCTCGAAGCCAATGGTGGCCAAAGCGTTTACAGCCTGCCGGCTGTCTTTACCTATTTCGGCAGCGGCACCGTGCTGGGCGGTATTCCGATTTCCGTCATCGTGACCGTTATCGTCTTTGCGGCGGGCGGCCTGCTGCTGACAAAGACCGCCTTCGGCAAAAGTGTTTTTGCCGTCGGCGGCAATCGGGAGGCTGCAAGGTTGGCCGGTATCCGGGTCAATCTTGTGACCTTCCTGGTCTATGTCATAGCGGGGATCTGCGTCGGTATCGCTTCGGTCATCATCGTCGGCCGTGTGGGGGCGGCAACGCCGACAGGCGGCGTCGGCGTGGAACTGCGGGTCATCGCGGCGATCGTCATTGGCGGCACAAGCCTTTTCGGCGGCAAGGGCAGTCTATGGGGCACCTTGGTCGGTGTTCTACTGATTGGCGTCATCAATAATGGACTGACGCTCCTAAATGTTGATCCGTTCTTGGTTCAGTTCATGCAAAGCGCGCTTATCTTCGTCGCGGTGCTGTTCGACGCTGTGAATACGCGACGCATAACACGGGGGCGGCTCAAGATGCCGCGCAAGTCCTAGCTCTGGGCTTGCAAAAATTTCAACGCGAACGGGAGAGATGTTGCAATGGATCGGTTGAAGGACAAGGTGGCGCTCATCACCGGCGCCGCAGGCGGGCAGGGCCGCGCGATGGCCGAGCTTTTCATGCAGGAAGGTGCGCGAGCCGTTATTTCGGGTGATGTGATCGAGGCGGCGGGCGCCGAGGCCAGTGCGGTCGAATTTGTGCGTCTCGACGTGACCAAGGACGACCAGTGGAAAGCCGTGATCGACAAGATCGTCGCCGAACACGGCAAGATCGACATCCTGATCAACAATGCCGCGATCTGCCTCTATGAACCAATTCTGGAGACCACCAACGAGATCTACGATCGCGTGCTGGATGTTGATCTCAAGAGTATTTTTTTCGGCATGCGCGAGGTTTTGCCACATATGATCGCCCGAAAGCAGGGGTCGATCATCAACGTCTCGTCCATCTGGGGGCTGGCCGGTGTGCCAAGTTCCTATGCCTATCAGGCAGCGAAAGGCGCCATTCTCAATATCAGCAAGAATGTCGCGGCAACGCATGGGGAGGACGGTGTGCGCTGCAACTCTCTCCATCCCGGCTATATTTTGTCACCGATGAACGAGCATCAGGCGCCGGACATCAATGCTGCGCTGATTGCCGGCACGGTCCTGAAGCGTGCGGGCAAGCCTATCGAAACCGCTTATGCGGCTCTGTTCTTGGCGAGCGACGAGGCAAGCTATGTGACGGGCACGTCCTTGGTCGTCGATGGCGGCTATCTGGCACCATGAAGCGGCAGCACGATCGTTGTGAGGACCGCAGATCATGGTAGAGCGGCTGAAGGGCAAGGTTGCCCTCATCACCGGTGCTGCGCGCGGGCAGGGCCGGGAAATGGCCGAGCTTTTTACGCGCGAAGGCGCGGAGGCCGTGATCGCCGGCGATATTCTGGAACCGGAGCAGACGGATGGCAGTTCCGTCGACTTCGTGCGCCTGGACGTCACCAAGGATGATGACTGGAAGTCCGTAATAGACGGGATCATTCTCAAGCATGGCAAGATCGATATTCTGGTCAATAACGCCGGCATCGTCCTTTATGAGCCGATCCTGCAGACGACGAACGTGATGTGGGATCGTGTTCTGGACGTCGATCTCAAAAGTATTTTTCGCGGCATGCGCGAGGTGCTGCCCCATATGATTGCGAGACGGCAGGGGTCGATCGTCAATGTCGCTTCGATCTGGGGGCTTGCCGGCGTGCCAAGTGCCCATGCCTATCAGGCAGCGAAGGGCGCCATCCTCAATGTCAGCAAGAACGTCGCGGTGACCCATGGCCAAGACGGCATTCGCTGTAATTCCCTCCATCCTGGCTATATCGTAACGCCGATGAATAAGGACCAGGGTCCGGTCATCGAAGCAGCGTTGATCAATGGCAGTCTGCTCAAGCGTGCAGGCCAGCCGATCGAAACCGCCTATGCCGCTTTGTTCCTGGCCAGTGACGAGGCAAGCTATATCACGGGCACGTCGCTTGTCGTGGATGGAGGATATCTGGCCCCCTGACCAGACGCAGCGGGAGACAGGCATTTCGCAGCTATGGCGCGGATGACAGTCGCTATAGCTGCTATGTCTTACCGCTCTATATTCGCGGCAGCCCGCCTTCAGGCAATGTTTTTGAAATAATAACACTCGGGGGATGAGTCTGCGGGCAGCCGCGTGCTCAGTCGCAATGTTCGAATTGCCGAATACATGAAACAGGCCAATCGCCGCATCAAGCCGACGCAGGAAGGAATCGTCTTTGCTTTGGCGGTCATCCTGTTTGTGGCATTCGCTATTTGCCTTCATGGGTTCATGACCTCGGGCAATATCGTCGCCTTGATCCGTAGTGTGTCCATCCTCGGCATGTTGGGGCTCGGTATGGGCCTTGTCGTGATCGGCCGTGGGATCGACCTTGCCATGATCGCGACGATGGTGGTGGCGGTCTCCTGGGCCTTCTCTCTGGCGCAGGCGGGGATGAATTTCGGTTGCGCTTTGCTCATCGGTGCAGGATTCGTCATTCTCGTGGGCTGCATCAACGGCATTCTGGTGGCGGTTGCCGAGGTCCCGGCAATCTTTACGACGCTTGCCGTGGGTCTTGTGGTGTATGGCGTCGGTCGCGCTTATTTCTTCAAGATCGATGTGCAGAACGTGCCAGATAACGCCGGCGCCTTTTCGGACATCGGCGTCGGTCATCTTTTCGGCGTGCCGATGCCGATTATTGCTTTCGCTGTTCTGGCTCTTATCGTCTGGCTGCTTCTGCGCTGGACGCGCTTCGGCCGTTTCGTTTATGCGATGGGCGACAATCTTCCGGCTGCGCGTGTCACCGGCATCCCCGTGCCACAACTGATCATTGCGCAATATATCGTCTCTGGGCTCATCGCCTATGCCGCAGGACTTGTCATGGCGGCCTCCGTCGCCAGCATGAGCACGCGTATCTACAACTCCACGATGATTTATGATGTTCTGCTGGTTGTCGTGTTGGGTGGCGTCAGTCTCAGCGGCGGCCGCGGCCATGTGCGCAGCATCCTGGTTGGGACACTCCTGGTCGGCGTGCTGCTAGATGGCATGACGATCATGAACGTCACCTACACCGAGCAGAACCTCGTCAAGAGCATCGTCTTGCTTCTGGCCCTTGTCGCCGACAGCTTGATCAACCCACGCGACGAGCAGACGGCGCAGCAGCAGCAAGGTGACATCTGACCTCGGCTCCGCCTTGCCTCGCTCAAAACAAAAAATAACGGGAGGGACTTTGATGCTTCGATTCATCGCCGTGCTACTCGCACTCTGCTGCACGATCGGAAGCGCCTACGCCCAGGATAGCGGGCTGTCGAACGCGGCAAGACGCGCGCCTTATTACGATGGACTGAAGGGCAAGAAGGTCGTTTTCGTGCCACTCTCCATGGGCTTCGATCTCACCGAAGGTTGGGCCGCCGTCATGCGCCGCCAGGCCGCCGATCTGGGCTATACCTTGGAAATTCGCGATCCTAATTGGAGCACGGATGCCGGCACCAGGGCGCTGACATCGCTGATCGCTCAGAAACCCGATTTGGTGATCGTGCATAACCCGGATGTGCAATCCTATGCGCGCCCGATCAAGCGGCTGGAGCAGGCCGGAATCAAGGTCTTGCAGGTTAATCTGGAATCGGCCCTGACAACGGATTCCTATGTCGGCGCTGATTGGGTCAAGGTCGGCTATGTTGAAGCCGATGCGCTGGTCAAGAAATGCGGCCCCGGTACCTCTGGCAAGATCGCCATCATGCAAGGCGTGCCGACGGCAGCGTCCAATCTTTACGAGCTTTACGCCTATCACGATACTTTCGCGAAACACCCCAATATCAAGATCGTCTCGGAACAGGCCGCCAACTACGACCCGGCCAAGGCGCGTGCGATCATGGAAACGGTGCTGCAGCAGAATCCGGATCTCTGCGGTGTCGTCGGCAACTGGGACAATCAGGATGTCGGCGCGGGTGCCGCGATCCAGCAGGCGGGCAAGACCGGACAGGTTTACGTCGTCACGTCCGGCGGCGGCACCCAGGACGGTTGCGAGAACATCCGCAAGGGCCTGATCGACATGACGGTGAGTTATAACGTGCCTTTGCAGGGCGATATTCTCAATCAGCAGATCGTCGAATTGCTGCTGTCTCCGGCCAAGGCCGGAGCCGTCAAAAATACCTACTACACGCCGCTGACGATCCTGACGAAGGACAATCTTACGCCACGGAACTGCTGGTCCCTTGGCGAGCTGAAATAGATCTGAGACCGATGGCCCAGAGCGACACCCTGATTCGTCTTCGCTACCGGGTTTTCCCCGATCATTTAATTGGGGAACTGCTGGCGAAGAGTTGGATCGACAATGCCATTCCGTTTATTGCCCTAATCGCGGTCATCGCTGCCTTCGGGTCGATCACGCCCGATTTCTTTGCGCTGTCCAATCTATCCGACCTCGGCAGGCAGGTGGCCGAGTTCGGCCTTGTTGTGCTGGGTCTCGCGATCGTCGTTATCTCAGGCGGCATCGATCTTTCTGTCGGTGCCGTCTTTTCTCTTGCGGTTCTCTTCGCGCTGCTTGGCGTCAATGTTCTGGCATGGTCAATCCCGCTTGTCCTGGTCGCGACCTTGGCGCTTGGCGTTGTCTGCGGCGCCCTGAACGGCATGCTGATTGGCTATTTGCGGCTGCGGGCCTTTCTCACCACCCTCGTGACGCTGATCATTTTCCGTTCGATTTATGAAATAGCGTTTCTGCACTTTTCGACAGCCCTCGTTTCAGGGAATATTGATTCTAATCTATGGGATTTCCTGGGCGCCGGATCAGTTCTGGGCATACCGTTCAGCTTATTGCTTGCAGTTTTGATTGCCTTGATCTGGCATATGGTCCTGTCACGCATGCGGCCGGGCTGGCGGCTGATGGCCGTGGGCGGAGCCAGGCGATCGGCCTATAATGCCGGGATCAATGTGCGGCGCACTGTCTTCTTCGCCTATGTCTGGTCCAGCGGCCTGGCGGCTCTTGCGGGCTTCCTGTTTGCCGCACGTCTGGGGAGCACCGGGTCTGACACCGGCATCGGCCTTGAGGTTTCGGCACTGACGGCCGTGGTGCTGGGCGGCAATTCTCTGGGCGGCGGCCGCGGGTCTGTCTCGAAAGCCGTCATGGGCGCGCTGCTTGTTCTGATCCTGACGAATAGTCTTATCAATTTCGGTGTTACCGGGCCGGTGACTTCCATGATTTTGGGCTGCGTGCTGATTGGCGCCGTCTTTATCGATATGCGCTGGCTGAAGAACCGCGAAAAGCTGCTGTCGAAAGTCTATGTCGCACCAACCTATCTGGCGCTGCCGGCGCCGCCGCGTGCCAGCGACCCGGGCTCCCCCTATGCGTTGAACGACAAGCTCCGCAATGTCGAAATCATCGGGCAAGGGTTGGTGGAAGGGCCGGAGGATATCATCCTCGACCGGGACGACAATCTCTATTGCGGCACGCGCCAGGGTGACATCGTCCGCTTCCTGGCGCCCGACTATAAGCAGCATGAGATATTCGCCCATATCGGCGGGCACCCGCTTGGCATGGCCTTCGACCGCACGGACAATCTGCTTGTCTGCATCGGTGGCATGGGATTGTATCAGGTCGCACCCGATCGGCAGGTCACCAAGCTGACCGATGAGACCAATCGCCGCCTGTTTTCGATCGTGGACGACTCTCGGCTGCGTCTTGCCGATGATCTGGATATCGCACCGGATGGACGTGTCTATTTCAGCGAAGCGACGGTTCGCTATGAGCAAGAGGATTGGGCGACTGACGCGGTCGAGGGGCGCGGCAATGGCCGGGTGATCTGCTACGATCCACGCAGCGGCACGACCCGTACGGAAATCCACAACCTCGTCTTTGCGAACGGGGTGGCGCTGGCTTCTGACGGGCAGTCCTTCCTCTTTGCGGAAGCCTGGACCTGCCGCATCAGCCGCTACTGGTTTGATGGGCCGCGCAAAGGCCAGACCGCGCCTGTGCTGAGCAATCTTCCCGGCTATCCGTCCAATATCAATCGCTCGTCGGACGGTCATTACTGGGTGGCGCTGCTGGGGATGCGCACTCCGGCGCTGGATCTGGCCCAGGCCATGCCCGGATTTCGGCGCCGCATGGCACGCCGCGTCGCCCCGGACCTTTGGCTTTACCCCAATATCAATACCGGTTGCGTCATCCGCTTCAGCGAGACCGGTGAAGTCAAGGAAACGCTGTGGGACCTGGGCGGGGTCAATCACCCGATGGTCACCTCAGTGCGGGAGCACAAGGGCTATCTCTATCTCGGCGGCATCTCAAACAATCGCATTGGCCGCTACAAACTGGATGGCGCGGATCCAACTTGGTGTGCGTTGGATAGCTATTGGGGGAAGTCGGCATGATCGGCGCCATCAGGCGGGCCTATGCCGGATTTCGCGGCTTCGACACCGCAGACAATGCCGTTCCTGCGATGGACGGGCCTTTGACGCCCAATACCAGGCTTGACGAAGCCAGGCTGGTCGCCCGTTTACCTGGGATCGACAATCTGGTCGCGACGCCAAACGGCCTTCTCGCCTCTCAAGGCGGCGATATCGTGGTCGTGCAGGCGGCCGGGGGCACCGCTTCCCTGCGTATTGGACGAAGCCTGGGAAAGCCCATCAGCTGTCTCGCGGCGGGGCCGGACGGTGTGCTGGCGGCCGGCCTAGACGGGCAGGGCATCTTGATCATCGGCGGCCGGCATGATGGCAAGATGGTGACCGAAGCCGCAGGCCACCGGCTGATTTGCCCGACGGCTGCGGTTTTCGCCGATGCGGATACCGTGATCGTCACGAATGGCTCGGCCACTCACCCTGCCGCCCAATGGAAGCATGACCTGATGGCCGGTGGCGCAAGCGGTAGCCTGCACCGTCTGTCGCTGAGCGACGGCAAGGCGAAGCCGCTCGCGCTTGGCCTAGCCTATCCCACGGGACTGGCTTTAAGCCCGGAGGGCGAGCTGTTCCTGTCCGAGGCTTGGCACCACCGATTGCTGCGCGTGTCGGCGATAGAGGCAGGTGTACCCAGCCTTGCCCTGGGGCAGTTGCCGGCCTATCCGGGGCGTGTTGTGCGGAGGGCAGCAGGCGGTTTCTGGCTGGCCCTGTTCGCGCCACGGAATCAGCTTGTCGAATTCGTGCTGAGTGAGCCTGAATACCGTCGCCGCATGATCGAGACCATCGATCCTGATCTCTGGGTCGCACCGGCACTGGCAAGTGGCCTGACCTATCTAGAGCCGATCCAAGGCGGCGCGCGTAAAAAACTCAATCAGTTGAAGCCCTGGTCTCCGTCCTGGTCCTACGGGCTGGTGCTGCGCTGCGACGACCGAATGCGGCCGGTCGACAGCTATCACAGCCGCGCGGATGGTCGCGTGCATGGCGTGACGTCCCTGGCGGAATGGAATGGCGAGCTGATGGTCGGCGCGAAGGGAGACGGCGTGATCGTCGGGCTGACGGCAGGGAAGACAGAGGCGCAGCATGACCAAGGTTCTTGAGCTCCGCCAGGCGACCAAGGCGTTTCGGGGCGTGCCGGCAATCCGCAATATCGACTTCGATGTTGAAGCCGGTGAGGTGCATGCGCTGGTCGGGGAGAATGGTGCTGGAAAGTCTACACTGACGAAAGTCTTGGCCGGTGTTTACCAACTCACCTCCGGTGAGATGCTGCTTGACGGCGCCCCAGTGGTCGTGTCGTCACCGTCAGAGGCGAAGCGGCAAGGGATTGCCATGGTCTTTCAGGAGACCAATCTGGTGCCCTCGATGACGGTTGCACAGAACATTTATCTCGGCGAGGAGAAGATGTTCAATCGGCTGCGTAGACTCTACATCCAAGCGCAACGCTTTCTGCTGTCGCTCAATTTCCATGTTGATCCGATGGCATTGGTTTCCTCCCTTGGCGCGGCCAAGAAACAGATGGTGGAAATCGCCCGTGCCGTTCATCACGAGGCGCGGCTGATCATCTTCGACGAGCCGACGGCGACATTGACGCCGGAAGAAAAGTTCCATTTCTTTGGCCTTGTCCGGCGCCTGAAAGCGCGCGGCGTGTCCATCATCTTCATCACGCACGCTCTTGAAGAGGTTCTGGCACTGTCTGACCGCATCACCATCCTACGGGACGGGGAATTGGTTATCACGGGCAAGACCGTCGATTTTGATCGGGAGCGCATTGTGCAGAGCATGGTCGGCCGCACGCTGTCCCATGAATTGTATGATTTGGGCAAGCCGCGTCTGCGGCGGCCTTATGGCGAACGCGTGCTCAGTGTGCAGAACTTGTCGATGGGCAGCATTGTCCGCAACACGTCCTTTTCGCTGTATAGCGGTCAGGTGACAGGCTTTTTTGGCCTGGTTGGTGCTGGCCGCACCGAGACGATGAAGATCGTCAGCGGCGTTCTGAAACGCGATTATTTTCACGGCGGCTCCATTGAACGCGAAGGGCGCGCTGTACAATACGAGACGCCAAGATCCGCGATGATGGATGGAATCGTCTATATCACCGAGGATCGCAAAATCGAAGGCTTCTTTGAAACCATGTCGATTGCCGAGAATATTTATATGGGCCGTCTGGCGCGGGGCTTCAATCCGCTTTCGGTGATTTCCATGGCGCAGGCAAAGGGGCTGGCTGAGGCGTGGACGGCCAAACTGGGTGTGCGGGCGATTGACGCCAATGCGAAAATCATCGAACTGTCCGGCGGCAACCAGCAGAAGGTTGTGATTGCGAAGGCGGCAGTTCAGGAGCCGCGCATCATCATCTTCGATGAGCCGACACGCGGGGTCGATGTCGGCGCGATTGCCGAAATCCATCGCTTCATCAATGAGATTGCCGATCGCGGCATAGCCGTCGTCGTAATCTCATCCTATTTACCGGAAATACTGGCCTTGTCGGATCGCATCCTGGTTGCGCGGCAGGGACGGGTGGTGGAAGAATTGGACGCGAGCGTGGCGACGGAAGAGCGCATTATGTACGCGGCCGTGCATTGACCTAAAGGACGATTAAAAATGAAAAGTTGGGAGACGTCATGACGGATAAGCCAAGGAAGCAAGTGCCCGGTGTCTACCGGCATCCGATCGGCGATGCGATGGTGACGGTGGTCAATGACGGCTTTCTCGACATTCCTTTTGAAATTCTGCGTGGCGCGGGCCAGGATGACATGCGTGCTTGCATGCAGAGCGCGTTCTGGAAAAAGCCGCCTCGTCTGACGGTCAATGCCTTTGTCATCGAAACGGCGGGGCGCACCATTCTGGTGGATGCCGGCGGTGGCAGCAATACCATCTATTCCATGGGGCTATTGCCAGAGAACCTCGCGGCTGCTGGGTTCAAGCCCGGGGATTTCGACACCGTCCTGCTGTCTCATATTCACCCCGATCATTCCAACGGCTTGCTGGACCCGGACGGCAAGGCCATGTTTCCGCGGGCCGAATTGGTCATCCACAAGGACGATGTTGCGTTCTGGTCTGACCCCAAACTGCGGGATAAAACGATGCCGGCGGCGACGCCTTATCTCGATTCAGCGCAAGCCTTGCTGACGACCTATCGCGATCAGATCCGGATCGCTGAGGGTGGCACCGTGGCGCCGGGTATCACGCAGTTGCCTTTGCCCGGACATACGCCTGGGCATAGCGGCTACCGGTTGGATTCGGCAGGCGAAAGTTTGGTGATTTGGGGGGACACTGTACATATTCCGGAGATCCAGATTCCCTATCCCGGCGTGACCAGCGAATTCGACATCGATGAAGCGCTGGCGGCTGAGAACCGCCGCAAAATCTTCGATCTCGTCGCGGCGGAAGGCGTGCTTGTTGCCGGTATGCATCTGCACCTGCCGGCTTTCGCTCATGTCGTGAAAAAGGCGGCGGGTTTCCGTCTGGTACCGGAAAGCTGGGCCGTGGCGATCTGACACGCCGAGGCCCAGCTCGCTTTCCTTAAAAGTGGGTTGGTTAGTCGTTCAACTCGACCCACTTCTTGGAAGCAGCGTCGTATTTTACCAGGGTCAACTGCTCGGGCGTAATGGTGATGTGGTTCTCCGGGCTAAAGCTCAGACTACCGGTGATGCCGTCAAAATTCGTTGTGGCATTGAATTCCTTCTGCAGATCCGCAGGCTTGGTGGAATTCGACTTGGTAATGACCTGGGCCAGCATCAAAATACTATCGTAACTGGTTTCGGCGAAGGGCGTTGATTCGGCGTTGAACTTGTTCTTGTAGCTCTCACGGAAGGCAAGCATGGCCGGGCTCGGGTGAAGATCGGATGTCAGCACAGCGCTGATCGTGCCATCCGCATAGTCCCCGGCAAGATTGGCGAAGGTATCGTCGGCATTGGTTTCATCATTGCCATAGGTGGTGACAGCAAAGCCGAGCGAATGCTTGTCCTGCGCGAATGCTGCCTGATCCTGTGGCGTCAGCCACACATCGGCGCAGGTCACGCCCGCCGCTTTGATGGCGCTGATCTGCGGCATCAGCCCTGTTGTGGCGCCTGTCGACCAATTCTCGGTAATCGTCTGGTCAATTTTGACCGTCTGATTGGCCTTGCGATAGACAAGCTGTATGCCGTAATTGCCGCCCTCGCCATAAGTGCTTGGGTCATGCAGCACGGCTAGGCCCTGTGGGCAATTCTTCAAAGCATGCTGCGCGATTTTCGCGCCCCAGGCAAAGGTATTCAGGCCGAAATCGAAAACCCAAGGATTGGGCGGGCTAGACGGACCTTTGGGATTGACCGTCAGGCCGCCATCGTCGACGACGCCAATGGTGGGAATTTTGTAGCGCGTAGCGAGCTGTGCGGTAACGGGCCCGGTATCGGGTGAGCCGGCTATGGCAACTGCACCGTTGCTGACGAGCTTGGCAAACAACTGGCCAGACAAGGTTGCCGAAGCATTGTCATTATACCATTCGAGCTTAAGCGGACGTCCAAGCACACCGCCGGCGGCATTCACTTTCGCGATGGCCAGTTGCGCGCCTTGCACCGTCGCGACGCCGGTGGTGCCGTAGGCGCCCGTGGTGCCCGCGATCAGGCCGACCAGAATGGGATCCCCGCCGGCAGCCGCCTGACTTGCCGGGCAGGCAAATAATGCCGTCGCGGCGAAAATACTAGTGGCGATAAGGGCTTTCACTGGTTGTCTTGCTCCCGGTTTGTCAGCGCTATCGTCTGAGACGATAGCGCCTTGTTGTTATTTTTATTTTCCCGCCTATCGCCAATATCATGCGCTCGGCTAATAGGTAAGGGAAAGAGATAGTCCGTGAAATCCTATCGTCATCATAACAGATATAGTCTCCACGATATCTGACGTGGCCGTCTTTTCCCGCTAAAGTCGCTATAGACCGTTTCTAGCGGCGGATCCGGCCCAAGGCCGGTTCATAATAATAAAAGGGAGACGGCCAGCGTTGTTGCAGTTCATCCTGAGCGGTCTGGCTATTGGGTCGGTCTACGGCCTCATCGGGATGGCTCTGGCAATCTCTTTCTATGTCACGCGAGTCATTAATTTTGCCCAAGGCCAAATCATGATGGCTGCCATCATGCTAACGGCGACTATATCTTCTGCCGGCTATCCGGCATGGGCCGCAGTGATATTAGGCATTGCGAGTTCCTGCGTAATTGCAGTGCTGTCCTATATCATTGCGGTCAGACCCATCCTTGCCTTTGACCGGTTTGGCTTCGGCTGGCTGGTGAGCACGCTCGGCTTCGCCGTCATTCTTGAAAACGCCGCCGCTTATTTCTGGGGGCCCACGTCGCGACCTTTTCCACCTATTCTGAACAATTATAGTTTCTCGATAGGTAACGCAGTACTGACGGGTCAACAGATTCTGGCCATTATTGTCGCTTTGGTTTTCGCCGGAACCTTCGAATTGGTGCGCCGGCGCACTTTGTATGGCAAGCTTGGGGTTGCGGTCGCGACCGACCCCGATATGGCCTCCGCGATCGGCGGAAATACGACGGCGGTCGCAATCGCGGCCTTCGCCATATCGGGCCTCTTCGCCGGTGTCGCCGGCATCCTGATCGGACCGAGCACTTTCGCTAATCCTTATCTCGGGAGTACCTATGGTATCTCCGGATTTATTGCCATGATGATTGGCGGCGGGACGGAAAAGCCGCTATCGGCCATGTTTGGCGGGCTGCTGCTGGGCGTTCTGGCGAATGGCGCGAATGCGCTGATCGACTCCCAGGCATCAGACTGGTTTCCCTTTCTTGTGCTCGTCGTCATTCTCATTGTAACGCCGCGCGGGCTGTTTAGTTCGGGAGGTTTCTCTTTCTTCCGCCTGATCGGCCGGACGCGATGATGATGGCGTCTTCTTTCAGTCGCCGGGCTGTGACCGGCGTGGTTCTTATCCTCTACCTGCTGGGTACTTGGCTTGCGGCCAATGCGAGCCTGAGTCTGCAAAGTCTGATTTTGGTCGCGGGGGTTTTTGGAATCCTCGCCATCAGCCTGGACCTCGTCGCGGGCATGCTGGGCTTATACTCGCTCGGGCAAGGCGGCTTTTTTGGGATCGGGGCCTATGTCACTGCAATCGCCGTTGCCGATTTCAATGTCAGTCCTTTTCTCATGCTGCCGCTTGCTATGTTGGCCAGTGGCCTTTGTGGCGTCATCATCGGGGCCATGTCGCTCCGCGTAAGCGGCCTTTACTTTGCCATCACCACTTTCATTTTTACGCTGGTGCTGACGGTGATGGCGACGGATATGCAAATCACCGGTGGAACCCAGGGGTTGCTGGGGCCGGCCTTTACGGATTTTCCGGCAGGCCTCGCTTGGCTGGGCGCGCCAGTCGCCTGGTGCATATTGCTTGCTCTTCTGGCAGCTGTGGCGCTGGTGTGGAATATCCGGCGCTCGCCTTTATATCCGGTGCTGCTGGCCATTCGCGATGCCGAGCCTTTCGCGGAAGCAGCGGGCGTGCAAACGTCACGCATCAAGATTGGCGTTTTTGGTCTTTCGGCAGCATTGGCGGGTCTGGCGGGATGGCTGTTCTGTTTCCTGGGTGTCGTGTCACCGGGCCAGTTCGACTGGTCGGTGTCCCTCAACGTCCTAGTGATGGTGCTGGTCGGCGGCATCAATACGACGGTCGGCCCATTGGTAGGCGCTGCTTTCGTCTCGATGTTCCCAGCAGTCGTCGCCATCAATCCCTGGTTGGAGGAAGTTCTTTACGGCGCCCTGTCGATCATCGCGATCACGATGTTTCCGGCGGGTGTGGTTGGTCTCATCCGCCTGCAATTTGGCAAGCCGGCTACCGTACCCGAATCCACAAGCGTGCCGGCAATCGCAGTTTTGGCGAGGGATGAAGATGAGGCCGGCCTGGAAAATGCCGTCGAATGCCGTGGCATTGACTTCAGCTATCCGGTGGGGCCGAAGGTCTTGCGGGATGTCAGTGTCACTGTGCGGCGCGGCCATATCCACGGTCTGATCGGGCCGAACGGCTCCGGCAAAAGCACGCTTGCGAATGTCATCGCCGGGCGGCTAAGGCCTGTGGCAGGCACAGTTTTTGTTAAAGGCAAGCCGGTCAATGGGCTGTCACCCAGCGGTCGTGCGCGGCTGGGTCTGCGCCGCACCTTCCAGGCTGCACAACTGGTGCGCGAACTGACGACGAGCCAGAATGTCTCCATCGGTCTTTACACGACAATGCCCGGGATCGTACGTCGGGCCGCTGTCTGGCCGCTGCTGCCATCCGGCCGGCGCGACTTATCTTGGATGAACAGCCAAGCCGCCGGGGCGCTTCATGCGGTCGGGGCAGCGAATTGGACGGGGCGCGAAGTGGATGATGTTCCGCATGGTGTGGAGCAATTGACGCAATTGGCGTCGGTCTGCGTGGCCGGGCCGGACATCATTATTCTGGACGAACCGGCGACGGGATTGTCGAGCGGGGAAGTGGCTCATCTCGCCACAATTCTGGCGGGCCTCAAGGCAAAGGGTGTCACTATGATCATCATCGAGCACCAGACGCGGTTTTTGCTGCCGCTGTGCGATCAGGTCACCGTGCTTAATGCAGGTGAGGTGGTGCTGACGGCAACCGCAGACGAAGTCCGCGCCAATCCCATTGTCCGGCAGGTATATCTCGGCGAATGACACGCGAGCAAAACCCTGCCCTTAAAATTGAGGCGCTCTGCGCGGGCTACGGCCGGTTTGATGTCGTCCGCGACGTCAGCCTGCGCGTCGGCAAAGGTGAAGCCGTGGCCTTGCTGGGGCCGAATGGCGCAGGCAAGACCACCGTCCTTCGAGCGATCATGAGCCTGATCAAGAATCGTCGTGGCAGCATTCGGATCGGCGACACCGATGTTTCCAGCTTTCCACCGCATCGGGTTGCCAGCGGCTATGCCGCGATAGCACCGGAAGGGCGGCGCTTGTTCACGGAACTGACGGTTGAGGACAATCTCATCCTTGGCGCATTTCGACTGCGACATGAGAAGGCGCGTGTGGAGAGCCTGCTCGCATCCGTCTACGCACTGTTTCCGGTTCTGCTGACCTATCGACAAAGGCGATCCTCTTTCCTCAGTGGCGGCGAGCAGCAGATGGTGGCGATCGGGCGCATGTTGATGAGCGACCCTGAGATTTTACTGCTGGATGAACCATCCATTGCGCTATCACCAGTCGCAGTGGGGATTGTCGTGAAGGCATTGCTTGAACTTCGCCGGAGAGGTGCCTCTCTGCTGCTTGTCGAACAGCGCGTCGATGTCGCGGCTGAAGTCTGCGATCGTCTTTATATCATGACACATGGCGAAATCGTCGAAGAGATGACGCCGGATGATATCAAACACGAAGGTTTCGATATCATCAACAAATATCTGGGCTAGGATCGACATGACGGTCCCTGCCAGGACAGCACAAACTGTTATGCCGTTTGTAGCCGTGGCAAAACCTCCGCGACGCGCATAATCCAGTGCAACAGGTACCGCAGGAGGTCTTATGTCGGGTAGGCA
>NZ_JAESVB010000030.1 GCF_020618775.1 Acidisoma silvae | reverse complement strand
GCAGCCAGCCTCAAGCCGTCCATGGGACCCAAGATCTCGACGTCGGTGAACACCAGGCCAATGTCCAAGCGTGCCGACAGTATATCTATCGCGCTATCCGCATCCCAGGCTTCAAGAACTTCAAAACCAGCGCCCTCAAAAATATCGATGGCGCTAAAACGAAGAATCGCTTCGTCTTCGACGATCAATACGATTGGTTTGCTTGGTGGTTGCGAGGATGCCATCTTATCGCCCCTCGTCGCTGGTCATGGCCGACAACGGAGCACGGAATTCCGCGGTCAGACCCTCTTGGGCGTAAGTCATCGTTACATCTCCTTTGCCTGCAAGGCCCATTCGAATCAGACGCGACCCGAACTCTCGTCTCCGCGGCTGCTCGACAGGCGGGCCGCCACGTTCCCGCCATCGCAAAGTGAAGAACGGTTGTTCTCTCGAATGGTCAATAGACCAAACCAATGTCACTTGACCATTTGCTTGCGACAAGGCGCCATATTTAGAAGCATTTGTCGCCAACTTATGGAGCAGCAATGTCAGCGATAATACTGCCTTAGCTCCAAGGTTTATATCCGAACCGGGATATCAAGTTGTTCCGGAGAAGCGTGAAGAGACAGAGCCCCATTGATGGCCGCAACTATCCGTGCGCGAGGCCAGTTTTTTCCGTAAAAGAATTTCGTGAACTTTACCGAGGCTGATCAGGCGATCCACAAATTCCTTGAGCGCCGCTTAGTCCGTGCTGCTGCGAATGGTCTGTAACGCGATGGCCTGCACGACAGCCAGGGTGTTCTTGAGACGGTAGCTGAGTTCTTCGTTGATAACACGTTCGTCCTGTTCCGCTCGCAATTTGGCGAGAGCAGCGTACGTCCGATCGGCCACAGCCTTGCAAAAACTAACCTCGCTGTCGGTCCCTCGGCGCAGCGATGCATTATGAACAAACATAATGCCCATCAATTGGCACTGATAGATGACGGGGGCTTGAATGACTGCCGCCGTGCCGATGCCGCGATAGTGGTGGGCCTCGTTCTCGGCCCAGCTTTCGTCCTTCAGATCATAAATCGTGATGGCGGAGCCTCTCTTGAGGCGAGCGAGGCTCTTGGAAAAGTGGGGGAGGGTATATTCGCCAACGATGCTGTCTAAAGCATCGTGCGTCCAGTCGTGCTCGACTTTAAAAATTCCGGCATTGCTGTCGATGGTGGCATATCCGCTGCGCATACCGTCAAGGACCGTGCCAAGCACGCGTGCAGCGACAGTATGAGCCTTGTAGTGCTGTACGAAAGTCACGCAGTTCGTCGCCCAGCACTAGAAGGCCAGCTTGCCGCAAATCCGACAGCTTTCGCTCGGTGATGTCGGCAATGGTGCCAGTGACGATTTTAGTCTGTCCTGCTTTGACACTCGTCTGACGCTTAGTAACCGACAGGTCAATCTGACCGAGGAAGGTATCGATGCAGCGCTTCGCGTCGGAAACCTGCCGGGCAGCACCATGATCGCTACGCGCGTCGGCACAGTCAGTCGTGTCGTTGCAGCCAGCCCAGGATATCTCCAAATTCGAGGTGTTCCGTTAACACCCGGGGATCTTGTCGGACACGACTGCATCGGCGTTGAGGGTTTTACCGGTTTAGGTTTTTGGAGCCTTGCCGACGGTGTCTAGATATCGGTTCGCTATCGCCTCATTGTCAATTCGACGGACGCTGCGTGTGAGGCGGCGAACGAGGGTATGAGAATTGTCTTAGTCTTTTCTCATCATGTCGCGCAGGACTTCCGGGATGGCACCCTGGTTTCGGTGTTGCCGGACTTCAAGCGAGAAATGCTTCCGATCAGCCTCGTCAGAGCTTCGAGAGAGTATCTGCCGCTGAAGCTGCGTGCTTTACCGGACTTTGTCACGCTGCGTTTGAAAGCGCGCCTTTCTGAGAGAGCGTGACAAATTTGGATCCAGTGTTTGAAGCATGAATGCGACTTAACCAAGAACGCAAATTCAAATCGGTGCATCGTTTCTAAGCCTGGCAATCCGCCGACTAAATCGAGGCCCAAAAACACGCACGCTGCTGAAGACCACTTTCAGCCCGCGCGGAAGTGTTTTTTCGAGCTCTTCCATGCCAGCGGGCACATTGGGTCTCGGGTGTAAATCGGTTTCTTCACTGGGAAAAGGAACCGGATCGTTCATCGACTGGTGTATATGCGGGCACAGCTTCTGAGCTTTTTTTGCGCAGTCGAGATGAACGGAAGGCACAGTGCTCGCGTAGCGCATAGTCTCGTCACCGAGCGTCACGAAGCCGCCTGTGACCAGCGGGAAGATATAGCGATCGCGCGCCAGTGTTTGACGTCCGCAAACATGACATAGGTGGCGGTGCATGGCACGGCGCTGTCGGCTGACATGAAGCGTTGCAAATTTGGGATCGCCTTTGCCTTGGCATTCCTGCTGGACAAGATCGACCCACCCCGGAAATTCTGATGACTCTTTGAGGTCGAACGATTGCTCGCTTGTCCAGGATACAGACAAAGGAACATCAGTCCCAACGCGCCAACTGCTCAATTGCTTATCCTTGCCTGATCGGCTTGGAGAAGAGCTATACAGAACTATTCCCTAAGGTTATCGAAAAAAGAGAAGGTCTCCGTTTAGGCGGCGGGTTTGAGCACCACCTTGGTCCAGCCATCGTCCCTTGAATCAAAATGCTTATAGGCCGCAGGCGCGTCGGCGAGAGGCAGCCTGTGCGAGATGATCTGGGAAGGTTTGGCTCGCCCGTGCTGAATCAGATTCATGAGCCGCCTGCTGTAGGCTTTAACGTTACATTGACCGGTCCCGATTTTCTGACCCTTGAACCAATAGGCACCGAAATCGAAGGCCATCTTGCCTTCCTTTTGAAGGTCATCCGCAGCATTCGGATCTTCCGCCACAAAGACGTCCACCACCCCGATACCGCCGGTCGCCCGAGTGCTCTGGACCAGCGAGTTCATCGTAAAGTTATTCCGCTCCTTGCCGTGGCGATCGCAACACTGGTAGCCGACGCATTCGCAGCCTCGGTCTGTCCCGAGGCCATTCGTCTTGTCCAAAATTTGCTTGACCGGGTCATCGTGGCGCATGTCGATGGGGATAGCGCCAAGCATCTCGGCCAATTTTAGTCGGTCGTCATGAGCATCGACGACAAAAACCTGCGAGGCGCCTCTGATCATGGCAGAATGCGCCGCCAGCAGGCCAACAGGACCAGCGCCATAAACCGCGATGCTTTCACCAGGCTGCAATCCAGCCAATTCAGTCGCGTGCCACCCTGTCGGGAAGATGTCGGATAGCATGACATAATCGTCTTCTTTTTCCGCGGCATCTTCCGGCAATTTGAGGCAGTTGAAGTCAGCAAAAGGCACCCGCAAAAACTCGGCCTGACCACCCTGCCAGGGACCCATCTCTGCGAAACCATATGCGGCACCGGCTGTTCCTGGGTTAGTCGTCAGACAAAATCCTGTCAGACCGCGCTCGCAGTTTCACAAAAGCCGCAACCGACGTTGAAGGGCATACAGACGCGGTCACCTTTTTTGATTTGTTCCACGCCAGCACCCACCTCGACTACTACGCCAAGGTTCTCATGCCCGAACACTTTGCCTTTCTCGAAGCTTGTCCGACCTTCATACATGTGGAGATCGGATCCACAGATATTGGTCGTCGTCAGTCGAATGATGGCGTCGGTCGGCTTTTCGATTTTCGGATCGTCAATAGTGGAGACGGAAACGTCCTTGGGGCCGTTATAAACAACTGCTTTCATGGGCCATGTCCTTGCATAGGTGACGCCGACATCGGGAAGAATGACGACAGCGCAGTCAGAGCCCGATAAAATTGAGAAGATCGTTCGATAGACGATCCGGGGCCGTCGCGTGCAAACCATGCGGTTCGCCCTCGTATTCGATGAAAGTCGCATGGGGAATGGCGGCAGCCGCGGCGCGGCCGCTCACGTCTATCGGCACTGTCTTATCGGCCGTACCGTGAATAATCAGTGTCGGTATCGTGAAGGATGCCATGTCGCCACGGAAATCCGTCTTGCCGAAAGCATCGACACATTCGAGGGTCGCCTTGGGGCTTGCCATGACGGCAAGTTGGAAGGTCCACTCCAGCAATGCGGAGCTGACAGGCCGGGAAACGAGGCCAATACCATAAAACTGCTTTGCAAATGTCTGGAGAAACTCAAATCGGTCCTGGCGGATATTCGCCTTCATCTCATCGAAGATAGACTCATTGACGCCCTCCGGGTTGCTGGCATCATTGAGGAGATAGGGAACAACAGAGGAAATGAGCGCGGCTTTAGCTACGCGTCCTCGACCATGCCGCTGCAGATATCGAGCGACTTCGCCGCCGCCCATGGAGAAGCCGACCAAGGTTGCGCCATGCACGTCTCTATCTTCCAACACCGCCGCTAGATCGTCCGCGAGCGTGTCATAATCATAGAGGCCGACGGGGTGTCCCGACTGGCCAAAGCCCCTTCGGTCATAAGTGATGACACGATAGCCAGCCTCAAGCAGCGCCAGCGTTTGATATTCGAACATATCTCCGGTCAGGGGCCAGCCGTGGATGAGAACGACCGGCTTGCCGGTTCCGGTATCTTTGACGTGCAGATTGACGCCGTCACGCGTCTCAACATAGGGCATAGAATTCTCCCGCAGCTCGGATTTATAAAATCACCAAATATCGGCGACTTACCTAGCTTGGTGCGGAAGCTTCCTTAGCCGATAGCCCTCGCTCCGACGTGATGGTCACAACAGGCATTGTGACCAGGCGAATCAAGCGAAAAAGAGCAGCAGTTGATTCCTAAGCCGCTACCAGCCCACGTTTTATCGTGATGGGAATAGATTTCGCTGCAGGCGTCTTACTGCCTTCAGCGTAATGCCCAATCGGAAGAAGCAAATTCGTCTCAGGATAATAGGCACCAATACAACCGGAAGGAATGTCGTAAGGAACGACCTGGAATCCTGATGCTTCCCTATGATGGCCGTCATTGGATTGGGTGACCATGGTGATTTCTTCGCCTTCGGCAAGCCCGAAGCGGGCAATGTCATCACGGTTCATGAATACGACCATGCGCGTGCCCTCTATCCCGCGAAACCGGTCTGAATACCCGTAAATGGTCGTATTGAACTGGTCGTTGCTCCGAAGCGTGATGAGACGCAGCGCATCCGGACCGCGTTTCTTTAGGTCGCTGTCCTCGTCCAAACCTTTGGGTGTGATGAAATTGGCTTTGCCAGTTTTGGTTTTCCATTCTCGGTCACGCGCCGGAAGTTTACGGTGAAAGCCGCCGGGCTCCCACATGCGACGGTCATAGTCATAAAAGTTCTCTGGGTAGGTTTCGCCAATCGAGGCTCGGATAGTGGTGTAATCGGCCATCCATCCCTCCCAAGGAACCTTCGGATTATGGTCAAGCGTTGCCATAGCTATCTGCGCCACGACTTCGACCTCGCTCTTGAGATGCTTGCCCGCCGGTGGCCGGACGCCTCGTGACCCGTGGATGCAGGAGGTACTGTCTTCCATAGACAACGCTTGGGGGCCGGTTTCCCGCTTGTCGATCTCTGTCCTCCCCAAAACCGGCAAAATGTATGAGACCTTGCCAGGCAGAAGGTGCGAGCGGTTCAACTTCGTGGTGATATGGACCGTCAAATCCAAGCCGCCCCAACACCGATCGGTACGCCCCTGGTCAGGAATGGCCCGCGCGAAATTGCCGCCGAGGCCGATGAACGCCGCCAGCTTCCCAGCCAATAATTCTTCAACCACTTCGACGGTGTTAAGACCTGTCTTCTCTGGCGGTTCGAAGCCGTATTGGGTTTTCAACTTGTCGAAAGGCACAAGCTCAGGCTTTTCGGTGATGCCGACCGTGCGTTGGCCCTGGACATTGGAGTGTCCTCGAACAGGGCATATTCCCGCACCTTCCTTGCCAATATTGCCCTTCAGCAGCAGGAGATTGACGAGCATCTGGATGGTCTGAACGCCAGCGCGGTGCTGGGTCAGCCCCATCCCATAAATCGCCATGGCGGCGGTCGACTTCGCGTATACAGCCGCCGTTGCAGCGAAGGCTGAGCGAGATAAGCCAGACTCTTGCTCTAGGTCTTCCCAAATCTGATGCCGAAGCCAATCCACGAATGTTTCAAAGCCGTGGGTGTGGTCGCGAATAAACGCGTCGTCAAAGATGGGTTGACCGCCCGATCTGCGTGCCTCATCGTCCATCTCGAAAAGCCGTTTGCAGATGCCGGTGAGAGCCGCAAGGTCACCCCCCGCTTTTACCTGATGATACTGGCTGCTGATGCGGGTCTCATGCAGCGTCAACATTTCGGCGGGAGACTGCGGATTAGTGAACCGCTCCAGCCCGCGCTCTTTCAGCGGATTGTAGGAGATGATTGGCACGCCGCGCTTACTGGCATCTTCCAGCTCATGCAGCATGCGGGGGCTGTTGCTTCCCGCGTTCTGGCCAAAGAAGAACAGGCAATCGCACTTGGCGAAATCCTCGAGGATCGTCGTGCCCACCGGCACGCCGATGCTTTCCGGCAAAGCCACCGACGTGGTCTCGTGACACATGTTCGAACTGTCGGGCAGATTGTTATTCCCGAATAGGCGGGCAAAGAGACCGTAGATATAGCTCGCCTCGTTGGACGTCCTGCCGGAGGAGTAAAAGACCACTTTCTCCCGGTCTTGGACGCCTTGAAGGCGTTTTCCGATATCCGCAAACGCCTCAGCCCAGGACACCTCAAGATAGCGATCGCTTGCAGAATCGTAGCGAAGAGGTTGCGTGATGCGCCCAGCCTGTTCCAGATCGTAGTCGGCCCATCCGAGCATTTTTGAGACCGTGTGTGTCTGAAAGAATGCTGGCGTTGCGCGATGGGTTGTTATCTCCCAGGCTGTCGCTTTGGCGCCATTTTCGCAAAACTCAAAGGGAAGAGGTTTGGCGGGCTTAGGCCAGGCACAGCTCACGCACTGAAATCCGTCGACTTTGTTCTGGCGCTCCAAAACCAGAGGACCACTTAGGAGAGCGCCTTCGCGATTGAGGATGGTGCCTAGCGACTTTACCGAACCCCAACCACCTGACGGTCCCGTGTAGGCCTTATGAGCCACTGATCGCACCGCGTGTTCCTCCGGGAATTCCCCGCGAGAGATGGGGCCCCGACCAGATGCCAGCAAGGGACGTGCTTGCCCAAACTTCCAAGGCACCAATATAAATACTCGTACAGGAGCAGCTCATGGCCCAGTCAATCGACTCAAAGGACGCGTCACCCGGTCCAGGGCAAACGCATCGCTTTATCAGTCAGGCCATATTGCCATTGGCCATTGCCTGGGCGACGGCAGTCGAAAATGCTGGCTATCAGGCAAGTCAAACAGTCAGGGAACATCCGGGGAAGTCAGCAATCTGCGCTTTGACGCTTGGGTTTGCCATCGCTGTGGTACGCGCCAAGGCTGAGCGGAAGCTTCGGAAAATCTAAAAAACGCCACCCTCCGGTCAGCCTTTCTTTTTTAGCTGCCGCCATCTTTGATAACGTGAACGGCTCGACCCATTCTGCGACGAATCTTCTACGGAATTACGCAGCGCAATCCCCAAATGTTGTCAACAAACATCTGTAGGGACAACACTCATGGCAGCCGCCATTCGCTTCTCTCGTGATTTGGAGACGTTTTCTGACGACGAGGACAAGGTCGTTCAGGATCTGAACGCCACGTTCGACACGATCCTGACGCGAACAGCAGAGGACTATCACCATGCCGTTCGTGCGGTACATGCCAAAGCGCATGCAGTGCTTGAGGGTGAGCTTTTGGTCGATGGCAATTTGCCACCGGAACTTGCCCAAGGTCTGTTCGGTAAGCCTGGTCAGCACAAAGCCTTCATCCGTCTTTCGACGAATGCCGGAGATATTCTTCCCGATGCGATCGCGCTGCCACGAGGGATGGCGTTGAAGATCTGTGACGTCGAGGGGGAACGGCTTGCTGGGGCGGAAGGCAACACGCAGGACTTTGTCATGGTCAATGGACCTATCTTTCAGGCCAAGACCGCTGACAAATTCCTGTCCAATCTCAAGCTGCTGGCAAAGACGACCGACAGGATGGAGGGCACGAAGGAGGTTTTGTCGGCGGTTTTGACCGGCGTAAACACCGTCCTGACATCGGTCGGAATCTCAAGCCCAAAGGTCCAGTCGCTTGGCGGCGCGCCAAACGTCAATCCTTTGGGCGAAACCTATTACAGCGTCACACCCTTCAGGTTCGGCGACTATGTCGCGAAATTCAGCGTCGCTCCTCTGTCACCCGAATTGACAGCTCTGACCGGGACAAAGATTGACGCGAAAGACTGGCCCGATGCCATTCGTGAGACCGTTCAACAGGATATGAAGAGCTTCAGCGGAGTTTGGGAATTTCGAGTTCAGCTTTGCCGGGACCTCGAACGGCAACCCATCGAAGACCCCACTGTCGAATGGAAAGAAGATGAGGCGCCGTTTGTCCGTGTCGCGCTCCTGACAATCCCCGCTCAGGATAGCTGGAGTGATACGGAAGTGAAGAATATTGATGATGGAATGCGCTTCAGCATTTGGACCGGTCTGGCTGCGCATCAGCCCTTGGGAAACATCAATCGAGCAAGGCGTGAGACTTATCAGCATTCCGCTGACTTCCGGCAGAAGTTCAATGGCTGCCCATTCCACGAGCCGACTACTTCGTAATCAAGCGTCAGTTGCCGCCAGAGCAAGCGAATGGCTTGCTCTGGACAACGACGGCAGCGGATTTTGCTGAATGCCGACGTGACGGCGCAATTTCACTCACAAATGTGACAGCCTTTTGGGTTGATCGCAGGGCCGGGCGCTTCAACCTAACCTGCTGTCATTGGCAATCTGTGGGAGACCTTCGAGATGCGTATCATCCAGTTGACTGTCGCTACCGCAATCCTTGCAACTCCGCTCGCCGCATTTGCGCAGAGCAGTGGCAACGGATCGGATAAGCCGCCTGCAACGCAAAACTCTGCCGTGCCGGGTGCGACAACAGACGGGAGCCTCGGAACCACGACAGGGAATTCGACATCACCAACAAATGGAACATCCGGAGGTGGTATGTCGGCGGCAAGCGGCGTCAAAGCCGGCGGTCAGGCCAAGCAGAATAAGACCACAACCAATCCATAGAGTTGGATTGGGTAATCCGGGGGCGCATGAGCATCGACCATCAGGCATTTAGCCAAACATGCGAATGACCAGACGGAATGATGTGGCACGGCGAAAGATTGGAATAGTGCATGATGACGAACCAATATGCGATGCAGGATCCACCGATCCAGTATCCCCAGCCGAAGTTCGAAGATCAGCCTCAAACTCCCCCCGGTCTGGCCAGGGATATGGTGCCCAAACCTGATCATGGCGAGAGCAGTTATAGGGGATTCGGGCGCCTTGCAGGGCGCAAAGCGCTTATCACGGGCGCGGATAGCGGTATTGGCCGTGCGGTTGCGATCGCTTTCGCACGAGAAGGCGCTGATGTCGTGCTTAATTACCTTCCTTCAGAGGAAGCGGATGCGCAGGAAGTCGTTCAATTGGCAAAGGAAGCCGGCGTAAAGGTAGCTGCCTTGCCGGGGGACATTCAGGACAAAGATTTCTGCAAGCACCTCGTCGCGCAATCGCTCTCAGCACTCGGCGGGATAGACATATTGGTCAATGTCGCAGGCAAGCAGACGGCCGTTGAGGCTATATCGGACCTGACGACCGAGCAGTTCGAAGCGACCTTCCGCACGAATGTCTTTGCCATGTTTTGGCTTTGCAAAGCGGTATTGCCGCATATGCCAGCGGGTGCCACGATCATTAACACGACATCTATTCAAAGCTATAGTCCCTCCCCGATGCTGCTTGATTATGCGCCGACTAAAGCGGCAATCACGGCCTTTACACATGCCCTTGCCAAGCAGGTCGTCAGCAAGGGCATCCGCGTAAATGCTGTGGCGCCTGGCCCAGTCTGGACGCCACTGCAGTCTTCAGGTGGCCAACCCGCCAAAAATATTCCGGATTTCGGCAGTGAAGTCCCCATGAAGCGACCTGGCCAGCCGGCTGAACTAGCTCCGGTCTACGTGTTGCTCGCCTCGCAGGAATCCAGCTACGTGACTGGGGAGGTCTATGGCGTGACTGGTGGAAACCCGATCTCATGACGGGACATCCGTCGCGCAGTTTCGAGCCCGGCGATTCGGTAACTTGGAACACCAGTCAGGGTGAAACCCGCGGAACCGTAGCAAAAAAGCAGACTTCTCACACCCATATTAAAAGCCATAAGGTGAAGGCGTCGGTGTCTCACCCGCAATATATCGTCGAAAGTGACAAGTCGGGAAAACAGGCCGCCCACAGGCCTAAAGAATTGAAGAAAATTTGACCGCGCTGGCTGAACTGGACCGCATAAAGTCATAATCCAGTCGGCAGTTGCCCGCGAACTTTGGGCGGAAAACCTGGAGACAGTTGATGCCTCGTGGTGACAAGTCGTCCTATACGGACAAACAGGCTCACAAAGCGGCCCATATCGCTGAAAGCTACGAAAGCCGCGGTGTGTCCGAAAACGAAGCCGAGCGGCGCGCTTGGGCGACCGTCAACAAGGAAGATGGCGGCGGTAAGAAAAGCGGCTCGGGCGTGGGCCACCCTGTCTCACATGCCTCGTCGCCCAAAGGTGGCAAGCTTGGTGGCTCAGCCTCCGCTGCACGACCGAAAGCGGGCCGATCGGCCGCCGCTCGCAAGGCAGCCGCAACACGCAAGCGAAACGCGTCGTCCAAGGGTTAGCGGTCCCACAGCATGCCACTTCACATCACCTGGATGGACGCCGCCACACGCCTGCTCTTGACGATGGTTGCCTCCGGCGTTATCGGCTTCGACCGTGGCGCGCGTGGCCATGCAGTGGGTTTTCGGACGACTATCCTAGTCGGGCTGGCCGCTGCCGTCGCCATGATGCAAGCCAATATCCTGCTCCCCGTCGATGGCAAGACGGCAGGCTCTTTCGCCACAATGGACCTGATGCGCCTTCCGCTGGGGATTTTGACCGGCGTCGGCTTTATCGGTGGTGGCGCCATTCTGCGCCGCGGTGACCTTATCACGGGTGTAACCACTGCGGCGACCCTTTGGGTCGTGACCGTCATTGGCCTCTGCTTCGGTGGCGGCCAGGTCACCCTGGGGATCACGACGACTATCCTGGTTGTCTTCACTCTGGCCGCTTTGAGGCGAATCGAAACCAGATTGCCCCGAGAGCGGAAAGCGCATCTCATTATTCAATCCCCGGATTCTACGGAGGCATCGGGAACACTACCGGGCCTTCTGGCGGCGCAAGGCTATCACGCGAGGTTCTATGCCCAGCGCCTGTCGGAAGACCGATCGGCGGTTCAACTGGAATACGAAATCGGCTGGATACAGCGGGATAAAGACGATCTTCCTCCTGAGTTGTTGACCATCATCGCCGCACGATACCGTATTTTGTCCTTCGAGATGACCTCGGAAAGCCACGCCTAAAGTTCGCCACGCTTCGCCAGGGCCTTGATGCGATCCGCCGTGCGGAGAGAAATCGCGGTAATCGTCAGCGACGGATTGACCCCGCCCATGGTCGGAAAAATAGAGCCGTCGCAGATCCAGAGATTGGGAATGTCCCAGCTGCGGCAATCGGCATTCACGACACTGCTGCGCGCGTCGCTGCCCATGCGCGCCGTTCCTGCCAGATGGTTGGTGTCATCCTCCTGTCGGAAGATGTCCTTCGCCCCCACGAGGTCGAGGCTCCGCTCCATCTCGCCCAAAGCGTGCTGGATCAACGCCTTGTCGTTATCGCCCCAGCTATAGGTGATGCGTGGAATGCGCAGGCCGTATTGATCAACCTCGTCCGTCAGGGTCACGCGGTTGCGCTCATCCGGCAGCATTTCCCCCACCATCTTCAGACCGACCTGATGATTGTAGCGCATCATCTCCTCCCGTAGCGGCGCGCCCCAACGCTTACGGGACCCGGCGACGATCGTCGCCCATTCCACCGGCAAGGGGCCTTGCGCCATCCAGCAATAGCCGCCGTGGAAATCCTTGCGATCCTCGTAGTTCCAATGCTCGGTGATGCTGAGCGACGGCGGACCCTTATTCCACCGCACCTCCTTATCCATCACGCCGAACACCGCCTGATTAGACTGCGTCATCAAATTTTTGCCGACGAGACCGGAACTATTGGCGAGGCCGTCCGGATAGCGGTCATTGGCGGACGCCAGCAGCAGCCTGGGCGTCTCGATCGCATAGCCGGCCACAATGACGTTGCGCGCCTTCTGAAACCGCCAGCGCCCCTCGCGATGATAATGCACGCCGGTCGCGCGTCCGTCCGGTCCGGTCTCGATACGGCCGACCATGGCCAGATCGCGGATCTCGGCGCCGGCCGCGATGCCACGTGGAATAAAGGTAACGAGCTGGCTTTGCTTCGCATTAGTTGAGCAGCCAAATCGGCAGAAGCCGCGATAGACGCAGGGCGGTGAATCGCCATGCGGCGCGGAGACGGTGGCCAGCGGCGTCGCCGTCCATTGATAGCCCATCGCTTCCGCGCCACGGGCGAGAATTTCGGCGGCGCCGTTCAGCTCATGCGCGCGATAAGGATAGCGCGGGCGTTTCGGCCCCCAAGGATAACGGACTGGGCCTGAAATGCTCAGCGCCTTTTCGGCGCGAGCGTAGTAATCCCACATCTCCCGCCAATCGAGCGGCCAATCTGCGCCATAGCCGAGCAAACTGTGCGACTTGAACCATTCCGGGCGAAAGCGCAGCGACACCATGGCGAAATGCACGGTGCTGCCGCCCACCGCCTTGCCGCTGTTTTTGCCGCCCATGCGGATGGGATTGGCGCCGTCGATGATCCGCTCATCCAGCCAGTAGAGCTTCTGCTGCTCGATCTCGTCGGAGGCGAAATCTTCCAGCGGGCGGAAATAGGCGCCGGCATCGAAACCGATGACCGAAAATCCCTGCTCGGCCAGACGCGCGATGAGCGGTCCACCGCCGGCACCGGTGCCGATGACGACGAAATCGACTTCCTCATTGTTGTCATGCTGCTTCATGGGCAGCCAGCCGCCCGCCTTCATGACGTCCGGCGCACGGCCGCCGATGGCACGCGGCGCGGCAAAAGGATCAGACAAAAACGGATCAGCCGACAAAGCCGTTCTCCAACCTGGCCTTTGTCTCATCGCCGTCATGGGCTTCGGCCGCCTCCCACGGGTCGCGGCGATCCAGCCCCATGCGCACATAGCCGCGCGGACTGGCGGGGCCGCCATAACCCATTTCACTCCAGGCGGTGGGATGCGCGTAATAGACGGTCACGATATCGAGGATCAGGCGATGCTCGAAAAACAGCGTGGCGGGCATATCGCCGAGCGCGCCGCCGGAAAGTTCACCGCGTTCCATGCGGCGCAGGATATCATCCTGCTGTTCGCCGCTCAGTTTCACGAAACATAGGCGGTAATGCGCTTCGGCTGCTTCCTCCAACCCGGCCAGACCGCGCCGCCAGGCTTCGCCCTGATCCGGCATCCGGGCGTAACGGAAGCCGTCCTGAAGACCCGTAAAAAGCTTGTCGTCCACCAGCGCCGCGAGCGGCACCGGCGGCCGATCCGTCGGCTGCGGCAGGATGCGCTGGCAAACGGCATCGAGCACAGTGAAAAGCGGTGGTGTGAGATAGCGCGGCTCACGCGGCACCGCCAGGCGGCGATTGACGACCTGCCGCGTCGGCTCGTTCCAGGACGGCGTGCGGCGTTTGGCCAGAACATCATAGCCGGGATAGCGGTCAGTCATCGGGATGATCCTCCAGCAGGGCGAGCGCCGCTAGGCCTGCCATGGCAAGGCCGGTGAAGCTCGGGGGCGCGGGAATGGGCGGCCCATCGACCAGATTCTGGCGCCAGTTGCGCCAGCCACCCATGCCGCGGGCGACGCCCACGGCATGGAAACCAGTGCCCGCAAAGCCCAGCAGCGCGGTCGCGCGCAGCCACCAGCGCGTCAAGCGACCATGCCTGCGAATTGGCCCCAAGGCGCTTGCGCCCAGGAGTGCCGCCGCCACGGGCGGCATCGTCACGGGCAGATACATGGCCGGATTATGATAGGCACCGCGGAAATGCAGCAGGCCGGATTCCGCCACTGTTCCCATTAGCCCCAGGCTGGTCATGACACCGATGACCCGTCCTGCCGGAATGCCCAGAATTTTGGGCGGCATATCGGGATGGCTGTCGCGCAGCCGCTCCGACAGGAAGCCGAGCATGCCTGACAACGAGATCGCGGCCGGCGCGCCCAGCGGTGCGGAATAGAACAAATTCTGCCAGCTCAGTCCGCCGGGCTTCTTGCTGATATTGAAGATATGGAAGCCCGTACCGACCAGACCAGTGAGGCCCGCGCCGGCATAGATGAGGTCGCGAATGACATGCGCCTCACCCTTGCTATCCGCCGTGCCGTGCAGACTGGCCGCGAGCGACAGGGATGCTGTCACCAGGGGCGTGATCATCGCCTTGTTATGGAAATTGCCGCGATAATGCTCGATCGCGCTATCGATCAACACGGAAGCCGCCAGCGTCCCCGCCGCCCGGTTCAGACGGCGCGCCGCCGCCACGGTGGCCTGTGGCTTTTTCACCGGCACATGCGGCTTACGACAGGCCAGGACAATGCCGCCCAGGATCGTGGCGCCGGTGACCAGCGACAAAGCGGTCGCGATATCGCCAGTTGGTCGGTCATTCTTCATCGCGCAGCTTTCCTGTCAGACGGCATAGCGCTCGGCGTCGGCGGCTTTGAGGGTAAGGCCCAGTCCCGGGCGGGACAGGTCAGGGCGGATCGTGCCGGCAACCGGCTGCGGGGCACCGTCGAAAAACATCCGTTCGATGCGGACATGATCGTGAAACCATTCCAGATGGCGGAAACGCGGCGCCGCGCAGGCGGCGTGAAGATGCACGGCCGGCGCGCAATGGCCGGACAGGTCGACATGATGCGCGTCGCACAAATTACCGATGGCAAGAAAGCCGGTAATGCCGCCGCACCGGGTGACATCCGCCTGCTGCACGTCAACCGCGCCGCTTGCCAGCATGAGGCGCGCGTCATCCTGCGTATAGACATACTCGCCGGCAGCAATATCGATGCCCGCCGGCGAATGATCCCGCACAAAGCGCAGCCCCGGGAGATCGTCGGACGAGACAGGCTCCTCAAACCAGCGGATATCCGCTGTCTCAGCAAATTGTTTTCCGAAATAGCAAGCCTGCCGCGCTGACAAGGCACCATTGGCATCCACGAACAAAGCGGCGGTGCCAATGGCGCGCCGGGCGACATCGACGCGATGCGGATCCTGATCCGGATGCGTGCCGATTTTCATCTTCACGGCGCGACAGCCGTCCCGCTCCACCCAGCCTGCAAGCTGGTCCTGAATCTGGCTATCGCTATAGGTGGTGAAACCGCCGCTGCCATAGATCGGCACGCTTTGCCGCACCGATCCCAATAACCGCGCCAGTGGAAGGTCAAGCAGCTTGGCCTTGAGATCCCATAACGCGACATCGATGGCGGAAATGGCACAACTGGCAAGACCGGAACGGCCGAGGTTGCGCACGGCGCGTTGCATCGCCAACCACGCCGCCCCAATAGCCAGCACATCGCGGCCGGTGATCGCGGCCGCCAGAACGGAGTCGATAAGCTTGACCAGGCAAGCATCGGCATAGGTATAGCCGATGCCTGTCTTGCCCCCAGCATGGACCTCGACAAAAACGAGCGTTGTCTTTTCCCAGGCGAAAGTGCCATCGGCCTCGGGCGCGTCGGTCGGCACGGTAAAGGCACGCGCCGATACCGCGCGGATCGGCAGATCCGACAGCACCGATCAGCCCTTATGGCCAGGCAGCACGCCCGCCAGCATTTCCTTCGCACTATTGACGATGACGCTGCCGCGCTCCGGCTCATCCGCCAGAGACGTCATGAAGTTCTTGGCATCCTTCAGCGTGATATGCGGCGGCAGCGGCGGGACGTTGGGGTCCGTGAAGGCTTCCAAAATCACCGGACGATCGGCTGAAAGCGCTTCGTCCCAGGCCGCGCCGACTTTGTCCGGGTGATCGACGAAGATACCCTTCAGGCCCAAGAGTTCAGCATATTTATGATAGGGAAAATCGGGAATGCTCTGCGTGCTTTCCGTTTTACCGGCGCCAAGCTGCACCCGCTCCTCCCACGTCACCTGGTTGAGATCGCGATTGTTCAGCACCAGCACGATCAGACGCGGATTGGACCATTCCTTCCAGTATTTGCTAATGGTGATCATCTCGTTCAGGCCGTTCATCTGCATGGCGCCATCCCCCATGCAGGCGATGACGGTGCGGTCCGGAAAGGCCATTTTGCCGGCGACCGCATAAGGCGTGCCGGCACCGAGCGAGGCGAGCCCGCCGGACAGTGACGCCTTCATGCCGCGACGGATTTTGAGGTCGCGCGCATACCAGTTGGCGACGGACCCGCTATCGGCCGTGATGATGGCGTTTTCCGGAAGACGCGGCGACAATTCCCAGAAGACGCGCTGCGGGTTGAGCGGCTCCGCGCTTTGCATCGCGCGGTCTTCCAGCGTCTTCCACCAGGATTGCACGCCCTTCTCGATCGTCCCACGCCAGGACGTGTCGCTTTTCTGCTCCAGCAGCGGCAGCAAGGCCCGCAGCGCCACGGAGCTGTCGCCCACCATGCTGACGTCCATCGGATAGCGCAGGCTGAGCGCGCCGGCATCCATGTCGATCTGCACGCCCCGCGCGCTGCCGGGCTTGGGCAGGAATTCGCTATAGGGAAAGGACGACCCTATCATCAGAAAGGTGTCGCAATCCTGCATCAGATCCCAGGACGGCTTGGTGCCGAGCAGACCGAGCGAGCCGGTGACCCAGGGCAGATCATCCGGCAGCACTGCCTTGCCCAGCAGCGCCTTCGCGCAACCCGCCTGCAATTTGTCGGCAATAGCGATGACCTCATCGGTCGCGTGCAGCGCACCGGCGCCCACCAGCATTGCGACCTTCTTGCCAGCATTCAGAATGGCCGCAGCTTCGCGCAATATTTTGTCGTCCGGGAGCTTGGCAGGCCCCGCGTAACCAACACCGGTATGAGTCGCGCCATGCGCATTCGGCGGGTCCTGATAAGGCATCAACTGCAAATCATTTGGCAGAATCACGCAGGTCACGACACGCCGGGCGCTGGCAATGCGGACGGCGCGGTCGATCAAATGGCGCACCTGCCCGGGCACGCTGGCCTGCATAACGAAATCGCCAGCGACATCCTTGAACAAATTCTGGAGATCGACCTCCTGCTGGTAGCTGGCACCAAGTCCCATGCGGGCCTGCTGGCCGACAATTGCCACCACGGGTACGTGATCCATCTTGGCGTCATAGAGTCCGTTCAAAAGATGGATGGCGCCGGGGCCAGAGGTCGCATAGCAGAGCCCGACCTCACCGGTGAACTTGGCATGGGCGGAGGCCATGAAGGCCGCCATTTCCTCGTGCCGCACCTGCACATAGTGCATTCTGTCTTTGGCTTTTTCGAGTGCCACATCCAGACCGCCGACACCGTCGCCGGGATAGCCGTAGACCCGCTTGATGCCCCATTCGCCTAGGCGCTGCCAGACGAATTCGCTGACGTTCCTGGATGCCATTGTTGTGATGTCCCGCTGCGGAGGAGAAGCCTGGATCGGCCCTGCGCTGATTGTCGGGAGATGGCCCCCGCAGCACGATTACCCAATCACGACTTCGGGCGATGGTTCAGCCTTTGACGCCAAAACAACGGTGCTGAAACAACCACTACTGCACATTTCTACAGATATTCTTCTTAAAATCCGAAACGTGATTTCCCATGCGGGGAATTCGCCTTGCCGGTTCTCCGCGCTGCGCACATGTCATCACCTGCCTATTTCAAATAATCCGGCGGTGTGCCTTGACCTTTTTTGCAGCCAAAACTGCCAGAGCCGTTATCGCCATTCCTGCGAAGAATGAGGCGGAGCTCATCCATGCCTGTCTTGCTTCGCTTGCGCGGCAAAGCGAGCCCGCTGATGACATTGTGCTTCTTGTCAATAATACGACAGACTGCACGGCCGAAATCGCGCACAGCCTGGCGGCATCGCTTAGAAGTCGTCTGCATGTGCATGAAGTGACGCTGTCACACGAGCACGCTAATGCAGGCACGATGCGGCGCTTTGCCATGGAGAAGGCTGCCGAATTGGCCGGCCCTCAGGGCGCCATTCTCACGACGGATGCGGATGGGCAATTGCCCTTCGACTGGGTTGCGCGCAATCTCGCCTGGCTTCGCGCGGGTTACGACGCCGTTTGCGGAAGGGCCGTCATCGACCCGGCCGACGAGACACTCATTCCGGTACATCTCCTTCAGGACGATTGGGCGGAGACGCAATACACCGCGCTGCTGGACGAGATCGATCACTGGGTCGATCCCAGACCCTGGGACCCCTGGCCGCGTCACACGCACCGGTCGGGCGCCAGCATCGCTGTGCGGTCGGCCGTCTATGCAGCGGTCGGCGGTCTTCCCCATGTCAGTCACAGCGAAGATCGCGGTTTCGTGGCGCGGCTTGAGCATCGAGACTGCAAGATCCGGCATGACACGGAGATAACCGTGACCGTATCGGGTCGCCATTCGGGCCGGGCGCGCGGCGGCATGGCGGAGGCCATCGCCCGGCGCATCATCAAGCAAGATGAATGGGCCGATGACCGGCTGGAAATGCCACAGGCGGCATTGCGGCGCGCTGAGCTGCGCTGCCGCGCGCGCGCTGTCTGGCAGTCGCCGGTTCATGGCCTGCCCTCTCTCGCGAGCATGCTGATGCTGCCGCCGGCACAGGTGGAACGCTTTATGCGCAGCCCCTGGTTCGGCGGGGCCTGGGCGGATATCGAATCCGTGAGTCCCGTCTTGCGTCGTATGCCCATTCCCATGGCCGCCTTGCGGGACGCGATCATGGAGGCGAAGCCTATTCTGAACCAGTTGCGGAAAACCGCCGTCCCTAGCGGCACTCGTCTGTCTCGCGACCCCGGCTTGCAAGCTCTCGCAGAATGACATCATCGCACGACAAACCAGCGGACGTTTTTGCCGCGTTAAAACATCTTCGCGCGGAGAAGCTGGCTATCCCCGACGAAGCCCAATTTCCGAAAACAGCCATGGACCGGCTGACGGCAGCAGGCGTGCTGCAGGCTCCCTTGCCCCGCGCCTATGGCGGTCAAGGTCTCGGCACCGAGCCTGGCCTGGGGCTGGAAACCTTGTCCCTGCTGCACGGTCTGGGGCGTATCAGCCTGCCGCTCGGCCGGCTGGTGGAGGCGCATGTCAACGCGCTGCGCATCGTCGCCCGCTACGGCGATGCCGCACACATGACAAAAGCCGCCGACGGCGTCCTTGCGGGCAGCCTGTTTGGCCTATGGGTGACAGACCCGTCGGGCCAAGGCGAGCTGAACATTCATGCGCAAGGCGACGCCCTTCGCCTGACCGGCGGCAAGATGTTCTGTTCGGGCGCAGGCCATGCCGGCTGGGCCGTGGTGACAGCGTTCGATCCGGGTTGTGCCGACCAGCGACTGCTTCTGCTGCGGATGGACGGCTCTGAGCAGGTATCCCCTCTTCCCGCTGGCCTGAGTGGGATGAAAGCCGCCGTCACCGGCCAGGTGGATTTCACCGGCAAGCACGTTGCGCGGAACGACATCATCGGTTTGGCAGGCGACTATCTGAAGGAGCCCGACTTCTCCGCCGGTGCCTGGCGTAGTTCCGCCGTCGCTCTCGGCGGTCTGTTTCGGCTGGCGGAATTGCTGCGGGATCAGCTCAAAGCGCGTAGCCGCGCCGACGATCCGCATCAACGGGCACGCTTTGGCCAGATAGTGATGGCGCATGAGACGGGCCGGCTCTGGCTCCGCCACGCAGCCGTCATGGCTGAAAAACTGGAAGCGCCCCCCGAGGAAATTATTGCGACCGTAGGCTTCGCCCGGCTGGCCGTGGAACGCGTCTGTTTGGACGGAATCGAACTCGTACAGCGCAGCCTGGGCCTTGGCAGCTTTCTGACCGACAATCCCGTGGAATCTTTGATGAGAGACCTGCAGACCTATCTGCGCCAGCCAGCCGCCGATGAGGTTCTGCACAATGCAGCCGGCTATTTCTTGTCCCACGCCTTTTGCGCCAAGGAGAATAACGATGCGGATGTCTGAGGTGCGGGCCGCCTGGGAAGCTTTGGCAATTATTGATCTGCAAACCCTTCTCGCCGGGCGGAAGCCGCTTATCCTGGCGCCGCATCCCGATGACGAAAGCCTTGGCTGCGGTGGGCTGCTGGCGCAATGCGCGGCAGCCGGGATTGGGGCTCAGGTTGCTGTTCTGACCGACGGCAGCCGGTCGCATCCTGGCTCCGTCAGTCATCCCCCGCCCCGCCTCGCGGCGCGGCGCAGGCGGGAGGCTGTAGACGCTTTGCGCATTCTTGGTCTGTCCGACAGCGATCTCTGCTGGATTGGCGCCGAGGATACGCGCCTGCCTGCTGAGGGGCCCGCGGCGGAAGCCATCATCACCGCGCTCGCCGATCTTTGCGACGTGACCGGTTGCGACCTTCTGCTCTGCACCTGGCGGCATGATCCGCATTGCGATCACGAAGCGGCGGCGACCCTGGCGGAAGGTCTTGCACGGAGAACCGGTCTGCCTGTGATGAGCTACCCCGTCTGGGGCTGGACTTTGCCGGATGAGACAGAGGTATCTGCGGCGCAGAGCGGCGTCCGCCTGGCGATCAACGCGGAACTGGCCCTGAAGCAGAGCGCGATCCGGGCTCATGCCACGCAATATAGCGGCGTCATCACGGATTCACCGGAAGGATTTACCTTGCCAGATCATCTTCTGTCGGTCTTCGACCGGCCTTACGAAACCTTTCTCATTCCATGACCGGGCAAGCTTACGATCGCGCCTATTTCGATGCGCTATACACGCGCGACGCCGACCCCTGGGACTTTCGCACCAGCGACTACGAAAAGAAAAAATACGCGGCGACGATCGCCATGATCGGCGATCGCCGCTATGCCCGGAGCCTTGAAGTCGGCTGCTCTATTGGCGTGCTCTCCGCCTATCTCGCACCGGTCTGCGACGCGTTTCTCGGCGTGGATATTTCAGAAATTCCTTTGGCCGCTGCCCGCGCCACCTGTTCGGCTTTTCCGAACGCACGCTTCACTTGCATGGCGACACCCGGCGACTGGCCGGAAGGCCAGTTCGACCTGATCGTTCTGTCGGAGGTTTTGTATTTCCTGCCGCCAGATGCAGTCAACATAATGGCCGCGCGGGTGGAAAAGAGCCTTGTCCGCGGCGGCCGCGTCATCCTCGCTAACTGGCTCGGTTCCGAGGAGACGCCGCAACCCGGCGACCTGGCGGCCGATCAATTCCTATCCAGCGTGGGCCTGCCCCTTCGTCGGCAAGATCGGAAGGGGCTCTACCGGCTTGATCTTCTGGAAAAAGATCAGGCGCGATAGCTGAGGGTGCCGACAAGCCGCTCTTTCCGGCTTTCTGCCTTGCCGAGATCAAGCCCCACGACAATCAGGCTTTTGTTTTCCTGCTGGTAATCGTGTTCGGTTGCAGATGGAGCTTTGAAGCGAAAGGTGCGACCGTCATCAAGAAGGCCAAGCATTTCGCTGTTTTTCTGAAGCTGAATAATAAATTGTTCGCCAGGAGCAGGCTTTTCTGATGCTTTGACGTCAATCTGTGCGCTCATAGTCATGAAAGTTCTCCGCTTTCCAAGGTGCAAACTTGGACGGCAGTTTTGAAGGCCTGCCGGCTTTAGCAAGATCTGCTCCGGAAACCTTGCGCAATACCGTGTTCAGCTTCGAGTGCGGTCTTCTGCTGCCGTGTGATGGAAGAAAGCTTGTCGCGCCGATGTTTCTTCCAATTTCAGGCAGGCAATACTTTCGCGTCGCCGCTCATATTTAAAGGACAGCGTCATGGAATGTCGGATAGACGGACAAGTCGCCATTGTAACCGGAGCCAGTTCAGGCATTGGTTATGCCTGCGCTGAAGCACTAGCCGCCGCAGGGGCTGCCTTAGCTATCAATTATAACAGCCACGCTGATCCTGCCGAAGAACTGGCGGCAAAGATTGTGCACGCGGGGGGCCGAGCAAAAGCCATTGGCGCCGATGTCTCCAATCCAGAGGATGTTCAAAAGCTCTTCTCCGAAACGCTGTCGGCTTTTGGGGCTGTCGACATCGTCGTCGCCAATTCTGGTCTGCAGAAGGATGCTCCGCTGATCGAGATGACGTTGGACGATTGGCGCAAGGTCCTGGACGTCAATCTGACCGGCCAGTTTCTCTGTGCGCAGGCCGGCGTCCGCCAATTCCTGAAGCAAACCGAGCGAAACGTCTCCAAGGCGCGCGGCAAGATCATCTGCATGAGTTCAGTGCATGAAGTGATTCCTTGGGCCGGACATGTCAATTACGCAGCATCAAAGGGCGGCATTATGTTGATGATGAAGACTATGGCGCAGGAACTCGCCGAGAAGGGTATCCGGGTCAATTCTATTGCCCCTGGCGCGATACGGACGGCCATTAACAAAGAAGAAACCGAGGGCGACAAGGCTAAGGCCTTGCTCAAACTCATTCCTTACGGCCGCATTGGCGATGCCGCCGATATCGGCCGTGCGGCAGTTTGGCTTGCCTGCGATCAGTCCGACTATATCACCGGGACAACCCTCTTTGTGGATGGCGGGATGGCGCTCTATCCGGAGTTTCGCGGCAATGGCTGAGCCCGCGCAGTCTTCAGTTACTATCGGGGATCACGCCGTCATCGGCGACCGCGCGACGATAGCCTTGATCTCTCACGATGCCAGTATCGACTTTCTGTGCTGGCCTGAATTCGACAGTCCCACCATTTTCGCGCAGTTGCTGGACCCGGATTGCGGCGTGTATAACCTGCAGCCCGACTTGCCGGACGCGCGGCGCATTCAGGCTTATGTCCCCGACACCAATATTCTCGTGACCCGTTGGCTTTGCGATGAGGGCAGCGCCGAGGTGTTGGACCTGCTGGTGCCCAAGGACGGTCCGTACGGTGGGCCGACGCGCCTTATCCGTCGTGCGACCGCGACCCGCGGGTCGGTCACCTTCCAATTATTGTGCAGACCACGCCCGGATTATGGTCGTGAGACGCCGGTGGTTGAGGCAGGCCAGAATTTCGTCGCCTTCCGCTCCACCGCCATCGAAAACCTCGTCCTCAGCGGACATCAGGCGCTGGCGGCGGGAGATGGCGAAGCCACAGCCTCGTTCACGTTGCAGGCAGGACAGTCCGCCATATTCCTGCTGAGCAGTCGCGACCAGGGGGAGATTGTCGAGCCGGCAATGCTGGACGACATGATCGCACGATCGACCGCCTTCTGGCAGGACTGGAGCGGCCGCTCAACCTATCGTGGCCGTTGGCGAGAGACAGTAATGCGGTCGGCTCTGGTCCTTAAGCTTCTAACCTCTCGCCGGCGTCATTCAATTATTGCGGCTCCGACGTTCGGCCTACCGGAGGCCGCCGGCGGCACGCGGAACTGGGATTACCGCGCGACCTGGATCCGCGATGCGTCATTCACCGTCTATGCCTTCATCCGCCTTGGCTACATTGAAGAGGCGTCAGATTTCATGACTTGGGTTGAAGCCCGCGTGGCTGACTGCAGTACGGACGGCCGCATTCAGGTCATGTATCGCTTCGACGGTAGCAAAGACTTTCCAGAAGGCGAACTCGATCATATGCAAGGTTATCGCGGCGCTCGCCCAGTTCGCATCGGCAATGCAGCGGTAGGCCAACAGCAGCTCGATATCTATGGCGAGTTAATGGACAGCCTATACCTGAAAAATAAATATGGGAGTGGAATCAGTTGGGAAAGCTGGGGCAATGTGACGCGTATGATTGATTATGTCGTCGATCACTGGCGTGAACCGGATCACGGCATTTGGGAAGTCAGAGGCAAGCCTCGCCGTTTCCTGCATTCTCGCCTGATGTGCTGGGTTGCCGTCGATCGCGCCATCCGGCTCGCGACCAAACGGTCCCTGCCCGCCCCTTTCGAGCGCTGGACCAACGCCCGCAATGAAATTTATCAAAGTATTCACGCGGATTTCTGGAATGCCGACTTAGGCCATTTTACGCAATGTGACGATAATACTGCTGTCGATGGCGCGATGCTGTTAATGCCACTTGTGCGCTTCATAGGTGCCTCTGATCCACGATGGACAGCCACACTGGATCAAATCACTGAACGATTGACCGATGATGGCATGATCTGGCGCTATCATGAAGAGGACGGACTGCCCGGCAGCGAGGGATCGTTTACCGCCTGCTCTTTCTGGTATGTGGAATGTCTCGCGCGCGCTGGAAGACTTGAGGAAGCGCGGATGAAATTCGAACGCGTCCTGAGCTATGGAAATCACGTAGAGCTCTTTGCAGAGGAATTGGATCGACGCGGTGAAGCTTTAGGCAATTTCCCACAAGGTCTTAGTCACCTCGCATTGATCAGCGCGGCCTTTTATCTCGATCGGGCGCTATCAAATGGTAAGGGCGAAGAGTGGGGAGCATGATGCCCAGCTCCCTTTGGCAATTTTGTTAAAGGGCGTCTTATGCCGAAACCAAGCATGAGCATATTTTTGATCCAATCAAGGAGCCGGGGCGCCTCCGGTTGGACCGTCAGCATCGCCTGCGCCTGCGGCCCCAGACTGATCAATGCTGCCCGAGGCTCCGCCTACTTTGTGAGCCGAGGCTAAATGAGCCGAGCTATCGCTCATACAGCCTCCCAAGGCTAACGCGATCCCCAAAATTCCCAGTTTCGTCATCCCATACAATGTCATGTTTCGGATTTCCTATTCGACTTGCGTGTGACAGTCGGCATGGATATCGGCGCTTTACTTATCTTCGAAATCCCGGGTCCAATGCCAATGGCGGTCAGCTTGCCCTTCGGGACAACCTTCCGCTTCCCAAAGCCGATAAGCTCGCAGGCGAAAATGCTCGTCGCGCGCTTGGTGCCAAAATTCATCGCTTCGCCAAACGGGCTTACCCGCCTGTTCCCACATGAAATAAGCGCGTTCTCGTACGCTTTGTTCGAGGCTCAGACGCGTTTCCGCCAACGGTTCCAGGCTATCGCCGTAAAGTGTGAGCTGGCCGCCTCGGGTCACATGGTCCCGTGCAGAGAGCTTCTCAAGCTCCTTCGCTGGAACCAGTTGAGCATGGCGTGCTGCCGAAAGCGCTTTTTCATGAAGCGTGTCCTCCGCTGGATCCGGAACCGATGCATCAACCGGAAATGTATGGAGGACCGTCTGCTTATCGTTCAACACGTCAACCAAGCGCTAAGTCATTGTCCTGACCTTTCCTTGTCGCGCCTAAAGTGAGGGGCCGCAGGGTCTACGCAATCGAAATCTGATCCACGACGGCCAGTTCGCGAGGTTGTCATCGTCACAAGAAAAATTGGGCGACTCATATTGGGGGCTAAGACGATCTCAGGTGACGGCCTCAATGACGCTTCTCCCCTTTTTTCGTAAACAAACGGGGGGACCAGTTCAATGACAAGGAGGCTAATCGCACGAAACGTTTTTAATAGTCTCTGTCGTCGTCAATTTTTTAAGGGGAAGAAACCAAGGACTTCGCATCCCACAGGGACCAGCTTATGAGCTATCGCTCTTCGTCGTTGAAGATCAACGACACTAACCGAGCCGCTTTCCTCATTAGCGACCAGGAAGCTTTTGCCATCTGGGCTAAATGCACCGTCCAGCGGCTTGGCCTGGGTCTCAGCTGCAAAGAGAGGATTCAGATCGGCGTCGTAGAAGCTGACGACCGGCTCGAAATCACCGATGACGGCCAGAACCTTACCGTCATCTCTGTAGCGAACAACTTGACCCGGCTTTGTATGTCCCGGCAGTGGAATGGAACGAAGCAAGGTTAACTCGTCGGTCGACACGACATATATCGCTGGTTTGTCTTTGGCGGTTGCCACCGCCCAGGGCTGGCCAGAGAAATGAGCGATGCCATTCAAGGGTCCAGGCGCGTTAATGTTCTTGATGACCCTGCCACTAGTGCCCTCCAGGGCGACAAGGCTCAATGTCCCATCTTCTTCGTTTTCGGTAATAAGAGTCCCGGTGCCCGAGACTGTCGCGAGACGATGCACATTGAGAGAAGGGATGCGAATAGCGCCCACAAAGTGGTCATTAGCGAAATCCAGCACAACAACAGCGCCGCTATCTTCGCAGCAGCAATACAATAAACCCTTATCGCCAAGCCGCGCGGTATGAGGTGCTTTGAACGGCGCTATATCAATGATCTTCGAGAGTTCCTTGGAATGAAGATCAATGACAGCAATCAGGTGATTTGGATGAGGATTATCTCCATGTGCTCCGTCACCATAAATCGGGACGTAAGCTTTATCTTGGGCTTCGACAATCAGAAGTTCATGCGGCTTGGCTGGAAATTCTTCAATAGCCTTGATTATATCGAGGCCATTTGGATCCAGGAAGAGGACACGATTACCACGCTTGTCGACCGCGACGAGACCAAAATTGTTTGCATCAACTGTCATTCGCTATTTCCGCATGAGTAAGTTATCGGAAAAGCAGGAGCGGAGCCTGCCCTTGCCATGCTCGTTCCCTGCCGATTGGGTCTTTTCCGTCAGAGGCTATCGATGGTGCCCCCGTCTACGCGCACTGCGGCGCCAGTTGTCGCCGAAGCCTGCTTGGATGACAGGTAGACGATCATAGACGCGACCTCATCAACCGTGGCAGCGCGCTAAAGAATGGAGCTCGGACGCTGAGCCATCACAAAGGCCCTAGCTTCTTCCTCAATTGAATGTCCATTCTTTGCTGCGGAACCCTCCAGCATTGCCTCGACACCCTCTGTTAAGGTTGGCCCGGGCAGAACAGAATTCACGGTGATACCGGTATTGGCGAGCCGCTTTGCAAGACCGCGGGCAACAGCAACATCGGCCGTCTTGCTGACCCCATAGTGGATCATCTCGACGGGGATATTGAACGCGCTTTCGGACGCTAAGAAGATAATGCGACCCCATCCGTGCTTTTGCATCATCGGGGCATAGGCGCGTGATAAACGCACGCCTGACATCACATTCACGGCCCAATGCCGGTCCCAAACGTCATCCTCGGTGTCGAAAAAATCACTCGGCACAAATATGCCAGCGTTGTTGATCAGAATATCTACTATCGGCACTGCCTTAACGATGGCGGCGCAGCCCTCGGCACTACCAACATCTCCCGCAACACCGTGCAGGGACGCTCCCGCGACCTCGGTCTGCAACCTGCCGATTGCATCGTCGATGCGCTTTGAAGTCCGCCCCTGTACGACCACGGTCGCCCCAGTTTCCGCAAGTCCCTTGGCTACGGCAAACCCAATACCACCGGTTGAGCCAGTGACGAGCGCCACTTTCCCCGTGAGATCAATCTTCATTATGGTTCCTGTTTTTTCCGAAAGCCGTGAACTGTTGCCCTACACATGGCAAGCTTTTCGGACCCTTGGACCGTGCAGCAGTTCAAACTGCCGTGTGACAGCCGCGTTGAGCGGGAGCATGATTTTTTGCGCGACGCTCCAGGAAACAAATCGGCGTCCGGTAGCTGCCTCCGATTGCCGCCATGAGAGCGAACGTCTCCCCTAGTCAGGGCTTCAACCTGAACAGCTGGGGCCCGGGAACCACCCCGCGTTGCTTTTCCGCTCCGGCGATCACGATAAGTGTAATCATTTTCC
>NZ_JAESVB010000029.1 GCF_020618775.1 Acidisoma silvae | reverse complement strand
CTACCTTGCCTCGGTATGCAAGACGAACTTGCTACGGATCAGGCGAGCCGGCAGCTACTTAGCCAGAAGACGGCATCTGCCGATTTAATCAGTCATTGCAACCGGGATTTACGCAGTGAACGCCAAGGTCTATAATCTTTGACGAAATGGCAAAAAAGCAAAAGGCTTTTACTTATCTTGCTTGATTATAATAGTAAACGCTTCACGCCCCCATTTGGAGATTTGAGCCATGTGTGGCTCTCCAAGAGCAAAGCCGAGTTTAATCAAGTTGGAGATGGCTTCCTCACTTACACCAGTAGCGCAAATGAAATGCTGATTATCTGCCAAGGTGTTTAAAGCAGTGAGAGCGATCCATTCTTCATCGCCAATCCGGGGGATAAACTGATCAACCTCAAGGGGCAGTTGGACAGGAGCATCTTCTTCAGATGTTTGCAAATCGGTCATTTTCCGGAGCGCCTTCAGAACTTTCCACCCAACCAATTCGCGTGCAACATCAATCTAGGAATATAGAGCCTAAATTATGGAACAGATTTGCTTTTGCACGGCAACTAAGCAAAAGGCTTAATCCAAAATTCGGCATTAGCTTGCCTCCGACCCTGACGGGGCGGCCGCACTCCGGGAAACCAGGGGCAAACAGGGCATCTGATGTTGTCGACTATGTCGATCTCCTGCCCTCCACTTGTGAAGCTATCTAAGCCGGGCTACAGCTCGCGCGAGAACGTCAAGTGGCGAGGACTCGGCGGTGCGCACCGAGTGCAGCACAATTGCCGTCGTCTTTTCGGTTGACGCGAGCCACAGCGTCGTCCTGTACAGCCTATGAATTTAACCCTGGACCGCTTGGTAGCCGCTACGCGCTGCTGTAAAGCAGCCCGACCACGAACGAGGATCGCAGCAATTGGCTAGGCATCGAAAGCAAGACGAGGTCGTGGGCGTCCTGGAATTCAAGGGAATGAGCGCGGATGATCCGACGTTCAAATCCTGGGCAGCCGATCATCGCGAGCGCAATGGCGGCAATATTCGAGTCAGCCTCGGGGCCACGGGCGCGCGAGTCATGTTCGCCAAAGAAGCCGACATGACGTTTTGGAAAAACCGCTTCCAGAAGATGGGATGCGGCTAAGGAAGCCGCGTGATGGGAGAAGTCTTGAACGAAGATTCCCGTATCACGCGCAAACTAAAAATTGGCGAACAGAATGACTTCAATCGCTGATCACCAGTGCTTGTGCGCATCGGGATTTGGTTACGAAATGGGCTGAACGGCTATCTCGCGATACCGGAAATCTAATTCTACAAACGGCATGGACATCTTAACGACTGAATAGCCTGCCTTAGCTTGATCGGCATAGAATTGCCGGTCAGCACCCACCTTAATCGGAAAATTAAAGGCGCCAACACAGCGCAGGCGATGAAATACATCCACTGTGGCGATTAAAGATTTCATCGATCTTCTCTATCAGAACGAAGAAGCGCGCACCAGGAATTTACTCCGCCAGTGACCGTTCTGACGAGATTTCAACGGTAAACGCTCGCTCAATCTAAGGCTAACTCAGGGAGATGATAGCTTTCTTGAATAGCTGCGGAACAGGAGCCCCGTTGAACCTGTTGAAGGTTCAACGCCGTTTGGGGCAGTTCCTCGAAAGCATGGCATTCACAGGGTGAAGCACGCGCTGCGTCAATCAGGCAGTCCAATTAAATAGACTATATTATAGGCAAACGGCTAATAATTGGTCATTTTATGTCTGATTTTCGCAAAATTGCTTGCCGGGCACACTATCTTGCATTGACCTAGATCAATGAATCGTTAAATTGTCCAACAATCAAACTGTAGTGTTTGATTAAAGGTTCCTAGTGGCGGCCGCAGCCCCAAGCCCATTTCGAGAGGTTTATTGATTGCGAATTGTCGACAGCCCGCCTGCGCTGATGCGCGGTCACACCTCCCGCATCGTTCAGCCCAAGCGGACCGCGCAGAAAGTAGCCGTCGCTCTGGCGACGGTCCTATTGCTTGCCTTGGCCTGGTCGGTCGCTACCAACCAACGCTTTCGCTGGGATGTGGTTGCGAGTTACCTCTTCTCGCCTGATATCCTGCACGGACTTATGCTGACGCTTGAAATTACGGTCTGCGCGATGGCGATCGGCGTGATCGGCGGCTTGCTGCTAGCGCTGATGCGGCTGTCATCCAACCGCTTCCTACGCCTGGTGAGCAGCGCCTATATTTGGTTTTTCCGCGGTACGCCGGTTTTGGTGCAGCTGCTTTTCTGGTTCAATATCCAAGCGCTCTATCCACATATCGGTCTGCCCTTTGGCCCGCAACTCAACCTCAACGCCATTATCACCCCGGTCATCGCGGCCATCATCGGGCTAGGCTTCAACGAGGCCGCCTATATGGCGGAGATCACCCGCGCCGGTATTTCCGCCATCGATCATGGGCAAGGCGAGGCAGCCAAGGCGCTCGGCATGACGCGCGCGGAATCGCTTCGCCATATCGTGCTGCCCCAGGCCATGCGCGTGATCATTCCTCCGACCGCGAATGAGACGATCGGCCTGCTCAAAACGAGTTCTATCGCTAGCGTGATCGCGGTCACGGAACTGCTGTACTCCGCTCAGCTGATCTACGCCGTGAACTACCTGACCATCCCGCTGCTTGTCGTAGCCAGCATCTGGTACCTTGCCATCACTACGGTTCTGTCCACCGGCCAGCATTACTTGGAGCGCCATTTCAGCAAGGGAGCCGTCCATGCGATCCGCCGCACCTGACATTCCGATGGTGGAGGCGCTCAACCTCCGCAAGAGTTACGGGAAGCATGTCGTCCTCAAGGATGTCTCGCTGACCGTCGCGCGCGGCGAGGTGGTTTGTATCATCGGCCCGTCTGGGTCCGGCAAATCGACTTTGCTGCGATGCCTGAACCGGCTGGAGGAGATCGAGGCGGGTGAGATCGTCATCGATGGCGCCTTGATCGGCTATCAGGAGAAAGAGAACCGGCTGCATGCCCTGGCAGAAAAAGCGGCCTGCCGCCAGCGTGCTGCGATAGGCATGGTGTTTCAGCGGTTCAACCTGTTTCCCCACCTGACCGCGCTGGACAATGTAATGGTGGCACCGATGCGCGTGCGTGGTGTGCCGCGCGCCGATGCAGCCAAGCGTGGAAGGACTTTGCTTGCCCGTGTCGGGCTTGCGGGCAAGGAGGGTCATTATCCGAGCATGCTGTCAGGTGGCCAGCAGCAACGGGTTGCCATTGCCCGGGCGCTTGCTATGGAGCCCAAGCTGATGCTCTTCGATGAGCCGACCAGTGCGCTTGACCCGGAGTTAGTGGGCGAAGTGCTGGAGGTGATGCGCGAACTGGTAGCCAGCGGCATGACGATGGTGGTGGTGACGCATGAAATGGGCTTCGCCCGTGACGTCGCCGATCGGGTCATCTTTATGGAGGACGGCGCGATCGTCGAGGAAGGCAAACCCTTGGCATTTTTCAGCGCGCCCGTGGAAGCGCGAACGCGCAGCTTTCTGGCGCGGGTCGCATGAGCGGCGCAGCGCGAGCACGCCCCGAGCGCCGCATTCCGCTGGAGCGGGAGACGACGCCCATGCGTATTGCCGCGGCTCTGCGTGCCGAAATAGCCAAGGGCGCGCTGCTGCCCGGCACTCGCCTTCATGAAATTGATTTCACGGCGGCATTCGACGTCTCCCGCCATACGCTGCGAGAGGCGATCAGTCTTCTGGTCGCGGAAGGCCTGCTGATGCGTGCGTCCTTCAAAGGTGTTGAGGTCAGGAAACTCAGCGCCGCGGATGTGCGCGACATCTATACGACACGCCGGCTGATTGAACTGACGGCGATCGACGTGCTGCCGGATGCACCACGCGCGGTGTGGGATGCGCTTCTTTCCGCAGTTGACAGGCTGACCAATTTGCCTGCCTCGGTTGATAGCGAAACGATGAACCGCGCTGACTTAGACGTGCATTTGGCGCTCGTCGCAGTGCACGGTTCTACGCGGATCATGAACACCTACAAGGCGGCGGTGCAGGAAATGCAGATCCTGCTGTTTCAGGCCTATCCGCCGAAGGATGTGGCTGTTGGCAGGATTAACCATGAGGCGTTCGGCCGCATGCTGCGTGCCGGTGACAGATCGGGTGCACGCACGCAGCTTGAACAGCGGCTCAGGCGCTCGGAACAGAACCTTATCGCAGCTCTCAGCTGAATTTTGTGTGATGGCGATGCGACACTTGGATGCCGCGCCATGTCGGAGAAAATTATGACCAAGAGAATGATGAAATTGGGCATGTCGATGCGGGGGCTTGGCTATCATGTCGCCGCCTGGCGGCATCCGGATACGCCGGCTGACGGCACGCTGAGCTTCGAGCATTACAAGGGTAATGCTCTGATGGCAGAGCAAGGGCTGTTCGACATGATCTTCTTCGCCGATGGCATCGGCATTCGCGAAAAGGATGAACCAAAAGGTTCGCTCGCTCGATCCGGCTTCGAGATTGTCGAAATGGAGCCAATGACATTGCTGCCGGCGCTTGCGGCCGTCACCCAGCATATCGGTCTCGTCTCTACCGCGTCCACCACCTACAATGAACCCTATCACGTTGCTCGGAAATTCGCGACGCTGGATCTCATCAGCGGAGGACGCGCCGGTTGGAACGTCGTAACCTCGTGGTCCGATGCCGAGGCGCAGAACTTCAATCGCGCTAAGCATTTGGACTATGACACGCGCTATGAACGGGCTCAGGAATTTGTCGAGGTCGTAAAGGGGCTCTGGGATACCTGGGAGCCAGGCGCCTTTGTCTATGACCGTGCCAGCAGCATCTTTTACGATGAGAGCAAAATGCATTTGCTCAATCATGTCGGCAAGCATTTTCAGGTCAAGGGACCGTTGAACGTCGCGCGTATGCCGCAGGGGCGGCCGATCCTGGTGCAGGCCGGGTCCAGTGAGCCCGGACGCGAGATTGCAGCTGAATCTGCCGATGTTGTCTACGCATCCCAGGACAGCATTCCGGCGATGCTGGGCTATTACAATGACGTGAAGGGTCGCATGGCGAAATATGGCCGCGACTGGGACGATCTGAAGATCATGCCGGCTTTATGTCCGATTGTTGGCACAACACGGGCTGAGGCCCAAGCAAAATACGATGCTCTACAGGAATTGGTCGATCCGCTTGTCGCCATGGCGCGCGCCTACAACGCGCTCGGTGATTTGTCTTCGTTTCCGCTGGACGGCCCGGTGCCCGAGCCACAGGCCGAGGCCCAAGTGCGCAGTCACCAGGAACGCCTGATGAAGCTGGTGCGCGAGAATAACTGGACCATCCGCGACCTCTGTCGCTATCTGGCCGGCGAAGGTGGCAGCCCAGTGATCGGCACCGCATCCGACATCTGCGACTATATGGAAGAGTGGATGGATGCCGATTGTTGTGACGGCTTCAACATCACACCGAACCAGTTGCCCGGCGGCTGCGAGGATTTCGTGCGGCTCGTCACGCCGGAATTGCAGCGCCGTGGTCGTTTTCGCAAGGCGTATGAAGGCAAGACGCTACGCGAAAACCTGGGTCTGAAACCGCATACCAACCGCTATGTGAAGCAGCACGCAACCGCGTGAGCGGCGCTGGCCGGTTGATTTCCTTTACCCCTAAAACTCCGACAGGAAGATAAGATGCGTAAGTCTCGTCTGATGCTTTGCGCCTTGGCCACGACAGCCATTCTGCTATCTCCCGTAGTAGGTCTCGGCGCCAAGGCGCGCGCCGCTGAGCTGGCAGCAGACCCTGCCGTCGTAAAGCTTGTTCCGGCTTCGTTCCGTGACAGCGGCACGCTGGTCATCGGAACCGATGCAACCTATGCCCCTTTCGAATCGATCGATCCAAAGAGTCATGAGATCATCGGTTTCGACGCGGACCTGGGTCGTGCCATCGCGACGGTGATGGGCCTCAAAGTAAAATTTGTGAATACGCCCTTCGATGACATTATCCCGTCTTTCGCGAGCGGAAAGTTGAGCGTTGCCATGTCTTCCATCGGGGACACGAAGCCACGCGAAGGTGTGGTTGATTTCGTGACCTATTATTGGAACAGCATGAGCCTGCTGGTTCCCACCGGTAATCCGAAGCAACTGGGCATGTATAAAATGTGCGGCGCCAAGATTGGTGTCGAGCGCGGGTCGACAGAGCAGACGACAGTTCTTCCGGAGCTGATGGGCAAATGCGGCGAAACAGACCATGCGCTGATGGCTGGTAGCGTTTTCAGCAGCACGACCAACGCCGTCCTCGCGCTGAGCAGTGGTCGGATTGATGGCGTGCTGAATGACGCACCTGCGAATGACTCCGCTGCTGCGACATCAGCCGGGCAATTCGTCGTCGTGGGTCCGCTGCTGCATTCCAACAGCCCCGGTGGCGTGGCTATTGCGAAGAATTCAGGCATGCAGCCGGCTATTTTGGCAGCCGTCAAAACGCTGGTGAGCAATGGCGTCTATGACGCGGCACTGAAGAAGTGGAACTTGGAATCAATCAGGATCACCTCCCCCACCATCAACTGGGCCAGCCAGCAAAAATGAGTTCTTGCGGACTGGTCGAATCCGGCCGGTCCGCATTTTTTATGAGACTAGCAATTTTTCTCAGGGATCGATGCAGCGCAAAAAAGTTTTATACCCAATCGTCTAGACCAAATGCCACGCCATCTTCTGCTATGAGGTCTATCTGCTTCAGGCGTCGGTCCCAAAGCCAAAACGCAATTAACATCGGCAAATTCATGCCGGCCATATTCATGATCCCGCGCTGGATGTCGGCAGGATTACCGTCGTCCGGCGGCTAAATATAATTAGCCTGAAACAGGCCAGCTAATAGACACGGAAGCAAGAGAAGCGGGACAGCAAAGATTGGAAAGCGGCCCGCTATCTGACAAACCCATTTCGCGCCCAGTGCTGCGACAGTGAGGGGAAGGAGGTCCACTGATATGATCCATACCGTGGCTGCCGAGCCATTTTGCCAAGTCCTCGGCGACATAACTCGGGCCATTGTCAGACAGCAGCCTTGGTCTGTGATGAATAGCGGCATTGTGCAGCCCTGACGCCTGCCGGGCCATGTTCAGCGTCTCCGTGACATCGCGGACTGCCATCGTGATGCACAACTTCCAAGCAACGATATAGCAGGAATAATCGTTCAGGACGGTCGAGAGATAGGCCCAACCCCAGCCGATAACCTTCAGATAGGTGAAATCCGTCTGCCAAAGCTGATTGGGCGCCGTGGTTTTCGTGTGGAAGCTGTCGGCCGCCTTGATGACGATGAATTTCGGGCGGGTACTCAGATTGTGCGCCTTGAGAAGCCGGTAAACCGTGGAATCCGAGACAAATAGCGCTCCTCATCCGTGGACAGCTCGGCAATCTCGCGCGGGGAAAGTTCAGGCGCCTCCAGCGCCAGATCGATGATCCTGGCCCTGATATCGTCCGGGATGCGGTTCCAGATCCGGTCAGGCGCTGACGGCCGCTCAGCCAGCGTCTCCGGGCCGCCCGTCCGGTAAAGCTCGCACCATCGACGAAAGGTCGAGCGGCGTAGGCCGATCTTCGCCCAGGATCTGCTTCACAGGTAGTACCGATCCCTCGACCAGCCGGATGATCTCCAGCTTTTCTGCGGCTTTGTATCTCATGCGGGGTCTTCCCCATCCCCGACTATGCTTTTTTTAATCAGGCGCAGGTCGAGGGCCTGTTCCGCGACAACCTCCTTCAGGGCGCGGGCCTCATCACGCAGGCGGCGAACCTCGTCCGTTGCAGCATTCCGCGCCGTGTCGCCCGCCAGGCGCTTCTTCCCAGCTTCCAGGAAGTCTTTTGACCAGGAATAATAGAGGCTTTCGGCGATAGCCTCGCGCCGACAGAGCTCCGCGATGCTGTTCTCGCCGCGCAGCCCGTCCAGCACGATCCGGATCTTCTCTTCAGCCGAATAATGCCGTCGTGTGGCGCGCCGGATGTCGCGGATGACCTGCTGACTGGTACTCGCTTCGCCTGAGGATTTCTGGCTCTTCTTCACTTCCCTTACGGTTACGATGAGCCAGAAATCCTCCTCTATTCAATCAACCTTTTCTGTCCAATGGGCGCTGACGTTGGACAGGCCGCTGGAGGAAATTTCCTTTGGGGCTTTTGGGCGGAACAAAACCCACGCCGAACGGTTGTGGTAACCGCCTTCATCATGCTGCTATCGGTGTCGACTCTGGCAGGCTTTGCCAATTATATTGCTGCCGTCTGCGTCAGCACAATGATAGGGGCCTTGGCCCCCGTCGCTACCTAGAGCGTGTCATGTACTTTTCGTTGGCCATGTCGTAATTGTAGGGCATGAGGAATGCCCGCACCCGCAAGCCATATCCATCTGATGTCAGTGACGAAGAGTGGTCGCTTGTGGTCGGGTATCTGACCTTGATGAAGGAAGATGCGCCCCAGCGGGAGTATCCGCTGCGCGAACTGTTCAACGCCCTGCGGTATGTGATCCGTTACGGTATAGCTTGGCGTGCCATGCCGAACGACCTCCCGCCTTGGCATGCGGTCCACCAGCAGGCCCACCGGTGGTTGGCAGCGGGATGTTTCGAGACCCTGGCGCAGGATTTGCGCGCTGTCCTCCGTTTAGCCGCAGGACGCCAGGCGGAGCCGACGGCCGCGATCATGGACAGCCGCACTCTGCGCTCCACGCCTGAAAGTGGCACTCGCGCCGGCTATGACGGTGCCAAGCGGAAGCGTGGATCTAAGGTTCATCTGGCGGTCGATACGCTCGGCCACCTGCTCGCTTTGCATGTGACGGCAGCCGATGTCGGCGACCGTGAGGCTGTCGCCCGCCTGGCTGCCGATATCCAGGACGCTACTGGTGATGCAGTGTCTGTTGCCTATGTCGATCAGAGCTATACGGGCGAGACAGTCGCAAACGCCGCCGCGGCGGAAGGCATCAGGCTAGAGGTCGTTAAACTGCCCGAGGCCAAACGAGGCTTCGTTCTCCTACCCAGGCGATGGGTTGTCGCGTTCGTCGGCTACATGCTCAAACAAGCCGCAAATCTCATGCAAGGTGCATGACATGCTCTAGCTATATGGCTTTTGAGCGCCACCCGCGAGGCCGCTCAGGCTATCAATACAAGTGTGTTTCAGCTTTTCATAACCTCTGCCGCCCTGGCTGGGGACATTTTAGTAACCCATGCTGGTCTTCATAGTTCAATTTGGCTAGGAGCCGCCACGTTCGCATTGGCTACAGCCACGGCAATATTAACTGGCCAAATGGACCAGGTGGCAGTCATTGAGTGAAAGACAATACCGTATCGATCTCTGCATGTCGCCAATCGATTTTAACCTTGCGGGCGCTCAAATGCTCTCGCTGACCTCGCGAAACGCACCGACCAGTAGAGCGATGATATTTTTCAGCATGTAAAGCCTATGGATGTTCAAATCGAACAAAGCATCGCTCCATTTGAGATTCGGCCAATTATTCTAGCGAATGTAAATTTATATGGTTAGTGCTGTAACCGCAGTTGGTCAGGCTTCGAATAGAGAGGCAAATGCCAAGTGTGTCAGCGAGGCTGGTGTCTGCGTCGTATGACAATAGAGTTCAGTGAGGTTTTATGATGCAGAATGATATTTTCTGTCTGCTGTCTATAGCTCTAACCAAGGCCGGATAGATGGCGTTTGCCTGACGCAACCCGTTGCCCGTAATCAATAACAGATCGGACTGCGCACTAACTTTGCTACTGTTATGTCGCTTCCATGAAATACGTTGCAGTCCTCCGCGCATCTTGCACTTGATGCCGGTAGCGTGCCCGTCACGTTATTATTCTTTTTAATAAAATTTCGTCCTTTCTGTTAAGTCTTATTTTTGTTCCACCCAGGCTGCTTAACGCTGAGGATCGAACACCATGAAGAAAGAACGATCACCGAAAGATCGCCGCCTTCACCCCTTAGCCATCAGGGTCATGCATTGGATCAATGCAGCCGCGATGATGGTCATGATCACGTCCGGCTGGGGCATCTATAATGACGATGTCATCATCAACGGGCTGCATTTTCCAGGCTACTTGCGCCTGGGCGAATGGGCAGCCTGGAGCGTGAACTGGCATTTCGCTGGCATGTGGTTTTTTGGCATAAACGGCCTGATCTATCTTACCTATGGAGTAGCGACCGGCCGCTTGCGGGAAAGGCTGTTGCCCATCCGCCCGCGCGATGTCGTCAAAACTGTCGTCGAGACACTGCACTTCAAAATCGCGCACGAAGACCTCACCGTTTATAACGCGGTGCAAAAGCTGCTGTACATCCTCGTCATCCTCGCCTCCATCAATCAGGCCTTGACTGGATTGGCGCTGTGGAAGCCGGTGCAATTCTCCAGCCTGGTCAGTCTGTTCGGTGGCTTTCAATCGGTCCGCGTCTTTCATTTCGCGGGCATGGTCGTCATCGTCGGCTTCGTTATCGTCCACGTTCTCCTTGCAGTACTCGTGCCAAAGACCATCTGGGCCATGCTCGCCGGCGGGCCCCGTCTTGAAAAGAGACGCTCACCGCAAGGCGCATCGAAATGACGAAATCACCCTTTCGCCCAGATGATGCGCCAGACGCCTCGGTGCTGGACATGCACCGCACGCTGATCCGAACGCTGGAGCGGCGCGGGCTGTTGCGCGCCGGGCTTACCCTTGGTTCGCTGGTGATGCTGACCGGCTGCGACGTGAAGCGCCCTGAAGCGGTGGAAGAAGCGCTTCTTGCCATCTCCAACCTTAACGACCGTGTCCAGGCCCTGCTGTTCGATGCCAACAAGCTCGCACCGACCTATCCGGCGTCGATGATTCTGCGGCCACCGAAATTCAACGCCTATTACGATGTCACGGATGTCAAACCGGTCAACGGCGCGACTTGGAAACTGGAACTGGGGGGATTGATTCAAAACAAGCGGCCCTGGACCTTGCAGGATCTGCAAGCACTGCCGCAACGCTCCATCGTCATCAAACATATCTGCGTCGAGGGCTGGAGCTATATCGGCGGATGGACCGGCGTGCCGCTGCGGACCTTCCTGGAGCGGACAGGCGCCGATCTCCGCGCCAAATACGTTGCCTTTCAGACGGCGGATAATTATCCGAGCAGTATCGATATGGCCGCAGCCCTACATCCGCAGACTGTGCTGGCGCTGCAATATGGCGGGCAGCCATTGGCCGACCCATTCGGCTTCCCCGTGCGTCTGCGTACCGCCGTTAAGCTTGGCTATAAGAATCCAAAATGGATTACGGCGATCGAAGTAACCAATACCTATCCCGGGGGCTTCTGGGAATCCAAAGGCTTTCCATGGTTCGCAGGAATGTGACTACCATGCCGCACAGCATTCCGATTGTCGTTGCCACGGCAATTATGCTCGCCATAGCCCCCGCCTGCGCACAAAGCCCGATGCCAGGCGGCATGCCGCCGCCTGCGGGCATGAGCTTGGCTGAATCGACTGCCATGCGCTTTCCCCAGCCGGTCCGCGCCGGCGATCTGGCACATCGGCTTATTCTACAGCCGGTCGAAAGCCAGATCATCCTCGGGCGCGTGCGATCGGTCGTTCGCAACGCACAAGGTGATGTCTCGGTCGTCATGAATTTTGGCGGTTTCTATGGCTATGGCGGGCGGCTGATCGCCGTGCCGATCGATGCCATGGTCCTGCTTGGCGATGAGATGGAAGTCGTCGCCTATACGCCCAAGCAACTGGCGGCCTTTGCTACGTTCACGCCTGACGCCACGACACCGGTGGCCGATGACACGATCCTAAAAGTCGGTCTCGCGAAACCGTCGCATTAGCACACACGTTTCTGTGCCAACATGTAACCGGACGGAACTTGGCCCGTATAGATCTCGAGACGATCGCGCGGCGAGCAATGTCAAAAGGTCAGAAAATGACAGCGAGTGAAATACGTGCCTCGGAAAATGCCTGCGCCATAGCGGTGATGGCGAAAACGCCAAGGCCGGGCTTTTCCAAGACCAGACTTTGTCCGCCTTTAACGCATAATCAGGCAGCCGGTCTCAGTGCCGCCTTCCTGCGCGATACGACGGAAAACCTCGTTTCCGCGTCGCGGTCCGTTCCTGTCGCAAGTTATGCGGCTTATGCGCCGCTCGGCACCGAAGCCCAGCTGCTACCGCATCTGGCGGTGCAAACCGCCTGTATTCTGGCGGATGGGATGCTGCCCGCGCCATTTGGCGTGGAAGGATTTGGCCGCTCGCTGTGGCAGGCGATCAAAGGCCAGTTCGATCAAGGCCATACCGCCGCCTGTGTTTTGAGCTCCGACACACCGACGTTACCGACCGAATTTCTGGTCGCCGCTGCAGAAACTCTTTTACACGGGCACGACAAGCGCATTGTTCTTGGGGCTTGCGATGACGGAGGCTACTATCTTCTGGGCATGCGCGCGCCTTACGCCGGCCTGTTCCGCGACATCACCTGGAGCACGGAAAGCGTCGCCGATGCCACACGCGCACGGGCCGCTGAGCTTGGTCTCGAAATCGTAGAGCTGCCGTCCTGGTATGATGTCGATGACGCCGTCTCTCTGGGTCAGCTTTTTCTGGAAACACGCGGCTACGCGGCACCCTTTACGCGGACGGCAATTGAGCAGCTGGGTCTGGCGCATGATCTGCGCCAGGATTCCGCTGCATGACGAAACGGCTTTTTGTGCTTGCGGGTCTTGGCGTGACGCTGCTGGCGCTGACCGTCGCAGGCCTCTGCATCGACCCGCCGGCCATCGCACGCGGTGCCCATGTCGCAAAGCTTGGTCTGCTGGCGGCGCTTCTTGGTATCAGTGCAGCCGTCTATTTCGGGTCTGTGCTTCTTATTCAGCGCGCAAACTGGCCCAAGCAGACCATATGGCTGGTACTTGGCGTTGCGATCTTGCTACGCCTTGCGCTGCTGACCACACCGCCGATGCTCTCGACCGATATCTATCGCTATGTCTGGGACGGGCGGGTGCAGGCCCATGACATCAATCCCTATCGCTATATTCCGGCAGATCCCAAACTCGCTGATTTGCGTGACGGCACCGTCTATTCGCATATCAACCGCAAGGAATATGCGCGCACCATATACCCGCCCTTTGCCGAAATGATCTTTGGTCTTGCCGGACGGCTGTGGGACGGCGTGACCGGGATTCGTTTGGCGATGCTCGCCTGCGAGGCTTTGGGCATCGCGTCCATGCTCTGGCTGCTGGCGCTGGCCGGCCTGCCTCGCGCACGCATCTTGATCTATGCCTGGAATCCGTTGGCACTGTGGTCTTTCGCGAGTGACGGGCATGTCGATGCCATCGCTGTCGGTTTCGTGGGTCTGGCGCTGCTGCTACGCGCAAAACGCCGCAATGGCTGGGCCGGTGCGGCACTGGCCGGCGCCGTGATGGCAAAGTTTCTGCCCATTGTCGTGGCACCTGCCTTGCTGCGCGGCGGACGGTTCTGGCGCCCAACCCTCGCCGGCCTCGCCGTTATCCTCGCCGCTTATGCCGTCTATATTAGTGCAGGCCGGCATGTCCTGGGCTTTCTCCCGACCTACGGATCGGAAGAAGGTCTCGACAGCGGGTCCGGCATCTGGCTGCTGGCGGGATTGGCTGAGTTAACCGTCCTGCCCGCCTATGCGTCCAAACTCTACGCGCTCGTGGCTGTTCTGATCTTCACGCTGCTTTCCGTCTTAATCCTGCGCCGAGCCGCACCCGAGAATGACGCGCAGCGGCTGTGCCAGGATGCCGGCATGCTCGCTGCCGTTACGATGGTCGCCATGAGCGCGCATTATCATTGGTATTTTGCGTGGCTCGCTTTGCCGGCGGTGGTCGCACCCTCTGCCGCCTTGCTCTGGCTCGCAACCGCTCCTCTGCTGCTGATCATCGGGCCGATCCCGCATGATCGCTTCCTTTGGCCCTCGCTCATCTATCTGCCGGCAGCCGGCCTGCTGCTACTCGACCTGCTGCAACGACGCGCGGCATCGCGACGCCCGCAAAACCCACCCGGAGAGATGTCATGTCCGCTTCCGTCGCGCTGAAAGATCCGCGCCGCTATTTCGAGGAGATCGGCGCCAAACGGTCTTCCGTCGCCACCGCACCGCCGGTCTGCCTGTATCTGGAGGTCACGAACCGCTGCAACCTTCTGTGCGAAACCTGCCCGCGCACCTTCGAGGAACTGGAGCCTCCGGCTGATATGAGCTGGGAACTGTTCACCAAGATCGTCGATCAGGTCCCCAATGTCGCACGCGTCGTCATGCATGGCGTGGGTGAGCCGATGCTGGTGCAGAATCTGCCGCAGATGATCCGCTATCTGAAGGATCGCGGCACCTATGTTCTGTTCAATACCAACGGCACTCTGATGCAGCCGAAGCGCTTTCAGGAGCTGATCGATACCGGCCTTGATGAACTGCGCGTTTCGCTGGATGCCGCCGACCGCGAATCCTATGCCCGCGTGCGGGGCAAGGATTTCTTCAATCGCATCGTCCGTGATGTCGGCAAGTTCATCGCCTATCAGAAGCAGGTGGGTGCCACCACGCCGCGCGTCTCGCTTTGGCTGACCGGCTTGAAGGAAACGGTGGAGCAGTTGCCGGCCTTCGTGAGGCTGGCCGCGCAGATGGGCATTACCGAAGTCCATTTGCAGCGTCTGGTCTTTGACGAACAGGGCTATGGCATGGCGACCGCTGCCAATTCGCTGTTCGAAAGCACGCAAGAAGAGGAACGCCTGGCGATCGAAGCGGCGCAGGCGCTGGCCGTGCCGCTCGGCGTCACGCTCGACGCCTCGGGTGCGACCGAACCCGGTCTCAGCCTGAAACGACAGGCGGAGGACAAGGCCTGGACGACGTGCCGCAGACCTTGGTCGCTGATGTATTTCACCGCCCATGGCCGGGCGCTGCCCTGCTGCATCGCGCCTTTCTCGGTACGCGGCTACAGCAATTACACGCTTGGCGACGCCACCCAGCAGGATCTGCGGGACATCTGGAACGGCGACGTCTATCGCGCATTCCGCGATAGCCTGCTCTCCGACGCCCCCCCAGCCCCTTGCCAGAATTGCGGTATGCGATGGAGCCTGTAACCCTCGTCATTCCGACCTATAACGAAGCCGAGAGCATCGGGGCGGTTGTGCGCGAAATCCCGGCGGAATACAGGGGCGATATCATCGTCGCCGATGGCGGCAGTCGTGACGGCACGCAGCAGATTGCGGCAGCGGCCGGCGCGCGTGTTCTGGATGCCGGCCGCGGCTATGGCCGAGCCTGTGCCATGGGCGCCGCAGCGGCCCTGCCCGGCAGCCGCGTGATTGTCTTCATGGATGGCGATGGTGCAGACCGTGGCGACCTCATCGCGCGCATCGCCGGGCCGGTGCTGAGCGGCGCGCTGGATTTCGTGCTCGCTTCCCGCACGGAAGGCGCGCGCGACCCCGGGGCGATGCTTTGGCATCAGGTCCTGGCTGGCCGCCTGGCCGGTTTCGGCATGGGTGCGCTTTACGGCGTCCGCTACACCGATATGTGCGCCTTCCGGGCGATCAGCCGCAGCGCTCTGGAGAGTTTGGCGCTACGCGAAATGACCTATGGCTGGAATATCGAAATGCAAATGCGCGCGGCCCGCGCCAAGCTCCGCATTCAGGAAGTGCCCATGCCATATCGGTGCCGTGCAGGTGGCCAATCGAAGGTCGCGGGCTCTCTCGGTGGCACGATCAGGGCTGGGACAAAGATCGTTAATACCTTCATCCGTGTCGCGACCGGCAATTCTTAGTGTCGATATCCCCCAGAGGAGGGGTGGCGAAGTCCGGGCACCAGAAAGCCCTGATACGTGGGCAAGACGCTGCAGAGCATGAGGCTCAAATCCGATCAGGACGAGCCAAAGCCCATAAGTCCGATCATTCTCACAAACAAAAAAGTATCAGTCTTCCGGAGCGCGTGATGTAGACGCCCTGATGCTTTGGTGGATAACTGTCTGGCAAGAAAAGATGAAAGGGGTGCAAAGCCCCTTAAACGTCGGGGAAAGCCATGGCGGGTCGGCCGGCTATGTCGAACAGTGACAGAAATGCAGCCTGACCTCGAAGTCGTCAGCCTCCATACGGATGCGTCCTTTGCTGTTTGGGCGCATGGCTATCCCTATCGGACCGTACGCTGGCACTTTCATCCCGAATACGAGATCCATCTGGTAACTGCGACCAGCGGGCGGAGTTTTGTCGGCGATCATGTCGGCCTGTTTGAACCGGGGAATCTTATCCTGACAGGTCCCAATTTGCCGCATAATTGGATCAGCGACGTGCCAGCCGGCTCCAGTGTGCCAGAGCGCGGATTGATCGTTCAGTTCGGCGAAGATTTTGTCCGGCGCTGCTGCGACAATTTTCCTGAAATGTCCTGCGTCGAGGGCCTGCTTAAGGACGCCGCGTTTGGCGTGCAGTTTTCAGCCGAGGATGCCAAAGCCGCCGAACCGCTGCTGCGAGACATGCTGACGACCCATGGCGTGCGGCGCCTCGCCTTGTTTTTTGCCTTGCTTGACGTGCTGAACCGCTCAACGGCGAAGCGCATTTTATCGAGCCAAGCATATCGATCCGATCCTGCGACTTACATGGCGCAACCGCTCAACCATGTTCTAGACTATATCGCATCGAATTTCGCAACCGAATTGCATGAAACAGAGATGGCCGCGCTCAGCGGCTATTCGCTGGCAGCCTTTTCTCGCGCCTTCCGCCGCCATGCTGGCGTCAGTTTCGTTTATTACGTCAACAGCATGCGCATCAAACGCGCCTGCGACATGCTCATTGCCGACAAGACAAGGATAGCCGATATCTGTTTTCTGGTCGGTTTCGCCAATCTGTCGAATTTCAATCGGCAATTTCTTGCCCATAAAGGAATGGCACCGCGCGCTTTCCGCAATCATCACCACGCCATCGCGGATCTTGCGGTAACGGCCGTCATTTCACCGCCTTCCCCAGTGACTGAGGAGCGACACTGGGGCGCCTGAGATACCCGCCTATCAATCAATAAAAAAGCAAACAGGGGAAGTATCATGTACGAAAAAGCCAAGGATCTCTGTGAAGCGTTTCAAGCCCGCGGTATCGGGCGGCGTGACCTGATGCGGCGGTTAGCCGCGCTCGGCATTACCGCCGGCATTGCCGATATGCTCGTCAATGCGACCGCGACACGAGCTTTGGCGGCCGATTTTGACTGGAAGGCCTATAAAGGCACGAGCCTGAAGCTTTTGTTAAACAAGCATCCCTACGCCGACTCCATGATTGCCGATCTGGAAGCCTTCAAAACTTTGACGGGCATGGACGTGACATATGACATTTTCCCGGAGGACGTCTATTTCGACAAAGTTACGGCCGCCCTTTCCTCCCATTCCACAGAATACGATGCCTTTATGACCGGCGCTTACCAGACCTGGCAATACGGCCCAGCCGGCTGGCTCGTCGATATGAATGAGTTTCTGCAAGACAAATCCAAGGTTGCACCGAATTACGACTGGGAAGACATTCTGCCCAATCTGCGTGCGTCCGACAGCTGGTCCGGAAAGCCGGGTGACGCTTTGGGCGGCCCTGGGGCCAAGCAATGGGCGCTGCCCTGGGGCTTCGAGGTCTATATGCTGACCTACAACAAGCCCGTCTTCGACAAGCTGAAGCTGACGCCGCCCAAGAACATGCAAGAACTGATGACGACAGCCGCGACAATCACGCAAAGCGGCGGTAATGGCATGTATGGCGTGGGTCTGCGCGGCAGCCGCTCCTGGGCCACGATCCATCCGGGCTTTCTCTCGGGCTACGCCAATTTCGGCGGGCGTGACTTCACGGTGGCCGACGGAAAATTGAAATCTGCGGTGAATTCCAAGGAATCAAAGGAATTCACGGCGCAATTCGTGCAGATGGTGCAGGATAGCGGGCCAAAGAATTGGGCAACCTATACCTGGTACGAAGTCGGCGCGGATCTGGGCGCCGGCACGTCGGGCATGATCTATGACGCTGACAGCCTCGGCTATTTCACGGCGACAGGCGACACCAAGATGAAGGGGCAACTGGGCTTTGCGCCCATCGCCCCCAATCCCGAGATGAGCCACCCGACTTCCAACGTCTGGATCTGGTCTCTGGCCATGTCCAACTTCTCAAAGCGCAAAGATGCGACCTGGCTGTTCATGCAATGGGCGACGGGAACCGATCATCTTCTGTTTGGCGCACGCGAGCATGACATGATCGATCCGGTGCGTTCCAGCATCTGGAAGGATTCCGAATTCCAGGCGCATATGGAACAGAAGGTGCCCGGTTTTCTGGAGACCTATCAGGTCACTTCGCCGGACGCGAAGATCTACTTTACGCCACAGCCGCTCTTCTTCAACGTCACGACCGACTGGGCAGCGGCCCTGCAGCGTATGGTCGCCAAGCAGATTCCCGTCAGTGAAGGACTTGATGCCCTGGCCGCCGCAACTGACCGGCAGATGAGCGACGCCGGCCTCGGCTGATTAAGGCTCGGGCGGGCGCGGATACGCGCTCGCCCGCAGGCTTCGGAGGAAAAGACCATGTCTGAGATACCCGTCACGCCACCCCCCCTACCGCGCAGGCCAATCTTGCCGCGTGCCTTGCCTTATCTGCTGAGCCTGCCAGCACTGCTCGTCTGCATTGGTATTCTGATCCCCTTCGTGACGGCCGTTTGGTATAGTCTTGAGCGCTACAATCTCTCCATGCCCTATATGCGGAGCTTTATCTGGTTCAGGAACTATATCAGCTTGTTTACCGATCCTGATTTCTGGAATACCATTCAAGTCTCGCTGATCTATACTATTTCGACGGTTGTGCTTGAGCTATTACTTGGCCTCGGTATCGCGCTGCTGCTGCGGGAACGCAGCCGGTTGAACAATATCATCTCCATCGCGCTGCTCATGCCGTTGATGACGGCACCGGCGATCGCTGCGCTGATGTGGAAGCTGATGACCAATCCTGGTTTCGGTGTTCTGAGCTGGCTGATTTCGCTGGTGGGTGTGACTGATTTCAAATGGGCGTCCAGCCCCCATACGGCAATGTTTACCGTCGTTTTGGTCGATATCTGGGTCTACACGCCTTTCATGATGATCCTGCTGCTGGCAGGCTTGCGATCCCTGCCGCAACAGCCCTTCGAGGCCGCGAAGCTAGACGGCGTGAATGCCGGATTCGTCTTCCTGCGCATCACGCTGCCGATGCTGACGCCGTTCCTGTTTACCGCAGTGTTGTTCCGCACGCTCGACAGTATTCAGCAGTTCGACATCATCTATGCCATGACGCAGGGGGGACCGGGCAACAGCCTGCTGGTCTTTCAGGTCCGAGCCTATCTCGAGTTTTTTTCCTACACCAATGTCGGGCGATCCGCCGCGATTCTTATGGTGCTTTGGGCCATTACCTATGTGCTCAGCCAGGTTTTCGTGCGGCAATGGATGAAGCTGAGGGAGCGCGCACATGGCGCAAGCTGACATGCTATGGCGAGGTCTGCGCGGCGTCGCGCTGACTTTGGTAGTGGTCTTCTTTCTGTTCCCGATCTTCTGGATCGTGCTTATGTCCTTCGAGACGAATGAGACCGTGCTGCAGGTACCGCCTACGTTGACTCCGCATCTGACCTTGCAGAATTACGTAGCCCTTCTGTCCGGCAAGCTGAATACCGCGACCGGCATCATCAATATCACCTTCCTGCATAATTTGTGGAATTCCGTTCTGCTCTCAACCTGTTCGGTTCTCGTCGCGCTGATCCTGGGCGTTCCGGCCGCCTATGCTTTCGCCCGCTTCCGCTTTCGCGGCGGTGAGGATATCGCCTTCACGCTGCTGTCCTTTCGCTTTGCGCCCCCCTTGCTGGTTCTGCTGCCGCTGACGCTGTATTTCCAGGATATCGGCCTCAGCAATACCTATGTGGGCCTGATCTGGATCTATCAGTTGATCTGCCTGCCCTTGATACTTTGGATCGTGCGCGGCTATTTTGAAGATGCCAGCCCGGATATCGAATATGCGTATCGTGTCGACGGTCATTCGTGGTGGAAAGCCTTCACCAAAATCGCCATCCCGCTCGCCGGTCCCGGCATTGCGGCTGCCGCTCTTCTGTCCTTCATCTTCGCCTGGAACAATTTCGTCTTTGCGCTTGTCCTGGCATCGGCCGACAAGCAGCCGGTGACGGTGGGCGCGCTCGCCTTCGTCACAGCCTCCGGCATTCAATATGGCATCATCGCCGCCGCCATCGTGCTCTCCATCCTGCCAACCCTCGCCCTTGCGCTCTATGCGCAGCGCTGGCTGGTCGAAGGCCTGAGCCTGGGAGCCGTCAAAGGATGAACACTGCTATCACCAAAAACGGCCTGCACGCGCAGGCGATACGTACAGCCTTTGGCAAGACCACGGTTCTGCACGATGTCAGCTTGGCGGTCGCGCCCGGCGAAACGCTGGTGCTTTTTGGGCCATCCGGCTCCGGCAAGACCGTGCTGCTGAGGGCGATAGCCGGGCTTGACCCAAATGCGACCGGCCACGTCACCATCGCCGGACGCGACGTCACCACCGCCGGCCCGGAAGGCCGCAGCATCGGCGTCGCCTTTCAGAATTTTGCGCTCTATCCGCATATGTCAGCGCGGGAAAATATCGCGAGCCCGTTGCGGGCACGCAAACTGCCTGAGCGCGAGATTGACGAAAAAGTCAGCGCCATCGCCAAACTTCTGAAGATCGATCATGTCTTGGCCCAGCAGCCTCGCGCGCTGTCCAACGGCCAGAAGCAGCGCACGGCCCTGGCGCGCGCCTTGGTGGGCTCCCCCAAAATCTTGCTGATGGACGACCCATTGCGCAATGTCGATGCCAAGCTGCGCTACGAAATGCGGATGGAACTGCCCCGCCTGCTGCGCCGCGCCAATGCTGCCGCCGTCTATGTTACCCAGGACTATCGCGAGGCGATGGCGCTCGGCGACCGCATCGCGGTGCTGATCGACGGCCACATCGTCCAGCTTGATGACCCGGAACGGGTCTATGCGGCACCGGCATCGGTCGCCGTTGCACGCCTGTTCGGCGACCCGCCGCTCAATCTGGTGCCTTGCCGTCCGACGCTTGCCAATGACGGTCTGCACGTCAGCGTCTTTGGTCTGGATCTGACGCTATCGATGGCAGGCGCATTAGCCGGGCGTGAGGCCATGCTCGGCCTTCGCCCGGACAGCATCGCTATCTTTGCTGACCCTCAACCCGGCGCCGTGGCCGCGACCATCGCCGCAGTCACGCCGCTGCACGGGAAGGTCGTCCTGCTGCTGCGAACGCAGGCCGGCGACGAAATTCTAGCAAGCCAGGTCGGCCGGGCGCCAGAGACCGGCAGCACGATTTGGTTTCGGCCGGAGACCGATACGGCCCTGCTCTATGACACCGAAACGGGACTACTGGCTGGGGAAGCCCGCACTGCGACCGAGGAGGCCGCCTGATGCTGCTGCTCGACCACCTCAGCAAAGCCTACGGCCGCAGCACGGTGCGCGCGGTGAAGGACCTCAGCTTGCAGATTGAGGACGGTGAGTTCATCGCCCTTCTCGGCTCCTCTGGTTGCGGCAAGACCAGCACGCTACGCATGATCGCCGGATTCGAAGCAGCGACGGAGGGCAGCATTACCCTGGCCGGCCGCCGCATCGATGGGCTGCCGCCGGCACAGCGTCGCGTCGCCATGGCTTTCGAGGGCTATGCGCTTTACCCACCCTTGACGGTCGAGGACAATATCGGTTTCGGCCTTGCCGCCAAGCCGGGGTTCGACCCGCGCCAGCGCGTCCGGGAACTGGCCGATTTACTGGAAATCGGCCCTATCCTGAAGCGCAAGCCTGCCGGCCTCTCGGGCGGCCAGCAGCAGCGGGCGTCCTTGGCCCGTGCGCTGGCGCGCGACGCCGAGCTTCATTTGCTGGATGAACCAATGGGGCAATTGGAGCCGCAGCTGCGCGCGATTCTACGCGGCCGGGTCAAGGCCCTCACGAAAGCGCGGGGCCTGACCTCCGTGCTCGTGACGCATGACCAAACTGAAGCAAATGCCATGGCCGACCGCATCGCCGTCATGGAGGGAGGCGTGCTGCAGCAATACGGCACACCAACGGAATTGCGGGAGCAGCCGGCAAACCTGTTTGTCGCGACCTTTTTCGGGGAACCGCCCATGAACGCGCTGCCGGCCGTTGTCGGCAATAGCGGCCTGATTTTGGACGGCGATGACAATACCCACGCGTCACTGCCTGGCGTCACCCTGCCGCCGCTCGGCACGCCGGTTGTGCTTGGTCTCAGGCCACACGCCATCACGCTCGGGCAAGGCGATTGGGCTGCCACCGTCATCTCCAACCGTTGGCTGGGCGATGAAGCCCATGTCGCACTCGACATGGGCGGGCGACTGATCGTGGTCGTCGCCCATCACCGCATTGCGGCTCGCACAGGCAGCGTCATTCCACTTGGCTTTGCACCGCGCGATCTGCATCTGTTCGACGCCAAGACGGGCCAGGCCCTGATGCATGGCGTCCAGACCCTATCGTCGCAAACGTCATTCACCGAGAGGAAGTCCGGGCCATGAGCCTGCCGAACAATCGCATGACCGCCATCGTCTGCTATGGTCCTGAAGATTACCGGGTGGAGGAAAAAGACAGGCCCTCGCCCGGTCCGGGCGAGGTGGTTATCCGCATCACTGCCTGCGGCATCTGCGCCAGTGATTGCAAATGCTGGTCGGGTGCGAAGATGTTCTGGGGTGGCGACAACCCTTACGTGAAACCGCCCGTCGTACCAGGGCATGAATTCTTCGGCGTCGTCGACGAGATGGGAGCGGATGCCGCCAGCCATTTCGGATTAAAGGCAGGAGACCGCGTCATCGCTGAACAGATCGTTCCGTGCGACCGCTGCCGCTACTGCCGTAGCGGTTCCTACTGGATGTGTGAGGTCCATAATATCTTCGGCTTCCAGCGCGATGTCGCAGATGGCGGCATGTCAGATTATATGCTGATCCCGCGCACCGCCCGCGTGCATGTCATTCCACCTGAACTTTCGCTTGAGGATGCGGCAATCATTGAGCCGATGGCCTGCGCCATTCACACCGTGCAGCGCGGCGATATTCAGCTCAGCGATGTCGTCGTCATCGCCGGCGCCGGCCCGATCGGGCTGATGATGGTGCAGGTAGCGAAATTGAAGACGCCGAAGAAGCTGATCGTCATCGACATGGTGCCGGAGCGGCTGGCGCTGGCGCGCGGTTTCGGCGCCGACATCACGATCAACCCGGCCGAGGCGGACGCGCTGAAGATCGTGCAGGATGCGACCGACGGCTACGGGTGCGACGTCTATATCGAGGCCACTGGATCACCCTCCGGAGTCGTGCAGGGCCTGTCTCTCGTCCGTAAGCTTGGCCGTTTTGTTGAGTTCTCGGTCTTCGGCAAGGAGACGACGGTCGATTGGTCGATCATCGGTGACCGCAAGGAACTCGATATTCGTGGCTCCCATCTGGGCCCGTACTGCTATCCAATCGCAATCGATCTGCTGTCGCGCGGCCTGGTAACGTCCAAAGGAATCGTCACGCATGACTTTGCCTTCGCGGATTGGGACGAGGCCATCAAGCTCGCGAACTCACTCGACTCCATCAAGGTTTTGATGAAGGGCGGCGGCTAGCCTAGTATCACGCCGCAGTGACCGTGAGCTTCGAAAACTGCTGTCAGCATTCCTCGAAGGGACTCTTCCTTACTTTGTAAGAAAGATTCCGCATTCCGGCGAAACAATTCTGCATTTGGGAAAATGTCGTAATTCGTGTGGAGATTATCGATTAAGAGCTAGGTTGATCGCTTTTTATTATAACAAGGAACTTAGACGTTTAAATATCGCTCATAGGTAAAGGTTTTCGGAAAAAGCTTCTCAGAAAGGGCTTCCTAGTGACAGGCCGCAATCAAGTCGCAATGTAGACTGCTTATGGGAATTGCGGCCAACAATGGCGCGTGCATCCTAGGCGTCGACGCTGTACTGATACGCCAAATCGGAATTGCCCTGAACAGTTCGCTTGTAGCGCTTGGTTTTGACCACCACGCTCATTTTCAATAAGTGACCGTTATCGTGATCGTATCCGTGTAGCTACCGGCCTTGACCCACTGTCCCTTTGGGATGGAGCCATAGCCGGTAAAAGTCTGGGATGCGAAAAGGTTGTTGCCGCCCGCCTGGGTAACGCTGCCCCCAGTGCCATTGCCCCAGACGGCGGTCATCGCCGCGGTCGTATAAATGTTGTAGGAAAGCGCTGTCGAGGGGCCTGTAAATTTGCGTGGAGAGAAACTGCTGGAACTTCCCGCGCTGAGTGTGATCGTGAAAGCCGGCAAATACGGCAGCAGATTCAAAGCCGCACCGACACAGGCGACCGTAATGGTATTCGTAATTGTCGTCGGAGTCCCCAAAGAGGCCATATAAGCGCCGAAAACCATCGGAGTCGCTGTCACAGCCGGTGCTCCGCTAGGCAGGCCAAGAACACTGCCGCCGTCGCAGATAAGCACAGCTTGGCTGGGTCTCGGCAGCATCACAAGAAGCACCCCCGCGACACTCAAAATAATTGTCAGGGTACGCATTTGACTGATTGACCCTTCAAGTAATGAGCCGTCGTGACCGACAGCCTCGCGGAAAGTGCGCATTTCCCCTTGGCAGAGACGACATATCCAGTCAGTTGCTTCGGCGCATTCGTGATCATCGCCTCACCGTCATAGCCCACCACGGTCGCGGGCTGGTCCGACCCTGTCAGGTAAATGAGTGACCCCGCCGCCGGCACGCTGCCGTCCGCATTCGTGATGCGGATCAGCACATCCGTGATCGGTTTACTTGGAAAGCGCGCCACGACGCCGCCGTACAGCGGTGGTACGACCGTGATAGAACTCGTCTTGATATTGGCCGAGAGCGGCAGATCCGCAGGATCGATCGATACGAGATTGGGATAGTTCGATGTCAACCCGGGCACGAAGACCTTTCCATTCTTTCCAGTCTTCGCGACTGGTTGGTTCGACAAAGAGACTGGCACATTGGGAAAGCCGACATCGACCACCGCGAACGCCGATCGCGTGGGCGAGCTGAAGTGCAATCCGTCGAAGGCAGCGATCGTGCCATTGGCAATCAGCTGGCCGGATTCCTGATTGTCGAAGCGGCTGAGGGTCGTGGCAAAATCGGCCACATGGGTATTGGCCTGGAAGAGACCGTAGCTTGAGCCATTATTGCCGAACTGGTTCTGAACCTGGCCGCCGTATCCGTATTGCGTGCTCGGCAATGCCGAGAAGACCTGACCATATTGCGGCCCCATATTGCTGCCGGCACCAAAGGTCAGGCTGCCACGGGGCGTATGGCCAAGCGGGAAATTGAGGCTGAGATTGATGCCGTTTGAGTTGCTGGTTTCGGAATTCGTCTCGCTTTGTCCTGCGAAGGCGGAGACGTTGAGCGACCAATCCGACAGAAAGGTGCGGCTATAAGTCAGGATGAGAAACCGGCTATTGCCTGCCAGACCGGTCTGTTGCTGGTTATAAAGCGAATAGCGCCCGGCATTGTAATCCGTCGTTGGCGTGTAGGCCGTGGGTGTCGAAATCTGCTCGGTATAAGCGGCGCTCAGAGTGCCAATATGAAAAGGCAGCGACAGACCGGTCGAGACATACCAATTAAGTCGTGGAAAAGGTGCACCGTTTTCCGCCGCCAGATCATAGTAACCAGGTCCCGCTACAGTTGCTCCTGCGGCAAGGCTGAGCGTGTTTCCGGTGCGCGTATAGTTGACCGAGACAAGCGTACCCAAGGCGCCCTTGTGGATGCTACCGGCCGTTGAGACGGAAAGATCGCCGAACAGGCCGGACGTTTCCAGCGTCGCACCCAGCAAGGCCAGGGTGGCCGATGCCTCCATATGTAGCGTTCCGGTATAATCGTCCGAAATGCCATAGTTCAACGTATCGTCGGTCGCAGGGTTACTATAGCCGTCTTGTAAGGTTCCGTAATTTTGCCGCAGATAGCCGAGCGATGCCTCATAGGTGAAAAGCCCTGCCTTCAACATTGTCGGGCTAACATAGAAGGGAACGCTCTGCGATGTGACCTGACCACTGGGGCTGCGAGTCTGCACGGTAATGCTATTGAGTCCGGTCAGAACAGGAATGCCCACCAGCGCATAGGGGCCCGCTTCCAGATTGCCGTTATAGGCCCGCGAATTATTGACGAGCAGGGACACGGCAGAAGGCACAGACAGGTTGCTGCCGATCTGCGGCGTCGGAAAAATCGTTGTCTGAGGCTGAAGAAGACTATAGTCACTCGCGATCTGGAATCCCCCCATGAGATTGCTGCGCGCCCAGCCGGGCGGCGTGGTAATGATATCGCCCAAGCGGACAGCACGCGGCACTGTGACATCGTCATATTCATAGGTCGTCGATAAACGGGACACAGCCGGCTGGTCGCTGCCGGGAATGGCGGGAAGCTGAATACCTGTCTGCGACAGCAGCATTCCCCAAGGCGAGAACAAGACACTGTTCACATTGCCCAAAAGCGAGGCGACGCTTTGACCATTGCCGTTCGAAAAGGGCGTGGTTACCCCTAAATTGTAATTGAAATAGGCACCGGTAGCATTGCTTTGCGGCGCCTGTATAGCGGAGCCAGCGCCGAGATTGGTGATATTGGGCAAGATCAAAGCCTGAGGAATGTGAAAGACGACCGTTTGATCGGCCATATTGATCGCAGCACTTGCCTGGCCGGACGTCGGGACAAGCCGGTATCCCGGCCCTGCCGGTTTGCCAATTCGGCTTGATATGCCGAGTTTCTCCATATCAGAACTCTTAATTAACAAACCGCCCGACTCTGCCGTCACCGGCAGGAATCCATTAACACTGCGTCCATCGATCACTGGCTGCAGATATAAGGGGGCCTGATCTGACTGGGCTGCTTGAGCCAATACCACACCGCCGTGGGCCTGAATGATCAACCAGCCAGCAACCAACAGGCAAGACAGGCATCGGATCAGGCCTGTGCGGCTAACCGGCGAAATAATAGGAGGCCTGCGCGGAATGGCCAACACCTTGCTGTCGATCATAGCCTAACCGCGCGCCCAAGCGCGCGGCAGGTCTCGTCATTTGCCTGTCAGTTACCGGGCACTAATGTCACGGGCAGAGGCTTTTCCACGCCATTGTAACTGATAGTGAAATGCCCACCCACCGGCGGCGCGTTGCTCAATTTAGTGTCTAAGTCTTTTGTTGACCGGGCAAGAACATAACCTACCAAGCCAGGGAGCCTCATGACGGTCGCCCCACCCCGCGTATGATAGGCAACATCGGCAAGACGGATGTGCACATCGCCGCTATTTTGCACTCTCAGGATGACTCCACCTGCACCACGCACGAACTGCGCCTGCAACAACGGGGGCGCCGCATCCGCACCTGCTATGAATAGGGGTACGCTGAAGGCCAGCAAAATCTGTACGCCGTTGCCGGTGAGTGAGCCAGGTGACGGCAACTGATTAAGGAGCACGCGATAAGCACTTTCCGTCGCTCCCGGCGTCGCCGAAAGATTGGCGACACGTACAACCTGCCGCTGGTTCGGCTGAACCGTCATAAATGGTGGGCTGGCGACGATGTCGCTCGTATCACTCAGCACGTCTTGACCTGAATTCTGCTGCCAGGATTTAATTCTTATTTGAGAACTTGTCGGCTGGGTTCCGTTATTGAAGATCGTGCAGATAGCTGTATCCCCAACGCCGCCTAATGCCAGCATGGTCGGAGAAATCTGGACATCCTGACCCTGCTGACCTTTTTGGGCGAACGCGTTTCGCGAACTTGCCAAAAGGCCAGCCGTCGCTAAGATCAAATTGCGGCGATTCATGATCCATCCCGAAATTTAGAAACAGGCCGACACGACAGTCAGGCTCGGCCCATTGCCGATTAATCCTTGTGGCACATCAAGAATCTTGGAAGCCAAGCCGTTTTCTGCGTTGTCTCTTAAAGATGAGCTGGTTTCTTGGCCGCAAGATTCCACCCCTCCGTCAGGTACGAATTTTCCGCCGCCCAATGACGTTTTCTTTATCTGCGGTCTACTGAATGCTGTGGCGCGCGACACAAATAACTGGACCGGCGTTCCATCCGCGCAGGTCGAGACATTTGCATCATCTAGTACGCCCACAAGCCAATCCACACTCACCGTGCAAACGCCGTCGACCCGTGCGGAAACTTTAAACTGCGTGACCGACAAATTTGCGCCTGCGACAGTGTGCACGCAGGCTAATCCCATTGCGAAACACGCCAAGGAAATTCTCACGCGCTGCGATATTACCTTTATCACAGGCTGGCCTTCCTTACATTACGGCGTCCTCAGCAAAGTGGCCTGCCCTCAATATGTCAATGTGACATTGATCGTGTCAGTATAATCTGTCGCGGCTGGCACATACTGTGCCGCGGGAATCTGGCCATAAACGGTCAATGTTCCAGTGGATCCTACCATCGTAACGGATTGAGTCGCGTTCGAAGCCCAGGGCGTGTTCATGCCGGAATCCTGGTAAAGCGCATATTGCAGATGGTTAGCGGGCGTTGCCGTGCTTGCCATATAGCGCGGTGTTGCCGTCGCATTGCCCAGGCTGAGCGAAATGCTGGGTGTCACCAAAGATGTGCAGGTCGCGGTGATGGTCGAAGTCGCATTGGATGCCGTAGTCGGGACATACGGACCGAAAGACATGTTCGTCGCGCCGACTGTGCATGTGGAGGCGACAGTGGCAGTCACCGTGAATGACGAGGTTGCCGTTGCTGCCGATGCCCCCGTTGCGGAAAAGAAAAGGCATGCGGCAGACAGGAAGAAGGCAGTCGCTACCGCGAGATGACGCCTATCGAGATCCATATAAATCCCCGTTGTTACTCAGTAACGTCTGGAATCGGTTTGCCGATTCAGGCCGTCGACACATGTCGCGGCAAAATTTCTACTCAATTAGATGTATGAACTTTACCTCGCCTTCGTCAATTTATTTTATAAACAGATCGTATTTCTAATCTTTTTTTGGTTTTATATCAATACTTTTGGGCAACTTCGCCCCGAAGAACTAGATCTATTAGAACAAAAACTCACTTTATTGATTCCTCATATTAATCGGCTTATGTTGAATTGATGTTTTCTCGCATTAATTCGGCGTGGCTCACGATCATGGCCAAGAGGCTTGGACGGACCCAAACTCGCGGAATGGCATGCAAGGGCGTCGGTGCCTGGCCAATCGTCTCGCTGTCCTGATAGGTGAATGTCTTTCGGACCGTATCGATAACCTTCGACTGCTGAGGAATCCCCTCAAGCATACGAGTCACGTCTTCACTGAGCTTACGGAGCCTCGTGCACCCTAACAGTCATACGCTCTCGGTCACGCAATCTCGCCCTCCCGCCGGCCTTGCAGCAACGACCGTCCTGACCTCTTCACCTCGCCAGGCGACTTGCGACCTGAGCCGCCGACGGCCCCGTCGGACTTCGGGAAGGCGAGTGATTGTTCCAACCGGCACAGCGGCGTCATTCACCTAATTTGTGTCGCGCTTCTTATCGAGGCTCGCTTCCGGCATCGCAGCGGTAGCAGTTTGCTCGGGTTCAGGCGCCTGATCGATCAGGTGGTCAGCCACCTCGTCGCTTCGGGTCTCGGTAGCCTTCTCCTACCAGAGCATCCCCGTCTGATCGACATGCTCAATCCGCCGGGACTCCAACTCGCTCGCGACAGGGAACCGGGGCCGCCGCCAGCGAGCCCTGACCACGGGTTCAAGGGACGGCACAGCATCCTGTGCCGTCGCCAGAACCTCGCCGACAGCGACGATCGGCGCAGGCAGTTGCGCACCGCCAATCTCATGGTTGGACAGATAGGCGGCCAGAATGGTGGCTGCCGCCTCTTGCAGGGCAAGTTGGGTCATCGTAGTCCTCTCGACACCATTGCCCACTTACCGCACCGCGACCGCCCCCCGTCTTCGTCGCCCTAGCATGCCCCCCTTGCTGACGACTTGAGCGTGTCATGTACTTTTCGTTGGCCATGTCGTAATTGGACTTGCTTCAGAAAAGTGGAGGGCTCCTACTGGCATAGAGGAGTTATCCAGGCATGGCGCAACGATTTACGCAGGAGTTTGAAGACGAGGCGGTTCGTTTGGTCCAGACGAGCGGCCGGACGCGGCGGGAGATAGCGAATGATCTTGGCATCGGCTTGTCGACGCTGACGCGCTGGTTGTCCCGCCGCCGGGACCGGGAGATGGATGAGCCGGAGCGGCGACCACCGGGTGAGGATGCCGCCGCCGAGCTAAAGCGGCTTCGGCGAGAGAATGAAATTCTTCGCCAGGAACGCGATA
>NZ_JAESVB010000028.1 GCF_020618775.1 Acidisoma silvae | reverse complement strand
GGCGCGAAGGCGACAAGCTACCTCTTCGCTGAATGTCCGCTGTCGGAATGACCCGATTTGGGCGCTGGCGACCGGCTTGGGTCGAAAGCAGTCGTGCGATCTTGGGTTTCAATGGCGTCGTTATCGTGCGAGATCAAAACGTCATTGAGCGCACGCGCAAAAATGCCACTGTCTCAGCCAATCCCTGCTGCGCTAGCGTGTCAAGGAACTCCTCAACGGTCTTAGGCGGATTCTTCAGAGCCCCCCTCGCCTCTCGCACCGCCGACAATGCAACTGCCTCGTCCAGATCCAGCGTGTGCCGGATGAACTTGTCTGGGTGCTGCACATCGATCCGAAACGGGGCAAGCTTCTCCGCCGGGAAGTCTCGAATGTTTTGGGTCACTATGACATCGGCGCCGCCGACGATTGCGGCAGCTAGGACATGCCGATCGTCTGGATCGGGAAGCTCCAGCGCCGGGATCAGGGTCTCGTAACCTTCAACCAAACAGTCATCGATCGCGCTGTTTAGTAGCGTGCGGGTCCGCGGAAGCCGATCGGCAAGCTCGGGCCTGGTCCGTAGCAGTGCCGTTGTCCATTCGTCGTGGATTTTCTCGGTCCACCGAGCCTGGAAGAGCCCGGTGCGTGCTAACCGGATCAGGAGGTCGCGAAGCGGAGCCGGATAGAGGACATTCGCGTCGAAGAGGGCGACGAAAGCCACAGGCTAATAGCCCATGCCCAGCTCTTGAGCCTCTGCGGCAAGCTCGTCCATGGCTCGGCCCGTTTCCTGGTGCCGGCGTGCCTTGAAGGAGATGACGTCTTCCAACAGCAGCCGGCGATGGGTGCCGACCATATGAAAGTCGATAGCCCCCTCCCCCATTAGCTTTACCAGATGTGGCCGTGACACGTTCAGCATGTCGGCCGCCTGGCGCGTCGTCAGCTCGGCATTCTCAGGCATCACTGACACCGCCCGGCCGTCAGCTAGGTGGACAAGCATGTCCGTGAGCAGCCGCACAGCAGCCGCCGGCAGAACAAAGGTTTGATGGGAGCCATTCGCAGCCTCAGCCTCGACATGCACGCTGCCGCGGCCACTGAGCTGCGCTAGAGCACGGCTTGCGTCCTGGGCGGCCCGCTTGTCGCTGTCGGAGATGCTGCTTGGCTCAACCGTCTGAAGCATCGAGAGGGTCATAGCGTTTCTCCTTCGTCGCTTAGTTAGGGTAAACATACCCGTAAGTGCAATAAGTGAAACGGCATCACTGACCAGAATGCCAGCACGTAACGACGTCATGCCGTATCAGCGTCACGCGAACCGCGGTGCACATTATAATGGAAGGGTGCAGCGATAGGTGCTGTAGAGGATGCTCTTGTCGGAGCTCTTCGCCTCACGGGAAATGAGGCGCCCGTCCGCCACAGATGATGCAAACCAGGTTCGGAATGCAGCCTCAGCCTGAGCGAGCTGGGCGTGCGTCGGATAACCTTTTTCAGTTGGGGGACCGGCTACCTCGATCTCACGATCCAGGGTGAATTGCGATGAACTTGCCCCATCCTGTGACGGCCGATAAAACGTGTATGTGAAGGTGATCTTCATGGCTTGGGCCGTTCCCCGATTATTTTTCTGCAGCATGCATAATGTCAGGCAGCAGGGGAAGGCCGCCTGCAGAAGCTGCCGCAACACAGTTCGCACGGCGCCTTATTCCAGCGGAAGTAAGGCATTACGTAATTGTTTTGTTGCGGCGATACGTAACGACAAAGGTGCGTAATGCTTTTCCTGCGATGCTCACCATCCCGCTTCTAGGCCGTGGGATGCAAACCTGTAATGCGCGAGCCCCTCCCCTCCTCCGCCGGCACATGTCACTTGGGCTAGCCCAACAAGCCGATACTCGAGCGAGCGCTCGGTTGGTCCGCGCCATTGCGCTATTGGAAGCGCTGGAGCCACAGCCGGCCTCATGATTGATGAAACACTACGGCGTTACGATAATACGTAGTGCTGGACCATCAGCGTTACGGCTCTACGACTATACGTGTCGACGTGCGGTAATCGTTGCGCCCTCCCCTCCCCGTCCTCTCGGTGTGTGCACGGTCCCTTTACCAAACTTCGCTCCTGGCACTGTCGGCGGTCCTGCTGCGGAGGAAAATTCTATCTTTCTGATGCATGAGCGCATTATCAGCGTCATCGAAGATCATCATCACGACAGCACGTAACTACGTAGCTATGCCTATACACCTAGCTGGCAAGGCGGCTCTTTTCGAAACGGATGGCGTCAATTGCTTGACCCGAATCGCGCGTAATGTCTTCTCTGCGTCACGACGTAACGACGCTCTGACGTAGGAATATCAGTATGACGGTGCTTACCGTTGCCAGCAGCAAGGGCGGCCCTGGCAAAACGACGCTCTGCCAGGTTCTCGCGGGAAGTCTCGCCGGCCAGTGTAAGCTCGTCGTTCTGGACGCTGACCCCACGCAAGCGCTCTCCCGTTGGGCAACATCTACCTACGAGGGCCCAACCTTTGAGACATTCGCCGAGCCAGATGAAACACAGCTCGCACATCTGATTGGCACCAAAGCCGAAACAGCAGATCTGGTGCTGGTCGATACCGCAGGGTTCGGAAATCGGGCAGCTACGGTCGCCATGACCTCGGCCGACGCAGTGCTGGTGCCGACACTGGCCGGCGAAGCGGACATCACGGAAGCTGAGAAGACTGTTCGCCTTGTGGATGGGCTGGCCAAGGCTGCCCGACGCGATATCCCGGCGCGGGTGATGTTCAATAGAGTGCGTCGCACCTCGCTGGCCAAGCATGCGGAGGCAGAGGCGGACCGCGCCAAGCTGCCACGTCTTCTAAGCTCGCTATCGGACCTCGTGGCCTACGGGGAAATGTCCTACTCGGGGCGGCTCCCAACCTCTGGGCCGGCCGCGGCCGAAGTTTCAGCTCTCATAGAAGAGCTGATCAAATTAGGTTGGATACCCACGTCCACACGTAACGACGTATGAGTGTGCGCACATGAAGGCACCATTGAAAGCTCGTCGTCCGTCGCCTGAAGAGGCACTGGCTATTGCGACCAGCACAGCGCCACAGCAACCGCCGGCGCAGATCGTCCATCAGCCTGCGCCGGTTCAGAGCCAGCCAAGCGGGGGAGGGGAGGGGGCTTCGGTGGCAACGTCTCCTGCGGTCACGCCAGTAGTCGCCCCACCACCAGATCCGGCCACCACCCTTAATCTGCGGGTCCGCACCTCCACGATCGACGCTATCATGGCGACAGCGAAGGAGAGGGGGCTGACCATGAAGCAGGTCGTCAGCCACGCGCTTCGGGACGCCGGCATCGCTGTTGCTGAGGCAGACCTCGAGGACCGGACGCCGCGGAGGAAATGAACAACACGTCAAGGCGTGCTGACAGCGTTACGTGGATACGGTCATTTAAACCTTGGTTAAGCCCGCAGACCGTCCGCGCTGCAGTTTTCTCCCTCGTGGGTCTTGGCATTCCCTGCCCGGTAATTGCCGCAGACCATTGCATGGCTCAAAATCATGAGAATGATATCCGCGCGTGCTTGGATCGCGAGTATCAAAATGCCGAGGCAAACGTGCACGCTGCGGAACAAGACTTTAGGAAAAACGTCCCGCAACTCGGCAACGATTTCCAAATCGCTGAAGATCGCTGGCGAGCTTACAAACAGGCTGAATGTAATCTGGAAGGTGACGCTTTTAGGGGAGGCACCCTAGAAGCTGATCTAGCGGGCCAATGCGCGACATCATTGGATAACCAGCGCGCCTACCAGATCCGGCATGATGCGGCTCTCGCTGAACACTGAGGCTCGTAGCCCGACTCGGGTGCTAAAAATTCAGACGATGACTTGCACGCGCTCACACAGCATCAAAAGCCGACGTTGTAAGTGAGGACTTTGCCGGGAAAGCGTGAGGACTTTCGCGGGATCGCCGGCAACCTTCGACTCGTGGATTTCCCGTAAAATCACCGACTTATCCCGAGGACTCTGACAGGACATACTAATAGAACTAACCTAATATCCTTCACTAATACCCATCCCCGCCACAGTCCTCAGCGACAAAGCCAGCTCAATCGGCCAGAGTTTGTTTTGAGAGACAGGGCAGCCGAGTCGATGGGAACAATTCACGATCTTCTGGTCGAGAAGGGGAAGCAGCAAGCTCTCCAGTTCAATTTCGACCGTCGTGTCGTGGATGTAGCCGCGAATTTCCTCGCTGACGAGGAGAGTGGGACCGCCTTCCTATTTTCTGGCTGGGCACAAGCAGCTCTTCCTCACAAAAGGCTCCCAGACGACGCCCCTTGGCAGCTTAGGACCGAGCGGGTCACCCTGCTGGTCGAGCCAGGCCGCCGCACAATGCCCTCCGGACCGCCAATCTCGGTGGGAGTGCCCTATGGCTCCCGCGCACGCCTCATCATGCTCTACCTCCAAAGCGAAGCCCTCAAGACCAACAGCCGATCAGTAGAGCTTGGGAAAAGCTTGAGAGATTGGCTTGGGAAGATGGGCATCACGCCCGGCGGCAAGAGCATTCAGTCGATCCGTGAGCAGGCCGAACGCATTACCCGGTGCCGGATTTCCTTCCACCTGCATTCGGCTGGCAAAGAAGGTCTTATCCAGCAGCACATCGTCGATACGGCCATGTTCGGCGATACCTCCTCGTATCTGAGTGAGGACTCTGCCGGGGGCCAAAGTGAGGACTTTGGCGGGGCGATTCGAAATACCTCAGGTTTCCTCGAGACGGTCAGGCTCTCTGAAACCTTCTTCGAGCAGCTAAAGCGCCACCCGGTTCCGGTCGATGATGCTGCTATTCGGGCCATTAACCGCCATTCCATGGCCTTGGACATCTATTGCTGGCTGGCCTACCGGCTTCATGCGCTCGCAGGCGACCGTGACGTGACCTGGAAGGCTCTCCATGCCCAGTTCGGGGGAGGGGTGTCGCGCCTCGACCATTTCCGAACGGTTTTTGTGGAGAACTTGAACCTGGCGTTGGCTGTTTATCCGGATGCGAAGGTCGAGATCGGGGGGAGGGGGCTCACGCTTCAGCCGTCACGGCCGCCGATCGCACCGAGGATCAAGGCTGCTGCGCTGTCCCGGTAGAGTCCTCGGGGCAGGAAGCGATGGTCAGCGATCCGCGCGAAAGCAGCTCGCGCATCGCTGACAAATAAATCTCGTCATTGCGCCGAGCGCTCGGGCAAGTATTGAGTCGAAGGTGCTATGGTAACCTGGAATACAATTTCCCACCTGAGAGATATCGCGGGAATTGTAACAGGAATATGCGCACTCGGGGTGTCGGGCGGAAGCCTTTGGATAGCAAGACAAACCGCTCGGATGAACAGGCGGTCTTTGTTCGAGAATATCCGCCCCCTTCTTGATCTAGATTTCCATCTGGACGCAAAAGACACCCATGTAACTCTGAGAAATAAAGGCCTCGGTGTAGCGGTAATTACCGCAGTGATGGCCACAAAGATCGATCCTGCTACCAAAATAAGGCGTCAAAACCGAGATCCATATCGGTTGCTCACTTTTGACGAGCAGTTCGATTGGAATATGTGCACAACCTTTCCTGATGGACGATTGCGATATTTGCGGCCAGGTGATGGCTATATTTTATTCCACATTGACAAGAAATATTTGCTTTCTCAACAAAGAAAAAGACCTTGGATCAGAGACGAGAGTATCGATGATATTTGCCATGGAATTCATCATCAGATAGGTCAGATGTTGCTAAAAGTTGAACTGGAAAACGTAAGGGGAGACAAAATGCCTCCTTTCGAATTTGACTTTAGACAGTTTTTCCCTTTGCCTGGAATGCCTTATCCGCGTTTGCTCAACGCTGGAAAATCCGAGAACCTTCAATCTTAAAGTTGGTGAGCTCAATCTCCGAGCTACTGCCCATTCTCCGTCGCGTGGTCACCCTCCGCTTTAGCCTGCTTCTCGCACTCAAACTGACCGCTTTTGGTGCGCCCAAACCAGCGCTCGCCCTCGTAGTGATAAACGCCGCTGTTGGTGTTCACCCATACGACCCGATCGCCTGGGCAGGAAATGTCCGGCGTGACCGGCGGGTAGGATTTGTGGGCGAGGGCAGGGGTGGCCAGCGTCACAAGGGCGATGAACGGAACCCAGGCGTATCTCATGTCGTTCCCCTTTAACGGCTTTGCCGCAGCCCCACTATGCGGGGGAAAGGGTGAAGGAGCCAGCGCCCTACCGCGTCAGCGTCGACAGCACGTTCATCTGTGCGGCCGGCGGCACCCATGCGGCACTCGGCGCGGGCTCGTTGTATCCCGTTTCGTTGGCCTGCACGGCGAGGTTCGAGGCGCTCGCCCGCGTCACCGCGTGGGATAGTCCGCACAGGATGCGAGACTGGTTCTCTGGGGTGACTTTCGACATGAGGATACGCGCGACCTCTGGGTGCAGCATCGCCTCAGTCACGAGGTCGTCCACCTTGTTAATCCCAGCCAGGCGCATGGACGCCAGAACGTCGCGAGCCACGGCTGCACCCACGCCAAAGATTTCACCCGTTAGCGCGCCGCTCTCGCCGCCCAGGATGCCCAATGTGCCGCCGCTCAGGGCTTGGACGACGAAGGCTTTGCCGATCCGGCTGGCAAGGGTGAACTTCCGCGCGTCTTCCTGGTCGCCGGCCGTATTGGATTCCCCAGCCAGCCTGATCGCGTCGCGGGATCGCAGCGACCGCTGAATGTCCTTGCCGATGAGGTCCATTGTGTTGACCTCGTTCTCGGTGAAGAACTGCCGCAGCGCGCTCCGGTTCTGGCGCATGAAAGTCTGGAAGGCATCTGCGGAGATCTTCCCCTGACTGGAGGTGCCCGCCTCAGTGTTGGACACCAGCCGCATTTCCATATGCTGGACGATCGCACGCCGAACGCCGTCGATAGCGGCCTGATTGCCCTTGGTGAGGGCGGCAAGCTGAGCAAACCGCGAAGTGGCATTGCTGTTGCTGAAGAGGGCGCCGACCTGGCGCACGACGTCATCGGGGGCGTCGGCTTTCGCGAACTGGCCGGCGACCGTTGAACGGAATTGCCGACCGACCTGCTGGGCATTCAGGATCTGCGCCGCAGCTTGCTGATCATGAGCAATCAGCGCCTCCTTGGCGCGCGTCGCGGCATCGCCAACCGCACGCTCTGCCCCTTCTGCCGTGCTGAGCGCCTGATTGAGCGAGTGCATGGCGGGGTGTGACAAAGCTCGCCCGTAGTCGCGCCGGAACCGGGAAAGGGCGTCGGGATTGAGGGTGCCGTCTGGCTTGATGGCTTTGAGACGAGCTTGCATCGCCAAAGCGTCCCGCGCAGCGTTCATGTCGCCGCCGGCGTTCTCATAGGCGTTGAGGACTTCGCGCCCTTTGGCGCCCGGCCGCAGGATACCCTGCGGAACGCTGGCATCGGAGCGGACAAAACCGCCCTGCGAGCTGCGGCGAACCATGTCGCCTACGGCTCCGACGTTGAAGCGCTGATGGCGGTCATTACTGAAGTCAACCGCCGCCCTCAGCCGTGATGCGGCGTCTTCATCGAAATTGACCCGCGGGCCGCCGTCATGGCCAGCAGGAGGCTCCGGCATTGTCAGAAGACCTTGCTCGGCTTCCGGTCGCACGCCGGCCGGTCCCATTTGCTGCAGGGACGTGTCCCGGGTCAGGGCTGCCTGATCGCCGTACCGGACGGCGTGGTCGACTGCATCGTGGGGATCCATGCCGCGCATCACGAGGTCAGTCGCATGGTCCGTTTCGGCAGGCGCCAGGCGCACGCCGGCATTGTCGGCCGCCATCCGCACGTCTTCACGCGCACCCATCATGGCGTCGGACTGCCGCGCCGCTTCACGCTCGGTATTCGAAGCCAGGTCGAGCCCAGCCTGCTGTTCCGGCGGATAGACTTTGCGGCCGGCCAATTCAGACCGGATGGCTTCGAGCAGGTCATTGGTTGAAGCGCCTGGACGCAGATAGCCGGCTTCGACAGCCGCCTCCCGCGCGTAATCCAGCGACTGGCCACCGGTGCGCCGCAGAAGACCGACGCGCTGCGGCCCGGCATCCATTGCGGCAAGATCGCCACCGGGATCGGTGACGCCGCCGCGTTGCGTCAGAAAGGCGAGGAGGGAGGGACCGGGCCGTTGATTTGCTGATCCAGCCGCCAGTCCCGGATTGCCTCCAGCATTTCCTGGTCGCCGTCCCGACGAGCTTCCTGTTCCACCCAAGCCAGATAGGCCATCTGCTCCTCGGGAGCGACTTGGTTCAGTGAAAGCTGAACGGCTATCTTGCCCTTGGCCTCCGGAGGAATTCGCGGTGCCTGCCGCCCAACCATCGTTCTTTTCCTGAAGTCGCGCAGCCATCGTATCGCCGGGGCGCATCCGGCCTTCGGCAACTGCCAAAGCTTCCCGCTGCGCGTGGCGCTCTACGGCGCTGTCGATAGCATGATCCAAAACCGCCTTAAAGCGGGACAGGCGAGCGTAGCCAGGCGTGCGTCCGTGCTCCAGCTCACGCGAGATGGCATCGTTGATGTTCTGCCGAAGATCGCTGACTTCCTTGAAGGGTTCGCCGGCGCGGTAGGAGCTCGCGGCACCGTAGATTTGGTTCTCAGCGCTGCTGAAAGGCTTCGCAGATTTCGTCTGCTCGCCGGTGATCGCCCTGGCTTCCTTACGGATGGGCGTCACGTCCATGACGAGCTTGCCCTCGGGATCGACCGCATCCCATAGCGCGGATTCTTGTTCACGGGCTGCCTGCTCGGCTGCATCCGGTCGGGCACGCATCGCGGCACCGTAGGCCTCGGGCGTGTCCCGGCCGCCGATTGCGCTCGCCGCCTGGTTTGCCTGACCGCGGGCGGTGGCAACGCGGCCTTCACCAGCCTGCGCGACGCGGGCGCTCGCCCCAGGTGCCTGTCCCTGAAGATCAGAGACCGTCTTGTCGATCGCATCGAGATGGGCGCGCACGAGATCTCTGACCTGACTGGGATCTCCGGTGCCTTGGAAGCTGCCCAAGGATGCGAGGCGTGCGCTGTTCTGGTTGGCGATCGCCTTGTTGAACACGCCACGGTTCCGCGTGGCCACGGCGCGCTCGACGCCACCGAGGCCCATATCTCCCGTCTGCTGGAAGGTCGTTGGTGTTGAGCCTGGCACGATTTCGTTGGCGCCGCCGGCGAGCGAAGCGCGCACCGCATCGGGATCGTCAGCAGAGTCTACCAAGTGGCGCCCGGCCATCTGGATCTGTCCGGCCGTTGCCATAATCGGCTGGCCATTTTGGCGGAGCATGGCATTGCCGGCGGCATCCGTCAGGGCATTGGTGTGGCCGAGGAACGGCCGCACATAGTTCGCCGCCATGCGCGCGCCACCACCGACAGCCTGACCAACCGCCGGGAGCACAGCTCCCGCAACCGCGCCAAGCCCAGCACCTTCCGCCGCACCCGGCAGGATGCCAGCATTCGTCGGCGCGTCGGATGCGCCTTGAACCGCGCCCTGGGCTGCGCCGGCACCGGCGAACCGCAGGATGGAGGGTAGGCTCGACAGAGCATTGAGCGTGGGAGCAACAGCCGGGATGGCACTAGCCAGCGCATCGGCACCAACGCCGATTACGCCCCCACCGGTGATCGCCGCTGCGGTGTTGCCTACCATGCCCGCCGGCACGCGCAGTGCAGCCGGGATTGAGTTCAGCCTGGCCAGATTGGCTTGCAAGTTCTGCTGATATCTCGCGCCGAACGTGGGCGCCTGCGAGCCCTGCCCGATGAGATAACCTAGGGCTGCATCCGTGGCCGCGCCAACTTGGTTGACGCCGGGTATCTGATCCAGCGTGGCGAAAGCCGCGTCAGACAATCCCTGCAGCGCTCCACCCTGAGGCGGCGCTGGTTGAGAAACCTGCGCGGGTGAGGGGAGGGGCGCCACGCTGCTATCAGCAGGTTGCGGCTGGTTCGACGCAGGGCTGGCAGGTTGGGTTTGCTGGGACTGGGCCGCCTGCGGCGGAGGAAGCGGCAGATGGCTCCCGGGTGGGGCCGTGGACGTCGTGGGTGCAGGGGGCAGCGGCAAGCCTGGCGGATTGGCGGGCGACGTCGCAGTCGCCTGCGGCGGGGGCGCCTGTGCTGGAATAGAAGCCGCAACGGCAGGGGTTACCGGGGGCGCGGTTTGCGCGACAGGCGCCGGCGCTGGCTGGGCTGGAACAGTCGCGTTTACGCCGACGTTCTGACCGCCACCACCGACGTTCGACAGCATATAGCCTGACCCGGGCTGTCCCATTGGTGCTGCCGGATTCTGGTTTGGCCCAGACGCAGAGATATCGATGACCGGCACGTCCGCCTGCTGTGGCGGCGGGGGCGATTGCGAAACGACGGGGTCTTTCAACCAGGGCTGTGCCGCCGCCTGTGCCGCAGGCGATGCCTGCGAGACGATGGGATCATTCAGCCAGGGCTGCGATGCGTCGGCCATTACTGCTTCACCCTCAAAACGCCGTCTGGCGAGACATAGCGGGCGCCACTTGGAACGCTGGCGTAATCCGCCGAGTTTGCGACGTGAAAAACCGCTCCGCCCTGTTGAGATGCAGCGCTTTGCGGATTGCCGGCCGCCTGCTGCGGCTGGGGCATTTGGCTCTGCGGCGCGGCCTGTTGAGGCGTCGGCTGCCCTTGCGATTGTGCCTGGGGCTGCCCACCCGACAACTGGCTGTCGGGCACAGAAGCAAGCGCGGGATTGTAGCGACCGGTGTTTTGATCTGTGCGGTTCCAAACCCAGTCGCGGAATGACGGCGCCGCCGTGTTGACGGTTGTCCGCGAACCGTCGGCGCTCACTAGGTAAGCCGGGACATTATCCGCATAGTCGCCCCACATCTGGTCGAAGCCAGCAAGCGTTCCGTTTTGCTGCGCCCACTGATTTTGCGCCTGACGATACATCATGTCGCGCCGAGCTCGGCCGATTTGAACATTCGCGATGTTGCTGTTCACGTCGCGGTAGTTCGTGACAGATGGCTGCTGTTTGGCCACGGCCTGAATGACAGGCAAGTCAAGACGTCCCATTCCTGACGGCAGTCCGGAGACCTTCATCTCGGCAGCAATCTTGTCCATCGTCTGGTAAGGCTGATTGCTGGGCGTCCAGGGAATATGACTACGAGCCCACGCCGCTGCATCAGATCCAGCGCGAGGCCCGGTCGGCGCTCCAGCGTTCACAAGCTCGAATTGCTGCGCGTTCTGGATCTGCTGCTGATCCTTTTCCAGGATCGGGGCATTCGCCTTCACCGCATCCGCGGCTGCCGTCCGGTCTGCGTTCATTCTGGTGGCCAGAGCACCATTGTTTGCCAAGCCGGCGTAAGGGTCGACAGGAGGCGCAGGGAACGTTCCTGCGGGTGTTTGCCCAGCAGCGGGTGTCCGCGCCGGCTGGGTGGCAGCGGGAGCTGCCATACTGAGCGCGTTTTGAGTGGGCACGACCGATGCGGCAGGCGTACCCGGAGCAGCCGCCGGCGGCGTTCCGCTCTGAAGGGGCCCGCTTGTGTCCCCGGCAACCGCAAGATTGTGCTTGGCCGCCGGATCTGCGGGGCCGCCCGGGATCGGCTGATAGATCATGACACCCGAGTTGGGATCGCGAACAAGCTGGAATCCTGCCTGCGCCGATGCCTTGATGTGGGCCTGCACAGCGAGCGTCGCGGGGTCTGCCGGGCCGCCGCTGGCCGGCACATAGCCCTGTGAGCCGTCGCCATACTGAACCAACTGGTAGCCGTTCCCATCAGTGATGATCTGCCCATTCTTCATGACCGGGGCATAGGTCTGAGAGGGGGCTGACGCCTGATCTCCTGGCGCCGCTGCCGGCTGGGGAGCCTCAGCCTGCACATCAGCAGGCGATCCCGGCGTATAGGAGCCGGGGGTCGAGCCATCCGCCGCTTGCGCCGGCGCGGATGACACCGGATGGCCTTCCTGCTTGAATATGGCTTGGGCGAACTGGCTGCGCAGGGTCGGATTGGTCAGATCCAGAGGCTGGTTCGGATCGACGCCGAGTTGCTGTGCGACAGCCGCTGTGTAGGCCGCCGTGTCGTTTCCATCGGACGGGGGCGCCCAGCTATTGATGATCTGCGCGGTGGTCTTGAGACCGTGTTGCTGGTTGTCGATGAGAAGCTGATTCTCGGTTGCGGCAACACCCGCCTCAGGGGTCGAGAAGGACTGGAAGCCGTCACCACCAACATTCTTGAGATTGCCCGGGTTGTTCTGGCCTGAGGCACCGCCGCTAGGCGGTTGCCCGCCTGCAGCGCCGGCAAGATAGGGTCGGTTTTGCAAATAGTTCAGGATCTTTCCTGGATCAGCACCGAACATCGCGATCTGATCAAGGGCACCGTCGCCGGGATATTGGTCTGGCAGGTTCTGGCCGAGACCATAGGGCCGGACATTCGCCAGCATCTGCTGATATGCGGCCGGCCGGTCAGCTGGCGCCGCAGCAACAACGCCTTGAGCAGCTTGCGCCATCGTCTGCGCCTGGCGCTGCATGATGTTGTAGGGGATCATCGCCTGAGCCGATCTGTTGGCGATGATCTGACTCGTCATGCTTGGATCAATGACCGACAGAGCATTCAGCGCCTGTGGATCGCCCGCAGCCAATCCCGGCCGCAGACCCACCTCCTGCTGCTGGTCAGCGACCTGCTGGGCTTGCATTGTCAGGGCATTCTGGCCCTGTCGAATCTGTTGCGCGGCTTGCAAATCACCAGGCAGGTTAAACTGGGTGCTCGCGAACGGATCTGTCAAAGCGTTTGCGTCGAAAACGGCCATCGTTTTGGCTCCTAATTGGCCGAGAGCGCGTTAAGAAACTGAGTATCGCCTGTCGCTTTGGTCGTTGGGCTCGCATAGGCCGAGAGCGCGTTCTGCGTTGTTGCGTTATTCAAGAACGAATTTAGCGCGCTCGTGATGCCTGACGTTTGAGTGCCGGTTATGCCAGCCTGCGCGGCCCCAGCACTTGCCGCCGTCTGAGCGGCCCCCGACGCAGCCTGCGCGCCAGCATTCGCGTCTTGGCCGATTGCCGTCTGGCCCATGCCGGCCAGCGAACTCAGCCGATTGTAGAAACTGGAATAAGCATTGTCGGCCAGGCCCTCAGCGTAATTCGTCTCGCCCTGGATATTTGCGCCGGATGTGCCGAGGCCGCGTGCCGCCGCGCCGTTGTCCTGCGCTTTCTCGCCCTGGGTCAGGTCAAACTGATAGCCGGGATCGGTTTGGAAGAGAGACGATGCGTAGTCTTGGCCGGCGACACCATTCGAACCGGATGCATCAGCAATATCGGTCAAAGCGTTGTTGCCGGACGCGACATAATACTGATTGAGAAGATCGGTCTGGTTGGCGTTCTGCTGCCCCAGATTGATCGCCAGCTTTTCATTGGCCGCGATGTCTTTCGACTGGCTGTTGCCGCCGATTAAGCCGCCGATGATCGAACCACCCGCCGCCACGCCGGCAGCCGCTACACCCCAGGGCATCACGCAACTCCTTCAAGCTGATGTTCTTCGTGGATAGCCGCACCGCCGTCGCGCTCGCGGTGGATGCAGAGGATTACTGTCATATCCTCAAGCGACGTGAACCGGTGCTTGATCAGAGCGGGGATGAAGATCGCCCGTGGCGCGTCATATCGGACCGGATCGGCATCGCCGGCCTCTGCGATAATGCTGCCACGGACCAAGAACGAGGTGTGATCGTACGAATGCGCATGCTGCGGCACGACGGTGCCGGCGAGCGGGATCTTCATCTCTTTGATGAAGACGCCATCAGCCGTATGCCATTCTTCGCCGAAGGGTTGGATGCCGGCGCGTTCGCAGGACGTGCAGCCATTGCAGCCGGTCATAAGTCTCTCCTAAGGCAGACGATCATTGAAAGGCGGTCGCGAGACGAATGGTTCTCGACCGAATGCGGGATGTCGTTGCGGAATTCCCAGATATCTCCTGGGCTCGCGATCAGATCGGAGCCGTCCCAACGGAACAGGCAGCCATCGTCGGCCTGGATGGCGACATAGAACTTGTCATGCGCCTGGGCGTGCCAGCCGCCATCGACATGCGGCTTAATCTGACCGCCGGGAGGTGTTTTGGTGATCAGGACACCGCCCAGACGCCGATCGCCTGCGAGGTTCGTTGCGATGGCCACGGCACCCGGCAGGACAAGCGCCGGAGGCAGCCAGACGCTTTCGTGCTCGTCAACGAAACGGGCCATGTCGGAGCCATATTCAGCGACATACGCATCCACGTCGCGGAATCGCACCCATATATCGACAGTTTCGGAGTGGGGCGAGCCAGGAACCAGGCGTGCTTTCTGCTGGCCCCAAAGCTCAGGGTGAGCAGCAAGCTGCTCGACCAGCGGCGCAACATCGACGCCCGACCTGATAAGGCGGAATGGCTCGATCACAGGCCAATCTCGCTTGCCGAAGCGTTGTGGGCCGTGACTTTGAGGATTGCGGGCAGCAGCACAGCGACTGCTTGCCCAGTCTGCTCAACTGAGGCGCGGCCGCGGAATTCGTTCGGCCGATAGCCTTTCAAAAGTAAGCTCATGAGGCTGTCGCTGTAACGGCACTGCATGATCGGCAATCCGTCCGCGCCGTAGATCAGGCCACTGGCACAGGTGACGTATTCCTCAGTGCCGTCCATCGCTCGACGCCAGGCTTCCGCCTCAAGCGCATCGACGCCCTCTTCAAGAGCACTATCCCAGGCCGCTGCAAAATCGGGATCAACATCGCGCCGCGCGTAGACGGTCGATCGGGAAACCAGCACAGCATGAGCTGATGCCGAAATATTCGCGCTTACAGCAAGATGCTGAAGGAAGCGGCCAATCTGGGCTTCCGTGAGAGGGCGGCCCTGCATCTCAGATGGTTCGCGGGTTCTTTAGAGGCTTAGCGTCCATGATCCTGATCCCTGCAACGTCACCGCGACGGGCTTGAGCATAGAATACATAGGAAAACCGCCATTTACAAGAAAGTTCAGGAAAGTGTCCTTTTCTAATTGCTCTTTTTTTATGCTCCTGTTATGTCTCGCTTGGCGCGAAGAGGATTCAGGGTATGGCTACCGCATCAGAAGCAGAGATTTCGCTCGCACAGACGACTGGGACACCTTTGGTGACCGTGCAGCACATCACCCGGATCCTTCGGACGGCCGGCGATGACCTCTGGCTGACAACGGGCCGCGGCATTCGAAATGCGCAGGTTAAACCCCATCATGTCGTCAATGTTGCATTGGCCATTTCAAACGGACAGCCGGCGGATGGCGTTGAATTTGTCCGAAAGTTTCGGATGCTTCGTTCTGAATCCACAAAGATCGTTCGCGAGCGGGAACGTCTCAATGCCCTCACGATGCTCTTTGCTGATGAAGAAACTAAGGCATTTGAAGCAACGCTACCCTTGGTTGAAACGGCAGTATCGGCAGCCAATGATGGCGTTTTGAATCTTGGTGAAATACTCGATTCATTTGTCGACTTTCTTGCCAATGAGACAGACGACGAAATCGCTAAATCCCGCCTTTGGAGCTTAAATCTTCAAATTGAATACTATCCGTCATTGCGTGCGGCGCTCACACTAGGTCTTGATCCCGGCGATACGGAGACTTTTTTCTTTGCACTTCCAACTGAAATGGAAGAAGCGCCAGCGCCGCGTCGGATCTTCATGAGACCAATGATCCTTGACTATCTTGGCCTTACTTTTCTGTCGTTGTGTCTCAAGGGTTTTGAAGAGTCTTCGACACTTCCGAAGAAAGAAGGCCGAACTGCCAGCCGCGATTCAACTACATAACATAAGGAGCATAGTGATTATGGCCCGAATTGGATTGCCTCGTCTCCCCGTGGCGCTCAAAGAACGTACCGGCAAGCAAGCGCCAACCTATCAGATCTGCTACAACGGCGCAGTAGCGGGCCTTTTCCCGGCCCATTTCGAAAGAAATCGTTGGACGGTAGATGAGGCCGACCTGGACGCAATAGCTCTGGCCTTAGGCCTGGTTCCCATTAAGGCGCAGCGTCAAAGTGCATCTTCGAGGCGCGTCGCCGCATAGAAAAACCCTGCAACATGCCGGTCGCAACGGCACGCGCAGGGTTTCGCATAAGACCTAACGCTGACGGCTCCTGAACAGGCCGTAATCTAGCGAAGTCTTAGGCGAAATCAAGCGCCGTTTGCGACTGGCTCTAAAAAGGAGCCCGGAACGATGAGACATCGTCCCGCCATCGAACACTGCGCGAAGTCATTCGCGCCAACGGTGAATCGCGCCATCACAGCACGTGATCTCGACCGGGAAGCCGATCTTCAATTGGCTCTCGGACACCATATGATTGCCGAACGCCTGGCCCGGCACGCTGAAGAGCTGCGGGAGGCGGTGCGATGACCGGCGAAACGCCCCCGGAGCAGAAGCTGCCGCAGGTCACGATAGTTGGCCTCAATCACATTCGCGTCCAGACGCTCGTTGCTATCGCCAGTCAGCTCTACGACGGCGCCCGTTTATGGCGCTACGGCAAGGTAACCCAGGCTGAATTGCTGCAGTTCGCAGAGTTTTTTGAGTCTGAGTTGCGCCGCCGCGACGGAGCTGCCGCCGATAGGCTTGCGACAGACAGGAGTAGCCGTGTGTCTCGAAGCAAGCGGGGCGCGCGATCATGAATGCCCCTTATCCTGAAATGAAATTGCCGAAGACAGCGGTCGTCATCCAGTGCCCAGGCACAATCGATGCAGTCACCCTTAGCCTGAAAATGGGCGAGATGCGTGATCATGCACCGTGGCACCTCGCTCTTTTCCAGGCAGTGCTGACCGGTGAAATCGTGCTGGTCATGCCGCTGCCGTTGCAGGCGATCCCTATGGCTCGGCTCGCAACCATCGGCAGGCCGGCAATTGTTCTGCTCTGTGACGACGGGCCAGTGTCTGAGGGCCCGGCCGGATGGGTCTGTGCCCCACATGCTTTCAGATGGGCGCAGGCGTCGATCATCAATGGCACGGGTGGCGATGCCAAGATTTACGCTGCCGGCGTCGACGCGGCTCGCGAGATAAAGCGCGTCACCATCTGCGACACGGCAAGTGCCCATTTCGATGCTTGGCGCGATTGCGCGGCGGCACAGGGCGATAAGCCCATTCTCGGTTTTCGGCCGCCGCCTGGTGGCCGCCATCCGGATTTGGCGTCATGAGTACGGGGGCTCCTGGTTCGGCCTTGTTCGGGGGTGGTCATGCCTGACCTTTCCCCTCAGGATCGACGGAAAATGGCCGCGATCCTCGGCCGCCTAGGGTCGGATCAGGCCGGCGAAGTGGCTGCTGCGGCGCACATGGCGTCCGCTATGCTGAACCGCAATGGCCTGACCTGGGCCGATCTGCTGGCGCCAGATGTCCCACCGGCCGAGAGCGAGGAAGACGGTTGGCGCGCGCTGGTCGTGTCCAACCTGCAGTATCCTGGCCTGCTCAGCGATTGGGAAAAGCGCTTCCTTCAGCAGCTGCTGAACCGCAAACGCATTTCCCCGCGGCAGTGGCAGAAGGTGACGCAGATCGCGGAGCAACTCCGGGAACGGCGCGCCTGGTGAGCCTCGCTGATCCAAAGCCGGGGGTATTCCCTGATTGGCATGGCCTGATCACGGCCTGCCTTTCTCACGAAGAGCATCTGTCACCGCGTGAGCGTGAGTTCATCGGCTCGATCCGCTCGCGCGCTACCATCACTGACAGACAGCGCGCCTGGCTGGACAAGATTGCCACCGAAGCGCCAGGCCGGGACCTCGACACACTGAAGGAGGCGCTGTCGGCACGGCTTGAAGAGCTGGCGGAAGGCCTGCTTGGTGCTCCCAATGCTGATACCCGCCGGCGGCGCGAATGGCGGTGGGGCTCGAAGGGCTCGATGGCCCTTGTCATTGAGGATTACGGCGGCCGGGCACGCGGCGACTTTTTTACCCATGAAGGCGGTCGCGGCGGCGGCATCCTCGACCTCGTCATGCACGGCCGGTCCTGCGGGCTCGGCGACGCGATCAGGTTCGCGAAACACTGGCTGGGCTGGGACACGCCCGGCTATGCGCCGTGCCCGATCAGCGAGGACGTGCTGGCAGCGCGGGCCGCAAAGCGCGAACGGCAGCAACGTGAAGCAGAGGAGGATGCGGCAAAGCGCGTTGCGCTGGCGCGGCGTCTTCACGCGGAATCGGTGCCCGTCGCCGGCACTGTGGCCGAAAGCTATTTGGTCGAGGCGCGCGGTATTCCCTCTCCGGCGGACGTCTGGCCTGAGAGCGTCCGGTATCACGAACCGAGCCGAAGCCTGCTGCTGGTGGCTACGACAACCGGCGGCGACGTGCAGGCGGTCCAACGCGTTTACCTCGACGCAAAGGCCCGAAAGATCGGTGAGGCCGAGCTGGAGGCCAGGAGGCTACCAGCCGTCAAACAGACCAACGGCGTCAGCGATGGCGCGGTGGTCAGATTGCCAGGTGTTACGAAGGGGCCTGTCCTGGCGGCGGAAGGTCCAGAGACCGGGCTCTCCGTCTGGGCTTCGACCGGTTACGAGACATGGATTGCCCTCGGCAGCTTCCGAAGGCTGACGCCGCCGGCAGGGCGCCCTCTCGTCATCTGCCGTGACGACGATCGACGCCATGCGCCGGCGGATGCCGCGCTTCGGCGCGCCGTCGCTGACTGGACCCGTGGCGGCCACGCCATCCTGATTGCCTCTCCTTGGGAAAACCGTCGCTTCGACAAAAGCGACTTCAACGACGCCATCCAAGAAGCAGGCGCCGCTGCTGTCCGGGATCGGATTGAGCGCACCATCAATCCGGGCCGCGTGCTCAATCGACGCCAGCCGATCGCGGCGGTGCGCCAAGCGCTCGATGTCGCAGTGTCGGATTTCTTCGAGGTCGCAAAGGGCTGGGACGAGCGCGACGAGGAAAGCCGGCACGAACTTCCCCCTGTCCACGCCATCCGCGTTGATGTTGGCGCCGGCAAAACCCGGGCTGCCTATCGTTATGCTGCCCGTCGCCTCGAGGCCATGCGGACGGCAGGGGATAAGCGGGTCATCGTCTTCAGCGTGCCCACGCATAAGCTGGCGGATGAGCAGGCGCAGCTATTCAACAGCATTGCCGCCGAACGCGGAAGCCGGCTGACGGCCCAGGTCTGGCGTGGGATGAGCGCCCCGGATCCGGACCATGCCGACGCGCGAGACCCTGCGATCGCCGACAAGCTCAAGACAAAGATGTGCCGCAACCTTGAGGCGGTGGCCGCAGCGCGCGAGGCCGGCGTCGATGTCCAGCAGGCTGCTTGCCGGAAAAAGGAGAAGGGCAAAGATCCAGTCTGCTGCCCTTTTTACGCCGAATGCGGTTACCAGAAGCAACGGCGAGCCAAGGCTGATCTATGGATCGTGCCGCACGACCTGCTGTTCCTGTCCAAGCCCACGGCTCTTGGGGAGGTGGCGCTACTGATCGTTGATGAATCCTGCTGGGCAGACGGCCTGGAAGGCGCGAACGGCCGGCCGAGCGGCATAGCCGTCGATGATCTTCGCAAGCCCGACCGCATTCTGACCGCCGAAGGCGTGCAGCTAAAAATTGAGACGGACAGGCTGCATTACCTGCGCGCTCGACTCCTCGACTGCCTGCATGGCCAAGAGGATGGCCCGCTGCAGCGGGAGGCCATGCACGGTGATCTCGACCATGCGAATGCTGGCGAAGCCCATAAGCTTGAATGGCGCCGGCTGATCGACCCCGACCTTCACCCCGGCCTGTCCGAGCAGGAGCGTAAGGAGCGGGCCCGGTCGGCGAAGGGCAATGCCCAGATCATGCGCATTGCCCGCATCTGGAGCGCCGTCATGGCCCTGCTCCGCGATGGTGGGCCGCAGGTCTCCGGCTGGCTCGCGCTCGCCTCAGAGCCTGACGAAGACGGCCGCATGGCGCGTGTCCTGCACATTAAAGGGCGCCGTGACGTGCGCAAAGGCTGGCAGGTGCCGACTTTACTGCTGGATGCCACTATGGACGTGCAACTGGTGCGCCCCTACTGGCCGCAGGTCGAATTGACCGCTGAGCTGCTGGCCGAAGCGCCGCACCAACATGTCCGCCAAATCGTGGACCGCGCCCTGTCGAAGAGCATGATCGAGCCAATGGATGATGCCGAGGCAGAGGCCCGCCCGGATATCGCCAAGCGCCGCCGCAAGAACCTTCGCACGGTTCACGCCATCCTCTGCCGCGAGGCGCGCCGGTACGCCCCTGGCCGCGTTCTAATCGTGGCGCAGAAGCGTGTGAAGGAAGCGTTACCCGGTTTCGGGCCGCTGCCGGCCAATGTCGAGCTCGCCCATCACAACGCTGTCGCCGGCCGCGATGAATGGGGTCCTCAGCCTGATAGGGATGGCATCCGCGCGCTGATCGTCGTCGGGCGCACTGCACCAAGCCCGGGCGCTGTCCATCGCTTGGCGGAAGCTCTGATGGGATCAGCCGTCGAGAAGCTTGCCGGCGGCTGGTATGAGCGCGGCGACGCGGTGCGCGAGCGCCTGGCCGGCCAAGCCGATGCCATCGAGGCTGAGCGGCATCCCGATATCATCGCTGAAGCCATCCGCTGGCAGATTTGCGAAGGCGAGCTGCTGCAGATCATCGGACGTGGCCGGGGCGTTAACCGCACGGTTGAGAACCCTCTCGATGTGCTTGTGATGACGGATGTGCCGGTGCCGACGCCGGTAGCCGAAACCATCGCGTTCACTGATCTCGACCCAACCCCGCAGGATCTCATGATGGCGGCCGGCGGCATCATTCTCAGAAACGCCAGGCATGCGGCGACTTCATTCCCTGAACTTTGGCCGAGCCACAAGGCCGCAGAGCACGCCTTCGCCAGATCCAGACTCCCCCAAACCTGTAAAGATAATACCTTTATATACAGCGATGGGGGAGTCTGCCGATCTGTCGCCTATCAGCTTGCGGGAGCACGGGCCCACCATGCTCAGGCCCTTTTCGACCCCATTACCTGCGCTGATCCCGAAAGCTGGCTGGCCAATAAGCTGGGGCCGCTGGCTTGGTTCGAGATCGAGCCGCTGCAACCTGAGCCGCAGCTTGATCCACCATCCCCACCATCACTGGAGCCCACCATGAAGCCTGAAATGCTTCCGGCCGGCCGCGTCATGCGCGTGCCACCAGACTGGATATTCCCGACGATCACCGATGAAGAGACCGCGATTATGCCCATCAGCGGCCTCTGGCGGGTCTACAGGCCCGGGAAGCCGCCAAAGACTGTGCAGGAGGCTCCAACTGCCTGGAAAGCCGTCCAGGGCCACGAGGAGCCGTTTCTGCCGACGCCGATGGGGACGATCCTGCAGCTTGCCCGCCTGCAGCCCTTTCAGGGACACCGCCTATGATCGGGCAATACGCGCGTGTTGCTGTGTCCGACGTGTGCGGTGCCTAGAACTTCATGTCCTTCCCGCCGAAGAACGACGGGTTCATCCGGGCGAGCTGCTGGCATCGCCAGTTGAAGATCATCCGGACGATTTTCACCGGGTGGCCGGCATCGAGCATTCTCTCGACCTCTTGGACGACATCGTGGGTCAGGCCGAGATAGCCCTCATATTGCGCCCAACGAAACGCCCGGTCGAAGCGCTCATCTGAAGCCCGCAGATTGTAGACCGCCCGCCGGCCCGGCATGCCTGGGGTTCGGCAGATCACTCGCAGCGGCACCCCATCGAACAGCAGGTCCAGGATGCGGTTCCGGATCTCTGGCGTCATCACCGTTGGCCGGCCACGTCCACGCGGTTCTTCAAGCGGAGGACCGCCGTTGTGGCCCATTGGAGCCGGTTCATCCCAGAGCGGGGGCAGTTCGGAGAAGTCCATCTCAGCTCCCGTGCGCTCGCATGATCGCGCGTAGTGGCGCATTTATTCGTCCTCACCGTCCTCAGCGACCGTCGACACAGCCGACCCGGCCATGGCGGCAGCCAACAATGCAGCGGCAGGGAACCCACGAGGGCGCCCACGCCTCAGCGGCTAGTGGGGTAGCGCCCACCACCGCAGAAGCCCCCAGGCGGCCGTATATCAAAGCTCAGTGCTCACATTGAGACGGCACACGCCTGAAGAGCGTCGGTTCTTGCCCTTCGTCCGAGAGGAGCCGATGCCAAACGTGTCTCTGGCTACCCCGCCGCGACAATAGCAGCGAGCTCATCATCACTCAGATCGGCCGCGCGAATGCGCAAACTGACCTCACCGCCGAGATCGAATTCCTTCGGCACGAGCGACGCGATCAGGCGCAGATATGCCACCGGATCCTCCGACCTGACCTGCTCGATTACCGCCGCGCCATGCTGGTTGAAATCGGCCAGCACGGCCGCGACAAACGCCTCCGATAGCTTATGCCGCGAACCCTTCGGGCGCCCTCGTGGGTTCCCCGACTGCCCCGGCCGAAAGGGGCGCAGGTTTCCCTGTTTTCTCTCTGTTAAAACAGTGAACTGGGTCATGCCGAATCGTACCATTTACTGCCGATTAGTGCAGCAACATTCGGGGTTTGGACGCGCTGCCTTCGCACGGTGACGCCCCTTCGTTGCCGAAAGAGTGCGTGGCCAGCGCTCTATCAATCCGCGTTCAGCATCGCCAAGTCATGGCCTCCCACAGCGGAGACCGGCCATGACCAGTGTTACCGACGGCGAACCCGACAAATCCCCTGACGAGGTTTGGGAGGTGCTGGGCCTGATCCGCAATGCCCTGGAAGGCGCTCTGCCCCCAGGCTGGATCCGGCCAGCGGATGAAACGCCCCGCGTGGTCTCGGCAGAGGTCGAAGCGATCATCATGGCCATACACGAGATGGCGATCGTCATCCCAGCCGAGGAACTGGTCGACCGGGCTGTCTAAAGGGGCTCGGCCGGTGGGCATGCATCGGCGTCACCATTTCTTGCCGCTGACTACGCCGCGGCTCTTATCTCAATGTTTGCCTAAGCATGCCTCCTGCTGGAAATGTGGAGCCGGCTGAGGTTGCCCTAGAGACCGGTGCGCCTAAATATCCGATGACCGGAATGTCCGGCGTCGGGAAGGGCTGTCTGTAACTATGGCTGATGGTTTGCTCGCTGGTTACCATGTGCTCATCGCAGAAGATGAGCCCGTGTTGGCTTTGCTGATTGAGGATCTGATCCAAGACGCTGGCGGTGAGGTCATAGGGCCTTTCGCGACCGTGGCCGAGACGGCAGCCGCAGTGCGCTCAAACAAGATCGATATCGCCATTCTTGACCTCAGCCTGAAGGACGGCAACGCTTACCCAATCGCTGACATGCTGGACACAAGAGCGGTGCCGTTCATCTTCCTGAGTGGCTACGGGGCTGACAGCGGCCCGACTGACCGGCACAAATGGGTGTGGCATTCCAAACCCTTTGTCACTGAGGAATTGCTGGCCAAGATGAAGGGGCTTCTGCTCCCTTATCGCGACTAAGCACTAATCCTCTCCGGAGCAACCACAAACGATGAGCGACTTCAGACAGCGGCTCACTTCGGCCGATCTTGCTGTTGGGTGATTCACCAAATCGACCGAATTTTGGAATTTGTGATTCTTTTTCCCGGAGTAATGGGGGGGACGAGGTTATTGGTTCGAATGATCACCGACCCAACAGGTTGCTCATTTTGAGTGCTGCGGTCTAGCCGGAGCGTTGAGGGCTCCCATTTACCAGCCAGGAGACCCAAACCATGACCCTATTGCTGATCGTGATCGTCATCCTGCTCCTGGCAGGTGGCGGCTATGGCTACGGGCGCGGAGGCTGGACTGGGCCGTATTACGGCTCAGGAATTGGGGCGATCGTCCTTATCCTGATCGTGTTTCTGCTGCTCGATTACGTTTGAGCGCCGCGCGGAGGGGGATGGTTAGCAATTCATCCGATAGCCCCGTGACCGTTATTGGGTCCGAACCATCCGACTTTCATAGCTGGTGGCGAACGCTGCAGCAGTCAAAAATACTATCACCCGTCTCCGTAAAGAGGAGGGTTTTTGCACTGGGCAAAAGTAAGCCCCCAGCCGCCGGTTACCGAGGCGGTGCGTCCCGGCTGTACCGTTGAAGCTAACTCGTGAGAGTTCTGGTCGAGGCAAGCGACGAGCAGACCTAATTCATCTTTGGCTCGATATCGGGAACGCCGACTGCATCCAACACGGCTTTCACGCCAGCATGAATCGCGGCGATTTGTGCCTTCAATTCTGCCACCTCCCTGCGGAGTTCTTCATTTTCGCCCAGAAGTGCCTCCAATTCGGGGACATGCTCTGGGGAAATTCGCATCGCCAGCTTAGGCATGATCTCCTCCTTTGGTGAGATCGAATTTATCAATCCTTGATATTTTTTGTCGATCGGCACTTTGGAATAACCGCTCGTATGGCAAAGCAAAGCTGGGTGACGAAAATGGTCAGACGGCAAAGCTCACTACCGCCCCAAAGCGCCGTGGTGCCAAGTGGGCATTTCAAAAAATCCTGAAAATATTGAAACATTTCATGCAGGTGTATGGATTAGATGACGCGATTTTGAGTTGGCTACAAAGCGCCAGCGTGCTTTAGGAATTCTGCCCTGAGCAAAAAAAGGCGGTGCCGAAGCACCGCCAAGTTTAGGGAGGAAACGTCCAAGATAGCAGCAACACGATCAGGGACCGCCGTCGCTGCTGAACACGAAACTAGGCTTCCCAACTCCCACTGTGCAACCATTTTGCCGCACCGCAGCAATCACGTTTTGCTGTGGTGCCTACATTTGTGCAGATTACCCGGCAGAGGTTGGCAATTATCCTAGCATCTTTGGTCAAGATACCATGATGCGGATGTCTATGCTTAGCTAATCCCTCACCGTAACAGCGGCGGCCAGCGACGCTGAGCATCTGCGGTTGTCAGAAGTTCAATCAAAGTCGAGGAAAAATTTGGATACGTTGTCTAAAATTAGCCTGATGCAAAAATTTGCATTTCGTTTCTTGAGTGGCGAATGGAATGACTTCGATGATTTGGGCGCTCTTGCGCCGGGAATCTCGGCCGGGCTCGGGCGTCTTAGAAGTTGCCGTCCCAATTTAATTGAGAGCCGAAGCGGCCATTATGGCTCAGGCGGCCATTGGGTCAGGCAATGGCGCATCAAACAGTCCGGCTAGTGACGGGCCAAATGGACAGCAAGCAAGTGCCACGAACAGTACAAGTTGTTTGCCCCCGCGCCGAGCGACGGGCCGGCAACTTACGATGGCACCGCCGCAGGGCAACACAGAATGGCATCACGGCCATGGAGAAACCCTTGGGGGCTGAGTTGTTAATGAAGTGTCCCCTTAGGGACGCACCCTATCTCGCTCCAAATCCTGCAACCTCGCCAATGCCCTTTCGAGCATCGCGTCCCACTCCATGATCCGCTCCAGCGCCTGATCGCGATGCATTGAGCCCTCTAAGAAGAGCTGTCGGGCTGATGCCCGCAGAAGAATTAGTTTCTCGGTAGCTTCTGCGACCTCGCACTGGGCCGCTAAGATTTCTGGCGTAGGCTTAGGTTCTTGAAGCTTTCTCAGCATCAGGATCACTCGCGATTTCGTGAGTCCAATCTACGCCAAAGACGTAAGAGAGCAATACTTTGGTGCTAGTTCGTTTGATTGAACCACTTTGCACGTCGCTTTCGCTGCTGCATAGCCCTCGCGGCGGCAGGGGCTTTCTGCGTTAGAGCGCTTGGTCGGGGCGAGAGGATTCGAACCTCCGGCCCTCTGGTCCCAAACCAGATGCGCTACCAGGCTGCGCTACGCCCCGACATGGCCACGGCAGGAAGCGAACCCGCAACCAAGCGGATATCAGCGGCCCGCTCTAACCGTTGAGCTACGTGCCCGCGTTGCCAGGCAATGCCACACTGTCCGCTCGAAAGCAAAACCCACCCGACGGCTACCAAGGTCAGACATCGGGAAGGTCGTCTCGCTTCGGCGGACGGAACACGTCACGTCGAAGTCGAACTCGGCAAAGTCGGAGAGCAGGCTGGACATCACCAGATCGCGCCGCTTCGCGGCAGGCCCCTCAGAGCTACGGCAAGATCAGCAATCGTGGGAAGGGCACGCCCGGTCATAAACGTGAGCATAAAAAGAACACGACATCGCGTGAACCCGGATTGGCGTGAAATGTCGCGGACGGGAAACTGCAGCTGCTACATGGAGTTCCCGTGCCGAGCGACCAGCCGGCCGGCGACTTACGATAGTCAGTGGCGCCGCCGCGACCAGCACGCGTTAGCCAATCAGAATCTTAATTGCAACTCATACCCAGGAACGGAGGAATTGGGCGGTGAGCGTCGGGACGCCCGGCCCTCGGTCAAGAAGCCTCAGGCGCCCCTCCTAGCATTCGCACACTCTCAGCCAGCAGAGATCGCCGAGCCCTCCGCGAAGGGCTTCACTGACTGCGACGGTATTCATCGTGCAAAACTGCGGCGCGCCCCGCAATAATCCGTTGAGGCTAACCCTCGAATGACCTTTCCTGCGCCAACGCTGTAAGTGCCGCCCCCATGCGGACCATGGCGTCATCGTCGGTGATCCTGGTGGCCCGCAGTAAGCTCATCAGGTTGTCGACCGGCCGCGCACCGCTGCATGCCCGACGAAACATTATCTTCGCGGCACGCTGATGATCCCGCGGCAGATCGAGGAACGCCTGCCAGGCTTGATGCTGAGCAGGGCTAGCCGGCGCCATGGTATCGATGAAGCAGATGGTCATGACGGTCTTGCTCCCTGGGCGCCCATGGGATCGAGAACCCGGACGGCTGCGACCAGCGGCGCGATATCGCTGAAGGCCAGCCCGGTCGCCCCGGCCAAGATCGGCACGAGTTGATCCGCTGATATCCTGCGGCGTAGGACACGGTGAACGGATGTCTTGGCTTCCGGCCACACCCAGACCGGCAAGGCGCGGATAGCCCTAGCACAGTCCTTCTGAGCCGGTGTACGGCCGTGGAGCATGTCCAACCATACAGGTGGCGCGGCAGCAGCCCTGGCAGCCTCAGCCGCGGTCTGCGCTTCGATCAAGACGTGCAACGCCATTGTGATTTGCTCTTGGTGCTCCTCGTCCAGCTTGTCGAACCAATCGCTGTAGGCTCGGTTCATCCGCGGATCGGTGAACGGGATGGAGGTCATGCCCGGTCTCCCAGATCTGGGAAATCCCGGTCGAAGGCACCGGCCATCCAGTCGCCGCCGATGGTCTCGATCGGCACGCCAGCAGTATCGGCTACCACGCGGAGAGCTGACGAAAGACATCTGCAAAGCTGTCTGCGCAGGAGTTCCAGCTCGTACCCCTCGTTGTCATTGGTTTCGAGATCGCCCGCCACCTGGTAGGCCATGACGATATGCGCGGCGGCGTCACCGAGCGTTCTGGCGGGGATTGATTTCGCCAGTTCGATTAGCGCCTGTTCGCGATGATAGGCGGCAAGCATGCCACGCTCGGCTTCCAGTTCGTCCAGATGCCGGCCGTCTTTGCGGGCTTCCAAACTGGCGTTGTCGAATTCATTGTGCCGGTCATTGGTCCAGACGCGACGCTGAACGAGGCCGAGGACAGAGGGAAGCAGTTCCAGTTTCGCCCCGCTCGAGGGGGAAACCTCAGCACCAGTGGGGCCATGTGCAGTTTTGCGCAGGGGGGCAGAGTTGCTGACACCCTTAAGGGTCCGCTTATGGCGCGGGGCCTTTGCTGTTCCGCTCATACTGCGACCCTCGCCTGAAGCTCGCGGCAAATCTGCGCGGCGAGGAAAACGCCACCATTAGGCTCGCCGCCAGTGCCGTGCCAAAACAAAAGCTCGTATTCTGCTAACCGGGCTTTAGCTGCAAACCCTTCTGGCGTCGTCGGGACTATTGTTGTCGCTTCCGTCGATATCTCATCCATTCGCTGGTCGCGCTTTTGGTCCCATTCGCCGAAGGCGGTCTTCTCTTCCTCGGTGCCGGATTGAACAGCTTCGTACTTTTCATCACTTTCCGCTTTGATGCAGAAAAACTCCTCGGTGATATCGAGTAGCCGTGCGTCTGGCGAAACTGCGCGCGGTTCCGCTGCGAATATCCCGGCGCGGCTTCCAGGCTCGTGCCTGTGTCTGCTGACCTCGTATTCCGCATTATGCGGTCCAATATCATCGGTCCTGACACCAGCCTTCATCAGCGCCAGTAAGATGCTGGCATTAGCTTTCACGATCCGGCGGTGGAATGGGGCCGCATCCTCCGGCTGAAGCTCACAATCATCCAGGAAGCCCGCCTGGTCAGCGACACATAAGGCAAGGACAACAGCGTCGCGCAAAGTGACGGGTTCAGAGGCCATCGCTTTGTAAATAAGGCCATCATGCAGGTCGTCGAGTTGACGGTAGATATCGCTCTGGGAAAGGCTGATATTTTCCAGGCGAAGCATTTCCTGCCCAACAGCTTGCATTTGTATGCCGAGGGCAGCGATGGGGGACGCCAGCGAGGTTGTGTTAATAGCGTTCATGCTCCCGCCCTCCCCAGAATGTCGCGGGCGAGAGAGGCGACAATTGCCCCCTCCGGGCTATAAGACCCAAAGTATCGGTGATCGGCGCGCCCCCTAAAATCACTGAAGATTACTGCAGCCTTGGCGCACAACCCTTCCGGGGTTCTGGCGGCTAAATCAGCCATTTCCTCGCGAATCTCTCGGCGCCGATCGACAAGAACAGCTTCCCTATCGCGAATATCTTGAATGCGAGGGTCTTGGTTTGGTAACACCTCATCCTCAGCGAACAACTTTCCCAATTCTTCCTCAGACGCGTCAAACTCGGACTTGAGACTAAGCAGTTCACCGTCCAGTTCCTCGGCCTTAGCCTGCCCAGCCGCAGCGGCAGCCAGGACCAGCATCGCCATACCGCTTGCTGCGGCTGAGCGACGGGAGATCGAATTGCGTGCCATCAGCCCGCTCCTCCTTCGATGCTTTTTGTTTGTTTTGTTTGCGGCCAGCTATCCGCGAGCTCCCCGTGAGTGGCGCCCAGTCCGGCGAAGACGAGAACCAATGGTCCCTGTCCCACTGCCGCCATTTGCGCCAGTCGAACGGCGCGATCCAGATTCTGTTGCGTGACGATCTTGGGGAGGATCGCAACGGAATGCCGGGCATCTGCCTCCAGCGGTCCCTCCCGGCTCATCGCCGCAGGACCTGCCGTTACAGCGGCACTTTCCGCTTTCTGACGGCCACGGCGTGGGTTGCGCACGGTCATGACAGCGCCCCGGTCAGAATGGCGTCATTGACCACCGAGAATAGAAGGCCGCCGACGCCCCATGTCAGATTGGAAGCATGCACGTCAGCCACACTCTCGTGCTCCAAAGCAAACATGGCTTTGGCAGTTAGGCCGAACGGCGTTTTCGCAGGAGTGTTGATGATCCGGCATTCAAGCCTCATCCGAACGCCAAAGGCATCACCGACTTCTTGGCGATCAGCAATGGCTTTCCCTCGGCGATGGCCGCGACGGTTGAGGGCCTGGTACTTCTCACGTGCGTTTGTGCCCTGAGCGATCAGCCGCAATAGTTCGCCGTCAGGATGTTGATCCAGGTCGATCAGTTGAAAAGCCCCAGCCAGTGTACCCGAGTGGCTGAGGCTATCGTCTCTTCTTTCGGGAGGCGCTCCTGCTGAAGACGGAGCGCCTCTTCTTCTGGTATTCTCTTTGTCAGCCTCGGACATGGATTAGGGTCCAGTCTGCGGTTAGGCGCGAGGGGTGAATGAGCCCACTCCTCGCGCTGCCTCTGTTACCGGGAACCGCCCGGCACGGCAGCTAGGTCAAGGATCACCCAGTGACACTTGAACCATAGCTCATTATGTTTCATACATAATAGATGATTGCTTGAGTGTCAAGCGTCAAACATCTTGGATGATGTGTGAGACATGATTTCAGCTAAGCAGATAAAGGCGGCTCGCCTTTTCTTGGAATGGGAACAGCGCGATCTGGCCGAGAAATCAGGGCTTTCGCTCCCCACAATTCAAAGGATGGAGAAACTCGGGGTCGAACGGAGCTCAGTTGCTAATGCCCAAAAGGTGCAAGGTGCACTTGAAATTGGAGGCATCGAGTTCATTCCTGCGAATGGCGGGGGTGCCGGAGTGCGGTTGAGGAAGCCTGGAGGCGCCGACTGATGACTGACCGCCAAGACCGGGCTTTGGCCCTGAGAGATCACGCACAGCGCATTGTCGATGCGTTTGGCCAGGCTATGACGATCGGTGATAAGCGCCACGCCGTCCTCGACGCTGCTCCGTGGCGCATCGCGTTCACCTCGTCGATTGGCGCGGTGCCGGCGCGGCTGTCGCTGAGCATCTGGCGCGTGACCAAGGTGCTGTTGGTCGAGTGGAACGCGACCGCGCCGGCCGCGCTGGACGTCCCCAATTTCAAGCAAGGCGAATGGGAAAGAGAATTTCTCGCGTGGGCGGCAAAATCCTAGAACAGGCGCCTTAACGCGTCGCGGCACCACCAGGGCTCACATGAAAAAGAAACCAGACGACCAACAGATTGAGTTGACCAGTGTCCTTCTGGACCGTGTGCTCGATATCGTTCGCGGTGACGACCGCGACCTGAATCTTCGGCAGTTAGCCGTGCTTCTGGTGTGCTATTCGACCAGCGAACCTCAGACAGTTCGAGGACTCGCGGAGCATCTCAATGTCGTAAAGCCTGCGATCACGCGGGCTCTCGACCGCCTGGAAAAGGCCAAGTTGGTGAGACGCAAATATGATCCCGCTGACAAGCGCAGTATCCATGTCGCTGTCACCAGGGCCGGTGAGCGCTATGGCGAGATGTTTCTGGGCGGCTCTCTCCAGCAAAGGGCGTCTGTTGACGGTTGACGGGCGGCCAAGCAGGGGATGCCGTCAGCAGGTTATGGCTTTCCCATGAATGCGCTGTCGATGGTGGGGCGCGATGAGCCCGACACTCTGCCGCCCGCCTAGCTAATCAAAACTTTTAGATGCGCCTATTCGGTTTGGCTAAGCGTTTCTGGGGCCATATGATCGCGCACATCCGAGTGATGTCAGCAGGTGTGGGCGTCCAGCGGTTTTCCCTCTCCCATCGATCGCGGTTGAGGCGCGCTCTGATGGAAATCACCGGGCCGGTTTGTGCGTTTTCCTCCTCAAGAGCCTCGTGGGTTTCCAGCGCTGAAAAGGCTCCAGAAGCCAAACTCCAATGAGGGCTTCCGGTTTCGTCGAAATTAAAGAAGCCGCTTTCTATGCGTGAGATTTTGATTCGACGCCGATTTTCAGTTGCAACGAAAGCGAGAGCATAGCGCATTCGGCTGTTAGCATATTCAGGAAGCAGTGGGTCTCCGAGGTGCAGTCTAAGCGAGATGCGTTGCGGTATGTGCCGGACCACACCGCTAGGCTCAAAGATGAACAGCCATAGTCCCATCCTCTGACCATTCCTCGCTTAGCGGCTTTCTGTGCCGGGTTTTGCCGGTTAGGTTATTAGTTGAGGCTGCCCCTGCTGATAACTGAGCCGCTTTCTTCAGCGACCCGAACACCAGTGGGCGAAATATCGAGGGCCAGACGGAAATTGGCGGCGCCTACTGAGTGCGCATTTCTAGCTATGCTGCGGCAATCCCATTGGACCACCCCGCTTACTGTGCAACTAGACCCGCTCGGATCGCACGTCACCGCCATCGTCTTTGGTTCAACGGTGTAGATCCTAAGGGGCCATCTTGTGACGAAGGCAGTCTTTTCCTTCAGGATTGTCGATTTCGGTGTGGCATTGCCGTAATAGATGACGCTATCGTGATAAATCGAAGAAAAATACGATATGGCTTGGGCGTTGCCCTCAGACCAATGTGCAAAGTAATCCTCGGCGAATTGGGTCGCCTCCTGTTGTGGAGACATAGCGGGTTTCACCAGCGGCTCAGATAGTGAGCGGGGCGGGACGATTGTAGCGAGTTGCGTCGTGTTCGCGCTTGGCGCTTTGATGAGAGGCAAGAACTGCGGCGGGACGAAAGCAGATGCCGTTGGGGTGGCGGCCGGCGGAGATACAGTTTGACTGGGCGCACTGGCAGTCCGGATCGGAACCACGGTCATATCAATACCCAAGCGATTTGCATCGTCGGGGGTTAGCCAAGTGATATTGTCGGGATCTGCTTGCTCGATATAGATAATCGCGTCGTCCGATAGCCCTAAACGCGTAAGGTAAGCGCCCACTAAGGCATTGCCGACGCCAGACTCACTTTTTTGACCGCTGGCATCTTCCATGTAGGCTGCGTGGAAACCGACTTCGCCGCTACCCTGAATATAGCGTTGCGTTCCCCCCAACCAAGCCAATGCGCACGCTGATGCACAGAAGGCGCCGTCCGCCACACCGGTCGCAAACTCATGAGTTCGGATCACCTGACCGATCTGCAAGCCAGCAAACAAGTTGCCGCCGGGGCTATCAAAAATGACAATTGCCTTGCTGTAGCCTTGGATGACCGATGAAAATTGATCGCTATCGCCTTCGTTGATTTGGCCAATTACTTTGATAATGCCGACCGATGGATCGTCTGAAGCTGGGCCTGCTGTGATATCGGCCGCTTTCGCTGCTGTTAGATGTAGGACCAGAGCGATGATGGCGACTAGCGCAGCGATAAGACCGGAGCGCACTTAATGCCCACCTTCTTTTGTTATCTTCGCCTGTACATCTGGGTCGACGGCAAACTTCAGCGATACTCTTGTGATGTTGGTAGGAATAAAATGCTCCCAGTTTATCCGAGAGAAAATTGCGCGGTTCAGATCGAACGAATACAGGTCCTTTAGAGAAGGCTGCCCGAAATCGTCGTATCCGGAAGTTGCCATTTCAAAGTGACATTGATCAGCAGCAGAGAAGTCTTCGTAAAAGCGTTTGACCACAGGAGCAGAAAATTCCGCTTGGAATAGCATCATTCCAACTGTCGTATTGTGGTCATGCCATGATGCTTGCTGATTTTGGTCAGCCGCCGCCGCGGCAATAAACTGATTTGTCAGCGCTTTGATTGTGTCAGGTGCCATGGACAAAGCGACAATGCAGGGTTGCTTCGTAGAGTCATAAGAAACCGTAACGCCTTGTGCGGATGCCTGCGCCACAAGCACCTTCCAGTCGTCAGGCCCACTTCCTGTTTGCTCGGCCGGTATTCCCGGTGCTGTCGCCGGCTTGGGTGGCGGAGCGCTTGGCTGTGAGGGTTGGGCGGGGGCCAGGATAGCTTGAGGCGCGGCGGGAGGCTGGTTTTGGGTAGTGCCAGGACTTGGATTTGTGTCTGCCATCAGCGCTACGGCGTCATCATTGCCTAGAAGGCCGGTCGGAACTTTTCCGCGGGCAATCTGCCAAGCCATGATAGCTGCGCGAGTGCCGGTGCCAAATACCGCGTCGATCGTTGCTGACGCAGGAAGATAGCCAAGCAGCTGCAACTGCTTCTGCAGTGCGGCCTGTCCGTCAAGCGATCGCGCGACTTCTTCTGTTGCATCGCCGGTCAGCCTCGCATCCCAGGCCGAGCGCTGCTGTTCATAGGCCTGGGCAACGCATGATGCGGCCGATGCTGGCGCGTCCGGCGGGGGCGGCGCGCTGGAATTGGGGGATTGGGCAAGGGCGATGCCGCAATTGGATCGGACTGCCAGCCCAAAATTCACGGATTCAAGCCTGATGCTAGCTTGTCCTGCGGCGCCAACTTGTTGGCGCAAGGCCTGATACGTCTCTACAAACTGAAGGTCTAAGAGTGAAAGATCGGGGCGTGAGCAGATGAGCTGTGCGAGAGGATCTCTTAGCTCAGGGCAGGGAAAGCTTGGGCCAGTGATGTTAAAGCCTGGCGGAGCACTTGTTGGCTGAGTCGGCGCGACACCTTGGTCATTTCCAGGCGGGAAATAAGTTGTATTTTGCGCCTGGGCCTGGGTAGCGGATGCAATTGTCGCGACTAATGCGGCGAGGCAAGCATGCCTAACTAACCCGGCCATTTGTGCGCCCTACTCTGCGAGACTGCTTTCGAGCACCTTACCAATACCTTACAGAATGTAAACGCAGAACGTTTGACCGGGTGTGACCGCCGGCCTTTATGGTGATGCTGCTGGGTGTGTTCGGACCCCTCGCCCGAACTTGCGATTGCAGTGCAAGAGAAGAAGCATTATCTTGCACTGGAGAGCTGACCCCCTCTGGAGCCCTGAAAACTGATGGCCAAGCGCGACGTGGCGGTCCTACCGCCGGAACCAGCCCAGGACGAGACAGCCATCGCGGCTCAGCAGGTCTCAAGCGACGATCACCTTATATCTCTGTGGCTGCACGGCCGGAGCGCCGGCACGCAGCGGGCTTATGCGGCCGACGTGGCGGCGTTTCGTGACTACGTGCAGACGCCGTTACGTAAGGTTAGCCTAGGCGACCTACAGGCGTTTCATGATTCCTTGGCCGATCTGTCGACGGCCAGCCAAGCGCGGAAACTTTCAGCGGTGAAGTCGCTCCTGACGTTTGGGCAAAAGACCGGTTACCTGGTGCTGAATGTCGGGACGCCGGTGAAGCTTCCCAAAATCAAGCAGGCTCTGGCCGAACGAATCCTAGACGAGGATGCTGTACTTCATATGTTGACGCTTGAGCGCCATCCGCGGAACAAAGCGCTCCTCCGGCTTCTGTACCTAGGAGGCCTTCGGATCAGCGAAGCCTGCGGGCTTAAGGTCCGCGATCTGCAGGTTAGCCGTGATTCTGGTCAGATCACTGTCTTTGGCAAGGGCGGCAAGACGCGGGTCGTGCTCCTTAAACCGTCGATATGGGCTGACTTGGCGATGATGCGCGGCAACGATCCCGAGGCGGCCGTGTTCCGCTCCCGCGAAGGCGGCGGTCACCTTAATCCGTCCCAGGTTCATCGCATTGTTAAGAAGGCGGCCGCCCGCGCGGGCCTGTCGGACGCGGTATCAGCCCACTGGCTTCGCCACGCCCATGTGAGTCACGCTCTGGATCGCGGAGCCCCTGCCCACCTCGTCCAGGCAACCGTTGGTCACGCCAGCCTGACGACCACGAGCCGATACGCTCACGCTCGGCCAACAGATAGTAGTTCAAAGTATTTGGCTGGCTAAAGCCATTCGCGTCCCAACTCAGGAGATGTCTATGTCGCTACGTTGCGGATCACGATGCTCGATATAAATTAAGCGGCGAAGAAGGGGGGAAAGCGGATGGTCCGGTGTCGGGTCGACCGCCTGAATTCCGGACATTCGTCCTACGGCACAG
>NZ_JAESVB010000027.1 GCF_020618775.1 Acidisoma silvae | reverse complement strand
AAAAGAAGGAAATGGACCAGCTTCTGGCACCGGGTCAGCGGCGAGCTCGCGCTGATGCGCGGCGCAGCTTCGATGCGCTGCTTCGATCGGCTAGGGACGTGTTCGCGGAATTCGGCGTGGACGCCCCTGTCCGGGAAATTGCCGCCCGCGCCGGCGTCGGCCTGGGAACCGTCTATCGCCACTTTCCCTCCCGCGCCGATCTTATCGCTGCAGTCTTCCGTCAAGAAATGGACGCCTGCGCCGATGCTGCCGCGATCCTGGCAAGCCAGAATTCGCCATTTGATGCTTTAGCGAAATGGATGCAGAGATTTGCCGCCCTTGTAGCTACCAAGCGCGGCCTCGCAAAAGCATTGCACTCAGGCGATCCAGCATTCGAGGTCCTGCGCGGGCGCTTTGAACAGCGACTTCGGCCCGCTTTCCGATCCCTCATCGATGCCGCAGTCGCGGCTGGCGAGGTCCGGGCGGGCATTGATGCCGACGAGCTTCTAAATGCGGTCCGCAGCTTATCCATGTCCATTCATGAAGACCGCCCCGATCACGCAGGACGGATGGTCGCTCTTTTCATTGACGGACTGCGCTTTGGCGTGCGGAATTAGACTTGAAATTCCATAACAAATCTATCGGTGCCGAGAATGCTTTTCCTGAAGACCTCGCGACCTTTGAGGCGTGCGCGATGCGCCCGGGTCGCTTATTAAAAAGTCTGGCAATACTGCGAATCAGCCGCCACACGCGGGCGCACAGTCTTCCTTAAGCTCAAATATGCCGACTTTCAATAGATTTACGTGAAGTCGGGCTCAAAACGCAGGCATCAAAAAATATAAACAATTGGAGCAATTCAACTTTTCATTACTTGAACCGATCTTTCCGATCTCAAGGGCATTCGCTTGGAATGTCACTATCATCGTTAGGGAGCAAAGAGGCGACAAAGGAAGATCAACTTCTACTTTCTCTTAAAGCTAAATTTTCGTTTTCGCAATTCTCGTATTGGCATGAACGAAGCCGCCCTAGCGGCGCGGAGTTCGTTTCCCGGTTTGCTCCAATATATCGTTAAGGTCCGACGTCGCTGCACCCTTATCTGCACGCCGTTGCCCATGCCGCCAGTATTCCGATTCCGTCTTACGTTTGCCCTTATAGCACCGAGTAGTGTCAACGAAGCGTTCGACCAATCCAGCAACCGCCTGAAACGCTTTCGTGATCTCCACACCACGCCCGCGTAGACGTTCAACCCAACCCAGAATGTTTTTTTCCAAGGCCTGGTCAATGCGCCGGCCAACAAAACGCTCGCTCAGTGTCATGGCAACCTTTCGCCTTGCGGCACGTGATTCCGCTGATCGTAAGGATGATTGAACTGTTGGTTTCCACGCGGAACTGAGCCGGTTAGGCGCATAATTTCCATTGAGAATTGAGCCATGTGACCCTTCCCCCAGCGCGGTCAGCGACGGGGGCAACGGAGTGATCCACATGGGACTTTTAAATATCATCCGGCGGATGGCGCTGCGCGAGAAGCAGTCGATCCGCGAGATCAGCCGGCGCACTGGGCTATCACGCAACACGATTACGAAGTATTTGAACGCTGGCACGATCGAGCCGACGTTCACGATACCGGAACGACCGAGCAAGCTTGATCTTTTCGCCGACAAACTTGCTGGCTGGCTGAAGACCGAAGCTGGGAAGTCGCGCAAGCAGCGCAGAACGTTGAAGCAGCTTCACGCGGATCTGGTGTCTCTCGGCTTCACCGGCTCTTATGGCCGGGTCGCCGCCTTCGCCCGTGATTGGCGGGCTGATCGACAGCGTGAGCAGCAGACGACGGGTCGCGGCGTATTCGTTCCGCTGTCATTCCGACCAGGCGAGGCATTCCAATTCGATTGGAGTGAGGACTATGCCGTGATCAGCGGCGAGCGTACGAAGCTCCAGGTCGCACACATCAAGCTATCGCATAGTCGGGCTTTTCTGGTCAGGGCCTACCTGCTGCAAACGCACGAGATGCTCTTTGACGCGCATTGGCACGGCTTCCGTGTGTTCGGCGGCGTACCTGGTCGTGGCATTTACGATAACATGAAGACGGCGGTCGACCGCGTTGGTCGCGGCAAGGAGCGACAGGTCAACATCCGTTTCCTTGCGATGACGAACCACTACGTCTTTGTGCCCGAGTTTTGTAATCCTGCCGCGGGTTGGGAGAAGGGTCAGGTCGAGAAGAACGTCCAGGATGCCCGACCACGGCTGTGGCAACAGATGCCGGACTTTCCAGATCTGGCGACGTTGAATAACTGGCTGGAACAGCATTGCCAGGACCTTTGGCGGGACACGGCGCATGGCACCTTATCCGGTTCGATCACAGATGTTTGGGCTGATGAGCAGGTAGCGTTGATGGCATTGCCTACCGCGTTTGACGGCTTCGTCGAGCAGAGCAAGCGCGTCTCGCCCACCTGCCTGATCACCTTCGAGCGTAATCGTTACAGCGTGCCTGCGTCTTTTGCGAACCGGCCTGTCAGCCTGCGGATCTATCCCGACCGACTGGTCGTTGCGGCCGAGGGCAATATCCTATGCGAACACGCGCGGATCATAGAACGCAGTCACGACAAGCCACCACGAACGATTTACGACTGGCGGCATTACCTTACCGTCATCCAGCGCAAGCCCGGTGCCCTGCGCAATGGTGCGCCCTTCCTGGAGTTACCGTTGGCCTTCCGGCAACTGCAGGACCAGATGCTCCGCCGCCCCGGCGGTGATCGCGAGATGGCCGATATCCTTGCTCTTGTCCTCAATCACGATGAACAGGCTGTCGTCAGGGCCGTGGAACTAGCTCTGGATCAAGGGGTGGCAACCAAGACGCATGTGTTGAACCTGCTGCATCGGCTGATTGACGGCAAGACGACCGACGGTCCCGATGTCGATACGCCACAGGCGCTGACCTTGCTGCGTGAACCCAAGGCCAACGTCGAACGCTATGACGGTCTGCGTGTCCGGATCGTTGGAGGTCGCCATGCGTCATGATCCTGCCAGCGCCGCAGTCGTTATCATGCTCCGTAGCCTGAAGATGTATGGCATGTCTCAAGCCGTCACGGACCTGATCGAGCAAGGTGCTCCCGCCTTTGATGCGGCCGTGCCAATCCTATCCCAGTTGCTTAAAGCCGAGATGGCCGAGCGCGAGGTCCGGTCCATTGCCTATCACATGAAGGCTGCCCGTTTCCCCGCCTATAAGGACCTCTCCGGCTTCGACTTTGCAGCCAGCGAGGTCAACGAAGCGACAGTGCGCCAGTTGCATCGATGCGAGTTGTAATTGCTCACCCCTGTAGGTCAGGTCATCGCGTTTGATGGGTGTGAAACCAATCGCGAAGGCTGTTGACGCGATCACGGGCGCGTCGATTCAACGTTGGGGTGGCACCCGAGATCGACCTCAGCAAGCTGACCGTCGCCGAGAAGGACGCGTTGATCCTGTCTCTGCTGCCGTTGGTGAGCCAGTTGCAGGCTGCGCTGGCCCGGATCGCCGAACTGGAAGCACGACTGGCCTTGTTGGAGAGACCGCCCAAGACGCCGGACAACTCGTCGCTACCGCCGTCGAAGGGACAAAAGACCAGCCAGCCGCCTGACGGCCGCAAGCCGCCTCGCAAGAGCCGCCCCGGCTTCGGCCGTATGCTGGAACCCAATCCCGACCGCACCGTCGATCGTTTGCTCGACACCTGCCCGCATTGCGCCACCACCTGGCCGACCGAGCCACAGATGCCGCAACAGGTCTATGACCGCATTGAACTGCCGCCTGTCAGGCCGGACGTGACCCGGGTGAGGCTATTCGGCGGACGTTGCTCCTGTTGCGGCGAGCGCGCGGTCGCGTCGGCACCGCCCGGCCTGGAGCCCGGCTCGCCGTTTGGAAAGTCGATCGAGGCCGTCGCGATCTACCTGCACTATAGCCAAGCGATCGGTATCGAGCGGCTGCGCCTGGTGTTCGGCGAGTTGTTCGGTTTGTCGATCAGCGAGGGGGCGATCTGCAATATTCTCGCCCGCGCGCAGGCGCCGCTGGACGTCGCGGCGTCAGCGATCGCCACGCTGGTCACAGCTGCCGATGTGGTGGCGTCGGACGAAACCTCAGTGCGTGTCATGAAGAAGACCTGCTGGGAGTGGGTTTTCGTGACCGCCGCCTGCGTACTGCACATCATCCGCCCCAGCCGCGGCGCTCGCGTGGTGCGGGAGTTGTTCGGCCAAATGCGGCCGCGGGTATGGATCTCCGATAGTCTGGCCAGTCAACGCGGCCACGCCGAACTCTGGCAAGTCTGCCTTGCCCATTTGCTCCGCGATGCCCAATACTCAATCGACTGCGGCGATGACGGGTTCGCCGCGGCGTTCAAACGGCTGCTGCTGCGGGCGATCGCCATCGGCCGGCGACGCGACCGTCTGCGCGACACCACGTTGGTGCAATATCACGCTGATCTGGACCGCAGGCTCGACCGCGTGTTGTCACTGCCACGGCATGGCGATGCCGCCGAGAAACTGCGTCGTCGTATCGCCCGTGATCGCGAGCATCTGTTCGTGTTCGTCACTGACCGTGACGTGGCCGCTACCAACAACGCGTGCGAGCGCGCGCTGCGCCCGAGCGTAATCTTCCGCAAAGTCACAAACGGCTTCCGCTCCGAGTGGGGCGCCCAGACCTATGCCGCTTTCCGCTCCGTCGTCAGCACCGCCAAGCTCAATAACCGCTCGGTGCTCGATGACCTCCGCCGCGTGCTAGCCACACCGCTATCCAACCAGGCAACTCAGCCGGGGTGAGCAATTACTGCGAGTTCATCGACGGAGCGCAGAACATCGTGCTTATCGGTGGGCCCGGCACAGGCAAAACCCACATGGCGACAGCCTTCGGCATCCAGGCGATTGAGCACCACCGCCGAAAGGTCCGTTTCTTCTCGACGATCGAACTGGTCAATGCGCTCGAGCAGGAAAAGGCTAAAGGCAAGGCGGGCCAGATCGCAGAGACCCTGGTTCGCCTCGATCTGCTGATCCTGGACGAACTGGGATATCTTCCCTTCAGCGCCTCAGGCGGGGCGCTGCTCTTCCACCTGTTGAGCAAGCTTTACGAGCGGACCAGCGTCGTCATCACCACCAACCTCAGCTTCAGCGAATGGGCTACGGTTTTTGGTGACGCCAAGATGACGACCGCTCTGCTCGATCGCCTGACCCACCGCTGTCATATCCTCGAAACCGGGAACGACAGCTTCCGCTTCAAGGCCAGCTCAGCCGCCTCAGCACAGAAGAGAGGAGAAAAACCCAATCCCTTGACCAAACCCTGATCAGAAAACCATACTCAAAGGTGGCTCACTTCTCGGTGAAAAAACCGGCTCAGTTCCGCGTGAAAACCAACAACCCCCACCTTCACATTCTGCGATTTGGAGCGCGCGGTCATCACCCGGCTTCGGAAATCCGGTCTGCTCGAATCGTAGCGCGCGCTGCGCGCCGCAGAGATCGAGAAAGCCGAGCGCATGACGCTAGCTCGCCTGAAGGCGCAATACGACGGCGTCGCCGCCGAGCCCCCTTCTTGCCAGCCGGTGATCCTGACCACACCGGTCCCGCGCGCCACGCGCAGCGCATCCTCACCTGAGCAACCGACCCTGTTCTGAACAGGGTGAGAAGGAGAAAGATTAAAAGGAGGAACGCATGCCGCGCTCGGTTCGCCCGCCGCAAGGGTCGCGCGCAAGCGCGCGTCCGGCAAGCCGGCTTCGCCCTTGCCCCGGGCGAGCCCGGCGCAGCCGCGGGGAGGGGTCTCCTGAGAAAATAAGGAGACGGAACAACCCACAAGGAATCAAGACATGACCGAACTTCGCACAGTCGATCCGCGCAGCCTTCAACTCAATCCCAATAATCCGCGGACAATCCCGTCAAACCCCCAGATGGATGCCGTATTGCTGGCATCGATCAAGGCAATCGGCATCATCCAGCCGCCGGTCGTGCGCGAACTCGAAGGCGTGCTCATCGTCAAGGCGGGTGACCGCCGCGTGAAAGCCTCCATCCTGGCCGAATTCGCCACCATCGAGGTTCTGGTGAAAGACGCCGACGAGACCATCACCCAGATGGAATCCCTTTCGGAAAACATGGTTCGGGCTCCGATGGATACGGTCGATGTTTGGAAGGCTGTAGAACAGCTCGAGGGTCTCGGCTGGAATGAGCAGGCCATTTCGGATGCACTGGCCATTCCCACGCGGGTTGTGCGGCAATTCAAGCACCTCAGCCATCTTTACGAGCCGATGCTCAAGGCGATGACGGGCGGGCGCATTCCCAGGCCGGAGGAAATGGCCACCATCGCCAACGCCTCGATGGAAGAACAGGCGCAGGTCTGGAAGAAATACAAACCGAAGAAGAACGAAGACGCTGCGTGGTACGCCATCGCACGAGCACTCGCGAAGCGACGCATCTCGTTCTCGGACGCAAAGTTCGATGAGACCCTTGCTGCTCAATATGGCGTCACCTGGCTGGACGATCTTTTCGCGCCGGCCGGCGAGGAATCGCGCTACACCACCGATGTCGATGGCTTTTTCGGCGCCCAGCAGGAGTGGCTGGAAAACAACCTGCCCAAGGGCGGCGTCGTGATCCCGGTTGACGAAACCGGCCAGGCCACGCTGCCCAAGAAGGCCGAGCGTGTCTATGGAAAGCCCGGCAAGGGCGACAGCATCGGGCATTTCATCGATCCACGCACCGCCGAGGTCAGGACCGTTGCCTTCCGCATCCCCCAGGACAAGAAGGCAGCCAAGGGCAAGGTGCAAGCTGATGAGCCCGTGGAGGCTCCGGAGAAGGCCCAACGGCCGGACGTGACCCAAAAGGGCAAGGCCATCATCGGCGACCTGCGCACCGATGCCCTGCACGAGGCGCTGAAGGCCGACCCGATCGACGACATCAAGCTGATCGGGCTGTTGGTGCTGGCCTTCGGTGGTCGCAACGTCATGGTCCAGAGCGGTCTCAACGCGGGCGGCTCGGATCGCACGGAGATCTGCGAGCGTCTGTCGCCCGATGGCACACTGACCCTCGACGACGACGTGATCCGCACGGCCGCGCGCGACATGCTGACCCAAGTGCTGTCCTGCCGGGAGAACATGTCCAATAGCGGTCTTGTCGCGCGCGTCGCCGGCGAGACCATCGGCGCGTCGCTGCGTCTGCCCAGCATGGCTTCGGACGAGTTCCTGTCCTGCCTCTCCCGCCAGGCGCTGGAACGGGAGGCGGGGGCCAACCAGGTCCGCGTCGAGGTCCGGGTGAAGGACACCCGCGCAAGCGTCGTCAAGCACTTCACCGGGGCGACCTGGCACTACCCCGATGCGGTGTTCGCGATCAGCACAGCCGAGCGCGATGCGGAAGGCATCGGCCGGCGGCAGTTGGTGCCGGGGATCATTGCCGGCGAGGACGAACCGACTGACGGGGTGGACGACCCGAGTGAGGACGGTAGCGCGCAGGACGAGGTGGATGACGAGTCCACCTATTCGGAAGCCGCCTAGCCATCGCCATGCCCGGCTGTCCTAGCGGATGGCCGGGCCGCTTTCCCAAACCCTCCACCCTGGAGACCGATCATGAACCAGATCAGCCCTGATTTCGGGTCGCGGCCGGCTGCGCCGATCCACACCCCAAATTTCTCCGCCCGCAGCGCCCCCATGGGCATCGACCCGCATCGCATTCGCGATGCCATCCTCGCCAAACGCGCGCAGATCGCGGCGTTGGAACTCGAATGGAGCAGCCCCTCGGAACGCGCCGCCGCTCGCGCCGCCGGCGGCGCCGCGCGGCTCGGCGAGCGTGAAACCTGGGACCGGGCGACATGGGATCGCTACCTGTCCGCCGCCAGAGACTGCCAGGACGCCTTCATGCCGCGCCTGCGCCGCCTCTATGGCGAAGTCACCCGGCTGGAATTGCTGGCCGATCCGCTGCCCACCAATTCCCGGAGGGTCGCATGATCGAGCAGGACCGGGACCTCCCGGAGGGTTTCACCAGCGAGACACAGCGGGACGGCCGCGTCACCCTTCGCCGGCATGGTGTCATTGCCGGCGAATTCCCCATGCTCACGCCAAGAGCAGCGATCGGGTCATGGGCCTCTGCCTACGAGGCAGGGCACGTCCAGGGGGAAAAGACTGGGGCCGCACAGGGTCGGTCCCAGCTCGCAGGCGAGCTGCGCACCCTCCTGCAGATCGAGGGAGGGCAGCATGTCGCAGCATGACCCCGAAACCCTCGGCCTTCCGCCCATCTGCTACATCCGCCACCCAACTTCGGGCGAGACCGTCGCCATCCTTCGGAACGAGGATGGCTACCGGTCTCCCCAAACGCTGTGCTCGCCCAAATGCCTCAACGCGAAGCTTTCGCCCGCGCCGACCGAGGCCCAGATCAATGCCATGAAGCACGGCTCCCTTATGGGCTGGGACACTCCAGGGGCTGACCCCGCGTTTTGGGCGCGCTTGCGGGAGGCGGATCGGCGATGACAACGGGAATCAAGGTCGGCCATCGTATCAAGTTCAAGTCCGCGACCCGCGACAGCTATCGCGTGGCGACCAGAGTCGTGCGCGGTCTCGACAGCCGGGGCCGCCCGCTTGTGGGTTACGCTGGCTGGCGGGATTTCATCGTGCATCGCCACGAGATTATCGAGGTTTTGAAACCTCGATAACAGCCCCTGCGAGCCCAGCCAGCGCCGTTCGCACCACGCCGCGCTAACCGTCGGCATGACCGAGCTGTGCTCATGCGTCCGAACAAGGCGCTGTCAGTCCTTCTTTCCCGAAAGGAAATCTCATGGAGATCCATTCCTCCGTGACGCTCAAACGCGTCATGGACGCAGCGAACCGCCGCCAGACCACCCTGGACGATCCGGGGTTCTGTCTGCATTGCGGCGCTGACGCCGAGGGCGTCGAGCCCGATGCCCAGGAATACAAATGCGAAATCTGCGGTGAGACCAGTGTCTACGGCGCCGAGGAAATCCTCATGCACATGGAGTTGTCATGACCCCGCGACAGACACGGCTCTCCTGCCTGTCGCGAAACGCTGATTGGCGGCGTGAGGCGGGAAACATCCGCGTTCTCGACCGTCAACCGGTGCCGTGGTGGACAAATCTCCGGCTGCTGTTATGGTTTCCTTACCGAGGGGTGCCCCGACAGGGGGCTGAGATACTATCAGCCGAGAGGCAGCATAGTGACCCTTTGAACCTGATCCGGATCATGCCGGCGAAGGGACGGAGAAATATCGCCCCTCGCCGGCCCCACTAGGGGCTGTTACATTGAATGCCATAGAAACTCCCAAAAGCAAGCCCCTCGATCGCCCGATTGCCGCGTCAATTGCCGTTGTCGTACGCGGAAACGAGGTCCTTCTCGTCCGCCGGGCGAATTCTCCCGACATCGGCCGCTGGGGATTTCCTGGGGGGAAAACAGAGCTGGGCGAAACCATCCAAGCCTGCGCCATGCGAGAATTGCGCGAAGAGACCGGCATCGAGGCGGACGCGACGAGCACGTTTACCGCCGTTGACGTATTCGATCATGACAAAGAGGGAAAACTGCGGCACCACTTCATTTTGGCGGCCGTGCTTTGCCGTTGGGTAAAAGGCGAACCAGTCGCGGCTGATGATGCACTAGAGGCTGCCTGGTTTGCCTTGGACAAGTTGGACGGCACGAGCCTAGCGTTAAGCCTTGATGTTGTCCGTGTCGCTCAAGAAGCTGCCATGCTTGCTCAAAAGCTGGGCTGGGAAGAATGCGCGTGATCCCCAACATTCTCACCATCGCTGGCACTGACCCGACCGGCGGAGCCGGAATCCAGGCGGATATCAAAACCTTTTCGGCGTTTGGAACATACGCCATGTCGGTGATTACCGCCGTCGTGGCACAGAACACGCAAGGCGTGCGCGCCTTTGTTGAGCTGGCACCGCACTTCGTGGCCCAACAAATTGACGCCGTGTTTGAGGATGTTCGGGTTGATGCAGTAAAAATTGGGATGATCGCCACAGCTGGCATCGCGGAGATAGTCGCTGATCGGCTGCACTACCACGGTGCCAATAATATTGTCCTCGACCCTGTCATGATAGCCAAGAGTGGCGATCACCTCCTAAGGCCAGATGCGGTCGCGGCGATCCGGGACCATCTTGCACCGCTTTCAACAGTGATAACGCCCAACTTGCCTGAAGCCGGTGTGTTACTGGGATTGGAACCCGCGCGAGACGTAGAGGAAATGCGACGACAGCTGCAAACTCTCCGCGCACTTGGCTCTGAGTGGGTGATGTTGAAGGGTGGCCATATGATGGATGATGCGCAGAGCACCGATATGCTTCTAGGAGCCGGAGAAATTCTAGAATTACACGCACCTAGGGTGAAGACGCTCAACGACCATGGCACGGGATGCACGCTTTCAGCAGCGATAGCTTCAATGCTTCCGACACATTCCGTTGAGGATGCGGTTCGCGGCGCAAAGAATTACGTCCAGCAAGCGCTGGTTCAAAGCGGGCAACTTGATGTGGGAAGAGGACACGGTCCGTTACATCATTTTCACGGGATTTGGTAGCTAGGAGAGTCGCAATGCTTATCAATGAACAGATTGTCCTTGTTACCGGTGCGGGGCGCGGTCTTGGTGCCGCCATAGCCACAGCATTCGCACGCGAGGGGGCACGCGTTGTGATCAATTACAACCGGAGTGCGGAAACCGCGCGAAGGCTTGCAGACAGTCTTGGCGATCGCACGATTGCGCTGCAAGCGGACGTGACCGACCGAGAAGCGATAAATCGTCTTGTCGAAGAAGCAAACCAGAAGTTTTACGGGCCGATTACAACCATCGTCCACAATGCACTAAGCGATTTCAAATTCAATGGTGACGACCGGCAACGCTTGCAATCTATCCCATGGACTGACTTCGGGGCCCACCTTGATGTATCCCTGCGCGGTGCTCTCAATGTAATGCAGGCGGCAGCTCCCGCCATGTCGAAACTGAAATTCGGGCGCATCATCAATATTGGCACAAACCTGTTCCAAAACCCGGTCGTGCCATATCATGATTATACTGCGGCAAAGGCTGCGCTTTTGGCGCTCACACGCACTGCCGCCGCCGACCTTGGTCCCCACGGCATTACAGTGAATATGATTTCAGGCGGTCTTCTACGCACTACTGATGCAAGTGCCGCCACTCCCGAAGCAGTCTTTGATTTCGTCGCTGGTCTAACTCCTTTGGGCCATGTCACAACACCCGCGGAATTCGCCGACTCAGTGTTATTCTTTGCGTCCCCATGGAGTCGCGCCGTCACAGGCCAAAACCTTATTGTAGACGGCGGCTTGGTACGGAATTAGCCGATGATGTTGGATTATTTCGCACCATCCGAATCCGCTTTCAGAACAAGGCAAATCCAATTCCGCTCAGCGGTTCGATGTTCGTTAAGATTGTGTCGAAAGCAGCACCAAGAACAGGGATTGCTACGAAAAATGCCGATAGCCCTATGGTGTAAGCTATGCCAACGCCGACAAAACCGAGCCAGCCTTCTGTACTGAAGTCCATTACAAAGCGTTGACCTAAAAGATAAAACTTCGATTCAATGGGGGTCCTGATCGGCGCCGATTGGGACCCTGCTAAACATCGATTCTTTTACGTGCATCAATGAGTTGGATTAGGTTTGCTTGAGGGCCCTCAGTTCAACGCCGATTCACACTATTGCAGACAAATGCCGTCCGGGCGGCTCATGAGCCGCCTGGCCTGAGCGGTCTGGAAGCCTTGCCCACCGACGCAGCGACCCCGACGGAACCCGGCCGTCTCCAGCGCATCCGCTAATCTCGCGAGGTTCCGCGTGATGCTACCGACGCTGATATCGGGCGCCGCCAGAGACAACCGTAACGCGGCGCGATTGCCGATGATGATAGGGGATCCCAGCAGAACATTCTGCGCCGCAAGTACGTCGTACAGCCCAAGCAATTCAGGCATCGACATCCATCCCCGTTTGCCCCTTCGCACCGCAAAGGGCACGATGCCTGAATCCCGGCCACAGAACGCGACATGGTGAATATGTCGGCTCTCGATGACCTCGAAATCGGGAAACTCGGCCAGAAATTCCTTCAGCTCCATTGTCATTTGCGCCATGCGGATGTCGGCCTTTGAGCCGAGATCCGCAAAGTGCTCCAGGGCCTGAAGACCGGGCATCCAACGCAACATGTTCCCGAAGCCCTTTGAGAACCCCCGACCGGTCTTCCAGGTCAACCCGGTATCCTCGGCCAGAAGTGCTCGCGCTTGGCTCATCAGCGCCTCGCCGAACGTATTTGGCGGCACCAGGAGCGCGCCGGATGGCGACGGCCCACCAAGGAACGTCGAGCCAGAAATCACGGTCGGATATCCGAGCTTGAGATAATCGGCGATGCGGCTCGCCCGCACCCGCATCTGCGTCGCATCGATCATGTCTGCCGGCATCGAAAGCGGACCCGCAGCGCCCGTCGCATCCCCAAACGTCAAAAGACCGATGGATCGACCCGCTGCCGCCTGCTGATGGCGGCGGTAGGTCGCCTCAATTTCGGCGTCGTCGATAAACCCGCCGCGCGCATCGCGCAGCGAGATTTCCACGACCTCGACATTATCCGCCAGAAGCGCGTCACCCTGATCCGCGCCCGGGCGCACGACGCGCCCGCGCATGCCGTCAGGGATGTCGCTGGCCAGCTCGCCAAAACTCGGCGTCAGCCAGCGCATGGGCTCCCCATTGCATGCCAGCGCAAAGAGCATCGCCGCCATCCGAAACGCATCCGCCGGCGACGATGCCACAAGCAATTCCGTTCCCGGCGGCGCAGAGATCGCCTTCAAGAGCTTGTCATGGAAGAGGCGTTTCAGTTCAGCCAGGAGGTTCTCAACGTCGCGCCGATCCGTGCCGTTGATCACGTATTGATAGGGCGCGTCGCAAGTCTCATACGCCCAGTCCAGCAGCGGCATGCCCGAGCAGGACGAGAACAGCGCGAACTCACCATTGCGGACGCGACGCGGCATGAAATGGCGACGCAGACCCTTTGGCTCAGGCGTCGATGGCGCGACAAAGCCAGCCGACAGCATTGCCATTAAGGCAGCTTCGCGGTCGCAATCGAACCAAGGTCGTTTCGTTCGAATCATCGTGGCACGTCTCCAGCAGCTCCTCCATCCTCTTATCGGCGCGTTTTGCGCACGGCGCGGCCGATTGAGACATTATTCTTGATTTATGCACGGGCTTGCATTTTGTCCGTATGTCTGGAATCATGGACATATGGACAATGAAAGCACGATAGCCGCGTTGGCGGCGCTAGCGCAGGGAACCCGCCTCGATGTGTTCCGCCTACTGGTGACACACGAACCGGACGGCCTTCCTGCGGGCGAGCTGGCCCGCGAGCTGGCAACGCCCCACAACACCATGTCGGCGCATCTAGCCGTGTTGTCGCGGGCAGGCCTGGTGAAGGGAGAGCGGCAAAGCCGGTCGATCATCTACCGCGCTGATCTAGCCCGGCTGCGCGACGTGATGCTGTTCCTCGTCAAGGACTGCTGCGGCGGCAACGCGGCGCTATGCGCGCCGCTGATCGCCGAACTGACAGCCCCGTGCTGCCCGCCTGAAGGAACCCACGCATGACCGCGCCTGTCGATGTCGTGATTTATCACAACCCTGAGTGCGGCACGTCGCGCAACACGCTGGCGATGATCCGCAATGCTGGGATCGAACCGCATGTGATCGAGTACCTGAAAACCCCGCCTGCGCGGGGGCTGCTCGTGAAGCTGCTCGAACGCGCGGGCATGTCGGTGCGCGACGTGCTGCGCGAGAAGGGCACACCCTACGCAGAGCTTGGTCTTGCCGACGCGACGCTGACGGATGCCTCCTTGCTCGATGCTATCGAAGCGCATCCCATTCTCATTAACCGCCCGATTGTCGTCTCGCCGTTGGGCGTCAAACTGTGCCGCCCGTCTGAAGCAGTTCTCGATCTGCTGCCGCAGGCGCAACGCGCGGCATTCACCAAGGAAGACGGCGAGCGTGTGATCGACGCACACGGCCGACGTGTCGCGCCGGAGCCTCGGCCATGAGCGAAGCGATTGCCCGTCCTGCCGTGGCCGTTAAAGCGCCCTCAATGGGTACGTTTGAACGCTACCTGACCCTATGGGTCGCGCTCTGCATCGTCGTGGGCATTGTTCTCGGCCGACTTGTGCCGGGAGCGTTTCACGTCCTCGGCACGGCCGAAGTCGCGCAAGTCAATTTACCGGTCGCAGTGCTGGTCTGGCTGATGGTCATTCCCATGCTGCTCAAGATCGACCTTGCGGCCCTTGGAAAAGTTGGCGCGCATTGGAAAGGGATTGCGACGACGGTCGGCATCAACTGGCTGGTCAAGCCTTTCTCGATGGCGCTGCTGGCATGGGTCTTCATCGCACATCTGTTCCGGCCCTATCTGCCTGCGGATCAGATCGACAGCTACACGGCGGGACTGATCCTGCTGGCAGCGGCTCCCTGCACGGCGATGGTGTTCGTCTGGTCGAACCTCGTCGAGGGCGAGCCGCATTTCACGCTCGGACAGGTGGCGCTCAATGACGCGATCATGGTCGTGGCGTTCGCGCCGATTGTCGGCCTCCTGCTTGGCCTCTCGGCTATTACGGTGCCGTGGGGAACGCTGCTGCTGTCGGTTGCCCTCTACATCATCGTGCCGGTGATCGTAGCGCAGCTCTGGCGGCGCACGCTGCTGAACACAGGCGGGCAGGCGGCGCTCGACCGAACGCTGCAAACCCTGTCGCCGCTGTCGCTCGGCGCACTGCTGCTGACACTCGTGCTGCTGTTCGGCTTGCAAGGTGAACAGATCACGCGGCAACCGGCCATCATCGCCATGCTGGCGGTGCCGATCCTGATTCAGGTCTATTTCAATGCGGGGCTGGCCTACCTCGTCAATCGTCGGCTCGGCGTCGAATGGTGCGTGGCGGGACCGTCCGCGCTGATCGGCGCATCCAACTTTTTCGAGTTGGCCGTGGCAACGGCAATCGCGCTGTTCGGCTTCCAGTCGGGTGCTGCGCTCGCAACCGTTGTCGGCGTGCTGATCGAGGTGCCGGTGATGCTCTCGGTCGTCAAGATCGTGAAAGCGTCGCGCGGCTGGTACGAGCGGGGCGCATCGGCATGAGGGTACGCGAGCTGCCGGACCCGGATCATCTGCCCGCGCTTGATCGGCGCTATGCGCTTGAACGGCCCGCGCTCGGTCTTGGGCCGGAAGGGCATGCGCCGCGTATCCTACTGCTCTACGGCTCACTGCGGGAAACGTCCTATTCCCGTCATGCGGTCGAAGAAGCGGCGCGGCTGCTGCGCTTCTTCGGAGCGGAGCCGCGTATTTTCGACCCGTCCGATTTGCCGTTCCCCGATCAGGTGAAGGGCGACGATCATCCGGCGATCCACGAGTTGCGCGAAATGTCGATCTGGTCGGAAGGGCAAATCTGGTGCAGCCCGGAACGGCATGGGCAGATTTCCGGCTTGATGAAAGCGCAGATCGATCATCTGCCCCTTTCTATGGGCGGCATGCGTCCGACGCAGGGACGGACGCTCGCCGTCATGCAGGTGTCGGGCGGGTCGCAAAGCTTCAACGCCGTGAACACGCTGCGGCTGCTCGGCCGCTGGATGCGCATGGTCACAATCCCCAATCAGTCGAGCGTCGCCAAAGCCTTCACCGAGTTTGAAGACGGGCGCATGAAACCGTCGCCGTACTATGATCGGATCGTTGATGTGGTCGAGGAGCTGGTGCGCTTCACGGTGCTGCTGCGCCCCCATGTGACGCAAATGACCGATCGATATTCGGAGCGGAAAGAAGACGCAGCAAAATTGGAAGCCCGGACGGGTCTTCGGTCGATCTTACACCCGTCATAATTCTTCATTTTTTGAGGTACCGAGCTGACGCCATAGCTCACGCCGAAACTGATTGTCGCGCCACTCCTGCTGCCAATGCGCCGGCATCTGAAAATCATGCTCGATCACGCTCACAGCGCCCGCGGCCTCCTGCATCTCGGGATGCAGCCGTGCCTTGCGCTCCCGATAGCCCTCATCGGCATAGCCCATCGTCTCGATGACGGCGCGTTTCACGCTCCCGTCGCGATCCCGCACCGTCACGATGAAGTCCGGAATGACCGGCGGCCGTGATCGGCCATCCGGCCATTTGTCCGAAACCAGACTATCCATCGGCTTGTCGATCGTGACGGTCGATCCGCTTCCCTTCAACATCGCATACTGGAAGTTCTTCAACAGCATCAGTGTATGCCGTTCGGCATCGCTATCGACCAGCATCAGCCGATCGAGCGATGCGCAAGGATGCACATAGGCTGCCGTGATCTGGGCCCGGTCGCCTGGCAACGGCCGGGCGACGATACACAGCGCGAGATAGGGCGCTCGGGCGTCAACGGCCATGCCCGGCTCGTCCTCGGGACGATCGCCGAAAACCGCCATCCGTCCCGTCACCGGCAGCTCCTCGCCGTTCAGCGTGCGCAGCATGCCCGCTCGCACGGATTGCACGCGGACCAGCAGCACGCCATGCGGCCGCGTGTGCGGATAGGTCTCGTCGCTCGCCGCCTCGATCTGCGCCGCCAAGGCCGGTAGCTTGGCGACGCTCAAGCACAGCGCGTCCGCCAGGCGCACCCGTTTATCGAGGTGGATCTCGCGCGCCACCGGCCAGATCGGACGCATCTGGTCCGTCAAGGGCGGCGGCTTGAAGCCGCCTGCCCCAACCCGCTGCAAGCCTGCTTCCGTCATCAGCCGTATCAGCAACGCCGCAAGCTGCGGCCGGCGATTGGCGGAGGATGCGATCTCACGCCGCATCGGCGATGCCGCCGATGCGATCATGAAGGATCGCACCAGGCGGATATTTTTCCGTTTGGGCTGATAGCTCGCGCTGATCTCGCGTTGCTCGACAGGTTCACGGTAAAACTCGCATGCCTCGGCATGCTGCGACCATTCGTCAGTGACGTGCCGGCGCAGAAAAGTCTCCCTGACCGGCACCAGCACTGGCGGTGACGGTATTCCAGGGCGACAATCGCAATGGACCCAATAACCCCGATCCGTCGTCTGCAGACGACGGACGATCGGGATCGCATCGGCGCGCGCCTTCTCCGTTCCGCCGTAGCGGCCGAACGCCGCGCGAATAAGTCTATCCTCCTCGATGTCGAGGGGCAGGGCGCCGTCGATGTCGCCCTTGAATGCTGCCTTCAGAATAGGAAAAACCTCCCGCCATCATTGATAGCGGGAGGTTCGCATCGTCTTTTGCGAATGGCGCTTGGATTTAGGCGGTGGCGCGGCTGCCTTGCTGATAGCCCAGTAGCATGTCTAGGTCCGTCGCCACATTGCGTGGCGTCCAGACCTCGCCCTGCCGCGCGAGATTGACTGCCCGCGCCACGCCCTCGGCCTCTTCGGCGCGAAGATGCGCCTCGATCGTCGCCTCGGCCGCCTGCCGCTCTTGACCGTTCGACCGGTCTTCGAGCGCCTGTAGCCAATAGCCGCCTTCCCGCTTCGCTTGGGCAATCTGCCGGCGGCCTTCGCCGACCGAAGTCCATGCCGCCCGCGCTGCCCGGGCCGTTTCCACGGCCGTCACCACGAGCGGTTCCAGCAGTGTCACGAGCTGCTCGGTGCGCCGCGCCCCGACCTCGGGGTCAAGATGGTTGAGAATGTGGTCGGCGGCTTCCGCGTCGACACGATCGCGGAAGTCCGGCGCCGGCAACTCCAGACCGTAGCCTTCGGCCAGTAAGTCGAGCGTCCGCACATCGGGCGAAAGCATCCGCATCAGTTCAAGCGTCGGACGACCACGCTCCTCGATTGGAAAGCGTACGACGTTGGTCGTTCCGGGTAATAAGTCGGGTGCCATGAGCAAGTCCTCCTTCCGTTAGAACTACTATATATTGTAAAAAGTCTAGATGTCAACTACAAAATATTGAAAACGACTGTTTCTATTCTTCCGGAATCAACGACTGAACTGTCGCGCGCAAGGCGTTGTAACGACTCAGCTTTGCCGAGGTGCTGCATCGTCATGACCGACCCCTTTGGGCGGATTTGCGAATTCTATTTGCAGGGAGGCTACGCACCGGCTCGCCGGCGGCAACCGCTTCGCGGTGCTCCTCTTCGTTGCGCCCCTGACGGGTGCCTCCGGTTCGTCCGGTGCGTTGATCGCCTCCGCAATTCGCAAGTCACCCAAAGGAGCCGATCATGACCACGACTGTTGAAGCACTCGCCAAACTGAGCCGCCGCGTCGCCCGCAACTTTCACCGCCTTTTCAGCCGCATCTTCCGGAAGGCCGAACTGTCGTTCGGTTTGACCATCGCCATCCCGCCTTTCGTCAAGATGGAGTTCAACTACAAGAAGCCCAGCGCACCGGCCAACGACAACCGGCGCGCCCGGCGCAAGCGCGCCTGACCGGCATCGCCGGTCTCGACCGGCGCGGCTCAATGCCGCGTCGGTATTTCCTTTCAGACTTTTCGCCGACAGCCCTCGATTGGGCCGTCGCTCCCCGAAAAGTCAGACACCTCCAACCCCGCAGCCTTCACATCCAGGGCATCCGCCTGCGTCCGGGACCCGGCACTGACGGCGCAACAGGCGAGGGGCCCTCAGGGCTTCTCTTCGCTTTTGGGCAGCCCCCTTGAGGAATGGCGCCCAGTGCTGGCTGCACGGGCAGCGGTGGGCCATCCTGGCCTTGGCACCGCTGGGCGATGCGGCAGCGATGTCGCCCGAGCCCCCGTTCCCGATAGCCCGATACCACCGCCGGGAGCTTCGGGCTCTCGGCCGCGATATCCTTATTGGGGGTGGCGGCAGTTTCTGGGCGTCCGCGTTGAATACCCCGACATCAGGCGGCGGGAGGGCGCAGAGCCGTCTCGTTGAAGGGTTGTATCTTGGCGGGGTGTCCTGGCCAGGGGCTTCGGAGCCGTCGATCGACGCGTGCCGGGCCTCAAGGGGCGGTGCCATCTCAGCCAGGTCGGGGCAGGGGTGAGCGCCAAGCACGGGGTGGTGTCAACCTTGTCGGTCTGATCTGGGCTCGGGCAGGGGAGCGGACTACCGCGGGGCGTTGCACGGCCACCTCCCATCTCTCAAACAGCCGGGGGATGGGATTCACAGACCCAATGCCTCTGCTTTCCGGCCTTCGGTTGCGCTGATCTAGGCCGGCCGTCTCAGGCCGCTTACCCCCGCTTTGCCGTCCAGGCGCTATGCGCCTGTTCTGACGGGCAAAGCGCCTCCGGTTCGAACGGCACCGGGTCGCTGCGCTCCCGCACCACTGCCGTTTTCAGGGGTGCAGCCCTCACCTTACCCGGCCTTGTCGATCCGCACCGAGGCGGAAGAGCAGGACATCGGGTTCTGCGATCCCCCGGCTTTTGTAGAGAGATCAGACAGATGGCCCAGAAGAACGCTCCGAAGTCCGCACCCCAGCCCGCTCGCGCCCAGAAGACGCAACAGCCGATCACCCTCGAACTCGTCGCCCTCCTCACCCCCACACCCGGCCAAGCCGATAAGCTGAGCACCGCCTTCGGCCTTGAGCCGGTCGATTTCGAAGGCGTCTGCGATGCCACCCAAGAGCAGTTCACCCAGTCCGCCAAGACCCTGGAACCCAACGTCAACGAGACGGCCCTGCGCATCCACCTCCAGCGCATCGTCGGGGCCTTTGTCGGTTCCGCCCACGGCGCCGCCACCTTCTACTCCAACAAGGTCACCGTCGCCCGCGAGATGACCATGAAGCTCGCCAACGAGGATCGGGACGAAGACCGGGACGGCGTGTCCGGGTTCGACAGCAGAGCCGCCCGCGCCCGCGAGTTTGCCGCCCAGACCGGCCTCACCGCCTTCGCCCTCTACGCCGCAGCTTACGGCGCCGTTCACGCCTTCAAGGAGCTGACCGGCGAAGAGTGGAAGCCCTACGTGGCCCCCGCCGCCCCATCCCGCAGCGTCAGCGCCCAGGCCACAGCCGCCCAGATGGACGCCCTGGGCTGAGAAGGCAGGCGGGGACCGAAAGGTCCCCGCCTTTTCTCGTGTTCTCGACGGCGGTTCGGGAGGCGGAGAGGGAGTGGGGCACGCTCAGGTGCGCAGCGCAGGCCCGCTCGCCTGCAGGGCTTCGCCCCACAGCCTGCGCGAGACCGGCGCCGCTGCCTCGCATGCCGGCGCTGCGCTTAAAACCACACGGCCGCGACACATCGCCCGTCGCCCGGAAGATCTTTCATAGTCTCGGTATCGTGGCGGACGATCGGAACCGCGGCAACAGCCTCCGGTTCGACGGCGAGGCGCAAATTCACCGCACCGTAAACGCGACCATCCTGTCCGCGACTTGTGGGTAAGCGTCAGCCGATCGGCGTCTTGTGGCGTTTTGCTTAAGGGCGATTGTACCCGTTCAATTTGAGCGGTGCTTTCATGGACGATGACACGGTAGGTGAGAGGCACCTCCTGAGGGCTCCGGAGGTATTTGGCGAGATTATGCCGGGCCTGGAGCGCAAACGTCGGTGGAGCATGGAGGAGAAGTTGCGGATCTTGGCGCAGAGCGTGGCGCCGGGGTCATCTCCGACGTTGACTTGTAAACTGCATGGCATCAGCAGCGGCCAGCTTTATACCTGGCGCAAGCAATTTCGCCGGGGCGATCTAACCGGGTTTGTCCCGGTATCCATCGCGCAGGAGCCCCCGGTGTTGCCAGCACCTGATCCCGTGGTGGAGGCACTGCCCTTAACGACTATTGCAGCTGCCAGTTCGATTGAGGTGGACCTGCCGAACGGAATAAAGCTGCGCATCCCTTATGATGTCGATGAAGTTGCGTTGCGGCGGATTTTGTCGGCCTTATCGTGATCGGCCCGGCGGGGAATGTCCGTGTCTATATCGCCTGCGGTGTCACCGACATGCGGAAGGGTTTCGATACGTTGGCTGCCCAGGTTCAGACAATGCTGAGCTTTGATCCCCATAATGGTTCGCTTTATGCGTTCCGCGGCAGGCGGGGTGATCTGATCAAGATTCTATGGTGGGATGGGCAAGGTCTCTGCCTGTTTAGCAAGCGATTGGAGCGCGGCAAATTTCTATGGCCGCAAGCCAAGGACGGCTCTGTTTCACTGACGAGGGCACAACTCTCGATGTTACTCGAAGGCATAGATTGGCGTGCACCGGTACGGACATGGGCACCGGAAGTGGCCTGCTAAGGCCCACAAAACCTGTTGGTAAATATCAAAATTATCGTGCGTGACCTTAAGGTTTCTGGTAGAATCCTGAGCAATGGATGCTGCTTCAGAGATCGCCACTCTCCGTGCCCAACTTAGCGAACGTGATGCTGAACTAGCAACGGCGCGCGCCGAACTGACCGGCGCTCATCTTCTGATCGAGCAATACAAGGCCCAGCTGCACAAGCTCCGCAAGATGAAGTTTGGCCATTCATCCGAAGCGCTGGACCGGCAAATCCACCAGCTCGAATTAAAGCTTGAAGACCTCGAAGAGAGTGAGGCTGCACGTATTGCGGGAGCAAAGAATACTACATTTGATCTTCCCAGGCCGCAGCGGCGTCAGCCGGTACGCCGGCCTTTGCCCGAACATCTGCCGCGCGAGGAGATCACTCATCCTGCAGGCGATGTTTGTCCTAGCTGCGGCGGCACGCACTTCTCCAAGTTGGGCGAGGATATCACCGACGTGCTGGAAAAAATCCCAGCGCGGCTGAAAGTGATCCGGCATATCCGTCCAAAGCTCTCCTGTCGGGCGTGCGAGACCATTATCCAGGCTTCAGCGCTAGACCTGCCGATAGAGAAGGGCCGCCCAGGCTCAGGGCTTCTCGCCAATGTCGTGGTGTCAAAATATCTTGATGGGCTGCCACTCTACCGCCAATCCGCAATCCTGGCGCGCGAGGGCGTCGAGATCGAACGTGCCACGCTGGCCGACTGGGTCGGTCATGCCGCCTGGTGGGTGGCACCACTGGCAGCGATGATCGGTGCGTTCGTGATGGCGGCATCGGTAATTCACACCGATGACACGCCTATCGCGGTGCTGGCGCCCGGCAATGGAAAGACACGAACCGGGCGCATCTGGATTTACCTGGTTGATGAGCGGCCCTGGCAGGGAACCCGCGCCCCAGCCGCCTACTACCGGTTCAGTCCGGATCGCAAAGGCGAGCGGCCGCGCGAGCATCTTGCCAACTTCCATGGCGTGATCCAGGCCGATGCCTTCAGCGGCTACGAGGCGTTGACGCGGCAGGTTGGTCCGCCAGGTGTCAATGTACCTCGCATCATGCATGCCGCGTGTTGGGCTCATGCACGTAGAAAGCTGTTCGATGAATTCGAGCGGACCAAATCACCCATTGCCAAGGAAGCACTTCGACGCATCGGCGAGTTGTACACGATCGAGGCCGAGATCACCGGCAAGACGACCGATGAACGGCAAAAGATTCGACGCGAACAAGCGCTGCCACTCCTGACCGATCTCAAAACCTGGTTATCGGAACAGCGCCGGCGGTTGTCCTCGAAAACTGGCTTGGCGAAGGCAATGCAATATGCGCTTACACGCTGGGATGCTTTGTGCCTCTATACCGGAGATGGTCGGCTCGGCATCGACAACAATCCAGCCGAACGTTCCTTAAGAACCATCGCCATAAGCCGCAAAAACTTTTTGTTCCTGGGTTCTAACACCGGCGGTGAACGTGCCGCTGTGATCTATACCGTCCTGGAATCTGCAAAGCTCAATGGCCTCGATCCGGAAGCCTATCTTGCCGACATCATCGACCGCATGGCGAAGGGCCACCCTATCAATAGACTTAGCGAATTGTTGCCATGGAACAGGAGACAGCAGGAAACCAAGATCGAACCATTGACGCTGGATGTCTCAATTTTGCCTGCGAGTTGAAGCTGATATTAAGCTAACTTCCGGATCAGCGACTAACCTGTTTCAATCCCTCACTAGGAGACGATTAATGTCAGACTACATTGCCTTCCTGGCTAAGCTATGCGGCAAATGGGAGGGATCAGGGCTCAATCATGAAGGACAGAGCTACACCGGCGAACTGATCCTCGATCCGCAAATCAATAGCTTGGCGATGCTCATTCATTTCGCTGCTGAAGGCTCCGACGGCACGCTGTATCATCGTGAAACATTAATGATCGGCATGCAGTCCAACGGTACAACCGCTGCATTCAGCGTGAGCAACAATATCCCCGGCTTGGCATCCTTCTCGGCAACACAGCCGACAACCCAATCCTTGCTGCTGACCTTAGGAAACATTGACGATGAGGACTCCTTCCGAGAGGTAATCACTTTTCGGTTGGAGAGTGGTGGAGAACTCTTCCACGGGTATTCGTGGGCGATGCCTGGCGAGCCGATACAGGAGCGCAGTTCGGCCCTTCTTCATCGCATCTCTTGAACACGAGAACGCGCTGACTGGCTGCTTTTAATTACCCACAAATATAGGCTTTTCTGAGCGAGGCATATTGCGCAGCGCGAATCTCTTGTGATTCCTTGTCTGGCACCGATTCGGGGGCGGTGCGATGGTTGAGTGTGATGGTTCATGGTTTGACCGGGAAATATCTGGCTGTCATTTTTCGGATGAACGTCTGAAGACGCGGTTTTGCAAGCTGTTGACACAGATGGGAGGTGCTGTGGGACAAAGCATTCCATTGGTTTGCCAGGATTGGGCGAACACGAAGGCTGCTTATCGCTTTTTCTCGAACGATCGGGTCAGCGAGGCGGATATTTTCTCAGGGCATTTCCAGTCGACACGTGAACGCATTGCGGCCGCGGGCGGCCCGATCCTCGTGCTTCACGATACAACAGAGTTCACATATCAGAGGGATAGGCCCGAGCTGATCGGGATCACCAAACTCATTACCAACAGCCGACGGGACTTGGCGGGTAAACCGAGATCATACACAGCGTGTGGAATATTGATGCACTCAAGTCTTGCGGTTACGACCGACGGGTTGCCGCTGGGTCTCGGGGCGGTCAAATTCTGGACCCGGGACAAATTCAAGGGAACGGCAGCTCTCAAAAGAAAGATCAATCCGACACGGGTCCCTATCGAAGAGAAGGAAAGTATCCGGTGGCTCGAAAATCTCAAGCAGTCCACCGAACTTCTGGATGATGCAAGCCGATGCATCCACATCGGCGACCGGGAGAGTGATATCTATGAGCTATTCTGCACTGCGGAAGAGATTGGAACGCATTTCCTGGTGAGAACCTGCGTTAATCGCCTTGCCGGAAACGGTGGTCACACGGTCGCCGACGAAATGGATGAGGTGGCGATCAGGGGTTTGCATCGGATCGAGGTTCGGGACGAGAATGGCGAGCCGGACGAGGCTGTTCTTGAAATCCGATATCGCAGGCTTCGTGTCTTGCCGCCGATCGGCAAACAGAAGCGATACCCTGCTTTGACTTTGACGGTCATCCACGCACAGGAGCAAGGGGCCCCGAAAAACAGAAAGAAGATCGATTGGAAGCTGCTGACCAATCTGTCGGTAACGTCACGTAAAGACGCCATTCAAAAACTCGAGTGGTATGCCTTGCGATGGAAAATTGAGGTGTTCCACAAAATCCTCAAATCCGGTTGCAAAGCGGAAGATTCAAGATTGCGGACTGCTGGGCGACTGGCAAATCTCATTGCAGTCTTTTGTATTTTGAGCTGGCGCATCTTCTGGATGACGATGCTTAATCGTACAGCCCCGGCCGCGCCACCGGACATAGCCTTGACCAAAACCGAGATCGCGCTGCTTGACCAATTGGTGAAAGACAAAGGCCAATGCGCCCCAAAGCTGAAGACGCTGTCGCATTACTTGACGAAGCTCGCCAGGCTCGGCGGTTATCTCGCCCGAACTAATGATCCGCCGCCTGGTAACATGGTTATGTGGCGCGGACTCTCCCGCCTCACCGATATCGAACTGGGTGCTACGATGGGTATCAAAATTGTGGGTAATTAAAAGGACTGGCTGACGCTTACTGTGGTGCTGCCACGGGAAAAGAAACGACAAAACCCTTCACAAGGCGCTGCGTTTCCGGAATCGACTCAAGCAACGGTCGATGCGTGTTTGTGTAGTGCTTCACGAATTCGGCATGGGTCATGCCCTCGCGGCGCTTTAGCATTACGATCATCTTAGTCATGTTTTCCTCTTTGCTTTCGACCCAAGCTCCGATGCCCTATTGGGCCTCAGGCCCTGTTTGCGAGGAGCGGATAGCTTCGGCCAATTCGGCTTCGCTGCGACCGCCGTTGATCGCGAGGCGTCCGTTGAACACAAAGTGAGGAATGGACTTCACGCCGGCCGCGGCCGACCGGGCCACTTCACGGCGGGTTTCCGCCCGCTCTTTCTCGTCGGCCAACAAGGCGATCACCTCGTCCCGACTAAACCCATGCTGAACGGCGATATCGGCCAGCACGTCCGCATCAGAGATGTCTCGCGCGTCCATGAAATAGGCGTGCGAGATGGCATTGGCGAGCGCATGTTGGGTTCTGCGCGCGCGGGCCAGTCGGATCAAAGTATGAGCGTCCAGGGTGGGGTACGCATACGGTTGACGGTTGAGATCTAGGTCAAGCCCCGATGCTTTTGCCTCAGCATGTGGGCGGGCAAAAGCGACCGAGGGATCGGTGACGCCGTACCGAGCCTTCAACAGATCAGGGATACGGGAGCCCTCCGGGGGGGTGTCGGGCATCAGCAGAACCGGATGGTGCTCAATATCGACGGCGAGGCCGGGAAAACGCTCCTTCAGGACCTTGTCGAGCCGATGCTGGCCGATGATGCACCACGGACAAACGGTGTCACCGTAGAGGTCGATCTTTAAAGTGCTCATGTCTCAGCTCCCGCTGGAGGCAAGAGCGTTAAGGACGTCTTCCAGTGCCCTGGGCGCGCGGCCAGACAGGTGCTCAACGTCGCCGGTAACGATATCGAACGCCCCCCTGGCGTAGTCGCTCTGGATGCTGACGACGGCGTTCACTACGTCATCCGGTAGTCCCGCTTGCGCCAGGCCGCCGCGCAACTGTTCTTCAGTCACGACGACGAAGCCGAAAGGCTTGCCTACAAACGCTGTCGCGGTTGCCGCCCGCTCCGCGCCGGTGAAGCTCTTCGGACCTGTTGCTGAATAGATCGCCCCCTCGTGCCCGTCACCGATCAGTACACCGACGACCGCTGCTGCCACGTCGTCGCGCGATACGTAAGCCACCCGGTTTTCATTCAGGCCGGTAAGCACGCCCATGCCTGCTGACATCTGCGCATCGCCTGCAAAGGCCTCGGCATAGTAGCTCATTCGCACGACCGTCCAGGCCGGCGCGACCTTGATGAGATGTTGCTCGCCGGCCCAATACGCGGCGCCGATGTGGGGTTCTTCCTGCTTGCGTGTGCCCACAGCTGACACCAGCACAACTTGCTCGACGCCGGCGGCGACTGCGGCGTCGATCGCCGCGATGAGCTGCTTGCCCCTGATTCCCTTCCGCAAATCGGCGCTCGGGATAATGACCAGGCGATTTATCCCGGCATAGGCAGAGGCCAGGGTTTCCGGGCGGTCATAGTCGCCTAGCCGGCCCTCAACCCCGCTCCCAAGTGAATCGGGCGTGCGTGAAATCGCAACCACCTCTGCGCCCGCATTGCGGATCGCAATTTCCGCCAGGACGGCCCTTCCCAGATTACCGCTAGCGCCGCTGATACCGATTTTCATGTGAACTCCATTTGTTCGTTACGCACAAAATGTACGTGCAAAGTGTTCTAGATTTCGGTATGCCGCAAGAACGCACGCAAGTGTTCGTGCGAACACGAGTGTGCCTAACGAAGGAGGACTCCAAGTTGCCAGCAGCCAAAATCGCCGCTCCGGGCAGGCCAGATGCGGACACCTGCAAGGCTCTTGGAAACATTCTCGACAGGGTAGGTGATAAGTGGACCGTTATGGTCGTTGGGAACTTGTCGGACGGCCCCATGCGCTTCAATGCACTGCAGCGCGCCATCGCGGGCGTGTCGCACCGCATGCTGACGCTGACATTACGCGGTCTCGAACGCGATGGTTTGGTAAAGCGCACCGTGTTTGCAACGGTACCGCCGAGAGTAGATTATGAACTCACGAAGCTCGGCCACTCTCTTAGGCCCCCACTAGAGGTGCTTGCTGGATGGGTCCAAACCAATCGAACCTCTGTCGAGGAGGCGCGCAAGGCCTTCGATCAGTCTGAAGCGCAGGACGACACATAGGTCAATGGCCCTTCCTGCGCCGCGCCCGACGACCGCTAGAGCGCTCAAGTGCTCTTCGTCACGGCCGTACGGGCGCAGAGACTCGATCTCACGGAAAAGGACGGCTGAACGTGACTGCAAACGAGCCGAAGAAGCACCACTATGTGCCGCAGTTCTACATGCGTCGCTTCGCTTGCGCCGGCGATGAGAACAAGGTCATGGTCCTTGAGCGCCATCGCGATGTTGTGGTCACCGAACGCAAGTCAGTCCACGGCATCGGCTATGAGGAGCGCCTTCACGACTTTGACGACAGTGGCGCGCCCGCGTCGATCGAGCGCCATTTGAACGAGACGATCGAGGCTCCATTTTCCCAGAGCGAGACTTGGCTGAAAATTCGTGACGGCAATTGCGCCGGCCTCGACGGAAGTGATCGGATGCCGCTTTACGGTTTCGCGCGGCACCTCCAGCTCCGGAACCTGGAAACGCTGCGCTTCATCGAGGCGCAGCATGCTCGCTACATCGCCGGCGAATTCGAACACGAACTAACGGATGACGAGCGAGAGATGCACGCCACGATCGCGGCTGATCCCGGCGCTGCACACGAGCTGTTTCGAGCAGGCGCGATGGACACTATGCTTCCCGCCGACGCTCACACTTGTGGCGAGCCAAGCGACGACACACGCACACCGGGCGCAGAAATGAAACGCGAGCGCTTTGTTGTTCCAGACATAGGTGCCAGTTTCACCGGAGACTGAAATAGCCTCGCCTTCAAAGCCATACGCCCATAACGCGCCGTGCCGTCGGCAGATACTGCAATTGCAGCTCGTCGCAGAGGTCGGCACGCCCTCGAAGCGCCAGCGCACCGTGCCGCAATGACAAGACCCGTCCATCGGCTCTCCTTCCCATCACTCAGGCGCCACGTATTCGAGGCCGTATTCTGGTTTCCCCTCAAGCGCACTGACGCTCACATAGTATCCATCAGGATCGCGGAGCGAGAACTCCTTCGTCCCTGTGCTCGGATTCAGATGCGGCTCTTCTTCCAACCGACCGACCAGAGAGCGGGCCACCGGCAGCGCCTCATCAAAGTTGTCCACGCGAAAGAACAAGAGCAACCCATTGCCAGGCGCGGCGAGATCGGGACTTGTTAGCGTGGGATGTCCGTGAGGACCCCATGCGTGGAGACAGAGCAACACCGTGCCATCACTATCGAGAACTTGCCCGAAATAATCATGGGCAGGAGCGGTCTCGGGTAGGCCAAGAAGCGACTGATACCACTTCATGCTTTGACTTACGTCAGTGACCCCAATGATCGTCCAATTGCGCTTCATGTTTATCTCCGACGACCATCGTCCGCGATTTTGCATCAAAGCCAATACTATGTGGCGCGCCCCTACGCTACGCTTCGGGTCAGGCTCTATTCGCTGCGCTCACCGAGCCCCTGCGGGTCTCGGCCCTTCGGGTGACGATCCTTCGCGCAGACAACCGCGTCATCAAACACAATTTAATTCATGCCAAAGGGCTTACTGAGCACCTGAGCACTGGAACAGGAGGGGGGCCTAGAATGATCCTCGTCTAAGTTCTATAGTGATGGTAACATTTCCGTTACCGGGGCCTATGTGTCAGCCAGAAGTCGAAACAACGTTCGCGTTCATGGAAATGGTGAGGAAGCGATAATCTTCGCCCATGGCTACGGGTGTGACCAAAATATGTGGCGCCATGTAGCGCCCGCTTTTGAAGACAAATTCAAAACAATACTGTTCGACCAGGTCGGTGCAGGTCAGTCGCAACTTTCGGCCTACGATCCGGTGAAATATGCGCACTTATCAGGCTATGCCGACGATCTGATCGAAATCTGTCAGGACTTACAACTGCGGGACGCCGTGTTCGTCGGCCATTCGGTAAGTGCAATGATCGGCATTCTGGCGTCCATCAAGGCGCCGGCGCTGTTTAAGAAGTTGGTCTTGGTTGGGCCATCTCCCCGATATATTGACGTCGGCGACTATGTCGGCGGCTTCTCGACGGACCAGATCGAGGAGCTGCTCGAGTTCCTCGGCAACAACCACATGGGTTGGGCAGCAGCCGTCGCCCCCGCCATCATGGGAAACAGCGAACGTCCTGAACTTGGCGAGGAACTGAAAGACAGCTTTTGCCGAATGGACCCCGCAATCGCAAAAGAGTTCGCTCGCGTCACCTTTACCTCCGACAATCGCGCCGACTTGGCACGTGTCACGACGCCGACTCTGATCCTCCAGTGCAGCGATGACATCATCGCGCCAGCGGCCGTCGGCGAGTACGTACATAGCCAAATCGAAGGCAGCACACTGTTGCAGCTTCGGGCAACCGGACATTGTCCCAATCTCAGCGCCCCTGCAGAAGTAATCAAAGCGATCCGCGCCTATGTTTGAACCCGGCGCGGACCAAGTATCCGTTGCACCGGAAGACGGCTTCCAGGACCTTTTCGATAACGCTCCCTGCGGGTATCTCGTCATGCAGCTCGATGGGCGCATTACCCGCGCCAACCTACGGCTCGCGACCTGGATCGGCCAGCCGGCGGAGCAGCTTGTCGGCAAGCGGCTCCATGACCTGCTGACGGTCGGCACCCGGATCTTCTACGAGACCAGTTTCGCCCCGCAGCTGAGCCTCAACGGTGCCTGCGACGAGATGTCGTTCGACCTGCGCACCTCGACCGGGGAAAAAATCGCCGTGTCCGCGAGCGGTCAGGTTCGCAAGGATGCCAGCGGGCAGCCGCTTTCGATCCGCCTGGCGTTCTTCATGGCGACCGAGCGACGCCGCTACGAGCGACAGATCGTCGATGCCCATAGCCAGCTCGAGGGACGGGAGCGAACGACGCAAGGGCTTCTCGATACCGAGCGGGAGACGGCCGAACTGCGCGAGCAGTTCATTGCGGTGCTCGGCCACGACCTTCGAAATCCCCTCGCTTCGATTTCCGGTGGCCTGAGATTAATACAGAAAGACCAACCCGCCGAACGCCGAAAGCTTATCTTTGATGCGCTCGCAGGCAGTGTCACCCGAATGGCGGTCCTGATTGACAACGTGCTGGACTTCGCACGTGGGCGTCTGGGCGCGGGTATTCCAGTCGAGTTTAGACCGGATGTGATGCTGAACCCTGTGCTGGAACACGTCGTCGCCGAGCTACGCTTGGGGGCCCCTGACCGGGTCATCGAAATCGATCTGGACTTACCAGCGCCCGTTCGGTGCGATCCATCCCGAATTGAGCAACTCGTATCCAACCTGCTCGGCAACGCCTTGACCCATGGTGATACAACAATGCCGATCAGCCTACATGCTGATCAAACCGAGGCGGTATTGACCATCTGGGTCTCCAACGGCGGCGATCCAATCCCGCCTGCCGCAGTCGAGCGTCTGTTCCAGCCGTTCTTCCGCGGCGAGGTTAGGGCTAGCCAGCAAGGCTTGGGCCTCGGATTGCATATCGCTTCTGAGATTGCCAAGGCTCATGGGGGCACGCTGACCGCTAGCTCTACGGCCGAAGAGACCCGGTTCACGTTTCAGATGCTAATGACGCCCGCGGTTTAGCTGGGCGTTTTGCTCGCGTTTTGCGCTGTTGCACCTACAACACGATTATCCTGCGTGATTACGCACCAAGCCATGTGAGTAGCTCATCAAAGCCAAGTGCCTCAATCACGCGGTAGGCCGCGCCGCACCGCTTCGTCGAACCTCTGCGGCGCACCAGCGCGCTCGCCAAAAACCGGTCGGCCGCGGCGTCATCCGAAACCATACGTCGGATCGTCCGTCCGTGCGTCCCCGCCCGGCCAAACGTCACGCTCACCACGCACGCCCCGAACAGATCCCGCTCGATGCGACACACCCATGAACGGTTGACGTTCCGTTCCGGGTTCACCGCCCGTAGCATGACGCACCGATCCTGCATTCTCTCGATCCCCTCGCGCGACTTTCGATTCAGCAGAGTCGCACGATCGATTCCAGCCGTACAGCGCAGATCGAGGACTTTCTTCGGTCGTAACCCCTTTCGGCCGGGGCGCCCTCGCCCCGTATCCGGCATGCCTTCCATGCTCCGGTCGCCCTTCGCGGCGTTTCTCTCTCCTCGAATCTTCCGGCCCCTGGACGACCACGGTCGCCATCGCCATTCGGGGCACCCGGCGCCGCTGTGCCCAGTCTCTCGCGTCCGGCGCTTGTGGCAGGGAGGGCGCTTGCACGGACCCATTGAAGGTGACGGGCGGAGTCCGGTCGAGCCAACAAAGGGGCCGGGCTGCACCCCGGTCTTCTGAAGACCACCCAACCTCACTCCTTTGGAACCGAACGGGAGGGGAGACGGTGACGCGGTTCTGGACCTCTCGGGAGGGTGCTGCGGTCTAGACCGGCCGTCGCTAGCGCTTCAATCCCCGCTTTGCCGTCCAGGCGCCAAGGCGCCTGTTCTGACGGGCAAAGCGCCTCCGGTTCGAACGGCACCGGGTCGCTGCGCTCCCGCACCACTGCCGTTCTCAGGGATTTCCGCACGCTCCTCACCGGTCCCATCGACCGCACCCCGAGAGGTTGGAACCGGCGCCGCCGGCTCACCTCCGAAGGTTTTTAGGAGTGAAGAAGATGGCTGGATCGAAGAACAAAGTGAACCTGCTCGGCCACGTCGGCATCGACCCCGAGATCCGCACCGTCAGCAATGGCAACCGCGTCGCAAGCTTCTCGCTCGCCACCAGCGATAGCTGGCGCGACAGCACCAGCGGCGAGCGGGTCGAGCGCACCGAATGGCACCGCGTGGTGGTCTGGAACCAGGGCCTGGTGAAGATCGTCGAGAAATTCCTCGCCAAGGGCAGCAAGCTCGACCTCGAAGGCAAGCTGCGGACCCGCAAATGGGTCGATAACGCCGGCAACGAACGCTACACGACCGAAATCCACCTCGAAAACTACGCCGGCGAACTGACACTGCTCGATGCACCCTCCACCTCTCGCCAGAGCCGCCGCGAGGACGATCGCGAGTTGGTCGGTGCCGGCAACCGCCCGCCGGTCGATGACCTCTCCGGAGATGACATCCCCTTCTAGGGGGTGTCGCCACCGCAGCGCCGGTCCCTCACGGGGCCGGCGTTTTCTGCGTTCCAGGTTCGGCCGGGATTTTGGGTTGCTTCGAAGGGAAGTGAGGCACGCTCGGGTGCGCAGCGCAGGGCCGCTCGCCTGCAGGGCTTCGCCCCACAGCCTACAGCAGCCCGGCGCCGCTACCTCGCATGCCGGCGCTGCGCGTCAGGGAGGGCTACGCCTTTACCGACGTCGAATTATGGCCGGTCTAAGGGTACAACATAGAACGGGTGGGAGAGCACGGTTCGTGGGACGGACTGAGAACGCCGCCACGATGTCTGAATGGCCGAGTTTGGCCGTGAGCGGACTGACCGCTATAGAGCGCCCAAATGGAAAAGCGAACATTTAGGCCGCCACGAGTCCGTGGCCCAGATGAGCAAGTCATTTGACAGAGCAGGGGCCGGGGCGTCGGATCTGCCAACTTAGCTTATTCCCTGTTGGATGTTCCCTGCGAACCTTGCCGCTAAACGCTCGCGTCGGAAATGGTCGATCAGATACTCGGTGAAAGCGGTAGTCTTGCGCGGCTGCAGCACTTTGTTGGGGTAGTAGAGCGAGATATTTCCGGCGTCCGCGTGCCAGTCCGGTAAAAGACGAACGAGTTCGCCGCGTTCGATATGTGCCAGAACGTCGGGGACCGCGAGAAGTGCCACCCCCATCCCGGCAATCGCCGCCCGAACGATCGGCTCCGCGTCGTTAAATGTTATGGCCTCCTTTAGCCGCGCCGGCTGTTCCTCGCCATCGGCGTTGCGCATCGTCCAGTGGCGGATCCGCCCCGTCGTGGTGGAGCGCATGGATATGCCGTTGAGCGAGGCAAGGTCGCTCGGCCGTCTCAAAGGCATCTGCCGTTCAACAAAGGCGGGCGACGCGACGGCGATGATGTGCGCGGGCGCCAGGGTGCGGGCGATCATACTGGACGCGAGGTCGAACCCGCCGCCGACTGCGGCATCGAACCCCTCTGCTGTGAGATCGACCTGCCGGCTGTCGAAATGCCAGTCCACGCGGACCGCCGGATAATGCAGCAGGAACCCTGGCAAGACCGGCAGGATGTAGTTCAAACCCAGGCTCATGCTCATGCTGATCTTCAGGGTGCCGGCCGGATCCTCCGCATGTCCTGACGCCTGGGAGATCGCAGTCCTGAGGGTCTCGAGCGTGTCGCCGATACTGGTGAGAAAATGCTCGCCCGCCTCGGTCAGCACAAGCCGGCGGGTCGAACGCTGAAAAAGTCGGATGCCGAGGTTTCGTTCAAGAACGGCCACGTTCCGGCTGACAGCCGCAGGCGTGAGCGACAGACGCCGGGCGGCCCCCGAGAAGCTTCGCGCCTCCGCGCTGCGGACGAAAGACTCCAGATTGGCGAGAGTTTCCACTGCTATCCCAAGTTCTACTTGAAGCTGGGACAACTCACTACCGCCTAATTCAACAGGAATGAAGAGCCTATATGCCGCTCCATCAACGACATGGAGGACATCATGGCCACTGATCGCAGACCACTCGAAGGTAAGGTCGCTCTCGTCACCGGAGGTTCGCGGGGGATCGGCGCCGCAATCGTCAGGCGTCTGGCCCAGAACGGGGCGAACGTCGTGTTCAGCTACTCCGCATCGAAAGATCGGGCCGCCCGGGTCGTCGAGGAGATCGAGGCGCTCGGCCAGCGGGGTCTCGCCATACGGGCCGACCAAGCCAACGCGGTGGAGGTCCAGGGCCTCGTAAGGCAAGCCCACGAGGCTTTCGGCCGGCTCGACATCCTGGTCAATTCAGCGGGCGTGTTCGTGACAGGCATGGTCGGTGACCCCGCCGTGGATACCGCAGGCTTCGACCGTCAGATCGACATCAATGTCAAAGGCGTCGTCACTGCCGTCCGGACGGCGGTGCCGCTACTCGGCGATGGCGGCCGTATCGTCTCTATCGGCACGACGGGCGCGGACCGCATTCCCTTCGCCGGGGCGTCGGATTACGTTGCCTCTAAGGCGGCGATCGCCGCCTACACTCGCGGTTGGTCGCGGGACCTCGGTTCGCGCAACATCACCGTCAATATCGTGCAGCCAGGCGCGATCAACACCGATATGAATCCCGAGGACGGCCCCTTCGCTGCGACGCTCACGGGCCTTGCGTCCCTCGGCCGCTACGGACAGCCGGAGGACATCGCCGCCGCGGTCGCCTTCCTGGTCGGACCCGAAGCCGGCTACATCACGGGCGCAACGCTCAACGTCGACGGTGGCCAATCCGCTTGATCCTCAAGCACTTGAAGGAGACCATCAATGACGAATCAAGCTGGCGAAGCTGCCAAGGCGATCGTGCGCCGCAATACCGAGGAGGTGCAGGGCAAGGGCGACTTCGAACTCTTCGAAGAGCTCTTCGCTGACGACTTCGTCGATCACACACCACAGCCGGGCGTCAGCGCTGACAAGGACGGCGTGCGACTGCTCTACAAGGGGTTGCGAGCATCCTTCCCCGACCTCCACGCCGAAATCCATTGGCAGGCGGTCGAGGGCGGTCTCGTCACGACCTACAAAATTTACCACGGGACGCATCTCGGCACGTTTCTCGGGATCGAGCCGACCGGTCGCAAAATCGCTTTCGAAGCCGTCGATGCCATGCGCGTACAGAACGGGACGATCACCGATCATTGGGGCGTCGGGAATCTTTACGCTCTAGTCCAACAGATCAAAGGCGAAGCTGGACCGGCCATCGGCTGAGCTGCCACCGGGGCCACGGCGTCACACCCACACTGCAGCGAATCTATAGCGAGAAGATCATGGCAAACGTCATACGCATTCATGAACATGGTACGCCCTCGGTCATGCGCCTTGAGGCTGAAGATATCCGCGCGCCTGCGCATGGCGAGGTTTGCCTGAGGCAGGAAGCAATTGGTGTTAACTACGTCGACACGATGGTGCGGGACGGTCGTTTTGGCCTGCCTCTTCCCGTTGTGCTCGGCTTCGAGGGCGCCGGTGTCGTCACGAGCATCGGTACCGGTGTCACCGGTTATTCGATCGGCGACCGTGTTGGGTATTTCTTCTCGGCAGGCGGATACGCATCCGAGCGGGTGATTGATGCGAACGCGCTCATCGCCCTTCCGCAGGACATTACCACGGAGCAGGCCGCGACCTTCCTGGCCAAGGGCCTGACCGCCTGGATGGGGTTGCGCGCTTTGCATGAGCTCCGCCGCGGAGAGGTCGTATTGGTGCAAGGGGCTTCGGGCGGCGTCGGTTCCATCCTGTCGCGCTGGGCCAGGGTCATCGGCGCGACCGTCATCGGGGTAGCAAGCTCGGTGGACAAGCTGCCCAAAGTGCAGGCTGGCGCAGATCACGCGCTTTGTTCTGGAGACCCGCTCTTCAACGACAAGGTTCGTGCCGTCGCGCCGGACGGCGTCGACACTGTCTATGATATGGTCGGTCAAGCAACCTTCGCCCAAACGGTCCAAAGCGTCCGCGACGGGGGCAAGATCGTCACGATCGGCGCGGCATCCGGCAAGCCACAGTTCGATGCGGCAGCGCTAGCGGTTCGCGACGTCGAGGTAAAGGGCGGTGGCACGCCGCAATACGTGAATGATGAGACGGTAGCGACTGCGTCTGCGGAACTATTCAAGGCTATACGAGAAAACCTGTTTGGCGACCTTGCCGTGTCCCGGTATTCACTGGCCGATGCCGCCCAAGCTCATCACGATCAGGAGCGAAGGCTCCTAACGGGCCTGCCGATCCTAGTTCCCTGATGAAATTCTGGGCCGCCGCCCGTAACGAGCGTTGTCACAAAGTCAAGATGTTGGGAAACATGGAAGAAACTAAAGAACAACGGCTAGCCTCTTGCCGCCCAGGCGCACTGATCGGCGATGCGCCGTGACGATACCTGACGTTGTTGGGCTCTTCGGTGTTATCTTGTACGTCGGAGCGTACGCTGGGCTGCAACTCGGCAAACTTGAGCTTGCGGACGTGCGTTACACCATCTTGAATGGTCTGGGTGGCTTAGCCGTCATATTTTCACTCGTGTGGAGCTTCAATCTGGCAGCCTTCGTCACTCAAGTGTTGTGGCTATTATTTACGATTGTGGGATTTTTTAGAGCCCGGCGAGTCTAGGTTTTCGGCACGAGCAGATGCCGGTCGCGTGCCCAGCTACCCATGGTCACGTCGCAGCGGATAGGCGCTGTGGACCCGCCCGACTGTTCACCGCCAAAGCCTGGAACGACCGCATCTGAGATGCGGTGCCTTCCGCTTGAACGACTGGGATTGGCGCATTGTCGCCAGGTTTTCATCATGGCTCGGCAGGTATTGCGTTCTTGGCGCAATATGCAACCAATTGGCGCCACGCCGACCAGCGAGGTCCCGTCCGTGGTCACCTATTTGTCAAACTGAATTACGGTTTTCATGCCGCTGCTATACGCGTGGCGCGTACCGGGCCCCAGCCGGTCTCGGCCCGTCGGTTACGATGCTTCGCGCAAGACCACCCTGGATAGTCATTACACGCCATGCCGAAATGGCACCTCGGGGCCGGAGATATAGGCAACATCGAACTGGTCGATGCTCTCAGGGCCAAGGAGCGGTTGAGGATCGGCTTCCAAATCCAGCCATGTTGACCACTCGCTCTGCCGAAGCACGACCGGCGCCCGATCATGGTAAGCGTTCAGCATCGATCCGGCCGGCTGTGTGATGATGGTGAAGCTCTCGATCTCGCCGGCATCCGTCGTCTTGCAACGGTCCCAGATCCCCGCGAAGCAGATCGGCTCGCCATCCTTCGGCGTAAAGCGCCATTTGGTCTTTTGACCCTTCTCGCCAGTCCACTCATACCACCCTTCGGCGGCAACCAGGCACCGACGCTGCTTGAAAGCGTCTCGGAAGGTGCGGCTTTTAGCGACCGTCTCGGCGCGCGCGTTAAAGGTCGCCAGCTTGAATTCCTTCAAAGCGCCTTTGTGCCACCAGGGCACCAACCACCACCTGGCGCTCACCATCTCAACCCCGTCCTCTAGCCGGCGAAACACTGGCGCTGTGACGGTCGGCCGGACCTCGGGCTGCGGCTCAAGATTTGGCGCCGCATGCGGCTCCGGAAAACGCAGCGGCAGTCGGATGTGGGTGAATTCCTCCACATAGCTCCGGTAAGCTTTCGTGCGCTGATAATTGGAACACATGCCGTTTTTGTAGCACGACTGTGGGTGGCAACTAAGCCCGATAGCAGTTTCAGTCCCTGTAGCGGGCCTGAAGTCTGGCTATATGCGCCGCAAGCCTGCTGGGACTGCGGGCAGCCTCGCGTCCGAGCGACGCCCAGGCCCGCTCGATCCTCCGCACTTCACCATGGTCGGCACGCGCGGCATTCCGCAGCACGCCGGACAGCTCCGCCGCCGGCACGATATGCGCCCGCAACGCCGGGGCAAAGCGCGCGTGCCCGGCACTCACCACCAAACCCCACACCGGCACCTCTCGATCGCCGATCGCCCGCTCGACGGCGGTGACATGCGCGCGGTTCTGAGCCACCGCATTCGGCATCGCCACGGCCTCGTCGCCTCGACCGTGCCGCGTCCATGATGGGGCCTGCGCCGCGCCCTGGATAAACCCCGACCAGGTCTTCACCTCGAGCACCACCAGCGCGCCCGGCGCCCGCGCGATCACGTCGATCTCAGCCGATCTTCCGCGCTCGCGGAGCACGACATTGCGCAACACTGCCCAGCCCATGTCGCGGATCGCTCCGGCGACCAATGCCTCCCCCAGCGCGCCAAGGGCTGCTGCACGGTCAGGCTGATCCTCCTGGGCCACCGAGACGCCGCTTTCATGGCGGCGCTTGAAGCGGGACAACCAAGCCTCGATTACGGTTTCAGCACCCATCCGCGGCCCTCCATCCCGGCAGGGTGGGCCACCGGGTTGCGAACGGCGCGGGCGAGGGGAGGCAGC
>NZ_JAESVB010000026.1 GCF_020618775.1 Acidisoma silvae | reverse complement strand
AGACCCGCTCAAGTGAAGCGGAGCCAACTTGCGGCGGCACACGCGCTCGCTAGGCCGCCAGCCATCCACCATCGACCACGAGATTGGACCCCGTCATGAAAGTGGCGCGGTCGCTGGCCAGGAACACGGCAGCATTCGCGATATCTTCAGGTTTTCCCAGACGTGGCCACGGAGTTCGCCGCTGGGCATTTTCCATCAATGCAGGGTCCATCGGCAAACCGGGCTTGCCGGTCACGACCTTGCCGGGCGAAATGCTGTTACAGATGATGAGGTCTTTCGCGTAGTCAACGGCGACCTGCCGCGTGATGTAGATCGCTCCAGCCTTGCTGACGCCATAGGCCGTGTCATGCGGTGAATTGACGATCCCCTGTTGTGATCCGAGATTGATGATCCGGCCGCGCGCTTCATGGCGCGGCTCTTGTGTCAGCATCTGCTGCACGGCGCGTTTGCAGCCGTTGAACATGCCCGTCATGTTCACGCCCATGACGTCTTCCCATTGCGCGCTGGAGGTCTCAGTCAGCGCGGTGCCGGAAAAGGTCGCGGCATTATTGACCATGACATCAAGGCGGCCGAAGCGCGCCACGATATGGCCGATCCAGCGGTCGACATCATCCCAGGCGGCGACATTGATCTGAGCATAATCGCCCGTGGCACCCATCTCCTGAATCAGGTCGAGCGTCGGTGCGCCGCCTTCCTTCGGTCGTGTGGTGATATCGGCCAGCGCCACGATGGCGCCCTCGGCGGCGAAGGCCAGCGCCATGGCGCGGCCAATCCCGGAACTGGCGCCTGTAATCGCCGTTATCTTACCGGCCAATAGGCTGGACATCGCAAGTTTTTCCTGTTTGGCTAAAATATAGATCAGACCAAAATAGAGTAATCACACCAGTCTTGAGGAATTATACAATTATCGACGCTTTGTTGCCAAATACCGCATTCGCCGCAAGTCTGTTCGATGCCCTGGATCGCGCGACGCGGGAAGGGCGCGGCATCGTGCGGGCCAGCTACGGCCCGGGCGAGCAGGCAGCGCATGACATCATGCACGCGGCGGCCTTGGAACTGGGTCTTGCCTGCCGGGTGGATCCGATCGGCAATCTGATGATGACTCTTCCGGGGCGGGACAGATCGGCGCCCGGCATCATTATCGGTTCCCATCTCGACAGCGTGCCGCAGGGGGGCAATTTCGACGGTGCGGCAGGTGTCGCAGCAGGTCTTGCGGCGCTCGCACGACTGCGGAACATGGGTTTTGTGCCGTCCTGCGATATTACCGTGATGGCCATTCGCGCCGAAGAATCCGTGTGGTTCGATATTCCCTATCTCGGCAGCGCCGGGGCTTTCGGCTTACTTGACCCGGCGGTGCTTGAGGTGCGGCGTTCGGATAATGGCGTCATGCTGGCGGATAGCCTCCGCGCAGCCGGTTTCGATCGTGATACTTTGGCAATGCAGCGCTCCCTACTCGAGCCGGCCAGTATCGCTGCCTATCTGGAAGTGCACATTGAGCAAGGGCCGGTTCTGGTTGAGGAAGCGCTGCCCATCGCAGTCGTCAGCGGTATACGCGGCTGCCTACGCTTTCGCGCCGCACGCTGCCACGGCGTCTATGCGCATTCCGGCGCCGTACCGCGCCGCTACCGGTCAGATGCTGTGGCGGCGACCGTTGCCCTGCTGCATCACATGCAGCTCCATTGGGATAAGGCCGAAGCACGCGGTGACGATCTCGTGATGACCAGCGGAGAATTCTTCACCGATCCCGCCATGCATGGTGCCAGCCGTGTCGCGGGTGATGTGCAATTCGTGCTCGATATCCGCAGTACGTCGGATACCGTTATGCAGGACGTGGCGGCGGAATTCCGCCGGGCGGCCGCGCATATCGCGACGGAATATCGCGTAACCTTCGATCTAGGTGTCGGCAGTTATTCGCCGCCCGCGATGATGGATGCAGGCTTGCGGCAGCGTTTGCTGTCCTTGAGTGGCCAACCGTTCGAGATGGCGAGCGGCGCCGGGCATGACGCCGCGATTTTCGCCAAAGTTGGCATTCGAAGCGCCATGATCTTTATCCGCAACCGCAATGGCAGCCACAATCCCGATGAAGCCATGGCCATGGCGGATTTCGCGGTGGCGGAAGACTTGCTTGTCCGGCTGCTGCTGGATTTTCCATCTTGAATCCGAAGGACGTAGACGTATGACGGTTCTGATAACGGGCGCCACTGGCTTTGCCATGAGCGTACTGGCGCGAACCTGGGCGGAATTCTCGCCCGATGAGAGGGTAGTGGTGCTGGACGCGGCAAAGCCGGATACCGCCGCCATGCGCTATTTCGCGCCGGTAGCGGACCGTTTGCGCGTTATTGTCGGCGATATCACTGTGCCTGAGAGTTGGGCGCCGCAACTGGAAAGTTTCGGTATCACCCATATCGTGCATGGCGCGACGGTCACGCCGCTGGCGCGCGGCACGGCGGCCGATATCGGGCGCGAGCCCGAAGCAGCGGAACCCGCACGCATCATCGCCGTCAATACCATGGGAACCGTGGCGCTGCTGGAGTGGGCGCGAGCGCAGCCAGGCATTCAGCGCTTCATCTATGTCAGTTCCGGTGCCGTCTATCGCCATCACGGGCCGGATCGGCCCGGCGAGCCGCTGCCGGAAGATGGCTACGTCGCGCCGCGCCGGCTCTACGGCATTTCCAAATTGAGTTCGGAACTGATTGCAGAGCGCTATGGCGAATTGTTCGGTCTGTCCGTCGCGTCGGTCCGCATGTCTTCTGTTTACGGCACGATGGATCGCGTCACGGCCAGCCGCGATTTCCGCCATATACCCAATCGCATCGCCCATAAGGCATTGGCGCGAAGTGGAGCTTTGCGGGTGAATACGCTGGAGGCGGTCGGCGATTACATCCATGCTGAGGATGCGGCGCGGGCCATTCATGCTCTCGCCAAAGCCGACATCCTGCGCTATGGCGTCTATAATGTTGCCGCTGGGGAGACCGCGACCATCGGCCAGCTGGTCGAATGGGCGGCCGAGAAGGTGGCTGGCTTTACGGCTGAAACGGTGCCGGAGAGCGAGGCCGAGATGATCGAGAATGCGAGCCTCACGGGCGGCATGTGGGGGGCCTATGATATCGCCCGCATCACTCAGGAGACAGGCTGGCGTCCGCGCCCGACGCGGGAGGCATTCCACGCCTATATCGATTGGCTGGCGGAAGGCATGGACGCATGAGCGGCACTTATCCGCGCGACCTCATCGGCTATGCCGGCCATCCGCCCAACCCAGCTTGGCCGGGTGATGCGCGCATTGCCGTCTCCATCGTGCTGAATGTGGAGGAGGGGGGCGAATACAGCATTCTGCATGGCGACGATCATGCGGAATATGTGCTGACAGATAGCGGCGTCAGCACGCCGCTGATGGGTGCGCGTGACCTCAACGTTGAGTCGGCATTCAATTACGGCAGCCGTACAGGCTTCTGGAATGTCATGCGCCTGCTGCGGCAACGCAGTGTGCAGGCCACGATCTATGCCGTCGGCATGGCGCTGGAGCGTAACCCGCGCGCGGCTGCAGAAATCCGCGGCAGTGGCTTCGACGTGGTTTGCCACGGCTATCGCTGGATTGACTATCATGGCGTGCCGGAGGCGGTGGAGCGTGCGCATATCGCGCAGAATGTCGCGGCGGTCACCGCGGCCGTCGGTCGTGCGCCCATAGGTTGGTACACGGGCCGCCCCAGTCCCAACACGCGTCGGCTGGTCGTGGAGCATGGCGGCTTTCTATACGACTGCGACGCCTATGACGACGATTTGCCTTATTGGACCGAGGTGGCGGATAAGCCGCATCTGATCCTGCCCTATTCCTTGGACAATAATGACGCGCGGCTCAATCGCGGAGGAGACTTCGCAGGCAGTGACGATTTCTTCGCCTATTGCCGGGACGCTTTCGACTACCTGCATCGCGAGGGTGGCGACGGGCGGCCACGCATGATGTCCATAGGCTTGCATAGCCGCCTGATCGGGCGGCCGGGGCGCATTGGCGGTCTTGCCCGCCTGCTCGATCACATTCAGCGGCATGAGGGCGTCTGGTTGACAGGGCGGGATGCCATCGCCCGCCACTGGATCGCCCGGCATCCACCATGCTAGCAGGCGCTTTTTTGTCGTTTTTTGGCAGTTCAATGTCGAATATACGACAGCATGCCGCTATTCTGTGCGCCAAGGTATGCCAAGAGGAAAGGTGTGCTTCTGATGCAGTCTATTGCCGAAAAAGTAAGCGCATACGATCCTGGCATGGCGAATCATGCGCGGCTGCGCGAACTGCTGGCCAAGCGTCAGCCGGGCCATGCCTTGCCCGGGGATTTCTACACCGCCGCTGATATCTATGCGCTCGACCTTGATGTCATTTTCGGCCGGGAATGGATTTTCGTCGGTGCGACCTGCGAATTGCCGAAGCGCGGTAGTTTCATCACGGTTTCCATCGGCCGCAGCTCCATTTTGATCCTGCGTGACCGGGACAGCAGGCTGCGCGCCTTCTATAATTCCTGCCGCCATCGTGGTTTCAAACTGTGTGAGGCCGAGCGCGGGCAGATCCCCTCCGTCGTCTGTCCCTACCATCGCTGGACCTACCGGCTGGATGGATCGCTCGTTCATGCCAAGCTGATGCCGGACAATTTCAGGCCGGAGGATTATGCGTTGGTGCCCGTGAATCTGCGAACTGTGGCCGGCACCATCTATATCTGTCTTGCCGATGATCCACCGGATTTCACGCCCTATGGCGAAGCGATGACCGAGCAGCTTGCGCCGCATGGGCTGGAGAATGCCAAGCTGGCGCATGAGGATCACCTCATCGAATACGGCAACTGGAAGACGGTGGTGGAAAATTCCCGCGAATGCTATCACTGCGCAGGCGGCCATAGTGAGTTGATGGTCACGTTTCTCGATCTCTACGATTTCGCAAACCCTGAACAGAATGCGATGATCCAGGGATATTGGGACAAGTGGGAAGCGGCGGGCTTCACCACCCATATCACGGAAGGCCCGCATTACCGCGCGACGCGCCTGCCTTTCACGAAGGATGCGCAATCCATCACCATGGATGGCAAGCCTGCCGTCGCAAAGCCGCTGGGCCTGTCGCCGCCCGGTGCTTATGGGTCGCTGCGCTGGGTGCATTACCCATCGACCTTCAACCATTGCATCAATGACTATACCGTCCTGGTCCGCATGCTGCCGATCGGGCGGGAAGAGACGCTGGTGACGACAAAATGGCTGGTCAATGCCGAGGCGATCGAAGGTGTCGATTACACCATCGATAATCTCACCCATGTCTGGCGCGTCACCAATGATCAGGACAAGGCGCTGGTCGAACGTAATCAGGCGGGCGTGCGCTCGGCAGGCTATAGGCCCGGGCCATATTCCCCGTCGGCGGAAGCCGGTGTGCTGAAATTCACCGACTGGTATTGTGACAAGATCCAAGCCTATCTCTCGCAGCCCACGCATGCGGGAGGCCGGTCATAACCCCCCGCGCGCCTCAGGCCGCGCCCCTGCAAGGCCGGCGCGTCGGATTTCTGCTGACGCCGGGCTTCGCGCTGCTGCCCTATGCTTCGGCGGTAGAGCCGCTGCGCGCGGCTAATGAAATCACCGGACAGAAACTCTATTCCTGGCATCATCTGACGCCAGACGGAGCGCCGGTTCAGGCTTCCAATAATATCGCGCTTGCGCCGGATATGGATTGGCAGGGCGCGGCATCGCTTGATCTGCTCATCATTTGCGCCGGTGTTGCAGCCGTTGGTTTTCGTGACTCTGCCATTTTGCGGCGGCTGGCTGTGCTGGCGCGGCAGGGGGTGCGCATGGGGGGTGTGTCCGCCGGCGCCTATCTGCTGGCCCGGGCCGGGCTGCTGCACGGCTACCGCTTCACGCTGCATTGGGAATTGGCGCCGAGCTTTCAGGAGGAGTTCCCCGATCTCGATGTGCAGCGCTGTTTGTTTGAGATTGACCGTGACCGCCTGACCTGCTCGGGCGGTGCGGCGCCACTGGACATGATGCATGCACTGATCGCGCGTGAGCATGGCGGCGCGCTGGCAGTGGCCGTCAGTGACTGGTTCTTGCAAACCGCCGTGCGAGAGGGTGAACATCCGCAGCGCATGTCGCCCGTCATGCGCTTTGGCGTGCGGAACGCAACTGTCCTGCGCATCATCGCGCATATGGAAGCCAATCTCGACCGCCCGGCGCGTGGGCCAGACCTCGCCGAACTTGCCGGCATTTCCCAGCGCCAGCTGGAACGGCTGTTTCAACTGCATCTGGGCCAGACGCCGAATACCTTCCAGCTGAAGCTGAGGCTGGATCATGCCCGTACTTTGCTGCGGCAGACTGAGTTGTCAGTCATGGAAGTGGCGCTTGCGACCGGCTTCGCCAATGCCAGCCATTTCGCCCATGCCTATCGCAGCCGTTTCGGCTGCACGCCGCGTTCGGACACGATGCACGCCGTGCTGTCCGGCGCCGGATTCACCACCGCACGAAAGGCAACGGAGCGTCATGTCCTTTCAGCCTGACCCCAGATCCACAGCCAGTGCGGAACTGGCGCCGACCGAACAGGTGGATGTGCTTGTTATCGGGGCGGGCGCCGCCGGCATGGCGGCGGCGCGGCAGGCCGCAGGCGATGGCCGTTCGGTTATGCTGGTGGATGAGAACCCGGTCAGCGCCGAGACGATGGGGGAGAATGTGCCGCTGCATTTCGGCGGCGGCATGACAGGCGCGGTGCGCAACCGCAATGCCATGCTGGAAGCAGTGGCCTTGGGCATGCCGGCGCTTGAGGCCGCTTTGGAGGACGGCGTGGATGTGCGGCTCGGCACCGCCTGCTGGGGTATCTACACGCCTGGACCGGATATCGGCTGGCTAGACGGCCCGGTCGCCGGGCTGATGGATGGTGAGCGCTCCTGGATGGTTCGCGCAGGCCGCATCATCGTTACGGCCGGAAGGCGCGATATGGGGCTGGCTTTTCCTGGCTGGGAGAAGGAAGGCGTTATGGGCATCACTGCCGCACAGCGCCTCGCCGGCCTCTACGATGCTTTGCTGCCACGCCGCGTTGTCGTGCTTGGCAGCAGCGCGGATACCCTGCGGGTGGCACGCGACATTCAGACCAAGGGCTGCATGGTTTTGGCGGTGGTCGATCCGGGTTCGGTTCTGCGCGGACCTGCGGCACTCGCGGCGGAACTCGAAGCCGATGGCACGCGGGTTCTTCTGGGCCATGCGCCCGCGCGCGCCGAAGGGCAGGCGGCGGTGTCAGCGCTGACGCTGCGTCCGGTGATGCCCGACGGCCAAGCGGGTGAGGGGGCCGAGATTCGACTGGATTGCGATGGCGTGCTGCTCGGCGTGGGTTCCGTGCCGGTGGTGGATCTGCTGGATGCCGCCGGATGCCGGATGAGTTTTGATGCCGCGCGCGGCGGCATCGTGCCATTTCTGGATGATCGGCAGATGACGACGCGGCCCGGCATCTACGCCGCCGGAGATTGCGCAGGCATCTGGCCGGAAAAATCGGCAGATACGACCATTGCGGAGGCCGAGGGACAGCGCGCCGCTATGGCCGAACCGGGCTGTGGCGTTGATCCTCACTTGGCTTCCAGCGATCTGGCCGAAGAAAGAATGGCCTGGGTGCGCGCCACGGTGCTGGACAGTGGCGATGCCTGCCATGTCTGCCAATGCGAGGAAGTGACGGCACGCGACATTTTGGAAGTGCGACCGCCCCGCTATCTGGGCGCCGAGACGCCCGACAATGAAGCGCTGCGGCCAAACCGGCGCGATCTGCGCGGGCTGCTTGGGGATCGTCCGCATCCCGATCAAGTCAAACGTCTGACCCGCGCCGGTATGGGACAGTGCCAAGGGCGGCGCTGCCGGGAACAGGTGGCGGCACTGCTGGCCCTCGGCTCCGGTCAGGATTACGGCGCGGTGCGCCCGGCCTCTCACCGCGCGCCGGTGCGGCCGATCCCCGTGGCGCTCGCCGCCCAGGCGGTTACAGAGACGCCAGCCATGGCTGCGCATTGGGACACTTGGTTTGGCATGCCCGCGCAATATGTGCCCTTCTGGGCCGTGGCAGACGAATACACGGCCTCCAGCCGGCCCAGGCACAGTTCGGACGCCAGCGAATGATGGAGATGCCACGCGGCGCGGATGTCGTTGTCATCGGTGCGGGTGCGACCGGCCTCAGCACGGGCTGGTGGCTGGCGCGTGCCGGTATCTCCGTCATCGTCATCGATAGCGGATTGGTCGGGTGGGGGGCGTCGGGCCGCAATGGCGGCGGCTGTTCGCATCATTTCAGTCCGCTTTTTGTGGAGGAACAGCGGCTTTGGCCGCAGTTGGATGATTTGCTCGGCTATCCCACTGAATTTCGGCCCAAGCGCATTCGTCTCGCCTTCGACGCACATCAGTTGGAGCTGTACGGTGCCGCCGCGCGAAACGCAGCACATCAGGGCTTCGGCGCGCGGCTGCTGGACGCGAAAGAGGCGCGGGAATTAGTGCCGCTGGCGGGCGAGAATGTCTGTGGCGGCTATTTCTATGATTTCGGCGGTCACGCCAATCCGCATCGCACGGTGCAGGCCTTCGCCTGGGCGATGCAGGATCATGGCGGCCAGATTCTGCAGGAAACCAAAGTCACCGGATTTCGGCGCGTTGGTGGGCGGATCGCGGCGGTGGTGACGGAGCGGGGCGAGATCATCTGCCAGCAGGTCGTGCTCGCGGCCGGTCCCGGCACGCAGAAACTCGCCGCCATGGTGGATGTGCCTGTGCCGATGGTGCCGGCGCGCGCTGAGGTGCTGGTGACGGAACCGCTGCCGTTGATGCCCATCGGCGGCGTGGACGGCAACGGTCTCTACGGTCGGCAAACGCTGCGCGGCAATCTGGCGTATGGCGGCGGTCCGCATGAATGGCTAGAGGATGACGCCGTTTTCAATACGCCCTCCAGCACGCCATTGATGCCTTTTCTGGCGGGGCGGCTGGCGACACTGTTCCCGCGCGTCGCTCATGCCAAGATCATTCGCAGTTGGGCCGGCGTCATTGAGAATACGCCGGACGGACGTCCCGTCATCGATCGGCCGGCCGATCCGGGCAATCTTGTCATCGCAACCCTTTCCAGTATCGGTTTCGGCCTTTCCCCCGCCACCGGCCATGCCATTGCGCAAATAGTGACGGAGGGGCGCTGCCAGTTCGCTGACCTGTCAAGTTTTGCGCTGGCCCGGTTTCGCAATCTGGAAAGCGACTGGGCAGAAATACAGGGCTGGCGCGCACGGCCGCCAGAGACTGCGCCGTTTCTTGCATAGGTTTCATGACGGCTGGAGCCCGCTGCCGCCGGACTGCCAGCCTGCCGCGCCTGTCGCCTAGCCTCAGCGCCCATCCTCCCTTCACGCCCAATGGAAAGAGACACCATGCCCCCGAGCAGGACATCGCTTGATGCTCTCCGCCGCCGTCTGGACGCTATCGACAATGATCTGATCGACGAACTGGCCGCAGGCCGGCTCGATCGCCGCGCCTTCATGCGGCATGGCAGCCTGCTCGGCCTGTCCTTGCCGTTGCTGGGCGGCATTGCCGGCCTGTTCGGCCTGCCGGGCGAGATCCGCCAGGCTCATGCTGGCACCCCTGGCGGTACCATCCGCGTCGGCGTTACCGTGCCGGCGGCCGCCATTGACCCCGTGACTATTGCCGATAATGGCGGGTTGGAAATTCTGATCCAGACCGGCGAATTTCTTTGCATCCTCAACCGGGATTTCACGCTGAAGCCGGTTCTGGCGGAAAGCTGGTCGCATAATGCCGACGGTTCCGTCTGGACCTTCAAGCTGCGCTCAGGCGTGAAATTCCATAGCGGCGGCACGTTGAAGGCGGATGACGTCATCGCCAGCATTGACCGGCTGTGCGATCCGAAAAATTCTTCCAACGCGCTGTCCGCGTTCAAGGGCATTCTGTCGCCGGGCAATTCCAAGAAGGTGGATGAACTGACGGTTGAGTTCCATCTCGATGCGCCCTACGGCACTTTTCCCTATGTTCTATCATCCGATAACTATAATTGCGTGATCCTGCCTGCTTCCTATGCCGGTGACTTCGAAAAGAACTGGGACGGTACAGGGCCTTTCAAGCTTGAGAAATACACGCCGAAGGTTGGTGCATCCTTTGTGCGCAACGACGATTACTGGGGTCCTAAGGCACTGGCGGATCGCACAGAATTCACCTTCTACACGGATATGCAGCCGCAGATTTTGGCGATGCAAGGCGGCGAGGTTGACCTGCTGGCGCAGATGACGGTAGCGGAAGGTCGCGCCCTGCTGCATGACCCGCGCTTTACCATCGTGCGGGAACGCAGCTCCGGCCATGAGCAGGTCCATATGCGCTGCGACACGGGGCCTTTCGTGGATAAGCGCGTGCGTCAGGCGCTGGCTCTGTCGCTTAACCGCACCGCACTCGTGCGCGGGCTGTTCGCCGGCATGGCGGAAGTGGGCAATGACAGTCCCTTCGCCTCCGTCTTTCCGATGGCGGATCCAAGCGTGCCGCAGCGCGAGCAGGATCTGCGCAAGGCGAAGCAGCTTCTGGAGGCTGCCGGTTATGGCAAGGGATTGAGCGTCACACTGACGACCGAGGATTACATCGAAATCCCGGACTATGCCATTCTGCTGCAAAGCTTCGCCAAGAAGATCGGCATCGATATAAAGCTGCATATCGAAAGCCAGGATGCCTATTATGGCAAGGCGGTGTTCGGTCAGTCGGATTGGCTGGATTCCACCCTCGGCATTACCGATTACGGCCATCGCGGCGTGCCGAACGTATTCTTGCGTGCGCCTTTGCTGAGCAGCGGTACTTGGAACGCGGCGCATTTCAAGAACCCGACCTATGACGGGCTGGTTAACAGCTACAGCAAGGCTACTGATCTCGGCAGCCAGCGCAGCTATGCGAAACAGATCCAGGAATTGCTTCTGGATGAGACGCCCGTCATTTTCTCCTATTTTTACGATTATCTGGTGCCGACCAAGAAAGGTTTGGCGGGTCTGCCGCCGGTCGCAAACCGCTTGTTCCTGGGCGGAGTTTCACTATCTTGACCCGTCGCATCGGGCTTGCTGCCTGTCAGATGGGCCCGGTGCAGTCCGGCACCAGCCGTGCCGAGGTTGTCGGACGGCTGATCGCTATGCTGGAGAGGGCGGCGGCCGGCGGCGCTGCCCTTGCGGTCTTCCCCGAACTGGCTTTTTCGACCTTCTTTCCACGGTCGGAAATTGCGGACGAGACCCTGCTCGACAGTTTCTATGAGGACGGCTTTCCGAATGTGGAGACGGCACCGCTGCTCTATGCGGCGCGCCGTCTCAACATTGGATTCGCCATTGGTTTCGCCGAGCTGATCCGGGATGGTGGAGAAGCAAGGCGCTTCAATAGCATGGCGCTTGTTGACCGTAGCGGCACGCTGCGCGGCCTGTATCGCAAAATCCATGTGCCGGGGTCGGAAGCGCCGGAACCGGGTGTGACCGTGCATCTGGAACGGCGCTATTTCGCGCCCGGTGATCTCGGTTTTCCCGTCTTCGATTTGGATGGCGTTCGTGTTGGGCTGGCGCTGTGCAATGACCGCCGTTGGCCCGAGACCTATCGCATGCTGTGCTTGAACGGTGCCGAGGTGGTGCTGATCGGCTACAATACACCGCTGTATCTGGATGAGGCACCGGCGCTCGCGCATCTCCGCATGTTTCATAATCACCTGCCCATGCAGGCTGGCGCCTATCAGAATACGCTTTGGGTAGCCGCTGCCGCCAAAGCCGGTCTCGAAGACGGGCAGGCATTGATCGGCGGGTCCTGCATCATCGCGCCAAGCGGAGAGATGGCCGCCCTTGCCATATCACTGCAGGATGAGGTGATCGTTCATTGCGCCGATCTCGACCTCATCGCGGCGTGTCGTCGGGTCAATTTCGACTTCGCGCGGTATCGCCGCCCGGACCAGTATCGTCGCATCGCCGAGGCGTAACAGCCTTTCTCGCATGAGAACGCCCATGTTGGAGGATGCGAGTGGACCTGGCGTTCTCTTTCATGAAGGGCAAATTCCCGACGCGATGCAAGTTTTCAGTACTAATGCCACGGGAAAAATCGCGTTTTAGAAAGTTGGACCTATGCGGCAAATGCACCTCGGCGCATTCCTATTCAATCTTGGAAATCATGCCGCCGGCTGGCGCATGCCGGATGTTCCGACTGAGGGGCTTATGGCCTTCGACTTCTACCGTAACCTCGCTGAAACGGCAGAGCGCGGAAAATTCGACCTTGTCTTTCATTCTGACGGGCTTGGCATTAACGACACTTACGACGCTGTACTACGCCACACCGTAACGATCAGGCCTGAGCCGCTGACCTTGCTTTCGGCTCTGGCCGTGGTGACGCAGCGCGTTGGCCTTGCGGCCACCATCTCGACGACCTATAACGAGCCTTACCACATTGCCCGCAAGCTTGGCATGCTGGACTTTCTTAGCAATGGCCGCGCTGCGCTCAACCTCGTCACATCCAGCACGGATCAGGAGGCGCAAAATTTTGGCCTGAGTCATCATCTGGCCCATGGCGCACGCTACGAACGCGCTCGCGAATTCATCGACATCCTTCGGCTACTTTGGGACAGTTGGGACGACAAGGCGCTCAGCTTTGATAAGGTGAGCGGACAGGTCGCCGACCCCGCACTTATTCAGGCCATCCATTATAAGGGGAAGTATCTCTCTGTGCGTGGGCCGCTGAATATGCCGCGGCCGCCACAAGGGCATCCGGTCATAATCCAGGCCGGGGTCTCGGCAGATGGGCAGGACTTCGCAGCCCATGTCGCTGATGTCGTCTTCAGCGTCGAACGCTCGCTTGCTTCAGCGCAAGCCTTCTATGCCGCTGCGCAGACCCGCGTAACGGCGGCAGGGCGCATCCCCGGGGTCATGAAGGTCATGCCAGGTCTTTTGCCGATTATCGGCCGTACCCAGGAAGAGGCAGAGTCAAAGGATCGCGCACTGCAAGACCTCGTGCCTGAATCTTTGGCAGTCTCCTATCTTTCCGACGTTGTGCAGCACGACCTGTCACGCTACCCAATCGACGGTCAGCTGCCGGAACTGCCCGAGAGCAATGGCGAGATGGGCAGGCGCCAAATTATTCTGGATCAGGCCCGTCTGCCTGGTGCCACGATCCGTTCACTCGCCGTGCAGATGGTTCAGAACCGAGGCCATCTTCGCGTCGTTGGAACGGCGCGAACGATCGCGAACTTCATGGCAGAATGGTTTACCAACAATGCCTGTGATGGATTTAATATCCTGGCACCCTTCCATCCAGGCGGACTTGCGGAGTTCGTGGATGAGGTCGTTCCCGAATTGCAGCATCGTGGTCTTTTTCGTCAGGAATATAGCGGCAGGACTTTGAGAGACCATCTCGGATTAGCGCGCCCTTAAAGGTCTTCTTCTATCTTTGGGCATCAAGGCAAGGTATTCGGGATCTAATGCGTGTTTTGAGTTGAACAATTCGGTTTCACAGGCGGCTGGTAAGTTAGTTGTGGAACGCGACCGGCAAAGGGCATTTTAGCTGAATACTTTTAATGCTTGGCGGGTCTACCAAGGACGTCTTTGCCCACAAATTGAGGAAGAGTCTGGTGTGAGAATTTGGCACTAATCCGCCATTTTTGAGTCTCACCGTCACTACAGCGTGACAATAGCTATCACTTTCTTTTTCATCCATAATAAGATGTCTAGATAGATGACGTCTCTAAGTTCATGTGAGGACCGTGTCGGAACAGAGTGATTTGAGCAGAACACGTCCAGCAACCTCTCGAACGTCAGGGTCCGCGCTGGAGCGACACATCAGCGGCCGTAAGTTATTAAGGTTCCCGTTGTAGCTGCCATCATAGGACGTGTTGTGTTAGATGGTTAATCTGGAAGTTTCCTTTCGTGGTCGAGTTACTTCAGGATTAATGTAGCTCTTACATTCGTAAGTGCGAATGGCATCTATAATGGGAAGTTTAATAATGCAAAGCGAGGGCGATGCTTGGCGCGAGGTCGAAATCCAGATCTTCGCAAGATCGCCGACAGAAGACGGTCTTCTCGTCCCAGCCGTCGCCGAACCTCTCCTCGTCTGGATAATTGCGGGCTCTGCTTTTGTCGAAGAGCGCGAATTGAATGGTGAATGGCATGGACGCAAGGTATCAAAGTGTGACTTTTTCCTTACACACGCAACAGCCCCTTATATGATGCGGTGGAAAAGCGACAATGGCGCGAGTTTTGAAGTGCTCCACCTTTATCTTGGGCTCTCGCTTCTTTCTCGTATGATTGCAGAAGTGGCCGGCCAAAAGTCAGGTGTCCGACTCCGTGACGTTTCAGGCGCACAAGACGATGTCATCTCCAGTTTGCTGACTGTGTTGCACAAAGAAATGCAGGCATCTTCCGCGGCATCCTCCATCTTCGTGCAAGGAATAGCGCAAAGTCTCACAATTCATCTTGTGCGGAGTTATGGAGAAACAAGCGATGAACCTGCAAGAAAACTCGACCAGCTTCCGAGGTATAAGCTAAGGCGCGCTGTCGACTTTATGGAGGAAAACCTTGCAGAGGAATTCAATCTGGAGAAGGTCGCTCAAGCTGCAGGAATGAGCCGGTTTCATTTCAGCCGTGGCTTTAGGAGCAGTATGTCCCAATCGCCTTCCCAGTGGTTTATTCGCCAGAGGATCACGCGTGCGCAAGAGCTTTTGAGAGAAACCGACTTGCCCATAATCGAAATTGCCATGACGGTCGGCTACGAAAGCCCAAGCCATTTTGCTCAGGTTTTTCGGCGTGAAACCGGCGTGTCCCCAAACCAATATCGCACCGGTTAGCCGACTGGATCTGATTGCCGCAAGACTACGACAGTTTCCGCAATCCCACAAGCGAACGTCCTGAATCTTACCACTATGTCTTTGTCCGTCCTAGGGACACCTCGTTTAACCGAGGTCCAATTACGGAGGATTGACATGAATACCGAAGCGAAAATCGCCCTTGTCACGGGGGCTTCAAGCGGCATTGGTGCGGCTACCGCGAAAAAGCTGGCGGCCCAGGGGATGATTGTTGGGCTGGCTGCCCGACGAAAGGACCGACTTGATGCGCTTGTTGCTGACATCGAATTGTCAGGTGGAGAAGCGATAGCGCTCGAAATGGACGTGGTGGAACCAGCCTCTATTGAAGCGGCAACCCACATTCTTATCGAGCGATACGGACGTATTGATGTGCTGGTTAACAACGCGGGGCTTATGCCGCTATCGGACGTCGACGCGCTAAAGATCAACGAATGGAAGCGCATGATCGACGTCAATATCAATGGCGTCCTGAATACAACCGCATCTGTTTTGCCGCACATGATCAGGCAGCACAGGGGACATATTTTTAACATGTCCTCGATCGCTGGCCGCAAGGTCTTCACTGGCCTGACAGTATATTGCGCGACAAAAGCTGCTGTCGCGGCGTTCTCGGACGGCCTTCGCATGGAAATTGCGCCCAAGCACAATATCCGTGTGACCTGCATTCAGCCAGGCGCCGTGAGGTCCGAACTCTATGATCAGATTACTGACCCTACCTACCGTCAGCAAATGGACGACCTGGCAAAACGCATGACCTTCCTGGAAGGCGGAGATATCGCGGATACAATACTGTTCGCGTTGAACGCGCCCAAACACATGGATGTCGCCGAACTCTTCGTATTGCCGACCGAACAAGGTTGGTAATACCGGAGGCCACTCCCGCTTTCCCCGGGAGTGGCCAGCTTGCTGGCGTAGCTCGAAGGTCGAGCCGTTTGAACTTTTGGTGCCTTGCCTCGCGATTTCTAGTGGAATAGCGTCTGGCACAGCTCTTTGCCGATCGCGGCCGCGGTGGCAAAGACGCCATAGGAGGTATCATGCGTATAGGCGAGATGAATTGGATGCAGGTGGAATCCTACCTGCAGGTTGATGATCGCTGTGTGTTACCTCTGGGCAGCACCGAGCAGCATGCGTATCTGAGCCTCTCGGTCGACAGCATCCTCAGCGAGCGCGTGGCGGCGGAAGCGGCCGAACCCCTGGGCGTTCCGGTCTTTCCGGCGCTAAGCTATGGGCTGACGCCCTATTTCAAGGACTTTCCGGGCACAATTTCCCTGCGGATGGAGACCTATCTCCACATCCTGCAGGATATGCTGGACAGTGTTTACCGCAGCGGCTTCCGCCGCATCCTGCTGTGCAACGGCCATGGCGGCAATGCGCCCGCAGGTGCCTTCGCTATGGAATGGATGGCCGATCATCCGGATGCGAGCGTGCGCTTTCACAATTGGTGGAGTGCGCCCAAGACCTGGGCGGCCGTGCAGGTTACGGACAAAGTCGCGTCCCACGCGTCCTGGATGGAGAATTTCCCTTGGACGCGGCTCGCGCATGTTACCGCGCCCGAGGTACAAAAGCCTATGACCGATCTTGAGCTTTTGCGCCTGCAGAACCCGGCGGGCGTTCGCCGCATGCTGGGCGACGGCAATTACGGCGGCTTTTATCAGCGCGACGATGCCGAAATGCTGGCGATCTGGTCTGTCGCGGTGGCGGAAACCCGCGCGCTTCTGGAAGGTCCCTGGGCATGAGCGGTCCTATCCTGATCTGGGGTGCGGGCGCCATCGGCGGCACGATCGGCGCCTATCTGGTACGAGTGGGTGAAGACGTGCAATTCGTCGATACCGCGGCCGACCATGTCGCGGCCATGCAGCGCGACGGGCTGACGATCGAAGGGCCGATTGAGACCCTCACTGTGCCGGTGCAGGCCGTTCTGCCGCAGGATCTATCGGGAACCTTCTCCCGCATTCTGCTTTGCGTGAAGGCGCATCATACCGAGTCGGCCTCGGTGGCGTTGGCGCCGCATCTGGCGGCAGGCGGCTATGTCGCGTCCTTCCAGAACGGTCTCAATGAATTCGTCATCGGGCGGGTGCTGGGCATCGACAATGTCATCGGTGCCTTCATCAATTTCGGCGCTGATTATATCGCGCCGGGCCGCATCCTGTATGGCGGCAAGGGCGCCTGCGTTCTGGGCGAACTGGACGGACGGATCAGCCCGCGCGTGACGGCGCTGCATGCTGTGCTGACAAGCTTCGAGCCGGATGCCATGTTGACTGAGGATATCCTCGGCTATCTCTGGGGCAAGCTCGGCTACGGCGCCTTGCTCTTTGCGACGGCATTGACCGATGCCTCGATCGCCGATGTGCTGGCATCGGAACGGCATCGGCCTGTTCTGGCCGCGCTGGCGCGGGAAGTGATGGCGGTGGCCGGCACTAAAGGCATAAAGCCGAGGGGCTTCAACGGTTTTGACCCCGCCGCTTTCGGGCAGGATGGCACGGAAGCCGCGATCGACGCTTCGATGTCTGAAATGGTCGTGCATAACCGGCGCTCCGCGAAATCCCACAGCGGCATCTGGCGCGATCTTGCAGTGCGCAAGCGCAAGACGGAAGTGGACGCGCAACTGGGGCCGATTCTGACCGAGGCCGCTGCGCTCGGCCTGGCCGTGCCCGTGATGACGCAACTGATCGCGATGATCCATGAGATCGAGAATGGTTCGCGTTCCTTGGCCTGGGACAATCTGGACGATCTGGCGCTAAGCATGGCAGGGGACGCGTGATGCAGCAGGGGTTCGCGGGCCGCCGGGTTCTGGTGACGGGTGGCGGTCATGGCATAGGGCGCGGCATTGCGCGCGCTTTTGCAGCGCTCGGGGCCGAGACACTGGCCGTTGATATCAATGACGCCGGCTTACGAGAGACGGCGGATGGACAGGAAAGGCTCGCGGTCGCCGTGCTAGACGTGACGGATGCGATGGCTGTGCAGTCAACCACCACTGCCTTCGGTCGTGCCGATATCCTGGTTCATAGTGCCGGCGGCGTTTGCGGCCAGGCCGGCAAGCCGGTGGAAGACGTGACCTTGCCCGAGTGGCAGGCGATCCTCTCCGTCAATCTGACCGGTGCCTTTCTGATGGCGCAGGCGGTGACGCCCGCCATGAAGGCCGCGGGCTATGGCCGCATCGTTACCATTTCCAGCGGGGCCGGTATCGGTGTCAGCCTGACGGGTATCCAGGCCTATGCCGCTGCCAAGGCCGGTGAGATTGGATTGACGAGGCAGCTGGCGCATGAACTCGGCCCCTTCGGCATTACCGTCAACAGTGTCGCGCCCGGTTTCGTGCGCTCCAACCCGGCGACCGAGCGGCAGTGGGAAGCCTATGGGCCCGAAGGCCAGAAGCGTCTGGTCGAAACAATCGCCACGCGCCGGCTGGGACGCGTGGAGGATATCGTCAACGCCGTTCTGTTTTTCGCCCGTGAGCAATCCGGCTGGATCAGTGGTCAGACCCTGAGCGTGGACGGTGGCAAATGACGGGGCTGACCCCGCTGGACTGGGTGGCAGCGCAACACGACGGCATTCTTGAAACGCTGTGCCAGTTTGCTGCCATATCAAGCGTCAGCACCGATCCCGCCTATGCCGCCGGCATGGCAGAGGGCGCAGCTTTCCTTGCGGATCACATGGCATGGTGCGGGCTTGAGAATGTGGTTGTGGCGCCGACGGCGGGCCATCCGGTCGTCATGGGCGACTGGCTGCATGCGGAAGGCCAGAAGACCATCCTGATCTACGGCCATTACGACGTGCAGCCGCCGGACCCGGTCGAAAAATGGCAAAGCCCGCCTTTCGAGCCTATGCTGCGCGACGGCAGGCTGTATGGCCGTGGTGTTTCGGACGATAAAGGCCCTGTCATCGTAGCGCTGTCCGCTATCGCGGCCTTTCTGCGCGGCGCGGGCAAACTGCCGGTCAATGTTAAATTCCTGATCGAAGGCGAGGAGGAAATCGGCAGCGCGCATCTGGATGCTTTCGTGGCCGAACACGCGGCGGCCCTGGGCGCTGATTTCGTGCTCTCGGCCGATGGTGCCATGTGGCGCGTCGACCTGCCGACCGTGACGGTCGCGAGCCGTGGTCTCTGTGCTTTGGAAGTGACCGTCACGGGCGCCGCGAAGGACCTGCATTCTGGACGCCATGGCGGGTCGGTCGCCAATCCCCTGCAGGCGCTGAGCCGTTTGCTGGCGAGCCTGCATGACGAGACGGGCGCTGTCGCGGTCGCGGGATTTTATGATCAGGTGCTTGTGCCGTCTGCGGCGGAACGGGCGACCGTGCAGGCCATTCCCTTCGATGAGCCGGCCTATCTGCAGGCCGTCGGCGCGTCGGAGGCGGCCGGTGAGGTGGGATGGTCGACGCTGGAGCGCAACTGGCTGCGGCCGACGCTGGAACTGAACGGTATTTGGGGTGGCTATAGCGGTCCTGGCTCCAAGACCGTCATCCCGTCCGAGGCCCATGCCAAGATCACCTGCCGTCTAGTGCCGGATCAGGCGCCTGGGTCTATTCGCGATTGCGTCGAAACCCATCTGCGGCGGCATTGCCCGCCGGGCGTGACGTTGAAGGTCACGCAGGAGCCGGGTGGCGCGCAACCCTCGGCGATCGCGTCTGACCATTCCGGTTTGCATCTTGCCATGCAGGTTCTGGAAGAGATCTATGGGGAGCCTGCGCTGCAGGTGCGCATGGGCGCGACGATCCCGATCGGCGGCATCTTCAAGCACCGGCTTGGGCTGGATACGGTCTTTTTCTCCTTCTCGACGGCGGACGAGGACTATCACGCGCCCAACGAATTTTTTCGTATCTCCCGCCTGCATGACGGCCTCCGCGCCTGGATCCGCTATCTGACCTTGCTTGGCCAAGCCGCGTGAGTCCTGCCGCTAAGCCGCGGGCAGGCCGATGCCGCAGATGAGCCCGTTTTCGGCGATGGCCGGGCTGGTCACAAGGAACAGGATGCGGCCGGAGGCTTCCGCGATGATCGTCTCGGTCGTCTGGTCGAAGAAATCCTTGAGGATGCCGATCGTATCGCCAACCGCGACGCTGTCGCCGACGCAGACGGATGGGCGGAAAAACCCGGCGTGACGGGACCGCGGCCACAGGAAGCCCGCGTAGCGGTCGGGAGAGATGAAGGTCGCGGTCGCATCCGCCAAAACGCCGAGACTGCGCAACACATTTTCCGCCCCGGCCAGCATCGTCTTGGCGATGGCCGCGTCATAAAGGCCGGCCCCACCGTCTTCCGCGATAATGCCTGGAACCCCAAAATCGGCCGCCGCGCCGATCGTCATGCCCGATAGGCTGTCCGTCCGGCGGCGCTGGATCAGAAGGGACGGCGATCCGAAGGCGCGAGCCAGGGCGTCGCTTTTGGCATCGACCGCCGCGTCGCCGCTTTCCTGGTAGATGGAAAACGGCACTAGTGCTTCGGGCATGTCGCCGCCATGCATGTCGATATAGGCATCCGCGTGGCGGATGGCTTTCTGCACAAGCTGCCAGGCCAGCCGTTCCGAAAAGCTGCCATCGGCCTTGCCTGGGAAGACCCGATTGAGGTTCTGGCCGTCCTCTGGCACGACATAGGCGGCCCGCTGCCAGAAGGCGCCGGGATTCATCAGCGGTAGCACCAGAACCTGGCCATGCATGGACTGTGGATTCAACAGCGCGCCCAGCCGCACGGCGGCGTCGATCGCCGGGTATTCCGATCCGTGAATGCCTGCGGTGATGAGAACGGCGGGACCGGGCGCAGCACCGCGAATGGCGACATAGGGCCAATCCCGGCCGGTAAGGACCGGGTCGTCGAAGGAAAGGAATCCTTGCGCCCTGACACCGGGCGCCGGCGGCGAAACCAGAGCGAATCTCCAGTCAGACAATTGACAATCCTCTTGAACTTCGATGACCTCGGCGCCCAGCCAACCGCATTGACCGCGAAGTATAGCATCTTTGTGAAACGGGTCGACAATGGACCTCTGCCGAAGCCTGCGTCAGCGGGCGTGGGCTGACGTCAGAATGAGGAATTCAGGCATGAGCATTTCCGTCGCGGACGGCTTGGAACCCTGGCGCTGGGAGGAAGACCAATGGCGCGAGATCGTGGGCCGCGCGCGGGCCGGACGCAGCCTGAAACCGACGCATTGGCCGAACGGCGCCAGATGCGCCGTGGCGCTGTCTTTCGACGCCGATCATGAGACGATTCCCTTGCGCGACAATGACGAAAGTCCCATGCGCATCAGCCAGGGCCAATACGGCAACCGGCAGGGCATTCCCCGCATTCGCAAGCTTCTTGAAACACATTCAATTCCCGCGACCTTCTTCTATCCGGCCGTCTCGGCCCTGCTGCATCCCGACGAAGTGCGCGGCATCGCGCAGGACGGCAACGAGATCGGAATCCATTCCTGGATTCACGAAAAGAATACCGATCTGCCTTATGAGAACGAACGCGAATTGAGCCTGCGCGCGGCGGATACGCTGACAGGGCTCACGGGCGTGCGCCCTGTCGGGATGCGGACCGCGAGCTGGGATTTTTCCGTCAATACGCTGCGCATCATTCGTGAGATGGGCTTGCTGTACGACAGCAGCCTGATGGCCGATGACGAGCCCTATGAGATCATTGCGGACGGCGAGCCGACGGGCATTGTGGAACTGCCGCCGGAATGGATCAGGGATGACGCCGTCTATTTCAACATGCTGCGCTTTTCAGCGCTGCGGCCCTATACGGCTCCTTCAGCCGTAGAGGAGATTTTTCGCGCCGAATTCGACGGCGCCTGGGAAGAGGGCGGCCTATTTCTGCTGACGATGCACCCGCATGTAATCGGTCATCGCAGCCGCATGCCGCTGCTGGCGCGACTGGTCGAGCATATGAAGCAAAAAGGCGGGTGCTGGTTCGCGACCCATGCCCAGGTTGCAGCCTGGTGTCGCGATCAGGCAGTGCCCCCGCTTTAAAGCGGGGTGGTCTCCGGGTCGTTCTCGTTGAAACCGGACCTGTCGAGCAGCGCCATCAACACGGATGGCTCCAGTCGCTTCAGCACGCGGCCAAGATGGCCGGCAACGGTATGGGCCTGTAGCATCGCGTTATAGACGGCCTCCTCCGTCGCCTCTTTCACGGCCTGAAACAAGGGTGACATGGCGCTGTTCGACAGATCCGGCCGTGACGGCGTCTCCCCATCCGCCTCATGGTCACGTCGGACGGCCTCATGGGTCGAAAAGGCAATGGCGTAATCTCCGGACCCGTTCGCCATGCATGATCCCGTACAGGCAATGCCCAGGAAGGCGCGCTGCGCCATGCGCTTGAGATTGCGGTCGCTGACAGGCGCATCGGTCGCGATGATGATGACGACGGAACCGTCTCCCCGCGGCTCGCTCTTTTCCTCCGAAAGGTAGAACTGCCCGAGCGCCTGCCCAATCTCTCTGCCCGCAACCGTCAGAATGCCGCCGTAGTTTGTCTGCACAAGAATGCCGATCGCATAGGCGCCGCACTTGGCTGGCAGCACGCGAGAACTGGTACCAATGCCGCCCTTCCAGCCGAAGGCCTGGGTCCCGGTGCCGGCACCGACGCATCCTTCTGCGACAGGGCCGTTCGTTGCGCTTGCGATCGCGTCCAGCACATGCGGCACGGTCACCTGCCGCGCCCTGATGTCATTCAGATAGCCGTCATTGGTTTCACCGACCACGGCATTGACCGAGACCACCGCCTCATTGCCGGGCTGGGCGAGCGTCCATTGCACGACGCCGGCGATGCCTTCCGCGACGGACAAGGTATTGGTCAAGACGATGGGCGTTTCAATCTCACCTAGTTCCGCGATCTGGGTCGATCCCGCGAATTTACCGTAACCGTTGCCGCAGGCGAAGCCGGCCGGCACTTTCCGCTGAAAAAGATTGCCGCCATGCGGCAAGATAGCGGTGACGCCGCTGCGCACGCCTTCCCCAGCAATGACTGTCCTATGACCGACCGAGACAAGAGCGACATCCGTGATGGCGTTCATGGCACCCGGGTGAAAAATTCCGGGTGCTATGCCGATGTCGCGCGCGCGAAGGCCGCACGCGCTTTCTGACCTTTCGTCAACCATCCTTGGTCCCTGATCTTGCGCGACAGACTTATAGCGCGTTGACAGCCGCATGCCTCGCACTATCGTGAGGCCCCGTTCGAGAGAGGGCTGGGTGAGGCATAGCCGCCCGGATCCTCCGGCTGGTCTCGGCTGCATACCGCGCCGCAGGCCTGTGAAGCAGGTTCTGAAATGTTACGTGAAGGAGCTAAGATGAGGTTCAAGACACTTGCCTTCGCAGCCGCTTTGGCGGTCGCCGGAGGAGCGGCCGCTGCGCGGGCCGATAGCACGCTGGTCATCGGAATTGCCGCCGACCCCACGGGCTTCGATGCCGAAGCCGTCGAAAACAATACGTCGGGCTTTGTCATGTCGACCGTTTACGACAGCCTGCTGCGCTACAAGCCGGGCACGACGGCGGTAGCACCTGGTATCGCCGAAAGTTGGGACGTGTCGCCCGATGGACTGACCTATACCTTTCATCTGAAGAGGGGCGTGAAGTTCAGCGACGGCACGCCGCTTGATGCCAAGGCCGTCATCTGGAACGTCGACCGCCTGCTCAATAAGGCAAACCCGCAATATATCTATAATACCGGTCCGGTTGAAGGCTATATCGACTTCACCTACGGCGATGTCGCAAGCTATCGCGCCGTTGATGACAACACCGTCGAATTCAAGTTCAAGAAACCATCGGCGCCTTTCCTTAATAGCCTTGCGATGGTCTGGAACGGATTGGTCAGCCCCGCCGCCGCCGCGAAATGGGGTAAGGATTATCGCAACCATCCCGTCGGCAGCGGCCCCTTCATCTTCCGAGAATGGCGTCAGCGCGACGAAATCATTCTCGACGCCAATCCCAATTACTGGGGCGGCAAGCCAAAGGTCGATCACCTGATCTTCAAGGAATTGCCTGATCCGCAAGCGGCCGTGCTGGCGCTGAAGCAAGGCGATATCCAGATCCTGGCCGATCTCAGCACCCAGTCCGTGCCTGTCATCAAGCATGACCCGACGATCACGCTGCTGACGCAGCCGGGTTTGGCTGTGTCCGGTGTCGCGATTCCGGTCGACGTGCCGCCCTTCAATGACCCGCGCGTGCGCCAGGCCCTGAACTATGCGGTCGACAAGACCGTCATCAACAAGGCGCTTTATGCCGACCTGGCCGTGCCGATGACATCGCCCTTGCCGCAGGCACAATGGGGTTTCGACAAATCGCTTCCGGGCTATCCCTACGACGTCGCCAAGGCAAAAGCGCTGCTGAAGGAAGCGGGCGTCAAACCCGGAACGCAGGTCGAGCTGCTGACCTATAACTCGCCGCGCGGCTACAACCCTGCCGGTCCGAACCTCGCTATCGCCATTCAGGGCTTTCTCAAAAAGGTCGGCATCGTCGCAAGCGTCCGTCAGCTTGAGATCGGTGCCTATTTCTCCCTCGTCCGGTCCGGCACCTATAAGGGCCTGATGATGGAAGGCTGGACCGGCGATAACGGCGACCCGGACAACTTCCTGTCCGAGCTGTGGGGCGCGGCCAATATTCCTATCGTCAATTGGTCGCGCTACAATAACCCTAAGGTCGAATCGCTGCTGTCGCAGGCACTTGTCGTCTCCGACCCCGCCAAGCGCACGGCGCTGTATGATCAAGCCCAGAAGACCATCCTGGATGATGCGCCCTGGATTTTTGTGAACTCGACCCTGCAGATCCGCGCGATCCGCAACAATGTCGAAGGCTATCAGCTGAACCCGACGCAGATGTTCTTCGGCATGGAGAATGTGTCGCTGAAGTAGGCTGTCTGGTTCAGTGCGCAGATCCGCAGGACAAGCTGGTGGATCTGCGCACCTATCAAATGATTCCGGTTCGAATGCAGGCGGCCTCATGTCCGGGGCCGACGGGCTGAAGCACCGGCACGATCGCCGCGCAATCCGCAATTGCATAGGGGCAGCGGGTACGAAACACGCAGCCCGACGGCGGGGCGGTGGGGCTAGGCAATTCGCCCTGCAGCACGATCCGTTTGCGGGTGCGGCTGGCATCGGGTTCTGGCACGGCGGAGAGCAGCGCTTCCGTATAGGGATGCTTCGGCGCCCGCACGATGTCGCGGGCCGGCGCGATTTCCATGATGCGGCCGAGATAGAGAACCGCCACGCGGTCCGCGATATATTCGACGACCGCCAGATCATGGGAAATGAAGATCATCGCCAGACCCAGCCGCTTCTGCAGGTCGCGCAGCAGATTGACGATCTGCGCCTGAATGGAGACATCCAGCGCCGAGACGGCTTCGTCGGCGACGATCAGGTCAGGCTTCACGGCCATCGCGCGCGCGATGCCGATACGCTGACGCTGGCCGCCGGAAAATTGATGCGGATAGCGCCGCAGATGGCTGGCATTCAGCCCGACCAGTTCCAGCAGGGACACGACCTGCGCCTGCAAGTCCCCGCGGCTGCTGGCCAGCCGGTGGATGACCAGCGCCTCGGCGACGATCTGCTCCACCGTCATGCGCGGATCAAGTGAGCTGAACGGATCCTGAAAGATCGGCTGCGCCCGCCGACGGAAAGCCTGCAGGGACACGTCAGACAGACGTGTGATATCCTGCCCGTCGAAAACGATCTGCCCGGCGGTCGGCTGGTCCAGCCGCAGCACCATATTGCCGATCGTGCTTTTGCCGGAGCCGGATTCGCCGACCAGGCCCAGTACTTCGCCAGGCTGGACCGTGAAGGAAACGCCGGCGACCGCCTGTAAGGGCGCGCCGGCGCGGAACACGCGCCCCTTGGTCGGAAAATGCTTCACCAGATCGGTGACGGCGAGCAGGGCGGTCATGCGGGCTGCCCCGCAATGTCGCGCCAGCGGGCGCAGCGTACGACGTGTCGCTCCGTAACCGGCTCCAGGTCCGGTCGCCGCGCCATGCACGGATCCGGCAGGGCATGGGTACAGCGCGGATGAAAGGCGCAGCCCCGCGGCATCTCGCCCAGATTGGGCACAGTGCCGGGAATGGTCGGCAGCGGGCCGGCGTCACGATCCATGCCCAGGCGCGGAATGGATTTCAGCAGTCCGCGCGTATAAGGCATCCGTGGATCCTGGAAGATGTCGGCAGCCGGTGCCGCTTCCACCGTCTGCCCGGCATACATGACCAACACCCGGTCCGCGATCTCGGCCGCCACGCCCAGATTATGGGTGATGAAGATAACGCCCATGGACAGCTCCTTCTGGAGCCTGGCGATCATGTCCAAAATCTGCGCCTGGACGGTGACGTCCAGCGCGGTCGTCGGCTCATCCGCAATCAGCAGCGAAGGGCTGCAGGCGAGTGCCATGGCAATCATGGCGCGCTGGCGCAGCCCACCTGACAATTCGTGCGGATAGGCATCGAAACGGCGCTGCGGCTCCGGCACGCCGAGCAGCGCCAGCATGTCGATCGCCCGCAGCCGCGCGGCGCGCCGGCTGAGCGGCTCATGCAGGCGGATCGTCTCCACGATCTGCGCCCCGATTGTATAGACCGGGTTCAGCGCGGTCATAGGTTCCTGGAAGATCATCGCGATCTCAGCCCCGCGCAGATGCTGCATGGTGCGGGCATCGGCCTTGGCGAGATCATGCGTCTGGCCGTCGCGCGCATGGAACAGGATTTCGCCACCGGCGATGCGGCCGGGCGGCTGCGGTATCAGGCCCATGACGGCAAGACTGGTGACGGATTTGCCCGAACCGGATTCCCCGACGATGACCAGCGTTTCTCCCTTCTGCACGGTGAAGGAGATGCCGGAAACGGCGGAGACCGTTCCCATCTCGCCACGGAAATCGACGCGCAGGTCGCGGACCTCAAGCAGGGGTTGGGTCATGCCGACCGCCGCGGATCGAAATGGTCGCGCAATGCGTCACCCAGGAGATTGAAGCCAAGCACGACGAGGAAGATGGCAAGGCCGGGGAAGGTCGCGATCCACCAGGCGGTGAGGAAATAGCTTTGGCCATCGGCCAGAAGCGCGCCCCAATCCGGCGAGGGCGGCTGCGCGCCCAGGCCGAGGAAGGAGAGGCCGGCCGTTTCCACGACGACGGAACCGGCCTGCAGCGTCGCCATCACCAGGATCGGCGTCACGCTATTGGGCAGCACATGGCGCAGCATGAGACGAAGGCGCGACGCGCCGAGCGCGCGGGAGGCGCGCACATAGTCCGACTGCCGGACGGACAAAACCTGCCCGCGCAGAAGCCGCGCATATTGCGGCGTATAGACGATGCCGATGGCGATCATGGAATGGGTCAGACCCGGCCCGAGGGCCGCGACAATGATCAAGGCCAGCAGCAGATAGGGGAAGGCCAGCACCATATCGACGATGCGCATGATGACGGCTTCCACCCAGCCGCCGAAGAAGCCCGACAGCAGGCCCAGGGTGCAACCGACGGCCAACGCCAGGCCATCGGCCACGACGACGGCGAGAAGCGCCGTTCGCGTGCCGTAAAGCACGCGGCTGAGCATGTCGCGGCCATATTGGTCCGCGCCTAGGAGATGGATCCAGGACGGCGGCGACAGCGCGCTCGACAGGTCCTGGTCATAGGGATCGTAGGGTGCCACGAGCGGCGCCAACACCGTCAGCAGCAGGAATATGACCGTGATGGCGAGCCCGACCGAGGCCGAGACGCGGCGCAGCACGCGCCGGATGCCTTTTGGCCTGCGGGTGGCGGGCAGGGGGTCGACGATCTCAGTCGTCATGAGCGGCGAATCCTGGGATCGAGCAGACCGTAGGTGAGATCGACGATCAGATTCACGAGTACGAAGACGAAGGCGATGAACAAGGCGCCGGCCTGCACCACCGGGTAGTCGCGGGACAGGATGCTGTCGACCATGAGCCGGCCGAGCCCAGGCAGGGAAAAGATCGTCTCCGTCAGCACGGCACCCGACAGCAGCAGGCCGAGTTGCAGGCCGATAACGGTGATAACCGGTGTCATGGCGTTGCGCAGCACATGGCGGATGATGACGCGGCCTTCCGGCATGCCCTTGGCGCGGGCGGTGCGGACATGGTCCAGGCTTGCCATGGCGAGCATTTCGGACCGCGTGATGCGTGCGATCATCGCGAGCGGAATGGTCGCGAGCGTCACGGCGGGAAGCGCCAGATAGCGCAGGCTGGCCCAGATCAGCAATGGCCGTCCGCTGATGATACTGTCGATCACCGTCATGCCGGTCACGCGCGGTACGTCCAACCCGGTCGGCATGAGGCCGCCGATCGGCAGCCAGTCGAGCAAATCGCCGAACAGGAGCAGCAGCATGAGGCCGAGCCAGAAGATCGGCATCGACACGCCGAACAGCGTTGCCGTCATCAGCAGATTGTCCCAGACGCTGCCGGGACGGGTGCCGGCGACGATACCGATGGGCACGCCGACCGCGATGGCCAAGGCGAGGGCCGCGAGCGCCAGTTGGAGCGTCACCGGGAACGCGGTTAAGACGTCGGCCAGCGCCGCATGATTGCTTCGCAGCGATGTGCCGAAATTCCCTTGGAGCACCTGCCAGAAAAAGTCAGCATATTGGACGGGAAGCGATTGGTCGAGACCGAGCTGATGGCGTAGCTGCGTCAGCTGGGCGGCCGTCGCCCGCTCGCCGAGCAAAAGCGTTGCCACATCACCGGGAAGGACGTGCATCGTGAAAAAGACGATGACACTGACGCCGATTAGCACAAGCACAAGCTGGCCGACGCGGCTGGCAAGATAGCGCGTCATAATGTTGACGGAGGTTTTGCCAACGTGCCTGGCAAGCCTGGCCGTTTGGGCCCAGTCATCTTGTGCTCTCCGTAGCCGGGGATTCTGTTTGCAACGCGGGTAGGCAGTAGGTAAGGCAAAAATCAGCCGTGAGCGCGAGAGTCTACCCTGCTATCGGGCCGTACGAAAAGAATGAAAAGGTCGCAATTGTCAACATATGAGGCGATTGCAGCCCCTGTCGCGCGTCGTTTCGAGCTGCGCCTAAATTCGGGGTGGGCTTAGCCTAGCCTAGCCTAGCCTAGCCTAGCCTAGCCTAGCCTAGCCTAGCCTAGCCTAGCCTAGCCTAGCCTAGCCTAGCCGGGACTATGGTTTCATTACTTTCGCGCTTCGGGCTGCTCGGCCGGGTGTGCAATAGAGCGCCGACCCCTGGCCGCTGACGACACGAAACCGGGCCGGGCAAGATTGGCGGCGCGCGATATCGGCCTCACATAGCCAATATTCTTATCGGAATGGCTTTTGATTGCCTTAGTCACTTGGACAGGCCAGGATTTCTCGCCAGAATAATGCTTATGAAAGTTCATGCTGTGCTCCTTACGAACGGCTATGTGATCAGCGATGACCGCGCAAAAATCGACATGGCATTCGTCCACAGGTCACTCGCGACCGCATATTGGGCCATGAACCGGCCACCTGCGGTGACGGAACGCAGCATGGCTAATTGCCTCTGCTTTGGCATCTATGCTCCGCCGGGTGAGCAGGTTGGCTTCGCGCGTGTACTGACGGATTATGCCCTTCGTGCTCATCTTGCGGATGTATTTATCGAACCTGCCCTGCGCGGCTGCGGCCTTGGCAAAGCCTTGATCGAACGCATCTTGACGCATCCGGAACTCCTTACTGTCACGCACTGGACGCTGACCACGGCTGATGCCCAGGGGCTTTACGCTCGATATGGTTTCCATCCAAGCGTGCCAGACGGAAAATGGATGACAATGGAACGAAGCCCTCGACTTCTGCCCGAAGCGATGACATCCGGCTCCGAATAATGCAGTTGGGGGACCGGAGCCAACTAATTACTTTTGGAGCGGGCAAGGCTCCATCGAACAATGAGCAATGCATATTAGTTTGGTGTGAGCGATGAGGAATGACCGCTTGTCGTGTCCTTTGAACGTGGCCACAACGGTCGTCGAAATTCCTTAAATGAGGACTTTTTCACTTTGTGTGAGCCGGCGCTTCTGGGCATATAGGTGTGGATTCAAGTAATTAATTGCTGAAAGCAAGGATAACCTCGCTCCACAATTCGTCGCAGGACAGTTTTTGCCACGACTGCCCGGCCCTCTGCGCGATGCAATCATTCCTACTTTACGCCAGGTTCCGCGTTTAGTGCATGTCCCTGACGTATAACTTCTCCGTGCCGAAGGCTTTTACGATATTTCGCGGCTTCTGATACAAAGTGAGGAATAGCCGACAATCGAGAGACACAATCCTCCCACTTGACATTTTGCGCTCAAATGAGCGTGTCCTGGGTCACGGAAAGGGAGACCGGATTCATGGCGCGACGTCCATTGGCAAGGCTTATGATGACGACAGTGGCACACCGCCATTTCGTCGGGCGTCAGACTAAATCGGATATCGCCGACAGTCTCGGCGTTTCGCGTTTCAAGGTTGCTCGGCTGATCGAGGAAGCGATCGCTAGTGGTGTCGTCCGTTTCACTATTGCCGAGCTTGATGAATACGACACGGAATTGGCGGAAGCACTGAGCGCGCGTTTTGGCTTGCGCCATGCGGTCGTCTTGCGCGGTCCCAATCTCTCGGCTGGACAGATGACTGAAGCTTTGGGCCGGGCTGCTGCGGCGCTGCTCGAGGAAACTTTGGTGGATGGCCAAACCCTCGCGGTGGCTTGGGGAAGAACGCTGTCTGCCTGTGCGCAAGCGCTCACAAAACTACCTGCGGTGGACGTGGTGCAGGCCATCGGCAGCATGGCGGGCGGCGAGTATGTCCAAAGTTCTGTTGAACTCGTCCATCGGCTAGCAGCACTCAGCCGAGGCCAAGCCTATCCACTTTATCTACCGATGTGGCTTGAAGATCCGAGCCTTGTTGAACGTCTGCGCAACGAACCGAGCATTGCCCGCGCAACGGCTCGGTTCGCTCATGTCGACGTATTGGTCTCGGGGATCGGCGCCTGGAATCCCCCGCAATCGACGCTCTTCGCGACATTGCCGTTGGCTTGGCAGGAACAGGCCCAGGTGGCTGGCACTTCCGCCGACCTCTGCTCTGTCCTGCTCGATGCCGATGGGCGGCCGGTGGTGACGCCCCTGGCAGAAAATCTCATCGGTATGACGGTGGAGCAGATTCGCGCGGCTCCGACCGTGATTGGTGTGGCCGGGGGCATCGAGAAAGCCGAGGCTATTAGCGCAGTTCTGCGTGGCCGATGGCTCACGACTTTGATCACTGACGCAACCGTCGGGCAAAGGCTGTTGGGACTTTCGCTCAAATGAGCATATATTGCTCACTTGACGATAATGCGCTACACGCATACTATTCTCAAAACAAGGCAGCTCAGCTGCAGAGGAAATCTCTTTGGACGATCTCGACATTCTCGCAGTTGCGAGGCGTGTCATTCGTGCGAATGGCGCTGCCGTCCTGGCCGCTGAAAGTGCTCTTGGTGATGCCTTCCTGCGGGCCTGTCATGTGCTTGTGGAAAGCAAGGGCAAGGTCCTCGTCACAGGCAGTGGAACGTCGGGCGCCATTGCCAGCCGCGCCGCACATTTGTTGTCAGTCGCGGGAACGCCAGCCTTTTACCTGTCGCCGACGGATGGCGTGCATGGTGGATTGGGCGTCTTGCGGGCGGAAGATAGCGTTATTGCCATTTCAAAAGGCGGCAGCTCGGCGGAATTAAACGAGTTTTCACGCCGAGCGCGCAGCTTGGCGCATTGCCTGATCGTTATTACTGCGTCGCATGACTCCGAGCTCGCTAGCTTGGCCGATCATATATTGCCGCTGACTTTGCCTGCAGATGCCGATCTCGGCGCGATCATTGCCACTGGAAGTTCGCTGTCTACCGCAGCATTGCTTGATGCCATCACGGAAGTGACGCGCATGATGCGCGGCTACCGCTGGGACCAGGTGATCTATACGCACCCCGCAGGCGCGGTCGGGCGCGACGGCCCGGCGATTGCCACGCTTCTGGACGAGGAGTAGCGCATCATGGAGCGCCATCTCGTCGCAGGCATTGATACATCCACGCAATCCTGTACGGTCGTGTTGCGACGCCTAGAGGATGGTGCCTTCGTGGCGCAAGGCCGCGCACCACACCCCGCCACCACGCCGCCCAGAAGTGAGCAGGACCCACGGGATTGGTGGCAGGCCCTGACGGAGGCACTCGGGCAGATCGCGTCTCATCTTCCCTCCGTCGCCGCCATTTCAGTGGGCGGCCAAGGCCATGGACTCGTCATTCTTGATGGCGATGATGAGCCAATCCGTCCGGCGAAACTCTGGAATGACACCGAGTCGGCAGCCGATGCCGCTCTGCTGTGTGAGCAGCTCAGTGCTGCGGAATGGGCCACGCGCACTGGCTCTGTGCCTGCGCCAGCCCTGACGATTTCGAAAATCGCGTGGACCCGCGCGCATGTGCCGGACGCGCTGCGCCGCGCCGAGCACATCATGCTGCCTGCCGATTATCTGGGCTACCGCTTGAGCCGGCATGCGGTGACGGAGCGGGGAGGGTCATCCGGCACAGGCTATTTCAATCCCTTCCTGAATACCTGGGACCACGAACTGGCTGAGCTGGCTGCACCGGGCTTGGCCTGGGACAGGGTTTTACCGAAGATCATTACATCCGATGCCGTCGCTGGCACGGTTGGTCGGCTGCGGAATCTGGAATCGCTCTCGGGAGCCGTTGTCGGCGCAGGAAGCGGGGATAATATGACGGCCGCCCTTGGCTTGGGCATTCGGGAGGGCGATACCGTCATCTCTCTCGGTACGAGCGGTACGATCTATGCTGTGACGGATATCGGAGTGAAAGACGCAACCGGTGCCATCAATGGCTATGCCGATGCGACCGGACGCTTCTTGCCTATGATTACCACTTTGAACGCCGCGAAAGTAACGGATTTCTTCCGCCGGATGATGGGCGTGGACACCGGCCGTTTCGACGCTTTGGCGCTGGCAGCCGAGCCTGGCAGCGCTGGCGTGGTCGTCGTGCCCTACCTCGATGGCGAGCGCACGCCGAACTTGCCGGGAGCCACTGGTCAGGTCCAGGGCCTTCGCAGCAATACCAGTCCGGGTCAAATTGCCCGCGCGGCTGTGGAGGGCGTGCTTTGCAGCCTGCTGGACGGGCAGGATTTGTTGCGGGCCGCCGGCACGCGGATGACGGGCCGCCTGATCCTTACCGGTGGAGCGGCACGGTCCCGTGCCTATCAGCAGGTTCTGGCCGACTTGACCGGACAGCCGGTCTATCTCAGTCGGCTGGATGAAGCTGCCGCCGCCGGCGCCGCTGTGCAGGCCACAGCGGCGCTCACGGGCCGGTCCACAGAGGCGGTGGCAACGGATTGGGCACCCGAACTGAGCTTAGTCGCGACACCGCAATCCGGCATCGACGCGGTGGCCGTGCGCTCCGCCTATCAACAGGCAGCGGCGCGGGTCCGGAAGCAAGCAGCGTAGCATGAGCGCATCAATAGGAAACGGATCATGAGCAGTGCTGCCAAGACGCCGGTCATGCCGCGCCGCTGGAGCGTGCCCGACGAAGCCGGAATTCTCGGCATGCTTATCGTGGTTTTCGCGTTGTTCTGTGCCATGTCGCCTAACATGCGCACCGTGTCGAACGGGCTTGTGTTGCTTCTGAATGGTGCGGTGATCGGTTTGCTTGCCTTGGGGCAAACCTTTGTCCTGCTCATCGGCGGCATTGATTTATCGACCGGCGCGAATATCGCTTTCATGGGCGTGCTCGTGTCGCTGCTCATGGCGCATGGCGTGGTCTGGCCCCTGGCGATCGCAATGACGCTTGCTGCCGGCGCGGTGATGGGCACGATTAACGGCCTCATTATTCAGATCTTCCGCGTACCGCCCTTCATCGTAACCTTTTCAACCATGGGCGTCGCCTCATCCATGGCACTGATCATCACGGGTGCCAATTCCATCTCGGTGACGCAGAGCGGCTTCGCTGTCATTGGCCAGGGAGCCATCGCGGGTGTGCCGGTGCCCGTTGTGGTTCTAGCCATTTTCGCGATCCTGGCGGGTCTGCTTTTGTCCAAGACCATCCTTGGCACACATATCTACGCCACCGGCGGTAACCGCGAGGCGGCGCGCCTGGCGGGCGTAAATCTCACGCTCACCACCATCACCGTTTATGCCATAAGCGGCTTCTGCGCGAGCCTGGGTGGCGTGATCGATACCGCACGGTTGATGGTCGGCTTCCCGACGACCGGTCTCGGTGACGAATTGTTCTTCTCGATAGCGGCGGCCGTCATCGGCGGTGTCAGCCTGTTCGGTGGTGTGGGCCGCGTGCAAGGCGCCATGATCGGTGCGGTACTGATTGCGGTCGTCAGCGATGGCATGAACGTGCTGAATGTCAGTAGCTACTGGCAGTCTTTGGTCATCGGCCTGATCGTCCTCGTCGCCGTTATTTTCGATACCTACCGCCGGCGTCATGCCGGCACGCCGATCAGCGAGACGCTACGCGCTTTCCTCAGACGGCACGGTTCACGACGCCTATCTTGATACCGCCGGGGCAAAACGGCCTGGTGGATTAATAAAAACAAAAAGAGGGGAACTATCCATGGGTTTGACGGGAAATCTCGGGTGGCATGCGGCGAAAGCCATGCGCCCTGTTCTGGGCCTGACAGTGCCGGCGGCCTTGCTGGCCTTCGGCACCACAGGCGCTTTCGCGCAAGGTGCGAAACTGCTTCCGGAAAGCTGCAAACAACCAAACCCGCTCATAGGTGTCGCACTGCCCAATACGTCCAATCCCTACTACATCGCAATGCGCCAAAGTTTCCTTGATCACGGCAAGGCAGCGGGCTTTAACGTTGTTGTGTCCATCGCGGATAACAGCGATTCCCGGCAGCTGTCGCAGATTGACGCCTTCATCCAGCAGAAGGTTTGTGCGGTGGCGCTGAACGCCGTGGACTCCGGTCCGGGCGCCGCCATGGCCACGGCCTTGTCGAAAGCGGGCATTCCGGTCTTCACCCTCAACGTCTCGGTCGATGAAGCAGATCTCAAGGCTCAGGGCGGCCAGATTGTCCAGTATGTCGGGCCCGATCAGGTTGAAGGCGGCAAGGTAATGGGTGATGCGACCCTCGCTTCACTCGGCAAGACCGCAAAAATTATTGCCGGCATTGTAGGTGATCCGCAGCAGCTGCCTACGAATGAGCGCGATACCGGTTTCAAGCAGGCACTTTCCGCCGATTCCAACGCCACGGTCACGCGCGTGGTCAATGGGTTGGTGCAGCCGGACGTGAGCCTCAAGGTTGCGATGGAAATGCTGCAGGGCAATCCGGAGATGAATGTCATCTTCGCTGACACCGGGCCTGGTGCGGTCGGCGCCATCCAGGCCGTGAAGGCGCTCGGCAAGGCCGATAAGGTCAGCATATTTGCCTTTTGTGCCGCGGATACCAAGCTGGAGGGCCCGTATAAAGGATGCTCAGCGCAACAACCTGCAACCTACGCGCAGATTTCAGTGCAGAGTATTCGCGGCTATATCGACGGCAAGGACGTGAAGGCGAATGTCTTCCTGCCCGTTGCGGTCTTTACTTATGGGCAGACGCCCCCACCCGGCGAACTCGGCTGACGCGAGGAGCAACGACTACTCATGGGCGCGGATCTTCTTGTCGCTGAAGGTATCGTCAAACGCTACGGCAATGCGACGGTTCTGCATGGCGTGACTGTGACGTTCCGCGCCGGTGAGGTGCATGGTTTGATTGGCCATAATGGCGCAGGGAAGTCCACGCTGCTGAAGATAATCGCTGGAGCCGTGGTGCCTGACGGCGGCACAGTGCGCCTGGAGGGTCAGCCAGTCTCCTTCTCTAGCCCTTCTGCGGCTGCGAGCGCGGGTGTGGCCAGTGTCTTCCAGGAATTGTCGCTGCTGGAGAACCTGACCGTTACGCAGAATCTGTTCCTGGCACGAGAACTCGGCACAGCCGGTGTCCTAGACAAGAAAGCTATGCAGGCGCAGGCCAGCGATTTGCTTCGAACTTACGGGCTGCCTCTCACCGGTCAGGAGAAAGTGGCATCCCTACCGGTCGCGCAGCGGCAGATGATCGAGATCATCAGTGCGCTGGCCCGCAACGCGCGGGTCATTCTTCTGGATGAACCGACAACAGCGTTGGAACGAAGACAGATTGACCAGCTTGTGCATACGCTGCGGCGCATCGCGCGGGAGCGGCAGGTTGCGATTGTCATTGTCGATCATAAACTCGACGAGATTTTCGCTGTCTGCGATCATGTCACGGCCTTGACCGACGGGCGCGTGGTCCTGAACGGACCCATCGCCAGTTTGACGCATGCTGATGTTGTGGAATCCATCGTCGGCAAGGATGAGGCCGCGGCTTCGCACGGTAACCGGCCATCTTCGCCCCGGCTCGCGGCGGATGTTAAGGCGCTACCGGCCTTGACTGTCGAAGGCATCGGCGCACCGCGTGGCCTGAAGTCGGTCAGCTTCGACCTCGCACCTGGAGAAATTCTCGGGCTTTATGGTCTCGCAGGCTCGGGCCGCAGCCGGCTGCTCCGCACGCTCTATGGGCTTGAACCTTTCGAATGGGGCAGAATGACATTGCGTGGGCAGGTCTACCATCCGGCCAGCCCGCGCAACGCTATGAAGTCCGGCTTGACCTACCTGTCCGAGGAACGCAAGGCTAATGGCTTCATTCCCGAATTCGATGCCGTGCGCAACTGCATGCTGCCGGTTCTGGGGCGGCACGCCTGGCTTGGCATGATACGCAAACACGAGGCGGAGCAGGAAGCGCTGGTCGTGCTGCGCAGCCTGCGGATACGTGGCAATATTCGCGCTCCGCTTGGGCGCCTGTCCGGTGGCAACCAGCAGAAAGCGCTGTTGGCCAAAGCGGTGCTGCAAAAGCCCTCGATCCTGCTGCTGGATGAACCGACAAAGGGCATCGACGTCGGAACGAAATCGGAAATTCACGCCTTCATTCGGAGAATGGCCAAAGAATCAGGTGTGGCTGTTCTTGTGGTCTCGACGGAGGAAGAAGAGCTGCTGACCGTTTGTGATGACATCATCATTATGAATGGCGGCCATTGTTCCGGCGAACGGCATGAGGTGGTGGCGCTTGATAGCGGCACGCTGCGTCGCCTTGCGCTGGCGCCCCCGCGGCCTGATACCAGATTTGGAAACGCCATGGAGACTGTTAAATGAGCAAGCCGCTTGTTGTGATCACGGGCGCCGGCAGCGGCATCGGCGCCGCGGCGGCCCGTGCATTTTCCGCTGCCGGACATCCGCTGCTGCTTCTCGGTCGCCGGATCGAACGGCTGGAGGCATTGGGGCTGCTGAATGTGCTTTGCTGCACAGCCGATGTGCGCGAGGGGGACGCCGTGGCGGCCGCGATTGCAACAGCAGAAGCGGTGCACGGGCCTGTCGACTGTCTCATCAACAATGCCGGCGTGGCACCTTTGGCACGGATCGAGGATCAAAACCCGGCCGAGTGGCGTGACCTGCTCGACATCAACTGCCTTGGCGTGATGAACGGCATGCAGGCGGTAATGCCGGGCATGAAGGAGCGGCGCCATGGCACGATCATCAATGTGAGTTCGATCGCCGGCATCAAGTCCTATCCGTATCACGATGCCTATGGGGCTTCGAAAGCCTATGTCCATGCGCTGACCGAGGCGGCCCGGCGCAGCGTCTCCGGCTTCGGTGTGCGCGTGATGGTGATCTCTCCTGGTCTTACGAAAAGCGAGATCGAAAGCACGATGCTCAACTCTGAAGCCCATCAGATCTGGGCGGAACGCGGCGCTGATATTGGGGGTGGCATCGAGGCACAGCATGTTGCACACGCCATGCTTTTTTCCTACCAGATGCCTCAGGATGTGATTGTTCAGGAACTTGTCATCACGCCAACGGCTCAAGAATATTAGCCCACCTCCACCAAGCGTCGGAAAACCCTTCTCCATTTTGTTATGACTAAGGAGTATAAGAGAGTTTTCGGCGTTCCCAATGCGAGCTGCGCATAATGGCGTCTGGCTCAAATGATGTGGCGTCAAGTAGTATAGAGGGGAAGCATGCTAGCACGAAGCAACTCGGCGCTAGCACGACCATACATTGCACGCTTGAGTGTTTTTAGGTTGTTGATTTGTCCCTTTGTCTAGCCATTGCTCCAAGGCTTCACGTTGGCGTTCCGGACGGCACCAGTGTCTCGGCGAAGCGTCGCTGCAATCCGTCGCATCGCATGAATGCCGGAGCTGGCTGCGTTCTGTAGCCAAGTATCCAGCAATTCGATATTGCCGCGCCTCAGAAGCCCACGAAAACGCATGGCGAGGGCACGCATTGCGGCGAACTCAGTGGACGCCTCCTTCAAGTCATCCACTTTTTCGCATTGGACTTTAGTCAGCAACCCGCGTGGTTTGATGCAAAACGCTGACGCGACAATCGGTGGAACATGTATCCTTGTTTTGCCATCAGGCAACCTAGCCCATTCTGGGGGTGAAGATGTGATCACCGCGGCGAAGTGGGCACGCCGCCAGCCGTTGAGGAGCCGTTGAAGTTGGGTTAGGCTGCCTGTGTAGCAAAGCGGCCGGATCTCGGCGAATAGCTGCCGTCCCATTGTGCATTCTTCGTTCCTTCGTTGGGCCAGGTAAGCTTGGGTGGTTCCTGGAGGGCCGCGTTCTGTTGTGGTCCCAGTTTCAACGGTTGGCCTAGGGCTCGCGTGAGCTGCCGTTCGATTACGTGGCGAAAATTCTGCAGAAGATGGAAGCGATCGGCGACCTGGGCCGCCTGTGGTGCGCCGTGAGAAGCGGCTTGGGTATAGAGACCACACCGATCTCGGCTCACGATTTCAATCTCAGGGCGGCACATAAGCCAGGATGCTGTTCATTGGGCTGAGCGGCCCCGGCAGGACGTCCAAAACCGCGCGTCGCTCAAGACCGACCATGATCGTCCCATAAGTGCGGCCCTTTCGCCAACTCCAATCATCAACACCCACCACGCGGCCGGGCCGGGCCACATGGTCCCTAACGCCGCGCTTCAACGATTGCAGGAGGGCGTCCTTGCTTTG
>NZ_JAESVB010000025.1 GCF_020618775.1 Acidisoma silvae | reverse complement strand
CACACAGTCATTGCCCCTTTTAATTGCCCTTGTCAGGATTTTTATCCCCGGCCTTCCTCATGACATTTCGTATGTGCATTTTGACTGTCATGATATTTATTCGCAATTTCTCAGCAACATATCGCTCGGTTTCCCCTACCCAAAGATATCCCAATATTTCTGCTTCTCGCTTTGTCAGTAAATAATCCCGGGTAAATACCGATAAATTTTTCTCATTTTTTGTTAGATCACCCGATACTGCTTCCGGTCCAGAATAACCACGTGGGACGGCCACTCCTCCTACTCCAACTAAAGCAAGAGTCTTTGAGAATATTTTCATGTCACTGCTGCAAGACGAAATATAGGCTGACACACCGCATGTGAGTGCTGCATCAATCGTCTTGGAGTCGACGTCTAGTTCGTCAGACACAATGACAAGATAGGACGTTGGGAGCGACTTTCGAAGGCTCATAATGTCTTGAAAGCTTTTGAACACGACCTCATGCGAGTAAAATACTACGATGTCGAACGTTCTATCCTGATGAGCGACGCAGGTTTCGACGGAGTCGAATGCTTCGATCTCGTAGGCAGAATCCATCTCTTTGACGGTGATTGAATAAATTTCTTGACTTAATTTTGAGTCATCAATCCAGGCAATTGCTATATTATGGACGCCATACTCGTCCATCGACTCTGCCATTGGATGCTGTTCCCTTCTAAGGTTTTTTTTTGCTTTCTCCTCAATTGCTAGACTCCTTGCTACCTGTTCATTCACAATTGTTCTATATCCTCAAGAAAGCCACAGCTAGGGTCATGAACTCCCTAACTTCTAACATATAATGTTGCGATGATAAGGCCGCCGGTCTCCAATCAAATGTAAATAATAGGGACAACGTCAATTGGCTATATTTCCACACTATCTATGTCGCGGAATAACGCCAAATACCAATATACATGGAAATATTGCTCGATATAATCATTCACTGCAAATCCACTCATCCATTTGAAATATCTTTGCAACTGCTATCCTGTTCCCACAAGCGACCTCATGGGTCAGCGCGCATTGTGTATCTGCGAAGGGCCATCGGTGATCGCAGCCGCTTTGCTCAAATTTGCAGGCTGAATTTGACTATGTTGAGCGGCTGGCCGAGACAAATCGGCGCTTGAATTTGACAATTTCTCTGTCTTATCGTGGCCGAGATAAAATTGTTGCCGCTGCCCGTGCAATGGCCGAAGCCGTGCGTGCTGGAACTATTCAGCCGAATGACCTTGATGAAGCCCGAGTCAAACCGTTCCTTTGGACCAGAACCATGATAGATCGCGATCTTCTTATCCGAATGAGTGGCGAAAAGCGCATCCCCAATTTTCTTCTTTGGCAGTGTAACTGTTCTGAATTTTCTTTTTCTTGATATCTTATCGTTTGACTTCAAAGCTGATAATTTTAAACTGCATTAGAGAAATTTTCCGGCTGTGAGCGCTGTTATAGAAAAGTCATCAGCTGAGGCTGCTTTCTGTACATGATCGGTCATGCCAATTGCTTATGTCCTGAAGCCGTTTGTCCTGACTTCTGATCGGTTAGTTCAGGTATCTGCACTTTGTGAACTTTTTCACTCGGTCCAGCTTGGACCAGAGTGATAGCAACGGCCTCCCAATTATAGCGCTCCGCGCAGGCAAGTTGAAAGCGGACTAAACGATCTCGAAGCATGCCGGGATCCATTCGACTGATGGACATGACATGTCCAAGAATCTCTGAAGCGTCTTTGATGCGACGGACAAAGAAATAATGATCTTTGACGTCGCTTATATCATTGTTCACCTCTGACAGAGACAGGACAATCTGATTTTGCGCAATATAGGCCAAGGTTTTCAGCTTATGCCCGGATTCAAAACGATCGGAGATGATGCCAAACCGTATAGCATCAGCCGATTCGTCTTCAGATGGAAGCAAAGATACGGGCAATATATCGGTCGCTTGCCTTGGCAGGTTTCCGCCCAAGATTGGAAAATGACTTTTACTGCGCAAGTAATCCTTGGCGAATTTGACAGCATCTCGGCGCTTCGGTCTCCACTCGTATGTTCCTGCTAAAACTAATTCATTAACAACTTTTGCCTCAGGCTTCAGCAGTGTCACGGGAGGCATCCCGGGAATAGTCAAAACCACCGGTCGGGCATTAGGCAGATTTACTAAATAGTCACGGTCATTTTTTGAAAGCGTTGCGATCGCCGTCACATAAGGCAGACTATAAAGCTTTTTTTCCCACCAACCGGCTTGGAAAGCTAGCAGCCAAAAAAGCGGATTGCGTGGGAATATTTTTCGCAACGCTTGGCTTGTAATGTTATGAGCGACAAGAACCAGCGGTCCCTTCATGCCAAAAGCCAAGACATCAAGAGGTTCCCACGAGCAAATAGTAAGGTCGTGCCCTAACTGCGACTCTTGCACCAGCCGCCGATTGGCCTCAGTGGCAAAAGCCGCGCGATAGTTCGGGATACCGCGGGCTAGATTCCATAGTTCTAGCCAACGCGGCGCGCGCTTTGGAAAAATCGTGCTGACGATATGGCCAAGATCGCGCAAAGCCGTAATGGTTTTCCGATCAAAGACTTCGTCTCCCCCGTCGCCACTGGTTGGAGCTTTTCCAATCCATAGAATAAACATTTTTGAATACTTTCAGACATTTTCGCTAGCAAAGGACAGTCGTCTGTGCCCGCGGCTTATTCGTTGTGGACGCCAGAACGCCCTATTCCTGGACAAGGTTTCCAAAACTTGCCTTGCGCCTGATAATTTGTCTCTAGCCACTTTGCACTACGCGATCGCGAACCTTGGCGATTGAAACTAGCGGACAGCCGCTTCTTCCAGAGACGCGTTTGATTCTGGCCACTCCCACAGCGCCGCGTCTGCCACTTTGTCTGATCGTGACGGCACGATGCGAATGAGAGAGCCGAACAAAACCAGCGTCATGACGCTGCTATGCGCGACGATGCCCCCTCCAAAAAATAAATGCGGTATAAGGACCACTAAGGCCATTGTGCGACTGGCTGGAGACCCGAGAACAGACCAAAGAAGAAAGATATGGAAGATGACAGCCGTCACCAATCCATATTCATAGATCAATTTATTCGCTGGCCACTGTACCTGGTTGTCGCCCTTGGGAGATGTGCCAGGCCCATCACCGACCAGAAGAAAGGACGGGTTAGCGATCAGCGACCACGTTTCGTCGAATGGGATGACAAGTCGCGCATATCCGCTCGAATTACTCGATGATAGCTCTGTCGACCGATCCAAAAGATGCGAGAAGGCACCGTTCAACCCAGCAACAACCAATAATGGCAGTCCTATGCAGCTCGCCAATTTTAGCAGTTTGCGATCGAGCTTGAACAGAAGGACGGGGGAAACCAGTGCGATCACGGCAAGGCCCGTGCCCGCCATACCAGCGACAAGCCCTCCAGCAAGAATTGCCAGACGCCATGTCTTACGGAACCAGATGAGTTCGGCGGTGAAGGCAATGGCGAGATATTCGGAAGCGATGGACGGTTCCAGAAAAAACACGCCATTAGGTGTAAGAAAAGGCGAATTCCAGCTATAGGGGCGCAAATATGCATAGCCATGTATGAGCAGTCCCGACGGAAGAATGCTGTCCAGATTTGGCCAATATCGGTTGCCGATGGAAAATTGCATGGCCTGCTGCGCGATGATAACAACCGCTATGGCTAGCATGCCCCGCTGAAAGATATTGAAGCAGCGCAACGCGAGTTTACGACTCACATCAACCTGAAATATCAGAGTGGTATAGATCAGAAGAAAGATAAAGACCGCTGGCAAGCTTCCGATCGCTGCCCCCGCAAAGGCTTCGCCCACCAAGGCGAAGGCAACGCTAAAGAGAAGCGCAACAAGTAGAAGTGCGCGGGCCGGTTGAATCACCGCCCGCCCATTGAGAAAAAGCCATAACAAGGCTCCCAGAAGGATGAATGCATCAATTCCGATATTGCTACCGTTACTTGATGTAAGGCCAAGTTTCTGGAGATATATTGCAGACAAACCAATAATGCCAAAGGAAATCATCACATTTCCCTTACGTCGGGTAGCCGAAGTGATCGCGGCAGAGAGGTCTAAGTTATTCACCGCTGGCTGGCTCCTTACGATAGGCGGTGCTCATTGGCGGGGTGCTCATTGCTTTGGCGGGGCATAAACACGCACATAGTCGATAGCGATCGATGCCGTTCGCTCAGGATAATGCGCCTGCTTTTCCCAAGGAAAGCCATAAGCCAAATCGAGAATGATGAATTGAGGTTGGTTGGCGTTAGACCCTAACGGGTGCGCCATTCTTGCAACTTCGCGATCATTAAAATACCAAATGGTCTCTGTCTTCGTCACCATGGACCCGTAACGGTTAAAGCTGTGCGCAAGATCCAGCGTCGTCCCGATCCCCACAGTCCGCTGCAAATACGGTGCCGTAAAGCTCGGGCTACTTTCGCGATTATTCCAGTGAATAGAGGCGAAATACGTCTCGGTGCTCCCGAAGCTTTCGATCACGTCGTCTTCCCACTGCTTCACATAGCGATTGCTTGGCGGCCCAATGCCCTTGTCAATCCCAAGTGTCCAGAACGCCGCCCACGCCGCCGGATTATCCGAAAGCTTCATCCGCGCCTCCACATAAAAAGGGGGTGCTATCGAGAAACTGTCGAAGGTTGAAATCGCTCCGCCGAAATGCGTCGGCTTACCGCGCGTTTCCTGTGGATAGACCGAGACTGAGGCCGAAGGCATTGGCCCGGCACTAATAGTAAGAACTGATCGGTCAATTGAAAACGGGCTAAATGTCGCCGGATTTTCGGTCACGAACCACTCGTAACCGAACCCCTCTTCGTTTTCCGGCGTCCACACGCCCTGCCCTTTGTGAAAGCCTTCTACCGTCGGGCCGCCCGACCGCAGCGAAAGCCTGTCAAATTCATCTTGAAAGACCAGATTATAGCCGGCTGGCTGAGCCCTGACCATCGCCGGCAAGGCGCACAGCGTGATTGCAAAAAATGTTGAGGTCATTCGCGTCATTGCCACGTCCGCTACCCTCTACAGCCGTCTATGCCGAAGCCGCGGCAGGCCAAATACTACATCGTAAATCCCCACATACGCCAGGATGACGACGAGGATGCAGGTGCCTCCAAGCACTGTGCAATCGAGCGCAGCAGCAAATGTTCGTTCCCGAAAAATCTCGCCGAGGCCAAAATTAGCCGCCAGCCAAAACAGCACCGTGGCAGAAAGTGCGACCAGAAAAGCCCCAGCATTGAGCCATAAGAGGCGCCCACGGAGGCATGACATAAAAACAATCCCAATCAACACTTCCTGCGCCGCCAGCAAAGCGAGATACAACAATACTGAGCGGCACCAATAACCAATCGCAGCTGCGACAAGGCTAGCGGCGATGTAGATGTATTGACAAAGAGCAACCCTCACGATTTGTCCGGTCCGCATTTGAGTTGCCGAAATTACCTGGAACGAATTGCCGGCAGCCCCCACCGCGAAGGAAAGAGCAATCCAAGGTTCCAGCGCGGGATCTACGCCATTAAGCCACAATGCGAGCAAACGACCGTGATCGCCAATAATAGCACAGGCCACGGCACTCGCCGCTAGGGTCGCGAGCAAAATAAAGCCACCCATGACGGCTTCCGCCTGATCGGTGTCATGGGAAATCTGCTCTGCGTATCGAATGGAGGCAAAGCGGCTCAACTGTGCAATGACTTGGCGACCTAGGCTGAACAACGCCCGCATTGCCACAAAAGTGGTGAGATTAACAGGGCTTGCCATCGTCGCCAAAATCATCACCGGCAGGCTAAACCTTATCCAACCGGCGGCCGGATCCGTAACGGCAAAGGGAATGACGCCACCGATGTGCCAGCCGACCGCACGCCAACCTGACACGAGAAGGCCAAGCGACTTTGGCTCCTTCAATATGCTGGCTTGAGCTACGACAGCGCCAATGCCCGTTCCAAGCATCACATAAGTCAAGACCGCCGGCCCGGCGTGGAAGACAAGCAATGCGAGGACCGAAAAGATATTGCGGAACGCCACCATTCCAAAAAACAGACCTTCAACGGGGCGAAAATTTCCCAGCGTATCAAGCCAAGAACCACGAACGATAAGGAGCGTATCAAGTGACAAAGTCACAATCAAAACGAGTGGCCATATTTGAAATGGTTCTGCTCGTGTGAGGCAAACCAAAGCAGATCCCGCGATGACAGCAATCGTAAAACCTAGCATCACGCCACGGGTCAGTGCCCAAATTTGCTTAAAATACCGGGCATCACTGGAATCACCATAGTGAACGCTCGACAGCAACTGTGCATGGCCGATGCTGCGGAGCCCGACATCGCTAATGCTACATAGATTTGCAATCGCCAGGGCCACCAACCAATAGGCCGTTTCTGTCTGCCCCCAGACTCGTAGCTGTAGTGGCAGAAGAACCAATTGGTTTACGGCGAGACAAATCTGTGTGCCGACCGTGAGTGAGAAGAATTGCAAAAAAATCTTCAACATTCACCGCCGTAAAGATGGAGTGGCAAGCTGTCGGAGAGGAAATATTTAATTTCCTGATCCTCTGTCTCCTAATTTTTAGTCGATGACAGATGGAAATAATATTCCGCCATTGTGCTTAGTTCTGAGGGCGACAATTTCCCAATTTTCTAGCCTTTGCTGCCAGTTCAGGCATAGCCCTTCTGGGAAGCGCCAGGCGCGCAAAGGAACTATAGACGCTTTATCTGCCTGATTGCAGCTTAGCCGCCGAACCTCCTTGTGGCTGGTCGGAAGGAACTCAAGATGAAGCTCGTTTGGCACGCCGACAATCTTCTCGAAGTCGACTGGCTTCGCGATATACTCGGAAACCTTATCGACAGCGAGGTGACCGACCTTGAATGCACCTGCTTCGATGATAATACCATCCACGTAATTAGCAGCAATTGGAAGCCGATTCCGACCTATGAAACCTATTTCGCCGAATGTCGCAGACGCTGCAAAAAGCTAGTTCTTTTTCATGCGAGCGACGAATATTTTTCAAACGGTAACGCCCTCTATCGGCACTTTGATTTGGTGCTAAGGAATTTCCGCACTTATCTTGCGACAAGCGACGGCATTATCACCTTGCCATTCGGCTACGCCAACGGCACGTCCCGCAGTCCGTACAAAAAGTCTGCTTTGGAACGTCGCTATACCTGGTCTTTCACGGGAGAAGTTAAGGCGTCCCGGGTCGATATGATGGCGGCGATGGCAAGCTTTGGCGGCAATCTTGTCACGAAGACCTCGTCCATTAGTGACGACAGGGGCCACAAACTCAGCAAAACGGAGTTTGACGCAATCCTGATAGACACGGTATTTTCGCCTTGCCCGATGGGCAACGTTATCCTAGAAACTTGGCGGTTGTATGAAAGCCTGGAGCTAGGTTGCATCCCGTTGATCGAAAGGCGGCCCACGCACAATTACTACCGAGCGCTGCTTGGCGATCATCCGATTCCTACATTCGCCAACTGGCAGCAGGCGAGGCAGTTCGCTGATAACCTCTACGCCAACAAGACGGCACTTCTTGCTTTGCAGCAGGAACTGAATATGTGGTGGGAGACGAAAAAGGCGAGCGTCCGCGATACTGTCAAAGCCGCGATTGACGGCCCCTCGCAGGCCGCCGCCCTGCATCGCTTCGCTAGTCTTCCCTACAACCGCCATCCGATGCTGTATGAGCCACTGCGACTGGCAGAATTACTTCGCCACCAGAGCGTCGCTAGCCTGCGGCGCAGGGTCATGCGCCCCAGTGGCCCGCTCAAACGTATTACGCGCGATTCACTGCGGCCATTGGCGCCGAAATCCGGCTCACAGCGCTGAAATAGCCCCGCCCGGAAGCGGCTATTTGGCGAACTCCGGCCGCGCCACAACGAGAGCGCTATTAAACGGCACATCTATCCGGCGTCTTGGCCCATGGAGCTTCGCCGGATGGCCCATCGCTACCATGCCGGGTGGAACATCTTTCAGTACAAGTGAGCGTGCACCCACCACGGCCCCCCGCCCGATCGTCACTCCAGGTGCCAAGAAGGATTGGGCGGCAATCCAAGCCTCATCAGCCACGACAATCGGGCGCGCATGGATCGCAAAATCTGAGGCCTTATAGTCGTGACTTCCTCCGCAAAGATAACTGCCCTGAGATACGACGGCATTCCGTCCGATATAAATTTTGCCTAACGAATAGAGAGTGACGCCATCGCCAATCCAGCTGCCATCGCCGACCTCAACTTTCCAAGGGAAGGTGATATGCACCGAAGGACGGATTCTTACGTTATTGCCAATCTTGGCTCCAAAAAGCCGAAGCACAAATCGTCTCCAACCGTACATAATTTGCGGAGACATATGAACAAGAACTGCTTGCGCAATCCACCAAATCTGTACCATGACGGCCGACCGTCCTCTGAATCCAGGAGGAAGCCGAAAGGACGACAGATCTTGATAGAACATTTTCTCATCCGATAACTGGTGAGAATACACACCTGATAATGCTTCATCCGCATCCATAGTTATCGCTCCAACCTCCACTTAAAAAACGCGGCACGTCATATCTGAATGTCCAGCAACCTCAGGACGTGGCTGTCGTTCCTGTCAGAAACACGCTATTGCTCAGCGATCCGGCATAGCCGGCAAGGGTTACCGTCAGGCTCACGCCAAAGGATGAAAGGTCCACGACTGATGAGCCATTGGTTTGCGTGAGATGACTATTAAGAATGGCAAGGCTCGTGAGTCCAGGAATATTGTCCCATTCCAGCAGATCACCTTGCGATGGTGTGAAGTCGGCCACCGTAATGGCCCCAGCGACGGGTTTGATGTCGAACTCGTCGGCCCCAGGACCGCCGACAAAAATATCGCTCCCGCCGCCGCCAATGAAAACGTCGTTGCCGGCACCACCGCTCAGGATATTGTTTCCACTATTGCCGATAAGAAGGTCATTTCCAGACCCACCGACAGCATTCAGCGTAGCCGGCGAGATGGTGGCAATGGTGCCACCTGGCGTTCCACCAGAGAGCGGCTGCCCCGCCAGCATCGCCGTATAAAAATTCTGGGCTATGAGCGCATATCCCGCATCAGTCGGGTGCGTGCCGTCATAGATCAGGTCGGAGGACGGAAAGTTGCTTTGACTGACAAGACTGACGTTATACCCGGCAGCGCTCTCCTGCTTGACCAAGGCGTCGATCGCCGTGTTAAGCGCCGATACCGTGCTAACAGTGGTGTTCGGCGGTAATTCGGAAAGGTAGATATGGGTGGAGGGACTCGCCGCATTAGCTAGAGTGATCATTTTGGTGAGGTTTGCGATGATCGTTGTCTGCGAGACGCCCTGCAACAGGTCGTTGGTTCCTGCCAAAATCAAAATGGCCTGCGGCTTTTCCTGAGCAAGAAGACTAGGCAGCCGAACGAGGAGCTGCGCTGTGGTATCGCCCGGATAGCCGGCATTGTCTGGATCGAGGAAGGTCAATGGACCATCCGTCTGATCGCCCACGAAGTTTATAAGAGCCCCCGTAGATAGGAAGGACTGCCACAATGGGCCGCGATATCCCTGGTCAGTCGTGCTTCCCTGCACCATCCAGTCATTTGCCGTCCAGCCATGGGTGATTGAATCGCCAAAGGGCATGACCGTTAGCGCCTGAGACCATTGGTCAGTGGCAAGATTGACCACCACGCCCTGCGAATTGTTTTGCAAATTGAGAGAGGGAGCCGACCTGCCAGCATCCGTCCCCATAACGCTGACGGCGAGCGTGGAACCGAAGGTGGCGGCCCCGGTCGCATAGTCATTGGCGCTGACGGCCGTGCCATTCGTCGCAATATAGTCGTCGGCCGTGCCACCGGGGTTAAGCTGCGCGCCATAGAAGTCAAACGTCCCCGTCGTCGTTTGCGCGCTGCTATGCATCAAAGCGACATTAGAATTCGCATTGCCATCACCCATAAAAGTGAAACTGACGCGGACCCAGCTCGATGTAGCGGTCGCCGTCTGTAAATAGTCCACCTTGGCCGAACCCTCATAGTAGTTGAAACTGAATGTACCCGATCCGCTGATCAGCTTCACCCAAACACTAAATGTGTATTCGCCGGATACGTTCGTCGCATAGTACAGTCCAGAATTTGCCGCCGTGATTTTGACCTGATCGGCTGTCGCCGCTCCACCTGATGGGCCGGCAGCAACATTGGCCGTGACAGTCGGCGATGTTCCAAACTTCGTCCAAGGCGAGACATTAAAGGCCTCCGACTGGATAATGAGATTTTCATCGATCGTTGGACCAGGCTGATTATAGGAAATGCCGTCGGTGACGCTGTAAGCAAAGGTATCTTGCTCTATTTCACCGCCCAGCAGATCGGCGGTCAAAGGAAGCCCGGCGTTCATGGTGTAGGTGTAGTTGCCGTTAGCCTGGACGACCAAGGTACCATAGAGGCCGGTGACGGTTGTGGTCCCGGTGATGGCAATACCGTTGACACTCGCGACCGAGAGGCTTGTGCCGGCTGGGCTGATATCATTCGACAGCAGATTGCCGGTGGCCGTTGTCGTGCCCCCGACAGCAACAGCAGCTGTATCCTGATTAGCGACCGGCGTCGAACCCATCACCGTCACGGCCAGGCTGTTGCTAATCGGTGAACTAACCGAAGCTGTGGTATTGACTGCTGTCCCGGTGGTGGCGACATAGGTCAGCGGTATTGATCCGCTGTTGAGCTGCGCCCCCCAAAGTTGAAAAACGCCGCTATCTGTCTGGTTGAGGGCATGCATGATGGCCAGATAGGATGCTGAACTCCCATCACCGGAAAAGACGATAGAGAAACGTTGCCAAAGAGAACTTGCGAGGAAGGCTGTCGTCACCGAGTTGCCCGCGGCCGCGCTGAAATACGTGAGGGAAAAATCGCCAGCCCCCTGGACCAACCTGACCCACACGCTGAATGTATACTGACCCGACACGGCAGCGAGAACCGAGAGAATGGCACCTGGCCCGTCGATATTCACCTGATCGGCGGTAGCCGTGCCGCCATTCGGTCCGGCGCCGACATTGGCTTGCACGATCATCGGCGGAATGCCGACCTCCGTGACTTTCGTCCAGATCGCATTGTCGAAGGCTTCCGACTGCGTGATCAGGTTCTGCTGAACCACCGACACAGTCTGGGTGGAGGTTGTGCCGTCCGAAATCGCGTAAGAGAAGACATCAAGCTCAGTCTGCCCATTGACCAAAGCCAGGACATTCGGCTGGCTATTTCCGAGCGTATACGAAAAGGCCCCGTTAGCCTGGATCACCAAGGTGCCGTAAGTGCCTATGATCGTCGTCGTGCCACTAATCGCCGTGCCATTGACGCTGGTGACCGTCAGCGTCTTTCCTGTGTCGTTGGTGAGTACATTGCCGGTCACCGCCGATGTGGCACCCTCGGTTATGGCCGTCGTATCAGCGACGGCGGTTGGCGGCGTATATGCTCCATTGCCGGTGACATTGACCGTAAGGTTTGCGGTAACGACGACAGGCGTCGTGACGGTCGCCGTCGTATTGATGGCAGTTCCGGTTGTAGCGACATAGGTGAGCGCTGTGGCGCCGGCATTGAGTTGTGCACCCCAAAATTCTAGAGTAGCCATCGCCGTTTGCGTATTCGCAAGCATCAGAGCGATATTTGAACTCGCGTTGCCGTCGCCAGTGAACGTCCAACTCAGGCGGGTCCAGCTGGAGGTCGCATTGCCGTTCATTAGATGATCGGTGTTAGTAGAGGCAGCCCAATAATTGAAACTGAAAGCAGTACTGCCGCTGACCGACTTTACATAGACACTAAACGTATACTGGCCGCTTACCCCGGTCGTGGTATAGAGACCGGATCCTGCTGTCGACAAAGCCACGCTGTCGGCCGTCGCCGCACCGCCAGTGGGCCCAGTGTCGATATTGGCCGTCACAACTGGGCCTGCGCCAGACGTCACAAATTTCACCCAAATCGCGCTGTCAAATGCCTCCGATTGTATAATGAGATTCTGTTGAGTTTGCGTGGTCGTCACCGTATAGTTGGTGCCATCAGACACCACGTATGAAAAAGCGTCCGCCACAGTTTGGCCGCTCGCCAACGCCATGACGTTAGCTTGCGCACTGGCCAATGTGTAAGTGTAATTACCGTTTGGCTGAATAGTTAAAGTGCCATACGTGCCGACAATCGTCGTGGCTCCGCTGACAGTCGTGCCATTGACGCTCGTGACGCTCAGCGTTTTGCCTGCGGGATCGGAATCATTTGTCAGAACATTACCCGCAGCAGTGACCGTTCCCCCTTCGGCAACCGCTGCGGTGTCAGCGACGGCGGTAGGCGGCGTATTTGATCCGTTCCCCGTGACTGTCACAGTCAAATTAGAGCTGATGACAACCGGCATCGTCACCGTCGTAGTGGTATTTACAGCCGTGCCGGTCGTCGCGACATAGGTCGTAGCGGTTGCACCCGCGTTGATTTGAGCACCCCAGAATTCCAGCACACCGCCCGTTGCCTGGGCTGCCGACAACATCAGCGCAACATTGGAATTGGCATTACCGTCACCGGTAAATGTCCAGCTCAATCGGGTCCAAGCGGCGGTAGCCGTTGCTGCCACCATATTATCGGCATTGGTGGAGGCGTCCCAATAGTTGAAACTGAAAGCGCCGCTGCCACTAACAAGCTTGACGTAGACACTGAAGGTATATTGGCCGCTCACTCCGGTGGTCGTATAGAGCCCCGACCCTGCATTCGTAAACGCGACCTTGTCAGCCGTTGCCGCCCCACCGGAAGGCCCGGAGTCCACATTGGCCGTGACGCTCGGCCCGGCACCCGAAGTAGCAAATTTCGTCCAGATCGCATTGTCGAACGCTTCCGACTGCGTGATTAGATTCTGCTGTTGCTGGGTGACGGTCTGCGTGTAAGTAGTCCCGTCCGAGATCGTATAGTTAAAGACGTCGGTAACCTGCTGCCCTTTGCTGAGCGCCAATACATTGGCCTGCTGGCTGGCAAGCGTATAGGTGTAGGTCCCGTCGGGCTGAATGACCAAAGTACCGTAGGTGCCGGTGACAGTCGTCGTATTGGTAACAGCGGTTGTGCCGACATCCACCACAGCCAACGGCAAGCCGGCCGGGTCAGTATCGTTCGTCAATACATTGCCGGTCACAGTGATTAATCCGCCCTCAGTCACCGCCCCGCTGTCGGGCGTGGCTACTGGAGTCCCTGACGCTGACATTTATACTGCCTTCTATTTCACCGCTAATTTTAAATAGGCTAGGTCAAGCCAAGCGCTTCCTGCCTTGCTCAAGCGACTTTATCCACGCCCGCAGCAAGCGGCGCAGCCTGGGCTCGGCCTGATAAGCGATCAAGAAGGCGACGAACGCTGAGACCAGCACACCACCAACCGCACTGATCAAAGTAGAGCCTCCTCGCGCCAGGAATACGTGACGTGCCGCGTGCCCCACCACTTCGTGGACAAGATAAAAGGGATAGGTCGTCAGGCCCAGAAGTCGGATGGCACGCAAAACCGAACTCGGGAGTGCATTCACCTCGGCACGCCAACGCGCAGCCGCCAGAATAAATACGACCGCGGCGATCCAAATGACGAGCGGCACCCAACTGACCGAAGAAAGTTTCATTGAAACCGGCATCAATGGCACAAGTTCTGCCGTGCGGCAGATTATTTCAATAGGTGCTGCAATAGCGACAATCGCTAGACCTATGATACCTTGCCACGTCAATTTTTTTTCTGATGTGAGCCAGCAGAAGATGCCGCCTGAAAAATAGACACCGTGTCTCAACAGCGTCACGTTCTTCCAGCCATAGCCGAACGCGATCCAGGATGTATTGACCGCACCGAGATAATATAGGCCCAGGAAAGCGAGATATAGTCCGCTAAAAATGGCCATCACGAGCGCGATGGCTTCGATATGGCGGAACGCATGTCTGTAGAGCACAATTGCGATTAGCCCATAGAACGTGATTTCAACCGGCAATGTCCAATAGGCCGTGGCGAGGAACGGGCCTGTCGGATAAAGGACGAGCGAGCGGAAAAATTGCAGCAGCAATGATGGTGCTGCAGCCATCATATTGCCTCTGCAAAGAAGAGCCACCAAGCTAATGAGGGCACATATCCAGGCCGCAGGGTAGAGGCGAAGAAAGCGCGAGATCGCGAAGGCTAACACACTTGACGTCTGGGCCGATTGTGAGATGACGAAGCCCGAAATGACGAAGAAGATCTGGACCCCAATCCACCCAAACCAAGCGAGCTTAGCGGTGGTTGGCTCAAGCCAGGTCAGGTGAAAAAGCGCGACGAGCGAAGCTGCCAAGAAGCGCAGAAAATCCAGACCATAAATATACGACTGATCGCGCGCCGATCCGAGGGTCGGCTTCAGGGACACCGTTTTGCCAAACTCTATTTGTTCACCGTCCATCAGCGGCGACCCGATTTGCGGTCGCAGGTGCATGACAAACCGCCGCGCGTTTGATCTGTCTCGCCGCGGTCACCGTTCGTCAACCTCAGGCCAAGTCGCCGCAGGCTCATGCATGATGACAGGAAAATGGCCCCGGCCGCTATAGCCTGCATAAAAGCCCAAACCTGTCAGCATTCGTTTTGGCGCACCAGTGATGACAGTCGCAACGAGGGCGCGACGATCAGCCGGCAGACGCTTCAGCGCTTCCGCAATGACCCGCTGCGGGGTGCGTTCTGCCCGCATAACCCAGATAATGCGATCCACCAGTCGGGACAACACCAACGGATCCGGCACGCGGAGAAGCGGCGGCCCGTCGATCACGACAAGGTCATAGATTGATCGTCCCTCCTCTACGAGTCTGCGAAAGCCATGGCTGTCAAGGAAGGCGACGGCATTCGGCACTGACGCTCGCGCGAAAAGGCAATGCAGGCCGGTCTCTCTGTGGATCTCAAGAACTTTCTCACGTTGCAGCTTGCCGGAGACAGCTGCTTCAAGCCCGCGACCACCATTGGCCATCTTGAAATCTTCCGAGAGAGACGGCCGGTGTAAGTCACCTTCGATCAACAATACGCTTAGACCGTCTCCTGCTGCGCGCAAAGCAAGAGCCGCAGCTACACTCGTCTTCCCCTCACCCCGTTCTGCGGAGGTGACAAGCACCACTACGCCAGCGGTTCCTTGAGCGTATTCCTGAAGCCGCAGCCGAATGCCGCGCAGGGTCTCCGCGATCGCCCCGTGAGGATGGTCGAGCGCCAATCTGCCTAGCGTGCCGCGCCGCGAACCGATGATAGGAAGGCTGCCAAGATTGGGCACACGCAGGAAACTGGAAAGGATACTCACCGAGCCAATCCGAGCGTTGAAGAAATGCCGTTGAACAAGGACACTGACGGTGAGCAGACAGCCGACGACAAAACCGAGGATGACGTAGAGCACCGTGCGCGCGGATTCTGGAAGGGATGGAATGGTCGCCTGCGACACGATTTGTGCGTGGGTGAGTTGCGTCGCACTGAGCTCGGAGTCATGTAAACGCCCAAGCAGGTTGTCGTAGACGCTGTGCTTGCTTTGCGCTGATGCCATAAGCTGATGCAGATCAAATTCGTTTTCTGATGCGACCGCCGCCGCGGCAGCGGCTTGATCGACCTGACCCTGTAGCGCGTCGACACGCGCTTGGGCTACCGCCACCCGCTCGCCCACAGAGCCAGCTGCCTTACCACTGGCCGCTGCCATCTGGCGGCGAATCGCGTTTAGCTGATTTTGAATTTCCTGTTGGCCAAGATTGGCCGGGCCCAATGATGCCTGCGCGGCGGCCAATTGCTGTGACATTTGGATCTGTCGCTCACGCAATATCTGGATTTGGGGAGACGATGCTGAAGCATCATCAAATCCAGATTTGACGAGGCTTTGCGAGAGTTCAGCGTCCGAAAGCTGCTGCTTGGCAGCCGACAGAAGGTCCCATTGCCTACTAAGGTTGATATCGGCATAGGATCCCTGCGACGACGACGATACATTATGCGTGCGCTGAAAGGCAGCAATCGCTCCATCTGCTGCGGCTGCATCCTTTGCCGCGGCTGTCACCTGAGCGGTGAGCCAAGCATTCGGGGCAACAACGGTTGCAAGCCTCGCTTCATAATCTGTGGCAATGTAGCGAGCCATGAGCTCATTGACGACCGTTGCCGCCAAACTCGCATTGCCAGCGGAGAAGGCGATCGCAATAACCCGGCTGTCAGGGTCTCCCGTCACTTTTAAGCTGCTGTGCAAATAAGCTGCAATTCCATTAATATGGTCCGTCAAAGCCCCCTTCTGCTGCTTCGTCGGATGCGCAGCTTTGTGCCAGGTCGGAATGGCGTAACCGAATAGGGTTTTGGGGAGTTCCATGTCCCGAAACGAAGGCAGCCTCAGGGATGGCACAAGATCAGGGCGCTGGTAGATTGCCGGTAGTGACGCCACTTCCGTCAACAAGGTCGGCGAAAGCAGAACGTCGATATCCGTAATCCGCGTCATAGTCGCAGCTGTCTGATCCTTGGGCGCATCAAACATCAAGTAACCAGTGCTGGTGTAGCGAACCGGAGCCATTCCTGAGAGAAAAAAAGCGAAAATGGCAAATAACAGACCGCCAAATAAAATGGACAGTTTACGCGGCAAAACAATCTCAAGAATGGTACGCAGGTCCATCCGTCTGTCCTTAGTTGCTCGGCGTCAACCGACCTGCTGGACGCTGTCCGCAGGAAGAACTGTCAAAAACTTCTCGTCAATCTCATTAGATAACGCCGTGATTCACGCCACTTTTGCAACCTGCGCCATCGACTGTTCAACCTGCAGGGCAATCCAGGCATAGGTCTTTTCCAGGCCAGCGCGAAGGGACTCGCTTGGTGCCCAGTTCAGCTGTTCCTGTATGAGCCGGTTGTCGGAATTGCGGCCGCGCACGCCAAGCGGTCCAGCAATATGACGTTTGATGATTTTTTTGCCTGCAATGTCTGCGACAAGATCGACCATCTGGTTGATCGTGACCATTTCCTCCGAACCAATATTGAGCGGTCCTCGGATATCGGAACGCATCAGCCGCAATGTTCCTTCAACACATTCATCGACATAGAGGAAGGATCGTGTCTGACAGCCATCACCCCAAACCTCGATCGCGTCACCATCCGATGCCATAGCTATCTTCCGGCAGATCGCTGCAGGCGCCTTCTCGCGTCCACCCGCCCAAGTGCCTTCTGGCCCAAAGATGTTGTGATATCGTGCAACGTGAACATCCATTCCATAGTTGTGGCGGTAAGCCATGTGGAGGCGCTCACTGAAAAGCTTTTCCCATCCGTATTCGCTGTCGGGAGCGGCAGGATAGGCCGAGTCCTCGGCGCAATTGGGATTGTCCGGGTCAGTTTGGTTATGTGCCGGATAGATGCAGGCAGAGGATGAATAGAAAATACGCCCGATGCTTCTGCGATGACAGGCATTCAGCATATTGAGATTGATGGTGGCCGAGTTCTGCATGATCGCGGCATCATTCTCGCCTGAGAAGATATAGCCGGCGCCACCCATATCGGCTGCGAGCTGGTACACCTCGTCGTAGTCACGGTCGACGACCTTTGCCACGAACTGCTGGTCACAGAGATCACCCAGCATGAACTCGGTCGGATGAGCCGATGAATATTCGTGGCGCTTATTATCGACACCACGAACCCAGCAACCTTCTTCCATCAAGCGCCGGACCAAGTGGCCGCCGATGAACCCACCTGCGCCACATACGAGGACAGACTTAGTCATTCGCTCATTCTCCAGATTGGTCTCGCGCTGAGTGCTTGGCCGAGCATTCGCCTAGGAACACTTTCTTGGTCAGCTTGAAACGATGAAAACACAACAAAAATCTACGAATGTGGTTTGCAGGACATCTCACGACATCCCGATCAAGTTAAATTTCTTCAGACCTAATTCGAACTTTCTAGTTTCAAATGCTACACTTTCGATAAATGTTGTCTCTATTGACAATGAGCTGTGACCTGTCCAGCCTCAAACCCAGGGATCGTAACAATCTTCCTTTCGATTTGACGAGTAGCCATATAGAGCTAGACGATTTCTGATTAGATTTAGACTCGCGTGTTGAAAACGGCAGAGCAGAGCAATCCCGCAAATCACAAGGTATATCATTATGCGTGTTGCCATTCATGATTACGCTGGTCACCCATTTCAGTTCGACCTGTCACGAGCGCTTGCGCGTCTGGGACACGAAGTGAGGCATTTCTATTTTGGAGATGATCCCGGACCAAAAGGAGATAGAAATCTGCGATTCGATGATCCTTCTGGTTTTTCTATCGAGGCGATACATATTCCTTTGGGCTATACGAAAGATCGAATGCTTCGCAGATTTGCCGCCGACCAGATTTACGCCGTTCACGCGGCAAGGCGGATCGCTAAGTTTGCACCAGACATTGTTGTTTCTGGCAATTCACCTCTTGATGTTCAACGCGCATTGCGAGCCGCTACACATAGGCATGGCGGCACATTCGTTTTCTGGGTACAGGATTTTTATGGATTGGCCATGCAAAAGCTTCTCGCTCGACGTTGGATGGGCGCGGGCGATATGATCTCTAAATGGTATCGCAAAGTTGAGATTGATACATTAAAAAAAAGCGATGCAATCATATTGATTAGTCCGGCCTTTGCACTCCATCTGCCTTCCGGCCTTGCGGCCAGAGATGCCGTTCATATCATGCGCAACTGGGGATCTGTGGACCTCATCCGCCCTGGCGATCGTGACAATGCTTGGCGTCGAAAGATCGGCTTGGGTGAAAAATTCGTCTTCATGTACACGGGAACTCTAGCCCTTAAGCATGACCCTGCTCTACTCCTCGCACTGTCCGATGCATTCGCTGACGATCCGGATGTCGAAATCGTCGTCGTGGCAGCCGGTGTTAACGCCCAACGCCTGGCTAAGGAGCAGGAATCGGCCCCAAGGGCTAATTTGCGGCTACTACCGCTGCAGCCTGCAGTCGAACTAGCCGATACGCTGGCAACAGCCGATGTGCTCGTCGCTCTTCTGGAAGAGGATGCAGGAGAGTTTGCCGTACCGTCTAAACTTTTAAACTATCTCTGTGCTGGTCGCCCGATATTGCTGTCGGCGCCATCCAGCAACCTTTCCGTCTCGATATTGGCCGAAAGCGAAGGCGGAATTTCTGTGCCTCCGCTCGACCGGCTTGGGTTCGTCACACAAGCCCGGCGCCTCTACGAAGATAGCTCCTTTAGCCAAAGGCTCGGGCGGTCTGGGCGTGATTATGCAGAACGACATTTTGTCATCAGCGAGATTGCGGCTCGCTTTGAGGCCATCTTCAATCAGGTGCGTCCGGCTGCTTGCTTGCCGTCTGCGCCTGACAAAAGACGTAAAATATCTCGGCCCACTCGGAACGATTACCCAAGGACCGGCTAAATCAATCGTTCCGCTTTATGCCCTTAGGACTAGCCAGATCACGGGCGGCGCTCTGTAGCGGCTATAATGCCAAGCCAGAGTGGCTATAGCGCCAGAATTTTTAAACTGGCTATATTTTTGTGAAGGAACCTTGGATCTTAGCCCCACGTTCTCGTTATGAATTGATCAATTCAACCAGACCGCCTAACCGGAGGTTCAAAGCAATGTTGGACTTGCCTAGTGCTGCACGACAGGCGGCTCTGTTTGATCAAATCACGAATGATCCTTCGCCTGTGGCTAGCGATGCGACACCCCTCTGTGTCGATCTCGATGGGACACTTGTCAGGACGGATTTGCTTGTCGAAGGGCTTGTCTCACTATTCACGAGCAGGCGCGCGGTTAATGCTCTACCAAGCCTGCTCACTCTGAACCGTGCGATCTTGAAACAACGCGTAGCAGAGCTCGCCAATATCGACGTGACGATCTTGCCCTACAATGAGGAACTTATCGCATATTTGATAGAGCAGAAGACTATAGGCAGAAGGCTCATCCTGGTCACAGCTGCCGATGAGACGCTTGCCCGTGCCGTCGCTAGTCACCTGGGCATTTTCGATCTGGTTTTGAGTTCCGATGGCAAGACCAATCTAAAAGGCAAAAAAAAGGCGCGCCTTCTTGTCGATTACTTTGGGAAGGGCGCCTTTGACTATGCCGGAAACGATAGGAACGATCTCGTCGTGTGGAGCGAGGCAAGGCGTGCCATCGTTGTTAATGCCAAAGGTCAGGTCCAGTCCAAGGTCAGGAAACTCGACGATGTCGACTTTCGTTTTGCCAGTCGCGCGTCGGTCTTTCGCTATGCTTTGAAAGCATTGAGACCACATCAATGGTGCAAGAACGTACTCGTCTTCGTTCCTATGATCATGGCACATGCCGTAGAAAATCGAACCACTTGGCTTCACGCCTTTGCCATGTTTCTGGCCTTCTGTGCAATGGCCTCCTGCATTTATTTGCTTAATGACATCTCAGATTTGGCGGCCGATCGTCGGCACCCACGCAAATGTCGTCGGCCTTTCGCGAGCGGCCGGCTCGGCTTGCCAATAGGACTGATGCTGGCCGTCCTATGCGGAGTGCTCGGATTTTCACTCGCTCTTTCAGTCGGTGGACAGGTCATCATTCTAGTCTATGCGGCCATTTCGGTTGCCTATTCGCTCGGCCTCAAAGAGTTTCCGATACTCGATGTCTTTTTATTGGCGACTCTCTACACAATCCGAATGCTGGGCGGCGGTGTGGCTACGGGATATGACGTGTCCCTTTGGCTTCTCGCGTTTTCCGGGTTTCTGTTTCTCTCACTCGCGCTCGTAAAGAGAGCCGGCGAAATGGATGGTGTGCTGCGCGCGGGCGGAGCCGGAAAGGCCGCGCGACGCGGCTATCTGTCAGATGATCTACCTATGCTGACGAGCTTCGGATGTGCTTCATCCTTTACGTCAAGTATCGTCTTGGCCCTTTTTGTTCGGAGCGATGACGCTATGCTTCATTATGGAACACCACAGCTTCTGTGGTTCGTTGTTCCGCTCACACTATTTTGGCAATGCCGTCTCTGGCTTTCAACCACGCGCGGCCACATGCATGATGATCCGATTGTCTATGCAGCGACCGACTGGGTCTCCTGGATTGTCGTCGCCCTTGTTCTTGTGGTCGTGGCTGGTGCGGCTTTGGGCCTGCCTTTGGATATGATAGGGATTGCACGCTGATGACCCTTAATACACTTTTTCTTATTCTACTTAGTGTTTGTCTGTCGGCCTTTGCACAGGTTTCATTCAAATTCGGTGTCGGCAGCGCGACTGTATCGGCATCGGGAAAAGCTGGACTCCTGACGTCGCTAAGCCAGGCATTATTTACGCCCGGCGTTATCGGTGGGCTTGCGCTCTATGGCATTGGAACAATCATCTGGCTCGGTGTATTGCGGCGTATCGACGTATCCCAGGCTTATCCCTTCATCGGCCTCGGCATCGCTCTAACGACATTTTTGGGCTACGCATTATTCGGCGAAACCCTTGGTATGCAGCGTATTCTCGGAATGCTGTTGGTGATCGGTGGCATCGTTGTCGTGGCTTGGGCGTGATGCGGGCGGGATGAAGACCATTTCTTTGTTAGGTTTTTTTCATGAACCTCCACAAAAACCAATCAATCGACCGTTTTTTTTCTATCTCACGATGTTTTTAGTCTTTTCTTCTGTGGTATTTTATTCGATTACTATTTTACTTGCGCATATTTGGCCAGAAGCGCGTCCGTTGGCACCGGCAAACCCACTCTCTTTCGCCTATCACCTCATCTTGCCGGCCGGGACTAATCATGGTGACTCTTGGAACGCCATGACCGCGGCGCTCGGATTGCTGCATGAAGGCTCGACGAATATCTATGAAAGCCTATTTTTTGAGCGCGGACTCAAGTTTCAATACCCACTATCAAGCCTTCTGCCACTTGATCTGCTCAGCCGGTTGATGCCCGTCTCGGCTCGACTTCTCAACGCCATCAACTCGATCTGCATGGCCGTTCTCGTGGTCGGACTGTGGAAGCTGTCAAGGCACGCATGCCTTCAGCTGGCCATGACGGGGACCCAGAGGACTCGACATCGGTTTTTCTGGCCACTCATGAGCACGCTTCTTGCGGTTGCTACTTTTTATCCCATCACGCGCGCGATTCAACTTGGGCAGATTCAGATTTGGATAGATTGTCTGGTAGTGTGGATCTGCTTGTTCTTTTGGCGGGGCAATAAACTTGTCGCCGGTATGTTAATCGGATTCATCTGCACCCTGAAACCTCAGCTTGGTCTTCTTCTGCTATGGGCGCTTGCTTGGCAAGAATACAAAATATGTCTCGGTTTTCTTGCGGTATTCCTGCCTCTCGAAATTGCAACGACAGCGCTGTATGGCATACACAATACGTTAGCTTATCTTAAGGTTCTGTCTTTTATCTCCGCCCACGGCGAAGTTTATTTTCCAAATCAATCTTTTAACGGCCTTGCCAGCCGCCTACTCCACAATGGAGACAGCTTGATATGGCAAGCGCATAGCTTCGCCCCTTTTGATGGCGTCGTGTATCTCACGACGCTGATAACAAGCACTGCTCTAATACTGATAGCACTCGTGATGCCGCTCCGGCTGCGTCGTGGCGCTGACATAACTGACCTCTGCGTGGCTCTTTTGTGTTTTACCATGGCGTCGCCCATTGCCTGGGAGCATCACTACGGCATCACATTGCCTATTTTCTGCGTAATGCTTTATCGGATCATGGCCAAAGCGCTTGCGCCTCGACGCCGCTATCTTTTGGCAGTAACTGCGGTCGCCTGGTGCCTTATGGCCAACTTCATGCCTTGGCTTAATATGACCGCAGGGTCGGTGGCAAACCCACTCCAAAGCTATCTCCTGTTCGGCGCCATAATTCTGCTCACTATTTCAATTGTGGTCTCCCTATCACTAGCGCAGGGTGACAAGGACAGCCGTTTTCCGGCCGGACAGGCATTGTCTTCGGATCCCCTTTCAGGTCCGATTTCCAGCGGTGAGGGCATTGGCTAGCTCCAGCTGCATATCGTCTTTGTCGCTTATTGGAAGATGCCAAGAACCATGACGTCATTCAGTCATCTTTTGCCGTGGCGCGCCGGCCGGGGGAGACCGGAGAACTGGACCGCCCAAAGTTGGCTCAGCCGGGCCCGGGCGAAGCCAGGGGCCCTAATATTGGTTGTGGCTGCGGTCACATTCGGCTTGATAGGATTTGCTGTCAGCGACCCCCAGACCCTCTTCTGGGATTTTCGGAGCGCCTATTATCCAGCAGGCGCCGCCGTTCTGCACGGTGCGTCGCTCTCTCCCTTTATTCACAAAGGCATATGGGGCTTTGTCAATCTACCCGCAATGGCTTGGCTCTTTGCGCCATTCGCCGTTGTATCGGCGAAAATCGCAGCTTTGTTGTTTACATTCACCGGTATCTGCGCCTTGGCCATTGCCTATCTACTGATGGTCGATCTTGCTCGATTGACGTCGATTGGCCGCGCTTGGCTACTGCTCGCCATGAGCGTCAATGGTCCTCTCATCTATAGCCTCAAGCTTGGAAATACGAGCCATATTGTGCTGGCGATGCTAGCCGGCGGATTGTGGCTGCTGCGTCGAAAGCTCGTTTTGCTTGCGGGCGTTCTGCTTGGTATTGCCGCCCTAGTAAAATTACCCTTGTTGCTATTTGGCGCGTATTTTCTTCTGCGGCGAAATTATTTGGCTGCGATGGGTTTCTTTGGCCTTATCCTAGCTGCTTTCGTGGTTTCGGTTGGCATCTTCGGCTGGGGACTGCACGTGCAATGGTATGAGGACGACATAAGAACGTTCAATAGCCATGCGCTAGCTGCCTTCAATGTGCAATCTCTGCAGAGCTTTCTGGTCCGCCTTCGAGAGCCCGCACCGCCGCTCGCGGATTGGCAACTCTACGTTCCGCTGCCAGAGGCGAGGTATTTAGCCCTTAGTGGGACGCTGGCACTGTTGGCGTTCTTTTTCTGGTGCAATGTCATTCCTAGACGCGAGCAGGATCCGACAAGGGCGATTGAGCGACAAAACTATGAGTATCTAGCGGTGATCGTTCTTTGCCTGATTAGCAGCCCATTGTCTTGGACACATTATTATTGCTGGCTGCTTCTTCCAGCAGCCTTCGTCATCGGCCAAGCGACGCGAGGTGGCAAGCTGCCTTGGATTTCGGTGGCTGGGCTGATGCTTGCCACTCCTCTCGTTCTGCTTCTTCATCCTGGAAGCGACGGTCTGGCGGCCTTCTATGAAAAAGCCATAGTCTCCATTTGGCTGCTCGGTGGAATTGTGCTTTTCGTGACACTCAGCCTGGCAACGAGAACCGCTGACAGATTGCGATGACCCATGTCTGTTTAGGTTTAGGGCGTGGCTGCCAGCATGCCAACCCAATGGATGAGTTGGTGCCGTAGGAAAACATTCCATACTTGATCACGCGCCAATTGGGGCGCCTAAACGCACAGGCCATTGTTGGATCGGCTTTTCTCCAATCCATGCCAGCAAGGAAGCGCCTGACGCCTGCGGCCCCAATGCGTTGTCAGGGGGGTGATCAGCCTGACAATGACATGTGGCGCCGATAGTGGACATACCATCAAACCTAACTCGCGCTACAATATTGAAATTTTCTAATATATCAATTAGCCCCTGCATGCCGTAGATGCGATGGCAAAAAGGCGTAATTTGTTACGGGTTGTGCTTACGCCCCTCATCGAGGGCGCATTCAGCAAACGAATGGGCCATCCCCATTTCAACCCAAATAGACTAAATAATTTGACATAAAAGAAACGATCCCAGTTCGTTTCTGGCAAATTTGAACACATAATTAGCCCTTTATCCTTCGTTTCAGGATAACTGCTGGTCGGCCTAGCCCGATTGATGGTTTTTAGACCGATATCGCGATGAACTGCCCATTGATCGTAGTCGCAATGACATTTGTTTTTTGATGACAAGAGCCAAATTTGTGTCCACAGTCGTATTGATTTTGAGATGTCCGATAACGCGTCGATCAAAACCTTTACACTGGACAACAAAGATGGACATAAACCAATTAGATAGCAGCATCGCCGGCGATGAATTCGATGCACCTCAGATACCGACGGCAGAGCCCATACATCATGCCGCAAGCCTATCCATTTGCTGGATAGCGGCGGTTTCCTTGACACGAACCTGCCTAACGGAACTGATACTGCATGTTGATCCGCGCTTTTCCATAACCACTTTTGATTCAGCCCAGCATTTTCCTACTGAAAAGCAGAGCAATTTTGATCTCGTCGTCTATCATTCCCAAGCAACACATACGATCAATCTTGCTGAATTGACCGCACTGACCCTTTCGCTCCCAGCCTCGACTCCGCTTATAATCCTTTCTGACGCAACAGATTTGTCACCTGATGTTGTTGCCGAAATCCTTAAGCATAGCATCTCGGGATTTCTATACTCCCGCGATACATCAATAAAGATTCTGATATCCTCTCTTGCGTTTGGCACGTCCGGAGGAACCTTTATGCCCAGAGATTTTTTTGCATCTGGTAGTGCGGTGAAAGCCGCCCCTTTGGAGGAACCCGTCGAAAGACGGCTGCTTACACCGAGGGAGCTCGAAGTATTGTCTCTGATAAGACAAGGAAAACCGAACAAACTTATCGCCCACACTTTAAATCTTAGTGCGTCCACAGCCAAAATTCACGTTCGGAACGTGATGAGGAAACTTGGAGCTACAAACCGGACGCAAGCCGCATTTAGATCTCTTTCATATTTGCGTAACAATTCCGACTGCCACACTCCGGTTTGAACATTTGCGACAAATACGCCATATCACCGAAGTCGTAACTATTTTTATCAGATCATCATCAAATTTATGCTTCGTCGATCAATTATTTTGTTATTGCTGGATTTTTACATGAATATTTATTGTCGGCTGCAAAAGCCGCCGTCGCTATAGGGCAAACGAGAAGCTTGCCTTAGTTGATGCCACTAAGCCCCGTGATCTTGAACAGCGCGTGCGGAAGTTCGAGCGTCTCCTCGAGCTTAGAACCATGGAAAGGGATGTAACCGAGGAGGCGCCTGCTATCGGTCGGACAAAAGGGCCTTCTGGCGGTTGCCTCCGCCGCCCCGGGGCGTCGCACGGTAATGGTCGTGGCCGACGCGCTTGGTGTGGTCTGGCCGAGCAGATGTCTCGCATACCTAAGCGTCTTGGTCCTTACCGTCACCAGGGCAAGGAGAAGTTGATCCTCATCGTTCGATCGCTTACTGACGGTGAGTTAAACAGATCGACGCAACACTTTATTCTTTAGACAAGAAGGAGTGTGATCCGTGACGTATCGCTGCCGGATTTTCTTCGCGGAATAACAGAAATCGGAGACCTGGGTCCGCTGGCAAGGTGGTGAGTCGATGAGCTCGATCGGTCGAGGGGTTGAGCGCAATTCTTCGTCGATTTATCGCAAGTGGTCCCCACAGCAGATTGCGGGCTGACGCATGCGAGAGCATCCAGATGAAGCGCACCTGCGCTTGTCCTACGACACGATCTACAAAAGCCTGTTTATTCAGGCTCGTGGCGTTCTGAAGAAGCAATTGCTGGTATATCTGAGAGCCAAACGCCCTATCCGCCGCTCTCGCCATGCCAGCCTGAAAGGCGATGGGCTTGGACAGATCAAAGACCCCATCTCGATCCGTGAGAGGTCGGCGGCGGGCGAGGACCGCGCGGTGCCAGGCCACTGGGAAGGCGATCTGATAGAAGGCTCTGTCAACAGCTTCATCGCCACGCTCGTCGAGCGCCAGTCGCGCTTCGTCATGCTGGCGAAGGTCAGCAACAGGGATACTGCCAGCGTCATGACTGCCCTCATAAAGCAATGCCAAAACTTGCCGCGTGAGCTGTATCAATCCCTCACATGGGACCGTGGGACGGAGATGGCCGGTCATAAACGCTTCACCGTGGCTACCGATGTCCAGGTCCATTTCTGCGATCCGCAAAGTCCCTGGCAGCGTGGCACAAACGAAAACACTAACCGTCTCCTGCGCCAATACTTTCCCAGGGGCACGGATTTGTCGGTATACAGTCAGTCAAAGTTGAGCGCTGTCGCGCGCCAGCTCAATGAGCGCCCACGCAAAACGCTCGGCTATGAAACACCCGCCGAGCGTTTCCAAGCATGCGTTGCGTCGATCCGTTGAACTCCCCCTCAGATTTCGTAACTTGGGCTTAGATCCAGGCACAATCCAGGTGGCCACCTCGCATCAGTTACGAACCATCGTAATATAGGAACTTCAAATAGTCGGCGCGCTTGCCGCAGAAAATGAAAACTTGTCCAGAGACGGGATCGACGCCAAGGATCGGGCCACCTGCGCCGTGAGACCATCGAAGCCATAGCGCATGCTGGCGGGACGACATGCCAGTTAGGCCCGCGCTCCTGCGGCAACCGGATCACAGGCTCCGCAGCACCGCCAACACGCGACGGAACGCCCTGTCATCGACGGTCGCTCATCCCCCCTGCCGCGCGGCGGAACGACCGCCCGGGGTCACCGTATACCGCACGCGACGGCCCTGGTAAGCCTTGTCTCGGATCCAGTAGCCGCCTTCCTCAGTGGGCGACCGACCCGTACACTCTAGATGCCCGACGATCCCAAACGGGATGAAGGTAACCGGCAACTCGCCCGCCGCATTGGCATACATGACGTCCAGCTTCTGATGTCTGCATCACGTGGTGGCGGCGATCTTTATTTTTGCTTTCGCCATCCACCGCTATCGATAGATCAAACGGACATGGATGCCATAGCGGCGGGCTAAGCCTGGAGCCCAGCCCTCTGGGTCCGATGACTCCGCCACAACCCGCGCACCACATGCCGCGCTGTAAGCTGGCCGTCGTTCAGTGACGATCTCGATCCGAGGCCCGGAAGTGGCCTCTGTGGCTACCACAGTCGTAGCTTCAGTAGTTGGGATTCTCTCGCTATCCATCTAACAAAATTGAGCAAAAACCGCTCATTCGAACAAAGCGGCCATCACCAGCCGCTTACTTTTGTCTTCGCGATCGATACCTGCGGCCGGGAACTTGTTGCCAGGCGAGCTAGCACCGGCAGCCTGAGCGGACACTTGCGCTCACTAGCATAGGCCAATTTCTTAAAACCGTAGCCGAGCCGCCAGAATGAAACAGGCGATACTGGTCGCTAGGAAGCATATGACCATCAGTCGAAGAGCGAACTGACCGAGCTTTCCTCGGAGATACGACGGATGGCCTCCGCCAGCAGTGGCGCGATTGTCACCTGGCGAACATTCGGCGACAGCCGCGCAACCTCTGTCGCCAAGATACTGTCCGTAATCGTCATCATCTCAACCGGAGAAGACGCAATGCGGTCGACCGCGCTACCTGACAACACACCATGCGTCGCATAAACATTGGCAGAACATGCGCTTTCCTTGATTAGCGCCCTAGCGGCGTTGCAAAGCGTGCTGCCAGAATCGACAATATCGTCGATCAGGATACAGTCGCGTCCGGCCACATCGCCGATAACGTTCATAACTTCGCTCACGCCTGCCCGCTCTCGTCGTTTGTCGATAATAGCCAAATCGACGTCCAACCGCTTGGCTAGAGCGCGAGCGCGTACTACGCCGCCGACATCGGGTGAGACGATCATCAGATTGCGGCCTGCGTAGCGCTCCTGAATGTCGCGAGCGAAGAGGGGTGCCGCATTGAGGTTGTCGACAGGAATGTCAAAAAAACCCTGAATCTGGCCGGCATGCAGATCCATCGTCAGCACGCGGTGGGCACCTGCCTGGGTAATCAGGTTTGCGACCAGCTTGGCACTGATCGGCGTTCGAGGGCCTGACTTGCGGTCCTGTCGTGCATAGCCAAAGTATGGAATAACGGCAGTAACGCGCTTAGCAGAACCGCGCCGTAGCGCGTCCAAAGTGATGAGCAGTTCCATCAGATGATCGTTCGCAGGATAGGCCGTCGACTGAATCACGAAAACATCTTCTCCACGGACATTTTCATGAATCTCGACGAAAATCTCCATATCCGCGAAACGCCGAACGGAGGCCTTAGTAAGTGGCAGGCTCAGTGCGGCAGCTACCGCCTCTGCGAGCGGACGGTTACTGTTGCAGGCAACAATTTTCATGCAGCGAACCCTGTCACTAGCTTTGGTTAGAGAAGCTGCCCAAAAAATTATAAAATCATCCTATTAATGCAACCATTTTAATTTTCTTCGCATATTTATTAGATCAAACACTCTATTCTGCCACTAGCCACAAGGAACTAGGGGACTAATCTGCAAGCTAATCCAAATGCCCCTTTCCGAATAGCCGCGATTTAGCTTAGAGAGTTTGACCCTATGTGTCGAACATGGAGCGGCAGTATTGTTTATCTCGGGACCGATAATCCATTGGCCAGCGACGAAAGTGTCAGAGCAATATCTTGGCCTTTTTTCAGCCTCTCTTCTCGGAACGATCTTGTCACTGATGTCGACCGGATATATTTTTGGCACCGGAAATAACCTATTCCATCTGGGCATAGTCGGAGCTCTTTATGATCTTCCACAATATAAGCATGACGTTTTTATTCAGTCCTTGAGACATTACTCCGCAGGCCCATGGCTACTATTTTCGGGCAAGGATAAAACGCTCAGCGTCAGCGACTTATTTTTTCTTTTACTATTTCTATCACGCTTCCTCTCCATTTTGGGCTTTCTGCTCTGCGCTTCCTTGATCGGTCTGGTATCGACACCAGAACGGCTCGTTTTTGCCTCTATCATCGCCACCTGCAGCGTCATGCGTGGCCTATCGCTGGCTGGCGGCGGTGGCCTCTTCATCGCAGAATTCACTCATTCTGAGATCGCAAATGGCCTCACATTGATAATGCTCTATTTTCTAGGCCGTCGTAATCTTCTCCTAGCCGTGCTGTTCAACGCACTAGTATTTTTTACAAATGCTTTTGTTGCGATATGGAATTTGGCACCACTTCTCATGATCGGGGGTTACTGGATTTGGGCCGGACAGATTAGCCACAAGAAAGCACTGCGCGATATTGCAATTGCTATTGTTCCGGCGCTCGCCATTGCCGCTCCGGTTTTAATCAATGTCGCGACAAATCCTGATTATGGTCGTCCTATGCCGGTAGATTACGAAACTTTTCTAGATCAATACTGGCCACTTCATTTCCTTTTTTGGAAGAACTCTATAGGTGCGATTACGGGCCTCGGCATTGTTATTGCGCTTGGAGCAGGAAGCCTCCGTGCTCTGCATCTCCGGAATCCGTTCATTGCTCTTGCGTCACTCGGCTATATTCTCGTGTATCTTGTGGGCATCATCGTGCCACTACTGACGCACAACCCTACGATCCTCAATTTACACCTCCTTCGGTCCAGCACTTTTCTACATATCATGACGAGTCTCATAGCCGCAGCTCTGACGACACGATGGTTCTTTCATAACGACGTGATCGAGCGCCGCTTTTGCGCTCCGCTTTTGCTGCTTGCGTTTTGCTCGGTCCGCGCCTTCATTCCGCTGGCTATTCTGCCAATTTTGCTCTCACTTTCGACATCAATGCGCCGGACTTTATTGCGCATTGTAGAGCGGAGACCATCATCCCTAGCGGTAGTTTCCTTGTCAGTGGGAGCTATTATGCTCGGTGCATGGGCCGTGTACGGGAAGCAGGAAGCCACGACCATCCGCGAAAGCCGCCAGCAGCTCCAGAACTGGATTGCCATCGCTCAATGGGCGGGCGACCACACTGCTCCCGATTCCGTCTTCCTTCTCCCGACGAAAGACATTCGACCTGGCGCTGCGCCGCCAAAATCCTTCGCCGGTGATACCGCGGTTTTTGAATTTGTGTCTCACAGACAAGTTTGGGTAGATTTCATCCGCGGCGCGGCCGCCATGTGGACACCATCCTACTATCGTGAGTGGAATAGCCGGATCTGGCCCGTCTTGGCGTTGCAAGGTCCGGAAGAACGCATGGCCTACGCCCGCAAGCACCATATCTCGTATCTAGTAGAAACTTGCACGCAACCAGCGGCTATGTTCAGCTTTTCCGGGCTCTGCGTCTACGCAACCGGTGTCGAGGTCAGCGCACCAAATACCTACTAGCCCTTGGGCCTTGCGATGCGGATTAATGTTTCAAGCGCCCCGAGATCTGCGCATTCCAAATCGAAAGAAGACTCTACTTCGTCGATTTGCGTAAGACCTAAACAAAATACTCCTTTAAGCGCCTCATAGGCGGCCTATGGAAGAAGCGAGCCAAGCAATGCTTCAAACCACCGGTTAACGGCGTCATAGCACTTACAGTGCTCGTGCCTTTTTCAGATGTCGCTAGTCGCCGACTAGCCTCTACCAGCCGGCCAAGTTAAGCTGCCGCATGGCGGCAGGTAGTTCCCGGCAATCACCCTAGCCACCGTCGCTGCGAACTGCCCGCCGAAGCAGACGCGCCAGCTCCATACACCCTTAATTGGCGCTCACCGTCGGACCGGCATGCCATCGCGAGATGCCACATTATCGAGACTGAGAACCTAACAAAATCCGACGGCGTATGAGACAATCTCAGCCGGGGACCCGAAGTCAAGACGGGAGCCTCAAGGCGCGTTCATGTCCCACCCCCCGCCCCTTCCGCATCGCTAACGTGACAACGCCAGAGCCTAAGCCTGATATCATTGATCAGCGCCAAACTCTGCTAGAACTCAATGACCTAGGATACCCCTGAACAGGTTGAGGAAAATTAATAGGCTCTCGCCCAATGGGATTGGTCCAGACTAAACCGCGATCAAAAGGGCTAGTTGTTCTACGAAGCGTTTTGAAATACGACTGACGTACAACAGATAAATACAATTCATCACAGGAGATGAGGACGCGTCTGTACCGACTTGCAGTTCGTAAAGCTCTTGCGATTATTGCAATCTCTATAATGGCAGGCTGCCGACATGGCCATTTCGAGAACCATATCTGGCACGGATGAAAATAATGGCTTGAAGGGTTCCGCGTATGGATGTGGCGTCGTCTATTTTCTTTTCTCCTCATTTTGCAGCACGAAGCAAAATTGTCTGGCAGACCTCAGTCTAAGGTTTACGAAGAATGACTAACTTGACTGATCAGCGTCCTATTACCTCTCCGAACATAAACAAACTTGTGGAAACCGCTATGGAAGATCGTATCCGTGAAATCCTTTCCCGTTGCGCTCGCTTGAGCGTGCCAGTCGAAGCTCTCAACGATGAGGATAACCTATATGATGCCGGGTTGAGTTCACTGGCGACCGTCAACGTGATGCTCGCTATCGAAGAGGTGTTCTCTGTAGAGTTTCTTGACCATCTTCTCACCCGCAGGTCCTTTGAGAGCATTTCCTCTCTTGCGGCAGTCATTGCTAGCCTGAAGTCGGGAGCTTTGACGTTTTGAAAGACTTCGGCACGCTGATCGATCGCGCGAGAACGGCAGCCATCATCGCAGCTGCCCATGCCGACAGCGTTGACATTGAGTCATGCTTTCCTCACGAATCTCTTGAGGGACTAAAACAAAATCGCCTTCTCGGTCTTCTCATTCCGGAACGCTTCGGGGGACCCGGTGCGACCCTAAGGGATGTGGCATTGGTGTGCCGCATCCTAGGGCAAGCCTGCGGGTCGAGCGCTTTGATCTATGCCATGCATCAAATTCAGGTCGCCTGCCTGGTTGCAACAGCGCGTGGCGCCGCATGGCAAGAGGCGTTCCTGAGACGCGCTAACGCCGATCAATTGTTGCTGGCGTCGGTTACCTCTGAAGTGGGGACAGGTGGAAATATTCGTTCCAGCCTCTGCGCGCCTGAATACGAGGGGAATCGGCTTACGTTGCGCAAGCGGTCCCCCGCGATCTCATATGGCGAGCACGCAGATGCGTTTCTTGTAACGGCCCGACGCAGCAACGAGGCGCCGTCGTCAGATCAAATTCTCATTGTGGCTGAACGAACCGACAGCGCGCTGGTCGAAACCAGCCGTTGGAATGCACTGGGTATGCGTGGTACGGACAGCAAAGGGTTCGATATTTCCTTTTCTGCCAATGCCGCACAGATTATTTCTGTCCCGTTCGATGATATTGCACAGCACACGATGCTTCCCACATCCCATATTCTGTGGGGCTCGGTATGGCTTGGTATTGCGACGGACGCCACAGAGAAAGCGCGCGCATTTCTTCGCAATGAGGCGCACCACAACGCGGATGCACTACCACCCGGTGCGGTTCGCCTGGAGAAAGCGGTGTCAATGCTGTCCTCGATGCGCGCGCGATTGGATAGCGCAGTTAACGAATATCTTAATATTCAGATCAGCGATCGCGAGGCATTGCCGCTAGGTTTTCTGGCCGAGGTCAACGGGCTAAAAATTGCGATGTCTGAGGCGGCTCTTGCGGCAGTACATCATGCGATGCTTATTTGTGGCATCGCGGGCTACAAATATGGAACGCCTTTTAGTCTCGGCCGCCATATGCGCGATCTTCATTCTGCGCCGCTGATGGTCAACAACGACCGAATCGCGGCTAATACTGCAGCGCTGCTTGTTGCTCAGCGCGCGTCCTTGATGAAGGAATAGAACATGCTAGAGAAGGTCTCGTTTCGCGATACTCTTTTTGAAGCTGGTCTGCTGGTCGCGAGCGGCGTCGACGGCATTTACGGCCGCAGCGGTGACTTTGAAGCTGTGGTCGATGGAATAGACGGGCTGATCTCCCGTGACGGCGCTATGCCGGGAGCGGAGGTGGTGCGCTTTCCGCCTGCTATGCCGCGATCAGTCATAGAAACGAGCGGATATCTCAAGGGGTTTCCGCATCTCGCTGGCACGGTGCATTGCTTCTGCGGTGACGACCAAGCTCATAAGAAGCTATTGCAGTGCCTCGATGATAAAGAAGACTGGACAGGGCAACAGAAATCCGTTGACCTAGCCCTGACGCCGGCAGCCTGTTATCCGGTCTATCCAATGATTGCGTCTCGCGGTCCGGTCAAGATGGATGGCCATATCATCGACGTGTCTTCGTATTGCTTCCGCCATGAGCCATCTCTCGAACCAACGCGCATGCAGATGTTTCGTATGCGCGAATTTGTGTGTATTGCGACTCCCGAAATTACCAAGGCATTTCGCGACCGATGGGTGGAACGTGGGCATGCAATTGTCAGCGCGCTCGGGTTGCCGGTAGCCGTCGACCTTGCTAACGATCCTTTTTTTGGTCGTGGCGGTAAAATTATGGCCGACAGCCAACGTGACCAGGCGCTGAAATTTGAACTGTTGGTGCCTGTCAATAGCGCAGAAACGCCAACCGCATGCCTCAGTTTTAATTATCACATAGACCATTTCAGCAGCATCTGGGATCTTAAAATGCAGGACGGTCGTCTTGCTCATACGGCATGCGTCGGCTTCGGATTCGAACGACTGGCGCTGGCCTTGTTTCGCCATCACGGCCTCAATCGTGCAGGGTGGCCGGCGCATGTCCGGGCGGCACTGTGGCCGAACTGAGTCTGCATACCGAGCCGAGGCAAACGGCCCGGTTTACGCCGCACGCCCTCCACGGCGGCGGGCAATCTTGGCCCGAAACAAACTGCTATACTGATTTGTGGATTGAGGTTCTCGCCAAGCTTGGCGAAATTCCCGAAGCTGCGTTCGGTTTTGGCATTGCACAGGCATATGAGGGTGACCAGTTTACATTCTGTAAAATTCCATCCGAGGATCTGCGCCGCTTGTACGGGCTGACCGTGCAGGAAATATCGATCTACCATACTTTGGATCAGCACATCGCCCAGCATGTCGGAAGAGGCCGAGTGGTGCTCTTGGAAGTCGACGCCTTCTATCTGCCCGACACTCTGACCACGACCTATCGACGCCAGCATGTCAAAACAACGATCGCAGTCGACTACATCGATCTTGCTACGAAGCGAAGCGAATACTTCCATAATGCTGCACGCAGCGTGCTCCAGGATGAAGATTATTATGGTGCGTTTCGTCTGCGGCCGGAATTCTCTGAACAGCCCGACCTCCTTTCTCCCTATGTTGAAATCGTCAAGCGAGGCGCAGCGCCGCTCGACCCGGCTGCTTTGCATGCGACAGCGGTCGATCTACTGCGGAGACACCTATCCGACCGGCCAACGATCAGCCCCTTTTCCGCCTGGCGCGATGCATTTCCAAATGATCTTGCAAGGCTGAGCGCTAGACCAGAAACATTTCACGATTATGCGTTTCATTTCCCGCGCGCCATTGGGGCAAATTTCGAGCTGTTCGGCAGTCACGCGGCTTGGCTCGCGCCAGACCAACTCCTGAGCGTGCAAAAGGCTTGCGCCAGGATCGCACACACTACAAAAATCCTTCAATTTCGTCTTGCCCGTAGCATAGCACGCAATTATCCAGATCTTTGCCTGGAATGCTTTGACACGCTCGAGGCCGCATATGCCGAGATTGTGCAGGATCTCAGGTGGTTCACATCATGAGCTGCCATCACTGGCACAAAGCTGACCTGCCGAGCGACCCATGACGAACCCAGCTATATTGTCCGATACGGTGGCGCTTGGCATTGCCCAACCTTTAAAGGCATCATGGCGGGCCACGCGCACGGCTCGCGGCGCTGCCCCAGACCCTGCCGCACTTTCAGCCGACACGCTGTGGCTAGACGCCAGGGTTCCGGGGACGGCGCTCCAGGCTCTGCAGGGGTCTGCCGCGTGGACGGCGGTCACGCCGATGCCTCTCCATGAAGACGATGTCTGGTATGAGACAGCCTTCGAAGCCTGCCCAGGCCAGAAGCTACGCTTCCTGGGACTTGCAGGGCTTGCCGAGGTCTGGATCGATGGCGAGTGCGTCGCCGTTTCGACGAGCATGTTCCTCCCCCTGGCCATTGATCTCGCGACCGGCGGGACGGTGCGGCTGTCGATCTGCTTCCGGTCCCTTTTTGCCGCGATGGCGGCCACCTCGGAGCGACCCCGTTGGCGCACGCGGCTGGTGACGACGAATGCCTTGCGCCTCTACAGACAGACCTTGCTTGGCCATATGCCCGGCTGGTGCCCTTCCTTCCATGCCATCGGCCCGTTCCGTCCAGTCGAACTTGTCGATCGCCCTGGAATCCTGCAGTCATGGCGGTTTGCAACCCATATGCGAGGCAATGACGGGATTTTGTCAGTCAATCTCACATTTAGTGGGTCGGCAGCCCGGTTTCGCGCGCTCACCCTAAGTGTCGGTACAGTCGTTTTTGCTTTGGAGGATGTTCGAGACGGTAGCATTGCGGCGGAGGTAACACTGCCCGACGTCGCGCGCTGGTGGCCGCACACGCACGGCGAGGCGATTTTGCATATGGTCTCCTTGAGCGACGGCACTACTGAACTCGCACTTGGCCAAGTTGGTTTTCGTGAAGCCACGATCAGGCGTGGGGAAGACGAGACCGACTTCGCTTTGGAAATGAACGGTGTTTCCGTTTTCTGCCGTGGCGCCTGCTGGACCAGCGCGGATTTGCTCGGCCTTGCCGGCGACCGCGAGGCCTACGCACCTTGGCTTATCGCCCTGCGGGATTCTGGCATGAACATGGTTCGCGTCGGCGGCACCATGCTCTACGAAAGCCAAGCCTTCCACGATCTTTGTGATGAACTTGGAATTATGGTCTGGCAAGATTTAATGTTCGCCAATCTCGATTATCCGCTTGATAGCGAGCCTTTGCGCCAGCAAGTGATCGCGGAAGTCGAACAATTACTGAGCCGTCTCGGAGGCAGCCCGTCTTTTGTCGTCCTATGTGGCGGCTCGGAAATAGCGCAGCAGGCGACGATGGTTGGTCTAACCGCCGAACGCCGCCAGATGCCTTTCTTCGAGACGGTCCTGCCCAGACTTATCCGGCACCTCAGCCCCGATCTGCACTACATACCACACTCTCCATGGGGCGGGGCGTTGCCGATCACTGTCAGTGCGGGGGTTGCGCACTACTACGGCGTGGGCGCCTATCGCCGACCGCTGGAGGACGCGCGGCGTGCCAAGGTGCGTTTCGCCAGCGAATGCCTCGCTTTCGCCAACCCGCCAAGCAGTGTGTCCCCGGCCGCCCTTAAAAGTGACAAGGCTCCGCGCGATCATGGGGTTTCCTGGGATTTTGCCGATATCCGCGACCATTATCTCGGCACCCTATATGGATATGAGCCTGTGAAGCTGCGCCTGGAGGATCACGCGCGGTATCTGGAACTGTCCCGCGCCGTGACTGCGGACTTAATGGAATCTGTCTTCTCCGAATGGCGGCGGCCGGGCTCACCCTGTTCAGGCGGCCTCGTCTGGCAGCTCCAAGATCTGGCGTCCGGAAGCGGCTGGGGCGTCATTGACAGTCATGGCCACAAGAAAGCCGCTTGGCACGGCTTGCGCCGTGTCCTGGCCCCGATCCAACTGCTGCTGTCAGACGAGGGAATGGACGGAATCGCTCTGCATGTTTTGAATGAAAGTCCCGATGCGGTTTCCGCCGTCCTATCACTCGACTGTCTGAGACGCGGCGCGGTCTCCGTTGTGTCGGCCCAACAGCCAGTCGAAATCGAACCACGAAGTTCTGCCTCGTTTTCTAGTCAAGCGATACTCGACTCTTTCTTCGACATCACCAGAGCGTATCATTTTGGCGCACCGGAGCACAATGTCACCATCGCCACACTCCGATGCGCCAAATCCGGAAACATTCTGTCAGAGGCGTTTCATTTTCCGGTCGGCCGCGCATTGCCGCCGGACGATCTGGGTATGCAGGCCACCATCGTCGGGATTGATTCCTGCTGGTTCATTGACATCATCGCTGCACGGTTTGCCCAGGCAGTACATATCGTCGCGGACGGCTATCAGGCGGACGAGGACTGGTTTCATCTGCCTCCTGCCAGACCGCGTCGCATCCGTTTGCGGGAAAAGCGCGGCTGGCACGAACCGCCAAGCGGCCTCGTGATAGCAATCAATGGCACGACCACGGTGTCGTTCCGCGCTCCCCGCGAGACGGGCACGGCAACGCGAACTAAGACGGCCGCGCTCGCATGATGCCCGTAACGTTCGATGGATGCGCCGGGTGGTTGGACATCGGCTCGAACGGAACCGGCATCGTGATTTGCCCGCCATTCGGGCAGGAAGCGATGCTGACCTACCGCGGATGCAAGATCCTGGCTGAACGACTGCACGCACGCGGCTTCAGTGTACTGCGTTTCGACTATCCCGGAACCGGTGACTCAGCCGGAAGCGAAACCGACCCGTCGCGTTTAGAAACCTGGCAGCTAAGTGTCTCTTCGGCAGTGACGTTCTTGCGCCGCGCAGCTGGCGTTGAGGCCATCCTGCTGATCGGTGTTCGTCTGGGAGCGGCACTTGCGCTCCAAGCTGTCGCGCAAGACAATTCAATCATCGCGGTCTGCTGTCTGGCACCCGTCGTTTCAGGCAGAAGCTATGCCCGCGAATTAAATTTGCTAGCCAATGGTTGGCGCGAAGCAAACCTGCTACCCCAACAGCAGGCAGGTGCTGGCTATCGCGATATAGTCGGCGACCGGCTAAGCGAGGAGACGTTGCAGGCAATTTCAGCGATCGACCTGCGTGCAATTGCCGTGACTGCCACTGACGTCATGTTAGTGGAGGCGTGCGGCACGCCATCGATCGACAGTCTAGCCACGCATTTGCGCAAACTCGGTGCGCGCGTGACGCACGAAGACTTTCCTGGAGCGGCGACGTTCCTGCAGGATGCTTTCTCTGTCACAATCCCTGATCGCACGTTCACTAAGGTCGTCGCTTGGTGCGAGAGCTTACCGCGGACGAATGGGCAGCTCATGTCTTTGCTCCCTCCATCATCCCGTGCGCTACATTTGCCGACGGCAATAGAGGAAGGTTTTCAATTCGGGCCGGAGAACGGCCTGTACGGCGTTCTTTGCTCGCCATCACAGCATTGCGCGACGGCGGCGCCTACCGTGATTATGCTCAACACCGGCTTCGGTCGACGCACCGGCGATGGGCGTGTTTACGTCACTTTGGCAAGACGACTAGCTAATATGGGAATCCCTTCGCTCCGCATTGACGGGGGCGGTTTTGGTGAAAGTGCTGCGCGAAACAACCATACGCTTCATCCTTATGCGCCGGAGCTCATAGACGACGTGGTCGCAGCTGTTGAAGCTCTCGCCATTCGTGGACTCAACCAGTTTATCCTCGTTGCCATATGCTCGGGCGCCCATGTCGCGTTCCACGCCAGCCTACGAGAAACGCGCGTTAATCAGTTGATCCTTGCAAATCTGCAAAAATTTATTTGGCTAAAAAACGCACCGTTGAAAGTCGAGAACAAAAAACAGCGGCGTCCCCTCACCTTCTATTTGAAGGCGGTTATGCGAAAGGAAGCCTGGGAGCGTCTGCTCAGAGGCAATGTTGCAGTTGGCTCCATCAGTGCAGCGCTCGTGCGAAGACTTTTCTTAAACATCTATCATTGGGCCTCGCTCCTATTCGAACGCACAACTGGATTTCAAACGCGAGCTGGCCAGGTGAGACGCTGGCTCTCTGGACTTGGAAGACGCGGCGTACGGATCAATTTCCTCTATAGCGAAGAGGATCCTGGACTCTCCGAACTCTCCCGCGCTGTAGGATCACGGTCATATTCCCGCGAGCAATTTCCGCACCTCTCGGTCGAGTTGATCCCCCGGGCAGACCATGCGCTGCTGGACTATGCAGCCCGCCAGCATTTCATTGATCGCATCTGCCAATTCGTGGCCGACGGCAGCGCCGATTGGACAATGTGAATAACAGTGGAACACGCCCCCCATGTTGGGGTTATTGACGTCCAATCGGTACACCAGTTCAGACTGACTTCCATGGGGTTCATGGAAGACGGGGAGAGGATGCTGGAGCTAGAATCGATCGCAACGATCCGCCTGCCTATTTTGCTCAGTAGAAGCCGATCACGGTGATCTGCCTGAAGCTGAACCTATCGCGCAAGGTGGGTTGGAAGGTTATTCTATCAGAGGCAAGAGAGTTTTGTTACAGGGAGGAGAAACAACCACAACCTAAGGTCGGTTCCCTGCGCAACAATCTGGGCCTGCTCCTCGCGGCCAACGCAGGCAATCGGCGCGTGGCTGCCTGACGCTGACCCGGATTTTCGAGGCGCCGCGCGACCAGGACTACAACGGCGGATAACTATTAATTCGCGCTGCAATCAGCATAATCTAAACTTCAAACCTCATTTTGATTGGTTTTATATTACAAATAGACAAAATGTCGTGGGCAAGACGACTGGTTAATATCTCGCATTTTATGCCATATATACTTATCCTCCGCTATGCGGCACGGCCAAAAGGGCACTGTTATGCTGAAAAGAAGCCTTTTCTTGAACGGCTTATTCCCGAGCACAACGGAGAAGGTTGTGGTTCCCACTTTCTGTTACGAAATAAAAAGACAATGCGATAGCAAATTTGCGCCGCTGCGGCACTCAATCATGCTGATTCTTTGATTTTTTTCTACTGCCCTTTGGAAACAGTCACCGATATTGTGAGCTAACAAACTTTTCACTTTCGATAATACTGCCGGTCAGTCTATATTCACGTTGCGTTAAATTTTTCTTAATCGTACTGTCTGTAATACTTACACCGGCTGGTGGCGACGCCCATCGTATTAACTGACGGATAGGTCATCCTGTTTTCTCTCTATATGCCCTAATGCAATCGTCGAATGTATATAATTTTCAATTGCGTATAAGTAGATTAATATTTCGATGCGAGTGTGCTACGTTAGTCGAACTATATCTGTAAACGTGGTCCAATCAAACTCCGCTTAACTTTGCTAAGTCAATTTTTTATAATTTATCTAATCTAAGAGCGTTAAATTTCATATTTAGAGTGAAGAAAGTCTAGCTATCTCATATCATTATGAGATCGTAGCGATTGAGAATTCTTTATAAAAAATAATATTTTTTATAAAGAAAGCAGCTGAGACCCGGTCGGACTACATTCTTGAGCGTGTTATGTACTTTTCGTTGGCCATGTCGTAAATGTAGGGCATGAGAAATGCCCGCACCCGCAAGCCATATCCATCTGATGTCAGTGACGAAGAGTGGTCGCTTGTGGTCGGGTATCTGACCTTGATGAAGGAAGATGCGCCGCAGCGGGAGTATCCGCTGCGCGAACTGTTCAACGCCCTGCGGTATGTGATCCGTTACGGTATAGCTTGGCGTGCCATGCCGAACGACCTCCCGCCTTGGCATGCGGTCCACCAGCAGGCCCACCGGTGGTTGGCAGCGCGATGTTTCGAGACCCTGGCGCAGGATTTGCGCGCTGTCCTCCGTTTAGCCGTAGGACGCCAGGCGGAGCCGACG
>NZ_JAESVB010000024.1 GCF_020618775.1 Acidisoma silvae | reverse complement strand
AAACGGTGGGCACTGCAACAGGGTATCGGAGCTCTGCAACGCGTGGCGATTGAACAATTCGGAGTCAGAGCTGGCAAGTTCGTCCGATTGCTGTACGCAACATGCAAATAAGGTTTTATTAAAAGCCTCTCACCGCCTTGCGCGCGAAACGACGGCCTCTTTTGCGCACGGAATGAGAATGACCCCACACTTTGAGGAAAAGCCTTTTAAGGAATATTGACAGCCAGGGAGGGATGATGACGGTTAAGGGCTTGCGCGCCTCAATCAATCCCATGGTTGTCGGTTGGATTGCTCAAGACTTGGTATCGGGTCACTTTGAGAGCCTTCGCGCTTGCGCCGCTTACGGTTTGGCTCGTCACTCCAAAATGGCACAGTTTTTGAAAACAGCAATTTCAATTACTTGCAAATTATTAAGAACGCTAGATTTACTGGCGGGCGACAGCAGTGTAATCACCAGGTAATGTCGACAGCCTTCTCTTCGCCCGACTGTCTAAGTGCATCGACGAAGAGCGAAAATGCCAAGGACGGCTGGCCCTGGTTGGGATAGTAGAGATGGTAGCCGTCGAATGGCTCGCACCAGTCTTCCAAAATCCGAATCAGGCTGCCGTCTTGAAGATGGGCCTGCACCTGATCCTCAAACACAAAGGCAATGCCGCAGCCTTCCAGTGCCGCGTTCAAGATCAACGGTACGCGATTGAGCACGATATTACCACCCACTCGCACCCGAAGCCGCTGCCCGGCCTTCGAGAATTCCCAGGCATAGAGTGACCCGGCGCTCATGCGCAGATTGATACAGGATTGCCCAGCCAATTCGCGCGGCGATAGCGGTATGGAATGTTGTTCGAAATAGGTGGGCGAAGCAATTGCCGCCATCTTGAGCGCGGGACCGATTTTAATGGCGATCATGTCCTTCGCCAGCAACTCGCCAAGTCTGACACCGGCGTCGAAGCGCTCGGCAACGATATCCGTCAGTTGGGAATCGATGACCAGTTCCACGTTGATATCGGGATATTCAGCGACGAAGGGCGCAATCGCGGGTAGCAGCAGCGTATGAGCTGCATGTTCCGAAGCGGTAATCCGGATGGTCCCGGCCGGCTTTTCCCGCGATGCCCGCACATCTGCCAACCGCGCCGCGATGTCCGTGAAGGCGGGGCGCACGATCTCCATGAGCCGCTCGCCGGCGGGTGTTGGCGCCACGCTGCGCGTCGTTCGCGACAGAAGCAGAATGCCCAGACGCTGCTCCAGCCTGCGCATGCTGTGGCTGAGCGTGGACTGAGAGACGCCGAGCTTGGCCGCAGCCTTGGTAAAGCTGCCAGCCTCCACAATCGCGACTAGGTTAAGAATATCCCCCAGATCCTCGCGGGTCATGACCACAATTCCAATTTATGATATTTTACCATAAACGCATGCATGATTGCCCTACTAATATAATAGACGAGTAAGCGATAGATTGGTTCCGGCAGGCTTGGGGACGTTCCTGTGCCCCTTCCCTCCAAAGAAACGGAGATGTCTCATGGCAGAAGCACAAAGCCCAGTTTGGCTTATCACCGGTTGCTCAACCGGTTTCGGCCGGGAATTGGCGTTACGGGTTATCAAAAAGGGATGGCGCGTCATCGTCACGGCGCGCAACACGGATCAGATTGCCGACCTTATCTCGGCTGGTTATGACAAATCATTTGTGCTCGCGCTGGCGCTCGACATCACGAAAGCGGCCGATATTGATACCGTGATCTCCCGCGCAAAGTCTCAATTCGGCCGCATTGACGTCTTGGTGAACAATGCCGGCTACGGCTATCAAAGCTCCGTCGAAGAGGGTGATGACGCGGAAATACGCGCTCAGTTCGACACAAATGTCTTCGGGCTATTTGCCTTGACCCGTGCAGTTCTGCCCATGATGCGCGCGCAGCACAGCGGCCATATCATTAATGTCACCTCAGTCGCAGGCCTTATGGGGTTCCCCGGCTCCGGCTATTACGCGGCCTCCAAACACGCGATCGAAGGCTGGTCCGACTCTCTTCTGGCCGAAGTAAAGCCGCTGGGGATTCACGTCACCTGCGTCGAGCCTGGACCTTTTCGCACCGATTGGGCGGGGCGCTCGCTGCGTCAGACCATCACCAAAATCACTGACTATGCAAAGACCGCAGGCGAGCGGATGAGCGGCATAAAGGATATCAGCGGCACCCAGGCCGGTGACCCGGGCCGTGCGAGCGACATTATGATTCGCCTGACTCAGCAAGCCAATCCGCCGCGCCATCTCGTGCTCGGCGCCATTGGCTTTGAGAACGTCACGAAGCAACTCAAGGCTCGGCTGGATGAAATCCAAGGCGAGAAAGACACTGCCTTGGCGGCGGATTTTCCCAAGGCTTAACAAGGCTTGCCCGCGCATCGCGGTCAACTCATGGGTTGGCCGCCACATTCTCTCATCACAGGAAAAGCCGCATATGAAATACACGAAACTGGGTGGCACTGGCCTCGATGTTTCCCGAATTTGCCTTGGCTGCATGAGTTACGGTATTCCCGAACGCGGCAACCATCCTTGGACCTTACCCGAAGAAGAAAGCCGTCCCTTCATACGCCAGGCCTTGGAAGCGGGCATCAACTTCTTCGACACCGCGAATGTCTATTCAGACGGAACCAGCGAGGAAATAGTTGGGCGTGCTTTTAAAGACTTCGCGACACGAGATGAGGTCGTCATCGCGACGAAGGTGCATGGCCGCATGCGACCCGGGCCGAACGGTGGCGGCCTCTCCCGCCGCGCCATCATGAGTGAGGTCGACGCAAGCCTACGCCGCCTGGGCACCGATTATATCGACCTTTATCAGATCCATCGTTGGGATTACACGACACCGATTGAAGAAACGCTTGAAGCCTTGCACGACATCGTGAAGGCTGGAAAGGCGCGCTATATCGGTGCCTCATCTATGTATGCTTGGCAATTCGCGCAGGCACTTGCCATCGCCGAGCGCCACGGCTGGACAAAATTCGTCACCATGCAGAACTACCTGAATCTCCTCTACCGTGAGGAGGAGCGTGAAATGCTGCCGCTCTGCAAACAGGAACATATCGGCGTCATTCCCTGGAGCCCGCTCGCGCGCGGACGTCTGACGCGGGATTGGGACGAAGCCAGCGCGCGTTCCGAGACAGACGAGTTTGGCAAATCGCTTTACGCCAAGGCGGGCGATGCAGACCGTCGCGTTGTGGACGCCGTACGCACAATCGCTGAGAGCCGGGGGGTTCCCCGCGCGCAGGTCGCGCTCGCTTGGCTGCTGGGCAAGTCGGCGATAACGTCGCCGATCGTGGGCGCCACCAAGCCGCATCATCTGGCGGATGCCGTAGCGGCCGTTGATCTCGAATTGACTTATGCGGAAGTGGAGGCGCTTGAAGCGCCCTATGTTCCGCACGCCGTTGCGGGCTTTGCATGACATGAAAACAGGCGATAGGCAGACACTCGCCTGTCTCCCTAAGCGCTTATCCAAGGGAACCGAGGATGTAAGACGTTCCCGTCAGACATGCCGTTCGGTTCATCGAGCCCGGGCCGATCTTACTCGTCGTCACCAAAGCTCAGACGGCCCCAATGTCATGACGAGGGGGTTTCACTTGATGATGCAGCATGATCCACCGCTGATCGGTTGCATCATCGACCCTTGGGATCATAGCCAAGCCGCACTTCATATGACTGGTGAATGCGTTCTGGCGGTTCCGGGCTCTTAGCTGGCAAGAACGGTGGTAGATATTGGCAATCGCTCCGGCGCCAATATAGACAAGTTTGCCACCTTCAATCTCCATGCGCGGCCTGGGCGCAAATTGACCGTAGGCGGGTGTGGACGCCGGACGATTGCTTCTGAGAGACCACCGATAACCCGGTGTACGAGTGCTTTGCCGTTGTCATCTGTGAACCAAAGGACCATTGGCCAAAAGCAACTGTGCTCAGCCTAAAAATTTGTCCGATCATGATAGGTTTGCAGGAACTGTTGCACGCGGGCTTCCTTGCTTTCATGAAGCACCTGCTGCGATGGACCAACGTCAATAATCCGGCCGCGATCCAGAAAGGCGACACGATCCGCAACGTGAGCCGCAAATCCCATTTCATGGGTTACGACCACCATTGTCATGCCCTCAGCGGCAAGCCCTTTCATCACCTGCAAGACTTCGCCGACCAATTCCGGATCCAGTGAAGAGGTCGGCTCATCGAACAGCATGAGGCTCGGCTCCATCGCGAGCGCCCGCGCGATTGCCACGCGTTGTTGCTGGCCGCCGGACAGTCGTAATGGATAGCTATTCCGTTTGTCTGTAAGACCCACCCTATCAAGCGCGACCTCCCCGCGTTTGACGGCGACCTCGGCCGACAATCCCCTCACCCGCAATAATGGTTCCATCACATTCTGAATGACGGACATATGCGGCCAGAGATTGAACTGCTGGAAGACAAATCCAATATCGCGCCGCGCCTGCCGCAGCATGCGATCGGACATCGGCCGTCTTTGCTTTTGCGCAGCATCGACATACCCCATGAGGTGACCGTCGATGCGAATTTCCCCGGCATCATAGGCTTCAAGAAAATTGATGCAGCGCAAGAGCGTGCTTTTGCCCGAACCACTGGCACCGATCAAACAGACCACTTCGGACTGATGAACGTCCAAGCTGACGCCATCTAGTACGGTCAGTGTTCCGAAGCGTTTACATACATCGCGGATTGCTATTTTCGGAACCTTGTTCATGCACGTACCTCGGCGCTGTCACGGCGCGCGAAAAGAGTGAGCCGATATTCGATCAAGGCACTGAACCGGGCGACGCATTCCACGAAAACCCAGTAGAAGACGGCCAAAGCGGCGATGCCGGAGAATGCGGAATAGGTTTCAACCGTCATGCTTTGGACCTGGTACATGAGATTTGGCACCGTGATAATGGAAAGTATCACCGTCTCTTTGGACAAGCTGATCAGTATCGAGACGATGGAAGGGAAGATCGCAACCAGCATGGTTGGCAGGCTGATACGATAGAGAATCTGGAAAGATGTCATGCCAAAGCTGGACGCTGCTTCGATCTGACCCTTGGGCAGCCCCTCAAACCCTGCGCGGAATACTTCGGCAAAATAGGCCCCAGCATGAACGCCCAAACAGACGACACCAGCTGTCAAAGCAGACAGACGAATGCCAATGGAAGGCCCACCGGAATAAAGCAGAAACAGTTGCAGCAGAAACGGTGTGCCGCGGATGATCTCGATATAAATGCGCAAGACCCATTGCAACGGGCGGACAGGCAAACGCCGCAGCAAAGCTACGCTCGCGCCAATCGCGAGCCCGAGCACTGAACCAAGCAGCCAGGTCCATAAGGTGACGCCAGCACCGCTCAATAAAAGCGGCGCATAATGCCACAGGGTCTGGAGCATGTTCATGCGATGATGCCCCGGCTGAAATGTCGCTCAGCCAGAGTTCCCAAACCAGCAAGGCAGAGATTGATCGCAAGATAGAAAATGCCCGCGCCGATATAGGCTTCCAGCGGCCGGTAGGTATCGGCCGCGATATTCATGCTCACCCGCGTTAGTTCCGATATGCCGATGACAGAAATCAGGGAAGAGGCTTTCATGAGCGCGATGAATTCACCAATGACCTGCGGCAAGCATGTTCGGATGGCTTGCGGAAGCAGAACGCGCCGCCAGGTGTCGATTCCGGTCATCCCGAAGGCCTGCGCTGCCTCGGCCTGTCCTCGTGGAATGGCCGTAAGCGAACCGCGCAGCATCTCTGCCAGATAGCCACTGGTGCAAAGCCCCAGTGCAAGCACGGCGCTCACGGATGCAGGCACAAGGATTCCGATGAGCGGCAGCAGATAGAAAATCAGCATCAGCATGACAAGAAGCGGCACGCCACGGCAGAAGCTGACATAGGCGAGCGCCGCACGCTGAAATAGGATGGAATTTGCGAAGCGGGCGGCGCAAACGACAATCGCCAACGCGGCACCTACAACGATGCCGCTAGCCGTATAACCGATCGTCGCGATCGATGCCTGCAGCAGATAGGGAAATGCATCGATTATAACGCCAAACTGCATGTGCGGCCTGAAGGTCTTCCCTGTTGTCTTAGAATGCTACATGCTCAGATAACGGGCGTGGGAAGTGACTGCGGCAGCGGGGTCACGACACCAAACCATTTTTTCTGGATCGCGGCGATCTGACCATCTTCGGTGATCGCATGCAGCGCTCCGTTAATGGCCTCAATCAAGGCCGTATCGTCATGCCGTGCAACCCAGCACAGGTAAGTGGGTTTCCCGAACGGCGGCGAGACCAGGGCAAAGGTCTCCGGGCGTTTCTGCGCGAGGTAGGCGAGGCTGGGTGAGGAATTGGCCACGGCATCCAACCGGCCCGATGCAAGATCGGCATAGGCCTGACTGTTATCTAGATATTCGTGGATTTCGACCGGCTTCGGGAGTGTTGCCGAAAAAGACTGGAGATCCATGACCACATGAGACCCTTTCTGCACGCCGACGATCTTACCAGAGATATCGCGCGCCGTCTTGATGCTTGTGTCATTGGCCTTTTTCACGAGTGCGGCGGTTGCCGCGCCGATCGGGTTGGTAAAGGCGTAGTGCGTGAGACGCTCCTTCGTTGCCATCACCGGTGCGATGCAAAGATCAAAGCGCCCGGCTTCGACGCCCGGCAGAATGCCATCCCAGGGAATATCATTATACGTCACTTTGATTTTCAACTTTGCCCCAACGGCGTCAATCAGTTCGCGGTTCGCGCCGGCATATTTGCCATCCGCGATCATGTCCCATGGCGCGAATTGCATCTCTGTCGCGATATTCAGCACGCCGCGCTTTTGTACAGCTTTCCATGTCGTCTCCGCTCGCGCCGATCGGCTGCCGCCGGCAAACAGGCCTGACGCCGCCAGTGATACACCCGCTGCCTTGAGCAAGCGGCGGCGCGGAAGGCTGAAGTCACAAAGATCATTCATGGCGATGTCTCTCCCTGGGGCTAAGAAGCGGTTTATTTGGTAATGGGGTTGGACGGTTGATCAGCCGCAGGCGAAGATCTCATCCGTATTGAAGTCAGGAGATAGCAGTTCCGGCCCGTGATCCGTGATCAACAACATGTCCTGTATATGCCAGTGGTTCACGAAGGGTTCCATGGCAATCACCATGCCACTCTCCAGACGTCTCGGATTGCCGCGCGCGATAACAGGTTCCTGCTGATGCCACCAACAACCGACACTGTGGCCCGCTATGATGCTGGAATAGGACGTGCCCGCCGCCGCAAACTGATCCTTGGCAAACTGATAAATCTCTCCGGCGGTACGTCCCGGCAACAGCTGCTCATTCACCGCGCGATAGATGTCGCGGATCACGTGATAGTCGCGGGTCTGCTCAGGAGTCGGCTGACCAATGACGGCGCAGCGCGACTGATGGCCCGGATAGCCTTTGAAGTAAGCCACGTAATCGGTCCGGATGGCATCACCGGCCTGAAACACAAAATCGCTCTCGCCGCCATAAGGCAGGGTATTGCGCGATGAATTCAGAATGCCATGGGTGAATTCTGAGCCGCCCGCGATGCATTCCGCCACGATGGCACCATGAAGGTCCCGCTCTCGCATGCCGGGCCGCGCGGTCGCAAAATGCTTCAGGAAAGCGTGGTCGAGCACGCGCGCCCCTTCGCGTAAGCGCGCAATCTCGGCCGGGGTCTTGATTGCACGCACCTGCTCCATAAGCTCTGATGAGTCGACCATCTGCATACGCGGCAGTTGTGTGCGCAGGCTCTCCCAGTCCGCGGCATTGGTATACTCGGTCTCGAAAGCAACAGTGGCGCTGCGCAGACCCATCGCAGTCAGGGTCTTAATCAAGGCCTCGACCGGCTTCTCTCGATAGCCTTCATAAAGATCGAAGGCCTCGATCCATGAGTCCCGTTGGGCGAGAGGGGCAGCGATGGTGTTCGCAATAATCCTAGGCTCACCGGTTCGCGGCCAGACAAGATAGACCGCGCGCGGTGAGTCGACGAGATCGACATGGCGGGCAAGGGTTCCCGGGAAAGCGAAGCCCGCCAGATAGGCCAGATTGATCCCTGCGCGGGCGACAACGGCATCGACGCCACGGGCATCCATCTGAGCCGCCATGCGATCGACATTCATGAGATCACGCGCGGAAGGTTTCATCGCCGACCCTTTTTAGATTTGAAAAGGCCTGCCGAAAGACGGCGGCATTCACGTTAAAACTAAATATTATGCTCTTAATGTTTTAGAAGCGCGTTGAATGTACTGTAATTGAATTTGATATATTTAACTATATTCGAAATATCGCGTCTAGCGTCTGTATCTTGCGTCAATATTATTCTCATTGACAAGAAAAATCGGTTCATGGATGGTCATGCGTCTTTGTTATGGTATGCCGTGAACATTCGTAGCCTGGAAACCCTTCTGTGGATCACCCGTTTGGGAAGCTTCAGCGCGGCTGCCCGGCATCTTCGGCTGACGCAACCTGCGATCACGCGGCGCATCAATGAATTGGAGCAGGAACTAGGCTCTGCCCTGTTTCGGCGAGAAAAAGCACAGGTGGTCTTGACATTAAGCGGCCGGCGCTGCCTTCAGGTTGCTGAACGTATGGTCGCTGACTTTGCGGCGCTGAAAGCTGCAGCGGCCCAGGATCTGGGTGTCAGCGGCACCATGCGCGTGGGCGTGAGTGAGGTCATCGCCCTCACGTGGCTGGACAAATTGCTGGAACGCGTCGGCAACCGATATCCGGCCATCAGTGTTGAATTGGATGTAGATCTCTCCGCTCGTCTCGTCAAAAAACTCGCAGCGCGACGTGTAGACATCGCACTTCTTCCTGGTCCTGTCGTGCTGCCCGAGGCGATCACTCAATCTCTCGGTTCCTACCCGCTGAGTTGGATGTCTCATCCGAATTTGATGGCAAGTGACAACACGATCGAACCGTCGGATCTGGTGGATGTCCCCATCATTGCATCGCCTGACGATGCCAGCGTGTCTTCCGTCATGCAGAACTGGTTCCGGAACGCCGGGGTGCGGCCACGACGTATCAGCTATTGCGGGAATGTCAGCGTTGTCGCTTCCCTTGTTCGCAAGGGGGTGGGCGTAAGCCTGTTGCCGCCTGGTCTGTTCAAAGAAGGGATCGAAGCGAAGACCATGAAGGTTTTGTCTGAGCGCCCCAGTATCAGTCCGCTTGAATACTCAGTATCCTATATCCCAACATCCGAACTGGGTTTCCTACCTGAGATAGCTCTATTCGCACGCGCGATCAGCAGAGACACTGAGGTTTGGCAATAACAAAATACTACACTTTCGCTGACAATCTTAAGGCAACAAAACTCTGAGAGTTTTGCAGAATTGGTATTGCTCCGGACGCTCAGAACCGAAAGGCAGTGACATTTCTAATTTGCAGAGGGTGACACCTCTATATTGTTTCTACATTGAATCGTTAACATCCTCGCCATTACCTTTATGCTAAATACGACTTTCACCAAATGGAGGTCGGGAACATCTGAGGAGCAATTCCTAAGCTGACTGAATATGAGATGCCTCGAAAGCAACCAATTTGATAATTTTTATTTAATCAACCCTGAACACCACCAACGTCCGTTATAATTAGAACGGGCAAGATACCAGGCATAACCGAGAAATTCGGCAGACGCTTGAAACGTTCTGTCCAGCGCCACACGGCAGGCATTGTCTCGAAAGTAAAGCCCGCTTCCGTGCAGAGGGCTACGGCGGGAAAGATAGCGACGTCCGCGATGCTCGGCTTGCCACCCGCAAACCAGCCGCCGCCCGCGATCTCGATCGCGGACAGGCTGTCTTCCAGCAGGAGCAGCGCCTGGCTCGCCGTCTCCTGCAAAGCCGCGTCATTCCCCGGGATCGCGAAAAGATCCCGGTCCCGCAAGCGCCGCAGGGCCGCCAAGGGGCCGCTGGCGAAGCTCAGCCAATAAACGATGCGGCTCAGCGTCTGCGCATCATCGGCGCACCATTGCCCGCTGCCGTCATAGGTGCACGCCAGATAGGTGAGAATGGCGCCCTGATCGGCGATCCGGAAATCCCCATCCTCGATCACGGGAATTTCGCCGGCCGGATTGATCGCCAGGAAAGGAGGTTCCCGATGTTCGCGACCCGGATGAACGTCCACACGCCGCAATTCGTAAGCTTGTCCGATCATGCCCAGAAACAGGCGGATGGCGTAGCATTCCGCTGAAAGAACGTAGTCATAGAAATGGCTTGCTGATAGCTCTGGTTAACGTCCATCTATCCAATAGGGCTTCTTCCCACTAGACCCCAGCGAGCAAGACTTGACACCTTGCAACAGTCTTAATACCTGATTCCGAGACGAGTTATAGAAATTGGGAGTCGAATACTTCCTTCGCTAAATCTTTTGGACAAGCGGGAATGGGCAAAAAGCGCTGCAAAGCAACACATCAAACTATTTGTCAGAGTTCGGCGTGCCAAAGGGCTCGCCTGCACCAGCATAAACCGAAAGAACGCGCGCTGGTAACTCGCTGAGCGCGACCATTGCATGACCCATGCCTGAGTCAATGTACACGCTATCTCCTTGTTTCATCACCAGGGGCGCATACAACTCAGTGTGTAACTCGATGCTGCCGTCCAACACATACATCCATTCTTCGCCGTCATGACGGCTGAATGGGCCCCATTCTTCGGCGCTGTGGTTATTAACGGTCGTGATCATCGGCACCATTCGCTTTTGGCGAAGTTCGGTCGCAAATAATTCGTAACTGCGGCCCATTGAAGGGATCGTTAAAGCGGATCCGGCAGGGTTTACCGCCCGCCGGCCGCTTATGTGCGGAAGCTCAGGCTTCTCTGCCGTGAGGTCATCCAAAGAAAGTGAAAGCGACCCCATAATCTTCATCGCTGTCTCAAAAGAAATGCCGGTCTGATTGTTTTCGATCTTAGACAACACTGGGACGCTGACGCCCGTCGCCTCACTGAGCTTCTTCAAAGTCCAGCCGCGGCTCAGTCGGAGCTCCGCTAGGGTTCGGCCGATGGTCTCGGTCAGTGTGGACACCGACATAAGGCATTCCTCGAGAGATAAATGAACGGCCGTCTCAAATGGCCGCTAGCATCTTTCTAGGTAGAAAACATATCCGGCACCTGATTTCAACGATTGAGCACGGTCAACTCATTAATACCAAAACCGCGGGCTTGCGACGATGTGCTTAGATTCTACTCATAATTTTCCGCTAAGATCTAAAAATGGCTGGTCTTCCTTATTCCCGATCTCTCTTTCTTTGCCTGAGTCTCGATCAGTGTGATGAAATTTTTGTCAAAAACAAATTTTCTTGACAGAAACTTCTCCGCGGTTCGGAATTGGCCACAGAATTGTTTCGACGCATCTGCATCGCATACCACTGGCGTCCCATTTTGCATTGCGAGGACAAAGCCCATGACGTATTTCAATGGCTTCTCACGACCGATGGCACTCTCCCGTCGCCGACTGCTACAAAGTTCTGCGCTTGGCTTAGCCGCGACAACTTTGGCAAGTGTAGGCCTCAGCCCAATAGCGCGCGCCGATGATACTCCTAAACGAGGTGGCATCCTCACAATGGCGCGGATCGCGGATGTCGTGTCGTTCGAGCCCGTTGTCCCATCCGACAACATGTCGATCTGGGCAAAATTGCTTATCTTCCAGTTGCTTGTCCGCACCAATCCGTCTGGCGATGGCGTCGTGCCCGATCTAGCTACCAGCTGGGATATATCGGACGATAAGCGCACCTATACGTTTCATCTCAATCCAAAAGCGACCTTCTCTGACGGTACGCCGGTAACCTCCGAAGATGTGGCCTTCTCCTTCGGCAGAACGGTATACGACAAGGATTCGCCGTGGGGCTCCCTCTTTCCGAAGCTGACGATGGAAACGCCGGATGTGCATACCATCATTTTCAAGTTGCAGCAGGATTGGGCGCCCTTTTTAGCAGCTGCCTCGCTGCACGGCGCAGCGATTGTGCCAAAGGCCTATTTCAACAAGGTTGGCGTGAATGTATTTGCCGATAAGCCGATCGGCTCTGGTCCGTTCTTGCTCACCGAGTGGAAGAAGGGCGACAGCGTCACATTCGGCCGGAATCCGCATTTCTGGGATCCCAACCGCCCCTATTTGGATGGTGTGGTTCTATCTATCGTCGCAGACGACAACGTCCGCATGCTTAAGGCTCAGTCGGGAGAAATCGACATCGGCACCCAGGTGCCGTTTAATCAAGTGGACAAGCTCAAGCATGCGTCCGGCCTCGATATACAAATCGTGCCGTATACTCGCATCGACTGGATCCAATTCAATGAAAAGCTGCCAGTATTCCAGGATGTGAAGATTAGGCAGGCCATCAACTATGCCGTCGACAAGGAAGCTATCATCAAGGCGGTTTTGTTCGGCTATGGCGAAGTGCCAACGACATTCCTTCCAAAAATGTTTATGGCTGATGTGACGGACAAGCCCTACCCTTACGATCTTGCTAAGGCCAAGGAGCTGATGGCGGCAAGCAGTATGCCGACTGGCTTCACCGTAAAATGTCTCATCAATAGCGGCGATACTATCTTTGCCCAGGTCGCTCAGATCGTACAGCAAATGCTTCTTCCGCTCGGTATCAAAATCAGCATTCAGCCTGAAGAAGGTAATACGGTCTTCGCTCAGACGAGTGCCGGCCAGTACGAGATGGCGCAAGGCTATATGACCAGTGATATCTTCGATCCTTGTGAACTTGTCGCCTTCGCTGGAGCGGGCGATGAAGGTAGCGACTCTGTCTGGACGTTCTATAACAACCCGAAGGTCGATCAATTGGCGACTGCTGCCTTAGGCGAACTTGATGAAGCCAAGCGTCGCGGCATCTATCTGGACATGCAGCGGCAGGTCTTCGCGGATGCACCCTACCTTTGGCTTTATTGGACACCCGCCATCACCGCGATGCGCGATAACGTGCATGGCTTCCGAGTGCTTCCGACCGGCAATTATTGGTTGGAAGATGTCTGGAAGAGCTGAGAAAGTTGTTGCTTTTAGAAGGCCTTGCTCAACTGCTTGCTGTCGCGCTTAGACGGCAAGCGGGCATGACGAGTTCCAGTCGCGATAAAGCGGTCCGCTTTACAAGCGCAGGGCAGCAAGCATGCTGACTTATATCGTCCGTCGTCTATTGCTCATGATCCCGGTGGCGCTTGGCATAACCCTCGCGGTTTTTCTTCTTGTGAGGCTTATTCCAGGTGACCCGGCAAGGGCCATTTTGGGCATTCATGCAACGCCGGTTCTGATGGCCGCGGTCCGGGCCAGATTAGGGCTCGATCGCGGTATCGGTATGCAATATCTGCTTTATCTCAGAAGCCTGGTACAAGGCGATTTTGGTATTTCTTACTACTATGGCCAACCGGTCGCACAGCTTGTACTTGGCCGCATGGTGCCGACCCTAGTCTTGCTCCTCTACAGCACCATTATCTCCCTCGTCATTGCCATCCCAGCAGGCATTTTAGCCGCAACCCAACAAGGGCGCGGTGCCGATCATGTTCTGCGCGTGGTGGCAACGGCAGGCCTTGGCCTACCCAGCTATTGGACTGGTTTCATCCTCATTCTTCTGCTGTCCGTGACCTTTCATCTTTTTCCGATTGCTGGCTACGGCAATACCTGGGGCGCGCGGCTCTATAACCTCTTTTTGCCAGCATTGACTTGCGCATTGAATGTCGCGCCCTTGGTGATGCGCGCCCTGCGCACAAGTCTTGGCGAAGCGCTCGGTGCTGGCTTTATCGATACCGCGCGCGCCAAGGGACTGCCCGCCCGTGCTGTCCTGCTCAGCCATGCGCTCCGCGTCGCGATACTACCCGCGCTCCATGTTCTCGGCCTGAATATCGGTTTCCTGGTCGGCAATACCGTGCTGGTTGAAAACGTCTTCGCCGTGCCGGGCCTCGGTCAACTCATGATCAGTTCGATCGGCACAAGGGATTACCCCACCATTCAGATGGTCACGCTGATGTTTGGCATCATCGTCGTGCTGATTTATCTCATCACTGATCTTGGCCAGATCATGCTTGATCCTCGCGTGCGGCGGAGCGAGATCGGATGAAGCATTGGCCGCGCAATCTTAAACTGGGCCTTGGCCTGATGATGGGCTGGGTGCTTGTGGCAGTCTTCGGTCCCATGCTGCTGCCGGGTGACCCGACAGCTATGGACCTGATGCATTCATTGCACCCGCCGAGCCTCGCCTTCCCGTTCGGAACAGACAACCTTGGTCGTGGCGTGTTCACCCGCGTCATCTATGGCACCCGCACGGATCTTCAAATCGCGCTCTTCTGTGTCGTCCCTGCTTTCGTCATCGGCACCACAGTCGGCTTGGTCGCCGGCTATTTCGGCAAACTGACCGACGCCATTTCCATGCGTCTGGTCGATATCGCCGTCGCCTTTCCCTTTTTTGTCGCGGTCATTGCTATCGTGGCAGTACTCGGGCCCGGCCTCAAAAACATGTATATCGCGGTCGCAGCGGTCGGCTGGGTCAGCTACGCCCGCATCACCCGCGCCGAAATTCTGGTGGTGAAACAGGCGGATTACGTGCAGGCCGCGCGACTGCTAGGCTTTGGGAATACCCGGATCCTCGCCCACCACATCCTGCCCAATGTCATCGTCCAGGCCGCGGTCTACGCGACCTCGGACGCCGTGCTGGACATCTTCCTCGGCAGCTCGCTCGGCTGGCTCGGTCTTGGCGCACAACCGCCCTTGCCTGAATGGGGGCTGATCATCGCGGACGGCTATAGTTTCGTCAGCCAGGCACCCTGGATCAGCGGGTTTCCGGGCCTTGCCATCGTGCTGCTCGCAGTCTCACTCAGCCTGCTGGGTGACGGGCTGGCCGATGCTTTGCGGCCAGAACTGGGGCGCGCTTGAGCATGGTTGATCTTCTGACCGTCGATCATCTCGGCATCGGCATTCCACGAGGCAGCAACACTGTGGCGCTGGTCGAGGATGTCTCCTTCACCGTCCGCGCCGGCGAGAGCTACGGCATCGTGGGCGAATCCGGCTGTGGTAAAAGCACTACGATCCGCGCCATCATCCGGTTGCTGACAGGCAAGGCGCGCATTACCCGGGGGGCGGTCCGCTTTGATGGTGTGGACCTGGCCCAGGCCAAAGAAAGCGCGCTGCAATCGATCCGAGGTGCCGGCATCGGCATGGTGTTTCAGGACCCGCTGACCGCCCTCAATCCTGTCCTTACCGTCGGCCGCCAGATTGCCGAAGGCTTGCGCTACCACGGCCAGTTGTCTGCGGCAGACCGTCATGCCCGCATGCTGGAAGCTATGCGCCTTGTCGGTCTTCCGGACCCCGCACGCATCGCGGCGTCCTATCCGCACGAATTGTCAGGCGGCCAAAGACAACGCGCCGCCATAGCCATTGCGCTGATTGCCTCCCCGCGCCTGCTTTTGGCTGACGAGCCGACGACCGCGCTTGACGTGACGATCCAGGCGCAGATTTTGCGCCTGCTGTCCGACCTCCGTTCGCGCCTCGGGATGGCACTGGTCCTTGTCACGCATGATCTGGGTGTCGTCGCGCAAACCTGTGACCGCGTGGCCGTGATGTATTCAGGCCGTATCGTAGAGGAAGCGCCTATCCGCCGCATCTTCGAGAATCCGCGCCACCCTTACACCGTCGCCCTGCTCAACTCGATTCCGCGTGGCTCACGCGCCGGTCACCCGCTGCATCCCATTGCGGGGATGCCGCCCGATCCGGCGCACCGCCCGTCAGGCTGTAGCTTCGCAGCCCGCTGCCCGAACCGGCAGACCGATTGTGAGGCGGTGGCACCGGGCTGGACGCCCGATGCAGGTGGTGGCGGCTTCGCTTGTTTTCATCCCGCTCGCGCTCATGCGGAGGTCCCCCATGGCTGAGCAACCGCTTCTATCGGTCATTGGACTGGATAAATACTTTCCACTGCGCCGATCTCTGGTCGCGGGCTTTATGGGCCAGCCACAGCACTGGGTGCAGGCAGCGCAGGGCGTGACCTTTACCGTCGCACGCGGTGAAAGCTTCGGGCTGGTGGGCGAGTCCGGTTGCGGCAAGACGACGCTCGGCCGCCTGGTGCTTGGTCTGCTCCCCGTCGACGACGGCGCCATTCGGTTTGACGGGCAGGATGTGACCAAGGTCGATCCTGCCACCCGCCGCGCTTTGCGTCGCCAGATGCAGATGGTCTTCCAGGATCCCTATTCTTCGCTCAACCCGCGTATGCGCATTGGGCGGGCGATTGCCGAGCCGCTTCGCCTGCACGGTATCGTGCCGGCCGATCAAGTGGAGCATGAGGTTGCGCGCCTGTTGGAGCGGGTCGGTCTGCCGTCGTCCGCCGCCGGCCGTTATCCGTCAGAGCTTTCCGGCGGACAGCGCCAGCGCGTGGGTATTGCGCGCGCGTTATCGGTGCGGCCGAAGCTTTTGGTGGCGGATGAGGCAGTCTCCGGCCTCGACGTCTCGGTCCGCGCCCAGGTGCTCAATTTGCTGGATGATCTGAGACGAGATCTGGGTCTGACCTTGCTGTTCATCTCGCACGATCTCGGCGTCATCGAATATCTGTGCGAGACGGTGGGCGTGATGTATCTCGGCACCATGGTCGAGAACGGTCCGACCTCACAGGTCTTCGCGCGACCCGCCCATCCCTATACGCGGGCGCTTCTGGCCTCCATCCCACGCGCTGACCCTACCTTGGCGCAGAGCGACGAGACGCCGCTCGCCGGCGAACCGCCTAGCCCGGTCAACCCTCCATCCGGTTGTCCGTTCCGCACCCGTTGTCCGGACGCGCAAGGGATGTGCGAGACATCGCCGCCGCGCGTGACGCTGCCAGGTGGTCGTTGGGCCGCCTGCCACTTCGCGGCTGAGACAATGAACGCTCAGCTTCAATAGGGCCAAGACAGGAAAAGCGCGCCATGTGTGACACGATCGTCGCGTTACCCGAGACAACCGCCGACGGCGCAATGCTCCTCGCGAAGAACGCCGATACGGAGGTGAATGAGGCCCAGCAGATCCTGCATTTCCCCGCCCGAAACTATGGCACCGGTGCGGCTGTTCGCGTCAGCCATCTGACCATCCCCCAAGCGCGTCACACGCACGAAGTGATTTTGGACCGCTCTTTCTGGGCATGGGGAGGAGAAATCGGCTGTAACGAGCACGGCGTCGCCATCGGCAATGAGGCCGCTTTCAGTAACCAAAGCGCCGAGAAGGATGGCGTCATTATTCTCGACCTGTTGCGTCTGGGGCTGGAGCGCGGAGCGACGGCACTCGAAGCCGTCAATGTCATCGGTGCACATGTCGAGGCCTACGGCCAGGGCGGAAATGTCCAGATGATGGGCAATTTCAGGTTCGACAGTGGCTTTCTTATATCCGATAGGACTGAGGCGTGGGTCGTGAATTGCGCCGGCAAGCATTGGGCGGCACGACGTGCGAAAAGCACCGAGGCGATCTTGAACCGCTATCAGATCACGACAGATTGGGATCTCTCGTCCTTACCCGCTATTGGTCCGAAGGCGGATTTCCGCGCAATGTTTGCCGATCCGAAGAAGGAACACGATGCCGGGGCGAACGAGCGTGAAAGCTGTGCGGCGGGGCTTCTGGCCGGGAAGCGCGGTCGGATCACAATGCATGACATGGCGGCCGTGTTGCGCGATGTCGGCGATGAAGACGCTTATGACGTCACCATGGATGAGCGCTCTGTGCGCGTATGCATGCACGCAGGCCCGACACCATCTCGCTTTTGGCACGCGACAGGTGCCATGATCGCCGAGACACGGCCCGATAGCGTCGTCGTTTGGATGACAGGAACCTCTGCTACCGATCTGTCGATCTTCAAGCCGCTCTTTTTTGGCATTCCTTTGCCGGAGGTCGGCCTGCAGCCGAGCGGCACCGATACCGCCGAGACCCTGTGGTGGCGGCACGAACGTCTGCATCGCCGGGCAATGGCACATTACAAGGCTATCAAGCCAGAAATCCGAAATGAGTTCGATGCTTTGGAGCGCCAATTTCATGCTGAAGCCGCATCTGCGCGGACTGCGTCCGAAAGGCTAAAGCAAGACTACGTCGCCTGGAGTTGGCAGACGGCAACGCTTGCGACAGAGCGGTGGATCGAAAGATTGGAAGCTAAAAGCTACGGCTTTAGCCACACTGGTTATGCCGCGATGTGGCAGCGATTTAACGACGAAGCCTCGCTCGCTCTGTAATCGTCTACGACGTAAGAGGACGTTCTCTCATGAAGATCTTCATTTCCGTTGATATCGAGGGCGTGGCCGGGGTTGTCGTTCCAAAGCAGGGGCAGCCCGGAAATTTGGAATACGAGGATTCCCGCCGCCTGATGACGGAAGAGGCGAATGCGGCGATCGCTGGTGCCTTTGCTGGCGGCGCGAGCGAAGTGTTGGTCAATGACAGTCATGGTCCGATGGTCAATCTCATCCCAGATCTGCTGGATCAACGGGCGGAACTCATCCGTGGCCAGATTAAGCCTGGCAGCATGTTCGCAGGGCTTGATGATACCTACGCTGGCGTGATGTGCGTCGGCTATCACGCGGTGGCGGCCGACTATGGTGTCTTGGCCCATACTTATAGCACGAGGGATTTCAGCGCTGTCCGGTTGAATGGCCTCGTCGCATCCGAAGCAATGCTTTTCGGTGCTTATGCAGGTGCCATGGGCGTGCCGGTTATTCTTCTGTCCGGTGACGACGTGACAGCGCGCAGCTGCGGCACCTTGTTTCCAGGCGCCGAAATCGTCACCGTGAAAACCGCCTTGGGGCAGCGGGCAGCGAAAGCGCTCTCTCCACAAATGGCGCGGACACGTATCCAAAATGCGGCCGAACGTGCGGTTCGCCAGGTAGCCCACATCAAGCCCTTTACGGTCTCCGAGCCATGCACACTTGAACTGGACTTAACGAGTGCTGTCCTAGCCGACCTCTGTGAAACTATTCCCCTAGCTCAGCGCCGTTCGGCCCTAACGGTTGGCTTCACAGCAGAGACCGTCAGCGACGCAAACCGTTGGGTGGCTGTGTGCTGCATGCTCGGTAGCCATTTGTCCTGACACCATCGCTCTGGAATTGCATGCATGAAAATCTACATTTCAGCCGACATCGAGGGCGTTGCTGGCGTCGTCATTCCGCAGCATCAGCGACCGGGCAATGTCGAATACGAAGAAGCACGCCGGCTGATGACGATGGAGGCGAATGCCGCCATTGCGGGTGCCTTCGCCGGTGGTGCGACCGAAGTTCTGGTTAATGATAGCCACGGTCCTATGACCAATATCCTGCCCGATCTGCTCGATCCGCGCGCTGAACTGATCCGTGGTAATATTAAGCACGCAGGCATGTTTGCAGGCCTGGACCACACTTACTCTGGTGTCATCTGCCTCGGCTACCATGCGGGCGCTGCCGATTTTGGCGTTCTCGCGCATACAACGAGCGACTTTGCCTTTGCGGCCATCCGATTAAACGGGGTAGCTGCGTCGGAGGCCATGATCTATGGCGCCTATGCGGGTGCCATGGGCGTGCCCATCATCATGCTCTCGGGTGATGATGTGACGGAGCGTACCTGCGGTAGCCTTTTCCCCGCAGCCCAATTCGCCTGTGTGAAATATGCTTTAGGTCAGCGGGCCGCGCGGGCTTTATCGCCCAAGGCTGCACAATCGCTTATTCGCGCGGCGGCCGACAAAGCAGTCAAAGAATCAGATCAAATTAAACCTTATCGGATAGCCGAGCCCTGCGATATTGAGTTCGACCTTACCAGCGCCTTCTTAGCTGACATTTGTGCAACAATACCAGTTTCCGAACGCCGCAGCGCGCTAACGGTTGGCTTCAGAACGGACACCATTTTGGATGCCATTCGTTGGATGCGCGTCTGCTCCAGTCTGGCCTCTCACGTCCGATTATCATCTGCTTAAGCGTTGGAAAATTTGAGTCAAAACTCATGGCACTCACGCTGCGGGCGGTCCACTACAGACATGCTATTTTTCGGCTCTTGGGAATATAGGCGCGATAGTTGTCGAGTTTCACTGAGAGCTGGGCTCTTCCGCATAAAGCGTGCAGGTTGCGATCCCTGTTTTTTAACTCTCTCAGATGCTGCAACAGGATTTCTGTTCCAAAGGGCCGCCTTAAGCGCTTCGCACTAAAGCACCCGCGCTCAGCCCCGAAAGCTTATACAGAATAATAATATCGGCTTCGATGCGATGGAATTTCTTGCACGCTTTATGCGAAAGAACCGAGAGCTGACCCGGGAAGGCTAAAATAGGGGATGCAGATAAAAACTTGGACTATTTTTTAACTCTAATGCCAAGACTCTGTCGATATTCAAGGGGACTGGGAGCGCCGAGCTTGATGTAAAGCTCAGCTGCCTGAAGCCTGTCTTTATACGAATACATAGACTACCTCCTAGGCAGTCCAAGTTTTTATCCGCATCCCCCTCGTGGCAGTTGCTGTGGTCGCACAAGCTGTCTGGGGCATGGCGCGCAGCGATACGCCGGACCGCACCCGTGCCGGGATTGCGCTGGTGGCCATAGCAATTGTTGTCACATTTGACAGTGCCTTCGGCCAAATAGCCGCCATAGTCTGTGGAGCCTTGGCCGGATCTTACTTGTGTCGCGACGGTGTGGCTCCCGCGGCAGGTCAACTGAAATTTCCGGTTTCGCGGCAGGGCGGTGGCCTCGCTCTTGGTTTGTTTTTTGCTGTTTCGTGATTGTGCCATTTCTATCGTCCGCGAATGACATTCAGGTGCTGTCTTTCTTCGACGCATTTTACCGTTCCGGTGCGCTGGTTTTTCATGAAGGTCATGTCGTTCTACCCTTGCTCCATTCTGCGGTTGTTGAATCCGGCTGGGTGACAAACTATGCCTTTTTAACCGAATATGGATTTGCTCAAGCTATGCCGGGCCCACTCTTTACATTTGCCGCTTATCTAGGCGCGGCCACGACTCATCAACCCAATGGGATCGCCGGGGCAATTGTCGCGCTTGTCGCAATATTTTTGCCGGGCTTGCTCCTTGTGCATGGAATGTTGCCGTTTTGGGACAAGCTGCGCTCACGTCCAACCACACAAACGTGATGCGCGGCGCAAACGCGGCCGTGGTCGGTATTCTTGGCGCTGCACTCTACAGTCCAGTGTGGGTCAATGCCGTCGTCACGCCGGAAGACGTTGGGCTTGCGACGGCTGGTTTCCTACTCCTCACGGTTTGGAAAGCGCCCCCTTGGACTGTTGTGGTTCTGCTTGCCGCCGCTGGAACCCTGTCAGCTGCTGTCCACAAAGCATGATGAGGCATTGGAGACTTTCACTGTGTCTACAAGCAGACTCCCAAATTTTTGTGCCTGTCGATGAGATTCAGAACTATTCGCAAATAAATTTCAAATTCCGATAGATGTTATGTGGTCTGGCGTCATTCCTTATTTTGGCACATGCTGATTTTGTCGAAGCCTATAAAGACCGGATTGTTTCTACGGTCGCTCCAAATCGAGGCAAACAGCCATGTTTCAGCTTCTGATCAACGGCCAGGCTCATCAGGTTGACGTCCCGCCCGACATGCCGTTGCTTTGGGTATTGCGCGATGTCCTGGGTATGACAGGCACGAAGTTCGGTTGTGGAATTGCCCAATGCGGCGCCTGCACGGTCCATGTGGGCGGCAATGCTGTCCGCTCCTGCTTGCTTCCGGCATCGAGCGTGGCTGGCCAGCCGATCACGACCATCGAGGCCGTAGGCGAGACGCCGAGCGGCGCCAAGATCCAGAGAGCCTGGCTCAATCATGAGGTTGTCCAGTGTGGCTATTGCCAGTCTGGGCAGATCATGGCCGCGACCGCGCTGCTCGACGCGACGCCAAAGCCGACGGACGCTGATATCGACGTGGCGATGGCTGGAAATATTTGCCGGTGTGCGACCTATGTCCGCATCCGGGCGGCCATTCACGCAGCGGCGGAGGCCTGAGATGAACGCGTTGGCGCCCAAGACGCTGTCACGCCGTGGCCTGCTCAAGGCAAGCCTTGCGGCAGGAGGCGGTCTCCTGATCGGGCTGCACCTCAACGCCACGGCCAGCGCTGCCCAGTTTTTGACCCGCGCTACCCCGATGCCGCCGCCGGATTTCGACGGCGATTTCGAGCCAAATGCTTTCATCCGGATCGACCCCAAGGGGGTCATTACCTTCATCATGCGCAATACGGAGTGCGGCCAGGGGATTTATACTGGCGCCTCGACACTCCTCGCCGAGGAGCTCGAGGTCGGTATGGACCAGATCGAGGTCGAAGCGGCTCCGCCCAACCTCAGGCTTTACACGGACCCTCTTCTGGGCGAGCAGGCGACTGGTGGCTCTGCCTCCATTCGCGGGAGTTGGAAGCCGCTGCGGGAGGCGGGAGCCGCCGCCCGCATGATGCTCATCGGCGCCGCTGCGGCAAAGTGGCAGGTCGATCCCTCGACCTGTAAGGCTGAACGGGCCGCCGTTCATGGTCCGGCCGGGCAGACCCTCAGCTATGGCGACCTCGCAAACGATGCCGCCAAGCAGCCCTTGCCGACGCATGTCGCGCTCAAACCGGCGTCAGAATTCAAACTGATTGGCACCTCGCCGCGCCGAATCGACACACCGGCGAAGGTCAACGGTACGTCCATCTACGGCATGGACATCCAGGTTCCTGGCATGAAGATCGGCACGGTGGCTGCAAGCCCCGTGCTGGGGGGCAAGCTGGTCAGGATTGATGAGAAAGCCGCACGGGCGGTTACTGGCGTCCGCGATGTGGTCCAGCTAGACGACGTCGTTGCCGTGATCGGCGACCATATGTGGGCCGCGATGAAAGGCCTGCAGGCGGCGAATCCCGTCTGGGATGACGGTCCAAATGCCCATGCCGACACGCAAAGCCTGATCGCCCATCTTGCGCGGGATTCTGAGCAGGACGGTTTCATTGCGAAGAAGCTCGGCGATGCCGATGGGGCAATAAAGGGGGCGGCGACGAAGCTGGATGCCGTCTACCAGCTCCCCTTCCTGGCTCATGCCCCAATGGAGCCCATCAACACCACTATTCACGTTCGTCCTGATGGCGCCGACGTTTGGGTCGGCACCCAGGTGCCGGTTCGTGCCCAGATGACGGTCGCGAAGGAAACCGGGCTGCCGCAGGAAAGCGTCAAAGTCTACAATCAGTTCATGGGCGGAGCTTTCGGGCGCCGTCTCGATGTCGACAGCGTGACCCAGGCCGCGCGCATCGCCAAACATGTCCCTTACCCGGTCAAGCTTATCTGGACGCGCGAGGAGGACATTCAGCACGACCTCTACCGGCCTTACTATTATGACAAGGTCTCGGCAGGTCTCGATGCCTCCGGCAATGTGACGGGCTGGTCCCACCGCACCACCGGGTCATCGGTCATGGCGAGATGGGCTCCGCCCGGGATGGCGGAGGGTGGCAAGCTTGACCCCGACACGGTCGAGGGGTCAGCGGACACGCCCTATGAGTTCCCGGCGCATCAGGTCGCCTGGGTCCGGTCGGAGCCAAGCGCTCTGGTGGCGCGGCGTGGGACCCACCCACAATGTCTTCGTCATCGAAAGCTTCATGGATGAATTGGCGGCAGCCGCGAAACAGGATCCCATAACCTTTCGCCGGAAACTTCTGACGAAAAATCCCCGCGCGTTGGCGGTTCTGGACCTTGCAGCCGAAAAGTCGAATTGGAACGAAAAACTTCCCGCCGGTCGAGGGCGTGGTATCGCGCTCCAATTTGCCTTCCAGACCTATATGGCGACGGTGCTGGAGATCGAAGTCGGCAGCGACAATGAGGTGCAACTCATCAAAGCAGATGTTGCGGTTGATTGCGGCCCGGTCGTCAACCCCGACACTTTGGCGGCGCAAGTCCAGGGCGGCCTCATCTTCGGCCTCAGCATGGCGCTCTACAGCGAGATTACCCTGACCAATGGCCGCGTTGATCAGAGCAACTTCCACGATTACCGGATCCTGCGCATCGACGAGGCACCGAAAGTCGAGGTGCATATCGTCCACAACCCCGAGGGTGAGATTGGCGGCATTGGGGAAACCGGAACGGTCGCAGCGGCTCCGGCGCTGGCGAACGCGATATGTGCCGCCACCGGAAAGCGGCTTCGCCGCATACCCTTTGGCACTGGCCAGCTGGTGTCGTCATGAGACTCTTCCTCCTCGCCTCATTGCTGACGATAGCCTCGCCGTTTGGCGCTTGGGCGGCGTCACCGTCCGACCTTGTCCAGCAAGGCCAATACCTGACGCGCGCGGCGGATTGCGAAGCCTGTCATACAGCGCCCGGCGGCACGCCCTTTGCTGGTGGGCGCCAGTTCCAACTGCCGTTTGGCGACCTGTACTCGCCCAATATTACGCCGGATAAGGATACCGGCATCGGGCAATATACCGACGCGCAGTTTCTCCGGGTGCTTCATCGTGGCATCGGCCGGGAAGGCCAGCACCTGTATCCGGCCATGCCTTATCCCTCCTACACCAAAATGAGCGACGACGACGCGCGGGCGATCAAGGCCTACCTTTTCAGCCTGCCTCCCGTTCATGCGCCGACGAAACCCAACAATTTTGGATTTCCGTTCAACCAGCGTTGGTTGATGGTATTTTGGAACCTCATCAACAATCCGGATGCACGGTTTGAGCCGGACTCTTCAAAATCAGCCGAATGGAACAGAGGCGCCTATCTGGTAGAGGCGCTTGGCCATTGCGCCGAATGCCACACGCCGCGCAACTTCATGCAGGCGAAAAGTAGTCGGGAATTCGCAGGGGCCATCCAGGCGGGTTGGCTCGCTTACAATCTGACCAGCGACCCGGTGCACGGCATTGGCGCGTGGTCAGACGCATCGCTCAAAGAGTTTCTGTCGACCGGCCAGGCTCCTGGCCATGGACCTGCGTCCGGCCCGATGGCTGAGGCCGTTGAAGATAGCCTGCAATATCTCAAGCCGGAAGACATCTCGGCGATCGTTACCTACCTTCGCACCGTTCCAGCGCGGGATGACGGACCTGAGGTCGTGCCCGCGACTATCACCCCTCTCACGACGGCGGCTTTGGGTGAGCATATCTTCATCCGCGCCTGTGCGGGCTGCCATCTCCCGAATGGAACAGGACGGCAGTCGCCTTGGGCGGCACTTGGCGGGTCGCACAGCACAGGTGACGTGACGGGCAACAACGTCGTGCAGGTGCTGACCAACGGCAGCCAGATCGAAACCGACAAGGGGCTGATGTTCATGCATCCTTTTACAGGTGCCTATACGGACGAGGAACTGTCGGCCGTGGCCAATTACCTTATTGGCCAGTTCAGCGCCCGCCAGGGTCAGGTAATGCCTCAGCAAATTAGCAAAGCGCGGCAATCACCGGAACCAAAAGCGGCACCGGGGTCCTAAATGAGCGGCGCGGGCTTCCCCTTATTTTCAGCGGGGACAAAGCACCCGCACTGATCATAGAACGATTCTAGATTGTCGCTTGGGTATTCGGCATCTCCTTTGATGCGCAAGATGATCGATAAACCTCGTTCTTGGCGCAGCGCATGAGAGACCCATATGCCAAATAGAGAATGAATTGGCCGGTCATTCGTTTTTTCAAAAAAGGCCTGTACAAAAGATAGTTATGGCGAGCCTTTCACTTCGAATGGCAACACATTGAAGAACACTATTCAAATCCTGCGCTTCCTCTCCGAGGCCACTGGTCGCGGAGAGGGCACGGCTCTCATGACCATCACCAATGTGATCGGTCATACTGCCCGGTCGCCCGGAACACACCTAGCCGTGAGCTCAACGGGGGCGTCGGTGGGTTCCTTGTCGGGCGGATGTGTTGAAGCTGCCGCTATCCGCGAGGCTTTGGAGGCCATTAAGGCAGTGGAAACCTCGACCATACGGTTTGGCACGGGCTCCCCCTACATCGATATCCGTCTGCCATGTGGGGGCGCGATGGACATTCTCATCGTGCCAAACCCGCCAATCGCAGTGCTAGCGGAAACGATTTCCAGGTTGGAACGCCGAGAAACTGTTTCCTTGCAGCTCAGCCGAACGGAACCTGTGGCCCTCGGAGCAGATCTTGAATCCACGACGGGCTGGCTCGGCGAGACTTTCCGGGCTGTTCACCGGCCTGACCTGCGCCTTGTTATCCTGGGCCACGGGGCGGAGACGATCTGTCTTGCGCGTCTCGCTGTGGCGTTTGGCGCGGACGTCGTCGTCATCAGCCCGGATGACGCTGTCGTCGCTGAAGCGGGCCTGCTGAGCGTGAATGCTCAGCCTTTGCAAAGGCAAGGTCGTTCTGACCACCTCATTGGTGATCCGTTCAGTGCGGCGGTCTTTTTGTTCCATGATCACGCGTGGGAGAGTGACCTTCTGATCCAAGCGCTGGACCAGGATTTTTTGCTGATCGGCGCAATGGGAAGCCAAGCGACCCATAAACGCCGGATCGAAAACCTGAGGCTTCAAGGTGTTGGACAAGAAAAGCTCGCTTCGATCCTTGGTCCGATCGGGCTAATTCCGGGGGCTCGCGATCCTCAAACGCTTGCCTTGTCGATTTTGAGCCAAGTCGTCGCCCATTATGAAGAACGATGTGCATCCAAAGCTTCGCATCCGGCCAAGACACACCAGCTAGAGGTCAAAGAGCCGCTTCCAAACGCAACCGCACCCGTCCGGGTTAAGCAACGTCACTTTGAACACGCTGAAAGGTAGCACCATGCCGATCACGGTTAACGGTAATGAGGCCGAATTGCCCCATGATCCCCGCGTATCGCTTCTAGACCTGCTGCGTGAAGACCTTCATCTCTTCGGCGCCAAGAAGGGTTGCAACCAGGGTGCCTGTGGCGCCTGCACGGTATTGGTCGATGGCCAACGCGTCCTCTCCTGTCTGACGCTCGCAGTCCAATGCGAAGGGCGGCATGTCATGACCGTCGAGGGGCTGGCCGGAGACAACGGTCTCCACCCCTTGCAAAAGGCCTTTATCGAGCATGATGGCTTTCAGTGTGGCTTTTGCACGCCAGGGCAGATTTGCTCCGCGCTTGGCATGGCCGCGGAATTTGACCGCGGCGTGCCGAGCGTCATCACGGAAGATTTCGACGACGACGGCGTCGCTCTGACGCCAGAGGAAATCCGTGAGCGCATGAGCGGCAATTTGTGCCGGTGTGGTGCCCATAACGGCATCGTGGCTGCCATTGCCGAGGTTCATGCGATACAGGGAGACCGGACGGATAGCAGGGAGGCCGCAGCATGACCCCCTTCACCTATTCTCGTGCCAGCGACACGGCATCAGCAGTCCAGTTCGGTGCAATGGCGCAGGCCAAGTATCTCGGCGGCGGCACCAATCTGGTCGATCTTCTCCGCGAAACCATTGAACAGCCGTCGTCGCTTATCGACGTCACTGGTCTTTCTTCGGCGATCACGCCCACTGCCGATGGTGGATTGCTGATCGGTGCCGCCGCCAAAAACACGGCTCTAGCCGAGCATCGTCTGGTGCTTTCGCATTATCCCATGCTGACGCGGTCGATCGTCGCAGGTGCTTCGGCACAAATCCGGAATATGGCAACGGTTGGTGGAAATATTCTGCAGCGAACTCGCTGCGCCTATTTCTACGACACCGAGGGATCCCGCTGTAATAAGCGGAGCCTTGGCCAGGGCTGTGACGCCATCGATGGTTTCAACCGCAATCATGCCATTCTCGGCGCGTCTTCGTCCTGTGTCGCGACGCATCCTTCAGACATGTGCGTGGCGCTAGCCGCGCTCGACGCGCTGGTTCATCTGCAAGGCCCTACAGGCGCCCGCGTAATACCACTGGTCGATCTCCATCTCCTTCCAGACAATGACCCTGGGAAGGAGACGGTACTGCTGCCCGGTGAACTGATTACGGCGATCGAATTGCCTTCTCCCCTTGTTGGAGGCAGGTCGACCTACCGGAAAGTTCGGGATCGGGCGAGCTACGCCTTTGCCCTTGTGTCAGTCGCTGCCATCCTGGCGGTGGAAGACGGCAAGGTCACGGGCGTCCGCTTGGCATTCGGCGGCGTGGCGCCGAAGCCTTGGCGCGCCAAAAAAGCGGAGAATGCCCTTCTCGGCGCACCGGCGACCGAAGCGACATTCCGCAAAGCGGCAGAGGCGGAACTCGCGCATGCAACCCCACTCAGCGGCAACGGCTTCAAGGTGGAGCTTGCCATCCGTACCGTGGCGGCCTTGATGACCAGCCTGGCGGGAGATCAGTCATGAGCGCGGTCAGCAACGCCGGTCATCCGGGAACAGCCGTTGGGCTGGCTGCCAATCAATGGGGGCAAGGCGATAATCCAGACCCCTTGATCCGGCACAAGCATGGCCTTGTCGGCACATCGGTCTCCCGGATCGACGGCCCGCTGAAGGTGCAGGGCAAGGCGACCTTCGCGGCCGAGTTCGTGAAGGAGGGGCTGACCTATGCCGCCTTGGCCTTCAGCACCATTGCCAAGGGCCGCATCGAGACCTTGGACACCTCGGCCGCTGAAGCGGCTCCCGGCGTGGTTTTGGTCATGACCTATAAAAACGCGCCGCGCATGAAGCCCATGCCCCTGTTCATGACCGCTGAAAAGGCCGCCGGCGGCGACAATCTGCCGATCATGCAGGATGACCGGGTTCACTGGAATGGCCAGCCGATCGCTCTGGTTTTGGCTGAGACCCAGGAGCAGGCGGACTTTGCCTCGTCGCTTGTCCACGCGACCTTCAAAGCCGAACCTTCGGTTACGAATTTCAAGGAGGCTAAGCGCCGGGGAACCAAAACAGGAGAGTTCGGCGGTGGCCCACTCAAGCTCGAGATCGGAGACGCAGAAGCGGCGCTGACACAGGTGCCGGTATCAATCGATGCGCAGTACAGCACTCCTCGCCACAGCCACAACGCGATCGAGCCCCACGCCGCCACGGTCGCCTGGGACGGTGATGCCCTGCTTGTCCATGACGCGTCCCAAGCCGTCGTTCATACCGCTTGGTCTCTCAGCTCGGTCTTTGGCATCGACGAGAGCCAGGTTCATGTCACCTCACCTTATGTTGGTGGCGGATTTGGATCCAAAACCCTTTGGCAGCATCAGGTGCTGGGCGCTGCGGCGTCCAAGCTTGCCGGTCGACCCGTTCGCATCACCTTGTCGCGGGAGGGCGTCTACCGGATGGTCGGCGGGCGTTCGCAGACCGAGCAACGCGTCGCCCTGGGTGCCGACAAGGACGGCCGCCTAAAGGCGATCATTCATACGGGCGTGGTCGCTATGTCACACCAGAACGCCCTACCGGAGCCGTTCATCCTGGCGACACGGGGCGCTTATGCGGCTGACGCCTTTAAGCTGCATGTGGAAGTCGCGCAAATGGATATGCTGGCCAATACCTTCATGCGCGCGCCGGGCGAGGCTGTCGGCACCTTTGGCCTGGAATGCGCCTTGGATGAACTGGCGGACAAGCTTGGCATCGACCCGGTTGAGATTCGGATCCTGAACGAGCCCGACAAGCATCCGACCGAAGGAAAGCCCTTCTCGTCGCGGAACATCGTGGAAGCCTGGAGAACGGGTGCTCAGCGGTTTGGCTGGGCAAAGCGGAACGCCAAGCCGGGATCGGTGCGGCAGGGCGAATGGCTAATTGGGATGGGCTGTGCCACCGGCACCTATCCCTATTACCGGATGCCAGGTGGCGCCGCACGGATCACGCTCAGAAAAGATGGCCATGCCCGTGTGGAGATAGCGGCCCACGAGATGGGTATGGGCACGGCGACGGCGCATTCCCAGGTTACGGCCGACCGCTTGGGACTTCCCCTTGATCAGGTGACCTTTGGCTACGGCGATTCAAAAATGCCCGGAGCCGTTCTGGCTGGCGGCTCTCAGCAGTCGGCCTCGATCGGCGCGGCCATCGTCGCGGCGCAACACGCCTTGTTCGCGCAACTTCTGATCCTAGCGGGCAACGCGTCTCCGCTCGCCGGCCTCAGGCCCGAGGAAGTCGGTGGCTTCAATGGCGGCCTCGTCGCGCTGGCGGACCTCGCAAGGTCCGAGAGCTACGCATCCATTATGGGGCGTGCGGGGCGGGACGAGATTGTCGTCCAGGAAGATGCGCCGCCGCCGATGGAGCTGCAGAACTGGTCGATGCATTCCTATGGCGCCATGTTCTGTGAGGCGCGTGTCAATGCCGTCACCGGCGAGACACGCATCAGTCGTTTCCTCGGGTCATTCGACTGCGGGCGCATCCTGAACGCCAAGACGGCGGCCAGCCAGTTCCGTGGCGGCATCATCATGGGCCTCGGCCTCGCCCTGATGGAGGAGACGCAGTTCGATGAGCGGAACGGCCGCATCATGAACCCCAGCCTGGCCGAGTATCATGTGCCTGCGCATATGGACGTCCCCGAAATTGATGTGATCTGGAACGATATCCCAGACCCACACACGCCCATGGGGGCGCATGGCATCGGTGAAATTGGCATAACGGGCACCGCTGCGGCCGTTGCCAATGCCGTTTTCAATGCAACCGGCAAACGCGTTAGGGATTTGCCGCTGACCTTGGACAAGCTGATGTGACCGATTGCCAACGCTAATTGGGAAAAGGGCCCCCAGTAAGGGCTCTTTCTCGTCACATGGGCGGCACAAGACCGTCGCGACCGATGAGAATGCGGTCGGCAGTCAGATTCCCATCACCGCCTTTATGACCAAAGACGATGATGTGTTGTCCCTTCACAAACTCGAGGCGCGATGCGCTATCGATGAAGACGATTGGCACATCTGGGGGTACCACGATTTTCTTCTGGCCACCGTGATAGCTGACCGTCATCGTTCGGCCATTTGCTACGACCAAGTCGCCGACCGTTCCGTTGGTCATCGAACCTGTCCGGCCATCGCCTTGCCAGGCGCGATTGCCCTCTCCAGAACCCCGGAGAGCAGATGCGAAGACGTGAACTTCGAGCGCTTTTAAAGTTCCGTCCGACTGCGGTACTGCTGCGGTGCCCACAAAACTTCCTGGTTTGATGTCCGTTATCTTCGCGTAGGTGACATCCGCGAATTTTGTGTCGGTAGTTAGATCGATCGAGATTATGGCACCTTGGTGAGTTGTAACCTGCGCAACATCCCCCTTGACCGAGGTCACCGTCCCTCGAGTTCTCTGGGATGTTTGCGCCTGCACCGACCCGGCACCGACTGCCACAATGCCCAAGGTCAATACGAAAGCCAGACTATGATATTTCAAGGACTCTATCCCTTAATTTTCTGGTGCTTATTTGTTAGACAGAGTGAAATGGCAATATACCATGCCGGAAATGGACCTGGTCCCCGACCGCCAGATTCCCGTTCTCCACTATCTCTAAATATACACCAAGATCCGGATGGCCGAAATGACGAAAGATCGCTTTAGGCAGATGAGTGTCGCGCACCGCCGTTCTTGGATTCACGTCAATGGCCGCGCAGCGTCGCGTGCGCAACGCGCCACGAAAGCGGGTGGCGCCAATGATCACATCGCGATCCACCCAATCAAGCTCGGCGCGTGCGTCGAGACCGTCAATATAAACGTTCGCGCGGAAGCGCAGTGGATGAATTTCCTGACCGACGACCGTTTCCAGTTCCCGGACGGTCGATAGATTTATGACAGACAGGGCACGCATCATCGTGGGGGAGACAACACTCACATCGGTAAACTTATGGCTCGGCGCCTCGGCAACGCGAATGTTACCCTGAGCAGCTGCACCCACGAAGTCTGTAAAAAAGGCTTCGACAGTGGATCGCCCGTCTGCCGATTGAAGGCTGGCTTCCAAAACGACCTGACCATTTTGGGACACCGTCAGAGTTGAGCGAGTTTCGTCGAAATGACTTTGTAATTGAGCCAAAATCTCGTTTGCTCGTAGCATGAGAAAATGTCCCTTATCCAAGGGCTCTGCCTTCTCTCGCTCAAATCGTGTGCTTCCCAAGGCGAGCGCATAAGTCCTGTCATGAGCGACACCATTGGCCACACTCAGATCCAGTGTTGCCACAGGCTGTGCAGAGAGCCCCTTGACCGGGTACCGATAGAGTTGGGTCACGTGAACCGTCATGCGTCATACTCCTCATCCATGGGTCACGGTCGGTTTCTTTACGCTTGTCTTGACTTTCTTACCCCGTACAGGCCGTTGGAAGGGTAAATCTGGCGGGCAAACTTTATTATGCGCCGGGTGGATCGGACACTCTTTATTACTTTGCAGGTTCTGAAACTCTTCAATCTAATCGCTAGAGTATCCGTTATGGGCAAGTAGATTTTGGCGACCAGATCCGATCATCACGCAACAGGGCGTTAGCAAAGACAATGTAATTCTCGATGAGCGGCTTCAAGGATAATGCCGAGGCGAAGGTTGGGAGCGCCATCGACGCCGCGCGCGGGAACGGCTACCCGATACTGTTCACGTCTGAGCCGGAAGAATAGATATCCGATCTGAGACGCGGATACGTGGCGCTGCAGCGGTTATAGGCCTTTCGGAAATTTTGATCGTGACTTGCCTGCTAGTCTTACGGCCGCCGAGCCGGACGCCATGCCAATCGCGAGTGCGCCGTAGATCAACGCCATCTCACGCTTGGTGAAGACGAGTTCCCAGCCTGGCGTGAACCGCTTCGGTGTCGCCCTATAGTCGGCAGCTGCAGCAATGGGGCCAAGCGCGGCGCTCACGATCGGAAATTTCCATTCTGTGAGATGTCCTGCGCCCAGGGCCCCTTCGTAGAGTGCGGCCCAGAACATGGTTGCGGCAACGTTAGTCATGAAACCGACGGCGGTATGGCTGAGGTCCGGAGTCCTTACCTTTGCCGCCCGGTCCCCCTTGAACCAGTGAGCCGTACAGTTAAGGCCGGGCCAAACACTGCCGGTTCGCCTTGCGGATAATGCCATCAAGGCTGCCGTGCATGCGATGGTGCCGCCAACGGCTGATGCGGCAACGCGGGTTATATAACGGGGCACTGTTACGCCTTTGCACCACGGCGCCCTGATTTGATTTTCTGAGTACCGGATTCCCCGTTATCTGCAATAAATCGCGGGGTCGTGCCCAAACCACTTTTCTTGGCGAGCGATGACCGGTGCAGAGCGTAATTGGGTGCGACAATAGGATAGCTCGGCGGCAGCCCCCATTTTGCCCGATACTCATCCGGCTCCATATTATAGGCCGTCTTTAAATGCCTCTTGAGCATTTTGAGTTTCTTACCGTCCTCCAGGCAAACGATATAATCCGGAAAGACGCTCTTTTTGATAGGGACCGCCGGTTGGGGCGCTTGGGCCTCCACTTCAGCTGGGGTTGCACTGAGCGTTGCAAAAGAATTCTGAACGGCCCGGACAAGGGCTGGGACCTCCACCGCGTCGACCGTGTGATTGGCGACATAGGCTGAGACGATGTCGGATACGAGCTGGCCGAGATCACTGCCATGAAAGGGAGCAAGCACTGGTTATTTCCTTGGAGATGGGCTTTGTTCAACGAACAAATGGCCAGTATTCTTCGATAGTCAATCGAATTTCTACTGCTTTGCTTATTTGAGGATTTAGACAGATGTAGCCCTTGGGCAATTGGACGCTGACGATAGCTTTCCATATGCAAGGGAGACGCCTGCACCAGGCCGCTTCAGGACTGCCGCCGTGGACCCAATTGTTCCTTCGAGCCCGAAGACTTTGTTAAACCTTCGGACCGATCCTTGGGGAAACGCCCGAATCCTGTACCCGCAGCCGCTTTGGTCGGCAGGATCCTCTGTCCTATTGGACCATCCCAAAATGCCGGAGCGCTGCCTCAATGGCTGAACGCCGATCCCCGGGACAAGGGTTGACCCGCGTGGGATGGTCGAAGCGATTCGTCGAGCGACGCATGGCAAAACCAAGGTCTGATTTTACATGAGCGATCCAACATGTCTTGGGCACAAAACCACTTTTGACGCGGACCCGATTCTGTATCTCGCGATAGGTCGCCATTACGTCTTTGGACTCCTGTCTCATACACGACTACGTTGAGTTCAACATCGACTGGCTGATTGGTGCAAGAGTTACAAACTATCCGGGGCAAAGACTAGACCTACCAGCGAACCAAATGTTTTCGGTGAGCCCATAAGACATCGCTGACCATATAGGCAGCTATTTGAAATCTGATCGCAGTATGACTATAGGGCGTCTCGGTTACCTTAGGAAAAATACATGTCGAAAGCCTTCATTGCTCAAGTCATTCAGGAGAGCCTCGAGACCACCGGTGTGGCCGCCAACCGCGCGGCCGCCGACGTCATCGACGCTATCGTCGCGCAGCTGAAGAAGGAAGGTGGCTTTACCCTTCCGTCCTTTGGAACCTTCACGGTCAAAAAGACAAAGGCCCGGAAGGCGCTCAATCCCCGTACCGGCGAACCCGTCAAGGTGAAGGCTGGCAAGACCGTTCGCTTCAAGGCGTCCCCGACCCTGAAGCAAGCTGTTTAAGTAAGTCCTGGGGTCAAGGAGATCCGCTGAGGCGGGCCTTTGGCCTCCTCAGCCTAGGCCCTACTGCTCAAGATCGAAGTTGCCCCGCACAAAGGCACACGACTGCTGTGGCTGGCGAAGCTTGAAGGGACTCGCCGCCTAACGGACGGTACGCTGCCCTGATTGTTTACTTCAGGATTATCAGCTGCGTCGCTTCAGCAGGTTTCCTCAGGACGATAATGGGTTGCATGGGCGCTCCAGTGCAGGCCGCCATATCAAACGTTCTTACCTTCACGACCCCATCGCTCGATGATCTGCCCGGGCAATTGGAAGAACAATTGCAGGTAATGCCGTATTTGCGTCCGGCGTCGCGCATGAGCTGCAGGAAGCCCATGAGGCACAACCTAGCCTTGACAATTCTCTGGCTATTCGTGGCTAAAACACACCCGCCTCGAAAAGGCCCCTCAGCACATCTGTCGTGCGAAAGAATGTGGGATTGATGTGATAGGCAATGCCGACAATCAAACCCAAAATGGGGACCAGCAGGAGCGCTTCACTTTTGCTTCCAGTCTTTATCGCTGGCCAACAACCATATCGGACGCGGCTCACAGGATATAGAAGTGCGCAGCCTCCTTTGGTTAGAAGATCCGCTAAGATGTGCGACGTGTACCCAACAAGAAACCCAAAACCTATCTTCGAGAATCCTGCGCGCTCCGCGAAAGGCATCATCGCCGCACACAAGGCAAGCGCAAGAATCGAATGTGTCGCTGTGCGATGGCCGACTATCGCATTCAATGGGTAGGATACAAAGAAAAACATGCGGCCGAGCTTCGAGTGAGGGTGGTCGATGTCCGGCGCTAAACTCCCTACCACGGCAGCAATCAACATGATCGGAGTAAGCGGCACGATGCCGCAAGCACCTAGCGCTACCGCTGCGGTGCCTCCAATCAATGCATGCGACCTTGCCATCATCCGCGAAGCGCCCCACCCAACTGCATTAAGAAGCTAAGCAGCGGGCTGCACGACTTCCGCGACGGAGGGAAAATCATGCCTGTGACGCACTGTCAACCGGCCGCTGGCGATGAGATCAGGCCGATTTAGTATCTGGGCCGCAACTGCAAGAACATCATCATCCGTCTGGCCCGATTTCACATTCCCCGCCGTCTGCTATCGGCCAGAACTCAATTCCTGGTTCGGTTCGGATTCAAGCTGCCGTTCGACCAGCGCGATCTCGACTTCCTCATCCTCATGAGCCTGCTGCTGTCGTTCTTCAACCAATTCATGCGCCTGAGTCTCGGCATCCTGCTCTCGCCGGAGCAACGCGCTTTCTACCGCGATCTGCTTTGCTGCAATTGACCGTAGGCCGCACCCGATGGCCTCACGAGTTGCAATATCTCTGTTGGTTTTCTGGTAGTCGTTCCAGTCCGTCCCGCGATCATCGGGCGCGAAATCAGGTAGCAGCGTGTAGCCCCCAACCTGAACAGCAGCCTCCTCGCTCTTTCGGCGTCCGACATTCTGGTCGGCGTTCTTCGTGTGGTCGTTGTCTCCGGCAATAATGATGCTCCGCTCAGGGTAGCGGTCTCGATAGAGTTACGCGACGGGCGCAATATTGCCGGCATTAAACGCGGCGATGACCGGGAGGCTTGCGGCCTCGCTTAAGGTCGCGGCCGTGGCATAGCCCTCGGCGATGATGATCGGCTCATCAGGTTTTAGCTCACCGCAAACGATCACATGCATTCCTTCGACGCGACCGCCTTTGTGGAAGGATTTGCTCCCCTCGCCGTCGATCGTTTGGATGCTCCCTATGCGACCATCGATATCGCGCATGGGAACGATCAGCTTGCCCTCAAGGTTCGCCTCTTTGGGCCGGCCGAATTTCTTGGTGGTAGTAATGGTCTGGCCAGATGCGCCCTGGTGCAACTCGCCCGGCTCAATATTCTTTGCGAAGAGATAGGGGTACATGGCGGATGCAGCCGGGGCGGCAGCCAATACCGCTTCGACCGTAAGAGCCGCTGCCCGAGCGGCGGTCTCGCGCTCGACAGCGCGGATATGGGCCTTCTGCGCAGCCTCTGCGGCTAGCCTGGCTCGATCCTGAGTGCCAAGCGCCTGCATGGGCGCGCCCGATTTCCAGTTTTCCTGCACGCCTGTTTTGAAATTCTGAATATAGCCCGCCGGGTGGCCGTCCAAATGGCCGACATAGGCCCCGCTACGCTATGCGCCGGTATCACCGACCACGCGCACCCGGTGGAGCTGACCGTCCATTTCAGGTAAGCCGTTGAGCTCAAGCCCAGAAGCGCGAAGCGCCTCCGCGAACTCTGCACGTGGATCAACTAACGGCACGACATGAAGCTCATCATGCGGCGGCAGCCAGCCGCTCAGCGGGGCAAGGTCGGTTCCAACCGGCACAAACCAGGCTTTGGCCTCACGGTCCCATCTTGCGCCCGCGGCCTTGGCTTGGTCCTTCTCCGCATACGGCACCACAAGATAGGTGCGCTCGCTGCTGGCTTGCATGATGGGGTGTTCCTCCCGAACCAAGGTCGGCGCCCGGACAACCACAGTCTCGGCGTCGGTGCTTTCTTGTGACGATTGATCCTGTGCTGGTTCGGCACCCTGCTCCTGCGCGCGCTCGAAGCCGCGCAACATGGCCGCGATCTTCTCAGCCTCGGCCGCCGCCCGAAAAATTTCCTGCGGATCGCTTTCAAGGGCTTTGATCCAGCTCCCGACATAGGCAGCGTGTCGGCTTGGATCGTGGCCGATACCGATCTCCGTCCCGACGATCAGAGAAGCGATCTCTGCCCGAAGTTCCTCACGGGCGTAGCCCTCACTGCCAAACGGGTGCGCAAGATCGCGGTCAAGCCGGTTCGGCGCGCCAGTCCAATGGAGCTCGTGTATCGCCGAGGCATAATATCCGTCTGCCGCCGGAAACTGTCCCCGTTCTGGCATAACCATCTTATCTGTTGATGGCTGGTAATAGGCTCTGTTACCCGCCTGATGATCTATACGGGCATCGGATTCCGTCAAAATCTCCTCGGCCCGCGCGTGCCGATCCCATTCCGCAATCATGCGCGTGGGCAGCGGCGGAAGCCCGTCAATCTGCTCGCCATTGAACACAGTGAAGGTTTTAACGCGGGGTCGCTCGTATTCAACAACGCGGGTCAGCAGCTTGCCATCCTCGCCTCGGACTGGCGTACCTTTCTCATCGGTAACGTAACCCGCTCGCTGCCGCGGATAATCCAGTATTGAATTTGTGTGCCCTGTTCGCCCTTGCGCACCTGGGCGCCCTCGGCTGACGCCTGGCGGTAGGTCATCCAGCGCGGATCGGAATGCCCCTGCGCCATCAACCAAATGACATTGCCACCACGATAGTCTTTTCCAGTTGTCGGGTTGTAAGGCAGGAATTGTTCGCCCGGCTGCCACGGCTTTTGCCAGGGTGCTACGCCTTGCTTCAATTGCTCTATTAGGCTCTCGGCAACCTTTTTGGCTTAATCAGTTGCCATGGTCATCCTCCGTGTCTGCGAGAGTGACGGCAATTTCGTCAAAAGCGCCCATTTGCTCGGCAGTCTCGGCGTCAACCTCGAGCCAAACGCCTTCAATTCCGAAATCCGCTAAGCTGCGCGAGAGGTAGGGCATTGTCTCGATCTTGGTGATCTGCCCTTCGTCCGTCTCGGATATGATCTCAGTTGGTTTTCTGTAAGACATTGGTCCCCTCCCCGTGGCAAAGCCGGCTGTGACTTTTCCGCGTGCTCACTGATTGGCAGTCTCCCGCGCGTAGACTGCCGGGCTGGCTGTATAAGGATTGGCAAAACTTGCCCGCGCCGCGCTATGGGTACGATCGGATGCGATGGTGACGAAAGGCCGATGGCCAATCGCCCCACCCGGCCCGTAGTATTTGGCGACGTAGCCATTGGCGAATCCGCGCTCAAAGTCGCCGGTGTTATAGACTGACAGCGCGGCTTTCAGGGCCTCTTGCGGATTGGATCGGTTGGCAGACGCCGACAGAAAATCTGCTACGAGAATCGCGGCGCCGACCTGGATGTTGGTGCAAGGATCGAACATCTGCCCAACCGTCACACCGAGGCTTGGCAGGTTGCGGCTGTTGACCTGCATCAGCCCCAGGTCGACGCTATAGCCACGTGCCATCCACGCTTGCACTTCGGCCTTGGCCTCAGACGCGGTTGAAGCAGGTGGTGGCTGTGACAGCGCGCCATTGTGTCCAAGCGCCGATATAAACGCCTGCCCCCGCCTCGCCTTCTTTTGGCAAGAACCCGATCGCCCGCATTTCCTCTGCGGTGGTGATTCACCGGGCCGTGCCATGCAGACCCTCGATCCTTTGCGGTCGACGGCGGGCCGAGCCACCAACTTGAACCCCGATCAGAATGCCACCAGCGACGAGGGCCAGGACACCCGCACCGGCGAGCTGGAACGTGTTTGAGACAGAGCCAGCCCATGGGGCCTGCGCCCATTGAGTCCAGGCCCAGGGTGCGTAAAGCTTCGCAAGCCAAGGAGACCCAAGGGCGGTATCGTAGTGGAGCCGCCAGGCGACAAACTCCGTTACGCCGGCATTTATAGCGACAACAGCGGCCGCCACGACCCCCATGCCGACCAGCGCGGACTGCCGGTCTTCGTGATCGGCAAAATAGGTATATTGGGTGCGCTGCCTATCATAGCTCTCAATCCTCCAGTCGGATGGGCATCGAGGTCACAACCTGATGGGCGCAGGCCTAATAAGCTAGTTTGATAAGTCTATATCATACGTCATATAAAATAATAGGGAGCTCCGACGATCTCGTACCGGTGCTCTCTTGGCCACCACTACCGGCCCACGTTGATCGGGCTCGAAACGCCGACATATCACGAGTAAGATATTTGGAAATGATCTGAGCTTACTCGATGCCCCTTCCCGACGATTACCGGTCGCTTTTGAATGTTTTGGCTACCGCATGTAGCAGCTACCAGCAGACAACTGGGGGCGCCTTGGCGGTGCTCGTGGGAGGCGCTGCAGCGGCGATCTACACCGATGGACTTTTCATGTCGGGGGATTTCGATTTTGTTGCAGCGAGCGATGACCATCTGAAAGCGGCCCTGCTAGCGGCGGGGTTTGTCGAAGAAACGCGACAAGGGCGCCTATCTGGTGGCTTTTATCATCCCAGCTATCCCGAATATGGGGTCGAACAAGTCTCTGGTCCTCTTTTCGACGGGCGGTCGGATCCTGACCGACTGGTGTTGATTAGGGCGCATGCGGCCGGAGAAATTGCTCTTCCGGCCGTCGAGGACCTCATTGCGGATCGCTTAGCGCAGCATGAGGTGCGCGGAAGCCATACCGATCACTCTCGCCTGGAACAGGCAAAAGCCATGTTTAGACTCGCGCCCAAACTAGATATTTCCTATCTAAAGAGGCGAATTGAGCAGGAACAGGGCGATTTCGACCTGCTCGGCCCCATTATGGATAGCCATCACGATGATCCGGATGTCTCTTGACGACCTGTTGACCGAAGTAAGGGCTAAGAAACGCGAGCTCGGGATCAAAGATACCGAGCTCGCCGTCGAAGCTCTGCGCAACAAGGGTGGAGATCGCTCGCCCCGGAAACGAGCCTTGCTGACAGCCGCTGAGCAGCGCGCTCGAGACGCCGGCCGCAAGCCCATCCCAGCCCACTTTTGACGCCTGTCGGCTTTGACCCTGCGGAGTGCTCATTGTGCGGATGGTTGCTGGATTCTCCGCAGCAAGTCGGCTGATGGGCATGCTCATCAGATCTAAGGCATCGAATTTACGCTCGCCCGGCGTTCTGTTCGAGGTGCGGAGCATGATCAATTAGGCGACCTCTCGCGTCGATCCGCACGGCGTCGCCAATACGCCAACCGGACGCACGCGCAGCCTGAGCCAAAGAAACCTTCTTCACGAGCGTTTCCCCACCTCGATCGAGCAAGAGCACCTCGCAGCCTTCCCCGAGATGGCGTCGCCCCTGATAGACGACATCGCCTGCATCAGCCGGCCGACAAAGTCGCCTGCCGGGGCGAAAGAGGCCCCCCGAGATTGTAGCTTTCGTGGAGAAGCGCAGTAAGGCCAGTGAGAGTGCTCGACCGCCGCTACAATTAGATCTCGGATATCGCCGCCTTTGATGCCCACCGTTGTCGCGACATGGCTCATGGCCTCTCGGTCGCAGCAGTCGAGAGCAAAAGCGACACGAACACGTTCCGCATTGTCGCGGCGATCTCAAAACCATCGGAGCACCAGCGGAGATTGGATTGCCCGACTGCGACCCGGCCATCATGCTGACGTTCAACCCCGCCCCCTGCGTGTTTCTGCAGGAGAAGGCCGTGCTTTTTCATGATTCGACAGACACATTTGCAGTTCGCAGGCGCGTCACCCTAGGCTTCAGACCGACGGCGCAGCACAGCCCATACCCGCGGATAGCCTTAGGACGGCATCTCAGCGATCACAGCCATGATCTCGCTCAGCAGCGGCTCTTCGGACAAAACTGGGCGCCCACGGCGCTTGGACGGGCCCTTCGTGACGCGGCGCGCGATATTCGAACGCGCCACCCCGAGCGTCTCGCAGATGGCCGTCATCGCGAACTGTCTCGTGGCAGCGGCAGTAGCCGCAACGGCCGTTTTTTTGAGTCGGTCGCGACCTCAAGCGCCTCTTTCGAGATCTCGGTTTCCAGGGTCTTTTTGCCCAAAAGACGCTGGAGCTCGCGGATCATATCCTGCTGTGCTCGGAAAGCAGATGCCGGGACAACCTCTTCCTCGGCTTGCGTCGCGGCCAGTGCCCCTTGTTCGGCCAGGCGTCGCCATGTGAAGAGCTGGTTCGGTGAAACATCGCGCCGACGTGCGACAATGCTGACAGTGGCGCCAGCCTCACGGGTCTCGTCGACCATCGCCAACTTCTCCACCACAGACCAACGCCGTCGGCGTGCCGGTCCAGGCAAAACCTCGGCTCGAGGATAAGAACCACTCATAGAACCGACCATATAACCAACCCTTAGTTAAGGGTGAGTCTCGTCCGGCGATTTAGCGGGCAGCCCCACTGGCTGTCAGGTCATCCAGACGAAGCGTTCTGCTGCACATCTGATCCTTTTGAGGCGCGACAGTCCTGCGGTCGTGTTGAAAGCCACCAATTAAGGCAGGAACAACTTTTTCCATGTTAAGGCACGGTAATGCGTTTCCCTTAATATATGCTTGATAAATATCCTCCTCTTGCACACATTTTTCGCGTTTTTTGAGCTTCTGAATCGCACTGGAACTCCCGCATCGCGCCATGCAGCATCACCAGCCGATCGACCAGGATCCGAGCCCTTTCGATCTGTCAGAGCCCCCTGCCCTTCCTGACGACACCGGTGCCAGCAAGTTAGGTCACGGTTGGGCAGACCTCCATAGGACAGTCTCCGAAGATGTGGGCCTCCGGTTCGACGCCGCAGCGCGTGTCGCCGTTCCCCTTGCTGACGGCACATTGGCAACCGCTCGTGACGCGGCTTATGCCTATGCCTGTCATGCGAAGTCAGACGACACCCGCCGCGCTTACCGGGCGGGCGTCCGCGCCTCGTGTGCCTGGTGCGAGACCCATGCCCTCCCCTGCCTGCCGACAGGTTCCGCCAATATCGTCGCCTTCCTAGCGGCCGAACGCGGCCAAGGGGTGGGCGTCAGCCCCTTACCCTCCGCCGCGCCGCCATCCGCTACCTATACCTTCATCGCGGATCTGCCGGTGCCGACCGCAGAAGCCCCGCGTCGCTAAGACGGTGGCTGGCATCCGGCGTCACGCCGGCGCCAAAGGAGCAGATCCTACACGGAAACTGGCCACCGCCGCCGCCAGCCTGGGCCCGATCATGGCACAAATTGGGGATGATTTCGTCGCCTCCGTGAGCGCGCCCTGCTCCTGGGTGGTTTTGCCGGCGCCCTGCGGCGATCAAAGCTCTCAGCCAACCGCATGGAGCACCCGGAGACCCGGAAGGGTCACCTGCACCTCGCCCTCCCTCAGTCCAAGGGCGAGCGCATGGGCTAGGCCGTCATCGTTGCGATCCTTTATGGCAGCATCGCTGCGATGGCGGGTCCGGGCCCTGCGGCGCTGGTAGTCAGCGGCTGACATTGCTGGCGGGGCGGTGTTCCGGCAAATCTGGCAGCCACCGACCCGCGCTAAGTCTGCCGATTTCAGCGCGCGCTGGTCTTGTCATCGGGACAGACGCCCGCGATCTCGGCACGATTGCCCGGATCGCCAAATCATGGGCACAAACAGCGGGTTTTGATCCGGCACTCCTTAGCGGACATAGTCTCAAACGCGGCGCACTGACGACCAGTAAAGACCTCGCACCCCCCCATCCCGCCTCAAACGGCTCGGCCGACACAAAAGCCACGCCGCACTCGACACCTATCTCGAATTCGGCGATCCCTTTGAGCCCCCCCTCCATGGCATCGTATGAAAGTACACCGGCGCTGTGCTACCGGCTAACGCTGCCAGGGAAAAAGCCTTGTCCGAGTAGCTAAGCTGCGGCGCGGCTCAACGGCTTCGAAAAAAGCGGTCGCCGCGTTACTATCCCTGTGCAATACAGATCGCGTCGCCGAGCTCTGATATTCACTTAGCTCTCATCGAGCCACGAAGACCAGCCAACAGACACGATATACTTCGACGCGACTGAGGGATCGCCTTCATGCGGGCCGGAGGATCGCGACCCATGGCTGGACGGTCTCGTAGCCAGGCCCATCAGTCCGACAACAGAGGGTGACGGCAGTCGGATTGTCGGTAATTCGAAACGTCAGCGCTCACCAGCATCATCTGCTGCGGTTACAGAAATTTCGCGCCTTACGAAATCCAACAGGACACCATTTTTCCCTGACAGCATTCGCCCAGTCGAACAATTGACTTCGATATCGGGAGCTACCGGCAGAAGCTGCTTGCTGCGTGGCCGACTCTGCCTGATGACGAACTCGTAGGTTGGGTCATATCCCCCATTGACCCGGGCGTGCCGACGATTGGACCAGGATATCAGGATCTCCGAGCCGGACAGCATTATTTGGCGCATGGTTCACTAATACGCGCGGGAAATTGGACGACCTGTTAAATGCCCCCGAGCCGTTTCGCACCATATCCAAAAGAAGCGTCGGCGACAAAAACGCTACGCTTCATAAACGCTCAGGCCTTGAAAACCTTCGCAGGCGGCCTCTCGATTAAGACCGGTTGGACAGAAAAGGCAAGTTGGCTCAAATCCCGATTGAGTTGACGGCCGTCAACTCAATTCGAATTGGAACTATTGCGACATTCACGTCGCCACTCCTGGGGAAGCGATGCATCGGAGTCGCGCTCTGCGCCCATTAGGTCCGATTTCGGACTAGTTGTCGGCCGTCAACTCTCGACTTTCATGAGCTAGCGCCTCGCAATTTTCGTGAGCCAAGGAAATGATTGCAGCGTGGACCTTAGCTCGTTAAATGCGTTTAAACTCACACTTCGAGTTTAAACCGCATGTGCGATTTTAAGTCATGAAAAAAGCAACAGCCCAACAGACGATGCAAGAGCGTGTCCTGTCTCACGACATTGACACTATCATCAGTCACCACGCGCGGGAACTCTCAGAAAAACTTCAGGCCCATCGCCTGGAACTTTTCCCCCCTGCCGCACAAAAGTCCCTCCGTCGCTTTGTCGTCGGCGAAGCCGCCAAGCTGCTCGGCGTCAAACCCGGATACCTTCGCAACCTCTCCCTCGAAGGCAAAGGGCCGGACCCTGTTGTGACCGGTGGGGGCCGTCGCTCCTATACCGCTGAACAGATACAGGCGCTGCGGCATTATCTCGATGCCAATGGACGGTCCAGCAAACGCTATGTCCCGCATCGCAGCAATGGCGAAGCCTTACAGGTTGTGGCTGTCGTCAATTTTAAAGGCGGCAGTGGGAAGACAACAACTGCAGGGCACCTCGCGCAGCACTTGGCCTTGCGTGGCCATCGCGTGCTCGCAATTGACCTCGATCCCCAAGCAAGCCTTTCTTCCCTACACGGATTTCAACCGGAATTTGACGTAGGAGAGAACGAAACGCTCTACGGCGCCATTCGCTATGATGACCAGCGCCGGCCGCTGCGCGAGATCATCAAACGCACGAATTTTCCGGGCCTGGACATCGTGCCTGGCAATATCGAGCTGATGGAGTTCGAATATGACACGCCGCGTGAGATGGCGCTGCGCCGTGGCGGGGCAGGGGACAGCATATTTTTCGCGCGCCTCAACACTGCTCTGGAAGACGTTGCCGACGACTACGACGTGGTGGTGATCGATTGCCCACCGCAGCTTGGTTATCTCACCATGTCCGCGCTTTGCACCGCGACTGCGGTTCTCATCACTGTCCATCCGCAAATGCTGGACGTGATGTCCATGTGCCAATTCCTCTTGATGATGGGCGATCTGCTCGGCCATCTGAAGCGGGCAGGGGGTAATATGGGGTTCGATTGGCTGCGCTATCTCATCACACGCTACGAACCTTCCGATGGCCCGCAGACCCAGATGGTCGGCTTTTTGCGCTCGCTCTTCGGCCAGCACGTGCTGATCAATCCCATGCTCAAGAGCGTCGCAATCTCAGACGCCGGAATTACGAAACAAACCTTGTATGAGGTGGAGCGGCGGCAATTCACCAGCTCCACGTATGATCGCGCGATGGAATCGCTCGATGCGGTCAATGGTGAAATCGAAGATCTCATTCACGCTACCTGGGGGCGGTCCTGATGGCACGAAAGAACCTGCTAACCGGCCTGACCGAAAAGAAACTGTCGGAAGGGGAGGGGATAGCCGCCTCCGAAACCGGAACCATTGTACCAGCAGCACCGGTCCGCGCACCCTCAAGCGCCTTTTCCAGCCGTGGGGCCTTTGGCGCTGTGACCCGCACGATTGATGATCTTGCGGCCCGTGCGGATGCAGCGCGCACCCTCGAAGCCACGCTCGCCACTGGCGAGACTATCGTGGAGCTCGACCCTGCGGCCATCGACCGCTCACCGGTTGCTGATCGGATGGAACCCCAGGATGAAAGCTACCGGGCGCTGCGCGATAGCATCGCTGAGAAGGGGCAGGACAGCCCCATTCTTGTCCGGCCTCATCCAGTGCAGAAGGGGCGCTATCAGGTAGCTTTCGGGCATCGTCGTCTCGCCGCCGCGACGGAGCTTGGCCGTCCAGTGCGCGCCATCGTCAAAGCGCTGAGCGACCGCGACCTGGTCATCGCCCAGGGGCAGGAAAACAGTGCCCGTGCCGATCTGTCCTTCATCGAGCGCAGCCGCTTCGCGCAGTCCTTGGAGGTAGCGGGCCATGACCGAGAAACGATCATGCAGGCGCTTTCGATCGACAAGACGACTCTCTCGCGGTTGATATCGGTCGCGAGCCGACTGCCGACCGATATCGTAGAAGCCGTGGGTCCTGCGCCGGCAGCGGGTCGAGACCGATGGGTCGCGTTGTCCAAAGCCTATATGGAAAAAGTGCGGGAGCGCCCAGTTGACCCTCTACTTGAGAGCCACCGCTTCCTTTCGGCAACATCCGATCGGCGTTTCGAAATGCTGTTCCAACATCTCACTCGAGCCGTGAGCGTTATGCCACGCAGCAAGCCTCGTTCTTGGGTCGCGCGGAACGGCCAGCGCGTTGCGATCGTGACTGAGAACAGTCAGGTTTTCACGCTGGCGATTGACCGCGCGGTGGCCCCGGAATTCGGCAGCTTTCTGCTCGAGCGCATAGAGGCGCTATACGAAGAGTATCAGTCCGGGCCGCGCACAAAGTCAGATTTCCACATCTCGCTGGATCGCTGACGGCCCTTACCGGGGCGTGGACTTTACTGGGAGTCGGCCGGTACAGGCCGCAGCAGATAAGTGTGACCCATGTGGACTTTACTGGGAAGCACCGTCACGGCCCTTGAAAACATTAGGTTTTTTTCGAATAGCCAAACAAAAAAAGAGCCGTCTCGCACCCGAGAGGCTCTTTTTTCGCGGCACTAATTCAACGTGGACTTTACTGGGGACTTACTTGCCAGAGATCGCGACGAGGCGGCTGGGCACCGGCGGACGTGAAGGATGCAGCACTAAGCCAGCGCCATTTTCGTCTTCTTCCACGCGTGCATCAGGATAAACCGCTAAAGCAAGCGCGAGGGTTGGGCGGAAATTCATCTTGAAATGGTCCATTCGACCGTAGCCGGCGCCGAACTGGGTCTTCACAGCCTTCCAGGAGATCGGCCGGGGTTTGTCGAGCGAGTGCAGCCGGTAAGCAAGCCAGGCATAGACGTCTAAGGCCATGGAGTTATTGGCAATTGCGCGAATGGCGGCGTCTTGCAGCGGGACCGGATGGCGCTGCAGCTGCTCGTAAAAACCCTCTGACAGGCGCGCTGTGTCGACGAAAAGACTGCCCTGTCCGGGCTCCGCGCCCTCCAGGAACATCGCGGTATCGACAAGGTTCTGATTCGTCATACCAACGCGATTGCCCTGCCTGATGGTCAAACTGAGGCGGCAACGACTGATTCGCTCGCACTGATCGCGCACGTCCTTGAGGCTTTTACCACCGACTGGAATCCCCATTTTCATGAGCCATTCCCGCAGCGAGCGGCCAAGCAGGATTTCGCGAGATTTCGTACGGATTGCCTCACTTTGCAGGTAGATCATAATTAATCGGGCGCGGCTGCCGTAAGGCACGCCTACAGCCTCAGGCTTGCCACCAGGGGTGGGGCGCATGCCCGGCTCGACCACAAGCGCCATACGCTCGCTCTCGATTTGCCAACCAGCGTCATTGGGAAGTTTCCGATGAGGCAGGGCCGCCTGACACCAACCCGAATAAAGAAAACCAATGCTGTTTTCTTCATCCCCAAGATACTGTGCTGCCGCTTCAACCACGACACGTTCGAAGTCAGCCAGCAGTGCTCCCTGCTTGCCCTTCGCTTCCAGAATGTCGTGAACCTTTCCCATGGGCTGAACACTGGGGGATAACGCGGTGAATGTCACCGTGGACTTTTGTGGGGCAAGCTACTGGTTTGGTTTATTTGTATTTTGTACTTGTACTGTCACCAGAAGAGTCCACGGGACGACTGTGGCTAAAACATTGATTCCTTTGGTCTTCCAGAATCAGCCCTCCCAGAAGAGTCCACACCTTATCCCAGTAAAGTCCATGCCCCTGCTGTGGATGGCTCCCAGTAAAGTCCACGCTATCAGTGCCGAGTCTCAACACGGAAATACATGCTCAGCGACCCCGACTCGTGTAGCCTCAGCATGCTCCAGGCGGCCATGTGGCGGCTCTGGCCACAATCAGGCAACGCCGCCAGCATGAAGCGGAGGGGACTTTACAGCGCCGACAACCGCTGCACAGGGGGGGGATCTGGCGCTTGGGATAGCGTCGTGCGGCTGAGACCAGGGGCAGCTGGGGACGGCCGAGATCGGGCCTGTTGATATAAAAGCCTAAGACTAACCCGCGCTGATGCGCGCGGGATCTTATGCGGCTCATTTGATGATGAGGGCGGTGGTGCTGCGGTCGACGGTGCTGGCCTCTGGGCGCAGTCGGGTAGGGCAGTGAATTATGTGCACGGAACCGTTTCTACTGCGTCGTTTATTGGAGCACGTTACGCGTGATAAACACCATTATCGCGCCTAGCTTGTTTTTCTGACTTGTCTTTCCCGCGGGGAGGGGGTCTCCTCGCCGCCATGACCGAAATCCATCCCGCGTCGGACCCTGAGGGTTTCGACCC
>NZ_JAESVB010000023.1 GCF_020618775.1 Acidisoma silvae | reverse complement strand
GAACCCGATCATTCGCCTGATGTATGAACGCCTGCGGGCCGCAGGCAATCCCGGCAAGCTGGCTCTTACGGCATGCATGCGAAAGCTACTGACTATCCTCAATGCCATGCTGCGGGACCGAAAAGGATGGATCTCCGCTTGACGATCAAGACAGTCGCTCATTTTGTGGGCAAATAGGGCCTTGATAATCGGGTAAGTCGTTGAAGAAAATGAACTAAAACGCCTTTTTGTGCGTTTCGTCTTGTAATTCGACCTACTTGCTGCTTTGCCCCGAATTGTTCAATCACCACAGTATTTTAGGGAGCCGACACCTTGTAGTGGTGCCCACAGTCTGAGGAAGACCCATTGAAGGAGTAATGACAGGTCCTAGTGGAAATCGAGGATGCCGAAGCCATTCTCACCGGAAACGAAGTCCGGGGCTTGCTTCGCGTCAGCGTGCACGGGACAGCCGCTCGAACCTTCATTCTGCCGAGCTTCCGGTATTCATGGCGCGTCATCTCAATTTGACGCTGTTCCTCGGTGAGGGGGATCGTTTTTGCAGATATTCTGCGCAAAGGTTTTGATTGCGTGATCCGTGGCGGCGATCGCTGACAGCGACATGACCGTCCGACGCTTGGGCTTAGCCAGAGAAATGACCTTAGCGGTCATGCCTATCTCGCCCAGCGAGGTGTCCCTTGCACATTGGAGGGCGTCCAGGGCCATGAGACGATCGGCTTTGCGTCATCACGCACCGATCAGGTTCTGCCGCTTAAATTCAAGGTAAAAAACGAGGAGCACAGCGTGACATTGCCTCATCGTGTGATCGTGACCGAAACCGAAAGTTATGCGGCTTTGGACTCATCCAGGTCCCGCGTTATCGCTGTGCGCAAGAGATTGCCGAGGGAACGCTTGTCGAGCTGATGCCTGACTATCCCCCTGCCGTCACGTCAATTTCGGTGCTCTATCCGAGGATCCGTCAACTTTCGCCCCGCGAGCGGGTTTTTCTCGACTGGCCAGTCGACACAATCTCGCTAAAGATCTGATACTTTAACAAATATGCGCCCCTGGAGCAGCTTCAAAAGCCAAGCTGTGTCTTAGCTGGGTCGGGTTATGTTACTAAACTATCTACGGCGCGTGACAATCAATGAGGCGTCCGCTAAAGCCACTCCTGCATCAACTCTGATGCTGAGCGTTTAACGGGGGCAACTCCAGCAATTGCGAAGTTGCGTTTGCGATCCCAGTTACCTTGAGCATGTTTATCAAACGGTCGGAGCGGCTTTCGTTGAACGAACTGTCACAGCTCATTGGCGACATATACGATACGGTGATTAGTCCTGAGTCTTGGCCGAGAGTCCTTGAAAGAATTACCGACTATGTCGGCGCGGCAAGGAGTATTCTGATCCTTGAGGACGCGATAGAACCGACGAAAAGTGTCTTTTATGTATCATTCAATGATCCAGAATGGGTTAAAAGCTATCTTGAAACCTATCTTCTCCTCAACCCTATGCGGCTATCGAGTATTGGTCAGGTCGAAGCGGGCATGGTCATACTGACGTCAGACGTTATGGCAATCGAGGAATACGCTAGAAGTCGCTTTGCAACGGAATTCTTGGCACCGCGTCGGATGGTTGATGTGGCCGTCGCCGTTTTGGAGGCAACGGCTACAACCATAACCGTGCTAGCGTTCGTAAGAAGCAAAGAACAGGGGCTAGCTGACGAATTGCTTCGACAGAAGCTGGAACTAATTGGCCCGCACGTCCGGCGTGCAGCGACGATTGGCCGTGTACTCAATCAGCAAACCCTTGAAGTGTCTATCTTTTCACACACGCTCGACCGACTGGACGGTGCGATCTTCCTGCTCGATAAGCGGGCGACCGTGCTGCACAGCAACCAGGGAGCGCGTACCTTGCTGGCCGAGCATCCTGAAATGATCGCAATCGTCGGTGGAAAGGTCAGGGCATCGGCCCAGCAAACGCGGGAGCTTTTCGAAACTGCGCTAATTCAAGCAGGGGAGGGGGATAATGCTCTTGGCACTGAGGGTATTTCCATCATTTTCGGTAGTGCCGAGGGCCGAGCAATCGTGGGTACTTTGATCTCGCTGGTCAGCGGGTCAAGGAAGTCCCTTGGGGGCAGCTACCGTGCGGTCGCGGCTTTGTTTATTCGAGAATTGCAGTTCGATAGTCCGGCCTCCGTCGACATGTTGAGGTCGCATTTCGGACTGACGCGGCGCGAGATCGCGGTCGTTGCTGGCATCGTGGAACTGGGCGGCGTTCCGCAAATCGCGGCTGTGCTTGGGCTGGCTCCGGAGACTGTGAAATCTCACCTTAAGTCGATTTTTCGCAAAACCGGCACAAGTCGGCAGGTGGATCTCGTCAAGCTCGTTGCAAGCGCGGCAAGCCCTTTCGGTCGTGGCAAGTGACCCATAGCGTGACGGGCGGCTACGATTAGGCGAGCCTGCCATCGCGCTGCCTGCGCGCTTGCGCGGCAAGCAGGGCACGCACTCGGTCCACCTTACGCCCTGTCACTTGCAGAGGTGCATATCCCGAGGCATCCATCGCCAGCGTGATGTCGCGCGCTTCCGAACCCCAGGCCGGATGCAGTTCAATGATGTCACTATCCTCGAACGCCTGCCTGTCGCCGGTTTCCAGATAGCTTTCGGTGGCGAGACCGTCCGCCAGCAATATGGCGTGGCGCGGCAATTCGATATGATAGTAGCCTACTGTCTGCATCGGGACCTGTCGGACAGTGGTGCCGTTGATCAGATGCTTCACTGGGATCAGCACGGACTCCCGGTAGATGGCATGATCGGGCGACAAAAACAGGTCACGGCTGGGCTGTCCTTTGCCGAAAGCGTTGGCTTCGATGCAAATCGGATAGACCTTCCGAGGTTCAGAGTGGAGATGACAATGAACCTCGCGGAAGCCGATCCATGTCACGCGCTCGCGACCATCGAGAGTGAGAACCAGGTCGCCGACGTCGAGATCCTCGATTGCGATCGGACCGTCCCCGGTCGCGATCCGCGTGCCGCGGGCGAAGCAGGCCACTTGGCCGTCGTCCGTTGCGATGGTTTGCGGCAAAGGCGCCACGATGGTCGTATCCGCTTCCTCGAATGCAGCGTCGGTTCCCGTCCGGGCGGCAATGCTTAATTGCTCTGCGGCATTGCTCTGATCAGCAATGCTGGCGCCGGAGACGGCCTGGAAAATGCCGGCGGGTGCGGCGCCACTTCCGATCTGCGTCTCGACCGTGTTAATCGTGGTGGTGGCAATGTCGACAATCGCGGTGGTGGCCGCTGCCGACAAGCCGGCATTTGAGACCAGGGTGGATGGATCGGTCAGGTCCAGCGTCTGGCCAGTGGCCAGTCTTTGGGCGATCGCCGTCATGGTGGTGTCGGCGGAGCCGCCAGCCGCCGTAATCAGCGTATCGGCGCTGCCAAGGTAGTTATCGGCCTCGAAGACGGCAGCGACAGTCTGCAGGGCCGCCGCATTTAGCCTCGTGGCGGACAGGCTGCCTTCGGCATCAAGGCTTGTCAGATCGGTCCCGGCGGGCAGGCCAAAGGCCTGCACCACCAGGGCATTGGCAGCGGCAATACCGGCCGCGCTGGTATCACCCGAGGCAACCGCGACAGCTTCCACCAGCGTCGTCAGCGGCGATATGATCGTGGAGCCGGCCGGCGCCGTCAGCGTTCCGGTGAAGGGCAGGCCGGTCGCATTATCTACGCCGCCTGTCAGCATGATCGGACCGGTGCCGCCAGTCAGCGTGAAGCCACCCAGGGCATCCGTCGTCACCGGCGTGCCGGACCCGTTCTGGTAGCTGACCGTAGCCCCAACCAGATAGCCATCTTCGCCTGTCGCGCCTGTTGGTCCCGTCGTACTGGCGACGCTCAGGTTGGTGTCGGAATAGGCGTAGGCATAGATGGTGGTGGCACCGTTATTATTGGCGCCCTGGCTTTCGGGCGCGCCTGCGCTGCCGAGCGTGCCTTGCCCGTCATAGCCGGTCGTGGCGCTGTCGCCGGTGTAGGCGAAGTTTATGGGCGTGATCGCGCTTGGGCTGTCGGCATAGATCGCGCCAGCGGCATTGCCCGCCAGGCCGGCGGCCTTATAGCCCACATTGGGCGTATTGAGCTGGCCGCCATTGCCGCCCGTGCCGGTGTTGCCGCTGAACGTGACGCCGTTGCCCGATGCGGTGGCATTCCCTTGTATAAAAAGGCCGCCAGCGGCATTGCCGCCTGTGCCCGCCGCGCCCTCAAAGTCATTCGTGCCGCCATCGCCGCCGACCCCCCTATTGTCGCTCAAGGTCAGGTTGGCGAGCGAAACCGTGGACCCTTGTTCCGCAAAGATCGCGCCGGCCGCCGCGCCGCCACCGCCGCCCGTCGCCTTATCCTGTGCGACGCCGCCCGCACCCCCGGTCGCCACGTTACTGCTGAAGGTCAAGTCCGATCCGGCCAGCGTGGCACCGCCGCCCACCAGAATGGCACCACCCGCATCAGCCCCTGATTCACCATCGTCGTCGGTGAGACCGGTTTGGATATCGCTGCCGCCATCGCCGCCTATGGCGGTATTGCCGACGAAGCTGTCCTGCACCAGCGACAGATGACCCTGGCTGAGATCGATACCGCCGGCCGCCGCCGTGCCCGCGGTGGAATTGGCGGCGGCAGATGCGTTTGCCCCCGCAGCGCCAATGCCGGCCCCATCCTCGATCGTCAGCCCCTCGATCAGGGCGCTCTGTTCAGAGTCGAGCGCGACATTGAAAACGGTGACGGCATTGCCGCCACTCACATTGATATTTGAGCCGAGCCCATCGATCGTCACGCCGGTGGTGAGCGTCAGCGAAGACGCCAGTGTAATGGTGCCGCCCACGATATTGGAGGCGAAGGTGATGGTGTCTCCGTCATGCGCCGCGGAGAGCGACGCGCGCAGCGATCCCACCCCGGAATCATTTGTATTGGTGACTGTCAGGCTGGTCGGCTGGGTGGCCGGGGGGGCTGCCGGAGAGATCAGCGCGGTATAGACATGGGGTGTACCGAACGCGCTGGCCGCGATCCCGGAGACCAGATTGTCGGCGCTGCTTTGAAAGGCGACCCTCGTGCCGTCGGATGAAAGCGCCGCTGCCTCCGTCTGCCCGTCGCTGGGAATGGCCCCGGCTTCGGATACCAGCGTGAGACCGGTCACCACACCGTCCGAAAGCGTCGCCTCATAAACCTGCTGGCCGCCCACCAGGTCATTGCCGAGATTATCGGCATTGTCTGTGAAGACGATGGTTTGCCCGTCGCCCGATATGCTGACGCTCTGCGCGGAATTATCACCGACGATGCCGTTCGGAGTTTGTGAGACGAGCGTCAGCTGGCCGGTCAACAGATCTTTGACGTAGACCTGCGCATAGCCCGCTGGCAGCACCGTGCCGGGCAGCAGATTGGCGGGGGCCAGATTGTCGGATGTGCTGATAAAGGCTAGGTAGCGGCCATCGGCCGACAGCGCGCCGTCATAGCTGGTGCCGTCCCCGACGCTGCCATCGGCATTACCAGTCACCAATTCGATCTGCCCAGCGACGAGCCCGCTCGCGGTATCCGTCGTCTGAGCCTTGACGTAGATCTGTTCGTCCCGGCCGTTGAGAGTGGCGCTATGGGCGTCGCTCGCCGCCAGCAGGTTGGTGGCGGTGCTGGCGAAAGCGACCTCGCTGCCATCCCCGGAGAGCGAGACATCGCTGGCTGTGCCATTGCTCTGCGTGCCGTCGGCCGCGACCGAGACGGCGACCATACCGGCCAAAGCACCGCCGGACAGGGTCGCGACATAGACCTGATCATTAGTCTGGCCGGCGCCTACGCCCGCGACCAGATTATCCGCATTGCTGAGGAAGGCGACCTCGCTGCCATCGGCCGAGAGGCTGGGTGATGCGGCGGCGCCGTCACTCGCGGCACCGTTCGCCGCTGAAACTAGCGTGACGGTCCCGGTCGTCAGGCTCTTGGTAAACAGCTGATCTGGATAGCTGCTCTGGTCGACATAGGCGAGGGTTGTGCCGTCACTGGACAGGGCCGCATTGCCGCCACCAGCTGCCTGCAGTGTCACCGCCCCGGTCGAAAGGTTCTCAGTATAGACGCCTGCCGCAATGCTCGGGTCAGCATCGGTGGACGGGGACAAGGCGTCTGCTTCGCCGCCGACGGGCTGCACCTGAAAGGCAATGATCTGGCCGTTACCGGAGAGTGCGGGGAAGGATTCGCTTGCGGTCGATGGGTCAGCCGGGTCCGCTGAGACCAGCTTGAGCACGCGGGTGCCGTCAGCGGTATAGGCTTGGGTTGTCGTGATGCCCTTATTGCCCGCCGCATCTACGACAGAGGCGGAAATAGCGCCGCTAACACCGAAGCTTTCCGCCTGAAACGCGCTGGCGGTGAGGCTAAACCCGGTCACGCCGGCGGCCGGCGTGACCGTCTGGGTCTGCCCGTCCGGGAAGACGATCACGACACTCTCGCCTGGCTTCAGCGGGCTATCCAGGCGTCCGGTGATGGTGGCGTCGAGCTTGGCCTGATCGGACAGATCGACAGTGTCGGTTCCGTTGATCATCAGGCTCAGCAGCTTTTCCGCCGGGGGCGTCGTATCGACCGTGATGGTGATCGGGGTGGAGGTCGGGCTGCTATTGCCCGCACCATCGGTCCCTATTGCGGTCAGCGCGCTATTGCCCTCGGGCAGTGCCACGGTCGTCGTGATATCAATATAGCCGATGCCCCGGACCCCGTAATCGGGCACGATACCCGAGCCGATCGCCGTTCCATTGTCATAGAGGGTGATCGTCTCACCCACTTCGGCACCGACCGTGACGGTCGGTTCGTCAGAATTGGTCAGGAAATTGCTCGTCTCCGATACCGGCGACAGGGAAGCGATATCCGGCGCGGTCACCAGCGTCAGGCCGAGCGCCTGGCTGAAGGCGCCCGTCAGCGGGTCGCCGTCGGCATCGGCGATGGTGGCGCCGGCGGGCAGGTTCAATCCGGTCACGGTGATGTTGCTGCTGCCGGCATCCCCGATCGCTGGCACATAGGTGAACGTGATCTGATCGGTGCCGGACCCGCCCCTGTAGGTGGCATAGGCGCCATTGCTCAGCGTGAGGGTCGGCGTACCGGTGACGTAGACGGTCTCGCTTGTATCGAGGGTGACTGTCAGTGTCTCGGTCGGGCCGAAGCTGGTGCTGCCGAAAGCGCCGCCGCCGTTTTCGTCCTGTCCCGTAATGCTGGTCAGGGTCGGCAGAGGCAGGTCGCTGATTTGCGCCGTTTCGCTGACCTCGGCCGGCGTTCCTCCGGCGCTGCTGACGCTTGCTTCGATGAACAGTGAGGAACCGATCAGCTTGCTGGGGTCGAACGTGTAGCTCCAGCTGCCATTGGCCTGCACGGTCGCTGTCCCGACTTCGATGCCGGCCTGCTGGAAATCGATCTCCACGATTTGGCCGATGGCGTTGGACGTGCCGGTGAGGGTGACGCTGCTGGCGCCGGAACTGAACTGGTTGCTGCCGTTGACGGCGGCCAGAGTGAGCGTCGGCGCCGGACTGCGATAGGTGATGTAGTATTGCGGGTCGGTCGTGACCCCGCTGGTGCCGTAGGTCGTGAAATATGTAACCTCTGAATTCTCGACTGTCAGAACCGCGTTGCCATTGTCCGAAGCCGCCGTGGCGTAGCCGACCATGGTGGGCGACACGCCGAAAGTCGCTAGGATTGCGGTATTGCCGCCGGCATCGGTCACCGTCGGCAGTGGATTTTCGGATCCGTTATTGGCATTGAAGTCGTAATCGGGCGCTGAGCTGAAGGTGACGCCGCCTTCGACGAAGGTTGGATAGGTAATGGCCTCATAGGCACCGTTTCCTTCGGCGCCGTAAGGATCGGGCGAATCGACGGTGTTCTCCGTCGGGCTATGATTGGTGGCGAGGGTGGGCGCGGCGATGCCTGTGGCCGTCAGGTCGATAACCGCGCCGGTCTGCAGATCCTGTTGATATTCATCGCCGCTGGTCCAGACCGCATAGCGCCCATCGGTTGATAGTTGCACGGTCGCGTTCGCGCCGGAGAGAAGAACGGTCGAATCCAATTGCGCGGTCCCGACAGTCACGACCTCTGTATTGTCCTGTACGACATAGGTGAAAGGGTCGAACTCGCCTACGGTGACTGTTTGGGTATTGTCCTCCGAGACCTGCACCGGGGTATCCGAGCTGCCGGTTTCCAGGAAACCTGTGACGTCGACAAAGCTTTCCAGCGCGTAGATGCCGGGCGTGAGCCCGGTGGTCGGCAAAGTCGCCGTCCAGCTATAAAGCTCATTGCCGACGCTGTCGGTCTCGTCCAGATCCGTGGGCGTCACCGGCAGTGAAACAGAATAATAATAGGCGCGTTCGGGCAGGCCTTCCTCAGTTTGATAGCCGATCAGGTAAACTTGGATCGTCGCATTATTGAGTGATCCAGCATCTGTGATGCCCGACACCTTCACGCTATCTTTGTCAGGCGTGATCAGGTCGGTCGGCACACCCTGCGCATTGGTAAGAGCGTCGATGATCGAATAGTAATAATTTAGGGCTACATTGGGGGGATAGGTTGGTACAACACCTTGAGACATCGACTAGCTCCTTCCCGGTCTTTGCCAGAGCAATTTATCGGCCGGCCGAACTGAAACGATCGTCTCAAACGCCTGCAGTTTTCTGATGGCCCGAGTAAACGCATGCTGCCGCGGCGGGCGCATCCCCCGATTGGGGGAGATCATCGCGCAAGACCAAAGAATGTAGTCATCCTTGGCCCAGCCTCTTGCCGGGGCAAATTTGCCTGTGGCTTTCAGTCATGGTGGGCTTTTGTTCAAAATGCGTCACCGTGGAGACGACCTCGGGCGGGGTAACGAAGTCCAGGCATTGTCTTGGGGTGCCGTTGTCGAAGGCAAGCAATTGCTTGGGGCCGGGCAGCGACGGACCAAGCGGGTCTTTAAGGGCCATGGCGGTGGGCGAGGCTTTCCGGGTCTTGTCTTTAAAGGGCGGTCAGGCAGGAGGTTCGCGCGTGCAGGACGAGGACCGATTGGCCGCAAATTGAGAAAAGCATAAAATCGGCTTCCCAGTGTCCGGGCTGGGCCAGCGGCAGGACGTCGGCGGTGCGCTGAAAGACTGCGACGCGTTGCTGGATAAAGCTTGCGTTCGCGCGGCCTGGCCGAGAGCGGGCCTGGGGCAGGTAGTGCCGCCAACCGCGGTCGTTGGCGCGTTTCAGTTGGGCTTAGATGAAACGGTAGATGGTCTCATGGCTGATGACCGTCTGACCTTTCTACTGCTTCAGCCGGCCCGACACCTGCTTGGGCCAACAGAACCTGATCGCGCAGGGTGGTGTCGCGTTCCAAACGGCTAATCGGCCAGTGTCGGGCAGAGGCCTGCGCCCAAGCGTAAGCAGGCTTGTAGGGCTCGGCTTTCAGCCCTGCCCCGGTATCGCGCTTCAGCTCGCGTGCGATGCTTGATAGCGCGCGATCCGAGCTGCAGCAATTTGCCAGATCGACACGCCCGAGATGGGGACTGTCAGGAATTTCGTGTTTGGCCGGGCGATTGAACATTGTTATGCCGCTGCCCGTCTGAAGCGTTGGCCGAACAAGACAGCAAACTGGGCCTTCGCCATGGACCATTCACGCGGCGGCATGATCCATTCTTTCTCGGTGCGGTTCAAGACCAAATAGAGGAGCTTGAGGGCGGCTTCGTCGGTGGGAAAGTGACCCCTCGCCCGAACGGCACGCCGAAGCTTTGAGTTCAAGGCCTCTATGGCATTCGTGGTGTAAATCAGCCTGCGAACGTCGGTAGGAAAGGCAAAGAACGGGATGACTTCGGACCAGACCCGCCGCCACGCCATACCGATAGCGGGATATTTCTGTCCCCAGAAGCCAGCCTCAAAGGTGCCGAGCGCGACCTCAGCCGCCGGCGCGTCAACCGCCCTGTAGATATCCTTCAAGGCTCCAGCCACTACCTTGCGGTCCTTGTAGGAGACGAAGTCCAGGCTGCCGCGGAGCAGATGGACTATACAGGTTTGGACCGTGGCCTCTGGGAAGACCGCCGTTATTGCTTCGGGAAAGCCCTTAAGGCCGTCGACCACGGCCAGCAAAATGTCATCGACGCCGCGGTTGCGAAGCTCATTCATGACCCGCAGCCAGAACTTGGCACCCTCGTTCTGCTCCAGCCAAAGTCCGAGTATTTCTTTGCCACCATCGTGTCTGACGCCGAGAGCGATATGCACGGCCTTGTTGCGAACCAGGCCCTCGTCGCGGATTTTGACCCGCAAGGCGTCAAAGAAAACCAGTGGATAGACCGGCTCCAGGGGACGAGCCTGCCAGGCGGTGATCTCATCAAGAACGGCGTCCGTCACTGCGCTAATCAGGTCCGGAGACACGTCGATGCCGTAGAGATCGCGCAGATGGCCGACAATCTCCCGGTTGCTCATCCCGCGCGCATACATCGAGATGATCTTGTCATCGAAGCCAGGGAACCGACGCTGGTATTTGGCGATCAGCCGAGGATCGAAGCTCGATTGTCGGTCCCGCGGGATCTCCAGTTCCAACCGGCCTGTGTCGGTCGTCACGGTCTTGCGGCCGTAGCCATTGCGGCCGTTCTCAACCCCGCCTTCGCCACCGAGATGGTGGTCCATCTCCGCGTTCAGGGCCCGTTCCGCTAGGGCCTTCTTCAGCCCATCCAGAAGGCCGCCGGGGTCAAAGGCGGTCTTTGCGTCCGCTCCCGCCAGCAGTTGATCCAATATCGCATCTGGAATCGTAGGCTCTTTGCGGCGCGCCATGGGGCTTCTCCTTCATTCCCACTATGCTCCGGCCAAACACGAAATTCCTGACACTCCCCCGAGATGCGTAAACGGGCAATCTCACATCACTCTCCGAGACCAAGCTGATTTTACTGCTGTCCCACATCAACACCTCTGGCAATGCAGGTTGTTGACTTTCGTTTGAGACTTTGTGACATCGCATATAAAATTTGGAGAAGATCCGGCAGTTATGCTGCGATATCAATGTATATTGCCTTGGCGGTCGATCATCATTGTAATCGCCTGAGGGAAAAATTCACGAGATCGTCTCGGCTTCATCAACGCGTGGTGTGCCGCCGGCCTCGCCACTATCCCGAGCGACATGGCGCGCCACGGTCACATTGTTGCGGATGCATGATGGTCGAACCGTTCGGTCGGCATACAAACGTTTGAAGTAGAGCGCTTGCTTGTTCAGTCCCAAACGTCTGATGGCACGTATCAAGAAATTGCGGGTGTGGCTGTTATCTGAAATCCAAACATTAATGATCAGGCAATCCCCTGCCAGGCATTCGGCACTAGTCAGGGTGCGCGTGCCATTCGCCCAAGCCTCAGCATTATCTCTGGATGTCAGGCCATAGCCTACAAACCCGCGTACTTCCATTGCCTCATCAACAACGAAAGCTTGATGGCCGCGATTGACCTGGGCCTCTAGGATATCGGCCCAGGTGCCGAAAGGCATTTCGGCAAAGACTGGATAGCGCATCGTCAGCCGGACCGCGATCCCGAGCGCCGCTGCCGGATCCTTGAAGCTGACGAGATGAAGACCAGGCATGGGGGCAGACATCATCAAAGTTCCCGCATTTTTGTCTTAGATGTTAGTATTAACATGCCAGTCTCTGAATGAGTGCCGCAATACCGGGCCATTGTCACGATAAGGAGGCAAAAGCCCCTTTATCTTCGCCAGCAATTCTTCGGCGACAAAGGGTTTCGAGTGCCACTGCCATTCGGGACGATCAGTCGGACCACTGTTAGCCCCGTAACCACTCAGGAAAATGAACGGCACCGCTTGCGGGTCCAGCATCTCGGCGACTGGCTAAGCATTACCATCTTTCAGGCTCGGGTCGATCAGCGCGATATCGATTTTATTTCTACGCACTGAGGCTGCTGTATCGGCCACGGTCTCAAAGAGCCCGATAATCTCGCCGTCCGCGTCTTGAATTAGGTCTTCGATCAGCATAGCGATCATCGAGTCGTGTTCTGCGACCAAAATACGGTAACTCATCAGCGAACACTCAATCATAGCTGGAGACAGTCTGAGGTGGCCCCACTTGGCTAGACATGTTGGCGGCGACACTAAGCTAATCCTTGGTTCTGATTACGCCGCCAGTTTGAGGTCCGACACCGCAGCAGGGACACGCCCCGCGTCCGCCGATAGATAACCCTGATAATAGGCCTCGTCCGGCGTTCGTCCTGCAAGGGCAGAGTGCGTCCTCTGGGTGTTTTAGTGGTTGATCCACTACCCAAGCCCCGCGCGCAACGCCAGACCAGTTTCGAATGCATGTAGATAGAAACATTCATATTTCAACGATCATCACAGCCGTTCGATGGAAAACGTTTTCCATCCAGCGGCGCTTGCCATCCATGCGGATTCGGATGCCAGCTGTGATCAGAACCTGGGTAAAGGCCGGACTGGTGAATTGGCTCCCCTGATCCGTATTGAAGATTTCGGGGCGCCCGTGCCGGGCCATGGCCTCCTCCAAAGCTTCGACACAGAACCCCACGTCCATCGTATTGGACAAGCGCCATGACAACACACTGCGGCTCTGCCAATCCATCACCGCTACCAAATACAAAAAGCCCCGGCGCATCGGGATGTGGGTAGTGTCGGTGCACCAGACCTGGTCGGGTCTGACAATCGGCAAATCTCGGAACAGCTAAGGACAGATCCGATGCTCCCGGTGAGGCGCGCTGGTGTTCGGCTTCTGATATATCGCCCGCAACCCCACCTTGCGCATGAGCCGTCCGACTCGATTGCGACTAGTCCGGTGATCCAGCCGTTGTAGGTGGCGCATCATCTGCCGTGAGCCATGAAGTGGGAATTTTAAAAACGCCTCGTCGATCCGCCGCGTCAGCGCCAGCATGCCAGCATTCTCACCTGTCGCCCGATAGAAGCGGCCCGATCGGCTGATCTCCAGCAGCGCGCATTGCTGGACGATCGATAACTCCGCATGCGCTGGCTCGATCACCGCGCGCCGCGGCTGAACACTCATCGACCGGAGGCCTTCGCCAAAAAAATCCCGTTCCACTACCGATTGACCTATCTTGGCGTGCAGCCGGTTGACGTCCGCGTCGTCGGCCGTCTGTGCCGCTTCGGCCTTTCCCGAGAACGTCGCGCCCAATTCTTCGATCGCTTGACGTTTCCATGTCGCAATGATCGTCTGGCGGATAGCATGCTTCGCTACTATTCCGCCAGCGTCAGCCCACCACTAAGCGCTTCCAATGCCACCGTTGCATTGAAGTCAGCCTCATAGCGCTTGCAAGTCACTTTACCCATGAAAACCCGTCTCGATCAAGCGCGAATAGCTTGCCACCCTGTCTAAATTACCAGGGCCATCTCACTTAACGCCATACTTCGAGACCGAAAAAGATGGATTGCTGCTTTGCAAAAAAAGGAGTCGCTCGGCCTGTGGGCGACGAGGATCTATATATGCATTCAAGACTTTGAAAATATTGATATGAAACATTTTTTACGAAATCAAATCAGATCATCCTGCAGTGATAGTATGATGTTGGCCCAAATGGCCAGAGACAGCAGCTTCTACTGGCGCATTGTCTGAAATTGGACGTGAGGGGTCGCCTCTCAGCCGTAGATAACCGTGGCACCGCTAAATGCTAATGTCTGCTTGGGGAATTGGATGCCCGAGCCAAATGCGCGCGGAGGGTGGGGATTCGGCAATGGTGTGCGGGTCGAAATTCAGGGCATGCATACTGACAAAGCGTAAGCGGCGATAACCCTTAAATCTGCTGCTTACGCCTTGGCCTGTAAGCGTTTATCAAACGCCTTATCTAGGAAGTTTTAAATCACTTTATCTCAGTGACAAAGTTTTCACGGCTACGGCGAACCTTTTTCAAATTCACGAGCCAATCACCCTCAGCGGCCCGGTATCCGATGGGGAGCATTACAACGCTGCGCAGATTCTTTGATTTCAAATCAAGAATTTTATCGACTGCTGAAGGATCGAAACCTTCCATCGGCGTTGCATCGACTTCTTCAAAGGCGGCGGCAATCAAAGCTGCACCCAGACCAATATAGGCCTGGCGGGCCGCCGCCTGATAATTCGCTTCTGTGCCTCGATCGGCCACGATGCCCAGCAATTGCTGCCGATAGCTTTCCCAGCCTTCGTTCTTGAAACCACGAACGTCGTTCGTCAGGTCAAACATCATATGGACGCGGTCCTCAGTGATGTCGTCCCAGGCGGCAAATACCAGTAGATGCGAGCAATCAGTAATTTGCGCTTGGTCCCAAGCCACTTCCCGAATTTTTGCGCGAATTTCCGGATTGCTGATGACAAACAGTTCGAACGGCTGAAGCCCGCTTGACGTAGGAGCTAGTCGCACAGCCTCGATGATAACCTCAAGTTTGTCGGTGGGCACCGACTTGGTTGGGTCGAACTTCTTTGTCGCATAACGCCAAGCCAATTTTTCGTTCACGATAGTCATCGTATATTCCCTAGATGAAGCTGATAGTCCGGGCGGGGGCAATGGTTGCGTTCACTGGGAACGCAAATGCGAGAACTCAGCCCCTGTCCTTGATTTAGTCAAAAGACAATCACGGGACGCCCGCGAACGCCTCCTGCGGCAAGCAGTTTCTGAGCGTCCGCAATTTGTTCAGGCGTATATTCGCCAGCGACCCGGAGCTTGATTTCCCCGGTTGAGACCAGATCGCGCAGCAATTCAAGCCAGTCGGTGCGCTCGAGCACTTTGGACACGAATACCGGCTTCACCTTAATGCCTCGTTCCGTAGGCTTATCTGCCCAGCCGCGAACTGGAACGTAGATGCCGTCGTCGCGGATGGCACCGAACGCCTGCTCGCCTAACAATGCGGTATCGAGGAGGGCATCCGCTCCGGCGGGAGCTTCCTGACGGACTGCACCCGAAAAATCCGGTCCACGCTTGATCACAATGTCAGCACCGTAGCCAGCAACCAGGTCAAACTCCTCCGGCTTTGCGTCGGTGATTGTTTTCAGGCCCTGGCGTTTGGCAATCGCTATCGCGTAATGGGCCAGAAGCCCTGCGCCGCCGCTAACCGCGAGTGTTTGTCCTGGCTGAAGACCTGCAAGCTCAAGTGCAAACAGGGCGGTCAGGCCATTCATTGGTAAGGTCGCAGCCTCTGCCATGGATGCGCCCTCCGGGATGGCCACAACAGAGGCCGCGGGCACGACGATATGCTGAGCCTGGGCGCCACCATCTGGGCGGCGCGGCATGACAGCCGCCATCACCTTTTGACCGGCCTGGAGGCGTGAAACACCGGGCCCCGCGGTTTCGATGACGCCCGCAGCGTCCATGCCCGGGACTGCAGGGAAGGCCTGAGCGCCATAACCGGGGTCACGAAGCAAAATATCGGTTGGATTGACGGCTGCCGCGGCAACCGCAATGCGGACTTCGCCTTCGCCGGGGATGCGAACCGAGCGTTTGGCTACTTCGATAACGTCATAACCACCTTGCCGCTGATATGTGATGGCTTTGCTGGATAGTTCCTGATTTGTCACTTTTCACTCCCGATGAAGCGTTGCGCCGCCTCTTTCAGCGACGGCATCCAAACAAGTGGGGTATCTCGGGCAGATCTGTGAGAAGCCGACCAAAAGCTTTCTTGTCGATGCGGTTAGCTCGCCACTAAAGCCTGGGACATCCCTCTCTCCCGTGATAACAGCCGTAAGCGGAGGCTCCTCCGTTCGACAAACATCTAATTGTAGGTAAGTCCGCTTGTCAACACAGCCTCCCCAGCGCGCTGATGCGGCGAAAAATCGAGCGCTTATTGTCGCCGAGGCACGTCGGGTATTTTCGACGGTAGCACCCGTCAGCTCCCTGGAAGCGATCGCGCGCGGTGCGGGGGTAGGTATCGGCACGCTTTATCGGCACTTCCCGACCAAGGAAGCATTAATCGAGGCCGTATATAGCCTGGAGCTTGATGCCTTAGAGAAGGAAGCGCATCAACTCCTGGCCAGTCATTCGAGTTTCGATGCTCTTCGATTTTGGCTTGATCGCTATGCCGAGTTTGTTGCAACCAAACACGCGATGCATGAGGCATTCCGGATTGCATTAACATTCCGGACCGGCGCGATTTCAGAAACACGCTCCCGGATTAACGCGGCCATGGCCAAATTCCTAGCTGCCGGAGCACGGGACAGAAGTCTTCGAACCAATGTAAGGCCTGACGATTTGACCTTGGGTTTTGCAGGTGCGGTGTTCGCGGCAACAACCTCGTCGGATCCAGAGCAGGTTGGGCGTGTCCTCGACCTACTCATGGCTGGGTTACGTCCTGCAGGCACCTAAACCTAAGATACAGCCGTTTTGGCTGAAGCAAAGAGTTTTGATCCGCCTCCGCCATCAAAATTGCTGGCATCTGGCCTATAAAAACCCTCTCCATGCCAGTAGGCGTCTTAGGACGTTCACGGTAGGCTTCCTTCACAAGTCGACAAACAATGTCGAACGTAGGAGGAACTATGAAAGCCGTTGTCCTATCAGATATAAGACGTCCGGAGCTTATCTCGCTCTCTGAGCCACGCATAGAGCCGCACGAGGTGATGCTGCAGGTCGATTATTGCGGCATTTGCGGAAGCGATCTTCATGCCGCCACCTTCGACCTCTTCCAGGTCGGCGTGACGATGGGTCACGAATTCTCCGGTCGCATTGTTGAAATTGGCCGCGATGTGACCGGATGGAGCGTTGGAGACAGGGTTTGCGTCAATCCGAATGGTTCCTACTGCGGTCATTGCGCAAGCTGCCGAAAGGGTCTCTTTAACCTTTGTCCGGTCGCGCTACAGAGAAGCGTAGGCGTCACCGCACCTGGTGGCTTAGCGGAATTCGCTGCTGTCGATGAAAGAACGCTCCATCGCCTTCCAGATTCGGTTACACCCCTTCAGGGCGCCTGGATCGAGCCAGCATCGGTCGCATTGAGGGCGGTGAAGCGCTCCGGAATCCAAGTCGGGGATTCAGCGGTCGTCTTCGGGGCAGGTCCGATAGGTCTGCTGGTCCTCCTAATGCTGCGCCTTGCCGGTGTTGGAAGGGTGACCGTCGTCGAGCCAAATGAAGCGAGGCGAGACATGGCACGGTCGTCAGGGGCGGACGCAGTCGTGGATCCACGAGCGGCTGGGCCAGAGCTGGAACTTCCAGAAGGGGATGGACGACCTGGCTTTGCATTCGACTGCGTCGGCTCCAAAGCCGTGATGGAAGCTGCAGTTCACGTGCTGCCTGCTCATGGCACCCTCACCGTCGTTGGCGTCGCGCAGCACCCCATCGGTTTTTCACCTACTGAGCTACTCTTCAAAGAGATCCAAATCAAAGGCAGTTTTATCTACAATGACGAATTCAGACAGACGATAAACCTGATGGCAACGGGCAAGCTTGATGTCTCGTCGCTGACGTCCGGTGTTCGGCCGCTTGCAGAGGCGGTCGAAGCGATTGACGAGATGAGATCTGGCGGAGCGATTATCAAATACCTAATTTCTACGACAGAAGCGGTGTAGACTCGTGAAGAGCCAATAGGACGACGCACAAAAGACGCAATAACCAAAGCGTCCTGCACCGAAAGACGGAAATGAAAATCGCCACCTTTAACGTCAACGGTATCAATGGTCGTCTCCCTGTTCTCCTTAAATGGCTGGAGAGCACGAGACCTGACGTTGTCTGCCTCCAGGAACTGAAAGCACCACAGGAAAAGTTCCCAGAACCTGTTATTCAAGATGCTGGTTATGGCGCGATTTGGCATGGCCAAAAAAGTTGGAACGGCGTTGCCTTGCTCGCCCGTGGTGCTAAGCCAATCGAAACTCGTATTGGCCTACCGGGCGACCCTGACGATTTACACAGTCGCTATATCGAAGGTGCCGTAGAAGGTGTTCTAATCGGATGCCTCTACCTGCCCAACGGCAACCCCGCTCCTGGACCAAAGTTTGATTACAAGCTGCGGTGGTTCGAGCGGCTCTTGGCTCATGGGGCGACCTTGATTGCTGCTGACTATCCCGTTGTATTGGCGGGCGACTTTAACGTCATGCCGACGGACCTGGACGTCTATAAACCCGAGCGGTGGGTCGATGATGCGTTATTCAGGCCGGAAGTCCGACAGGCTTTTCGCCGACTGCTGGAGCAGGGATGGACGGACGCATTACGCTCGATGCATCCAGACGAACAGATATTCACGTTCTGGGACTATTTCCGAAATGCGTTCGGTCGGAATGCAGGGCTCCGCATCGACCACCTTCTTCTGAGCCCGGCCATTGCAGGGCGGCTGATTGGCTCTGGCGTCGACCGCGAGGTGCGTGGTTGGGAAAAAGCCAGCGACCACGCACCAACATGGATCAAGCTTGGGAGTGACCACAAAAAGAAACGCACTCCAAAGGCCAAGACACGGAGGCAAAGCTAATGGCTGTGAAGAAGCGTGTTCTTGTCCCTCTCGAAGCGCTCAACTTCTTCATGGCCGACATGCAGTCGGGTATCGGACCATTTCTCGGCATCTTCCTGCTCGCCCATCACTGGCATAGCGGCGCCATCGGAACGGTTATGACGTTAGGTGGCATTTCTGGAATGCTTATGACAGCACCATTCGGTGCGCTAATCGATGCCACGAAGCGGAAGCGCTCTTACGTTGCGATACCCGGTGCGTGTGCCGTTTTGGCATCGCTTCTCGTTCTGATTTCGCAGAACTTTTGGGTCATCGCTCTTTCACAGGTGGCAACCGCAATAGCCGGTGCGGCGATTGGACCAGCGGTGTCGGGTATGACCTTGGCATCGTTCGCCAGGCAGGCTTCCCGCGCCAAAATGGTCGCAATCAAGTCTTCAACCATGCCGGGAACATGGTGGGGGCGAGCCTGTCTGGGTATCTCGGCTGGCGCTATGGCTACACTGCCGTATTTTGGCTAGCTGTGCTGTTTGGCGGTCTATCGATTATCTCGGTATTTCTTATCCCACGCGATGCCATTGATGATGACGCAGCACGAGGGATGAAAGAGGACCGTAAGCATGAAAAGACGACAAGTGGATTTAAGGTCCTCTTGCAGAGCCGTCCTCTCCTTGTTCTAGCAGCGGCACTAGCGTGCTTCCATCTCGGTAATGGTGCCTTGCTACCTCTTTACGGCTTGGCCGTTGTGTCCGCTCACCCAGGTAACCCGACAATCTTCGTCGCTGAGACTATCGCGGTCGCCCAAGCGGTGATGATCCTCGCGTCCATCGTTGCAACACGAATGGCGCAGCGACAGGGCTATTGGTGGATCTTGCTTATTACGTTCATCGCACTCCCCATTCGCGGTGTGGTCGCGTCGTTCCTAGTCGTCCATTGGGGCGTCTTTCCAGTGCAGGCCCTCGACGGCGTTGGTGCAGGTCTGCAAAGTGTTGCTGTGCCAGGCCTCGTCGCACGCGTCCTGAATGGAACAGGCCGCGTCAATGTCGGCCAAGGAGCAGTGATGACTGTCCAGGGTTTGGGAGCATCGATTAGTCCCATGCTGGGCGGCTGGATTGCTGAAGGTCTCGGTTATCGCATCACCTTCGTCACGTTAGGTTCCTTCGCTCTTCTGTCACTCGCCATATGGCTAATCACGGTGAGATGGATGAAGCCTGTGTGCGAAGGGTAAATATCTGCCGAGGCAGAGGCACACGATGTTTTTTTGCTGTGTGATCCTATGGTTGTTCTCGCTGCTGACCAAATCCGATTGTGTGATAGCCGTTGGCGTGAAACGGAATCATTCGGATTCGCAAAAGGTCGAGGCCTGCCCGACCCTACATGGCACGCTTGAGTGCTTTGAGTCGGTTAATCTGTCCTTCTGTTTGTCCATTGCTCCATCGCTCGGTGATGTCGTAGCGGACTGCGGCGAGATCATGCCGCAGGGTGTTCGTAAATTGCCTCATGCTATAAATGCCCGAGCTTGTGGCATCGTTCAGCCAGGCCTCTAATGACCTTGCATCGGTGCCTCGCAGAATGCATCGGCACCGCAGCGCCAATATTCGCATCATGGCAAATTTGGGCGATGTTTCTTTTAGCGTCTTCATTTTTGCAGCTTGTTCATCGGTCGGCAATCCACGCCGCTTGATGCATAGCGCTGCCCCCACAATCGGTGGCACGCGGCACGCAACGGCGTCGCCTACTGCCGGAGGTCGCTTTTGAGCGGCGATCCTGGACATGGTCGAGAAATGCGCCTGCCGCTACCTGTTCAGAAGTGGGTCAGGCTGCCGGTGTGGCCAAGCGGGCGGATCTCCGGGAGCAACTGCCGCCCCATGAGCAACTCATGGGCCATTTGAGTGTGAGATATGGCCCGCAGGACGAGGCACCTTCTGCACATCAAGACTGGACCGCGAGCCAATTATCCTGCGATAGGATTTCCAGAGGAGATCCGAATGCCTGTTGTGCTTTGTGTTGATGGTGATGAAGAGGTGAGAGATTGGCTTGATCTCGTACTTGGAGAGGCCGGCTACGAGGTGCACTTTGCCGAAATGGCAAGCGATGTCGTCAAACCGTTGCGCGATAATTTTAGATTAGATCTTCTCATTACGGATTTTGAGATGTCTGAGGAGTCAATCTCAGGCTTGGCACTCGCTAAGCTTGCTCGCAATTCTCAACCCGATCTGCCGATTGTTTTTCTTTCTGAACTATCAGATTTGGAAGAGAAGGTTGAGGAAATCGCGAGGCCAATGCTCATTCTCAAAAAGCCGATTGGCAGGGACGCTTTGGTCGCAGCTATCCGGGGCTTTTTGGGAACCGAGATCTGACGTTAGGCCTGCTGCGCGTTATGAGGGGTGCGCTGAATGGCCAAATACGAACCTAGCGCGGCACGCCGATGTGTCGCCATTTCCACACGCAATTTTTTCGCGGCCAGCATCTCGTAGAGTTCAGCCAAGTTTACGTTCAACTTGCTGGCTGCTCGCTTGGCCGCAATCCCCTCGTCGTGGACAAGACGCCACGCGTCCGCTGAGCGGGCATCATATACAGTTTGAGACATGGTCACCTCGTCGCTAGAGCCCCATAGATGGTGGCTTTCCCGGAATGTCAAGAAAAGTTCCTATTTTGTTCTTTTCAGTTCGATTTAGCCAAATGGTCATCAAGCTGTAAACAGCTCTGCCAGCGCCTCCCTGCCCTCGGATAGGCGATTTGTGAATTGCGCCAGGCTTCGCAGGGATGATGGCGCTTTGCTCGAGACAGAGGAGGGCACGGTTACGTAGGCCCAGGCAAAGGGGGACTGCAGGATCAGTCGCTTTCCTTCGCCGAGAAACTCCTCCCCCTCTAACAGCGTAAGGACAATGTCAGTCTGTTGAGTTTCACTGAGAGATGGGTTTTTTCGCATAAAGCGTGCAAGAAATCCCATCGAATCGAAGCTTACATATTGTTCTGTATAAGCTTTCGGGGCTGATCGCGGGTGCTTCAGTGCGAAGCAATTAAGGCAGCCCTTTGGAACAGAAATCCTGTTGCAGCATCTGAGAAAATTAAAAATCAGGGCTTGCAACTGCGCGCTTTATGCAGAAGAGCCCAGCTCCCAATGAAAATCAACAACGGTGCGGCACCGGCAGCCTCGGCAGACCGGTTAGCTAGTGCGGCGAAGTAGCCTAAGACGGTTTAAAAAGCGTTTTGCCAGTTGAATATTCGCAACATACGCTGTCAGCCTCGCAAACTCGGCCATTGGGCGGCACTGCCTTGCAAGCGGCGCAGCCATGGCGAAAAGCGGTCAGCAAATGTCAGCCTGACGTAACGGGGGGCACAGCCCCGCGTCCCTTGTTGGCAATTTAATCAGATTAAACAAAGTAAAAATTTATGTAATTGCAATTAAGCAATGTGCGAGGTGGGGAAATATTGAAGTCTGCCATTTCCCGTATCTAGAAAAGCCACTTGTGCCGATTGAACCGAGGTCAAAATAATCGCATGAAATGTAGATTTTCGGCAATTCAATCAGATTTAAACCCGCCTTATCTCCTAAGATTGTGGAAAAATCTGACAATTATAGATAAAAATTTGGTGGATATGGTCCTGTTAGTGATGAACTAACTGCTAAAAGCGACCTAAATGAGGCTTGATGAATCGATATTTTTTATGTCATGGCAAAATTCTCATCGCTAGAGTGCAACAAGACTTAGGAAAACGTACTTTTTAGTAGCTCGTTACGCGGGGGCAGATTTCATGTCACGGTCTTCTATCTCAGAGTCGATTGATGATGTGGATAGCCCAAGCACTCCTGTGCATCCTCGGACTAGCATGCTTCGCATCGCCGTCATTCATGGGCGTGTGCTCGCTCGCGAATGCCTCAGTCAAGTCTTAATGCCGTCACCTCGGGATCACTGGACAGTCGAGACTTACGTATCCGTTTCCGATGCATTTTCTCCTGATTATGATCCGCCTGACGTCGCATTGATATATGTTGGAAGTGGAGCAAAGGAGGTAATTCAAAAAATATCTGAGACTATACGAAAATACGACTCCACAAAATTTATGATTTTTGTGGATGAAACAACGGAGGCAGTGGCTGGGGCGGCGCGTTGCGCTATTGATTGCGGAGCCCATGGTTTTTTTTCCACAGCGGACACGGGTGTTCGTATGCTTCGCTCAGCCGTCGAATTTGTAGCGAATGGAGGAGCTTATGTTCCGACTTCATTGCTCCTCGATACTTCAACAAACCCTTCTCAAGCGATGATCACACGTTTACAAAACTCCCTTACGGTGAGGCAGTCCGAAGTATTGGCCTGCATTAAGCAAGGAAAGCCGAACAAAGTAATTGCTCATGAGCTTGGCATGAGTGAGTCGACAGTTAAAATTCACGTTCGAAATATTTTACAACAACTAGGAGCAATCAATCGAACTCAGGCAGTATTTTTGGCCTATTAGGCGCCACTAGATTAACCCATCGTCAAAAAAACTTTGCATTCGTGAGATAGCTATCGCTTAGCATCTGTCAGCACGCGACGGCTTGCAATTACTTAGTGTGAGATCGATACGAGGAACTAAGCAAGATCTCGACAATATTGTGGAAGTCAATCTTTGACACCCGTTGGGAGCCGGGCTAGCCGTTTGCATGCTTCCAAAAGCCTCTTTGAACGTCTCACTGACCCTCAACTTATGGCCTATGTGGACGCTTTAGTCGGCACGGGGCGGTACAGACCGCGTCAGAGGTACTGCGAGCAGGTTTGCGCCTCCTGCAGCGGGAAGAAAGCGCGCCGATGGCGCCTACCGTCCGGGCAGTCCTAAAAGAAATCCCCGATAGATGTGGGTCCCAAGTCGTGCAGCGAGCCGTTCGTGGTTGACGCTGCCGACCAGCCTGTGCCGGTGATTGCCATTGGTGCATCTGCAGGCGGTATTCAGGCTTTCTTCAAGACCATGCCCGCGGAAAGTGGCTTGGCTCTTATTGTGATGTTGCACTGAGGCTCCCGCAATTGTGAAAAGCAATAACAAATCACACCGGAGCGAGAGAAATTAGAGCGCCAGCTCAAATCCCTGCGGGGCGATATCCGACAACTGCAGCTCGAACATGATCTCTCGAAGAAGGCTAATGAATTGCTAGAAAAAAGGCCTGGGCGTCGACCTGCACCTCCTGAGTAAGCGGGGAAAGACAGTGCTGGTTGACGCCCTCAAAGATCTTTATCGGCTGCCGGACCTGCTTGCTTAGCTGAAGTTGGCACGAAGCTCATACCGACAACGCGGCGTGCGAAGGCTTCTTCGGACGCCTAAAAACTGAATTATTCTATCCGCGAGACTGGAAGACCTCGACAATTGAACAATTCGTTGAGGCCGTTGATTCCTGCATCCTCTGGTATAGTGAAAAGCGCGTCAAGATCCCTCGGGCTCTCAGTCCCCTTGAATATCGACAGAGTCTTGGCATTAGAGTTTAAAATGTATGCCAAGTTTTTATCCGCATCCCCGACGTAACTTGTGCTACTTTCGCACCCAATCAAAATTGGCTCACTGCACGCTCACGTTCAACTGGCGCATGGTCCGAAAGTGGACTCGGCGGGATGCGGTCCAGCCGCAGGCGACCATGGCACCAAAATCGACGATGCCGGCCGGCTTCGGCGCTTACCTGGCCCAACGGTGGAACGAAGGATGCACAATAGGGCGGCAGCTAGTCGCGGAGATCCGGCCGCTTGGCTACACAGGGAGCCTAACCCATCTTCAATAGCGCCTCAACGGCTGGCGCCGTGCCCATTTCGCGGCAGTAATCACATCCTCGCCCCCAGATTGGACTAGGTTGCCTGATGGCAAACCGAGGGCACACGTGCCACCGATTGTCGCGTCAGCGCTTTGCATCAAACTACGCGGGTTGCTGACTAAAGCCCAATGCGAAAAAGTGGATGACTTGAAGGAGGCGTCCACTGAGTTCGCCGCAATGCGTGCCCTCGCCATGCGTTTTCGTGGGCTTCTGAGGCGCGGCAATATCGAATTGCTGGATCCTTAGCTACAGAACGCAGCCAGCTCCGGCATCCATGCGATGGGACAGTTTACAGCGACGCTTCGTCGGGACATTGGTGCCGTCCGCAACGCTATCGTGGAGCCTTGAAGCAAGGGTCAGACAGAGGGGCAAATCAACCGTCTAAAAACTCTCAAGCGCGCAATTTATGGTCGTGCTAGTGCCGAGTTACTCCGCACGAGGATGCTTCCCCTTTATTCAACTTGACGTCACATCATTTGAGCCAGACCCCCTCAATGTGAGGGAGAGCCATTTTAAAGGACAATGACATTGGCCCTGGTAAATTGTAGCGGTTGAACAATTTGGATTCAGCGCCAGCAGGCTCATCGAATTGCAGGACAAAATGCGAAAAGACGACTTCAATCCTTGCGAGCACCTCAAAAGCCTCTTCGCCTTCAACATGTGGAAGACCCGTTAGCGGCGGGCGGCTAACTTCCTAGACCACCATCTACAACATGCACATGTCCGGTGATGAAGCTACTCATAGAGGATGCAAGAAACAAAGCGGCTTTGGCCACCTCCTCAGGCTTGGCGTGACGGCCAAGCGGAATGTCGCTATCGATCGCTTGCGTGATATTGCGCCCGGTGACGGCGCTCAGCTGATTTTCGATGCTAGTCTGGAAGGGATTGTCGATCGGACCGGGATTGAGCGAGTTGACGCGAATGCCGCGTCCGGCCCAGGCATGGGCGGCCGCGCGGACAACGCCGGTCTGCGCGTGCTTGGCAACCGTATAGGCGATGTTGTTTTCAGAACCGGCGCCCCCGCGAAGACCCGCCAAGCTTGATGTGACAATGATGCTGCTCTGGTCATTCATATATGGCGGCGCCATTTTGCAGACGAGATAGGCTGCGCGTGCGTGAATGCGCAAAGTCCGATCGAAGGCGTCGTCATCATAGTCGGCCAATGGCGCGATATGTCCGTGATTTCCGGCATTGCTGAAAACGACGTCGATAGGACCCCACAGCCCGTTGGTTGCCGCGAGATAGCCCGCTACATCGGCGGATTCCGCGACATCCCCCTTGAAGACGGCGACTTTGTCGGAGCCGAGGCTCGCTTTCGCCGCCGCCAGCCGTCCATCGTCAAGATCAACCAGCATCACGCGCGCCCCTTCCGACAGGAACAGCCGCGCGGCGGCAAGACCGACACTGCCGCACCCGCCCGTGATAATGCAGGTCTTGTCATCAAGAAGGTTTTTCATGCGCGAGAGATCCTTGGGGCTTTCAGGCGATGGGCATGGCTGACGGAGAGACCTAGGCGAAACTATGCTGAGATGGAACCGGCTTTCGCGTCAGGGTGAGCGTGAGGATAAAGCCACATAGCAGCAAGGCCGCGGCGACATGAAAGGCGATGATATAGCCGCCGGCCTTCTGCACCAGATAACCGGTAATGATGGGCGCGGCCAAGCCGAACAGATTGCCGCCGAAGGCGGTCAGCGCGAAGACCGTCGGCACGTCGCGAGGATTTTCCAGAATATCGCTCGCCAGGGTGAAATTCAGGCCCGCGCCGCCCGCGCATCCTGTCAGAACGAAGGTCAGAACAGCCAGCAGCGCCCAGACATTCGTGACAACGGTCGCGAGCAGGATGAGCAAGGACAGAGCGGCTGAGATCGCCACAAAGTTGCGCCGCCGGCCGCGCTTGATATCGGTCGTCGACAGGCTGCGGTCGCTGATACGCGCAATAATGAGGCTGAAGACGACAGCGAGCAGATAAGGCGCCGCTGTCAGATACCCCGTCTGCATTTCCGTCAGATGACGCGTGGTTTCCAGGAACATCGGCAGCCAGCTGAGGAACAGGAAGGCCGTATAGACAAGACAAGCCTGCGTTAGGATCAGTCCCCAGATGCTGCTATGCGACAGGAGGAAGATCAGTGACGAGGCGGTCGGGTTCGCCTTAATCCGGCTTTCGTCAAGGTCCTGATTGTCCAAAATCATGAGCTTTTCGGCTTTGGGCAGCCATTTAACTTCGGCCGGCGCGCCATACCACAAGAACCAGAACGCCATCCAGCCGAAGCCAAGGACGCCAAGCAGAATGAAAGGCGCGCGCCAGCCCACCCAGCCGACCAGGGCGGCAGTGAACAAAGCACCGATCGCCGCACCCGCCTGACAGCCGCCATTAAACAAAGCGGTGACGACGCCGCGCTCGCGCTCGGGGAACCAGTCGCGGATCACGCGGCCACAGGCTGGGAATGTTGCGGCCTCGCCGGCGCCCATGAGAAGTCGCGACACGATCATGCCGCCGTAGCTGCTGACGACGCCCATCAGCAGCGTGGCTGCCGACCACACGGCCATGGCGCCGCCGACCATCGCCCGGGGGCGGACTGTTTCGTTCAAAAGTCCAAGCGGCACCAGACAGACAACATAGGTCCACAGGAAGGCTGAAAAGAGATAGCCGAGTTGGACAGAGGTAAAGCCGAAGGCTGCCACCAGGGGTTTCGCCGCCACGGACAGCGCGATGCGGTCCATGAAATTGATGACGACTAGAAGAAAAATCACCAACGCGACCCAGGCACGGCGAGCTATCATGGTTTCCTCAACTTTTTTGTGGGCCAAAGCCCGAGAACGTGAAGCGTGACCCAGTTTGCAGCTATAGACTATTGGAAATTTCTGTCTAACGAGTTTCCGTTGCCGTGAATGATTGGAATTTTCAATGAGTCGCATTTCCATCCCCCAGATTGAGGCTTTCTACTGGGTGATAGAACTGGGCTCGCTGCAAAAAGCGGCCAGCCGGTTGAGCGTGACGCAATCCACCATCTCGCTCCGCTTGCGGCAGCTGCAGGAAGAGTTGCCAAGGGCAGTTCTTGTGCCCTCCGGCCGTGGTGTGAAGGCAACCCATGAGGGTTTTGCGCTGTTTGAACATGCGAAGGGTGTTCTAGACGCCTTTCATCGTCTGGAGCGGATGGATGCCGCGCCGGCGATTGCGGGATCTTTGCGGATCGGTTTGGCGGAAGGCTTTGCCGTGACCTGCCTGGCGGAACTGATTTCGGAACTCTCTCGGCGGCATCCGCATTTGAAGCCAGAATGGACGATAGCAACAAGCTATTTGCTTCAGCATAGTCTGCTGGAGGGCAATCTTGATCTCGCCGTCCTGGTCGACCCGATGGGCGACCGCGCTTTGCGTCTTGTTCCGCTCGCATCGCAGGACAATGTCTGGGTGGCGCCGCATTTCATGGCCGTTCCGAAAAATGCGACGCCCGAGCAATTGCTGCCGCTGTCGATCATCACCACGCCGCCGCCTACGCCGATGTATCGCAAGACGCTAGACTGGTTCGCCGAGGACCGACAGACGCCGCGCAATCTTTGCCAATGTACCAGCGTCAACGCCGCGATGCAGCTTGTCCGTGCCGGTATCGGCATCGGCATATTCCCGGCGCCGATGGTAAAGGTCTTCGACACAGCTGGCCGTCTCAAGATCGTCAAAACAAAGAGGCCGCTACCCCGCAGCCGTCTTTACATCGGCGAGCTTGGCGGCGGGAACCGAGACAAGATCGAGGCCGCCATGGACGCTCTGAACGTCATTTCGCATCGCCATTATCAAGCAAAATAGCCGCGAAAGTTTCGGCACGTGTTTAAGACGGCTGTAGTTCGATCAACTGGGCGTGATCCATAACGGCCTGCCCCAGAGCGACCATGTCCTGAATAAGCCGATCATTATCGGCAAAGCGAAAGACTGCGAACATCCGAGATGGGTGCAAAGGTAATTTGCTGCCAAGGGCTTTGACGCGGCCGGCTACGATGGCCCCCTGTACCAGCCGGCGGGGCAGCAGGCTGGCGCCAAGACCGGCGGCCACCAACTGCGCGACCATTGTGGGACTGGTGCAGCGACAGATGGCGCTTGGCTCCAGTCCGGCCTGCCGGAACCATTCCGTGATTTGCCACCACATCGGTGCCGGCGGCGGATTGGTGACAATGAGAATACCGGCCAGATCCCGTGGATGGAGGCGCGCGGGCAGATTGAAGGACGGCGCGGCAGCCCAGACGGCGGGTTGCGTGCCGAGTGGCACCAGAGTCAGCTTTGGGTCGCCGGTCGGATTGATCGCGAAAGCAAGGTCAAGCCGCCGCTCCAGGATCTCACCCTCAAGATCGGCACTGGTACCGACGGTGAATTCCAGTCGCACGCTTGGGTAGCGAGAGGCGACGCGGGCCATATAGGCCGGAAGGCAGGCCTGAGCGAAGGTTTCTGTGACACCGATGCGAATGACGCCGTGGCTTTGCCAGGCTTCCCCCATAGCTGCGTGAATTTTGCTGTAGTCTTCGATTACCGCCGCGACATGCGGCACCAGCGCCTCTCCGCGCTGAGTCAGCACGACATGGCGCCCCTGACGCTCGAACATCGTATGGCCGAGATCGGCTTCCAATTGGTCGATGCGCAGCGAGATGGTCGGCGGAGCCACATTGAGGTGCCGGGCCGCTTCCTTGACCGATCCCAGGCGCGCCACCCAATAAAAGGCTTCAAGCTGGGCTGAGCTAGGGCGCATAATTTTAAAAACCTGAATCGAAAAACACAAAATTTCTAAATTGTTTTATCTGCCAGGCCCTGCCTATCCTGCAAGCATAAAAATGAGGAAACGGCGGCATGAGGCGCCATCACACCAATATTTGGCATGTCATGTGGCAATATCATCTGATCTTTTCTTAGACGTTTGCATTATTGTGCGACGCAATATCTGGCCGGAGACAAGCCATCATCATGATGAATGGATACAGCATAGCGCTGCCTGATGCGGTCAGGCAAAGCATTCGTGAAGATCTTCCGGAAGTCGATCTGATCTCGAAGCAGTCGCTGAGAGAACAGTGCATCGATGCATGGGCGATTGCCCTGTCGTTTTCCAGCTTCAAGCGTGTGCGCGATCTGCCGGGGGAGGCTATCCCCGGAACGCTCCTTCTGAAGGAAGGTGGCCAGGATCTGCATCTGCGCGGCGTGACGAAGCTGGCACTGGGCTATGTCGACTATTTCGCCGCGGCTTTTCCGCTGGCCGATATTGATCGCGACATCGTCATCGCCGGCGGGCTTTGCCATGACGTCGGCAAGACCTTTGAATGCGACCCTGAGAATCAACAGCGATGGAACAAGGACGGCAGTCGCTTTGGCTGGCCTTCGCTGCGCCATCCCATTTACGGGGCCCATATCTGCCTTCTTGCCGGTCTGCCGGAAGAGGTCGCGCATATTGCCGCCAGCCATTCGCCCGAAGGTGACAATGTGAAACGAAGCCTGGAATGCGTTGTCATTCATGAAGCCGATGTTGCCTGGTGGCGTATCGCTGCGGCTTCCGGTCTTGTTCAGCCAGAAAGCCTGCCGCCGGATTTCGCCAAGATGTTTCACCAACGCTCGGAACGTCGTGGCTAGTTTGTAGGGATGATCCTGCCTTCATAAAAACAATAAACGGAGGAAACTGACATGAATGAAGCTCCACGCCTATCCAAATCTGCTTTGACACGCCGCACGCTCTTGAAAGGTGCTGCGGCCACATCCCTTGCGGCTGGCGGTCTTGCGCGGCCCGCCATTGCGCGCGACATGTCGATTACCGCGCTGACCATGGGCCAGGGTATCTTCGGCCAGCCGCTTGTTGAGCTGACGCCGGCATTCACCAAGGCGACGGGGATTAAGGTCAACCTGATCACCATGGGCTATAACGAATCGATCGAAAAGCAAGTGGCCGCTTTCGCGGCCCATAGTTCTGCCTATGACGTGGTGCAGATCGATTCCATTTATCTCAAAGGCTATGTTCAGGCGGGCCACCTCAAACAGCTCGACAACCTGGTTCCGCAGGCGCAGTTGGCCGATTTTTTCAGTGATATTCCGCCGGCCCTGCGGCAAATGTATTCCGCCGACGGCAAGACCTATGGCATGGCGACGGTCGCCAATTGCCAACGCCTGATCGCCAATACGGTGCATCTCAAGGCGGCGGGCCTGGGCGTGCCCCAGACCTGGGACGATCTGCTGGCGGCGTCGCAAAAGACCGTCAATCCGGGGGCCAAGCAATTCGGCTTCGTGGCAGGCACCGAGCGTTTGATCAAGGCCTTCTCCGTCTGGCTGCCGATTTTCTGGGCTAATGGCGGTGAGCTTTTCGATGCCAAGATGAAGCCGATCTTCGGTGACCAGACGGGTGTGGATGCACTGACATTCCTGCTGGAACTGATGAAAACCATGCCGACCGGCGGCGCTGCCTATACCGAGGCGGATGAGACGCGCGCCATGGCGACGGGCCTCGGCACGCTCGACCCGGTCGCCTGGATTCCGGATGCGATCGTCACCGCCAGCCCGGATATGCGGCCCAATCTGGTCAGCGCCGTTTCACCCAAGGGCAAGGTTTGCCAAGCACCCGTTATGGGCGGCATGGGCCTGACCGTCTCTAACTACTCGCGGGACGCTCAGGCGGCGGCAGAGTATCTGGCGTGGTTCAATAGTCGTGACGTACAGAGCAAGGATCTGGTGCCGCATGGCGGCCAGCCCTGCCGCAACTCCGCCTGGGCCGCCAATGCCTCGGCCAAGCCCTGGTTCCCGGCGGTTGCCGCCAGTCTGAAGGTCGCCAAAATCCGGCCGCAGCTGCCGGAATGGGGCCAGATCGACAGCGCCGCCGGCGTGCAGCTCAGCCGCGCTTTCGTCGGTGAAATCACGCCGCAGCAGGCCATGCAGAATGCGCAGAAGGCGGCGGACGGCATCATGCGGGATGCGGGCTACTATTGATGCTGAAATCCTCACGGCTCGGCGCCTATGCCTTTCTGGCGCCGAGTCTGCTCTGTCTTGCTCTGATTATCGGCTATCCGCTGGTCTCTGCCGTTTCGGCGAGCCTTTACCGATGGAATCTGATGTCAGGCCTGCATCGCTGGCACGGGATCGGGAATTATATTTCGATTCTCACTGATCCCGCGACGGGGCAGGTGGCTGTCGTCACGGTGATCTACACGGTGCTGTCGGTCGTGCTGGAACTGGCTTTGGGTTTCGGCCTCGCCTTGCTGATTCGCCAAGGACTGGCGCGCAAGCTCATGGGCTTTCCGCTCATGCGCGCCATTCTCTGCCTGCCGGTCGTCATCGCGCCATTGATCTGGGCGTTTTACTTTCGCAGCATCTACAGTCCGCAATTCGGCTTTTTCAATATCGTTCTGGGCTGGCTTGGCCTGTCCGCCGTGCCTTGGGTGAACAGTCCGGCGCTGGCTCTTTACAGTCTCGTCATTGCCGATGTCTGGCAATGGACGCCCTTCATGTTCGCGGTCATCCTGGCGGGTCTGCTGACATTGCCAGGGGACGTGACGGAAGCCGCCCGAGTGGATGGCGCCAGTTTCCGCCAGATTCTGTGGCGGATCGAACTGCCCTTGCTGCAGCCGGTTCTGCTGGTTGCCGTTTTGCTGCGGCTGATCGACGCGCTAAAGAATATCGATCTCTTCATCGTCATCACGCAAGGCGGCCCGGGAACAAGCACGGAGATTCTGAATTTCTACGCCTTCAGCACGAGTTTTCAGGATTTTCAGGTCGGTCGCGGTGCGGCACTCGCACTCATCGTTTTCGTCATCATCATGGTCCTCGTCATGCTGCTTCTGGCCTCCATGCGACGCTTCAGTCGCGCGGAGAGCAAGGCATGAAACTCCGTTTGCTCTATATCGTCGCAATCCTCTCCTGCCTCATCGCGGTTTTGCCGCCGCTCTGGGCTTTTTATGTCTCGCTGGTCGTGCATCGGCCTTCGGGCGGCGGCCTGGGGTTCGACAATTATGCGGAAGTGTTTTCGCAGCAGGCCTTCTGGGGCTCGCTGTGGCATTCCTTCGCGACGGCGATGTCGGCGACCGTTGTTTCCGTCCTGCTCGGCTCCATGGCCGCCTACGGCATGACGCGCTTCGGCCGGGGCTTCAATCGCCTGGCTTTGGTGATCCTGGCGATCCGCATGATCCCGAGCATCGTCCTCGTCATTCCCTTCTATCTCCTGTTCCGCAATCTAGGCCTTCTCGACACGATCTCGGGTCTCGCGGTCATCTACCTGACCTTCTCCCTGCCTTTCGCGATCTGGATGATCCGGGGTTTCTTCGCAGCGATTCCACTCGATATCGATGAGGCGGCGCGCATCGATGGCGCATCATCCTGGACAGTGTTGTGGAAGGTCATCATGCCGATCGCGACACCGGCGATTCTCACGACCGCCGTGCTGATCTTCTGCTTCTGCTGGAACGAGTTCCTGTTCGCGCTGGTCCTGACCGATCAGAATGCACTGACCTTCCTGCCACTGCTGATGCGCTTCGTGCCGCCACAAGGGCCGCTTTACGGGCAGATCTTTGCCGGCTCCACGATCTATTTCATTGTGCCGATCATCGCTATCGCCCTCATCCGCAAGCAGCTTGAGGGCAGCTTTACCGCAGGCAGTGTCAAATGACGGTCAGGCAGGATGAAACGCTCAAGCCAACAAGAAGACAAAAAAGCAAAATGACCAATATCCGCACTATCGCCACCGGTCTGTTGTTTCCAGAAGGTCCCGTTGTTCTGCAGGATGGATCGATCGCGCTTGTCGAGATAGCGCGCGGCACCATTACGCGCGTCTTTCCCGACGGTCGGACTCAGGTGATGGCCGATACCGGCGGCGGACCCAACGGTCTTGCGATCGGCCCGGACGGTTGTTTCTATGTCTGCAACAGCGGCGGTTCGCACTGGATTACAGAAGACGGTATCCTGCGCTCGATCCCGAGCGACAACTATTACACCAGCGGCCGTATCGAGCGCGTCGATCCCGCCAACGGCAAGGTCGAGATTCTGTACGAGAGCTGCGGCGAGCACGCGTTGCGCGGACCGAACGACCTCGTCTTTGACCGCCATGGCGGCTTTTACTTCACCGATCTCGGCAAAAATCTGGCGCGCAGCCATGACCATGGCGGCCTGTATTACGCGAAGCCGGATGGGTCTATGATTGTCGAAGTCGCTTACCCGATGCTGACGCCGAACGGCGTCGGCCTCTCGCCCGATGGTGCCACGCTTTATGTCGCGGAAATGGACCCGTCGCGGCTCTGGGCTTTCGACATCATTGCACCCGGCCGTGTCAGCAAACTACCCTTTCCATCGCCTCATGGCGGCCGATTGGTCGCGGGCCTGCCGGGCTTCCAGGGATTCGACAGCCTGGCGGTGGATGCAGCCGGCAATATCGTCCTAGCCACGCTCTATACCGGCAAGATCACTGTGATTTCGTCCAAGGGCGAGATCGTGCGCGAGATCGATACCGGCGATCCGCTGACCACCAATGTCTGCTTCGGCGGTCCTGACCGGCGTACAGCCTATGTGACGCTTGCCGGGCGCGGCGAGCTGGTGGCGTTTGACTGGCCGGAGGGGGGGCTGCCGCTCGCTTTCGGCGACTGATCGGCTTTCCCGCACAAAAACAAATAAAAAAGGGAGACGTTTCATGCATAAAATCTTGCGCAAAACAACAATGTTCATCGGGCTGGCGGCCATGGCTTTGGCTTCGCCGCACGGCGCCTGGGCTGCCGGCAAAAAGATCGGCATCGCCGCGCGCGAAATCACCAACGACTATAATCGCGGCATTATCGACGGCGCGCGGAAGGTGCTGGAAGCGGCGGGCGACAGCGTTGTGGTGACGGATGCGCAGACCGATCCGCGCAAGCTGAACGAGGATATCGAAAACCTCATCAATTCGCATGTCGACGGCATCATCGTGCAGCTTGGCAATGCGCAGCAACTGGCGCCGGAAGTCGCCAAGGCCAATGCCGCGCATATTCCGGTCGTCACTACCTCGGTCGGTGCGCTGACCCCGGGGGCGGTGACGGATATCGACGGCGACGACGCGCTGATGTCGGCGCTGATGAGCCGGGCCTTGCTCTCCTCCATCAACTACAAGGGCGATGTCTACGTCTTCTCGGTTCCCGGCGCGCCTATCCTGGAAACCCGCAAGCGTATTCTGGAAGCAATGGTGAAGGACTATCCGCAGGTGCATCTGCATGACGTGCCGACGCAACATGATCCGGCGCAGGTGCAATCGCAGATGGAAGATATTCTGACGGCGAACCCGGACCCCGGCAGCATCGCTGCCGTCTGGGGCGCCTATGACCTGCTGACCTCGGGCGCGGTGCAGGCCATTCGCGCCGCCGGCCGGCCGGAAATCAAGGTCGCGTCCATCGACGGCGACCGCGTCGGCTTCCAGATGCTGATGGAGAAGGGCAGCCCCTTCATCGCGACCGTGGTGCAGGACGTGCCGCATATCGGCGAGCTTGCCGGGCAGGCGATGATCGATGCCCTGGCGGGCAAAAAGGACTTCCCGGCGACGATGTATACCGACGCCTATGTCGCGACGCATGACAATGCGGTCGCCGCCGCCGAAAAGCGGTGGGGGCCGGATGTCTGGCAGAAGATCCAGCTCGACCCGAAGGCCGTCGCCGCGCAATGGCCGCAGACCGGGCAGGTCGTGGTCGTGCGCCCGACCTTGCCCTGAGCACCGTTGCCAGAGATCAAGGGATAATCAAGATGATCACCAGCCCCGTGCAGGACAGGCGGCCCGCGACGGATATCGCCACCGTCCTGGAATGCCGGGGCATCCGGAAAAGCTTTCCGGGTGTCCTGGCGCTGGACGGCGTGGATCTTTCCATCCGCCAGGGTGAAATCCACGCTTTCGTCGGCCAGAACGGGGCCGGCAAATCGACGCTCGTGAAGGTTCTGACGGGCGTCTATGCGCCGAGTGGCGGCACGATTCTGGTGGAAGGCAAGCCCGTCCGCTTTGCCTCCCCTGCCGACGCGGAAGCCGCGGGCATCGTCATCGTCCACCAGGACCAGCAGATGGTGGGTCAGTTCGACGTGACGCGGAACGTCTTCCTCGGCCGGGAAATCGTCTCCGGCGGATTGCTGGACTTCAAGACCATGCGGGCGGAGACGGAGGCAGCGCTCAGCCGCGTCGGTGCCAGCTTCCCGGCGACGGCCCTGGTGCGGGATCTGACGGTAGCGCAGCGGGCCCTGGCGGCCATTGCGGCAGCGCTGACCCGGGCGCCGCGCATCCTGATTCTGGACGAGCCGACCGCCTCCCTCAGCGACGCCGAAGCCGAGCAGCTTTTCGCCATCCTGCGCGGGCTGAAGGAAAGCGGCGTCACGGTCATCTATATTTCGCATTATCTCGACGAGATTTTTGATCTCGTTGACCGAATCACCGTCTTACGCGACGGGCGTTTGGTTTCGACGCATGCGGTGGATGAGACCAGCCGGCAGGCGATCATCGACTCCATGGTCGGGCGCGCCTTGTCCCAGCTTTACCCGAAGGAGCCGATCCCGCTTGGCGAGACGGCGCTGACGGTGGATGGGCTGAGCCAGGGCCGCAAGGTGCGCGACGTTTCCCTCAGCGTGCGGCGGGGCGAGATTCTGGGCATTGCCGGCCTAGTCGGCGCGGGCCGGACGGAACTCGCCATGGCGCTGATGGGAGCGGCACCACGTAATGGCCTTGTTCAGCTGCACGGCCAGGTGTCGCGCCCGTCCTCGCCGCGGGCGGCCAAGGCGGACGGCTTCGCGCTGATCCCCGAGGATCGCCGGCATGAAGGGCTGGTGACGGAGCTGACGGTGCGGGAAAACCTGTCGCTGCCGACCATCAGCCGCTTCGCGCGCCTTGGCTGGCTGAATCTCCGCGCCGAGCGCGCCTGGACGGCCGGGCTGATCGAGCGGCTGAAGATCGTGCCGCCCAACCCCCGTCAGATCACGCGCAACCTTTCGGGCGGCAATCAGCAGAAGATCGTCATCGGCCGCTGGCTAAGCGGGGCCAGCAAGGTCTTTATATTCGATGAGCCGACAACGGGCGTTGATGTCGGCTCCAAGGTCGAGATCTACCGCCAGATGACGGAAGTCGCCCGCGCGGGTGCGGCGGTGATTTTCATTTCCTCGGATTTCGAGGAACTGGTCGGCATGTGCGACCGCGTCGCGGTCATGCGCAAGGGCCATATTCTGGAAACGCTGCCCGCAGAAGGGCTGGACGTGCCGCAGCTGATGGCGATCGCGACGAGCGGCGAGCCAGCGGATCGGGCCGATGCGCTGGAGGATGAAGCGGCCGTGGGCCGCCGCAGCCTGGGCGCGCTGCTGACGCGATGGGGCACGGTGATCGGCATGTTGGTGGTGCTGGCGGCGATCGGCATTGCGGCGCCGGATTTTCTGGCGCCCAAGAATGTCTTCGACGTCATCAAGCAGGGCAGCCTTTTGGCGCTCATCGCCCTTGGCCTGACATCGGCGCTGGTCGCTGGCGGGTTCGACATGTCGGTCGGCGCTGTCAGCCAGTTCGCGGCCAATCTGGCCTCCGGCACGATCGGCGGTGGCCTCGGCATGGCGGCCGGCATCGGGCTTGGCGTGGGCGAGGGGTTTCTGGCCGGGCTGCTGAATGCCGGTCTGGTTCTGCTCTTTCGCATTCCGCCTTTCGTCGCGACGCTCGGCACCATGTTCGTCGCCATGGGCCTGTCGCTGCTCTACAATCACGGTCAGGCATTGACGCTTTACGACCAGCCGAAATTCTTCTTCATCGGCCAGGGCTATTTCGGACCCATCCCCTTCATCGCCATTCTGCTGCTGATCGTCGTCGCGATCCTGCATATGTTGTTCAAGCATACGCGCACGGGCGTCAGGATGTATGCGGTGGGCGAAAATCTGGCTGCCGCCCAGTTGCGCGGCGTCAGCCGCCCGCGCGCCGTTCTGGCGTCCTTCATCACCGCCGGCATCATTCTGGGCTTCGCTGGCACTGTGCTCGCCGCCTATAGCTACGGCGCCTCTGCGCTCGCGACCGGGTTCGATTTCCTGATATCGGCGCTGGCGGCGGCCTTCCTCGGCACCAGCCTGTCACGCACCGGCGAACTCTCGGTCATCGGCACCGCCATTGCCGCGATCTTCCTGGCGGGGCTCGCCAACGGCCTTGTGCTGCTGGGCATTTCTAACCTCGCGCTGCCCGGAATCCAAGGCCTGGTCCTCATCCTCTCGATCCTGCTCGGCGTCGTGCATAAGCGCGGCATCGGCCAGGTGCTGATTTTCTAAGGAAGCAGCATCATGAGCATCGATTTCGCGGCGCGTTCCCATGACCGCCTTCTGTCATCCCTGGTGGAAGCCTTCCGCGCCTATGGCGCGATCCTGGGCATGGTCGCCGTCTTCATCGTCATCGCCCTGATCAAGCCGAGCTTTGGCCATGTCGCCAATATCGAAAACGTGCTGCGGCAATGCACGGTTCTGCTGATGATGTCGCTCGGCCTGACCTTGGTTTTGGCCATGCGCGGCGTCGACCTATGCGTGGCGCAGACGGTCGATGCCGCCGCCATCATGTCGGCGGGCCTCTTGGTGCATGGCGCGCCGACCTGGCTCGCCTTCACCGCGCCCTTGGTTCTGGGCGTCGTCATCGGTCTGCTCAACGGGCTGCTGACCGCGTATTTGGGCATTCCGGCGATCATCGCGACTCTCGGGATGATGTTCGTCGTGCGCAGCGGCGAGCTGATCTACACGCACGGGTCCGACCCGCAAATTCTCTTTACCCTGCCAGACAGCACCACGCAGGTTTTCTTCTTCCTGGGACGTCATACGATTGCTGGCGTGCCGGCGCTGATCGTGCTGGCGCTTATCGTCTTCTTCGCTGTCTATGCGCTGGCAACGCGCACGGCTTTCGGGCGGCAGGCGCGGGCAGTCGGCTTCAACGTCCGCGCCGCCTATCTCGCCGGCATCGATACCCGGCGCGTCTTCGCCGCCGGCTTCGTGGTCAGCGGTGTCTGTGCCGCCATCGCCGGCGTCGCCATGGTCTCGCGTACCGGCATCGCCATGCCGCGCGGCGCGGAACCGCTGCTGCTGGATGCCTTCACGGCCGTCTATCTTGGCACGCTCGCGTCTCGCGGCGGCGCCATGACCATTCCCGGCACGCTGGTCGGCACGCTGTTCGTGTCTTTCCTCAGCAACGGCCTGACCATGCTGGGACTGGGCGCGCCGTTCCGCTTCACCCTCAATGGCTTGTTCATTCTGCTTGCCATGGCCGTCGGCGCGCTGCGCCGGCCGCACTGAAAACAAAATCAGAGGATAATGACATGACCCTTGTCATCGACGCCCATAATCATATCGGCCCGCGCACGGGCGCGGGGCAAACGGGCGCGGAACTGGTCGCGAAGATGGATCAGGCCGGCGTGCGGAAAGGCGTCATCTTTCCCTTCGTCGAAGGCAATTTCACCAATGACGCCGTGAAGGTCGCCTATGACGAATTCCCCGATCGCCTGATTCCTTATTGCGCCGTCAATGCCTGGGAACCGGGGGCGGCGGCGGAAGTGCGCCGTTGTGTCAAGGAATGGGGCTTCAAGGGGCTGAAGCTGCATCCGACGATCAACGGCTATCATCTGGCCGATCCGAAACTCTGCAATCCCTTGTTCGAGGAAGCCGGAGATCTGGGCATCCCGATCATCGTCCATGGCGCCAGCGACTTGTTCAACGCACCGCCGGAATTCGCCGAAATGGCGCGGCGCTTTCCGCGCGTGAAGCTGCTGATGGCGCATATGGGCTTCTTCTGGGGCGTTGAGCAGGCCATCGCCTATGCCCAGGAACTGCCGAACCTTTATCTTGAGACATCGCGCGCGCCCATTCATGAAATCACGACGGCAGTGCGGGAGCTGCCTCCCGGCAAGGTGATTTGGGGCACGGATTCCCCTTTCGTAGACTATGAATGGGAGTTCAAGAAGATGGAGCGCTGCTCGAAAGACCCCGCAACCTATGCGGCCGTCGTCGGCGGCACGATCGCCGAAATTCTCAATATTGCCGCATAGATCTTGCGGCTCTGATGGCGGCAGGCTGATCGCCTGCCGTTCGATTGATCAAAGACAAGAAACTTGAGAGGGATGGAACCGATGCCGGATAGGGAGGTGACAGGCTTGGCGGCCCCACGCGCCGGGGCAAGCGCCGGCCGTGTCTTCGGCAGTTCCTGGTCCTGGGCGGCGATGGGCTGTCTTTGGTCCATCTATGCCATGAATACCAATATGCGGCAGTGGTTTCAGATTCTGCAGCCATCCTTCGTCAAGGAATTCCATCTCGATGCCTCGCGGATGGGTCTCTATTCCGGCATTCTGATGATCGCGCTCAGCGTCTCCGGCACGGGGCTGGCGCCTTGGCTGGATCGGGGCGGCCATGGCTGGGCCCGCAAATACCGGCATCTGCCGATCGCTCTTTGCTATTTCGTCTTCACGATCCTGACCGGCATTGGGCCGCTGACGACGACCTTCGGCGCCATCTTCGCCTTCCAGCTCGTCAAGAACCTCGCTAGCGGCATCGGCGAGACGGCGGAGGTGACGGCGGTGGCGGAATGGTGGCCGGTAGAGCAGCGCGGCTTCGCGCAAGGCCTACATCACACGGCCTTTCCCTGGGGCTCTCTGCTGGGCGGTCTGGCGATCTCCGCCGTGCTCTCTATCTTCGGCGATCATGCCTGGCGGCTGGTGTTTCTGATCCTGCCTTGGATTCTGGTACCGCTTCTGATCATCTATTGGCGCTTCGCGACGCCGCGCAATTATGCAGCCTTCGTTGATGACACCAAGGCCCGCGGCCTGACGCCGCCGCTGATCGAAACGACGGACGGCAGCGTGCTGCATGCCGCGCCCGGCGCTTTCGGGCGCGCGCTGCGCAACCCCAATATTCTCGTCTCGTCACTGGTCTGCGGGCTTTGCAATTTCAGCTATTACGGGCTCGGCTTCTGGCTGCCGCTGTATCTGGCTTTCGTCGCGCATTACCCGATGGCGAAAGTTGCCGCCTATTCCGTGATCTTCACCATCACCGGCGGCATTGGGCAGATTGTCTGGGGCCTGATCGCGGATCGGTTCGGCCGCAAATACAGTATGGTCGCGATGTGCATTTGGCTTGCAGTCGCCTATATGCTTTTCCGCTATATCGGGACGAGCGTAGGCATCATGATCGCGATCCAGCTCTTTATCGGCATGGCGATCAACGGCGTCTATCCGGCTCTTTACGCTATTTCCTCCGACTCCACCGAGAAGGGTGCGGTCGCAATCGCCAATGGCCTCAATATGGGCGGTGCGGCCCTGGGCGGCCTCGGCACGATCGCGGTGGGCTACATCATCCAGGCGGGCGGTGGCTATAGCTCGCCAACCGGTTTCATGATCAGCCTGTATCTGCTCGCTGGCGTCATGGTGCTGGCGGCTGTGCTCATGGCCTTGTTCACAAGGGAGACGACTGGCCCCTTCATCCATCTGGATCGGGCCTTGGTCAGCCGAGTCTCCTGCCTGCGCAGCGGTCAATAAATCAACATAAGGGAGGTCGTGCGATGCCAGTCAAACAGCCGGGTTTCGCGAAGCGCCTATGGGCGCTGGAGAATGGCTATCTGCAGGATGACCGCAGTGCCTTGGTCGTGGGCGAAAAGGGGCCGGTGACGATTCCTTGCCCGGCCTTCCTGATCGAGCATGAGCGGGGGCTGGTGCTGCTGGATACCGGTCTGGTTCCGGCAGCGGCTGAGAATGCGGCAACCGTCTATGGCGATATGGCAACCAGGCTCGGCATTACCCTGAAGCCCGAGCATAGAATCGACCGGCAACTTGAAGCCTTGGGATTCAAGACCTCCGACATCGACTATGTCATCATGTCCCATCTCCATTGGGATCATACCGGCGGCATGTATCTCTTTCCGCAGGCGAAGTTCTTCATCATGAGCGGCGAGATCGCTTATTCCCGCTGGCCCTTGCCGGCCTCGCCGCAATACCGGGCGGAAGATATCGACCCGACGCTCGGTTTCGATTGGACGGAGGTCGAAAGCGCCGACTACGATTTCTTCGGCGACGGCAGCTTGCGATTCATCCACCTGCCTGGTCATAGTCCTGGCAATGCCAGCCTCGTGGTGCGTCTGGCCAGCCGGACGATCATCCTGGCGGCGGATACCGCGCATCTGCGGTCCGGCCTGCATTCGGACAAGCCGATGCCCTCCGACTGGAATACACTCGAATCCGTCAGGTCCATCCGCAAGCTGAAGCAATTGGCGCATAGCCTGGATGCGCCGATCTGGATGCTGCATGACCCCGAAGATTGGGCCGAGTTCAAGCATGCCCCAGAATTCTACGAGTGATCGCAAGGCCATGGTCTCGATGCAGCATTCTGGCGGAAAGTCAGGGATTTTGTCGGTGGTGGTTGCCGGTTGGGCGCGAGCCGGCAACTTCGCCCTGCTCGGGATTTTCGTCACTTTGCTTTTGATCTTCTCGCTGACGGTGCCGCATTTCGCGACGGTCGCCAATCTGTCGAATGTCCTGCAGCGGAATTCGATCATCGGCATCGTCGCCTGCGGCATGTTGCTGATGATCATCCTCGCTGGCTTTGATCTGTCGGTGGGGGCGGTGGGTGCCATGTCATCCGTCGTCGCGGCGGCGCTGATCGTGCATGTTTCGATGGTTGCAGGTATTGCGGCCGGCCTGCTGCTGGGTCTTGTCGTCGGGCTCGTCAACGGTTTCTGCATCGCCAAGATCGGCATCAATGCCTTCGTTGCGACGCTTGCGACGCAGGTTCTGGTGACGGGCTTTCTTTTCGTCGGCACGGCGGCGCAGCCTATCTATGGCGTGCCGGAATCCTTCACCTTTCTCGGTCTGGGCAAGATCGGGCCCTTGCCGGTGCCGACTTTGATCTTTGCGATCATCGCCCTTCTAGTCTGGGCACTTTTGCGGTTCACGACCTTTGGCCATTACATCTACATCGTCGGCGGCAATCGTACGGCCGCGCGCCTCGCCGGCATCAATGTCGATCGGGTGACGATTGCGACCTACGGCATCGGCGGGCTGCTGGCCGGTGTCGCCGGCATCGTTCTGCTGGGAGAGACGACCATCGGCCAGCCGGCGAGCGCTACCGATTGGCCGTTGAGTGCCATCGCGGCTGTCGTCGTCGGCGGCGTGCCGCTCAGCGGCGGCGTCGGGCGCGTCAGCGGCGCTATCCTCGGCACGCTGCTGCTGGGGATCATCGCGAATGCCTTGAACCTCTTGGGCATCTCGCCGTTCTGGCAGCCTGCGGTGACGGGGGCCGTGATTCTGGTAGCGGTCGGCGTCGATGCCTATCAGCGCCGCCAAAGCGAGCGGCGATAAATTTCAAATAAGAACAAGGGAGGAAATCATGATGCGTTTACAGCGACGGCTGGTTCTAGGCGGCCTGGCGGCGGCCGGACTTCTAGGTGTGACGGGGAAAGCCTTTGCGGCCAAGCGACGCATCGGCTTCATGATCTGGAATACGTCGGTCCCCTTCTACTCGAATCTGATCAAGCTGGCGAAGGAGACGGCGGCGGCCAACAATGTCAGCCTCGATATCCAGAGCGGCAATGGTGATCTGTCAGCGCAGATATCGATCGTCGAGCAGTTCATCGCGCAGCAGGTCGATATGATCCTGATCGCGCCGAGCGATCCGCGCGGCATCGTCCCGGTCATTCGGCAGGCGAATGCCGCCAATGTTCCGGTCATGGCAGTCAATACCAAGGCGGATACCAGTACCGGTGCCAAGGTCATCACCTATGTCGGCGTCGATGACTATGTGTTTGGTCAGCGTCAGGGGGATCTTCTCGCTCAAGCTTTAGGCGGCAAGGGCAAGATTGCCTATATTCTCGGAAAGCTCGGCACCTCCGCGCAGCTGGCGCGTGAGGCAGGGCTGATGGACACATTAAAGAAATATCCGGGCATCACCATCGTGGGGCGTCAGGCGGCGGATTGGGATAACGCGAAAGCGCTCGGCATTACGCAGGATTTCCTCAGCCGCTATCCGCAAGGGACGCTGGACGCGATCATCGACCAAGGGCCGGAAGGTGTGAATGGTGCCAGCTTCGCTGCGCGCAGTGGCCGCACAGACGTGAAATTTATCATGGGCGATTATCCTGCCGACGTGCGCAATGCCATCATCCAGGGCACGGTCTATGGCACGGTCGACCAGGACCCGGCGCCGCAAGGCAAGTATGCGATCATCGACGCTGTAGCCTGGTTGGACGGCAAGCAGTCCCAGGTGCCGCAGCCGGATCACTATCTGCCGCTGCCGATCATCACCAAGGCCAATGTCGCGTCCATGCCAGCCGCCTGGGGCGGTTGAGCGCCGATCGGGCATAGGACAGCGCCATGCTTCTGGAGATGCGGAATATTGCAAAGAGCTTTGCCGCAGGTCCGGTGCTGCATGGCGTCGACTTCTCCGTCGCTGCTGGCGAAATCCATGCGCTGATCGGCCATAATGGCGCCGGCAAAAGCACCCTGATGAAGACTCTGGCTGGCAATTTCGCCGATTATAGCGGCGAGATACTGATCGAAGGGCGCCTCTCGGCTTTTCATACGCCGGCCGAGGCGCTGGCTCAGGGTGTTGCCATCATCTACCAGGATTTCGCGCTCGTTCCGGACATGTCGGTCGCCGCCAATATTGCTCTCGGGCGGGAGCCGAAAGGGCCTTGGCCTGGGTTGATGCCGCATCGTGCCTTGCGTGAGCGTTCAGCGCGCGAGGCGGCATCTCTCGGCATCGACCTGCCGATGGATCGGCCAATTCGCAGGCTGGGTGTGGCGGCGCAGCAATTGACGGAAATCGTGCGTGCCTGCTCGCAAGACGTACGTATCCTGATCATGGATGAGCCGACCGCACGCCTGGCCCCGGCGGAACGGGCACATCTGTTTGCCGTCATGCGAAGGATGGGGCGGGAACGCGGCGTCGGCATCATCTATATCAGCCATTTCCTTGATGAGGTGCGCGACATTGCCGATCGCATCACCATCATGCGCGACGGAAGGGTGGTAGAGACGAAAGCGGTCGCGCATTACACCGTCGATGATCTGGCGCATTTGCTCGTCGGCCATACGGATATCGTGCTGGATCAACGGCCCGGGCGGCGCAATGCCAAGCAAACCCAGTCGGGTCCGCCCGTGCTGGAATTGGATCATCTTTCGGTCTCCGGGCGTCCCGGCGTGTCTCTGACCTTGGCTGCGGGGGAGATTCTGGGACTAGCGGGGCTGGTTGGCTCGGGCCGCACCCGCCTCGCGCGAGCGATGGTCGGCGATGTGGTGAGTAACGGCACCTTGCGCATCGACGGACGCGCGATCACGCGCCGCTCACCGCAGCGCTCCGCCGCCGCAGGCCTGGTGATGGTGCCAGAAGACCGCAAGATTTCGGGTCTGGCGCTGGCGGCAAGTGTGGAGGCCAATATGGAGGTCACGGCGCTCGGCAAGATTCTGTCGCGATACGGGATCATCAGACGCCGGGCGCAGCGGCAGATGGTGGAGAGGCTGATAGGCAGCTTTCGCATCCATCCGCCCGTGCGTGAAAAGCCGGTCGGTACGCTCAGCGGCGGCAATGCGCAGAAGGTGCTGCTCGCGCGTGCCGTAGCAGCTCGTCCTCGGGTCATGATCCTGGATCAGCCGACCGCAGGAGTGGATATTGGTGCAAAAGCAGAGCTGCACAAGCTCATCCTGCTCGCGGCGGAGGAAGGAGCAACGGTCGTTCTGATCTCCGATGATCTCGATGAGATACTTGGTCTTGCCGATCGTGTCGTCGTCATGACGGCAGGTTCGGCCGGGCCGCCGATTTCGCGTGCCGATTTGGACCGGGCCAAGTTGCTTTCGGCGATCAGCCGCGTTTCCCAAACTAATATCGCAGGTGTCGATTTTCCCAGATAGGCTCTTCCTCATATTGTGGGGGCCTGGCGCAATATGTGTGGAGCTTTCGGGTTCTCCCGCACTTTCCGTGCTGTTGAGCTTGTACTGTGAGACCAGATAGAGGAGACACATGGACCCACGTCCATGGTGGTCGAGCTCGTGTCATCCGCCTTGCTCTCTTTCGTCCCGCGGTCGCTTCGGGTGACGTGTGTGCTGCCAACATCTACTCGCGGCTTTATCGCGGCGGTTCCAAAAGCTGCCTGGGCCAATTGTCCGAGCTGCCAGACCCCGTCCAGACGCACTCAGCTCGGGCAGGCTCCTCTGTGGAAGCAGCCGAGTGGCGACAGCATGCTGGATCCATTTAAACCGATACTCGGTCGCCGCTGGAGTGAAGGCTGCCGCAACGCGACCCAACTCTGGCGTGAACTTCGTGATCTCGGATTCCGGGGGCGTCCAACCATTGTTCGAGATTGGGCAGCCAACCATCGCGGCGCAGTCCAGGAACACGATGGAACAAGCCTGCCACCAAGTCGGCCAGTCCCCACTGGCTATCGGCTGGCGCGTCTCCTTATGACAACTAGAGCAGGGATGAACGCCGAGGAGCGGATATTCATCTCTCAAATGTTGGCAGCTGAACCAGCGTTAGACGTCGCTATCGCTTGGGCTAGGCGACTGACTGAAGTTCTTCGCCGCCGAATTGTCGAATGTTGATTTCCGTTGAGATCTGGGCTCTTCCGCATAAAGCGTGCAGGTAGAGCTTGTACTGAGCTCTCAAATTTGCCACAGCATGGGGATTCGCACTGTTTCCGGATCTCGCAAGCTGTGTCTATATCTCGCCCTCTCCAAATCCCTAAAGGCTTGGCGCTTTGTCGAGTGGCGACTGGTCCGGACAGTATCGTGATTGAAGTTGAATCGCGGGCAAGATCCGCGTGTTGTCCAGACTACGGCAATCCATCGCAACAGGTCCACAGTCGTTATCGGCGCAGTCTCTCTGATCTGCCGTGGCAGGGACGTCCGACGATCTTGGCTGTTTCAGCACGACGGTTTCGGTGTTCGCACACGGCGTGCGCGCGTCGCACATTTGCGGAGCCTCTCGACGATGCGGCTGCCCGACGCGGCAGGCACACAAGTCGCCTTGTCGATCTTCAGCGATATATCGCTTTTGCACTCGGCGGTTCTGCAGGTGCGCGCATGGCCGACCGCATATCCTGCCCGGTTAGTGCTGACACCCTGGGTCGAAGAATTGCCTGCCCACGGCCGGCTATCGGCGACCACGGGCCGCCGCGCGTTCTGGGCGTTGATGACTGGGCGTGGCGTCGTGGGCGCCGCTACGGCACCATCCTCGTCGATCTCGAGCAAAACAAAGTGGTCGATCTCCTGCCTGATCGCCACTCTGAGACGCTAGCATGTTGGCTTCGCGACAATCCTGGCGTCGAGGTCGTTGCACGTGATCGGGCTGGCGCTTATGCCGATGGCATTCGCCAGGGCGCGCCGAGCGCAATCCAGGTCTCGGATCGGTTGCATATCCTGCGCAATCTTTCAGACGCGTTTCTCGCTTTGATTGATCGCCATAGTGGCGTGCTAAGCGCATCGCTGCCGAACTTTATCCGCGCCCTCAACCTGATGATATAGGGCGAGATGGAATCCGGCGAGTGGGCAGACCGCGAACCCTCTCTCAACCGGCCACGCAAGCCGCGACCATCCGCAGGGGCAAGCTATTTGAGGAAGTTAAAACCCTTAAGGCTCACGGTGTTTCTCACCAAGCGATCGGCCGCCACCTTGGAATGGAGCGAAAGACCGTGCGGCGTTGGCTACAGCGAGGGCACGCCCCAAATTGGACGCACGCGCAGAGATCCAGCATCGTTGATGACCACGCCGCGTATCTTCACAGGCGAACGGCAGAGGGATGCCGCAATATCTCTCCGCTTTGGCGTGAACTGGTTGCCCTTGGTTTTGATGGACAGCGCAGCGTTGTCTACCAATGGTTCGAAAAGCCTCGTGCCTTGGCACAAGAACATGCCGATGCGTCACACCGATCTGTGCCACTGGGAAGACGGCTAGCACGTCTGCTGCTGACCTCTCCCACGCGTCAGTCCGTGACGGAGCGCGAGTGTGTGGCCAGGTTCCTCGCGGCCGAACCCGCGCTTGCTGCGACTTCCCGCTGGGTCAAGGCTATGGACCTGCTTCTGCGCAAGAAGACGAAAGCGAGCCTCAACAGCCTACTTGATATCGGCGAGCGAACGCTGTTGGCCAAATTCGCAATGGGCTTCCGGCGCGATCTCAGTGCCATCAAGAACGCGCTTGCCACACCTTGGACCACCAGTCCGGTCGAAGGTCAGATTAACAAGCTGAAGATGATCAAGCGCACCATGTATGGCCGCGCTGGATTCCAACTCCTACGTGCCCGGATCCTTCATGCAAACTAGCCAGTCGATCTGCACGCTTTATGCGGAAGAGCCTAGATCTCGGCGAAAATCAACAACCAACCTATCAGGATGAGTGCTTTCAAAGTCTCGGCGTGTCGACGAAGCCAAGGACGCACGACATCGCCATTTCGCCAGAGTGGGCGAAACTCGTTTGCGAGACTTTCAATTTCATCGCGTGTCGGCTGGCGTTTCAACGGCATTGCCGAGAAAATGTGGCGGCTAAAGCGTCTACGAGCAAGTATCGTCTGCTCGGTTTAACCTGGCCACGATAAACCTTTCGTCAATCTCGTAGTTAATCGCCGTTAACTCATTTGTTGTGACATTCGTTAACTCATCGGTTAACGCATCTGCTAACTCATTTGATAACTCGTTCGTTAACTCAAATCCGAATCCTACCGTCTTTGAAAAAAGGGTCTATCTGTAACAGACCAAGGCACCCTAGCGGGTGCTTGGTTGCGGCCCCTTCAGGGCCGCGTTACGGTGCCGATCGAGCCGCAGACGATGTTCTGTCATCTCCGGAGATACCCTTGCCATTAACTGGTCCTGTCGACCAAATTGCCACCCGTCTCAAAGCGCTCGAGAGCGGGCAGGCGCTCCTGAACCAAGCTCTAGGGCTCATGGTGGACACCCTACAACGACAGACGGA
>NZ_JAESVB010000022.1 GCF_020618775.1 Acidisoma silvae | reverse complement strand
CAACGCGCCGCCGCTCAAGATCCACCATGATCGTCCCGTAGCTTTGACCCTTGGTCCATGACCAGTCGTCGACTCCCACGACCCTCAGTGGCGCCCTGATAGCATTCACACGGGCCCGGTGCTTGACGTGGCGCAAGACGGTGTCGTCACTGGCTGGAAGACCAAGGCGTGACAAGAGCCGCTCAGCAGGCTTGCCTCCAGCCACGTGCCCGACTGCCTGCATAAGGTCAACGACCCGGCACGTGCGCCTCAGGAGGGGCGTGATCACGCCCGGCAGCCGCTCGGCAAAAATCTGTTGGTCGCAGGTGGGTTCGCGGCATCGCAGACGTGCGAGCCGGAGGCGAACCATGACCGGACTTCCCTGAAGCGGAAGATCGCGCAGGTTTCGCCAGTAGGTGCTGTGTCGGGCACTCGAGTGGCAAGCGCAGGATGGACAAGGGCCGTGCCCAGGGCCCGACGCGACAATAAGCCACCCTTCGTCTCTTCGCTCAGCACTTATCACGCAGATGTTGGGCCCGACGGCGATTAATGCTCGCATCCTCGTCTCCCCTGAGTTCGACGACGTTTTTTGCCCGTTCCCGTCTCGTCCTGCACCGAGAACCAGACAGAGCCCCTGAAATGTGAAATCGTACAATCAGAAGGCCAGTCGCTTGTAGTAACGTTGTCATGGCAAACACGAGATCTTTTCGAGCATCAATTCATAAAAGGCCGAATTGTCGAGTTTTTTAAGTACTCGGCAATTGGGTGCAAGTTTGGTCACGTTCCACCAGTCAACGATCGTCATGCCAATGGTCTTCGGCGATTGAAGCTCGATTGCGACATGGCAATCCCGACCCTCAAAAAGGTGAGGCGCGAGCAAATAACCGATCACACAGGGGTCGTGCAGGCAGTAGTCTGTGACTCCGAATTTTTCATTGCCGTATCGCTGGTAGAATTCGGCCATGCCAGCGGCCTGAACTGCCGTCTGCGTGCCTAAGCCGCGCAATTCGCTAAGCCATTCAGGTGTCATTTTTGCCTGATAGGTGCAGTCGATCGGGACCATAGTAAGCGGCACGCCAGAGGTGAAGACCGTATGGGCAGCGTGCGGATCGACGTAGATGTTGAACTCGGCGGCAGGGGTCGTGTTGCCTCCCTCGAAGAAGCCTCCGCCCATCAACACGACTTCGCGGATGCGTGGCACGATGCGCGGTTCCATGACCATTGCCACCGCAAGATTGGTCATCGGCCCGAGTGTGCAGACCGTGATTTCGCCCTCTGCCGCGGCCATGAGAGTGCGGATCATCCATGCCACCGCGTGCTCACTCTGGAGCGGCATCGTGGGCTGTGGCAGGTCGCACCCGTCCAGCCCGCTGTCCCCATGCACGCGCTCTGCCGTTTCTAGCGCCTTGACCATCGGGCGTGGGCAACCGGCGAAAACAGGGATATCTGGCCGCCCTGCGAGTTCCAGCACCTGCCGCGCATTCCGCTGCGTCAGGGCCAGAGGAATATTCCCGGCGCAGGTAGTGATCCCCAACACTTCGAGAGCCTCGCGCGCGCCAAGCGCCATAAGGATCGCGAACGCATCATCCTGGCCGGGATCTGTGTCGATGATCAGTTTGCGAGCAGCCATGAGGCCAATCCTTTCTATTTCACCAGATGAAATGCATTTTATAGATTGACATGATGAAAGCATTGGCAAATTCTCTGCGCAACCCGCTTTCGCGGTCCATTTTGTTTAATTTTTGAGCATTCCTAACTGGAGAGGACTGGCCTATGCGCAAATCCTTGCTGGCGGCTTGCGCCGTCGTGCTGTTAAGCGCCGGTTGGGGCGAGACCGGTCAGGCAGCCGAGGATGCCATACCAGTTGGCGTCATTGCGAACCTGACCGGCACGGACGTGCAATCCAGTCTCGATATGGTGCACGGTGCCCAGGCAGCGGCTGACAAAATTAACGCTAGTGGCGGGATCAAGGGCGATAAGATCAAGGTCATCGTCGAGGATTCCGAATATCGTCCCGCCGCCGGTATCGAGGCCGCGACGAAACTCTTTGACGTTAACAAGGTGAGTGCCGTTCTCGTCTTCGGCGGCAGCAGCGTGACCTTGCCCATCGCGGAAATGGCCCAGCCCGCAGGCAAGATCGTGCTCAACACCTCCGCAAGCTCAGCCAAGCTCGGCGACTATCCCGGCACGCTCTACAGCACGCTACCGCTGGACGACATTGTGGGCGCGCAGCTCGGCGACTATGTCGCCAAGGAAGGTGTGCATACTGCCGTCTTCATCGTGCCCAACAATACCTTCGGCACCGGCCTGATGGACAAGGCTGCGGCGGCCTTCACCGCGCATGGCGGCAAGGTGCTCAAGGAAATTGCCTATAGTGAAGGCCAGCCGGATTATCGCGCGGACCTGCAAGCAGTGCAGCGGCTGAAGCCCGATGCCATCATTGGCGCGGGATACGGCGACGACACCCGCACCGTTTTCCGCGCCGCACGTGAGCTGGGAATCAACGCGCCCTGGTATGTCGCCTATCCGTCAATATTCGCGGTAGAAGACCCGAAGTGGATGGAAGGCCGCCTGATGGGTTTGGACAATGGCGGCCTTGATTCCCCCTTGGCCAAGACGCTGTCATTGCAGGCGACAAAGCAATATGGTGCTGCACCGCGCCCCAACTACTACTACGCCTATGACGCGATGACGCTGCTCGGCCTTGCCATAGAAAAGGAAGGCACGACCGCTGCCGACATCAAGAAGGGCCTGCCGGAAGCGGTGAAGGGCTATCAGGGTGCGACCGGTTCGATTGATTGGGACGCGCGTGGACAGCGCATCAACCCGCCGATGGATTATTTTGTCTTCAGGAATGGCGCGCTGCAGCCCGCGCCGGCTCCGTGAGCTTGGCCGCCCTCATGCTGGACGAAAAGGCTGGCGGTCCTGCACCGCCAGCCGGTTGACGGCCCATGCTGCAAATTCTGATCAATACGCTGATCTATTCGGGCGAAATCGGGATTATAGCGGTCGGGGTAGCGCTATCCTATTCTGTGCTTCGCTTCGCCAATTTCGCTCACATTCAATTTGCCGTCGTCGGTGCCTATCTCGCGTTCACGCTCAACCAGTTTTTGCATTGTCCTCTCGTGCTGGCGGTGATTCTCGCGGCCGTGTTGACGGGTGGAATAGCGGTTACGGTGGATGCCTTAGTTTTCTCGCGGTTGCGCGACGTTACGCCCGAGGGCAAAATGATTGTCTCTTGGGGGGTCGCCTTGCTGCTGCGATCAACCATGGGCGCCATCTTCGGCAGTTCATCGCGCGTCTTCGGGTTGGAACCGGCCTCTCTCCAGATCGGCGATGCCTTCTTCACGTCGCTTGATGTCGTGGTCGTTGTGGTTGCGATCCTCGCGATGATTCTGCTCCATTTTCTTCTGTATAGCACCCGTCTCGGCACGGCGCTCCGCGCGCTCGCGAGCAATGCCGATCTCGCTGCGACGCGCGGCATTCCGGCGCGGCGGATGGTATCACTGATGTGGTTCATCTGCGGCGCCTATGCCGCCATCGGGGGCTCGCTCTTCGCGCTTGAATCGCAGTTGGCACCCAACATGGACCTCATCATCCTATTGCCGGTCTTCGCCTCGGTCACGCTCGGCGGCCTAAGCAATGTCTTTGGCGCCGCGCTCGGAGCGTTGGGCCTGTCGCTCGCGCAGAACCTTCTCATCGGTGTCGATTTTGGTTCCTGGTTTTCCGCCAATTCCTGGTCAGTACCGACGCAGTTCCGCGATTTCATCGCGGTCGGCGCCATGGTGATCATCTTGCTGCTGCGCCCCTATCTGGCGCGCAGACGGCGCGCGGTGTGAGAGCGGTATGATCGATTTCGCCGTATTCTCCATCACCATTATTGCCGTTTGGTCGGTGCTCGCCATCAGCCTGCATTTGCAGTTCGGCTTGACCGGACTTGTTAATTTTGGCCAGGTTCTGCCTTTTGCTGTGGGTGCATACGGCACGGCTTTTGCCGCGGCGCACGGCCTGCCGGCCTGGGCCGGGGCGGGTATTGGCGTAACTCTCGCGCCGCTTCTTGGTCTGCTCGTTATTCTGCCGGCGAGCCGCCTCGCACAGGATTATTGGGCGCTCGTCACCCTCGGCGCTGGTGAGATCTTCCGCCTCACGATGCTCAACGTACCGGTGATCGCCGGCGGCGATGAGGGAACGTCGGTCTATCGCTTCCAGAATGCCGATCTCGCCATGGTGCTGGCGCTTACCCTGCTGTTGGTGACTTTGCTCTTTGCGCGCCGCGTCGGCGCCTCGCCCCTGGGGCGGATGCTGCGGGTGTTGCGTGAGGATGAAGTTCTTGCAGCGACCTTGGGGCGCAATCCCTTCCGCCTGCAGCGCATGGTGACTGCCGCCTCCTGGGTCATGGCAGCGGCGGCAGGCGTGCTCTATGCCCATGTCACGGGTTACATCTCCCCTTCCAGCTTCACGGTCCTCGAAACCTTCGTGATCTGGACAGCCGTCGTGCTCGGCGGCCCCAGCACCATCACGGGCGTGCTGCTCGGTACGGTGATCGTGCAATTGACGAGCGTTTCGACGCGCTTTGTCGCGCAATGGAGCGGTCTGCCCTCGGATCTCGTCGCCAATCTGCGGCTTGGCGCCTACGGGCTGGTGCTGATCTTGGTTTTTCTCTACCGGCCGCAGGGCCTCATCCCGGAACGGAAGCTGCGATACGATGCTGACCGTCTGTGATCTCTCCGTCTCCTACGGCCGCTTCCAGGCGCTGCGCAGCGTCTCGCTCCAGGCCGCGCCGGGCAGCATCCTGGGGCTGATCGGGCCGAATGGCTCGGGCAAATCTACCTTCCTCAACGTCATCGCCGGCGTGCAGGCGGTGGCCAGCGGAGAAGTGCGGCTGGACGGCACCTTAGTGCCGCTCGGCCTGCCGGAGCGCGTGGCTGCCCACGGCATTGGGCGCAGCTTCCAGACACCGCGCCTGGCCCACCGGCTGACGGTATTCCAGAACATCATGATCGGCGCGCGACCGCAGGCGGGCGAGCGGCTGCGCTCGCTTTTTTTGCAACCGGCCACCGTGCGGCGGCGCGAAGCAGACATCCAGGACGAGGCGCGCTCCGTGCTGCGGCGGCTCGACCTCAGCCACAAGGCGAATGACTATGCCGGCATGCTGTCGGGCGGGCAGCAGAAGCTGCTCTCCCTCGGCATGCTATTGATGGGGCATCCGCGCGTGTTGCTGCTGGATGAGCCCGCCGCCGGCGTGAACCCCGTGCTGATCGAGCGCCAGATCAACTTGCTCAAGGAGTTGCGCGCCGAGGGTCGCATCATCCTTCTTGTCGAGCATAATATGGAAATGGTCTGCGGTGTGTGCGATCGCGTGGTGGTGCTTGATTCCGGCGCCGTCATTGCCGAAGGCGATCCCGATGCGATCCGCCGGGATGAGCGCGTTATGCGCTCCTATCTCGGAGAGCCGGCATGACCGCAGCCTTGCGATTTGAAAGCGTGACGGCCGGCTATGGTCCGATCACGGTGCTGGATGAGGCAAGCCTCGCGATGGGACCGGACGAGGTTCTGGTCGTGCTGGGCGCGAACGGCTCAGGCAAGTCCACCGTTCTGAAAACCGCCATCGGCCTGACGCGGCTTTCCGCTGGTCGCATCATGCTGGGCGAGTGTGACATTTCGGTGCTATCGCCGCACCGGCGGGCGGAGGCCGGCATGGGCTATGTACCGCAGACGCGCAACGTCTTCGCCGATCTCAGCGTCAACGACAATCTGCGCATGGGCGGTTTCCTGCATGCGGCAGGCCTAACCCGTGACATGGAGCAGGTCTTTGACCTGTTCCCGCGCCTGCGCGAGCGGCGGAGGGAGAGGGCAGGAGATCTCAGCGGCGGTGAACGGCGGATGCTTTCCATCGGCCTCACCCTGCTGCTGCGTCCGCGTATGTTGCTGCTGGACGAGCCCAGCAGCGACCTTTCGCCGGCTATGATCACCGCGGTGTTCGATGCCATCCGGCAGATCCGGGTTGAGACGCGCATTCCTGTGCTTCTGGTCGAGCAAAATCTGCAGGCAGGCCTCAGCTTGGCCGACCGTGTCTGTGTCATGGTGCGCGGGCGGGTGGCGCTGGAACAGGCAGCGCAGGAATTGAACCGCGAGCAGCTGCATGCTTTGTTCCTTGAGGGTGGAGTGCGCTTGTCATGAGCGAGGCGGAAGGGTCGGTTCGGACCGTGAGCCGCGCCATCGCCGTGCTGCGGGCCTTCGGCACATCCGGCTGGCTTTCGCTCGGTGAGGTCGCGAGCCGAACGGGTCTGGATAAGGCGACCACCCTGCGGCTGCTCCGCGCCCTGATGGCGGAGCGGCTGGTGGAGCAGGATCCTGCCTCCCGCGATTATGCGCTGGACATCGGCGTATTGGAACTGGCGGCGGGGGCGACACCCTATAGCGACCTGCGCCTGCGTGCGCAGCCGGTTTTGGCACAGATAGCGCAGGCGACCGGGGCCACGACCTTCCTAGCCATTCCCCACGACGGTGGTGCCCTCTGCATCGGTCGCGTGGACGGCGATGTCGCCATCCAGATCCGCTACTGGTCGGTGGGTGGCCGGATCGCGCTCAATGCTGGGGCCGGCCCGCGCGTGCTCATGGCCTATTTGCCTGAAGAGCAGCGCGAGGCGTTGCTCGCCAGTCAGTTGCCGCAATTGACGGAGCGCACCCCGACCGAACCCACGGCGCTGCGCGCGATGCTGGAAACGGTGCGCGCGCGAGGCTGGGAATTGGGCGTTGATGATGTGGTTGAAGGTGTCGCGAGCCTCGCGGTTGCCCTCTACGACCACAACCACCGCTGCATCGCGGCGATCAGCATTTCCGGGCTGCACAGCCGCATCCTGGAAAATGGGCAGCCCGCCCATCTCGACATTCTGCACGCGCAGGCGCGCGCATTGGAAGAACGCCTACCACGATGACACTTGGCCCCGCGTGGCAAGTCAATTTTTTGGATCGGGACGGAATATGAAAACCTATATCCATGGCGGCTATCTGATTGGGATGGCAGGTGGCAGCACCGACGTGATCACCGACGGTGCGCTGGTCATCGAGAATGACCGGATCGTTGCGGCCGGCAGCGCGGCAGATCTGGAGCCGCACAAGGAGGGCGCCGATTGTGTAATCAATGCGAAGGGTCATGCCATTCTGCCGGGATTCGTCAATACGCATACTCATCTTGCGGGCGCGCTGACCAAGGGCATGACCGAGGACGTGCCGACATTCGGCGGCCCGTTCCGGATCGCCCTCGGCATGCATGAGAATGTCATCCGCAAGGAGGATGTCCTGCTGCCCGGCATGGTGCATGGGGTCGAGATGCTGAAGACCGGCACGACGACGATCAACGAATGCTGGTGGCATCAGCCGCAATCGGCCCGCATAGTCGAGAACGTTGGGCTGCGCGGCGTGGTGGCAGCCGAAATCCGTGAGGTGGATAGTTCCCGCATTGGCTTCGGTCGCATGGAGCGCGAGTGGGACCAGCGCTTGGTCGAAGAAGGGTTCGATGAAGCGCAAGAGCTGTTCGAGAACTGGCAGGGCAAGGCGAACGGCCGCATCACTTGCCGCGTCTCCCCCGATGGGCCGGACCGTCTCCGACCGGAGACGATGGCGCGCTTGGGTGAGCTCGCGCGCAAGCACAATGTGGGCATCCACACGCATCTCTGCGCCGTGCCGGGTGAGGCAGAATTCATGCAGGCGACCTGGGGCAAAAAGTCCATCCCGCTGCTGCAAGAGCTCGGCATGCTGGGGCCGAATTTCATCGGGGCCCACTGCGTTTACATGGATGATGAGGATATCGGCATCATGTCTGATACCCGGTCCTGCATGTCCCATACTGCCTTCCTGGTCGGCAAGCGTGGCTACTACCCGCCCATGGAGAAGGTCTACAAATCAGACATGGGCGTGTCGCTTGGCAGTGACTGGTTGTCCAACGACATGTTCATGGTCATGCGGTCGGCGATCATTCTGCCGCGCGTGGTTTTCGGCAATACCTTCATCCGGGACGCGGCGGACGTGCTACGCATGGCTACCTGGGGTGGCGCGCATTGCCTGGGTATGGGTGACGAGATTGGCTCGCTGGAAGCCGGCAAGAAGGCCGACGTGATCCTTGTCAATCTGCGCCGGTCCTGGCTGCAACCGCTGCGGACCAACAACCTCGTCTCCAACCTCGTCTACAATGCCAATGGTGGCGACGTAACGCATGTCTTTGTCGATGGTGAACTGCTCGTCGACGGCGGTCAGCTCACGCGCTTTGACGAAGAGGAACTGTTCGACGAGGCGCAGGCCGTGGCCGACTCAGTTTGGGGCCGTGCACAATATCTGTTTGACGCTGAAGGAGTGCGCTGAGATGAGCCTAAAATCTCTTCCGATTGTTGACCTCTCGGGTCTCGCCGAGGCGGCCGACAGCGGTGACGCCGCGCGCCTCACCCCTCTGGCGCAAGCGTTCGGCGATGCCTGCCGCACCTACGGCTTCTGCTACATCGTCAACCACGGCATTTCCCTCGAACTGATGCGCCAGGCTTTCGCCATGAATGCCGCCTTCCATGACCGCCCGCTTGAGGAAAAGCAGCAGATCGCCATTAACAAAGCCCATCGCGGCTATATGGCGATGGCATCCTCAAAAATTATTACATCGAGCATCGAAACCGCCACCAAACCGAACCTGAGTGAATCCTTCATGCTCATGCATGAAGTAGCTTCTGGTGACGAGCAGGAGCCTCTAGACGGGCCCAACCAATGGCCCGCCGAGCCTGTCGAATTCCTGACTGTGGTGGGCGGTTATGATACTGCGCTTCGGCAATTGGGGCAGCGCATGACGCGGATGATCGCCGTGGCTCTTGGCCTCGCACCCGAGGGGCTGGACGATTATTTCCGCAGGCCCACGACCTTCCTGCGCATGCTGCATTATCCACCAAGCCCTGCGGACGCCGGCGAGAAGCAGTATGGCTCGGCGCCGCACACCGATTATGGCTTCATTACCATTTTGGCGCAGGACCAGAACGGCGGGTTGCAGGTCCGCAGCGGCAATTCAGAAGATTGGATTGACGCCACACCCATAGAAGGCGCCTTCGTCGTTAATATTGGTGACATGGGCTCGCGTTGGACGAATGGCCTCTGGCGGTCCACGCCGCATCGTGTGATCAACCGATCTGGTAACGAGCGCTATTCGATCCCATATTTCTATGACCCTTCATGTGACAAAGTCATTTCCTGCCTTGATACCTGCCGGTCGGCGGAAAATCCTGCACAGTTCCCGCCAGTACGCTATGGCGAATATCTGATGGAGCGAATCGACGCCAATTATAGCTATCGGAAAGCGTAGCTCCCTAGGTGAGCAGAGTGAGCGGGAGGTGCTCCTGCCTGTCTCACTCTGCTCACCGATATGATTCGGCACCATTTAGTCGGCGAAGCGAGGAATGCCTTTTTAAAAAGGCTGAACCTACCCGACCAACATGGCAGTGTTACGCGTAGGACGCAAAATAAGAGATGACGATTGCCGGGCAGGGAGCGGCTTTCCGCAGTATGGCTGATCGTGGCCAATTGGGGATTGGAGTCAAACTCCGCGCATGCGCAAAATGTAAGCAAAATCTCCCATCTATATTGACAAGCCCTACCAATCGGCCATTGAATTCATTTATACTCAAAAAGACTCGCCTATTGATTTGTCGTCTAGCATCGCTGCGCCAGCGTCGAGCGGCATTGCCGATAGTAATAACCAACGCAGCCACTGTGTTTTCAGTGGGCCATTCAAAACCCTCAGCTTGGAATTAGTGAGCTAATGAAGATCATGCGGCGGCCCACGATACGGACTGCGACAATTGCTGGTATCGTGGGGCTCACTGCCTTGATGGCAATGAAGCCCGCGTTCGCCCAGAGTAACATTGTGGTCGATCAGGCTAAAGCTGCTTTGCCTGCAGATATTCGTGCCGCAGGCGTATTAAAGGTTGCAACCTCCTTGCAATGGCCGCCCTTTGATTATCTGAAGGACGGCAAGCCTGAAGGCATCGATATTCGGCTCATTAAGCTTCTTGCTGAGAAGCTTGGCTTGCAAGCGCAGTTCAATGACCTGAAATTCCCGGCGATCGTGCCGGGGGTCGTTACCGGACGATTCGATATCGGCGTCGATCAGATCGGCGTGACGGCTGCTCGGTTGCAAGTCGTGGATCTCGTTCCCTATTTCGACAGCGCCTATGGTCTGATGATCCGCAAAGGTGCGCCTGCGCTCGACATCAACAATCTGTGCGGCAAGTCGCTGGTCATCACGCAGGGCAGCGCGCAGGTCGACATGGCCAAACAGCTGTCGGCGCAATGCGCGGCGGCTGGTCATGCGCCGATCGCATTGATCTATTTTCCCGACAGCGCCGTGACCTACCTCGCCTTGTCCAACGGGCGTGGTGACGGCTTTCTGACTGCGCGGGCCGTGGGCGTATACATCGTGCAGAGCAGCGACAAGCTGGCCATGGCCTCCGGCACGCTCGCGGGTAATCTTTCGATGGCTGGAATCGTGGTAAGCAAGGGCAACGCTGCCCTGGAAAAAGCCCTGACCTTGGCGATAGAAAGTGCGATGGACGATGGCAGCTACCGGAAGATCATGGCCGATTTCGGCGTGCCGGAGGGGGCCATCAGTAAGGCCCAGCTGCGTGCACCTGCGCAGCCGTGACATTTGACCCGAGTGGCGTATGAGCGCGCAATCGGCGGGGGCTGTCATTCTCCCGCGGCGGCAGCCCAGCCGCTGGATCGGCCTGCCGCTTATCGGCGTCATCATCGCCTGGATGATCTACCAGGTATTAACCAATCACGGGTTTCAATGGACCGTGGTATGGCATTACCTTTTTGAGCCCACCATCCTGGTGGGCGTCGGGATGACGCTGGCATTGACCGTGCTGGTCATGGCAATCGGGATCATTTGCGGCGGTGTGCTGGCGCTGGTGCGCTTCTCGCCGGGGCCAATGCTTCCGCTCTGCGCACGCGCTTATATCTGGTTCTTTCGCGGCACTCCGGTTCTGGTCCAGCTTGTTTTTTGGTATAACTTGGCCTCGCTTTTTCCGCAGATTTCCTTTGGCATTCCCTTCGGTGGGCCGAAGCTATTCGCGATCTCGGCGACCGCCGCGATCTCCTCATTCACCGCCGCCCTTCTCGGGCTCGGGCTAAACGAGGCCGCCTATATGGCCGAGATCGTGCGTGCGGGCCTGCTGTCGGTTGATCGCGGCCAGTCGGAAGCGTCGAAGGCGCTCGGCTACCGCCCGGCGCAGACGTTCCGCGTGGTGATTTTGCCGCAGGCCATGCGCGCCATCGTGCCGCCGACCGGCAACCAAATCATCGGCATGCTGAAATACACTTCGCTTGCGAGTGTCGTGGGCCTCGGCGAACTTATGCAGTCAGTCGAGAATATCTATGCGAGCAATTTTCAGACCATTCCTCTGCTGATCGTCGCGGCTCTCTGGTATCTGCTCCTCGTCGGCCTGCTCTCGATCGCTCAGTCCTTCATCGAGCGATACTATGCCTTTGGGACGACGGCAGGCGAGGGTGCACGATGAACGCCGACCGGCCCATGGTGCGTATTGACGATCTGTGGTTGAGCCGAGGGGTGAACGCCATTCTAAAAGGTGTCTCGCTCACCGTCGCGCGCGGCTCCGTCACGGCATTACTCGGGCCATCGGGCGCGGGCAAAAGCACTCTTCTCCGCTGCGTTAACGCGCTCGAGACCTACGACCGCGGGCTGATTCATGTCGATGACCTGCTCATCGGCTGTGAGAAGCGGGGCGACCAGTATTTCCGGTTGGGCGAGCGAGTGCTCAGTCGCCAGCGCGCCGAGATTGGCATGGTGTTTCAGAGCTTCAATCTGTTTCCCCATATGACCGTGCTCGAGAATATTATCGGCGCGCCCATTCGCGTGCGTGGACAGGGGCGCGCCGAGGCCATCGCCCATGCGCGCGACCTGCTGCGTAAGGTCGGACTGTCTGAGAAGGAGCATGCCTTCCCCAAGCAGCTATCGGGCGGCCAGCAGCAGCGCATCGCCATTGCCCGTTCGCTCGCGATGCGGCCGAAGCTTATGCTTTTTGATGAGCCGACATCTGCGCTTGACCCGCATCTGGTGGGGGAAGTTTTGCACGTCATTCGGGATCTGGCCAAAGGCGGCATGACGATGATGATCGTGACCCATGAGGTGCAATTCGCACGTGAGGTCGCCGATCGCGTCGCGGTTATGGTCGACGGGCAAATTGCAGAGTGTGGGCCTGCTGCCGCTGTTCTGAGTAATCCGCAGGATGCGCGCGTGCGCGCCTTTTTGTCGCGCACATTGCGCCCGGATGCATAATTGATGACGCCTGAGGGAAGAATGACGGAACTTTCTACCGCCAGACCTTGGCTGATTATTGTCGATATGCAGCCCGCTTTCGGGCATCCGGATAGCCCCTGGTGCACGCCGGGGCTGGATGCGACGGCTGATCGGATTGACCTTATCCGGCCGTTGTTCGGCAGCCGCGTGGTCTTTACCCGCTTTGTCCCGCCCGTGACCCAGCCGGGAAGCTGGGCGCCTTACTACGCTAAGTGGCCTTTCGCTCTGGAAGAGCGGCATGATTGGCTTTGGGCGCTGCTGCCCCGCTGGCAGGAGCGCCCCAGCATCGCAAGTCATCAGTTTTCTAAATGGAATACTGAAATGCAAAACAAGCTCGGCCCCAATCCGAGCGTCTATATTTGCGGTGTCTCGACTGACTGCTGTGTGTTGGGCACAGCCTTGGGGGCAGTAGACGATGGCGCGCATGTGCGCGTTATCACCGACGCCTGTGCAGCCAAGAACCCTGAGATTCAGGACCGCGCTTTGGGGCTACTCGCGGCGCGCAGCCCTCAGCTCGAGTTCTGCACCACCTCCAATTTGCTGGTGGACGGAGTGATCTAATGGCTGAACAGCGTCAGATGCATTTGGGCCTCATCGTGATGGGGGCGGGTAATCATGTCGCGGGCTGGCGCATGCCAGACGCAGAATTCGGATCGGAGAATTTTGCTCTGCTAAGGCGCATTGCCGAAAGCGCGGAAAAAGCCAAGCTTGACCTGCTATTTTTCGCGGATGCTGTGAATACAGGGCTGAACGCCCATCCGGGCATGATGCTGCGGCTCGAGCCATTGACCCTGCTATCGGCGCTCGCCACCTGCACACGGCGTATCGGCCTCGCGGCCACTGTCTCCACCACTTACACCGAACCTTACAACCTCGCGCGGATGCTGGCTTCGCTGGATCATATCAGCCAGGGCCGCGCAGGCTGGAATGTGGTCACTGGATCGAGCCCGGATGCGGCGCCGAATTTCAGCCGTGAAAAGCACCCACCCCATGCGGAGCGTTACGCGATGGCGGCGGAATATCTCAGTGTCATGAAAGGGCTTTGGGATAGCTGGGAAGATGACGCGCTGCGTGGCGACAAGGCGAATGGGACCTACGTGGACCCCAACAAGATGCACGTGTTGAACCATGAAGGGCCTTTCTACAAGGTAAAAGGGCCGCTCAACATCACTCGTCCGCCCCAGGGGTATCCCGTAATCTTCCAAGCGGGCGCCTCGGAAGCGGGGCGTGACCTTGCCGCAGCAACTGCTGAAGTGGTTTTCACTGTGCAGCAGGACCTTGAAGAGGCAGTGGCCTTCCGTACCGATTTGCGCCGCCGTGCGGTGCTGGCTGGCCGAAACGAGGACGCTATAAAGGTGATGCCGGGAGTTTGCCCGGTCATAGGTGACACGCTGGCGGAGGCTAAGGCCCGGATCACGGAGTTAGCGGAACTAGCCGATCCTGTGGCCGCTATGAAAGTCTTGTCGGATCGCATGGGCCAGGACCTTTCCAATTTCCCGCTGGACGGGCCGGTGCCCGAATTGCCGCCCTCAGATATGATGCAGGGCCATGCTGTGACGCTCGCCGCCGTCGCGCGCCGCAGCCGGATGACCCTGCGTGAATTGAGGGATTTTACGGCCGCCAGTTCGGGCCATCGCGTAATCTGTGGCACGGCGGAGATGATCGCAGATGATCTGCAAATTTGGTTCGACAGCGGTGCTGCGGATGGCTTCATTATCCAATCCACGCATTACCCTGCTCCAATGGACGTGTTTCTCTCTTCGGTTGTCCCTATTCTAGTGCAACGGGGGTTGTTTCGCGCCGAATACAAGGGCACGACTCTGCGCGATCATCTGAGACTAGAGCGTCCAGACCATCCGGCGGCGATTTGAACAAGGTTCGGCGTTGCTTCGAATGAAACGAGTTTTCCGCAAAATGTGGGCAAACAGCATCTGAGGGTGCAAGCAAACCATTAAAAATATTTTTGAAGGCCGCATATGTTGTTTGCGGCCTTCAACATGAATAATTTATAGATTTCGTCTCGAAGTTATGTAAGTGGATAGTGTAGCATGCCCGCCTTTTTGAGGGCTGGCTGCGTGCCCCTTTGTTCGCGCGACACCACCGGCGCGTTGCGGTGACGCGGGCAGCTCAGGCCTATCTGGGCGAGACTGGACCTGCGCTCGAAATCATCGTCTCGGCGACGACGAAATATGGGTTGGCAGACCATACGGTATTGCGGGTCAATGCAGTCGCGACATTCGCCCTGCGGTGGTTATCGCCGAAGCTCGCCAAATTTCATGAACAGCATTTGAGCGTCAAATTGAGGCTGGAGACCTCCAACGAGCCTTAGGAAGCTTTGCCGGACGCCCATGACGTCATTATTCGGGGCGGCTCAGATACTTTTTACGGTTTTTTAGGGCGTCCGTTCCTGTCAGAGGAAAGACTGCCTGTTTGCAGTCCGGCCTTGCTTGACCGCCTGCCTCTCCACCGGCTTCGCGATCTTGAGAAGCACATCCTTCTCCATACGCTGAGTCTCCGAAGGGTCCGGGACAACTGGCTCACCAACGCGGGCGTCGGAGACCTCCAACCGGAAAGACGAAGGCAAGCATCGATGATCTGCTTGATATTGGCGCGCAAACACCGCTCGCGAAGTTTGCAATTGGGCTTCAGCGTGACCTCAGTGCCGTCAAGAATGCGCTTGCAACATCTTGGACCACCAGCCCGGTCGAAGGGCAGATCAGCAAACTCAAGATGATCAAGCGCACCATGTATGGCCGGGCAGGTTTTCAACTTCTCCGCGCTCGGATCCTGCATGCGCATTAGCCACTCAATCTGCACGCTTTATGCGGAAGAGCCGAGAAGTGGTCCAACACCAACACCGCATTTTTGCGCAGAAGCAGGTCCATAGCCTTGACCCACCGGGAAGCCTTCGCAAGGGCAGGTTCAACGGAGAGGAGCCTGGCGATAAACTCGCGCTCCGTGATGGACTGGCGGGTGGGTGATGTTAAAAGCAGGCGCGCCAATCTTCTCCCCAGCGGCACAGGCGCGCGGGACGTATCATCATATTCATTTTCCAGAGAACGGGGCTTTTCGAGCCACTGGTAGACGACACTGCGCTTTCCTTCAAAACCAAAGGTCACCAACTCACGCCAAAGCTGGGAAACATTTCTGCATCCTTCTGCCATTCGCCTGTGAAGATACTCAGCGTGGTCATCGACGATGCTGGATCTTTGCGCGTGGGTCCAATTTGGGGCATGCCCTCTCTGCAGCCAACGTCGAACCCTCTTTCGCTCCATTCCAAGACGGCGGCCGATTTCCTGATGCGATATGCCGCTGTCTTTAAGGGCCTTAACATCCTCAAAGATCTCGCCTCTGCGGATGACGGCGGCTGCTACAGCTGGTTGTGACAGAGTTCGTGGTCTGCCAACTCGTCTGGCACCATGCCTCAGGGTGGCCTTCGGCTGAGGGCGCCGGTAAAGTTCAGCCGCAATTCGTTTAGCAACGGCACTATGCCGATCAATAACAGCGAGAAACGCATCTGAAAGATTGCGAAGAAGATGCCAGCGATCTGATACCTGAATTGCGCTTGGGGCGCCTTGGCGAATACCATCAGCATAGGCGCCAGCTCGATCGCGCGCGACGATCTCTACTCCGGGATGATCGCGCAGCCAGCATGCCAAGGTCTCAGATTGCCGATCAGGCAGGAGATCGATCACCTTGTTTTGTTCAAGATCGACGAGGATGGTGCCGTAGCGGCGCCCGCGGCGCCAGGCCCAATCGTCGACTCCGAGGACGCGTGGACAAGCGCGTTTTTCTGGGTCGACGCCGGTATCGAGAATTCTTCGGCCCAATGTGTCTGCACTGACCGGGCAGGAGATGCGTTCAGCCATCCTCGCGCCCGCGGAGCCGCCAAGAGCAAAAGCGATATATCGCTGAAGATCGACAAGGCGGCTCGTATGCCTGCCACGATGGATCGCCGACCCATCGAGGGGCTCCGCAAACGTTCGACGCGCGCAAGCCCGCTCTGGGCACCGAAAGCGTCGCGCTGAGACAAGTAAGGTGCACGGCCGTCCTTGCCAGGGCAAATCAGCAAGTCTTCGGTGATAACGACTGTGAACCTGCTGCCATGAATAACCACAGTCTGGACAGCATGCCGATATAGCCTTGGGCTTAACCTCGATTACCAGGCTATCCGGGTTAGATATCACTCGGCAAAGCGCCAAGCCATTCGGGATTTGGAGAGGGCGAGACAAAGACAAAGCGCGCGGGATCCGAAAACAGTGTGAATCCCAATGATGTGCCAAATCGAAGAGCTCAGTACAATCTCTAACTGCACGTTTTATGCGGAAGAGCCCAGATCTCAGCGGAAATCAACAGACCGAGAGCTTTTTTTCGGTCGTCTTGCTCAATCGCCTGTTGGCTGGCGTCCAGGCCAGGAAACGGCGTCCCGATCCGGCCATTGAGGTTGGAAGATCACACGCCCTACCATTTCCGGGGTTAGGAATGATGCCCGGGCAAGGGCAACGGCAGCACTTGCTGTCTGCCTTGGAGGCTCTCTGCGACACGCCTAATGTGAGGGGCGCGCTTCCCAAAAATTCTCTCCCACAAGTTTTTTATCGCCTTAACCTCAGAGACCCAATGGATCAACCGTTGACGGGATCGAAAATCGAATATATTTGATTTCCTAAAATGAAGACCAGGTTGCAAGCTGTGAGTCCGCTCATCCAAACCAGTCAATAGCTTTTAGGCTCGCTGCCCTTTCAGGCCGCGACCTAAGGGTGCAGCTGGACGGTGGGCGCCAATATTTTGCCACCGATAAATTTAGTAATCTGCCCGCTAACGTCAAAAACCACGAACTTTTCTGCGGATTTTTAATGACTGAACATAGCAAAACCATCGCGATCCTTGTGCCGGGTCCGTTAAATGAACAGGCCCTGTCACGGATTGATACGCAGTTTACGCTCGTCAAGACGCAGGACTTGGTGACTTCCGTCGTGCCGAGGGATCTTGCGCAGCGCATCAGGGGCATCGCCGCTATTATTCCTGTTAATGCTGCCATGATGGATGCCTTTCCTAGTCTCGAGATTATCGCCCACTTTGGTGTTGGCTACGACAGCGTCGATGTGCGCCACGCAGCGGAGGCGGGCATTATGGTGACAAATACACCTGGCGTATTGACCGAGGATGTCGCCGACTTGGCCTTGGGTCTGCTTCTGAATGCTATCCGTGAACTGCCCCGTGCAGAGAATTGGCTAAGGTCAGGTCATTGGGTGGCAAAGGGCCCTTATCCCCTTACCAAAATGACTCTTCGTGGTCGGCGCGTGGGTATATTTGGCCTCGGGCGTGTAGGGTTAGCAGTCGCGCACCGCGTCGAGGCTTTGGGTCTCCCGGTATCGTACTGCAACCGCAATGCGGTGCCCGATGCTCCTTATCCTTATTATACAAATTTGCTCGAGCTTGCGGAGAACGTTGACACGCTCATCTCTGTCGTGCCTGGCGGCGTGGCCACGGCGAAAGCAATTAATGCCGATGTGCTTCGCGCGCTAGGTCCGAATGGCGTTTTTATTAATATCGGGCGTGGCAGCAGTGTTGATCAGGAGGCACTGATTGAAGCTTTGAAGAGCGGTATCATCGCGGCTGCAGGGCTCGACGTGTACGCCGACGAGCCGAACGTGCCGCAAGCGTTGATAGACCTTCCCAATGTCACGCTTCTACCTCATGTCGGCTCGGCTACCGAATACACACGCGGCGCAATGGCCGATCTGTGTGTGGACAATCTTATCAGTTGGTTTTCGTCCGGGCGGCCAATTACTGCCGTTCCTGAGACAGCGCATGTTTTACCGCGGTGACGCTTGTCGGTAGTTCCGACACTGGGTCATTTGCATGACGGTCTATTAGGATCTCGCTATGAATTTCGCTAATTGGGAAGACGCAAGGGACTTGGCTAAGAGACGCCTTCCAAAGATCTTCTTCGATTTTATCGATGGTGCGGCATTCAGTGAACGCACGGCGCACGCGAATATGGCTGACTTCGATGCCTGGATTTTTGAGCAGCAAGTTCTCGTTGACGTGTCGGATCGTGATATCTCGACGACGTTTCTGGGCATAAAGCGGCGCATGCCTTTCATGCTTGCGCCCATCGGCTTTGGCGGTCTTTTGGCGCCACGGGGAGAAATCCAGGCCGCTCGAGCGGCCCATGCAGTTAATATGCCCTATTGCCTATCGAATTTTGGTATTATCTCACTCGAGCAACTGCGGGCCGCGACCGACGGTCCAATCTGGTTTCAACTTTATGTTTTGCGCGATCGAACGCTTTCGGAAAAGCTCATACAGCGCGCCGAAAACATAGGTGTGGAAGCACTGTGCATAACGGTCGATAGCCAAGTCAAAAGTGTTCGTGAGCGCGATACAAGGAGTGGTTTTCGTAACCTGACGAAGGTAACGCCGCGGCTTGCCTTATCGTTGATGACACGTCCGGTCTGGTGCTGGCACGCGATGCGTGCCGGGCCGCTGAGGATTAACAATCTCGCCGAATATCCTGAATATGGCGCGAATGCTCTCGAACAGGCGGCTAATCTAGGAAATCTAATCGAAGCTGCGATGACATGGGATGATATTAAGCGCTTTCGCGACCGCTGGAAAGGCAAGCTTGTCATCAAAGGCATTCTAAATGCGCGCGACGCGGTGCGCTGCGCCGAGATAGGAGCGGATGCGATCATTGTCTCAAATCATGGTGGACGCCAGCTCGACGGCACACATTCGACGATATCAATTCTGCCTGAGATAGCCGCGGCGGCCGGCGAACGGACGGATATTTTGTTCGACGGTGGCATTCGCCGTGGGACAGATATTGTCAAAGCCATGGCCTTGGGAGCTAAGGGGGTTCTTCTCGGCAGAGCCTATACCTATGCCCTTGCGGCCGGTGGTGAAGACGGCGTCACCCGGCTGATCGACCTACTTGCAACAGAAATGGATGTGACGATCGGTCACATGGGTATCAGTCAGGTGACTGATCTCTATCGGCGGCGGGCTGAGATAATGCGGGCAGCAGGGAAAATATAAAGAAGCTCATTGCCAGGCGTTTGTTGACAGATGATAAATATCAAATATATTCAATAGTCATCGAGCAACGACGAAAACACCTTTGGCTTCAGACTTAGGGAGAGCGGGGAGAGAGTATTGAAGCTTTGTGAGCTTTGCAAAGCATGAGCGGATTGTTCGATTTCGATTACACGAACGCGGCGATTTAACCTGCCGCAAGCTAAATCTAATGTGTCGGTATTTTAGGCAGAACGCCAAACGAGCACTTGTCTAGCATGTAGCTCTGGCCGAATTGTCTTACCGACAACAAGACTTTTCGGATTGAGGTAATGGAATCTATTCCTAACTTAGATGTTGCGCTCGAGAAGGCGCAGGGATTGAGCGAGCGGGTCTATAGGGCCATTCTACAGATGCTTGCGCGCGGCACATTACGCCGGGGGTCGACCTTACGCATCGATCTCCTTGCCAAAAGTCTTGACGTTTCACCAACCCCGGTGCGCGAGGCGCTAGCGCGACTTGCTGGAACTGGACTAGTACTTCACGAATCGCGTAAGGGCTATACCGTCGCCCCGCCAATGAACGCTGATCAATTAGCAGAACTTATGGAGGCCCGGCGGCTTATCGAGGTTGGCTCCATAGCTCTTGCCTCTCGAGAGGGAGGGCCAGCATTCCGTGACGCACTTGCCGGGGCGCTGGCACGGCAGAAGGCCGCCGTGGTGGCTTTTCATGCGGGCGGCACAGAGGCCGCCGCCGAACGCGAGAAACTTGCCTGGAACGTCATGGAAGCCGATTTGGAGTTCCATCAGGTTATATTTGACTACACGCGGAACCGCTTTTTTGGCGTGATGGCGGATGCTTTGTGCGGCCAGCTTCACCGTGTTCGCCAATCGGCCGAGAGAGGTGTTTCCGACGATATGGAAGCCTTGGCCGAACATCAAGTCATCCTCGACGCTGTCATGTCCGGTGACCGTGAGGCTGCCGAAAGGGCCATGCATTTTCACATGGATAACGTCACCAAGCGATCTTCTGCCGACCTTCCGCCAAATGATCCGGTAGAGGTGGTGGAGCGAGACGCACGTCAACGTTCAATGAATGACAAAAAAAGTTAGGTTTACGATGTATAATTACCCTATCGAAAGAACGGCGATTGTGACAGGAGCCGCGTCCGCTCGCGGTATCGGTCGGGATTTGGCACGTCGCTTGTTGAAAGCCGGTTGGCACGTGGGCGCTGTCGACCTCGATGCTACCGACACAAGCGACATCACGATTGATATCGACGATGCGGCCCTGCGGCTTTCCACGGCCCGCGCCGATATTTCCAAGGAAGAGGATGTGGAAGAGGCCGCGCGGCACTTCGAACGCAACCTGCCTCCGGTTCTTGCTGTCGTGAATGTTGCCGGTATCAGCGATCCGACACCGTTTCTGCAGACATCTCTGGATCGTTGGGAACGTGTTCTTCGGGTTAACCTGACGGGTACCTTCCTGATGACCCGGCGCTTCGTTCCGGGTATGATCGAACGCGGGGTAGGACGTATCGTGAGTCTATCTTCGACAGCCGCGCAGAGCGGTGGCGGCACCTATAGCGCTGCCGCTTACGGCGCATCCAAAGCCGGGATCGAGGGCATGACAAGAGCGCTCGCCATCGAAATCGCATCCACGGGCGTGACTGCAAATGCGATCGCGCCGGCCATCATCGATACCGACATCATGGGCGGTCGTATCGATGAAGAACGGCTGCCATATTTTACCAGCCGGTTGCCGGTCGGACGGTTGGGGCGTGTAGATGAAGTATCCGCCCTCATCGAATTCCTGATTGGTCCCGATGCCGGCTACATCACTGGGGCGACCTATAATATCAATGGCGGGGCGAGGATCGGCTGATGACAATGATGCCCCCTAACGAAACTTCATTGCAATCGATCGCAACCGCAGGCCAAAGCCTGCGGACATCCTCGGCGGCCACGCTCGCAGCGGTCGATCTGCCTCTGACGCTACCGTACTCGCCCGAGGATTGGCCCATCGGGGCTGCGATGCTGCAATTTCCGTCCGTGACGGCGAACGGAACCTCAATCAGAGATGCGGGGCCGGATCGTTGGCGGCAAGATTTCCGTGTGATTGCGGCTGAAGGATTTACGAGCGTCGAGATACCTAGCGCCTGGCTCCCGATTGGAGAGATGACGTCACGGGAACATCAAGATCTCAAGAGCGTATTGACGGAAATTGGGCTTAGCATTTGTGCAACTTCCGTCGTTCGTCGTAGCATCATCGACCCCAAAGATGCGCTTGATAATTTGGCGGCGACGCACCGGGCGATCGATGCCGCCGCGGCCGTCGGGTCGCCTTTGGTATGCCTCGGACTGCATGAGCCGTTGTCGCCGGAGCAGCTCGAGGTTCTTTGGTTTTGGACCGTGCCTGGCGCAACGACCCCAAATGATCGTGCAATCTGGAAAACGGCTGCCGCCCGCTATCGGGAGTTGGCGCAGCATGCGGCCGAAGTCGGCGTGAAGATATCGTTGGAGCTATACGAAGGCACTTATCTCGGACAGGCGTCCGATGCAGTCGAATTTTTGCATGAGATTGATCATCCGAATGTCGGGTTCAACCCCGATCTTGGCAATCTGGTGCGCGCCCAGGAAGTTATAGAACCTTGGGAGTCAATGGCACTGAAAACACTTCCTTTCGCGAATTACTGGCATGTGAAAAACTATTCCCGTGCCGAGGATCCGAAGGCCGGTGTCTATTTGACAAGCCCATCCCCCATGCCGTCGGGCGTCATCGACTATCGCAAAGCCATAACCTTCGCGATAGCGCATGGTTTTAGCGGTGCGTTTCTTTGCGAAAACTATGGTGGCGACGGGTTGACTGTCTCAGCGGGAAACCGCCGTTACATTCAACAACTTCTGACCGAACTACAGTAAAAATACGCCTATCGTTAAAAATTTAAATACAAACTAATAAAAAACTTAAAAAAGGAGGATAAAGCGTGAAACAGATCAAATTCGCTTCGGCGAGTGCTTTAGCGTTGCTTATGGCATTGGGATGCCACGCGGCGAAGGCCGATGACGCATCTGCTTTGAAAGATACATCGAAGTCGGGAATCGCACTCAGCAATTCCTATGCGGGCAATACTTGGCGACAACAGATGTTAAGAGTTTGGCAGGCGGCCGCGCAACAGGCGATCGACGGCCACATCATAGCTAAAACGAAAATCGTCAATGCTGATGCATCAGCTCCGCAGCAAGCAAGTCAAATTGAAAACTTGATCCTTGAGGGTTGGAATTCCATCGTTCTGGATGCAGCATCTCCCACAGCCCTCAACGGTTCGATCGAAGATGCCTGCAAGCAAGGCATCACCGTGGTTGTTTTTGACTCTCTCGCAACAGCGCCCTGTGCTTACAAAGTCGCCTACGACTATGTCGAGGCAGGCCGCATTCCGGCACGCTTCATCGTACAGCAGCTGCACGGCAAGGGTAATGTTCTCGTTGTCAGAGGCATGCCCGGAACGCAGGTTGATGTCGATGAATTTCAGGGTGCCCAAGAGGTGTTCAAGGAAAATCCGGGCATAAAAGTTGTCGGGACCGTCAATGGACAATGGACCGAAAGCGTTGCTAATAAGGAGGTTGCCGGCATTCTGCCGTCATTGCCGAAAGTCGATGCGGTGATCGGGCAGGGTGGTGATTCGGTCGGAACCTATCAGGCCTTCAAGGCGGCAGGCAGACCTATTCCTCTGATCACGCTGGGAACAAGACAAGAGGAACTTGCATTATGGGAAAAGCTTGATAAGGCAACACCGGGCGGCTACGCCACGGAAGCTTCCTCTTCCGTTCCGGGCGTATCCTCAATTGCATTCTGGGTCGCGCAGCAGATCGTGGCAGGCCGCAAGGTTCCGAATGTCGTCAAGGTTTCGCTTCTCCAAATCTCCAAGGCCGACTTGGCGACCTGGCTTAAAGTGACGCCCGTCGGCGCAGTCGCCAGTCCGGTTTACTCGAAAGAATGGACGATCGATCTCCTGAAGTCGATCGCGGCTAACACGGCGCCCCCGCCCTCTCCGGGACCCACGCAGAACAAATGAACGAGCCGCTAACAATTTTTCCGAATACGCCGGCGGCCCAACCGCCGCCGGCTATCGTCGACATGATCGGCGTATCCAAGCATTTTGGAGCGGTTAAGGCGCTGAACGATGCGACCCTCAGTATCGCGCAAGGCCGCATGATCAGTATTCTGGGCCATAATGGCGCCGGCAAATCTACGCTGATCCGCATTCTCGCCGGCCTCATGAAACCCAGCTCCGGTCAAGTGAGTGTTCCAGTGCGGAGTCGTGATAGCGAGCCATTTGGACCCAGACAGGCCCGAGCGGTCGGTATTCGTTGCGTATTTCAGGAACTTTCCCTTTGTGACGGTCTGACTGTCTACGAGAATACAAAAATCATTCATCCGAAATTGCGTGGCATAGGGTGGCAAAACAAGAGCAGAAGCCTTATCCGTGCCGCTCTGGACGACATTTTTCCGGGCCATGATATCGACGCCAATCAATTGGTGGGAAGGCTGTCGATTGGCCGCCGTCAAATGGTAGAGATTGCCCGTGCTTTCACCGTGACAGACGCACCAATTCGCCTTGTCATTCTTGACGAACCGACGTCATCGCTGGATGTGACAGCAGCTGATCAGCTAATGAAGTTTACGCGGCTTATTCGTGACAGGGGAATGAGCTGTCTTTTCATTTCGCATCGCCTTCGCGAAGTACTAGAATATACAGATGATATTGTCGTCATGCAGGACGGACGCATCGTCGATAACCTGCCAATGAGCTCTGCGGTATCCGAATCGATTCTCGTGGAGAAAATGGGTTCGGTCGAGAATAAAATTCCGGATGCGGCAGACACTGTGGCATCGGATAAAAAGCGTGGAGACCGCGTCGTCGATATTGTGGCGAACGGTGCATCAAAAAGTCTTCATGCCACGAAGGGAGAGGTCATTGGCCTAGCCGGGTTGGCAGGACAAGGTCAGCGAGAGCTGTTGTTGCAAGTCCTCGCCGCCTCTCGGAGAACGATGCCGGGACACAAGGTCATCGGTAGAGCGTCCTATGTAGCAGGCGACCGGCAGGGAGAGGGGGTTTTTCCGCTTTGGACAGTCGCGGACAATCTCAGTATTGGCGCCCTGCTCCGCGTTAGCCGCGCTGGTGTGATCAATCTAAGCCGTGAGCGGGCGCTGGTTGCGCGGTGGTGTGCGGATCTTTCGATACGTACACCCCGGGCGAAGCACCCTATTCGCGCCCTGTCGGGTGGTAACCAGCAAAAGGTGCTTATCGCCCGCGCTCTTGCAGACGATCCGGATATCGTGCTGTTCGACGATCCGATGCGAGGCGTTGATTTTAACACCAAGGCCGAGCTTTATGGGCTGGTTCGCCGGATGGCGAACGCGGGATGTACATTCCTTTGGTACACCACGGAGATTGCCGAACTTTCCAACTGTGATCGCGTCTATGTCTTACGCAGCGGCATGGTCACGGACGAAATCACGCGTGACGCACTGACTGAAGAACGTGTGATCAGTGCCTCTTTTGATCGGGCGTAACGCTATGTCCAAACATACCTCTATGGCGCTGCGTCGACCTTCTCGGCTGTCACCGGATCGTCTTCGCGTCGTTGTTCCCATCCTAGCTTTGCTCGCCATGCTGGTCGCTACCGGCTTCTTGCAGCCGCGCGTCATGTCCTATTTTGGCTTCACTTTGTTGCTACGGTATTCGTTGCCGCTGTTGTTCGCGACCATGGCGCAGTTGTGCATCCTTGTCGTCGGCGATATCGATCTCGGGATCGGCCCATTTGTTTCGCTGGTCAATTGCATCGTAGCGTCATGGCTCGCCGATCAGCCTTGGCTTTGCGGTATTGCGCTCGTGGGCGCTATTTTTGCCTATGCCGCGATGGGTGCTTTCATCCAATACCGCAGGCTACCTTCGATTGTTGTAACGCTCGGGTTTTCTTTCATATGGCTGGGGGCGGCTCTTCTCGTGAGGCCCACACCGGGCGGGACCGTTCCCGACTGGCTTATCGCGGCGACGGGGTTTCGGACACCGCTTGTTCCCATGCCGGCCCTTCTCGCAATCGTGGTAGCATTCATTGCCCACCATTTGATTATGCGCACCGCATACGGCACGGTTCTTCGTGGCATAGGCAGCAACGCTGCGGCTGTCGAGCGAGCAGGGTGGTCGCTTCTCGTTGGCAGGGCGCTGCTTTACGGCGCTGCCGGTTTTTGCGGTGTACTGGCAGGACTTACCCTTTCCGGGCTTAACACGACAGGGGATCCCTGGGTGGGAGCCCAATATACCCTGCTATCGATAGCGGGTGCCATTATCGGCGGTGCAGAGTTCTCGGGCGGCATCGTCTCGCCGATTGGCGCCGTCTTCGGCGCGATGATCATGTTGCTATCCAGTTCTCTCTTGTCATTCCTCAATATTTCAACTGATTGGCAGCTTAGCTTGCAGGGCGGTCTGTTAACCCTGGTGTTGGCTCTGCGCACATTATCCGTATGGGTGGGGAAATGACCGGCATGTCGTCTTTTCGCCGTTGGACTGCCACTCATTCCTGGATCTGGTCTTTCCTGGGTGCTGGCGCACTCATGATCGTGATGCTGCCGTTTTTGAGAGGGCAGGGAATCGAGCAAGTGGGGCAGGTCGCGATCCAATTTGCGACTTTCTACGTCATGGTCGGGCTAGGGCAGATGCTGGTGATTGCCTTGGGAAGCGGCAACATTGACCTCTCGGTACCGGGAACCATTACGCTTGCCGGATTTGTCGGATTGAGCGTCTCTAGTGGTGCCACAGGGACGCTCGGCGCCTGCGGTGCCGCCGTTGCTATCGGCATTGGCGCCGGTATTGGCAATGCCGTTCTCATACAAGTCCTGCAGATCCCGCCGATGATCGCGACTTTGTCGTCAGGATTTGTTTTGCAGTCGCTCGCGATTGCATTTTCACGCGGAGCGAGTGCGGTTCCGTCCCCGCTTCTACAGGCGATCTCGGTTCATCGTTTTGCCGGTGTCCCTGACCTCGCAATTATTCTCATTCTGGCGAGCCTGACTGTCGGTTTGGTGTTGCGCCAGACGCGTTTTGGCCGAACAGTTCTGGCCTCCGGGCAAAGTATTCGCGCGGCTCGTCTGACTGGATTGAGCGTAAATTCCACGATAGCGATCGTCTACATTCTGTCAGGAATTTTTGCCGCTTTAACAGGTCTTTTCCTTGCTGCTTCCGTTGGTGGCGCGTCCCTGGATATGGGCCAGGAATATCTACTCTTTTCGATAGCCGTCGTCGTCTTGGGAGGCACTGCCATTTCTGGTGGCGAAGCCAGCCCAACGGGTGTGTGGGGAGCGGCTCTTCTCCTTGTGCTCTCTGTAACGTTGCTGAATATCCTGGGTGTAGGGGCCGGTGTACGGTTTCTCGCCACAGGCATAATCATTGTCGGGGTATTGGGGGTGACGAAACCGCGCGAGGACTGACCTCGCCTTATCAGTCACTCGCCTGAGACCTCGTGCCAAATCAGTAAGAAACGCCAACCATTCCCAATAAGCCAAACTTTGAATGGACCATTTTAACATGCTTCGTGACAGAGAGCCGTTCGGGAAAATCCACCTTCCGCCCCTCGGGCCTTTGCCGGCAACCCGATACCCTGACGCAAGAATTGAATCATTGGACCCGCGATTTACGGCGCGACAAGGAAATGCAGCGATAGAGAGAATCGCGACGGGATTTCACTGGGCTGAGGGACCCGTTTATTTTCCGGATGGCGGTTATTTGCTTTGGAGTGATATTCCAAATAACCGCATATTGCGTTGGCTCGAAGACGATGGCCACGTTAGTGTCTTTCGCGCACCGTCAAATCATACCAATGGCAATACACGCGACCGCCAGGGTAGATTAATCAGTTGCGAGCACGACTCCCGCCGTGTAACGCGAACTGAGGTTGATGGAAGAATAAGCGTCCTCGTGGACAGCTATCAAAATAAGCCTCTCAACGCTCCGAATGACATCGTCGTAGCGTCAGATGGCGCCATCTGGTTTACTGATCCAGGATACGGGATCGATGGTCCTTATGAGGGGCACATGGCGGCCGCGGAGTTGCCGCGCAATGTGTATCGCCTCGATTGCCACAGCGGCATTCTAAATGTTGTGGCAGATGACTTCGTGCGACCAAATGGTCTCGCATTCTCACCGGATGAAACAAGATTGTATATCGTCGATAGCGGCATCTCCCATGGCGGCCCTGCCCATATCCGTGTGTTTGATGTGCAGGATGGCAAGCTATCAGGTGGCGGTATTTTCGCGGATGACTTTAAGCCGGGTCTTACAGATGGCTTACGGACGGATGCGGCAGGAAATGTCTGGTGCAGCATGGGTTGGGGCAATCCGGAAGAAGATGGCGTCCGATGCTACACCCCTGAAGGTCATCTTATAGGAAAAGTTCATCTTCCAGAGACGTGCGCAAATCTCTGCTTTGGTGGAAAGAAGGGGAATCGGCTGTTTATGACAGCGAGTACTTCTGTTTACGCGCTTTATCTCAATATAACGGCTTAATTGAAAAGCTGTCATAGTTTGCTTCGTTAAAAAGGAGAGCTGCCTTGGCGGCCTCTGACACTGAACGCACGTGACGATGTTCTAGACAATTTTTCCGGCAGCTCACAAGCAGGATGACCTGTCCATCTAGTGCAATAGCGCGAACAAGCAGTGGCAAATTGGAAAAGTTCTGGTGCAAAACAGGATAATGTCGGAACATAACGATGCTGCCGTAGGGCAATCGGGCGTTGTGCTGGATCGTGCCGTTAGAAAGGCAACATGGCGGCTCTTGCCAGTTCTTTTGGCTATGTATATTCTAAATTATTTGGATAGGGCGAATATCGCTTTCGCGAAGCAGGCGTTTCAGTCTTCTACCGGCGTGACAAATATCGCGTTTGCTTTAGGCGCCTCGATTTTCTTTATCGGCTATGCGCTGTTCGAGTTTCCCAGCAATCTTATGTTGTATCGCTTTGGAGCGAGGCGGTGGATGGCCCGTATCATGGTCACATGGGGCCTAGTGGCATCTTGCATGCTTTTCGTACATACCGACCGTGGTTTCACAATTGTTCGCTTCTTGCTCGGTGCGGCGGAGGCGGGATTTTTTCCTGGTGCCATCCTATTTATGACAACATGGTTTCCCGCCAAATTTCGAGGGAAAGTTTTTGGCCTATTTTATATAGGAGCGCCCCTCGCAATGATTTTCGGCGCGCCAGCCTCGGGCGCTATCCTCGACATGCACGGCGTGCTTGGCCTCTTGAATTGGCAACTGCTGTTTCTGATCGAAGGCGTTGCCACAATTTTGCTGGGAATTTTCATTTTCTTCTATCTCACGGACAAGCCAAGTGAAGCACAATGGCTTTCCAGTGAGGAACGCATTACTTTATCTGACGCCCTTCAACAGGAGCGCATAGCGAAAGAGCAGGCAGGCCAGATGAGCCTTGGGTCTGCAATCCGGGATTTCCAGCTCTTGAGGTTCTGTGCGATCTATTTCCTCATCCAGGTTGCGGGCTATGGTCTCGTTTACTACATGCCCAGTCAAATCAGTGCATTGCTTAAGATGAAAATTGGACTAACGGTCGGATTTGTGACGGCCATTCCTTGGGCATGCGCGGCTTTTGCAGCTCTTGTTTTTCCTCGCCTTGCCATCAAGCTAAATTTGTCTCGTGGCTTCGGAATCTTTGCTTTGATCGCGATTGCAGCGGGGCTGATCGCATCTGGAAATCTTCCCCCGACTTGGGCGGTGATAGCGCTGTGTTTCGCAGAAATGGGTGCGATATCTGGTCAAGCAATCTTCTGGACGTTTCCATCAGGCTATTACTCCGGACTAGCGGCCGCCGGTAGTTTGGCAATTATCAACTCGGTGGGCAATTTAGGTGGCTTCGTCGCGCCTAACTTGAAGGTGTGGGCAGATATCGGTTTTGGTGCCAATGGAGGCCTTTATGCGCTGGCGAGTGCCCCGCTTATCGCGGCAATTGTCCTATTTGACTTGGCCGCTAAAAGACAGGGCAGTAGACCAGCCGAAAAGTAGATCTGCCGGCGTGTTGATATCCCGAATAAGAGCACCTTTAAAAACCTCTTGTACACGAAAGGTGAATACGGGATGAAACTGTATGGCTTCATCTCTTGTATCCGACGAACTATGGGCGATGATCGAACCGCTGCTTTTTGCCAATCCTCCTCGGCCACAAGGTGGTCGGCCACGTGTTTCCGACCGGGCGGACCTAACCGGAATCATATTCGTATTGCTGACCGGAATTCCCTGGGAGATGCTGCCCCAGGGAAGCGGGTGTGGATCTGGCGTCACCTGTTGGCGTCGCCTTCGGGATTAGCAGATGGCTGGAGTGTGGGATGGCCTTCATCGTGAGTTGCTAACGCAGCTTCACTGAGGGGATCAGTTAGATTGGAGCCGCGCTTGCATGTAGCGCGTTCATTGCGGCAAAAAGAGGGGTAGAAACGACAGGGCCAAGCCCGACGGACCGCGGGCGTCCAGGCACGAAACAGCACATCGTCACTGATTGGCAGGGTAATCCGCTCACCGTCTCGCTGAGCGGCGCAAATGTTCATGACAGCCGGATGCTCGAACCACTTCTCGACGCAATTCCCTCTCCCCGTCGAAAAAGGGGACGTCCACGCCATCGGCCGGCCAAACTCCATGCCGATAAAGGATATGACTACGCGCGGTGTCGCAAAGCCTGCATTAGCCACGGGATCAAACATTGCATCACCAGAAAAGGCATTGAAAGCGGCAGTCATCTCGGAAAATATCGGTGGGTCGTAGAAAGAACCTTTGCATCGATCTCTAGGTTGCGTCGTCTTACTGTTCGTTATGAACGCCGAGCTGACATTCGTCTCGCCTTCACTTTGATCACATGCTCGATCATCTGCTTTCGCGCACTCACATCATGGTTTTGAAGGGCGCTCTAAGTCGCGGTTTGATGCGGACACCTGTCAACGCCTGCTTGCGTCCCAATGGTGGGATCTTCCCTTTGAGGAAATAAGGAAGCTTCCTCACAGAGATGCTCTGCTGTCGCTAGCACAACTTCCGACGCCGTGATGACCTATAATCGGCCGGGATTTGATCCGGACGCGCTTTGCTCTATCGTCGCGGGGGTCTTGCTCGTACCGCCGCTTCATTGATGTCCAAGCCCCAGCCGGGCCGATCCGATAAGACAAGCTCTCCGTTCTCAATCAACGGTAGCTCTGTGACGAATTCATCCCGCCACGGAGCGCTATCGATATCGACTTCCATGATGCGAAAATTGGGTATTGTTGCACAAAAATGTGCAGTCATCGCGGTGGCGAGATGGCCGTAGTAGTTATGAGGCGCAATATTGATGTCGTATGCGTCCGCCATGGCTGCGATTTTAATGGCCTCGCCGACGCCGGACCACAGTAGATCGATGATCGCGACATCCACAGCATTCGCTTCAAAATAAGGCCGGAAATCACGCCTGTGGCTTAGCGTTTCCAGGCTGGCGATGGCGCAGGGAGCGTTTTTTCGCACGAGCGACAGGGCGCTCGGGTCGTTGGCGTCAAGTTCCAACCAAGCGAGTTGATAGGGCTCCACGGCGCGGGCCAGGCGCAAGAATCCCTCCGTGCGAAAATAGAAATTGAGATCGATCATCAATTGGGCATCCGGCCCGGCGCCAGCGCGGAAGGCGCCAAGCGTGTCGATGACGGCCCGGATCGTCTCAGGCTCACAATTCAATTCGGGCCATCCGGGTGTCAGACCAAGACCCGGCGCGAAGGATGCCAACCGGCCGTCACTTTGAAGGAAGATATTTGTCTTAAGAGCCTTGAACCCAAGGCGGCGAATATCCGCGCCATGCTGAGCAAGATCGTCGTAATTCCGCAGGGGCGGCACACCCAATGCGGCCGCACTATGAACCCGGTAGGTTCCGGCATGGGACCAATAGACCGGAATGCGGTCCCTTAACGGGCCGCCCAACAACGCATAGACGGGCAGCCCCAAATCCTTCGCCTTTATATCCAGCAGCGCGTTTTCAATCGCGCCGATCGCTTGCTGAATGAGGCCGCCGCGCGCGGCATGCCGCGTGAACGTGTGCAGCGTCGATACAAGCAACTCCGTCGGCCGTGGATCGCGCCCCATGATGACGGACTTAAGACCCTCGAGAACCTGGGTCAGCCGCGCGCTTCCGAAACTTTCCGTATCGCTGTATTCCGCCCAGCCGACGATTCCGCTATCCGTCCCGATTTTCAAAAAGCTGAAGGTTCGCCAGGCAGCATCGGCGCTCATGGTTTCAAATAGAGTGATCTTCACAGTTGCTCGCCTTGAAAGACGATCGGATGCCTAACGACGATGAAGTAGATGACCGCAGAACTTACCCCGATGCCTGCGGTTACCAGCAGGGCCGATGTGAACGATCCCGATGCCTGCACCGAAAATCCCGTGACGACAGGCGCGAGAGCACCACCGAGATAGCCGCCGAAGTTTTGTAGGCTACCGAGGGAGGCCACGGCCTTCGCGGGAGCCGCGACAACCGCAAGCCCCCAGATACAGGAGCCTGCCAAATTGGTGAAAAACAGTGCTACCGCGATGCAGCAAAGCGCCGCTGCGTTACTGTCGATCACCGCGGTTGCCGTCGTCAACGCAGAAGCGCCCAACATGCCGACGACGATCAGGAGTTTGCGACTGGTGACCGGCCTAAAACCGCGCCGAACCAGCGCGTCGGATGTCCAGCCGCCGGTCAGGCTACCCACCACACCGAACAGATAAGGAATTGCGGCAAGCCAGCCGGCATGGGGGATGCTGATATGCCGCTGCATTTCCAGGTAGCCGGGGAGCCAAGCGGCATAAAACCAGTAGACATAGCCTTGGCCGAACGTGCCGGCGATCATACCCCAGGTTGTGCGATAACGGAATAAGCTGCCCCACTCAGCCAAGGTGACCGGGCCTCGGTCAACTGAGGCGTCTCCTTCGGTTAGGTATGACCATTCATCTGACCTTAAGTCATAAGATTTCCGATCGCGATAAAGCAGGATCCAGGCAATACCGACGGCAATGCCGAGCAGACCAAGCAGGAGGAACATCCAGCGCCAGCCGCACGACAGCATGATCATGGTAAGAATTGGAGGCGTGAGGGCTGGCCCGAGGGTGGATACACTATTGACGATACCCGTCGGCAATCCACGTGCGGCCAAGCCGAACCAATCTCTGACGACACGCGCGCCGACCGGGAATTGCGGCGCCTCCCCGATGCCGAGAATCACCCGCAGCAGGATGAACTGGGTCAGATTAGTCACAAAACCGGCGATAGCCTGAGCGACGGACCAAGCGATCAGACCACAGCCGAGAAGCCATCGCGGACCGATCCGATCGACCATTACTCCGGCGGGAAGCTGGGCAAAAGCATAGGCCCATAGAAAGGCGGAGAGAAGCCAACCCATGTCAGTGATAGAAAGACCGAGATCGTGGCGGATGAGAGGATTTGCAAGTGACAAAGCCATGCGGTCGCCAAAATTGACGATACCGGCGACGACGACCATGGCAATGGCAGTTCGTTGAATGATCATCAGGCGGCGTGACGGCAGGCTGGGGCGCATGTGGTTTAACCTCATGTCTTTTAGTTTGAGACGGCATCATCCGCCAATCTATGATCGTCCGCTACACCCGTTCTACCGGCCGTAGACAACCGAAAGCTTTTCGTGATCGTCTTGCTCGATCCACGGCTCCAGCTGCTGCACATCGAGTTCTATACCAAGTCCAGGGCGGCTGGGAACAGCCAGATAGCCGTCGGAGAAATCTAGTACACCGTCTGCGAAACTGTCACGCAGTGGATTCTCTGAACGATCGAACTCAATGCCCGATTGCTGGCGGAAGGGCTTGGGATTGGCCGTCGAAGGACAATCCGGCAACGAGGCGACAAGATGCAATGAAGCGACGACGCCAATAATTGAGTTCCAGACGTGCGGAATGAGGCCCACGCCGAAGGCGTTCGTAATTGCGGCGATTTTCTTTAGCTCCGTGAAGCCACCGGATCCGCAGATATCTGGTTGCGCGATATCTATGGCTTGCCGGGATACAAGGTGGCGAAAGCCAAACCGCGTAAAATCGCACTCTCCGCCGGCGATCGGCATCCTTAGCATCTGTCTAATATGCGCGTAACCATCGATATCTTCGGGAATGGTGGGTTCTTCGAGCCACGCTATATCGAACTCTTCCACCCGGCGACCGAACTCGATCGCGGTAGAGACATTGAAGGCGTGATTGGCGTCAATCATAAGCTCAATCTCGTCGCCGAGTGCTTTGCGCAGCGCACCGATACGTGCCACGTCATACCGGAGGTCACCGAGTCCAACTTTTACCTTCATCGCCCGGAAACCTCGCATTTTAAACCGCATGGCTTCCTCGACCAGCGCTTCGACGGAGTCGCCATCCTTGCGGTACCATAGCCCCGTCGCGTAAGTGGGAACGGAGGCACGCATGCGGCCTCCGATCAGCCGATGGATTGGTTGCCCCGCCGCTTTTCCCATAATGTCATAGAGTGCGATATCGAGGCCGCTGATGGCGCCGATCACTTGGCCTTTTTGCCCATAGTCGCGCGTTTGCAAATAGGCGCGCTCCCACAATACTTCTGCATCGAACGGATTCGCTTCGATATAGATGGGCGCAATGACCTGCTCAATAAGGTGCTTGACGATGATTGTGGGGCCCGTCTGACCGGCTTCTCCCCAACCTATGAGACCGTCATCTGTCGTCACTTTCACAAAAACGGCGCTGCGGGAGGTAACCCAACCGCTGCTACCACCGCGAACCTCTTTCACGGGGGCGCGCAGCCGAAAACATTCTATTGTCTTGATTTTCATGAGGCGGGACCTTTCTGACTTTTGAGGCGGAAGCGGACCACGGACGCTGTCGGTAGAAGCCAGCTTGTTAGATAGATATCGGTTTAGGCCGAAAAGTCCGTCAGAAATTGCCGGATATGATGCGAGCGGCGATAAGGGCAACAGCAGAAATTGCTGGATACGGTAAGTCACCGCGTAGATGATTGCGGCTCAGACCGTCGTTGGAGATGCCATCACTCAAAACAGGTTTGGGATAACCATCATGGTGTCTGGTCATTCGGCTGCCACGGGAAGCGCGGCGATTTCGCTTCGGAAACGCTCCGACATGATGCCAATCTTGTCGAGGATCGGTTCACCGCCCCACCAGAAGCGCTCGCGGATGTCATAGTCGATTGATCGGCAACGGATGCTGTCCAACACGCCCAGCTTTTGTAGATACAGCTTAGCAAGCGCCGGATAGCCCATCAATTCTGAAACGGAGGCGACAGAGAGCGATGCCGACAGCGCTTCAGCTAGATCCGGCTGTGAGCGCCAGGATCGGTACATCCAGGCGTACAAGTCAGGATGGATATTGGTGAAGACGCCGCTATAGCCGCGCGATCCCAGCTTCATGGCTTCGAGAGCGATGGTGCCATTGGCGTTGACGATTGTCAGTGGTGAACCCGACACGATTTGCAGGCGTCGTTCGATTCTTGCCAAGTCGCAGCAAACATCCTTCAGGATGGCAAACCGGCCGCTAGCGGCGCAGACAGCGAGTTCGCTATCCGCCAGCAGGCGGCGATAAGGTGCCGGGCATTCGTAAAGGCCCAGGGGCATGTCCGCCGGTAGCCGCGCCAACAGCCAATCCAAATTTGAACGGAACGCCGTCTCTCCCAGGTTGCGGGGATCGAGGCGGTTGGTGATCAGCACGACAGCATCCGGCCCTGTCGCCGCCATCGCAGTCAGTTCGGTCAGCTGGTCTTCTCGGCTGTCAGAGACATGTCCCGACGAGATGACAGCGACCCGGCCCCTCGCTTGGTCAACCACGAAACGGGAGAGTGCCACACGCTCTTCCAGCGACAGGAAGAACATTTCGCTGGACTGGCAAACGGCGAATAGGACATCCACGCCGTTGGCTATATACCAGTCGATCAGCCGTGACAGACTGCCGTAGTCGATGCCGCCATCATCATGAAAGGGCGTCAGCATGACGGCGATAATGCCGTCGAGGAAGCGATGTTGCATGTTTATTCCGTGAACTGGTGGTTGGGATGAGATGGGGTGAGCACCACTACCTGTCCTCGGTAGTGCCTAGGGGTGTGCAGGGTTGGAGGGTTACGGGACCAGCACCGTCGCTTACCGCAAATAGTACTGCGCCGGCGCCTACTAATGCGACGGCACCGGCTAACGCAAAGGAACTGCCGTAGCCACCGGATGACTGAACAATGTAACCAGTTATAGCGGGGCCGACTATCCCGGAGGTGTTGGACACAAAATGGACAAATCCGCCGACGCTTCCGACATGACCGGAGGGCACTAAATCCTGCAGCAGAGCCCAGCAGCAGATCGGGATCATCGCTTCGACAAACATGACGAAGGCCATCAGGCTGACGGCCTGAGTAGTCGTCGTGACGAGCAGTACTGCACTCAAACACAGGGCATCCAGAAGCAGAGCGATGACGATGATAGCTTTACGGGCGAAGATCGGTCGCCCGGTCCGCCGGAGTATGAAGTCGCTCGCCACGCCGCCGACGATAACGCCGATCATGCCAACGGCCCATGGAATGACGGTGACGATGCTCATCGTCTTGATGTCCAGGCCTCGGGCACTGGTCAAATAACTTGGCATCCAAAATAGCAAGAAATATTGAATGTAATTAGCGGCAAAGAACGCCACGCTGATTGCGATGATCGTGGGTGAAGCAAGATGGCGCCCTAGCGAGCCCTTGGTGGCTGTGGGCACCGGTGCCCGCCCGCTTTCGATCAAGCGCAATTCGTATGCACTCACCCGGCTATTTCCGTCGGGTCGGTCGGTAGCGAACCAAAGCCAGGGGATGAGCCAGATTAACCCCAGTAGCATGACGGCGACAAAAGATCCGCGCCAGCCGATCGCCAGCGCAGTGAAGCCGACCAGTGGTCCGGTGATCACCGCGCCAAATAGGTTACCACCCGATATCGCGATGCCAACAGTCAGCCCGGCCTCCTGGCGAGGGAACCAGTTGCGCACGGTTTTGTTCGTGACCGAACCCATCGGCCCTTCACCGAGGCCAAAGATGATCCGGAACAACAGCAATTGCCAAAAGCCGGCAGCGACCGAAGTGAGTCCGCAGAAGACTGACCAGACTGCCATCGCTACGCCATAGACGCGCTTCGGGCCAAATCGGTCCGCCATAAATCCGCCGACAAAATTGAACGAGGCATAGCCTATGAAAAAGATGCTGAATATCAGTCCTAATTGAGCACTATTGATATGCAGATCGGCTTTCACTAGAGGCGCCACGATCGCAAGTGCGGTGCGGTCGAGATAATTCAACATACTGGCGAAGAACAACAGCCCGGCGATGATCCAGCGAAATCTGTTTGCCACGTCCCATCTCCCGTTGGAATTTGGATTCAGCCGTGTTGAATCCATTCGGCTGCCGGCTCGCAGCCCAATCCTGGTGATTGTGGAACGGCGATGGTTCCATCTATGGCTGTTGTGAATGGCGCGAACGGGGAGGCAGGAAAATCAAGAAACAACCGCTCGAATAAGATATCGCCAGGCATCGCGGCGACCAGATGTAAGGCAGCTAGATAGCCACTGCCAAAGTAGGCGCAATGCGGTGCCACGGTGACGCCGAATGCCTCGGCTAAGGCGATGACTTTCAGCGTCTCCGTCAAACCAATCTTGGCCACGCTCGGCTGTGCCACGTCCAGCGCGTCTGCCTCGAAGAAATTGCGGAATTCCATCAGGCTGACCATATTTTCGCCAGCCGCCGTCTTTGTGCCGATCCGGCGCACGGTAGCGATACTGGCATGGTCTTCGGGTGGCCACACCGGCTCCTCCAGCCAGCGCAAATTACAGCCGGTTATGGTACGGGCCTTGTCGAACGCTTCCTCGGCGGTCCATGGGCAATTGGTGTCGGCCATCAACATGTAGCCGGGACCAACCGCCTGGCGCGCTGCCTCGATTAGCCCGATGTCGATCTCGTGCAGTTTTATAGCGCGATAGCCTTCAGCGACCGCCCGTTCGCAGGCTGCAACCAGTGTCTCCCGGGCCCCATAGCGTTCCAGGCTGGCATAGGCTGGAACTGCCTCGCGCGGCTGCCCGCCGAGCAATCGGTAGAGCGGCAGGCCGGCAAATTTACCAGCGAGATCCCACAGCGCAATGTCGATACCGGCAAGGGCGTAGCGTACGGGACCAGTGCGGCCGAACAAGTGGAACCGTTGCTGCAACCGAAGCGAAAGGCCGGCGATATCGCCGGCATCAGCCCCGATTAGAGCTTGGCCAACAAGGGACTCGATTGCCTCTTTGGTCGCTCGGCAACAGCCGTGCCCAAATGCCTCCCCCCAGCCGGTTAGGCCCCCATCGGTCGTAAGTCGCACAAGCAAAATAGCCATATCGCTCGGTGACGCGGTGTCGATCCCGGTGCGCAGAATGCCAGTGAAAGGAACCTGCAACAGAAAGGCGTCCACCTTGGTGATGATCGTCGACACTTGGCTTTCCCTTGCGGGCCGGACCGTGATTGCAAGGCCACCTTATCAGCGAGCCCGCTTTCGGTTCAGCTTGTTTTGCGGCAGGCTATCGACCCTTCTCTGCCGATGCAAGCGCTTTCATTAAAATAGCTCAACCGCCATGGCGCAGGCATTTCTGAAAAGAAGTAACTGATAAAACCTAGTAGAGTGGCAAGTAGTCATGAAGTATGCGATTACATTTTGAGCTATTATGTGCTCAGCTTGGCTGACGGGGCTCCATCCAGATATGTTAGACTGAAACCCAGATGTCGATCAGGATTGAACCACACCGGATGGCCGCCACTCAGACTCTACCGCGTACAGCGCGTGCCCAAGACGTGGCCGAAGCTGCCGGCGTTTCGACCGCGACGGTCTCCCGAGCCTTCAACACTCCCGCCAAGGTCGCGCCAGCCGTGCGGGACCGTGTGTTCGCCGCAGCGGCAATTCTGGGATGGCTGCCACACGCTGCAGGGTCAGCACTGGCGCGGCGCCGAACCTCCATTGCTGGCGTTGTGATCCCAACCCTCGGGCAGGAAGTATTCGCTACCCAAGTGGAAGCCATGCAAGCCGCCTTTGCCGAGCACGACATTACCCTGCTGATCGGCTGTTCCAATTACGATCCGGACCAAGCGGCGCAGCAGGTTCGCACAATGCTTGCACGCGGAGTGGATGCACTTGCCGTTCTTGGCCAGATCCCGCAGGCTGGGCTTTTTGAAGTGGTACAGGCCCGGCGCGTTCCCTTTGTTATCACCTATGGGTCTGCCCCGGGCAGCACACATCCCTGCGTGGGCTTCGACAACGCGACCGCTTTTTCTGAAATCACCCGCTATTTGCTGGCCTTAGGACATCAGATTTTCGGCATGATCTTGCCGCCGACCCTTCATAACGAGAGGATTGTGGCCCGGCTTGCCGGTGTGCGCAGTGCGCTCGCTGACGAAGGACTGGGGTTACGCCCTCAGCATATTTTCGAGGGCGAGTATGGCATCCTCGCTGGGCGGAAGGCGTTGCGGCAGATATTGGGAGCGAACGGACCAAGACCGACCGCGATCATCTGCGGCAATGATTTGTTGGCAATTGGGGCTTTGTTCGAAGCGCGCACTATGGGCTTGGTAGTTCCCCGTGACCTATCGATCACTGGATTCGACGACATCAGCATGGCTGGCGAGATCGATCCGGCATTGACCACGATGAAAGTCAACAATGTAGAGATCGGCCGGCTCGCCGTTGAGTATCTGGTGTCCCAGTTGTGTGGTGAAGCCGCACCCTCGGAGGTCCTTATACTGCCGGCTTTAGTCGAACGCTCCACAACAGCACCACCTCCTAAGTAACGTCTTGCCCGATCAGGGCAACCAGACTTCCGATATGCCTTGATTCAATATCTCGAGGCGTGTACCAGATCATAACGCAAAAGGACATTGGCGGGTCGGCGCCGCTTCCTTCAGAAGAAGATGAGCGACCGACCACTATTACCGTCCTTATGGCCGGCATCACCTTGGCCATGACAGTCGTATCCTCGATTCCGGCGAACTGCGCGAGCTTTTGTTGGTGACCATTGCCGAGCACCTGCTGCCGCACTCGCCGCCTTGCTCTGCGCAGGCCGCTAGCGTGGCAACCGGTACTAGGTTGGTGGCGGTGACAAACTGCCGCCTATCGATAATGATGTCGGCACCGACATCATCAAGATCGCTCTCCCCGGTGCGGATACCACGGTGAAGCTGGTGCAGGAGCTGGAGGCGCCGTTAGTGATTGCCGATGGCGCAATGACCAGCGGTTACGCCGATGCCGTGCGGGAAGTGCAGGAGGCAGTGGCGGCGAGCGCTCAGGGTCTGATCGTCGGGCGCAGTGTCTGGTCGCGCGAGCCGGCCAAATCCAGCCGGATTATGGGCGAGTTGACCCGCATTGCGCAGGAAAATCACGTGAAGGTCTGTTAGTTCGCGCAACCTGCAGAGGTTCGGCTCTGTTTGCTCACAGTTTGCGGAAGACCCTTAAAGAACATCGACATCAGGTGGGGGCACCCGAGCCGTATCTCTGCTCTCAATACTGCCTGTAATGGAGACTATTCGATGTGGAAGATCACATTCAGCTCACGCCGTAAAACGAGCATGTTTGACGCTTCTTGCAGTAGAGTATCACTTTGGTAAACTGGCCAGATGATAGAGACTGATGCGACAAGCGCCGGAGACCAGGCCATGAATGCAAAAGCTTTCCTGGTGCACTGGGTAAAGGCCTTCAACAGCCATGATACGGCCGCCCTGCTTGCACTCTACGACAAGGACGCGCTTCTGCACGGCACCTCTAGCCCCACCCTCTATGAGGGGGCACAGGCTATAAGCACTTATTTCAAGGGTACCACGACCGTTACCCTTGGCGATTTCAGGCTTGTTCCGCTGTCTGAAGATAGCGTCATGGCTGTCGGTTTCTATTTTTTCACGAAGAGGCAGGGCGGAGACGGAGTAGAGACTCCCGCACGGTTTACCTTTGTGCTGCGCCAATCTGGGTCCCGGTGGCAGGTCCTGCACCATCATTCGTCGGCACAGCCCGTCGTTCAATCATAAATCCCCTCGCTTCTGCCGGGCTGATCAAAAGCAGATGTCCGGCGCCATCAGGTTACGGAATCGGTCCCAGTCCTCGACGTCATGCGGTATCCATATCGAAGCATCGAGGACATGCGCGATCTGTTTCAGTTTGCGCATCGACCGAACGGATTCCATCGTATTCCAGTCCGACGGCATCGGAAGATCATCACGCAGACCAGATTGGAGATGAGCGGTATCGCACGCCAAAATGACGTTCCCACTTCCAAGCCTGACGATCAGGCTGGCATTGCCTGGGGTATGACCCGGCATATGCAACAGTCTGAGAGTGCCGTCACCAAAGAAATCAAAATCAGGTGCATCAATTTCGTGCCAATCGAAACCCCTGGTCGGGTCGATGTCCTCGCGCCGATAGGGCGGGCTGCCTGGAAGCGGCCAGTAAGCGTATTGTAATTCCCCTTGCATGACAAAAAATTTTGCCTGTGGGAAAAGATACATACCGCCGGTATGATCCCAATGCAGATGGGACATGATGACGTAATCGACGTCGCTTGTTTTGAAGCCCAAGCGTTCAATTTGACGATCGATGCACTGCTCGCGACTGAGCAAAATATTGAGCCGATCGGCCAAAGACCCGTAGGTTGCGCTGGCATCCTCCGCCGCGTTCGGCGCCAACCCCGTATCAAGCAGAACAAGGCCGCGGTCATGCTCCATCAAGAAAGAGGGGCAAGGTACTGTCACGGGCCCGCTCTGCCGCAGGACAAGCTTGTTACGGTCTTCTGACAATCGTCCACCGTCAAGGGCCCAAAGACGCCTGATGACACTCATGCGATCCAACTCCAGTTCGAAAGCGGTTCCTGTTGGCTTGCACCTCCAACCTCCGCCTTCGCCAAAAGTTTAGCTATTTTGCTTCAGAGATGGCGCGATCTGGCCGGCTTGGCTCAGCTCGCGAGACCTCCATCTACGGCGTAGATATGCCCTGTTAGGAAGCCACTCAGCTCTGAGGTCAGGAAAAGCGCGACCTTCGCGACTTCTTCGGGCTGGGCATGACGGCCAAGGGGGATATCGTCATCGATCGTGCGGGTAATGTCCTTGCCAGTCGCTTCGCTCAGCCTTTGCTCGATCTCGAGCTGGAAGGGATTGTCGATCGGCCCTGGGTTTAAAGAGTTAACTCGTATACCGCGATGCGCCCAGGCTCGCGCCGCCGCGCGCACCACGCCGGTCTGCGCATGTTTCGCCACCGTGTAGGCGATATTGTTCTCGCAACCCGATCCTCCTCTCACCCCAGCCATGCTGGAGGTTACGATAATGCTCCCCGCATCGCGCATTTTGGGCGGTGCCATTTTGCAGGCAAGATAGGCCGCACGTGCATGAATGCGCAGCGTACGGTCGAAGGCCTCATCGTCATACGAGGCCAAAGGCGCGATCAAACCGGGATTGCCTGCATTGCTGAAGAGAACGTCGAAAGCGCCCCATTTTTCTGAGGCCATCGTGATGTAGCGGGCGACATCGGCGGCTTCTGAGACATCAGCTCGGCAAATCGCGACCCGTTCGGGGTCGAGGGCGCAGAGCATCGATGGCGGGACGAGGCCGCAATGGGGTACATCCGAAAAGTAGGGTAAAACTCTGTTCCCCATTTGTTCTCAAGTCGGGTAAGGGTCAAGGCGATCGCTTGCCCGGTTTCTCTGCGTTTGGCCGGCCGCCTTCGACGTGAAGGCAGAACCCAGGCCGGCCAGGCGTCGGGATGGCGCCATGAAATGATGTGACCCGCTGCATGGTCAGCGCTTGCGTGAAAGGGACCGTGACGTGCGTATCAAAATTTTATCGAGGTCCGAGGTGGAGAACGGCGCAGCCGAGGGTGCCGACGCCGTCATTTCAATCCAAGGTGCGCATGCCGCGACAAATCGGCAGCTTGATTTGGCGCTGGCACAGGTGACGGGGAACGAAAGCGCTCGTCTCCTCAAGCTTCGGTTCGACGATATTGGCGTGCCGCGTTACCGACGGGCTGTCGGCCCAACGATGCAGCAGATTGACGCGGCGATTGCCTTTGGGCGCTTAGTGCGCTCGGGCGCTGATTTCTTCGATGGCCCCCCGGCTGCGCCTCCAACAATTGCAGTCCACTGCGAGTATGGACGCAGCCGGTCCGCTGCAATCGGTTTGGCTCTGCTCGCAGACTTTCTAGGTGACGGCCGCGAGCAGGCGGCGGTCAATGCGCTGCTGCGGTTGGACATCCAAAATCAGATGCAGCCCAATCCTTTTGTTATCAACCTCGCCGATGCCGCTATGTTTCGATACGGGAGGATTGACGCGGCTCTCTCAGCGCTGAGCCCACGATATATGGCGTGGCGTAAATACTGGCGTGAAATCCGGACGCAATCTGAACTCCAGCTTTCATAAGAGAGCGGAATGCGAAATCCGCGTGTAATGGCAATTATTTTGCGCATGTGGCCCGCAGCGCAATATCATGGTTGCCAGGTTTCGCCTTCACTCGTTTGAGGCGGAACAGCCGGCGAATGGAAACCCGAGGATTTGTCGTAGTCAGAGCCGTTGACAGGCTGCATTGTCGCTTCCGGCTGGCGGAGACATCCTCGGAAAATAGGATCGCATACGCCTTCATCACCGATGGTCATGTCGTTGGAGCCGGTATAGTGGATCTCTGTCACAGTATTGCGGACGATACGCACGCTAGCGATACAGCCTGTGCCTGATGCGCCAAGATTGACACCTCCCAAATCAAGCGGGAGCGTCACGGTCAAACCGTTATTGGAACCAGGATTGTAGATATAGCTGTCCACATGGGCGACTGAGTTGATTCTGGTTGATTTTGCCGCGGGACCCGCACAGGCAAGAAGGTCGGCCGACGACATGCCAATCATGCTGATCTGAGCAAGATGCGCGTCTCGCGAAGCGCCGTAGCCACAGGCAGTCAGCAATAAAGCCGAAGCTAGCACAGATGTCTTGCGCATCATCGATTGCTTTCTCTCGGACGATCTTTTCTTCTATCTATGAAATAGGCAAATTATCTCGTGCGCGAGAGTGTAATGCATCTAGGTTGCATCACTTCGAGGTGAACGCTGACGAACTTTAGAAAAGACAGTCGTCGCACAATCTTTTTCTGCCACCATAACCACTCAGAATTTGCTCGCAGAACGAAAATCGCCACTCCACGACAGAGTGGGCCCGGACGATAGTCAGGCCCACTCCCAATAGTTATGTCACCAAATTAGATGGCGTTTCGGGATCTCAGTCCCGTGTCGTCGAGAGACCCAATATCGTAGCGTGGCTCACTGCCGTAGTAGATATCGATATCGTTGCTGCGCTTATCATCCCAGATCGAAAGCTCATCTGCCTCGTAACTGGGCGCGCCTTCAAGCCGGCTACGATCCGCGTTGATGATATAGCCTCCGAGGCCGGTGTCATATTTGAGCTGATTCCACGGCAACGGGTGGTAGCGCGCGCCCATCCAGAAAATGCCGCCGAAGCTCATGACGGCAAAATCCGGCTTTCCGGAAAGCTTGTCCAACATGACATCGTAGATACTGTCGAGCTTTTCGCCCGCCGTGTCATAGACGGCCGTTCCATTGACCTTACTGGTAGCGATTAAGCGTCCACTTGTATACTCGGTGTCGAGGTTCGCCATGATTTCCTCCGATATTTATTTGCCAAACGTGTTCGGCTATCGAGGAAATGCGAACGTCCTCCAAAATCCATAATCACTTTGCCGCTCACGGATCGGGCTACATGGCCGGCGCACTATTGTCTCGGTAGGTCGGAATACCGCACCGCCGCTTGCGAATGTCGTGCCGAATAAGAGCCACTGCAGCAGTCGCCTCATCAGGATAAACTTCAAATGTAAGACGGCCATCCGTGCCGATACGTCCCCCATTGGCGGGATAGGAGGACGTCGCCAAAAAGATCGGTCGTGATTTCGAGGCGATAGAAGCACCGCTCATCCCCGGGCGGCCGGCCGCACGCGGCGCAAGCACGCGCTGACCATCTCCATTGGCGGGGCCTACTCTTAGGCTGATCCATCAGGCGACTGAGCGCACGATAGCCGACCATGGGCGGTGCAACCCAAGTCACTGTAGAAACCCCCGCGACTCCGTGGGTGCATGGCACGGGAGAAGCCGGCGCCAGTTTGGCAGTACAAGCTCCGGCACGACATCTTGGGACATTGAGAGGAGAAGACCGGAACGATCACATCGATGGCTAGATCTTGGGGGATTGATCCTGCGATAGGTTGCCAAGAGGAGAACCAAATGCCTGCTATACTTTGCATTGATGGTGATGAAACTGTGCGGGATTGGCTTGATGCTGTCCTTAGCGAGGCCGGTTACGAGGTGGAGCTTGCCGAAATGGCAAGTGATGTCGTCAAGCCGTTGCGGGATAAGTATACGCCAAATCTACTGATTACAGCTTTTGAGATGTCCGAGGAATCAATCTCAGGCTTGGCGCTCGCTAAGCTTGCGCGCGATGTTCACCCGGCGCTGCCGATTGTTTTTCTTTCAGATACGCCAGTTTTGGAAAAAAAGGCCGACGAAATCTCCGCCCCAATGCTCATTCTCGAAAAGCCAGTTGGCAGGGAAGCTTTAGTCGCTGCGATTCAAGGGTTTCTAGGAACAGAGATCTGATCAGGCCTGCGGAGGGTAAAGAGAGGTTCGCTGCATGGCGCCATAAGTGCCTAGTGCAGCGCGCCGGTGCATCACCATGTCTCTACTTGATTTTCTGGCAGCCAGCATCTCGTAGAGCTCCGCTAAACTGACGCGGTTTGAGACATAGTCACCTCCCCAGTAGCGGGTCATAAATTGACGCTTTGCTGGTGAAGTCAAGGAAAAGTTCGTATTTTGTTCTGTTCTGGGGCGTGACATCTCTGGATGATCATTCTGGCGGATGCCGTCCGGCGAAAGCTGACGCCGCCTGGATGACAGGGGTGCTGCCCGTTATGGCCGGCTAAGGTGCCGCTTATCTTGAAGGCAACCCCGCCGTTGGGCGCTTGTTCGAAAACTATGTGAACGTCGAGCGCGACGATTTTCGTCGCACAGGCATCTTTCCGATGATGCACCTGATTGTAGTCAAGCGTGAACTGGCAGAGCGTCAGCCTGTCGTCGTGAAAGCGGTGTATCAGGGCTTTAAGAATGCTAAAGGTACGTGCGAGGAGAAACTCGTAAAAGGCATGACCTTCAACAGCATGACAACCATGGTCCCATGGCTCACGGCGCTGATCGCCGACAATCGCAAAGTGTTGGGTGAGGATTAGTGGCCCTACGGTATCAAGCGCAACCGCGCGGCTCTCGATACCTTCTTACGGTATCACTTTGAGCAAGGCCTTCGAGGAAGCGATGGAAGGTCGAAGAGGTATTCGTTCCTTATCTTCTGGGAGAATGAGGTAGCGCACGGCTGATTCAGGAGGCCGCATTATCTAGCGTTGCTCGATTCAAGACGTTGATGGTGAATAATGCAGAACCTCGGCTCGTAATGAGCCTGATAGGGCGTATTCTCTCGCCAATATGAAAAATATGCTCCATTACAGCTCGACGTCGCACTTCCGCCGCACAGCTGCGGAATGAATCAGATGAATTATTGATAGCACCGACGCTTGTGCGGGCTATCCACCACGGCGATAGAACGAAAGACTGCCTGGGTTCGATTAAGGGGCAATGGCACCGAATGAGCGGAAGCAAGGCGCACGGATCATATCGCGAATGGCAAACGCCTCTCGAACGCCGACGCCTATGCCTAACTAACGCCGCTTCTTGGCTGTGGTTGCGGTGAAGTCGGGTTCCTTGTTCGCCACCCAATCGACAAATTTGCGTACATCCGGGTTGGCCAGCAAGCCTTCAACATCCATCCCATGGCGCTGCAATTCGGAATTGGTGAAATTGGCGATCAGCGTCTGCTGGCAAATGGGATGCATGGGCACGACATCGCGCCCGCCTCGGCTCTTGGGCACAGGATGATGCAAGACAATGGACTTGCCGATAGGTCTGCTACAGAGCCAGCACGGTTCTACCATCACCGTACCCTCCTCTTCGGTAGGTAGATCTTCAGAGGAATCATTTTTCAAATATTTTCGGGCCATGCATCTGCCTATATAAATTTAACTTGCGTCTTCAATTGCGAGTTGATCTGTCAGTAGGGATTTACGGTGCCGAAGACGCTCGTCGCTCGGTGACAAACTAGTCTTCAATCGACTGCAAACCGACATCGGTGTCACCGAGCGCATACGCGGCCTGCCTACCAGTGGGGTTTTACATAGCCTCGGTCGCCACACGCCATTGAATTTTCCAATCTAACTTCCCGAAGGTGCAAGCCCATCTAATATCTTCATTACTGAATAGGCGGCTCATTGCACTGCAACGCTCCGTTGCAGCCTTGTGATAGCAGCAGGCAAGCCGCGCAACGTCAGCACGAGACCTGTATCGTTGTAGTCCTCCGACAACACACGCGCACTTTCATAAACCTCTCCGATCAAACCTTGTTTTGAATAAGGGAGTACCAGCGTATCCTCCACCATCATAGTTTCGAAAAACGCGATGATGGTGTTTCGCAATGCGCTCACGTCATCAGGAGCGTGCGCGGAGAGCAGGATCGCATCGGGATGTTTTTGTACTAATGCAGCGCGCCGATCAACGTCCACCCGGTCCAATTTGTTCAGAATCAAGCGCGATGGCACGACATCCGCCCCAATTTCACGCAGCACGCCCTCGCTGACCTCCAGTTGGGCTTCATAGGTCGGGTCTGAGGCGTCAACCACGAACAGTAATAGGGAAGCTTCCAGCGCCTCCGCCAGAGTGGAGCGGAACGATGCGACCAGATCGTGCGGCAGCTGCTTGATGAAGCCAACCGTGTCGGAGATGAGCACGCGGGGCCGGGTCTCTGGCTGCAGCACCCGGACAGTGGTGTCGAGCGTGGCAAATAGCTTGTCTTCCACGAGCACCTGACTGCCGGTAAGGGCGCGCATGAGCGACGATTTGCCGGCATTGGTATAGCCGACCAGCGCCACGCGCAGCTGGTCGCGGCGGGCGGACCGGCGCTGGTCGCTATCCCGCTGCACGGCCTCCAATTGGTCTTTCAGCTCCGAAATCCGATCGCGGACCTTGCGCCGGTCGAGCGCAAGTGCGCTTTCGCCGGCACCAGGACCCTGCTGACGCCCGCCACCTCCCGACGACTCCCTCAAGCGAGGGGCGACGTATTTCAGGCGCGCCATCTCCACCTGCAATCTCGCCTCGCGGGTATTGGCGTGCCGGTGGAAAATCTCCACGATGACTCCCGTGCGGTCCAGCACTTCGGCACCGGTGGCCCGCTCCAGGTTGCGAATCTGACTGGGCGAAAGCTCATGGTCAACGATGACAAACTGCGGTTTGCGCACCGCGTCCTGGTAGGGCTCTGCTGGATCGGCGACGCCTTCGAACCGCTGTCGCGCTTTAGTCTTTGGCACCGACGCCATCGGACCAACTACGCCGCTGCCTCCGGTGAGCGCCGCCAGTTCCGCCAGCTTGCCGCTACCTAGCAGCAACGCGGCACCGGTGCCTTCGCGCTTTTGCGATACAGTGCTGACCACTTCATAGCCAAGCGTCTTCACGAGGCGCCCCAGTTCCTCAAGGCTGCCTTGATGCGCGATGTCATCAATATCAGGCGTCTGGATGCCCACGAGGATCGCAAGCGGGATGGGTGTTTTAGTTTCCATGGACAGTGTCGTAGCACGGAAACGGGCTCTGCCTCACATCGAGGGGTCTTTTGTAAAGTGTGGGCAGTCTGCTATAATCTAGGCGCCCTAATTTGCTATAATCATTGCATATTTTCGAGACGAGATCCGAAATTCTTTATGGTGAAAACCCAGATATTGAAAATCGCGACTACGCAAATCTTTTCAGTGGTTTGCGGGCACGCACAGGCTCTGTTTGCCCACAGGTTGCGGAAGACCCCACACTTTGGGGAGACCCCTTTAGAGCGCCTTTCAAAACCTCTGATGTAGTGCCCTCAGGCAGATGATGGGGCAGGCGAGCGTTGTAAGCGCATGATGAATATCGGCACGATGTTCATATCGGATGGTGAGTTTGCGGAAGCGATTGATCCAAGCGAAGCCGCGTTCG
>NZ_JAESVB010000021.1 GCF_020618775.1 Acidisoma silvae | reverse complement strand
CCAATCGCAACCCGCCTCGTGTCCGGTTTAACGGGGGCAACTCCACTTTGCCACCCCCGTCTTCGCCTGCCGCCTGCCGCCTTCACGAGGGCGTAGCGGCGACTGATTCGGCAGGTGTTCAGGCTAATTTTGGGCCCGTATTGCCCTGTTGCCGGTGATCGACCTCAAGGTTGTGGGGGTTCGGCCCATGGCGCCCTTGCCGCAGCATTCTTCACAAGGGTGGCGCTTGCGGCGCTCCACCTGCTGGCCGCCAACCACGGTATCTGAACGCTGATGCTTGTGGACATATCCGGAGAAAGATCGCTGAGGGCAAGACAGGAGCAAATCCAATAGAATTCTTGAGCAAAAAGAATTTTAAGTTGTTGCTTTATAGCCGGGACGCTTAGGGCAGCTGTCGCTAGCCCACTGCTGTAGGTGAAACTTATGCTTGATCCCAGAGCTTCGTCTTACCCACCTTCATCCTACGGATGGGCGCAGACACCCGTGTCCCCATCCTAAAATACGCTATGCACTCGCCTCCATTGCTAAGAGGCTCCAAGTAAGTCGCGCCATTCGCAAATTCCGCACGGCAACGCCACAATCCCTAAAGACACAAATTGGCGTGATTAGAGAATATTTGCAGCCCGAAAGTGCATTTGTGAGGTTTACACGATCAATGATGGTGCTCTATAAAATAAACGATCATCACGAGTTTGTTTGATGCCAGGATCCCGAACGATGGGGGCATCGTGTCGAAAGGGCGCCGTCCGTTGCAGCAAGTTCTTGAATATACGCTGCTGGGACTGAGCAGCGGAGGCGCCTACGCTCTGGTCGCTCTTGGTCTAGTTGCCGTCTATCGCGGGACGGGCGTCGTCAATTTCGCGCAGGCGGCCATCGGCATGGCTTCGACTTATGCGTTTTGGAAGCTCCATGACCATGCGGGCGTTGGGCTTTGGCCAGCTATTGCTCTTGGTCTCGTCACCGGCCTGGCCTTGAGCATTGCATTTTACGCTTTCGTTGGACGCAGACTTGTCGGCGCGAGCGTCACCACAAAAACGCTTGTGACCCTTGGCTTTCTGTTGATGCTACAAGCGATCGTACGGATCATTTGGACCAACCAACAGGAATTTGTTCCGAGCTTTCTGGTGCCAGGCGGGACCGTGCTTTTCGGCACCCACGTTCAGTATCTATCGCTGCTGCTGGTAGCTGTAGCGACCATACTCACGGCTGCGCTGACGTTTCTGTTTGAGCGCACCAAGTTTGGCCATGTCACCACCGCCTTGCAAGACAGTCCTATGGGTGCGCAAGCGCTCGGCTTTTCTCCCCATCCCTGGGGCGCTGCCGCTTGGGGCATAAGCGGCGTTTTGGCGGCTCTTGCGGGTATCCTTCTCTTGCCCATCACCGCCCTGAGTCCGGGCGGCCTCGACAGCCTTGTTATTCCAGCTTTGGGTGCGGCCCTCATCGCTGGATTTCGGCGATTCTGGGTTGCCCTGCTGATTGGTCTCGCCGCCGGCATTGCGCAATCCGTCGGCATCGGCCTCTCGGTCGAAAGCGGACTTGCAAAATCAATTCCTTTTATAGTGACGATTCTGGCACTCATCCTCAGTGGCCGCAACCTTCCTGGCCGCGGCACAATTGATGCACCTCGCCTGTTCCGCGTTGGCTCCGGTCGGGTCAGCCTCGCGGGCCTCGTTCTCGGCGTGGCCCTTGTCGCCATCGCCATCTATAGCCTCCCGGATTTCTGGTCGGATACGCTGGCGCTGACCGCGATCTTTGCCGTTGTCGGCCTCTCCGTCGTCGTTACGGCCGGCTATGCCGGGCAAGTCAGCCTGCTGCCGCTTGGCCTCGCCGGTGCCTCCGTCCTTTTCGCGGCTTGGCTCAGCCAGCATGGCGCTTCGCTGCTGCTTACGCTGCTCGGTAGCATGGTGCTGGCCGGAGCCGCCGGGCTGGCCATCGGGCATGGGGCTGCCCGGTTGCGAGGTCTGGGCGTCACCATCGCTACGCTGGCGCTCGCCGCGATCATCGAGACCTGGGTTTTCACGTCTGATTTCTTCATCAATGGCGTGCAGGGCTGGACCATCAGCAGCATGACTGTTGTCGGCGTGTCCTTCGACAATGCACTTTATCCCCGCCGCTTCGCCTTGCTCACCTGGATCGTCGCAATTGCTGCGGCTCTCGCGGTCGCTGCACTTCGCCGTAGCCGCGCCGGCCGGCGAATCCTGGCCACCCGTTCAAACGAGCGCGCCGCGGCGGCGAGCGGGATCTCTGTTCGTCAGGCCAAGATCGCGGCGCTGGCCATATCGGCTGCGCTCGCCGGCCTAGCTGGCGCATTGCTGGCATTGCAAAGTGGCACGGTGGGCGGCCAGCGTTTCGGTGAAGGGTTTGCCTACTCTGACAGCCTTGCCATTCTCAGCATGACGGTGCTGTCCGGCGCTGGCTTCATCTTTGGCGGCATCCTTACCGGCATCTTTGCACCCGGCGGCGCGTTAGCGCAGTTGCTATCCTTCGGGGGCACCTTCAATGACTGGCTGGCGCTTGTTCTCTCGCTCAACATGGTTTTCGTGCTTATCAGCGAGCCAGATGGCGTTGTTGCCCAAATACTGCGCGTCGCCAATCTGATTCCGGCGCGTGTGCTTGCGTCGGCCGCTGCCATCTTACATTGGCCATCCGTGGACCCGTGTGCCGTGATTCCTCGACAGAGTGGTGATCTGCAGGCCATCGCCCATGGGAACGGGGATTCGGACGCGGATCTGGCGGCCCTTGTCGTCAGCAATCTTCGCGTTCAGTACGGCGATACCACGGTCGTTGATGACGTCAGCTTCACACTCGAACCGGGCATGGTTCTCGGCATCCTAGGGGCCAATGGCGCAGGCAAAAGCAGCCTTGTTGATGCCATCACTGGCTTCATTCCGGTTCGCCAGGGCGAAGTCCGCGTGCGAGGGCAGAATGTTACCGCCTTGCCTCCTCATGAGCGCGTCGCGCGAGGCCTGACCCGCACCTTTCAAGACCACCTTCTGTTCGAAGATCTGACCGTCCGGGAAAATCTGGAGACCGCGGCCGAGCCGAAGGATCTCAAAGCCTATCTGCTGGCCCCGTTTGGCTTTGCACGACGGCGGCGCCAGCCTTCTGTACTGGCGGCGGCCGAAGTTGCCGGAGTCGCCGATCTGCTTGAAACGACTGTCGAGACGCTCTCCTTGGGCTGGCACGCCCGTGTCACATTGGCGCGTGCTCTGGCCGCCAAGCCCGCTGTGCTCTGCTTGGATGAGCCTGCTGCGGCATTGAGCCCTGAAGCGCGGCGGCACGCCATCGCCGTTATCCGCCGTGCCGCGTGTGAGCTCGGCATCGCCGTTCTCCTAATCGAACATAATATCGATGTCATTCTGGAAACCTGTGATGCTGCCATCGTGATGGATGCCGGACGTATTATCGCCCGTGGCCGTCCTGCCGATGTGCTGCGCAATCCGGACGTGCTGCGCGCCTATCTGGGCGAACCGCTGGAAAGCGAGCCGGGCGATGCGCTTGAGGAGATCGACGCGTGAGCAGGGCAGCTCTTTCCGTGCGCGGGTTGCGGGCCGGATATGGTCGTCGCCAGGTGCTGCACGATGTAAATCTTGACGTCCAGGCTGGCGAAGTCTTGGCTCTACTGGGGCGCAATGGCGCCGGCAAATCCACCACCTTGCTGTCCATTGCCGGCTTCATCCCGGACGCGACCGGCACGATCCTTTTGCATGGTAAGCCGCTGCGCGGCACGCCACATCAGCGTGCGCGTGCGGGCACTGGTCTCGTTATTAAAGGACGAAGCCTGTTTGCGTCTTTGACCGTTGCGGAAAATATGACCCTTGCCGGTTTGAAGCCCGAAGCTCTGCTTGAGATTTTCCCCGAGCTGCAACGTAGGCTTAGCGTTAAAGCTGGACAGCTCAGCGGCGGCGAGCAGCAGATGGTAGCAGTCGCCCGGGCTCTGATTCGCCGGCCAAGAATTGTTCTCCTCGACGAACTGACTTTTGGCCTCAGCCCCGCCATGTCACGCCGCGTCGTCGATGCAGTCACAACGCAGGCCAAGGCCGACGGCATAGCGGTCCTGGCCGTCGAGCAGCACATCCATATAGCCGAACGGATCGCGACCCACGCCGCGATCATCGGCGAAGGAACTGTCCGCTTGCATTTGCGGCGTGACGAAATGCTCAAACGTTCCGATGAGATTGAGGCCATCTATCTCGGCCGTCCGGTCGATGTTTAGCCGCTTTGCCGCATATACCCGACATCTCTTTTTCCTCTTGGATGACAGTATGACGTTGAGATCATTCCTTCTTTTCTGTACCGTTGCCGGTGGCACTTTGGTAGGCATCTCAGTTAAGGCCGAGGCCGCCGATACCAAGCCTATTCTGCTTGGCTTCATCATCGCACAGAGCGGCTCCCCCTTCGCGGTGACTGACCCCGGCCGGGTGGCAGAAATCGCGGCTCATGCAATCAATGATCAGGGCGGTATCCACGGCCGTAAGCTTGTTGTCGAAATCTGCGACACCAAAGGGCAGCCCGCAGCCAGCCTGTCCTGCGCGCGCCGTTTGGCCGATGAGGGTGCTATCACCTATATCGGCGGTAGCAGCGCCAATGGCATCGCCAAGATAATGAAGGCGAAAGGCATTGCTGCTTGGTTTCCGATGGGCAGCGATCCGTCCGATGTGCGCAATCCGCTGTCCTTCATCACGGCGCTGAACGGCGCAGGTGCAGCGCAAGGCACTTATCTTGGTGCACTGCGTTTTCATGCCAAAAGTGCCGTATATGTCTCAATGCTTGGGAATGTAACCTACCAAACGACAGCGTTATTCGGTTATAAGCAGGCTGGCGTGACGGATGTGAAGATCGTCGAAGTGCCGCCCTCAACGACGGATTTTTCGCCGTATATTGCCAAGATCAAGGAATATCACCCTGATGTCTGGGGCGGAATGCTATATCCCCCCGAGCAGCAGACATTACTTGTGCAGGCTGCTGCCCAGCAAGGAATTACGATTCCCTTTGTCAGCAGCAACAATGTTATTGAAGACGCGACCATTGCTGCATTGAGCACTGCACCCTTCCCAAATTCGCTGGCATTGGAAAAGGGCGAAGATGCCAAACAGTTTCCAACCTGGGCTGAGTATGAGCGTGAGCTTGCCAAATACGACCCGAACCACAACGTAAAAGGTCCGACCGACGGCACGACAACCACAGACTGGCTTGCTGTTTGGACTTTTGCCCAGATTGCTCGAAACTTGCCAGAGGTGACGGTCGCCTCTTTCAGTGACTATGTCAGCAAGGACCAGAACTTCGAGACTGACGCGCTGCACCCGATCAATTTCACGGCCATCGCACCTGTTGCCGGGATGCCGCGCCAGGAAAATATCTGGGCCTTCGCCGGACATGTGCAGGATGGGCATGAAGTCGTCGACAATCCCACGCCCTTCAGCGCTTGGCAGAAAACGCCGATCACGGCTTGGACGCCTGAGCAGATTAAGGAAGCGACCGGCAAATGAGTGGCATCAATCGGCCGCTGATCTACAACGCATTCGCCCATGTTACGCCGAACCACCACAGCGATGGGCTGTGGCGGCACGCTCTCGGCCAGCACCAGACGAATTTTCATAAGCTCCAGCCATGGATTGACCTTGCCCAAACGGCAGAACGTGGGTGTTTCGACGTCGTTTTCCTGGCCGACGTCGCCGGGATTTATGAGACTTCACCGGGTGCTTGGCAGCAGGCCGTGCGCACCGGCATGCAGTTTCCGTCGCATGACCCGGCCGTGCTGGTCTCAGCTTTGGCCGCGGCCACGAAAAACATCGGCTTCGCTGTGACAAGTTCGGTAATCCAGGAACATCCGTTCAGTTTTGCGCGCAAAATCTCAACCCTGGATCATCTGACGGACGGGCGCGTTGCCTGGAATATTGTCACGTCCTATTTGGATAATGCAGCTCGCAACTATGGGCTGAAAAGCCTCCCCCAGCATGATGACCGCTATGTTTGGGCTGAGGAATATATCGACGTTGTCTACAAGCTCTGGGAAGCGAGCTGGGAAGACGAGGTGCTGGTGCGGGATCCTGTTCGCGGAATCTATGTCGACCCGGAGCGGCTCCATGCGATCAACCACCGCGGCGCCCGTTACCAAGTCGACGGTCCACACATCGTGCAGACATCCCCGCAGCGAACACCGGTTCTGTTTCAAGCGGGCGCGTCCGAGGCTGGTCGGCAGTTCGCTGCTCGCCATGCGGAGGTGACCTTTTTGCCTTCCCAGACCCCGGAAAGTGCAAAGGCTGATATTGCCGATCTCAGACGGCGCACAGCGGCTTTCGGTCGGTACGCCAATGATATCCGTGCGATCGTTATGCTCTCGCCCGTCATAGGGAGTACCGAAGCGGAAGCCCGTGCGCGACACCGTGAAATCCAGGAGGCTTTCAGCCTGGACGCCCTGGCGGCTTTTTGGAGCGGCGGCATTGGGGTGGACCTGACGAAAATCGACCCGGAGACCCCCTGCAAGACCTGCGCGAAAAGAACGGCACCCGTGGCAATGTGCGCGCCTTTATCGACGCGGCGCCAGATGGCGCAGTCACCTTTGCAGATGTCCTTCGCAAAACCGTCTCAGCTCGCTTTGCCGGCACGCCAGAGCAGATCGCCGACGAGGTTGAGCGTTGGGCTGCAGCCGGTGTCGCTGGCTTCAATGTCGTGCCGGTAACAACGCTCGGCTGGTGGGGGGAATTCGTGGACCACGTGGTGCCGGTGCTGCAAAAGCGCGGTCTCATGCAAACGCAATATGCGGACGGCACGCTCCGCGAAAAGCTGTTCCGCCAAGGCCCACATCTGCCGGACCGTCATGCCGCCCGCCTATTGCGTCCTTGGGCAGAGCCTTCCGCCACCGCGGCTGAATGAGCCCGCTTCGCTGTGTTCCGACAGGAATCGAGGAAGGGGTGATCAAGGGATAGACGGCGGCCGGCCGACCGACCCTGCGTGTCCCGAGTACCCTAATGTCACTAGTGATGGCTGGCGCAGTCGCCCTTGATTGCAACCTGTCCGCCGGGCGACTAATGCGCGGCGGACGGCATCGCGAATGCGGACACGGTGCAGTCAAGTGAAGGAGAGACGGTTTAGTCCGCGGCGCTTGCCCGTGTATGCGTTCCATCAGCAAAGCGGTTCTCAGGCCTGCTCAGACCAAGATTTTCGCGCAAGGTCTTACCTTCATATTCGCGGCGAAAAAGACCTCGCCGCTGCAATTCGGGAATGACCAGATCAACGAATTCTACTAGCCCACCCGGGAGATGGGGCGGCATAACATTGAACCCGTCTGCTGCACCCTGGATGAACCATTCCTCGAGGTGATCCGCGATTTCCGCCGGTGTTCCCACAATCTGCTTGTGGCCGCGAGCACCCGCGATGTGCTGGTAAAGCTGACGAATAGACAGGGATTCGCGCTCGGCAAGGTCCGACAACAGCCGCGCGCGGCTTTTGCCGGTTTCGCTTTCTGGGATCGGCGGCAACGGCCCATCAACGTCCTGGCCGCGCAAATCAAGGCCGATCATGGAGGATAGCAGAGACAAGCCAACATCGGGATGGACCAGATCCTGAAGGCGTTCAAATTTTTCCTCGGCCTCTAGCTTCGTTTCCCCGATGACTGGAAATATGCCCGGCATGATCTTAACGTCATCCGGATGTCGGCCGTTCGCAACCGCCTTTGCTTTGACGTCGCTGTAGAAGGCCTGCGCCTCGGCCAAGGTTTGATGAGCAGTGAAGATAGCCTCGGCGGTAGCTGCGGCAAGACCGCGGCCAGCCTCAGAAGACCCAGCCTGTACCAGCACCGGCTGCCCTTGGGGTGAGCGCGGTACGTTGAGCGGGCCGCGCACTTGAAAGGCTGGTCCAACATGGTTCAGGACATGCAGCCCCTCAGACTTGAAGAAAATGCCGCTCTCTTTATCCCGAACAAAGGCATCATCATCCCAACTGTCCCAGAGGCCCTGCACAACGCGGGCGAATTCACGGGCCCGCACGTAGCGATCGGCATGCGCGAGATGCGCGTCGCGACTGAAGTTGAATGCCTCTTGAGCGTTGGAGGAGGTGACAAGATTCCAACCCGCGCGCCCGCCGCTTATGAGATCGAGGGAGGCAAATTTGCGCGCGACATGATAAGGCTCGTTATAGGTCGTTGTGGCGGTTGCCACGAAGCCAATATGACTGGTGACGGCAGCCAGTGCTGAGAGCAGGGTCAGTGGCTCGAAATGCGCTACGCGGGCGGTGCGGTTTAGGGCCTCCTCATGCCCGTGCCAGATACCGACACTGTCAGCGAGGAACAACATGTCGAACCGGCCACGCTCGGCGATACGCGCAAGTTCGACGTAATGGGCAAAGTTAGCGCCGCCATCGGCCTGCGCTTCGGGAAGCCGCCAGGCGGCGACGTGGTGGCCGGTTTCATGAAGAAAGGCTCCCAGCTTTATCTGCCTTTTGCTTTGGGCCATCTATTGTCCAATCACCTCTAGGATTCGTCGCTTCAGCGTTGAAAATACTTCGCGTCGGGAACAACCCCGAGCGATATAAAAATCCGGTTCGTGTGATTGAACCAGGATGCAACTTCAACCGCTTCGAGAATGTCAGGATCACTGAGGCCAAGACCGCGCAAGGTCTCGAAGTCGCTGTCGTCCAGGCTTTTCGGATCGGTTGTCACTTTAACCGCAAGGTCAAAAAGAGCGTGTTCACGCGCCGTCAGCGGAGCAAGATGGGCGTCAAGCGCGACGCGCCGCGCCTTTTCGCTGTCGCCCAGCGCTTCGGCCAGCGCATTGGTGTGGTGAATTTCGCATAATCCGCATCCATTCGTGGTGGATACGGCCACAGCGATCAGTTCTCGCTCAGTGAGAGGCAGCAATCCGTCATCGGGCGCGAACAGGCTTCCGAAATAGCGCGTAAATCGTTCGGCCGTTTTTGTATTGACCGATAGCGCCGCGATCCAGTTTTCACGATGATTGGCTTCGTAGAGCGCACGGGCGGCGGGTTCCAACGTTTCGGGTTGCGGTGGCGACAGTCTGGATACCGGCCGCGCAAGTGACTTTGCACCGACGCGATTCGGAAAAGGAATGGCTGTCATAGTCGATCTCCTATCTGTCGAGGGGTCAAACTGAAGCGAGGGAACATGGTTGCTGTCGTTCGCTCAGTCACTGGCTGCTCGCTTGCTTCTGGCTATAGGGATTGAAGTCATTGGTGTAGATGTCGGAAGGCTGCCATTTTCCCTTGGGCACGATGCCTTCCCTCACATCCAGGTCGATCCAGAACTGCACATCCGCATCATTCTGTAACCCGTGCGGCGACCAATGCAGCGAGCTATAATCCGCCTTGCCCTGCTTGTTGTAGGTCCAGGGTGCGAGATCGGCCGGCAGACGCCCGGCGGCGATGCCGATTTTCACAACCTCGTCAGGATGCTGGCTTCCCCAGTCATCGGCTTCGGCGATGGCCGCGACATAGTCACGGATGATGTCGGGGTGTTTGTTGATGAAATCGATCTTGGCCATGGTGCCGCCACGGGTGATGACGCGACCAGGCAGGTCTGACAGCTGAAAGAGTTCGCGATAGCCGCCGCGCTTGAGAAGTTGCGCAGCCAAGGGTTGAAAGGCGTAGAGCGCGTCGATTTGCCCGGCCTTAAGTACCTGCTCCTCCTGTGCATATGGAATGGCGATATAATTGATGTCGTCGCGCGTAAGGCCCGCGCGCCCAAGATAGTCCAGCGTGAACCAAGCGCTGGAAAAACTCAGGTTGAGCATGCCGATGGTTTTACCCTTGAGATCCTTGGGCGATTTGATCGGGCTATCGGCACGCACGAATAGCCCGTCGCCGGGGCCGACAGGGTCAATAAGCGGGTGGGAGGAGACGATCTCCTTCACTTTCAGGCCTTTGTCACGGACATTGATGAAATAGGCATAGTCCGCACAGGGGGCGAAATCCGTAACGCCGCTGTCGAGAGAAACCGTGTACTGCTCAGGCGGAAGCGGAACATATTCCAAATTCAGCCCGTGCTCTTTGAAGAAGCCTTTTTTGTCGGCGACTACAATCGATTCCATGCAGGCCCAGAGAAGTGGCTGATCCAGCATGTGGATCGTCTGCAATGGGGCCGCCTGGGCGGGGCTCTGTTTTTGAAAAGAAAAGATGCCGAGCCCCGCGGCTAAAAAGAGAATTTTCTTCCGCCATCTAACGCGTTTTGTTGTCATTCTGGTGAGTTGTCCTCATGCGCGGCCGACGAAATGTCCGCCTAAAAATCGTTATGAGATGACTATATAAATTGGACAAACGAGTCACAATAGTATTTATTGAGGAATATTATTTAATAAAACGATGTTAAATAGTTTAATATGATTGAGCTCATGCGAAGGAGGATCGTCGCCATGCCAGTCTCACAGCCTCGCTTCGGTGTCTGGTCGAATGTTTATGGCGCATGGGGATCGCATTTTCATCCGGACGATCCATCCGATGCGTCCTGGATGCGTAACCTGTCTCTGGTCCAGCAGGCCGAGGCACTGGGGTTTTCATCCACGCTGATCGCGCAACATATCATGAACCCCACCGGAAATGAGCGTGATCAGCTGGAGACCTGGACATCGGCCGCGGCCTTTGCCGCCTCCACGCGAATGATCGAGATCATCGCGGCCGTAAAGCCCTATTTGTTTCATCCAGTGGTTTTGGCCAAGATGGCGCTGCAGATCGAGGAGATCAGCGGAGGGCGGGCCGCACTTAATCTCGTCAATGCCTGGTACAAGCCTGAATTTGAACGCGCTGGCATCCGCTTCGCGCATCATGACGAGCGCTATGCCTATGGTCGGGAATGGATCACGGTGGTGCGCAGGCTTTTCAGCGGAGATCGCGTGACCTTTCGAGGCCGGTATTTTCAGGTGGAGGATTACATTCTATCGCCACCCAGTCGTTTTCGCAGCCGGCCCGCGATCTATCTTGGTGGCGAATCAGAGGCGGCCCGCGCGCTCGCGGCAGAACATGCCGACGCCTTCTTCATCAATGGCCAACCGCTCCATGATGTGCGCGAGATTATCCATGATCTGGCACGGCGGCCGCGCCTGGATGCGCCGCTGCGCTTCGGCCTCGCCGGATTTGTGATCGCCCGCAAGACAGAGGCGGAGGCGCGGGAGGCTTTGGACTATGCGTTATCGCTCGCCGAAAAAGACGCGCCTGGCCATAAATCCGTGCTCGACGGCGCCGACGCCGATGCCGTCATGTTCAAGACCTTTGCGAAACACGCGAATGTCGTCGGCACCAACGGCGGAACCTCAGCCGGTCTTGTCGGCAGCTATGCCCAGGTCGCGGACCGTATTAGCGGGTTCAACGACATCGGTATCGAGCTTTTCATGTTGCAGTTCCAGCCTTTCGAATCGGAGATGCGGCGCTTCGCCGAGGAAATTATCCCGCGCGTCGCGCATGCCCGGTCGTTCAGCTGAGGTTGGCCTCGAGGTGCACTCGTTAAAGGAACTCGTATGTCATCGAACTTGATCTCGCGAACATTGGACCGGCGTAGTCTGGAACCTGCTGTATCCTCCAGGCTGTCAGTGGTGTGGGCGCGTGTTGAGCCTTGGCTGCAGAAGACGTTGGCCATTGTGTTGTTTCTATTGCTGTGGGAACTGGCGCCCCGCTTCGGCCTGATCGATGCGACCTTTTTGCCCCCGTTTTCCGATATCGTCGTCAAGGGCGTCGAATTCGCGGCGTCTGGCAAGCTTTGGCCGCATGTGCTGGTGAGTGTGGAGCGCGCGGCTGGGGGATTTGCACTTGGTGTGGTCACCGCCGTGCCGCTTGGGCTGGCACTCGGCTGGTTCGCCCGCCTCGACCGCTACCTCAATCCGTTGCTGCAATTACTGCGTCAGACCAATCCGGTCTCCCTGTTTCCGGTATTTATTTTGCTTTTTGGCGTTGGCTATATCACCAAAGTCGCGATTATCTACTGGGTGGTCGTATGGCCGATCCTGCTCAGCACGACGTCGGGCGTGAAATATGTCGATCCGGCCTTGGTGCGTTATGCCCGCACACTTGGCCTGAGCGACTGGAAGCTGTTCCGCAGCATCATTTTGCCCTCCGCTATACCTTCCATCATTACCGGCATCCGCCTGGCCGCGACCTACTCCTTTCTCATGCTGGTCGTGTCTGAAATGGTGGGTGCCAATAGCGGCCTCGGCTATCTGATCATGAATGCGCAATATCTGATGAGCATTCATCTTCTCTATGTCGGCGTGATTATTCTCGCACTTCTCGGCATTGCGACGAATTACGGCCTGGTGCGGCTGGAACGCCGACTGACGGCCTGGAAAGGCGAGGAGATACGCGGATGACGAGCGCGACACAGGACCTGGCCTTCCCGGCGGCAGGGGCGCTGCCAAAAATCGAGTTTCAGCATGTGCGCAAGGAATTCGCGGTCCGGCCGCGGCCAGGTGCCAAGGGACCGCAGGCGCTGCAAACGTTCGTCGCGCTTTCCGACGTCTCGCTCGCTATTGCACGCGGGGAGTTTCTGACGGTCGTGGGGCCAAGCGGCTGCGGCAAGTCCACGCTGCTGGACCTCACCGCCGGATTGACACGGCCGGATGGCGGACGGGTATTGCTGGACGGCGTGCCGGTGACCGGGCCTGCGCTGGACCGCGCCGTGGTCTTTCAGCAATACGCGTTGCTGCCGTGGCGGACGGCGCTTGGCAATATCGAATTGAGCCTGGAAGCCGCAGGCGTGGAGCGGCGGCAGCGGCGCGACAAGGCACGCACGTTCCTGGATCTCGTAGGCCTTAGCGCCTTCGAGGATCGCTACCCGCATGAGCTTTCAGGCGGCATGAAGCAGCGGGTCGCTATTGCCCGCAGCCTTGCCCATGATCCTGAGGTTCTGCTGATGGATGAGCCCTTCGCGGCGCTCGACGCGCAGACGCGGGAAATTTTGCAGGAGGAGCTGCTTGCCATCTGGCGCCGATCGGGCACGACCATCGTCTTCGTCACTCATGGCATCGAGGAGGCGATCTATCTCGGCCAGCGCGTGGCGGTGATGACGTCGCGGCCGGGGCAAATCAAGCGCGTGGTCGAGATTCCTCTCGGTGAGCAGAAGGACGCTGACGATCCACGATCGAGTCCAGAATTCGCCCATCTGCGGCATAAGATCTGGACGCTCCTTCATGATGAGGTGAGCAGAGCCCCGCAGGGGGAGGCCGCGTGATGGAAACGGATGTTCTAGTCATCGGTGGTGGTCCGGCCGGCACCTGGGCGGCTGTGTCCGCTGCGCGCCGTGGCGCGCGCGTGATTTTGGCCGACAAGGGGTTTTGCGGCACGTCCGGCGCGACCGCGCCGTCCGGCACGGCGGTTTGGTATGTGCCGCCCGATGTGGCGGCGCGCGGCAAGGCCAAAGCCACGCGCGAGGAACTGGGTGGCTTTCTCGCGCATCATGACTGGATGGATGCGGTGCTGGAGACGACCTTCGCGCTGGTCAATGAACTGGGTGAGCGCGGCTATCCGTTTCCGCGCGATGTCGAGGGGCGCCTGCGTCAGAATTCGCTGCAAGGGCCGGAATATATGCGCCTGATGCGCAAGCTGGTGAAAGGCGCTGGCGCCCGCATTCTGGACCATAGCCCGGCGCTTGAGCTTCTGATCGACGCAGATGGCGCCGTGGCGGGTGCGAGAGGCATCGACCGGCGGACCCATGCGGGCTGGCAGATCAAAGCCAAATCCGTGGTCATCGCGACCGGCGGCTGCGCCTTTCTCAGCCGGGCGCTCGGCACCAATAACCTCACCGGCGATGGATACCTGATGGCGGCGGAAGCCGGGGCGGAATTGTCCGGCATGGAGTTTTCCAACGCCTATGCCATTGCGCCGGTCTTTTCTTCGGTGACCAAGACACTGTTCTACGAATGGGCAAGCTTCACCGATGCCTCAGGCGCGGCAATTACCGGCGCGGCGTCGAAGGGTGGGCGCTCGGTTATCGCCAGGGCGTTGCAGCAGGGTGCGGTGTTTGCGCAGCTGGATCGCGCCGATGGGGAGGTACGGACGGCGATGCGGGCCGCACAGCCCAATTTCTTTCTGCCTTTCGATCGCGCCGGGATCGACCCTTTCACGCAGCCATTCGAGATCACGCTGCGGCTGGAAGGCACGGTGCGGGGCACAGGCGGTCTTCGGCTCGTCGATCAAAGCGCCGCGACGACGGTGCCCGGCTTGTATGCGGCGGGTGATGCGGCAACGCGCGAACTGATCTGCGGCGGCTTTACCGGTGGCGGCAGCCACAACGCGGCCTGGGCCATGTCCTCCGGCGCTTGGGCCGGAGAGGGAGCGGCAGCCTTCGCCCGCCAGTGCCGGGCTGGCCTGGCCCGTACAGCGGCTCCTGCCCGCGGCCCAGCCCTGGCCGGCGGCCGAGGGCACGCTTTTGATCCAGCTGCGCTGATTAAGGCCGTGCAGGCGGAGGTTTTCCCCTTTGATACGAACTACTTCCGCAGCGGAGACGGGCTTGCGCGGTCGCTCACGCGGCTAGACAGCCTTTGGCGGACAGTGCGCGCGGCCGATGGCGCTCGTCCCGAAGATGCGCTGAAGGCACGCGAGGCCGTTGCGATGCTGGCCACGGCGCGTTGGATGTATCGCAGCGGGCTTGCGCGTACCGAAAGTCGTGGCATGCACCGCCGTTATGATCTGACAGCGTTGGACCCGGCACAACGCCACCATGTCACCAGCGGTGGCTTGGATGAGGTCTGGACGGGCAGGGTGCCCGCTGACGGTCAGCCGTTGGAGGCTGCCGCATGATCGAACTGATTTCGGCGGATCATTGCACAAGCTGCGATATCTGCGTGGCTGTCTGCCCGACGAGTGTCTTTGATGCTGTGCCGGGCTGCACGCCGGTTATTGCACGGCAGGACGATTGCCAGACCTGCTTTCTATGTGAGGTCTATTGCCCGGCCGACGCGCTTTACGTCGGGCCGGATGCCGAGAAGCCGGACGCGGCGGAGGTCGCCTGGGATGCGGTCGAAACGCTGCGCGGCAGCTACCGCCGGGCTATCGGCTGGACCAGAGACACGCGCGGATTGCGCGCCATGGACGACACGCATGTTTTACTCGGTCGTCTGAAATAGACGACGTCCGACACAATCGGCGCTGCAAGTCACTGGCGCTGCCTATAGCTGGAATCGATGAGATGAGCAGACGTCAGCTACATTTTGGCCTCAACGTGCTGTCCGATGGCATGCATCCCGCCGCCTGGCAGGCCCCCTATGCCGATCCGCTTGGTTTCATCAAGCCTGAGCAATGGACTCATCTGGCGCGCACGGCCGAACGTGGCGCCTTGGATGCCATTTTTCTGGCGGATATTCCGTCTTTGACCGCCAAGGGAGACGGGGGATTGAGCGGTCCACCGCTATCCTTCGATCCGCTGGTGCTCTTGTCCGTACTCGCGTCGCAGACCAGCCATATCGGTCTCGTCGGCACGGTCTCAACCTCCTTCGAGGAACCCTACAACGTCGCGCGCCGTTTCGCGTCACTGGACCATCTCAGTCGTGGGCGCGCGGCCTGGAATGTGGTCACGACCGCCGATGCCTCGGCCGCGCAGAATTTTGGCGCAGCACCGCATCGGCCGCGTGCCGAGCGCTATGCGCGGGCGGACGAATTCGTCGATGTGGTGAAAGCCCTGTGGGACAGCTGGGACGAGGACGCGCTGATCGGCGAGCAGAGCACCGGCCGTTTCACCGCAGCGGGATCCGTCAGGCCGATCAATCACCGCGGCACATACTATCAGGTGCAGGGGCCGCTCAATGTGCCGCGGACGCCGCAGGGGCGACCGGTCCTGGTGCAGGCGGGTGGGTCGCCGGCGGGTCTGGGGCTGGCGGCACGTCATGCGGAGATGGTCTTCGCCGCGCAAGCGACGTTGGAGAGCGCGCTGCTGTTTCGCCGGCAATTGCGGGCGCAGACTGAGGCGGCAGGACGCCCGGCAGATGCCATCCGTATTTTGCCGGGTCTTTCCTTCGTGCTGGGCGGGACGGAGGCGGAAGCGCACAGGCGCCATCAGGATCTGAACGACCTTGCGGGAGACAGGCGGTTGCACAATTTCGCCTGGCAGTTGGGCGTTGACGCTGACGCCCTGCGGTGGGATGAGCCTTTGCCGGATTGGCTATTAGACACGCAGGAATTGTCGCGTGTCTCTCAAGGTGCGAGGGATATCGTGCTGGATATCGCCCGGCGGGAGCGGCTGACCGTGCGGCAGTTGCTTGATCGCGTCATCACTTGGCATCGCCTGATCGTGGGCACGCCCGAGCAATTGGCCGATGCCATTTCGGAGTGGTTCGAGGCCGATGCCGTCGACGGGTTTAATCTCATGCCCGATGTGCAACCGTCAGGGCTGGAAGCCTTCGTTGATCACGTCATCCCGATCTTGCGGCGGCGCGGTCTGTTCCGGCAATCGTATGAAGGCAACACCTTGCGGGACCATCTGGGTTTGGTGCGTCCATAAACAACAATATAATTTAGTAGTTAAATATAATAAACGGTGCTGATAGGCATATTGCGCAAAGTGACGCCCGCTGCGGCACTGCGAAGGACTAAACATGACAATGCCATTTGCTTCTAAAATGAAAAAGACGGCGACCGAACAAGAAGGACAAAGAAAGCCTGTTCATCCCTGTCCAAGCTCAGACGGAACCAAGTGCACGTATTTCTGGTCTGAGAGGTAGAACACATGTCTGTCGTTAATTTTCGCCCGGTCAGTGGCCCGAAGCGTATTCTGGACGATGCATTGTTGCAGCGTATCGCGTCGCGCGCCGCCGGCTATGACCGGGAGAACCGGTTTTTTCACGAAGATTTGGTGGAGTTGCGGGATGCCGGCTTTCTCAGCGCTGGTGTGCCGGTTGCCGTTGGCGGCGTTGGTTTTAGCGGACCGGAACTGATCGCGGAGATCAGGCGGCTTGCCTATCATGCACCTTCGACCGCGCTCGCGCTCAATATGCATCTGTATTGGACGGGCGCGGCCGCGCATCTTTGGCATCACGGCGACAAGTCGGGGCAATGGATTTTGGAGGAAGCCGCCGCCGGCAAACTGTTTGCCGCCGGACATGGCGAGCCGGGCAATGATTTGGGACTGGCTCATGCCTTTGTCAAAGCGGTGCCGCAGCCCGATGGCAGCTATCGTTTCAGCGGTCGTAAGGTATTGACGTCTCTGTCGCCGGCCTGGGACTGGCTGGGCGTGCATGGTATCGACGAATCCGACCCGACTGCGCCCAAGATAGTGCATGCTTTCATCGCCCGCGATGCCGCTGGCGTAACCGTGGTGCCGACCTGGGATGCGCTCGGCCTGCGTGCGACTGGAAGTGATGACACCGTTTTGGATGGTGCCTATGCAGATGCGGCTCGTGTGATTCGCGTTCTGCCGGCGGGGCCGCCTTCCGACAACTTCATAGACGGCATATTGGCTTCCGCCATTCCCGGCATCAGCGCCGTCTATAACGGGATCGCGCGCCGGGCCTTCGATCTGGCGCTCGACGCCGCGCGCCGCCGAAGCTCAGCCGCTCTCGGCGGACAAAGCTACGCCCATCATCCCGCTACGCAACTGAGCGTGGCTGAGGCCGCGATCGCACTCGATGCATTGGAAGCGGTTCTAGACCGTGTCGTGCAGGAATGGTGGGACGGCGTGGACCACGGTTCACGCTGGCCTGCGAAATTCCTGTCTGCCAAACAGCAGGCGGTGGAAGGCGCGAAACGGGTCGTCGATCTGTCGCTCAAAATCGCCGGCGCCAGCTCGCTCGCCCGGTCCGGTGAGTTGGAGCGGCTTTATCGCGACGTGCGCGCCGGCGCCTTTCATCCGCCGAATGCCGATGCCGCTCAGGATATCATTGGCAAGACCTATCTTGGATTATTCGATAGCCGCTCTGCGACAACCTACGCAGCAACCTCATAAAAATCTCGAAAACAAAGAGAGGAACATCGCGCATGCCAGATCAGATCGACTTCAATGCGGCCGCGTCGCTGGATATCGCGGAACTCACACCGCGTATCGGCGCAGAGATCCGGGACGTCCGTCTTTCCGGGGATCTTCCGGAACACAGTATCGTGGCAATCAACGCCGCACTATTGCGGCATAAAGTTGTCTTCTTTCGCGCTCAAACGCATCTGACGGATGAAGAGCAAGAGCGGTTTTCTCTGCGCTTCGGGTCGCTCATACCGCATCCGACACAGAAGCCACGGGAGGGCAGCAATGCCATTCTGGAACTCGATTCCCGGGGCGGGGGCGGACGGGCTGACACCTGGCACACCGACGTCACGTTCGTCGATGCCTATCCTAAGATCTCCATCCTGCGGGGTGTCACCATTCCGCCTGTGGGCGGAGATACTGTCTGGTCTAACACAGCCGCAGCCTATAGCGATCTGCCGCCGGCCTTGAAGTCGCTGGCCGAGCAATTATGGGCGGTTCATAGCAATCTCTATGATTACGCCACGGTGCGCCCTAAAGCGACGGAAGCGGAACGGCAGCATTATGAGGAGGTTTTTACCTCGACCGTCTATGAGACCGAGCATCCGGTGGTGCATGTGCATCCCGAGACAGGCGAGCCTTCGCTGATCCTAGGCAATTTCGTGCGATCCTTCGTCGGCCATTCCAACCGTGAATCCCGCGTGCTCTTCGATCTTCTTCAAGCCTATGTGCTGCGGCTGGAAAATACGGTGCGCTGGCGCTGGCGCCAGGGCGATGTTGTGATCTGGGATAATCGCGCGACCCAGCATTACGCCCTGAACGACTATGGCGAGCAAACACGCATCGTGCGTCGCACGACATTAGACGGCATCGTACCGGTAAGCATCGACGGACTTCGTAGCACCACCCGGAGCAAGATCGTACGCAAGCCGGCTTTCGCCGCAGCCTGATCCGAACAGCTTAGCCTTCGCAGGAGATTGATGTGAAAGCCATTTGGAGCGGCGCACTCGCCGCTGGATTTTTCGCGAGTCTTATCGGCATCGGAACCCCCACAGCGGCAAGTGCCGGACAGCCGATCACGATCCGCATCGGCTATCCGGGTGTCGGTCTGGATGACCGCCCCGTCGGTTATGGCGATTATCCCTCCATTGCCAATATCGGAAAATTTGTGGAAGCAGAATTCAAGAATGATCCGGATGTGAAGGTGACATGGACCTTCTTTCGGGGCGCAGGGCCAGCTCTGAATGAGTCGCTGGCCGCCGGGCAATTGGATTTCGCGGCCGGTCTCGGTGATCTGCCATCGATCGTCGGCCGCTCGCATGGGCTGCAGACGGAATATCTTGCCTCCGGCGGCGTGCATTCTCCGCTCTATCTCGCCGTTCCGCCGAACTCGACCATTCACAGCATCAATGATCTGCGTGGGCGGCGGGTCGCGGAGTTTCGCGGTACCAACCTGCAGATGGCGACCGATCGTGTCCTTCAGGTTCATGGCATGACAGAGAAGGACGTGCGCTTCGTCGGGCTTGATACCAATTCGGCAACCGCCGCCTTGGTCTCCGGCGCCATCGACGCATCCTTCGGCGGCAGCGAATATCTTGATCTCGCGCGGCGTGGCGTCGTCAAGATCATCTATTCCACCAAAGGTGACGACCCGACCCTGGGCGCGGAAGCCGGATTGCTGGTCACGAAATCCTTCGAACAGGCGCATCCGGATCTGACGGAAAAGGTGGTTCAGGCTTTCGTGCTGGCAGCCAAATTTGGCTCGGATGAAGCGAACCGTAACAAGGTCTTTGAAATCTGGGCGAAGTCGGGCCTGCCGGTGCAGAGCTTCGTCGATGATTTCCGCAACGAGCAGCTGGCGCATCGCAACTCGCCGGTGATCGATCCTTACCTTGTCGCCCGCTATAAAGATCAGGTCGCGCATGCGAAGGCCTATCACCTGATCACGCAGATCGTGGACGTCGATACTTGGTTCCAGCCGAAATATCTGCAGGAAGCGCTGATCGCTCTCAAACTGCAGCATTACTGGCCGACCTATGACGCCAGCGGCAAGAAGCTGACAGACGGGTCGGTCGAACAGGCGAAACTGGCGGCAGACTAGGATCTTCCTGTGAGCGGCGATGTCATTTCAACCACAGTGCTGGGGCCAAGGCGTGCCCGCAAAGCCCGATACGCCTCGCCATGGCTTCCAGCCCTGGGCAGAGCCGGCATCGCGTTTGCGGTGCCACTGGGACTTCTGGTTGCCTGGAGCCTGGCGGGGTGGTGCAATTGGCTGCCTCAGCAGATCTTGCCGCCGCCCGCGGCCGTGATCGCTGCCTTGCGAGGCGGCTGGTCGGACGGATCCTTGCGGCAGGATATTCTCGTCAGCCTTGGCCGCGTGGTTAAGGGTTTTGCCGCGGGCGCCGTGCTTGGGGTGATGACGGGTCTGGCCTTTGGGCTCTTCCCAAGAGCCCGCAAACTGGTCGAGCCCCTGTTCGTGGCCTTGGCCCAAATTCCGGTCCTCGGTTGGTTACCGATCCTGATCCTGTTCACAGGGCTTGGCGATGCGCCGAAAATCATCGCAATTGCCTGGGCCTGTTTCATTCCGGTGGTTCTCAATACCCGCCAGGGCATACGCGATGTGCCGGCGGGATTTCTGGAACTCGGCCGGGCCATTTCCCTGGGGCCGTTCTCCATGCTGTCTACCATCATTCTGCCAGCGGCGGTGCCGCAGATATTCACGGGTTTGCGTGAAGGACTTGCCAATGGCTGGCAGACGCTGGTCGCGGTGGAACTCATAGGTTCTTTTTCAGGGCTTGGCTATATGATGGCCTACGGCAGGCAGCTGTTTCAGCTTGATGTCGTGCTGGCGGCTGTCGTCGTCATTGGGGTAATTGGCCTCGCATTGCACATGCTTCTGGCCCTGCTGGAGCGTCGCCTGCTTTATTGGCAGGCGCCGCGATGAGCCGTTCATTCGTGCAAGCGGCGCTCGCCCCGGTCATTCTCCTTATCCTGTGGGAAGCGGCTAGCCATTCGGGTCTCGTCGATCCAAGGTTTTTGCCGCCACTTGAACAGGTCTGGATCGCCGGCCGGGCCGAGTGGGCAAGCGGTGACCTGGCCGCGGCGATCCGCGCCAGCCTCGCGCGAGACATACTGGGCTTCATCGTCGGAAGCACAATCGGAACGGTGCTCGGCGTTGTTATCGGCCTGTCGAAGACCACGCAGCGCCTGCTCGGACCGATGCTGGTGGTGCATCGTCAAATCGCGCTATTTGCTTGGATTCCACTTCTCTCAGCCTGGTTTGGGGGTGGGGAGGTCGGCAAGATCGCCTTCATCGCCATGGCGGCCTTTCAGCCGACAGTCGTTAACAGTTGGCGCGGTGTCGCCAATATTCCCCAGCAATACCGGGAATTATCTATGGCGCTTGCCTTTCGTGGGCTGGACTTTCTGACACTCATTGCTTTGCCCGGCTCACTTGCGGAAATCTTCGCGGGTCTACGTGCTGCTTTGATCTATGCCTGGATGGCGACAATTGGCGCGGAGCTGCTGCTGGATGTGGCGCCCGGCCTTGGCGGCCGCATGGATGAAGGCCAGCATCTGTTCGAAATGAATCTGCTGGTTTTCTATCTCATCGTTCTCGCCATCGTCGGCGGTCTTTTTACTCTGGCGACAGGCCGGCTGGAAACGCGCTTGGCGCGATGGAGAGCAGCATGAGCTATTTCAGGTCGGTATCGCAAATGGATGACGTCATGGCGGAATTGTCTATTGCCCGGAAAAAAGGGCATGAACTGAGCCTCGCCCGCGTCGGCAAGGAATTCGGCGTCGCTGATCGCGCGGTGACGGTGCTGTCCGATATCGGCTTTGATGTTCGGCCGGGAGAATTCCTGAGCATCGTTGGCGCCTCCGGCTGCGGTAAATCGACATTACTTCGGCTGATCCTTGGGCTCGACACGGTCTATGACGGGGAGATCCGTGTCGGTGGCGAGCGGGTTCTACGGCCAGGTGCAGATCGTGCCATCGTTTTTCAGGAACATCGCCTGTTGCCTTGGTTGACGGCGGAAGCAAATGTTGCGGTCGCTCTTCGCCGCAGCCCGCTGAGCAAGGCTGAGCGGCGCGAAAAGGTCGCGGGGCTGCTGCACCTAGTAGGCTTGGACCATGCGGCCCAAGCCTATCCTGCCCAGTTGTCGGGTGGCATGGCACAGCGCGTGGCGATCGCCCGTGCTTTGGTCAGCGACCCGCGTCTGCTGCTGCTCGACGAACCGCTCGGCGCGCTCGACGCCCTGACGCGCTTGCGTCTGCAAGACGAGTTGAAGAGGATCGTCGCCGATGAAGGCATTACGACCGTGCTGGTTACGCATGATGTGGAGGAGGCGGTCTATCTCGGCAATCGTGTCATCGTCATGCAGCCTAATCCCGGCCGCATCGCGGAGATTGTGCCGATATCGGAAAGCTATGCGAGAGACCGCTCGGATCCCTTTTTCATTGCCCGGCGTGACGAGATCCTGACGCAGCTTGGTGTGGGCCATAGCACGGTCAAGGGGCTGTCCGAGGTGGAAGCTCGCATCGATGCTGCATGACCCTTCCTTGGCTGAACTCATGCAAAAAACGGATATTGTCGGGAGCAAAATTCATCATCCAATGGCCGCGCCGCGGGGCCGCATCTTCGGCAGTATTCTGGATGCGGTAGGGGGCACGCCGCTCGTTCGGCTTGCCCGCTTCATTGAGCATGAAGGCCTGTCCACCGACCTCACGCTTAAGCTCGAGTATTTGAATCCACTCGGCTCTGTAAAGGACCGTATCGGCCTTGCTATGGTCGAAGCGGCGGAGCAGGCGGGTCTGCTCATACCCGGGGTAAGCCATATCGTGGAGCCGACCTCCGGCAATACCGGCATCGCACTCGCTTTTGTGGCGGCGGCCAAAGCCTATCGCCTGACGGTGGTGATGCCGGATTCAGCCTCGCTCGAGCGTCAGAAGATGCTGCGCTTCATGGGCGCCAAGGTTGAGTTGACACCGGCCAGCGTGGGAATGGCCGGGGCGATAGCGCGGGCCGAGGACCTAGTTGCTCGTTCCTCTGACGCCTGGATGGCGCGCCAATTCGACAATCCGGCCAATCCAGCCGTCCACGCGGCGACGACAGCCGAGGAAATCTGGGCCGATACGGCAGGGGAGGTCGATATCATCGTCGCCGGGGCTGGCACCGGGGGAACCCTAACAGGCATCGCTCGCGCGCTGAAACCGCGTCGGCCCGGGCTACGGGTCATTGCCGTCGAGCCAATGGAAAGTGCCGTGCTTTCTGGTGACGATCCTGGCCACCATGAAATTCAAGGCATCGGGCCTGGGTTCTGTCCGGCCAATCTGGATATGAGCGTGATAGATCGGGTGCTTCAGATATCCGAACGCGATGCGATGAAGGCCGCGCGCCTTTGCGCCCAGCTGGAGGGGATTCCCGTGGGCATCTCATCCGGCGCTGCGCTCTGCGGCAGCTTGTTGGTTGCCAAAGAAGCTGCCAGCGCAGGGAAGCGGATCGTGGCGATCGCCGCCTCATCAGCCGAGCGCTATCTCTCCACCCATCTTTTTACCGGCCTGTGACTGGCAGTTACGGGTGGCCGATCTGCTAGTCATTGAAAATGACTGCACCTAGTTCGAGGTGTTGCCGTGGCGGCGCGGCATCTTAGGCGCATTGGTCCGCGAAGGCGGTAGGGGCAGAAATGAGTGTGACACCGGTTTGGTCGCGATCACGGCATTTGAGCTGACCCTGATCGAAGGTCATCGGATAGGCTTCGCTCTTGATGGCTAGGTCGGTATTGACGACGGCATCCAGATCGCCATCGCTCTCCTGGCAATAGTTGCGCCAGAACCTTGATCTGGGTGTCCTTCGGATAGCGATGTCGCGTGCCGTCTGCAGCAAACTCGCCGTTTAGGTAGCTGTTACTGCCCAAGTCTATTGGAGATTGGCAGTAAGGCATCGGGGTTCAGAAAATGCAGCGAAGCCGATTCAGCATTGTTGGGGAGCAGGCTGGCGACATGGTGGTTTGTTTTTAAAAATATGCATTGGCTTATTGCGCGTTAAATATTAGCATGATTACTAAATTCACTATTGTAAAAAATATAATGTGAAGTTTGGTGAGCAGAATGACGCATCTTTCACGCCGTGCCGCGCTCTGCGCCGGGCTGGGCCTGGGTTTCAATGCCGTTGCGGGCCGTGCTGCCCGCGCGGATGCGGCGCCGGTGAAGGTGGGCGTCAGCGGGCCGCTGACCGGCCCTCTGGCGCAGTACGGCGCGCAATGGAAGCGCGGCTTCGACCTCGCCCTGATCCAGATCAATGGCGCGGAAGGCGGCATCCATGGCCGGCCACTCTCCTATGATTTCGAGGATTCGCAGAACGATCCGCGCCAGGCGGTGGCGATCGCGCAGAAATTCGTGGCTGATCCGGCTATTCTGGTGGAGCTGGGGGACTTCTCCTCCACAACCTCCATGGCGGCGTCGCCCATCTACCAGCGCGGCAAGCTGGTGCAGCTCGGCTTCACCAATTCCCATCCGCGCTTCACCGCGACCGGCGATTACATCTGGAGCCCAAGCCTGAGCCAGGCGGACGAGCAGCCGCAATTGGCCGACCTTGCCATCACCAAGCTCGGCTTCAAGCGCCCGGCCGTCATTCATCTCAATACGGATTGGGGCAAGACGGCGACCGATCTCTTCACGCAGGCCGCCAAGGCGCGGGGCGCGACGATCGTGGATTCCGAAGGCTATCTGCCGGACGAACGGGATTTCCGCTCCACGCTGACGCGCGCCGTGCAGGCGAAGCCGGATGGCCTCGTTCTCGAATCCTATTACAGCGACGGCGCGCTCATCGTGCGGCAGGCGCGCGAGCAGGGCATTACCCTTCCGATCGCGGCGGTAGGGTCGATCTACTCGCCGAAATTCATCGAGCTTGCGGGGAACGCCGCCAACGGCATCTATACCGAGAGCGAATTCTTCCCCGCCGATCCAAGGCCGGAGGTGCAGGCTTTCGTGAAATCCTATCAGGACAAGTATCAAAGCGCGCCGGACGCCTTCGCGGCCTTCGCCTATGACGCGCTGATCCTGACCGCCGCCGTGCTGCGCCAATACGGCACCACGCGGCAGGAGTTTCAGGCCGGCCTCTCCAAGGTCAGCGGCGTGCCGAGCGTGATTTTCGGCACCATCAAATTTGATCCGGCAACCCGCCGGGTTGCGGGCGCCAAGACGACGGATATCGAAGTGGTGAACGGCACCTTTTCGCTCTTCAAGGGCCAGACGGCGACCAAGGGCTGATGCTGTCCGCCCTCACGCCCTGGATCGACTATACCGTCAACGGGCTGGTCATCGGGAATATCTACGCCCTGCTGGCCGTGGGTCTGGCGCTCATCTTCGGCGTCGCCGACCTCATCAATTTTGCGGTCGGGTCGGTCTTCTCCTTCGGCGCCTATATCGGCTGGGTTTGCGCCGCCTATCTGAAGCTGCCGCTGCCGGTCACGATCCTCGTGGTGATTTTGGCCTCGGCACTGCTCGGCATCGTGATCGAGCGGTTCGGCACGCGGCCTTTGCAAGGGCGGTCGCGCATCGCGGCCCTGCTGGTGACGATCGGCATCGGCCTGATCATCGACCAGCTTTTGCAGATCATCTTCTCACCCGATCCGCGTGCCTTGCCCAGTGGATTGCCGGATCGGCGCTTTACAATCGCGCCGGGCGCGACCATCGGCACGCTTGACCTGCTGATCGCGGGCGTGGGCAGCGCAAGCGGCCTGGCACTGTGGCTGTTTCTCAGCCGCAGCCGTATCGGCTGGGCCATTCGCGCAACGGCGCAGGACAGCGAGGCCGCGCGGCAGGTGGGTATTTTCACCGACCGCATGAACATGCTGGTCTTCGCCCTGGCCTCATCCCTTGGTGGCGTCGGCGGTCTGCTGATCGGCATGTACTACAACAATATCGACCCGAGCATGTCATTCAACGCCACGCTGAAGGGTATCGTCGCGGCCATGGTGGGGGGCTTGGGCAGCCTGCCGGGCGCGATTATCGGCGGTCTCGTGCTGGGGCTGACTGAAAGCTACGGCATCGGTATTTTCGGCGCGAGCTACCGCGACCTCTTCGCCTTCGTCATTCTTCTGCTGGTTCTGGTCTTCCGGCCGCAGGGGATGTTCCAGCGCGCCGGCCGCGCGCCCGAGCCGCTGACCGGCACTTTCATCGCCTGGAGCCGCCCGCTGCGCCTGCCGCGTCCGGTTCAGGCCGCCATTCTGCTCGTGGTTCTCGTACTGCCGCTCGCGGGCCAGCCGTATGTCACGCAGATCGGCATCAACGCGCTGATTTACGGCTTGGCCGCCATGAGCCTGACCCTGGTGGCCGGCACGGTGGGGCAGGTCTCGCTCGGCCATGCTGCCCTACTCGCGATCGGCGGCTATGCCTCCGCCCTTTTCGCGGCCAATCTCGGCTGGCCGGTTGCGCTCACCATTCCCTTGGGCGGCGTGGTGGCCGCTGCCCTGGGCACTGTGTTGATCTATCCTGCCTTCCGCATGTCCGGCCATTACGTTTCCATCGCCTCCATGGCGATCGCCGAGATCGTGGCGCTCGTCATCCTCAACTGGACGGGGCTGACCGGCGGCAGCATGGGCCTTTCGGGTATTCCGCCGCTGGCGATCGGGCCGATCGACCTTAGCGATGCACGGTCAACCTATTACATCTGCCTGGGCCTGGTGATCGTCATGGCGCTCCTGCAGGCGCGGCTGCTGCGCTCCCATCTCGGCCGTTCGCTCCGCGCCGTGCGGGATGACGCGATCGCGGCGAAATCCTTCGGCCTGTCGCCCAGCCGCTACAAGATGATCGCCTTTCTATTCGGCGGCTTCGGTGCCGGGCTGGCGGGCGCCATCAGCGCGCATCTGTTCTCCTATATCGACAGCAATACCTTCGGCCTCGACCTCTCCATTCTTGTGCTCACCATCGTCATCCTTGGCGGGCTTGGGAATATCGCGGGCGCGCTCCTCGGGGCCGTGCTGCTGGTGGCGCTGCCGGAACTATTCCGCGAGGTCGCGCAGTATCGCGAGCTGGTCTATGGCCTGGCCCTCATCCTGCTCATCCGCTTCCGGCCGCAGGGCCTGCTGGGAACCGCATGACCCTGCTTTCGGTCGAGACTCTGTCACGCAGTTTCGGCGGCATTCAGGCGGTGAGAGACGTGAGCTTCACCCTAGCGGAGGGTGAGACCGTCGGCGTCATCGGCCCAAACGGTGCCGGTAAGACCACACTCTTCAACCTGCTGAGCGGCCATGAACGGCCAGATAGCGGTCGCGTGGCATTCGCCGGGCGGGAGATTACCGGGTGGGCGCCGGAAAGGCTGATCGGCCAAGGGCTGGCGCGTACCTTCCAGCATGGCCGCGTTTTCGCCAATCTCTCCGTGCTCGACAATGTGCTCATCGGTGCCAGCGCACGGCTGCGCTATGCGCGGCCCAACTGGTCGCTACTCGGCCCCTTGGGTGAACTCCTACGCGCACTTCTCCAGCCGCCCGCCGTGCGGGCGGAGGAGGCGGCGCTGCAAGCGGAGGCCCAGACACTGCTGCACCGCTTCGGCGAAAGACTGGCGCCTCGCGCCAACCATCCGGCGCATAGCCTCTCTTACGCCAATCGCCGTCGTGTCGAGATCGCACGCGCGCTGGCCGCTCGGCCACGCCTGCTGCTGCTGGACGAACCCGCTGCCGGCATGAACGAGAGCGAAACTCTGGAACTGCAACACTTGCTTCTGGACCTTAAAACTCAAGGGCAGACCATGCTGTTGATTGAGCATAAGCTCGATCTTGTCATGCAACTCTGCGACCGTGTCATAGTCATGGATGACGGCGCCGTCATCGCGGCCGGAACAGCGGCTGAGGTAAGGCGTGACCCGGCGGTGATCCGCGCTTATCTGGGCGACAGTGCGGCGGCCAAGGGCGAGTTCACTCAGGTGCCGGAGGTGACGCTGTGAACCTGCTGTCCATACAATCCATCCGCACCTTTTATGGGCCGGTGCAGGTGCATCACGATGTGACACTGGAGGTGCGTCCGAGGCAGATCGTCTCGCTGCTCGGCGGGAATGCTAGCGGAAAATCTACGCTGATGAAGACTGTTCTTGGCATCGTAAAGCCGCGCCAGGGTCGGGTGATGTTTGACGGGGCGGACATTACAGGCCGGCCAACGGCCGCCATTATCCGGCGCGGCATCGCTTCGGTGCCGGAATCCCGGCGCTTGTTCCAGGGCCTGACCGTACGGGAGAATCTACTCCTTGGCGCCTATTCGCGGCAGGATACGCAAGCCATCGCCGAGGATCTCGATCGCATCCTTACCTTGTTTCCGCGTCTGTCCCAGCGGCTCAGGCAAAGGGCAGGGGTGCTCTCTGGCGGAGAGCAACAGATGGTCGCCATGGGTCGTGCGCTGATGTCAAGGCCGAAGCTCATCTGTATGGACGAGCCGACCATGGGTCTGTCACCGCTTTTCGTGGATCAGGTTCTGTCCCTGATCCAGACGATCAATGCCGAAGGCGTGGCCGTGCTGATGGTGGAGCAGAATGCGAGCCTGGCGCTGCGCATCGCGCATCATGCCTATGTCTTGCAGAGTGGGCGCATCGTATTGCAGGCGACAGGGGCGGCGATGGCCGCCGACCCTCGCATTCAGGATGCCTATCTGGGCCGGACGGAGACTGCCGCATGAAAATTGAAAGCACGCAGGGCGACCGCCGAAAAAGCCTGTGCTTCTTCACGCGGCTGTTGGACGATGTGCCTCCCTTGCAACGGTATGGACTGGCGACCGCGCAGATTGTAGCAGCCGAGCGGCTCGGCTTTGATATTGCCTGGGTCGCGCAGCATCATTTCCACCCCGACGAGGGTGGGCTGCCTGCGCCGCTGGTGTTCTTGGCGCAGGTCGCGGCGCGAACCGAGCGCATCCGTCTCGGCACTGGCGTCATCACCCTGCCGATGGAACATCCCGTGCGCGTGGCGGAGGATACCGCCGTGCTCGATCTATTGTCCGGCGGGCGGCTGGAAGTGGGTTTCGGTTCCGGCGGCACGCCATCTTCCTTCGCGGCCTTCGGCCAAGATAGCGAAAGACGGAACGACATCTTCACGCGCTATCTGCGTGTGGTGCTGGACGCCTGGGCGGGAAGGGGGCTGGGCCCCGGGGAGAACGTGCTCTATCCTACCACCCCCGATCTTGCGCGGCGGGTCTGGCAGGCGACCTTCAGCGAGGGTGGGGGAGTGAGAGCCGGGAAGGCAGGGGATGGGTTGATGCTGTCTCGCACGCAGCCGCGTCCGCCGGGCCAGCAGGCGGCGCGGCTATGGGACATTCAGCAGCCGATCGTGGATGCCTATCATAAGGCTCTTTCGGCTGGCATTGCGCCCCGCGTGCTCGCCTCACGCTCGGTTTTCGTCACGGACCGGCGGCCCGACGCCTGGGCGATAGCCGAATTGGGCCTGTCCCGTGCCATGGCCTTTCAACGCTCCATCGGCAATGCTGTGCCGGAAGGATCTCTGGAATCCATCGTCGCGGCCTATGACATGCATATCGGCACACCCGACGATGTCATCCGGTCCCTGGGCGCCGACCCGGTCGTGGCCGTCGCGACGCATGTGGCGGTGCAAGCTCACTCAGCCGATCCGCCGCATGAGATGCTTCTGCGTTCGCTGGAACTCATCCGGCGCGAAGTCGCGCCCGCGCTCGGTTGGGTTTAGCCTTAGTCCTTTCTACAGGAGGCCGCGATGGACCGAATTGGTGATGACAAGGCTGCCGACACGGGTGCCGGGGAGATGGGTATCCTGCAGCGCCGGAAAATAGAGGCTGAGATTATCGCGCCGATTTACCGCACCATGTGCGACGAAATTGGTGAGGCACGCGCCCAGGATATTCTGGACCGCGCCATAAGGCAGGCAGCGATAGAAGCCGGACAAGGGTTTGCGGCCAAAACGCCTGGAGGCACCAGCTTGCAAACCTTCCGTGAACTGCTCGAACTCTGGACGCGGGAAGATGCGCTCCGCATTGAGGTGATTGCCGAGACCGAAGCCGCGCTGCATTTCAATGTTCAGCGCTGCCGCTACGCGGAAAGCTACCGCGCCATGGGCCTTGGAGAGATTGGCCATCTTCTGTCCTGCAATCGGGACGCCGCATTTTGCATCGGTTACGATCCGCGCCTGAAGCTGACACGCACGCAGACGATCATGGAGGGCGCCAGCCATTGCGACTTCCGTTACGAATTTTTGAAAGAGCCAACAACTGACCAATCTTAATTTAGTAGTCTGGTTTTTGATATTTTGTAAAAAAGCTCTTCCTCAATTCGTGAGCGCCAACGCGGAGTATCAGCGCCCAAATAAGTTGGGGTGATTGAACAAACCGGTCTCAGGGGCAGCAGCTTAGTCAACAGCGGGGCGCGGCACGCAAATCACGTTCTTTCTGAACGCTTTAAGCGTTTTGCGCTGTTTGTTGGCTATAGGCTGCTTGGGCAGTGCGATCGCCGCAAAGCTTTCCAAAATCGTGATGCAATGTCTTCAGTATCATCACGTCTACTGTGAGTGAATGATCAACGCAGAGCCTGGAAGTTGATGCGGCAGTCCTTCTGAGCGTGGCCATTTCGGAAGTGCCGCTAGTAGGCGCGTTGTGAACGGGTGTGCGGGCGATGCGAAAACGCGGCCGACAGGACCCTCTTCAACGATGTTTCCATGTTCCATGACCATTACTCGGCTACACAGAACACGGAGTACATTCAGATCATGCGAAACAAAGACCATTGCCATGTTGAGGTCACGCCGAAGCTCGTTGAGCAGGTGAAGAATTCCAGCTTGGACCGAGACGTCTAGGGCCGCTGTCGGCTCGTCGAGGATCAGCAAACGTGGCCGCAGGGCAATGGCGCGGGCAATGCCGGCGCGGGCGAGTTGCCCGCCGGAGAGTTCATGTGGCTTTCGACGAAAAAGATGACCGGCCAGCCCGGCTCGGTCCAGCGCATCTTCCACGGCGTGGGTCAGTGCATTGCCCCGCGAATGTGAGAGGCGGCGCAGAGGCAGCGCGACGCTGTCGCTGATGCTCAATCGTGGATCGAAGGCACCGCCGGCGTCCTGAAATACCATCTGAATCTGAGCGCGCCACGGCTGTTGTGCGGCCCTGCGGGCGGAGCATTTGCCAATCTCCTGCCCATCGAAGAGTATTTCGCCTTCATCGTGGTCAAGCAGCCGAGCCATGATCAGCCCGATGGTCGATTTGCCGGAGCCGCTTTCCCCGGCCAGGGCCAAAGCCTCACCTTCAGCGACGGTGATATCCACGCCGTCCACGGCATAACGGCGATGTTCGCCATTGCCGAAGGCTTTGCGCAGCCCGCGCGCCTGGAATAGCACAGTCATAGCGGGTGGTGGCAGGCGACGACATGCGCGCCGTTTGAGCTGGCGGTTTGCATAGGTGGCAGGCTCTTGCAGAGTTCAGTACGACGGTCGCAGCGGGCGTAGTAGCGGCAAGCGGGCAAATCGGCAGCTGCCGTGTCAGGTGCCTGACCCGGGATGGCGCGAAGGTTCGCGAGGGTTGACCCGGCATGCGGCGTCGCGGTCAGCAGGGCGCGCGTATAGGGATGCCGGGCTGCGGTAAGCAGGCGCGCGGCCGGCGCGCTTTCCACCAGCTGCCCCGCATGGATCACCGCGATACGGTCACAGCGTTCGGCGGCGAGGGCCAGGTCATGAGTGATCAACAGCGTTGCCATATTATTTGCTCGGGCCTGTTCGTGGATCAGGTCCATCACCATGGCCTGGGTCGTTACATCCAGGCCGGTTGTCGCTTCATCCGCGATGAGGAGACGTGGGCTGGCCGCGAGCGCCAGCGCGATCATGACACGCTGCTTCATGCCGCCGGACAGCTCGAACGGATAGGCGTTCGCCCGCCGCGCGGCATCCTGGATGCCCACACGCGCCAACATCTGCACCGCGCGGCGCCTTGCCGCATCGGCCGATCTCTCCCCATGGGCAAGCAGCACATCGGCGATCTGCCGCCCGATGCGCCGGATGGGGTTGAGCGAGGAGGCGGGGTTCTGAAAGATGATGGCGAGCGTCTTTCCGCGCAGATCCTGCATGCGCTTGTCGCTCGCATGCAGCAGATCCTCGCCCTCGATCCGGATTTCGCCATCCGTGATCTCCGCATGGCGGTCGAGCAGGCGCAGCAGCGCAAGCGCGAAAACGGATTTACCGGAGCCGGATTCACCAACGAGGGCGAGTGCCTCCTGCGGCGCGATATCCAGGGACAGCCCGTCCAGCACGGAGGCGCGTCCGCCCTGCGGCAGGGCGAAGGCGAGCGACAGCCGCCGGACGGTCAGCAGCGGGGCAAGGACAGGCATCAGCGGGCCGATCGCGGGCTGAAAAGGTCATGCGCGGTATCGCCGATCAGGGTGAAGGCGAAAACCGCGAGGACGAGGACGAGGCTGGGGCCGAGGGCGACCCACCATTGGCCGGTCAGCAGATATTGTGCGCCGTCGGAAACAAGCGCCCCCCATTCTGGCGTCGGCGGCCGCACGCCCAGGCCGATGAAGGAAAGCCCCGAGGTATTCAGCACCGCCCAGCCTAGGTTGAGCGAAATCTGCACGGCGATAATGGGGGCGATATTGGGGATCAGTACCCGGCCGATGATATAACCATGCCCGCACCCGGCCAGCCGCGCCGCCATCACATAGCCCAGCTGTCGCCGTGCCGCGATCTCGGCGCGCACCAGCCGGATATAGAAGGGCAGATTGATCACCGCCGTGGCCAGGACCACATTCGTAAGGCTATTGCCCAGGGCGGCGACGAGTGCCACCGCCACCACGAAGAGCGGGAAGGCCATCATGACATCCACCACGCGGCCGACCCAACGGTCGATCGCGCCGCCGAGATAGCCGCAGGCGGCGCCCACCGAAACGCCAATCAGCGACGAGAGGATGACGGCGGCCGCCGCCGCCGGAAGATCGGTTCGTGCGGCGGCAAGCGTGCGACTGAACACGTCTCGGCCGAGCGCATCGGTGCCGAACCAGTGATGCAGGGACGGCGGCTGCAAACGGTCCGCTAGCGCATAAGCAAGGGGATTATAGGGGGCGACCGCGGGGCCAGCGATTGCCAGCGCGAGGAAGAGCGCCAGCAGAAGCGCGGAAGATCCGTATTTCATGCGGCACGGGGGATGCGCGGGTCAGCCCATCCGCAGAGCAGATCGACGAGCAAATTGACGGCCGCGAAGACGGCGGCCACGACCAGGATGAAGCCTTGGACGGCGGAGTAGTCTGCGGCCTGCAATCCATCCAGCGCATAGGCGCCGATTCCGGGCCAGGCGAAAACTTTCTCTACCACGACATTGGCGCCCAGCATGTAGGAGAAGATGAGCCCGAACATCGTGATCAGCGGCGCGCCCGCGTTTTCGAGCGCGTAGCGCAGTACAAGCCGGTTTGGCAGGCCGAGCGCACGAGACGAGCGGATATAATCGCTCGCCAAGGCCGTTACCATGGCGGCGCGGGTCATTCGCATTACGGGGGCAAGCGCGAACAGCGCCATGGTCAGGCTGGGCAGGACCATCCGGCCGAGAGCCGAGGCGAAGGCCGTCATGTTGCCAGCGAGCAGGCTGTCGATCACCAGGAAGCCGGTGACAATGCGCGGGGCGGACAAGGCGGCATCAATCTGCCCGGTGGGTTCCGGCGCCCAGCTCAGCTTGAAATAGCAGAGATAGATAAGGAAAACGCCGATGACGAAGCCGGGCAGCGCGCCGCCCAGTACCGCGAGGGCGCGGCAGGCTGTATCGAACAGACTACCGGGCCGAAGTGCCGCCGCAATGCCTAGCGGCATGCCGATCACCGCCGCGATCAGCAGGCCGCCGCAGGCAAGCTCCAGCGACGCGGGTAGCCTTTGCAGCAGGTCCAGCGCCACCGGATTGCCGGTGACGAAAGAATGCCCGAAATCGCCGTGCAGCAACTGCCAGGCATACAGGCCGAACTGCACCGGCAGGCTGCGGTCCAGCCCAAGCTTGGCGCGCAGCGCCGCGATATCGGCGGCGCCCATCCCGGGCCCCGAGGCCAGAAAGGCCGCAGGGTCGGCGGGCAATAGCCGCATGACGACGAAGGTGAAGACCGTTGCGCCGACCAGCACCGGCAAAACGGTCAGAACTCGTCGGAGAACGAATGAAATCAAGGATGCATTCATGCCCATCGTAAGGGTCGATAATCGACCTGACCATGAATGTAGTAGATGAAGTTCGTGAGCCCAGGCTTGAAGCCTGCTTCGAAGGTCGGTTGCCACAGCGGCAGAATGGGGAGTTGCTGGAAGACAATGCCAACGGCCTTCTCCATCAGCGCGTCATACTTCGCGGGGTCGGTTTCCCACCGCGCGGCGGTGAGCAGCTTGGCGAGATCGGGGTTGTTGAAGGAGCCGAAATTCCAGCGCCAGTTTCCCTGGAAAAAGATCCGGAAGAAATAGTCCGGGTCGTTGAACCAGGCGGAAGAGGATTCGATGAAGAACGGCACGGTCTTGGCGGTCAGGCGCGTGGCCCAGTCAGCCGCCGAGATCTTCTCGATCTGGACATTGATGTTAAGCGGGGCAAGCGCCTGCTGCACCAGAATGGCGATCGGCTCGGCGGTGTCGTTGTCGGCGACATTATAGCTGAGCGTGGTTGAGAAGCCCCGGCCATGGCCTGCCGCCGCGAGAAGGGACCGAGCGCGGGCAATTTCGGTATTGTAGGGGTAGGGTTGCGGGAAGGCCGCATTTTTCGGCTGGGCGGATTTCGCCCCGAAGAGCGGCGTGCCGTGGCCATAGACGGCGGCCTGGAGGATATCCTCGAAGGGCAAGGCATAGGCGATGGCCTGACGCACCCGCGCATCCGTGAAAGGGGCCGTCTGGGTATCAAAGGCGATGAAGCGGAACGTATTGGTCACAGGTATTGAGACCACATGCACATGCGGGTCGGCCGCGATATGGGCGATGTCCTGTGGCGGAAGTTGCAGCGCAATATCGGCATCGCCCTTCTCCAGCGCCGCCACCCGGCTTTCTGCCGTGGGCACGACTTCGAAGGAGATCTGGCGCAGCGCCGGGGCCGGGCCGCTCTTCCAGTCGTCGAAACGCGTATAGGTGACGCGCTGGCCCGCCTGCCAGTTGGTGATGCGATAGGCGCCGCCGCCCGCCTCATTGTCCCGCAGCCAGTCCGCGCCCCAGGGGTCGCTGGCGGTCGCGTGGCTTTGGATCAGCTTGGAATTGAGGATCGAGGCGAAAGTCAGCGCCAGGTTCGGCAGCGTATACCGGTCCCCCCTGGGCAGGTGGATTTCGAATGTCGCGGGGTCGACCACGACGAACTGCGCCGGATCGGTCAGCGATCCAGTGGCGAGTTGGTATTTCGAGCCCGGCAGGCTGACGCCACGGTCAAAGGACCATTTGACGTCGGCGGCGGTCACTGGGGAGCCGTCATGGAACGTCGCACTCTGCCGCAGATGGAAGCGCAGGCGCTTGCCATCATCCAGCACCTCGAAGCTTTCGGCAAGTTCGCCGGTGAACTTCGTATAGTCGTATTTGAAGATGCCGGGCGCGATCTCGGTATGCCCGAAATTGATCAGCCGGTCGTAGATATTGGTGAAGGTGCCGAGCGAGGGCGAGGCAACGCCCGCCCCATGCGGATCGCGGCTGTTGGGGCCGGCCTCGGCCAGTTCGCGTAGGGTATCGAGTGAGGCCGCTTCCGCACGGGTTTGCAGGCGGGGCAGGAAAGCAGAGGCAGCTCCGGCCGCCGAGCCGAGCAGGACATCGCGTCGTTGCATAAGTTACTCCTGAGGCCGCGCGGCGGCTGGCGCAGGTTGCGCGGATTGTGGGGCGGGCAGGCGGTCATGCAGCCAGAAATGGCCGATCGTATGAAATTTCCAGCGCACGGGGTCATGCACCGTATGGGTGCGCGCATTGCGCCAATGCCGGTCAAGCCCGTAGATCAGGCGGGTGGATTGTGTGCCACCCAGTTCGATCAGGGTTGAGCTAGCATCAAGCGACAGTTCCGTGGTCGCGATCTTGGCTTCCGCCACCGCGACGGTTGCCTGCGCATGGTCCGACGCTTCGCCGGTCCCGTCCGCCTGTTCCAGGGCGCGTGCCGCGCGGGTTAGGAGCGCTTCGGCAGCGTGCAGGCGCAGAACGAGGGAACCGGCACGGTGGAGGGTCAAAGGGTCCTCGCCCGCTTCGAGATGTGCTGCCTCCGGCACGGTCCGCACATGATGGGTGAGCCAGATTTCCAGATCGGCCAAGGCCGCACGCGCGATCCCGAGATCGATCGCCGCATGCAGAAGCTGGGCATAGGCGGCGTGAATCGTCTGCGGCTGGAACAGCCGGTGCCGCGCCAGAACCTGCCAGGGCTCCACGGCGATATTCTCGGCAAGGACCGTGCCGCTGGCCGTCGTGCGCTGGCCGAAACCGTCCCAATCATCCACTATCGTGAGCCCCGGCGCATCGTTCGGCACATAGACCATGACCGCCTGCCCCTGGTCATCCTTCGCTGCGATTGGGATCCAATGCGCGTAGAATGCGCCCGTGGCATAGGCTTTGCGCGCGTTGAGCCGCAGGCCGCCATCCTGAGTCAGGCGCGATCCGATATCGCGAAAGGTGCGCGTGCCGAATTCGGAGACGGCATTGCCGAAGCGGCGCCCAGCCAGAACCTCGGCGAAAAAGATGCGCTTCTGCTCCTCGGTCCCGGCCAGACGCAGGGCATCCACGAGACACCAGTGATTTTGCGGAATCTGCCCCAGCGAGGGGTCTGCTTCCGCGATGATGGCGGTGACCTCGGCCAGGGTTTCGATGGCAATGCCAGCTCCGCCCCAGGCCCGGGGCACGATCGCGCCCCAAAGGCCACTTTGGGAAAAGCGGTCGATCTCCGCGATGGGTAGCAGGCGCTGGCGGTCACGCACTGCAGCGCCAGCCGCGAATTCAGCTGCGAGAGCACGGGCGGCAATGAGCGCCTCCGCATCGGTGCGAATGACGTCGACGCGCGGCTCAGGAGGGGCTTCAGACAATGCGTTGATCCGTGTCATGTCGGCCAGGGCATCTTGGCGAGAGCATCCCCCGCACCTGGATGGGTCGGCGGCAGTCTGGGAGAGCCGAAGATTTTTTCGCGCAGCGTGCCGGGTGCGTACGAGTGTTTGAAGAGACCGCGCGTCTGCAGTTCCGGGACCACGAGGTCGATAAAATCGGCGAAGCTTTCGGGAGAGACGCTGCGCGCGAGGTTGAAGCCGTCAATGCCGGTCTCCTCAACCCAAGACGCCATGGCATCCGCGATCTGGCCCGGTGACCCGACAATTGGCGCATAGCGGCCACCGAGCGGCATGTCCGCCAGCAGTTTGCGCACCGTCCATTGCCCGTCGGCCGCGAGGGCCTCGGCCGAGGATTGGATGGAATTGCTGCGGAAATCGGGAATGACCTCATCGGCTTCGAAGCGTGAGAAATCGATGCCGGTGGCGCTGGCCAATTGCGTGAGACCGGCCTCCGGCAGGGCATAGCGGCGGTATTCGGCGTATTTGTCCTGCGCTTCGCGTTCCGTGCGGGCGACGATGACTTGCAGACCCGTCAAAAGGCGCAGGCTGTCCGGGCTGCGCCCCGCCTGCACGGCCTGCGCGCGGATATCCCGGACGATGGCGGCGGTCCGGGATGGGCCCAGATTGGGGACGAAGATGCATTCGCCATGGCGGACGGCGAAAACCCGGCCGCGCGCGGAGGCTCCGGCCTGAAACAGTAGTGGGCTGCGCTGCGGCGATGGTTCAGAGAGATGAATAGCATTCAGCGGGAAACGCGGCCCGGCGTGACGCACGGGCCGAACCTTCTCGGGCTGGGCATAAAGGCCGCTCGCACGATCCCGCACCACGGCGTCATCCGCCCAGCTGCTTTCCCAAAGGCCGTAGACAACGTTCATGAATTCGTCGGCCGCATCATAACGCTCATCATGGTCAGGCTGGCCGCTTTCGCCTCGGCCCCGCGCCGCGCGGTCCAGGAAACCGGTGACGATGTTCCAACCGATGCGCCCACGGGTGAGGTGATCGAGCGTCGACATACGGCGCGCGAACAAATAGGGTGCTTCTCCTCCGGTCCCGACCGTTACGCCAAAACCCAGATGCTGCGTAACGCTCGCCATGGCAGGAACCAAAAGCATAGGGTCGTTGATCGGCACCTGCACCGCATGGCGGATGGCGGCGTGCGGGCCGCCACCATAGACATCATAGGTACCGGTTACATCCGCCAGAAAAACGGCGTCAAATAGCCCGCGCTCCAGCAGACGCGCGAGGTCCATCCAGTAGTCGATATCCGTGTAGCGAGATGATTGGTCCCGCGGATGCCGCCACAGGCCGTGGGCCAGATGGCCCACGGTATTCATCTCAAACGCACTGAGAAAAATAAGACGTCGCGACATAGCGATATCAGAACGGGCGACTGCCGGCGAGGCTGATACGTTTCATGACGCGACGCTCGTTCGGGTCGAAGGCCGAGCGCCCGTGCAGTGTGATCTGATTGTCCCAATAGACGATGTCACCTCGCGTCCAGCGATGGGCGTAGCGGAAGCGCGGCTCCAGAATATGGGCGCGCAGGCGTGCAATGAGGGCGGCACCGGCAGCGGGATCATAATTGACAATCTCAACCTCGGTAGCCTCGCCGAGATAGATCAGTCGCCGTCCTGATTCAGGGTGCGTTCTGACCAGGGGGTGAACTTCGAACGGCGTCAATTGCTCGATATCCGGCGTGCGGTAAAGCGCGGAGCTGCCTGGCAGCTTCTTCGTGGCGCGGAGGAAAGGGTTATAGGTAATGAGCTGAAGCTGGTCGATCTCGCGCTTTGTTCCATCATCCAGCGCATCATAGGCAGCGGCGAGATTGTGGAAGGTGGTATCGCCGCCGTTTTTTGACACCTCGATCGCGTAGAGCAGGGATCCGGATGACGGCACGGGCGTCCAGTGATGATCGGAATGCGCGGTCAGCTCACGATTTCCGAGTACCCCTTCGTCGACATTTGAGACCAGGACGATATCAGGCACTTGTCCAGAGGCATTGCCGCCCAAAACCGGGCTGTTCCGTGGCGGGGTGAACACAGCGCCGAAATAAGACGTAAAGCGCAGGAAGTCATCATCCTCAGGCTGTTGATCCTTGAAGACAAGAACAAGATGTTCTTTGAGCGCGGCCTTTACGGCTAAAATCTGTGCTGGCCTCACGCTGCCCCGGCTATCAACCCCCCGAACTTCAGCTGCGAGCGATCCGATGATCGGAGTTATACGGAAATCAGCGTCAGGCGCCTGGGTGATGCTTGTCATATCGACTTAACCTATCGACCGGACAGCCAGCTCTTTACCCAGGGAAGCGATCGTGTTCCACGGTGGCGACCGTAGGATGATGGTTACGACCCAAAATATCCCCGAAAGGAAAGTAGATGACCTTGATCCAATGCGTCGATAAATACACAGGCAAAGTAGTTTGTATAGCTATCACATAAAAATTTCTGGAATTTTTATTTTAACTAAATTTTACAGTACAACATTAACGCTTGTTTTCCTTGTGGGCGCCTGTTTTCCCGAGTGCGACCTGAGACAGGAACTGTTTAAGTGTCTTGTTCAATCAAACTGTAATGATACGACAGTTAGGGTGGTCATGTGGCTTCAGGAAAATATTTCTATTTTAATTCCCTATTTTTCCATGCGAGACCATGCGCAATTGCTGACACCAAAATTTGCACCTGGTCTCCGATCGTCTCCGGAGTGCCTGACAAGGCCTTGCCGCTTAATCCTAGCTCAACAACGCCGTGAACTGCCGAGAAGACCGTCCGGGCCAGCTGCACACGAGACGCCTCATCCAAATCAGGTCGCAGCACCTGCAGTGGCCCTTCGATGTGCCTGAACGCTAGATCCAGTCGGGTGGCATACCAACCCGGTAGGGGCCGCTCTCCGATCATACGGTGTTGAAACAGCGCGCTCCAATGGCCGCGATGATCAACCGCATAATTCAGATAGGCTGACGCAAGCCGCTCCATCTGCTGCATAGGTGTCGTACAGCCCAATACCGCAGCTGCCAGTGCAGCATCGATCCTATCGAGGGTGCGGCCATTAACAGTCAGAATGAGCTCATCAAGATCAGGGAACACGCTGTAGATCGCGCCGACTGAACATCCGGCCGCTTCAGCCAAAGCACGCGCCCGCAATTCCTGCACCCCAGCCGCATCTATCGCTGCGTCAGCAAGATCGATTAGGCGGGCGGCCAGTTCTGTCTTGCGCGCCAGCGTCGCCGGCCGTTGCGAACGTTGTTCATATTTATCTTGAACGATGTTCATAATTGGTTTATCCATAATCATGAACATCGTTCATATAAGGTCTTTTCAATTGATGCAACGCGGGCTTAGATCGATCAGGGGATAAAAAAGATGAAGGTTACTCTCGACTTGACGCGGCTGCTGCAGGAAGGCGCCATAACCGCTGCGGAACACGAACGCCTGATGCGCCTTGGCTATCAGGATACCAGTCTCGTTCTGGTCAACGTATTGGTCGGCTTTGGCGTGATTGCGGTCAGCATCGGCATGCTTGCCTTGCTGCCCTCCGCATTTGTCGGCGCTGCGATCGGCGCGGTGCTGATGTTAGCCGGTTTAATATTGAGTATCGCCGGCCCATCCCGCTGGTCGGTTTTGTCCAGCATCTGCATCCTCATCGCCGCCCTTCTGCTTGGCACCGGCCTTGTCCTGCTAAGCCAGGGAATGGCTAGCTTTGGCGATAGCAGCGAGCTTCATAGCCTGATGCCGCTAGGCATCGCCTTCGTGCTGGTGGCAGGCTTGTTTGGGGGATGTGCCGCGCTCGCGCGCAGCGGCTTGCTGGCAAGTCTGTCGGTGCTAGTGCTGTTCGCCGCACTTGGCGGAAGCAGCTACTATGACGCTGCCACCTACGGGTTTCAGGTGACGGAACCATTGGCGACGGTGGTTTTGTTCGGAGCACTGGCATTGGTTGCCCACATCCTATCGCGTAGCCTCGCCTCCCCATGGGAGCGATTGGCCGTTTTCGTTGCCCGTACGGCTTTGTTCCTGGCCAATCTTGGTTTTTGGGTCGGGTCGCTATGGGGGGACGACCTGGACTGGTTGGGGCGAAACACGCATGTCGCCATGTCTGCCCATGCGTTTGCCGTCGTCTGGGCCATTCTGTTGATTGGCATGGGCATTTGGGCAGGCCGCGCCAATCGCCGATGGGTCTTAAATCTGGTGGCGGTGTTCGGCGGCATCCACTTTTACACGCAATGGTTTGAGTGTGTCGGCGCTACACCTGGCAGCCTGCTGATCGGCGGCTTGGTTTTACTTGGCTGTGCGCTCGTGCTGTGGCGGATGAACCTTGCTTTGATTACAAAGCCAGCGCGTCTGGCCAGCTAAAAGCCGTTCAAACTGGCAGGCAGAGAACTGATGCGGGCAACCCTCGCCACTATCCTTAGATTCGCTTCCGGCCGATCACCCTCGTCTGATCAAGACGGACTTGGTCAAAGTCTTTGGCAGGACCTCCGTTTCCTGATCCGCTTCAGTCGATATCGGCGTCGGTCCATCATCTGGGTAAAACCATCTGACAACGAAAGCCGCCTTTTTGACAATCACCCGCTTATAGGCCGCTTCGGTGATCAAACAGCATGGGTTTCTAAAAACGATGATCTATTATGGGTTATCCGAGAGCGTGATTGGTGGGGTTGGCCGGACCTGCCGCATTATGCGGTCTTTGCTCTCAAGGGCAATGTCATCTGGGTTGCAACTGATTTCAACACCTTTCCAAGTCGTTGGAATTTCCCTCAGCCATGAGAACTCGTCGCTTAAGATGGCTAACCCAATTTCAGCCGCTATAGAAGAAATCCGAAGAAGGTTTTATGGCGTATCATCGATAGGTTTACCGATCAAATAATCGCTATCGAACTGATAGCGGCACGCATCAGAAAAAGTAGAACGATCGCCCTATTCCCAAATATTCAATAATCCGCTACGCCTTCGTAAGGCTGATATGTTCGTTCTCTCACATAACAAATTTCGAATAACAACAATAATGGAGTGTTAAATGTTCTTGCGTTGTCTATCGACTGCAGTCGTGACTAGTTCACTGATGGGACTAGTTGGATGCGCGCTCCCTCCTTCGATTAATATGGCTGGCGCCCCGGCAATTCCCATGCCTGCACCCGTGGCACCGCCAGATGCCCAGACGATCGCTCACATGACCGCTGCTGCGCAAGCTGGTGATCCGAAGGCGCAACTCAGTCTCGGAACAGCGTACTGGACTGGTCAGGGTGTCCCGCAGGATGATGCGGCCGCGACGTCTTGGTGGCGCAAAGCAGTGAAGGGCGGAGATATCGATGCTGCCTATAATCTGGGCATCGCCTATCAAGATGGCCGAGGTGTTCCACAAAACTACGCCGAAGCAGCCGCTCTGTTCGCACGCGGTGTCGCAAAAGGGGATGCTCAATCTGAAAATAACCTGGGTGTGTTGTATCTCAATGGTCAAGGCGTGCGCCAGAATAGTAGCAAGGCAGCAGCGCTTTTCCAAAGTTCAGCAGCACAGGGCGACCAGAATGCCGAGCAAAATCTGCAAAAAATGACAACGCCAGCTGCCTCGGTTCCGTTGACCGGTCCTGCGGAAGTCCAGGCCCCGTCAACCGATCAAGACCAGCAAGATGATGCAACTCAGCAGCAGCAGGAAGAGCTGCAACAGCAGCAATGGCAACAACAACAGCAACAAAGGCAGCAAGAAGACGAGCAACGGCAGCAACAGCAAGAGGAACAACAACAGCAACAAGAGTATTACCAACAGCAGCAAGAGCAACAAGAACAGCAGCAACAGGAAGAAGAGCAGCAGCAAGAGCAGGAACAGGATCAGCAAGAGCAACAATAGTGGACAAATGACGGCTTAGCTTTTATTTTCTCACTCGCCACAGCTAAGTTTATAGCCGTCGCAGACTTCGCAAAATCTTCAGTTTAAGTCTAAGGGAAACTCTCATTGTGATAGAACATAGGCATTACCAATGCTGGTGGTACTGTCTCACCTTACGTGACGTGTATGCCTTACGTGCTGCCGCTCGTGCAGGTAGATTGAAGATTTTGCTGTTGCTATTAGCCGTGGTTTTGGAGCTCCACCCGGCCTGCGTAGCGTTCGCTAGCGGATCGTTACCGCCCATGCCGCTCACAGCAGGGCCGTTCCCAAACTTCGCCGGCTGTTTAGGCTATCTTGATGCGACATATAAAGAACAGGCGGCAATGGCTATGCCCAAACCTATAGTGACTCGGCAGGGAGACACCCATCAAACCATCCTTTCGACAAAAGGCGTTGACCGTGGACCGGGCCAACAGGCTGTCTACGAGGCTGAAATTGGACATGTAAACCGCGCTATCGACACCCAGTTTCATCAGATAGTAACAAGCTACGACTGGCAGCGCTTCACCCTCAAATGTCAGGGGCCAGTCTTCAGCGGATCACAACAAGACGGCTACGATCTTCAGGGTATCGAACAAATTCCCCCGGGCGACCCTTTAGTAATTCGGCCGTGATGGTCAGTTGCTTTGCCCGCTAAGGGACTGGCGATCGTTTCACTGGCCAGATCGTGCGCGATGATGGGATGCCCGGCATCGTGGCGGCAAGCGGGGGCGCCCGGTCTCATAACCGCCATCACCCTCGCGCAAGGGCGCACGAACATCACTAAAGCGAGGGTCGGCTCGTCGTGCGGGAATGGGGTAGATGTGTCAGGTCAATTCGCAAGGGAGATTATGCCATGAGAGGCCATTTGATTGCAGTTACCATGATGGCAGTGGCGACGCTCCCATCCGCCGCGCACGCGATCAATTGTGCTCACGCCACGAGCCCAATCGAACACACGATCTGTGGCAGCCAGGCGATCCTGCATGCCGATACGGCGATGAACCGGGCCTATATCGCGATCCTGAAGGCAGCGCCGGACCCGGAGATCCACGCCATGCTGGTCGCCAGCCAGAAACGCTGGATCAGCGCGCGAGATAAAACTTTTGGCGACTTGGACAAAGCCACTGATGGGCAAACCGGTGAAGTCCTTTCAAAAGTCGTGCAGGCTAAGCTCATAATGGATGCGATCAAGGATCGTACTGGCGTCCTCACCCAAAAGTCGAAAGATGCGTCGATGCAACCCGTCCTGATCCAGATGGCGTTGAGACAACAGCGGTTTGTCGCGCAGTTCACGGGCGGTCCTTTTGCCGGCTATGACACGTCCTGTGAGTTTTTCCCAGATGACAGTTCCGGCAATAGTCGCGAGTATCAATGCTACGCCACGCATCATGTTCAGAATGATAATCGCGTCTGTAGTCAGGGGTTGGATTGGGCGACGTATCGCACATATTCCTCCGGCAGTGTTGCCGACGTCATCGAGGGAAAGCCGAAGCTTGTCGCGACCTGCGCGGACGATGACTGCGGAGACGACGATACCGGTGCCGGGGCCAACTGGAACCTCCATCCCGAAGCTACGAGCGGGACAGCCTTCCCGCAGTCGCTACCTCAGTTGGATGCTGAGGCGATGGATTCCATGAGCGATGATCAGCCTTCTTGGCTGAAAGCATGCCTCATGGACCCGCATTTTCCACATTCAGAATCTTCGAAGTGATACACGCAAGCCGATCCGGTACGTGGTCCCTGCGGCTCGGGTCTCCGCTGTCGGGGTATGTCCTTTTCATGGTTTGGCGCAGTGACGGCCGGTGAAGCGATATTATATTACCGCGTTGGTATTGATCATCCTTTTCGCGGTTGCGCCTTTTGCCTCCGTGATCCTTGGAAGCGTCATAGCGAACGGCGTAGGTTGCACACTGAATGAAGCCGAGCCCCGAAGCTGCTTGATTCACGGGCATGACTATGGGGCAACCCTCTACACGCTGGGAATGGGCCTCTGGTTGATGATTTTCACTCTACCAATAGCCGAAATCGCCCTCATCCTATGGACCATCGTCCTGACCGGTCATCTCTTGCTCAGGCGGCGGCGCAGAAGCCGGGACAGATGCCTCAGATAACTGAAATAAAACCTTACAGCGCCAACCCTGGCCGTGCCCGCTGAACGCTATATCCGAGATGGGCAATTTTCCTTTAGTTTTGTTAAGAAGTAAGCCTAGAAAGCTGCAAGCTAAGGCTCAGGTCGGCGTTGTCAGGTTGTCTAAAGCTGCTTGGCTTTCGACATAGAAAGTAGATAGTTGCCGAATCACCGATATAAAAGGGATGTTAGTCATATAGTGCCAGACACGAGCTGCGGCATCTCTGTTGCGTTGGACGAACTTTCAGAATCCTCGCCATTCTCAAATTTCGCTGCCCGCAACGTGAAAACGGACCTCAGCGCATTCTCACATGCAAGGAAAATGAGGACTTCCTCACTTTTGATGAAAAGCCATTTATGAATCAAAATCATTCGGGGAATTTTTTGGCCATACGCCACTCCGTTTTGACTTTGCGCAATGACATGGCCGCAGCTCGCAACGCCATTTCTGAGAGATGGTGCAATCGCCAAGTCGAAGGCCAGATCAATCGACTGAAGACGGTGAAGCGCTCTTTGTATGGGCGCGCCAACACAGATTTCCTGCGGGCTCGTATGTTGCCACTGCATCTGCCTACAGATTAAGGAAAACCCGCGGAGGTGCTGAATGACCGCCGCTAGTCGATCAGCTTAGTGGCTCCAATGACAATCTAATTGCGGCGGCGCGCCGGTGCCCTTCAAGCCCTTCAGATGCGCTCTGCCGCATCGCGGGTGGCGCTACGGTCGCAACGCCCTTTTCCTCCATCCACTGATGCGTGCAGGTCTTGACGAAGGAACCAACCCACAGGCCGCCCGTGTATCGGCCTGCGCCCATGGTGGGCAGCGTGTGGTTCGTGCCACTGCATTTGTCGGAATATACCACGCTCGCCAACGGCCCGACGAAAAGCGAACCATAGTTCTGTAGCTTCTGGGCGGTTGCGTGGGGATCAGCCGTGTGGACTTGCAGATGTTCAGCGGCGACACTATCCGAATATCCGATCATGGCTTCTTCGGAATCGCATAGGGTAATTTCGCCATAGTCTTGCCAAGCCTGACCCGCGACGTCTGCCGTAGAAAGTGTCGCTAGTTGCGCCGTGACTTCCTGCTCAACGGCTTTAGCCAGTGCGTGATCCGTGGTGATCAGGCCCACCCTTGTCCGCACGTCATGTTCAGCCTGCGCCAGCATGTCTGTGGCAATCATGCGTGCATCGCCGGTAGCGTCTGCCACCACAAAAATCTCTGATGGGCCGGCCAATTGATCGATACCGACGGGGCCGAAGACCTGTCGTTTTGCCTCATTCACATAGGCATTGCCGGGGCCTACTATTTTATCGACCGCCGGAACGGTTTCGGTTCCGTAGGCAAGGGCGGCAATCGCCTGCGCCCCACCCACGCGAAAAATGCGCGTGGCACCGGCCAGGTGGCAGGCCGCGATGACCGCCGGGTTGGCCGTAGGTGGCAGGCACACAATCACTTCGCGGCAACCCGCAACCTTTGCAGGCACAATCGTCATCACCGGCGCGGAGAGAAGAGGGTAGCGGCCGCCTGGGACATAGGCACCGACCCTTTGAATGGGAATGACGCGATGGCCGAGATGAACGCCCGGCAGGATTTCCACCTCAAGACCGGTCATCGTGCCCAACTGCGCCTCCGCGAAGCGGCGGACATTGCCAATGGCGAATTCCGTATCCCGCCGCGTTTGCGGATCGAGATTGGCGACCGCCGCTTCCCGCTCGCCCAGGCTCACTTCGGTGTCTTGCAGCGACAATCCGTCAAATTGCAGGGAGAGGCGCCGGATGGCTTCATCCTTTTCAGCGCGGACAGATACAATGATGTCCTTAACCTTGGCTTCGATGGCCTGATTGTCCGCCATCGTATTGCGGATGGGCGATTTGATATAGCGGACACCATGCGGCAGCTGCACAACACGATTTGTCATTTGAGAACTCCCTTTGGGCAGGACGCTCACTGTCATCAGCCAAGCCGGGGCGCTTCACAATCCAGAAAAAGACGCTAGTCTAGTATTCTCACCATCAGGACGGGAGGGGGCTTCACGGAAGCCCATCAAATGCCATGCCTCAAATCGGAGAAAAGCTCAGGGAACTGCGCGGCCGCCGGAACCTCGGTATGCGGGAGCTTGCCGCGCGCTCTGGCGTTTCTCACTCTTCGATTTCGCTGATCGAACGCAATCGCATGAGTCCGTCGATAGAGACATTGGGTGCCATTCTGGATGCACTGGGTACAACATTGACAGGGTTTTTTTCCGATCTTCAGTCAAAAATGCCATCCAAATCGTTCTATAGAGCTGAAGAGTTTGTCGAGATTGGCAACGTCAACTCGATCTCATATCGCATGATTGGGATTGACCATCCCAATCGGCAGATATTGATGTTGCACGAAACATATGCGCCGGGTGCGCATACGGGGAACGCCTTTCACCATTCTGCGCAAGAGGCTGGCATGATCCTCGAGGGCAGTCTTGAAATCTCGGTCGGGGGGCAAACGAGCGTTCTTCGTGCAGGTGATGGCTATTATTTCGACAGCAGCCAACCCCATCGCTTTACCAATATAGGTGACGAGCCGGCTGAAATTTTAAGTGCCGTGACACCACCAACATACTAGTCTTGGAAACTATTCTAACCACACCTGCTTTGAGCCGAATTTGATCCGTAGAATATGCTTTTATGACCGTTCGAGGTCAAAGCTAGCACACCAATAATAAGAAAATGTTGCGCCATTAGTCTTTTGGTCTGCCTAAGAAACACGCGGACCAGCAGCGATCAGAGAGGAACTTATCTTGACAGGTTTACCCAGAAACGCTGACCGGCTGAGTCGGAATCAGCTTGGGCTACCGCAGATCGTGGCAAGCACGCTTGCAAATATCGCTCCGGCCGTCAGTTTCTATTTCGGCTTTGGCCTGATTGTTGGAGGAGCGGGTGTGGCAGCCCCCCTCACGATCATCGTCGCGATGATTGCCATACTGTTTTTGGGCAACACGCTCGCCGAGTTCTCAAAATACCGTCCGAGCACAGGCTCGTTCGTCACCTTTATCGGCATGGGTTTGGGGCCAACGGCTGGTGCCGCCGCTTCCATCTTTACCGTTATTGGCTATGCAGTTGCTGCGGCCGCGATTGTCGCGATCTCGGGCGGCTGGGCGCATGACACGATCAAGCTGTTTCTGGGCATTAATATCCCCTGGCAGGTGCTGAGCATTCTCGCCACCGGGATTTGTGCATTTCTGGTAAGCCGCGGTGTCAAGATCTCCACCACCTGGGCCGCGATTTTCTTCTATTTCGAATTGGCGCTTCTGCTGATTGGGGCGGTTGCAATGTTGATCGTCAATTGGGGCTCGCTCAGCCTGGCACCCTTCATGCCCTCCCATCTATCCGGCGGCCTGGCGGGCATTGGACTTGGCTTTCCATTGGCAGTCTATTCCTTTGTAGGTTGGGAGAATTCAGCGACCTTGGCGGAGGAAACTGCAGATCCACGCAGAAATATCCCGAAAGCGCTAGTGGCAGGGACAATCGCCATCGGTTTGGTCTACATCTTCCTGGGTTATTCAACTGAAATTGCGTTCCATAATGATGCGAAAGCGATCGGCAATTCAGCGTTGCCCTATATCGACGCGATAAAGCATTCGGCGCCTGCGCTTCTGTTCATTGCCTACCTCGCGGGCGTAACGAGCATTTTCTCCTGTCTCCTGGGTCTCACCAATTCGCAGGCGCGCATTCTGTTCAGCGCAGGGCGCGAAGGTCTGCTGCCGCGCTTCTTTGGCAAGATCCATCCGCAGCACAAAACACCGCATGTCGCCATGTGGGCCTACATAGCAACTGCGCTATTGATTACGCTACTTTGTTGGAACCTCGACCCTGTCACTATCTTCGGTGATACGGGAACCTTGGGTACAATTCCGATCATCGTGGTGTATCTTGTCACCACTCTTGCCTTGCCGGTTTACATCATCCGATTTCATCGCGAAGATTTCAGTATTATCCGACACGCGATTATTCCGGCATTCGGCGTATTACTGACGCTCTTCCCGTTGTGGGGCCTTGTACAGCCGGGCCAGCCGGCGCCGTTCAATATCTATCCGACAGCGGTGGCCATCGGTCTGCTTCTCGCCATTCTATACGGTATTATCCTGGCACGGCGGAAACCTGATCTTGTCCAGCGTATTGGTAGCTACGTCGCTGACGAAGAATACTAGGGCGTATACCCGCAGCCCGTTTCGTCAGTCGGGCTGCGGGGTGTTTCTGATTTAGGATAGAGATGATGCGTTTTTCCGCGCTGCAAATGCAGCCCGCTTCATGTGACAAGCAAGCGAATATCGAACGTATCAAGCAGGCGGCAGCGGCCGCACGCCAGGTTGGAAGCGGGTTGCTTGTTGCGCCGGAAATGAGCATAACAGGCTACGCAATCTGGGACCAACTCAGCCAGATGGCGGAGCCGCGCGATGGCTTTATGACGCAATCCCTGACTGCCATGGCACGAGCGCTGAATATCGCTATCGTCGCTGGTATGCCGGAACGCGCGGGCCAGGATATCTACAATACTGCGGTTTGCGCGCTGCCGTCCGGCCAACTTCATTTCTACCGGAAGTGCCATCTGTTCGGCCCCGATGAAATCCGCGGTTTCCGTGCGGGCGAAGCTCTATCGCCTACATTCGAGATCGATGGGGTGAAGGCGGGCATGCTGGTTTGCTATGATGTTGAATTTCCAGAGTGGGCGAGGGCATTGGCCTTGACGGGCGCACAGCTCTTTATCGTGCCAACCGCGTTGCCGAAAGTCATCACGAACGACCGCGTCTCCCGCCTCATGATCCCTGCACGAGCATTGGAAAACCATGTCATGGTCATCTATGCAGGTCTCTGCGGGTCTGAGAATGGTCTCGACTATCAAGGGGGTTCATGCATCGTGGGTTCAGACGGAGCTGATCTGGCACGCGCGGGGAAGGGTGAAGCCCTGCTCACCGCTGACATCGGCAGTAAGGTGCCTGGGGCGGAGCACGGCGATCCTTATCTTCATGATCGGAGACCCGCGCTGTATCGGTCCCTCTCCCTGGCGTAACAGGCTCACAAGCCACATGGTGAGGCAGCATAGACGGAGACGCACGAGCCATGAGCATTTGATCACGCGATCGTAAGGTGGGGCTAAATGATAAGATGCCCAGGCCATGGCGGTTTCTTCGCCCCACAGTGATTTAGCTGAAGGCATAGGTTTCAACCAGGAAAATTGGCTCTTTAACCGAGATCCCGGACCCAGGAGGTTTCAAATTGCGCAACAAGACCTTCCTGCTAATTTGGCGCCAATATTCCCATTGTTAAAAAACCGAGCCTGAGCATCGTTCGGTTCCATGGTTA
>NZ_JAESVB010000020.1 GCF_020618775.1 Acidisoma silvae | reverse complement strand
GCACGAACAGTTCCTCGAAGTCGTGACGGTGCATCGGTGGGCCACCTTCCCCAGAAACCAGCATGTCGAACGGGCAGTAGGCGCCCTTGGTCTGCGCGCCGGATACCAGGATCTTGTAGGTTCCTCCGGCCAAAGACAGGAAGCGCAGGCCATCCGTATCAGGACTTGCGACGACGAGGTTCCGGTTCAGGTCGTCGGGCGGGATCGAGGAGATGAGGCTCTCTCAATGCTTGTATTTCAACAACGCTATCATGTGGGTGCCACTGCCCGCTCTACGGTCACGCTAGTGGCATCGGGAATATTTACCAGACCAGTTAGCAGCAGCAGCCCTACGCGCACTGTGCCGACTAGCTGTCGCGCGTTGCGCCGATCAAGTGTTCAAAAAGACTAAGCGCTGTCGGTGTCAGTTCGGGCTCTTCCCGAATGCAAGCCGCCAAATGCCGTTTTGTCCATGGGTCAGTCATCCTCAGCACGGCTAGTTGCATGGGTCGCCGATAGCGAGCTGCGGCCGTCGCAGGCAATATTCCGAGGCCGACGCCGTCCGCCACAAGACGGCAGACCCCTTCGTAGGTGCGTACACGTACGCGCATCTTAAATCGAAATCCAGCGCGAACCGCTTGGGCGTCGAGATGGCTCTGCAACGCACCATCAGATAGCCCAACGACATTTTCGCCAATGATTGCGCCAAATGACAAGGCTCGATGGGATGCGAACGGATGATGGCGTGGCACAATCACCACGAGGTTGTCAGTTGCGAAGGGGCGCAGGTGCAAGCCCGCTATGTCCACAGCCGCCGACAGAATTCCAATCTCGGCCAAGCCAAGCCGGACAGCCGACGCAATCTCCGTGCTCTGTCGTTCCCGAATGTCAACGTCGACCTGCGGATGTGCGGCCAGCCAGGGGCCAAGTCTTACTGGCAGAAATTCTGTCATGGCTGCAGTGTTGGCCAGCAGTCTTATGGTCGCCCGCATCCCCTTGGCATGCTGACCCAGTTCATCCTGCATATGGGAGGTTTGGCGCAGGATCAGGCGTGCATGGTGCGCCAGTGCATCTCCTGCTTCGGTTGGCTGAACGCCGCGACGGCTGCGCGCAAGCAGCACGACTTTTCCGTCGGTCTCCATGTCCCGCAGGCGCTCGCTGGCGGCCGCCAAGGACAGGCCGACGGCCGTGGCCCCATGTGTGATGCTTCCCACATCCAGAACGGCCAGAAACAGGCGAAGATCCGTCAGATCGAAGCGCATGACCTAGCTTAGCGGCCTTCCAGCCTTCGGAAAAGCCGAACTCTGCCTTCGGATCATTCGCATTGTTCTGGCTGCTGGCGCAGCTAGGTAGATGGTATGTCGCACGCAATCCTCGTCATCGTCGCAATCTGCGCGACTTTTTTTGCCGCCGGGCTGGTCAAAGGCGTGAGCGGCATGGGGCTGCCCACCGTCGCCATGGGCGTGCTTGGCGCTCTCATGTCGCCTGTGACCGCCGCGGGCCTGTTGCTCGTGCCCTCCTTCGTGACGAACCTCTGGCAGTTGCTGACAGGCCCTGGCTTGCTAAGGGCATTGCGACGGTTCTGGCCGATGATGCTCGCCGTGGTGTTGGGCAGTATCCTTGGCTCGGCTGCTCTGACGAGAGGCAATGCGGCCATGACAACCGGCGCTCTCGGCGGCGCGTTGATCGTCTATGCGCTCTATACCCTTCGTGCTCGGCCCAAGCGGGTATTTCCACGCTGGGAACGTCGACTGTCTCCCCTCATCGGCGGCATCACCGGCGTCGTGACCGGTTGTACTGGCGTCTTCGTTTTCCCCGCTGTGCCATATCTGCAAGCGCTTGGGCTGGAAAAGGATGACCTGGTTCAGACACTTGGCCTGTCTTTCACGACCTCCACCATTGGACTAGCGCTGGGACTGGTTTGGCATGGACGGTTCCGTGCCGGAAATCTTCTTTTCTCGTCCTTGATGGTCGCGCCCGCGCTCCTGGGCATGTGGGTTGGTCAGTCAATACGAGGGAAGATTGACGACCAGGTGTTTCGGAAATGGTTTCTCTATTTTCTGATAGCACTCGGGTTTGGAATGCTTCTACAAGGCTTCCTCTAGGTGCGGCCCCCGACCCTTCTAAGCCACTCACAGGTCCGGTGAAGCCGCCACTAACCGGACATTCCGCAGCGGCCTAATTGTGAGAGCTCAAGGCCAAATAGGAGCGCCATCTAGCCCAGCAGTTTCGGGCAGGCCACAAATCAGATTTGCATTTTGGACCGCCTGACCAGCCGCTCCCTTTCCAAGATTATCAATGACGCTCATCGCGATAACCAGGCTCCGCTCCGGATCCGCTGCGTAGCTAACAAAAGCAAGGTTCGAGCCGGTGGCCCATTTGGTCTGAGGCGGCTTATCCGTCACACGGATGAATGGTCGTTCGGCATAAAAGCGGCGAGCCGCGTCCAAGCACTGGTCTGTCGTCGCCTTGCCGCGACAATAAATGGTGGCCAGCACGCCACGGGTCATCGGCACCAAATGCGGCGTAAAGACCAATCCTGCCGCGGTTCCTCCACTCAGTTTTTCAATGGTTTTCGCGATTTCGGGCATGTGGACGTGTTTCAGGAGGCCGTAAGGCTGCAAGTTCTCATTGGTCTCAGCATAGCTAAACTGGCTATTTGCGCCCCCTCTGCCTGCGCCGGAGATGCCTGTCTTAACATCGATCACGATATTGCCCGGCTCGATTAGCCTCTCGGCCAGCAGCGGGGCCAGCGCGTTGAGCGTCGCGGCCGGGAAGCAACCGGGGTTGGCAACACGCACTTGGCCCGCGATCTGCTGCGGCCAAACATCGGCCAGGCCATACGTCCAACCATCGACATATCGGTGATCGCCGCCAATATCGATGATCTTCACCTCGTCGGGGACGAGCGAAAGCGCTTCAGCCGATGTGCCCGTGGGTAGGGAGGCGAACAGCACATCGAGCTGCGGCAGGGTAGCGGGGTTCCACTTCTGAATAACCAGTTCTGCCAGCTTGGTCGGTACACCGGGGAAACGGTCCACAAGGCGGCTGCCTGCGCTGCCCTCGCCAGCAGCATAGACCAGTTCAAACGACGGGTGGCCCGCAATCAGCCGCAGCGCCTCGCCGCCACCGAAGCCGCTAATTCCTACAATGCCAACGCGCATACCCATGGTGCTATCCTGCCGCGTGAGTGATCAAACAGAGGCATTTAGGCGGCCAATTAGCGCGCGGGCAAGTCAACTTCTGACCCATTATAGACGCTGTCAGCGATACACACTTCGCCGGCAAGCCGAGATTGCCACAAATCCATTCATGTCGATCTTGTCGTCTCCTAAGGTGCAGGCGCAAAATGTCGACGGAGTATCGCGTTTGCGGGGTCACCGATCAGCCGAGCGGCCCCTGCTGCAGCAAACATGGATACCAACAAGAATAGAAGCAGCCATGGTATCTGCCAAACTCCTCCCAACGATTTTCCAGGCAAGATGTCTCGCATGATGCCGAGCACGATGATATGGAACAGATATAGTTCGTAGCTGTGGCGCCCCAGCCAGCAGATGGCCTGCCCGATGGCTGATCGGGAATTAACGTCGGGTGGGTTTGTCAGACTTCCCAGAATGATCACTGCCGTTGATAGCGCGATGATCGTAAAGCTAAAAACGGCGTGAAAGCCGGAAAATCCTTGTAGCCAAAATGCGACCAACGTCACACAGCCCCCAAACTGAAGAGCTCGGGCAGTGCTGAACGACGGACGCCATCGCCGAGCAAGTATGGACGTCAGGCAGCCGATCGCGATCGCGTCAAAGCACGCGAGATTGGCGTATAGATAATAGATCTCGTTGTTCTCGTGGGCAGATCGGTAGAAGGGCGCAACCATAACAAGAACGACGCAGGGGATAGCAATCAGCGCGTCGCGCTTGAGGATGAGGCAGACGATTGGGAACGCGAGGTAGAAAACCTCTTCGACCGACAACGACCAATAGACGTTTAGGGCATAGTCGAAATAGCCTAGATGCTGCATCAAGATGTTGTGGAAAAACAAAAGCACTGAAAGACAGCCAAGTAGAAGTTCGCTCCTAGAGTTCGGGGCTTTGGTCGCAAAAGAAGCCACAGAGCACAGACCAAGGATCGTGATAATGACCAAGGCTAACAGAAGGCACGGTATCAGCCGTGCAAACCGTTTGATGTAGAACGAGCGCAGTTCTATCTTGCCGAGTCCGCCCATCCGCTCGGCGGCGTTGGTCGTGATCAGAAAGCCTGAGACGACGAAGAACATTGTGACGGCGAAGTTGCCATGAGCCAGGATGGCGTGGGTCCAGCCTTGGCCCAGGAGGCCCACTAGCGGGCCGCTATTCCAGAGCCGATAGGTGAGGCTGAAATGAAGCAGCATCACCATAAAGATAGCGATGCCACGAAGGACATCGATCCCGGAGTTGCGCCCTGGCAGGTTTATCGGCCCTAGCTGCATTTCAGCCTTGTCCCTACTAGCCTTGTGCCCATTTCACAAAAGCATCTCCCACTTCACGAATGACAGCTTCACGGTCTGCAATCTTTGTATTCGGTGCGTTATAATAAACCGCGATCAGCAAGGGTGCGCGTCCCGTCGGTCGCACGATGGCGTAGTCGTTTGATTCCTCAGTCACGTTCTCGCCTGGTCTGTCGCCAATGGTCCAACCAGCAGGCAAAGAAGCTCGGATACGCCTGACCCCTGGCTTGCAGGCCTTCATCCCGACCTCAAGCGTCGACTTTGATTCGGGCGTCAAGACATCGCTAAGCAGAAGCTTCTGTGCCGAAGCGACTATTGCTCGCGGAGAGGTCGTATCCAATTCACCGCTATAGTGATTGGACAAGGGTTCATACCGGTCGGAGCGCGTCACTGTATCACCCAGGCGTCTCACAAAGGCGGTAAGGCCCGCAGGCCCGCCTGCGCTACGCATGAGAAGGATGGCCGCAGTATTGTCGCTATATTCCAATATTGCCTGCGTCAGGTCTCCCACGGCCATCGCACCTTGGCTGACATGGGCTTTGGTGACGGGGGAGGTGAAAATCAGATCGCTGTCGGTATAGGGAATCATGCGCGACAAGTTTTCCTTGCCCGCATCCACCCGGGCCAAGACCAGGCCTGCCAGCAGCCCTTTGAAGGTGCTGCACATGAGAAACCTTTCATCCGCACGGTGGGCCAATGTCCGACCCGAGCCAGTATCCAGGGCGAAGACACCGAGGCGTCCGCCATGCCTTCCTTCGATCACAGCCAAGGAGGTCTCGTTTTGTGCGGCGGCCGGGCGGATAGCGGCGAAAGCCGAGACCATGGACAGGCCCGCCATCGCGGTCCGTCGCGTTATCAAAGTCGTCACTGGCTGTCTGGCTCCTCTTGACCGAAATCGTCTATGAAGGGGCTAGGGCATTATAGATAATCAAAACAATGAGTTATTTAGTTACCCTGGCGAAGGCATGTAGCGGCCTTGCCTCGCGAGAGGGAAGAAAATATTTTCTATCGCCCCTATTAGAATAACTTTCCCTTATGCGCCTACCGACCGTCAGACAGTTCCGAGCCTTCCTGCATGTCGCGGAAACGGGCAGCGTTTCTATCGCGGCGAAATCACTCGGACTCACGCAGCCCGCCGTTAGCCAGCAGTTGCGGGAGCTTGAGCGTATCCTGAGCGTGCGCCTGTTCGAACGGGCCAACGGGCGGTCGATTCTGACTATGGCTGGGCAAGCACTCGTCGAACCCGCACAGCGGGCCGTTGCCGCAGCGGAGGATGCCGTTGCGGTCACTGCCGAGAGTAAACATGGTGAGACCGGTCAAATCCGGATCGGATCGGGGGCTACGGGTTGCATTCACCTTTTGCCAACGGTTCTGGCAGCGGTGAAGCAAGCCATGCCACGCCTGACGCTCAAGGTCACAATCGGCGATACCGCCGATCTCTTGCCCCTGGTGCAATCCGGTGAACTTGACATCGGTTTGATGACCCTGCCGGTGAACCGTGTCGCCGCTTTGAGTTATCAGCCCTTATTCTCAGAGCCGCTGATGGCACTGTTGCCACAAAGCGATGGGTTATTTCCCAAGGGCATTACGCCGCAGCAACTCGCGCAGTTCCCATTCATCGCCTATCGCGCTGCTGGCGACACCAGAACCATTGCGGACAATTGGTTTGATACTGGCGGCGGTTCACCTAAACCCATTATGGAACTCGGGAGTTTTGAAGCAATTAAAGTTTTGGTGGGCGCCGGCCTCGGTGTCGCGATCGTCCCTAAGCTCGCACTCTCGACGCCGGTATCAGGAACTGCGATTTGCCGCTTAAGACCGCCTCTGTCTCGCACCGTCGGGTATGTCGTTCGTGGCGATAAAACGCTGGACCGTAGGCTTCGCCTTTTGATCCGGCACCTAGAAGCTTTTCCGGCGCCTTGGAAGAGCTGAATAGATAGGCCGCTGATCTTAGGTCTACTCTTCTAATTCGTTACTTTTAACGACACAGTCTGGAATCCCGGCATATTGCCTGTTAGCAGCCTGGCAGAACTCGACCCAACTCAGAAATTCAGAAGGCTATCTGCTAATCCAGAAACCGGACATTCCGCACCGTCAAAACCTTAGCTGTTGATTTCCGCTGAGATCTGGGCTCTTCCGCATAAAGCGTGCAAGAAATCCCATCGAATCGAAGCTAACATATTGTTCTGTATAAGCTTTCGGGGCTAATCGTGGGTGCTTCAGAGCGAAGCACTTAAGGCGGCCCTTTGGAACAGAAATCCTGTTGCAGCATCTGAGAAAGTTAAAAATCCGGGCTCGTAACCTGCACGCTTTACACGGAAGAGCCGAGATCTGACCCGGGTTAGATTTCGGCGAAAATCAACATCCTACCGGGTCTGGAGTGCCAGGCGGACCCCAAGCATCAGATAGATCGAGCCAATAACCTTACCTTGCCAGCGCCCAATCCGGCGATGCCGCGCGAGCCATCGGCTGAATTGCCCAGCGACACAGGCAATCAGGGCAGTGTAGCCCGCGCTCATGATGGCAAACACGAGACCGAGTGTGGCCAATTGCAGCGTGACAAAGCCATGCGCCGGATCAACGAACTGGGGCAAGAAAGCCAGGAAAAACAAAGCAGTCTTGGGATTGAGTAGCTCGGCGAGGACGGCTTGGCGATAAGCGGGGCCTGCGGCGGCTAGGCGTGGTGTGCCGATCTGCAGGTCACTGCCTTTCTCGATGATTGCCCAGATACCAAGATAGACGAGATACGCGACCCCGGCATATTTGACGATGCTGAACGCCAAAGCCGACGTCATCAGAATGGCAGAGAGGCCGACGGTCGCGAACAGGGTGTGCAAAAGATCGCCGCTTGCAATGCCGAGGCCGGTCGCGATCCCGATGCGCCTCCCTCCTGTGGAGGCGCGCCCTAGAACGAGAAGAACGGCCGGTCCAGGGATAAGAAACAAGCCCAGAACGACCGCAGCGTAGGTCAATAGCGTCTGAAAATGGACCAATGGGTTCACTCCGCTGAGAAAGACCTCATCGGTAAAGACAGACAGTGTCCGCACTCGTCAAGGATTCCTCCAAGCAAGCCTCGTGGGTGTTGCCCATTGGTCTCCAATTTTATCTGAAGGCGAGTGACCTTCGGTCAGCCGGTTGGCTCGCTGATTCTAACCGCGGCCCTTAAACGCGTTCCTCGGCCCCATTTCGACATCTCGAAAACAGGGTGAACTTATGTTCGCTATTTGTTCTTATCGACCGCGAGAGTCAAGCGGCAGTCTTCAGGACGAGGCGCGTCGAAACCATTTGCATTTTGGCCATCACGGAACCGCGATTGCACAAGAACCGTTTGCATGCTCCTGCTCGCGCGTATGTGGCTTGTGGCTGCCCTAGACACCGGGAAGCATCGGCCAATGCTTAGGTATGTGCATTTCTGCACAAAACCAACCAGTGGTTGGGGGCGCTTTGGAAATTGACTTCGGAAAGTGGATTGCGGTGTGGGCCGAGGACAACTTGGAATGCACGTGGTTGAGTGAGCCGCAGGACATGAAGGTCGACGTCATGAAATGCTTTTTTACGCGCGAAGGAGCGGCATTAGTGCGGACGAACTCGTCCACTACGCTGGTGGCGACTTGGAACAAATTCTTGCACAATGGCAAATAGCTATCGCTGTCGCACATCTTAGGTGCGCAATGCTAAGTTTGGCCGCCGCCACCGACTAGGTTCCGGGCTGTCAGGCAAGACCAGCGCGCTTGTAGCAAGGCTCCAAGTGTGGGCGGGGTGAGACCCAACTTGGAACCTTGCCATTTCGCTAATCAAATTGCATTCCGCGACCGAAGCCCTGCGCCACCAACCTCACCAGGCCCATACGCTGGCTCACCATAATAGCTGTCGATATCGTTGCTGCGGGTCTCATCCCACATTGACAGCTCGTCAACTGCGTAACTCGGTGCCCCCTCAAGCTGCTCGCGACCATTATTAAGAACGTAGCCGCCCAGGCGCGTGTCGTAATGCAATTGCCCCCATGGAAGCGGATGGTAACGAGCTCCCAGTCCAAAGATGCCGCCGAAGCTTAAAACGGCGTAGTCGGGTTTGCCGGAAACTTTATCCAGCATTAGGTCATAAACGCTGCCAATTTTCACGCCGGTGTTGTCATAAACCGTGGTGCCGTTGACCTTGCTTGCGGCAATAAGACGTCCACTAGTGGACTCAGTGTCGAGCGTGGCCATTTTGTCCTCCTATTGTTGTCTTTTGCGCCAGACTTATTGCTGGCTTGTTCAAATATAGGTTGGCGCGAGTGGCTAAGAGTTCACATTGCCGCTCATTGTACTAATTAAACCGGCGGAAGATTATACCCTTCCAAATAAGAAAGGGGTCCAGAATCGAACTATGTAACCGGAGGCACAATGGCGAAATCTAAAGCTGAGCTTCCTTCCCATATTGAGGAAACCATCACCACCATTGCAAAGCTTCATGCTGATCATGATAGGCAGGCTGCATTGCCTGAGCGGCTTGTGGAACGGTTAACCAAATGGATCGGAAGACCGTCTTCAATCGGAATTTTGACTGTAGCCATCTCTGCTTGGCTTGGCGTCAATATTTTTGCGCGCCCATTTGGCAGAACACAGTGGGATGCTCCACCATTTGATTATCTGCAGGGCCTTCTAACCCTTCTTGCCCTGTACGTGACAATTCTCATCCTCATTACTCAGCGCCGGGACGATAAACTAACAGCACACCGCGACCAACTCACCCTGCAACTTGCCATTTTAGGAGAGCAAAAGTCTGCAAAGATAATCGCGCTCCTGGAAGAAATGCGGGTCGACCATCCCCACCTTCCCAATCGTATTGATGATGATGCTAATGCGATGGCCGTATCGGCCGACCCTCAAACTATGCTGAGCATGCTCGGAAAAAAGACCCCAGAACAAACAAGTGTTCCGAAAGACGACATTCCGGAAAACTATTCTCAAACTGGCATTGAGCGAATATGAAAATGTGGGATTGGAGAAGAACCTCCAACCCCACAGAGCATTCAGGGATTGGTGGTGACTTTATCCTGTTTGGCTTGTCCGCCAGCCTTTACACCTGTTCCCGTCGACATACCTCCGCCCGATGTTCCATTTGTCGGGGCGGTTGAGCGTCCCGTTGAAGTGCCCAAGCTTTCGTTCGTCGTCGCTCCTGGCACAGCGGCACTCCGCGCCGCGCGCGGGTCCCTCCTATGGGTTATCGGGACAACCCGCTCAAAGAGTCCCTTTTGGACGCCTATCCGGGGTCCCGATCCAATGCCGTTTGACATGCCAAGGGGAGAAACGATGAACAGATGTCGGCCGCGATACGCGACTGGCGGCTTACTCAGCAGCTCTAGTATTCTAGTGGAAGAAGATATCGACCAAAGGTACTCGTCCACCTTTCTCGAGAATCATGCCATTCAGATCGATCATTGGCATCTAGGCTGAGTGAGCATTGCAACCTCCTATCTACACATTCGATGAAAGCAGGCTTGCCGAACTCGCTCGTTACGAGATCTTGGATACGCCAGCCGAGGAAGGTTTTGACGATATCGTCGAACTTGCGGCTCAGATCTGCGAGACGCCGGTTGCCTTGGTGAGCCTCGTCGCTGCCGACCGCCAATGGTTCAAGGCTCGGATCGGCTTCGAGCCATGCGAAACGGATCTGGACAGCTCAGTTTGTGCCCATGCGCTGGTGGAGGACGACCTTCTCGTCATCCCAGACCTCACGCAAGACGAGCGAACCCACAAAAACCCCTTGGTGACAAAGGCTCCCCATATCCGCTTCTACGCCGGGGCTCCCTTCAAATCCTCGTCCGGCGAGGTCTTGGGGAGCCTTTGCGTCATCGATGGCAAGGTTCGTCCCCAGGGGCTGACTCACAATCAAGCTAAAGCGCTCCGGAACCTGGCACGACAGGTAACCAGTCAGATGGAGCTTCGCCGCGCTTTGGCCGAGCGGGATAAGCTGGTTCTGCGTCAGCGGCAGGCAGAAGCTATTCGTGGTGCCTTGCTTCGTCTGGGCGATCATCTGCGCGACGCAACGGCCTCCACCGATATGACCATCACTGCTTCAAGGATCATTGGGCAGACCCTGAATGTCACGCGTGCCGGATTCGGCCGGTTGGATGAAGGCGGTCATCACGTGACCGTCGAACCAGATTGGACGGCCGACGGCGTGGGCACCATCGCCGGGCATTATCGGCTGAACAATTACAAAACTCTCTGGGATGAGCTCAGGCGGGGCGATACGGTCGTTATCAAGGACGTGAGGATTGACTACCGAACAGACTTCAACCCGACGGTTTTGCTAGGCCTGGACGTATTGTCGATGGTTTACGTTCCGGTGAAAGAGCGTGGTCGGGTGGTCGCTGTGCTTATCATTCACGACAACAAAACGCGCCAGTGGTCGGCGGATGACATCGGCATGCTCCAAAGTGTTGCGGATCGGCTGGAGGCGGGATTGGGGCGTCTTCAGGCAATGGCGGCTCAAGACGTTCTGAACCATGAACTCAGCCACCGACTTAAAAACACCTTCGCCATGATCCAGGCCATCGCGATCCAAACCCTCAAGAGCGTTCCCGACCAGGCGCCGGTCGAGGCGTTCTATCAGCGTTTGCATACGCTCTCGACGGCCCACGACGTCCTTCTCAAGCAGATGTGGACCACTGCAAATCTGAGTGAGGTTGTCCACTCCGTAATCGGAACTTTGATTGATACGTCCCGCTTGGACATATCAGGTCCGGAATTTGAAATCGGCTCTCGTGCGACCGTATCCGTCTCCCTTATTCTACACGAGCTGACGACAAACGCCTTCAAATATGGGGCGTTCTCAAACAGCAACGGTCGGGTTTCTCTTGCGTGGGACTTGGAGACACGAGATGGTGTTGAGGAGTTAGTCCTTGAATGGAGGGAGGGTGGAGGGCCACTTGTCGATAAACCTGTGCAAAAAGGCTTTGGGTCAAAACTTATTCGTTTAGGTTTGACGGGGTCTGGCGGAGCGGATATCCGATATTTGCCCTCAGGTTTACATGCTTTTTTCCGAGCACCCGTTGCCCAGGTGCAGCTTCCTTAGGGCGATGGAGATTTAGTTGGCGTCATCCAAATACACCATACTCGTCGTCGAGGACGATCCGCTACTCAGGCTCACAGCCGCTGATATGGTGGAGGGCGCCGGGTTTGAATGCCTGGAGGCCGGTGGCGCCGATGAGGCACTCAGCATTCTCGAAGAGCGCTCTGACATCCGCATCGTTTTTTCAGATATCGACATGCCGCCTGGGGCTGACGGCATTACATTGGCCGCCGAAATCAAAGAAAGATGGCCGCAGATCGCTATCGTTCTGACCTCGGGCCACTACAAACCTCCAGAGATTGCTATGCCGCATGGTGGCATGTTTTTCCCCAAGCCAATTAAAGAAAACGAGGTCATCTCGGCCTTTAAAAAGCTGTCAGCTCGGCCACTAGACGCCTGAACAGGACCTTTCAGTTCTCTGCCGCAATTGGCATACGGAACGTAAACCGCGTTTCTTCCTTGGTAGAGGCAACCTCAAGCGTGCCACCGTGCGCCTTGGCAATTTCGGACGCTATGTGCAGCCCAAGACCTAGGCCTTGCTGACTGGACCTTACTTCGCCCCGGAAGAAGGGATGAAACAGGCGTTCGATTGCGGCGGCTGGTATCGGTTCTCCGCCGTTGGCAATCCAAATCACTAAGATCTCATCGCTGACGTTAGCATGGATCCGGACAGCCTCTGTCTCCGCGCCATGCGTCAGTGCGTTACCCAGCAAGTTGGAGACCAACTGGCTCATGCGGGTTGGATCGCACCGAATAGGACCGGGCAGGTCGAATTGGGATTCAATTTTTCGGTCGAGGTAATTCAATCGCAGTTCGGCAACCACCTGATCCAAGAGCGAACCGAGCATTACGTCAGTTTTCAGGTCTAGTGGAATGCCTGCCCCCAGTCGGCCTCTTGCGAAATCCAGCACGTTGTCGATGAGACTAGCCATACGGGCGATGCTGCTCTCCAACAGGCCGTAGAGCTTGTCGCGACGTTCTGCGGACATGTCTCGACGGAGAAGCCGGATGCCACCGGATACCGCGGCTAACGGGTTGCGCAGGTCGTGACCAAGTACGGCAATAAACTGCTCGCGCAATTCTGCCGTCTCCCGCTCGTTGGCAAGCAATCCCTGGGTGGCACGCGCTTGTTCCAGGATTTTGGCGCGGGCATCCACTAATTGCCGCTCGTAGCGCCGACGTTCGGCAGACTTGAATAAAGCGATGCGGATGACGGCAGCCTGCCCGTCACTCGTCTTCCTGACCCTTGCACTCGCCGATACCGCCATGATTTCGCCGGAGGCGGTCTTCAGATCGAGCGACATCTCTTCACAGGTGTCGCCGAGGCTGAGTTGAGGCGCAAAATTTGTCTCGTAGAAAAGCCTGGTGCCGACCGTCAGTAGGTCATGGAGACGTCTGCTTGTGATCTGTTCGGCCGAATAGCCCATCCATGCCGCAAGCTGGGCATTCGCCCGTAGAATTCGCCCGTTCGGTAGCATGGTGAGGTACCCGCAGGGAGCATTCTCAAAGAGATCTTCAAACTCTTTTTGTGTGCTGTCCTGAGAGGCGGCGTCAGACATAGGCGCGGATCGCCTCAATCACTTCAGCCGGGGCACTCAGGTTTGGGCAATGTCCTGTTGCCCGCAACTGGACCAGCGTACTCGTTGGAATCTGCTGGTGCACGTAAGCGCCGACCGCCTCCGAGGCGACAAAGTCATCGCTGCATTGAAGTATCAGGGTTGGCGCAGCGACCTTCTGAAGGTCAGTCCGGTTGTCTGAAGTGAACGTGACCCGTGCGAAGTCCCGCGCAATGACCGGATCCAATCGGCAGAAGCTATCCTTCAGCTCTTCACCAAGTTCGGGGCGGTCTGCGTTGCCCATGATGGCGGGCGCGATCGTTTCTGCCCAACCCATATGATTATTGCCCAGGAATTCGAGCAATTCATCTATCTGGTCCGATGAGAAGCCACCGGCATAGTCACCGTCGTCGATGTAGCGCGGCGAGGGTCCAATCAGAACGAGCTTCTGGAACAGGTCCGGTGCTTTCACAGAGGCCAATACGCCTATCATGGCACCGACCGAATGCCCGACGAAGATAGCTTCGTGAAGCTGCAACTCCTGGCAAATCTCGACTAAATCGTCAGCGTAGCCGGAGAGGTCGGCGTATTTCACTGAATCATAAGACGCGATATCCGAACCGCCTGTTCCGACCTGGTCGAAGAGCACCGTCCGAAATTCTTCTTCAAAGGCCGGGGCAACATAGCGCCACATATGCTGGTCACAGCCGAACCCGTGGCCGAAGACCATAGTCCGCGCACCGCTCCCCCGGACCTGCACATTGTTCCGTCGATAGACTGACACTGAAGCTCCAGTCACATAGCGTTATCTAGTCTAACGCGGAAAGCTAGGCCGACCTACCAACATTCCAAGCGCCTGCCCTGCCTAAGAGGGCATGGCAGGCATATGAGCTAACCCCGGGTCGGAGGGCCGCGAGGGATATAGCCCCAATTGGTCGGCGGAACGTAAATGTTACGTCCGAAAATTTCAAATATAGCGCGTGAGCGAGCCTTTATTCGCTGATACAAAAGAGACTTAGGGCGAGCGACGGCGCCAAGAGAGGCAAAATTATCTTCCGTTTAGAAGTTATCACCAAATGGTTATTTCTAATCGCTCGCCGTCTCTCTTTCGTGAGGTGACGAATTATTGTCGCGAGACCATAAGCGAGGCAACGGTTTTCATTTGGTGGCCAGGATTTTCCGGACCATCTGCGGTAATCAGGAGTTTTCCGATGGCCCTCGCGATGATGAAATTTGCGCCGGAAGAAAACCTCACCCGTTATCTCCAAAAAATCCGCAAATTTCCCATGCTCAGCGCCGAAGATGAGCTGAAATTCTCGATGGCCTGGCGTGACAACGCCGACCACGAAGCCGCCCATAAGCTCGTGACGTCGCATCTCCGCCTCGTCGTGAAGCTTGCAATGGGCTATCGCGGCTATGGCATGCCGATTGGAGAACTTATCAGCGAAGGCAATGTCGGGATGATGCAAGCCGTTAAGCGGTTTGATCCAGACCGGGGCTTTCGCCTGTCGACCTACGCGATGTGGTGGATCCGCGCCGCCATTCAGGAACACATCCTGCACAACTGGTCGCTTGTAAAGATGGGCACCACTGCCGCTCAGAAAAAGCTGTTCTTCAATCTCCGCCGCCTAAAGGGGCAGATGCAGGCTATCGAAGGCGGCGACCTTCGCCCTGAGCATGTGTCGGAAATTTCCCGTGTTCTCGATGTTCCCGAGCAAGACGTCGTAAACATGAACCGGCGTTTGGCGGGTTCCGATAACAGCTTGAACGCGCCAATGAGTGCGGACGGCGACGGCGAATGGCAGGATTCTCTCATCGATGACCGTGACAGTCAGGAGGAGGTCCTTGGCGAGCACGAGGAGCTGTCCGATCGTAAAGCGCTGCTGGCCAATGCGATGAAATGCCTGAACGACCGGGAACGGCATATCCTGATCGAACGCCGCCTGAAGGATGAAGCGACAACTCTTGAAGATCTTTCTCAACGCTACCGTATCTCTCGCGAGCGGGTTCGCCAGATCGAAGTGCGCGCATTTGAGAAGCTGCAAAAGGCGATGAAGGCTGAGATTGCGGACCGACGCAATGTGGTCAAAAAGAATTTCGAACAACACCGTATCGCTGCGTAAAATTTCGAGCAGCTTATGATGCAAAGGGGATGGCGCCTGGTGGGTGCCATCCCCTTTATTATTTGCCGGGGCTGCCATTTGAGTGAATGCGGTTCATGGTCCGCTTATCCGCTGTAGCGCCCCAAAGCCGCCAGTCCGCCATCCTCTCCACTTGCTCACAAGCTCCCTGGCAGCACTCGACCCAAACAAGATGTACAACGGGAAGTTACTTGCTGCGGAAAGCAGACGTGCGGGCCTGATGAGGTGGGCTCACCGTCCAGACTGTCCCTGACGGCGCGTGTGGCAAAATTAAGCCAATTCCCAAGGCTTGCCAATCATCTAAACTAGATATATCGATATTTTAGATATATCGATAATTGGCGTTCAGTTAGAGAGCAGTCAGAGAATGAGCGGTCGGTACGGCGGAAGGGGCGGCGGACGTGGCCGCCACGGTCCACATCGTGAGGATGCCAATGATGACCAAGAAGGCCATGCCGGGCGCGGTCGGGATGGTGCCGATAATGATTGTCCTGAAAGTCGCGGTAGGCGTGGCCGCGGGAACAGCCAATCTAATAGATTGTTCGATTATGGCGAATTGCGCCTCGTAGTCTTGAATCTGTTGTCGGAGCAACCTCGGCATGGCTACGAGATCATCAAGGAAATTGAGGAAAGAACCGGCGGCTCGTATTCACCAAGCCCTGGAGTGATGTATCCAACTTTGTCGATGCTAGACGAGCTGGGTCAGATAACCCTTTCCGAGGGCGGTAGCCGCAAACTTTATAAGATTACCCGCGATGGCGAAGCTTACTTGGACCTTCACAAGGTTTCGCGCGACGCAGCTATTGCACAAATGGACCGCGCACGCGCAGCCCAGACCGGGTCTCGGGCTCCGAAAGTTATACTGGCAATCAGCCGCCTTCAAGAGACCATGGACCAGGTTGGCGGACGGCTGACAGAGGATCAAACTCAGGCAATCGTTGATATTCTGGAAATGGCCAGTCTCGCCATCAGCCGGATCCAATCTGATGGAAAAGACAAGCAGGACGATCAATGAGCCAGCATCTCACTTATAGAGACAACATTATCCCTTTCCCTTCCCGGTCAGTACCAATACTGCGCACCGTGGGCGGAACTGCCTCAACGACGCCAGCCATAGCTGTGTCCGCCCAACATAACTGTCCACCAAGCGGCCCGCCAAACATACCGGCTCTAGGAAAAGTTATGCGGTTGATATGCTGGTGTCTTCGGCCTCAGCGCCGGTCAGCCGAGTTTTGTACGATGGGCCATCACATGTTGAGGGATATCGGTCTTTCACATTCGCAGGCCAAGATGATCGATTCTCAACAGCCGTGGTAGCGCAGGAGGCAGATAGCGACCCATCGTGGCCATTTCATCTTAGATTGTTGATTTTCATTGAAAGCTGGGCTCTTCCGCATAAAGCGTGCAAGAAATCCCATCGAATCGAAGCTAACATATTGTTCTGTATAAGCTTTCGGGGCTAATCGTGGGTGCTTCAGAGCGAAGCACTTAAGGCGGCCCTTTGGAACAGAAATCCTGTTGCAGCATCTGAGAAAGTTAAAAATCCGGGCTCGTAACCTGCACGCTTTACACGGAAGAGCCTAGATCTCGGCGAAAATCAAAATAGAGCTTTGCAAACTTCAGCCCCCTAACTGATCCTCATCAGAGCCGCCTTTACGAGAAACGGAACTTTGACACGGCTGCTTCGTCCCACTCGATGCCTAGCCCTGGGCCCCTAGGCGAAATTTCTCCGTTCACAGGCGCGAGACGTTCGGTCAAGATTGCCCCCGCAATATCGAGATACTCAAACCATGAGGCAGTAGGTGAAGCAGCCATAAGGTGGGCGCTTGGTTCAATAAATGTGTGATTTGACAGCGAAGCGACGCTGCCTCCGCTTGTCCCATAGCTGAAATCCAACCGGTGACGCCGCCGATTTTCATAATGTCCACCATCGCCCGCGCCACCGCGCGCACCATCGAGGTGTTCCACCACGGCCGACGGGTGGCGGCTCATACGCGGCGCTATGGCGGCCCACGTCACGGCACCGACCCTGACCACATGCCCAGTGCGCATCGACGCTACGCTGAATGGAGTCCGGAACGGTTCATTCGCCAGGCGCGCGATATCGGGCCGCAGACCAAGGCGCTCATTTTAGCGATCCTCGCGCGACGGCCCCATCCTGAGCAGGGCTTCCGGACCTGCATTGGCATTCTGCGCCTGTTCCGCGGCCTGACCGCTGATCGCGCCGAGGCTGTCAGCCAGCGCGCGGTCGAGGTCGGCGTACTGTCCTACGACTCAGTCACTTCAATCCTGCGTCACCGCCTCGACCGCCCAAGCGCGCCACCCACCGCGGACGGCGAGCCCCTGCTGCACGCCAACATCCGCGGTTCCCGCTACTTCCATTGAGGAGACATATCGTGCTGAACCACCCGACATTGGAGCGCCTTACGGAACTCGGCCTTGATGGCATGGCCAAGGGCTTCCGCGAGTTGGAGGCCGATCCAGAGAGCCGTGCCTTGGAGCACGCCGAATGGCTGGGCCTTCTCGTCGAGCAGGAGGCGACATTGCGCCAACAGCGGCGATTTGCCGCCCGCGCCCGCACAGCTAAGCTGCGCCATTCCGCGACCATGGAGGATGTCGACTACCGCACACCCCGCGGACTGGACCGGACCATGTTCCTCCGCCTGGGTGCCTGCGACTGGATCCGAGAACATCGCCACTGCCTGATCTGCGTATTCCGATGATGTCGCCCAGACATTCCGACGCGATGTCGCCCACCGTTCCGATCTGATGTCGCCCTATATTCCGGGGTGATGTCGCTCGTTTATGAGCCTCTGAGATCTTGAGTTCTCGTTGCGCCCTCTGGTCGTGGCCGGTCAAGACTCCTGTGCGCGGAGGGGGCGCTTTTTGCGAAGGCTTTCACCAGCCAGGTACCCGTCGAGCGTTGGTATGAAATCGTCGGCGATCCGACTTTGGCCGACGCCATCCTTGATCGCCTCGTCCACAATACCCACCGCATCGAATTGAAAGGCGAAAGTCTGCGAAAGAAACGCGCCGATGCTTGACCCGAATCAGATGATTATGAAATGACCAAATCGACCTGCCGAGACAATCTCAGGTGGCCGCCATCAAATCGGAATGCTGGCCGCGATCAGATTGGAATAGGTGGCCGTGATCATCGGAATCCGCATTGGGGCCTTAGCTGGGGAAATCTCTTAGTCGAAAAAGCAGTGTTTTCCCTTCGCAACACACGCTCCCCCGGGGCAGCGTCATTATCATGGTTAAAGAGCCGGTTCTCCCGACCAAGGAAAAGCGCACTCCGTAACTGCTTGACTTCTATAGGAAGGCATTATCTCTGTTAGGGAATAATGACACCTGCTGCGTCTTGTCCTGCCTCCTAACTTCCGTTCCCATGGGAAATCAGCACCCGTTTGCCCGGAAGATGGCGGAATGCGCGGTCCCGGCATGTTAGCAAGATAACCTGCATGCGTTCGGATGCTTCGAGCAGAAGATCGGTCATCGCTTCGAGCCTTCCGTCGTCCGAGTAGACCAAAGGGTCGTCCAAGATTAGAGAAACCGGATTTCCTTGTTCTAGCAACATATCAGCGAAAGCGAGCCGTGTGAGCATAGCGAGCTGCTCCTGAGTACCGCGGGACAATTGTCCCGTCTGCTCAGAAACCCCGGACCTAGCAATGGCCTGGAGCGCGAGGTCTTCGCCAAAGGCAAGGTCTGCATTTGGCAGAATTCGATCGATGTAGCGCTTCGCTCGCTTTGCCACAGGTCCGACAAAAGCTTGCGCCGTTTCGGCGCGGGCCTCCTCAAGCGTCTGACGTAGGAGCTTGATCGTCTCGGCTTCATCGGTCATCCGTTGGCAGGCGAGCGTCGCGGCCTCCGCCTCTTCCTTCGCGGCCTGAGCGCGATCAGCCAGCCCCTTACCACCCTCAGTCTCAATGGTCGCCCCGAGGCGGGCGATTTCCTGCAGCAGCTCCGTATGGCGTTCCGCGGCGGCACGAGCACGGGCGTCTATGGCCTCTATCTTTCGCGTAATTGCGCCCTGGTCATGGGCTGTCGCCGCGACCTCCGCCTCGGAAAGTCGAACAGAAGCGACAGCATGCGCCTCTCTGGCTGCCGTCAGGAGCGATGTGAGGTCGGCTAATTCTGGTCTCGACTGCAGCTCTTTAAAGTTTGCCTCCGCATTCGCCAAATCCCTGCTGCCCCCGGCTTCCGACGCTGCCAGGAGGGCATCCCTCTCCTCAAGCTGTCGGAGACTTGCGATCGCACTTTCCTGGACGCCCTCAGCCCGGGCCACCGCAGCCTCGACGTCCTCCAACGCTCGTTTCAGGCTCTCAAGCGCCGGGCCATCGTCCTGATCTTCAGTATCGAGCGCCTCCGGCAGATTGGCGATGAAGAGCTTCAGCGCTTCAGGCCCCGCAACCAAGTTGATCTCAGGGACCGCGACAGCCACCCCGTCGATCTGTGCACGCAGGACACGCATTTGAGCCGCTGCTTCGCGGGCGGTCTCGTTTCGAGCACGGGCGCTGCCGAGGTCTTCAACACCGAATCTGGTCAGGATAGCATTTTGGCGGTCTGTTGCCTGAAGCAGTTTAGCCGCGGCACTGGCTGGCCCGGCCGGGGGGCGGACCGTGAGCACGGCGCCGCCTGGAAGAGTGATCTGCGTTTCCTGCGTTATCCGCCGGGTCCCTGGCATAAATACCTTGCCATCGATCTCCAGACCATCGGCGGCCCCAGTCAGCTCCAGTTCCGTCGCACCGGCATCGATCGCAGCGCGCGCCTCGGCAATGGCGCGATCACCCACCTCGAGTGCTGTCATAATCTCGGCCGGGATCAATGTCTGAGACAGACTCTTTGCTTCCGAATAATCGCCTTCCAGTCGAAGCAATTGGGCCCCCCGTATGCGTGCAGCGTCCGCGGCAATCCTGCGCTTCCGGCCGGCCTCGTGTTTCTCTCCCAGCGAAAGAGCCTCACGCGCTTGCAGGCGCTGCGCCCGAGCGATCGCCAGCGATCCTCGCGCCTCCTCCGCGCGCGTTCTGGAGAGCGTCAATTCACCAGCAGAATCTACGCGCGCAGCCTGGGCCGCTGTAAGTGCCTGGCGCCCTGCCTCTACAGCAGCATTCGCAGCAATGTGGCGAGTGCTGAGTTCCTCCAAACCAAGAAGCTTCGTGTGCGCGGTGACCTGCTCGGCTTTGCGTGTCGCCAGGATCTGGGCTGCTGCCCGGCCGATGTCGAGCGATGACGCCAAAGCCCTGCGCGTCTCGGCGTCAGACGGATCTGCCAATTCTCGCATCAAGGTCTTCATGCGGCCCTGGGCATTTTCCAATGCGGTATAATTCTGCTCGAGCCCTGCGAGGCGCGCGGCCGCTTCGCTCATCGCAGCATGTAGTGCTTGCTCCTTGGCCTGCGCTTCCGCGAGTTTGCTTGCCGGGCGGCCGGTTGGCGTCCAATAAGAAGCATATTCCGCGTCAACACGGCTCCTGACCCGATCGAAGGCCGGCCCACCCATGATCGTGCCAACTTCCGCCTCCAGGGTGGCTGTCACGCTGTCACGAACCAAGTTCCCCGGCGGGGTGACGTGAAGCGCATCGGCTTGCGCAACCCACAGGAGCCCAAGTGCGCCGCTGGTATTCGGATCACCCTTCTGACTGGTGTCGCGCGCAAACCCCAGGAGCGACTGCAGCTTTGCTTCCGCATCATCACCCTGCGCCCGAAAGCCAGGTCCTTGAACCTCGAGGCGTGCACCTTTCATGAAACGCTTGGAAAGCGTCCAGGATTCATTTTTGATATCGAAGCCGACCTCGATCTCGGGTGCGACGGACTCCCCATGGGGCATGAAACTTTGCGCCAATTGGCTCCGTGTCGCGTGTCTTACGAAGAACCCCGCGCGCAACCCTTCGAGTAAGGTAGACTTACCCGCCTCATTGGGTTCGATCAGGATGTTCAGGCCATCGCCCAATCCCTCGATGACCAAGGGCTCGCGAAACTTTCGGAAATTGGTCAGGGCGACACGGCGGATCTTGAGGCTCATATGCCGTCCCTCCCCCGCTGTGCCTCAACATACAGGCGCTCCAAGGCGCGCTTTGCCAAGGCAGCCTGAACACCACCGACGGCAATCTTTGCTTTCAGCTTGTCCGCAGCGACCCCTAGCATGCCTTCAACATGAAGGGCCGCCAGGTCTTCGTCCGTCGGCTGCCCGGACAGGTCATCGGCACGCAAATCAAGGTAGCGCAAAATGTGTCGGGCTTCGCTTTCCAGGCGCCCGATGATGGAAACACGGTCGGCCAAGCCGACGATCCCCGTCAGGGTCAGTTGAAGGAGCGTCGAAGATGGATCGACCTCGCGTTGCAACGCCTGCCATCGGGCCAGGAAATCGGCATCATCTTGAAGGCGCCACTCACGCTGCAGCCACTGGAATTTGCCGGTGCGATGTGGCGTGACAACTGGCTCTCTCTGGGGATCGAGCTCAACGAGCAGAACCTGCCCGGGATCGTTCCGCTGAAAGCCGTCTGCTTCCGGAGTGCCAGCGTACCAAGTCCGACCGTCGATTTGCAGCACACCATGCCAGTCGCCGAGAGCCAGGTAATCCAGCTTGGACTGCCGGGCGCGGTCCGCGGCAATTTGGTTCCGGGTTTCACCTCGCATCGAGAAATCCCGGATCGACCCGTGGCCGAGCCCAATCCGAAGCCGCGCACCTGGCGTCTCCATCCGGTCGAAAGCAACCGTCGGATCTTCGAGCTGGTGGCGAAGCTGCAGAGGCGCTGGCAGGAGCCAAACCCCGGGCTCCATTTCAATGGCAGTTGGCTCGGTGAGAACCCGCACATTGTGAACGCCCTTTGATCGGATCCGATCCCAGAGGCCGCCGGTCCGGGCGGCGTCATGATTCCCCGGCAAAAGCCACCATTGGCATGTGTGACGGGCCATGCGGGACAGTGCCTGGACCAAAACCCGGTCCTCCGGGCCATCACTGTCGAAAACGTCGCCGGCGACCAGGACGTGCTTTGTGCCCGATGACACAGCTAGACGGCCGATTGTATCGACGACATCCAGACGCGCATCCGCTAGCGCGACGCGGACCTCGGGCTGAAAACGACCGAAAGGCTTGCCGAGCTGCCAATCAGCGGTGTGAATGAAACGCATGGAAACCTATCAACTAGCTGATCCGACGAGATCGACAATGCCCGCCTCCTCAGCATAGGTCGCCGATCGTCGGCAACAAACTTTGGGGAGGTCGATTGGCCACGACTTCGACCATATGATCATCCTCCACACCGAGCCGATGGGCCTCTCGCTCTTTGACCCCGCGACGAACCTAGTCGCCCTAACGCTCGGCAGTCGAAGTCTGGCGATCACGATGGATGGGGTCCCTCGCCCTCGCGCCGGTATTTTCCTTTCATGAGCGCGGGGTATTGGTGTCACCTCGGCTTCATCGAGGTAAATAGCCGAATTCGAAAACAGACATTAGCATTCTGACTGATGAAAACGTCAGAATGTGGAATGGCCGCTTTTAAGCGGTGGCAACGGAAAGCTGACATTCCACCTTTAGGGTGCATTGATCTGAAATCAAACCAATCAGGTCTCTCAGAAATAATGACTGAGCAATGGTCTTAATCTGAGTGCTCGCATATTCAGCAACCTGACAATGCCATTAGCGCATGAGATGAGACTCCACCATCTCACAGAGAGATTCGATGTCGTCTGCAATCCGGTCATCATCGCGGCTATTGGCAGAGAAGAAAATGCCGTCGATCTGCAGGCTGATATGGCGCGCAAGTTTCGTGACATCGATGCGCGATGAGATTCCCGCCGCCGCGATGCGGCTGAGATAGGTTTCGAGCAGTGTCTGCTCGCCGTCGAACAAGTCTTTGATCAGCGCATCGGTGATCTTGTCGCGATGAATGGAGGCGGAGTAGTCCGCCATCACCTTGTTCATTTGCTTCAGCATGGCGGCAAGCGGCACCTGGGCGCGCAGCCAGGCGGTGAGCTGCTGCAAGGGCGGCCCGCTGCTGCTGGCCGGATCGAGATAAGTTTGTTTGGTCAACCCTATGGCGCGGGTAAGCGCCGCGCGCAGCAGATGCTCCTTGTTCTCGTAGTAATAGTAGATCAGCCCGTTCTGAATGCCGCAGGCCTGCGCGATGTCGCGCACGGTCACAACACTGAAGTGGCGCTCGGAGAAGAGCCGCAGGGCCTGTTCCAGGATTAGCTCGGCGCGGGCTTGCGGATCAAGCCGCTTCTGCGCGGCCTTCTCGAACTGTGCTGCCTTTCGCTTGCCCGGCGCTTCGGCCAGGGTTTTTTCAGTTACGCTCATCACAATAGCCCATTTTATCGGCATATGCCTCGCCGTTAGGCGACCATAGCCCAGCCACGGAAAAAATGCACTTGAAGGGAACAAAGGCTTGCCTCCCGTCTTGAGCATGTGCTCAATAACCATATTGAGCGGATGCCTAATAGACCCCGCCGAGCCGGAGTTCCCATGGTCAACAAATTCCATCTCGCATGGTTCATGAATTTCACGCCCGATGAATGGCGCGAGCCTTTTGCCCAGGGCGGCCAGTTCTGGGATGGGCAGTTCTATATGGATATGGCCCGTACGCTTGAGCGCGCCTGCTTCGATTACATCATGATGGAAGACAAGCTCATGGTGGCGCAGACCTATGGCGGCACGCCCGATGCCGGGTTGCGCACCGCCATCATGGCGCCAAAGCATGATCCCGCTCCGCTGGCCGTGGCCATGGGGATGGTGACGCAACGCCTCGGCGTGGTCGCCACCATGTCTACCCTTGCCTATCCGCCCTTCCTCATGGCGCGCCTCGCATCCACGATAGACAGCCTGACCAAGGGGCGTTTCGGCTGGAACATCGTCACCAGCGCTGAAGATCTCGCAGCACAAAACTTCGGCCTTGAGAAATTGCCGCCGCGCGAACTTCGCTATGAGATGGCCGATGAATATATGGAGGTTATGGGCAAGCTCTTCGAGAGTTGGGACGAAGATGCCGTAGTGCTGGATCGGGAAGCCGGTCTCTACACCGACCCCGCGAAGGTACATACCATCGATCATAAGGGCCGCTTTTTTTCGGTGCGTGGCCCTCTCAATACGGTGCCATCACCGCAGCGCCGCCCGCTTTACGTGCAGGCCGGTGCATCCCCCCGGGGGCGCGATTTCGCCGCCCGCCACGCAGATTCCATCATTTCGGTGGCCACCGGCGTGGAGAGCATGAAGGCCTTCCGCGCCGATATCCGCGCGCGCGCCGAAAAGCTCGACCGCAACCCGGACGATATCAAGATCCTCTTCACCGTGACGCCGGTTCTCGGGGAAACCGAACAGGAGGCGAAAGACAAGCTCGCGCGCCTGATCGCCAATCCCAACTTCATTCTCGAGAATCTGATTTCCCTCTCTGCCATCACCGAGATCGACTTCTCCCAATTCCCGCTGGACGAGCCTTTGCCGCACAGGCTCGAAACCAATGGCGAGCAGGGCTCGCTCGATAAGTTCCAACAATGGGGCAGCGGCAAGACGCTGCGGCAGCTTGTTTCCGATGGTGGCGGCGGGATGGTCTCCTCGGTCGAACTCGTCGGCACGCCGGATCAGGTCGCCGACCGTATGGGCGAAGTGATGGCCGAAGTCGGCGGCGATGGGTTTCTGATTACTACGCCCGTGCTGCGCGTTTCGCGCCGCTTTCTCGCGGAAATCGCAGACGGCCTGGTTCCTGCTTTGCAGAAGCGCGGGCTGGTGCGCACCCGCTACACCCATGAATGCCTGCGAGACAATCTGCTCGAATTCTAAGTCTTACGCCTGGCCTCCCTGCTTTCTCACCCTTGCCCCGGAGACCTTCCTTGAAACTGCGCCAATTCCTGCTTGCTGCCGCGGCCGTGATCGGCCTCACCCTTCAGGCGCTGCCCTCTGAGGCCGCACAACCGCTGCGCATCGGCTTCAGTGACTGGCCGGGCTGGACCGGCTGGCAGATCGCCATCGACAAAGGCTGGTTCAAGGAAGCCGGCGTGGATGTGGATATGGAGTGGTTCGATTATTCGGCCTCTCTCGACGCCTTCGCGGCTGGCAAACTGGACGGCGATTTCGTCGGCAACAATGACTCCCTGGTGATGGGCGCGAGCGGTACCAAGAACAAGATCATCTTCCTCACCGATTATTCGAGCGGGAACGACATGATCCTGGCCAAGCCCGGCATCCACAGCCTCAAGGATCTGAAGGGCAAGAAGGTGGCGCTGGAAGTGGGCGTTACCGAACAGCTTCTGCTCGAATATGGGCTGAAGCAGGCCGGCATGGCGCTCACCGATGTAACCCTCGTCAACGCCAAAACCGCCGATACGCCGCAGATCCTGGCCTCCGGTGCGGTCGCCGCCATCGGTGTCTGGCCGCCCACCTCAACCCAGGCCGAGATGCAGGTGCCGGGCTCGCGGCCCATCTTCACCTCGGCCCAGGCCCCGGGGCTGATTTTCGATGGTCTCGCGGTCTCCCCGGAAAGCTTCGCGAAGCGGCGGGCGGATTGGGAGAAGGTGATGAAGGTGTGGTACCGCATCGTCGACTACATCAACGATCCCAAAACCGCCGATGATGCGCTCGCCATCATGGCGGCGCGCGATGGCGTGGATGCGGCAACCTACAAACGCTATGTCAAAGGCACGCATATCCTCTCGCGCGCGGAATCGGCGGCGGCCTATGTGAAATCCGATGCGCTGACTTCGCTCTACGGCTCGGATGCGAATTCCAATGCCTTCAATCTGCGTACGGGGGTCTACAAGAATTCCCAGGATCCGGCAGATTATATCGATAACGCTCTGATGGCGGGCCAGTAATGCCGAGCGTGCGCAGCGCCGCCTTCGGCTGGGGCTTGAGCGGCGGCGCAGCGAGGCCGCGCATGGCCCGGCCGAACTGGCTGCGCATTCGTGGCCCTCTGCCGCTCGGCACGCGGCGCATGTTGGGGCTCTGCTCCTTCCTGCTGCCACTGCTGGTATGGGCGATCGTGAGCTACGTGCCCTTCATCTGGCATCCGAATATGCTCGTCACCAATCCCGGTGATGTTGATTACTTCCAGGTCGGCATGTCGGTGGATCGCGCGACCTTCGCCTCCGAAGTCACCTCCGCCCTGCAGGCGAAGCAGGCACCGCCGCAGGGCGTGCCGGCCAATCCGCTCTATCTGCCATCGCCGGGCGCAGTGGCTTCGGCCTTTATCGCGGCCTTCACCAGCTCGGCGGGCAATGCCGAAGGCGGCTGGATGCTTGCCAGCCTCTGGAAGAGCATTCAGGTGATCTTCTGGGGATTTCTCATCTCCTCGCTGATCGGCGTGCCACTCGGCATTCTCGCCGGGGCCAATACCGCCGTCTCACATCTGGTGGAGCCGATCGTCGAATTCTTCCGCTATCTGCCAGCCCCGGCCTTCGGCGCGCTCGCCGTTGCCGTGCTCGGCATTTATGACGGGCCCAAGATCGCCATCATCGTTATCGGCACGCTGTTTCAACAGATCCTGATCGTTGCCAATACCACCCGCAAGGTGGAGTTCGGTCTGGTGGAGGCGGCCCTCACCCTGGGCTGCCGCAATGGCCGCCTTCTGTCGAAGGTGATCGTGCCGGCCATTCTGCCCGATCTCTACCGCGATCAGCGCGTGCTGCTAGGCTGGGCCTGGACCTATCTGATCGTCGCCGAACTCGTAGGCGCAACCTCGGGCATTTCCCTCTTCATTACCCAGCAGGCGCGCCACCAGCATTTCGCTGCCGTCTTCGCGGGCATCGCCGTAATCGGCATTGTCGGCCTCGGCACGGATCTGCTGCTCGGCCGTCTCGGGCGCCGGCTCTTCCCCTGGGATCGCTCCGCCGCCCTCTGAATGAAATGGACACTGCATCATGACCGATCAAGAGACCGCCTCCGCGCTTGATCCGCCGCCCGATGTGGTTGCGCGGCTGGAGCGGATGAAGGCGCGCGACGTGATCCTTCGCGTGGAGGGTCTGGACAAGCAGTTCACCGGCCGGGGGCGCGGCGTGAAGGCGCTGGACGGCATCCGCTTCCAAACCCACCGGCGGGAATTTCTCTGCATCGTCGGGCCCTCGGGCTGCGGGAAATCCACGCTCATCCGCATTCTGGCTGGGCTGGAAGCGGCGAGCGGCGGCGTTGCGCTGCTGGATGGCGTGCCGATCACCGGGCCGGGGCGGGAGCGCGGCATGGTGTTCCAGGGCTATACGCTCTTCCCCTGGCTCACCGTGAAACGCAATGTGATGTTCGGCCTGGAGATGACCGGCACCGGCCGTTCGGAAGCTGCGCGGCAGGCCGGGGAATGGCTCGATCTCATCGGCCTCAGCGCTTTCGCGGAGGCCTATCCGCATCAGCTCTCGGGCGGCATGAAGCAGCGCGTGGCGATTGCCCGCGCCCTTATCAACCAGCCGCGCATCCTGCTGATGGACGAGCCTTTCGCCGCCCTCGATGCGCAGACGCGCGCGCGCATGCAGGCCTATCTCCTGGATATCTGGAAGAAGATCGATGTCACGGTGATCTTCATCACGCATGACCTGGATGAGGCGATCTATCTCGCGGACCGGATCCTCGTGCTGTCGCCGCATCCCGGCCGCGTGCAGGAGATGATCGAAGTGCCGCTAGCCCGGCCGCGCAGCCCTGCGCAGGTGCAGTCCGCGGCCTTCCGCGCAACCAAGGCGCGGCTTGAGTCTCTCATCCACGCCCCGACCTCCTCGGCGGCTGAGGAAGAGCCCTATCCCGCCATGCCGCTGATGGCGAATGTTCTCGATACCGTTGAGTGATGAACCCGCGTGAGGCTTAGGATGACCGATTGCCCGACCACCGCCCCGGAGCCGGATTTCAGCAAGGGTGCCGCCTGGATCGAAGGCCGCTATGTGCCCATCGCGGAGGCGCGCATTCCCGTCACCGATTGGGGCTTCACCCGCGCAGACGCGACTTATGATGTGGTGCATGTCACCGATGGCCGCTTCTTCCGGCTTGAGGATCATCTCGATCGCTTCGAGCGGTCGTTGCAGGGGTTCCGCTTGTCGCCGCCGGTGGACCGGACGGAGATCCGCGCCATCCTCCACGGCTGCGTGGCGCTGAGCAACTTGCGAGATTCGTACGTGGCCATGGTCTGCACGCGCGGTCGGCCACAGGTTGCGGGCTCCCGACGCCCGGCCGATTGCCTCAACACCTTCATCGCCTATGCCCTCCCGTGGATCGATGTCATTACCCCCGAGGTGCAGGCGCGCGGCGCGCATCTCTGGCTCGCCTCGATGCCGCGTATCTCCCCAGCCTCGCTCGATCCTACCTTCAAGAACTACCTTTGGCGCGATTTCATGAGCGCGCTGCACGAAGCCCATGATCATGGATATGACACGGCGATCCTGCTGGATCAGGAAGGCTATGCTACCGAAGGCGCGGGCTTCAATGTCTTCATCGTCAAAGGTCGCGAAGTCATCACGCCGGATCGTGGCGCGCTGGAAGGCATCACCCGCCGCTCGGCGCTGGAGCTGTGCGCGGAACTTGGCCTGGAAGGCCGAGTCGCGGCGATGCGCCTGGAGGATCTGATGGCGGCAGATGAGGTCTTCACCACCACCACCGCCGGCGGCATCATGCCTTGCGCCCGCGTGGGCAATGCCACGATCGGCACAAATATCATGGCGAATGATCGGCCCGGCCCCGTCAGCCTCGCGCTCAAGGCGCTCTATTGGCAGAAGCACCGAGAAGGCTGGCACGGCTCGACCGTGGATTACACGGCGCGGCCGCAGCACGGCTGATGGCGCATCATCTCATCCCGGCGCGGCCGGAGAGCATGGTCTTCGGCTATCTCGATGCGCGCATCCCGCCGGTGCTCACGGTGAACTCGGGTGATACGGTAAAACTCGAAGCCGTGCCGGCCGGGCGCGAAGATCGCCTGCCGCCAGAGTGCGCGCGCGTTCCGCCGCTCTACCGTGCGGCGCTGGCCGCGCATCCCGGCGGTTTCGGTTCGCATTTTATCACCGGCCCAGTCTTCGTGCGCGGAGCCGAAATCGGCGACACGCTGCAGGTGGAGATCCTCTCGGCGCGGCCGACGATAAATTGGGGCTTCGTTTCCATCGAGCCGCTGGCGGGCACGCTGCCCGCGGTCTTCGACAGCGCAGAGACGGTGCATCCGGCGATCGACGTGCAGGCCGGCACGATGACCTGGCCCTGGGGCGGCACCCTGCCGCTTGACCCCTTCTTCGGCATCCTCGCGGTGGCGCCGCCGCCGCGCTGGGGGCGGTGCATCTCCGATGTGCCGCGCGCCTTCGGCGGCAATATGGACAATAAGGAATTGCGGCCAGGCACCATGCTGTATCTGCCGGTCTTCAATGAAGGCGCGCTCTTCATGGCTGGAGACGGGCATGGCGTGCAGGGGGATGGCGAGGTCTGCGTCACGGCGCTGGAAACCGGGCTTACCGGCACCTTCCGGCTGACAGTGCGGAAGGATTATCCGGTTGCGCGGCCCTTCGCGGAAAGTGAGACGCATCTGATCGCAATCGGGCTGCATGAGGATCTCGATGATGCGGCTGCTCAGGCGGTCGCAGAAATGATCGATCATCTCTCTCGTCGCACCCGGCTAACCGCGAGCCAGGCCTATATGCTCTGCTCGCTCGCTGGCGATCTGCGGGTGACGCAACTGGTTGATGGCAATAAGGGCGTTCACATGATGCTGGCCAAGGCGCATTTGCCGAACGCTGTATAATGCAATGCTCCGCGTCTTCTCATTTGTGGTTGGAGCAGGGTGCCCGTGTTGATGAGCCGTCCGAGCCTACTGCCGTTTATTTAGACTTTCGCTCATAAAGCCGACAGTCTGATTGCCGGTTAGCGGTCGGGCTGGTCGCGACCCAACCCGGGCACTCAAAGCCTCGGGCATGTTTCTCATAAGCGGACATTGCATCAGTCAATGGTGCTGATGATGTTCGTCGAATGATGCCACGCTGCTTTAGCTTCTTTTGCCCCATAGTAGACAATGACCAGACCAGCCAGAGGGTCAGCCCACCACCAGCCAAGCCAAGCGTCTAGGACGGCCCCGGCCAGGACCGCCGCAGCCAGGTAGGCGTCAACCAGGGTCACATGTGCTTCCGTCATCAGGACGGCATTGCCCAACTTCTTCCCGGTGACCGATTTTCCCCAGGCGAGCAAAAGCATCACGATGACCGTCACAACTAGCCAAACCGCGCCAACGAGAGAAACGCCGGGCCGGTGACCGATGGTGAAGACATAGATTGACTGTGCAAAAACGTAGAGCGACAGAGCGCCGAAGGCGACGCTGAGCAGCCGGAGCGCTCGGCTCTCTCTTTGAGCGTTCACACCCTTGAGCTGCCACACCACGATCGTTGATGCGAAGATCTCAATGAGACTGTCCAGCCCGAAACCGGCGTAGGCGGCTGACCCGGTGTGTATTGCTGCGATTACAATCACCACCGTCCCGACGATATTCCAGGCCAGGGTCGTGTATTCAAGATACAGACCTGTTCGGATACTGCGGAGGTCGTCGTTCGGCATTATACCCCAACCTTCTCATCGTCCTGCACGAGACGGATCAGGCTCAGCGCCGCAAGGAACCGAGACAGGCCCGGGTCGTCGACAAATTCCGCCGCTTGCGAGAAAGAAAGCCAGAGCCGATTGCGCTCCGTGGCTTCCTTCCAGTCAGCGTGATGCTCGGAGACGTCCAGCCGGAACACTGTGATGTCCGACGTGACCAGCTTGCCGCTCGGCAGTTTTTTGGTGGAGCGGTAGTGGCCCAGGGGTATCTTGCCAATGGTGCCGGAGACCCCGGCCTCTTCAAACGCTTCCATGGCAGCCACTTCCCAGGGCTTCATCGCTTTCTCGGGGTTGCCCTTAGGGATGATCCATCGCCCCGTGCCGCGCGACGTCACGAGTAGGACCTGGAGATTGGTGGCGATGCCCATCACAGGGAGCGCCGCATATTGTCGGAGCAGCTTAGCCATCTTTTTGGAATGGGGAGGTTTTCCACCAAACGCAAGCCATTCGGCTGGATTTGCTGGGCTCAGGTGACACTACGGTCCTGATGGAGGAAAGTCTTCCCGTCTCGATAGATAGGAGTGAGGCGCGTTGACCTTGGGTGAACTAGCCGGTCAAGGCTGGATGCAGTTGGGCGAGTTGGGGCTTGCCTTCGTCCTCTCGGCTTTGATTGGACTTGAGCGGGAGATCCGGCAGAAGGCGGCCGGGCTTCGGACCTATACGCTGGTTGGGGTCGCCGCAGCCTTGTTTATGCTCGTCTCCAAATACGGGTTCATGGATGTGCTCGAGACCTATCGCGTGGTCCTCGACCCGTCGCGTGTGGCGGCTCAGGTCGTCTCAGGCATCGGTTTCATCGGCGCCGGGGTTATCTTCATGCGGCGGGACGTGGTCCGGGGGCTCACGACAGCAGCCTCTGTCTGGGTCACGGCGGCCCTCGGCATGGCCTGTGGCGCGGGTCTGCCGATTCTGGCGGTCGCCACCACGGTTGCCCATTTCATCGTCATGCTGGTCTTCCCGAAGCTCGTGGAACGGCTGCCCAAGCCACGCCGCATCACCAACGACCTGCAGATTTCCTATCAGATGGGCGGGGTATTCTCCGTCAGATCCTGATCCGCTGTACCGAACTCCGCTTCGCCATCGACCGCGTCCGGATCGACCGTGACGGTCTCGCCGAAGCACGCGAGGAGACCGAGGACAACGCACATGGGTTGGACGGCAGACGCTTCAGGGAAGCGGTCACCCTGTCCATGCAGGTGAAAGGCAAACGTCCCATCGAGCATCTCATCGCCAGATTGACCGAGGTCGAGGGTGTGCTCCGGGTCGCCACCACGAGCGATGGCGAGGATCTGGAATAGCGCTGCGATCTTTGAAGGGGGCCTGCCCGTGACATGGCAATGCGCGTGAGCGCCTTACGATTGCTCCACGCGCAGGCGGGCAATCTCATCATGGCACTCTGTGCGGCCATCAGCGCCTTGATGGGGCTGGGCCATGTCGACTGGTGGTGGCTTGGCTTGGTCGCTGCCGCCTGGCTCGTTGGATACCGCGCCACCAATCCAGCAGATCGGCCCGCGCTCCCGCTTGCTCGGCCTGTCGGCACCGCTCTGTTTTATATCTTCGGTCTCATTGGCACAGCCATCTGTTACGTCATCGGTCTGGCCGTCAGCACCTTCTAAGTTTCCTCGTTTAGTCTCGCATGCGCTGCGAAAGCGGTACAGACTGTTGATCAATGTCTAAATTCCCTTCGCAGGTGCGCCCGTTTGGCGCCGCCCCTGGAGAATCTCGCATGTTTCTTCGAGCCTTCCGCGCCATCATGCCCCAGGACGGACAGTTCATCACACGGTTCACCAAGCATTCGGAACTGATCGTGCCCGCCGCCGTCGCCTTCCGGGCGCTCATGTCCGGAGATGGCCAGGCGGAGAAGCACGTGGCGGAGATCAACCGGCTAGAAGATGCGGCCGACGACATCGCGCGCGAGACGGTGCTCGCCATCCATCGTACCTTCGTCACCCCATTTGACCGGTCCCAGATCCTGGACCTCATCACGGCGCTCGACGACACGATCGACCTCATGAAAGACACCGGCAAGCGGGTCATGCGTTACGGTGTGGATTTTACCCCTGAGATGCAGGGCATGGCGGATTGTGCCGTCCGCGCGACGACAGCAATACGGGATGCCATGCCGCTGCTCGGCTCTATCCAGCGGAGTTCAGAGCGTCTGTCGGCCATGTCGGTCGCCGTTCGGGCCATCGAGAGCGAAGCCGACGATTTCCTGGACAATGGCCTTAGGACCCTTTTCGTAAGTGACACGTCACCCGGCTACAAGCTGACGGTCGAGAAGGTCTATGACCTCGTGGAGGCTGTGGTCGATCGCTGCGAGGACGTGGTTGATGTCATCGACGGTATCGTGGTCGAGCAGGTTTAGGCGGCCATCGATATGAACGGCATGATCGTTGGCACGCCTGTGCTCGTCTTCCTGGTCGCCGTGGCCCTGATTTTCGACTTCCTCAACGGGCTCCACGACAGCGCGAATTCAATCGCGACCATTGTTTCCACACGGGTCCTTCGACCGGTCACGGCGGTGGTCTGGGCGGCCTTCTTCAACTTCATCGCCTTCACCGTCTTCGGCCTGCATGTTGCAGCGACGATGGGCAGCGGCGTAGTCCATGCCGCTATCGTTGACCCCGTCGTCATCTTCGCGGCGCTGTTCGGCGCGATCACCTGGAATCTGCTGACCTGGTGGCTGGGCATCCCCTCCAGCAGTAGCCACGCTCTGGTGGGCGGCTTGGTCGGCGCCGGGGTTGCCAAGGTAGGGCTATCCGCCATTGTCTGGGGTGGTCTCGCCAAAATCGGGGCGGCCATCGTTCTCTCGCCCTTTACCGGCCTTATCCTGGCAATGCTATTGGTCCTGGCCGTCTCTTGGGCCTGCCTCAGGTCCACGCCCTTCGCGGTCGATCGGCGGTTTCGCTACCTCCAGCTTGTCTCATCAGCGCTCCTCAGCTTGGCCCATGGCGGCAACGATGCCCAGAAAACCATGGGGATCATCACGGTCCTGCTCTATTCTCAGGGCCTGCTGACCGGCCCCTTTCATGTCCCGCTCTGGATCGTGCTGAGCTGCCAGTCGGCCATGGCGCTCGGAACCCTCTGCGGGGGCTGGCGTATCGTGCGCACCGTCGGGTCCCGCATTACCCATCTGACACCCGTTCAAGGCTTCTGCGCCGAGAGCGGCGGCGCCATCGCGCTATTCGGTGCCACCTGGCTCGGCATCCCAGTCTCCACAACCCACACCATCACCGGATCCGTCATTGGCGTTGGTGCCGCCCGGCGTGTCTCCGCCGTCCGATGGGGTGTCGCCCGGAATATCGTGGTCGCCTGGGTTATCACGCTGCCTGCCTCGGCCCTCATGGCGGTTGCCTGCTATTGGCTCGCGTCTCTGGCGATCCGCTAAACCAGTGCGCATCCGCACATTGGGAGCAGTATGACCCGCCCAGGAGGGCTTCCGTCAAAAATGGCACCAAAATTGCTCGATCAGACACATGCCCAAATCTGACCGTGACACGGATCTTCAATATGGTGCTTTGCCCTACCGTATGGGACGGCACGGGGTCGAGATCTTGCTCATCACCAGCCGCGACACGGGGCGTTGGGTCATTCCAAAGGGCTGGCCGATGTTCGGCAAGAAGCCTCATCGGGTCGCAGAAATTGAGGCATTCCAAGAGGCCGGGGTGAAGGGCGTCATCAAGAAAAAACCGCTCGGAGCCTATCCCTACCCTAAGGTCATGCCTAATGGCGCTATACGCCTCTGCCTTGTCGAAGTTTATCCCCTGCGGGTAACGATGGAGGCCATCAAATGGCGGGAAAGCGCCGAGCGAGAACGGTTGTGGTTTCGGGCCGACGAAGCAGCTGAGCTGGTCGATGAAGGCGGTCTAGCCCTGCTGATCGACGCATGGCGATAATCTTCAACCCAGGATCTGCGTCAGCCGTTATGTCACAATGCCGTCGAATCGACACGGTCACGCGAGCTTGGGTTGTTTATTTTTTCTGAAGGCCTTTTGTCTACAAGCCGACCTTTGTTGGCAGGACAGGGCATAATGATGAAACGGCTTCTTCTGGTCGATGATGAAGAGACTATTCGGTTTCTTGCGGCGGAATTCCTTCGTGATGAGGGGTTTGACGTTGTCGAGGCGGAAAGCGGCGATGACGCATTGGGTCACCTTCGTCAGTCCGAGGCTTTCGACATTTTAGTGAGTGACGTCCAAATGCCTGGGCTTCGCGATGGTGTTGATCTTGTAGCCTGCGCGAGAGCGATTTTGCCGAATATCGCAGTTGTCGTCGTCTCGGGATATGCGGCGAGCCTGTCGGAGCGGCTAGCTGCTCTGCGACAGCCTCACGAGTTCCTCCCAAAGCCGTTCCACCTGACCGAGCTTACAGACAGCATAAATCAGGCAGCCGCCAAGCACGCTTCAAACAATTCGCTTCGGAGCGAGGTGCGCGTCTAGCTACGGCTTCCGCCGGCCAATCGCAATTCGTCGCCAGTTTGCAAATCGGTGTTCTGTCGTGAAAGCAATAGACCGCGCTCGCGCTATCCTCAGGCGGGCGTGCTGAAGACAAAGAGTGATGCTGTCCGCTGGTCGAGGGTGGCCTGCATTCCGCAGATCTAGGGTTGCACGAAGATCGCCCAGGCCGGGCCAATTCGCGACCCTGCAAGGCAGCGCGTTATCATGCAGCCCTTCAACTCTGTCGCCATTCCGCGCTGGAATATGCATTAGTCCCCCCGACTCCCTACAGTCTGCTCTCGCAATCCCTCATTCGAAGCGAAGGCGTCATTCGGCGCACCAACGCTCGTGTCCGAAATAAACCGGATTGGCGGAACAACGAATTTTTGAGGGAAAACTGATGAGACCGAAGCTAGAAGGCAAAATTGCAGTCGTGACCGGTGCCAGCGCTGGTATTGGCCTTGGGATAGCGAAGGCGTTCGCAAATGAAGGGGCGCGCGTGTTCATTACTGGCCGTCGGCAATCAGAACTCGATAAAGCCGTAGCCGAGATCGGCAATGACACTATTGGCATCCAGGGCGATGCCGGCAATCTTGCTGACCTCGACGTCCTTTACAGGATTGTCCAGGAGAAGGCTGGCCGGATCGACGTGCTGGCGCTCAATGCCGGATTTTATGAATTTATGAACGTCAAGGAGATAACCGAAGAGCATTTCGACAAGACCTACAACGTTAACGTCAAGGGTCTGCTCTTTGCTTTCCAGAAGGCCCTTCCATTGCTGCCGAAGGGTGCGTCGGTAATCTTCACCGGCTCAATCGCTGGCTCGATCGGCATTCCAAACATGTCGGTATATTCCTCGACTAAAGCCGCCGTTCGTAACTTGGCTCGAGGGTGGTTGCACGACACCAAGGACTTGAACATCCGAATTAACGTGTTGAGCCCCGGTCACACTCTGACGCCGGGCCTACAGGCGTTAATTCCCGGTGCAGCGCATAATGGCATTATCAACACGATCCCCCTCTCGCGGCTTGGCACTCCCGACGATCTGGGTAAAGCGGCAGTCTTCCTGGCATCCGACGACAGTGCCTACATCACGGGCATTGAACTGGATGTTGACGGCGGAGTTTCTCAATACTGAGAGACACTTTAGGTTGGACGGCAGTCTGACTGCTATCTGCCGTCCAAGCAGTGAGATGCGCTTCAGTGTTTCTTAGCAAAGTGTTATCGAGTGCCGGTGCGAACCGTAGCCCCAGCAACTGATCATAATAGAGGGAGCGTCTGCTTCTTCGCGACCGAATCTTATAAGGAGACATTCAGCTCTCCCCCCGTCACCAAAGAGAGCCACATATCCTGTTCGGCGCAGCCAGCCGTCGATCTTGTAGATTTCCTTCGGCCAAAGTGGCCGACAGGAGGATAGCATGGGGTATTCGGAGTTTGATCCGGCGACCAAGGAGCGGCGTCCTTGGAACGCGGGACGCATGGTGGGTGCCAAAAGGGCGCTCAAGCCGCAGCAGGTCTGGGCTATCCGATTTTGGTTGGATAGCCACCGGCGCATGCGTGACCGGGCCATGTTTGACTTGGCGATAGACAGTAAGCTTCGAGGCTGCGACATCGTTCGAATGCGGATCAGCGATCTGGTGAGTGGAGGTCGCATCCGGTTGCGCGCGACTGTCACCCAAAAGAAAACTGGCCGCCCGGTTCAATTCGAACTGCTAGAAGCGGCGCGGGCCAGCCTCCAGGCGTGGCTGGAGCGGCGTGGCGGCACGCTTGAAGACTATGTCTTTCCTAGCCGAACCAATCACGAAGAACATATTGGCACCCGTCAATATGCTCGGCTCGTTGACGAATGGGTTGAAGGTATCGGCCTTCGCCGGGAGGACTACGGCACGCATTCGCTCCGGCGAACGAAAGCATCGATCATCTATAAGGCCACCGGCAATTTGCGGGCCGTTCAATTGCTGCTTGGCCATACAAAGATCGAAAGCACCGTGAGATATCTGGGCGTCGACGTCGAGGATGCGCTGACGCTCGCGGAACGGACAGAAATTTGAGCCGCTGGGTAGCCCTGGCTTGACTCGCAGGGCTACCCTCGACCCTTCCAGGTCGTACAGGCATATCCGGTCGGTTCCCGAAAGCAGACGTTAGCTACGCTAGAGTTCTAAGAGGAAATAGATCGCTCAGGCTCTCTCAGAGAGCCGCGCTTTCAAACGCGGCGTGAAAAAGTCCAGAAACGCGCGCAGTTTCAGCGGCAAATACTCTCCCGACTCTCTGACGAGGCTGATCGGAAGCGTTTCTCGCTTGAAATCCGGCAACACCGAAATCAGGGTGCCATCCCGGAAGTCCTGAGCGACATGATGAGAAAAGACTGAGACAATTCCCATACCCTCCTTCGCCGCCTCACACGCAGCGTCCGTCGAATTGACAATGAGGCGATAGCGAACCGGTATCTCGACGCCGTCGGCAAGGCTCCAGAAACCTGAACCGGTAAAACCCTCAACGCCAATGCAGTCATGTCCGACAAGATCCCCAGGTGTTAACGGAACACCTCGGATTTGGAGATATCCTGGGCTGGCCGCAAAAACACGGCTTACCGTGCCGACGCGCGTCGCTATCATCCTGCTATCCGGCAAGTTCCCAACGCGCAGCGCCGCATCGATTCCTTCCTCGGTCAGACTGACCTGTCGGTTGCTGAGCGTCAGGCGGACGTCAATATCCGGATAGGCTCGAAGAAAGTCAGCGAGCACGGGCACCAGATGCAGACGGCCGAAAACGATGGGCGACGTAATACTCAGGTCGCCCTTCGGCGCCGTGTATTCTCCAGCGGCGGTTCGCTCTGCTTCGCTCACGTCTTCAAGAATTCGCTTGCAGGCCGCCACGTAGGATTTGCCAGCATCCGTCAGGCTGATGCTACGACTAGACCGTGTCAGAAGCTGCGTCTTGAGGTGTTCCTCCAAGACAGAGATCTTCCGGCTGACGGTGGTGAGCGGCGTGTCGAGACGTCGGGCAGCGGCCGACAGGCTCCCCGCCTCGGAGACAGCGACAAGCATCGACATCGAGTCCAGGCGATCCATCATTATTTCCGAAAAATGGTAGGAAGGTTCCCATTTTTAGGGGATTATGTTTTATTTTGGTAGACATCATTCTTTGCCCCGCCGACAGCAAAGCGCCACGCCGGATGGGACAAAGGCAGCGTTTTGACCGGCATTAGAAACCGAATTGGGCAGGAGCTTAGTGCTTGCGCCGCTCTTTTTTCTGATGCGCACGACCGTTATCGCAAGCTTGGTGGAGGGGTGAATGGCTGAAGCGAGGACAATTACGGCCGACGGTGGCCTGAAGGAATACGACATCGCGACAAACGGGATCTCGCTGCATGTGACCGAGCAGGGCGACGGACCAGCCGTGCTGTTCTGTCACGGATTTCCGGACACTGCCTACACCTGGCGTCGACAGATGAAAGCCGTCGCGTCTGCCGGGTATAGGGCCATTGCTCCTGATATGCGCGGTTACGGTCGCAGCTCGGCACCAGCAGACGCCAACTTGTACACGCCGCTGCAAACCACTGGCGACTTCGTCGGCCTGCTGGACGCTTTGGAGATCCCGAGCGCGGTCATTGTGGGCCACGACTGGGGTGCGACGCACGCTTGGAACGCCGCGATGATGCGCCCTGATAGGTTCACCGCGGTGTTCTGCCTGAGCGTGCCCTACGTGCCGCGGGGCGAAGTCAGCGTCTTTGAGCGCATGCGGAAATCGGGTCAGCAAGACAATTTCTACATGTTCGAACAGATCCGGCCGGACGCCGATCAGATTTGGGCTGACGCAGCGGTAACTATTCCGGGGATCCTATATTGGGCGTCCGGGTCGGCCCCTGCTGATAAACGATGAAGCCCACTCGATCCGTCCCGAAGCCTTCATCGGCGGGCACCTGGGCCTTTGCCGTCCTGGGTGGAGCCGGACTACGTCAAACACAACGTCACCGAGTTCCAGCGCACGGGGTTCCACGGCGGCCTTAATTACTATCGCGCCGCCGAACCGTTTTTCGCCTTATCTGCCGCCTTCAAGGGCGCCAAAATCGCCCAACCCTCATTTTTCATCTGGGGCAAGGCAGACGGGCTTAAGGAACTCTATTCACTGACGATCGACCAGATGCGTGCGGGGCTACCTGGCCTGATGGGCGGCCTGGAGCTCGACGGTATTGGCCACTGGGTCCAGCACGAGGCAGCCGACCTTGTGAGCGAGCAACTCGTGACGTTCCTCCGTTCGGTGCAACGTGTTTGAGATAGCCTCGTAAATTCTAGCTTCAATTGCCAACCGCGAGGGAGCGGACCATGAGTGAATCGTCATACGCGCTACCTCCATTTATAGAACACCGTGTTGAGCGTGGTCCTGGCGCCCTATGCGTTCGCGACTTTCCGGGCAACGGACCCGCATTCGTCGTGCTGCACGGGTTTCCGGACAATTCCCACATCTATGACGACCTGATCCCGCATTTGGCCGCGGCCGGGCGCCGGGCCGTGGCGATCGACTTCCTGGGCTTTGGCGCGTCCGACAAGCCCGAAGGGGCCCGTTACAGCTTTGATCAGCAGCTTGGCGACCTGGAAGCCGTCGTTGAGGCGTTGAACCTGGATAAGATCATCCCGGTCGGTCACGACGCGGGCGGTCCAGCCGCGGTTAACTTTGCCCTCAGGTATCCCGAGCAAACGGCTGCGGTCTGCTTGATGAACGCATTCTACGGCGATGCACCCGGCCTGCGCGTGCCCGAGTTCATCGAGCTGTTTTCGAACAAGAGCCTCCAAGCGCTGACCCAGCATTTTCTGGCAAGCCCGCAGCAATTCGCTTGGCTTCTTGGCTTCCAGCGCGATCAGATGCAGATCGGCCTCTCTGAGGCACAGAAGGCCCGCTACACGGATTTTCTTGGGCCGATCATCGACAACAATTTCCGACAGCGGCCGGGCGCTGGACCCGCCTTCGCCCAAATGACGTACCAATTGACGGACGAAGTCAGCGCCAACACGGCACGCTTGCTCGAATATCGACGCTCGGACGTTCCGCTTCTGCTTATCTGGGGAAGGCACGACCCATACCTCCATGTCAGTGTCGCCGAGTATATGCGGGCGAATGCTGGACATGCCTCCCTTCACGTCCTTGACGCGGGTCATTGGCCCCAGATCGACGCCGCTGCTGATGTCGCCCGTATCCTCCTTGCAGGCCCGTGACAGTCGGACATCTGCTTAGTCACTTCGCCGACTTCGACGGCCTTCTACATCTCCCCTGAAAGATTTTGACAATGACGGCAGTGAAAAGCCCCGTGTTCAAGCTGAACAACGGGATCGAAATGCCCGCACTGGGCCTGGGTGTCTTCAACAGCTCGCCCGATACGACCGTGGCTGCGGTGACGTCAGCGGTCACAAGCGGATACCGTCTTATCGACACGGCTGCTGCATATAAGAATGAGGAGCAGGTCGGAGAGGGTATCCGAGCTTCGGACATTGCCCGGGACAAAATCTTCGTGACGACCAAGGTCTGGATGAGCGACTTCGGGTATGACCATACCGTCAATGCCTTCGATCGGAGTCTGCGGAAGCTGCGACTGGACTATCTTGATCTCTACCTTATCCACTGGCCGGTCCCATCGGCATTTGAGACAACCATCAGTTCCTATAAGGCCATGATAAGGCTTCTGGCTGAGGGCCGTGTCCGAGCGATTGGCGTCAGCAACTTCTCCCCTGAGCACCTTACAGACCTCATAGAACAAACCGGGCATGTTCCGGCGGTAAACCAGGTTGAACTTCACCCATACCTGGGCCAGACCGAGCTTCGCGAGGTCCACCGCAAGCTCGGCATTGTCACCCAAGCTTGGTCACCCATTGGTGGCGTCAATCGCTATGGCCAAAAGGCCAAAATCTCAACCGAGGTGAGCGATCCGCTTTCTCATGCCACGGTGGTCCGACTTGCAGCGAAATACGGAAAGACTTCCGCGCAGATAATCCTTCGCTGGCAAATCGAGCTGGGCGTTTCCCCCATTCCGAAATCTGTGCGCCCCGAACGGATTGCCGAGAACATCGACATTTTCGATTTCGCGCTGGCCGCCGAGGATGTCGTGGCCGTCAGCGCGCTCGATACGGGCACGCGCGGAGGCTGGGATCCAGATCATGTAGATCTCCAAACCTTTGGCACGATCATTTAGGAATAGGTCAGACCCCGGTCATGCAACTCACCAGCCACAGTTTTCGCTCGCCCCGCCATACGACGCATTATTGGGAGGCTGGACCTCTTGATGGCCCCCTGATGATCTTCCTCCACGGTTGGCCCCAAATTGGTTTGATGTGGCGCGCGCAGATTGAAGCGTTCGCATCCGAAGGCTGGCGGTGCATCGCGCCAGACATGCGCGGCTACGGCGCATCATCGGCACCGACTTCTGCCGATGCCTATGCTCTACAGGAACTCGTCGCCGATATGATCGAGCTTCATGATCACCTAGGCTCGCACCCAGCCGTGTGGATCGGCCATGACTGGGGCAGTCCTGTCGCCGCGGCGTTGTCGGCATTCCATCCGACAAGGAGCCGGGGCGTCGTTCTGATCTCCCTCCCGTATTTTCCGAACGGCTTCGCGCTGCCAAACCTTGTGCCCCTGATTGACCGTGAACTCTATCCCACCGACCAATATCCGGATGGGCAATGGGACTATTACCGCTTCTATCTCACCCATTTCGAACAAACGGTCAGCGACATGAACGCCGATGTGGCGGCGACCTTGGCGTCGCTCTATCGGCCTGGAAACCCTGCTTCGGGAGGAAAGATCTCGCCGTCCGCCCTGCTGACGGCCAACGGTGGTCGTTACGGCGCAGCGCGTCGAGCGCCACCGACGGCACCGGATTTTGGGCTCTGGCCAGCCGAGGATTTCGACGCACTGGTGCGGGCGTTCCACCCACACGGTTTTCGCTCTGCCAACGCTTGGTATCTCAACGATGCGGTCAACATTGGCTACCTCTACTCGGCTCCTGAGGGTGGCAAGCTTAGACAGCCAACATTGTTCATCAACGGTGAATGGGATGTGATTTGCGACATCAGCCGCAGCCGTCTGGGTGACCCGATGCGCAGCGCGTGTACGGATCTGTCTGTGACAAACCTGCCAGGAGGCCATTGGCTGCCGCTTGAACGGAAGACTGAAGTTGTTGAAGCCATATGCTCCTGGCTGAAAGCAAAAATGCTCTCGTAGACAATTGCAACGCCAGCCGCCTTGCTATGAGGAGCGCCATAGCCAGTCAAACTTCGGGTCAGCTATCGGACAACGGAGTCCGCACGCGGGGGGTATCGAATCTTGCCATCTCACCCATAAGCAGCCTGGCAATACTCGACCCAACAGAGGCATCCAGCAGATTTCTTGAGCTTTTCAAAAGCGGACATTTCCTTGCTTCTTGCAAAGCTAGGGATAGCTCTGCAAGTCAGCGGCTCGATGCGTTGAAGGCATCGGCATCGCATCAATATTTGTGCCGCTCATGGCCCCATGCCGCCCCTTTCAGGGTGACATGGGACGGCGATATGTCGTGGTTAGCTTGCCAAGCCGCGAGCGACTTCGACCGCGCTGATCCCTTCCAGCGCAAGTCCGTAACCCGCACTTTCCTCGACGAGACGGCGCAGTTTCTGCGTCAATGCGATGCGCGTGTAGCGGCTGGTGAGCGGCGGCAGAGAGGCGATGCCGTCTGCGATTTCATGGGCGCGACCAAGCAACCCATCTGCCGGTACGATTTCGTTGACCACGCCCCAATCCTTGGCGGTCTCTGCATCCAGAACCTGCCGGGTCAGCAGGAAGTAACGGCCGCGGATAGAGCCGATAACTTCCGGCCAAAGGCTGTGCACGCCATCGCCGGGTACGATGCCGAATTCGAAATGCGGCTTATCCTGAAATACGGTCTGCGGCGTTGCCAGAATGATATCGGTCAGCAAGGCATATTCGCTGTGGAGCAGAATGGGGCCATTCAGCGCCGTGATCATGGGCACTTCGATGTCCAGGATGTTGCTCAGAACCTTGCGGCCCTCGCGGAGGATCTTTTCAAAACCGCGCGGCGTGAAGAAATCGAAACCCTCCGGGCTGATGGCATCCATGAAGGCATCGCCCGTGCCGGTTAGAATCACGACGCGGTTGTCGCGGTCTTCACCAATGGCATGGAACAGATCGACGAATTGTTCGTGCGTGTGGCCGTTGAAGACGAGCTTGCCGCCCTCGATATGCAAGGCAACCTCCAACACGCCGTTCGGCTTGCGGGTCAATCGGGCATTGGGGAAAGCGTTCCGGTAGGTTTCAAATTGGGCCATGGTGGTCATCCTCTGTTTTGCCGCCCTCATCGGCGGCCATAAGGATGAGTTACGGCATGCCGTCTGATGACGGAGGAGAGGCCGAGGCGATAAGGTTTATTCCTGCCCGGAATGCCACTCCGACCCTTCCGCCATAATGGCTTCGACGAAGGTGGCGAACTGGCGGGCCTTCGCGGTCACCATGCGTCCCGTCGGGAAAACAGCCCAGAGATCGATTTTGGGCAGATGCCAGTTTGTCAGAATGCGTTGGACGGCGCCGTTCGCGATCTCCTCAGCAAACATCCAGTCGGACGCGATCGTCAGGCCCATATCGGCCAGCACAGCGGCACGTAGGCCCTCGGCCGCGCTCAGGCGCACCCGCCCGTGAACCGCCACGGAAACCTCCGTCCCATCGCGCGTGAATGACCAGATATTGGCCTGCTGCGTGTAGACCACAGCCTCATGTCCCGCGAGATCGCTCGGCGCGCGAGGCTCTCCGGCATGGGCGAGATAACGGGGAGTGGCGAGGACCGAGCGGCGGCCGGTCGCCAGCTTTCTGGCCAGAGCCGTGGAATCCGCCAGGCTGCCCATGCGCAATGAGAGGTCAACGCCCTCGGCCACAAGGTCAATCGTCCGGTCATCCAGGATGACGTCGATATCCAGTTCTGGGTGTTCACTCAGAAAGCGCGGCAGGTATGGCACCACATGCAGCCGTGCAAAGGTTGTAGCTGCCGACACCCTGAGGCGTCCTCGCAGACCAGAGCCCGCGCCGCGGGCTGCCAGTTCGGCCTCATCCGCTTCCTGGATCGCAACCCGGGCCCGCTCGTAATAGCGCTGTCCGGCCTCTGTCGGGCTTAACCCATGCGTCGAGCGGGTCAGAAGACTGACCTGCAAGACGTTTTCCAGCTGCGCAATCGTCTTGGAGATGGCCGGTTGACCCACGTTGAGCTGTCGTGCCGCCGCCGAGAAGGAACCCGTGTCGACCACCCGCAGAAAGGTCGTCATCGCCTGATATCGATCCATGTCATTCCCCTTAGGAATGACCATTATTGCTCTGGGCTGCCTGCCATGTCGAGTGGCAGGGAGGCATCTCTGCGTTATCGCCCAGCTCGGGCAAACGGAGAGACAGACCATGATCGATGTTTATGCCTTCGCCACGCCCAATAGCGTCAAGGTGCCAATCGCTCTCGAAGAACTCGGCCTTCCCTATGCGCTTCACGGAATCAATGTCCGCAAAGGCGAGCAGAAGGCCCCGGACTTCGTCGCGCTGAACCCCAATGCCAAAGTGCCGGTGCTCGTCGATCCGGAGGGCCCTGACGGCCGCCTGGTTCTAACGGAATCGGCCGCCATTCTGATCTACCTGGCCGAGAAGACGGGCCGGTTGCTGCCGCTCCATGGCACGGGGCGTGCCCGCGTCTTCGAACAGCTTTTCTTCCACGCCTCCGGGTTGGGGCCAGCCTTCGGCCAGTCCGGCTTTTTTCAGCGCCAGGCGGCCGAACCCCAGCCGCTTGCCATCCAGCGCTTTTCCACTGAGGCCCGCCGCACGCTTGGCGTGCTGGACGGTGTCCTGGCTGATCGCGCTTTTGTGGCCGGAGATGATTTCACCATCGCCGATATCGCTCATTTCGGCTGGCTGTGGCGGCGCGAATTCGCGGGGGTGACCTTTGATGAAACACCGCATGTCGCCGCCTGGTTCGAAAAGGTCAGCGCTCGTCCGGCGGTCCAGCGTGCCCTCGACCGGGCCAATGCCCTCATTCCCCAATCCTGATCATCCAGGAAGACAATTTCCATGAACAAGCTCTTCACGCCTTTTCAGGCAGGACGCCTCTCGCTCGGCCATCGCGTTGTTATGGCGCCACTTACCCGTATGCGCGCTGATTCGGGCGACCGGCCGAATGCCTTGATGGCGGAATACTACGCGCAGCGCGCATCTGAAGGGGGGCTCATCATCTCGGAAGCGACGCCCGTCTCACGCCAAGGCTACGGCTATGCCGGTGCACCCGGCATCTATGACGACAGCCAGATTGAGGGTTGGCGCCGGATTACGGACGCGGTTCATGAGCGTGGTGGCAAAATTGTCATGCAGCTTTGGCACGTCGGCCGTCAGTCAGCGACGGCCATTCAACCGAATGGCGAAGCACCAGTGGCACCCTCGGCGATCATCGCCGACGGCTACGGCTATGCCGAAAGCGGCCCTGTTCCTTTCACCATGCCCCGGGCGCTGGAGCGTGACGAGATTCCCGCCATTATCGCTGATTTCCGGGTGGGGGCTGCACGCGCCAAGGCTGCCGGTTTTGATGGCGTCGAAATCCACGGTGCCAATGGCTACCTGCCTGACCAGTTTCTTCAGGACGGTACCAACAAACGCACCGATGACTACGGCGGCCCGATCGAAAATCGCGCACGCTTTCTGCTCGAGGTTACACAAGCCGCCATCGATGTCTGGGGAGCAGACGGTGTTGGGGTACGGTTGAGCCCGAGCGGCACCTATGGCGACATGGTCGGTAGCAACCCCGAACTGACCTTCGGCTATGTCGCGGCGAAGCTCAGCGCAATGCGCATCGCCTATCTCCACGTCGTGGAGCCCCGCATCAAGGGCACCGAACTTGTTGCCCTGGCGGAGCCCGTCGCCGCGAAGCACCTGCGCCTGCTGTTTGATGGAACGCTGATAGCGGCGGGCGGCTTTGACGGTGCAAGCGCGGAAGCCATCCTCGCCGCAGGGGACGCTGACGCGGTCGCATTTGGGCGTGCCTATATCGCCAATCCCGACCTGCCAGAGCGTTTGCACCTTGGTCTTCCGCTCAATCGCTATGACCGGACAACCTTCTACGGCGGCGATGCGCAGGGATACATCGACTATCCGACCTATCAGCGCGCGGCCTGACCCACATTCCTGCGGGGAATAGGGCTTAGTCGGTTAAGCCGCCTGCGCAGTCCGGCACGCAAGCCTCATTCTCAGTTCATCAAGACAATTCACAAAGAGACAGATCATGACACTTCAAGACAAGCTCGATGCTTTCAAAGCTGATTTCGAAGCGGGCAAGCCGCCCTATAACGTGCCTTATTCGGTCATTGAGACCATGCACCGCGCAACGGCGGAGCTGATCGCTTCGGGCGCTGCCGCCCGCGCGCTGAAGGCCGGTGACAAGGCACCCGCCTTCACGCTGAACGATCCCGACGGCAACCCGGTCTCCTCACGCGATCTCCTCGCGCATGGTCCGCTCGTCGTCAGCTTCTACCGCGGCGTCTGGTGCCCCTACTGCAACATGGAACTGCAGGCGCTGCAGGAGACGCTGCCGGAATTCGAAAAACTCGGTGCAAGCCTCGTCGCCATTTCCCCGCAGACCGCGCCCAATAGCCGCAAATCCGTGCGCCAGAACAATCTCGATTTCCCGATCCTGTCCGACACGCATAACGATGTCGCCGCAGCCTTCGGCCTGCGCTTCGCGCTGCCGGATTATCTCGTCGAGCTCTATAAGGGCCTGAAGAACGACCTGCCGTCCTTCAACGGCGACCCGAGCTGGACGCTGCCGATGCCCGGCCGCTTCGTCATCGGCCATGATGGCGTCATCCTCTACGCCGAGGTGAACCCGGATTACACGCGCCGCCCTGAGCCCGCGAACATGCTGCCTGCGTTGCGCCACGCGGCGTCAGCGGCCGTCTGAAAAAGCTGAGCCCCGGCCCGCAAGGGCCGGGGCAAGACGGGAGACAAACCATGTCGCGGACCTTCCTCATCACCGGTGCCAGCAAGGGTATCGGACTGGCGCTGTCCCAGCGCCTCGTCAGCAACGGCCACCACGTTATCGGCCTCGCGCGCCATCAGACAGAACATTTTCCGGGCAAACTCGTGTCCGTGGACCTTGGCGACAGAGCCAAGACGGAAGCTGCCCTCGCTGATCTGTCGCGCAAGTTCGCGTTTGATGGCGTTGTCAACAATGTCGGCCTCGTGCGCCCGGAAATGCTTGGACACGTTGATCTAAGCACGCTCGATGAGGTGCTGCGGGTTAATCTGCACCCGGCGGTGCAGACGGCTCAAACCATCCTGCCTGGCATGATATCACGCGGTTGGGGCCGAATTGTAAATATCACCAGCCTGACAGTTTTGGGCAGTATTCAGCGCACAGCTTACGCCGCTGCGAAGGCGGCCTTAACCAGCTTCACGCGTGGCTGGGCGCTGGAACTGGCCGAAACCGGCATAACGGTCAACGCCGTGGCACCTGGACCAACCGAGACGGAGCTCTTCCGCGCCAATAATCAGCCGGGCAGTGAAGGGGAACGCCGCTATCTCGCCGGGGTGCCGATGAAGCGCTTCGGACAGCCCGAAGAGATCGCCGCCGCCATTGCTTTTCTCCTGTCAGAGGATGCCGGTTTCATCACCGGGCAAACACTTCACGTCGATGGCGGCGCGTCCATCGGCAAAGCCGCCTTCTAGACCAGCATTCACGTCACAACGCAGAGCCGGATCCCAAGGGGGCCCGCGCCGCCAAGTTCAATCTTATCGGAGACAAATCATGATCAACGGTTTTACCCTTCTCGATTCCAGCAATGCTCCCGCGGAATCCGCCAAGATTCTCGATGCCGTCCAGGGAGCATGGGGTTTTGTCCCCAACCTGCACCGCGTGCTGGCGGAAAGCCCAGCCGCGCTAGAAGCTTATGCCGCCCTGTGGGGGATCGCCGAAAAGACCAGCTTCACCGCTCTGGAACGCAACATCGCCTATCTTTCGATCATCTATGAGAACGAGTGCACGTATTGCATGGCGGGCCACACCAATCTCTCGAAAATGGCGAAGGTGGACGCGGCGGATATCGAGGCCGTGCGAGATGGCAAGCCCATCGCCGATGCGAAGCTCGAAGCACTGCGCACCTTTGCCGCCAAAGTCACACGCCAGCGTGGCGTGGTGAGCGAAGCCGATGTCGCGGCGTTCAAGTCCGCCGGTTACAACAACCAGTCCGTTCTCGACGTTCTGGTTCTGGCCGCGACAAAGCTGATTTCCAATTACGCCAACCATCTGGCCAATACGCCCAACGATGCTTTCATGAAGGGCGCCGAGTGGACCGCCCCCGGCAAGCTTAAGGCAGCCGCCTAACCGAAGAATTGCCCCTGGACCGGGCCACCCGGTTCAGGCAGCACCGTCGGTAAAACAATTCCGCAAGGGACGTTGCAATGTTCATGCGTCAGATTGCCTACCTCATTGCCTTGGACAAGCATCGGCACTTCGGCCGGGCCGCCGAAAGCTGCAACGTCTCCCAACCCGCTCTGTCCTCCGCCATCAGCGATATGGAAAGAGAGCTTGGCATCACTATCGTCAAGAGGAACCGGAACTTTCAGGGCATTACACCGGAAGGCGAACGGGTCATTGCCTGGGCAAGGCATGTGCAAGCATCTCTGCACGGGTTGAAGCAGGAGGCGGCTCTCGTGCGCGATGTGCCGGGTGGACACTTGTCCATAGGCACCATTCCGACAGCCGTCGAGGTCGCCAGTGTTCTTGCAGGGCAATACAGGCGCCAGGTTCCAGCACTCACTGTTGATATCCAATCCCTGACCACGAGCGAGTTGCTCCGGCGCCTTCAGAAGCAGGATCTGGATGTTGCGATCACCTATCCGCCGGGAGAAGATACGGGAATATTCGATACGCGGCCGCTTTACGCGGAGAGGTATGTCCTCGTCGCGCACAAAGACCGGATGCTGCCGCCAATTTTGTCCTGGCAGGACGTCGCAGACCTCCCCTTGGCTCTGCTGAGCCAGGACATGCAAAGTCGGCGGCTCATTGACGACGTTTTCAAAAGCCTCGGCCTTCGCATCAAAGCGGTGGTGGAATCTAATGCCATTCGTATCCTCCATGAAGAAGCATCAAGCGGCCGCGCATGCAGTATTGTCCCGCTCAGTGCTTTGCCACGAGGCCTCCATAGGACGGATGTCAGCATTCATCCTTTGCTGCCGCAGCCAAACGCGACGGTCGCGCTCATGCGCTTGCGCCGCCCGCAGCAGTCTGCGCTGTCCGACCTGGTTTGGCACGGCGTGACCGAGGGCGAGCTTCAACTTGCTCTCGACCAACATCAGGAGACCCAACCTTGATAACTGGCGCTTATCAGGAGTTCCAATCAAACGATTAGACCTTCCCGGCAGAAGGCGCATCTTCCAGTCATCCGCTGACGGACAAACCTGATGGTCCGCACGGCAACAGGAGTTTGGAAAATGGCCAAGATTCTCTGCGTTCTTTATCCCGATCCCGAGAAGGGCTATCCGCCTCACTATGCGCGCGACAGCATTCCTGTCATCGAAGGCTACGCCAACGGTCAGACCGCGCCCACACCCAAAGGCCCTCTTGGCTTTTTGCCGGGAGAACTAATCGGGTGTGTCTCCGGAGAGCTTGGCTTGCGTTCCTATCTGGAGAAGCTGGGTCATGAACTGATCGTGACCAGCGACAAGGACGGTCCAAACTCCGAGTTCGAGAAGCATCTGCCGGATGCGGAGATTGTCATCTCACAGCCTTTCTGGCCCGCTTACCTGACGCCCGAGCGTATCGCCAAGGCCAAAAAGCTGAAGCTCGCTCTGACCGCCGGTATTGGTTCCGACCACGTGGATCTCGCGGCTGCCGCCAAGGCCGGTGTCACCGTCGCAGAAGTCACTGGTTCCAACAGTATCAGCGTGGCTGAGCACGTTGTCATGATGGTCCTCTCTCTGGTCCGCAACTATCTCCCCTCGCATGAGATCGCCGTCCGTGGCGGCTGGGACATCGCAGATTGCGTTTCCCGCAGCTATGACCTCGAGGGCATGCATTTTGGCACGATCGCCGCGGGGCGCATCGGCCTTGCGGTGTTACGCCGCTTGAAGCCCTTTGGTGTGAAACTGCACTACACCGATCCGTATCGGCTGAAGCCTGATGTAGAGCAAGAACTCGGCCTAACCTATCATGAGAACGCCGAGTCTCTGATCAAAGCCGTCGACATCGTCAACCTTCAGATGCCGCTCTATCCGTCGACCGAACATTTTATCGATGATCGTATGCTTGGCCTCATGAGGCGTGGCACTTACCTCATCAACACCGCGCGCGCGAAACTCGTGGACCGTGACGCGATCGTGCGTGCACTGCAGTCTGGTCAGCTAGCGGGCTATGCTGGTGACGTGTGGTTCCCCCAACCTGCTCCGGCAGATCATCCATGGCGAACCATGCCCTTCAACGGTATGACACCGCATATCTCAGGAACGTCACTCTCCGCCCAGACACGCTATGCGGCTGGCACGCTCGAGATTCTCGAGAGCTACTTCGATGGCACACCGATCCGCGAGGAATATCTGATTGTCAAAGCAGGCAGCTTGGCCGGGACGGGTGCTTCTTCCTATAAGCTAACCTAACCCGCTACCAACGGCATACATTTGAACGTCAGCCGTCTCGCTATACGAGATGGTCCTGAATGTCGGCTTGTGGAGTCTGCAGCTCCTGAGCCGACATTCGGCTTTCCCCCCACTGTTGCCTTTGGCATTCCGTGAATCCGATGCGCCAATAGCGCATCTTAGACATCACCGGGCTAACTATTACCTTACTCAGATCCCCAGGCATGCCGATCTGGGTCTTGCTCAGTGAGTGTAGTCAAAGCCGGCTCTATCAATTTTGACCATGCGAACATCGATCGGCAGGATGCAATGTCAGACGCCGAAATGGCATCGGGCTGTTCGCATAGAGCCGGTCCACGATAGCACAGCAGCTCCACATGCGGTGTCAGCGATTGTGCGGCCGTAAGCGCCACCACATCGACAGTCGGGTCATCGACACTATCGAGTCTTGCTTGCGCGCTGCCATGGTTAACGCCCCGAGATGTCACGCGAAGGCCTAACGATTGGTAATATGCGATGCTGCGGTCAAGATCCTGCACCACAATGGCGGTGTGATCATACCCCAAAAAAGGGCTGTCAGATGATCTCTCTTGCCATTTTGGATCGCCGGAGCGAGGTGGAAATTGCAGCAGTTCCAATGGGTGACCGTCTGGGTCACGAAATTTAAATGCCTGTACGCTACCCGATGACGGTGGCAGAAACTGCGGGCCACCTCGCGTGATGGGTTCAATATCATATGCGTTAAGCGCTGCATGGGCGCGGTCGATATCGGAAACGACGACGGCAATATGCTGGAACCAAGGGTCGTGCGCAGTGCGTGCTTCGGGATAAGGATTGCCCGGCATGGTTGGTTGAAACAGTTCAACCGACTGCTCTCCCAAATGCATCATCAATCGACGCCCTGGGTATCCGTCGATGACATGGTTTGAGACTTCACCTCGTCGGAAACCAAGCGCATCCCGATAAAAGGCTCCGATCCGCCCAAGATCGGATACCGTGACGCTCACGTAAGCCAGCCTATCGATAGACTTCATAGCCGAGCGGCACCACGAACGTTAAGGTAAATCGCATGGAGGGTTTGCGATGCGCAGATGAATAAGCGGCTACGGTTTCGACCACCAAAAGTAAGGTTGGAAACGACGGCTGGCACCTTAATTTTCCCCAGCAGAACGCCCTCCGGCGCAATGCAGTGCACGCCGTCGGCAGCACTGCTCCAAATGCGGCCATCTTCGTCACAACGGAAGCCGTCAGAAAAACCGGGAGACGCCTTATAGAAGACGCGCCCATTGGTCAGCTGATTTCCGGCAACATCGAAAACACGGATATGCTGAATTGGATTTGGCGTGAATTGCGGTCCACTTTCTGCGACATAAAGCAAGCTTTCATCGGGTGAAAAGCACAATCCGTTCGGCCCCGCGAAATCATCCGCCACAATGGTCAACGCGCCGTCAGATGGATCTAGGCAGTATAGGCTGGGTGGTAACTCTGGCGTCTGTTTTCCGCCCTCGTAGTCGGTGTTGATGCCATAGTGGGGATCACTGAACCAGATTGTACCATCCGACTTGCAGACAATGTCATTCGGCGCATTCAGCCGTTTGCCCTCATAGCGGTCGGCTAATACTGTGATCGTCCCATCTAACTCGGTCCGGATGATGCAGCGGTGCTGGTGCGAACAGCCAATCAGCCGGCCTTGGCGATCGCGGGTATGACCATTGGCGAAGCCGCTCGGCTGACGAAACACAGAAACGCCACCAGACTCTGTCCAGCGCATAATTCGATCATTGGGAAGATCGCTGACCAAGAGACAATTAAGGTCTGCAAACCAGACCGGACCTTCAAGCCAACGAAAACCCTCGGATAGTTTCTCCAGGGGCGCGTTGGGTAAAGCGAGCGCATGGAAGCGTTCGTCGAAGATCTCAAAATCACCATTCATGTAAAATGGCCCGGTTTATGGACAGGCGGAACGTGAAGCTGCACCGTCATCAAAACTGCCGGCTCGTCGCCAATCGTGCCTGACCGATGGCCCTTTCTTCCATCAGCCGTCGCTGTACAGCCCTGATCCTCGCCGAGCGAGAACTCGCCCGGCCCTTGTTCGATGCGCGTTCCGTCCATCGCTTCAATCCACCAGCGTCCAGACAAAACAACAATCCACTGTGGCGCGGGATTTTCATGCCATTCGCCGACCCAACCGACGGGTTGAACGGTAAAAACGACGGTCGAGTCGGCACGCGCCATCTGGTTGTTCCACTGGGGAGCGGCTTTGCCAACACCCTTGAATTCCCAGTTCGTCAAGTTGCATTGCGTCTGGTGGCTGACGCCAGTTTCATCGCACCAAAGGTGCCAATAAGGAATGCTCGGAGCTTCGGGCATGATGGACATCCCTAGTGAGTGGCATATGGATGAGAGGACTGGAGCGGGTCAGACAAGAGCGCATGCAGACCCGATCCGTCCGTATTGATCGTGATAAGGAGGAAGCCACCCGCGAGCGCAAAATTCTTGAGGAAATCCCAGAATAAGTCTCGCCCCTTACTCTGACCGTGCGCCCAGAAATCACCTTGCTCCCAGAACGGCTTAAAGAGCAGCGCGGTCACCGCGCAGTAACCCGCTAGAATGAAAGCAGCCAAGCGGTCTGCGATACCGCTTACAATGCCAAGCGGCATAAAAATCTCCACCATGAGGCCTATTGCAATCATGGCGACCGCGACGGGGCGTTGTTTGAATAGCTGTTGCGCCTGACCCACGGCGCCCCTGAAATTCAGCGTCTTGTCCAAGGCGCTGAATGGGAAAAAGAGTAGCACCAGCAGACAGCGAACAATGATGGTGGCGTCCACCTGCAGGGTCATGCGACCAGCCGTTCTTTGATCTTGTCGGCCACTCGCAGGGCATTCGCGATGATTGTGAGCGTCGGGTTGACGGCCCCGATCGAGGGAAAGAACGACGCGTCCGCAACATAGAGATTGTCAAGTTCGTGCGCTTTGCAATCGAGATCTAAGACAGAGGACGTGGGATCAATGCCAAAGCGCGCGGTGCCTGCCTGATGCGCCGTGCCGCTAATAGGAATATCCTTGCCTAGGTAGAGGCTGCGCTCCAACAGCACCGGATGTGCGCCGACCGCGCTCATTAGGTGCTCAAGCTTTTTCTTGAGGCGGTGATGCGCTTCCATGTTGTTTTGGGTGACATCGAGAATGACACGATCGCCATCGTAGTAGATCCGGTTTTCCGGCCGCGGCAGATCCTCACTTTGGAGCCAAAAGTCCATCGAATGCTCGGCGATTTTGTCAAACGGCATGTCGGGCAGCCATTCTAGCCAACTCGGCAGCGATTCACCTTTGATTTGCTCAGCATGAGAGGTCGCACACATTTGGATCAAGCCGAGAGGATAGTTCCAATCGTCTGATTTGAAATAGTAGTCACTGAGGGCCAGCGTTTTCTGGAACACGGTATGGTTCGGCTCTTTGAGAAGGGCCATCAGAACGCTCATATTGTGCCGGATATAGTTGCGCCCAACCTGATCGGAGCCATTTGCCAATCCGCGTGGATGATGCTCACTGGCCGAACGCAGCAGGAGCAGAGCGGATGATAAGGCGCCGCAGGCGGCGACCACGATATCCGCCGAATATTCTTCGCGGCGACCTTCGCGCTCCACGATAACACGCTTAACGCTACGGCCCGAGACATCAGTTTCCAGCCGCGTCACGTAAGCGCCGGTCATCAAGGTGACATTCGGAAATAGTTTCAGCGTGGGGTCGATCAGCACCACCTGCGCATCCGCCTTGCCATTTAGCAGGCAAGGAAAGCCGTCAAAAGCATCGCAGCGGATACAAATGCTTGTCGGTGTTGGCTTGCCATTCTTTTCATCCAGCAGAATGCCAAGGGGCAAGTGATAGGGATTAAACCCTTCCCCGCGCAAACTGTCGTTCAGTTCCTGGATTTTTGGCTCGTGCGAGACTGGCGGATAGGGATAAGGGCCACTGGCTGCGGGTTCCAGCGGATCTTCCCCGCGCTGACCATGCACATGGAACAGCCGCTCCGCTTCGGTGTAATAGGGTTCAAAAACATCGTATTTGACCGGCCAGGCCGGAGAGATCCCGTCCTTGTGCTGGACCTCCTCGAAATCCCGCTCCCGCAAACGAAACAGGGCCGCGCCATACACTTTTGAGTTTCCACCAACATACCGGTGGAGGGCCGGTTTGAAGCTCTCACCTTTGCCGCCATACCACGTCTCATCAACCTGATAGGCGCCATCGACGAAGACCGTCTTGGAATCCCAATTTGCAGGCGAACGGGGCAGATAGTCCCCGCGCTCAAGGATGAGGATTTTCTTGCCAGTCGCAGCCAGCCGGTGCGCCACTGCGCCGCCGCCAGGACCGCTGCCGATGATGATGACATCGAATTCGTTGTTTGCCACGGTCCCCACTCCTCGCTCAACCGCCGGTCGCGAAACCGGGATAAAGCGTCATGCCGCCATCGACGAAGAGCGTGGCTCCCGTAACGTAGTCAGCTGCCTCAGACGCCAGCCATACGGCTGCCTGCGCGATATCATCAGGCTCTCCGATCCGCTTATAGGGGACGAGCGTCATGAGATCGCCATAGGCTTCCGGCGTTTGCCAAGCCGCAGTGTTGATCGGTGTGCGAATGGCCCCAGGCCCGATACTGTTGACTCGGATGAAGTGCGGCGCCAGTTCCTGCGCAATGGAACGCATAAGTTGCATGACCCCACCCTTGGAAGCGGCATAATTTGCATGCCCGCCCCAGGGAATGACTTGATGGACTGAGCTCATGCAGATGATCTTGCCAGCGGCCTTTGAGACAGAGGGCACCACACCGCGGCGCTTGAATTCCCGGGTAGCAGCCCGCGTGCAGAGGAACTGTCCGGTTAAATTGACGCCGATCACGGTGTTCCACTGCTCGAGCGTCATTTCATCATAGGCAGAATCGCGCTGGAGCCCAGCATTGCTGACCACGATGTGCAGCGTGCCAAAATGCGCGATGGCATCGGCAAACATCTTTTCCACTTCGTCTTCCCGACTGACATCGGCCTTCAGCGCGATCGCGCGTCGGCCCATGTTCGTGATCTCTTGAACGACGGCCTCGGCCGCTTCGGGTTCCGTCACATAATTGACTACGACATCGGCGCCAGCTTTGGCCAAACCAATCGCAACAGACTTGCCGATGCCGGAATTGGCGCCCGTAACCAGCGCGGGCTGGCCGGCCAGAACGGGATTGTACGGAACTTGGGGCACGCGGCTGGGATCGAAGGAAGCGGGTGCTGTTGGATCTTTAGCTTGGTCGGAAGACGTCAATGTTCGTACTCTCTATTCTGCCAGGAGATGGGCACTCTTCAGGTGGAGCGTCACGATCTTGAGCGGTGGCTCGGGTACCCAAGCCGACGCCGTTCAGGTGGGGCTACACCCAGAACGCACAAATCGTATTGCCGCTTCTCCGCCGATAATCACTCGGTTGTGACCCCGCATCGCCTGAATGGGTTCACTTTATGATCTGTCAACATTCATTCTTCGATAACGGCTAGCAGGAAGGCGTGGGGTCCCGGATGCGCCGCAATCCCCGGCGCTAAGCTGTCACCGGACAACGTGATGTCGCGCCGGCTCCTAGCCGGAACCATTGGCTTGACTCTTACCCTGCGTGAGAACAAATAAGGAACAACATTCTTCCCTCCATTTTCGGATGCACACCCATTGCGGCCTCGTCCCGCCATTGATGCTTTGCGCGCTGAGATCCAGCGCATCGAGGCGCGCAATCGGCGGCCGGCCGCGGTGCTGCCGTTTGGTCTCGACGTGCTCGACGCCAAGATCCCGGGCGGTGGCCTCGCCTTTGGCGCGCTGCACGAGGTCGCCGGCGGCGGCAATGGCACGATCGATGGTGCGGCGGCCGCCCTTTTCGTGGCGGGGATCGCCGCTCGCGCCAAGCGAAAGGTCCTCTGGTGTCTGGACCGTCCCGACCTTTTCGCGCCCGCCCTCGCGCAAGCCGGATTGAAACCCGAAGTGGTCATCTTCCTGGATGGTGGGGACGATAAGACCGTTCTCGCCTGTCTCGAAGAAGGTTTGCGCCACGGGAGTTTAGGCCTTGCCATCGGAGAAATCGCGCGCCTGCCGATGCCGATCTCACGGCGGCTGCAGCTCGCGGCCGAAGCGTCCGGCACGATGGGCATCGCGCTCCGCCGCTGGCGTCGCCAGACCGAGGCCGTGGATTTTGGGCAGCCGACCGCTGCCCTGACGCGATGGCGGATCTCGGTCTTGCCGTCGTCGCCCCTACCAGTGCCAGGCGTTGGCCGGCCCCGTTGGCTGGTGGAGCTTGTCCGCGCCCGCGCGGGGGAAAGTGCCGATTTCGAGTTGGAGTCCTGTGATGGCAAGGGTCATCTC
>NZ_JAESVB010000019.1 GCF_020618775.1 Acidisoma silvae | reverse complement strand
CTTTTTTTCGCCCGCACCGGCGTTCATTTAAGCCCCTCTTGATAAACGGAACGCAGTTCCGTATTATGTGGAGCCATGTTCCGGTTGGCTTTGCTATCGCAAGTCGGTGGGAGTGACAACAGATCTTCGACTGCAGGAGAAACACCATGCAATATCGCACGCTCGGCCGAACCGGCATCAAAGTCAGTCCCTATTGCCTGGGCGCCATGATGTTCGGAAGTCTAGCCAACGCCGATCACGACGACTGCATTCGCATCGTTCACAAAGCGCTGGACTTCGGGATTAACTTTGTCGACACGGCCGACCGCTACAGCAATGGCGAGTCCGAAGAGATCATCGGCAAGGCATTGAAGGGCCGGCGTGACAAAACCGTGCTAGCCACCAAGGTGCATGGTCCCATGGGGCACGATCCCAACCAACAGGGCAATTCGCGCCGTTGGATCATCCAGGCGGTCGAGGCCTCGTTGCGGCGGTTGCAGACCGATCATATTGACCTCTACCAAATCCATCGACCAGCGCCCGACACCGATATCGAGGAGACGCTGTCCGTGCTCACCGACCTGATGCGGGCGGGCAAGGTGCGCGCCATCGGATCATCGACTTTTCCTGCCTCTCAAATGGTAGAGGCGCAGTGGGTCGCGGAACGCCGTGGCCTGGCCCGCTTTCGAGCCGAGCAGCCGCCATATTCGATCCTTAACCGCAGCATCGAGCAGGAGGTCCTGCCGATCTGTCAGCAGTACGGTTTGGGCGCGCTCGTCTGGAGTCCGCTGGCCAAGGGCATGCTCACGGGCCGCTACCGGAAGGGTCAGACGCTGCCCGATAGCTTGCGCGTCAAAGTGTTCGCCAAGCAGATGTCTGACGAGCGCAACTTGGATGCTGTCGAGTGCCTTATTCCGATTGCGGAAGCGGCCGGGTTGTCGCTGACACACATGGCCGTAGCCTTTGTGATGGCTCATCCTGGAGTGACTTCAGCAATCCTCGGCCCGCGCACCGTGCAGCAGCTAGATGATCTGCTCGCGGGCGCAGCGATTATACTGAGTGATGAGATTTTGGACCAGATTGATGCTGTCGTGGCACCGGGAACCGATGCCGGACCAGTAGGCGCTCTTTATGAGCCGCCGCCCGTCACCCAGGCAAGCCTACGCCGCCGTCCAATCGCGGAACGCAAGGCGAACTGACTGCCGACGTGACCCGAGCCCGACAGTACGGTCACCCATTCGCGCAAGTGCGAATTGGAAAGCGCGTTATGCGCCAGCCTGATCGTGGCATTGGCGTCCTCAGCTTGCCGTCGTCACGGCGTTACGGCGAAGTATCTACCTCGAACTGATGTTAGCGTGTGTGTGGTCTTGGCCGTCATCTGCTGGATGAGGACGTTAGCCCCTATGGCGGGACAATAGTCGGCTTGCCTAGCGTAACATGTGCCGCCACGGCCTTTACCCGGTTAAACACGGTGGAATTCCGACCGACCGGACCGTGCTCCAAAGCCGGAACACCTAACGGTGAGTTCAAGATTAGTTTTGCAATTCGGCTTGTCTGGCGATGGCAGGGGAAGCGCACCTCCGTAACTCTCTACCACATTCCTATAACGAAGCCTTTTTTTCTTGAAAAGCTCTACGTAAGGCCTCGCGACTATCATTTTCCGCAGCTAAAGAAACGCGAGCGTTCGGGCAAGCAGGAACGAATCCATGATAGGTGCCTGGATACATATGAAGTTCAAGCGGCACTCCGGCACGAACAAGGCGTCGAGCATATTCCAATTCTTCTTCCATGAGCAGGTCGAGTGGAGCGATTAACAGAAATGCAGGTGGAAGTCCTTCGAGATTCTGTGCCCGCGCAGCTGCGGCGTATGGAGAAACTTCCTCCTTGCCAAGTGCCGATCCAAGTAGGGCTGACCAACCAAACGCGTTGTCCTCGAACGTCCAGGCGACGTCCCTACTTGTGTCGGGAATGTCCGTCCTAACGGCTGTTCGATCGTCAAGCATCGGCGAAATCAAATGTTGAAACGCAAGGGTTAATTCACCACGGTCCCGAACCATCAAGGCGAGACTAGCGGCAAGGCCGCCACCTGCACTCTCACCGATCACTCCAATCCGCGATGTATCTATAGCAAGCTGAGAAGCGTTACCGTGCAACCATTGCAGGACGGCATAGCAATCTTCGATTGCTCAGGGTATGGGGTTTCCGGCGCCAGCCGGTAGTCTACCGAATAGATGGCGCATCCCAATTCGACAGCAAGCTTGCGGTGTTCGGCACCCTTCCGTTCAGGCGAGCCAATGACGTACCCGCCGCCATGGAGGTGAAGCAATACAGGAAGTGAGCCTTCGGTGGCAGCGGGCCGATATGCGAGAACACGCACGTCGGGAGCGCCATTCAACCCTGGAACGTAGACGGTCTCCACGAGCACGGAAGGAGACTCCGTCGGCAACGCCGCAATGGCTTTTTCCAACATGCGTGCTCGCAGCCCCGCTAGTAAGTTCTCTTGAAAGTTTGGAGACGAGATTGCTCCAGATGGCGGAATAAGTTCCGGATCAACTAGATGGATAACATGCATTTGACCTCGCTTCATGGCACCAATTTGCAGTGAACTCATTGCCTGCGAGTTTGGTGTCAAAACACGCAGACGACTCCAAAGGAAGCAATAGAAGGCGCATCCCCGATCATGGCCCAGTATTTCCTATAAATCCTCCATTTAAATGCTTCCTAAGCCATCAGCCTGTCTCTGGATCCTGCCGCTACGATTAGTAGCGCGCGGAAACTAAGTGTAGTAGTCTTCAAACTAGTACCGTTAGTCAAGAGAAAAGCATGTCAGGAAACCCACATTCAATCCCCGTTCACGACCAAGATTCTTCAGCACAATCGGTCACTGCAGCAACAGCAGTTCCGGCAGAAATGCGCCCTACTCTTCAGATGAAGGTGGGCTCCGGTGCCATTGCTTTTGATGATACGGGCGGATCAGGGCCGTTGGTGATCGCAGTTCCCGGCATGGGAGACGTCCGCAATGAGTACCGCTATCTCACTCCTTATCTGATCGGAGCATGCTACCGCGTAGTAACGGTCGATCTACGAGGGCACGGTGCCAGCAGTCCCCGCTGGAGCGACTACTCGGCCCGCTCAATTGGAGGGGATTTGCTATCACTGATGGCACATCTTGGGAGCGAAGAGGCCATCATTATCGGCAATTCGTTCACGGCAGGTGCAGCGATGTGGGCGGCGAATGATGCACCGACGAAAGTGAAGGCTGCGATCCTGATTGGGCCGGTGCTGCGCGATCCTCCCAACGGAATTCCCTGGTACCTACGAGCAGTGCTATCAATTGGCTTTAGCGGGCCCTGGAGGGTTAGATTTTGGCTTTGGTATTTCAAGAGCCTATTCCCCATGCGCAAGCCCGCCGACTTTGCCTCATATTGCACGGCGTTGGGAGAAAACCTACGCGAACCCGGCCGGATGATCGCATTGAAGAATATGCTCAATTTATCCAAATCGGATACAGAACGAATGCTCCACAAGGTGGAAATGCCCGTTCTCGTCGTTATGGGAACGAAAGATGCAGATTTTCCAGATCCCGCCTTTGAAGCAAATTGGGTCGCAGATCGCATCGGCGCGCAACTATTAATTATCAAGGGGGCGGGGCACTACCCGCATACTGAAATGCCAGAGCAGGTGGGGCCAGCCATCGTTAATTTTCTTGGGACAGGTAAGGCATAGTGGTACGTGCGGGACTGGACAAGGAGATTGTTGTGCGGGCCGCAATTTCAATTGCCGACTCTGAGGGGCTTGCTTCACTCTCGATAGCGAAGCTCGCTGCTGTCCTTGGTGTGAAGGCCCCATCTCTGTATAACCACATCCTAAGTTTGGACATGGTTAAAGATGATTTGACCCGACAAGGGATGCTGCTGCTCCTGGATATTACCCGTGACGCAATGGCTGGCGTCGAGGCACGAAAGGCCCTTGAGGCTTTAGGGCATGCGCAACGGAACTTCGCGAGAGATCATCCGGGGTTATGGGCGGGAGCGCAGATGCCGGTTGCCGGTTGGAGTAAAGCTACGCAAAAGGTCGCGAACGTTTACATCGGCTTGGTCTTGGCGGTACTTCGTGGATATGGAATCACAGATGACGCTGCGATTCACTCAGCTCGGGTCATACGCGCATCTCTCAAGGGATTTATTGATTTGGAGTTAGGAGGCGGCTTTGGCTATCCCGAAGACGTCGACGTCAGCTTCGACACACTATTGAAGAATTTAGATTCTGGCCTGCGGATGCGTAAAAAGATATGAGATGTTAACAAACTTGCTGGCGAACCAGCCTGGACTGCGAGTGACAGAAATATTGCGTATAGGAGGGGTGACCCTGATAGCATTTCCGTAGCGTCAACGTCACCGCGGCAGCGCTTCATGACGGAGGCTATGCCTTTAGGGCGCGGTGCCGGCCCTATTTTCAATTTATCTAAACGCTTGGCGATCCGGTTTACCCGCGAGAAAAAGCTCGTGCAGCATAGCATTGCAACAGGGGGCTATCTTGCTTGGTCTATGTCCAAGTAAGGTCTTTCAGTGAACTGCTTGCGACAGGAGAAGTCGAATGCGTAGCTTGGGAATGTGCAAATCGTTGTCACCCTTGCCAAAGCGCCAGCAACCGCCACGCAAATTTTAGCCATAAGGCCGTGACGAGATGACGGCTTAATAATCAACAATACTGCATCGTTTCGGATATTTTAATAACTCACCGACTGGAGCGTCAAATTCCGGACGCGTCGAGGTCAATGTCCCGAGTAAGGCCGATCTTGTTGGAACAGAACTTTTTCATTGCCTGGCGATTAGGTCCGAACCCCCGGCTTTGTGAGAAGGTGCATCTGAGCCTGACTATCGTGGTTCTGCCGCATTGGTTGAATGGAAAAGTGCTGGATCACCCGACTTCTCGCGTAATCGGTACGGGCAGTTCCGGGACAGCGCCATCCGCTGTCGTCTTTGTGAAAGCATTGTTTGTCCGTTGCCTCGCCGAAGGGCTGGTCCGCGGTGAGGGCTTCGCGGCGGATGCTTCCCTTACGGATTTCCTATTCGGTCGCCCCGCGTGTCACAATGCGATCAAGATTCAAGATTAGACGCGTGAGCAAGCGGATGAAAAGATCGCTTTCCTCATCGGTGAAATCGATAAGAGCCTCACGATTGCCCTCAAATAAAACTACGCATGCCTCCGGCAGTCGCGCCTTGGACAACTCGGTCAACGCGATGTGACAACTGCGCCCGTCAGCAGTGTCCCGGGTACGGCTGATCAATCCATCGCGTTCCATTCTAGCCAGCATCTGCGCCATCGGTGGCTGCTCCACCTTGGCGAAGCGGGCTAAATCACGCTGCGTGTCCGCTCTGCCATCTTGAAGCGCAATGAGGACTGGAAGATGCCCCACCCCAAAGCCCAGCGGCTTCAGCCGTGCTTCGCTCAGTCGGGCAAATCCTCGTGCTGCAAGGCTGATCAGGTGTCCAGGCGTCGCAAGAACGTCAAGCTGCATAATGGCTCCATAAATCATTGACAGATATATATGTGCATATGTATTTAAAATAGGTTTTCCGACAAGCTTCGAAACCAAAACGCCACGCTCAGCCGAGGGAGCACATTATGTCTCATGAGCAGACCATCATCACTACCCGCGACGGCGAATGTCCGACCCATGTTTTTTCCACCGGGGCTGATCTGAACGGACCGGCAATCATCTTCTATATGGATGCAGGAGGCATTCGGCCGGCTGTGCTTGACATGGCACAGCGGCTTTCAAAGGCTGGGTATGTCGTGCTGCTACCAGATATTTTCTATCGCTACGGCGCTTATGGTCCGCTCGACCCCAAAAAGGTGTTTGAAGGCGATGTTAAAGCAATCCTCGGTCCCCTGATGGCGACTACGAATAACACGAAAGCTGCCGAGGATACTGAGGCAATCCTCGCCTATCTCGACACCCGCTCAGACGTCAAAGGCAACAAGGTTGGCGGGGTCGGCTTCTGCATGGGTGGCGGTATGGCAATTGCCGCGGCGGGCACCTGGCCGGATCGCTTCGCCGCCGTGGCCAGTTTCCACGGCGGGAATCTGGCGACCGACACGCCGGACAGCCCCCATGCGTACGCCTCTAAGCTGAAAGCCGAGTTATACATCGCCGCAGCTGAGAATGACGTAAGCTACCCGCTAGCCATGTCCGAGCGATTTGAAAACTCGTTGGACGAAGCGCGCATCCGCTATCGCGCTGAGACCTATCCTGCAGCGCATGGCTGGATGAAGCCGGATTTCCCTGTCTACAACGAGGTTGCCGCTGAACGTGGCTGGCGCGAGATGCTGGCCTTTTTCGACCGCACGCTTCGGGAGCGACTTTAATGTCTTTGACATGCCACTCTCCGAAGTCGGAGACATCGGCCCTTCGATCCAGTGACGGCTTTGATGGCGCCGGCGGCGTCGGCAAACCATCGACAGGGGTGGACATAATTGCGCAGGGTTGACCAAATCCATCGGCAAAACAGCTGGTTTAGCCACTCAAAAAATTGGCATTTTGCACAATTTAATGTATTCCAAAAGTGGGCTACCATGCAGTAAAAGTGGGTGTGCCACTTATTCATTTTTATGATGAAACGAGTTGTATAGCTTTCGCACAATTTCGCCGTGGTATTTGACCCACTTTCTGACCCACATACTAACAAGGAGGAGAATTTATTATTCAGAATCAAGGAGTCGCTGAGTCCTTCGTCAGGCTCATAACCTGAAGGCCGCACGTTCAAATCGTGCCCCCGCAACCAAAATCCTAAGCAAATCTGCCAATCCTCGCCGTCCCTGGATACCTTCAGGGCGGCTAGACGTGCTAGCACACCCCTAACACAAATTTGACCTCAGGCTGAAACCTGATAGCCTACCCGTCATTCGCTTCCGAAACTGTCCCATGAGTCACGTCATGACCAGCTACGAATTGATGGATGGCAAGGTCCAGCTCTACCGCCGCGGCGATGGTCGCGTCTGGCAATGTTCGACCTCGGTGGGCGGCAAGCAGCGCCGGGTCAGTACCAAGGAAGAGCAGCTCGCCGAGGCGAAGCATTTTGCCGCGGATTGGTACCTGGTGGGGTCGCCGTAACAGGGCCATTGAAGGCTAAGCTCTAGAAACTCAATCTTGCCGGTTAGGTTCTGAAAGAATGTCTCGAAGAAGCCATGGATATTATAGTGCGCAATGTGCCCGAAGCAGTTACTGAGCCACCCGTAGAGGGTCTTGGTGAAAAGGCTCTGCTTGAAGTCGGCTGCGATGAACTTGCAGAGTTTATTCCCGAAGTGGGCCTTGCCTTCCGCCGTTTCCCATTTGGTCGCGATAAACTGGTCTGCGGTGAAAAGCGGGCGCAGCAAAGCGCCCGTGTCGATGATGATCGGCATCGGTAAATCTCCTGATTGAGATGTCGTTGGGCGGCTTAGGCCGCCTTTTGTGCGGTCTGCGCGAGGTCGGCATCGAGCCGAGCGAGTTGGGCCAGCTTCGCGTCGAGTTCGGCTTGCAGCGAGAAGGTCTGGCCGCTGCGCTCCTGGTAGCCGTTCAGGCGATTCTGGGCCTCGACCGCACGGCGTTCCTGCTCCTGCAGGTCGATCCCGAGACGGTCGAGGATATGTTCGATCCGAGACATCAGGCCCAATGGCGTTAGCTCGTCGTCAAAGGGGATTTCCTGATCGAGCCCGTTGCGGCGCAGGAGAAGGCTCGCCTCGAATTCCCGCCGCCAACCGCGGTCGGCGTGGCAGGCGAGCGCGAAACTGCCGATGCTGCCGAGATCCTTCTCCATCGGGACCTTTCCGCGTTCGGCAAGGCGCACCTTGGACAGAAGCGATGTGCCTGCGACCCGGCGATCGGTGACGAGCTGGCCTTCGAATTCCATGCGGAAGGCATCCCCGCGCGTGGAGACGTGCTGGATGAGGTCTTTGCCGATATCGGCAATCCGGCGGGTTGCATGGCGATGCTCTGCGTCGGCGTCGGCGATGCGGCGTCGGATGTTCAACTGATCGTCGAAATGCGCTGCCCGCTGGCGGTCGAGCCGTGCGATCTCGGCTTCCAGTCCGGCCTTCTGCATCAGCCGCGCATCCCCAGATGCGATGGCTTTCGCCAGTGCGAACTGATTGGCGGCCTCGCCGATATCGTCGATGGTCCGGATGCTGCGATCACCGGAAAGGGCAGCGGATACGAAGCGCTGTTTGCGCTCGTTGTTTTGCCACATCGTCGCGTCGAGGGAGCCGAGCGTGGCGTAGGCGAAGATCTCGATCTCGTCGTATTGATTGCCCTGCCGTTCGATCCTGCCTTCCCGCTGCTCGATTTCCGAGGGTAGCCAGGGCACATCGAGGTGATGCTCGGCCTTCAGGCGCCGTTGGACGTTGGCCCCGGTGCCCATCTTTTTGGTCGAACCGATCAGGACACGAATGCGGCCCGCGTTGAACTCATTGAACAGGCGCTGCTTGTCGGCGGTCTTCTTGTAGTCTTGGACAATGGCGATATCCGACGCCGGGACGCCGAGACGGACAAGCTCGTTCCTGATCCAGCGATAGGCTGAGAAGCCGCGCGTCTTTTCCGCCTCCAGCGTGCCGAGGTCGCTGAAGATGATCTGTCCGCCGCCGGGGATGGGATCAGGCGATCCGTCCGGCTTCTTGAAGCGATCATTGGCTGTGCGCAGCCAGATGTCGTGGACAGTGGCGATTAGTTTGTTGAGCTTGTTATCAGGCTCATTATCGTTGGCGAGGCCGACCAGGCGCATGTCGATGGCGGCGTGACGGCCATCCGTGATGACAGCGAGCAGGATGTCGTCACCTTTCTGGACCTTGCGGGTGCGACTTTCGATCTCCGAGATGCGGTCGGCGAGGTGCGCCTGGTAGTCGCGGAAGGCTTCGCTGGCGTCGGCGGTGACCAATTGGCGCTGACCGGTCTTGATTTTGGGCAGGCGGAGGTACTGCCGCAGGTCGTCCTTGAGGACGATATCCGAACAGGCCCGGAACATGTCAATCAGCTCGGGCACGTTCACAAACCGCGAGAAGCGCTCGACCGGCTTGTAGGAGCCCGAGGGCTGAAGCTCCAGCTCCGTGCGCGTATCACCGAATGAGGCCGCCCAGGCGTCGAACTCGTGAACGCCGCGGTCGTGAAGCGTCGTCTCGTTCTGAAACCGCAGCAGCGTGAACATCTCGCCGAGTGTGTTGGTGATCGGCGTGCCCGAGGCTTGGATGAGGGCGCGGCGTGGATTCCTCGAATCGATGAAGCGCATCTTGACGTAAAGGTCCCAGGCACGCTGTGAACCTTCGGGATCGACGCCCTTTAGGTTGAGGCGGTTGGTGGCAAAGGAGAGTTTGCGGAACTCCTGCGCTTCGTCGACGATGATCTGCGAAACGCTGATCTCGTCGATTGTCACCATATCGTCGCGCCGATCCTTGATCGCTTCCAGTTGATCCGAAAGGCACTCGCGCATCGCCTCCAGCCGCTTGCGCGTGACGCGATCGTCAGCGTCGGCCTTGAGCTTCAGCGCCTCGAAGGTATCGATCTGCTGCGAGATGATCTCGCGCTCGAAATTTGCGGGAACGCCGATGAAGCGGAAGGCCGAATGCGTGATGATGATCGCATCCCACGAACCCGTGGCCGCGCGTGCCAGGAACCGGGCGCGTTTATCCTTGGCGAAATTTGTCTCGTCAGCGACCAGGATGCGGGCGGTCGGGTAAAGCTGAAGGAACTCCCGGCTTGCCTGGGCCAGGCAATGGCCGGGAACGACGAGCATGGCCTTTGAGATGAGCCCGAGGCGGCGCTGCTCCATGATCGCGGCGGCCATCGAGAAGGTTTTTCCAGCGCCAACTGCGTGCGCCATGTAGGTGCTGCCGGACGTGATGATGCGCCAGATGACCCGCTTCTGGTGGCCATAGAGCCGGATGATGTCGCTGGCGCCGGGCAAGGTCAGGTGCGCACCATCGAAATGGCGGGGCACCAGATTGTTGAAGCGATCATTGTAGAGCCGCGAGAGCCGATCGGCGCGTTCGTGGTCGGCCCAGACCCAGGTCGAGAACGCGGTTTTGATCTTGTTCAGCTTTTCCTTCGCGGCCTCCGTCGCCTCCGGGTTCAGCACCCGGCGCTCGCTGCCGTCCACGATCTCGGTATCGAAGATCTGCGGGGTGGCGCTGTTCAGCGCGTCGTGCAGCAGCGAGCCGGCATGCCGCCGAGGGGTGCCCCATTCGGAGGTTCCGGCGGCGCTCGTGGCGAAGCGATGGCCGTCCACGGTCCATGTCGCGACTTCCTCCATGTGGAAGATGCGCGTCTCGGTTTCCATCACCTCAAGGGTGAAGGCCTCGATATCCTTCGTCGGAATCCACGGCGCGCCGAGGCGGGCTGTGATCCCCGAGGGGGGGATGTCCTGCGGCTGCGCTTCAAGCAAAGCCTCGACGTTGCGGGCATACTGAGGATCGAGGAGCGCGGCGTCGCGGGCAACGGCGAGCTTGGTGCGAACCGGCCCCGAGAGATAGGCATCAGCCGTCTCCCAACCTTCGGTCAAAGGATTGCGAAAGACGGTCGCACCGAGGCGGTCGAGCGCGTCCTTGGGTTCGCATTCCAGCAGCTCGGCCAGACGCTCCGGATCGACGAAGCCCACCTCGTTCAGCGCTACGGCCAGCGCGTCAGTGGCCGACGTGATGACCGGGGTCATCGGCGGCGACACCACGCGTTGGTCGAAGATCGGCCCTTTCTTCGCGATGCCGGCTTCCAGGTCGTAATCCTCGATCGAGGCGACCAACCAGCAATCCGGGTCGTCGGCGAAATGCGCCAGGTTCGGCCGGCGATGGGTTTCCTTCTCCTCCCCGCTCTCAGCGTCGCGGGTGACGGTGACGACGGTATGATTGATCGGACCGTGGTAGCGGATGAAGGTCGAATAAGCGGTGCGCAGCCGGACCTGCGCCTGCATCCAAGGCCGCCCCGCGGCCTGGGTGCGCAGCACCTCGCGCACCGCGTCGCGGATCGGCATGAGGGCGCGGATGACCTTGGCGGCCTTCGGTGTCAGGCCCTCGCCGCCCTTGCCGGTACGGATGGCGACCGGGCTGCTTCGACCGTCGATGATCTGACAGAGACGGCCATCCTTCCCGGCGACATAGGAGCCCTCCCTGACCGTGGCGCCATCGGCGGCCAGGCCGACGGACGCGATTTCGTCGTCATCCTCACGGTCATGGTCAGCGCTCGGAGGGGTCGTAATGCCGGCGGGCAGACGGCCGAGCGCCTGGTCGAGCTGCGCCTCGATCGTGGCGAAGGGCGCGTTCGGGCGGCAGGTGTAGGACCAACCGGGCCCGTAGATGCCCCGACGTTGGCCGTGCGATCCCAGGACCATCTCGGGGTGAGCCGCGAAATACTCGTTGATGTGTACCACGCCACGGCGCAGATGCCGGTGCTCGGGCTCTCTGCTCTCATCGGCACCTGCATCGCTAGAGTCCCCGCCCTCGTCGCCGTCGAGGCGAAGTTCGATGAGGTCCATCCAAGGCGCGCCTGCTGCGGGCGCACCTTCAACGCGCCGCTGGAAGGCCAGAATGTCGATGACGACTTCTGTGCCGGCCGTAGCCTTCATGCTGCCCTCCGGCAGGCGGACGGCCCCGACCAGATCGGCCATCGAGGCGATATGCTCACGGGCGGTTCGGCTGGCCTTGTCCATCGTTCCGGTGCTCGTGACCATCAGGGCGATTCCGCCGGGGCGGAGGCGGCTGATTGAGCGCGCGATGAAGTAGTCATGCAGGCGCAGCCCGAGGCCTGCTGTCGTCGGGTCGCCGCGCACGATGCGGTCGGCAAAGGGTGGATTGCCGATGGCGAGATCGAAACCGCCCCCGAGGCGGCTGCGCGTGTAATCCTCGCAGTGGATGCGCGCCTCGGGGTGGAGCAGCCGTGCGATGCGCGCGGTGACGGGATCGTACTCGATCCCGGTCAGGCGCGATGACGCGCGCAGTTCATCGGGCATGAGCGCGAAGAACAGGCCCGTGCCCATGCCGGGCTCCAGCACACGGCCGCCGCCATACCCCAGATGCTGGGCCACACGCCAGATGGCGCGGATGACGGGCTCGGGGGTGTAGTGGGCGTATTGGGTCGCGCGCTGAAGGGCCGCGTATTCGCCGTCGTTGGTGCTGTTGACCAGGCTTTGGCCGAGATGTTCCCAGCCATCGCGAAACCCATCGGCGCCGGGCAGCGGGAAGGCGTTCTGCGCCAGGTCCGTGGCGCCGAAGCCGATGAATCGCAGAAGTTGCTCCTGCTCATCGCGGGATGCTGCGCGGCCGGCGTCTTCGATCTCTTTCGAGAGCGCGATGGCCCGAATATTGTCGTGCGCGCGACCGCTCCAACTGCGCGCCAAAATGCGCTCACCATCGAGCCGGTAATTCTTGCCCGCAGCGATCCGTGTCGCGGGCCGAGCGGCATTGACGCACGGCGTCAGTTCGACGGTCGGATCTGTCGATTGGGCTGAGGTGGCGCGTGGGGCATCGAGGGTCCAGCCAAGGGCCGTCGTGTCGAACAGGCCGAAGCTGTATTGTGCAGCATTTGTCATGAATATCTCCGGGGTGGTCGCGCGCGACGGCATCCGCCAGAGCGGACCAGGAGCGGGCGGACGGATTGAAGGAAGGTTTGGCGGCGCGGGCGCGCCGGTATGGACCGCTCAGTATTCGCTGGGCAGCAGCAGCACGTTGTCGGTGAGGTAGAGCGTGATTTCCTCGAGCGGGAAATCGGTCCAGGGGACGTGCTGGCGCAGCAGCTCGACGCCATTGCCGTCGTCTGCGATTAGCTCGGCCGATTTATCGGCGTTGACCCGGAGCTTCCAAGCGACGAACGCTTCGCGGCTCACGCGCCCGTTCATCCGGCCCCACGCCACATTGTCGATCAGCCAGAAGGCGTTCGCCTGTTCGGCGAGAAAATGGACGCCTTCGGTAAAGAGCATCGAACCAACCCAATGCCTGAACCAGGTCTCGGTCCCCGTGTGCATGGCGAGACCCGTCGGCAGCTCGGTGCGTTTGTCTTTTGCCTCTTCCGTTTGCATGCGGCTTTCCTTTCAGATCTTCTCTGTCGAAGACCCTTTCCGGAAGCCTCTGGGCGAAGGACGGGGCAAGGGCGCGAGCCGGCGAAGCCGGGACGTTGCGCCATACTTTGGCGTGACGGACCCTTGCGGCGGCCATCGCTCAGTGGCAGCGGTTCACCCCTGTAGATTCGTTTTTGATTTCTCACGCTCACGCTTCGTCAGCACGTCGAGTGGCCGCACGAGGTGCATAGGGTGCAACTGCCCTGATGTATGACCATCATTTCATTGCAGAAGGGCATAGGTCGTCCGCTTCAAGGGATCGACGTGGTGTGGCGGATGATCATCCGCCACCTTGGTTGTGATGAGGCCGATCGAGCGTAGATAGTCCTCGAATTTTATGCCGATTACGGCAGTCAAGGACGGCATGTACTTGCCTTCATCCAGTCACCAGCACGCGGATCGCAGATATGCAGTAGCTCCTCCGGCACGAGGCGGGCATCGTCGCTTGTCCTCAGTATCGCTGAGCCTATGCGCGTGAGGGTCATGATGAGGGCCATGTTCTCGGTAACGGCAGCTGGCGTCGATGATGTCATTGATGCAGAGGAGATAACCGTTGTTGCGTCAGGGAATTTGTACCTTTTGCCGTCAAGAACCTCGGTCGAGCCATTTTTCGGGGTCGCACCGTGGGTGTCTTTGCGACGAGCTTCCCAGGTATGATGCCCAGCACGCCGCCGATGGCCGTTATCTCGCCGGCGGAACACATCTGCATTCAGGCCGCCTGCAGCGCCATACCGACTCCGCGGTATTGAAAAAGGCGAACCTGCCGGAGGACATCGATTTCGATGCCTTCCAGGACGTTTATCGAGGCGTATGCTCCTGCTGAAAGGGTTGCACGACCTACCGTCCGAATTGCATTTCGGGGGCTAGTTGGGCGCTTCGATGCCTTGCTGACGCGGTTCGGCGTGGGAGCGAGGTTGCAGTTTCTTTAGCTCGCGCTTGGGAGGCGCGCCGAACATGCGCGCGTATTCGCGACTAAACTGCGAGGGGCTTTGATAGCCAACCGCGAAAGCTGCTTCTTCGACATTGAATGCGCACGACGCCATCAGGCGGCGCGCCTCAAGCAGCCTTAACTGCTTCTGGTATTGCAAAGGGGTCAACGAGGTCAGGGCCCTGAACTGCCGATGGAAGGCCGAGACGCTTAAATGCGCGATCACCGCCAGTTCCTCGATCCGAACTGTCTCCTTAAACCGGCTTCGTAGGCTATGCATGGCTTGAACGATCCGTTGAGAAAGGCCGGTCCTCAAGGCCAGCCTGGCGATATCGCCAGCCTGGGGTCCTGTCAGGAGCCAATAGCAGATTTCGTGCATAATGCCGGGATAGAGGGCCCGAATTGCTTTGGGCTTGTCCAGCAGGCGTACGAGCCGCAAGGCGCAGTCGGCCAGCGGCCCTTGGAAGTCCGCGATGAAGACGCCGCGTCCGGGCTCGCCGCTGGACCGGGGCGGCGGGTCGATATCTTCGGCCACGTTGCGCATCAGATCTAGGTCAAGTTCGACAGCCAGGACTAAGCAGGGTTCTCCTGGGCTTGCTTCGACCACCCGGCCCGTCGAAGGGGTCTCTACGCCAATGATGAGAGCCTGGCCCGCTTTGTACTCCAGGTGACTGCCGCCGAAGGTCGCCCATTTTGCGCCTTGGGCAACGATGCACATGGCCGGCCGTGAGATCATGTGGCTGGGCGCCTTGGGATAGTCCGACCGCATGATGACCAACCCGATGCCGTCCACGTCCGTTATAAATGGACCCTTGCCCGGCTGAGCGTCGGTATAGCGTGCAAGCGCTTCCGCGAGGGCCCTCATCGTGTTTCGTGATCCATCCGGGGATACTATCATGAAGCCAGGATCAGGCAAGAAATAGGCGACTCTCGGCATTCAAAGCAGGAGGCCAGAAGCGGCATGATCAAGCCACAAGACGCGGGTTACGATGCGTCGGAAGCGAGAAAGATTAATCATGTCAAACGTTAAAATTGCTATCATCACGGGCGGCAGCCGCGGTATCGGCCGTAACACGGTCCTTTGTTTGGCCAGCCGGGGCGTCCACACAATTTTCACTTACAATACAAATCGAGCAGAAGCCGACAAGGTAGTAACGCTGGCTGCGGATGCGGGCGCGCAGGCAATTGCCTTGCAGCTGGACACGGGCGATACGAGAATGTTCGCCGGCTTCGTAGAGCAGCTGCGGGCAGTGCTCGTGGATTTGGGCGCCGACCGCTTCGACTATTTGGTGAACAATGCCGGCACGTCGTCCAGCGCGGGCCTCGAGGCGATCACAGAAGCGGATATGGATGCCCTCTACTCTGTCCACTTCAAGGGCGTGTTGTTCCTGACCCAGGCGCTTTTGCCACTCCTGAACGACGGCGGCCGCATCGTAAACATCTCCTCCGGCCTCGCGCGCGTCGCCATGCCCGGGCGTGTCGGCTACGGCCCAATCAAGGCTGCCGTTGAGGCGCTGACCCGTTACATGGCTGTTGAGTTGGGATCGCGCAGGATCACCGCCAATGTCGTCGCTCCGGGCGCCATCGCAACCGACTTCAGTGGCGGCATCGTCCGGGACAATCCGCAGGTTAACAAGATGGTCGCCGATCACACAGCACTCGGCCGCGTCGGAACACCTGAGGATGTCGGACCGGTGATCGCCACCTTGCTCTCCGATGAATTCGGTTGGGTCAATGCCCAGCGCATCGAGGTTGCCGGCGGCATTCAGATCTAGAAAGGTGCGGTGGAGCGCCGCCATTTGGACGGCTGGCGCCTTAATCTCGCTGACCGCGGACTTAGGGCGCTCTTGTAAGTTCCTTTCTCAGCCACACGATAGTCGGGGGAGTGAAGGCCGCCATCCCTATATTTCTAGTTGTGTTGCATAAAGGGATACTCCATGCCCACGACACCTGAGAACTTTGCCCTGTGGTTGCCTAAGCGCGGCGGCACTTTCGAAGTGGGCCCAGCACCTTATACCCGTCCGGGCGCCAGCGAGGTTGTGGTGAGGACAAGAGCGGTCGGTCTCAACCTCGTTGATGGCATCCCTGGCATCGCCTATCGGCTTATCCTGCCGTGGCTAACCTTCCCGGCAGTGATTGGCGGGGACATTGCGGGCGAGATTGTCGAAGTCGGTTCCGGCACCGACCGATTCAAACTCGGCGACCGGGTATTAGGGCATGCGCTTGGCCTCGAGCGATCGATAAACCGGTCAGCTATGGGTGCCTTCCAGCATTACGTCGTTCTCTTAGCCCATATGGTCTCCCCAATACCGAACGACCTCTCGTTCGAGCAGGCGGCAGTGCTGCCACTGCAACTATCGACCGCGGCAACCGGCCTGTTCCAGAAAGATGGCCTGGCACTGGTCCTCCCAACCGCGAATCCGACCGAGCGCGGAGAGACGGTGCTGATATGGGGCGGATCGACCGGCGTCGGCAGCAACGCCATACAGCTGGTCCGCAATGCGGGGTACCGAGTGGTTGCGACTGCCTCGCCACGCAACTTCGATTATTTGCGCGCCTTGGGTGCCGACGCCGTGGTTGACCGGAACAGTCGAGCGGCAGTCGATGAGCTAATAGCGGCTATAGGCAGTGGCACGCTCGCCGGCTCGCTCGCGATCGGCAAGGGCTCGCTGCTGAAAGTCATGCGCGTCGCCGCCCGTGTGCATGGCTCCAGGCGCGTCTCATCCGCAGCACCAGGCTTCGTCACCCGCATCCTCGCGCTGCGCGGGCCTCGGCGCGTTCATGTAAGCGGCATCTGGGGAGGCAACCTCAAAGACAACAAAGTTGGCTCCGCGATCTACGCCGACTTCCTCCCAGCCGCGCTCGCGGCCGGGGCTTTTCGAGCTGAACCGCCAGCGGAAGTCGTGGGTACCGGCCTGGACGCCATCCCTGCCGGACTGCAACAACTCCGCAAAGGTGTTTCCGCGAAGAAGCTCGTCATCGCGGTCTAAAACGTATCTCACGTGACCTCCGTGCCAATGAAGATTAGACATCGACATGGTCATGCCCCGACGACATGCGAAGAGCTTTCGATCTTGAGCGTGTTTTGCAAGATTCCAGCGCGCTGAGGACGTTTTGGCCCTGCAACGTGTTCCGTAAAATCACCGAGCGCCAATACCAGGGCCCCCCGCAGGTGAGTATCATCGTGCCGAGCACGAGAGCAACTGCTGGCGCTGAAAACAGTCCCAAGGGGATCGAAGGATCGCTCACTGATGGTATCCACATTCCGCTAAATTGGACACTATCTCGGATACATCAGCCTAGCTCAAGCCGTCTTTCTGGAACAGGCCAGTTGCCGCAATCGACAGTTGCAGTGGCAACACCGCCGTCTGCTCGAAAGAGATATCTTTTGGTATTGGGGGACCATACGGGCCAGGAGTACGACGTAATGCTGGAAGGCACCCATGGCGGACCGGTTTAGCGCAAAATTACGAGTCTACAGCCTAGGGAGCGCACTTCGATACCATCGAGATGGTCCGCAAGTGGGTCGCCAAAAATGCGATTACCTGATCGTGAGTACCACGCGACCGGACTATTCAACCCGAGTGGAGCAGAGTTAATCCGACCACAATAAGCGTAACTCCGATCCAACCGGAGATCGATACTTTCTCCTTCAGAAGAAGGCGAGCGAGGAAGACCGTCACGACGCTTGCAAGCGTGCTGAGGGCCGTCACGACTGCAACGTGTCCCGTAATCTCGCCGTACGCTAAGACCAATGTTGCTCCGCAGCCAAGTATCGCCGTGCCCAGCACAAGAGAAAGCGCTGGCGCTGAGGGCAACCGTAACTGGTGATCCACTGAAATCCCGAAGGCAAGAGAGGCGGCCGTACCCAGTACGTAATAGCTGCATGTGGGCACAACCGCCCCCAACATTGGAACAACGAATTGCCCAAGCAACCAGAAGCTTGTCCCATAAAGAATGGCCGCAGCGGCGGCGAATATCGCTCCCGTGTGATCTACCGGTCCTACTTTCGGGCCCTGGTGCGGTTTTGCAACGGTGGCGCCACCTGCTGTCGTCAACGCGACCCCAATCCACCCAGCCAAATGAAGCGCCTCACCGGAGGCAGCCGCCAGCAGAGCGGTGACCCCTCCGTATGTCGCCGCGATCGGAGAAACGATGCCCAGACTTCCAGTTGCCATAGCACGAAGGAGGCAGGCACTGGCGGCCAACCCACTCAGATTCGACGCGATGGTGATAAGCCAGGTCGTCAAGTCTGCACTCGGGACGCCTCGCCACATAACAATCCCACTCATGATGCACGCGGCGGCGAGGTCGCCGTAAAAGATGGTCCTCAAAGTGCCGGTCCGTCTGACGGCGAAGCGCGCTGCAAAGTCTGTTGTTCCAAAAAGCAGAGCGGCGAGTAGGCCAAGGATTATAGCGACATTCATTGCTGGCACGCTTTAGCGATAGGACAAGCGCTGCAAGCGCTGAAGTCGCACAGACGACAGAGTCGGTAGAGGTCGCCTGGGCTATCGGTTAGAGCAATGAGAAGCTTGCTCGCGATCACCTCAAGTTGTCCCTTCTCCGTCTCGTCCAAGACGAAGAGCGCGTCGGCAAGCACTGCGGCGCGGGCGGCAAGGGCCTCTGCGGCAAGCCGGCCTCCCCTTTTAGTGAGACGCAGCACTGTTGCCCGCGCGTCCTGGCTGTCAGGCACCCGCACAGCAAGCCCACCTACTTCCAAACGGTCGGCCAATCGGACGGCAGCGGAGTGGCTCAGGCCAAGCACGCCCCGCAGCGATTCAATGGTCGGTCTCTCGCAATGCGATAGGTGCACGAGAGCGGCGGCCGGAGCCGACCGTCCATCTTGCCCAGGCCCCCGTGGGTTGAGCCGATCGCTTAAGGCTACAGCGAGTGCCCCTAGAAGATTACCAGATCGATTGATTCCCATTCGAGATGCATAGACGTTAATATGCGCGGCGCATACATTCTGGCAACCACAAAAGCGAGAGCGGTCGTGGCTTTCGACGGTCGGAAGTCGGCTGCTGGGTCGTCTCCGAATGGCGAGAAGCGCGTAGCAGAGGCAGCCATATTGGAACGCCGTTGTGGAGGCGGAGCGACCGGGTAGGTCGTCCTACCGCCTTGTGTCTTCCTATTGCTCCGGGCTCTGATGCAGGGATCAACATGAACGGATATATCGACTGGCTTCGGATGGCGTTTGATCGAACCGCCCTTGCCAAACAAGCCGCGAGGTGTCCCGACAGAACATCCGTCCGGGCGCACCAGCAGGATGCGGCAGCAAAAGACGGGTTTAGATCAGTCTCGGGGCAGATTGTTGCCAGGGTTGCTCGTCCCTTGAACCATGAACTATCGTGCCGGAAGAAACGGCTTACAACGCAGCTCGCATCGACGGGTGGTTTGATATTACCCAATGCCACCTTTCCACAATTGATCGTTTGTTAATATCCCGCTGCCGAGGGGGATGATCTTAACGGTGGCCCCCCGCGCCAGTATTAAAGCAATTTATCAGGCGTGATCGGTAAATTGCGCACGCGTTTGCCGGTGGCGTTGAAAACGGCATTTGCGATTGCTGCTGCAACCCCCGTGATACCAATCTCACCGACGCCATGTGCCCCCATCGGAGCACGGGGATCCGGAAGATCGGTCCAGATCACGTCGATCTCGGGCACATCCATATGAACCGGGATATGATAATCGGACAAATTCGGGTTCATGATGCGCCCCGTGCGTTCGTCGATTTGTGCCACTTCCATGAGGGCTAGCCCCAAACCCATGATAATCCCGCCGCGGAACTGGCTCGCAGCCGTTTTGGCGTTGAGGATACGCCCGCAATCGAAAGCTCCTAAAAACCGAGTGACGCGCGTTTCACCGGTAACGGCACTGACCCGCACCTCGCAAAACAGAGCGCCGTACGAATGCATGGACCAGTGCATCATCTCCAGCGGCAGGGGAGCACTCGCCTCCACGCTCAGGTCGTCACGGCGCGCGTGACGGAGGATCGAGACATAGCTTTCCCGCTGATGGGGTGCGTCCCGTTTCCGTAACGCGCCGTCCACCGTCTCGATTTGAGCCGGGCTCAGACCAGTGAGTGGCGATCCTTGGGGCAGGAGCTTGAAAAGCTCGGCTACTAATTTGGTGTGAGCAGCGATCACCGCCGCGCCAATTGAGGCCGTCTGTTGCGAGGCGACGGCATCAATGGTTCCGGGCAGGCTGGAGTCACCATAGGAGAATGTCACCTTATCCAACGGAAGACCGAGCCGTGCGGCGCAGATCTGCGTTTGAACCGTGGCCGTACCCATGCCCATCTCGTGCGCCGCAGCCTCGACCTTCGCACGCCCATCATTTGTCAGGGTGATGCGAGCGGCGCCGCCCGGTATCCGCACGTAGGGATAGGCAGCGGTAGCGCATCCCATGCCAATCAGCCACTCACCGTCGCGGCGGACGCCACACTGAGCCGTGCGTGCGGTCCATCCAAACTGCTCAGCCCCCATCCGATAAGCCTCGAGCAAATGGCGCGACGAGAATGGCCGGCCCGACGTCGGATCCTTGTCCGGCTCATTGCGCACGCGCAAGGCGATCGGATCGAGCCTCATTTCGACAGCCAGCTCGTCGATGGCGCTCTCAAGCGCGAAACTACCGACAGCGTCCCCGGGTGCGCGCATGAAGATGTTGGCGATTACGTCCATGTCGGCGACTTGAACATCGAGGTGCATAGTGCGAGCCTGATAAAGCGCTCGGGTCGACACGATAAACGCCTCGGCGAGTTCGCCATACTGCGCTGTCGCTGTCACGCCTTCATGAATCAAGGCGTCGAATCGGCCATCGCTCTGTGCGCCGATGGCGACTCGCTGTTCCGTCATCGCCCTTCCGCCAACCGTTCGATAAACGCCCTTGCGTGGAAGTGAGATACGGACGGGACGCTCGGCGAGCTTGGCAGCGGCTGCTGCAAGGATTTTGTATTTCCACTGCATTACTTGGCGCCGAATCCGCCACCGACGAAGGGCGATCGGATGCTGATCTGCTCGGCCTTGAGATCGAAAGCCCTGGTAAATGCGTTGGCCGACTGCCGCACCGATTGGGTGCTATCGTGGACGATCAACGCGTCCCCACGCCACGCAACTGTAGCTGCATGGGGCTCCATCGCGTTGTGATTGTGGAATGGTGTGCGGTAGGACTGGTCGACCTTGAAGGGCGCTGCGACAAGCGCGGCCTCAGGATCGCCTATGGTGTTTTGCAGTGGCTCTCCAAAGTACAGGACATGTCGTTTACGTTGTTTGGCCGCATCGAATCGTGTGACCGCCGGTTCGACATCATAGGTCGCTTGAATTAAGGAACTGGCGTGGTCAGCCTGCTCCTGTGTCTCCGCGAGAACAACCGCAATAGGCTGTCCATTCCAATGGATGCGGTCGTCCTGCATCAGTGGCAAATCGCCCGCCGCACCGGGACGCATCCTGGGGGCGTTTCGGTGTGTCATCACCAAAATAACGCCCGGCGACTGCTCGGCGGCGCTCGTGTCCAGTGTCGCCAATCGACCTTTGGCAACAGTACTAAAGGCGAATGCCGCGTAGGTCATATCATCGATCGCCACTTCAGCGGCAAAGGCAGCGGCGCCCCTAACCTTGCAAGGCCCGTCCAGACGGGGCAACGCTGCCCCTACCAAGCCATGCGCCTCCATCAAAGGGTCTGGCTTGCCGCCAGGGATCCATTCTTCCGGCGCAAGTTCGGCGACTTTCCCGAGAATGCCGATCGGTCCCAAGCGATAAAGGCTTACAGCCGCAGCCCCGGCGCCTACGCTGCCAATAATCACGCGCCGGGATATCAAGCGGCGGCGATCGCGAGGCGGCTTAGCCATGTGAGATGTCTCCGCGGTCTGTTGACAGCTCCGTCAGGACGGCCACCATGGTCCGCTTAGCGAGCTCGATCTTGAATCCGTTGTGCTTAGAAGGTTGGGCGTCACTCAACTCCGCTTCGGCGGCGGCGCGGAAAATCTCGACGGTCGCAGGCTGACCGAGCAAAATCATTTCAGCTTTAGACGCTCGCCAGGGTCTGGTTGCAACGCCACCAAGAGCGAGGCGAACCACACGGACTATTCCGCCATCCACCTTCAAGACGGCCGCGACAGAGACAAGAGCAAAGGCAAGACTGGAGCGATCGCGCACCTTGCGATAGGTGGAACGGGAGGCGACCGGCAGCGGACCTAGCTCGACGGCGGTGATCAATTCGCCGGGCTCTAGGACGTTTTCTATCTCAGGATGGTCCGCGGGCAAGCAGTGAAACTCAGTCAGCGGCAGTCGCCGGTCTCCGGTCAGGCCATGGAGGTGCACGCTGGCGCCGAGCGCCGCTAGCGCAACACACATATCGGATGGATGGGTCGCGATACATGCGCTGGAGACGCCAAGAATTGCGTGACCCCGATTTATTCCGTCGATCGCATCGCATCCCTGCCCAGGCCGGCGCTTGTTGCAGCGGGATCCGCCGTCGTCATAAAAGTATTCGCATCGAGTGCGCTGAGCGAGGTTGCCCCCGATGGTCGCCATGTTGCGGAGTTGGGCCGAAGCGCCAGAAAGAATGGCACGTGCCAGCACGGGATAGCTCATTCTGACCAGACGGTGCTCAGCCACGGCAGTGTTCCGGGCCCCAGCACCAATCAGCAGGCCGCCGCCAACAACGGGCTCAATGCCGGTGGAGACGCCGGTGACATCTACAAGGGTGATAGGCTGTTCGATATTCTCCCGCATCAGGTCAACCAGATTAGTACCCCCGCCAAGGTATTTGCTTTGGCCACTCCCTCCGCGGCGAACCGCGTCAGCGGCGTCTGATGCCCTAGTGTAGCTGAAAGGGGTCATGGTTCGACCTCCACATCTACCGCGATGATCGCATCGATAATACCATTGTAGGCGCCGCAGCGACACAAGTTGCCACTCATTCTTTCACGCAGTTCGTTCCGGTCGACCGCCGCCGCCGCCAAGAGATCGGCGGTGACATAACTCGGGATGCCACGCTTGACTTCAGCTCGCATGCCAATCGCCGAGCAGATTTGGCCTGGCGTGCAGTATCCACATTGGAAGCCATCATACTCGACGAAGGCCCGCTGTAGCGGATGCAGCACACCCTCGACGGACAAGCCTTCAATAGTCGAAATCGATTGGCCATCGAACTGCGCCGCGAACGCGAGGCAAGATAGAATCCGCTCGCTTCCGGCTAAGATCGTGCACGCTCCGCATGCGCCCTGGTTGCACCCCTTTTTCGTGCCGCTCAACCTCAGATGGTCGCGAAGAAAATCTAGCAGAGAGACACGGGCATCAGACGGCAACTGCGCCGGCAGGCCATTGACGAAGATCATGGCCGTCTGGCTGGCGATGCATTGCTTTGAAGGGCAGTCGCGATATCGACCAGCAGAGGCGGATGCGTCGGCTTCCAACTCAGCCGAGCCTGTGTGGCCTGACTGGAAGCCGGGTTGTCGGCACCGATGAAGGGCGCAAGCCAGCCGAAATGCCTTGTGGCTTCCTCGGGCGATAGGCTTTTGGCCTTAATACCCAGATAGCGTGCAACGCTGTCTGCGATGTCACGAAAAGGAATTCCTTCTTCGGCTATCGCGTGGTAGCGAGCGCCAGCCTCACCACTTTCGAGGGCAAGCCTGAACAGATGCGCGGCATCGAGCCGGTGCACCGCCGCCCACCGATTCTTTCCATCACCGATGTAAGCGGAAATCTGCTTCTTGCGTGCGATATTGATCACTTGGGTGACGAGGCCCTGCTTGGTCTCATCATGCACCGACGGGGGTAGCCGCACGATCGTCGCCCTTATGCCGCGCGTGGCGAGGTCCATTGCCATGGTTTCGGATGGTGCCCTGACGCCGCCAGGGGCACCGGGATCGGCAGCGTCAGTTTCGACCGCTTGACGATTTGGCGCCATGGCCATCGTCGGAAACGCTGCCACCAAGCATCGCTCCCGGCCTCGCAGCGCGCCGCCAAGCGTCTCAATCGCGCGTCGATCCGCCTCAACGGCGGCAGTCATGAAGCGCCTTACGATGTTGGCCGGACTCCCGCCCAGAATAACCTGCAAACGAGTGGTCATTCTAGCCTGCCCAAAGGCGTGGAAGAAGGCGGTATGGACCACGCCATCCGCTGCCCCCGCTCCCCGACGCAGGCTTTCGAGATCCTCGATCGTGCCACGCAGAGCTTTCGCACCTGCCGCTTCAAGTTGCTGGGCAGCATCAGCCGAGCGCGCAAGTCCAGTGACCTGGTGGCCGGACTTGAGCAGATCGCTGACAATGGCTGATCCTACGTAGCCTGAAGAGCCTGTGACAAAGATCCTCATGGAGCGATACTTTCTCGGTTAATGCAGTCGGAGGCGCCGGTTAGTCAGCGCTCCGCGGCGGACACGATGTTACGCCCCGGCCATCCTCGCCTGTGATTGGTCGCCTGTTCACGGGCGTGTTGGCCACGCGCCACGCGGAAGCTTCATGTCCCTGCCCGACGACGAACGTGCCCACCATTATTCCCCTCGCCAATCACCTGACAAAGGTACGAGCTTGAGCAGGGACGATCTATCCCTTAAAGTCCGTATTTAGTTGTCAATCGTTCGGAAAGTAGTCGTGGATCCCTTATCGGATATTTTGTCGGTGCTTAAATTGCGCAGCTATGTGTCGGGTGGCTTCGACGCGAGCGGAGAGTGGGCGGTACATTTTGGCTCTCATGAGGGGATCAAGTTCCATGCCGTCGTTACAGGCGAATGTTGGGTGGCGGTCGACTGCGAAGCGCCGGTGAAGGTCAAGGCGGGTGAATGTTTTCTTCTAGCCAGAGGAAAGCCGGTTCGCCTCGCCAGCAACATGGCCGCCGAGCCAATCAGTCTTCAATTTCTCCTACCTCCAACACATGACGGCCGCATCGTCACGTACAATAAGGGAGGCGAGTTTCTGAGCATCGGCGGATATTTTACTTTGGCGGATGGCCAAGCCGATATGCTACTTAACGTACTTCCCCCGTTCATTCATATTCGTAACGAGCCCAGTCGAGCAACAATTCGCTGGTGCGTTGAGCGCATGCGGCAGGAGTTGTGTGACCCGCAGCCGGGAGATTTTGTTGTCGCTCAGCAACTGGCTACCATGGTGCTCGTGGAGGCCTTGCGACTACACTTGTCGGCTAGAGACCGGGATGAGGTCGGCTGGCTCTTCGCTCTTGGCGATGAACGGATGAGGGCGGCGCTCAGCGCTATGCACGCCTCTCCCGGTTCACCATGGACATTGCAACTGATGGCTAAGAAGGCGGGCATGTCACGGACCACATTCGCAACGAGGTTCAAGGAAAAAGTCGGGCTCTCGCCCATGGAGTATATGACACGTTGGCGGATGATTTTAGCCGCTGACAGATTAACCAACTCTACGGAAACTCTCTCAGAGATTGGACACTCACTCGGATATAACTCCGAAAAGTCGTTTGGCACGGCGTTTAAGCGGGTGATGAATTATCCGCCCCGTCAATATGCCAAATTATGAAAAGAGTAGCAAAAGCATCCACACAAAGCAGAAGCGATAACCTATTAAGGCTAGCTCTGTCTTTCATTATGCCGGAAGCTGGAGCGGGTTCATATAGCGGAAAACGCTTGTTCGAGCCATAGCGGGAGCGTGGATGTGACCGTCATATTTGCCTTCTATATAAAAGCCAAGGAGCCTCAAACGAGGTTTGATCAAAATCAAATCTAAGGCGTCAATAATGGACGGCAGCATTTGCAAAATCCGTCAGGTATATCTACGCAATCGCTTTCCGGGCAACAGATCATACGGAGCGCGCCAACCCGGCAAGTCACGCAATCGACCCAACCAGCTAAAAATCTCAGGATGAGTCGTAGAATAGTCGTATCCCGTCTCGTCCTGTGGAAACGATAGATACGCGCTGGCCGAGAGGTCTGCTATTGTAGGTATGTCCCCGATTATGAAGGGAATTTGATCAACACGCCTTTCAAGGATACTCAGAAAGTCATCTACCCGCCGCCGTTGCCAACTAAGCACTGCTGGTTCTGCGTCAAAGGAGAAGGTTCGCAAGAAGCGGTAGCTCGCCATAAAACCTGAAAGCTTTTGGTTGTCCCAGAAAAGCCAGCGCAGAACCTCAAATCGCTCTGATTGGTCTCTTCCCTGGAACAGTCCGGTTTGCTCGGCAAGGCTTAATAAAATTGGACCGGTCTGCGTTAACTTATCCCCGTCTTCTTCTAGAACAGGGATTTCACCCATGGGATTAATTTGCTCGCGCCACTTTTGCGTCCATGTTACTCGGGACCCGAAGTCTGTCCAAACGGGCTCGAAGCTCTCACCGCAAAGGGTTAGCATCAGTGCCAGTTTGTAACTGTTGCCGGACTCTGGAAAATAGTGAAGGCGATAGCGGCTCATGATCGATTCTACAAATTATATGGCGCGATTGTGCTCTCAAGTCGACGTCACTTCGGGGAGTGTCGCCCAGGGAAAATTTTGGCACTAGGCCACCGGTGTTCTGACCACGTCATTGACCGGAAAGGCCGAACCTAGCCCTGATACCAGTGAAGAAAGACGCGTCATCAATAGCTCGGCGTTGCCCGAGCAGTTGCACTGCGTCCGGTGTGGCCTCATAACGCAGCTGATCCGACCCATCCGTTGTTGCATTAAAAATTACCTCCGCCACAGTTTGTGCTGAGGACCCCTGATCCGGATTCGAGCCGAGCGCACCGGCAAATGCTTGGACAATGGGTTGATATTCACTCAGGGTTCTATCATTACTGAAGTCTAAGGAGCGCCCTCCAAAGTCGGTCTTGACCCGGCCTGGTTCAATGATCTTCACGCGAACACCGATCGGCGCGAGCTCGTAATGTAGAGCTTCAGAGAGACCTTCAACGGCGAACTTGCTTCCATGGTAAAGTGTTCCAAGTGGAAAGGCCACGTGACCGCCGACCGACGAGACATTCACGATAACTCCACCACGCTGTTCGCGAAATTGAGGCAGCAATGCTTTGGTCGTCGCCAAAAGGCCAATGACGTTGGTGTCAAACTGACGTCGGATCTTTTCGAGCGGAGTCGCCTCCAACGGACCGTAGGCTCCGTAGCCCGCATTGTTAAGCAGGGCGTCGATACGACCAAACTGGCGGGTCCCGCTCTCGACCGCAGAACGAATTGAGTCGATGTCCTCGACGTCGAGACGCGCAACCAGAGTGCGCTCGAGCGCAGCCAAATCGGTCTCTTTATCTGGATCGCGCATTGTAGCGATAACATTCCAGCCCTTCGATTGAAAAAGCTGCGCCGTTGCTCGGCCGATGCCGGTCGATGCGCCAGTGATGAGTATAGTGTTTGTCATGGGTTTTCCTTGAGAGTTCTGAGTGGGGAGAAGCACGCTGTGCTACAATCGATTCATGTGATCTAACATCAGAGCAAACCCTCGAGACTGAGGCTTCTAGCCGTATCCGCAATTGCGTCGTCGTTAGGTCGAGGTGTCCATCCAAGCTCTCGCCTCGCCTTTTCCGCCGAGACGTCGCGCGTTTTGTTTAGTTCGTACAATCGAGCACGAATGGTTGCATTGCGAAGGGCCGACAACCGTACAAGCCAGTTCGGCAAGCGGCGCACAGGCACACGATCTGCCAGGTCAGGTACCCGCTCTCGAAGCGCTCGGCCAACGTCCTGCAGCCAGTAAAACGGTCCTGCACCGATAAAACGCTGGCCGGCGGCGCTGGGTGTCTTTAGTGCCCGGACATGCAGGTCGGCGATGTCGCGAACATCTACGAGCGGCCAGCCAAAGCGTGGCAACCCCGGCATTGAACTCCTCAGCAACGCACGCACAATGTCGATTGATGCAGAGTAGTCAGGTCCAAAAACCGGCCCGATTACTGCGCCAGGGCAAATGGTTACGAGCTCCATGTCGCACCCTTCCCGCGTGTGCCAGTCCCACGCGGCACGCTCGGCGGCCATCTTCGACCGCTCATATGCTGAACTGTCCGTCCGATCGCTCGCGTCTGACCAGTCGGCTTCGGTAAATGGCTTAGATCTACCGCCATGACCGTAACAGACGGCCGCCGTTGAAGAGGTCATTACAAATCGGATCACGCCGGCGTCGCGCGCCGCCCTCAACACGCGAAGCACTCCGTCGCGGGCGGGGCGCACCAATTCCTCATCTTTTTTTGGACTAAGCGAGGGAATAGGAGAGGCGATGTGCAACACACCTGAGCACCCTGCGCACGCTTCATTCCAACCAGCGTCGTCGGTGAGATTCGCTACGTGCACCTCAAGCCGGCCTCCTGCGGGCAAGACCTTAGCTATGGCCTGGCGAACGTCCGTCTCGCGAGATCGATCTCTTACCGTGGTCACCACCGTCGCGCCTTCACGAAGAAGCTGGACGATGCAGAAGGTCGCTATATAACCCGATCCACCTGTCACCAGAACTCGATCAAAGTCAGTCATGATCTTTCACCTCGCTAACGCCTCAGAATGGACACAAAGGTCACTATATGTCAAATGTGTCTGATTCCGGACTGCAGCGAATTTTGTCCGCAGCTTCAACCCTCTTCGGTCGGCACGGCTTCCAGCGTACCAGCATGGCGGACATTGCTCGCGAGGCGGGGATTGCTAGGGCAACCCTTTATCTTCGGTTTTCGGACAAAAGCACCGTCTTCGAAGCGTTGGCGTCATCATTGGTCGACAAGGCGATCGTGGGTGCGGAAGCCGCCTGGGACATCCAGGCGCCTCTTTCCACGAACCTCTCGAAGACCATGCTCGCCAAAGAACTCATATTTTTCCGTATGCTCAAGGATACGCCTCATGGCGCGGAGTTGATGGGCCTCCAATCAGAGATCATTTCTGTGCAAGCCGCTCGTTTAAGCGGCGAATATGAGGCACTTCTCGCCAGGCGGGGGGTTAAGGCGGCTGAAGACGGGGCAGACCTGACGGCATTCGATGGTGCCAAAGGCTTCGCAATGTTCTTAGTGAGGGCAGGATCCGGTCTGAAATATGAAACACAAACCGAACAGGAACTAACGGAAGCCATCGCTCGGCTCGCTAAGGTGGTTGCACGGGCTGTTGGTGAGGACTGAAACGCCTTCATGCTCGCGGAGAAACAACGTTGATGTTTATACGACGCTGTTCGAACTTAGCTATTCTTCCTCGGGGATTGTGCCGCAATGAAGTCGGCGATCATGCTGTAAAGCTTCGGCGAACTTGGCCAAAATGCTGATCCTCACATAGTAGGGTGGCCATCCATGCTCGGCTTTTGGGGCTAGAGACGGGTGTCTGATGAGAGCGATCGTGATCCAAGAGCTCGGTCTGCACGAGGAGACGGTTGGTGAGGCTCGGAGTCGTGCGACCGGGCGGTTCGGCGGTTCAACACGCGAACGCCGGCCCTCGCCGTCTGACCTAGCAGCCGAGAAAGTCCGGGTGAGACAGAAGAACGATCAACTCCGCATGTAGCGTAACATCGTAGAAAGCAGCGCTCATCTTTGATTAGGCCTCTCGTCAAATTATGGGTCCGTCCATGAGCAACGCATGATTTGGTCGCCGAGGTTGATCTGCAAAGCCGCGGGTTTGGCAGCCAGTGAGTGCTACGCTTCGTAAGCCAGACCGACGAGCGCGAGGGTGGAGGCCATTCACGCGCTGCTGGTCTTGAGCGAGCTTGTCACCCGGCGGCAAAAATCGTCACGAATTCAGAAAATTGAACTCATTGCAAAGCTCTACAATGAACCCGTTAAGATCGCGGACGTAGGCGACGGTTTGGCCCCAAGGTTTCTGTTCCGGCTCTTCGTAACCCGAGGCGCCCCCGTCTATAGCTTTCCGATAAGCAGCTTCGACATCTTCAACCACAAAAGCGACTTTAGCGCCGATGGGATTTTCGTCATCGCGATTCGGCCGGAACACCTTATTCCCGCTGGAGATTAGTGCCTCTCCCACGAAGCCAAGAGCGGTGGCTCCTGTCTCGAGCTCGCCATACGCCTCATCATCCGAAATGAAACGCTGCTCGAGGCCGAAAGCCCCCACATAAAACTCGATCGTCTTCCGAACATCAGGGACGTAGACTACGACGTAACCTAACCTTGGCATCATGATTTCCGCTCCATCTCGATATCCTGCAAACGCTATCCCCCAACAGCACGAAGATTTGGCGCAAGTGAGCCGGGTAATATTGACGCTGCGTATATGATTAGCTAACTTAACTATTAGACGGCCTAACCATATGGAACATCAATGTCAAGCTCCCGTTTCGATCGATACGTCGTGCTGGCACAACGTTTCGGCACCCGTACTCTGCTGTTCCAACAGGCGGCGGCTCGTCAGCTGGATCTGACGGCGACCGAGCTTGGGTGCTTTCGACTGGTGCAGCTTGACGGTCCGATAATTGCATCCGATTTAGCAAAGGAAACGGGTCTTACCCCGGCGTCGTTGAGCGTAATTATAGACAAACTTGTTGCGCGGAATTTCCTCAGTCGTGAGCAGGATAAGAAGGATCGCCGCCGGTGGTTATTGAGAGCGATAGAAATCGCGATTGTGAGAGTTGATGTCGTCTATACGGCACACGCACACCGGGTCGAGGCCTTACTCGACGAGTATACAAGCGAAGAGTTTGAAACCGCTTTGCGCTTCATCGACAAGCTCTCGACCGAACTGAAGGCTACCGCGATCGATCTCGGCTGCGGCGACTGACCATATGCGTGGGCATTGATCTCCTGTCGTCCAACCCGCGCAACATGGCATTGCGCCGCGATGCTGGGTGCGCCTTGCCCGTCCACGTCATGATGATGCAATTCGATGCGCTCTGGAGGTATCCCGGCCTCGATCAGGGACAGCAGGCGCCCGATTGAATCCTTCCCGCCCGATAACCACGACGATGGTGTTGTAGCTCCGCAGGTCCGGGCTGGTGGCCAGCGCCGTCACCACGGGCCACACAGATGCTCTATCACCCGGCGCGCGCGGGCATCGACGAGTTCAAGCGCCCCGCGATGGAGTTGAGACCCCTGGCGAGCGAGACCGACTACATGGGTCCAAGCCTTGTGATCGTCGGCGAAGATCTTTGCATCGTCGAAGCGCTGGATTTCGATCCGCGCCGAGCCGTCTTCGCTCTGGCCTGCTTCAAAGACGCCCCAGCCTTCCGCTAGAGCCTGTTCCTGATCGAAGTTCGTCATGGCGTTCCGCCTCCTCGCGGTCGCACGGACGCGAGCAGCCTCTCGACCGCTCGTCGTCTCTTTGGGGTGGATAGGAAAGCCCGTTAGGCCGTTAGGCCGTGAACCGCACCGGATTTCCCGGAGGCTCCAACTTCCAAGTAGGATGGAGCCATGACGAGCAAGACGACGAACAAATTCAGCCCTGAGGTCCGTGCCCGAGCGGTGCGGATGGTTTTGGAGCATGAGGGGGAACACCCGTCGCGGTGGGCGGCCGCCACGTCGATTGCGGGGAAGATTGGCTGTTCGACCCACACGCTGATGGACTGGGTGAAGAAGGCCGATATTGAGGCGGGTCGAACCTCGGGGGTTCCTTCGGAGGTCGCGGAGCGGATGAAGGCGCTGGAGCGCGAGAACCGGGAACTGCGGCAGGCCAATGAGATTCTGCGCAAGGCGTCAGCTTATTTTGCAGCGGCGGAGCTCGACCGCCCGTTCAAAAAATGATCGCCTTCATTGACGATCATCGGGGTACCTATGGGGTCGAGCCGATCTGCCGCGTTCTGCCGATCGCCCCTTCCACCTATCATGCCTATGCAGCCCGGCGGCGCGATTCGGAGCGTCTGCCGCCGCGTGCACGACGGGATACCGTGCTGAGAGTACAGATCCGCCGAGTCTGGGAGGAAAATTACCGAGTTTATGGTGTGCGCAAGGTCTGGCGGCAATTGCGCCGGGAGGGCAGCGCGGTCGCGCGCTGCACGACGGCCAGGCTTATGAAGCAGATGGGGCTTGCGGGGGTGATCCGCGGCAAGCCGGTGAAGACAACGGTCAGCAATCCGGCTGCCCCTTGCCCACGGGACAAAGTGAACCGGCAGTTTCGTGCAGCGAAGCCCAATGCTCTGTGGGTGTCCGATTTTACCTATGTCGCTACGTGGCAAGGCTTCGTGTACGTCGCCTTCGTCATCAATGTTTTTGCTCGCCGCATTGTCGGCTGGCGCGTGTCCCGATCGGCCCAGGCCGGATTTGTGCTCGATGCCTTGGAGCAGGCGCTGCACGATCGCCGGCCTGCGCGACAAGATGAGTTGATCCATCATAGCGACCGCGGCGTTCAATACTTGTCTATTCGCTACACCGAGCGCTTGGCCGAGGCTGGGATCGAACCATCCGTCGGCAGCGTCGGTGACAGCTACGACAATGCTCTCGCCGAAACCATCAATGGCCTGTTCAAGGCCGAGGTGATCCATCGCAGAGGACCTTGGCGCCACGCTGAAGCTGTGGAATTTGCCACCCTCGAATGGGTGGACTGGTTCAATCATCGGCGCATCCTCGAGCCCATCGGTAATATCCCGCCTGCCGAGGCCGAAGCACGCTACTATGCCAGCCTTGAGGCAATACCTTTAGCCGCGTAACTTAAACCAAATAGCCTCCGGAAAACCCGGCGCGGTTCACCGCGGCCTTGAGAGCCGTTTCCGTCACGCCAGCGGCTTCACCTTCGGTGCTGGCAAGCGGCGAAGTCAGGCGCGCGGCGTAGTCGGGATGGAAAGCCAACAGGAAGTCCGCAGCGCGTTGTGCGTCGGCAGCAACGCGGAAGATTCCGCGCTTATCCTCGCGTAAAATTTCGAGCCAATGCGAGAGGTAGGCGGCGCCGTTGACGAAATCGCACTCGGCGATCCCGAGCGTACTGCACACGTTGAGTTGTCCCAATTCGGCGACCAATTCTTCACGCGCGTAGGACTTCGATCCGAAGCGGCCTGACATGTCGCGGTTCAGCCGGTGCTTGGCGCCAGTCCAGTGGATGCCCTCATGGACCTGGACGCTCGACCGTGCCGCAGGCGAATGAAACGCTACGGCGGGCGGCATTGGATGTGATCCGTGACGGTCGAATAGAAGGCGCGAGGACCGCCGATGCGGATCTCGGCGCCGCTGTTGGCGAAGATGGTTTCGACCGCATCCGGCGAGCGCCAGGGCGCTTCCTCAATGGTCGGCGGCAGATAGTCCGGAATGCCGTCGATCTGGCTCGCATGGAACAGCGTGAACGAGCGGAGCATGGGAAACCATTTGCCTTCGCCCGTCGAACCACCCTCGTTCTTTGCGCCATCAACCTCGATGCGCTTGTAGAAATATCCGGTGATGCCGCGTGAGCCCTGTTTCACCTGCCAGCCCCTTTCCTGGGCCCGCTTGTAGGTCGCCCAACGGGGATCGCCGGTCATGAAAGCCATTCGGTTGATGCCGAGTGTGAGGACGTTGATGCCGCGATAGCCCGCGCCCGTGATGGCGTTCCGAGGCATGGAGGGGCCGCCGGCTTTTCCGGAATCCCAGGGTTGGCGCCAGGGCGGCGTCCCGGCTTCAAGCGCTTCTATCACTTGTTGGGTGACGTCCTGGTAATGGTCGCGTGGGTTCTTTTCCTGCTTTCGCATCGGGATTCTCCATGATTTGGATGACCCCTCCCTCGCCCCGCGCCTGGTCCCCCGGGGCAAGGGCGCAGCCGGCTTGCCGGGCGCGCGATCAGCGCGACCCTTGCGGCGGTGGGTCCAGGGCGCGGTAGGGAGCTTCATACCTCCCTCATGTTTTCAGCTTTTCCCGAAGATTTTTTTCCACCGGCTCATCGCGCGGCCGCGTGCCGGAACACGGCCTGGCCGCCCGATCCAGCGAGAGTCCAACGGCCATCTGCTGGACCCAAACGGGCACAGCGGAGAGCATGAAGCTCTCGCCCGACCAGGCTAGGAGGAGCGTCGTGCCCATCGTATCGGCGATAGCCTGCGCGGCATCCGGCGGAACGGCATTGCCAATTCTCTCGCGCCAGTCTGCGTCCGAGAGGCCGTCGAGTTTGAGGTATTCCTCGGGATCGACAAGGCTCTGCAGAGACGCGAGTTCGAGGGTCGTGAAAGGGCGATGCCAGGTCCCGTCGAGGCTTGCTTGGATAAACGGCTGAGATTTGGATTTCCGGCGTTGTATAAGCCGGCAACACGATTGAAGTTGTCCTGAATCCACTTGTCGAGTTTCTGACGAAAGAATATGGCCGCGCTCGATAGTTGCGCTTTATGATATTTGACCGCTTATCGATCCATGCCGCTGGAAGACGACAGGTCAATGACACACCCAAATCGATCTGGGGGGCCGGTCGGAAGACAACGACTCATATCAGACATTAGTCCTTACCGCGCGAAGGTTGCTAGTGTCGGAGCAACTCTGAGGCGACGTCTTTTTGCAAGTCCTCTTGGCCTGGAGCGCCATTGGATTGACAGCAGTTCTCGGTATCCAGACACGGTAGAGCCTAGGCGCTCAAGACCGGACTGGGGCCGCGCTCGAGGTAGGTGGAAAGTGCGATGTAGCTTCGGGTCCCCTTGAACCCCTCGATGGAGTGGATGCGCTCCAGCAGGTCCTCCAGCGCTTGGGTGTCCTTAGTACGGACCTTCAACAGCATCGCGCTCTCGCCGGTCACAGTGTGGATCTCCTCTACCTCTGGTAGCTCCTTGAGGGCGAGCAGATGCCGGGTGACCGCCCAGCTTGTCGTGTCGACATGCACAAATGTGAGGAGCGGACGGCCGATCTTGGCGCCGTTAAGCACCGCCACCGTCCCTTTAATGATGCCGTCGTGCCTGAGCCGCTTCACCCGCTCATGGACGGCGGGCGGAGAAAGGCGAAGGTTGTGGCCAAGATCGGCGTAGCTAAGCGTCGCATCTTCGGCCAGCAAGCCTAACAGCCTTCGGTCGACCGCATCGAGCTTGGCGGGTGAGACGGGCTTTCTCCGAACCACGTTCGTTTCTTCAGACATCGAACTTCTACCCCTTTCCGTGTGACAATCGTTCGGGCAATTTACTGCTACACCTCACATATTTAGGCGATGAAGGCAGGAGAAGGAATGGCGTTCGATACAAAGGTGGCGATCCTTGTACACGAAGATCTCGCCGTGTGGCAGAAGCTGAACGTCACGGCCTTCCTCGCCACCGGTATCGCCGGGGCTGCGCCGGAGGCCATGGGAGAGCCCTATATCGGCGCGACGGGCCGACGATACGCGCCGCTGCTGGGCCAACCTATGCTCGTTTTTGCTGCAACCTTGGAGGATCTTCGGCGTAGTCACCGCATTGCGGGCGAGCGGGACCTTGCCTGTGCTGCCTACGTCCGGTCGATGTTCTCGACGGGCGACGATGCGGCCAACCGTGAGGCCTTCCTGACTGAGTTGGCCGACGCTCCCGACTTTGTCGGCATCGCTATGCGCGGCCCGAAGAAGGACGTTGACAGGGCTACGAAGGGCACGAAGCTTCACCCCTGACGCGGACGGCCCAGAGCGGGTGTCGGAAGAGAGATCGGACAGGTAGAACGTTTCGGGTTGTCGCCATAATTATCGATTGCGGATCTCATTGTGTCTAGAAACTCCCGCCCCCCACAGGACGTCGCGATCGCCAAGAGCGCGCCCTATCTTTTGATACCAGATTGCTGGAGGAAGGCCGGGCACCTTGTCACCAGTGTGTACAGCTGCCTCTTTCGCGATGGCCGTCGCACCATCCTGATCGACGCCGGGATCGGCAAAGGCTAGCGCTGCGCATTGCGCTTATTCGACGATGCCGAAGCTGATAACTCGGTCAGCTTGCCGTGCTGGCGTCGTCGCACCGAAAACTATGACATGCGTGCTGATCAACCCCGTCCACATCGTCCATCCGCCGTCCGGAACGTGGATTGGTGTTCTGCGCGCCCGCTTTGTTCGCATGATGAGGCAACTGCAGGTCAGATCACGTCTTCGCTTCAGATTTCTCGGGCACATCGGCGGGCGTGATCAAACGAGACAAAGCAGGATGCACTACGAACTGAGCGAGCCAGTGTCGCGGCGATCTTGCAGCGCTCGGACAACACCTCCCTTTTCCTGACTTTCACTCACGACATTCACCCCCGGTCGAGAGCCCGTTTCAGGACAGATCTGACCACAAGTTCGTGCCCCAGGAGGATGGCGGCGAGATAGGTTCGGCCAAGCGTGTTGTGACAGTGCACGACTGTCGTCGCGACAAGTTCTTTACCTGCCGTCGCCTGACGTAGGAGCAGCGAGGTACGGAAGTCGAGGTGCCGATCGTCCTCACCCAGCACGACCTCCCGTGCGGATCGTGACAGCACCGGGAAGAAGTCAATGCGGTCTACCCCGTCCCGCGCGAGCCGCTTACGCAATTGTCCGGACGTCTTTACGCCGAAAAGGCCAATGGCCGCATCGCGCAAGCCGAGCGCCGTCCGGAACACAGGGCCTGGATGTCCAAAAACACGGTCCGCCAGGACGTCTATCCCCTCCGCGTCGGCTGGAAGCAGGACGCAGAAGGCATCGGCGAGATCAGCATTTCGATAGCGGAGCGCGAGTTCACTGTCCCTCGGCAGGCCAGTCCGGCGCACGATGCCATGGAGCATGGTGGGGCGATTGGTCCCGCCGAACGCCAGTCGCGTCATGCAGCTGCCGCTGTGGCGGTCACAAGCGACATCAACGGTGCGCCGACCAGCGGTGCGATCCGGTTCTGCATCGCAACGATAGCCGGAAGCGGCCGCCACATGACTTTCAAGGTCGCGACCAGCCCGGTCGAGTCGAACTCAAACAAGTCCATGCCGTCCAGCGTGATACCACCTGCGTCGAGCCGGAAGGCGACGGCACTGTGTGCGTTACCGTGCATCACCTCGACAACCTCGAACCTGTCAATGGCGCCTAGGACCACACTCAGCACGGCCCTGAGCTTCTCTTTGCCTTGGAACGGCTCGGGGAAGATCGGGCTCCAAAGGGTCACTTCATTCGTCACGTGGTCCAGCAAGCCATTCGCATCCCTACCGTGGATGGCATGCAGGAAGGCGTCGAGGTGCGCATGGGACATTATGAACTCCGAAGGTTTGGGAGAAGCGTCCCTGATGTTTAGGCCCCGCATCCGAGTGCTTGTAGGCACCTTATCCGGCAAGGCAGTATGGACTTGATGTCCACACCTGTTTCTCCTGCCACCCTGCTGCAACTCCTCTGCTTCGTGCGCGTGGTCGAGGCGGGCTCGTTCGCGGAAGCGGCGCGGCGCCTGGAGATGACCACCTCCGGCGTGTCCAAGACCATCGCACGCTTCGAGGCCGCCAACGGTATCAAGCTGCTGCACCGCTCGACCCACTCACAATCCTTGACGCCAGAGGGCGAAGCGTTGCTTGCCGAAGCGCGCGAGACGTTAAAGAGCGTCGAACGGCTCGAAGCCGCCCTTGCAATGACGGCTCACGGCGGGTTCGCCGGCCGCGTGCGGATCAGTGGCCCGACCGCCTTCATTCGTTCCTGCCTCATTCCCTTGGTGCCGGAGTTCCTTGAGGCCCACCCGCAGATCGGGATCGACCTTCGGGCCAGCGACGCCGCCGACGACCTCGCGTCGCAAGGCGTTGATGTCGCGATTCGGGCGGGATCGCTCGACGGGGTCCCCGGCCAGGTGGCCCAGGCGCTGTTCGACTTCCCTTGGGTCGCCTGCGCCGCGCCGCGGTATCTTGCCCGGGACGGACTGCCGCACACTCCGGCCGAACTGGCCCAGAAGGACCTGATTGGATACCGCAATGGCGGCACGGGCCGGGTCCAGCCTTGGCGGTTCAGGGCGGCCCACTCCGGGGACGAACCTATCCGCGTCGTGCCGAACGGCCGCGTGATTGCCGACGACGGCCTATCGGCATGGGAGATGGTGCGGTCCGGCCAGGGCATCGCCTGGGCCCCGTATTGGCTGGCGGCGGAGGACCTGCGGTCCGGTCAGGCCGTCGAGGTGCTCCGAGACTTTCGCGTCGAGACGACGGCCATGTCGATGCTGCGCCGGGAGCGGCAGGTCCCTCGCCGCACTGGGGCCGCTATCGCCTTCCTTCGGAAGAACGCCTGGCGCTGGACCGAACCGGGCGCGTAAAGGCTCGCCAGTACACTAGCGGAGGCGCCTCGGCACGGTTGATCTGCTGACCACTCGGACGCAAAAGGGCGCGATGAGCGACCTTGCGGCGATTGGCACCTTCGTAGCGGTTGGAGACAGGGGTGGCTTTCGGGCCGCCGCGGCGACCCTTGGCATGACATCCTCCGGCGTCAGCAAGGCTGTCAGCCGACTGGAACGGAGTCTCGGCGTCCAATTACTCGCCCGCACCACCCGTGTTGTGCGCCTGACGCCGGCCGGTGCCACCTTCCACGCCCGATGCAAGGCCATTCTCGCTGATCTGGCCGACGCGGAGAGTGTCACTGCGGCTGCGGCGGTTCTGCCAAGCGGGAAGCTGACGATTAGTGTCGCCGCGACCGGCATTGAGGGGAACCGGGTCATGCCCGTCGTCGCGGCGTTCCTCGAGAGGCACCCGCAGGTCGAGGTCGAGGCTCGGATGAGCGACCGTTTCGTCGACTTTGTCGAGGAAAATGTCGACCTCGCGATCCGCATCGGTCACCTCCCAGCTTCGGATCTCATCGCCGTGAAGGTCGGCGAATCCCGTCTGGCGCTATGCGGTGCACCCCGGTATCTCGCGGCTGCCGGCGTCCCCGTCCATCCCGACGACCTCGCGGCACACCGATTCGTCGGCTTCGTGACGCCGGGCACTGCCACCCGCTTCAAGTATCGGTTCGCGGTCGACGGGCAGCTTCGCGCGATCGACGTTTCGGCGCAGCTTGTCGTTGACGACGGAGACGCCCTCGTCGCGGCAGCGCTACAATCGGTAGGGCTAATCATGGTGTCCGATCACGTGGTCGCGGACCTCATTCGCCAGGGCCGGCTCGTTCGGCTCCTGCGCGACTTCGAAGCACCTGCCACGCCCATTAGCGTGGTCCATCCGCCTTCTCGGCACCTCTCCCCAGCGGCCCGCATTCTCATCGATATGCTGCGCCAGGGTATGCATTCCGCCGGCTAACCAAAGAAGGCGATTGCGTCCTGGTGGTCACCGCAGCGAGGACGCGGGTCCCATTTATTCCGTCCTGTTTCCCGGTCCATCCTTGACTAGGCTTTGAGGACGGAATGGGGAACACCGATGAAATTGCATGTACTCGACCTAGGGCGCCTCACGGTCGACCGGAACTTGGTCCTTGGGGGCGCCCTTGTGGCGACGCAGACCTATCCTCATCCCGCCGCCGAGCGGATCGACCTGCCTGTCTCCGGTTACTGCATTGAGCACGCCGGCGGGAACATCTTGTTCGACCTCGGCTGTCACCCCGACGCCATGGGAGCGGATGGGCGGTGGACGGCCGAGATGCAGGACCTCTGCCCCCATTCGGGCGGCGAGGAGTGCCAGTTGCCGAACCGCCTGGAGCAGATCGGACTGGGACCCGACGACATCCGCTACGCGGTCCTGTCCCACCTTCACAACGACCATGCGGGGTGCGTCGAGTTCTTTCGCAAGACGAAGCTCATCGTCCATGAGGACGAGTTCGCCGGCGCCTTCCGCACGTTCGGGCTTCGCGAACACGGTACACCATACGTGCTCGCTGACATCGGTGCCTGGGCTCGGTGCGACCTCGACTGGCAACTCGTCACGCGCGAAACAAGTAGCATAGCGCTCGCGGATGACATCGAGATCCTGAACTTCGGCTCGGGGCACGCGCGCGGCATGCTCGGGCTGCACGTTCGCACGCGCGAACTCGGCAGCGTCATCCTCGCGTCCGACGTCGCCTACGGCAGCGGCGTCTATGGGCCTCCGGTCCGGCTTCCGGGCGTCACCTACGATACGTTGGGGGCCGAGCGCGCTATCGAGCGCCTGCGCAACCTTGCCCACCAATACAAGGCGCAGGTCTGGTTCGGTCACGACCCCGACCAGTTCGCGACCCTGCGAGCCTCGACGGCGGGCTTTTACGAATAGTGCTCCCGCTCGAACGGTGCCGCCCTCTGAATTCTTCAACGGAGCAGCCGACAATGTCCGTCTATTTTTTCGCCGCGATCGACCGCAAAGACCTCGACATCTACGGTCAATACGAAACGGCAGGTTTCGAAAGTATCGCCAAATACAACGTCGAGGCGCTCGCCGTGACCGATGCTCTGGAGTTGATCGAAGGAGGTCTTCCGGGCCATCGCATCATCCTGCTCAAGTTTGACGACAGGGCCGCTCTCCGCAGATGGTATGACTCACCCGAGTATCAGAGGGCTATACCTCTCCGTCATCGCTCCGCGGACACCCCGGTCATGATCAGCTTCGAGGGCCTGAGCTGACGCCGGCTGGGTAAGACCGGACCGATGCCGACGCGTCGGACACCACATTTGTGTGGGATGGCGTGTCGCTCGAGGCATGAACCCTTGCCGGAAGCTATTTGCTTAGGTAAGCGGCGATTGTGTCGAAAAACACCCTCCCCTCTAATGACAGGCCGCAATGGTTGGGAATAAGCGTCTGGGCATTGATCGATGAGCCTTAGAAGTCGGGCAAGAAACGGATCAGCCGGATAGCCATCACGGCCTCCTATGCCTGAAATTCCGAATGCAGCCCATTCCTCGGCTCCTGCGACCAGCATCGGTCGGGAAGCTCGATCTCGGTGCGCCTCAGAGGCGCAACAGCAGCATCAACATCAACGCCTAAACGGTGCACGGCTTTCTCGCCCCGGCGGTCCGCCAGAACGCTGGTGACAGCTCACTGGACCAACAGCAGTCTTCGAGAAGAGGCTTGCCAGTGGCTGAAACACCTCAATTGGCGCAGGAGGACAACGGCCTCTCAGGCCATATGGGTGACAAGCATGTCGATAAAGACCCGCACTTTCGCCGAGAGGCTCCGGTGGCTCGGATAGAGGGCGTGTACCACGACACCATCGACGTGATGATCCCCTAGCAGGCGCACAAGCGACTCTGAGGCGACGGCGTCCTGCGCCTCGAAATCGGGCAGCCACCCTATGCCTGCGCCAGCGATCAGCATGACTTTCGCCACCGCGGGCTCCGGCACGACGGTGCCGGGCTCGATCACGATTTCCTGGACATCGCCCGACGGAGTCCTGATCCGCCTCGCTTCGCGTCGGTCTACATGTGAAATCAGTGTGTGCCCGGTGAGCTCGTCGATCGTTGTGGGCGTGCCTCGTTCGGAAAGATACGAGGGGCTAGCGCACAGCCAGAGACCGATCGTGCCCAGCTTGCGCGCGATGAGCTCAGAATCATTCAACTGCCCTATCCGGATAGCGACGTCGATGTCTTCGGTAAGCAGGTCGCTTCGCCGGTTGTCGACGGTGAGCACGACCCGGACATCGGGATAGGTGGCAAGGAAGGCCGAAAGCATCGGCGCAAGCGGTCCCACTGCGAAGGTAAATCCGACGCTAACCCGCAAGGTACCGCTAGGCCGCCCGATCAATCCGCTCACCGCATTCTCGGCTTCGCTGACGTCGTCGAGAATACGCGCCGCATGACGACGCAACATACGCCCCGCATCGGTAAGCCGAACATGGCGTTTCGACCGCTCTATGAGCGGAGCGCCCAACGCCTCCTCGAGCTTCGAAAGTGAGCGACTTACGGAAGACTTTGGCATGCCGAGGGCCCGGGCAGCTCCGGACACGCTCCCTAGGTCTGCAACACGCGCGAAAGCGCGCAAGTGGATTAGGTCAAGCATGCTTCATCGTTCCACAGCGGGAACACCTTGTCCAACATCATCTACCTTATCTCCATTCTGGGAATCACTAAATTGGTTTTACCAAATGAGGGAATTTGAAATGACCCAGACAGTCCTGCTCGTCGGTGCCACCGGAATGCTCGGAGGACGGATCGCCAGCCATCTCGCCAATGACGATGGTGCGCGTCTGCGCTTGCTTGTGCGCGACACGACGAGCAAAAAGCTTGGCAAGCTTCGGGACCAGAACGTTGAGTTCGTTGAGGGCGATCTGTCCGACCGCGGCTCCCTCGACCGGGCTACCACCGGCGTCGACGTGATCATTTCCGCGGTCCAGGGCGGACCCGACGTCATCGTCGAAGGTCAAGTTGCTCTTGCTGAAGCGGGCAAGCGGAACGGCGTTCGCCGCATCTTGCCGTCCGACTTCGGGCTAGACGTTTTCAAGGCTACGCCAGGGGAGCATACTGCGTTCAATATGCGTGCACAGGCCGACGGGCGGATCGCCGCGCTCGGCCTCGAGAGCATTCACATTTTACAGGGCGCTTTCCTTGACCTGTTTGGTCCCGGCTCACCGATGATCGATTACGATAAAGGAATCGCTACATTTTGGGGCGACGGCAAGATGCCAATTGAGGCCACCAGCGTCGAAGACACCGCAAGGGTGACTGCGCGGGTCGCACTCGACCGCACCGTCCCCGCCGGCAAATTCGCCTTCTACGGCGATCGGCTTTCGTTCAACGAGGCTGCCGATGTCGCGGAGAAGGTCGTTGGTAAATCTTTCGAGCGTCGTTCACTTGGCATGGAAACCGATCTTCGCGCAGCAATGGCGGTCGCGGATTTTGGTACGCGGATCATGCTCGCTTACTCGCTCTATATGTCCAACGGCCAGACGTCGCTCGATGATGTACAGAACGATCGTTATCCCGATTTGCGCCTGCAGAGCTTCGAGGCGTTCCTGACGACGCAGCTCGGCTGAGGCGGCTTTCCCTGCAACTGGAGCGGACAGAGCGGCACTTGAGGCGTTGGGAACGCGCATGAAGATGCCTCGGGGCGCCGCTTCGCCCGTCACCCGGACAGCGGATGATGATCTACGCCGCCAGTTCTTACACCCTAGCCCGGTCCCAACGCCAAGTTATCGACCGTGGCGCACGTCGGCGATCTACGTCGGCACGATGTTTGTGCTAGGCAATGATGAAACTAACCGGAGTGCCTTCCTAGCCGATGGCGGCCGACGTCACTAATCTCGTTGACTTGGTATTGCGGGAGCCGGGCATTGTCGGAGCGCTGCAATTCGAGTCTTGCCGAGCTTTCCTCGCGTTGGCCGGATTCAAAGGGGCCCGAGCCTTCAGCTAGAGCCTGTTCCTGGTCGAAGTTCGTCATGGCGTTCCGCCTCCTCACAGTTGCACGGACGCGCGCAGCCTCTCGACCGCTCGTCGTCTCTTTCGGGTGGATGGGAAAGTCGATTAGGCAGCGGCCTTGAGAGGGATTTCCGTTTTGCCGGAGGCTTCGCCCTCGACGTCGGCCGAAGGGGATTTCATGCGCGCGGCGTAGTCGGGATGGAAAGCCAATAGGAAATCCGCAGCGCGTTGTGCGTCGGCCGCGACGCGAAAGATTTCGCGCTTATCCTCGCGCAAAATGTCGAGCCAGTGCGAGAGGTAGGCGGCGCCGTTGACGAAATCGCACTCGGAGATGCCGAGCACGCTGCACACGTTGAGCTGTCCCAATTCGGCCACAAGCTCCTCGCGCGCGTAGGACTTCGATCCGAAGCGGCCGGACATGTCGCGGTTCAGACGATGCTTAGCGCCCGCCCAGTGGATGCCCTCATGGACCTGGACACTCGACCATGCAGCAGGCGAATGAAACGCCACTGCCGGCGGCATCTGGATGTGATCCGTGACGGTCGAATAGAAGGCGCGAGGGCCGCCGATGCGGATCTCGGCGCCGCTGTTCGCGAAGATGGTTTCGACCGCTTCCGGCGCGCGCCAGGGCGCTTCTTCAATGGTCGGGGGTAGATAGTCCGGAATGCCGTCGATTTGGCTTGCGTGGAACAGCTTGAACGAGCGGAGCATGGGAAACCATTTGCCTTCGCCCGTCGAACCACCCTCGTTCTTTGCGCCATCAACCTCGATGCGCTTGTAGAAATAGCCGGTGACGCCGCGTGAGCCCTGTTTTACCTGCCAGCCTCTTTCCTGGGCCTGCTTGTAGGTCGCCCAACGGGGATCGCCGGTCATGAAAGCCATTCGGTTGATGCCGAGGGTGAGGACGTTGATGCCGCGATAGCCCGCGCCCGTGACGGCGTTCTGAGGCATGGAGGGGCCGCCGGATCTTCCGGAATCCCAGGGTTGGCGCCAGGGCGGCGCCCCGGCTTCGAGCGCTTCTATCACTTGTTGGGTGACGTCCTGGTAATGGTCGCGCGGGTTCTTTTCCTGCTTTCGCACCGGGATTCTCCATGATTTGGATGACCCCTCCCTCGCCCCGCGCCTGGTCCCCCGGGGCAAGGGCGCAGCCGGCTTGCCGGGCGCGCGATCAGCGCGACCCTTGCGGCGGTGGGCCCAGAGCGCGGTAGGGAGCTTCATCCCCCCTCATGTTTTTCTTCTTTCCCCGAAGGTTCTTTTCCACCGACTCATCGCTGTGTCCGAGCGCCGATGGCGGCTGCTCGTCGGGTCACGGTATGGCAGCCTGATCCAGCGAGAGTCCAACGGCCATCTGCTGGACCCAAATGGGCACAGCGGAGAGCATGAAGCTCTCGCCCGACCAGGCTAGGAGGAGCGTCGTGCCCATCGTATCGGCGATAGCCTGCGCGGCATCCGGCGGAACGGCATTGCCAATTCTCTCGCGCCAGTCTGCGTCCGAGAGGCCGTCGAGTTCGAGGTATTCCTCGGGATCGACAAGGCTCTGCAGAGACGCGAGTTCGAGGGTCGTGAAAGGGCGATGCCAGGTCCCGTCGAGGCTGCGGATGACCGCGACCAGTCGATCCTGAGCAGTCGGAAGGCGGGCCTCGGCCGGCCGATCGTTGCCATCCTGGTGACGGGGGTCAGCGACACTCCAGGCGCCGTTGTCGTGCTGCCCGCTGCCGGAGACGGTGTTTGCGGTGTCGGACCAGCCGATGACACCGTAATGCCCGCCATTCACATAGGCGTCGCCCTTCTCGCGATGGAGGTTTGGCCGGGGGTCAGCGACGGCGAAGCTGCCATTGCTGGGGAGGCTTTCGCCTGCGACCGTTCCGGTGTGATCGGACCAGCAAGCCACACCCAAGGCACCGGAGCGGCGTTCGTCCGTGCGCGGATCGGCGACGCACATAGCACCGCTGGCAACGCGATCGGAGCCGGTGACAGTGCGCGCAGGTTCTTGGAAGCGATGCACATGGAGCTTGCTGGTATGGGCGCTATCGGGCCATCCGGTGCGCGGGTCGGCGACGGCGAAGCCACCATTGCCCGTGGTCGAGCTGCTGATGATCGTGCCCGACGCCTCCTCCCAGGATGTCACCCTATATTTGCCCTGCCCCTCGAAGCCGGATGTCGGTCGTGGATCGGCAACGCAGCCGTCACGGCTGCTGGTGACGGCGGTACAGGGCTGATTCCAGGGAACGATCCGGTAGACATTGTTGAACTTGGCCGGGCCGCCATGGCGCGGATCGGCGACCGCGAACGTGCCTTGACCCGGCGATTTGACCCCGGTGATCGTGCCCGAGGTGTCGTTCCAACGCCTCACCCCATATTGCTGGCCGTCGTTCCAGCGTTCCGATGACACCCATCTTGGATCAGCGACACTGAAGCTACCCGTGCCCGGCCGGCTGTTTCCCGTTACCGTGCCGGCGTGCTCACCCCAAGACCCAACACCGAGAACGCCGTTGCGCCATGCCTGATCGGGTGCCAGGGCATAATCGGCCAGATGCCCATCTTCGACCCGCAGACGCTTCAGCGAGCGCCAATCGGACCCAGCCTCGACAAAGGCGAGGCGGACCCAGGTCTGCCATTGCAGAGACGGGACACGGTGCATGGGGCCAGCCTGCATAATGTCGCCCGGTAGCGGCAGGCGGCCTAGGATGTCGCCAACGGAGCGCAGGCTGCGCTTGGGCGGCTCGTAAAGGAACGGAGGCACCTTCTGCTGATGGCGCGCGACCAGGAGGAAGCGCTTTCGTGTCTGAGCCAAGCCGCCCAACTCACCACAATCATGTGTCGTCTCAGCAACCGCGTAGCCGTGGTGACGAAGGAGCGCGACGATCCGGTCGAGCAGCGCGCGGCCGCGACGGGCGATGCGCGGGACATTCTCGAACAGGATCAGCTCCGGCGGATCGTCCTGGAAGGCTTCGAGCATCAACCAAACACCGCGCAGCGTGAGCTGGTTTAGCGCCTGATATTTGTCTGTCAGGCTGAGCGCCTCGGCCAGCAGTCCCGAGAACCCCTTGCACGGTGCTGACAGGAAAACGATGTGCGGCCGTTCGTTGCCGGCGGCACGTTGGATGTCTTGGGGCGTGGCCTGGCGCCAGTCGGCCGGCGCCGACCGGCCGTGAAATGCCGCATATTGGTCTGCATCGAACAGATCGAGCACAGTGCCGGGTACGCCGGCGAGCCGTTCGAAATCGCGGATTGCGGCGGCCGATACATCGATGCCGCCAAGGCATCGGAAAACGGCCTGCATATTGCCGACCCGGGCACTGCCGCGATTGAAGCCGCGTGCGCCGCCGCCGAGGCCGCAGAACAGGTGGAAATGACGGATCTCTCTCAGCTCGACCGCTGAAGATTGGCGTGATGACATCGGGGTTCTCCTTGGTTCGGATTACCCCTCCCGCACCCCGCGGCCTGGCCGTCCGGGGCAAGGGCGAAGCCGGCTTGCCGGACGCGCGATCAGCGCGACCCTTGCGGCGGTGCGGCCATGGCGCGGTAGGTTTTCATTCGCTCTGAGTTTCTGCGGCTTTCAGGATTTCCTCGGCCCATGCTTCGCGCGCCTTGTGAGCCTCCAATTGTTCGGCCGTCATCAAGGTTGTATCCAGCACCATGCCCTTGCGCCCCATCTTGCTCTCGGCAAAAGCGACGGCCTCATCCCGATCCAGGAACAAGCGTGTTTTGGGTTTGCTCATGCCGGCGTAAATCCGAACGCTGATTCGACCGTCGTCCAACCGGTCCACATAGATGCTGCGCATGGTGGTTTGCTCCTTTTGGGTGGCGGGGTGGATTGGAGACGAGGCGCGAGCGAACGGCTCCAACGGATCTTGTCGATCCAGCCATTGCGGTTCGAACGAGCCCGTTGGGCGCTATGCCAGCCACGGCCACGTACACAGGCTTCCCGTTGCCAGCCTGCTGCCTCCAGCGAGGTGCCCGGCTCGTCGACGCGGGTATAAGTGATGATCTTCTGCCAGCCGCGACGTTCGGCTTCGCGAGAGCACCAGCCATAGAGCATCGAGGCGGCATTCCAGCGCAGCGCAGCCGGCGTGTCGCGTCGGATACACAGCCGGTTGATTTCGAGGATCCCGCGCCCCGATAGCGCGCGGGCAACGGGATTTCCGACGAGCGCGACACCCATCAACGTGCGACCGTTGAAGACGGCACCATGAAACCGCCAGGCGGTCGGCATGCCGCAATGCGCGTGGTGCCGAGCAATGAACCGGCGGGCTTCGCCAGCGCTGACGGTCCCGTGCTGAAGCTGCCAGTCAAGGATGATGCCGGTGCAGCCGTCATCCGTGACGCGCCGCAGGCGGTGCCCGGTCAGCGGCTCGATCTCCAGCCTACGAAGGAGCTCGCGGCCCCAGGCTGGATCGTCGTTCATGTCGATTACGATTTGCTCGTGCAGACCCTCGCAACAAGTCTGCAGCATGAAGTCATGTCCCCAGATTTCCAGCAGCTCGGCCTGCTCGGGCTCGCCGCAGAACAGGCATTGAAGAGGGCAATCGGAAGCGAGGGGCAGGCCTGCCGAGGGAAAAGCGTCATTCTTCTGCATGGCGTGCTGCCTCGGCATCGAGCTTTGTGCCGGCTCTGGCCATCCAGGGCTCTGGGCGAATGCACCGCACCCAATCGGCAAAGGAGGGAATGCGGCCTAGATCTTCGAGAATGTGTTGCTCGGCGATCTGCCGCACGGGAACATTACGACCAGCGGCGTTGCGAATGGTGGTGCCGAACAAAGCCTCTGCCGCGTAGCAGCCTTCCGCGTGATGCCTTAGCGCGCGGTGGCGAAAATCGGCCAGGATCACTTTCGAGGCGTCCATCCAATCATGGATGGCCTGGTAGTCCTCAGGCGTTCCACCGAAGCGTTTGGCGGAGGAAACCGCGTGGTGATAAGCGTGCGCCATTTGCCCCTCCTAGAACGCGTGGTCGTGGTGCGTGGAATCGATAAATCGCTCGTTGTAATCGAGTGTGATGCTGCGGTCGGCCAGCGTTAAGGTGAACTGCCCGAAGGCGCCCTCGCCGTCCTCCCAGCCAGAATGAGTCTCCTCAAGGAAATCACTCACCATCGTCTCGGTAGCATCGCCAGGTGTGGTGATTTTCACCTCGATCGAACCGGTGGCAAAATTCACGGTCTTCAGCTTAATCTCGCAGGTGGGAAGCTCGACTGTTTGGTTATCGCGCTTGTAGGCGACAATCCCTTGGAAGGAGCCTTCATCGCCATAGCCGTCGAATTCGACCTCCACATACTCGATCCCAGCGGCAGCAAGCGCATCAAAAATCGCCTGTTTGTTGAGTGGAAGAAGTTCGGCGCTAAGCCGATCGAAGCGGGCATGATTGGCCTCGATGATCGAGAGTTGATTGTCCTGCATGGTCCGTCCTTTCAAAAGTCGGCGTTGCGCACGTAGTCGAGCCAGCCAGCGATGATGGCCTTCGGAGAGCCATCCGACAGTGCCGGGAACATTGTCTCGTCAAAGGCCTCGTCCTCGATGTTGAAGACCTCAGCTCCCGCGCTCCGGTAGGCGGCGGCAACCACACCAAGCGGGGCATAAGCGAAGGCGTGCCAAGGGCGCGGGTCCGGATCGCTGTTCACGGCGATCATCGGACCGCTGACAGCGAGCTTCGCGGCGAGATCGAGCGGGACGTTCCGACTGTCGATCACTGGCACACCTGCAGCGATGCAGGCGGTCTTGACAGTCTCGCGATCGTAGCCGCTGAGCCGCGAACGTCCGAGATGCAAGGTGAAGCCACCGCGGCCAATGTGGAGATGACCTCCCGGCGTCAGTTTTGCTTGTTGGATATAGTCGTCGTAACGGAATTGCTCCTGGCTCATGGAGAGTCCTCCGATGACACTGGAACCGTGCTGCTCGCATCGGAGAGAAACCCCGGCGCGCACAAGAAAAGGTAAATAGCGGCGGCGAACGCGATCACACCGCAGAAGCGCAAGCCGTGAAGACAGATTTTCATGTTCAGGCTTCCTTTCAGGATCTTGTCTGAAGACCCTCTCCGGAGGCCGCTTCGCGGGTTAGGCGGGGCAAGGGCGAAGCCGGCGAAGCCGGGCTGCGCGACGTGTCGCGCGACCCTTGCGGCGCCGCACGCGTAAGCGGCACCCAATTTCGTCTTTTCCCCATCTCTTTAGTCGTCTCTGTTTGCCCCTTTTTTCCTGTCTTCTCTCCGGATCATTGATGCCCACATCCACTAATGAAGAGATAACCAAGGGAACCCCAGAACATGAAGATCGAGGTGCCGCTATCTCTCAAGCCGATGGAGGCCGAAGCCGTCGACGCGCTGCCTCCTGCAGGGGAGTCGTGGCAATACGAGCCGAAAGTGGACGGGTTCCGCTGCATCATTTTTCGTGACCGCGACGAGGTCCATCTTCAGTCCAAGAACCAAAAGCCGCTTGAGCGATATTTTCCCGAGATCGCAGCGGCGGCGAAGGCGCTTGACCGGAAGCGATTTGTGCTCGACGGCGAGCTGGTAATACCGGGCCAGCCGTTCGACGCGCTACAAGCCCGGCTTCATCCGGCCACGTCCCGCGCCGAACGGTTATCACGGGAGACCCCGGCACAATATGTCGCCTTCGACCTGCTTGCCGACAACGCTGGTAAAACGCTGCTGGACAAGCCGTTCAGCGAGCGGCGTGCCGCGCTGGAGGCACTTTTTGCTACCATCGACAGAGGCGCTCCCTTCCTTCTGTCTAAAGCGACCAACAAGTCGAAAACGGCGCGCACATGGCTCAAGCAACTCGGCAAGGGTTTGGATGGCATCGTAGCGAAGCGGCTTGATCTGCGGTATCGACCGGGCGTGCGGGCAATGCTGAAGTACAAGCTCTGGCAAAGTATTGATTGCGTCGTCGGTGGTGTCTATTGCCAGAAAAACGCATTGGTCATCGAATACTTGCTTATGGGCCTCTACGATGAAACGGGCCGGCTTCACTACATCGGCAGGTGCCGAGCCCAGACAATTCCGCAAGAGGATCTTGCCGCTCGGCTTGTGACTCGGCTTGGTCGAGGTGGTTTCACCGGCAAGCAACCAGGCGGCGAGAGCCGTTGGACTGGCGGCAAAAGAGAAGCGATCCCGGTGGAGCCGGACCTGGTGGTAGAGGTCAGCGCGGATCACATCGAAAATGGTCGGTTTCGGCATGGATCGCGGTTCGTTCGCTGGCGGCCGGACAAGGATGCCGCCGCGTGCTCTTTCGACCAGGTTTCACGGACCTAATGATGGTCCCAGCCTAGTCGAGGGTGTTGGCTGGTCATCCGGTTCAGGCCAGCGACTAGGAAAGACCTTTACGCGCGCGCCGCTGGCAGTGTCGGGGCTGGGAAGATCTGCGCGTTGGCCGATGAGGATCGATGTATCGGTGCGTGCCATGAAGTTGGCGCCACTGACGCCGGCGACCGTCAAATCCTGAACATGTCCCGGCTCCAGCGTCGCGACATAACGATCGTTCCAAGGGTATTTTGCAGAGTTCAAAAAGGCGATGGCCGGTGTGAGCGCGGCGACGCGGTTCGGGTTGCTGATCTCATCAAACATCCGCCGCATCGGACCAATGTCGCGGTCTTCGTGCGCGGCAATACTCGCTTGGACCATCCGTTCGCGGGACACGACCCGGAATTCGAGCTTGTGTCCGGCGCTCGCGGCCAGCTCCTGCAGGAATATCCGCTGCGTTCTACCGTTGCCTTCCCGGAAGGCGTGGATTCCATTCGCCTCGGCCAGCACGCTGGCGGCGCGGGTCGCAAACTCGGTCCGTGAGAGACCACGCAGATAGTCGGCGTCTCGCAGCCTGGCCGCAAGGTCGTCCAGGCCGTCGTTGATCCGGGCCCCAGCAGCAAAGGGCTTGCTGCCCGGCCGATAGAGTAATGGCTCAGAGGCGATGGTCCGATCCGACAGGCGCACCTGTTCGTCGCGCGTGCGGCCGGCCCATTCGTAGACATCCTGGAAGAGTTGTCGATGAATTGCCTTGAGATGCGCCGCGTCGAAGGTGCGAGCAATGCGGGGGTTAGCCGCATGCTCCAATTGCCTTGCTTTCACGAAATCGACCTCGATCGTTTCGAGTTCAGCGTGCGACCGAGCGCCGACCTTATTCTTGACGGTCTCGCCGTCTGGAAGTGTGTAGTTCGGCACCAGTCACCTACCGCAGACCGTGCCGCTCCTTCAAAAGACCCAGCACGTCGCTGATCTCCAGCTCGCCCTGGATGTACCGGTCGAAGATCGCTTCGCTTTCCGGGGAGGAAATCTGACCCTCAAGACGGGCGTTCGCCGCTGCTTCGGACACGGCCTCACGGCGGCGATCGATCTCGGCGGCCGACAGCTTGGCGCGGGCGGATTTTACGATGTCGTCCATGGCGTTTTATACTCCTTTTCGCCGAAAAATGCCAGTCTACCGGCCTAAAACAGGGTTTTCCGAAGCTCTTGCAGAGCCGGCGGGGGTTCCGGTCGAAGTTGTCGGTCAAGCTCCATTCGGTGCTCAAGACAGGCCCATAGCATCGGACCGGGGCGGGTGAGCGGCGGCCCGAAACCGAAGGCGGGATATTTTGAACCGCAAATGGCACAGCGGCGCAGCTCGTATTCCTCGATCGAACCAGGCATCGGTCCCGCGTGCGTGGCCGGCCTGTCAGATTTGGGCCGTGAATTCATCACGCCGCTGATACAGCCCGGAAAGCTGGGCGGGAAAGGGCTCGATGATCGTGCCATCCCTCGACGCGATTGCTGTCTGGGATGTCTTCGAGAAAGCAGGAAGGCGTTGCCGGGCCGCGTCGGTAGCTGGCATGGGAAATGGTAACGCGCTTCATGCCACGCGTGACACCGACATAGGCGAGCCGGCGCTCCTCGTCGTGATCGCCGTAGAGCGGCGGGAAAAGCCCATTCTCCCACGCGACCAGAAACACATGCGGGAATTCCAGGCCTTTGGCGCGATGCAGCGTTAAAAGCTTCACCGTGTTTGCCGCGTCTTCCCCGGGGCCATTGGACGAGAGCGCTGAATGATCGAGAAGCTCCCGCGGCGTGTGGAAGCTGCCAGCGAGCTGGATGAGTTCCTGCACGTTATCGAGCCGACCCTCAGTCGTTTCCGCCTGGCTGTCGCGCAGCATTTTGCGATAACCGGAGGCATCAAGCACGAGGGACAGCAGATCAGCAACCGTGGCGCCAGTCTGCCGACCGACATTGCGGATGGCGTCCGAAAACTGAAGGCCAGCGCTACGGGTCTTCGGCGGAAGCTGAACCGTTTCCAAGGCCTGCAAGAGCGAGACGCGACGCCATGCGGCCTCCTGCTCCAGGAGGGTCATCGCCTTCACGCCAAACCCGCGTGCCGGGGTGTTGATGACGCGCCGGAAGCTCTCGTCCGATTGGCGATCCTCGGGCGAAACGACAAGCCGAAGGAGCGCCAGCGTGTCCTTAATTTCCGCGCGATGATAGAAACCGACATCGCCCACGATGGTATAGGGAACACGGCCGCGCATGAGAGCTTCTTCGAGCAGCCGGCTCAACGCATTGCTGCGGTAAAGAATTGCGAAGTCACCCCAATCCTTGCCCTCGGCGTGATGCCGGATGATTTCGCGCGTCACTTCGGCGGCCTCAACTTCGCCGCTCGTGAATCGGACAACCTCGATGGGCGTACCAAGGGTCTTGCGCGTGAACAGGACCTTACCGAGACGGCGGTGATCGCGGCCGATAATGCCGTTGGCGGCCGCGAGGATATGGCCAGTGCTGCGGAAGTTTTCCTCAAGGCGGATCTGCGCGGCGCCGGCAAAGTCCCGCGCGAACCGGCGGATATAGGTTATGTCCGCGCCGCGCCATCCAAATATCGATTGGTCATCGTCGCCAACCGCGAAGATTTCCTTGTGCCCACCGCTGAGCATCCGGAGCCAGGTATATTGAGCGCGGTTCACGTCCTGATATTCGTCAGTGAGAATGCGATCGAAGCGCCCGGCCCAACGCTCCCGATAGGTTCGGTCTTGCATCATCGCGCGCACCGGCCAAAGCAGGAGATCGCCGAAATCGGCGGCGTTCGCGTCCTGGAGGATGCGCTGATACTCGATATAGACGCGCGCGCAATTGCGCAGCGTGTTGGGATCGACCGGAAAGCCATCATGGTCGGCGCCGGCGATGGCGGCTTCGGCCAGAGCCGGCGCATCCCGGGGGATGACCAGTTCGTCCTTCCATTTCGAAATCCGGTTGCACACGGTCTTGATCGGGTCTCGACCGCCGCCGCCCGCTTCGTCACTGCCGGCGAGGTTCATCGCCTTCATCACGCGCTTGACCATACGCCGCGTATCGTCGGCATCGAGGATGTCGAAGCCGGGTCGAAGGTCCGCGACTTCGGGCTCGATGCGAAGTTGGCGCGCACCGAGCCCGTGGAACGTGCCGGCCCATCTCGGCGCCATCGCCTCGCCCAGAGCGAGCTTGATCCGCCCTGTCATCTCGGCGGCAGCTTTGTTCGTGAAGGTCACGGCGAGGATACGCGCCGGCTCGATCTTGAGGTTTGCGATCCGATGCGCGACGGCCGCGGTAAGGGTCTTGGTTTTACCCGTGCCGGCGCCGGCGATGACCAGCGTCGGGCCAGGCTGAACGGCGGCGGCGTGTTGTTGCGGTGTGAGATCGTCGAGGATGCTGGGCATGTCAGGCAAGCTCCGCGTTGCGCGCGAGATCGGAGATCCCGGCCATGTCTGATGTCAGGAGAAGGAGGGCATCGAGGAACCGCTCGGCCGCGTAGCTGGCCGGCCAGGGTTCCCAAGGCGAGAAACCGGCCGTGCCAGCGAGTGGGTCTTCGGTGGCGGGTTCGATTGTGATTCTGAGGTCGTCGCGGATCGATGCCCGCGACCACCCGACGACGTAAACGGCTTCGCTTGCGGCGGCCAGATGGTCGGCCGCCTTGTGTGCGCGATAGCTCTCTTCGTCCCAGTCGGGGAGCCGATAACGGATATCCACTGCCGTCTGATGAAGCGCGACAAGCCGCTGGTAGCCATCGCCGAGATGCGGCTTCAGTGGGGTGATCGGGTCGTAGCCGCCGAGTAAGGCTTCGGTGGCGTCGTGCAGCAACTCCCGGCGGGCTTCGGCCGGCGTGAGACGACGTTTCGCGGCGTGCTGCCGAAGCTCTAAAACCGTGAGGCTATGCTGGGCGACGGAGAGTGGATGATCCCATGCCGAATAACCCGACCAGCGATAGGTCCGCGAAAGGCCGATGGCGAGGTCGCGATCGGTCCAGGCATGCGGGTCCGGGGCCAACAGGTTGAGACGATTACCGGAAGGCAGAAGAACCCAGGCGCGTTGCGTGGTCATGCTCCCCTCCCCTGTTTCAGAACGTCGTTCCAATCGAGATCATCGGGGGGTCGCAGTCGTCTGAAGGCGACGCTGGCGGTCCGGGCGATTTCGGCGTGGCGCTCGGCGAACCTGTCGCCCGCGCGATTGGCGTCGGCCGCGCTCTCGACGATGGTATCGGGGCGCGGGCCGAGGCCAGCGCAGATCGCCTCAAGCGCGGCAAGCGTGCCCGGTCCCATGCCGCCCCCTGTCGCCGCATAGAGACTTTCGGGGCGCTTACCCTCCAGCGTGGCAATGCTGAGCGCATCGATCGGCGCTTCGGCAATGACAAGCCGCGTCACCGGAATCAGACCACGGCGGAACAGGAAGAGGGCTTTGTCGCCGCCTTTCAGCGCCCCCTTAAACTCAGGTCCACGGATCTCGACATGCGTGACCCGGCCCTGGTCGCGATGGGCAAACCACGCACTGCCATAGGCACCATCCCGAACGATGTCCTGCTCACCGGCTGCGAACAGGATATCGGCCGGGAGGTGGCGCTGTTCGAGGAGATAGCGCCAAGCCGGGCAACCGGCGCGAAGCCGCGCTCGTCCTGCCCAACGCTCGGCCACGGGACGGTCCGCCCCCTGCCCTTTCCGCGCGCGCTCCGCCGGCTCGTAGCGCGGCGTGATGCCGACGAATTTGCGCAGCACCTGTCGGACATGGCCAAAGTTGAGGCTGGGATCGAGGTGCTGGACCAGAGTGAAGATGTCGCCCTTGGCCTCGGAATTCGGGTCCCACCAGCCGCGGCCGTCATGGGTGACGATCAGAATCTCGCCTTGAGCACGGCGATACTTCATCGCGCGCTTGGTGCTGCCGTCTTTATCGAGGCGCCAGGGCTGGCCCATGTTTTCGAGGACAGCGGCGCAGTTCACCTGCGCTCGGAACAGGTCAAGTTCAGTATCTTCGGTCATGGCATTGTGCTCCGGATTTCGGGGAGATCGCCTGTCCGGGCAGCTTCTCGCCTGCCCTTCAATCCGATCCTTTCGAAGCCCGGCGACCGCGAAGCCTGCGGGGGACAAGGGCGCTGCCATGGGCGGCGGCCGCGCAGCGGCTTCCCTTGTGGCCCGCTTGGCGCGAGCGGTAGCGGCCCTCCCCTTAATTCCATTTCCATACCGGCATCCTGCCGACCCGCGTTGCGAACGGCGCGTCGGAATCAGCAGCGGTATCCGCACTCGGACAGATGGCTCCGGTACGCTTCATCGAGCACGCCGCGCCCCTCGGCGAGCTGCGCCAGATTGAGGTCACCGCCGTAATTCAGCTCGAGGCAGACCGGCCCGCGATCGGTCAGCGCGATGTCCCAGGATTGCGTGCGAATGCCTGGAAAGACGCAGGCGGCTTTCGTCACCAGGTTCCGCAGCTTGATCCAATCGGGCAGCGCGGTTCCGATCAACGCGCCGCCGGTGTCTGGATGAGCGACGCATTCGGTGAGATCGGCGCCGACACCACGCACCACCCGCCTGATCTGGCCCGTCATTGTGTCCAAGGCGGCCACCATATTGCCCGGCCGCCAATAGTTGTCGGCCGGGTTGCTGCCCGTGGCGATCTTCGCGAGCGCGCGATGGATGACCGACCGATCTGGACGGACCAGCACGAGGACGCGCACGGACCACAGACGCGGCCCGAATGTCTCCGCCAGCTGGGATGTGGGCTCATCCGCTGCTGCAGGACGTAGCCATTCCGACCCCTCATCTGCTCGGCAGCTTGCGCCGGAGAGATAGTCTCGCCACCAAGAAGGACGAGTTGACCGCTGTCCGGGTCGAAGCGGTCGATCGAGAGGACATCGAGGCTGCATTTGCCGGCCGCCGGCTTCGCGAAGAGCGGGTAAATCGCGGGATTTCGGAGCCAACCTGCAAGTTCTTCGGCGCCAGGGAGCGCCAGAGATTGGGGGAGCCAGCGCATCGGCTGCGTGACCGCCAGCGTTTCGGGAACTGGGAGCCCGGCGCCGGTCATGATCGTTTGAAACAGGATTTTGTCGGCGGCGGTCTGATACCAGTGACGGTCATTGCAAGCGAGGTGCATCAAATGCTGCGCCTTCTTGCCGACGAAGGCCCGCTTTTCCTCTAAGCTAAGGCGTCGGTCCCAAAGCCGGTAATAGAGATATTCTGGGACGCTGAGCTTACCGGCGTCACGCATGAGGCGGACCACTTCGGCGAGCAATGCGATGCCTGGGCGTCCGTCGCGCATCGCCATCAAGGTGTTTTTGTTAACGTCGAGGCTTGGAGTTCCCTGGAGCGCGGGCAGCATGCCCATCTCCGAGACGGTTCCAATCTGGTTCATCGGGCAATCCTTTACCAATGCCATTGCCGGCGCTGTTGCCGGCATGACTTCGGTAGCCCGTGATTCTGCGAACGGCGCGTTCCGCGAGCGCGGTTCCCGTTGGCCAAATGGGTTTTCAGTCTCGGGCGATGAAATCACTGCGTGTTTCGCCGCTTTCCCGAGCACTCGCGACGGCTCTGCGGCTCGTTTTCTTCGGTGATTATAGCGGCCGGCATGATGAATGATTGACGTGGATCACCGTCCTGGACAGGCATCGCCAAAACGATCTTATCCAGACTGCTGCCGAGCAACGGGGGGGGGGCGTCTTATGGTGAGTTCTGACATCAGAACACACGCGCGCGTGAACATTTTCGGCCTTATGCTACTATCAAGCGTGTGATCGTCCTGGAACCGGCGAATACCCTTAAAAAAGAGTTTCTGCTATCCTTCATTGAAGCATGCATAACCTTAGTCGCGCATTCAATGTCGGCTATGGATCGTTAGTTGGACGATAAATACCAAATTTTTACAAACCAGCTTAAGTTGTATGAACACCATATCTTCCGGCTGAAGCTTCGGATCAAGGCGACGGCAGTCTTCAAGCTTTCAAATAGTGCGGCTGTCCACGAGAAATTGTCATCATTAACCACTACGGTCGTGGATCGTGGGACTCATAAAATAGTGCCAAGACGGTGTTCACT
>NZ_JAESVB010000018.1 GCF_020618775.1 Acidisoma silvae | reverse complement strand
TGCTCCTCGAAGAAGAGCTGGAATTTAGCTTTCGTGGCGCCCAACAGGTGGTAAAGGCCCCTGCAAGTGGGCTATTCCGGCCAATGGGTCTCATGCCTTCCGCAATAGCTCCGGTGCACGGATTCATATGCTGTGCCTGTGCAGCCCGGCAGGCCAAGGGGATTATTTCTCGGCCGTCGGGACAACCGTGTCATCTCGCGATGTACTGCCACCGATCCTGAGTGAAGAGGAGGCCAAGGCGAAGTGGCAATTGGCGCTCGATCTAGCGGCGCGGTTCCGGACAGAATTCTCGGATGCACAGGAGAGTTGACTGCGGCCTTTGTGGCTTCCGGGGCCGCAGCAACTAGGACGATACGGCTTAGTCACCCGGCCAGAGATGGCTTTGAAGTCCCTCCGGATAGGGACGCGGTGTAGCCTCTGATTTAACCACTTATGCTCGCTGTCGGTGAACCCGTGCTCGGTGTGTGTCGCCATGGTCCTGGGTAAACTGCATCTGAATTTGCGAACCTTTTTCAGATGCGTTGCCTCAATTTCTAGGACCTCACCTTGATGACAATTTTCCCGAAAGGGCCTTCATCAAGATGAGAAAAAGCGTTTACGGCGTCATCAAACTCATAAATTCGGTCGATGATTGGCTTAATGGTGTGCGTATCGATGAAATGCGTCAGGCGTTCGAAGGCACGACGATGGCCAACGGTTATTCCCTGCAGCCGAATATGTTTCATCATCAGTGGTAAAAGCGGCACCCCGCTGTCTCTGGACTCCAAGAAGCCGATGATACCGATAACGCCCCCATCGGCGGCTGCAGTGATGCTTTGACTGAGATTGTCACCCCCGATAACCTCTAAAATAAGATCAGCGCCGTGACCATCCGTAGCAGCTAGGACGCAATCCGCCCAATTGGGAGTTTGTGACGTATCAATAACACGCCAGGCGCCCAGGGCCATGGCTCGTTCCCGTTTGGCGGTGCCACGCGTCGTCAAAATGACTCTTGCCCCTGCCGCCTGGGCTATCTGTAGCCCTGCGAGGGAGACGCCGCCTGTGCCCTGAACAATGACCGTTTGGCCTCTTTGGAGTGGTGTGCCTTCCATCAACGCAAACCAGGCGGTGAGATAGGCAATTGGTAAGGTTGCGGCTTCGACATTGCTGAGCGTTGATGCGGTTAAAAGGATAGAGTCCTCGCGAAGTACGACGTATTCGGCCAGCACGCCCGGTAGTGGACCACCAAGTCCATAGCGCCCCAGATCTGCGGGAGCCGGGCCATCCGTCCAGGTTGTCCAGAACTGGCTTGTGACCCGATCGCCAATCTTAAAACGCGATACATCCTGCCCGATCCCAATAACGTCACCAGCCATGTCCGAGGCGGGGATGAAGGGTAGGGATGGTATCTCTGGCAGGAGGGACCCTTCCAGCACAAGCTTGTCTCGATAGTTTAGTGAGACCGCCCCAACGCGGATTAGGACCTCGCCCTTACCTGGAATCGGAAGCGGTCGTCTTGCCAAGGTCAGATGTTCGCTGCCTTCAGCTGCTATCTGCCAGGCTCTCATCATTCCTGTCATCAGAACTTCCATGCCGTTCGGAAAGGCAAACTCTATTGACGATTGGCGGGCCTGTGGTGCGATGTATTCTCCGAACATTTCCTCCTGAAAGTCGCCAATCTCATGGCTATCGATCCACATTCGCAGCTCACTGGTATTTCCGCTTTCGTGCATACCGTGGAGACGGGCAGTTTCACGGCGGCGGCCGCGCGGATGGGATTATCAAAGTCAGCCGCCGCAAAAAAGGTGGCGCGGCTTGAGGATCGGCTGGGTGCGCGGTTGCTGGAGCGGACGACGCGCCGCCTCAATCTGACAGTCGAGGGGGAAGCTTATTACCGAAGCTGTCTCAAGGTGCTGGATGAATTATCCGCGACTGAGGCCTTGCTGGCGTCGCGGCAGCAGGCTGTTTCCGGCCGCCTTCGCATCAACCTGCCCATATCTTTCGGCCGCTTATGTATTATGCCGGTTCTTATGGACCTGCTTGCGCAGCACCCGAGGCTGGATCTGGACGTATCTTTCGCTGACCGCAGGGTCGATCTGGTCGAGGAAGGCATCGATCTTGCGGTACGTCTGGGAGAGCCCGGTGACCAAGCAAGCTTGATCGGTCGCCGTATCGGCACACAACGCTCCGTCATTTGCGGGTCACCGGCCTATTTTGCATTGCGCGGATACCCTCAATCCTTCGAGGATTTGGCTGATCATGATTGTCTTGGTTTCGTGCGTGACGGGCGCAGCTCTCCCTGGACAATTGCCTTGTCTGACGGCGCGTTGCGGGACCTGGCCATAAAGCCGCGCCATACCGTCAGTCATGGTGAAGCATTGCGTGACGCAACGCTGTCCGGATTGGGCTTGTCTTATCTGTCGACCTGGCTGATCGCTGACGATGTGCGTTCAGGGCGGCTGGAATCTGTGCTTTTGGCTGAACCCGTTATGCAGTGGCCAATTACGGCACTTTGGCCGCGCGTGCGAGATTTGACCCCGAAGGTCCGCGTGACCGTTGACGCGCTAGTGAAGGCGTTTTCGCCATTGCCCCGATGGGATAGGCTGTTCAGTCAATCACCCTAACTGTCACGTCTAATGGTATACTAGCTTGTGGTTGCACTTACCGATCGAGCAGTGCGCAATCAGGTGACCGCGCATGGCAGGCATCAGAACTTCACGCTATGGCCGAGGCAGTTCAATTGAGAGAGTGTGAGCATGACCGCTCCGCTAAATCTGGATATGGATATTCTGCGCACTTTCGTGGCTGGATATTCTCTAGGTGGCTTCGCCAAGGCAGCTAACAAAATCGGCCGTTCGCCCGCGGCCATTAGCCTGCAAATGAAAAAGCTGGAAAGTCAGATCGGGCAGCTAAGGCGGCTGCGGTCATGTCGCCGTTGATGAATGTTTGCTACTCGCTTTACTCTGAGACTTTGAGGCTCGGCTTTGGTGAAGAAGATATGGTTGCGGTCATAAAGGCGATCGAAAACAAAGCGGGAAATCACCTGTAAGTAACACGGGAAGCGTATTGCTGCGAGATTCGAGGGCTCTCATAATTAGCAGAAATCCAGCTCTATGATTTTCCCAACAGAGTTTTTACGACTGGCATAATAACTGAGCGCGCGGCCTGCGCAGCGCGCTCAGGCATTTGCTCTTCTATCGCCGTCAAGATTGCTTCATGTGCTTTCAGATCGGGTTCAGGAAGGTCTTGCTCGTCAAGAACAGAGATCGCGTTTGTGCGCCCAGCACCTGAAAAATAGCGGTAGAGTTCTGCTAATGCGCTATTGCCTGACATGCGAGCGATGGCGGCATGGAAAGCCAGATCAGCGTCGACGAAGCTTTCCCTGGTTTTGTGATGCCTAAGCTCTCCGCGCGCCTTCAGCAATTTGCGCAGCGTCTGGATATCGGCAGTAGAGCGATGGAGCGCGGCCAGCCGAGCGGCCTCTGTCTCCAACATCGCGCGCACCTCAAAATGCTCGCCGAGAGAGGATCGGCTAATCCGCCGCATGACCTCAGCCGGATCGACACTGAGCCGGACGTAGGTGCCGTCGCCCTGGCGCACCTCCAGGACATTTGCGTGCGATAATACACGGATGGCCTCCCGCACCGTATTGCGGCCAACCTGCATCATATCGGCAAGCTCTTGCTCCTTGGGAATGCGTTCTCCCACCTTCCAAGCCCCGCTCTCAATCTGAGTTCGGATCAGCCCAATGGTCGAGTCAACCAGCGAGGTTCGCGCCACTTGGGGAAGGGGAGAAACCGACATGATGTAGGGCGCTGTCAATCAGTGAGTGGGCCAATGATACTATGTGTCAATCATCCTACCTATAGGGTTAGTCGGTCGCAAGCGATAAGGTTTTAGGCGGTGCGCCTGTTGCCCGGAGGGAGGGAAACGTGGTCTGCCACCCTCCGCCGAGAGCCTTGTAAAGGCTCACCAAGGCTTCATCCGTGTCTGTCGTTGCACGAATGAGATCCCTTTGCGTTATCAGCATTTGGTTTTGAACCTCGAGGACATTCAGGAAATCGGCGGCGCCTTGGGCATATTCCGACTGGGCGGCCGCCAAAGCGATATGGTTTTGGCCGACGGCTTCCTGCAATTGCGTGCGCTGGTTCTGCGCCGCGTTATAGGCCGTCATCGCGTCATCGATCTCACGCCAGGCCTGGAGCACAGTACGTTGATAGGCGATGGCGGCCTTCTTCTGCTGAACCTTGCGCAGTTTCACTGTGCCGCGCAGACGTCCGCCCTGGAACAAGGGCATGCTGATCGTTGGACCAAAGCCATATTGGCGGGACGCCCAAGTATCGAGGCCGCCGAATTGCAGGGCTTGGATATCCAGGCTGCCGGAGAGCGTGATGCGAGGGTAGAAGTCGGCCACAGCAACGCCAATTTCAGCCGTCGTTTCGTGCAGCTTGGCCTCAGCCGCTCGGATATCGGGACGTTGCGCGGCAAGCTCGGATGGAAAGCCGATCGGAATAACGGGGGGCACCGGCGGTAGGGGGGTAGGTGTCGCAAGTTCGGCCGTCAAAGCGCGGGGCGGCTTTCCTAGGATGAAGCTCAAAGCATTGACCATCTGTGCTTCTTGCTGCTGGAGCGGGGGCAAGGTGGCAGCGATGGCGTGGACCTGAGCCATTGCGTTCGCGACATCCAGATTTGTGGTAGCACCGTTGCTGAGGCGAATTTGGGTCAGCGCCAAACTATGCCGCGCGAGCCCTAGATTTTGCTGTGCAATAGCGATTTCGGACTGAAGGCCGCGAAGCTGAAAATAGTCGCTTGCGGTTTCAGCCTGCACGCTCACCAGGGCGCCACGCCTTTCGTCGGCGGACATTTCCACGGATGCGTTGGCAGCCTCAACTTCGCGGCGGACACGGCCCCAAAGATCCAACTCCCATGACGCATCGAAGCCGTATTGCCAAAGATCGAAGGCGCTTGAGCCAGAGCTTCCCGGTAGTGCGGCCGGTCCGAACTCAGGCGTTCCGTTTGCTACAGTCGCCGTGTTTTGGCTTCCTGTGGTGTCCAAGAGGCCCAGCACGCCATTGGGGCTGGCACGTTCCCGTGCGTAGGACGCATTTGCATCCGAAGACGGATATTGGTCTGCCGCCACGATGCGGCGTGCCGCCTGGCTCGCGCTGAAATCGGCACTGGCTATGGCGATGTCGAGATTTGAGGTGGCTGCACGTTCCTCAAGAGACGTCAGTTCGGGATCATTGAAAATTCTCCACCAGGCGGGATCAAAGGCGATTTGGGCGATCCGGCTTGGCGCAACTGCCCCTACGGGGCCGTTGTAGGCCAAGTCGATAGACAAGCTTGGTTTCTGCCAATCAGGACCGACCGTGCAGGCGCTCAATGCCAGCAGAAGGCCTGTTGCCGCCCGCAGAGTGTGGCGCCCTGCGATGTTGGGGAGAGGCGTGGTCATTTGGAGATGCCCTGTTGTACGTCGCACCGGGCGGTCGCCGTATTGATCCTTGCTTCAACGGACATGCCGACGCGAAGCCGCTGCAGTAGCGGTTGGTCAGGTTCGAGGCGGATCTTGAGCGCCAGTCTTTGGACGACCTTGGTGAAATTGCCGGTCGCGTTATCGGGGGGAATAGGAGAAAAGGCGATGCCGCTGGCAGGGGCTAAACTATCGACCCAGCCATGAAGCGCCTGGCCTGGGAAACTATCGACCGTGATACGTGCGCACTGGCCATTCGAAATACGGTCAAGTTGATCTTCCAGGAAATTGGCCAGAATATAGGCAGCCTGTAGAGGTACGACAGCCAGCAGCGGTGTCTCAGGGCTGACATAGGAACCGACCCGCACACCGCGCTCACCCACCATGCCACCCACCGGTGCCACAATGCGCGTATAGGAAAGATTAAGCTTCGCCTGGTCACGCGCGGCAGCCGCGCGCAGCGCCTGTGCCACGGCGCGGGTTCGCTGCGCCTCCAGGACGGGAACTTGTGCCTTTGTCGCGGCCAAGGCTGCTTCATCGCGCTCTTTGTCGGCTAAGTTTCTTTGTAGATCGGATGTCGATTGCTGCTGTTGCTCCACAGTACCGGCGCCTGCGCGTGACAGGTTGCGATAACGCGCGGCATTGGCTTTGGAGAATGCAAGGGCGGCATCGTCGGCCATCAAGGTCGCTCTTGCCTGATCGATGAGCGCCTGTTGACGGGCGATTTCGCTATCGAGGTTCTCGACATCGGCTTTCGCAGAAGCGAGTCCAGCTTCCGTGGAAGTCAGCGCAATGCGATAGTCCCGATCATCGATATGAGCGAGTTCCTGGCCCGCATGGACGAGCGCATTGTCATCCACAAAAACATGATCGATAAGGCCCGCAACGCGCGGAGCAACAGTAGAAAAATCTGCGCTGACATAGGCATCGTCCGTCGTCTGTATCCTGCCATTATCTGCCGCAACATGCTGAATAGTAAGGACGGCCAAGACGATGACTACGGCTGTGCCGACAACGATGAACTGCGTTTTCTTTGTCATGACAGTGTCCGGGCTCTGTCAGCGCGCCAAACTGGGCGATGACAAGGATGTTGATGGAATGCTCGAAGCAGTTTTCAGCTTTGCCGCGGCAGGCGCCGACGGCGGATAAACCCGTGATGGAATCAGGGTAAGAAGGACAAGCAGACCCAGCGCGATTCCGATCATGATCCAGTTGCTGTCCGCAATGGCCATGACCGTTGCTTGCTGGTGTACCGTCGATGCCAGCTGCATGTCATTTCGGGTGAGATCACTCAGCAGGAAGCGTGATGCACCGTAGTGATCAAGCAAAATATTGGAATGCAGATGCTCACGCCATGTGAATAGAAAGCTGAGAATTCCAGCCGCGATAGCGTTAGCGAAGCCCTTCACCATATTGAACATGCCGGAGACAAAAGGCCCATCGGTCGGCGCTAGAGTGAGTGTCGCTATCATCAGGATAGGAATCACAGCCATAGGCTGCCCAAGAACTTGCATGGCCTGTAGCCAATAAAAATTGCCACGATACCAGTCGGAGGTCACGAAGGTGCCCGCATAAACGGACCCCGCCATGAGCAGGAGACCGAGCGCCATGACCCAGCGGCAGTCCACCTGCCGAAAATTGCAGAGAGCCGCGACAAGGGGAAGGGCCACGAGTTGAGGGATAGCCAGAGCAAGCATGAGCGGCGCTGTCTGCCACGGTCTGTAGCTTTGCAACTCCGCCAAATACCGAGATGGCAGGTCCACATTGGCGACGGCAAGCACAAGCACCATAGCAAGAGCAATCAAGGAAAAAGACAGATTCCTGTTGCGCAGCATCTGAATCTTGAAAAAGGGAAGGGGATGTGACCATTCATTGACAAGAAATAACGCAAAGAAAGCGATGCCGCAGACAGTCAGATCCCAAATAAGCGAGGACTGGAACCAATCCAACCGGTCACCTTGCATAAGTGCGATGACAATCATTGAAATCGCAGGAAATCCGAGCAAAAGCCCACTCCAGTTGAATTGCCGGAAGCGCTCAAGACGGAGCGGATCTTGTGGGATGCCGTAAAAGACGAGCGCCATGCTGGCCAGACAAAGAGGTATTGGTTCCCAAAATACGCTTTGCCAGCCAAAAGTTTCGAAACAGAGCGCAGCGAGAGGCGTTGCCAGATTGGGCCCGCAAGTTGCGGAAAGCGCATAGGCACCCAAACCATAGATTTTGATTTTAGGCGGGAGATATCTGAGCGCGACACTCATCAGCATAGGTGGCAGTGAGCCGCCAGCAAGCCCTTGAACAGCTCTGAGGATGTAGAGGCAATCCAAATCTGGCATGAAAGGTGCGAATGCCGCCAGCAGCGCAAGTAGGCCCGTTACCGTAATGGTAAATCGCCTCAACGAAAATGTCGCCGCGCACCAGGGAGCGAAGGCCATGGCGGAGACGTTGCAGGCTTCATAAATGGCTGTCAGCCACGTGCCATTGTCATAGCCTATGCCCAAGGCACCCCCAAGATCCGGCAAATCAATCTCGGTCACATGCTCGTTAAATCCAGCAACCAAAACCGCCAGCAGAACGCCGATCAGACCCGCACCCAGTCGAGGTGAAAATGGCGTCGGCTTTGGCTTAGCTGGATCTGTGTTGGTCGGCGGAGCTTGCGAAGCAATCGATAAACTCAAAGGAGAGGCCCTTCATCCGAGATACTTTATTATAGGATAATCCTAACATAGGATGTTTGAGTCTCGCAAGGCACACGAGTCTAAGCTTCGTGGGTGGAAAACCGTCATAGGTCTCCTCGCTTAGACGACGAGATTCCGGCAGAGTACTTGCGCGAAAAGCTCCGGTTTTTCCAACATCATGAGGTGCCCCGTATTAGGGATATTTGTGTCAGTTGCAGCTCGAAACGATAGCCAGTCCGGTACGTCCCAGCTGCTACGGGAACGAGCGCCGGCCACAAGGTGGATGGGGAGCCCTGACTCTACGAGGTCGCGCACCCCGTTGAGGTAAGCGTCCTCGGCCGTTGCAGCGACGACCGCGCGTGCCTGACTGCGAAGCGTCGAGGCCGGCTGGTTGTCGAGCCAAAGGGCCGCCGTTGCCACGGCGAAGGGAGTGGGCGCTACGCCGGAACGGCCGATCCACGCGGCGGCGTCGGCGCGGAAGCGGTCAACCTCTTCCTCGATTTCGGAGACTGGCTGCGTGGAGATCTTCTGCGACCAAAAAGCATCGGTCAGCGTGAAATTGCCCTCTACGCTGGTCAGGGAGCGGGTCAGTTCCGGATGGCGGCCGGCAAATAAGACCGCAATGGCGCCACCGACAGAATGACCGACTACGTGGACGGGGCCTGCCTTACGCTCGCGCAGCCAGGCGGCAACGTGGTCCGCCTGCTCGTGCAGCGTCCATCCGTCCGGCGCCCCCTCGCGGCAGGAGCCGTAACCTATTAGATCGGGCGCGAGAACGCGCACATCCCGGAAGGCCGAGAGGATGCCCGGTGCGCTCAGGGAGCCAAACAGGCCATGGATCAAAAGGATCGACGCCATCAGCAAGCTTCCGGGCTGGCGCCGCCCAACTCGGCGGCGAGTTCGTGACAAACTTAAACGTGGGTACGGCCGTGTCGATGTATTTTCTCGACAATTCAGCAACGAGATGCGCCGCATGCCGTCGCGCAGCGCCGTGCGCTGCCGGTTCGCCTCGGCGGTTTCCTGAGACGGCATCTTAGTTTCATATCGCACAGTCTCGGTTCGCACCCTAGCCTCCGAGTCGGTGCGTAAGCCCGAGATGCGATCACATGATGCCACCGCAAGGAGAACGAGGGTTGGGGAGCCGAGAAGTTGAGGGAGAGGGCCTCCGTCCAGACGTTCAACTGCAAGGTAAATCGCATTTTCGGCAATCCGGTTGCACTCGCGCGAGTATAGAAGCGCTGCGCGTCCTCATTCCATGCGGGCGTCTGCGATTGCAGCTCGGTAACCCCGATCGCCATCGCATGGTCGCGTACAGCGTTGAGCAAGCGCGCGCCGACCCCGTGTCCACAGTGGTCGCCCTGCACGAACAGGCAGTCGAGATGGAGGAACGGCAGGCCGCTTCATGTCGCGAAATCCTGCGTGGCGGTGGCGTAGAGATCGCCGTATCTACAGTTGATTGGTGCCAACAGCTGATTGCCGCTGAAAGAAGTAATGCCCCTCGAAAATCCGGGCGACTGCGGTAAAATGTCTGCCCGTCGGCCTGGGTCGCGCCGCTCGGTCGCACAGTGGCCGATTTGATAATCAAAAGTCGACTCGATTTGCCATTTTGCAAAATACGAAACGCCTGATGAGGTGCGGTGTGGTAACGGCAAATCGGGCGGCACTCGCTCTTCGACATCGCCGCGAGATGTTTGAAGCTACGGACACTTCTGCGATGACCACTCGTTCGGTGGTAGCGGCCTTCTGACCTCGTAAAAGTAACAAAGCTCTTTGCGGGCCCGGGCGGAAGCATATACCATCCGTTCGCCGGCGGGGGTCATTCCGCACGCCTTCATGACAGCGAATGACCCTACGTTCGCCGTCTGCGCTCCGGCCTCAATGATATCAACGCAGAGGCGTTTGAAGCCAACCGTCACGATTATTGATGCGATTTCCCGCATATAGCCTTTGCCGTGGTGGGCCTCCCCCAGCCAGAAGCTCAATGAGGCAAACGCCGATTTCTGCGGATTCCGCACAATGCTTGCCCAGCCAAGCAATTCACCATCTTGTCTTGCTGTAATGGCGAATGGCAGGGCGTCTCCCCGGAGCGCCAAGTCGCGCAATTTGCTAATCAGTGTCTTAGCCATATCCACCGTAAAAGGGATCGGCCATGAGGCGAGACAGCGGCTTACGGCCGGAGTCATCAACTTCGACGTGCTCGAAGCATCATCTAGACTCACCCAACGCAATACGAGCCTGTTCGTCGACAGGGTCTCGCAAGGTTCAACTATCACGTGCACTCGCTCCTGTTATGCGGCGGGACTCGTTGCAACTTAGCCACCTTCATAAACTCCGCCCATCCAAACCGCGCCGCCGCCCATCCCAGCGCAACGATGGTGACGACCAAAAGGCTAAGCAAAATGAACCCGATCACGGAAGGGCACCACTTCGGCGCTCGAAGGCGCGGATCACTGCCACCATGTCGTCCCCAACCAAGCCCATGTCCTCCACCTCGCCGTATAGCGCGAGGCAAGCGTCCATCAGCGGCGAAGCTGCGTTAGCCTCCCGCGCGGCGTCGATGATGAGCCGGTTGTTCTTGAGTACGTCGGAGATGCCAGCATGTCGGGAGAAGTCTTGGGCCAACAGCTTGGCGCTCTTGGTCCGCGACACTTCACTGGCCATCGGTCCAGCATTCAGCACGGCGACCAATTGACCCAAATCGAGACCGTGCCGACCAGCGAAATGCGCCGCCTCGACGAGGCCGGTCACCATGGTGATGAGAAACGTATTAACCGCGAGCTTCATTGCCAGTGCGCCTGGTACAGCGCCACAAGCGAAACACTTGCTGCACATCGGCCCGACCAATTCGAGCACACTCGTCACGTCTTCGGGCATACCGGCAACCATTGCCACCAGTTGCCCTGCCTCGGCGGGCTGGCGTGAGCCAGAAACGGGCGCCTCCACGTAACGCCCCCCAACGGCTGCAATCTCCGCCGCAAGCGCTGCGGAATAGGCGGGTGGCACCGTACCCATATTTACGATCAGGTGGCCATGGACGCGCGAAGCAAAGGCTACGCCTATGCGGTCAAGGACAGCGTCGATCGCAGCACCGTCGGCAAGCATCAGCACTATGGTCTCGCATCGGGCAAAGAGCTCGTCGAGGCTGGCCGCGATTGCCGCTCCCGCTGACGCTAGGCGCGCGCACTTTGCGTTCGAGCGGTTCCACACGAGCAGTCTTACCCCGGCCTGCGCCAGATTCATCGCCATTGGCTCGCCCATGGTGCCGAGGCCAATGAAGCCGATTGTTGTAGTGGTTCGCTCTGACATCGCGAACGCTCCGAGACAGTTCTGGAAAAAGTGCTAGCAGCGCTCAACCTATTAGAATAACGTATAGTTACAAACCGAGACTTCAAGGATAATGAAGTATTGTACCCTAGCTTCGACATCGACGCGCTTCGCATGGTCGTCACCAGCATGGAAGTCGGCTCCTTCGCGCGGGCAGCCATTCAGCTCGGTCGTTCGCAGTCTGCCGTCAGCATGCAGCTAAAACGGTTGGAGGAGCAGGCCGGCCGGCCGTTGTTCGCAAGGCGCGGGCGCAACCTGGTGCCAACGGAAGCGGGCGAGGCGCTGCTGTCTTATGCGAGGAGGATTGTGGAACTGCACGACGAGGCCGCCACCGTCCTGGGGACGGAAACGAAGAGCGCTGCAATTCGACTGGGACTGCCGCAAGACTTCTTCGAGGATGTCATGCCCGAGACCATCGCGAAGTTCGCGCGTCTGCGTCCCGGAATGCATGTCGAGGTGATGGCGGGACGCAACGCCGTGTTTGAGGAGGAAGTGAAGGCCGGGCGGCTTGATTTGGCCCTAGCCTTTTTTTTACCCGGAAGTGCAAATCCAGGAGTCGAGCTGGCATGTCTGCCCTTGTCGTGGTTCGCCGGCAAGGAGCTGTCGTGGCCCGTGGGCGAGCGGCCGGATCGCCTTCCCCTCGTGCTGTATGACCATCCTTGCCTATTCCGCCAGGCGGCACTCCGCGCACTGGATCGCCAAAAGATCGCTTGGCGGCTTTCCCTCACCACACCCAGCCTGCCCGGTGTCTGGGCGGCCTTGCGGTTTGGGCAAGGGATCACCGTCCGGACCGGGCACAGAGTGCCCCAACTCATACATGATGTCGGGACAGCCCTGCGTCTTCCAAGGCTGCCGCCGATCGAGTTGCGTATGCTGACACGTCCCGTGCTCTCGCCGGCTAGCGAAGCGTTCCGGGACGTCCTGACCGAGGTCGTCCGGTCGCTTGTCGCGGGTGTCCCAGGCCAGCTGGAAGGCGGCTTATGACCGACCCGGTTGGGCAGGTGGTAGAGATCCCATGCCGCGACGGTGTGCAGCTCGGCGGCCATTTGTGGCGCATACCTGGCGGTAGCAGTGCGGTCGGCACAGTCATCGTCAATCCCGCGACCGGCGTTCTAGCGCGCTACTACCACCGCTACGCACGGTTCCTCGCCAGCCATGGCTTCGACGTGCTGACATACGACTATCGCGGGATTGGTGCTTCTCGCCCGACACGCCTGGCGCGATGCAACTATCGCTGGCGGGATTGGGGCGAGCTGGACTTCGATGCCGTCCTCCGCTTCCTCCGGCAACGTGCAACCTCAGCGCCGCTGCTCGTAGTCGGCCACAGCGTTGGAGGCTTCCTGCCAGGCTTGGCGGAAAGCGCACCGTTGGTCGATCGGATGCTTACGGTCGGCGCCCAGTATGCTTGGTGGGGCGATTACACTGCCGCGCGGCGGTTGCGGCTAGTTTTGAAGTGGCACGTTGCGATGCCTGCGCTTACGCTCCTGTGCGGCTACTTCCCCGGCCGTCGTCTTGGATGGTCAGAAGACTTGCCATCCGGCGTCGCAACCGAATGGAGCTTCCGGGGGCCACGTTTCGAGCGCAGCCATCCACGCCGCGAGCGGCGGTCGGTCTTGGCCCGCATGACGGCGGTGACGGCACCGATCCTTGCGGTCGCGGTCGCCGACGACGAACTCGGCACCGTTGCAGCAATCCGCCGTACCCTCGCTTACTACACCGGCGCCCCGCGAACGGCCGTGCTCCTCCAACCGTCAGATTACGACCGCGCGGTTATCGGGCACTTCAGCTTGTTCCACGATAGCCACGTCGCCGGCTTTTGGAAGGACAGCCTTGAATGGCTCCGGCATGGTCGCAATCCCTGGCCGATGCACGTCTTGGAACCACAACGACCACGATCAGCCACGCCACCCTGGCGTAGTGCCTAATGAGGGATACGAATGCTTAAGCTCCATAGGCTGCTGCCGAACGGTTAAGCCAGATAGGACGGCCGCTGGCGCGGCGATACGGTGCTGTTACCGGCCAGAGCGGTGCCGGCCATGTCGATACTCAGAGCAGCCGCCAAAAACATGGTCTTCATGGTGGATTTCCAGATTCCTGACCGTGATACGCTCCGTTTGGCGGTGCCAACCACCGCCTCGTTGACCAGGAACCTAGCGAAACGACCAGCGCGTTAGAGCTGAAGCTCGACGTATGTTATTCTTTCATCAGTTTGTTTAGATTATGGGGTTTAAGGGATAATTTGAGTTCGTGCGGTATTGATCGACCTAAACCTGATCGCCCAGCCTCATGCTGGAAGGTCGAGCCGCTCGCTGTTTGGACGCGGTTGGGCCCCGCGTGGCGACAGGGTAGCTCACCTTCGGTCGGCAGTGTCTCCGGCCACGATAGTCAGGACGCTAAGATGCCTGTTGCAGCTGACATAAATCGCAATAGACTCGCTCTATGGAGCGACCCAAGCGCCACAGGAACCCGAAATCGATCCATCCTGCGCCTGTCCAACTGGCGCTATTCCCAGAACACGTGTCGCTATGCCGCATTCGCCCCGAGCTTAACGAATGGCGTTACTATCGCATGGAAGTCTGGCCCGATCTTTTCGGCGGAGCGCTGCTGATGCGCCAATGGGGCCGGATTGGCACAGGCGGCTGCCAGCGGTTCGACATGCACGATGATGCCGGCGCCGCCGTGAACGCCCTGGCTGCCATCACGCGGGCCAAGACCAAGCGCGGCTATTGCCATCGCACGACCGATTAACCTTACCTAACCGAAGGTCTCGCCCGAAAGACGCCTTCCGGCAAAGACTTATGGTGTTAGATTGTCGGCTTAGATGCCTCAGGTGACCAAGATCTCTTTGGTCATATAAGGCGAGCTTCTCCTGTCCCAAGACATTTAAACCTTGTGCGCATGACAAGGAGCGGCACCGCTGATCAAATGTCACGAAATTCCGAGGTTCCATTACATTCGTCTAACTTTGATGATCCTGTAAGGGAACATTCTAAGTTAATCTCGCATCAACGTTACAGCGCGGCCCAATTCGTCTTATTGCAGTTCGCCGATTGGTCAGTATCTTTCGCACCGCACAACACAGAGGGTGAGGATCGATGCAGAGCAATATGACCGCCTATGCAAGCATCGTTGCAACAAATCGGCTTTGTGACCTGCAGGCGAGAAAAGCCACGAGAGGCTCGGTGATACACACGCATTGAGGAGGGTTATGTTGGCCCAACTCAAAACTCTTCAAATTGCGTTCAAAGCGATTGCGCGGCCAGTTGTGAAATTCGCTTCCTCTGATATCGAAGTGAATCCTGTTGATCAAACCTCTTATCAGGAAAAGTCTAAGCCTCACGACCATTTGCCAAAATAGCATCCACGCGTCAGCAAGCATAGGTATCAAATCGCTGCAATGCGCGAGACAATGTCAATTCTCGTGACAATGCACAGCGTCACGGTGTCAAACGAAAGGGCTCTGGCTCTTCGCTGATACCATCCTGTTTGGCGCCTCGCGCCACGACCATCAGGGCGGTGTCGGGCAATGGGCGCTGGAGCTTGATTGCCTCAAGCGGAAGTGCCTCCATCCACACGTCGATCTCCTCCTGGGTCGTCAGGATCACCGGCATAGCCTTAGGATGGTATTTACCGACCACGGCATTTGGCTCGGTCGTCAGAAAGGCGAAGACATCATCGGTGGTTTCACCCTCCTTCAGCTTTAGGACCAGGTCAATCGGGTCCAGATTCCAGCGAACCAAATCCGGCGGATGGCTGCCGTCCGGAAGCACCTCATTCTTCGCAAAGCTTGTAAAGGGCACGACACAGCGGCTCTCAACACCAAGCCACCGGCGTCAGTGGGTGAGGGCTATTGCGGACATTTGTCACGCCGGGGCCGGTCTTGCGGCCTTTCAGGGCGATGGCGGGGGAGGGCATGCCCCACCGCGCCATGGTCAGCTCGCGGCCGCCGGGCTGGTTTCGGACGATCGGAGCCGAATAGTCGGGGAAGATGCCGGGCAACGGCGGCAAATTGCCTGTCCCGTCGGTCATCGCCTTGTAAAGGCTCGGATCGCCTCTTGGCCTTTGGTGACTGAGTAAAGATTGCATAGCCGGGCTGCCCTCCCTTGCGACCTTAAGATGAAGAGGCCCTGGCCCCGTGTAAACGGCCCGGCATTCGACACCGGCCTTGATCGGCGGCACTCTGTCACGCCGATTGGAGCCGCGTATCGCCTTGAGCCAGAAAGACCAGACCCTGAAGCAGGCCTTGAAAGCCATATCCGACGCTGTCGCTGAGCTGAGATCTGCCGGATTCGATGAATTGACGGCCGACCTCCGTGCGGGAATGTCCAAGATCCGCCGCGAGATGAACCACCGGGAAGCAGTCAAAAATCACCCCGATCTCTTCAAATGAGCGAAACCCGTACTCGCCGAAGGTTCTTCCGAGCACCGAGCCAAGCTCGCCCGCGCCTCTCGCTACACCCAAACGGCGCTTTGGCTCGCCAAATTGAGGCGGGACAGCAATCGGGTCTTGTGACAAAAACACGCCTGAGGACGTGGGAAGAGAGCGGTTTTCCCGAATAGCGGTGGGTATGGAGATCAATCGTGCGCGGAGTCAATAAGCCAGAGCCAGATGGCATTCGCCAATGGGTCGGGCGCAATGTGAAGGCTGCGCGTGAATACGCGGGCCTAACTCAGCAAGAACTCTGCTTGGGCGCCAATCTTAGCCAGCCCTATCTGAGCCAGTGTGAATCGGCCAAATGGAATATCGGCGTCGATAATCTTTACAGGATAGCGGTGGCAACCGGCTTCACGGTCAGCAACCTTGTCGATCCGCATTTTGATCCGGCATCGGCCAGCCGCACAAACGCACGCGCTCGACGTAAGGACTGACATCGCCTCTGTCCTAATCTGCGTCTTCCTAAAAATGTGATTCCTATTCTGTTGCATTATCCTTCCCGGCTCGCGTGCTCATTTATATAACGTATGATATAGAAAAGTGCAGCGGTGAGGACAGCTTGGATGGATGGAAGCGTCGGAGCACCGGCTGGCCAAGCGCCCGATGAGTATCAGCGGCGCATGGTTGAAAAGCTCCGTCGGGAGCTTGGCCCGCAAGTCTGCAGCTTGCTCGAAAATGTAGAAGCAATATAGAGATGTCATGTGTGGACGGCACGTGTAGGTCAAGGTCTTCGCAAGATCCAACTTCGGCACGAGTGCGGTCATGTGTCCGGCCTTTGAAGTGGCGTACTAACCGCTGGCCCTGTCGGCGCTAGGTGAAGAGAAGATTGGTGTTGACATCGTATTGCCGCGCCACCAAGAAGCTGACGCCCCTGGCACTGCGGGCGCCGCTACAATCTCTCGCTTTAACGCCTCGGGCCAATGCCGATGCCGACGCTTTGGCCGCTCACGAGTGTCCATTATCTCCATCCTGGACACTTTCCACCTTCGATGCCTGAAGGCAGAACTTTCCTTCGGCCCTCATCGCTAGCGCAAGACGGCACTCACCGGAGGGAAACATGCCAATCGTGCCACATATGGGAAACGAGATTAGAGAGCGGTCTTTGCACTTCACCTATTAAATGTCCGCTTTGAACGTAGGCCGGCAATCGGACTTCTGAAGTGCGCAATCATGTTCGATAAGTTTTTAGCTTGTTGCCGAAATCCGTATGCGAAAAGCGTTCTTTTACACTACATCATCACCGCAGTAGTCACATCTTATCCTCAGCCGAAAAGCGGCGACGGTATTCACGAGGAGAAATACCGATCAAATTGACGAAAGCACGCGCGAAAGCACTCGTGTCCTGGTATCCAACAGCCCAAGCGATTTGATCAACAGAGTGCCGCGTGAATTGTAAGAGTTCTCGCGCTTTAGAAATTCGAAGCTGACGCACGTATTCGGCTGGCGTCAGACCCGTTGCGGATTTAAATCGGCGAGTAAATGTCCTAGATTCGAGATTTGCACGTGCGGCCAAGTCAGGTAGCGCTGTTTCCAGTGAATCGCCTTTCTGCAGCCACTGTTGAACTTTTAAGATTGCACTATCTCCGTGCGTCAAGCGCGGCATGAAGGAGCTATAATGACGTTGCTCGCGCCCGGCGGGGTCAACAAGAAAGAATTTTGCTGTTTCCAACATGATCGTTGGACCAAGAAACCGGTTGACAATTCGCAGTCCAAGATCGGTCCAAGCCATCAACCCTCCCGCGGTGATAAGATCACCCTCTTCTATCGTAATGCGATCCGGCGCAAGCTCGACAGTAGGAAATCGGGATCGGAACGCCTCAACATCCACCCAATGCATCGTAACGGTACGGCCTGATAGCAGCCCCGTTTCCGCTAATATGAAAGCTCCAGCGCAACTGGATGCTAACACGGTTCCCTGTCCATATTGGGTCTTGATCCAGTCAATAAATGGCAAAGCTTCCATCTGGGTTGCGGGGCCGGTCACACGTCCAGGAACCACCACTATATCGGGACGAGCTTCTTCCGGTCGCTCAACTACGAATGAAGATATGATAGATCCATCATCTCCTTTACTCCATTTTTTAACTATAAAAATTGGACCACCACGATCCTTAGAAAATCGACTGGCGACTTCCAATAGGTCAGTCATGCCATAAATCATTGCGATCTGGCAGCCGGTGTATAGAAGTAAACCGACGTTTATCACACGTTGTGATTCCTCTTGGGTTCCGATCACTCCTCTTGTCCTTTCTTGCGGCATTTTTGTCATTTTTAGCTATGTCCGATCCTGGCCCAATGACCTAGCTATCTGGCCTTGGCAAGACAGTACGACTATGTCAACAAAGGGAGATGCCGGGTGAAAGTTTCCAAGCTGGACGGTGTTTTTAATGCCTACGCGGCGCTTCCTGCCATCACACCAGTACCAGTGGTTGCGGTCGTCCAAGAAATTTTTGGTGTAAACTCTGATATCAGAACAACGTGCAATGAACTCGCCCGCGACGGCTTCATAGCGATTGCACCGGACCTCTTCTGGCGTATTGAGCCCAATGTCGATTTGGATGCTGCTGTTGCAGAGCATTGAGAAAAAGGTTTCAAAGTCTACCAAACCTTCGATCTTGAGGCAGGGTCTGCGGACATAGCAGCGACTGTGGCTGCGGCGCGGGCGCTCGACCAATCTCCCCTGTAAAGTCGGTGTCATGGGATTTTGCTTGGGTGGCCTGTTGACGTTTTTGTCTGCAGTGCGCGTTCCAGTTGATGCGGCTGTTGCTTACTATGGCGGCTGCATAGATCAACATCTTATTGAAGCTCCTAAAATTTCTTTACCTCTCATGCTTCATCTCGGTGAAGACGATGAATACATACCCCATGCCGCGCAGCAGAAAATCGAGAAAGCTCGAAGGTAAACCGTTATCTGTCATCTATAGTTATCCGGGTTGTGCCCACGCTTTCGCTCGCCACAATGATGTGCATTACGATTTCACTGCCGCGATCAATGCTCGTCAGAGGTCTGTCGCTTTCCTATGACTTTATCTGGAGCTTGATGCGGTAGTCAGCAGTTAAAAACGTACCGTGAATAATGCTGGTCTAAAATGAGAAGCACCAGTCACCGAAAAATCTAACCGATGTACTTGTCGAGGATAGTAATTAGCACCCTGGAGCTTTTGACTCGCTCCTTTGCGTTGGCGTCTGGAATTTGCATGCAGGAAAGAGTGTCGATGCATCAACATTACCTAGGGATGATGGAGGGCTCTGTGGGCCTCTATGATTGTGTCACGGACGGCCTCCAGGACCGTAGATGCCAATGCAGGGTCGGTTTTCACGACCGCACGGGAGACGGCAATAGCTCCAATTTGAGCCGCGACAGATGCGATCGCCAATATTGCCCGCCTCGAAGGCTCGACGGCCGGATCAAGAGCGAGCTCGACCATGCGTGTCTCTTCTTTGAAGGAGCGAGCAAAACTAGCACTGACGGCTTCACCCTGCCTTCCCGCATCACTCGCGGACGCCGTCATAGGGCAACCAGTCGCGAGCTTATCCCGCATCCCTTCCGAGAAAAGCACTCGCACATATTCTTCGAACGTCGGCTCCCGTTCACCCTTCCACGCTGCCATCGCTGCCATATTAGCCGCGAACCCAATATTGAAGGCCTCTGCTGCGAGGGCGTCTTTAGACGAGAAATGGGCGTAAAGCGCTCCATGCGTCAGCCCCGCCTCTTTTGCGACTTCCGCGACGCCAACACCGCCGATGCCCTTTTCGCGAAACAGGCGGCTAGCGGCATCGAGGAGCGCACCTCGATTTTCCGCTGCTTTCTCTTTAGAAACTCTCATTTTTTGCTCCAACGCATCATCACGAATATTTTTAATTGCAATCGCCACTAAAGTCAATAAATTATGGTCGCAATCAATAAGGGCGACTGGAAACAATGATGAGCGATCTGCTGGAATTGGCGCTTAACGCCCACGGTGGGCTGGAGCGTTGGCAAGCCGTGACATCCCTTCACGCAAGGGTATCTCTGACGGGACCGTTTTATCGCCTTAAGGGTCAACCAGACGGGATAAAGGCCCTCCTGCGTATCAACACACGCACGCCGTCTGTCGCGATCACGCCATTTCAAGGCGCCGGCAATGTCGGAGAATTTCGCCCCGACGGCGTTTGGATCACGGGCAATGATGGAAGTGTCATCGAGGAGCGTGTCAATCCAAGAGATAGTTTTGCGGGCCATGTGCTGGCCACCATTTGGGATCCGTTGCAGCTCCTGTACTTCAATGCCTATGCGACGTGGAACTATCTCTGTACGCCGTTCTTGTTCACATATCCGGGTTTTGAGCTAAACGAACTGTCTCCGCATCAAGAGAGCAATGCTATCTGGCGGCGGTTACATGTCAAATTTCCACAAGAAATCCCGACGCATTGCCCGGAACAGATCTTCTATTTTGATAATCGTGGCCTCCTACAGCGTATCGACTATGTGACGGAAGTCGCCGGCGGCGTCGCAACTCACTACTGTTATGACCATACAAACTTCGGCGGTTTGCTTTTTCCAACTTTGAGACGTGTTGTTCGCCGTACTGCAGAAGGTGCCAGTCCAGCGCAGCCAACGATGATTTTGATCCAAATAGGTAGTGTCATCGTCGAATAACGCGCCAAATAATCTTAGGCGCCAACTATCTTCCAATTCTATGCCGAATCATTCTCAAATCTAAAAGAGGAAAACTATGTCAAAATTTCATACTCTGATGGCTTCGGCCGCCCTTCTTGGCGCGGTGGGGTTCGCCGATGTCAGTCAGGCGGCCCCTATCCACAACGTCGTGCTGGTGCATGGCGCCTTTGCCGACGGTTCCGGCTGGAAGCCCGTGTATGACCGCCTGACTATCAAAGGTTATCATGTGGCTGTTGTGCAAGAGCCTGAGACGAGCCTTGCCGCCGATATCGCCGCCACCCGGCGAGTGATCGACATGCAGGATGGCCCGGTTGTGCTCGTTGGTCATAGCTGGGGTGGGCAGGTGATTACCGGCGCAGGCGTCGACCCAAAAGTAAAGTCGCTGGTCTATCTGGCCGCGCTTATGCCAAAGCCAGGCGAAAGTACCGCAACGCTTGAGACCATGAAGCAGTTTCCGCCACCAAATAACGACGTCAAAAAAACCGCGGACGGTGCGTATTTTTACCTGGATCCGGACAAATATCGGGCCGATTTTGCGGCGGACTCACCCGCAAATGTCGCCGATTTTATGGCGGATTCACAAGTGTTTCTGGCGGTTCAGGCCTTCACGGCCCCGGTCAAGGCGGCTGCGTGGCAGACCAAGCCTAGCTGGGCAGTCCTACCCGAAGCGGACCACACCATCAGTCCCGACCTGCAACGTTGGATGTATAAACGTGCCGGCGCGAAAGTGACTGAAGTCCCCGGCTCCAGCCATACGGTCTTTCTTTCTCACCCCGATCTTGTGGTTTCGGTCATCGAGCAGGCTGCTGCGGCCCCATAAGGTTGCTCGTCGCGGTATCATAACATAAGGCGACGGTTTTGATACTCCGCCTTAATCAGCAAGGGATTGGGCATGACTACACAGAAGCATGCGCGTGTTCTTTATAAGAACGGTATTATCGCCTCAATGGACGAGGACATCGGCAACCTTCCGGTTGGGGATGTTCTTGTCGAAGACGATCATATTGTTTCCATCGGCCCCGAGTTTGTTGGTTTTCATTGAGAGCATCCCCTATTCATCCTTCCCGGGTCAGCTCTCGGTTCTTTCGCATAAAGCGTGCAAGAAATCCCATCGAATCGAAGCTACATATTGTTCTGTATAAGCTTTCGGGGCTGATCGCGGGTGCTTCAGTGCGAAGCACTTAAGGCGGACCTTTGGAACAGAAATCCTGTTGCAGCATATGAAAAAGTTAAAAATCAGGGCTCGCAACCTGCACGCTTAATGTGGAACAGCCCAGCTCTCAGTGAAAATCAACACATAAACCGTTTAGTATATATCCGCGTGAATTGTGGCGACCCTGCACGGTGACCAAGCGATATCCGATCCTTTCATTCTAAATGATATCCTCGGGCCGGGTCCGGCGGCCGCGACGAGCGAAATAGTCCATACTATCGAAGATGCCCCAGTGGACGAGGTGGCGTCAGTCTAATCGCCGCCATCTCCTCGTTCGCTCAGTCACATTTTTGCGATGGCGACAAAATTGCCAGCCATGTCCGCGTACAATCAAACAATAACGAATATATTTTGCCGATCCACGAAATTATTATAAAGCTGAGTGGCAAAACATAAAATAATTATTTTCCAACACACTAGGGTCCTTCAGAAGTTCTGTTATTAAGGCTAAGTTTTTTAAAACATCTGTTGCTGAAAGTACCGGCGCTGCAAAGCTAAAATGCCTAACCAAATATCTGTCTTGCGTTAAGTTAGTTAGCATCCTAATTAACGTATGTTCATTTTTTGGAAGGTCGTATTATGACTTGGAACAAGCCCCGCATTGTCGAAGTCTCGCTCGGCGCTGAAATCAACAGCTACGTTTGCGCGACTAAGAAGTAATATATCGGCTCCCGTCTGGGAGCCGATTTTTTTTCCATGATATTCATCACCGTCCTTGGGGCGGCGGCCGGTGGCGGATTCCCGCAGTGGAATTCTAATGCCGTTCGCTGCGGTCGTGCGCGCAATGCCGATCCGCTTTGCCCTCCGCAAAGTCAAACGAGTTTGGCGATCAGTGCTGATCAGCGGCATTGGTTTTTGCTGAATGCGTCACCGGATTTGCGGCAGCAGATTTTGTCCACGCCAGTCCTGCATCCGCGGGAAGGCCTGCGCTCATCGCCAATTGCCGGTGTCGTTCTGACAGCGGCCGAAGTCGATACGATCACCGGCCTTCTTTGCCTGCGCGAACGCCATGAGCTTGATCTTTATGCGGCGCCGCCTGTGCTGGATGTTTTGGCAGAAAATCCAATATTTAATGCTCTGTCATCGGAATTTGTGACGCGCCATACGATTGCAACGACAGTGCCATCTTCGCTTCGCCTTCCTGATGGGCAGGATAGCGGTTTGACGGCAACCCTGTTTCCTGTACCGGGCAAGGTCCCGCTCTTTCTCGAAACGGCAGGGCAGGACGTGCAATCCGATGAAGACGTCATGGGGCTGGATATCAGCGACGGCGCGAAGCGCATGGTTTTCATTCCCGGCTGCGCTCATCTGACGGAGGCTGTCCGGTCACGCATTGCGGATGCCGATCTTGTCTTCTTTGATGGAACGCTCTGGGAAGATGACGAGATGATCAGGGCTGGCCTAGGGCCAAAGACGGGCCGCCGCATGGGCCATATGCCTGTCAGCGGCGAGGGCAGCACAATTGATGCCTTTGCCGATATATCAGTCGGCCGCAAGATCCTTATTCATATCAATAATTCCAATCCCATTCTCGATCGCGCCTCGCCGGAACATGCAATGGTTATCGCAGCCGGCTGGGATGTCGCCTTCGACGGCATGACGGTGCAGCTATGACGCTTCTTTCTTCTGACGCATTGGAAGCTGCGCTCCGTGCCATCGGCGCGGAACGCTACCATAATCTGCATCCCTTTCACCGGCTGCTGCATGACGGCAAGCTTACCCAGGCGCAGGTGCAGGCCTGGGCACTCAATCGCTATTACTATCAGAGCCGCATTCCCGCGAAGGACGCCAGCCTGATGGCGCGACTGCCGACTGCGGACCTGCGCCGCGAATGGCGGAGCCGCATTGTCGACCATGACGGCGACGCGCCCGGCCAGGGCGGCATCGCGCGCTGGCTGAAACTGGCAGAAGGCGTCGGCCTGGACGCAGATTATGTTGAGTCCGCCAGCGGCATTCTTCCAGGCACGCGTTTCGCGGTCGATGCCTATGTCCGCTTCGTGCAGGAGCGGCCGCTACTGGAGGCGATTGCGTCGTCGCTGACCGAGATGTTTTCGCCGACCATCATCAGCGAGCGCGTCGCCGGCATGCTGCAGCATTATGATTTCGTGAATGAGGGCACGCTCGCCTATTTCACCCCGCGCCTGTCGCAGGCGCCGAAAGACGTGGCCTTCGCGCTGGACTATGTGAAAAGCCACGCGACGGATACTGAAAAACAGGAAGCCGTGCTCGCAGCGCTCCGCTTTAAATGCGACGTTCTATGGTCGCAGCTGGATGCGCTTTATTTTGCTTATCTAGCGCCGGGCTTCGTGCCCCCGGGCTGTTTCCAGCCGGCGGCAGTCTGAGGGCAGCATGACCATCGCCTCAGACAGCATCCCGGCTTTTCCTCGCGGCATCAAATGCCGCTTCGATGCCGCCCGCTCTGTCTGGGTCCTGCTGACCCCGGAACGCGCCATGATGCCGGATGAAAGCGCGCAGGCGGTGCTGTCCGCCATCGATGGAACGCGGACTGTCAGTGGCATCGTGGCTGATCTGGCGGTACGTTTCCAGGCGCCTTCGGAGGTCATCCTGGCCGATGTTCTGGAACTGCTGACCGATCTCGCAGACCGTGGCATTGTCATCGACCGGAGAGCGGTGCCATGAGCGCGATCCCGCTGCCCATGGCGCTGGTGGCCGAGGTCACGCATCGCTGCCCGCTACGCTGCCCGTATTGCTCAAATCCATTGGAAATGGCGCGGGCTGCGCAGGAAGTATCGACTGAAGATTGGTCTCGCGTCTTCGCGGAAGCGGCAGCCTTGGGTGTGCTGCATCTGCATCTGTCGGGCGGTGAACCGATGCTGCGGACCGATCTGCCGGATCTCATCCGTGCGGCATCAACCGCCGGCCTCTATGTCAATCTCATCACCTCCGGCGTTACGATGGATGCGGCGAAGCTTGGCATTCTCGTCGATGCCGGGCTCGATCATGTGCAGCTTTCTTTTCAGCATGCCGACGCGGCGGAAGCCGAGCGGATCGGCGGGATGAAGGGCGCCCAGGCGCGCAAGCTGGACGCAGCGCGTCTGATCAAGGCAGCTGGCCTGCCGCTGACCTGCAACTTCGTCATCCATCGCCAGAACCTGCACGATGTGCCGGCCATGATGGCACTGGCATCCGACCTCGGCGCGCAGCGGGTCGAAATCGCCCATACGCAATATTATGGCTGGGGCCTGATCAATCGCAATGCCCTTCTGCCGGATGCGACTGAATTGATGGCGGCGACCGCGGCGGTCGAAGCGGGGAGGGTGCTTTATGCCGGTTGCATGGCAATCGACTATGTCACCCCCGACTATCACGGCGATCAGCCTAAATCCTGTATGGATGGCTGGGCCCGCCGCTTCATCGTCATCTCGCCCACCGGGCAGGCGCTGTCCTGCCACGCGGCCGAGACTATCACCAGCATCACCTTTCCCAATATCCGCGAGACATCACTTGCCGATATCTGGCTGCGGGATCCAGCCTTTCAGCGCTTCCGCGGCACCGACTGGATGCCCGAACCCTGTCAAGGTTGCGCCCTCAAGGAACAGGACTGGGGCGGCTGCCGCTGCCAGGCGCTGGCCCTCTTGGGTGACGCCGCCGCAACCGATCCCGTTTGTGCCCGATCTCCGCATCATCATGCCCTGCAAGGGCTGATCGCGGCCCGCCCCTCCGTCGCGCCGGACTTTGTCTACCGGCAGAACGCGAAACCAACCTCTCCCTGAATAAGAGTCAAATAATGACAGCCCCTGTGTCGACGCGACCACCGATAATACTCATCATCACCAGCCTCGTATTTGCCTTGATCGGACTTTACTTCGGTATCGGCGGTATCTGGCTGGCGGCCCTCGGCGGCTCGCTTTATTACGTCATCACCGGCATCGCCATCCTGGTCACGGCCGTCCTGGTCTGGCGCTGCCGCGCTGCCGCCTTCTGGCTCTATGCGGCTATCCTTATCGGCACGCTGATCTGGGCGATCGGCGAAGTGGGCTTCGATTTCTGGAAGCTCGCCCCGCGCGGCGATGTCATTGCACCGCTCGGCGTCTGGCTGCTGCTGCCTTTCGTCGGCAACAAGATCATTGGCAAGAGCGGCAAATACGCGCTTGGCGCGACGGTCGTGTTGGCAGTCATCACCCTCGGCATCGCGATGCCGCAGGACGTGCAGGCAATCCACGGTGATGTCGCCTTCGACGCCAAGCAGCCGCAGGGTAACGTCGCCGGGGCTGATTGGACCTCCTATGGCGGCACCAATGCGGGCGATCGCTTTTCGAGCCTTAACCAGATCACGCCCGCCAATGTCGGCAAGCTGAAGCTCGCCTGGCAGTTTGAGACCGGCGATATCGCTGGCCCTAATGATTCCGGTCAGACGACCTACGAAGTGACGCCACTGAAAGTCGGCGATACGGTCTATGCCTGCACGCCGCATGACCTGGTCTTCGCGATCGATGCAGCCACGGGCAAGAAGAAGTGGGAGTTCGATCCGCATGTCGTGGACAACCGCACCTTCCAGCATCTGACTTGCCGTGGCGTCGGCTATCATGAGACGCAGCCCGGTGCGACGACGCTGGACGGCAAGCCCGCTCCGCACGATTGCCAGCGCCGCATCTTCCTGCCGACCGCAACCGGCCTGATGTACGCGATCAATGCCGATGACGGACAGCTGTGCGAGAACTGGGGCGACCATGGTGTGGTCGACCTGAAATACGGCAGCCCCTACGAGACCGCCGGCTTCTACTCCGCGACCTCACCGCCGGCCGTCGGCAGCCAGGTTCTGGTCATGGGCGGTGCCGTCATCGACAACTGGTCGAAGCATGTGCCGTCAGGCGCGATCCGCGCCTATGACGTCTATTCCGGCAAACTGGTCTGGGTTTTCGACGCCGGTAACCACGACCCGAACGAAATGCCTTCCGCCACGCATCAGCTGTCGGCCGGCTCCCCCAATTCCTGGATGCCCGGCGTCATCGATGAAAAACTAGGCATGGTCTACCTGCCGCTCGGTTCGACGGCCGACGATATCTGGGGCGGCGATCGCACGCCGGATCAGCAGCGCTACGGTGCGTCTGTGGTGGCGCTTGATATCAAGACCGGCAAGCTGGTCTGGTCTTATCAGACGGTGCATCACGATCTTTGGGACATGGATATGCCGTCCCAGTTCAGCCTTGCCGACGTCCAGACCAAGGACGGTGTGGTTCCGGCGCTCTATGCACCGGCCAAGACCGGCAATATCTTCGTGCTGGATCGCCGCAGCGGCCATCTGATCGTGCCGGCTCCTGAAACGCCGGTTCCGCAGAGCGCGGCGCCTGGCGATCATACCTCGCCGACGCAGCCTTATTCGGAACTCTCCTTCCGTCCGCGCAGGAAGCTGACGGGCGCCGACATGTGGGGCGCCACGACCTTCGACCAGCTGGCCTGCCGCATCATGTTCCACAGCATGAACTATGAAGGTCCGTTCACGCCGCCGTCTCTGAAGGGTTCGCTTATTTTCCCTGGTGACTACGGCACCTTTGAATGGGGTGGCATTTCGGTGGACCAGGCCGATCAGATCGCCATCGCCAACCCGCAATACATTCCTTTCGTGTCGCACCTGATTCCGCGCGGCCCGAAGAACCCGGCGGCGCCCACGGCCAGCCTCCCTGCGGGCACTGAAACCGGTGTGCAGCCGATGTTCGGCGCGCGTTTCGGCGTCAACCTGCATCCCTTCCTGTCGCCGGTCGGTATTCCCTGCCTGGCGCCGTCCTGGGGCAATCTGGCGGCCTTCGACCTGCGCACGAACAAGGTTATCTGGGAGCATCGCGTCGGCAGCATTCAGGATGAGACGCCGATCCCGCTGCCCTTTAACCTCGGCACGCCGATGCTAGGTGGGCCTCTGGCGACCGCCGGTGGCGTGAGCTTCGTGACTTCGACGCTCGACTATTACATTCGCGCTTTCAATACCAAGAACGGTGATCTGCTTTGGACCGACCGTCTGCCCGCGGGCGGCCAGTCCACGCCTATGACCTATTCCGAGAAGGGCAAGCAATACATCCTGACGGTTGATGGCGGCGATACCGACGTAAACACCAAGCTGGGTGACTATATTCGCGCCTACGCGCTGCCCGACGGCAGCTAAGCAGGGTGCTCAGGGTCAGGGCCGCGAAAGCCTTGAATCGCGACATGCAAAACGCCAGCCGGTTCGACCGGCTGGCGTTTTTTGATAGGGGCCAGTGTTGCATTGTATCAAACTGGCTCTGTCGCGAATCATGTGAAATGATCATGCGTTAGGTGGCGGCATTCTGGCGCGCAGGAGTTCCGCGCCGGCGTGGCCATACATGGAGCGCTTAAGCGCCTTAAGCTTGTTGATCTGCCCCTCGGTCTGCCCATTGCTCCATTCATCGCTTATAGCGTTTCGAACCGCATCGATGTCTCGCTCTAAAATCTGCGCAAAACGCCTAAGGACTGAAAAACCTGAGAGCCGGACATCTGCGATCCAGATCTCGAGCTTCGTTGGATCTTTGCTACGCAGGATACCACGAAAGCGCGTGGCGAGTTGGAAGTCCGCATCGGTCTCGGCTGACGACTTTCACAGTCGGATGCTCTTTGAGCCAGCGCGCCAAGCTGGCCGTAGAGCGATCGGACAGGACATCCACGATCGAACGCCGTTCGAGATCCACTACAATTGTGCGGCAGCGGGTGCCGCGTCGCCAGCTCCAATCATCTATTCCCGCGACCCGGAGTGGCCCGTGAGGGGGAACCTTTCTTCTAATAGCGTTGAAACCATCCGGGCCGCTGTCCTGGCCGGAGTCGGAATTGGCCTATTCGCGAAGGTTTCGCTTGTCGATGAACTCCAGAATCCAAACATCATCGCTATCCTTGGTTACTATATTGAGGACAGCAGGGATGTAAGTCTGGTTTGGCCAAAACGCCGTTTTCTTCCCGTCCGTTTGCGTCGGGTAACCGATTTTTTGCGGAGGCTCTACCGCGGCGGATTTAGGGGGCTGTGGCGCCTCGGTCGTGAGAAGTCCTGCTAACATCCTGAATGGCAGGCCGCCGCGCTGCTCAATTCTGTTGGAGTACAGAGGAAAACTTCTCTAGAAGCCGAACAAGTTCGTGAACATCTTGAACATTCCATGTCGCTAAGAGTGCCCGCACCATCTTCTCCCTTGCTGCATCGACTGCATCAGCCATCTCCTTTCCCTTAGGCGCGATCACGGCTTCAGTTACGCGGCGGTCGGCCTGCCTTGGCTGCCGTGCTACAAGCTCCAGACTATCCAATTTCGCCACTTGGCGGCTCACCGTGGTGTAGTCTCGGCCAACGCGGTCGGCGAGTTCACCGATGGGAATCGGCCCGAACCGCTCAATAAGTATCAGGAGAGGAAACAGCGCTCGCTCAAGGGGAATGGCCGCTTCGCGAATGAGCTTTTCATCGCCTTGGGGTCTGTTGATGACTGCAACAATATCGAGAACCGCTGCGTGCAGCTTCCTCAAGAGTTCTGATGTAAGTGTATTTTGCACATTTTTTCTTGACATGGGGGCGCTCCATCATAATTATGTGCATAATGAACACAATAGAACGGTCAAGGCAAATATGAAGAAGATTTTGGTAGTAGGGGGAAGCACGCGCGCGCGCCGCATCTCGCCTTGTGTTGCTGGATGGGTGGCCGAGGTTGGACGATCCGCCATTCCTCATGCCTTCGAACTCGTCGATCTAAAGGATTGGCCGCTGCCCATGGATGATGAACCTGGCATTCCGGCCGCTGGAGACAATTACGAGAGCGAACTTACACGCGCCTGGAGCCACAAGGTTGGTGGAGCGGATGCCTTCGTATTTGTAACGCCGCAATACAATTGGGGATACCCAGCGCCGCTGAAAAATGCGCTTGACCATCTCTATAACGAATGGTCGGCAAAACCGGCGATGATTGTAACCTACGGCGGCCACTCCGGAGGAAAATGCGCGGAGCAGCTTCGCCAGGTGCTAGAGGCGCTAAGCATGCGGCTAGTTCCCACGATGCCCGGTTTCAAAATCAGGCGGCAGTTGATTGAAGCCAATACTGGGATGATTGATCCAGAAACTGAATTTGGCGACCATAAACTGAATTTAGAGCTGGCTTTTTCTGAACTGTCAGAAGGCCTCAGTGGGTAATCGCCATCTCGTTAGCTCGTTGAAAACGTCCGCTTTCAAAGGTCTTCTTAAAACTCTGATTGCTTATCTTGGGTCGTTATGTCCCCTTCTGCCGAAAGGCTGCGACGAACGCTGCCATGACTGTGGCAAGCGTCGATCCTATGGGCCCCGGGGCCCGCAGCATCCACACGGCTCAGGGTGGTGGCGCATGGTTGTCCAGCACCGTCACGAGGCCGCCAATGGCGAGTAGCGTCGCCATGCTCTCGGAGCCAGCCTGCGCGATTCCGATCCCGAGCGCCGTCGCTTCCCGCGCGGCATCCGAGCCGTCTACGACGAGTGCAAAATCGGTTTGGAGACGGCGCGTGCCGTCAGGCGCGCGAAATAGCCAGGGCATCATCCGCCCTGTCGTCGGAAAACGCACGCCGACCAGGCGATGCTGTACAAGGTCTTCGGGCGTGTGTGGCACGCCGTACTTTGCGAGATAGGCAGGGGCGCGCCGAGGGTGACGAGCGGCAAAGGTGTGAGACGCCGGACAAGGACGCTGGCGTCGGCTATCCGGGTGCGATCCGCACCGCGAGATCCCAACGGCCACCGCCGAGGTCAGCTTGATGGTCGTCGAGGGCAAGCTCCAGGCGCAATGTCGGATGAAGGTCCAAAAGTGGCGCCAAGGCGCGCAAAAGAGTCGGGGCAAGCGAGGGAGCGGCGGTCACGCGCACCGTGCCCGCGACCCCGAGCGGTGCCCCAAGACGGCTAGCCGCGGCCACGAGCGCGAGGGCTGGGCCACGAATCTCGGCGAGAAAACGCTCGCTGTCCGGCGTTAGGGAGAGTGTGCGGGTCGAACGCCGGAACAGTCGTGCACCGTGCGCGGCCTCAAAACGGGCCACAAAGCGGTCGACCGCAGCCGACGTCACGCCAAGCAGGTGTCAATATTCCGTAAGGCCAGGACTCAGTCCAAATAACTTCAAGGGGTTAAGAGGGGGAAATGTTCCGTTAAAACTGGACCCTGTTCCGTTGATTCGATATTTATTTTGAAGTCAAGATAAAGCGGCCGTGATAGCGGGACTCTATTAAAACGGACGACCGGGTCGAGAGATAGGCTTGTCTCAAATACCAGCAGAGTTCGTGCCCCTGATTGTATCTAGCATTCGGTGTTTGTGATCCTTGTAATAATAATCTTGGCTTAAAGGAACCGGTGACCGGCGAAAAGCAAGAATTCGGCCTTTTAGGAATGTTGACAGCCGAGGACGCTCGGGGCTTATTGACTGACGCCAGATCTTCTTGACTGAGAAACATTTCGTTAGCGTGTCTTCCTGTCGGCCGGTATTATGATTGACTATCAAAAACGAAATTAGGGAGCATGCAATGACGAAGCTGGAGAGTATACAAGCCGTCGTTGATCGACACGCTGTGCTTGGAATGGCGATTGTGGTTGCGGCCGTCGATCCTGAATGGGGCGGAGGAATCAAATATATTTATGCCACATCCAGCCCGATGCGGTCCGACGGTAGTCCACTCGACCTGTCGCCGGTCACGCAGTTCGAAATTGCATCTATTACCAAGACTTTTACCGCCACGATGTATCTCGACAGAATTGGCGGTCTCGATGGGTCTTTTAAAGATCAGGTAACTTTGCCATTTCCAGAATCTGTCTTAAACATGCCTATCCAGGCTCTTTCGAATTATACATCGGGGTTCCCACCAGACAATGATTCGAATTTTGGCATAGATGCGCGAAAGTCATTGAAAGAACTGTGCCATTGGTTCAACACAAAATTTCCACCCGAGAACAAGCCGGTATCAAACTGCGGGGTTGTTTATTCTTACTCGAATCTGGCATTTGACTTGCTGTCTTTTGCGGCTCTTTGGTGCAGTAGTGTCAATGATGACGTTCTGAGCATGTATAATAGTCAATTGGTGATCCTGCTCAGCCATCTTTCTCTGACCATGCCGAACACCACGCTTTACGAGGCATCAATGATTTCGTCGCTCCCGCTAGGGTTTTCCGACAGTGGGCCGTTCCCGATTCCTGCGCAGGAAGACATGTACGATCCTGTGTCTGGCGCGATTATGGATTTTGGTTCTGGGTCATTAGTCAGCACAGCAGAAGATATGGCGCAATGGCTTTTGTGGAACATGGGGCAGTTAGGCTCTAATCCAGGACTTGCGTTGCAGCTCCAACAACCGAACTGGGGTCTTCTTCCCTATTCCGGAGTCGACACCGTCATTGTCAGTAATAGCTGGTTCTTAGGACAAGTCCCTCCAAATCTCGGTCCGCGTCCGCCCAACCTGAGGGCTTCACAAGCTGGATTGGGTTTCAACAATGGTCGGACACATCTAGTCCGTCCCAATCTGGTTGTGTCGTTCTCGCAAGCGGGCCAAATGCGGACACCATCGGTTTTCAGGTCATCGAAATTCTGCTGACTGGAACAACGGCTGGAGAAGTTCGCAAAGGTCCAGGGAAGAACGGACCGGTGGCGAAGGACATGGCCTGAGCGAAGGTCCTAACGGGAGTGGGAAGGGGGAGTGGAAAAATTCTGGTCAGAATGCCGCCGGGCCAGGAAGATGGCGGCTTTCGGCGATATGGCGGCAGTCATGCTGTGGGAGCTCAGGCTCGAGGCCAAAACCGGCAGGGAAGACATGGAGACGATTGAGGTCGGCAGGCTCCACCGGCACAATCACACTCTGCGCAAAGCTTGTCCTAATACCTAACCAAATCGCCTGGCTGGCGGGCTATCTTTTTTTCGAGCGAGCGAACTACCGCCAGGCAATGTCGTCTCATCGCGCGGGCTGTCCTGCCTCTGCGATATACGGTTGGCTGCAGACATACCGAGACAATGTGGGTAAATGAAAGCCCGGGAGTGCCGCCTTGTGCCGTTGAGTCTGCGCCGTGATCTTAATGGCACTCTCAGGAATATCAGTTTTGATCAAAACGGTTTCGTCAAGCGTCTATCTCGGAATACGTCTTTAGCGAAGACCGCGAGCTTTCGCATGCGGCGGGGATCGCAGTTTTCCCATGTTTGCCGCTGGCTGTAGGGCGGGCGAAAATGTGTCATCCCAGACTGTTGTTTCATAGGAGCCCAGCCGACGAGAGCTACGGCCTGGCCTTCCTTCATCGATCCAACTCAGGCAAATGGGCTATCAAGGCATAAGCCGTAATTGTCCCTAAGCCCGGTACGCTTGCCAGCACCATGTCGAGCTATTTCTGGACAAAAGGGTGGAGAATATTTTGGCCAGAACTAGACTTGGTCGCGTCGGGCGTAAAGCGACACCTTAAGTTTTTCTGCCCACACAAATTTTGGTTTTGGGCATAAGCAGTGCTTGTGACGTATGGTAACAAAAATCCCGTTCCTGTTGCATTGGCTTCCTCTTACAACAACGGCAGGAAGCGACTGGGAGGTGACACGTCTGAGCTAAATGCTCAGTGAAGTGCCGCGGCCCGATAACAAGGGTTCAATCTTGATCGCGATCGTACGAATAGCGCTGAGCAAGCCTTACACGTTTGTCGTGATGGCGATCCTCATCATGATTTTTGGCGTGATATCGGCTATCCGTACACCGGTCGACATTTTTCCTGATATCGGCATTCCCGTCGTCAGTGCAGTCTGGAGTTACACGGGCTTGTCGCCGGACGGCATGGCTGGGCGGGTTGTGTCGATTTATGAGCGTTCGCTTACGACGACCGTTAATGACATCCAGCATATCGAAAGCCAGTCTTTAGCTGGCTATGGCATCGTCAAAATTTTCTTTCAGCCCAATGTCAATATCAATACGGCCCTAGCTCAAGTCACGGCGATTTCTCAGACAGTCTTGAAGCAAATGCCGGCAGGTATCACGCCTCCGATTATTCTCAGCTATAATGCGTCCAGCGTGCCGATTATTCAGTTGGCATTGTCGAGCGACCGCTACTCCCAGACCAGGTTAAATGACCTCGCGCAGAATTTTATCCGCCCTCAGATCACCACGGTGCAGGGTTCGGCCATCCCGGCACCCTACGGCGGCGCAGCGCGGCAGTTGCAGATCGACCTGAACCAGCAGGCGCTGCAATCCTACGGGATGTCGGCCGGTGATGTGGTGAACGCACTGACCTCGCAGAATTTGATCACGCCTGCGGGCACCGAAAAGATTGGGAAGTTCGAATATACGGTGTCGCTCAACGACTCGCCCTTGCGCATGGCATCGTTCAGCGAGCTGCCAATCAAGGTGGCGCATGGCACGTTGATCTATATGCGTGACGTTGGCACCGTTTATGATGGCAGTCCACCGCAAACCAATCGTGTCGAGTTGGACGGCAAGCCCGGCGTGCTCATGACCGTGCTCAAAAATGGCTCGGTCTCCACACTTGCGATCATCGCGGGCGTTAAAAAACTTCTTCCCCAGGTGTCGCAGCTTCTTCCCCCCGGCGTTGACATGCGCGCCGTGGGCGATCAGTCGATCTTTGTTAAAGAATCCGTCACGGCGGTCATCCGGGAAGGTGTGATCGCTGCCGGGCTAACCGCGATTATGATATTGCTCTTCCTTGGAAGCTGGCGCTCGACTCTCATTATAACGGTCTCAATCCCCCTCGCTATTATGAGTTCGATCACCATCCTGTCGTTACTGGGTGAGACGATCAATGTCATGACCTTGGGAGGATTGGCACTTGCCGTCGGCATTCTCGTCGACGATGCAACCGTTACCATCGAGAATATCAATTTTCATCTGGAGCAGGGCAAGAAGATAGAGCCGGCCATTATGGATGGAGCCCAGCAGATTGTGCTGCCGGCCACCGTCTCACTGCTCTGCATCACGATCGCCTTTACACCGATGTTCGGTCTCGGAGGGGTTGCCGGCTATCTCTTCCGCCCACTCGCCGAAGCCGTCGTCTTCGCGATGATCAGTTCCTATGTCTTGTCGCGCACGCTGGTGCCGACCATGGCGAATTTTCTGCTGCGCGACGCGATGGGCCAGCCGCATGGCGTGAAGAAGGCGGCGGGCGGCAATCCGTTCATACTGTTCCAGCAGAAGTTCGAACAGGGTTTTGAATTCATCCGCGGCCTTTACCGCGGTATGCTTGCTCTGGCGCTCCGTACCCGGCTGCTGGTGATCGGTGGCTTCTTCACCGTCATCGTCCTGTCTGCGGGGCTCGTGCCTTATCTCGGCCAGAATTTCTTTCCGGATATCGATTCTGGGGAAATAAAATTGCATGTGCGGGCGCAGACCGGCACCAGGATCGAAGCCGTGACGGCCCTGATCGAACAAGTGACGCGGACCATTCGCGCCTCGCTGCCGTCGGACCAGATCGGCAGCATCGTCAATAACATCGGTCTGCCGATCAGCGGCATCAACCTCTCTTACGGCAATTCCGGCACTGTCAGCGTCGCGGATGCCGATGTGCTGATCACGCTAAAAGGCCAGCACCAACCAACGGCGGATATCGTCAAAATGCTGCGCGAGAAGTTGCCGGTGGACTATCCCGGCACAGTCTTCTCGTTCCTGCCCGCCGATATCGTCACGCAAATCCTGAATTTCGGCCTGCCCGCTCCGATCGATGTGCAGATTGTCGGCAATAACCTGACGACGAGCCGTGCCTATGCCGACCAAGTTCTGGCAAGGCTGCGGCGCATTCCGGGCGTTGCCGATGCGCGCATCCAGCAAGCCTTTCAGACGCCGACGCTTAATGTCGCGTTGAACCGCACCTTCGCCGGTTTGGTCGGGGTGACGGAAGGCAATGCTGCCACCAATATGCTGGATACGCTTGGCGGCAGCACGCAAACGACGCCGATCTACTGGCTCAATCCAAATACCGGCGTGTCCTACCCAGTCGCCGTGCAGACCCCGCAATACGCCATGAGTTCACTGGGCGACCTCGACAATCTGCCGCTTCGTGCCGGCGGCTCCACCCAATTGCTCGGCGGACTGGCAACAATTCAGCCGGGACCCACCGATGCGGTTGTCACGCATTACAATACGCGGCCGGTCATCGATATCTACGCCACTCCGCAAGGGCGCGATCTGGGTGCCATTGCGGGCGACATTCGCCAAGTCCTGGCCGAGACGGCGCATGACCTGCCGCGTGCGACCTCCGTCAGTCTCCTCGGGCAGGTCAGCACCATGGCCAGCGCCTAGGCGCAGCTCTATTACGGCCTCGGCTTCGCTATCGTGTTGATCTACCTCTTGATCGTCGTGACCTTCCAGTCCTGGATCGATCCTTTCGTCATCGTGCTCGCGCTGCCTTTTGCACTGGCTGGCATCGTCTGGATGCTGTTCGTAACCGGCACGACGCTGTCAGTGCCTGCGTTGACCGGCGCTATCATGTGCATGGGGGTAGCGACCGCGAACAGTATTTTGGTCATCAGTTTTGCCCGGGAACGGCTGGCGGCTGGCCGCAACTCCGTGCAGGCTGTCATGGAGGCGGGAAGCACCCGCTTTCGCCCCGTTCTGATGACGGCGTTGGCCATGATCATCGGCATGGCACCGATGGCGCTTGAACCGGGGCAGAACGCACCGCTCGGGCGGGCCGTGATCGGTGGCCTGATCTTCGCGACATGTGCGACCCTGTTCTTCGTTCCCCTTGTCTTCTCTCTTGTCCACGCACGCGACCATCTGAAAGCCCCGACGGGCGCGATGGCTGCGGCGCGTCCCATTTGATTTCGGCGAGAACGGAGTTCTCATGTCCCAACACCCATCCCCCGATCCGGACGATGTCGGCGGGTTTTCCAAAGCACAGTCCGACCCGCATGGTGCAGCAGACGCACCCGTACGGACCATTCGTCCCTGGTGGGTCGGCGTCACCGGCATCATCATAGTGGTCGGTGCCGTTCTCCTCGTTGTGCGGGGAATTTCAGCCCGTGCGCATACTGAAACGGCACTGGCTGTCTGGACGAATGCCCAGGCGGTGCCGACGGTCGCCCTGGTCGAACCTAAGGCCGACGAACAGGAACGCCAGATTACACTGCCGGGCACCATACAAGCATACTACGCTGCACCAATTTACCCACGCGTCACCGGCTACGTGAAGTCCTGGAGCACAGATATCGGCGCCCATGTGACCAAGGGTGAGGTGCTGGCAAGGATCGATACGCCTGATCTCGATCAGCAGCTCATTCAGGCTCAGGCTAACCTCGCAAGCGCCGTCGCGGGAGAACAGTTAGCTACGGTTACGGCAAACCGTTGGTCTCAGCTTCTGAAGTCCCAGACCGTTTCCCTGCAAGATCAGAACGAGAAGATATCCGACGCGATCGCGAAACAGGCGGCGGTGCAGGCGGCCCAGGCGAATGTCGGGCAGTTGGAAGCTTTTCAGCGCTACAAGAATATCGTCGCGCCGTTTGATGGTATCGTGACGGCGCGGCGTGTCGATATCGGCGATCTCGTCTCCGCGGGAAGCGCCGGTTCCGCGCTGTTTCAGGTCTCGGACGTGCAAAAGGTGCGGATTTACGTTCAGGTGCCACAGGCCTTTGCATCCAAGATGCAGCCAGGGCTGGGTGCAACGCTAAGCTTGCCGCAATATCCCGATGAGACTTTCAGAGCGAAGCTAGTGACGACCGCAAACGCATTCGATGAGGCATCTCGCACTGTGCAGGTCGAGTTGCAGGCAGATAATCAGGATGACAAGCTCTGGCCCGGCACATTTACCGAAGTCTCTTTCACCCTGCCGGCGGCTTCGCATGTTCTTCGCGTTCCGGCGACGGCGCTTGTGCTCGACGCCAATGGCGTGCGCGTCGCCTTGCTCGGCAACGGGGATAAGGTAAAATTCCAAACCGTGACGCTCGGGCGCGATCTCGGCGATCAGGCCGAAGTCTTGAGCGGTCTGTCGCTTTCAGACAGGCTTATTGATAGCCCTCCAGAATGGCTAAGCGCGGGTGACGCGGTAAAGGTCGCCAACCGCGCGCAGTAGCCGCGGATGAGTTGGCGGTTGCAAGCGATGAACCGCACCGTTGCCGGCGTCGGCCCGCATTCGGACAGCTTGAGAGAATATGGATATGCTACCAATATCATGAGCGAACGTTAATTTCGTGCGGTCAGGCTTTAAATAAACATTTGAGCCAATGCTTCTAGCTAACGGTCTGGCAGAACGTTCAGAATCTCGGGCCGCTCGTAATCGAGTGCCACCGTACCATCTTTTGCATTACATGCGGAGCTATAGGCATTTATTCGTTACACACCATTACGTTACCGACGCGAAGACGGCACCATCCATAGTTATATTTACGCCTGTGACATAGCTGGCCCGTTTCGAGGCGAGAAACACCACGACATCTGCAATTTCCGAGGGAGCCGCCATACGCCCTAGCGGTATTTTGGCAATTGCACGATCTAACGCTTCTGCGGCCGAGATTCCCCCCGCTCGCGCGTCTGAGGCCATTCCTTCTGCTACCCGGTCAGTATCGGTTAGTCCGGGATTTACGCCAACTACACGAATTCCGTGGCTAGCGTACGCGGTAGCAAGACCTGCAGTAGCCAACATAAGCGCCGCGTTTGCGGCACCACCGGGCAGGTGGATTGCCGACGCAATCTTTCCTCCGTTCCCAATGACATTGACTACGACGCCAGATTTTCGCTCTGCCATGAGCTTTAACAGCGGGTCTATCACATTTATATAGGTGAAGTATTTCGCATCCATGGCGGCGTGCCAAATCTCTGGTGTCAATTCACTCGGAGGAGTTCGTTTGGCGCCGCCGGCTGAGTTCACCAGTATGTCGACCGGGCCTAACTCATGTTCTACTCGATCCACCATCCGAGCGGCTTCTAGAGGGTTCGATAGGTCGGCACAAATGCCTAATACGTCGCCCAGGACGTTGCGCGCGCGGGCAATATTTTCCTCTTGGCGAGACACGATAGATACACGCGCCCCTTCGGCCTGAAAAGCTTGAGCACAGGCAAGGCCGATGCCTTTCGACCCACCTGTGATGAGAACTATTTTTCCAGATAACTCGAGGTTCATGGTTGTTCCTTGTTAGTAAGGCCATTGAGTGATTGGCCCATTCTTTGATCTTTTCAAAGGAACGAGCCTAAAAATACGTTCTGACAGTTTGGCAGACCAGATTGATTGCGATCTCGGGATTTTGAAATGTTCTCTCAACGGGTGACCGGAGAATGCTCGACGAGTCATCAGTTTTGCCTCATACGAAACCTGCTACAGGAATATGGGAGCGGCACAAAGCAACCTGCATGTTGATTTTAATTTTAACGAATTTGCCAGCGGCACATGGTTACCGCTCGACGTCAACTGCCCGCCAACTATGCGTAATTTCGTCCAATCTAATTTTAAGATCAGACGAAAGTGGCCCCTGTTCAGCTGCTGCCAAGCTGTCGGCAAGCTGGTCAGGCCGGCTGGCTCCGATGATGGGCGACGTAATTGCTGGATTGGAGAGCACCCACCGCATTGCCATAGTTGACATGCTCAATCCGGCTTCCTTCGCGACGGAGCGAAGGGCTTCCACAGCGTCAAACGCTTGCTCCTGCCAGTATCGGTCTTGATAGCGCGACCCAGCACTACCCAATTTGAAACGCGTGCCTTCGGGTGGCGGCGCCGCGCGGTTATGCTTTCCAGTCAGAAGGCCGCCCGCAAGTGGATTGTAAGGGATAACGGCAATCTGCTCTTCGGCACAAAGTGGCAGGGTATCGCGTTCAAAACTACGGAACAGAAGATTGTAGCGAGGCTGCACGGAATCGATGCGGGAGAGGCTTCTAGCTTCAGCACGGCCTAGGGCGCGCGCAATTTTATAAGCCGGCCAGTTAGAGACGCCGATGTAACGCGCTTTCCCGCTGCGTATGATGGTGTCGAGAGCTTCAAGAGCTTCATCCAAGGGGGTCGCGGGATCATAGCTGTGAAGTTGGTACAGGTCGATATAGTCAGTCTTAAGGCGACGAAGGGAGCCGTCCACAGCGTCGAGAATATGCTTACGAGACATGCCCTTGTCCCAAGGTTTTGGGCCCATTTCACCGACGCACTTGGTGGCAAGTACAAAGTCGTGACGCTTTCGGGAAAGCCAGTCGCCGATGATGGTTTCGGTTCGGCCCTTCGTATCTTGTGTTCCGCCCAATGGGTAGACATCTGCCGTGTCAAGGAAGTCAATTCCTCCATCTGCGGCAGCATCGAGGATAGCGTGACTTTGCACCTCGTCACATTGCAAGCCGAGTGTCATGGTTCCAAGGCATAGAGTGGACACATGCAAACCAGTACGACCAAATCTCGTGTATTTCATGGAAATGTCTCGATGCACTTTGTTTGATTTTAGCGGCTGTCAAAACTGCAGTGCAGCTTCCAACTTGGGTTAGAAATGATCAGACCTCAAAAATATTGGCTAGCCGCCTGAGGATCTAGGATTATTGTGTATGATGGCCTTTCTGAGAGCTACAGATTTTTAAGGGGACGACGAAGAACTGCTTCATTTTGCAATCTGGCCGGCTACGAAGTGTTCATACCAGAAGGTTCTCTATGCGGATTGGTAGATCCCGCACTCGAATGCCGGTGGCATGGTAGACCGCGTTCGCAATCGCGGGTGCGGCGCCGACCATTGGAAGCTCTCCGATGCCCTTAGTTCCCAGAGGATTGCTGATCGGGTCGACGCTATCGACAACGATTGTTTCAATATCGGGGACGTCGGCATTAACGGCCACGAGATAGTCCGAAATATTGGCGTTGGTAATCCGGCCGCTATTAGGGTCCACGCGCGTCTCTTCAAAAAGCGCCATACCCATGCCGTAGATGATACCGCCGATGAGCTGACTTCTAGCCGTTTTCGCATTTAAGATGCGGCCACAGTCGAACGCGCCCACCCAACGGCTAACGCGAACGATACCAAGGTCTGGATCGACCCGAACTTCGGCAAATTGTGCTCCAAAAGCATGTTTAGAATATTTTTGTGCATCCGAATCTGGATGCGCGCCAGCGGTAGCATTTAACTGGGCGATTTTCGCACGTGCAAATATCTGGGCGATGCTGAGGCGATCGGTCGGGCCGATGACAGCACTCTCGCTAAGGGCCAGCGTTTCAGGAGAAATGCCCCGCCATTGAGGTCCACCGTGGTTGATCGCCAAAGCGAAGAGCTGTGACTTCATGCCTTGCGCCGCGGCCTGAACGGCAGGCACCACACTTGCTGACGTCATAGAGCCACCAGAGACCGGAGCACTCGGCAGTCGGCTGTCGCCCAATTGCGTTCTGACCTTTCTGAGGGGCAACCCAAGTTCGTCTGCTGCGACTTGCGCCAGTGTCGTGTATGTGCCGGTGCCGATATCTTGGGTGCCAGAGCGCACCAATGCCGATCCATCTGCCGTCAAACGGATGGAGGCCGAGGCCGGCATACGATTTGTCGGATAGCTGGATGTGGCCATGCCCATGCCGACAAGTAGATGTCCGTCGCGCATGGAACGCGGTATCGGATTTCGCTTCTCCCAGCCGAAGGCTGTGGCACCTTGAGCGTAGCATTCGCGAAGGGCTTTACTGGCAAAAGGCAGCCTCGCCGTCGGATCGTTTTCAGCGTAGTTTTTGAGCCTGAACGCAATCGGATCCATCTTGAGCGCGGCCGCCATTTCATCCATCGCAGACTCAATAGCGAAGGCGCCGGAAGATTCGCCGGGACCACGCATGTAGGTCGGCAAGCCATGGTTGACCTGCACGAGGCGGTGCGACGTGCCAATGCTGGGAGCTTCGTAGAGCATGCGCGTAATAAGCGCAGACGGTTCGGCGAATTCTCCGACCTCTGGCATGGAGGTCTGTGTTTTTACGTCATGCCGGACCGAAAGCAGTTTGCCGTCCGGGCTTGCAGCCAACTTGACCCGCTGCACTGTTCTGGGGCGGTAGCCGTTAGAAGTAAACATCTGCTCGCGTGTCACGACGAGCTTAACGGGGCGGTTGACACGCCGGGCCGCCATCGCTGCCAGGACAGCCGGTGGCCAGGTATTGCCTTTGCTGCCAAATCCACCGCCGACATAAGGGCATATGACGGTGACGCTCTTTGGCTCCAGGCCAAAGAGCGAGGACAGGGCTTTTTGCGCGCCACTGATACCCTGCGTTGCTGTCCAGACGGTGAGCTGGCCACCAGACCAATTGGCAATGGTAGCGTGCGGCTCCATTGGATTGTGGTGCTCAATGGGCGTTGTATAAGTCTGCTCGACGCGGAGCGTGCCGGCTGGGAGGAGGGGGGCAGCGTCACCAACTTGACTGTCTGGCTTAGCGCGGCCGTTGGAGAACTCTTTCGGCGTCACGGATTGAGAAATGGCTTGATCCATCGTGTTGACCGCCCTCGTCGCTCGATAGTTCACGCGAACGGCCGCAGCCGCAGCCGTCGCACGTTCAAAAGTGTCAGCCACAACAACTGCGATATGCTGACCGTTGAATTTGATGTTGCTGTCTTGGAGTAGCGGGTAGGTTACCTTTTGTGGCGCGGCTTTCAGATTGCCAAGTTTCTCAGCATTGTCGGTCGTGATGATCGCAAGAATACCCGGCATTGCTTCCGCCAAGACAAGGTCGAAGCCTGTGATCTTGCCAGCAGAGATCGTGCTTTGGACTAGGACCGCGTGAGCCGTGCCAGGGAGATCAAATTCGGCCGCATATTTTGCGCCACCCGTGATCTTTGCTTTGCCGTCGATCCGATCAACGCCCTGCCCAACATACATTTGCACGGTCCTCAGGCAGAGACTGTTTGCAAGGCGCGCACGATTATTCTCTGTGCCAGCCTGATCTTAAAAGCATTCATCTGCGTGGTTTCTGCCCCAGCCGCAATCTTGAGGGCCGCCGTTTCAAACACTTGATCGTTCGGCGTCTGTCCCCGCAACGCTATCTCTACCAGAGGCGCCCGCCATGGCATGGTGCCGACCCCGCCAAGGGCGACGCGCGCATCCCTGATTGTGCCGTCTTCGATGTCGAGCGCCACAGCTGCGGAGACGAGCGCAAAAGCGAAGCTCGTACGGTCACGCACTTTCAAGTAGGTCGAACGACGGCTAACGCCCTGAGCCGCCAGTATGACAGCCGTAATCAGCTCGCCCGGCTGAAGATTGGTCTCAATATGAGGTGTTGTCCCAGGGAGGCGATAGAGTTTTGACAAAGGAAGTCGACGCGTAGCACCCCCGGGCGCTTGCAGTTCTACTTCTGCATTGAACGCCATCAAAGCGACGGGCAGATCGGAAGGATGGGTTGCGATGCAGTGCGAGCTTGTCCCGAAAATGGCAAGGTCACGGCTGTCTCCTGCGATAGCCGGGCAGCCGCTCCCAGGCGCGCGCTTATTGCAGGCAAAACCATTGTCGCGGAAATACAAGCAACGTGTCCGTTGCAAGAGGTTGCCACCCATGGTTCCCATATTGCGAACTTGTGGTGACGCCGAGAGTAGCAGCGCTTGAGAAATTGCGGGCCAATCTGCTCGTATTACTGGATGAGCAGCGACATCGGCCATGGTTGCAAGGGCACCAAGTCTTAACTCACCATGATCGTTTGTGATGTTAGAAAGATTGAGCTTATCAAGATCAATCAGCTGGCGCGGTGCGATGACATTGTTTTTTAAGAGCTGCATCACATCAGTGCCACCCGCAATGAAGGTCGCCCCTGGAACGCCACCTAAGATCGTGGCATCCGATAGACTGGGCGGATCGGTGATCAAGAAGCTTTGCATCTCAGGCTTTCTCAGACAGTTGGCCGGATGCATCCTGAATCGCGGTCACGATATTCGGATAGGCGCCGCAGCGGCAGATATTGCCGCTCATCCATTCACGGATCTCGTCTGCCGAACCTGCGTGCCCTTCCTCGAGAAGAGCTACCGCGGACATGATTTGGCCTGGAGTGCAGTAACCACATTGAAAACCATCGTGATGTAAAAAAGCTGCTTGCACTGGATGCAGCTCATCACCGTGAGCAAGGCCTTCGATCGTAACAACGTCTTTGCCTTCGCTACGCGCCGCCAGGACCAAGCAGGAAACAATCCGCCTACCATTGATGTGAACGGTGCAAGCGCCGCAGGCACCGTGATCACAGCCCTTTTTCGTGCCTGTTAAACCGATATATTCGCGGAGGGCATCGAGGAGAGACACCCTTGGTTCGATATCTAGGCTAAACTGTTGCCCGTTCACCTGTAGGATGACTGACTTAAGACCAAATTTTTCAGGGTGATTGTCGACTTCGCCAGCCTGTGCCTTTAACCCAGCCGGCAGTGTCGCCAGGGTCGCAGCGCTGCCAAGAATCGTCCGCCGAGTGGCATCTGGAAGGCTCATGCTAATTTGCCAATATTAGTGGTCTTTACAAGAACTCTAGCTAACCTAGAACTAGAAGCGGACGATCCGCGAATCATCTTAAGGTGATTGAGCGGCGCTTAATTACTATGCTTTGTAACAAAGTTGGTCGTGGGCCTAAATTAGAGAGGCAATTACTTCGATAATCAGTGCAGACGGTTGAAGCATCAGATGAGTGGCCGCCATGAATCCATTCGTTCGGCATCGGTAACACCGGGGTTTACGCCATTGTCCGGGCACAAAGGGAGCGTCGCGCCGGACGGCCAATTTGATCGTGAGGATATTGGGCTAAGCCTGAAGCGTGCCGCCAAATCGATTAGTCACCGCTCTGGTGCTGCTGCGCGATATGTTTAGCGACAAAATCGGATCGCGCTGGCAGCCAGGCACCCACGCAATTCGAAGCCGGTCCGAGGACTGCAGGTCCGGGTGCGTCATGCTGCCTGAGGTCAAAGCTCAGCCTTACGAGCAATCGAAACCCTTAGAACCGACCGCTCGCTGGCAGGCCTCGCATCGGTCGGTTGAAACGATCGATATCGTCACTGTGGCCGCTTCCGATCTGATCAGTCTCTCCCAAGATTTCGTATAATCCATATGGCCATTAAACTTATTAGGTAGTTTTCCTCACGACATTTCTAGCATCCCCTTTCGAGGTAGCCCCGTATCTTGAGCGGGCGAGCGTGTAGCCCTCGTTCGTCAACTGATTGGTGGTTTTAGTCGACTGACCTGATTTCAATTCTAGCCAAACGGAAAAATTCGATGCCGATCTATAATGTTGAACTTTCACGACACACCGGAGCAGACCAGAGTGAGGCAGTAAGTCTCACCAGAATTTCTGCATCGTGCTTCCTGGATGCCCGCGCGAAAGCTTGCGCTATCGCTGCTGAGCGCGTGCAGGGATGGGAAGGCGTCACACCTGACGATGTCGAAACCTCGGTGAAAGCCCTCAATTAGCGCCAACTGGTTGGAGTTAAAGTCAGCGGGGCTTCTGCCACGGTTTCAGTTGTGGCAATCCCGCTGAAAGTATTCGTTGTCCAAAGTACAGGTTGGACGCGGGTTATGTAATCAAGGGATTTGCACTCGAGTACGCTGTTTTCTGAACGTCGGGACCAAAGATTAAGCGTTCAGACCTCGAGCGCTTCACGCACGGCGCGGATCCATCGCATGGTTTCGGTTTCCATCTGGAGTTCATCGTCAAAGCTTGACGTTGCGACCTCCGCTCGCTCCATATCGGACAGCCGCTCCTGCAAGGCTCGCTTTTGGTGCACCTCGAGCTCCGGTAGAAGGGCGAGCAAGAGGAGCTAATGGCAGGACGCTTTGATGCGCAGACTTGCGACAGTCGCATGCAGTTCCGTTTCGAGGTCCGGTTTCATAGACATCCAATCCTTGGTTGATGCAGAGGTGGCGTAGATGCTGCCATTCGGCAAGCGCTGCTGGCGGATTGGCTCGATTTTTAGTGCCATAATCGAAAATCCCTGCTGGCCGGCATCGCAGCTTTGGGGTGCACTGAGCCGGGATTGGGCCGGCGCACTTCATCTGCGCGGCCGAGATTGGCTTCGTTCCAGCGAGGATTGCTTTCCGAAACGCCGAGCGTCGGCAAGGGATCGCTGCGGTCGAAGAGACGACGCAGATGAGATGGGTGATCGGCATTGGCATGCTCGGTTGCGCGTTCGATACGGCCTTTGGCCACAATCAGCTTCGCATCGATCATGGCCGAGCGGACCCGTTCGCCGACATTGGTGTAGATCACCAGGTGGGCGATCCCGAACTCGTCCTCGAGCGTCACGAAGACGATACCCTTGTCGGTGCCAGGGCGCTGTCGCATCAGTACGAGCCGCGGTAGCCGGATAGAGGTGCCGGTGCGCGCGGTGTTAAGAGGCCTTGTGTCGTGGAAGCCGAGCTCCGTCAGCATCGGACGCGGAAGGGCAAGGGTGCTGGCGCAATGTCAGACTGGTCGCTGTATAATCCATGACAACGGGCTGCCCGGCCGCCTCGGCCGGCAAGACCGCGGTCGATTCCTGAATCAAGGGGGCGTCGCCGAGGCTGCTTTCAGCAAGACGGAGCAGGGGCGGGATGTCTCGCTCGATCGCCTTGGCATCCCACATGACGGCGCGCGGCCCTGGCCGAGACTAGCAAAGGCATCCGCCTCGGCGAGCGCCTCGATCGCCCGGCGGCTAACGCTGGCACGGCGGGTGCCAATATTCCGTAAAGCGGGTCTGCCTCAAACTGTGGGCAAACAGGACCTTGATGCTTGCACAAGGCATTGAAAGAGCTCAGGTAAAACATCGTATCCGAGCTTTCACCAGCAATTCAATTTCCCTGCTGCCTCTGAGCCTGAATTGTTCAAACACCACAGTGTGTTAGGGCGCCGAGAGCCTGCGGCGGTGTCCACAATCTGAGGAAGACCCATTAAAGGAACATAGCTAATTTGAGCCAAGATGTGAGACAAGTGAGAGCCAACTTGCCCGGGCGGCGGCTGATGGCGTTTTTGGCAATCTGGTATTGTGGTTACGTTCCACAACTTCTCATGCGGTCTCATTTTGGCTAAGGGCCATATCATGGCTTCATCGACTACGCTAATTCCGAAGGCAGTCCATTCGCCCGGCGGGAAAACAAGCATTCCTCTGCCTGGTCACGTTATTGGCCGTGCCAAATTTAGCAAATGTGGCCGCTACCGCCAGGAGCTCTGGCGAACGTGGGGAGAAACTGACCGCTACGCGCTATTTATTGGTATGAACCCATCGACCGCCTCGCATCTGGTCGATGATCCAACCTGCCTAAGGGAATGGAAGCGAGCCGAGAGAATGGGCTTATGCGGCTATGCCAAGGCCAATGTCCTGGATGTCCGTATCACGGACTCAAAGACTCTACATCGGTTGGATTATTCTCCGGTCAGCAAGGCCAATCTGCCCGCGATCCTTCGGCTCGCTTCGAAAGCCGAAATCATTGTCGCGTGCTGGGGGCGCCTTCATTCATCGCTGGCGCATTATACCGAAGGTGTCGAGACGGCCCTCAGAAACAATGGTCACACGTTGCTCTGCCTTGGTCAGAACGCCGACGGTTCTCCTAAGCATCCGCTGTATTTGAGGGCCGACGCGGAACTCGTGCAGTATAGTCGCTGACAAGGCCGAACTCTGACGATGCTGCTTTCGGAAATTTTATGCGACGGCGCCACAACCGACATTCGGAAACTGCTAAAAATCTATGTGGCAACTCACAATCAGGCATCTAGGAATGTTAGGCGGCGAGCGTCGGGACGCCTAGCCCTCAGTCAAGAAGCCTCAGGCGTCCCTCCTGGCATTCGGACGCTCACCCAGCGGAGATCGCCGAGCTCCCCGCGAAGAACCTCACTGGCTACGACGTTGTTATCGTGCATTGGCCTGGGATCGTTCCGCAATAGTCCGTTGGGGCTAGCGCGCGCCCCGGGCCTTTCTATAGGTGCGAGTGGAGCGTATCACCAAGAACTTTAGGGATTTCGTCCAGCAAGAGGGGAGGCGGGCTGAACTCCCTCCTGGACATCGGTCATCAAGCTGAAACCGACGGGGCATGGAATGTTGCCGCAGCCGTTCCCATCGAACTGAATGCCACCCAACGCAGATTTTAATGGAAGTCCGTGAACGGATGTCAGTTTTTTGCGTATTCCGATGATGTCGTCCAGACATTCCGACGCGATGTCGCCCACCGTTCCGATCTGATGTCGCCCTATATTCCGGGGTGATGTCGCTCGTTTATGAGCCTCAAAGATATCGACGTTGATTTTGCGACCACGTTCGGCGCTTGGGTAGAAGCGGCCGGATTCGTTCCTACTCTTCGCCGGTCAAATTACTTGGATAGCACTTGCTCTTGCCTGCAATGCTGGCCAGTTGGCCTCGGTTCCCTTGGGTCCATATCCCGCGCCACGCCACCCCGACCATTTTCACAGTCCCTCTAATCTGCTCACAGACCCGCACCATACATCGACAATAGAACCGCAGAAAATAAAAATCTCAGTGGGAAAATCCAATATAATTAAAACAAATTATCTAACTATCGAAATTTCGTGTAATTTATTTAAATGATTAATAATTAAATATTTGCTAATTATTTATATTGAGCGCCAATATTGTTTTCAAAATAGGGCGATATTTCTTGACCTCGATAAAAAGTGTTGCGTTCATTGGAAATTCCCTTCCCCGTAAATGTGGCATCGCTACTTTTACTACAGATCTTCAGCGAGCAGTCGCTTCATCGCAGCCGGCACTTGAAACATGTATTGTCGCGATGAACGACTTTGATGAAGAATACGACTATCCAGAGACAGTAAGTTTTGAAATAAATGATCAATGCATAGATGATTACGTGGCGGCCGCCGACTTTCTTAATTTAGGAAGGTGGCAAGTTGTATCTCTCCAGCACGAATTTGGCATATTTGGTGGGGAGGCTGGCAGTCACATATTGGGACTTTTATCCCGATTGGCTATGCCTGTTGTCACAACATTCCATACAGTGCTTGAATTCCCTTCCCCAGGCCAGCGCAACGTTATGGAGAAAATTATTGCGCGGTCTTCAAAGATTATTGTTATGGCAAAGAAGGGCCATGAACTTCTCCGCTCAGTATACAAGACACCAGAAAATAAAATTGAAGTGATCCCGCACGGAATCCCCGATTTTGCTTTCGTGGAACCGGAGGCCGCTAAGATCATTTGTGGCTTCCCTGATAAGCAGGTGATCCTGACCTTTGGGCTTTTGTCTCCCAACAAGGGAATTGAAGTCATGATCGACGCTATGCCAAAAGTCCTGGAACGGTGCCCATCTGCAGTCTATGTCGTGCTAGGGGCGACACACCCGAATTTAATTCGTACGAATAAAGAAGCGTATCGCTCTAGACTAATCGATCGAACAAAAGCACTTGGATTGGAGTCGAGCATCATTTTCCTTGACCAGTTCGTGGATGTTCCCAAACTTCTAACGTATATCTCGATGTGCGATGTCTATGTCACGCCTTATCTCGATGAAGCCCAAATGACGTCGGGAACTCTGGCTTACAGTTTTGGGCTTGGCAAGCCAGTAGTTTCCACGCCCTATTGGCATGCTCGAGAGCTATTGGCAGATAACCGTGGTACGTTAGTGCCATTTGGCGATTCTTCAGCTACCGCAAATGCTATCGTAGCCTTGCTGACAAGCGATGCTCGAAGACAAATGATGCGAGACAGAGCTTACGCGGCTAGCCGGCCAATGACATGGCCGCGTACAGCAAAGCGAATGCTGGCCGCTTTCGATGCTAGTCAAGCTCCACAGCTAGACGACGTTGGGATATCCGACATCAGCAGTGCAGCACCGTTCTTACCAAATGATCTGCCGCCATTGTCCTTCATTCACCTTTCTAGAATGTGCGACGATACAGGTCTTCTTCAACATGCGGTGCACGCGGTTCCCAATCGGGCACACGGCTATTGCACAGACGATAACAGCAGGGCTCTCATCCTTGTTTCTGCCCTCAACGGCTTGGGGGAGATTCAACTACCAGACTCTCTGGTGGAGAAATTTATCGCTTTCATCCAGCACGCATGGAATGCCGATCTAAAGAGATTCCGAAATTTTATGAGCTACGGACGGGAATGGCTCGACTCGGCTGGATCAGAGGATAGTCATGGACGAACGCTATGGGCACTTGCCGCCTTCATGGCATCTAATCCAGACCCGTCCTATCGCCAGTGGGCTTTAGAACTGTTTATTGCTGCCCTGCCTGTCGCCGATAATTTCACATCACCACGGGCTTGGGCCTCTACCCTGCTAGGTTTGGACCATTATTGTTCGTCTATTCCCAACGACAGTTTTGCACAGGATATGCGTTTACGGCTGGCGAACCGGCTAATGTCGCTCCGACATAATACCGCAACGCCGACATGGGCGTGGTTTGAACATTCACTCTCCTATGACAACGCTCGCCTGCCTCAGGCATTAATCGTCACGGGCGCTGCCGTCGGCAACTCTGATTATGTTGAGGCCGGGCTCAGTTCGCTAGATTGGCTTATCGCACGACAGACGAGCGCGACAGGAAAATTTCAGCCAGTTGGCACTCAAACGTTCGGCCAATATATGACCTTGCCGAAACCCTTCGATCAACAGCCTATCGAAGCAACGGCAACAATTTCAGCGTGTCTTGCGGCATGGCGCAGTAACGGGGATGCGGTGTGGCAAGAGCGGGCAATGCGCAGCTTTGCGTGGTTCCACGGTTCTAACGACTTGGCGCTAACCCTGGCAAATTCCCTTAGCGGCGGTTGCCATGACGGTCTTCATCCAGACCGTATGAACGAAAATCAAGGAGCGGAATCGACTCTTTGCTACCTCCTAAGCCTTACCGAATTGCGGGAGATCGCCATTGTAGAGCGGCAGGAAGCATCTAACCAGGCATTTGAGGATTATAGGCGTGAAGCTTAAATTGCCGACGAACCGATGGCTTTGATGATGGCGCGTTTTATATCTTAATAGGGAGCTTTGTGTGTCCAATCGAGATTTAGGTATCATTCCTCAGTCAGCGTTTAACCCATTCCTGTATGCTAGTATAGCTACCGAACCGAACGGCTCCTCATTAACAATGCTGTCAATTTTCGCACGCTCGGGCATCGACCCATGGTCAGAGGCTGCTCGATGGGGAAGACAGCAAAGAGAGATTACCATAACGCGTCTAATTAAAATTATTGAAGACTCAAGTCCAGCTTCATTTTCAAACGAAGGAAACCAGAAAAAGGCGGCTGAAGTTGCGGCACTTCTGCCGCTTCCGGAATGGCTTCCCGATGTGACGTTGGTGACAGCGCCGATCAAAGCAACTGTGATCGCAAACGGCTTAAAGAAGCGTCTGGATCAGGCCGGTCTCCCAAGATGGACGCCGGTTGTTGTTCTCGTCCTTATCATTGCTATTGCTTCGGTTACTCTTGCGTCGCTTCTCCATGGAGTATGGCTTTCAATCTTTAAATAAATTAGGCAGCACGGTAGCGAATCTCTTCTCTTGCTCAAATCGGGAGTAAAATGGATTATCTCGGCACGCATGCTTAGTCCGAAGGCCGCGGCCGTCTGGCACGAATCTCTGTGAATCATCACCATTCCCAGAATGAGCTGCGCTTTACGTGAAAATTAATAGTTTTGCTGCGGGGCTTGAAAAGCCTTAGCGACGGGTGAATACCCTGGATCTGGAATTCAAAAATAAATTTTCTTGTCTCTCCTTAAAAGTTTATTCGAAGGTGAGCCTCTGGTGAGCCAATTTTGATTGGGTGCGAAAGTAGCACAAATTGCGTCATAGATGATTCATTTGTGACGTAACAAGGTAGGAATGGCCAAGGTTGAAATTCCGTCGGGCGACAGCGTCGATGGTCCACAGAGCAGAAGCTTCTCATATTGCAAGAGGCGTTCGGCTTAGACGGCACCGTTTTGGATGTCGCCCGGCGGCAGGACGTTCTTCCGCAACAGATATATGCTTGACGGAGGAAGTTCTCGCCACCCAAATTGAACTCTCCCGAGATTGCATCGTTCATCCCTGTTTGGCTTGTCGGCGGGTCAGAGAGCTCCAGCGACGGTTCCAAACGGAGCGGCGTTCGGTTGAAAAGCAAAGACGTTCAAATCGTCCTGAGGAATGGTCGCTTACTGAGAATTGCAGCGGAAATCGATCTCAAGGTGGTGTCGTCGCTAGTTGCTTATGTGGAGGCAGCATGATCGGACTTGCTGGGCATGTGCCGGTTTATCGTAAGCGGTCGTTTTTCTGCGCCTAGCGAAACCGGTGCGGGCGAGCTGACAACGGAAGCTGTGAGACAGCTTTTGTAGGTAATGTTGTGTTTAATGATAAAAGCTCGGTGGTCGTTTTGCCTCGTGGAGAGGTTTGTTCGAGCCGACGTCGCCGATGGAGTGAGGAAGACAAGGGCCGGATTGTCGCCGAGAGTTTTGAGAAAGGCCGAACGGCTTCGGATGTAGCCCGGCAGCACGATATCAGTCCTCAGCAGCTCTTCGAATGGCGTCGACAAGCGCGTAGTGGCGAGCTCGTGGTTCCAGTGGCGGACGAGATGACCTTCGCGGATGTGTCGATTGGGCTTGCGGAGCCAACGGGCGTGGTCCTGATCGTGGCGACCTTGATCTGTCGGTGAATGGCGTGACGGTCCGCGTCACGGGCCGGACGGATATCGGCCTTCTAGTCCGGGTTGTGCAGGCGCTCAGTAGCTTTCCGGCATGATCAGCTTCCCGGCGGGGGCTCGGATCGTCGTGGCGGCCAAACCCGTGGACTTCCGTCGTGGCGGCGAGAGCCTGGCCGCATTAGCGAAGGAGGTCCTCAAGGAAGATCCCTTCGCGGGGGTAATTGTCATCTTCCGGTCTCGCCGAGCCGATAGGGTCAAGACTATCGCCTGGGATCAGACTGGATTGGTGATGGTGTGGAAGTCGCTAGCGGGCGCTGCCTTCCGGTGGCCGCCCATCGTGGATGGCTGTATGCGTCTCTCGGCGGCTCAAGGAGCGGCTCTCTTTGAAGGCCTTGAGTGGCGACGGGTCTACCTTCAGAACCTGGCAGCGGCACCGGTCTCTATAAGATAAAAGCCTTTATCTGGACTGAGTTTTTCTTCTCCAGGTGGGCTGCGTGTGGTACAAAATCGGCAAGATGATCCAAGCCGATCCCGCCCGCAGTGAACCCGGCGACACGCCCCTGGATGCAGAGACGGTCCATGGCCTGCGCGCGAAAGTCAGGCACCTTGAAGGGATCATCACCGGCCTTGAGACGCTCATCGGCCAGTTGAAGAAGAACAACGACGAGCTGCGCGCGCTGAAATTCGGGAAAGACCAAAACTGGGAGAGTTTGGGTCTAAGTGTTCGATGGCAGCGGCTATCAAGATCGCACGCCCAAAGCCATAGCCTACTACTATAGCCCTGACCGAAAGGGCGCGCATCCGGCCGATCACCTCGCCAACTTCAGCGGTGTGATGCACGCGGATGGTTATGGCGGTTACAAGAAGCTTTACGGCAATAAGATTATCGAAGCGGCCTGCATGGCTCATGTGCGCCGCAAGTTCCATGATATGATCAAGATGAAGCCGTCATTAATTGCCGATGAGGCGTTGGCGCGTATCGGCGTGCTTTACGATATTGAGTATCGTATCCGCGGCATGTCGGCGGATGTTCGGCGCAGCATGCGTCAACGACACGCCAAACCTGTTCTTGAAGAACTGAAGGTGTGGATTGAAACGACGCTTCCAACCTTGCCACAAAAACAGAAGCTCGCAGAAGCGATGCGATACGCCCTGTCGAGATGGACGGCATTGAGCGTATACATTGATGACGGTCGAGTTGAACTCGACAACTCTATAGCCGAACGCGCAATGCGTCCGCTTGGGATTGGGAGAAAGAACTGGCTCTTTGCCGGGTCAGACAAAGGAGGCCAGCGCATCGCCGATATCCTGACCATCATCGAGACGGTGAAATTGCACGGCCATAATCCGGAGGTCTATCTGATAGACATCCTAGCCAGGATCCAGGATTATCCCACGGACCGTCTTAATGAGCTATTGCCGTGGAATTGGGCGCCGATAGCGGTGCACGAGGCAGGGTGATGGCTCGCTCCAGGCATATTTACACGCTCAAACAAGTCGCCACCATGATTGGGGAGAACCTTGAACTGCTCGAGGAAATTACGGCCAACCCGGACAATGTCAGCGAAGGACAAATGTTCTATGTCAGCGATGGCAGTGAAGATGGCACAACGGGTTTAACCGAGGACGGCGTCAACGAGCTTCAGGAGCTTTTCGCAGACATACGCACATGGGAGGGTGGAATCTGGGAGCTCTTTGTGAGAGAACAATGCGATCCAGAAACCACCGAGCGCATCCTGGTGGACGAGTTAAAACGCCAGCCTTAAAATGCGTCTCGAAGGCCGCAAATGCATTCTTCGGACGCTTACATTCGAAGTGGTAAACTTAAATTAGCTTGCAACATTGATCGCGCGAACGGTTCCCCGGCCTGCCGCTTTCGCCTGGTAAAGGGCTTTGTCAGCGGCCTGAAGAATGGACGTAGCAGAAACAGGCTCAAAACCCTTGTCAGCAACACCAACACTGATCTCGATTGGAAAAAGGCGTTCCTCATTACTTTGTTTCAGATGATCTATCAGACGCTGCGCCACGGCGACTGCAATGCGGCCGTCGAGCCCGGGAAAAACCATAAGAAATTCGTCCCCACCATAGCGGCCAAGGCTATCTCCCGGGCGCATGACTTTAACCATATGCTGCCCAAGCTCTATGAGCGCAGTATCCCCCGCTTCATGACCAAACCTGTCGTTGATTGATTTGAAATGATCCAGGTCTAGTATCACTAGACTAAGAGGTTTCCATGTGGCACTCCCTTGCCGCAAAGCTAAGTCCAGCCCTCGCCGATTGAGCAATCCAGTCAGCGGATCGCGCATGGCCCCGTCATACAGTTGTTCATGCGACTGGGCGATTGTAGCCGCCATTCCGTTAAACGCCTCTCCAAGCTCCGAGAGCTCATCATGCCCGCTCTGTGGAACGCGAGCGTCGTAGTGACCGAGCTTCACCGCGGCCGTAGCGTTCTTGAGATCTCTAAGAGGTGCAATTATCGACAATGACAGCAGATAAACCATTCCGCCTGCTACTGAGAATCCTACTAACCAAGTTAATATAAGCGCTTTTTCAAAATCATTCTCCGATCCTCTTGCAAATTTATATCGAGAATAGACTGCAGATAAAAGTTGCGCATGAACCTTCTGCAGTTGATCGATTACTTGCTCCAGATTCTGGTCATCACGGGAAAGCTCGCTTGACGATGGAAGGAGCTTAGTAGCTGCTAACTCCTTTTCTACGAAAGGCTCCACTTGTTGCCAATTTTGAAAAGCATGGCTAATCTGAATTCCTAAATCTTGGGAGTGGCGGCCCTGATTTTTCAGCTGGCGAAAATCTTCATTTATGCGATCAACTAATGACGTCTGTGCTGCCTGGCTAGGAGACGCTTTTGTGCGCTCGAGATCATAACGAACTTGCTCAATATGAAATTCAAGCCGTGCAACGGGTAACAAATCTTTGATCGTTGTATCAATGGTGGCTTGGAACCTACGATTGGACGCGTGAAGAGCCAGTTGGAGAACAAGCGAAACGACAACGGCGGGCAAAAGGATTGCGGTTATCGCCAGCAGCAGGCGATGCTTAACAGGCCATCGCCGCAAGAGATCAATTGCCCACTGACGCATAAAATTTCCTGTTAGCTTGGCGGCTAAACTTTACCCGATTCATACTCTAGCCGCCGATAGAGAAAGTCAGTACGGTATTTGGTCAAGCCAATGTGTATTGTTAGAAAGCTTTGACCACGCTGAAACAGTAAAATATACATGTCAAGAAAATCGAATCCTAAATAAAAAAAGAAATATCAAATAAGATTTTAGGTCTGAATAATTAGGTTGACCGGCTGAAATCTACGTCGCAAGGGCAGGTTATACAGTCTTGCTACCCACGTCGCCGCTCAGCATGCACCGATGAATGGGGAGGAGGCGAATCAACTCCGTCATCGAGATCATAGCGAATGCCATGCCGCCCAGCATGTATTGGGAGCTTGATGTCAGGGGGTGCCGGCGCGCCTTATAGGCTCGTTCTAGCAGACATCGCCGGCCTCCGACCTTCTACGCGGGATGAACCAAACCGCAAGCAACCGCGCGAATCTGAGAAGCGGATTAGGCCATGGCGAAGGCGATCATGGTGATACTCATGACACGCGGTTCCTGAATCCCAATGTCCGAGATCCGCATTTGGGCACGCGGATGCTGCAGCAGTGCAACCTCGCTATCTGACGCAGGCTCATGCTAGTTTTAAGTCGCCAAGTCGGTGAAGTCTGTGTGTCTCTTGCAATCGACACACAAATTCATGCTGCATCACATAGGATGGGACACGTCCCGAAAACAAAGACCTTAGTCGTTGATATTTCCCTTGCTTGGCGAACATCCACCAAATCTTGTCGGCATGCCGAACAGGTGGCGGCGCAACCCGTCGAGCATCGATGTCGATAGGACACGTGGTAGAGTTACGAGCAGGCGAGCGTCTTTCCCCACAGGGTATCGGGCTTTGGGGCGCTTGCTGCTCAAGGCATGATAGATTGCGCGTGCAACGACATCAGGTTGGCTTCCTGCATTCTCGCGTGCTAGTGCGCTGTGGGTAAAACGCCGAAACATGTCGCCGTAGCGCTCGGCCGCGCCTGCCGGCCATGAGGCGATGGCTTCGTCGGGACCGCCCAGAGTTTTCTCAACGGCCGGGGTGTGGATCGATCCCGGCTCGATCAGGCAAACTCGAATGCCTGAGGAATGTAGCTCTTGCCGCAATGCATCATTGAAAGAAGTGAAAGCGGCTTTAGTTGCGCAAAGAACCCCGCCAAAGGGAATAGTGATATGCGCGCCGACCGAACCAAGGTTGATGATCCGGCCGGGGCCGGGGCGCAACAGCGGAAGGAATGCCTGGATTACTTCAAGCTGCCCGAACAAGTTAACCTCGAAGGCATCACGGACCCGGGCTAGGCTAACAACCTCCATCGGCGCGGAAAAGCCGATACCAGCGTTATTAACCAGGCCGTCGAGGCCACCCGCCCCTAAGACGTCCTCGACTGCCGCGCGCGCTTGGAGGATCGTTTCCGGCAGCGTCACATCCATTTCTACTGGAACGATCCGGCCGTCCGAAAAGCCACGTGCAAGCGCCTCGCCATCCGCGAGACGGCGGCAGGCGACAAAAACCTGCATGTCCTGGGACGCGAGATAGAGGGCTGTCGCCCTGCCGATGCCGCTAGATGCACCCGTCACGAGGACGCTTGCACGGGGTTTTGCCCCGCGGGGGCCATCAGAAGTGTCTGGTGCCATGATGGACCCCGGCGCGAAATGCATGAGGCGCCACAATATTATGGTTGGATCCGAGTCGCAACGGTTCTTGGACGTTCTCGGTGAGGGGACGCGGATAAAAACTTGGACTGCCTAGGAGGTGGGGGGTAGTCTATGTATTCGTATAAAGACAGACTTCAGGCAGTTGAGCTTTACATCAAGCTCGGCAAACGTGTCCGTGCTACAATTCGTCAGCTGGGCTATCCGACCAAGAACGCCCTGAAGGGCTGGTGCCGGGAATACGAGCAACGCCGTGATTTGCCTCTGGGGTGTAAGGTCCGAGACCCCAAGTTCACGCAGGCGCAGAAGGAGGCGGCTCTTGAGCACTACCTCACTCATGACAGATGCATCGCTGCGACAATGAGGGCCTTGGGCTACCCCGGGCGTGGGAGACTGACTGCGTGGGTTCGGGAGGCGCTTCCTGAGAGCAGGAAAGCTACCGTTGGGATTGCTGGCCGTCCAAGGTATGCCGAGGCCCTGAAGCAGGCGGGTGTCATCGAACTCTGCAATCGACAAGAAAGTGCGCAGGCTGTCGCTGAAAAGCTCGGCGTAAGCAGGCCGACACTGTATAGCTGGAAAAACCAGCTCCTTGGCCGTGAGGCTCCCGCAATTATGAAAAGCAATAACAAATCACCACCGGAGCGAGAGGAATTAGAGCGCGAGCTCAAATCCCTGCGGGGCGATATGCGACAACTGCAGCTTGAACATGATCTCTTGAAGAAGGCTAATGAACTTCTAAAAAAAGGCCTGGGCGTCGACCTGCACCTCCTGAGTAATCGGGAAAAGACAGTGCTGGTTGACGCCCTCAAAGATCTCTATCGACTGCCGGACCTGCTTGCTCAGCTGAAGCTGGCGCGAAGCTCATACTTCTACCATCGGGCCCGTGTGAACGTAGCAGACAAATATAGTGATATTCGCCGCAGCATCACTGAAATTTTCGAGCAGAACCATCGCTGCTATGGCTATCGTCGGCTGCAAGCGTCGCTGGACAGGCAGCACGTCACGATCTCTGAGAAAGTTGTGCAGCGACTAATGAAACAGCAGTGCCTGGTCGTTGCCAAACCAAAGCGGCGCCGGTACGGGTCCTATCTCGGGGAGATCAGCGCGGCGCCCGAGAACCTTATTAATCGCGACTTCCAGGCAACTGCCCCGAACGAGAAGTAGCTGACCGACATAACCGAGTTCCAGATCCCGGCTGGCAAAGTCTATCCGTCACCCATCATCGACTGCTTCGATGGGTTGGTCATCAGTTGGTCCATCGGCGCGCATCCAGACGCTGAGCTCGTCAACACCATGCTGGATGCGGCTATCGAGACGGTGCTCGATATGGACACGCGGCCTGTTGTTCACTCAGATCGTGGCGCTCACTATCGTTGGCCAGGTTGGCTCTCACGGATGACGGATGCCAATCTTACTCGTTCAATGTCTCGTAAGGGTTGCTCACCTGACAACGCGGCGTGTGAAGGATTCTTCGGACGCCTAAAAACTGAACTATTCTATCCCCGAGACTGGAAGACCTCGACAATAGAACAATTCGTTAAGGCCGTTGATTCCTACAACCGCTGGTATAATGGAAAGCGCATCAAAATATCCCTCGGCGCTCTCAGTCCTCTTGAATATCGACAAAGTCTTGGCATTAGAGTTTAAAATGTAGTCCAAGTTTTTATCCGCATCCCCAATCCTATCCGCCCGGGTCAGCTCTCACTGAAACTCAACATTCCAGTGTTGCGGTGACCACATCAGCACCTTCTGGTCTGTGATGGTCCGCAGTGCCCCGGGTCGTGGCTCGTCAAGAAGACCATCCAAGCGCTTCTCGGCGAAGCGCCGTCGCCAGGTTGTGACTGTCACGCGGGTCACGTCAAGCTACTCCGCGATCGCAAGGTTGCTTACGCCTTCGGCCGCCAGCAACACGATCTCAGCCCGAATTGCATCCGCACGAGATACCTTGCGCCGACGAAGCCGCGAGGCAAGCTCGGCTGCTTCAGTCTCCCACAAATCAATCGCAATCGCCTTGGGTGTCGCCACGCGCTGCCTTCTGTGCTGCCAGGAGCTCAGCGAATCATAGCCACGCCGAGGTGTCTTTCTCGGCCAGGACACAAGTTCGCTGCGGCAGCTAGAGGTGGACAACGCCAGGTAGCCATTTTTGCAAAGTCGATCGATATTTCGAGCAGCCGATCCGTATCCCCAGTCTGGATTCGGAAAGAGGTATAAGCCCGAAAATCGTCTATGCTATCCCAGTGCTCGAGTAATAAGAAGCTGTTGTTATCGGAATCGCTAGGAATCAGTTCAATTTTTCCGGAAACCTTTCCGGGTCTTGGTCAAAGTAACATATGCTTTAGAGCGTTGATAAACTGATCAACTCGGTCGGGTTTGATGATCCAAACCGCAGTGACGACGATTCCGTCCGACATCTGATTATTCTTTCAGTAAGAGGTTAGTCGACGTAAATGCATTTCGTCGAGGGATTTACTATGCCGCACTCTAACCAACCCAGTCTGGCAGGAAGGATGGCAAGATGTCGCTTTGGAAGAAGAGTGCAATTTGCTTTTGAGGCAATTGTCGGTATGCGGCAGAAATTCGCTAATATTATTATTGTTAATCTTTGATTATGTTCGAACTGGTTAAATGCTAGCTCTATTTTCCGACAATTTATAGCCTTGGGCGAGCAATCACTTTTGAGTTTCTTCATCAGAAAAATGGAAAAGTTACACTTGCTATCGGAGCAATTTAAAAACAGAAATCGAAAAGAAATTTCTGGTGAAATCTAAACGACCAAATATTTTAGACAGCGAACAAATTATGGACGTCGAACGTATTGGTAGCGGTGAGCGAGCCACTCAGTGGCGGTGCCGTCGGCCAGTGTGAAATACTGATCTTTCCTGTCGCGATCGGGACCATCACTAATTGTTAGCTGTCGCAACCGCAGGAAGCTGACTGTGCTGTCTTTCCCAACGCCTGCAACCGCCAAGGGAGCAAAACTGAGTTCTATCTGGTTAAGGTCACCGCGACTGAGGCTCCAGGCTGGCATCAATCCAACTGGATCCCGTGTGTCGAAGGACACGTAATCCCACCTGCCGTCCAACCGATTGTAGCACAGAAGATCGGTTCGCTTGACTGAAACGCGAGCCATATCGGCCAGTGGACGAATAAACTCTTGTAGCAATGATCCAATCATCACCCGCTCGGCAACTAAACCGGTGCTCGTCGTTGGATGTGCCCCTGGAGCAGCCCATACTGTTTCCCTTAGATCCCAGAGGCCGGCTCGGCGCTCGAGAAAATCCGCCTCTGAGCCTGGCTTGTTAAGCCGGTCGCTCAACGATTCCTCCGAAGAGGGGGCGGTTGTGCCGGCACTCTGTGCCATCGCTTGCGACGCAACAAGCGAGGCCAAAGTGGTTCCCCCAATGGCTGTGGCCCCTAAGAAATGGCGACGATCTAGCATCTTTTTTTCCTATATGGTGTCACAGTTGGGTTGGGAATTTTTTGAATTACCTGAAAGATTTACATTAAGAGCTACCGACGTCACGCCGGTGCGTTGTAGGTGCCAGGGCTGTTGGGGGTGGCGCGCCATTCAGGTGCGCGTAGGTTCTCTGCCTGCGAAAGATTGCTCTGTACATTGTAGGCGTCGCCGTCCTTCAAATATCCGGGGGAACCAGGCTGCTGGCGCCATGACTCCGCTATTGGCCCCGCATCGACTGCGTCAAAGCCGATTTGATCGATAAGATGTGCGACTGTGCGCTTGGCAGCGGGGTTATCGCCAGCGATTGCCAGTGCAATACGGCCGGGCACACTAGCCGGCTTGCCGCGCTCGAGGAGATGGCGCGCGATGATCGTATTGAACGCTTTGACAACCGGCCTGCCAATCTGCTGTTCAACCCAAGCACTTTCGGTAAGGCCGCCCTCGATGCCACCGATATAGCCGTCGCGCTGTTGCGGGTAATAGTTGCTGGCATCGATCACAACCAAGTTTTGAGATGCATGAGCAAACAAGTTAGAAGGCAGATCCGGGATGCTCTTTGTCGGAACAGCAATCACGGCGATGTCTTGCCCTTTCACGACATCGTTCAGTGAGATTCCAAATGCGCCCGTCTCCTCTAGCAGCGCCGCCAGCGACGCTGGACCGCGTGTGTTGGCCACCGAGACGTCATGCTTTGCCAAACGGAATTGGCGGGTAAGAGTGCCGCCGATTTGGCCAGAACCTATAATGCCGATTTTCATGATCAAGCCCTTTTTCTGATCGCCGGCCTTGCGTCGGCTAAATGAAGAGGTAATTATCAATCAAATTGAGATAAATGGCTTTTTGCCCATAACACTTTCAACCAGGAGGAGTGAATGGATCGTCTTTCCGGCATGGCAGCCTATGTGAAAACTGTGGAATTAGGCTCTTTTTCGGCGGCGGGCGTCAGTCTGGGTATCTCGCCGCAAATGGTCGCAAAGCATGTCAATTATTTAGAATCGCGGTTAGGCACGCGGCTAATAAACCGGACTACCCGACAGCAGAGCCTCACTGAGATCGGCAAAAAATTCTACGACAGATGCAAGCTAGTGCTTGCTGAAACCGACTGGGCCTACGCCCTCGCCGAGGAAGCGCATGGGACGCCTCGGGGACGTCTGCGCGTCAACGCACCGGTATCTTTTGGGGCCGACAGTCTCATCCCTGTGGTGACCCGCTACCTTCGAGAAAACCCGGCAGTTGACATCGATCTTGTGCTCAGTGATCGGTTCGTCGATCTGATAGATGACGATTTCGAGGCCGTCTTCCGAACCGGACCACTCGCTGAAAACGGGCTTTCAGCTTGTGAAATAACGCCATTTCGCTTGGTTGCATGCGCGTCACCCACCTACCTGCGTCAGAGGGGGAGCCCTACAAACCCTTCGGACCTTAAGACACACGAGTGCCTTGGCCATGCACATTGGTCGCATCCTGCAGATTACCCTTGGCGCTTTGTTCGTCGCGGTCGGATCTACGAACCGCAAGTCAGAGGTCAGCTTCGGTTGAACGATGCAAAAGGTCTGTTGTCGGCGGCAATCGACGGCTTCGGCATTGTGCTGATTGCTGAGGACGTCGTGCGGCAGGCCTTGGCGGCGGGCCAACTTGTAAGGATCTTGCCGGATTTTGAGACACCCTCTCGGCCTATGCACATCGTATTTCGCCCCGATCGCCGTCTGACGCCGAAGCTTAGAAGCTTTATCGACGCCGTCGTGGGCGCGTTTCCCCGTGATCCTCCCGCGAGTGGCGTCGATAAGATCGGCAAAACATTCGCCATGTCCTGAATTTCCTCTGGAGTGCACACAAATTGCATGAAAAAGCCGCTGACACTGTGCCGGCATTTGGGTCAACACGCGCTTACTTGTGCTGGCATCGTTGCTTGCGGTGTCATCGTCCAAGTCAAAGGAAATCACTTTCCTAGGTGATTCGCCTGTGAACAAAACAATGTCGCTTCATCGAGCGGCATTGCCTTGCCAAATAGCCAGCCCTGCCCAAAGTCACAGTTCATCCGTTTCAACATCTCTGCCGTTTTTAAACTGTCGATTCCCTCAGCGACTATGTGGAGACCAAAACTGTGTCCTAAATTTATTATACTTGCTACGATCTTGCGGCTTGCTTCAGTGCAGTTCATCGTTCGCACAAATTCCATATCAATTTTAAGCTTGTCGAACGGTAGCCTTTGCAAATGCCGCAAGCTAGAATAGCCGGTTCCAAAATCATCTAAAGACAGCGAAATTCCCATGGCTTTGAGATCAGCAAGAACACTGCTTGCCATTTCAAAGTCATCAATGAGTGCACTTTCCGTTAATTCCACATGGAGGCGTGTGGCTGGCATCCCCGTCTCTGTGAGGGCTGCCGCAATCAAGGCTGGAAGACGGCGATGCCGTAACTGAACGGGCGAAACATTCACCGCGATAAAGACATGATCGGGCCAACTTAAGGCTGCCTGGCAGGCCTGATGGATGAGCTGATCGGTCATTTGTTCAATCAAACCGATGGCCTCGGCTAACGGAATAAAGATGCTTGGCGGAACATTGCCCTTGGTTCCGTGTTTCCAACGCGCAAGCATTTCGAATCCTACCAGGGTTCCGTCAGACAGAGCGACAATAGGCTGATAGTGGGGCTGGATTTCGTGTTGCTTCAGGGCAACTCTTAGTTCGGATTCAAGTTCTGCACGTTCGCGCAATCTAATATCTTGTCCAGGTTCATAAAACCGATAGCCGTTCCGGCCGGCCGCTTTCGCATCGTAAAGCGCTGCGTCCGCTCGCGTCATCAATGTGGTTTCGGCGATCGCCGCCCCCATACTCATCGCGATACCAATGCAGCAGCCGATCTGGATACTGAGCCCTTGAACTTCGAAAGTCTTTCCTATTTCTGATATGATGCGCTCGGCAAGGTGCTCTGCAGCCTCTTCACTCGAAGGATAGCTGACAATCGAAAATTCGTCGCCGCCAAGTCTTGCTGTCGTCTCTTGATTGTCGACGATGCCGGACAGCCGTTTCGCGACAAGTTGGAGCAATTGGTCACCGACAATGTGGCCGTGCAAATCATTGACCGGCTTGAAGCGATCTAGATCAATGACCAAAAGCGAGGCTGTCCCGTGCTCGTAAGCTGCCTGGTCTTGCGCCAACTTTAGACGCTCACTGAACAATACTCTATTCGGAAGATCCGTTAGAACATCGTACCGTCCCAAGCGGGTTTGGTCTGCAAGCGCCTGAGCCGCGTTGAGTAACTTACGGTGCTCCAAAATAGCGGCGACCGGGAGCGTCGATAAAACCACGAAGGCAAGGTAAATCTGCAAAAACAGCACTTGCTCCTCATGGCTTACGTTTGGATAGTGTCGAAATGGGCCGTATCCGGTGACAGTCAGCGATGTCGCCACAATCGTAAGGACGACGGAACTCGTGACAGCGCCCAGAATTCCACCACGAAAGGCCGCAAGAAGAAGAAAAGGAAAGCTGAAATAGGTGCCGGGAACAAAATTTAGGCGAAAATCAACCCATCCCACTAAACCAACCAAAAGACCCAAATAAGATACTCTTAACAATTCCTGTTTGGAAATTTGGCGCCATTGCGCAGAATCCGTCCACAACAATAAAAAAGGAGTGATCACTAAAAGGTCGAAGGCGCCGGCGATATACCAATTGAACCAAGTCGAAAGGAAGTGACCGCCGAAATATGATGTCACCACTGCTGCTCCTGCACCTGTGCTGACAATTGGAACGGTTATACAAACAGCGGCAAAGGACGAAATTTGTTCCAAATTTGAGAACAGCGGTGCACGCGAGAAAATCCGCTTCAGGAGAAGGGATACGACAATGATTTCAAGCGATCCTGTAAAGGCTGTCCCGACCGCGATGGTGACTGGGTCGCCGTAAAGTAGGACAGCTGTTATGTCCGCTCCGAATTCCGCCAGAATCAGTGCGGGCCAAGATTTAGTAGGGCTACGGAATACAGCGGTAACAGCGATCGCATTAGTTAACCAAATTGGCGTGTCATTTCCCATGTAGTGCAGAATCGTATATTCGACAGCAAGAATAGCGACGAAAAGAAGAATAGCCTTTCCAAGCTTCGGCCCGATTTCGTTGAGAGTGGGCGTTTTCAATTTAGCCCAAGGTCTTACAAGCGCCGAGATGATTCCGCTGAAAAAGGACATGCTCTTGTCTTTCGAAAGCCAGCCCGTGCTAGTCATAAACAATACCGTTCAAGATCATGCTTTTTGGGTTAGGGCGAGTAGCTTCCAGGTTGTGGTGGAAAGCCGTGCTCGCGATATTTGGACAAACATAACGGGAAGATGGGCCGTGGGACTCAAAACGTTAAAATCCTTATCGTTTCTTGCTCTCAAGCAGCATTGCGAAAGACGCCTAGACTTTGACAGGGGGCGGCCGAGATGGAATAAAAGGCTAGGATCAAATCATTGCAAAACAATAACTGGTCGGATCGCGCTAGCAACATGACATTGTCTTGAACAAACTGCCGGCGTAGTTCTTGGAGACAAAATTTATCCAAAGTCGATAATCTTCGTATGGCAATCTCAGCCAAATTATTTTGTAAGTTGCGACGACAAGGTGTGCCGGCGTCTAGGGCTTCTTAACGGGCATTGCGCTTCAGATCGCTATTAGCGGGCGACCGTGAGGAAGAGCTGAGCCAGACCCGTTCTCTTTAGTCGAGCCAGAGCTTAGCCGCAAAACTCGGGTTGATACGCGGCAGCTTATCAGGCTGAGTGCTCCCAAGACTGTCTGGCCTGGGCAAATGCTTCTTCGCTACGCTTTGGCGACGACGGGCAAAGCGTTTGCGGCGGAAGCTCGTGCCATTGCGCAAAAAGATGTCAGATTGGTGCGTCAGGCATTCAAGTAACGTGCCAGTGAAGGGCTCAGACACAAAACCCCGCGTCCAGTCGCCAACGGAAACTTGGATCTAATGATGCCGACGATGCAGGGCGCGACCTGAGGCATTCCGAAGCACTCGAAATCCTGGTTACTGATCTCCGAACGGCAGGTAATCGCGACAGCAACGATCTTGGCACGTTTGTCAGAGGAGATCAGAAAAGATCAACTTGACGGTTTTCTTGTGCTATGCGGCAAGTCTAAAATTACGTTTTACTGCATCGAAGCAGCCATAGACCTTCTACCGAACCCCTTCAACCCCTCCGAGCTGAAGGACAGCGTCGCGCTTGCGACACCGACTTGTTTATGGCGCAGTGAGAGCGGGGCGATGGCGCGGCATAACTAGCCGTCCGTTCATTTTTAAGAGTGAACGCGGCTTGACGAATGCCCGTCAAAATCTAAGCATGAAGCATCTCGCTATGCTAAGCGGTCAGAACAATAAGCTGCTCAAAGGGGAAATATCGTGGCCATAGGAAGCGTAAAATGGTTCAATTTGGAGAAAGGCTTTGGTTTCATCCGGCCGGTCAGTCCTGGCCCAGATGTGTTTGTCCACATCGCTTCAGTCCATCGAGCGGGTTTATCAGGTCTTACCGAGGGCCAAAAAATCCATTTTGACGCTTTTGCGCACGATAGTAGCGGAAAAATGGCCGCTGAGAACCTGAAGGTACTTTAGCGCCACGAAAGGGGACTGCTTAAGGAACACTTCCTTGCCGAGGATCGGCCGGTGGCGTAGTTAGCTAATAGCAACGCACGTTGATTGAAATTTAGAAGTATTTAGTGTCAATCTTGAGTAAACCAAGTCTTTGTGGGGCATGCGCGTCTGATCCGCGCAATTGGTCCGATCGAAAGGATGTGAACCTGCGCTGCTTTGCGGCTAAAGCAGATACGCTATCAGTTTGCATCATGCCCCGACAAACGCTCACGGCAGAAATCAAAGCCACAATTAAGATATTATAAGCAACCAGCTCCAACCGAGGACCTGTGCGCCTTTTTGCCTCCAAATGCCTTTGAGTGACGGGAATGCCGCTAGTGGGGTCTGTTGGGGCGAGGGCTGCAGGATCGGAGGGTTGTCGCTGCCGGAGATCCAGCGATTTGGATATACGGGAACGCCTCCCCATCGGAGCGGGTCTTTACCCATGACGTGTGATGAAGTCTAAGCGTCTCATGGCAAAGCTTACCACTTCCCATTCCTTTCGGCCCGGAAAATCAAAAATTGATCCTACAACACGGAAGATTCTTTCGGCTATTATTAAGCGTGTTCCTTGTATGAAGCCGAGTGTGCTTCTTTCATCGCTTCAAGTCAGGAAATTACAAATCTTGCAAGATCTATCGCCAGAGTGTGTTGTCATTCGGCTATTCGCAATACTTTTTCCTTGCGGCATTCGCAACGGGGACGTCGTCAAGATGTTGACCTTAAGCCTTTTGATGAATTGCGGAGCAGTGACGAATTTGCTCCATAGTTCAGACTTTAGGTTGCTGGTCTGACGTTGCCCAGGAATTCCTTGGGTGCCAGATGCTAAGGGTGCTTCAAAAATGACTAGTTTCTATGCCTCTGAGGAAGATTGCGCTATTGAATTGCGCGAGACGTCTGAACAGACCGTCCCCAAAATTTGCGATGAAGAATGGATCGCTCTCGTCGCTTTAAACAACTTGCCAGATAATCAGCATTTTGTTTGTGCGACTGATGTGAGTGGGAAAGCCATTTCCAACTTGATTAAACTCGGTTTTGCTGTTGGAGAACCAGACATGGCTCAAATATCCGAAAAGGGCCGTGAAGCGTTTAATATTATGGTAACGCGAGATAAGTGAGTGCAGCGCGGCGATCAAGGTGAGAACGTATTGCCTCATTGAGAGATGTTCCCGAGCGTCTGATTGTCGCCTCACGCGATCGCACCAGTTGCCTCACATCTCCGTCCCCATTGCCGCCCGATCGGGCGGCAATGGGGACGGATCCTCTGATGCGGCATACAGAGTGTCTGCGGCCTGTGCACGCCAGCCTGTTATCCTGCGCTGAATGGTTCGTATTAGCCCTGGTTGGTATTTGTCGGGATAGGTCGTCTGAAGCCGTTCCAGCAACCGCCGCCCGGTTTTCCAGGGTTCTTCGGCAAACCATCCCATTAATTCGGCTGTGACGGCTTCCACTGGGTCAGGGCGCCGCCGCCCTCTTGGCCCACTTGCTTTCCGACGGTGCGTCGGCCGGATCACTGGGCCATTCTCCCAAGCGGTCTTTAATCCTGCCAGGAATTTTTCCAGAGTAACCGCATCAGGGGCTCCATGGCTGCCCGGCACGATCCCGTCCGAGAGGTTAACCAACTCCTCCTGCAGCTGGCGTATAGACCGCAACAACTCAATTGGGTCCCGGAACACGCGCTCCTTCAACAAATCTGCTTTGGCACTCTCGGTCACGCGCCGATCGTCGTGGACCCGTTGCTGGGGTGTGGCTGGCGTATGGTACCGCTTTATAATCCGCCCACCGTCCCGAGCTTTGCTGAGCAATTTGAAGGAAGGCTGGTAGAAGTTCACATAGAGGCGGAAAGCCGAATAAAACTTTGCCAAGAGACGCGCAGCTTCCAACCCCTCATATCGCCGGTAGCCAATCGCACGCCGCACCACTGCGCCGTTCTTTTGCTCAACCCAGGCCTGGTCGTTTTTGCGATATGGGCGGCAGCGCGTTAGTTCGATGCCATACTGCGTGCAATAGTCCTTTACGGTTTCGTTCATGAAGACGCTGTCGTTGTCGACATCGATTCCAAGTAGTGGGAACGGGAGGCTGTTGATACCGGAGCAACACTGGTTCTCCCGCAGGTTCCGTGGTGGTGGGCTTGTACTGATGCCGTGAATCGGAGACAGACATGGATTTACGTCCATGGTGTTGCCCGGTGTCGCAAAAGGTTCTGCCGTTCATCTCTCCAACCCTCAAAGTAACCCGCGTCAGGCCAACGGCGGAAGCGGTCATGATTGAAGCCACTGGCCGCGAACGTAATGCTCGCTGCCCAGAGTGTTCCGCGCCATCCAGGCGGTTGCACAGTTGGTATTTTCGACATCTGCACGATTTGCCGTGGCAAGGGCGTTCTGTGATCATTCGCGTTCATGGCAAGCGCTATTACTGCCTCAACCGACAGTGCCCCAGGCGAACTTTTGCAGAATCACTGCCAGACGTCGCACCGCGGTCGAGCCAACGAACGGCCCGACTGAGAGACCTGCAACGTCATTTTGGTTTAGCGCTTGGCGGCGAAGCTGGAGCCCGGTTGGCCTCTCGCATGTCGACACCCGTCAGTCCTGATACCTTGCTTCGTCTCGCGTCCGGGCGCCGTATAACCGATGTGACGCCTACTCCGCGCGTGCTTGGCATCGACGATTGGGCGTGGAAGCGTGGGCGGTTTTACGGCACCGTTCTCGTCGACCTCGAGACAAATAAAGTGATTGATCTTCTGCCGGACAGAGAAGCCGCAACCGTTGCCAAATGGCTCACCCGTCACCCTGGGGTCGAGATTGTCGCGCGTGACCGAGCTGGCGCCTATTCCGATGGAATCCGCCAGGGTGCGCCCTCGGCTATCCAGGTGGCCGACCGTTGGCATTTGCTGCGTAACCTGGGTGACGCCGTTCAAGCTCTCGGCGCCCGGCATAATGCCGCTGCTCGCCGTGCTGCGAGCCAGGTGCGCTCCTATCTCGCTGCCAAACAGCCCTTAACTACACAGAAGGCTGTTTACGCCTTTCCCCCGGCGCCGACGAGAGCGCAACGCGCCGGCCTTGCGTCACACAGCCGCCGTGAGGAACTCCATGCTGAGATGGTCAGATTGAAAAACATTGGTATCTCGACTGTGCAGATCTCTGGGCAGCTTGGCATCGACCGGAAGACCATCCTGCGATGGCAGAGGCTTGGATATGCACCACGGTGGTTGCAACCGAAGGGAGATAGCATCCTCGACCCATTCAAGCTCTACCTTGGGCGGCGTTGGAGTGAGGGGTGTCGTAATGCGACGCAGCTTTGGCGCGAACTCAACGATTTGGGTTTTCGTGGCCGGCCTTCTCTTGTCCGGGAATGGGCGACCAATATCCGGAGGGGAAAGGCTCAAGCTCCCGAAATCGCTGACCTCCCGTTGCCTCCGGCTTGGCCCGTGCCAAGCGGCTATGGGCTTGCCCATCTGTTGATGGCCGATCGCAGAGCCCTGAGCCCTGAAGATAGCCTGTTCAAGCGCCACCTTCTGGCCGCCGAACCCGCTTTGGGTGCTGCGATCAAATGGGCAAAACGGATGAACAGACTTTTACGGCGTCGTGGCCATGATGACCTGAGCCAGCTTCTGACGGACGCAGCCGAAACACCGCTTGCTCGCTTCGCGATCAGCCTTCGCCGCGACTACGATGCAATCCACGCTGCGGTGACATCACCTTGGACCACCAGCCCGGTCGAAGGGCATGTCTGTCGTATCAAAATGCTAAAGAGATCCATGTATGGGAGGGCAGGATTCGAACTGCTGCGCGCTCGGGTTCTCAACCTAGAATGATAGTGAGCATCACCACGCAATATGCGGGAGAACCCAATTCTATCCGGCGC
>NZ_JAESVB010000017.1 GCF_020618775.1 Acidisoma silvae | reverse complement strand
AGGGGGCGCTGGCGGAAGTCCTGGCCCAGACACGTGTTACAATACCGTCTCGGCGACTTCGAACTCTGCCGCTTTGACGACCTGATCGATTTCAGAGTTAAGAAGCTCGATCGGACGCCTCCAGTTGCCTGCCATGGTATTGGGGGTCGTAAACCACATAGCAATCTGCCAGTCGGACAGTTTTTCGCGCAGGTATGCCAAGACCTTCTGAATTTCCGGGCGCGGTTTGCCTTCGGTGAGATCCAGCTGAAACAACGGGTAGCGCACGACGGCTCCGTCGTTTATGGCAAAAATCTTGCCCGCACGGAGCCATTCATGAGCACGCGAGGAGGGGTTTTTGGACTTGCTGCCGGTTAACTCCGCCAGTTCCGGTGCGGTAACGCTGCGATACTCGCGCAGAAACGCCATGCGCAAGTCTTTCCACCGTTTTGCTTCAGCCTCGTAAATATCGTGCGGCCCGGAGGCAAGCTTCCGGCTTGGGTCATGACTGGCCTCGCCCTGGATAATCTGCTCGATCGCCGCAAGCGCACGAGCGGCACCCTTCTCCCGGATGAGCGAGGAGACCTTGTCGAGAATCGCTCTCCTCTCCGGATTTGACCAAGTGCGGTCGTCGGATCGTGACCGGGCGACCCTTGTGGCGGTTTTCTTCTGAGGCGCGGCGGCCTTCTTAGCCGTTTTGGCGAGAGCGCGCTTTTCCGAATCGTTGGCGATGCCAAAGGATAGCTTCTTCCTTTGGGCGGCTTTGGAGGCGGCAACCTTGCGCGTTACAATGGCGCGGGTCGTCGTCTTTTGCGGCGATGCCTTTGGGCGAACTGGTTCTCTGACCATCACCTCGTCCCCGTCACTCTTGCGAACCGCTCGTGCCATGCCACTGCCTCCTTCTGATTTATCTTATCTATCTGAGATGTCTGAGGCAAGTGCTCGGTCACGTTTTGAGAGCATGGCGGCGCCCAAAGACACGCAGCGAAACCGCGGCCAAAAGCGCCATTTCGTGCCATAGGCGCGCAATGTGGCTTGTTGCAGTCTCGAGCCACGATCATCGCAAACCTGACGGTCTTCTAGGTCGGTGAGCAGAAAATTCAAGCGCGTAGCGCGGGCATGCGCGGCAGCGGCGCTGGTCTCGCGCAGGCTGTGGGGCGAAGCCCTGCAGGCGAGCGGACCCGCGCTGCGCATTCGTGCTTGCCAATTACCCGTTGGACCAGGCGATGGCAGTCGAGCACACGAGGAGGTGGAGCCCGGAGGCCCCACCCGGCCCCATCAGCTGAGGGCATCCATCTGGAGGGCTGCGGTCTGAGCGCCGACGCTGCGGGAAAGGGCGATGGGCGCCTCATAGGGCTTCCACTGCTCCCCCGTGAGCTCCTGGAAGGCATGGACGGCGCCCGTTGCGGCGGCGAAGAGGGCGAAGGCGGTGAGACCGGCTTGAGCCGCGAATTCGCGGGCGCGTGCGGCTTTGCTGCCGAAGCCGGAAACACCGTCCCGATCTTCGTCGCGGTCTTCGTTGGTGAGTTTCATGGTGAGCTCGCGGGCGACGGTGACCTTGGCGGAGTAGAAGGTGGCGGCGCCGAGGGCCGAGCCGACGAAGGCGCCGACGACGCGCTGGAGATGGATGCGCAGGCCCGTCTCGTTGATGGTGGAGGAGAGGACCTTGGTGGAGAGGCCAAGCTGGCCTTCGGTGGCCGCACGGACCTCGTCGAAATCGACCGGTTCGAGGCCGAAGGCGGTGGAGAGCTTGTCGGCCTGACCGGCACTGGGCGTCAGGCGGGCGACGAGATCGAGGGTGATAGCCTGGCGGTTCCGCGGGGCGCGAGCGGGCTGGGGTGCGGATTTTTGCGCGCTCTTGATGGCCATCGGATGGGTCTCTCTCCAAAAGCCGGGGGATCGTAGAGCCCGATGCCCTGCATCTCCGCCTCGGTGCGGATCGACCAGGCCGGGTAAGGCGAAGGCTGCCCCCCCTGAAGGACGGCAGTTGTCGAGGTTCCTTGAAGGCTGGACTCGACCTTTTCGTGGTCGGGATGTTCCTTAAAGGGTGTGCATCGGTCCGGTAGAATCTCCGCCAGAGGCGACTGGGAGACATCCACCAAACCCCAATCGTTCCTGCAGGGGCAGGCACTGATCCGAGGTGCATCCACGACAACCGCGCCGAATAGCGTCTGGATCTTTCGGGTCCTGTTATCCCGCTGGCGTTGGAGTTTCATGCAGTCATGGCAAACGCAGGCGCATGTGGTGAACTCCTCCATCTGGGTTTGCAGGATCAGTCGCGCCAGTTCTCCGAGAAGCTCCTGCACTTCTGCCAGCGTCAGGCCAATCTCCTCTGCCGTTAGCCCGACGACCCGTCGTTCAAGCCTGCCGACTTCGATCGTCTCCACGTCTCCCCACCCGCTTTTGGCCTCGAGCTTGAGCACCCATTCCGTGACCGCCCCCATATCGCCGAAAGCCGCGATCTTCCTGGCCCGGCAGCATTCTGACCAGAATTTTTTTGACTCCCTGCCGGCCCCTTTGCACTTGGATGCTTGCGGGCCGCGCCCGCCGTCGGCGCCTTGGCAATCTCCCTGCTGCTCGCCAGACATCCCATTGGGCGGCATGCTGGCCGCCTTATGTTTGGTGCGGTCGCTCTCTTCGGGATCGCAACCATCATCTTCGGGCTCTCACGATCCTTGCCGGTGTCGATCGCCGCGCTTACCGTAGTGGGGGCGGCCGACGTGGTTAGCGTGGTCGTGCGCTCCAGCTTGGTGCAGCTGCAAACGCCGGATTACATGCGCGGCCGAGTTTCGGCAGTGAACATGCTATTTATCGGCACATCCAATCAGCTCGGCGAGTTTGAAAGCGGAACCTTGGCCGCGCTTGTCGGCGCTGTTCCGACGGCCGTCGCAGGCGGCATCGGGACACTGGTAGTAACCCTCCTGTGGATGGGTTTCTTTCCGACCCTCCGCAAACTTGACCGGCTGGAGGCAACGTCGGAAGACTAAACCCGATTTCTTCTCGCTCAACCCATGCCGCCAGATGGCAAGGTTGCGCTCGCCTCTACTATTTCGGGAAAGCCAAGACCGCCTGCTGGAACTGCGCCGCGCTTTCCACATGCGGCGCATGCCCTGCTCCTTCGAAGGTGACGAGGCGGCCATTTGAACTCACTTTTAGAAGTGACCAAAACCTCCCGAAGCAAAGCTCACTTGTAAACTCACACCACCAAAATACTCGGTTAGTTTAGCTCCAGGCGTGTAGAGGCGGGTTCACCCCGTTCAGATAGTAGTTGCCAAGGATCGCGTATTTCCAACGCACGGGGTCATGCAGGGTGTGAACGCGCGCATTCCGCCAATGACGGTCTAGCCCATGGGCGGCAAGTGTCGAACGTGCCCCAGCCAACTCGAAGAGCTTGCTACCGGCGGCAACTGCGAGTTCCGTGCTGAGAACCTTAACAGCCGCCACGGCGATCTGCGCTTTTGCGACCGTCTTCTCAGTCGGGTCTACGACAGCTCTGTCGATCGCTTCGCCGGATTTTTCGAGAAGGGCTTGGGTCGCTGTCAATTTGAGGCTCAGATCCCCGATCGCCTGGATGGTATAAGGGTCTTGCGACGCATGTTCGACATTCGCATCGATCCATGGGCGGGATGACGACCTTACGAAGGCAATCGTATCTTCGATCGCCGCGCGTGCGATGCCGGTATCGACGGCCGCCTGAATGACCTGGAAAATCGCTCCATCTGCCGTTGGTTTATCGTAGCCTTTGTAACCCGGAACCAGATGGGTCTTCGGAACCCGCACATTATCGACGATAACGGTACCGCTCAGCGTTGTGCGCTGCCCGAAACTGGACCAGTCGTCGATGACGGTCAAACCCGCATCATCCCGTTTGGCGATCGCATACCATGCCCGGCCTTCATCATCCAAAGCCACAATTGGCACCAGATGCGCCAAAACGGCTCCAGTCGAGTAGAACTTCTTTCCGGTTACGATAACGTAGTCGCCCTTATCGACAAACTTCGTCTCGAAATCGGCAGCACGCTTGGACCCGAACTCAGAGAACGCATTTCCAAATCGCGTGCCTCTCAGCACCTCTGCGAAAAGGAGCCGTTTTTGGGCTTCATCGGAAACCGTTCGTATCGCGGCGACGACACCAAGATGGTTCTGAGGAATTTGCCCCAGAGAGGGGTCGGCTGCAGAGATGATTTCAATGACCTTATTAAGCGTGACATAGGACAAGTCTGGGCCGCCATAGGCTTTCGGCACGTTTATCGACCAAAGGCCGCTCTGAGAAAACGCATCCAGTTCTTCGACAGGCCAGATGCGCTCGCGATCACGCTTTGCCGCGCCCTGATTGAATGTCTCCGCCAGCCGATGCGCGACCTGAATGGCCTCCGCGTCATCCCTAATGACATGAGCTGGTTGCGGTAGCTTTGGTAAACCCGGAACATGGCGCGCCTTGTCGTTCGCGGTCGCCTCTGCGTTTTTTTGTAGATCCGGAACCGTCATGGGGCTCTCCTATGATTGCGTATTTTATATCGATGCTGTCTCGACAATTTTCTCACTCACCAAGCCTAGGTAAGCGCTGAGAATATCGTCGCGGGCCAGTAGGTCCGCCGTTGGACCGCCACTTGCCAAGCGACCGTTCTCCAATACGAAAGCGCGGCTGGCGTAATGCAGCGCCGATGCCGCATTTTGCTCGGCCAGCAGAATAGTTAGACCATCATCGCGATTGAGCTTCGCCAATGTCTCGAATATTTCTGCCGCAAGAAGCGGTGCCAAACCCATCGAAGGCTCGTCCAGGAGAAGAAGGTTTGGGCGAGCCATAAGCGCTCGCCCAATGGCCAGCATTTGTTGTTGCCCGCCCGACAAAAGACCAGCAGGCTGCTTGGCCTTGGCCTTCAGCGACGGGAAGACCTCATAGACGCGACCGAGGTCATCTTTCGCGTCTCCACGACTGCTGCGACGACCGAGTGCACCCGTCAGCAAGTTCTCCTCGACGGTCAGGAAGAGAAAGCAATGTCGTCCTTCCAAAACTTGGACCAACCCAGTCTCAACTAAGCGGTGGGTCGGTACGCGCTCCACGCGCTGCCCGTCGTAGATGATGTGCCCCTTCGACAACCTGCCGCGCTTGGCACGCAGAAGGTTTGATATCGCTCGCAACAACGAAGTTTTGCCCGCGCCGTTGGCCCCCAACAAAGCGACGATCTCCCCTTTCCAAATTGAGAAAGATACGTCTTCGACGGCCAGAATAGCCGGCTCGTAGACCACAGAGAGGCGCTCGAGTTCCAATAGTGGCGCGGCCATATCCTTGGTCTCCTTAATTGGCCGCCGCTTCTTCCGTGCTGCAGACACGGGGGGTTATGTGGTTCTGAGCCGCATATTTATTGGCGGATGCTTCGATGATCGGCCTCAGAATTGCCCAGTCCGGCGCGATCCAATCACTGATCCGATTCCACTCTTTGCCGTTCCATTGTTGGAATGTGATATAGCCATGACCCTCGTGGTCATTGCAGGTCACATCAATCGAATGAAAGAGCCCAGCTGCACCGAGCGCTTGAACCTTTGCCACACTCAGATCCAGATGCTCGAAGCCCCACCGCACCTGGTCTCCGGTCAAGCTATGATTGCCAAACTTAGCCTGCGCAATGCGGACCGCTTCCACATTCAAGATACCGTTCACCACACCAAGATTGTAGTAGACGCTGCCGACGCGGGCCGGGTCAGACATATTTCCTTGATGTGCTTTGTAGATGATATTTTGGATCTGTTGGATAACCGGATACCGCGTGCCAGTTGCCTGGGTAGTGAGTGCGATATAGCCCTTTGCTGCGTTGCCTGCGGGCCGCGCGTCTTCCTCCGAATTACTCCAGACATTCCCGATGATGTGGTCCGCCGGAAAGCCGACTTCCTGTGCAGACTTTAACGCAACCGGGTTCATAACACCCCAGCCACGGAGGACAACGTAATCGGGCCGAATACGACGAATCTGCAGCCACTGTGACTGCTGCTGTGTTCCCGGATCCGGGACCTCGATCTGTTGCAGTTTGAAGCCATATTTCTTTGCCAGAAGCTGATAAATTGGAATCGTCTCCCGGCCATAAGGCGAGCCATGATAAAGAACGACAATCGACTTGCTGCCCAGCTTCTCGTCACCGCCCGATTTTGAGCCGATGAAGTTGATGATCGCCGAGGTCTCGCTGTAAGGATTCATCAGCAACGGAAAGACATAAGGAAACACGGCGCCATCGGTTGAGTCGGTTCGACCATGATCGATTGTGATCAGCGGAACCTTGTCGGCCGTGATGTCGGGTATCATGGCATAGGCAATACCAACGCTGAGCGGATTCCAGGCCGACGGAGGGGGCACATGGCTCTTCAGCCGCTGATAGCATTCAACACCCTTCTCGACGACATACTGGGTCTCGCATTCGCTCCAGGTCAGCTTGACGCCGTTAACACCGCCGTCACGGGTGTTAATCAGGTTCATGTAATCGATGAAGCCACCAAAGAATCCCGTGCCGCCTGCGGCATAAGGGCCGACCCGATAACTTTGCAGCGGAAAATACTGCTGATGTGTCGGTGTTTGCGCATGAGAGGTTAAGGGCAATCCACCGATTGCCGTTGCCAAAAGCAAGGACGCGAGCGTTCCACGAAGTTTCATTTTTGCTTTCCAGAAAGTGGTATCTAGGTTGTCGCTTTTCGGTTCAGCGAAAAGCGGGCGAGCAAAGCCGAAAGCCCCTGGGGCTCAAGGCGGAGAAAGAGAATGATCAGGGCGCCGAGAATTATCTTCTCTGCGAGGTCGACATAGCCGCTGTCAAAATTGGGGCCCAGAAGAGCGGCGCCCCCACGCGAAAGGAGAAGCGGCAATACAACCAAAAAGGCTGCGCCCAAAAAGGCGCCGCGGATACTGGCTAGGCCACCTAAGATGATGACGAAGAGAATCTGGAAAGAGTGATCCAGATCATATCCGGCGGGCTCGATGGTGCGGACATAGAGATAGGCCCAAAGAGCGCCCGCGATACCAATATAAAACCCGCTGATCGCGCAGGCGATGAGCTTTATCTTAAGGACATTGATACCCAAGACCTTCGCGGCGAGTTCATTGTCCCGAACGGCCAGGAAGCTTTGCCCCACCCGGCTGCGCACCAGCGCGATTGCGAAGACGGTGAGGATCGCGGCTACGGCTAGAGCAAGTAAATAGCGCTCGACGGGCGTTGATACCTGGAATCCGTCAATGAAGATCGGCGGCGCGGTAATGACGCCCGACGTGTCGCCGCCTTGGAACCAAGGGAAGGTTGTAAAGACCCATTGGACGAAGAACTGGGCGGCTAACGTTGATATAGCCAGGTAGAAACCACGCAGCCTTAATCCCGGCAACCCAAATACAAGTCCCGCGACGGCTGTAATCAAACCAGCACCCGGAAGAGCAACAAGGAATGGTAGATGCGGCACGTAGAGCAACAAGTCATAAGTGCTGAAAGCGCCGATCGCCATGAAAGCCGCGCTGCCAAGCGAAACCTGACCGGCGTAGCCTGCGAGGATATTAAGCCCCAGTGCTGCGAGGCTGACGGCAATGAACGGAATTAGGATCGCATTGAATAGATAATCGGATTTAATGAATGGCACTGCGACAAGAAAAACGCCAAAAATGGCAAGTGCGGTGACGTCACGTGAACGGTTCATCGTCAGACCCGCTCCACGCTACGCTGACCAAAAAGGCCGGTCGGTTTGATGAGTAGGAAGGCAAGAGCAAGGGCATAGGCAATCCACTGGTCAATCCCGCCGCCAATGAATGGACCGACATACACCTCCATCAGGGTTTCGGTGAGACCAACGAGAAGTCCGCCCACAATGGCGCCAATGATGGAATCAAATCCACCGACCACCAAGACTGGCAATGATTTGAGGACAACTAAAGAGAGCGAAAACTGCACACCGGTTCGAGCGCCCCAAAGCAAACCTCCAACCAGGGCAATGAAGCCTGCGACGCCCCAGGTGATCGCCCAAATGCGGGGAAGTCGAAGACCTGTGTTCAAGGCAGCATACTGATCAAAGGCGGCTGCTCGGAATGCGAGACCCACACGGGTATATTGTAAAACAACGCCCAGAACGGCAACAATCGCGCCTGCAACGCCAGCACAGAAGATATCGAACTGGCTGATTAAAATCGAATTCAATGGCAGCGGAACATCTGCGATCCCCAGATCAAGTTGATGAACTTGAGTTCCCCAAACGAACTGAGCGCCGCCCTCAATGATGTAGGACAATCCCAGTGTCGCCATGAATAGCGTGATTGGGGGCTGATTGATGAGTGGACGAAGCACAATCTTCTCGATCAAAACGCCCAACAGAACCATAATGGCAAGCGTCAAAACAAAGGCGATCCAAAACGGCAGACCTTCTTCATGTAGGCTCACGAAGGTAAGCGCCGCAAATAGCAGCATCGACCCTTGGGCGAAATTTAGGACGCCGGATGTTTTATAAATGAGCACGAAGCCTATAGCGACGAGGCTATACATGACGCCCGCCAAAAGGCCGGATATCACGACGCCTATAAGAAAGGACCAATCCACTGCTTGTTACTCCGCCGCCAACTCTGTCACGATTTCTGCCACCGGCGCGTGATTGACCCCGAGATAGGCCTCGATAACTTTGGGATCTGTCTGGACCTGCTCTGGACTGCCGTCGGCGATGCGAACACCGTGGTCAAGCACAGTGACATGGTCAGAAATAGTCATCACCAACTGAATGTCATGTTCCACCAATACGATGCTCGTATGCCATCTTGCCCGGGCATCTAGAATGAAATGAGACATTGCTTCCTTCTCGCTCCGCGACATCCCAGCCATGGGTTCATCCAGAAGGAGAACCGTTGGCTCTGCCGCGAGTGCACGAGCAAATTCGACGCGCTTTTGAACACCGTAGGGTAGAGAGGCAATTGTTCTGTCTAAGAAAGGTGTCAAATGCAGCTGCTCCGCCAGCGCTCGAGCGATTTCATGCGATCGCTTTGCTTCCCTCCGGGCACGTGGCAAGTGAAACACCTGCTCCAGAGTGCTCGCTCGTTTTTGATGGCTTTGGCCCATCTCAATATTCTGAAGGACTGACAATCCTTTGAATAAAGCGATATTCTGAAATGTCCGGGCTACGCCAAGCCGGGCAAGGCGCTCGGTCGGCAGGGTTTTGAAGGACTGCCCTGCCAGAAAGATCGCCCCAGAGCTGGGGATGTAAACTCCAGTCATGACATTCAAAAGAGAGCTTTTGCCGGCGCCATTGGGTCCGATGATGGCGTGAATATTTTCCTTTCGCACAGTGATACTGACGTCGCGCAGCGCCGCAACGCCACCGAACGACAGGCTCACATCACTCAGTTGAAGAACAGGTCCCATCGAACTCGCTTATTCTGCTGCCGTTGAAAGCTGCCGCGCCGCTTCCAACTCGCGCACCAAGGGAATGACTTCCTTGCCGAAAAATTCGACCTCTTCCTGAAAATGTAGAAAACCCAGCAGAATGAGATCTGCTCCTGCGTCCTTAAGGGCAAGCACGCGCTCAGCGACTTGATGGGGTGTTCCAATCAGATTCGAACGGAATCCGTCATTGTATTGCACGAGATCTTCGAAGCTGGATTTGGCCCAGTTTCCTTGGCCTTCCGGAGAAGCTTTGCCTGCATTCTTGACTTCATGACCGAACGCATTGACGGCCTCCGGATTCGCTTTTGCGATGATCTCGTTGAGAACCTCTCTCGCCTCGCTTTCGCTCGCGCGAACGATGGCGAAGGCATTCACGCCGACCTGCACCTTGTGCCCATTCTCGGCAGCTTTACCCTGAATGTCGTCAACCTGCTTTTTGATCTCTTCCGGTGTATTGCCATTGGTGAAATACCAATCAGAGACACGGGCAGCCATATCCCGTGCCGCGCGCGACGACCCGCCCTGGAAGATTTCCGGTTGGGGATCAAGCGGCTTGGGCTTCAATGAGTAGTCACTGAACCGATAAAAATCCCCACGAAACGTAAAGTTATCTTCAGTCCAAATCCCGCGAAGAGCTCGGATGAATTCCTCGCTGCGGCGATAACGTTCGTCATGGTCGAGCCAATGTTCACCAATCGCCGTAAACTCGCCTCTGAACCAACCGCTAACGACATTCACAGCGATGCGACCATGACTGAGATGGTTGATCGTGGCGATCTGCTTTGCGGCGACGGCCGGATTCCAAGGACCGGGCAGCAAAGCCGCAATGACCTTTAGCTTCTCGGTGGCTGCAAGAAGCGCTTGGCTAAAGGACACCGGTTCATGCTGGAATTCTGCACCATATCCAGCGGTAAAGCGGATCTGGCTGAGAGCATATTCAAATCCATTTTGTTCCGCGATCTGAGCAAGCTTTCGATTATAGTCAATGTCCCAACTGGTGCGCTGCTCGATGTCACTGATCACTAAACCGCCGGAGACATTCGGGACCCAATACGCAAATTTGAGTGGATCACGAACGATCGAGTGACTGTTGTTTGTGCTGTGGCTCATTGTGCTTTCTCCTTAGAGAGATTAGTTCAAACGGCAGAGACGAGCGGACGCACATGCCCGTGCAATTCGAGAAGTAGCGCTATTTGTGTTCTCGCTTCTGCTACCACTCTTTCAATGCGTTGGCTTACGACGGTGTTGTTAAGTCTATATTCAGAAAAATCTTGCTCAACTGCGTAAATTGCCGTCGGCAACGATAGCGCGTTGAGAAAGCCAAAAAGCGGACGCAACTGATGTTCAGTCACAAGCCCATGGAGTGGCGTGCCGCCAGTCGCCGCCAGGATGACAGGCTTACCAATGAAATAGCGGTGATGCACCAGATCGAACAGATGCTTGAGAGCCCCTGTGTAGGAGGCGCGATAGACCGGCGTGCCGACCACGAGCAAGTCCGCCTGTTCGACACTTTCAACAATCTGCGCGCTTCGTCCATGCAGATCTTCACGCCGAAGAGCGGAGAATAGAACCGGCGCTTCTTCGGACAACTCGATCAGCCGAGTTTCGAAAGCCGGATCCTGCCCCAGCTGATCCAGGATTTCTCCCACCAGTGATGCGGTTCGGGAAGGGTGATTGACACTCCCCGATATTCCAATAATTTTTACCATTTTCCGTCCTCTATCGAGAGAACACTCCGAACCGCCAAACGCTTGCGTGGGGGCCTGATGTCCAAAAATGTGTTGAGCTTGTCATCATAGTGACAACGTCGCGCGACGACCTTGAGCGCCTGCGCCGAAAACCGCGTCATGAACAGATATGGATTTCGGCAAGAGTCCTAGAGAATAGAAATGGTCAGCGATCTTTTGCTGTTCCTCAATCACCTGCCGAGATAAAAGGCGCGCCCCGTGGGTCAGCCTATGGAACGCCACCTTCAGGGCTGATGCGTCCGTGCCGATCTTCTCTGAAAGAAGGTAGGCAGCTTCGACCGGTTGATTTGCCACAAAAAGCCCGGCCGCTTGCAGTTCCTGGAGCAGCACAGAAAGCAGCTCTTCCATATTGGCTATGAAGCGCTTGCTCGCGAGGTAGAATTGATGATTTTGAACAAGGCCCGAGCCATCAGTGAGGACGCGGAGTTTGCGTGCCTGCTGGGCCATTTGCAGCAGAGGATCCCAGAGAGCCCATACGTCCGCGCCTCCTCCGTCGACATAGCCAGCAGCGTCTGACGGCTCGGCATAAACACATTCGATGTCGTCAAACGACAGACCGGAAGCCTCCAGGGCTTTCACGACCAGGTAGTGAACATTCGAGCCACGACTGAATTTAATGCGTTTGCCGCGAAGGTCGCCAAGTGACCGGATTGTGCTGTCGTGTGGAACGACGAGGGCGACGCTCTCGGGAGCCGCTGGTTCATGTGCAACGTAAACCAACGGCGCGCCAACCGCTTGAGCAAAGATCGGCGGTACGTCGCCTGTCGCGCCGAAATCGATCTCGCCAGCATGGAGCGCGGCAAGCAGTGATGGACCGGCTGCATAGCTTGTCCATCGGATGCTGTAGCCCTTTTCCGCTAGGGTCTCATCCAGACTGCCAAGCGCCTTCAAAACACTCAAGGTGCCAAAGCGTTGATAGCCTATTCTCAACTCTCGCTTTGTGGATGGGATACTGTCTTTGCGCCGCCGTGTGATTGAACCAAAGTTGGCCAACTGAGTCCGAAGCGTGTTTCGGCTAACACCCAGAATATCCGCGGTTCGCACCTGATTTTGGCCTGCAAAGGCGAAGGCCGACGTGACGATGCTTTTCGTGGCGCGATTGAAGACATCTGGTTCTGCCCTGGAATACGCTTCCCTCAGCAAGATCAGCAGAGAATCCTCGAACGTCTTATCGCCGGATGAGTGGGATTGCTCCACAATTCGCAGATCTTCCGGGCCGATAATGTCACCCGCTGCAAGGAAGACCGCATTTTGAATTGTATTCTGGAACTCTTTCATGTTTCCCGGCCAGGAGTGGCGACGGAGAACATCGATTGCAGAAGCGCTGATTTCTGATACTGGCTTTGCTAGCAGGTCGCCATGCAGTCTCAAGAAATGGAAGGCCAGAGAGGGAATTTCTTCCACGCGACTCCGCAAGGGCGGAATCGTCAGGTTGAAGACATTCAGCTCAAAATACAGCTCTTCGTTGAAGAGGTTCTCGTCAATCGCTTTGCGCAAGCCGGGAGTTGACGATGCGATAACGCGAACATCCACAGGAATAGGGGTAATTGATCCCAGTCTTATGACTTCGCGTTGTTGAAGAGATCGCAGCAGTTTCAGCTGTGATGAATAAGGGAGGGTTCCCACCTCATCGAGAAACAGTGTTCCGCCATTTGCTGCTTCAAACCACCCACGCTGACCGGTAAACGCGCCCGGAAAAGCGTCTTTCTCATAGCCCAGAAGGTCCGCATCTGCTGACATATCGGACAATGCCCGGCAGTTTACGGCGATAAAAGGACCATGGCAGCGGCTACCTGACGCATGGACATGACGTGCCGCCGTCTCTTTTCCTGTGCCAATCTCGCCAATGACAAGAATTGGTGCGTCTGCTGCCGCTAGGCGCCGCAGCGAAGCGTCCAAACCTTTCGCAGCGGAAGGCGCAAAGAAAATGGGCACGCCCGTAGTGGACAGTGCGCTAGCGCTTGCGGCCTGGCCTTTTGTCAATGTGGGACGGAAAAGTATGGCCAACTCCATTGCACTATTTTTATAGTTTAAATATAGAGTAATACTTATTAAAACGTTATTTATTAGATTTATATCCATATAACGTTCATCCTCAACCATATTCTGGCGATAGTGCAGCATAAAACCGTAAAATGTTGGATATGCAGCAACAGACCGCATTATTCACGGCTTTGATGTGTTATTTATTGTAGGGGTTCCGCCTAAACCTTCGCTGTAGCCGGTGCCGTAGCGGTTTGCGTCGAGGGACGATGAACTCATGACCAACCGGAGTGCGGTAAACCCGCCTGCGACCTACCGGATCAGCCTTTTGCGGCGTCCGCTTCAGCAGGGTCGGGAAACTCCTGCGCCATTCCCTTTCGGCAGCTAAATGCGTTGGTCACGCCTGCAAGAGCGGCCTTTCGGGGAGAGGCCAACATCGAGCCCGGCACCGTCAGTTTAACGCTTATTTCAATATCTGAAATTGAGCCGCGCAAAATCGCTAGTTCTGCCGATTGTCGGAATGCGATAGCTTGGCTTCGTTGAGGTGGGGAGCGCACACTTAGCAGCAACAAGGACATGACCGCCGAGGCGCAAATAGTCGAGGCGAAGCGTTTCGCGCTGGCAATTGGGCAGCGATAAAACGCGGCTGCGGTCAGCCACCGACTCAATGAAACGACCATTTTAGCTGGAAAGTGGTTGGTGCTATGTCAGCCCTAAAGAGAGAGAAAGGCTATGTCTTACGGTTTTCTGGATCAGATGGTGACGCCCGGCGTAAGGGCTATGCAGACCACCATGGGCACAGACAAAGTCTGGGCAGATTTTAGAGGCCATCGGGAATTCGGCCGCTTTGGCCCGGACGAGGCGGCTTTCATCGGCATGCGCGACAGTTTCTACATGGCGACTGTGGGCGAAAGCGGATGGCCCTATATTCAGCACCGGGGCGGCCAACCTGGCTTTCTCAAGGTAATAGATGAAAAGACGCTCGCCTTTCCCGACTACCGGGGGAACTTACAGTATATATCGCTCGGCAACCTTAGCACCGACAACCGGATCGCATTGATCCTGATGAACTATCCAAGTCGGTCGCGGATGAAGATCTTGGCACATGCGGAAAGCGTCTTACTGACAGAAAGGCCGGAGCTTGCGGCACAAGTGCTCGACCCCGCGTATAAGGCTAAGGTGGAGCACATCATTCTCCTACATTTGGTGACCTTCGACTGGAACTGCCCGCAGCACATCACACCGCGTTTCACCGAAGCAGAAATTGAGGAAGCCATCAGTCCGCTACGGAAGCATGTCGATGACCTCGAAGCCGAAGTGAAGCGCTTAAGTGAAGCGCTTGCGGCGGAGCAGAAAAAACAGTGTGATCCCATTTAGCAGCTGAACTGCGCAATCAATTTTTCTGGCACCGAAAACCATACAGAGCGCCTTTAAGGGGATTTTCCTCAATCTGTGGGCAAAACGGAGGGGGGTCTTGCAGCACAGCCATATCGATGGTGGCCTGCAGCCAGGAGAAAGCCATGAAAATCGAGTGGAACCTTGATCTTGGCCTTAAGACGCTGGATGCACGGCGCCAGGGAATAGAATGGATCGCCCTGATGACTGGATGAAGGAAGCGCACAGCTTTGGCCACTACGCTATACGCCGCTTCGTCTTGACTTTGCGCAATGGACATAGCCGAAGTTCGCAGCGTCATTGTCAAGAGATAGAGCAATATCCAAGTCGAGGCCAGATCAACTGACTGAAGACGGTGAAGCGCTCCATGTATGGGCGGGCCAACAGAGATCTCCTGCGAGTTCGCATGTTACCACTGCATCTGCCCATAGTTTGAGGGAGACGCCTTTTGCGTCATATCGACAACAGGCCCCATCATTCGTAGGCGCCGCGCAAGGCAACACTTTGGGGCGAGCCAATAGCGATCAACAACTAAAAACGGCGCCGCCATTTCAAATGACGGCGCCGATGACATAGGCCTTTGGCTACTATCAGTCGGGCCTGAACTCGAGATTCGCTAAAAATGCTTCGGCACAGTTATTGAATTTTGTGAGCCCTTAGCCAGTCATTTGCAACTTTCTCATAGCTTACATGATTAGCAAGTTCCGCATTCATCTTGACCAGATCATCCGTGGTCAATGCAGCGGAGACGGCATCCAATGTCTTGGTCACGACGAGACTCACCTTTGCGGCCGCGATGATCGGCACGACATTCTGTGCCGGAAACAGCGATTTCGGATCGCTTAGCGCGACAAGATGATCCGCTGACATCGACGGATCGGTCGAATAAACGTCTGCCGCTTGAATCTGGCCGTTGACCAGTGCTGAAAGTGTCAATGGGCCCGCCTCGTCCAAATCTTTGAAGGATTTAAAAGTCACTCCGTAGATTTTGGTAAGACCGACAGCACCCTCCTCACGCGTCTGCCATTCCGGCGCTCCGCCCGATACCATTTCATCGGCGACTGGATTCAAATCGGCGATCGACTTCAGATGGTACTTCGCAGCTGTCGCCGCCGTCACCGTTACCGTATCGGCGTCCTGGGCAGCAGATGGCGTCAGCATTGAAACACCCTTGGGCAGCGCGGCTTTCAGCGCGGATACGACATCGGATGGTGAGCTCGCTGTCGCATTTTTATCGAGATATGTCAGCATGCTGCCGGAATATTCGGGCAGCAAGTCGATGGAACCATCCTCCAACGCGGGGATATAAACCTCTCGGCTGCCGATATTCATATGCGTCTGTACCGAAAGACCAGCGTCCTTCAGGGCCTTGGCATAGATCGTGGCGATCAACTGGCTTTCCGGAAAGTTGGCAGAGCCCACGATGATGGTACTCTTCGAATGGCGCTTCGGCACGGGCGAGCCGAAGGGATCGGCCGCAAGCGCAGGCAATGTCGTCACTGACAGGGCGGCGCAGGCGTAGATTGCCCGGCGCAGGATGGTCATGGTCATCTCAGCGATCCTGATGAGGTTTTAGGAAAAGACAGAAACTTCGCATCAGCGGACCAGCCCCCGGGACAGGGCCAAGCGGGATGCAAGAGCAATGGCAAGGTCGACGGCAAGCGTGAGAAGACCGACCAAAATCGCGCCAGCGACCATTTCGTAATAGTCGCGCTGCGCTAGGCCATCGATAATAAGTCGGCCAAGGCCACCCAGCGACACATAGGCCGCGATTGTTGCCGTCGAGATGACCTGGAGGGCTGCGCTTCTGATGCCTGAGAAAATAAGCGGCAGCGCGCACGGCAATTCCACATGTAGCAGAACACCCAACGGCGAATATCCCATACCGCGCGCAGCATCGACGGATGCCGGGTCTACGGCCGCAATACCAGCATAAGTATTTGTCATAATCGGAGGGACAGCCAACAACACCAGCACGATGAGACAAGGAACCAAGTAGGCGAGATCCGACTTGAAAACCGGCCCAAACAAGATGACCAACATGACAATCAGGCCGAGGCTAGGCAGCGACCGCAACGCGTTTGCGGTGCCTGCAACTATCACCACGCCACGCCGCGTATGCCCCACGTAAAGTCCAATGGGAAAGCCGATCAGCAGGGCAATAGCCAATGCCGCCGCGCTATAGATCAGGTGTTGTCCGATCAGCAGCCCGATCGCATCCGATCCGTTCCAATGCTGGGGATCGGTGAACCAAGGGATCACGATCTCATGTCCGCGGCTGCCAGCCCGTCAACTGACGCGTGATGATGAGAACAAGACTGTCGAGCAGAACCGCCAAGGCGACGCACAGAATAATTCCCGTAAAAATCGGTGTCAGGAAGTGCAGTTCCAGCCCTTCGGTGAAAAGCGATCCGAGCTGCGGCGTGCCGATCAGCGCTGCAATCGAGACGATGCTGACGTTCGAGACGACTGCCACACGCAGCCCGGCGCCGATGACCGGAACAGCCAGCGGCAGCTCAACACGGAAAAAGCGGGCAATGCGCCGGTACCCCATGGCGTTTGCGGCTTGCAAGACATCAGAAGACACCGCTTCCAGCCCGTCACAGACGGTCCGCACCAGCAAAGCCAGCGTGTAGACGGTCAGCGCTACTACAACATTAAGCGGATCCAGGATCTGCGTGCCGAGCACAAGCGGCAAAAGCACAAAGAGCGCCAGCGATGGGATCGTATAAAGAAGCCCGACTGTGCCCAGAAGCGCGGGCCGCAAAAAACCCGATTGCTTGACAAGCCAGCCGATTGGCACTGCGAGCACGAGTGCCACTAAAACGGGAATGACGGACAGGGCGACATGCCATGCAAAAAAATTGCCGATATCGTCGACTTCACCGGCGAGCCAATCGAAATTCACGGCCGCCCTCCCCATCCAGCGGCTTTCGCGCTCTGGATAGCCGCCACGACGTCCGAGAGACGCACCGAGCCGGCTAGCACGCGGCCCGCATCCACGATCACGCCGCGGCCGGACGGCGCGCTGAGCGCTGCATCGAGCACCTGCCGCAGGCTATGGTCCTGAGATGCCAGCGTACCGCTAAGATTGAGATCGCTTTCCCGTAGGGGACCGCTCTGACGGTCAAGATCAACCCAGCCAAGCGGTTGGGCCGCAGCATTGACAACCAGTATCCACTGGTCCTTCGCGACAATGCGGGCCGCCGCCGCCTCAGTTCCAAGCGCGACTACGGGCTCAATCATCACGGCCAGGGACGAAGCGGCATCGACAAAGCTCAGATAGCGATATCCGCGATCACGCCCCACGAAATCAGCTACGAAAGAGTCGGCAGGATTGGACAGCAGTTCCTTGGGGGACGCGACTTGGGCTAGGACGCCGCCGGTGCGCAACACAGCGACCTGGTCGCCCAACTTCAGCGCCTCATCGATGTCATGCGTCACCATGATGATCGTTTTGCCGATATCGCGCTGCAGCCGCAGAAACTCTTCCTGTAGCTGGTGGCGCACGACTGGATCGACTGCGCTGAACGGCTCGTCCATGAGCATGAACTCAGGATCGGACGCCAGCGCGCGCGCCACACCCACGCGCTGCTGCTGCCCACCAGAGAGCTGCCAGGGATAGCGGTTGCCGAAAGAAAGATCCAGTCCCACACGCTCCAGCAATTCCGAGGCGATGAGCAAAGCCTGCTTTTTGGCGATGCCTTTCAGCCGGGCGGTCGTCGCGATATTTTGCACCACATTAAGATGCGGAAAGAGCCCGGCGTGCTGGATAACATAGCCGATCTTTCGCCGCAGCTGCGCGAGGTTCATCGCCTCCGTCGGCTGGCCGTCCAGCAGGATTGAACCCGAGGTTGGGGCGATAAGCCGATTGATCATGCGCAGAGACGTGGTCTTGCCGCAGCCGGACGGGCCAACGAAAATCGTAATCCGCCCTTTCGGTGCCTCCAGCGACAGATCATCGACTGCAATCGTGCCGTTGTCATACCGCTTCGTGACGTTCTTGAAGACGATCATATAACTGAAACCAGAAGAGAGGCCGAGATCGAAAGCATGACTATCCCGGCGCTAAAGCAACGGCTGCAATACGCCGAAGCGACGACCAAGACTCGCCTAGAGGTTTGGACTGACGCAAGGTTGGGCGAGCGCATAAGACGCGATCCAGCGGGGCACGATTTCAGCAAAGCAGTCCTCGCGGCGGGCGCCAGCTCGAATGAAGATGGGATTCTACATCGTTAACAAACGCCCACCCGTCAATACCTTTTTTCGGCAGTGCATTTAATTTAAGTTTTGCACAATTTTTGAGCGCGCCTTCTTTTTGGGCAGATCTTTCGGGCTGAGCCGTATGTCACGCTGTATCGAACATTGCGACGCGGAATTGGAAGATTAGCGTTAAATTCTGAAGCCAAGATGCAATGACGCAAAGCGTTTAGATTGAGAATGAGCAAAATGAGCTGCTGCCAATTTGAGACTGCGTGACATGCAACGTCACAGGCACACTCGGCGTCCGCAAACAGAGCTTTTAGCAAGCTGCCCATGGAACAGTGTGGCTGACCTGCACGGATTCCTTAGCCTATTGGGCAACGGTCACGCCGGCGCTTAGTCTGATATTTGCTGTTAGATTAAGACTGAAACACTATGTATTCTCATATAATGCGTAGCTCATTTTGAGAACGTCGATGATTCCCAGAAAATCATGCAGTACAACACCAGGGTCAAGACATGAATGCACTGACCGCCCCGTGCCGCAGTTTGAGGAACAGGATTGGTCACCGTCCCGACAAAACAAGGCAAGGCGTCGCTTTCTGCCCTTAGAGCCCACGTCGATCCCTTATGGCAAGCCGACGCCCTTGGTTCCCGCCCGACGTTGCTGGATAACGACAGCGACGACGAGAAGTGCACCCTGTGCAATATCCTGCCAAAAACTGTTGACATTCAGGATGATCAAACCGTTCTCCAGCACACCGAGCAAGATGACCGCGAGAATCGTGCCGACGATCGTGCCACGCCCGCCCTGCAAGGCGACACCACCGAGCGCCGCCGCGGTAATGGATTGCAGCTCCAGACCTTGGCTGCCAGATGTTGGCTGCCCTGACCCGGTGCGGGCCGTCAGCAGAATGCCCGCCAGCGCGGCGACGAGCCCCACCAGCATGTAGCATCCAACGATATACCGGTTCAGCGGAATGCCGGCCAGACGAGCCGCTATGGCATTGCCACCAACGGCGTAGATATTGCGACCAATATCCGTAAAATGCAGCATCAATTGCACCAATAATGCCACGACAAGCAGAATCCAGATCAGCACGGGGACGCCCACAATATCGCCGCGCGCCAGAAAGACAAAAAGATGGTTCATTCCTGTATAGCCCTGCGCGCGGCCATCCGAGATGAGATTTGCAGCCCCGCGAAACGCCGCAAATGTCGCTAGCGTTGCGATGACGGCATTCACGCGTCCGTAGATGATCACAATACCGTTAAGCAGTCCGAGGCAAAGACCGAGGACGAGGGCTGCTGCAATTCCTGCCAACGCGCTGCCAGTCGACATGAAAACCATTGCCGAAACGACGGAGGTCAGCCCCGCCTGGCTGCCAACTGATATATCGAGTCCGCCTAACAGCATTACGACGGTTTGCACCACCGCCAACACACCGACGATGGCGATGGTCGTGCCAATCGTCGCGATATTGCTCGCATAAAAAAAATTGCTGTTTTGCACGCCGATAAAAATTACCAGCAGGACCAGCGCCAGTATGAGGCTCATATTCTGCACGCCGACAACCGCAAGGATACGTCGTGCCAATATAAAGTTGGCTCCACGTGCTGCCTTGACGGGGGTTTGTGCGGAAGTTGTCACGCTGCATTCTCCAATATAGCGAGGCTGAGTATCTTTTCTTCTGTCGCCTCAGCTCGACTTATCTCCCCGCGGATACGGCCACCTTGCATGACAAGGATGCGGTCGGCCAAACCCAGCACCTCCGGCAATTCAGAAGATATCACCAAGATGGCGCTTCCCTGGGCCGCGAGCTTGTCGATGATGGCATAAATATCGGCCTTGGCGCCGACATCCACGCCGCGTGTTGGCTCGTCCAGGATGAGCAATTTCGCTTCCCGCGCAAGCCATCGTGCGAGGACCGTTTTCTGCTGGTTGCCACCGGACAACGTGGCAACTTCTTGATCGATCGTCGGTGTGCGTACGCGGAGTTCCTGAACATAGCGGCGCGCAATACGCCCTTCTTCTGTTCGGCTGACGACCCGCCAGCGCTGGAGACGGCCAAGAATGGCGAGGCAGATATTGTCCCGCACCGAGCGCTTCATCAGCAGGGCTTGCTGCTTGCGCTCTTCCGGCGCCAGCGCCAGGCCCGCCTTCACCGCGTCCCGCGGGGAGCGAAGCGTCAGCTGCCTGCCTTCAACCTCAATATGACCAGACGCAATGGGTGTATCGCCGATAATGGCATGCGCGAGTTCAGTGCGGCCTGCCCCAACCAGCCCGGCGAGCGCCACGATTTCTCCTGCGCGCACATTAAAACTCACACTCGTCACATCCTCAGTGGTGATATTGTGGAGGCTCAACACGGGAGCCCCCACGCTGCGGGGACTGCGTGGAAAAAGTGCAGAGAGATCACGCCCTACCATCATCCGCACCAGTTCAGGCTCATCCGTCTCTGCTGCCTGCCGTTCTCCCACCGAGGCGCCGTCACGAAGAACAAGGATGCGGTCGGCTATACGGAAAATCTCCTTCATGCGATGCGAGACATAGATGACGGCAATGTCCTCGGCCTTCAGTTGCGCAATGAGGCGGAATAGGCTTTCGACCTCATGATCTGAGAGTGAGGACGTCGGCTCGTCGAAAGCGATAACGCGCGCGCCACCGGTGAGTGCACGGAGAATTTCGATGACTTGCCTTTGCGCTGGCGATAGGCTTCGTCCGAGCTGTGCGGGGTCCAGCACGCCGGTAAAACCGTAACGGGCCAAATCCTGCTCCAATTGCGCGCGCAGCCCGGCACGGTCGAAAATGCACCCGCGCCGCGGAAGCGCCCCGGCATAGACATTCTCGGCGACCGAAACATCGGGGATAATCTCCGGCTCCTGCGCCACTACACGCACCCCGGCCGCACGCGCCGCCTGAGGCGTCGCGAAGACTACGCGCTGTCCGTCCACGGTAATATTGCCGCCGTCTGGCTGATGCACGCCGCTCATCAAGCGAAGCAAAGTAGACTTGCCCGCGCCGTTCTCTCCCATCAGGGCCAGAACCTCTCCAGCGCGGGCATTGAGTGACACGCCGCGAAGCGCCTGAACTGGGCCGAAGCGCTTGGCAACGTCATCCATGTGCAGGAGCACAGCACCTGTCATTGCTGAGGTTCTTTCATTATCGGAGATAAGGAAAACGGGAAGTCGCGCGTAGAGCACGCCTCTCCGATTCAGACCTAGCTGCAGCCGCCCATGACGCCCTTCCAATTAGCGGGTGTCACGATCGTCGTATTGGCAATCGTTTTTGCTGGGAGCGGCGTGTGATTACGGATACTTTCTACCAGAACTTTGATGGCAGCACTTCCGACATCGTGACCACTGATAAAAAGCGCAGCCTTGTTGCCTGACGTCTGGCCCGCCTGCCAATCCTTGCAAGTGAGATAAGCACCAAGCCCGACGCCGATGATGTTGTCCGCAGGCAGGCCCGCATTGGCGAGCGCCGTTACAGCACCTGTCTCGTTCTCATCGTTACAGCCCCAGACCACCCAGTGCTTGATTTGCGGATTAGCCGTGACAACGGCACCGGTTCGGTTCTGGGCATCAACCACGGAATTATCCGTGCCGATCTTGACGATCGTTGGCACATCCCCGCCGGCGGCCTTGAATCCATCTTCTTCGCCGTGCTCGCGGTCCTGGCAGACTGAAAGCTGTTCTTCGAAGGCGGCCGCCACACGGGTTGTCGATGCCGTCCAGCCAGCTTTCTTATATAACGCGCCCGCTGCTTGCCCAACCTTATAGCCCATCTGATAACCATCGAAGCCGACAAAAGGAGCAAGCGACCCGGTGCCGCTTTTAATCGGGTCATCAGAGGAGACAAGCGGAATCTTGGCCTGAGTCGCCATGTCGATTACCTGCGGGCCTATCTGCTGATCCGGCACCACGATGGCGATCCCGCTCACCTTCTGCCCGACCATGACATTCATCGCGCTGATGGCGGCATTTGCGTCCATCTGAACGTTGACAACATTCACTTTGACATGGCCGAGCGCTTTGGCCTCATCCTTTGCCCCCTGCGCCTCATCGACAAAATACTGCTGGTCGCCTTGCTTTTGGATATAGGCGATCGTCAATGACGGATCCTGGGCGAAGGCGGCATGCGCCCCTGCCCCGCCAAGCCCCGCTGCCACGGCAAGCGACGCTGCAAGTCGCCAAATGCGATCAGACATAAGCCACTCCTTCTGGACGTTTCTTATCATTGTTGTTTTGCCGGCAGTGACTTTCGCCGGCGCTCATATCAGGAAGCTGCCGCAGACAAACATCCGACCATTAAATGTGTCAAGTGTGGTTATTTGTCTTGCGTTGTAACAATCGTTCGCTCCACTTAAGACGCCTTTTGAACCGCACCCTCCGCTACGTGCAGGTCTTTTGCAGCAACTGTCAGGAGACGCCGCATCGCACGGTCGGCTCTGGGCGCGTTCCTGAGGCGGATCGCATCCAGAACTTCCGCATGAACGTCGAAAGCCTCGTCATCCGATGGCGCGGTCTCGGTCGAAATGCGGAATGCGGCGAGCAAAATTGACGAAATAGTGCCTCCCCATTGCTCCAAAAATATATTGCCGCTCGCAGATAAGACCGAGACGTGAAAATCCAAATCTGCTTGCAGGCGCTCAGCAAGTGAGGTCGCCGCCTTCATTCTTAAGAAAGCGTTTTCTATCATCGCGAGCTGACCGGCATTCGCATTGGCTGCTGCCATCGCTGCTGCCCCTGGCTCAATCAACTGCCGGCATTTGAGCAGGCTTTCCAGAAGGTGATGATCGAAGTCGAGCCCGCACCAGGACAGAAGCTCCGGGTCCATCAGGTTCCAGCCAGATCTGGGCCGGACACGCGTGCCAATCCGCGGCCGTACCTCAACCATGCCTTTCGCACTCAGAACTTTGATTGCCTCCCGCAGAGCAGAACGGCTGACGCTCAACTCATCAGCCAGGTCCTGCATGCTGGCCAGAATGCCTCCAGATGGGATCTCTCCCGACAATATCCTGCGCGCTAGCTCCGCGACGACATTCTGATGAACCCGAGGACGTGTTTGATTTCCGACTTGCATTCTTCATTCATCCGACTAGTCTTTAAATTAAATCATACCGCATCCTGGATCAAGGGAAACAAAAAATGCGGATCAGGGAGGGGGATAATATGCGTTTTCTTGGCTTTTTCGCCGCAGCGATCGGCAGCTTTGTAATCGTTATCGGCAGCATTGCGGCACACGCGGCGCCCCAGGTTGGCATCGGCGCAATCTATCTCGACTCGCAGGGCTATTATGCCGGCGTGCGAAAAGGCGTGCAGGACGGTGCCGCTGGCATGCATCGCTCCATCCGGCTTGTCGAGACGACAGCTCAGGATGATCCGTCAAAAGAGAGCGCTTTCATCGATACGCTGATTTCAGCGAATGTGAAGGCCATTCTGTTGTCGGCTGTGTCCGCGGATGGCTCTGTCCATGCTATCCGCCGCGCGCATCAAGCCGGTATTCCTGTCGTCTGCTATAATACCTGCGTCAACGACGTGGCCATGAAGAAATATGTCTATGCCTATGTTGTAGGCGATCCTGTGGCTTTCGGGGCCAAGCTGGGCGACGCCGCTGCTGACTATTTCATCAAGGCCGGCGTCAAGTCTCCGAAAATCGGCGTCGTTAACTGTGAATTCGTCGAGGTCTGCATCAACCGCCGCAAGGGGTTCCAAGCCGCGCTCCTCAAGCGCGTGCCGGATGCAACCCTTGTCGACAACCAGCAGGGCACGACAGTCGATGCTTCTCTTGCGGTATCGGAGAAGATCCTGACCGCGCACCCCGATCTTAACGCTTTCTTCGGTGAGTCTGGGGGCGCCACACTGGGAGCGACGCGCGCCGTTCAGCAAAGCGGCAAAAGCGTCGTGGTTTTTGGTAGCGATATGACAACCGACATCGCCCATTCCCTGGCTGAGCACAAGGTGCTGAAGGCTGTCGTCGATATATCCGGCAAGGCGGTCGGCCATCTTGCAATTCAGGAAGCGATAGATGCCGTCGATGGCAAAACCCCGGCGAATCCGATCGTGCCGGCGGCGATCGGTCTTTACACCACACCTGACGCAGCAAACGCTTGGCTCTCGGCCCATAGCGACGGTCTGCCCTGAGGCAGTGGACCTAAACGCGATGAGCCAGACGATTCCCCCCATTGCTGAACTGCGCCGCGCCACTCGTCGCTATCCCGGTGTGCTTGCGCTCGATGGCGTGGCCTTCTCAGTTCAGCCCGGCGAGGTGCGTGCCATTCTAGGCAAAAACGGCGCCGGCAAGTCAACGCTTATCCGGCTGCTGACCGGTGCGGAAACTCCAGATGAGGGTGTGGTGCTGCTGAATGGCAAGCCGCTCGCGATACAAGGGGCAGGCCGTACGCGGGAAGCTGCGGGGCGCGGCCTGCGCGCTGTCTATCAAGAACTGAGCCTGGTACCCAGCATGAGCATCGCCGAGAATATGTTCCTCGGTGCCTGGCCCCGTGCCCATGGTATTCTTGACCATCGCAGCATGGCAGAGGCGACTCGCCATGCGCTGTTAAGGCTCGGTCTTAAACTCGATCCTTTCCTGCTCATTTCGGCACTCAGCCCCGCCGCGCAGCAAATGGTGGAAATCGCACGCGCGTTTCAGGGCTCGCCACGCCTTGTTATTCTCGATGAGCCGACAAGCTCGCTTGCCGCGGCAGAAGTTGATCAGGTCTGCGCCGCCGTGCGCGAGGTCGCGGCCCAGGGCGTCGCAGTTCTTTATGTCAGCCATCGCATGAACGAAATCCGGCGTCTTGCCGATACTGCGACAGTCCTGCGCGACGGCCGCATCATCTCTACCTTGCCGGTCGCGGAAGCGCGCACTGAAGATATTGTGCAGATGATGCTCGGGCGCAGCGAGCAAACCCGGACCATCATACCCCAATCGGGTGGTGAGACCGTGCTGGAAGTTCGGAATCTTGCCGTGCCGCCGAAGCTCAATGGCGTTACTTTCGCCCTGCGGCGTGGCGAAGTCCTGGGGATTGCCGGTCTGCTCGGCTCCGGCCGCACCGAACTGTTTGAAAGCATTATGGGGCTAAGCAAGCCGCTCTCCGGTCAAGTTCTGGTGGCCGGTGCGCCGGCTCCACGTCGTTACACTGACATGATTCAGTTGGGCTTCGGCTATACGCCGGAAAGTCGAAAGGAAGACGGCATCATCCCGATGCTGGGCGTGGACGAGAATACGGTTGCCACCGACTTTCGGCAGGTCGACCGCGCCGGCATTCTTTCCAACAAGGTCATCGCCGAAGCAACGCGCGCCATCATCAGCAGGCTGCACGTCAAAACCGCTGCAACAACAACGCCAATTGCCACCTTGTCCGGTGGCAACCAGCAGAAGGTGGTCATCGGCCGCTGGATTCATGCCGGCTCCCGCATCCTACTGCTGGATGAACCAACGCGTGGCGTCGATGTCGAAGCCAAGAACCAGATCTATGACATCATCCGCAGCCTGGCGCGCGAAGGGAAATCCATTCTTTTCGTTTCCAGCGAGATAGAAGAACTCGATCACGTTTGCGATCGCGTCCTTGTTCTGCGTAACGGCCAGATTGCCGAGGAACACGCCGCCCCAAAAATCGATGCTGAGCGGCTGCTGGCCGCCTGCATCGGCTGAGGATCAGACCCATGACTGCATCAGCGATCGCACCCCCGACGGCACGCCAAAAAACCAATAGGTTATCTGGCCATGTCAATGAATTCGGTCTCATAGCCATCATCGTCGTTCTTTATGTAATTTTCGGCATTATCTCACCCGGATTTCTCAGCGCAAATAACCAGGTAAATATCTTACGCGATGGCTCGACCATTGGCATTGCGGCCTGGGCTCAAACGCTTGTGATTGTGGCTGGCGAGATCGACATTAGCGTCGGCCCGATGGTCGCATTCATTTCAGTGGTCATGGCCTTTCTCCTCAAATGGCATGAGCCGTTGGCCATTTCGCTTGGTGCAGGGCTCGTCCTCGGCGCCGCGCTCGGCAGTGTCGCCGGCGCCCTTCGGGGCGTCTTCAATGTGCCCTCCTTCGTAGCGACTCTCGGTCTCTGGAGCGCATTGCGTGGTCTCGCCTTGTTTATGACCAATGCACTGCCGGTGAGTTTCGATGACAATGACACGCTGGATTGGATGGGAGACAATGTCTTCGGCCTTCCAGTCTCAGCCGTTGTCATGATTATTCTGTTTGGGCTCTTCGTTTTTGTTTCCCGCAAGACTGCCTTCGGGCGTTCAGTCTACGCAGTCGGTGGCAACGCCAGTGCAGCTCGGCTTTGCGGTATCAATGTCACACGGATTCGTATTCTGGTCTTCACTTTGTCTGGCCTCATGGCGGCCATCACTGCCGTCATGCTGCTCGCGCGCCTCGGCACAGGTAACGCGGGTGCGGCGGAAGGCCTAGAGTTCGACGTTATCGCGGGCGTTGTCGTGGGGGGAACGGCTTTGTCCGGCGGCCGCGGCTCCATGCTCGGCACGCTACTCGGCGTACTCGCCATTACCGTCATCGGCGACGGTCTTGTACTCTACGGCATCAATTCATTCGTGCAGGACATGGTGCGTGGCGTCATCATTGTCGCCGCCGTTCTGCTCAATGTCGCCGCTCTGCGCCGGTCTGGCCGCGGCAGACACTAAAACTCAGGAACCGCACCATGACGAAAATGATAGCTGCTTTTCTTCCTGGCGACGATCGCGTCGATCTCCGAGAGATTAACATTCCAGAACCCGGAATCGGTCAAGTTCGGCTGCGCATGAAGGCTTCCGGCCTCTGCGGTAGCGATATTCACTACATCTACCACAAGCACATCGGAGAAGGCGGGGCTAAATATCTGGGCGTGATTGCCGGACATGAGCCAAGTGGCCAGGTCGAAACACTCGGCCCGGGATGCCGCCATTTCAAGCCGGGTGACCGCGTTGCAGTCTATCACATCTCAGGCTGTGGCTTCTGCCGGAGCTGCCGCAAGGGCTATCAGATCAGCTGCACCGATCCCCTACGTGCAGCTTACGGCTGGCAGCGCGACGGCGGCCACGCCGAATATCTCATCGCCGATGAGAAGGATCTCGTAAAACTGCCGGACAGCCTCACCTACGAGGATGGCTGCTTCATTTCCTGCGGCGTCGGCACTGCCTATGAGGGCATCCTGCGCGGCGAAGTCTCCGGCAGCGATAGCGTTATGGTCGTAGGTCTCGGCCCTGTCGGCCTCGCCGCCCTCATGCTGGCGCAGGGGCGCGGCGCCAAAATGACCATCGGCGTGGACACTCAGCAGGAGCGTGTCGATGTAGCCAGGCGCCTCGGACTGGTCACCCACGGCTTTCTCGCCAATACGGAAACCCTCTCGGCCGTGCGGGAAGTGACGCGCGGCGGAGCCAATGTCACGCTTGATTGCTCGGGTAATCCTCGGGGACGCCTGCTGGCGTTACAGGGTACCCATAGCTGGGGCCGATGCGTCTATATCGGTGAAACCGGTGAGGTTACTTTCAAGGTCAGTGATGACCTTATGCACCAGCAGCGACGGATCATCGGTTCCTGGGTCACCAGCTTGCACAATATGGACCAGTGCGCAGAGGATTTGGCCGATTGGAAACGCTATCCACGTGACATCATCACTGACCGCTTTTCCTTGGTCGAAGCCCCTGCTGCTTATGCTCTCGCAGCCAGCGGTCGCGCAGGCAAAGTCATTATTCGGCTTGAAGATTGATGGCACCCTTCGCCATCAGGCTGCAGCGCGGCCCGCTCACGCTCGACGTCGACCGGCGCGGCGCCGTTGTCACCGGCTTCACTTGGAACCAACCTGGTGGATTGTCGTTCCCGCTGATGCGTTCAGCTGAGAACTATGCAGGCAATCCGCTGACGGCAAGTTGCTTCCCACTTGTGCCATTCGGCAACCGAGTCGCTGGCAACCACTTCAGCATCGCGGACCGAACTTACGATTTCACACCCAATCAACCATGGGATCGGCATTACCTGCATGGCGACGGCTGGTTAAGCGAATGGTCGGTCACGCTAGCGACTGACACACAGATAAATCTCGCGCTCAGCCATAAGGCGGCAACCGGCCGGCCTTATGGTTATGACGCTCGGATCATCTATGAATTAACCCGGGACGGCGCACTGGCTGTCGGAATAGAAGTTCGTAATTGCGGAACCGCCCCCCTTCCCTTCGGCCTCGGCTTGCATCCCTATTTTCCCTTGACGCCGCAAACAGAACTGAGAGCACCAGCCGAGGCGTTCTTTGCTGAGGAAGCAGATTTTTTGCCTGGCTTGCGCAGCGCCGTGCCATTGGATCTTGATTTCGTGCAATCGCGTGCTTTGCCCCGCCGGTGGATTAATAATGGCTTTACTGGCTGGACTGGCGACGCGCGTATCGCTTGGCCCGATCGAGGTTTGGCCCTCAGCATCGCGGCAGACACGGCTTTTCGTGACTATTTTGTCTTCATGTCCGACAAGACATTTGAGCCCGATTTTGCAGGCGATTACTTCTGTTTTGAACCTATGACCCATCAGGCCAATGGCCACCACTTGGCTAATTTGGGTGGTCTCATGCTGTTGGCTCCTGGCGATGCACTGCAAAGCCGCGTCCTGTTCACACCCGAGGAAACACTGACATGAAGATCACGGGTATTCGTACCGTTGTCGTCAACGCCGAGATGCGTAACTGGATCTTCGTGCGAGTCGACACTGACCAACCCGGCCTCTATGGCTGGGGCGAAGCGACGCTGGAGTGGAAAACGCGCGCAGTAACAGGCGCTGTCGACGACATTGCTCCACTCATCATTGGAAAGGATCCTCGCGATATCGAAAATCTGGTGCGGACCATGCACAAGCATGGGTTCTGGCGCATCGGTGTCATCGGTAGCAGCGCCATTGCCGGAATCGAAGTGGCACTTTGGGACATCTTTGGCAAAAGCGTGGGCCTCCCCGTCTGGCGTCTTCTCGGCGGAAAGATGCGTGATCGTGTGCCCGTCTACACCCATCTGGGCCTGGGACAGATCGACGCCGTCTATAACAGCATGTCTGCAGGCCCTTTGATCGAGCGAGCCCATGAAGTGCTGGAGCGTGGCTACCGCGCCATGAAGGTCGTCTTTATCCCCTACACCCATTATACGGCACCAAACCGCGCCATCGACGATGTCGCCCGTATGATGCAGGATTTGCGCGCCGCCGTCGGGAATGACGTAGAGCTTATGGTCGATTTTCATGGCCGCTGCGCCTCGGCCGGTGCAGCACTCCACTATATCGATGCGCTGGCGCCTGGCCGCCCACTTTTCGTGGAAGAGCCGCTCCCGCCGCATGATATCGCTGGACTAAAATCGATCGCTCAGCGCACGCATGTGCCAATTGCCGCCGGTGAGCGTCTGGTCGACCGGTGGGAATTTGAGCCCTTCTTCCAGGCGCGCATTCTCGACATCGCGCAACCTGATCTCTGCCATGTGGGCGGCTTTACCGAGGCGCGGAAGATCGCTGCCATGGCTGAACTCGCAGGCGCAGGCATCGCGCCGCATAATCCGCTTGGGCCCTTGGCCGGCGTCGCCGCCTTACATTTCGATATTGCGACGCCAAACTTCGTGATTCAAGAAGAAATGGTTGGGGCCGTGCCTTGGTATGGAGACGTTCTGCAAGGTCCCATCCGCATGGTAGACGGCCATTGGCAAATCCCCGAAGCTCCGGGCCTGGGAATTGAGATAGACGAAGCTGTTGCGGCAAAGCACCCTTTCAAGCAGGAAATTATGACGGCAACCGAGGCGGTTATGCCTGACGGAACAGTGGTGGATTGGTGAGTGCAATGAGCGGTCGTTTACAAGACAAGATCGCGATTGTCACCGGTTCAGGACGCGGCATCGGGGCCGCCATCGCCCAAGCCTTTGCACGCGAAGGTGCCGCTGTGGTCATCGCTGAGCGGGACGCGGAAACTGGCGCCTCTATGGCATCGGCCTTGGCGGCCCAGGGTGGCAGAAGCCTCTTTGTGCGAACCGATGTAGCGGACCCAATCGCTGCGGCTGATAGCGTGCGACAGACGCTTGCTGCTTTCGGGAAGCTGGATATCCTCGTCAATAACGCAGGGATCAATGTCTTTCATGAGCCGCTGGCAACGACCGACGAAGAATGGCGACGCTGCTTCGCGGTTGACCTCGATGGCGTCTGGCATATGTGCAAAGCCGCACTGCCCGCGATGCTCGCGGGGGGCGCCGGCAGCATCGTCAATATTGCATCCAGTCATTCCACGACCATCATCCCGGATACATTCCCGTATCCAGTCGCAAAACACGGGCTTCTTGGCCTTACCCGTTCTCTCGGCATTCAATATGCAGCGAAAGGCGTGCGTGTTAATGCAATCGCTCCGGGCTATATCGAGACTGATATTGCGCGCGACTATTGGGCAACCTTCCCTGACCCGGAAGCTGAGCGCCGTAAAGCTTATGATCTCCACCCGCCCAAGCGCATCGGCCGGCCAGACGAAGTCGCCATGACGGCGCTTTTCCTTGCCTCCGACGAAGCGCCCTTTATCAACGCCGCCAGCATTGCAATCGATGGCGGCCGTTCCGTGCTCTATCACGAATGACGGGCCGCCCGTGCCTGCACGCCCTCTTCAAGGAAGCTCTGCGATGAACCTGCGCATTATGGCGGCGCGCAATAGTTGGGTTATACTGGCTCTGACCTGGCTTCTTTGGGCAATGAATGCGCTCTGCAGAGAGATCATGTTCCGCTTGCGATCAAACTCATCGGGCTCATTGTTGCGATATCCGCGACTCATCCTCTCCGGACATTCGCGAGCATATCAAATTACTCTAAGCAAGACGTTGCTTGGCACTTAGCCATCCATCTCGGATCTGTTGTGTCCGGTGTGCTTTTCCCTGCGATGGATCGGCTGGAGGCCGCTAGCAATCCGAAGCACTGAATCGACCTGCCGCCTACGTTCCCGATCAACCTTTCTCACGGCTGGTTGGGAGCTTTCACAAGACAATCATGAAACCGCATAGGCTGCTAACACCACGTCGGGTCGTAAAAAAACGCACCTTTTGAAAGATGCCTAGCTGGAGATTTTTGTCATGCGCAGGCTCGTGATGCGATCTCATGGCATCACGCGACAGGGAAGGCGATGGGCGGTTATATCGCCACCCTCCGTCCAGAACGAGAATGCTTTTGGTTCGAGAGTGCTCGGATCGCAGCGATGGCCCTAGACAGCTTACCATTGAGGGGAATCTGGGTTTCTGCAACGAGACACACGTGACAGCTAGGCAGGCAGACGGTATTCAAATCGTCAACGCTAGATAAAAAGGAAGAAATACATGAGCATAGATGAAATCGCAGGGAGTTTCGCGGCCGCTTTGCGCGACAAACACGTTGTGGTCTCCGGAGGCACCAGCGGCATCGGCCTAGCCATGGCGGAAGGTTTTGCCGCCGCAGGGGCGATCGTGCTCGCTACCGGCAGCTCTGAGACAAAGATTGCCGCGCTAACCGCAGCCCCTGCCCGTCCTGGCGTTACCTTCGCTCGGCTAGACGTGCAGGACAGTGCCGCTATCGACACCTTTTTCCGCGGTCTTTCACAGTTGGACGTTCTAGTGAATTGCCAGGGCGTCGCCAAACCGGGTGCTGAGTGGGAGGAAGCCGATTTCCTCACAGTGATCGACATCAACCTTAACAGCGCCATGCGCCTCTCCCGCAGCGCCCTGCCGCTGCTTCTAAAAAGTCAAGGCAATATCATTAACGTCGCGTCGATGCTGAGCTATCTGGCCGATGAGGCGGTGCCCGCCTACACCGCAAGCAAGACTGGCATCGTTGGGCTGACCCGCGCTATGGCCCATCGCTATGGCCCAAGCGGCGTTCGGGTAAACGCCATCGCGCCCGGCTATCACAAGACCGATATGACGCGCGCGCTCTGGGAAAATTCGCCGTCCAAAGAAAAGATCGCCGAGCGCGCCGCGCTGAAACGCTGGGGTCTCGCCGAAGACCTGATCGGTCCGACCCTGTTCCTGGCCTCACCCGCCGCGGCGTTCGTGACCGGCATTATTCTGCCGGTCGACGGTGGCTATCACAGCGGCTGAAATTCAACAATTTGCGCAGGCGTTGCAACAGCGGCTCCCGCGCAAATTGCTCCATAGAGAGGTTACGGCGCTTTTTCAGGGCCGCCTCACTATCGGGAATGGCGAACTAATTCGCTCTTGGCTCAAGAGGCGCTAAAAAAGGCCGCGTAATGTGATACATCAAAGCCGAATTCAGATAATTTTTAGCTAGTTTAGTACATTTAGCTCAGATTTTCGGACCAAAGCCAAAACGCGACTACGGTCCATTTCCCCTGTTTTACTACAATCGAGAATACTTGACGGCCCCGTCCAGTAATTTCCATCATATCTGATCGACACGCTTCAATCAAATGAAAGACTTACCCTAGCCTTCGACTATAACGAACTCTTCATGCCCTCGGTGGCAATGGTTGTGCCAATACGGCTAGCAGCACCGGCCAAGTGATCCTTCATCGCATTTCGTGCCGCGGCCTCATCCTGCATCTCGATTGCGGCGAGAATGGAGCGATGCTCCCGCTCCGTCGCCTGAGCCATATTTTCCGAATGGCTCTGCCCTCCCGCTGAAAGGATACTTTCTCGGACCTTTTCTGCGACGAACGCAAGGACCTGAACGAAATATGTGTTGTGGGTCGCCGATGCAATCGCGTGATGAAAAGCAAGATCTCCGTTGAGCCATAGAATGCTGCCATATGGTGCGGCCGCCATGGCCTCTACAGCCTCACGTATCCGGTCTAGATCATCCGGCGTTCTCAACTGGGCCGCCAAAGCCGCGCCCTGCACTTCCAAAATACCGCGAAATTGAAATAGCGCAGCAAAGACATCTTCGGGCTGCGCATCGTCATGTTCAATGGTGAGAAGATTTGTCTGCGGGGTGGCAGAAACAAACGCCCCGCGCCCCTGGCGAGACCACACCCGCCCCTCCACTCTCAGTCGCGCGATAGCTTCTCGCACGACGTTACGGCTGACACCGAATGTCTCCGCCAAGGATTGCTCCGTCGGCAACTGGTCCCCCGGTTTCAGTCGTCCCTGTGCGATTTCCCGCGTGATCGAACTGGCGACCAGCGTCGGCAAATGTGGACCCCGATCTAAACGCCCGAGTGTCAGCGCCATAACTTGCCTATGCCTATTCGTCTGCCCTAACAACGCGCTGCATCATCATCTTATTTGATGATCGCTATTTTGCTGCGATCAATAGTGACGAAGACGGCAAAAACGAGTGCAGTGCCGAAGACAATTTGCTGGGCGAAAATATCCACGCCAAGGAATGTCATGCCGATCCGCACGATCGATACAATCAGTGTGCCAACAACCGTCAAGCCGATATTCCCGATTCCACCGGTAATGGCGGTTCCGCCGACCACCACCGCGGCGATCGTCGGCAGCAGCAACTGGTTCGCGAGATCGGGAGAGCCACTGCCCAGCTTTGCGGCCAGCAGCACACCGCCAAAGGCTGCACATGCCCCTGAAAGGCCAAAGGCCATAATCTTGTAACGGGCGACCGAAATGCCCGCCGCCCGTGCCGCCGGCTCCCCAGCACCAATGGCCGCGCTGAAGCGACCGAAGCGGGTATAGCGCTGCAAAAAAAGGCCGCCGAGCGCAACCACACAAGCGATCGGGATGACGTTGGGAATGCCCAGGATCAGATTGCCGGTAATCCAAACGCATTGATATCGTCCCGCCTGCTGCAAGGATACGGACTGCCCCGCCTCCATCAGGAGAGACAGCCCCGTCATGATACCGCCAGTCGCAAGGGTCGCGATGAAGGACGGAATCCGTAACCGAACATGCACGAAACCGCTGCTTAATCCGGCGACGAGCCCGATAAGGATCGTGATCGGAAAGGCCAGATAACCGACACTCGGCAGAAGTTCCGCCACAACCATACTGGCGAAGGACGCCCCGGCCTGCACCGAAAGGTCGATGCCGCCGAGCATGATGACGAATGTCATTCCGGCAGCTAATTCGAACAGTACAGCCGCGTCCGACAGAATGACCGACAGATCCTTGGGACGCAGGAAATCCGGCTGCGCAATACCTATGCCCAGGAGCAGCAAGATGAGCAGTAGCACCGGCGTGTAGGGACGCACGCGGTCGAAAAGGAGGCCTGGCGACATCCGGTCTATTCCTGCATTGGCCATAAATGGCTCCTCAAACCATTTGTTCCAGCAGCGCCACCTGACTCGGCTTGGCGCCCGCTGGCGCGTCGAATCTGCCGGTGATCGAACCATCCCGCATGACCAGGATGGTGTGACAGAGCCCGATGGTTTCTTCGAGCGTGTCGGACGTCAGAATGATGCTGGCGCCATCCTCCGATAGCGCACGGATCAAGTCGTAGACCTCGCCTTTGGCGCCGACATCCAAGCCCCGCGTCGGGTGATCGAGTATCAGGATGCGTGATTTCGCCGTCATCCATCGGGCAAGCACGATTTTTTGCTGATTGCCGCCACTGAGGTTGCGGCAGACCTGATTGGCATTGGGCGTCCGGATATGCAGCCGCTCTATCCAATCCTTCGCGATCGCCCGCTCCCGCGTCCGATCAATGATATTGCGGCTCATGGCGACATCCAGATTGGCAAGCGTCATGTTGACAGCGACCGATAGGTCCATCACGAGCCCCTCCAGTCGGCGCTCCCGCGGGATATAGCCGATACCGGCCGCCACGGCCTCGGTTGGCGAACGCAGCACAAGATCGCGGCCATTGACCGTCAAAGTTCCCGCAGTCTGGGGCAGAAAACCGAACAGTGTTCGCATGAGTTCTTCGCGACCGGACCCGATAACGCCAGCAACGCCCAGCACCTCACCACGCCGCAGCGCAAAATCCACGCCCTGGAAGACGCCGCGCACCGTCAAACCGCGCGCTTCCAGCGCCGGTTCTCCCTCCTGTGGCAAGCCCTGCCGATCCTCTCTGTAGTACCCGGCATGCAGTTCCTGCCCCACCATCATCTCGTGCAATTCGGACACGGTGACCGCATCTGCTGGCCGTTCGGCCACCACCGCGCCGTCTTTCATCACATAGACGCGATCGCTGATCTGCAGCACCTCGTCCAATCGGTGCGAGACGAAGATGAAACTCGCCCGAGACTTCAGAGACCGCATGCGGTCGAACAGAATCCCGATGTCACGCGTTTCCAAGACGGATGTCGGTTCATCGAGAAATATGGTCAGCGGCGCCGTCGTCCGCTCTTCAAGCGCCAGAGCCTTGGCAAGTTCCACCATCTGCCGTGCAGCGAATGTGAGTTCGCCCACTTGCGTGCGGGGATCGACATCAAGCCCCACACGACTGAGGTGAGCCCGTGCGGCAGCGTTCATACGCCGCTTCTGAAGCAAGCCCATCCGCGTGAACTCACCCTCCTGTGTGAGATGGAGGTTTTCGGCGACGGTCATGTTGAGAAGCAGCGACTGCTCCTGAAAGACCATCGCTATTCCGCAGGCTTTGGCGTGGCGGCTGTCCCGCAATGTGACGGCTGTGCCGTTGACCCGAATGACACCCTGGTCCGGCTGCACCGTCCCCGCCAGAATACGCATGAGGGTGGACTTGCCGGCCCCGTTTTCACCGATCAACCCTACGACCTCATGCGGCCTCACGTCGATCGAGACATCCCGCAACGCTTGCACGGGACCATAACGTTTGCTGATGTGTTCGACCGTTAACATCGCTGGCCTTACTTGATCACGAGTTGAGCGCCGCGACGGACAGACAGCGCGACGGCCGCGATAATCATCAGCCCTTGCACCGTCTCATGCACATAGGGCGAGATACCCAGCAGCACCATGCCATTAGCCAGTACCACAACCGTCAGCGTGCCGACCAGGGAATTGACCACACTGCCGTAACCGCCGGTCAACGCGGTGCCCCCAACGACGACCGCTGTGATGGTCATGAACAGCCGCCCGTCGGCGATGGTTGTATTGGCCTGACCAAGTTGCGCGCTCGCAAGCAGGGAGGCGATGCCGGTGAAAAAACCCGCCAGCGTGAAGGCCAGAATGCGCGTCCGGGCGACGGGAACGCCAGAGAGTTTCGCGATGTCCTCTCCGCCGCCGATGGCAAAAACGTATCGACCAAAGCGTGTACATCGTTCAATCAACAGCGCCAGCAGAAAAGCCGCGATCGCGATCCAGACGGCCATTGGCACGTCCAGGATGCGTGTAAATGCAATGCCGCGTATATGGGGGTCGAGCACCCGAACCGCGGTCCCGCCTAGAATGACGGTGCCGATGCCAAGTCCGACGAACCACAGGCCGAGAGTTGCCATGAAGGACGGAATGCGCAGTCCGACATGCACAAGGCCATTAAGCAGTCCCAACGCCGTGCAAGCCAACAAAGCCAATAGCGGACCCCACCAGCCGAAATGATGGCTGTTCGCGTCATTCGTGCAAAGCAGCGCCACGATCATGGCGCCCACGCAGAGCACGCCTTCGATCGAGAGATCAATGCTGCCCATAATGATGATAAACGTAGCGCCCATCGATAGAATGAGGGGAATCGCGGCCTGATTGGCGACACCCCAGATAAGATTGCGAAGACTGAAGAACGATGGATTGAGCAGGCCCAGCAGCAGGCAAAGCGCCCCGAGCACGAGAAGCGGCGCAAAGCGCCCCAGACGTTTCTTTAAGAAGGAGGAACGAGCGGATGCGCGCGCCTCTGTCCCTGCAATCTCCTTGGTTGTTTCAACCACAGACACCCTGGCGTCCATCACGCTCTCGCCGGCCTATCTCAGCTATAGGTAATCGGACTTGCCACGCGATCCCACAAATTGGTCCAATCGATCTGCGGATGGGTGTCGACCTGCGTCTTGATGTAAGCATCGACATTAGCGCTCGTGATCTTGACGGTCGAAGCATTGAATTCACGATGTAGTTTCGGCTCCTTCGACGGATCAAACTTGCCCTGCGCCGCTTCGAGCCCCATCGATAGGCCGATGCCACCCTGCCAATAGGGATCGGAGGACACCGTGCAGGCAAATTCACCGGCTTTCACCGCCTCGACCGCTGCTTTGATCCCATCGATACCGACAACCGGAATCTGCCCGGCCAGGCCCTGAGACCGCAGGGCTTCCAGCGCGCCGGTGCCCATGTCGTCATTCGCGGCCCAGATGCCTTTGATCTTCGGGCCGAAGCGTGTCAGCCAGGAACTCGTGATATCGAAAGCCTTTTGAGACTGCCATTCACCCGTCTGCCAGTCCAGCAGCGTGATTTTTGGATTTTTTTTCAGCGCCGCCAACATGCCGCGACGCCTGTCTATGGATGCGGAGTCAGAGATGATGCCGCCGATCGCGACAAAACCGCCTGTGCCCCCCATCGCCTTGAAAAGTTCCTCGGCGATATAGGCACCGCTGCTCGTGCCATCGAATTCGATGTGGGAAATATAGTGCGGATTGAAGTCCCAGGGATGCAGGTCCGCGGGCTTGTTCCACCATGTCACCACAAAGACCCCCGCCTTGGCACAGGCTTCCACAATCGGCCGGGCGTCAGGCGTATTATTGGGGTCGACGTTCAGCACCATATGGCCATTCGTCTTGGCGATCATGGCATTGATGTCGGAAATGCCTTTCTCGGAATTGCCTTCGGTCACAAGCGTCACGTGCTCAAGACCCATCTGCTTCGCGAAAGCATCCGCACCCACCTTCCATACGGCATGATAGGGATTGGATAGCGAACGGATTGAGGTTACCAGCAGCGGCGGAGAATCCGCGCGCGCAAGCCGCGGTATGCCCATCGTCAGTACGCCGGCGCCCAAAGCAGCACTTCCAGCCAAAAACCGCCGACGATCGACCGCGGCCCGAAACAGTGTGTGATCATACGCCATTCTGCGCATCCCCCGAAGACGACCTTTTGGTCGTTCTTATATTTGGTCGGATCTTATTGCCTTACATCGCTGCCCGACGGCAGCGAACTTGTAGGGCAACCCTTCGACTGAACAAGTCTAGCCATTGCTTGGAACTTGGGCAAGCCTGACCAATCGGTCGGTGTCTTAAAACGTCAAATGTCAGACGGAACCTCTGTAGATCGGCGCTCTCCGCGTGAACAAAATAAGGATTGCACAAAGTCACACAGCCATTCGTTAACCGAGCGGTTCGACCGCCACGGGCGCGTCCGGCGGTAGGCAGGACTGAGATTTGAGTTCCGCCCAAAGCTCAGCTGGAATGTCCATCTTGCTCCAGCGCGAGTTTTCCATGGCCTGATCAGGCTGATCCATTCCAACAAGGATCGCGGAAATACTCGGATGTGCCGTCGGAAATTGCAATGCGACAGCTTGAACCGGCACGTGGTGCTTTGCGCAAATGGCTCTGATCGTCCCAACCCGGTCGGCAATCTCGCTCGATGCCGGCTTATAGTCATAGGTTGCCTTTTGGCTGCCCTCGGCCGCCAGGATGCCGGAGTTAAAGACCCCACCGGCGACCACTTCGACGCCACGACGTTCGGCTTCTGGCAGGAAATCGATCATCGCCGCCTGATCCAGAAGGGTATAGCGGCCTGCAATCAAGGCCACATCAAACTCACCCGCGCGCAGAAACCGGGCGGCGACATCGCTTTCATTAATCCCGACCCCGATGGCACGAACATGGCCCGCAGCCCTGAGTTCGCTCAAAGCCCGATAGCATCCGTCCATCGCCTCTGCGAAGCGCCGCTCATACTGCTCACCATGCGTGAAGCGATCAACGTCATGGATATAAAGAATATCGACATCGGAGAAGCCAAGCCGGCTGGCGGACTGCTCAAAAGCGCGCATGGTGCCGTCATAGCTATAGTCGAAGACCGGACGCAGATGCAGCGGACGTGCCCAGCTTCCATAATCCAGCGGCTTGCCGAGCGGAGGCGTCAGATAACGACCGACCTTGGTCGAGAGGGTAAAACTGTCTCTCGGCACAGTGCGCAGAAAGCGGCCGAGGCGTAGTTCGCTCAAGCCGTAGCCGTAAAACGGTGCCGTATCGAAATAGCGCAACCCGCTATCATAGGCGGCGATCAAAATGTCTTCCGCCTGCCTTTCTGACACGTCCCGATACAGCGTGCCGAGACCGCTGCCGCCCAGGCCCAGGCGGGATTTGAAGCCGATGCGGGATCCGGCCGTCATGCACCGAACTCCGGCAACCGATAGACTTCGACGGCGGAACGGCCGAATATCTGTGCGCACTCATCCTCGGTCCGGGCCTCCAGACAGATCAGAAGCGCCTCCCGCATCCGCTCGTAACTTCCCGCGACCAGGCAGACCGGCCAATCACTCCCGAACAGGCACCGATCCGCGCCGAAAATGGACAGCACTTCATCGACATAGGGTTTGAGGTGCGATGCCTGCCAGCTTGGCCAATCGGCCTCCGTAATCATGCCGGAAAGCTTGCACCAGACATGGCCGCGATGCGGTGTGAATTGGCGCATCCTCTCCCGCCAGGGTTCCATCACGGCCCCCGCGATCTCGGGTTTGGCGATATGGTCCAGCACGAAGCGCAGCTGCGGAAAGTCCGCGACGGTCTTCAGCATTGCCGGCAGGTGATGCGTTTTGCCGACGAGGTCATAGACCAGTCCGGCCTCCGCGACCTTGCCCAGGCCCCGGCGAACATCATCCCGCAGCAGCCAATCGGGGTCGGGCTCCTCATGCAGCAGATGGCGGATACCGACCAGCCAGCGCCCGTGCGGACTGGCCGTGAGCGTCGACAGAACCTTATCAACGGCGGGATCTGTGAGATCTACCCACGCGACAACACCGGCGACAAAAGGCGTTGCCGCAGCGATCGCCAGATATTCCCAGCTTTCCGCAAGACTATGCCAGGTCTGCACCAGTACTGTGCCATCAATACCGGAGGCTTCGAGCGACGGCGCCAGATCGGCCGGCACGAACGACCGGCGGATCGGCTGGAACGGACCGCTCAACCAGCCGTAGTCACCGCGATCAGGGTCCCAGAAATGCTGATGCGCGTCGATGACCGGAGCTTTCATGCGCATCACCAGCGGGCATGAACGTATGGACGAATATCCTCGTCATAGATCGCCTTCAGCGTGTCCATATCCTGATCCGACAGCGCGGGCAGTGCTGAGGCGGCGGCGTTCGATTGCGCCTGTTCGGGATTGCGCGCGCCGGGAATAACCACCGACACAGCGTCGAACATCAAAATCCAGCGCAAGGCCAGGCGCGCCATCGTCGTGTCTCCGGCGACGAGAGGGCGGATTTTCGCGACGGCCGCAAGCCCGACCTCATAGGGCACGCCCGAGAAGGTTTCGCCCACGTCGAAGGCTTCCCCCTTCCGGTTGAATTTCCGATGGTCAGTGTCTTCGAATTGCGAGTCGGCCGTAAACTTGCCGGACAAAAGTCCACTTGCCAGCGGCACCCGCGCCACGATGGCAACATCGTGCTTCTTTACCTGATCAAACAGCAAGTCGATCGGGCGGCGGCGGAAAATGTTGAAGATGATCTGGATGCTGACGACGCCCGGATAATCCAGCGTTTTCAGCGCTTCCTCCACCCGCTCAACGCTTACGCCATAGTCGCGGATCTTGCCCGCGGCCTTAATCTCTTCCAACGTGTCGAAGACCTCTGGCTGATAATAAAGATCGGTCGGCGGACAATGCAGCTGCACGAGGTCGAGCGTATCGACGTCGAGGTTCTTTCGGCTGCGGTCGATCCAAGCCAAAATATTAGCCCGGCTGTACCCCTCGACCGTCTGCTGCGCCAGCCTGCGGCCCGCCTTTGTGGCAATATAGGGACGATCCCCACCCCTCTCCTTCAACACGCCGGCAATCAACCGTTCTGAGTGGCCGTCACCATAGACATCAGCGGTGTCGATGAAGGTGACACCTGAATCGAGCGCCGCATGAAGGGCTTTGCGCGACGCCCCATCATCGACATCGCCCCAGCTCGCACCAATGGCCCAAGCGCCAAAGCCGACCTCGCTAATGGTTCTGCCGGTCTTGCCGAAGGTTCTGGTTTTCATGTCATCTCTCACATTTCAAAAAACGTATAATCGACGCGCCTGTTGCTCATGCGACTTTTTGTGCAGCACCAAGATAAAGATCACGCATCATCTGATCGTCGCGTAAGTTCTCTATAGGGCCGGACGCGACAAATCGGCCATGATGCAGCAAATAGCCTCGTGCGGCGACACTCATGGCCAGCCCAGCATTTTGCTCCACCAGCAGTACGGCCGCGTTGAACGTTGCCTTCACATCCAAAATGACGCCCCGCAGATCCTTGACCAGTTTCGGCGACAGACCGAGCGATGGTTCATCCAACAAAAGAATGCGGGGCCGCGCCATAAGGCCACGCGCGATGGCCAGCATCTGTTGCTGCCCGCCGCTCAACTCTCCGCCTTTTTGCTGGCGCTTCTGCGCAAGAATTTCGAAATACGCCTCCATACGGCGAAGGTCCGCCTCCACCTTGTCGCGGTCGCGGCGGCCATAGGCGCCGAGGCGCAGATTTTCCTGGACCGTCATATCCACGAAAATACGCCGCCCTTCCGGCACCATCACGATGCCACGGCTTACCGCCCGGTCGGCAGGCAGATTGGTGACATCTTCACCATCGAAGCTAATACGTCCGGCGCGCGGCTTTAAAAGGCCGGAAATGGCGCGCAGCAAGGTCGATTTGCCGGCGCCGTTCGGACCAAGCACGGTCACAATCTCAGCCGCGTCCACCGTGATTGAAACATCCCGGTTGACGGTGACAGGGCCATAGCCGGTGCGCAGGTTTTCGACGGTCAGGAGGTTCATGCGTCCTCTCCCAAATAGACTTCAAGGACCTTGCGATCCTGCAACACGTCCGCCGGCGTGCCATCTGCGATCTTGGTGCCGAAATTGAGCACGATGAAGCGGCTGCAAACGGCGCCCATCAGCGCCATGTCATGATCGATCAGGCAGACGCCCATGCCCATGCCGGGGAATTGCAGGATCAGATCCCGCAGCGCCAGCGCTTCATGGTCGTTCAGGCCCGCCCCAGGTTCATCCAGCAGCAGCATCCGGGGCTGGGCGGCCAGCGCCACCGCAATACCCAACCGACGCAGATTGCCGAAGGACAAGGACCCGGCAATCTCGTCACCGCGCCCGTCCAACCCGACGAAGCCCAGAAGGCTCTCAGGCGATGTCCAACGGCGCGGCGCCGCGCGATCGCAGCCATGCTCAAACCCGATTGAGACATTGTCGAGCACCGAGATGCCCGGAAAGGACATTGCCTGTTGGTAGGTTCGAACCAGGCCTGTAGCCGCGATGCGATAAGCCGGCCAGCCTGTAATATCCCGCCCGTCCCAAATCACTTGGCCGGCGGTCGGCTTGTGGACGCCCATAATCGTATTGAACAGCGTGGTCTTGCCTGACCCGTTCGGACCGATCACGCCGGTAATGCCGTCGCCGTCGATCGCTATGTCGATCCCATTGAGCGCCTGCACGCCGCCGAAGCGCTTCGCGAGGCCGCGAATTTCGAGTTGCGTCATGACAGGCCTCTACCCTTCTCCAGCCGGTGGCGAGTTTTGGTGCCTCTGCGGTAGAGCGACAGCAGGCCGCCGCTGACCCCGCCCGGCAGCAGCAAAATTACCAGCAACAGGCCGACGCCATAGGCGATGCGGCTGTCGATGGGGTCCAGGCCACCCAGTTCCGGCAGGAAGTTGACGATGATCGAGCCGATGAGAGGCCCGTAGAGCGGGCGCGCACCGCCCAGCATGATCATGAGAGCGAGGTAGAGGCTCGGGAAAGCACCATAGAGTTCCGGTGAGATATGTCGCAGGTAGTAAGTCTGCAGGATGCCGCCCAATCCTGCGAAAGCGCCGGAAATTGCAAAGACGCCGATCTTATGCAGATTGGTATTGATACCGACCGCGCGGGCCAGCGGCTCATTCTCGCGGATGGACCACAGCGTGCGGCCATAGGGCGAATGCACGATTGCGAAGGTCACCGCGATTGAGATCGTCAGCGCGGCGAGGCAAAGAAAATACATATTGTCGAGCTTGGCGAAGCGGATGCCGAAGACCCCAGGGATCGGCCCGACATCAAGGCCTGTAGCAGCCCCTGTAAAGGTTCCGCCATTCGTCAAGGCAATCACCAGAAGCGCGCAAAAGCAGAAGGTGATGATAATATAATGCTGTCCGCCGACGCGCAGCGACGGCAGCCCGACCACCGCCGCCGCCAGCGCCGACAGCAGCATCGCCAAAGGCAAGGATTCCCAAAAGCCCAGGCCGAGCTGATTGGCGAGAATAGCCGCCGTATAGCCCCCTACACCCATGATGCCCGCATGTCCGACAGACATGATGCCGGCCTGGCCGAATTGGAGAGAGAGGCCGTAAAGCGCAATCGCCGTGAAGATCGTCGAGACCGCGAGTGACAGGAACCGGTATCCCGGGTCGAAGAAGGGAAAAGCAATCAACCCGGCCAGAATGAGAATGCCCAGACACCATTCCTCGCGCGTCGGCTCCTTGATGCCGCGCATATAGCGCGGCTTTGCTTCCGGCAAGGACACGCGGGCAGTCACCGGCTGTGTCGGGCTCTGCATGTTGTGATTGGTCATGTGGCGCGCGGCCCCATTGTGCCGCCCAGCAATCCCTGTGGACGCAGGATCAGAATGACGATCATAACGATCAGAGAATAGGCGTCCGTCCATTGCGGAAAGCCGTATTGTGCGGCCAAAGCATCGACCAGACCCAGGATCAGACCACCGACGACGGCCCCCCCGACATTGCCAAGCCCGCCGATGAGGGAGACCGCGAAGCCACGAATGATGATGACACTGCCCGTGAACGGCGTAATGGGGAAAAGCGCGATCATCAGCGCGCCGCCCAGCCCGGCGAGCACGCTGCCATAGACGAAAACACCGGTGACATAGCGTTTCACTGGAATGCCCATCAGGGCGGCCGTATCTTGATCCGCGACGCTTGCGCGGAGCGCCACGCCGTAGCGGCTGCGAGAGATGCCGAAATAGGTGACCGCGACGACGACCGCCGTGATCGCCACCACGATGGCCCGCATGGCGATGATATCCACCCCGCCGACGGTCCAAACCGCCGTGACGGGCGGGGTGATGCTTTTCTGCACTTCGTTCAACGTGCGGATTACGACATTTTGCAAAATCACGCTCAGTCCGATGGACATGATGAAACCGTTCATCGGTCGCGTCAGCGTGAATCGAAACAACGTGCGCTCAGCCGTGAGCCCCAGCAGACCCACGGCCAGCATGGCGACGACCATGGCCACGAAGAAATTCACGCCGGCCATGACCAAAGCCCAGGTGATCATTCCGCCCACCATCAGGAACTCGCCCTGAGCAAAGTTGACGATGCCAGCGAGTCCGAAAATCAGCGTAATGCCCATGCCGATCAGGATGGTGACGCTCGCGACCGAGAGGCTGTTAATAAGTTGCTGAAGGAAGATTTCCATAGGTGGCGAAATCCGTTGTTAGTGTCACGGCCATGCGCTGCCCGTACCTTGCCGGTCCGGGCAGCGGTCAGACCCAATCAGCCGCCCGGATCACCGGCCGGCGGTGCGGCCGGCGGCTGCTCGGTCGTGCAGGTAAAATCGTCGGAGGTATTGGGTTTCACGACACAAACCTCGGTCGCGAAGGTGACCTGATGATTGCTGTTGAAGGTCAGCGGCACGGGAGAGACGACCCCCTGATAGCTCATCTTCAGCAGGTTGTTCACAACCGCATCAGGATCATCGACCTTTCCGGCCTCCGCCAGAGCTTTGGCATACATAAAGAAATAATCGTAATACAAAAGAGAAACGGAGGATTGTGGACCTTTCGAGGCACCCGATCCGAAGTATTTAGCGAAATATTGGTCCACATCCGGCCGTTTTGGGCCGCCCCAGCATTCAGGCACGCAGCTCATGGTCACCGGCACGGATGCCGTCAAATGCCGCTGCTCATAAATGCCCGGGTCGACGCCGAACAGGAAATAGGCCGGTGCAACATGAATTTGCTCGGCCTGCGGAAAAGCGGTGAGCGTTGAATCGCCATTGTACCAAAAATGCACGATATCGGGATGCATGCCTTTGATACGCGTCAGGATCGGCAGGAAATCCGTCGTATCCGGTGGATATTTAACCAGATCAACCTGCTGGCCGTCACCCTCCAAAGCCTTCACGTAGTGGGAGGACAGATATTGCCCGGTAGCGTCATTGCCCACGAGCACGACGGAGTGCACGGGTTTCGTCTTCATCAGCGGCGTCAGCAGCGCCAATACACCGCGCGCCGTGCTGCCACTGCGCTGCCATTCCTGTGGCTCCGTCTGGAAGGCATAATGCAACCAGCCGTCGGGTGCGACAGATGTCGTATTGAGGGCGCTGCCCAGAGAACTATTGCCGGAGAATTGCAGGACCTTCGCAGGACCGGTGATTTTGGCCATAGCGATCGAGAAGTCATGGGTCTCGGTCCCCCAGATGGCGCTAACGCCGATATCGTTGACCAGTTCTTGCGCGGCCGCGATGGTAACGTTCACATCCGTTCGATTGTCGCGGATATAAAGCTTTATCTTGTACGTTTTGTCACCGACCTTGATGCCACCGTCATCATTGATCTTGGCAGCGGCAAGCTTCGCGGCGGCAGCGATCGTATTGCCGGCCGATACAAAAGATCCGGATTCAGCTGCGACGACCCCGATTTTGAGCTCTTGGTCCTCCGCCTTCGCCTTCCCCGCCGTCAGCGCGGCCAGGCCCATCATGGCCAGGCCCACGCCCATATGTGCTAGTTTCATGTTAACATCGTCCCTTTGGTTCCCGACCTTTGGCTTCTTCTTATTGTCAGTCTCAGGCTCGCTGTTTCCGTCAGAACAAATCTTTCGGTGGAAGACCCTCCCGTGTGTAATCAACCGTTACGAAGCGGCCGCCCTGCAACCCTTCTGCAATGGCGTCATGCGTCACGACCGCGTCTAAGCGCTCGATATAGCCGTCGGAACTATCCTCGGGCTGCCAGCCGATGCGGGCGCGCCCATCGTCCCGCCAAAAACTCCGGCTATTATTGGATGCGCCCCATATGACGGTAAACGCCAAGCGCTCCGCTTCCGCGCTGCATCGTACAAGAGCGATGAAATCGTCATAGGAAAGCCAGGTCGACAAAAAGCGCCGATCGGTTGGCTCGGAAAGTGTGGAGCCGATCCGAACGATCAAGCTTTCAACCTCGTGCTTCTCCCAATACATCCGTGCAAGCATTTCGCCGTAGGCTTTAGATAGGCCGTAATACCCATCCGGCCTCAGCACACAATCCTGATCGAGCTTGTCACCGCGTTCATAAAGCCCGACAACATGGACTGATGATGGGAACACAACCCGCGCGCGGTGATACCGAGCGGCTTCGTAGATATGAAAAGAACCGCGATAATTGGGGCCAATGATATCCTCGAAAGACTGCTCCGTTGATATCCCGCCAAAATGGAGGATGAGATCACATCCAGCAGCCGCATCCTGCACGGCGCGCTTATCCTCCAGATCAACCGTGAGGAAGGTCGCACCATCTGGCAAAGGCCCCTCGAATGGTTTGATATCGGTCAGGCGCATATGCCAGCCGCAGGCAGCCAGGCGGCGTGCCAACACACCACCCAAATGCCCGGCCGCTCCGGTTAACAAGGCCGTTGGCCGACGCTCAAACGACATGCACATTCCCCGCGACCTGTGAGGCTAGCCGACCGGCATGCCGCATTGTTCCATCAGCTGCCTCAAGGATCTCTCCTCTTGTACCGTCAGATCAAGCAAAGGGGTCCGCACTGCGCCGCATTGGCTGCCCCCAATGCGAACGCCGGCCTTGACGATGGAGACCGCATAACCCGCACGCCGGTTGCGGATAGCCAGGTACGGGAGAAAGAAACGCCGCATCTGCTCATCGACGATGCTGTGTTCGCCAGCGCGCCATGCCTCAAAAAAGGCAAGTGCTGCTTCCGGTGCGAAATTGTAGATGGCTGAGGAGTAAGTCGAAATGCCCGCGTTCGGTGTGGCACTGGCATAGACTTCCGCCGTTGGCATGCCACCGATAAAAATGAAGCGATCTTCGAGACGATAGCGAAGATTAACGAGCATCTCCGTCGTGCCCACGCCGTCTTTGACGCCGATCAGATTAGGGCAGCGCTCTGCGACCGCCAGAAGCGTCTCGGCGGAATAGACGGCGTTGTCACGATTATAGGCGATGACGCCAATCCCCACGCCCCGGCAAACGGCTTCCAGATGCCGGCGCAGCCCTTCCTGTTCGGAATTGACGAGATAAGGCGGCAGCACCAGAATTCCGTCGGCACCTGCCGCTTCAGCGGCCTTAGCCATATCGACCGCCATGGCTGTGCCGTAGCCGACGCCGGCCAATAACGGCATGCGCTCAGGCACTTCCTCAGCCGCCGCACGCACGACGCGCTTATACTCATCGGCTGTGAGGGAGAAGAATTCACCGGTTCCGCCAGCCGCGAACAAGGCTACCGCTCCCGAAACACCCTGGCGCGCAACATGATCGCGATAGCCGGCCTCGTTAAATGCACCTGACTCGTCGAAATAGGTCACCGGAAACGACAGGAGCCCGCTTGTCACGCATGTTGCCAACTCGGTCGGAGAAAAGGTCACAGATCCGAACTCCATGTGTCTGCCGTTTTGCAGACTGTTGTCGAGACGCCGGAATGATTGTCGAACGCAGAGGCGTTCATGGCGTGGCCGCCATCGGGACCGCTCGTTCCTCCGGGCGCAGAAGCCGGCCGAGGCCGGATTTGACAGTCCGCGTCAATTCCTCCTCGGTGATATCCGAGGTCGCTGCGTCCAAGACAATCTCACCCGAATGCAGGAAGTTGATGCGGTCGCACACTTCGAAGATTTGGCTGTAGTTGTGGACGATAAGGATGATCGAAACCTCTCTCTCGCGCCTTAGCTTTTGAACCAGCCCGAGTACATGGGCGCTTTCGCGCACGCCGAGGGCGGCCAGCGGCTCATCCAGAATAAGCACACTCGGCGATGAATAGATCGACCGCGCCACCGCGACGCATTGGCGCTGACCGCCCGAGAGGCGATCAACCGTGCTGTTGACGTTGGGAATATTGATGCCGAGGGTGCTCAGGTATTCTTCCGCCATACCGCGCATTCTGTCATTGTCGAGCATCCGCATCCCAAGGACACGCTTGTGATATTCGCGGCCGATGAACATATTGTGGTAGATGCTCAGATCTCCGATCAATGCCAGATCCTGATAGACCGTCTCAATTCCTTCGGCCCTTGCATCACGCGGCGATTGGAAACGAACAGGCCTGCCTTTGGACGTAATCGTTCCGGCATCAGGCTTGTGGTATCCGGACAGTACTTTGATGAGGGTCGATTTTCCGGCCCCATTGTCACCCACCAGCGCCAGCACCTCGCCCTTGCGAAGCTTGACGCTGACGTCGACCAACGCCGTCACCGCGCCAAAGCTTTTGCTGACATGCGACATTTCAAGCACGACCGGCGCATCATTGCTCAGCGGCGGTGAAATGGTGTTGTGCAGCATTAGATCCGCCTCCGCGCGCGTAGCCGGTTGACTTGAACATTGAGGATCATCGCCCCCAGGATCGCGGCACCGAGATAGATATCGGAGACCGTTGCCTGAGCGCCCACCATGACAAGACCGTTATTGAGCGTTGCCACGACAAAGGCGCCGATGAGCGCGCCGACAACAGTGCCCGAGCCGCCAAGCAGGGATGTGCCGCCGATAACCGCCGCCGCGATCGCTTGCAGGGTCAGAAACGGGCTTCCTGCTTGGGGGTCAGCTGATGAAAACTGAACTGTGTTGATGATGCCGGCGAAAGCCGCAAGTCCGCCTGCGAGCATGAAGTTGTAGATTTTGATGCGGTCAGTTCTGACGCCAATTTCTCTGGCGCCCACGATATTGCTGCCAGTCGCAATGGTATGCAGGCCGAATGTGGTCCTGTTCAAAACCAGGGCAATGATGACGACAGCGGCCAAAGTCCAGAGAAAGGGCGTGAAGGCCGTCACGCTATGCCAGGACAATAGTGAGTCGTTCGGCTGAAACAGATTCTGCCCAAAAAACGCGTTAAACGGCTCTTGAATGGGCGCCACAATCGGCTGGCTATCGTTGATCCAAACCACAAGTCCCTGAAACAAAAACAGTGTTCCAACCGTCGTGATAAGGGATGGAACGCGAAACCGCACCGTAACCACACCATTGAGAACACCCACCAACACGCCCATGACGAGGCTGATGATAGCCGCCAGGACCAGTGGTACACCGAGCGAATTGGCCATTAGCACCATGGCATAAGGGGCGAAGGAAAATACGCTGCTGACCGACAGATCAATCTCGCCCGTAATCATCAACATCACTTCGGCGATCGCAATCAGGCCAAGTCGTCCGGTATCACGGAGAACAACACTCAAAAACTGTGATGTCAGAAATTGACCGTCGCTTCCGATCTGGAAATAGATAACGAGAAGAATGGCCACTACGAGAATGCTGGCCTCCCGGTATCGGGATAGTAATGCCAGAATCTTCTCGACAGGCGTCGTCGGCGTATGAAAACCGACGCTACGCTTACCATTCCCACTCATCAAGCGGCCGGGATTATTTTTTATATTCGACACTATGCCCACGGTCCTCGTTTCCTAATCATCACCGTGATTTCTTTTGATCGAGCGACCGTCCGGCCCCGCCTCGACTAAATTTCCGGCAGAGCAAAAGACGTCAGGCCCGATTTCAGACGGGTTCCGCGCGCGCCGTCCCTTCGAAGCGCGACTTGCCCAAATACTGATCGATATTGTCTTTGGTCACATAGGCTTCGCTGGTATTGGTGTCGGCGGTGCCCACTAATCCCTGCGACAGCTTCCACATGTACATTTGTTGCACCGGCAGGAATCCCTGCAGATAGGATTGCTGATCGGTCGTGAAGGTCATGTCCCCGGATTTGATATAGCCGAGGGTTTGTGGGAACAGATCAAAGCCTGCAACAATCACACCTTTCTTGGCCAGGCCATATTGCGCTGAAACGAAGCCGGCAGCGTAGGTGTCAGAGCCGCCCGTGGTGAAGATGCCGGCGACGTTCTTGTGGCTCAGCACATAGCTTCCGATACGCGAGATTTCGGTTGCGGCGTCGACGCCAGTATTGATGACATCGTAAGTAACTGGATTGCCGTTGTCCTTGATGCACTGGATATAACCGTCAAGTCGCGGCTGCTCGTTCAATGAACCGGGCATCCCAATGGACAGCATCACGTGACTGCCCTTGGGCACCATTTTCAGCCACTTCTGTGCGATATTATACCCAGCAGCAAAAAGAGGCTGGCCGATATAGGACAGGCGCTTATTGGGGCTTCCTCTAGGCACGTCGGCATTGAACGCGACGACCGGAATACCGGCCGCAACCGCGCGTGCTGTCGCGGCGTCAAACGCTGTCGGGTCAACGAGGCATACCGCGATTCCGTCAGCCTTTTCGTCGATGGCCGTTTCCATCGCATTGACCATCTCAGAGACGACATTGTTCTGAGAACCCGTCCATTGATAACGGCACCCAAAGGCCGCGCAAGCGTCCTGAATGCCATATTGGGCGGGAACAAAGAACTGATCCAACGTTACATGACATACAAAGACGAATTTGAAGGGCTTCTTGGGCAGACCAGGATAAGGCCCCGACTGCGCGAGCGCCTTATCGGCGGCGCCAGCGACACCGATCGCGCCCACGCCCGCCGCCGCCAAGATGCGTGCAGCCGATCGCCGGCCCATATCCCTCATCATTGCCTGGCCGATGCCAAGATCATCGTCTCGATCCATCCGAGCCTCCCGTTTCTTTTTTTCTTTGGAGTCAGAATTGGCGCTGACGACGCCACCCGCCCCTGTAATCCGGTCATATTGTAATATGACAAATTTTATGTCAATGTTGATTTAGATGACGGCTGGCAAGGCCGCGAGGGACGAAAGAAGAAAAAATGAGCGAACGCTTTGCTACCCGTGCGGTCGGGAAGACAGATCTCCATGTGACTGAACTTGGGTTGGGTGGCACCCCTTTCGGCAACATGTATCGCCCCATGGACCCAAAGGACGTTACGGCGACTGTTCGCACGGCCATCGATGTCGGCGTACGCTACTTCGACACTGCGCCCGTTTATGGTTTCGGCCTAAGCGAAACGCGCCTTGGAGAAGGCATTCATGACCTGCAACGCTCTGAAATTGTTGTCTCATCCAAGGTCGGATACAGTCTGGTGCCCATTCCGCAGGCTGAACTCAAGCCGCAACTTTGGGCCGAACCGCCGGCCATGCGCGCCGATTTTGACTACACGCGCGACGCCGTACTGCGTGGCATCGAAAAAAGCCTCAATCGGCTAAAAACCTCTTATATCGATATGCTTGCGATCCATGACCCTGATGAAGCCGTCGATGTTAGCGCTGGCATCGATCCATTTAGCAAAAGCCATTTCAAGGCGGCGATGGATGGTGCGTTTCCGACACTTGCTGAGCTCCGCTCGCAAGGCGTTATTAAGGCAATAGGCGTCGGCATCAATCAATGGCAAATGCTATGCGATTTCGCTGAAGCCGGAGACTTCGATTACTTTCTTCTGGCAGGCCGATATACCTTGCTCGATCAAGATTCGATGGATCGGCTTCTGCCGCTTTGTGAAAAGAATGGCATTAGCCTGATCGTCGGCGGCCCTTACAATTCCGGGATTCTTGCAACTGGCGCTACCCCTGACTCGACATATGATTATCGGCCTGCGAGCGAGGCGATCAAACGGAAGGTCGCGGCCATCGAAGCTGTCTGCCACCGCTATCGCATTCCGCTTCAGGCCGCCGCCTTACAGTTTCCGCTTCTGAATCCGGTAGTGGCCAGTATCATTCCGGGTGCCCGGTCCGTGGAAGAATTGTCGGCGAATGCGCGTTATGTGCGCCATCCCGTGCCTTTAGATTTCTGGCTGGAACTCAAGTCGGAAGGTTTGATCGACGTCAGGGTGCCGGTTGGCGCATAAATATTGACAATTCCTGGTCTAATCGGAAGACAAGGGTTACCTCTAGGAACGGACTATGCCTGAATTACCGGTTCAAGACCTTCGGATCCCTCCCTCCCCCACCCGCACCGCGCAACTTGCCGAGCGGATTGGGAAGGACATCCGTGGCGGACGTTTGCAGCCAGGCCAAAAACTTCCGACGGAGCAAGAACTGATCGCGCAGTATCGCGTAAGCCGCACCGTTGTCAGGGAAGCTATGGCAACGCTCCGCACAGAAGGTCTTATCGTAAGCCGCCAGGGCGCGGGTGTTTTTGTGGCAGATCACACTGCGGCACGCCCGTTCCGTATCGTGACCGAAGAAGTGCAGTCGCTCGTTGAAATTGAGAATGTCCTTCAACTACGCTTGGCAGTCGAAGTCGAAGCCGCCGGGCTCGCGGCCGAGCGACGCACCGATAACGATCTCTGTGAGATTAACCGGACCTTGGAGAAAATCGACGAGGCGATAGCGAAAGGGGTATCTGCCGTCAAAGAAGATCTCGACTTTCATTGCGCGATATCGGCAGCGACTGGGAATCCCTATTTTAAACGGTTCATACAGTTTCTTGGACCCGTCATCATTCCGCGGCAGACCATTCGATTTGGCCTTGAAACTCCAGATGAGCGGCGCTTCTATGTCAGTCAGGTCCAGAAAGAGCATCGACTTCTCTTTGAATCGGTAAGAAAAGGCGACGTTGAGTCTGCCCGTCGCTGTGTACGGGAACATCTTCTGGCAAGCCGCGACCGCTATCGAAAACTGGCGTCGATGCATCCCCGCTGACACGGAACAAGACGCCACCGATCCAAAGGCGTCGGCACACGCCTAAAGTTACTAGACGATAGTAGTTCAAGTTAGCATAGTCGATCCAAGGCGTCCCTGTTCCAATGGATCGTCGGTTAAAAAAGATCCGTTCGTAAAGGATCAAGAAGGGGAGATACCAAAGTGAACCAGACGGAATATGCGGCTGAGATTGTGCGGCGGCTCGTTGATGCCGTTCCTGTTCCCTATCGCCCTGTTTCGTTGAACTATTGGAAGCCCCATCGCAATGACCCGCATGGCAACGTCGATATGTGGGTTATTGCGCATCCAGGATCCACTGCCGTGCGAGGTTGGCTCGTCGATAAAGCACTCTCACTGACCGCATATTCGGTTGTTCGCGATCAGCTGGGATTTTTATTCGATATAACGCCCATATCCAACGATATTTCGTCTCGAAAGTTCGTCGAGCACGGGAGTGATGATTCTCGCTTTCACGACCTCCGCTACGCTCTCAACCAGACAATCTACTGGGACAGCATTGGGCCTGACGAGCTCGATACAGACCTAGAAACACTATGAAATTTTTTAACGACACAACAACCGTTGAATTCAGACGTCGAGTTTTTTAACGTTCTATTGTATTTCTCTAATAACTTATAGTAATAATTCTTCTCGTGTCCCTGATTAATTGTGATATATTTACAGATTCCGAAAAAGAAAACGTTATGGCTACGGGAATGTCTTGCATTCAATCATGAGACCATCTGCAGACATCACCATCGTCACTTAAACTGCTTAAGATTACGCGAACGGCTTTCTGGCTTTCCAAAATCCGTTCGGCACTGTTGTTTCCTGCTACTGACCCCTCGATCGTAAAACAGTGGCAACAGCATCGTCGATGTCAATTCCCTTTCCGACGCAGTGATGGCGCTTGTTCCAGTGGGCATCGTCTCTTGGAAGAAGGAAGCGGATGCCAAAGCCACCTTCCTACCATGGCCGCCAAGGGATCGCTCGCGTCGAAGGCTGCCATGGCAGGCACCGTATAAGCGTAGGCGCGCGTCCGGCCTGCAAACATCAGCTTGAAAGGTTCAAAATCTTGATCGCTGCCGCGGCTGCCCCGAACCCATTGTCGATGTTGACCGCCAACACCCCCGGTGCACAACTCGCCAAGGCAGAATGAAGGGCTGCCTGTCCATTCGCCGCCACGCCATAACCGACAGACGAAGGCAGGGCGATGACTGGTGCCTCCACCAGTCCCGCGAGCACGCTAAACAGGGCACCCTCCATGCCAGCGATGGCAATCACCACTCGGGCGGTCCGGATCTCCTCTAGTCGCGCCATCAGCCGCCACAGGCCTGCCACCCCGACATCGGCGATGACCGGCGCCGCATAGCCGTGAAAGCTGAGCGTCCTTGCCGCTTCGCTCGCGACCGCCAAATCGGAGGTGCCGGCCGCGACGATCACCGCTCCTGTCTTCGGCTCCCTACCCGGCCTCGGCGCACCGAGGATAGCGGTACGCGATGACGGATCAAAATCGAGACCAGAGCGGCAGGAATGGGGCAGCGCGTGAAACTGATCCGGGCGCAATCGGGTTAACAACAGGCGGCGTCGGTCGGCAATCGCCTGATCCAGAATGGCTGCGATCTGTTCAGGCAGCTTGCTGTCGCACAATACGGCCTCCGCCACGCCCGTGCGGCCAGTACGCTCCCAGTCTAGAACGAAACTCATGTCACCTCATGCAAAAAAGCGGCGCCACGCCTATAGGGACGCAAGCCCCCGTAGGAACGCCCCTCGTCCAGGCATAGTGCCTTCGCTACCGCTTCATCAAGACCTGGATCGCCTTCGATCACCACGCCGGCGTGGGTGATCCGACAGCGAATATTTGCCGTCTTGGGCGACGTCGCCGCCAGCAGGCGTTCCATCCGATCGATGAAGGCCAGATCCTCGGCACGGATCGCGAGGCCCGTTTCCACGCGACTGGAAAGGCAAGGTTGAGCTGGAAGTTCAGCGATCTCAGCCAAGTCATAGCTGCGTGCGAATGCCCGCACGGCGACCTTGTTCATGCCAGCCAGAACATAGGGATGCACAACCCCATGCTCGGCGGCAGCCGTCAGGCCCGGCCGATAGTCGGAGAGATCGTCAAGATTGGCGCCTGAGGCGATCGTCTTATCCGTTACCTGGGCGATCCGCGCATAAAGGTTGGTCTTGCAGAAGTAGCAGCGGTTAACCGGATTCAGGCGATAGCGCGGATCGCCGAACTCCCCCGCACCGGTCACGATCAGGTTCCAGCCTTCCCGTGCCGCATGCGCGCGCACCCTGGCGGTCGCATGATCCGGTACCGCCGGCGAGACAGCATGGACCATGATGACATCGGCCAAGCGCCGATGCGCCACATGGGCCAGCGTCATGCTGTCAACGCCGCCGCTGACGGCGACGGCAAGGCCTTCATATTGGTCAAGCACAGCCTCCAGCATCAGCCCTCCTCCGCCCGACGCTTCGCGGCCCGCCGTTCTTCCAAAGTTGTTCCGCTGGCGAGATCGTCGCTCTCGGCCTTGCGGCTCACCCCGTCGCCACGCGTCACGGCCTTGACCCTCACCCCATCCACATTGACCGCATGACGCGGCAGCGTCTTGCGCCGCTCCACATGCCAGCGCAGACCGATGGTGGAGGTCTCGGAGAAACAGGCTGCTGCCACAACCGCCTGATCCTCGGCCAGAAGCATCAGGCGGAAGACATTCACCAAGCGCCCTTTCTTGCCAATGGCGGTGCTGATGACGAGATCCCGCACCCCGGCCGAGGCGCGCAGACGGTCTGCGGCAATCCCGATCTCCTCACCGGTCATGTCGTCGATATCGAAGCTGAGGACGAGAATCTCTTCCCCATGACCCGGCGCAACCGTATCCAACACCATTGCCCGCAAGATGTTCGGCATATCCGGCAATGTGCGCGTGCCGGCACCGGTTCCGCTGGCCTGCAACTGGCCCGCGACCGCGGGCACGGACACCAAATGGCGCAAGATCGCGGCTCCTGTCGGCGTGACGCGCTCCCCGCTGACACCGTCGTCGCGCCAAGCAAAGCCGGTCAGCAGCCGCGCGGTCGCGGGTGCCGGCACTGGCAGCAGTCCATGCGCCGTGCGCACCAGCCCACCGCCACGTGGCAGATCGGACACGGCCCAGTCCGCCCCGGGTAGCGCGGCCGCAATGCTGCCGGCGGCCACCACGTCCATCAGGGAATCCCAGTCGCCGATTTCATGGAAATGCACAGCCTCCACCGGAACGCCATGAATGGCCGCCTCCGTCTCCGCCAGCAGGCGCAGGATGGCAATCGCCTCGGCACCCGTGCCGACAGAAAGGGGCGCAGCCTCGATCCGCGCCACCATATCGGTGAAATGCGATGCGTGGCGGTCATGGTGGTAGTGCCCTGTTTCCGTCAGACCAAAGCGCAGGCAAGACAAGCCGCTGCTCATCCCCGCTTCCAGCCTTGGCACGCCTACGCCTGCCGGCAGGACGGCCAAGGCATCCGCCATAACCCGATCGCGAAGGGCCGGCAGCGCATCCAGCATTGCGGCAACGAACATGTCGCCGGCGACACCGCCGACCGCATCGAGCATGATCGCCGTTTTGCTCAAGCCGCAAGATCTCCGGCCGTCGGCACATAGACTGGAACAACGTAAGGACCTTCGGGAATGAAGGCGACATGTGGATCTTCGTGCCGGGCCATGCTGGCCAGAATGGAGGCATGGATATCGGCCGACAGAGTCACACAGGTGATTCGCCTTTCCTCATCGGTCAGGCCTTCGGTATAAAGCTCAACCTGGCCAAGGCGGGTCGCCTTCAGCTGCATTTCCGTCTGCCATTCATCGATCTCGGCGAGGGATTTGGCGGTCAGCGTCGCCAGGAAGCGCTCGGGCCCCAATTCCGTCAGGCGCTCCTGCGCCTCACGGAATTCCGGTGACCCGAAACCTTCCGAGCACTGCGAGGCGATGATCAGCGTACCGCCGGGCGCCAGAATGTCCAGCGGCGTCACCATGCCCTTGATCGTCTGATAATAGGTCTTGTCGAGCGGATAGCCGGCCGAGGATGTGACGACCGTTTTAAAGCGGCGCGGCACCGCGATCCGGGTGACGCCCGCAATGAAATCCACCGCCGCCAGATGGCTGGCGATGATCTCCCCAAACGTCACGTGAACCAGATCCCGATCTTCGTCGATAACCGTATTCAGGGCGTAAACGTCCCCCAAGCGGCGAATGATCTCAAGTTGTTCCTCGTGCAAGGGGTTGCCGGTCAGATTGCATTGCACCGCCAGGGGATCTTCCATGAACCGCGCGGAATGAAACGTGCGGATGGTGGTGTGATGCGCGACGCCAGGCGCCACAACCTTCCGACCGCCCGACCAGCCGGCCATGAAATGCGGCTCCACCAGACCGGTCGCGATCCTCAGATCGGCTTCGGCAAAGCGGCGATCGATACCGATTGGAGTGCCGCGCGTGGCCGTCGTCCCAAGGTCTATATGGGCTGCGTCATCCCGCGCAAAATGATTTTCAACGCTCACATGATCAAGAACCCAACGGTCGCCAACCAATTCCTGCAGTTCAGCGCCTTCGTTCGGACGATGCAGCCCGGTCGCGACGAGAACGGTGATCGCGGAGAGCGGAACGCCCGCAGCGACCATGGTCTCAATCATCGGCCGCAAAAACAGCCCGTTGGGAACCGGGCGCGTAATATCGCAAATCAGGATGCAGGCGCTTGTTTTTCCTCTCGAAAGGTCAGAGAGCTTGGTCGAACCGATGGGCGCATCGAAGGCCCGACGGATGGCAGCGGCACCGTCAGCCAGTTTGGTCATCGCCGCTTTACGGATGATCGTGGGCAGGCAGCCGCTTGGCGGCGTGATCTCAAGCGGCGTCCGTCCAAAGGACAGTGCGATCTTATCTTGCGGCAATGGCCTGCTCCCTTGATGGCGGAACCACGACGCTATTGCTGCCGCGTCCTGTGTGCACCGCCATTTCCCCCAAGCATGATAGACACAGGATGCACGACAAGGGAAACCCGGTCGCTGCGGGAGTAGCGCCGACGGAATAAAAGGCCCTTGCCTATTGCCGGCTTGACACGACAAGATCTTCGACATGTGATCCTTAATGGAAACGTGATCTGCACAGGCTGAGCGCAATCAAGAGGATAAGTGCCGAACAGATGCGCGATTGCCGTTGACCCTGTAACGCCGCCCGCGAAGCGGATTGTAGAGCAATTGCAACGGCGTGATTTAGTTTCTTGAACAAATGTCCGCCGGGCAGATGCGACAAGGCAATTTTGACGCCGGCACAGGATGGATACATGACTTATACGATCGGCAAACACATCCAGCGCGTCCGGACTGCCGTCAATTCCGATGAGGCTACGCGGTCGTCCATCGTCGCTTCCTGGCGCCGCTGCACCTTCAACTATGGTCTTGATCCGAGCGGAAAGGTTCCGCGCCGCATCTTGTCTGGCCCTGAAATGAAAGACTCCGCCGAGCGCCTGGAACCGATGCTGTTTGCAGCCACGGCGACGCTTGACCGTCTGCAATCGGTCGTGTCCGGCATGGGCTGCTGCATCCTTCTCGCCGGCCTCGATGGCGTTCCGGCCCATTGGCGGGGGCGCGATGCCGATGTCGAGGATCTGCGTCATCTCGGCCTATGGCCCGGCGTCGACTGGAGCGAGCAGCACGAAGGTACCAACGGAATCGGCACCTGCCTGATCGAAAAGCGTGAACTGGCGATTCAGCGCGAAGATCATTTTCACGCTCGCGATGTCGAACTCAGCTGTGTCGTCGCGCCGATTTTCGATCATCGCGGCCAATTGGCGGCAGCGCTGGACGTCGCCTATTACGGTGGCGCGCCGTCGGAGGGGTTGATCGGCCTGCTGACCTTTGCCGTGCGCGAAGCCGCCTGGCAGATCGAGACTGCACATTTCCGACAGGCTTTCCCGAATATGCGCCTGATCTCCGTGCCCGATGCAACAAGAGCCTGCGTTGGACTTATCGCGGTGGACGAAGACGACATGGTTCTGGGCGCGACACGCGGAGCCAGACAGATCCTGGGCGTCTCCGACAACGCCTTGCGTGATGGTATTCCTGCGGCAGATCTTCAGAGTGCCGTCATGGTTGGCTACGATACAATTGCAAAGGCGGAGCGCGGAACCTTTAGACGCGCCATGGCGCGCAGCAAAGGCAATATTTCCGCATCTGCGAAGTCTCTCGAAATCAGCCGCGCGACGATGAAGCGCAAGGTCAAACAATACGACCTACGCCGTCCCGTCTGACGGCATCACTTCAGGCGCTTCCGCAACACCAGCCGCCCCGATGTGGCTCATAATTGACCCACTCCAGAGTTCCACCCTTGCGCCACCTGATGACGCTTGAGGCGGGACGAGGCAAGGTCATCCCAAGGCATAAAACGGACAAGTGCAGTCCGGCCAAGGGAGACGGTTGATGAGTGCCAAAGCCGCGCCGGACTATTTACCTCAATATTATGCCGATAGCAGCCATGACTATCGGAACTTCGTTGGCGGACGCTTCATCGAAAATACCTCCGGCAAGATCGCGGTGACCAACCCGGCCACGGGCGCGCTGCTGGGCCATATTCCCGATAGCGACGCGGCGGCGGTCGCGGACGCCGTCAGCGCTGCACGCAAAGCCCAGTCCGACTGGGAAAAAACACCGGCTATCCAGCGTGCGAAGCATCTCAGAGCCATCGCCGCAAAGCTGCGCGAGCGCCGCACGGACCTCGCCGATCTCATCGTCCGCGAGCAAGGCAAGATTCGCAGCCTGGCGCAGATCGAAGTGGATTTCGCGGCCGATTACATTGACTACATGGCTGAATGGGCCCGCCGGATCGAAGGCGAGGTGCTGACCAGCGACCGGCCGGGCGAGACAGTATTGCTGCTCCGAAAGCCCATCGGCGTCGTCGCCGGCATATTGGCATGGAATTTTCCATTTTTCTTGATCGCGCGAAAACTGGCGCCTGCCTTGGTGACAGGCAATACCATCGTCATCAAGCCAAGCGAAGAGACGCCGCTCAACGCCTTTGCTTTTGCCGAATTGGTGGCCGAGACCGATCTTCCCCCCGGCGTGTTCAATCTCGTCGGCGGTCGCGGTGCGACCTGCGGTGAAGCGCTGATCAGCCATCCGGACGTTGATCTCATTACCTTCACCGGGAGCGTCAAGACCGGATCGCATATCATGCAGGTAGCCAGCCGCAATTTAACCCGTGTTAATCTGGAGCTCGGCGGCAAGGCACCGACGATCGTTCTGGCCGACGCGGATCTCGACCTGGCAGCCAAAGCCATTTACGACTCGCGCATCATCAACACGGGCCAGGTCTGCAACTGCACCGAGCGGGTCTATGTCGAGCACCCAGCGCATGACGCCTTGGTGGCAAGGCTTAAAGCTCTGTTCGAGGCGACGCGTTACGGCGACCCTTCGACGGAAAGCGACGTGGCCATGGGCCCTCTCATCAATCAGGCTGGGCTCGACAAGGTGAATGCGGCGGTTGAGCAAGCCAAGAAAGACGGTGCCACGATCGTCTGTGGTGGCAAAATCGCCGACCTGGGCCAAGGCTTTCACTTTGAGCCGACCATCATTACCGGCGGCCGTGCCGAGATGAACATCATGCGGCAGGAAATCTTCGGTCCCGTTTTGCCCATCCAGTCCGTCAACGACGTGGACGAAGCGATCGCACTGGCCAATGATTCCAACTATGGATTGACCTCGGCGATTTTCACTCGCGATATCAATGCTGCCCTTAAGGCAAGCCGTGAACTGAAATTCGGCGAGACCTATATCAACCGAGAAAGTTTCGAGGCGATGCAAGGCTTTCATGCCGGGCGTCGGCAGTCGGGAATCGGTGGCGCGGACGGCAAGCATGGGCTGTATGAGTTCATGGAAACCCATGTCGTCTATATGCAGGGACGATAGCACCCAGCCGAAGCGGAAGAGCGAAGCTGAACGACAATAAGGAGCGCAAGCCAAACGGTGTGCGCTCTCAAGAAGAACCATAAAGGAAACGAATCATGCCCCGCTTGCCTCGTTTTAGACTTGCCCTAGCTACGGCAACTGTCACGCTCGGCTTTTCCGCCGCTAGCATGGCTGCAACTCTACCCACGATCGGCGTCGTCGTCCCGACGCTGGACGCACAGTTCTGGAACAAAGATATCAGTTTCCTTAAGACTGGGGCGGCGCAGCTTGGCGTCAATCTGATTGTGCTCAATGCCGACAACAACCCCGACAAGATGATCCAAAATATTCAGGATCTCATTGCGCGCAAAGTTGATGGGATCATATCCGTGGGCTATTGGTCCACAGGCGCACCGACGATCGTTTATGCCAAGCGGAAGAACATTCCCGTTATTTTAACGGATAGCTATCCGAAGTTCTCACCACAAACGGGGAAATACACTAACTATATTGCGTTCGTCGGCCCCAGCGATGAGGATGCAGGATACCGCATGGGCAAAGCACTTTTGGCGCAAATGAAACCTGGCCCGAACGGCAAAAAGGTGATCGGCGTGGTCAACGGCACCGCCGGCACGTCTGTCGCCATCGACCGCCGCAAAGGTCTCGCAAAAGCTATCGCCGAAGACGGCAATGTTCAGATTGCCGGTGAAGTCGACGGCAACTTCGTGCGCGATCAATCCCAGACGGCTTTCGAGGCACTGTATCAGGGCCATCCCGAAATTACTGGCGTCTGGGCAGGCAATGACGCCGAAGCGATGGGCGTCATCGCCGCCTTGAAAAGCAAAGGCAAAGTTCCTGGCAAGGACGTCCTGATCTCTGCCATGGATCTCAACCCAGAAAACGTCGATGAAGTCAAAAGCGGCGAACAGCTTTACGATATCGGCGGCCATTGGGTCCAAGGTGGGATCGCGCTCGTGATCATGTATGACTATATTCACGGCATCAAACTTCCGGCCAGCGACGCGACCATCAAGCTGAAGCTGCTGCCGATGACGAAAGCGGATGTTGATCGCTATGTGAAAGACTATCCGGGCGGACAGCCTTCTTACGATTTCAAGGCGCACTCCAAAGTCTATAACAAGAACGCGCCCTCACCAGCCTACGAGTTGCACTACTCCAGCTAAAAATAAGCAAGGCCGCGTCGTCAGGCTCATCTCGCCCGGCGACGCGGCCAAATCGGCGGTTCGGTTCATGACTCTTTTGGCTAGTCATCTTTACAAGCAATTTGGACCAACACGAGCGGCCAGCGACGTGTCAATTACTCTTCGTGCGGGCACGGTTCACGCCATCGTCGGCGAAAACGGCGCCGGAAAGTCAACAACTTTACGGATGCTGGCGGGCGCTGTGCGGCCGGATAGCGGCCACATGACGCTGGACGACGCACCTTATGCACCGCAGTCGATCGTCGAGGCTGCCGCGCGCGGCGTCGCGCTCGTGCATCAGGAAATCACGATCAACCGGTCACTGAACATTGCCGAGAATGTCTTCATCGGGAATCTGCGTAGCCATGCCCGGGTTTTCGGGATCATGAAGCGCAGGCGGATGGCCGAGTTGGCCCAGGCCGTTCTCGATCGCATCGGCGTCAAAATCTCCGTCTCTACCAATATCGACCGGCTCAATCTCGGCGAGCTCAAATGCATCGAGATCGCCAGGGCAATCTCATCCAACCCCAAAACCCTGCTGCTTGATGAATCGACGGCCTATCTCGACCACCGCGAAGTCGATGCCGTACTGACCGTCATGCAGGAGTTGAAATCTCAGGGCATGACCATCGGTTTCGTTTCCCACCATCTTAGCGAAGTTCTGGCCGCCGCAGACGATCTGACGATCCTCAAGGACGGACAGTTTGTTGGCTCTTTTGCCGCCAGCGAAATCGAGGCGAACGAAATTCACCGTCTTATGGTCGGGCGCGATCTGTCACACGGCACCTATCCCCCGCACCCTCAGCGCGCCGATATCCAGGTCCCGATCGTTCTGCAGGCCAAGCAACTAGCGGTCGGCCGAGAGTTGAACGACATCAGCCTGACTGTGGGACGCGGCGAAATCCTTGGTCTCGCCGGGCTGAAAGGCGCGGGAGCGGAAGCACTATTCGCCGGCATCGTCGGCGACGAGCCCTTGCGTCAAGGGTCGCTCGACATGAACGACGCACCCTATCCCCCCAGCAACCCTCGCAGCGCTTGGCAGCGTGGCATCGCGCATCTGCCGGGTGATCGCGGCAATGAGGGGTTAATCGCCGGCTTTTCAGTGCTCGACAATCTGGTGATGGCGCGGCCACCCACACGCGGCCCATTCTTCGACCGATCGAGGGCACGGACAATATCCAACGATCTGATCAAGCAGATCGGCATCCGTACCGCCAGCGCCGACTCGCCTTGTCGCTCGCTGTCGGGAGGCAATATGCAGAAGGTGGTGCTCGGAAAATGCTTGGCCGTACAGCCCGCGCTACTGCTTCTGAACAATCCGACGCGCGGCGTGGATGTCGGCGCGCGGGTCGAAATCTACCGGCTCATCCGACAGAAAGCGGCCGAAGGTCTCGCCATCATTCTGTCGTCGGAGGACATGCCGGAATTGATCGGCATGTCGGACCGACTGATCGTTCTTCGCCAGGGCGTGGTCGCGCACGAATTCGCTTCGGTCAGCGGCATCGAAGAACATGACGTCGTTCAGTATATGACCTGAGGCAGCAAGATGAATGAAGTCAGCACCACGACCGCCGTAGGCGACAAGGTTCCCCAAAGTCCGTGGCACCGCAGAATCCAGGTGGATCAGCTTCGCCGTGGCTTTCCCCTCATCTTTTTGGTCATCCTGATCGCTATTTTCACGATCATGTCGCCGCGCTTCCTGTCTCTCGACAATCTCTCCACGGTGCTCGAACAAGGTATGGTTCTGCTCGTCGCCGCACTCGGCATGACTTTCATTATCATGGCCGGATCGATCGATATCTCGGTCGGGGCGATCGTCGCTGTCTCGGCCCTAGTTGCCGCACTGACAGCAGACACACTAGGCATCTGGGCGATCATTCCCGCCATCGCCGCCGGAGCGGTCTGCGGGCTTATCAATGGGCTTCTGCTGGCCGTCGGCAAAGTGCCCTCCTTCATCGCGACGATGGGCACCATGGTCGTCTATCGCGGCCTTGTCCTCTATTTCACGCGCGGCGCGCCGGTGTCGATCGACGATAACGGATTTCTCTGGACATATTCAGACTATTCGTGGGGCATCCCACATTCCGTCATGATCGGCCTCGCCTTGGCGGTGCTTGCCTGGTGCATCATCAACTACACGGTTTTTGGCCGCGAGGTTCGTGCCATTGGCGGCGGGGAACGCGTCTCGATCCTGACCGGTATAGCCGTCACACGCGTCAAAATAATGATGTTCGTCCTGCTAGGCACCTTGGCTGGAATGGCAGGCCTGCTGCAAGGGGCTCGGACAATGGCAGCCACCTCGCAGCTCGGGCTAGGCCTTGAACTGGATGTCATCGCTGCCGTCGTCGTCGGCGGAACGCCACTGACAGGCGGCCTTGGGAGCATCATCAATACCATGCTGGGCGTGTTGATCATCACATTGCTTTCAAGCGGAATGAATATGGCGGGTGTCGATCCCTACCTACAAAACATTATCAAAGGAGCTGTTTTGATCTGCGCTGTTTTCGTGACGATTGACCGCAAGAAAATTGGCATTATCAAGTGAACACGCCCATTGTCATATCGTCGTGAACACGATCCGCCGGTCTTCCTCATAGTGTGGGGGTCTGGCTCAAGGATGTGATGTTAAGTTGTATAAAGGGTAAGCATCCTCGCACGGAGCAACTTGACGCTAGCAAGACCATGCAATGCACGCTTGAGGGTTTTAGGCGGTCGATTTGCCCCTCTGTCTGACCGTTGCTCCAAGGATCCAGGATGGCGTCGCGGACGGCACCAATGTCTCGGCGAAACGTCGCTGCAAACTGTCGCATCGCATGAATGCCGAAGCAGGCTGCGTCCTGTAGCCAAGTATTCAACAATTCAATATTGCCGCGCGTCAGAAGCCCACGAAAACGCATGCTGAGGACCCGTATTGCGGCGAGCTTAGTCGAGATCTCCTTCAAGTCATCCACTTTTTCGCCTTGGGCTTTGGTCCGCAACCCGCGTGGTTTGATGCAAAGCGCTGAAGCGACAATCGGTGGCATGTGCATCCTTGGTTTGCCATCAGGCGACCTAGCCCGTTCTGGGGGTGAGGATGATCACCGCGGCGAAGGGGGGTACGGCGACAGCTATTGAGATCCGAAGCCGCAGGGCGTCGTCGATTTTGGTTCCAAGGTCGCCTGCGGCCGAAACGCATCCTGCTCATGTAGTGAGGCTTGTCTCACCTTGTCCGAGTGCAATTTCAGTAATGCGCAAACCAGTCCTGGTGGCACGCGAAGGAAGCACCGCGCCGACTTGCTCCTCATGCGGCGGCACCACGCGCCGATATTCGTCGCCTGCTGCATTAATCATTGCATCCTTTGCAAACAACAAGCTTTCCTATCTGACCATCGCGATTCCATAACCCAAATCGAGTAGTCAGCCATGGATGCTCTCTTGTTTTACCCAGTGATTGAAGCGCGAGTGGCGCAGAATGATTGGCCAAAGGCGACCATCTTGAAACCTGGCAGCGCACCTGCCGCAAGTTGCAGCTGCCGCAATCCCTCTCGCAAGAAGGTCAAAGCCGTCTCACTATGGCCTTCGTGAAGAGTGGCTGTCGCTACTTGACAAGCAGCCCCGAGTGCTTCCGTGCTGGCACGCAAATGGTGATAATAATGCAGCGCTCTGTGAGGTGTTCGCGCGGACTCAACTCGGTCAAAGGCAGCCGCTTGGTCAGCGCAGGCTGTCCCAAAAGCCGGATGGTCCTGAGCGCTGCGGCTGCCAGTCGCTGCCAACATCAGAAGTGCTGCGAGTTGACCTTGCTATCTCGAGACGGTGATCAAAGGCGGGCCACATTGCCAAAACGTAGGCCAGCGTTGGCTCATCTAAAAGATAGGCGCTGGCTTCCGTGATCGGCCGGTCAGATTCGCATAAATTTGGAATTTTCCGCCTTTATTGCTCAATGGCCAGAAGGACTGCCGGGTTATCGTTAAACCATCCCATGATATGACCTCAACCTCCCGGCACAAATCCACCACCGTCGACAACAACCGCCTGCCCTGTGATATATGATGCCGCATCAGAAGATAAAAACAGAACCAACTGCGCAATCTCTTTGGGATCGGCGATACGGCCCATGGGGATCAGATGCGTTACCTTGTCGCGTGCCGTCTGCTCCCCACCGAACATGCCACTTAGCAGCGGTGTCATGGTGGAGCCTGGCGCGATGGCATTGACGCGGATATTCGACTTGGCCACTTCAAGCGCGACGGAATTGGTCAAGCCGATAACACCCCATTTCGACGCGCAATAGGTCGCGGTCGTCGCATAGCCCATGACACCGAACAGGGAGGCCGTGTTGACAATAACCCCACCGCCCTGTGCCAGCATTTGCGGAACCTGATATTTCAACCCGAAGAAAATGCCCTTCAGATTTATATCAAGAATATAGTCAAAATCACTCTCTTCCAGATCCTGGATGGGCGCTGTCTTGCCTGGAACGCCAGCATTATTGAAAGCGACATCAATACCGCCGAATCGCGCAACCGCCCGTTCGACCAGGGCTTTGACCTGAGCCTCAACCCTGACATCGACTTCCGCAAATTCGATTTGCGCCTGGCTTGAGTTGGTAACCTCCGCGACCAAGCTCTCGCCCTGCGTGGCGCCGATGCCGGCAACCACAAGATTGGCCCCGGCTTTCGCGAAAGCCAAAGCCGTCGCGCGGCCAATGCCAGTCGTGCCGCCGATAATCAGCACCGTTTTACCGGTAAAATCATAAATGACGTTCATCTTACTCTCTACTGGCCCTTTCGGGCTTTTATTAGGTTCATTGTGAAGCGATTATTGCCCCAGGCCGCCGAGGGCGATGTATTTGATTTCGAGATAGTCCTCGATACCGTATTTACTGCCCTCGCGGCCGAGACCCGAAGACTTCACGCCGCCGAAAGGTGCGACTTCCGTGCTGATGATCCCTTCATTGACACCGACAATGCCGTATTCCAATGCCGCTGACACGCGAAAGATACGTCCGACATCGCGGGCGTAGAAGTAGGATGCCAAGCCAAACTCGGTATCATTGGCAAGTTGAATTGCCTCCGCCTCCGTGCTGAAACGGAACAGGGGCGCCACCGGACCGAAAGTCTCCTCACCAAAGATTTTTGCCGCGCGCGGCACATCAGCCAGCACCGTGGGTTCGAAGAAATTGCCGCCAAGCGCATGCGGCTTACCACCTGTGACGATACGTGCGCCACGGCTGACAGCATCGGCGATATGCTCCGCCACCTTCTCGACCGCTGCTGGATTGATCAGCGGCCCCTGTGTCGCTCCCGGTTCCATGCCATTGGAGACTTTTAAAGCCTCGACTGCAACCTTCAGCTTCTCAGCAAATACCTCGAAAACGCTGTCCTGCACCAGAATACGATTGGCGCAGACGCAAGTCTGGCCGGTATTGCGAAATTTAGAGACCATCGCCCCCTGCACGGCGGCATCAAGATCAGCATCGTCAAAGACAATGAACGGCGCGTTACCACCCAGTTCCATGCTCGTTTTCTTGATCGTCGGCGCACATTGTGCCAGCAATTGTGCCCCTACCTCTGTGCTACCCGTGAAGGACAGCTTTCTGACCTTCGGATTGCCCGTCAGTTCAGCCCCCATTACACGCCCCGGGCCGGTCAGGATATTGCAGACACCGGCCGGCAGGCCTGCGCGTTCCGCGAGCACGCCCAGAGCCAGCGCCGAGAAGGGGGTCTCGGTGGCTGGACGAATGACACCGGCGCAGCCTGCGGCCCAGGCCGGACCTGCCTTTCGGGTAATCATCGCAGCCGGAAAATTCCAGGGCGTGATGGCCGCAAAGACGCCGATCGGCTCTTTCGTCACCAATATGCGGCGGTTCGGCGCTGGTTCAGGAATGATATCGCCGTAGACACGCTTAGCTTCCTCGGCAAACCATTCTATGAAGCTCGCCGCATAGGCGATCTCGCCCTTCGATTCCCCAAGCGGCTTGCCTTGCTCTGCCGTCATGATGATGGCGAGGTCATCCTGGTTTTCCATCATCAAGGTAAAGAGCTTTCGCAGGACGGCGCTGCGGTCTTTGGCCAGCATTGCACCCCAGACTTTTTGCGCACGATAGGCCGCATCGATGGCCCGTTTCGTCTCTGCGGTCTCCATCGCAGGAATAAGACCGATCACCTCGGCCGTTGCCGGATTGGTAACACGAATCGTTTTGCCGCTATCGGCCTGCACCCAGGCCCCATCCAGCAGATTGGCCTGCCGCAGAAGCGACGAATCCTTCAGCGGCAGCTTGGTCACCGTTTCAAGCATATCTCATTTCCTCAATCTCTTGCGTCAAACTGGCTCGATTTGTCGCTCAGACGGTTGGAGTCAGAAATCCACATCCCTGGTTTCTGGCCCCATTAGGGCACCGACCATGCCGATCAAACCACCGATGCAAAGCAGAAAGACTGGCGTCAGGTGGAACGGCATGAGTGCGCTCAGCCAGTTCATGTAGAAGGCGTAAAAGGACGGAATAATGACGGAAAGGCTGAAACCGACCCCAAATCCGGTCGCGCGCACGTCTGTGACAAATCTTTCATTGATATAGGTGACAATCACGCCCCAGGGCGATGTCACGATGACAGACAATGCGCAAACCAGCAGCATGATCACCGGCAGACTCAACCCGTCTGTGCTCACCAACACATAGAGGATCCCAGCCCCGACTGTCGCGATAACAGGGCCCATTACCACAAAGAAGCGGCGGCGGCCGATGCGCTGCCCGATCAGGCCCGACCCGATATAGCTGAAGAAAAGTACCGCATAGGACATCAACAGCGTCGAGGTCAGCTGCAAATGGGACAGATGTAGAAAGCGGCTCAGCAATGTTGTCGGCACAAAAATCGTGATGATATTCTGGGTCAGCCAGAATCCGCTCATCAGAATGAGGACCTGCGCAAGGTTGCGTGCACTTTTGCCACGCAGCAGATCCATAAACGGCAACTTCTCCGGCCGCTCGCCGATCTCGGCTTTCCAGATCTCGGATTCGGAGACCTTAAAAATATAGTAAAAAGCCAGGAAGCCGGCGAGGATCGCGCCGATCACGAAGGGAATGCGCCAGCCCCATCGAGCGTAGGGCGAGTCCAAACCATGCAAAGGAAAAAGCGCGAACATGAGCATGGCAATAAGGTTGATCGTCACATAAGCCGCCGGGAAGCCGGCAATGATCAGACCACCGACAAAGCCGCGCTGATCTTTGCGTGAATACTCGATGGCCAGCGGCATCGCACCCGTATAACCGCCACCAAGGCAGATGCCGTCGAGAAAGCGAAGGGCCACAAGAAGAAAGTAGGAACTGATACCGATGCTATTATATCCAGGGAGGAGCGCGATCAGAAAAGTTATGATTCCAAAACCGGATACAGAGTAGATCGACGCCATGCGGCGACCGATGCGGTCGGCGATCATTCCGAAGAGCAGCGCACCCACAGGACGGCCAAGCAGCGTCGTAATAAAAACTAGAGAGGCGAGGATCGCTTCCACTCCCGGCGAGAGATGCCTCGGCTGAAAGAAGAACAGAACCGGCGACAGCACCACAACAGGAAGGTAGATGTCGAACATATCGATGAATTCCGAGAAAAAGGCGCCTTTGACAGCGCTTCTTCTTTTTTCGTCCATCGTCTGGTCGGCTGCCCCGACCGCTAAAGTCTGGGAGTATGACACCGGACTATTTCCTTGCTTTTCTTTTTTTACTTATTTGACGGGCGGGACATCTAGTCGCGCAATAATCCCGGCGAGATCGGGCCGCGGAGGCGGATACATATCCATCACCAGAGGATCATGGCCCGGAATGATGTGATCACGGCTCGGCGCCTGGCGGCGGACAAGGTCAAAGGCTTCTGCGGCATCGCCAATATTGAAGACGGTCGTGAAGGGCCGACCGCTATCCATATTCTCAAAATAATGCAGCACATCGGAGGCCAGTACGACCCAGCCACGTTGCGTATGGATGCGCAGAAACTGGAGGCCGCCGGAATGCCCGCCCGCCAGATGTAGGGTAATCCCCGGCGCGAGTTCTTCATTGCCTCTGTAGAAGGTCACCCGTCCGCCATAGTTCAGCCGAACAATGCCAACGACATCTTCAACTTCAAAGGAGTGATTGATGCAATGATGGCGCATATAGCGACCGGTCGCGAAGTGAATTTCAGGCTCCTGAAGGTGAAACTGCGCCACAGGAAATTTCGCGAAATTGCCGACATGATCATAATGGAGATGGGTCAGAACGACATCCTTGGTTGATGCCGCAGACAAACCGAGCAATTCAAGGGCTTCAACCGGGCAGCGCAAAAATTCACGCTTTCGCTTGACCGCCATCTCCGCGGTGAAACCAGAATCGATGACAAAACTTCGCTCGGGGCCGATGGCGACCCACATGAAGTAATCCATCCGCATCGGTCCGTCATGCGGATCGCCACCGATAAAACTGTCAGCGCGCCGGCCTTCGCGGGTTGCATATCGAATGGCGTAAAGCTCGTATTTTGGCAATTCATTGGGCATCGTCAGCACGCCTCATGATAGATGGGCGGCCAGAACTCCGGTCATGCCGAAGCTCTGGCCGAGGCAGGTTATTCGGCAGCCTTGGCGACGTCGGCAAAGGCTTCTCGTGCGATGCGAAAGGAATCCACGCCGGCCGGAATGCCGCAGTAGATCGCGACCTGCAGGAGGATTTCCCGAATCTCGTCCTTTGTGACACCGTTCTTGAGTGCACCCTTCAGATGCATCTTCAACTCATGCGGACGGTTGAGAGCGCTCAGCATGGCAATATTGAGCATGCTGCGGGTTTTCCGGGAAAGCCCTTCGCGTCCCCATACAGTGCCCCAGCAATATTCCGTCGTCAGTTCCTGCATCGGCATATTGAAATCGTCAGCCGTCTTGAGGGAATTTTCAACAAACTCCGCCCCGAGTACAGACTTGCGGATCTCAAGGCCCTTTTCGAACATGTCCTTGTTCATCATACTCTCCATGATCTAGCTTTGTGTCATTGTGCCAAGGATACTGACATCCTCGAGCGTCTCCAGGCGTGCGACCGCGTCTTCCAGTTTGGATGCCCGACCAACACCAAGAATTGTCGTCGCGGCCTCGCGAAAGCGGCCATACACGCCTTCCGGCGTAGCAGGCACGACATCCGCCAGACTGCGCTTGCGCGTGCTGCCGTCCTTCAGCGTGACTTCGACGGATGCCCCCTGCTGTGCCGGATAGGCGGCGTTAAACTCCGCCCCCTCCTCCACCGTCAGACATTGTGCCAAACGCATGATCGCCGGGTCATCAAGCACACGATAATTCTGTTCTGTGACACCGCCATGAACCAAGGCCGCAGCCACACCAAAATGAATGCTCATCTTGGCTTGCAGGATGCGACCGAATGGGCCCGCATAGTCACAGCCAGGATAAAGTTTCATCGCCCTCGTGCCTCGCACAAGGATTTCTGTCACGTCATCCGGCCGCACGCCGTCTTGCCGTGCCAAAGCGAGCATCGCCTGGCATGGCGTCTGGGCATAATTGCAGGCAGGAACCGGCTTGTTATAGACCGTCAGCAGCTCTGGCGTGCCATCGCTGAAAAATGCAATCTCTGGCAGTGGCAGGCCAGGGCGATAGGCTGCGAACAGACCGGCCGCCCCATCCAGCGCGCGCTCGGACGAGCGGGCACCGAGCGCCGCTAGCTCCACCGCTGTCACGGCATTGCGCGCGGCGAAGCCCGGATGAAAGAACATCTCATCACTGCCCGTTGCCGGCCATTCATTCAGCCCGCTCATAGTATTCACGGCAAGAGATAGGGCACTTGTTATTTCGTCTTCACTCAATCCCATCAGGCTGCCACCGGCAATGGCGCCGGCTACCGGCCCTGCAAATCCGGTGGGACGGAAGAAACGCGCGAAATCGGCATTGATGAGCGCGCGCCCGAATCTCCCCCCTGCCTCATAGCCTAAAATGGCGGCGCGAATGAAATCGCGCCCCTTAATGGGTCGACGTGCCGCCAAGGCCAGCAAGGTCGGCATGATGACGACGCCCATGTGGCTGACGCTGCCGGTATGCATATCCTCCCGAACCAGGCCATGACCCATGACCGCATTGGCGAAGGCCGCCTGGGGCACTGGCACGCGATGATCGGTAAATAGAACCGGTGCCGATCCCTGCTCCATCGCCGCGAAGCGGATCGCCTGGCCGGAAATCGGCAGGTCGCGTGACTCCAGCGCACAGGTCAGAAAATCCAGCAGACAGATGCGAAGCTTCTCGGCAGCTTCGGCTTCTCGTGGAATATTGGCCGACAAGGCTGCGCGCGCCATGCTGCGGCACAGGGGCAGGTCCGCCGGTGGCTTCGGGATCCCGT
>NZ_JAESVB010000016.1 GCF_020618775.1 Acidisoma silvae | reverse complement strand
CAAGACCAGAGCCCGCAATCTAAGCCGCAGATCGCTGCTGAAAGGAGCGGCTGCCTTGGCTGGTGGCGCCACGGCCACACCTGTTGTCGGCGCACCGATGATCTGGGCGCAGGACATCAAGAACATAACACTGCGTCATATCGGCGTGTCCTATTCGGTTGTGTCTGACATCGGTCAGCAGGCGTCGAAAGACCTTGGCTTCAAAGTTGTGATGCAGAACCTTGACACCTCGACCGCCATCACCCGCTTCATCACGCAGCCGCAGAGCGTCGATATCCCCGATCTGGAAGCCTGGCAGACCAAAGTCGCGGTGCCGCGCGGAATTCTGCAAGGTATCGACATCAAGCGGATCAAAGAGTTCGACAATATTCTGCCGATCTTCACCAAGGGCGAGTACCAGGGGGAGAAAGTATCCGACCAGGGCATTTCCGCCTATCCGGTCATGTATATCGCGTCGAAGGATTCGACCAAAATCGTTCCTGGCGTACATGACTATATGCAGCCGATCTGGACGCTTCTCCAGCTGCTGCCTTTTATTGCCATCGCTTATGCAGCACCGCAGGCATTTCATGACTGGTCCCATTTTGCGGGTTTGACCGGCAAGGCACAGGGTTTTCACTTCGCATTATTTGGTGCCGCCGCGTCGGTCGTCTTTTCTCTCATGGGTCAGATCGGAGAGCAGGTGGATTTCCTGCGCTTCATGCCGGAAAAACGAACCGACAGGTTCGACTGGAAATGGTGGGGTGCGATGGTATGGGGTGGCCCCGGCTGGATTATGGTCGGCGCTCTCAAGATGCTGGCGGGTTCGCTGCTGACGGTTATCGCGCTCCGCCACGGGCTGTCACCGGTGCGCGCGGCGGAACCGGTCGATATGTATCGCATCGGCTTCGGCTATGTCTTCCAGTCAAATGCGATCGTCGTCTCCGTAACGGTCCTGTTCGTTATCCTGTCGCAGATCAAGATCAACGTCACGAACGCTTATGCCGGGTCAATCGCCTGGTCAAACTTCTTCGCCCGCCTCACCCATAGCCACCCCGGCCGAGTGATCTGGCTTCTGTTCAACGTGGCGATCGCACTTCTGCTGGCGGAGTTGGGCGTCTATCGTGCGCTCGGCACTACCCTGGCCATATATTCAAACCTCGCCGTTGCCTGGATCGGCGCCCTCGTCGCCGATCTCGTAGTCAACAAGCCACTCGGTCTGAGCCCGCACGGGATCGAATTCAAGCGAGCTTATTTGAAAGACACCAATCCGGTCGGTTTCGGTGGCATGACACTCGGCGGCCTTGCGGCCTTGCGGCCTTGCTCCTTTTCTCCGGAACCTTCGGACCAGTTGCGGCGGGTGCTGCCGGCTTCGCGGGTTTCGTAGTTGCCTTTGCTGCCGCGCCGGCCATCGCCTGGGCGACCCGCGGCCGCCATTACCTGGCGCGAGAGCCTAGCCCGGTCGGGCTCGGCAGCACAACCAAGACCTGTTGCATATGTCAATATGCGTTTGAACCGGAAGACATGGCCAACTGCCCCGCCTATGATGGGCTAATCTGTTCCCTATGCTGCACGCTTGATGCTCGCTGCGGCGACCGTTGCAAAGTGCCGTTTTCGGTCGATGGCGCCTTGCCCGTCCGCCGCGACTCGATTTTGCAAACATCCCTCTGGTCCAATAGGCAGGTGAGCAAGTCGAACCAGCGGGCGCGTCGTTTCAGCAAGACTTTCCTTTCGCTCATACTGATGATCGCAGGCGTGATTGCCTTCGCCTATATGCAGGGAACGCTGACCTATCCTGATGAGCGGAGTGCGATCTGGACAGTCGCCTGGCATATGTTCTGGCTATTCACCATCATTGCTGCGATGTCGGCCTGGATGATCGTCCTGGCTCGCGAAAGTCGCATGCTTGCGCAAGAAGAATCCGAACGCCAGACGACCCTGTTGATGGAAGAGATCGAGGCCCATGAACGAACGGACGCGGCGCTTCAGCAATCCAACGGTAAGCTTCTGGAAGCCAAGGAAATCGCAGAGCGGGCCAATACGGCTAAAAGTCGTTACATGATCGGCATAAGACATGAATTACGTTCGCCGCTCAACGCCGTTCTGGGTTATGCTCAGGTTCTCGATAATGACCCAACAATCCCGATACGTCGCCGCCATGCAATCCGCACGGTTAGGCGCAGCGCTGAACATATGTCGAGTTTGATCGACGGGCTGCTTGATATTTCCAAAATCGAATCTGGCCGGCTCTATCTCGAGCGGGAGGAGTTTGACGTCATCGAGCTTCTTGAGCAGATGGCCGATATGTTTCGCCTCGAAGCCAAGACGAAGGGGCTCGGCTTTTATTTTACACTTCAGGGAAAGTTTCCCAGAGTGGTTTATGGAGATGCAAAGCGTCTCCGACAGATTGTGATCAACCTACTTTCCAATGCTGTGAAGTTCACGCAAAAGGGCGACGTCACCTTCCGCGTGCGATATCGTGACATGTTCGCCGAGATTGAAGTCGTTGATACGGGTAGCGGTATTCATGCCGACGATCTGCAAAAAGTATTCGAGCCTTTCGAACGTGGTCGGCATACCGGCTCCAACCCGATTTCTGGGACCGGCTTGGGCTTAACCATCACCCGCCTCCTCATCTCCGTCATGGGTGGGGACATGACGGTCGATAGCACGCCCGGTAAAGGCAGTAGTTTTCGCGCCCGACTGCTGCTCTCGGAGGCGACCTACGCATCTCCCAGGCTATCAGCCTATTCGCAGGTTTCGGGCTATGAGGGACCACGACGGCGGATTCTGATCGTCGATGATGACAAGGCCCATTGCGAGATGATGACCGATATTTTGGAGCCGCTTGGCTTCAACGTGCGATCGGTCAATAGCGGGGTCGAATGCCTTGTCGTCGCGCGCGAAAATCCCGCTGATCTTGTCATGCTGGACATCGCAATGCCCGGCATGAGTGGTTGGGAGACTGCGAAGGTATTGCGTGAATCAGTGGCGCCGCAATCACGCATCATGGTCGTTTCGGGGAACGCATTTGAGATCGAGGCCTTTCGCGGCAGTTTTGGATACCACAACACAGTGATGACAAAACCGATCGATGCGAATGCGTTGGTACAGGAGATCGCGAAGCTTCTGGAGATCGAATGGCGTATGCGTGGCGTGGAGGCTGGAATTGCAGAGGCTGAGCGACAGGCATCCTCCGGTCTCTCTGCCAGCAGGCGGCTCCCGTCCCGCGCCGAACTCGCCGACCTCAGCCGCCTGGGAGAGATCGGATATGTGCGCGGCATTAGAGATAAGCTTATCGACCTCGGCAATCAGTCGGCTGACTACCTTTGGCTTGTCGAATTGCTCGAACCGATGGTGGGGCGCCTCGATTTTCCCCGCTATACGGCAACGCTTTCAACCCTTCTGGATGGCGAGCCATGATGATGCATAGCCGCAATACCGTCGTGATCGTTGATGATTCCGTCGAGTCGTTGAATTTCTTGACGGACGTCCTGGAGAGCGCTGGCTTGACTGTTCTCGTCGCGCTCAGTGGCGAGTCCGCCATGCTGTTGGTAGACAAGGTCGTTCCCGATCTCATCCTGATGGACGCGATGATGCCAGGCATGGACGGTTTCGAGACTTGTCGGCGGCTGAAAGCGAGTGCGTCCTTCGTCGATCTGCCTATCATCTTCATGACCGGTCTCAGTGAAACGGAGCACATTATCCGTGGATTTCAGGCTTGCGGTGTCGATTACGTCACTAAACCCGTCGTGCCGAATGAGTTGCTGGCGCGCATCGAACGGCATCTGGCAACGGCACAAACTGCGCGCAATGCACGAACCGCCATTGATCTCACCGGTCGTTTCCTTATTGCAGTCGATGCGAATGCTAATGTTGTGTGGAGCACACCGCAAGCTAACCGGCTTGTTATGAATTGTCTGGGTGCCAGCGACTCCGCGCTGCAAGATCTTCCTTCCGGACTTTCGGGCTGGTTGTCGAAACCGCTTGAGTCCAGTGCCTCGGCCATCACCGTGCAGATGGGCAGCCGATCGGTTCAGGCGACCTATATCGGACGCGTATCGGAAAACGAGATTATCTTGCGCCTCTCACTTGATGACCAGCAGGCAGACAAGGAGAAGCTACAAAAGAAGTTTCGGCTGACAGTGCGCGAGGCAGATGTCCTTCTATGGATATCAGCAGGCAAAACCAATAAAGATATCGGCGAAATCCTTGGTCTAAGCCCCAGGACAGTCAATAAATACCTAGACCAGATTTTCGAAAAAATGAGCGTGGAAAATCGTGCCGCTGCTGCCGCGCATGCCGTTCGGGTTTTGAGCGGTATCTGAATGCTGCCCATGCCGATGCTTCGGGAGCGGCATGGATCGGCCTAGTCCTGGGCTACAGTTCTACCCGGAAGCGGTAGCGGTCGGCGCGGTAGGTTGTAATTGCAAATTCCACCGACAAGCCGCCTTTGGTTTTCGCGAGCCGCCGTGCGACCAGGACCGGGCTGCCCGGTGTGAGCTGCAGCTTTTTGCAGATGGCAGATGGGGCGATGGCAGCTTCGATATGTTCTACCCCACCAATGATCTCAACGCCGAGCGTAGAGCGCAGCCATTCGTACAGTGAGCGCGTGCCGAGTTCAGCGGACGACGGCGGCGCATGAGTGGTGAACAGGTCGGGGCGCAGCCAGGATTCCGAAAGGCCGATCAGCCGGCCATTGGCGCTGAGAAGGCGTTCGGACTGAAAAGTGATGTCTCCAGCAGGTAGGCCCAGGGCCTCGGCTGCTTCGGGGCTGGGCGCTTCCATGCCCGCTTTTAATACAGTGTAGGAGGATGAGAGACCGCGCCGCCGCATGTCTTCCGAGAAGCCAGTCAATTGGCTCACGGGACGCTCGACCCGGAACTCCCGCACAATGGAGCCGATGCCGGCACGGCGGATGACGAGACCTTCCTGCACTAGCCTGTTCATGGCGGCACGAGAGGTTGTTCGGCTTACCTGAAACTGGGCGTTGATGTCAGCTTCCGTCGGCAGCACCGCGCCCGGGCCGAAATGGCCGGCGTCGATGGCGCGGCGCAGCCGGTCGGCAATTTGCTCCCATAGGGGGGCGTCATCTGTGAAGGGCTGCGAACTATCCCAGGACATTGTTCACTCATTGTCACTACATTTTAGAAGCACGGAACGTCGACGCTTCGCAAGAGCTGCGAGAATTCTAAATTTCTTATTATGTCGACCGAAAACGGCGTCATTATAGGCATAAAAGAAAAAATATGAGCAAAATTTAGACTAAATAATGTGAACGCCTAATTCATAATCAATTTTATTGACACTAATGTCATGACAAATTATGGTTCAGATGTCGATTGGGGCCGGGCATGAAAAGACTTCTGTTTGTCGGCGATATTAGCGTTGATTTGACCCTCACGGCGCAGCGCTTTCCCGAGCCGGATGAGAAGGTGCATTGCTCCGACGCATTCGAAGATATCGGCGGTGTCGTCACCAATGCCGCCGTCGCGGCAGCCCGGGCGGGAGCCGCGGTGATGCTGGCAATACAGGTCGGCACCGATCCGGCGTCGGCCGGCATCGCGCAGCGGCTGGCGGGCGAGGGGTTGCATTTGCATATCGGCGAACGTGCAGGCGCCATCTGCCGTGTCGTCACCGTGGTCGAGCCGCATGGTGAGAAGCGACTGCTGCTGCATCCGGGCGTTTCGCTCTATCCGGATGATGGCGTGTTGAACGCAGTTAACCTGGAAGGCGTTAGCCATATCCACACAGCCATTTACGGGCCTTCTTCCAAACAGCTGATTGCGCGGGCAAAGGATAAGGGCATTGCCTGGTCGCTTGATCTTGAGCCGGCGACTTTTCCAGACGGGATCGAGACGTTGCGCTCCGCAATCGACGGTGCCGCCGTGCTTTTCGTGAATGACCGGGCCGCCCAGGCAATTGGAACCGATGCCATGGACGGTCTGTTCCGCATGGGGGCCGCTTCGGTTGTCCGAACGGAGGGGCCGCGCGGCGCCACGCTATTTAATCGCCAGGGTGTGGTTGCAACCGCCACGCCGCCGAGCCTGCCGATTGTCGATACGACGGGTGCGGGGGATTGCCTCGCCGGATGGTATCTCGCAGGCCTGAGCCGTGGCGAAACGCCGCCTAAGGCCCTGGCCCAAGCGGTTCGGGCGGCGACCATCGCCTGCGGGGCGCTCGGCGCCCAGGCCGCTATCCCGACACGGGCTGAATTTCTGAGCTATAAGGAAAACTGACATGAGCCCCCCTGTGGTCATGCCGCTGCGGCCCAGCAAGCTTGCAGACCTGTTCCCGGTCAAGAAACCCATTATCGGGGTCATCCATCTGGCCCCGCTGCCGGGCGCGCCCTTCTACAAAGGTCAGCCGCTTCGCGAGATTTATGACGCTGCGGTGCAGGATGCGCGCGTCCTCGCCGAAGGCGGGATTGACGGCATTATGATCGAGAATGCCGGGGACATGCCGTTTTCACGGCCTGAGGATATCGGCTTCGAGACAGTGGCGTTCCTGACTGCGGCCTGCGAAGCGGTGCGCGCGGCGGTTGCCACGCCGATCGGCATTACTTGTGTCGCCAATGGTGCCATTCCGGGTCTTGCAGTGGCAAAGGCTGTGGACGCCAAATGGGTGCGCGTCAACCAATGGGCGAATGCCTATATCGCCAACGAAGGTTTCCTGAACGGTGAGGCCTCGCGCGCGCTGCGCTATCGCGCGAATATCGACGCGCATGACATCGCCATCCTGGCTGACGTCCACGTGAAGTTTGGTGCGCATCAGATTACGGCTGACCGGTCAATCACCGAACAGGCAACCGATGCCGAATGGTTCGGCGCGGATGTGCTGATCGCCACCGGCACGCGCACGGGGTCACCCACGCAGCCGGAAGAGGTGGACGAAGTGCGCGCGGGCACGCATCTGCCGGTGATCGTCGGCTCGGGCCTGTCGCCTGCACAGGTGCCGGCCTTGATGGCGGCGGCTGACGGCGCGATCGTCGGGCAATGGCTCAAGATCGAAGAGCGCTGGTGGAACCGTATCGATCCGCATCGCGTTGAGCAGTTGATGACCGCTGTCGCGAAGGTGCGGTGATGACAAGTCTGACGGGTGACACTGACGTTTTCACGTCAGATGCGAATCCGCGCGCCTGCATCGTGCTCACGGGCAAGCGTCAGGACGATCTTCCAGGTATCTATGGCGCGCAAGAGCGCGACGCCATTCTGGCCGTGTTCCAGGCGCTGAAGGCCGAAGGCTGGGTTCTATCGCAGCGTCATGTGTTTGATCCCTCAGCGCCCAACGATCCGGTGGGGCTCGACACGGGCTTCACTCATGACCATGACATCGCGGCCGTTTTTGAAGCACCGACGTTAGATGCTGCACTCCAAGGCACGGTGCGGCTGGAACAGGCCGGATGGGCCAGGCTGTTCCGCACCGAATGGATGATCGGCCTACGGGAATTCGCACCCGTCTTCGGTGAGCGGGCCTCGAATGACCACGCATGGGCCTTTCTCGCCCTGTGGGAGTGGAACGACCAATGGTGCGAAGCGACTCCGCAGGCCCGCACCGAATATGATTTTGAGTGCGATGAAGCCTTCAAGGGTGACTTGGCGCATGATGTGAACATCTCCGGCCGGCAGCGGCTGGATGTGGCGCATCACTGGCACCATCTCGGCTATTGGGAGATCAGCGGTCCGGATGTGGCGGACAGCGCCATTCGCGGACATGAGCGCGTCGCGGATTTCAAGTTCACCACCTCACGCCATATCGTCGGGCGCATCCGGCCGATGGCCGAACTTATCGCGCCATTTGGATCAATCAAGGCAATCGCATGACTGATAAACAGAACACCGTGGCGGGTTCCTGTCTCTGGCTGCACTACACGCGTCCCCGGCCGCACTGGTATCTCGTGCCTGCGGAGAAACAAGGGGAGCTTCAGGCGGCATGGGCAGCCATTGCCCAGGCAGCGCAAGGGAAAGGGGCGCTGTACCAGGGTCGCTATCACATTCGCGGCCAGCATGATTTCGAGACGGTTGATGTATGGACTTTTGCTTCGTCGCAGGCCGCTTTCGACTACTGGAACACCCTTGTCTCCGCCAAATATAGCGAGTTCTTCGCGTTTTCGAACAATATCGGCCTGGCGCTGAGTGGTGAGCATGGCGCTGGCGCGTCCCGTATCGAACACAGGTTATGACCGAACCCCTGCTGATCGCGCGGGGTATCCGGCGCAGCTTCGGGCATGTGCAGGCTCTGCGAGGTGCGCATTTCCGGGTTATGCCGGCCGAGATCGTCGCCCTGATCGGCGACAATGGCGCGGGCAAGTCAACACTCGTGAAAATCCTCTCGGGCGCGGACCGGCCGGATGAGGGGGAGGTCACCCTCGCAGGGCAGCGTGTGCGCTTCGGCTCTCCGCAAGAGGCGCAGGAGGCTGGCATTGCGACCGTTTATCAGGATCTGGCGCTGGCACCGGACTTGCCGCCAGCCGAGAATCTGTTTCTTGGTCGCGAGATCAAGCAGCCGGGGCTGCTGGGGCGCTTAGGTTTTCTGGATCGCAAGGCGATGCGCGCGCAGGCGAAGGAGCAATTCGCGACACTTGGCGTGCATCTGAAATCTGATCGGGTGGCGATCGATACTCTGTCGGGCGGCCAGCGCCAGTCTGTCGCCATCGCGCGTGCGGCCATGTGGGCGAAAAAGATCGTCATTCTGGACGAGCCGACGGCGGCGTTGGGCGTTGTACAGACACAGCGCGTGCTGGACCTCGCGCGCCGTGTGCGCGACCACGGCATTTCAGTCGTACTCATCAGCCATAATATGCCGCAGGTGCTGGAAGTAGCGGACCGCATTCAGGTTCTGCGCCTGGGTGAGACGGTCGCCGATCTCAGGGCGTCGGAAGCGAGTGTGGATGACCTTGTTCGCGCCATGACGAGCGGGCGGACGGAGGAAGCAGCATGAGCGGCGTGCAGTCAGGCAATGGTGCGGCGGCAGCCGAATCCCCGTTCCTGCGGCTTCTGGCTTCCGGTTGGATTTTCGTGCTGCTGCTCGGCCTCGTCGCCATTTTCGCTGGACTGCGCCCGGTGCAGTTTGCCTCCGTCTACAACCTTCAGCAATTGGCGATCAACGCAGCCATCTTCCTCGTGCTCGCCGTGGGCCAGACCTATGTGATTGCTGCCGCCGGCATCGATCTCTCCTGTGGCGCCGTGCTTGTCTTTTCATCCGTTGTGTCGGCGCAGGTTATGTTGGCGCTGGCCGGCGCCTCGGGCACTACCTTCGGCACGACGGACGCGGGCTGGCCAGTGATCCTGATCGGCACGCTCGTGGCCATTGCCAGCGGCGCCTTGTGGGGTGTGTTCAACGGCGCGCTCATCGCCTGGGCCAAGATCCCGGCGCTCATCGTGACGCTCGGGTCCATGGGCATGGCGCTCGGCTTCGCGCAGATCGCGTCCGGCGGCATCGATGTCCGCGCTATGCCTGAGAAGCTGGTGGATGCGGTTGGAGCAGGGGCAATCTCCGGCATTCCGACGCTGGTGGTCATTGCAGCCGTCACTGCCGTCCTGTTCGGTGTCATTCTACATCTCACCGGCTTTGGTCTGCATGTTTTTGCGGTCGGCTCCAATGCCGAGGCTGCGCGCCGAAGCGGCATCAACATCCGCCGCAATCTCATTGCCGTCTATGCCATCTCGGGCGCCTTGTCCGGCCTGGCCGCGGTGATGGCCAATGCCCGCTTTTCCACGACCACGATCAACGGTCATACGCTGGACAACATGACGGCGATTTCCGCGGTGGTTCTGGGGGGCACCAGCCTGTTCGGCGGCGCGGGCAGCGTGTTCGGCACCGTCATCGGTGTCTTCATTCCTATCGTGCTGCTGAACGGCTTTGTTATCCTTGGCATTCCGCCGTTCTGGCAGACGGTCGCGATGGGCGCAGTATTGATCCTTGCCGTTTGGATTGATCAACTTAAGAGACGATTGCGCAAAAGCCGTTGAGTGACAGCGCAGCCCTGTTGGACTGAAATCCCTGATAACCCGGAGGTGTTCATATGAAAGCGTTGATGAAGACGTCTACCGTTGCCCTGGGCCTCGCGGCCATGGGCTTCGGCAGCCCTGCCGCCTTTGCCGCGCACCAATCCGTAGCTCTCGTCCTTGGCGTGAAGGGCAGTCCCTTCTACCAGGCGATGCAATGCGGTGCTGAAACCGAGGCCAAGAAGCTTGGACTTGACCTGACGGTTTCCGCGCCTGACCAGTTCGCGGCGGATAGCCAAATTCCCGTGGTCAATGCCGTGACCGCCACCAAGCCGGCGGCAGCCGTGATTGTGCCGACAGACATGCAGGCCCTGGTCCAGCCGATGAAGCAGCTGCATGCGCGTGGCACCACGGTGATCACGGCTGACCAGACGCTTGCTGATACCTCCTTCGTCACCACGCAGATCCTGACCGACAATGCGGCCGGCGGCAAAATGGCGGCGGATGCTATGGCGAAGCTGCTGGGCGGCAAGGGTAAGGTATTAACGATCACGCAACCGCCGGGCTCGCTCGCCCAGGACGCGCGCGCGGCAGGCTTCGCGGAAGAGATCAAGAAATATCCTGGTATCACCTTTCTGGGTGACCAGTATCAGTCTGACGATCCGCAGAAGGCAGCGGAGATCGTGACCTCCACCATCTCGGCGCATCCGGACCTCGCTGGTCTGTTCTCCACGAATGACCAGGGCGCGATCGGCGCTATTACCGGGCTGCGGCAGGCAGGTGCTATTGGACGGGTGAAGGTTGTCGCCTATGATGCGGCAACGGCCGAGGTTGCGGCGCTCAAGAACGGGGCGATCCAGGCTTTGATCGCGCAAAATCCGAATGCCGAGGGTGAGGCGGCTATGGATGCAGCGGCTGCGGCCCTCGCAGGCAAGGTGCTCCCGAAGCAGACCTTTACCGAAATCAAGGTCATTCTGTCGAACCAGCCGGCACTCGCGGACAAATACGAATACGCCGCGACCTGCATGTGATCCGCCGGGCGGCCTCCCGCATGGGTAGCCGCCCTGGCCCTGCTGAGATCGGTTTGCCGCGATAACTTGAGGTTGGAGAAAGCAGGCTTGCTGGCCTCGTCGGCGATTGTTACCTCTGCGCGTTCGGCGCTCTAGGGCAAGACAGTCTCGTTTTCCACCTGCGCGATACGGGAGACGAGAGACGCGCGGTTTTCGACACCCAGCTTGTCAAATATCCGCATCACGTGGGTTTTGACCGTTCCGAGGGAAATGCCCAACTCATCGGCAACATCATGGTTGGTACAGCCGGCGCGCAATAGTGTTGTTACTTCAATTTCACGCCGGGTGAATTTGAAAGACGCGCTGAGATGCACTGTCAGCCTTTGGCTCTGCAGCCGGGGATGAGCGGCCAGGTTGAATTCGATATAAGGCTGCATCGCTTCCGCGAAACCCAGCGTATCGGCGCAGAAGGGCGGATCTTCCGGCGATTTCAGAATCCCAAGGCCCGCGAACGGGCGATTCTTGTCCCAGAACACGAAGTCCAGAACGTCGGAGATCCGGCTTGCCTCAAGATAGCATTTGTAATGAGCGAAATCGGACGGTGATGCCAAATCATGATCCTGTCTCAACGTCGCAACACGTTTGCTGGAATTGACAAGCCGGGCGATATTGAGCGGGTCATAGGCCTTCATACCCGCTTGATATTGGGAAAAATTCTGGCGTGAAAAGCCCGAATGCTCGACATCCTGCATCTCCTGGCGGTCGTCGATCCAGTAGAAGATCGACGACGTGGCGCGCAGCGCCTCCAGCGCGAAACGACGAACTTCCTCGATGCGCGTATCCGGAGGCTTGGGGTTCAGGCGCGGATCCTGCTGCATGCTTGACCTTCCAGGTGATCAATTCGCCATGCAGGTATCATACCAAAATCGGGTAGGCTGGCTTACCGCGTCGGATAATGGCAAGCGGCGAGATGGCCGTCGGCCATAGGCAGCAAAGGCGGTTCCATATCCGCGCAGGTTTGGGTCGCTTTCGGGCAGCGCGTGCGAAAGCCGCAGCCGCTCGGGCGGTTGGACGGGCTGGGGATCTCTCCCCGCAGTACGATGCGCTGCCTTTGCCGCTCCCGCACCGGGTCCGGCACAGGGGCGGCCGACAGCAGCGCCTCGGTGTAAGGATGCGCCGGCTTGCGATACAGCCGGTCGCGCGGTGCCGTCTCGACGATCTTGCCCAGATACATCACCGCGACACGGTCCGAGATATGGCGCACGACCGACAGGTTATGTGCGATGAAGAGATAGGCGAGGCCATGCCTGGCCTGCAAATCCTTGAGCAGATTAAGCACGCCCGCCTGAACCGAGACATCCAGCGCCGAAACAGGTTCGTCCAGCACCACGATATCGGGGTTGACGGCCAGCGCCCTTGCAATGCCGATGCGCTGGCGCTGGCCGCCGGAGAAGGCGAAAGGGTAGCGCCCGGCCTGCTCGGGGAGCAGTTGCACACGGGCCATCGCCTCGGCCACCCGCGCGTCCTGCGCGCGCCGATCCAGACCCAGCATCCGCAAAGGCTCGGCGATGATGTCCCGCGCCGTCATGCGGGGATGCAGACAGGCATAGGGGTTCTGAAACACCAGTTGCAGATGCTGGCGGTATGGCCGCATCTCGGCCGGCGACAATCGGGACAGATCCTGGCCCTTGAACAGGATCTGCCCTGTGCTGGGGGTGCCCAGCCGCAGCACGGCGCGGGCCAGAGTCGATTTGCCGCAACCGGATTCGCCGACAAGGCTCAGCGTCTCGCCGGCAGCGAGTTCGAAGGAGACGCCCGCGACCGCGCTGATGCTGCCGACCTTGCGCTGAAACAGCAGACCCTTGGTGACCGGGAAATCGACCCGCACCCCGTCTACCTTCAGTAACGGCGGCGGGCTTGCCCACGTGACATCAGCGTCCATCATCACCCCCTGCCATAGGCAGCGCCTCGGCCGCGCGGTGGCAGGCGGCCATGGACTGGCCGAACCACTGGAAATCCGGATCGCGCTCGGCACAAACAGGCAGGGCGAAGGCGCAGCGCGGATGAAACTGGCAGCCGGACGGTCGCGCGGCCAGGGACGGCGGCGTGCCGTCGATCGCATGCAGCCGCTCGCTGGTGCTGTCGATGGACGGCACCGCCGCCAGAAGCCCGGCCGTATAGGGATGCCTGGGGCGGCGGAAGACAGCCTCGATCGCGCCGCGCTCGGCCACCCGACCGGAATAGAGGATGGTGATGCGGTCGGCGAGACCGGCGACGAGGCCGAGGTCATGTGTGATCAATACGATCGCAAGCCCCTTCTCCCGCCGAAGACGGTCGAAAATTTCGACGATCTGCGCCTGGATGGTGACGTCCAATGCTGTTGTCGGCTCATCCGCAATCAGAAGCTCCGGGTCATTGGCGACGGCGATGGCAATCACCACGCGCTGGCGCATACCGCCCGAGAATTCATGCGGATATTGGTCGAAGCGCTGCTCCGGCATGGGGATGGAAACCAGTTCCAGCAGCCCAACCGCCCGCGCCCGCAACGCCCGTCGCGACAGCGATGGATTGTGCAGCCGGATTGCCTCTGCAATCTGCGCGCCCACCGTCATGACGGGGTTCAGCGCCGTCATCGGGTCCTGAAAGACCATGGCGATCCGGCCGCCACGAATGGACCGCATCTGGCGGGCAGGCAGGCCGAGCAGTTCCTGTCCATCGAAACGCACGGAGCCGGTGACCTGCATATTGCGCGGCAGCAGGCCCATCACCGCCAGCATGGACAAGCTTTTGCCGGAGCCGGATTCGCCGACCAGACCAAGCACCTCGCCGCGCGCGACCTCGAAATCAACATTCGAGACCGCGACCCGCTCGCCGTCCCGGCCTGGGATCGCGATGCGCAAGCCGCGCACGTCGAGGATATTGCTGCGTGCGTCCGTCATGTCGAGGCTCGCGAGCGGGGATCGAACAGGTCACGCAGACCGTCGCCCAGAAAATTGAAGGAGAGCGAGACGAGAAAGATGGCCAGACCCGGTCCCATGGCGATCCACCAGGAATAGAAGCTGCTGGCACCCTCGGCGATCATCTGGCCCCATTCCGGCGTCGGCGGCTGCGCGCCCAGACCGATGAAGCTCAGACCGCTGGCCAGCAGGATCACCTGCCCGACATCCATGGTCATATTGACCAGAATCGGGCTCCAGCACAGCGGCACGATATGTTTGAACAAAATACGGCTGGGCAGGGCGCCGGCCACCACGGCCGCATCGACATGGTCCAGACCTTTGACGTTCAGCACCTGCGCCCGCATCAGCCGCGCATAGATCGGCCACCAGACGATGATGAGCGCAATGGCCGTATGGACAAGTCCCGGCCCGAGGGAGGCGGCAATCGCCATCGCCAGCAGGATCGGCGGAAAGGATAGCGTGATATCGGCAAGGCGCATCAGCGTGCTGTCCAGCAACCCACCGATGAAGCCGGCGACCGCGCCCACCAGACTGCCGATACTGACACCGGCCGCCAGAACCAGGGCCGCGATGGTCAGCGAGTAGCGCGTGCCGTACAGCGTGCGGACAAGAACATCGCGCCCCAGCGCGTCGGTGCCGCACCAGTGACCCCAGCTTGGCGGTTGCAGCCGGCGTCCGGCCAGCGCGATCGGATCGTAGGGCGACCACCAGGGAATGCTGATCGCGATGATGATGGCGCCCAGGATAATGACCGCGCCCAGAATGACGGGGGCTGAGCGCCAGCTCAACCGGTTTGCGAAACGGCTGTACAGGCGGCGGCCGGGGCCGATGGCAAGGATGGTATGAGCGGACATCGGCGTCAGGCCGCCGACCGCATGCGCGGATCGACCGCCGCATAGGCGATATCGGTCAGCAGATTGGCGATCAGGAAGCCTAACCCGCCGACGATGGTGACGCCGGTAATGGCCGGGTAGTCCAGCGACCTTGCGGCGTCCACGGCATAGGAGCCGATGCCGGGCCAGGAAAAGATCGTCTCCACCAGGACGGAACCGGTGATGAGATAGGCGAAGGTGAAGCCGAGAATGGTCAATGCCGGGATCAAGGCATTGCGCAAGGCATGGTTGAACAGCACTCGCCCTTCGCCCGCGCCTTTGGCGCGCGCCATGGTGACGAAATCCTGCCCCAGCACGTCCAGCATGCTGGCACGGACCATGCGGGCGACGATGCCGGTGACCGACCAGCCGAGCACGAGCGACGGCAGAATGAGATGCCGGACGGCATCGACGAAGCCGTCCCAGTCGCCGGCCAGCAGCGTGTCGATCAGCATGAAGCCCGTCACGGTATTGGGCGGATCGGACCGGATATCCAGACGGCCCGGGCCCGGCAGCAGATGCGTCTGCACCGAAAAGACGAACAGGGCGAGAAGCCCCAGCCAGAACATCGGTATGCAGGAGCCGAGCAGCGCAAACAGCCTTGCCGCGTGATCGGCCGGCGTGTCGCGGAACTGGGCGGAGATGACGCCAAGCAGAATGCCTGTGACAGCGCCCACGATCATGGCGCAGATGACCAGTTCCAAAGTCGCGGGCAGGCGGTCCGCCAAATCCTGCAACACCGGCTGCTTGGTCCGGAAGGAGGTGCCAAGGTTGCCATGAGCCAGATTGTCGACATAGATCAGATAGCGCTCGGGCAAGGATTTATCCAAACCCCAGCGCGCTTTGGCCGCTGCCACGATATCGGGATTGTCGAGCGCGCGGGCGCCGATGATCGAAATCAGCGGATTGCCCTTGGTGAATTGCGCCAGCACGAAGGTTGCCGTGACGATGCCCAGAATGAGGAACGGCATGAGAACGAGCCGTTTGAGAAGGATCCTGAGCATCGCCGGTCTGCGCCCTTAGTGCTTCACGATCTCGGCCAGCGGCAGATTGCAGCAGGCGCTGTAGCGCATGCCACCGATATCCTTGGCATAGGCCAGAACGAGGTCGGGGCTGACGATGGGCAGGATGATCTTATCCGCAATCATCTGCAGGCCGATCGCCTGATAGGCGGCTTCCTGGGCCGAAGGGCCGGCCGCCAGTGCCTTGTTGAAGGCCACGAGTTCGGCCGCGCCGTCCAGACCCGGCGTGGTGCCGACGCCGGCGCGGGTGCCCCAGGGCATTCCGGCCATCATGCCGAAATACTGGGCATATTGCGCGCTTCCGAAATAGTCGGGCGCGAAGAAGCCGATGGTGAAGGGCACGCCGGGTTTGTCGATATCCCCGACCCAGACATTGAAGGTCTCGGGCTTCAGCGTCAGGCTCACGTTGATCTTGGCCAAATCCTGTTGCAGCTTCTGGGCCAGCAATGAAATATCGATGCCGTAGACATCCATGGCCGGGAATTCCAGGCCGATCTTGAAACCGTTGGGATAGCCGGCCTTGGCCAGAAGCGCCTTGGCCTTGGCGACATCCGTCACCGGCGCCGGCAGGTCGGCGGTGCCGGGAAAACCGTTGGGGATAGCGGAAGGCTGCAGATTGCCGGCGCCCCCGACCGTGAAATCGATCGCGCCCTTATAGTCGATGGCGAGCGCAATGGCCTCACGCACGTCATGGGTCAGCGGCACCGGCGAACCCTTGGCGATGGGGCTGAAGGCGGCATAAACGTAGTTGTATGACGGCACGGTCTGGAAGACGATGTTCGGATCATGGATCGTCTTGGCAGTATCGGGATCGATCTGCATCGCGATATCGGCGGCTCCCGACTGCAACATCTGCGCCTGCGTCACCGCATCCGCGGTCTGTTTGATGATGACGCCGCTGACCTGGGCCTTCTTGCCCCAATAGCCGGCGTTCCGCTTCAGACGCAGCGCGTCATCCGCCTTGTAGCTTTGCAGCGTGAAGGCACCGCTGCCGGCGGAATGCGACAGAAACCAGGTATCGGCCGTGTCGGTCGTCGATGCATTGTCATCGTCATTGGCACCATGCGCCATGGCCAATTTGCTGTTGATGATCCCGACATAGGTCGCCGACAGAATGCCGAGGAATTCGGAATTCGGAGTCTTAGTGGTAACGACCAGAGTATGCGGGTCTTTGATGTCGATGGATTTCAGGCTATCCATCAAATAGGCAGCACCGCCCTTGATGTTCTTCAACCGCTCCATCGACCATTGGACATCCGTCGCCGTTACCGGCGTGCCGTCCGAAAAGGTCGCGGCTGGGTTGAGGTGGAAGGTGAATGTCGTAACATCGGGGCTGACCTCCCAGCTTGTCGCCAGATCCGGGACGATTGTCTTATTGTCCGGCGCCAGTGTCAGCAATGTATCATAGACCGCCGAGAGATAGATCTGGCAGGTATCGCAATAAGCCCGCGCCGGGTCGAGGGAGTTGAGGTCCATGGCGCGCGCGACCACGATCTCGCTATCGGCTGCCTGTGCAGTGCCGGCGGTCGCAAGCGCACCGCTCGCCGCCATGATCATCAGGGAGGCCGCAGAGAACAGGCCGCGCCGCCAGAGATTTCCAGTCGCCATCATCGAAGACTCCATGTGTTGCGATCGTTGCGGGCTTTAGGCTTAGGCGTCAGTCGTGAGCCGGGGCGACCGCACGGGCCGCCTTGAAGCCATGCTCCGCCGCGTCAAGCGCGCGGGCGATATCCTCGGGCGTATGCGCGGTCGAGAGGAACATATTGTGCAGCGGGTGGAAGTAGACGCCCTGCTGCACGGCGGCGGCGCAGAAGGCGAAACCCTTGCGGTGATCGGCATCATCCTCGAACAGCACCATCGGCATTTGCACCGGGCCGGTCTGGCGGATCGGCATGCTGTATTGCCGGCTCAAGCCTGCCAGTCCGTCGCGCAGCGCCTGGCCCAGCCGCGTCATATGGCCGACGCCGTCATCCCGCCGCAGCACCGTCAGAGTCGCGACCGCCGCCGCCATTGACATGGCCGAGCACCAGAAGGAGCCCGTGGTGAAGATCGATGATGTGGCATCGCGAAAGCGGTCGTTGCCGGTGACGGCGGCCAGTGTGAAGCCATTGGCAATCGCCTTGCTCCAGGCCGAAAGATCGGGGCGGACCCCGACATTTTCCCAGCTGCCGCCGAGATTAAGGCGAAAGCCGGCGCGGACATCGTCGACGATCAGCGCTGCCCCGGTCCGGTCGCAGATAGCGCGTGCGGCCTGAGCGAAGGCCACATCCGGCAGATGCTGGTCATGTCCGTAATCGTGCTGGAAGGCGCTGACGATGATGCCCGCCAGATCGTCGCCGGCCAGGGCTACGGCCTGTTCCAGGCTTGCCGCATCGTTATAGGTATAGGTCAGGATATGGGCGCGATCCTCGGTCGTAACGCCGACCAGAGAGGGCGAGCACCAAGGCACCGCGCCATGATAGGCGCCCTTGGCAACCAGAATCTTGCGGCGCTGCGTGCCGGCGCGGGCGATGGTGACCGCCGTCGTCGTCGCATCCGTCCCGTTCTTCTGGAACTGCGCCCAGTCGGCATGCGGCACGATCCCGACCAGGGTTTCGGCCAGCTCTACCATCGCCTCGTTGGGGCCGTTGAGGCAGTCGCCCTGCTCCCACTGTCGGCGGGCGGCGGCATCGACTTCCGGATGGTGATGGCCGAGAATAATCGGCCCCCAACTGCACATGAAATCCACATATTCGTGGCCGTCGACATCCCACAGCCGGCTGCCCGCGCCGCGCGCGAAGAATTGCGGATAGCCCTCGGGCAAGGCCACCGCATTCATATGGCCCCACATACCGCCCGGCACGACCTTGCGCGCGCGCTCGCGAAGGCTGGAATCGCGGGAGTTCGTCAAGCTGGACATGATTTTCCCACTGCCTATTGGTCAGTGGGCAGCCTAAGGGCCGTGAGTTTGCTGGCCAATCAGCCGAAAGTAAGACATGCGGCATCCGCAGCGGCCGAGTGAATTTTTGCAAGACCCTGCGTGAACTGGCCCCCTACCGCAATGACGGTGGCGCACAGCTATTTCGGCTGAGCCCCTGACCCGGGCGAGACACCTATGTCTTGTCGTTCCGCATTAGGGGCAAAGGCCCGCCCAAAGCGCGCGGGCTTTATCTTTCAGCAGCAAGGCCTCGTCCCAACGGTCCGTCAGATCCTGCCCGTCCGGCCCGGTCATGGCATAGGGGGCCGGCCCAAGCTCGCAGGTGAAGGAGAGTGTGGCGTCGGGGGCCGCGCGCTGCCGCCAATTCGCAAAACCTTGCTGCCACCAGCGCGCGAACGTGGCGACCCAAGGCTGATGCGCAGGAAAGCCTAGCGGCAACTGTACCTGGTGAGAGCCGGCGACGCGGCCGTGAAAAGCCCAGGCATGGGTTAGAATTCGCGATATCTGGGCTTCGGTTTCATCCGGCAGCGGCAATTCCATCTCCCGCGCCGTCACGTAATGGGAGAGATCAGCCGTCAGGAGCAGATGAGGGAAAGCGTCGAGCAAGTGCAGCGTAAACGGCAGATCGTTCGTCATGCGGCCGCGATGGGTTTCAATATAGACGGCGACGCCGGCCTTCTCAGCCAGGCGCTGCCAGCCTTCAAGGATGGGCAGACACTCCGCCACTGTCATCGGGCAGACCAGGGGTTGGACGGTGATGTGGTGGCAGCCGAATTCAGCCGCCATGGCGAGTGCCGGTTCAAGCCCCGCAACATCGCGCGGAAAGGCCTGGCCTTCGATCGCCAGCCCATGCTGCCGCAGCAGCGCCGCAAGCGGCGCGACCTGATCGCGGTCGTAGAAATGATCGGTCACGCCGTCGAAGCCGGCCGCCGCGATGCGCGCGATTTTCTCTGCGAGGCTTGGCTCATTCGCCTGCCCGCGCAGGCGCTGCATGCCCCAAAGCGACTGGAAAACGAGGAGCTTTTGCACTCTCAAGCGGCCGTCGCGCGGGTCGGCAGCAGCGCCTTGAGTTTGACGGCCGGGTCCGCCAGCGCCGCCGGGTCCGGGTGGCACTTCGCGTCGATCAGCATCTCGGCCAGACGGATATCTTTCGCGACCTTGCCGATGGGACCAAAGGCACTGGCGCCGACCAGCCGCCCGCCTTTGAGATGGAACAGAAAGGGCATCCCGCCCAGATCCCGCGTCACGGTCTGGTCACCCTCATCCGGCAGGCCCGCGATCTGCAACGTATCACCATGCTGATCGGACCAGAACCAGGGCACGGTCGCGAACGCGGCCCTGTCGCCCAGCATGGAGCCGGCGGCATGCCGTCCCTGATCCTGCGCGTTGCGCCAGGCTTCCAGCCGCAATCGCCTGCCGCCAAAGACCGGATGTGGGAAGGAACAGCAATCGCCCGCCGCGAAGATCGCAGGGTCATCGGTTGCCAGGCGGCCGTCGACACGGATGCCGTTTTCAATGGTGAGACCGGCGGCTTCGGCTAAAGCGGTTTCGGGAATGGCGCCAATCCCGGCGATGATGGCATCGGCTTCCAGAACCGTGCCGTCCGCCAGCACAACGGTGCTGCCCTGTGGTCTTGCCGCGATTGCCGTCAGGCCGATGCCTTCGATGATGGTGATACCGGCGGCCCGATGATGCGCAGCGACACGCGCTGCGATCTCAGCCGGCACGGCGCGGCCCAGAATGCGCGGTGCCATTTCTACCACAGTGACCGCGCAACCGCGTTCCAGAGCGCTGGCCGCCACTTCCAGGCCGATAAAACCGCCCCCGATGACAACAAGACGGATGCCGTGTGCAAGCCTGTTTCGCAGCGCCAGAGCATCCACAAAGGTGCGCAGATAGAGAACATTGTCAGCCGTCGCGCCGGGCAGGGCCAGGGTGCGCGGCTTCGCTCCGGTCGCCAACAGCAACTGGGCATAGGGCAGTGACAGGCCGTCCTGCACGCTGACCGTTTGCGCCGCGCGATCGATCCCTGTTACCATGACACCTGTGCGATAGGTGATTCCCAAGTCGGCAAGGCGGTCGGCACCGCCGATAAGGGCAGGCGATGGGTGGTCAAGCGCCGTCTGCGCGGCTTTGGACAAAGGCGGCCGTTCGTAGGGCAGATGCGTTTCCGCGCCGATCAGCGTGACGGAACCTGTATAATGCCTTTCTCTCAGGGTGAGAGCGGCGCGGGTGCCGGCCTCTCCCGCGCCGATAATGACAATGCCTGGATCTGACGCCGACGACATGATGCGCTGCCCTCAGCCGAGGTCGATGAAGACGCGACCGTCCTCGATCTTCACGGGGAAGGTTTTGAGGTCGATGCAGGCCGGAGCGCCTTTGGCCTTGCCGGTGGGAATATCGAAGCGGCCGTTATGCTTGGGGCATTCGATGATGCGGCCCATGACCAGCCCGTCGGCCAGATGCACATTCTCATGCGTGCAGAAGCCGCCGGTGGCGCAAAATGTGTCATCCTCCAGCCGGTAGACCGCAAAACTCTGCCCCGCATGGTCGAAGCGGATGACATCCTCCTCGTCGATATCATCTGCCCCGCAGGCATTGATCCATTGTGCCATGATCTTTTCCCGTCGTCTTTTTGGTTTTGGTTAGGCGGTTTGGACGAGACTAACGGAGTCCGTCATTCTTGTCTTGCTCGGCAGTTCGCGCCGAACGAAGTAATACGGATCACTGCGTTGTTTCAGCAATGCCGGGATGATTTCGGCATAGGCGGCGACAATGCTGGGATAAGGCTCCGGGCACTCGTCCTTAATGACATCATGCAAGGCAGGTAGTGCATGATAGGGCACCATGGGAAACATATGGTGCTCGACGTGATAGTTCATGTTCCAGTAAAGGAAACGGGAAATCGGGTTCATATAGACTGTGCGGCTGTTCAGCCGGTGGTCCAGCACGTCTTCAGACAATCCGGCATGCTGCGTAACACCATAGATGACGGTCAGATAGCCGCCGTACAACGTCGGCAGGCCGATCAGCATGGCCGGTATCCAACTGTGCAGCGCAAGGGATAAAGCGGCGACGCCGAACAGTATGGCGAGATAGATCCGCGCTATTCCGTATACCTTCTTCTGTTCCATCTCAGGGATGAAGGTCTTTTCCTCATCCGTCAGGCGTCCGCTGGCATGGAGCGCCAGCTTCCTGATTGCGAAATAGGAGGATTTCAAAGCGAAGAGATTGAGCAAGATGCCCGCGATATCGGGCGGACGCTTGACCGAAATCTCAGGGTCGCGGCCCACGATGATGGTATCCGTGTGATGCCGCGTATGGCTCCAGCGCCAGACCGTCGGTTCCCGCATGATCATGAAACAGGCAATGTTGTAAACAACATCGTTCATCCAGGCCGTCTTGAAGGCGGTGCCATGACCGCATTCATGCCAGCGCGAGTCCGATGCCGAGCCGTAGAGCACGCCGTAGACGATGAAGAAGGGCACTGCGAGCCAACTGCCCCAGAAATGAATGCCGAATCCCGCGCAGACCAGCATCAGCCCGAGCCAAATGGCGGTATCGCGTAGCGCCGGGCCGTCCTTGCGGCGCATCAAGTCCTTCATCTGCTTGCGAGGAATGGGATGGGCATACCAGTCGGCCGAGGCCAGGCCCCGTTCGGCCGCGAGATGCGTCTCCGTTCCGGTCAGGCTGTAGTCACGCGATGCGATTGTCATCAGTTCCCTCCGCCCTTGTCAGGCTTTCAGCCGCTATAGCCCAGGCAAGCTGACCCACCGGCGGAAGGTTTTGATGGTTTTCCATCAATCCGCTAGGCTTCGCCGCAAGGCCCACAAGTGGCTTTGGGGGGAGATAGGATGGAGCGGCGCAAGATCCGTCATGGGCTGGAGGATGTGGCAAAGCGCGCGGGCGTCGGCATTGCGACGGTCGATCGCGTGCTGAATGAGCGTGGCAGCGTATCGCCCAAGACCGAGCAGCGGGTGCTGGATGCCGCGCGAGAACTCGGGCTGCGCCGCATTCTGCCGGTGCCGCATGCGCGTGCCCTGCGTATCGAAGTGATGCTGGCGCGTGCCACCACGCCCTTCATGCGGCGGCTTGGTGCCGCCATGGGGCAGGTGGCCGCGACGCTTGATCGCTCCGTCACCGTTATCCGCACCAGCATCGACATGACCGACCCGGCGCGCGTGGCGCAGCGGATTGTGAACTGCCGGGCGGACGGCATCATCGTCTATTGCGAGGAGCATCCCGCCAATGTCGCGGCCATTGCGGCCTCGGAAGCCGCTGGGCGCCCGGTGATCTGCGTGGTGACGGATGTCCCAGACTCGCCGCGCGCGGCCTATGTCGGGATCGATCATACCAAAGCCGGCGGCACGGCGGCCTTTTTCGTGGCGCGGATGGCGCGCGGCGCGGGAACGGCCGTTATCCTGTCCACCAGCACGGGTTTTCGTGCCCATAAGCAGCGGATCGATGGATTTCGGCGCGGGTTGGCGCGGCATGCGCCTGCCATCGCCGTGGCCCCGGTCCTGACGACAGGGGACGACCCGGAACGCAGCTATCACCATGTCATGCAGGCATTGCGGGAACGGCCGGACCTTGTTGCCGTCTATAACACAGGTGGCGGTAGCGCCGGCGTGGGCAATGCCCTTCGCGATTGGCAGCGGCCGGCGCTGCCCATCTTCGTCGGCCATGAATTGACGGATGAGAGCGCGGTGCTTCTGCGGGACGGGTTGATGACGGTTACGATCGACCAGGCGCCAGAATTGCAGGCGCGGCGGGCGATTGACCTCATGCTCAGCCGCCTGGGTCGTGGCACGGATCTCCCGATTCCCAGCGAAATCGCCTTCACGCTGCATACGATGGAAAATTGCTAGCGGAGGCTTTCCGGCGTCTCGATTTGAAGGTCCAGATAGCAGGGCGCCAAGGCATCCGGATTGCCCTGCGCGGCATCCGTCATGCGCGCGATCAAGGCGGCGCAGAGAGCGGGCAGAGGATGCGATAGCAGTAGGCGAATATGCCCGTCGAGCAAGCCCTGATGGGCAGCGCTGGTGCGGTCATTGCCGATAGTGGCGATGGATTTCGCCCGTGGGCATTCGCGCAGCGCGGTCAATGCGCCGCCGATGCCGCCGCCCGCGATATAAAGACCACGCAAGTCTGGGTGCCTTTGCAACAGATGCCGGACGAGTTCTGCCGCGACATTGGCGTCTTCCAGTGTCGCGCCGGGTTCGATGACCTCGAATTGCGTCGCATGTTCCCGGAGATAGGATCGGAAGCCGCTTTCGTTGAGATCCTGGCAGCGGAAACGGTGGGTTCCGACCAGCACCGCGACCTTGCCGGATTCCCGCGCCATCTGAGAGATGAACCAGCCGGCGGTCCGGCCCACGGCGTGATTGTCGAGGCCGACATAGCCGATGCGGGCAGCGGTGCTGATATCCGAAATCAGGGCGAAGACCGCGACACCCTTGAGGGTCAGCGCTTCCAGCGCCGCCGAGATAAGGGGATGGTTGGCGGCGACGATGGCGATGGCGTCGACCTCCGCGCCCAGCGATTTGATCTGGGCGGCAACGGCGGTCGGCGCGAGGTTCTCGGCATAGAAAATCCGCACGGAAATGCGGGCCGCTGTCGAAGCCTGCGCCGCTATTTGTATATCCCGCGCCAGCGCCTGATAGAAGCTGCGATGCTTTTGCAGCAGCAGGAAGCCGAAGCGAAGGGCCGGTTTTTCCCGAGACCAGCGTCGGGCAATGACAGGGGCGCCGCGAAAGCCGAGGGATTCCGCGGCCTGCATGACCTTTTCGGCCGTCGGCTGCCGTACCGGGTTGCGGCCGTTGATGACGCGATCAACGGTGGACACGCTGACACCGGCGGCTTCGGCCAGGTCGGTGATACGCGTCCGAGCCCCCGATTTGCGAGATTCTTTCATTTTCCGGCCGCTTCTTTGACGGGTTTGACAGAAAATACCGCGATTTCCTCTGACGGCAAGCGGCCTGGGCGTAAAGGCAGGCAACGGAGGAAGACGCAGAATGAAACATGTGTGGAAAAACTATCGCCTGCGGGACGAAACGGCTGGCATGGCGACGGCAAATGCCGACGGTGATCTGGGTCACGCGGTTGGAACCCTATGGTATGCCTGCCCGGTCAGCCGAAAGCAGCTGAAAGAGCTGATGCGCCGGTCCGATGGGCCGGCTTTGCGCTTCTTCGCGCTGTGGCTGGCGCTGCTGGCCGTGGCGGGCATGACTGCTTTTTTCGCCTGGGGGACATGGTGGGCAATTCCCACCTTTTTCATCTACGGCACGCTCTATGCGGTGGCCGATCATCGTCATCATGAATTGTCGCATGGCACGGGATTCCGCACGCGCTGGATCAATGAGATGTTCTATCATCTCTGCGCCTTCATCACGCTACGCGAGGGCTTCTATTACCGTTGGAGCCATAGTCGCCATCATACGCATACGCTGCTGGTGGGAAAGGATCCCGAGATCGCGGCGCCGCGTCCGCCGAACGTCTGGGCTCAGTTTCTCGACTTCTTCTTTTTGCATGACGGCTACGTTCAGGTCGGGCGGCTATTGCAGAACGCAACCGGTAATCTGACAGAAGACGGCAAGTATTTTGTGCCGGATGGCCAGCGTCGTGCCGTCATCTGGGCGTCCCGCGCCTATTTGGCCATTATTCTGGCGGTCGCCGTCATCTGCGTCGCGGCGCACAGCATTCTGCCTGCCATGTTCGTCATACTTCCGCGTTTCTACGGCGGCGTCCTCTGCCAGGTTTTCAACCTGACCCAGCATGCGGGCCTGGATGAGGATGTCTTCGATCATCGGCTTAATACGCGTACGGTGATCATGAACCCTGTCTTTGCCTTCCTATACGCGAATATGAATTATCATATCGAGCATCACATGTTCCCCATGGTGCCGTTCTACCGCCTGCCGCAGTTGCATAGGCTGATCAGGCAGGACTGCCCGCCGCCTTATAGGGGCGTCCTGTCTGCCTGGGCCGAGCTATTGCCGGCATTGATCCGCCAAAGGCGAGAGCCCGCGTACTTCGTGCAAAGGCAATTGCCGGCGCATGCTCGGCTCCCAAGTCAAGCCGCAGATTAGGCTTTGCCGTAATGTTTGATGTGCGGTAGGATGCGACCTCCCATCCGTTACACTCATACCGGGCACCGCTCTGACCTCCCGCTGGTGCCCGGACTGCTGGCCTTGCGTACGACCCCGCCCATTGGGGTAAGCCAGCATCGGACTTTTACCGCCTCGGCGGGTGTATTTCTCCGCGCGTGAGCAAACCTGGCAGAGACAAAGGCAAAACTTGCCGGTCTCCCTAAGCGCTAAGGTCGGGACAGACTACCCCTTTTGGTAGATAGATCTGCCTACGCAAATCATAAGATTTATGCGGGTTCATCCGGATGGCATTTTCAGTGCCGCCGAAGGTGCTAACGACTGAGCCTGTTCCGAAAAGCCCAGCGGCACAGCCGAAAAATAGATTTTATTTGATCTGGCAAAAAATCCTCCCGATGTCGGGGTGGCTTTTGCGATCCCCAATATCATTAGACTAGCATTGCGAAAAATCGCAAGCTGGCTCTGATCCATGACACTGCGGCCGCGCACGGAGAGGGCGGCTGCTTGGCGTTTAGATCAAGAGGTGTACCCATAAATAGGAAAACGTCTAACCCAAATGCACGAAACTAATTGCCTTTAGTACCTCGCCATAAAGTCCAGGCAGAAATCGGGTTAGTCTCTATCTAGATTGAGAATCACAAGATTCTTCTGGTCCCACAACAGCCCGAAGAAAAGTCACGTCATCTCACTTTGGCTTAGTAATCATCCGGATGTCGGCAGTTCCGCATTGGTGGTTCGTGGTCAGGCTTGGTGCCGCCGCAATCAGGATAGTAGCATGGCCTCCTCAGTGCAGCGTTTTGAACTGGTGATTATCGGCGGCGGGCCGGGTGGTGTTGCAACGCTTCTTGCTGCCCACAAGGCTGACCAGCTGGATAACCTCCTCTCGATGGGCATCGCGATCGTGGAAAGCGCAGCCAGCCTGGGCAAGGGGGAGATCGGCAATTATGCGATTAACTCCGATAGCGGCGGCGGCACCTTTGTGGATTGCCTCGACAGCGCCCATCCGACGGAGCTGACGCGGCTGCAAAGCCACGAATTGACCAGAAATTTGGCGGCAGCCGGACATGGTCCTGTGCCTTTGCGCGAGGCTGGCCGCTTTTTGGGACTGGTCGGGGCCGCGATCGAACGTATGGCTGAGGCCTATCCGGCCAGCGCCGTCCTCACGCGTCACAAGGCGCAGTCTGCCCGGCGGTGTGACGATGGCTGGATGGTCGAGATCAGCGATCTTGAGGCCGGCACGACGCGCAAGATATTTGCTCGCCAGCTGATCGTCGCTTCCGGCGCACATCAGCCTCTGCCGCGCATGGCGCGGGAACAGTTTGATGGCAAAAGCCTGGTCGAGCGATGCGGTGCGCGCCTCATGCAATCGGGTGAGGTGCTGACACCGGAAGGATTGCAGCGTATCGGCGACATCCTCAGCAAAAAGGCTAATCCCCGTCTGGCTATCATCGGCGGGTCGACAAGTGCTGCTGCGGTAGCGCACGCGCTTTTGCATCGGCTGCCGAACGTAGCTTTCGGCGAAGCCGGCATTACGCTTCTGCATCGCCGTCCGCTGCGCATCTACTACCCCGATCGGGAGCAGGCGCTGGCCGAGGGTTACACCGAATGGACAGAGGACGACGTGTGCCAGATCAGTGGCCGTGTTTTCCGCTTCGCGGGTTTCCGGCTGGATTCCCGGGAGCTGGTCATGCAGGCGCGTGGCATTGGTGGACGGCCGGTCGAAGCGCGTTTGCGCTTGCAGCAGATCGGCGCGGATGAGAGACACGCCGCCCAGATCATGGACGATGCGGATATCGTGATCGCTGCGATGGGATATCGGCCCCGCGGCCTCCCTTTCTTTGACGAAGTGGGCGTGCCGATCACCCTGCACTCGCAGCTTGGCCCGCAGCACCCGATGGTTGATAGCGCTTGCCGCGTCATGGATAGCGAAGGGCAAGCGATACCGAATGTCTTTGGTATCGGCCTGGCCGCCGGCTTCGTGCCGCGTGGATCGCTGGGCGGCGAAGCGAGCTTCCGGGGGCAGGCCAATGGCCTTTGGCTCTGGCAACATGATGTCGGCACTTTGATCGTGAATGCCGTGCTGAAAGCGTCCCGCACGGAAACAGACAAGATCGAGATTGGTCTGCCTGCAGTCGCTGCGGCGGCTTCGAAGCGCGAAATCTTTCATTCCACCCCAGCCCTGTACGGTTAGTCATGTCAGTCGCTTTCATTCGTCCCAATCCGCCGCGGTTGAGTGAACTGGCCGCGGAACTGCGCGAAATCGAAGATCGCCGGATGTTCAGCAATTTCGGGCCGGTGAACTCGGCCTTCGAGCAGGACATGATCGATCAGGTCTTTTCGGGTGTCGGCCACGCCATGACAGCGTGCAATGCCACGATCGGTCTGATTCTCGCGATCCAGCAGGCCATCGGCGACCGGCCGACGACCACACGCTATGCCTTGATGCCGTCCTTCACTTTCGCCGCTGCCGCGCAAGCCGCGCTGTGGTGCGGCCTGACGCCGCTATTCTGTGACATTGATCCGGCAACATGGGCCGCCTGCCCGCGTGACGAAGAACGGCTTCTGTCCGAATATGGCGACAAAATCGCGGTTGTCGTGCCTTATGCGACATTCGGCTTCGATATCGATCTCACCCGTTACGAGCGCTTGATGGCCCAGCACAAGGTTCCGGTAGTCGTCGATGCGGCGGCCTCTCTCGGGACAGTCTCCTCGGACGGCCGTGGCTTCGGGACCGGCTTCAGTGGTACCATCGTCTATTCCATGCATGCGACCAAAGCCTTCTCGACCGGAGAGGCGGGCATCGTTTACAGCGGTGACCAGGCGCGCATCGACGAATTGCGGCAGATGTGCAATTTCGGCTTCGGCGAAGCCCGCGCGGCGACAATGCCAGGATTGAACGGCAAGTTGAGTGAAGTTGGCGCCTTGCTGTGCCAGCAGCAGCTCAAGCGGTTCGACGGCACCATGCTGCGCCGGTCTCAGATCATGGCGCGCTACCGCGAGGCGTTTCCGGAATTGACCTTTCAACCGCGCAGGTTGGGCCGTCAGGCCCATCAGTTCGGCGTCGGGCTGCTGCCGGAAGGCTTTGGTCCGCGCCGGAGCGAGTTTCAGGCTGCGCTGACGGCTGCAGGCATCGGCAATGCTGCTTATTTTAGCCCGCATGTGGCGCAGCAGCGCTATTTCGCGAATCACGCGATTTTCGGCGAACTGCCGGTGACCAATGATGTCGCCAGCCGCGTCATCAGCCTTCCGATGTTCGACACCATGACGGACGCGGAACTGGAAGAGGTTGTGACCGTCGTCCGCCGCGAACTCACGGCCCTGATCGAAACACAATCGGCGATCACCCAATGGCCTTGGGCATCGATGGCCGCCGACTGATCGTGCGCTACGAAAAAAGGCGAAGCATCGGCTTCGCCTTTTAAAGTCGACGAAAACGCCTTTCCGGAGTGATAAGCCTCCGCCTGCGCTACACGGCCTTAGACCGCAGCGATCTCCGGAGTGTCGATCCGATTCTTCCGGCAAGCAATCCGGGCCTCGCGATCATGCCGATGAGACGCTTGCGGTCGTATGCGGTGAACAGTACCGCGAAGACGACGCAGGCCGTCAAAAGCCATCGCTGGTCAACCGCTTCGTTCAGCCTCGACCGAGCATCGACCAGTCGCCACCTTGCCGTGCGCTCCGCGTCCGAGAAGGCTTCCGCGATCATGCGGAAGCTCTTTCGGTGCCAACGATTTCGTTCGGAGGCGCGGGCATCGATCAATTGCGCGAGGATCGAGCCTCCGTGCTTGCGGTAGACCGAGCGCGCCGCGGTCTCGACAAGCATGTCACCATGCTGCGCTGCGATGGCGAAAAGCCCCCAATCGGCGGCCGGAATGTCCTTGTACCAATCCGGCAGCGGACCCACGCAAGCTGAACGCACCATCCACGTCGACGTCTGAAAGGGGGGTGAGACAATAATGTCACGCAGGCCAACTCTGGGAGCGCCACCATGGTCCTCGAAAGCAAGGTCCGAGAAGCGCAATCCATCGTCGGTGGATCCGTCTTCGAACGAAATCAGAGCATCATGGGCGGCACCGACGACATCGGGGTTCGCCTCCAGAAGTTCCACCTGATGGGCAAGTTTGCCAGGGTCCGTCCAGAAGTCGTCGCCGTCCAGGAATGCGATGAACTCGCCACGGCAGGCCTCCAGCGTGGTTACCTGATTGACGCGACCCGGGACACCGTCGGGCCGGCGGCCCTGGAGATTGAGGCGGATGACGCCGGGATGGAGCGCGGCATAGGACTCGACGATCTCTCGGGTGCCATCGGACGAGAAATCGTCGCCGATGACGATCTCCATGGCGAAGTCGACGTGCTGCGCGAGCGCGCTATCGATGGCCTGAGCGATCCATTGCCTCTGATTGTAGGTTACGATCAGGACGCTGACCTTCGGACGCGTCGACATGCCCACCCTTCCGTCCATCACCGGCAATAATAGTCGCCCTTCCGTCACCGGCGTTAGCCCTAACACGGCATCTTTGGCGGGTGGATAGCGATTGTGATCAGGGTAAAATCATTCGGCCTCAGCCATTTGGGTGAGGTGCAGCCGAACCGTCTGCATGGACGCAGGGCTGCTCCAGCGGGCCCGTTGGCCAATGCGCACAGCAAAAACCGGCCAATCGCCTGGATTCTCCCCCTCGACCGCACTGTCACATAGCTGTTATGGCTAAGCCGAACTGCTGGCGGAGAAAGACCTATGCTGACGCGTCGGACAATGCTGACAACCACGGCCGGGACGGCCGCGGCTATCGGGCTAATGCCCCCTGGGGCGGCTTCCGCCTGGGCCAAGACCCCCAAAAACATGGTCGTGATGGCGAAGCAGATCGACGACATGGTCAGCCTCGACCCGGCCGAATCCTATGAGTTCACCGATAACGAGGTGGATGCGAATTGCTACAGCAAGCTCATCGTCCCGGATACGGCGGACCCGAGCAAGCTGGTGGGCGACCTTGCGCAGTCATGGGATGTCTCGCCGGATGGCCTGACCGTCACCTTCCACCTCAAATCGGACAAGCTCTTTGCGTCCGGCAAAGCCGTGACGGCTGAGGATGCCGCTTATTCCCTGCAACGCGTCATCAAGCTCAACAAGGCGCCTGCCTTTGTCATCGGCCAGTTCGGCTTCACGCCGGACAATGTCGACAGCCTGATCACGGCGACCGACGCCCATACACTCGTCGTCAAGCTGCCGGCTTTGCAGGCGACCAGCTTTCTTCTCTACTGCCTCTCGGCCAATGTCGGCGGCATCGTGGAAAAGGCGGTCGCCGAGGCCCATGCCACGAACGGCGATTTCGGCAATGCTTGGCTAAAGACGAATAGCGCCGGCAGCGGTCCTTACAGCCTCGTCTCTTGGGTCGCGAGCGACCATATCATCCTGAACATTAACCCGCATTTCACGCCGGCGCCGCAGATGAAGCGTGTCGCCATCCGTCATGTCGCGGATCCCTCGGCCCAGCTTCTGCTGGTGCAAAAAGGGGATGTCGATATCGCGCGTGACCTGACATCGGATCAGCTGAAGTCCATATCGGGTGACAAGGCGCTTCATCTCATTTCCGCCAATCAGGCGGCTCAGATGTATATCGCCATGAACGAAGCGGTGCCGCAGCTGGCCAAGCCCGAAGTGCGGCAGGCCATCAAATGGGCGCTCGGCTATGATGCGATTGCCCAGAACATCACCCCCGATACCTGGGGCGTCTCTCAGTCATTCCTGCCGAAGGGTCTGCCTGGCACGCTGAACGAGACACCGTTCAAGAAGGACGTCACCAAGGCGAAGGCTTTGATGGCCCAGGCCGGCCTCTCGGGCGGTTTTTCGGTGACCATGGATTACATCTCCCACGCGCCCTATTCGGATATCGCCCAGGCTATCCAGGCGGATCTGGCGGGGATCGGCATCAAGCTGACGCTGGTGCCCGGAGAAGAAAAGCAGGTCATCACCAAGACGCGCGCCCGCACCCATCAGCTGGCCCTGCTGGAATGGTTCCCGGACTATTTCGATCCGAACTCGAACGCGCAGGGTTTCTGCTACGACCCTGACGATACGGATGCCAGCAAGGTCCGCGTCCCGGCCTGGCGCAGTCATTTCGCGGACAAGACGCTGAGCGCGGATGTACTGGCTGCATCCAAGGAAACGGATAATGCCAAGCGCATGGCCATCTACGCGGATATGCAGCACCGCTTCTGGGATATCGCGCCCTTCGCCTTCGTGTTGCAGAAGAACGATGTCGCGACGCTCCGCACCGGCGTGAATGGCCTGTCGCTCGGCGCGCTGCCGGACTTCACCAGCTATAAGGGCATTACCAAGAGCTAGAACCTTGCGTCGTATTAAAAGCCTGTCTGAGACCCTGAGCAGCGTGCTGGTCACGCTGTTCGGGTTGGCTGTGGTCACCTTCATGATCGGGCGCGTGGTGCCGATCGACCCTACGATCGCGATCGTGGGGGACCATGCGCCGCCAGACGTCGTGGCGGCGGCAAGGCTTCAACTGGGGCTGGACAAGCCTTTGCCCGTCCAGTTCCTGATCTATGTCCAGCATCTGCTGCATGGCGATCTGGGACGGTCGGTGATGAGCAGTCACCCTGTCACCCAGGATATCGCGCAGTATTTTCCGGCGACCGTTGAACTGGCGACCACCGCCATCATCATCGCCATGCTGATCGGCATTCCGCTGGGCGTGCTGGCGGCCGCCAGGCAGGGGTCGCGCTTCGATCAACTCGTGCGCGTCATCAGCTTGGGTGGCCAATCGGTGCCGGTTTTCGTGCTGGGGCTGGTCGCGCTGCTGGTCTTCTATGTCAAACTCGGCTGGGCGCCCGGTACCGGCCAGCAGGATGTGCTGTTCGACGGCACGGTGCCGCGCGTCACCGGTATGCTGGTGGTGGATGCGGCGCTGAACGGCGATTGGGATGCGACCTCGGATGCACTGGCGCATCTGGCTTTGCCGGCCCTAGTCCTCGCCTTTTTCAGTCTCTCCACCATCACGCGGATGACACGCGCCTTCATGCTGGATGCCTTGGGCGGCGAATATATCGTAACCGCCCGGGCCAAAGGCCTCTCCGGCACGCGCATCCTATGGCGGCATGGTTTCGGCAATATCGCGGTGCCGCTGATCACGGTTCTGGCGCTTGCCTATGCCGGTCTGCTGGAAGGGGCGGTGCTGACCGAAGTGATCTTTTCCTGGCCGGGCATCGGCCAGTATCTGACGGTTTCACTGCTGAATGCCGATATGAATGCCGTGCTGGGCGCCACTTTGGTTATCGGTGCCGTCTATGTTGGCCTCAATATGCTTGCCGATCTCGCCTATCGGCTGTTCGACCCGAGGGTGCGATGAGTAGCACGCGTGATTGGCTGCTGACGGATGCGCCGTCATCGCGGCGCCAAGCGGCCTGGGGGCGGCGCTATCGCCGCTGGCTGCAATTCCGAACGAACGGCCTTGCCATGTTCGGCCTGACGGTCGCCGTCATTCTCATCCTGGGCGCGGTTTTCGCCCCCTTGCTGGCGCCGCAAAACCCTGGTGCGCAGAATCTCGCCATGCGGTTGGCGCCGCCCTCGGCCCAACATTGGCTGGGCACGGATGAACTGGGCCGCGATCTGTTTTCGCGCCTGCTCTATGGCGGGCGCGTGACGCTCGGCATGGTGGTGGCCGTGGTTATTCTGGTGGCCCCCATCGGGCTGCTGGTCGGCAGCGTTGCGGGCTATGCCGGCGGCTGGGCGGACCGCGTGCTGATGCGCGTGACCGACGTTTTCCTGGCCGTGCCGCAGTTGATCCTGGCGCTTGCCTTCGTCTCCGCCTTGAAGCCCGGCATTACCAGTGCCGTCATCGCCATCGCGCTGACAGCCTGGCCGCCTTACGCGCGCCAGGCGCGGGCGGATACGCTGACGATACGGCATAGCGATTTTATCGCGGCCGCGCGGCTGACAGGCGCTTCCGGCACACGCATCGTTCTGCATCACATCATTCCGCTTTGCCTGTCGAGTATGATCGTCCGCATGACGCTCTCCATGAGCGGCATCATTCTGACGGCGGCGGGGCTTGGTTTCCTTGGCATGGGCGCGCAGCCGCCAATGCCCGAATGGGGCACTATGATCGCGACCTCCCGCGCCTTCATCCTTGCGCAATGGTGGGTGCCGGCCATCCCTGGCATTGCCATTTTCGTCGCGTCGCTCGCGTTCAATCTCCTGGGTGACGGCTTGCGCGACGTGCTTGACCCGAGGCAGCGCTGATGCTGGTGCGCATGGATAATCTGCGGGTGGGCTTTCGCACGCCGCAGGGTGTGAGCGAGGCCGTGCGCGGCGTCTCCCTCACCGTCGGCCAAGAGAAGCTGGGCATCGTGGGGGAGAGCGGATCAGGCAAGTCGCTCACCGCCCGTTCCATCCTGCGGCTTTTGCCGGGTAGCGCCACCGTGACGGCGGACAAGCTGGAATTCGACGGGATAGACGTGCTGTCAGCCCGGGAAGGCGCATTGCGGCGTATTCGCGGAAAGCGGGCCGGGCTTATCATGCAGGATCCAAAATACTCGCTCAATCCGGTGATGACGGCGGGCGCGCAGATCGCGGAAGCCTGGCGTGCGCATAAGGGTGGCAGCCGGCGCCAAGCCACCAAGGCCGCTATCGATTTGCTGGCGCAGGTGCGCATTCGCGACCCGGCCAGGGTCGCCGGGCTTTATCCGCATGAACTCTCGGGCGGCATGGGCCAGCGGGTCATGATCGCCATGATGCTGGCGCCGGACCCCGAACTGCTGATTGCGGATGAGCCGACCAGCGCGCTGGATGCGACCGTGCAGGCGGATATCCTGCGGCTGATCGAGGATCTGGTGGCAAAGCGCGGCATGGGGCTGATGCTGATCAGTCATGACCTGCCGCTCGTCAGCCATTTCTGCGACCGCGTGCTGGTGATGTATGCCGGGCGAGTTGTGGAGGAGGTAAAGGCGGCCGATCTGCATCGCGCCAAACACCCCTATACCCGTGGCCTGCTGGAATGCCTGCCGTCCCTGGTGAAGCCGAAACCGCAGCTTTCTGTCTTGAAGCGCGACCCGGCCTGGAGCGCGCCGCAATGACGGCCAGCATGATCGCCGTGGAAAACCTGCGCGTGCGCTTCGGCACGCAGGACGTCGTCAAGGGCGTATCCTTCAGCGTACCACGCGGTGGCAGTTTCGGCATGGTGGGGGAAAGCGGTTCGGGCAAATCGACTATTCTCCGCGCGGTCTCCGGATTGAATGCCGACTGGACCGGGCGCATGGAAATCGACGGCGTTGCATTGATGCCCAAACGCGGCCGCGCCTTCTTTCGCCGCGTGCAAATGGTCTTTCAGGACCCTTACGGCTCGCTGCACCCGGGCCAGACGATCGACCGCGCCTTGAGCGAACCGCTGCTGGTACATGGGATTGGCGACATCGAGACGCGCATTCTGCGTGCTTTGGCCGAAGTCGCTCTCCCGTCCACCGTCCGCTTTCGCTTTCCGCATCAATTGTCGGGTGGCCAGCGCCAGCGCGTGGCCATCGCCCGCGCGCTGATGGCCGAGCCCGAGGTTCTGCTGCTCGATGAACCGACCAGCGCGCTGGACGTGTCCGTGCAGGCCGAAGTCTTGAACCTGCTGTCTGCTCTGCAAAAGTCGAGAAACCTTACCTATGTCATGGTCAGCCATAATCTGGCGGTGGTGGCCCATCTTTGCCCGATGATCGGTGTCATGCAGGGCGGCAATCTGGTTGAAACGATCTCAGCCGAAAACCTGCGTGCTGGCCGCACGCAGCATGCGCATACGACCGAGTTGCGCGCCTTGAGCGTGGAACTGGAAGACCCGGAAGAGGTCTGAGACCGGGCGTGAATGCCAGTTACTGCGCGCAGTAAGGAACGAAAAGCTTTCGACGGTTTTCCTCGTATTTCTATGAAATCTGCCCTGAGGAGATGCGATGATGAGCGTGCCGGACCCGTTGAGCCAATTCGCCTCAGGCCTGGCGCCGCATAGTCCGCTCCGCACGGCTATCACCCATCATTACCGCGCGCCGGAGGCGGGTTGCGTCGCTGCCCTGATTGAGGAGGCGAGGCTGCCTGACACCGTCGCGGCACAAGCGCGGGCGGTTGCGATGGCGCTTGTCCAGACGCTGCGCGCCAAGGGCAGTCCAGGGCCGGTGGAAGGGCTGGTGCGGGAGTATGATCTCTCAAGCCAGGAAGGCGTCGCGCTGATGTGCCTGGCGGAAGCGCTGCTGCGCATCCCCGACAATGCCACGCGCGATGCGCTGATTCGCGACAAGATCAGCGCCGGGCACTGGCGTGGTCATCTTGGCCAGTCATCCTCGCTTTTCGTCAATGCCGCGACCTGGGGGCTGGTGGTGACCGGCAAACTAACCGGCACGGTCAATGAGACAGGTTTGGGTGCCGCGCTGACCCGGTTGATCGCGCGGGGCGGCGAGCCGCTCATTCGCCATGGCGTCGAACTCGCCATGCGGATGATGGGTGAGCAGTTCGTGACCGGCCAGACCATTACCGAAGCGCTGCGCAATGCCCGCCGGCTGGAAGCGCGTGGCTTTCGCTATTCCTACGATATGCTGGGGGAGGCCGCCGTCACGGCTACGGATGCCGCGCGCTATTACCGTGACTATGAGGCGGCGATTCACGCCATCGGCAAGGCGGCAGCGGGCCGTGGCATTTATGAGGGGCCTGGGATTTCCATCAAGCTGTCCGCACTGCATCCGCGCTATAGCCGGGCGCAGCGCGATCGTGTGATGGCGGAACTGCTGCCAAGGTTGGTGGCGCTGGCGCAGCTATGCCGGCACTACGATATCGGCCTCAATATCGATGCCGAAGAAGCTGACAGGCTGGACCTGTCGCTCGATCTGCTGGAGGCGCTGTGCTTCGACGCCGGGCTCACCGGCTGGGACGGCATCGGCTTCGTGGTGCAGGCCTATCAGAAGCGCGCGCCTTATGTGCTGGACTGGATCATCGATCTTGGCCGGCGCAGCGGGCACCGGTTGATGATACGGCTGGTCAAGGGCGCCTATTGGGATAGCGAGATCAAGCGCGCGCAGGTCGACGGGCTGGACGGTTTTCCGGTCTTCACGCGGAAGGTCCATACGGATCTGTCCTACCGCGCCTGTGCGGCCAAACTGCTGGCCGCGCCGGATGCGGTGTTTCCGCAATTCGCGACCCATAACGCGCAGAGCCTGGCCGCCATCTATGCCATGGCCGGCGACGGCTTTCATATCGGGCAATATGAGTTTCAATGCCTGCATGGCATGGGCGAGGCGCTGTATGAGGAGGTTGTGGGTGCGGAGACGCTTGCCCGGCCCTGCCGCATCTATGCGCCTGTCGGCACGCATGAGACGCTGCTGGCCTATCTGGTCCGCCGGCTGCTGGAAAACGGCGCCAATTCCTCCTTCGTCAATCGCATCCAGGACAAGACCGTGTCCGTGGATCGGCTGGTCACGGATCCGCTGGACGAGGTTGGGGACGGGCGACCGCATGACCGGATTGCACTGCCTCGCGATCTTTTCATGCCGGAACGGGTCAATTCGACTGGGCTTGATCTTAACAATGACAGCCAGCTTTTGGCTCTTTCCGAGGCACTGCGAGCGAGTGCTACAGCGACATGGACGGCCTTGCCCGCGAGTGGGGCCGAGACGCCGCCGCAGCGGGTACGCAACCCAGCGGATCGGCGCGACATTGTCGGCCATGTTGTCGAGGCAACAATGTCGCAAGTCGATGTCGCGTTCGCCCGTGCGGCGGCAGCCGCTGGGCCTTGGGCGGCAACAGCGCCGGGCGTAAGGGCCGATTGCCTGATGCGCGCCGCCGATCTGCTGGAGGCGCGAGCGGCAGCACTGCTCGGTCTCATCATCCGCGAGGCCGGTAAAAGCCTGCCCAATGCGATTGCGGAGGTCAGGGAGGCCGTCGATTTCCTGCGCTACTATGCCGAACAGGGGCGCGCCTTGGATGGACCGGGTTACGGTCCGCTTGGCGTCGTGACCTGCATCTCGCCATGGAATTTTCCGCTCGCCATCTTTACCGGCCAGGTTGCGGCAGCGCTCGCCGCTGGAAATTGCGTGCTCGCCAAGCCGGCGGAGGAAACGCCACTGATCGCGGCCCAGGCGGTTGCTCTGCTGCATGAGGCCGGCGTGCCGCAGGACGCGCTGCAACTACTGCCCGGCCATGGGGAGGTTGGCGCGCAGTTGGTGGCCGATGCGCGTACCTGCGGCGTGGTCTTCACCGGCTCCGCCGCCGTCGCCAAGCAGATCCAGGCGGTGCTGGCGCAGCGGCTGAACCCCGATGGCCGTCCCGTGCCGCTGATCGCGGAGACCGGCGGACAAAACGCGCTGGTCGTCGACTCGTCCGCATTGACCGAGCAGGTGGTGGCGGATGTGCTGGTCTCGGCTTTCGACAGTGCGGGCCAGCGGTGCTCGGCGCTCAGGGTTTTGTGTTTGCAGGCCGATATCGGGGATCGCACGCTGACCATGCTGCGCGGCGCTCTGGCAGAACTGTCCATCGGCAACCCCGATCGGCTGGCGACGGATATCGGACCTGTCATCACCGACGCGGCGCGCGACGATATCGCGGACCATATCGCAGAGATGCGCGCGGCAGGATGCGTCATCCATCAGCCGCCGCTGCCGGACGGTTGCGCGCAGGGCAGTTTCGTCGCGCCCACGATCATCGACATTCCGAACCTCGCTATTTTAAAAAGGGAAGTCTTCGGCCCGGTTCTGCATGTTCTGCGCTATCCGCGTGACGGCCTGGACAGGCTCATCGCCGATATCAATGCCACCGGCTTCGCGCTGACCTTCGGCCTGCATACCCGTATCGATGAAACGGTCGCGCGCGTTACGGCCCTGGCAAGTGCCGGCAATATCTACGTCAATCGCAACCTCATCGGGGCCGTGGTCGGCGTGCAGCCCTTCGGCGGCCATGGGCTATCAGGCACAGGCCCCAAAGCCGGCGGCCCGCTCTATCTCCGCCGGCTCCTGGCGCAGCGGCGCGATGCGGCTTTCGTCTTCGGCGGGCAGCGCGACCTGCCCGGCCCGGTGGGTGAGCGCAATCTCTATGGCACGGAAGCGCGCGGGACAGTGTTCTGCATCGCGCGGGACGCATTGGAATCAGCGCGACAGATCCGCGCCGCGCTCGCGACCGGCAACCGCCCGCTAATTGCTTCTGCCAGCTTGGCCGGGCTGCCGGATGATCTTCGTGCCTCTGTGCAGGTGGCAGAAAATCCCTGGGCTGCCGACTTCTCGGCCATTTTGTACGACGGTGACAGCGAAACCTTGCTTGCGGTCAATCAGCGCGTTGCTGCCTTGCCCGGCCCGATCATCGCAATTCACACAAGCAACGCGACCGGAGACTATCCGCTCGAATGTCTGGTGCGGGAGCGGAGCATCAGCATCAACACCACGGCTGCCGGCGGCAATGCCAATCTTATGATGATCGGTGACTGACAACTCTCGCCCGGCCGTGCTCTCACTTAGCCGGACTGATCGACAGCGAAGATGTTTGCCGCCATTCTTGGACCGCAGGCGGATGTGTGCCAGGCAAAGAATAAAGACCAAACGGAGGGAGGCGAGAATGAAGGCGGCAAGACTGGAATCGGTCAGCGAGATGGCCACGCGTAGCGTTGAAAAGCCCATTGCCGGGCCAGGCGAAATTCTGGTCAAGGTTCTGGCAGCCGGGATCTGCGGCTCTGACCGGCATATGTTCAAAGGGGAATATCCCACCGCCCGCCCGGTGACGCTGGGCCACGAATTCTGCGGCACCGTGGAGAGCATCGGCCAAGGCGTGACGCGTTTCTCCGGCGGCGAGTTGGTGACGATTGATCCGAACATCGCCTGTGGAATCTGCCCGGCCTGCCGCAACGCTCAACCAAATCTCTGCGCCCGGCTGACCGCGATCGGCGTGACCCGCGATGGCGGCTTCGCGGAACATGCTGCGGTCCCGGAAGGTCAGGCATTTCTGCTGCCGGCCGATCTGGACCCCGTCCACGGCGCGTTTTCCGAACCACTCGCTTGCTGTCTGCATGCCATAGACAAGGCGGAGATACGATCAGGCGGCAGTGTCGCCATTTTGGGTGGTGGCGTCATCGGGCTATTAATGGTGCAGCTTGCCAAGCTGGAAGGTGCCGCAAAGGTCATCCTGATAACGCGGCAGGCCTCGCGACGCCAGATGGCATTGGACCTCGGCGCGACCCATGCTTTTGATCCGTCTGCAACGGACACGGTCTCTGCCGTCCGGGATCTGACGGGTGGCGGCGCGGATGTCGTAATCGAATGCGCCGGTGTGCCGGAAACGCTCCGGACGGGCATTGCGATGACGCGTCGCGGCGGCAATTTCGTTCTTTTCGGTGTCACCCCGGCGGGACTGGAGGTGCCGATCACGCCTTTTGATCTTCTCGTCAACGAAGTCACGATACGGCCGGCTTATCTCAATCCTTTTACGCATGATCGCGCGGCAGCGTTGGTCGCGAGCGGCGCCTTGGAACTTGATAAGCTTGTTACCAAAACCATCGGTCTGGACGATGTCGCTGCGGTTATCGGCCAATCACCCGAGGCCGGGGAAATCAAGGTGATCGTCAGGCCCTGAGTCTCCGGCACCACCGTCTTTGTCAGTAATGAGCCATGGCGGTCAGATGGGGAGATGACCGGCCATGGGCCAGCTGAATATCGTCCGGATCAAGCAGAGCGCCGTGCGACAGGATCCAGGGCTGGCGGCCATCGGCCAAACCGCTGGACAGAACGCGCATCGCCTCGTCCACCGCGTCATGGATATCCGCGTGATAGGATTGAGAGAACGCGCCATGAGGGCGAAACTGACTTTCGCGGGGCGTTTCGCCCCGTCGCAGCCAAATCAGGCTAGCACCCCGGTCACGATTGGGCATTTGGCGCTCCTCACATCCTTGCGATTTTGCTTATCGTCAATTTCACCAAATGTGTTCGCTATGGGGCAATATCAATGGGTCCGGCAAAAGATTAATCGATTTCTAAAGGCGGTGTGACTAAGTCCACTTGTGGACAGAGAATTTGCTAATGCAGGTAGCGGCACGAAAGTATTTCTTACCATATTTTTGTTTAATCAAATAATTGAAAGATCAATTCTCTGGAGATGCCTCTCGGCTGGCGCGAGCGCCGCTTTACCAGGAGCCAGAGCTGGGTCCGGCGTCTTGGGTGATGCCATCGTCAAGCTGAGTTAGGTCGGTTCGATGAGCCGAGAAATCTCCTGCGATGCAAGAAAAATCGGCACTGCGTAAGACATGCCCATCGGACAATATTGCAGTTGACGGTACAGTATTTCGGGTCATTAAACTGATGCGCAAAATAATAAGGTGGAAGCCATGGAACGCTGGCTCAAGCGCGGCGCCGATCTCGGCGGGATCGCTCTGGCAGATAAAAAAGTGCGAGAAACGGTCGAAGGAATCCTCAGCGACGTCGCCGAGCGTGGTGATGCGGCGGTGCGCGAATTGTCGATACAGTTCGATAAATGGGATCGTGAGTCCTATCGCCTGACCGAGCAGGAAATCGAAGCCTGCCTGTCGCAACTGTCAAAGCGCGATTTGGACGACATTGCCTTCGCGCAATCGCAGGTGCGGAACTTTGCTCGCCATCAGCGGAGTGCCATTCAGGATATTGAGGTTGAAACCTTGCCGGGGGTTGTCCTGGGCCACAAGAATATCCCGATCCAGTCAGCCGGATGTTACGTGCCTGGTGGCAAATATCCACTCCTCGCATCGGCCCATATGTCCGTCATCACGGCAAAGGTGGCCGGCGTGCCGCGTATCGTCACATCTGCCCCGCCGTTTCAGGGCAAGCCTGCGCCGGCGATCGTTGCAGCACAGCACTTGGCCGGTGCCGATGAGGTCTATTGCCTGGGCGGCATACAGGCGGTGGCCGCCATGGCGCTGGGCACGCAGTCGATAACGCCGGTCGATATGCTGGTTGGGCCCGGCAATGCCTTTGTCGCTGAAGCAAAGCGGCAATTGTTCGGGCGCGTCGGGATCGATCTTTTTGCTGGTCCGACCGAGACTTTGGTCATCGCGGATGACAGTGTCGACGGTGAAATCTGCGCCACCGATCTACTGGGCCAGGCCGAGCATGGTCCGGATTCGCCGGCCATTCTCCTCACGACCTCCGAGGCGCTGGCCCGGGACACAATGCGCGAAATTGACCGCCTGCTGCAAATTCTGCCGACCGCCGCCATCGCGCGGCAGGCCTGGGAAGGGCATGGCGCCGTCATTGTCGTCGATAGCGCCGATGAGATGGTGGCGGTCGCCAACCGGCTGGCTTTCGAGCATGTCCAGGTAATGACGGCTGATCCCGACTACTTCCTGGCGCATATGGTGAATTATGGAGCCTTGTTCCTCGGACCTCGGACGAATGTGGCCTTCGGCGATAAGGTGATCGGCACCAATCATACTTTGCCGACCAAACAGGCGGCCCGCTATACCGGCGGTCTCTGGGTCGGTAAGTTCTTGAAAACCTGCACCTATCAGAAGGTTCTGACCGACGAGGCGTCGAACCTGATCGGCAGCTATTGTTCCCGGCTTTGCGCCCTGGAAGGCTTTGTCGGCCATGGCGAGCAGGCCAATATTCGGGTCCGCCGTTACGGCGGTGGCAATGTGGCCTATGGTGGCGCTGCGGCGTTTCAGACGGAAGCTGCTGCGACGCCTATATAATAGGTACGCTGTGATCACAGATCATAGGACGTGACCTTCGATTTGGGACGAGAGGAAACAGGGATTCATGGCCAAAACCAAAAAAGTCGTCATTACCTGCGCGGTTACGGGGGCCATTCACACGCCGTCGATGTCGCCTTATCTGCCGGTGACGCCGGATGAGATCGTGGAGGCCGCATTGGGCGCTGCTGAGGCGGGCGCGGCGGTGCTGCACCTGCATGCGCGCAACCCGGAGACAGGCCAGCCTGATCAGCGCCCAGAGGCCTTCGCGCCCTTCCTGTCCCGCATCAAGCAATCGACCGATGCCGTGTTGAACCTGACGAGTGGCGGCAGTCCCTTCATGGGCATCGAGGAGCGCATTCGGCCGTCCACGACCTATAAGCCCGAGGTCGCTTCGCTGAATATGGGCTCGATGAATTTCGGTCTTTTTCCGATGCTCGGTCGTTTCAAGGACTTCAAACATCCCTGGGAGCGCGAATTCCTGGAAAACAGCCGGGATCTCATTTTCCGCAATACTTTCAAGGATATCGAATTTGCCCTGAAAGCCATGGGCGGCAATGGCACCAAATTCGAGTTCGAATGCTACGACATCGGCCATCTCTATAACCTCGCGCATTTTCTGGACCGCAAACTGGTGACACCGCCACTGTTTGTGCAAACGGTCTTCGGCATTCTGGGTGGCATCGGTCCGCATCCGGAGGACGTCATGCATATGCGGCGCACGGCCGACCGACTGTTCGGCGATGCCTACCAATGGTCGGTCTTGGGTGCCGGTCGCAATCAGATGCCTATCGTCGCCATGGGGGCCGCTATGGGCTCTCACGTGCGGGTCGGTTTGGAAGACAGTCTGTGGATCGGGCCGGGCAAATTCGCTGAAAGCAATGCCGCGCAGGTTCGGCAGGCAAGGCAGATAATTGAAGGTTTGGGTCTGGAACTGGCATCACCGGATGAGGCGCGCAGCATTTTGGCGCTGAAGGGTGGGGACACCGTCGAATTCTAAAATATACCGCGATCTGTGATCACAGTGTTGACGAGGGCTCCGCCGCGTGTCATCGTCAACGCTGCTAGGAAGACGACGTAAACCAAATCAAAGAATTTGGGCCAAGTAAGAATAGGACGAAACACCGCATAATCATGATAATAACGCCAGACTTGTCTGGTGCGATGTTGTCGTTGCGGACAGAATCCGTCATAGAATAACGCGTCTACGCCAATAATAATCGGCCGGAAAACGGTCAAAGCGGGAGACTTATACGTGAGCGCTGGTACCATCGTCTCATCATCACTGATGCCGAAACGCCGAGACCTTCTCAAAGTCGTAGCGGCCGGTGGTGCCGCGGCTTTTGCCGGTGCTGCGCGGCCTGCCGCCGCCGCTGCGCCTGTTCTTGGATTCAGCAATAAAAGTCTCGACTTTTACTTCTTTCGTATTTTACAGGAAGCCGCCAAGCGCGCGGCGGCCGCCCAGGGCTGGGGCTTTCAAGCCGTCAATGCCAACTTCGATAATACAACGCAGATCCAGCAATGGGATTCTCTGCTGCTGACGCGCCCGATTGCCATGCTGGGTGACACCGTCGACAGCCAGGCCATGGTGAGCGCGGTCAAAAAGGCTAACGCCGCCAAGATTCCGGTCGGGCTGGTCGACAGTCTGGCGACCGGCGGCAATGTCGCCATCTCCGTTGCTTTCGACAATTACCAGGGCGGCGTCATGGCGGCGAATACGGTCATCGATCTCCTGAAGAAGAAGTATAACGGACAGGCCAAGGGCATTGTCCTCAATTGCTATGGTGCGCTGGCAAGCGACGCCTGGCGTGCCCGCAAGCTCGGCTGGGACGCGACTTTCAAGAACTACCCCGATATCAATATGCTGGATCGCCCGACCGACGGTCTGCTCAAGAACATGCTGAGCGTGACGGTCGATACCTTGTCTCAATATCCTAACCTCGATGCCATTCACGCGCCCAGCGATACGCCGTCCCGTGGTGTCGTCACGGCGCTGAAGCAGCGGCATCTGTGGCACAAGATCGGCGACCCGAAGCACGTCATTTTCGTTACCATCGATGGTGAGCCGATCGGCCTGCAATGGATCAAGGAAGGCTATATGGACGCCGATATTTCGCAGGATCCAATCGCCTATAGCGAGATCGCGGTTGAAATGCTGGCCAAATATTCGGTGAAAGGCCAGGCAGTGCCCTTGGGCAAATATACCAACAAGAAATACTACTGGGAGAGCGGCGACATTGTGCAGGGCGATACCGGTCCACGCCTGATCATTCCGCCGTTCGTCATGAATGCAACCAATGCTTCCGACCCCCGGATGTGGGGCAATGTTGCGTCCAATACCTGGGGCATCGCCTATCAGTGATGGGGTGTCTGCTCAGATTCCATCATTGATACTGCAATTCTCTGGGGAGATTTCCATGGCCGATGACTATCTGATCGAAGTGGATGACTGCATCAAACGCTACGGCGGTGTCGTCGCTTTGAAAGGCGTCTCGCTTCGCGTCAGAAAAGGATCGGTCCACGGGCTCCTCGGCGAAAACGGCGCCGGCAAATCGACGCTCGTCAAAATTATCGCCGGGATCGTGCAGGCTACGAGCGGCACGATGCGCTTCAACGGCGAAGAGATCGTCGACGCCGATGTCAAGGCCATGGAGGAAAAGGGTGTTTTCCTTGTCACGCAGGAGCCGATGATCGTCGAGCCGATGACGGTCGCCGACAATCTGATGCTGGGGCGCTGGCCCGCGCGTTCCGGCTTTGTGCGCGATCGGCATATGATGGCATTGGCGACGTCCTTTCTGGAGGAAGCCAATCTCGACCCAAGACGGCTGGCCAGCACCTTGTCTGTGGTCGAGAAACGCAAGCTGAATATCCTGCGTGCCCTGCATAGCGGCGGCAAGCTGATCATTCTGGATGAGCCGACGACGGCTTTGACGATGGCGGACAAGCATCAGCTTTTTACGTTCATGAAGCAACTGCGGGCGCAATCCGTCTCCTTCCTGTTTATTTCGCATTACAATGAAGAAATCCTCGAGATCTGCGATGAGGTCTCGGTTCTGCGCGACGGCCAAATGATCGGGCAGGGGCAGGTCGTGTCCCACCTCGATTCGTCGGCGCTCAGCGAAATGGTGATCGGGCGTGACGTGCATCTGTTCAAACGCGTGACGGATGAGGCCAAGGGCGATGTCGTCTGGACCCTGCGTGACGTTCGCGCATCGGGTCTGAGCGTCGATCGCCTTGATATCAGAAAGGGGGAGATCATCGGCTTCGCTGGTCTACCAGGGTCGGGTGCCAAGGAATTGGGCAGGGCCATTTACGGGCTTATGCCCTCCGCTCGCGGCTTTCTGGATGAAAGCGGAGTCGCCCACGCTTTGCCGCGCGACCCGGCAGAAGCGCTGCGCACCGGCATCGCCTTCCTGTCGGAAGACCGACTGCGCGACGGTATCATCGCCATCCAGTCGATTGCCGAGAACATGACCTTGTCCAGCCTGCCGGCGGTCTCTCGCTTCGGCTGGGTGTCGCGCAGCGCGGAACGCCAATTAGTCGAGAAATTCTGGCGACTGTTCGCGGTCAAGGCGGCGTCGCATGCGGCGCCGCTCGGCTCGCTCAGCGGCGGTAATCAGCAGAAGGTTCTGCTGTCCCGCCTGGTCGCGACCGAACCACGGCTTGTTATCCTGAACGAGCCGACGCGAGGCATTGATGTGGGCGTCAAGGAAGAAGTGCATCGTCTGGTCGACGATCTGAGCCACAGGGGCGTTTCCGTTATTATCATCACCTCCGACATCGAGGAGATGCTGCGGATTGTCGATCGGGTGGCCTTGTTTGTCGATGGTCGCATCAGCGCCATCGAGCCGGCACATGGTTTGACGAAAGAGGATGTGTTTGAGATGGCCTATTCCGCATCCGACAGATCCGTCTCCGCTTCGCATCAGCCTCTTCATTGATCGAAGAAGAACAACAATGAATACAAAAACCAGTGTGATGCCAACCGTTGCGGTGGCGCCGGGTGCCGTCGCCAAAAATGCCGGCGCCAGCCCTTCCGTTCAGCTTCTGCTGAAATATGTCGTGTGGATCTGGCTGGTCGGCCTCGTCATCGTCTTCGGCCTGCTCAACAAGTTCTTCTTCACCACATCTAACCTTCAAAACATCCTGACCCAGGCGACCGTTCTGGGCCTTCTGGGCCTCGCCGCGTCATTGCCGTTGCTGGTGGGAGAGATCGATCTGTCGATTGCCGGCAATATGGGCATATCCTCCGCCATCGGCGCGCTGGCGATTCTGCAACTGCACATGCCGACCTTCCTCGGCGTCATTGTGGGTGTCGGTGCCGCGACCTTGATCGGCTTCTTCAACGGCTTGTGCATCACCCGCCTGCGCATGGTCTCCCTGATCGAGACATTGGGCATGATGATCATCCTGCAGGGCGGCCTTTTGGCCATCACCCAGGGTGCCACGATCACTGATTTTACCGATGCCTATACCTGGGTGGGGCAAACCACCGTCGGCGGTTGGCCGGTCATGCCGCTGGTTCTCTTCGTCGGCTTCATCGGCATGGCGGTGCTGCTGCGGCGCACGGTTTTCGGGCGCAAGCTATACGCGACCGGCGGCAATGCGGCCGCCGCCCATGTCGCAGGTATCCGCGTCAACAAGGTCAAGATCGTGGCCTTCACCCTGTCCGGGTTCATTGCCGGGATTGCCGGCTATTTTCTCGCATCCTGGCAGATGGCCATCACATCGGATCAGGGCGAGGGTTTTCTGCTCTACTCCATCGCGGCCCCCATCATCGGCGGTGTCAGCGTCTTCGGCGGTCGTGGTGACACCTGGGGCATTTTGGGTGGCGTGCTGCTGCTGACGGTTATCCATGTCGGCCTGGCGGTCGTGAATGTCCCGTCCTTCTACGTGGATATGATCGGTGGCTTCCTGATCTTCATCGCGGTGGCGGTCGATGCCATTCGCGTCGGAATGGGCGGAACGCGCTGAGCCTCCGCACGCGACGCGACAAAACAATAAAGGGAGATGACGATGAATTACATGGTCAATGGAACCGGGCTTTCGGCAGAGAATCAGGGCTTCCTCAAGAAACGCCATAAGCTCATGATTGGCGGCGCTTGGGTTGACGCCCTGTCCGGCAAGATGTTCCCGGTCTTCAATCCGGCCAATGGGCAGGAAATTGCGCAGGTCGCGGAAGCGCAAGCGGAAGATGTGGACCGCGCGGTCGCGGCCGCCCGCAAGGCATTCGAATCCGGTCCCTGGCCGTCCATGAAGCCGGTGGAGCGCAGCAAGCTCATCTGGCGCCTGGCGGATAGTCTGGAGGCCCATGCGGATGAGCTGGCGCAGCTGGAAAGCATCGACAACGGCAAGCCCTTCAAGGACGCGCGCAATGTCGATCTGGCATTTTGCTGTGAATTACTGCGCTATATGGCCGGTTGGTGTACCAAACTGAATGGCGAAAGCATCCCGGTATCGATTCCGGGCGACTGGCACGCCTATACCATGCGCGAACCTGTCGGCGTCGTCGGTCAGATCGTGCCGTGGAATTTTCCGCTTCTCATGGCGGTCTGGAAAATTGCCCCGGCCTTGGCTGCCGGCTGCACGATCATTCTGAAACCGGCGGAGCAGACGCCGATGTCTGTCCTGCGGCTGGGTGAAATCGTGCAGGACGTCGGGTTCCCCGATGGCGTGCTCAACATCCTCACGGGTGACGGCATGACGGGTGCGGCTTTGGCGGCCCATCATGACGTCGATAAGATCGCCTTCACGGGGTCGACCGAGGTGGGCCGGTTGATCGTCAAGGCCGCTGCCGGCAACCTCAAGAAAGTCAGTCTTGAGCTCGGCGGCAAATCGCCGGTGATCGTCTTCCCGGACGCTGACATGGATGTGACGATCTCCGGCACGGCGTCCGGCATCTTCTTCAATTCCGGTCAGTGCTGCACGGCGGGTTCCCGGATGCTGGTGCATAAAAAGGTCTTCGACAAGCTGATGACCGGCCTGGCCGACGAAGCGTCCAAATACAAGATCGGTCCGGGCCTTGATCCGTCCAGCCGCATCGGGCCGCTGGTATCGCAGGAACAGCTTGATCGCGTGACCGGCTTCATGGATGCCGGCAAGCGCGACGGCGCCGAGGTCGTGACCGGTGGCGAACGCTGGGGCAATGAGGGCTATTTCGTCAAGCCGACGATTTTTGCCAATACATCGCCCGATATGTCTGTCGTGAAAGAAGAGATCTTCGGGCCTGTGGCCTGCGCCATGCCCTTCGATGATGATGACCTGGCCCGGATCGCCGCTCAGGCCAATAATACCCCCTATGGTTTGGGTGCCAGTATTTGGACGCGCGATATCGGCGTGGCCCATAAGCTGGCTCGCAAGATCAAGGCCGGCACTGTCTGGATCAATGCGCATCTGCCCAATGATGTCGCTCTGCCCTTCGGCGGCTATAAGCAGTCCGGCTGGGGCCGGGAAATGGGGGCCGAGGCGATCGAGCTTTACACCGAGGTCAAGGCGGTCGCCGCGAATCTCTGACCTGAAGGGAAGGGGCATCCAGCCGGTTGCCCCTTCCGACCTAAGTTCTGATGAGGATAGATGCGATGCAAGTAACGGCCGAGGGCAAGCGCGTATTCGTCACCGCCGGTGCTTCCGGCATCGGCCGGGCGACGGCATTGGCCTTTCGGGAGGCCGGTGCGCGCGTGCATATTTGCGACGTCGATACCAGGGCGCTAGCCGCGATGGCCGAACTGGGCATTGGCGTTTCGCGGGCGGATGTCTCGTCCTCGCGGGAGATGGATCCCGTCTTTTCGGACATCGAAGCGAAATGGGGCGGGCTTGATGTTCTCGTCAATAACGCGGGCATCGCCGGCCCGACCAAGCTGGTCGAGGATATCACCGATGCCGAGTGGGACGCGACGGTTGCCGTCAATATCAACGGCGCCTTCTACTGCGTTCGTCGCGCCGTACCGATGATGAAACGTCAGAAAAGCGGCGCCATTATCAATATCTCCTCGACGGCGGGGCGCATCGGGATGCCGATGCGTACGCCCTATTCGACCACGAAATACGCGGTACGCGGATTGACGGATGTTCTGGCGATCGAGCTTGGCAGCCATAATATTCGCGTCAATGCCGTACTGCCGGGGTTGATCGACGGCCCCAGGGGCAAGCGCGTCGTGGATGAACAGGCGGATGCCAAGGGGATCGACCGCCAGGCCTATCTGGCCGCCATGCTTCACAATATCTCGCTCCATGCGCTGATCAGTATGGAGGAGGTCGCGGCCATGGTGCTGTATCTCGGCTCTGACTGGGCCAAGCATATTTCCGGCCAATCGTTCGGCGTTTGCGGGAATTTTGAAAGCTATCGGTCGCCGTTGACGATCGAGGAGACCACGCTCACCTTCAGCGTCTAGCCACCAGTCTGGCCAGGCGAGACTGGTGGCGCGAACTGGCCACGGGCCAGCCGGTCGCGTATTATCGGTTAGGAACGGGAAGAGGCTTGCCGATGGACGGCGCACGAGACCTGATTGACATTCGCAGCCTTCATGATCGGGTCTATGGCAGAATACGCGACGCCATGCGGAAAGGCGTCTTCACCTCTGGCCAGACCCTGACAATTCGGGGACTGGCCGCCCGTTTCGGCACCAGTGACATGCCGATCCGTGAAGCCATCAAACGGCTGACGGCGGAGAAGGCGCTTGTCCAACAGGCCGATCGAACCTTCAAAATCCCTGAGATTACCGCGGACGGCTTCGAGGAGCTTGTTGTGGTCCGCGCCATGATCGAAGGCCGGGCGGCTGAACTGGCGGCAGACAATGCGGATGCCGCCTTTGTCGAGCGTCTGCGAGAAGCCAATGCGGCTATGGCGCTCGCCTTGGACGAAGGCGATCTGACGCTGGCGCTGGAGAGCAATCAGGAATTTCATTCCCGGTTATATGAAGGCTGCGGCAACGCCACGCTTTTGGAACTCATTGATATATTGTGGCTGCGCAGCGGTCCTTATCTGGCGGCGCTTGTCGTTGATATGTCCGGCAGCGAGGTTTTCCGCGAAGCGGTTTTTGTCCATGACAGCATCATAGCGGCCGTTGTCGCCAAAAACGGGAAGCAGGCTGCCAAGGCGTTGAAGGTCGATATCGAAAATACAGCGCAGTGGTTTCTGTCTCATGGCGGAACCGGGCCAGCGGTTGCCAAATTGGACGATCAACCGCCTCCGATTGACGCCAGGGTAAAGCCGGTGAGGAAGCGCCGCACCTTAACCCGGTAACAGCGCTTCCCAACCAATCCGGTCAGGCCGCGAGGCCGGACTGCCCCGCAGGTCGCGTGCCCGCCGTCGTCCCCCGGCCAAGAATAAAGTCCGCCGCACGTTCGGCAATCATGATCGTGGGCGCGTTGGTATTGCCGGTGGTGAGTGTCGGCATGATGGAAGCGTCCACCACACGCAGCCCATCGATGCCATGAACACGCAGCCGATCGTCGACGACAGCCATGCTGTCCGAGCCCATCTTGCAGGTTCCGACCGGATGATAGATCGATTCGATATTGGCCCGGACATAGGCATCGATATCCTGGTCGCTCTTCACCTCGGACCCAGGGCCATATTCCGTGCCGCGATAGGGATCAAAAGCACGCTGCGCGATGATCTGGCGGCTGATCTTGATGCCGTCGCGCATGACGCGAACGTCCTCCGACCGCTCAAAATAATTCGGCTGGATTGTTGGATGCTTGGTCGGATCGACCGAGTTGATCATGATCGAGCCGCGGCTCTCGGGTCGGGCGATATTGAAATAGGGCATGAACCCGTGCTCGGGGATGATGTTGCGTCCATGGTCATCGTACATGATGAGCATGAAATGATATTGCAAATCTGCCGCCACCAGCTCAGGCCTTGTCTTCACGAAGGCCAGTGCCTCGACGCCATGATAGGCCGCCGGTCCTGTGCCGTTGAGAAGATATTGGCCGAGCGCCAGGGCAGATCGTACAGGCTTGACCATCGGCAGCATCGAAATCGGCTGCGAAGACCGCTGCTTGACGCTGAGTGCGAGGTGATCCTGGAGGTTTTGGCCGACGCCGGGCAGGGCTGCCGCGATGTCGATGCCCAGCGGCCTGAGATGATCAGGGTTACCGATACCCGAAAGCTGTAACAGCTGCGGTGAATTGACGGCGCCGCCGGACAGAATCACCTCCCGATTGGCGTTCAGGCGATAGCGCTTCTGATCCTTGATATATTCCACCCCGACGGCGGTGCCATGTTCGATGATGATCTTCGAGACCATAGCCCCGGTAATGATCTCCAGATTTTTACGGTCCTTGACGGGGCGAAGGTAGCTGTGAGCCGCACTTGACCGCACCGGTACCTTGCCGGTCAGGTCCAGCGTGCTGTCGCAGGGGCCGAAGCCTTCCTGATTGCTGCCGTTGAAATCCGATGTGCGAGGATAGCCCGCCTGAACGCCGGCTTCGACGAAGGCCTTCGAAAACGGGTGTTTCAGGCCATAGCGGCTGGTCTTGAGCGGACCTTGCCCGCCATGAAATGCGTCGCCACCGTCCTTCCATCCTTCGGAGCGTTTGAAATAGGGTAGGCAATCGTCATAGGACCAGTTGCGATTGCCCATCTGGGCCCAAAGATCATAATCCGACGCGTGGCCACGAATATAGATCATGCCGTTGACGGCGCTGCATCCGCCAAGGACTTTGGCGCGTGGCCAAAACAATGTTCTGTTATTAAGATGCTGCTGGGGGACGGTGTGATATCCCCAGTCGATCTGGCCGGTTTTCATGAGCTGAAAATAGCCTGCGGGCATGCGGATAAAGGGGCTTTTGTCATGGCCTCCGGCTTCGAGAAGGGTCACTTTGATATCGGGGTCAGCCGACAGCCGGTTCGCCAGCACGCAGCCGGCAGATCCTCCACCGATGACAATATAGTCGCTCATATGGACGCCCTCTTTTTTGGCGGGGCTTTGATGCCCCATGGCTTATTGGCAAGTCTTTTGGCTTGCTGTTAGGTGATTGCCGCGGAAGCATTCGAATAGCCCGTATTTTGCCAATTTGACCCGCTGAGTGTCAAGCAGTGTGATCACAGATCGCGCTTTGGCGGCCTAAATCACGCTGCGCGCCTTTGCGGTATTGCAGGCACTTGCGGCTTGCGGTTGCGACGGCTGACATTGGCTGGCACGATACCGTTATGGGGCGGCGATTTTTGTGGCGCCGCAGCAAATTGGTTTTGCGATCGGGCAGGTTGTCCAAAGTCGGTCAAGAAGAAAAGTGTGCGATCAACGTGCACGGCAAGGGAGAGATGAATGAATTCGTCATCCGCGACAACGCAGCTTAAATCCTGGATCAGTGCTTTCAGCAATGCGCTGGACAGTGGCGATGCCGACAAAGCGGCTGCGATGTTTACCGAGGATTGCTACTGGCGCGACCTATTGGCATTCACCTGGAATCTTTCAACGGCGGAAGGAAGAGCGGCCATCACGGCGATGCTACGCGCTGTTTTACCGCTCGTGAGACCGTCAGGCTTCGTAATCGACGGCGAGGCAACCGAAAGCAACGGCATTATTGAGGGCTGGTATCGGTTCGAGACGGAGCAGGCGACTGGCAAAGGCTTCATTCGGCTTAAGGGCAGTCAATGCTGGACTCTTCTGTCTTCGATGGAGGAATTAAAGGGTTTTGAAGAGAAAAAAGGCAGTCGCCGGGTCTTTGGTGCCGAACATGGCGTTCAGAAAGGGCGCCGGACCTGGCTGGAGCGTCGGGAGGAGGAAGAGCGGACGATTGGTCATGAACGGCAGCCTTATGTCGTCATTGTCGGGACCGGCCAAGGCGGTCTTGCCCTGGCGGCAAGGCTCAGGCGGCTGGATGTTCCGACGCTTTGTCTGGAGAGCAATGCCAATCCCGGTGACGCATGGCGGAAGCGATATAAATCGCTCTGCCTGCATGATCCCGTCTGGTACGACCACATGCCGTACCTTCCTTTCCCGGATGATTGGCCCGTCTATACGCCGAAGGACAAGATCGCCGATTGGCTCGATCACTACGCCAAAGTGATGGAACTGAATATCTGGACATCGACGGCGTGTGAGGGCGCCAGCTACGATGAAGAGCGGCAGGAATGGGCTGTCAAAGTCACGCGCGGGGGCAAGCCCGTTACCTTGCGGCCCAAGCACCTGGTTTTTGCGACCGGAGTTTCCGGCTTTCCGAACGAGCCAAAATTTCCGGGTATGGATCGCTTCAAGGGTGAACAGTATCATTCCAGCAAGCATGGCAGCGGCGAGCGCTTTGCGGGTAAGACGTGCGTGGTGGTCGGATCCAATAACTCCGCTCATGATATTTGTGCGGAGCTTTGGGAAAACGGTGCCGACGTCACGATGGTGCAGCGAAGCTCCACCCATGTTGCGGGTTCAGACTCGCTGTTCAAGTTTGGAACCAGCAAGCTTTATTCGGAAGCCGCGCTGGAACGCGGCATCACGACAGACAAGGCGGATCTTATCAACGCCTCCGTGCCATACGGATTGATGCCGCAATTCAATATCCCCGTGACCGAAGCGATCAGGGAGCATGACGCGGAATTCTACAAAAAACTGGAAAAGGTAGGCTTCCAGCTGGACTATGGTGATGACGGATCTGGGTTGTTCCTCAAATATATGCGCCGTGGGTCAGGGTATTATATCAATGTGGGCGCGTCTGAACTGATCATCAATGGCGACATCAAATTGCGGCATGGACAGATCAGAGAGATTACCGAGCATGCCCTCGTTCTGGAGGATGGCATGGAACTGCCAGCCGATCTTATTATTTATGCCACGGGCTATGGATCGATGAGTGACAGGGTCGCGCAAGTCGTATCACCAGCCATGGCGGCAAAGGTCGGCAAGGTCTGGGGCCTGGGGTCCAATACAACAAAAGACCCAGGTCCGTGGGAAGGGGAGCCGCGCAATATGTGGAAGCCCACGCGACAGAATGGCCTGTGGTTTCAAGGTGGCAACCTGCATCAGGCTCGCCATTATTCTCAATACCTGTCGCTTCAGCTTAAAGCACGTTTGGAAGGTCTGCCGACGCCTGTCTATGGCATGTCCGAAGGCTCGGCAGATCGCTGAACCTGTTGGCCAATCCCGGCATCGACTGCCGGGATTGGCCGGAGGACGGCTGCGCCTGTGGCTTGATCGGGTCAGGGATTGTTGACCGGATAGGTAAAGAGAGGCTGGACGAAGCGAGGCAACTTATGGCTAAGCCATTCTGCAATCGCTGCCCCTCGTCAATATGGACCATAGTTCTGTGTCTCTTCCACCGACCAAAGCACATCTGCCATATGACGTGGCATCGGGCGAAGCGGCTCCTTTCGTCTCAATTGTTGTGCCTTGTCACAACGAGGCCGAAAATCTTCCGGCTCTTTACGCAAGGGTGCGCGCCGTGCTGGACGGTATCGCAGTCAGTTGGGAACTGATCTGCGTCAACGATGGCAGCCAGGACGCGACGCTGCCGGGCCTCATCCGCCTTCAGCAGCAGGATGCCCGGGTGCGCGTTTATGATTTATCGCGCAACTTCGGGAAAGAGGCAGCGATGAGCGCCGGGCTGGATCAGGCGCGGGGCGAGGTCATCATCCCCCTCGACGCTGACTTGCAAGACCCGCCCGAGGTCATTCCTGACCTCATTGCCAAGTGGCGCGAGGGCTTTGACGTCGTCAATGCCGTGAGAGAAGCGCGGGACGGGGAGGGCTGGCTGAAGCGGACCTCGGCCCATGTCTTCTATCGCGTCATCAACCGCCTGAGCGCCATTGATATTCCGCGTGATACGGGTGATTTCCGGCTGCTGTCCCGTGCCGCGGTTGAGGCTTTGCGGCAGATGCCGGAACGCCGGCGGTTTATGAAGGGCATGTTTGTCTGGGTCGGATTCCCGACGGCTTCGGTGCCGTATCGTCGCGCCAGCCGTCATGCCGGCCGGACGAACTGGAACTATTGGGGCCTGTGGAATTTCGCGCTTGAAGGGATCACCTCCTTCAGCCAGGCACCGCTGCGCATTGCCTCCTATATCGGACTGCTGGTGGCACTGCTTTCGCTATTCTACGCTCTGTTTTTGATCGTGCGCACCATGGCTTTCGGCAATCCGGTCAGCGGGTACCCGTCTCTCATGGTGGCGATTTTGTTCCTGGGCGGCGTGCAACTGGTGGCACTGGGCGTCATTGGCGAATATGTCGGCCGTATCTATGAAGAGACCAAGCAAAGACCGATCTATATCATCCGCCGCAGTTGGGCGGCCGACACGGCCGCCAAGGATGACCAAGACGAGCAGCAAGCCTGAAATCGGTCAGCTTCCAGAAGACAGCTGCGTATTCGGGTTGCTGATACCTATTATCCGGCATGAAACAGCCAAGACTGCGATGATATAGCATAACATTGCAGTGGCAATCGGATACGGAAATGCCGGTTACGAAGCACTGTCTTTAATGACGCTTGTTATCATTTGTGTGCAAAACATGGGTGATCTGTCAATTATGCGTCAATTGCATAACAACAATTTAGACGGAGGTGTATAAAGACGAGGTCAAAACGTCTTCTGAAGCAGGCAAATAAAATGATCCGATCTTCCTCCATCGTGGCAGCAGGTCTGTTTTTTTTTTCAGTAAATTCTTACGCAGCACCAGTAATTCCGAGCGTCTTTTCTAGCGGCGCGTCAATCCAGTCCATGCAGATCGAGCGCGTTGCTGAGGGCTGTCCCGCCGGGCAATGGCGCGGGCCCTGGGGGCATTGCCGAGGCACGCCCTATAGCGGCAATATGCCGGGCGGCGGCTATGCGATGCGGTATGACGGCTGCCCGCCCGGCTATTGGCGCGGACCCTGGGGCAATTGCCGCAACACGATCTATCACGGTCGCCTGCCTGACGGTGGATATCAGTAAGCGCACTGAACTTTGTATAGCGAGAGACTGAGATAATCAGGGAAATCACCCGGTGCCCCAACGGCGCCGGGTAATTTCGCTGTCAGAAAGGTCAGTCGCCGTAGCCGATGATGCCTTTGATTTCCATGAAATCACGCAGGCCGAAATCAGCATATTCACGGCCATTGCCAGACTGCTTATAGCCGCCGAAAGGCGCAAACAGATCCCAGTCCGGATAATTGATTTGGATCGCGCCGGCACGCAGGCGGCGCGCGACGCGTCGCGCCTCGGCCATGTCGGTTCCCTGCACATAAGCGGCAAGGCCGTAAGGTGTGTCATTCGCGATGGCGATGGCCTGCTCCACCGTCTCGTAAGGAATAATCGCCAGGACCGGCCCGAAAATCTCTTCCCGCTCGATACGCATGCCGGGCTGAACATTGCCGAAGACAGTTGGCTTCACGAAATAACCGGCGTTCAAGCCGTCAGGCTTGCCCGGGCCACCGGCGACAAGCGTCGCACCTTCGGCAATGCCGGCCTCGATCAGGGCCTGCACCTTATTGAACTGCACATCGCTCACCAGCGGCCCCAATTCCGTCGCTTCGTCGCGCGGGTCGCCGGTGACCACGGCCAGCGCTGTCTTGCGGGCAATCTCCAGCGCCGCATCGTGCTTGTTGGCTGGGACCAGCATGCGCGTCGGCGCATCGCAGGACTGTCCCGTATTGCCGAAACAGCCAAGCACGCCCTGGCTCACCGCCTGTTCCAGATCGGCGTCGGGCAACACGATATTGGCGGACTTGCCGCCCAGTTCCTGTGCCACGCGCTTGACGGTGGCGGCCGCATTGCGCGCCACGTCCGTGCCCGCGCGGGTTGAACCGGTAAAGGAGACCATGTCGATATCGGGATGGGAGGACATCGCCGCACCCACGTCCGGCCCGGTACCATTCACGAGATTGAACACGCCCTTGGGCACGCCCGCCTCATGCATGATTTCGGCAAAGACCATGCCGGAGATCGGTGCGATTTCGGAGGGCTTGAGCACCATGGTGCAGCCGGCGGCCAAGGCAGGCGCCACTTTGCACATGATCTGGTTCATAGGCCAGTTCCAAGGCGTGATCAGGGCCACGACACCGACCGGCTCATGAGTCACGACCGTCGTGCCGCGCTTTTCATCAAATGCGAAAGCCTTGAAGGATTCGATCAGTGCTTCCAGATGGCCTTGGCCAGCGAAAGCCTGTGAATCTCTGGCGCGGGCGATAGGGGAGCCCATTTCCTGACTGATCGCCTGGGCCATATCCTCGTAGCGGCGCTTGTAGATCTCCAGCATCCGCTCCAGCAGCGCCAGACGTTCGTCGCGGGTCGTCTGGGAAAACGTCTCGAAAGCGGTTCGAGCGGCCGCTACGGCGCGGTCTACGTCCTGGGCGCTGCCGAGCGAGATGGTGGCAAAAACCTGCTCGGTCGCCGGGTTAATGACCCCCAGGGGACGCGCCTCGATCGGATCGACGAAAGCGCCGTCAATGTAAAACTTTCTATAATCCGATGCCATGACAGCCCCTTCTTGCTATAAATAGTGATCACAATGACACCATTATCTAAAGGGCCGCAATGCGGCCGGTGGGATTTTTGCGGACTTACGTAGGGACGATGGCTCCCAGGCCCTGACGCGGGCCTGGCCGCTGTAGCTGCGAACTTCCAAAAGGCGGCGCAGGGCGTTCTGCTGCCGCACAACAGTGAGAATGATCGGGTTCCGGTCGACACTTGCGATCGCCTCATGAAAGCGCGCGTCGAGGTTAAAGATCACAATTGGCGTGCGGATTTTCTCGCGCAGCCTATCCAGCAAGTGACGGTGATCCGCCAGTATCGCGCGGATGGGCGTGCCGGGCGCCTGCACTTGCTCGGCAAGTTCCACTTCTGTCACGCGCTGACCTTCCGGCCAGTTCTGCTGGGCCGCCAGATCGACGAACCGCTGCATGAGTTGGGAATGGCGGGATGGACGTCAGGGGCGCGAGCTGGCCATGGACATAATGTACACTATCTGCCAAATCGAACAATAAGCTGCGCAATATCAGTAAGCCCGCGCGGCGCGGCCTCGCATTCACGCTGTCCCGGACCTGCCGCCGGGCCCGCTTGGCGGGTTGTGGGGCGCTTTTCTGACAGCATGCCCTCGGCGTGCTTGAACCAAGAGAGTGATGTCATGAAAGACAGAAGCGAATCCGCCGAGCGTCTGCGCGGCCTTTTTAATATCACCGTGACGCCCTTCACGGCGCAGGGCGAAATGGATATCGCCGCTCTCGCGGAGAACGTGGAGCGCGTCATCGGCCTTGGCTTTGATGGGCTGCTGATCGGCGGCACCTATGGCGAATTTCCGACCATGACCACAGAGGAGCGCGCCGATCTGTTTCGCGCCGTCATGGACATCGCCGGTGACCGCGTGCCGGTCATGCTGTGCAGTGCGGGTTCCGACGCACGGGTGGTGCACGACCTTACCGTGCTGGCCGGTGACCTCGGCGGCGTTCCGATGATTACCCCGCCCTATGTGTCCGAGATTACAGACGCCCAAATCGTCGCATTCTTTAAGGAGATGATCCCGCTCTCCAAGACAGGTGCCATCATCTACAATGCGCCTGGCATCGGCATTACGCTGTCGCCCTCCGTCATCGAAGAACTGGCGGACATTCCGGGCGTCGTCGGTTTGAAGCAGGGAGACTTAAATCCGACTGCGATCGACCGCATCGCCAATCGGGTCGGTGGGCGCATCCGGCTTTTCTGTGCCTCAGACCTTGCCTTTCTGGGGCCGATGATGGCGGGGTTTGACGGCACAAGTTCCACCAATTCCGGAGCGCTTCCCGAGCTTATTCTGGCAACCTACCGCGCGATCGAGGCTGGCGATGCGAAAGCCGCTTGCGACTTGCATCGGCTTTGGTATGGCTTCCGTGCCCTTGCGCGTCTTCATGGCCAACCGCAATTCGTAAAAGCGGCAATGCGCCAGCGCGGCTTCAAGGGGGGGCAGGTCCGCAAGCCTTTGCAGGAAATTTCTGATGCGGCTATCGCCGAATTGGCGCTCGTCCTGCAGGTATTGGCACAAGACCCGCGTAGCGGCGTCAGCATCTAATCCGGGCGACGGTACGGGGGGGGCAGCCGCCCCCGGGCTGTCTAAGCTTTTTCGATTGCCGGGCATCAACAGCGGTGGACTAAGACGCGCTTCTGCGCTGGAGAAAAGCGGGCGACGCGGCTGGAACGTGCGGCCGCCGACGGCGTGTTGATTGACGATCCAGATCGTGCAATGCGTATTTTGAGGGGCTTAAATTTCACGACATCACATCGCTCTCGATGGTGCCGGCACAGGATATTCAGCTTGATCCGCTTGCAAAGATTTCCGATTGATCAAGACCAGATCAACAATATTACTGTTCCCGCAATGCAGCGGTTCTTCCAACCAAGTGCCCTGTTTAGTGTACAAGATATTATTACCCGTCATCTCGTGCCAGCCTCGGTAATCCAGGGGCTTTATTACAATGCGGATAAAGGCCATTTGGCGCGGAGGCAGGCGTGAGTCTGAATTTGCCAAGGGAAGGCGGTGTTCCAGCGGCTATAAAGCCTCGGCCGCGTCTTTTTGGTCTAAACCAGGCATCGATGATGCGGTGGTGTACCATCCTTCTCGTCCAGGAAATTTGCGTATTTATTTTCTTGGTTCTCGGCACTCATGGCTTGATTACGAAAGTTAAGCCAGGGACCACGGATTACGTTAGCTTTTACGCGGCAGGCCATCTGGCCAATATTGGTCAAGCGCCAATGGCCTATAACCACGCTGCGCATTATGCGGCAGAGGTAGCCGCGACCCAGCCGGGTATTCAATATGTGTTTTTCTTTTATCCACCCGTCTTTCTCCTTGTGTGTTCGCTGCTTGCTCGGCTCCCCTATCTTTTGTCGTTCGTGGTTTTCGATACCGTTACCCTGACACTTTACCTTGCCGCTTTGCGTGCGATTTTGGGGGCAAAGGGATGGCGATGGATGATACCGGTACTGTCGTTCCCTGTGACATTCTTCGTATTGGGCTGGGGCCAGAATTCATTTCTGACGGCGGCGTTACTAGCTCTGGGCTCGGTTTTTCTTGAACGTCGTCCCATTGTTGCGGGCCTGATGTTCGGTCTTATTTGCTATAAGCCGCATTTTGGTATCCTCATCCCGCTTGTGCTGATTGTTGGCGGCTATTGGCGTGCAATCTTTGGGGCGGTGATTTCAGTCCTGGCGACAGTGGGGTTGTCCTGGGCGATGTTTGGGTCCGCGACCTGGCTGGCCTTCTGGCATGGTTTCGCCGCTTCACCTTTGATGTATCAGAGCGGCCGCATCCCCTTCAAATTTTTCATCACACCGTTCGGTGCGGCAAGATTGATGTCACTTCCGCCCGCCTTGGCTTATGACGTCCAGATCATCGTGTCTGTCGCAGTGGCGATATTGGTCGGGTGGATCTGGCGATCCGATACAAGGCCGGCAATCCGCGGCGCGTCGCTGATCGCGGGAACGCTTTTGGTCGTTCCGCTCGCCCTTGTGTATGATCTGTTGATGGCTATGGTTGCAATGGCATGGCTGGTTGCGGGCCTGCGCCAGGAAGGTTTGCTTCGCGGCGAAAAGCTCGCTTTCGTGGCAATTTACGCCATTAGTGTCTTGGCGTCAGGTATTGCAGAGCATTTTGGGGTTCCGCTTGGACTTCTGCCGGGGGTATTGCTGCTTGCGATATGTGCGCTGCGCTGTTTTCGCAAGGGACGTCTGGCAGTAACCTGAGTGATTTGGCTTCAGCGGCTGCTCTATACAAACAAACGCCATGACAGCCTCCTTATGACCGACAGTCTCTGAGTGGCTATCGACAGTCCGGTCTGAAGGTCTATCCTCGCACGCGATTGATAACGAAAACGAGGATTGCGACTTGACCAGACAGGACAGCTTTCGTCTCGAAGCGGAAGGCATCCAAGTAGACCTCGATCTGGATCTTGGCCAGATAGCCTCTCTGTCAATCAGGCAGGGTGACAGGGTGCTTTCGCCTTTTCATCGCGTGCCATGGGCCGATAGTCAGGATGACGCGCTGTTCGAAGGAACTGACCCGCATCTGCGGCGCATGTCGATCGATTTTTTCGGCGCTCCTTTCACGTTGTCGGATGTTGAGCCGGCGCCCTATCACGGCTGGCCCGCGAATAGCTCTTGGCACCTCGTCGAGGTTTGCCATTTTGAGAGGGGTGTGACAGGGCGCTTCCAACTCGACCGCGATGTCATGGGTACCAGACTTGTCAAGGAATTGACGCTGCGTGACCACCACCCCTTCCTGTACCAGAACCATATTTTCAAAGGTGGCAGCGGCAAGCTGCCGGTCGGCTATCATGCCATGGTTTCGCTGCCTGGAGAGGCTTTTCTGTCCTTCTCGCCGAAGCTTGAGGCAATGACGCCGGAGACGGCTCTGGAGCCCGATCCGGCGCGGGGAACGTCTTTGCTGCGATACCCATCATCGTCCTCGGATATTCATGCATTTCCGATGGCCGATGGCAGAACTGCCGATCTTGCTCGCTACCCGCTCGCGGATAGGCATGACGATCTCGTCATGCTGGTGGAAGACCCGGCCAATAGCCTGGGCTGGAGTGTCGCGGCACGGCCGCAGCGGCGTGACCTGGCTTTGGTGCTGAAGTCGCCAAAAACCTTGCCTTTTACCATTCTTTGGTATTCCAACGGTGGCCGCTTTTATCCGCCCTGGAACGGCCGGCACGTTGGCGTTCTGGGCGTGGAGGAAGTCTGCGCTTTCATGAATGCTGGGCACAAAGCCTCTGCGGCGCCGAATGGGCTGAGCGAACGAGGTTTCCCGACAGCCGCTGTGCTTGGCGGTGATCTGTCCATTCGATCAGTTATCGGTGCCGTCGATTGGATTGTAGGCGCAGAGACTGTGCGTGAGATCAAGGCAGGTGGGAAGGGGCTGATCATCCGCACGGCGGACGGTGAAGCCGAGGTGAATTTCGACGGTAGTTTCCTGGCCTGAAACCGGCAGCATCATCCATGCGCCGCGATGCGCGTGGATGATGCTACCTGCTGCGTCAGGTTTTGTGATGGATCGGGGCGAGGCGTCGCCAGACGAAGAACAGGCCAGCGATCACAACCAGAAAAACGCCGAACCAAAGGTTGATGGGAATGCCATCCGCTTTCGCGAGGCTGGCTTTGGTGTCGGTCAGACCTGTCACGAACAGCATGAGGCCGTAAATACCCAGCACGATGCCGATCAGCACGCGCAAGTCGAACAGCTTGCCGCTCGCACCTTCTTCGGTGGCGGTCGTGGGATTGGTTAAATCAGGACGGTTCACAGCGAGGCCCTCCAGATAACGATGGCGATTGAGGCGGCGACAACCACAATCAGCATAAGAATGCCGAGCAACACAGGCGAGCGAAACCACGGCGTGCCTTGCAGCGCTTCGGCAGCGTCGGGTGAGTTGGGATCGGGCAAGCCCCAGATAAGCCCTTTCAACTCACTGGCCGGTCGTGGCGTGGTGAAGGTGCTGATGACGACGGTGATAACGGCAGTCCCGATGAAGGCCGCGATGGCGCCGTAGAAATTGGCCATCTGCGCGCTGAAGCGCGCGTTCTGCATGATGCCGCCCTGATAGAACCAAGCCATGCTCGGGGCTACGAAATGCGCCACGGCGGCGGAAGCGCTGCCCGCCAGCATGCCCCAGAATGCCGCCCAAGGTGTCGTGCGCCGCCACAATACGCCGATCAGGAACACCGTGAACAACGGGGTGTTGAAGAAGGAAAACAACATCTGCATATAATTCTGGATGTTGTTGTAGGAGGCCGCGATAAAGGCGGTGCCGACGCTGACGACGATGCCGATGACCGTCGCCCAGCGGCCGATATTGAGGTAGTAGTGGTCGCTGCGGTTGCGCACCACATAGGGGCGCCAGATGTCATAGGTGAAAACCGTGTTGAAGCCGCTGACATTGGCCGCCATGCCGGCCATGAATCCGGCCAGCAGGGCAGTCACCGCAAGACCCAGAACGCCATTCGGCAGCAGCGTCGCCATCAGGCTCGGGATCGCCTGATTGAAGGACGGGCCATTGGCCTGCCCCAGATGCGGAATGATGGCGAGCGCAATCATGCCGGGCACAACGGTAAAGAGCGGCAGAAACAGTTTCGGCAGGGCGCCGATGATGGGCGTGCGCCGCGCGGCATTTAGGCTATTGGCGGAAAGAGCCCGCTGCACCTCGGCGAAATTGGTTGTCCAGTAGCCGAAGGCGAGCAGGAAGCCTTCGCCCATGGCAAGGCCAATCCAGTCACCCAGCGGATTGGTCCAATGGCCGACCTGTGTGCCCTCCCAGGTGTCGAGATGGGTCGTGTCGGGCATGTGATGCGCCAGAGCGTTCCAGCCGCCGACATGATGCAGGCCGATGATGACGATAGGCGCAAGCCCCGCCAGAATGACGAAGAACTGTAGTACTTCACCATAGATGGCCGCCGACAGGCCGCCGACGACGATATAGACCAGAACGACGGCGGCACCGAGCGCGATGGAGAAGGCCAGCGGCCAGCCAAGCAGAAGATGGATGATCAAGGCAAGCGCATAGAGATTGATGCCGGCGATCAGCACCTGAGAGAGCGCGAAGATCAGCGCATTCAGCATATGCGTCGCATTATTGAAGCGCCGGCGCAGATATTCCGGAACGCTATGCACGCGTGAAGAATAGTAAAAAGGCATCATCGCAACGCCAAGGAAGATCATCGCGGGAATGGCGCCGAGCCAGAAGAAATGGATGGCCGAGAGTCCATATTGCGCGCCATTGGCGGCGTTGCCCAGAATTTCCAGAGCGCCCATATTGGCGGAGATAAAGGCGAGGCCTGTGACCCAGGCGGGCATGGAACGGCCGGCGAGAAAGAAGTCTCCCGCCGTGCGCGTTGCGCGTTTGACCAGGAAACCAAGCACGACAATAGTAATGAAATAGACGACAGGAAAAGCGTAGTCGAGCGTATCGAGATGCAATAGCCCCTGGGCTGAATCGGTCGACATATGTTGGACGTCCCTAACGGACCGACCGTGCCACGAAGGCACGGGGCCAGCGTGTTGCTATGTTTGTCTTACACCCAGGGCAAAATCAGATCAGCCCTCGCGCGAGAGGTTTGGATCAGGCGCGCATTCGGCGCATCTGTGTTTTCAACCCAGGCTTCGGCGGCTTCGCGGCTGCGGCCGTAGCGCATATGGCGTTCGACCAGCCGGCGCTTCTGCTCTTCCAGGGGCACGTCGACGAACCAGCATTCGTCGAAGAGTGCTGCAACCGGCGTCCAGGGATCCGTGTCGAGCAGAAGGTAATTGCCTTCGCTGATGATCAGCTGAACATCCGGCCCGACCGGGATTTCGCCCGCGATGGGCTCTTCGATCTCGCGATGGAAGGCCGGCGCATAGACGGTCTCGCCGCGCGCCGGATGGCGCAGGCGGGCCAGCAATGCCCGATAGCCGAAGGCATCGAAGGTATCCGGCGCGCCCTTGCGCTCGGCGCGGCCAAGACGCTTGAGTTCGGCATTGGCGAGATGGAAACCGTCCATAGGCACCACCATGGCCCGGTCACCCAGAGCGTCAGCCAGCAGGGCGGCGAGGGTTGACTTACCCGCGCCGGGCGTGCCCGCTAAACCCAGCAAGCGGCGTCCACCCTTATTGAGCAGACGCTCCGCCCGCTGCCGCAGGTCTGGCGGCAGCGTCGTACTTGCGCCGGCGATCATGCGCGGCCGAGCACGGCGGCATCGGCATGATTCTGCATAAACTGGCGCGCGTGGTTTGCAAGATCGAAGCCATCATTCCACAGGTTGCGCCAGATCGAGAGATCAACAGAAAGTCCGCGCGAGACGACGGCATCCGAGAAGCTTTCGAAGGCGATCGGCCCCGTGTAGCCGATATGGGCCAGAGCGTGGAAGAAGCTTGAAAAATCAAGATGGCCGGAGCCGAGATAGCCGCGATGATTTTCGCCGATATGGACATAGCCGAGCTTGTCGCCGCAGGCCAGAACGGGCGTGAAGAAATCAGCTTCCTCGATATTCATATGATAGATATCGAGATGGATCTTCAGATGCGGCGCGCCGACCTTTTCCAGAACGTCCAGCGCCTGCTCGGTCGTGTTGACGACATTGCTTTCGTAGCGATTGACGATCTCAAGACCCAGCGTGATGTCACGTTTGGCGGCACTATCGGCCACGCGCTTCAGCGACTCCACAACATGCCGTCGGCCAAGTGCGCTGACCGGCTGGTGGTATTTGCCGAAAGCACTGTAAAGGCCGCCGCAGAGAAATTTCGCGCCCAGGCCTTGCGCGACCTCCAGGCTCTCTTCTAGCAGCGCGACGCCACGGGCAACCACTTCAAGATTATCCGAAGACACATCAGCGTCGAAAGCGAGACCGCGCGAGCAGGCGGGTTCAATGCCGTTTTCTTCCAGAAGGGCGCGGGTCGCGCCGATATCGAGTTCCGATAGGTCGTGGAGCGAGAACTCCACCAAATCGTATCCTGCCTTCTTGCTTTGCGTCACGATGCGCTGCACGGAAGGGCCGCTTAGATCACCGGCCCAAACCAATGCGTGTACGCCAAACTTGTTCATCGCTTCCTCCGACTGATTTCCGAAAGACTATCACCCCTTTTGCTTGTCAGTCGACTAGTTATGTCAAAAAATTACGCAAAAGTGTTTTGCCTTCCGCGCCTCGCATAGGTAATCTGTTTTCAATGCATACGAACGGCCAGTAAATGCTCGCTCCCCTCAGCACTTCGCCAACCGGTCCCGGTGCCATCCTGACCCTTGTAAGAAGCGGCCAAGCGGTGACGCGCGCGGGTTTGATGGAGATTACGGGTCTCTCGCGCTCGACGATCGGCCAGCGCCTCGATCAGCTGCTGGCGGCCGGCTATCTGATTGCCGGTCCGGTTGAGAGCTCGACGGGTGGCCGCCCCGCCGGAGGATTGGTGATCAATCCACAATTCGGACTACTGTTGCTGGTGGCGGCCGGTGCAAGCGGATTCACTGCCGCGATCGCCGATTTCTGTGGCAACGTAATCGAGCAGCGGTCAGTCACGATGGACATTGCCCGCGGACCCGCGGCTGTTCTGGGACGCATGCAGACGATATTCCGCGACCTGCTGAACCAGATCGGGCATAAGCCGGCGGGTGTGAAGGGTATCGGCATTGGTCTGCCGGGTCCGGTTGCCTTTCCTGAAGGCCAACTCGTGCGACCTCCCATCATGACGGGCTGGGACGGCTATCGGGTGCCGGATTTCTTTGCCGGCCAATTCGACGCGCCCGTACTCGTTGATAACGATGCCAATCTCATGGCGCTTGGCGAGCAGCAGCAGAGCTTTCCGCAGGTAAAGGATCTGCTCTATTTGAAGCTCGGCACCGGCATTGGTGTCGGCTTGATCATGGATGGCCAGTTGCAGCGCGGTGCGCAGGGGGCCGCCGGTAATATCGGGCACTGGTTCATGCCGCCGGCCGGTGACACGTCGGGCAGTTCGGCGGCCGCCGGCCCACGTCTTTGCCGCTGCGGCAATCAGGGCTGCCTGGAAGCCTATTCCTCAGGCTGGGCGTTATGCGAGGAATGCGGTGTCACGCGTGTGCGCGACCTGACGCGCCGCGCGGCCGACGGTGATATGGCGATGCTGGCGCGACTACGCGCGGCCGGGCAGCATCAGGGTGAGGCTTTGGCACTTGCGGTCAATTTGACCAATCCCGCCGTGGTGGTGGTGGGTGGCTCGCTGGCGCAGGATCAGCTGCTGGCGGCCCTACGGGAGACCGTCTATCGGCGCTCCGGCTCGCTCGCGACGCGCTCACTGCAAATCGTGGCGGGACCATTGGGCAATGACGCCGGGCTGCATGGAGCCGCCCATTTGGTCTCTGATGCGCTTCTCGCGCCTCATGTGGTCGATCGGCATCTGTCGGCCGGCTAAGCCAGTTTGTTGAGCCGTGACATCCACTGCCTATTGCGAATAATTCGCAACAACGCTAAACCGGCGGCCGATGGAGGTCTAGCCAGGGGCGTCGTGGTTTGTCAGTCAGGGATCTGGGAAGGCTGTTCCTCGCCCATCAGCGGGAAATCCTAAGCTATTTGATGGTGCGGCTGCGAGACCGTGAAATGGCGGCTGACCTCACCCAGGATACCTTTCTGCGCTACGCTGAGCAGGCTGGTCGTGCAGTCATCCTGCACGAGCGGTCCTACCTTTATCGCACGGCTCATAACTTGGCGATCGACCATATGCGTCAGGTCGAGCGGCGGCAGACGGAGTCTGTGCCTCATGAAGCGCTGGCGGAAATTCCTGGTCAGACCGCAAACCCGGAAGAGGCCTTCGCTGCCCGGCAGCGGGTGGACCAACTGCGCAGGGTAATTGCAGAACTTCCAAGGCGCACACAGGAAGTCTTTGCTCTCAACCGTCTTGAAGACCTGACCTACCCCGAAGTTGCGCGGCGCCTGGGTATCTCTGAAAGTTCCGTTCAAAAACATCTGTCCCGCGCGCTGCAGCATCTCATGCATCGCCTGGAACTTTGATCATGGCAAAATTTACCAGCGGGATGGGTCTGGTGCGTTTTGCCCTTTGCACAGAGCGCGGCACGTGAAAGTGCCAGACCAGCAGACGGATATCGCGAGCCACGCGGCTGCCTGGGTCATCCGGCTTGGCGGCGCGCCATTGACGGCGGCAGAACATCAGGCCTTCGATCTGTGGCTGGCGCAAAGCCCCGACCATGTGGCGGCCTTCACGCAAGCAGAACAGCTTTGGGGAGAAGCGCGGGCGTTGAAATCCGCGCCGGGCCAGCCTCGGCACAGCTTGCCACAAGCTCGGCTTCCGCGTGCAGGCCGCCTGCCTTTGACGTCTGCCGGCTTGGCTTTGGCACTCTTCGGATTGGGTGCCGCGTGGTTCTGGTTCGGTGATCCCACGACGATTCTGGCGGCCGATGACCGCACGGGGCCTGGCGAAATCCGGACGGTGAGATTGACCGACGGCAGTCAGGTCCAGCTCGATACCGATAGCGCCATCGCGGTTGATTTTACGACGCGGCAGCGGAGCGTGAGGCTGCTGTCGGGGGATGCCTATTTCACGGCCGCGCCGGTCGCCGGTTCCGAACATCGCCCCTTCGTCGTGGCCGCTGGCCAGGGCAGTGCCCAAGCACTCGGCACGCAATTCATGGTGGCGCACGAGCCTGATGGCGGTCAGGTGACGGTGATCGAACATAAGGTAAGGGTGGCGGCCGCAGGGGCGGAGGTTACGCTCTCTCCCGGCCAGGCTGTGCGCTATGACGCGGCGCACGGGCTGGAGCCCGTTGAAAAAGTTAATCTTGAGCAGGTGACAAGCTGGCGTGACGGGCGCCTTGTCTTCGATAATCAGCCACTATCCCAGGTCATCGCGGTGCTGAACCGCTATCGGCGCGGTCGCATCCTTATCGCGAATAACCGCCTGGCTGCGCTCCGTGTCAGCGGCGTCTTTACGACGTCCGATCTCTCCGGCGCATTATCGGCTATTTCGCAGGAAACAGGGGCCAGAACGGCAGCGATGCCGCCCTTCATCACGCTGCTTTATTAACCGCCCATTCCTTAAAAGCGCAATCTTTCCGACCCGGTCAAAATTTCTGGAAAAACTTTTACCGGATCGGGCGGCCTGACACGTCTCATCCTCGAAACGCAAATGCAAATCATTCGCGATTTAGAGCGGCGACAAAGGATCAGGCGAGAGTGACCAGAGTTTCGAAACGTTCAAAGCATAGCGGGCCGTGCGGGCCTTATCTTTCATGGGGTGCGAGTCTTGCGCTGCTGGCCGTTCTGGTCGGGGCATCTCTGCCGCCTTCTGCCCAGGCGCAGGTGAATAGTCAGGCAAAGCCGCTGTCAGCCGCAGTCGGCTTTGCCATTCCGGCGGGTGATTTGAACACCGCTATTCTGGCCTTCGCACAAAAGGCCGATCTTCAGGTCTTTTACGACCAGACAAAAGTGCAGGGCCTGCAGAGCCCCGGCGTGCAAGGCAATCTGGCGCCGGATATCGCCCTCGCCCATATTTTGTCGGGGACTGGCCTCACGTTTCGCTTCACCGGGCCAAAAGCCATCGTGCTGCAGAAAGCGCCGGTGAGCGCTGACGGCGCCACGCTGCCGGCGGTCGAGGTCGAGGCAAGGGCCAGCGGTGGGCAGAACCCCTATGGTCCTGGTGTCGGCTATGTCGCGACCCGCACCATGACGGCGAGCAAGACCAATACTTCCGTTCTGGAGATCCCGCAGACCATCAATACCATCACGCGGGCGCAGATGACGGCGCAACAGTCGCAGACCATTCGCAACGCCTTGCGCTATGCGCCCGGTGTATGGGTGAATGACGATGCCGATGACCGGCTGGACAGTTTCACCGCTCGCGGCTTCTCGCTGGACCAATATCTCGATGGGCTGAAACTGCTCAGCGGTGTCTGGGCCGTGCCAAAAGTCGAGCCCTATATGCTCGACAGGCTGGACGTGCTGGAAGGTCCGTCCTCCACATTGTATGGCGCGGATACACCTGCCGGCATCATTGACATGACCAGCAAGCGCCCCACCGAAACGCCGGTGCATGAGGTCGAACTGTCCACGGGCAGCTACGGTCTGGCGCAGGGTGCTTTCGATCTCGGCGGGCCAGCCAACAAGGACGGCACGCTGCTCTATCGCATCACCGGCATAGCCCGCACGACCGGGACAGAGGTGAACGACACGCGCGAGGAACGCGTCAATATCGCGCCATCGCTGACCTGGAAGCCCAACCCCGATACGTCATTTACCCTGCTGACCAGCTATCTGCATGACCCGAACGGCGGTTTTTGGGATGAACTGCCTTTGCAGGGCACGCTGCTTTACAGCCCGACCGGCAAAATCTCACCCAGCTTCTATACCGGCGATAAGAATTTCGAAAACTACAACCGCACGCAATGGCAGGTGGGTTACGAATTCTGGCATCGCTTCAACGATATCTGGCAGGTGCGGCAGAATTTTCGCTACACGAATCTCTCCCTCGAATATGAGGCCGTGCAGGGTCTGTCGATGGAAAGCGACAATGTAACGATGACCCGGCAGGCCTATACGGCGAACGAGACGCTCAACACCATCAATCTCGATAATGAGGCGCAGGCCAATTTCAGCACCGGGCCGGTGGGCCATACCTTGCTGCTGGGCATTGATTATCAGCACCTGACATGGAATGACCTGACCCGTTGGGGGGATGCGCCGTCGCTCAATATCCTTGACCCTGATTATGATCTGCCGATCGCGACGCCGGCGGTGTTTCAGAACCAGTATGAGATAGAGGACCAGATCGGTCTTTATGCCCAGGACCAGCTGAAGCTTGGCCGCTGGCGCCTTCTGCTCGGCGGGCGCGAGGATCTGACGTCGTATAGCCTCCTTAATCGCCTGACGGACAGCACGAGTGAGCAGTCGCCATCGGCCTTCACCGGCCATGTCGGCCTGAGCTATATTTTTCCAACCGGCATCGCGCCTTATGTGAGCTATTCGACGTCCTTCTCGCCCACGATTGGCACGGGTTACGACGGCAATGCTTTCAAGCCGACGACCGGAAAGCAGGAGGAGGTCGGCATCAAATATCAGCCCCATGGCTGGAACGCGCGTTTCACAGCGTCGCTGTTCAATCTGCTTGAGGACAATGTCGAGACGACGGACCCGAACCATGCCAATTATTACGTGCAGACAGGGCAGGTGCGGTCACGCGGTGTGGAGCTTTCCGCCGTTGGCAGCCCCGAACCCGGGCTAAACCTGCGGGCGTCCTATACGCATCTTGCAACCGATATTACACAGGCGAATGACGGCACTGAAGGCAATGAGCTTGCCGATACACCCAATAATATCATTTCGGGCTGGGGAGACTACACGGTTCAGCAAGGTCGGATGACGGGTTTCGGCTTCGGTGGCGGCGTCAAGTTCGGCGGCCAGATGTTCGCGACGAATGACAATACCTACAAGATGCCATCCTATGTCATCGTTGACGCGGCACTTCATTACGATCTCAGCTCACTCGGCCGGAATTTCGAAGGCGCGAAATTGGCCGTCAATGCCGACAATCTGTTCAATGAGGAATACCTCGCCGCTTGCTCGTCCAGCGGCTGCCAATATGGTTTGGGTCGCTCCGTCATTGCGACGCTCAGCTATAGCTGGTGAGGGAGGCTCATGAAAGGGACAGGCCTTGCCGCCTGTCCCTGCGGCCTTCAAGAACAAATTATTGATTCAGCAAATATTTCCCGCCTTTTCTGCCAAGTTTCTTACATTCGAAATGAAATTGGTCTTGCTTCGCCAGGGCGCCATAAGTCGTATGTGAGTGACAGCGATGCTCATTATTGACAATCAGGTGACAGGCCGCTACGCAGTTTCATTCTTGTACGGACAAGCAGGTCAAGCGTCTCATGGGTTCGGCATTTGAAATCGACCGGGCGTCTGCGGAGCCATTTTATCTCCAGCTTGTGCGATGGATCGAACAGCAGATTGCTGCCGGCCGCTATCACGTCGGGGATCCGCTTCCCAGCGAAACGCATCTCTGTCGCCAATTCACCTTGTCGCGGCACACGGTCAGGGAGGCCTTGCGGCTGCTGCAGGACCAGGGCCGTATTCGGATCGTGCAAAGACGCGGCGCTTTTGTCGCGACACCGCCCGCGCCGAGTTGGATGCTGCAATTTGCGGAAGGCTTCTCCGAAGCAGAGACAAGTTTCAAGCGCACCGTCGATACCGATGTTCTTCGGGTCGCTTTTGAAACGCTGCCCGATGAAGCGGCATCCGCGCTTAGCCTGCCCAGTGGCAGCCAGGGTGTCGTGGTCGAGCGCTTGCGTCGGCTGGACGGGCGATTGGCGCTTTATGGCCTGAACTATCTTGCGCCCAGCCTGGCGCCTGTCATCGGCAATGGCGACGTTCTGCGGGGCGGGGCGTCGCTCAATCGCGTCCTCAAATCCGCTGGCTGGCATGTCCACGGTGCCAAACGCTCTATTTCAGCGGTCAGCGCAAGCCGTGCTTTGGCCAGGCACCTGGACGTCAAACCGGGTTCGCCGGTCCTGCTGATACGATCTGTCTCGTGGGACGCGGACAATCGCTGTTTTGACTATTATCTGTCCTGGTTGCGCAGTGACGAAGTTCCTGTGGAAATTGAAGTGCATGCCAAGAGGCGGCCTGATCAGCGATAGGCGTGAGCGCGCGGGAACCTGACGCCTGGGCCACCGGCGCTTGACGCTGCCAACGGGCTGGCGTAGGAAATGTACGTCTTGTCCGGACAAGAGGGTTCAGCCCCACCGAGGATCTGATGCAAGCTATCGTCGCTGCGCCAAGCGCGCTTTCGTCTAGGTTAAGAACGGCGTGCTGAACATGGCGTTCGGCATATCCTCCATTTTTTTGGTTCGCGGCAACGCCCGTCGTTCGCATCGGCGCTGGTTAAGCGCAACTGACTTTTGATCCAGCCTTCTCAAATCGGCGCATCAAGCGCTCACGAATAATCTTACGTCGAAAAGGACGAGATATGACAACCAGGAATTTGCCCAATCTGGTCTCCACCTATCGAATGCAGCGCCTGTTTCCCGCTGGCCGCGCCGCGATCATCTGCCCGGTCGATCATGGGTTGATCTTTCCGCGCGCCCTCATGAAGGGGCTGGAGGCACCGGTTGATGTCGTCAATCGCCTTATCGAGCAGGGGGCAACCGGTTTCATGATGAGTCCCGGCCTCATCAAGCAGACGCAGGCGGAAATGGGCCAGGCCAGCCATCTGTCCCGCGTCATGGCGGTGGATGGCTTTTACGAACTCATCAATGCGCGTGAAGGTCTCGGCACGCTGCTGGCGACGGTCGAGGATGCCGTGCGCCTCGGTGTCGACTGTGTGAAGATGCTGATGCCCTGGAATGTTTCGACCCGTGAGAAAATGAAGCTGGTCGAGCGCATGGGCAAAGTCGTGTCCGACGCCGCGCAGTGGCAGATGCCGGTGATGATCGAACCCGTTCTGATCGGCGACCCACGTAGCCCCGACGTGGTTGCGGCGGAGTTCGAGGTCTCTCGCATTGCCTATGACGTCGGCGCCGATATCATCAAAATCGCCTTCCCGGGTGCGGATACAACGGCGAAGCTGGTGCAGGAGTTGAAGGTGCCCCTGGTTATAGCGGGTGGTCCGATGACGGGTAGCTATGCGGATGCGGTGCGCGAAGTGCAGGAAGCCGTCGCGGCAGGTGCGCAGGGTCTTATCGTCGGCCGCAACGTCTGGTCGCGCGAGCCGGCGGATTCGGCCCGGATGATGGCTGAACTGAACCGCGTTGCCCGCGAACATCATGTAAAGCTCTGGTAGATCGCGCAATCCGCGGAGCTCGCCCCGATATGGCGCCCGTCTTTTGTGGTGTCGACCTTGGCAGCACGAATGTGAAAGTCCTGCTGCTGGACGAGGACGGCCGCGTTCTGTCGCGCAAAGCTTGCAGGACACCGCGCCTGGCGGAGCCTGACGGGGTCGCGACCGATGCCGAGGCTCTGCTCTGCATGGTGGAAGCGCTGATGATCGCGGCCTTCCATGACGCGGGGCTGAGCAGCCCTTTGGCGGCGGTCGCCGCCGCCGGCGTGGGTGAGGACGGTGTTCCGGTGGATGGGCAGGGACTGGCCTTGGATCGTGCCATTCCCTGGTTTGATCGGCGCGCTTCCGCACTGGCTCAGGCAATGGCAGCGCGTGCGCCCTGGCGGAATGCGCCGCTACCCGTCGCGCTCGACTATTCGCGCACGGCGGCCAAATGGGCATGGGCGCGGCAGCACAGACCTGAAGCTCTGGCCGCCGCGACGAGTTGGGTCGCGCTGACCGATTACCCGGCGGCACGCTGGTCCGGCCGGTGCTTCATGAGTGAAAGTCTCGCGGCCCGTACCGCCTGCTGGCATGTGGGTGAGCGGCGCTGGATGGACGACCTGCTTGCCGATTGCCGTGCGCCGCCGCTGCCGGCCGTGGTGCCGGGCGGCACCGTGTTGGGCTCGCTGCATTCGCCGCGTCTTGAAGCCGCAGGCGTCGCGAATAGAAAGACCGCCGTTGTTGCGGGCGGCCACGACCATCCGGTGGCGGCCTTCGCCATTCGGCAGCGCCATCCGACGGCCATCGTTGATTCCATGGGCACGGCGGAACTGATCTATGCCGAAATTCCCGAGGATAATGGTCAGCCGCCGCCGCATCCCTATTTCGCCTTCTCGCGCCCGGTCTGGGGAACTGGCATCGCCTGCCTCGGTGTCACGGAACTTTCCGGCGCTTTGCAGCCGTTGATTGAGGATGCGAGCGACCTTGGTTCAGCCTTCCGTGCCATCATGGCAGGTGGGTCGGTGCCTGGTGGCCCTGGGCAGGGACCGGTCGTTCGGAACCGCCTTGAAGAGATGACTTGGGACACGGCGCGACGCTTGGCCGTACTTGCGGAACTCGGTGTGCCGCCAGGTCCGCTTTTTACCGGCGGCGGCTGGGCGCGCTCTGACAGTTTCCTCCGCCTGCGCGCCAGTATCTTCGGCCGGGACATTCATATCGTCACCGAGGCGGAATTGAGCGCCTTCGGCGCAGCCTTTCTCGCGGCCCATGCGGCAGGATTCTCACCCCCTGTTTTGCTCGGCGAGCGAAGCATTTCACCTGACCCTGACTGGGCGCGGCTCTATGCTGGCTAGCAAGACAAACAAGGAGCCGCAGTCATGAAGAAGCTCATCAATAATCCCGTCAGCGTTGTGCCCGAAATGCTGGAAGGTCTCGTGCGCCTCTCGCCGGGACTTCGTCTTCTGTCGGACAGCCATGTCGTTTTGCGTCAAACGCAAACCGAGGGCGTCGCCCTTGTCTCCGGCGGCGGCGCCGGGCATGAGCCCGCCCATGCCGGTTTCATCGGCCCCGGTTTGTTGCATGCGGCCGTGACTGGCGATGTCTTCACGTCGCCCTCCACCGATGCGGTGCTGGAGGCCATCCGTGCTGTCGCAACCCCGGCCGGCGTTCTGCTGATCGTCAAGAATTACACCGGCGATCGCCTGAATTTCGGCCTTGCCGCCGAGATGGCCAGGGCGGAGGGCATTCCCGCTGAGGTCGTGATCGTCGATGACGATACGGCGCTCGAGGCGGGGCCCGAGAACGCTGGACGGCGTGGCATCGCCGGCACGGTGCTGGTGCATAAGGTGGCGGGTGCAGCGGCGGCGGCGGGGCTTGATCTGGCAGCAGTCAAAGCTGAAGCCGAAGCGGCCATCGCCGCGCTTGGCACCATGGCGGTCGCCCTCTCGCCCTGCACGGTGCCGGCTGCGGGCAAGCCCGGCTTTACTTTGGGCGAGACTGAAATCGAGCTTGGGCTTGGCATTCATGGCGAGGCCGGTATCCGTCGCGTATCGATGGCGTCCGCCGATCGGCTGACGGAAATCCTGCTGGACCGGGTCGTGGCGCAGAAAGGGCTGCGTGCCGGCGACAAGGTGGCGCTGCTTGTCAATAATCTTGGCGCCACGCCGGTAATGGAATTGCTGATCGTGGCGCGGTCGGCGCTCGCTTCGCTGGAAGCGCGCGGCATTAGCGTCGAACGCGTCTGGGCCGGCACCTTTCTGACGGCCATCGATATGGCCGGCTGTTCGCTGTCGCTGATGAAGGTCGATGCGGCGCGATTGGCGCGGCTGGATGCGCCGGCGTCCGCGCCCGCCTGGACGCCGGGCCAGGTACCGCAGCGGCCCGCCAAGCCGACCGAGCTGGCGCCCCAGGCACGCGTTCTGGGAACCTCTTCGCCGCGTTTTGAAGCAAGCTTACGCGCCATCTGTGCCGCGCTGAGCGAAGCAGAGCCGAAACTGACCGCCATGGATCAGGCGGTGGGTGACGGGGATCTTGGCATCAGCCTGGAGCGTGGCGCGGCTGCCATTCTGGCGGCGCTGCCGGAACTCGACCTCGCGCATCCGCCTGCGGCGCTGGCTGGCCTCTCGAGTCTTCTCCGGCGCGTGCTGGGTGGCACGTCCGGACCGCTCTACGCGGTCATGCTGCTACGGGCGTCCCGCAGCCTCACGGCGGCTTCCAGCGTGACGCCTGGCGCCTGGGCCGAGGCTTTCGCGGAGGGTGTGCAAGCTCTGGCGCAACTGGGCGATGGTAGGGCAGGGGACCGCACGATGCTGGACGCCCTGTTGCCGGCGGCCGAGGCCTTGCGGACTGCCTTGGCTGGCGACGTCCCCGTATCTGCGGCCATTGCTGCTGCTGCCTCTGCCGCCCGCGAGGGCGCCGACGCGACGGCCAAGATGGCGCCGAGGCGCGGCCGCTCCAGCTATCTCGGCGACCGCACGGCAGGCCATGCCGATCCGGGGGCCGAGGCCGTCGCTATCTGGCTCAAGGCTTTGGCCGATCTGCCGTAAGCCTTTGCGCGGGACGGCGCGTATCGATGCGTGCCGAATGCGGCGGCCGTTGGCCCGGTCAGACTTTGTCCATGACTTTCCGGGTCGCTGCCGCGCGGGCGGCGAGCTTCTCTTCCTCCGTCCAGACCTTGCGCTCGCGCTTTTCCTGAGGCTTGGCTTCCTTGGGTGCCGCACCGCCCAGCAGAGGCGGGCGCATGGTCGAATGCCGCGCCGCCTCGGAATGCCATGCGTGATCGGCGTTCACTGTCAGGGGGCGGCCGATATCCCGCTCCACATCCCGCAGCCAGGCGCGCTGCTCGGCGTCACAGAGCGTGATGGCGAAGCCGTGGCGGCCGGCGCGGCCGGTGCGGCCGATGCGATGGACATAGCTTTCCGGCAGGCTCGGCAAGTCATGGTTGAAGACATGCGTCACCGTGTCGACGTCGATGCCGCGCGCGGCGATATCCGTTGCCACCAGAACCTGGACGCTGCCGGCGCGGAAGGCGTCCAGCGCGCGTTCCCGCTGGCCCTGCGACTTGTTGCCGTGCAGGGCCTCGGCGGTGATGCCCGCTTCCGTGATGAAGGCGCAGACTTCATTGGCGATGTTCTTCTGCAGCGTGAAGACCACGGCCTGGCCGATGCCCGGCGTCCGCAGCAACGCCAGCAGCGCGGTCTTCTTGTTCGCCGCATCGACGAACATGACCGACTGCTCGATCCGGTCGACGGTGGTGGAGGGCGGTGCAATCTCAACTTTGGCCGGATCGCGCAAAAGGCGGTCGGCCAGGGCAGCGATGGATTTCGGCATCGTCGCCGAGAATAGCAGCGTATGCCGGTCCTTCGGCAGCGTGGCGACAATGCGCTCGATCGGCTTGGCGAAGCCCATATCCAGCATCTGGTCGGCTTCATCCAATACCAGCGCCTCAAGCTGCGACAGGTCGCACAGGCCCTGGTCAATCAGATCCAGCAGGCGCCCCGGCGCGGCGACGACAATGTCCACCCCGGCCTTGAGGGCATTGACCTGATGGAATTGGCTGACGCCGCCGAAAATCGTCGTCACGCTGAAATTCATATGGCTGCCGAATTTCGCGAAACCGTCGGCGATCTGGGAGACCAGCTCGCGCGTCGGGGCCAGCACCAGGACGCGGGCGCCGCCCTTGGGGGCCGAGCGGGGCGCTGCGGCCAGGCGATGCAGCAGCGGCAGGGCGAAGGCGGCGGTCTTGCCCGTGCCGGTCTGGGCCATGCCCAGCATGTCGCGGCCCTCCAGCAGCATCGGGATGGATTGGGCCTGAATCGGGGTCGGGCTGATATAGCCTTCCTCGGACAAGGCAGTGAGCAGGGCGGGCGCCAGGGCGAGGTCGGCGAATGTCATGGACATGGTCGAGCGGCGCCTCCGGCGCTGAGTAAGGTTGCGCCTGATCGGGCTTCGCTGGTTCAGAAGGCGGCCTTTTACGAGTGATGCTGCACTGCGTCAACGCAAAGCGCGGTGGCGGCAGCACTGCCGACACCGCGCCTTTGGTCGATATCGGCCGTCGACCGCCGCACTTACTCGATGCCGTTGAAGACCTTGTGGTCGATATTCTGCAGGACGATGGTCGTGCCATCCGTCAGGGTAATGACGTCGGATCCCCCGACGACCGCTTCCGCATTGATCGGCTTCGCGCCGTAGCCGCCGAAGACGATCGTATCGGTATCCTTGAAACCATAGATGACTTCGGTGCCGCCGCTATAGCCTTTGATGAAGCCATAGACGTCAAAGCCGGAGCCCCCCAGGACAGTCGCGCTGCCGCTGCCGCCGATCACCGTGTCCGAGGCATTGTTCAAGGACGAGAAGGATCTGCCGCTGCCGGTAAAGATCGTTTGTGTCCCATAACCCGTGGTGCCGTTGATCGTCGTGTCGCCCGAGGCGGCGACGAAGGTCGTCGATGCGGAGCCATAGCCGAACTCCTGGGCCGTCCCCGCGCCGCCAATCAGGGTTGAACTGCCCGTGCCGGCGATGAGGGTATTGGAGCCGGAGCCACCGACGAGCAGGGAACTGCTGCCGCCTGACGCGCCGAACAGCGTGATATTGCCGGACCCGCCGAGCACGGTGATCGCGCCAGGCGTGCTGCCAAGGAAGACATCCCCGCCCAGGACCGTCGAGGCGCCCGAGGCCGCGTAGACGGTGGTGTCACCGGTGCCGGCTGACCCGGTTGTGCCTGACCCACCGTCGCCTCCGGTCGCACCGGTGTCGCCCGTGGCGCCGATTTGCCCGGTGACACCTGTCGAACCTGTGGCACCCGTATCGCCGGTGGAACCCGTGGCGCCTGTGTTGCCCGTCGCGCCTGTGGCGCCGATGGATCCCGTTGCCCCGGTAAGGCCAGTCGATCCGGTTGCGCCCGTTGCGCCTGTGTTGCCGGGGGCGCCAGTCTGACCCGTTACCCCTGTGGCGCCGGTGGATCCGGTTACCCCTGTGCCACCCGTCGCGCCCGTGCCACCAGTTTGACCAGTCACGCCGGTTTGGCCAGTGCTACCGATCGCCCCAGTGCTGCCAGTCGATCCGGTTGCGCCCGTGTTGCCGATTGAGCCGGTTTGCCCGGTCACGCCCGTAGCGCCTGTATTGCCGGTCGATCCGGTGGAGCCAGTTGCACCGGTGCCGCCTGTTTGACCAGTCGCGCCTGTATCGCCTGTGTTGCCAGTCGAACCTGTGTTGCCTGTCGATCCGGTTGCTCCCGTGGCGCCCGACTGACCGGTGGACCCGGTTGCACCCGTGCTGCCCGTCTGACCAGTGCCACCAGTTTGACCAGTCACGCCGGTTTGACCAGTGCTGCCCGTCGAACCTGTGGCCCCGGTGGAGCCAGTCGCGCCTGTATCGCCAGTGGATCCGGTCGCGCCAGTTACCCCGGTCGAACCGGTGTTGCCAGTGAACCCGGTCGCGCCGGTGTTGCCTGTCGCGCCGGTGCTGCCGGTTTGACCAGTGCTGCCAGTCGATCCGGTCGCCCCTGTGCCACCGGTCTGACCGGTCACACCAGTGGAACCCGTCGCGCCCGTCTGACCGGTCGCTCCAGTATCGCCAGTCGCGCCTGTACTACCGGTCTGACCGGTCACGCCCGTAGCGCCTGTGTTTCCGGTGGAGCCAGTCGCGCCGGTATCGCCTGTGTTGCCAGTGGACCCGGTCGCACCCGTGCCGCCGGTGCCTCCGGTTGAGCCAGTTGCACCCGTGCCGCCTGTTGTCCCAGTCACGCCAGTTGATCCGGTCACGCCCGTTGCTCCGGTGGATCCGGTCGCGCCAGTTACCCCCGTCGAACCGGTGCCACCTGTTTGACCCGTTGCGCCCGTGCTGCCAGTTGAACCAGTGCCACCGGTGGACCCGGTTGCACCCGTGCTGCCAGTCGATCCGGTTGCCCCGGTGTCGCCGGTCGCGCCAGTTACCCCCGTCGAACCGGTGTTGCCAGTGGACCCCGTCGCGCCGGTGTCGCCTGTGTTGCCTGTCGATCCGGTTGCGCCTGTGCTGCCCGTAGAACCCGTCGCGCCCGTGCCACCAGTTTGACCAGTCACGCCGGTTTGACCAGTGCTGCCAGTCGCACCTGTGTCCCCAGTGTTGCCAGTCGAGCCAGTCGCGCCAGTAACGCCGGTGGAACCAGTGCCACCTGTTTGACCAGTGCCGCCTGTTGCTCCAGTCACGCCAGTGGATCCGGTGGCGCCCGTGCCGCCAGTTGAACCAGTGCCACCGGTTGAGCCAGTCGCGCCCGTAACACCGGTGGAACCAGTGCCACCTGTTTGACCAGTGCCGCCTGTTGCCCCTGTCACGCCCGTCGATCCGGTCGCCCCTGTGCCACCGGTTTGACCGGTCATACCAGTTACGCCAGTGGAACCCGTCGCGCCCGTGCCACCCGTTTGACCGGTCACGCCGGTTTGACCAGTGCTGCCCGTCGAACCTGTGGCGCCGGTGGAGCCAGTCGCGCCAGTAACGCCGGTGGACCCGGTGCCACCTGTTTGACCAGTGACGCCTGTTGCCCCAGTCACGCCGGTGTCGCCTGTGTTGCCAGTCGATCCGGTTGCGCCGGTGTTGCCGGTGGCGCCAGTCTGACCCGTTGCCCCTGTGCCACCGGTCTGACCGGTCACACCAGTGGAACCCGTCGCGCCCGTGCCACCAGTTTGACCAGTCACGCCGTTTTGGCCAGTGCTGCCAGTCGAACCTGTGACGCCGTTGTTCCCCGTTGAACCTGTTGAGCCAGTTTGACCAGTCACGCCAGTCGATCCGGTTGCCCCGGTGTCGCCGGTCGCGCCAGTTACCCCCGTCGAACCCGTGTTGCCAGTGGACCCGGTCGCACCCGTTGCGCCTGTGTCCCCGGTGTTGCCAGTCGAGCCCGTTTGACCAGTCGAACCTGTGGCGCCGGTGGATCCGGTTACCCCTGTGCCACCCGTCGCGCCCGTGCCACCTGTTTGACCAGTGCTACCCGTTGCTCCCGTGTTGCCTGTGGCTCCAGTCTGACCCGTTGCCCCTGTGCCACCTGTTTGACCAGTGACGCCTGTTGCCCCAGTCA
>NZ_JAESVB010000015.1 GCF_020618775.1 Acidisoma silvae | reverse complement strand
CATGGCGCGCGCCCAGCTATGCAATTTTGCGCTAAATCAAGGGCTTCAGAGTGCATTGACCGGGCGATAGGCCGCCGCTAGAAGGGGCCTGCAAACGTCGTGCAATGGTTTGCTTCTCCCGGCGGAGGGGTGGCCGAGTGGCTGAAGGCGGCGGTTTGCTAAACCGTTGTACAGGGTCAACCTGTACCGTGAGTTCGAATCTCATCCCCTCCGCCAATTCTCCCCACAAGTTGTTGAAGTAGCTAAAGAAATTTAGGTTCTTTGATAGCGACATCACGCCGTGTCCCATTGGGCGTGCCGGGCATGTTGTGAACTTGCAACCTTCTAACGGCTAACTCATCGCCCTCAGGTCTGGAAAAGCTTCCGATCAGGCATCTTTTGTTCTTGATTTGTTCTTTTTGTAAGTGCTACGGTCCGCCTTAAGATAAGAAGTTGGCCGTCTCTTTTTTCGGGTATGCAGCATCACCTTCAACTCGCATTTAGCGTGATAGCTCTATCGGGCTGCCATCCTGCGCGGGTATCATGAAAAGCTCGAATCGCAGAACGAGCCGGCGCCAGATTCGGATGCTGGACATTAATTGGTGATGGGGTGCGTTCATAAAGATGCGACGGCTTATAGATATTGTCTTGGCGGCTTTAGTCGGAGCGGTCGCATCCACCGCTATGGCATGGTTTCTTCGCCACGATCTCTTGCGGCATATCGCTGGAGAGATGAGTTATCAAGATCTCGCAGCGACCTTGTTGGCGGTGGTTTCTGCAATGGTAGCGATCATTGGCATCTTTATAGCAATCTTAGCTATTATTATTAACCTTCCCATAATAGTTGCCATCAAAGCCGGGCGTATAGCGTGGTCGGAGCATGGAAGAAGCTACGCACCAACGCGGGTAGCTTCTGCAACTGCCGCATGTGGGAAAGGACTGCCTGGCGCAGCTGAGTTGGCGAAGTGATCAGCTTCCGCCCCGTGCCGTGGGTTTTCAAATCGTTCCATACCAACTCGTCCGGGTTCAATTCCGGCGAATAGGGTGGCAGGTGGAACAAGGCCAGCCGCCCTTGTTGGGCCGCCACGAACTGGGTAACCGCTTTCGCGCGGTGTGTTGGGTGACCGTCGACAATGACGAAGAGGGGAACGGTTGCGTTGGCCAGCAATCGCTTGAGAAACTCGATAAACACGGCCCCGGTTACCCGGCCCTCGGTCAGCATGAAGCGAAGTTGCCCTTGAGCGCTGATCGCCGAGATCAGATTGGCACCGAAGCGCGCGCCGGTGCTGGATACGATTGGCGTCTGGCCACGGGGTCCCCAGGTCGTGCCACTGTGGAAGTCGGAACGCACGCCAGCCTCGTCGGCGAAGAAAATCTGCGCGCCCGCACGCTTCGCCTGCCGACGAATGTCGGGATATTCTGTTTCCAGCCACCGTTTCACTGTTTCCGGATTTTGCTGATAGGCGCGCCACAGAGGGCGCTGAGCACTCAGGCCTAACTGATGCAGCAAACGAGCGACGGAACTATGCCCCAATTTCACGTCAAAGCGCTCGCCGATCAGTGCTTGCACCATCGCGATCGTCCAAAGGGCAAACGGAAAGTTCAGCTGTAACGGGTTCTTGGTCGACAGGGTCTTGTAAATCCAGCGCAGCGCACGCCCGTCAAGCTTGGGTGGACGACCGCCACGCTTGTTGGCGTCGAGCTGATCCCAACCACCGCGCCGATACAGCGCCAGCCAACGAAACAAGGTTCGAAGATTGACGCCCAATGCCGCAGCGACCTGCACCGGGCTTTCACCCGACTGTACCGCGGCAACGCCGCGCTTGCGCAGCTCCGTCAATATCGAATGATCCAGGGCACGACCGTCTCTCTTCATGTCCACAACTTTAGCAGATACCTGCGGCCATGGCATCTATTTTGGGAAGGTTAATAGCTATACACAGTTTAAAGCAATGGTAACCAATGCTGCGACAGATCATATTAATATCGAATTGCCTAATCACCTTATGAAAGTTCTTCCGCCGGCGATGGAAAAGCATTTTCAATCGGCTACTTTTGTGACCCTTGTGAGGAATCGCGTAGACTCAATCATTTACAATTCTGCCGAAATGACTAACTCGCCAGATGAAATGAGAGAAGACTAAAGCGAAAGGGATTTTGATATGGCAAGCAGAGAATGGACAGAATTAGACACGAAAGTAAGAGAAATAATCTCTGCCTTTCAAACTGAAGCGCCCGTCAAAATATCGTCTCTGGCGAGGGCGCTCGAAGTTGATTTTAAAGCGTCGACGTTGGCTCCTGGCATTTCAGGAGAAATTCGGCCGCATCCAAACGATCCTGGAAGATTTTTGGTAAAAATAAATCGGCATGACCCACCTAGGCGGTAGCGGTTTACCGCCGCTCATGAATTGGCGCACTTTTTACTTCACAGCGATCAGATCGGAAGCGGTATAGAAGACGATGTTCTCTATCGCTCGTCCTTGTCCGACCGTCGTGAAGCGGAAGCGAATCGTCTAGCTGCTGATATTCTTATGCCTCATGAGCTTGTTGAGGAGTTTTTGGAAACAGCAAAAGCGTTGTCAATTGACGACATTCCAAGTTATTTGGCTGATCAGTTTGAAGTTTCCGAAGCAGCTATGAAAATTCGTCTTGGAATTAGTTGACGGTTCTGGATCGACAAGAAAATGGCGCTCACCTCGCTTAGTAACGCAAGCTACATTCCGGTGCTCGGTCTTAGGCCGGCGGAAATGCAGGCATTGGATGAATTGCCAGAGCGGGACAAAGATCAGCTGCTGCCCCTGATTCAGTTAGGCCCGTGGGTAGGCGCCCACAATTTTGCGAGCAGCTTAGCAAAGCTTGAGGAATCATTCGGCAATCGACCTGTGTTTGTGACGCTGTGTGATCGCGAACAATCTATCGGTGACCGGTCTGTGCATCGTGAAATTGCTGCTCTTCGTTCCCCTGATCGGGGCTATGACGAATGGTGTTTGTTTCTCGAACAGCAGCCTAATTTTATCCCTGCTATCCAGATCGAATCTATCACGAATTTAGCGGCACAAATTTCACGTCTTTATTCTCTTGGTCGCGGGCTAATTATTCCATTTGAGCAACGATCTTTTGCGGGTATCGACTCAATCAGCCGCGCGGTTTCGGCTCAAACGAATGGTGGAGCGAACGTTTGTTTTTTTCTTGATTTTGGCCGAGCCGATAAAGATTTGATATTTTCTCAAGCTAAGGCAAAGGCTGCTATCGCCGGAATTCTAGAAAACGCGCCGAACAGCCGTGTGTCTATCTCGGCGTCTTCGTTTCCTGAATCTTTTACGGCAGTAACAAAGCAGGAAATTTTCGAGCGTTCCCTTCATATGTTGCTAAAAGCCGATTTCGGAACAAAACTGATTTATAGCGACCGTGGAAGTGCTAGGGCAGAGAGGCAAACAGGGGGAGGGGGCACTCCTGCACCTCGAATCGATTACGCTCTTGACCAAGAATGGAAGTTTTTTAGATCTGACGATTCGACAGATCGGTACGCCGCTTATGCTGAGCAAGCGAAAGCAGCTATTGATGATCCCAATTGGGACAAAAATCTGCGGGTCTGGGGAACGCAAATGATAGAGCGAACTGCGCTTGGGGATCGATCAGCGATCGTTTCCCCAAAGCGGTCTACGGCTGCTCGAATTAATATCCACTTGCATCGCCAGTTGCATTACGGAAGGCCAAGCGACCTCTATGAAACTGACGATGATTGGTTGGATTGACGGCTAGATAGTTGAAAGTGTTGACGAGTGAAATTGCTCAGCCCACATGCGCCACATATGATCCTGTTCCTCTTTGACGCGAGCAAATTGTTCACGGCTAGATTGGAATCGGCTGAGCTTTGCCAGGTCGTCTGATTTGATTTGGCGATATCTAACCGCGTCCCAAAATTCTTTGCTGGTTTTGCCAAAACGTGACGAAAAGACGTTTATAAACGCTGCATGCGCATTGGATTTGTTTATATCAAAATAATCCTGATTATTTGTATGATAATTCCCTTCACATCCAATATAACGTTTTTGGTCTGCCTGTGTAAGCAAGCGACCAATACAAATGCCTGCTTGGGGGGAGGCGGACTTGGGCGTCTGTATGATTTCGATACTCCCGTCTGCATGCATAACCCAGAGTTCGACGAATAAAAGATTTAGTTCGATAACCTTGTAAGCATGCTTGGAGGCAACCACCAAGATCACCCAATCAAAGTGCCGCAGATAGCTGGCAATTTGTGAGGGCAGCCTGCGAAGGGTATCTTTCTCGCTTTTTACTTCGATGCCTATGAATTTTGATTCGAGTATTGCGAGGTCAGCTCTAACCAAAGATTTTGATAGCGCGAATTCGTTCGCGATTATTGATCGTTTTGATATGCGCTTCAGTGCGCGCAATTCGGTCAAAACCCTGGCTTTAATCTGTCCTTCGTTCACCGCTCGCACCACTACGCTTTGCAATTCAAAAAACCGAGCAATATCCATGCCGCGCTCGGAGGATCAATTGCACTGGCTGTGCTTTGCGCAACATCTTCTTGCTGTCAAGTGGCATTCAATAAACAGATACGTCTTTACTGGCGTGCCGTAGTTCAGCACGAGCATTTTGTATTCATTGCTTTTTAATGAATACAGCTAAAGCATCGAGCAATAGCATCATATTTTCGTTAATCGCTAGACAGGCCGGTGCAGTGTTCTGGGCTTGATCGTTGAAGTCCCGTGGTGCCACGCGCTAGCCGGCTTTGTCGGAAACGCTCTTTATGTCCAACCGCGCCTAACGCCCCGCCGCCCATCACCCCCAACGCACATCCCCCAGCGCGCCGATCGGGAATTTCAGATAGCGCTGGCCGTTGCTTTCCGGCTCAGGCAGCCGCCCACCGGCGATATTCACCTGGAGCGCGTGCAGAATGAGTTTCGGCATCGGCAAAGTCCGGTCCCGCGCTTCCCGCAGAGCAATGAAGGCCTCGCGGTCGATGCCGGCAATATGGCCGTTGCGGGCCTTCTGGTCTCCAATCGTGCTTTCCCAAAGCGGCGCCCGGCCGCCGGGCTGATAGTCATGGCCGGTGAAGAGGCGCGTCTCCTCCGGCAGGGCCAAAATCTCCTGCAGCGAGTCCCACAGCAGCCCCGCGCTGCCGCCGGGGAAATCCGCCCGCGCGGTGCCGGAATCCGGCATGAACAGCGTATCATGCACGAAGGCCGCGTCGCCGATGACATAGGTGATCGAGGCCAGGGTATGGCCGGGCGAGAACAGGATATGCGCGTCCAGCGTGCCGATGCGGAAGCGCTCGCCCTCGGCGAAAAGACGATGCCATTGCGACCCGTCGGTCTTCAGCTCCGGCCAGTGATAGATCGCCTGCCACAGACGCTGTACCTCCACCACCTGCGCGCCGATGGCGGTGGGCGCGCCGGTCTTCTCACGCAGATACTGCGCGGCCGAGAAGTGATCGGCATGCGGATGCGTGTCCAGAATCCACGCCACCGCCAGCCTCTCCTGCGCCACATAGGCGAGAAGGGCATCGGCATTTGCGGTTGCAACCGAGCCCGACTTCTCATCGAAATCCAGCACCGGGTCGATGATGGCGCATTGGCCGGTCGCGGGGTCGGACACCACATATTGCACGCTGAAGGTGCGCGGATCGAAAAAGCCTTTCACGCGCGGCTGCCGCAGGGGGGCAGGGCTGGGCATGTCATCCTCCGGGTGCAGACGGGTCATCGAAACGACGGCTCAGGCCAGGCTGAGGCGGGCCCTTCAGCGGGTCGCGCGGTCGAAGCCGAGGCCGAAACCCTGGAGCGCGACATTCATCGCCAATTCCCGGCCGTTCGGGGTGCCGAAGGTCAGTGTCAGGGATGTGCCGTGCCGCGCGTCGGCGATGAAAGACGCGGGCAGATCGGCCGAGCCGATGCAGCCCTGGGCGATGCAGCTGCTCATCACCACGGTCACCGGCCGCTTACCGTCGACCGCGAGTTGCACCGGCGCCGTCAGCACAATGCCCAGCGGCAGTTGCACCGCGGCCGTGGCGCCGCCCGAGGTCTTGGGGGCCAGGGTGATGACGGCCAATTGCTCGCCATTGGCCTGCTGCACGATGCGGTTGGTGGTCACGCAATCCAATGCCGTGCCGGTATTGCCGCATTCCACCCGCCAGTTGCTGCTGCTGAACGCGGCCAGCGGCGGCTTGGCGGCGGCTGGGGGTGTTGCTGCCTGGGATGCCGGGGCCGCGACAGGCAGGGCAATGGCGGCGGCAAGGATAAGGGCCGGAAACCGGAGAGACGTCATGATGACCAGTCTTTACTTGATGAGAGAGCTGAACGGACCTGCGAACCGGGGCATCCCTATGAGACGATCGGCCCGATAGCAAGCGCCCGTAAGCGGGGCGCGGCCCGTGGCGCCGCGGGTCAGTCCGGCAGAGGACTGATCCGAATAGACAGGCGCGGGTGTATACAGAACTGAGCCGTGCTCGATGTGGAAATAGTTACAAATCGCATGGTATATTTTGATCAAGCAATAACCGCAATTTCGGCAATTTCTTTGATTAATAGGCGGCTATAAAAAATAAGCGCCATCCTGATGCTGCAACAAAAAAATATAATGAAAACTTTATTGCAGCCGGATCGATCCGCATGATAGCTGAAAACGGTACATGACGTTAATTTTTGCGGGATTAAAATCATGAATTTCAATGCGGCTCAAAAACTCGTCGGTGCGTTATATGGCAATATATTGCATCGCGACGCGGATCAGGATGGGTTTAACTATAATGTTCACGGATTGACCAATAACTTAGTATCCGTGAAAGAAATCATGTATGAATTCTTCACCAGCGAAGAATTCTTCAAGAAATTTGTCGTCAATCAGACGCCGAACGAACTATCGCGTAATCTTCTGGCGTGTTTTTTCGGTGCTTCCGATGTTGTCTCCGCCGATCTGCTGCGCGTCCGCGATAATATGATCAAAGCGGGCCTGCCGGGGGTGGTCACCGCTCTCATGGAAGATCCGCGCTTCTTTGATCGTCACGGCAGCCATGGCGTGCCGCGATACGAAGAAAAAGTCCAAATTCTGATCGGCGCGTAAAGGCGCATAAGCCAGGGCGCTGCTGGGGCCGCCAGTTCCGGCAGCGCGGCCTCAAACCCGCCCTGAGGCGAAGCTCCTCCTAAGGTGTAGATGATCACCCGTTCGGCCAGGGGGGTATCGCTAGTTTTCTTCTCTTGAGACTTGGCTCAAAAAGTCAGACATCTGCCCGGATTATCGTTATCCGAGGACGTGCATATGGCTGGCCAAACCTCTTTGTCTCCATCCGTGCAACACATTGCCGCGACCCCCTCCGCCCAGGCAGGCGCTGTGGTCGAGGCCCGGTATAATGGCGTCATGGCGGAATCGGACGTGGAGCGGATGAAGACCGAGATGATGAGTGGCGACGCAGCCTTGTCCGTGCAGGGCGACGATGCCTTCGCCAGCACCGTTCTGCCGCGCCGGGACGCGCATGATGATGATTTGGACCTTCCGTTTCGCCGCGCCGGGCGCGCCCCGCGCATCGCGATTGTCCACGAATGGCTGCAGGTCAATGCCGGGTCCGAGCGCGTTCTGGAACAGCTTCTGCTGTGTTTCCCCGATGCCGATCTGTTCTCGACCGTCGATTTCATGGCGCCGAAGGATCGCGCCTTCCTCAAAGGCAAACCGGTCACCACGACCTTCATTCAGAAGCTTCCGGCCGCCAAGAAGCTGTTCCGCCATTATCTGGGCCTGATGCCCATGGCGATCGAGCAGCTCGATCTCAGCGCCTATGACATCGTCATTTCCAGCAATCATGCGGTCGCCAAGGGCGTGCTGACGGGCCCGGACCAGATCCATATCAGCTACGTCCATTCCCCCATGCGCTATATCTGGGATCTGCAACATCAGTATCTGCGCCAGGCTGGCCTCGGCTGGAGCCTGAAGGCCATCTATGTCCGCTGGCTGTTCAACAAGATGCGGCTGTGGGATTTCTCAAGCGCGCAGCATGTCGATCATTTCATTGCCAATTCCCGCTATATCGCGCGGCGCGTGAAGAAGGCCTATGGGCGGCCGTCCAGCGTCATTCATCCGCCCGTCGATGTCACGGCCTTCACCATCGGTGAGACGAAGGATGACTTCTACCTGCTGGCCGGGCGTTTCGTGCCTTATAAGCGGGCCGATCTGGTGGTCAGCGTCTTCCAGGCCGATCCCAGCCGCCGGCTTGTGGTGGTGGGTGACGGACCCGAGGCCGCCCGCGTTCATGCCGCCGCCAAGGGCGCGTCCAATATCGAATTTCGCGGCTCCGTTCCCAAGGCCGAACTGGTCGATCTGATGCAGCACGCCCGCGCCGCGATTTTTGCCGCCGAGGAAGATTTCGGCATCGCCATGGTCGAGGTCCAGGCCTGCGGCACGCCGGTCATCGCCTTCGGCAAGGGCGGTGCGCTCGACATCATCGACACGGCCGAGGATGCCGCGCCCACCGGCATTCTGTTCGAGGAGCAGACGGTTGACAGCATCACCGATGCCTTGACCCGCTTCGATGCCCGGGCGGACGCGATGTCGCCCGACACGTGCCGGGCCAATGCGCTGCGCTTTTCGGAGGAGAGCTTCCGTGACCGCATGCATGCTTTTGTGCGGGAGACCACCGGCGCCGTGGTCTGAACGGCAGCGGGTCGCCCCGCCGTCGCGATACGCGATCGACAGCTAAAAGGCGTCAGGTTCAAGGATCTGACGCCTTTTTGCTGTTGGGGCCTTCGCCCCGATACCGCGGCATTACCGCTCGGGTATGGGCGGCGCGGGGCGGCGCGGGCGCAGCTTGTTGCGGAAAATCCTGACGACTTCCATGACATAACGCGGCGTATCGGTCAGTGCCGCCAGTGACGCGAGCGCGAATTCACGTTCATGCCGCAGGAGATAGATCGTGAAAACGATGCTCAGCAGCAGTTCCGTCGTAATCAGTGCAATCGCGGCGCCGGTCGCGCCCCAGGCAAAGCAGCCGCCCGTCAGCAGGCAAAGATAAAAAACCGTGAAGATCATCGTGATGCGCGATACGTCGCGGCTCCAGCCCAGCGGAATCAGGAATTGCCGGGACAGCGTGCCGGCAATGCCCGTCAACAGCGGCAGGGCTGACAGCCAGCGCAGCACGACGGCGGATTTATGAAAGCCGGGGCCGAGCACGATGGTCGCAATTGGGTCAGCGCCAAAGAAAAAGAACGCGCCGAGAGCAAGCGCCACGACGATCTGAAAGCCCATGAAGGGGCCCGCGACCCTGGCCGCCGCAACGCGCGACTGTGTCAGCAGGGCATTGACGCGAGGGTATAGCACCATGCTGGCCGGCACGGTCAGCGCCATGGCGACGCGTGTCATGCGGTCGGCGCCGGCGAAAAGCCCGACCTGGGCAGAGCCGGCGACAAGGGCCAGCACCAGGGGCGCGCCCGTGGAATAGGCAATCCAGCTGCTTTGGGACAGGAAGTAGTGGCGATAGTCCCAGATCTGGAATAGCGCCTGACGCAGCGGAAAGCGCGGGCGGCCCATTTTGAGATGGCGGCAGGCGATATAGAAGCCAGCGAAACCGGCCGCGACTGTCCCAACCCCCTGAAGACCGCAAGCGATCCAGGTATCCTTCGGGCTATGCACCAGGATGAAGGTCAGCAGAACCACCAGAATGCGACCTGCGATGGAATAGATGGTGAACATGGCCATGCGTTCCAGGCCCTGCACGAACCAGTCCACCGTAAAGACGGCGCCGAGGATGTTGAGCAGACCTGGCAGCAGCAGATAGATCGGTGCCGGCACGCGTTGCAGCGGCAACAGAGCGAAGAGCAGGACGATCGACAGCAGCGACAGCAGCATCTTGGCGGTCATGGTCCGCCAGAATATCTCGCGCAGCCTGTCCTCATCGCCGCGCGCCTGGGCGACGTCGCGCGTCGACCCCAGGGAAAAGCCCCAGTCGATGATGAGATACAGATAGGCGTTGATGCTGATGACGAAGGCAAGGATGCCGTAATCCGCGACCCCCAGAGTCCGCGTCAGATAGGGGACGTTGATCATGGCCAGCACATAACCGCTGGCCTGAAAGACCGTGGTCGATATGAGATTGCGCCCGAGGCGCTTCAGCATAGCGGTGTCAGCCACGCGTGGTCTCCGTCTCTGTAGGCATGGGGAACGGAGCGAAACCGGTCGTCATATTATCCTTGCTGCCTTGATGTCCGGCCGCCTCAGGGAGAGGTCGTAAGCCGGTCCCAGCCCAAGCCGCAAGTGCTGCCCTCGGACCTACAGTTACGGGCCGTTTAAGCCAAGAGAAATACGTCTTCTGGCGGATGGACGGTCAGCTGTTGTGAGACCGGGCGGGGCTGTGCGGGTTTGGACGCGGATGGCTAGCGCGGCAGACGGATGATCACCGCATGGTCCGTCAGGCTGAGCGTCAGCGTTTTCACCTGATGATGAGTCTGCACCGGCGCCGTGCCCTTCGCGATATCGAAAACCTCCAGCACCGGCTGGTTTTCGGCGAAGGTGACGATGACCTTATCCTGTCCCTGCACCCGTTCATCCCAGATCACCAGATCGAACGCGCCATCGCTCTTTTGCAGCAACAGGTCATGCACGCTGGCCCCAGCGGTCTGGATGCCGAAGGCGAGCGTGCCAGGATGCGCGAGGCTGCCATGGTCCGCCAGGATTGTCGTCAGGGCGTGGATATAATCGGCGGCCAGCTTCGGCCGGTCGCCGGCATAAAGGCCCTGTTGGCCGTCGCCGCCTTCCGCGTCCCTAAGCTCGTAGATGAAGGTATAGTCCCAGCCGCGCTTGAACTGGGACAGATAGGTATTGCTCAGCACGGCGGCCTGCGCGGCTTCGCCGCCAGGGTCGGACTGGCTGTCCCAGCCCGTTTCGGTCGTCACGCGCGGCTGCCGCATCAGTGCGGCATTGTCGTAGCCGGCGAAATGCGCGTGCCAGGTCACACCGCTATTGCCGTACAGCCCGTCCCAGCGATCGTTCAGCACCGGGTCGGCGGCAAGCCAGGCCTGATTGTTGCCGTAACCCCGATGCACGCCGCTGACATAGTTGTGCACGTTCAGGGCGTCGGAAAACCGCGTGCCGGCCGGCACGACGCCGCTGAAATTCTTGGGGGTCGTGCGGAATTGCAGGCCGACATTATCCGTCTCCGCCCCCGTCTCGGACGGTCCGAAGACGGGATAGGATTTCAATTGCGGGTCAGTCTTGGCGGCCTGGTAAAGCGCGGCCTGGAAGGCGGCGACCGCTTTCCAGCTATGGCCCTGACCGCCACCCTGCTGGCCCTGGTAGGTAATCGGAAAATTGTTCGGCTCGTTCGGGCCTTCCAGCGCCAGCAGCGCACCGGCCTTCGCCAGCGTCCGGGCCGAGGCAAGTTCGCCCGCCAGATCGCCGCCGCCTTGAATGTCGAAGCGCACGCCGGTCGCCTTGGCCAGCATCACATCGCTGTCGACGTGGCGGATGCCGTCGCGTACCGCGCGCACGCCCAGATAATGCAGCGGCGCGATATAGGTTTTGGGATCATAGCCCTGATCGACATGGATGTTGACGCCGAGCGAATCCAGAAACCTGTCTGCGCTCTGCGCGGTGACCGGCTTCGGCGGGCCAAGATCCAGCCCCGCGCCGCTGGTCTGCACGCCGGCGACCGCCGAGATCGGCAGGGCCAGCGCGCAAACGAGCGAGAGGCGGGAGATGGCGGTCGATGAATGGATCAAGCGGGTCAGCAAACCTTGTCGCGACAGATTATCCGGCTGGCTCAATGGGCCCCCGTGCGTGCCAGCACCGCCGGCAAAGTCTTCAGAAGCACGGTGATATCCAGCCAGACGCTCCAGTTATTGACATACCATACATCAAGCTGGACGCGGCGGGCATAGGTCGTATTGCTGCGACCGCTGACTTGCCACAAACCTGTCACACCGGGGCGGGTGTTGTAGTAATGGGCGATATCTTCGCCGTAGAAGCGCACTTCGCTCTGCACGATCGGACGCGGACCCACCAGGCTCATCTGCCGGCGAATAACGTTGAGCAGCTGCGGCAGTTCATCCAGGCTGGTCTTGCGCAGAAAGCGGCCGAAGGGGGTTACGCGGGGGTCGTGGCGCAGCTTCTGCGTCAGATCCCATTCCGCCTTCATCTCGGGGTCGCGGGCCAGGGCTTCCTTCAGCACGCTGTCGCCGTCCACCACCATGGTGCGGAACTTCATGCAGGGGAACATCTTGCCGCCGATGCCGAGGCGGGAATGCGCGAAGAACAGCGGACCGTCGGAGAAGAGGTTGAACAGATAGGCGAGCAGGAAGATGGGGCTGGACAGGACCAGCAGCACCATGGCGGCCATCACGTCGATGGCGGTTTTCACGCTCTGCGACAGGTTGCGATGGGCGTTATGCTTGTAGCTCAGCATCACCACGTCATGGCTGAAGAAGCGCGTCGTCTGCCAGCCCAGCGCCGGCATGGCCTGCGGACCGGGAATGATGGAGAAGGGCACCTTGTCGCGCAGCGCGGTGTCGATCAGCTGCCGCTGCAAGGCGCTGTCGTCGTCAAGGGCGAAAAGAACCTTGGCGGCCTGGTGGCGTTCGAGAATGCTCAACAGGAAAGAGCTGTTGGATTGCGCCACGACGCGCTGCGGATCGATCCGGCTGACGATTGCATAGCCAAGGCCAGGGTCGGAGGCCAGCGCCGCTTCGACCGCGATGGCCGCGTCGCCGGCACCGACAAGAACGATCGGCAGGCGCCAGGTGCCCATGCGCACCAGGACCGACTTGACCACCGAATTCGCGAAGGTCGCCAGAAAGGGGAACAGCGCCAAAGCGGCCAGGCCCGACAGGCGGTTGCGAATTTCGTGGTCCAGCACGCCGGCCAGGATATAGGCGCCGACGGCCCAGCCGCAGACGCCGAAAATCTGGCTCGCTTCGGTCCAGAACGGCGTCCGGTTGGTGTAGCGTCCGCGCACGGCGAAATAAACGATCGCGATTGCCAGGATCACTGTCACGTTAATGAAATTTGGCAACACGCTTTGCAGAGTCGCGGGCGGCTTGCCTGCGAATAGCAGGACGGCACCGCAGACAATGGCCTCTGCCACTACCGCCGACATAACATCGACGGCAACAAAGGATACGGCGCTCGTCATTGGCGAAAAAGTCGGTCGCACCTGCGGCGAAAAGCTCATTTGATCTTCCACCACAAGTTGAGACGTGGGATGACCCTTCAAAAGTGACAAGCGACCCCCCTGGGAAATTACGATTGCGAATGCGGACAAATTTACTGCCGCGGGGCAAAGTTGAGAGGCTGCCAATTTGGTGGAGTGCGAGGCTTATAGGGGTAGCGGCGCGTCGTCTGATTTGAGATGGCCTTCATCCAGAGGGATGACGCCGGTGCATCTCCCGGCCGGCTGGTGCGGCAGTGCAGCATCGAACAGCAGAGACGTTCCCCCAGGCCTGGCCCGATAGGCGTACGCTGCACCGCAGCAAAAGTCAGGATTAACCCTTTAGGCGTATGGGGTTGTTGCGGGTTTCTGCCGAAAGGCGGGGGCGGCATCCGTCAGATGCCCATCACGTTCCTGTAGGATCGACCGAGACTGGCTTGTTACGGGAAATCTCACTGGCGCAAGCCTTGTCGGCGGCCGACGGCACGTGCAAATTCGCCCCGTACGGCGCTACAGCGCTGCGTTATGATCGCGTATCATGATGCTGGTCTGGTCCGTCGGATATCGACCTTCGGTTTTGCTTTCGCCATGCCAGCCGCAACTTGCCGCACTATTTCCGCAACACGGCCTTTCTGACGGATCGTTCCTTGATAGAGTCATTCCTGCCCAGTTCCTCCCGCCGCTTTTTCAGCGGGCCGCGCGCCTGGATGCTCCCTGTCCTGGGCTCCGGCCTGGTGGCCTGGGCGATGCCGGCCCATGCTCAGGTCACGGCGGACGCTTATTTTCCCACCGGGAATTACGGGTATGACCAGAATCTGGGTGTGACGGTCCTCACCAGGGCGCGACCGGAATATGAGCAAGGGGGCGTCCAGCTGGGCGGCTTCACGGTAAACCCGGAGCTTGACCAGTCGATTTTCGACAATACCAATGTCAATGGCACGGCCGGCAGCAATACAGGAAGCTGGGGCACGGATACGAGGGGCAGCATCACCGGCCAGTCGGATTGGGAGCGCAATAGCCTGCAGGCAACGGTGGGCTTCGACCATTCCAGCTTTTTTCAGCTGCCGGTGGACAATTTCACGAACTGGAACGTCGGCATCGGCGGCGGCTACACCATAGCGGGCGGTCAGCTGCGCGCGACCTATTCCCACTCGGTCTATTATCAGCTTGGCACCCAGATCGGCGCGGCCAGTTCAGAGCAGCCGACGGAAGACATCACCGATTCGGGCGAGATTTCCTACGACTTCAATTTCGGCCGCCTGACCGTCACGCCGTCGATCGACTTTAGCGTCTATCGCTCCGGCGACATCACCAACAATGGTGTAAAGTCGAGCCAGTCTTATCTGGATAGGGATGTGATCGCCGGCGGCGTGGTCACGCGCTATGCCCTGACCGGGGGCACCGGTTTGCTGCTGGTCGCGCGGGGCAGCGGTTCGAACTATTACAATCAGACTGCCGGACAGATCGACAATAACTCCACCAGCGGCATGGTCCTGGCGGGGTTTGACTATCAGCCCGCAAGCGTGTGGCGCTATTCCTTTCTTGTCGGCGTCGAACATACAACCTTCGCGGCAGCCCAGTATGGCAGCGAAACCGTGCCGGTCATCGCCGGTCAGGTTGTCTGGTCGCCGGACCCGGTTCTGACGGTCGTCGGCAACCTGTCGCGCTCGGTTCAGGATACGGATGTCGAAGGCAGCAACGGCTATATCCAGAACCAGGCGCGCATCGTCGGTGACTATGAGCTGAAGCGCAACGTGCTGCTGGAAGGCCGCCTGAGCGTGCAGAACATTGCCTATTTCCAGTCCGGCACGCAGACCAGCGAAAGCATCGGCGGTGGCGTGACCTGGCTGCTCAATCGCACGATGCAGCTGTCGCTGAATGACGATTTCACCAATCAGAACGCGCCCAGCAGCGCGGTGACGCCGGGCAATACGGCGACGACGGAACAGGTCAGCGGCGCCTATACGCAAAATGTCCTCATGCTGACACTGCGCTTCGCGCTCTGACGCGCCTTGCCGCATCAACCATAAAAAACCCCCGCAGGCCTGCGCCTGCGGGGGGTTTTTATGTAACTGCGGGGCCTTGTCTCAGAAATAGCGCTCGAACACGGTGACGACGTCGCCCGGCTGGATATCGGCGCCACGCGGTGCCTTGCCTTCGATCGTGTGGCCGTTTTCCTTGCGCAGGATCGAGAAATCCTGAGTCTCGGCGCGATAGGTGAAGCCGCCGGCGACGGCTGCCAAGGTCAGCGCCGTCATGCCCGGCTCATAGGGATACTGACCCGGCTTGATGACTTCACCGAGAATGAAGACCGGCCGGTATTTCGTGATTTCGACAGTCACGCTGGGATTGTTCAGCAGCTTCCGTGCTTCAAGATCGCTCGCGATCAGCTGCGCCAGCTGGTCCGTGGTCTTGCCCTTGGCCGGAACGTCGCCCAGCAGCGGGATCGAGATGGTGCCGCGGTCGTTAATGGTGAAGCGGCCTGTCAGCTGCGTCTGGCCGAAGATGACCACGCGGACTTCTTCGTCCGTGCCCAGCGTGTAGTTAGACACGGTGGTCTGCGGCAGCGGCGGCAGGCCGGAACCGGGCGCGCAGGCCGACAGCGCCAGACAGGCGGTGAGGCCGATCATCGGCAGGCGCCAAGCGGCACCTCGCGATACGGACAGGATGGGAGAAAGAGGGTTCGTCATGGCCACCGCCCGGTTCGAGTTTTGTGCAAGAGGTTGAGATGTGCAGCACAAAGACGCAAGGTCAATGCGCATCGCTAAGCATAATTGGTCCGGAATGGCGATAGCGCCGCGCCGTTCGGGTCGGAGGCCGCGCCACAAGCCCGCTCCAGTTCCCGGTCAGGTCACCGGACGGCATCGCTACCGGCGCGGCGGTCGTGCCGTCCTGCGTCGCATTCCAGGCCGTCTGCAATTCCTGCAACTTCCTATCCTGAGGCGACAGCGTCACAGTCTGGCCGTTCAGCAGCGCTTCCACACGTTGGCGGTAGGGGATAGCCAGCGCCAGCGTCTGAGAATGATAGTAACCGGCCGCCTTGGTCCAGTCCCCCGTTTGGCTATGGAGGGAGATCAGGAAGCGCGCCGCGTAATTGGCATTATGCATCGGGTCGAAGGCATCCGACAGGGTGCGGAAGGCGGCCGGATGATACATCAAATTGACCTGCATGCAGCCGACGTCGATGGAGGTGATGCCCTGGGCCTGCGCCTGCTGCACCCAGCTGATCGCGGCGGCCTTGGTCGGGAAGAAATGGCTCTGGTTCTGGGCCTGCACCGTCCAGGGCCAGGGGCGTGGCGCGGCACCTTCGGCCGGCGGCCGGCCGGATTCCACCTGGCTGATGGCGAAAAGCAGGCCCGAGGGCAGGGTGTATTGCGTCTCCGCCGCCTGCACCGCGTCGCCGCAGACATGAGCGGCGTCGACGGTACGGTCCAGCAGGCCCGCTTGCGCGGAGGTCGCGGCCCAGGGCGCGGCGGCGGCAGCGCCCGCCGCGGCAGCCAGCAGGGACAGAAGCTTGAAGGACAGGCGGCTCATGCGGCAATCCGTCGCGTGACATCGCCCAGCAGCCGGGCGGAAGCCAGCCAGCTCAGCTTTTCCGCCCGCAGCAGGCCGCGTGCGGACAGATCGCCGCGCAGTCCGGGCTCATCCAGCAGTCGCTCGATGGCGCCGACCAGGGAGGCCGGATCGTCCATGGTGAAATACAGCGCGTCCTCGCCGCAAATCTCTTCCACCGCGCCACCGCGCGTCGCAATGACAGGGCAGCCGCAGATCATCGCTTCCACCGGCGGCAGGCCGAAGCCTTCGTAACGCGACGGGAACAGCAGGCAGGCGGCGTTTTCATACAGCGTCCGCAATTCGGCATCGCTGGCGCGGCCAAGCTGGCAGAAGGCGGCCTGATCGGCGGTATCCTGGAAGACAGCGCGATTGCCGCCGCCCGTCATGGCGACCACCATGCCGCGTTTGCGGAGCGCATGAACCACGCCTTCCAGTGCCGAGAGGTTCTTGTGGGCGGCGCGGCTGCCGACAACCAGTGCGTAGCCGCCCCGCGTCAATCCATGGCGCGCCAGCACCGTCTCGTCCGCCGCGATGCGTTTGATATGGTCCGCGCCCTCGTAGATCACGGCGATCCGCGCCGGATCGATGCCGAGGCTGGCGGCGATGCGCTGCCGCGAAAACTCGGAAACGGTGACGATGCGCGTGCCCATGCGTGCCAGCGCATGCTGCAAGCCTTTGTACCAGAGACGGAATTTCCAGGAATAGGAATAGGGCGTGTCGAACACGCCCGCGTCATGGATGACGATGATCTGGCCGCTTCCGCTCAGCAGCGGGGCGGTATTGCCCAGATTGATCAGCGTGCCGCCACGTGCGGCGCGCGGCAGGTCGATCTGTTCCCACATTTGCCCCTGGCGGCGCCCGACGGTACGCGCCGGCAGCGTCAGGCCGGCGGTGTCGCTGAGCGGCGGAGCGGCGGCATCCATGGGCGGGGTCAGCAGGGTCGTCGCGGGCCATTCGCCGCTCAGAACCAGGCCGTCGATGGCACGCACGATTTCGGCGGCAAAGCGCTGCACGCCGGTCACTGGCTGGGTCAGGTATCGTCCGTTCACATAGACGGGCGCGGTCTTCATGCGTAACTGCTTTCTGTGACGCGATCGTCAGCCATTCTCGCCGCTTGATCGGCCGGGCGCGCGAAACTCGGCACCGGGCGGCCGTCCTTCAGCATGCGGGCGGCCGTTCCGGCCACGCAGCCGAGTTGCAGGAAGAAGGCGATATCGCCGATCGTGGGGGAGGAGACGAGGGCAGCCGCCAGCTGGCCGCAGAGTGCTGCGCCAAAACCGTCCAGCACGACATTGCCGGGATGCGTTGGATTGTGGCGACCGGCGCGGCGCATCAGGGCGGTCACCTGCCAGACCAGCAGCGCAACCATCAGCAAGCCGAAGACGCCGCCATTGGCTGCCATGCCGGGCACGAAGCTGGAGGACCGGAAACTGCCCCAGCCGACGCCCAGACCGTCCGTCTGTGCCAGCGTCCCCATGGCCGCGCTATCAAGCCCGCTGCGTTCCGCGTAGGAGTCGCTGTCCCCTTTCGAGAGGGTTGATGTCAACACCTCGTTGATCGCGTTCTGGAGAGAGGGCACCAGGATTAGCAGCGGTCCGACGATGACGACGCCGACTACGGCCAGGCTGACGCCCTTTTTGAACAAGCGCGCGATTGCGGCGGTGTTTCCTGAGATCGTGGAGAAAGCGATCATCAGCGGAAAGCCGGCGGCCAGCGTCAGGATACCGGTCGTCGAGGTCGACAGCAGCATGGCGAAGATCGACAGGATCAGCAGGATATCCACCCGCATGATCCGGCGGCCTTTCGCGTTCAGCCATAGGCAGCAGAAGAACAGGCCGGACAGATAGAAGGCGAGGCCGGCTGGTTCAGAGAAGCTCGCCTGGATGCGCGGCACCGGACCGAGAGCCTGATTGACGATGGCCCAGTTCGGGTTCGAGTAGAAGACGCTTGTCGGAAAGGGGACATGCGCGACGCGATAGGCGAAATCCCAGAAGGTGATGCCGATGACCGCATAGCCCCCGAGCAGATAGGCGCGCAGCAGCGCCATATGGAGGAAATTGCCCCGTGTGACCAATAGCCCGGCGCAGATGGCGACCACGGAATAGAGCGCCAGATAGAGTGTCTGCGTGACATTGCCCGAGGTGAAGGTCAGCGGCACATAGCCGGGATTGAGCAGATCCGGCCTCTGCGGCCAGACCATGATGCGGCCCTGGAAAGCCTGCGGCAAAAAGAAGATCGACAGAATGGCATAGACCAGCAGGGCGATCAGAGGCGTCAAAGTCTTGAAGACCTGCGCCTCGCCGCTGTAGCGCATGCCCAGCGCATATTGCGCGCAGACATAGGTGACGAAAATCAGCCCTGGCACCAGCGCCGGCGGCAGCCCGAAACTGCCAAGCAGCACGGCAGCGCCGGCCCCGAAAATGGCGGTGACAAAGGCCAGCTGCAGCAGGCGAACCGGGTTGGTGGCCCAGATCATTCCAAGCGGCAGCAGCACGACGCCGAGTAAGGTAATGCCCATGAATGATCAGGCGCCCGTCGGGGTATAGCCTTCGTAATGCCGGAAGGGGTACGAGATCCGCCCACCGGCCATGACGGCCTTTTTCTGATTGACCTGCGTCAGGATGACACCCATCACCGGAATATGGCTGTCGCGCAGCAGCCGGATGGTGTCCTTCGCCGCATCGCGCGGCGTCTTTTCCCATTGCACAACGGCAATGGTCTGGTCGACATTCTGTCCGAGAACCAGCGCATCCGCGACCGGCAGGACAGGCGGCGTATCCAGAATGATCACGTCATAGCGGCTGCGGGCATCGGCCAGCAGGCCCTGCATGCGGGCCGAGGCCAGCAGTTCCTGGCTGTCATGGTCGGCACGGCCGGCCAGAATGACGTCCAGGTTGGTTTCCGGGTGGCGCACCAGCTTCTGCGTGTCGCCGAGCGAAAGGCCCGAGAGGATTTCACACAGGCCCGGTCCTTCCGTCAGACCCAGATGCCCGGCGAGGGAGGGGCGGCAGAAATCGCATTCCAGCAGCAGAACGCGCCAGCCGGCGGCGGCCATGTTCTGCGCCAGCTTGGCCGAGAACACGGTCTTGCCTTCCTTCGGCAGGGACGAGGTCACCATCAGCAGCTGCGGCCGCGCGTCGCCCAGGACGCGCATCTGGCCGCGCAGACGATTGAGCGACGCGGTCATCGCGATGTCCGCGGCCCCGCGTCCACGGCTCAGGAAAGGCTGCTTGCGGCTGCTGACGCGTTCGACGGTCGGCAGCATGCCCAGCAGCGGCAGGCCGAGGACGCTTTCGACCTCTTCCGGCCGGCTGAAGCCGCCGCCCAGACGCTCGAGCAGGATCGCAATGCCGACGCCGATGGCAACCGCCAGCAGAACTGCAACCGCAAGGATGCGCGTGCGCTTCGGCGAAGACGGCCCAAGCGGCGGTTCCGCGCTGGACACCAGCGAGGCATCCGCTTCCTGAATGCCTGCGACATTGGCCAGCTGAGCGGCGCGGGTCAGGAAGCTTTCATACAGGCTGCGGGTCGCCTGTGCCTGCGACACGAGCGTGTTGAGGGCAAGGGTCGCTGCATTTTCGTTGCCGACGGCGCCGCGCAGGGAGTCGAGCTGGGCCTGCAGGCTGGCTTTCTGGTCGCGTGCGGCCTGGACCTGCACGGCAAGACTGCGGGTGATCGCGGCCATCTGCGTGCGGATCTGGCCATCCAGGGTGGCGGCGCGGGCGCGGGCGGATTGCAGGTCGGGATTGGCGGCGCCGAGGGTCGCGCCGAGTTCGCTGGCACGCGCCGAAGCGACCGCAGATTCCTGAACCAGTTCCGCGATGACGGGGGAAGCCAGGACGGCAGGCAGATCGCTGGGCGAGACATGGCCTTTCAGGGCCGCCTGCGCCTGCGCCAATGCGCCTTCCTTTTCACTCAGGTCGCGGGAGACCTGGACAAGCTCGGTGCTGGTCGCGTCAAGCTGCTGGCGGTTGACGGTCTGGTCCTGCGGGCCGCTGGTGCTGCTTTGCAAGGAGGGCGATGCCTCGGCCAGACCATGGGCGACACGATAGGCTTCGACCTGATTGTCCTTCTGCTGGACTTCACTGGCGAGCGACCCGATCTGGCCTTGCAGCCAGTCATGGGCGCGCTGCATCGCCGCGTATTTCGCGTTGACCTCAAAGGCGAGGAACTGCTTCGCGAGCTCATTCGCAATATTCGCGCTGACGACCGGGTCGAGCGTCGTCACGCCAATGCCGAGCAGGCGGGAATGCGGCTGGTTGGTGAAGCTCACCTTGCCGCTCAGAATGGCGGAGGCGATCAGTTCCTTGTCGGTCTGGCTCAGAGGCTGGTTGACGATCGGCTTGACCAGATGATGCTTGGCGAGGAAAGCCTGCACCTTGTCGCCAATGCCGCCGACATGGGGCTGGAATTCAGGATCCTGCGTCAGGTTGAGGGCCTGTACAACGCCGAGCGCCAGCGACGGCGAGCTCAGGATGTCGATCTGCGTGCGCATCAGGCTTTCGGTGTCTTCGGCGTCGTTCGAGATCGCCTGAAGGTCGCTCACCTGCGTGCGCTGCGGCGAAATAATGAGAGAGGCTTCGGCCGTGTATTGCTTCGGCATTTTCTGGACGGCCGCGAAGGCGCCGCCGACGCAGACGACCAAAGCGACGATGATAATCCAGGCCCGTCTGCGCAGAATGGCGCCAAGGCGTCCAAACGGCACAGCCACCGGCTCGATCGCCGCGACGGGATCGATTGTGGGCTTCATCACAACATGACGAGGCTTATGCGCCTCGATATGTGACCGCTGAAAATTCTCATCCTGCATAAGCAAAATTGTCCCACTGCGCGAACCGGCTGATCTTAGTCATCAGCCTATAGAGTAGCATCAGCGCAGGAAATTGCCCGGTCATAACTGTGGAGGACAAACGCGCCGCGTCCGTAATCAATTCGGATAGATCGACTTGGCCGGAATGGTTTAATGCCAGGATCGGATTTGGGCTTTCCGCAGACTGAGCGGCTTAAGCCGCGTTCAGACGGATGGAATGGCCAAGGTGGCGCGCAATAATGTGATCAGGCCGCCGGCCGGTGGCGTCCGGCGCAGGCCCGGTTTAGCCGCTTATGCGGCCGCTGGCGAGGCCGAAAGGGGAAAGCTGACGGCAAGATCGGCGCAGCCGCGATAGGCGGCGTCAGACAGGCGCGTGTGCAGCGCCGTATCGTCGGCCAGCCGCCGTAGGGCGGCGGCTGCCGCAGCCGTATCGGGCTCGGCCCAGTGGCTGCCGCTATAGACCGAGGCGGCATCCTTCACCGGTACCAGCGTGTAAGGCACCAGGATGCTGTTCCCGGCGGTCGTGAAATCCGTATTGCCCGACCAGCCGGTGGCGACCACCGGCACGCCGCGCGCCAGGGCTTCCAGCATCGGCAGACCGAACCCTTCGGACCGGTGCAGCGATATCAGGGCATCGGCCCGGCCGTATAAAGCGGACAAAGCGTCATCGGTCATGAATTCGCGGATGATTTCGATATTCGGCGCTTGCAGCAATCCGCCCAGTTGCGCATCGAAAGCCTGAAGCTCGTCGTCCTTGGCCGAGATCTTCAGCAGCAGCCGTGCGGCCGGGGATTGCCCGAAGGCGGCGACGAAGGCGCGCACCGAGGCTTCCGGATTTTTGCGCGACAGGCTGGAACGGCTATCCGCCATGGTCAGCACGGTGAAGGGGGTGTCTGCGGCCCGGCTGCGCGCTATCTGCGGCGGCAGGTAATGCGGCACGACCGCGATCGGCTTGCGCATCATCCGCGCGAGGCTGTCTCGCGAAAATTGGCTCGGCGTCCAGATTTCATGCACCGTGTCTTCGCTGCCACCCCAGTCGGACGGCGGATCGGGCAGTTCCCAGGCCCAATAGGCGATCCGATAAGCGTCGCGGGCGGCGGGCAGAACGGCGCTGATCAGGCTCGCCGTCTGCGGGCCGCCCGAATGGAAGATATAGGCCGTCGCCGCATCATGGGGCACGCGGTAGAAGGGATTGCGGAGCGCCGGTGTGGCATCGACCATCGTGGCATCGATGCCGAGGCTGCGGAGTGCCTGCCATTGCAGGAAGGCGCCGCGAGTGATGCCGTTATGCTTGCCGAAGGCCGCAACGATGGCCACGCGGTCGAAGCGGCGCGGGTTCATGGTGTGGCCGACCAGGCGTTTGGTCCAAGCAGCGCTGCCAGCGAGATAGCCTTCCCGCAGGTAGCGCTTCAAGGTTCCGCTCACGGCTTCTCTTCCGTGACGCCGGAATTGGAGGCAAGACGCAGCGCTGACCGGTTGGGCGTGCTGCCGTCACGCTCGGAATGCGCCTTGCGCTCGGCCAGGCCTTGCACGGTGGTCAGGGCCGGCCCGCTGTGGCGTGCGCCGACAGCGGCTTGGATGCGGGGCGTCACGGCTCGTTTTGCGCCAGCCTCATCGGCCAGCATCAGGGTCATCGGCGCAAAGGTGCCGCCTTGATGTGCGAAGGCGAAGGACGAAATCGCCAGATCGATCCCCGTCGTCTGCGTCGACAGATGACCGCTGGCGCCCAGGCGCAGCGCGCTTTTGACATTGCCCAAGTGGTCTCCCGCTTCATCGCCGGTCACGAGGATGATCGGTTGGACGAAATCGGCATCCCGCAGCAAGGCGATATCCAGCGGCAATTGATCGTTCATGCTCAAACTATGCAGGACGATAAGATCGATTTCGGAAGGGTCGGGTATCGCGACAAGGCTGTGGGCATCCTTGAAGGGCACGGCAACGATCGGTGACATCCGATGGGACAAGGCTGCGGTCATGCATTCCCGCGTCAGCTGACAGCGATCTACCCAGGCTACACGAATGTGTCCGGGCATCACCCTATCCAGGCCCAAAGTTCTGTTGGCATGCGTGTTATCCAAATCAGGCGTCACAGTCGTGTAAAGTGAAACGGGTCTCAATCGGCTCGGAGCACTGGACCGAGACATACGCGAACCTTCGTTAAGGTCGCGTTCGTCTGGTCAGCGGCCTCGCTTTACCTCAAATCCTATGCTGGAATAGGAAAATCCGTGCCTTGGAACAAGGCTGTCAACGCTAATCACTAAAGACGATTTTTGCGCCCCGATAGCCTATTCGGTCGAAGACGGAGGGTTTGGGCGTTCAGTGTGGCGACGCTTGGCGAATACGGCCCGAACTTGCCGAAGCATCGTTCGATGGAAGTCAGCGCAAACGCGAATCAGGCGTAAAGCGCTTTTCCGCAGCGATGACGGGAAAGGTGTCGTGGGCCGCGTCAGCGGCCCGGTCGTGGAACGGCATCAGAGGCTGGGGCGGGTCTCGCCTTCCGGATAAAGCTTCAGGGCATTGAAGGCGGCTTGAGTCCGGTTCGTGGCACCCATTTTGCGCATGATATTGCGGATGTGAACTTTCGCCGTGCTTTCGCTCATGCCCAGCTCATGGGCGATGATCTTATTGGCCTTGCCCTGCTGAAGCTGGGCCAGCACGTCGCGCTGCCGGGCCGTCAAGCGGTAGGGCGTATCCTGAATTGCCTGCGCGGGCTGCGCTACAGCCGTATCGGACAGGAGAATATCGAGCGGGGCGAAGGTGCCTCCCGATTGCACGAAACGGATGGCGGACAGGGTCATGCCCAGGCCCATGCTGCGGGTCGAGATGAATCCGCTAGCCCCGGCGCGCAAGGCTTCGCGAATAGTGCTGACCTGATAGCTCTCTTCGAGGTCGGAGAGGATGATCACCGGAATGGTTTCGAGCGCTTCGCAAATCGTCGTAATTTCCTGGAGGCAGGCGTCGTTCGGCCGGTGCGAATACAGGATCACGACATCCATATCGACCTCGGCGCTTGCCGCCAGGAATTGCTCCACCGTCGCGAAAGTGTCGATCTCAAGGTCGGGCTGCATGTCGGACATCACCTTCGACAGGCAGTCGCGCGTCAGCGCGTAACTGTCGATCCAGGCGATGCGGGCTGTCTGGCTGCGCGGCTGGTCTGTCGGCGGGGTAATATCAACCGAAAAGGGGGTATCGCTGGCCACGGGTAGCGCGTTGGTGCGTATCACCTCGTCATGGGATGAGTCGGAAGACTGAAACGCGCGATCGAATTGGTGAAGTGAATTCCCCATTAGAGTTAACCTCCAAAAATAATCTGCCCATATACTTAGGTGCAGCGCAGCAATTTAACTAGTAAGATTTTTAGGATTAGCCATTCGGTAGGATTGAATTTTATTTTTGTCGATAAATTGAAACCAAAGGCGGCGATATTGCGGCGTGATTGTGATGGCCACTGACAAAAATTTGTCTTGCCAAATTATCAATAGGATTTCTGACGATCCTCATTGAGAAAGTCTTCGGCGCCCATCGCCACTTTGGTGCGATTGGCGACGCCCATTTTCTGCATGATATTGCGGACATGCACCTTGACCGTGCTCGCACTCATGCCGAGTTCCTCGGCGATCAGCTTGTTTGGCTGACCGAGGCGAATCAGATCCAGCACAGCCAGTTCACGCTGCGTGAAGCGCCCATGTTCCGACGCGCGGCGGATGGGGGCGGCGCTGGGCGGCGGCGGCGCGTCCTCCATGAACAGGAAATCACGCGGCACGAAGGTGCCGCCCGAATGCACCAGGCTTATGGCGGACACCACCATCTGCAATCCCGTGCGCCGCGTCAGGATGAAGCCGGCGACGTTATGGGACAGAATATGCCGCACGGCACCGGCATCCAGCGTTGCCGCGTCTGACAGGATGACCAGCCGGGCCGAGGGATAAGCCGTGTGCAGGGCTTCGATCGCGTCGATATCGACCGTATCCTCGGCATGCGAATAATAGACAACCAGATGAGGATCTAATCCCTCCAGGTTAAGGCACTCTTCCACCGACCTGGCTGCGTGGATCACAAAACCGGGCTCGGCCGCCATGACGGCGTTGGCAATGCATTCCCGACTTAGCCGCGCCGCGTCAACCCACAGCATCGAGAGCAATGATCCATCAAGTGCTAGCGAGGCGTCATCGGTGCTCAGATCGGGCGTTTTGTTCACGATCCGTGAGGAATCATCGGATTCCATGTTCACAGTGTTGTATCCCTTAATCGAGTTCCCAGCAGCGTTTCCCGATAGGCGGTCGTGGGGAATGCGTACGAACGTCATGTGTTTCTATCCAAATCAATCCTGCGGTTGCGTGTTCCGGGAAAGCCTCAAACGGGGCACTTTTTTATCCGCATTTCCTCATCCGGCAGATCAGTGAGCTGCAAGACTTAGGCTTAAGCTTAGAGATGGGAGGCTTTAGGCGTTGATAATTTTATATCACCAAGTCGAACATCGCTTAAAATCGGCCAAACAGCGGCAAACCTGAAAGCGTTATCACTAAAAATCGTTAGGTCATTTAACATTATGGGTAGAACTAGTCTTTGGGATTAGTTCTTAAAATCTAACGATTCCGTTTGGGGCTTTTCCCATTTATTTTCAACACAAGTTCGTGATAGTCTTTGTTCTTATCGCGTCTTTTTCGGGATATCAAGAAATACTCAGCAGGGTTTAATAAAACGACGAAGCCTCAGTCGAAGCGGTCGAGGTCAAAACATAGAAAGAAAATGGGTATATGAAGCGCTGGACTCAGAAAACATCGCGTCAAAGGTATAGCTGTTATTGTTCTTGTCTCAAATAACAATGCTTGATACCCGGAGGAAAATTAAAATGCTGTGCTGATATTGTTGAGAAATCGATTTTGCTGATTTTATGCCAATTCGTTATTTAGTCAGATAATTGTGATCGTTTTAGAGTTTCCTGTGCTGCGAGCCGAAGGCTTGTGCGGGCGAGGGGTGTTTTTTTTAATTGATGCTCACGGCCGTATCGCGACAAGAAGGCGCTGCCTCACGTGTCGCCGCAGGACTAAGATGCGGATTGAGAATTGTCCTGTTAGCTAATGAAAACTTTCAAAAAATTTGATCTGGAAGGGCAAGCGGGATGCATGACTGGTCCGTTCACCGTGCCGCGCTTGCACGAGGATGACCGCCGCTGTTCCAGGTCTAACCCGCCTCCTGTGACAGTGGCGCGCATTGCCCGCTCTCACACTGGTTTTTTTTGTTACAGAATCGCGGCAATTGTTTGATCGCCTTTGATGGCTCATGAACGCGGGCATTTGCCCGGGGTCACGGTCTTTCTCAAGCCATCCTTTCTGACAGCGCGACCATCGGCCCGATCTCAAGAGGCCAATCGCGTCTTGGGCCTATGTGGACGGAATCAAAATTCGATGGGATTTGGTTTGGCCGGCCGGGGACGCGCCGATCGAAAGCCGGCGAAATCCCCGGCCGCTTACGCGGGAATGGCGCAGGGCGGGCAGGGCCGTGCCACCATCGCTTTGGCATGACGGTCTGCACCGGCCTGGGCTTTGCCCACGCGGGGTGGGAGGGGCGCTAAGGCTCGCCCCCAGGTTAAGCGGCTTCGTGGGCGCGCAAAGGCTCTGTCAGGGGCGTGGCAGGCTGATACCGCGCCAGATCCGCGCGAACCATGATGCCGCACAGCGCTTCCGCACCGGTCTCCGGATGCCAACCGATGGTCTGCCTCGCCTTGGACGGATCGCCGATCAGGGATTCGACTTCCGCCGGCCGGTAAAAGTCGGGGTCTACCGCCACCAAGGTCTCGCCCGTGCGGGTGCAATGCCCGGTTTCGGACGAACCGGTGCCGCGCCATGCGATTTCCTGACCGGTCTCGCGGAACGCCCATTCGGCGAATTGCCGCACGCTATGGGTCTTGTTGGTCGCGAAAACCAGCGTATGCGGCTCATCGGCTTGCAGCAGCGCCCACATGCCGGCGACATATTCGGGGGCATAACCCCAGTCGCGTTCGGCATTCAGATTGCCCAGGCGGATGGGCTCCGTGCTGCCGGTGGCGATTCGCGCCACACCGTCGGTAATCTTGCGGGTCACGAAATCGAGCCCGCGCAGCGGCGACTCATGGTTGAACAGGATGCCGCAGCTGGCAAAAATGCCGTAGGATTCGCGGTAATTGATCGCCATCCAATGGGCGTAGAGCTTGGCGGCCGCATAGGGGCTGCGGGGATAGAAGGGCGTCGTCTCCGTCTGCGGCACCGCCTGGACGCGGCCGAACATTTCGGCGCTCGACGCCTGATAGAAGCGGATGCGCGGATTGACGCTGCGGATCGCTTCTAGAATGTGGACAGTGCCAAGTCCGGTAATCTCGGCCGTCGTTGCCGGCAGATCGAAGGATGCGCCGACGAAGCTTTGCGCCCCGAGATGGTAGACTTCCGTCGCCTCCGACTTCTCCAGAATCCGGAAGCAGGAGCCGGGGTCCGTCACGTCATGCACCATCAGCTTCAGCCTGGGATGGTGCCGGATGCCAAGCGCCTCCAGGCGCCAGAAATTGGGCGTGCTGGCGCGGCGATAGGTGCCGTGGACCATATAGCCGCGGTCGAGCAGGAAACGCGCCAGATAGGCACCGTCCTGGCCGGTAATGCCGGTGATGAGGGCGGAGGTCTCAGTCATGCGGCTTCCTCGCTGACAACCAGAGGGCGGGGGCGGCCTTTACCCAGGCGCGCGACATGCGCGTCCCAGTGCGACCAGATCAGGCGGGCGAAATCGGCTTTGAAATTTTGGGTCGAGAACCGCAGCGCGTTGCGCCGGACCACGTCGGGGTCGAACGGGGTTTCGCGCGCCTCGAAGGCGTCGACCGCCGCCATGATGGCTTCCGGCGTCTGCTCGTAGAAATACATGCCGGTCTCGCCGTCGATGATCGTCTCGGTGGCGCCGCCGCGACCGAAGGCCAGAACGGGCGTGCCGCAGGCCTGGGCCTCGATCGGGGCGATGCCGAAATCCTCCTCGGCGGCGAAAATGAAGGCGCGCGCACGGCGCAGATGGCTGAGCAGGACCGGAAATTCCTGGTAGCCGAGCAGGGTGACGTTCGGCGTCGCCAGCTTGCGAATGCGGTTGAACTGCGGCCCGGTGCCGATCATGACCAGCCTGCGATGCGGCATCTTCGCGAAAGCCTGCACGATCAGGTGCATCTTTTTGTAGGGGACCATACGCGAGGACGCGAAATAGAAGTCTTCGCGTGCCTCATCGCCTATGGTGAAGATATCGGTCTCCACATTCGGGTAGACGACTTCCGATTCACGGCGATAGGCCTTCCAGACCCGCCGCGCGATGTAATGCGAGCAGGAAATGAAGTGATCGACATGCTGGGCGCTTTGCTGGTCCCAGACGCGGATCTTGTGCAGAAAATAGCGGGCCAGCGCACTGCGGATGCCGCGCTCCAGCCGTGATTCCCGCAGATACTGGGCCTGAAGATCCCAGGCATAGCGCATGGGGCTATAGCAATAGCATATATGAAGTTGATCGGGCCCGGTGATGACGCCTTTGGCGACGGCGTGGGAATTGGAGATGATGAGGTCGTAGCCGCTCATGTCCAGTTGTTCGATCGCAATCGGCATCAGCGGCAGCATGTCGCGATAGATATGCCGGATATAAGGGATTCTCTGCAAAAAGGTCGTCTTTACCCGGCCCTTGGTGATGACTGTCCGGTCCTTGTCGGGCAGCACTTCGATGAGGCTGAAGATATCGGCCTCCGGAAAAAGCGAGAGTATGACCTCAAGCACCTTCTCCGACCCGGCCCAGGTATTGAACCATTCGTGTACCAGCGCGACTTTCAACGCGCCACCCTGGACGCGAAAAGCGAGGGCTCGATGCGCATGTCATTGAAATCTGGGGACAATCCAATGCTCCTGACACGAATTGTCTATTCTCTATCAGGCGGCCTCTGCTGGTTCCAAGCGCTTTGGAGTAATCACAATAGGCGTACTTAATTCGAATGGCGTCCTCAACTGCTATGCGAAACGCGCTCGCTCACGCCGGCGGCATTCGTGTGAGCGTGGCGCAGGCCGCCAGGGAGCGGCCTGCGATGCTGCAAGGTCAGGCTGCGGCCAGTGTGGCCATGTCAATCACGAAACGGTAGCGCACATCTGCGCGCTCCATCCGCTCGAACGCGGCATTGATCTCATCCATGCGGATCATCTCGCAATCCGGCAAAATGCCCTTCTTGGCGCAGAAATCGAGCATTTCCTGCGTTTCGGCGATGCCGCCGATGGGCGAGCCGGCAACGCGGCGCCGGCCCGTCAGCAGCGGCACCGTATTGGTGCCTTGAATCGGTCCGACGACGCCGACGATCACCAGCGTGCCGTCCACGTCCAATAGGGGCAGGTAGGGTGTCAGGTCGTGATCCACCGGCACGGTATCGATGATGACCTGGAAGCGGCTTGCCGCCTCCGCCATGGCATCGGCATTGCTGGACATCAGGAAATGGTCGGCGCCCAAGGCGCGGGCATCCGCCTCCTTATCCGCGCTGCGGCTGATGACGGTCACCTCCGCGCCCAGGCCGACGGCGAGCTTTACCGCCATATGGCCGAGCCCGCCCAGACCGATGACGCCCACCTTGCTGCCAGGGCCGACGTTCCAGGTGCGGAGGGGGGAGTAGGTGGTGATGCCGGCGCAGAGCAGCGGGGCTGCCCGCGACAGGTCCATGCCCTGCGGCACGCGCAACACGAATTCCTCGCGCGCCACCAGATGCTTGGAATAGCCGCCATAGGTCGGGCTGCCGTCGATGCGGTCCCGGCTGTTATAGGTCTGGGTATTGCCGGCGCGGCACAGTTGCTCCTCGCCCTTTCGGCACTGGTCGCAGCTCATGCAGCTGTCGACCATGCAGCCGACCGCGACATGATCGCCTACCTTATACTGCGTGACGTCACTGCCGACCTCGATCACGCGGCCGACGATCTCATGGCCCGGCACGATCGGGTAGCTGCTCCAGCCCCAGTCATCGCGGGCCTGATGCAGGTCGGAATGGCAGATGCCGCTATAAAGCACCTCCATCACGACATCCTTGGCACGGGGCGTACGACGCTCAAAGCTGAAGGGTTCCAGGGGCGTGTCGCAGCGCAGGGCTGCATAGCCTGACGTTTTCATGTGATGTCCTGAACGTGAAGGGCGCGGGACGCGCCAAAAGGCTTTCCGCAAACAGGCAAGGCGCGCTCAGAGGAGGCGGATGGCTTCGTCTCCTGTCCTTACGGGTATCCGTCGGAAGGCGGACCTTACGGATGATTTATACGGAGGAACCCTCCGTATATCAAGGGGGCTTTCGTCATATGGCTTGGCCAGTGAAAGGGCGGCCGCTGGCTCTATTTCTTGCCCATCCGTTCCGACACTGTGGTCTTCACTTGTGCGGAACGTTCCGCACTACCGCCGAACGGCAGCTGTGCTCTGTGTGATATAAAAAAAACTTAATCATCCGTTTCGAATGCGACAAAAATCAGTCGCCGCAAAAAATGACGGCCAGAAAAGCCTTTTCAGGCGAAGCGGCAAGTTTTTCTGCGCGCTTGCGCGCAATTTGGCTGATTATTTGATCTCAAATGTACACATGCCGGCCAAAATAACGGCCTCCACAGGACACAATGCTTAACCCTCTCGGTTGGTCTAAGCCTAAGGATGGATCGCTTTTTATGGGGAGTTACATAATGTGGCCGCGTAGCCGGTGGCCGACAGGCCGTCTATATTTTACGAAGCATAGAGGCCGATTGCGGCGGTTGCTGAGACAGGATTTTTGATATGTCCCAGACATTAATGGCACGAACAGTATTATCCCCAGTGACGCGGATTGAAAGCACGCCGGTTATTCACATCGAGCAGGCGGCTGCACGGCGTCGGCCACAGGCGGATATTCCTTGCGCGACCATTTTTCATGAGCCCTGGTGGTTGGCTGCCGCGACCGACGGCACCTACGAGGAAGCGTCTGTTGCGGCCAATGGTGCGGTCGTGGCGCGTTTGCCCTACCAGCGGCTGCGCAAGTTTGGCGGACATACTGCTTTGGTGATGCCTCCGCTGACCCATGTGCTGGGGCCGTGCATCACGCCTGATCTGCCAGGGAGCGATGTCAATCGTGCGCTGAAGGAGTTTTCGCTGACTGCGGAATTGATTAAGCAACTCCCTAATGCATCGCATGTCTGGTTTGCGATGAACCGCCGCGTGCAGGATACACTCGCTTTTGAGGCAGCCGGTTTCGATCTGAGCGTGGACTTCACATCCGAAATCGAACCGGATTGCCGCGAGGCCCTGTGGCGCCGGATGCGCGACAAGACGCGCAATGTCATTCGCCGCGCCGAAGAGGCCTTGACGATCGAGGAAATTGAAGACCCGGCGGTTTTCTTTGACTTCTACGAGGACAATCTGCGCCGCCGTGGTCGCGTCAATAAATTCCCGCGCCGCGAGTATAGCAATGTCATGGATGCCTGCATTGCGCGTCAGCGCGGCCGCATCCTGGCCGCGGTCGATTCGACCGGCACCCTGCAAGCCGCCATTTTCACGGCCTGGAATGCCGAGGTGGAACACTATCTTCTGGCGACGCATGCGCCGCAATCCGGCAATGGCGCCACAAGCCTGCTGATCTGGACGGCCATTCAGGAAGCGGCGGCCAACCGGCGCATTTTTGACCTCGACGGCATCAAGCATGAAAGCAATCGTCTGCTGGTCGCGGGCTTCGGTGGCACGACCAAGCCGCGCTTTCTGGTCAGCAAAAACGCCCCTGTCTTCCGCGCCGGTCAGGTCGTGATGAATGCGCTGAAGCACCGCTTCCGCTCCTACTAGTCTGGGCTGAGACGCGCCCAAGGCGCGAGGGTCGCACGGCAGGGCTTGGCCGGTGGACAGGGTGGGGGGGATCGGCGATAGAAACCCCAATCCGTCACACCACCATAGGCTTGCCGCATGCGTATTTCGCCGCAATCACCGCTGTTCGTCGTGCTGCTGGGGGCCATGTCGGCCATGCCGCCGCTGGCGACGGATCTGGCTTTGCCGGCACTAGGGGCTATCGCGACGGGCCTGCATACCACGGCCGGGCTCAGCGGATTGACGATCAGCCTGTTCATGGCCGGGTTCGCGGCGACGCCTTTGCTCTACGGCCCGCTGTCAGACCGCTATGGCCGCAAGCCGGTGCTGATGACGGGCTTGCTGGTCTTCGCGCTGGCCTCGCTGCTCTGCGCTGTAGCACCCTCGATCGGCACGCTGCTGGTCGCCCGCCTGCTGGAAGGCGCGGGGGCAGGGGCCGGCATCACCATGGCTTTCGCCATTGTCCGCGACCTGTTTTCCGGCACGGCCGCGCGCACGCGCCTGTCCATGGTCACCGTCGTCATCAATTTCGCACCGGTGATCGCACCCAGCCTGGGCGCGGCCATCCTCGTCTTCGCCTCCTGGCGCGGGATCTATGCCGCGCTCGCCATCATAGCCTTCATCGTCGTGATCGTGAGCGCCTTTGGCTATGCCGAGTCCCGCAACCCCGAGGTTGCAGGCGCACCTGGCGGCCTCATCTCGGGTTACAGGCGACTGCTCGGCAATCGCGCTTGCGTCGGCAACTTTCTGGTCTACGGCTTCGGCTTCGGCAGTGCCTTCGGCTATATCTCCGGCTCGTCCCTGGTGCTGATCGGCCTGTATCATGTCACGCCTTCCCAATATGCGGTGCTCTTTGCCTGCACGGCTTTGGGAATCGTCTTCGGCGCCACGATCAACGGCTGGCTGAGCACGCGGGGCGCCCATCATTTGCCGATGCTGCCTTTGGGCGTCGCCTGCCTGATCCTCGTGACGGCTGTTTTGACGGCCTTGTCGGTCAGCCAGGCGGTGCCGCTGGTGGTCGTCATGCCGCTGTTCTTCCTGGTGACCTTCTGTTTCGGCATCATCGCCCCCAATGCCAGCCATGGCACGCTGGATCCGATCCCTGAGATTGCGGGCGTCGGCGCGGCCGTTCTCGCCTCCTTCCAGATGGTCTGCGCCGCCATATCCAGCGCCCTGGCGGCATTGCTCTTCGGGCAATTCGGCCTCGCGGCCATCGCGGTTGTGATGCTGGGCTTTGCTGTCGCGGCCGGGCTCGCCTTCCTGATCGTGCCGCGCGGCGGCAAGCACCAGTTGGCCGAGGCCACCGGCATCTAATCCGGCCGCGCCTCTGTTGTTGCGTATTTGACGACGCATGGGAGGCGCTGGTGACGCGCAAAGGATCGGAACTGGATTTTTAGGGCGGCCAAGCGGCCAAGCGGCCCGGCTGGTCCTGCATGGGCGGCACGCGCGTCTTTTTCCACCGAAGCGCCCCGGCATTGGCGCGCGGGCATTTGCATAAGAATTGACCGAATTCCGCCGAAAGGGTGCAAATAGACGCGGGCGGCCGCGAAAAATATCGCACCGCAAAACTGCCTCAAAATCGAGCGATCGGATAAAAACTTGAGCAAATCAGCGGATTTTTGATTTAGGTCAATTTTCGATTGACAGATTGTAGACAATCGTCAATCTGAAGATGGTTTTTGGGGCTTCCAGATGTCTGACCCGGATCGAAAAGCAGCGCGTTCCGATCGTCATCATGCACAGGCTGTGCTGTCCTGTGCGTTCGGTCGCGTTGCGATTGTTGGTCTAACAACATCATCGCTGGTTATGTGGTCGCCTTAGATTTGGCTATGAGATTTTTCCCGCATTGACAAGGACGGTTCGCGCGTCATGTCCGCGCCGCTTCATGCTGGCGAAGCCGTGTGAAGTTGGAGGTTTCTACCGTCAGCCGTCGCACGTGACTTAAGGAATACAGGATGCAACTCGGTCTTTTCAATCTCATGACCCTTCGGGACCATCCGGATGGTGCTCGCGGCGTGATGCGTGATACCCGCAAGATGGTCGAGACGGCAGAAGAACTCGGCTTCGACATCGCGTGGTTTGCCGAGCATCATTTTGCCAATTACTCCAGCTCACCGTCACCGCTGATGATGTGCTCCTACGCCGCCGGCTGGACAAAGACGATCAAGCTCGGGCCGGGCGTGATCGTGCTGCCGCTGTATAATCCGCTGCGCGTCGCGCAGGAAATCGCGGTTGCCGATACGCAGACCGAAGGGCGCCTGGTCGTCGGCATGGGCACGGGCTATCAGCAGTATGAGTTCGACCGCTACAAGGTTGCGCTGGAAGAGCGCGTCGATGTCTTTCTTGAATATTGGGACGTGATCGAGCGCGCGCTGATCGACGGGGAAGTCGAATACAAGGGCAAGCATGTGTCGATTCCCAAGACGCATTTTGCGATCAAGACCTTGCAAAAGCCGCTGCCGCCGCTGTTTGTCACCTCATCGCATCCGAAACTTCTCGACCGGTTCAAGAAATGGCAGGCGACGCCCTTTCTTGCCGCCAGCACGCTCGGTTCGCCGGTGCTCTACAAGATGGTTGACGGGCTGAACGATGCCTGGACGTCGCTCGGCGAGCAGCCTGCGACCAAGCCGCTGGCCATCATGCAATATGTCAGCATCACCGACAGCCGCGCCGAAGCTTTGGAGGTCGCCGAGCGCGCCCGCTATGTCGGCCGCATGTCGCATTACCTGCGGCAGGCGGAGCTTCCGCTGGACGACAAGGGCTTCATCAGAAACGAAGCCTATGAAGGCGAATATACGCTTGATGAATATGCCGACAAAACTGTGGTCGGTGATCCGCACATTGTGGCCGAGAAAATAGTCGCCAATATCCGGCGGCTGAATCCCAGCAACTTTACCTGCAATTTCTCTTTCGGCTGCATGCCTATTGAACGCGCCCATAGTTCCATCCTGCGCTTCAAGAAGGACGTCGTGCCGCTGATCGAACGAGAAGTTGGCCCGCTCGCCAATATCGGAATCCAGAGCGAGGCCATGCGCAAGGCGAGCTGACCCAGGCTATGGTCCGCACCTGACTGTCATCTGTAACGACTAGATATGAGAGGGGATTAAGGCGTGACACTATTCGGTAAGACAATGCTGGCGACGACCGTGCTGGCGCTTGGATTCGCTGGCCATGCCAGCGCACAGTCGCAGTCGGCGCTCGATAAAATCGAGCAATCCAAGGTGCTGCGTTGCGGCATTATGCTGGATAGTCCCCCGGCCGGGTATCGCGACGAAAACAACCAGCCCGATGGCTATGACGTTGCCTATTGCAAGGACATGGCTGCCGCGCTGGGCGCCAAGCCCGATATCGTCGAAGTCAGCTCGCCTGACCGTATTCCGGCACTCGTTTCCAACCGTATCGACGTGCTGGTCGCTTCCACCACGCCGACGCCGCAGCGTGAACTGACGGTCGCCTTCAGCCAGCCCTATACGAATAACGTCATGGTTGTCGTCACGAACAAAAGCACCGGCATCAAGACCTTCGCTGATCTGAAAGGCAAGCATCTCGGCGGCGTCGTCGGCAGCACGCCGGAGCAGCTTTTCAAAGCCAAGATGGCGACGGACTGGAAGAATGCCGGCACCACCTATACCGGCTATGCGAGCGACGCCGAGACCGACATGGCTTTGGAACAGGGCAAGATCGACGCCATCCTGATCGACAACAGCGTCTTCCGCGCGCTTGCGGGCAGCGGCCAGTTCCCCAATCTCGTCATGGGCGGCAATGCACCTTTGAATGACTGGGGTTCGCTCGCGGTGCGCCGTGACGATTTCCAGTTCCTCAACTGGGTGCGTGAATTCGTCTTCCAGCAGGTGCAGTCCGGCCGCTTCGCCGAACTCTACAAAAAGTATTATGGCGTGGACGCACCGCCGCTGACGGCTGATGGCGTGACCTTCTAATGGCAAACCCCATGCCGGCGGCAAAGTCCGCCGGCATGGGCATGGAATGACGGCATGAACGGATATCACTTCTACTGGTCGACCGTATGGCAATCCTTTCCGCTGATGCTGGCTGGCGCCTGGGTCACGATCCAGATCACCTTCCTGGCCTTCATCATCGGCACAGTGATTGCCATGCCCATGGCCGTGGCGCGCCAGAAGGGTGAGGGATGGGCCTATCGCGTCTCGACAAGCTGGGTGGAACTGGCGCGGAATACACCGGCGGTCTTTCAGCTCTTTGTCTTTTATTTCGGCCTCGGTGCCTTTCATATCAATATTCCGAGTTATGCCGCCGTCCTCATCTCGGTCTCGTTCAATAATGCCGGCTATATGACGGAGATTTTCCGGGGCGGCCTTTCCGCCATTCCGCGACAGCAAATGTCGGCGGCGCGGTCACTCGGCATGACAAGCCCGCAGAGCTTCATGCACGTGATCTTCCCGCAAATGTTCAAGGTGATCTTCCTCGCCTATATCACGCAGGGGATCTGGGGCATGCTCAACAGCTCTCTCGGCATGCTGGTCGGGTTGCAGGATCTGACGGGCGCAACCCAATATGCGCAGTCCGTTTCGTTCCGCACTTTCGAGTTCTTCATCGTTGCCGCGGGGATGTATTATCTCATCGCAAAAGGGTTGCAGTTTTCCGCCCTGATTGCGTTTCGGCTCATGTATAGGAGCTAAGCGTGCAATTTCAGTTCGCCCAGCAGGGCCTCACCTGGCACGATACCTATTTTCTGGCGGAAGGCCTGCTCAATACGCTTGAACTGGCGGCGTCGGCGACGGTCGTCGGCACCATCGGCGGCGTTGTCCTGGGCTGGGTGCGCACGGTCTCCGTCACCGCACGGGTCGCCACCACGCCCATCGTCGATATTCTGCGCAGCGTGCCGATGATCATCCAGCTGATTCTGGCTAATAGCTTTCTGTCACTGGCCGGATTCAGCACCTCGCCTTTCATATTCGGCACGGTGGCGCTGGGTGCCTGGATGGCAGCCGTCACGGCTGAGGTCGTTCGCGCGGGCCTGCTGTCGGTGCCGCCGCAATATGGCAAAAGCGCCCGCTCGCTCGGCATGAACCGCCGCCAGGAGCTTGTCTATATTTCGCTGCCTTTGGCCTTCAGAACCGCTTTAGCGCCGTGGATCAATCTTGTTCTGAGCCTCATCAAGGACAGCGCTCTGGCCGGCGTCATCGGCTATGTCGATTATATGCGCGCAACCCAGACGCTGATCACGCGAACGCATGAGACCTGGGTTTTGCTGCTGGGCGCAGGGTTCTTGTATTTCATTATCTGTTATCCGGTCTCCAAATACAGCCGGCGCCTGGAAAGAAAGATTGCCGTATGATCGAAATCAGGAGTGTCAGAAAGACGTTCGGCCCGCTTGAGGTTCTCAAGGGCATCAGTCTCGACGTGAACAAGGGCGAGCTGCTTTGCCTGATCGGTGCCAGCGGCTCCGGCAAATCGACCTTGCTGCAATGTATCAATGGTCTTGAGCCCATTCAGGGCGGTGAGATCATCGTTGACGGCGTCAGCGTTCATGATCCGAAGACCAATATCAACACCCTGCGCCGCAAGCTCGGCATCGTCTTCCAGCAGTACAACGCCTTTCCGCATCTGACGGCGCTGGAGAATGTCGCCCTCGCACCGCGCGTGGTGGCAAAGCGCAGCCGGTCGGACGCGCGTGCTTTGGCGCAGAAGCATCTCGATCACGTCGGGCTCGGCGCCAAGGCGGGAAGCTTGCCGTCGAAACTGTCCGGCGGACAGCAGCAGCGCCTGGCCATCGCACGCGCTCTCGCCATGGAGCCGACCTATATGCTGTTCGATGAGGTCACATCCGCGCTCGACCCTGAACTGGTCGGTGAAGTGCTGGAGACGATGCGGCTGCTCAAGGCTGAGGGCATGACGATGGTGGTCGTCACGCATGACATCAGCTTCGCGCGTGAATCGGCCGATCGCGTCGCTTTTCTGCATCAAGGCGAAGTCTGCGAAATCGGTACGGCGGCCGAGGTCATCGACCGGCCGCAGCAACCCCAGACGCAGAAATTTTTGCGGCGGGAGCGGCAGGCGTCCTTGGACATGCTTGAGCGCACGGTCGCCTGATTTCCGGCGCTATCCATAAGCTTAGAAGGTTGAACATGATCTCTTTCGATCTCAAGGGAAAGACCGCGCTGGTGACCGGCGGCGGGTCCGGCATCGGCCTGGAAGCGGCGCGGATGATGGCGCAGGCCGGGGCCAAGGTCGCAATCAACTACCTCCCGTCTGACGAGCGCGGCGCGGCAGCACTGGCGGAATTCAAGGCGGCCGGCCTGGATGTGATCGGCGCGCCCGGGGATGTCGGCAATGCCGACGACGCCCTGCGCATGGTGCTGAAAGCGGTCGCCGATCTCGGCCATCTTGATCTGCTCATCAATAATGCCGGCACGCCGGGCCGCACCACGCCGGTACCGATCGCCGATCTGGATCAGATCACGGAAGAGCTGTGGGCGAACCTGCTCAATGTCAATCTGATGGGCGTTTTCCGCTGCGCCAAGGCGGCGGCACCGGCGCTGAAGGCTTCCAAGGGCGCCATCGTCAATACGGCCTCGATCGCGGGCCTGGGGGCGGTCGCCAGCACGCCGGCCTATAGCGCGTCCAAGGCGGCCGTCATCAACCTCACCAAGAATCTCGCCCATGCGCTGGCGCCGGACGTGCGCGTCAACGCCGTGGCACCGGGTGTCGTCGACAGTTCCTGGAGCATTCAGTGGTCTGAGGAGCGTCACAAAAACGTTCTGGCCAGTACGCCGCTCAAGCGGGTCGCCAGCACGGCGGATGTCGCGGAACTGATGATCTTCCTCGGCTTCGCCGGCAGCATGATTACAGGCCAGACCGTCTCGATCGACGGCGGCATCTACATCTAAGCCCATTTTCTAGAAAAGCCGGAAAGCCTTTATGGAACTTACAAAACTGAAGTCGGGTAGCATTCTCGAACATCACGAGGGCTATTCGCGCATCGTCGCGCTGGATAACTGGATTTTTACTTCCCTGACCTCGGGGCGGAATTTCACGACCCGCGTCATGCCCGAGACGACGATCGAACAGGCGAAGAACGCCATGAAGAATGTCCAGGCGTCGCTGGAAGCCGTCGGCGCCAGCCTGGCCGATGTCGTGCGCCGCCGCATCTTCATCACGCGTCAGGAAGACGTGCCGGAAGTCATGGCCTATATGGGCGAAATCTTCCGTGGCATTGACCCGGCAAGCTGCGTCAGCTGCGGCCCGCTCGGCGGTCCGGAATACTTGTTTGAAATCGAACTGACCGCCTATCGCGGCGCGGGCAGCCTGCCCGTGAACAATCTCTCGATTTCGCTCTAAACGGACAGGCTTGGGGTGCGCCGAATACCGGCGCGCCCTCCCGTGCAACCGGCCCGGGCCGGGGGCAGGGCTTCTCAATAGCCTCTGGAAATCGTATATCGTCTACATTTCCGGAAGACCGCGCAAGCTAATTGCGGTCGCAAATGGGGTTATTGATGCGGCGTGCGGCTGAAACCGAAGCGATAATGGCTCCCATGACGCAGGTGGAGTCCACGCAGTTCGCGGCCGAGCAGATTCGCAATGCGATTATCGCCGGGCATTTCAAACCGGGTGACCGGCTGGTGGAGCAGCAGCTCACAGACATGCTGAACGTGTCGCGTCATCCGGTGCGAGAAGCGCTCCGTATCCTGGCGCGGGAAGGTTTCGTCGATATTCAGCGCAATAAAGGTGCATCCGTCACCGCTCTGGATTCCGACAGCGTCATCGACGTGTACAATCTTCGCATGGCCCTGGGTAAAATCGCGCTGGATCACCTTCTGCACGAGAAGGGCAAAATCTCCGCCAGCATGCTCAAGCGGCTGGAAAAGCTTGCCGCCAGCGCGGTGAAATTCGCGGCGCTGGAAGACCAGTCACAAACGGTCCAGAACGACCTGGAATTCCAGCAGACGATTATCGACGCCACCGGGCTGCAACGCACCATGCGCTATTTCTCGGAACTCACGGGCGATGTGCGGCGGTTCAATAATCTTCTTGCCGTGGTCTATACGGATCGCAAGGGCGACGCGAAGAAATACGTGGTCAAGCTCTTCGAGGCCATTCGTGACGGCAATCTGGAAGAAGCGCAGGCCATCTGGCAAGCCAAGTTCCGCAAGGCGATGGATCGCTACCTCACTCTTATCAAAAGCGACGAATCGGATGGCGCGCGCCGTCCGCTGCCGAAATAGGCGTCACGTCATCGCCGTTTCAGGGGGATGATGACAGCGGCAGAGCCGGCGCTGGCATCAGCCGCGCGGCCTCGGCTGCGAAGTCGAGCAAGGCTTCATCCTGGCCGAAGCCCGCGACCAGCTGCACGCCGATGGGCAGGTTGGTTTGCGACAGGGCGACCGGAAGGCTGACCGCCGGTAGCCCGCCGATATTTACCCAGCCCGTGAAAATGGCATGGTCGCGCGGCCCAGCTTCTTGCCCGTCTATGCGCGTGGGGTAGGGTGCCGCCGCGTCCCAGGGCAAGGCGGCGGCCGCAGGCGTCAGCACAAGATCGTAGGACGCGAACAGGGAAGCGAATTGTGCGCGCAACACAGCGACGGTCTCCAGGCTGGCCACATAATCCGTTCCGGTGACCAGGCGTCCTTCCGCCGCCATGGCGCGCACCGAGGCGCCCGCCACTGCCTCGAAACCCGGCTGCCAGGTCATGATATGCGCGACCCCCGCACGCGTGATGGCGGACCAGACGCGTCCTGCGGCGGAGAGATCGAAAAAGACCGCGCCCTCCGTCACATCCGCGCCGGTCTCCGTCAGGGCCTCGGCAAAACCCCGCGTGGCGGCGGCGACCTCGGGGTCGACGGGCGATGACCCGAATTGCGGCACATACAGCACGCGCGGCTTGCCGGCCCAGCCGGTCCCCGGCACGAGGAGAGAGCGCCGGTCGCGCGCATCCGGCCCGCGCAGCACGTCATCCAGCAGCCGCGCATCGGCCAGGCTGCGCGTCAGCGTGCCGATGACCTCGAAATCGCTCAGAATGGTCGGGAAACCGCCGAACCGCGCGATACGCCCGGTGGAGGGCTTCCATCCCACCAGCCCGGTATGGCTGGCGGGGCGGCGGATGGAGCCGCCGGCATCGGTGCCGATGGCGCCAGGCACGAAACCGGCGGCGACGCTCGCCGCCGCGCCGCCGGATGATCCGCCTGGCGTGAGCGCCGGATTCCAGGGATTGCCGGTGACGCCGAACAGATCATTGGCGGTATAGCCCTCCACCGTGAGCTCGGGGACATTGGTCTTGCCCAGAATGACAGCGCCCGCCGCGCGCAGGCGCGCCACCGGCAATTCATCCTCGGCCGGCACGAAGCCGGCCAGCGCGCGGCTGCCCCAGGTCGCGGGCAGGCCGGCTGCCAGGAGATTGTCCTTGATGGAGAGCGGCACGCCGTCCAGCGCCGAGCGGGCCGCGCCCGCCGCGCGCCGCCGGTCACTGTCCCGCGCCGCCGCGCGGGCGCCCGCGTCATCCAGCGCCACGAAACTGTTGAGCGCGCCGTCACCTGCCGCGATGCGGGCGAGCGCGCGATCCAGCAGCGCTTCGGCGGTCAGCGCGCCGGCCCGCAGGGCGGCGGCGAGGCCAGTGATATCCTCAGGCATGACAGGCGCGCTCACAAAGGTTTGCCGATGGCGGCGGGGAGTTTCGTGGAACGGCCGAGCCCGGCCAGAACGGCCAGTGCGATGAGATAGGGCACCATCTGCACCACATAGGAACTCACCGGCACGCCATAGGTTTGCAGCCGCAGTTCGAAAGCCTCGGCGGCGCCGAAGACCAGGCAGGCGGCCGCCGCGCCCCAGGGGTTCCAGCGTCCGACGATGAGGGAGGCGAGTGCAAGGTAGCCGCGTCCGCCCGTCATGCCGTCCGTGAAGGTGCCGACCTGCTGTAGCGACAGCACGGCGCCGCCCAGGCCGGCAATAGCGCCGCCGCAGATGATGGCGGTGAAGCGCAGGCGCATGGGGCTTGATCCTGCCACGAAAACGGCTTCGGGATTTTCCCCCGCCGCGCGCAGTTTGAGCCCGGTTTGCGTGCGGTAGAGCAGGAATGACAGGCCAGCGCAGCCCAGCAGGGCAAGATAGGTCAGCGGTGGATGCGCGAATAACAGCGGGCCGAGGACAGGAATTGCGCTCAGGCCGGGAATGGGCCAGGGGCCGAGCGGGTCCACCTGAATGGCGCTGCTGCCGGCCAGCACATGCAGCAGATAGGTCGTCAGGCCGGCCGCCAGAATATTGACGGTCAGGCCCGTCACCATATTGTCGGCGCGGTAGCGCACGGTCACGATCGCGACGGCCAGGCCCATGGCAGCCCCGCCGGCCAGGGCCATGGCAAGACCCAGAAGGTCGCTGGCGCTGGCCCAGGCGCCGATGACGGCGCCGAAGGCGCCCATCAGCATCATGCCTTCCAGACCCACGGCGAAAACGCCGGCGCGTTCCGACAGGATGCCGCCCAGGGCGGCGAAGACCAGAGGTGTTGCGATGCGGATGCTGGCGGCCAGAAAGTCGATCATGCGCGGCGCACCGTGGCAGCCAGGATGAGCAGCATGGTGATGCCCTCGATCACGACGACAAGGGCCGAGGGCACGCCGATCTGCCGCTGCATGGACAGCGCGCCCGATTCCAGCAGACCCACGAAAAGTGCGGCGGGGATCACCGCCGCCGGTTCCAGTGCGCCCAGCAGCGCCACGGTCACGGCCTTGAAGCCGAAGCCGGTCGAAAAACCCTCGATCAGCCGGTGATGCAGGCCCAGAACCTCCGTGCCGCCCGCGATACCGGCAAGGCCCCCGGCCGTGAGCATGACGCCCCAGGTGATGCCCGCAGCCGAAAAGCCGGCATAGGCGGCGGCGCGGCGGGATTGTCCGGTCACGCGGATGGCGAAGCCGAAGGGCGTCTTCCACAGCAGGACAGAGAGTGCCAGCGCTGCGATCACGCCCAGGATAATGCCGCCATGGAAGAAGACATGCGGGGCGCGCCACAGCCAGTCGGCGCGCGGCAGCGGGCGGGATTGCAGGAACCCGGCACCGGGCTGGCCGAGCGGCCCGGCCAGCGCCAGTTGCACCAGCAACAGCGCCACGAAGTTCAGCAGCAGCGTGACGAGAACCTCATGCACGCGGCGGCCGAGATGAATGGCGGTCGCGATGCCCGCCCAGGCGGCACCGCACAGCGCCGCACCGATGATGGCGGCGACAGCGCTGAGCAGGCCCGGCTGGCCGGGCCAGAGCAGCACCACGCCGGCTGCGCCGATGCCGCCCATGGCGATCTGCCCATCCGCGCCGATATTGATGACGCCGGCACGGAAGCACAGGGCCACGCCGCTTCCCGCCAGCAGATAGGGTGACGTGCGGTTGAGCGCCTCACCGATCTGGTAGGGCGATCCAAACACGCCACCCAGCATGGCCGCGAAAGCGGTCAGCGGATTATGGCCAGTCAGCGCGATGAGCAGGGCGGCGATGATGAAGGACAGCAGGACAGCGCCCAGGATGCGCGGCAGCAGACCCTGCCGGCGCAGGGCGATCCGCGTCGCTGGCGTGGCGGACAAGGCGTCGCTCATGCCGCGCGGCCTGACATCCAGAGGCCGAGCTGCGCCATATCCACGCCGCCGCGCGGCATGATGCCCGCGATGGCGCCGCCTGCCAGCACGGCGACACGGTCGCTGATGGCCAGCACTTCCTCCAGCTCCGAGGAGATATAGAGCACGGCGGCACCGGCGGCGCGCAGCGCCAGCATCCGCTCCATCACGAAATGCGTGGCGCCGGGGTCCAGCCCCCAGGTGGGCTGATGCGCGATCAACAGGCCGGGGTTACGGTCCAATTCCCGCGCGATGACGATCTTCTGCTGGTTGCCGCCCGAAAGCCGCCCGGCCGGGACAGCAGGGGAGGGCGCGCGGATGTCGAAACCTTGCATGAGGGCGGCGGCGCGTGTCTGCGTCGCGCGCTTCGTAAGCCACCCGCGCCGTGCATAGGGCGGCCGGGCGCTGTCACGCAGCATCAGATTTGCGGCAATCGTCATGCCGCGCACCAGGGCGGTGCTGCTGCGGTCGGCCGGTATATAGGCCAGCCCGGCCGTCATGCGCGCGGAGACGGAGGCATGGGTGATGTCCCGTCCGTCGAGCATCACGCTGCCACCCGTGGCCGCGCGCAAACCCGCCAGCGTTTCGGCAAGTTCCAACTGGCCGTTGCCGTCCACCCCCGCGAGGCCGAGGATTTCCCCGCCGCTGAGGGTGAGGTCCATCGGGCCGATGCCCGCGCCGCCCAGGCCGGATACGGACAGGCGCGTGGCACCGGTCCCGCTTCCGCTGAGATTTTGCGGGGCAGGGACATCGCGCCCTACCATCATGCGGGCCAGCGTCGCGCGATCCGCGCCCGCGACCGGGGCGAAACCCGCGACACGCCCGGCGCGCAGCACCACCACACGGTCGCACACATCCAGAACCTCGGGCAGCTTATGCGTGATGAAGATGATGCCTTTGCCCTCCGCGCGCAGGTGCCGAAGAATGGCCAGAAGCTCGGCGACTTCCGGCGGAGCGAGGTTGGAGGTCGGCTCATCCAGGATCAGAAGCTCGGCATCGCGCAGCACGGCTTTCAGAATTTCAATGCGCTGTCTGCGGCCGAGTGACAGATCACCGACACGGGCGGAGGGATCGAGTTCCAGGCCCAGCCTGCGGCTGGTCTCGCGGATACGATCGGCAATCTCCCGGCGCTTGAGGCGCCATCCCGCGTCCTGCCAGCCCAGCATGATGTTTTCGGCCACCGTCATCGCCTCCACCAGCGTGAAATGCTGGTGGATCATGGCAATGCCGGCTTCCGCCGCCATGCGTGGATTGTGATCGGACAATTCCCGGCCGCGAAAGACGATGCCACCGGCGTCCGGCGGCATCATGCCGAACAGCAGCTTCATGAGCGTGCTTTTGCCCGATCCGTTTTCGCCCAGCAGGCCGACGATCTCCCCGGCCTGCGCGTCAAGATCGATGCCGTCATTGGCCCGCACCGCGCCGAAGCATTTGACGATGCCACGCATCTCCAGAAGGGCCGCCATGGCGGGTCTCGGCTCGGCCTGTATCAGCTGCCCGGGCGGGCGTCGTGCTCGGTCGGCACCAGCTTGCGCTTCCCGGAGCCGAAATCGCTCGCCATCGTATCAAGCTCCTTGACCACTGACGCAGGCACCACCGGGTTGAAGGCCTGCCCCGGCTGATAGCCGAAGGATGCGCCGGTGACGGGGGCGGTATTGTAGCCGTATTGCACGAAGCTGCCGAACAGCTTTCCGGCCTTCACCTGGTCGGCGACATTGCCGATCATGGACGGCCAGTCTTCGAGAATATTGGTGAGCACCAGATCCGGCGCGATCTTGGTCTGATCGTAGCCTCGGCCGGTGACATAGACATGCTTGTCTTTCGCCGCTTCCACCAGCCCGGCTTCCGCCGCATTGAGCTTGCCGGTGAGGACATCAGCCCCTTGATCGATCAAGGACAAAGCTGCCTCCTTGGCCTCTGCCGAATCTTCCATATCCTTGATATAGATGATGGTGACCTTGGCACCCGCCTGCGTCGCGCAGACGCGGAAACCGCCGGCCTGGGCGGTGATATTGGGTACGCCCTGCAAACCGTAGACGCCGCCCACCTTATGCGTCTTGCTCATGCGGGCGGAAAGCAGGCCGAGCTGGCAACCGAACTGGGCATTGTTCCAGTCGATCGACATCACATTCGGCGCCTGGCCTTCATTCCCGCTGACGGCGATGAACTGCACTTTCGGAAAATCGGGGGCCACTTCCTCCATGGCCGAGACGAAACGGCCGGAATGGCCGAGGACGATGCTATAGCCTTGGCTGGCATAGTCGCGCAGCGCGTCGCCTTCGTCGGCATCGGCGACGTTCTCGGAATAGGCCGTCTTGAAGCCGTGCGGCTCCAGGCTTTTTACGATGGAATAGCCGAGCGCGTTCCAGCTCTGGTCATTGATGCTGCCGGGCAGCAGGATGGCGGCCTTGTCATCGGCCAGCGCCGGATGCGCGCCGGCAAGGCCTAAAACGAAGGTGGCACCGGCGATCAGGACGCCCGCGCGATGAACAAGGCTCAGCTTAGGCATGAAAAGCTCCCGGGTTCTGGCTGTGACGCTGGAGTGATGGACCATCAGACGCGCAGAATGGCGGCGATCGGCGCTTCGCCCGGCTTGCACTGATGTTCCGTGCCGCCGGAGATGAAGATGGCCGAGTCACCGGTGACGGAGGCCAGCACGGCGCCGAGCGAGGCGCGGGCATGGCGTTCGTAATGAATATCGGCATCCGACAGCATGGTGGTGCGGCGTCCGCGCAGCATGCCGCCCGGTGGGGCTTCGGCTTTCGCGAAGAGCGCCACCAGTTGACTTATATCCAGCGCGGCATCGGTGTCGCCCAGCGCGCTCTGCGCCGCGCGGGTGACGGCGCCGGCATCCACCACATCCTGCAGAACGGCATGGCCGATGCGAAGATCGCCGCTGGCTTGGATGGAATTTCCAAAGAGCAGGATTTCGCAATTCTTCAGCTCACCGCCGGCGGATGTATTGGCGACGGAGGAATAGACATCCATCGCCTGGGCGATCATGCCGTCATGCAGAGCGCTCTCGGTGGCTTCGCCCAGCGCCAGCGCCACGCCAAGCGCCGTCGCACCGCGCGCATAGGGTTTCGATCCGTTCGGGTCGCGTGTCACGAGCCTGGCACCCCGGCTGTCGGCATCGGCGACGGCTGCGGGCGTCAGCAGCGGACCCTTCACCTGCACGTAATGGACGTCGCGCGGGTCGGTGATGCCAGCCTCGGCCTGGGCGCTCAGCACCGCTTCCGCCACCAGCCGCACTTCCGCCATGGTGCCGACTTCCTCGGGCGCCAGGTCGCGCGTTACGGCAATGCCGAGCGTCAGGCGCTTGCTGCGTCCGTCCGGCGCCGCGTCATCCGCGCCGCGTGTGAAGACGGTGGCATGCGGGCTCAACACGCCCTCGGTCCCGCCGGACCAGACGAAGGCGATCTTTCGCGTCACCTCATCCGGCGCAAGGCCCAGATATTTGGCGAGCAGCAGCGAGAAGGAGAGGGTGGCCAGGCCGCGCGTAAAGTCATTGGCGCCGCCATTGCCCTCCGTCTTGCCGATGACGGCGACAATCTCGCCCGGCACCACGGCGCCGTTTTCGATCAGCCGGGTCAGGCCCGCCGTATCACCGGGATTGGCCATGGCCAGCTTGTGAACACCAATGCGCAAGGCTCGTTCCTCCGTGCTGGTCCCGAAACTGGACGCCCTTGCTGCGGCGCGCAAACAAATTTGAAATCAATTTCACGATGTGGAATGCTGGGCCGTCTGAGGCTTGGCGGAGAGCGCGGCGTGGCACGCAGCAAAAGCACGGAAAACGAAGCAAAAAGCGCGCCATCGGGTCAGGGCGGGGTGCAATCCATTACCCGCGCGCTGGCGATTCTGGAGGAACTGGCCGGCTGTGATGACGGGCTGACCCTGACGGATCTCGCCCGCCGGGTCAGGCTGCCGCCGTCCAGCGCGCATCGCATCCTCACTACCCTCCAGCGCCGCCGCTTCGTGCGCTTCGAGCAGGCGACCATGTCCTGGCTGGTGGGCGTGCAGGCCTTCAGCGTCGGCAATAGCTTTGCCCGCTCAAGGGATAACGTGGCGCTGGCGCTGCCCCATATGCGCCGCCTGATGGCCGAGAGCGGGGAGACGGTGAATTTCTTCACGCTGGACGGGGACGAGGTCATCTGTATGGCGCAGATCCAAAGCCAGCAGATGGTGCGTGCCATCTCCCGCCCAGGCGGCGGTATGGGCCTGCATCGCTCTGCTGCCGGCAAGATGATGCTGGCTTATATGACGGAAGGGGAGGTCGCCTCGATCATCGGGCGGCGGGGCCTGCCGCGCTATACCGAGCATACCATCACGGATGTGGCGGCCTTGTCGCAGGAGCTCGGCCTCATCCGCGCCCGCGGCATATCGGTGGATAACGAGGAATTCGCCATCGGCCTGCGCTGCATCGCGGCGCCCGTTTTCGACGAGGCCGGGGCCGTCCATGCCGCGATTTCCATCGCTGGCCCCGCCGCTCGGATGACCGAGGCACGGGTTCAGTCGGTGGGCGCATTGGTTCGGCAATGCGGCGATGTCGTCACTGCCGAAATCGGTGGGCGCGCACGCGCGTGACCGTGGCGCATTCGCGCAGATTTGCCTGACGGCAGCGTGAGCCTCAGGAAACGTGAAGTCATGCCGTCTTCAAATCGCTTTGCGGCCGCACCTTATCCGCAGCAGTGCCGCAGTTCGCGGCATATGCGTGGAGAGCAAGATGAAATTTATTCCAATGGCAGCGATCGCGGCGACCATCGCCATCGCACCGGTCGTCAGTGTCTGGGCGGATTCCGATGGCGCGGTGCAAACCAAAAGCGCGGCTGTGGCCGGTGCGCGGGTCGGTTCGCCTGGCGTCAGCAAGAAGCCGACCAGCGGCACCGCCGGCGGCGGCATGTCCACCGCCAGCGGCAAGAAGGCCGGCGGTCTGTCGAAGCAAAACAAATCGACGCTGACCGGGGCCTCAAACTAAGTCTTCTGGCTGAGTGGTCAATGAAAGCCCGGTCGGGTCAGCGGCCGGGCTTTCGTCGTTCTGGAAAAAAGCGAGTTTCCGGCAGGAACGATAGCGGATCATGCTCTTTTAATTGGACTGGGCGTCGCTGCTGTCAGCGAATGAACTGGTCCACGAAGTCAGCGCCCAGACCCACGCTCTCGTAATGGGCGCGGCACATATCGATCTTGGTAAAGACGTCTTCATAGCCGATGTTGTTGCCCCATGGGTCGACGTAATACATGCAGCCATTGACCTGGAAATAGGTGATCATTTCCGCCACGCCCTCATCGACCACCAGCGTATGCGTCTCGCCCGGCGGTTCGAAAGCGTAGGATCCTTCGCTCGCAACCCAGTCATGTTCCAGGTAGCGCCAACTGCCCTTGAGAACGAAGGCATGAACAGGCCCGGGATGGCGGTGGCGGCTGAGAACGCCCGATTTGCGGACGCGCAGCAGATTCATCCAATAGCCGCCGGACCGATTGAGGCAGAGCGGCCGGAAGGACACGCTTTCGGCCTGGGGTACCCATAGGCGCTCATCCTCGGGAATGGCGGGGGCGACCACAAGATCGGGCAGAATGCCGCGGGGCTGTGGCTTTTGATAGGGCATGCGGCGCAGGGTTTCCGCGTCCAAAGCCTGGTCTTGGGTCGGTTCTGAACGGTCCATTGACGGCTTCCCTGGTGCTTTTTGGGGCGTGACGATCCCAGACTATGGGAATCATATCCGCAATACCGATACTGAGGCCCTGTCCCCTTCTGTCAACGCCGGCTGGGCTTCATGGGCCATTGCCGACATAGCGTCTGGCAGAAACAATTTTATTTTGAACGGGGCTGGCGCTGCTTTGGCCACAATAGCTATTGACGGGCACCGCTCAAAATATGAGCGTGCCAGCCCCCCCTCATGGGGGCTTGTTAATGGTCTACTAGGAAAACGTCATGGCGATCGGCAGTGTTAAGTGGTTCAACGCGACCAAGGGTTTCGGCTTCATTCAGCCCCAGGATGGCGGCGCAGACGTCTTCGTGCACATTTCTGCGGTGCAGCAGGCAGGCCTTTCCGGCCTGAATGAGGGCCAGCAGGTCAGCTTCGATGCGGTGAAGAACAGCCGCAGCGGCAAGGTTGCCGCCGAGAATCTGAAGGCTATCTAAGTCCAGACTATCCCCGGCGCTTGGCGAAAGCCGAGCGCCGGCTCTCTGGAGCACGTTCTTGCTTGATGAGAGCGTGGTTCACTACCGCCGTGAGAGGGCGGTGTCCTTCCCTTGGCTTGAAGATTCGAAGGGTCGCCGGGCGACAGCGATTGCCGGGGCTGATCCGGGTGGCGAGGCGGTTGCCACGACGGAAAAGCGTCGCGACGGCCAAAAGTGGACGAACTCGCTGTAATACAAGCACAATTATCCACCGTTCAACCGGGTTACCCACAGACTTATCCCTAGAAACTGGGGATAACACGCGGTCGTGCGTTCATGGCCTTCGGCCGAGCGCCAGCAAGCGCAGACCGATCCGATCGGGCGGAGGGTAGACGGCCGGGCGCGCTGATCGCCGCGCCAGTCACTGGATCACCGACTGCGATGATCTCTGATCTGAATCACGCCGGCCGCCAGAAGGCCAAGGATGGGATACAAAGAGAGCAGAAGCAAAAGAGCCCGAAAGAGGTTCATTTTTGTTTTTCCTCCACTTTTCGAGCGTGAAACTTTTCGACGGTTCTTTCTATATCGAACTGAGATGTCTCGCTGTTGTGATCGAAAAGATCGGCTTGGTCTTTTGCTGCGGTGCGACAGGCGCGATGCTTGCGCCAAGTATCTGCGCGCTCTGGACAAGCTTACAGCGTTGCCCTTCCTGATCGCGCATGTTTAGCTTTGATCATGAATGTCCAAGTGGTCGGCGTAATAATCAGCGACGGCAATCCAGATCCGGCGCTGTTCGCCGGCGCCGCCGGGCGCTGAGTGGCAATGCCGGCTGACATCGCAGCGGCGTTTCACTGGCTGCTGGGCCGCGCCGCCACGGCGGATGAGGCGCAAGCCTGGGCGGCGGTGCCGGAAGCAGTCCTTCGGGAACGGCTGATGGCAACGCAGGCCTTCGCGACAGCATTGCCATCGTCCGCCATCCGCATGCGCGACGAGCGTCAGGCGGTCGAATGGGACGTGTCGTTGGATATCGTGGCCGGGCTGCTGGCACAGGTGCAGGCGCATTGGACGCGGCTGGGCGAGACGATGCCGCATTGGTCGGTGGCGGCGGAGCCGGCCTTCCTGCCGGACCAGATCGATGGCAATCGGGCCGCGTTTCTGGCCTCCGGTGTGCAGGATGTGGCACATCTGGTGGCGATTTTGGCTCGCCATGGCTGGCAGCCGGGTGCTTTTCCGCGGGTGATGGATTTCGGCTGCGGCGTGGGGCGAATGACCGCGCCGATGGCGGATGTATTCGGCGCGGTCGCTGCGTGTGACGTGTCGCCGAGCCATTTGGCGCTGGCACGCGTCGCCTGTGGCAGCCGGGTGCAGTTCAGCCTGGTGAACGCACTGGATTTCGGCATGGCGGCGCCGTTCGATCTTTGGTTCAGCACGCGAACCTTGCAGCACAATCCGCCGCCGGTCGCGGCGCTGATCCTGCGCCGGGCGTTCAGCCTGCTGGCACCGGGTGGCGTGGCGGTGTTCCAGCTGCCGACGGCTCTGGTCGGGTATTCCTATGACAGTGCCGCGGCGCTGTCGGGCTCGAAGCCGGAGGAGGTCTTTCCGATCCATGTGCTGCCGCAGGCCGCGGTCTTCGCGCTGGCGGCGGAAGCGGGGTGCAGTCTGGTCGAAGTCCTGGAGGATTCAATCGTCTGGCCACCGACGCTGTGCCGTTCGAATAGCTTCGTCATCCGAAAGCCGCGAAGTTAGTTATCGGTTAAGCCCGGCCCTTGTCTAAAAGCGTTCGATGCTGACACCGCCGGGTGGTTTCTTTTTCTCAGTAATCAGGCGCCGCCCGCCCGAAGCACCCTGTTATGCCAGACTGGCTCATAGGGCTCCTGCCAGCTCAGGTGAAGACGGTCGTAAAATCTGGACGCAATTTGAATCGCTTTGGCACAATCGGTATATTCTGGGCGACCGGCATACGCGGGTCACGAGAGATTGGCATACGAAGAATGAAATTTCTTATACTGACCAAACAATCACCACCGTCGAAGCTAAATGAAAAAGGCGTTGCCCACCCAGGTGAGGAAACGTCAGTGGTAAGCTGGCCGCCGAGGAGCATCTGGCTTCTAAGGGGGATATCTTTCTGAATTTTATGAGGATTAAAGAATTGTTCCCGCATCATTAACCCACTGGGCAAAAGTGTAATCTGGTAGCCAAACTTAGAAACCATCGCTAAATAGGCAAGAATTAGGGCTGCTATTATCATGGGTTCGGAAGGCCTTCCCCGGAACGCAGCGCCAGTTGCCATTTCTCTAATCGGCCGGTCAAAATGCTTGCCCTTCCAACTATTGCAGCCGTTCTTATGTAAAAGGCTCCCTTTATATCTGAGCGGCTTTTTACACAGAAGGAGGTTCCCCGATCTAACGTTTGTGGGGGTGCTGGGATTTTGCCTTACATGTAAGGGATCGAGCTTTACAGCCTGCTGTGGAATAAGGTGTTCAAGGTCGAAATGTTCACGCTCGAGAAATCGACCGCATGTGCAGCACATGAGGAGATTGGTATCGAGTAAGCGTGGAACGTAACGAGCCAAGTCATTTCTCATAGAGAGCCAGAGATTGTCTGTTATCCCTGGCCGCATTACATTCGGCGCCACTTCCATCTAATATTGGTTCCTAGAGTTGGCGTGTCGGCCGATGGCCAGTTTGCAGGCAGCGCATTTGATGAAAATGCTTTTGCGTCCTAGACCGTGGGAAAGATGCCGTGACCAGCGAGGAGGCGCACAAGAGGTTCTGCTAGGGCTTTCTTAAGCCTGTTTTGAAATCCACCAGAACCGTATTGAGTCATATATCGAACGACCTTACCAAGTTCTTCATCATTCAAATCCACGGTTAGGTTTCCGTCAGCGAGCTAGGCTCGAAGCACCTCATGAAGCTTTTGGTGCCCACCCTCCCCATGGGGTTCTAGGAGATAAGCTGCCTGATCTTCTTTTAAAGTAAGAGTTACATGCTTGGGCTCTCTGGTCATATTGGCCTCCCTAAATCGTTCGGTTTCGCGAATCGCGCATTCCGATATTATTCTGGATTAAGAAGGTAGTGAGTCAGCTAGCCCCATTTGGGTTTAAAATGAGGGATCTCCTCACAAAATACGTACGTCCCGTTCTAAATCCCAAACGCAGCCACCAGGAGCGAAATTCTGCGGGCGGCGGGTCTTGGCACGCAGTTTTTCAGCAGGAAAATGGTCCAGCCACTTGCTGCGTAGCTGTGACACATCTCAACGTAGGCTTCGCTGGCCGTGTAAGGCGATAGTCTTTCGTTGCTGATAAAAAGCGAGGTTGCCAGCTATGCCGCTTGCAGGGTGTTTGTGTTACCGCAGTGAACGTTTAAACGTTGCTACTCGTTTCGACCATAGCTATGAGAGGTTTGGCGTCTCTAACAGAAAGTATCTCAATTAATGTAGTGCGCCCCAATGATGTAAGCTCTAAAAATTCAGAGAGGCCGCCTGTTGTCGATTCAGCTTGCTTCGATAGGACAAGACCAAGTCCAATAAAGTGAATTTTAATAATATCCAAATCACTTTGGTAAATAGAGTGAATATCGCGATCAGAATTTTCTCGTAACCAAGTTCTAAGAGAAATTGACACTACGCCTGGTGCAGATGGACGCATCAAAGAAGGACCAATCGCAGAAAAAATCTGAGACCATGTAAAGGACTCAACCTTGTCTCTCTTTATAAAACGCGTTCCGTTGTTGCGGTTGGTGATTACGCGGATAGTTGTGAGGTTTGAAAATGAAGCGAGGCCGTCAAGCTTTGGCTGGAGCAAGCTTTCCAGAGACTAACTTTATTCAGCAATTCGTCCTTTTCATTTCGTATAAAATTAATTTGAGATAGAAGGTCGCTGCTGGCGGCTGCATCGCCGCGAATCCAACCCATACGTGGGCTGTCAATGAAGGCGCGGCTGAGGGATTTTAGAACGCGGCTTTCCAATTGTTCGCGGTTGGTCCAAAATTGGACCAACCTTCCTGAAGAAACTTTTTTTCTAAAGGAGGTAAGTTGAATTTGCCTTGCGTTGTCGAGCTCAGATTTGTTTAGTGAGATTTCGCCGGGCTCTCCGTGTATAAAAGCTAAAACGGTCAGTCCCTGACTAACGGCGTAATCGTATTCAAGCTCGGTAAAGCTTATCCCGTCATCTGAAACCGATCCATAACGGCCACCGACTATCAAAACATAGTAGTCACATTCATCAATTATTTTCTTAATGTAAGAAAACTGATCTGTGTCAGCGGCGGGAAATAACTCCATCCCAGCAGGTATATGACCCAAATCCAGGACATTACGAATAGTGTCCTGGCGCTCGTCCACTAAATCCTTAAATGTAGACGAAACAAATATTTGATATTTTCTTTTATCAGAGGTCATTTCGGCTTCTGAGAGGTTTCATCTAGTAATTTTGCTAATAAGCTAATAAATGCAATAAATTCCAGTGCACGCTCGGGATCGTCATTAATGAAGCCGTGGGCTCTGGGATTTCTAAGGCCTGCAACCGCTCCGCTGAAGAGCATCATAAATCCCTTCTGCTCATCTTTATCAGATTGATCAGCAAGGTCGTTAAATTTTAACGCAGGATTTGAGGGGTTAAAGGCTCTTTCCATCAAGAATGAGCCATCTTGCTCTAATCCGCTTCTGAGCCGGACAAGAGCATTGAGAGCTTTTACTGACGCTTCGACCGCGTCTGCATAGTGGCCGCTTAAATACCGACTTGAAGCAACTCGAGCGACTTCTTTATGCAAATCCAGACCGCGATATGCTTGGATCGCTGAAGTTGTAGACTCCCCGGTTTGGCCGGTCTGCGGCAGCTTCTCTTCTAAAAGTTCTATAGCCGTCGTTAAGCGCGATTTTGCCTGATCGACTTTTTCTCTTACTTCATTGAGATTACCACGGAGTGACGTGTCCATACCGTCCCAAAAAATAGAAAACTGTGGCGCGAGCTTGCCAGGACTATATTCGTAATATTCTATGGAATCTGCTCCGTAGACGTCCCTAAGGGTCGAAGCGATCTTGTGGGAAAAACCCTCGAGTTTGGGCTCATCGTCGTTGGACAGCAAATTTACGTTCAACGCTTCCAGTTCATCCAGCCGTTTATGTAGCTTGGGGATCGCTGCACGAATCTGCATCTCTGATAATACCGCAGGATGCCGCGAGTTCGACCCCGCATTTTGTTTGGCCATTTGCAACCTCCCCACCCGATTCGCGCGGATTTCGCTCACGGGAATCTTATCGCCCCACGACCCAGCTGCAAAGTGTGCCGTCTACAGCGCGTCCGACGGGGCTAAACTCGAATTTTGTCTGAGTTAGTAGCTAAAGAGTTTTCTATGGCTCCACGAAGTGGGCCTAACTCTTTGAAATCCCTGGCGGACCCGGCGCGATTCGAACGCGCGACCTTTGCCTTCGGAGGGTTTCTTGGATGGATTGATCCGATTTGCCATCCGTTGATGGCGTCGACAAATATCGGAAATCATTAGAGATATGGTTTGATTGGCATTGCGGGCAGGTGATCTGATTTGCGTGAACCTGCTACCTATGTGTTACCTAGATAATCTAGGTAACGGGGAAAGCTGTGGCGGACCGGAAGAGAATAGGCGTTAGAGAAATCAAGGCGCTGCAGCCGAACGAAGAAGTATGGGACGCCACGGTAACCGGCTTCGGCGCCAGGCGACAAAGGAGCGCAGCGGTTGCTTATGTCCTTCTCTACCGGACCAAGGAAGGGCGGCAACGGCGTTTAACGATCGGGCGACACGGCGCGCCCTGGACACCTGACGAGGCCCGTGAGGAAGCGCAGCGCATGCTGGGCGTGGTAGCGCAGGGCGGCGATCCTGCGGCAGTTAAGAAGGCAAAGCGCTCGGCGGCGACAGTCACCGAGCTGTGTGACCTGTATCTAGAGGAAGCGGAGGCAGGCAGGATCCTGACAAGGCGTGGGGTCGCGAAGAAGTCGACCACGCTCGGGACAGACCGTAGCCGCGTCACCGCGCACATTAAGCCGCTCATTGGCTCGATGAAGGTGCCTGCCGTGACCCGGCAGGACGTCGAGACCTTCATGCACAAGATCGCTGAGGGTGAGAGCAAGGTCAGAAAGCCGACTGGCAAGAAGCGTGGATTGTCGAACGTCCGGGGCGGAAAGGGGGCGTCCAGCCGCACAATTGGACTGTTAGGTGCCATCTTCACCTTCGCCGTGCGCGAGGGCCTGAGGACCGACAATCCGGTGCGAGGTGTCGTGCGCTATGCCGACGGACAGAAAGAAAGGCGCCTGTCAGACGACGAGTACCGCGCCCTCGGTGAGGGCTTGGTGGCAGGTTCGGATATCTGGCCGCCCGCACTCGCCGCAACGTGGTTCCTGGCGCTGACGGGCTGGCGCAGCGGCGAGGCGATCGGGCTGCGATGGAAGGATGTTGACCTTACCCGCCGCACCGCGACCCTGCCTGACACCAAGACCGGCACTTCAATGCGGCCACTATCTCAAGCCGCCTGCAATGTCCTAGCGGCGCAGGATCGAAAAGGGGCCGATGCCCTCGTGTTTCCGCCGAGCAAGGGGAAGGGCACGATGTCGGGCTTCCCTGGGTTTGTCGCGAGGGTGGCGAAGCTCGGCGAGCTACCAGCCGACATCACCCCGCACGTGCTGCGCCACAGCTTCGCTAGCGTTGCGGCTGACCTGGGCTATTCCGAGCCAACCATCGCCGCACTGATCGGTCACAAGGGCATGACCATCACCAGCCGGTATGTGCACTCGGCGGATGCGGTGTTGCTGGCGGCGGCCGATAAGGTAGCGGAGAAGGTGGCGGGGATGATGGTTGCTAACCAACCGAATAGTAAGGCTTGATTTGGGTGTCCACATAGCGGCCCGCGGAAGGCGCCTGTAAGAGCCCCTGATAAACTGAGGCAGGAACGTTGTAGTATGTATAGTGCTTCCAGCCGTCACGAAACTGGATGACTAGCCGACGAGTTGTCGGGTCATAGTCAGCGCTCGCAATGGCTTTGGAGTTGGGGAAGGTCGGCATTTCTTTTTGCCTCAGAGATATGAGCTAGCTCGCTTCAACCTGAAGATTTTTGTTGTCGTCTACCCAAATCAGAAAATGCTTCTCTACTGCTGCGCAGCCATCAGCGCTTGCTTCGATTACAAGCTTGAGGGGAGCGTTCGACGCAGGAGGCGAAATATCAGTGGGACGACTACCCCATCCAGGCGCTATGGGAGCTGCAAGTCGCAGCAGTTCAGAACCTGGAGTGCCAGGTTGCGCCCCAACGATTTTGTCAAAGTAAGTCACGATACATACGTCAGCCGGTTGGCCTTTTTGAAGGGTAGATCCGGGCTTTAAAATTCTGAAAGACCCATCGGGAAGAGATGGAGAAGCGTTTTTTATGCGTACGACCGCGTTCGTGATGTATCCGTTGCCTGTGTTACGAAGTCGCACCATTCCTTCATACCGGTAGCCTCCGTGATCGAGCATTGTCTTGCGCACGGAGCCGCCGCTCGGCGCAGGCTCAAACTTTAATGCATCTCCTTTAGTATTGTCCGCATTCCCAGACACTTCCAATTCAAGATCAGAAATTTTCTCTTGTTGATCGCGATAAATCCAGTACGGCGAGAAGATTAATCTTACTAGCAAGACGCACGCTAGAATTATAACGCCTCCGTGCCAGCTGACATATTTGTCGGCAAACTTTGAATATGGTGCGTTCTGCGGCACGAATGCGACAGCGATAAGAAGGACGAAGAACACCGCTTGCGCCCAGTCCAGCGCCTCTGAACTTGCGCGGCAAATAACAAGCCAGAGGTATCCCCCAATGGTGTTGGGACGGCGGCTGGCTGTCCCCGAAAGTAAATTAGTCACGAGACCTTCCTCAACCTGACACCAGGCCCTTCGCCATTTTCCGCGACGAAAATCACGCCCGCGGCTTCGAGGGCCGATAGCCGAGGCTGTTCCTAGACGCGCTCACTGTGCCGCTCGTACATCTGTGAATTTAAAGATGAAGTCTGGACTATCCATAGAGCCGGCCTGGGTAAGGCTTGATTCCGTGATGCACGAATTTTGATCCGGCAAGAAACGGCCGCTGACGATAACGGGCCGAGATTCGTGCATGCTCGCTAATCCGTCGAAGAATGGCTCTGACGGCTTGATAAGAGTGTCGGAGCCCATGTCCGAGAGAGCATTGTTGTAGGTGTCGAGCTTGGTGTGGGGCCCTATGCGAACCTCCAGGACCCCAAGGCCGTCGTGATTGGAGGATAGCGTCTCGATCGTCGCCGGCCAGTCGGTCACTTCCAAAGAGGTGAGCAACTTACAGATTGCGGCGCTCCTACGGGCTACCTCTGCCCCTTTGGCAAAATCTGAAGAAGCTTGGTCATAGGCATCAGCATATTGCGCGACGATTGCCTCAAGGGCGCCGGCCGTCGGTGCCTGCGGTGTAGCATCGGTCGGCGGGGTGTCGGCTACACCGGCCGTAATTGGCGCATCAGCGGCGGGGGAGTCTGATGGAGATACCGGAGCAGCTTCGGCAACGCTGGGCGCTGCTTGGGCTGGCTCGCTTTGGCCGCCCGAACCGCCGCCTGCGGTCTCGTTTCGCATGTAGAAGTGGCTGGTGCAAAGGGCCAACTGCTCATAGCTCGTGGGCTGAGCACCCCCAGGCGGAACGGCTGTGCAGATCTGCTTTTGAGGTGGCGCTAGGTCATCCCAATACATCCGGGCGGTCTGCCAGAAGTCGGTTTCCTGGGGACTATTGTCGGTCTGATAGACCGGCATCGCATTTGGATCCGACGGCGGTGCCGACGCTGCGGCGGTAGCGGGCGCATTGACGCCGGGCGGACCCGGGGCGACTATTGGTATGGCGGGAACGGAGGGTGGCGGCGTGACTGACGTGCTCCCCATAGCGTGTTGCGCAGACGCGATCTCATAAGCGCTGGGCGCGTGCCATGGCGGCGGCAGCTGGGTGAAGGCATGGGCCTCGGTGCATTGGCCGAGGGCGGAGATGGCCGCGGAAGAGCCAGCAAGGTTGATCGAGCGGCGTGGGTGCCCCGGCTCGGCAATCAGCATGGAGCGGCCAGCGGTGAAGCCATGAAGGAACTGGGAAAAGTTTGACCCGTCGAGCGGGATGGCGATCGAGTTACCCGAAGCCATTCCTGTGAATGTTTGGAGGCCGTGATCGTAATAAATCTCTACACTTTGTGTCCCATCAGCGGGAAACGTGTAGGAGCCCACGATTGCCAATGTAAAGATGGTCGGCTGCGCGATGTCGGCCAATAGTTCCATAGACCATGAATTGCCCAGATCGGCACTTATGCCGCAGGTTGCCGAACCCGATGCTGACGGGGAATTCGTTTGCACCCATTGCGGGGGTGCCTGCGGCACAAGCGCCGGATCAGATGTCGTAGCGGTTTGGTCGGGCGCAGCTGGCGCAGGAACCGCGGGCGCGGCTGCTGGCAAGGTCAATTGCGAAGGTGGGAAATAGGCGCCGGATGGCGGGGCGCTAGCTGTTCCGGTCTGGGCGATCGCGACAACGGGCAGCGCCACTGTCGCTATAAGGGCTAGGCCAAATTGAAGCCGCATGGCCGCCTCTCTGTCTGAATGGCTATCTCACCACGCCGTAATTACAGAGTCGAGATGGTTTGCTACAGGCATCGCCAAAAAACCAGATGGTATCTACCCGAAACGTTTAGACCCGCTTGCGCAGCCGCACGCTCGGTTCTTTGCCATCTCCAGCGATGAACTCGACGCCGGCAGCCTCAGATCCCAGCCGCTCCGCCCTGACAGGCTGGGCACTTGCGATGGTGGAAGTCAGATCCGTTTGCGCCATAACGGGTGCCGCAATCCTGGCATTCAAGTTCCCAGATATACTGGTTGTGGTCATTTCCTGGCCGATCGGTGCGAGCAAGCAACTTCTGCCGGTTGCGGTTGAGATCGCCGATCTGTCGCGTCGATGTCGTCACACAGACAATCGTTCTTTTTGATAAAATTTTGCCCTAAGCTAACGCCGGTCGTTCATCTTAAAAAACCAACATTAGATTCTATCCAGCGCTGGCGTCCGGATGTCCCCCTTTAATCGACCTAAGGACGGGTTGGCCCCCAAAAACAACTCCTGCCTCCGTCGCACGCTGAGTGAATGACTTCAGCAAGAGATCATCGAGCGCCGGAGAAGCTGCGTAGGGGACATCTTCAACGTTGAGTGCAGGAAAGTTTAGAAGCGGAAGACCGTCTTTTCTCTCCCGATAGTCGAAAAGGGAACCGGCGTTAAGTCCACCGTAATATACTCGAAGCGACTTCTTGTATTTTCGAAAGGCAATTTTGCTAACCTCGCCGAACAGTATGTCGTCGCGAACGAGATAGAAAAGTCTGTTCTTGCTATATTCTAGCGCCGCCAATTCGCCCCCCGAGGGGGGAAGTGAACCACCTTCAGTTTCCAAAGAAATCGCTTGCTCGGCCGTGCCGGTAGCCGGGGGCTCTTGATAATCAGGAGGAGCCTTAACAACGTCCTTGGGAGCAAAACCCAGTCTTGCTAGCGCTTCGCGTGCTACGAACGCTTCCATAGCCGTCTGAACAATGTCTCTGTTTGCGTCGACAACCTTTTGAGTAAGCTTTCCCATCTTCTTACCCATTTCAGTTCGGTCTAGTACAAACCGAATGAAGTCATCTGGAGGGCTCGTCTTAAAGGCCTTGATGAGCTGAACGATTGACTCAAACATTAGCTTGCGTTTGGCTTCGGCCCCTACATCTTCAGGGTTGAACAACCCACTTCGGACCGCAGAAACGCCTTCTAGCGTCAAATCGTCAATCGATCCTGATTTTGCAATTTCTGAGAGATCGACGCGCAGAAATGCTACCTCATCCATCATGTTTGGCTTGTCGGAATCTGCATAAAGCTCATAACGCAGACCATCTGTAAGGATGCCGAGCTTCACGGTAGGAGAAGCATTGAAGTAGCTTCGAAGCTGACCGCGGTCATCCTTCATCGCGGCACCGACGCGTTTAGACTCAATGGCAATAACCGGTTGCCCTTGGTTCAGTATCGCGTAATCCACTTTGTTTTGATACTTGTCTGAGAAATCAGCGTGGTGTTCGGGTGAAACCTCATCAGGGTTTGTGACGTCATAACCCAGAACGGTGAGGAAGGGTTGCACGAGGGAAGCATTCGTACTCGCCTCCGATTCGACCTTGGGAGCACGATTAACCGCCAATTTAGCATGGGCGAGAATACGATTTCGAAACTCTTCTAGATCAGGAGACATTTTTGCTTCCCACCAAACGTCGCAGCCGAGCGGCGTTTTTAGGACTAAAGCGCCTTATGGATTATATTGCAACGAGAACGTATCGGTCATCTTGATTATAGTCTGCGCACCGCGGTGGATTATCCCAATTTCCTCAGCCGCACCCCGGGTCCACCGCCGTTCTCGGCAATGAACTCGACGCCTGCGGTTTCCAGAGCGGCGCGGATGGCGGCGAGGGTGGAGGCGCGCGTCTCCCCTTCCTCGGCCTCAAACCTCACGATGGTTCGCTTAGCAACGCCGCATTCTGCCGAAAGCCGATCGCGCGACCAATCCAGCAAGCCCCTGGCTGCCCGGCTCTGTGCGGGTGAAATTGCACTAATGGTGACTTTTTCCTTGCGCGGATAATGGCAAGTATGTCACCAATAGTGCCGTTCCGCAAGGAATGACGGCTGGACGAGGTGGTGGAACACCTCGCCCAGCCTAACCGCAACCCGCTTCTCTGAAGGAAGACGGATATGGCTGACCGCGCCTATACCACGCCCAGAAGATTAACCGCCACCGCCACCGGCGCGGAGACACCCCCGCCCAGAAGATCCGAATGCCTCGCCCATCGGACGGGCGAGGCCAGCCTCATGACCGGCCTATGGCTAATCGATAGCCTTCTCCTCGCCGCCGTCTTCACGCCCGGCGTCGTCACTGGGCTGTCAGCGTCCCTCGTGATGAGTGGGGGCGCGATATGACCGCCGCGAAGCCCCCGCGCGGGAGGAAACCTCCCGCAAGAAGACCCGACACCGACACCGTCGAACATCCATTCGCATTTCTGCCATTTGTCAGAAACCTCGATCCTCCTGGATCTGGCCGTGACTGGTGGACGCCTATTTCAACCGGCAACTACGAGCACGACTGCATTTTAGGTCGTCATCTTGGGCAGGTTGCCATCAAGACGATGCGGGAGCGCGGCCATTGTTACCTTCTGGCTTGGGCCGTTGAAGGCATGATTAAGCGCGGCGAGCGTAACGGTATCTGCAACGGTTTTTTGTGGGAGTTCGGAGAGGCGGTTTTGCGCGCGGGAGATCGGCCATGAGCAGATATCAGCATGAGGACTTGGCCACTCTGCAAAAGCGGACCTGGAAGGTATCTGCGCTTTCCAGCGCGCTTCGGGAGCTTTTGGAAGACCGTGAGATCGAGGACGACGGTCCAGTGCTCGGCGTGATTGAAACACTCGAACATGATGCCGGCGAGATTAACGAAATCATCAATGCGATGATCAACGGCGGCTCGATGCTGGAGGTGCGGATATGACCCGCGCAGAAGCCGAAGAGCTGATCCAGCGTGCGATCGATGAGCTTAACGCCATCGACGGCGATACGGACCTTGAGCCGGAGGGAGACTGCTGCGCCGCCGGCGATGACGCGCCGTTGGCAAGCGCGATACCGTGGCCCGAATCTGGGATCGGCGCCGATGACGATGCCGAGGACAGTTACGACCGGGAGGAGGACCATTGCGATACCGAGCCTGACGGATGGCCGATCGTCAACGGGCCGCAGGACGGATGCGAGATCCGGTTCGGAGACCGGCCATGACCCGGCACCGCAAATCCCCCCGCCGCGCCGATGCTCGCCTGCTCGAGCTTGTCGCCCGGTTTCGCCGGCTGCGAAAGCAGATGGATGTCTTGTGGCGCCGGGAAGAACTCTGCGCCGACGCTGACTGGGAACAGGTGAGGAATACCATCCGAGCGGAGACATTCGAGTTCGTGGACCGCTGCTGGGCCATTCGAACAGCCGTCGCAAACCTGCCCGCTAGGACGCCTGAGGGCCTGAAGGCGAAGGCTTGGCTTGCCCTCTGGGAGACCTGTGACGGCGCACCAGAGGAAGGGCCGCCCGATCACCCTGACGTGGCAATCGCTTGGTCCCTGGCGCGGGATATCGCGGAGAAGCGGCCATGACCCGGCTCGTCGCTTGTTTCATCGACACAATGCGGCCCGTCACGCCGGCTGAGCGGGAGGCGTGGGCCGTCTTCCTAAGCCTGCACCGTGACCACTGGCGGCCGGCCCGGACTATGTTCCGAAACGTATTCTCTGGCGTTGCACCAGCCGAGGCCCTGCTGGGGTTCCAAGTAGCAACCTGTATCAATGATCAGGATGTGACTCGGCGGCTGGAGGCCGTGCTGGTCGGGCTGGAGAAGGAGGCGCGGTCGTGAGTGCCGCCGTCTCCTTCCATCAAACGCCAGCATGCGTCATCATGCCATGGCAAAACTATGGGGTGCGCTCTAAGCGCAATCGAGTGATGGCCGACGACGACGAAGCCACGCCCAGCACGGAATGGTCGCTGCCTACGCTTCCAGAACCTGAAGGTTCTTCGGAAAGCTTCGCGGCTTATGTCGAGCGCGTCATTTTTTCCGCTCTACTCCGCCCGGCAGCCAGGCGGGCACGAGAGGTAGGCATATTTCTGCCTGCCCACTTCACGCTCCGATCAGTCTGCGCTCTGCACGAAGGTGCCGATTATGTTCACACGCGGGCCGCCGATTACCTTCGACCGGTATTGGATCATCTGTGGCTAGCGAACCATCCGGGGCGGCTGCCTCTAGCGGTGCGGATGGCCAAGCTGAAACCGATCGATCTAGATTTTGAAGCATCCGATCCTGTGATCGAGCCGCCGGACTTTGCCGCATGGCGGCTCGCAGCACTCCGGCGAGATCTCCTCATGGCGGCATTATGCGAGAAGCTGCGAGCGGGCGAGTTCCTTTGTACGGGCATAGCGCCAAATGACCTTACAAGGACGCCGATCGCTATTGGGCAAGCGTGGTGGGGAGATGACAGTTTTCACGTCAATGCCCGCCAGGGTGAGAGCGCGGCCGACTCCGCGGCGGTGATGCCGCCTCTTCGCGGTTTCATGCTTCGGAGCGCGGCGGCAGTCATGAGCTCTGCATTGGTGCCCACTGCCGGCAATGAACTGAAGGCGCCAAGCCACCGTATGCTGGCTGCGTTAGAGGAACTGCTGGCAAGTGGCACGACCTTCAGGGACGTGACGGAAGCGCATAGCGCCGTGATGCGACATCTAGAAATCAAAGATGCCCCTCGGGGCTATACCTACAAGAACTTCTACAGGTTAGCCGCCGGCAGATTGAGGCGGGACTAGAGTTCTAATCTTCTAAAGTTCTAATTGGAACTCAATTAGAACTTGAGAACTCGCTTTCTCAATAACCAACATTCATCTTGCCCCTGCAACGCGAAATAAATCGCAACAGGGGATGTAGATGCACATCGTAGAGAACATCGAAATGGAGAAGACGGTCGTTATTCCGGCCAATCCCGACGCGCGCCTGACGCGTGACGAGGCGGCGAAATTTCTGACGGATTTGGGATTTCAGACGAAGCCCGCGACGCTGGCGACGATTGCCACTCGTGGCGGTGGCCCGACGTTTCAGCATTTTGGGAAGCGCCCGCTGTATCGCCGGGAGGATTTGCTGGCCTGGGCGCATTCGAAGCTGAGCGCGCCGAAGCACAACACGAGCTGCAACTAGAAACCGCCGCCAGGGTCACGACTCCCTAGCGGCGGCACATTCATAGGCATCAGACGACCACACGCCTGATGTAGCGGATGTGTCCCCGGGGATCAAGATCTTTGGCGCCCTCGATGAGGTCGACCGATGTCATTTGATAGTTATTCCGCCTTCAAGAAGTCCGATCCGTTCGCTAATCCGCGCTTCATTCGTCCGAATTTGGAGCGTGACTATAGCCCGGCCGAGCTTGATCGGTTGGCGGATGCGGAGCTTGCCCACGGGCACGTCGCTCGTGCCGAGCAGCTGGCCTGGCGTGCGGCCGCTCTGCGGGAGGCGCGCGCATGAGCGGAACGATCAATCGCGCCGCGCAGGTGACGCACTGCCGCACTCTGGTGGAACGGGCAACCCGGCAGGTCGAGGCGCTTCTGCGCCAGACCGATGCCGATGACGCAAATGGGTTTGCGCTTCCGCTGATGATGCATTTGATCGCAGAAATTCTGGTCGACAAGCATGGCGATGATGGGATTGGCGTTTTTCTCAGCGCTGCCCATTTCGCAGCTGGGCAGATTTCCAAAAGCGACCGCCTGACCGAACCGAAGGTGGAGGCGCCAATTGAGTGATTTTATCACCGTCTTACGCTGCGCGGCGACCCTGCGCCTGGCGAAGCTGATCACTCAGGACGCAATTGTGCCATATGATAACACGAAGACCTATGACGCCTGGACGTTCCCGATCTCTGACATCGAAGCGCTGCGGGCAATTCTGGCCCGCTTGATCTCGGCTCCACGCTGCTGCGTCGTCCGCGGAGAACTGATCGATGGGCCTGTGGTCAAGCGCATCGTGCGCCGCGTCTACCCTGATGCAGATACAGGGGAAGTCCCGACGCTCAGGGACGTGCCGCGCCGCTGGCTGGCGTTGGACATGGAAGGGATCGACCGGCCTGACGCCGTGGTTGCCGCAGACATTGAGGCATGCGCCCGTATCGCCATTTCCCGGCTGCCGAATGCTTTCCACGGTGCCGGCTGCGTAGCTCAAGCGACTGCTGGGCATGGCATCAAGACCGGTATCCGCCTTCGGCTCTGGTTCTGGCTCAGCCGGCACACGACGGGGATGGAGTTGAAGCAGTGGCTCAAAGGTCATCCGGCAGACCCGGCCATCTTCGGCGCCGCACAGCCGATCTTTACTGCGGCGCCTGTCTTTGCGCAGGGAATGACTGATCACATTTCTGAGCGGCTGGTGATGTTGCCCGGCGCTGAGATAGTCGAGGTGCCGCCCCCCGAGGCCCTGGCGCCACCGCCGCGCCCTGCGCCCAAGCCGCTGCCGGAAACGAACAGCCTTGCAGCCAGTAAGTATGCGATGGCTGCGCTGAGAAACGCAGCCAGCCGTGTGATCAACGCCCCTGTCGCCAGCCGGCACCCGACGTGCCGGTCTCAGACTATGAGCTTGGCGCGCCTCGTAGACGCGGGGTTGCTGGCCCGCAGCGACGTCGAAGCCGTCATGATCTCGGCACTGGAGCAGGCAGGGAAGCCACGGCGTGAAGGCGAGCGGCTTGTTGCCTGGGCTCTGGATCATGCTTCCAGCACGCCGTTGCCGGAAGGGGTCGCCTGATGGACGCCATTTTCTCAGATCCCGAAGACGTCGCAGACTTCGTCAAAAAGGCTGGCGCTCCAGCCGCGCCTAAAGACTGTGACGCAGAAACCCTTGCTGTGGTGAAGCGTCTGAACAAGAAATACAGTCTCGTCAACGAGGGCGGAAAAGCCGTCATCTTCCAGACTGCTTACGACCCGCTGCTGAAGCGCCGCCGTATTGATCGTCTTTCATCGCGCGATCTCCAGACGCTCTATTTGAATGAGAAGGTCGAGACCGGGGTCGATGATCAGAAGCGGCCTGTCTACAAGACCGTAGCGAATATCTGGCTCAACCATCCCGAACGCCGCCAGTTCATCGATGGCGTGACCTTCGATCCTACGACCACGAAATCCGAAGCCGGTGTGCTCAACCTCTGGGAAGGTTTCGCTATTACGCCGGCGCTAGGCGATTGGTCTCTGCTGCGGTCACATATTCACCAAATCATCTGCGACGGTGACCGCGGGCATTTCGATTACCTCATGGGTTGGATGGCCCGCATGGTGCAGCGCCCAGCCGAGCAGGGCGAAGTCGCTGTTGTGATGAAGGGCGGTGAAGGCACCGGAAAGGGCACGCTCGCCAAAGCGCTCCTCAAGATCATGGGTCAGCACGGCATCGCCATTAGCAACGCAAAGCATCTCACCGGAAACTTTAATGGCCACCTCCGCGACGCCATCATGCTCTTTGCGGATGAGGCGTTCTTCGCGGGCGATCGCGCGCATGTGGGTGTGCTGAAGTCGATCATCACCGAGCCCTATCTGACGGTCGAGGCGAAGTTTCAAAATGCTGTCCAGATGCCCAACTTCCTGCATCTGATGATGGCTTCGAATGAGGAATGGGTGGTGCCGGCATCGCTGGATGCACGACGGTTCTTCGTGCTTGAGGTGGTCGATGCCGCCAAGAACAACCACGAGTATTTCGCCGCGATCTGGGCGCAAATGGAAGCTGGCGGTTATGGTGCCATGCTTCATGATCTGCTCGCGCTGGATCTCACGCACTTCAACGTCCGCGCCGTGCCGGTCACTGAAGGCCTCCAGCAGCAGCGCAAGCTCAGCCTGCCAATACCCGAGGCCTGGTGGCAAGACTGCCTAGCCCGCGGTTATGTCTTTCGGTCGCGCCTCGGCCTGGAGAAGCACTTTGCTCAGTGGCATGATGTCATTTCGACCGAGCTGCTTTTCGCCAGCTACGCCGAGTTCGCCAAAGAACGGCACGAGCGACGTCCGATGACCCGAGAGCAATTCGGGCACTTCATGCGCCGGATGGGCGGCAATCCCGTTCGGCCGCGCAAGGGTTTTGGCGGCGAGCACATCGTCGATGAGACGAATGCGTTCGGGGGCTCTGCGAGGACTGCCAAGCCGATCGAGATGACACGACCCTTTAGCTACAAGACAGGCAATCTCGGGGATGCGAGAGCAGCATTCTGCGAGGCAACGAAACTGGAAGTGACATGGGGAACTGACGAGATGTTTCCAGAGGCCGCAGAATGACCGGTCTGAGCCCAGACCATGGTCTGGGTTCGTTGGAAAAATCTTCAATGATTTCAACGTGCGGTCTGGGTGGTCTTGGTGGACGGGGTGTTTTTCGACAAATCGCTGAACATCGATTTACCCCCATCTCATCACGACGGTGTTTTTACACGTATGGTTCTATTTCCACCCAGACCACCCAGACCGGTATAGATATAATCAGCAAATTTCATGACCTGGGTATATTTTGAACACAGACCACCCAGAGCAGCGCCTAGGCTCATTCACATCCAACGTAGACTTGGCCAGCTACGAAGCCGACGAACGCGACGCCATTCAACGCGAAGCCGGACTGGCGACACGTCAGACGATCCCGAACAGTCGGATGGTGCCGGGGCTGATCCGGACCGCAGATCGTATTTACGCGACGAACGCTTCGGCTTGTTCTGGGGCCGGCATCATGAATGCGGGGAGGGCAGGTGTTTGCTCTTTCGGCTCACCAACGGACTTCAAGAAGTCACATGAGACGCAGACCAGCACGTCTGACGACACAAGGTGCGGCCCGCTCATCATGACCCACAGGGGATCAGAGCAATGAGGACAGGTGTGAACGAAGTCCATTCGATCTACCCAATAGGTTGCAAGCAGGGCAGCCATCACCCAAAAGACGCACATCTTCAATCGTTCTTAATGCTGAGAAACGGCGATTTTCTGTCGATTTTGAAGGGTGTGTCTTTGGAGCCACGGTGTCGGTGCCTGCAAGACCCCAGCCGGCGAAGCCGGGATGCATCGCGGTGGTGACGAATGACACTGCAGGCGGCGAGGTGGCCGCGATGACCGTCACCAGCGCGACAGCCACCAATGCAGGACAAAATCCGACCCGATTACGGCTGCAAACAGGATATCCCAGCGTTTTTGAAAGAAGGCGGCCAGCTTCGTTCGGGGCGGCTGTTGGGATAAGGTCACTCGCCCACGACGCTGGCGACTTCATCGGGGCCGTTGACGTGTTCGAACGCATGGTCAGCAACGGCAAACAGGTCCGTCAGTTTGTCTGCTTTTGCGGCAGTGTCGGTCGGTTCGCCTTTATCGTCGAAATGCGCCAGCGACGAGGCTTGAAACTCGCTCATGTCGGGCTCCTAGGGTCTGTGAGTGACCCTAATAACAGACATTCATGTCAGGCTGATTGCAAAAGCGGTCACCGATGCGCGAGCCGCGTCACGGTCTCGCGGGGTAGGTGCCGGCCGAAGGTCACCCCCACCCCCGACCGCCCCGCAGCCCCCGGGGGGGGGTAACGGGTCCCTGGAAGCCCCTCTTTTCATCGCGGGCATTGCGCGAGCCCGATGCAAAACTAGCTGAACCCCATTTTAGGTGTCCGCACTCATGAAGCGTCCGCAGTCAAAAGTAGAAGGAATTTCCATTCGGGAGTTCGCGCGCCGAGACGGCTGCAGCGAAAGACTGGTTCGACGTCACGTAGATCGTGGCGCGATAACGAAGTTTCCCGATGGCAGCATCGACCCGACATTCGTGGGCACCGGCTGGCGATCATCCGCCCGCCGCCAAGGGCGCGCCGACCGGCCTGCGGACACTTCCGAGAAATTGAAACCTGTCCGCACCAAACTGTCCGCATTTGTCGCACCGATTGAAGCGACCACCTTCGCCATCGCAGCCGACGCCTGGGCCATGGATCTTGCGGTCATTCTCCTGCGCCAAGGCATTCCGAAGGAAGCCGCCCAAGGCATCTGCGCGGCTTGGCTGGCCGCTGCGCGCCAGGGAGCCGTCGACTGCCTGAAGGACGTCCCTGCGCCGCCTGGCTGTGGCTCCTGGGCTGAGCACCCGCTTTTTACTGCGCCCTGGCCCAATGCCAGCAGCGGCACCTGGGCGGACTTCGAGGCGGAGGCCGCTGTTCTTTGAGCCAGCCCACAAGCCCACCGCCGACCCCGGCAGACGAGATCGCTACGATCTTGGCGAAACTTGCTCCAGCCGACGCTGCAAAGGTCTGGAAGCACATGCCCGCCTGGATGCAGCGCCGCCAGGGCCAGCACCGGTTCGATCGCCGGGATGCTGCCTACCGTGCGGCGTCCGAGGTGCTCGATGCCATCGAGGGCGCACCGTCCCGGTTGACCTCGTCTTTCCGGGCCAAGCGGCTCGCCGCGAAACTGGGTGGCTACCGCGACAGCTGGGAATGGAAAACCTTCTCCCACTCGCCGGAGCTGCCACCGGGAAGCGACTTGCTGAAAACCGCCCTACATCGGATCTACAAGATCGGCGATGGAAGCTTTCTGAAGGCGCGCCAGATCGAGAACATTCTCGAAGGCCGCCGGAGCGGGAATTGAGAGCGCTGCGGGCCGGATTCGAGACCGGATCATAGTGCGCGGGCGAGAGGTAACTTCTCCCGCGTGCGTGTCCCCATCCACGCCGCCGCAGCCAGCGTAATATAGCCGCCCGGTTGCGCAATAAATTGAGCGATAAATTGCGCAGACATCGTGTCATACCAGTCTCATTGGAGGATTGTGATGATGCGCGTATCCGAATTGCTGGCCCTTCCCGACGATGCAGCGAATTTCTGGCTTGATGTCGAGCGCCAGGCCGTGACCGAAGCGCTGAACAAGGCGCTGGATCATCGCGCCTCTCTGCTTCTGCAGGACGAGACCGACGAAATGATTGCCGCATCTGATGCCGAAATGGATCGACTTCATCTGACGCTTGAACGGCTCGATGCCGTCGAGACCGCGCGCAGCAATTCCCCGCCCCTATCCTGACCCCCGAAAGAAATAAACGTCATGCCGGATTTAGATTTTAGCCACCTCGCGAACGCCAGCTCCGAACAGGTCACGGAGATGCGCGTCGCCGTTCTGGGAACCGCAGAAATTGACCGGATGGTCGGTCATATGCGCGCCAGCCGTGAGACCGCAGAGAGCAAGGCAACCCCGACTGTCAATCGGATGGTGGCCCACATGCGCAAATCGCGGGGGATTTAAGCATGGGCATTCTCAACCGACAGGTTAAGCCGGATCGTGCCGTCGAAACGATGACCTCCTCCGTCGACCTGCCCGCCGAGATGCGGGCTGCGATGGCCGCGGTGACGGGCACGCTAGACGCGCGCCGCGCGGTGGACGACGCCATTGCCCGAAACCTCGCTGAGCAGAGCACGGCCGCTGCCGAACTGGAGCAGGCAAGCGCTGCACTGACAGAACTCGACCTAGCTGCGGCCCTGGAGACCGATTTGGCTGTGCTCAAGACCTTGGAACCGAAGGTCGATGCCGCCCGCCGCGCGCACGACGAGGCGGCGCAGAAGGTGGCCCGTATCGCGCGCCTGAGGGTTGCTCTTGCCGAGAAGGCCCGTGAGATCGATGGCCGCCTCGCTGGAGACCGGACCCTGTTCCAGATCGAAGCCCAAGCCTACGGGCAGCAGCTCATCGCGGTTCTGGGCACCGAATTGCGCGAGGCGGCAAAGCCGCTGCTGGCGGTTTTGCTAAAGCTGCACGCGGCGACCTACGGCCTGGGCAGCGGCCGATCGATGGTCGGGTTGCTGGAGGAAGTCCGACTGCCGTCCGCGGTTTGGGGCGAGCAGCCTCTTATCGCCGGATCCCGCTCCGTCGGGGACGACGGCACTCCGATCGACTTGGCGCAGGCTTGGCAAGATGCGCCAGAGGCCGCAGCCCTGGCTGGTGCTATGCAGTCCTACGCTGAACTCCGCCGGCGCCTGGCCGCGCACCAGGATTATCGCGAGCCCACTCCTCCCCCGCGGGTTCACGAGCAGCCGACTTATCAGAGCAAGGATTCGATCGAGCGGGCTCGCAGGACTGAAATCGAAAACGAGCGCCGGCGCGCTGCAGCTGAAGCCGCCCGACCGAAGGCGCAGCCGAATTCCTGGACCGGCAATATTGGGAGCGTTGGTTGATGGGCGGCGCCACCAAGACCACTTTCGTTTTCGGGGGCATCGCCTACACCATTGCACCGGCCGGGCGTTCCCTGCGCGGCAAGTTGGAATTTGCATGATGACGCCGATCATCTTTCTAGACATCGATGGCGTGCTGACAATCCGTGAGATGCATCGCGTTTTCCGGTCAGGAAATCGCTATCCGAATCTGATCAAAGGGCAGCGCGGCTTTTCGCGGGCGGCGGTCGCCAATCTCAATCGACTGGTGTCGCGTGTTGCAGCGCAGATTGTCGTCTCAAGCAGCTGGCGAATGGACCCTAATTGCCGGCAGCGATTGCTAGAAGCCGGCATTGGTCCGGCATTCCACGATGATTGGTGCACGGACACTGACGGTCCCGACCGTGGCTCGGAGATTAGCCGATGGCTGTCACGGAATGGCTCGCCGCCCTATGTCCTGCTCGACGATTGGCCCCATGAGCTATCGACGCATGCGCACAGGCTCGTGAATACGGACTTCAGAGTGGGGCTACAGGCGCGCGACTTGGCTCGTGCGTTGGACGTGCTCAGGGCCTGAAGGCAGCGCCAATCCAGCCCAGGCGTCACGGCCAGGGTGAAGACGGTGACCGCGATGCCGATGGCGGGTGGGGTTGAGGGGGCTGAGACGACGGCGCAATCTACTGCAGGACGTCGCAAGCCCACAGATTTGTTGGTCAACTTGATCTGATACAAGAAATTTTGGAGCTTTAGCTATGTCGTTTTATTCTTGCGCCGACGTTTGGGAAATATCTCTTTCGCAGCCAGTGATTGAAGCTGGCGTCGACGAGCTGAAAGGTTACTATCTAGATTTAGTCGCACCTCATCCGGAGGGCCTTCACGCCATAGTAGTTTCCGCAATCTTTCGTCGGATGCTATCGGAACAGCAGTACGCACCTGCGTCTGAAACTGACCAAACCTTTCTAAGAGTGCCATAGATTCTTCAACAGTCATTTTAAGATCTTCAATCGAAAGCTGTTTGGTTTCGAAGACTATCTTATTCGCAATCGTTGCCACACGACGATTGAAGGGCCGCCTCGATTGCGTGCCTACCAGCATCACATCATGGACGGCACGATTGCGCTCCTCCTGCACGACTTGCATGTCACTTCCAAATTTGTTGAGCTCAGTAAGCTTCGCTTGAGGCCAGCCGCGAGCCTCCAGAAGCGCCTTGAGACATCTTATGCGAACCTGCGGTCCATTCAACTGAGTCGTTAAGCAAGCCCCGAGAGTCTGTTCGACATCCATTAGATCCCAAATTAGCTGGTCAATGCGATGCTCAAGTGCTGCCCATATACTCGCGATCCTACCAATCAGCTCATAGAATGGCGGCAAAACTTCTTCCAGAAGGCTCTTTGCGTCGTCTGGCGCAAGGTGGTGCGCTGGCTTCTTCATGGCTTTCCCAACTTTTTGCAAAGTGCCTGGCAGTCTCATCCCGGCCGTGCATTATGCGTTAGAGATGCCCGCGATCGGTGGGGGCTCGAAGGCGTGGCCGTCTTAGCGGCGGGGCTGGACGTTTACAGGATGGAGGCGGATATGGCTGACGCTGCAGCTTTGTGAGCGCGACCCTGATCCCCTGCCTACGCAAATTTTAAGTTGAAATTGACTAACTTGTTTGCCTGGCGACCCATTGCGTATGCTCTCGGGAAAAAGCTTGTTCCGATTCATTTATAAAACTTGAGAGGCTAGTTTCATCTGTAACCTCATCAATTTTTCCTTGTAGTATTCCTATTTCATGGGCCGTGAGCGTATAAGAAGAGGCGAGTTCATTGAACTTCTTGACCTGTGTCCAACCAATGATGCTTGATGCAACCACAATTACGGGTTCAATGGGCCATACATCCACTGAATTGTATACGATTCTAAATATGACGAGTCCTAGAGCTATTGCATAGGCGCAACCCGCAACAAAAAACCATCGTTTACTTGCGGACTTGTTTGCGGAAGCTTTTTTAGCATACCATTTCCGTTGTTCTGCAATCCGGTGCTTTTGATAGACGCTCTTTCTTTCTTCTAAGCTCAGACTTCTAGTGACTTCCATCGTCTGAGTAATTTGATCAGCCGCAGCTTTGTCGGGAGGTAATCGATCTCCAATATGCCGATTGCTTTCCAAAATCGCCCTGAGATAGTTTCGGAATTCTGATCTCGGAATTAAGACTGAATGCGCGTCTGCGAATGGTTCGGCACGCATGCAATAGCGCCAACAAGAAGTCTTTATCGACTCTGCTAGCGCGCGCCCTTTATACCAATCTTGTTCTGGCTTGAGCCAACTCCGGGTGATAAGAACTACAAATGATCCGAGAAAAACGAACGCATACACGCCGTAATATAAGCGCGAATCATTTAGCTCCATCGAAAAAACAGCAGCGATAAATAAAAGCAGATATTCCCCAAATATCAAGCGGAGATAGTTTACCTGAGAATTAGAGGAGAGTTTACTTGCGGTATCATACAGAGCAGGATAGTCGAACATATTTTTGTGCTCACGGAACGAGGCGTCGGATAGCCTCTACGATCGAGGCGGAGTTCCAATTAACCATTTCGTCGGCATAAGAAATGACCTGCTCTGGTGTTCTCTGAGCGCCCCAACGCCTTATGCCTAGAATTGGTTTTCCCAGCGATTTTGCATACTCCATTTCGAATTGAATCCAGTCGCTGTGGTTTATGTACATGCCAGAAACGACGACGACACATTGGACGGGCCTGATCTGGTTCCTGAGAGCATCTTTCAAAGCACTGTTGCTCATTCTAGGGTACGCACCATCGACAGGAACCGAATAATTGCTCCAACTCAGATTTGGCGCATTGTTAAGGAATTGAACTGCTCTCAGGTATCGCTCGCTATAGCCCCAGGCATGGCTAACGAAGAGACGATAGTTGTGAAGATACGGCACCGCTGGCTCCTTTCTATCCGACTCGGTTAGTCGCATAACCATTTTGGACTAAAACCCGACAGAGTCAGCTAGCCCTATTTGAGGCTAAGGCGAGGGCTGGCTCAAAAAAGCAGATTGTGGGTGAGGCTTGTGGAAGCATCTTGACGCTTCACACATAAAGCCTGAGCTTTCGCGCCTCGCACAATGCGAGTGGCTTAAGTTTTAGTTGTCTACTAGGAAAAATGTGATGGCGATCGGTACAGTTAAGTGGTTCAACGCCACGAAGGGTTTTGGTTTCATCCAGCCGCAGGACGGTGGCAAGGACGTGTTCGTGCATATCTCAGCGGTCCAGCAGGCCGGGATGCGCGGTCTCGATGAGAACCAGAAAATTAGCTACGACATCGTGAAGGACCGGGGCAAGGAATCGGCAGGCAACCTCAAGGCCATCTAGTCGCGATGGCCGCAAGGGCCGTCCTCACCGACCCTTACTTCCCCAATAGGTCCAAGGCATGCTGCAACGGATCGGCGGAAAGACGAATAGGCGGGCTCGACAATGTGATACCGCCCTCAAACGGCGCTTCCATATCCAGCATCAGCTTCAGGGCCGCCGCGACCGCGAAAGCACAGAGCGCCATGGCAATGATCGCCGTCAGATTGCGGGGCGCGAAAAGCCCGTAGCTGAGGAACAGAACAATAAGCCAAAGCAGAACCGCGCCCAGGAAGGGCGCCTGAAACGCACTCATCTCCTCCGCCACCAACAGCCAGCGGGCGGAACTGATGTCGGTTGACGCTTGCAGCGCCTGGGCCGCGAGCCAGGTCTGGCGGGCGTCGGTGGGCTTCAGCGCGATGACGCTGTCCTGTATCTGGCTCAACACATCATTCGTGGCGGCGTTTTCGACCGTTCTGTTGCGGCGCTGTTTCGCGAAAAGATCGCCCATGGTCATCGCCGCATAGGTCTTCAAATCCTGCCGGATCGGGTCGGCTGCCGGGCCGTAGCGATGCAGAATATTGTCCATCTTCACGATATCGATCGACAAGTCCGCCACATTGGCATTGCGCGCGGTGAAGGACGTGTTGGCTGTGGAGACCAAAAGCCCGATGACCAAAGCCGACATGGTGCCGACCACCGCCATGGATGCGGTGACGACCGCCTTGGTCTCCGCACTCAAATGCGCTTCCGGCAAAACGCGCGACATCAGCATGCCGATCATGGCACTGCCGAAGATGACGACCATGATGATCAGTGCGATTAAAGGCGAGTGCAGGACCATAGCCGGAAAGCTTTCTGGGATCGGGTGTCGCGCCAAACGTGGTCCAGGACATGCCCGTCGTCAACGCCGCGAAAGACAATGAATAGAGCGCGCTAGCAACGCCCGATACGCTTTACCCTCAGGCGCCACTGACTTTTGTAAGCGCCGGTCCCGGGTGTTAGACCGCCTGGGACGCGGGTGCTCCGTACAAGCTGCCCCGGTCCGCAAGTAACTTGACCTATCGGCTGGTGACCTGCCGCCAATTCGCGCTACGATAGGTGCATTAGGGAAACATGCCGCGCCGCGATCCCTATTCCTGACCCGCAAAACGGGCTTGAGCGTTCTCAGCAACGCTTAGGGAATAAAGGCATTTCTCGTGAAAATTCCCCCGCCTTTTATATCGCGCAGGCTTGTAGCAACGGTTGTATTTGTCGAAGGACAGGACGCCTTTGATAAGGGCCTGTCTTTGACAGAAAACCCTTACCGCAAAGACAATCCCCTTGCTCGCAACGCATGGGAAGATGGCTGGATCACTGCCGCGCGTGAAGCTTCGGTTAAGTAGGTTGCCAGGCGGCATGGCGTGGATCTGGGAGCCGCCTCAGCCGGTTGAAAAAGGGGTTCCTGGCCCTCCGATCACCTGCTCCAGCCGCCAATCTCGAATGGCATCGAGGACCTTTTGGGCACCGTGCTCTCTGGCCCGGGCTTCGACTTCCGCCAGCCATTCCATTCGCTTTTCGGGAGGAATGTCCTCCAAGGCACTTGCGACAGCCTCTTTGCTAAGGCTGTCCTCAGGTCGATCTGACGAATAAGCCATGATCTCTGGCCCAATTACGCGCGCGGATCAGCTAGCGTCTTCAGGAGCGGTTGGGCTCGGCTGCATCCAGCCGCTTTTCCATTGGTAGCTTGAAGGGGAATCCGCGGGATAAGGGCAAGCAGTTACGGGTTGGCCATCCTCATAGGCCTTTCGGCCTTCCGTCCGGATCTTAAGATCGGCGTCACTATCGTTGTTCATGGCCGCGACATCCTCCTGTAACAGGGGGCACGTCGGTATCCCGGTCCAAGAAATCTAATCAACTTCTGGCCAGGAATTGCTCTTCGGGTCAGCCTCTTTCTCGATCATGCCCATCTGTCCCTAGCCGCGGCAGTGCCATTGGCTACGTAAGCCGATGGCCCACCGTTTTGGGCACGGGAGGAAACCTGACAGTTAACGCCCCGTCCGCGGCGCTCCCCACGGCATTGACCGGATTTCCGCCAAAGCTGGTAGCAACCGGGGTGCTCACAGTATGGTCACGTAATTGCGATCTACCGCAATGAGCCGGGTAGCATCAGGAGGCGCCGCGGACAGGCAGCGATGTGCTGCAACGCGCCTGTGCTAGGGATGAGCCGGCGACTCATGAAGCAATCGCCGCCGCGGCAGGACCTACCTGATGTTGCATTGCAGCATTTAGCAACAAACGCTTTCGGCATGATCTTTCTGGCATAGCGGGGAAATTAAGCCGCAGATGCCTCTGTGTTACGGTCTCAACTGCAATATGGAGGCGACCGATGTCTAACCGGCGAGAGCTTTACCGCAGCCCACAGGGCGACACCTGGTATTTGGGCCGTGAACCTGCTGACGGGCGCGCATTTATCATCCACCAGCCCAATGGACCGTCAGGCGGCCAACTGTCTCACATCGAGCTTGGGGATTTTTTACGAGCGGGGGCAGGCGGCCCCGAACATCAGGCGCTGTTCCGCCTAATCGGGTCGCTGGTCGACGTCCCACCTTTTGCGGAGCCAGACTAAGGTGCCCCGAGTATGGGCGGGGCGCTTTAGCCAGGTGGTCTTACGGCGCGGTCGCTTTGAAGCTTTCGAGTGTTGAAACAGCGCCCCACCACGCCTTGAGGGGCTCAGCATCCAAGAATTCCGCCTTATGCGGCGTCAACGCCATATAGGCCATGATTGGCGCGAGATAGAGATCGGCGAGGCTGAGGCTGTCCCCCGCAAGCCAGGGCGAATCCCCTTTGATCCGCCCGATCTCACGCACGGCCAGATGGCCCTTCTCAAGCGCCGCGTGATGCGTCTCCTCGTTCTGGCCGCCGATGAAATCCGGGAACAGGTGATAGCCTACGGCGGTCAGCAGTGGCCCATAGGCATAGGAATCGATGATATTCGTCAGCATATCCATCCGCGCCGTGTCTTTGGCGGATGCCGGCACCAGGGACGGGCCGGGCAGAACCGTGTTCAGATAACGTCCGATAGCGGCCGTTTCGAGAACGCGGAACCAGTCGACCTCCACGACCGGCACCTTGCCGAAGGGGTGGATCGCCAGATGTTCAGGCTTCTTAGGCTCGCCCTTCAGCACATTGACCGGGATCTGCTCATAATCGGAGACGCCCTTTTCGGCGAGCAGCATGCGGATGGTGCGGACATAGGTGGAACCGCTGAAGCCCCAAAGTGTGATTTTGCTGGTCATTTTCGCCTCGATGGTTTGTGGGCTCTCTGACTACCGACGGTCGACGCAAACAGCCAAAGACTGCTGCTAAGGTGGCACAGTCCTATGCTTCGGCGAATTGCGTTTGCGTGAGCCTATTTGACTCTGGTGTCAGGCCAGATCGATGACCGTCCCAGAACGGCTAGCGACCGGAATAGTCCGCGCATCAGGCAGCTGCGGCCACCGCCGCGAGAGGGCGGTGTCTTACAGCAAACTTGGGGGATCTACGGTCTTGTTACCTATCTGCTACCTAGAGCTTCCCAGGTAACAAGCAGAAAATCTCGTAACTATCTGATTTCCTTGGCGGACCCGGCGCGATTCGAACGCGCGACCTTTGCCTTCGGAGGGCAACGCTCTATCCAGCTGAGCTACGGGTCCATGCCATGGGCGTGCAGCCCTCTTAGCCGGATCGGGCTGGCGTGAAAAGGGGTCAGGAGGCGGGCTGGCCCGCAATCCAGTCCCGCGCCCGTGCGTCCGCGCCGGAGGGCAGGGGGGCTGCCGGATCCCGCAGCCAATGGGCGATATCGGCCGTCACGGTCGGGCCTTCATGGTCGCGCTGCAGCAGGTGATAGCCTTTCGGGTAGAAAGCCAGGGTCACCGCGGCGTCACCGCTGGCCGCCGCCGCGCGCCAGGCCGCCGCCATGGCCGGCTTCGGCACCAGCTCGTCATGCCCGCCATACAGGAACAGCGCCGGCGCGCTGATATGCCCGGCGCCGGCCAGGGCCTGATCCATCAGGTCCACCAATCCCTTCACGGTCGCGACCCGCGTATCCGTCACCGTCAGCGGGTCACGCGACAGGCGATCCCAGGCGGTTTCGTTATCCGTCGGGACCACGCCGGTGCCGCCGCCGGTCAGGCGCATATTCGGCACCGTGCTATCCGCCAGCCAAAGCACCGAGCGGTAGAGAATATTCATCTGGCGGCGGCCCCAGACGGCGGGGGAGGAGAAAACATAGCCGTCGACCTGTGGGGCGTCGGGGCTGGCGGCCAGCGCCAGCAGCACGGCGCCACCCATGCTCTCGCCCATCAGATAGAGCTTCGCGCCCGGGTTTTGCTGCCGCACCGTCAGCGCCATGGCCCGCGCGTCGCTCAGCATCTGCGCCGTGCCGGGCCAATAGCCCCGACCCGGCGTCGCGCCGAATCCGCGCTCGTCCGGTGCGATGACGGCGATGCCCTGGGCGGCCAGCAGCGGGCCCGGCACCTCCCAGGCGTCACGGCTGTCGTCGATGCCGTGCAGAGCCAGCACGACGATCGCGGGCTTGCCCAGCGGCCACCATTCGCGAAAGGGCAAGTGCGCGCCATCGGCCATGGTGAAGACGCCGTCCGTCACCACCGGCGGCACCGGGGGCATGGCGGCCTGCCGATGCGGCGTGGCGCAGGCGGCCAGCATCACGGCGAGGCCAAGGATCAGGGCAGGGGGGATGGTTCGACGCACCCGGCATGGCTATCATCGGGCCATCCTGCGCCAAAGGGGAAAAGAGATGAGCCAGACGATGTTGAAGCCGGTCGAGGTCGAGCAGGTCCACACCCATGTGGTCAGCTGCGAGGGAACCGTTGGCCAGCTTGGCCACCCCAAGGTCTTTCTGCGCCTGCCGCAGCATCTCGGCGGCCCCGCCCAGGCGGTCTGCCCCTATTGCTCGCGCCTCTTCCTGCTGAGCGACGATGCCGTCGCCGAGGGGCATTGAGCCGCGTTCCGGGATAGAAAGACCATGAGCGATGCCGACTCAAAGCTGCATCTGATCCTGATTGACGGATCGGGCTTCATCTTCCGCGCCTATCACGCCATTCCGCCGATGAACCGGCCGGACGGTACGCAGGTCAATGCCGTTTACGGCTTCACCAATATGCTGGCGCGGCTGCTGAAGGATCATGTCGGCACGCATTTCGCGGTCATTTTCGATGCCGGGCGGCTTACCTTCCGCAACCGGCTCTATCCCGATTACAAGGCCCATCGCCCGCCCGCGCCGGATGACCTCATCCCGCAATTCGCGCTCGTGCGGCAGGCGACCGCCGCCTTCGGCGTGCCGGGCATCGAGCTGGATGACTGGGAGGCCGATGACCTTATCGCCTCCTATGCCGCCGAAGTGCGGCGCCTGGGTGGCCGCTGCACCATCGTCTCCTCCGACAAGGATCTGATGCAGCTCATCGGCGACGGCGTCGATATGTTGGACCCGATGAAGCAGAAGCCCATCGGGGCGGCGGAAGTCATGGAGAAATTCGGCGTCACGCCGGACCGCGTCATCGACGTGCAGGCGCTGATCGGCGATTCGGTCGATAACGTGCCGGGCGTGCCGGGCATCGGCCCCAAGACGGCAGCAGCGCTGATGGCCGAATACGGCTCGCTGGAAGCCATTCTGGCCGCCGCACTGGGCGACATGAAGGCCTCCAAGCGGCGCGACGCCCTGGTGGAACATGCCGAGGCCGCGCGCATTTCCCGCAAACTGGTGGAACTCTCCGCTTCCGTGCCTTTGCCGCAGCCGGTGGCCGAACTCGGCGCGCGGGACTGGGAGGCCGAAAAGCTGCTGCCCTTCCTGATGGAGCAGGGGTTCCGCTCCATCGCGACCCGCCTGGGCATGGAAGCCGGCAAGACAGCCGCGCGTCCGCAGGCGGCAGCCCCCGGCGATCGCAGCGCGCCCTTCGGCGCGCCGGCGCCGCAGCCCGAAGCCGCCACGGCGCCGGACGGCGAGGCGGCCAAGGCCGCCTTCGGTCCCTATCAGGCGGTCAGCACGCGGGAAGCGCTGACCGCCTTCCTGGCGGAAGCGACCCAAGGCGGCATCATCGCCATCGGCGTCGAGACGGACGGGGTGGAGGCTATTCGCGCCGCCCTGGTCGGCATCGCATTGGCCAGCGGCCCCGGCCGGGCGGTCTATGTGCCTTTCGGCCAGGATCTGCTGGCGGGGCCAGGGCTGGACCCGGAAGACGCCATCGCCGCGCTGCTGCCGGTGCTGGCCGACCCTGGCGTGCTGAAGGTTTTCCATAACGCGAAATTCGATCTGGCTGTGCTGGAACGCGCCGGCGTTCCGGCCGGCACGGCGCCGCTGGACGACACGATGCTGATTTCCTACGCCCAGGATGCCGGGCGGCACGGCCATTCGGTGGCCGAACTCTCTGCACTGCATCTGGGCCATACGCCCATCGGCTTCGAGGGGGCGACCGGCACCGGGCGCGGGCGCCTGACCTTCGCCGCCGTGCCGTTGGAACAGGCCACGGCCTATGCGGCGGAAGACGCCGACCTCACGCTGCGCCTGTGGCACGCGCTCAGGCCCGGCCTGCGGCAGACGAAATCGCTGTCGCTTTATGAGCTGATGGAACGGCGGCTGGTGCCTATTCTGCTCGCCATGGAGCAGGAGGGCGTCTCGGTCGATGCCAATGAACTGCGCCGCCTCTCGGCCGATTTCGCCGAGCGCATGGCGACGCAGGAAGTGGAAATCCACAAGCTGGCCGGGCGGCCCTTCAATCTCGGCAGCCCCAAGCAGCTGGGCGAAATCCTGTTCGATGAAATGAAGCTGCCCGGTGGCAAGCGCAGCAAGACCGGCGCCTGGGGCACCGATGCCTCCGTCTTGCAGGACTTGGCGGAGCAGGGTCACGCTCTGCCCGAACGCCTGTTGCAGTGGCGGCAATTGGCCAAGCTGAAATCGACCTATACCGATGCGCTGGTCGAGGAGATCGATCCGGTAACCAGGCGCGTGCATACGCGCTTCGCTATGGCTGCCACCACCACGGGCCGGCTGTCCTCCACCGAACCCAACTTGCAGAATATCCCCATCCGCACGGAGGAGGGCGGGCGCATCCGCCGCGCCTTCGTGTCCGAGCCCGGGCATCTGCTGGTCAGCGCCGACTATTCGCAGATCGAGCTGCGCCTGCTGGCCCATGTCGCCGATCTGCCGGTGCTGCGCGAAAGCTTCCGCAATGGCGAGGATATTCACGCCCGTACGGCGTCGGAGGTTTTCGGCGTGCCGATGGCGGGGATGGACCCGCTGACCCGCCGCCGCGCCAAAGCCATCAATTTCGGCATCATCTACGGCATCAGCGCCTTCGGCCTGGCGCGCCAGTTGCAGATCGAGCCGGGCCAGGCCAAGCGCTATATCGAGGCCTATTTCGAGCGCTATCCCGGCATCCGCGACTATATGGAAAGCACCAAGGAGGAGGCGCGGGCGAATGGTTTCGTGCTGACGCCCTTCGGCCGCCGCTGCTGGATTCCGGGCATTGCCGACAAAAACGGCGCGCGCCGGGCCTATGCCGAGCGTCAGGCCATCAATGCGCCCTTGCAGGGGGGCGGGGCCGATATCATCAAGCGCGCCATGGTCAAGCTGCCGGCGGCGCTGCGCGATGCCGGGCTTGCGGCACGCATGCTGCTACAGGTTCACGATGAGTTGATGTTTGAAACGCCGGAATCCGAGGCTCAGGCAACGGCCGCCGTCATCCAGGACGTGATGCAGAACGCGGCGGAACTGAGCGTGCCCTTGGTGGTGGAAACCGGTATCGGCGCAAGCTGGGCCGAGGCGCACTAATCTCAAACCGCTTTTCGTTGCCTCGTAAAAATGAAATGGACTCGTCGGGCGATTTTGCCCGACGAATTCCCGCAAGCGGACTCAGGCTCATGTTGCAGCGCAGCATCAGTCAAGACATAGCGTGTCACAAAAACTTGTCTGGCAATTAGCATCTAGACCCAAATAGGGCTTTCGTTGTTCTGATTTTTTAAAAAATACGGGTTTGTGATTGTGCGTTGCGCCATTGAGTCGTTACATAAAATTTAGCGGGTCAGTTAAGCGGGCAGCCGGATGGCGATGGCTAAAGTAGCGAATTGTGTGTGGTGTGAGACGGTGGTGCGGGCCGATGCGAAGGTCTGCCCGGAATGCGGGTTGGAAAGCCCCGTTCTGAAGGTCGAAACCGTTTCTCAGCCGGCGCGCAACCGCCGTATCGGCGGACGTGGCATCGCACTGGCCGTGCTCGTGGTTCCTCTGATGCTGTCTGCCGCCTATGCCGCGCGCCTGAACACGGGCACCGGCAGCAAGGCGGCGGCCGATGCCCTGTCTATGTCGGCACCGGCGACAGTCACCGACCCGCTACAGCGCGCCGTGTGGACGGATGGCGTCAAGTCGGTTCAGACCGCGCTGAACAATCCGAATTTCGATCAGTTCTCCGGCAGCTTCGTGCATGCCAGCGCCGGCCGCGTGGTGGCCTTCTGCGGCTCCCTGCCCAGCAGCAACCTGGGCCAGCAGCGCTTCGTCTCCATCTTCGGCCAGCGCTACTCCACCGTGCTGGAAGGCAATGACGGGTCGTTCGACGTGCTGTGGAACCGCGTCTGCGGCAGCACGTCCCAGCAGGCCTGACCGTCCGCGCGGCGATCACCGCTCTGTCATGATCGGCCTTCGACGGCGTTTCCCCTTAGGAAGTCTTTCGCTTCGCCAGTACGCGGACAACCGGCAATTGGCCAGGGCCGATGTGTTTTGAGGGCTTTGTCCGAAAATCGCCGAGGTCGGCATAAAAGCGCGCGCTGCAAGACACACAGCATTGCCATTGCATTGAACGGCCGCAGCGACCCTAGAAAACGTGATGATCCATCTCGACTCAGAAACGTTGCGCCTTCATTTTAGTATGGTATTAGTTTTTATGACCTAGTTCTAAGGGTCTGACTTCAGCTGCGGCGACGCCATTGGCTGGGTAAGTCGTCGGCCGTTTTACGGCGCAGGCAGACATCGTGACGGACATTAACCTGTTTGTCTTCCTGTCCGCAGCCACTCGCCGGTGGGCAAGATGCCTTTGCCATCAGGGACCGGAGCGCGGCAAAAGCGTCATCATTAAATAACGTCAATCTTCCGTGCTGAAGATTAAAACGGTCGTCCGTTGCAATGGGACGAACGATGAGCCAGGTCACTTCCAAGTTAAAGACGGGCAAAACCGTCCAAGATTATATCGATGAAATTCCCGTCTGGCCTGACGGCACCCAGCTGACCAAGCTGCCGCTGACCGGCATGCAGTGGCGAATCTGGAGTCTGGCAGTCGCCGGCAAGTTCTTTGAAGGCCTCGTCGTCTTCATGACGGGCGTGGCGCTGCCGCTGCTCGACAAGACCTTCCATCTCGGCGCCTATCAGAACAGCATCGTCACGGCCGCCACCCTCTTCGGCATCCTCATCGGCGCCACGCTGCTCGGCGGCATGGCCGATATTTTCGGCCGCAAGACCATGTTCATCGCCGAGATGATCCTCTTCGTCGTCTTTCTGGTGGCCATGACGCTGTCGCAAAGCTTCGCGATGCTGGCGGTCTGCCTCTTCGGCATCGGTCTGGCGCTTGGCTGCGACTATCCGACCGCGCATATGGTGATCTCCGAAGCGGTGCCCAGCCGTGGCCGTGGCGGCCTGGTTCTGGGCGCCTTCGCCTTCCAGGCCATTGGCGCCATGTGCGGCGCCGGCCTCGGCATTTTGATCCTCTCCGTCTATCCGCAGCTGGATGCCTGGCGCTGGATGTTCGCCGCCGCGATCATTCCGGCCATCATCGTCGTCACCGGCCGCTTCTTCGTCTGCGACAGCGCCCATTGGCTGGTGTCGCGCGGACGCCTGAAGGAAGCCGAGGCTGAGACCCACAAGCTGCTGAAGCGCGAACCGCAATATCCGAAGGTCGTCGCGCTGCAAGACCCGCATGTCTCCGAACATAGCGGCGTCCGGGAAGAGCCGAAGCGCCATGTCGGCGTCCTGTTCAACAAGGAAAACCGCCGCGCGACCTATCTCGCGTCCATCCCCTGGTTCCTGCAGGATCTCAGCACCTACGGCATCGGTATCTTCACGCCGGTCATCCTGGCCGCCACCCTCGGCACCGTGGCTGCGACGAGCGATACGAGTGGCATCGTCAACAAGGTGCTGATGTCCGCCAAGGGCACCCTGATGCTGGACGTGCTGCTGGTGGTGGGTATTCTGGCCGCGGTTCTGCTGGTGGAGCGCGCCGGTCGCATCCAGCTTCAGATCGTCGGCTTCATCGGCTGCGCCGCCGGTCTGGCGCTGGCCGCTCTGTCCCTGATCGGTGGCGGGCATGACATGCCGCTGCTCTTCCTGGGCTTCATGCTCTTCAACTTCATGACCAACATGGGCCCGAACGCGCAGACCTATCTGCTGGCGGGTGAAGTCTTCCCGACCGCCATTCGCGGCTATGGCGCGGGTTTCGCCGCGTCCTTCGCCAAGATCGGCGCGGTCGCGACCGCCTTCCTGTTCCCCATCCTGCTGAAGTCGATCGGGACGCAGGCCCTGCTCATCGGGCTGATCGTCGCCTCTCTGCTCGGCGCGGTCGCGACCTGGGCCTTCCGGATCGAGACGCGCGGCGTGCTGAAGGATAAGCCGACCTCCGACGTTCCGCTGACCTGATTTCAGCGAGGCTGAACCGAAAACCCCCGCGCTGGTCGCGGGGGTTTTTGTTTTTGGGGAAGGCCGGTCAGCCCAGCGCTTTGCTCAGCACCACGCGCGGCGACACGTCAAAACCCAGATGCTCGTAGAAGGCCACCACCTTGGTATTGGTGTCCCGCACCAGAAGCTGCACCTTCCAGACGCCAAGCCTGCGCAGCCAGTCCTCGGCGGCGGCTACCATCTGCCGGCCCGCGCCGCTGCCCTGATGATCGGGCGAGACCGCGACGTAATAGAGCCAGCCGCGATGGCCGTCATGCCCCACCATGACGCTGCCGGCGATCTGCCCCTCCGCATCCGTGCCGACCAGAACCGTTGAGGTCTCACCAGCCAAAGCGAAGCGGAAATCGGCGCCAGGATCATTATAGCTCACCACCAGACCGCAGGCGCGCCATAGATCGGCCAGGGCCTGTTCCTCCTCGGGCAAAGCAGGTCGGATGGTCAGGGTCATGGCATTCGCTCCTTGGGCTTTAGCCGAGGCTGATTAGCCAGGATCGCTGCTCGGGAGAAGCGGCGCGCCAGCCGGCGGCAGCCAGTCGACCACGGCGGCCACCTGCGCCAGTTCCCGCCGCAGGATCGGCACGGCGTAATCCACGAAGCCGCGCACCGGGCTCCAGCGGCGGGGATGCGGGCGAAACACCATATTGACCGGGATCGCGTCCGGCTCGAAGGGCGCCAGCACGCGCAGCAACCGGCCCGTCGCGAGGTCGTCGGCCACCTGATAGGACATGCCGCGCACCAGGCCCGCGCCGCGCCGCGCCGCATCCAGCCCTGCCGCGACGCTGTTGATGGACAGGCGCGTTTGCACGGAGATCGACCGCATCCGCGCCCCGCTTGGGTCGTGACGGAGATTCCATAGCTCACGATTGCCCTCCGGGTTCGTGCCGATACAGACGTGACGGGAGAGATCGGCCGGCTGCTGAGGCTGGCCATGCTTTGCCAGATAGGCAGGGGAAGCGCAGATCACCTGCCTGACCGTGCCGAGTTTCACCGCAACCAGGCTGCTTTCCGGCAGATGCGCCAGGCGGATGGCGATATCGACGCCTTCGCCCAGCATATCCACCACCTGGTTCAGCAGCAGCGCGCGGGCCTGCACCTCCGGGTGCAGATCGACGAAGCTTTCCAGCACGGGCGTGACCTTCAAGCGCCCAAAGAGTTCCGGTGCCGTCAGCACCAGATGGCCGCTGATGGTCGTGCCGGTCTGCTCGGCCTGGATGTCGCGCAGCTTGCCCAGAACATCGCGCCAGACGGCGGCATGGCGCGCGCCCGCTTCGGTCAGACGAAGGCCGCGCGTAGAGCGCAGCAGCAGCGTCTCTCCGGCGGCAGCCTCAAGCACGGCGATGGCACGGGTGGCGGCCGCCGCCGACCGCCCGAAGCGGCGCGCGGCGGCGGCGAGTGACCCTTCGTCGATCGCCGCGACCGCCATTGCCATCGCGTCCAGCCTGTCCATGCTTTCACTTTCTGAAATCAAGCCTGGCAATCAACGCGCATTCTGCCGAATGGTGCAAGTGACTAGGTTTCCTCCACGGCAGGCCGCTCGGACGGCGGCCCGTAGAGGGAAAGGAAAAGCCATGGTTCAGATACATTATCGCGCCCAGCAGGTCGGCCCTGTGGAGGTCTTCTACCGCGAGGCTGGCGCAGCCGATGCGCCCGTCATTCTGCTGCTGCACGGCTTCCCGACATCCAGCCATATGTTCCGCGACCTGATCCCGGAACTGGCAAGCCAGTACCGCGTCATTGCGCCGGACCTGCCGGGCTTTGGTCTGACCAAGGCGCCGCCGCGCGGGGTCTTCGACTATAGTTTCGACAATCTCGCTGAGGTGGTCGGCAAGTTCGTGGATGCCATCGGGCTGGCCCGCTTTGCCATCTATATTTTCGACTATGGCGCGCCGACGGGGTTACGTCTGGCCTGCGCGCAGCCCGAGCGCATCACCGCCATCATTACCCAGAACGGCAATGCCTATATCGAAGGGTTGAGCGATGACTGGGAGCCCTGGCAGCGGTACTGGCGTGATCCGACGCCGGCCAATCGTGAGGCCTGCCGCGCGGCGCTGACCGATGAGGCGCTAAAATTCCAGCATGAGCATGGCGCGCCCACGGGGCGTGTGGCGCCGGATGCCTATCTGCTCGACCAGTTCTTTATGCACCGGGCCGAGGCGGATGAAATCCAGCTCGATCTTATTCTGTCCTATCGCACCAATGTGGCGCTCTATCCGGCCTTCCAGGACTATTTCCGCACCCATCGGCCGCGCCTGCTGGCAGTTTGGGGCAAGAACGATGTCTTCTTCCTGCCGGCCGGTGCCGAAGCCTTCAGGCGGGATCTTCCGGATGCCGAAATCCATCTTCTGGATGCCGGGCATTTCGCGCTGGAGACGCATCATGCCAAAATTGCGGCGCATATCCACCGCTTCCTGGGGGCGTAAGGCGGTAAGGGGACTCGTCATCCCCGCGAAAGCGGGGATCTTCTTGCTGAGGCACGACCGCGATGAGAAGATGCCCGCTTTCGCGGGCATGACGAGCTTGGAAACAGAACCGATGAATGACAGCGCAACATCGGCGCTGCCGTTCAGGCGTGCTTCCGCAGTCCTGAAGCGAGGGCCAGGAAACTTTCGATTGCGCGGGCGGAGACGGCGCGCGGGTCTTCGGCGCTCGCAATCCAGAGTGACGCGCTCAGCGCCGCACCATTGACAAGACGGGCGGCGGCGTCCGGGTCCACCGGTTTTGCCAGGCCCTCGTCGATCAGCCGGCGGATGCTGCGCGCGGTGCTGTCGACGCAGGCGGTCTGGCCGACCCAGCCCGAGGGGTCGCCCAGCACGGCCGGGCCGTCCAGCAGCATGATGCGCCGGATCTCCGGCTCCATCGACATTTCGATCCAGGCCACGGATTCGTCGATAAAGGCGTCCCAGGCGGTATCGGCCTGGGCGATGATGACCCGCAGGCGTGCGGCGATCTCAGAATCAATCTCCGCGATGACGGCCGCCAGCAGGCCCTTCTTGTCGCCGAAATGGTGATACAGCGCGCCGCGCGTCAGCCCGGCTTCCGCCGTCAGATCGTCCATCGAGGCCCCCGCATAGCCTTTTGCCGCGAAGGCCCGCCTGCCGGCGGCCATCAGCTTGGCGCGCGTTTCCACAATCATATCCGCGCGCCGCTGGGACGTTTTCGCAATTGACATACGCCTCGTATGTCTCCATCTGGTTCGCATACGCTTCGTATGTGAAGCGCTTTCCACTGACGTCATACCGGGGTTTGATCATGTCTGAAAACCTTAACCAGCGGATCGTCCTGGCCGCGCGCCCGCAGGGCCTGCCGGTGCCGGGCGATTTCCGGCTGGAAGAGACGCCAGTCCCGCAGCCCGGCGCGGGCGAGGTGCTTATGGAAACGCTGTTTCTCTCGCTGGACCCTTATATGCGCGGCCGCATGGGCCTCGTGAAATCCTATGCCCAGCCGGTCGCGATCGGCGGCGTCATGGTCGGCGGCACGGTCTCGAAAGTCGTGCAGTCACGCCACCCGGACTGGCAGGAGGGGGATATCGCCGTCGCCTATGCCGGCTGGCAGCGCTTCGCCCTGTCGGACGGCAGCGGCTTGCGGCGGCTGGACCCGGCGGCGCCGCTCTCGGCGGCGCTGGGCGCGCTCGGCATGCCGGGCTTCACCGCCTATGCCGGGCTGCGCAATATCGGCAAGCCAAAGCCGGGCGAGACGGTGGCGGTGGCAGCCGCCACCGGGCCGGTGGGGTCCGCCGTCGGGCAGATCGCCCGCATCCATGGTGCGCGCGCCGTCGGCATCACCACGGGCGCGCATAAGCTGGCTTTTGCACGGGACGAGCTGGGTTTCGATGCGGTGGTCGATCACAAGGCACCGGATTTCACCGCTCAGCTCGCTGCCGCCTGCCCGCAGGGGATCGACGTCTATTTCGAGAATGTCGGCGGCACGGTCTGGGACGGCGTCTTTCCGCTGCTCAATCCCTTCGCCCGCGTGCCGGTCTGCGGTCTCATCGCGCAATACAATCACCCAGGCGAACCACAGCCGGGGCCGGACCGCCTGGCCGTGACGATGCGCGAAATCCTGTCCCGCAGCCTGACCCTGCGCGGTTTTGTCATGACGGAATTCTGGGACAGCCAACAGGATGACTTTCTGCGCGACGCCACGGCTTGGGCAGCAGACGGGCGTCTCCGCTGGCGGGAGGATATCGTGCAGGGGCTGGAAAATGCGCCGGAGGCCTTCATCGGTCTGCTGCAAGGCCGGAATTTCGGCAAGCTGGTCGTCCAACTCGGCGCGGCCTGAAGCCGGTCTGTGAACAATGCGAGGGTGGTCTCGCATTCCCTTGTGCAGCGCAGTATATGCCTGCGCGTGGTCAGGGCTTATGTCTTGGCACCGCGCGCCGGTGGGCATCGGCCCCCGGCTTTGAGGAGAGAGATCGATGACAGAGACCAGTGCTCAGACGCCCGCTTTCTATAAGTGGATGGTCGGCGATATCGAGGCGATTGCGCTGCATGACGGCTGGGTGGCGTTCGACCGTCCGGAAGGCTTCGTGCCGGGCGTCAGCGATGACGAGGTGGGCGAAGCCTATGCGGCGGCCGGCATGGCCCGCGACAAGGTAACGCTGACCTTCACGCCGATGGCGCTGCGCACCGCCGGCAAGACCGTTCTGATCGACACCGGTTTCGGTGAATCCGGCCCGCCGACGGCCGGCCGCCTGTTCGGCAATCTCGCCGCCGCCGGCATCAAGGGCGAAGAGGTGACGGATATCGTCATCAGCCATTTCCACCCCGATCATGTGCTGGGCCTCTTCCGCAAGGACGGCACGGCTTTCTACCCGAAGGCGCAGATCCATGTTCCGGCCAAGGAATGGGATTTCTGGATGGACGACGCCAAGATGGCGGCCGCACCCGAAGCAGCCAAGGGCAATTTCGAAATGTGCCGCCAGGTTTTCGGCCAGATCGCCGATGCCGTGAAGCAGTATGAATGGGACGCGGAAATCCTGCCGGGTCTGACGGCGGTTTGCGCGGCCGGCCATACGCCGGGCATGTCGGCCATTCGCATCACCTCGGGCGATGAAAGCATGATCTTCGTCGCCGACATCACCAACAATCCGCTGATCTTCGCGCGTCATGCGGACTGGAAGCTGATGTTCGACATGGACGGGGACGCGACGGTCGCGACGCGCAAGCGCATCCTCGATCAGGCGGTCGCCGAGAAGACCCGCGTGTCCTTCTATCATGGCTCGTTCCCCTCGACCGGCTTCATCGTCAAGGGCGCGACCGGCTACGAATTCCTGCCGGCCTTCTGGGCCTGATACGAAAAAGGGTGGATCGCGTCAGCGATCCACCCGTCGTCGATACTGGTAAAGAGGGTTTGCCGTCTTCGGCAAACCCTCTTTTCATTGGGGCGGTTACTCGGCCGCCACTGCGTCGGCATGGCCGACATTGGGCTTGGCCAAGGTGATCAGCCAGCCGATCACGAACCAGGCGACGACGATATAAGGCCACAGATTGCCGGGGTAAGCCGGCACCGGATAGATGCTGCTATACAACGGCCACAGCAGCGCGATGCTGCCGATCAGCCCGAACAGGCCCCAGAGCAGATTGCCATGGCTGAAGGCATGGATCGTTTCGGCAATGGTCACGCCGAGATAGATCAGGATCAGGGCCAGCACGCCGATGGTGGAGATATCGCCGTAATAGGCGCTGGCGCCGATGAAGCTGCCCCAGAGCACGATGCCCGCACCGGCAATGATGCCGGACGCGATGACGGCGCGCCCCGGCGTGCCATGGGTCGGGTGAACCTTGGCCGTCCAGGGGCAGAAGCCGCCACGGCCGAGGGCGAACATCATGCGCGCGGCCGCGCTCATGCAGCCGAGGCAGGCCGAGAAGGCGCTGATGGCGGCGGCAACGGAGAGGGCGGAGGCAAAGTCGCGGGAAATGAAGCGCTCGCCCAGCGTGTTCAGCGGCGCCGGGTCATTCGCCAGATCCTTCATATGGCCCAGGCCGAAGCCGATGACCTGGGTGTAGGAGGCGAAGGCGAAGAAGATGCCGCCCAGCACGATGGTGCCGAGCATGGCGAGGGGGATGTTGCGGCGCGGATTATTGGTCTCTTCCGCCAGCGTCGCGACACCTTCGAAACCGGCGAAGGACAGCAGGGCGAAAACCAGGCCGGCGCCGATGCCGCCCCAGCCGATGCCTTTGGCGGGCGAGAAGGGCACGGCGGAGAGCTGGTTCTGGCTGCCCGCCTTGAACAGGATGGCGATGCCCAGCACGATGATGGCGAGGATGGAAATGCCTTCCAGGATCAGCATCAAACGCGTCGCGAACTGCATGTCGCGATAGGCGAGCGTACAGGCAAGGAACAGCGCCGCCAGGCTGATGATTTCGGACAGCCAGGAGATATGGATGCCGTAATTGGAGGCCGCCGCATCAAGAAAGCTGCCGACGAGCACGACAGTGCCGCTGCCGAAGGTGAGATAGACCATCATCATCGCCCAGCCGGCGACGAAGCCGGCCCGCTTGCCGAAGGAGGCGCCGATATAGGCATAGGCGGCGCCCGTCTTGGGCACGCGGCGGCTGAAGGCCACGAAGGACAGGCTGACGATGCCCATGACGATGGCGCCGATGATGAAGGTCAGCGGCGTCGCCGTACCGGCGGAGCCGGCCGTCAGCCCGACATTGAAGGCCATCGCCATGGTCGGCGCGATAATGGCGATGGAAAGCCCAATGACCTCCCACAGCCCAAGATTCCGCTTCAGATCCACGTAAAACTCCTGATGTTGACGACGATGGGCCGCGCAAGCGCGGCCCTGGTGCGTGCCGGCCCTTACTGGGCGGCTTTGAAGGCGATGCAGGCGCGCTCGGCCGCTTCCAGCGTCAAGGCGAGATCCGCCTTGTCGTGCCGGATGGAGACGAAACGGCGCATATTGGGGATGACGAAGATACCCTGGCGCAGCAGTTCGGTATCGAAGGCGGCCTGGCGCTTCAGGTCGGTGGCGAGGATATCGCCCCAGTTCTGCGGCACTTTGTCGCCCGAAATCAGGTGCCACATCGGGCCGTCGCCGATGACGCGGATGCCCATCTTGTGCTGGTCGAAGAGGTGCTGCAATGCGCGGCGCAGTTCGTCGGCATAGGCAAACAGCGCTTCATAGACGCCGGGTTCGCGCAGCACGGACAGGGTTGCCAGCGAGGCCGCGCAACCCAGCGGATGACCCTGCAAGGTGCCGTTCTGATACACATAGTCGCCCGTCGCGCGGCGCGCCGGGTCGGCCTGGTCCATGATATCGGCGCGGCCGGCAACGGCCCCCACCGGCAGGCCGCCGCCGATGATCTTGCCATAGGTCGCCATGTCCGGCACGACGCCGAAATAGCCCTGCGCGCCGCTCAGCCCGTAGCGGAAACCCGTGACCACTTCATCCATGATCATGACGATGCCGTGCTGGCGCGTCAGTTCGCGCACGCCTTGCAGGAAGCCGGCCTGGGGCGAGATGATGCGCTGGATCGGCTCCACGATAATGGCCGCGATATCCTGGCCGTGCTGATCCAGAATGCTTTTCAACGCGTCGAGATCATTATAGGGGCAGACGAGCATCAGCTCCTGCACCGCCTGCGGAATGCCGTTGGTATCCGGCATCGGGTTCGGATAATTCGCTGTGTGGCTCGGCGTCGTGCTCAGCTGCGCATAGTCGTGCGTGCCGTGATAGGCGCCTTCGAATTTCAGGATTTTCGCGCGGCCGGTGAAGCCACGGGCGAGGCGGATGGCATGGAAGGTCGATTCCGAACCCGAGGTCGTGAAGCGGATGCGCTCGGCGCAGGGGATCAGCGGCACCAGCTCGCGCGCAAGCTGCACCGACAGATCGTTCAGATAGGCGAAGAAATGCGTGCCGCGGCTGACCTGCTCGGTCACTGCCGCCTGGATGGCGGGATGCGCGTGACCCAGAACCAGCGTGCCGGCGCCCAGGATATAGTCGATATACATATTGCCCGAGGCATCCCAGAAGCGGCTGCCGTCGCCATGGCTGAAGACGAAGCGCACGTCGTCCGGCAGGGCATTGCCGCCGAGCGCGCCGCCCGGCAGGAAGCGCGCGGCAGTGTCGAAAGCATCCTTCTCGGACGCACTTTGCGGCTTGCCGGCGCGGCCAAGAAGCGGGGAGGCAGTGTCAGTCATGGTCTTGTTACCTGTGTGAAAGGATCGGTGTCGCGGCTTTTGGCTCAGCAGTCTGTCCAATGGGCGCTGCGTTCGAGGGCGGCCGCTGCGCGGTAGATATTGGCTTCGTCGAACATGCGGCCGACGATCATGAGCCCCACCGGCAGCCCGTCCACCAGGCCGCAGGGCGTGGACAAAGCGGGGTGGCCGGTAAGATCGAACTGCGCGGTATTGCAGACCATTTCCGAAGACCGCTGGAAGGACAAAGCCAGAGAGGCATCGGGCGGCGGCAATGGTTGCGCTATCATGGGCAGCGTCGGCATGACCAGCACATCATGCTGCGCCAGCGCCGCGTTATAGGCGGCGGCCAGGCGGGCGCGCAGCGCATGCGCCCGGGCGTAGCTGCGGCCCTGATCCAGCCGCGTCATATAGGCGCCGGCCAGGACCGCGATCTTGACGAGATCGTGCAGCGCGTCGGCATTCTGCCGCCACCCGGCCTGGGCCGCCATGAAGGCCGGCGAATAGGGACCGCGCCCCTGCGCGCCGACGCCATTGGCCTGAAAGATCTGCCCGAACAGGCCTTCAATCTCGACGGGCGCCGTAAAGGCGCGGCCGTCCTTGTGCAGCGGCACGCTGACGGGTTCGACGATAGCGCCGAAGGCCTGCAACCGGCCGATGCCGGCGAGGACGGAATTGCGCACGCGCTCATCCATCTCCGGCCAGTCGAAGCCTTCCGTCAGCACGCCGATGCGCAGGCCCTGCACCCCGGCCTCGAGCAGCGCCGTATAGTCGCCGCCGCCGAAATTGCACTGGCGCGGGTCGGCGCCGTCATCGCCGGCGATGACGGTCAGCAGGCGCGCATTCTCGGCGACCGTCCGCGTCATCGGCCCCAGATGGTCCAGCGAGGTCTCGATGGAGGCGGCACCGGTGTAAGGCACCAGGCCCCAGCTCGGCTTCATGCCGTTGATGCCGCAATAGGCGGCGGGAATGCGGATGGACCCGCCCTGGTCGCCGCCGATGGCCATATCGACCGCGCCCGAGGCAACCAGCGCGCCGGAACCGGAGGACGACCCGCCGGCGGAATAGCCTAAACGACGCGGATTATGGACAGGGCCGAAGGCGCTGGTATGGCTGCCGCCGGAGACGCAGAAATCCTCGCATTGCGCCTTGCCCAGGATGGTCGCCCCGGCATCGAGCATGCGCGTCACGACCGTCGCGTCCATATCCGCGACATGACCGTCAAAGAGTTTGGACCCGTTGCTCATCGGCGCGCCGGCCAGAAGGATGGTGTCTTTCAGCGCCACCGTGCAGCCTTGCAGCGGGCCGGTGGCCGCGCCTTGCACCACCATCCGCCAGGCCCAGGCATTATGCGGATTGTCGGCGGGCTCCGGCCGCATGGGGGCCGAGCGATCATAGGCCGCGACAGGCCAGTCCGGGTCAGGCTGCGCCATCACGGTATCGAAACCGCTGAGATGCGCGTCGATGATCGCCAGGATCTCCGCTCCGCTGGCTTGCGGCAAGGTCATGCCCAGGCCGTCGGCGAGCGTGGCGATATCGGCCTCTGTCGGGCGTTGGATCATGATGGGGCACTCGTGCGAAAGAATTGCGCCAGGGAATTGGGTTCCTCCGGCGGGGTCAGCCGGTCCTGCGGCACCTGCGCCGCCGCTTCCTGGGTTTTGAAATTGTCCCAGCCGTGGCGGACGATGCCGCGCACCACGACTTCGGACGCATCGATGAAGGCGAGCAGGGCGGCGCGCGCTTCCTCCCGCCGGCCCGCACGGATGAAGGCGCAGATATCGCGGTTGCGCGGCACCCAGCGCGACTGAAAGACGCTGTCTCCACGGGCCTCGGCCAAAGCCAAACTGAGTTGCGCGGAGAGGACGTGAAAGAACCCGTCCAGCTTGGCGCTGCCGATCAGCGCCACGATCGCCTGATGGAAATGCAGCGACGCCGTGCCGGCCGCCTTCCAATCGTTTCGGGCGATGGCCGCCGCCGCAGCCTCGATCTCGTCCGATAGGCGGTTCAACTGCGCGGCCGGGGCGTTATGGCTTTCCAGCACGGCATGGATCTGAATGGCGCGGCGGGCGCGGAAAATGTCACTGACATCTTCGTCGGTCATGATGGGCACGACCGCGCCCTTATACAGAACCTGGTTGACAAGCCCCTCATGCGTCAACTGGCGCAGGGCTTCGCGCAGCGTATTGCGCGAGACCTTGAGTTCGGCGGCCAGCAGCGTTTCGCGCAGCGGCGTGCCGGAGCGCAGATCGCCGGAGACGATGCGGTCTCGCAGCAGGCCGGCGGCGCGCAGGGCGGCGGATTCCTGGCCCGGCTGGCCGTCGGCATCCTCTGTCAGGTCGGAAGTCTGCTGTGTCGTCGTCATCGTGAGCGGCACGCATAAGGGCAATCATGCGGCAGGTCGAGTAAAATCGTTCAACGATCCTAAAATTATGTCTAAAAACGCGCCATATTCATTCTTATGGCCGATGCCCTGCCGCCTGTGGCTAATTTTTAGTCACCCTCCGGCGGCGGCAAATCTGCCGAACTCCGCGTATTTCCTGGTCCGTTACGATTGAGAACGGATAGGCTGTGGCATTGGCCAGACAGGGGAGGGCGCGCGTGATTCCGTTCTACGAGCTGAGTCTGGAGGCGCGGTTGGCGTTGACCGAGGCCGCGATGGCGGAAAAGCGGACGCTGACCGAGCGCTGGCTGGCGCTGGCGACCGAGGAGGCGTCGCACTGGGACGCGCGGGCCGCCATGGCGGCCGCATTATTGGCCGATGCGCCATCGGTCGCCGATTTCGGCTGCGGCACCATGGGTCTGGCGCGCCATCTGCGGCCCGATCAGCGCTATATCCCGCTGGACGTGACGGCGCGGGACCATCGGACGCTGGTCTGCGACCTCAATGCTGCGCCGCCGCCTGAGACGGGTGCGGTGGCGGCGGCCTGTCTCGGTCTCCTCGAATATATCCATGACCCGCTGGCGCTGCTGCGGGCTTTGCATGGGCAATACCCGGTTCTCGTGGTCAGCTATTGCGTGACCGACGCGCCCGGTGCGCTGGCCGACCGTCGCGCCCATGCCTGGGTAAATGATTTTTCGGAAGCCGAAATGACGGCCGTCTTCCGCGCGTCCGGCTGGAAGCCGGATGCCGGGCGCATGGTGGGAGACCTCCAGAACCTCTGGCGTCTCACAAAGAACCCGTTCTAACCGCGCTAAATCATTGCCAATCAGACATTTGTCCGTCACGGTACCGTTATTGGAGCCGTCGCGGAGGGGCCGATGTCCCAGGTGAAGCTGACTTTGTCGGATGATAAAGCGTCGCTGACCATCGGTGACGGTGAGGGCACATCCCTGACCCTCCCGGCCGAGGTGGTATCGCGCCTGCTGCCGGCGCTTATCTTTCTGCGCTCGCAGATGGAACCGCCATTGCCTTATCGAAACCTGAAACCGGGAGACCCGGTGGTGGAGGCGCCCGGCATGCGCTGGTTCGTCGGCCCGCATGAGGTGGACGGCCTGCTGCGCGTGGCCCTGCACCACCCCGGACTGGGATGGTTGTCCACACCACTCAGCCATCCCGCCGCAGAAACGTTTCTGGGCGTCTTCAAGGAGCAGATGGCGCGCCTGGGGGACTACACACCGCCGACGGTGCAGTAGAAGAAAGTAATTTAGTAAAACCAAAAAGATAAATTTTCTAAATTCCAGAAATTATTTGTGTCTATCCTACAATAACTTTTTCCTTGATGAAGTCATTAAGTAATGGGTGCCACAATTTTTGAGTTTGAGAGATATTGGCATGGTGATCTGCTTTGTCATTCGCAATGAAATGTTCTAATATTAAGTTGCCGCGATCGACCATTTTTTTATCAATTCTTAAAAAATGCACTTTGTTAAAAACATTAATTGCCTGACTCAATTGATCATTAAAGTAAATAACTTGAGCTGCTCTTGTGGCGTCATCAATGCAAACTCTTGTTGCCGTATCTTGAATTAGGTCAGGTTCGCAATTAATCTGTAAAGCTGTAGATTTAAAGAAATAATTATTCCTAAGAGGGGAAATCTGTGGGCCAAGTATAAAAATATTTTCGATCGCCATATCGAGTGATTGTAATCTATATACAAAATTTACATATATCTCGATTCTTTTTTGGATGAAATCGCTAATGTCCAGAGATGGATTAGAACAAAGATCGCGAATTAGCGTAAAATCTAAATCAACGTGGCCTAGCATTAAAAAAATTTGTTTTCTTAGTTTGTTAGACACAGATAGGTCAATAATTTTTGCGTGTCCTGTCGTCGAATTGTTGTTTGAAAGCCCCTTAATTGTAGCGCCTGAGAAAATATAGTGAGCAAATATACCCCAGGATGTTCCTACAAACTGGCGAGAATGAGAATCTCCAAAAAACATATGAATCATTGTGAGCATCTCCAAAGGTAACGAACCTTAAAGCAGAATACGTGGGCAATTGCATCTGATAGAATCGGAGCAATTTTTGCGGCTATTATAGACATAGGGCATTTACGGCAGTATAAAAATCTAGAGATCACTTGTGGTTTATTTTTAAGGTTTGTCATGGAAAAAATTAAAGCTTTTCAAACCGCAAATGCGGAAAACTATGCTCAAATGTTAGATATTACTTCAAAAAACAATCGTTCTTATTTTGATTCAATTGGAGTGCCTTTTGAAACTTTTGTAGGGCTCAAAAGAGGATATTACCCGTGGCATGCTTGTTTTAACAGAATAGTTTACCTGAAAGAACAGTTGGAATTAGGCTACAATGGGTGGATATTTTATCTTGATGCCGATGCTTTTGTATACGACCACTCATTTAATTTAATGAAATTTCTTAAGAATACACCTGGAAATGCTATTTTTTCTCCTGGTGGTTTGACAGGTCATAAATGGGATGTGAATGATGGTGTATTTCTTATAGACCTTGCTTCCGATCGGGGCAGACGTCTGGCTGAAGCTTGGTATCGCCACTTTATGTCTACCCCTGATTCTCAACTGCAAAATGCAAAAGAATGGCAAATGGTCCCAAGTGATCAACCGCGTCTCCATCAAATTTTGCAAACCAATCCAGATTTATTGGAAGGGGTTACTCTCGTTGCGAGGGAGTTATTCAACAACGAAAAAGCAAGTTTTATTCGCCAGGTTTTAAGATCAAATGCAAAATCTTTTGATGAAAGAATGGAAAGAATAAAAGAAGAAGTGGGAAATATTATTTCAAAATAATTTTTATTATTTAAGTAAATTGAGATTATTTTGATGTAAGACATGATTGCAATTTATAAAATAAATTGAGCTAGAGGAAAATTAGTCTACTAGCTTGACTAATTTTCCCTTATCTGATCAAAAGTTCGCCAATTGTAAAAGAATCATCAGAATTTTTTTCGACGGAAGTGATTTCTTGATCAATCAAGACTAAGACATAGAAAAAAGGATCTAGGGTCTTTTGGATTTCGTGAGCGAGTTCCTCAGGGCTAAGAAAATTAGAAACCCATCGCTCGACAATATGCTGCGGAATTTTTGTGCTGAGCGCATCTTCTATCTGCTCGATAGGTTCTTCTCGCCGCACGTACGGTTTCAAAAAAACCGTCATTTCGCTGCGTTCTGATTGCCCAGAAACGATGTTCCACATTCGTGACAACTGATTGTCATGAATAATGCGCTTCGCAGCGCCTAGCCGTGTCAACCGCGACGTATCGATGGCCCATTTGTAGAAGTTTAAACCGCTGTCATCGACTTCTCTATTCAGCAAAACGGAATACATCGTGCGGCAGAATTCCTCGTTGCTCAGATCGTCATAAGCATCAAGATTCAACACCTGCGGTCCCGCATCCTTGACGATCCTTGCGGGTTCGGCTGCTTCGCCGATCGGCTCAGGATCGCTGATGGTTTCCAGAAGAAACTCTATTTCTCGCGAATTTTTCTTAAACTTCAGCTCAGACAGATCGAAATTCCATGCGGCCTTGTCGCCTGCGACAAATTCCAGACTGAGGCTGGCGGTCTGTGGCGTCAGGTAGCCCGGTATCGAGACGCACATCAGCCCATAACTTCCAGGCGCAATTTTGGAGCAGCAGGACAGAACATGGCCGCGCCCCATAGCGTCGCCGGCGACGTTGAGCACGGAAATGGAGACGCTCGGCTTGTCCTCTGCGCCAGTCAGAAAAATAGGCGCGTTATGCGTATTGTAGAGTGTAATCAGGAATAATTTTTCTGCCTCATCCGCGGCTGTGAAAGGGCCGCGTGCCAGAACCAACTGTAGCGCGGCCGCTTTGCCGGACGGCTGGTGGGCCAGAGGCAGTTCGAGAGCGGCGCGCGGCTGAAGCAGATCCAGACGCAGGCGTTCGCCCATCCAACTCACACCCTCCTGAACCATCTCAACGCCGACATAGCGGCCTTCGCGGGCCAGCCAATCGCTGGCGATCCGGATCGGGAAAAATACTTCCTGTCCTGGCGCGACAACAAAGGGGATATGGGTGCGTGGATTGTCGAAATCCAAGCAATTGCCATTAGCCGTATAGATATGCGATCCCATGTTGACGTCAAAACCGCCACCGGCCCGTCCATAGCTGGACCAGATCATGTCGCTATCGTTTCTGAGGGCGATGACAAATCGGATCTCATCGCCATTCTCGGACAGCAGCGGACCTTCCATGCAGCGCATCGTATGGGCACGGCCACTATCGGCCAGCGGCACGGTCATTTCTACCCTGCCGATATCGGATAGTCGCGTATTGGGCAGCATCTCGCGTGGTTCGTACTGTTTGTACCACCAGCCTTCGAATATGACCTGCTGAACCTGCATCGCGCTCTCGGTCCAGGTCGGCCAAGGGGCCGGCCGGGAATCACGATCCATGAAACCATCGCGAAGCACATTGGCAATGCAACGTGCCAGATCATCCGGGTCGCTGGGTTTGAAATAGGCGGAGGCGGGGGCAGCGAAGCTGACTTCCCGGAACACGGGGATATCGGCCAGAATGACAGGGCAGCCCAACGCGCCGGCCTCTGCCACCGGCAGTCCGAACCCTTCCAGATAGGAGGTCATGATCAGCGCCTGGGCGAAGCCATAGGCCGCGCGCAGTTCCCCGTCACTGATTCCGGTCTTCACGAACAAACGTTTATTGGCTTCCGAGTGATGCGCCAGTCGCGACCGCAGCAGGCGCGTGTCCCAGCCCGGCTTGCCGATGATCAGCAGATTGACATCCACCCCATCTCGCCACAGCTGCTCGAAAGCGTCGAGCGCGACCCAATGGGCCTTCCTGGGCTCGATGGTGCCGACCATGAGAAAGGTCGGGCGACTGCCGGTGAAATCCAACCAGGCCGGGTCGGGCTCGACATCGGCGAAGTCACCACCCAGAGAAAAATAGCCGATTTTCATCGGGCGCGGCAATTGAATGGCCTCAATCAAGCCGTACACTTCGTCAGCGACCGCTCGCGAAACACAGATGATGCCGGTGGAATAGCCAAGGATGAATTCAAACCAGCGCCGGAAAGCCGGCGGCATGCCGGCATCGGTGAAAGCAGGCATGGTGAGAGGGCCGATGTCATGAATGCCATGGATCACCTCCTGGCCCATCACAAGAGCATCCAGCAGCCTGCGTTTCTGGCCTTCAATGAAGGTCCAGGAACTGTCGAGCAGAAAATAGGTGTCGTTATCTTCAAATCCCAGGCGGGCGCGCGGGTCCAAGGCGAGGGAATTTTTTTCCACTTTCGATAAGCTATACCAGCCAAGCTCATCACGGCAGTAGCTGAGCTCGGTTTGCGCCAAGGCTGTGCCGGTTTCATTGAGCGTCGCCATTCCCTGGGAGAGTTTATGGATGACGCGCTGGATACCGGACATGACAGGGCTCTGAAGCGTTGAGCTGACGTCCATCAATAGCCGTCGACCGGGGGGCGAAAACCTACCCTCGCTGTTTGGGCGCTCTGATAGCACCGGTGGATTGCTTGTTGCTTTTGCTCCTAAATAGGTTTGAAGGGTATCGAGCATAATGGTGGCAGTCTTGTCCCACCTAAAAAGCTTTGCGCGCTCATATCCGTGTGCAACCGAAATCTCTCTAAATTCTGTATCATTGATGATCCGAGAAATCTGGCGGGATAGGTCTCTGGGATCATAAGGATCAAAAAGGGTTGCTTCGTAGCCAACCACCTCCGCTACCGCGCCACCACGCGCTGACAGAAAAGGAGAACCGGCGGCCATTGCCTCAAGCGCTGTAAGGCCGAACCCTTCCATAAGAGAGGGCTGTACAGTAACAGCCGCACCTGTATACAAAGCCGCCAGCTGCGCATCGGAAATCCAACCCGTGGAGATCAAATTCGATGCGGGCAGTCCCGCTTTTTCCCAGGTTTGGCGTAGCGGGTTGATATATTGGGAGCCATTGTCCCCGGCGATAACCAGCTTCAGCGTGCCCGCGATTGCTTCCGGAACTTGAGCCATGCCGCGGACGAGAAGCGGGACATTCTTGCGCCAGTCCATGCCTCCAACATATAGAACATATCGACCAAGGTCAGGCGCTAGCCCAAGTTGTCCAGAAGCATTGCTGATCAAACTGGAAAATGATGGCGAAAGACCGGCGCTGATCGAGATGCTATTTGTCTTGCCAAAAATGTCCTTATATTCAGAGTTGGTAAATTCAGAATTGCAAAGTACCAGATCAAAATTCGTGATCGCATTGAATCGTCGCTCATAGGTCTTCCGGTCCGCGTCATTGTGCAAATATGCGGCCGGGAAGCGATGCGGGATCGCGTCATGAAAAACGCAGGCGGTCAGCGCTTCGATATTTTTGGTTCTGATGAATGGTGTCGACCGGTCCCAACTGCCCTCAAAGGGGCTGGGGGAGAGTGCCACATCCGGCGCAAGCGCGTTCACATGCGCCGCCAGGATTTGTTCGTCGGTCATCCGCTCGGTGCAATATCCCCGGCGAAGTTCCCCATCCGGGGCAAGGCCATACCAGATTGCCGTGTCAATGCCCGGCATCAGGCGGCGCAGATAGTTCCGCGCCGCAATGGCCTCTTCCTTCATATTGCCATTCAGAGAGACAATCAGCTTAACTTTGCCTGTCTCATGAAGGGCGCAAAGAAGATCCGCCACGTAACGACCAATTCCTCGGACGTTACTGGCAGTTTGAAAGCATTGCCCATCAACCCAAATGCGCAAAATTGCCTCATTTCTTTAGGCAGGCCTATCGACGCTCGGAAAGGCTCATCGTCAGCATTGCGGTGTTATTAAAAATTTATCGAAACGT
>NZ_JAESVB010000014.1 GCF_020618775.1 Acidisoma silvae | reverse complement strand
ATAAATGCCGCAGAAGATATCTTATGTTAAATTTAAAATGTCCTTGTCAGTCTGGCCTTGTTTTTCCCGTCAGCCGGCAAGCGCGGCACGAGCCTCCGGCAGATCCCAGATCCGCTGCACGGCGCGCGACCCGGCTTCGACGATCTGCGTCTCGTCTACCTGCGTCGCCATGCCACCCGACACAAGCACCGCGCCATCGACCATCACCATGTCGATGCTGTCGCGGTTGCCGAGGGCGATCAGCCCCCGCCGAGGGTCGGACAGCGGTTGCAGATGCGGATGCGTCATATCCACTACGGTGAGGTCTGCCTTGGCGCCTGGTGCAATCCGGCCCAGATCCGGCCGCGCGATGGCATCCGCCGCGACCGAGGTGACGGAGGCAATAAGGTCAGGCGCAGTCGCGACATCCGGCCTCCCCGCTGAAATCTTGGAGATCATCGACGCTGCGTTGAGTTCGCCAAGAAGATCCATATTATAGCCGTCGGTGCCGATAACGGTGCGCACGCCCTGAGCGGCAAAGCGCGCGAAGGAGGCCGTGACGCCCGTGCGTGCGAAGACGCGCGGACAGTTGAGGATGGTGGCCCCCCGCGCGGCCATCAGCCGCAGGTCATCATCCGTCGTGGTGATGCAATGGGCCGCAAACAGGTCTGGCGCCATCAGCCCCAGCCAATCGAGATATTCGGCCGGCGTCCGCCCGTCATACCGTTCAGCGATCGTGCGGTTCTCACCCTCGCTCTGCGAGAGATGCGTGGTGATCGGCACGCCGAGTTCGCGCGCGCGTGCGGCGCAGGCACGCAGCAGGTCCGGTCCACAGGTATCGGTCGCATGCGGGCTCATCGCCAGCGTGATGCGTCCCTCCCCGCGCCCATTCCATTGCTCATAGAGCGCGTTCCAGGCAACGAGATCCTGCGCCCCGTCATCGCCCCGATAGGTCACATGGCCATCGGCACCGGCCTGCGCATCGCCCGTGGAAAATAGATAAGGCGCGCCGCAAAAGCGGAAGCCCATCTCCGCGGCCGCATCAAACATTTCGGGGATGCCGTGGCGGAAGGGCTCCATCACCATGGTATTGCCGCCCTTGAGCAGCTGAAGGATGCCGAGCCGCGCGATGGCCAGTCGCTCCTCCCGCGAGAGGATATCGATGCCGCGCTTGGTCAGCGGGAGAAGCACGGTATAGACGATGCTTTTGTTGTTCTTGCGGCCATGGCCGTCTTCGGTATGGGTGCGCGCCACGGCCTCGCTGAAGCAATGGTTATGCAGGTTGATCAGTCCAGGCAGGATGAAGCGGCCAGGGCGGTCATAGCATTCGTCGGCCTGCGGCCGGCTGGGCGTCACGGCGGCAATGCGGTCGCCTTCCACCAGCACCCAGTGATCGCGCAACACAGTCTGCTCGCTGCCCTGCTGCTGCAGGACGAAGCTTCCGAAAATGGCTTTGCTTGTCATGTGTCAGCTGCCTTGCAGAAGAACGGCGCCGAGTGCCGCGGCCACCGCTTGTTGTGTGGGTTCGATCACAGGACTGCCGATGGCGGCTTCAAGCGCAAGCCGGTGACCCGCCATGCCGGCGCAGCCGAGGACGATGCAATCCGCCCCACGTTCCGTCACCAGCTTGCGTCCGGCCGCCGCCAGACGGTCCCGCATCGCCTCACCCGCTGTCTCGGCCGCCGTGGCGTCCACCGGCCAGCTTCCCGCGTAGCGGCCATCCAACCCCATCTGCCGCACATAGCGCTGCTGGCGGCGTACGCTCATCGGCGAGAGCGCGATGATGCCGAAACGCTCGCCGAGCGTCAGCGCGCGCAGCAAGCCCCATTCGGCAATGCCCATGACAGGCCGGCCACCGGCCGCTTCACGCACACTGAACAGGCCGGGGTCGCTGAAACAGGCGAGCACGAAGGCATCGGCGTCACTTGCCGAGACAAGACGCGAGAGCGGAAGAATGACGCTATCGGCATCCTGCTGCGTCGCAATGCCGGGAGGGCCCTCCTCCAGCCTTGTGACGGCGATCTCGGGCCCGCAGGCCAGACGGAGGGGCGCGAGCGCAGCGTCGATCGCCTCCGTCACCGCCACCGAGGAATTCGGGTTGATGACAAGAATGCGCGACATGCTGCTGCTCCCCTTCATATTTCAGGCGCCCGCGTCGATGGTTGCCTTGGCGATCGCCGCATTGGCGGGCAGACCGCTTTTCGCGATGAGGGCCGCGTAGCTGCCGTCATCCATCATGGATTGCAGAGCCTTCGAAAGAGCGGTGTGCAAGGCGGTATTCGTCTTGCCGACGCCGATACCCATCACCGTCGTGTCGAAAGGCTGACCCACGGTGGCATAGACGCCGGCCTCCTGCGACTGGACGTAAGGAATGGTCAGGCTGTCCTGCACCATGGCATCCACGCGGTCCTGCTTGAGCTGCAAGCGCGCGTCGATATTGTTATCGGCACCCATGAAGGTAATGGCGGGCTTGCCGGCCGCCACGCAATAGGTCTGGCTCCAGGCCCCGATCTGCTGCGGCAGGTTGGTAGAGCGGCTGCCCGCCACGGTCTTGCCGCAGAACTGCACGGGATCGGTATAGGTCTTGGCATCCGCTGCGCGGACCATGAATTGCGTGCCGGACTTCAGATAATCCACGAAGGCTATCGTCTGCTCACGCAGCTTGGTGTCGTTCATGCCATTCAAAAAGAGATCGATGCGGCCGGTCTCGACCGAGGAGATGAACTGCGCGAAACTCGTTTCCTGAAGGACGACCGTCGTGCCCATGCGCTGCGCCAGCGCCTGGCCGAGCGCGATGTCAAAACCCTTCAGCGTGCCAGTGGCGGGGTCTTTCATGTCGAGCGGCGGATAGGAGGGATAGACGCCGACGGTCAGTTTCGCCGGCAAGGGCGCGGCGGCGGCAAGACCGAGGGAGGCCAGAACGAGAAGACGCTTAAACATGGGCATCAGGCTTTTTGCGCGGCTTCAGCCGCTTCGTGCTGTTGGAAATGAGCGGCAATCTGCTCGCCCGTCGCGATCCAGACATCCTGGCAGTTCTTCGCATAGGTCAGGAAATCACGCAGCAGGCGCAGGCGCATCGGGCGGCCGCTGCATTGCGGATGCAGGACAGTGGTGACCATGGCGCCCCAATCCCGCACCTCGTCCAGCTCATCCTTCCACATCGACAGAACATGCTCCTTCGGAAAGATGGAGCGCGGGCTGAAACGCGCCGAAAGACCATGCATCCAGTCATCATAACTGGCGGTCACGGGAATTTCGATCGTGCCGGGCTGACCGGTCGCCAAAACATGGCGATAGGGCCGCACATCGTCGCGGAAGGAACTGGTATAGGTGATGCCATGGCGCACCAGAGACTGGCGCAGCTCTTCCGTGAATTCGCCGGACGGCGCGCGGTAGCCAGTGGGTACCACGCCGAGGCGGCGCTTGATGGCTTCAAAACCCTTCTCAATCTCGTATTCGATGAAAGGGTCGCCCGGATCCGGCAGCAGATGATGATAGCCGTGATGGCCGATCTCATGGCCCGCCTTCAGGATGCTTTCGGCCATGGCCGGATGGGCGTCCACAGCCCAGCCGGTGATGAAGAAGGTCGCCTTGAGGTCAAGCTGATCGAGCAATTCCAATAGTTTCGGCGTGCCGACACGCGCTTCATAGCCACCATAGCTCATGGTAATCAGCCGTTCGGCGTTCAGTGCGTCCTTCGCCGTCCAGGCGCTTTCGGCGTCTACGTCGAAGGACAGGAACATGGCCGAGGTATAGGGCGCGGGCCAGGGATAGTGCGGCGCGGGCGGCGCCATATTGGCGGGGCGCAGCGGAATGCTGGCGAGGGAGTTACTGTCCTGCATTGATCAACACCTTGTCGACGGCGTAGGGGGCGAGATGCCATTTCGCGGCGATTTTCTGATAGCTGCCATCCGCGATCATGGATGATAGCGCATCTGAAACCGCTTTTTGCAGGCCGGTATTGCCGACCGGAAGGGCGATGGCGGTATAGTCCGAGGCGAAGGGCCTGCCCACAATCGTATAAGCATTGGGCTCCTGCTGCATGATATAGGGCAAAGTCTCCCCGCCCTGTACAGCCGCATCGATCCGCCCCTGTTTTAGCTGGATACGCGCGTCGGCCGAGCCGTCGGTACCGACAACCTGCACCGCGTTGCTGCCGCAATGCGCCAGGCTCCAGGCGGCGATCTCCTTTGGAAAGGAGGTACGGCGGCTGGCGCCGACGCGCTTGCCGCAGACATCCGCCATCGTCTTGACCTTGGCCGCTGCGCTGCTCAGCACAAAGAATTGCGGGCCGGAATGCAGGTAATCGACGAAGGTCGCGGCTTTATGGCGGGTCGCGAGGTCAGACATGCCTGAGAGCACGGCGTCCACCCGGCCACTGTCGAGCGACGGCAGCATCTGGTCGAAGCTCGTTTCTTGCCAGGTCAAGCTGCGGCCCATATGCGCCGCAATCGCCTGGCCCAGATCGATGTCGAACCCCATGAGCGCATTGGTCGCCGGGTCACGGAATTCCATCGGCGGATAGTTCGGCACGACGGCGACGGTGAGCGCGGTCGCTGCGTGCCCCGCTTGTGGCAGGCCGATAAGGGCGGAGCCGGCAAGCAGCAGGCCGGCCAGAACTCGTTTCATGCGTCTAAATCTCCCATGTCATCCCAGAACGGCGGAGAGAAAATCCTGTGTCCGGCGCTCACGCGGGGCCGTCAAAACCTGCTCGGCGCTGCCCTGTTCCACGATCGTTGCGCGATCCATGAAGACCACATGATCCGCCACTTCCCGCGCGAAGGCGAGTTCGTGCGTCACCACGATCATGGTCATGCCGCTGCGCGCCAGTTCCCGCATCACCGCCAGCACTTCACCCACCAGTTCGGGATCCAGCGCGCTTGTCGGCTCATCGAACAGCATCAGCTTGGGCTTCATGGCCAGCGCGCGGGCAATGGCCACACGTTGCTGCTGGCCACCCGAAAGCTGGGCCGGATAATTACCGGCCTTCTCGGCGAGACCGACGCGGGCGAGCAAAGCCTGGGCCTCCGCCTCAGCCAAAGCACGGCCGCGCTTCTGCACCTGCACCAGCCCTTCCATGACATTGCCGAGCGCCGTCATATGCGGAAAGAGGTTGAAGCGCTGGAAGACCATGCCGGTTTTCAGCCGCTGGCGGGCGATCTCTCGGTCGGTCAGGCGATGCAGCTTGTCGCCAGCCTGACGCACCCCGAGCAACTCGCCATCCAGCCAGATGCCCCCGGTATCGGGCCTGGTCAACTGATTGACGCAGCGCAGCAGCGTGGTCTTGCCGGAGCCCGAACCACCGATGAGGCAGACGACCTTTCCGGGGAGCACATCAAGCGAAACATCCTGCAACGCCCGATGCCCGCTGAAGGTTTTGGAAACATGCCGGATGGCAACGAGAGGAGCCGTCATCGTCCGTGCACCTGCGCACCGCGCGCGAAACGGCGTTCCAGAAGATGCTGCAAGGGAGATAGGATGGAGACCACAACCAGATACCAGAAGCCCGCCACAATCAGCAGCTCAATGACGCGGGAATTGGCGTAGTAGATATTCTCCGCATTATGCAGGATCTCGGGATATTGGATGACACTCGCCAGCGAGGTTGTCTTGATCATGCTGATGAATTCATTGCCGAGCGGCGGGATGACCACGCGCATGGCCTGTGGCAGAATGATGCGACGCAGCGTCGCGATGCGCCCCATGCCGATGGCCTGGGCGGCTTCGTGCTGCCCGGCATCGACAGAAAGAATGCCCGCGCGCACGATTTCGGACGTATAGGCACCCTGGTTGATGCCAAGGCCGAGCAGCGCCGACAGAAACGGCGTCATGATGTCCACAGCCCGGCCGGACCAGATGCCGGGAATGCCGATCGTCGGGAAGACCAGCGCCAGATTGAACCACAGCAGCAATTGCAGAATGACCGGCGTGCCGCGGAACAGCCACACATAAAAGGCTGAACTGCCGCTCAGCACCGGATTGGGCGAAAGCCGCATGACGGCAGCGACCACGCCGAGCACGGTGCCGAGCGCCATGGCGAGCACGGACATGACGAGCGTATTGACAAGTCCCGTCAGGATTACCGGCACTGTCAGGAAGGTACCGACCACGCCCCAGGCGATCTGCCCATGGGCGAAGGCACGCGCCAGCGCGAGAAGCACCAGGATGATGACAGCGGCCGCGAACCAGCGCCCGTAATAGGTCCGGCGGGCAACCGGGATCGCGGAAATATCGGGAAAGCCCGGTGCAAGACCGGGCCTGGCGTCCATCATCGCGGCGCGCCGTCCGTCATGGGCTTGTCCACCGCATTGGCGGAAAGACCGTATGTCTTCAGGATGGCGCCATAGGTGCCGTCCGCGATAATTGCTGCCAGTGCGTCATTGACCGCTGCCCGCAACTGCGTCTCGTCCTTGCGGAAGGCGATGCCCTGGAACCCCGTGGAAAAAGGTGTGCCTAGGACACGATATTTGCCGCCGCCTGTCTGCACCAGATAGGGCAGCGTCTCGCTGCCTTGGACGGCGCCGTCGATGCGGTTTTCCATCAGCTGCGTATGCAGATCCGGCGAATTTTCAGCGGGCATATAGACCATGGCGGGCCTGCCGGCACCCACGCAATAAGTCTGGCTCCAGGCCTGCATTTCTGCCGGAAAGCTGGTGCTGCGCACGGTGCCGATACGCTTGCCGCAGAGATCGACGGCGGTCTGGGCCGCGCTTGACGACTGCACATAGAATTGCGGGCCGGTCTTGAAATAATCGATGAAATCAAGATTGGCTTCGCGCGCCTTGGTATCCGTAATACCGCTGATGATCATGTCGTCGCGCCCGGTCTGCAAAGACGGCACAATCTGCGCGAAGGCCATATCGTCCCAGACGAGCTTGACCCCAAGCTTGGCGGCAAGGGCATTCGCAATATCAACGTCGAGCCCTTCCAATTTGTTGGTCGCAACATCATGCGATTCCATCGGCGGATAGGTGCCGTTCACGGCAAGACGGAGTGTCTTCGACGCTGCGATGGAGGCGGGCAGAGTTGCGGCCTCAGCGCCCGACAGACTGGCGAGAGCGAAGAGGCAGGTCAGCAGAATGCGTGGGCGAGCCAAGTGCATATTCCTCGTCAGGGCTGGGTCAGAGAGAAGCGGGTTCCACCACGCCGGCGCGGGCCGTGATGGCGGTATAGTGCTCGGGGCGGCGATGCGCGCCAAAATTGAACATCTTGTCCTTGCCCTGGCGGCAGAGATCGAAATCGCAATCGGCGATGATGATCTCATCCGCCAGCGTCTTAGCCTGCGCCACGATGACGCCGTCGGGATTGACGATGACGGATCCACCGATCAGGCCGGAGCCGTCCTCCTCACCCGCTTTTGCAACTGAAACCGCCCAGGTCGCATTCATATAAGCATTGGACTGGGCAGCGAGCGTGGAATGGAAGGTGCGGAGCGCCGCATCCTCGCTGGTACCGCCATTGGGGTCATAGGCAGCCGAATTATAGCCGATGCAGACAAGCTCCACGCCCTGCAGGCCGAGGACGCGCCAGGATTCGACCCAACGGCGGTCATTGCAGATCATCATGCCAAGGATGCCGTTCTGCCAGGCTGCGCCGGCGCGGAAGGCGCGGAAGCCAAGATCGCCATATTCGAAATAGCGTTTCTCAAGCTGCTGATATAGCGCGCCAGGGCGCGGCTCGACAGAACCCGGCAGATGCACCTTGCGGTAATGCCCCAGTACCGAGCCATCGGGCTGCACGATCAGCGCGGCGTTGAAATGCTGGCCCTCAGGCGTCTTTTCAGCATAGCCGATATAGAAGCCGATACCGAGCTCGCGGGCCCGGCTGAACAGCGCCTCGGTCTCGGGCCCCGGCATGCTCGGCTCGAAATAGGAGTCGAGTTCAGCACCCTCCATCAACCAGCGCGGAAAGAAGGTGGTGAAGGCAAGCTCGGGGAAAACCACGAGTTGCGCGCCTTGGCGCGCGGCATCTTCCAGCAGGGCCAGCAGCCGCGTCATGGTCTGCGCCCGGCTATCTGCCTTCTGGGTCGGCCCCATCTGCGCGCCGGCAACTCTCACGATGCGGCTCATAATGCCTCCTTTTTCGGCAAATCAAATGAATTAGCTAGGCGATCTCGCCGAATGCTTAAATTGTTGGCACAGGAATCTTTCCTAGACAATTCGCCAGACTATGATGTTTTGGGAGAGTCTATTCAGGAAACTTATAGTGACCCTTCGCCAGCTGGAAATCCTGCGTGCGCTCATCCGCCACCGCACCACGGTCGCGGCCGGGCATGAGCTGGGCCTTTCCCAGCCTGCGGTGAGCAACGCTTTGAAAAGCATGGAAATGCAGCTGGGATTCAGCCTGTTCGAACGCGTCAACAACCGGCTTCATCCAACGCCGGAAGCAATGGCCATCCATGACGACGCCGAGGCCATTTTCGCGCTGCATGGGCAACTCGCCACCCGCCTGCGGGGGCTCAAGGACAGCCATTCAGGGCGGCTTGCCATCGCCGCCACCCCACCCCTCGCCTATAGCGTGATCCCGCCGGTGCTCCATAGCTTCCTCAAGCCCAGGCCTGATCTGCGGGTGTATTTCGACGTCAGACGGTATGAGGGCGTCATTGACGCGGTGCTGAACCAGGTCGCCGAGCTAGGCTTCGTGCTGGGCTTTCTGCCGGATCATCGCAGCATCACCAGTCAGATCGTGCATGAAAGCGAAATGGTCTGCGTTTGCACGCCCGATCACCCACTCGCGCGACGAGATGCCGTATCCCCTGACGACCTGACCCATTACCCGTTCATCGGTCTGGAAGCCGGCACACGGCTGGGCCAGGCCGTGCGCGGCGCTTTTGCAGCGGTCGGCACGCCCTTCCGGGCGGAGGTCGAGGTTCGCTATTGTAATACGGCCTGCGCCCTGGCGGCCGCTGGCGTGGGTATCGCCGTGGTGGACGCCTATTCCGCACAGCAGCCAGTTATCGGGTCATTAGTCACGCGGCCTTTCCGGCCGCATACGCCCGTCATCAGCTACGCTCTGTGGTCACAGACCCGGCCGCTGTCGCGGGTCGCCCGGGTCTTCCTCGACGAAGTGCTGCAAAGGCAGTCCGCCATGGCCTGACCGAGGCCTAGGACGGGCTGCTCAGTCCTGAAAGGCCGGATAGCTCGACGGTGAAAGCTGCTCGATATCGCGCCCGGCCCAATCGCGCGCCTGCATGCCTGCCCACATGGCCTCTGCGCCCGCCTGCACGGCGCGACCGAGGTCCACGGGGTCGTAGCCCGGCACGATTCCGTTTTCCATGACTATGCGACCATCAATGATCGAGGTATCGAGATCTTCGGCCGTGGCCGAGAAGACAATATTGCGGATCGGGTCACGCACAGGGGTCATGAACAGGCTGTCGCCCCGCCAGATCAGCAGATCCGCCTTGGCGCCGGGCGCGATGCGGCCGATATCCTCCCGCCCGAGGGCGCGTGCGCCGTTCAAGGTTGCGGCATTAAAGACGTCGGTGGCGGTCGCAACCTGGGTTTGCCGATCCTGGATCTTGGAGACGACAGCCGTCCATCGCATCGCCTCGATCATGCTTTGCGGGCAGGTGTCGGTCGCGATCGTCATATTGACGCCACGTGCCTGGTATCGTGCGAAGCTCTCCATGGCGATGCCACGCCGCGCAAAGACCCAGACGGCATGGGCGACATTCGCGCCGCTATCCGCCAGAATGCCGATATCATCCGCCTGGTAGTTCGCCCAGGAACTTTCGCCCGGAATGATGCAATGGCCCAGAATGCAGCGCTCCGACAGAAAGTCGATCTTCCGCAGCCATTCGATGGGTGTGCAACCGTGCCGGCGCGTCATTTCCAGAAATTCCGGCACCGACTGCGAGACATGCAATGCCAGTGGCAGTTTCATGTCCCGCGCCGCATCCGCCGAGCGGCGCAATAGCGCTTCCGAACATGTATCCACTTGCATGGGCGTCAGGAAACCCTTGATTCTCCCATTGGCACGGCCTTCGACACGCTCGACCAGCGATACGGCTTCATTGAATCCCGCGAGCCCATCATCCTCCAGCCAGTCATAGTCCACGCTGCGGCCGTTGCGTGTCACCCAACGGCCCGACTTATAGCCTTGGCCGATATAGGCACGCAGACCGCAGCGCTCGGCATGTTCGGCCACCACATCGCCATGCCAGCCGATTTCCATCACCGTTGTCGTGCCCGTGCGCAGCAGTTCCGGCATGGAATATGCAATGCAGGCACGGCGCGCCGCATCCGTGATGGCGCCGTCGCGTGCCGTGAGAAACTCGAAGAGGCCTGACAAGTAGAACTGCCGGGGGCCACGATCCTCGACAAAGCTTTTATCGAGAGGAGATTCGGAAAGATGCGTATGCGTGTTGATAAGCCCAGGCGTCACCACGCGACCCGTCGCATCGATCACCTTGTCGGCCTGACCATCATAGTAGCGGCCGACAAAGGCGATCTTGTCGTCCTCTATGACGACCACACCATCGCGCAGATGGCGGTGCCCGCCATTCTGATAGGCGATGATGTGCGATGCCTTGATCAGCGTCCGGGTCATGGACCGCCCTTTCCGAATAGGTGTGAATTTCGCACGCGGCATGCGTTGCAATCGCAAACTCATGCAGTTTTTCAAGCCTAGGGCGGCATCCGATGAAAAAATAGAGTTGACTTCAATTTTTATGTGCGGAAATGTAGACGCTCTGTTGCCCCTGCAACAATGCATGCTGTTCCTGGCGCAAGGCGCCAAGCAGCGCGGATAATAGACGCGACCATTTTACTTAAATCTGTTGGATTGAGATTACGCCCGCGATGAATATCGGACTGTTCATTCCTATTGGAAACAACGGCTGGCTGATATCGCGTAATTCACCGCAATATATGCCGAGTTTTGACCTCAACCGGCGCGTGGCGCTGATGGCCGAGGAGTACGGGCTCGATTTTCTTTTGTCGATGATCAAGCTGCGCGGCTACGGCGGTGAGACGGAATTCTGGGACCATAATCTCGAATCCTTCACGCTGATGGCGGGGCTTGCGGCGGTGACGCAGCGCATTCAGCTATTTGCCACGGCGTCCTCCCTCATCCTGCCACCCGCTTTCATGGCGCGCATGGCGACGACCATTGATTCGATCGCGCCGGGCCGGTTCGGCGTCAATCTCATCACCGGCTGGCAGCGGCCTGAATATTCGCAGATGGGGCTTTGGCCCGGCGATCAGCATTTCGCGCGGCGCTATGACCAGCTTGAGGAATATACGCGTGTCCTGCACGACCTTTGGAGCAAGGGCCAGTCCGACTTTCAGGGCGAGTTCTTCCAGATGGAGGATTGCCGGCTGAGCCCTCTCCCAAGCCAGCCGATCAAAATCGTCTGCGCCGGGCAAAGCCAGCGCGGGCTGGACTTCATGGCCCGTCATGCGGATTACAACTTCTGCATCGGCAAGGGCATCAATACGCCCCGCGCGCTGGACGGCATGGTCGATCAGGTGCGCAGCACGGCTGCGGCGGCAGGACGCCAGGTGCCTGCGCTGGCGCTGTTTACGGTTATCGCCGATGAAACCGATGAAGCCGCCTTTGCGAAATGGGACCATTACAAGGCAGGTGCCGATCTTGAGGCGCTGGACTGGATGACGCGCCAGGCAGGGGCGGACAAGCATTCGGGCAGCGATACCAATGTCCGCCAATATACGCTGCCGGAGACAGCCGTGGCCCACGGCTTCGGCCTGCTGATCGGTTCCTATGCCAGTGTCGCACGCATGCTGGACGCGTTGGACGACGTCCCGGGTCTTGGCGGCGTCATGCTGACGTTCGACGACTTCCTTATCGGGCTGGATGCCTTTGGGCAGCATATCCAACCGCTGATGCAATCGCGCCGCCATGTCACCGCACCGGCCGCACCGCAACTCTTCACCGAACACCCCTGAGGCATTGACCATGGATGATCTTCGCCTTCCGCCTATAGCTGATCTGGCATCATCGGGCGCCACGCGCCGTACTCTGCTGAAGGCCGGTGGCGGGCTAGCCGCCGCCGGACTGCTCGGGCTGGGCGGCGCCTCCGCCCAGGCCGACACGGCGGTGCCAAAAAAGGGCGGTACATTGCGTGTCGCCATTACCGGCGGCACCGCAGGCGACACGCTGGATGCCCATAATACGCTCACCCAGCCCGACAGCTATCGCGTCATGGCCATGTATGACGGGCTCGTGTCCCTGTCCCCGGATGCGCAGGTCATCAACAAGCTTGCCGAAAGCATGGAATGCGATGCCAAGGCAATGTCCTGGACCATTCGCGTGCGCAGCGACGCGAAATTCCATGACGGCCGGCCAGTGACCGCGAAGGACGTCGCCTTCTCCTTCAACCGTATCAGCGACCCGAAGGCGCCGACCGTCGGTGCCGTGGCGCTCGCCCCGCTCGACCTGGGCAATATCCAGTATCTGGACGACCGCACGCTGCGCATACCGACCAAAGTGCCCTACGCCGTTCTGCGCGACGTGATTTCTTGCCCGTTCATGGCCGGCATCGTGCCCACCGACTACGATCCGAAAAAGCCGATTGGCGCCGGGCCTTTCAAGTTCAAGAGCATGACCCCGGCACAGCAGACGGAGTTCACGCGGTTTGACGAATACTATGACGGCCCTGCCTATCTCGACGGCTTCATCCTGCAGGAACAGTTCACCGATAATCTGGCCGCCTATAACGCCTTGCAGGGCGGCCAGGTCGATGCCGTTGCCAATGCACCGGCCAACCTGATCCGCCAGATCAAGAACAGCACGACGCTCAAGGCCCTGCTCTCGGAACCCGCCGAGATCACGCCCTTCACCATGCGCGCCGACAAGCCGCCGTTCAACGACCCCAATGTTCGCATGGCCTTGCGCCTGATGATGGACCGGGAGCGCTTCGTCAAAATCACGCTGTCCGGCTACGGCACGGTCGCGAACGACATCTACGGCCAGTACGATCCGTCCTTCGACAGCTCCCTGGTGCGGCATCAGGATCTGGACCAGGCAAAGTTCCTGCTCAAGAAGGCAGGCGTCGACCGGCTGGAACTTATCACCACGGATATGGCCAATGGCATCATTCCGATGGCTGAAATCTTTGCCCAGCAGGCAGCGAAGGCCGGTGTGAAAGTACAGGTCACGCAAGCCAATAACGACGTCTATTCCGAGAACATGTATTCCAAGGTTCCGTTCTCGCAGGACTTCTTCTTCTATTCGCCGATCATGGGGCAGCCCCCCCTCTCCTTCCTGCCCGGCAGTTTCCTGAATGAAACGCATTGGGCCGACGCGGAATATCTGAAGGTCTATGACGAGGCGAAAGGCATCGTCGATTTCGGCAAGCGGACGGAAATGATCCACCGCCTGCAGCAGATCGAGTTCGAGCGCGGCACCTGGGTCGTGCCGTCCTATAATTCGGTGGTGGATATCCTGGCCAAGAACGTCATGGGCCTACCGAAATCCCGCACCGGATACGCGCTGGGTAATTTCTCGCTCACCAAGGCCTGGCTCGCCTGATGGCCAATGCGGCGTATGGCGCCAGAACAGCAGGACCGCTTGCCTGGATGACGGGAAGCGGCCTTGCTGCCATGCTGCTGCGCCGTCTTCTGCTCGGCCTGCTGACGCTGCTGCTTGTGTCGCTGGTGGTCTTTGCCGCCACCCAGCTTTTGCCGGGCGACGTGGCAACCGCCATTCTGGGCAGAACGGCGACGCCGGCGCGCATCGCCGCGCTGCGGGCCGCGCTTCACCTCAACCACGCGCCGCTCGCACAATACGGGCTTTGGATTCTAGGCCTTCTGCACGGCGATCTTGGCAACTCGCTTGTAACCGGAAAGCCCATTCTGAGCGATATCGCTGGGCGGCTGTATAATTCATCTCTGCTGGTCATCATCACGGCGGTGATCAGCCTGCCTATTGCCGTCATCGCCGGCCTCGCGGCCGCCGTGCGGCATGACCGTGCCACCGATATCGCCTTGTCCACCGTCGCTCTGGCACTCTCCGCCTTGCCCGAATTCGTCATCGGCATCGCTTTGATCATCGTGTCATCCCTTGCCGCGCCGCATGTGCTGCCGATGGTTTCCCTCGTGCAGCCCGGACATTCGCCGCTGCAAACGCCGCGTGTGCTGGTTCTGCCTCTGCTCACCCTTACCCTGGTCGTTTTTCCCTATGTCTTCCGCATGATGCGCGGCTCGATGATCGACGTTCTGGAAAGCGACTATATTGAAATGGCGCGCCTGAAAGGCGTGTCCCCTCACCGCCTGCTGATCGTTCATGCACTGCCAAGCGCGCTGCCGCCGACAATCCAGGCGATTGCACTGACCCTCGCTTATCTCGCGGGCGGCATCGTCGTCGTCGAATATGTCTTTGGCTATGCCGGCATCGGCGAGGGAATCGTCTCGGCGGTCGGGACGCGCGACCTGCCCGAAATTCAGGATTTCACGCTGATCCTGGCAGCCGTCTATGTCTGTCTCAATATCATCGCGGATGTCTGCACGGTGCTTCTGACGCCCAAGCTGCGGACACGCCGCGCATGACAATCCTACACGTTTTTTTTCGGCGGCAAGGCTGGCTTGGCACGATCGCCCTGCTGCTTGTGGTCCTCGTTCTCGCCGTCGTCATTCTGGGACCATTCCTGGCACCGCAATCGCCCACGGATTCCGTCGATGACGTGTTCGCTCTCCCGGCTCCGGGCGAATGGCTGGGTAGCGACGTTCTGGGGCGCGACGTCCTCTCGCGCGTTCTCTCCGGTGGCTGGCGCTTCCTCACCATGGCGGCCATCGCGACCATCCTCGGCGTCGGGGTGGGCAGCCTGCTGGGCGTGACCGCCGCTTTGCGCGGGGGTGTGCTGGATGAGATGATCATGCGCCTCGCCGATGTCGCCCTCGCCTTTCCCCAGCTCATTCTGGCTTTGCTGTTCATGAGCTTCGCCGGATCGAGCCTCAGCCTCGTCGTACTGGTCATCGCCGTCGTGCATATGCCCCAGGTTGCGCGCACCTTGCGGGCGGCAGCACTGAAAGTGGTGGACGAGGATTACGTCCGATATTCGCGCAGCATCGGCCTGCCGCAATGGCGCATCCTGCTGCTCGACATTCTGCCGAACGTGCGCACCACCTTGCTGGTGGAAAGCGGCCTGCGCCTGACCTTCTCCATCGCCCTCATTGCAAGTTTAAACTATCTCAGCTTCGGCGCGCAGCCGCCTTCCGCCGATTGGGGCCTGATGATCCACGAAAATCAGATCGGTATTGAGAGCAATCCCTGGCCGGTAATCGCGCCGGTGGTGCTGATCGCGCTGCTGTCCATCGGCATCAATATCCTGAGCGACCGGCTGTCGCGCGGGGCAAAGCCCAGGCTCGCGGCATCTGAACCGGATGACGCCGCATGACGATGAGCGACGTGAACAGCACCGTGCAGGCCCATGCGGGCATTGTGGTGGAAGACTTGCAGGTCGTGACTGCGCAAGGGGCTGCACCGATCGTGCGGGGTATTTCCTTCGCCGTCACGCCCGGCAGCATTCTTGGCCTGGTCGGGGAATCGGGCTCCGGCAAAACCACGGCTGGCCTTGCGCTGCTGGCCCATGCGCGGCCCGGCCTCAAGATTGCCGCGGGCCGGGTGAGCATCGGCGGCGTGTCGATGCTGAACCTTTCGGCGCGTGAGCTGCGGACAATGCGCGGGCGCGAAATCACTTATGTACCGCAGGATCCGGCGACGGCCCTGCATCCAGGCCTACGCCTGCGCACGCAACTCGCCGAATGCCTGCGCAATCCGGCGGATGCGACGGACGAGCGGCTGCACCGGCTGCTTGAGGATGTCGGCCTGCCCGACCCTGCGCGCATTCTCTCCGCTTTTCCGCATGAACTATCGGGCGGCCAGCAGCAGCGTATCGCGATTGCCATGGCTTTCGCGCCGCAGCCCCAGGCCATCCTGATGGACGAGCCGACGACGGCGCTGGATGTGACCACGCAGACCCGCGTGCTGCACCTGGTGCGCGCCATGGCGCAGCAGCATCGCACGGCCATCGTCTATGTCAGCCACGATCTGGCAGTTGTCGCAGCACTCGCCGACCAGGTCGCCGTCATGTATGCGGGCGAGATTGTAGAGGCCGGCACGGCCGCGCAGGTTCTGGAGCGCCGCCTGCATCCCTATACCGGCGCGCTGCTGCGTGCGGTGCCGGATCCGGATCAGGCGCTGGTGCTGAAAGGCCTGAGCGGTCATGCGCCGGACCCGGCGCATCGGCCACCGGGCTGCGCTTTCGCGGCAAGATGCGACCTTGCCGAGGATGCCTGCCGGCTAGCGCCACCGGCCGATCTGGTGGCGGAACCTGGGCATGTGGTGCGTTGCCGACGCATGGGCCAGACCGCAATCTCCCGGCCTCAGGCGATGGCACAGCCAATACTGTCACAACCCCAGGCCGCTCCGCTGCTGACTCTGAGCGGCCTTGGTGCCTGGCATGGGCGGCAGGTGCTGCATGATATCGCCATCGACATCGCCGGTGGCCGCTGCACGGCGGTGGTGGGCGAATCCGGATCCGGCAAAACCACGCTGGCGCGCTGTATCGCCGGGCTGCATGCCCATTGGACTGGCGATATACGCCTCAACGGCGCGCCGTTGAGACCGTCTGCCGGCCAGCGAAGCCGAGAGCAATTGCGGCGCATTCAATACGTCTTCCAGAATCCCTATGCGTCGCTCAACCCGCGCCAAACCATTGGCCAGTCGCTGCTGGTGGCGGGCCGTCATCTGCGGGGATCGAAAGCCATCTCGCGGTCCGAAATCCTGGCAGCGCTTGCCTCCGTCGGCCTGCCGCACAGGGCGGCCGATGCCTTTCCGGGGCAGCTCTCAGGTGGTCAGCGGCAGCGCGCGGCCATTGCACGCGGATTGATCTGCCAGCCGGATCTGCTGGTCTGCGATGAGATCACCTCGGCGCTCGACGTCTCGATTCAGGCGACGATTGTGGAACTTTTGCTGCGCCTACAGCAGCAACGCGGGCTGAGCATGCTGTTCGTCGCCCATAACATCGGTCTGGTGCGCAGCATCGCGCAGGATATCATCGTCTTGCAGGCTGGCAGGATCGTTGAATCCGGTCCCACGCAGGTGGTTCTCTCCGCCCCAAAAGCCAAGGAAACGGCGCGTCTGATGCAGGATGCACCGCGCTTCGCAGCAGGCTTGCAGGTGGCACCCGCGCGTCACATAGCGCCCATGGTCGTTTGATGCCGCTTCAAAATCGTGCTTACGCTCCGTGCCATACGCCCATGACGGCGGATAAAAAACGGAGCGCGTGGCGCGATGGCTGAACTGACACTGCGCAAAAAAGGCAAGCAGCGTCGCATCGAACAGGTTCTTGATGCGGCACAGGCGCTTTTTCATGAGCAGGGCTATAATGCGACGAAGATCGAAGACATTGCCAAGCGCGCTTCGGTCGTTCCCGGTACCGTCTACAATTATTTCTCGACCAAGCCGAATATCCTGATGCAGCTCGCCTTGCGCCATGTCGAAGCGGCACTGCCCGAGCGGCGGCGCTTCATGGCGCGTCTGCCGTCAGCCCCGATTGACGGCATCTTCGCCTTTGAATGCCTGCTCGCCGAGCAGGCGCTGCGGCATCTGTCTCGCGAATCCTGGCGCGCGCTGATGGCTGCTCAATATCTGGAGCCGGAAGGCCCCGTGCACCGCACCGGCCTGCGTCTTAACCTTCTGATCAAGCGGCAATATGTCACCATCCTCGCGACCTACCAGCAACGCGGCCGCATCCAGGCCTGGGTGCACGTGGCGGAATTGGCGGATCTGATCGTGGGCATCACGACCTGGAACTTCTCGCGCCGCATTGCGTCTTCCACGATGAGTCAGGCGGATGTTCTCAGGATCGGCGGACCGCAACTGCGCCTCATCATGGAAGGGCTGCTGACGCCCCATGAAGACAGCGCCTAAACAAATTTGCAGTTAACTTCATTTTTCTGGTTGTGCCTCCACTATAACCCGCTTTAGCCTGCCTGCCGTGTGGGACGTGATCTCCAAAGTAATTGGCCTGAGCGGGTGAAAAGCATGAGCGGTAATCCATTCCATCTGGGATTGTTTCTTCAAGGATCGAGCGTGCAGGCCTGGGGTGAAGCCTGGACCGGCCATATCGGCACCAGCTGGATGGTCCCCGATCTTTTCCTTGATGTTGCGCGGTCCCTGGAACGCGCCTGCTTCGACTATATTCTGCTCGAAGATTCCTCCTATGTCGGTGAAAGCTACGGCAATTCCCGCGAAGTCTATCTTCACAACGGTCTGGCCGTGCCAAGGCAAGACCCTTCCGTCGTCGCCACCATGATGATCGCGGCGACGTCGCGGATTGGGATTGTGCCGACCTTCGCCACCTTCGCCTATCCGCCCTATCTGCTCGCTCGCCTCATGTCGACGCTCGATCAGGTCTCCTCCGGCCGCGCCGGCTGGAATATGGTGACGGGAAGTTCCGACTTCGCGGCACGCAATTTCGGTCTCGACGGCCTGCCCGAGCATGACATGCGCTATGAGATGGCCGAGGAATATATCGATCTGGTTTCAAAGCTTTGGGATTCCTGGGAGCCGGGTGCGCTTGTCGCCGACAGCGAAAGCGGCATGCTGATCGACCATACCAAGGTTCACCAGATCGATTTCGACGGCCGTTTCTACAAATCCCGTGGGCCTCTGAATTCCGGCCCCTGCCCGCAAGGCCGGCCGGTGATCGCCCAGGCCGGCGGGTCGGCGCGTGGCCGCGCTTTTGCGGCGTCGAACGCGGATACGATCGTTGCCTCGACAAACGGGCCTGAGGGCATGAAGGCCTATCGTGACGATGTGCGCGCCCGCATGGCCGCAAGCGGCCGCAACCCGGACAATTGCAAGGTGCTCTTCCTGGTCTCGCCCATCATCGCCGAAACCAAGGAAGACGCGCAGCGCGTGAAGGAGCGCCGTGCGGCGCTGAATGCGGCTCAGGTTGACCGCAAACTGGCTTTTCTCGGCAAGATCACCAATATCGACTTCAAGCAGTTCGATCTCGATGCCCCTGTCGGCGAACTCAAGACAAACGGCCATCAGCAGACACTGGACGAATTCAAGCGCAAAGCCGGCAGCAAGACGCTGCGCCAGGCGATTACGGAACATAGCGGCGACGGTGGCTCTGTCCCTCTGATCGGTTCTCCGGACGATATCGCGAGCCAAATGGCGGAAGCCATGCAGCATGCCGGCGGCGACGGCTTCCTGCTCTCGCTTCCCAATCTGACGCGCCGGACATTGGCCGAAATCGAGGATGGGCTTGTGCCCGCCCTGCAAAAGCGCGGCCTCGCCCGCCGCGCGTACGGCCATACCCAATTCCGCGACAATCTTCTGGAATTCTGAGCGCGGATCATGGTCAGCATCGATACGGGGCGCTTTCTGGCCGATCTGCATGAGTTGCGGCAGATCGGCGCCTATAAGACGGGCGTGCATCGCCCAACCTATTCGCCGCAGGATATGGAATCCCGCCGCTGGCTAATGGACAGGATGGCAGAGATCGGGCTGAACCCGAGCATAGACGGTATCGGCAATGTCTACGGCCGGCATCAAGGCCCCGGCCCGCATCTTTTGGCCGGTAGCCATATCGAAAGCCAGAACTATGCCGGCTGGCTGGACGGCGCACTTGGCGTCGTCTCCGCGCTGGCGCTGGCCCGCGCGGGGCTTCCCGTCGATGTCTGCGCCTATGCCGATGAAGAGGGCCATTTCGAAGGCGGCTTTCTCGGCAGTCGTTCGATCATCGGCGATTTGAGCGAGGAAGAAATCGACCGGTCGCACAATCGGACGGATGGCACGCCGCTGCGGCAGGCGCTGGCGGATGCGGGACTTGCCGGCAAACCCCGCATGACGCTGGAGCCGGGGCGGCACAAGGGCGCGTTCGAAATGCATATAGAGCAGGGAACGCAACTTGAAAAGGCCAATTTGCGCGCCGGCGTTGTCACCGGCATCGTCGCGATCTGGCAATATCGGATCTGGATCGACGGCCAGCAGGATCACGCCGGCGGCACCACCATGGATGAGCGCCGTGACGCAGGCCTGACCGCGATCCGCCTGCTGTCAGCGGTCGACCGTGAATTTCCGCGCGTCTGTGGGCCGCGGTCAACCTGGACGACGGGCCGCATTACGCTCGACCCCGGTGCGCCCTCCATCATTCCGGGGCAGGCCATGATTCTCTTCCAGTTCCGCGACATCGACATGACGGTTCTGGAACGCATGGAAACGACACTTCGCGCTCTGGTGCAGGAGAGCAATCGCAACGAGCGGTGCAAGGCGCGCGTGGAGACCGTGAGCCGGTCGACGCCCATTGCCTGCGACCCGACCATGCTCGCAGCACTGGACGCCGCCGCCGAGGCATGCGCCCCCAGCCTATGGCAACGAATGCCCAGTGGCGCCGGCCATGATTCGCAATATCTCGGCCGCCTCATGCCGGTCGCCATGCTCTTCACGCCCAGCATTGGCGGTGTCAGTCATCACTGGTCCGAAGATACGCGGGAAGAGGATCTTGCTTTGTGCTGCGACATTCTGGGCGACGCGGCAGAGCGTTTTCTGCAAGCCTGAAACATCAAGGACCGTCCAATGGACCAAGGGTCGCATGATCGTGTTGTCCGCTATATCGCGGATAACCGCTTTCCGTTTCCGGGACAGACCACCTGGCCGGCCGATTATGTGACCCTGACCAATGTGCCGGTCCGCAGACAGGGCATTCCCTGCGAAGGCAGCATCCATTACCCGGATATTCTGGTCGTCGATGCAACTGGCCAAGCATGCGAGATCGGTGAGGTGGAATACGCGGTCGGGCCGGACCTCCTGCCGCATCTTCGCGCCTGCTCGGACGCCGCCGATGATCTGACGCCGACCAAAGTGCGGCATTTCTTTCTCTATGTGCCGCTGGGCCTGGAATCCGCGGCGACCGCACTTCTGGACCAGGCCGGCATTTCCTACGCCGGCGTCAGAAGCTTCCACATTGATGATACAGGCGCTATCAGCATTACGCCTCACGTCACGCATGGTGACAGCTACGATCACCAATAGGCGTTAAGCCTCCCCGTTTGGAAAAAATGGCGACGCCCGCATCGTGCGCACCTGATTGATCGGCGCGCTCTCGTCCCGATAGCCGACGGCCATGCCGCAAATCAGCGTCAGGCTGGACGGCAGACCCAGCATCGCCTCAATGGTCGGCGCATACATGGCCCAGTCCGCCTGAGGGCAGGTATCCAGGCCCGCTTCGCCGAGCAGCAGCATCACGGTTTGCATATAGATGCCGAGGTCCAACCACTGATAAGGCCCGAAGTCACGATGCATGAGAAAGAACAGACCCAGCGGCGCCCCGAAGAACTGGACATTCTCGTCGATCCAGGCCTTGCGCGCTGCCTTGTCATCCCGGTCGATGCCGAGAGCCGCATAAAGACGCGCGCCATTCTCGATACGGCGCGCCATATGGGCCGGCGACAAGGTCGCAGGATAGAAAGGCGTCGGCATAGGATCGCCATCCGGCCTGTCAAAGCAAAGCTTGGCCATGGCGGTTTTTAGAGCCGTGAGGGTTTGACCCTGCACAATATGCACAGTCCAGGGCTGAAGATTGCCGCCAGAAGGAGCACGCGCGGCGCGGATGAGGATATCTGAGACGATATCGGCATCAACCGGATCGGCAAGGAAGGCGCGCACAGACAGGCGGGCGTCGACAATCTCGGAAACACTGCGCTTGGGTGAATCTGTTTCCGGGCCAGTACTGGTCTTTGCCAAGATGCTATCCTGTATCTGACTGATGATCATACGACGTACCATCACCACGGTAGAATTGCGTCCGGCCAAGTCAATCAGGGAACATCGTCATTTTGTCTGCCAGGCGGCGAATTTGGAGTTGACGCTAAGATCTGCGCCGTTGAACATGCCTGGACCAAATCTTGCATGGACACAGGCAGCCGCGAGGTCAGATCCGCCGTATTCCGCAAGGTCCAGCTCAAGACGAGGATAGAGACACCGCATGGCCTTGAAACTGATTGCCAACCCACCTCCCTGGCCAGATGGCGCGCGTTGCGCGGTTTGCTTCGCCTTTGATTTCGACGCCGAAAGCCTGCTGCATCTTTATTACCCCAATGATTCACGCCGCCGCATCAACCTGTCATCCAGCCTGCGCTACGGCGCGCGGGTTGCCGTGCCACGCATCGTGGACATCTGGCGCCATTTTGAGATGCGGCAGACGATGTATGTGCCGGGCTGGTGCGTGGAAGCCTATCCCGATGCCATCAAGGCACTTGTCGATGACGGGCATGAGATTGGCCATCACGGATGGCTGCACGAACGCGTCAATCAATTATCCCCGGAAGACGAGGAAGCGGTCCTCGTCCGTGGCATGGAGGCTATCAACAAAGCCACCGGCCGGCCGCCGGCCGGGTATCGCTGCCCTTCCGGCGCGTTTTCGGAACATACGCTCGATCTCCTGATCAAGCACGGCTTCCGCTATGACGCGTCACTCGGCGGTGACGATATTCCCTATCTTCTGCAAAGCGACAGCGGCAGTCTGATCGAATTGCCATCCGACCATGCTCTGGATGACTGGCCCCAATATGTGAACATGAAAGAGTTCAATATGGGGCAAACGACGCGCTCGCCGGCCCAGGCCATGGACGTGTTCCGCGCCGAATTCGACGCTGCCTGGGCGCATGGCGGCCTCTGGTCTTCCATCTGGCATCCTTTCGTCTCCGGCCGGCTGGCGCGGGCGGAGGCGATGGTCGAACTCATCACCTATATGAAAGACAAAGGCGGCGTCTGGTTCGCGACCATGGAAGACATCGCAAACCATATCGACGGCCTCATCACCTCCGGTCAGTGGCAGCCGCGCGCCGAACAACTGCCCTTCTGGCCCGAACCCGTGCCGCAGATCGTTTTTCCTTCCCGTTGATTTCGCCTACCTGCCATCATTTTCAACCCTGTTTGATTTTCATCGGTTCTCAGGAGACTTCATGTTCAGGCTCCGACTTTTCACGCTCGCTGCTGCTGCGCTGCTCCCGTTTGCGGCTCACGCACAAAGCCTGCCGCCCGATATCGCCCAAAAGGGCGTCATCAATGTCGCGCTCAACGCGGATTACCCGCCGCTGGAGCTGCATGATCCGAAAACCAATGCGATCGAGGGTTTCGATATCGATCTCGCGGGCGCCGCTGCCAAGATTCTCAATGTCAAGCTCAACTGGCAGGATGGCCCCTTTGAACAGATGATTCCGTCGCTGCAATCCGGCCGGTCGGACATGATCATGAGCGGCATCTATGATATCCCCAAGCGCCGCGCTTTGTTCGACTTCGTCGATTATCTGAAGGCCGGCGGTGCCTTTTATACCACCACCGACAATACCGATCTCAAGACGCTGACCGATCTCTGCGGCAAGACCGTGTCCACAAGCGAGGGCACCAATTTCCCGACGACGATAAAAGCCTGGAGCGACAAAACCTGCGTCGCCGCCGGCAAGCCTGCGGTTGTCGTCATTACGGATGCGAGCCTGGCCCAGGAATTGACCAATCTCCGCACTGGCCGGGCCGACGCGGCGATGCAGGGGCTTGAAACCATCCCGACCGTTGTGCAGATGCAGGGGAGCAGCAAATACCGCCCGCTCGGGGAGCCGATCTCCTCCGCTCTCATGGGCGCCGCCTTCCCGAAATCCGACACGCAATTGCGGAATGCCTGGCAGGCCGCCTTGCTGAAAACCGTGTCTGACGGAACGTATGAGACTCTGATTAAGAAATGGAAGCTGGATTATAGCGCCTATCCCAGCATGACGCTGAACCAGGGCCCCACGCCCTGATGAGCGATGCCGCTCGGTTGAAGACGATCGCGGAAGACGCGGCCCATCAGCAGGAGCTTGATATCGCCAATCTGCGGCATATCAAGCCGAGGCACTATGGAAGGATGATCGCAGCCGCTATCATCCTTCTATTGGCGGCGCTCCTTGTCCGCGCCTTCGCAGAGGGCCAGATCGGCTGGGCCGTGGTCGGCCAATACATCTTCTGGCCGACCATTATGATGGGTGTCGTCAACACCGTTTGGCTTTCAGTCGCCAGCATGGCAATCGGCGTTATTCTCGGCGGGCTATGTGCCGTGGCACGCAGTTCGCCGAATGCCGTGCTGCGGACCGTGGCACTGTTCTACACATGGTTCTTCCGCGGAACGCCAATCATATTGCAGCTTCTGGTCTGGTATAATTTGGCTCTGGTCTTTCCGCATATCGGCATCAAGGGCATCTGGTACGCCAAGACCGTGCATGTCATGACGCCCGCCGCCGCAGCCCTTCTCGGTCTCGGTCTCAACGAGGGCGCCTATATTTCAGAAATCATGCGCGCGGGGCTTCTGGCCGTCGATGTCGGACAATATGAGGCCTGCAAGGCGATCGGCATGCCCAGGCTGATGATGCTGAGGCGTATCATCATGCCGCAGGCATTGCGCGTGGCCATTCCGCCGCTCGGCAACGAATTCATCGGTCTCGTGAAGACATCGTCCCTCGCCAGTATCGTGGGATTCACCGATCTTCTGAAAGCATCCGAGAATGTCTATTACGTCAACACGGCGGTGATGGAGCTTCTGCTTGTGGCCGGTCTATGGTACCTCGTCGTGGTGACGGTTTTGTCGGTCTTCCAGCGCAGCCTGGAGCAGCGGGCCAGCCGTGGTTTTGCAAGAGCAGCACGATGACCCGGCGTGTCGTCTCCGCCGTCAAGGTCGGTAAAAGCTTCGGCCCATTGCAAGTGCTGACCGAAGTGTCTCTGGATGTGCATCTGGGCGAGGTCGTCTGCATCATCGGGCCGTCAGGCTCCGGCAAGACCACCTTTCTGCGCTGTATCAACCAGCTTGAATCCATCAGCGCCGGGGCGCTGTGGGTGGACGGAGAACTCACCGGCTATCGGCGGGTCGGTGATGCGCTTCATCCGCTGTCGGAAAGAGAGATCCTGCGGCAGCGGCGATCCACGGGCATGGTGTTTCAGCGCTTTCATCTGTTCCCGCACCTGACGGCACTCGGCAATATCATTGAAGGACCGGCGCGCATCCTGAAACGGCCTATGGCCCAGGTGCGCGAAGAAGGGATGGCGCTGCTGGAGCGCGTTGGGCTTGCGGACAAGGCCAATGCCTATCCTGCCCAGCTGTCTGGCGGCCAACAGCAGCGCGTCGCCATCGCCCGCGCCCTGGCGATGCAGCCGAAGCTTATTCTGTTTGATGAACCAACTTCCGCGCTCGATACCGAACTGGTCGGCGAAGTGCTGCAAGTCATGCGCGACCTTGCCCGTTCAGGCATGACGATGATCGTCGTCACGCATGAGCTGAAATTCGCGGCCGAGGTCGCCGACAGGGTCGTGTTCATGGACGCGGGTCGAATTTTGGAGGAAGCGCCACCGTCCGCCCTGCTGTACCAGCCGCAGCACGATCGCACGAAACGCTTCCTGTCCAGCTTCGCACGATAAGTCTGACCGGCTCGGAGTCCCTCAACGGACCGTTTGAGGGAACTCTCTCCGAGATGGTCAATCCACGTCAAATGGCAATTTTGACCAAATTTGGTCAAAATATATTGCATCTGAAGCAGAGCCCCCTTATCTAGGCTAAACGAGGAAACGGGGATCCACAAAAAGATCCCGGAACAAGGCTCAGCCCGCTTATGGATCAGTCACGCCCTATGAAGGCCGCACGGTGACCGGCTTCATCATCGGTCTGGACTTCGGCACGCTGTCTTTGCGTGGCGTGCTGATCAATGCGGCCACGGGCAAGGCAGAAGCAAACCAAGCCGCCGACTACCGGCATGGCGTGATGACAAGCCATCTACCCAGTGGACGTCGCCTACCCCCGCAATATGCGCTTCAAGATGCGGCCGATTATAGCGAAGCAGCCGAAAGCGTTCTGCGCCATCTGGGCCAGGGGCGGCACATCCTTGGCATCGGCCTCGATTTCACCGCGAGTTCGCCTCTGCCGGCGCGCGCTGATGGAACACCCCTGTCGGCCCTGCATCCGGACGAGCCGCATGCCTATGTCAAACTCTGGAAGCATGCGGCGGCGCAACCTCTGGCCGATGCCATCAATGCACGAGGGGGCGACTTCCTCGAATCCTGCGGCGGGCGCCTCTCGGGTGAGTGGATGCTGCCTAAAGCCGCTCAGATCCAGCAGGAGGCCCCTGCTATCTGGGATCAGGCCGCGCGCTTCATCGAAAGTGGCGACTGGATGACCTGGCAACTCACCGGGATCGAGCGTCGCAGCCTCGATTTCGCGGCCTATAAGGCGCAATATCGGCCCGGCATCAGCTATCCCGATGATGTCGTGCCAGGGCTGGCTGACCGGCTGGGGATGCCCGCCACCGTCGGGACTGCGGTCGGTCCGTTGAACGATGACTGGCGCCGGCGCACGGGCATATTGGGGGCCGCGATCGTTGCTGTCGCCGTCATCGATTCCCATGCCGTGCTGCCAGCCGTGGGTGCCGTGCGCCCCGGGGCCTGGGTCGGCGCGCTTGGTACCTCCGCCGCCTATCTGCTGCTCGAAGACAAGCCCCTTCCCCTGCCACCCGGCCTGGAAGCGTGCGCCGAGGGTGCCGTTCTCCCCGAACTCTGGTGTTACGAAGCCGGCCAGGCCGGTTTCGGCGATATGCTCGGATGGTTTGTCCAGACCTTTCCGCGCGATGCCGACCTTGCCCGCAACTTCGCGCTCTACAATGCCGAAGCGGCCGGTCTGGCGCCGGGAGAAAATCACCTCGTCGCGCTTGACTGGTGGAGCGGCAATCGTGTGCCTTACGCCGATTCCCATCTCAGCGGTCTGCTGGCCGGTTTCACAATGGGTACGACCGGGGCCGGCATCTACCGCGCCCTTCTCGAAAGTCTCTGCTACGGCGCGCATTTCGTGAAAGACTGCCTGACGCAGGGCGGGCTCGCGGTGTCAGAAATCCTTCTCACCAGCGGACTTGCGCACCGCAACCCGCTGCTCGTTCAGATCATGGCGGATGTCCTGGGACAGGACATAACGGTGCCAGCGCTGGAAAACCCGACAGCCGTCGGTGCCGCCATTCATGGTGCCGTGGCCGGTGGTGTGGTGGCCGATTTCACCGAGGGCGCTATGCGCTTCGGTGCCAGTGCCGGAACGCTCTACCATTGCGACGATCGACAACATTCGGCCTATCAGCGGATTTATCGCAGCTATCGGCAACTCGCCGAGGACAAGACGGTCCGGGACACGTTGCACGACCTGAACCACCATCAGCAGAATGCTTTCCTGGGGTCGGCCCGTGACATGGCGTGATCTGGCAACGCCCACGAGCGGCGCAGGCCTTATTCTTTCCCTGGTGGCGGGCGGTATCGCGCGATCGCGCGCGGACCTGGTAACGGCGACCGGATTTTCCCGCACGACTGTCGTGCAGCACCTGACGCAGTTGCTCGGCGCAGGCCTGCTGGACGAAACCCCCGAGCCCAAGCGGCAGGGCGGCGGCAGACCCTCCGCCATGCTGCGTCTGGCCCCGGATGCCGCCACTGTGCTGGTCGCCGATATCGGCGAGACGCATGCGCGATTGGCGATCGTCGATCTCAGCCCTGCCCTTCTCGCCGAATGCGTTATCCCGATCACCCTGGCAGACGGGCCGGGTGCGGTTTTGGCCCAGCTCGCCCGCTGCTGGCTTGCATTGCTCGATCAATCTAGACGAGCCGTCGCGGATGTGCTGGGCATGGGCATCGGCCTTCCCGCCCCTGTCGATCATGCGGGTGGCCGTGTCGTGGGTCCGTCCGTCATGCCCGGCTGGGACGATTTCGACATCTGCGGCTGCCTCAGCACGTTCATCCCGGCTCCGGTCCTGGTCGAAAACGACGTCAACCTCATGACGCTGGCGGAATTCCGCACTTACTGGCCCGAGGCGGGTCAGTTTCTGTTCGTGAAGGCCGGCAACGGCATCGGCAGCGGCCTCATGACCGACGGCCGGCTCTATCGTGGCGCCCAGGGAGCCGCGGGCGACATTGGGCATATGCAGATCGACCGAAGGGGCGGTCCGCTCTGCCGCTGCGGCAAGCATGGCTGCCTGGAAGCCCATGCTGCGGGCTGGGCCGTGGCACGGGACCTGCGCAGCACCGGCCTCGCGCTGAACAGCGCGCGCGACGTCATCGGATCATTCGAAGCGGGTCAGGCGGAGACGACAGCGCGGCTGGAGGCGGCTGGCGTCGCACTCGGAGATGGCATCGCCCATGCCGTCAGCCTGTTCAACCCGAGCACCATCGTTATCGGCGGCACGCTGGCCGATGCGGGAGAGACACTGCTTTCAGGTATCCGCACGCAGTTGCATGCGCGCAGCCTGCCGCTCGCCATCCGGCATCTCGGCATTCATCGCGCCCATGGCGGGCGGGATGCCGGCCTGCTTGGCGCGGCGCGGCTCGTCATCGAGACGAGGCTGAGCCCGGCGCACGTGGATACGACCATCGCCGCGCACACGAAAGCCGCCCGCCGTTCGGTGGCAGGGCTGAAGGAGCGGCGTCTTAAACTCGTCTGACCATCAGGTTTGCCGAGACAACCGCGATTGCCGATGAGCCGGGCACCGCGAACATCAATACGGGCTCAGGAAACAGAGCGATGAAGAAAACACTTATTGCGGCAGCCTTAGCCTCTCTCAGCCTGGTTGCTTTCACCGGCGCCGCTTCCGCCAAAGACCTGCAAACTCTTGGCATCACGGTAGGGTCGCTCGGTAATCCCTATTACGTGGCGCTGGTGAAGGGTGCCACGGCGGAAGCGAAGAAGATCAACCCGAATGCGCAAGTGACCGCAGTATCCGCCGATTACGATCTCAACAAGCAGTTCACCCAGATCGACAATTTCATCGCCAAGGGCGTGTCGATGATCCTGGTGACGGCGGCTGACCAGAACGCGATCCTGCCGGCAATCAAGCGTGCCCAGGCGGCGGGAATCACCGTCATCGGTGTCGACGTCAATGCCGAGGGCGCGGATGCCGTGGTACAGACCAACAATGTGGAAGCCGGCAAGATTTCGTGCGCTTTCCTGGCAGACAAGATCAATCATAAAGGCAATGTCATTATCGAGAATGGCGAGCAGGTGTCGGCCGTGATCGACCGCGTGACCGGCTGCAAGGCGACGCTCGGCCAATATCCCGACATCAAGATTATAAGCGACAATGAGAACGGGCATGGCTCGCGTGACGGAGCCTTTGTCGTCGGCCAGGGCTATTTCGTCCGCTTCTCCGACATTGCCGGGATTTTCGCAGTCAATGATCCGCAGGCAATCGGCACCGAACTAGCCGCCAAGCAGGCGCATCGGGACCAGGGGCTTGTCATCACCTCGGTCGATGGCGCGCCGGATATCGTGAACGAACTTAAAACCAACTCTGCCATTCAGGCCTCCGCCTCGCAGGATCCTTATTCGATGGGTGAGATCGGTGTGAAGACGGGCTATGGCATCATGAACGGTCAGAAGCCTGCCGAGCGGACCACGCTTATGGCGCCCAAGCTGATCACACGGGAGAACGTGGACAGCTACGTTGGGTGGACGCAACACTGACGGTTTAAACGGGTTCGCGTTGGGTCGCATCTGCGGCCCAACGCGAAAGATTCGGCCTGACAGAATAAGCGTATTGGCTTAGCATCGCTGGGCATGCCAGCTGCAACGCCGGTTGGCGGTACAACCCGAAGAAAAGCTAATAAAAAGGGAAATACCGATGTGGGGTTTGGACGGACGAATAATTTTGGTGACGGGTGCTTCGGGGGGGATCGGCGGTGCCACCGTGCGCCAGCTAGTCGCAGCCGGCGCTGACGTCATCGCGAGCGGCCGGTCGACGGAGGCTTTGAACAAACTGGCGGCCGAAACAGGCTGCCGCACCCTCGCCTTCGATCTTGATTCGGAGGAGAGTATCAAAACGGCCTTGCAGGGTCTGGATCTCTGGGGTGTCGTCAACTGCGGCGGCTTTGGCGGTGAAATAGCAACACCCATGGAAACGGACATTTCCGTTTTTGATCGGGTGATGAGCATTAACGCGCGCGGGGCGCTGTTGGTGACGAAATATGCCTCGCAGTCGATGATCCGCCTTGGACAAGGAGGCTCGATCGTCAATGTCTCCAGCCAGGCGTCTCTGGTCGCGCTGAAGGGACATATCTCCTACGGCTCATCGAAAGCGGCGCTCGACAATATTACGCGCGTGTCCGCCCTTGAACTGGGCCGCTACAATATTCGCGTCAATAGCGTCAATCCAACCGTCGTCATGACCGAGATGTCGGCCTTCTATTGGGGCCGGCCGGATATCGGCGATCCGTTCCTCAACCAGATGCCGCTGCACCGGTGGGCCACGGAAGATCAGATCGCCTCGCCTATCGTTTTCCTGCTCGGCGACGGTGCTGCGATGATTACCGGCGTATCCTTGCCGATCGACGGCGGCTTTACGGCCTGCTGAAAAAGACGACGCCGGATCGGTTGAATTCCGATCCAGCCTCGCCGGTTTCGATCAGCCCCGCAAAACGGCTTCGGTGATTTCCTGATCCGCTTCCAGCTTGCGGCGCGGGCGCAAACCTTCCTTGGCCAGCGCGTCGTGGTAGGCGCGGACGGCGTCAGACGGTGACACGTCGCCGTCAGCCACGCCCCGCATGAAGCGCAGGAGAGTCAGAGGCGATTCAGCGAGGTTGATCTTACGACCAAACAACGCAAGACGCGCGCCGGCCTGTTCCGATTGGCGCAGCAGCTCAAACGTGTCGCGCGTCGTGCCGGCACCACCGCCCAACACGCCGATGACGACTGTGGGGTCATAATTCGCCAATTCTGCAATAGCACGATGGCCATTGAACGGAATCTTGAGGAAGCGCGGCCGCTCCACCTGCGTCAGGCCCGACAGGCAGCGCAGCAGGCAGTCATTGACAAAAGAGGGTGAGGTTTCCGGCGTCAGCCCGACAGGCGCATTCGGGTTGAAGACTTCCAGAAAATAGGTGAAGCCCAGGCGTACGGCTTCCTCGCGGAAGGCCGCGAAAGCATCCAATGACCGCATATCGGCATCAAGATCATTGTTGAAGGTGATGGAATACAGACCAAGATCGGTACCGGTGATCGGGTCGCCTTTCTTGCCGTCCTGCTTGCCATACATGACCTGCGCGATGGTGGCGGTGCGATAGGGACGGGACTTTTCCTTCGCATAGCTTGATCCGCGCACGCCGCCCCAGCAATCCGTCGCGTCATTGGCGCGGATGGCGGGCTTTACGGCAGAGGTCTTATACACACCTTCCTGATGCAGACGCTCCATATTCGATACCGAGGTCAGCATGATATCGACGATATCCTGCTTCACGACCGTGGTGATCTGATCCAGATAGTCGCGCCGCGTCTTCCATCCGATCTGCTCATTCTGCGCATCGTATAGCGGCCCGCCGGTCGTGATGCCGGACCCCATATCGCCGTCCTTGGCGTCCGCGATAATGAAATCGCCTTTGCGATAGTCACCGGACAGAATGCGGGTCAGCTTGTCGTCAAGGCGCGCCATGGGGAATCTCCCAGATATGGTGTTTAAATCGAATGATCAGGTGAGCGGTGCCGCGAAGTGCATCGGCGCTTCGGTCGGCATCACGAGGTCAGGCAGTTTCGGCTGGCCGAGCACGAGCAGGCAGCCGGCCATAAAGGTATCGCCCAGGCCAAGCGTGGTGCGCGGCTGATGCAGATGGGGGCTGGGGCAGGAAACGATATGCCAGCCTTGATAGGTCTCCTCGGGCGGCGGGGCAGAGAAGGCTGCGCCGTCCGGCAAGGCATTGGGCACGGACAGGCCGCCGGCCGCCGCACGCGCACTGGCGAGAAGACAGCCCATCATCAGCGCTTCCCGCTCCTGATCAGGGTCGCCGCGCGTCGCGCTGATAGCCCAGTCGTCGGCATGGACGGTGACGCGGGAAAGGCCCAGCCGGTCACCCAGGCGCCGCATGCCTTCACCAAGATCGCGTGTTTCGGCGTCGATGGCGCGGAATTCAGACAGGCTCATACCGATGGACGTCATCGCGCCTGCCATTTTCTGCATGGTGTGGTCGCGATATTCGGGCCTTTCGTACCCGGCCATTTCGAAATGGATGGTCCCTATTCCGGCCGCCTGCCAGCTGGCGGCAAGCGCCCTGGCATAGGTGATTCCCGCATCCAGCCGTGGGCCGCCGCCGAGTGAACTGAAGCCTGAGACGATGCCGCTTCCCTGCCCTACACAATCCCGCAGCAATTCCGGCGACAGGCGCGTGAAGTCAGAGTCCTGCTCCAGATCGAAATCATGAAAGCGGACGATGATGCGCGAGGAGCGCGGTGGAACGATGCCACCAATCTCCTCATGGGCCGTATATTCAAAGACATAAACGCGCGAGCGATCCTGGCCGGTCGCGGCGACCTCTGCCGCACGAACGGGGGCTTCGGCCGCCAGCAGCATGTCAGGGTCCAGCACCGCCAACTGCTCCGGCGTGCGATGCTCCAAAGCCAGCAGCGCAGGCGCACCAAGGCGGGTCAGCAAACGCGCGGCGTGCGCCGGCGTGCCGCCGAGCGCAATCCGCATGGGCAGATGGGCATCCAGCCAGGCTGGACCGTCATGCCAATCGAAGCGCACCTCGCCGCCGATGCCGGCTGCGGCCCGGCGCTGCAATTCGGCACCCAAAGCGCGGGCCTTATCAGGCCCTGCGGCAAGCTTGGCGCAGCTATTGGTGTCGAGGCGCGTGAAGGCATCGACGCAGAGCGACAGGCCGCATAGGGTCCATCTTGCTTGCTGTGCGTAGACGCTCAACCGTTGCTGAAGTCCAGAATAGGCTTCGTGCCAAAAGCTTTGCACGTTTTCTTCCCCCCGCGAGTCTCGCGGCTTGTGGCGGCCCTCTGATTGGCCCGCTCGTTCGTGTGCAACATTTGACGCAAAATGACGCAAGGTCAATTGGAAATATGCGCACTTATGCGATAACCTGGGCTGTACTGGTGCCGCCCTGGCACAACCGGCCTTGTCCGGATAGGAAACTGCCGTACTGAACCCGGCTTCGCGGGAGGAAAGACGCGTTGTGAGCGACACGACTGAGGATTTCATGCTGCCCGGCTCGCGCCAACGCAGCCTTGTCGACTTCATCCGTCACAAGGGTCACGTCACGGTCGCTGAACTGACCACGATGTTTGGCGTCTCGCGCGATACCATCCGGCGCGATCTGCAGGTGCTGGAACGCCAGGGCGTGCTGACGCGCACCCATGGCGGCGCATTGGCGGGTGACGGGCTGGTGGCACGGGAAACCCGCTTCCAGTCGCGCATGACGGAGCAGACCAGTTCCAAGCGCCTGATCGGCCGCGCGGCGGCGGCGCTGATTCGCGAGGGGGAGACTTTGATCCTGAACGGCGGATCAAGCACCTGCGCTTTCGCGGCCGAACTCGGCCGGCTGCGCGACCTGACCATTGTCACCAACAACCTGATGCTGCCGCAAGTCGTGCCGCGTAGCGCCGTAAGGCAGGTCTATGTGCTTGGTGGTGCCTATTGGGATAGCGCGCAGATCACCGTCGGCGCGGTCAAGATCGCGGGTTCGGCGCGCATCAGCGTCGACACGGCCGTCATCGGCATCACCGGTATCGACGCCTCGGGCCTATCCATCAGCCGGCTGGAGGAAGCGCAGGTGACGCTGGAGATGATGGATTCCGCACGGCGGACCATCGTCATCGTCGATAGCTCAAAATTCGACGTCCCCGCCTTCGCCCATGTGGCAGACTTTGCCCGCGTTCAATATGTCGTCACGGATGCGCAGCCCTCCGCCGAAATTGCCGAAGCGATTGCGCTGGCGGGCGCTGAGCTTGTGATCGCGAGCGGCTGATCCTGCCGCTCGCGTCACGCGGCCCGGCCGCCTAGCCGACAATCGCCGCAATCTTGTCTTTCGCGCGGTTGAGCTCCGCCTGGACATTGCCATTGACGAGCGCGCGGGAGACCGCCGATTGCAGCGCCAATGTCACCTGCGGGTAGAGCGGCGTCACCGGCCGGGGCGTTGCGCCGACAAAAACATCTTTCAGCGTATGCATGAAAGGCTGTTTGGCAATCAGTTCCGGCTGATCAAAGACGGCCGGCCTTGTCGGCGCGAGGCCAAGGCCCGTGGCGATACGCAATTGCGTGTCGGGTGAGGACATCCAGGTGATGAAGTCGATGGCGGCTTCGCGGTTCTGCGTATGGGCATTGACGCCGTATTGATAGCCGCCAAGGCAGGCCGCACTTTGTTTACCGGGGAAATGCGGCAGGGGTGCCACGCCGACCTTTCCGGCGATGGAGGAAGCCGTCTGGTCCTCGGCAATTTTATAGACATAGGACCAGTTGCGTAGAAACACGCTATCGCCTGCCGTAAAGGGACCGCGTGACGGTTCCTCGTCCCAGCTCAGGACGTCCTGCGGGCTGATCTTGGATTTGGCGATCGTGTCATGCATGAACTGAACGGCTTCCACGGCCGGCGCTTCGGCGATGAGCACAGTCTTGCCGTCCGGTGCCAGAATGCCGCCACCGGCCGAGCCCACGACTTCAACCAGATCGCAGACCAATACTTCGGCCTGCTTGCCCTGCCAGAGATAGCCGAACTTCGCACCGCCAGCCTGCTGGATTTTCTGCGCGGTCTCCGTCAGTTCCTGCCAGGTCGTCGGCACCTGCGCGCCTGCCTTCTGCAACAGATCCGTGCGGTAATACAGCATGCCGGAATCGACATGCCACGGTAGCGCCGTCAATTTTCCGCGGAACGTGCAGGCTTGAATGAGACCGGGAAAATAGTCCTTCTGCACGCTGGCCCCGAAATAGCTGTCCAAGGGCAATGCCCAGCCAGCGCTGGCAAATTCCGCAATCCAGATCACGTCCTGCGTGAAAACGTCCGGCGTGCCGTTTCGCCGTGCCAATTGCTGCACCAGCGCCTGATGCACCTCGGTCGATGACGACGGTGGGGGCAACTGCACATAGGTGACCTGCACCTTGGATTGAGACTGGTTGTAGATATCGGCGATCTGTCCGATCGTTTCCTTGCCGTAGAAATTGGCGCTCGCGAAGGTGATCTGCGTGCGATCCGCCGCACGGGCGCGCTTGATGCTGCCAGGCAATGCGGCTGTGCCGAGTGCCAGGCCGGTGGCCGTCAGCGCCGCGCGGCGGGTGAAAGGCCTGGCCGAGAAGGCCTTGATGTTTGTCATGGGCGTTCCTGTCCTTCTTTTTATATGGGTTTATTCTCGGACATAGGCGATGCGTCAGACGGCAGATGCGGCTTCAACCTCCCGCCAGAAATCGGTCGCGCGGGTAACAGCCGGACGCGCGGCTGCAATGAAAAGGTCCATGCTGATGAAGCCATGGATCTGGCCGGGATTCTCGTCCAGCAGCAGCGGCACATCGGCGTCACCCAGACGATGGGCATAGGCCAGGGCCTCGTCATGCAGCGGGTCATAGCCCGCCGTCAGCACGAAGGCGGGCGCAAGACCACTGACATCTGCCGCCCGCAGCGGCGAAATGCGCCAATCCTCCGGCCTGCCGGTTTTCCCCAGGTAATGACCGTGAAACCAGCGCATGGCCGCAGTCGTCAGCCCGAAACCTTCGGCGCAGTGGCGATAGCTGTCCTGGTCGCCTGAGACATCGGTGACGGGGTAAAGCAGCATCTGAAAGGCAATTGGGGGCAAGGCACCGTCCCGCGCCATCAAGGCCATAACGGCCGCGATATTGCCGCCCGCACTGTCACCCCCGACCGCAAGGCGGGCGGGATCTATGCCCAGATGCCGTGCGTTCTGATGCGCATGACGAACGGCGGCAGCCGCATCCTCGATGGCCGCCGGGAAAGGATGTTCCGGCGCCAGACGGTAATCGACCGCCAGCACCACGCCCGCAAGATCATTCGCGATCCAGCGGCAAATGGTGTCATGGCTTTCCAGATTGCCCAGAACCCAGCCGCCGCCGTGAAAAAACACCAGAGCAGGTGCTTGTTCGACCGCACAGCCCTGCCCGCGATAGACCCGCAGCGGCAGCGGGCCGCCAGACCCTGCGATCGTGATATCCTGCACGGCGCTGACAGCCTCGCGTGGCCCTTGCAGCAATGGGCAGGTTTCAAGGAAACCGCTCTTGGCGATCTCGACAGGAAGGCTGTCCAGCGGCGGACGGCCCATGGCCGCTTGGGCATCCAAAACCGCGCGTGCGTCAGCGTCGAGCATGTTTATCTTTCAGTCTGTGATGGCGGCAGCAAGATAGGATTGCGCTTCGCTCTGCGTCAGAATGGCAGGCTGAACCGTCGTTGTTGTAAGTTCAACCGGCTGCCCGGTTTGACCGGATTGCAGAATAGCTTCCAGAACTTCCAGCACATGCAAAGCAAGCGCGCCGGCAGCACGCGGCAGCCGGCTGTCACGAAGCCCGGCGGCGAGATCGGCGATGCCCAGCATGCGGTAATTGGCCCGGTCTGGCGCCGCATAGGGCCAGTTGATCTGTCCATACAGATCCCCGCTGGTGTCGATCTCTTCCCAGGGCGCGCCGTGCCGGCTGAGGCTGATCATGCCGCCAAACGTGTCGGGGTCGGGCAAATGCAGCGACCCCGCCGTTCCGTGCAGGGCAATCGGCACCTGACTGTGGCGATAGACATCCCAGCTGGCGCCGAAGGCAATGACGGCGCCGCTGGCGAATTCGATCAGCGACAGCAATGTCGTCGGCGTGCCGACGGCGAAACGCGTGCCATGCAGCGGTCCGGGTGCGGTGATCAGCCGCTCTGCCGCGCCCTGGGTCGCCATGCCCATGACACGGCTGGCCGGCCCCAGAAGATTGACCAGCATGGTGATGTAATACGGACCCATATCCAATACCGGGCCACCGCCCGGCTGGTAGTAGAAAGACGGGTTGGGGTGCCAATGCTCCATGCCGCGGCCCATCATGAAGGCTGTGCCGGTGACGACACGGCCGATGGCGCCATCGTCAATCAGCCGCCTTGCCCGCTGGCCCGCCGCGCCCAGAAAGGTATCGGGAGCTGATCCCAGCATCAGCCCGCGCCTGGCTGCATAGGAGACGAGGGACGCGCCTTCTGCGGCCGTCAGGCCCAAGGGTTTTTCGGTAAAGACATGCTTGCCCGCGGCCAGCGCCCCGCGCGTAATCTCGGCATGGGCAGCCGGAATGGTCAGATTGATCACGAGATCGATATCCGGCGCCGCGATCAGGTCCGCCACCGTCATAGCACGAAGCCCGTATTCGCGAGCGCGCAACGCCGCCTGTTCCGGCAGCAGATCGGCGCAGGCAATGATCGCGACATCACGAAACAAAGCCGCGTTGCGCAGATAAGTCATGGCGATATTACCGCAGCCGATAACGCCGATACGCAGAATAGACATCGCCCGACCTTCTTTGGTGTCCTGGCTTTACGCCTTGGCATATTGTCTTATATCTGCATTTATCTGCGCCATATGCCGCAAAAACTCAAGAGTGTGATGCGGAATTATGCGTGTTTACGCTTGACCATGCGGAATGATTGATTGAACTTCGATTCAATGACGCAGCGTAAGACTGCGCATGGGAAGGGAGTACAGGATGCTGGGAGCACAAAGCCACGCATCGCCGGGGCCTGGCCCGCAGACCGTCGCTGTCATACGCCAAAGGCCCAGCTTGGACCGCGCCGAGGTTTCTTCGGGCGACCACGGTTTCTTTCGGCCACACCGGCTGAAGGCCGTCGTTGTCGCTTGGCTATTGCTGCTGCCGGCGCTGGTGGCACTTGCCGCCGTCTCACTTTATCCGATTTTGAACGGCATCTGGCTGTCTTTGACCAATACCTCCCTGATCACGAATTCCAGTGATTTTATTGGAATCAAGAATTACGCGACCCTGTTCAAAGACAGCGGCTTTTGGAACGCCTGGACCCATACCATTCTCTTCACCTTTGCTTCGACGGCGGCGGAGACGATCATCGGCGTGCTGATGGCACTGCTGCTGTTCGAGCGTTTCGTGGGCCGTTCCGTGTTGCGCGCCGTAATGCTGGTGCCCTGGGCAATGCCGACAGTGGTGACCTCGAAAATGTTCGGCTGGCTGTTCGACGGGCAGCACGGCGTCATCAATTACTTAGGCGTAAAGTCTGGACTGCTGTCGGCGAATGTCGACTGGCTGGGCTCCGCGCATACAGCGCTCGGCACTATTATCCTCGCTGACGTCTGGAAGACGACGCCGTTCATGGCACTGCTGCTGCTGGCCGGATTGCAGACGATATCGCCCAATCTGATCGAGGCGGCGAAGATTGACGGTGCCACGTCCTGGTCCATTTTCTGGCAGGTGCGCCTGCCGCTGCTTTGGCCGACGCTGCTGATCGCCGGTCTGTTCCGCGCGCTGGATGCTTTCCGCATCTTCGACCTTGTCTATGTTCTGACCGGTGGGGGACCAGCGGATTCGACCGAGACCCTATCGACGCTCAGCTATAAGACACTCTTCTCGACTCTACAGTTCGGGTATGGATCGGCGATGACGATGGCAACCTTCATCACGGAAGGAATCATCGCGCTCGGTTTCTGCCTCTTCATCATGCGCCAGATGAGGGCCGCACGATGACCCAGTCACGGCATATGATGCGGGCCTTTATCGTCTATGGCGGCGCGCTGCTGGTGCTGATCTGGTCAGCCGGGCCGTTCCTGTGGCAATTTTCGACGTCTTTCCAGCTGGACAAAGCACTAACGGGGCCGACGCCGTCCTTCATTCCGCATCCCTTTACCTGGATGCATTACAGGAACGCTTTCTTTGAACGCCATCTGCAATATTATCTGCGCAACTCTCTGACCGTCGCTTTGACGACGACGCTTCTGGCGCTTGTCTTCGGCACGCTGGCCGCTTTCACGCTGTCGCGGCTCAATATTCGCGGACGGTTCGGGCTTTTAATGGTGATCCTGTCGGTCTCGATGTTTCCGCAAATCGCCATTGTCGGGCCGCTTTATCTTATCGCAGCGTCCTTCAACCTGCTGGATACCTATACCGGCCTCATCATCGTCTATCTCGCACTTGGCTTGCCCCTCGTGACCTGGGTTCTCTTTGGGTATTTTGAGACGCTGCCGCGCGAATTGGATGAGGCCGGGCGAGTGGACGGCGTTTCCACGCTCGGTCTGCTCTGGCGCATCATTCTGCCGATCTCTCTGCCCAGTCTGGTCACGACAGGGTTGCTTGCCTTCATCGCCGCCTGGAACGAGTTTCTGTTCGCGCTGGCCTTCACCTCCAACTACCAGCACCAGACGGTTCCTGTCGGCATCGCGAATTTTACCGATATTTACTACGTGCCCTGGGGCGATATCTCGGCGGCCTCAGCCGTCGTGACCCTGCCGCTGATCGTGCTGGTGCTGATCTTTCAGCGCCATATTATCCAAGGCCTGACCATGGGCGGATTGAAGGAATGAGTGGAATGGCTGCAAGCCCGCCGCGTCTGCAACTGGGTTGCCAGACCTATACATGGGAAATGCTGGGAGACGCCTATCAGGACGGCCCTGACACACTGCTGGAGATGATCGCAGCAGCCGGCTATGCGGGTATCGAGATCACGGACCGGATGATCGGCCACTACCGCGATTGTCCGCAGGCCTTCGCCACCGCCCTAGCCCAGCATGGTCTGTCCCTGGTGTCCTATGCCGTCGGCAGCGACAGCGGCTTTACAGAGCCCGCCTTGTTGCAGGCCGATCTGAAGGCGGCGGAGCACGCCATAGCCTTTGCCGGCCGCTTTGCCGGTGCGCTCGTTTCTTTCGGGAGTGCGACCGTCATGTCACCCGGGGCGCGGGACGACAAATTCGCGGCGGCTGCCAGTTTTTACAACGCAGCCGGCGAATTGGGGCGTAAAGCCGGCGTCGGGGTCGCGCTGCATCCCAGTTCGCATCACAATACGCTGCTTTTCGACCGCGCCGACTATGACGCAGTTTTTGCGCGCACAGACCCCGCTCTCATCGGCTGGGTGCCGGATACGGGCCATATCCTGCGCGGACATAAGGATATGCCGGATGTGCTGCGCAGCTATCAGGACCGCATCCGCTACCTGCATCTGAAGGATGTGGATGCGAAAGGCGACTGGGCCATGCTGGGTAAAGGCGTTTGCGATATTCAGGCGGTGATCGACATCGCGCGCACCGCGCCCAATTTTAACGGCTGGGTAGTGGTGGAGGAAGAGTCCGAAACGGCCGCAGGCAATCCGGCGGCCGCCGTCAAGATCAATCGGGAGCAGATGCGGGATTTCGGGATTTAGCCTGGAAAGCAGGCGTCATGCCCGCGAAAGCGGGCATCTATTTGTACTAGATGATCCAAGAAGATTCCCGCTTGAGCGGGAATGACGTTGCTCCAGCGAGAGCCAGACAACCTTTAAGCTTCAACTCGCCACATAACCCCCATCGACCGGGATGGTGACGCCGTTAATGAGCTGTGCGGCAGGCGAGGCCAGAAAGATTGCGGTGCCGGCAAGCTCCTCCGGCTCCGCCCATTCGCCATTGGGCAGCCGGGCCACAACCTTGGTATTGAATTCCGGATTTTCGCGCCCGCCCCGGCTGATCTCAGTCTTGATCCAACCGGGCGCGATGGCATTGACGCGAATGCCGTCCGGCGCGAAGCCCAGAGCCAGGGACTTCGTCAGTCCGATAACGCCGGTCTTGGCCGCCGAATAGGCTGGCGCATGGGCCGCGCCGAAATAGCCGTACATGGACGCAATATTGATCAGGCAGCCTTTCGTCTCTTTCAATTGCGGGCGAAAGGCCGAAGCCAGCCGCATGGTCGCGACCAAATGGATATCGACGATTTCAGCGAAGATATCAGCCTTGTATTCCTCCCACCGCGCCAGGCATCCGGCGCAATGGATCAGCACGTCCAGCCGCTTCGTCCGCGCCGCCAAAGCCTCAACCGCTTTCGTGTCGCAGACATCGAGGGTTTCATACTGCCGGCCCGGTTGCGGGTCTGCTGGCGGGCGTAGATCGGCGACGATAACAGAGGCGCCATGCGCCTGGAAGGCATCCGCAAAGGCACCGCCGATACCGCCAGTGCCACCGGTGATGAGCACGGTCTTGCCGGCGACACTGAAGCTGGGTGAATGCGTCATCGGATTATCCATTTTTGTTTTTAACCCTGTCCGTGATGATGACCGGTCACCAGATCGTATAGCCGACATCGGCCAAAACGATCGACCCCATCAATGCGCTGGAAGCATCAGACGATAGAAACAGGATGACGGAGGCGATCTCCTCGGCCGTCACCGCACGGTGCGCAGGCGTGTTGTCCAGCCATATCTTGGAGAGTTCAGGAATCCGCAGCCCTTTTCCGGACATGGCTGTGTCGACATAGGTGGGCGCGACGCAATTCACCCGCACGCCGCGCTCGGCCCATTCGCCGGCCAGCGAGCGCGTCATGTGATGCACCGCGGCCTTGGCTGCATTGTAATGCACCTGCCGTTGGGGGCGATTGGAAATGACGCCGGACATGGAGCCGACGGTGACGATACTGCCCGCACCGCGCTGAAGCATATGGCGGCCGAAGGCCCGGCAACTCCAGTAGCAGCCGTTCAGATTGATATCGATCATCTTCAGCCAGACATCGTCGCCCATTTCCTCGCCCGGCGTGTCGGGCCAGGCGATGCCGGCATTGGCGACCAGGATATCGACGCCGCCATCGCGGTTGAAGCGGTCGGCGGCCGCCGTCACCTCGTCGGAATGGGTGACATCAAGCTGAATGCCCTCGGCATTGGGGTAAAGCTTTTTGAGCGCGGCCAGTCCCTCCTCCAACACCGCCGGATCACGGTCCGCGATGATGGGCTTGGCACCGCATTCAGCCAGCGCCATGGCGGAAGCGAGGCCAATGCCACGGCCGCCGCCGGTGACGAAAGCCGTTTTGCCGGAAAGGTCATATTTTTCACGATACATCAGCGTCTCTCAGCGTTTCTCGTTTGACGAGCGGGTTTTATTTGACGGCACCGAAGGTCAGCCCGCTGACCAGATGGCGTTGCGTGGCCAACCCTACTACCATGATGGGGGCGACCGCCAGCAGCGAGGCGGCGGACAGCTTTGCCCAGAACAACCCTTCGGGACTCGAGAAGGTCGCGATAAAGGCCGTCAGCGGGGCGGCATTGGTGGCCGTTAGATTGATGCTCCAGAACGCCTCGTTCCAGCACAGCACTAGATTCAGCAGAATGGTGGCGGCCACGCCCGGGGCCGTCAGCGGCAGCAGAAGCCGCAGGATCTGCTGCCGGGTATTGGCGCCGTCCAAAAGCCCGGCTTCCACAATATCGTGAGGCACATCACGAAAGAAGGAATAGAGCATCCAGATGACAATCGGCAGGTTCATCAACGTGTAAATGCCGATCATGCCGGTGCGCGTATCGAGCAGATGCAGATTACGAAACAGAAGATAGATCGGCACCAGAACGCCGACCGCCGGCATCATCTTTGTCGACAGCATCCACATCAGAATGCCTTTGGTACGCGGACTGGGGTGAAAGGCCATGGCATAGGCACAGGGCAAAGCGAGCGCGACAGACAGCAGAGTCGCCCCGCCGGCAATGGCGACGCTATTAAAGACAAAGCGCAGATAATTTGTGGTCGCCAAGACCGTCGCAAAACTCTCCAGCGTCGGATGGAAAAACAGCGCTGGCGGCGTTTCCACGGCCTGACGCTCGGTCTTGAAGGCGGTCAGCGCCATCCACAGAATGGGAAAGGCCATCAGCAACCCGACAACCCAGCCGATCAGGGTAAAGACGAGTTTGCGCATGGCGCGTTGCTGGCTGGCTTTGCTCATCGGTCCAGACTCTTTGCCACGGTGCGTACCAGAAAGATCGAGACGAGATTGGCGAGCACGACGGCAAGAAGGCCACCGGCAGAAGCCCCGCCGATATCGTAATCCAGCAGCGCCGTCTTGTAGATCAAGTAAGGCAGGTTGGTCGTGTCGTCACCTGGGCCGCCGCCGGTCGTCACCAGGATTTCGGCAAAGACTGAGAGCAGGAACATCGTCTCGATCAGGATCACAACCGTCACCGGCCGCGCCAGATGCGGCGCAATAATGCGGCGGAACAGAACCAGCGGCCTGGCCCCATCCAAGGCAGCGGCTTCCAACTGCTCGCGGTCCATCGACTGCAGCGCCGTCAGCAGAATAAGCGCGGCGAAAGGCACCCATTGCCAGGCGACGATAATGCCGACGGAAAGCAATGGCGCGTTGGCGAACCAGTCGAAACCCGGAAAGCCGAACAGATGCGCGACCCAGGCGAACAGACCGCTGACGGGATTCATCAGCATGTTCTTCCAGATCAGCGCGCTGACGGTCGGCATGACGAAAAACGGGGCAATCACCAACAAACGCACCACGGGGCGTCCATGCATCGGCTGGTTCATCAGAAGCGCGATCAATGTGCCCAGCACGACGCTTGCCAGCAGCACGCCCACAACAAGAACCAGCGTATTGAGCAGAGCGTCCGTCAGCGACGGGTCGGTAAAGAGATAGACGTAGTTCATCACACCGATGAACTGACGCCCTTCGTCCATGAGATTGTAGTGCAGCAGCGAGAACCAGACTGTCATCACCAGCGGCACGATCATCCAAAGCAGCAGCAGGATGACGGATGGCGCCTGGCACAGCATGGCCATCCGCCTGGCGCCGCGAGGCAACAGGCCCCGCGGTTTCTCGGTTGTCGGCATCGGCACGGTCAATGGCTTCAGGCTTGCCGTATCGACGCTCTGCCTCATTGCAGGTAGCCGGCCCGCCGCATCACCCGCGCGGTCTCGCTCTGCGACTCTGCCAGCGCAGCCTTCACAGTCTTCTGGCCGGCAATGGCGGCAGCGATCTGCTGACCAACCGACGTCCCGATACCCTGGAATTCCGGGATGCCGACATATTGGATGCCGGTATAAGGCACAGGCAGGATCGACGGATGGTGCGGATCGGCGCTGTCGATGGCGTTCAGCACGATCGGCGCGAAGGGTGCGGCCTTCTGATAATCCGGCGACTGATAGGTGGAGGTACGGGTACCCGGCGGCACGCTGGCCCAGCCCTGATCGTCCGCCACCAGCTTGATGTAATCCTTCGACGTCGCCCAGGTGATGAATTCCTGCGCGGCAGCGGCGTTATGAGAGGTTGAAGGCACAGCCAGCGACCAGGCCCAGAGATAATGCGAGCCGATTTTCGTCGTCGTATAAGGGGGCGCGGCATAGCCGACCTTGCCCACGACGGTGCTTTGCTTCGGATTGGCCAGGAAGCCGGCCGAGACGGTCGCATCCACCCACATGGCGCAATGGCCGGCGGCGAACAGCGCCAAAGTCTCGTTATAGCCATTGGATACCGCGCCGGGCGGCCCGTCCTTGCGCAGCAGATCGACATAGAATTTCACGCCGTCTTCCCAAGGCTGGCTGGTGAGCTGCGGCTGCCATTTCAGGTCGAACCAGCGGCCGCCGAAACCGTTCACCACCGGGCCGATCTGGCCCATATTCTCGCCCCAGCCGGCTTTGCCGCGCAGGCAGATGCCATAGATGCCGTTCTTCGGGTCATTCAGCTTGTCGGCGATTGCAGCCAGTTGTGGCCAGGTCGGCTCTGCGGGGACAGTGACGCCCGCCTTCTGTGCCAGATCCGTGCGGTAATAGGTCATCTGGCTTTCGGCATAGAAGGGCAAGGCAAAGGGCTTGCCGTCATAAGACAGGCCGGACAGCACCGGCTTTAGGATGTCATCGACGTCATAGGACGCAGGAATATTCGTGAAGGGTGTCAGCCAGCCGCGCTTGGCCCATAGCGGCACTTCGTAAACGCCGACGGTGACGATATCCATGCCGCCAGCATGGGTCGCGATATCGGTCGTCACGCGCTGGCGCAGAACATTCTCTTCCAGCGTGATCCAGTTAAGCTTGATGTCCGGATGCGTCGCCTCAAACTTGGCAGATAGGCGCTGCATCACGATCATGTCGGGATTGTTGACGGTCGCGATGGTCAAGGTGGTGGCGGCATCGGCCTGTGGGGCGAGCATGCCGAGGCCGGGAAGGAGCAAGGCAGAGGCAAGACCGAGCAGAATATGCGTCTTCATGGTGTTCCCTGTTTCTTTTTTTGATTTGGAACAGTCGTCTCGGCGCCGAAAACGAGCGCCGCATCAGACCTGAACCGGACCGATGGCGCGGTCCAGACCTGATGCGGCGCTTTGAACGATAAGGTTGGCACTATTCTCCACCCTCCGCCTTCCAGCGGTCTTTGCGGCCTCTTGGCCGTCTCTTCTTATAAAGCGAGATTTGCCGTCAAAAGCCGCAGAGTCAATCGCAAAACTGCACAAAGCAGCATAACGGCTTATAAGCGGCTCCCCTTGCGCATCGTTTGTATAGAAACGACGCGCAAGCCACGGCTTCGTCAGACCATGATGGTGCAGACCTGGGACGCCTGAGCCGCCTATAGTTGCGTTTGCAACTATAGGTCCGTTTTATATCATGCTATTGCGGTGGGATTCTGGTTAGGGTCATTCACCATAGCTAGATCCTGTGACAGGCTGTCGAGCATGTCGAGGAACCGCTCGGCCGCGTAGGCCGCAGGCCATGGCTCCCAAGGTGCACAGGCTGCCGGTCGCGCGAGCGGGTCATCGCGCAATGGCTCCGCTGCAATGGCAAGATCATCCCGGATAGCCGCGCGTGACCAGCCGACAACATGGAGCGCTTCGCTGGCGGCCGCGCTATGATCTGCCATCTTGTGGGCGCGGTAGGACGCATCATCCCAGGCCGCCAATTCATAGCGCGCGTCGACAGCCTGCTGATGGAGGGTGACAAGGTCATGATAGCCTTGGCCCAGAAAGGGCTTGATCGGCGTGATGGGATCGTAACCACCCAACAAGGCTTCGGTCGCGTCATGCAAAAGTTCACGCCGCGCCTCTGCTGCGGTCAGTGCAGCGGCGGATGCCTGCCGGCGCAAAGCGAGCACGGTGAGACTATGCTGCGCCACCGAAAGCGGATGCAGCCAGGCGGAATAGCCAGCCCATCGATAGGTCCGCGACAGACCGACGGCCAGATCACGATCGGTCCATGCCATTGGGTCCGGAGCCAAAAGGTTCAAACGGTTGCCGGAGGGCAAAAGTACCCAGGCGCGCTTGGATGCCATCGTCACAGAGCCAGGCATCACGCGCTCACGACACGGCCGCGCTTGATGACCACGCGTCCGGGCGGACGCGTCAACAGCGCTTCCGCGACCGAACCCGCCTGCATGGCGACGAGATCGGCCCAGGCACCGACCGCCAGCCCGTAATTGGCCCCAAGGCCCAGAACCTTGGCTGGCGCCGTCGTCGCCAAGGCGAAAGCCTCCTGCAATGCCGCGTCCGTCATCATGCCCTGGCGGTAGCCGATCAGCATCGCACGCTCGAGCAAATCGCCATTGCCGTAAGGCGACCAGGCATCGCGAATATTGTCGCAGCCCGCGAAGACCGTCACCCCCGCCGCAAGCAGCCGCATGACGGGCGGCATCGGCACCGGACCCGGCTCATTGGTCATGATCGCAACCTCGGCCCGCGCCAGGGCCTCAGCCGTCACGGCCACGTCCGTCTCGTCATTCGAGCCGAGCGCGAAAGCATGAGCGACCGCGACCCGCCCCTGCAGCCCGGCCGCGATCGTACGCGCCGCGATATCCCGCAACTCGAAACAACCGAGTGCGCCGCCGTCATGCAGATGGATGTCGATGCCGACACCCCGCCGTTCGGCGATACCAAAAACGACATCGAGATGGCCGTTAATGTCACCGTCAATCCCAGCCGGGTCCAGACCACCGATCAGATCGGCCCCTTCCGCCACGGCTGCATCCAGCAGCGCAGCCGTACCGGGGTCACGGATAATGCCGTTTTGCGGAAAAGCGACGATCTGGATATCCATGACATCGCGCACGGCCTCCCGCACGCGCAAGATGGCATGAAGATTGGAAAGACCCCAGTCGGTATCGATATCCACATGGCTGCGCAAGGTCGTGGTGCCGTGGCGGGAAAGTTGCGCGACCATCGCCCGCGCGCGGCTTTCCACCGACACCGGCAAAGCGCTCAGGATCGCTTTTTCGGCAGCGATGCGTTCCGCGACGCTCGCACCCGGCTGATGCGGCTGCAAAGGTAGACCGAGCAGCGTCTTATCCAGATGAACATGCCCATCTACAAAACCGGGCAAGACCAATTGGCCCTTCAGGTTAAGCGAAGGCGCATCCCCATCAGCCGGCGAAACCGGACCAATCCCGGCAATTCGCCCATCGGCGATCCGAATATCGACCAGCCTGCCGTCGGATAGACGTGCATTGGTCAGCCTGCCGATCATCGTCATCCAATCAATCCCATTCGCTTCGCCGCTACCACAGGATACAAGGCGTCGCCCGTGCGGCGCCATTCCGCGAAAGCCGAAAAACACAGGCTGATATCGTGCTCGTCATCCGAAGCGATGGCAGCCTGCCTGATGGCATCCCAACCAGGGGCTGGCAGAGCACGCCAGGCAGCCAGCGCCTGTTCGCTCGGAATAGCGGGAAAACCCATCTTCGGCATCAGCGCCGCAATACCGACCCAGAAATGGCGCAGCAGCGGTGCCATGTCACGCACGACAGGGCAGAGCTGACGCAGCCAATGACAGCCGGTCAGGGCATGCAAAGCCTCGAAACTCATGGTTTCCGCGTAAAGAGCAAGCGCACCGGCGGCCATGCGGTCCAGCGTATCCGGGCCGATGATCAGCCAGTCCGCGACACCGGCAAAGCTCGGCATGCGCGCTACCGCCCTCATGTGATGCCAGACCAGATCGCTTTCCGGCGCGGCTTCGGCCAGACCCGGCAGCGCTGCGGCGAGGGCAAGAACGGCCGCCGGATCCTCCGTCACGCCCGGAGCGGACTGCCCGCGATCGAGCGGAAGATAGGTCATGGCCCAATAGCCGAGCGCCACGCCGATTTCTGCCTCATCCGTCTCCATCACGGCATAGGCGAGCCGCATCAGCGGGTGAAAGGCGCTGCCCGCGATACCGTCTGCCAGCGCCGGCAGATAGGCCCTGATCGCGCTCGCGCCACCCAGCCGCGCCACCTCCTCCACGAAGAACAGACGCAGCGCGCCTTCCTGATCTCGCACGCCCAGAGCGGAGGCCCAAGTCTCACACGTCAGTGCCGTCTGCGCCGCCCGGCAGGATACCAGTCCGTTATTCATGTGGTATGTTCGGGTGAAGTCGGCCAGTCGCCGTTCGGACGCACCGAGGTGATCCAAGGCCACCAGGATCATCGGCAAATGATTGGCCAGAAACGGCGGAAATTCCGCGCTGTCCCGACAAGCCTCTGCCTTCAATTGATGCATATTCGCGGTCATGGCCCGAGAATGCGCGTGGGGCGGGCCGGTTTCAACCTTGCCTTGGCCTTTCTGCCTCGCTTAGGGTCAGAAAGCTCACGGCGAACCCCTATGGAGTATGGCGATGAAGCGCAGGTCCATTCTGGCAGCCGGTCTGGCCAGTGCGGCGACGGTCGGCCTTAGCCATAGGGGCTGGAGCCAGAGCAAACCCTTTGACGGCATGGTTCTGCGGCTCGCCAGCTGCAACGACCAGTTCTCGCCCGGCCTGAAGGCACTCAGCGCCCGCTTCAAGCAGGAGACCGGCATTACCGTCATCGTCGATATTCTCGGCTATGGCGAGTTGCAGACGAAACTCACCACCGACTATGTGGGCCACACCAAGGGGTATGATCTGGCGACGACAGATAATGTCTGGGCGCCGCAATTCGCTGAGGCCGGCTATACGGTTCCGTTGAACGACTGGATGAAGCGTGACGCGGCGGAGATGGCGCTCGACGACATCTATCCCGTTCTGTTCACCGCACTCGGCAATTACCAGGGCAAGCAGGTCGCTTTTCCTCTGGCGGGCTATGCCAATGTTCTTGCCTATCGCAAAGACCTTTACGCTGCTGCAAAATTGCAGCCGCCGCAGACCATGCAGGATCTGGTCGACAACGCCTATAAGCTGACGGATAGATCCCGCAACCAATTTGGCTGGGTCGCCAATGGTCAGAAGGGCGCCGCCTGTGCCCAGGACTGGATGCAGTATCTGGCCGAGATCGGCGGTGTGCTGGTCAAGAACGGCCAGCCGGTTATCGACAGCCCGTTGAATGTGCAAAGCCTGACCACCTATCGCGATCTGTTTCAGAAGGCCGCGCCACCCGGTGCCGTGAACTGGGATTGGGATGGGCGGGAGGCGAGCTTCCGCAGCGGTCTTGCCGCCAATATGCAGACCTGGTCGGTCGGCGCGCTCGGCTATTTCGATCCTGCCCAATCGAAAGTGACGAACAGCGCGGCCCTGATGGTGACGCCGACGGCGGCGGCCATGAAGCCGCGCTACGGCATTGGCGGCTGGGGGATAGCGATCAACGCCGATATCGATGATCGGCATAAGCAAGCTGCCTGGACCTATATCAAATGGATCACGAGCCCTGCGATCCATATCGCGCTCAACGAGCTCGATGCTTGCAGCTTCCTACGGCGCAGTGAATTGCGAGATGCATCGCTGAACCGGAAATATCCCTTCCTGCCGGTGATCGACGAAAGCTTCACGCACGGAGACCCGGATTTCCGCCCGCGCGTGCCGCAATACCCGGAAATCCAGGATATTCTGGGAACAGCCGTCAATTCCGCGCTCGTCGGCGCTATGACCCCGGCCGCCGCCTTGGCGGCAGCACAGACACAGGCGCTGCGCTATTTCTAAGCGCCTGACACCCGCCCGCCGCCGCGCGATTTTTCTGTCTCTGATGGCGGCGCCTGCCGTCATCCATGTCGCGGTCTTCGCACTCTATCCGATCCTGCGCGGTATCGGTTTCAGCGTCTTCCGCATGAACCTGATGCAGCCCTGGCTGCATCGCTTTATCGGGCTGCGCAATTACACCGATGCCCTGTCAGATCCCGCCATCCGTCATTCCCTCGCAGTGACGCTCATCTTCACCGCTGCCTGCGTCACGGCGGAGCTGGCACTCGGCCTCTGCCTTGCCTTGCTGCTTTGGGCCGACAATCGCTTCAATCGCGTGGCGGCCATCCTCATGCTGGTGCCGATCACCGTCACGCCCATTGTGGTCGGGCTGATCTTTCGCGCCCTGCTGGACCCGAGTTTCGGCCAGATCGGCTATTGGCTGTGCGCGTTGCATCTGGCGCCCCCGCAGGGGCTTCTGGGCGACACGCATACGGCACTGGCCACCATGATCGCCGTCGACGTCTGGGAATGGACCCCGCTGTCAGCGCTGATCCTGCTGGCCGGGCTGAAGTCGCTGCCATCTGATATCCTCGACGCAGCCGCCATCGACGGGGCCGGTGCTTGCGCGCGGCTGCTGCGGATCATTCTGCCCATGATGCTGCCGTCCCTCTTTCTGGTACTAGTACTGCGCGTGACGGATGTCTTCCGCACTTATGATATCGTTTTCGCGGCGACCGGCGGCGGCCCCGGCGACAGCACAAATCTGCTGATGCTGACAGCCGTGAAGCAGGGGCTGCAATTCTTCGACATTGGCTACGGCTCGGCGATTTCGATTTTGATGACACTCGCCATCGCCATCATGGCCGCGCTGATCATCCTCGTTCTGCGGGGTCTTGACCGGCGGTACAGCGCCTCATGAAGCGACGTCAGGCCATGGCTGTACAAAGGACTGCGATTTGCCTGGCGCTGTGCTTGTTTCTGGCACCCGTTCTTTGGCTGATCATGACGGCTTATGAACCGTCGCGCGCCATTCAGTCCACGCCGCCGGCCCTCTGGTTCCGGCCAACGTTGAGCAATTTTGCGGCCATCGCGGCCAATTTCAATCTCCCCAGGCTGGTTTTGAGCAGCTTTATGCTGAGTGCCGGATCGACCTTGCTATCATTGCTGTTCGGCATTCCCTGCGGCTATGCCTTGGCGCGCACCCGCAGCCGCTCGGCCGTTTTTATCGCCTATGCGCTGCTCGCCATCCGCGGCGTGCCCACTGTCGTGACGCTTATTCCCTTCTACCTTTTCATGCAGAAACTGGGGCTGCTCGGCACCTGGTGGGCCGTCATTCTGATGAATGCCACGCTCAGCACCGCCTTCGTGACCTGGATGATGTTCTCGGCTTTCCGTGCTGTTCCGGTGGAGATCGAAGCAGCGGCCGTCATTGACGGCTGCACGGCTTTCGGCGCTTTTCGTCGCGCCGCCCTCCCACTTGTCCAGACATCGGTCATCGCGGCGGCGCTTCTCTGCATGATGTTTGCCTGGAATGACTTCCTCAACCCGGCCTTTTTGACGCGCGCCGAGACCCGGCCGCTATCGGTGGCGCTGCTGACGGCCTTCGGCGGCAATACGACCAGCGGCTGGGGTGACCTCGGCGCCATGGCGCATCTCAGCACCTTGCCGATTGTCGCAGTCGCCCTGCTTCTCAACCGCTACCTTGTTTCAGGGCTCACACGCGGCGCTCACTGAAAGCGCGCTCAATAAAATCCGAGTAATCTGAATAACTGGTATAGAGCTGCCGCCAATTGACCTGATCACAGTTTCATGGGTCTTTTATCAAAACAATAATAATAAAACCGGAAGCGACGAATGATCTGTCTCAAACATATGAATTTCGGCTTTAAGCTTCATGTGTGATGGTGGCTATAGGACACAATAGAGCGCCAAGCTCATCGCCTGCCCATTTAAAAGCAACGGAAACTCTATGTCGAAATTGATTGGACGAACGGCTGTGGTGACTGGCGCAGCCGGCGGCCTCGGCCTCGCTATGGCAAGGCGTTTTGCCGAAGAAGGCGCCACCGTCGCTCTTCTTGACCTTGACGCGGAACGACTGACGGCGGCAGTCGCTACTTTGCCCGAAGGCAAAGGCGTGGCTTTGCCGTGTGACGTCACAGACCGCCTGGCGCTAAAGGCTGCCGTAGACGGGTTCTGCGCAAAGACTGGTGGTCTCGATATTCTGATCAATAATGCGGTGAAATTTTACTATGCGCCCCTTGTTGACATGCCCGAAGCTGAAATCGACCGAATGCTTGCTGTGGGTATTAAAGGCACCCTTTGGGCATTTCAGGCAGCGACGCCATATCTTGTCAAAAGCAAGGGCAGCATTATCAATCTCTCTTCAGTGGCAGTCTCTTTTTCTATTCGTAATGCCGGCGTCTACACTTCGATCAAAGGCGCGATCGATGCATTGACACGCCAACAGGCGGTGGAACTCGGTGCCCAGGGTGTGCGTGTGAATGCAATCGCGCCAGGCCCTGTTGACACCCCTGGTGCAAGTTCGGTGATCGACGCGGAGGGATGGGAAACTCGGCGATCGCGGACACCCTTGAAGCGCCTGGCCACAGCCGAAGAAGTAGCCGCTGCGGCTCTCTTTCTTGTCTCCGGCGAAGCAGCGTCCATCACCGGGGTGACACTCAAGATCGATGCCGGAATCACCGTCGTCGGTCCCTGAGCAAAGTCACGAAGCGACGCCAAAAATACAATAAGGAGGGATAACACCATGGCCGACTATTCAATATGGGTTTTGGAATATGCGTATATTCCAGAAGTGCCGCTCAGCAGTGTCATCTACGGCGCGCATAATCAAGGCGTCCGCAAACTTCCCTACGGCTATGTTCTGATCAAGGGAAAGGGCATTCTTGCCATGGTCGATGTCGGCTATAATCATCAGGATTATGGCAAGACGCTCGGTGAGAAATTTGGGGTTGAGAATTGGCAGCCGCCGTCCGTTGTGCTCGCGGCGGCCGGTGTTCGCCCGGAGGACGTGACCCATGTCTTCCTGACCCATCTCCATTTCGATCACGCCGGCAACACTGACGCATTCCCGAATGCGACGTTCTTTGTCCAAGAGCGGGAGCTTTCAAAATGGATATGGGCAATGGCCCTGGACAGCCGGTTTCGCTGGCTTAACTCCGGCACAGACCCCGGAGATATCATGCGTGTCGTTGATCTCGCTCGCCAAGGCCGTCTTGTCGCCATCGACGGAGATCGCGAAGATGTCCTACCCGGTATCGACCTGCGCGCGGCCCCCGATACTCACACATGGGGCTGCCAATTTGTAACCGTAAGAAATGATGGAAAGCGCGACAGCGAAGATAGCTGGGTGATGGCAGGAGATCTGGCCTATACCTATGAGAATCTTCGTGGATCTGATCCGTCATCGCCGCAGTTCATTCCCGTCGGCCTCGCTATGGTCAGCCAGACTAATTTGCTCTTCGCGACAGAGGCTATGATCAATGAGGGCGGCGGTGACTACAGACGTGTGCTTCCCGTTCACGAGGAAGCACTCACCTCCGAATTTCCCTATACAATCACGGCAAACGGCCTTCGCATCAGTGAAATTACGCTTGCGGATGGCGAAACCAGCCTCGTCGGCTGAAACAGAAAAGGGGTGGCGGCTAACCAGCCGCCACCCCTTTTCTGAAAGCAAAAGTCAACGATACGAAGTCTTCATATTCCTATTACGCTGCTTCACAGATTATCGAGGCGCGCGTCACTTCGCGTTTAGCCGATTTATCAAGTGCCTCTTTAACGGAGGTCAAAGGAAAGCTTGCATCGAGCAAATCACCGAACGGATAGCGCGTCATGTGCTGTTCGAGGAAAAGCAGCGCTTTGTATAGATAGCGCGCATCGTAGCGGTCCACGGGCATGACGGTAACGGAACGGCGCGTCAAAAGACCGGGGTCCATATCGATGGTGAAACCCGGTGACAAGTTACCCATGACAAGATAACGCCCGCCGCGGCGAACAAGCCCCCGCACACCTTCATTGAAAGCCGCCGGCACGCCCGTGACTTCCATGCCGACATCGGCACCGCGACCATTCGTGAGGTCCTGCACGGCTTTAATGCGGTCAGCCTCCGTCGGATAATCATTCATGTTGATGACATGGGCGGCACCGAAGGCTTTTGCCTGCTTCAACCGCAACTCCACGCCATCGATCATGATCACGCGTATGCCACGAGAGGCCGCGACAGCCGCACCCATCAGGCCAAGGCCGCCGGCTCCCTGAATGACCAGGGTTTCGCCATAGGCCACACCGATACGGTCAAGTCCAAAATAGACCTGCGACAATGCGCAATTCGCACTGGCCGCGACGCTATCGGGAATGTTCTCTGGGACTTTGTAAAAATTCTGCCGCGGATGAATATAGACATGGCTGGCGAAGCCGGCATGAAAATGCGGAGCCTGCTCCGGTTGCAGCGCAAAGAATTCATAGGCATTGTCGCAAAGGTTATACTGCCCGTCGAGGCAAGGGCGACACTTGAGGCAGGTCTGGAAATATGTCGCGACAACACGATCTCCCACTTTCACAGGCTGGCTGGCATAATCCGTTGTCACGCCATCGCCGAGCGCGATAACGCGGCCAACCATCTCATGACCAATACCGCCACGCTTCTTTACGGGGTGATGGCCTCGCCAGACATGAAGCTCAGAACCGCATACATTCGCACGCAGTATTTGCAGCACGAGCGCGCCAGGCCCGGGCGTCGGTATATCATAACTTTGATATTCGAGCTCTCCGGGCTTGGTCATTACCGCGATGGTTCCGCGCATGGCGCTATTCCTCTATTATAGTTATCTTAGGCATGGTCTGCCGGCGTGATGATCAGCACGGTACAATCATCCGAACAAATGCCATTCGCACGCTGCCAATTACTTGTGCGACGCAGCATTTTCTCCAAGTTGATTGCGTATATCGATGCGTCTCCTCTCCGACACTATCAATATACTTACGAACAAGCCTAGCTTTCGTGAGGCGGTGTCCTGCTATAGCAGGTATAGCGTTGCTGAAGATTGACCCCTTTCCCGTTGTAAGGCTCTGTCATCGTCAAAATACGGCATGATCTGAATGTGCCGGAAAACGCGCAGACTCTGGCGCAACGGGGGAAATATAATGGGACTTTATTCCGGCTTCAGAAAATTTCTAGCGATTTCGACATTCGTGCTGCCGACATTTGTGGCGACGTCTGCTTGGTCTGCCACGCCGGTTTCCATCGATGTCGGCGGTGGTTACGTCATTAAGACAAATGGCGCGCCGTTGAAGATCGCATTCTTTTCCCTCGGATCCGGCAATAGCTTCCTCAAGGCGCAAAACGAGCAGGCTGTCGAAACAGCTAAGGCCGTCGGTGCGACGATCGATATCTTCCAAAGCGATTTCGATGCCTCCAAGCAAATGGATCAAATGCAGATTGCCTTGGCAAGCAAGAAGTATAACGCGTGGATCGTGGAACCTGTCGCCGGAAACGTTGCTTGCCAAATAGCCACAAAACAGGCACCTGCGGCCAATATTCTGGTCGAAGATATCGACGGCACCCTGTGCGGGCGTATCCTTGGTGAAGGCGAGCAACTCTGGAGCCCCGGCACGCTGAATTATGTCGGCGGCAACGAGTCCGTTAAGGCCTGGTCGATCCTGTGGGAAAAGGCGGTTAAGGATAATCCCGGCCCGCAAACTGTCGGTGTCATGGTCGGGCCCGCGCTCAACAGCATCACCAAGGCGTTTTACAAGGCTCAGAAGGATATCGCTCCGTCAAACTGGAAGATTATAGCGCCTGTCTATACGGACTACTCGGTGCCCGATGCCGAGCAGAAAGCCCAGCCACTGGTGCAGGCTCATCCGGACATGACGATTCTTATGTCCGCCTATACGAATATTACAAAAGGCGCGGTCGCTGCTTTGCGCGCCAGCAATCGTCTCGGCAAAGTCAAGATCTACGAGGGCGGCGGTACCGTGACCGGCCTTGCCTATGTCAAGGCGGGAACCACGCAGGCCATGCTGGCGCGCTATTCGCGCACGCCAATTGCCTATGCCATTCAGGCGGTCGCTGATGCATGGGCGGGAAAGCCAGTGCCACATTACACCGGTGATGACGGGCACGCCCTGGAGACGGGTCGCGATCCTGCTTCGGCTTCGTTCCTGGTCACGAAAGCCAATGCCGAAAACTACCATCCTGAGAATGACTGATTTTGCTCAGCGTTGAAGTCTCGGCCCTAGCGGATAGCCCCGGGCGCATTCAACACGGTGACCGCCGGATTTCGGTCACCGGTATCAGCTCAGCCCGCGCTGTAAGACGAGGATAGGGGATATGCACCAAGCCGAGTCACCCGCGACCGTCGCTTCTCGACATGAAAATGCGGTCACGATTTCTGCCCGCGACGTGACCAAAGAATTTGGCGGCGTAAAGGCGTTGAAGGGCGTCAGTGTCGACTTCTACGCCGGTGAAGTGCATGCGCTCGTCGGAGAGAACGGCGCTGGCAAATCCACCTTTCTTGGAACCCTGGCGGGTCGCGTCTCGCCGACCACCGGCAGCCTCACCGCTTTCGGTCATATGATAACGGGGGCCAATCCACGTGCATCCCGCGCCGCCGGCATCGTCGCCATCTATCAAGAATTGACGATGATACCGGCTCGGACGGCATGTGAGAACGTCTTCCTCGGACAATTTCCGACCCGCCTAGGCATTGTCGACCACAGCAAAATGCGTGCGCGTTTTGAAGTCCTTTGCCAAAAATTTGGTGTCCATATGGACGCCGATGCAAGAACAGACACATTATCTATTGCGGATCAGCAGCTTCTTGAAATTATGCGTGCCTATGAGTCTGCCGCCAAGGCTGTGCTGTTTGACGAACCGACCGCGTCGCTTGGAGAAAGTGAACGGGCAAGATTGCTGGACATCATCAGACAAATGAAAGCGAATGGAACGACCATCGCCTTCGTCAGCCATCATCTGGATGAAGTACTTGCGGTTAGCGATCGCATCACGGTCTTTCGGGACGGATCTGTGGTTGCAAGCCGGCCGACCTCCGCTTGGACCAAGCAGCAGATTGTCACTGAGATGCTTGGCAGCGAACTCAAGAGCACATTGCAACAGCGCCCACTGAGACCAACCCAAATGCCCCGCGACCTTCTCAAGGTCAGTGATATTGCCGTCGCAGGTCTTTTGTATCCGGCAAGCTTCGTTATTCGTGCCGGCGAGGTTTTAGGGATCGCAGGGCTTGTCGGTTCGGGAAGAACCTCACTGTTGCGCGCATTGGCCGGTCTGGAGCCTGCGACGGGAAGGCTCGAGATCGATGAGGTGGAAAAGCCAGCCCCGCGAACGCCCCGCGCCGCGCGAGCACTGGGTATCGCTCTTATTCCCGAGGACCGAAAGGGACAAGGGCTCGTTCTCAGCCGTTCTTCAGCCTGTAACGTCATTCTTGGAGATATGCCGTCGATCGCCCGATTCAGGATCTTGCGCGAGCCTGTTATCATGAAGGCCGCCAGTGCAGCGGTGGTCAACTATGGGTTCAATCTTAACCGGCTTAGCGCCCCCGCCAGGACGCTGTCCGGCGGCAATCAGCAAAAGCTCATGTTAGGACGCTGGCACCATGCCCGGCCACGCGTGCTGCTCGCCGATGAGCCGACGCGCGGAATCGACATCGGTGCAAAGACCGAAATCCTTGCGGCACTCCGCAAGGCCGCTCTCGAGGAAGGCCTTGCCGTTGTCATCGTCTCCTCGGAACTGGAAGAACTACTGGTCGTATCTGACCGCATCCTGATTATGCGCGATGGCCACATGGTCGATACACTTGATTGTCACAGCGACGATGTCGATGTCGAACGCATCCTTCATTCGGCATTCGCTGTACATGCAGCCAGCCTCCATACTGAACACGCGTAGAGAGAAGCCTTATGAAGAATCCGTCGAGCGCGGCGCCCGGTCGCCCAAGCACAGGAAACGGTGCTGCTTCCCTGTCGCGTTTTGCACGCAAGATTCCTTTCGATGTTAGCAGTCTGGGCATGATAGGCGCGCTGATCGTCGTCATGATCGTCGGTCAGATTATCTATCCTGCTTTCCTGACCTGGACGAATATCGGTATTATTCTCACCCAGAATGCACCGCTTGGCATTGTCGCCGTCGGCATGACATTCGTCATGATCAGTGGCGGTTTCGATCTATCTGTCGGTGCGATCTATGCCTTCGCAGCGACGATGTTCGCGAAAATTGCGATGGACCACGGTCTGGTCGAGGCTGGACTGTGTACGCTCCTCCTAGGGATCGTTTGTGGCACCGCCAATGGAGCGGTCGTCGCCCTTTGGCGCATAAACCCCTTCATCGCGACGCTTGGCTCGGCATCGATCTTCAGCGGTCTGGCTTTCGTGTATTCTAATTCCACACCGCAGACGCCCGACAATCCCAATTTCCAAATTCTGGGCCAGGCGTTCTGGGGTCCGTTGCCGATCGCGGTTTGGCTTTTGTTTGTGACCGTGCTTCTGGGCGGCTTTGTTCTCTCGAAGACCGTCTATGGCCAGGCCTTATATGCCATTGGGGGCAATGAAACAGCCGCACGACTGTCAGGCTTGCGGGTTGGATTGATCCGCGGATCAACTTTCGCTTTGGTCGGCCTGTTGTCAGCGGCAGCGGGCATGATTGAGGCGAGCCGGCTTGCGGTTGGTCAGGCCGATATTGGCGGAACCATTCCGCTGGATGCCATCGCAGTCGTCATCATTGGCGGCACGTCTTTGCTGGGCGGAGAAGGTTCGATTTGGCGAACTGTGGTGGGTCTGCTTATCCTTGGCGCTATCACTAATCTTTTCTATTCCCTGGCCGTTGATTCCAATGTGCAGCTGGTTGCCAAGGGTGCGATCGTCATCGGCGCAGTGGGACTGGACGTATGGTCGCGGCGGCGGCGATAACTGACAAGGGCAAAGCCGCGGCTCCCTGTGCTACAGGAGCTTAGACCGGGCCTCGGGAGGCGTGATGACTAACTGGGACATAACGCGGCAGTCCTTGAGGCGAATAGAGGAGCAGAGGCCGGAAATTCCTCTGGTTTGCGCGCCTGAAGCACCGCCCGAGGCTTGGACGACTGAGGAAGGACAGGGTCTGGACGACAAGACGCTTGCCTACGTCATCGCCGCGCGGCCCGCTTTCGACGCTATGCGCGAAGCGACCGCACAACTCGCAGCGCTTTTCGTCCTGGCAGCTGCCGGTGGCAGAAGCGCACAGGACAATCCCATCTTTGCGATGGCGCGCTCAGCCCAGGCAGAGTCGCGCGACGTTATCCGGTCACTGCGCCCGAGCCCGCAAGGGGCACATCATCATCATCACCTGCTCGCCTGCTCCAAAATGTTGGGGAGTGCGTGCGATGCAGCGTCTGAAACTATGCACAAAGGCCAAAACGAAAAGGCGCTCACGCTTTTGCAGAAAGCGCTCAGACAGCTTCATTTTGCCGCGGCGGCCCTGCCCGGATTTGAGGTCGTTGCCCTCAATCAAAGCTGCTGCGCCGCGCACAGCGCTTCAGCCAGCTATTCGCCGGGCGATGCAGCTGGCCGCGATATACCAGGCATCCGATCAAAACGCCGTTTTTAGCTCCATGCTGCGGCCTTGCGCAAATTTGCGTATTCAAGCCGCGGCAGAGACGCAAGCAATTGCTGGGTATAGGCATGCTGCGGATTGCGGAAGACGTCATCGGCCGTCCCCTGTTCCACAGCCCGGCCGTTCTGCATAACCAGCACGCGATCACTCATGTGATGGATCACGCCAAGATCATGCGAAATGAACAGGTAGCTGATCTGAAGCTGGACCTGCAAGTCTGACAGAAGATCCAGGATCTGCGCTTGGATGGACACATCGAGGGCCGAAACGGCCTCATCCAGCACCACAACCTCCGGATGGGTGGCGATGGCGCGGGCGATGGCCACCCGCTGTCTTTGCCCACCCGACATGCGCAGCGGCCACTGCTCCAGATGCGCAGCGCTAAGCCCAACCGCTTCGAGCAAGTGAACGGCGCGATCCTCCACTTGCCCGCGCGGCATCACCTCTTGCAGGCAAATCGCATCAGACAGAATACGCGATACACGCCAGCGAGGGTCAAAAGATGATAGAGGATCCTGATACACCACGGATATGCGCCTGCGGATGGCGCGTTGATCCGCGATGCTCGCACTACTCCACGGGCGGCCGAGAAAGCGGACCTCACCGCTGTCTGGCCTTTCAAGAGAAAGCGCAATGCGGGCCAATGTGCTTTTACCCGAACCTGATTCGCCAACGATGCCAAGCGTCTCTCCGCGCGCAAGCGTAAAGGACACATCCTTCACGACCGTGCGGCGAAGCCCGCCAGGACCAGGAAAGCTTTTGACGATGCCGCGCGCATCCAGCAGCGGCACGGGGCTGTCCGCGAGATCAGCCCGCTCTGCCCGGAAAAGCGTCTGGGCGACGGCACCGCCATGCGGCGAAAGCCGTGTGCCTTTGGTGTGTTCACTCGGCACCGCATCGATCAACTGCTGTGTATAGGGATGCCGAGGGCGCCCAAGCACCTCGCCGCGCGGACCGGCCTCAACGATCGCACCTCCCTGCATCACAAGGATGATGTCGGCAAGCTGTGAGACGACTGCGAGATCGTGACTGATCAGGATAACGCTCGTGCCACGGCCCAGCATCTCCTTGAGCACGGACAGAACCTGCGCCTGAACGGTTACGTCCAGTGCCGTTGTCGGCTCATCGGCAATGACGATATCCGGGTGCAAAGCGATGGCCGAAGCGATCAGGGCACGCTGGCGCAATCCACCGGACAGTTCTCCGGGTCGCTGCTTGACGAGCAGGTCCGGCTCCGGCACGCCCACGTCCCACAGCGTCTGTCTTACCTTCTGCAGGCGGGTCTTACGCGTCCCCCATTTATGCAGCCAGAGCGCCTCTTCAATCTCCTTGCCGACGGGGCGGAGTGGATCGAGGGAGACAAGCGCATCCTGCAAGATAAACCCTATCTTGCGGCCCCGCACCGAGCCCCACCAGGCCTCTGGCCTGTCCAGCAAGGTCTCGCCCTCGAGCGCCAGACGATCGGCAGCGACCGTAGCGCCCTGCCCTGCCAGTCCGACAAGCGCGCGTGCCGTGACACTTTTGCCGGAACCGGACTCACCGACAATTGCGATGCACTGACCCGCGCGCAGATCGAAGCTGACGTCTTTGACGACATGCCGGCTCTCGCCACTCTCCTGAGCGAACCATATATTCAGCCCCTGCGCCTGCAACACGCTTTCGCCAATGCCGCTCTCAATGCTGGCTTCGTTCAGGTGATCGATGACTGTGTCCATCATTGGAGATTCCCTTCCGAACGATCCTGAACATATCGCCCGATCTGCGTGAAGGAGAGCGCGACCAATACAATTGCAATGCCCGGAAAAATCTCAAGCCACCAGGCAACGGTGATGCTGGCCTTGCCCGCTTCGAGCAGGGCGCCCCATTCCGGCGACGGTGGCGCCACACCGAGGCCAAGAAATGAAAGGCCCGATGCCCAGACAACTGACTGGCCGATGCCGAGTGTTACCAGCGCCACGAGCGGACGAAATGCATTCGGCGCGATATGCTGGCGGAAAATCGTACGTTCCGAATGACCCAGTGCCAGGGCAGCCTCAACATAACCTGATTTCCTGACCTTGAGCGCCTGCGCCCGGATCAGCCGCGCATAGCCTGCCGTCGTGCCGATGCCGACCGAAATGAGCAGGCTGGTTGCCGAAGGGCCAAGCAGCGCCACGAACAGCAGCGCAAGCAGCAGGATCGGGAAAGGGAGCAGAATTTCCAAAAGACGATGCAGCGGCCCGGCAATCCATTTGGGCCCCAGCGCGGCCGTGAAGCCCAGAACCAAGGCACCGAACAGGGCCACCGCCATCGCCCCAAGACCGATGAGCAATGACTGGCGCGTGCCCCAGACGATCCGGCTGTAGAGGTCTCGGCCGATATCATCGGTGCCGAGCAGATGGCCGACGCTTGGCGGGCTTAGCGTGTTGAGGAGATCCGTCTCGAAGGCAGAGTGCGTCGAGAGCAGTGACGGGTCAATCGCCGCGATGGCGAAGAACAGGACGACAAGCCCCGACAGCCAGATTGAGACCGGCAGTCTCGGCACGCCGATGCGCGACCGTGGCACGGTCTTCTGGTCTGCCTGTGGGCGCCCGAATTCAGTGGTGCTGGCGGTCATGCGGTGCCTCGCAATCTGGGATCGACGAGGCGATAGATCAGATCGACGACAAGATTGATGACGACGTACAAGAAAGCATTGAGGATGACGATTCCTGAAACCAGGGGAAAATCCTTGTCACTCACTGCACTGACAAGCACCGAGCCTAGCCCGGGACGGGCGAACACGGTTTCAACCAGCACCGCACCAGACAGCAGGCTGCCGATGGCCCAGCCGCTGAGCGTGATGGCAGGGATAAGGGCATGGCGCAGCACATGGCGCGCGCGGACCCCGGCGGCGCTCATGCCGCGCGTGCGCGCCGAGAGCACGAAAGGCTCGCGCATCGTGCGGTCGAACTCGCCGCGTATGGACTGTCCGAGAAAGCCGGCCAGCGGCAGGGCCAGAGTAATCGTCGGCAGAACCGTGTTCATGAAGGACGTGCCGCCAATGACCGGAAACCAGCCTAGGGTGATCGCAAAGACAATGAGCAGCAGAATCCCGACCCAGTAATGCGGCAGTCCTGCCGTGATGGTTTCGGCAGCAGAGCCGAAGCTGCCGAGACGCCTGCCTTGCCCGGCGGTCAGCAGCGTCCAGGGCACAGCGAAGATCCAGGCAAGCACAAGTGCCGAAATCGCGAGTGTGAATGTCGGACCAATCTGCTCACCAATGATCTTCGCAACGGGTCGCTGCAACTCATAAGAAGTGCCGAAATCGCCATGCAGCAATCCGCCGATATAGCGCGCATATTGTTCGACCATCGGTTGATCGAAACCGTATGCCCGGTTGATCGGCGTCAATTCCGCCGGCGTCCGCGCAATGGCCTGGCCGGAGGTGATATTCAGAATAATGGTCGCGCGGTCACCGGGCAGAACCGAGAGAGCGATGAACGTGACCGTCACCGCCCCCCAGAGAACAAAGATCGCCGCCGCAAGCCGGATTAGAACAGGCCTCAGGCGTGCGGCGAAGGAAGGGCGAAGGCCGGTTGCTTCCGACGCTTCGCCGACAAGAGAGAGAGGACTTGTCACGCGTCAGCCCTTGACGAAGTAGGCGTCGTAGAAGTTCAGCAGCCCATTGCCCTTATCCTGCCACAGGCCTTTCAGCTTCTTCGAAATGGCGACGTTGTAGGTAAAGTCATAGACACCCACCGCGATGGCCTGATCATCGAACCACTTTTGAAGCACCGCGAATTTCTGGAATCGCAGTTTCGGATCAGGCTCGCGCTGCGCATCCATAATCTGCGCCTCGATTTTCGCATTGGAGAAAAAGGACAGATTGTTGCCGTTCGGAAAGCCGTTCAGCTTGTCGTTATAAACGATGTCGAGAATGTTCGGAGAGGGCCAGACCCAGTAGCCGAAGCTGATCTCCTTGTCGGCCGGCTGCGAATCGGCCCCGGCGAAGCCCTGAGTCTGCGTCAGCGGGATCACATCGAGCTTGATGCCGACGGCCTTCACCTGATCCTGAATCACCTGGAGAGCCACCGCCCCTTCAGGATCGATGATCGCCTGGTTGAACGGAAGGCGCGCATCGAGGATCTTGCCGTCCTTGGTGCGATAGCCTTGTGCGTCCCGTCCGGTCCAACCTGCCGCGTCCAGCAGCGTGTTTGCCTTGGCGACATCATAGGGATAGTCGTCATCGACATTGAGATAAAGCGGCGTCGACCGGCTGAGCGACCCATTGCCTTCATACGGTGCCGTACCCTTGAAGACGGCAGCGACAATCCTCTTGCGGTCAATCGCATAGACGAAGGCCTGCCTAACACGCTGGTCGGTGAAAGGCCCACGCGCGACATTGAACGACAGCGCCTGCGGCCGGCCCGTCGCGACAAAGGACAAAGTCTGGAACTGGCGCTGCGCGTTCTTCCATTGCACGGAGGGTGGCTGGTAGGCGACATCGGCCTCGCCGCTCAGCAACGCGCCCCAGCGGGTCGTCGCGTCCGGCACGAACTTCCAGTCCAATTGTGCAGCATAGGCCGGGCCATTGTGATGCGCATTCGGCGGCGCCCAGTCATATTTATCGTTGCGCAGGAAAGTAATGCCCTCGCCGCGCGTCCATTTCTGGACCTTCCACGGGCCAGTGCCGACAGGCGCCAGGCATTTCTGTTCCGGCGTATTATGCGCAATCGAATCCGGCGACTGAAAGCCATAATGGCCATTGGCAAGGACGTTGTAGATTTCCGGGTTCGGCTCGGACAGATGCAGCGCCACCGTATAGGCATCGAGCTTCGTGAAGCCCGTCATATAGGTGAAACTATGCCAGCCGATGCCTTTCACCCAGACAGGGTAATTGGCAAGCACCGCATCGGCATTGAATTTATCACCATCCGTAAAAACCACATCCTTGCGGAGATGGAAGGTGATCGTTTTCCGGTCCGGCGATTCGCTCCAGTCCGTTGCCAGCCAAGGCCGTATTTTGCCGTTGTCATAGCTCACGAGATAGTCGAAGACCTGACGCGAAAGATAGGCCTGCTGCACCCATCCGCCCCAAAGGCAAGGCGGCTCCTGTTCATGCACATAGGTGATTGTTCCACCATTGATGCGTTGTCCAGCGTCGCCCGCGTCAGCGGCGAAGGCACCCGGCGTGGCAAAGGCCACCGACAGGGCGGTGACGGTAAGGGCAAGAGACGCTTGCGCGATCTCCTTGAAGCTTTTGTTCATCGTATCAGGTTTCGCCACGAATGAGGATTTGGGTCAAAGCGCTTCCGCCTGAGCGCGGCTCGCGCTGGCGTTTTGAAGTCCGATGGTCCGCGCATGATGGCTTTCGGAAAGGCGGTCGCCGGTGCGGAACAGTTTCTCCCGCAGCGTACCCGGCGCATACTCCGTCTGAGCGAGGCCCCGCGCTTGCAGCACAGGCACAACATGATCGACCCACTCATCCCACCAGCCGAGCGTCGTGATGGGAACAACGTTAAAGCCATCCACCCCGGCATCCGCCCAGCGCTGCACCTCATCGGCGATCTGTTCTGGCGTGCCGGCAAAGCGTCCAGGTAGAAGGGCGGTCTTGACGAGATGACCGCCCCATGTCGAATCGAGATCGACATCAGGATTCCTCTCAAGAATACGCCGGAACCCGCTGCGGACATGCTCGGACGTGTCATATTGCTCTTTAAGCTCCCGCAAGGTGGTTTCAGGCGGAATATTGAAATAGTCGATGCCGCTGCCGCCGCTCAGAAAGGCCTGGAAAGCATCAAAATCCGTATATTCATGCAGATAGGCCTGCTTGCGCTTGGCCTCCGCTTCCGTCGATCCGATAACAGTTGAGAGCGTCACGATCTTCTTGAGCGACCGAGGATCCCGTCCATTCTGTCTGGCAAGGTCATTGAGTATCGCGATATCACGCGCTGCCGCTTCCGGCGTGGCTGACGGCAGGAAGGTCACTTCCGCATTGCGAACGGCAAACTCGCGCCCCGCCGTGGAATTGCCCGCCTGGAAAAGCACCGGCGTGCGCTGCGGAGAGGGTTCCACGATATGCGGGCCGGCGACCTTGTAGCGTTCCCCGATATGATTGATGCGATGAATGCGGTCGCGATCGAAGAAGCGATTGGCCGCGACATCGTGCAGAACCGCGCCATCCTCCCAGGAATGCTCCCAAAGCTTGTAGGTGACGTCGAGATATTCTTGCGCCCAACGGTAACGCTCATCATGCGGCACGATGTCGTCATAGCCGAAATTCTGGAATCCATTCGTCAGATAGCTGGTGACAATATTCCAGCCGACACGGCCATTCGTATAATGGTCGAGCGATGACAATTGCCGCGCGAAGGCGAAGGGTGGGCTTTGGATGATATTGCTGGTGACGGCCAGGCCCAGATGTTCCGTGGCAAGGCCGAGGGCCGAGACGATCGTGATCGGGTCGGCTGACGGGAATTGCGATCCTGCGCGAATGGAGTGCTCAAAATCGTAGACCCCAGACACATCCGCGATGAAAAGCGTATCGAAGCGCCCGCGCTCCAGCGTTTTCACGACATGAATATAGGGGTCGAGCTTGGAATAGCCGTATTGTATTTGCCCCTCGGGCGTCCGCCAGTAACCATGGCTGTGATGATTGGGAGTGAGGTGCAGAAAACCATTGTAGATGAGATGACGGGTCATGATGAGGCCTTCATGTATCAAATGATTACCGCAAGCTCGACGCTTGCGGTAACGACCGCGCCACCCGATGGACAGGCCGACGAATTAAATACAAAAAATATTCGCTAATTTATATTTAGCTTAGGTTGATTCGGGCAATTTCAATAACTACGGATTTTTGTAGCGCGTCAATACACAAGTTCTGTTGCTATGAATATTTATGCACTATTTTAATTAGTTTAATTTGGGCAACGCTCAATGCTTCTGCCTGCGTTTGAGGACGCAATACGGCAGGGCGGCGAGCGGCCTTTCTACCCGGGAAATCGCGAACGCCGCACCATCACAGATAGGTCAGAGATAATAGGGTGGCGTGTCGATATCGCCGCTCCAGCCATAGAGAGCCAGAAGAGGCTCATCGTAGCTGCGCATGGCATGAGCCAGGTTTGACGGGTGCAAAATGGCTGTTCCTGGCGGAAGAAGGCTTGCCGATTGTGGCGTTTGCCATTCCGCCTCGCCCGCGATGACACGATAGAGTTCAACAGCGGGATGTGCGTGCATCGGATAGACGGTGTGCGGGGCCATTAGCGTCAGCCCGATGCGGCAGGCCGGCGCGAACAGGGCTGCATCCGGCCCGATCAATTCCGCAAAAGCAATCGCACTCGAGCGATCTGGCTCGCCCGGCCGAGCGGGATAGCTGTAATGCCAAACCATCTCATCGGCCACTGCACGCAGCGCTTGAGCAAGCCGCAGTGAAACAGCACCTTCAAGTGCGGCAGAAAACAGCGCTGTATGATCAAGGCGAGCGCCCGGAACGAAATTCGGCCGGACGCTCGCACACTCCGCCCCACGGCGCAGATGGGCCGCCTCTGCCGCCGCATCGGCGGGCAGCCCCGCGGGTTCGGAGAACTCGGCCAGGGCAGAGGCAAGATCGAGAAGCAATTGCGACATGAGACGGCGCCTGGCTGGTGAGCAAACGTATTTATGGCGCGGCTATTCGCCGCGCGTCGATACCTCCCGCCACAGATCGATGCTGCCTTCCTGGGCGTAAAGATCAATCTCCGCCAGTTCTTCCGTGGTGAAGGACAGATTATGGGCAGCGTCGAGGGCATTATCGAGTTGCGCAACGTCGCGCGCGCCGATCAGAGCTGAGGTGACACCAGGCTTGCGCAAGGTCCAGGCAATGGCGAGCTGGGCAAGCGACTGGCCCCGCCGATGCGCGATATCGCCCAATGCACGCACGCGCTCCAGATTTTCAGGGCTTAACAGTTCCGCGCTGAATGACGTATTTTTGGAGGCTCGCGTGCCGGCCGGAATACCGTTCAGATATTTATCCGTCAAAAGGCCCTGCGCCAGCGGCGAGAAGACAATTGTACCTGCCCCGACCTCATCCAGCGTATCGAGCAGACTGTCCTCGATCCAGCGGTTGATCAGGGAATAGGACGGCTGGTGAATCAGCAAAGGTACGCCGAGGTCTTTGAGAATGGCCGCCGCTTCCCTGGTCCGCTTCGGTCCATAGGAAGACAGACCAACATAAAGCGCCTTGCCCTGGCGCACGAGCTGCGCGAGCGCGCCCATCGTCTCTTCCAGCGGCGTCTCGAAATCAGGCCGGTGCGAATAGAAGATATCGACATAGTCGAGCTTCATGCGCTTCAGGCTTTGTTCGCAACTGGCGATCAGATATTTGCGGCTGCCGCCGTCACCATAAGGGCCAGGCCACATATCCCAGCCAGCCTTGCTCGATATGACGAGTTCGTCGCGATGCGGCCTAAAGTCACGCTCCAGCCACTGGCCAAAATTCTCTTCGGCCGAGCCGTAGGGCGGGCCATAGTTATTGGCCAGATCGAAATGCGTGACGCCCCGATCGAAAGCCCGTCGCAGAATGGCGCGCCCGGTTTCAAAGACATCCTCTCCGCCGAAATTATGCCAAAGCCCTAGCGAAATCGCGGGCAGGTCGAGGCCGGAGCGACCGCAGCGGCGATAGGGAATCTGGCCATAGCGATCAGCAGCAGCCTGGTAGGCAATATCGGTGGTCACGTCAGTCGACTCCCTCTCATGACCTGCCGCGGCAAGCCGGATATATAAAACTCTTATAATATGGAAAATAATATATACAACTTAATGTTATCGCTATAACGTGAGCTTAGGTTAAACGATTCAAGCGACATTACAAAATAAGATAATACGCGCAATTAAAAAGTTATTTCACCTCAAGACCTCAGGGGCCGCAGCCGCCCTGCTCAGAGCCCGCCTTCCCCTTCCTGAAAGACATTCAGAAACATCATGATGAGACAAGTGCCTGGCCCACGAGGCCGCCTTCTTACTGCCTGGCTCGCCGCCGCGACCTTGAGCCTGTCGGCGACCGCTGCCTGGGCGGCTGACCAGCCGCAGTCGGGCGGCACCATTACGCTGGCCACCTTCAAGGAGCCGCGCTGCCTTGACCCGACGGTGGGTGGGGATGTGCCGCAGGATATCATCGCCCATATGTTCACCGACAGTCTGATCTCTCAAACCGAGGATGGCGCCTACCATCCCTGGCTTGCGACATCATGGGACGTGACGGATGGCGGGCTGACCTATACTTTTCACCTGCGCACGGACGTAAAATTCTCCGACGGCACGCCCTTCAACGCGGCCGCAGTGAAGGCGAATTTCGACCATTGGCTGGACCCGAAGACAGGTTCGGCCAATATCGCGCCGCAGCTCACCAATCTCGCCAGCGTCACGGCTGTGAATGCGGCGACGCTTGTCGTCAAACTCAAGAGTGCCAATGCATTCTTTCTGACGACACTCGCCAATCCCAGCGCGGGCATGCAGTCGCCCCAGGCCATGGCGCGCGGCAATACTTTGAATTGCGAGTCGCCCGTCGGCAGCGGGCCGTTCATCGTGCAGAAGTGGATTCACGGCAGCGAGGTCATTTTTACCCGCAATCCGAATTATAATTCCCCGCCGCCGCAGGCGCTGCATACCGGACCGGCCTATGCCGACCGCGTGGTATGGAAGGTGATTGCCGAACCTGCGACACGCTTCAACGCACTATTGTCCGGTGAAGTTGGCGTGCTCAACGGCCTGCCGCCGGAAGACTATATTACGGCCAAATCTTCGCAGAACATTGCCATCATCGATGACTTCCAGCCTGGCGTGCCGTGGCAGGTTGACCTTAATACCAAGCGCGCGCCCTTCAATGACGTGCGGGTGCGCCGCGCCTTCCGCTACAGCCTGGATGCACCGGCCGGCCTGCGCAGCATCTTTTTCGGCGCCTATCAGCCGGCGGGCGGTCCGCTTTCCCCCAATACGCCTTTCTATGACGCGGCGGTGGAACACGCCTATCCGTACGACATTAAGGCCGCCGACAAGCTGCTGGATGCCGCAGGATGGACCGGGCGGGACGCGCAAGGCTACCGCACCAAGAACGGCCAGCGCCTGACCGTGCATTTCCCGGTCTATGCATCGACACAGCCCGCCGATCTCGCGCTGTATGAGCAATTGCAGGCAACGGCGAAGAAGGCCGGATTCGATCTGCAAATCGAAAAACAAGACGATTCCAAGGTCTATGCCCGGCAATACAGCTGGGATTACGATCTTTATATCGACTATTGGACAGTCAATACGCCGGGGGCCCTCACCTTCATCTATGACAGCGACGGGTTGACCAGCCTGGACGGCGGTTACCACAATAACGAAGCCGGCATCAGCGATCCGCATCTGGATGCCCTGCTGGCCGCAGGCCCGGCGACCTCCGACCCTGCCAAGCAGAAGCAGATCTATGACGAAGCGCAGCAGATCGTTTCCGACGATGCGCTGGCTGCACCGCTCTATGTCTATCCCTCCATCGCCGCCTTCAATACGGACAAGGTGCGGGACGTGCGGACGGATTGGTCTGTCCATTCTGTCACGCTCTATGACGCCTGGGTTCCGAAGAACTGAACCATGGCTCAGTTTCGCGATTTAGCGGTCGCGGGCGCCCGGAGGCTGGCAACACGCCTGGCCTCCGGATTGCTCGTTTTATGGGTCTCCGTCACCTTGACCTTCCTGGCGCTGCAGGTGGTGCCAGGTGACCCGGTCAAGATCATCGCCGGGCCGGGCGCGGTGCTAACGCCGGATGCGGTCGCGGCCTTGCGCCAGCAATTCGGCCTGGATCAGCCGGCGGTCGAACGCTATCTGCATTATCTGCTTGGCCTTGCCCACGGCAATCTTGGCATGTCCTACGAGAGCCAGCAGCCCGTCACGACCCTTATCTTCGGCCAATTGGGCAGTTCCGTGGCGCTTACCCTGGCAGCCCTTAGCGTCGCCTGGATCGTGGCCTTGCTGGGCATCCTGCTGACCGCCGCGCGATCCCCTGTCTGGGGCGGCCTCGGACGCGGTTTTGAGGTCATCACCTCGGCCCTGCCCGATTTCTGGCTCGGACTTCTGCTGATCACGGCCTTCTCCTTCAAACTCCACTGGTTCCCGGCCATCGGCCGTGGGCTTAGCGGATTGATCTTGCCGGCGCTCGCCCTTGGCATTCCGCTTGCCGGCTTCCTTGGCCAAATCACGCGGCAATCCTTTGAAGATGCAATGGCGCAGCCCTTCGCACTATCCGTGCAGGCACGTGGCGCCAGCGACCTGCGCCTGCGCCTGCGCCATGCGTTGCGGCACGCACTTCTGCCGGGCATCGCACTGTCAAACTGGTCGGTTGGCTGGCTTCTGGGCGCTTCGGTCGCGATCGAGCAGATTTTCGCACGCCGAGGACTGGGCGCCCTGATCCTGGAAGCCGTCCAGCGGCGCGATTTTCCGATCATCATGGGTAGCGTGGTGCTGATCGCCTTGGTCTATGTCCTCGTCAATATCGTGACGGACGGCCTGACCTTCCTGGTCGACCGGCGGTCGCAGGCCGGGGAGGCACGGGCATGAGCGGCGTCGCTATCATTGAGCAGGCCGCCGTCGCTGATGCCGCCCTGCATCAGGGGCCGGCACGGCGAGGGCCTGGCTTCGCCGTCTATGCCTCCTGCTTCATCCTGGCACTGGTGGTGCTGGCAGCGGTCTGGCCCCATGTGCTGGCCCCAACAGATCCCTATGACATCGACCCGACCTCGGCCTTCCTGCCGCCTTCCTCCGCGCATTGGTTCGGCACCGACCAAAGCGGGCGGGACGCCTTCAGCCGCGTTATACACGGCACGCGGCCCTCGCTGCTCATCGGCCTGCTGTCCATTGCCACAGCGCTTGCGGTCGGCGGCATTCTGGGCCTCGCCGCCGTCCTCGGCGGCCGGGCGGTAGATCACGCCGTCGCGCGGGTTATCGACGTGCTATTTGCCTTTCCCGGCCTTATCCTGGCCCTGATCTGCATCGCGATCCTGGGCGCGTCTCCCGTCACGCTGGCCATTGCCGTCGGGGTCGGCAGTTCCGGCGGCTATGCCCGCATCATTCGCGCGCAGGGGCTGATTGTCAGCACATCCGGCTATGTCGCGGCGGCTCGCATGCTGGGCCACGCGCCGCGCCGCATTCTGTTCCTGACGATCCTGCCGAATATTGCGCGCCCCCTGTTGCCGCTGTTCACACTCGGCATCGGGCAATGCATCGTCTGGGCGACAGGCCTGAGCTTCCTCGGCCTCGGCGTGCAGCCGCCGGAAGCCGAATGGGGCGCGCTTCTGGCCGACAGCCGCAGCTACACAGCCCTTGCCTGGTGGCTGACGGTGTTTCCTGGGGCGATGATTGCCGTGACGTCGCTCTCCCTCACCATTCTCGGCCGTTATCTACAGGCCCGTTTCGACGGAAGGGATGCCGCATGAGCGGAGCCGATACCCTGGCGCATGTCGAGAACCTGACGGTGCGGTTCCAGCGCCCGCATCCACGCACCGTACTGCGTGACATTTCCTTCACGCTGCAAGCGGGCCGCATACTCGCCATCGTCGGCGAATCAGGGTCCGGCAAATCCGTCACCGGGCGCAGCTTGCTCGGTCTCGCCGGCGCGGGTGCCGTCGTGACGGCACAGAGGCTGGAGATCGTCGGCCAGCCTGTCCTCGGCCTTTCCCAGCGCGCCTGGCGCCGGTTGCGCGGCAAGGAGATCGGCCTCGTGCTACAGGATGCGATGGTCTCGCTTGATCCCCTGCGGCCTGTCGCCGCCGAAATAGGCGAAGTTCTCGCGGTGCATGATATCGGCTCGCGCGGCACACGCCCGGCGCGCGTGATCGAAGCATTGACGGAAGCCGGCGTGCCGCGCCCGGAAGAACGCGCCCGTCAGCGCTCGGGCGAACTATCGGGCGGGCTCAGGCAGCGCGCGCTGGTCGCCGCCGCCATTGCCGCCCGCCCCCGCATTCTTATCGCGGACGAGCCGACCACGGCGCTGGATCCGACCGTGCAACGGCAGATCCTGGATCTGCTGCGAACCATGGCGGAACGCGGGGATGCGGTCCTGCTCATCACCCACGATATGGGCGTGGTCTCCGCAGTCGCGGATGACGTTCTGGTGCTGAAGGACGGCCATGTGATCGAGCAAGGTCCGGCGCAGGACATTCTGCGCACGCCACGCCACGCCTATACACGCTCCCTGCTCGCTGCCGTTCCCGGCCACCGGTCCGGGCCCAGCCGAATTGCGGAAACATCGGATGAAACGCCGGCGCTCGCGGTTTCCGGCCTGACGAAACATTATCCGCGTCCCGATGGCGCGCCCGTTGCCGTCGTTCAGGATATCAGCTTTACCTTGCGTCAGGGCCGCACGCTTGGTCTTGTCGGGGAATCGGGCGCCGGCAAATCGACCGTCGGCCGCATGCTGCTCGGCATGACGGAGCCTGACGCGGGTGCGGTGCGGCTGTTGGGCGACCCCTGGTCCGGCATCGCCGAACCGCTGCGCCGGTCACGACGGGCAGCGATTCAGATGATCTATCAGGATCCGCTGAGTTCCTTCGATCCGCGCCTGACTGTGCGAGACATCCTGTTGGACGCCCTGCATGCCGCAGGGCTCAGAGACAAGCCTGCGGCCCTGCGCCGGGCGGGTGAGTTGCTCGCGCAGGTCGGCCTTCCCGAACGCATCATCCCGCAATCCCCGCGCATCCTCTCAGGCGGCCAGCGGCAGCGTGTCGCGATTGCGCGGGCGATTGCAACCAATCCGCGCGTCCTGATCTGCGACGAGCCTGTCTCGGCACTCGACGTCATCACGCAGGCGCAGGTTCTTGAACTGCTGGACAGCCTGCAGAAGCGCCTCAATCTCAGCATGGTCTTCATCAGCCATGATCTCGGCGTCATCGGCCAGGTGAGCGACGACATTATGGTTCTGCGGGATGGACAGGTCGTCGAACATGGCGCCGCGGACGCCATCATCACGGCGCCGAAGCACCCGTATACGCGCCAGCTTTTTGAAGCGGCGCTGCATCTTCCCAAAGCTGCGTGACCCGAGGACAGAAGCCGTGACCACGCGTAAACCGCTTATCTTCGGTCTTTATGAGCAGGCCAATATCGGGGACGGCTCGGGCGCCGCCAGTCTGTGGACCCATCCCGAGGACCGCCGCCTGACCTCGGTCAAATCCTATGATTACTGGCTGCATCTGGCCAAGCTCGCGGATGAGATCAATCTCGATCTGCTGTTTTTCGGCGACGTGCTGGGCATTTACGATACCTATGGTCAGTCCCCCGATACGGCGATCAGCTGGGGCGTGGAACTGCCGGCGCATGACCCGCTCATGATCATTCCGGCACTGGCGGCGGCGACCCGTCATCTCGCCTTTGGCGCCACGATATCGACCTCCTATGATCACCCTTTCGCGCATGCGCGCCGCCTCAGCACGCTTGACCATATGACGGGCGGCCGCATCGGCTGGAATATCGTCACCTCCTATCTGCCCAGTGCCGCCCGTAATTTCGGACGGGACCGTATGGTGCCGCATGACGAGCGCTATGCCATAGCGGAGGAATTCCTCGAGGTGTCCTACAAGCTCTGGGAAGGCAGCTGGGCAGACGATGCTTTCCTGGGCGACAAGACCGCGTGCCGGTTTGCCGACGCGACCCGCGTGCGGCCCATTGACCACAGGGGAACGCATTTTGCCTGTGCCGGGCCACATGTGAGCTTCCCCTCCCCTCAGCGAACGCCGCTGCTCATCCAGGCCGGCTGGTCTCCACGCGGCAAGATCTTCGGCGCCCGCCATGCGGAAGTTGTTTTCGTGGGTGACAACACAGCCGGCGCGGTACGACAAGGCGTAGAAGACATACGTACTCTTGCACGCGCTGAGGGTCGTGACGGCGGCGACATCAAAGCTCTGGCAGGCGCGCAGATTGTTGTCGGCGCAACGCGAGCGGAAGCCGAGGACAAGCTTGCCGACTATCAGCGCTTCTACGCGCCGGAGGCGTCGCTTGCCGCCTATTCAGGCTATAGCGGCATCGACATGGCGCGCTACCAAGATGACGAGGCGATAGACCGGAGTTCAAACCACACGCAATCAGCCGCCAGCAAGGCGGCCGTTCTGGCAGGCGATATTCGCCAGCGCTATGCGCGCGTGGATGGCAATAGCGGCTTGACCTTCATTGGCAGCCCGACCGAGATTGCGAACCAGATCGCCGCCTATGTCGATCAATCGGGCATCGACGGCTTTCTGCTGCATCAGTTCATAGCACCAGCCTCTTTCGAGGATTTCGCGCGCTACGTGGTGCCAGCGCTGCAAGCGCGCGGCCTTTATCGCACAGAGGCACAGACGGGAACGCTGCGCGCGCGCCTGCGCGCGGATGGCGCGGACAGATTGCCCGACAACCATCCCGCCGCGCGCTTCCGCTGGCGCTAAGGCGGCTTGCCAGAGAGTCTTATTCTTAAGTGACAATCTCTTCAAACAGAGTAGCCGTCCCCATTAATTTTTGTGCGATCATCTCACCGATCGGAATGGCAGAGGTCGCAGCGGGGGACGGCGCATTGCAGACATGGAGCATCCGCTCGGTGGCCAGAAACAGAAAGTCATGCACCAGCGCGCCATCTTCCATCACCGCTTGCGCCCGAATGCCGGCCTCATAGGGCAAAAGATCGGCTTCGGTCAGACCTGGGCAATATTTCTGGCATTCTTTGAGGTAAAGCGACTTCCACAGGCTGCGGCGCATCTCACCCAGACCTGACCGTAGATTATGCCGCATCACCCGCCAGAAGCCTGGAAATCGCAGATAGTCGAGCATATCGGCGGCGGACAGGGAGAAGCGGGGATACCCTTCCCGCGCCATGCCCAGAACCGCATTCGGCCCCACGGTCAAAGCACCGCCCATCATGGGTGTGAGATGAATGCCCAGGAAAGGCAGATCCGGGTCCGGCACCGGATAGATGAGATGCTTCACGATTGCCGTTTTTTCAGGCCGCACTCGATAATATTCGCCACGGAAGGGCAATATCCGATGCTGGATCGCCACTCCAGCCAGTCTTGCCAGACGATCTGATTGCAGCCCGGCGCAGGCCACCAGCCTATCCACGGTCCATGACCGCGCACCTGCTCTCACGGTCACGCCCCGTGCGGTTTCCTCGATCCGATCCACCTTGACGCCAAGTTCAATGACGGCGCCCGCCGCACGGATGTCATCGGCCATGGCGCGGCAGATATCGCGGTAATTCACGATGCCGCTGGATGGCACGAAGATGGCGCCGAGACCGCGTACGTTCGGCTCCCGCTGGCGCAGAGCAGCTTCGTCCAGGATGTCAAAGTCGATGCCGTTTTGCTGCGCATTGGCCGCGAGCGACGCCATGCGATCCAGTTCCACATCATCCGTCGCAACGACGAGCTTTCCTGGTGTTTGGAAAGGAATGCCGTGCTGCGCACAAAATTCCTTCGTCGCGATTGCACCCCGTCGGCACAGATCGGCTTTCAGACTGCCAGGCTTATAATAAATGCCGGCATGAATGACGCCGCTATTATGCCCCGTCTGATGGGTCGCGAGCGCCCCTTCCTTCTCGAGCAAGACAATGCGCGCTTCTGGCCTCAGGCGCGTCAGCGCGCGGGCCGTCGCCAATCCTACGATCCCGCCGCCAATGATGCAGATGTCATGGTTCATGCGGCGACGCTAGAAACCGCCGTGCGGATGGTCAAGGCGGTTGATCAGACCAAGGCTGCGTCGAAATCACCTGGAACAACGCCACGCGGCTTCGCGTCATCCGACAGCTTTGCCGGCAAAAACCGGCCTTGTCCTTCGGCTGCCGTCACCACGCCGTCCTGCATGACGACTGCGCCGCGTGCCATCGTCATCACCGGCCAACCCGTTACATTCAGGCCTTCATAGGGCGTGTAGTCGATCGCGTGCTGCATCGTCGCATTCGTCAGCGTCACCGCGCGTTCGGCGTCCCAGATAACCAAATCCGCGTCGAAACCGGGGGCGATGCTGCCCTTGCGGCCGTAGAGACCGAAACGCTTGGCCGGATTCGTTGCCGTCAGCGCCACGAACTGATTGAGCGTAATATTGCCTTTGACGACGCCTTCACTGAAGGTAATCGCCATGCGCGCCGCAAGCCCCGGTACACCATTCGGAATGCGCGTGAAATCGGCGTCCTCGCCGTTGATCGCCTTGCCGTTCGGGCCATCAAAGCTATAGCCGCAATGGTCAGAGGAAATGATGTCCAGCGTGCCGGCGCGGATCGCGGCCCATAGGCCTGCCGCATCGCCCGCATCGCGCGGACTGGGGCTGCACATGAATTTGGCACCCTCGCGACCCGGACGCGCCATCTCGGCCGCCGTCAGCACCAGATATTGCGGACAGGTTTCGCCCGTCACCTTCACGCCGCGCGCCTGGGCGCGGGCAATCTCTTCCGCCACTTCGGCGCAGGAGACATGGAAGATATGGATTGGCTGGTCGACGAGCTCGGCCAGTGCGATGGCCCGATAGGTCGCTTCCCGTTCCACCACTTTCGGGCGTGAGACCGCATGCGACGCAGGCTCGGTCCGGCCAGCTTTCAGCAAAGCCGCAGACCGCCAGCCGATTGCGTCGTAATTCTCGCAATGCACGCAGACGGTAGCGCCCAGTCGCTTGGCGGCAGCCAGCACACGCAGATATTCGCCGTCCGTGACATGGAACGGGTCATAGGTCAGGAACATTTTCAGGCTGCGCACGCCGCCCGAAATTTCCACCGGCAATTCGCCATGCAGAACATCCTCCGTCGGGTCGGTGATGATCTGATGCAGCGCATAATCGATGGGCGAACGCGCCGCGCGGGCGCGGTAATCGCTGGCATGGGCCGCGATCGGCTGTCCCTTGAATTGCGGCGCGAAGGGGATGAGCGTCGTCGTGCCGCCGGCAAAAGCCGAGCGCGCCGCCGTGCCGAAGGTCTCCTCATGCACCGAGCCATCGCCTTCCAGCTGCTCGACATGGCAATGGCTGTCGATGCCACCGGGCAGCACCAGCTTGCCGGCCGCGTCGATGACTTTTGCACCATCAAGTGAAAGGCCGACTGCCGCGATGACCCCATTCGTAATGCCGATGTCGGCGACGAAGGTATCGGAAGCCGTTACCACGGTGCCGCCGCGAATGACGGTATCGAATTGGGTCATGCCCGCGATCTCCTTTTCGGCGGCGCGGCGTCACGGCCGCTCATCACATCCAGCATTTCGGCCGCGACATTGCGCAGATGGGTCACCATGGCGGCGCGGGCGCGGCGGGAGTTGCCTTCGGCCACCGCATCCAGAATATCCATATGCTCGGCAGCATCGCGCGCGACTCGCCCTGCCGGACTGGTCAACTCAAACAACCGCGTCGTCATGCGCAGTTCACGGATAATCCGCACCATCACGCCATTGTTCAGCACTTCGGGAAACAGCAGGTGCAGACGGTCATCCATTTCCCAGTGCTGGGCATCCTGCCGGTCCAGCTTGCCGAGATTTTCGACGTCACGTCGCAGGTCACGAATCACGTCCGGGGGGACGCGGCCCATGGACAGTTCCACCGCCTCGCCTTCGATCAGTTCCCGCACCTTCAGCGCCTGGAAGAACTCCACCGGCTGCACCTGCCGCACGGCATAGGATCGCGAGCCCTGCTTCACCAGCAGACCCTCAGCCGCAAGACGCAGTATGGCTTCGCGAATCGGCGTGCGCGAAATCTCCAGCTGCTCGGCGAGCCTACCCTCGACCACCAAACTGCCGCCTGGCAGCTGGCGTGTCAGCACCAGACGGCTCAGCGCGTCATAGGCCCGTTCGGCGAGGCTGCCTTCGTCGTGCTTTTCCGTCACGCGGCTGTTGTTCCTTCCACAAGTCCGGCATCGACCAAAGCTTGGCGAAGGCGTGCGATTTCCGCCGGCGGCAGGTCGCTGATCGGTGCGCGCGGACTGCCATTAGTCCAGGCACCGGTCAGCACCATGCAGGCCTTCAGACGGGCCGTGGCCAGGCCACCCGGCGCATGGCCGTAGATGGCATTGGCCAGCGGCTGAATACGCGCATGCAAAGCCCCGGCTGTCGCCAAATCCTCGTCCCGCACCGCCTGATCCAACGCCACGATCTCTGCCGGCATCAGCACCGCGAGGCTAACCAGGCTGCCCTCGCTGCCGACGACGAAACAGGACAGCAGATGTTCGTCGCCGGACGCCATCATCGCGACATGAGGCGCCACGTCCTTCACCAGCCGGCGGTTGCGGTCATAGGCATTGCTTTCCCAACTGCCTTCCTTGATGCCGACGACATTGGGGATCTGCACCAGTTCGGCCAGCACTTCGGGCCTGTACGCCATGGCCGACGCTACACCCGCCTGATAGAGCATCAGCGGAACGCCGCAAACCTGCCCGATACGGCGATGATGCGTCACCGCCATGCGGTCATCCTGCGACAAAGCCCAGGAGAAGGGCGGAAAAACGAGCACCACGTCCGCCCCGGCATCAGCCGCGTCCTTCGCATGCAGCGCCGCTTCCTCGGTTGCTTCCGCGACAACGCCGGAAACGATGATATGGCTGGCCCCAAGCGTCTCATAGGCGATTTCCGTCACCCGGCGGCGCTCTTCCCGGGTCAGCAGAAAATTCTCAGCCGCGTGGCCGTTGCAGAGGACGCCGGCAATGCCCGGAACGGTCGCGAAGCTGCGAAAATGCGCGGCGAGCACCGGCTCGTCGATCTGCCCATCGGCGCGAAAGGGTGTCAGCGTCGCAACATAGATGCCGTGGAAAGGGGTTTCGGTCGAAGGGATCATGCTGACATCCTTACGCTAGACGGAGTGGTATCAATCAATCGCGCCGGGTCGAACAGAGGCATCTCCGGCTCCTGACCCAGAATATGCTGCGCAAGCAACTGCCCCATATAGGGCGCACTGGTATAGCCGGAATGAACGCAGCCGATGACATAGGCGCCTTCCATTCCCGGCAGAGGGCCGATCATCGGCATGGCATCGGCTGTTTCCGATTCGAGGCCAAGCCAGATGCGCACGACGCGGGTTTCGCCTAACGCCGGAATGGCATGTCGCGCCAGCCGGATATTGCCGATGAGATTATCCGGAATCGGCTCCACGCCGCCGCGTATAGGGTCACCGCGCCCCTGCCAGCCGCCGCCGATGAGTATCGATCCGTTCTCGAACTGCTTCAGTGACAGAAGACCGTTGGCGATGCCGACGACGCTGCGCATGACAGGCCGCATGCGCTCTGTGATGATCAGCTGGTTGATCAGGCATTTTATTTTCACGCGGACGCCCAGCATGGCCAGCATGCTTTCCAGCCAGACGCCGCCGGCCAGCACGATGCGCCTGGCCGAGAGGCGCGTGCCGCAGGTGCCACGGATGAGATACCCCCCGCCCTGCGACTCGATCGCCTCCACGGGGATCTGCTCCACCATGGTGACCCCGGCAGCGGTCAGCGCCTGCCGGTAGCCACGGCCGGTGAGATAGGCCGTGACATGCCCGTCCAACTCGCAGAAGGCGGCCGCCCTGATCGCCGGATTGATACCGGGGTCAATGGCGCAGGCCTCGGCCGGGCTGACAAGCCGGATCGGCGCGCCCATGGCGCAGCGCGCCTCGGCACGCTTGACCAGCATCTCTTCCTCAGCCGTCGTGAAGGCAAGCGAGAAGCCAGGAGCCGAGCGCGCGCCGACATCGCGTCCCAGCCAGCGTTCGGCTGAAAGCCAAAGCGCCCGCCCCTTCATGGCATAGGGAATAAGCGCTGCGCGGGTCATATGCAGGGTCAGCGTTCCGGCATTGACGCCAGAGGCCTCGCGGCAAATTTCGCCCCGGTCCACCAGGGCCACACGCATGCCGCCACGCGCCAGATGCAGCGCGGTGGTGGCGCCCATGACGCCGGCGCCAATGACGGCGACATCAAAATCGGAAGTCATAGCTTGGCTCATCACAGCGGCGCCGGGGGCGGCAATTGCAGGTCGCCATAGGCGATGGGCGGTGCCAGCTCATCCAGCGGCAGCGGTCGGAAGGGCGTGCGGCCGGTGAAATAGCCGGCCTCCTCCCGCGCATTGCCCTGGCCGGTGACAAGCTGGCCCACGATATCGCCGCAAATGCGGCCCTGGCAGGGCCCCATGCCACAGCGCGTCCATGCCTTCACCTGGTTGACGCCGCGCGCCCCCTCACGCACGGCCGTGCAGATTTCGCCTTGCGTCACATCCTCGCAGCGGCAAACGATGGTCTCATCCGCTATCGCGGCGACCTGCGCCGGGCGCAACACCATCAGCTTGGCCATAGCCGTGCCGAATTTTCGCGCCCGCAGCGCGCTGCGCCGCAGAGGCGCTATCAGGTTTTGATAGGCGGCATCGTCGCATTGTCCGAGATCGTGCGCCACCGCCAGCCCTGCCAGCCGCCCGTCGATCGCAGCGGCTGCGGCGCCGGCAATGCCGGCGCCGTCACCGGCAACATACAGGCCCGGCAGCGTCGTGCGAAAATCCGTGTCCAGCTGCGGCACCCAGCCACCGCGCAAGGAATCGAACCGATGCTCCGCCCGCATGAGCCGCGTGATGTCCGTGCTGGCCGTGAGACCATTGCCGACCGTCAGCGCATCAACCACAAACGAGCGATCGCGGCCCGCAACTGGCGCGCCCTCGGCATCGACCGCACCAACCGAGACCAGCAATTGATCCCCCTGCGCCTCGGCACTGCGAATCGCATGGCGATACAGCACCGGCACACCGGCGCGGCGCAATATCGCCTGCCAGGCAAGGCCGCGCAGGGCAAGGCGAGGCTGGCTGGCAATCGCGGGCCAATCGGCCAGCCAATCCGCCTGCGAGGCCAGATCGATCACGGCAGCCAGCTTGCCGCCGGCCTTCAGAATGCCAATGGCGACGGCCAGCAGTAGCGGGCCTTGCCCCGCCACCAGCGTGACAGCACCGGGCAGCATGCCCTGGGATTTGAGCATGATGGTGGCACCCGCGAGGCCGGTGACGCCGGGCAGCGTCCAGCCGGGAAAGGGTACGACACGCTCCTGCGCGCCGGTCGCCGCAATCACCGCCCGCGCCCGCCAGGAAACGGCACCATCCGGCCCAAGCGCATCGATGCGATAGCCGGGCGAGGCAGACCAGACGCTGTGATCGAAATGCGTTTGCACCGCGCTTGCGCGCAGCCGGTCGCGCAAGCGAACACCGATCGGGTCAGCTTTCTGTTGGAATTTCGCACCGAAGGCACGCGGCGGCGCACGATAGACCTGCCCGCCCGCCTGCGGCGCTTCATCCACCAGCCTTACGGACAAGCCGCGTTCGGAGGCCGCCAGCGCAGCCTCTACCCCGGCCGGACCGCCACCCACGACAATCAGATCGGTCTCGCCGCTCATGGCACCGTCCCCGGCATGATCACCATGCCGTCGCGCACCTCCAGCCGGCAGGCCGGGCGCCGCACGCCATCGGCAATCACGACGCATTCCTGGCAAAGACCCATCCAGCAGAAGGCGCCGCGCGGCGCTTCCGTGCGAGGACTGGCGCGCAGCGTACGAACGCCGGCAGCCATAAGCGCGGCTGCGACCGACTCCCCCGCATAGGCTTCGATCGTTCTGCCATCAAAGACGAAGCGAACCCGTGCACCGCGCTCGACATCCGTTGCGCGGTGAAAACTGTGTGGCGACGATGATTGACTTTCAGACATTCCGGTGGTTCTTTGTCGACGAACGGTATACAATCAGTATACTGACGAGCGACATGATGCAACCGCAAAGGGATGATTGATATGGGTGCCTCGACCTGGATCGGCCGCGTTGCCGGTCTTGCCTGCCTACTCGCCGCGCCGGCTGTGGCGCAGGCGCATAGCCTGGATGAAATCCTCTCGGCCAAGACGCTGGTCGTCGGCATCAATCCCAACCTGCCGCCGCTCGGCTCCTTCAGCGACACCAATCAGGTCCAGGGTTTCGACGTCGACATCGCCAATAAGCTCGGCAGCATGCTGGGCGTGACAGTGCAGTTGGTGCAGGTGAATTCCGCCGACCGCGTGCCCTATCTGCTCACCGGCAAGGCTGACCTGATGATGGGCGCGCTGACCCGCACCCCGGCCCGCGCCCAGGTCATCGACTTCTCGCTGCCCATCCAGACGGAAGCCATCAGCGCGCTGGTGAAAGACGGCTCTGCCTTCAAGACCATGCAGGATCTGAACGCCACCAGCGTGAAGCTGATCGAAGTGCGCGGCACGACTCCGGTCGACTACGTTAAGCAGAACCTACCCAAGGCCCAGGTGACGCTGTTCGACAATTACCCCGATGCGGTGCGCGCCTTCGAGCAAGGACGTGGTGACGCCATCGTCGATGTCGTCGATTACCTCGGCACCTATACGAAGAACTATCCGGCCAAGACACGCACAATCGCCGACAAGAATGCGGAAGTCGATTATGATGCCATCGGCCTCGCCTTCGGCAACGAGCCGCTGAAGGCCTGGTTGAATGTCGCGATCTATGAGCTGGAGACGGACGGCTTCCTGAACGACACCTACAAGAAGTGGTTCGGCATGGCGCCCGTCTATCCGATCCCGACGACGCCGTATTTCTAAAAGGCTGGCAGAAAGGGGCGCTTCGGGTCCATGCATTACGTACTGCACTATGGCCAGATAGCGCCCTACCTCCCCTATCTCATGGGGGGCATGGCGATCAGCCTTGCCCTCAGCATCCTGTCCTTCATCGGCGGGATGGTACTCGGTCTGTTCTTTGCGGTGATCCGCAATGAGGGCCACCCCGTCGCGGGGCGCCTTGTCCGCATCTATGTCGCTTTCTTTACGAATACCCCGCAGCTCGTGCAGATCTACGTGATCTATTTCGGGCTGCCGGATTTCGGCATCCTCTTCTCGCCTTTCGCCGCCGTGCTGATCGGCATGACGCTGAATGCCGCCGCCTACCTGACCGAAATCCTGCGCGCGGGCCTCAGCACCGTTCATGCGCAGGAACTGGACGCTGCCGAGACACTGGGCATGAACCGCCTGCAGACGCTGCGTCATGTCACGCTGCCCCATCTGTTCAAGGTCGCCATGCCGGCCTTGACCAATCAATACATTCTGATGACGCTCGGCACCTCCATGGCCGCCATCTTTGGCGTGGAGGAACTGACCGGGCGCGCCTTCAATATCAATTCCACGACCTTCCGCTCGATCGAAATCTTCACGACGGTCGCGGCGCTTTATGTCGTCGTCACCTTCATCGCGACGATCCTGCTGGCCCTTGTCGGCCGCTGGGCCTTCCGCGCACGCGTTCCGGTGCTGTGATGCTGAGCTTTCTGATCGCGGAAATCCCGCGCCTCTTTACAATCTACAACGTCATCCTGCTGCTGAAAGCCGCACTCACCACGCTGTCACTTTCGGCGGTCGGCTGTGTCGTGGGTCTGTTCTGCGGCTTCCTGCTCAGCCTGGCACGCCTCTCGCAGCGACCGATCTTCTGGCCGCTGAAGGCGCTGGCGCTGCTTTATGTGGAAATTCTGCGCCGCGTACCTTTCCTAATCACACTTATGATCTTCTTCTTCGGTGCGCAGGTTCTGGGCTTCAATGCCTCGGCCCTCGTCATCGCTTTCATCAGCACCTCGGTCATTTCCACCGCCTTCGTGGCCGAGATCGTGCGCGCGGGCCTGCGGGCCGTGAAGCCGAGCCAGATGGAAGCAGCGGCTGTCATGAACTTCTCGGCCTGGCATACCTTCTGGCACGTCCGGCTGCCGCAGGCCTGGCCGCTGATCCTGCCCCCCGTGTTCAGCTATTTCGTGCTTTTCATCAAGGACACGGCACTCGCCTCCCAGGCCGGCGTGCTGGAACTGACCCAGGCGGGCAAGATTCTCAATACCAAAGGTTTCTCGGCATCCCTCGTCTATGCGACGGTGCTGATCCTCTATTTCATCATTTCCTATCCCCTGGCCCGCTTCGGGTCCTATCTGGAGAGACGGCTTGGCGCATCTCGACATTCGCGGCCTCGTCGCGCGGTATAACAATGCCACCGTGCTCGACGGGATTGACCTGTCTATCGAGCGCGGTGAGATCGTCAGCCTGATCGGCCCTTCGGGTTCCGGCAAAAGCACGCTGCTGCGCGTCATCAGCGGGCTGCTGCCGCCGCGTGCCGGCACGGTGGCTTTGGCAGGCGAGACGATCAACTATGCCGACCGGCGGTCGCTGCGCCGGTCGCGCGACAAGCTCGCCATCGTCTTTCAGCAGTATAACCTGTTCGGCAATATGAATGTGCTGCGCAATGTCATGGTCGCACCCGTCACCATCCAGAAGCGCGACAAAAAAACGGTAGAAGCCGAGGCGTGTGCATTGCTGGCTAAAGTCGGGCTGGCAGACAAGCTCAACGCCTATCCCGATGAGCTCTCCGGCGGCCAGCAACAGCGCGTGGCCATCGCCCGCGCGCTTTGCCTGAAGCCCGATATCCTGCTGCTCGACGAAGTGACCTCGGCGCTCGACCCCGAGCGCGTCGGCGAAGTGCTGGACACTGTGAAGATGCTGGCGGCCGATAATATGACGCTGCTCATCGTCTCCCACGAAATGGGTTTCGTGCGCGAAGTCTCCCACCGCGTCGCCTTCATGGCGGACGGCAAGATTCAGGAAATGGGACCGCCAGCGCAGATTTTCGGGACACCGCAGCAGCCCCGCACCCAGGCCTTCGTCAGCCGTATCTTGGGGCATTGATGATCTTGGCCGTGGCGCGCGGCACGCCCGGCTATCAGTTCCGCATATCCTGAACCAGCTCCGCCGCGCGCAGCCAACGGGCACGAAAAGCCGAGGCGCGATCCGCCGACCATATCGGCTGAAAAACCCGCTCCGGCTGCCAAGGCAATACCGCCTCGGCGATTGACAGATCAGGCAGCAAGGCCATGCGCGCCAAAGCGGCTGCGCCGAGCGGTGTCGCATGCTGCGAGGGAAAAAGCTCGACCTCAACCTGGGCGATATCGGCCAGGGCCTGCATGAGAAAGCGGGATTGCGTCAGCCCGCCATCGACCTTGAGGCGCCGCAAAGGCCCACCACTTTCCTGCCCCAGCAGGCGGCAAAGCTCAGCGACCTGAGCGGCAATCCCTTCCAGCACCGCCCGCACCATCTCAGCCGGCCCGCTGGCCAGACCCAGGCCTGTAAAGCAGGCGCGTGCGTCCGGATTCCACCAGGGTGCGGCTAGCCCCGCGAGTGCCGGCACACAGAGCACGCCATCCGCTGCCTGCTCGGCCATCGGGTCGAGATCCTTGGCGTCCTGAATAAACCCGAGCTGGCGCAGCCAGCGAACAGCCGACCCCGCCGTGTAGATTTGCCCGTCGAGACAGAAGCTGCGCTTGCCCCGCACTTCCCAGGCGACGGAGGCGGCCAGCCCTGATTGCGGCGGCTGCGGGTTCTCTCCCGCATGAGCAAGCAGAAAGGCGCCCGTGCCGAAAGTGCATTTCGCGTCACCGGGTTGTAGGCAGTGTTCGGCCAGCAGCGCCGCCTGCTGATCGACGACCAGACCGCCGACCGGAATGTCCCTATCGCCGAAGGCACGCGTTGTGCTTGCAATGGTGTCGGACGCAAGAACGGCCGGCATTTTTTCGCGACCCAAGCCGAAAACATCAAGCAGATCCGGTGCCCAGCCCGCTTCTGCCAAAGGCATAAGAAGAGAGCGGCTGGCGGTAGATACATCCGTCACGAACGCGCCTGTCAGATGGTGCAATATCCAGCTATCTGTTGTCGTGACAACGCCGCCGCGCACGCCGCTTTCCCTGAGCCATGCCATTTTCGGCGCCGAGAAGTAGGGATCGAGCACGAGGCCGGTGCGTGCCGCCAAATGATCCCGATGCACCGCAAGCCGTGCGCAGAGCGCGGCGGACCGCCGGTCCTGCCAGACGATGACCGGAGACAGCGGACGGCCAGTCGTCTCGTCCCAGGCGAGGATACTTTCGCCCTGATTCGCCAGCGTCACGATATCAATCGGCATTCCCCCGGCCTGCGCCAGGGCTGCCCTCCCGGCTTCCAGCACCGATGCCAGCAATGCCTGCGGGTCCTGCTCAACACCGCCGTCAGCCAGATAGGAGGGATGCAGCGGGTATTCGGCAAGACCGTGGATGACGCCCGCGTTGTCAACGACAATCGCCTTGGTGCCCGATGTGCCTTGATCAATGGCGAGGACGGTCGTCATCAGGGTCTATCCTTCGGCAGAAAAAGACGACGGTCGTCTCACGACAGGGCTATTTCAATTGGCGTCGATGCGGCAAGCCCGGGCGGGAGTTGCAGCAGAATGCGCCGCTCGGGCCGGAAATCACCGCGACGACTGACCAAGACATGGCCACCCTGGCTTGCGCTCAATGTGCCGGTGCAGTGGCGAGAGACGCGCAATTGCAATGCCGTGCCCGCACTGTCACCGGCCAGAACGCGCTGCGGCACGGCGTAGCGAACCGGGTTCGCGCTTGTCACGGTCACCATTCGCGCCGTGTCGGGCAGGCCGCTTGCGAGCTCTTCCGCAATCAGCGCCGCCATCCGCTTGCCTTCCCGCCAGCACCAGCCCGATGTCTCGACTGGCCTTAGAAGATTGCCTGCGGCGAAATAGGACGCGTCGGAGCAGCGCCCGAACGAGTCCGTCACCGGCCCCCCTGTGCCAGGGTCAATGGCCAGATTGGAGAGCCGCAGAACTGCGCTTTCAGGCGTGAAACCGCCGGTCAACAGAATGCCGTCGCAGTCGAAATACCGCACATGTCCATCGGCCAGCCGCACAACGGCACGACGGACGCGACTTTCCCCTTCAATTGCGTGAAGACTGGCACCCAGATACAGCGGCACGCCTGCGATACGCGGGAAAAGCGTAAGAGGCCAGCGCGCAATGGGCTTGGCCGCAGGTTCGATCATCGCGACCGGGCGAATGCCCGCGTGCCGGCAGGTCAGAATGGCAGATAGGCTGACGAGTTCAGTTCCCAGAATAAGAGGAGCCTCGAAAGGCTTGATATGTTTGAGGTTTACGGCTGACTGCAAGGCGCCGGTATTGATGACGCCGCGCGGGCGGCTGCCGCCGATCAACCGCGCCGAGCGGGGCATCTCTCGCGCGCCGAGGCATAGAAGAACACGCCTTCCCCGCACCTCCGCCAAGCCGTGCGGCGTCGCCAAGGCGATCAGGCCGTCCGGTTTCAAGGCGACAGCGGTCACCCCGGTTCGGATCTCCGCGCCGCTGGCCAGCGCGCGCGCGACATTAAGACGCGCATAGGAAGGGCCGGTCATCAACCGCCCGTATTCCCGGACGCCAAAGGGCGGATGCGCGCAATGCCGGGGAATGCCGCCGGCCTCTTCCTCCCGCTCCAACACCAGCACGCGACCGACATCACGCCGGCGCAACTCGGCGGCGGCGGCCAGCCCCGCTGTACCGCCGCCGACAACCACCACATCGTATTCGGCGCCCAACATCTCATGCGTCACGGGTCAGGCCCTCGCCGAACGGCCCGATGCCTCTGTCACCCGTCAGTTCCGCAAGGCGCGCGGAACAATAGAAGCCCTGGCAGCGCCCCATGCAGGCGCGTGTGCGGCGTTTCAGGCCGCCGAAATCACCCGGCGGCAAAGCTGACTGAAAACTCGCCTCAATCTCCCGCCGGGTCACCATCTCGCAATGGCAGACGATCTCGCCGTGGTCATCGGCCTGCCAGTCGCGCGGCGCATAGTCACTGAGATTGGGAACCGGAGGCCAGCTAACGGCGGCTGGCGGCACAAGACCCGCGCCGCCTTCCCAAAGGTTGAAGACATGCTGGGCGAGGCCAAGCGCCGCCGACAGACCGGTGGAACGAATGCCGCCGACCGTGACCCAATTCCGCGCGGGCTCATGCCGGATACGATAGTATTTCTGCTCCGTCGCGGGCCGAAGGCCGGCATAGAGCGCCGTCACGGGCATGGTGCCAAGCGCCGGAATACGCGCGACCGCTGCCGCGACCAGCATCTCCAGCGTCGCGGTATCGACATCGGCATGCACACGGTCTTCCTGCTCCTCAGCGGTCGGTCCCACGAGAAGATTGCCGAAAACGGTGCGGGTGATGACAATGCCCTTGGTGCGTTCGCTCGGCACCGGCAGCAGAATGGCGTTCAGCAGACGGCTGGCAGCCTTGTCGAAGACGACAAACTGACCCTTGCGCGGACGGATGTTGAAACTCGCATCGCCCAGCATCAATTCTTCGACCCTGTCGCCGTAGAGGCCGGCGCAGTTAAGCATGTAGCGGGCAGAGACCGCGCCTTGCGTGGTTTCGATATGCCAAACCCTGCCGTCGAACGCGCCGCCCGTGACCGCCGCACCACGCAGCACCGCCGTGCCATGCGCCATGGCCTGCTGCACATAGGCCAGCGGTGCGGACCAAGGATCGATCAGATATTCCCGCGGCACGGAAACACCGCCCAGCAGCGTGGGAGCAAGGCCGGGTTCGCGCCTACGGATGTCCTCTGCCGAAAGGCGGACAACATCGCCCACGCCATTGGCATGCGCCTGCGCCACAATCTCGTCGAGCTTGTCGAGATCGGACTCGGTCCAGGCCACCAGCAGCGCGCCGGTTTCAAGCAACGGCAGGTTGAGGCGTGGCGCGATCTCAAGATATTCGGCATGGCCTGCCTGGATGCAGGCCAGTTCCAGGCTCTCGGGCGGCGCGTCAAAACCGGTATGCAGGATGGCGCTATTGGCCTTGCTGGCGCCCGAAAGGATATCTGGCCCCTTCTCGATCAGCAGCACGCGCGCGCCGCCCAAGGCAAAACGCCTTGCCATAGCGCAGCCGACAACGCCACCACCGACAATAGCCATGTCAAATGGCGGCGTTTCAGCCCCTTGCTTATGTGCCAGAGACAAAGTGCTCACTACCCTTCAGCGACCTTGAGTTTAACCCGGCATCGCCACAGGACAAGGCAGGGCACCCAGAGCCCAGTTACATATTAGAGGCTCGCCGCCGATGGAAATACCGGAAATCGGGCCTTTCGGTTGGCCCTCCGTTTTCTATCCGGCGTCTCGGCTCAGAACTCTGGCTGCGGCGTAGCGGTTTTCCGGAAAGCTCAGGCCAAGATTCGCGCGGAGCGTCTGGCCCTCATAGTCATCCCGGAAAATGCCGCGCCGGCGCAATTCTGGCACAACCAGGCGCGTGAAATCCTCCAGACTCGCCGGCAGGGTCGGAAACATCAGGATGAAACCGTCGGCGGCACGGGTTTCGAACCATTCCTGCATGAAATCGGCGATTTCGACGGGTGTTCCGGTCAGGCCATTGCCCGTGTGGCGGCGTGCGTAATGCGTGATGAGTTCGCGCATGGTGTGACCTTGCGTCACGAACTCCTTCAGCTCGTCAAACAGCGCTTTCGATCCTTTCGCCTTCGCGGGCATCCGCTCCATCGGAAAGGGCTTGTCGAGGTCGACGCCGCGAAGATCAGCCTCCAGAAATTCCTGTAGCATCAGCAGCCCCACATCGGGATGCATCAGGTCGACGAGCTGTTGTGCCTTTCGCTCCGCCTCCTCATGCGTCTCGCCGACATTGACGACGATGCCGGGCATGATTTTGAGATCATCCGGCTTGCGGCCGTATTTTGCCATGCGGGCTTTGACATTGGCGTAGAAGGCACGGTTCTTGTCGATATTGGACGCGAGGCTGAAAACCATTTCGGCGGTGCGGGCCGCCAACTCCATGCCGAGTTCTGATCCACCGGCCTGTGCGATCACCGGCCGTCCCTGGGGCGTGCGCGCGACATTGAGCGGTCCACGCACCTGGAAATGCTTGCCCTTATGGTCAAGGGTATGGAGTTTCGTCTTGTCGTAATAGACGCCGCTTTCGCGGTCGAACAGCAGCGCGTCATCCTCAAAGCTGTCCCAGAGGCCGAAGACGGTATCGAGGAACTCCTCGCCCCGCTCATAGCGCTCGGAATGCGGGGGCAATCCGTCGCGATTGTAGTTGTAGCCGGTTTCATCGTGATCGGAGGTCACGACATTCCAGCAGATGCGTCCCTTGCTGATATGATCGGCCGAGGCGAAAAGCCGTGCGATATTGAAGGGCTCATAATAGCTGGTGGAGGCGGTCGCGACGAAGCCGATACGATCGGTCAAGGCGGATAGCGCGGTGATCGCCGTGATTGGTTCGAAGCGGTTCATCTTCGTCGGGTTGCGGCACAGCGCGTCCGGGTCACCTACGGCTGCCGCTGGGCTGTCGGCAAAAAACATGAAGTCGAATTTTGCCTGTTCCGAGATCTTCGCGCAGTTCAGGAGATGACCAATATCATTGGCAGCGTTGACGCCACTACCGGGATGCAGCCAGGCCGCCGGATGGAAGCCGAAGGTGTAGACGAATGTCCCGAGCTTCAGTTGATCGCTTCTTGTCATACCCAAGTCTCCAGCTGATCGTTTCTAAGCCCTGCGCTTCCACGCAGAATGCAACATCCCAAAATGCAAAATACCTGCCATCGACGGTCGTAGGCAGACCGTCACAGTCGCGGCAATTGCCGCGCGGAATCTGGCGCCATGCCGGTTGCCCCGTGGAACCGATAGCGATTGCTGGGCGCCGTGATCGAAGCAGTCGAGGCCACCAGATCAAACGACCAGGTGCGCCGGCGCAGCACGAGGCAGGGCAGACTGGCCTGCATCTCGAACAGCGCCGCCAATTCCACACCAAGCCTTGCCACCTCAAATACCTGCTCGGCCGCCTGCAGCGGACCCAAAGACATCAGATATTCGTAAGGCGTTGTTCGGCTGAAATCCTGATCCAGAAACGCCGGGGCGAAAGCCAGATTGACGCATCGATCCTCATGCTGGACAGGAATGCCGTCAGCCAGATGCAGCAGTTTCACGCGCCCGTATTGTGAAGCCGACAGAAGCCCCATTGCCTGGCAGATGTCTGGCTCTGCCTCAGTCCCGAAATAGACAACACGGCAGGCGTAGCTCTGCTTGCTCTCGCGGATCGCCGACGCGATATTGTGAATATCCACATGCGCCTGCTCCGTGGTGCGGGCCGATACGAAAGTCCCCACACCCTGAATGCGCGACACGGCCCCCGCCTGCTGCAATTCCCGCAGCGCACGGTTCGCGGTCATGCGCGAGACCTGAAATTGCTTCATGAGGTCGAGTTCGGACGGAATGCGATCACCCGGCCGCAGCCGTCCCGTCTCGATTTCCCGAACCACGAAGGTCTTGAGGCGCTGGTAATGGGGTTGAGGATCATCCACGGGCGGCCGCCTAATCAACTTGACATGACATGTACATACATCCAGTTTGAATGGCAGTCCATTCCCCGCGCTCAGGAGCTTTCGCGTGACCCCATCCGCATCTTTGCCCAGCCAGGACGATATCGCGCAGTTTGACCGTGACGGCGCGGTTCTTTTGCGTGGCGTCTTCAAGGATTGGGTCGAGCCGCTGCGCGCCGGCACCGCGCAGCTGATGGCCGATCCCAGCCCGCTTGAGCGTTCGTACCAACCGGCGGACGGAAGCGCGCCTTTTTTTCAGGATCTGTGCAATTGGCAGCGCATTCCTGACTATCGCCGTTTCGTCATGGAGTCCGGTGCGGCTCAAATCGCCTCGGCATTGATGCAGTCGCAAACCGCGCGCTTTTTCCACGACCATATCCTGGTCAAGGAACCGGGCAATTCCATCGTCACGCCCTGGCATCAGGACCTGCCCTATTACTGTGTCAGCGGCGACAAAAGCGTCTCCATGTGGATCGCCCTCGATCCGGTGCCGCGCGACGTGACGCTGGAACTGGTCGCCGGCTCCCATCAGCAGGGCCGCATCTACAAACCGATGCGCTTCGACGGCACCGAACTCTATGCCGGGGACACGACAGTCGCCATGCCCGATATCGACGCCCATCGCGACGACCACACCATTCTTGGCTGGGCGGTGGAACCCGGCGACGCCGTCTGCTTTCACTTCGGTACCATCCATGGCGCACCGGCTAATCTCGCCAAGCAAAGCCGCCGCCGCATTTTCTCAGCCCGCTGGGTTGGTGATGGCGCACATTTCATCGACCGTGGCGGCAAAGGCTCTCCTCCGTTTCGCCATCTGTCCCTGAAGACTGGCGACGCTTTGACAGGCGGAGACTTTCCTGAATTCAGCGCCTGAAGCTGCATCGGCCGCGCCTTGCCTTATCCCGGCGCGGCCGATGGAAAGCTTTTAGCTGCGCCCCTGAAGCTGCTGCTCCAGCCAACCCGTATTCATCTGCGGCACGGCGGCGACCAAGGCTTTCGTGTAATCCGCGCGTGGCGGATGCAACACCTCCTGCCGGGTTCCCTGATCGACGATCTTGCCATGCTGCATGACCACGACATCATCCGCGATGGCTTCAACCGTCGCGAATTCATGCGTGATGAAGAGAAACGAGAGCTTCATCTCCTGCTGCAATCGCATCAGCAATTTCAGAATTCCTTCGGCGACCAGCTGATCCAGTGCCGAGGTCACCTCGTCGCAAATGACGAGTTGCGGCTCCGCCGCTAATGCGCGCGCAATGCCGATGCGCTGCTTTTGGCCGCCTGACAGTTCGGACGGAAGGCGATTGGCGCAATCAGCCGGCAATTCCATCATATCGAGCAGCCTGGACACACGCGCCGTAGCCTCTGCGGACGAAATGCCGAGAAAGAATTCCATCGGCCGGCCGACGATATTGCGTACCGTCTGCCGGGGGTTCAGGGCCGTGTCCGCCATCTGATAAATCATCTGGATGCGCTGCCTATCCTGCCGGCTGCGATTGGCGACCGCCGGGGCCAGCACACCGCCATCCATCAACACCTGACCGGAGACGGGCGGCAGCAGCCCGGCAATGACGCGGGCGAGCGTTGATTTCCCAGACCCCGATTCTCCGACCACCGCGACGGTGCGGCCACGGTGAACATCCAGGCTGACATTTTCCAGCACTTTGCGGCGGCCACCATAGGCTGCCGTCACGTTCCGAACGGACAAAACCGGCATCGCCTCTTCCACCGGTGCAGCCGCTGGTTTTTCCATATGCCGCACAGCCCAAAGCGAGCGCGTGTACTCCTCGCGCGGCGCGGACATCATGGTCGAAGCCGCAGCCTCCTCCACATCGCATCCATAGCGCAGCACTTTGATGCGGTCGGCCATTTGGGCCACGACCGCCAGATCATGGGTGATATAGATCGCTGCCGTGCCGAATTGCCGCACCACATCCTTGATGGAGGCCAGCACCTCGATTTGCGTCGTCACGTCGAGCGCGGTCGTCGGCTCATCGAAGATGATCAGATCAGGGCGGCAGGACATTGCCATGGCGGTCATCGCCCGCTGCAACTGCCCGCCCGACACCTGATGCGGATAGCGGAAGCCGATAGTGTCGGGCTCGGGCATCTGCATGCGGCGATAAAGCTGTTTCGCATCGTCATAGGCAACCGCGCGGCTTTGCACGCCATGGCGCACCGGACCTTCGGCATATTGGTCGATAAGCCGCTGCGCCGGATTGAAGGCCGCCGCCGCGCTTTGCGCGACATAGGCGATGCGCGCGCCCCTGAGAGCGCGTTTCGTTCTCTCACTCGCCGACGCCAGGTCGATGCCGTCGAACAGGATGCTGCCGCCGCTGATGCGACAGCCGGGCCGGGCAAAGCCCATGGCGGCAAGGCCAATTGTCGATTTGCCCGCACCGGATTCGCCGATCAGCCCCAGAACCTCACCCCGCTTGAGGTCCAGATCGACGCCATGGACGATCTCATGCCAATCGCCCTCGGCATTACGCGCTTCGATTTTCAGACCACGGACGGTCAGGAGATTGTCCTGGCGGATAGCCATGTCGGTCATACCCGTGACCCCCCAGTTTTGCCGAGGATCCAGTCCACGATGAAGTTCACAGCAATCGTCAGGCAGGCGATGGCCAGACCAGGAATGACCGGCGTGATGTCACCGAAGGTGATCAGCGTGGCGTTGTCGCGGATCATCGAGCCCCAGTCGGCAGTCGGCGGCTGCACGCCGATGCCGAGGAAAGACAGCGCAGCGATGAAGAGAAAGACGAAGCAGAAACGAATGCCGAATTCGGCTGTCAGCGGCGCCACCATATTCGGCAGCAGTTCATGGCGCGCAATCCACCAGAACCCTTCGCCACGCAATTGCACGGCCTCCACGAAATCCAGCACGACGAGGTTTCGTGCGACGGACCGGGCCAGGCGAAAGACGCGCGTCGAATCCAGCAGAGCCACCACCGTGATGAGCACCGGCAGCGACGTGCCCAGAATGGTCAGCAGCAGCATGGCGAAGATCAACTGGGGAATGGACATCAGGATATCGACCGCCCAGGACAGCACGGCATCGACCCATCCGCCCCTGATGGCCGCGACGATGCCGAATGTGCAACCGACAGAGAAGGACAGGAAGGTGATCAGCAGCGCCACGCCCACGGTATTGCGCGCGCCATAGACGATGCGGCTGAACATGTCGCGGCCCAGATTGTCGGTCCCGAGCAGAAATTTGTCGCTCCATCCGGAATACTGGTCACCGACGATCTGGAACTGCCCATAGGGCGCGACCCAATGGGCAAAAGCCGCGACGAAGATATAGGCGAAGACGACCACCATGCCGAGCAATGCGGTCGGCGGAATCTTGGAAATGCTTTTGAGAAATCGCATGATCTGGCGCGCCTCTCAGCGGGGATGCAGCAGGCGCGGGTTGGTGACGATGGAAAGCACGTCCGCGAGCAGGTTGAGCAGGATAAACACAGCGGCGAAAATCATGCTCGCCGCCTGCACCAGCGGAAGATCGCGCTTGGAGACGGAATCGACCAGAAGCTGACCCAATCCTGGATAGACGAAGACGACTTCGACCAGGACGACACCCACGATCATATAGGCGATATTGATGACGATAGCGTTGATGATCGGCGCCAGCGCATTGGGCAGCGCGTGCTGGACGATGATGCGCCAGGGCGCGATGCCCTTCAAGCGCGCGGTCTCGATATAGGAGGTCGACAGTAGATCCATGATCGTCGCACGGGTCATGCGCATCATATGCGCCATCGTCACCAGCGTCAGCGCCAAGGCGGGCAGCAGGCACACGTAAAGACGATCCCAGATCGGCATGCCGAGCGAAACTTGTGAAAGACTGGGGAACAAGGTCAGGCGAACAGAGAAGAACAGGACCAGGATATAGGCGACGAAGAATTCCGGAAAGGAAATCGCCCCAAGCGTCACGACATTGATAAGGCGGTCGACAATACTGTTGCGGTAGAGCGCCGCGATAATACCCAGCAGAACCGCCAAAGGCACCGAAATGACAGCGGCATAGGCAGCCAGGAACAGCGTATTGAACAGCCGCTCGCCAAGGATGGAGGATATCCTTGTTCCGGCCAGCGAGTAGCCGAAGTCACCCTGCAACATGCCACCCAGCCAATGGACATAGCGTATAGAGGGCGGAAGGTTGAGGCCGAGATGCTGCCTTAGACTGGCGACGGCAGCCGGCGTTGCCCCCTGCCCCAGCATTGCCTGTGCAAAATCCCCCGGCAGCAGACTGACGCCAAAGAAAATGATGAGCGAGACAACGAACAGGGTCATCAGGCCGGTGCCCAGGCGGCGTAGCACCATGCGCAGCAAGGGATGAAGCCTCAAAGCCCCACCCAAACCTTCACCCCTGCTCAACTTCGTCTCGTTCATAGCCGCCTCCAACTGACTGACCGACATGGCATAGGATGGCCGGTCGTTCGGCGGATGATCTTCACCTGCTTCGCCAAAAATCATGCACCTTGAGAATATTGTAAAGACATTATCTGCCGAACTCCTGTAGGCGTAGATTCACCTTCAAACCAAACCCCGGGCAAAGTCTTGATTCCAAATCGAATGCAGGCGCATTTTATATGGCATCATCGTTCTTCTCTCCGAACCCCACGAGATCACTCACCACCAGCATGTCCAAAGCAGTTGCATTTCCACTCGACGGCCAAGGCCCGCTCTTCAGGCAAATCGGCCGTTCGGTCACCGGGCTGATTCTAGAGGGACTCTACAAGCCGGGGGAAAAGCTTCCATCCGAGGAAGAACTGACCGAGATTTTTCAAACCTCACGGCAAACCATCAACAAAGCGATTGGGGAGCTTGCGCGCAACGGCCTGGTGGAACGCAACCGCCGCGCCGGCACCGTGATTTCGCTGCGCTATCAGCGGCAATTCGCCATTCCCCTGCGCGAGGTTTCCGAGGATATCATCGCTTCGGGCAAGGATTATGAATTCCGCATAACCGAGCGCCGCCTGGTAAAAAATGGCGAGGCAGGGGATCTATGGCGTGCGCTGCCGCGCGGCGCTCGGCTTCTTTACATCGAAGCGCTGCATCTCGCGGATGACTATCCGGTGCAGCTTGAAACGCGATTCATCAATATCGCCGCCGTGCCTCAGGTCGAGAAGGAACACTTCCAGGAAATGTCCCCGGGCAAGTGGCTTCTCCATCATATCAAATGGTCGGAAGTCGATCACGCCGTCCGTGCGGTGAATGCCAGTCCCGATATGGCAAAAAAACTGATGGTGGCCGAAGGCGCACCATTGCTTGTTATCGAAAGACAAACCTTCCACCACGAAAAGCCGATCACCATGGTTTGCCTGACCAATCCTGGTGACCGCTTCGAAATCAAAGGTCGCTTAAGCCTCGGCTCCGACACGGATCATGATTGACCGGCGCGCCCTCGCAGAGGGGCGCGCCGGCTTGTCACGCAGCTTCGCCTGACGCGGCATAACGGCTTGCCGGCCGCGCAAGACCCAGATGGTCGCGCAAAGTCACGCCCTCATAGTCCTGACGATAGAGGCCACGGCGCTGCAATTCAGGCACTACCTTGTCGACAAAGGTCTCCAAACCGTCGGGCAAGGTCGGGAAAACCATCATGAAGCCGTCGCACGCCTGTGCGCTGAACCATTCTTCCATCACATCGGCCACATCATCTGCCGTGCCCAGAACACGCTTGTTGCCGCGCTCATAACGCTGCCACAATTGGCGAACCGTCAGCTTCTGCTCTTTGATGAGCGAGACGATCTGCTCGAAATAGCGCGTGTGCAGATTAGCCGATTTGGGAATGCGGTCGAGCGGAATGGGCTCGTCAAGCGGAAGGTCAGAGACATCCGTTTCCAGATCGGATGCGATGCGCACCAAGCCAACATCCGGATGAATCATCTCCTGTAGCGTGCGGTACTTGTCTTCCGCCTCCCACCGGCTGTCCGCGACGAGCGGCGCGAAACCCGAAAGAATTTTCATCTGGTCCGGCTGGCGGCCGAATTTTTCCATCCGCCCCTTCAAATCGTCATAATAGGCTTTGGCGGCGGCCGGTTCATCGTCCGAATTGAAGACGACTTCCGCCGTCTCGGCTGCCAATTCCTTCCCAGCGCTGGAAGCGCCCGCCTGAATGATGACAGGCTGCCCCTGCGGCCCACGGCAGATATTCAATGAACCGTGAACCTTGAAGAAACGGCCATCGTGATTCAAGGCGTGAATTTTCGTGGGATCGAAATAGACGCCATTGGCCTTGTCATAGATGATGGCGTCGTCATCGTAAGTGTCCCACAATGCGCGGACAATCTCGACGAACTCTTTCGCACGCGCGTAGCGGTCGCCATGTGACGGCAATGCGTCCAGACCGAAATTGCGCGCCGCGTAATTATTGCCGGAGGTCACGACATTCCAGGCGGCGCGGCCATGGCTCAGATGATCGAGGCCAGCATAAAGACGCGCGATATTGTAAGGCTCATAGAAACTGGTGGATGCCGTACCACCAAGACCGATCTTGCTTGTATGCCCTGACAAGGCCGTCAGCAGCGAAATCGGCTCGAAGCAGTTCATATATTGCGGATGACGGCTCCACGCGTTGAGCTTGTCCGTGCGGGCCGCTGGCGTGTCTGCCACAAAGAAGAGGTCGAACTTGCCTCGCTCAGCCGTCTGCGCCAGTTTCGCGTAATAGCCGATATCCATCGCACAATCGGTCGGACCGCCGGCGGTAATCCAGCCTGCCGGATGGAGGCCGTTAGCCTGCGCGAGCAGGGCCAAGGCCATCTTGCGGCTTGCAGCCATAGTCTTTCCTCTTCAGTCTTTCACGCAGATATCGCCGGGGCTGGCGGTATCGACTCACCAGCCCCGGTGCGTCAGCGTGGTTATGCGAACCACCAGCGTTCAGCGAAGCGCCCACCATCCATATCGAAATCCGACCCCAATTCGCCATGCGCCACTTTGCTGGATGTCGCATCGACGAAATCGGCAACGACGGGGATAACTTCGCCGCCGTCGTCGGAAATCAGGGTCTGCATGTCGTAATAGAGCTGCCGGCGCTTCTGCTCGTCGAATTCGCCGCGCGCCGCCGTCAGCATCTGATCCAATTTCGGATCGGACATATGCGTTTCGTTCCAGCCGGCCGCGATTCCGGCGGTGCCATAGGCAAGCGAGATCATCGCGTTCTCGTTGGCGCGGCCGCTCCAGCGGGCGACACAGAAGGGCTTCTTGAACCAGATATTGTCCCAGTAGCCGTCTTCCGGCGTCTTCACGACCTTAATATTGATTCCAGCCTTGGCGGCCTGGGCGCTGTACAGAACAGCGGCATCGGTCGCACCGGCGAAGGGCGTTTCCGAGGTATAGAGCTCGATGCTGAAATTTTCCTGGCCGGCCTTCTTGAGATAGAACTTCGCCTTGTCAGGGTCATAGGCTTTCGGCTTAAGGCCGGCGTCATAGAACTGATAGGCAGGCGTGATCGGCTGGTCATTGCCGACGGTTGCATAGCCATTGGCAATCATCTTCACCATCTGCTCGCGGTCAACAGCGTATTTCATCGCGGTGCGCAGATTGATGTCGTTGAAGGGCGCGATATCCATGCGCATCGGGAAGGCGTAATGCGCCTTACCCGCCGTCGCCAGCAGCTTGACGCGCGGGCTGCGCTCCAGCAGATGGGCGGTCTTCAGATCAACGAAATTGCAGGCGTCGATGGACCCGGACATCAGAGCGGCGGTGCGGGCAGACGCATCCTTGATCGCCAGCATTTCGACCGAATCGAAATGCGCGCGTCCCTGCTTCCAGTAGTTGGGGTTGCGCTTGACGACGGATTTCACACCAGGCTGAAAGCTTTCCAGGATATAGCCGCCGGTGCCGATGCCTTTGTTGAAATCGGTCTCGCCATTCGGCACCATCGTCAGAGTCTCAAGCGTCATAAGGCTCGGAAAGCCGACGTCGCCCGATGAAAGGACAATCGTCAGTTCGTATTTGCCAGTCGCCTTGATGTCCAGAACCGGCTTGAGGATCGGCGCCGCCGTCGAGGTAGTGCCTTTCACGCGATGCAGATTGATCGAATACACGGCATCATCGGCCGTGAAGGGGCGGCCGTCATGGAAAGACACGCCCTGGCGCAGCTTGAAAACCCAGGTCTTGGCGTCCGACGACCCCGACCAGCTTTCCGCCAGTTCAGGCACAAGAGCACCGCCCGGACCGACTTCGATCAGGTTATTCCGCAACTGCCTAAACAGGAAAAGCTGAAAATATGTCGAGTACAGAGTGGGATTCAGATTATCGGTCGCGGCAAAGTCGCCAACGCCGACCCGCAGCGTGCCGCCGTTCTGAGGCACCGCCGCAAAACCGGAACGTGACGTCAAGCCCAGCAAGCCTAGAGACGTCGATCCCGCGATAAATCCGCGACGTCCAACCCCATGCGACAACGCCATGCTATCCCCATCTGTTCAACCAAGCGGCCCGCTAGGCTGCCACCGAAAGCTAAATTCCGGTTCCATGGGTTATTTGTAAAGACAATAGCAGCGGCCAAAAGTAAGAAAATGAACTGATTTGCCGAAAATGACCATAATTTGAGCAAGTTTATTACAACTTTGCCCAAGAATTAGTCGATAGCGGCGCAGGCGCATCGCTGTTCCCGACAAAATCACCTCCGTATGTCGTCTGCCTCAATGCTTTGGCTTGCGGCCCAGGCCAGAGCCTCCGGCAAGATATCGACGGCGCGTCGCTGACTGAACAATCTGAACCCCTCTTCGGCAACCTGCCGGCGCTTGTTGTCATCGCGAACCAGTGCCTCAGTGGTTTCCACCAAGGCGTCATAGGGAACGCCGATGAAAGCACCCTTCAGATCCTCGTCGATGCGCTCGCCCAGATTGACCTCGCTAATCACGGCACAGCGATTGGCGAACAAATCCGACAGCCGCACGATCTCGAACCGGCCGTTGTCATAGTAATGAATATTAATGACGACCTTCGACCGCGCGATCAGGCTATCAAGATCCGTGGAAAAAACATTAAAGACCGCCCCCACTGCGAGACCGCGCTTTCGTAATCCATCCATGATTTTTTCGCGGCGTTCGTTGAATGACCCATAGAATAGAACGTCGATATCCTTTTCCGGAGTGAAAACCGACCGAGACAGCGACGGGACATAAAACAGCCTGAAATAAAATACGGGCTTTTCCAGAATTATGCTCAGGCTGGCTGAGTTCTGACTGTCATAGTCCCAGACAATAGTACGAGCGAGACAACGCAGATAAGCGTCCGTCATGAATGACGACGCTGAATTTTCAACATTTAAAATGATTGTGCAATCGGAGAGCCGTGCACGTTCATTGTCGGTCAGCAGATTGGCTCCGATCACAATAAGCGGGTCAGGCATGACAGGCGGCAGATCTCTCACCAAAACAGCCCGGGCACCCAATTCCTCCACACCTTGAACCAGAATCTCGGCAAGATGATCGACGAACCCAGCCATATCCGGGTGGACGAATACTGTGACTGGGTCGGCCTTCGTTCTGAAAGCCTGCAACCATTCCGATAATTGTCCCGGCGCAATCACTGACTGGTGCTCGACGGACCCGGGCGGCTTATCGATGTTTGAGGGATCATCCGATTGCCCGGTGTGCAATGAAGCGGGGACTGGCTCTGCAAGCGGTGGATTGATTCCCAGCAGTCTGCTTGCTCTGCTGAACTCGCTCGACGCGTCGGAAGCCTCGCCAATAGCGAAGGTGATATAGCCGTAGGTTTGTCGATTATCCAGGTATTGCGGAATGCCGGCCTTTCGGGCGCTCTCCGAGAATATGACGTATTCGTGGCGCTCAGTCTTATCGGCATAAGCGAGGTCGGGTATCACATCGGACCGGATCAGATACGTGCAGTGGACCACCGGCACTTCATTCACGCCACGTATATACCCATTCAAAATCCAATGATATTGATCGCATTCCCTGTAGTACCCGTTCTCGTCGATCTCTGCATGATAGTTGGAATAATAGCTGCCCGCATCGATCGAGCGAAGGAGCGGTGCAACGATCGGAAGATTGAGCGCTACCAGTTCTTTAAGCGTCGATGATCGAATAAAATTGTCGACGTCGGAGACGAAGTAAAAAGCGCATTGATGATGCAATGCGCGCTGCAAACTTGTCTGCCTTATCTGTCCCAGGACCAAAAAGCGCTGGGCATTCCACTCATGCTCGGCAAAATTTTCGACGGGTTCGGATACATCACTCGCGTCATACTCGACAGCCGCATAAAGATCACCAACCCGAGAAAGCCACGCGCGAAGGATATCGTGCGTATCGTCTGTATTATTGTTGGTTCTGACATAAAGAACAATGTCCGACTTCGGATAGTCGAGTGCCTCGATACAGGCCAAATATAGCGGAAGCGCCTTTGCCTTCTGCTTCGCAAGAATTGCCAGCAAGATTTTGGGCATTGTCGTCACATGCGTGCGCAAAGGCCGATCTGCTGTAATCGCATGCAGGTCAAGCTGGCTTGTGCGACCTAAAACCCCGAGATTCGCCGGTCGCGGCAATTTATCTGCCGCGAACCGGGCATTGGCACCGACACGAATCCGCTCACTCTCGGGAAGAAGCGGATTGGCGAGAAGATTGAGACAGGTGTCGAGGCTGTCCCGGTAGTCACCCACCCAATAGGCGCTGATTGCGAATTCATCGGCCAAACCATAGTCATAGATCCAGCGCTGAATGAACAATCCGCCACCCGGCATCGGGATCCGCATGCCACGGCGCGCATAGTGCACGCCCTCCTGGCATCGCCCCCGCAGACGGCAGAACCGGGCGACGCCATGCAAAGCTTCAGCCCGCGTCGGAACGATGTCGGCTGCCTTGAGATAGGACGCGATGACCTCATCCGCCGGATAGGCTAATTCTTCTTTCAAAATCGCAACAGCATAGAGGCTCTCAAAGATCTCTTCGTCCCAATAGCCGAGTTCCGCGCGCAGGAGGTAATTGTCGAGGGCCTTCTCTCTCTCTCCACAATCACGATAGCTCTGCGCCAGATAAAACCTGTAGCGAGAGATCAAAAACGGGTCAGCCTCCGCCGTGAGCGCCTTTTCGAGAACCGCCGCATCATCACGGTATTTGTTTGGATTTTCGTTGCGCGCCCCGCCGCGTCCGGTGTCGATACGAAGGCCGGCCGCTGTCGCTCGGGTAACCGGTCCCTCCGGCCCCTCCAGATACTCGTGCAACACCGCCTTATAAGAAAACGTCATTGCATTCCGGCAAAGCTGGGGCCTGAAAAATCGCGCACTGCCATGCCTGATCTCGACATCGTAGAGATCCTTGTCGAGATCTGTCTTAAACAAAACGACATCAAGATTTTCCTCGATGATCAGAGCATCGTCGGCATCCATAATCAGCGCATAGTCAACCAGCGGCAACTCGCGCAGCTTGCCCAGCACATGGGAGCGGTTATGGGCGAAATTCTGCCAAGGCTCGTCGATAACCTGGCCGGGGATTTTTTCTTTCGCCAGCCAATTTCTGATCAGCTGCTGCGTGCCGTCGCTGGACCCGGTATCCTCGATCAAAACGTAGTCGATCAAAGGCCTGACGCTGTCGAGGCAGCGCAGAATCACGGCGCTTTCGTTCTTGACGATCATACAGAGGCCAATCGTCCTGGGATTGGGTATCATGGTCTATGCGCCATTTCTTTGCCTCTCGCGCCGAACTGCCTTGTACAGGCCCCATGACAGCCATAGGACGCGAAGCTTGCCAATAGGAAATCGCGGCTGTTCAAGAAATTGGCATCGGCTTCGTATTATACGGCAGTCTCAGCACTAAGACTGCTTGAACCGCCAGCCGATCTGAGCTTTGGGACTAGTCGAGCGGACAAAAGAGACTGCCTCGGTCTGCGCTCGGGTAGTTTTTATTCTTAAACGATGGTGCCGTTTCACAGGCGTCTTTAGCCCGTCTTTTTTTCTGCGACTATGTTTCGGATATAGTCGCTCTTAAGGTCTCTTGGGAATTTTTTATTGTCGTTTGTGAGTTTAAGCAGCATTGACCTAGGTCCGCCGCCCAGGCGGCCTAATCCCCGCGGTCAATTTACATCAGAAATGACAATGCTTTATGAATTCGACCCTACGCTGGGTGAGTATTCTGAGGTGCGTTGTAGAATCGATAACGATTGCTTGATGCCACGCCGTTAATTTCAAGAGCCTGAGTTAGCCAGCGAATTGAAAATGAAGCGCCGCCGATAAGGCGAGACCACACCATTGAGCCTGGACGGTTATGCAAGGAGACGTGACCTATTTCGGTTTAAAACTCTGTCCTTGCCAAAGCAAGACTGCGACTTCGCCGCGAAAGAGTGGCCAGGAATTCCGACATGTCTGGTGAATCCACTCTCGCGATCAACGGAACGGTCACCGGCTACACTGGATCTGGATATGCAATAATATATGACACCTATAGTGGCGTCACGACGCAGGTCGGCTACGCAACTTTAGTTACAACCCCAGGTTCGACCACCGTTACTTTTGCAACCACAATATCCGCGCCCGTTGGGTCGGGAGAAATCCTAACTTTTTATCTCCCTAGCGGCGTTCTGAGTGGCCCCCAAACTCTTTCCGTTTCCGAAACGCCGACACAAGGCCCTGCCGTCTCTGTAACAACATCAGCAACTGCCAGTGCGTTATTAACCGGATATTACGTCTACACTCTTTCGGCCGTCACTGTCACCACAGCCGGAGCAACCGGAGCAACCGGAGCGACTGGAGCGACTGGCAGAACTGGCGCAACTGGCGCCACCGGCAATACCGGCGCGACAGGTTCCACAGGTGTGACAGGCTCAACCGGCGGCACTGGCCCAACTGGAAGCACCGGCGTCACAGGGGCAACTGGCTCCACCGGCCCGACGGGTGTCACCGGACAAACTGGTATCACAGGCTCGACAGGATCGACTGGGGCAACCGGCACAACTGGGGCAAGCGGTTCCACAGGCGGCACGGGTATCACAGGCTCCACTGGCAACACGGGTGCAAGCGGATCGACTGGCAGCACTGGTCAAACCGGCGTGACCGGTCAAACTGGTGGCACGGGCGCGACGGGTTCCACTGGTGTAACTGGCATGACCGGTCAGACCGGTGGCACAGGGGCAACGGGTCAGACTGGAGCCACAGGCAACACGGGTTCGACGGGGGTAACTGGCGCGACCGGCTCAACTGGCAGCACGGGCCAAACCGGCAACACGGGTGCGACCGGATCCACCGGCGTGACTGGGGC
>NZ_JAESVB010000013.1 GCF_020618775.1 Acidisoma silvae | reverse complement strand
GCGGCACCATCTCGCCCCACCCCCACCAACAAAAGCTCGCCTGCTGATCGTTCAGTCTATCGCCGGGCAAGGTCGTGCCGCGTCAACCTTGCCCTACGGGCACCCCTTCGGGGCCGCTCCAGTCCGGTCCTCGCCATGCTCGCCATGCTCGGCGCTGAAGTAGCGCCTGCGCGTGGCTGCGCGTGGCTCCGGTCCTCCCTCCGCGGAGGTTGACCCGTCCCGAAGCCCGTCGATCGCACTGCCTATCAGCAATTCCGCTGAACAGATCGGAGACACGGGACATGACCAAACTGGACAACGGCACCATCGCTACGGACCTGGACTCGGACATCGACAACGCGGCCCTCCTCGATCAAGGCTACTCGATCCGCCACATCGAAACCTACCACCGGGACATCGACCACACCTGCATCATCTGGGAGGCCCCAGCACTGACCGAGGCGGACCTCCCCTACTAAGCCCCCACAAACGAAAGGCCGGCCCGGTCAGGGTCGGCCTTTTCGTCATGTGCCAATAGGTCGCGCTGGTGGAAACAACCCGCGCTTCGCGCGCCCTCCGGGCCTACGAGGCCGCGCGCCGCAAGCGGCGCTTTTCGGCGGCCTCTCCGGGGTGATGGATTAAGATCACAGAAAAAACCCCGCAATCACCGCGATAACCACAACGGCACCACCCACCCCAATCTCCGCCATCTCCCTCGATCCGTGCCCGTTAAATGTTGCAGCACCGATCAGAAACAGCGCCGCGCTCAGGATCATGAAGACGAACGGTGAGGGAGGCCAAAAGCGAAACCGCCGCTTTGGCCGCATCGATTTGTTCGCCTGCCCCCTACCGTTAAAGCCGTCCATCGCACGTCATCCTCCAGACATCTCGGTCGCCTCTAGCGGTAATCGAAGCCGATCCGCCCGTTTTGCAACATTGCGGGATAGCACCGTTGGCCATTGGCGCCGGGATTGATCCAAGGCTTAAGATAGCCAGACTTGATCCACCCGATATGACCGTTAAGCTCCAAGACTTTGACGTAGCCATTCGTCTCCACCAGAGGTGACGAAGCAATAATCGTAGCAATAGCATTACCCGTTACGGCCGCTTCAGCGGTTGGACCGCTCTTGATGGGCACCCTTACGGACGGATCCATCATCTGCTGTTGAGTGAGGTTCAGTGACATGCACTCGTAACCCTGAAGGTCGGAGGCGTTTGCGGAATGGATACCGAAATTCATCGCCGAGAAGACCATTCCCGCGCATATTAATTTCAAACCGGTTTTCATGAGGTCATCATCTCCTGTTATGAAAGTACACTCTGATAGGCGGCATTCCCGATTTTACTGGCGACGGCTGCCTGATATTGCGCAACGGTCTCTGTGTTGGAAATCCCGTTGCCTGATAAATATTGTGACGGTACGACACTCGACATAAGGGCAGTCGGTGACGCCGTCGCTACCGCCGCCCCATATGTCGGCCCGAATTCATAATAACTTCGAGTATCGAGCACCGTGGGATTTGAGATGTTGTCTGCCTGGAGAGTTTGTGCTGCCTGCATCAGATATCCCGACGCCGCGATGGCCTCAGTTGCAGGGTCGCTCTGACCGGCCGAACCCTGGACAATTTGTGACGCCAAAGCCGGATCGGCGGCCAGTGCTGTTGCCAAGCCATCCTGGAACGCCGCCGGTTGCATCTGAAACGCTCCGGTTGCGGTCCCATTCGTCCCGGCATTCGTGCATCCGCTCTCGGCCACACAGGTCGCAGCCAGCGCCGATGGATTCACGCCGACTGCCGCGGCTTCCGAGACCGCAGCAGCGCCCCAGGTCTGACTGAGCATCGTATTCAAAGCATCACTGCTTGTGCCCCCGCTGCCTGTGCTGGTTCCTGTAGTGGTCCCGGTACTGCCGCCCGAAGTCGGGTCACCATCCCCGGCAAGCGGGTTAGTCGAACTCGTGATCGTCACCGTTGGCACGCCGGGCTCGGACGCATATGGCGTGACCTGTATCGGCACTTGCGCCATCGCGGATACCCCGCTTCCGAGCATCATTGTCAGCGCGCCAAAGGCAATGCCCGCGCGCCGTAACCCCCTCTGTCCTGTTCGCATCGATCGTCCTCCTTTTCGAGACGACCGACCCTGGCGCGGATGACTGCGAACGGCGCGCCGAATCATTGCCCGTCGATCTGACAATATAAATGCCCGTCAGATTGGAGCGGATGGAGCTGGCATGCCTCCATCCGCGACACCGTGTCATGGGTTTGCCATCGGGATAGACCGTAGCCGCCGAGGAAGATTGCCAGCACGACCGCGCCCGCCGTGGCATACCGCCGTCGCGCGACATCCTTGTTCCAGCGTTGCTCGCGGATGACTAACACCTTCTCCAGCCGCTCAGTGAACAACGGCATGGTCCGGTCGATCATCTGCAAGGTTACGGCTTCGTGCTCGGCCTTGGCCGCCAGTTCGACGTTACGGATTTGCGTCAGGGCGAGCTGCGCCGCCTTGTGTATTTCCTTGGCCCTCAAAAGGTCGGCCTCGGCTGCTGCGCGTCCGTCCCGCGAAGTCTGGACGAACGCGGCCTGCGCCGAGACCGACAGCTTACCAACGACCTCCATCGCGCCCATCAACGCCGAGATGAACCGGCCCTCCGGTTCATTCCAGCGCACCGCCCACTCCCCGGCAGCCGCACGGACTTCGTCCGCTTGGCGCTTGAAGTCAGCCACCCAATCCGAAGGGGCTTCGCCCTCGGAGGGAGGCGACGGGATCGACCCAGTGCTGTCCATCAGCTTGCCTCAGTCCCCTGCGCTTCGGCCGGCGCAAGCGGCAGCCATTCGCGCGGCAAGCTATCGAAGAATGCTGGCACATCCCGGCTCCACCAGCGATTGACCCGCGCCCGATGGAACAGCGGCAGGGGCTGGCCGCCTTCCTTGACCGCAGCATTCATCGCCGCCGTGAAGGTCAGGCCGCGATCCGTCACCTCCGACATGCAGGTCAACGCCGGCATCATCGCCACCTGCGCGCCCTTCTTGAGAGCTTTCGTAATCGCCGGGTGCTCGAGGATGGAATTGAAGGCGCCCACCGCCGACCTGCCTGAGAGCACCAGACCGGCATTTAGGACGATCACGGATGCCGCCGGCATGAACATGTCGACCTCGGCGAACTGCTCCAGATAGTCCAGGTCGGCCGTCTCCGGTCCGATACAGAAAAGGCCGACAACCCGCACCGCGCTGCCCTCGATCGCTTCCAGCAGCGGAACCTCCTGGATCAGGCGGGCGAAGCCGGTCGCACCGCCACCCACGTCCAACACCGCGTCATAGCGATACTTGATCAAATCCTCGATCCGGCCTTCGATCCATGTCTTGCCGTCCTCGATCCCGCTGTTCGGCACTTCCTCGGCATCGGGGAAGAACACCGACAGCGTATGGCTGCGGTTCTGCTGATCCGCGTTCCAGACGCGGATCGGACTCCCGGTGGCACGAAAATATTGGACCGCCGTGTTCAGCAGCGCGGTCTTGCCGACCCGCTGCCTCCCCATGGCGATCCACAGTATGGGAAGCCGGTCCACCGGCTTAATCTGTCCGTCAGGCATCGTCTTTCTCCTCTGGGTGTTAGGCTTGGTCATGGGTCACGGCCGCTTCTTCACGCCTGGGTTCAAGTACCAGTCGTTGCCTCCAAGCCGTTCTCTGATCGAGGCAAGCTGCTCCCGGACGTATTCGTCCGATCCCGGCTCGGCCTGAGATACCGGTGTCGCCACCTCGACCACTCGTTCCACGCTCTGCGCGCGGGCAGGGGGCGGAAGAGTTGGTTGTGTCGTCGGGGGTCTCAGGTATGCCGGCACCTGGGCACCGGCCGGCCTGAGATAGGCCGGGACCGGGATCTCCTGTTCCCGCAGGACGGTCGGCGACCAGTCCTTTGGGAAGCGTGATGGTGGCTTCGGCCGCGTCGTCTTTTGGCCCGGCTTCTCGCCGCTCGTTTCCATGTCTCGCAGCACTCTCTGCCAGACACGCAGCACAGCGTTCGCTGTGGGTGCCTCACCGGCCCGCCCGGCTACGCCGTGGCGAACCATCTCAGCCGCGATGTAGGACCACGACGTTTGATCAGCCGCGAGCCGCTCAGCAACCGTATGGCAATGCGTCCGGAGCCAGGCATAGATGTCCCCACGGCCGCGATAGGCCTGTAGGCGCTTCTTCCGGAACGGTGGCGTAGTGCTGACGCTGTTCATGCCCGCGATGATCGCGGGTGCATTTGCGAACGGCGACACGATTTCTCGCTTTAGATGGCTCCGCCGGTTCCATCGGAGTTCTGTGGCGATGCCATTGAGGTGCCATCAGAGTTCCATGAAATTGGGATATATGGACCAATGCATCCCCGATGCTTTTTGTCCGGGCTTCCGGAAGGTAACGGGCGCGTGATCGCGTTACCCGTCCGTTCGTTCACAGCTCTGTGATCGCCCTTAAAAGGTCGCCGTTCGCATTTGTTCGCCGGAAAATGACTTCCGAAAACCGGAAAAAGGTTTCCGGGGTATCGCGAGGAAAACAGAATGAAACGTGAACATGCGTCGAAGATTGGCGCGAAATCGGCGCCAAGCGCCGCCGTTGAAGGGCAACCGGATCAGGGGGTTAGCGGTGTCCGGCCGGAAGAGAAGGTGGACCTTCGGGAAGCCGTGGTCGGTGAATATCGCTTCCAGGGAGAATTGATTAGAGCCTTCTATGCCAACGGGCGCACTTGGTTTGTCGCTGCAGAAGTTTGCGCCGTGCTGGATCTGGCAAATCCTCGTCAGGCAGTCAAAGCTTTGCGGGCCTCCCAGAAGGGTGTCAGCATCTTGGACACCCTTGGCGGCGCACAGACCGTCAACCTGATTAACGAAAGCGCGCTTTACGTTCTCATTTTCAAATCGCGGAAGCCGCAGGCCGAGGCCTTCCAGACCTGGGTCACGGATGAAGTCCTCCCGCAAATCCGCAGGTCCGGTTCTTACTCGGTAGACGGGCAGCCTTCCCAGGACGGGTCAGTCGTCCTGCCCATTCCGGCCGAGTTGGCTCGGTTCGTCGTGGTCACCGCGCCCAGACGGACGCCGCATATTCGCAGGACCGGCATCGGCGAGATTGTCACTGAGTTCACGGGCTTGGATCGCCAGGCTATGTGCTACACGCTCAAGCAGATCGAGGTCTGGTGGAACAAGGTCCAGATCAAGGAATCGCCCAGCTTTTTTCAGGATGAGGGCTTCGCGATCCACAAGCTCGACGCCGCGATCCGCGAAGGGTCGGAAATGGCCGACCACTTCCTGCACGCTCCGGTGCGAAATGGGCTGACCCCCCAAGCGCGCGATTCGTAGAAATAGGCTGCAAAAGAGGCTTTCATCCCTTTGGAGGGAGCCTGATGCGTCTCGCTATCTGTGCCCTACTGATGACCACTGCGGCTACCCAGGCGGCGCTCGCTCAGACTTGTGCGCTGCCAGTAACGGCTAACGCCGCGCCTATCCTTCACCTCGCCGAAACCGCCACCATCAAGGTCACGCCTAGCCTGCTGGTGGCAGACCTTGTGGCCAGTGCCGACACGCCGATCGCCGTCACGGCACAGCGCCGCGTCAACGGCCTGATGGCCCAGGCATCGGCGCTGGCAGGCAAGGTCGCTGGCGTCCAGGCCGTGTTCCAGGACTATTCGACCAGCTTTGTCGATCGCGCCAACGGAGTGCCGGCCCACTGGCTCGCCAACCAGACGCTGGAGGTGCGCAGCACCGACTCAGAGGCCCTGCTCACGCTCGTCGGCCAGCTTCAGGGGCTCGGCCTTACCATCGGCAATCTCGGCTGGCAGGTTCCCCAAGACGATCTGGACGCCGCCGGCCGGAAGGCACGTTTCGAGGCGCTATCCAAACTCAGGCAGGAAGCATCCGAGGCTGCCAGCGCACTCGGCTTGACGGTCGCCGGCTATCAGGACATCGACCTTACCGGCGGCAACAGCCCCCCGACGCCGTTTTTCGCCCGGCCCCGTCCGATGATGATGGCGGCCATGGCGGCGCCGATCTCCACGCCCGACGGCCAAAGCGTGTCGGCGACGGTCTCGGCCGACGTGAACCTGCAGGCGGCAAGCCCTGCGGGTGCGGCAAAGCACTAGGATGAAAACCCAATCAAAGGCGGCTGGGGTGGGTGGGAAGCGATCTGTCTGCTTACGCAGTAGGTGAGCGCGACAGTTGTAGCGGATTCATATAATCCCGGAAGCGTGCCACCTTGCCGTCACGCAACGTGATGAACCAGACATAACTTAGCTCTCTGGCAGCATCGTCTGGGATGCGCCGGTGATGCCCCGTGGCTTCTATGATTACCTCATCACCCGCCTCGCGAACCCGCACATTGCTGAGTGCGCCGAAGCGAATGCGCGACGGCAGCTGGCTCATATAGGCCTTGATGGCATCGCGCCCAACCAGCTCGCGAGGAGCCCCTTCGAGTGCGAACGGAAATTCATGAACTGCATCCGGCGCATAGATTGCCATCCAGCCTTCGACATCGCCGGCTCTGAGCGCCGCAATGGCTTGCTCAAACCAGTCAGGCAAAACAGATGTTGGTGGCATGGAAGCTCCTTGCTAAGAATTGCGGACCATGGGTCCAATTCCTCGCCTTATATCGGACCAGGGGTCCGAAACGCAAGATATCCGTCGAGGGCGCCCCCCGCTCTCGCCTGCGCGTATGCTCGCCGCCGCCGACGCGCTGTTTGCCACCAGCGATGTTCCGGGCGATGTCACGATGGACGCCATCGCCGCCGCCGCCGGTGTCGGCAAGGGCACGCTTTTCCGCGCCTTCGGCAGCCGTGACGGGCTTCTCGACACACTCTGGGCGGCCAAGATCACGGCCCTGCGCGAGGGGGTGGAGAGCGGCGCGCCGCCGTTCGTGGCCGAGACCCCTCCGCTAGAGCGACTCGTTGCGTTCTTGGATGAGATCCTGACATTCAAATTGGAGAACCGCCACCTCATCCGCGCCCGCGAAACTAGGTCAGGGCTACTGCAATCAGCCCACTACAAATGGATGCATGGGCAGACGCAGGCGCTAATAGAGGACGCTATGGGCCGTTCAACGGCGAGCGAGGCCCTATATACCGCCCATGCCTTACTGGCAGCGCTGCATATTGATCTCATCGAGGAAATGCTCGCCAGCGGCCTCTCGCTTCCAGCAATCCGAAAGGAGCAAGGCGCGCGCGTCAGAACGGTAATCGACGGCGTTCGGCGTTGAGCTGAAACCACAAAGCAACGACCGAAATGGTCGCTTTGCGGATTTCAAAACCTGCACTGATCGGCGGGTCGACTGCGGACCTGAGCGGACTCTTGATCTAGTCGAGTACGAGTGGTCCGCGAGCGTTGTCTATCAACGCTTTCCAGCCACCGTCCGACTGCCGCCGAAAGACGGTCGTCGCGATGAACTCCTGCGGAGGCTCGTCACCGATGGTGAGAGACCATCGTGACGTGAACAAGGCGATGCCGTCGGCCTCAGTAACATGAGTCTTGATCTGCTTTGCCGTTGTTCCAGGCTTCATGAAGGAGCCGTAGAGTGTCCTGAGTTCGTTAGCACCACGCGCCTCTGTGCCGGGCTGGGGGATCACCACAGCGACCTCTTCGTAATAGCGAAGCACTGCATCGACATCGCCACGAACGCGTCATCCAGAAGCTCGATCGCATGTTCAGGACTTCTCGCAATCATGTTGTGTTCCTCTTCTCACGCCATTTTGTTGTAACCCAGCCCGCTGGCCTGGCGAAGGGTTGTTCAGGGCCCGCTTTCCACCAATTCTCGGCGGTTCGGCTGATTGAGTTTAGACCCTAAGGCACCCTGCTAAGACGGGGTGTCAGAACAGCGACCGTCGTTCGTCCAACAAAGCCCTCTATTGTGAACCTCGAACATCGTTCCGGGAAGCTGTCAGACGAGTGGCTCTGAACGGCCCCGAGCAGGCCGCGCGTATCGACGTGCTCTTACAGGATACGACGGCCCTGTCTGTCGCTCGCCGCTCAGCCTCTCGCATCCCAGCGAAAATTGTCATATATTGGAGAAACCATGCAGTTCAGCATCGAGAACTTAGACGAGATGAATGACGCGGAGGAGCGGTCCTTCTGGACCGAATTCGGCGCTGATATGGCGCGCGATGACGGCCGTGCCGCCAAAGAGCATCTGGCGGCGGGCTTCCCCATCTACTTCCGCGAAGGCGATACGCCGAAGGGCTTGATTGTCAAGCAATACCCGGACGGGCGGCGCGAAATGGTGTCATTTCACCAGGGCGTCGAGAGGGTTGTGCAGGCCGCTGCGTGACCGCCCAGCTTTGGGTGTTCGCCGGCCCGAATGGCGCCGGGAAATCGACGCTCGTCGCTCAGCATGTGCGGGGCAGGATTCCGATCGTTAATCCGGACGATATCGCGCGCGACCTGACCGGCATCGACCCGCCTTTCAATAGCCCCAGGACCGATATCGGCCGTCTAATCAAAGCCGGCCGCGCAGCAGTTGTCATGCGCGAAGGACTTCTGAAGAGTGGCAAATCCTTCGGCATCGAGACGACGCTGACCGGCCGAAGTGAGCTGGACCTTATGCGCCGCGCCCAGACAGCCGGCTATCGCATCAACGTTGTGTTCGTCGGGTTGGAAGATGCCGATCTCTCGGCCGCCCGTGTCCATTCCCGCGTGCAGCGTGGCGGCCACGACGTGCCGATGGTGGACGTGCTGCGCCGCTATAGCCGCAGCATGGACCACCTAGCGATTGCACTGATGATCGCCGATCGGGCGTTTGTGTTCGACAACAGCGGCCCGCGACGCCGACTCCTCCTCTTTCGGGAAGCTGGACGTACCAAGCATCTGTCACAGCTTCTCCCGGAATGGGCAGCCAGTGCGATCCCATCCGACATGCAGCAAAAGCCGGGTGGGACGCGCGGGCGTTAGGAACCCACGCTGCCCAGCGATCCCGAGCCCGGTCGGACCTTATAGATCGCGGCCGAACCTTACCGGTCTTGATATCTTCAGGCGGCCTAAAACGAGACGCTCGGCGATGATTGCGGTCGCTCAGACGGTGCGATCTGCTCCATGCGCCCGGCCGCGGCTCGCGCGTCGGCACGAAGTTTCGCCAGATGGGCGGCGGCCTCAGCGCCCTTCGCTGTATCGCGAGACAGGTTTGCATTGGCGGCAATGGCCGAATCCAGCGCCGAGAGATGCCGGCCCAAGGTGTCATTGACCGCGGCGGCCCGCAGGCGGCTAAAGGCTTTCTTGCCGATCGCAGGGTCGGCCTGGACGGCGGCTTCCATGGTTTGGTGGGTCTTCATGAAGGCGTCGATCGCCGACTCCCGATCGTGTATCGCTTCGGCCAGGAGGTCGATACCAAGCGCCTTGTAGGGCTTCTCGGACATATCCTCGGCCGCCCGTTTCCAGAGTTTTTCCTTGGTGATGGGCGTGATGTCGCCCATGGCCTGGCGGTGCCGTTCGGCTTCGAGCAGCGCGCCCTCCGAGATCACGGTCCAGCTCGCGCCTCGGCTCCGGCTTTCAGCCACGTAGGTCGTGAAGGCTGTCACGCCGGCGGTGCCACGGGGCAGGGCGTTGATATGCTCGTCCGAGGTCAGGCCCTGCGCCGCGTCGATCGTCAGGGCGTGCCCAAAACCCAGCAAGAGACGGCCGGTCTTCTCATCCCGCAACCGGCGCCACTCGATATCGGCAATCTCGCCACGTTTGTTCATCACCCGGAGATGCGTGGCGTCCTGGGCCAGCACCTCGAGCACGTCGCCATTGTTGCCGACATCCCGGCCCTGACCGTTGACGTGGCCCCAGACGCGCCGGAACAGGCGCACCCGGTCACCGGTCGCGATCGACAGGTCGTAGTGCTGGCCGCGCTGGTCTATGGCCGGGTAGGACTTCTCCTGTCCCCCGATCTCTCCGCGTCTCTTCAGCCGCTCCCGGATCGCCTGACTGATCTCGGCCACGTCGTCATTGGTGGGCGCGCTGACCGTGACACCCCGTCTGGACCCGGATGCCAGAAGGTGATCGCGACGCGCGATGTAGAGATCCGCAATGCGCGCCACCACCTGGTCCCGGTCACCGCCGACCATCATTGCATGACCATCGGCCCGCTTCATGTCGAGCGCGAGCTGGGCGTTGCCTTCACGGAAGAGCCCCGCGACCTCCCGGCCGCGCCGCGTCGATTGCCGCATCGTGGTCATCAGGCCCGGCAGCGCTTCGGGCGGCAACACCCGCCGCAGCAACTCAATACTGTCGCCCGCCTCGATCGCCTGCGCCTGATCCCGGTCGCCCAGCATCTTGATCGTCATGCCGGTTTTGGCTTGCAGTTCGAGCAGCTTCAGCATCGAGCGAGGGCCGATCTGACTGACCTCATCGAGCACCAGGACCGTATTCCGCGATGGCTGAAATTTGCCACTCTCAATCTCGGTGAGCAGGGTGGCGATGGCGTAGGTCTTGTCGATGCCGGCGTCCTGCAAGGCGTCCGCCTGCCGCCAGGCCATCGCTGCCCCGATGACCTCCCGTCCGCCTTGACTGAACCGGCGGTCGGCCTTCCAGGCATCGACAAGCGGCTCCAGCAGCGTCGTCTTGCCCGCACCCGCAACACCCGTGAGCATCGTCAGTGCGCCACCTTCTGCAAAGGCATGGATGGCCGCCCTTTGCTCATGCGTGAAGGTGAAGCCACTCCGGGCAATCGCTGTGCTAATCGCATCGACGGATAGAGCCGCCGTTTTGTCGTGGACAGCTCGTTTGGCAAGCTCGCCGAGCCTTTCCTCGATGCGGACCTGGGCCGAGTTCGTCACCCGCACCTTCTCGCCGCTATGGCCGACGATCAGGGCAACATGCTCACCCTTCAACTGGATGCCGCGCTCCTCGATCAAATCGACGATCCTCGCGATATCGCTCGGGCCACCTTGCGCGCCCAATCCGATCAGGCCCCGGGCGGCATACATGCCGAGCTTGTCATGGTCGATGACGGCGGCGGTATCGAATTCCTTGGCTATCTCCTTGGCCGCGAACCTAAAGGCCCGCTCAAAACGGTCCTCCTGGCTCAGCTCGGCGTGCTCCACCTTGTCGAGGACGGATGTGTGCTTCCAGCCAAGCTTCTCGGCCTGATCGCGCCAGATGCGGTCCTGATCGACCTGCATCTTGCCCAGGCGGCCCTCGGCACTGGCTTCCTCCATGATGTCGAGCTTCTTCTCGGCCGACATCTCTTCCCAATCGAGACCCTGCTCTTTGGCAAAGGCCTTCGCCTTGCGGAGAATCTGATTGTCGCGTTTGCTGAAGGCTTCCTTGGCGGCTTCGGGGATCGCGGTAATGGCGACGGCCTGGTGATCGGCGCCGACCGCAATCTCGATGCCGAGCCGCTTCAACTCCTCGGCGAGATAGACCTGGAAATAGGCCCCGATCATTTTGATTTTGGCGTCGGTAAGGACGCGGGTGTCGAGCGAACCGACGCGCCCTTCCGCCGTCACGACGACGTTCATGAGGAAATTGTGGATGTGGTCATGCGGGTCGCCGGCGACCGGCGCATCGAACAGATAAGTCTCGCCACCGGGTCCATCCTGGACCTGCATGGTGGGCCGTGCAGTGTGATGGCGGAAGCTGATCCAACCGACGGCCCCCGGATCGGCACCGTCCTTCCCACCATCGCCTTTACGTGCCCAGCCGATCTCCGACGCGAGGAAGCGCATTGCTCGATCGGCCGCCCGGTCTGTTGCATTGCGGATCATCGCGCGCTCCGCATCGGTGGGCGCAAACGCTGCCGCGAGAGACACGGATTTATCCGGGCTGAAGACGATATCGAAACCCGATAGCTTGCGATTATGCTGCGACCAGGCTTCGCCATTGTCGCCGCGACGCCCCTCGAAAAGCCGCGACAATTCCTTGTCACGGGGCGGTCGCTTCGCATCGACGCCGATGACATCCGCCAGCATTTGCGGCATGTCCGGCCGCCACATCGCTCGACCGTCCTGGCCGGTGTAGTAGGCGGTCATCCGCCCGCCCGTTTCGAGATCGCGGCCGGCGGGATCGACACCCGCCCCAGCCGTCGCCGCAGTCTCAGCCGTCGCCTCGGGCTTGTTCTCCGTGAAATACCGTAGGATCAGCAGACCCTTCGACGCAGCGCTGATCTTTCGGAAATTCATCATGTCGGCGCGGCCCCGTTGGCGGATCCATTGCCATTGGCGTGTGTCGCCCCCCCATTATGGGGCCGATCCTCATCCAGGCGTTCGATCACGGCCTCGACATCGGATTGCACCTGACGGATCGCGAGAATAATATCGCGCTGTTGCGCCACCAGGGCGGCAATCAGGTCTTCCAGTTTCGGCCCGTCATCATCACCCTTTGGCAGCAACAGGCGAACGAGGGTGCGAAGCAGTTCAAGCTGCTCGCGCGACTCCTCCCGCAGCACGGCGAGGTCTTCGGTAAAATGCCCCGAAGGGGATGCCTCTGTTCTCGCCTTGCTGGCCTCGCTGCCGGTCGCTTCAGTTGACATAATGGCTCGGCTCCCAAACCCAGCCGATCCCCGTCTTGAAGACGAACTGGCCTTGCTCGACAGAGCGCGTCTCGACCGGCCGCAGGGCGGTCTCGGGTGGCACCCAATGATATTGCCAGCTTCCCTCCTGCCAATGACCGGGTAGCAGCGCCTTGGTGATCACGGGCACGGGAGGCGGTGGCGGGGGTGCTGCGGTCGCTATGACAACCGTTGAAGGGGCGGGAGGCGCCTCGGCCACCACAGGCAGCGCCGGTTGCTGGATGGGTTCCTGCGCCGCCCCGATCGCCATGCTGATCGCCGTCAGCCCGGTCTGGCGGTCATGACGCCTCACGGCGTCGCGCGCCAACCGGACCTGGGCCAGGGCCTGCCCGCCAGGGGTGACCGTGCCACCGATGGGCTGTGCGCCCGCGTTCAGCAGCCGTGTCTCCGCCGCTTCGAGAGCGTCGGCCGCCTGCCTGTAGCGGCGACCGGCCACAGCCGTCTCAGCCGCTTCCAAGGGTGGCAGCGCGGTCGCGTAATTGGAGGCCGAGATCGCCGGCATCATCGGTAGCGACGTGCCAAGGCGTGGCGGGGGCAACGGTGTCGCCTGGACTGGTCCCAGCAAGTTGATTGGCTGGGCACGGGCGGCTCCGCCTGCGGCACAAATCAAAGCACCGGCCAACATCAAATGTCTTGCGCGCATAACGATCTCCTTTCACGAACTCATGGTCGGTGCGGCCGTTTCGGGCGGTGCAGCATCAACTGACCAAGGCTCGGTTCCTGCGCGAGCAACCACTCCTGCGCATCGCCGCGCGAGGCGAAGGCATGCTCAGGGAGCGGAAGCTCCAGCGTGCGGCAAACGGCATGGATTTGCAGGATTTGGTCGGCTGTCGGCTGGTCCTGTTCCAGCATCATCTTCGATTCACGGCGCCATTCCAGCGTGAGCGCCTTGAGGTAGGGAATGCGCTCGGCCGGAACCATGACCGTGATCCGGACGATCCCGGCCGCCGCCTGCCGTCCGCGATAGACTTCGTTTTCTTGCGCGCGCCGCGCAGGCGGTCTCGCGGCTTCTGGCTTGCGTTTAGGCATGCTGATACCCCCTTTCGTCACGCGGCTTCCCCTCGCATCTCGTCGCCCTGTAGGGAGCGCAGCCGCTCGACGATGGCCTGAAGCCGGGCGATGAACTCTGCCTCGGTCATCAGAGGTGGGTCGATCCGGATGACCTTTGCGGTCCCCTCATCCCGTTCGGCCAGCACCCGCATCGCGGTGTTTCGCGCAGCCGCCGCTGTTGCTCCGCCCAGTTCCTCGACGGTCGCCAGACGACGGATCAGGGTGGCATTGACCGGATCGGATGGGCGTCCCCCATCGAAGGTGCCAGGGATCGGCTGAGAACTCGCCACCTGGAGCATCGGTGATACCACGGTTGCGGGCGCACCATCGACGGGCTCAGCGGCACGCGGCAGATTGCCCGGCGATAGTTGAGACACTTCCGTCAAGGCCGCATCGGCGCAGTCTATAATCGACCCGCCAGCCTGGGCCGTTTTCCGCATGCCAGCGACGATCGCGGCGATCACCGGAGAGGGCTCCGTCATGCCGCCGTCCATGGTGAGACCGCCGCTTGCAATCAGCTTCGCCAGGTCATCGGCCTTCTTCAGCCGAAGCCGCGTTTCGGTCGGGTCGGGCTCGCGCATCATCAAGGTGCGGCCAAGCCGCTTCGGCCCCGTCTCATCAAACTTGGCGTGGAACACGCGCGCATAAACGCGCCGACCACCCAACAGCACGATCGCCTCACCCTCAATAAGAGAGGTCAAATCCTGCCAATCAACACGCGAGACCGAGCGAACCTCGGCGCTGCGTGCTTCGCGATAAGAGCCATCCTGACCGCCCTGGTATGACGACACCTGTGTCACATTGATCTGGCCGGCCGTCTTCTCGATCCACTCGCGCGTGCGGCCGGAATCCTGCTGGCGCATGGCGATTGTGAGGTTGGCATTGCCGAGGATCGACGCCGTGCGCTCGCCTAGCCTCGCCCAGATGCCCGAGACCTCCTGGAATCCCAGCATGAACGACACGTTGAGCCCGCGCCCCTGGCTCAGCATGGCATCGAGGCCCGTCGTCGCGTAATAGGCCAGCTCGTCCAGCACCACCGGGAAGGGCGACGGCCCCATGCCGGGCTTGTCGTCGTCCGTGTATCCACCCTCAAGCGACAGCCCGAGCAATTGCGCCATCATTCCGCGCAACGAGGCCACGACCAACTTGCCGAGGGCGGCGAGGGTCGCTTCCGAGTTCTCGAGAGCGGGCAGGTTCACGACAAGGATGCGGCGATTGAGGACGATATCGCGCATGTCGATATCGCCAGACTCCACGCCGAAGATGTGGCCAAGGCTGACCGCGAGCTTCGCGAAAATGCCAGTGAAGTAGAATTGCGCGTAGCCGTGCTGCTTTGACGGCTCATCACCCTTCTGCTTGTCCAATGGCAGTGATGCGTCGTAGCCCGGCAGTTCGCCGAGATAAGACTTCAGCGGCCAGACGATCTCTTCCGGAATGTCGGCGCTGACATCGAGTTCGCGGATATTGCCGGTCTCCCGGTCGCGCAGGAGCGCCACCTTTTCGATGGCGAGTTTCCAGATCCAGCGCAGCTCGATCGAGAACCGGATCACCTCGATATTCAGCGGAATGCCGCGCGTGTCGCGCAGCCAGACCAGAACCGGGGTAATCGTGCCCATCAGCGCCACGGCACGCTCGCGGAAAACACCATTCGCGTCATTCGAGGCCGTCTCGCCAAGCTGGCTCGCGAGCAGTTCACGAAGCGCGTCGGCATTCCCGATGGCGAAGGGATTGAAGGTATGGCTGTCCTTGATCCCCGATGCGACCATGAAGTTGAGAACGCGCACATCGTCCTCGCGCCCGAAACGCCGCGCGAGAGCCAGCACTTTGCCAAACAGCGTGCGATCCGCCTTGCCATCGACAAAGACGAAGCCGCTGCCTTGGGCCAGCGCGTTGGTCAACATGCTGAGAATCGCGGTCGTCTTGCCTGCGCCGGTCGTGCCGGGAATGGACATGTGCTGACGCTGATCGTCAGGCGTGATCCACAATTCCTGGCCCGTAATGCTCCAACCCAGAAAGAAACTGCCATTCGCCGTCCGGGGCTTGCGTGTGCCCGGAATGGGATTGCCGTAATCCTTTCGCTTGGACGACCAGGGGAGGCGCAGCGGCAGGCGGGGCGGGCGTGACAGCACCCACAGCGCATAGAGAGCCGAGGCTGGCACCGTCAGATTGACGAGCGCCGGCTCATACCAGGTTGCCCCGGCCGCGACCGCCAGGACGATACCGGATGCGGAACTCTGCAGCCCCTCGGACAAACGGGTGGTGAAAGGCCGCGTATCGCGGAGGCTCTGCGCACCGCTGCGCTCGAATTGCTCCTGCGGCCCAACGATCTCGCGTTGGACGCCCATTCGTCAGTTCCCCAGGCCGAATGCGTTTTGCGGCGGCGGCGGGGCTGCACCCTGGCCGGGCGCCTGACCCGGTGCGGGTTCGACCTGCGGCTGGGCCTTCAGATCGGCCGCGAGGTCGGGCGGCAGTTGCCCGGCGGGCGCCGCAGACGGAGGCGCGGGCGGCGGATTGCTGCCCGAGGCGGCGAGCGAAGGAGGCAGGGGCGCCGCCGGTGCGGACGGGGCTTGCTGCGGGAACGCCGCTGTCGCCGGCGGCGGACCATCGGGCGGGATCTGGATCGGTGCCAGCGGCGGCGGCATGGCCGCGAACGCGGCGTTGCCAGCGTTACGCGGCCTCAGGCTGCCACCGAGGAACATCCCGCCGACCAACAGAACAATCCCCGCGCTTGTCAGCATGACCCACCGGGAGCGGCGTCTATGTCGCGGCTCTGTTTGCACGGGCTCGTAGACAATCTGCAACGGTTCGCGACGCGCGAAGCTGTCGGCCGTGCCGACGATCACCTGCGCTGTCATGCCGTCAGGAATGTCGAACGTCATCAGTGCCATTATTCAACTCCTTTGCTCGTCTATGCCGCGATCTTCGCAGGCGAAACTGCGAACGGGCGTCTAAATCTCCGTGGATTGGGCGCGTTGCGCGTGGGCCTGGCGAAGCGCGTCAATGGCGCGTGCAATCGATGGCCAAGGGATCGGACGACCGGCCGCGCGTTCCGTCGCCCAATGGTCGCGCGCACCGGCCGCCTCGACACGCGCATTCGGATGCGCGTAGCGGCCGAGGCCCTCGCTCTCGAAACCAAGGGAGTGCAAAGCATACCAAAGGGGTCGGTCGATCAGTTTCGTCCAGGCGAACTGCGCGGGCGCCAAAACTCCGGCCCGAAGTCGCGCGTGATTCAAAACCGCCATCAAGGCGGGGGCGGTGAACGCATGACGGGACGCGACTTTGACCGCTTCCTCATACCAGCGCGTGTCACGGAGCAATTCATCGACGCGGCGCAGCGTGGTGGCGGGAACCGATAGAGATGCGCTCGGCCCCGATCCGCCTTCCTTGCGATTGGCATCCAGCGCGGTTGAAATTTCACCCAGCATGGAAACGGCATCGTCGCGACGTTCGGCCATATGCAACGCAAAAGCCGCAAACAGAATCCGCACGATTGGCGTCGCGTTGGACACACCCTTCCAGGTCGGGCCGAGCTGCACCGACAGGGCATCGAAGGCGCGTCGATCATCGAAGGGGACACCCGCTTTGCACACGAACCGGTCGAGCCACTCTCCGGGGGTCAGCGCATAATCGGCAGGACGGGGCGCTTTTTCGTCGAGCCGCACCAGGCTGAGCTTGCGCCGCACGAAGGCGCGCACACCCGGAAACCGCAATGCCTGTTCGCGGATCAGCCCTTCGACATCGAAGGCGCGCTTGAAACGGGAGGGGGCGGCAAGGATGAAGCAGAAGAAGGCCAGGATGCCCATGAAGGCGGCGGCGGGAATCCGCACGAAAGCACCCGTCGCATGCAGGATGCCGTAGAGGTCGGCAAGCGTGACACCCGAGGGATCGCTGTTCATCATCTGCTGATCGGCGACACGAAAACGTCCGGTGATCTGATCGAGCCAACCGATTTCGGTGTGAACCATCGCCATCACGCCGCTGCTGATCGTGGCGTGATAATTCGTCCAGAGCAGATACCCACCGACACCGATGCCGACGAGAATGATGATCAGGTTGAAAATTGCGGTGTCGTCGCTGGACGGCCAGGAGCTGCGGCCACCACCACCACCATGCTGTGGTTGCATCATCATCCTCTTTGTTTTGGCGTCCCGGCCGGTGCGGTGAGCGCCGATAGGCGGTTGCTGGTTTTCTTTTGCGGCAGCGCCTCGAGGCGCAGAGCCTGCTTCAGCACGGAAAGCATGTATCGCTGCTGATAGACGGGGTTATGTGAATGGTAGAAAGCGACGCCGCCCCAGAGATCGCCGTGCGCTTCATCGAGGCCCTGCCGCAAGATCCAGGAACCCGCTTCGACATTGGCGCAAAAATTATCGCGCAACGCGTCGTAGGTCGCGTCCTTGGACGCATGCCAATGGGCCGCGACCATCGGCACCCAAATCTGATTGACCTGCATAGGGCCGATATCGACCGTGCCGTTGGTGTTTTGGCTGACGGCGCCGAGCGTGCCACCCTCGACATTCAGCAGGATGAGTAGAAGGGCCGGCGGCTCGCTGTGAAGATTGGCCGCGGCCAGGATGCAGGACTGGATCGTGGCAGGAGAAACGATTGCCGATTGCGCCGCTTCGGCCTTATCGACTGCGCCCACGAACAGGGCCGCCAGCGCTATAGCGTAAGCGCGCCTCCTCACCGGTCCATCCCCGCGCGCCCGGCAGGTGTATTAGCCGGTGCCTGTTCCAATCGGCCGACAGCCGCGCGCCAAAGATTATTGAAGTCGCTGACGACGACGGGACCGCCTCCGGAGACCTGGTGCATCGCCTCCATGGCGGACAGCATCACCGTGGCATAGGTCCCGGCCCCGATCCCCTCTGCCCGGTAGCCCAGCAGTGACCGGTCATCGCGCGCGATTTGCAGGGCGAACCCCTTGCCAGTCGTCTCGCGCCAGATCGCCTCGCCCGCGACCAGGAACGCAGGCAGAAAACCATTGGCAGAACTGGCGGCGGCGGCAGTGATCTCAAGGCGGGATTGGCTTGCCGGGTCATCATAGACGACGGAGCGCCCAGAGCGCTCCAGCAAGACGCGCATCGTGCGCCCGACACGATCCAGATCGACGGCACTCATGAGTAGCGCCTCCGCCGCCAGACGGGCACCGCCGTCCTCACCCTGCCCGCCATCCACCGCCGGACTGTCCGAACCAAAGCGGGGAGCGTCAGGCCGAAAAACGAGATGAGGGAAAAGAAGAGGAAGCCCGCGATGGCAATGTAGAGCGTCGGCCAGGACCAGTAGACAGCCGCCAGCACCACCGGCAGGCAGGCCCGAGCATCAAGCATCAAAACCCGGACGGGTTGACCTGTGTTGCGCCACATCTCAGCCGATCTCCCTCAGTTCAAAGGCGGCGGTTTCTTCCGTTATCCGTCCCGCTTCCAGGGCGTTGCGGATCGATTTCGCGTAGGACTGGCCGTGCTCTTCCACCGCGACCCGGGTAAGTTCGGGCCACTCGGCAGGGTCGCTGCGCAGGAACTTCCGGCGGAGATCGGAATCGAAAGCGAGGAATTCACGCAGGGCAGTGCGCTTTCCGTCGGCCGATCGGGTCAAACGCTGGTTGATCACCAGGCGCAGCGACTGCGCGATGGCGGACACAAGGTTGTCGCGCTCATCGCTCGGGCACAGGCTCGTGATGCGCTGCATCGTCAGCGCCACATCGTTGGCATGAATTGTCGTGGTGACGACGTGCCCGGAAATAGCGGCCTGGATGGACGCCGCCATGGTTTCGCTGTCGCGGCACTCACCGACATTGATGTCGGTCGGCTCGCGGCGCATCGCGCCGCGCACGAAGGCCGCAAAGCTCGGAAGGTCGCGTGGGATCTCGCTTTGGTTAATCGTCGAAGTGAGACCGCGCACACGCTCAAGCAGGAACTCGACGGGCGCCGCCCCTTCCACGATATTGTAGTGTCCGTTGGGTTCCAGCAGTTTTGCCACAGTCATTCCGGCGATCAGGGTTGATTTTCCCGAACCCGTGGCACCTCCGACAATGATCAGTCCCTGCCGAATTCTGTATGAATCTAATATCCCCTGCTCGACGAGCTGCTTCTCAAGGCTCGCGGGCAGATCAGAGATCGGCCGCAACACGACATTGCCACCGGTCTGTCGGAAGGTCCGGGTGGACGTGCCGTTCAGGCGGAAGCGAAGACGGGTCGATCGATCAATCTGAACCGCGTAAGCGGTATCGAAGTCAGTGCCCCCTTGAAGCCGCGCCATCGCGTCAGCGCCATAAAGATGGTTGACGATGTGGCTGAACTCGATCTCATCGATGGGAATCTTGGTGACGGCGTAGTTCTGGCCGTGGACAGAAACCCAAACCGGATGGCCCGTCTGAAAGTGAACACGCGACGCCCCCTGCTGGTAGGCCCAGGTCAGGAGAGAATCGAGACCGGGCGCGCTCTTGCGCGCTTCCGCAACCCAGCGCAGCCCTTTGCGGTCCCGGTCGGGCCATTCCATGCCCTGATCGGCCCCGTCAAACATCGCACTTCTCTATCATTGCGGGCATCCTGCGCCTGGGGTCCAATGACCGGGATTGCCCTGGAGCCCCGGCTGGTTGGTGATGCGGATCACCTGGTCGTTGATATGCAGACTATCGCGACCACCGTCCGCTGCTTGCGTCTTGAAGGCGAGCACGGGCTGCTCGACGAGATTGGCCCGCAGAAGGACGCGATAGCGGGCCATGCCAACCATATCGCGTTGCAGGCGGCCGAGGTCCGACAGGAAAATTTCATCGGCCTGGGTTTCGCCATCGGCCCAGCCTTCGGCGATCCACTTATCCCAGTAGGCGACTTCCTGCTTGGTGCGCGGCAAAGATGCATCGGTCGGACGTAGTGGGTTGGCCCAGCTTCGCACTAAATACGCTCGCCAATTCGGCGGCGTGGATGCGAGCTGCGCCTCACGGGTGATCTCGTAGATGCACGAGGTCTCCCTTGCGACCTGCCCGTTGTCGCCAAGTGCGAAAGCCATCTGCGCCGCACTCACGATTGGTGGCCGCATCAGCGTCTGCCCGCCGTTCACCGGCAGCACCAACGCCCCAAAATCGTAGGTCGTATCGAGCTGCGCCTCGTAGCGCCGCAGCATTTCATTGATCGCGAAACTGCGAGCGGCGAGCCCACCTTGCGCACCATAGGTCATGGCGGCTGTCTGCAAAGTTCCCTGGCGACTGGCCGAGAGCCCGTCATTTGGCTGATCGCCGGGACGGGCATCCTGCAAGGCTTCCAAAGAGGGCGGCGCCTCGGCGCCAACTACCAGAGGCTGCTCGGACGCACCCGTGATCGGCTGGTTGATCGGATTGCCGAGCGTGGGAAGATTTTGCTCCATTTGCGCCGGCGTCGGAAAAGGCGGCACAGCAGGCGAGGTGAGAGAATTCGTCTGGGAATGCGCAACCGAGGCGGCACCCAGCGACATGAACATGGTTCCGACCATGATGGTCGCGCGCAGCTTACGCATGGTGGATCACCTGGACTTGATGGTGGAGCGGATCGACCTGGACCGTGGCCTTCGCGCCGGCATCGGCGCCGAGTTGCTGGAAGACCTGGTAGGCGGTCTCTGCGTTGGCCGAGATCGAGATATTCAGCGGCTCCGCGTTTTGTGGGGCCGTGACGTAGAAGGTGTAGCCGACGCTCAGCGCGAGCTTGGAGACCGCACCATCGAGGGGACCATTCCAGGTGAAGGAGACCGTTTTCTGGAGCGGGTCCGGAAGCACGGGCTGCGCCACCGCAGGAGCCGCTGCAACTGTTGGATTCATCTCTCCCAACTCGGACATTTCAGAATCGACATCCGTGATGCTTTTCTGCAGCGCGAGTTCGGGATTGGGCATGCCGGCGAACTCCACCGTCGTCGGCACCGGATGGACGGGCGCCGCGCAACCCGCGAGCAGGGCCGTGCCAAGCAAAAGACCGGGTAGACCGTATTTCATGACCAGATATCCCTAACGGCGCCAAGTGCGCTCTGTTGCAGCGACTTTGCGGACGACTGCGCACTGGGGTAGCGAACACGCTTTCCCTGAGCTTCCCGCTCACGCGCGATCATTCGGGCTTCACACAACGCCTGCCACCGGAGGCGAACACGCCATGCCCGCTCACGCCGATGACCATTCCATCCCCGAGGGATGCTGAAGGGCACGATCAACGGTGCCCCGAGACTGATTGTGAGATGCGCCATAGCTGCCTCCATGCTCAGAAGGCTAAGCGGTGATTTTGCGAACGGCACGTTTGTACTCGCGCTTGGCATCAGGATTGTCGAAGGTGTTTGACCAGGCGGTAGCCTGTCGTTTCATCTCCTTCGAGCAACCCCGAAAACCATAGATCTCGAAGCGCGACCCGCACGGCCTTTTCCGAGATGCCGGTACGCAGATGCAGCCCTTGCACGCTGCACCGGTCGCACAGATGGGCTCGGATGGTGCTACGCATTTCCCTCGTGGATTGGGAGCGGCGCTGCGGAATACGGACATCCGGCCCGGCATACTCAGACAGAGCGTAGGTGCCGAAGGCGATCCTGCGGACAAGACCGCGTTGCATCATCGCGCGCAGATGACCTGTGGCGGTCGGCACCGGACGCACGATATGCTCCGCGATTTCACCCGCCGATCGGGGCTCCGACATGAACCGCAGGATCGCATCCCGGATTGGTTGCGGTCTCGTTGGCTTGTCCTCTGCCGGCTTTGGGGGCGCGCGATCAGACTGAGGCTCTGCACGCCACCTAGCCCTGTTCACGACGTCCATTCACTACTCCGCTGCCACCGGTATGCGGTCGTTGGCAGGTGTGGGCTCAATTTGCGCCCGAAGCACGAGACCAAGCCCGCGGCCCTCGATGAGTTCGGCGGCCAGCGTCTCGATGACACCCGCTTCGATGCTATCGGACGCATCACCATTACGCATGAGAGCCTTGGTGCGCCGCTCGATCTCCTCGCTGGCGGAACCGCCGGGGAAGACCTTTGACAAACGGCGCAACCCTTCCGTGAACCCAACCCGCTCATAGAGCCGATTGCGCAGGCTGGTGTCGGCCGGCGTCGTGGAGAGCGCCCAGAGTTCGACCGGACCAAGCGTATTGATCAGGAATTGCTCATAATGCTTGGACTCGGCGCGCAGGATCGCGAGGAAGGGTGCGCCGTCCTTGCGGGGACCTGTCAGGCGATGCCGGACAATCTTCGCGCTGGCCTCGGACAGCCCGAAGCGCTCAGTTATTGCGTCGCGCTCGCCCTGGTCATCGGCGCCCAGCACAAAGCGGCCGGTCGATTGCGCGATGATGCCGTCGCCCATATCCGAGAGACGCTGGCTCGCGAAGCCGAGCTGGACGTTGTGCTTGCGACCTTCCCGAACATCCAACTCGGCCTGGGCGCGCACGAGCATACTGCCCTGGGTTCGATGCCACTCGTCATAGTCGATCCGCTTCACCGTCTCATAGATCTCGGTGATCCGAGGCTTATGATAACCGTGGACGCGTTCCGGAATGAACTTGATGTATTCCGGGTGCAGGAAGAAATTGCGGCCGAGGATGTGGCGGGCCAAAAGGTAGACCATCTCGGTCTGACGGTTTGCCGCCGCCGAGTTCCCGCCGGGCGCGACGTATTGCAAATCCAACACGATGATGCGGGCAGGTCCGAAATCGAGCTGGGTCGGCGCGTTCAGGGTCTCATAGCGGCGGATCAAGTCGGAGATGTAGCGTTCGAAGATCTGCGAGGCTTTTTCCGAAGTCTCAGCCAGTCGCAGGCTATCGAACATATCCTTGACCTGGTCCGAGCGGACGGCGCCAATCAGATCCTCAAGGATCGGGACAGCATGGCGCTGCGCGCGCTCCGCCAGCCGATATTCGCCTCGATCGCAGAGCGCATTCACGACATCGCGCCAATAGGGCGATTCATCGTGCAGATCGATTCCGAGCCTCTCGATTGCCTCATCCACCTCGTTATCAACGCCGCGATGATAGTGCTTCGCGGCACCCCCCAATTCGGTGCAGTTGCGATACACCTCGTCGATCACGAGCGAGATCAGTTGGGTCATGCCCTCGAACGGCGTGTTTTGATCGGGCGGCGTCGTCGCCAGCGCAAGGAAGTTTTGCAGGAACGCCTTTTCCAGCGGCAGCGGATATTCGCAGCCGACCTGCAGATCGAAAATATTGAACTCGTAGCCTGGGGCAAATAGCAGGGACGAGAAGATCGCCTCATGCCGCCGGTTCGGACCCAGTGCTTCCTGAACGAGCCTGACAAACCCCTCGGCCGATTTGCCGATATCGGCCTTGCCGATCAACGGCAGCTTGGCACCGCTGGTGCCCATGACGGCGGGGCTCAGGCACAGCCCGATATTGATCGTGTTGGCCAGGACCGACTTGCCGGAACCAGGTGGTGCTACGAAGATATCGACGGTCAGAGGACGCACGCGACCGCCTGACGGGTCATAGGGCCAAATGCCGCCATCACCCCGACGGAACAAGACGCTGCCGTTTTCCCAGGGGGATGCCGTATGGGTCCATGGCAGCATCCCGAGCGCATCCCCGAGCGGTGCCAATGCCGGGTTGGCGGTCGAGCCCAGAGCCAGGCCGGGCACGCTGCTCATCGCGCCTTCCAAGGGGTCGCCAATGACTGCCGTCGTCTTGGTGTTACCCCAACCCTCGATCCGCTGTGAGAGCGTAGAGACCCGGCGGCGGAGTTTAGCCGGCTGATCGGCCGGCGCCCATGTGGCGAAACTCGCGCGCATCTTCACGCTGATATGGTTTTCCTTACGGCGCAGCTCATCGACATAGGCGAGCGCACGGCGAAGATCGGCATTCCCCGGAAACATCGACAGGAAGGACGCACCAACGTCCTTCATTTGCATCGCCGAACGCCCGCTGCCCTCAAGCAAGAAGGACGCACGCCAGGGGATGCGATCCTGGCCGAGCGTCGCCGCCAGTTCGACAAAGGGGCGAGGATCTTCGGGTCCAATCTCCATATCGATCGGACCAAAAGCGTTCTCGCCGAAATCGACACGCTGGCCGCCTCTGGTGATGGCGTCGGTGTAGAAAAGCTGGTCTCGGATTGGCGGCCAGAGGACATGCTCGGCCGGCGGACGTTTGTCGCCGTCCTCGGGGCAGCGTGCCATGACACCATCCCCCGGCAGGCTTGGCCGCCATTCCGACGCCGCCATCTCCCGATACATCGCCTCGCGCGCCATGCGCAGCGCATCGTGCGGATCGAGCGGTTTGGCGCTCACGTCATGGGCACGGAGCGCCGACAGGACGCGCGTCACGAAGGCCGAGTGCCGGGCCGCCATCACCTCACTGCGCAGATATAGCCTTTGGGTATTGCCGACGCGGCCGATGTTCTTCGCGTTTTCGGCATATTCTTGTTTGAGCTGGCGACGTTCCTCTTTGGTCAAAACGGACGTGCGGGTCCAAAGGATAAAGTAGGCCGCCTCCCAGCGCATAATCTTTGGCCACAGCAATGCGCGCTCGTCCAGGATGCCGTTCATGTCGAGGCCGAGCGCCTTCGCGATATTGCGGCAAGATGTCAGATTGACGCGCTCGATTTCGATCAGCGCCGCGTCGGGGTCGGAGATATACCAACCGACGATCGCGTGGCCTTTTGATTCCAGCGCACCGGACAGTTCGAGCCGCATGGCTTCCGTGATGCCCGCGATGTCGCGGCGCTCGACCATACGCTGCATACCGTAGATAGGAATCCAGGTAAGGTAATTGCCACGCTTATCGATGAGCGCATCGTTGTGGCTGGTTTCAATATCGCAGAACGACCCCAAGGGCTGTCTGAACATCAGCGAGAAATTCGCCAGTCCGGCGCCAAGACTTTTTAGCATCATCGGCCTCCCGCTATTTAATTTCGAGCAGTGCGGCGGTTGGCCGCCCAGCTATCCACGATCTCCGGATAAATGTCCGATGTTCCGTCGAACAGTTTGCCCAATGACAGAAGGCGCGCGCCGCCCAGCAACCTGTCACGCCCGCTGTAGGATTCAGCAGGCAGTCTCAGCAGGGCGTCGGCCAATTCTGATGGCGATGACGTGCCGAGGCGCGCGGTCGCCTCGCGACGCCGATCCAGCAGCGCTTGCGCTGTATGGTAGAGGCTCGGGATTAAACCCACGGCCTTCGTCGGCTTTGCATCGGTCTCGACGCGCTCTTTATGGGCGCGGAGCGTCAGATGCACACGTCGGATCATGACGTTCATCGCCGGCTGGCTCAATTCGGGAACCCACACGATGCAGGCTTCTTCGTCGATGCGCGGACGCACAAGGGTTTGCACCAGCGCGCAAAGAGCGCAGGCAGTGCCTTCAACGCCGCTAAAGCTGTTCAGCTCTTTTCCAGCATCGCATCCGCAATAATAGCACGTCGCCTCCATTGTGGAGGCTGGTACGTCGCACGATAGCACGCCGGTTTTGCCCGGCGACAAAGACAAGGGCCGCAGGGTTATCATGACAGCAGGCTGACCAGGGTCACGCTTGCGAAGGCCCAGAGCAGGACGAGGAGAATACGCATCAGCCTACGCCGCCGCACATCGCTGATCGCGCGGTCGGACCACAGGAAGGCGATGCCGCCGACCGTCGGCGCCGAGGCGACCAGGAACAATTTCATTGGAAACAACATGCCTCGCGCGATGGCGCTGATCTCCGGCGCCCGGCTCATGGCGACGGAGATGTAAGCAACGGACAGAATGAAGAGCACGCCCGCGAGGCGTCCGCTGAGCATTTTGTTCGATGTCGCCAGGGAGCCTTCAAGACCAGAAGCTGCCATCGTATCGACCTCCTTGAAGTAGAACCGGCCTGCTGGCGCGGAGCGTCCGCGCGAGCAGGCCGGTGCCGTTTCAGCCGCCCTGGCCGAACTGGACCATCTGCGGCGTGGTATTGACGGTGGCAGCGCCACCCGAGGCCGAAATGGAGGCCTTGCCGATCCAGACGCCGGCCGTCGCGAACAGACCGCAGAGGACCAGGCCCGCGATGCCGCGACCGATATGGCCGCTCTCACGGTTCTGCGGCTGGCGGCTCTGCCAGAGCGCCCAGACGCCGAAGCCGAAGCAGAGGGCGGCGGCCAGATAGCAGCCCATGCCGAAGGCTTCGCCGCCCGAGTTGATCGCCTCGCTCGACATCGTGTTGACCTGCGCGCCGAGACCGCCGGTGGGCGAGACCGCCTGCGCCATGGCGTGACCGGCGAAGGCGAGCAGACTGCCGGTGGCAAGAAGAAACGCGGGCATGACTTTCCGGCCCAGCTCGCCGAGACCGAGCTTGAGGGAAAAGCTTGCCGGCTTGGTATTCAGCACGGCCCCACCACGCTTGAACGTGGCCTCCCGTGCGTGTGTGTGGATGAGTTTCACGAAAAAGCTCCTGTTTGACTAATGAGGGAAAGGCCCCTCACGCATCAGGCTGATCCAGGAGACTGCGAACGGCAGCAAAGTTTTCGGATTTTTTAACCGCCGGTATTGAAGAAGGATTCGATGCCGGTGGCGACGGTCAGGATGTTGATGCAGAGCACGCCGAAGACGAATTGCACCCCGCACGCGCTGAGCGAGCCATTGGCAGCGCCGTTGACGATGCTGCGCCAACGCAGGATCGACCAATAGACGCAAAACGCGCCAAATGCTTCGAAGATGTATTGGAACATCTGTACGACATTGACGACTGTCGCGTCCGGCGTCGCGCCCATCAGGTTCGAGCCATTCGGCGGTGTCGTCGCCGCATAGCTCGTCAGTCCAACCGTCATGGTCGTGCCGGCGCTGACATTGGCCATGCTCAGAAAATGCGGGAAGCTCGCAAACACCCCGCTCAGGATCAGCGAGATAAAGGGCACCCACGGTTTGTCGATCCGATGATGCTGGTAGCGCGAATGCGGCTCCGACCAACGCCAAAGCGACCAGGCGAAGAACATGAAACAGCCGCACGCCGAGAGATAGCAAAAGGCGGGAAGTGCTACGGCGATGCTGTCGGCGATCGCCGTAGCAAAATTTATCAGGCCTTGCATGGCGGGCCTCCCTTCCGAAGCTACTGAATGAGGCCGTTATCGGTTTTGACGACCCAATTCGTGCCCTGCTGCGTCACCGAGATGACGTGCCCGTAGCCAGGGATTGAGTCGCCAACCTGGACTTCGATCTGCGCACCGTCGCCGCCGCTGTGATCGACCTCGGCCAGCATCGCGAGACCCGGAGAAGCGGCCTGGACGCGGTAAATCTCGGGGGTTGCCGGTTGGGCCGGGGCGGGCGCTGTCGCGGGGACGGTTGCGCGGACCGGAGCCGGTTGGCTGGCTTCCTTCAAGGCTGCGCGCGCACTTGTCAGCGCCACAGCCGTCGGGGAGATGGTCGGGGTGGGGGGAGAGGCGGGCACGCCCGCAGCCGACGCCATGGCGGCATTGGCTTCGACCAACGCGAGACGCCGCTCGAAATCGCTCAGCTTCGCTGCCGTCGCCTTGTTCCCGTTTTGCTCATCCGCCTGAAGGTTGGAGATCTGCGTGCGCTCGTCGCGGATGAGTGTCGCGAGTTGCGTTACCAGTTCCAGCACCTGCACCTGATCGGGCGGCGACATTGGGGCGGGCTCAATCTTAGTTGCCGCCGCAAGCGCCCCCATTGGGGTGGCAACATTTGGCGGCTGCACGACCGCGGGGGCCGGCTGCGGCTGTGTGACGGGCGAGGGGCCTGCCTTCGCTGTCACCGGAACCACCGCCGCCGGGTGTGACGTGGGAGCGGGTGTCGGCGTCTGAGGCGCAGCGGGGTGCGGGGTGACGATGGCATTTTGCGGCGCCGTGCCGGGCTCATGGGGAACATAGCCCGGCGGAACAACGTCCGCCTGGGTCGCGACCTGGACCGGTTTAATCGGCGTTTGCGTGGCCGTGACTACCGGCTTGGGCGGGGTGGTGGCTGCCGGCTTGGCTGCGGAGGTGGGCGCTGCAAGGCCCTCAAGTTCGGCGACTTCATCCTGAGGTGCGGTCGGAACGTAGGGGCTCTGCTTTACGGGCGGCGGGGCGCCCGGCGCCTTCACGGCCGCCAAGGCGGCCGACGGTGCCAGGACATCGGGCGCCAGCGCCTGCTGGCCGGTGAGCGGCACTGCCGGGGCCGTATGGGCAGACACGCTCCCAAGATGGGTGAGCGGGTGCGCGGCGGTTGCTGGGTTTGCCGTCGCGACGCGCGGCTGTCCCGTCCCAAAATGGCTGCGCAGAAGCTGCGCGACCTGGAGTTTCAAGGCGGGCGGCACGGGGACGAAGGTGTTGTAGGGCGACACCAGAAAACCGCCGCTCGCAACGACAACCACAGCGATGATGGCCACACCGGACAACAGGCCCCTCTTGCGTGGGTTCTTGGGGGTGGGGGTGGCCGTCGCGGTTCGCGCACCGGCGCGAAGCGGCTCCGCGCTGCTCTCCTGGCGTTCGGGCTCGGGCTCGCCCGGCAGGCGCGCCTGATAGCTCTGGACATCGTCTAAGGTCGGGTCCGCGACATGTGTATCCATGACCGTTTGCTCCTGAAAAAAGGGCGATGCCGAAGCATCGCCCTTTGATTTGCGAACGGAGAGAGTTTCCTGACCGGTAAACGGGCTTTACGGGTTTGCCTGAGTCTTCACATCCGTCAGGAACATCACACCGACGCCGACATTGGCGTCGAGCGTGACAGTCGGTCCTTTTGGCGCGGCTTGATTCAGAAAGGTTCCGACCTGAGCACCGGCCGTGCCAGCGCCGACGCCGAGCTGCTGGCGAAAGTTCAGGTTTGTCGCCGTGGTGGCACCACCCAACGGACTCAGCACTTGCACGGAATTCGACGTGGTGGCGATTGCCTGGCCGAGCCCCTGGATGAAGGCCGCCGCCGCCGGCAGAATGACGCGGGAGAGATAATGCTCATCCACGCCCGTGGCGACCGAGGCTTCCATGGTGTCCGGGGCAATCACCACGCCATCGCAGCTAATCACCTGGCCTTGATGGACGATGCTGCTGATATGGATGATCAGGCGATCATCCTGGCGCTCGAAAGAGCCCACCATACGGTCCCCGGCGATCGGCCCGCTATCGGCCTGCATGATCACGGGGCTGGTCTCATCGGAATTCAGCGCGAGGATGGGATGGGCATAGATGCCCCGGCCCGCCGGAACGAGCACTGTCCCAGTGCCAGCATTGCTCGAGGCGCTGCCGGTTGCCTTGCCGGGTGGATCTGCCGCCTGTCCACCACCATGCCCTGTCCCGACCGGATCGCTCGCCGTCTGTGTCGCGCTCGGCGGCATGACCACATCCGTTTCTGGCGGGCGGCCACCCCATTGGTTAAAAAGATCGGAAATCTGCTGATTGTAAGCTGCAACGGCCTGAGGGTTGGCGCTCGTGACTGCCACGGGTGTCGCCTGGATCGGCTCTGGAGCTGCTTGTGGGGCGGCGATCGTCTGCGGCGGGAAGGCAGGCTCGTCCACCGGGATAATCTGGGGTGGAGGGGGCGGCACGAAGTGTGGCGCCGGCATCGGTGCCGCGGCCGATGGCGGCGTCGCTTGCACGGTCGGGGCCGCAATGACCGAGGCGCTCGGGGCGATGGGCGGGGTATAGGAATTGCCCTTGGCGTACGCCGTGTTCGCGCCCGCCGTTTCCGCCTGGAGCGCCAACTGATCCTGCTCGGGCGTGGTATGCAGTCCCCCTGGCAGGGGATCGACCGGCTTCATGTGCGCGTCCTGAGAAAACGGCTGCACATGATGGCCGCTGGTGATGACGATGACAGCCAGCGTTACCAGCACGAGGCCGCTGGCACCGATGATCAGCAATCGGCGTGGCCCTGCCTGTCCAGCACTCGTCAGAAAGGTTCCGCTCTTCAGGTTCGGCTTCCACCAGGGGGCAGTGTCGGACATCACTGGGAATCCTTGAGTTGGGCCGACACCGTCCGGCCGTTGACGGAGAGCAGCACGACCGGGGTGTTGGGGACGGCGTAGACCGTCGTGCCGGCTTCGGCTTCAGATGCTGTCCACTCGGGCGAAAGCAGCGTGTCCGGGGTGCGGATGTAAACATTGCCGCCCAGGCGCCAGGCCGTCAGGTCGTCGGGCGAGACGCCCTCGACCGAGAGCGGCGTTGCATCGGCCGGCGGCACGCCTTCCAGCATCCCTGTCAGGTATGGCGCCCCCGTATCCGGCGCGTCCGGCTGGGTCATGATCGAAACCTGCGCGTTGGGCCCTCGATCGCCGACATGGACTGACAGGTCCGCATCATACCGACCGCCCCCCGCCATCATCAGGAAGGTGAGGGGTTTGGGCGAGTTCTGCAGGGACACCACAAGACCGCCACGCGGGGCGAGGGATATCGGCGTAATCTCCAGGACATTGCTGCCTTTGGTCGGCGTGCAGACGAAGAAGCCGATCGCCACCACCGACGGGCCACCATGGCTGTTGGGTGCGCTGCAACTGGCCGCACCAGAGACGGCCGCCGGGTCGGAATTCGTGTCCCACTGGATCGGCCAAGGCTGGCCCGTGGCATCGAAAAAGGAGACGGCAGTGGGGTAGCCCTTGACCGTTTGAATGATGCTCACCGCCGCACCCGGCGCGAAGCTGACATTGACCTGCCGGCTCATGGGCGCCGCCATGGGGATGACGGACTGCTCCTCGGCTTGCTTGGTCGCGTTATAGCGCTTGGCCAGCTCCTGGATCGCCTCCGGGGAGAGGGGGATCGCATTTTGAACGGCCTGCTGCTCGGCGGCATTGCCATTCGCAGAATTCGGCGATGGCACCCCTGAATTGCCAGTGCCATCCGATTGCGCGAATGCCGGCGTTGCTGCCATCAGCGCCAGAACCGAAAGGCTCACCGCCCCGTCCCGCGCGCGTCTCTTAATCCCGTGGCTCATCCGTTTGCCCTCCATGACGGCTACTCCGGGCTTGCCACGAGTTGATCGATCGCCAGCCCGTCTGGATGATCGTCGGCATTTGTGCGAACGACGAGCGCAGTAATCATCATTCTGTTCGTACTGGCCTGGTTGACGTTTTCACAGGTCTGCACGACAGGAACCTGGATCTCATAGGCGAGGGCACCTTGTTGGTAGCTCGTCTGATGGATCAAGGCGGCTCTTTCGGACTGCGCGTGACACAACAGCCTTGCCCGCTTCAGTTCGTCGAAATTGCCCTCGCCGATGAAGGACTGCGCGAACGTATTCCAGCCATGAAGCGTGAACTTGCGGCTCGCCGTGTTCAGCTCAGCCGGGTAATTGTAGTAGTCGATGTTGTAGGGTGCGAGAACCGCTCCCACCGTCCATTGCAAAAGCTGCGTATCATCAACGATGGGACTGTCGAGTGCGACGACAGGGCGCGGCGTGTTCTTGCCATCCGTAAAGAAATAACGTGGTTGAACCGGATGGGTCCACTGCCAGGCGTCATGCGCGATCGAGACCCCTAGCAGCGCGGCCATCGCGATCGTCAGACCGAGGCAGCGGTTGACGAGGAGCCCCTGAAAATCCGGATCAGAAAGCCGCCGCGAAATCGTGCTAGAGGAATTTCTCATGACAGTGCCCACATGTTTGCATCATGCAAACAGTCTGGCATGGGTTTTTGCGAACGGCGCATGCCTTGCGCGAGTTTCTGCATCGAGCATAGCACGCGTAATTATCGTGAACTTGTTGCCATGCTCGCCGATTATTTTCTCGCCGCGTCGAAGTGGCGGCGAAAGTCGCACGCCCTTTTCGGATTTTTTTGCCCAGAACCAATTGGCGCTGTTGAGGCAACGTTTCAGTTCATAACCTGAGCGGTTGAGTGTGGCTTCGGCCGCGTCAAGGTCAAAGACGTTGCCCATTTTACGGCGGTCGGAATCACTCGGGATCGCGACGTTCGTCTTGAACGTCCTGAACGCGTCCGGGGTCACGCCGAGTTTCTTGGCAGCCTCTTTGTAATGGAGCCCGCCCGCCATGAGCATGAATGCGATCCAAACCGCAACGCGATTTGATTGAGCTTTCGTTCGTCCCTTGAGGCCTGCAAACCAGGTCAAGTCTTCGCCGAAATTGACTTGATTTTCGGCGGTTGGGATTTGGACTGGTTCGGGCTTTTGAACCTTTTGCTCGCCCTGGTCGGGAACAATCCCGAAGAACGGCAACTCACGCTGCCCCGCCGCTTTGTTCCGTTTCCGACGCGGCCGCCCTTCTTTGGTGGGGAGTGAAACCACCTCGGCCGCGCTCACCACAACGCTGTCACGCAGACGCTTCAGCGCCTCATCGGCCGACTGCCCAGGCTCAATGCCCGCCAGCATGAGCGTGGCCATGAGGCCCGATGCGCCAGGATCACGCAAGCTATCCGGCTGGGGCTTATGCAGCGCTTTTCGATCCGGACAGGGAATGCCGAGCCGCCGGGCTTTCGCGCGCACGGCGCTTGCTGAACGCGGTGTATCCAGCCTCTGGCCGATTACCTCCGGATGAACGCCGGCGAGACGCCAAACGATCAGACGTATCGCATCTTTCAGGGACCACGCCTTTGCCCCGCCGCCGCGCATCGGACGGTCATGCGGGTTAGCGATGCCAAGCCGGATGATGTGTTCGTCAAGGACGGCCCGGCTCAGGCTCAGCAGTAGGCAGAGGGCTTGGATACCCTGTCCCGCACTGACCATGCAGGTCAGGAGACGATCGAAAAGGGGAAACTGGGGAGCGGCGGGCGGAAGATGAGGCAGGCCAAGCGCCGCCGGAAGCGCCGCACCTTTTTCCTCAACTTTTTGGACGCCCGTAAACGCCACATTAACCTCCAGTCAGGGACTGGAGATCTATCTAACAACCGTAAGCGTGTTAATCAAGAAAAACCTTGATGTTTTTCCTAAAAAACCGATCTCCGCTTGTTTATCAGCGTCTTGCGGCTACCTTCGGCAGGATGATGGATGACACTGCGCGGCTTTATTTATCCTTCGTTGGTTTACGAACGGTCAGTTGCTCAAGTCGCTGTATGATCGACAGAAAACTTGAACGAAACAACTCCTCTTGTTCGCGTCTTTCGCTATCTTGCGCTCCCCTGTCCTCAAGCATTTTCATGAGCTTCGCCATAGAATTTGCGAGCCCATACTCAACACTCGGGCCGCTGCCTACAAATAGCGTGTGAACATCGATATCCAAAATCTTGGCCATTTTACTCAGAGTTCGGATCGTAATATTGCCGACGCCTTGCTCCAGCTCGAAGATACGTTGCTGGCTCATGTCCGCCATTTCGCCGAACTGCTTCTGGGTCCATCCGCGAGCCTTGCGCGCTGCGGCCAGACGGTCAGCCACCGTCCGGACTACATCTTCAATGTCCTCATCGCGCGAAGCCGGCTCTTTTGCTTCTTTGGCCATAGGTCGCAGTCTAACTCCTCAAGCAAAAACCAACCGCAGCAATGCTCCAGCCATGCCGCTCCTCGAGCCGCGACGCCTAAAACGGTGTGCGCTTATCCCCTGTCATAAACCAGTTTCGCAATCCCCATTCGCAAAAAATTGGCTCAACCATTCGCCTGATGCATTCGTCGGAGGCGCGTGATGACCATTTACCGCAATGCTATCCTTTTGGCATTCCTCGCGGTGACACTACTCGCAAAAAGTCCGCCCGCGTGGGCGGATTTTGTCGTGAAGAGTGGGTCACCGGCACCTTCACCCGCGGGGGTTGCAGCGGCGCCGACCAGCATGGCGCCGATTGTCGATCCCGAGGATCTTGCAGCGAAGACACCCCACAAGCCGACCTGGCACTGGAAGCTGGCCAAGGGGTTCGGGAATAACGTCCCGCTCGGCTTTGCCTGCCGCCAGATCGTGCCCTCTACCGTGCGCGTGACCTACGGTCCCGGTGCCAGCGCCTCCTCGATGGTCTCCTGGCAGGGCGGCAAAGGATGGAACGAGGTCTTACGCGAGGCGGTCAAACCGCTCGGCCTGCATCTCGTGATGACCCACATGGCGGTCGAAATCAGAAAATAGCGCCGTTCGCAGAACGGCGCGCGATGCTCCCCGCAATCCGTAACAGGAGCTGTGCAATGCCTGACCTGCGAACAAAAGTTGTGACCGACTGGCTGGATGCGGTGCGCCCCGTCCGTTTGGACGATGCATGGCCCCCAGCCCTACGCCCGGTTGAGGCGTCGGTGCAGGCGACCGGCCTGCTCGTGGAGTTCGGGCAGATCCTCGACCAGCTCGCCCACCGCAGTCCTGAAGCTCTCTCCACCGCTTCGATGGATCGGGAGTTTCAGGGCGATCTCCAGCTTGTCCTCGCCCAGGTCGGTACAGCACGGGCGCTGGCTTTCTTCCATTGGCTCAGGGCAACAGGGTTGTCCGACCACCTGACCATTGAGGACGCCTTGCTGGAACACAAAACGCCGGCAGGGCGGGCTTTGTTCGCGACCGTCACGACGATCGCGCGCCAGGCGACACTTCAAAGACTGATTTCCATCGAACGCATGGATGAACTGGTGTCGGCGACCGACACCGCTAACAAGGAGTCCTCCAATGTTTAAGAGCATCGCCGCGGCTGCGATCCTCGCGGTCTCCGCGATGTCCGCTTCCCCCGCACTCGCACAATCCACCACAACTGGGAGCGTCGGCTGCGCGGCTCTCGCCCAGGCCGCTGCCAACGGTATGACGGCGCGGATGGCGGCCGATCAGACCACGATAACGCAACCCAAGAGCGTGACGAGCCTCTCCTGCCTCAATAACTTCTTCAATGGCGTCGGCCTCAATCTGGTGACCAACCTCTTGAACCCGACCTCGCTGCTCCAGACGGTCGAAGGGCAGCTTTGCAGCGCCGTTCAGCAAACCTGGAATTCCTGGCTCGGCAATGTCCAATGCGGGCTGACCATTACCGGGTTCAATCTCGGCTTCGGTGGTCTTGGCGGCGGCTTGTCTTGTCCGAAGCTGACCTTCGGCGGCGGCGGCCCGACAATCGGCACACTCGGCGGCGGCGTTGGCACCAACGGCTCAGGCACCGGCCTCTATATCACCGGCAACGGCATGTATCCGACCGGCTACACCGCCCTGCAGAACATCAACGGCACCTTCTAGGAGACGGCCATGCGCAAGTTATCCCTCTACGGGGCGACGGCCGTCGGCATAGTGATCGGCGCCATTGCTTTCCACGTCACGCCGGCTTACGCCGATCTGCCGGTCATCGACCCTGCGTCAATCGCCGAGGAAATCCAGACGCTTGCCAAAGAGAGCGGCATCCTCAGCGTTCTGCAGGCCGTGCAAAGCATAAACCAAGGTATCTCCTCCGCAATCGGCAGCACCACGTTCGGCAGCACGAATACATTGTTGCAGGAAGGGTTCACGCAAAACGCGAACTATTCCAAGGCCCAGATCGGTGCGCAGGAACAGATCGCCGACGCCTCCAATGAGGCGATGGGGCAATATATGTTGCAACTTCGTGATGCGCAGATCCGCGATCAGCAAACAGTAAGCCCGACGCAATGCGCCGCCCTCGATGGTGGCGTCAGCACGCAGTCAGCGGCACATCAGGCCTATCAGGTTGCATACACGATCGCCAAAATCCAGGATGAGCGCGATCAGGGTTGGCCCACCATGCCGTCCTACTACGGGCAGGCGCAGGGGGCGGCGGCGGCAAACGCCGAGCATATCAACGGCTATTGCGACGCTAACGATCAGGCGGCCGGGCTTCCCTGCGCGGCCAATACAGCCACTGCCGATACGGATCAGAGTTTCTCAACCCTGTTTGCCGGCGGGACTTATGCGACCCAACAGGCTCTGACGGCCGCGAAAGATTACGCGACAAATCTGATCGAGGCCGTCGCGCCGGCGCCGCTGCGCGGCAGTCAGCTCACGTCACTGGCAGGCCAGGACGCACAAGTTGCACGTCGGGCCTACAACGCCAGGATATCGGCGGCGCAAACCTTCCTCGACAACATTGTCGGCGAACAATCGCAGACGGTTCCGTTGACCACGGTTCAGCAGAACTATCTGACGAACATGGGCTTGACAGCCCAAACCCAAGGTTCCTGGCTCCAAGTGCTTCAAATCGAATCAGAACGCCGCGTCTCGGACGAGACCTGGGCGGCCAACCTCCAGAGCATGCCGCCGCCATCGGTCGAGCGTGAGATCGCCACTGAGCTGGCCCTCAACAACTATCTTCAGTTCCAGATCTACAAGACGAGCCTGGAGCGCGGGTCGCTCGAGGCCGCTCATCTCGCCGTCGACACGCAGCACGACTACGTGCCGACCTCGACATTGCCCACGCCGACTGTGACGGGCACCAGCAACTAACAGGAAAGAACGCTAAGATGGCAGATACCGATCCGAGCGGCAGCGCTCAACCGCCGCGTCCACCAGCAACACAGGAAATGCTGGACGCGACAAGCCGCTACGCGGATGAAATACGCGAGCGTAATCCTCAACTGGCAGATGCGATTACCATTCTCCGCAACGAAAATACGGAACCGCTACGTGCGAATCAGTCCGACTTCCAACGTTCTATTGCGAGGATGACTGAAGATGTTGAGAAGGTTCTGGGCCATCAGCTCCCCCTTTCCGAAGCAGCTCGCTCCGACATGACCCGCCTTGCTGGTTCGGCTCCAGGCCTGGAAAATGAGCGCATGATCGCGCTTCTCCAATCGACACCGACCATCAATAACCCGGAGCTAATGCGCGACATACGGACTACTGGCGCAGAAGTTGCCCGGCAGTCTGACCAGAATACCGACCATATCCGTGATCGTCTCGACCATCTGGAACATGCGGTCAGGCAAGCCGATCGTGCCCCGCCTCTCGCTCCTCCACCGGAAGCCCCGAAAGCTGAGGCGACGACTGCTCCCACCAGCGCCCGCACAGATCGACCAGAGGGTGCTGATGCCAGCACGGAAGGCCAGGCCGGAACGAGGCAGGACCGGTCCTCGCAGAAAGGCCAAGAGGAGGCTACTCGGACGCAGGAGGAAGCACGGGCTCAGGCCGCCGCACAACAGGCGAATCAGCAGGTGCGTCAAGCCACAGTTCTCGATCACATCAATGGAGTTGTCCGGAACGTCACTGGCGGCGCGGCCTCGGCACCGTGGGATTCCGCCCCTCAACCCTTCGCGGGCCGTCTGGCGGCATTCGAATCCCAGATCCGCGAAGGGCGCGATAGCAACGGTCTCCAGAACGCTGAACGTGCCGGGCGCGCCGCGCTGGACGCGATGGAGGGCTTCCGGGCGGGTGACGGGGCGACGATCATGAACCGCATCGCCTCTGCCGCGCGCTCCGACCCGGAGGGCATGTCCGGTGTCCTGGCGGGCATGCGCGACGGTGGCCGCTACCAGGACCTCCGGCAGCAGTTCAACACCGCCCTGGTCGAGGAAAAGGGCTTCGCCAACGCCTATGACAAGGCGTCCGAAGCGCTGGCAAAATACGGCGAGGCCAGGACTGGGGTGGAGCAGATCATCGCGCGCCGGCCGGACGCCGCGAACCTCACCGCCAAGTTCCAGCAGCTCGATGCTGAGATCGGCGATAAGGCTGAGAGCACGCCCTCGCGCCGGGAAGGCAGGACCAGCCTCGAAGACATTTCCAAGCAGGCGGCCGAAATCATTCAGAAGGCCGTCGAAGCCGTAAAGTCGTTCTTCACTCCGTCTGGGCCGGACAATACCAGCCGGCCAAGCCCGTCGCCGAGCTAGAGTCTTTTCGGAGCGCCGTTCGCAATCTCGCATGGCAGCTTTCGGGAAAATCCCCCGAGGTAGCCATGCGAATTTGCACTCTCCTGTTCCTCGTCCTCGCCATCACGGTTATCGCTGGGCCTGCGTTTGCGCAGACGACAAATCCCTACGATGTAAGCTGGTCTGCGCTCGATCCAGGCCAAGACTGGGCGGCGCAGGTCGTCAAAAGCCTGTTCCCGACAGGCGCCTCGATTGGCACAACCACGACCGCGACTTCGACCGGTAGTGAAGCCACCGTCATCGGTCAGATCATCGGTCAATTCACAGGTTACGTCGCGGCCATCGCCTGCGCCTTCGTCTGTTACAACACCATCATGACGATCCACCGTGCGGCAGAAAGCTCGCAGATCCTGGGCAGCAATCAGTCTTGGATCTTCGTCGTGCGTGTCGGCTTCGCCGCCATCATGATGTTTCCGCTCGGCACGGGATTTTCGGCAGGACAGGAACTCGTCGAGCAGGCCGCCTTGTGGGGGGTCGGCATGGGCAAAGCCCTTTATACCAATGCCGTGCAGGCAGTCGGTCCGGATGCGATGATCATTGCCCAGCCCGTCATACCAGGGACGGGCGACGTGGTGTCCGGGCTGATCAGTTCCGAGCTGTGCATGGACCTGGTGAACCTCGCTGGCGGCTCCGCCAATCCGGGCGGTAGCAACCTCGTCTCGATTCCGCAGCCGGTGTCCGGGTCCGATACGACAGACGGCTCCTATGTGAGCTGGCGTTACAGCCTCTCGGCCGGCAATGAATCCGGCGATCCAGCTTGCGGCTCCATCACGGTCAATGAACCTCCGAAAAATCAGACGACCGTCGCAGGCGTCAACGTCAACATGGCAGGGGTCCAGCAAGCGATCCTGCAGGACATTCTGAACGACGACATCCGCTCTCAGGTCGAGAACGTGGCGACCCAACTCTACCAGACGAAAAACAGCTCGGCCTTGTCATCGCTGCAATCCGTCTACACCAGCGCCGTCAACGACTACACCAAGGATCTACAGACGACGGCAACGAGCGAGCAGTCGGCGATCAATAGCGCAATTCAGGGCAATGCCACGGCCGCTCGGCAGGGCAATCTCGATCTGCTGACGGCACAACAGGCGGAGGCGGACGGAACGTCCCCTTTGGAAACGAGTGAAACCCAGCAATCGGCCCTGGGCTGGACATCGGCCGGCGCTTACTACCTTGAGATCGCGCGGCTGAATGCGGCGACGTTGTCGCTTCTCAATGCCACCCCTGACGTGACCTCGCCGACATATGAGGGCATCGGCCAGTCGATGTCCTACGATCTGGCGCCCATGGTCAGCGCCGCCAGCGCCTACATATCCACCCTGCGCACGACCGCGACGACGACCGATCAATCGGAGCCGCCCTCGGGCGTCCCGACGACCCTCGCCTCCATCACCAACGAGCAGCAGGGCAGCTCGGTGCTCGAACAGATCTTCAACTCGATGCACATCTCGCAATGGACGCTGAATCACATCGTCAGCTTCCTCCTGCCGAGCAATCAGACCTGGACCGATCCCTTCGGCGGGTTGATGGGCCTCGGTCAAACGCTGATGAACACAGCCTTGCTCGCTTTCGTGGCGGCGGGGCTCCTCGCCTCGAAGGCCGCGACAGCCGGCATGACGGTCTACCAGGTCTTGACCTTCCAATGGGGCGGCGCAGCCGCGACCGTGGCGGGCCACGCCCTGGTCAATTTTCTCGCCATACCGATCTTCATGTTGCTGACTGCCATCCTCATGCCGGGCATCATCATCGCCTATGTTTTGCCGATGATCCCTTATGTCCTCTGGATGGCCGGTGTGTGCGGCTGGATCATCTTGGTTTGCGAGGCCATGGTCGCGGTGCCGCTCTGGATGCTGGCGCACATGACCTTCGGCGGCGAAGGGCTGCACGGTCGGGGCATTGAGGGCTGGGGCCTTTTGTTCAACGTCATGTTCCGGCCGGTTCTCATGGTGATCGGCTTATTCCTCAGCTACTTCGTCTATGACTGCATGTCGCTGTTGATCCGCCAATCCTTCGGCATAGCCACGGGTTTCGTGCTGGACGGGGGCTGGTTCGTCACGAACATGATCGGCGTCGTCGTCCTCGTGAACATCTTCGTCATGCTCCATGTGACGGCCGCGCTCATGTCCTTCCGGATGGTGACGTTGATCCCCCATCATCTGCCCCGTCTCATTGGGATCGCCCCAGCTAATCGGGTCGATGGGGAAGCTTTCTATCAACAGGCAGCATGGGGCGCGAGCGAGCGCATAGCGTCGGGCACCAAGAACGCCCTCAACGGAAGTCTTCAGGCCATCCAGGGTGCTCAGTCTCGTTCCCAACAAAGTTTGCCACGCGGCCCGGCTGGGTATATTGGTGGACCGTCGAGCCAAGGAGCCGAAGGTTCTATGGACTCAACATTGCGCGCAACCACCGATAGTAGCGGAGGCAGCGAAGATGATGAGTGATGCAATTACTGCCGCCAATATTATCACAGATGCTATGGCGGCTAACCAGTTCGCGGCCCTAGTAAATAGTGCTCGGGCGCGCCGGGACTACGAGGGTGAGATTGCCCACCTTCGCGCATGGCTGGAGCTTTACGAGCGCCAAAAGGCGGTGCTGGCCGCTGCCGCCCAGGAGGCGGTGAGGATCGCGAAGGCCGACCAAGCCAAATACGAGCGTCAGCTTGCCAAGCTTCAGCGGGAAAACCAGGAGCTACGGAGCCAAAACGCCGACCTCGCCGCGGGCAAGAAGGCGGCCGAAGATACGGCTCAGGACAGGGGTATGCAGTTGGTCCATTTGCGCTTTCACGGCGCTGAGCGTCCAGCGCGATAGCGCCTGACCGGATAACCCGCTCCGTTCGCAAATAAGCCGGCCAGACTGTGCTTCATCACCATGGAGCACAGTCATGCGCCGAGCCCTTCTCCTCCTCCCCATCCTGACGCTTTCCCTCGTGGCCTGCGAGAGCGGCAATATCAAGAAGGTGTCGGACTACCATCCGCCGCCGCCGCCGCCGATGCAGAACCCGGTCTATGACCCCTATGCGGGTTATGGCTCTTCAAATGCCATCTGGACCCCGCCGGTCGCTGACCGCGACGGGACGGTCGTAAAGCCGACCGAGCCCTCGACGCAGGACGACCGACCCTCCTACGAAACCGCCCCTTGGGCGACGGGCGCGAGCGGCGGCAGCCGGTTCACGCCCCCCGGCACCTTCTAGGCCGCCAAGCTCCTCCCACAACGATAGCACTGGACGCCCGCGGGCTTCCGGAAAGGAGGCTCCATGCCCCAGACCCTTCTAGCGGTCATGTCGGTTGCCGCGATCCTGATGATCGGGAATGTCTTGATCATCTGCCACGAGCTTGGCCACTACCTGGCGGCGCGCGCTAACGGGCTTGTGGCTGAGCGCTTCACCATTGGGGTCGGCCCGAATCTCTTCCGGCTGAAAGATCACCGAGGGACCGTGTGGAGCCTTTCCACCCTCCCGGTCGGCGGATTTGTCGCCTTCGCCGGCGAGCGCGATCGAAGCCGTGCCGGCGGCTATGCAGCCCTTCGACCAACAGCCCGCATGATGATTATTCTCGCAGGGCCAGCCGCCAACATGCTGGTCGCCATCGGGCTTTACGCCTGCATCCTTGCCGGCCGCGGTGAAACCACACTCCTCCCGATCGCCACGACGATCGCGGCTGGCTCCCCAGCCGCCCGGGCTGGGCTCAAACAAGGCGACCTGATCGTCGCGGCCGACGGTGCCCCGATCGTGACTTTCGCGGATCTCGGGGCCTTTCTCAAGGCGCGGCCGGACCAGACCGTCGATCTTCGCATTGACCGGCAGGGCGCGCAGCTCGATCTAAAGCCCCGCCTCGAGGCGCGGCATTCCAATGACCATGACATCGGATATCTCGGAATCGAGGCCCATACCCAGGGGTATCGCCAGCTTGGGCTGGGCCAGATCCTTCTTCTGGCACCGGCGCGGGCCTGGACAGTGCTTTCTCTGACCGTCACCGGGATCTTCAGCGCCGTCACCACGGGACAAGGCGCCGGCCAGTTCACGGGCATGATCGGTGTTGCTCACCTGGCGGGCGAAGCAGCCGCAAGCGGTCCCATCCAGCTTCTGGCCCTGACGGCCTTACTCTCGGTCAATCTGGCACTGATGAATCTGCTGCCGATCCCCGTTCTCGATGGCGGCGCGTTCCTGTTCTGCCTCTTTGAATGGATCGCCGGCCGCCCGGCCTCGGCTCGGGTTCAGGAATTGGCAACGCGCACTGGGGTGGCGGCGATCGCCGGGCTCTTTGCCCTGTCCACCTTCCATGATCTGGCCGGTTTCGGCCTGTTCCAGTGGCTACCAAAATAGCAACCAATCGAACCCAGAGGAGCCGAAAATGAGCCACCGCAACTGGCGGCCCCAGCCTCAAATGACTGCAACGGTCCGGCTCACTGGGGTTGCAGCCCAGAAGTTGACGGCCTGGTTGGCAAGCCAACCCCTTCCACCAAGGACCGCCAATGAAGCCCTCAACATGGCACTTGAAAGCCTCCAACCGCTCCCCCTCAACGAGAATTTTTTGGTGATGTGGCGAACAATCAGTGACCTGACAGCCGAACTGGATGAGATGAAGGCCCGGTTACAGGTTGCGAGCAGTGTGCTGACCGAGGTTGAGAAGGGTTCACGGCAAACCGAGCTGCAATGATCGGCGCCTAATTCAGCGGCTCGCCGGCGTGACACTGGATGGGGCGGTTAGGCCAAACATATGCCGCCCGGCTTAGTCGGGCGGCATATGTTTGCGCAACAGCATTGGCTGACCTGGTGAACCAAGCTTCCTGGAAGGGGCGCCAAGGCCCCTAGAATTCGCCGGGCTGCACGCCCTTCCAGTGAAATACAATCCGTCCTTGCTCATCCTGATGGACATTGCAGTATCTGATCCAGTGACCAGGGCTTTCCGAGGTCGGCACTTCGTGAGGCTGATAGACCCAGCCGATGACACCCGTGCGCGTCACCACCAAAAGCCAGTCGCCGCGCCGGGCGCCCATCGTGGCCACGGGCGACCAGGCATAGCCCAAACCGTTACGCCCGATATCGCCCGGCACGCTGAAAATCGGCGCGTTCGGGCCGATGTAGGTGCAGCGGAAAGGTGTCCCCGCCGGCGGCGTATAAACCGGCGTCAGTGACCCAAGCATGTTCCCTGAAACCTCCATGGAGGTTTCAGTCAACGTGCTCGACTGCGGGGGCATGACGCAGCCAGCCAAGCCCGCAAGAATGGAAATCGAGAGCAAGCGCGCGGTTAAACGATGTGTCATCGGGGCAAGAATTCCTTCTCCGCGGATATGTATTCGAGCCAGCTTGCAGCGCGGCCCATCCTGATCTGGAAATTAATCAAGGCTTGATAGAACGACAGCAAATAAAACAAGGCCAAGAAGGGCAGAAATTGCAGCAGCAACACGACACGCCCGCCATCGGATACCGTCCTGACTGCAACACATACCCAAGCCAGAACTAGGACGCAGCCGAGCCCGAACAGACCATAGGCAAGAAGCGCCGTCTGCCGCCGACGCGCGGCGAAGCGGCGCTCCAATTCCTCAATCGTGATCCCATAGGCAAAGGCGGTCCCGACCATATCGAATACGCGATTGTCTTGGGTTTTGAAGCGCCGGTCGCGAGAGCGGGGCTTGCGGATATCGCCGTAGGTTTGACTGATCGACGATGCGCCGGCCCGAATGGATTTTATCCCGAACCATTCTGCCGGGGAGGCAAGCAGCCAACCGACACCACGAGCGGACCGACGCAGCAACTTGAACCGTTCCCGCTTGTCGGCACTGCCCTGTCCGCCTTCCTGCTCGCCCGGATCGACCTGAGGAAGGACTTGCTCTCTGATCTCCCGCTCGCGCATGCCTCAGCTCCTCAAACCTGCGATGAAGCTGGAGACATCTGGCGGCACACCGTCGAAATGCCCCGTCGTGCCATTGGCACCCTGCCACCAGAACATCGGCGTGCCTTTCAAGCCCACCGCCTGAGCGACGGCCATGTTGTTGGCCAGACGCGCCTGCGCAGACGGATCTGGTGTGTTGTTCTCGCTACCGGACTGCCAGGCCCCGACAATCTGATCCGGCGCGTCACTCAGTAGCGCCAGCGCACTCCGTGTGCTCTGGCCATTATCCTCGTAGTCGAGAACCGAGAGCGGGATGATGGCGAGTTGGATTTGCCCCGCCTGGACGTAGGGCTGGAGCGCCTGAAAGGCTCGGATCGAATACATGCACTGCGGATCCATCAGCATGTAGACCAGCGGCGCTGACGCCGAGCCCTCCGTGCCATAGGTCGCCTTAGCCAGCACCGACAGTTCCTGCCCTGGCTTCGCTTGACCACCAGGACCGATACCGCCGATCTCCACCGTGGGCACCGCCCCCGGAATCTGTGCCACCTGTTGACGTGTCAGGTCTTTGCCGGAGGCGTCCCACATGACGCCGGGAACCAAGCCTTGCTTATCGGGCGTCGCATAGAAGACCTGGAACTGCTGGCCGCTGCGGACGAAGTAACCCTGGAAACCATGAGCCTCACCGACATCGGTGATGTTCCCGGATGCGACGGTCTGGAGTTGGCCGACGGTAAGGTCGATCGGCACCCCGGAGACACCGGTCTGACCATCCTTCGATAGCTCGAAAATCATGAATTGGCTGCCGCTACGAGCCGAGATCGCCTGAAGGCCATGGATCGTCCCGAGATCAGAAACCTGCGCCCCAGACGCCGCAATATGCTGAGCAAATGCGATATTGGCGAGGCCTGCCGGCAGGGCTGTCGCCTTCGCACGTTGGGGCTGCGCAGCGTCGATGGGCGGCGCGGCCGGCTGGGCAACGGGCGCCGATGTCTTGATGACCGTCGGCCCTTGCATCGCGCATTGTGGTGATGCGGCAAGTGCTGGGGTTGCGAAGAGGATGAAAAGGCCCGCTGTCCAACGCATGCTGTGAACTCCTGTTTGAGGAGTCCAGGCTAGGCGGGCGTTTTGCGAACGGCGCTCGTTTAGTTGAGCCCTCCCGCATCCAACCGTCCGACCACTGCGCTGGAAAACGCGAACGCAAAACCCATGATCCGACGAATGGACCGGCTGTTGGTCAGCGTCTTCCGCCAGCTCCCCATGACGGGCTTGGCAGTCTCAAACTGCCTGAGATCAGTCTCAAACCGCCTGAGGAGTGCCGCGGCTTCGTGGGCATATTCGACCAGTCTTGCGACCATCTCCGGGTCTTCCGGTCCATAAGCCACGAACATCTCCATGAGGACATTGAGCTTGGCGGTACAGCCTCCGGCGCTGACCGCCTGTGTATTTGAAAGCTCAATCAAGGCACTGCGTCGTTGAGCGTCCGCCCTCTCCAGGGTTCGACACTGAGGATGGCCCGTCGGTAGGTCTGCGCCCTTCTCCTCCATCTCTCGATTTAGCGCCACGCAAAGAGCGTTACTCGATGCAACTTTCGCTAAGGCCGCCATCAGCTCCAAATCATGATCATCGACCTGAGGCGGTCTTACACTGAGCACTTGTAACGTTGGAGGTTCCACCTCCGGCTGACAGTTACATACATCCGCCATCTTCATCTCCTTCCGCTAGTGCTGACCGGAACCCCAAAAATTTTAGGGACCCCGAAACAGCTTGCTCCTAACGTCAATCAGGTCTCAGTACGAACGCACCCAATTGCCTAGGTTCCTTCTGTACGCGACACCGTCTTTACTTCCTTTATTCAAAACGTTTATTTGGTCAGTCAAACCATCTTCGCATTAATGCTTGCATGGTTTTCGGTTTCTAACTCTCTCGAGGGTTTCCCCTGATCAAAGTCTTTCCTCACATAGTTGTAACCACCAGTTACGGCTCTTGAAAGTGATAAATTGTGCGCTGAACAACCAAATGCCCTACGGCTACGCCCACACACATCTCCAGAAACCCCTTCTCCAGCAACAATCTTCCAAAGGAGGTCTAAGAACCCCGTGCGTGTTGGGCACGAGAAGCGTTTTTGGCCGCTAAGTCTTTGATGCAGAGAGAACAAACTACTCCTTGAGAAGCCCCCTATGTCCGGACAACATCGACTCAAATAATCGTGAGTACGAGAATGGCCGCTCAACCCCGAACCCTCAAGGCTAACTACAGAAAGTGTCATACGTTTGGTTTCCGTATCAAGTTTTTCAACGTCCGACGGCCGCCCGGAGCTGCGCATAATCCATAATAAGATTCCACCTGACGCTGAACGTCGCCACACAGACTGCCGGTCGGCAGTAAGCAACGGAACGCGCCAACCGCTAGAAGGATAGAGCAACGATGCTTGAGCCGCCTTCCCATCATCTATTTTCAACCCACAGAGTATTGCCCGTCATATTTTCCATTGACACATGCAACTGCAGGTCGTCCAGTCCGTGAATATTTGACACGCGGCGCGTGAAAAAATGACACAGGATGGACCATGAACCTCGCCGGCATTAATCTTAATTTGCTTCTCGTCTTCGACGCGACAATGGAACAACAAACAGTTTCACAGGCGGCTAAGCAGCTTGGCATAGGGCGCAGCACCACCAGCAAGGCACTTAGCCGGCTTCGGGCAGCACTCCAGGACGAACTGTTTTACGGAGGCGAGGACCATAAGTTGGTCCCGACAAAAGTGGCAGAAGACTTCCATAAAGGTATATCGGAGCCGGTTAAGCAGATTGTGGCATTTCTTAATGCTGTGACATTTGAGCCCGAGACATCAACCCGCACGTTTCATATCGCTGCTGGAGACTACTTCACATCAACAGTTTTACCGCGTTTGGTCGCGCGTGTCCGTGACCTGGCGCCCAACTGCACGATCTCAATTTTTCCCGTAAACAGGCTCGATGTTATAGAGCATTTAGACATTGGCGACGTCGACATTGTGCTTGGCTGGTATCCAAAACTGCCGGAAAGGCTGTCCCGCCGGGTTATTTTGACAGATGAAGAAGTACTGATTGTTCGACCTGGACACCCCCTCCTAAACGGCACGCCAACCACTAGGCAAGTGCTCTCATATCTGCAGGTCGTCGTAGACCTTGGAGGCGATACGGACGCGTCCCCTGATGGCTTCCACCATGAGGGACGGGTGCTCCGTCGCACTTGGATGACCCGGTTCTTTGTTGACTCGGAACAGGGCGACGAAGGGACGATCAAGCGGCCCGCAGTTACAGTCCCCTATTTCAGCGCCTTAGCTGCGGTCGTTGCTGTTACTGATATGGCGGCGACGCTGCCGCGACGCTTGGCAATTTTAGAGGCAGAAAGGGGCAAGGTTGTTATACTAACCCCGCCTTACGATCCCCTGAAGTTCGGTCTGCAAGCAATCTACACTAAAGCGCATGATAACGATCAGGGGCTCGCATGGCTGTTCGAACAAATTGCGGCGGTTACAGAAGCACTCGACCATTGATGAATTTTGAAACCTTCTGAACGCGAGGGCGAAGATCAAATTCCCCGTACTGTCCGTCTCTAAATGCGATTGATCTTTTTAATTCGTTCCGTAGCCTGCTCTCTAAGACGCTTTCCTACAAGACGGTGCCGGCTTGGAGGGACTTCGAAACAGCCGGCCTGGCGCCTGCTCAAGCTCGCCGGACACCGCATTTGCCCTAACTATCATTTTTGAGCAGCGCCGCTGTTCAGATGCGATTGCCGGATGTCATTTGGGGCTGACCTTTGCCGCAATTTTGGTCTTAGCAGATGTCGTTGTGAGTTGTTGATAGAGTCTCGGAAACATTACGCGGAAATTTGGTGGCTGGGTTAGGAGCCAATATTTGATGGCGGCAAATCCGGGATTTGTTAAGTAACACCGCATTTCATTCCCGGACTTTTCAATATTTATCAGACCGTTCTCCACCAACTTAGCTAGGGGGGGAGGAAGCTTCGTATCCGCCACATCTCGATCGCCCTGAGGCTTCACAACAAAACCCTCGTTGAAGGCCTTGTGGGACTTTTCCAAACTTAGAAACGCATCTCGAAGATAACGACGCTCAAGCGAAGTCAAAAAACGTTTTTCATCAGATCTTCTGTTTCGCCACGAGTGAGACGGGTCCCAACTTGAAGCGCGCGGCGATCGTCGAACGAGTGTCTGTTCGTCTGCCTTGTCAGCATTTTTTTTACCGGTGTTCTGTCGGTTCAGCGCCGCGTGTTGCTGCGGTCTCATAGTCTTCAAGTCAGCCTCCTTAACCTTGCGGCCGCGCGTGCCACACGTGAATCGGTTCGGGCAATTTAGAGGCGTCCGCCGCGATACTCGCCGGTAGGCCGGGAAACGGATCAACGCCAGACCTGTTTCGAAAGTCAGCGAGGGAAAGCCGCCAGAATTCATTACCGGGCGCATTTCGCACGACGAAAACACCCGCAATGCCGGCTTCGGGGTCATAGACGGCTTTATATATGTAGGCGGGAACTTCGATCCGACCCTGGAGCGCCCGCACGCCGGAAGTGTCAAACAGTGGTCCCGTGACGACGTAGACTTCATCCTGGTTGGCCAGCACCAGTTCGCGCACGGCGGTTTCAATGTCGGCCCAGAGATACCGATTGTCGTTTGAGTTTTGCGGGATCATGTTCGATAGCGCGAAGCTTTCGTATTGCGATGAATTGTCGGGTTCATCACCCGAGGGCGCCATGTGGCCACGATCAAATCCGGAGCCCCTATAATCTTCCAAGGTCGAGGCGTCCGCGTAGGGCAGCCGGCGATCGTCATGGAACGCGTCGTGTCGAGGCATGCGCAGCGCATCCTCGATTTGCCGTCCCGTCAGGTGCTCGGCCGAGTAAAGCGGGGTTTCCGTCTGGCTTGAGTACAGTGTGGCAAAATGGCTGGCGCAGAGCGCGTAGAGCGGCCCTTGTGCCGCCACGGCGGGCGGCACCTGATGCCAGAATTCATTCAAGCATCCGCCGAACGGCTGCGGAGTTGCACACGCCTCGTTCCCGACCGCCAGCAAGACTGCCAGCACGGCGGGGGCCAGCAGCGCCGCCACCGACCTCATCCGCTTGCCCCTCATCCTCATTCCTCACTCCATGACAAAATCTGCCGTGGAAGCTACCGAGAACTTTTGCGAACGGCTGCGCTTTGCGGGGCCATGAAATTCGCTTTGAGCTACGCAGTTTTCAAAACATATTCAGGCTTCACCGGGATGCCTTCTTCCATATTCACGCAGCACGGTGGAATAGGCACACGACGGCCATCAGAAAGGGCCCTTATATGCCCACGCCGCCAGTGTGGCTTCACGGACCAGCCGCCATGAGGCTGGTCCTCTGAGCGTGGCCGGTTGTGGCTTGGCCGCAGGTCGATGAGGATCTGAGATCGGATTTCCGGCCGCCCTTTGAGCAACCGTTGACGGTTCAGTTTCTCTGGCGCCGGCTCCGCGCGCCGCCAGGCCAACGGCGTTCCAAGCGCGCCGATCAGCGCGGCGACGGCGCGATAAGCACTTCGCACGCTCTCAATACCAGCGAGCGAACTGTCATGGCGGCTGACCCGGATAGTGGTGTCGCCGAGCCACATAGCGGTGAGGCGGCTGGTGAAGATGACCCGATCTTCCTGGAAGCCCGATTTGGACCGCGGGAGGAAGGCCATCACGTAGAGGCCGATGCCGGCCCGGCCGATCTCCGTTGCCGCCGGTATGTGGTGGCACATGGCAGCAAGGGACGTTGGCGGATGACTCGGCCCCTGAGTCAGCTCCGACCATGAAAGCCAGAACCGGCTATAAGGCGCCTGGGCCAATCCCGACGACCACAAATCGAACCCGAATCGCTGAAATGTGCCGAGGCTGTCGCCGGCATCGGTCTCGGAGATGATGCGAAATTCGGCGGCATCGGCAGCCTCGCGCATCACGTCTTCGCTGATGGCCGTGACCTCTTCAGCGCTCCAATGCTTTAGCCCGTCGAAGTGGCCTACTTGTATTAGCTGCAAAGCATGATGAAGGCGCATTCGCGAAAGCTCCCATTCCTTTGATAACGCCACCGACCCTGACCGCCCCATGGACCTTGGGCCGGAGAACAGCATTCGAAGTATCGGTCATTTTTGCGAACGGTCAGCCATAAGTCGTGCGTGCGTGACCTTGGTGGCGCACGGAGCATGGCTAAGCCCGCTAGACGACGCTAATGGCAAAGGCCCCTGGCAGAAGCAATTCAGCGAAAATCCCGACTGGGCGGCAGCCGAGCTTCATCTGCTTTTCCTGGGACCCCTGAACGGCGCGCGGTCGAACCTTCGTCTTGCGTCAGCATCTGAAGAAGATCGCTTCGGTCAGTCAATTTGCGGCAGATCAGATGCGTTATCGGTACCTCCGAGTGGTCGGTCTCGCGTTCAATCGTTCCCTCGGCCAACATAAGGCGCGATCCCACCAATGCAGACCGATCTCGTTCCCCCACGTTGGTGAAGACAACGAGATTGGCGATGCCAAACTCGTCTTCCAGCGTGACAAAGACGACGCCTTTTGCCGTGCCCGGCCGCTGTCGCATCAGCACAATGCCAGGCAGCCGAATGGGAGTGCCAGCACGGGTGGTGTTGAGGCGCCGGGTGTCATGGTAGCCAAGCTTGGTGAGCATCGGGCGCAATAGCGCGAGGGGATGTTGGCGCAGCGTCAGGCCCGTGGATGCGTAATCCATAACCACCGATTGCCCGGCTGCCTCTTGGGGAAGAGCCGGAGCTGGTTCCTGGATCAGAGGTGGATCGCCGAGGGAGTTTTCGACCAAGCGAAGGAGAGGTGGCACATCACGCTCAATAGCCTTCGCGTCCCACATGGCAGCGCGACGGCCTTGGCCTAGGCTCGCGAAAGCATCGGCCTCCGCAAGCGCCTCGATGGCCCGACGACTGACGCCAGCCCGGCGCGCGACCTCCTCAACCGAACCATAGGGCGCACCGTTACCAGAACGACGCACCTTGACGATGAGTCGTCCCTCTTCTTCCGGAAGACCCGAAGCCAGCCGGAGACCAAGCCTGAGGGCATGCCCATCGGCGCTTGTGAGTTCATGCTCAAGCGTGCTGTCCCAATCGCTCGCGTTGATGTCTACCGGACGCACCTCAACATCATGGTTCTGAGCATCTCTTACGATTTGAGCCGGGGCGTAGAAGCCCATGGGTTGGCTATTCAGCAATGCCGCCGCGAAAACTGCCGGATGGTGGCATTTGATCCAGGATGACGCATAGGCAAGATGAGCAAAGCTCGCGGCATGGCTTTCTGGAAAGCCATACGAACCGAACCCCTCGATCTGTTTGAAGACGCGCTCCGCCAGGTCCGGGTCATACCCGCGCCGGACCATGCCGCCAATCAACCGCTCACGGTAAACGCCGACCCCCTGAGTATGTTTGAAAGTCGCCATGGCCCGGCGCAACTTGTCGGCCTCGTCCGGCGTGAAGCCAGCGGCAACGATCGCGACCCTCATCGCTTGTTCTTGAAAGAGGGGCACACCGAGCGTGCGGCCGAGAACTTTCTTCAGCTCATCTCGCGGCCCGTGCTCTGGAGAAGGATGTGGGTAAACCGGCTTCTCCACACCCCAGCGACGGCGGAGGTAAGGATGAACCATGTCGCCTTGGATTGGGCCCGGACGGATGATCGCGACTTGCACCACCAGGTCATAAAACACTTCGGGCTTAAGGCGCGGCAACATTGCCATCTGCGCACGGCTTTCCACCTGAAAAACACCGATGGAATCCGCCCGACGCAGCATGGCATATGTCTCGGGACAATCGCGTGGCACGCCAGCGAGATCGAGATCGCGGCCGTGATGCCGGCGCAGAAGATCAAAACCTCGACGCAGGCAGGAGAGCATGCCTAGGGCCAAGATATCGACCTTGAGGAGCTTCAAAGCATCTACGTCGTCTTTGTCCCACTCCAGGACAGTACGCCCCTCCATGGCCGCATTGCCAATCACAGCCATTTCGGTCAGCGGCCCGCGGCTCATAACGAAACCGCCCACATGGGTCGCCAAGTGTCGGGGGAAATCTTGAATTTCAGCGGCAAGATCGAGCGTGAGGGACAAGCGACGGTCTGAAAGGTCGAGACCCTCCTCCTCAGCAAGCTCCGCGAAACCGTCGTCGCGGCCTGGCCCCCAACTGGCTTTCGAGAGGCGGCCAGTCATGTCTTCCGAGAGACCGAGCGCCTTGCCGACCTCGCGAATGGCGCTACGACCCCGGTAGCGAATGACTGTGCCGACGATCGCAGCTCGATCGCGACCATAGCGGTCGTAGATATGCTGGATAACCTCTTCGCGCCGCTCGTGCTCAAAATCGACATCGATGTCCGGGGGCTCATTGCGCGAGGCCGAGACGAAGCGCTCAAAGAGCAGGTCGTGCTTCGAGGGATCGACCGCGGTGATGCCAAGCACGTAGCAGATGGTCGAATTGGCGGCCGAACCGCGACCCTGGCAAAGGATGCCCTTTGACCGCGCAAAGCGCACGACTTCATGAACCGTTAGAAAATAGGGCGCGTATTCGAGCTGCTTGATCAGCTTGAGTTCGTGGGCGATGCGCGTCTGAATATCGGCCGGCACGCCATCAGGCCACCGCGCCGCGGCCGCCGCGTGGACACGGTCCGTCAGCGTGGTGAGCGGTGGCCGGCCAGGCTCGAGAATCTCGTCCGGATATTCATGATGCAACTCGTCGAGCGAAAAGCCGGACCCGGCCGCGAGCACGTCGAGACTATTTTCAAGCGCTTCTGGGTAGGCCTTGAACAACCGGCCCATCTCCTCCGCATTCTTGAGGCAGCGCTCACCATTGCGGTCGGCGGCAAAGCCGATGCGATCGACCGGGACCCCGAGCCGGATCGCGGTCAGCACATCGGCCAAACGCCGACGATCCGGGTGATGGTAGCGCGGGGCGGTGGTCGCCAGCAGACCGGCACCCGCGGCAGTGGCCATCGCCTGCAGCGTCTCGAGCCGCTGACGGTCGGCGCCGTCATAGAGGACCGGGGCGGAGCAGAGCAGGGGCAGGGCGAGGCCGTCCCCCAGATCGCGGGCGTCCCGTCGCAAACGCTCGCCGAAGGGGGCATCCGGGAAAGGGGGCGGGATGGCCGCCATCGCCCAGCCCACGGCATGATCGATCATCTCGTGCCGACCGAGCTGGCACTGGCCCTTGGGCGACCGCATGCGGCCGAGTGACAAGAACCGGGTCAGCCGTCCGTAGCTGGCGCGGTCCGTCGGCCAGGCGAGGTATTGCGCGCCGTCATCCAGCACCATCCGCGTGCCGACGATGAACGGTAGGCCAACCTCCTTCGCCGCGACATGCGCGCGCACGACGCCGGCGAGGCTATTGGTATCGCAGACGCCGATGCCGGCATGGCCGAGCGCGGCGGCGGTCGCCACCATCTCGGCCGGGTGTGAGGCACCGTCGAGCAATGTAAAATTCGTGCGGGCGCCGACCTCGGCAAAACCGATCGTTGTCACGCCAGATACCCATGCAGAAACCAGCGCGGCGGGCGATCGGCGCGGAGCGCTTCAATACGACCGATCCAAAGCCGGGATCCGGAGTCTAGTTCGACACGGTAGTAGTCCCGGCCGGTTCGTCGCGCTGTGTCGTGCCACCACTCCGGTTCGATCCGTTTGGGACCGTCCGATCGGGCAACATCATGGACAGCGCCGTTGAGGCGCAACCGGAGGGGCGGCCCGTCGGGGATTTCTGCGAGCACCATCAACGGCACAGGACGCTTGAGCAGCCGCACCGGTGCAGGCAGGTTCGATCGCGATGGATCTGCCTCCGGCACAACATCGAAAGGTCCGACACGCGTGACGGAGCGCTCGGGCCAGTGGCTTTCGGCAGGCGCCAGCCGCCAGACGGGCAGCCGCTGTGACAGGCGGTCGATCAACTGGGCGAGGGCTTCACCACGGCTGGCTTCATCAACACCGGCCGTCGCCATGGTCTTCTGGGCGGCTTCCATCGTGTTGGTGGCGCCTGCTTCCAGGGTCATGCGCTCGAAACCAAGATCCGGCTCCAACCGTTCCAGTTCATTGGCAAATAGGCGGCGCAAATGGTCGGGCGTGCGCGTCGGCAGGCCGGTGCCGACAGTGATTTCCTGCACGTCGCGATCGACCCGGAAGGCGCGGAGCGTCACTGACCGCGCGCCCTGGCCGGCATCGGCCAGTTGCTGGCAGAGCGGTTCGAGCAGGGCGTCGAGCGCCTGGTCGATCGCCGGGCGGGTGACAATCGGCTCCAGGAAGTTGACGGCCTCGGCAAAGGCAGGCGGCGGCCGCACCGGCGAGAGGCTACGGGGGCGATCGCCGGTCAGCGCGTCGAGGACATCCATCAATGCGCGCCCGAAGCGGCGGGAGAGCGGCCCGCGCGGCTGGTGCAAAAGATCACGGATGTGATGCAGACCGAGCCGGCCCAGACCGGACAAGCAATCGGGCGACAGCCGCAAAACACCAAGCGGCAAGTCCGCGATGACGGCCCGATCCTGACCTGGCGGCACCATCCGCGTGTGGTGGCCAGCGCGCGCCAGGGCGGCGCCGGCTTCAACGATGCCGGCGACGACGCTGCGAACGGTGAGGCCACCGCGAGAGAGGTCATCGCTGACGCGTGCTAGCAAAGCGGCCTCACCACCGAACAGGTCTGTGCAACCCGTGACGTCAAGCACGAGACCGTCCGAACCGTCGACCGCGGCGATGGGTGTGAACTGCGTGCCCCAGAGCGCCAAACGCTCCAGAAACGCCGCGTCACTCTCTGGGTCGGCGTCGCGTAGCTCGAGGTCAGGATGCATCGCCTGCGCGTCGGCGAGTGCCTGTCCCACGTACAGGTTGGTCCCCGGCGCGTCGACGCCGGTCAGCAGGCGGCGGTTACCCAGCATCGCCCATGTCGCCACCAGCTTGCCGGCGAGGTCCGGTTCGCGCTGACGGACGCGGTTTGTCTGCAGGAGCGGGAGGTGCAGCACGAGATAGCGGCGCGCCATCATGGCAACCGGCCGCCGGCAACAGCGCGCGATAGAGGTGAGAACTCTGCCGCCGCCAGGCGCAAATCCTGTGCCTGGCGATCCCAGACAACCGACCAACGCGCTGTGCGGCCGCCTGACGCGCGGAGCAGGGTCAGATCCCAGGCAGGCTCACTTGCAGAGCGCATCGCCTCGACACGCCATCTGCTGCGCGCGGCGGAGGGCGGCATGCGATCGGTGTCGGGGAGGATGAGGAGACCCACACCACCGCCGGCCTCGGCGGCGAGTTGCAATCGCCGGGCGGCAATCAGGTCAGGGGCAGGTCCGTCGAGCATGAGCGCCGCGCCGGCGATACCGGGGGACCGTAACGCTTCCTCAAAAGCCCAAAGCCCGTCTTGGGCGCGACGAGCGCTGGCCAGGATCAGGTCGGAAGCGAGGAGGCCGAATGCACTGAGCCCATCGGGCCAGATGTCGGGTTCAGCGCCGATCCACATCACGGCACCGGCTGCCCGCGCCAGGACAAGGGCGCAGAAGCCAGTCGCCGCCCCTGGGTCCGCTACGAGCACCTCGTGAAAGGCTCCCCGTGCCAGACCATGGCCCGGTAGGATCCGATCGATCTGGGGGCAAAGCGGAATAGTGTCTCCCCTGGTCGATGAAGCATGGCCCTCAATGCGAGCGACCGTCGCTCGGAGCATTTCGAGCACGCTCGACATAGGCTGCCCTTCAACCGGCCGAATGGGGACGGCCGGGGCGGGCTCGCATGACGATCAGCCCTGATCGCCGCAAGTGCTCCGCCAAACGGTCAGCCGCAAGTTTCGCCGCGAAATCCCAACCGCCTTTGCGCGGCTTGCCGCGCTCGTCGTAGCGAAGCGCGTAGGACAAGGCCTCCGCAATCTCCTCTGCCGTCGCGGCGGTGAGTTCGGCGAGGTCAGGTGGAGAGGGAGGGTCATCGGCCATGACGGCAAACTAGGCGAGACCGCACGAACAAAACAAGAACAAGATTCGCGACCGTAGAGGTGAATTGGCATTGACTCGGCCCTATCCGCCAAATCCCATCTACGTTGATGTCGCAGAATCACAGCCTTGCAAGCCCACCTTCCCGCACAGCCGATCGGGAGCATGCCTGATTGTTGAGTTTCACTGAGAGCTGACCCGGGAAGGCTAAATATTTTCGCTGAGAATTGACCCACTTTTTGACCTCTCCCTCGACGGAATTGTCGGGGGGCATTCGGAGTGATAAAAATGGATCTTCTCAGTGTGATCCGCCGGTGGCATTTCCGGCAGCACGTTCCAATCCGTGAGATTGCGCAGCGTTCGGGTTTGTCGCGGAACACGATCCGTAGATATTTACGTTCGGACGTATCGGTGCCGCGGTTCCGAACGCCGGGCCGGCCGAGCAAACTTGATCCATTTGCCGAGAAGCTGACCGCATGGCTGCTTCAAGAGGCACGGAAGTCGCGCAAGCAGAAGCGAACGACGAAGCAGTTGCACGTCGATCTGGTGAAGCTGGGCTATGCAGGATCTTACGCTCGTGTGGCGGCTTTCGTGCGGGGCTGGAAGGCTGAGCGGCAGAGAGACCATCAAACCAGCGGGCGGGGCACTTTCGTGCCGTTGGCCTTCGCGCCTGGCGAGGCGTTCCAGTTCGACTGGAGCGAGGACTATGCCGTGTTGGCGGCCCGTCCGGTGAAGCTCCAGGTTGCCCATACCAAGCTGGCCCATAGCCGCGCCTTCATCGTCCGTGCCTACCCGATGCAGACCCACGAGATGCTGTTCGATGCGCTAGCCGAGACGTTCCGGGTGCTGGGCGGCGTGCCGGATCGCGGCATCTTCGACAATATGAAGACCGCAGTGGACAAAATCGGCGTGGGCAAAGCCCGGCAGGTCAATCTCCGCTTCGCTGCCATGGCTAGCCATTATCTGTTCGAAGCGGAGTTTTGTAATCCTGCTTCAGGCTGGGAGAAGGGTCAGGTCGAGAAGAACGTGCAGGATGCCCGCCGCCGCCTATGGCACAAGACGCCCAGCTTCCCAGACCTCAATACGCTCAATGTCTGGCTGGAGGAGCAATGTATCGTGCAATGGGGACAGATCCCGCATGGGCTCCTGCCAGGCACCATTGCCGATGTCCATGCTGCGGAGGCCGCAAGCCTAATGAGGCTGGGGCAGCCCTTTGACGGCTTTGTGGAGCATACCAAGCGGGTATCTCCAACGTGCCTGGTGACTTTCGAACGCAATCGCTACAGTGTCCCAGCCTCCTTTGCCAACCGCCCTGTCAGCTTGCGCGTCTACCCGTGGCGCCTTGTCATAGCCGCCGAGGGGCAGATCCTGTGCGAGCACGGTCGGATCATCGAGCGCTCCCACCAGACGCCGGGTCGAACCGTCTATGACTGGCGGCACTATCTAGCGGTCTTGCAGCGCAAGCCCGGAGCGCTCCGCAATGGCGCGCCCTTCCTGGAGATGCCCGAGGCCTTCCGGACCTTGCAGGGGTCTTTGCTGAAGCGTCCCGGCGGTGACCGGGAGATGGTGGAAATTCTCGCCCTGGTGCTTCACCACGATGAGCAGGCCGTGCTCTGCGCCGTCGAACTGGCGCTTGAGGCCGGGGTGCCGACCAAAACCCATGTGCTGAACATCCTTCATCGCCTGATTGATGGGAAGGTGCTATCGCCGGCCCCTGTTGACGCGCCGCAAGCCCTTCGCCTCGATCAGGAGCCGGTGGCCGATGTCGAACGCTACGACACGCTGCGGGAGGCGCGTCATGCGTCATGATCCCGCAAGTGCTGCCGTCTTGGTTATGCTGCGCAGCCTCAAGATGTTCGGCATGGCCCAGGCCGTCGGTGACCTCATCGAACAGGGCGCGCCTGCCTTCGAGGCGGCCGTGCCGATACTGTCCCAATTGCTCAAGGCAGAGATGGCTGAGCGGGAAGTTCGCTCCATCGCCTACCAAATCAAGGCGGCGCGTTTCCCCGCCTATAAGGATCTGGCCGGCTTCGACTTCGCTGCCAGCGAGGTCAACGAGGCCCTCGTTCGGCAACTTCATCGCGGTGACTTCATGGCTAGCGCTGACAATGTCGTTCTGATCGGCGGCCCGGGCACAGGCAAAAGTCACATCGCAACCGCCCTTGCGGTCCAGGCGGTCGAGCATCTTCGTAAGAAGGTACGCTTCTTCTCAACGGTCGATCTGGTCAACACACTCGAACAAGAAAAGGGCGCCAACAAAGCGGGACAGCTCGCAGAGCGTCTGTTCCGCCTCGATCTCATTGTTCTCGACGAACTGGGCTACCTGCCGTTCAGCTCCTCTGGGGGCGCCATGCTCTTTCACCTCCTCAGCAAACTCTATGAGCGCACAAGCATCGTTATCACCACCAATCTCAGCTTCAGCGAATGGGCTGGCGTCTTCGGCGATGCCAAGATGACAACGGCCTTGCTCGATCGTCTTACTCATCATTGCCATATTCTCGAAACCGGCAATGACAGCTTCCGCTTTAGGGCTAGTGCCGCAGCCCCAAAACACAAAAAGGAAAAACTCACCTTGACCATGACCCCCTCTCAGGGATCATAACCACTTTCGCCCGGGTCAATTCTCAATGAAAATTCCGGGGATGCGGATAAAAACTTGGACTAAATTTTAAACTTTAATGCCAAGACTCTGTCGATATTCAAGGGGGCTGAGAGCGCCGAGGGATATCTTGATCCGCTTTTCATTATACCAGCGAATGTAGGAATCAACGGCCTCAACGAATTGTTCTATGGTCGAGCTCTTCCAGTCTCGAGAATAGAATAATTCAGTTTTCAAGCGTCCAAAGAAGCCTTCGCAAGCCGCGTTGTCAGGGGAGCAACCCTTACGAGACATTGATCGAGTAAGATTGGCATTCGTCATCCGTGAGAGCCAACCTGGCCAACGATAGTGAGCGCCACGATCTGAGTGGACAATAGGCCGGGTGGCCGTGTCGACCACTGTCTCGATAGCCGCATCCAGCATAGTGTTGACGAGCTTAGCGTCTGGATGCGCGCCGATGGACCAACTGATGACCAACCCATCGAAGCAGTCGACGATGGGTGACAGATAGACTTTGCCAGCCGGGATCTGGAACTCGGTTATGTCGGTCAGCCACTTCTCGTTTGGAGAAGCAGCCTGGAAGTCGCGATTAATAAGGTTCTCGGGCGCCGGGCTGATCTCCCCGAGATAGGATCCGTACCGGTTCCGCTTTGGTTTGGCAACGACCAAGCACTGCTGTTTCATTAGCCGCTGCACAACTTTTTCAGAGATCGTTACGTGCTGCCTGTCCAATGACGCTTGCAGCCGACGATAGCCATAGCAGCGATGGTTCTGCTCGAAAATTTCGGTGATGCTGCGGCGAATGTCACAATATTTGTCTGCTACATTCACACGGGCCCGATGGTAGAAGTATGAGCTTCGCGCCAGCTTCAGCTGGCCAAGCAGGTCCGGCAGCCGATAGAGATCTTTGAGGGCGTCAACCAGCACTGTCTTTTCCCGATTACTCAGGAGGTGCAGGTCGACGCCCAGGCCTTTTTTTAGGAGTTCATTGGCCTTCTTCAAGAGATCACGTTCAAGCTGCAGTTGTCTGATATCGCACCGCAAGGATTCGAGCTGGCGCTCCAGTTCCTCTCGCTCCGGTGGTGGATTGTTGTTGCTTTTCATAATTGCGGGAGCCTCACGGCCAAGTAACTGGTTCTTCCAGCTATACAATGTCGGCCTGCTTACGCCGAGCTTTTCAGCCACAGCCTGAGCGCTTGCTTGTCGATTGCAAAGTTCGATGACACCCGCCTGCTTCAGGGCCTCGGCATACCTTGGGCGGCCAGCGATCCCAACGGTAGCTTTTCTGCTTTCAGGAAACGCCTCCCGAACCCATGCAGTTAGCGTCCCACGCCCGGGATAGCCCAAGGCCCTCATTGTCGCAGCGATACTCCGATCATGACTGCGGTAGTGTTCAACAGCAGCCTCCTTCTGAGCTCGCGTGAACTTGGGAGCGCGGACCTTGCAGCCCAAAGGCAAATCATGGCGTTGCTCGTATTCCCGACACCAGCCTTTCAGGGCGTTCTTGGTCGGATAGCCCAGCTGGCGAATTGTTGGACGGACACGTTTCCCCAACTTGATGTAAAGCTCAACTGCCTGAATCCTGTCTTTATACGAATACATAGACTACCTCCTAGGCAGTCCAAGTTTTTATCCGCATCCCCTCCGGGTCAGCTCTCAGTGAAACTCAACACCACTTTGCTCTGGCCGTGCCAAAAATCCGGCCACGGGCAGCCGCGGATGGCCTCGAAATCTTGGACCTCCATGGCTTTCATGCCGCCTTCCGACATGAAGAGGAGATGGCCTGCCAGATCCAGCACCTTGATACAGTCGCCGGAGGCGGCCAGGACGCCCCGCATGAACGCGGCGTCGGCGCGCTGCTGCTCCATGTCCAAGCGCTGCTGGGTGTGATCCCGCACGATTTTCAGATAGCCGAGGTGTTCGCCGGCCTCACCACGGAGAGGCATCATCTCGCCCGACGCCCAGAACCGGCTGCCGTCCTTGCGGAGGTGCCAGTGCTCATCACGAGCTTGGCCCGTCTCGAGGGATTGCCGCATTTCGTAGGATGGCCGCCCTTGCGCCCGGTCGTCGGGCGTAAAGAAGATGTCCGCGGGCTTGCCGACCATCTCGGCGGCCGACCGGCCGAAGATCCGTTCGGCTCCCAAATTCCAGTCTGTCACGTTGCCGTCAATATCGGTCGCCACGATGGCGAAGTCCACGGCGCTGTCGAAGATCGCGCGATGGCGACGTTCGGCCAACTCCTCGGTCTGGTTTGTCAAGGCGGCCGGATCCTTCGTTATCAAAGCTTGACGCTCGATTTCGCGCCAACACGCGTCAGTAAGGCATTCGCCCGCCGTCGCCGCATGTTATCGGTATGCCATTCGACGCCCAGCCCGGCAACTCGGCGGCCACGATAGGACCTGATGATTCTCCCTCGTCAGCGAGCCTACGCTCGCCTTCGAATTGCGGATTGGTCGGTTAAACCTCGGGTTTTCTTTCCATCGGGTGCCCGTTGGAGCACTCGCTTCAGACAGAGCTTCCCCATCGTCGCGATAAGCGTTTCGCGCAGCGTTCCACCGACGGGAGTGTCGAGCCAGAACTGAATGGCCGTGCGCATCGCTGTCAGGACCATGGCTGCCGATAGACGTGGGCTGAGATCGACGGAGGGGTCCGCGCCCGTCCGCCGACCGATCTCTGCCGCAATCATCTGCTCGATCTCGATGTCGGATTTTCGTTCCTCAGCAAAAACAGACGGCTCGGATCGGATCAGGCGTGCGCGGACAATCCATTCCCGGTCAGGCTCATCTACAAACAGCGCGAGAACGGCGGCGCAAATTGCATCCTGTAGTGCTTCGCTGGCGGGCCGTGCCCGGAGGGCCATGCAAAAGAGATCGGCGCGAACTACCCCGATACCGACAATAGCGGCCTCCTTGTTCGGGAAATAGTTATTGAAGGTGCGCGTCGAGACCCCAGCCTCAGCAGCGATGTCCTCGGCGCGAACCTGCGCGACGCCGCGTTCCATCGCGAGCCGTAGCGCGATGTTGCTCAGGCTGGCGCGCATGGCGCGTTTTTTACGCTCGCGCAGTCCGATCTGTGATTCGTCAGCGGTCATTCGGCAGACGTAAGTCGGTCACCAGGAAAAGCATACTCTTTAAGCCGAGCCCCCTTATCCGATTGGGGCCCCGATACGAGGCGCACGAGAGGCGAGGACACAAAGAGGTTGCGGGCGGCGATGGCCAACCGCGTCCTCGGGACCGAGATGCCGGTGAAGAGATTCGCCTGCTTCCGCGCCACCAGAGGGCGCTGAGCAGCTTCGTAGCGAGCGAAGGCCGCCTCAAAATCGCCGCCTGCCGCCAATTCTCCTGCAAGTCGGTATGCGCCCGTAAGCGCGAGCAGCGCGCCAGCTCCTGACGCTGGCGATGCGCAATAGGCGGCGTCCCCTACCAGGGCGATCCTCCCGTTCGACCACGACGGCATCTGCATTTGGCCGATTGCGTCGAAATAGAAGTCCGGGGCGGCCTCAGCGGCATCGAGCAGAGCTGGAACATGCCAGCCAAGACCTGCAAACGCTTTGCGCAACAGACGTTTCTGCCCGGCGGTGTCACGAAATTCGTAGACAAGAGGTTGCTGGCTTCGGAAGATGAAATTGACCTGCCCGCGTCCATTCTCGTCTCGAAATACTGATACCGACTTACCAGGCTCGCTGTAATTCGTTGTCCAATAGGGTTCGCCGATGAAGAAATCGGCGCCAGCGGTGGCGAAATAGTGGTTCTTGAATACGCTGAAGCGCTCTTCCGGCCCGAACACAAGACGGCGGACATTTGAATGAAACCCGTCGGCTCCCACGAGCAGATCGAAGCGTCGAGGTGGGCCGTGCGCAAACATGACATCGACCTCGCTATGGTCCTGGGCAAGCGCTTTGATGGTGTCACCGAAGACGTATTCGACGTCATTCCGGGTCGCCTCATACAGTATTGACGCGAGATCGCCGCGCGTGATCTCCACATCCTCAGACCCCACCATCCTCTCCATACCTGCCTTGTCGATGCGGCCGCGCTGGCGGTCATCACGATCGACAAACCGCATACCTTTCGTGACGACCGACTTCGTCCGAACCGCGGCGCTAAGTCCCATGCGACCGATCACCGACAACGCCTCCGCGCGAATATCCACTCCGTTGCCGCCCCGGCGAGGTCCCGGCGCTTGCTCTACGACCGTTACCTCGAAACCTGCCCGGAGGAGCCAGAAGGCTACCACGGGCCCAGCAAGACTGGCGCCAGAAACTAGGGCTTTTGGGATCAACATTCGGCTCTCTGACTAGCTAATTGATCCGTGCCACAAACTTGCGCATTGCGCAATATTGCCTGTTAAGCAAGATTCTCCGACGCCCCCGTACCAGCGAGGAACGTGCAGGGCTGTTCAACGCCCCGCCACGCCTCTGAACTGAAGAAGGTTTTCGATGCCTGCGAGGGCGGCTCGATAGCGATCCTGGTTCATGGTTCCGGAGCGGTTGGCTTTGTTGATGTTGAACGCGAAGCTGCGCAGGCGGGCGAACACGCCAGGTTTGGTGCGCGGATGCGGGAGCTATCCTCACCCAAGGTCACGTCGCGGGTGTAGTGCGAGGTGTTTTCTATACCCCAGTGCGCTCGGATGGCCGCGGCGGCGCGCTTGGCGTCGGTTGGCGCGTTGCAGATGAAGAAGGCGCTCTCTGTCGTCCTGCCTAGCAGGCCAGTTGCAGCACTGCGGGTAAACACCTCCCGCTCGACCTGGATGACGGTGGTAACGTAGAACTGCCACGGTGTGCCGGCGAGATCATTGACCAGGTCGAAGACGCTGACAGTGCGGCGCTCGTCGCGGTTGCGGCCTCGGGTGCGGCTTTGGTCCACAGTGAGCGGCTTGCTGGCGGAGGCGATATCGCGGCAGTTCTGGAGCAGGGTGCGCTGGTTGTCTTTGACCTGAACGATCAGAGTGACTTTGGCTTCGGCTGCGCATTCGAACAGTTTTTTTGACAATGCAGCGCATCGAGCGTGACGATGGTAGCGGGGTCGACGCCGAGTTCGGCCAGCAGGGCCTGGGCCGCGGGGATCTCATTAGATTTCTCGGCGATGTCGACATGGGCGAGGACAAAGGCCGTGTCGGTGGCGAAGGCGCTGAGGATCTGAGCCGCCGCCCGGTCGTGAAACGTGTCGAAACTGCCGCGCAGGGTTTTGCCATCGAGCGCGATGTGGCTCTGGCCGGGCTTGGTGCAGGCTGCATGGAGTTGGACGGCATGGCGGCGAAACACGGCTTCCACCGCGACGGGATCAAGGCCCTGAAGAATGTAGCGGATTGCGGTGTGCGCAGGTGCGCGCCGCCAGGTCAGCCCGAAGGCTGCGTTCAGCTTGGCACGGTGGACGTCGATAAAGGTGACGATACCACGGGCTCTGGTGCAAATTTCTGAAGTGGTTGGTGCTCCGTTATGTTCTGGCTAGCTTTTATGCGGCAAGCGCAGCAGTCCATAGGGCGGGTGCGGACTTGGTCTGAATTTGAAGTCTGCTGAGGTCGAATTGGTTTTTGCGAATACGGTGGAGGAGTTCGATACCGGCGATTGTGATTTTTGCCCGTTTAAATCTCTTGAAGCCGAGCATAGGACCGATCCTGGCTTTCACGCTTCGATGATCCTGCTCAATCATGTTGTTGAGATATTTTGAAGACCTTAGCTTGGTATCTTTCCAAACGTCCTTCTCGTCAGGTAATTCGCGGACGGCTCTATGAGAGGCGGCATAGCCATCAAGGGTAATGACACGAGGAGGGCGACCTTGTGTCTTTAGCGCCTTACGGAAGAAGAGTTTGGCAGCCATTACATCGCGCCGGCGACTCAATCTGAAATCGACGGTCCGGCCTTCCCGGTCCACGGCACGGTAAAGATACGTCCAGACACCGCGGATCTTGATATAGGTTTCGTCAACGCGCCAAGAAACCCCTGATTGGCTGGCAAAACGGTTCCAACGGCGCTCAAATTCCGGCGCAAAACCCTGGACCCAGCGCATGATTGTCGTATGGGCAAGAGACAGACCCCGTTCGGCCATCATCTCCACCAGATCCCGAAAGCTTAGCTTGAACCGCAAATACCAGCGGACGCACAGGATAATGATCTCGCGTTCAAAGTGGCGCCCTTTGAATAGCTCATCAAGGCCGACAAATGACTTCGTCATCTCTGTGATCCAGTGCGTAATTAGGGATACAATATCAATCACTTAAGGTTTGCACCAGAGCCACTTATCCCACCCTCCGAGCCCTCGTACAAGCCTCCCGAGCCACCACCCCGGAACCCAATAAGAGCCTGTTGAGTTTGTCGACGACGGCGGGCACGAGTGCCACCCGCCGCTCATCAGGAGCTATGTGTGAATTGGGGTGACGGGCGCGATCAGGCGGCGTGATGAGTTGAAGCGTCAATGGATGCGACGCCATTGGTGAAGATGACGCCTTCGATGAGGCGAGGCAACTGGTTTGAGCCGTGCAGGCGCTGCCAGGTTTTCGAGGCGGCCTGCACGAGCGTGAACACCATCAGTATTGCAGTCTTCTGTGACAGGCTCCCCTTCGTGCGGGTGGTCCTATGCCGCACGGTGGCAAAGACGCTCTCGATGGGATTGGACGTGCGCAAATGCTGCCAGTGTTCCGCCGGGAAGTCATAGAAAGCCAGCAAGGCCTCTGCGTCCTTTTGCAGGCACTGGGTGGCTGCCGGATATTTCGCGCCGTATTTATCGGTGAAGAGAGCCATGGCCTTCTGCGCCGCCGCCCGGGTCTCGGCGTGATGGATATCCTGCAAATCGGATTTGACCGTCGGGATCATGGCCTTGGGGAATTTATTGAGAACATTGCCGATCTTATGGAACCAGCAGCGCTGATGCCGGGTCGAGGGAAAGGCTTCCTCCAGGGCCTTCCAGAAGCCGAGCGCCCCATCGCCCACCGCCAGTTCGGGGGCAATGTGCAGGCGGCGGTCCTTGAGACCAATCAGCAATTCCCGCCAGCTTTGGGCGCTTTCCCGGACGCCCACCTGAAAACCCAGGAGCTCCTTCTTGCCTTCCGGTGTGGCCCCGATCAGCACGAGGATGCATTCGGCCGCCGGTTCCATCCGGGCCTGCAGATAGATGCCGTCGGCCCAGATATAGACATACCGCCGGGCGGAAAGGTCGCGCTTCTGCCAGCGATCATATTCATCCTGCCAGCCTGCCGTGAGCCGGCTGATCGCCGCGGGCGACAGGTTCGGCGCGTCCTTGCCCAGCAGGGCCGTCAGCGCCTCCTGGAAGTCCCCCATTGAGACGCCGCGCAGATAAAGGACTGGGAGCAGCGCATCGATACTGCGCGTCCGCCGCGCCCATTTCGGCAGAATGGCCGACGAAAACTGGACCCGCTCTCCAGATGCCGCGTCGCCTTGTCCCCGGTCCCGGACCTTGGGACGGGCCACGGCGATCGGCCCAATGCCCGTCTGAATGGCGCGTTCCGGCCCAGTCCCGTGGCGCACGACCCGCGCCCGGCCATCCTCGAGCCGTTCGCCCTCATGGAGAGCGAGGAATTCATCGACCTCTCGCCGCAGGGCTTCGGCCAGCATCCGCCGGGCACCCTCACGGGCAATCTCGGTCAGAGGGTCTATGATCAATCCCGGCTGCACCAGCGCGGTGATTCTGCTATTGTCGTCCATAGGCGTATCGGCTCCTTCTGGAGGTTCGGCAGGCTTCTCACCCGCCACGATACGCCGCCCTCTCACTTCACCCCATCACCCAAATTCCGCCATAGCTCCTCATCAGCCCTTGTCTCCTTGAGGACCGCGATTTTGATCGGCATGAAGCCTACTTGATCCATCATCAAACCACGATCTCCGCGCAACTCGCGTCGCGGGGTCCAATGGACGCCATCAGAATTCGGCGTCTATATCGACGACGTCGATGAGCTTGTGGTTGACGAATTCCTTGATACCGAGTCCGAGCAATTCGCGACCATACCCCGAGCGGCGGACGCCGCCGAAAGGCAGGTCGGCCTTGACCATCGTCGGGTGATTGACGAAGACCATGCCTGTAGAAATTTTTCGCGCCACTTCGACGCCATGCTTGGTGTTGGAGGTAAAGACCGATCCACCCAGGCCGTAAGGTGAGTCGTTTGCGATGCGAATGGCGTCGTCCTCATCCTTGGCGCGGAAGAGCATCGATACCGGTCCGAAAAACTCCCAGTAGCGTGCGGGATTGTCCTCGGAGACATCGGTTAGGATCGTCGGCTGCACGAACGCCCCCTGGTTCGGCACGCGCGGTCCAACCTCGGTCGCCTTGGCCCCGTGGCTAACGGCCTGGCGTATCTTATCCTTCAACTCATCCGCAGCGCCCTGCGACGAAAGAGGCGCCAGGGTTGTGGCGGGATCAAAGGGATCACCGGCGCGCAGGGCGCCCACGCCCGCCGTGTAGCGCTCGAGGAACTGGTCATAAATGTCGTCGATAATGATCATGCGCTTGGACGACACGCAGACCTGGCCGCCGTTCCAGTGGCGACCGAAGACTGCCCACTTCGTGATCTTCTCCATGTCGGCATCTGCCAATACCACGAAGGCGTCCGCGCCGCCGAGTTCCATGGTGGATTTCTTGAGCGCCTTGCCCGCTTGCGCAGCGATGATCGCGCCCGCGCCTTCCGATCCGGTCAAGGCGACGCCATGGACGCGTGGATCATTGAGGATCAGTTCGATCTGAGACCGCGTCGCATAAAGATTCTTGAAGCCGCCCTTCGGCAGGCCGGCCTCCAGCATCAGTTTTTCAAAGGCGGCCGCGCTTTGGGGAACATTGGATGCGTGCTTGAGCAAGATGGTGTTGCCCGCTGAAAGCTGCGGCGCGATGATCCGAGCGATCTGGTAGTAGGGGAAATTCCAGGGCTCGATCGCCAGCAGGACACCGAGCGGGTCGTGGACGAGAACGGCCTCGCCTTCCGCTGGGCTGCGCACTGGAAGTTTCTCCGATGCGAGTAGTTTCTCTGCGTTCTCGGCGTAATATTCGAAGATGCTTGCGGATAGCTCGACTTCGGCCTTGGCCTCGGAGAAGACCTTCCCCATTTCGATGGTCAGGAGATTCGCGAAGCTCTCGCTGTCCTTGCACAGGATATCTGCAGCGCGCTGCATCACCGCCGCGCGGTCGGGGAAACTGACGTTCTTCCACGCCAGAAAAGCAGCGTGTGCGTCGTCCAACGCCTGATTGACCTCGGCATCCGTCGCATCCGCGAAGGTCTTCAAGACTTCGCCAGTATAAGGATTAGTCGTTGCATAAGTCACGTACAGCCCTTCCTTGGTTTGGTCGTGCCTAACGCAGCCGAATGTGCGCGGCGGCCTTTTCGCGACTCGTCATCGCTTCGAATTGCATAACAACACTAATTTCCTGTCATGGCCTTGACCTCGATCAAAGACGCTTGCAGGCGCCGGGCTATCTTGGTCTCGCGTCGATATCCCGCGCAGGAGATGCGAACATGGTGAAGATGATGAAGGCCGCGGTGGTCCATACCTTCGGAGGGGCGCTGTCTATTGAAGACGTGCCGGTGCCAGCACCTGGGCCTGGCGAGATCCTGGTGAAGGTGATCGCTTGCGGCGTCTGCCACACCGACCTTCATGCTGCGGACGGGGATTGGCCCGTGAAACCCTCTCCGCCCTTCATTCCAGGCCATGAGGTGGCCGGCGTCGTCGCGGCGCTCGGTGCTGGCGTGAAAGGGTTCAAGGAAGGAGATCCGGTGGGTGTCGCGTGGCTGCACGATGCGTGCATGCAGTGCGAATTTTGTGAAACGGGATGGGAGACGGTGTGTGAAAGCCAACACAACACCGGCTACAGCTGCGATGGCGGCTTCGCCGAATATGTCATCGCCGCCGCATCCTTCGTCGCACGGTTGCCCGTTGGCGTGGATTTCGCCCAAATGGCGCCCATCCTTTGTGCCGGCGTTACCACCTTCAAAGGACTGAAGGAGACGGAGGCTCGACCGGGCGAATGGGTCGCCATCTCCGGTGTCGGCGGCCTTGGCCACGTCGCGATCCAATATGCCAAGGCGATGGGCCTTCATGTTGTGGCACTTGACATAGCGCCCGAAAAGCTCGCCCTGGCCCGGTCGGCCGGCGCCGATTTTGCTGTCGATGCGCGGTCGCCCGAAGCCGTCTCCGACATCCTGAAGGCCACGGGCGGGGGCGCCCACGGTGTGCTGGTCACCGCCGTCTCGCCCCCAGCCTTCGCCCAGGCCCTGCATATGGTCCGCCGCAGGGGAACTGTCGCGCTCGTCGGCCTGCCGCCCGGTGACTTCCCGACCCCGATTTTCGATGTGGTCCTGAAGCGCATCACCGTACGAGGCTCAATCGTTGGATCCCGTCGTGACCTCGATGAGGCCATCGCTTTCGCGGTAGAGGGCAAGGTGCGGGCTGATATTGCCAAGGCGCCCCTGGAGGACATCAACACCATCTTTGCCAATTTGCGGGCGGGTAAGGTTGAAGGCCGCGTGGTCCTAACCTTCTGAGGCCCAGAGTGTTGCCAGGGTCGCGGGGACCACTAATTCATCGCAAGAGCAGATTGGACTATGCGAGTCATTTTGAACGGGCGATCGCGCCTGTGACCTCGGACGCCAAAGAACGACCTTCTTCATTGCTGTGCTGCCAACGGAGAGCGCCAGCAACGCGTTGCAGCTCCGTCACAGCTCTATTAGCCGCATGGCGTCCAGGCGAAATCTTCCCGGCTACGGGGGGTTGGCTTCGCACAATTCAGCGGTTCGCTTTTGCGGTGCGTTCCGGCCCATCTACGAATCACCCCAGGCCGACCAGAAAAAACCCGGGTCATTAACTCGCGCCATAGCAGAGCGGCATTGCGGCAGCTTTCGGCCCAACGGCCGTCTAGATAGCTCTCTTGGGGTGTCAAGGTAGTTTCCCGTGGTGGCTTGGTCCAGACTGGTGCCGTGCCAACACGAAGCCAACGACGGATCGTCTTGCGTTCGGCCCCGATCGACGTGGCGATGCTTGAGATGGAAACACCCGCTGCCCGCAGACGCGCAGCTTCTTCATAGCGTTCGTGGCGGCGAGCATGGGCGTGCCGGCTCCGACGTTGAGCTGTCGTCATCTTTACAATAGCTGTTTCCAGCGGCCCGGCGTCGGCAACTGATCTGGGTGGTTGTTCACCGATCTGCTTGGCCGCGCGTTGAATCGCGCTGTGGTGGCAATCGACAACGGCACAGATTGCATCGCCGAGATCGCGCAATAGATGCCAGCGATCTGATACCTGGACCGCTTCCGGCGGGCTTTGGTGAATTCCGTCCGTATAGGCACCAGCACGATCGCGGGAGACGACCTCAATGCCGGGATGCTGGCGCAGTCAAGAGGCAAGAGTCTCCGCCTGCCGATCTGGAAGCAGGTCCATTACCTCGTTGCGTTCCAGGTCAACGAGGACGGTACCGTAATGGTGGCCGCGCCGCCAGGCCCAATCATTTACCTCCAGAATCCTGGGAGCTGGCGGCGGCATTTCGGGTTCAACTGCTCTGGCTGCCATGCGCAACAGCGTGTCAGGGCTGACCGGAATGGCAAGCCGCTTTGCAAGGCTCGCGGCGGCTTCGCCACCGAGAGCCAATGCAACCTGCCATTGCAGATCACCGAGCCGCGTCGTCCGGCAAACGTTTTGCGGGCACACGCTGTGTTTAGGCAGCGGAACCGCCGCGCCTAAATACAGATCGTCGCCGGGCCCCCTTGCCAAGGCAGATCATGGAGTTTGCGCGGATTGTGGCTGTGAAGGCGTCGTGACGGTAAGCCGCAGGCTGGGCAACTCACTACGCTTCGGGGCAATACGGCCTCAACGGTGACGTGCTCGGGCGAGGCTGATACGCGAATCAGTTCGAGCGAGCGGGGTAGAACGGAGAGCAAGGGAGACGGTACGAGGTGGACCACCATAAACGTGAATCCATCATCTCCCCCATCCGCCATCCTGGTACAAGGGCAAACAGCACGCAATGTTCGAGAGAACCCACATTACTCCGCCAGCGACACTAGGCAATGCCAGAAGCCTTAATCGATAGCGGCGTCCCGGCTAACAGGCGAATAGGTCAAGGCACTATTCTTTTCTCGGGTTAGAACAGATCGAGATGAAGAAAACTGACCTGAATCAATTTATGACAAGGAGAGTACGTGTAGATAACTTTTATGCGGCGGAGCTATGAGAATACCCAGCCATGGACAAGGATAATGATTTGACGATCCGCCAACCGGTTGCCGCGAAGCCGAAAATCCCACCGCCCTCCATTTTCGCGAAGCCGTTTGCGCGGTCGACGGATCCTGGCGTCGTGCAGCTCCTAACAGAGGATGAGCAGGCAGCGCTTATCGCGATCTCACGGGTCGTGGAGTTTCGCCGGCATACTGTGATTTATCCGGAAGGAGGTCGGTCGCGCTTTGTTTATAACGTAATCTCTGGAGTTGCAGAGACATACTGCCTTCTACCGGACGGTGAGAGGCGAGTTTCGTCCTTCCTTTTTCCCTCTGATTTGCTTGGCTTAAGCGAGAACGGCGAATATGTTGCGACGGCTCAGGCGCTGACGCCACTGACTGCCTACAAGATGCCCTTTGAAGATCTCGCGCGGCTGGTGCGGCGTGATCCAGATCTTGATGTCGTATTTCTTTGCAAACTGTGTCACGAACTACGCCAGGCGGAACGACATACTGTGACCGCGATACACAATGATGCCCGAGCCAGAGTTGCTGGATTCATTCTATGGCTTTGGCGCAGCGAAGTGACCGCCCTAACAGACGACACCACAGTGACGCTGCCGATGCTTCGCCACGATATCGCGGATTACCTAGGATTGAGTACAGAAGCTATCAGTCGTGCTCTCCATCAACTTGAGACAGGCGGCCTCATTCAGCGTCGGGGGCCTCGGGCGTTGCAGCTTCTTAATATTCAAGAGTTACGCCGTGCCGCTCGAGAGATCTGATCTCATAGTCTGCAATTTGCTCTTGAAGGTACATGAATTCTTGGGTGCTATGACCGGCATCTGTGGCGTTGAAGTAGGAGACCATGGATCTAACGCTGTAACCACCCGCGTGAACGGAAACCACGTCGTCGAGCAGTCGCAACCGGAGATAGCGCTCGGAGCGTTCGAATGATTGCTCAGAAGGACGTTAAGCTGTTCGCTCAGCTCTCCGGAGACACCGATCCCACGTACCTTTGGGTCCTGTTTTTGCTGAGTCCGACTTGACCCGCAAGATCACCATCCATGGCATTTGGGGCGATGCGCTGACCCCCGCCAACTTGGGGAACAAATGATTTGGCACAGTGTGTTTTTCTTTTCCAATTTAGTATTTTTTGGTCGCCGTGGGAAAACCCCTATCGTAAGAGAGAAGCAGCCAGAGAGGAAGCTCGCTGTCTTTGACGGTCGTCGCGTCGATCAGATGGGCAAGGGTCACCGCCGGCACCATCAAAGTGCAAGCACCCCGCGAAAAATTGTGCTGTTCGCATGCCGAACTGCCATAGGTCCAGTGGAACCATCATCAACGCCCTCGGTTCAATCTGCCGAGGGCAGCAGGTTTGCCGTCGGAAACTGTCGTCGCAGCGTATCTCAACCACGCGGCCTCAGTGGGATGATGGCGGCAATCCGGCTCGGGCTGGAAGCAAGGGTAAGACTGCAGGTTAGGTTCGTCGCTACGTTATCCGAAGTCTCAGCGGTGATGCCTCTCAGCCCGTTCATCTTAACGGGCGTTGGAGCTCCTCTGAAGCTCATATCGAAAAGGAGTCCGATCAATATGATAGGCAGTCCCTTTAGTGATCTTAGGCTCCTACTGGCAGCTTTGACTCAAAGATTGCTGGGCAACTCGATCGGGCGACATCAGGACCTGGTGAAATTCCTATCCTCAGGGGTGAAGGCCCAGTTTGGCTCCGGCTGCAATCTTGCCGAGGACATAACCGGCGCTGCCAAAACCAAGCCTAACGCAAGCCCGCTTCCGCCGCTCAATCACCTGGCATGATCGCTCGGAACCCGCGCTGGCCGATTTTCATCAATTTGGCGATAAGCTTCTCAGCAACTTGCATGAATACATACCGCAGCCGTTTGAGAAGACGGGCGCCGTGAAACCTGAAACCCCCCAAGAAATCGCGGACGCCATAAACGTCCGCATACATGCCTGGGTGCTCGCTCCTCACATGGCAAAGATGCGATAGTCGTTATGCCCGATCAAAGGAAACACATCGTGGATCTTACGGGGAAGCGCGGCCTGGTCGTGGGTCATTGCCAATGAACTGAGCATTGCGGCCGGCTGTGCGCGCGCCTTCGCGGATGTCGGAGCGACGCTTGCTGCGACCTATCTGAACGCCAAGGCGGAGTCTTTCGTGCGGCAAGTGACTGATCAGCTTCTTTGTCCTATCGTTCTACCTTGCGATGTACGCGAGCCGGGCCAATTGGAGGCCGTGTTCGACCGGTTGCAGGCAGGGTGGGGTGCACTCGATTTTTTGCTTCACGCCATCGCTTTCGCACCGGCCGATGATCTTCATGGGCGGGTGACCGATTACTCTGCGTTGGGCTTCGACATCGCGATGAACATCTCCTGCCACTCGTTCATCCGCATGGCACACCTCGCGGAGCCGTTGATGCCGAACGGTGGTTGTCTCCTTGGTGTGACGTTCTCTGGTTCCGGACGCGTCGTCGCCAACTATAATATCATGGGGCCGGTGAAGGCCGCTCTTGAAAGCAGCATGCGCTATGTGGCGGCAGAACTCGGTCCGAAAGGTATCCGAGCGCATACGATTTCTCCCGGGCCCATTCGCACCCGGGCCGCAAGTGGCATCGAGAACTTCGACAATCTGCTGAATGCGGCTGCGGCGCGCGCTCCTGAACATCATCTCGTCGATATAGAGGATGTCGGCAATCTGGCGGCCTTCCTGGTGAGCGACGCAGCACAGCGAATCACCGGTACGATTATTCCTGTCGACGGCGGGGAGCATCTTCTGGCTTAGCGAATGAGCGATCGGGGGTAGTGCCGCCGCACGCCCATAGATTCCCGTTCAAGACGATTGACTCAACTTAGGATGGACTGGCATGCCGCTCCTATTGCTTATGCTACGATCCAATTACGAAACCGGATTGCGGGGCTTCGATATGGGAGTGATCCAATATTCGGGCCTCCGATCTGACAACTGGCATAGACTTTGTGTGCATAAACAAACATATCCGCGTGAGCTTGCATATCGGAGGCTCATTGAGGTGTCCCGATTTTCCCATCCAAAAGACACTTGATTGGTATAACGGCCGGCCCGTTCCAACCAGTAAGTACTTCTGCGATTGAGACATAACCGGTTGTTAGCATTATTCCCTGTTAGTTTTGATTGCTGCCGCTCTGTGGGCTAAGATCGTAGACCTTACGCCTGATCAGATATGAGTGCACAAGCGGCCGGACCTATTAGTGCCCGGCCGGCAAACTCCGAGGTAGATATGAATTCCACTTCCGATAGACCGAAATCGATCAGTGCCTACGGGCCAGCTCGTTCAACGATCCTTGATCAGCCGCTTAGCTCGGCGGAACTTCGGCTTATGCATCGCTATTGGGAAGCATCGCTCTACATGTCCGCAGGCATGATTTATCTCCGGGATAATCCCCTCCTGCGGGAGCCGTTAAAGCCCGAGCACATCAAGCGCCGGTTGTTGGGCCATTGGGGTTCAGATCCCGGTATGAGTCTCATCTATATTCACCTTAATCGCCTCATCAAGAAGTATGACCTCGACGCCATATTTCTGGCCGGACCTGGGCATGGTGCGCCAGCATTGATCTCTAACGCCTATCTTGAGGGCGGATACTCTGAAATATACAGCGACATCGAAGAGAGTGCCGAGGGGCTAGGGCGTCTCTTTAAGCAATTCTCATTCCCGGGCGGCATTGGAAGCCACTGCACCCCGGAGACACCAGGTTCAATCCATGAGGGCGGCGAGCTTGGCTATTCGATATCCCATGCCTACGGCGCTGCATTCGACAACCCAGAGCTGATCGTGACGGTGATGGTTGGAGATGGCGAAGCCGAGACGGGCCCTTTGGCCACGGCCTGGCACTCGAATAAATTTCTTAATCCCGTTCGCGATGGCGCCGTCTTGCCGGTTCTGCATCTGAACGGTTACAAGATTGCAAATCCCACTATTCTTGCACGTATCCCTCATGACGAGATCGAGCATCTTTTTCGTGGTTATGGCTATGAGCCCTACTTCGTCGAGGGGTCTGATCCGGAGACTATGCACCAGGCCGTTGCCGCGACACTGGAACATTGCGTACAGGTGATACGCCACATACAGAATGAGGCCCGGTCCGCCGCCCCGGAGAAGGTGACCCGGCCACGCTGGCCGATGGTCGTGCTGCGCAGCCCCAAGGGTTGGACCGGACCTAAGGAAGTCGACGGTCACAAGGTCGAAGGCTTTTGGCGCGCACATCAAGTGCCGCTTGCTGAAGTGCATGAGAAGCCAGAACATCTAGCTCAACTTGAGGCTTGGCTCCGCAGCTATAAGCCGGAAGAGCTCTTCGACAAGGAGGGGCGCCTGGATTCGGAGCTCCGAGCGTTGCCACCGGGGGGCACGCGGCGGATGAGCCTCAACCCTCATACTAATGGTGGGCTTCTCCGAAAGTCGCTGCGTATCCCCGATTTCCGAAACTATGCGGTCAAAGTTGAGCGGCCAGGCACGATCTCTGCCGGGCCAACAGAGATTTTGGGCCAGTTTCTGCGCGATATCGCCCGCGATAATGTGCACAATTTCCGTGTCTTTAGTCCGGACGAAAATGCCTCAAACCGATTAACGGCTATTTATGAAGCGACGAAAAAGGTCTGGATGGGCGAATATTTCCCCGAAGACGCAGACGGCACGGAAATCACGCCGGATGGTCGTGTCATGGAGATGCTCAGCGAACATACGCTCGAGGGTTGGCTCGAGGGATATCTGCTAACGGGCCGGCATGGTTTTTTCTCAACGTATGAAGCCTTCGTTCACGTTATCGACTCGATGTTCAACCAACATGCGAAATGGTTGGAGAAGTCGCGCGAGCTTGCTTGGCGCGCAGATGTGTCGTCGCTTAATCTTCTAATTACCTCGACTGTTTGGCGCCAGGATCACAACGGGTTCACCCATCAAGATCCGGGGTTTTTAGACGTCGTGGCGAATAAAAGCCCCGAGGTAACTCGTATTTATCTCCCGCCGGACGCGAACTGTCTTCTTTCGGTCGCTGATCACTGTCTACGCAGCCATGACTACGTCAACGTCATTGTGTCGGATAAGCAGCCCCATCTTTGCTATTTGGATATGGAGTCGGCCGTCCGGCACTGCACAAAGGGTGCTGGGATTTGGCAGTGGGCGAGCAGTGATCAAGACAGCGAGCCCGATTTGGTTATGGCTGGTTGTGGCGACGTCGCGACGATGGAGGCCTTGGCGGCCACAGAGATCCTGCGCCAGCATTTTCCTGACCTTAAGGTGCGCTTTGTGAATGTGGTGGACTTGTTCCGCCTGCTACCAGATACGGAGCATCCGCACGGCTTTTCCGACCCAGATTTCGACGCTCTATTTACGACCGATAGGCCGGTCATCTTTAATTTCCATGCGTATCCGTGGTTGATCCATCGGTTGACATACCGTCGCACTAATCACCACAATATTCATGTCCGGGGTTATAAAGAAAAAGGTAACATCAACACGCCCATGGAGCTCGCTATCCAGAACCAAGTTGACCGGTTCTCCCTGGCCATGGATGCCATCGATCGGGTGCCTTCATTGAAGCTTCGTGGCGCCCATACTCGGGACACACTAAAAAATGAGCAGCTCGAATGTCGGCGTTATGCGTACGCCGAGGGCATTGATGCGCCCGACATCGTCAACTGGAAATGGTCGATCTGATTGATTAGATTGGGTGGATGAGCAGCGCTCGCCACCCACCCAACTGAGGAGATAGAGCGAATACGAAAATTATCTGCATCGACTTTGCTCTTGAGACTTGTTGCACCGATCGAAGTGAGGTAGTCGGTCATCCGGCGACGTACAATAGGCTATGGTGCCCGCGCATGCTTAACGGCCATGGCGCGCACCAGTCTCATTTTGGATGCTGCATGCTAGCCCACACTTTTGCTATGGAGTGTCCAATCCCCCTCTCTCGTTGTGGATAGCAAACGTCGGACAAATGAGCCGGGATATCGGCTCATTAACGATACGCAAACTTGAACGGCGCGCTTCCTGGAAGCGACTTGGTCTCTGTCATACCGTATTGGAAAACGCGGCGACGAACAGGCGTCTCCTCTAGATCAGCAAAAAGGTAAGCGTCATGTGGCTTGCACGGTTGACGCTGATCGACGTGTCAGGATGGGGCTGCAGGAGCTGATTTGAAGTTCCACGGCAGCAACTCGTCGATGCGGTTCATGGGATGACCGCGAGCAAGCCGATCGAGGACGGCAGCAATATAGGCCTCGGGATCAAGGCCGTTCAATTTTGCGGATTCGACGATGGTGTAGATGGTGGCGGCACGGATGCCGCCGCGATCTGAGCCGAGGAACAGGAAATTCTTTCTTGTGACGGCAATGCCGCGGAGCAGTCGCTCGGATAGATTATTATCAATGCTGAGCCTGCCGTCTTCGATGTAGCGCGTCAGGGCATCCCAACGGTTCAAGGCGTATTGGAATGCTTTGGCAAGGGGCGCTTTGCTCGAGAGGCGCCGCCGTTGTGCGATCGCCCAAGCGTGGAAGGCGTCGAGCAGCGGTTTGGCCCAGGCTTGCCGCTCAGATCGGCGGTGCGCTGCCGGTTGGCCGCGGATGTCATCCTCGACGACATAAAGATCCTGAATGCGTCGCAGGGCTTCCTCGGCGATTGCGGACTGGCTGGCGTCGAAGACTTCAAAGAATTTCCTGCGGGCGTGGGCTAAGCAAGCGACGTGCTGCACCTGGGGGGCATTACGGCCGACTCGCCGATAAAGGGCTTCATACCCGGAGTAGGCATCAGCATGCAGATAGCCGCGGAAGCCCTCAAGATGCGTTCGAGGTCGCTCTCCCTTGCGGTCGGCGCTGTAGCGATACAGCACGGCGGGCTGCCCCGGCCCCGCATAGGGTCGCGGGTCCACGGCATAGCACCAGAACCGCGACAAGTTCGTCTTGCCCTTGCCTGGCGCCAGCGTGCGGATGGGTGTGTCGTCGGTCCAGATCACAGACTGAGCCATGACGTATTGGCCGATCCTCTCCGCCAAGGGGACCAGCCACCAGGCGACTTGCCCAACCCACTCGGCCAGCACGGCGCGTGAGATATCGATGCCCTCGCGCGCCAGGATACCCGCCTGGCGATAGAGAGGCAGGCCGTCGCAGTATTTCGAGACGGCGATATGGGCCAACAACCCTGGGCCTGGCCGCCCTTTCTCGATGGGCAATTCCGGCGCCGGGGCCTGGAACACCGCTTCACAGCGGCGGCAGGCATATTTTGGCCGAACGTGGCGGATGACCTTCAGCCGGGCCGGGATCTTTTCCAGCACCTCGGTCGTGGTTTCACCGATTTTGGTCAGGCGGCCAGGGTCACAGCCGCCGCACTGGCAGATGATCTCTGGCTCGTGCACCACCACCTCCCGCGGCAAGTGCGGCGGTAGGGGCTTGCGCCCGGTGGGTTTCCGCTCGTGGTCCTTTGCCTCCCGCGGCCTCGGGCTGGCCGCGATCTGCTCGCCAACCGTTTCTTCGAGATCCTCGAGGCGCAACTCCAACTGCACGATCTCGCCGTCGAGCCGCTCGGAGGATTGGCCGTACCGTTGCCGCCGCAGAACCGCCAATTGCATCTTGATCTGCTCGATCTCGAGCAGCGCCACCTTCAGCCGTGCTTCAGAGGCGGCGAGTTCCACCAGCTTGGCATCGCGCTCTGCCAGTTGGCCTCGCAGCTTTGCAATCTCTTCGTGAAGAGCTTCGACCTCCGACATGGGCCGAGCTTATCAGATCCAGCATCGCGGTACAAAGATTCGATAGACCTAGCCGCCAAAGTTTTCGATCAGACCACGACCTCTGGCCGGGCGGTCCAGGCCGTGTTGCGCCAATCGATCGATTCCAGAAGCATCGAGAACTGCGCCATGGTGAGTGACACAACACCGTCCTTGGCCTGCGGCCATACGAAGCGCCCCCGATCCAGTTTTTTCACATAGAGGCACAAGCCCTGACGATCCCAGAACAGACACTTGATGAGATCACCCCGGCGACCTCTGAACAAGAAAATCGCCCCGCTAAACGGGTCATGCTGAAGCACCGTCTGAACCTGCGCAGCGAGGGAGTGGAACCCTTTCCGCATGTCCGTGACGCCACAGGCCAGGTAAATGCGGACCTCTCCCGCGGGCAGCATCAGCTACCGTTCAGCGTTGATAAGACGCCCCGCAAAACGACCTCGTCGGCCGCTCCTTCAACCCGCACACGAATGCCGCTTGGAAACTCAATCTCAATTCGCCCGAACACGGCCTTCTGCCTCGCCGGAACCGGCAGCGTCGCCACAGGAGCTGGCGTAGGCGCTTCTGGTGACATATCCCGTTTGACCTCTACCGGGACGAAGCCTGCCATCGCCGTCGACAGCATGTCCTTGCGCCAAGTGTAGAGAAGACCGGTCCCAACTCCATGTCGCCGCGCGACCGCCGCGATCACCGCCCCAGGATGCAATGTCTCTTGCACAATCCGCAGCTTCTCGTCCGGGCGCCACCGGCGGTGTCGCTCTCGTCGCACCCGCAATTCGATATCATCCGTAAGAGTGCTCTTACGACCGTCGTTCGTGCGCTCGGTTCGATCACCGGAAATCAGAATCTCTTCCATGACCGGCACCGTCACCATTTCGCCAGGCCGCACGCAAGGTGGTGGTCACGTGACGCTTACGCAAAAAGAGCCCAGCGCGAGAACTTTCTGCGAATGGCCCTGCTTTATGGCGTGTTCAATTGAACAGAAGTTGCACTTATATATATCACCGTGCATTTCCCGTAGGAGCGTGCGCGTTGCAGAGCTGCCTGGATATTTGAAGAATCATGCACTCTTTCGCCAGAAGCACCCAAAAGGCGAGCGAATTCAACCACGGGCAAGCGGGCGATTGCATTGTGAGGGGGTCTTTCTTTCCCAACGTTGGTGAAATCGGGTCGGCCACCGGCATTACTGACCGGTGACTCGTAGATCAGAAAGATTGCTGCTATGGACCGACGAACGCAAAGTTCGAGATCGAAGCCGGATGCGCGGAAAGACGATGCGTTGGTCAAGCAAAGGATCTCGGTTCCAGGCCTCGCAAGATCCGCCGCTAGCACAAGTGGAACGCCCATGCCAGGAACGGGAGCGAGTTTTACGTTAAATCGCCCTGGTGCAGCGCGGATATCTACAGGCTCAAGTCCCAAGCAGGGATCATAGATGAGGGTCGTAGTAGACTTAGCAAAGATTGTTATCTCAGAGAGAAGATCGTTGATGTGAATGGACTGCGCGTGACTTTGAAAAGTCGATGTCAAAACTGCTCGTGTCTGTTGCTCAGCCTCGTGAAGTTCGTCTAGCCATGGCTCACGTTCTGCGCCGCCATCGTCTTCAGCATAGCCAAGAGTTTCCAGAGTAGCCCGCAGAAGCCTGCTCTCATCAAAGAGTGGCAAGGCGAAATCATCAGCCGGATCGAATACCTCGTTGCCATGAGAGATCTGGACTAAAGAGGGTCCAGGTATAGTTGTGTCTCCTCGGGAGGAAAGAAGGTTTGGCAGAGCACCGAGAACAATGACAAGGTCCGCTCTTGTCAGAGCATGATGGAGAGAATAGAAAATTTGATATTGATCATCGGGAGGAAAAATCTCCCCCGCAAATCTGGACGCATAACCCGGCACATTCAGTTTGCGGCAAAACTCCTGGGCGGTCTTTCTTGCTTCAGGGTTCCAAAGTCCTTGGCCGAATAGAATGCAGGGGCGCATCGATGACATGATACGCATGGCAACAGTTTGAGCGGCGCCTTCGTCGTACAATCGGGTTTCAGAGCTTGCTATTTTATCAGCCGAAAAAGCTGGCTCGACACTAGCATCTTGATTAAACAGCCCCGCCTCTAGTTCAAGATAAGCTAGACCCGGCCTATCCTTTAGTGCTTCTAGAGAAGCACGGGTGATAATATTCGCCAGGGCATCAACGGTAGCGACCACCCCGCTGAATTTCGTTAGAGCAGATATTGCATCCGTCTGTCGGGCATCTCCTGTTGCAGCATCTTCGGGCCGATTGAGGAAGGCGCGTCCAGTCAAAATTAATATTGAACTCTCAGCTAACGATGCAAAAACCATAGCAGAAAGAGCAGTGGAAATATCAAGTTTGCGGTAAATGAGAGCGCAGGCCAGCCGGCCGGTGATACGCGAATAGCTATCGGCAACGCTGAGGACCAGGCTTGCAGTCGGCAAAGCGATTAGTCGGATACCAACCCCCGAGAAGGCGAAGTGCACCGCTGCATTCTCACACCCTTCCATAATGAAGACTATGTCGACTGCTTGATTCCTTAAAGTTTTAGCGAGCAGCGTTGCGCCGTCGCTCCGACCATACCGCAGGTCCCTCGCGGTGGTGGGCAGTCCGGATACCTCATGCCTGTCTTGGCTTCCATTCACAAAAGTGCACTCCTCGTTTTACCGAACGTGGGAAAGGGCAGGCCTTCATCTTGATACCTGATAGCCTGCGCGTCCTGCCAGTTGGCAGCAACTTAATGTTGCTAATAGTTGGAGGATGGTAAGCTGTTGGCCGTCAGGCAGGCGTCTTTGGCCAGACAGGCCAGTTTTGAAGGTGTGTATTGTCATATTTGCCCGACGTCTGCGTAAGAGCATGGTCGCACTTAGCTACAATTTTCAGCCTCCTGGTCTTCGTCGCGCACAAGAAAATGTCGCGCCGCCGCCCTTACTGCATGCGACGCAGCATAAAATGGCACCAGGCAAGCCGGGCGTATGGCAATAAGGCTGACAACCGATGGCAATACGGGGGCGCCAGTTGTTTTACTCAGCGGGCCGCAATTTGTCCGACAAGCAACGGGAAAAGTGCTGATTATATCTTGTAGGTAGGATCTAACGTGTCGGCCTACTTACCGATTTCTGAGTAATTACCCCTGACCAAGCCGCTATCGAGCCATCCTTTGACGTCGCGGCTCTTACCAGTAGAGCCAAGTTCCAAGCGCGAGGACCTGGGCCATCGTGTTGTTGTTAGCACTGCCGGCGGTGCCGGAGAGGAAGTCGTAGCCATCCTGATGACGCGTGCCGTAGAGATAGGAGGCGAAGAGCTTTACACCAGGGGCTAGCACGTAGGTTGCGCCGGCAGCTGCACCCATTTCGCGGCGCGTGCCTTCGGTGGTTGGAGTGGAATAGTCGCCCTGGCTGTCATAGACAAAATAGCTACCGCCGGCGCTCAGCGCGCCAATCGTGTAGACGCCTCCCGTCAGCCAGGCTATCGCGTTTGCTCCTCCCTTGTAGTTAGGCTCGAACTGACCGTTCATGTTGCCGAACTTGGTATTTCCGCCGACGGTAATGCCACCGTATGTCACAGTGGCGCCGAGGCTGCCGACACTCAGACCTTGGTATGATTGGCCATTCGCAGTCGAGTTGTACGCGACTGCGCCGGCGTTCATATAGCCGCCATCGACGATGATGCCGAAGCCATCGAGCTTGGTCTTGTAAGTGGTGCCAATTTCAAACGTATTGCGACGCATGTCGGTCGAAGTCGTGGTCGAGGTGACAGCCGGGCTGTAGTTCTCGCCAGTCTGGTTTGGTTCGAAGCTCGCGCTGAAATTCAGTCCGTTCCAAGTTGGCGTAATGTAGTCGATCTTGTCCGCCGTACGGGTACTATTGCTCCATGTCCAGGGATAGATCGGCCGCTGCGCGGAGTTGACGAAGAAATTTTCGACATCACCGTTCCAGCCGCCGTCATCGAAGGCTTCATTGCCGCTTTCGAAGCGGCCGGCATCGTTAAGGTAGAGAGCGCCCTCTTGCTGGCCGAAGCGGACGAGACCGAGTTGCGGAAGGCCGAGATAGCCAAAGTCGCGGAGCACATAGAGCGTTTCGGTGCTGGCGCCTGCAGAAGCACTGGTCTCGGTATTTTCACGGATTTCAGCCTGGGCACCATATTGCAACCCGTTGGCGGCAACGCCGTCAAAGCCTGGAAAGAGCCGCATATAACCGGCCAAGCCTGAGCCAGAGTATTTCGTCCCGCCATAGCTCTGACCCGTGAAACCGCTGACGCCGTACCACTGGGACACCCGGCCGTCGAGACGCGCCACGACGGAGCCGGGCGAAATCGTCTGGGTGAAGTCGGGGGTGGTGACCTGAGCCTTGGCGATGGCGGCGAGACCGACTGCAGCCGTCAGCGTCGCGGCACTGACCAGAACAAACTGTCGCATCGAGTAGATATCCTCCGGTTGAAAAGTCGCAGCCGTACAGCGGTTGCGGAGGGACGAGTCATGTAACCATTTACTAGTCGAACCGAGTGCACCAGAGATTGCGATAAAGCAATATCGAGCATCAGTGCGTACATTTGCCATAGCCGACTTTTGGTGGCGGAAAATTGATTCAAATCATTTACCGAGATCGAACTTGCTCGTAGCTGTTGCCCAGACAAAATTCTTACTGGAATTCCCGGTGAATTGGCATCCGTTGGAGACAATTGTGACAAAAAATGAAGGTTCTGCAGCTTCAGGGCCGTTCTCTGGATTGCTCGTCATTGACCTGACACATGTTCTGAACGGGCCCTTTGGCACCACGGTCTTGGCGGATCTCGGTGCACGGGTTGTCAAAATCGAGCCGCCAGGCCATGGCGATGACACCCGCACCTATGGTCCCTTCGTCGGCGACCAGTCACTCTATTTCAGTTTTGTGAATCGAGGCAAGGAGAGCATCGTTCTCAACCTGAAGGAGGACACAGATCGCGCGCTCTTCTTGAACATGGTCCGGCAGGCGGACGTTCTTACTGAGAACTTTCGCCCTGGGACCATGGCGAGGCTCGGCCTGTCGTATGAAACACTTTCCGAAATCAACCCACGTTTGATTTATGCCTCATCCTCCGGCTTCGGACAGACAGGACCGCTCGCCCATTATCCAGCCTATGACACGATCATTCAGGCAATGAGCGGTATCATGAGCATGACAGGCTTTCCCGATGGGCCGCCTACGCGCGTTGGCACATCCCTTTCCGATCTCTGCGGGGGGGTTTTTATGTTTTGTGGCATTGCGAGTGCCCTTTATGCCCGCGAAAAGACAGGAAAAGGTGCTCAAGTGGATGTCGCCATGTTCGATGCGACCCTCGCATTCCTGGAGCATGGCGTTATGGAATATGTTGCGACAGGAAAGCCGCTCGAACGGATCGGTAACCGGCACCCGTTCATGACGCCCTTCGACGTGTTCAGCGCAAAGGATAAAGATATTGTCATGTGCGCGGGAAACGATCACCTCTTCGCTCAGTTATGTACGACGCTCGGACGCCCGGATCTTCCAGAAGATCCTCGCTTCGCATCCAACCAAATGCGAACGGCACACCAAAGAGAGCTTAAGGTGGAACTTGAGCGGTCACTGAAGGCCCAGGCCGCGGAGCATTGGCTGCAGGTAATCCATGAAGCAGGTGTTCCAGTCGCCCCCCTGTTGAACGTGGCGGAAGCGGTGGAGCATCCACAGGCGAAGGCACGGAACATGCTGATTGAGGCTGGCGGCATAAAAATGCCTGGGAACCCCGTGAAACTTTCCGGCTACCCGGACCCGACAGTTCGCACCGGAGCACCGTCGCTCAACCAACATGGAGATGCGTTGCGGCGGGAATTCGCCGTCGCAGTCAGTTTGGCTGATCATTAGTCTATGGTGTTCGCAATGCACGGAGTTTCTACCGAATAAACCGGCGTAAGAAAATGAGCATTCGGAGAGTAAAATGAGCGCGACGACGACCTCAAACCCCGCTGCCACAGGCCACGTTAGCAATCAGCGATGGCGACATCTCATTTTGAGCGTCGTCTGTATGATTATGATCGCCAATCTCCAATATGGCTGGTCAGTCTTTGTTCTGCCCCTACAAAAGGCTCATGGTTGGCCGGTCTCGGGCATCCAAATAGCCTTTACGATTTTTGTGGCGCTGGAAACCTGGGCGACTCCAATCAATGGATGGATTGCTGACAGGCTGGGGCCTAACTTAGGTCCGCGTACCGTCATGGGCGTTGGCGGCATTCTGGTTGGCCTTGGTTGGCTCCTCGATGCTTATGCGGGCTCGCTGACGGCTCTCTATATCGGGGGTGCGCTCTCCGGCCTTGGCTCCGGTGCCGTCTACTGTACGGCAGTTGGCACCGCGGTCAAATGGTTTAAGGACAAGCGAGGTCTCGCGGTTGGCCTCGTGGCCGGCGGATTTGGCGCCGGTGCGGCGATCACGATCATCCCGATCGAGATGGTAATCGCGCAAGCCGGCTATGCCGCCGCTTTCTTTTGGTTCGGGCTGATCCAGGGTGGCGTGGTTTTGCTGGTATCGCAGTTCATCCGCAATCCGCATCCCGGGGAAGCGCCGAGCGTCAAAAGCGCAAAGCTCCAGCAGACGGCGCGCAGCTATACGGCGCGTGAAGTCATCGTCAGCCGCGTCTTCTGGGTTCTCTATATACTGGACTTGTTGATGTGTGCGGGCGGATTGGTCGTCACGGCCTATCTCGCACCCATTGCGACCTCCTATCACATCGCCAATGTTGCGGTCTTCATGAGCGCCGGCACACTATCCGTCGCCCTGATTTTCGCCAATGTCATGAACGGCGTTGCGCGGCCCTTCTTCGGCTGGGTGTCGGATGAAATTGGTCTTTGGCAGACCATGGCGATTGCTTTCGCACTCGGAGCTATCAGCTATTTCTGTCTTTATCTCTTCGGGCGCTTTCCCGCGGGCTTCGTCTTTTTCACGGGCATGATCTTCTTCTGCTGGGGCGAAATCTTCAGCCTCTTTCCGGCGATGTGCACGGATCTGTTCGGTTCGAAATACGCCACGACAAATACCTCCATGCTTTATACCGCGAAGGGCGCCGCGGCATTTCTCGTGCCGCTTGGTGCGCTTGCCGCGACTTTGACGGGCAATTGGAATGACGTGCTGTTCCTTGCGACCGGCATCAATCTGGTGGCTTTCGTCCTGGTTCTGACGGTGCTTCGCCCAGCTGCTAATCGGCATCATGAGATGGACAAGACCGCAGCATCGGCCACTCCATAAAATGCTTGATCAAACAGTGCTCACAATTTCAATAATCGACATTATGGAGTTCTGACCCATGAGCTTACCTCTCGCTGGAATTAAAGTGATCGACTTTACGGGCGTCCAGGCCGGGCCTGCCTGCACCCAGCTTCTTGCCTGGTTTGGTGCCGAGGTTCTGAAGGTCGAGCGCGTGGGCGTAGGTGATGTCACGCGTCGCCAGTTGCGTGACATCCCGGATCTCGACGCGCTGTACTTCACGATGTTGAACAGCAACAAACGTTCGCTCGAATTGAACACCAAGACACCGGAAGGCAAGGAGATCTTGTCGAAGCTAATCCGGGAGGCGGATGTCCTAGTCGAGAACTTCGCCCCCGGCGCTATGGACCGCATGGGTTTTACCTGGGAGCATATCCAGGAGCTCAATCCCAAACTCATCTTCGGATCGGTCAAAGGATTTAACGACCAATCCTCCTACTCAGATATCAAGGTCTATGAGAATGTTGCCCAATGTGCGGGGGGCGCAGCCTCTACGACTGGCTTCTGGGATGGGCCGCCAACGATCAGCGCGGCCGCCCTTGGCGACAGCAACAGCGGCATGCATCTCGCCATTGGGATTTTGACCGCGCTGATTGGGCGCCAAAAAACTGAAAAAGGGCAGAAAGTGTCGGTGTCGATGCAAGACGCGACGATCAACCTTTGCCGCGTCAAGCTGCGGGATCAGCAGCGCCTCGAACGCGTGGGCTTTCTTGAGGAATATCCGCAATATCCTATCCGTGAAGACGGAAAATACGGCAAGTTCACGGATGTCGTGCCGCGTGGGGGTAACGCCGGCGGCGGTGGTCAGCCGGGTTGGGTGCTCAAATGCAAGGGCTGGGAAACGGATCCCAATGCCTATATTTACTTCACTATTCAGGAGCAGGATTGGGGCCCGACCTGCGAGGCGATAGGCAAGCCAGAATGGGCGCATGACCCGAATTACAACACCGCCCATGCGAGGCAGCCGCATATCTTCGACATCTTTGCCTATATCGAAACGTGGCTGGCGGACAAAACCAAGTTCGAGGCGGTCAATATCCTGCGCAAGTATGAGGTTCCTTGTTCGCCCGTGCTGAGCATGAAGGAAATCGCTGAGGACCCGACGCTGCGCTCCAGCGGCACTATCGTCGAGGTGGACCAGAAAAAGCGTGGCACCTATCTGACCGTCGGCAGCCCGATTAAATTCTCGGACTTCACGCCTGCAATTACCGGTGCGCCCCTGCTGGGCGAGCATACGGACGAAGTGCTTGGCGAGCTTGGTTACAGCGCCGAGGCAATCGCGAAACTGCATGAGACTAAGGTGGTGTGACGACAAGCCGGCCCGGCACCTGCTGGTGGCGGGCCGGTCAAGCTTGGTGAGCCTGGCCGGACGCCGTCCGGCATCGGCAGGACGGAGAGAGACATGAACAGCGAGATGATGACGGACGGCTTCCACCTGGTGGTGGACGCCCTCAAACTAAACGCCCTCGACACCATCTACGGGGTTGCCGGCATACCGATCACAGATCTAGCGCGGTTGGCCCAGGCCGAGGGCCTGCGATATTTCGGCTTCCGTCACGAGCAAAGCGCGGGCAATGCTGCGGCCATCGCGGGTTATCTGACGCAGAAACCGGGCATTTGCCTGACTGTCTCGGCCCCGGGATTTCTCAACGGTCTGGTGGCGCTGGCGAATGCGACGACCAACTGCTTTCCGATGATCCTGATCAGTGGCTCCAGCAATCGCGCGATCGTCGATCTGGAGCAGGGGGATTATGAAGAATTGGACCAGATGAACGCGGCTAAGCCCTTCGCCAAGGCGGCCTTCCGTGTCAATCGGGTGGAAGATATCGGCATCGGCATCGCGCGGGCCATTCACGCGGCGCTGTCGGGGCGGCCAGGCGGGGTTTATCTGGACCTAACAGCCGCGGCCTTGAGCGCGACGCTGGATCTGGACAGCGCGCGGAGGTCCTTGGTCAAGGTCGTCGATCCGGCACCACGCCAGATCCCGGCGCCCGATGCGGTCGCGCGGGCGATTGATCTTTTGGCGCATGCGAAGCACCCGTTGATCATTCTGGGCAAGGGGGCCGCCTATGCGCAGGCGGAGGCCGAGATCAGGCAATTGATCGAGACAACCGGAATTCCCTTTCTGCCCATGTCCATGGCCAAAGGATTGCTGCCGGACAGCCATCCGCAATCGGCCGCCACGGCGCGCTCTCTCGCCATCGGCCAGGCGGATGTCGTAGTCTTGATCGGCGCACGCCTCAATTGGCTACTCTCTCATGGCAAGCCGCCGCTCTGGTCTGAGACGACGCAATTTGTCCAGCTGGATATTTCACCCACGGAGATCGACAGCAACCGCCCTATTGCGGCGCCGGTGGTGGGCGACATCAAATCTGCTGTCGCCGCTTTGCTTGGCGCCATTCAGCCCGGACAGGTCAAGGCGCCAGCCGATTGGCTGGACGTGCTTGAGGTCCATAAGAAGAAGAATGTTGAGCGCATGGCAGCACGCCTCGCGGCTGAGCCCAGCCCGATGAATTTCTCAAGTGCTCTTCGTGCGGTGCGCGACGTGCTGGCGGATCGGCCAGACGTCACCATCGTTAATGAAGGCGCCAATACGCTCGATTTTGCGCGGAACATCATCGATATGACAGTGCCGCGCAAGCGCCTGGACAGCGGCACCTGGGGGGTCATGGGCATCGGCATGGGCTATGCGATTGCGGCGGCCGCCGTGAGCGGCAAGCCCGTGGTTGCTATCGAGGGCGACAGTGCCTTCGGCTTCAGCGGCATGGAGATTGAGACCATCTGCCGCTACAAGCTGCCGATCGTTACCATCGTCCTCAATAATGGCGGCATCTATCACGGTGACAAGCCTGGCGAGCGGCCGTCACCGACCGGCTTTGTGCAGAATGCACGCTACGACAAGATGATCGAGGCTTTCGGCGGCGGGGGATATCATGTCACCGATACGGCAGGGCTTGGCGAAGCGTTGTCCGAGGCTTTGGCCAGCTGCACACCGGCGCTGATCAACTGTGTCATTGATCCGACGGCCGGCACAGAAAGCGGCCATATCCAGAACCTCAATCCCAAAAGCGCTTTGAAGACGTAATGTCGCGGCCGGCTGGGTGAGGGAGCAACTCCTCCTCGGCGGCATCGCCTTGTGCGCCAGGAGACAGTTCGTGAATGACGTGACAGACAATATCCATCTCCGCCGGTTTGAGCTGACCAAAGATAGAGCGACAGCCTTCGTGAGCTATCGGCAAGAGAAAGGCCAGCTGGTTTTGATACATACCGACGTTCCGCGTGCACTCGAAGGCCAAGGGCTGGGTTCAGCGCTTGTGCGGGCGGTCCTGGACGAGGTACGACACCGGCACCAGTTGGTGGTGCCGGAATGTGCGTTCATCGCTGGGTTCATTAGACGACATCCGGAATATGAGGATCTCGTCGCGCAGCCGCGTGAAGATCGCGCTTGAGGTGTTGGGGTGTGAGAGCACGCCATGACTGACGCTCTATGCGCTCCGCATTCCACTCCAGAATGCTCGGCTTGTGGCAAGCTTTTCTGGAACCAAGGGAAGAACTTAGTTATTAACCTTCCCATAATAGTTGCCATCAAAGCCGGGCGTATAGCGTGGTCGGAGCATGGAAGAAGCTGCGCACCAACGCGGGTGCTTCTGCAACTGCCGCATTTGGGAAAGGACTGCCTGGCGCAGCTGAGTTGGCGAAGTGATCAGCTTCCGCCCCGTGCCGTGGGTTTTCAGATCGTTCCGTACCAACTCGTCCGGGTTCAAATCCGGCGAATAGGGTGGCAGGTGGAACAAGGCCAGCCGACCTTGTTGGGCCGCCACGAACTGGGTAACCGCTTTCGCGCGGTGTGTGGGGTGACCATCGACAATGACGAAGAGGGGAGCGGTTGCGTTGGCCAGCAATCGCTTGAGAAACTCGATAAACACGGCCCCGGTTACCCGGCCCTCGGTCAGCATGAAGCGAAGTTGCCCTTGAGCGCTGATCGCCGAGATCAGATTGACACCGAAGCGCGCGCCGGTGCTGGATACGATTGGCGTCTGGCCACGGGGCCCCCAGGTCGTGCCACTGTGGAAGTCGGAACGCACACCAGCCTCTTCGGCGAAGAAAATCTGCGCGCCTGCACGCTTCGCCTGCCTACGAATGTCGGGATATTCTGTTTCCAGCCACCGTTTCACTGTTTCCGGATTTTGCTGATAGGCGCGCCACAGAGAGCGCTGAGCACTCAGGCCTAACTGATGCAGCAAACGGGCGACGGAACTATGCCCCAATTTCACGCCAAAGCGCTCGGTGATCAGTGCTTGCACCATCGCGATCGTCCAAAGGGCAAACGGAAAGTTCAGCTGTAACGGGTTCTTGGTCGAAAGGGTCTAGTAAATCCAGCGCAGCGCACGCCCGTCAAGCTTGGGTGGGCGACCGCCACGCTTGTTGGCGTCGAGCTGATCCCACCCACCACGCCGATACAGCGCCAGCCAACGAAATAAAGTCCGAAGATTGACGCCCAACGCCGCAGCGACCTGCACCGGGCTTTCACCCGACTGTACCGCGGCAACGCCGCGCTTGCGCAGCTCCGTCAATATCGAATGATCCAGGGCACGACCGTCTCTCTTCATGCCCACAACTTTAGCAGATACCTGCGGTCATGGCATCTATTTTGGAAAGGTTGATAGTTGATCGCAGCTTTCGGGGTTTTGGTCTTGGAATGTCGCTCCTGAAAAGTCGGCGTTTGCTGCCATGAAGGGAAAGGGGGCCGCGACATTCCAGTAGTCATTCATTCCGAAGTGACATTGACGATGATTTCGGACTATCTGTGGGGTAAAGTCCCGCGGTTCTCGCGCGTTCCTGTATCAAGGATAGTACGGTGTCAATCAACGGTGTTCGCAATCCCGCAAGGCGGCCTAGCTCCTGAACGGACGTCACGAGTGCATCAATTTCCATCGACCGGCCGCGCTCGAGATCTTGGAGCATGGACATCTTATGCCCGATGACCAAGCCAGCAGCGGCTAAGCGCCGATCGGCCATTTCGTGCGGAATATGAATGCCATGCGCCTCGTTGACAGACTGAGTTTCAGCCATCATGGCTTTGCATAAAGTTAATAGGCCGGCTTCTGTCGTTATTCGATCAAGCGTTGCGTAGGTAAGAGCGCTAATCGGGTTGAAGCATACGTTTCCCCACAGCTTGAGCCAAACATTCCAGCGAATATTGTCACGAATTGGCGCGTCAAACCCAGCTTCGGACAATATCTTGCTTAGAACCCGGACGCGTTCGGACCGTGTCCCGTCAGGCTCTCCAAGCGTGAATCGATTGAACATAGTGTGCTTTATGATCCCTGGTGTAATGACCTCGCAGGCGGGATCGATGACACATCCGATGGCTCGCTCCGGACCAAGGATCGTCCACTGGCGTCCGCCGGCATCCACTGATTCGACAGGGAGACCGTCGAATGGACCGCCGGTCTTATAAAAGTACCACATGGAATCCAATGGAATCCCATTCACCGCGGCGACGATAGGTGTCTCTTTCCCCAGAAGCGGAAGAAATTGTGTCACGCTCGCATGCGCTTGATGGGCCTTAAGCGCGGAGATAACGAGATCCTGCGGACCAAACCGCCCTGAATTATCACTCGCTTCTATTTCAGCATGCTTTGTGACGTCACCCGTCAGTAATGTCAGGCCGTTTTGCTGGATCGCCGCAAGGTGCGCGCCACGGGCGATGACTGAAACGTTATGTCCTGCAAGGGACAGCTCCACCGCCAGGTAGCCACCGATCGCGCCAGCACCAAAAATACAGATTTTCATTCTGTTCCGGCCTTATGTTCGCAGTGAGCCATACATGTGTAACTGCTTGTGCTGAAGGGCCCGAGTGCTGATTATGCCCCGAACACTCGCGTGGATGAAAAACGGCTTCCCTATGCGGGATGAGCGTGTGATCGTATCGTCCTTTGAGGGAGACGTCGATGTGGGCCGCCATTGAATCGGCTGTCACTGCTCTTATGGTCATCCTGTGCGCTTGTACTGACACGGCGACTACCTTTCCCTTGAACGCGGAGGCCAAGCAGTTCGGACCGCTTAAGATTGAATTTATTCGAACGGGAATGGGAAGCGGGCCAGTCACAATTACGATGAGGAATGGAGAGATCCTGAAGGGTCGCTACCGTGTGGCCTTCAGGAATGGCGGATCCATTTTCGATGGTCAGTCAACCCCAACGCCAGCTACCACGGATGGGTCTGCTTGGTTTCTTGCCACTGGGCCGCACATCCAGATCGTTTGCCGGGGCCACAACAAGACGGTGGGGCATGGCAGCGGCGAGTGCCAAACCAGTGACGGTGCACTCTGGGCGATGATCTGGTAACGTCAGCGTTACAAAGAGAAAATGGAGACGACCATCGAATAGTGAGGCCAAGGCAGATCGTCCGGCATCAACTCGAGGTAACGAGGCAGGAATGGGCACTTCTGCTTGACCGCCCCCTCTTGATCAGTGTGGGACACGCGCTGTTGCCGCCTTTTACGCGTTCCTCCTTTGGGGCGTCTCCAGACGTCCTCTTGGAAGTTTCTCGGGATTTGTTCCGTCGGCTCGTCCTGGTCGGACAGAGCGCCTGTCGTCATATTGAGCAAAGCCCAGGCGAGCGGGGTCAGTAAGTTTACATTTGCCGTTAAAGCTTTCTCATCTCTTCCGCCAGGAATGCGAGAGCCTTGGCCACAAGGGCACCCTTCGGAAAACCAGACGCCCTGCTCGATCCTGCGAGCCGCACGATCACAGCCGTTGCTATCGCCTTCGCGTCTCCGCGATAGGCCTGGAGCACACGATCGGTCGGAGGGCCACCGTCGAGCGTTGCCATGGCTTGGGCTGCTGCCTCGACAAGCTCACAAGCGAGTCGCTTGTTGTCCATCACGTTCATGGCTTGCACCGTCTTCCCTAGGATCATCGGAGATTTGTCAGACTAATCGGCAGACCGAAGCCGGGCACCTTTGGAACGGTCGTTACGGTTTAGATAGCAAATGTCCTCGCGAACATGCATGGAAGAGGTTTCGTTGATCAATCCTGTCTGCTCTGAGGTCGGATACTGCCGATCGACCAACAGGTTCGGTTGCAGCGAGAGATCGGCACCCAGATCCCCTTTGTTGGTTTTTCGGCGTGCGGCCGTTCGGGAGCGTCGCAGCTGAACCGCCTGGAGATGATGGCACGAGCAGCTAGGAAGTGCGACACCCCGCCACATAGAAATGACGGAAGGAATTTGCCGTTTGTGTCGTTGAGTTGGCCTAAGTGAGTTTGGACGAGCTACTCGGATGGAGGTTTTCGTGGGACCTGCTGCTCGAGCAGCAGGTCCGTTGCTGCACACTACTCTGCGACCACCGAAGCGCGAGGGCATCAGGAGGATGGCGTCCCGTATAGGCGATGTCTTTGCAGGAGATAGCCGGCGCGCACCTCGGACGAGGCTGATGGGGTGGGCTGTAGCCCAGATGTCGGGAATGGACGTCCCGAGTGCCATAATTTTGCCGTGAGGCGCAAGGATGTGAAAGCAATTCGGAGCTTGAACTGCCAAGTCCAAGGCCGATGTCACCCAAACACATCCGTTTGGGATAAACGAAAGCGTGAAGGATTAGGCCCGTGGCGGTTCTCAAAGTTTCTAAAGCAAAGCATCATGCGCCATCGCAAGGTGATGGAACATCGGTCTCCAGCAAGGCGGGAACGGGTCCGGTCATTTCCGCGGACCGTTACGTGCCGGGTCTGCTTCGAGCCGTCGCGAACAAGTTGGAAGGGGGAACATCCCGTTTTCTCCGTATGCACTATGGCATCGGCTTGAGCGAGTGGTACATGCTGGCGGCGCTCGCCGCGGCCCCTGGGATCTCATCGCCTGAGATTGCCAAGGCGGCCGGGCTCGACAAGGCGGCGATTAGTCGCGGATTGACGCGGATGGAAGAGCAGAAGCTTGTGGCTTCGCGGAATGGCAGCGGCCGTTCACGCGTGACATCCCTGACCGTTAAGGGACGTCGCTTGTATGATCGTATCGCGGAGGTCGCCTTGGTCCGTGAAGAACAGCTTCTCTCGCAGTTCTCTGTTAAGGACGTCGATAGCCTGATCAGCCTTCTGACGGCCCTCGCGCGGTCGACGGCCAGTTTGAAGGACACGGTGCCGAAATTGCCTTCTCGTAAGAAAGTCACCTGAAGACGACGCTCCTGCCTAACCGCAGGGGGGACCGTTCGAGGCGCGCTCGAACCTGTGCGGCGGGGCTGGTTGGTCGAGCATAAGCATAAGGACAGTCGGTTTTCGGCTGACTATGCAGATGCGTTCGCTGAGGGCACAATCGCATAGATCATCTGAAATAGGACAGAACGCGCGTCCTTGATGTTGATAATTGCTCGACTTGCAGGATCTCTTGACAGAAAGGTCAGTGCTTTGTTCTCATCGGTCGTCGGTGAGCAAAAGGCGATTTTGCTGGGTAAGCGGGATTTTCCTTTAGCTATCGGTGCTTTAGGTCAGTGAAGGGTCTCTTTCGTCGCCAACAGCCGCCGATCAAGGATTGCGATCAACGATCCGTGGAGGCTGATGACATTCCGGCGCTTCAGGTCAGTCATGCAACGGGAAACGGTCTCGATTGTCAGACCGAGATAATCCGCAATGTCCCCACGGCACATCGGCAGCTTCACCGCTCCCTGCTCTGACGCATCCAGGCGCCCGCTCATCTCGAGAAGGAAGCCTGCGATTTTCTCTGCGGCCGTCATGCGGCCGAGGGCCACGAGGCGCCGGCGAGCGGCCTTGATCTGATAGCACAGGTGGTGGCGCAGATCTTGTTCAAAGGCTGCGTCTTCCCGCGTCAGAAGGTCAATCGTGCATAAGCGCACGCGACGAATAGTCGCGGCTGTCACCGCCTCGGCGGCGAACTCATGCTCGCCGCTGGCATCAAGCCCAAAGATGTCGCCCGGCAAAAGGAACTCGCTCACCTGGGAGCGTCCGTCCTCTAGACGCTGCAGTGTTCGCACACAGCCGTGGATCACCTCGAAACAGGAGTCTGCCCTGTCACCTTGGCCGACAATTTCTTGGCCCTTGGCGACCTCGACTGAGGAGCCGACGCCATCCAGTCGTCCCCTGAGATAACCGTTGTCGATCGGGGAGGCTGATTTAGCAATGCATGTCCCGCTAGAAGACAAAGGCATTGCTTCTTGATCGGCCTTGTGGCGGCCAGGGCTGTAAATGATCGTGGATGCGGGCAATGATGCAAACATTATGGGCTCCGAATGCTGCTGGCAGAAGGAGGATGCACTTGTGGGTCTTCGGGTAAAATTCGTTTGGTCGCGTACGTGAAATTACCTATGGTCTTCTCATTCTGATGATGCGACGCGGATGGCGCTCTGCCGCCCTCCGTAGATAAGACATCGGCTCATGCGGCGGATGTCACCGATGAGGTAATGATGGAAGTGGCGCAGACGGTCCATATCGTCGATGATGACGAAGGAGTCCGGCTCTCGATCGACTTCTTGTTGAAGTCGGAGGGCATGGCAACCGCGATCTATGCGAGTGCGCAACAACTGTTAAATGCTCCGTTATCCCCTGCCGGCTGCATTCTGACTGACTTTCGCATGCCCGGGATGACCGGCCTGGAGCTGCAAGCTCGGCTGGCGGAAGATGGCGTGCATCTTCCGGTCATCGTAATGACTGGATTTGGGGATGTATCCGCTGCGGTCCAAGCAATGAAGGCCGGGGCGCTCGATTTCATCGAAAAGCCCTTTGCCGACGATCAGCTATTGACGGCGTTGCAGCGGGCGCTGGAGGATAATCGGCGGGCGCTGGGCAGCGCCTGTATCACGAAAACGGCTGCCAACCTCATCGCAGCGCTCACCCCACGCGAGCGGGAGGTGCTCGGCCTTCTGTCGGAGGGGCGTTCGAATAAAGAGATGGCCCGTTTGCTGGGAACCAGCCCGCGGACGATTGACGTCCATCGCGCTCGCGTCCTGCGAAAGCTTAACGTGGAGACGCTCCCGGATCTGGTGCGACTGGTGCTGGCCGCCGGATCGTCAGGCCAGTCAAGCTGATCCCCCGACATTTTTATGCCTTGGCCGCGACCCGCCGATAGGAAAGGTATTGCATGCCGCGATTCGATGATCCGACAGCGCCGCGAGGGCCGATTGGAGATCACATTTGGCCATTTCTGGCAGCCATCGCCACGTCATCCAATGATGCGATCGTTGGCAAGGATCGGACAGGAAAGGTAACTTACTGGAATGCAGCCGCAGAGCGGTTGTTCGGCTATCCAGCCTCAGAGATCATCGGCCAGTCCATCCGCCGCATCATACCGCCGCATCGTATAGTTGAGGAGATGTCGATCCTGGACCGGGTCGGCCAAGGTGAGCATCTCGCCCATTTTGAGACCGAGCGGATCACCAAGGACGGTCGAACTATCCCTGTTTCGCTGACCCTTTCGCCGATCCTGGGACACGACCAGACAGTCATCGGCATTTCCGACATCGCCCGTGACCTAAGTGAGACGCAGCATTTCAATGGGGTTCTGCAGCAGAGGGAAGCGCTGCTAAGCACGATCCTCGATAGTAACCCAGATGGTCTGGTCGTTATCGACGAGAGCGGGATGATAGAATTCTTTAGCCGCGCCGCCGAGCGGATGTTCGGTTATGGGGCCGCGGAGGTCATCGGGCGCAATGTCTCGATGCTGATGCCGGAGCCATATGCCACAGCTCACGATGGTTACCTCAGGCGCTATCGGGATACAGGGCAGCGGCGGATCATCGGCATCGGCCGCGTAGTGGCCGGGCGGCGTAAGGACGGCACGACCTTTCCCATGGATCTGCAGATTGGGGAGGCGAATGTTCCGGGTAAACGTTGTTTTACAGGTTTTGTCCGCGATTTGACCGATCGCGAGGATCGCGACCGAAGGCTTGCCGAACTCCAGGCGGAACTGATGCACGTTGCGCGCCTCAGCGAACTCGGCCAGATGGCATCGGCACTTGCCCATGAGGTCAACCAGCCGCTTACCGCCGTCGCGAACTATCTGCGCGGCATGCGGCGACTGCTGGACGATAATTCGCACCCACTGTTACGCCAGGGCCTCGAAAAGGTTGCCGAACAGGCCGAGCGTGCGCGTGGTATCGTTGGGAGCCTCCGCCGACTGGTGAAGAAGGAGGAGCATCCCCGAACGGCGGAGGATCTAGAGGCATTGGTCATCGAGACGGCAGCTCTCGTGCTCGCGGGGAAGAACCGCCGCGTGGCGCTCTCCCTGGATATTGCGTCAGATGCACAGATTGCTTTCGTTGACCGGGTGCAAGTGCAGCAAGTCCTACTCAATCTCATGCGTAACGCAATTGAGGCGATGGAACGCTCCCCCGAACAGCGCCTCAAGGTGAGCGCCCAGGCCATCGGCGAACGGATAGAGATCGCCGTCACCGATACGGGACCTGGGCTGAGCGATGCGGTGCGCGCCCGTCTCTTCCAACCCTTCGTCACGACCAAGGCAGAGGGGCTGGGCGTCGGACTTTCGATCTGTCGCACAATTGTGGAAGCCCATGATGGGCAGCTGACCGTGGCGAGCGAAGCAGGAAAGGGCACAACCTTCCTCTTCAGTGTTCCCGTAAACCCACCCGCTCCCGCGTTCGACCTGCCCACTTGATCTTTTTGCCAGCCCGGACTGATCTAGATCAAAGCGCTTGGCTCGCGGAAGTTGTTGTAATTGAATACCCTCAATTCACTTTTCGCATTTCCACGGAAAACCAACAGGCTAATGGTCAGAGCAACAACAGGCAAGATCGCTGTGGTGGATGACGATGTCGCCGTGCTCGAATCCTACCAGTTCATGCTTGAACTCGCGGGCTTTCAGGTCGCGGCCTTTACGTCTGCGCTTGAATTTCTAGAGGCTACTGCTGCCCCGCCACGTTGCATGATTCTGGACCAGCATATGCCACTGATGACGGGGTTAGAACTTGCTCAGACGTTGCGAGAGCAGCAGAGCCAGATTCCGATCATGCTTATAACGGCTGTGCCAACGCCGGCCATTCGGGCACGGGCAGCCGAACTTGGCATCACCGAGGTTCTCGAAAAGCCCCCCAATGAGGAGGAGCTTCTACAATTTGTTACCGTCAGTTTAGAAAGCTAGACTAGTTGGTGAGAACGGATTAGGGCATTTGAGACAGGATTTTAGTAAACGATAGCTGTATCGAAGCATAGTGCGGAGTATTCAGGGCTGTTTGAGATCCCAGGTAGATTGCACACACTGAAAGCCGCGTGATAAAGATCGACTCTTTTCTAGGTGAGTCAGGTGGCAATCTCTGAAGCCGACCGACGAGGTCAAGGGCTGGGCGCACGATCGCTATGCGACTTTCAGGAGCCTGTACCACCAGCATCGTGAAGCCGCCATCCAGGCTGCCCGCGATGATAACCGCCATACGATTCCAGCTTGGTTCCCGCAGCCGGCGACGCCGGCCGCGCAGAACTAAAACCGGACCGCGCTTTTAGACTCGGAGACGAATATGCTCATCCGCCGCCGTGGAGTAATGACCTTCCTTGCTACTGCCATACTGCTCGTCAGCTCTGTGGGCCTGACCGTTCAGGCCCGGGCCGACGATGTGTCCGACGCGCGTGGCCTGATCCAAACGACGGCCTCGAAGCTCCTGGGCGTCATCAACTCGTCCCAGAGCGATGCGCAGAAACAGGTGCAGATGCAGCAGCTGGTGCGGGGCGCGGTGGACGTCGACGGGGTCGCCCGCTTCGTCCTCGGCCGCTACTGGCGTGTCGCGACCCCGGCGCAGCAGCAGGACTATATGCAGACCTTCCGCCAGCTGCTGGTCTATGCCGTCACTGGCCAGGCGAGCACCTTCCAGGGCGCGAAGTTCAACGTGGGCGAAGCCGCCCAGCGTGACGCTGGCATCGTCGTCGATACCGATGTGCTGGTTCCCGGCAAGCCGGAGGCGCAAGTGCAGTGGGTCGTGGCGACCGTTGGCGGTGAGCCGAAGATCATCGACATCATCGCTGAAGGCACAAGCCTGCGTTTGACGGAGCGCAACGATTACGCGGGCGTCATTTCCCAGCATGGTGGACAAATTGAGGCGCTGCTGGATGCCATGCATCATCAGCTGGCGCGCTTTCGATCTGGTTCCTGAGCAATGGCCTCTCCTGTGGCGCGGCGCTCTGGACCGGAAACGTATTGCCTCATCCAGCAATGCTCCCGAACGTTGAGCCGGCTGCCTCATGTAAATGTTCCCGAAGATTCGGCCCACGTCCATTCATTTGTCACCCGAATGTCGCCGGAGTGGGGGCTGCGTAGCGTAGCCATCGGCTGCGCGAAGCGAAGCAGCCCCCCACTCCGGCGCCGACAGCCGTCATAACGGAGCATCGACAGCTTCAATTGTCCGTTCAGATCCTGCGAAGGGACCGAACACCAACTCATGCGCTGTCGCTGCACGCCATATTTTGACGCGGCGCTGCACGGTGCGGATTAATCCGTCGGGGTACATGTTCGGGTATTCGGCTTGCATTCGTTCGAGCAACTCTCTCGATGTTCGCCACGGTTCAGCATCCCACCAGGTTTTGAGTTCTGCGCTGACTGCGAGAATAGGATCGGGGCGCCGGCGTTCACGCTTTGCTGCTGGTTTGACGAGCGCTGTGGGCCGGACCTCGCCACCACGCCAGGCGACGCGGAGCCCGTCAAGAAACGCTTCGAGGGGAATCGCCCCATTCTCGACCACAGCATCCCCAGGGGCTGTATCTGCAATGGCAACCAACTTCTCCTGAGCACGGCGAATGTCTCGCAGAAGAAGGACCGGATCCAGCGTCACGTAGAGAGCCTTCAGCCAACTGCGAGTCTTTTCTGAAGTGCGCTCGTCTGCAAGCAGCCGCTGATAAGGCGTCGCAGGGCGATGATATCGTTTGACCACCTTGGCGCCGTCCCGATGTTTTTCCTTCAACTTGAAGGACGGTTGAAAGAAATTTATGAACAGGCGCGTCAAAGCGTAAAGCCGCGCAAGTTCGCGGGTCGCTTTCAGGCCCTCAAACCGCCGATAACCGACCATTTTTCTAACGATCGCGCCGTTCTTTTGCTCAACAAAAGCCTGATCATTCTTCCTATATGATCGGCAGCGCGTCAGTTCTATTCCATCACGAAGGCAATAGTCTCGGACGGTCTCGTTCATAAAGACACTGTCGTTGACGGTATCGAAGCCCAACAGCGGAAATGGCAACAATTTTCGGAGCTCGGTCAGCGCTGTCGTCAATACGGTTTGCTCGCGCACCAGTAACGGCGCGCACTCCGTCCAACCGGTGGCGACATCGGTCAACACCAGCGTCTGCGTAAAGGCCCCTTTAGCAAACGGGCCCGAATGCGATACCAAATCGGCCTCGACAAACCCGGGCGCGGGGTTATCCCAATCAGAGAATGTACGGATCGGCACGCTGCGCCGGGTTGCCGTGGAGGCTTTACGCCGCCGCGGTCCCGTGGCGCTGATCCTGATATCTTTCAAGGCTCTTATTGGGTTCCGGGGTGGTGAAATTCCGTCAGGATACGATACCTGCGATGAGGGCGTTGAGCAGCGCTTTTCCGCGGCGGCGGGCGTTGTGAACGAATTGGAAGAAGCCGAGATAATGAGGGAGCTTTTCCTGGGAGATGCCGCGATGGGGACGGAGCCAAGAGCGTAACAGCGACCAGAACCCTTCGATTGTGTTGACGTGGACCTCACAGAAGCCATCGCCATCTTCGTCCCGGGCATATTCACCCCGTCCATGACAGACCGTCTTGTGCGGGTAACCCCATTGCTCGAGACGGCTGTAGATCGCATACTCATCGGTGTGAACGAGGGTGCCCGGTGCAATATCGTGACGGATGAGTGGTTCGATGGTGCGCTGCTGCACGTTTGACAGCATATGCAGGATCACCTGGCCGCCACGTTCGATCAAACCGAGGATGGGCGGCTTCTCCTTTTCCAGCGTGCCGCGTCCCGGCGCACCTGCCAGCCGTCTGCGGCGGCCACGGCGCCCCTTTTTGAGACTTGTCCAGGCTGCCCTTTGTGCCCGGCCACGACGTAGACTTCATCAATTTCGACTTTGCCGTGCAGCGTGGTCGTGGGCATATTTGCAACAAGTCCTCCACGTAGTTGTTCGGTCATCATATGTATGTCGGAGGTATTCACACCCAGCTCCGCTGCAATCTGCCGGTTCGACAAGTTCAACCCCATGAAATAGAGGCAGAGGACCCAAACGCGCAGCGGCTGATGTTGGCCAGCCAGAACCGTTCCCGTGAGATCGTCAAAACGTCTTGAGCATGTCTTGCATCGATACCGTTGCCGCTCCGGCTGGGTATCGTCATGGCCATCCCGGATGATGGCATCACCGTCGCAACCAGGACAGCGAATGCCTTCCGGCCAGCGATGCTCTCGAACGAGAGCAAAACATTTCCGGTCATCCAGTAGACCCGCCAAATTGACCAGTTCAGAGACAGCCATGTGATCCGTGATGCGCCCTCACTTATCCCACCCTCCGAGCCCTCGTACAAGCCTCCCGAGCCACCACCCCGGAACCCAATAAGAGCCTTGATTTCAAGGGAAGGAATTGGTGGAGCTATGAGGACTTGCACCTCAACCTCGTGCTAGGCACGGACGCGCTAATCGCGAGCCCCATTATGCAAACATTTATTGGATGGTCGCGTAGGTATTGTCTCAAGCAAATTAGCTGTGGACGTCCCTGTCCTAGTAATTCCTGCATATGCTCGATCAATTTTCCAGGTCGGAATGGTTTTGAACATACAGGCCAAGCTGGATGCTCGGGTGCCACAGCAGCGGCGCCACGCCAGACATCAAGAGAAATGGAACGTCTCGCGCCTCTAAGACCTCCGCTATCGGATAGAAGGCACCATCTCCCAATCTACATCCAGCGACGCCAGATCCATCTTCTGAACCCGGGGCGTCTCGATTATTTCAGTCAAGGTCGTGACCGGACCCATCATGGCGCAATGGGCATCGTCGAGAATGTTCTCGATCAGCCAACCAATCTGGATGTCGTATTCCACGACAAAGACATGGCGGGCAGCCAGCGGCAGCCCTCCATTTGTAAATCGGCCATAAACGCGGCCTTTCGCGACATTCCCCATCACCTTCAAACCCCGATCACGGATCCGGCAAATGACGAAATTGCGATCGAGAAAAACGGACAGAGCCGCCGCGCCGCATTGTAGGATGCCAAAGCGATTGAGCGAGACGTCCCGACCCTGCTCCGTCTCGCTGAAAGCAGCCTGGGTGACGCGCCACTGATCCAGGAACCGGCCGCCGGGCGCTGTCATCCGGCTACGCAATTGGTGAGTGGCAAGCTTGAAATGTCGATTAAGCGTGGTCACTGCCTAAAAAATCGACACTAACGTTACGCCACAAACGGCGAGCGCAGCGCCAACCAACCTAGGCCAGGTTAGATCTCGAACCGGCAAACCCATTACGCCGAATGCATCAAGGAAGAGGGACAGGATCACGGCAACGACTAGCACAGTGACGGTAAATCCGGCGGAACCGATTTTTTGTGTAACCGATGCTGCGGTTATCGTGAAAATGAGCTGACAAAGCCCACCGACGACGGCCCACCACGGCAATCCGCCAATTTTGCCGGCGATTGCTCCGAAGGATGTTCCGGTCAGTGCGGCACCGGCAGCACAGAAAATCAATCCGGCGATAGCTACGGCCTAAACAAGTATGGCCGCAGCGATCGGCTGGCCAAGAACTTTATTGGCCGCGGCATTAGCCGCTGACTGAATTGGGTTACTTATACCAAGGTCCATAGAGCGTGACTCAGGAGGCTTTCCAAAGGGCGGCTGACCTGATTCAACATGGCGAACGAAGGATGTCGCCATGCCTCCCTTGCCTCTGCGGGTTGATTATGACGCGAAGAAGACGCGGGCCGCTGCCCGCCAGACCAAGGATGGTCCCCAGGCCAGAAGGCTGTTGGCCGTGGCTGCGATTTACGATGGGGCGACAAGGTCGGAGGCTGCGGTGATCGGTGGCGTGACGCTGCAGATCGTTCGCGATTGGGTAGAGAAATTCAACACACATGGCCGGATGGGCTGATCGACCGGAAGGCTCCTGGGAAAGCACCGCTGCTCAACGACGACCACCGCAAGGCCTTGATTGGCATCATCGAGAGCGGCCCGACGCCTGCCATCCACGGTGTCGTTCGTTGGAGGTGGCCGGCGGCGACGTAGGTTGGCTGCAAAGCTCGAGCCGAACTTCCCACACCAACGCCGAAAACTTTCATAGGAGACGATGATACCGCGCTCAGCGAGGAGCAATTCGACGTCCCGAAAGCTCAGGCTGAATACATGATAGAGCCATACCGCGTGGCTGATGAGCTCCGCCGGGAAGCGGTGGCGATAGTGAGGGCTCGGTGGCTTCTTCATCTCCCTATCCTCACCGAGTTAACCGCAAACCACCAGTTAACGTGACAATGCCGCTGTCTGCTTTCTGTTCGCCTGGGACGCCCCACTGTCCCGGCACGGCGGATTGGTGGAGGATCAAACAGGCGCATCGAGGCAGAGATAGCTGATCATACAGACACAATGCCTCATACCATTAAGCAGATCAATCAACGCATAAGAACTGTCGCTCACCACGACGATCTGCAGATCCGACAGCCATCGCGCGAACTGCAGAAGGCCCTTCCGCGTCCGGTCCGTCAGCTTCTTGAGTGGACTGCCACGTTCGCGTGCGTAACGCTCGGAAGGGCATAGCAGTGTCAAAAACGGCAATCGCCAGGTCCGTCCGGTCAGTGGGACGGATGTGAGCGGCATGAAAACTTGCCCACGCAGGCCACTGGCTTCGACGAAATGTCTGCGTGAGGGGCGAACCGGTCACGATAAATTCCGTGTGCCGCGATCTGGCGGCCCTTTCATCGATCAAATGTGTCGTCCATCCCCGATGACCGGCCATCGAGAACAAAGACGGAAACTAGCCAAACGAACAGAGGCCGAGCGAGAGCACTTACGTTCCAGCGATTGCAGTTGAGAATCCGGTGGAACGATGAAAAGTCCTACGTAATCTGACAATCCCGTCGATCGTAACGCTAAACAGACAGTCCTGCGTCCAAAGAAAGAATTGCGCCGACATATGCACCAGTACACGGTGCCATGTCGGCGCTATGAAGTGAAAGCGTTACGGAACGGCGCAAGCTACGTCGCCACCTCCTCAGACCCGTCTGCGTTTCCTGGCGCCCGATCCCATCTCCCCGCGTCACAATCAGAACCACTCACCCCATGCCGAGAACATGGGGAATCCTGTCTAGATTTACGTTCCAGTCATCAGAAAAAGCAACAAACTCCAGCTTTATCCTTAGGGTTCAAATTCATCGGATGGCTCCACAAGCGTGTCCAATATCGCTTTCATCCCGATCCTGACAGACTCTAGCTGAGCATTCAGCCGAGAGACCTCGTAAAGTAAAGCAGTATTATCATCTTGGAGCGATTTCAGCTCTGGCTGCTGCGCCTCGGAAAGCTTGCGCTGTGGTTTTGGCATAAATTAATCCCCTTTACTTGCGCGCTTGGGTTTTCGACGTCCCCATAACGACAGCATCTCAGCAAATTTTGTCCACATCATATTGGTCCAACGTTGGAGAAATCGATCGCTGACCACAGTAAAATACCCCTTCAAGCCTCACGTGAGATAGCACCTCACGGTTAAGCTTCAACACAGAGAATGCGAAGAGATCGTTGTTTGCATCACTTCATCGATATAACGTTTTGATCAACGTCAAACTCTCTTGGAATTTGAGTGCCATCTTACCAATTAGCGGCCTTGTTAAACCTTGCGAGAGAGTGCGATGCACACGAGAACAGGCAAAAAATGGTCTAGCGATGTAACCGACCACAGTGATGCTCTCGATTTAAAAAAAGACATTTTTAAATCAGATAATCCGAAGAATATTGCACAGTCACTAAAAATTTCAGCACAACGCAGCCATCGACGCAAAGCTAATCCGTTTCGCTCCGCATTATCGATGCTGACATTTTATATCAATCGTGCTGGTACAAATTTGCCAGCCTCAAGACGTAAAACG
>NZ_JAESVB010000012.1 GCF_020618775.1 Acidisoma silvae | reverse complement strand
GCGTGTCAGGGGGAATTGGAATCACCCCCCGCCCGTCTTGCCCGCGCAAGCGGGCATCTTTTGCCTGTCACTGTGTCTGACCCAGAAGATACCCGCTTGCGCGGGTATGACGGTGTTTCAGTCAAAACCTGACAGCCTCTAATGCGCGTCTGGCTTCTTGTGGAATTCCAGAGGCGGCAGGCGGAAGATTTTCACCCGCGCCCATTCCCGCATGTATTGGAAGCAGGTGTAGAGCATCGGGATGACGAAGATCCCGACGAAGCTGGCCGCGATCATGCCGAAGAAGACCGGCGTGCCGACCGAGCGGCGGCTGATCTGCGCCGCACCCGTCGCCATCACCAGCGGCACCAGGCCGAGGATGAAGGCGAAGGACGTCATCATCACCGCGCGGAACCGCAGGCGCGACCCGGCGACGGCGGCTTCCTGAATGGGCACGCCCTGTTCGCGCTGCTCCTTCGCGAATTCCACGATCAGAATGCCGTTCTTGGCCGACAGCGCGATGAGGGTGACGAGGCCGATCTGGGCATAGAGGTTGAGCGGCAGGGACGTCACCGTCAGGCCGATGAAGGCACCGATGCCGGCCACGACGACCGAGATCAGCACCGACATCGGGATGGTCCAGCTCTCATACAGCGCGACCAGGAAGAGGTAGGCGAAGAGCACGGCCAGAGCCAGCACCACGCCCGTCTGCCCGCCGGCCTGGATTTCCTGATAGGCCGTGCCCGTCCATTCGTAGCTATAGCCCGCGGGCAGAACCTTGCTGGAAATCTCGGCCATGGCCGCCAGCGCCTGGGATGATGAGATACCCACGCCCGGCGACCCGTCGATGGTGATGGAGCGGACGTTGTTGTAACGGGTGATGACCTGCGGCCCGGTAATCACGCGCATGGTCGCCAGGCTGCGCAGCGGCACCATGTCGCCGGCCGCGTTGCGCACATAGATTTTCCAGAGGGAGGAGAAGTCGTTGCGGTCCTGCGACCGGCTTTGCACGTTCACCTGCCAGACGCGGCCGAAGAGATTGAACTCATTGACGTAGTAGCCGCCCATCGTGGCTTCGAGGGTGGTGAAGATGTCACTGATATTCACGCCCAGCGCCTGCGCCTTGTCACGGTCGATATCGAGATAGATCGACGGATTGCCGGCCGAGAAGGTGGAGAAGACGCGGCTGAGGCGCGGATCGGTATTGGCCGCCACCAGCAGGCTGCCGAGCACCGCCGACATATCCTGCGGATCCTGACCTTCCAGCGCGTCCAACTGGTATTCGAAGCCGCCGCCGGTCGAGAGGCCGATGATGGGCGGCAGGTTGAAGGGGAAGACGACGGCGCCCATGATCTGCTGCGACATGCCGAACATCTTGCCGATCAGCGTATCGACGCCATTGGCCGGCCCGGGCCTGTCCACGAAATCCTTCAAGCGCGCGACCACGAAGGCGCCATTGGGCTCCGCCGCGCCATCCAAAATGGAATAGCCGACGATCGAGATGACATGCGCCACCTGCGGCATGTCTTTCAGCATGCCGGCGACGCGGTTGACGACTTCCTGGGTGCGGTTGATGGAGGCGCCGTCCGGCAGCTGCACGGCCGTGAAGAAGGCGCCCTGATCCTCTTCCGGCAGGAAGCCGCCCGGCGTGCGGCCCGCCAGGAAAACAAGCACGCCGACACCGATCAGGATGACGGGGACAATGACGATCGCAAACCGTACCAGCCGGCTGACGACATGGCCGTAGCCGTTGCGGACGCGGTCGATGCCACGGCTGAGGCGCGAGAACGGGCCTTTGCGCGTTTCCTTATTGGTGATCGGCCGCAGGAACAGCGCGCAGAGCGCCGGTGACAGCGTCAGCGCATTCGTCGCCGAAATCAGCATGGTGCAGCTGATGGTGACGGCGAACTGCTTGAACAGCTGGCCCGACAGGCCGGGGATGAAGCCCACCGGCACAAAGACCGAGAGCAGCACGAGCGAAATCGCGACAATCGGCCCGGTGATCTGCCGCATGGCGAGTTTCGTCGCCGTCCTGGGGTCCATCCCGGGATTTTCCTCCATCACGCGCTCGACGTTTTCGACCACCACGATGGCATCGTCGACGACGACGCCGATGGCGACGACAAGGGCCAGAAGCGAAATGGTATTGGCCGAATAACCGAGGGCGACGAGAAAGGCGAAGGCGCCCACCAGGCTGACCGGCACGGCCAGCGTCGGGATGATCGTGGCCCTGATATTGCCGCCCAGGAACAAGAAGACAACGAGGACGACGAGGATGAAGCCTTCAACGATGGTGCGGATGACTTCATGCACCGTCTCGTTCACGAAGTCGGAAGTGTCGTAGATGACGCCCGCCTTCAGTCCCTTGGGAAAGCTTTTCGAGAGATTGGCGATCACCGCCTTCACGCGTTGCGCGGTCTGCACCGCATTGGCGCCGGGTTCCAGATAGATGCCGATGCCAAGCGCGGGCGCGCCATCCAGCTGATCCTGCGTCGCAAGACTTTGGGCACCGAGCGTGATGCGCGCGACATCGCGGATACGCAGCACCGACCCGTCGCTATTGGCGCGCAGGATAATCTTGCCGAATTCCTCGGGCGTCGTCAGACGGCCCTGGGTCTGGATATTGAGCTGGAACTGCTGGTTATGGCCGATCGGCTGGCCGCCGATGATGCCGACCGCCGCCTGCGTGTTCTGCGCGCTGATGGCATTGATGACATCCTGCGGCGACAGGCCGAGCTGCGTCAGGCGGTCGGTATTGAGCCAGACGCGCATCGAGTAGTTCTGTGCGCCGAACAGAAAGGCCTGACCGACACCGGGCGTGCGGGACAGGACGTCCAGCACGTTGATGGTGATGTAGTTCGAGATGAAGAGCGGGCTCAGCGACTTGTCGGGGCTGGAAAACAGCACGAACTGAAGAACGGCCGAGGATTTCTGGCGCAGCTGCACGCCTTCCGCCTGCACCTGGCTCGGCAATTGCGACAGGGCCGCCGCCACGCGGTTCTGCACATTGACGACGTCGATATTCGGGTCGGTGCCCAGCGCGAAGCTGACGGTCAGGCTGTAGCTGCCGTCATTGCCGCTATAGGACCGCATATAGATCATGTCCTGGGCGCCGACGATCTGCGCTTCCAGCGGCTGGGCGACGGTGGCTTCCACCACGGCGGCCGAAGCGCCCGGATAGCTCGTCGTCACCGAGACCTGAGGCGGCACGATATCGGGGAACTGCGCGACCGGAATGCGGGTCAGCGCAATCAGGCCGGCGAGCGAGATAAGGACCGCGATGACGATAGCCAGTCGCGGTCTGTCGATGAAGACGGATGAGATCATGGCGCGGGCTCTATTCCTGCCTTAACCGCTCGACCCGTCGCCATTGGCGGACGGTGGCATGACGGGCGCCTGATAGGGAACGGGTTTGACTGCGGCACCCGGATGCACGCGCTGCACGCCGTCGGCGACGACCTGTTCGCCGGCCTTTAGGCCGCTGGCGATGACCGCAAGCAGCGAATTGGACGAATCGCCCATGGTGATGTTGCGGCGTATCGCGACGTTCTTGTCGTCCAGGACATAGACATAGAAACCCTGCTGGTCGGCCAACACGGCGGCGCGCGGGATGGTGATGCTTTGCACCGGGTTCTTGGATTGCAGAATGACGGTCACGAAGCCGCCGTCGAGCAGCGCGCGATTGCCACCCGCGTCATTGGCCGCGCCCCGCGCCGGATTGGGGATGGAGGCGCGCAGATCGATGGTGTCGGTCGATGAGCTGACGCTGATATCGCTGAAATCGATCGTGCCGGTCTGGTCATACATCTTGCCGTTGGGCAGGCGCAGCTTGACGCTCATCTGGCCCAGGCCGCCTTTTTCGTCAGCCATCAGCTTCATGGCATCGACTTCAGAGACCGGGAACAGGACATATTCCGGATCTTCGCTGACGACGGTGACCAGCGGCGCGTCGGTGAAGGCCACGACATTGCCCGGGTCGGTCGAGATGCCGATGCGGCCGTCGATGGGCGATCGGATCGTCGTATAGCCAAGGTTGATCTGCGCCGTCTGCAATTGCGCTTCGGCCACCAGAAGCTGGCCCTGGCTCTGGCCTTGGCTGGCGGTATCGGTATCGACGGTCGAGCGCTGGCCGGCGGGCGTATTGAGCAGGGTCGAGGACCGGTTGAGATTCTGCTTGGCGTTCTTCAGCGAGGCCTCGGCCTGGATGACGGCACCCTGGGCCTGCAACACGGCGGCCTGATAGGGCGGCTGCTCGATGATGAAAAGCTGCTGGCCCTGTTTGACCTCATCGCCTTCCTTGAAGTCGCGCTCCTCCAGAAGGCCGGTGACGCGGGCGCGGACGGTAACTTTGCTGACCGCCTGGATGCGGCCGATATATTCGCTCGACTGGTAGATCGGCGTCTCCGCCGCCTTGGTGACGCCCACGGCCGGCGGACCGCCCGGACCCATCTGGGCTTCGGCGGCGGTGGCACCGCCTGCCAAAAGACTAGCGAAAACAATCGCGGAATACGGGAGTCTCATCAGGGGTTCCTGGCTGGAGCGGCACTCTGGCGGAGGCATTCGGCAGGCGAAAAGATGTCGATGGAGAGACCATGACGGATCGTTCACGATATCTGTGAGGCCTGCTGACCGCACGGTCAACCTCGCTCTCGCATCGCAACAGACACGCTCGGTTTCCGTCATCCGCAGGCGAAGCGATTGACGGGCTGGCGGGATACGGGGAAAAGCCCTTCGGAACGCTAAGCCGCGTATCGTGATTTATACATCTGGAACATGGGTCTTATCCATGAGCCACCGCCTGACGAAAGGTGCTTCGATGCAGCGCGTCTTCTCCGGGATTCAGCCCTCAGGCATTCCCACGCTCGGCAATTACCTCGGTGCGATCCGCAACTGGGTGGCGCTACAGGCCGACCATGACTGCCTCTATTGCGTCGTTGATCTTCACGCGATCACAACATGGCAGGACCCTTTGGTGCTGCGCCGCCAGACCCAGGAAATGGCGGCGACCATCATCGCCTGCGGCGTCGATCCCGATAAGCATATCCTGTTCCATCAATCGGGCGTGCCGGCCCATGCGCGGCTGGCCTGGATCTTCAACTGCATCGCCCGCATCGGCTGGCTGAACCGCATGACCCAGTTCAAGGACAAGGCCGGGAAGGACCGCGAAGCGGCGTCGGCCGGGCTGTACGTCTATCCGAACCTGATGGCGGCCGACATTCACGCCTATCACGCGACCCGCGTGCCGGTGGGCGATGACCAGAAGCAGCATCTGGAACTGGCCAACGACATCGCCCAGAAGTTCAACCACGACTACGAGGTGAATTTCTTCCCGCAGATCCAGCCGCTGATCATGCCGGAAGCCGCGCGCGTCATGTCCTTGCGCGACGGCACCAAGAAGATGTCGAAATCCGATCCCTCGGATCAGAGCCGCATCAATATGAGCGATGATTCGGAGACCATCGCGTCCAAGGTGAAGCGCGCACGCACCGATGCCGAGCCGCTGCCGAGCGAAACGGCGGGGCTTGAGGGCCGCGCCGAGGCGCGCAATCTGGTCGGCATCTATGCCGCCCTGTCGGGCCAGTCTCAGGCTTCGGTGCTGGCGCAATTCGGCGGCCAGGGCTTTGCCACCTTCAAGAACGATCTGGCCGATCTGATGGTCGAGAAGCTTGGCCCCATCGCGGCCGAGACCCGGCGCCTGCTGGCCGAGCCCGGCCATATCGATCGCATCCTGTTCGCGGGCGCCGCGCGGGCCGAGGCCATCGCCAACCCGATCGTCGCGGAAGCCGAGCGTCTGGTTGGTTTTCTGCAACGGCCGGGCGTGTAATCGCCCGCCGGATCGGCTAATGAGAGGCTTATGAGCAGAGATATGGACGCGACCCCTGCCCCCTTCGGCGCCAGCGCTCGCACGGCCGCTCTGTCGCGGAAAACCTCCGAGACCGAGATCACCATCCGCCTGAACCTGGACGGCACCGGCCAGGTATGGACGGAGACCGGGATCGGCTTTTTTGACCATATGCTGACGGCGCTCGGCCGCCACGCGCTGTTCGACCTCGATATTGCCGCTCGCGGCGACCTGCATGTCGACGATCACCATACGGTGGAAGACGTCGGCATCGTGCTGGGCCAGCTCATCCTACAGGCCGTCGGCGACAAGCGCGGCATCACCCGCTATGGCCAGTCGCTGCTGCCGATGGACGAAGCGCTGGTGGAATGCGGCATCGACCTCTCAGGACGGGCGGCACTCGGCTGGCAGGTGAATTTCACGGCCGAGAAGATCGGCACCTTCGATACGCAGCTCTGCGAGGAATTCTTCCGCGCCCTGTCGGCGAACGGGCTGTTCAACCTGCATCTGGTCCAAAAAGCCGGACGCAACGACCACCATATCGCCGAAGCCTGTTTCAAGGCGACGGCGCGGGCGCTGCGCATGGCGGTGGCCATCGATCCGCGTCAGGCCGGAGCCATCCCCTCCACCAAGGGCTCGCTCGCGGGATGAGAGTCTATACGGCCCATCTCCGGCCCGGCAGGCCGGCCTGCCTGGTGAAGGAAGGCTTCTCCCTCGCTGCCTTCCTGTTTGGGCCGCTCTGGCTTTTCGCGCATCGCGCCTGGATTGCCGGCGTGATCGCACTCGCTGTGCTGGTGGCACTTCTGGCTCTGGGCAGCGCTTTGCCTGCCAGCCCGATACCGGGGATTCTGATCGCCGGCTATGCCGGGCTGATGGGCGTCAATGGCCGCGACCTGCTACGCTGGTCTCTGGCCCGCCGGGGCTTCACTGAAACCTATGTCGTGGCAGGGCGTGACGCGGAAGCCGCCCATGGCCGGCTGCTGACCCGCGACCCGGCGCTGGCCTCCGAGGAACTGGCATGAAGATCGCAGTCGTCGACTACGGCAGCGGCAATCTCGCTTCCGCGTCCCGCGCCGTGCAGCTGGCCGCCGACCGCGCCGGCATCGCGGCCGATGTTGTGGTGACCAGCGCCCCCGCCGCCATTCGTGCGGCGTCGCGCATCGTGCTGCCCGGCCAGGGCGCCTTCGCCGATTGCATGGGCGGGTTGGACGCCGTGCCCGGCCTGCGCGACGCGCTGGAACAGACGGTGGATGCCGGCACGCCCTTTTTGGGCATCTGCGTCGGCATGCAGCTGATGGCGGAGCGCGGTCTGGAATATGGCGCGACCGAGGGTCTGGGCTGGGTTCAGGGCGAAATTACCCGCATCGACGCGCCCGGCCTGCGGCTGCCGCAGATGGGCTGGAATGCGCTGGATTTCCAGCCCGGCTCGCATCCGCTGCTGGACGGTCTGCTACCGGGCGACCATGTCTATTTCACCCACAGTTTCGCGCTGAGCGACGGCAAGGGCGCGGAAATTCTGGCGACCACCGATTACGGCGGTCCCGTGGTCGCGATCGTCGCCCGCGACAATCGCGCCGGTACGCAGTTTCACCCCGAGAAAAGCCAGGAGGTGGGCTTGACCATCGTCGGCAATTTTCTGCGGTGGACCCCATGAGCGCCGTGGACAGCAGCACCGGTGGCCCCAAGGGGATGCCGCCTGCGGATATCCGTGAGGCCCGCGCCAAGCTGACGGTCGACCGCATCACCGTTTTCAGTGAGGAAGACCTGCTCGCTTTGTGCGAGGCGACCGATGCCGCCATTATCGATGGTGGCGGTTTCGGCTGGCTGCAATCGCCGGGGCGGCAGGTTATGGAGAGCTATTTCAAGGGGTTATTGATGGTCCCTGAGAGAGAGCTTTATGTCGGGCGGGTGGACGGCGTCATTGTCGGATCGACGCAGCTGGTGCGGCCGCCGCGCAGCAACGAGGCCCAGGCCATGGCAGCGACCCTGACGCAGACCTTCGTCGCCCCCTATGCCCGCCGCCTCGGCCTGGCGCGCATGATGGTGATCCGTGCCGAGGAACGGGCGCGGGCCATGGGCTATCAGGTGCTGAACCTGGACGTGCGGGAAACCCATACCAGCGCCATCGCGCTGTATGAGGATCTTGGCTTCGAGCGCTGGGGCACCCACCCCGCCTATGCCCGCGTCGCCGGCAAGATGGTCGCGGGCGCGTTTTTCTATAAGCTTTTGCAGCGAAAGAGCTGAGACCCGTCATGGCTGGCCTTACCCTTTACCCCGCCATCGACCTCAAGGGCGGGGCCTGCGTGCGCCTGCGCCGGGGCGATATGGATCAGGCGACCGTCTATGGCGAAGACCCTGGCGCCCAGGCGCGGGCTTGGCAGGAGGCCGGCTGCCATTGGCTGCATGTGGTCGATCTGGACGGCGCCTTTGCCGGGCGCTCGGTCAATACGGCGGCGGTGCAGGCCATTCTGGCCAATGCCACGGTGCCGGTGCAGCTGGGCGGCGGCATCCGCGAGATTGCCTCCATCGAGGCCTGGCTGGCGGCGGGCGTGACCCGCGTCATCCTCGGCTCCATCGCCGCCAAAAACCCTGATCTTGTCCGAGACGCCTGCCGGCTGTTTCCCGGCCGCATCGCCGTCGGCATCGACGCGCGGGACGGGTTCGTGGCGACCGAAGGCTGGGCCGAGACCTCCAGCGTTTCGACGGAAGCGCTCGCGCTGCGTTTCGAGGATGCCGGGGCGGCGGCCATCATCTTCACCGATATCGGGCGCGACGGCATGCTACAGGGCCTGAACCTCGACGCGACCGCGACCCTTGCCCGCACCGTCACGACGCCGGTCATCGCCTCGGGCGGCGTCGGCACGCTGGATGACCTGACCGCACTTCGCGCCTTGGCCGGTGAGACGCCTGGCATCGAAGGCGTCATCGTCGGGCGCGCGCTGTATGACGGGCGTATTCTGCCGGCCGACGCGCTGCGCGTTCTTGGCTGAAGCCGACCCTGCCGACCGCGCCCTGACGGAGGCGACCCGCGCGGTCGTGCTGCGCTATCATCAGGCCTGGAAGCGGCGGGACCGCGCGGCCATTCTGGCCTGCTATCACCCCGACATCGCCTATATCGACTATTTCCAGGGCCTCAGCCTGTCTCTGGCGGATCTCCCCGCTTACCTCGACCGCGCCATGCCAGCGGCCCCAGCCGGGGATGGCGGCGATTATCTTGAGCATATCGACCGCATCCGGGCCGACGGCGACACCGCCTTCATCCAGTATCGCATCAGCCTGCCGCTCGGCCGGCATCAGGCCGAGCTGCATTCCAGCGAGGCGATTGCGGTGCGGGACGGCCTCATCTGGCGCATTCGCGAATATGCGACGCTGACCCGACCGGCGGAGGCGGCAACGGCGGCGAAGCCCACACGCCCGGCCGAGCAGAAGCTGGGCCTCTCGGCCCGGCAGATCGGCACCTTGGCCCGCGACCTGGACGGGTATTTCGCCCGCCATCGGCCCTACCTCGCGCCCGACCTCGACCTGACCCATGTCGCGCAGGCGACCGGCTATACCCGCAACCAGATCTCCTATCTGCTCAATCAGGTGCTGGGCGTGAGCTTCTATCAATACGTGACGCAGAAGCGCCTGCAACATTGCCTGACGGCGATGGCAGCGGGGTCTGAGGCCAAGACCGACGCAGCGGCTTTCGCCGCCGGTTTCAATTCTCTCTCCGCCTTCTATCGCGCCTTTCGGCAATCGACCGGCGTCTCACCCGCCGCGTATCGGCGGTCGCTCGCCGAAAAACCGTCCTCCCTGCGGACCCGCTGAGAAGACGCGGCAGGCGCGCTTTGCTAGGCAGGCGTCACGATTACGGTGACGCGCATGACGGATTGGACGAAGCTCAGCCTCTGGACGACGCAGCTGGACGACCCTTTCGTCGCGCGCCCGTCGCTGGCTGGCGATATCGATGTCGACGTGGCCATTATCGGCGCGGGCTATACCGGCCTCTGGACCGCCTATTACCTCAAGACACGCTCGCCGGACCTCCGCATCGCGGTGCTGGAGGCTGAGACGGCCGGTTTCGGCGCGTCCTCCCGCAATGGCGGCTGGGTCATCGGCGGGCTGCTGGGCGAGGATCGGCTGGTGGGCGGCATGGCCGAACCCGGTAGGGGCGAAAGCTGGTCCCTGCTGCATGCCATTCCTGACGAGGTCGGGCGCGTCACCGCCGCTGAAGGCATCGATTGCGATTACCGCAAGGGCGGCATGGTCTATTGCGCCGCCCGTTACCCGGAACAGGAAGCGCGGCTGCGCGCCTATATGGCGAGCCTGTATCATGAGGGGCTGACGGAAGCCGATTTCCGCTGGCTGTCGCCGGCCGAACTGGCGGGCGAAGTGCGGATTAAGGGCGCGCTCGGCGGACTGTTTTCCCCCCATTGCGCGACGATCCATCCGGCCAAACTGGCGCGTGGCCTAGCCCGCACGGTGGAACGCCTGGGTGTGACGGTTTATGAACAAAGCGCCGTAACACATTGGAAAAACGGTGAAGTTCGCACCACCTCGGGTAGGGTCAATGCCCAATGGGTGGTGCCGGCCGTGGAAAGCTATGCCGGCAGCCTGCCGCCGCTCGGGCGCTATCAGCTGCCCGTCCACAGCCTGATCGTCGCGACCGAACCGCTGGCCGATGAGGTCTGGGCCGGCATCGGCCTGGATCGCGGCCAGGGCTTTGGGGATTACAGCCGCCAGGTCACCTACGGGCAGCGGACGCGCGACAACCGCCTCGTCTTCGGGGCGCGCGGCGGCTATCGCTTCGGTAGCCGCATTCGGCGGAATTTTACGCTGACGGAAGCCGAAATCGCGCTGCGGCGGCATCTGTTCACCGACCTGTTTCCGCAGCTGCGCGATGTCCGCATCACCCATAGCTGGGGCGGCAATCTGGGCATGGGGCGGCGCTTTCAGACGCATATGCTGGTCGACCGGCAGAGCCGGACGGCGCTGGCCGGCGGCTATGGCGGCGAAGGCGTCGGTGCCACCAATCTGGCCGGCCGCACGCTGGCCGACCTCATCCTGGGACGTGAGACGCTGGAGACGCGCCAGCCCTGGGTGATCCGGGATCGCCCGGTGGAGAAGGCGCTGCGCGCCTGGGAGCCGGAACCCCTGCGTTGGCTGGGCTACAACGCCATCGTGCGCAGCTTCGCGCATGAGGACAGCGTGCTGGCCGACCCGCAGGCGCCGCACTGGCGCCGCCAATTGGCGCAAAGCCTGGCTGCGCGCATGGAAGCGCTCATGACCTGGAAAATCGGCTGACTTCCTTACTTCCCCTGAAAGGACGACCATGACCATCACTCATCTGCAGAACGCCGCGGCCGCCACCCTGAGCGAGCCCAAACCCGTCAGCGCGCCGCTGGGCGAGCCGGTGCCCGCCATCAGCTATCTGGACGTGGAACGCGCCGATCAGGTGGAGACGGGCATCTGGGAAGCGACCCCCGGACGCTGGGCACGCTATGTCGCCGAGCAGGAATTCTGCCATTTCATCGCAGGCCATGGCACTTTCACGCCGGAAGGCGGCGCGCCCATCGCCTTCAAGGCCGGCGACGCTTTCATGATGTCGGAAAACACGCGCGGCATCTGGGACATTCAGGAAACCGTCCGCAAGACCTACGTCATCATCAAGCGCTGAGGGTTTTCCTCTCCAGGTCATCGCCCTTCGTGCTAGCGTGCTTGCATCGCTGTCACGGAGGTGCGGGCCTTGGCTACTCTGGTCATCCGCAATGTCGATGACGACATTCATCGCCGCTTGAAAGAACAGGCTGCCTCCCACGGGCATTCCATGGAGGAGGAGGTGCGGTTGATCATTGACCGCAGCCTTCAGGTTGAGCCCATCGATCCTGGGATGGGCTTTGCCGATGCCATTCAGGCGCTTTTTGCGCCGCTCGGCGGACTCGATCTTCCCGATATTCCGCGCGAATTGCAGCGCGAGCCGCCTGACTTCTCTGGCCCGGAATGGGATTTTCCCGAGTGATCCTGCTCGACACCAACGTCATTTCCGAATTGGCGAAGCCCAGTCCCATGGTGAAGGTCGCCGCTTGGGCAAACGCCCAGCCGACAGCAACACTTTATGCAACCGCAATAGCAGAAGCCGAGTTGCTGTTTGGGTTAACCATCATGCCGCTTGGCGCACGCCGGCAAATGCTGGAACGCGCGGTCGCAACGATATTCGGCGCTTATCTGGCTGGGCGCGTTTTTCCCTTCGACCGCGCTGCCGCCGAGGAATACGCACTCTGGGCTGCGGATCGGCGGCGCATCGGCAGGCCGGTCGCCACCGCTGATTTACAGATCGCGGCAATCGCCCGGGCCCGTCAGGTTTCGGCCATCGCTACGCGCAATACCCGGGATTTCGCGGGTTGCGGCGTGCCGGTGATCGACCCCTGGCAATAGCTGAACGAGGTTAAATCGCCTCGCCCGGCAGCAGGGTGATGACCGGCCCGCCCGCGCGAGTGGCGGGCGCCATGGCATTGGTCCAGGCCACCTGCCCCACCGTGCCGCAGACCGGGCAGGACGGGTGCCATTCCACCTGTTCCGCCGTGCAGGCGGCGCAGCGCCAGCGCGGATCGGGTTGTGCCGTCTGGCTGCGGCGCAGCGCCTCATGCGCCGCAAAGGTCGCGCCCTCGCCGCCGCCCGCCGCCGCATCCGCTTCCTCGATATCGGCACGCAGCACCCAGACACGCCGCTGATCCAGGCCGGCAGCGATAGCCGCCTGCGCTTCCTGCCGCGCCTGCCCGGTCAGCCGCGCGGCCAGCGCCGCGCGCGCCAGGATGAGATGGCTTTCGCCATGCTCCGGATTGCATTTGGCCAGCCGGTCGGCGGCCTTCAGCCGCGCCATGACGTCGCTGTCGCGCGCCATATAGAAGGTCGCGAGATCGGGATGCGGGCCGCGCGTCCAAGCCTTTTCGATGACGCCGTCAGCCTTGCGCTCCTCGCCGCGCGCCCGCAGGCGGCTGGCATAGGCGAGTGCGGCCGGCGCCAGGCTGGGATCGGCCGCGAAGGCATCGCGCGCCAGACGCAGCGCCTGCGCGGCATCGCTGGCCGCGTCGGCCGCTGCCGTCGCCATGACGGCGCGCGGTGCCTCCGGCCCCGACAGGGCCAAAGCCTCGGCCCAGGCGCCGGTGCGCAGCGCCAGTTTCGCCCGCTCGGCCCGCAGCCAGGGCGCGCCGGGATGGGCGAGTTCGGCACGGCGGGCCAGATCGGCCGCCAGCGTCCAGTCCCCGGCATCCAAAGCCTGCCGCAGCAGGCCCCGCAGGCCCAGAAAGGCGGAATCGGACTGCTCGGCCAAACGGCGGTAGCTGGCCTCGGCTTCCTCGGTCTTGCCCGACAGCCGGGCCGTCTCGGCCGAAATCAGCAGCGCCATGGGCGATTGCGGCAGCAGGCGCCGCGCGCGGTCCGCCTCGCGCTTGGCAGCCTTCGGGTCTGCGGCGGCCAGAGCCGCGAAGGCGCGCGTCACGGCGCGCTCGCCCTGGCGCAATTGACGCTGATGCCGGCCGCGACCGAAACGGCCCGGTGCGCCGAAGATCGCGGCGACCAGCCGGATCAGGACATAAAGCAGCGCGAACAGAATGATGACGGCCAGTGCCACGATGGGCAGCGAGGCGGCGAAACTATAGGTGCCGACGGTCGCGGACATCTCGCCCGGCAGCGTGCCGAGCCCAAAGGCGATACCGACCAGAATGGCGGCCAGGATCAGAAAGCCGATAACCCGCCGCATCAGCCGGCCGCCATCTGGGCCAAAGCCTGTCTGGCGTCGACCAGCGCCTGCGCCTGGCTCACCCAGACCGTCATGGCGGTCGCCGCCGGACCCTGAAGCATCTTCAGCACGGTCAGCGCACCCGGCAGGTCACCCGCCGCCAGCAGTCGCTGGGCATGGGCCAGGACACCGCTGGTGGGGTCTCCCACCAGCACGCGGTCGCCCTGACGGACGGTCACCAGATCCTGCACGCGCGTCCAGATGCCGCGCCAGAAGCCGACACGGCCATTGACCGGGCCGCCGGCCTTGGCGGCTGCTGCCGCCGCATCCGGATAGGACAGAACGAGCGCCGCCTCGGTCGGCGGAGCCGTGTCGGCAAAGCGGCTAAGAGCGGCCGGCGCATTGGGGATGTCCCCCAGCGGAGTGCCGGCGCTGAGCGCGGCCTCGGCCCGCAGGAGGCGCGTCAGATGATCGGATTGGGCGGACAGCTGCGGCAGAGCCTTGGTGCTTTGCGCCAACGACTGCGCCTGCGCATTCAGCTGATCGATCCCGGCCTTGAGGGTCGCAATCTGCTGGCGCAGTGCATCGGCGTCGCCCCCCTGCTTTTCGGCCAAGGCGTCGACGCGGCTGGACAAGGTGGAAACGCTCGCCGCCGAGGGCATGGCCTGCGCCGCTTGGGTTTGAGCCGACTGCGCCGATTGCAATTGCGCGATCTGCGCCTTCAGCACGGCGATGGCGTCATCGGAGCCCACAGTCGTTGCGGCCGGCTGGGCCGTGCTGGGCGCGCCTGACACGGGAGCGGTCTGGATATTGGCGATTGCCTCGCGCAGCGCCGCCACATCGGCGCGCTCCCGCGTGTCCAGCGAATAGACCGCCGATTGCAGGGACGAGACTTCGGATTTGAGTGCCGCCACGACGCTGGTCTGGTCGGGCGGGATGGGGGGCATGGATGGCATCGGCACAGGTCGCGTCCACAGATAGACCATGCCGCCGGCCAGGATGATGAAACCCGCCAGCGTCAGCAGCGGTGTCACGCGGTTGCGGTCGTTCGACACCAGCTGGGGCTCGGTCGGCACCGGCGCCGCTACGGTTTCGGCGTCAGATTCCGGGGCAGGCGTCGGGGTCATTTTGGGCTCATCAGTCATTCAGGAGGGCCAATACCGCTTTCTCATGAGGGTCCATTGCCACATGGATGGCGGCCCAAGGCAAGTCTTGGACAGCTTCGGCCACCGTGTGGCTGATGGCGGCCAGTCTGAACCGACCGAGGCGCGCCGCGAGCGTCGCGTCGTGGCAGACGCACTGAAAGCAAAGTGCGGTCTCGCGCGAAAAGAGCAAGACCCAGCCCGGCCGGTCTCCGTTCAAAAACGCGGCGGCGGCGGGCGGCAGCACGGTGACCGAGCGCGCCGCGTAAACTTCTTCTCTAATAACTTCAATACCAAAGGCTTGCAGGATGGTCTTCAGACGGTTTCCCTGATTGAGCCCAGCCGCAAGCAGCAGCGGCAGCCCGTCTCGCGGCAAATCGCGAATAATTAATGCCGCAAGATCATCGGCTTTGCCGTTGGCGCTGTGAACTTGGGTGAAACCATGACTGCGCGCGGCGGCGGCCGTCGCGTCGCCCACGGCATAAAGCGGCAGCGCATGATAAAGGTCAGGGAGCGCTGCAAGCGCCTGCTGGCTGGCGACCAGAATGCCCCGCAGGCTTTCTACGGGCGGCAAGGTGCGAATGAAGGTCTCCACCCGCAGCAGAGGCGCGACCACGGGCTCGAACCCCATGGACAAAAGGCGCGTTGCTGTTGCGCTGGCGCCGGGTTGCGGCCGCGTCACCAGCACCGGAACGGGCATGGCGGTGGCTCTGGCGCTAATCGAGAAAGATATCGGCGGGCGACTGGCCGCGCAACTCGTCACCCAGGCTGCGGCCGAGCGCTTCCGCGTCACGCGGATTGCCGCGCGATTCGGCGCGCAGCAGGAAAGACCCGTCTTCGCGCGCGACCAGGCCGGTCAGGTGCAACTCGCCGTTACAGATGCGGGCATAGCCGCCGATCGGCGTGCGGCAAGACCCGTCCAGCGCCGCCAGCAGCCCGCGCTCGGCCAGCGAGACGGCGCGGGCGTCCGGGTCTTCGATGGCCGACAGCAATTCGCAGAGTTCGACATCATCCGCGCGGACGGTCACACCGACAATGCCCTGGCCTGCGGCCGGCACCATGATTTCCGGCGCGATTACCACAGCCGCCTCATGCGCGAGGCCGAGGCGGCGCAGACCCGCGAAAGCCAGGAGACTGCCGTCGAATTCACCGGCTTTCACACGGTTCAGCCGGGTCTGGACATTGCCACGGATCATGCGGACGGTGAGATCCGGCCGGGCATGCAGCAGCTGCGCCTGACGGCGGACGGAGGCCGAGCCGATAATCGCCCCCGCCGGCAGGCTGGCATAGGGGTCAAGCGGATCGGGCCGGTCCAGCCCATCGCCCAGGATCAGCACGTCCCGCGCATCCTCGCGCTTCAGCGTGCAGGCCAGGACGATGCCGGGCGGCAGTTCAGTTTCCAGATCCTTCAGGCTATGGACCGCGAAATCGATGCGGCCATCCGCCAGAGCCTCATGAATTTCTTTTGAAAACAGCCCCTTGCCACCGATTTCTGCGAGGCGCTTGTCCTGCACCCGGTCGCCGGTCGTGGTGATGATATGTTCTTCGAAGACGTTCATCGCATCCAGAACCGGGCAGAACCGGCTGAGCTGCGCCTGAAAGGCGCGCGTCTGGGCGAGCGCAAGCGGAGATCCGCGTGTACCGACACGCAGGGGCAGCGTGCGGCGATGGGGTTTTACGCGCGGTTCATGCGATAAAACGTCTGAAATCCTCATTCGCGCGTGGTAGTCCCAGACTTGTCCGAAGAAAAGACTTTTGCACTGCACACCGGCTCTGACCGTAGCGGGATTTTGAGCGGGAATAATGTCGGTCCGCTGCTGGCGATCGAGTCTTCCTGCGATGAGACGGCGGTTGCCATCCTGTCCACGGACGGTCAGATCATCGCCGAGCATGTGTTGAGCCAGTTCGCCGATCATGCCCCTTTCGGCGGCGTGGTGCCGGAAATCGCCGCCCGCGCGCATCTGAGCCATCTGCCGGCCTTGGTGAAGCATGCCCTGGCCGAAGCCGGCCTGACGGTCGGCGACCTCGCCGCCGTGGCCGCCACCACCGGCCCCGGCCTGATCGGCGGGCTGCTGGTCGGCGCCGGTTTCGGCAAGGGACTGGCGCTGGCGGCCGGCAAACCCTTCATCGCCGTTAATCATCTGGAAGGCCATGCGCTGACCGCCCGCCTGCCGGGGCTGGTGCAGGACGGACTCGCCTTTCCCTATCTGCTGCTGCTGTTGTCCGGCGGGCATTGCCAATGCGTCGCCGTCGAAGGCGTCGGCCGCTACCGCCGCCTTGGCGGCACGATCGACGATGCGGTGGGTGAGGCTTTCGACAAGGTCGCCAAGCTGCTCGGCCTGCCTTTGCCCGGCGGTCCCGGCATCGAGCGTCTGGCGGCCCATGGCGATGCCAAGGCTTTCGCCTTTCCACGTCCACTTTCGGGCCGAGCCGGTTGTGATTTCAGCTTTTCCGGTCTCAAGACCGCCGTAGCGCAGGCGGTCGGCGCGCTGCCGCCCGGTGCGATCGACCAGAAGACTGCCGCCGATATCGCGGCCAGCTTTCAGGCCGCCGTGGTCGATGTACTGATGGATCGCGCGAGCCAGGCGTTGAAGGCATTGCCGGAGGCGACGGCCCTGGTAGTCGCCGGCGGCGTTGCCGCCAATCAGGCCATCCGCACCGGACTGCAAAGCCTGGCGGCGCGCCGCGATATTCCCCTGGTCGCCCCGCCGCTGCGCTATTGCGGCGACAATGCCGTGATGATCGGCTGGGCGGCGCTGGAACGGCTGCATGCGGGCCTGGCCGAAGACGGGCTCGACCAGCGACCGCAGCCGCGCTGGCCGCTGACCGCACTCGCCCTGCCCGTTCCCGAAAACGTGAGCGCGGCGGAATGAACTGTCATCAGAAACATTGCTAACAATTAACAAGACCATGCTTAAATCCTGTCGGGTCAATCGTTTCCGAGAGGATCTTCGCGCGCCATGGCCATGGTTTTCCGCGCCCGTCTGCGGCGGCCCGTTGCGGTCATTGCCCTTCTGACCGGTATCGCCGGCTGTGCCGATGCCGTCACTCTGCCCGGGCCCGGCACTGTCGCGGACGATGTCTTCGGCCCGCGCAATCTGACGGCGCCCGCGCCAGGCCTGCCGCCAAGCGCGCCGCCCGCCGCCAAGACGCAGCCGATGCTGCCCCTCCTGCTTGGCGATGGCGCGCGGGTTTACCGCGCAACCTATGCTACGAGCGCGGATGGCGCCGATGCGCCGACGCTGTCCCCTGTCATGGTGCGCCAGGACGCCGATCTGATCGCCGCCGCGATGGCGGCCGAGGTGCCGCATGCGCTGGCCTTGTCCCCCGAGCGGCAAGACGTCCTGATCGGCTTGGCCAAGACCATGGCAGAGAACGGTCATTTCTTCGTGCGCCGCCCGCAGCTTGTTTTGGTCGTCGATCGCGCCCTGAAGGGCCAGACGCTCTCCGTCACCCTGGCCCAGCCTGATGGGGACTGGGTGATTCTCGGCACGCGGTCTGTCTCCACCGGCAAGCCCGGCCGGAAGGAGCATTTCAAGACGCCCGTCGGCGTGCTGCTGAATGACGGGTCCGAACTCGGCTACCGCGCCCAGGGCACCTATAACGAGAACCATATTCGTGGTCTGGGCGTGAAAGGCATGCGCGTCTGGGATTTCGGCTGGCAGACCAGCGACGATTGGCGGACGCCGGGGGCGACCATGCAGGTGCGCGTCGAAATGCACGCGACCGACCCGGCCGTGCTGGCGGCGCGGCTGGGACGCGCGGATTCGGAGGGCTGCATTCGCCTGCCCGAAGCGGTGAACCGCTTTCTGGACCGGCATGGCATTATCGATGCCGATATCGAGAAACTGGGCGAGACCGATAACGGCTATCGCGCCCTGCTCTCCCCTTACCTGACGCCGACCGCACTGGCCGGCGTCGCGGTCATCGTGGTCGATACGTCAGAACCCTGGGCAAAACCCTATCCGCCGGCAACGACCCTGTCGCTCAGCGGCTAGAGCATTTCAGAGTTTTGACGAAAACCGCGTCATTCCCGCGAAGGCGGGAATCTTTTCCCTTTGCCAGTGCGACAAGGCATAGAAGTTGCCCGCCTTCGCGGGCATGACGGTTCGCTGACTACCCGCCGTGGCGCAGCGTCAGCCGTGCCAATTCGGCCCGCACCAACCGTTCCACCATGCTGGGGAGATGCTCATCCAGCCAGGATTTGAGCAGCGGCCGCAATTCGCCGCGCACAAACTCCTCCATCGACGGCGACGCGGAGGGAACGGGGCGCAGCAGCGCGTCGCGATCCTCGGCCAGCTTGCGCAGCAGCGCATCGACCGAAGCGGCGGCGGCGGCGGCGGCCGTCGGCGCCAGCATCTCTTCGATCTGCTGCGCCGTCAGACCCGTCGTCACCGAAGCCGCCGGCTGTACGGTTGCGGGTGGCAGCACAACCGCACCGCCGACGGTTTCCTCGACCATCGGGCCATGGGCCTCCGGCACCGGCAAGACGTGATCGACCACCGGCTCGACCGCCGCCAGATTGCCCGTCATCGGCACAAAAGCCGGGGCCAGACCCGGCAGCGCGCCAATGACCATGCTGTCGTCCAGGACCAGAACGGTGTCGGTGGTGACGGAGGAGGCCGCGGGAACGACCGGCAAAACGAAAGGCGCCGGCGGGCTTTCGGCCTGGGCTTCCGGCACCGGACCATCCTTCAGCCGCGCCTGTTCATCCAGCATGATGCGGCGGATGGAGGCGAGAATATCATCCATCGACTGATCGGTCTGCGGGCCGTCTTCCCCAGTTGCTGTCATGCCTTGTCCCGTTGAAAAGCGCCCGTCCAGGCGGTTTTACTGGTTGTTATTGCTCAGATTGTCGGAAGGGCTGCCATTGGCGTCGCCGACCGTATTCGCCGTCGGGTCGCCCGTGCCGGCCCAGGCATTCTTGACCGCGTTATAATAGGTCGTATCGTCATACAGCGGCACATGGAGGCCGACATCGCGTGCCGTGAAGCGGCCCATGGCGGTCGCCACGTTATAGGAGGCGATGACCAGGTTCGCGAGGTTCTGCACCAGCGTGACCTGGGATTGCAGCAGCAACTGCTGGGCATTCAGCACGTCGAGCGTGGTGCGGCTGCCGACGATGGCCTCGCGCTCCGTGCCGTCAAGCGCGATTTCGTTGGCGGCGATTTCCGCCCGCGTGCTGGTGATGGTCGCGCGCGTCGCGACCAGGGTTTCCCAATATTGCTCGGCATTCTGGATGGCCGTGCGGCGCTGCAACTCCACCTGCTGGCGGGAATATTCACGCTGCTGCACGGCCTGGCGAATGGCAGCGTATTCCGAACCGCCCTGGTAGATGGGCACGGTCAACTGGGCCAGAACCTCGGCGCCGTTCGACACGTAACCGGATTCGGACTGGTTGATCTGCTTATAGACAGTGCCTTCAAGCGACAGCTGCGGCATCAGCTTCGCCCAGGCGACATTCACGCCATCGGCGGAGGATGCCTGCGTGAACAGAGCCTGCACCACCAGCGGGTTATTGTTGGCCGCATAATCGGCGGCCTGCTTCTTGTTCTGAACCGGCAGCGCCATCGGCTGCGGCGGCGTCAGCTTCGCAGGCTCCAGGCCGACCACGGCGCGGAACTGCGCGCGGGACGTTTGCAGCGTGCCACGCGCCGTCTGCACTTCGGCTTCGGCCTGGGCAAGCGCGCTTTCGCTCTGCGCCACGTCGGTGCGGGTAATTTCACCGACCGAGAAGCGGTCCTGCGTCGCCTTCAGCTGCTCTTTCAGCACCTGGGCATTGTTGATGGCGAGCGCCAGCAGCTGCTGATCCTCGATCACCGTCACATAGGCCTGCACGACGTTCGAAAAGACCGTCTGCTCGACATTGATCAGGTTGGCGCGCTCGGCCATGACCTTGTTCTTGGCCTGGGCTGTCGCTGCCTTGGTGCCGCCGCCATTATAGACATTCTCTGTAATGGTGGCCCCGACGGACGCGACGTCGCGATTTTCGGTCAGGGTCGATGTGCCGGTGCCGCCATTCCCCAGGGTGCTTCCGGACGCGACGGCATTGCCCTGGATATAACCGGCGGTGCCTTGCAAGGTCACGGTCGGGCGCCAACCGGCCAAAGCCGCCGGCACGCCTTCATCGGTCGCCCGCAAATTAGCGCGCTCCGATTGCAGCGTCGGGTTATTCGCATAGGCCGCCGCCAAGGACTGTTCCAGGGTCTGCGCCGAGGCGGGCAAGGCCGAGGCCAGAAAGCCCAGGCCGATCAGAATGCTAATGCGTGAGACCATGAACCCCATTCCAATCTTCGACACGCCCTTGTCAGCGCAAGGATGCCGGAACGCTCCGGACTAAACCGCAAGGCAGGCCCTTGTTCCGGACCCCAATTGACCGACACCATGCATGAAACGCAGGCGCGCGAACAGCGCCCTTTGTGCAGTTTCCCACAAGATCAAGGGGCAACGTCATCGGCCTGCAATGATGTGATCCAGAAACCGTATCCGGGTCAAATCCGAAACGATGTCAATGGGCTTCAGAACTCAAATACGGGTTCGGGGGCGAAGCCCGCCAGCGGGCTGGTGGTGCAGTCAAAGGCCGGCGTCACGGTCAGGCTTTCGCCCTGGCGCTCGGCGATGACGGCGACGCCGGTCGGCAGCGCGCCCGGCACCAGACGCGACGCACGAACGGTAACGAGCCGCCCCTGGCCCGGCCGCAACTGGGTCGCGAAAGCCGCCGGAATGGCCGGGATCATACCTTCGATCAGAATAGCGTCCCAGGCCTGGACACCCGGCAGGCCTTCGACCGGATTGCCGATCTGGCTTGCAACCGTCAGGCCCAGGCCCTGATAGGCGGCCCGTGCGGCGGACTGGAGCGCCTCGTTCGAATCGAGCGCCGTGACCCGCGCGCCGCAGGCGGCCAGCACGGCCGCGCCATAGCCGCAGCCCGACCCCACGACCAGAATGCGCTCGCCCTCGACCGGCGCCAGCAGCTGCGCCAGACGGGCAAAGGCCAGCGGCGCCATCAGAAATTGGCCCTGGCCCAGATCAACGTCCTGATCGGCATAGGCGAGGCTGGCCGTCGCCGCGGGCAGAAACCGCTCGCGCGGGATGCGGCGCATCGCGTCCAGCACCGCCGCGCTGGTGACCTTGGTGGGACGAAGCTGGCTGTCCACCATGAACTGCCGCGCCGTCGCGAAAGAAATTGCCGTGCTCGCCATCATGTCCACCGCGTTCCAAGCCTTGGTGCGCGGCAACATAGCGGGGCGGATGACCTGCGCCAAGCAGGCAGGCCATTCCTGACCGCAATCAGACGGGCTTGACCAAGGGCGCGGGTCTATGGATAAGCCGCGTCAGACGCGCCAAGGTCCCGTGGCAGATCGGTTATGTAAGGGACTGCAAATCCCTCTAGCCCGGTTCGACTCCGGGCGGGACCTCCACAGCGACGCCTGACCTTCCGGACGCACCCGCCGCGTCTGGCCGCTATGCCCGGAAAAACATTGACTTTTTGCCGGCGTACCAGCGATACCGCGCTGCATCGTTACTGAGTGATTCGCCCTTGCGGCCGCCTTTCGCGGGCCTTCTGGCGCTTTTCCCTGTAATGACGTCATCGGCGCCGGGGATCCGGCATCGGCCCCATCACGACGCAAGACCACCACAGGATCAGATCCTCTTTGTCTCTTCACGCAGCGTCTCAAGCAGACGCAAACACTCAGGCGGCCGCTACGGCCTCTCAAGACACGACCGATGCCGCGGCTCCCGCCCCGGCTGAGGTTCTGGCTGTGGCAGTCGAAGCGGCGGCGCCGCGCACGACCTTCGCCGATCTCGGCCTGTCCGAAGATCTGCTGCGTGCCATCACCGAAAAAGGCTATGTCCACCCGACACCGATCCAGGAACAGGCGATTCCGATCGTGCTCCAGGGTCGTGACGTCATGGGCGTGGCGCAGACCGGCACCGGCAAGACGGCCAGCTTCACCCTGCCGATGTGCGAAATCCTGTCCGGCTCCAGGGCCCGGGCGCGCATGCCGCGCAGCCTGATCCTGGAACCGACGCGCGAACTGGCTTTGCAGGTCGCCGAAAACTTCGTGCAATACGGCAAGTATCTGAAGCTCAACCACGCGCTTCTGATCGGCGGCGAAAGCATGTCCGATCAGAAGGAAGTTCTGATGCGCGGCGTGGACGTGCTGATCGCGACGCCGGGCCGCCTGATCGATATGTTCGAGCGTGGCGGCCTTCTGCTCAGCGACACCCGCATCCTCGTGGTGGACGAAGCCGACCGCATGCTGGACATGGGCTTCATCCCCGATGTCGAGCGTATCGTCTCCATGCTGCCGTCCACCCGCCAGACGCTGCTCTTCAGCGCCACCATGGCGAAGGAAATCCGCCGTCTGGCCGACGCGTTCTTGCAGAACCCGAAAGAGATCAAGACCGCCGCCGCCGCTTCGGTCGCGACGACGATCACCTCGGGCCTCGTCATCGTCGATGAGGAAGACAAGCGCCGGGCGCTGCGCCAGCTCATCAAGTCGGAAGAGGTGCAGAACGCGCTGATCTTCTGCAACCGCAAGCGCGACGTCGATATTCTGTTCAAGTCCCTGCAACGCCACGGCTTCAGCGTCGGCGCGCTGCATGGCGACCTGCCGCAATCGGCGCGTTTCTCGACGCTGGAAAAGTTCCGCGCCAATGAGCTGCGCATCCTGGTCTGCTCGGACGTCGCCGCGCGCGGCATCGATATCGGCGGCTTGAGCCATGTCTTCAATTTCGATGTGCCGCATCATTCCGAAGACTATGTGCATCGCATCGGCCGCACCGGCCGTGCCGGACGCGAAGGCCGCGCCTTCACTTTCGCGACCCCTGGCCAGCAGGAAGCGGTCGTGGCGATCGAGAAGCTGACCGGCAAGCCCATCCCGCAGATCCAGGTCGAAGGTTTCGATCTTCTGGGCTGGTCGGAAGCCAGCGACAGCCGTGGCAAGGGCCGTGGCCGTGGTCGCGGCAAGGATAAGCCGGCGGCGAAGGATAGCGTGCAGTCGGCCCCGGCCGAGGCGCGGAATGACGGTCCGTCCAAATCGCGCCACAAGCCCAAGGACAAGCCGGCCGAGACGCAGGCCGAGGCCCGCAGCCCCGAGCCGCGTCAGGCCGAGCCGCGCCAGGCAGAGCCCCGCGCGACGGAAGACCGGCAGCCGCGCCATGCTGAACCGCGTGCGAAGCCAGACCGCGGCGACCAGGGCGCGCGTCCCAATCGCGACCGTGGCGGCGACCTCGGCCCGTCCGTCGTGGGCTTCGGCGATGAAATCCCGGCCTTCATGCTGGTTCGCCGGCGCAGCCAGGGCGTTGCCAGCGTCGACGCGCCCGGTTTCGTCGCCGGGGAAGACCGTCCAGCCGATACCGACGCGCCCGAGGATGGCAGCTGAGGCCGGATCGGCCTCACTGCCCTGCCTGTTATTCCTCTGTTGCTGAATTGACGCCATGACCATCGGTCCCGATGCGCCGACCTTCACCGCCCGCATTCAGGGCATCGGCGCGGACGGCGACGGCCTCTCCCGCATGGCGGACGGCCGCCCGCTGTTCCTGCCTTTCACCCTGCCGGGTGAAAGCGTGGAAGCCCGCCCCGTGCTGCGCCGGGGACAGGGGGTCGTCGGCATTGCCGAGACCATTCTGGAGCCGAGCCCCGAACGCGCCGACCCGCCCTGCCCGCATTTCGGCACCTGCGGCGGCTGTACGTTGCAGCATTGGCAGGATGAGGCCATCGCGCAGTGGAAGACCGGCGCGCTGGCCTATGCGCTGAAACAGGCCGGCTACCCGGATGCGGTGGTCGATCCCATCCGCACGACCGCGCCCGGCAACCGCCGCCGCGTCGATCTCGCCATCCGCAAGCAGGCGGGCATCGCGATCATCGGCTTCCATCAGGTGCGGACGGACAATATCGTTCAGATCGAAACCTGCATCGTCGCCGATCCGGCGATCGTGGCTATCCTGCCCGCGCTGCGCCATCTTGTGCCGCGCCTACAGGCGATCCATCGGGACGCAAGCTGCATCATCAACGCGCTCGACAGCGGTCTCGACCTGCTGCTGCGAGTGGACGCCGACCTGACGGCGAATGACCGCCGGCTGCTGGCCGCCTTCGCGGCCGAGCACGATATTCCCCGCATCGCCTGGGCGCTGAAGGACGGCACCATCGAGATCGCGGCTCAGCTGTCTCCCGTGCGGATGATGCTGACCGGCGCCCCGGTGCCGGTCGCGCCCGGCGGGTTCTTGCAGGCGACGCCGGACGGCGAGGCCGCCGTCATCGCCGCCGTGCTGGCCGGCCTGCCTGAGAAATTGAAGGCCAAAGACCGCATCATCGAATTGCATGCCGGCTGCGGCACGCTGACCTTCGCTCTGGCCCAACGCGCCCGCGTCATCGCCTATGAAGGCGACGGCTATGCCGTGACGGCCTTGCAGAAGGGCAGCGCCGAAGTCGGACTGCATGGACCGATCATGGCCCATAAGCGCGACCTGATGCGCCAGCCGCTGCTGACGAACGAGTTCAAGGATACGGCCGTCGTGGTGCTGGACCCGCCTTTCGGCGGCGCCCTGCCGCAGATCGAGGCCATCGGGGCCTCCACCGTCACCCGCGTCATCTATGTCAGCTGCAATCCGCAGGCTTTGACGCGAGACGCCGCCGTGCTCCAGCGCGCGGGTTTCGCGCTGGCCTCCGCCGTGCCTATCGACCAGTTCCTGTGGACCAGCCGGCTGGAAAGCGTGACCGTCTATACCCGCGCCGCGCCGCCGCGCGCCCGTGCCCGCCCGCCGCGCTGACCGGAAAATCTGACCGATCGGTCAGATTTCCTGTGCCTGGATTGACGTAACCCTCTCGCCATCACAAGACTGACCCCCATATGGGCTATGGCGGCCGTCGCCATGCCGTTTTGCCCGCACAACCGACAAGCTCCGGAACTCAGCCACTGCACACCTTTGAGAGCACCGTATGGCCGAGCCTGATCTAGTCGAAGCCCGCGCGGCATACCGGCTGGATCACTGGCGGGAATGCCCGGATTGCGGATTGCTTTCCTCGCTGCCGGATATGGAGCCCGGACTGGTGGCGGAATGCCCGCGCTGCCGCAAAACCCTGTGGCGCATGCTGCGCGCGCCCTTCAGCTTTCCCATTGCCTGCGGCATGGCCGCGACCCTGTTCTATGCCTTTGCGCTGGTGGCGCCCTTCCTGGAAATTTCGGCCTATGGCCGCTTCCAGCTGGCGCGGCTGGAAACAGGCCCAGATGCCCTGATGAGCCAAGGCTATCTGATGGTGGGCATGCTGGTTCTGGCGGTCACCGCTATCTTCCCCGGCGTCAAGCTCGGCATCATGCTGACGACGATGATCGGGCTGGAAACCGGCTTCGTGCCGCCGCGCGTCTCCATCGCGTTGTTCCGCATCTATCATCGCATCACGCCCTGGTCGATGATCGACGTCTATCTGCTGGGCTTCCTGGTGGCCTATACGCGCCTCATCGCCATCGCCCATGTTCATCTCGATACCTCGCTTTACGCGCTGATCGGTCTGATGGTCTCGATGGCGGCGGCCGACGGTGCGCTGGACCATGAAGCGGTGTGGCGCGCTTTGGAGCGCCAGGACCTGGCGGCCGACGCCCGCTATATCCGCCGCCATCCGAAGGTCGCGCGGGGGCCGACGCCGGGCGAACAGGAACGTGCGGAACCCGCCGTCATCGGCTGCCATGTCTGCCACCTCGTCAATCACGCCTCTCCCGGCGATCATTGCCGGCGCTGCGATGCCTTGCTGCATCCGCGCAAGCGCGACAGCGCCGCCCGCACCTGGGCCTTTTTGATCGCCGCGCTGTGCCTTTACATCCCGGCCAATATCTATCCGGTGATGCTGATCACCCAGATCGGGACCACCCAGAGCTTCACCATCATGGGCGGCATCAAGGAACTGGTCGATTACGGTCTGCTGCCCCTGGCCGCCCTGGTTTTCCTGGCGTCCATCACCATTCCACTCGCCAAGCTCATCACCCTCGCCTATCTGCTGGTGCAGACCCAGCGTGGCCGGACGACGCATCTGAACGGCCGCACCCGCGCCTTCCGCGTCATCGACTTCATCGGCCGCTGGTCCATGATCGACATCTTCATGATCTCCATCCTTGTCGCCCTGGTGCGTTTCGACCAATTCGCGCAGATCAAGGCCGAAGTCGGCGCCCCCTGTTTCGCGGCCGTAGTGGTGCTGACCATGTTCGCCGTCATGACCTTCGATCCCCGTGCCATGTGGGACGCCGCCCGCCGCCCCGAAACCGAAACGGCGGCCCACCCGCCGCCGCCCGCCTCTCCCTCGCCTGCCGCCGCGGCGGATAGCAGCCTGGGCGCCAAGGATGTTCCTGCATGACCGACCCTGACCACCCGCCGCGCGTCGACGGCCAGCCGGCGCAACCGGCCATGCCGCCACCGCCCGTTCATATCCGCCGGCGCCACTTCTCCTTCGTCTGGATCATCCCGATCCTGGCGGCGGTGATCGCGATCTATCTCGGCTATCGCACGATCATCGAGCAGGGGCCGCTGGTCACCATCACCTTCAATACCGCCCAGGGCCTGGCGGCGGGCCAGACCCAGATCAAATACAAGGCCGTGGCGCTCGGCACGGTGGAAAGCATCGACCTCAGCCCGGATAATGAGCATGTCGTGGTGCGCGTGCGCATGAACAATCTCGGCACGCGCTTCCTGACCAGCCATGCCCGCTTCTGGGTGGTGCGGCCGCGCTTCTCGGTGACCAATCTCTCGGGCCTCGACACGCTCGTCTCCGGCGCCTTCATCGGCATCGACCCGGGTGCCAAGGGCGGCCATTACGAGACCCATTACAAAGGGCTGGAAGAGCCGCCCGGCGTGCGGTCCGACGTGCCCGGCAGCACCTATGTGCTGCGGGCCGACAGCATCGGCTCCATTTCCAGCGGATCGCCGGTCTTCTATCGCGACGTCGTCGTGGGCGAAGTGCTGGGCTACGACCTGGGCGACGGCATCGGGCCGGTGACGATCAATATCTTCATCCGCGCGCCCTATAATAAGCTGGTCAAGCCGCAGAGCCATTTCTGGAATTCCTCGGGCCTGTCGCTCGGCTTCCAGAACGGCGGCTTTCATGTCGAGGTGCAGAGCCTGGAAGCGCTGCTGGCCGGCGGCGTGACCTATGACCTGCCGCCGAACGCCATTAACGATAATCCCAGCCCCGGCAACGCGACCTTCCGCCTCTTCGCCAGCAAGGAAGACGCGGATTCCGCCGGCTATTCCCACAAAGTGCCGGCCGTCGCCTATTTCCAGGCCTCCGTCGCCGGTGTCGGGCGTGGCACGCCGCTCACGATCTTCGGCATGCAGGTGGGCGAGGTCACGGGCGTGAAGCTGCTCATCGATCCTAATACCGGCAAGGCCCGCGTGCGGGTGGCGCTGGAACTACAGCCCGAGCGCGTCTTCACGGATTCCGACTTCCCCAAGAACCTGGACCCGCTGGTGGTGCTGCAACACATGGTCGATGCCGGGCTGCGCATCTCCATCGCCAGCAGCAATTTCATCACCGGCCAGAAGGAACTGGCGCTGACGATCGAGCCGAACTCACCGCATGTGCAGCTGACGCGCGAGGGTGACGCCATCCTGCTGCCCAATTCCGACGGCAGCGGCGACCCGCTGACGGCGCTTTCCACCATCACCGCCAAGCTTTCGGCCATTCCCTTCAGCGAAATCGGCCAGAACCTGAACAATCTGCTGAAGACCGCCAATGGCACTTTGGGCAGCCAGGACGTGAAGAAAGCCATCGCATCGCTGTCGACCACGCTGCAAAGCGTGCAGACGCTGGTGGACAATACCAACAAGGGCTTGCAGCCGACGCTGAAGCAGTTGCCGGTGATGACGCAGAACCTGAATGCGACGCTGCGCAATGCCAACCAGACGGTGGCACAGCTCAGCCGCAGCTATGGCGGCAATTCCGACTTCTCCCGCAATCTGGGTCAGGTCATGGCGCAGGCGAATGACGCGCTGCGCTCCGTCAAGGAATTGGCCGATTACCTGGACCGCCATCCGGAAGCCCTTCTTCTCGGCCGCACCGGCCATGCGACAGGTGGACAATGATGCCTCCCCGCCGACAGTTTCTGGCACTCGTCTTGGGCGCGGCGCCGGTCGCGCTCGGCCTTAGCGGCTGCGCCTCGGCCGACCCCAACTACTACCGCATCGGTTTCGTGCCCGGCACGGCCAGAACGGGCGGCCCGAGGCAGATCGAAGTGCGGTCCATCAGCATTCCGGGCTATCTGGACCGCACCGGCATCGTGAAGAGCGCGCAGGACTTCAGGCTCGATATCCATAGCAACGATATATGGGCCGATTCCTTCGCCAGCATGTTGCAGGATTCCATGGTCCAAGACCTGACGGCGCGCCTGCAAGGCAGCACCGTGATCGGGGCGGGCGGTTCGATCGGCGCCAATGCCGATCTGCTGGTCGAGATCAACGTCCTGCGCTTCGACCCGGATACCGACGGGCAGATGGTCCTGCAAATCCAGGCCGGCCTGCGCGACGGCAATACCATGACCCTGCTCTCCACCCGCGGCTTCAGCCATCAGGCGCCGGCCGGCGGCCCGGCCGTGGCCGCGATCGTCGCGACCATGAGCAGGCTCTGGGGACAGGCGGCGGACGATATCGCCGATTTCGCGGTGCAGACCTGGGCGACGCATCCGCCCGCCGCCAGCGCCGGCGGCTGATGATGGCGGCCAACGCGCTGCGCGCCGCGATCGGGCCCGGCCATGTCCTGCCGGGCAAGGCCGTGCCGGCTCTGCTGGCCGCGACCGGCATGGCCGATACCGACGCGCTGATGCTGGCTTTGCTGCCTTTGGCGCAGGACTTGGCCCGGCCGCCGATTTCCCGCTTTCATGTGGGCGCCGTGGGGCTGGCGGCCGGAACCGGCGATCTCATTTTCGGTGCGAATGTCGAATTTCCGGGCGTGGGATCGGGCGAGACCATCCATGCCGAGCAGTTCCTGTTCAGCCGCGCCCATACAATGGGCGTCACCCTGGCGCGCATCGCGGTCTCCGCCCGGCCCTGCGGCCATTGCCGCCAATTCATGAACGAATTCGCCGGCAATGAGACGCTTCTGGTCCTCGATCCCGGCGGCGACCGGCAGAGCCTATCCGAGCTTCTGCCCTTCCGCTTCGGCCCCTCCGATCTGGGCGAAAGCCCGGCCGGGCCTGATCGGCGCCACAGCCTTGCCGTCACCGAAGACAAAGGGCTGGACGCCGATGGTTTGGGTCTGAAAGCGCTGATCCGGGCTGGCGAGTGCGCGCATACGCCCTATTCCGGTTGCCCGTCCGCACTGCTGCTGCGGTTGCGCGACGGCACGCTGATCACCGGGAGCGCCATCGAAAACGCGGCCTATAATCCGGGCCTGCCACCGGCTCAGGCCGCGCTGATCAATCTGGTCGCCAATGGGCATGATTACGAAGAGATCGAATCCGCGATCCTCGGTGCCGTTCCCGGCGCGGGTTTCGACCATTTTGCGGGAACCGCACAGCTTTTATCGATCATTGCGCCCGGCGCATTGCTTGAGACTTTGCCCTGGCAGCCGGCGCAGTCCTCGTGACGCGGGCGATCTGATATAGAGGGCGCATGACCGCGCCCTTCTGGAAAACCAAGACCCTTGATGAGATGACCCAGGGGGAATGGGAATCGCTTTGCGACGGCTGCGGGCGCTGCTGCCTGCATAAGCTGCGCGACGAGGACACGGACGAACTGTCCTTCACCAATGTCTCCTGCCGGCTGCTGAATACCCAGGACTGTCACTGCACCGATTACGCGAATCGCTTCGCCAAGGTGCCGGACTGCGTGCAGCTGACGCCCAGCGTGCTGCGCGAGATAGACTGGCTGCCGCCCTCATGCGCCTATCGGCTGCTGGAAGAAGGCCGCGATTTGCCGGCCTGGCATCCGCTCGTCAGCGGCGACCCGATGACCGTCATATCCTCCGGCGTTTCGGCGGCGGGGCGTATCATCAATGAACGCGATGCCGGGCCTTTGGAGCATCATGTGGTGGATTGGCCGGGGCTGATGCCGAAGGGCCGGCTGCCGCGCCGCAAGCGCCCTGCCGGCACCAAGGCCTGAGGCGCGAAGCGGTTCCCATGCCATGAGCGCCCACGTTTCCGTTTCCTGGAGAAGCCTTTTCGCGCGCCCCTATGGCGCCTATCTGGCGACCTTCAGCCTGGGCTCGGCCCTGTACGCCTTCGCGGCCTTCCTGGTCTCGGCCTGCATGCCCTCGGCCGTGCAGGAACTCGGCCATCTCACGCTGATGAGCTGGAGCCTGACCTTCTATCTCATCGCCGCCATCGTCGCGGGCATCGTGGCGTCTCCGCTGAAATGGCGGCTGGGGACCGGGGCCACGCTGCAATGCGCCGGCCTCGCCTATCTGCTCGGCTCCTTCGCCTGCGGCTTCGCGCCCAATATCTGGACGCTGCTGGGCGGGCGCGTGCTGCAAGGCCTGGGGGAAGGCACCGTCTCCAGCGTGACCTATATGCTGATCCCGGAGGTTTTCCCGCCGCTGATGATCCCGGCGATTTTCGGGGTCGAGGCCATGATCTGGGCCGTGGGCTCGCTGGCCGGTCCTATCATCGGCGGGTTTCTGACCCAGGCGATTTCCTGGCGCGCGGCCTTTCTGGTCGAAATTCCGCCCATTCTGCTGTTCATGGCGCTGGTCTGGCGCGTGATCCCAGAGGGCGGGCATCGGGACGAGGCGCATCATCCCATTCCGGTTCTGCGCGTGGCCGGCGTGGGCTGCGGCATTCTGCTTCTGTCCTTCGCCGCCATCGAGCCGGGTGTCTATCCACGCATCGCCAGCCTGATCGCCGCCATGCTGGTTCTGTTTCTGGTGGCGCGCAGCGATCTGGCCGCGCCCAACCGGCTGCTGCCGCAGGGCGCCTTTTCCTTCCGCAAGCCGGCCGGCCTCGCCTTCTGGGTGGTACTGCTGCTGCCCGCTGCCCATACCGGCCCCGGCACCTATATCATTCTGCTGATCGAGCGCGTCTGGGGCTATGACCCGCTGACGGCCAGCGTGCTCGGCTCGGTCATGGTCGCCTTTTGGGGCGGCATGGGCCTGCTGGTCAGCCGCCTGCCCGCAGGATGGACGGAACGCGGCGTGTGGCTCGGGCCATGCAGCTTGGCAGCCGGTCTCGCCTTGGGCTGGATCGGCATGAGCCATGAAAGTCTGTGGATTATCCTGGTCGGTCAGGCGCTGGTCGGCACCGGCAACGGCCTCTGCTGGGGCCTGCTGAGCCAGGTCATCATGACCGGATCGGAAGCCGCCGACCGCGACCGAGCATCCGCCATGCTGCCCTCGGTGCTCTCGGCCGGTCTGGCCATCGGCGCGGCACTCGGCGGCATTGCCGCCAATGCGGCCGGCCTCGCGGAAGGCGTGCCGCAGGCGACGCTGGTGCGGGCCGGCATCGCCTGTTTCGCGGTGGCGACCTTCGCCGGCGTGCTGGCCGCCTGCGCCAGCCTGAAGCTGCGGGCGGCACGTCAGGGCTGAGGCCCAGTCCCGGCGAGGCCTCACAACACCCAACTTGCATCGGCGGCATCACCGACTATGCTGATCCGTGGAAAGTAATCGGTCGCAATGACAACCCGTCGCGTCATCCGCTTCAAATTCGCAGCAGACAAGGCACTTGCAGCCATTCATTGGATGGTCTGCCAAAGCCAGCCGCTTGATCTGCATACGATGCTCAAAACCTGCTATTTCGCGGACAAGGCCCTTTTGAATTCCGAGGGCCGACCGATCTTCGGGGCCACCTATCGCGCCATGAAATTCGGCCCGGTTCCTCTCGAAATCTATGAAATGGCTAAGGGTGAACCCTTGTGGCTCGCCGAGTTGGGTCTGCCGCAATTTCCCTGGCAGCTAAAAGGCTATCGCCTTTCGCTCGACAGCAATTGCCAGCCGGACACCGGGGCACTGTCCGAGCAGGATCTCGCAGCCCTCGAAGACGCCCTGGCCTATGCCAAATCGCTATCGTTCAACGGGCGGACAGCGGCGACCCATGGAGCGGATTGGCAAGCGGCTGACCTTGGTGTGATGCGGTACGAGGATATGCTGGACGAGACACCCGGCCGGGCAGGTCAAATCGCCGAATTGTCGGAAATGGCACCCTTCATGCGGCTTTGACGGCTATGCCGGCAGCGCTTCTCGAAGTGATCTGGATTTTGGACGATTTCATCAAGCCGCCCGGGCCGAAGATGATGGTATGTGTCGCCCCTGCGGACGGCATCTTTTTCAGGATTAATTCCGAGGATAAATGGCCGGTGGGCGTGCCTGTCACCTCCCGCGCCAATGCGTTTCTGCATCATGACTCCTTCGTTGAATGTGGCGGTCCACTTGAGTTCGACGACTACGTTGTCGATCAGTCACGCTCGCACCAGCATGCGCCGATGTTTCTCGATCGTCAGGTTTTGCCCGCCATCGTCGCGGCGGTGCGCAGATCACACAGAATTTCAGACCGAGATCGAACGATCATTTTGGCGGCCCTCGTTTAACGCACGGTCTCACGCGCGGCATTTCCGTTCGCAACCGCACAAAACGCCTCGATCTGGCCATCAAGCCGCGCTAGGTGAAGGTCATACCGCCCCCGGAGCCTTCCCTTGAAACTATCCCCCGCCCTTTTGGCGCTGGCCGCTGCCGCCTTCGGCATCGGCACCACGGAATTCGTCATCATGGGCCTGCTGCCCGAGATCGGGCGCAGCCTTGGCGTCTCCATTCCGCAGGCGGGCCAGCTTGTCTCCGGCTATGCGCTGTCCGTCACCATCGGCTCGCCGGTCATGGCCGTGCTGATGAGCCGCTTTCCCCGCCGCCAATCCCTGCTGACGCTGATGGTCATCTTCATCCTGGGCAACGGGCTCTGCGCTCTGGCCGGCGGCTATGACACGCTGATGGCCGCGCGCATCTTCACCGCGCTGGCCCATGGCGCCTTTTTCGGCATCGGCGCCATCGTCGCCGCCGAGGTGGTGCCTAAGCACCAGCGCGCGCTGGCGATTTCGCTCATGTTCTCGGGTCTGACGCTGGCCAATGTGCTGGGCGTGCCGCTCGGCACCCTGCTGGGCCAGGCCTATGGCTGGCGCATGACCTTCTGGGCGGTCTGCGTCATCGGCGCCGTCGCCTTCGTCGCGCTGTTCATCTGGGTGCCGGCCGTGCGCCAGGGCCGGCGCATGAAGCTGAAGCGCGAGCTGCTGGCCATCGTCCATCCGCAGGTGCAGCTGGCCATGGCCACCAGCACGCTGTGTTCAGCCGCCCTGTTCTCGGTCTTTACCTATATCACCCCGCTTCTGGAGCATGTCACCGGCATCTCCCCCCATGGCGTCAGCATCGCGCTGCTGCTGTTCGGCGTCGGCATCACGCTCGGCAATCTGGCCGGCGGCAAGGCGGCGGACTGGCGGCTGATGATGGCGATCGTCGTCATGCTCTGCGCGCTGATCGTGGTGCAGGCGCTGTTCACCTGGACCAGCGTCAGCCCCATCCCGGCCGTAATTACCATGGTGATCTGGGGTGCGCTGGCCTTCGGCGTCTGCTCGCCTTTGCAGATGCGGGTGGTGGACCAGGCGCGCGCGGCGCCGAGCCTGGCGTCGACCCTCAACCAGAGCGCCTTCAATCTCGGCAATGCCATGGGCGCGCTGTTCGGCGGCATCGTGGTGTCGGCCGGCATATCCTATCGCGCTTTGCCCTGGCTCGGGTCCGGCCTCAGCCTGGCCGCGCTCTGCACCATCCTGATCGCCATGCGGCTGGAGCGGCGGATGCAGCAGCGCCGGCAGGATCGTCGCGCCCTCCAGCGCAGCGCCGGTGCCGCCGCCGCCATCAGCGACATCTGAAAGCCGGCCCCATAAGAAAAGGGCCGCCCCCTCGCGGGAGCGGCCCTTTCAGTTGGTCTGGCGGGAGCCGTTAGGCCGCGATACGCGCGACTTCGACATCCTTCGTGATCTGCTGGCGACGATCCGAGATCTGCGTCTTCATCGACTTTTGCAGCTTCTCGAAGGCGCGCACCTCGATCTGGCGTACCCGCTCGCGGGAGATGCGATAGCGCTGCGAGAGGTCTTCCAGCGTCGTCGCCTCATCCTTCAGGCGGCGTTCGATCAGGATATGCCGCTCGCGCTCGTTCAGCGTCTTCAGCGCATTGGCAAGCAGAGCCTTGCGGTCGGTCAGTTCCTCGCGCTCGGCCAGCATGTCTTCCTGGCTGTCGCTGTCATCGACCAGCCAATCCTGCCACTCGCCTTCGCTATCGGCGCGAACCGGCGCGTTCAGGCTGTTATCCGGCGCCGAGAGACGGCGGTTCATGTTGATGACGTCCTGCTCCGGCACATCGAGCACGCGAGCGATTTCCGTCACGTGTTCGGGGCGCAGGTCGCCGTCCTCAATGGCCTGCATCTGGCCCTTCAGCCGGCGCAGATTGAAGAAGAGCTTCTTCTGGGCAGCGGTGGTGCCCATCTTCACCAGGGACCAGCTATGCAGGATGTATTCCTGAATTGCCGCGCGGATCCACCACATAGCGTAGGTGGCCAGGCGGAAGCCGCGATCCGGATCGAAGCGCTTCACCGCCTGCATCATGCCGACATTGCCTTCGCTGATCAGCTCGCCGACCGGGAGGCCGTAGCCGCGATAGCCCATGGCGATCTTGGCCACGAGACGAAGATGCGAGGTGACAAGCTTATGCGCCGATGCATGGTCGGTCTGGTCCCGCCAGGCCTTGGACAGGCTCAGCTCTTCCTCGGCCGTCAGCATCGGATACTTGCGGATTTCTTGAAGATACCGAGAGAGATTTCCCTCGGGCGCAAAATTAAAGGTAGCAAGGGCCATAAGTCAGACTCCTTTTTTTCTTCCAAACCGGCCTGTAGAAGCGCCGACTCTGAGAGAAGATGGTCAGGTCGTTGACCACTTATAGGAACGGGATCTGCAATTCGTCTCTTCACGACCAAGCGATTACCCCGCATTCGGCAGTAACCGTTGAGTGATGACTATAAAATCTCAAGATGCCGTGATCATTCAGATGTCATCGGCCACTCTTGCGTCGAAGAATTGCTCTCGTCCACGGCGCGGATAATACGCCGCTCACGCACTATAGTTCATTAAAATCTTGAAATTCAGAGCGGCTATGTAGAAGCGGAATGACCGGGGACTTGATCCTGGCCCGCCGCGTCACGGGTCGATGCCTGTGATACGGAGGGGATAGGCCTGCGGTTACTTGGACAGGCGGCTACTTGTCGTCGCGCTTGCGGCGCGCGCGGCCACGGAACAGATCCTGACCCATAACCAGCCCGACGACGGCGGCACCGAGCAGGAAAGCGCCCTTGTGGCGGGAGAAGACGCCGCGGCCCGCGGCAGCGCCCGCCGTGGCGGCCTTGGATGCCGCGCGCTTGGGCGCCTGCATCAGCGCGATGATGCCCGGCAGAGCGGCCGCTGCCATATCCATGGGCGAAGGACCGGCCGGACGGCTGTCGTGGTGGGCGCGGTCGCGCGACCGCGCCGGCTGCCGCTTACCGCTCCGCGACGCGACAAGCCCGATCACGAGAACAATGATCGCGATCAGTGCCAGGGCGGCGGCCGTGATGAAGGCAGCCCAGACCGGGCCGAGATGATGCTGAACCAGAATCCATACCCCGGCGGCGGCGCAGCCGACGGCGGGCAGCAGAATAAACGCCGCGAAAGCGGCGCAGGCGATCAGGATGACGATCCGCCGGGCGGCCGAAGTTGCGTCCTCCACGAGTCGCGCGGGGTTAAGGGCATTGACCACGCCCAGGCGAAGCAATTGCTGCAAGATGCCGATCATGGACCCGCGCCGCTCAGCGTGTCAGGATTTTGCTGAAAACGAAGCCTGCCGCGAAGGCGATCAGCAGGCTGGCGATGGGCTTTTCCTCGATATGCGCGGTGACCTTATTGGCGCTGCGCCGGCCCGTCTCGGACACCGTCTCATAAAGATCAGCCGCCTGACCGGAAATGCTGTCGGCGGTGTCCTGGCCGACCCGGCCGGCGAGATCCTTCATCTGCCGCACGAGCACCGCGACATCGTCCTTCAGCGCCGCGATGTCATCCGCAATGCGCTTCGCCTGTCGCGACGGATCGGGTTCGAAATCGCTCATGAGGACACCTCTTGATTGCAGGCATGGCGGGCGGACGAGACCCGGAAACGGCACGGCCCTTCTCTGCAATCAATTGGGATTGCGGGCGGAAAAGGCAATGACCGTCCCCGGTTTGTGTCAGCCGGCGGTGGCCGGCGCGGCGGGCGGCGCGAAGAACCGGCGGCTGGGCGGAATAACAAGGCTGTAGAGGCCGAAGGCCAGGATCTGGCAGATCATCGCGGCCAGAAGCGCTCCGAGCCAGCCAGACGCGATACCAGCCGGCGCCCAGGCGGCCCAGGCCGTGAGCACGGCGGGCTGCACCAGCATGAAGACCGGCATGGTGCGCGACCAGACCAGCAGCCCACGCTCGCCCACCAGATACCAGCTGCGCTCACCAAGCGCCGTGCCGCTCATAACCATCACGAAACCGATCAGGAACAGCCCCGGTCCGGCCAGGATGGAGCCGGCCAGAAGCGCGATCCAGCCCAGGATCATCGCCGGGCCGCGCACGGAGGCCAGATATTCCACCGCCCGGAACAGCGACGCGCAAATGAAGACGCCCAGCGCGAAGGCGACGAGACTGTTGAACGGCCAAAGCCACAGATAATGATGGAAACCTTCCTGGTAGCCGAGGCCGGTCAAAACGAGGCAGATGACCACGCCCGCCCAGCAGACGTCGGGGATCGCGGTCCAGGTCCAGCACAGCAGCGGCGGCAGAAGGACAAGCAGGACGACGCCCGTCGCCATGATCCAGAAGGCCGGGCCGATCAGCGGGTCTGCCCAGGGCGCGATCAGATGATGCGCGGGTCCGATCAGCTCGACCGCTTCGAACAGGACGAGCGAGACAAGGAAAAGGGCCACCAGCGGCGTCAGCAGGCGCAGATAGAGGCGCTGCGCAATTGCGCGGTTCCATTCTTCCTTCAAAACGCGCTGGAAATGGAAGGCCGCGACCCCCGCGATGATCAGCGCGAAATCCGGCATGAACCGTGCCTTGTCGACGGCGAAGGCCAGAAGCGGCGGCATTCTGTCTAGCTGCGACGCCGCCCCGCCGAGGGCCAGCCATTGCCAGACGAACCAGAAGGCCGCGACCGGCAGGCCCATCATCAGGACGCCGCGCAGATCGTTCGACGGTGCGATCGATTTGTTCTGCCAGCGCAGGGTGCCGCGATCAGCCATGGACGCATTCAACTCCGGCCTGCGGCCCGCCTTGGGCCAGGTTCCGCGCATCGCTAGCAGAGAGCGAAGCCCGCGCCAACGCGGCATGGCAGCCAACACGCGCGGCAGGGCTTTTGCGCGAAAACAGGGGCTTGCTCCGGGCAGCGCTTGCCCTTAGAGAACGGCCCACACCGCGACGGACTGGGTGCGTAGCTCAGCGGTAGAGCATCGCCTTCACACGGCGGGGGTCACAGGTTCAATCCCTGTCGCACCCACCAGTCCATTTTTTCTTCAGATCGTCATCGGGCTCAGCGAAAACAGAGCGAAATTGCCAGCAAGTCTGCGGTCAGCCGCAGACCTTGCCCAGGGACGGCCGGTAGCCTTTCGCTTTTGCCGCTGTCTCGGACATATATTCCCCGGCCTTGGTCTTTCCGTAGTAGCGCGTGCCGGGGCAATGATAGACGCTGCTGGCGGTATTGACCCAAACCTGCCCCGATGTCGGAGCCTTGGCCGGCGTGCTGGTGCTTTGGGCCAGAGGTTTGGCGGGCGGCGACATCGATGGCGCGGCGGTCGCAGCGGTTGACGGAGCGGTCGCGGGGCCTGCGGCTGCGCTGGTCCAAGTCTGCACGCCGCCATGACGCGAACAGGCCCCACGCTTCGTTTGTCCGCTGAATGTCGTCCCATCCTTGCATGTCGCCGTGACCGGCGCGGAGGTCTGCGCGAAAGCCAAGGACACACTCGCCGGGCTGAGCAGCCACAGGCTGCCGATCAGTGCGACCTGCAACTGCATACGCAGTCGCGACCCCAGGCTAAACATTCTGGCTGTCCGTATTGGGGGTCGCGCCGCCCGGTGTCGCCTGATCCACGGCATGGGGCAGAAGCTTCGACACCAGCGGCATCAGCGCCGCGATCGGTAACCCCGTCCTTTGAATCAAGGCCTGCACCTGATCATTGGACAGCACGCCTTGCACCTGCTCGGCGGTGATCGGGATATTGCCGCCCGAACCAATCCACGACTGGACATGCTGCCCAAGCCCGCTCGCGGCGAAGCTATTCGCTAGATTGTTGATCCCATCGGGAGAGTTAAGGTTGAGCACGTCGCTTAATGCGCCATGAACCACCGGAGCGGCATTTTGCTCCGCTTCGCCCATACCCAGGCTCTGCAAAATTTGTCCGAAAAGCCCGCTCATGGATGTCTCCTGGCTGGGAAAGATCATCGTCGGATCAATGTTTTTGCCATCGACCGTCACGCAGCTTGGTTTGCAACGCTAAGACGGCCGACGGTACCGCGAGGGCGCAGCCTTAAACAATAACCCAAAGGATTTAATCCGGAAGCGCGATGTTACTATGGCTTCTGGAATAGGGTGATTTTATCTGACAAATTCATGACCCTTCCATAGACCGTAGCGCTATACTGGGCCTCTATGTTACGGCAGCGCTCAACAAGCAGGGGAAGCGGAACCACAATGCGAAGCTTTTTGACTTTGGCTCTTATTGTCAGCGCGATCTTCGTGACACCTGCTTGCAACGCGGCCCAGTGCCGGGATGCACAAGGCAAATTCGTGAAGTGTCAGACGAAGCCTGTCCATTGCCGCGACGCCGCCGGAAAATATGTGAAATGCAGCGCGCCCGGCGCCAACCCGGCTTGATTTTGTCAGGTTGTCAGTGAAGCAACGGCGTCCCCGTGCTTGGCACGGGGATCGTCTTGCTGTGCCGCATCTGCGGGCAGAAGATGCCCGCTTTCGCGGGCATGACGACGCGTAAAATCAGAACCCGAACATATGGTCGAGCGAAAAACGCCCGGCATCGTCGACCAGACCGTGATAGCCGAAAAGCCGGCAGGTTCTGTCGCGGATGATGACATAGCCGCGCGGACCCGCCTTCGCGATATCGGCTTCGCTGAAAATCAGATCCGGCCGCACCAGCATGGAGCCTGAACGGGCGAGTTTGATCTCCGCCTCGGCCAGCACCACGCCCTCGCCGTCATGCAGCAGCAACTGCGTGTCCGACATATCATGCCAAGGCCCCGACGCCGGATAGATGAGGTGGGAGAAGCTGTTGCGCCCTTCCCCACCCAGCTTCAGGAACAGCCGGGTGGAGAGGCCCGGCGGCGGGCCGGAATAGGATTGCGGCTCGCCCTTATAGGTCATCAGCGTGTTGAAGATATGCGCACCGAAACTGGTCTCGGCGCTATGCGCCTCATCCCGCCGCTCATAGCGCATGAGCGCGTGCAGCCAGCCATTGGCGTCACCGCCTTCGGCAAAGTCATAGACCAGATCGGCATGACCGCCGATGTCCCGCAACGCGCCCTCTGGCAGCAGGTCGTCCAGATCGACCAGGGTTGCGTGGTCACGCGGCAGGCGGCCGAGGAATTTGGACGCCAGTTTCTGGCCCTGGTGATCGAAGACATCGATGCGCAGCGGCAGATTGTCTTCCGCCTCGGCCATCGGCGTCGGCAGCACCTGGCTGCGATACTGGCCGCGCGGCAGGATCGGGAAAGGCAGCAGGAAGCCCCGGCCCATCTGCGGCGGCAGGGTTTTGATGCCGGGATCGGGCCGCAGATCGGCGCGTTCCACGTTCACATGCGCGATGCGGGTGCGGCCCTGGCGCGTCACCTCGTAGCGCGGGCGGACAACATGCCGGCCGGTTCTGATCTCCACCTGCGCCGGCCAGCGCAGATCGGGCAGCAGTTCCGAGACATCTAAAGCGCGTGTGGCGAAAGGCGGAATTTCCTCGTCGAGCGCCACCGGCTGTTCGGCACCCATGCGGTCCAGCACGATGCCGCCCTTGGGGATGGCGGACCCATGGCTATTCTGCACCCAGAGGATCACGCGCTCATCGGCGCGCGGCGCCGGCAGGCCGGCATAGCGGGCGGAAGGCCAGGCATTGGCGTCATGCGTGCAGGAGAGGCTCTGCTCATTGCCCGCGCCGATGGTGTCGACCGCGTATTTCACCACGTCGTGACCGGCGACGCCGACCGCATGGATGAACAGCTGGCCGGTGAAATCGCCCAGATTGAAGCGCGCGCGCACGTCACGGCTGTCGAAGGCAATACCGCCCGCGCCTTTCGGCGCTGTCTCGCTCCATTCCGCCAGAACCTGGCCCGCCTGATCGTACAGACGCAGCCAGAAGCGCACGTCGGTGGCACCATAGCCGGCCCAGTAATTGGCGGTGACAAGGCGCGTCGACAGCCCCTCCGCATCCCGGAAGAAGGCGTAGTTCACCGCGAAGTTCAGCGGGTCCAGATAACGGCGGGTATTGGTCAGCCGCTCAGCCGGAATCCGGACCTCGTCGAGACTGAGGATAGCGATCTCAGCCGGGATGAAGGCGCGCAGCAGAGCCACGGTGCGCGCGGCGTCGAAGCCCGCCACCAGCAGGGTGCGGATGCCGCTGGTGCCGATATCGCTCATCGCTTCGGCGACCAGCCCGGCCCGCGTTTCGCCCACCTGGCGCACGTCCTGCACGAAAAGCCGGGTGACAGGCAGCGCCGGATACATGGTGAGCAAGGGCGGCGCCACCGAATCGGGGTCGAAAAGCCCGACCGGTCCGGCGGATTGCAGACGCCCGCTCAGCTTTTCCATCGCAACCGCCGCCAGCGGATGGGCCAGCGCTTTATAGAGGACGTTGCCACCCTTAACGGCGTCAAAGGTCTGAATATCGAGCATCGCCGCTGCCTCCTAGAAGCCTAGTCTTTGGCGCATGTCCTGCGCCGCTTCCGCCGTATCGTCCAGGGGGGCGACCGGCCAATGCTCATAGCGGCCCTGGAAATGCCGCACGCGGCCGTCGGCCACCAGCCCATCGGTGAAGATGCCGATGCGGCGCGACCGGCCCGGCAGCGAGGCCAGCATGACAGGGGCCGAGGTGGCGACCCCTTCCGAGACCATGGAGACCGAGTCGATGGTGACGATGATCATGTCTGCCAAGGCCAGCATGCCGAAATAGGGGTTTTCGCCCTCGCCGTCCCAGACATAGGCGCCGCGCGGTGAAAGCGTGTCACGAAAGGCGGCCGTCGCCTTCGGGTCGGTGCGGCGCGACGGCGTCAGCATCAGCCCCACGCGATCCTGGTCCATCATCGCGGCCAGCGATTGCGCCAGATTGGCGGCGACCGGTGCATCGAGCTTGAAGCGCCCATTGGTGCCGCCGACCAGCACGGCGACCAGCGGACGCGGCAGATGAGCGAAAACCGGCGCCCATTGGGCGCGGGCGTCCGCCAGCCGGGCCTGGGTCACGCGATGCAGCGCGGTGCGCGTCACGATGACGTTTTTGCCCGTCACCTCGTCATGCCGGTTGACGATGATGAGGTCGAATTTGCTGAAGGCCATACGCGGATTCTGGATATGCACGACGCGGTGCTGCGGGCTGCGGATGGCCGAGCCCACGGCAGCGGCCATGCCGCCGCAGGACAGGATCAGCCCGGGCTTCGGCCCCGCGATGGCCTCGGCCTCGACCGAGGAAAGCGGCCAGGGCCAGCGCGGAGCAGAAACATAATTCCAGGGAAAGCGCGCCTTCAGCGTATGGGTGCTGGGGGCCAGCCCGGCGCGTTCGGCCAGGCCCAGAGCCTGGGACTGCAAACCGGCATAGGGTTCTGTCAGGATCCAGCTGGATGGAACCGTGTCTGAGGGAAAGCCAGCGGATTGGGGCGCCAAGAAGGACATGGGCGCCTTGTCCCCTGTGCGCAGGGCAACGTCAACGCCATGCCTTTTCCGCCCCGTGCGCGCATGGCCGTCGCCACCGAAACAAGATCTGTATGGGAGTTGCCTCGGGCACTGACCCGTATAGGATCAGCCATTATGCAACAGACTGCCCCCCTGGCTCCGGACGCTTCCGGGTCTTCGACCGAGCCGCCGCGGACGCTTGAGCTTCTGTCGCGGCTGATCGGCTTCGACACGACCAGCGACCGCAGCAATCTGCCGATCATCGATTTCATCGCGGACTATCTGGACGGCCAGGGCATTGCGTATCGGCGCAGCTTCAACCCAGCGGGCGACAAGGCGAATATCCATGCCGTCATCGGCAAGCCCGGTCCGGGCGGACTGGCCCTGTCGGGCCATGTCGATACCGTGCCGGTGGAAGGCCAGCGCTGGACCAGCGATCCCTTCACGCTGCGCGAGGATAGCGGCCTGCTTTATGGACGCGGCACGGCGGATATGAAGGGCTTCGTGGCCAGTTGCCTGGCCGCCATTCCCGATATCAAGGCAGCGAACCTTACCCGGCCCGTGCATCTGTTCATCAGCTATGACGAGGAAATCAGCTGCGACGGCGCCCGCCGGCTGATCGAGGATATGGCCGAAAGCGGCTGGAAGCCCGATCTTTGCCTGGTCGGCGAACCCAGCCTGCTGGCCCCCATCACCGGCCATAAGGGGCGGCTGGCCATGCGGGTGACGGTACGCGGCCGCGCCGGCCATTCCGCGACCCCCGCGCGCGGCGTCAATGCCGTGCAGGCGGCGGCGAAAGCCATCGCCTGGGTTGCCGAGGAAGAACGCCGCTTCGCAACGCAAGGCCCCTTCGTGCCGGGCTTCGATCCGCCACACAGCACCTGCCAGGTCGGCCGCATGGGCGGCGGCACCGGCATCAATATCATCGCCGATCTTGCCTGGTTCGAGATGGAATGGCGCACCGTGCCGGGCGATGATTTCTTCGCCGAGGTCGACCGACTGCGCGCCTATGTCGCGGCGGACATCGAACCCGCTATGAAGGCCGTGGATCCCGATTCGGGATTCGCCTTCGAGGTGCTGAACTGGATTCCCGGCCTCGCTTTGCCTGAGGATCATCCGCTCGCCGACACCGTGCGCCAGCTGACCGGGCGCAATAGCGCCGGGCGCGTCAGCTACGGCACCGAGGCCGGACTGTTCCAGGATGCCGGCATCCCCGCCATCGTCTGTGGACCGGGCAATATCAATCAGGCCCATCAGGGCGATGAATGGATCGCAGTGAGTGAACTCGTGGCCTGCGACCGCTTCATCCGCCAGATGGCGACGCGGGTATGCGGATGACCGCCCCGCGCACCACGGCGAATGGCGCGATGGCGTTGCCGCAATTCGAGGTTCAGCTTGCGGCCCCCGACCTGACGCCTTGGCTTGCCGGCAATACCGGCGTGCCGGGTTTCACGACCCGGGACAGCGGCCAGCCGGGGCCGCATGTCGCGCTGGTTTCTCTGGTTCATGGCAATGAGATCGCCGGGGCCATTGCGCTGGACCGGCTGCTGGCCGGCGGTTTTACCCCCAGCCGGGGCCGCGTCACCTTCGGTTTCGCCAATCTGGCGGCCTTCGCGCGCTTCGATCCGGCGGACCCCATCGCGTCCCGCTATATCGACGAGGATATGAACCGCATCTGGGACAAGGACGTGCTGGATGGACCGCGCCACTCGGCGGAACTGGACCGCGCCCGCGAATTCCGCCCGATGATCGAAACGGCCGATGTGCTGTTCGACCTGCATTCCATGCTCTGGCCGTCCGACCCGCTGATTCTCTGCGGCGGCACCGAACGCGGACGAGCACTGGGCCAGCGCGTCGGCGTTCCGGAATGCGTCGTCTCCGACCCCGGCCATAGCAATGGCCGCCGGCTGATCGACTATCACCGTTTCGCCGATGACGGCGTGGCGCCGGTCTCCAATCTGGTCGAAGCCGGGCAGCATTGGCTGCGGGATACGGTGGAGACGATGCTTTCGGCCATCGCCGGGCTGCTGCGGTCGCTGGATATGGCCAGCGACACCGCGCCGCTGCTGCCCGCGCCGGCACTGCCGCGCCGCTCCGTCTTCGCCGAGGTGACCAGCGTGGTGACGGCCAAGACAGCGGGCTTCACCTTCATGCAGCCCTATCGCGGCGGCCAGGTCATCCGCCACCGCAATACGCTGCTGGCGATCGACGGCCCCACCGATATCCGCACGCCTTACGACAATTGCCTGCTGGTCATGCCCAGCCTGCGGCCGAGCCGGGGGCATACCGCCGTCAGGCTGGCGCGGATGGGCTGAAAGCCTCTCAGACCCGCGCGGTGACGCGTGGATTGGCAAGCGCCAGCGGCACGGCGATGCCGATGGTGATGGCCCCCGTCACCAGCAGAACGGTGACGGCCAAAGCCAGCGTCGTGTCGACCAGAACCGGGCTGGGGGAAACACCGGCCCCGGCGATCTGAAGCGCGCCCGCGATTGTCCTAAATCCATAGATGCCCGGCACCATGGCGACGACACCGGGAAAGGCGAAGGTCGCGGCCGGGGCGTCCAGCCGGCGGGCGAAAATCTGCGCGAGGCCGCCGGCCAGCAGGGCGGCGATGAGCGTGCCCAGCACCAGATCGGCGCCCGTCCATTGCATGACGGCGAGCCTGACCGTGTGACTGGCCAGCCCGCAGACGGCGCAGGCCCAGGCCAGCCGCAGCGGTACGCTGAACAGCAGCACGAAGCCGAGCGCCGCCAGCGCCGCGAAGACGGCATCCTCGGCGATCGGCACCGAGCCGGACGGGATATCCAGCGGCAACGGCACGCCGGAGACGAGCGCGCCGACCTCCAGACCAAGCCCGATGGCCGCGATGACGAAGAACGAAAAGCCAAGACGCGCGACGCCGATACTGGCGTGATTACGCAGCATATCCTGCACGCCGTTGATCAGCGGCACGCCGGGCACGATGACCATGCCGGGCGCCACCAGGCACAAAGCCGGCGTAGCGCTGCCCAGCAGCCGCGCGCCGAAGCCGCCGATGATGCCACTGACGGCCGCCGCCAAAAAAGCCACCAGAACCGGGCTGAACCCGCGCTTGCCGAAGTCCTGCCGCGCCACCGTGCCGATGGCGACGGCCACCCAGCAGGCAATGAAGGCCATCCAGTCGCCGCCGAACAGCCGGCTGAGGGAGGCCGCCGTCATGCCCAGCGCGATGGCCACCAGATAGCGGTTATAGAGGGGCGGGCTGTGTTCAAGCTTGTCCAGCCGCGCGGTCGCGCCGGCCACATCGCAACGGCCGCCGACCACGTCATGCAGAACCTGAAAGGCCGCCGCCGCCTGGCTCATGCCGACATTCATCGCCGGAATGCGGCTGCCGATTTTGGTGGCGAAGTGATGGCCTGAGACGAGGGTCAGCACCATGCCTTCATAGGAGATCAGCATCCGCGCCTCATAACCGAGGGCGGTCGCCATGCGCCGCACGGCCACCTGCACGCGGCCGGTATCGGCACCGTTCTGGAGCAGGATGCGGCCGAATTGCAGCAGGCAATGCCCGGCGGCTTCCGCTTCCGCCGCCTGGGCTGTCTCATCCGGCATGGTCTATCAGCCTTCGGCGGCAGCTTTGATGAGGGCCGCCAGGTCGCGCGGGTCCGGCCGATCGGACAGCAGCAGGTCCAGCGTCCAGGGGCAGTCATCGGGCAGAGTCGGTGTCTGCCCTCGCGGCGCTTCCGCGCGGACGGCATAGACGGCATCTTTCCAGAGTTCCGGCAGATCGATGCGCTGGCGCATGGATGGCGAGAAGCCACGGCGCGCACCGGTCAAGAAAGCAGCCGTCTCAATGCGCCAATGACCAGCCGGCTCGGCGTCCGGCGATCGCGAGAGCCTCAGTAGGTGCACCATGGCCTGGGTCAACAGGCTGCGGCAGGCCTGGAGTTCTGAGAGGCCCACGTCTTCGATCTCCTCGATCACATGCGCCCAGTCCGGTGCCTCGTTCACCTGTTCGCCGCGCGAAATGCGGCGCAGCAGATCGGCCTGATGCTCGCCCCAGGCCAGGACATCGCTGTCATAGAGATGATCCGGCATGTCTCTCCCTCCCCCCCAACGTCATGCCCGCGAAAGCGGGCATCTTCTTATCGCGGCGCCTGAGCCAGAAGATCCCCGCTTTCGCGGGGATGACGTCGCTTCACTGAGACTTTAAACTGCGGGCTCGCCCTGAATGGGGGCGAGGCCCAGCTTTTCCATCAGTACCGTCACCTCAGCCGTCGCGGCTTCCGCCGCTTCCACATCGGTGCCCTTGCTGACGATGGCGACGCCATGGCCGGCTTCGCGCGCGAAGGGATAGCTGCCGACATCGAGCTGCGGATAGCGTTTCTGCACCGCTTCCAGGTCGGCGGCGATGATGCCTTCCAGCAGGCCGAGCGCATAGACGGCGCGGGAGATGATGGGCGGACCGCCTTCCAGCGTCGGCGCCAGCGCATCGAACATGGCCTGCATGATGCGCGGCACGCCGGCCATGACATGGACATTGCCGATGGTGAAGCCGGGCGCGGTCGAGACCAAATTCGGGATCAGCGTCGAACCGCGCGGCATCGTCGCCATGCGCTGGCGGGCGGCGTTGAATTCACCCGCCGGGTAGCGCGCATTCATCAGCGCGAAGGCTTCGGCATGGATTTCCCACGGCACGCCGAAGGCGGCGGAGATGCATTCGGCGGTGATATCGTCATGCGTCGGCCCGATGCCGCCCGTCGTGAAGACATGGTCGTAACGCGCCCGCACCTCGTTCACCGTGCCGATGATGGTTTCCGGCACGTCCGGAATGACACGCACCTCACGCAGCGGAATGCCGATCTGGCCCAGCCGGCGGGCAAGGAAATTGATATTGATGTCCTGCGTGCGGCCCGAGAGGATTTCATTGCCGATCACGAGCAGGCAGGCGGTCGGATTGGTCATCGGCTTGGGCCCCTTGGCAGAATCGCAGCGCAACGAGGAAAGCTTACAGCAGGTCCCGCAGCAAGGGCAGCAACGGTTTATCCGCCGGCAGCATCTGATAGTCCATCATCTCGTCCGGGGTGACCCAGCGGAGGAGCTGCCCTTCCCTGGCGACGGGATGCCCCTGCCAGCGCCGGCACAGGAAGAGCGGCATCAGCAGGTGGAATTTGGGATAGCTGTGGGAGGCGAAGACGAAGGGTGCCAGGCAGCTGCGCGCGACATCGACGCCCAACTCCTCCCGCAATTCCCGGATCAGCGCTTCCTCGGGGCTTTCCCCCGGCTCCAGCTTGCCGCCGGGAAACTCCCACAGGCCCGCCATGGCGCGGCCTTCCGGCCGGCGGGCGATGAGTACGCGGCCCTGGCCGTCGATCAGCACGCAGGCCGCGACCAGGACCAGCGGCAGGCCAGGCGGCGCAGCTGCCGCCGCGAGACTGTCAGCCACTGGCGTCGACTGGGTCGGTGCAGGGGCCAGGTCAGCCCGCGCCGCCTCGAAACGCAGCACGCTATGGGAACCGTTGCCCCGCGACAGGAAGGTCTCCGCGCCCCGGCCGATTTCCCGAAAACCGATGGCGCGCAGAACGGCGGTGGAGGCCGGATTGTCGATGGCGACCGTCGCTTCCACGGAATCAAGGTCGAGATTGGCCAGCGCCCAGCGCAGCACGCGGCCCGTTGCCTCCCGCGCCACGCCATGACCCCAGAAGCGGCGTCCCACCCAATAGCCGATGGTCGCGCGCCGCTGGCCGGGCAGCAAGGTAAGCCCGACGGCACCGACCAGCTTTTCCCGCCCGTCTTCCTGCCCGGTGACGGCGAAATGATAGGCCCGGCCGTCCAGCCGCTGCGACACCGAATCGGCGATGAACTGATCGGCGATCAGACGCGGATAAGGAAAGGGCACGGCCTGCAGCATGCGGCAGACCTCCCAGTCATTGAGCAGGCGATGAAGCTGCTCGGCATCGTCAGGCGTGACGGCCCTGAGCGTCAGGCGTTCGGTGGTAAGCCGAACCTCCGACGCTGGAGGGGCATCAGCTTCGGTAACTGCCATTGATGTCGATATATCCATGGGTCAGATCGCAGGTCCAGACAGTGGCTTCCCCGTTGCCGAGGCCGATATCGACCGCGATCTCAACCTCCCGCCCCTTCATATGGGCGACGACCGGAGCCTCGTCATACCCTGCAACAACGGTGCCGTTGCGGGCCATCCAGGTACCGCCGACACCGACCGCCAGACGGTCACGGTCCGCCGGCTGGCCGGATTTGCCGACCGCCATGACGATGCGGCCCCAATTGGCGTCCTCGCCGGCAATCGCCGTCTTCACCAGCGGCGAATTGGCGATGGCAAAGGCGATGGCGCGGGCCGAGCGCTTGCTGACCGCGCCGGTGACGTCGATCTTGATCAGTTTCTGCGCGCCCTCGCCGTCCCGCGCCACCTGAAGGGCGAGGTCCAGCATCACTTCATCCAGCGCGCGGCGGAAGTCGCGCAGCATGGAGCCGCCCGTCGCCGGCACTTTCGGATTGCCGGCAGCCCCGGTCGCGAAAAGCAGCACGGTGTCGGAGGTCGAGGTATCGCTGTCGACGGTCACCGCATTGAAGCTGGGGCCGACGCCCTTGGACAACAAAGATTGCAGCGCCTCTGCCGGGATGGCGGCGTCGGTGGCGATGAAGCACAGCATCGTCGCCATATCTGGCGCGATCATGCCGCTGCCCTTGGCGATGCCGTTGATGGTGACCGTGGTGCCGCCGATGACGGCGGTGCGGGTCGCCCCTTTCGGGAAAGTATCCGTCGTCATGATGGCGCGGGCGGCGGCTTCCCAGCCGTCTTCCACCAGCACCTCATGCAAAGCCGGCAGGGCATCGGTGATGCGCTCGGCCGGCAGAACCTCACCGATCACGCCGGTCGAGGCCAGAAAAACCTGCTTGGCCGGGCAGCCGGCCAGCTCGGCGGCGGCTTTCGCCGTCGCCTTCACCGTGGCCACGCCGGCCTTGCCGGTGAAGACATTGGCATTGCCGGCATTGACGACCAAAGCCTGCGCGCGGCCGCCGTCCAGCGCCGCGCGGCACCAGTCGATCGGCGCACCCGGACAGGTATTCTGGGTGAAGACGCCGGCAACGGTGGTGCCGCGAGGAAAGACCATCATCATGAGGTCCGTCCGCCCCTGGTAGCGAATACCGGCGGCGGCCGAGCCCAGGCGAACGCCTGCGATCGGACCCATGTCCGGCAGCGGAACCGCCAGCGGAGAGACGCTCGTGATGCTGGCCATGGCGCTTAGTTCCCGCTGGCGGGAGCAGCGGCGGCAGGCGCGGCGCCAGCCGCCGGGGCGCCGGCTGCCGGCAACGGCGAACCGTCAGGCGCGAATTCCTTCACCGTGACGGCGGCGCGGGCCTGCGCCAGCAGCTTATGGATGCCGTCCTGGATCAGCTGGTTGCGGATCTTGTCCTGCACATCGGCCAGAGTCGGCGCCGGGTCGGTGCGATGGCCCAGAACCTGGATGACGTGATAGCCGAACTGGCTATGCACTGGGGTCTGGCTGATCTGGTTGTCCTTCATGGCGAAGGCGGCATCGGCGAAGGCCGGCACCATGTCGGTCTTCTTGAACCAGCCGAGATCGCCGCCGTTCACGCTGCCCGGATCGGTGGAATACTTCTTGGCCAGATCGGCGAAGTTCTTGCCGCCGTCCTTGTCGAGCTGCTTGATGATGTCCTCGGCCTGCGCCTCGGTCGCCACCAGGATATGGCGGGCATGGACTTCCTCGACGCCCGGCTTGTTGGCGTAGTCCTTGTCATAGACCGCCTTGACGGCGTCCGGCGTGATATCCGGGCCGATGGCCTTGCGGATCAGCGCGCCTTGCAGAACCTGATCGGTGCCGACCTCGATCTGGCGCTTCACGGCCGGATCATTCAGCATGCCGTCCTTGCGCGCCTGGATCGCCATCGCCTTCTGGTCGACCAGCTGGTCCAGCAGGATCGGGTAAAGCTGCTCGGGCGACATGCTCTGTAGCTGCTGCGGCAGGTTGCGGCTCATGTCCTGCATATCGGACAGATAGATATCGGTGCCGTCCACGGTCGCGATGACCGGGTTCTTCTGGGCGGCGCCGGCCGGGGCGGCCGCAGGGGCCGTGCTGGTCTGCGCCTGGGCGGCGAGCGGAAAAGCCAGGGCCGTGCTGGCCAGGACTGCAAGCATCAAACGAGAAAGGCGCATAAAAACCTCTAATCCGGCGGGGGTGCCAAGGGCGGCGGAGAATGGCCGATGCGGCGCCGGACGACAAGGCGGCCATCTTGCCGGAACATGACAAAGCCATGCGTTGACCCGATTTAGCGGGAGTCCTATCACTTGCTCCCCTCCAGGCTATCGCGGCCCGGTTCACCAGGGCATTCCGCCAGCCGGCGGCCGGCATCTGCGCCCGGCCAACTGACCCAAGGTTATCATGTTCGGATCTCTCGCCCGCGCCATTTTCGGAAACAGCAACGACCGCACGCTGAAAGGCTATCGGCGGATCGTGCCCCAGGTCAACGCCCTGGAGCCCCAGATCGCGGCCCTGACGGACGAGGCGCTGCGCGCCAAGACGGCTGAGTTCAAGGGCCACCTGGACGGTGGCGAGGGCCTGGACAATATCATGGCGGAAGCCTTCGCCGTGGTGCGCGAGGCCGCCAAGCGCGTCCTCGGCATGCGGCATTTCGACGTCCAGCTGGTCGGCGGCCTGGTTCTGCATAACGGCCGCATCGCCGAAATGAAGACCGGCGAGGGCAAGACCCTGGTCGGCACCCTGCCCGTCTATCTGAACGCCCTGGCGGGGCGCGGCGTGCATGTCGTGACGGTGAACGACTACCTGGCCCGCCGCGACGCCGAGACCATGGGCGAGCTTTACGCCTTCCTGGGCCTGTCCACCGGCATCATCGTCCATGGCATGGAAGACAGCCAGCGCCGCGCTGCCTATGCCTGCGACATCACCTACGGCACCAACAACGAATTCGGCTTTGACTATCTGCGTGACAATATGAAGTACCGCCTGGAAGACATGGTCCAGCGCGACTTCCACTATGCGATCGTCGACGAGGTCGACAGCATCCTGATCGATGAGGCGCGCACGCCGCTGATCATCTCCGGCCCGGCCGAGGACAGTTCCGACCTCTACCGGCAGGTGGATGAGGTCGTGAAGATCCTCGTGCTGGACCCCGAGACCTTCGAGAAGGATGAGAAGCAGAAGGCCGTCACGATGACGGAATTCGGCTCCGAGAAGGTGGAGGAGATGCTGCGCGAAGCTGCCGTCCTCGAGGACGGCAATCTGTATGACGCCTTCAATATCTCGATCCTGCATCATGCCCAGCAGAGCCTGCGCGCCCATACCCTGTTTACCCGCGACGTCGACTACATCACGCGCGACGACAAGGTCATCATTATCGACGAGTTCACCGGCCGCATGATGGAAGGCCGCCGCTATTCGGAAGGCCTGCATCAGGCGCTGGAAGCGAAGGAACACGTCACCATCCAGCCTGAGAACCAGACGCTGGCCTCCATCACCTTCCAGAACTACTTCCGTCTCTACCCGAAGCTGGCCGGCATGACCGGCACGGCGATGACGGAAGCCGACGAATTCGAGGAAATCTACAAGCTCTCGACCGTCGAGATCCCGACCAACGTGCCCGTCTCGCGTCTGGACGAGAATGACGAGGTCTATCGCTCGGCGGCCGAGAAATACGACGCGCTCGCCAAGCTGATCGGCGAGACGCGCGCCAAGGGCCAGCCCGTCCTGGTCGGCACCACCAGCATCGAGAAAAGCGAAATCCTCAGCGAATTGCTGAACCGCGCCGGCGTGCCTCATGCGGTGCTGAACGCGCGCTTCCACGAGCAGGAAGCGACCATCATCTCCCAGGCCGGGGCGCCGGGCGCCGTGACCATCGCGACCAACATGGCCGGTCGCGGCACGGACATTAAGCTCGGCGGCAATATCGACATGCGCCGCCGCCTGGAACTGTCCACTATCGCCGATCCGGCCGAATATGCGCAGCGCGACGCGGCGCTGATCGCGGAAGTTGCCCAAGCGCATGACGCGGTGGTCGCCGCCGGCGGCCTGTTCGTCATCGGCACCGAGCGGCATGAAAGCCGCCGCATCGACAACCAGCTGCGCGGCCGCTCCGGCCGTCAGGGCGACCCCGGGCATTCGCGCTTCTTCCTGAGCCTGGAAGACGACCTGATGCGCATCTTCGGCTCGGACCGGATGGGCGGCATGCTACAGCGGCTTGGCCTGAAGGAGGGTGAGGCCATCACCCATCCCTGGATCAACCGGGCGCTGGAAAAGGCCCAGAAGAAGGTCGAGGCGCGGAATTTCGATATCCGCAAGAACCTCCTGAAATACGACGACGTCATGAACGACCAGCGGCGCGAGGTTTATGCGCAGCGCCGCGAATTCATGATGCTGGAAGACGTCTCCGAGGTTGTGGGCCAGATGCGGAACGAGATCATCAACGAACTCGTCTCCCGCCGCATTCCCGAAAAGGCTTTTGCCGAACAATGGCAGACCGCCGAACTGGCCGAGGATATCGAGCGCCTGCTCGGCCTGTCGCTGCCGATCGAGGACTGGGGCCGCGAGGAAGGCATTGACGAAAGCCATATCCGTGAGCGGATCGAGGAAGCCGGCAATGCCCTGATGGCCGGGAAAGCCGCCAATTTCGGCCCCGAACTGATGCGCATGGTGGAAAAGTCGCTGCTGTTGCAGACGCTGGATCAGGTCTGGAAGGAGCATCTGCTCAATCTGGATCATATGCGCCAGGGCATCGGGCTTCGTGCCTATGGCCAGCTGGACCCCTTGCGCGAATACAAGTCGGAAGCCTTCGCGCTGTTCGGCGCGATGCTGGAAGACCTCAAGGATCGCGTGACGGCCACCCTGTGCCGGGTCGACTTCACCCAGTCCGCAGAACCGCCGCCGCCGCCCGGCGTGATGTTCGAGAACAATCCCGAGCAGCTTCTGAACCAGAGTTTCGGCACCGATATGGGTCTGGGCGTCATGTTGGACGCCCAGCCGGCCGTACAGGCCGGGATGGAGGCCACCTCTCTGGCGGAACTGCCGGCCGATTGGCGCGAGACGCCGCGCAATGCGCCTTGCCCCTGCGGCTCGGGCAAGAAGTTCAAGCAATGCCACGGCCGGCTGGCCTGATCTGAAAAAGGGGAGCAACTGCTCCCCTTTTTCGTTTCTGCCGCAGGATAGGCTGACAGCGCCAATCCGGCAGTCCTGGCCAGCATTCCAGGGCCTAGGCCATTTGCACAGCGGACCTGGCCGGCCCGCACTACCTTCGAGCTTGACCCATCAGGCTTTCGGCGATCCGTTCAGGACATAACCCAAACAGACGTACGTCCTCCCTACGCCTATTGGCTGGGTTTTGGATCCTGTCCGCCTCAGTCTATGTCTTTGCTGCCGGCTGCCCTTGGCCGAAAGACCGTTTTGATGCCGGCGGGCCAAATCTGCCGCCGCAACCCGGTTGGGGGTTCCCCTGAACCCGCCGGTGGGCGGCGTGACGCCTAGACGCCTGTTGATGTTTTCGCCCGGCGGGGCTTGAGTTTTTGAACGGTAAGTTGGTTCTGTATGTTTGTTGAGATCGGTATCGCAACCTTGGGTCGGCCTGGCGTGCTCAGCGCCGCGCTGGACCATCTGCTGAACCAGACGCGGCTGCCGGACCGCATCATCATCTGCGCCGGCCGACCGGACGAAGACGTCGATCAAGCGCATCTCGACACCATTCGCGCGCGGGTGCCGGTGACGGTCGTCCAGGGCACAAGCCGCGGATCCTCCGCGCAGCGCAACGCGATCATCGAGCACTCGGACGAGTCCGATATCCTGCTGTTCCTGGACGACGATTTCTTTCCGGCGAATAGCTTCATCAGCCGCCTGCACGATCTGTTTGCGGCGAGGCCGACGCTTGTTGTCGCAACCGGCCTTGTTCTGGCCGACGGCGCGACAGGCCCGGGCATCGAACCGCCGGATGCGCTGACGACACTGATGCAGATCACGCCTGAGGTTGATCAGAACCGCCAAGTCATGCCGATCTATAACGGCTATGGCTGCAACATGGCTGTGCGCGCCGACCTCGTTCGCAAGCACGGCGTAAAGTTCGACGAGGCCCTGCCGCTCTACAGCTGGCTTGAGGACGTGGACTTCAGCCGCCAGCTCAGCGGCTTTGGCGAGATCGTGCAGGCCCATGGCCTGCTCGGCGTTCATCTTGGCATCAAGCGCGGCCGCGTCTCCGGCCAGCGCTTCGGCTATGCCCAGATCGCCAATCCCATCTATCTGGCCCGCAAGGGCACCATGGCGCCGCGCCGCGCCTATAGCCAGATGACGCGCAATATACTGCGCAACTTCGCCGGTGCGTTTTTTCCGGAGCCCTGGGTCGATCGTCGCGGAAGAGTGATCGGCAACACGCGCGCGTTTTTTGATCTTATTCGTGGACGGCTCAAACCTGCCAATATTATAACCATGAGCTGATGAAATTTTGAGGCGCCATCGCGGCACCTTCAAAATTGTTGGATATGCATTCGCTACAGTCGCTTCCTGTCAAATAGACGAGCGCACATAATTAGTCGAAGTCGAAGGGGAGTAACGGCAATTCCTAGCGACGCAACATTATCAACGCCATCGCTGAGACCCAGGCGCTCAGTGACAGCTGATCGATCAACTTTAGCGACACGCGCGGCCAGCGCCTATCTGCCTGAGGTTGACGCCCTGCGCTGTCTCGCGATGCTTGCCGTCATTGCCATCCATAGCGGGCTTTTTCCTTTCGGTTGGACAGGCGTCTGGCTGTTTTTCGTCATTTCCGGATTTGCGGTCACAAGCTCGCTTTTTTCGGCCAAGCACGCGCAACACTCGGTCACGCGGCGCATCGTCAATTTCTTTGCCCGCCGCGCCTTTCGGATATGGCCGATCTATTTCGGCTATATTGCGGTATCTGCAATCTTTATTCTGGCTTTCAGGACGCCGGGCGATCTGGCTGAAGTTCCCTGGCTGCTGACCTTCACGCAGAACATCAAGATGATCATCGAAAGCTACGCACCCGGCACAGTCTGGGGCGGCTTCGCCCATCTTTGGACCCTGTCGGACGAACAGCAATTCTACGTCGTCTTTCCCTTTGTGCTTCTGCTGCCCAATCGGCGCCTGCGCACCATCGCCCTGGTCGGCGTCATCCTTCTGGCGCCGGTCATTCGTTACGCCGTCGCGTCATGGAGCCTGGACCAGCATTATGACGCCCTACACGCGGCCTTTGCCGTCTATGCTTTCGGCCCCGGCCATTTCGATGCTTTCGCCGCCGGCAGCCTGATCGCGCTTTATCGCCAGGAAATTGCCGCCAATATCCGCTACGCGCAGGTCGCGGCGGTGGTGGCCCTGGCCATATCCGTCGCCTATGTCCTGACCTATGTGCTGGTGAATATCAGATTGTCCGGCCATGTTTCCGTCAGTGATACACGGAACGTTCTGTCGGGCGTCCTGTTCGGGCAGGGGCGGCAGATTTGGGTCTACTACGTCCCGACCAGCCTGGGCGTCGCCTTGCTAATGGGCATCCTGGTCAGAAACAGCGCCCTGCTGCGCATCTGCAATCTGCCGGGGCTACAGGCCATCGGACGCATCTCCTACGGCGGCTATCTTTATCACGTGCCGGTGCTGATGATCCTGGGCGCGCTCGTCCCCGCACTATCCCCGCCCATTACCGGCGCGTCCTCCTATCTCGCGCATATCCTGCTGTTCTTCGCGACCGCTGCCTTGACCGTCTTTGCCGCTTCGCTGTCCTACCAATACCTGGAACAGCCCTTCAACCGCTTCGCGCAGCGCCGCATGGGCTGACGATCCGATCTTTTTTTTGCGGCGGCCGTCACATCCGGGGCGGCTGCCGCGTCTTGGGACTGAACCCTTGAAAGGAACAGTCTCATGCAACCCCGTCTGGACTATTTCGCCGCCGCCCCTGAGGTCATGCGCGCCATGCGCGGCCTGGAACAGGCCGTGGTCACTTCCGGCCTTGAGCACAGCCTGATCGAACTGGTGAAGACCCGCGCGTCCCAGATCAACGGCTGCGCCTATTGCATCGACATGCATACGCGCGACGCGATGAAGGCGGGCGAGACCCCGGCCCGGCTGTTTCTGCTCGACGCCTGGCGCGAAGCGCCGCTTTATACGCCGCGTGAGCGCGCAGCCCTGGCCTGGACGGAAGCGCTGACGCTGATTGCCCAAACCCATGCGCCGGATGCGGATTATGCGGCGCTCACCGAACAGTTTTCGGAAGCAGATATGGTGAAGCTCACGATGCTGATCGCCGCCATCAACGCCTGGAACCGGATCGCCATCGGCTTCCGCTCCGTCCCCGCCGGCCGGTGACGACGTGACTGCGATGTCCGAGGCCGCAACCCATGCCGATGCCGCCGAAACGTTCCAGGCCGTGCGGCCGGCGCTGATCGGCCTCGGCTATCGCATGACGGGGTCTTGGGCGACGGCCGAGGATATCGCCCAGGACGTCTATCTGCGCTGGCAGGCGGCAGACCGTGCCACCATCGCCCTGCCCCGCGCCTGGCTGATGAAGGCGGCCGGCCGCCTTGCGCTCGATCATCTCAAATCGGCGCGGGTGCGGCGGGAGGATTATGTCGGCCCCTGGCTGCCCGAACCTGCGCTGGACAGCGAAGACCCGCCGCAGGAAGCCGCCTGGGCGCGGACGGAGACCCTATCCCTCGCCTTCATGCTGACTTTGGAACGCCTGTCGCCGCCCGAACGCGCCATCTTCATTCTGCATGACCTGTTCGACACGCCCTTCGACGAACTCGCCGGGCTGCTGGACCGGACGGATGCCGCCTGCCGGCAGATCGCCGTGCGGGCCCGCGCGAAACTGGAGGGCCACAGGCCCCCGCACCCGGTACCACCGGCGGAAAGCGACAGGCTGACGCGCGCTTTCTTTGCCGCCACCCAAACGGGCGACGAGGCGGGCTTGCGGCGCCTGCTGACCAGCGATGTGGTGCTGCATACCGATGGTGGCGGCATCCGCCCGGCCGCGCTCAACCTCATCCATGGCGGCGACAAGGCCGCGCGGATGTTCGCGTCCCTGGCGCGCAAACGCGCCGGCGCCGAACGGTCTCTGATCCATACCGGGCTGATCAATGGCGAACCGGGCTATGTGACACGGGAGCCGGACGGACTGCCCCAGGCAACCGTGCTGACGATCACCGAGGGGCAGATCAGTGCCGTCTATATTATCCGCAATCCCGCAAAGCTGGGTGCGATTGCGAGTCAGCTTGGCCTCAATCTCTGAGACCACACCCCAGCCTTTCGGCCGCTTGCCCTTTAAAACGTATCAGGTTTTCACTGCAACGACGGCATTCCCGCGAAAGCGGGCATGACGGTTGGGGGCATTTCAACCCAACCCTGAAAGGCTCTAGGCGACCCGCTGCCTCCGTGCAGCCATCGCAACCAGCAGCGCCCGCACGCGCGCCACTTCCGCGCCTGTGACGCAGAGCGGCGCATAGGCGCGGGCTTCCCAGATCAGCGTCACATCCTGCCGCGCCTGACCGAAGAGCGGGTGCAGCGCCAAGGCCGCGCCGCCATTGGCGAAAGATGCGCGGTCCCCCGTGTCGAGATAGCTTTCGGTCGCGAGGCCTTCGGCGAAAATGACGGAATGGCGCGGCAGTTCGATATGGAAATAGGTGACCAAAGGCCAGTCCGTCTGGCGGATCGTGCTGCCATTGATCAGATGCTTGACCGGGATGAAGACCTCTTCCGCGAAAACGGCATGGTCGGGCGAGATAAACAGATCACGCGCCGGCTGACCGGCAGCGAAGGCGCCGGCCGTTACCCGCACCGGCCGGATGGCCGCAGGCCGATCGTGCCGCGCGCAGTCAACGGTGCGGCGACCGATCCAGGCAATCGGCTGAGCCGCGCCATCCAGGGTGAGAACGAGATCGCCTTCCGCCAGATCCTCGACGGCGACATCGCCGGACGGCGTCGCGATGCGCGTGCCCTGGGCAAAACAGGCAAAGGTCTGGTTGTCCGCAATCGTATTGCCGGTACTCGCGCCCGTGTCGATCGGAGCCCCGTGATTGGGAATGGGCTGCGTGCCTTCGGTGCCATAGCCGATGATGTTGTTGGTGATCGTCGTATTGCTTGTGGCGTCACCGAGCGTGATGCCGGGGCCATCATTGCCGCTGACGATATCGGCCGCCCGCACGCCGGCGCTGACCGTGCCGCCGATTGTGTTGTCATGCGCCTGACCGGAAATCAGGATGCCGCCGGCCCCGTTGGCCAGCGCATAGGTGCCCAGAACATCGGTGCCGATATCGCTGGAAAAGACCTGATTGTCATAAGCCTGCCCGGTTATTTCGACACCGTAATTGGCATTGCCCGAGAAGGTGTTTTCCGGAATGACGGATTGTTGGTCGCCGCCGATGATATTGTCATGGGCGGTGCCGTCGATTTCCAGCCCGTCATTGCCGTTGCCGCCGCCGGTCAGAAAGGCCTGACCGTTGGTTTGCAGTCCGACGATATTCGGATCGACCGTGACGCCCGAGGCATCGCCGCCGATTTCAATGCCGTCATTGACGTTACCGGACAGAACATTCGTTTGCAGCGTGTTGAAGCCGCCGGTCGAGGTGATCAGAATACCGTCATTGCCATTCGGGGCGGCGGCGCCAAAGGCGAAAAGGCCGCCGAAGGTATTGAAGCTGATGAAATGGCTGGCCGTGTCCGCAACTTCAATGCCGTTCTCGCCATTGCCGGCCGAGACATTCCCGAGCGGAATGACGCCGCCGACCTGCGTGACCGAGGAATCGCCGTCGACCAGAATGCCGTCACCCGCATTGCCCACGATCGTTGCGTTGTCAGCGCCGATGCCGAAGAAATTGGCCTGCACCGTCGTGTCGTCGGAATTGGTGATGTGCAGACCATTGCCGCCATTGCCGCTGACGACATTGTAATAGACGAAGGGATTCTCAAGCGCGGTGCAGCCGATGAGCGAATTATTGTCGGAATCGTCGATCGCGACACCGTCGCCGCCATTGCCGAGCGCCGCATTGCCGCTGGCCGTGGTGCCGACGTAATTGCCGCTGAGCACGTTGTTTTCGGAATTGTCGCTGATCAGAATGCCGTTACCGGTATTGCCCGAGACGAGATTGCCCAGCGGCGGCGTGACGAAAACCGGGGCAACCGTGCCCTTGTCACCGGTCGGGTCATTCACCGCACCCGTGCTGGTATCCGTATAGGCCGTGCCGCCGATCAGGTTATTGGTGGCGCCGTTGGTGATCAGAATGCCGTTTTCACCATTCGCAATCGCCGTGCTGCCGGTCGGGTCGGTGCCGATATAGTTATTGACCAGCGTATTGTCGGAACTGCCGTTGATCTGGACGCCGTTGCCGCCATTGCCGGATATGACATTAGACACGACGCCGGACGCGGCCGTGGGGTTGGAGCCGATCGTATTGCCTGATGACGTGGCAGCGATATTGATGCCGTCGCCGCTATTCGCCAGAACCGTGCCGCTGGTCGAAAGACCGACATAATCCCCGGCGATGGTCACGTCGCTGGACTCGATGGTGATGCCATTGCCCGCCGCACCGCCGACCGAGACGCCGAGCAGGGATGACCCGTTGGAGCCCGAAGCGAAGGTCAGACCGCTATTGCCGTTGAAATCGATGCCGACGATCGGCGCGCCGCCGGCCGTGGCGCCGGGCGCAGAGGTTGCATCGATCGTGACCGAAGACGTGATATCGGGCAGGTCGCTGTCCAGCGTGACGGTACCGCTGACCGAGAAGACGATGGTTGATGAACCGCCGGTCGCGCTATTGGCTTCCTCAATGGCTTCTCGGAGAGAGCCAGCACCGGAATCGTTTAAATTGGTGACGGTGATCGTGGCCATCTACCTGCTCCCGCTCTGTGCCGCTGTTCTACGAAGCCCTGGCCATACGCGAAGAGAGGCAGACTTCGTCACGGCTTAACAAAGACACTGACACGGTCATTGCGCAGTTTCAATGTCAGAAACTGGTTCAATAATCTCATATTTTCAGAGATCTAAGGGACTAGATCGATGGACAGACCGGGGGATGCTCATCGGTAGAAGCATCACTCGCGTCCGTCAGATTTTGATTGAAGCAGTCCCAACCGTCATGCCCACGAAAGTGGGCATCTTCTACGTCCCGACGCGGTGCCAAAGGCAGAGGATTCCCGCCTGCGCGGAAATGCCGTCGTTTATGTGAAAACCTGAAACGCTTTAGGCGCGGAAGCGGCAGCCCGGAAGCTCAGTCGCCGGTTCCGGGTTGCGGCGCGCCGTGCGGCGGTGCGGCACCACTATCCGTCTCTTTCTTTTTTGTGCCACGCAGCCATTCGTCGAACCGCTGCAGCACGATGAAGAAGGACGGCACAAACAGCACGGCCAGGCAGGTGGAGGCCGCCATGCCGCTGAAGACGGTGATGCCGATGGATTTTCGCGAGTTAGCGCCAGCGCCGGTTGCCATGATCAGCGGCACGACGCCGAGCATGAAGGCGAAGGAGGTCATCAAAATCGGACGGAAGCGCGCATGGGAGGCATCGCGCGCGGCGTCCAGAATGGACCTTCCGGCGATGCGATGCTCGCGCGCCACCTCCACGATCAGGATGGCGTTCTTGGCGGCCAGCGCGATCAGCAGCAGCAGACCGATCTGCACATAAAGGTTGTTGCCGACGCCCAGCAGCCCCAGCACCAGGCCCGGGCCGATCAGCGCCAGCGGCACCGCCAGCAGCACGGCCACCGGGCTGACCCAGCTTTCATACTGCCCGCAGAGCACGAGATAGACGAGGATGAGCGCGAAACCGAAGGCATAGATAATCTGCCCGCCGGCTGCCTTCTCCTGATAGGACATCGCCGTCCAGTCATAGCCCGTGCCGCGCGGCAGGTTATGCGCCGCCACCTGATCCATCAGATCCAGGGCCTGGCCAGAACTGAAGTTCGCCGCATTGCTGCCGATGATGGTGGCGGAAGGGTAAAGGTTATAGAGGCTGATCAGCGAAGGCCCGACCGTCGGCTTAATCTTTACCAGCGTGCCGACCGGGATCATCAGCCCGTCCGTGCTTTTCACATAGAGATTGTTGAGCTGGTCGATATTCAGGCGGAATTTCGAATCCGCCTGGGCATAGACCTGGAAGGTCAATCCGAATTCGTTGAACTGATTGACGAAGGTGGAACCGACATAGGAGGAGATGGTCGAGAAGACGTCACCGACATTCACATGCAGGCTTTCGGCCTTCACGCGGTCAACGACGACGTCATATTGCGGCACATCGGCGCGGAAGGACGTGGTGGCGCGGGCGATGCCGGTCTGGCCATTGGCCGCCGCCAAAACCGTGCGCGCGATATTCTGCAATTTGACGAAATCGCCGCTGCCGTCGCGCTGTTCCAGCATCATGGTGAAGCCGCTGGCATTGCCGATGCCCTGAATGGCGGGCGGCACCAGAACGTAGGTCATGGCCGACTGCACCGGGCCCAGCGCCTTGGTCAGATTCATATAGATCGAGCGCAGGTCTTCGCCCTTGCCGCGCTCACCCCAGGGTTTCAGCATGATGTAGTCGACGCCGGCATTGGCGAGCTGCGCGCTATTGTCGATGACCGAAATGCCGCCGATGCCGATGACCTGCTGCACGCCCGGCACTTTCTGGGCGATGTCGCCGATCTGCGTCAGCACCTGCTGCGTGCGGCCCAGGGCCGCCCCGTCCGGCAGCTGCGCGCCGACGATGACATAGCCCTGGTCTTCGATCGGCAGAAAGCCGGTCGGCAGGCGGGCGATGCCCCACAGCGCGCCGCCGATCAGGATCAACGCGACGATCACCGAAAGACCGGCATGTTTCGTCATGCGGGCGATGATGCCGCCATACCAGCGCGCCACGCCGTCATAACCACGGTTGAAGCCGCGGGCGAGGATATTGCGCTGCTCAGGCGGTCTCGGCACGCGCAGGAACAGGGCGCATTGCGTCGGCGTCAATGTCGCCGCGTTCATGGCCGAGATCAGGGCGGTGGCCGCGATGACCAGCGCGAACTGCGCATACATCTGCCCCGTCAGCCCCGGTGTCAGCGAGGCCGGAATGAAGACCGACATCAGCACCAGCGTGATACCGACGATGGGGCCGAACAATTCCTTCATCGCCTGGATGGCGGCTTCCTTGCGGCCGAGCCCATGCTCCAGTTGCTGGGCCGAGCCTTCCACCACGACGATACTGTCATCGACGACGATGCCAATGGACAGCACGATGGCGAAGAGCGTCGAGAGGTTGATGGTGAAGCCGAGCGCTGCCATCGCCGCGAAGGCGCCGATGACGGTGATGGGAATGGTCGTCGCCGGCACCAGCGTCGCGCGCCAATCCTGCAGAAAGACCAGAATGACGACGAGAACGAGGATGCCCGCCTCGATGAGCGTCTTATAGACCTCGTCCACCGAGGCGGTGACGAAGAGCGTCGTGTCGAAGGGAACGCTGTAGGTCAGGCCTTCCGGAAAGCTTTTGGCCAAGGTGGCCATGGTCTTCTTGACCTCGCTCGCCACCTGCAGGGCATTGGCACCCGGCTGCTGATAGATGGCGATGCCGGCAGAGGGTTTGTTATTGAGCGTGAAGGTCTGCGCGTAGTTCTGGGCGCCGAGTTCGATACGGGCGACGTCGCGCACGCGCGTCACCTGCCCGCCCGAGCCGCTGCCGGTCTTGAGCACGATATCGCCGAATTGCTGCGGCGTCGTCAGAAGGCCCTGGATATTGATCGTGTACTGAAATGCCTGCGTGCTGGGCGCGGGCGGTGACCCCGTCTGCCCCGCCGTCACCGCCTGGCTCTGGCTTTTCACGGCGTTGATGACGTCCGTCGGCGTCAGGCCGCGCGCCTTCAGCGCATTCGGATCCAGCCATAGCCGCATGGCATAGGAACCGGCCCCGAAGACCGCGACATTGCCGACGCCCGGCAGGCGCGCCAGAACGTTGGTGATATTGATGCCGGCATAGTTGCTCATATAGAGGCTGTCGTACTGACCGGTCGGCGAGGTCAGCGTCACGATTTGCAGAATGGACGTCGATTTCTGCTGCACGACGACGCCCTGCGCCTGCACCGAAGCGGGCAGCGAGGCGAGCGCGGCGGAGACGCGGTTCTGCACCAGCACCTGGGCGAAGTTCAGGTCGGTGCCGATCTTGAAGGTCACCGTCAGCGTATAGGAGCCGCTGCTGGTGGAGGAGGACTGCATGTACAGCATGTCCTGCACGCCGTTGACCTGCTGCTCGATCGGCAGGGCGACGGTATCCATCAGCGTCTCGGCGCTGGCACCGGGATAGCTTGTCGTCACCTGCACGGTGGGCGGCACGACATTGGGATATTGCGCGATCGGCAGGCCGACCATGGCGACGAGACCGACCAGCACCACGACGATGGAGAGGACGTTCGCGAGAACCGGCCTCTCGATGAAGAATTTTGACAACATGGGCGGGCGCCTACTGGGCGCTGTCTATGTCGGCAGGCGCGGTCAAAGGCGGGGCGGTTTGCGGCGCCACCTTCTCGCCGGGGATCGCGCGTTGCAGACCGTCGACGATGACTTTGTCCGTGGGCAGAAGACCCTTGTCGACTACGCGCAGCCCATCCACCAGCGTGCTGGTTGTCACGCTTTTCTGCTGCACCTCGTTCTGCGCATCGACGACGAGAACATAAGACCCCGCCTGATCCGAACCGATGGCGGTATCGGGCACCAGGATGGCATTGCTATCGACGCCGGCGGGCACCTGCACGCGCACGAACATGCCGGGCAGCAGGCTGAGATCGGTATTGGTCATCAGGGCACGCGCCGTCAGCGTGCCGGTATCGGCGTCGACCGTCGGCGCCACGTAATCCAGCTCACCGATATGCGGATAGCCGGTCTCGGTCTGCAGGCCGATGCCGATGGGAATATTGTGGACATCGGCAATCGTCTTGCCCATGGCCTTCAGCGCCGCACGGATGCGCTGCACCACCGGCTCGCTGAGCGAGAAATAGACATAGATCGGCTTGATCTGAACGATGGTCGCGAGTTTCGTTTTCTCACCACCCGCACCGACCATCTGGCCGACGGAGACGAGATGGGTGGAGACCTGGCCGTCATACGGCGCCTTCACCTGGGTATAGGAATAGTTGATGGCGGCGAGCTGGGTGCTGGCAATGGCATTGTCGACATCGGCCTGGGCCGCGTCCTGTTTCGCCTGGGCATTGTCGTAGTCGGCCTGCGAATTGACATTCTGCGTGCGCAACTGCGCCTGACGGGCGAATTGCTGCTGCGCCTGCACCAGGTTTGCCTGGGCGGCGGCCTGCTGCGCCTGCGCCTGCTGCAACTGGGCGTAATAGGGCGGCGGCTCGATCGTAAACAGCGTGCCGCCGCTTTTGACCATCGCACCGTCGGTGTAATTCTGGCTGTAGAGAAAGCCCTGGATACGAGCGACCAGATCAACCGAATTCAGGGCCACGACATTGCCTGTCGTCTCCAGATGGCGGCGCACGTCATGGACGAGCGGCACAGTGACCGAGACTTCGGGCGGCGGCGGCGCCACATAGGTATTGCTTTTCTTGCAGGCCGACAGCCCGACGATCAAAGCCAGCGCCGAAACCGCGACGCCCCGCTGAGCAACACCGTTTAACTTCATGAGTTTATAACGATCTCTTCTAGAAATGACGCAGGCCGTTATTGCGGTTCTAGAAGCTTTGCGCAGCCATCCGCAAGGCGGATTCACTGTCAGACCCTGCGGTTTCCTTGGGCTTCGCCGCTTAACTTCACGCTTTTGCCATAAGCAAAGGGGCGGTCACCGACTGGCACCGCCCCTTTGCTTCAAAAAACCCCTCAGTACCGATCGTTACTGCGCCGCAGCAACAGAATCGGCGGTCATGCCTCGGCGTCGTCCGGCTCCGCCTGCGCCGGCTCCAGCCCGGCTGGCGCCTTGTTGCGCGACCCGATGATCGGCAGCCTGTTCTTGAGTTCCAGCAGGCGGACAATACGGCCGCCCATGCGGATCAGCTCAACCAACTGCGTCGTTTCCAGCTTGTTGATGTCGGCAGACCATTTGGTGATGAGTTCCAGCAGGTCATGCATCTGCCGCATGCGGAGATAGGCATGCTGCTCGTCCGGATTGGTCTTCTCGTCCAGCAGCAGATCGCGCAACACGGACAGCGTCGGGTCCAGCTCGCGCTTGCGGCGCTCCTCCGCCAGGATGCGGACGATCTGCCAGACATCCTCGGGCGTCGAGAAATGCTCCCGCCGGTCGCCGGGCAGATGTTGCAGCCGCACCAGCCGCCAGGATTGCAGCTCCTTCAGCCCCATGGAGACATTGGAGCGCGAAAAGCCCAATGCCTCGGCAATCTCATCGGCCGCCAGCGGCCTGGCCGAGAGGAACAGCAGGGCGTAAATCTGCCCGACCGTCCGGTTGATACCCCATCGGCTGCCCATTTCACCGAAATGCAGAACGAAGGCCTGTGTAACGGGAGAGAGTTCCAACTAACGCACTTTCAGCTTTGTCCGATCAGCACCAATAGGGCAAAGCCGGCCCGATACCAAAATTGGCTCTGCGCTGCCGTCAGACGACGTCGGCCGGCGCCAGGCGGCAGGCCCCCATCGGGTCGATTTCGATCTGCAGCGTGGCATGGCCGATGCGGAAACGTGTCTGCAACTGCTCGCAAGTGCTGCGCAAGAAGCCGTCGCCCGGATGGGCGCCGGGAATGACCAGATGCCCGGTCAGCGCCGTCTCGGTCGTGCTCATGGCCCAGATATGCAGGTCATGCACTTCCGTCACGCCGGGCAGCGTTTCCAGGTAGCGCCGCACGCCGGCCGCATCCATGCCCTCGGGCACCGCGTCCAGCGACATGCCAACCGACTGGCGCAGCAGACCCCAGGTGCCGACAACGATGACGATGGACACGACGATGGAGACGATCGGATCAATCCGGTTCCAGCCCGTCACGCTGATCAACAAAGCGGCGATGACAACGCCGGCTGAAACCAGGGCATCCGCCAGCATATGCTGGAAGGCACCTTTGATATTCAGGTCATCCTTCGCGCCCGACATGAACAGCCATGCGGTAAAGCCGTTAATGGCGATGCCGATCAGGGCCACGATCATCACCGTGCCGCCGGAGACGGGCGCGGGGTCTATCAGCCGCTCCACCGCTTCCAGCAGGATCGCGCCGGTCGCGACCAGCAGCAGCACGCCATTGCTGAGCGCCGCGAGAATTGTCGAGCGTCCGAGCCCATAGGTGTAGCGCGTGCTAGGCGCGCGTTTGGCGAGGACCGTCGCCAGCCATGCCGCCGCCAGGCCCAGCACATCCGTCAGATTATGGGCGCCGTCCGCGATCAGCGCCACCGAATTGCCGAGCACGCCGTAGATCACTTCCGCGAAGACGAATCCGACATTCAGAATGATGCCTATGAGGAAGGCGCGGCCGAAATTCGCCGGGGCGTGAACATGGCCGCCAGCGCCGTGGGAATGGCCGGCATGGGAATGCCCCTCATGACTATGGCCGCCATGGTCATGCTCCGCCGCATGGGACTCGTCGTGATCATGGTCGTGGCCATGCGCATGACCATTGCCGTGGCTGCCGGCACCGTGCGCGCTGCTCATCGGTCAGCGCCCCCCATTGCGGCGGCCGCATGCTTTCCCTTGCACGAAACGCGGGTCTTGCCCAAAAGACAGGCAAGATGAGAAGCCCGGTCCCATGTTGAAGCTGCGTGTCATTCCCTGCCTGGACGTGAAAGACGGCCGCGTGGTGAAAGGTGTCAACTTCGTTTCTCTCCGCGACGCCGGCGACCCGGTTGAGCAGGCGGCGCTGTATGATGCCGCCGGGGCGGACGAACTCACTTTCCTCGACATTACCGCAAGCCACGAGAATCGCGATACGATCCTCGATGTCGTTTCCAAGACAGCCGAGCGGATTTTTCTGCCTTTGACGGTCGGAGGCGGCATCCGCTCCACGGCCGATATGCGCCGCCTGCTGCTGGCGGGTGCGGATAAATGCAGCATCAATTCCGCCGCCATCACGCGACCGGAACTGGTCAGCGAGGCGGCGGAGAAATTCGGCAATCAATGCGTCGTCGTCGCGGTCGACGCCCGCACCGCCGGACCCGGCCGCTGGGAGGTCTATAGCCATGGCGGCCGCACGCCGACCGGGCTGGATGCCGTCACCTGGTGCCAGCGCATGGCGGTCATGGGCGCGGGCGAAATCCTGCTGACCAGCATGGACCGCGATGGCACCGGACGCGGGTTCGACCTCGACCTGCTGCGCACGGTGTGCAGTTCCGTGACCATTCCGGTCGTGGCCTCGGGCGGCGTCGGCAGCCTGCACCATTTCGTCGAAGGCGCGCAGATGGGTGCCACCGGTCTGCTGGCCGCCAGCGTGTTTCATTTCGGCCAGTTCACCATCGCGGAGGTCAAACAGGCTTTGGCTGCCGCGCAATTGCCCGTCCGCCTGCCCCGCGCTGCCCAAGGATCCGAGTGAGATGGCTAAATCCACGAAACCCGCCGCCGTCAGCCGCAAGGCCAAAGCCGAAAAACCGAAAGCCGCCAAAAAGATCGCAGCCAAGAAGGCCGTCGCGAAAACCGTCGTCAGCGCCCCCGGCCGAGATGCCGCCGTGCTGGACCGGCTGTGGCAAACAATCGACAGCCGCCGAGACGCGGACCCGGCGGCCAGCCATTCGGCGCGGCTGATGTCGCGCGGGACTGCCAAGATCGCCCAGAAATTCGGCGAGGAAGCGGTGGAATGCGTGATCGAGGCGGTGCGCGGCGAGAGCAAAACCGCGCTCATCGCCGAAAGCGCGGACGTGCTGTATCATCTGCTGGTGCTGTGGGTGGATGCGGGCGTCAGCCCGGATGAGGTCTGGGCGGAACTGACCCGGCGCGAAGGCGTCAGCGGCATCGCCGAGAAAGCGTCCCGCCTGCGGCAGCTGCGTGTTTCTCAGTCCGTGGAGACGAAAAAAATCCCATGACGATCACCCGCTTTTCCGTGCCGCCCCTGTCAACCGTCACCCGGCACCTGGCAGCGGTGGCGCACGGAAGAGCGGCGCCCGATCTTGTCATCCGCGACGCGCGCATCCTCTCGACCTATTCCGAGCGGATCATCCCGAACCGGGAAATATGGGTCTCCCAGGGCCGCATCGCCGCCGTGAAGCCGGCCGGCAGCTGGCGCGGCGAAGGGGCGGCCCTTTATGACGCGGCCGGCGGCATCCTGGCGCCCGGCCTTGTCGACAGTCATGTCCATATCGAAAGCAGCCTGATCACGGCCTGCGCCTATGCCGAGGCGGCGCTGCTGAACGGCGTCACCTCGATCTTCTGCGACAGCCATGAGATCGGCAATGTCCTCGACAAGGACGGCGTCGACTGGATGCTGGAAGACGCCCGCGCCGCGCCGCTGAACATATTCCTGACGGTGCCGAGCACGGTGCCCGCGACTTCGCCCGAATTCGAGACCGCCGGCGGCGATCTGACGCCGGAAAAGATCGGCGCCATCTTCGACGCCTGGCCGGAAGCGGCGGCGCTCGGCGAAAAAATGGATTTCGTCCATGTCGTCATGGGTGACGCGCGCAGCCACGCCATCATCGCGGAAGCGCTCAAGCGCGGCCGCCCGGTCAGCGGCCATTGCTATGGGCGCGAATTCGTCGCGGCCTATGCCGCGAGCGGTGTCACGGACACGCATGAGGCGATCGACCGTGACATCGCCAATGACTTCCTGGAAGCCGGTCTCTGGGTCTTCCTGCGCGGCGGCCCGCCGACCACGCCCTGGCATTCCCTGCCGCAGGCGATCAAGGCGGTGACGGAGCTCGGCGCTTCGACCAAGCGCGTCTGCATCTGCACCGATGACCGCGAGGCGGACGATCTGGCGATGTTCGGTCTGGACTGGGTGGCGCGCGAAGCGGTGCGGGCCGGTGTCAGCCGTGAGACCGCCTGGTCGATGGGGTCTCTGCATGGCGCCACGCGCTACGGCATGGACGGCGAATTCGGCGCCCTCGGCCATAGCCGCCGCGCCGATATCGTGCTGCTGAACGACGATCTGGAACCGCAAAGCACCTGGTATGGCGGCGTGCTGGCGGTCGATCAGCGCAAGATTACCGCCGCGCTCGACGCGCAACTGGAGGGCGAGCGCTACGTCTATCCCAAGCGGGCTTATGAGACGGTAACGGTGCCGGACGGTCTGGTGCTGACGCCGGCACTGCCGACCGAAGCCGTGATCGCCAATACCGTGAAGACGGCGCTTCCCGGCATCGTGCTGATCCACGAGCAGGTCCGCCTTGACCCCGCCGACGGCGGTTGGGATGCGCAGATGGACAAGCATGGCCTCTGCTTCACCGCCGTGATCGAGCGGCATGGCAAGTCTGCCGGCAATGTCGGGTTGGGACTGCTGAAGGATTTCGGCCTGACCAGCGGCGCGGTGGCCAGCAGCGTCGGCCATGACGCCCATAACATCATCGTTGCCGGTCGCTCGGAGGCCGATATGCAGGTGGCTTTGGCCGCCGTGCGAGAAAGCCAGGGCGGCCTGGTGGTGGTGAAGAACGGCCGCGTCGTCGCCAAGCTGGACCTGCCGGTGGCGGGGCTGCTGTCCGACAAGCGAGTCGGCGTGGTCGCCGAAGAAGCCGCCGCGCTGAAAGCCGCCTGGGCCGACCTTGGTTGCACCCTGCCCTTCATGGGCTTCAACCTTGTTCCGCTGGCGGTGATCCCGGAAATCCGCCTGACCGACAAGGGCCTGGTGACGGTGCCGGGGATGGAAATCCTGTCCCTGTTCGAGCCGCTGCGGGCCGGAGCCAATGCCTGACAGCAAGGCGACAGACGGGCTTGCGTTTTATTATTGAAATGAATGATTGAATGGGTATATAAATTGCTCAAAGGAGCCGTTTATATGACCGTGGCAAGCCCGATGTTTCAACTGGCGGACGTTCAGCAGCCCTTCATTTACGACGAGCCCGGCTTCGACGGCGGTAGCGTCGCTGATTTCGTGGCTCTGTATCGCGCGGCACCGTTGGACCGCATCGCCCTGATCAAGCAGGGCCTGCCGGCTGCCGACGCCAAAGCCATCCTGGATGACCTTGGTATCGAACAGGGTTTCGGGCTGAAGGCCCTCAACCTGTCGGTCGCGACGGTCAACAAGAAGGCCAAGCTGGGCGAACGCCTGTCGGCCGATGAAAGCGAACGCGTCATCGGCCTGGGCAAGCTCATCGGCCAGCTTGAGGTGATGATCGCGGATTCCGGTGACGGTTCGGACTTCGATGCACTGGCCTGGATGGGACGCTGGCTGGCAACGCCGGTTCCGGCTTTGGGCCATCTCCGCCCTGCCGATCTCATCGGCACTATGGAAGGCCAGGCCATGGTTTCGACGCTTCTCGCCCAAATTCACAGCGGCACCTACGCTTGAGCCGTGCCGTCTGGCGGATAGCGGCCGACACACCTGCCTATCAGGCGCATGACCTGTCCGGCGCCGGCGCCAAAGCCTGCGGCGGAAGGTGGAATGCGGTCGGATTGGCTGCGGTCTATGCCTCCGAAAGCCGGGCGCTGGCCTGCCTGGAAACCATCGTGCATGTGGAAAGCGGCGGCCTGCCGCTGAACCGCTATCTGGTCGAAATCACCATCCCCGATGCAATCTGGCAGGCAGCTGAACACCGAGCGGCCGCCGAATTGGCCGTAGGCTGGGAAGCCGAGCCCGCCGGTCAGGTCAGCATCGCTTTCGGGTCGCAATGGTTGAAGGCCGCCCGCTCCGCCCTTCTGGTCCTGCCGTCCGTGATTGTGCCCGAAGAACACACGATCCTCATCAACCCACTGCATCCGGACAGCCGTGCGATCACCGCCCAGAAGCGGCGGCGCTGGCTTTATGACCCCAGGATCAGGCAGCGCGCCGCCTGATCGGCGCTATTTCTTCACCAGGGTCATGTCTTCATGCGGAATCGGCAGAACCGGGAAGGTCATCATCGTGCCGGGCGGCGCTGCCGCAAAGGCGCGGGCCTTCGCGTCGAAATCGGTCGCGCGCATATGTGGATAGGGGAAATCCCCCGCGATGCCGGCGATCAGAGCGACACCGGCGATCAGCCCGCAGCGTGACAGCCAAAGCCGCCGATCGGATGCCAGCGAAAAGAAAGCCGCCGCGAGAACCAGTTTCGGGATCAGGAAATAGCGGTCCCCGGCCCCCGGTGACGCCAGGATCACCCAGGCAGGCGTGCCGGTGACCACGGGACTGACCAGGGCGGCCGCGAAGACGAGGCCGCCGAAGGCCGCGAAACGACGGAAAAGCGGACCACCGCGCAACCAGGCCAGCACCAGCATCGCCAGCACAGCCGCCGCGATGATACAGGCCGCAAAGTCGCCGTTCCAGAAAGCGTCCTGATGCAGCCGCTTGGCCGCCCGAGACCCAAGCAGCAGGCCGTAAGCCAGCTTTTCCGTCAGGATATGAGCGAGGTTGATCAGGCTGACGCCAAGCATCACCGGCCGGCGCGCCTGCTCCAAGGTCGTTGCGATCATAAGGAGTTGCAGGCACGCGCCGCCAAGGATCAGCCCGAAGCGTAAAAGCCGATCCGCCCCCCGGTCGCTCCACCATACCCAAAAGGCGATTGGCGCGACCATCAGGCAGAGCGGACCGCTGAGCGCCGAGACGATCAGAACAAGGCTGTCGCCAATGCGGCCTGCCATGCCGCGCGGCGGCGCGCCCAGCACGATGAGGCAAGCGAAAATCCCGAGATACCATTGGCTATTGGTCAGATTGCCGAAGGTCTCGAAACTGTCGGGCAGGCCGATGAAGACCAGCGCGAAAAGCAGCCGGGACCAGTATTGCGGCCAGGCGGCGTCGAAACGCCGTGACAGCAGCAGCAAGGCGGGCGACGCCTGCACCACCAGGGCGATGACCGCGAAAACGGTCGGCGCCCATAGCAAAGGCATCCCTTGCGCAATCAGGCCACCGAGGCGGGACAAGGTCTGCAAATAACCGGTGTGCGGAATGATGAGGCAGCGCAGACCAAGGCGGTAGGCATCCGGATACCAGAACCACCCGTCTTCCGCCCAGAAATTGGCATGCAGAATGCCCGCCGGATGGCGCAGAAACAGGATCAGCAGAAAAAGGGTGGCGATGACCAGCAGCGGTGGGCGCATGATGCGCTTGCGGCGGGAGCCGATATCGGGCGTCGCGGTCGAGGCAGCTTGCATAGGCACCTTTCAAACCGACGCGACGGCGCCACAGCGGTCAGATATCGGAACAGGCCGAGCCAATAGACAAGGCAATTAGCCCAGGCAACGTTCTTCGCACTCAACCGTTTTCAGGACGAAATGGATTCGGCAACCGCTATAGGAGGGATCCCTGCCGTGCGGCCTGCCTTGGCCGCGGCGCCTTCGCCGGCTTGCCGGCCTCCGCTTCACCCGCCGTCACGCCGACCGCGCCATCGGCGAAGCGGAGCGTCAGCGCGTCGCCGGCAGCGATACCGCCCGCCCGCGTGACCGGCTGGCCGCCGGCATCGGCGACGAGCGCAAAGCCGCGTTCCAGCACCGCCTGATAGGAGACGGATTGCAGGCGCGCCGACAGCCCCTCCAGCCGCGCGCGGGCTTCGCGCTGGCCGGACAAAACCGGCGCCGGAGACAGGCGCGCGCTGATGCGGGCTTCGGTCTGGCGCAGAAGGGAAATCCGGTGGCGCAGGCCGGTCGGCAGACCCTGGGCCGAGAGCGTCAACGCATTGCGCCGCAGGCTGAGCAATTGCGGCAGGCCGAGCGACAGGCGCCGCCCTTCTTCATCCAACCGCGACCGCAAGCCGTCCAGCCAGACCTTGGGATGGGGCAGACGCTCCGCCGCATGGCGCCATTCGGCCCGGCGCATGCGCAGCAGATTGTCGGGCGCCATGCGCAGACGCTCTGCCCGGTCATCCAGCCTGAGCCGCGCCTGACCCAGCAGACCCGCGATATCGGGCAGGCCGCGCGCGGCCCCGGTGACGCGCAGCCGGCCTTCCGCCATCAGCCGCGCCACGGCGGCGGTCAGCCGCCCGCCTTTCTGCGTGACGTCGCCCAGCAGTTCCAGCCGCGACGGCACCGCCATTTCGGCCGCTGCCGTCGGCGTCGGCGCCCGGCGGTCGGACACGAAATCGATCAGCGTCGTATCCGTCTCATGCCCCACCGCCGAGATCAGCGGAATGGTGCAGGCCGCCGCCGCCCGCAGCACGCCCTCGTCATTGAAGGCCATGAGATCTTCCAGGCTGCCACCGCCGCGCGCGACGATGACGACGTCCGGACGCGGAATCTCGCCATCCGCCGGCATGGTAGAGAAACCGCGAATCGCCGCGGCGATCTTTTCGGCCGATCCCTCGCCCTGCACCGGCACCGGCCAGAGCAGGATGTCGCGCGGAAAGCGCCGGGCGATGGTGGTGCGGATGTCGTGCAGCACCGCGCCCTGCGGGCTGGTGACGACGCCGATAACGCGCGGCAGCATGGGGATCGGGCGCTTGCGCGCCTCGTCGAACAGCCCCTCCTCCGCCAGCCGGACCCGCAGCATTTCGATCTTGGCCAGCAGCGCGCCGGCGCCCGCGAATTCCATCTTCTCGACGATGAGCTGATAGGAGGAACGCTCGCCATAGGCCGTCACGCGTCCGGTGGCGATGACTTCGATCCCGTTTTCCGGCACCAGGCCAAGACGCGAGACCGAGCCCTTCCAGACGATACCGGCGATCTTCCCGGCCTCATCCTTCAGCGAAAAATAGATATGGCCGGAGGGATAGCGCTTCATCTCCGTGATCTCGCCGCGCACCCGCACGCGGCTGAAAGCGCCTTCCAACGTGCGCTTCACGGCGGAGGAGATTTCACTGACCGAATATTCAGGGATATTCGAGGGGGCGGGAGCGTCTAGGATGTCGGCCATGGCCGCAGACTATGCTAAGGCCGCCCCGGTTTGAAGCAGTGGCGGAGTAAGGCGATGCGCGTTTTGGTGGTGGGGTCCGGCGGCCGGGAGCATGCGCTGGTGCGCGCGATCGCGAAAAGCCCGCTGGTAACCGAGATTTTTTGCGCCCCCGGCAACCCCGGCATCGCGACCTTCGCCAAGCTTGTGCCCATCGCCGTGACTGAAATCGAGGCATTGACCCGTTTCGCGGCCAATAATGCCATCGACCTCGTCGTGCCCGGCCCGGAAGCGCCGCTGGTCGCGGGTCTTTATGACCGTCTGCACGAGCAGGGCATCCGCTGCGCCGGGCCCAGCATGGCGGCCGCCCAATTGGAAGGCAGCAAGCAATTCACCAAGGAAGTGGCGGATGCCGCCGGCATCCCGACCGCGCGCTGGGAAGCCTTCACCGATGCCGAGCAGGCGCTTGATTTCATTCGCCGTCGTGGCGCGCCTATCGTCGTGAAGGCCGATGGCCTGGCCGCCGGCAAGGGTGTCGTCGTCGCCCAGACGGTCGAGGAAGCCGAAGAGGCGGTCATCGCCTGCCTTCAGGAGGGCAGTTTCGGCGCGGCCGGCGCCCGCGTCGTCATCGAGGAATTCCTGGAAGGGCCGGAAGTCTCGGTTTTCGCGCTGTGCGACGGCACGGATGCCATTTTTCTCGGCGCGGCGCGTGACCACAAGCGCGTCGGTGATGGCGATACCGGCCCCAATACCGGCGGCATGGGCGCCATCGCCCCGCCCCCCGGCTTCACGCATGAGCTGCGCGACAGCGTGATGGAGACCATCATTCGCCCGACCCTGCATGAAATGGCGAGTCGCGGCATTCCCTTCCGTGGCATCCTCTTCGCCGGGCTGATGCTGACGGCGGAGGGGCCGAAGCTCATCGAATATAATGTTCGCTTCGGCGACCCGGAGGCCGAGACCCTGCTGCCGCTGCTGGATAGCGACATCATGCCCGCCCTGCTGGCGGTGTGCGACGGCGGCATCAAGCATGTGGCCCCGCGCTGGCGGGCCGAGGCCTCGGTCTCCATCGTCTTGGCCGCGCGCGGCTATCCGTCTGCCTATGAACGCGGCACCGAGATTCGCGGATTGGATAAGGCGGCGGCCGACGTGGAGGTGACAATCTTCCAGGCCGGCACCAAAGCGGACGGCAGCCGAATCCTGGCCGATGGGGGCCGCGTACTGGTCGTCAATGCAACGGCGCCGACCCTGGCCGGGGCGCGCAGCCGCGCCTATGCGACGGTCGATGCGATTGACTGGCCCGAGGGATTCTGCCGCCGCGACATCGGCGCGCACTTTACCTGACGGGCCAAGCAGGAGAGGGGTCGCATGCATAAATCGCGTTTTCAGTGGCAAAGCACTTGCATTGGGTGGCTGGGCCATGAAAACTGATCACATTGCAACCGGGGGACCTCTCTCTAATGCCATCTGAAGTGCTGAGTGCCGCTCCCGCAGCGACAGCCCGACCGGGCGCCCCTGCCCGCCACCTCATTGAAGTGGTGGGCGTTGAGAAGATCTTCGGCGATGTGGCGACCGGTCACCGGGCGCTGGAAGCGATCAATATCCTGATCGAAGAGAAGGAATTCTTCACCCTTCTCGGGCCTTCGGGCTGCGGCAAAACGACGCTGCTGCGGATGATCGCCGGTTTCGAACACCCGACCACCGGTGAAATCTGGTTGCAGGGCAAGGACGTCGCCAGCCTGCCGCCGCGCGAGCGGCCGGTGAACATGGTCTTCCAGAACTATGCGCTGTTCCCGCATCTGACGGTGTCGCAGAACGTCGCTTTCGGGCTGGAAATGCTGCGCTGGAAAAAGGCAGATATTACCGCTCGCGTGCAGGAAACGCTGAGCCTGGTGAAGCTCGCCCATTTCGCCAATCGCAAGCCGGCGCAATTGTCCGGTGGCCAGCAACAACGCGTGGCCCTCGCCCGTGCGCTCGCGCCGCGCCCGCAAGTGCTGCTGCTGGATGAGCCGCTGTCGGCCCTCGACCTTAAGCTCCGCAAGGAAATGCAGTTCGAGCTGAAACGGCTGCAGCGCGAGACCGGCATCACCTTCATTCTGGTGACGCATGACCAGGAAGAAGCGCTGGCCATGTCCGACCGTATCGCGGTCATGAATACCGGCCGCGTGCAGCAGATCGGCACGCCGGAAGAAATCTACGATCACCCCACCAACCGTTTCGTCGCCGACTTCATCGGTGAGGCGAACCTCATTCCGGGTGAGAGCCTGGGCCGCCGCGCGGATGCCATTATCGCCGTCCGCCCCGAGAAGATCGAAATCGCGCGCCCCGGCGTCACGCCGCGCATCAGCGGCGTCGTCGATGTCGCGACCTTCCTCGGCTCGGATACGCTGATGGAAATCACCATTCCGGGCGGCCGCCTGCGCGCCCGTATCCGCGGGGCGGCCAAGCTGCCCCAGGGCACGGAGGTGGGCCTCGTCTGGGAGACGGAGGCTGAACGCGAGTTGTTGGATTGATGCCATCATGCTGAACAAACGCTCCGCCTATTGGCTTATCCTGCCCGCTGTCCTCGTCATCGGCATTTTCGGGGCCATCCCGCTTTTCATTTCTCTCGCCTATTCCTTCATGTCCGCCAATCCCTATGGCGGCGTGCAGGCGCCGCTGACCTTCGGCGCCTATGTGCAGATGCTGTTCGATCAGGATTTCGACGGCAGCCTGATCTTCATGCCGGATTATTTCTGGATCGCTTTCCGTTCGCTGTATCTTGCGCTGGCAACGACGATCCTCAGCCTCGTCATCGGCTTTCCCGTGGCCTGGTACATCGTCTGCCAGTCGCCCGGCCGGCGGAAAGTCCTGCTGACGCTGGTGTCCTTGCCCTTCTGGATCAATACGCTGATCCGCACCTATTGCTGGATCCTGATTCTGCGCGACGAGGGCCTGGCGAATAAGCTGTTCGGCTGGCTGGGCTTCATCTCCCACCCGCTGCCGCTGCTGTATAATCAGGGCTCGGTTCTGCTCGGCCTCGTCTATACCTTTCTGCCCTTCATGGTGCTGCCGATCTATGCGACGCTGGAACGGCTTGATCCGCGCCTGATCGAAGCGTCCTATGATCTTTATGCCAATCGCTACCAGCTGTTCCGCCGCGTCATCTGGCCCTTGACCAAGCCCGGCATCGCCGCCGGCACCGTGCTGGTCTTCGCGCCCGCCCTCGGCTCCTTCCTGCAGCCCGATCTTCTCGGTGGCGGCAAGCAGTTGCTGATCGGCAGCCTGATCGAAATGCAGTTCACGTCGTCCCGCAACTGGCCCTTCGGCGCCGCCCTTTCCATGCTCGTGACCTTCGCGGTCATTCTTTCTCTCGCGTGGCAGCGCTGGCGAACCAAGCGCGCCGCAGCAGCGCAGGCAGCTTGACCATGGCAACCACGATGCAAACGGCCGCGCGCCGCAAGATCCGCCCCTTCGACTGGCGGCATAATCCGGGCTTCGGGATTTTCAGCCTGATCGTGATGGGTTTCCTGTATCTGCCCCTCGCCATCCTGGTGATCTATTCCTTCAACGCCAATCGCTTCGTCACCGTCTGGACCGGTTTCAGCCTGCATTGGTTCTCCCGCGTCGCGAATAACGGCGACATCCGCCACGCTGCCTGGGTTTCCGTGCTCGTCGGCGTGCTGGCGACCATCTGCTCCACGGCCATCGCCATCGCAGCCGCCCTCGGTTTCGAGCGTGGCGGACGGTTCAAGGGCGAGGCCGCCGCGAACAGCCTTGTCATGATGCCGCTGGTGGTGCCGGAAATCGTCACCGCCATCACGACGCTGATCTTCTTTTCCTCGATCGGCTTCCACTATGGCGTGCTCAACCTTGTGCTGGCGCATACGGTCTTCTGCGTGCCCTTCGCCATGCTGCCTATCCAGGCGCGGCTGAACACCATCGGCACGGCGTATGAGGATGCGGGGCGCGACCTCTATGGCGGTGAATGGCGGATTTTCATGCGCATCACCCTGCCGTTGATGGTGCCCGGCATCATGGCCGGCGCCATCCTGGCCTTCGTCACGTCGCTGGATGACTTCCTCATCAGCTTCATGGTGAGCAGCGCCGGCACCACCACGCTTCCCGTCTATGTCTATGGCATGATGCGCCTGGGCGTGACGCCGGAAGTGAATGCGATCTCGACCATCCTGCTGGTGATTTCGGCCGCCCTTGCGCTGGTCGCCTTCCTCATCAGCCGGCCCAACGAGGCGGGAGCCGCGGCAAGCGCCGCTACCCCCGCCGCGACCGCGACAACCTGAACCCCAGCCTTCCATACCGGAGGAAGTTCCAATGAGCCTCAAGACTGCCCTGATGGCCTTCGGCCTGGGTGCCGCCGCTGTCGCGGCCGCGCCCCTGGCCCAGCCGGCCCATGCCGCCGATGCGGGGGTTCTGCACATCTTCAACTGGACCGATTACACGGCCCCGGACCTGCTGAAGAAGTTCACGGCCGAGACCGGCATCAAGGTCACGCTCGATACCTATGATTCGAACGAGACCCTGCTCGCCAAGCTCAAGGCCGGCACCACGGGCTATGACCTTGTCATCGTCTCCGACGATTTCGTGAAGATCTTCGTCAACCAGAATCTGCTGCAGAAGGTTGACGCTGGCGACATGCCGAACTTCAAGAACCTGGAACCGCGCTGGAAGACGCGCTTCTGGGATCCGAAGGCGGAATATACCGTTCCCTGGCAGTGGGGCACGACCTCCTTCACCTATGACACCAAGGTCTATCCGGGTCCGGTGGACAGCCTGGCGACGCTGTTCAAGCCGCCGGCGGTCTTCAAGGGCCAGGTCGGCATGTTCGGATCGCCGAGCGAAGTCATCAACCTGGCACTGACCTATCTGGGCTACCCGCCCTGCGATACCGACCCGGCGCATCTGAAAGAGACGCTGGCTCTGCTGGAAGCGCAGAAGCCCTTCGTGAAGCTGTATAACTCCGACGGTATCATCGACCGCCTGACGGCTGGCGAAGTGACGATGAGCGAGCAATGGTCGGGTGACGCCATGCGCGCCCGCCAGGCCAAGCCCTCGCTGAAATACGTCTATGCCAAGGAAGGCGGCTCCGGTTGGATGGACAACCTCGCCATCCCGGTCGGCGCGCCCGACGTGGCGAATGCCAAGAAGTTCATCAACTTCATGATGGACCCGCAGAACGCCGCCATCGAAAGCAATTTCGCGGGCTACCAGAACGGCGTTGCCGGTTCCAACAAGTATCTGCAGCCGGCGATGGCGACCGCGCCGGAATTCAACCCGCCGGCGAATTACAAGATCGTCTTCTCGCCGGGCTGCGACGCGAAAGCGACGAAGGACTTCGACCGCATCTGGACGCTGATCCGGAAATAACCGACAACTCCCCCCGAGGTCACTCGGGGGGAGCTTTTCATGGACGTCATCTATTCGCCTGATCACGCGCTGCATCAGAGCCCTGGCGAATTGAATTCCGGCGAATTCGTCGCCGCCTTCGAAAAACCCGAACGTGCCCAAATCATCCTGGACCGCGCCCTGGCCGTGGGTCTTGGCCCGGTACTGGCGCCTGAGCGCTTTCCGCTCGACGCCATTACCCGCATTCATGATGCCGGCATGGTGGATTTGCTGCGCCACGGCTTCGCGGAATGGGAAAAGCTGGGTCGCAAGGGCGGCGCCTTTCCCTTCACCTTCTTTACGCGCGGCTTCCGCGCCGACCGCGTGCCGCAGAATTTGGAAGGCCGCCTCGCCCATTACTGTTTCGATGCCGGCACACCGCTGACGGCGACGAGCTGGCAGGCGATCGAAAGCTCGGCGCATGTGGCATTGACGGGCGCCGCCGCCATCGTTTCGGGCGCCAGCAGCGTCTTTTCGCTATGCCGTCCGCCGGGACATCATGCGGGGTCGGATCATTACGGTGGCTATTGCTTCCTCAACAATGCCGCCATTGCCGCGCAGCACGTGCTGGACCAGGGCGCCAAGCGCGTTGCGATCCTGGATGTCGATTACCATCACGGCAATGGCACGCAGCAGATTTTCTATCAGCGCGACGATGTTCTTCTGGTCAATATCCATGCGACGCCGGAGCAGGAATACCCCTATCTGCTCGGCTTCGCGGATGAGCCCGGCGCCGGCGCGGGCGAAGGCTTCAACCTCAACCTGCCTTTACCCTGGGGCACGGATTGGGAAGCTTGGAGTGCCGCGCTGGAAACCGGCTGCCGGCGGGTGGCGGAGTACGCACCTGACGTGCTGCTGGTCTCGCTCGGCGTCGATACCTATCTCGGCGACCCGATTTCCCAGTTCAAGCTGGATCATGAGCATTTCACCCGCATGGGCGAACGCATCGCCAAGCTCGGCCTGCCGACGCAATTCGTCATGGAAGGCGGCTATGCAGTGGCGGAGATCGGCATCAATGCCGTGAATGTTCTGACCGGTTTCGAGGGCCGCTGAGGCGAGTGGTTTGCCTGAAGGATCGTCATCCCCGCGCAGGCGGGGATCTTCTGGCTTTGGCGTCACAACCGGGAGAAGATGCCCGCTTTCGCGGGCATGACGGCTTGAAGCTGGCTTTAATCACGTCCGACAAGCGTTCAGATATCTATAAACAAATATAAAGAAACGCGCCTGCACTCCCGAACTTCGTTTCGGGTGAAGAGAAAATTAGGTTTTGCCATGTTACCACCCTGCCCGTCCCGGGGTGACATCATGGCCATTCTATCCGATGCGTTGCGAGAGAAACTGACGAAGGCTGGTGTCGAGTATTTCGTCGCCAATGGTTTCGCCTTACCGGATCGGGCAAGCTTCGAACCGCCCTGCGGCCCGAAATGGATCGCCATCGGCCATGAATTCGAGATGGGCGCTTTCAGCTATGCCGTGAGCGGATTTTTCAGCGAAGTCCGCATCGGGCGCTATTGCTCCTTCGGCGAGAATGTTCAGGTCGGGCGCGGCGCGCATCCGACAGACTGGCTGAGCACCAGCCCCGTCTTCTACGCCTATCAAGGCAATATGCTGGAGGTCGGGCATGATTTTGACGGTGCCGCCGAATACCACGCCTTCCGCCCCGGGCCGCCCGGCGACATCGCCGTGCGCAATGCGCGGACCGTGAACGACTTTCTGGCCAAGACCACCATCGGCCATGACGTCTGGATCGGCCATGGCGCTTTCCTGGCGCAGGGCATCACGGTCGGCAATGGTGCCGTCATCGCCGGTGCCGCCGTCGTCACCAAAGATGTTCCGCCCTATGCGATTGTCGGCGGCAATCCCGCGCAGGTGCTGCGCATGCGCTTTTCCTTCGCGCAATGCGCAGCGCTGGAGCGTCTGGCCTGGTGGCGTTTCGCGCCATGGCAGATCAACACCATTCCCTTCGCGAATATCGACCGCGCCATCACGCAGCTTGAGGAACGCCTGCCGGGCCTGACGCCGTACGAGCCGGCGCGGGTTCACATCGGCACGCTGGCCTCACAAACCGCCGAATAAGTCTGGGCTGTCACCGCCTGTCGCGAAAAAAATCCCGCAGCAGGTCGCCGCATTCCCTTTCCCGTACCCCGCCGATGACCTCCGGCGCATGGTGGCAGGAGGAGGCCGCGAAGATGCGCGCGCCATGCTCCACGCCGCCGCCCTTGGGGTCATAGGCGCCGAAAACCAGCGTCTTGATGCGGAAAGCGCTGATCGCCGCCGCGCACATGGGGCAAGGTTCCAGCGTCACCACCAGGGTGCAGTCCGGCAGCCGGGGCGAGGCGCGCAGGCGGGCCGCCTGCCTGAGCGCCAGCAATTCCGCATGGGCCGAGGCATCCGTGTCCGCCTCCGTCCGGTTGCCGGCGGCGGCGATGACGGCGCCGGCCGCGTCCAGCACCACGGCGCCCACCGGCACTTCACCGCGCGCGGCGGCAGCGCGGGCTTGGGCCAAGGCGAGGTCCATCGGGGTCATCGACACGGTCATGCGGCTTGATGCCTCCTGGCAGGCGCACGCGTCCAGTGGACCCGGGGCGCCATCTCATGCCATCAGCACATTATGGCAATACGACCCGATAAACCGAAACCCAGCACCATCCAGCGCCCGCTGTCCCATGCGATCATGGATCTGCACCGCGCGCTAATCCAGGCCGAAGCCCGCGCCTACGGCCTGGATACCAGCCCCTACAAGCTTTTGCAGTCCGTGATGGGCGATGAGCGCTTCGCCTGGCTGAAGGCCTTCAGCGACCTCATCGTCGCGATGGACGAGGCCGGCGCGCGCGGCGAACTGCCCGATGTCATGGCGCTTGCCCCTTACCTGGAAACGTTGCACGGCCTGGTCGCGCCCGTGACCGAGGCCGGCCAGCGTGTGGCGACGCTCTCCAGTGGCGCGCCTGACGTTGCCGCCGCGCAGGAAAAGCTGGTGCATGTTCTGGCGGGCTTCAGCCAATGATCGGCGAGCCGCGCCGCCCGTTGGTGGGCATCACGCTCGACAGCGAGGAGCCGGGCGGCTGGTCCCGCTACCCCTGGTACGCGATCCGCCAGAACTACCTCTCGGCGGTGGCCGCCGCCGGCGGCCTGCCGGTGGCCTTGCCGCATGACCCGGCCCTGGCCGAGGAATGGCTGGACAGGCTGGACGCGCTGGTGGTGACGGGTGGCGCCTTCGATATCGACCCGTCGATCTATGGCGAGGCCGACACCCATGAGACAGTGACACTGAAGGCCGGCCGCACGACGGCGGAACTGTCGCTGCTGCGCGGTGCGCTCGCCCGCAACCTGCCGGTTCTTGGCATTTGCGGCGGCGAGCAATTGCTGGCGGTCGCCCTCGGCGGCACGCTGATTCAGCATATCCCCGACAGCATTCCGGACGCGCTGGCGCATGAGCAGAAGACCCGCCATGACGAGCCCGGCCATAGCGTGGCGGTGACGCCGGACAGTCTATTGGCCCGCATCACCGGGACGGCGGAGATGACCGTCAATACCTCCCACCATCAGGCGGTGCGGACGGCCGGGCCCGGCGTGATCGTGAATGCGATTGCCCCGGACGGCGTCATCGAAGGCATCGAAGACCCGCGCTACCGTTTCTGTCTGGGTGTACAATGGCACCCTGAATTCCATACCGATCCGGGCGATGCCCGTATTTTCACCGCTCTGATCGAGGCCTGCCGATGACCGAGATCGAAAACGAAAACGACGCCGAGACCGGCGCCGAGACCGAAGACGCCGCCCGGGGCGAGCGCATCGCCAAATGGGCGGCGCGCGCGGGCGTCGCCTCCCGCCGCGATATCGAACGCATGATCGAGGAGGGGCGCATCAAGCTGAACGGCCGCTCGGTCGAGCATCCCGCCACCTTCGTGACGGACGGCGATGTGGTGCAGGTGGACGGCAAGGTGGTGGACGCCCCGGCCCGCACGCGCCTCTTCCGCTATCACAAGCCCGCCGGGCTGGTGACGACGCATAAAGACCCCGAAGGCCGCCCGACCGTCTTCGAGAAGCTGCCGCCGGGCCTGCCGCGCCTGATTTCGGTCGGCCGGCTTGACCTCAATTCCGAGGGCCTGCTGCTGCTGACCAATGACGGCGAACTGGCCCGCAAGCTGGAACGGCCGGAAAGCGGCTGGATCCGCCGCTATCGCGTGCGCGTCAACGGCTGGGTGGATGAGAAGGCCCTGGCCTCGCTGTCCCAGGGCGTGACCATCGAGGGCATGAAATACGGGCCGATCGAAGCTGGGCTCGACAGCCGCAAGGGCGACAATAGCTGGCTCTCCGTCAGCCTGAAGGAAGGCCGCAACCGCGAAATCCGCCGCGTCATGGCCCATCTGGGGCTGGAGACCTCGCGTCTCATCCGTCTTGCCTATGGCCCCTTCCAGCTTGGCGTGCTGCCCAAGGGCGCGGCCGAGGAAGTGCCGGGCAAGATCCTGAAGGAGCAGATGCCCAAGGCCGATGCGGCGCCGAAAGCCGGGGCAAAGCCCGCCCCGCGCCGCCGAGGCTAAGGCCGTGAGGATCATTGCCGGACGCCTGCGGGGCCGCCGGCTGGAGGCGCCGACCGGCGACGCGACGCGCCCGACATCCGACCGCGCGCGACAGGCGCTGTTCGACATGCTGATGCACGCGCCCTGGGCGGAAGGGCGGCTGCGGGACGCCCATGTGCTGGATGTCTTCGCCGGTACCGGCGCGCTGGGGCTGGAAGCCCTGTCGCGCGGCGCGGCGCGTGCGACCTTCATGGAGAACAACCGCCCGGCGCTGGCCGTGCTGCGCGTCAATATCGCCGCCTGCAAGGCCGAGGATCTGTGCCGGGTCATCGCCGCCGATGTGCGCAAGCCACCGCGCGGCACGCCCGCGCGTTTCGTGTTTCTCGACCCGCCCTATGGGCAAGCCCTGGTGCCGACGGCCGTCGCCAGCCTGACCGCTGCCGGGTGGATTGCGCCGGATGCGCTGATCATCGCCGAAATCGGCGCGGAGGACGCGCTTCCGACCGAGGCCCCGCTCCTGGCCGACCGGAATTTCGGCGCGGGGCGGATCTGTATCTGGACCTTATCCTAGCCACTCGCTCGTTGCGCGGGGATGCGAGCCGTGAGCAGCGCCCGCACCCTGTTCACTTCCGGGCCGGTCACCCGCAAGGGCGCATAGCCCAGGGCGTCTGCCCGCAGCATGAGGTCGCAGCGGTCGGCCCCGAAGACGGGATGCAGGGCGACGACACCGGCGCCTTCCGCGAACTGGTCACGGTCGCCACTGTCGAAATAACTTTCCACGGGCAGACCTTCCGCAAGAATGACCCCGTGGCTTGGCAATTCGACATGGAAATAGGCGATGCTGCTGACCGGCAGCCGGGCGATGGTGGCACCGTTGATGAGATATTTCACCGGGATCAGCACGCCGGCGGCGTAGATGGCATGGTCCGGTGACAGCAGCAGGTCGCGCGCCGGCATATCCGGGCCGAAGGCATGGGCCGCGATGCGCACGGGCATGACGTCGGCCGGGCGCGGATGGCGCCGGCAATCGACATAGCGGCCGCCGATCCAGGTAATAGGGGCGAGCAGGCCGTCCGGTCTGCGCAGAACGTCACCGACGCGCAGATGCTCGACCGGCACAGCCCCGCGCGTCGACAGGATGAGCGTGCCGGCCGCGAAGCAGGCGACGCTATCCGTGAGCAGCGTACCCGATCCATATTGCCCAAGCGAAAAGGCCAAGCCGGAATAATCGCCAGCGAGATTAAGCGAGTAGCTTTTGCCACCTTCAGTAACTGTAAGGGCATCGGTTTCGGTATCAAGCGTCGCAGAGCCACCGCTGACGAAAGCGATATCGGGCAGATAGATGGCGTCAAAAACCTGGAAATTGCTGATCGTAGCGGCGGGCATAGCCAAGTCTTCGATGAACAGGCTCGAATCCTCATCAAAGACGATCGTCCCGGAGGCGACAGCACCAGCGTCCAGTGTCAGGGCGCCGAAGTCAAGGGTCGCACCGTCGATCGTGCCGCCGGACGTGACCTCCAGCGTCTGCCCGGAGCTGACCACGACATTGCTGACGGTCTGGCCGCTGCTGACGTAATCTGTCCTGTAAAGCCTGCCGCCGCTGCTGATGATCAAAGACGATGTGACGCCGCCCGATACATAGGCCCATCCGCCTGACAGCACGGTCGTGGAAATGGCAGTCGCGCCGGATACGACATAAATCTCGGTGGCAGCGCCGACAGTCGCGTCAATACTGGTGCCGCCGGACCCGATATATTCCTCAGTGAGGCCGTAAAATTCACCGAGATTGGCGGCGAGAATGGTGACACCACTGGCAAAGCCGCCATAGAGGTTCAGGTCACCGCCGCTGATCGTCGTCGCTAAGGCGGTGCCGCCGCTGACATATTCTTGGCTATAGAGTTCTATGGTCGTGCTGATGCTGGTGCCGCCGGATTCCACGGTCATGTCACCGCCATTCAGCGTTGCGCTGATAACCGTCCCTCCGGACAGGATATCGAGTGCCCGTCCGGAACTGACGATGATGCCGCTGACGATCTGCCCGCTGCTGACAATGTCGGTGACAAGAGCAAAGCCGCCGCTGCTGACGACAGTATCGGTCGCGACGGCACCAGAGACATAGAGGGCACCGCCAGACAGGACAGTGGTCGAGATGGCTGTGCCACCGGCCGACACCAAAGCTTCCCCACCGTCGCTGACCGTGGTTTTTATGGCCGTGCCGCCGGATTCCACAAAAAGAGCGCTCGGCTTGTCTGAGCCGACATTCGAGCCGACCTCGGTATCGCGGGCGACGCCACCGCTATCGACCATAACGTCGCCGCCGTTGATCACGGTATCAAGAACGCTTCCTCCGCTGGCGACGACCCACCCATTCAGCCCCACCAAAGTGCTGATCGCGACGCCATTGGAAATGACATCAATGGCGCCAAGATCATAATTAACACCGCTGCTTGATATCAGGATGCCGTCAACCGTCGCGCTGATGAGCGTCCCGCCCTGGACCGTCACGCTACCGCCGCTGACCAGCAAACCGGTCGCCGTCCCGCCTGCATCAATGATCAGGTCGGTGGTGGACCCAATCGTCAATCCGCTGACCGTCTGGCCGGAACTGACGGTGATCGTGTTGATATCCCGGCCGCCGCTCGATACGGTGGTTGCGATATCCGAACCACCAGCCGAGACGACGAGCGATCCGCCGCTCAGAACGGTAGTTGATATGGCAACACCACTTGAGCTGACCTGTTGATCTCCGCCGCTACTAACAATGGTTTTCACCATTATGCCGCCGCTGGAGACGACGGCCAGTCCGTTATAGTCAAGCGTCGTGCTGACGGCGCTACCGCCCTGATATACGTAGATCACGCCGATAGAGCCGCTGGTGCCCTCCACCACGGTGTCGCTGGCGACACCGCCTGCGACGTCGAGTGCGGCATAACCCACGACGGTCGCACTGATCGCGACACCTCCCGCCGATACGATGAGATAGGATGCCTGGGGAAAAACGCCCGAAACCGTGGCGATATCGACCGTGCCGCCACGATCAACATCGGCCATGCCGCCCGTCTCGATGGTAAGATTGACGGCCGAACCGCCGGCCTCGATCACCACAGTCTCTCCGGCGAAAACAGTTGCGCCGCTCAGCGTCTGACCGGAACCGATAATAACCGTCTCCGACAATATCCCGCCGCTCGATACGGTGGTCGCGATATCCGATCCACCGGACAAAACCAAAACCGCTCCGCTGCTAAGGATGCTTGTGGAAACCGCCGTCCCGCCTGATGAGACGACCTCATTGCCACCCGAGCCGACGATGGTGCTGATCGTTTTGCCTTGATCATAAACCAATCCACCGGCGCTGATGGTGGTGCGCAGAGCCGTGCCACCGCCGTTGACGTAAATCTCACCATCGTAAATGCCCGAAGCGCCACTGCTTCCTTCGACAATTGTTGCGCTGGCAATTCCACCGCTTGATATGGCCATGTAGCCGCCGGCCAGCGTCGTATCGACGACGGTGCCGCCGGACGCGACAGTCTCATAGCCATAGGCGCTGATGGACACGCCCGTCGCCACGCCGCCTGACGAGATCGTCAGCTCGCCCGAGGACGTGCTGATACCGTCGATCGTGACATCGCTGACGAGACCGCCCGCCTCCACCACCAGCCAGCCATTGGCTTCGACGGTAACGCCGACGAGCGTGGCGCCGGATTCGACGACGATCGTATCCGCCGCCGTAACGACGACGCCGGACAGGGTGGTCGCACCGCTGATATAGACGGGAATATAGGCCGAGCCGCCATCATTGGTAACAGTGACGGCAGTGCCACCGGGAAGCACGTTCAGCGTGCCGTCTGAAATTACGGTGGTGCTGATTGCCGTGCCGCCGGCCGACACCGTTTCATACCCGTTGGAAACGATGACGCTGTCGAGCGAAGTTCCCCCGGATTCGACAGTCAAACCGGACATTAAGAAATAGCTGATTCCTGCCCCGGCACCGCTGATCAGCGTGTCTTCAGCGAGACCGCCGCTCCAGACGAACCCGCTGCCACCCCCCGCTATCGTCGTTGAGACGATCTTGCCGCTGTCACCCGCGATGATATCCGCAGCGCTGCCCGACACCGTAACGTTGGAACCGACACCACCGCCAATATAGAGTGTGCCACCGCCATCAACCGTTCCACCCTGAATGACGCCGCCGGAATCCACTTCGAGCCGCATGCCGGAACTGACGGTGACATTGGACAGAACCTGCCCGGAACTGATGACTGTCGGCGCAGAGAAAATGCCACCGCTGGCGACTGTCGTCCCAACCGCGTGTCCGCCGAGACCGACATAGACGTCGCCGCCGCTGCTCACCGTTGCTGAAACAGATGAACCGCCGAATTCGACATCGTCATAGGCGCCATTCTGAATGACGCTGCCGCTGTCGACGCCGCCGACAAAGGCTTCGGCACCGCTGGACAGCACGGTTCCTATAGCCGTACCCCCGGAAGAGATATCAATATAGCTATAGACGTAACCTGACCCGGTGGCCGTCGTATGGTCAGCGACGCCACCGCTTTCGATTTCCAGGCTGACCCCTGCTTCCAGCGTCGCGGATAGCAGCGTGCCCCCGGAACTGACGATGATCTCCTGCCCGCTGATAACGGCACCGCTGAGCGTCTGGCCGGAGCTGACCGTGATGGTGGACATAAGGCACCATTTCTTAAAAATTGCGAAATTGGACGCTAAGAAACAAATATCCTTAAACAGAAACAAACCTTGGCAAATCGCCGAAGGATAAGACGCTCCCATTTCGTTGAAAATAAGCATCGATATGCGGTCGTTGCAACACCGATCTTGGCGACAGATTGATGATTTGACGGCTAGATTTCCAGAATTCTTACGAACCGTTTCTGCCATTGATGGCTGTTCCATCAATTATTTTTGCCTCTTGATGGGGCATTCCAGCAAAAAAGCGAGCAATATTTGCCAGCCGCACAATAACGGCGGCTGGCAATCCTTGATATTGCAAGGGAATATTTCGGCGGCCGAGATAATCGCCCCAGCCGGTTACGGCCGGTTCAGTCGAACTCGGTCGGCAGCGCGCGGTCGCGCCAATGGGCGAACATGCGCCCGATCTGATGCCGCTGAACACGACCCAACGACAGATCCTCGGGGATGGCGTCTTCCGCGAAAAAGCCGATCTCCGACGTCTCGAGGCTGGTCTGGGCTGCGCCGCCGGTCAGTTCGCAGAGATAGAAATGCTTGATGATGGAATAGAGGCTGGGCGGAAAATGGCCCTGCCGCGCATGGTCCCAGACCGCCACGAGCTTGACGGCGCGCGCCGTGAAGCCGGTTTCCTCCAACACCTCGCGCACGGCGCTTTCGGCCGTGGTCTGGCTGACATCGGCCCAGCCGCCCGGTAGCGTCCAGCGGTTATGGTCCATGACCTCCCGCACCATGAGGATGCGGCCCTGACCGTCGAAGACCGCGCCGCGCACGTCGATCTTGGGCGTGGCATAGCCGGCGTCAGACGCGAAGAGCGCCCCGAAGTGCTCGGCAGACCCGTCCGTCCGGGCCGCCAGCATCTGGGCCGCCAGGGCGCGCAGCGCCTCGTAGCGCTCCCGGTCATAGGGGTCTTTCGTGAAGGCGAGCCCCGTCTGCGCGGTCGCCTGAATGTTCCGCGCCCACAGCAGCCAGTCAGGCTCCACGCCGGTCATTCCGCGGCCTGCGCGCTGACAGGGCCTGCGGCGGCCCGGGCCGCCTCATGCTGCCGCGCATAGCGCTTGGCCAGCACGGCGCAGACCATGAGCTGCATCTGATGGAAGATGATCAGCGGCAGCACGATCATACCCACAGTCGAAGCGCCGAACAGCACATTGGCCATCGGCACGCCGGTGGCCGCACTTTTCTTGGAGCCGCAGAAGACGATGGCGACCTCCTCCGGCCGCTTGAAGCCCAACGCCCGCGCGCCGAAGGTCGTGATCAGCAGCACCAGCGCCAGCAGGACAGCGTTGGAGAGGATGATCTCCCCGAAACCCGACAGCGGCAGCTTATGCCATAGCCCCGCGATGACCGCGCCGCTGAAGGCCGTATAAACGACCAGGATGATGGAGCCGCGATCGGTATATTTTAGGATATGCTTGTTGCGCGCGGCCCAACCGCCCACCCAGGGGCGCAGCACTTGCCCGGCCACGAAGGGCAGCAGCAATTCCACGAAAATCGACCCGATACTCTCCAGCCCGCCGCCACCGCCATGGGTTTTGAGCAGGATGCTAGCCATGATCGGCGTCACGATGACGCCGAGCAGCGTGGAAAAGGTCGCGGAGCAGATCGCCGCCGGGACATTGCCATGGGCGATGGAGGTGAAGGCAATGGAAGACTGCACGGTGGAAGGCAGCAGACAGATATACAGCAGCCCCATCAGCAGCGCCGGGGTCATCAGATGCGGAAACAGCGCCTGAAAGCCAAAGCCCAGAACCGGGAAGAGCACGAAGGTGGAGCCAAGAATGGTCAGATGCAGGCGCCAATGGCCGAGACCGGCGACGACCGCTTCCCGCGATAGCCTGGCCCCCTGCATGAAAAACATGATGGCGATGGCCAGCGTCGTCAGGGCGCTGAAAATCTTCGCCCCTTCCCCATAACAGGGAAAAAAGGAAGCAAAGACAACGGTCGCCACGATGCTGAGCGTGAACGCGTCCGGCAGAAAGTTCATGATCTTGCGCATGACACGCAGTCTAGCCACGTGCGACGACAGAGGTGAAGCCATCACAGACGCGGGTTGCCACCGGCCAGCCGGGGGCTGACATGCAGTACCGCTCGGTCTCGGGATGCGCCGCTTGTCGACACCCAGCGGCACGATTAAGGGTGCAGACTCAAAAGAGTTGGGATGCGAACCGTGACGATCAACCGCCGTTCCTTTCTCGCCTCGGCCGCCATCGGCCTGCCCGCGATCACCCTGCCGGGACTGAGTGCCAGTGCCGCGACACCGCCGGCCGGTGCGGTGCCCATGGCGGCCTGGCCGCATCAGATCACGCAGAACGGTGCCAAGGTCACCATCTACGAGCCGCAGACGATCGACTGGGTGAACCACGCGACGCTCCGCGCCCGCGCGGCGATCGCCATCACCCCCATCGGGCGGACGGCGCCGATCATGGGCACGATCGAGGTGTCCGGCGTGACGGAGGTCGATACCGACAATAACCTCGTCTATTTCAGCAATCCGACGCTGATCTCCTCCAGCTTTCCGTCGCTGGACACCAGCCAGGCCTATACGCTGCAGACGCGCATCGCGGCCTATCTGACGCAGATGCCGCCGAAGATCATTCCGCTGAATACGGTGCTGCTGAGCCTGAATGAAAAGCCGGTGGCGTCAGCGCCGCTGAACAATAATCCGCCGCCCATCTTCTACAGCGCCCAGCCGGCCAGCCTTGTCGTGTTCGACGGCGAGCCGACCATGGCGCCGATTGCGAGCACGGGCCTGACCTATGCCGTGAATACCAATTGGGACGTCATCCAGGATCCCACCAATGGTGGCGCCTGGTACCTGCTCAATAACGGCACCTGGCTGGTGGCCCAGGCCTATACCGGCCCCTATCAGCCGACCGGCCCCCTGCCCGCCGCCTTCAGCGCAATGCCCAATGACGCGAATTTCGGCGAAATCCGCAAGAACGTGCCGGGCAAGCCGCCCGCACCCGGTCTGGTGCCGATCATCTTCGTGTCCACCAAGCCGGCGGAGATCATCGTCACGGCCGGCGCGCCGGCCTTCACGCCCGTGCCGCAAACCGCTTTGCAGGCGGTCAGCAATACCGGCGCCGTGCTGTTCCGCTATACGCCGACGAATACCTTTTACTATCTCGTCTCCGGCCGCTGGTTCTCGGCCAGCAGCCTGTACGGTCCCTGGACCTTCGCGACCCCCAGCCTGCCGGCCGATTTCGCGCGTCTTTCGCCGGACGGCGCTTACGGCAATCTTCTGGCGTCCGTGCCTGGTACGACGGCCGCTCAGGCGGCGGTGCTGAAGGCGCAGGTGCCGACCCAGGCGACGCTGCCGCGCAGCACGACGAAGGTGGCGGTGACCTATGCCGGCGCGCCGAATTTCGTGCCCATCCCCGGCACGGCCATGACATACGCCACCAATACGGCCTTCCAGGTCATCGGCGCGGAGGGCAAGTATTACTGCTGCTATCAGGGCGCCTGGTTCGTGGCACCCGCCCCATCCGGCCCCTGGATGCTGGCGACCGCCGTGCCGCCGGCCATCTACACCATTCCGCCGACCAGCCCGGTCTATAACGTGACCTATGTGCAGGTTTACAACGCAACGCCAGCGGCCGTGACCTACGGCTATACCGCCGGCTATATGATGGGTTTCGTGACGGCCGGAATCCTGGCCTATGGCACTGGCTTTTACTATCCGCCCTATGTCGCCTATGGCCGCGTGCCGGTCTATTACCCTTACGCCTATACCTATGCCGGCAACGTCCATTACAATACCGCGACCGGCGCCTGGGCCAATACCGGCACCGTCTATGGCGCCTATGGCCGCACGGCCACCGCAGGCTACGGCTATAACCCGTCGACCGGCACTTATGCGCGCGGGGCCGCCGTCTATGGCCCCAATGGCGGTGCGGCCGCAGGCTCGCGCTACAATCCGTCCACCGGCGCCTATGCCCATGGCAGCGCGGTCTGGGGTAATGGCAGCGCCAGCGCCCATGCCTATGGCTATAACCCGACGACGGACCGCGCCGGCAGCACGACGCAGAATGCCAATGCCTATGGGCGCTGGGGGTCCAGCACCGTCAGCGGTCCGAACGGCACGGTGAATACGGCGAGTGCGAGCAACGCGCGCGGCTCGGCCGGCGCCTTCAATGCCAGCAATGGCGCGCAGGGCGCGGCGGTGCATGGCAATAACGGCAACAATGCAGGGGCGGTGAAGACCACGAATGGGAATGTCTATGCCGGCAAGGACGGCAATGTATACCAGCACAACAGTTCCGGCTGGTCGCAATACAATAACGGCTCCTGGCAGCAGATGCAGAAGCCGACGCAGCAGAGCGCGCAGGCCAATCACCCGAATTACCAGAAGCCGACGACCTCCCAGCGCCCGACGACGAGCAGTCAGAACTGGAGCCAGCTCAACCGCGACCAGACGGCGCGGCAATATGGCGGCTATAATCGCGGCAGTTACAGCGGCGGTGGCGGCGGCGTGCGCCGCCGCTGGTAGTCACCGGCGTCCTGTCCTAATCACAGCCCCATGACCGAGATTCTGACCGCGCGCCTGCGCCTGACCGTGCCGACTATCGACCATCTGCCGGCCTGCCGCGCGCTGTGGAGCGACCCGGCGGTGACGCGCTTCATCGGCGGCGTGCCGCAAACGGAAGAACAGGTGTGGTCGCGCCTGCTGCGCTATATCGGCCATTGGCAGGCGATGGGCTTCGGTTATTGGGTTGTCCAGACAATCGACGGTGGCCGCTTCGTGGGCGAAATCGGCTTTTCCGACTATCGCCGCGACACGGTGCCGCGCTTCGACGGTACGCCGGAAATGGGCTGGGTGCTGAGCCCGGAAGCCCAAGGCCAGGGCTTCGCGCGGGAGGCGACCGAGGCGGCTTTGGCCTGGCGCGACGCTCATCTTCCGGGTGCCGAGACGGTGGCCATCATCCAACCCGACCACGCGGCGTCATTGCGGGTGGCGGATAAGCTTGGCTTCGTGGCAGAGCAGACCGCCATTTATCACGATGCGCCGATCCTGCTGCTGCGCCGGACCAGAATGATCCCGAGCAGATAAGGGCCGCCGATCAGCGTCGCCAACAGCCCGGCAGGCAGCATGTCGGGCGCCGCAAGGTTATGCCCTGCCCAGTCCGCCAGCAGCATGATGAGGCCGCCGGAGAGTGACGCCGCCAGCACTTGCGGCAGCGGGCGGTGAAAGCCGCTGATGCGCGCCAGATGGCCGCTCATAAGCCCGACGAAGCCGAGCGGCCCTACCAGCAGCGTCGCCGTCGCCGTCATCAGCCCCGCGGCCAGCAGCAGCAGCCCGCGCGCCGTGGCAACACTCAGACCCAGATTGCCGGCGGCAAAGCCGCCCAACGGCAGCAGCGCCAGCCAGCGGCGCATCGCCACCAAAGCCGCAGCCGCCACCGGCACAAGCGCCACAGCCGTTATGGCCGCCGGCCCCGTGATCAGCCCTGTATCGCCCAGCATCCAGGCGCGGAGCGACCCGGCGGCAGGCCCGGCCGCCAGCAGCGCCAGCGTCACCAGCACGCCGCCCAGCGCATTGGCGGCGATGCCGACCAGCAAAAGCCGGTCCGGCTGCGCCCTGCGGCCCCGTCCGCCCAGCGCCAGCACGAGCGCCAGGACCATCATCGCGCCCAGGGATGAGCCGAGCCAGACCAGGCCGGCGGCCGCCGGGCCGACGATGGCCGTCGCGACGATCCGCCCGCAGGCGGCACCTTCGCTGATCCCGAGCAGGTCGGGCGAGGCCATGGGATTGCCGGTCAGCCTTTGCAGCAGCACGCCGGCGGCGGCCAGCAGCATCCCGGCGGCAGCCGCGCCCAGCAGATGCGGCCAGCGGAGGGCGACCATCGCATCCGTCCAGACCCAGCCCTGCGGCATGCGCCCAAGATGCAGCGCCCCATAGCCGGCGCCGAGAAAGAGCTCCACCCAAAGCAGCAGGATCAGGCCAGGATGACGCGCGCGGATTATGGTAGCGGTGCGGGCATAGGCCACGGCCGCGCGCAGACGCGGGGCGAGGACAAAAATCAGCGGCGCGCCGATCAGCGCAGTGGCCGCCCCGGTCGGCAGAAATTCCCGGCCCGCGCCGAAGGCCGTCAGGACAATCTCATCCGTCAGCCACAGGATGAGCGCACCCAGCAGCGGCGACCAGAGGAGTTGCTGGCCGATGCGCCGCGCGCCGCAGGCGCGGGCCAAGGCCGGCGCCGCGAGGCCCACGAAACCGATGACGCCGACCGCGCTGACGACAAAGGCGGCCAAGCAGGTGGCGAGGCCCAGCGTGGCCAGCCGCGCCGGTGCCAGCGCCAGACCCAGGCCCTTGGCCCCAGCCTCGTCCAAGCCCATCACCGTCAGCGGACGGACCAGAACGATCACGGCCAGTCCGACAGGCAGCAGCCGCACCAGCAGCGACCGGAACAGGGACCAGTCCTGCTGGACCAGAGACCCGCCGCCCCAAAGATAGAAGGACAGATCGTAGGGATTGGCGAGAAGCTGCACGCCCGCGCTGACCGCGCCGGCATAGAGGCTGACCAGCAGGCCTGCGAGCAGGATGGCGATGGGCGAAAACCTCTGCTTGGCCGAGAGGCCGAAGGCAAGGACAGCGGCCAGCAGCGCGCCCGTCAGCGCGATGAATGGCCGGCCCCAACTGGCCGCCAGTCCCGGCGCCAGAGCGTCCGCGAGGGTGATGGCGAGCCCAGCTCCGGCAGAAATGCCCAAGGTCGCGGGCTCGGCCAAGGGATTACGCAACACCTGTTGCAGCAGCACGCCGGACAGGCCCAAAGCGGCACCCGCCAGAAGTGCAACCGCGACACGCGGCAAAAGGCTGAAATGCAGCGTCAATTGCGCGACGCTGGTGGCATCAGGGTGAAAGGCCGCCGCCAACCAAGCCCCGCCGGGCAACAACACGGCAATACGATGCAGCAGCAGGGCAGCAGCAAGCGCGGCCAGGTACAGAACCACAGACAGGCTCAGCGCAGGTCGCATCAGCCGACGCGGTCCTGCCCGTCCGGGCGCGCGAGTGCCGCGCGCATGAGGCCAGCGAGGCGCATGGCGGTGGGCAGCGCGCCGTAATTCCACACCGGCGGCAAAAACCGCAGCCGACCCGCCCGCACCGCCGGCAGGCCGCGCCACAGCGGGCTTTGCGCCATCATGCGTCGGGCTGGTTGTGGGACGGGGCCGAAACAGATCAGCCGCGCCTCGGGGCTTTGTGCCAGCGCCGGCAAGGACAAAGGCACCACGCCCCAGCCGCCACCACCCTGCCCCCAGGCGTTCGCGAGACCGAGCGCGGAGAGCACATTGCCGGCGAGGCTTGACCGGTCATAGAGCGCGATATGCGTCGCATCCAGAAAGCTGAAAAGCAGAATGGACCTGCCGTCATAGCCGGCCAGAGGCGTCAGGCTTTGCTGTGTGGCAGCTACCAGACTGCCGGCCTGCTGGCTGCGTCCGATCCTGCCGCCTAGATTGCGCGTGACGCTGACGGCATTGCGCAAGGGCAAGCCGCTGCCGTCATAGATGGTAAAGCGCCAGACCGGTGCGAGCGGCTTCAAAACCGGCACCTGCGCAGATTGCGCCGAATTGATGAGAATGGCATTTGGCTTGAGCGCGCTGATCCATTCCAGATCAGGGTCCAACCGCAGCCCGATATCGGTGACGCTGCGCGGCACCGGCAGGGTCGCGGCCGTTCGCGCATAATTGCCCGTCTCCGCCGCCGCTATCGGTGCCACGCCCAGCGCCAGAAGCGTTTCCAGCAATCCCCAGTCCAGCACGACAAGACGCGGCGAGAGACCCGCCGCGTCTGCCAAGCCAGGTATCAAACAGGCGCTAGCCGCGCCTGCCAAGACGGCACGGCGCGAGGTCACCACTTATACTTCAGCGATCCCAAGACAACGCGCTTCAGGCCGTAGGAACAGGCGATATCGCTGGTGCAGCCGGCGACATAGGTGGTGTTGAGCAGATTGGTGCCGTTCATCTGGAAGCTCAGCCCACTCAGCTGATCGCTCAAAGCCGAAAGATCGTAGGTCACCGTCGCATCCAGCAGCGTCACGGCATGGAGCGAGAAACTGTCGGCGTCGTCGCCATAGGTGGAGCCGACATAGCGCAGGCCGCCGCCCAGCGTCAGGCCGCGCAGCGCGTGCCAAGGCAAGCGGTAATCGGCCCAGACGGACGCCATATTGCTCGGGATTTCGGCCGGCGTAGCGCCGACATTATAGGTATAGGCGCCGCTGGTCGTGTTGCTTTTGGTCACGACATTGTCGAGATAAGTATAGGACAGGATAAGGTTGAGATGATCCGTCAGGCTGGCATGGCCTTCCAGCTCCAACCCGCGTGAGCGGATTTCCCCTGTCTGTGTCTGGAAGTTGGAATTGGTCGGGTCCGTCGTCAGAACATTCTGCTGCGTCAGGTTGAACAGGGCGGCGGTGACGAAGCTGTTATAGCCGGGCGGCTGGTATTTGACCCCGACCTCGTACTGCTGGCCCGTCGTGGGCTTGAAGGCATTGCCATTCGCGTCCGTGCCGACTTCCGGCTGAAAGGACGTGGAATAGCTGGCATAGGGCGAGAGTCCGTTATCCATCAGATAGACCGCCCCGACGCGCCATGTGAATTTGCTGTCGTTCTGATCGGCCCAGGCGCTGCCATCCGTCTCGTCATGCTCGGCCTGGGATGACCAGTCATTGCGGCCGCCAATGAGCAGCGCCAGGTGGCCGAGACGCATCTGGTCCTGCGCATAAAGCCCGGTCTGCTGCTGCAATTCGGTATCGGTGGTGAAAGACGTCACCGGATTGATGACCTGATGATAGACCGGCGCGAAGATGTTGAGGTCCGGCTCGTCAAAATTGCTGCCGTAGACTTCCTTGTAATAGACGCGCTGATAGTCCAGCCCCATGGTGACGGTATGGCGCACGGGACCGGTGCCGAACCTGGCCTGCGCATTGGTATCGACCGTAAACTGGTTCAGCGAGGTGTCGTTGGAGAAGGCATAGCGTTCCAGCGACATGCCGTCCGGCGTCACGCCATAGGCGAAGACATTCTGCAAGTCCGCCTTGTCATAGGTATAGCGGGCGGACTGATGCACCGACCAGACATCGTCAAAACGATGATCGAACAGATAGCCGATGGAGGCTTCGGTCTTGCTGTAATGCTGGTAGTTGGGGTCACCGGGGTTCAATTCGGTCGGAATCTGGCCCGGCGTATTGCCCCAGACCGTGCCCTGCGCCGGCAGCGTATTGTAATAGCCGGCCTCCGGCACATCCTGATAGCGGCTGAGGATGGTGAAGCTGGTATCGGCGTCGGGCTTGAAGGTGACGGAGGGCGCGATGGAGACGCGCTTCTTGTCGATGCCCTTGACCTGGGTATCGCCGTCCACGGCAGACCCCACGATACGGTAGAAAACCTTGTCGCTGCCGTCGACAGGTCCGCCGAGATCGAAACCGCCGCCGATCTGCTCGGGCGATCCGCCTTGCAGATAGACTTCATGCTGCGGCGTTTCGGTGGGCATCTTGCTGGTCAGGTTGACCATGCCACCGGGGCTGACCGAGCCGTACAGAACAGAGGCCGGGCCGTGCAGAACCTCGATCCGCTCCAGGTCATAAGGGTCAATCGACAGAACATTATAGGCATTGGTCGGCAGCAACATGCCGTCCAGAAATTCCTGCATCAAAAAGCCACGGCCATAGACCTGTTCATAGGTTTCGCCGTTGAGGCCGTTTTCCTCGGAATCGACGCCGGAAGTGTAAAGCAGCGCCTGCCGCACGCTCTGCACATCCTGGTCGTCCATCTGCTTGCGCGTGACGGTGGAAATGGCCTGCGGCACTTCCCGGATCGGCGTATTGCTTTTGGTGGCCGTATCCGTGCGCGTCGCGACATAGCCGACACCGGGTCCGCGCGGGCTCTGGCCGTTGGCAGCCGAGCCCAGGACCGTCACCGGCGGCAGGCTGGCGCCGCTGCCCTGCGCCACCGCGTCCAGCCGCACCACACCCGTGCCGGTCACGCTATAGGCGAGACCGGTGCCGGTGAGCATGACGCCCAGCGCCTCGGTGCCGCTATAGCGACCACTGACCGGGGCCGAGCGCTTGCCGGCCGTCAAATCGGCGGAATAGGCAATCTGCAAGCCGGTGCGCAGCATCAACTGGCGCAAAGCCTGATCCAGCGGCTGGCCGGGAATGGCGATAGCGACCGCCGTCGCCGTCCCCACGCCCTGCGCCCAAAGCGGTCCGGGCAGAACCGCCAGACCGCAGCTGAGCGCGGTGGTCAGCCCAAGAACGGCCAGAAACCGGTTTTGGCGAGGCAGCGGGCCGGATCGGCCGGTATCGAGGCGCGTCATAGAATTCCTCATGGCGGAGCGGCAGGCGCTCAAAAAATGCAACTAAGAAGCGTTTGCATTTCTATGACGTGCGGGCAGCGCCGGGATCACAACTACGGCTCAAACTTTTTGAACAAAAATCAGTGCAGGATGAGCAGCCGGTCCGAAACGCGGGTGACGGCCGCGCCGCTGAGCCTGGCCAGATCGTCAATGGCGGCGGCGGGCTGCCGCAGGTCATAGCCGCCACTGACTTTGATGCGCGCCAGAACGGGATTTGCCATGACAATCCAGCCGCGCTGATAGCGGCGCAGTTCGGCCACGACATCGCCCAAGGACGCGTCCTGAAAGAACAGCCGATGATCGAGCCAGGCGAAGGTGATGCCGGGGTCGATTGCCTGCACGGGTTGCAAGACCCCGCCGATGACCGAAACCGCCTGCCCTGCCTTGACGCTTTCCCCGCCCGTCGGGGTTTGGACGGAAACCTGCCCCTGCCGCACCGCGACCGTCACATCACCGCCGCGCCGGTCCACCGAAAATTCCGTGCCGATATCCTGGACGATGATGGCGCCCACATGCACACGGAAAGGCTTCGCCGCATGATGCACGGCGATGAAAATGCGTCCGCTCCGCAAGGTCAGGCTACGTTCGGATGGCCCGACGCCGAAATCGACCGCCGAGGCGGTATCCAGCGTCAGCTCGCTGCCGTCTGCCAATATCGCGCTGCGTTCCGCGCCGATGCGGGTGGTGTAATCGTCCCCCAGATGCAGCGGCAGACCGGCCAGACGCAGCGGCAGACCGGCCAGACGCAGTGCGCCGAGGCCCAGGAAGGCCGCCACCAAGATGGACGCCGCCATAGCCAGGGCCGGCCGGAGAACGCGGCGCTTCCGCGCCGCTTTCTGGCTCCGCAGGGCAGCGAGAAAAGCGGGGTCATGCCAAAGCCGCGATACGTCCGCGAAAGCCGCTTCATGCGCCGGGTCCGCCGCCAGCCAGGACCGAAATTCTGTCCCCGCAGCGCCCGCCATCAGCCAGTCCAGCGCCGCCTTGCGCGCGCTTGTCATGCCGTCACCGGACAATGGGGCATGATTGCTGTCATCGCCCTCTATGACGTTTGAGGGCTGGCTTTCTCCCATTCTGTCAGACATCGAAATTTTTCGCGGCTTGCAGGCAGAGTTCCATGGCGCGGCGGATATCGGCGGTGACGGTATTGGGCGAGACGCCGAGGTGGCGCGCGATCTTGGTATGCGGCCAGCCTTCGATGCGGCTGAGGACAAGCGCCTGCCGGCAGCGCGGCGGCAGGCCCGCCAGGATCGTCTCATAGGCGCGCTGGCGGTCGGTATCGATCAGCCCGGCCTCGGCCGTCGGCGCAGGTGCCGCGACGTCGGCCACCGCATCCGCATCGATTTCCGTGGCATGGTAGCGGGCGCGAATTTGGCTTTTGCGGCGATGGTCGATGGACAGGTTATCGACCACGCGATGCAGGAAGGCGCGGATATTGCCAATGGCGCCCTGGTCCTGCACGGCGAGCTTGGCCCAGGTATCCTGCACCAGATCGTCGGCATCCGCCTGCGTCGTCGCGCGGCGGCGGGCATGGGTCCGCAGCTCCCCCTGATAGAGCGCGGCCAGCCTCGCGAGACCTGAACCTCCCCCCTCAGTCACCCGACCCTCGGCACCGGCACATGGTCTCGCTTCATAAAAACGAGCCCAGCGCCCGCGCGCCTGCTTTAGGTTAGTTGCGACTAATTCGCAAATTCAATTACAGGAAGAGCTGCACGACCGAGAGGATGACGCAGGTGATGATGGCATTCAGCGCCATGCCGAGGGACGCGAAAGCCCCAGCCGTCGGGTCGACCTGAAAGGCCCGTGCCGCGCCGAACCCATGGGCCGTCACGCCGATGGCCAGTCCCCGCGCCCGATAATCGCGGATGCCCAGGCGGTTGAAGATGGGGGTTGCCGTCATGGCGCCGACGACGCCCGCGAAGAGCACGATGACGGCAGCGAGCGCCGGCACGCCGCCGAGTTCCGCGGCCATCTGCATCGCAACCGGCGTGGTGGTGGCGCGCGGCGCGATGGAGGCCAGCATGGCGCGCGGCGCGCCGAACAGCGACAGGATGCCGACGGCACTGACGATGGCCGTCACCGCCCCGGCGCAGAGTGCGAGCGTGATCGGCAATGCCAATTGGCGGATAAGCCGGGCGCGCGCCCAGATGGGCACGGCCAGACCCACCACCGCCGGCCCCAGCAGGAAGGCCAGAACTGAAGTGGCACTGGCATAAGTGGCGTAAGGCGTATGCGTGATCAGCAATATCGCGATGATGACGGGCGTGGAGAGCAGAACCGGATGGCACAGCGGATGCCGCCCCGTGCTGCGCGACAGCCTGTCCGCTCCTTCGAAGACCAGCAGCGTCACCGCCAGCCAGAAGGCCTGGGTGGACAGCAGCCCGTTCATGCCGTCACCACCGGCGCCGGGCCGGAGCCCGTGCGTTTGACGACGAAGCGAAAGACCGAGACGGTGACAAGCATCGTCAGCAGGGTGGAGATTGTGGTTGCGACAACAAGCCCGATGCCGTAGCGCGCCAGCGCCGGCCCCTCGTCGATCAGCCCGACGGCGGCCGGCACGAACATCAGGGACAGATGCGCCGTCAACCATCCTGAAACGGATTGCAGCATCGGCCTTTCCCGCCGCACGGCCGCCAGCCAGACCAGCAGCGCCAGCAGGCCGATGACGGAGGGCGGCAGCGGCACCCCGGCGACGCGGTGCAGACATTCACCCAGGCCCAGACAGACGAATAACAGGGCGATGGCATCGATCACGGCAGAACCTCGGGACAATGGGTCCGTCTACGCCCCTGGCCGGATGAAGTAAAAATCATCTACCGCAGTGCAGCATCATGCGGACCGCAAGGGAAAACCCCAGATCAGCGCGCGCAGTAATGGACCAAGGCGGCCACCGCCGCGCCCAGCAGCATGACGAGGCCGAAGATGTTCCGGCGCGGCAGCAACAGAAGCAGTAGCAGAACGGCACCCGCCGACAGTACGCGGCCATCGATACGCATGCCGCCGTCATGGCCGAAGACGGCCGCCGCCACCAAGGCCGGGTAGATCGCCAGCGGCAGGGCGGCCACCGGCCGTTGCAGCCAGGCCGGAATCGGCCGATGGACGAAGACCATCACGCCCATCAGTTTCAACGCCATATTGCCGCCAGCGAGCGCCAGCACCACCAGCCAGTTCATGCCGGCACCTTCGGCAGCGGCGGCCACAGCCTCTCCACGATCAGCCCGCAGGCCGCCCCGCCGAGAACGGAAATGCCGGAACTGACCCAGAGCATCAGCGCGATGGTCGCGGCGAAGGAACAGAGGGCAATCGCGATCGTGCGCCGGTTGCGGATATGGGTCATGGCCAGCGCCACGAAGGCGCCGATGATGGCGCCATTCGCCCCGAAAGCCGCGACATCAACTTGGGCGCCGACCAGCGTGCCGATCAGCGTGCCGCCAACCCAGGCGCCGCCCGCCAGGATGCCAACCAGGATAAACAGCCGGCCGCGCGACGGGCCGCTTTGCGTCAGCGCGACCCCCACCGGGATATCGCTGATAAGATAGGCCGCCAGCATGCGCGGCAGGGCGGCTTTCGGCAAATCCGGCGCGATGGCCAGCGCCAGCGCCATGAAGCGCAGGTTCAGCGCCATGCCGACCAGAATGGCGGCGAGTGCCGACCCGCCGGAGCGTAGAACCCCCTGGGAGGCGATCTGCGAGGCCCCGCCCTGGACCAGAAAGGAAGTCAGCACCGGCCCCAGCACGCCTCCGCCCTCGGCATAGCTGTCCGCGCCATAGGCGATGCCGAACAGGGCCACTGCCAAGGTCAGCAGCAGCAGCCCGGTCGGCGAAAAGCCAGCCTGCTTAGTCATGCCGTCCGGCTTGCGCGGAGGCCGGCTGAAAGGTCAGCTCCCCTTCGATCGGCGCTGTCTTCGCCGCCGCGTGCAGCGGCGCGAAATCCACCTGCTTGCTGACGACGCGCTCGGCCGCTTGCTGCAACTCGGCCTCCGACAGCGGCAGGCCGAGCTTGGCCGCCGCGACATCGGCATAGGCGCGCGCCTTGTCCTGGCTCATGACAGCATCTCCCCGCGCGCGATGGGCGGCATGGCGCGATGATGCGCCGTCATCGCCTGAAAGGCATCGGCGATGGCCAGAACCTGACCGTCATCGAAAGCGCGCCCGGCAATTTGCAGGCCGAGCGGCAGCCCTTCGCCCGTGACCCCCATAGGCAGGGAAATGGCCGGTCCGCCGGTGAGGTTCCACAGCGAGGTGAAGGCCGTTTCATCGACGCCGCTGCCAGACCGCTCGTCATACAGAAGCGCGGCCGTGCCGTGGGTTGGTGACATGACAATATCGACGCCGTCCAGCACCTGCGCCATATGCGCGCAGATCTGCCGCCGCACGCGGTCGGCCGCCTTCATGTCGGACGGCGTCACCAGCATCCCTTCGATGAACTGCGCGCGGATGCCGCGTCCGAATTCGCTCCAACGCTCGCGCAGCAGGTCATGGTGATAGGTCAAAGCATCCACCTGCCAGACGACGGCGGCACTGAGCGCACAGAGCCGCCATTCCGGTGCGACGTAGGGAACAAGGATAGCACCGGCATCGGTAAAGACGCGCAGCGCCGCTTCAAAGACCCCGAATGTCGCCGGGTCGCAGCCCACACGGCCGGCGACGGCGGCAAGATCGACGCCGATGCGCAGGCCGGTGAGATTGACGGGTGTATCCAGCCCCTTGGCATAGCCGCCGCCAGCGACGCGGGCGGAGGATGCGTCGGAGGCATCATGCCCGGCCATGACATCCAGCATGAGCGCGCAATCCCGCGCGGTGCGCGCCATGGGGCCGACGGCATCCAACGAAAAACCCAGCACATGCACGCCCGATTTCGGCACGAGGCCGAAGGTCGGCTTATGGCCGGTAATGCCGTTGAAGGCGGCCGGCAGGCGCACGCTGCCGCCGGTATCGGTGCCGACAGCCCCCAGCATCAGACCGGCCGCGACGCCCGAACCGGAGCCGGAGCTGGACCCGCCGGCCCAGCGCCCCAAGTCCCAGGCGCAGCGCGGCTGCGCCAAGGCCTGATCGCTGTCGGGCTCGCCCAGCGCATATTCCATGGTGGTGGTCTTGCCGAGGATGATGGCGCCCGCCGCGCGCAGGCGGGCCACGACCGGCGCATCCTGCCCCTGCCACCAGGACGGGTCGACGACCGCGGAACTGGCCGTCGTCGGGCCTTCCTTGGCGGCGACAATATCCTTCACCGCCAGCGGAATGCCGTGCAGCGGTCCACGATCCTGCCCGGCCGCCAGTTCGCGGTCTGCAATGGCGGCGGCCGCCAGAGCGTGGTCGATATATTGCGTTGTGAAGGCACCGAGACGCGGATCAATCGCCGCCGCGCGGGTCTGAAGGGCGGAGACAAGCTGCACGCTGGTCAAACGTCCATCGCGCAGAGCGGAGGCACTCTGCGCGATGGTTGTGGGCATATCAGAGAGGGTCAAGCGGAAGCCTTCGCGAGTGCGCTGCGGCCGGAGCCGCCGATGTCACGGATGAGGGACACGATAAACAGCAGCGCCGCAAGACCGAGCGCGATGGCAGGGGCCGCCTTCTGGATCGTGCCGGTGAGCTGGCTGATGCTGTAGACGGTCAGGAAGATCAGAAACAGGAAGCCCAGGACTGCAATCAAGGTGGTGAGCGAGACCAGCGCGCCTTCCCGCCGCTTGATGGCGATGACGCCGACGAACATGGCCAGATACGGCACCAGCCACAGATAGACCAGCGTCGGACCCATGGCAGCGGAGGCCTGCAAGGGCGATTGCTGCACGACATATTGCGAGACCGCCGGAATGCCGATGGCCAGCACCGCCATGAAGATGATGGAGCGCGCGGGCGTGCCCGTCTTGGGGCTGATGACGCCGAGGCCTGTCGGCAGCATGCCGTCACGCCCTGCCGTCGCGGTGACGCGCGCGGCGTCATTCAGAACGGCGATGAGGCAGGAGAAGGTCGCCAGCAGCAGCGTCGCATCCAGCGGGATTTTCAGCCAGCTGACGCCGGAGGCATCGGCGACAATGGAAGACGGGGACTGGCCGGCATTCACGGCGGCCACATGCTGCAACAGAACCGGCACCAGCGTCAGGCAGCCGACCAGCAGCACGACGACGACGAGGCCGACGAGGACGGGCAGGATGATCAGCGTATTGCGCACCGGGTCTTTCGTCTCACGGCCGAGGGCGGTGAAGCCTTCGAAGCCGACGAGGCCGACGAAGACCATGACGAGGCCGGCGACGAGGTCGGAGAATTTCATGCCCTTGAGGGAGAACTGATCGGTAAAGCCCGAACCGGTATGGATCAGGGCGGCGACGATCAGGATCAGCACGAAGGGCGCGCAGATGACGGTGCAAAAAATCGCGAAACGCGCCGACAGATTGACGCCGCGATAGGAAATATAGGCGGCGATGATGGTGACGACAGCGACGACCAGAACCTGAGCGGTGGGGCTATTGGCCCAGGTCATATGCATGTCGAGCAGCAGGCCCTGGGCGAAGGTCAGCACGAAAATGGCGGTCAGCGGCATGGACAGGAAATAGGCCACCAGCAGCGGCGCGCCCGAGAACATGCGGGATTTGGAGCCGAAAGCCTCGCCCAGATAGGACATCAGCGAACCCGTCACGACATAGCGCTTGGCGAAGACCGCGACGCCGACGACCAGAAACAGGAAGGCCGGAATATCGAGCAGGATGGCCAGCCAGGATTGCTTGCCCGAGACCAGCGCCATCGACGCCGGATTGAAGATCAGGATGACGCCGGGCGCGAGGTACGAGGCGCCCATGCCCAGCACCTTGGGCATGGACAGCGTGCCGGCGCGCAGGCTGGGGGCGCCCTCTTCACGCGAGGCGGGCAGTTCAATGTCGGACAAGGTCTTTCCTTTACCAGATGGCGGCGGTTGAGCGTCAGTCGATGCGGGTGGCTGGGCCGACGGCCGCAAGAGCGATCATCAACCAAGCGCAAGATTTCAGTGAACCGTTTCGGGTCATCGTTGAACAATACCAGGGCATATCCCCTCGACGTCAAACGGATTCCAGGCAAATGTAGCGCGAATTTCAGGCGTTTAGGCATAATTTGCCTAATATTTATTCATATTCTGGCGGCATTCGCCGATAAAATGCGCAGAGTAAGGATGATGTCATACCAGCTGGCGGACCCACCTGACGCTGTATGGCCGCGATCAGAGGCCTTGCGCGGGACGCCACGCGGTTCCACGGTCGCCGAACCGGGTTGGGTAAGGACGCCAAGGATGCCGACAGTCGAGAATTTTCGGGACAGCCTAAATGGCACAGCCCCGCCGCCTGCCCTGCCCCCGGCGCTCGTGGCATTATGGTGGGCGGGTCGGCAGGATTGGGACCGCGCCCATGATGTCGTGCAGGGCCATGAGGGCGAAGCCGATTGCGACCTCATCCATGCCCATCTGCACCGGCAGGAGGGCGATACCGGCAATGCCCGCTACTGGTATCGCCGCGCTGGACGCGCCATGCCGGGCCTGTCCATCAGTGACGAATGGACGGCGCTGGTGGCAGAATTTTTGGCGCGCGCGGACGATTGAATGGCCGCCTTGGGCGGGGAAAGCGGACTATCGCCTTCCGGTTGAAATTGGCAGTGAGCAGACAGGACGAAGCTAACCGTCCTTGCACCGCCATTCTGATGGTCTCAATTTATTATTATTTAAGAACGATACCGCGCGAGCGCAGGGTTCGGCGGCCTGTGCTCAGCATATCGATAAGGCGTGCGCAGGTGTCGCGAAGATGGCTCTCAAGCAGATCAACGGCGCGATTCATGTCAAATTGGTGGATTGCAGCGACGATGGCACGGTGTTCTTCCCAACCGTGATGTTTGGCGTCAGCTTCGAGCCAGCGTGCCCTTTGCAATCGCGCCATGGCATCCGCCACGCCCCGGCTGATGAATTCATTCTGTGCCAGATCGGCGACCCAAAGATGGAACTGCCGCCCCGCCAGATCAATCTGTTCCGGCGTCGCGTCGGCGCTGGTCTCATCCAGCAGGCGTTCGATCTCGGCAATCTTGGCTGGGATGATATCCGGATGCGCCCGCCGCAGGCCTGAGACCTCCAACACTTCGCGATAGGCGAAAAGCTGCGCGATTTCCTCCAAATCGAGCGGCGGCACAATCCAGCCCCTGCCTTCGCGCGCGACCAGCCCCTCGGCTTCAAGCCGGAACAAAGCAGCCCGGATGGAAGTTCGCGATGCGCCAAGCTGACCCTCCATCCAGCGCTCGGTCAGCCTCTCGCCAGGACCCACTTCCATATCCAGAATCATCCGCCGCAGGCGGTCTTCCGCATCTTGCATTTGCGTCATCTCAGGCGAATACCCCCCTTTTTCACGCGGCCGGTCTCCTATGCGTCAGTCGTCTTGTTTTGGTATACCAAAACGGTCTACCAAAAAAGAGCAAAAGCAAATCAAGGCCGTTTCACGATGACAGATTCTCAACAAGCGCCTCAGGCCAGTGGCAACAGTGCGGGTCATTGGCAAAGGAATTTGGCCGTCTGTGTGTTTGGGTCGTTCACGACCGTCTTCGCGATGACCCTTCTGCTGCCGTTTCTGCCGCTTTATGTCGCCGAGATGGGCGTTCACGGCCATGCGGCGATCGTTCAATGGTCCGGCATCGTCTTCGGCGCGACTTTTCTCGCCGCTGGCCTGACAGCCCCCCTCTGGGGCCGTTTGGGAGACCGCTATGGCCGCAAGTCCATGTTGGTGCGCGCTAGCATCGGCATGGCCGTTACCATGTCGCTCATGGGTCTCACCACGACCATCTGGCAACTCGTCGGTTTGCGGCTTTTGGCCGGGCTCTCTGGCGGTTACGCATCAGGCTCGACCATCCTGGTTGCGACACAAACGCCGAAAGCGCGCTCCGGCTGGGCCCTCGGTCTGCTGTCCTCCGGCATCATGGCGGGAAATCTGTTGGGCCCCTTGGTGGGTGGCCTGCTGCCCCATTTGATCGGCATTCGCGCGACCTTCTTCGGGGCCGGTGGATTGATCTTTGTCGCTTTCCTGGCGTCGCTGTTTCTGTTGCGTGAGCCGCCGCGTGTGGTGCGGGCCGAAGCTGCCCGGCCCAAGGCATCATGGCCTGAAATTTTCGCGAACAAAGTGGTTCTGGCCATGCTGGCGACGGGGCTTCTCCTGATGGTCGCTACTATGTCGATCGAGCCAATTATCACTGTCTATGTGGCGACGCTGATCGATGACCCGAAACGCCTGACCTTCATGGCCGGTCTGGTGATGTCTGCCGCTGCTTTGGGAAGCATTATTTCTGCCTCAAGGCTGGGCAAGCTGGCCGACCGCATTGGCCACACGACCGTTA
>NZ_JAESVB010000011.1 GCF_020618775.1 Acidisoma silvae | reverse complement strand
GACAAAAACCCGGAGCGAGACATCGCTCCGGGCTTTTTACTTTGGGCGTGACACGCCGTAACGTCTCCAAACTGTCAAGCTGGCGACGCGCATCGTCCTGTAACCAGCGCGCGGTAGTGATTCCGCCAAGGTTGTGACTTTCTCATCTAAATGAATGACACCCAGCTTTCGATCGTCTTCCTATCCGGCGCATGTCGAAGCTGGACCACGTCGATTTCAATCGACGAGCGCTCCTATCTGCTCGAACGCCTTTTTGTCGCGGAACCGGCTTTGCCGGGCGTCATCGTATGCGAGGGGGACAAGCGCCTCGGCCTGCTCAGCCGGCGCGTCTTTCTGGCCGCTCTCAGCCAGGCCTATGGGCGGGAGATTTTCCTCAGCCGTCCGCTGCGGGAATTGCTGATTCCCGTCCGGTTGCAAACGCTGTTGCTGAGCGAGCATGTCTCGCTGTCCACCGCCTGCCGCGCGGCCTTGGCGCGCGAGGAGGTCACGCGGTTCGAACCCCTGCTGGTCAATGTCGGCGGCCAGACCTGCATCGTCCAGCTCGCCGATCTGCTGCTGGCCCAGGCCGCCGCGCTGGAGCGCACCATTGCCCTGAAAAACGAAGCCGTCGAACGCAGCACGAAGGTCGCCGCCGATTTGCAGGCGGCGCTGGCCGAACAGCATCAGCTGGCGTCTGAACTTCTGGACGCGCGCAATCTGGCGGTCCACGACGCGCTGCATGATCCGCTGACCGGATTGCTCAATCGCAAGGGCCTTTTTGCCGAAGTCGCGTCCCGGACGAAGTCGGGCCTGGATCAAAGCGGCAGGGCCTGCCTGCTGTTTCTGGACCTAGACCGCTTCAAGCTCATCAATGACAGCCTCGGCCATCACGCCGGAAACCAGCTGCTGGCCGAGGTCGCGCGGCGGTTGTCGGCCATCGCCCTCGACTGCGGGCGGGCCAACTGCATCGCGGCCCGGCATTCGGGCGACGAATTCGTGCTGCTCTGCGCCGCGTGTGATGGCGAGGCGGAGGTCATGGCGCTGGCGCAGGCCGTCCATCGGTCTCTGACCGCGCCTTATATGCTCAACGGCCAGTCCTATACCGTGGGGGCCAGCATCGGGGCGGTGGCTTGCCTCGGCGGTTATCAGGATTTCGAACTGGCGATGCGCGACGCCGATATCGCGATGTATATCGCCAAGCGCAGCAAGGATCGGCACATCGTGCTGTTCGAGCCGAGCATGCACAAGGTCGTCGAGCGGCGGGTGGCGCTGGAGGCAGAGCTGCGGCAGGCCGTGGCGCAAGGGGAATTCCGCCTGCATTACCAGCCGATCCAGGACGCCGGCACCGATAGCGTCTTCGCCTATGAAGCGCTGCTGCGCTGGCAGAGGCCGGACGGGCTGATGACCGCCAAGCATTTCATCGATCTGGTGGAGGAGACGGGGCTGACCAATGAGGTCGGCCTATGGGTGATGCGGACGGCGTGCCGGTGGCTGAAATCCATTCATGCCGACGGCCATGCGGGTGCGACCAAGGTGAGCCTGAACGTCTCTGCCGCGCAGATCATGAATATCAACCTGCCCGAGCAGATGGCCCGCATCTGTCAGGAGGAAGATCTCGATCCGGCGCATTGCATCATCGAGGTGACAGAGCAATCGGCCATGGTCGACCCGGAACGGGCGGCGCTGGTGTTGCAGGAATTGAAGCGCCTGGGTTTCTCGCTCGCTTTGGATGATTTCGGAACGGGCCATTCGTCTCTCAGCTGGCTGCATCAATACCCGTTCGATGTGCTGAAGATCGACCGGTCTTTGACCGCCGAGGTCGGGCAGCCGGGCGGGTCATCCAAGATGGCCGTCGGTATTCTCTATCTGTCCCAATTGCTGGGCCTGCGTGTGGTGGCGGAAGGGATCGAGGGGCAGACGCAGATGGATGCGCTGCACCGGCTCGGCTTCCGGCTGATGCAGGGCTATCACATCGGGCGTCCGCAGCCGGACTGGCCGGCGCCGTCCATCATGACAGCACCGGCGCCGAGCCTATCGGGCGGTGCCGGTCAAACCTTGTCGGCGTAAGCCAGCGCGCGTTCGAAGGTCGCGGGGTCGACATTGCCGCCCGACAGCAGAAGGGCAGTTGTCTTGTCCCGCCCGTCGAAGGCACCGGACAGAAGCGCGCCCAGGGTGATCGCGCCCGAGGGTTCCAGCACCAGTTTCAGATGCAGGAAGGCGAAGGCCATCGCCTCCAGCACCGCTTCATCCGTCACCACCACGCCGCCCGCGACATGGTCCTTGTTGACGGCGAAGGTGAGGTGGCCCTGGTTGGGCGACAGCAGGCCGTCGCAAAGGGTGGACCCGCCGGGGCCGTTCGTCTCGCGCTGGCCGGAGAGCAGCGACCGGCGCATGTCGTCGCGGCCTTCGGGCTCCACGGCATAGGATTTGGCGGCCGGGAAGCGGGACTGCACGGCAAGCGTCGCCCCGGCCAGCAGACCGCCGCCGCTGACCGGCGCCAGGATGGCGTCGACCGTCAGGCCGGAGGCCCGCGCGTCCTCGGCGATTTCCAGCCCCGCCGTGCCCTGGCCGGCCATGACCTGAACATGGTCATAGGGCGGGATCAGCGCGCCGCCGATGCGCTCGCATTCCGCCCGCGCCAGAGCCTCGCGGTCATCGGTCAGGCGATTGAAGGGCACGACGGTCGCCCCCCAGGATTTGGTCAGGCGGGTTTTGATGGCCGGCGCATCGGCCGGCATGAAGATGGTGGCCTTCAGACCGGCAGCGGCGGCGGCATAGGCCACGGCCTGGGCGTGATTGCCGGAGGAGAAGGCGACGATGCCGCCCGTATGGCCTTGCTCGACCAAAGCCAGCACCGCGTTCATTGCGCCACGCAGCTTGAAACTACCGGTATGCTGGAGATTTTCGGCCTTCAGCAGCACGGCGCCGCCGATGCGGCGCTCGAGCGCGGCACTGCGCAGCAGCGGCGTATGGCGCAGACGCGCGGCGCAACGGGCGCGCGCGGTTTCGATATCCTCGATGCTGGGCAGACGGTCGGTCACGGTGATGCTCCGGAAGGAAGGCGGGCGAGAAGAGCGGGCGCGTTCGGCCCAAGGGTGACGGCGTAAAGCCTGTAGCTTTCGCCGATTCGCCCATGGCGGCCACGGGCGATGGTGCCGAGCAGACGCATGCTGGTCCAGGGCGCGGTGTCCGGCGCATCGCGGCGGCGCATGGTGCGGATCAGCAGGCCGGTTGTCCCGGCCGGCAGGCCGGCGGTCGCCGGGCCGGGCAGGTTGAAATACTGCCAGCGGGGATCGTCGGCCAGAACGGGCAGGGCTCTCGGCAGGCGCAACGCCAGTTCGGACCCCAGCCCATATTCGTCGACCGCGATGAACTGCGCGCCGACCGTCTGGGCTTGGGCCTCGGCGCTCCGGGTCAAGGCCGGCCAGCCGCCGAGCACGCGGATCGTCGGCTCGGTGCCACCCAAGGGCAGCGGGCTGGCGATGGCCTGGACATAGACGATGAGCGTCAGCGCGAAACCCAGAATCGCGCCCGGCTTCAGCCAGCGCGCCGCCGCAGGCAGGGCGGCGGCGGCGATGACGGCAGCGGGGTAGATGATTTCCGGCCAATTGCCTTGCACGCGGTCGCCCAGCGCATGCTGGATGAAGACCAGCGCCGGAAGCACACCCGTCGCCACCAGCAGGCCGGCGGCGGCGTCGCGCGTCTTCACGGCGGTCAGCGTCGCGCGCCAAAGGCCGATGGCACAGAGGACGAAGATGATGGGGGTGGCGAGGCCCAGCTGGCCGCCGATCAGCTCGCCCAGAAACTGGACGGCGCGGGCCGGATGGAAATCGGCCGTGCGGCCGCCCTGTTTGGCGAAGCTGACCCAGTGATGATCGGCATTCCACAAAATCACCGGCAGGAACAGGATAAGTGCGGTGATCAGGCCGAGCCAGGGGCGAATGTCGTGAAATAGCCAGCGGCGTCCGAGCGGCGTCAGCAGCGCCCATAGCCCGATACCCGCCAGCAGCAGCGCCGCCGTATATTTGCTGTCGAAGGCAAGGCCGGCGGCAAGGCCTGTCACGATCCACCACCAGCCTGACCCGCCGGCGGCGATGCGGGCCGCCGCCCAGAGCGTCAGGATCCAGAAGAACAACAGCGGCGTGTCGGGCGTCATCAGCACGCTGCCGGCGCCAAACAGCAGTGTCGCGTTCAGCAGGATGGCCGCGCCATAGCCGCGCCCGACGCCTAAGGAGCGGGCGGCATCGAGCACAGCCCAAGAGCCGAGGGCCGTGCTGATCGGCCCCAGCAGTCGGATGCCGAGACCAGTATTGCCGAACAGCGCCGTGCCGATATGCACCCAGGCCGCGACCATGAAGGGATGGTCGTAATAGCCAGCGGCCGGCGCCTGCGCCCAAAGCCAGTAATAGGCTTCGTCCGGGGAGACCGGGATGGCGGCGGCGACGGCAAGACGCAGCACTGTCAGCAGGCCCAAAGCCAGCGCGAACAGAAAGGCGTCGGAACGGAGGGGGGAACGGTCGGTCATCGGTGTCAGCCTATCGCCCAAGCCGGGCCGCGCGCACCAGTGACGAAATCGGAGCCCTAACCCCAGTCTTCAGGCCTGCCCGCGCTGTGCCGCGATGGCGGCAATGGTCGCCGCCCGGTCCGGCCGCGCGCGCCGGCTTTGATCCTGAACCCGCGCCAGGATCGCGGGCGCGGCGGTTTCAGGACTGCCGGCCGCAAATGGGGGCGCGGGCGCATATTCCAGGCCAAGCTGCACCACCTGTGCGGTCTCGGCGTCGGTCAGCTCCGCGATGACGGTCAGCGCGAAATCGATGCCGGCGGTGACACCGCCACCGGTGAGGATATGGCCGTCCCGCACCACACGCGCGTTTTCCGGAATGGCACCGAACAGGGCCAGACTGTCGCGCCAGGCCCAGTGCGAGGTCGCGCGCTTGCCCACCAGCAGCCCGGCGGCGGCGAGAATGAGTGAACCGGTGCAGACGGCGGTGATGTACCGGGCGGAGGCCGCCAGCCGCGCGACCTCTTCCATATAGGCCGGGTTCTGCATGGCATCGGTCACGCCGCCGCCGCCCGGCACGCAGATGACATCGGCGCGGGCAATCTCTTCCAGGGGCGTGAGATCGGCGAAGGTCAGCCCCTGTGCCGCGATCGGCGCGCCGCCCAGCGAGGCAGCGATGGGCCTGAGGCCCGGCGTCTGCGCGAAAAGCTGGAACGGCCCGGTGAAGTCGAGCTGCGTGACACCGGGAAAGAGCGGAAAGACGATGGTGATCGGGCTTTCCGTCATGGGTTAGACCGTCCGCCAGACCAGGGTGGAGGAGACCGCGTAGTTCCACACCACGCCGATGGCAGCACCGATGGCGGCCGCCGCCAGGCCGTTATGGCTGGCGCTGGAAAACAGCGCCGTCGCGATGCCGACATTGGCAATGGCGCCCAGGCCGCAGACCAAAATGAAAAGGACCAATCCCCGCATCAGCTTCGGGCCGCGCAGGCGGTGCGTGCGGTAGGTGAGGCGGTTATTGAGCTGAAAGTTGAACAGCATGGCGATGACGGTCGCGATGATTTCGGCGGCGACGAAGGTCAGCCCGATGCCCTGGCCGGCCCAGACGGCCAGCAGGTTCACGATCATGCCCAGCGCGCCGACCAGCGCGAAGGCGATGAAGCGCATCGGCACATAGCCGCGCAGACCCTTATCCAGCAGCAGGGAGGCGAACTGGATCATCACCAGCGCATCCAGCTTGCTCTCTCCCGCCTCGCGCTTATGGAACTGGCAGGGCATTTCCAGCACCCGCAGCCGCTCGGGAGCGGACAGGATCAGATCCAGTAGGATCTTGAAACCCTGGCCGGACAAATGGGGCGCGATGCTCTCGAACCGGCTGCGCGGCATCATGAAGAAGCCGCTCATGGGGTCCGTGATCTTCATGGGCAGAAAATACTGGGCGACGGAAATGCCGGCATTGGAAATGCGATGGCGCGTGGCCGAGGACAGGCCGTCCGAAGACCCGCCATCGACATGGCGGCTGCCGATGACGACATCGGCCCGGCCGGCGCGCAGCTCGGCCAGCATTTTGGGCAGGATCGTCTGGTCATGCTGCAAATCGCCGTCCATCACCGCCACGAAATCGGCGGAGGAGGACAGCGCGCCCTCGATGACGGCGGTGGACAGGCCGCGCCGGCCGATGCGGCGGATGCAGCGCACCTGCGGGTTGACCCGCGCGAAGGCCCGCGCCTCCTCGGCCGTGCCGTCCGGGCTGTTGTCGTCGACGAAGATGACCTCCCAGTCCACACCCGGCAGGGCGGCCCCGATACGCTCGATCATCGGGCGGACGTTCGGCCGCTCCTTGTAGCAGGGCACGACGATGGACAGCTCCGCGCTGGTCCGGCGCGGGGCGGCGATAGCGGCGGCCGGGGTTGGCCAGACAGGCTCTTCGGTCATGTGGTAGTCCATAGGCGAGGCCTCCGACGCGCGAAAGCCCCCAAGGCTTTGCCCGGCCTCCTTAAAGCACCCGATTTGCGGCGGTTTTCTGGCGCAGGCAGGGCAGAGTCGCGCCCGATCCTAAAGCCAGAAGCGGGTGTTCATCTTTTCTTCGGTGGCGATGGCATCCGTGGATTCGACGTGCACTTCCCGGAAATAGGCATCCAGGTCCAGCGTCCAGGACCGCATGTCGCGCACGATATCTGAATATCGGTCCGCGAGCAGTGTCGATTGCGGATCAAGATTGGTGATCGCAATCAGACCCGTGGGCTGCGCGTCATAGGCCGCAATCTCCAGATCGGGCCGATACCGTTTCAAGGCCAAAGCCGTGCGCCAGACGTCACCCGTCCACCAGCCGTAGCGCCGGTCTCCGGTGGACGAGCCGGTGCCTTGCACGCGTGACGTCATGCCCTCGTCAAGCGGCAGGCAGTCATGCAGCAGGATGACGGAGTTCTGTTTGCAGTGGGGTTCCGTATGCATGAAATCCCGCAGCAGGAACTCGCAGCGATGCATACCGTCCAGGAATGCCAGATCAACCAGGCGACCAAAAATCGTGCTCGGTTGATGACTCTCAAAAAAATCATCGCTTGGCATCTGGAACAGGTGGCAGGCAGGCTTGTTGTTGACGGTTGCGCCGGAGCTGATCTGAAACTGCGGGTCGATGGCGATGCTGGCGCAGGTTGCTAAAGAAAGCGTAAACCCATTCTGCGTGCCGATCTCCAAATAGGTCTTGGGTCGAAGGCGCTTATGGAACCAGCCCAAAACCGTTTTATAGTCGGTTCCGATATGATCCGGCTTGGACATGATACATGCCTTCATTGCTCAACCGTGGTGGTAGCGGCGCCAGCATGATTTGGCAAGATAGCCGCCCGGAGGCGGAGAAACGCCATGCCGCCGGTCAGCCGAGAGGTCCGATCTCCGTCGCGATCCCGTGTCCGGGGACAGCGAGGTCGCGCGCCAGGGTGGTCGCCAGAAAGTCGATCAACAGCCGGGTCTTGATCGGCAGATGCCGCCGCGAGGGATAGACGGCATTGATGGGCGTCGTCTCCACGGCGTGGTCCTGAAGGACCATTTGCAAGGCGCCCGACGCGATCTCGGGTGCGACGATCCAGGCCGGCATATGCGCGATGCCCAGATGGGCGAGGAGAGCGGCCCGGCCCTGCTCGGCGTCGCTGGTGCGGAAGGGCCCCTGCGGATGATGGGTGACGCCGCGCGCATAGGTCCAGGGCCGAATATCCTGGCGGGAGGTAAAGCCGATGCAGGCATGATCGATCAAATCACGCGGCGCCTGCGGCACGCCGTGACGCGCGAAATAGACTGGTGTGGCAACCGTCACGAAAAAGCTTTTCGCCAGCAGCCGTGCGGTCATTGATGAATCACTCAGATTGCCGTGCCGGATGGCGAGATCGAAGCCGTCTTCAATAAGATTGATGTGGCGGTCGGTGGCCGCCATCTCGACGCTGATATCAGGATAGGCCGCGAAGAATGCGGGCAGATGCGGCACGACATATAGGCGTCCAAACACCGGGGCGACGGACAGGCGCACCAGCCCGGAGGGTTTGGACTGGCCCTGGCCGACCAGGGATTCGATTGCGGAAAAATCATCCACCAGCCGCAAGGCGGCGTCATAGACGGTCTGTCCCAATTCCGTCACGGCCATGCTGCGCGATGTGCGCTGCAAAAGCTGCGCGCCCAACCGCGCCTCCAGTGCCGCGACCTGCTTGCTGGCAGCGGATTGGCCGATCCCGGCCTCGCGCGCGGCCGCCGAAAAGCTGCCTTTTTCCACCACGCGCACAAACAGCCGGATGGCGTCGAGCCGATCCATGGTCGCTCCCTCATTCTGTCCTGATCGGACTAGATGGTAGTCTTAGCTCCTGTCTATCTGTGTCTTTTGGAATGGATCAAAGCTGTGCCACAGGGGCCGGGCTTGGCCGGCCCTGATAGCGAGCAAGCCATCATGACCAAACCTGCTTTTCCTGATCTGATCGAAACGCGGCATCCGCTGCCCGAGGCCGAGCGCGGTATCGAGCGTGACCTGCTGGCCGCAACCCAGCAGCATTTTGCGACTTTCCCCGGCACGATGCGGGACGCCTATGACGCCATGACGGACCAGACGCCGATGGCGGACGGCATGGCACTGGAACAGATCGATGACGGCGCGATACAGGGCTGGTGGGTGCGCCCGGCTGGCGCGCCGGCGGATCGCGCCATCCTGTTCCTGCATGGCGGCGCCTATATGCTGGGTTCGGCGGCCGGCTATCGCGGCTTCGCCAGCCAGATGGCCGCCCGCACGGGCATGGCCGTCTTCGTGTTGGATTATCCGCGCGCCCCGGACCATCCCTTTCCGGCCGCTTTCGACGCGGCCAGCTTGGCCCGTCTATGGCTGGCCGGCCAAGGCGTCACGCAGATCGCGCTGGTCGGGGATTCCGCTGGTGGCGCGCTGGCGCTGGCGATGTTGGACGGGCAGGGACCGCAGGTCGCCTCCGTCATTGTCTTCTCGCCCTGGATCGACCTGACATTGACCGGCGCGTCCTTCAAGGACGAAACCTATGACCCGATCTTCAAGCCGCAGATATTGGTCAAGGCGGTGGAGACCTATCTGGCCGGGGCCGATCCGCGCGACGGCCGGGCGTCACCGCTTTACGCCTTGCCTGCCGCGCTGCCGCCGCTGGCCATCCAGGTCGGCACCGACGAATTGCTGCTGGATGACGCGCAGCGCTACGCCGAAGCGGCCGCCGGCAAATCCAAGGAGGTCCGTTTGGACATCTACGAAGGGCTGCACCACGTCTTTCAGCGCTCGGTGGCGCAACTGCCCTCCGCGCGCCGGGCGCTGGACGACGCCGCGTCCTTCATCGCGCGCCATTGGCGGGGGTGAGGCGGCGACACCGTCAAAATGTGAATGCCGGGGCGGCCGAGCCCGGATCAAGACTGCGCGCCGTTTGAATTTTATCAGTCCATGACTTGAGGTTTCGGCTTCCCCGCATCCGTTCCGGATAATGCGACTACGAAATACGACGGATTGATCGTATTTCTGGGCATCGCGAAAACGACGCGACAAGGAACAGGATGATGATGACAGCAAACAGAACGGCGATCGTGACCGGCGCGTCCAAGGGTATTGGCGCGGCTATCGCCAGACGTCTCGCTGCCGACGGCTTTCAGACGGTGGTCAATTACGCGGCGAGCCAGGACGCCGCAAAAGAGACGGTGGCCATCATCGAAGGCGCCGGTGGCCGCGCCATCGCCATTCGCGCCGATGTGTCCGATGCCGCCGCCGTCACCGCTTTATTCGACGCGGCGGAAGATGCCTTCGGGCCAATCGATGTCGTCGTGAACAATGCCGGCATCAGCAAGATGGCGCCGCTCGCGACGGTGACGGACCAGGATTTTCACCAGCTTCTGGCCGTCAATCTGACCGGCGCCTTCAATGGCATGCGTGAGGCCGCCCGGCGGGTTCGCGACGGCGGGCGGATCATCAACCTCTCAACCAGCATCATCGGCGCCTATCTGCCGGGCGCGGGCGTCTATACGGCGACCAAAGCAGCGGTGGAGGCGCTGACCCATACCTTGGCCAAGGAACTCGGTGCGCGTCAGGTTACCGTCAACGCCGTGGCGCCGGGCCCGGTCGCGACCGATTTGCTTTTTGTCGGCCGGTCCGAAGACCTGTTGCAGCGTCTGGCGCAGGACAGTCCGCTCGGCCGCCTTGGCCAGCCGGAGGATATTGCCCGTATCGTCTCGTTCCTGGCCGGCCCCGACAGCGGTTGGGTCAACGGCCAGGTGATCAAAGCCAATGGCGGCCGCAATTGACCTGCACTAGCTTTGGTCTATCGGCTGAGACGGCCCGTAAGCGTTCACGTCAATCAACGCAGAAACCGAGATTGCGTGAGCGAACATGACCCCTATCGACCAGCCTGACTTGTCCTATCGCCGTGTCGTCATTCTGACGGCGGCGCTTTTTGTCTCTTACCTGTCCGTCGCCATGTCGCTGCCGGCGGTGCCGCTGCATGTCGTCATCGGCCTGCATCTCAACAACGCATTCGGCGGCGTGGCGGTCGGCATCGCCTTCCTGTCGACCATCCTGTCGCGCGGCTATGCCGGCACCGCCGCCGACCGGCATGGCGGCAAGCGGTCCATGCAGCGCGGCCTGGTCGTCTATGCGGCGGCCGGGTTGATCTGTCTGCTGTCGACCTGGTCCGGCCTGACGGCTTCGGCCGATTACGCGGTGCTGATCGCCGGCCGCCTGCTGCTGGGCTTGGGCGAGAGCTTGGCTTTGGTCGGCATGATCGGATGGTCCATCGGCCTGATGGGCCAGGCCCGGTCTGGCAAAGTTCTGTCGCTCGTCGGTATGGGCATGTACGGCGGCTTTGCCGTGGGCGGCCCGCTCGGCCTGTGGCTGATGCATCGCTTCGGCTTCGGCGGATTGATGATCGTCTGCGCGGTGGTGCCGCTATTGGGGCTTATCGCCATCCAGACCGTTCCGGCCGTGGCGCCGCATGGCGGCAGACGGGAATCCTTCTGGAAGATCATCGGGCGGATCTGGCGGCCGGGTGCGGCCGTCGGCCTGCAAGGGGTGGGTTTCGCGGCGCTCGGTGCCTTCTTCTCCCTCTATTTCCTCAGCCGTCACTGGCCTTATGCGGGTCTTGGCCTGACCTGTTTCGGCCTGGGTTTCGTGGCGGTGCGGGTGCTGTGCGGCCATTTGCCGGATCGGATCGGCGGCACGCCGGTCGCCATCGTTTCGCTCGCCGTGGAAGCCTGCGGGCAGTATCTGCTCTGGGCTGCGCCCGGACCGGTCCTGGCGCTGGCCGGCGCGCTGTTGACGGGTCTTGGCTGCTCGATGGTCTTTCCCGCCATGGGGTCCGAGATCGTCAAGCAGATGCCGCCGCAGCTGCGCGGCACGGCGCTGGGCGGTTTCGCGGCTTTCCAGGATCTGGCCTATGGCGGGACCGCACCGCTGGTCGGCATTCTGGCCGATCGTCACGGCTATGCGCCGGTTTTCCTCATCGGCGGTATCGCGGCCACGATCGGCCTCGGCATGGCGGTCTGGGCGCGGCAGGCCGCGCGTACCGCCCAGGCTTAGCCGAAGGGCGGCGTCCAGCCGGGCGCGGCCATTTCGAAACCGCTGAACAGAAAAGCCGGGGAGACGGTACAGGAAACCAGCGTCCAGTCGCCCAGGCTTTCCGCCCGCTGCCAGGCATCCTGCGGCACGAAGCCCTGAAGGCTTTGGCCCGCGCCCAGATCGGGGCCGAGCGTCACAGGGGCGTGCGGCGCGCCTGCCGCCGCCACATCCAGCCGCAGCGGCGCGCCGGCATGCCAGAACCACATTTCGACCGCGTCGACTTTGTGCCAATGGCTGACGACGCCGCGCGGCAGCAGGAAATGGATGGCGGTCGCGACACCGCGATGCGTCTGATCGCCGTCGCGGAAGGTCTCGCGGTAGAAGCCGCCTTCGGGATGCGGCAGCAGGCCGAGGGCGGCTACCACATCATCGGCCGAGAGGTCCGGGCGGCGAAGATCGATCACGCAACCGGCCCCTGTCAGGCCGGTGGCACGGTTTCGGCGAAGGACGGCACGGCGGCCGCGAAGGCTTCCAGCCAATGGGCGAGGCGGGGATGGCCAGCCCGCCAGTCATCCGCGGCAAAGCGGAAATCCAGATAGCCGAGCGCGCAGGCGACGGTGACAGTCCCGATCGTCGGATGGCCGATCTCAGGCGGGCTTTCCTCCAGCGCGGCGAGACCGCGCGTGACGACCGCCTTCTGCCGCAGGATGACCTGGGCGCGCGTCTCTTCCTCCGGGCGCACGCTTTCCATGCGGGCCAGAACGGCGGCGTCCATCATGCCGTCGCCCAGCGCCTGCTGTTTGAGGGCAATCCAGCGCGGTCCGCCATGGTCGGGGAAAAGCGGCGGCGCATCGCCCAGGCTGTCCAGATATTCGCAGATGAGAGGACTGTCGAAGAGCGACACGCCGTCTCCGGTCACCAGACAAGGGATCTTCGACAGGGGGTTAACAGACAGAAGGTCCGGCGGAGAGACGTGCGGGTTGCTGGACAGCCGCTCGATCTGGGACAACAGCCCCCGGATCTCAGCGGCGATGACCACTTTGCGCACGAAGGGACTGGTGGGCGAATAGAACAGCTTCACCGGATGATCCTTTATGGGATGGGCGCAATCACAGCCGACAGGCCGCGATCACGCTTTGAATTCGTCTTTGAGCTGGCGGATGCGCCCGAAGCTGACGGCATCGCGCGCCAGCAGATAGGGGTTCACCGGCAGTTCGTCTTCCAGTCGCACCGGCAGCGTCGGCTGGCCGGAGGCCCGCAGCCGGTCGACCTCGGCCGCCTTGTCGCGCAGCGCCAGATTGTCGGGGTCGATGGACAGCGCGAAGCGGGCGTTGGACTGCGTATATTCATGCCCGGCATAGATGAGCGTGCGCGGCGGCAGGGCCGCGATCTTGCGGAAACTGTCGAAGAACTGCGCCGGCGTGCCTTCGAACATGCGGCCGCAACCCAGGCTGAACATGGTGTCGCCACAGAACAGCATCGGGCCGTCCGGCAGGAAATAGGAAATATGGCCGACCGTATGGCCCGGCGTGTCAATTACCTCCACCCGATGGCCGAAAAGGTCGAAGGCCTCGCCGTCGCGCACGCTCTGGTCCAGCGGCGGCAGGCGATGGGAATCGAGCGCCGCGCCCACGATCTGCGCGCCGAACCGGCTGCGCAGGGCTTCCGCGCCGCCGATGTGGTCATTGTGGTGATGCGTCAGCAGCACGGTATCCAGCGCGCCGCCCATGGCTTCCACCGCATTGCTCGCGGCCTCGCTTTCGGCCGGGTCGATGAAGGCAAGCTTGCCGGTCGCCTCGTCCCGCAGGAGCCAAGCATAGTTGTCGGAGAGCATGGGAACGGGAATTACGATGAGTGCCATGGCACGAACCTAGCATTGGCGGCTCCGTGCGCAAATGCACCCAGGCTATTCTTTCGACCAGATCGCCGTCCTGTGTGCTTTACGCTATGATCACCGCAATGGCACTCGACGTTCATGCAGCAGCCGATTTCTACGCCACCGCTCAGGGGATCGTGGCGGCGCGCCTGATACGGCAGCGCATCGCGGGGCTTTGGCCGGATATGACCGGACGCGCGGTGCTGGGCCTGGGCTATGCGCCGCCTTATCTGCGCGGCTGGCGGGAAGACGCGCGGCTGACGGTCGCCGTCACCCCCGCCCAATATGGCGCGGCTCGCTGGCCGGTGGGGGCTGCCAATCTCACCTGCATGGCGGAGGAGGACGCGCTGCCCTTCGCCGGGCCGACCTTCGACCGCGTGCTGCTGATCCACGGGCTGGAAGGGGCGGAGAATGCGCGCCGCCTGTTGCGGGAAATCTGGCGGGTGATGAAGGATGACGGGCGGCTGATGGTCGTCACCCCCAACAGGCGCGGCATGTGGGCCTATTTCGAGAACACGCCCTTCGGCCAGGGCACGCCCTATTCCGCAGGCCAGGTGGGGCGGTTGCTGTCGCAAAGCCTGTTCCGCGTCGAACACCGGGAAACCGCTTTGTTCCTGCCGCCTTTGGAAATGCGCCTGTTGCTGCGCAGCAACAGGCTGTTCGAGCGTGTCGGCCATTGGGCGGTGCCGCAATTCGCCGGCGTCACGATCGCGGAGGCGGTAAAGGATGTCTATTCCGCCGTGCCGACCAATATGACCCGCTCGCGCCGCTTCGTGCTGGCTGAGGCGCCCTAGGAATTTAGTCCTGACTCATCACGCGGCGACGGCCGTTTGTTCAAGCCCTGCGACCGCGCGCCGCATGAGTTTGTGGCTGATGTCGGTCGGGATCTGACGTCGGGAATTGGCACGCGGGCGATCCATCTCGACGATCGGGATGTCCAGACCATACAGCGTCTGATGCTCCGCCCAATTGTCGAAGATCATCCGGTCGACATTATCGACGAAAGTCTCGGCCGGCGCGCCCTCCGCCAGGATCAGCGAGTGCTCGGCCAGTTCGATATGATAATAGGTGAAACGCTCCGGCATCGTGCGTTCCTGCACGATCGACAAGCAGTTCACGAGCGCGCCGGCCTGAATCAGAATATCGTCGACGAGCATGGCATGATCCGGCGATACCAGCAGGTCGCGCAGAGGAACGTTGTCGCGGAGCGCCCCTGCCTTGATCCGGATCGGCATGGTTTTGAGGGGATCGGCGAAGCGCGTGGAAACGGTGCAGACGCCGATCCATCGGATAGGCTGGTCGCCATGCAATGTGGTGGCAACGATGTCACCCACGGCCAGGCTTTCGACGGCGACGTCACCTCGTGATGTCTGGATCAATGTTCCTTGCAGGAAGCATGGTACAAGCGGCGCATCGAAAACGATTTGCGTCGGAGAGAGGGACGTAACGCCGTTCAAAAGAAACTCCGTGCCGTCCGACAGGGTGACAACTTCGCCATTTACTGTCGATTCCGTTGCGTATTCCGCACCGTAGCCGTCCAAAACAAGCCGGTCCGCGCTGCCGAAGTTGGAAACCTGATAATTGCCCCCGGCCGCACCGTTAACGGCGCCGACGGTATCGGCGCCACTTCCCAGAAAAATCCTTCCAGTTCCGGAACCAGCCACGAAGATGTCGGCGGCGCTGGAAGACGACAGAGTTTCGCCCTGCACAATACCACCGGCACCGCTCAGGGTTTCGCTGCCGGAACCGGCATAGAAAATCACCGGCGTGCTGCCGGTCGCATAGATCTGATCGCCGTTCCCGCCACCATGAAACACGGTCGTGGCACCGGTGGTGCTGCCGGCACCGGCAATCAGGACATTGTTGCCGCCTGATCCGCCATAGACGGTGCCACCGCCGACGCCCACCACAGCCGTGTCCGTGCCCGTACCTGGCGCGACAAACAGCGCACCTGCGGCAACGCCGGTTTCGTAGATAAAGAGGTTGGCCGAGCCCGGATTGATCGTGGCCTGGCCGGTACCGATATTGATGGTATCCGTGCCGGCGCCATTCGCCGTGATATCGTCATGGCCTTCCGAATAGATCAGCGAACTGCCGCCGCTGACCGAGACGGTATTCTGCCCCGTGCCTGCGTTGACCACCGCGTTTCCGGTAACGGCGATGGTGTCATTGCCGGCGCCGGTATTGACTTGGTAATTGCCGCTGCCGGTCGTTGACGTGGTGATCAGATTGTTGCCGTCGCCCGCAGCGATATAGTCGATGGCGGATCCGGACGGGGTGATATTGGTATAGGTCAGTCCGGAACTGCCGGCGACGACGGTTTCGCCCACGCCACCGCCGGTGATCGTGGTGGTGCCGCCTGTGATGACGATACCGACATCGCTCGTCGGGATAGAAACTATCGCGCTGGGCGTAGTATTTATGAAAACGACACCGTTCGGCGCGCTGGGGGCGACCGTGCCGCTTGTATAGATAAGCGGTGTCAGGTTGCCGCTCTGAAGGCCGGTGCTGAGCGCCATCGCCAAGGTATTGGCGTACGGAGCTGAATCATCCGAAGAGTAATTCAGTGTGACCGAGACCCCCGAGCCTGCGACTGTCACTGTAGGCATGTTGGCCTCCGCAATTTTGCTTGTCAGGACTATTAAGATCGCACCCTAAGTGCAAAATTCGTACGATGTCGAGATGACATTGTGCGTACGCTCAGGCGAGGCTGACGCTGTTTCAAACCCTTCGAGGGCTCACGCAAAGCGATCATTCGGTCTTGAACTTTGGGCGATACGGCCGCTGGCCGGTCAGTGTCCGGCCGCGATCTTGATCGCGGTTGCGCGGCAGGGCTGGGTTCCGCCACGCCGGTCACGTTGCCGTGTGCCGCCCCCTCCCGTTTTTGCAGGCGGGACCATGTCTCCATTCAAGACGAGATGCCGGTCCTGCCTTAGGCCGGCGCTGTTCATTGGGGGGCGATGATGTTTCTGATCCTTATCATTATTCTGCTCGTGCTGGTCTTCGGCGGCGGCGGCTACGGCTATAGCCGCGGCTATTACCGGGACCGTCCGCATTACGGTTACGGCATGGGCGGCCTCGGCTTCTTTCTGGTCGTGGTGCTGATCCTGCTGCTGCTCTTCGGCGGCCATCACTACTAGGCGCTCGGCCATCCGGCTGAGGGAAAAGGGGCGCGGCACCGATCAGGGCCGCGCCCTTCTCGTGTCAGCCCATCTTGCGCGCTCAGCCCGGGCGGCGCAGGCTCCCTCTCAGAAAAAGACTGAGGGAGGGGCCGCCGGAATGATCAGCCTGCCGGAGCCGAAAGCCGAGACGCTGGCCAAGCGTGACGCCATCATTGCGGGGTTGCGCCGGATTCTGCCCGACAGCGGTGTCATCGCCGACGCGGCAAGGCTGAAACCCTATGAGATGGACGGGCTGACCGCCTATCGGCGCCCGCCCTTGGCCGTGGCTCTGCCGGAAACGACCGAGCAATTGGCGGCGATCCTCCGTTTTCTGCATCAGGAAGATGTGCGCGTGATTCCGCGCGGTGCCGGCACCAGCCTGTCCGGCGGTGCCTTGCCGCTGGCGGATGGCGTCGTCATCGGCATGATGCGGATGAACCGCATTCTGGAGATCAACTACGATGACCGCTTCGCCGTCGTGCAGGCGGGCGTCACCAATCTTGGTATCACCGCCGCCATGCAGGCGGATGGGTTCTTCTACGCGCCTGACCCGTCCAGTCAGCTGGCTTGCATGATCGGCGGCAATGTCGCGATGAATTCCGGCGGCGCGCATTGCCTGAAATACGGCGTCACCGCCAATAATCTGCTCGGCCTGAAGATCGTCACCATGGAGGGCGATATTCTGGATATCGGCGGCGCGCATCTGGACGCCGCCGGGTATGACTGGCTGGGCCTGCTGACGGGTAGCGAAGGCCAGCTCGCCATGGTGTCGGAAGTCACCGTCCGCATCCTGCGCGCGGCAGAGGGCCAGCGCGCCATGCTGGCGGCCTTCCGCTCCAATGAAATTGCCGGCGCCTGCGTCGACCGCATCATCGGGTCCGGCATCATCCCCGTGGCGCTGGAATTCATGGACCGCCCGGCGATCCATGCCTGCGAGGATTTCGCCCATGCCGGCTACCCGCTGGACGCGGAAGCGCTGCTGATCATCGAGGTTGAGGGCTCAGTCGCCGAGCAGGATGACCTGCTGGGCCGCATTCGCGCCATCTGCGACGATTTCGACCCGATCAGCTGCCGGGTGTCGCAGACGGCCGAGGAGAGTGCGGCGATCTGGAAAGGCCGCAAAGGCGCTTTTGGCGCCGTGGGCCGTATCAGCCCCGATTATCTCTGTATGGACGGCACCATCCCGACAGGCCAACTGCCGCTGGTGCTGCGCCGGATCGGTGAGATGAGCGAACAGTACCGCCTCAAGGTCGCCAATATCTTCCATGCCGGTGACGGCAATCTGCATCCGCTCATCATGTTCGATGCCAATGACCCGGACAGTTTCCATCGCGCGGAAGCCTTCGGGGCCGATATCCTGCGCCTCTGTGTCGAGGTCGGCGGCTGCCTGACCGGGGAACATGGCGTCGGCGTCGAGAAGCGTGACCTGATGCATCACCAGTTCACCGCGACGGAACTGGATCAGCAGCGCGCCATCAAAACGGCCTTCGATCCGGGTTGGCTGCTCAACCCAGCAAAGGTCTTTCCGCTGGTGGCCGCCTGACGATGAGCGCCACGGCTGATCTTTCCGTCATCGCACCCGCCGATGAGGCGGCAATGGCAGCGGCGGTCGCGGACGCACGCGCGGCGCGGCGACCCCTGCTGGTGCAAGGCTTCGGGTCCAAATCCGCCATGCTGCGGCCGGTGCAGGCGGATGCGACCCTCTCCACCCGCAATCTCACCGGCGTCACGCTCTATTCCCCGCGGGAACTGGTGATTGCGGCGCGCGCGGGCACGCCGCTGGATGAGATCGAAGCTTTGCTGCACCAGAACGGCCAGCAGCTGACCTCCGAGCCGCCGGACCTCTCGGCGCTTCTGGGCAGCGCAGGCGGGCAAAGCTGGGGCGGTATCGTCGCCGCCAACCTCAGCGGGCCGCGCCGCGTCGCCTGGGGTGCGACGCGCGACCATGTCATCGGCATCCGCGCCATCAATGGCCGTGGAGAGGTCATCCGCGCCGGTGGGCGGGTGTTGAAGAACGTCACCGGGCTGGACCTCTGCAAGCTCATCGCCGGCAGCCATGGCACGCTCGGCATCATGACCGACATCACCATGAAGATACTGCCGGCGCCGGCCGCGACCGGCGCGCTGATCCTGCGCGGACTGGACGCGGTGCATGGCGTGGCGGCGCTGTCGGCTGGCCTCGGGTCGCCCTTCGGCGTCTCGGGCGCGGCCTTTCTGCCGGCCTGGGCGGCTGACGGCATTCCGGGCCTGGGCTCGCAAACCGTCACCGTCCTGCGGATCGAGGAATTTCCCGCCAGCGTTGCCTATCGGCTAGAGCAACTGGCCGGCACGCTGGCGCGGTTCGGCAAAAGTGAAATTCTGGATGAGCGGACAGCGAAGCGCGTCTGGACGGCCATTCGCGATGTCACGCCCATACGGCCGGGCGCTGGCGAGGCGGTGTGGCATCTGTCCACCCGGCCGTCGCGCGGGCCGACGCTGCTGGCGCTGATCGAAGCGGCCGGGGCGCGCGGCTTCATGGATTGGGGCGGCGGCCGCATCTGGGCGGCAGGACCGGCGACGCCCGCTTTGCATGACGCCATTACGCATGCGGTCTGGGATCTGGGCGGCACCTTCACGCTGATGCGCGCGCCGGACAGCCTGCGCGCATCGGTGCCGGTGGTGCCGCAGGAAGCGCCTCCGCTCGCCGGGCTGACGCGGCGCATCAAGGCGGCGATGGACCCTGACGGCATCTTCAATCCGGGCCGGATCTACGCGGGGCTATAGACAGCGATGCAAACTCATTTCTCCGCCGAACAGTTGCGGGATTCCGATACCGCTGCCTCCAACACCGTGCTGCGCACCTGCGTCCATTGTGGCTTCTGCACCGCGACCTGTCCCACCTTCGTTCTGCTGGGCGACGAATTGGATAGTCCGCGCGGACGCATCTATCTGATCAAGGAGATGCTGGAATCCGGCAAGCCGGCGACGGAACCGGTGGTGCGGCATGTCGACCGCTGCCTTTCCTGCCTGTCCTGCATGACGACCTGCCCCTCGGGCGTGAACTATATGCATCTGGTCGATCATGCCCGCCGCTATATCGAGGAAACCTACACCCGCCCCTGGCCGGAGCGGATGCTGCGCGGCGTGCTGGCGCGGGTTCTGCCCAATCCGCGCCTCTTTCGGCTGGCGCTGCGGGCGGCGGCCTTGGCGCGGCCTGCGGCAGGGCTGATCCCGACCGGCACCGTCACCGGTAAGCGGATGCAGGCGATGCTGTCTCTGGCGCCCACAGCACTCCCGTCCGACAGTCCAGCGCAAAGGCCACAGGTCCATCAGGCCCAGGGCGTGAAGCGCGGGCGCGTGGCGCTGTTGACCGGCTGCGCCCAGAAGGTGCTGGCGCCGCGCATCAATGACGCGACGATCCGCCTGCTGACGCGCCTGGGCATCGAGGTGGTAATCCCGCCGGAGGTCGGCTGCTGCGGGGCGCTGACGCATCACATGGGCCAGCACGATCCGGCCATGGCGGCGGCCCGCGCCGCGATCGCCGGCTGGACAAGGGAGATCGACGGCGCGGGACTGGACGCGATCATCATCAATACCTCGGGCTGCGGCACCACGGTGAAGGATTACGGCTTCATGTTCAGGGACGCGCCGGAAGCCGCACAAGCGGCGCGCGTCTCCGGGCTGGCTGCCGATATCTCGGAATATCTGGTGCGGATCGACTACCAGCCGCAGCGCGGCGCACCGGGGCTGACGGTCGCCTATCACGCGGCCTGCAGCTTGCAGCATGGCCAGAAAGTGACGGGCGCACCGAAGGCGCTGCTCAAGACGGCCGGTTTCACGGTGGTCGAACCGCGTGACCCACATCTGTGCTGCGGGTCTGCCGGGACTTACAACATCCTGCAACCGGAGATTGCCGGACAGCTTCGCAGCCGCAAGCTGGCAAATTTGCAGGAGCGCCGGCCCGATGTGATTGCCGCCGGCAATATCGGTTGTATCACCCAGCTTTCGGGCAGCGATCTGCCGGTTATGCATACGGTGGAATTGCTGGATTGGATGGCGGGTGGCCCGCAGCCGTCGGGTCTTGCTGCCGGCGGGTCTTGAGCGGCGGATACAGTCACCCCAAATGATAAGACACGCAGTTTCCGTAGGTTATCCCCAGATCCTGTAACATTCGGCCGCAAATGAGGCTTTACTTTTCCAGGCGATCTGTAATGGAAAGGGACCTTCCGCCGTTCGGCTGGGCGGTAAGCGCCGTGGGGAACGAAGGATGACTGATCGATACATCCGGCAGGGCTCGGACGGCAGCGTTGCGGGCGTGCGCGCGAAACGTATCGGCCATTGTCTCGGTGCGGCAAATGCCGTCGTGCCGCAGAGGGCTGATCGCTAGCCTATGGCTCTTGAACGCGACACAGGCAGACGCCGCCTGGTAAAAGCCTTTCTGTCGGCAGTGCTGGTGTTTTTTGCGCTGGCGGCCGCGGCAACCTCCTATCTGGTGCTACAGCAGACGGCCACCGCTCATCGGTTGGCGAGCTATAATCTGGCTTTCGACGCCAGCCAGGGTACGGCTGAGGTCATGCGGCTGGAAACCACGGCCGCGCGGCTGGCGCTTAAATTGCCCGAAACATCGGTCGCGGTGCTGCGTCTTCGTTTCGCCATCCTCCAGAACCGCGTCACGGTTTTGAACCGGGCGGAATTTATCGATTTTATCGCTGGCCACCCTGAAGTGTCGGACATCCTGCCGCGCCTGTCGACGGCGGTGAACCAGATCGCCCCGCTGGTCGCGAACCCGGAGCAGCCGGGCGCTTTGCAGCAGATCATCCTGACGCTGCAGCCGCTGGAGCCGAGTCTGATCGAATTGACCTCGCTGACGGCCAATACGGTCGGCGACAATATCGAGGCCGGCGAGATTCGCCTGCAATGGCTGCACACCATTTCGGCCGGGTTCACCGGCATGCTGATCGTGCTCGGCGTGCTGCTGATCGTGCTGCTGCTGCGCGACAATCGCCTGATGGCGGAGAATTACCGGCGCCTGATTCGGCTGACCGATGAGCTGCAACGCACCGGCGTGCAGCTTTCCACCGCCCATGGCGTGATCGCGGCGGCGAATGACGAATTGAATGCCCAGAACGCCGTGCTGCGCAGCCGCGATCAAGACCTGGCCGTGCAGAACGCGCGTTTCGACGCCGCCCTCAACAATATGTCCCAGGGCCTGCTGATGGCGGACGGGGCAGGGCAGGTCATCGTCTGCAACAACCGCTTTCTGGAGCTTTTCGGACTGGACTGGTTGGACGCGCCGCCCGGCCGGGAGATCAGCGCGCTGTTCGCCCAGGTGGCCGAGCGTGGCGTGGTGCCCCCCGCGGTCGGTCGCCAGTTGCTGGACCGCGTCCTGGCGCTGACGGGCAAAAGCGATCAGGTCGCCTTCCTGGCGGAAAACGATCAGCAGGCCATCAAGGTCGGCCATAAGCCGATGGCGGATGGCGGATGGGTCGCGACCTTCGAGGATATTACCGAACAGCGCCGCGCCGACGCCAAGACCGAACATCTGGCCCATCACGACATTCTCACCGATCTGCCGAACCGCCTGATGTTCGGACAATCGCTGCAAACCACGCTCGACTGCCGGGCCTCCGGCAGCTTTTTTGCGCTGCTGCTGCTCGATCTCGACGACTTCAAGGACGTCAACGACACGTTGGGGCATCTGGCGGGCGATACGCTTCTGGTCGCGGCTGCCGAGCGCCTGCGCCGCTGCATCGGCGCAGAGGACAGCGTGGCGCGGCTGGGGGGCGATGAATTCGCCATCGTCCAGACCAGACCGCGCAGCGTCGCCGATACCGAGGAACTGGCCCGCCGCATCGTGGCGACGATTTCCGAGCCGTTTTACTTCGAAGGCCAGCGCGTGGCGGCCGGCGCCAGCATCGGCATCGCGCTCTGCACCGATACTGGCATGACCGATGCGGAAAGCCTGCTGCGCAGCGCCGATATGGCGCTGTATCGCGCCAAGGCCGAGGGCCGCAGCACCTGGCGCTTCTTTGCCCCTGAGATGGAAGAGGTCGTGCGGGTGCGGACGGCCATCGCCTCCGATATCCGCAACGCGCTCGACCGCCAGGAACTGGAGCTGGTCTATCAGCCGATCTTCTCCTTCGCGACCGGCCGCCTGCGCCAGTTCGAAGCGCTGATGCGTTGGCGCCACCCGACTCTGGGCTATGTCACGCCGGACCGTTTCATTCCCGTGGCCGAAGAGACCCGCCTGATTTTGCCGATGGGCGAATGGGTGATCGGCGAAGCCTGCCGCACGGCCATGAACTGGCCGGAGGATGTGCGGATTGCGGTCAATCTGTCGCCCGTTCAGTTCCGCTCCCTCGCGCTGCCCCGCGTCATCGAAGAGGCACTGGCGCGTAGCGGCCTCGCGCCGCAACGGCTGGAACTGGAAGTCACCGAAAGCGCACTGCTACAGGACGGCGACGATGTGCGCGCCATGCTGCGCGAATTGCGTGCGCTGGGTGTGACCGTGGCGCTGGATGATTTCGGCACCGGCTACGCCTCGCTCGGCTATTTGCAGCAGTTTCCCTTCGACAAGATCAAGATCGACCGCAGCTTCGTCAGCCAGATCGTCACCCGCGCGGATTCACTCGCCATCGTCGAATCCATCCTCCATCTCGGTGCCAAGCTGGGCATGGTGACGACAGCGGAAGGGATCGAAACGCAGGAGCAGCTTGAAATCCTGCGCGGTTTCGGCTGCGATCTGGCGCAAGGCTATCTGTTCGACCGACCGCAGTCTTTTGCGACGATACAGCGCAAGATGGCTGAAGGCGTCTACGACCCGCCCGCCCGATAGGGGACCGGAGGCCGTCAGGTTTTGACTGCAAAACCGTCATACCCGCGTCAGCGGGTATCGTCTGGGTCGAGCGCCGTGACCGAGAATAGATGCCCGTTTTCACGGGCATGACGCTGGGGGGCTCCAACCAAGTCCGGCAAAATCCGGGGTTTAGTCCGCCGTTTCGTCCAGGAAATGCACGGTGGAACCGCCGTCCACCACCTTGTCCACAATGGCCGCATTGAAGGCACGGCCATGCGCACTGGCCATATGGGCCGCAAAAGCAGCGTCATCGGCATAGATTTCATCGACATGATAGGCGCGCGGATTGTCGGCGCGCGTATAGGCCACGAAGCGCAGGCAGCCGGGTTCCGCCCGCACGTCGCGCGTCAGGTCCGCCATCATCCGCTGCAAGGTCTCCTCATGGCCGGGCAGAACTTCGAAGGTCGCGTAAAGAGCTTTCGGCATTGCAGCATTCCGTGGTTATGGGCGTCGTCATCAGACAGCGCGGTGGCCGTTCAGGCAAGCGGCGGCAGCGCGTGAGGCGTCACGGGGTGAAATGCGTTAGCCGCAGGCTGGACAGATCGGTCAATCCGCTGCCGCCCAGATTGGTCCAGCCGGCATGGATCACGATCATCATTTCGTCGGACGCGGCCTGCGCATCCCCCGCCGCAATCGCGGCGACGAGGGCCGCATGGTCATGCGGTCCCAGCGCCTCGGATTCGGTTTTCTGGTCGGGCGTGCTCATGGAGAAACTTGCCAGCAGAGCCGTGCGAATCAGCGCGCCGATGGATTGCAGGAAGGGGTTGCCGGTATTTTCCAGAATGAAAAGATGAAAGGCGAGATCCGTACTGGCGATGACATCGCGCGACTGCCCGGGTTCGGTCATGCGCGCCGCCAGTTCGGAAAGATGCCTGACGCTTTCGGCATTCTGCCGCGTCGCCATGATGGCGGCGGCCATGGGCTCGAACGCTTGCCGCAACGTGAAGAGATGGGCCAGAAAAGCGCGATCCACGCCGGCGGCAAAGTGCCAGTCCAGAATATCGGCGTCGAACATATTCCAGTTTCGCTCGCCCAGAACCCGCGTGCCGACGCGGGTTTTGGGATGAATCATGCCTTTGGACGACAGTTTCTGCAAAGCCTCGCGCAGCGTGCTGTTGGAAACCTTGAACTGGCGACTAAGGACTTCTTTGGCCGGCAGTAGGCTGCCAGCGGGATAGCGGCCGGAGACGATATCCAGGCCGATGCCACGCATGACCATATCATGCGCGGCTTCGGGTCGCTTGCGAATACGGGGGCCGACACCCGTGCGGCGACGCGGAACCGGACTAAAGAGTCGCGCCATGATCTTGCTCGGTGGCGCTACTACTTTTGTGCGCTGCAATTTGGAATAAATTCCGGAACGGCAATATCGCGCACGAGTGCGTAACTTGCACAGCCATCCTTCATCCTTTCCAAAGAGATGGCTTCTAATCGTCCATCCATTTGAAAAACGATACGATAATGTGGCTGTAATTATTAATCACATAAATGGCATCGACGAATTTTTCCGCTTTCCGATTGCGGGTGTCAGCGCCCCCAGCCGGCAACACGGATCTTCTTATCGGTCTCATACTGATTGAGCGCGTAGACGGCCCAGATTGCGGCAGGAATCCAGCCGATGATCGTCAGATGCAACAGCAGACACAGAAGTCCCGACCAGGGACGACCGATGAAGAAAAAAGAAACCGCCGGCAGCAGCAGCGCCAGAAGAAGACGCATGGAACCCTCATCCAAAAAAGAGCGCGGCGACAGCGCCGCTCTGTGGCTCAAGATAAGGGTAAAATCCCCGCTGTCATCCTAAGACTGGAAATCAGAATCCGAGTGGCCCGAGGCGAATGGCGGGCGCCATGGCGCCCGCCGGCAAGGCGGGGGCGAAAGGCGGGCGCACCAATAGGGCGTCGGCCGCCGCCAGCCGGCTGATCTGACCCGAATCCTGCGTCTTGTAGGGATAGGCGGCCCAATCGCCGTCTTCCCGCACCAGCAGAGACGCGCGCACGTAATCTTCGCGAATATCATTGGCCGGCAGATCGGCCCCCAGACGCACATTTTCCGCCAGCGGCGCATCTCCGGGCAGACCCTGAAGCTTTTCCAGCGCGGGCACCAGGAACAGGATGCTGCACACGAGGGCCGAGACGGGATTGCCGGGCAGGCCCAGCATCGGCACATCACCCAGCCGTCCATGCATCAGCGGCTTGCCCGGCCGCATGGCGATACGCCAGAAATCCAGCACCAGCCCAGCCGTGGCCAAGCCTTCCTGGACCAGATCATGCGCCCCGACGCTGGCGCCCCCGGTCGTGACCAGCATGTCCGCGCCCCGCGCAGCGATGGCGGCGGCAGCAATGGCGGGAAGCTGGTCCGGCACGGTCGGCAGCAGCACAGGCACGCCGCCCGCCGCGCGCACGAGGGCGGCGAGGGCGGGACCGTTGGAGGAAACGACGCCGCCCGGCGGCAGCGGCTCACCGGGCAAGGCGATCTCGTCACCGGTGCAGAGGATCACCACACGCGGGCGGCGATGCACCGCGACCCAAGGGTGGCCGGCACCGGCAGCCAGCCCGATCAGGCGCGGATGCAGGCGCTGGCCGGCCTGAGCAACCGTCTCTCCTTGCGCGAAATCAGCGCCCTGATAGCGGATATGGCGGCCTTTGGCCGTTGCCTCATTGACCGTCACCCAATCGCCTTCGGCGGTCGCGTTCTCCTGGATCAGGATGCTGTCCGCGCCATCCGGCACCACACTGCCGGTGAACAGGCGCACGGCCTCGCCGAGTTCCAGTCGATCCGCGAAGGGATGCCCGGCCGGCGCCGCCCCGATGACACGCAGGCGCGCGCCGGCAGCGGCATCCGCCGCCCGCACGGCATAGCCGTCCATGGCCGAGACATCGGCCGGCGGATTGGACAGGCGGGCGGTGAGGGGGGCGGCCAGAATACGGCCATGCGCCTCCATCAGCGACACCGTTTCGGCGGGCGTCGGCACAAGCCCGGCCAGAATGCGGCTCCGCGCTTCGGTGACGGAAATCATGGCGCGGCGTAATCCCCGGATGCGCCGCCGGATTTCTCGGTCACACGCAGCCCGTCCACGACCATGCCGCGATCGACGGCCTTGCACATGTCATAGATGGTCAGCGCGGCCACGGAGGCCGCCGTCAGCGCCTCCATCTCCACCCCGGTGCGGCCCGTAGTGCGGACGGTGGCGATAATCTCGATGGCGGAGGAAGCGGCGTCGCTGTCGAAGATAACGGCGACGGCGCTGATGGGCAGGGGGTGGCAGAGCGGAATGAGGTCCGCCGTGCGTTTCGCGGCCATGATGCCGGCCAGACGCGCGACGCCCAGCACATCGCCCTTTTTGGCCTCGCCGCTCTGGATCAGGGCTAAGGTCGCGGGCAGCATGCTGATCCGCGCCCGCGCGGTCGCCGTCCGCGCCGTTTCCGGCTTGGCGGAGACATCGACCATCGCGGCCTGGCCGGAGGCATCGAAATGGGTCAGCCGGTCGCCCGTCTTTTGCGTCATCGCCCGGCGTCCTTCGCGGTTCAGGCGGCGGCGTCTTCCGTGCGCTGCGCGCCGATCAGGTCACGCACGGCCTGGGCCACATCGTCCTGGCGCATCAGGCTTTCGCCGACCAGATAGCATTGCAGCCCGGCATCGACGAGGCGTTTGACGTCGGCCGGCGTCTGGATGCCGCTCTCGGCAATCAGGAACCGGTCGGGCGGCACCTGCGGCGCCAGCGTGACGGCCGTCTGAAGATCGGTCTTCAGGGTTTTCAGATTGCGGTTATTGATGCCGATCAGCGGCGTTTGCAGACCAAGCGCGCGAACCAGCTCGGCCTCGTCATGCACTTCCGCCAGCACGTCCATGTCGAGCGCACGGGCCAGCGCTTCCAGCTCACGCGCTTCCTCGTCCGACAGCGCCGCCAGGATCAGCAGAATGCAGTCCGCGCCCATCGCGCGGCTTTCATAGACCTGCCAGGGCTCGAGGATGAAATCCTTGCGCAGCACCGGCATCGGCACGGCCTCGCGCACGGCCATCAGGTCTTCGGCGTCACCCTGGAAATATTTCGCGTCGGTCAGAACCGAGAGGCAGGTGGCACCACCGTCCTGATAGGCGCGGGCCAGGGCCGGTGGATCGAAATCGGGGCGGATCAGCCCGCCGGAGGGCGAGGCCTTCTTCACTTCCGCGATCAGCGCCACGCGATGCAGATTGACGTGATCCATCAGCCGGCGGCCGAAACCGCGCGGCGGCGTCTGGGTCGCGATCCGCTGCTTCAGGGCGTCCACCGGCTCCACCGCCTTGCGGCGGGCGGTCTCGGCGCGCGTGTCATTGCAGATCTGGATCAGAACGTCGTGGATGTTTGAAGTCATGCGTCCGTCAGTGCTTGGAATGGGCTTGGGAATGGAGCTGGCTTTCCCGGCGCAGCGTGTCAAGCGCGCCGAGCGCGCGGCGCTCATCGATTGACGCGGTGGCAGCCATGACGCCTTCGGCGAGGCTGCCGGCATGGCCGGCAACCACCAGCGCGCCGCCGGCGTTGAGAATGACCGTATCGCGATAGGGGCCGGGTTCGCCTTCCATCAGGCGCTGCAAGGCGCCGGCATTGGCGGCGGCATCGCCGCCACGCAGCGCCGACAGCGGCGCCTGGGGCAGGCCGACATCGCCAGCATGAAGGATGACATCCTCAACCCGGCCGTCCTTCAGGATGGAGACGTGATTGGGGCCGGCCAGCGTCAGCTCGTCCAGGCCCTGGCCATGGACGATCCAGGCGGCCTCGGTGCCCAGATGCAGCAGCGCTTCCGCCACGGGCCGCGTCCAGTGGCTGGCATAGACGCCGGTGAACTGGCGCGGCACGCGGGCCGGATTGGCGAGGGGGCCGAGCAGGTTGAACAGCGTGCGCGTGCCGAGTTCGGCGCGGACGGGCGCGGCATGGCGCAAAGCCGGGTGATGCGCGGGCGCGAACAGAAACACGCAGCCGGTGCGGGCCAGAAGGTCTTCCAGGGCGGCGGGCGGCATGGCGACGCCGATGCCCAGATGCTCCAGCACATCGGCCGCGCCGGATTTGGAGGACAGCGCCCGGTTGCCGTGCTTGGCCACCGGCACGCCGGCACCGGCCACCACGAAGGTGACGGCGGTCGAGATATTCAGCGTGCCCTGTTCATCGCCGCCGGTGCCGCAGACATCGATGGCGCCGGGCGGCGAGGCAATCGCCACCATGCGGGCGCGGAGCGCGCGCACGGCACCGACCATTTCGGCCACCGTCTCGCCACGCACGCGCATGGCCATCAGAAGCCCCGCAATTTGCGCGTGGGTCGCGTCACCGGTCATGATGGCCGAAAACGCGCCCTCGGCCTCGGCTTCCGTCAGGGTCTCGCCCCGCGCCAGACGCGCCAAAAGGGGGCGGATCGCGCCGCTCATGCGCTTGCACTCATCATCGCAGCTGGCCTGTCGCGGTCAGGCGGCCCGGGCCGGTTTATTCCGGCCGCGGGCGATATCCAGGAAGTTCGACAGGATCTTGTGGCCGTGTTCGCTGGCGATGCTCTCAGGGTGGAACTGCACGCCGAAGATGGGCAGGCTGCGATGGCGCAGACCCATGATCAGCCCGTCTTCCGTGAAGGCCGTTGGCACCAGAACCTCAGGCAGCGTTTCACGCTCGACGATCAGGCTGTGATAGCGGGTGGCATTGAAGGGCGAGGGCAGGCCTTCGAAAATGTCGCTATTGCCATGCGTCACCGGGCTGATCTTGCCATGCATGGGGGTCGGCGCGCGCAGCACCTGGCCGCCGAAGGACTGACCGATGGCCTGATGGCCGAGGCAGACGCCAAACAGCGGAATCTTGCCGGCCGCCGCCTGGATGACATCGAGGCAGATACCGGCCTCGTTCGGGGTGCAAGGGCCGGGCGACAGCACGATTGCCTCAGGCTGCTTCTGCATCACGTCATCCACGGACAGCGCATCGTTACGCCAGACCTCGCATTCGGCGCCGAGATCGCCGAAGAACTGCACGAGATTGAACGTAAAACTGTCGTAGTTGTCTATGAGCAGGATCATGCCAATATTCTGCGCAGGACGGGCTGCCAGGGTCAATCGGAAGCCCGGAACGGCTGGGTTGCGGCCCGGTATCGCGCCGCGCTACCGATAGCGACAAGCGACCCGCCGGCCTGACCTTATCGGGCGGATCTTAAAGGACAGATATCATGGACATGCAGACGGGCGAACAGACATTCCCGGTCACGCTGACCGAGGCCGAATGGCGGGCGAAGCTGACGCCGGATCAATTCGCCATCCTGCGCGGCCACGCGACGGAACGTCCCGGCTCCTGCGCGCTGCTGCGCGAAAAGCGCCCCGGCACCTTCGAATGCGTGGGCTGCGACAATCCGGTTTTCCGGGGTGACACCAAGTTCGAGAGCGGCACCGGCTGGCCGAGCTTCGACACGCCGCTGCCGGGAGCCGTGGAGACGACCGAAGATCGTACGCATGGCATGCTGCGGACGGAAGTGCATTGCGCCAATTGCGGCGGCCATCTGGGCCATGTCTTCCCGGACGGCCCGCCGCCGACGCATCTGCGCTACTGCATCAATGGGCTGGTGCTGAATTTCGTGCCTGCCTGATTGCCAGAACGCGCGACGCCATGGCCTGCCAGGGCGTCGCGTCCCAGGCGCGGCAGGCGAGGCCCGAGGTCGAGGGCAGAACCCAGATTTCGGGCATGGCTGCCGTCGCCGGCTGCGGCCCATAGGTCAGCCGTCCGGTCGGGACTGCGTAAAATTCGGCGGCCGCGCGCTTGCTGTTGAAGGCGAGCAGCTGCGGGCGATATAGCGCCATCGCCGCTCGCAGCCGGTCACGGTCGAAACCGTGGCGCGGCAGGCTGTCATCCTGGCCTGAAACCGTCTTGCAGATATCGGTCAGGCCGATACCCAGCGACAAAAGATGCGGAAAATCATGGGGCTGGAAGCGGTGCGGCGTCAGCCCGGTTTCGGCCAGAACGGGCCAGAAGCGATTGCCCGGACCGGCGTAATAGGCGCCCCGTGCGGCCGACGCGCGACCGGCCGCCGTGCCGCAGATGACGAGGTCGAGGCCCGTTTCCAGAAGATCGGGCAGAATGTCAGGGGCCAAACTGTTGGGGGCCAGACTCTTGGGGGCCAGACTGTTGGGGGATGGAGCGTCCATCCCCTCAGTCTAAACGCCGTCAGGTTCTGATTGAAGCAGCGTCATTCCCGCGAAAGCGGGAATCTTCTTTGCCAGAAGCTGCGATAAGTAGATGCCCGCTTTCGCGGGCATGACGCCGGGAAAAGTCTCAGGCGCCGTAGGTGCCGGCGGCGACGGCCGGGATGTCGAGGCGGCTGAGGCCCATTTCCGCCAATTCGCGGGCCGTATAGGTGTTCAGCTCGCGGGTGATGCGGCGGCGCTCCTGGGCGGCCTGCCGTTCGGCCTGCACGAAAGCGACGAGGCGCTTCAGGGCTGCCGGGATCATCGTCAGCCCGAGAAAGTCAATCGCCTGAGCGGGAGCTGCGGAGACAAAAACCTCGTCAGCGGTTTGGGTCAGGGTCGACATCGGGGTGGCCTCTCATTTGTTCTGTGAGGCGACATATGCACCAATTCCCACTCCGTGTCTAGGAATAATTTGCATATGTCGCCCTACACAACAAATGTCAGTCGGTAACAGTCCGGCGCCAGGGGTCGGTGGCGCTGAGCCACTCCGCGGCGCGCGTCTGCGGATCGGCGTGGCGCAGCACGTCCGTCACCACGGCGACGCTATCGGCACCGGCTTCCAGCACCGCGCGGCCGCGCTCGGGCGTCAGCCCGCCGATGCCGACCAAGGGCAGGCTGCCCACGCGGGCCTTCCAGTCGGTGACGCGCGGCAGGCCCTGCGGCGCCCAGGGCATCTGCTTCAGGATCGTCGGGAAGACGGGGCCGAGGGCCACATAGTCGGGCGAGACCGACAGGGCATGGTCGAGCTCCGCCGCATCATGCGTGCTGACCCCGAGCTTCAGCCCATGGCGGCGGATGGCGGCCAGGTCCGCCCTTTCCAGGTCTTCCTGGCCAAGATGGATGAAGTCGCATTTGGCATCGATGGCGATCCGCCAATAGTCATTGACGACCAGCACGGCGCCCGTTGCCGCGCAAAGATCGCGCGCTGTGCCGATTTGCGCACGCAATGCCGCCTCCGGCTTATCCTTGATACGCAACTGGACGAAGCGCAGACCGAGCGGCAGAAAGCGCGGCAGCCAGGAAACGTCGTCGACAATGAGATAGAAAGGGTCAAGGATCATCGGAAAGCCAATCCCAGAACGGGGGTGGAGGGCTGTGCCATGTCGCGCGGCGGCATCGGGTCCGCCGCATAGGCCTGCCGGCCCGCCGTGATGGCGCCAGCGAAGGCGGCTGCCATCAAAGCCGGATCGCCCGCCTTCGCGACGGCGGTATTGAGGAGCACGGCATCGAAACCCAGTTCCATCGCCTGCGCCGCATGGGAGGGCAGGCCGATGCCGGCATCGATGACAAGCGGCGTATCGGGGAAATGCGCGCGCATGGCGCGCAGCCCGTGCAGGTTGTTCAATCCACGACCCGACCCGATCGGCGCACCCCAGGGCATCAGAACCCGGCAGCCGGCATCGAGCAGTTTTTCGCCGACGATCAGGTCTTCGGTCGTATAGGGAAAGACGTCGAAACCATCGGCCGCGAGGATGCGGGCGGCTTCCACCAGGCCGAAAACATCCGGTTGCAGACTGTCGTGATGGCCGATGACTTCCAGCTTGATCCAGTTGGTCTCGAACACCTCCCGCGCCATCTGCGCCGTCGTCACGGCCTCTTTCACCGAATGACAGCCGGCGGTATTGGGCAGCACCCGCAGGCCGAGGGCGCGGATGATGGACCAGAAGCTTTGGCCTGCGCGTTCAGCACCCGATTCACGGCGCAGCGAAACGGTGACGATTTCCGCGCCGGACGCCTGCACGGCCGCCGTCATGATGGCGGGCGAGGGATATTGCGATGTGCCCAGCAGCAAGCGCGATGACAGAGAAACGCCATAGACTTGCATGGCCTCAGCCTCCCCGCATGGGGGCGAGCAGTTCCAGACTGTCGCCCTCCCGCAGCATAAGCTGCGCGCGCATGCCGCGCGGCGTGAAGTCGCCGTTGACGGCGGTCGCGATCAGCGCGCCGTCATAGCCGAGTTCGGTCAGCGCCTCGGCAAGATTGCCGCTCAGGACGGATTTTTCCTCGTTATTGACCAGGATTTTCATCCATCACCTCCTGTGATTTGACGCCATGCAGCAGATAATCGGCGGCGCGTTTGGCAAGCGCGGGCGACAGCAGAAAGCCGTGCCGGTACAGTCCGTTGACGCGCAGGCTGCCTTTGCCGAAGGGCCGCAGGCGCGGCAGATTGTCCGCGAAAGCCGGCCGGGCATCGGCCCCCATTTCCAGAATCTCGGCCTCGCCAAAGGCGGGATGCAGCGCATAGGCGGCGTTGAGCAGTTCCACGACCGAGCGTGCCGTCACGCGATGACGCTCGCCGCTTTCCAGCATGGTCGCGCCCAGCATGAAGACGCCGTCGCCGCGCGGCACGATATAGAGCGGAAACCGCGGATGCAGCAGCCTGATGGGACGGCTGAGAGACAGGGCGGGGCAGCGCAGGATCAGCATTTCGCCTTTGACGCCGCGCAGATTGGCCAGCCTGTCCTGGGCCGCCAGTCCCCGGCAATCGGCGACCACGCCCAAGGATGGGTCATCGGGATCGGCCGTCTGGCCGAAGGCGAAGGTCACGCCCCGCGCCGCCAGCGCAGCGGCCAGGGCCGGCAGCACCGCGCGGGGATCGAGATGCGCTTCCTCTGGGTAGAAGAGGCCTGCGCGAAAACGCCCGTCCAGATCAGGCTCCAGCGCCGCGATGCCGTCATTGTCCAGCGTCTGGTGGCCTTCCGTGCGGCGGCCAAAGCGGGCGAGGTCCGGCGCGTCGCGCCCCAAAGCAAGGACGAGGCTGCCGCGCTGGCGGGTGTCCGGAAATACCCTTGGCCAATGGCGCAAGGCCTCCTGACCGAGGGCGACGACCAGCGGCTCAGCCGATTCCGCCTCGCACCATGGCGCCAGCATGCCGCCGGCGAAGCGCGAGCAGGCGGATGCTGCCAAAATCGCACTGGCTTCGATAACACGGACCTCGGCGCCCGCTTCCGCCAGGGCCCAGGCCGTGGTCAGGCCGGCAATGCCGGCGCCTATGACGGTTATTCGCACGCTCAACCCCCGTCGTCATCGATCAGACCAGACGGGAGGAGGGTGGGTTTGGCCCGGCGCTTATCCCCATCGGGGGCCAGAATCGCCGGAAACGGTCCATCCCTTCGCCAGCATGACCTGGATCAGGTTCGAAGGGTCGCCATGGCCGGCTCGCACCGGAATGACCTCTCAGCCCCTCGCTTTGGGGCTCCCCTTGGTGCTCCGATCCTTAAACCGACGAGGCGCGTTCGTCAAAAGGAGGCTGATTTTTGTGCCGGACCGCGCGCCAGATCAGCCAAAAGATGGGCAAGGCGCCATTGATTGGAAAACGTAACTCTAAAGAGGTATATCAATTTAAAGTATCTAATTAGCAACAAAATATTGTTGGAGAAGATGAAGGTTGTTGCAAGGGCAATAAATTATCGCGCGGCAGAAACGCGACAATTTAGGATAATCCATAAATTTTGTTCTGAGATCAGGGGATTTTCTTCATCTGAACCGTCATGAAAGCGTCACGGACCGGTTGTTTTATGCAGATCTCGGGTCAGGCGCGACATAAGGTTGATAAGGAAACTTTGCTCGAAAACTGATCGGGCTTAACTGCATGCGGCGTAAACTTGTCGCGCCGGATGGTATTTCGGGCGATGGAACGCTGTTGTCCGGGCGATGGTCGCTTTTGCCTGGGCGGGTCGTCAAAATTCAAATTCCGTGTGATTTTATGTGCAGTTTTGCACATTCATGGATTTTTCGCCGAGGTTTCTGGCGCTTTGGCGTCTCCAGCCGCAGCCGAGGAAGCCTTCGGCACCCATAATGGCATGACAAAGACTATCACAATGGCGTCATTGCTTTTTTTAAAACCGACGCGAACGCGTCGGATCTACTACGTTTGATGGGTGGCGCCATGCGGCTTGATGAGGGCCAAACAAATCAGCGCATCTTCTGATTGTATTGCCGGTCATTCCTAAGCTATTCCAGGTAACGTTTTCGTATAAATGAGTATTGGTCTGGAGAAATTATGAGCTCGACCGTTGAACGCGCTGCGGACTTCATCGGTTCCATTGGCGTCAATACACGCCTCGAATATACCGATGGATTGTACGACAACTACGAACAGGTTTTGTCCGATCTCCAGTATCTCGGAATCAGCAATGTCCGCGATGCGATCAGCGGTGGCATAGGCGGGTCTGCCTCTATCACAGCCTATGAAGCCTTGGCCGCGGCCGGCATCCAGTTCACCATCGAGCCCTTCGCCGGCGGCACGGTGACGCAGGCTGACCTGACCTATGAGCTGAGCCTCATCGATACGCTGGAATCCGCCTATCCCGGCAGTGTCGTCGCCGTCGAAGGCACCAATGAGCTCAACAACTTCCCCCTGACCTACATCACCGCAAGCGGTGACGTGCTGACCGGCCTGACGGCGGCGATCACGTTGCAAGAAGACATCTATGCCGATGTCAAAGGGGATTCGACCCTGGCCAATGTGGCCGTCGATTATTTCACCGGCTGGGGGGCTGGTGGCATAGCGAACGGCCCGAACCCCTTTACCACGTCGGGTTTGGCGGATAACGACACCGCGCATCCCTATCCGACCTACGGTAACGCGCCCGCTGGGTATCTGTCGCCTGCGGCCTCTCTCCTGAACGAATTGGGAGACGTCGGCCCGGCCGTTTTTACGGAGACCGGCTACAGCACCGATCTCAACACCGTCAACGGCGTCAATGAGGACGTGCAGGCCAAATATACGCTGGACCTTCTTATGGATGCGTCGAAGGACGGCATCAGCGAGACCTATCTGTACCAGCTGCTCGACGCTTATCCCACAACCAGTTCGTCCAATGACGGCTATGGGCTGTTCGATTCTTCCGGCGCCCCGAAAGAGGCTGCCGTCGCCATCCACAACCTGACGACGATCCTGGCCGATACGGGCAGCGACGCCTCCACCTTCACGCCGACGCTGCTGGACTACACGCTGACCAATCTGCCGTCCGACGGCAATACGCTGGAATTGCAGAAGTCCAACGGCGACACGGATATCGTGGTCTGGGCCGAGCCTGCCATCTGGGATTACACGACCCAGACGGAACTCTCCGTCGCGGCAACGACCGTCACGGTCAATCTGGGTGCCACCTATCAGACGGTCGATGTCTATGATCCGCTGGAAGGTACGACGCCGATTGCGGAATATACCAATGTCAGCTCGGTCGATCTTTCCATCACCGACCATCCGCTGATCGTCGAAGTCGATCCCAATTCGGTTGCCTGCTTTGCCGGCGGCACGCGTCTGCGGACCCCGCAGGGCGACGTGGCGGTGGAAAGCCTGACGGTCGGCGATCTTGTCCTCACGCTCGACGGCGAGGCTCGACCCGTCACCTGGATCGGCTCGCGTCGCATCGATTGCGGCCGGCATCCCATGCCGGAGATGGTTCTGCCCGTGCGGGTCCGCGCCGGTGCTTTCGGCGGCGGCCTGCCGTCGCGCGACCTGGTTCTGTCGCCGGATCATGCGGTCTATGCCGAGGACAGGCTGATCCCCGTCAAATACCTTATCAACGGAGATGCGGTCCGGCAGGAGCGGGTGGCGTCCGTCACCTATTTCCATGTCGCGCTCGCCGACCACGACATTCTTCTGGCTGAAGGCCTGCCGGCGGAGAGCTATCTCAGCGGCAGCGACGATGCCTTCTTTGGTGAAGGTCCGGTGATCGACCTGCATCCCGGCTGGGGCGCCGCGTCGCGCGACATCGCTTTCATGGGCGAGGCACTGACCTATGCGCCGATCACGGTCAGCGGCCCTGCCGTTGACCGCGTGCGGGCGCGGCTTCTGACCCATCGCCCTGCGTCGCGCCGTCGCCGCACGGCCTGAGAGTGTCACGGCTTAGGCCGGGTCGCTGACGCGATCCGGCCTATCGCCCGTCGTCTGCACCGCTGGAGTTTGTCACGCTCGGTCAGAATCACCTTGAACCGTCATGCCCGCGAAAGCGGGCATCTCCACCTCGCCAGGGCCGCCGCAGAAGATGCCCGCTTTCGCGGGTATGACGCTGTTTCAATCAAAAGCTGACAGACCCTGAAGACGATCCATAAAAAAGAGGGCTGGCCATAAAGAAAGAGCGCTGGTGACCGAAGTCACCAGCGCTCTTTTGCAATCCGGTCCGCGCGGCTTTTACACCGCGCGGAAGGTGGTCGCTATTACCACTGGATCTGCGTGCCGACGCCGAAGAGCTGCGCCTGCGTGTTGTTGTGGTCGGCACCGGCTTCGTCGGTCGAGAAGTCGAGGCCGCCCTGGTGGCGAACGCCGTAGTCGTAGTCCAGGAACAGGCTGACGCCCGGAACCAGGGTGTAGGTGGCGCCGACGGCGACACCGGCATTGTGCTGCTGACCCAGCGTCAGGCCATCGGAGTTGATGAAGGCGCTGTCGCCGCCGCCCGGAATGTCACCGGTCGTGTCGAACACGAAATACTGGCCGCCAACGGTCCAGGAACCGAGGGTGTACTGCAGACCCGTGATCCAGCCCAGCGCAGCCTTGCCGCCATTGGGCTCGAGCTGGAAGGTGTAGCCGCTGACTTCGTTGAAGTTACCATAGACGACGTTGCCGCTCAGCGTGATGCCGGCGATCGTCGCCTGCGCACCGCCAGAGAAGATGTCCATGGCCTTGTAGCCGCTCGGGCCGTCACCGGCGACGGCGGTGTTGCCGACCTGGCCGGCATGCTGCCAGTCAGCGCCAACCTGCAGGGCGACGGGGCCGATGGTGTTGGTGTACTGGCCACCGAGGTCGGTCACGTTCTTCGGCGTGCCGCCGGTCACGACAGTGCCCGGAGCATTGGAGGTAACGGCCGGGGCATAGTTGGAGGCCGTCTGGTTCGGCGTGAAGCCGAAGGCCATCTGGAGGCCGCCAATGGTCGGGGACAGGTAGACGAACTTGTCGCTGGTCTGGTTCGGCCCGGTGTCGGTCCAGGGATAGACGGGTTCGGCATTGCCCGGAACGATGACGGGCAGATCGCCCCACCAGCCGCCGTCGTTGAAGGCGTCGGAGACGCCGGTCTCGAACAGGACGGTCGGGCCGTTCTGCTGGCCGAAGCTGATCTGACCAAGCTGCGGCAGGCCGAGATAGCCATAGGCCTGGAAGACATACAGGGTCGAGGCACTGGCCGACTGCGCGAAGCTGGTACGGATCTGGGCGGACGCACCATAATGCAGGCCGTTGGCGGCGACGCCATCGAAGCCCGGATACAGACGCAGATAGCCGTAGAAGCTGTCGGTCGCCGTCTTCGTGCCGTTGACGTTGTCGAGCGAGGAGCTTTCAACGCCGGCATACCAGTTGACGCGGCCGTTCAGATGAACGGTGACCGAACCCGGCGCCGCTGTCTGCGCAAAGGCAGCGCCGCCCGTGAGCAGCGATCCGATACCGATGGCGCACGACGCCATCAACAATTTTTTCATAGTGTCATCATCCCAATGCAAGACGCCCAAGGTGCGAGGTGCTTAGCGGCGCACTGGAATGTGTATTACATATCAGAGTTGCTTCAACAGAAACTGTATAACTGAAATATCGTGGACGGCTGATGTTGCCAATAAGACACGCCAGCCGTCGTGACAATTACGCCACACCTTCAAAGGTACAAATTTGCAAACGGCTACTCGACACATCCATGCATTCTCAGGCAGGAAGCATATACCGCAGGCACATCTAGTGCGTGCCTTTTTTACCACGATAGTGGCTCGGATTGGCACGGGGTCGTCTCGAATTGCCAATTCGAAATGAATAATCAACGAAAATCCGCAGTTTAGGCTCTCACAGGGTGAATCTGTGGATTTCGTTGATGGCATTGACAGTGATTGCTTGGGGTGGACGAGTTGAACGGCTTCACGCGCAATGACTTCTTCGAACCGCCGCACAGGCCGCACCGCGCGGAGGGCGCTCCGGCGATCGGCGCCGCGACGGAACAGGCCTACCAGCATGACTGGATGCGCTTTTCGCAATGGTGCGCCGAGCACGACGTCAGCGAGTTGCCAGCGCATCCCCAGGCGGTCGCCAGCTTCCTGGAAAGCGAAAAGGGTACCGGCGCCGGCATCGCGACGCTCAATCGGCGGATCGCCGCCATCAGCTATATGCACCGGAGCAACCAGCTGCCGTCGCCCATGACGCATGAGGAAGCTTCAGTTATCCGCGCCATGATAGCGCGACCCAAAGTCCCCACGGTGCGCCGCACGGTGCAGCGGCCGAGCATCCAGATCTGGCAGGAAATTGTGGAGGCGATCGGCGAGGACACGCCGTTGGAACTGCGCGACCGGGCCTTGATTTCACTCCATGTGTCCGGTGCCTTTCGGCTGATCGAACTGGCCCGCCTGTCCTACGCCCAGGTGCGCTTTGACCGGTCCAGCGCGCAAATTCACCTCGGCCGCTTCCGGTCCCATACGGCGCGGGGCTCTTCCGCCATCACCATCATGGATGATCAACTGCTCAATCCCGTGTCCCATCTGCGCCGCTGGATGGACGCATGTCCCACGCCAAACGGCAGCCTGTTCCGGCAGGCCGACGGCGGGCGGATCAGCGACCAGCCGCTGGCGGAAAGCGAGATCGCGCTGATCATCGCCGGCCGTGCCGGGTTTTGCGGCTATGACGCGAAGGCCCCGGACGGCGGCGGCCTGTTCCAGATTCGCGCCCGGCCCGTCTAGTCCCCGATCCGTCCAGTCAAAGGCGGAACGACACTGGCGCAGCCGGGGTTTTATTGTGCTTTCGCTGCACCATTCCTGGTTGTCACTGATATATCGATAGATCTTGCCGGGGCTTGTCTTGGGTTTTGTCTCTGGCTCTGCCGGGGGAGATGGGGCAGGGGCCTGCCGCCGGATATTTCACCTTATCCCCATTCTCCACAGACGCGGGTGATGCGCTGGCCTGCCCGACCGGGTTAGGATGGGGGGATGGATCATATCACCCAACCGTCGACCGGTCTGTCGGTTCGCCTGCCGCCCAGCAACCTTCAGGCCGAGCAAGCGCTGCTCGGCGCGCTTCTGGCCAATAACAAGGCCTATGAGCGCGTTTCCGAGTTTCTGGCGCCCGAGCATTTCGCGGACCCCATCCATGGCCGCATTTTCCAGGCCATGTCCCGCCGCATCGAATCGGGGCAACTCGCCGATGCCGTGACGCTCAAGGCCGAATTCGAGCATTCCGGCGTGCTGAACGAAGTCGGTGGCACGCCCTATCTGGCCCAGTTGCTGACGGCCATGATCGGCATCATCAATGCCGGGGATTACGGCAAGACGGTTCATGACGCCTGGCTGCGCCGTCAGCTCATCGATGTCGGCGAAACGCTGGTCAACCGCGCCTTCGGGTCTGAGGCCGAGCTTGATGGCCGCCAGCAGATGGAGGCGGCCGAGCAGCAGTTGTTCGACCTCGCCACCCGTGGCGGCTCGGAAGGCGGCTTCATCACCATCGAGAAGGCGCTCGCCTTGTCGATCGAAACAGCCGAACGCGCCTTTCAGCGCTCCGGCTCGGTTTCCGGCCTCTCCACCGGTTTGCGCGACCTCGATGCCAAAACCGGCGGTCTGCACCCGTCCGATCTCGTCATTCTGGCCGGCCGTCCCGGCATGGGCAAAACCGCGCTCGTCACCAAGGTCGCCTCCGGCGCCGCCAAGGCGTCGCTGGCCGAGTCGCGGAAAGAGGGCGGTGGCGATAAAGCCCTGCAAGGCGCCGTCGCCGTGTTTTCGCTGGAAATGAGTTCCGAGCAGCTGGCCACCCGTCTGCTGGCGGAGGAGGCGCGGGTCAGCGGCGACCGTATCCGTCGCGGCGATATCGGCCCGAAGGATTTCGACCGTTTTGTTCAAGTTTCCCGCGAAATGGCGCAAATGCCGCTGGAAATCGACGACACGCCCGCGATCACGCTGTCCGCGCTGCGCACGCGCTGCCGACGCCTCAAGCGCAGCAAGGGCTTGGCGCTGGTCATCGTCGATTACCTGCAACTGATGCGCCCGGCCGCCGGCACGCGGCCGGAAAGCCGCGTGCTGGAAATCAGCATGATCACCCAGGGGCTGAAGGCGCTGGCGAAGGAACTGGCGGTACCGGTCATCGCGCTGTCCCAGCTCAGCCGTGCCGTCGAAAGCCGCGAAGACAAGCGGCCGCAGCTCTCCGATCTGCGCGAATCGGGGTCCATCGAGCAGGACGCCGATATGGTGATGTTCATCTATCGCGACGAATATTATCTGGCGCAGCGCGCCCCGCAGCAGATGGGCTTCGATTCGGAAGACAAATTCCAGACCGCGCTCGAGAAATGGCAGCAGGATATGGAGCGCGTCCATAACCGGGCCGAGCTCTATATCGCCAAGCAGCGCCATGGGCCGACCGGCAAGGTTGACCTCTTCTTCGAGGGCGAGTTCACGCGCTTCGGCGATCTGGACCAGGTTCACGACGACAGCCGTTGATGCCAGTCTGGGCGGCATGACCTTTGTAGATGTTCTGATCATCGGGGCCGGTTCGGCGGGCCTCTCGGCCGCCGCCAGCCTGCGCGCCGCCGGCAAGACCACGCTCGTGCTGGAAGCCTCGCACCGGACAGGCGGGCGGGCGCGGACCTCGCGTCCCGATGTTCTGGGCGGCGCCTGGCTGGATGAGGGCGCGGCCTGGCTGCATATGGCCGAAGAAAACCCGCTGGTGCATTTGGCCCAGGCGCGCGGCGTGCCGCTGCGCGAGGCCTTCGGCAATCCCAGCCGCATGTTCCTTGGTGGCCGCGAAGCAAGCCCGGACGATCATGCGGCTTACGAGGCTGCCGAATCGGCCTGGTTCGCGCGTGTTTTCGCTCATCCTAAAACGCCTGACGTCTCCCTGGCCGAGGCGATCGGGCCGTTCCGCTGGGACAATCCCTTTGCGCCGACCATCGAGACCTGGGAGGCGAGCCTGATCGAGGCAGCCGACGCGACGGCGCTGAGCCTGGCCGATTTCTGCCTTAACCAGATCAGCGGCACCAATCTGATGGCGCCGGACGGTCTGGGGCAGTTGCTGCTGGACATGCTGCTGGTCAGCGCGGGCGACATTCGGCTGAACTGCCCGGCGACTCGTATCGACTGGGACGGTCCCGGCGTGCGGATCGAAACGCCACAGGGTGTCGTCACCGCCGGGGCTGTCATCGTCACCGTCTCGGTCGGCGTGCTGGCGGCGGGGCATATCGGTTTCGCGCCGGCCTTGCCGCCGCGCACGGCCCAGGCCATTGCCGATCTGCCCATGGGGTTGCTGAGCAAGGTCATCCTGCGCGCGACCGACGGCGATCGGCTGGGCATGGCCGGGCCGACGCAGCTGTTCCGCTGTATCGAAAAACCCGGCGATCCCTTCCTCAGTTTCATCGCCTGGCCGCGCGATACCGACCATGTCATCGGCTTCATGGGTGGCCAGACCGCCTGGGATTTGGCGTATGACCCGGCGGCGGCGCTGGATTTCGCCAGGGCCGTCTGGCGCGACATGCTGGGCAGCGATGCTGACCGGATATTCGCCCAGGGCGGCATCGCGACCGGTTGGGGCACGGACCCGCATCATCTCGGCGCCTATACCTATGCGAGGCCTGGTGCGACCACGGCGCGGGCCGCCTTGGCCGAGCCTTTGGCCGGCGGGCGCCTGATTTTCGCGGGCGAAGCCTGCCGCACGGACGGCATGGCCGGCACGGTCGGCGGGGCGATTCTCGACGGCCGCCGTGCGGCGTCCATCATCCTAAACGGTCGCGACGGCGACATGACCTCAGAATGAAATGCATGCGTTACCCTGACCTCCCTGGGCAGACGCCTCCATCGCGTCTATCTGGATAGCATGAATGCGATTCTGAACGTGGTGGCGACGATCGGCCGAGGCGCGATCGCCTGCTGCCGCTCCGCCGGGGCCTTGGCCATCTTCGCTATCGAAGGGCTGATCCATATTTTCCTGCCGCCCTATTATCCCCGCCTTTTCGGGCGGGCGATCTTCGGCATGGGCTTCCTGTCGCTGCCGGTGGTGGCGCTGACGGCGATTTTCGCCGGTATGGTGATCGCCCTGCAATCCTATACCGGCTTCGCGCGCTATGCCGCGCAGAGCCAGACGGCGACCATCGTGGCACTGTCCGTGACGCGCGAACTCGGCCCCGTTCTGGCCGCGCTGATGATGGCCGGGCGCGCGGGCGCGGCCATGGCGGCCGAACTCGGCACCATGCGGGTGACCGACCAGATCGACGCCTTGCAGACCCTCTCCACCAAGCCGATGAAATATCTGGTGGCGCCGCGCCTGCTGGCGGGCATCGTCGCCATGCCCATCCTGGTCATCATCGCCGATATCCTGGGCGTGCTGGGCGGGTTCATCGTCTGTACCGTCAAGCTTGGCTTTAACGGCCAGTCCTATATTCAGGACAGTATCGCGGCCCTTCATACCGGCGACGTCACCCTTGGCCTGGCCAAGGCCGTCGTCTTCGGCTTCGTCATCGCGCTGTCGGGTTGTTTCCATGGCTATCGCAGCCGGGGCGGCGCCGAGGGCGTGGGCTCGGCCACCACTTCCGCCGTCGTCATGGCCTCCGTTCTGGTTCTGGCGCTGGACTACGGCATGACCGAGGTCTTCTTCACCCGATGAGCTTGGCCGATACTCCCAAAATCCGCATTCGCGGGCTGCGCAAGGCTTTCGGTTCGAAACAGGTGCTCGACGGTGTCGATCTCGATGTCGCGGCCGGCACCTCCATGGTCGTCATCGGCGGATCCGGCACCGGCAAATCGGTGCTGCTGAAATGCATCCTCGGCCTGGTCGAGCCGGACGCGGGCAGCATCGAAATCGACGGGCAGGACATCCTCAAACTGCGCGGTCGCGCGCGGCAGGCGGCACGCGCCGAGATCGGCATGCTGTTCCAGAACGGCGCGCTGTTCGACAGCATGACGGTGCGCGACAATGTCGCATTCGGACTTGTGGCGCGGCATCAGGCCAGCCGCAGTGCGGCGCATCACAAGGCGGATGCGGTGCTGGGGCAGGTGGGCCTGGCCCCGTCGGTGGGCGACCTGTCACCTTCGGAACTATCGGGGGGCATGCAGAAGCGCGTTGCGCTTGCACGCGCCATCGCGTCCGAACCGGCGATCATGTTCTTCGATGAGCCGACGACGGGCCTGGACCCGATCATGGGGGCCGTCATCGACGGGTTGATCGTCGATTGCGTCAAGCGCCTGGGCAGCACGGCCATTGCCATCACCCATGACATGGCAAGTTCGCAGCGCATCGGCGATCGCGCGGCCATGCTGCACAAGGGGCGGATCATCTGGGAAGGGCCGGCCGCGGCCATCCTCGATTCCGGCAATCCGGTTGTCGATCAGTTCACCCATGGACGGCGCGAAGGCCCCATCCAGATGGAACTGAGACGATAATAATTCCGGTCGCGGGTTGAACTTTGCGCCGCGAACCGCCACAGACGGTGTGAGTTCACGTAATCGCGATACCGGTTATCGGTCCGCAAAAGGGTACAATGAGCGCAGGCTCCCGGCAGAAGCCCGCCGGCAGGTGGTGGTTGAAGCTTGCTCCGCAGGCTCGGCTGACCTTCTGGCAGGGACAGGCCCTGGCGGGGGGCTGTTTGGTCGCAGCGGTCCTGCTGCGGCTGTGCTTTGTCGCGACCCTGGGCACGCGTGGCACGTTCTTCACCTTCTTTCCCGCGCTGATGGTCGCCAGTTTCTGGGGTGGCATCACCCCCGGTTTGACCTGTCTTATCCTCAGCGCGCTGATCGGCGATTATTTCTGGCTCATTCCGCGTGACGGCTTCGTCATCAACGCGCCGGACCTGCATGTCCTCGTCGGCTATCTGATTTCCGGCCTCGTCATTCTCGTCATCTGTAGTCTGTTCAAGAAATTGCTCGAGGCGCATCGCGCTGCCGAGGAACAGGCGCGATTGCTGACGCATGAGATGCGGCATCGCATCCGCAACCTGATGGGCCTGGTACAGGCGATTTCACTCCAGACGGCGCGCCGGTCGAAAGGCTTGTCTGATTATCAGGACCAGTTCCACGACCGGCTGGAAGCGCTGGGTCTGGCTTTGGCGCTCGATGTGTCGAATGACGAGGCATTGACGCCCGCCAATCTCGACATGCTGGTGGCGCGCGTGCTGACGCCTTTCGGACATCATAATTGCCAAATCAGCGGACCGCCGGTGCCTGTCACCCCGCGCACGGCGACGCCGCTGGCCCTCGTCATCCATGAATTGGCGACCAATGCCGTAAAATACGGTGCGCTGTCCGTGCCGGAGGGCAGGGTGGAGATCGGCTGGCGCCGCCGCGGCCGCATGGTGCATCTGGAATGGCGGGAAATCGGCGGGCCGCCTGTGGCGCCGCCCAAAGCGCAGGGCTTCGGCACGCGTCTGATCGGCTCGGCGTTCCGGCGTGAGGAAGGCCAAGCCGAGATCACCTACGACAGCGCGGGCGTGCAATGTATCGTCCGCTTCTCGGCCTGACAGCATGAAGGCGCAGGGATGACCAAGAGCAAGGTAACGATCTTTCATAACCCTGCCTGCGGCACGTCGCGGCGCGTGCTGGGGATGATCGAGGCGGCGGGCATGGCGCCCGAAATCGTGCTCTATCTCAAGACCGGCTGGACCAGGCCGCAGCTCTTATTCCTATTGGCCAGCATGAAGGCGCGCCCGCGGGATATCCTGCGCAAACGCGGCACGCCGGCCGAGGAACTCGGTCTTCTGGCGGCAGATACGACCGACGACGCCATTCTGGACGCCATGGTCGCGCATCCGGTGCTGGTGGAGCGTCCTATCGTGGTGACGCCGCGCGGCGCGAAACTCTGCCGCCCGGCCGAGACCGTGGAAGACCTGCTTTAGGCCTGCGCTGGCCTGTCGGCCTGCCCCTTTTACGGGAGCCTGGGTCCGAATTTCGCGATGCCATTGACCGGTTAGGCGGATTGGAAAGCGGGCGCAGACAGCGCATACAGCCTGTCTCTGTGAAGAACATAGGACGCTCACATGTCTCGTCCCGCGAAACGCGTTACCGTCACCGGTGCTGCCGGTCAGATCTGTTACGCGCTCCTCTTCCGCCTTGCCCAGGGCGATGTCTTCGGCCCGGACCAGCCGATTATCCTTCAGCTTCTCGATCTGCCGCAGGCCCAGGCCGCCGTGCGCGGCGTGGTGATGGAGCTTGAGGATTGCGCTTTCCCACTGCTGGAAGACGTCGTCATCACCGATGACCCGGCGGTCGCCTTCCGTGATGCCGATGCCGCCTTCCTGGTCGGCTCGCGCCCGCGCTCGAAGGGCATGGAACGCGCCGATCTGCTCACGGCCAATGCCGAGATCTTCAAGGTTCAGGGCAAGGCTCTGAACGAGAACGCCAAGCGCGACGCGAAAGTGATCGTGGTCGGCAACCCGGCCAATACCAATGCCGGCATTCTCTCGGCTTTCGCGCCCGACTTCCCCAAGGCCAATGTCACCGCCATGGTGCGCCTGGATCATAACCGCGCCCTGTCGCTGCTCGCGGCCAAGGCGGGCGTGCCGGTGTCCAGCATTGAGAAGATGATCATCTGGGGCAATCATTCGCCCACGATGCTGGCCGACTGGCGCTTCGCCACCGCCAACGGCCAATCTCTCGCCGATATGGTGGGTGATCAGGACTGGTATCGCGATACCTATATCCCGACCGTCGGCAAGCGCGGCGCGGCTATCATCGAGGCGCGTGGCGCGTCTTCGGCCGCCTCCGCCGCCAATGCCGCGATCGACCATATGCGCGACTGGGTGCAAGGGACGAATGGCGGCTGGGTCTCGATGGCGATCCCGTCCGACGGGTCTTACGGCATTCCCGAAGGCATCATCGGCGGCGTGCCGGTGACCTGCGCCAATGGCCAGTACACGCGGGTGACGGGCCTGGAGATCGACGCCTTCTCGGCTGAGAAGATCGCCGTCACCGTCAAGGAACTGCAGGACGAGATTTCGGCCGCTTTGGGGGCCTAGTCTTTTCCACGAAACGCCCCGTCTCTTTTTCGTCATCCCCGTGCTTGTCACGGGGATCTTTTTTGGAGAAGCCCATAAAGAAGATCCCGGCTCAAGACCGGGATGACGAAATTGGGCGGGGCAGGAGCGTTACCCCCTATAGGCCAGCCAGTCTGTCCGTATCACGCCCGGCGTAAAGAATGCGGTCGATGACGACGCGGTCAGGCGCAACATGAAATGCGATCGTGATCCGGCGGCGAAATCCGACGACCCGCAAGCCCGGACGCAGATCGTCGCGCCTCATGCCACGCTGCGGAAATGTTCCGAAAGTGAGGCAGTATCTTCGGATAGTGTCGGCAAAATTCAGTGCGATCTGTGCGCCCGCTTTGTCGGAGACATAGTCGTATAAGCCTATCAGATCGCGCAAAGCCTCGGGGGCGAAGACGACCTCAGTCGCCACGGCTTGCTTTATTGATCCGTGCAGCATGATGGGCTTGCAACTGCCTGATGACCGCGTCGGCTGTCATGCCAAGCCCTGGATCGGCCTGCATGGCGTCGTAGACCGGCAGCACATCCTCTCTGAGCCAAAGATCGACGGCCACCTCTCGCTCCTGAAGCGCAATCAAGCCTGCTTCCACGACATCACTCACAGAAGCATATCGGCCCGAAGCGACCGTGTGATCGATATAGCGGGACTGTTCCGCTGGGAGGCTTACGGTTCTCGTCTCGATCTTTGCGTCTGAACGGTTGTCCATGGGTCAAAATTATAAGGTGAAGCAAGGCGAAGTCATACCGAAATCGTTCACAAAGCTCTGGCGTTACCCTGCCAGCCCCGGCAACGGCAGCACGTATCCGAAATGCTCCATCACCTTATGCGTGCCCTCCCAGATCATCTTCACGGCCACGAACAGCACGACGGCGAGGCCGACCCAGGCGATCCAGCGCCGCTTTTCCAGCTGTGTGGCGATGAGGCTGGCGGCGATGCCCATCAGCACCACGGACAGCAGCAGGCCGAGCGCCAGGATCCAGGGATGCTCATGCGCAGCCCCCGCAACGGCCAGAACATTGTCCAGGCTCATGGAAATATCGGCCAGCGCGATCTGTAGCGCTGCCTGCAAGGGCGTCTTGGTGACGGGCGCCGCGTCCCCCTCGGCATGATGCGCGCGATGGCGGAGTTCGCGGAACATTTTCCAGCAGACCCACAGCAGCAGAATGCCGCCGGCCAGCGTCAGGCCCACAATCGCCAGCAACTTCAAAGCCACCATGGCCATGGCGATGCGGATAACGACAGCGAAGCCGATACCCGCCAGCACGGCCATGCGCTTTTGCGCGGGGGCCAGGCCCGCCACGGCCAGGCCGATGACGACGGCATTGTCGCCCGCCAGCACAAGGTCGATCATCAGAACCTGGGCGAGGGCGGCAATTTGGGAGAGCAGGGTTGCTTCGATCATTTCCCTTCATCTGAATACGGCAGCCTGCTTGTCAACGGGGCGCATGAGGGTTAGGGCGGCGCGACCGCGCAGTTTTTTGGAGACGTCACATGGTTCCGCGTTATTCCCGCCCTGAAATGGCGGCCATCTGGGCTCCCATCAACCGCTACCGCATCTGGTTCGAGATCGAGGCTTTGGCCGCCGAAGGCATGGCCATGGTCGGCGCCGTGCCGGCCGAGGCCGCGAAAACCATCCGCGAGCGCGGCGCGCCGATGCTGGCGGCCATGACGGAAGCCGACGTCACCAAGATCGACGAGATCGAGGCCGTGACGCGCCACGATGTCATCGCCTTCCTCACCTGGCTGGCGGAAGGCGTCGGACAGGACAGCCGCTTCGTCCATCTCGGCATGACCAGCTCGGACGTGCTGGACACCTGCCTGGCCGTGCAGCTGACCCAGGCGACCGATATTTTGATCGCCGACGTCGATGCGGTTCTGGCCGCGCTGAAGAAGCAGGCTTTCGCCCATAAATACACGCTGACCATCGGCCGCAGCCACGGCATCCATGCCGAACCCACCAGCTTCGGCCTGAAGATGGCCGGGCATTACGCGGAATTCGCCCGCAACCGCGCGCGTCTGGTGGCCGCCCGCGCCGAAATCGCGACCTGTGCCATTTCGGGCGCCGTCGGCACCTACGCTCATCTCGACACGCGGGTTGAGGATTACGTCGCCGAGAAGCTGGGCCTCGCCTCCGAACCCGTTTCCACCCAGGTCATTCCGCGTGACCGTCACGCCGCCTGGTTCTCGGCGTTGGCCGTGGTCGCCGCAGGCGTCGAACGCTTGGCCACCGAAGTGCGTCATCTCCAGCGGTCGGAAGTGCGCGAGGCGGAAGAGTTCTTCCATGCCGGGCAGAAGGGATCGTCCGCCATGCCGCATAAGCGCAACCCGGTGCTGAGCGAAAACCTGTCGGGTCTCGCCCGCATCGTGCGCGCCGCCGTGGTGCCGGCCCTGGAAAATGTGACGCTCTGGCATGAGCGCGACATCAGCCACTCGGCCGTCGAGCGCGTGTTCGCGCCCGACGCCTCCATCGCGCTCAACTTCGCATTGCAGCGCCTGGCCGGGATGATGGACAAGCTGCTGGTCTATCCCGAGCGCATGGCCGCCAATCTCGAATCCCTGGGCGGCGTCGTGCATAGCGGCGAAGTGCTGCTGGCGCTGGCCCGTTCCGGCATTCTGCGTGAGGACGCGTATCGCATCGTGCAGCGCAATGCGATGGAGACCTGGACCAAGCTTGGCACGCCGGAGGGTAAAACCTTCCGCGAGAATCTGGACGCCGATCCGGAAGTCGCGGGCGTGGTGCCGGCAGAGGTGCTGGATAACGCCATGGATTCCCGCATCCATCTGAAAGCGCTCGATGCGCTCTATATGCGCGTCTTTGGTGAGACGGGGCCGGCTGCTTGAAGCCCTGGCGGCAAGATCGGCCCAAAACTTGATTCGTTAACAAAACGAATATAGAAGGAATGCAGCGAAGAGGTGTGGCACCGGACTAAAGGCAGAGGCGCGCGACATGGAGCTATCCGGCCGCACATTCGCTGTCACCGGGGCCAATCCGCAGCACCTCTTCGCCCAGCGCCGTAGAAGTCTTCTGGCAGCCTGGGATGCTGTTTGCATCATCGCCACGGGTTTTACCTGCCGTCATCTGAATCCGGACTCCCATGCCGGACAGACGCCGCGCGCGGCGCTGGTCATTCTCGGTACGGCCGCGCTGACGCTCGCGCTGTTGCAGGTTCAGGGGCTGTATCGTGCCAGTGCCGAGGATCGGCGCATGGTGCTGCTGTTCACGCTTGCCCAATCCTTTGCGCTGATGCTGTTGGCGCTGCTCGTCTGGGACGGCGTCGCGGCACTTTGGCCGGTGCCGGCATTCGCCGCGCCGCAAGGCCTGCTCATCAGCAATTGGAACTGGCTATTCAGCTGGAGCATCGCGGCGCCGGTCTTGAGCCTGCTGACCCGGCCGCACCTGGACGCCATGCTGCGCCAGGGCGCGCCGCCGATGCCCTTGCGGCGCGCGGTTCTGGTCGCCGACGCTGCGGGATTAAGCCGCCTGGCGCCCATCATCGCGGCGGGCGGATTGCTGCACTTGCGCGGCTGCCTGACCGTGCCGTCGCGCGGCGGCGATGGCAGCCCGGGCGCTGACGCAATCGCGGCACCGGCTTTGGCACGCCTGCGTGATGCGCGTGACCTGCTGGAGCGGGGGGAGGCCGATCTGCTGTTGATCGCCCTGCCACAGGCGGCCGGCCGCCACATCGCCGCCATCGACCGTTTCATGGCCGGCATCGCCGCCGATATCTGGCTGGCGCCGCCGGATACCGCGCGTTTCTACATGGCGGGTGCGCGGCTTGCGATGCTGGGCGGATTTCCGTTTTTGCCATTGCGTGACAGGCCCATGGCAGGTTTGCAGGCCGCTATCAAACGGGCCGAAGATCTTTTCATTGGGTTGCCATGTTTGATCCTGGCCCTGCCGGTCATGCTGGCGATCGCGCTGGCGCTGCGGCTGTCCTCGCCGGGGCCGGTCTTTTTCGTGCAGCCGCGCCTTGGCCTTAATCGGCGCATCGTCCCGGTGCGGAAATTCCGCACCATGCGGGTCGAAAGCGCGGATGCCACAGGCCGGCATCAGGCGGTGACGGATGATGGCCGGGTCACGCCGCTGGGGCGATTTCTCCGTCGCACCAGCCTCGACGAACTCCCGCAGTTCTTCAATGTCGTGGAAGGCAGCATGTCGCTGGTCGGCCCCCGACCGCATGCGCTGGGGACGGAGGCCGGAGGCCTGCCGTTTGGTGAGGCCGCCGCCGGCTATGCCGCGCGCCATCGCGTCAAGCCGGGGATGACCGGTTGGGCCCAGGTGCGCGGCTGGCGCGGCGAGACGGATACGGTGGAGAAGCTGCGCCAGAGGGTGGCGCACGACCTGCACTATATCGCCCATTGGTCGCTGTGGTTCGACCTGCGGATATTGGTAATGACGATCCGCGCGGTGGTGAGGGGGGAGGGCTGCTAGGCCAATACGGGCATAGCAACACGGAACGCTCCTGCAACCCGCTCAGGCATCGTTTCAGATTCTATTGCGGGTGAATTCTCGCGCCAACAGGCCCAGGGGCATGGCGCCAATCGTTTTGATATAAAAATATTTATGAGTTTGGAGAGTGTTGACGTCAGAGCGAGTCTCGGCTCTGAAACGTTAACACCTTCTGAACAGGCGCGACATGTCAACACGGGGGGAGCGCTTGCAAAGCGCCATGATTGCCAGAGGCATCCGTAAGCAAATCGTCCTCGCATCCCATCTTGGCGTCAATGAAAGTGCTGTCAGCCGCTGGCAGCAAGGGGCGGGGCTTTCGCTGGACCATGCGACCAAACTCTGCGAAGCCCTTGATATCTCGCTCGATTGGCTGATTCTCGGGCGCGGTCATATGGACCAGCATCACGCCACGGATTCCGAAAAAATTGCGGATGACGCCGGCCCTTCCATCGAATTGCTGCCAATTTCCATTGCAAATTCAATGCGATTTCTGATCGGCGCGATCGTTGAGGTTTTAGCGACCACTGCGCCCAAATAGTTTTCCGCCATAGCGGTGCATATTAGCATTCGAGCCGCGCACGCTTTGGCCCGCGAACTTGCGTTGTGCGCAAGGGATTGTACGTTGCGAACTTACATCGATAAATTATCATTGTTTCTGAAGAAAAGTATTGGAGCTAGACGCCAAAGTCGGCCGGCTTTTCTTCTGCTTCTTCCGAAAATTAAATCGCAAAGGACATCCCATGACCGAATACATCTTTGAGCGCAATGATGAGGCCAAGCTGACGGAAGGTAAGGCCAGCACAATTGTGCATGATGCGGACTATGCCGAGACAAAGTTTACTTACGAGCAGTATGAAGTCAAAAAAGTCAAAGTCCTTCCCAAAATCGACGCCCCCGACATGAATGTCAACACGCTCGAACATGCGGCGCGCACCAAGACCGGCACCCCCATTACGGTGACAAAGCTCGACTGACACCGCTCGCTGCCGACTGATCTCAATACCAAATCAATGTGGAGAAAATGCCATGCCGACTCTGATCACAATCAATCTAGTCAACAAAAGCACGCAAAGCCACGGATTCTATTTCTTCCAGGAGCCCGCGAAATATACCGGCGGCACCAAGGTCTATTCCAACAGTCTTTTCGGTGCGCCGCTCTCGCCTTACGATGATCCGACAAGCGGCGGCGGTTCTTTGACCTTTCGTTCGAATCTGCAATTCGTCGCAGGCGTGCAGCAGTCCGACAACAACGTGCCGCCCGTGGGCCAGGCATCCGGTTACGGCACGGCGACTCGTCCGATTGATCTGACGACCTCCGATGGCTCGCCGACCAACAATTCGACGCTGCTGGCGATTTCGGATACCAGCGGCCTGGGGCTGAGCGCGCCGAAATTCACACCCGGCGTGCAGGCCGGGGCCTTCCGTATCACCACGCCCAGCTATAATGCCGGCGCTAATAATTACTTGGCCGGCTCAGCGGTCCAGCTCGCCAACGGCAGTTACGTGCTGTCGAACTTCGTTCTTGCCAGTCCTGCCGCCAATATCGATGCCCAACCGATTCTGAAATACTACGTGGCCGTTGGCGACTTCGTCAGCGGCACCGTGATGAACTTCACCACGAGTTCAGTCACGGCCGCCTTGTGCGACGCGACATCCGGTAAAGTCAGCTTTAACGTTACCTATGACGCCTCGGGGAAATGGCAGATTTCTTGATCTGCCGCACCTGACGTCCAAACGCCAATAAGCGGGTCAGCCTGAGCGAAAGCTATTTCCATGTCTTACGCCGACATACCTTACGAGACATGGAAATAGCGGCTGGGAGCGGCAGGGCGAAAACCGAGCCTATCTGGCTATCTCTCTGACAGTTCGGGTCATTTTTGCCCAAGATAAGCTGAAGTAAGCATGGCAATCATCACGATCAATGTTCAAAACAACAGCACCCAAACGCAGACGTTTTTGTATTTTATGTCGCCGATCAGCGTTGTCGGGATGCATGACATCTATTGCACCAGCCTGGGCGCCGCGTCCCTCGGCAATTACAAGCAGACCGGCACGATCCTGACTTTCGAACTCGATTTCGAATACCGCGCGGGCGTTCAGCAGGCCTATCGGCCGCCCGTTGCCGGCCAGCAGTCCGGCTATATGTCATCCAGCCAGGCCATCAACCTGTCGACTGGCGATGGAAAATCTTCGGATGTGACAGTGATGCAACTCAAACCATTGGCACTCTTGCCGCCCTCGTCAGGCTTGGCGGTTCCGGCAGGCGCATTTCGCATCACGACCGCAGATTATGACAGCAGCGCCATGCGGTTTAATGCCGGAACCGCGCTGAGAACCTATGCCGGCGGCGTTGCCCTGACGAGCTTCATCGAGGCCTCGCCCAATACAAACATCGATATTTCGCCATCCGTCATTTTCAACGTCGCCATAGGAAACGCGGCGACCGGCGTTGTCATAACGCCCGCCAGTTTCCCGAGTCTGGCCGTTTGCAATGCGACGTACAATGATTCTTTCTACGTCGTCTATGGAGCGTCAGGGAAATTTTCCGTCACGGGTACTACGCCACCTATGGTCAAGATGGCTATGGCGGCGGCGATACCAAGAGCCGGGGAGGCTCTCAATATGCCGAAGCGCATTCGGGTGCGGCTCTGAAGCTGTCAGCCGCAGGCCATCACCGCAGCGTATAGCCGCCGTCGATGGTCATCACTTCGCCGGTGATATAGCTGGAAGCGTCGGACGCCAGAAACAACGTTGCCTGCGCAATTTCATCGGCCTCGCCGGGGCGGCGCATCGGCGTCATGTCCAGCCAGATTTTCGACCATTCCGGATTGTCCAATCCGCCCTGCGTCATGTCGGTGCGGACATAGCCGGGGGCGATGGCATTGACGCGAATATGCCGATCCGCGAATTCGGAGGCGAGCGACTTGGTCAGCATATGCACGGCGGCCTTGGACGCATTATACACGGCCTGATTCTGCGGCACGTTGGAAACGATGCCGGAGATAGAGCCGATATTGACGATGCTGCCGCCTTTGCCGCGCGTGGCCATGGCGCGCAGCGCCTCCCGGCAGCAAAGGTATGTGCCGCGCAGATTGGTGTTCATGATATAGTCCCAATGCGCGGCATCGGTTTCCGTAAAGTTGCAATGGGAAGCAACGCCCGCGCTATTGACCAGGATATCGATCCCCGTCTCGGCCGCGATGGCGCCGATCACCTGGACGATCTCGGCCTCCGAGGTCACATCGAGCTTCTGGAACCGCGCCGCGATGCCGGATGCCTCAAAACCGGCCAGAGCGGCACTGGCTGCCGCCTCATCCCGCCCGGTGATGACGATGCTGGCCCCGGCCTCGCCCAGCCGCTGGGCAGCCGCCAGGCCAATGCCGCGGGTGCCGCCGGTCACCAGGGCCACACGCCCGGTCAGATCGATTGTATAGGTCATGCCGTTTTACCTTCCCTCAAGTTCCCGCGCATTCTTGGTCTTGCTCAGCGGATGGGGAAGGATAGCGCGACAGCGCAATCTGACCAGAGCAAAGCCGCCAAATCATCGGCAACTTTGCTCTGGCAGGGATATCAGCTTGCGATAGCCCAGTTGCCCGGGCTCTTTTCGCACCAGTTGAGCTTATAGGGCAGGCCATCGGACGAGGTGCCGGTGTGGAAGGTATAGCCGAAGCTGCGGCAGGTCATGCCGGCCTGCTCATACTGCTTGCGGAAAGTCACCGTGCCGGAATTGCCGGTCTTCGGATTCTTCCAGCTTTCCTTTTTCGGTCCCTGCGGTCCCAGCTTGGCTGCTTCATGGCGCAGGATATCGACATCGCTGCCGGCAAGGCGGCGGGGCAGGTAGCTTTGCATGGCCTGCTGCGCCATTGCCGGGCGGACGAGGGCCGGGGCCAGCGCCACGCCAAGACCCAGACAGGCCATCATGATCGGGAAGGTGTGACGCAGCATCGCATACTCCTAGATGGCCGGAATGAAACCGCACTCATTCCGGCTTATCGTGCCACGGCGGTCTGGGCAACCGCTCGCCCCAAGTTTCTAGGCCAAGTTTATTACGCGGTCTCAGCCAAGCTCCGCCAGCTTGGCCAGAAGCCGGGCATGGCTGCGGGCGCCGCCCAGATAGCAGGACCATTCGAACTTCTCGTTCGGACTATGCACCTGATCGTCATCCAGGCCGAAGCCCATCAGGATGGTGTCGAGGCCAAGCTGGGTCTTCAGCGTGCCGACCACGGGAATGGACCCGCCACAGCCCATCAGGACCGGCGCCTTGCCGTATTCATCGGTCAGCGCCTCTTCCGCCGCCGCGATGAAGGGACCGTCTGTGGAAACTTCAACCGCCGGATTGCCGCCGAAATCCTGCACGGTGATCTGCGCGCCGGGCGGCGTCCGCGCGTCCAGAAACTGCTTCAGCCCGGCCATGATCGCGGCCGGATCCTGGCGGCCCACCAAGCGGAAGGAGAGCTTGGCATGGGCGTGGGAGGCGATGACGGTTTTCGCGCCGACGCCCGTATAGCCGCCCCAGATGCCGTTGAGATCGGCGGTCGGGCGCGACCACATCCGTTCCAGCGCCGTGCGTCCGGTCTCGCCGGAGGCTGCCGTCAGGCCGATGGAGGACAGCATCGCGCCTTCGTCAAAACCCAAGCCGCCCCATTGCTTCGCGAGCGCCGGCGGCAGGTCGTCCACGCCCTGATAAAATCCCGGAATCTGGACGCGGCCCTTATCGTCATGCAGCGCACCCAGAATCCGGGTCAGCGCATTGATGGGGTTCAACGCCGCCCCGCCATACATGCCCGAATGCAGATCCTTGTCCGGGCCCACGAGATCGATCTGCGTATAGACGAGGCCGCGCAGCCGCGTGGTCAGCGCCGGGGTCGTACGATCCCACATGCCGGTATCGCTGATCAGCGCCACATCGGCCTTCAGCAGAGATTTATTGGCCGCGATGAAGGCTTCCAGATTGGCGGAGCCCACTTCTTCCTCGCCTTCCAGCAGCAGGGTGATGCGGATCGGCAGGCTGCCGGTAGTTTTATGCCAGGCGCGGCAGGCCCAGAGAAAGGAGGCGACCTGCCCCTTATCGTCCACCGCGCCACGCGCCACGACGCGGGGGCCATGCGGACCCGGCTTCATCTGCGGCTCGAAAGGCGGGCTGTCCCACAGCTCCAGCGGATCGGCCGGCTGCACGTCGTAATGGCCGTAGAACAGGAAATGGGGCAGGGCAGCCGCGTCGGCCCCCTCGGGGCCGGCATAATGGCCGATGACGATCGGGTGGCCCGGCGTCTGCCGCAATTCGGTGGTGAAGCCGACGGAGGCGAATTCATGCGCCAGCCAGCGCGCGGCAGCCGCGCAATCCTCGGCGTGCTCGGGTTGAGCGCTGACGCTGGGGATGGACAGGAAATCGAACAGTTTGTGCCGGGCCTCGTCCTGGCTGCGGTCGATGGCCGCCAGAACTTCCGACGTCGCGTTATAGGTCGCTGTCATCACCGTCATTCCTTCCGTTCGGGCGCCGCATAGGCTTTCAGGAAAACGCCAATAGCACCTTCGACGACACGGTCCACCTCGGCCGGGTCGGCCGTCTCGATCAGCCGCAGGCGCGAGCGCATGACGAGCTTGGTCTGGCATAGCGCGAAGAACTGCTCGGCCGCGAAATCCGGGTCCGGCACCAGCAGCCGGCCGCGCTCTGCCTCCTGGCGCAGCCAGGTCGAAAGGTAGTTCAGCGCCCGGCTGGGGCCGGAATCGAAAAAGGCGCGGGCCAGTTCCGGAAATTTCAAAGCTTCCGACATCACCATGCGGTGGATGGATTGGCGGAAGGGGGAAAGCATCATCTCCATCACCGCGACGGCGACCCGGCGTAGCGTCTCCTCCGGCGTCTTCTCCGGCGGCGCGAGATCCAGAATATGCTTCAGCGTCTCGTCGCAGCCGGTGGAGATGAAGCCGCTGAACAAGGCCGCCTTGCTCGGGAAATAATTGTAGAGCGTCCCCTTGGAGACCCCGACCTCCCGCGCGATATCCGCCATGCTGGCGCCCTCATAGCCGTCGCGCGCGAAAACGCGACCGGCACCGTCCACGATCGCCCGTCGTCGTTCGGGCGAGAGGGCATCGCCCGGCCTTTCGACCTGAGACATCACATCAATCTTGTGAGAGTTACCGGCTGCGTCCACGCTCATCCATCCTGCACGTGGTTTGACAATGGCCGCACCCTTTCTATCATACAAGCTGCTAACCGAACCGTTCGGTCAAAGCGCATGGCAGGAGCGGCTCCCTTTGGCCCAAGACATGAGACAAGCCCTTCGTCAGAAACGGGCGGCCTTCTCGCGACCGCTGATCTCCTCCCTTGTTATGCTGGCCATGGCGGGCTGCACGATGGGACCGGACTTCAAGCGCCCGACCCCGCCCTATGACCCGTCCTCCTTCCTTGACGGCCGCGTCTCCGGCGCCGGGCACAGCCAGCCCGAGATTGCTCCCATCCAGGTGGAATGGTGGCAGAGCTTCAACGATCCGGAACTGAACTCTCTGGAACAGCGCGCCGTCGCGCAGAACCTGGATGTGCAGACCGCGACCATCCGCGTGGCCGAGGCGCGGTCCAATGCCGGCGTCACCGCCGCCGCCTTCTTTCCCAGCGTCAGCGGCAATGTCACCGCCGCCGATGTCAAGCCGAGCGACAAGGGCTTCTCGCTCGGCAGCAGCAGCGGGTCGTCCAGCGATATCAGCCCGATATCGATCTATCAGTACGGGTTCGACGCCACCTGGACGCTCGACATCTGGGGCAAGGTCCGCCGTGGGGTGGAGGCCGGCAATGCCGCCATCCAGGCCCAGGAAATCGACCGGCGTGGCACCGTCATCCAGCTGATGGCGGAAGTCGCGCGCGACTACCTCCAGCTGCGCAACGCGCAGATGCAGCTGAAGATCGCGCAGGACAATGTGCGCACCGCGCAGAACCTGCTCAATCTGACGCAGCAGCGGGCGGCCGCCGGCCTTACCGATCAGCTCGACGTCGCTCAGGAACAGGCGCAGCTGACAACGACGGAAGCGACCGTGCCGACCTCTCAGCAGATGGTCGCGCAATATATCAACGCCTTGAGCATGCTTCTGGGCGAGGGGCCGCGTGCCTTGCAGGCCGAGCTGATCACGCCGGAAGCCGTGCCGCCGACGCCTGCCGTGGTGCCGGTGGGCCTGCCGTCCGAACTGCTGCGCCGCCGCCCGGACGTGATGGAAGCGGAAGCGACCCTGCATGAGGCGACGGCCAATATCGGCGTCGCGGTTGCCAGCTTCTTCCCGACCTTCGACCTGCTCGGCTTCCTCGGCATCCAGTCCGACGCGACGCAGAACCTCTTTACCACGGCCGCCCGTACCTATGCGCTCGGCGGCATGGTGTCGGTACCCATTTTCCAGGGCGGCAAGCTGGTGGAAACCCTGCATCTGCGCCGGTCGCAGCAGAAGGAAGCGGTCATCGCCTATGACAAGGCGGTGCTACAGGCCTTCTCCGACGTCGATACGGCCTTGACCAATTACGACCAGGAACAGCAGCGCCGCGTTCTGCTCGGCCGCGCCGTGCTCGCCGATCAGAAGGCCTTCGCGCTCGCCCAGCAGCGGTATACGGAAGGCATCGCCACCTATATCGACGTGCTGAATGCGCAGCAGAGCGTGCTGTCCAGTGCGCGCCAGTATGAGGACAGCACGGCGGCGGTTTCGACCGACCTCGTCTCGCTCTATCTGGCGCTCGGCGGCGGCTGGGAAGATGCTTTCCCGACGCCCGCGATGGAAGCCGAACCCAATGCCTCCATCGGCCAGACCATCAAGACGGCGATTACGCAGGGGAATGCGAGCTAGCGCATCTCCAACCGTCATCCCCGCGGCCGCGGGCATCTTCTATCGCTGCGGCGCCACAGCAAGAAGATCCCCGCGGCCGCGGGGATGACGTTGGTTCACTGAAAACCTGATACACCGCTCAATGCGGTGCCATCACAAACGCCGACGTCAGCGAACGCCAAACGGCTATGCTGCCGCAACCATATCCCGCAGCTTCGTCACCAGTTCCGCTTCCACGAACGGTTTGGAGTGCCACGGCCATTCCGGATGGTCTGACGGTACGCCATGCTCGCCATAGGCGGTCAGCAGGATGAAGGGGATGTTCCGCTCGTCCAGGATAGCGGCGACAGGATAGCTGAGAACCCCGGCCAGGTTGACGTCCAGCAAAGCCAGGTCGATCGGCTGAGTTTTAGCGGCCTCGCGCGCTTCCGGCATGGTCGGAAACGGACCGATGACAACACATCCAAGCCTGTCCAGCATGTCCTCGATATAAAGCGAGGCCGCGTGGTTATCTTCGACAACCAGTACGCGGCGGCCCGCCAGGGATCGGTCGGTCAATAGAGCGTCCTTGCAGCAGCAGTCTTCCGCAGTGCGGCATCATCACGGCATCGCCATGGGAAGGCAAGATGATGCATATCGCGCGCAATCCGCAAGGCCAATGAAACCATTGGGTTTATTGTGCCAACAGCAGGCGGAGCGCCGTCGCGGCCATGGTCAGCGCGATCAGCACTTCCACCGTCTGCCAGACGCGCGGCCGGGCCAGAAGCGGGCGCAGCCTGGCCGCGCCCTGGCCGAGCGCGATGAAGAAGGCAAAGGAGGCCGTGATGGCGCCGGCTGCGAAACTCATCTGCTGGCCGCGGAATTGCGCTGAGAGGCTGCCCAGCAGCACCAGCGTATCCAGATAGACATGCGGGTTCAGCCAGGTCAGCGCCAAGGACAGCAGCAGGGTGCGTGACAATGACCCGCCGTCGCCACCGGAGGCGGCTGCCAGGGCGCCGGGGCCGGTGAAAGCGGCATGCAGGCTGCGGCCCGCATAGATCGTCAAAAAGGCCGCCCCGCCATAGCGCATCACCGGCTCGAAGGCCGGCAGGGCCTGGGCCACCTGCCTGAAGAACAGGACGCCGACCACGATCAGGACGGTGTCCGACAGGGCGCAGACCAGCGTCACCGGCCAGACGAAACGGCCCAGCAATCCCTGGCGCAGCACGAAGGCATTCTGCGCGCCGATGGCGACGATCAGGGTGAACCCCATGGCGAGGCCGGTGAGAAAGACGGGAAGGGACATGACGGCAGCCTTTCGAAACGCGGAAGCCGCCTGATTAATCTGGTGGATTAGATTGAGGCCAGTTAAGTCTCATAATGGAAATTAAGGAAAACTAATCCATGATCGACTATGGCGGCCTGCGTGCGGTCGGCGCCGTGGTGCAGACGGGCAGTTTCGAAAAGGCCGCCAAGCTGCTGCATGTCACGCCCTCGGCCGTCTCCCAGCGCGTCAAGGCGCTGGAAGACCGGCTGGGCTTCTTCGTCATCCAGCGCGGCACGCCCTGCATCGCGACCGAAAAGGGCGAATGGCTGTGCCGACATCTGGAACAGGTCGGCTTGCTGGAACAGGCTTTGCTGGCGCAATTGCCGGGCCTGGCGCGGGACGACGGGCCATCCCCCCGGGTGACGCTGCATATCGCGGTCAATGCCGATAGTCTCGCGACCTGGTTTCTGGACGCGGTTGCGCAATACACGCGCGAAACCGGCGTGCTGCTGGACGTGACGGTGGATGAGGAAGGGCGCACGGCGGATTGGCTGGCCCATGGCCGCGTCATTGCCGCCGTCACCAGCCGAGAGCAGCCTGTTTCCGGCTGCCGCCGTATTCCGCTCGGCGCATTGCGCTATCTCGCCAATGCCAGCCCGGATTTTGCCCAGGGCTATTTCGCGGAGGGGCTGACCGAGGCGGCCTTCACCCGGGCGCCCGTGCTGGCTTTCAACCGGCACGATACTTTGCAAAGCACATGGCTGAAGGCGCTATTGAAGACGGAGCCAGACTGCCCGACGCATTGCCTGCCGTCGACGAATGCCTTTCTGGACGCATGCCTGGCCGGTATCGGCTGGTGCATGAACCCGGTACTGCTGGCCCAAAGCCATATCGCATCCGGCGCGCTGATCGATCTCGCGCCGGGCCGGCCGCTGGATATGCCGCTTTACTGGCAGGTCAATCGGCTGGCCGCTGATCTGATTGCGCCGCTGACACGGGCCGTGACAGCGGCGGCGAAACGTAAGTTGACAGAGCTACTTTGAATCGGGATCCAGACCATCGAAGAATTGGATCTGGTTGCGCCCGGCGCGCTTGGCGGCATAAAGCGCGCGGTCAGCCTGGCTCATCAAGGTGTCGATATCGACAGGCGTGCGCGCGACGCTGACACCCCCGATGCTGATGGTGACGCTGACATCGCCGGAGCGCGAGGAGGCTGGCGTGGCGGCAACCACCCGGCGCAGACGCTCCGCGATCTCGGCCGCATTGGCGCGGCTGCAATTGGGCAGCAATATGCCGAACTCTTCCCCGCCCAGCCGCGCGATATGATCGGTGCTGCGCAGCACGGCGCGGCAGCGGGCCGCGACCTCGGCCAGAACCTCGTCGCCGATGCGATGGCCGTGTTGGTCATTCAGCGCCTTGAAGTGATCGAGGTCGAACATCAATGCGGCCAGAGGTTGACCGATCATAGCCGTGAGCGGCTCCGCGATTTCAAAAAAATGGCGGCGGTTGGACACATTGGTCAGCGGGTCGGTATAGGCCAGCAAGCGCAGCTCGGCGGCATCGTTATGGCGGGCCGAGACGTCTGTATTCAGATAGATATAGTGATTGCCGATGCGCCTGACATAGAATTCGATGACCTTCGCCTCACCGTTCTTGCAGGTCAGCGTCCGCTCGATGGTCGGGATTTCCGTCTGCGTTGCAGCCGCATGGGCCAGACGGGCCTGCCAATCCGCGCGAATGGCGGCGCGCTCGGCGGGGTTCGGATAGGCCTGTAGAAACCAGTCTTCCAGATCGGCGATATCGTCCAGCGTATAGCCCAGCATTTCCGTGAATTTGTCATTCACATAGAGGGTCCGGTGGTCGAGATCGTCGATCTGCACCCCCATCGGCAGGAGATCGAGCATGTCGATCAACGAGGTGCTGCTGTCTGATGTCAGGTCGAGAGAGAGGCGCGACATCAGCGTGTCGTCACCGCCGAGGTCGGCCGCCAGGTCTTGCTTCGGCATGCTTGCAGTTCCAACTCGGTGGCCAGAAACCGGCCCGGCTTCTGCAAAGGTCGGCACGATGCGCGGTCAAACCTCAGTCGCGCGCCAATGCCGAGCGGTCTATGACCCGATTGCTGTTATGGCAAGCCCACATCGACCCGGATTGCAAAGAAATCGCCATGAAAGCGTCATGGCCGATATAACCGGTCGCCAGTAAAACCGTTTCTGTTTCTTTTCGTCAGACTGTTGTCTTGGAACAAAGCCGTTGTAAGTGTCTGCTATATCCTTGATCGCCGCGACATTGGGCAGGGTGGCGCTAGCAAAATTCTGCAAAGGTCTAGATGTCAGGGCAATGGAATCTTCTTCGCAACGGTCGCCAAGCGGATCGTCATGGAAACCGATCGGTTCTGGCAAGCCACCCGGGATGCACAGTGCCGGCTGCCGCAATTGGCAAGAGGTTCCACGAGTTCTAGCCTCGCCCCAGACAAAGCGCGGAACCTGACAATCCGCGCACCGCGAGGAGAGCCGAGGGTGCCGGACGACGATTTGTATAAGCGTGAGGGCCTGGGCCGCGCTCACCCGCCCACCGATACCGACCGGGATATCCCGTCCGATGTCGCGCCCGTGGCGTCCGCTCCGGCCAAGCCGCTGGCCTCCCCCGTGGCAGACCGGACTCCGCTGCCGCGCCTGGTGCTGGTGACGCTGCTGACCGGGGTTTCGGGCGGGATCGGCGGCATGGGCCTCGCTTTGCTGTTGCATTTCATCCAGCACATTACCTTCGGCTACAGCCTTCATGCGGTGATCAGCGACGAGAATTTTCTGGCCGGGGTGACGGCGGCGTCTCCCCAGCGGCGCTTTCTGGTGCTGGTCGGCGCGGGGTTGATCGCGGGCTTCGGCTGGTGGGCCGTGCACCGCTTCGGCCGTCCGCTGGTCAGCATCAAAAAGTCGGTCGCGGAAGGGACTGTCATGCCCATGGGCACGACCATCGCCCATGCCCTGTTGCAGATCGTGACCGTCGCCATGGGATCGCCGCTCGGACGGGAAGTGGCCCCGCGCGAAATCGGCTCCGTTCTGGCCGGCTGGTGCAGCCGGCGGGTCGGGCTGACGCCGGACGATACGCGGCTGATGGTCGCCTGCGGTGCCGGCGCTGGCCTCGCCGCCGTCTATAATGTGCCGCTCTCGGGGGCGGTCTTCGTGCTGGAAGTACTGCTGATGACAGTGCGGCCGCAAGTCGTCGTCATTGCACTGACCACTTCGGTCATCGCGACCGTCATCGCCTGGATCGGCCTTGGCGATGACTGGCAGTACCAGTTCCCGGCCTATCCTGTCAGCACCGGGCTGATGATCTGGGCCTGCCTGATAGGGCCGATCGCGGGTGTCGCTGGCCTCGGCTATAGCGAACTGACCGCCTGGGCGCGGGGACGGGCGCCCAAAAACGCGCGGATCATCCTCACCACCCTGGCGGCTTTCGCGCTGGTCGGGCTGCTGACGGCCTGGCTGCCGCAATTGCCCGGCAACGGCAAGGGGCCGATCCAGCTGGCGCTGAGCGGGGCCGAAACGCCGGGGCCTGCGGTTCTCATGCTGGGCGTAAAACTGGTCGCGGTCATCGCCTGCCTTCTGGCCGGGGCCGAGGGCGGCTTATTGACGCCGGGCCTTGCCGTCGGCGCGCTGCTGTCGGTGCCTTTGGGCGAGCTATGGAACGCAGTCTTCCATAGCGGTATCCCGCTCGGCGCATTCGTCATCGTTGGCGCCACCGCATTTCTGGCCGTCTCCATGCGCATGCCGGTGACGGCGATTGTGCTGCTGATGGAATTCACCCGTGCAGGACAGGACTTTTTGATACCGATGATCGCGGCGACAGCCGGGGCCATGGCCGTGCGCGAAGGCCTGGCCGGCCACGGCCAGGGGCTCGCCGGGCTTATCAAAAGCTGTCTATTCCCCCGCACTGTGCTAAACAGCGCCGGCATGACCCAGATCAAGACGCTGCCTCAGGTGAAGCAGCCATAATGGCGCCGAGAACCGCGACCATTATGAGGGTTTTGCATGACCCCAAATCCACTGAGCGAATGCGCCACGCACCGAATGACACGCATGACACCTGATCTCTCGCTACCGGCCCCATCCCTCCACGCGGCTCCGACGCCGGCCAGCCGGCGCGGCTTCATGGGCCTGGCTCTGGCCGGCGCCACGGCGCCGCTATGGCCCGACCTGGCCCAGGCCGACGCCATGAACCCGCTCGCCATCATCATGAATTCGGGCGAGGCGTCGGTCTCGGTGATTGACATGACGACGCGCAAGGTGGTGCGGACCGTGCCCACATTGCGCGAGCCCAGCCATTGGGCGCTCTCGCCCGACCGCAGCAAGCTCTATATCGCCGATGCCAGCGGCAATGCGCTGTTCGTCATGGACCCGGTGACGGGTACAGGCCTGGGCCATATGGTCATGGCTGACCCCTACCAGATCGGCTATACGCCGGATAAGCGGTATTTCGTGGTCAATGCGCTGCGGCTCGACTTCGTCGACGTCTATGACGGCGCCACGCTGAAATTGGTCAAGCGCTTCAAGGTCGGCGGCATGCCGAGCCATCTCGATTTCTCGCCCGATTCCCGCTGGAGCTTCAACTCCATGCAGGAGCCGGGAACCTTGGTTTCGCTTGACCTCACCACCATGACGGTGCGCTGGAAATCCCATGTCGGCAGCACGCCGGCCGGCGTGATGTGGTACAAGGACCATGTCTATTGCTGCGTCATGGGCGAGAACTACGTGGCCGAGGTCGACCCGGTTTCGGGCAAGGTGCTGCGGAAAATCCCGACGGGCGGCATCGGCCCGCATAATATCTTCCTCACCCCGGATCGGCAGACCATCTATGTCAGCAACCGCGTCGGCGGGTCGCTGACCGCGCTTGACCCCGCCACCATGGCAATCCGCCGCGTCTATCCTTTCCATGCGGCCGGTCCTGACGATATCGCCGTCGATCCGCAGGGGAAGCTGTGGGTCGCCCTGCGCTTTCATGAAAAAGTCGCTGTCCTGGAACCGGTCTCCGGCGATTATGAGACGATCGACGTCGGCCGGTCGCCGCATGGCATCTTCCTCAATACCATGATGTCCCGGCCGGGCATCGTCACGGCCGAAAAACTGTAGAGGAGCGGGCAGGGATGTTCTCACCGCTGGACCGCTTCTTCAGCACAATTGCCGGTTGGATCGACCAGACTGTACTGCTGCCGATCCTGTATCACTTCGGCTGGATGCAGTGGGAGGAACTCTCCTTCGACTGGATGCTCGTCTGCGTCTACGGATTTTTCGCCGTCATCATCACCTATGCCATCTGCTGGCCGCTGGAAGCTTTGTTCCCCATCGAAAAATGGCCGTCGCAAAAAGCGGTGGTGACGGATGTGATGTACACGCTCGTCTCCCGCGTCGGCGTGCTGCCCATCTTCAGCTTCCTGGTCTTCTATCAGATCCAGGTGACGGTGAACGGCTTCGTGGTCGATCACGGCTATATCCCGCCGATGCTCGAAACGGTCATTCCAAGCTTGCTGGGTCATCCGATCCTGACCTTCATCCTGTATGCGTTGATTCTCGACTGTGCCGAATACTGGCGGCACCGCTTGTCTCATACCTTCCGTGGCTGGTACGCGCTGCATGCTTTGCATCACGCCCAGCGGCAGATGAGCTTCTGGTCGGATGACCGCAACCATATGCTGGACGATCTCATTTCCGGCGTGTGGTTCGCCGTCATCGGTCTGGCCATCGGCATTCCGCCGCTGCAATTTCCGCTGCTGGTGATGTTCATGCGCATCGTGGAAAGCCTGAGCCATGCCAATGCCCGCATCTCCTTCGGCTGGCTGGGCGACCGGCTGCTGATTTCGCCGCGCTTTCACCGCATCCATCACGGGCTGCATGCGGCGGGGCGCGTCTCCTGCAATTACGGCGCGGTCTTTCCCTTCTGGGACATGATTTTCCGCACCGCCGACTTCTCCGACCATTTTCCGGCGACCGGCGACCGCAATGCGCCGGAAGCCATGGCGACCGGCGGCTATGTCGCGCAGCAGGTCAGCGGGCTGCTGTATTTCGGCCAGATGATGAAGAAAGGCCGGGCCAGCAAGGCCCGCGCCAAGGCCAAGATCAAGGCCGGCGTTTCCTGATGCGATGATCGTGACGCGCGCGCTCGTTGCCGCGTCACGATCACGCGATATCCGAACAGCGCTTATCCAGGCTGGCAGTTTGCCGGCCTACCTATTTTGGCAATCCCCCATCCGCCATTCTGGCTCGTCTTTTTTGGCGAGGCGGTCGTAAGTCATTGGTTTGTTGCGCGAAAATGCCGCGCGGCGCACGGAGGTGCACAGACAGATCAACCGTCGTACTGCTGCTGAAAAGGTATTGCCATGTCCGGATCATCCACCACCACAGACACGCTGCAATTCACGGTCAATGGTGTCGCGGTCGACCTGGTCATGACGGTCGACAGCAGCAACGGCAGTGGCACGGTGACGGCTATTAGCGGTTCGGTCGGCGACAATGCCGTGACGGGACTTCCGTCCAGCACCGATTACGGCGCGGACAATCAGGTTTCGACGACTGCGCCCTATGTCGATGGCGAGGGCATTTCCTTCTACACGGCCGATGGCACGGAGTATAATGTCTATTCCGACAACGGCACGCTGTATCTTGGACCGCCGTTCGACGAGGCCAGCCCGGCCTCCGACACCAGTTTCGCCGTCACTTGTTTCCTGGCGGGCACTGCGATCGCAACGCCCGAGGGTGACCGCGCCGTCGAAACCCTGGCCATCGGTGATGTTGTCCATACGGCGGGCGGCGGGGCGGCCTCCGTGCGCTGGATCGGCCGGCGGACGCTGACGGGCCATGGCAAGACCGATCTCAACGGCAATCGCTTCGTCGATCTGCTGCCGGTGCTGCCCATCCGCATCCGCGCCGGCGCCTTGGGCGATAACCTGCCGGTGCGTGATCTGCTCCTATCCCCCTGCCATGCGATCCGCTTGGACGGCGTTCTGATCCAGGCCGGCGCGCTGGTGAATGGCAACTCGATCCTGCGGGAGACAGACCCGTCCGAGACCTTCACCTATTACCATATCGAGCTTGAGGCCCATGCGCTGGTGCGCGCCGAAGGCGTGGCGGCGGAGACCTTCGTCGACAACGTTACCCGCATGGGTTTCGACAATTGGGCCGAGTATCAGGCCCTCTTCCCGTCTGATCAGCCGACGGCCGAGATGGATCTGCCGCGTGCGCAGTCCCGGCGGCAGGTGCCCGACCACATCCTGCACCGCATTGAGACGCGGGCTGCGCTGCTGTTCAGCGGCCAAAAAGCGGCCGCCTGAAACCGGCCAGTTAGTCCGCTTCCGCCCCCGGGGGCGGGGCGGCGCCTGCCGGCCCCAGAACGGCGTCGCAGGCAACGGGCAGGGTGGGCGGCTTGGCACCCGGCGGCGCCGGCGGCGGCATGCGCACGGACCCATCGGGATTGAACCACCAGGCGAGGCTGGCGTCGCAACCGTCCCCCGCCGGGATCGGTGCCTGATCGACGCAATCCGTCTGTCCCGCCGGGCAGGCGAAATGCAGATGCATATGGCCGCGATGCCCCCACCAGGGCCGTACTTTGTGCAGCCAGGACCGGTCGCCGGTCACGCTCTCGCAAAGCTGGCGCTTGATGACCGGATTGACCAGCAGGCGGTTGAGGCCCGGCAGTTCCGTCGCCAGATGGATCAGCGTCACGGTGGCAGACGACCACTGGCTCGGGTCAACCTGCGTCGCCCCATAGGGCACGACCAGGGGCGGCGTCAGCCGGTTCAGAGTGGCGGGGCTGAGATCGGGCTTGGGCTGCATATCGAGATAGATATCGACATCGACACCGCGCTGATGCGCCACATGCCCGCCCGACAGCGGGCCGCCGCGCGGCCCGGACAGGTCGCCGACATAAAGCTCGGCCAGACCGGCGGCCCGCGCCTCGGCGGCGAGCGTCTCGACGCCGAACAGCGTCTCCGGCGCGCCCCAGAAACTGCTGATCGGCGCGCGGATGACGGTATAGCCCGGCCCCTGATGCGGCAGTTGCTCGGCCCCCACGATGCATCCCGTGCCGGCACCGATGATATGCAGCGGCCCGCGCACAGGACCAAGCGCGGCATCGATGCCGCTGGCCGCGCGGGCGCTGCCGGCATGGCCGAGCATAAGGGCCGCAAGCGGCAGAACAAACCTGGCAAGACGCATCAATAGACCCGATCGAAAATCGTGATGACATCGCCCGGCGCCAGGCGATCTTCCGGCTGCGTCAGGCCCTTTTGGGTCGTCCGGCCCGTGGTTCTGACCACGGCTTCATAGCGCTTCACCGCGCGATAGGTATAGCCGCCGGCGAGCGACACGGCGGCGATCACGGTCATGTCAGGCTCATAGGGATATTGGCCCGGCCGCGCCACTTCGCCCAGGATGAAGATCGGCCGATAGGCGGCCACTTCCACCGCGACCGATGGGTTCTGCATCATGCCGTTGGCCGAAAGTTGCGCCGCGATCCTGCGGCCGAGCGTATCCGCCGTCAGTCCGCTGGCCGCGACATCGCCCGCCAGCGGCAGGGAGATCAGCCCGTCATCGCCGATGGCGAAGATGTCGGACAGTTCCTTGTCGCCATAGACGATGACGCGCACGCGGTCGCCGGGACCGAGGTGATAGGTGCCGGTCTCGGCCGGCGGCGGCAAAGGCGGCAGGTCGCTGCCGGCGGGCGCGCAGCGGGTGAGCAGGCAAACCGCCAGAATGGCCAAGGCAACGGGGCCTTTGCACAGCATCCCATTCTCCGCCGCGTCACTGAAATTCAAAACGATTTACTAGCAAAATCGCGAAGGATGGTATATGTTTTGATATCGTATATAATATCGCTCGCAAGGAGAGCGTTTTGGACGACGCGGATGGGCGTCTCTTTCTCGGGCGCGGCTGGGGCGAAGCGCCACAGCCGGCGGCACCGCCCGTCGCAGACCCGGTTGCGCAAGGCAGCACGCTGGACCAGGCGCTGGGTATCGCCGGCAGGCAGCTATGGGCGATTCTGCTGCCGCTGATCGTGATTCCCGGCGTCATGGCGGTCGCGCTCAGTCGCATGCCGCTTCTGTATACGGCCAGCGGCACTGTCATCTACGACCCGGCCGGCTATGCGCCGGACGTCCTGCAAAGCATCGTCAAGACGGACCCGACGACCGACACGGTGCTGGCCAGCCAGGCGGCGATCCTCTCCAGCGGTGCTATCGCTCAGCGTGTGGCGGAAGCGCTCGATCTGGGCCGGCAGCCGGGATTCAGGCCAAGCCCCAGCCTGCCGGCGCCGGTACGGCCGCAGGCGGTCGACGACGCGGTGAAACAGGCCATCAGCGTGTCAGCGGTCGATCAGTCACGCGTCTTCACAGTCTCTTTCACAGCGCGTGATCCGGCCATCGCCGCCGCCGCCGTCAATCGCATTCAAGACCTTTATCTGGGCGATCAGTTGGCCCTGAAGACCGCTGCCTTGCAGGCGGCCGATCGCTGGATGCAGGCGCGGGCGGATGCGCTGAACGCGACATTGACGCGGCAGGACGCGGCGGTCGCAGGCTATCGGGCGGCGCATGGGCTGACCCAGGGCGTGCAGGCGCGAATCGCCACCGAGCAGATGTCCGCCCTCGGCGAAGAGTTGATGCGGGCGCAAAACGATCTCGCGGGCGCGGATGCCAGGCAGGATGCGACGGGCGGCCGGGCGGCCGGCATCGCGCAGAATGTCGTCTCCATGCGGCTGGCCCAGGCTCAGGTGCAGGCGCAACTGGATGCCGCGCGCAGCCGGCTTGGCCCCAATCATCCGCAGGTGCGCGCCCTGCGCGAGCAGCTGGCGACATTGCAGGCGGCGACCGGCACGGAAATCGCCGCCGTCCATGCCGATGTCGCGGGCGACGCCGATGCGGCGGCCGCGCGTCTCGCCAGTCTGCGGCAGAGCCTTCTTCTCCTGACAGCCGAAGGGGCGCGGGATGCCGCCGCCGAGGGACCGCTGGCGGCCATGGAGCAGGATGCCGAGGTGACGCGAAAGCTGCGGCAGGCCGTGCTGGCCCAGATGGACCAGACCGCCCAACAGGCCGCGATCCAGAGGCCGGACGCGCGCATTCTGTCCCGCGCCGAGCCGCCGCTCGAACCATCCTCGCCCAGGATCGACCTGCTGCTAGGGGCCAGCCTGCTGGCGGGTCTGGTGACGGGATTGGGCCTCGCCTGGCTGCGTGAAACCGGCGGGCTGACCTTCCGCACGGCAGCGGAGGTGCGATCGGCCCTGGCTCTGCCCGTCATCGGCAGTCTGCCGACGGTCAGACGCCGTGCCGGCCAGGACGCGACGGCGGCCATGATCCTGGACGGCAGTCTGGCCGCGCGGCAGATCGACAGCCTGCGAGCGCGCCTGCGCCTGACTTTGGGAGATCCGCTGATCCTCGCGGTCACGGCCAGCCGGCCGGGCGAGGGCAAGACGACCCTGGCACTGGCGCTTGCGCGGCGGACCGCGATGCGGGGGGAGCGGGTGCTGCTGGTGGACGCGGACGGGGCGCGCGCCAATCTCAGCCGCAGAATGCGCGCGGAGTTCGTTTCGAATTCGGCGGAAGGTTTGCGCCGCGACGGTGTGTCGGGCTGCGCCATCCTGCCGGTCGGCGAGGCCGGCGGACTGTCCGCCCAGGGGCTGCGCGGCGCGATGGCCCGCGACGCCTGGCGGCGGGACTTCGACCTCGTGATTCTCGATCTGCCGCCGGTTCTGGCCAGCGCCGACGCGCTGACAATGGCCGATCTGGCGGATGCGGTGCTGTTCTGCCTGCAATGGCACCGCACGCCGCGCCGGGTGGCGGCCTATGCGCGCGATCTTCTGGCTTTGCCCGGCGGCCGGCCCATTGCCGCTGTCATGACGCGGCTGGACCCGCAGGCGCGGGCGCTGCGCGGCTTCCCCGAGGCCGCGATGGCGGCGAAGCCCTATGCCGCCTACGCCCGGCGGTGAAGCGGGGCCTTGGCCCGCATCTCCCGCCACAGCCGCGCCGCCAAAACAGGCCCCAGCACGCCGGCCGCCAGCAACAGCGGCGCGAAGACCGGAAAGCTGCGCGCCTGCCAGGGCAAGGCTTGCAGCAGCGCCGCCTTGGCCAGGCCGATGAAGACGGTATTGAGCAGATAGATGGAGAAAGCATAGGGCGCGAGCCGGTCCAGCGCTTGCAGCGCCGGCAGCCACAGACGCCGCACCATGGCGTGTAAGGCGGGCAGGGCGACCACGCTCGCGCCCAGCATGGTGAGGACAGGCGGCCAATGCGCCGCGTGCAGCACCAGGATGGGCAGAAGGCCCATAAAGATGACCGTCAGGGGCCGCCCTGCGCGGTCCAGAAACCCGCACCAGTCCCGGTCGTGCTCGGCAGCCCAGAGGCCGGCCAGATAGAAGGGAAGTGCGGGCAGAAAGCGGTCCGCATACAGCACGGGCGGCAGCGGCAGCCCCATCAGAGGCAGGCATAGGATCAGAAGCGGCAGGGTGCGGCCGCCGGTCAGCCGGCGCAGCACCGGCACGGTCGTGGCAAGCCCGAAGAGGACGACCAGATACCAGACCGATTGCGCGGGGCTGCCGCCCGTCTGCCAGACGAGCGCCAGCAATCCCGCGCCGAGGGATGCGGGCGCATGATCGACCGGCATCAGCGGGTCCAGCGCCACCTTGGCACAGGCCACCCCCACGCCGAGCAGCAGCGCCGGCAGCAGCCAATGCCGGACGCGCCGCAACAGCATGGCGCGATAGGCGGTTCCGCTGACGATGGCCGCGCCTGACCAGCCGGCGGCATAACCGCTGAGATAGAACAGAAAGGGGATGTGAAAGCTGTAGAGCGCTGCGCGCAGCGGCTCGTACCAGGCGATCCCCCAGCCAGATCCGCTCGGGGCCTGGCGCGCGACGAGATGGCCGGCCACCACCAAAACGACAGCCAAAGCCTTGCCGCGATCGAGGTCTCGCCGACGCCAATTGCGTTCACTCATGAATTATTAGTATCGTAATCGAAACTAAATGACCAGATCGGGTGAGGATGCCTTGGGCGGATTTCCCTCTGTGTCAGAACCGGCGCCAGCGCCGCTGCCGCCGTCATCTGGCCGCTCTGCTGCTGGCGGCATTGGCATCGCCGATGCCTGACGCGCGCGCGCAGCTGATCGAAAGCGCCTATCCCCGCGACGTGCCCGGTTTCGACGCGGCGGCCGGCGTCTCCGTCACCTCCCGCATCCAGACGGATACCGCCTGGCAGACTATTCCCCTGGGCGCCGAGCTTCTGCACCCTGAAGTCAAGGAAAGCACGGGCTATGACAGCGCTGTTCTCCCCGGCCAACGCCCAAGCTGGAGCACCACGACCGCGCCATCCGTCACGCTGACCTCCGCCGACGGCGGCACCACGCTCGGCGCCGTCGCTTCCGCCGCCAATACCCGCTACCTGCAGGCGCCCGACCAATCGACCACCGACTGGACGGCAGCCTTGGGCGCCAGCTTCGACCTCGCCGATTGCCGCGTGACGGCGGCCGTCGCGCATCTCGCGCTGCATGAAACCGATACCGGTCTGGATGCCGCAGCCTATGACACGCCGCTGCCCTATCAGGTCGATGCGCTGCGTCTCAGCGGGTTATCGCCGCCCGCGCGGCTGGTGCTGGAGCCGAGCTTCCATCTGACGCGCTTCACCTTCGGCACGACTGCAATCGGCGGGCTGCCGGCGCCGCAATCCTATCGCGACCGGTTGGTGGGAGAGCTGGGCCTGACGCTGTCTTACGGAATCATGGGATTTTCCGATCCGAACCGGTTGCAGCTCATCCTGCGCGGCGCCGGCGCTCATTACCCCAATGAAACCTTCGGCCAGCCGCCACGGGATTTCATCGGCGGCGCCGTGCTGCTGGGGGTGGAACATGACCTGGACGGCATCTGGGGCTGGCGCATCGCCATGGGCCTCGGCACGCGGGTCTATAGCCAGCCCTATCTGGACCAGACCGTGCCTTTGGCCGAAATGGCGCTGACCTGGCAGCCGAGCGCGCGCACCACATGGCATGCGGCGGTGGTGCGGAAGATCGAAGACGCGCAGGAGGACGGCGTCGGCGGCTATGTGGCCACCATCGGCGGCCTGGCTGTTGATCACGAACTGGACCGCCACCTCATCCTGCATATCGGCAGCGATATCGAGCGGGCGACCTATGCCGCTGGTCCGGCACAGACCATCGTCAGCGGTCGCGCGGGCGTGCTTTGGCTGGTCAACGCCATGCTGCGCTTGGGCGCGGACATGACCGTCAGCAGCCATCATGGTTTTACCGCCGCGCCCTATGACGAGAACGCCTTCCTGCTCTCCGTCACCGCAGGCCTGTGACCGATGCGGGAAATCTCCTGTCTCGGCCTGAAACTGCTCGATATGGAGGCGGAGGCAATAGCGGATTTGCTGGCGGCGCGGCCGGCTTCCGCGCCCTTCGCCTATCTGGTGACGCCCAATGCCGATCATTTCGTGCGCCTGCGCCAATCTCCCGCGCTGAAATCGGTCTATCTGGCCGCGCACTGGCGCTGCCTCGACTCGCGCGCCATCGCCCTGGCCGGGCGATGGCTGGGCCTGACTTTGCCCCGTGTCGCGACAGGTGCCGATATTTTGGCCATCCTGCTGGACCGCTATCTGCGCGATGGGGACCGATTGACGGTCATCGGCCTCTGCTCTGGGGGCTTGGCTGCACTGCAACATCGCCGACCCACCATTGATATCGCGCATCACGAGCCGCCCAAGGGCCTGTTGCACGACCCGAACGCTTTCGAGGCCGCGCGCGCCTTCGCCAGCAGCCATCCGGCGCGTTTCACGCTTCTCGCCCTCGGCAGTCCGGTGCAGGAAATGCTTGGCCAAGCAATAGCTTCCGGGGAGGACGCCACCGGCGTCGGGCTTTGCATCGGCGCCGGGCTGGACTTCTGGCTCGGGCGCAAACCGCGCGCGCCAAGGCTGCTGCGTCGCATGGGCGCGGAATGGCTGTTCCGCCTGACCTGCGAACCGGAACGTCTGTGGAAGCGCTATCTGGTTGATGATTGGGCGATTTTGCGGTTTTTGGTCGACGAGCGACGACAATGCCGCGAGGACAAGCGCCTGAACTAGATGCCGGCCCCCGCTGTGTAGTACAGCTTTTGCATCTCCACGCCCGCCACGCATAGGGGCGTGAACATTGATGCGGTTAACGCAACAACAAAAAGGATAGAGTCGGTGGCCACTGATAAGGCGCAGAATGTTCAGGACGTGTTCCTGAACCATGTGCGAAAGAATAAGACGCCGGTTACGGTGTTTCTGGTTAACGGTGTGAAGCTGCAGGGCATCATCACCTGGTTCGACAACTTCTCCGTCCTGCTGCGGCGGGATGGGCATACGCAGCTCGTCTACAAGCACGCGATCAGTACGGTTATGCCGGGCGCGCCGATCCAGCTTTTCGATCCGGTCGGCAAGGCTGACGGCGCAGTGTCCACGCCGACCCGAGAGATACTGACGGTCGGTGGTTCATCAGACTCGTATGAGTGACAATGTCTCTGGCGGCGCCCCCACCCGGGCTGCCGTCATCCTGCCCTGGGAACGAGAGGCCGTCTCAGACAGCCGCCGTTCCGCCGAAGCGCGCCTGGCCGAGGCCATGGGCCTCACGGCCTCCATCGGCGGCCTCGTCATCGTCCATTCCGCCATCATGCCGCTGCGTCATCGCCGGCCCTCCGCCCTGCTGGGTGAAGGCCAGGTGGAGATGGTGCATGCCGATCTGAAGGCGCATGAGGTCGACCTCGTCGTCATGGATACGGCGCTGACCCCGGTGCAGCAGCGCAATCTGGAAAAGGCCTGGGGCTGCAAGGTGATCGACCGCACCGGCCTGATCCTGGATATTTTCGGTGAACGCGCCCGCACCAAGGAAGGCGCGCTCCAGGTCGAACTGGCGCATCTGGACTATCAGCGCTCGCGCCTGGTGCGGTCCTGGACCCATCTGGAGCGGCAGCGCGGCGGCTTCGGCTTCCTCGGCGGCCCTGGCGAAACCCAGATCGAAGCCGACCGCCGCATGATCGCGGTGCGCATGGCCAAGCTGAAGCGGGAGATCGAGGAGGTGCGCCGCACGCGCGGCCTGCACCGCGAAGCGCGCCGCCGCACGCCATACCCCATCATCGCGCTGATCGGCTATACCAATGCCGGCAAATCGACGCTGTTCAACGCGCTGACGGGTGCGACCGTCCATGCGCAGGACCAGCTTTTCGCGACGCTGGACCCGACCATGCGGACCATCGCGCTGCCCTCGGGCCGGCCGGCCATCCTGTCCGATACCGTGGGCTTCATCAGCGATCTGCCGACCGAACTGGTGGCTGCCTTCCGCGCCACGTTGGAAGAGGTCGCGGCGGCCGACGTCATCCTGCATGTGCGCGATATCGCGCATCCGGATACGGCGGCGCAGAAGGCCGATGTGCTGGGCGTGCTGGACGCCATGGTGCGCGACGGCGCGCTGGACGCGGACTGGCCCCGCCGCACGTTGGACGTGCTGAACAAGGCCGATCTTCTGGGCGGCGTCAGCGCTGTGCCGGGACTGGTGGAAGGCGGCGCGGCCGTCCCCATATCCGCCTTGAGCGGAGAGGGGCTGGATCTGCTGCGCGCCGCCATCGACGAGCGGCTGGCCAGTGCCAAGGAAGTCGCCTCTTTCGACATCCCGTCTTCGGACGGGGCGACACTCGCCTGGCTCTACCGTCATGGGGAAGTGCTGGCGCGGGAAGACCAGGAGGAGGCGATCCGCTTGACCGTTCGCATGCTGCCCGCCGACCGGGCTCGATTCGAGGCGATGACAGGGGCCGGCGCATGACCGGCCTGTCCGCGGTCCAACTGCGGGCCTTGTGGCAAGTCCTGCGCGACGCTGGCCAGCAGGAAGTGCTGCCGCGCTTCCGTCAGTTCGATAGTTGCGGCGTGCGCACCAAATCCGGGCCGCTCGATCTGGTGACGGATGCGGATGAAGCGGCGGAACGCGCCATCACCGCCGGCATTCTGAAACTTTTTCCGCATGCGCTGGTGGTGGGTGAAGAAGCGACGGCGGCTGACCCGTCGCTGCTCGACCGCATCCGCGATGCCGATCTGGCCTTCGTGCTCGACCCGATCGACGGCACCGCCAATTTCGCGGCCGGCCTGCCGCTGTTCGGCGTCATGGCGGCGGCAATCATGCGCGGCGAGATCGTCGCCAGCATCATTCATGACCCGATCGGCGATGACGCCGCTTTGGCGCTGCGCGGCGAGGGCGCCTGGATGGAAACGCCGGCGGGCCGATGCACCGACCTCAAGGTCGCGCCCAGCGTGCCGCTGGCGCAGATGACCGGTGCCTTCGGCTGGCGCTATCTGCCCGAACCGCAGCGGACCAATCTGCTGTCCAGCCTGCCGCAGGTCGCGACCAGCTGGGACTATCGCAATGCCGCCCATGAATACCGGCTGCTGGCGCAGGGTTTCGCTCATGTCGCGGTCTTCGCGCGCATGATGCCCTGGGACCATGCGCCGGGCTGGCTGATTCACCGCGAGGCCGGCGGTTTTTCCGCGCGCCTCGACGGCTCGGCCTACACGCCCTGCGAGACGACGGGGGGCATCATTTTAGCCCCTGACCGCGCGGCCTGGGATCTGGTGCGTGGCCTAATCGGGTAAGTGCTTTTACTTTTGGCCAGGTACTGCGGCGGATGATGCCACCAAAGTAGTATTGGCATTTTGTGTCATCGGCCTAATAGCGCATTGGACTTCTGTGCTCCGGATGCTTTTTTGAGGCGGTTGTTTTGCACCGCAACATCTCAAGAATCCTTCCGCGTAGGGCTACCAGAGTGAAAATTGCGAAAGAAATCTATCGCCGCGATCCGGTAAGCGTCAGTACGCTGAATCTCAAGGTTGATGCGTACAAGCCAAGCTTCAGTCAGTCGGATGACTGGATCAAAGATCTGATGACGCGCGTGACCGTATCACGCGACGATGCAAGCTCTGCCAGACGCGCGGCTTCGCAGGCTCGTTGGGAAGAGTTTCACGCGACCGCAGCCCCACGCATGCGTCTGCGCGAGATATATGCGGCGATACTGCCGGCGATCACCCGCAATCCCCTTTTGACCTTCGCCGCAGGCTTTATAGTCGCTGTGCCTTTGGTGGGTCTTGCTCTCATTCTGACCGAGCAAGGATCTCCCGCGCCGCAATCCGTGGCTGCCAGCAGCTACAACCTATCGCAGACGACAACCGCGCCCCTGGCGGCATCTGCGCCGGCCACCGCACCCGTTGCGACGCCGGGGGTGCCAGCGGCACTGACGGCCACGCCACCGGTGCCGTCCTTCAATATTGATACATCCACGACAACGCCCGTTGTTCCTGCAAGCGCCACGACGCCGCAGCCCGCGCAGAGCAAACCCGTGGCGCCCGCCGTGACGGCGGGATCGGCCGCCGCCGCCGTACCTGCGGCCGTTCTTCCGCCGCTGCATCTGCGCCTCGTCTTCGCACCCCACGCCGGCGCCCCAGACCTCGATGGGCTGGCCCAGCGCATCGGGCAAGCCCTGCACATGGCACCCAAGGTCGATACCTTGCCGATCCGGGCCAGGAACAGCGCGATCCTGTATTTCTCGCATGACGATCAGGATCTGGCCCGCCGTGTGGCGCAGACGATCACTCAGCTGACCGGACAGACCATCCCGATCGCCTTCGCGCGCAAGGGGCCGTCAGGACAGGCGAGTGCGATTGAAATCGATCTGTCGCCGGCCGCCGTCAGCGCGGTCGCGCAGAAGGGGTTCTAATGCATCCCCGAATTGAGTCTGGTTGCTCCCTTATTGTGTCGTGCCCGGCTTAGCCAGCCGCGCTTCATGCCGGGCACCTACCCTATAGGGCGCCCGGACGACGTGTAGGCGCCTCACGGGGTAGGCCCCCGGAACAAGTCCGGGGGCGACGAAAGAGGGCAATCCAGCCTTCACCTGAAACACCCTAACCCGCCGCATCCTCCCGCCAGCGACGGGCGAGGGCCAGATCGTCACGGAATCTGGCCGTCTCCTCCGCCTGCTGCCGCCTGTCCGGCAGGCGCAGGAGATAGGAGGGGTGGACGGTGACAAGCAGTGACCGTCCGGCCTGCCAGTCCATGATCCGGCCACGCTGGTCCGCCAGCCGGCCGTCCTTGCCGGTCAGCGCGAAAAGCGCCGTCTTGCCCATGGCCACGACGAGGCGCGGAGAGACCAGATCCAGCTCCCGCGTCAGCCACCAGCGGCAGGCCTGAATTTCGCCGGCATCGGGCTTCTGATGGATGCGGCGCTTGCCGCGCGGCTCGAACTTGAAATGCTTCACGGCATTGGTGACATAGGCGGCGGCGCGATCCAGCCCGACCTCGGCCGCGACGGTATCGAACACCTGGCCCGCTGGCCCGACAAAGGGCCGCCCGGCCAGATCTTCCTGGTCGCCCGGCTGTTCGCCGACGATCATGATGGCGGCACGCTCCGGTCCTTCACCGAAAACCGTCTGCGTTGCCTGGCAATGCAGCGCGCAGCGCGTGCAACCGGCTGCCTCCTGCCGCAAGCCGGCGAGACCCCCGACCGGTGGGGGCGGCGCATCCTCCTGCCGGCGCTGTTGTAGCCTGGCGTGGAAGGCCGGCGGCGCCTGCATCTGCTGCGCCGCCATGGCGGCGACACGGGCCGGCGCTTCCGCGATCAGGCTCGGGATCAGCGCGGCTTCCGGCAGATTCTTCCAGTATTTCTTGGGCATTTCGGATTGCATGGCGCGGACCTTCAGCCGTGCCGGATTGAAGATAGAGGCATAATAGGTCAGCCAGAGCTGGTCGGCCGGGTCATCCAGCGCCGGTTTGCGCGTGGGCTCGTCCGACAAGGTGACGTTGCCATCCGCGAAACCGATGCTGCCTTTGGGTGTCAGGATCATCCAGTCCATGTCGGCAAAGCGCCGCGCGAAAAAGGGCGCGATGCGCGGCAGGATGAAGTGATCGGGTTCGAACCATGCAACGAAGCGCCGCCGCGCGGCGGGTTCGGCCTCCGGCACTTCGCGGAAACGCACAAAAGCCGTCATCTTGTGGCAGTCCCGCCGCACCGATTTTTCCAGCCGGTGCAGGGCAGCGATATCGGCGTCCGCTGGTATGCCGAGCAGCGCGCGCTCGGTCTGCAAGCGCAGCAGCACGCGATACAGCAAAGCAAAGCGTCCTGGCTCGGTATGGCAGATGACGGTCTCGGCCAGATCGACGAAGGTTTTTGGCACCAGCGCGGCGGGGCCTGCCGTCACCGGTGCCGCTGGCGTGGGTGCGAACAGGCTGCCGGCATCGATGGTGGACCAGACAACCTCATCCGGCGCGATGCGCCTGCTGAGCAGATTGCGTGCGGCAGCACGCCATTCCGCAAAATCGCCGCGCCCTTGCAGCAGGATGGTTTCCATCAGAACAGCGACAATTGCTGCGCGGGCGGCTGGATGAGGGCCGCCAGATTGGCGTCATCCGTCAGCCGCGCCGGCTGCCAGCCTTCGGCGATCAAAAAGGCTTTTGCCTTGCGCAGCGGCACCCGCAGCCGGGCGAGGTCTTCCAGGCGCAGACGGCCATGCCGGCGCGAGGCGATGATCGCATCCACGGCCTTCACGCCAAGGCCCGGCACGCGCAGCAGCATCGGCCGCTCGGCGCGGTTGACGTCGAGCGGGAATTGCCCGCGATGCGCCAGCGCCCAGGCCAGTTTCGGGTCCAGCGCCAGGTCCAGCATGCCGTCCGGCCGGGACGCTGTCACCTCCTCGACCGAAAAACCGTAGAAGCGATACAGCCAATCGGCCTGATACAGCCGGTGTTCGCGCTGCAAGGGTGGCCGCATGGGCGGTAATTTTTGAGACGCATCCGGGATCGGGCTGAAGGCCGAGTAATAGACGCGACGCAGGCCGTAGCTGCCGTACATGCGCGCGCTCGCACCCAGAATGGCGGCGTCATTCGTCTCATCCGCGCCGATGATCATCTGGGTCGATTGCCCGGCCGGTGCGAAGCGCTTGCGGCGTTTGGTCTGCAAGGTCCGCTCGGCCGCGCCATCGATATGCAGGCGCAAATCGGCCATCGCGCGACGGATGCCGGCAGGCTTCTTTTCAGGGGCCAGAACGGCGAGGGAGCTATCGCTCGGCAATTCGACATTGATGGACAGCCGGTCCGCATAAAGCCCGGCTTCCTCGATCAGCTTGGGCGAGGCTTCGGGGATGGTCTTAAGATGGATATAGCCACGAAAATTGTGGTCCACGCGCAGGCTGCGGACGACGCGCACCATTTCCTCCATCGTATGGTCGGACGAGCGGATGATGCCGGAGGAGAGAAACAGCCCCTCGATGTAATTGCGCCGGTAGAATTCCAGCGTCAGCCAGACGACTTCCTCGGGCGTGAAGCGCGCCCGCTCGACATTGCTGGACGAGCGGTTGATGCAATAGGCGCAGTCATAGATGCAGAAATTGGTCAGCAGGATTTTCAGCAGGGAGATGCAGCGCCCATCCGGCGCATAGGCATGGCAGATGCCGCTGCCCTCGGTGGAGCCGAGCCCGGCCTTGCCGGCGGAATGCCGCCGCGTCGTGCCGCTGGAGGCGCAGGAGGCATCGTATTTCGCGGCATCCGACAGGATGGCCAACCGCTCCTTGAGGGACTTGGACATCCCCTTGTTCTATATTTGTTCCAAGGCATAGACAAGCAATTGGAATAAAGCAGGGGCAGGGCACATGGAATTGTGAAGAGGGGCAGGAAGTCCGCTCCGGCGCGGGAACGCCAGAGCCTTAGTCCGTCATACGTCAGCTCGCCCGGCGGATGGCCATGCGGGCGCGGGCGGCGAGGCCGAATTCGCGGAAGATGGCGCTGGACAGCGCATCCTCGCCGAAACGCCATTCCGGGTGCCATTGAATGGCCGTCGTGAAGGTCTTGGCCGCGCCATGGCGGAAGGCTTCCACCACGCCGTCCGGCGCGCGGGCCTCCACCACCAGGCCCGGCGCCAGCCGGTCCACGCCCTGTTCATGCAGGGAGTTCACGCGCCATGTTGTATCGCCGCCGACCCAGCCGGAGAACTGGCCGCCAGGTTCCAGCGCCACCTGATGCACGGGCGCATATTGCTCAGGGATCGGCAGGTCTTTCTTGTAACGGTGGTCGAGTTCCAGCGCGCCGACTTCATGCAGCTTCGGATGCAGCGTGCCGCCGAAGGCGACGTTCATTTCCTGGCAGCCACGGCAGACGCCCAGCATGGGGACGCCAGCCTCAAACGCCGCGCGGATCAGGCCGATCGACAGCGCATCGCGATTGGGATCGGCCGGCAGAACCTGATCCTCGGGCGGGCGGCCATAGAGGGCAGGGGCCACGTTGGACGGGCTGCCGGGCAGAAAGATGCCGTCCACCAGATCGAGGATTTCCGTGTAATCCACCGATTGCGGCAGCGGCTTGCCGTCGATATCCGAAATCAGGCCGGGCAGCAGGATCGCCTGGGCGTCCGAGCCCGCGACGACGGCGGAGATGTATTTCTCCACCACCAGATGCGTCGGATGGCCGGCCACCGCCGTCACGTCGCACACAAATCCAATCACCGGCCTGCGCATCGGAACCTCGACTCTCTTCCAAGAACTCTTGTGATCACATAGGCGGCAGCCAGACGGCTGCCCATAAGCTTTCGCCGCAACCCTGAAAGCGCGGCATCGCGCAGCCTCGGCTCAGGCCGCCGCAGAGGTCAGCTTCCGGGATGAGACCAGATGCCCGATGCCGGTGCGGATATCATGCGTCACAGCGTGGCGCAGCGCCGCCTCGTCGCGCGCCGCAATCGCGTCCAGCGCGGCCAGATGATAGTCGTAGCCGTCCGCCGCCGTCGGGAAGGCTTCCAGCGCCTCGCGCATGAAAGGCCCGGTCTGCAACCAGACCGATTCGATCAGCGGCACCAGCACGCTGTCCCGCCGCGCGCTATACAGCGTCAGATGGAACTGGAAATTGCCCGCGACCACGCTTTCCGAATCCCCGCGCGTAATGGCCTGGTTGATGGTCTCATCGATGGCGCGCAGCTTTTCCAGCCGGGCCGCGTCGATCAGCGGCAAAGCGCGGACGGCGGCTTCCACCTCCAGCACCGTGCGCGCGACATACAATTCCTCAAACCGCTCGGGCGTCATCTGCGGGACGCGCACGCGGCGATTGTCGAGTAGGGTCAGCGCCCTTTCAGCCACCAGCCGGCGCAGCGCCTCGCGCACCGGCATGGCGCTGACCTCCATGGCCTCGGCCAGGCCACGGATGGTCACCGCCTGGCCGGGCGGGAAGGCGCCCTGCATGATGGCGCGGCGTAAGCCCCGGAAAACCCATTGATGGATTGTCTCGCCGGAGGCACGGACAGGCATGGTCAGCTTGGGAGCGTCGTCAGTCATATCGATCTCTTTAACAGCGATTCCCCACATTGCGCAGGGATTGCCGCTTGCCCAATGTGATCACATTGGGGTGTAATAGGCAAAGCAAAAACGGAGAGATTCATGACGGTGCTTCCGCGCGTCGCAGTCGGTGGGAAGTCGAAGAAGTCGGAGGGCGGCGCCATCGTCGAAGCCTTCGTCGTCGACGGAAACGGGGTGCCGCGCGGCAAATGGGTGCCGGCCGAGAAACTGTCCGACGTCAGCGATAAGGGCGTGCTGATCCCGCGCTCGGTCTTCGCCCAGGATATTTGGGGCCGGGACGCGGATGAGGCCGGGCTCGCCTGGGGCACGGGTGACCCGGACGGGCTGTGCAAGCCGGTGGAAGGCTCCGTCCTGCCCATCTCCTGGCTGTCCCGCCGGGCGACCCAGGTGATGCTGCGCATGGTCGATGCCGATGGCAGCCCCTATTTCGCCGATCCCCGCACCGTGCTGGAAAACGTGCTGGAGCGCTTCAAGCTGGCCGGATTGACGCCGGTTGTCGCGACCGAGCTGGAATTCTACTTCATCCAGCCCGAGGAACAGGCCGGTGCCAAGCCGCGCCCCTATGGCGCGGATGCGGAAGGCTGGAAGGGCTGGGCGCAGAATGTGCTGAGCCTGGACGAGCTTCATGCCTATGACGCGATCTTCGCCGATATCGCGCGCTATGCGAATGAGCAGAATATCCCGCTGGACGGCATGGTGCGCGAGAATGGACCGGACCAGTACGAGCTGAACTTCACCCATACCGACGATGTCGTGCGCGCCGCCGACTGGACGGTGATGATGAAGCGCATCGTTAAAGGCGCGGCCCGCCGCCACGGCATGGACGCCACCTTCATGGCCAAGCCCTATGGCGGGCTCGCGGGTTGCGGCATGCATACCCATCTCAGCCTGCTGGACCGCACGGGCGCCAATATCTTCGTCGCTGACGGGCATGAGCCCGGCGGCAAGATGCGTCATGTGGTCGGCGGCATGCTGAACACGATGAAGGACAGCATGCTGGTGCTGGCCCCGCACGCCAATTCCTATCGCCGGCTGACCCCCGCGACCCATGCGCCGACGCGCCTGACCTGGGGCATCGACAATCGCACGGCGGCCATTCGCGTCATCGAGGCCGGTCTCGCCACCCGGATCGAGCATCGCGTCGCCGGCACCGACACCAATCCCTATCTGACCATGGCGATCATCCTGTCGGCCGCCCTGCATGGGCTGGAAACCGAGGCGGCGCCGCCGGAACCGATGACGGGCGAGCACAGCCAGTCCGGCGCCGAGACGTTGCCCGCCACCTGGGACGAGGCCTTGGCGCGGTTCGAAAGTTCGGCCTTCATCGAAAAGGCTTTCGGCAAACGCTATCAGAAGGTCTTTGCCGCCGTTAAACGGCAGGAGATCGAGGAATTCCGCGCCCATGTCACGGAATTCGAATATGACGCCTATCTGAGGACCGCCTGACCATGTCTGTTCCCGCCCGCGCCGCCCATGCGCCGTCCTATTACGCGGCGACGCGCAACGCAACGCCGCTGCGCCCGGCGCTGGTGGGGGACGTCCATGCCGATGTTTGCATTATCGGCGCCGGTTTCACGGGCATTTCCGCCGCCCTGACGCTGGCCGAGGCCGGCATCCGCGCCGTGGTGCTGGAAGCCAAGCAGATCGGCTGGGGCGCATCTGGGCGCAATGGCGGGCAGATCGTCAACGGCTATAGCCGCGACCTCGGGGTTATCGAGGCGCGCTATGGCGCGGCGGCGGCCAAGGCACTGGGGGCCATGGCCATGGAAGGTGGCGACATCATCCGCGACCGCGTCGCCAAATACGCCATTCAATGCGACCTTGTGCCCGGCGGCTATTTCGCGGCGCTGACGGAAAAGCAGATGCGCGAGCTGGAACATCAGAAACGCGTCTGGGAAAGGCACGGATATACGAGCCTGGAAATGGTCGGTCGTCAGGCGTCGCAGGACATCGCGCGCACCCGCATCTATTGCGGTGGCATGATCGATCATCGTGCCGGCCATCTGCATCCGCTCAATCTCGTTCTGGGCGAGGCGGCGGCGGCGGAATCGCTGGGCGCCGTCATCCATGAAGACAGTCCCGTCAGCGGCATCAGCGATGATGGGTCATTGGTGACGGTGACGACGGATCGTGGCCGCGTCACCGCCCATAGCGTGCTCGTCTGCGGCAATGCCTATCTGGGCGACGCCGTGCCGCAACTGACGAACAAGATCATGCCCGTGTCCACCCAGGTGGTGGCGACCGCGCCGCTGGACCCAGCCTTGCTAGACAAACTTCTGACCAAAAACTACTGCGTCGAGGACTGCAACTATATCCTCGATTATTACCGTCGCACGGCCGATCACCGGCTGCTGTTCGGCGGCGGCATCGTTTATGGCGGTACGGACCCCGCCAGTATCGAAGGCAAGATCCGCCCGCATCTGGACCGCACCTTTCCCGAACTGCGCGGCGTGAAGCTCGATTTCGCCTGGAGCGGCAATTTCGCATTGACCATGACGCGTGTGCCCCATGTCGGCCGCCTTTCGGCGAATGTCCTGTTCAGCCATGGCGACAGCGGCCATGGCGTGACGACGACGCATCTGCTCGGCCGCCTGCTGGGCGAGGCCGTGCAGGGACGCATGGCGCGGTTCGATACTTTCGCCGGCCTGCCGTATCACCCGTTTCCCGGCGGCCGCACCTTCCGCGTGCCGCTGACCGTGCTCGGTGCCTGGTGGTACGGCCTGCGCGACCGGCTGGCGCTCTGACTTTCACAAGCAGTCATCCGCGCATTCATTGCGCGGATCCATCCCCTGCGGCGCACCGAGGGATGGATGCGCGGCATGAAGCCGCGCATGACGAAATGTGGGCCGAAACATAAAGAGGTTCCCATGCTGGATATCCCGAACGACATCGACCATCTCCGCGCCGTCGATAACGCGCATCACCTGCATCCCTTCACCGACCATAAGTCGCTGCATGAAGGCCGCGTGCGCGTCATCACCCGCGCCGAGGGTGTGTGGATCTGGGACGGTGACGGGCAGCGCCTGCTGGACGGCATGGCCGGGCTGTGGTGCGTCAATGCCGGCTACAGCCAGCCGACCCTGGTGGAAGCCGCCGCCCGCCAGATGGCGACACTTCCTTATTACAACTGCTTCTTCAGCAGCACGACGCCGGCCGTCGCCGCCTTGTCGGAGCGTCTGGCGCGGATGTCCCCGGCCGGGCTGAATCATGTTTTCTATGCCTCATCGGGGTCGGAAGCGGTGGACAGTGCGCTGCGCATCGCGCGCCAGTTCTGGAAGCTCCAGGGCAAGCCGGAGAAGCGCATCATCGTCAGCCGCGAATACGGCTATCACGGCTCCACCATCGCCGGCGCGTCGGTCAGCGGCATGACGGACATGCACAAGCAGGCCGGTGACCTGCCGGATTTCCATCAGGTGATGACGCCCTATACCTGGCGCGACGCGGGTGACCTGAGCCCCGAGGAATTTGGCCTCAAGGCCGCGCAAAGCCTGGAGGCCTATATTCAGCAGGTCGGGGCGGACAAGATCGCCGCCTTCATCGGCGAGCCCATCCAGGGGGCCGGCGGCGTCATCATTCCGCCCGACAGCTATTGGCCGGAAATCCAGCGCATCTGCCGCGCGCATGACATCCTGCTGATCGCCGACGAGGTCATCTGCGGCTATGGCCGTCTTGGCGCGATGTTCGGGTCCGACGTCTATGGCATCCAGCCGGACCTGATGACGACGGCCAAGGGCATCACCTCGGGCTATGTGCCGTTATCGGCGCTGTTCGTGGGTGACCGGGTGGCCGAAACCTTCATCGAACAGGGCGGCGAATTCTATCACGGCTTTACCTATTCCGGGCATCCGGTGGCCTGCGCCGTCGCACTCGCCAATCTCGACGTCATCGACAGCCAGAACCTTGTGGGCGCGGCCGAGCGTCAGGGTGCGACGCTGCTGGCCGGGCTGCGGGACGCGCTCGGCGACCATCCGCTGGTCAGCGAAATCCGGGGCAGGGGGCTGATGATCGCGCTGGAACTCGCGGAAGACAAAGCCGGCCACAAACCCTATGCGTCATCGCGGAAGGTCGGTCTCACCTGCCGCAATTTCGCGACCGAAGAGGGGTTGGTGATGCGCGCCTGCCGCGACACCATGGTGCTGGCCCCGCCGCTGGTGATTTCCGACGAGGAAGTGGGGCTGGTGGTGGAGCGCGCGGCGCGCGCCATCGACCGCACCTGGGGGCAGATCAAGGCCGGCTGAGGCCCGCTTACCTCTGGCGAAACGATCCCGAGAGGTCTAGATTTTCGCGCTTCATGCCGGGCAATGCGGGGGAGGGTCGATGGACTGGCAACTCTATTTCGGATTTGTCGGTGTCACCCTCATCCTCGGCTGTATTCCGGGGCCGAATGTCGCGCTGATCGTTGCCAATAGCGTCGCCCATGGCGTGCGCTACGGATTGGCGACGGTGGCGGGCACGGTGTCCGCCCAGGTCGTGCAGATGATCGCGGTCGCGCTGGGGCTGACGGCTTTGCTGGAGAGCATGGGCATCTGGTTCACGGCGCTGCGCTGGCTTGGCGTTGTCTATCTTCTGTATCTCGGCTACCGGCAGTGGCGGGCACCGGTGGTTGATCTTGCCCGCGTGCGCGCGGGCGAAAAAATCCCGCTGCGGGCGATGCTGCCAAGAGCCGCGGCCGTTTCGCTGACCAATCCGAAAGTGCTGCTGTTCCTGGGTGCGCTGTTTCCGCAATTCATCGCGCCGCACCATGCCGTGCTGCCCCAGGTGGCGCTACTGACCGTGACCTTTCTTGTCATCATCGGCATCTTGGATTCCGGTTGGGCGATCGGCGCCGGCCGGGCGCGCGGCCTGCTGTCACGCCACGCACGCCTGCGCAATCGCCTATCGGGCGGCATGCTGATGGCCGCCGCAGCCGGTCTCGCGGTCGCCCATAGACGATGACGGTCATCGGCGAGCAACAGCAGGAGCGTCTGCGCGCCGCACTGATCGCGGCTTTCGGCTCGGCCGAGACCGATAACATCGCGCCGCTGCCGGGCGGCGCCTCCACCGCCTTTCCCTTTCGGGTCAATCGCGGCGGCAATACCTATGTCGTGCGGCTGGAAGGCGAGCGCAGCCCGCTGCGCAATCCGCACCAATATGCCGCGATGGCGATGGCGGCGGAGGCCGGGCTGGCACCGCATCTTTATCACGCCGATGACGGATTGGGCGTGGCGGTGATGGATTTCATCGACGAAAAGCCGCTCGCGACCTATCCCGGCGGCAGCGCCGGGCTGGCCCAGGGCGTGGGCGGGCTGATTGATAGCCTGCAAAGCAGCCCGGTCTTTCCGCGTTTCCTTGATTACACGGATATGGTCGGCCGGTTATGGGCCTATGTCTGCGGCACCGGGCTGTTCGCCGGCGGCGTGCTGGACAAGGTGACCGCGCGCCTGGCCCGTGTCCGTAAGGCCTTCGACGCGGGCAGTGCACGCAGCATCGCCAGTCATAATGACCTGCTGCCGCGCAACCTGCTGTTCGACGGCACCAGGCTTTGGCTGATCGACTGGGAATCGGCCTATGCCAATGACCCCCATATCGACATCGCGACGGCGCTGGACAATTTCGCACCCGATCACGGCTGCGCCGAATTGCTGCAACAGGCGGCCGGCGCCCATTGGCCGGACAGGGTCGATCCGACAAGACTGGCTTTGGCCCGCGCCCTGGTGCGCCTTTACTACGCCGGCGTGCTGCTCAGCGCGGCCTTCGCGGCCCTTGGCCCGCTGGAAGACCGCAATCTGGCTGCGCCGACTGCGGATGCTTTTGAGCGAGGCGTTCGCCTGGGCGGTATGCGGCTGGACGCGCCCGAGACCAAATATATGCTCGGCAAAGTCTTTCTGGCGTCCTTCATGACGGGCGCGCCGCCGCCCCGCCTGTCCGGCAGCCAGTGAGGGTTTGGGGTAGCCGCGCTTTTTTGATCGGTGATGCAAAGGTCAATTCAAAACAGGAGTAATCCTTTAGGATTATTTTTTTGAGGCCTACTGTCTAAGAGGCAAGGCCGCTGCGTATTATAAGGGCGCTCACGAATGCGTGATCACGACGTCAATCGCCAGAAACTTTGTGAAGCTCATGAGCCATATCTCCGCCTCCGGTTTGAATTTTTTAGCAGGTGACGCCTATGCACGCGCGCTCCCGAAAGGGAGCTACCTGGCGGATATCAGCGAAGGGCAGAGCGGCCTTCTGGCCCAGGCCCTCTGTCACCATATCAGCGCCAGCCTGAACGGATTGCGCGACCGTTTAGGTCTGGATGCGGGGGGCAATCAACCGCTTCATGCCTTGTCCGAGCATGTGTCAACGAGCACGCAAATCGGAGAGCGGCTGAAAAATGCGGCTTGGTCTCTGCGGGATCCACTGCTCCCGGCCAGGATCGGACTCGATTTTCCCTTTATCGATCTCATCAGGCCGCTGGTGAACTTCCAGTCTGCCCCTGTCCTCATCACCGTGTTGAAGCAACTCTGCGCCTATTTCACTCATTTTCAGGGGGATGGGCGGCTGTCCTTGAGCCTGGACCGCGATGGCGCTTTGCTTGAATACGAGCACCGCAACGCTTTGGACTGGCGGCGCATTCCGGTGACAGAACTGATGATCGCGAGCTTGACCAGATTGATGAGAACATTGCTGCCGCGGCCATTTTGGCCGCAGGAGGTTCTGATCTCGCATCTCGGCGGTGCAAGCCCAGGTCAGGCAACCCAGATTTTCGGCATTCCCGTGGCATTCGGGGCAACTAGTTACACGGCCATACGGATACCCCGGCCTGCGTTGCACCATAGATGCCTTCTGCCGGAAGACGCCGAGCTTTCCTCTATTTACACGTCAACTGAAACGATTCAGGCGCTGCCCTATCGTGCCTTCGTTCCAACCGTCGCCTTTTACTTTCGCCGCTACGTCTATAATCCGACCGGTGGCATGACGACGGTCGCACGGCATATGGGGATGAGCCGGGCTAGTCTGGCACGCCGCCTGGCGGATCAGAACGTCACGTTTTCCGACATCATTTTTTATATGATGATGTCCGGGGCAAGGTATTACATCGAGGCGACGGACGTGCCGATGGCGGTCTTGGCCTCGCGGCTGCGCTATTCGGAACACGCGGCTTTTACGCGCGCCTTTACCAGAACCTTCGGCTGTTCGCCGATGGAATACCGGCGCCTGAGCCAGACCCGGGCGCTTGCCACGTCATTTTGATATTACAATAGCACCAGCCGCGCGCGTCCGGGTCGCGCACCGGCCACGCCGTGATGGCGGAAACCCAGGCGTTGCAGCAGCCGCCAGGACGGTTCGTTGTCCGGCCTGCATTCCGCGTAGACAATACAGTCGGGATAGGCGTCGTGCAGCGCGGCCAGAATAGCGCCTGCCGCCTCGGTCGCGATGCCTTGTCCCTGCGACGCGGGCGCGAACCAATAGCCGATTTCGATTTCGGCCGTTCCGCGCAGATGCGTGCCGATGGTGCCGAGCAGATCGTTGCCGCCCTGCCGCCAGACCCCCCAGAAACAATCGCGCCCGTCACCGTCACCGGCAATCAGACCTTCGGCGGCAGCGAGCGTGAAAGGGCTTGCCAGGAAATGCACGGCAGCGGTGACGGCGGGATGATCCGTCATCGCCCGGAAGGCATCCGCATCCGCCAGCACCAAGGGCCGCAGCGCCAGCCGCTTTGTCGCCAGCGCCGGCAGATGGTCCAGCCTCATCCCGCTCTGGCGGCGGTGAAGCCGGCGATTTCGGCCTGGGTGAGGGATAGCGGCAGAGCGCGGCCGGTGGCGGCCGATTGCTCGCCCGCTTCGATCAAGGCCATCAGGGCCACAGCCTCGGCCGGTGGTACGGGGTTGGCACCCTGGCCCAGAATGGCGTCGCGCACGCCCGCGTAATAACGCAGGTAATCCCCATCGACGGCGGCCATCACTTCCGGTTCGGCGGTGGCGCCGTCAACGATCGTCGCGGCATCGAGGTCGATGCCCCAATCCAGATCGCCCGGCACCATGCCCTGGCGCAGCTGGGTTTCCTGCACATCGACGCCGGATTTGACGAAGGTCGCCTCCGTGCCATGCAAGGTGAAGCGGCTGCTGCCGCCGGCGACAAGACAACCCGCGCCCAAAATGACATGCAGGCCGGGATAGGTCAGCACGGCGTGGAACCAGTCTGGCGCCGTGCCTGCGGCGCGCTGGCTGGCGGTATGCACGTCAACACTTTCGGGCAGGCCGAAGAGTTTCAACGCCTGATCGGCCAGATGCGCACCGAGATCGAACCACAGGCCGGTACCCGGGCCGGGGCGCTCGCGCCAGCGGTCCTGCGTTTCCGGCCGGTAGCGATCGATACGGCTTTCGAAATGCACCAGCCGGCCCAGGCGGCCGCTGGCAAGCGCTGCCTCGGCCGTCAGGAAATCGCTGTCGAGGCGGCGGTTCTGAAAGACCGACAGGGTTTTGCCGGCCTTCTCGGCGGCGGCGGCCACGGCGCGCGCCTCACCCAAAGACACGGTAAAGGGCTTGTCGACCACAACATGCTTGCCGGCCTCCAGCGCCGCTATGGCAAGCCTGGCATGGCTGTCATTGGGGCTGGCGATGACGACGAGATCGACATCCGGCGCGGTTGCCGCCGCCACCGGATCGGCGATCACCACCGTGCCGGGCGCGGTCTCCTGCACCGTCTCCGCCGGCTGGCTGGACCCGATGACGGTCAGGTCCAGGCCCGGCACGGCACGGATAAGGGGCGCGTGAAAGACGCGGCCGACATAGCCATAGCCGATCAGAGCGGTGCGGATGGGAGCTGCGTCTGCCATGGCGTCTGTTCTCTTCCCTGATGGGCGCTGGTCAAGCGCGCGGCATGGTCGGCCGGGCCGCGCGGATTTTCAACCTACGAAACCGTCACCCTGCCGGCCGCCCGGGCGGGCTGAGATCGCAATCGCTTGCGCGGCCTATCAAGACAGTGGTCAAGCCCGAAAAATCCGGCTACGCTTGGTTCAGTAAAAACAGAAAACCGGCATTTAAGCTGGGTTTGCGCGACGAACGACTGCTTTGCTCGGTCTATAGGGGAAACGGATCAATGGCTCAGGTATCCATCAGAACGCTGAAAAAGACCTATGAGGGCAGCGACGCGCTGGCCGTCAAAGGCATCAATCTTGAAATCGCGGACGGCGAATTCGTCGTCCTCGTCGGGCCTTCGGGCTGCGGCAAATCGACGACGCTGCGCATGATCGCGGGGCTGGAAGAGATTTCGGGCGGCGAGATCGACATCGGCGGTCGCGTCGTCAACGACGTGCCGCCGCGCGACCGCGATATCGCCATGGTCTTCCAGAACTACGCGCTGTATCCGCATATGTCGGTCTACGACAATATGGCCTTCGGCTTGAAGCTGCGGAAGTTTCCCAAGGAAGACATCAAGCGCCGGGTGGAGGATGCCGCCCGCATCCTGCATCTGACGCCGCTGCTACAGCGCAAGCCGCGCGCCCTGTCGGGCGGTCAGCGCCAGCGTGTCGCCATGGGCCGCGCCATCGTGCGCAACCCCAAGGTCTTCCTGTTCGACGAGCCGCTGTCGAATCTCGACGCCAAGCTGCGCGTGCAGATGCGCACCGAAATCAAGAAGGTCCATAACACGGTCAAGACCACGACCGTCTATGTGACGCATGATCAGGTGGAAGCGATGACGCTGGCCGATCGCGTCGTCGTCATGAACCAGGGGCTGATCGAGCAGGTCGGGCCGCCGCAGGAACTGTATCACCATCCGGAAACCCGTTTCGTCGCCGGCTTCATCGGCAGCCCGGGGATGAATTTCATTCCGTGCACATTGGTGCGCGAAGGCGAAGGCCTGGCCGTGCAACTCCTCGCCAATGGCATCAAGCTGGCCGTGCCGGCCGAGCGCGTGGCGCGCTACGCGCCTTACGCGGGCAAGGAGATGCTGTTCGGCATCCGGCCGGAACATATGCCGGTCTATGTCGGCGACAATCGCCCCGGCTTCGCGACGGTCGCCGTCGATGTCGATATCACCGAGCCGATGGGCATGGAGACGGTGATCTATTTCTTCCTGGGCGGCGGCGATCATAAGGACATCACGGAAGCGCCCTTCTGCGCTCGTATCGACCCGCTGGTGCAGGTCGGCCCCGGCAGCAAGATCCACCTCGCCGTCGACATGAACAACATGCACCTGATCGACCCCGCGACCGACAAGGTGGTTTAACGCCGCACTGCTCACGTCGCCCCCGGCTCAATCGTCATCCCCGGCTTTAATATTGTTGTCCCCGGCTTTATGCCGGGGACCAACCCGTCGGGGCGCCGGGACGGGTAGATCCCCGGGACAAGCCCGGGGACGACGTTTTGAGGGGCAGGAGATGCGCATTTCTCCCCCTTTATGAGGTGAAGAGTCTCGGCTAGTCAGGGCCATGCTCGACAAATCATTCTCCCCCGCCGAAGCCGAAGCCCGGCTGTATAAAACCTGGGAAGAGAGCGGCGCCTTCGCCGCCGATCCGGCTTCCGCCGGCACGCCCTTCACCATCATGATCCCGCCGCCGAACGTCACCGGCAGCCTGCATATGGGCCACGCGCTGACCTTCACGGTGCAGGACAGCCTGGTGCGCTATCGCCGGATGAGCGGGCGCGATGTGCTGTGGCAGCCCGGCACCGACCATGCCGGCATCGCGACGCAGATGGTGGTGGAGCGCCTGCTGGCCGGTGAGGGCAAGACCCGCAAGGAATTGGGCCGCGACGCCTTCCTGGAACGCGTCTGGCAGTGGAAAGGCGAATCGGGCGGTGCCATCACCACCCAGCTGCGCCGCCTCGGCGCCTCGCTGGACTGGCCGCGCGAGCGCTTCACCATGGACGAAGGCCTGACGCGCGCCGTGCGCCGCATCTTCGTCATGCTGCACGACAAGGGCCTGATCTACCGCGACCGGCGGCTGGTGAACTGGGATCCGAAATTCCAGTCCGCGATTTCCGACCTTGAGGTCGAAAGCCGCGAGATGGACGGCAGCCTGTGGTATCTGCGCTATCCGATCGAGGGCATGGAGGGCCGTTTCATCACGGTCGCCACCACACGGCCCGAGACCCTGCCCGGTGACGCCGCCGTCGCCGTGAATCCGGAAGACGAGCGCTACCAGGACTTGATCGGCAAATTCGCCATCCTGCCGTTGGTCGGCCGCCGCATTCCGATCGTCGCTGACGAGCATTCCGACCCGACCAAAGGCACGGGCGCGGTGAAGATCACGCCTGCGCATGACTTCAACGATTTCGCGGTCGGCCAGCGGCACAACCTGCCCATGCCCTCCGTGCTGGACCGTCAGGCGGCCTTCACGCTGGATGAGATCGGCAACGATCTGCGCGCGGTCGATGGCATCGCCGACCCGGCCTTCCTGACAGCCCTGGCCGGCGAGGACCGCTTCAAGCTGCGCGCCGCCATCGTCGCCGAGCTGGAACGCCTGGACCTGCTCGACAAGGTTGAGAAGCACCGCAACCAGGTGCCGCATGGCGACCGGTCCGGCGTGCCGATCGAACCGCTGCTGACGGTGCAGTGGTTCTGCGATGCCGCGACGCTGGCCAAGCCCGCCGTGGAAGCGGTGGAGCAGGGGCGGACGGTCTTCGTGCCCAAGCAGTGGGAAAACACCTTCTTCGCCTGGATGCGCGATATCGAGCCCTGGTGCATCAGCCGCCAGCTGTGGTGGGGGCATCGCATTCCGGCCTGGTACGGGCCGGACGGCGTTGTCTTCGTGGCCGAGGATGAGGCCGGTGCCGCCGCCCAGGCCCAGGCCCATTACGGCGAAGCGACCGCGCTGACGCAGGACGAGGACGTGCTGGACACCTGGTTCAGCTCCGGCCTTTGGCCTTTCTCGACCCTCGGCTGGCCGGATCAGACGCCGGAACTGCCGCGCTACTATCCGACAGACGTGCTGGTGACGGGTTTCGACATCATCTTCTTCTGGGTCGCCCGGATGATGATGATGGGCCTGTTCGCGATGGAGGATGTGCCCTTCAAGACGATCTATATCCATGGCCTGGTGCGGGACGAGCGCGGCCAGAAGATGTCGAAGTCCAAGGGCAATGTCATCGACCCGCTGGAACTGATCGACCAATACGGCACCGACGCGCTGCGCTTCACCATCTGCGCGCTGACCGGCCCCGGCCGCGACGTCAAACTGGGTCCGGCAGTGGTGGAAAGCTACCGGTCCTTCGTCACCAAGCTGTGGAATGCCGCGCGCTTCCTGGAAATGAACCAGGTCAAGCCGGTGGCCGGCTTCGATCCGGCCACCGTGACACTGCCGCTGTCGCGTTGGATTCTGGACACGGCCAATACCGCCATCGCGGAAGCGACCGCCGCGCTGGAAGCCTATCGCCTGGATGACTATGCCTCTGCCGGCTATCGCTTCACCTGGAACAGCTTCTGCGACTGGTTCATCGAATTCGCGAAGCCCGTCTTCGCCCAAGCGCAAGATGGGGGTGACACGGCAGAGGCGGCCGAAGTGCGGGCCGTCGCCGCGCATGTGCTTGGCACCATCCTGAAACTGCTGCACCCGGCCATGCCCTATGTCACGGAAGTGCTGTGGGGTGAGTTCGGCTTTGGCGCCGAAGGCACGCTGATCAAGGCAAACTGGCCCGAAGCCGTGTCGGTGCCGGACGCCCAGGCCGCCCGCGCGGAACTGGATTGGGTGGTCGGGCTGATTACGGAAGTGCGCGCCGTGCGGTCCGAAATGCGGGTGCCGCCCTCCATCCTGGCGCCGATTTTGCTGAAGGACGCGACAGACGAGGAACTCGGCCGCGCCGCCCGCTGGATCGACCCGATTCGCCGCATGGGCCGCGCCTCCGAGGTCAGCCCGCTGGTAGGCGAGGTGCCGCAGGGCTCGGCCCAGGCGGTTCTGGGCTCTGTTACAATTGCCATCCCGCTGACCGGCCTCATCGATCTCGCGGCCGAGCGCGTGCGCCTGGAAAAGGACCGTGCGAAGGCGCTCGACGAGGCACAGAAGGTGCGCGGCAAACTGTCGAACGAAAGCTTCGTTGCCCGCGCCAAGCCCGAAGTCGTGCAGGAAAACCGCGACCGCCTGGCCGCTTTCGAGGCCGAGGCCGCCCGTCTGGAAGCCGCGCTGACGCGGCTGGGCTGATTGCGGCGGCAGGCGCGATACGGCCCAATTTCCGTAACAAACCTGCCCTCGTTTCGCCCGCTCGGACGTGCTTTCTGGCGCCGTTCGAGTAAGTCCTCAGCCCTAAGGAGAGACGATGAGTAACGACCCCAAAAACCTCGCGCGCCGTGGCCTGCTGCGCCGCATCGGCCTGGGCGGCCTGGCGCTCGCGACCGGCGGCATTGCCGTCGCGAGTCTCGCGCCGGTCGCCGACGCGCAGGGCTATCCGCCCATGCCGCCGCCGCCCTTCGAGCGCCGCCCGCCGCCGCCGCCGCCGGGCATGATCTGGGAACCCGGCCATTACCGCTGGGACGGCTATCGCTATGTCTGGGTCGGCGGTCATTTCCGCCGTGGCGGCCCCGGCTATCGCCAGTTCGTACCCGGCCATTGGGCCTGGCGCGGCGGCCGTCAGGTCTGGATTCCGCAGCACTGGCGTTAAGGTCTGAACTGCGTTTACTACGTCATTGAATTGACTGTGAAACAGCCGTGATCTAGAGCCAGCGTATTCCGTCAACCTGTAAGGTTAAGACCATGCGCTGGCTCATCGGCCTTCCCCTGCTTCTTTCGGTCGCCGCCTGCGCGGCCTTCAACCCTCATACCGCGTCGCTGACCCCGGGCGCGGGCCAGCGCTTTCCGGTCTTTTTCGCGCCTGTCACGGCGACGCTTGCCAATGGCGCTGATACGACGGTCGCGTCGGCAGCCGCTTTTGCCCGCGCCAATCCGGCCGATCCCATCACGCTGATCGCCTATGGCGCCCCTCCGGGCCATCACTATGTCGAGCCGGCCGATATCGACGCCGCGCGTGCCGCCACGGTGACGGCGCAACTCATTGCCGATGGCGTCGACAAAAGCCGCATCAGCGCCGTTGCCAAGGGGCCGGTCCAGCCGGAAGTGCCGATGTCCAAGATCGAAGTCCGCCGCGTGGACATCATCGTCGGCACGGCGCCCGCCAGCCCCTGATGCAAGCCCTTTCAGGCGCGCCAGAACGTCATCACCAGCGCGCCTGACAGGATCAGCGCCCCACCCAGCAGCACCGGTGCCGTGGGCGTGACGCCGAAGGCGGCGCGGTTGATGACCTGCGCCACGACGAAGAACAAAGCCACATAGACGCCCAGCAGCCGCCCGAAATCCCAAGGCGGCAGATTGACGGTGACGCCATAGGCGGTGAGCACCAGCCCGCCGGCGATGATCAAGCCCAGACGCACCGTCAGATCATGCCCATGCAACCCGCGCCGGAGGATGGCATCCCCGCCGGCTTCCAGCACCGCTGCCAGCAGAAGAATCAGAAAGGCCGATAGCGGTTTCATGCCGCCACACCGCTGCGCGCACGGGCGCGGCCGATGGGGAAGTGGAACAGCCGTCCCTGACCCAGCAGGAAGATGCGGCCACCACGCGGAAACAGGGATGCGATGGCAGGGTCCGCGACATCCAGCCCGCCCGTATAGGCGCCGAAGGCTGGCAGGATCAGCCGCTTATGGCCATCGGTGATGAAGCAGGGGCGCGTGACCGCTGCGCCCCGCACAGGCACCGTCGCCTTGGGGTGATAATGGCCCGACAGCTCGCACTCGCCCGGTCCGCCAATACCGGCCTCATGGCGGAAGCGGAAAGGGCCGTCCGCCCATTCGGCATGGATGTCACCCGGCAGGGAGGCGGGCAAAGCAGGGTCGTGATTGCCCAGAACCCAGATGAATTTCGTCTGCCGCGCCATGGCGGCAAGCCTCGCCTGATCGCCGGGGGCAAGCCTTTCAGCCCCACCGGCGTCGTGAAAACTATCCCCCAAAGCGAGGATGGTTTTTGGGGAATAATGCCGCAATAACAGCGACATATTATCGAGTGTTAAGCGGCTGTCGTAAGGCGGAATCAAGCGTCCGCGCGCAGCCGCAGCCGATCCTTTTTCCAGATGTAAATCCGCTAAAACCAATAGGCTACGGGATGGAAAGAAGACGGCACCTGAAGGATCGAGCATCAGGCGTTCGCTGCCGATATGCAGCGGTGCGGCGGCGCTCATGCGGAGGCGCCCGGACGGCGTGCGTTAGTCAGGCTGCTCATAAATCAGATGAACCCCAGTTCGGAGAGAGATGATTGTGCAAGAACGTTCTCGGGATGTTCTTCGCCCGTCGCTTCCGTGACAAGGGCTTCCGCTTCGGCCAGCAGGTCTTCCTGGCCTTGGCCCGCCACACGCTCGCGCCCGACATCGAGGATGACCGGCACGGCGAGGGGGGAGACGCGATCCAGTTCCATATGCCGGACATGGCCCTTCACGCGGGCCAGCATGCCAGCGACGCGGCCAAGATCGGTCAGGCCGCCCTTGGCATCCTCCCAGGTCGCGCGCAGCAGGATATGGTCCGGCTGATGGCGGCGCAGCACGTCATAGATGAGGTCGGTATTGACGGTCACCTGCCGGCGGCTGCGTTCGGCGCCGGGCATCTGGCGGTCGATCAGGCCCGAAATCACCGCGACATTGCGGAATGTCCGGCGCAGCATGGAGCTTTCCGCCATCCAGCTCTCCAGATCGTCACCCATCATATCTTCGGAAAACAGCGTATCCATGTCGCGCGGCTGGTGGGCGGACCAGATGGCAATGACGTAGTCGGTCGCGACGAAGCCCAAGGGGCCGATGCCCAGACGCTCCATGCGCCGCGTCAGCAGCATGCCCAGCGTCTGGTGGGCGTTGCGTCCCTCGAAGCAATAGGCGACCAGATACCAGAGATCCTGGCGGGGAAAGGTTTCCACCAGCAGATCGTCCTTACCGGGCAGGACCGAGCGTTCCTGTTGCAGGCTCAGCCATTCCTGCACCGGCTCGGGGAAGGCCTGCCATTGCGCCGGATCGTTCATGATGGCGCGCACGCGGGCGGCGAGGCCGGTGGTCAGCGGCATCCGCGCGCCCTGGTAGGTCGGCACTTTCGGCTTGCCGCCGCCGCCATCCGTGACTTCCGCCCAGGTCTCCTGCAAGCGCACGAAGCGCAGCAGCCGGCCGGCGAACATGAAAGTATCGCCCGCGCGCAATTGGGTGACAAACCATTCCTCGACCTCGCCCAGCACCGCTCCGCGCCCGAAGCGCAGGCGGATCATCGGCGCTTCGACGATGGTGCCGATATTCATGCGGTATTGGCGGGCGATGCGCGGATTGCGGAGATGCATGACGCCTTCCGAATCCCGGAACAGTTTTTGATATCGTTCATAGACGTGCAGGGCGTAGCCGCCATTCTCGACGAAGCCCAGAACGGCGTCGAAAGTGGCGCGGTCGATGTCCGCATAGGGGCTGGCGCGGGTGATTTCGGCGAAGGCCGCGTCGGGGTGGAACGGCCCGGCGCAGGCCAGGCCCAGCAGATGCTGCGCCAGCACATCCAGCCCGCCGGGGCGCGGCGGGTCTCCGTCCAATTCGCGGGCCGCCACGCCCTGACGCGCGGCCTCGCATTCCAGCACCTCGAAGCGGTTGGCCGGCACCAGGATGGCGTGGCTGGTTTCATCCATGCGATGATTGGCGCGGCCGACCCGTTGCACCAGACGCGACACGCCCTTCGGCGCACCGACCTGAATGACCTGATCGACCGCGCCCCAGTCGATGCCAAGATCGAGCGAGGCGGTGGCGATGACGGCGCGCAACTTGCCGGCCGCCATGGCGGCCTCCACCTTGCGGCGCTGCGCCACGTCCAGGCTGCCGTGATGAATGGCGATCGGCAGCGTCTCCTCGTTGATGCGCCAGATATCCTGGAACATCAGCTCGGCCTGGGCGCGGGTATTGACGAAGATGATGGTCAGCCCGGCCTGCTTGACGCGCTCCAGGATATCGGGCGCGGCGGCCAGGCCCATATGCCCGGCCCAGGGCAGATGGCCTTCCGGCAGCATGATGGACAGATCGGGCGGTGCCGGGTCTGGCACTTCCAGCAAGGTCAGCCCGCCGCCATGGCCATCGGCGGAAACATATGCTGCAAGTTCAGGCTTATAGGCGATGGTGGCGGACAAGCCGATGCGCCGCGCCTGCGGCGCGATGACGGACAGGCGGGCAAGGCCCAGCGCCAGCAGATCGCCCCGCTTGATGCCGGCCAGCGCATGAACCTCATCGATGATGACCGAGCGCAGGTCGCGGAACAGATGCGGGGCATCTTCCTGGCTCAACAACAAGGCCAGGCTTTCCGGCGTCGTCAGCAGGATATCGGGCGGGGTTTCCTTTTGCCGCAGCCGCCGGTTTTGCGGCGTGTCGCCGGTGCGGGTTTCGATACGGATGGGCAGGTCCATCTCGGCCACCGGGTCAGCCAGATTGCGGGCAATATCGATCGCCAGGGCTTTGAGCGGACTGACATAAAGGGTGTGAACGCCGGAACCCTCGGGCCTTGCCTGCGCCAGATCGACCAAACTGGGCAGAAAGCCTGACAGGGTCTTGCCGCCGCCGGTGGGCGCGATCAGCAGGATATCCTGGCCGGACTGGAACAAAGACAGAACTTCAAGCTGGTGCGGCCGGGCGCGCCAGCCGCGCGCGGCGAACCAGGCCGCGAAACGCGGCGGCAGCAGCCCGGAAGCGGCTGGTTTCGTGGTATTTTGTCGGCGCACGGGGGCGCGGGCGGCGCTATCGCTCATCGGATGAGAACATAGCGCGAATTCTCTGCGCGCCCCAAGTCATCAATCCGGGATCGGGATTTTATCCACAGGCCGGTCCGGCCACGAGAGATACGTGAAGCGCCGCAGAAGCTAACTTTCTGTAAACGAAAATATAACGCAATTAACGTTTATTGACGCAAAAATACTATCTATATATCGGGTGTCATGTTTTGCATGGATCTCTTATGTCTCGTAGCCGCAGCCCGAATTATCCGCAACTCAGCCTGAAGGATGCGGTCAATCGCGTTACTGACGTTTATAAAAGCGATTGTCAGACGGAATTGCCGCGCGACCTTGTCGCGGAACGGCTGGGCTATTCCGGGCTGAACGGCAAATCCCTGGCTGTTCTGGGCGCGCTCGGCAAATATGGGTTGATGGAGGGGCGCGGGGACGCGCTGCGGGTGAGCGACCTTGCTTTGCGTATCATCGCCCATCCGCCGGGCTCGCCAGAACGGGCGGCCGCACTCTCGGATGCCGCGACCCGGCCGGACCTGTTTCGTGACCTCGATCAACGTTTTTCCGGAGGCAGGGGCAGCGACGCCGCCATTCGCGCCTTTCTGCTGACCCAGGGTTTTATTCCGCCAGCCGCGGAAACCGCACTGCGCGCCTGGCGGGATACGCAAGCGATGCTGGGGGCCGAAACCCTGATTGGCCCGCCCGAGACCGAGCCGGAACTTCCGCCCAAGCCTGACGAGATTGGACTGCGCCGCGCGGTTTTCGGACTGGCGGAAGGGGAGGTGGTGATTACCGCGCCGGTTTTTCTCTCGCCGGAAAGCGTCAACGACCTTCAGGACTATCTGGACGTCTTCATGAAACGGGCGCGGCGCGAGGCGGGGCTGGCCTAGTTGTTTTTAAGTTATGCGCTACCCCCGAAACGTCTGCAAAAAGAGTGTCAAGGTACAGATTTATGACTTTTCTTCTGGCGCTTCTAAGCCTTAAGATATTTCATGACCGTGATAGATATGCTCGCCCGATGGTCCAGTCGCTCCACGCCGCTGGCAGGCCGCAAAGTGGTATATACTTGCCTCTTCGGCCAGTCCGAACACTGGAATGATTTTCATTACGATCGTCCGCCGAATACGGATTTTGTCTGTTTCACGGATGACCCGACGCTGCGCTCGACATTTTGGGACATGCGCGTGGTCGCAAAAACCAACCAGGACTCGCATCGACAGGCCAAGAATTTCAAGCATCGGCCGCATGCTTATTTCCCTGACCATATCGCAAGCCTCTATCTGGACAATACGGTAAAGCTGCGGGCGCCGGTCAGCGACATTCTTCGCCTGCTCGGCGCAAAGGGCGCTCCTATCATGATGTTTCGTCATCCCTGGCGGAACTGCGTCTATCAGGAGTCCAGGGCTGTTATCGGGGAAAGGTATGATCATGTCGCGTTGATAGAAGCGCAGATGGCAGCCTATCGCGCTGCGGGATATCCGCGCCGGTCTGGGCTTCATGCCACGACCATGATGTTGCGGCGTCATAATGACTCACGGCTCGTGGCTTTCGCAGAGGATTGGCACAGGGAACTGCTCCGCTTTTCCAAGCGTGATCAATTATCCTTCGACTATGTCCGCCGGCTTCACGGTTTAAACGTCCTGCATCTTCCCGGTCGCTTGGACAAAAACCGCCTGATGAAATGGCCCGTGACAAAAAACGATGCCCGCGTTCCGCGTAACTTCGACGCCGCGCGCTACCTGGAATTGAACCCGGATGTTGCCGGGGCCGGGATCGATCCGCGCTTTCACTACCTGCATCACGGTTTCAGTGAAGGGCGCGTTCACGAATAGACGTCAGCATTGCCTCAGGCGTGCGGTGATCCATATTGAGGTGTGATGTCCGCACCTCATCCCGATACCTGGCTGCGCGTGCTGCCCCAGGGGCTCTATTGCGAGCCGGGCGATTTCTTCATCGACCCGCTGCGGGCCGTGGGCCACGCCGTCATTACCCATGGCCATTCCGATCACGCCCGGCCCGGCCATGGCGGCGTGCTGGCGACGGAGGCGACACTCGCCATCATGCGGGTCCGCATGGGCGAGGGGGCAGCGGGGGAGCGGCAGCAGCCGCTCGGCTATCGCACGCCGCTGGATCATCGCGGCGTCGGCATCACCCTGGTGCCCGCCGGGCATGTGCTGGGGTCGGCGCAGGTCGTGCTGGACTGGCAGGGCAGCCGCGTCGTCGTCAGCGGCGACTATAAGCGCCAGCCGGACCCGACCTGCGCGGCTTTCGAGCCTGTCCCCTGCGATGTCTTCGTCACCGAGGCGACCTTCGGCTTTCCGGTGTTTCGCCATCCGGACCCGGCGCATGAAATCGCGAAACTGCTCAAGAGCCTGACCATTTTCCCCGAGCGCACGCATATCGTGGGCGCCTATTCGCTCGGCAAGGCGCAGCGCGTCATCGCTTTGCTGCGCGCGGCGGGATGGGACCAGCCCATTTTCATCCATGGTGCGCTGGCATCGCTCTGCGCGCTGTATGAGGCGCATGGCGTGGCGCTCGGGCCGCTGCTGCCGGCCACGGGCGCGGCCAAGGACACGCTGAAAGGCGCCATCGTCATCGCGCCACCGGCCGCCGCCGCCGACCGCTGGTCCCGCCGCATGAACGACCCGCTGATCGCCCGCGCCTCGGGCTGGATGCGCGTGCGCCAGCGGGCCAAGATGGCGGGCGTGGAACTGCCTTTGGTGATCAGCGACCATGCCGATTGGGATGATTTGCTGCGGACGGTGGATGAGACGCAGGCGCCGGAAGTCTGGGTCACCCATGGCGCGGAGGAAGCGCTGATCCACGCCTTGTCGCTGCGCCAGATCAAGGGGCGGCCGCTGAGCCTTGTCGGCTATGAGGATGACGAGGCGCCGGAAGAGACGGTTGCGGAGCCGGAGGCATGACGCCCTTCGCGGAATTGCTGGAGCGGCTGGTTTTCACGCCCGGCCGCCTCGCCAAGCTTGCCTTGCTGCGGGACTATTTCACCCATACGCCGGACCCCGATCGCGGCTTCGCGCTCGCCGCCATAGCCGGCGACCTGTCCTTCACGGCTGCCAAACCGGCGATGATCCGCGAACTAGTCACCGCCCGCGTGGACCCCACGCTGTTTGCCTGGTCCTATGACTATGTCGGCGATCTGGCCGAAACCGCAGCGCTGATCTGGCCGGGCAGCCGGGCGGGGACAGCGCCGCGCCTGTCGGACGTCGTGTCCATCCTGTCAGATACACCCAAGGCCGCATTGCCGGCCGTGGTCGCGGATTGGCTGGACATGTGTGACGCCTCCGAACGGCTGGCGCTGCTGAAACTCATCACCGGAGGCCTGCGCGTCGGCGCATCCGCGCGCCTCGCGAAGATTGCGCTCGGCGAGATGGCGGGCGTTCCGGCCGACGATATCGAGGAAGTCTGGCACGGATTGCAGCCGCCCTATGGGCCGCTGTTCGACTGGCTGTCCGGGCGCGCGCCAAAGCCGGACGCCGCCGGCGCGCCGGTCTTTCGTCCGACCATGCTAGCGCATCCGCTGGAGGAGACCGATGCGGCGGCGCTGGACTGGTCCGCCTATCGCGCCGAATGGAAATGGGACGGCATTCGCGTGCAACTGGTGGCAACGCCGCAGGGCAGGCGGCTCTATACCCGCACGGCCGAGGATATCTCCCACGGCTTTCCGGAAATTCTGGCGGCGATGGAGTTTCACGGCGTGCTGGACGGCGAATTGCTGGTCATGCGGGACGGCGAGGTGGCCCCTTTCGCGGATTTGCAGCAGCGCCTGAACCGCAAATCGCCGGGGCCGAAAATGCTCAAGGACTTTCCGGCTGGCGTGCGGCTGTATGACATTCTCTTCGATGGTGACGAGGATCTTCGCGCGCTCAGCTTCGATGACCGGCGCGCGCGGCTGGAAGCGTGGTTTGCGCACCATCAGCCGGCCCGCATGGACCTGTCAGCGCTCATTCCCTTCACGGCGCAGGCGGATTTGGCCGAATTGCGCTTCGGCGCGCGGGCGGCCAGCATCGAAGGGCTGATGCTGAAGCGGGGCGACAGCGCCTATCTGGCTGGCCGCCCGAAAGGCCCGTGGTGGAAATGGAAGCGCGCGCCGCTGACCATCGACGCCGTGCTGATGTATGCGCAACGCGGCCATGGCCGCCGGTCCAGCATCTATTCCGACTATACCTTCGGCCTGTGGCGGGAGGACGGCGTTCTGGTGCCGGTCGGCAAGGCCTATTCCGGCATTACCGACCAGGAACTGGCCTTCATCGACCGCTGGGTCAGAGCGCATACCACCTCGCGCTTCGGGCCGGTGCGGGAGGTCGAAAAGGGCCTGGTACTCGAAATCGCCTTCGACGCGGCACAGCGCTCCAACCGGCATAAATCGGGCGTAGCGCTGCGCTTTCCGCGCATCAGCCGCATCCGCACCGACAAGCCGGCGGCCGAGGCGGACCGGCTGGACAGCCTGATCGCCCGCATTCCGGCGGGCGGCCCGGCCAAGGGGGAGGCGCTGGTGGAGGAGGGCGACTAGTTCGCAGCCCCTGCCGGCGGCAGGTTTTCGGCCGTCAGCACATCCGGCCGCGTCGGCTGCACTTCAATGATCACCGGATGATCGACCAGATTGACGGCGATCTGGCCGGTATGCAGGACATGCTTGATCGGCTGATTGCCCAGCATGGGGTCATAGACCGCCATATTGCCGGTGGCGCCCGAAATGGTGACGGTGGCGGAGACGGGAGGATTGACGATCGCCTCATGCGTTATGTTGTTCCAGTCCGCCGGCTCGGACCACAGAATGATGTCGAACTGGCCCGAGGATTTCTGCAACAGCATGGAATGCGCGGTCACCGGCAAATTGGCCACCGAATAGTCCAGCGCGGCGGGTTTGAAACCGGCCTTGCCGGCATCTGCCAAAATGGTCGTCAGATTGTGGATGGCGTCGGCGGCCGGTTTGGGCGAATGGTCCATGCGGAACAGGCCGGATTGCGTGTCGCTGCCGCCATTGGGATAGGCGCTGACCAGCTGGTAGATGAAGGTGCGCGCATTGCCCTGGGCGAAGGCATCCATATACAGATTGAGGTTGTTCTTCGCCTGGGTTGCGTCGTCCACGCCGTCATTCGCCATCGGCACGTTGAAATAGCCGGCTTCGGTAATGACCTTGGGATAGGTCGGCGCCATCAGATATTGCTTGGCGAAGGCGCTCGCGATGCGCGCTGCCGGCTGCTGGCCCTGATAGCTATAGGGATGCGCGTTCGCGAAATCCGCCAACCCGGTCAGGCTATTGGTGGCGTCGAGCCCGGTGTAATAATAGACGGACTTGCCGCGCAGAATGGGCGTCGCATGGACCTGACGATACAGCGCTCGCTGAAAGGCAACGGCCGCAGCCTTGCCGGCCAGACCCTGATAGGTCACCGGACTGTTGTTGGTCTCGTTCGGTCCTTCGATCGCGAAGACGGAACCGGGATGGGCGCGCTCCAAAGTCGCAATCTCATCGGTCGTAATCCCGACGGGCAAAGCAGGATTGACGATGAAATCGAACCGATTGCCCGAGGCCGCCATGGCGTCGATCGCGGTGACGTCGTTCTGATAAGGAATGCCGCCCCGCGGATCGGGGACAGCGTCCCGCACCTGATGGACGCCCAGATATTGCAGGTCGGCGATGACCGAGTCGTAATCGGCGTAGCTGCCGTCTGTGTAGTTGAGATGCGTGTTGACGCCGAGCGACGCCAGGAACTCGGTCGCGGACACGGCCTGCGCCGCCATGGCAGTCGGCGCCAGGCCTGCCGTCAGCACAAACGTAACAGCGCACGACAGAGAAAAGTTTCTTTGTTTCATTGTTCAGCTCCGCGACCCGATGCGTGCGATTTTAGGTTGCGTGGTCTCCGGGACGAGCCGCCAATTGGAGTGAAGCGACGCTGAATGGCTTAGGCCGGCGGATGGCGGGCCTGCACATCCGGTCAGGCCGCCATCCCTCCGATGGCAGGGCGGCTTATGACAATCGGAGGTATGATGGGCAGACAGGGGCGTGCGTCAGGATGATGCCCTGCCCGATAGGCCGCCCCAGGGTTGGGCGCGTTCGGCCAGACCTTCGTCCGCTTGGCAGAGATGGCGATGGCTCAGTGACAATGGGCTTAGGGGCCGTCGCCCCGTTTGGATGAGAGCGTTTCGTATTTTTGCGGAAACGACGTCATTCCCGCGTAAGCCGGATGACGCGACCTGGGCCAAGGCGCTTAATGCGCCTAGACGTCCGGGCTTAGGCCCAGAAGATCCTCGACCGCACGGGCAATATTATGCGCCGTATAGGGTTTCTGCACGACGATGCGGGCCCGATGTTCATTCGGCAGTTGCGCCTGTTCGCCGTAGCCCGAAGCGAAGAAGAAAGGCACGCCCATGTCATATAGCCGCCCGGCGATGCCGAAGCTGGTCTGGTCTCCCAGATTGATGTCAAGCACGGCGAAATCGGGCGTCAATTCGTCCAGCGTGTCATGTGCGGCGTCCGAGGTGGACGCGGTCGCGATCTCGGCGCCGAAACGCGTCATGATATCCTCGGCGTCCAGCGCGATGATCAGGCTGTCCTCCACCAGCAGCACCGTCTTGCCGGCCAGAAGATCGGGCCTGACGGGCGCATGATGCGGGTTTCGCGGCGCCGGCAGCTTGATCGGCGTGCCTTGGAAATTGCGGCGTTCCGATACATGACGGGACGGAATACGAAACTCGGCCCGCACGCCTTCGGGGTCGTATTGAATGCGCGCGGAGCCGCCCAGGTCATAGGGTACCGAACGGTCTATGATGGTCGTGCCGAACCCCTTGCGCGTCGGCTTGCGCACCGGCGGACCGCCGGTTTCCTGCCAGACGAGAATGAGGTCATTCTCGGGATTGCGGTGCCACTTGATATGAACCTCGCCGGAACCTGACAGGCTGCCGTATTTCGTGGAATTGGTGACCAGTTCGTGCATCACCAGCGCCATGGTGGAATAGGCCTGCGGGTTCAGCAGAACCGGCGGCCCTTCCGAGTGAATGGAGCTTTCCTTGGCCGCCGCGAAGGCCGCCGCCTCGGCATCGATCAGCGCCTGCAAGGGCGCCGGACCCCAGTGGTCATCGGTGATCTGGTTATGCGCGCGGGCCAGGGAATGAATGCGGCCGTCCACGACTTTCACGAAATCCTTGACGACCTGCTCATCCGGCTGGGACTGGCGAATGAGGCCGCGGATGACGCCCAGGATATTGCGCACGCGGTGGTTCAGCTCGGCGATGAGCAACTCCTGCCGCGCATTGGCCTGATGCCTTTGGGCGGCGGATTCATCGGCCAGGCGCAGTACGACCTCGATCAGCGTCGCGCGCAGGGTTTCAGCGATGCGCAATTCCGACGCCGAGAACGGTTCGGAATGTCCTTCCACCTTTTCCTGCCATTCGGCGAAGCTTTCGCGCGGCGTCAGGCGTGGGCCGTTCGGCCCGTACTGCACGGGCTTATGCGGATCGCCCGCCCAGCGCACGGAGCTCCGCAATTCCGACCGGAACAGCACGACATAGTCGCGCGGCGACCGCGAAATGGGGATGGCGAGCAGGCCGGAAGCCTGTTCCGCGAAGGGCTGTGCCTTGTCGATCAATGACCCGATATGGTCGGTCGCGTAGACGCGCCCGGCCGCCGTGCCGTTCAAAGCACGGATGATGCGGCGAAAATCGTCGGTCGGTGGGGTTACGCCCGAAAAGGCGTAGCTGCCGTTGATCCAGACGCCGACGCCATGCGCCGGAATGGCATTGGTCAGGATATCGCCCAGCCAGTCCGGGTCGTTCAGCAAGGTTTCGTCCGACGCGACGGCACCCAGCAGCTGGTCCGAGATATCGCGGGCACGGCGCTCATAGTCCACCAGCGCCCGACGCTCCCGGCTTTCCAGCCGCATGGAAAACATCTGGGAAAAGAGCTCGCTGACCGAGCGGCGCTCGAAACTCGGCGCGCGCGGCGAATAATGGTGGCAGGCGAAAAGCCCCCAGAGCTCATCATCGACGACGATGGAAATCGAGAGCGACGCCTCAACCCCCATATTTTTGAGATATTCGATATGGATGGGCGAGACAGAGCGCAGGACGGACAGAGACAGGTCCAGCGGCTTCCGGTTCTCATCCAGTTCCGGCACGATGCCGACAGGTGCTGCATTGACGTCGCGAATGACGCGGAGAAGGTTGCGCTTGTACAGCGCGCGGGCCTGCTGCGGAATGTCGGAGGCCGGATAGCGCAATCCCTTGAAGGAGCCGATGCCGGATTTGCAGGCTTCCGCCACCACTTCACCGGCGCCGTCGGGCGAAAATTTATAGACCATGACACGATCGTAGCCGAGCATGGCCCGCACCTGGCGGGCGCCTTCCCGGTAGAAGCCCGCCATGTCGGGCTGGTTGTCCAGCCGGGTGATCATGGACCGCACCGTGCTGGTCGCGTCCAGATTGCTGTCGCTGCCCGGCTCGGCTTCGATGACGATCTGGCTGCCGGACATATGAATGGCAATGTCGAAGACTGCGCCGTCTGGCCGGATCTGACAGCCGAACAGCCGCTCCACCGTATCGCGCGCATTGAGAAAGGCGACGCGGTTGCGGAGGTCATGCACCAGCCGGGGCGGCACGAAATCGGCCAGCAGATTGCCGATCATCGAGCCGGGCTCGAAGCCCAGGAAGATGCCGATATTGGCCGAGGTGCGGGCGACGATCCAATCCGTGCTGACCGCGATCAGAAAGCCGACGGGCTGGATGGCGCCCAGAAGATGGATCGGCTCGCGATCGCAATTCGTGAGATCGACTTGTGTCTGCTCTGCCGCCAATGTCCGTTCCGCCAATTCGTACCATTCAAGAGGTCGTGTTCGTGAGCAGGAAATCCAGAGATGTCCATCGCCGAAGGCTCCCGCTCAAACCAATGTGATCCTAATCCCTGTCGAAGCCGCGCCTTGCTGCGCGGGCCGCGGCCGCTTAGGGTCCGGCCATTGGACGAATAGGGTAGTCGGGCATGGCTAGGGTCAATCGCGGTTTGTTTGCGGCTGTCGCGGCAGGCGTTTTGGCCTTGGCGCTGCCGCTTGGCGCGGCGCGGGCTGCCGGCGCGCCGGCTCTGGTGCCGCTTTGCGCGTCCTGCCATGGCGATCAGGGTCTATCGGCCTCGCCGATGATCCCGAACCTCGCCGGGCAGCAGCAGGGCTATCTGTCCAATGCGCTGCACGACTACAAGGCCAAGCAGCGCCAGGGCGGATCGGCCGCGATGATGATCGGTCTGGCCGCGCATCTGAGCGATGCCGATATTGCCGCGCTATCCGCCTATTACGCTTCGCTTAAGCGCAACTGATAGGGCAGGGGATGCCGATCCCGTTTTATGCCTGCATGGTCGCCGCCGCGACCGCCTTTCATCTGCCCATCCATGCCTTGCCCGCCATTCAGCTGGCCGAGGGCGGCTGGGTGGGCGCGGCCCAGCCGAACAAGGACGGGTCGCATGATCTGGGGCTCATGCAGGTCAATACGCGCTGGATAAAACCCGTTTCGAAGGCAACGGGCCTGCCGCCGCAGACGGTCGCGACCCGGCTTATTCTTCAACCGTGCTTCAACATCACAGTCGCTGCCTTCATCCTGCGCAATTACCTGGATGAGGAGCATGGCAATATGTGGCAGGCGATCGGCGACTATCACTCCCACACGCCGGGTCTTGCTATCGTCTACAAATTGCGGGTCATGCAGGAGGCGCTGAACCTGCCGCCGCTGCCAGCGCCTGCGCGTCATGCGAAACCGCATGTCAAAGCGCATGGCCATCATCACAGGACTGAGGCGCTCGCCGCCGAGCAGTTGGCGGATTGACCAGCGGCTTTGCCTAGGCGGAGCACCGCATCAGCGGGTTGAGTGCGGCATTATGTTCGGATTGGGATAGCTCCCGGAATTGCTTTGGCGTTTTGCCGAACATCTTGGTGAATGCCCGCGTAAACGCACTGTGTTCCGAATAGCGCAATCTTGTGGCAATGTCGCCGATACAAACTTCGGTTTCCGCCAAGTAATATCGCGCGGTCGTCACGCGCAGATAGTCCGTCACATCGGACTGCGTCAAATCCAGGGCCGCCAATCTGCGGGCCAAAGTCGAGCGGCTGAGAGCCAATTCCTGAGTCACTGCCGCTAGACCTTTTGTGCAATCCACAGCATATCTGCGGACACAAAAGGCGATGCGCGGAACAAGCGCTTCATAGCGCGCCCATTCCGGCCCATTCAATGCGCCGAATTTCGCGCCGCTGTCAGGAAGCACGCAGACATGGCTTAAGGCCGCTTTCGGCAGCATGATCGCCGCATGTCGTGTCACGCCAAAACTCGCGGACATTCCCAATTGTTTTTTGATGCGTTCTTGATCCGATCCGCGTAGATGCGGGAAGACGACACTCCTCGGCCAAAGCTCATATGGCAAGATCATGCGCAGCATCTTAACAAGGCTTGCCAGGATCAGTTCCGGCAATTGCCGCCGGCGTTCGTCGAGACCGTTCCAGTATTGGTATTCAAAAACGGCTTCATCGCCCTCAATCGTCAGAAGCAGTTTCGCGTCGCTCTGCATGGCGAAGAATTGCTTCGAAAGATCCCGAATCAGGCTTAGCAGTGTGACGTCTTTTCGCGCTGGGATGATGGCGCTTATCGCCTCGAGCAAGGAATAGGTCATCCCGATATCGATACCGAGCACGGGGTCACGCATGCTCCGCGCGGCATTCTCAAGAAGCCCGCTGACATGAATGGTACTGTACTCTGCTGCAAAATCGCTAGAATGTCGCGTGGGCTCGCGGTTGCCGAGAAGACTGATCGTTTTCTGTCCTAGGCTTTCAAGGATATGATCACCCAGGTGACGGGCCAAAACGCCGCTTTGGGTGATTTTGATCTGGGTGAGGCTATTCGCTTTCGGGGTTAGTCCGACGACAGGAGCGTTACAAAAGGTGGGAATAGCGTGCGATATGGCGCTCATGGCAGCTTGCTTGGATTGCAGAAACGTTTCATAGGCCGGGATTATCACTATTCCGTTATAGCGGTCGCGCTCCCCTATAACGCTCGGAAGTTAAATGAAATGCCCTATGATTACCCAATAAGGCTTACACCTTCGCGCGTTTCAATCCGATTGACCGTTGCTTGAGGCAATACTTTGATCTAGCGACGTATTCGTCGCTTTTATTGCAAGTAGCTTGCCCAAACCTTCTTAAAGTCGCCAGCTCAAAACGAAAGCGGTCAAACCCATATCAATATTTTATATAATTTCGGGCATTACGGTTAATGGCTTGCGATCAACGGAAACCAATAAGTATTTATCCAGGAAATCTTGAAGGGCAACATCGGCCGAGGTTGAGGCCGGATCGCATCAATTGGGGCAGATCTCCTGCCTAGCGGGCGCCATCGTTCAGGCCTGCCCAAAGCCTAGGGTCGAAGCGAAAGGCGCGTTGGCCGATAATATGCGCGGCTGATGCTTTCGGATGCCGGGGATTAAGCAGCAGGTTATGGCTTTCCGGCACGATGGCCGAAGGCACGCGCAGGACGGGCGAGCGCATTTGCCGCAACCACAGATCACCAAAGGCTTTGGGATCGGCCGGCATGGTTGGCATAGTCTCGACAGGCCGATCATCCAGATCGACAGAGACCAGACAAAAATCCTCGGGCAGCAATTCGGGCGGCAGGTCCAGATGAACGCGCACTTCCAGCACGGTCAGCGCCGCCGTCTCGGCCAGATAGACCAGCGGATGGCCGGGGCTATTCCAGCGTCCACCATACAAAGCGGCCCCCTGACCGGATAGATCGGCATAGGCTTCGCGACAGAGACGCCAGGCGATCATGGAAGAGGGGGCTCAGTCCGGCTGGCAGCGTCAGGCGGCGATGCCGTGGCCGATACGGCCGAGCAGGTTGTCCACCCGGCGCGCGCCTTCATCCGTATCCAGCAATTCCAGTGGTTTTTCGCCGGCCAAAGCCGCTGTCGGCCGGCGCAGCCAGGCATGGGCCTTCGCTGCCGTGCCAAAGGTGTCCTCCGCCGCCGCGATGAGCCGCGCGACGCGCACCAGCCGATCGGACTGTTCCGGTGTCAGTGAGCCGAGTTTGCGGCGATTCATCAGCGTCTTGCGCGGCAGCACGATACGGTCGAGTTCCGCCAGGGTCAGCCGGCCGCTGCCGAGAATGAATTCGATGGTCGAAACCGGCAGGCCAAGGCGGATGCGGGGGATGATGTCGCTATCCCCGCCCAAGGCAGCGGTACCGCCGATGACATCCAGCATATGCGTGGCGTTCGGGAAAAGCATGGAACTGGTGGTGTTCATTGACCGCCTCCTGGCGATATGCACCTTATAGTCGTGCATATCGCCAGAAACAAGCTTTTTCGCCTCTGGCACGGCCAAGTCCCAGACCGATCCATAGTGAAAGCCCAGAAGGATCAAACGCCTATCGCAAGGCGCAGCCGTGGAAGCGCTGGAGCGCGCACGGGTTTACGCCATGGTCGGCGGCGACCTCGATGCGCGGGACGACTTGCCAAGTTCAGCTTGGGTGCCGTCCGCGACAGCGATGCCGAGCATCGCATTGAACCGTCAGGGTCGCCGGCGATAGCGCTCTCGTCAACGCGCGTTTAACGATGCACGTTGAAACGGCGGCGGGTGCCTTGCAGCAGCATTTGGAGGGGGGCATCTGGAAGATATTGGCCCATCAGCCGACCATCATTGCCAGTCAAGCTCATTCGGCCAGGATCGTGTTTAACATAATATATCTTCTGCGGTA
>NZ_JAESVB010000010.1 GCF_020618775.1 Acidisoma silvae | reverse complement strand
TGTTTAGTCCCAGCATTTGATGGTGCGGATTAAGTGTAAACCGTTCCGGCTCGGTTGCCCAGATTTTGCAAATGTATTCGTAGGGCGTTAGGCCGCGCAGCATCTTCAGTCGCCGCCCGTAATTGTAAGCGTCGACGAAGTCATGGAGGTGGGCGGTTAGCTGGGCATGGCTGTCGTAATGGTACCGTTTGACTGTCGCTTCTTTGATCGTTCGGTTCATTCGCTCGACCTGACCGTTGGTCCAGGGATGCTTAATTCGGGTGAGTCTGTGCTCGATTCCGTTCTCACGGCAACGCATGTCAAACATGTGCGTCATATAAGTGGCCGTGAGCCCACCGGCGTAGCGCGGCGGGAATGTAAACTGAATGCCATTGTCGGTCAGAACGGTGTGGATTCTATAGGGCACGGCCGCAATCAGGGCGACCAGGAAGGCGGACGCCGATGTCCTGCCTGTTTTGGTGACCAACTGGACGAAGGCGAACTTGCTGGTCCTGTCTATAGCTACGTAGAGATAGAGCTTGCCTTCAGCAGTGCGCACTTCGGCGATGTCGATGTGAAAGTACCCAATCGGGTAGGTCTTGAACTTCTTCTTTGGTTGCTTGTCACCCGCCACGTCTGGCAATCGGCTGATCTCATGCCGCTGCAGACAGCGATGTAGGGACGACCGGGTCAAATGCGGGATCGTAGCCTGCAGGGCATAAAGGCAGTCATCCAACGGCAGCAGGGTGTGTCGGCGGAAGGCAACGATGATTGCCTCTTCTTCGATTGAAAGTGTTGTTGAGCGCACGTCTTTCGGACCGGTCGGCAGGTCCCTTGCCACAGTGCGGCGTTTCCATTTCGCCACGGTCTTCTGATTGATGCCATAGCGCTTTGCCAGAACCCTCAGGCTCTCTTGACTATGTTGTATCGCTCGACGGACTGCCTCTGTCGTGCGGGCGCTCCCGTGTAGAATTTGCCCCATAGCGCATCCTTCCATTCCTGGCCAAATAATGCACCATCAAATGCTGGGACTGAACACCTAGGTTTCGTCATTCTGACCTCATCTGCGAAGGAGCGCGGCAGAATTTCATGCGGAATTGAGCCGAAATAGTCTGATCTGATTGGTCAAAATTACGTTGGCATTGTACATAGGCGGGTGCGAAATGGCGTTTTGCGTCCATTTTGTGCCATCAAGCATCACTATCTGGGGTGCGCCCACTTGCGAACACTAGTCATTTGACCCATGGGCTTTCGGCATTCGGAACTGTAGGGTCTCTAGGCTAGACGTTGGCCGGATATCTGGCACCGCTATAAGGCCCTTTTAGAACGCACGGTGAAGTCTGAGCCAATTCGTTGCTGGCGGGGATCCCGGCCTTGACACCAAGTCACCCGTCGCGTGTTTCAACCTCGAGGGCCAAGAGGTTCTAAGCAGTTAAGCGCAGAAGGCAGGGTAACTGCCTCACCTCACGCCACCTCGCGAGCCGATTTGATGACTTTTCAATAAGGAAGCCGGAACGCGGCTTGCTTTACCTAGTTCGTAGGAGGTCTTTCATGTCCGTCTCAGCCCATCCCGGTGGCGCAACTGGCGCGCCGCGCCGGAAGTTCAACAAGCTCGTGTCCAATCCCGTCTTCGAGGATTACTCTCTGCGCTATGCGCCGAAGAGTTTTCGGACATGGTCGCAATATGCCGTATTTTCGGCAGCACTCGGCGGCATCGCCTATCTCGCCGATCAGGCGATTGGCGGCTCGCTCGCCGTGCAGTTCGGCTTTGCGAATGCCTTTTGGGGCATCATTGCCGCCGCTGTCATCATCTTTCTAACGGGCATTCCGATTGCCTATTATTGTGCGAAATATAACGTCGATGTTGATCTGCTGACGCGCAGGGCCGGTTTCGGTTACCTCGGCTCCACCATCACCTCCGTCATCTACGCGTCCTTCACATTCATTTTCTTTGCGCTTGAAGGTTCTATCATGGCGCAGGCCTTCAAGCTCTATTTCGGCATTCCGCTGCCGGTAGGCTACGCGCTCGGTTCGCTCATCATCATTCCGCTGGTCGCGTTTGGGATGACGCTTTTGTCAAAGCTGCAAGTCTGGACGCAGCCGATTTGGCTGCTGCTGCTATTTTCACCACCCGTGGCCGTTCTCATCGCGGATCCGCATGCGGTCGCGAATTGGGTGAGTTTCAAAGGCGCTTCGACCAGTGGCGCCGGTTTCAATCCGCTGTTGTTCGGTTCGGCCGCCGGTATCGCGGCCTCCCTCATTGCGCAGATCGGTGAGCAGGCAGATTATCTTCGCTTCATGCCGGACAAGACCAAGAAAAGCTCTTTCGGCTGGTGGCTTGCTGTGCTTGGCGCCGGGCCGGGCTGGGTTATTCTGGGGGCAGCGAAACAGCTTATGGGCTCCTTCTTTGCCTCGGTTGCCGTGTCGCACGGCACCACGCTCGCAGAAGCAAATGAACCGATCCAAATGTATCATGCCGGCTTCACTTATATTTTTGGTGCAGGCTTTGCGGCGCTGTCTGTCGCGACTTTTTTCGTCATCCTGTCGCAGATCAAGATTAACGTCACAAATGCCTATTCCGGTTCGCTATCCTGGTCGAATTTCTTCTCTCGCCTGTTGCATGTGCATCCCGGTAGGGTCGTCTACATCTTCTTCAATGTCGGCATTTCGCTGACGATGATGGAGCTGAATATGTTCTCGATCCTCGGACATATTCTGGGCTTCTATTCCAACGTCGCTGTCGCCTGGATCGGCGCGGTGGTGGCGGATCTCGTCATCAACAAACCCATTCTCAAGCTCAGCCCGTCTTATGTGGAATTCAAGCGGGCACATCTCTACAATTTCAATCCGGTCGGCTTTGGCTCAATGGCCATCGCCTCCGTTATCGCAGTCCTCGCTTTCTTCCATGTCTTTGGCGAATATGCAGCCGCCTATTCGGCCTTCATTGCTCTCGGTGTTTCTTTCATCCTATCGCCGATCATCGCGATTGCCACAAAGGGCAAGTATTACATTGCCCGGGATACGAACTATCACGCTGGTGTCAAGCATGATGCGATGACCTGCGTCTCCTGCGGTTATGAATATGAGGCGCTGGATATGACGGGCTGTCCTTTCCACAAGGGCAACATCTGCTCGCTCTGCTGTTCCCTGGATGCGGAGTGCCACGACCAATGCAAGCAGCCGCATGCCAATCCTGTTTTGTACTTCGGCACGCCAGCCGACCTTAGTCGCTGATCTGTCTTGTAGGCCCGGACCAAGGGTGTCCGGGCCTACGGCCCAGAAAGGAAGAAACATGCTGCATGGTGATATATCAGCGAGCGCTGATACCGTAGGCGTTGCGGTGGTCAACTACAAAATGCCCCGCCTGCATACCAAGGCGGAAGTGCTGCAGAATGCGCGCAAGATCGCTGCGATGATCCCGGGCATGAAACTCGGGCTGCCGGGGATGGATATTGTCGTCTTCCCTGAATATTCGACGCAGGGCATCATGTACGATCCGGCTGAGATGATGGAGACGGCCGCAACCGTGCCGGGCGAGGAAACGGAGATATTTTCTGCCGCATGCCGGGAGGCCAAGGTTTGGGGCGTTTTCTCCATCACCGGAGAACGACACGAGGACCATCCACACAAGGTTCCCTATAATACGCTCGTGCTGATTAATGATCATGGTGAAATCGTTCAGAAATATCGCAAAATAATGCCCTGGGTGCCGATCGAAGGCTGGTATCCTGGCGGCAAGACCTTCGTTTCGGACGGTCCCAAGGGAATGAAGATCAGCCTCATCATCTGCGATGACGGCAATTATCCCGAAATTTGGAGAGACTGAGCGATGAAGGGCGCAGAACTCATCATTCGATGCCAGGGCTACATGTATCCTGCCAAGGAACAGCAAGTTCTAATGGCGAAAAGCATGGCCTGGGCCAATAATGTCTATGTCGCTGTCTCCAACGCAACCGGATTCGACGGCGTCTATTCCTATTTCGGTCATTCCGCCATCATCGGTTTCGATGGCCGCACCTTGGGTGAATGCGGCGAAGAAGATTACGGCATTCAGTATGCCGCTTTGTCCAAGTTTCTCATCCGCGACGCGCGTAAGAACATGCAGTCCCAGAACCATCTATTTAAGCTGCTGCATCGCGGCTATACTGGCATGGTCAATTCGCGTGAGAACGAGCCAGGCATCGCGGCCTGTCCCTTTGATTTTTATAGGGAATGGGTGACAAATCCCGAGGCGGCGCGAGCCAAGGTGGAGGCGCTGACACGCAGTACACTTGGCACCGCAGATTGTCCGATCGAAGGATTGCCAAACGGCTAGGCCGACGCGCCCAAGTGACGCGCGGCGGCTTAAGCAGTGGCAAGGTCCTGAAAAGTCAAGCGTATTGAGGGTATGCCTTTGCCGTTGTTGCACTGTCGTGAATGCTGACACTCAAGAATAACGGCCAACGGCCTGCACAAGACAATCTACATCCGGCTTATCTGCTGGAACCACCTTGGCACCTTCAAACATATCATCGCGACCGCCGCGGTCCTCTGGCTATGATTAATGCGTCTTGAATCTAGACCAGAATCATGCCGCCATCACACATAATTATCTGGCCTGTCATGTAATCGGAATCCGCCGACGCCAGAAACGCACATATGCCAGCAAGATCATCGGGAACGGCAGGACGGCCGACCAGAATATTGGCGGAAAACGAGTTTAGAAACTCTCCTTTCTCCTTGATCACACCCTTGTCGATCATATCGCGCTCCAACCCATCCCAGAGTGGCGTCACAACCACACCGGGCGCGATACCGTTGACCGTGATTTTGTGGGCTGCGAATTCGCGCGCGGCCGCCTGCGTAAGCGAGATGACGGCCGCCTTGCTCGCGCAATAGGGAGCGAATTCTGCATAGCCCTGTCGACCTGCAATCGACGCCGTATTGACGATCTTGCCACCTTGCCCCTGTGCGATCATTTGACGGCCGATTTCCTGCATGCCTATCAACACGCCGAGCGCATTCACCCGCATTATGCCGTTGAAATTGGCGTCATCGACATCCATGAACGGAACCGGCTTATTGAAACCGGCATTATTGAAAAGAACATCTATCTTGCCATAGGCCCCCACCACCACCGCCACCATGGCCCGCGTGGCGGCGCGATCCGCGACATCGACCGTGACGCCCAGAGCGGAAAACCCCTGCGCCCTGAGGCTGGCGGCGGCGCTTTCCGCCTTGCCGCCATCAAGATCAGCGATGACCGCATGGGCGCCTTCGGCAGCCACGCGGCGGACGATTCCCTCGCCCAGCCCGGAGGCACCACCCGTCACGATCACAACCCGGCCCGCGAGACGTGCCGGGACGATGCGTCTGTCTTGTGCTGCGATATCATTCATTGCTGAGTGTCACCTTGATGCATTGATCGGCCTGCGATCCAAGCGCGAACGCCTCGATGCTGCGGCTGAGCGGAAATTCATGCGTACGGATGGGGGAGAGATCGAGCCTGGTCCGTTCCAGAAAGCGGATGGCGGCCGGCCACACGCCGGGTGATCCGATGCAACCCCTCACCGTGAGATTGCGCATCTGGATATTGCCGAGATGAGAGTTGACCATGCGCCCGATATTGATGCCAACCATCGACAGGCGGCCTTCTTCCCGCGCCAGGTCGAAGACCACGCCAAGCGAGGCGTCATGCCCCGAAGCTTCAATGACCAGGTCAGCCCCCACGCCCTGGGTGAGCATCCTGATGTGCGCAACAACGTCAACGGCCAAGGGGTCAACGACCTCAGCGGCGCCAAGTTTCAAGGCGGCGGCGCGCCGGGTCGCAATGGGATCGACGACGATGACACGGGCACCCATGCCGATGGCTGCTGCGGCGGAGACCAGGCCGATCGTGCCGCCGCCTGAAACGACAACCGTTTCGCTCGCATTCGTACCGCCAGAGCGCTGCACCGCGTAAAACCCACAGGTAAAAGGCTCGATAAGCGAGGCCGTGCCGTCATCGATGGAGTCAGGAAGTTTGTGAAGCCACTCCGGACGCACGACGAAATATTCGCGATCGGCCCCATTGAGGGAAAACCCGAAGTGATGAATGCGATCGGGCAAGCGCACGACGCATTCACCCACGACGCGTTCGCCGCGATGGAAACCCTGCACAGCTCGGCCGACTTCGACGATTTCACCGCACCATTCATGGCCGGGCGTGACCGGGTAACTGATTGGAATAATGTATCGCCCAGCCAGCAATTCATAATCCGAATGGCATATGCCAACCTTCAGCAGACGCACCAGAATTTCGGTCTCCGTTATCTTTGGAACCGGAACATCCTGCATGACAGGCGCGTCCGGTGTTTCGAAGACGAGCGCTTTCATGCTGCGTCTTTCCCCTCGCCTTGCACGGCTTCCAGCTGTCCACTGCCTGCACCACGTACGATCGCCTCCAGGAGAGCGATATTGGCGACCATGTCGGCGCCAGTGATCGGATAGGCCTCCTCGCCACGCACGGCACGCGCGAAAGCCTCGAAATTCGCCACGACAGGTTCGGCAGGCCCCACATCTGCCACCGTAATGGGCTGGTCCTTCATGCCTGTCGTGACGACCCACCCGTCCGGCGCCTCGACATGGGCGCGGTCGCGCACGTCAATCCAGCCTTCCGTGCCGAAGACCGCGAAGCGGGAAAAGAACGGGGTTGCGAGGGTTGCGCTGATATAGGCGGTGCCGCCCCCCGCGAACCGGACATAGGCGCTCATCGTGTCGCCGGAGGGCAGGTCGGAAGCCCGCTGCTCGCAGGTCACCAGCACATCGCGGGCCGGCCCCATCAGTTTCACGGCAAGGTCCGTCAGGTGGATACCGGTCGCCGTCATGCCGCCGGCCGGCGCCTGATCCGGCCTCAACCGCCAGTTGGAGCGATCGAGCTTCAGAAACCTGTCGTGGCTGAAATTGGCCTCGATCTGCAAAAGACGCCCCAGGCCACCTGTCTCCGCCGCCTTCAGGATGGCCGCGATGGGAGGTTCGAACCGCCGTTCATGACCCATGCCCAGCACCAGGCCCGCCTGCTGGCAAAGCCCCACTGCCCGCGCCGCACCCTGCCGCGTCAGTGCCAGCGGCTTCTCACAGAAGACATGCTTGCCCGCCCGCACGGTCTCCGCGATCTGCTGCTCATGGAAAGCATGCGGCGTCACCAGCAGTACGGCTTCGACGGCCGGGTCGGCCAAAGCATCGTCAAGCGTCGCCGTCACTGGAACCTGGTACCGCGCGGCAAACGCGGCCGCGACATCGGCGTTCACCTCCACCGCGCGCGCGATGCGGATATGTGTGTTTTCCTCCAAGGTGGCGGCGATCTTGCTGCCCCACCAGCCGAGCCCGACAAGGGCGACCTTGACCTGTTTCACCGGTTTCTCTCTCCCTGCTTGTGTCTTCCGTGCGGTTCTTCAGACCGCTTCCAGCATCAGGGCGATGCCCTGCCCGACGCCGATGCACATGGTTGCCAGGGCGAGGCGCCCGCCGCGCTGCTCCAATGCGTTAACCGCCGTCATGGCAAGCCTGGCGCCGGACGCCCCCAGGGGATGGCCGATCGCGATGGCCCCGCCATGCGGATTGACGTGTTCGGCATCCTCCGGCAGGCCCAAGCGCCGCAGCACGGCGATGGCTTGCGAGGCGAAAGCTTCATTCAGCTCGATGACATCGACGTCGCGGATGGATAGGCCCAGGCGCGCGAGCAGCTTTTCGCTGGCGGGCGTCGGCCCCATGCCCATGATCCGCGGCTCGACGCCGGCCGTCGCCATGCCCAGAATGCGCGCCCGCGGCCGCAGCCCGTGCCGCGCCGCCGCCGCCGCGCTCGCGACGATCAAGGCTGCGGCACCGTCATTGACGCCGGAGGCGTTGCCGGCGGTGACGGTTCCGCCCGCCTTTCGAAACGGCGCCGGCAATTTCGCCAGGGCCTCCAAACTCGTCTCCGGTCGCGGATGTTCATCAATGGCCATGACAGTCTCGGTCTTTTTGTTCCGGGTCGTGACCGGGGCGATCTCCGTCGCGAAAAAACCCGCAGCCTGGGCGTGCGCCGCGCGCTGCTGGCTGCGCAGCGCAAAGGCATCCTGCTCCATGCGTGAAATGCCGTAGCGTTCGGCGACATTCTCACCCGTTTCCGGCATCGAATCCGTGCCGTACAGCGATTGCAGCGCGGGGTTGATAAACCGCCAGCCGATCGTCGTGTCTTCCAGCGCCGCCTGCCGCGAAAACGGCTGTGCCTGCTTGCCCATGACAAAGGGAGCACGCGTCATGCTTTCGACGCCGCCGGCCAGCCCGAACTCTGCCTCGCCTGCCTTGATCATCCGCGCAACCGTGCCGAGCGCATCCAGGCCCGAACCGCACAGCCGGTTGACCGTGCTGCCCGGAATGCTAGGCCCGAAGCCTGCCAGCAGCAGGGCCATACGGGCGACATTACGATTATCTTCACCCGCTTGGTTGGCACAGCCGATCGAAACGTCATCGAGCGCATCCCAATCGACTGCGGCATGGCGCATGCGGAGCGTCGCTAGCACGTGCGCCAGCATATCATCGGGCCGCATATCCTTCAGGGCGCCGCCATAGCGGCCGAAAGGCGTGCGCACGAAGTCACAGATGAATGCCTCAGACATGGGCCGCGTCCCCGGCGTGTAGCGGTGCCCCGGTCAGGCGCTTGAGGTCCGCAATGGCCATGCCGGCATGCTTGTTGCGCAAGACGAAACCGTGCTGGGTCACATCGATGACGGCGAAATTTGTATAGATTCGGGTCACGACGCCGAGCGCGGTCAGCGGATAGCGGCAAGCCTCCACCAATTTCGGTGTGCCATCGCGGGTGGTATGCTCGGTCATAACCCAGATACGCTTGGCGCCGGCCGCAAGATCCATGGCGCCGCCGACGGCGGGCGCCGCATCCGCCTCCGACGTCGCCCAATTCGCCAAGTCGCCGTTCCTGGCGACTTCATAGGCGCCGAGTACGCAAAGATCGATATGGCCGCCGCGTATCATGGCGAAACTGTCGGCGTGGTGAAAAAAGGCACCTCCCTTGTGCAGCGTGACATGCTGCTTGCCCGCGTTGATAAGCCAAGGGTCTTCCTGGCCCTTGGCCGGAGCCGGGCCCATGCCAAGCAATCCATTCTCGGAATGCAGGACCACCTCCCGATCAGCGGGAATTGCGTCGGCGACGAGGGTCGGGATCCCGATGCCAAGGTTAACGTACCATCCTTCCGGAATATCTGCGGCGACCTTGGCCGCCATCTCCTGTCGGGACCATCCAGGCGGGCTCATGCCGCAAGCTCCTTCCGGGCAGACAATGGCAGAACTCGATGGACAAATATCCCGGGCGTCACGATTGTTTCCGGATCAAGAGCGCCGAGTTCCACGACGTGATGGGCCTGGGCAATCGTCAGCTTAGCCGCCGTCGCCATGACGGCGTTGAAGTTGCGGCCACTTTTCTGATAGGTCAGATTTCCCCAGCGATCGGCAGACCAGGCTTCGACCAAGGCGACATCGCCCGGAAGCGCATATTCCAGGACATAAAAGCGACCGCCGATCTCGCGCGTCTCCTTGTCTCTGGCCAGGCGCGTGCCATAGGCGGTTGGAGTGAAGAAGGCGGGAATCCCGGCACCAGCCGCGCGCAGCCGCTCGGCCAGCGTTCCTTGCGGCACAATGTCGAGTTCGATCTTCCCGGCACGAAAAAGCGCTTCGAAGACAACTGACCCTGCACTGCGGGGAAAGGAGCAGACGATGCGGCGGACGCGCCCTGCCTGCATCAGCTTCGCCAGCCCAACCTGCCCCGCACCCGCATTATTCGCAACGATTGTCAGATCGCGCGCTCCCTGATCGATCAAGGACTCGATGAGAAGATCTGGTTGCCCTACGGCGCCGAAGCCACCCACCAGAATTGTCGCGCCATCTTCGATGCCGGCAAGCGCCTGCTCGACCTTCGCGACCGATTTATCTATCATGACCGGCAGACCATTGCGGACATCAGGCGGCCCTCCTGCTTGATTTATGACGGAACAAGGCGTCGATGCGCCGTTGCGCTGAAGCCAGCGCCGCCCGATCGGCTGTTCTGCCGATCAGGGCATCATGAATCTCCTCGCCTATAATGGCTTCCATGGCGACATATTCCGGGATGGGCGGGCGTTGCCAGCTGTCCAGCAGATCTCGCCGTGCCACGCGTTCGACAAAATTGACGATCGGCGAGCTTTGCATGACCTCAGGGTCGGAAATGACGCTGAATCTCGGTCTGACCGGCAAGCCACTTTTCAGATGATCACGCACCGTATCGGGCGAGGTGATCCATGCGATTGCGTCGACGGCAAGCCGCATGCGCTCCTCTGGCAGATTGCTTGGAACCGCCAAGACGAAGCCGCCGATCGGCGCTGTCACCTTGCCCTTGGGACCGGCCGGATGCGGCAGGTATTCCACTTTCCGGCCGACCTTCGACCGCGTGTCGTATTCAAATCTCGCTGCCCGCATGCTCCAGCAATAGGTCATTGCCGCATGACCCGTCAGAAACGTGTCCAGACTGGCCTCCCAATCGAATTCCGTAACGCCCGGCGGGGAGATTTCGATCAGGCGGTGCATATAGTCGAGGACACGCAGCCCCGCCTCCATCTCGATCACCGGCCGCACAGGCTTTTTCGCGGCCATGGCAGAACGGTCGAGCAGAAAGCTGCCGCAATCGCCGAGCAGAAAAAGGAAACTGGCGGCCACCGGCATGCCACGGGCAGCATTCCAGGTGATGCCGTAGCGGCCATGCGCCGGTGCATGCAGAGCCTGACCGGCAGCAAGAACCTGTTCAAAGCTGGATGGAAAGCCAATATTGGCTTCCTGGAACAGATCGCGCCTGACGGCCAGGGTTTCGATCGTGCAGTAGATGGGCATGCCGTATTGGGTGTCACGCCATTTTCCGGTTGCCCAGAAATCGGCGTGGAATTCGCCCGGTTCCAGTCCTGCGTCACGGACCACATTGCTCAGAGGCCTGATGAATCCCTTGGCGGCGAATTCACCCATCCAGGGAATATTGATCGCAACAATGTCGTATTGCGAAACAGGCCGCTGCGCATTTTCAAGCGCAAGCTGATAAAGCTGCGGCAGGCGCGCCAGCGTGAAATCGCGGCGAGACCCGAAGCTCGTTCGGAGATCCGCCCACATATTCTGAAGCGCCACGAAATAATTGTCTTCCGCCAATAGAAAGCGAAGATCGAAGCGCTTTCCCTGCTGCGCGCCAGGCGAGCCGCCGATGGGAGAGGCGCCGAAATAATAGTCCTCGCTCGCTTCCCCGGGGCCGCGGCTGCCCAATGTTTGCGCCACCGCGCGCTTCACGTCGACAAGATAGGATTCGAAAAGCCGCTTGAGCTTGACGCTCGGCTGCAAGGCGAAGGATTTTCCGGTCTTGGTACGCGGCACGCGGGCGATCAGCCCATCCTCCACCAATTCTTCGACCTTGCGCAGCGCCGTCGTGTAAGGCGCATAGCCTGCCTGCGCCAAGGCCGAGATGGTCACCACTTCCCCGCGCGTCACACTGCTGATCAGGTGATGTAGCAATTGCCAGACCAATTCGCCGTCGGCCTGCGGAAAGGCTTTGGTCCAGGGCAAGCGAAGTTTCTGGAGAAAGTCCAGAATCCTCAGAAGTTCAAGATCATTCATCGCTCGCCCCTCGCTCCGGTTGCTAAGCCGCAGCCAGACCCGCCTGCGCTTCATATTGCTCGAGCAGCACGAAGAAATCCTTCAGGCCGCTGCCTTGCGCGCGCGCCGCCTCATATTGCTGACGAATCAGACTGATGAGGAAGACCGGAACTTGCTCGCCACTGGCGGCATCCAGAACAAGATCGAAATCCTTGATCATTTGTTCCACGGTGAAGGCCGGCGCGAAATCACGCGAGGTCAGCATTTCACGCTTATAAGCGATCAGCGGCGACGCCACGGCGCTTTCACAAATCACTTCCAGCATCTGATCGGTACTCAGCTTGCCTTTGCGCCCGAAGGTCAGCGCTTCGGCGAGAAGGGCTGAGGTCGCGCCAACAAGCATATTGATCGCGAGCTTGAGGTAGCGGGCCTCCTCTCCCGTACCGAGATAGAAGCGACGAACCGAAAATGTTTCCAGAAGCGGCTCGACGGCATGGAAGGCCGTCTCCTCGCCGGAGGCCAGAACGGTCAATTTGCCGGCCTCGGCCGTCGCCGTGCTGCCTGACAAAGGCGCGCGCAGATATTGAATGCCGGCCGCCGCCAGCGCCTGGGCGATTTCGGCCGAAACGCGTGGCGATACCGTACTGGTCTCGACCAGAATAGAACCAGCCGCCATGGTTCTTGCCAGGCCCTGCTCACCCAGGACAAGAGAGCGCAAAACCCCGTCATTTGGAATCGACAGAAATGTGATCGGTGCGGCGGCAGCCGCGGCTTGCGGCGTATCTGCGATATTGGCACCCGACGCTGCGGCGAGCGCCGTCGCTTCCGCCACGATATCATAGACATGAAGCTCATGTCCGGCGGCACCGATATGACGGCTCATCGGCGCGCCCATCTTGCCAAGGCCAATCCAGCCAACGGAGGTTCTGTTCTTCATAGCGACGCTCCGTTCATTCCGACTGCCGCCCTGGCGCCAGTCAGATGGTTCAAAGCCTCTCTTTGGAGGCGAAAATCGAGGGAAAGGCACTGGCACCCATCGGGAAGCGCATGCTGTCGCTGCTCCTCGACCGTAGGGCGACGCAGCGGCGCAATCAGGCTGTACTTCACGCCGAAGACAGCGTCGCTATCAAGATAAGGGTCGCCGTCGATAAAAATATGGGTGGTGAGAGTATCGAATCCCGCACATCGCAGAATGAAATGGATATGCGCGGGGCGCATCGGATGCCGGCCGAGCGCCTTCAGCATATCGCCGACCGGCCCATCGCTCGGGATGGGATAGGAAGCCGGTACGATGCTGCGGAACCAGAAACGCCCATCGGTCGCCGTGTGAAAGACACCGCGCAGATTCATGTCCGGTTGGCTGTCGTCCTGCGTGTCGTAAAATCCGTCTTCCGAGGTCTGCCAGACGTCAAGCGCCACGCCTGCCAACGGAAGGCCGGATTCGTCGCTGACCTGGCCGAGAACGAACAGCGGCTCGCCGCGCCCATGATGCGCGATCATCGCTCCCATCGGCAGATTCGGCGCGCCGTTCACGTAGAAAGGCCCCAGAACCGTCGAAGGCGTGACCTCGTCGATTTTTCGGTTGTTGATGGCATCGACAAGCATGGAGACGCCAAGCGTATCGGACAGAAGAATGAACTCTTGCCTGCGGTCGCTGCTGATCTGGCCCGCCCGGGTCAGAAATTGAATGGCTGCCAGCCATTCTTCCGGTGTCAGCCGCAATTCCTTGATGATGGCGTGCAGATGCGGCACCAGCACCGCCATGATCTCTCCTAGCCGCGCATCCGTGCAGGCCGCGTTACGCTCCAGCACCGCCTCGACAGAGCGGTCTTCCGTAAAATGCTGCGTGCTGCTGACCATCACGCGTGCTCCCCGGCCGGCCGCTGCCCCGAGTAAGCGTTTTGGAGAAGCCTGCGCAGCGCTGCTGCCTCGATCGGCCTGGGATTGGGATAGGGCCTTGCCGCCGCCTGGGCGACGGCCTGCTCAATATCGGCCTCCCGCATCCCGATACCCGCCAGGCTCAGTGGCGCGCCAAGGCGCTGCGCCAGATCATACAGACCTTGGGCTGCATCCTCAGCCCCGAGGGCGGAAGCAATGCGCCGCATGGCGTCCGGTGCGCCCTTGGCGTTGTAGGCGACCGCATGCGGCAGTACGACGGTATGGGTTGGCGCATGCGGCAGATTGAAGGATCCACCGAGGACATGGCAAAGCTTGTGATGCAGCGCCATGCCGACTGATCCGAGCGCAATGCCGCAGAGCCAGGCGCCGTAAAGCGCCTGATGGCGCGCATCCCGGTCGTCCGGCTTTGCCACAATCATCGGCAGGGCATCGGCCAGGGCCCTGATTGCGGCTTCGGCCATTAGCGAGATGATCGGGTTGCGCTCCTCGGCATATAGCGCCTCAACCGCATGCGCGATCGCATTCATGCCGCTGGTGGCGCTGATCGCGGGCGGCAGGCTTAGGGTCAAGGATACGTCATAGACGGTCGTTTCCGGCAATACCTTGCGTGTGCGCTGGGTTAGTTTTTCACCGTCTTTCGTTTCACCAATGATCGGCGTCATTTCTGATCCGGCATAGGTCGTCGGAACGGCGATCTGCGGCAGATCCGTGCGGAGTGCGATGGCTTTGCCAAGGCCGATGGTTGAACCACCTCCGACGGACAAAATGCCGTCAACGACTTTGTCGCGCACGACGGCCAAAGCCTGTTCGGTGATTTCGACTGGAGTATGCATGGTCGCGCGGTCAAAGCTGCCAATGGCACGCTTGCCAAGATGAGCCAGGATGTCCCCCGCCTGGTCGCGCTGCTCGGGTGTCGAGAGGACAAGAATTCTTGTCATCTCAAGCCGCTCAGCCTCCACCGGCAGTTGCGCCAAGGTGCCGTCACCGAAGACCACGCGCATCGGCAATCCGTCAAAGACAAATGGTTCTAGCACTCGGCCTCCCGATACTGCGCGACATGTTTTTAATTGTGCAATGCAACATCAGATTGCATTGTTTTATTGCCCGCACACCAACTTAGGTTCGCCACCATGCCACTGCGAGTTATAAATTGTCCAATTTGAACATTTTCAAACTAGCCAAACGACGCTGACGGTTTCAGGGTCAGGGAACTGGGGCATTGTTGTCTCGGCAAGAAAAACAAAAGGATTGCCGGCATCGGCAACCAAGAGGGGACATATGAGACACGGATTGAAAGCCGCGCTTCTCGGCACTCTGGCTGCTGGCTTTTTTGCCGGAGCCGGTCATGCGCAAAGCCAGTCGGCATCCTCCCCCGGCTACCAGGGCGCGCCCCGCACCGAACTCTTCAATCCGGCCTTAACAAGCTGCATCCGCGACACGGGCAAATACAAAAAAGCGCCCCCCTACACCATCGGCTTCTCAAATGCCGGTCTTGGTGACAGCTGGCGCGTCGTCGCCCTGGATGAGCTGAAGCAAGGCGCGGAAGACCACAAGGATGTCATCAAGAAGCTCATCATCACTGATGCCGGCCATGATGATGCGAAACAGGTTTCCGACGTGCAGGACTTGGCGTCGCAGGGCGTGGACCTGATGATCGTCAGCGCAAATACCGAGAAGGCGCTGGACCCTGTCGTTACCCGCGTAATGCGCCAGGGCATTCCGGTCATTATGCTTGACCGGCGCATTTCCTCCGATCATTTCGTCACCTATATCAATGCTTCCGATCCGATGATGGGCCGGCTTTGGGCGCAGTGGATTGTCGAGAAGCTGCACGGCAAAGGTAATGTCGTACTGCTCGGCGGCCAGGCCGGGTCCAGCCCGAATGAAAACCGCATGGGACCAGCTAAAGAAATTTTCGCGCAATATCCGGGAATTCATATCCTGGACACCGTCTATTCCGACTGGAGCCCGGTGAAGGGCAAGCAGGTCATGCAGGCCGTCATCGCCAAATACGGTCATAAGATCGACGCCGTGTGGTCAGCGCATGGACTGCAGGTTCCAGGGTCTATCGAGGCCTTCGTCGAAGCCGGTTTCAAGCCCGGTGAGATTCCAATGCACACCACCGCCGATGTCAATGGCCCGCTGCTTATGGCCTTGAAGTATAAAGTGCCTATGCTGGAGATCAGCGATCCCCCCGCACAGTATCGCACGGCAATCGACGTCGCTCTGAAAGTATTGAGTGGCGCAGCCGTGCCCTGCACTTACACCGTTAATTCGCAGATCTCGGTGACAGCGGGCGACGAGACGCCTTCGATCAAAAGTGACGAACCCTTCGCAAGCCTCGCGCTGCCTGACAAGCCATCCAACTACCTCGTCACCAATGACCTTGGCCACAGCTACGATCCGACCACCGCACATACGCAATATCCGCATTGAGGAAGCCCATGCTTTCGGTCAGCGGCATCCGCAAAGCCTTCCCCGGCGTGCAGGCGCTTGCCGGGGTCGATCTCGAGGTGCGGGCAGGGGAGATTCACGCTCTGGTCGGAGAGAACGGCGCGGGGAAGTCGACACTGACGCGGATTATCGCCGGTGTCGAACGTCCTGATGCGGGGGAAATCCGCCTCAATCAAGAGGTCGTGCAGTGGCATGGCCCGGCTCAGGCAAAAGCCGCCGGCATCCATGTCATTTATCAGGAATTTGTACTGTTTCCGCACCTGACGGTCGCAGAAAACATCTTCCTCGGCCGCATGCCGCACAACCGTCTAGGCTTCATCGACCATGCCCAGGCCGAGCGGCGGTCGCGTGAAATTCTCAGCCGGCTCGGCATAACCATGGATGTGCGCCGGCAGGTCCGCCTGCTGTCGGTCGCCGACCAGCAGATGGTCGAAATCGCCAAGGCGCTGGTGGAAACGCCCAAAGTTTTGATCCTCGATGAACCGACAGCCGTCATCGCGGGGCGCGAGGTGGACCTGCTGTTTGATCGCCTGCGCCGATTGCAGGAAGCTGGCGTCGCCATCATCTATATTTCTCACCGGCTCGATGAAATCTTCGCGCTCTGTGACCGTCTGACCGTGATCAAGGACGGGCAATGGATCGCCACCCGTCCTGTCGCCGGCATGACGCGCGATACGCTCATCACGCTGATGGTGGGACGTGATCTGGCCCATCTCTTTCCGGCGCATGAGCGCCCCCCGCCGGCACAGCCCGAGATCGTCCTGCAGGCTCAGGACATCCATGTCGGCAGTCGTGTGCGCGGCTGTAGCCTGGATTTGCGCGCCGGTGTCATTACGGGCCTGGCGGGCATGGTCGGGTCAGGGCGGTCGGAACTGGCGATGGCGATTTTCGGCGGCCTGCCGATGGAACGCGGCGCCGTCACCGTCGGCGGCCATACCTTCCGCCGCATCACCCCGGGGCAAGCCATCGCTCTTGGCATCGGCTTTGTCACGGAGGACCGCAAAGGCCAGGGCTTGGCCATGTTGCAGACCGTGGGCGCCAATATCAGCGCCGCCAACCTGGACAGCGTGCGGCGCGGCATCATGCGGGACGGCGCCCGCGAGTGGCAGATCGCCGAAGAGGATATCGGCAGCTATCAGATCGCCTGCCGTGGACCTGGCACGCTCGTCTCCACCATGTCGGGCGGCAATCAGCAAAAAGTCCTGATCGCCCGATGGGCGCGGGCCTGCCATCGCGTCCTGATCTTGGACGAGCCGACGCGCGGCGTCGATGTCGGCGCGCGCGCTGAAATCTACCGCATCATGCGGGGCCTTGCCGCGCGCGGCATTGCCATCCTGATGATCAGTTCGGAACTGCCGGAAATCGTCGGCATGTCCGATCGCGTCTATGTCATGCGCGAGGGTTCGATCACGGGCTTTCTGGAGAAAGACGCCATCACCGAGGAAGCTGTGGTCGATCTTGCAACTCATGATCGGCAGGCCGCGTGAGGAAAAAGCCATGAGCGTCACAACGATCGCGCCGTCGCCACGCGCGCCCGCACGCCGCATTCCAGAGCAGGTTTTGCGCCTTGGTATCGTCGTCATTCTGATCGCCGTCATCATCGTTCTCGGCTGCGTCGTATCGGACCGTTTCGGCACGATGAACAATCTGCTCAACGTCTATGAGCAATCGACAGATCTGGCTTTGGTCGCCCTGGGCCAGACGCTGACAATCCTGACCGGCGGCATCGATCTGTCCGTCGGCTCCATGATCAGCCTGCTATCAGTGCTGACCTCGGGCCTCATCAACAGTAACGGCGATCTTGTCCTGCCCGTCTGCGCCGGCGTTCTTCTGCTCGGCATGATCATCGGCCTGGTCAACGGCATCGGAATCGTCGTGCTGCGCGTGCATCCGCTGATCGTGACACTGGGCACTGGCGCCATGCTGCAGGGCTTAGCGCTGCTCTATACTATGGAGCCGGCCGGCGGCGTGCCTGACGGCTTCGACTTCCTGGCATATGGCCGTGTCGCGGATATCTCCGTCGGCGCCAGCATCGTTCTGGTCGTGTATCTTTTGGCAAGTTTTCTCATGCGGCGTACCGCAACCGGGCGGCATATCTATGCGATCGGCGATGACAGGCACGCGGCCGTGCTGCTCGGCCTGCCGGTGCGCCGGCTGACGGTTCTGGTCTATACGCTTTCGGGCCTGCTTTGCGCCATGACGGCCATTTATCTTGTCGCGCGCTTCGGATCCGGCCAGCCCTATGCTGGCGCGAATTATACGCTGGCCTCGGTCACGCCCGTGGTCGTCGGCGGCACCATGCTCAGCGGCGGGCGTGGCGGTGTCATCGGCACGCTGCTCGGCGCCTATCTCATCGCGATTTTGAACGATTTTCTGAACTTCCTTCATGTCTCGACCGAAATTCAACTCGTCGTCCAAGGTCTGATCATCATGCTGGCCGTTTCGGCCTATCACGAAGGGAAGAAGGGCTGATGAAGGTGGAGGTCATTCCGCAGGCGCGCACACTTATCGCCAAGCCAGCATCCGGCGGTACGGCACGGCTGCATGGTGGGCTTTCGCGCTATGCGATCTATCTTTTTCTGGTCCTGCTGATCCTTCTCTCCGGGGTCGCGGCGCCAGCCTTTCTGAGCGGTCAGAACCTCTCCAACCTCGTGCTGCAGACGGTGCCGCTGGCCATCGTCGTTATCGGCCAAGCACTTGTGATCATGACCGGCGGGCTGGACCTGTCGGTCGCCTCGGTCATGGCGACGGCGGCTGTCGCCGGCACCTGTTTCGGCACCGGCATCGGCGCCGTCATCACAACCCTGGTCGTGTCACTTGCCATTGGCGGCGTTACCGGCTTGGTGAATGGCCTTCTGGTCACCAAGCGGCAGGTGTCACCCTTCCTGGCCACACTTGCGAGTATGATTGTTCTACAGGGCCTGCGCTTCGCCTGGACGAAGGGCGCGCCGAGCGGCGGCTTGCCGCCCATCCTGCGCGTCGTCGGCGCAGCCACCTGGCACGGCATTCCCGTCAATCTCTTTGTCCTGATCGTGGTCGCCGCACTGGCCTGCTTCCTCGTTCATTTCACGCTGCTCGGCCGCCGCTTCATGATCACCGGCGGCAACCCGGTCACGGCGCGGCTTTTGGGCTATCGCGTCGATACCATCATCATCGGCAGCTATGTCTTGTCCGGCCTGCTGGCGGCCATCGCCGGTGTCGTTCTCGGCGGTTATGCCGAGATCGTCGACAATCAGGTCGGCCGCGGCTTCGAACTGGACAGTATCGTCGCGGCCGTGATCGGTGGCGTGGCCCTTTCGGGTGGGCGCGGTACCATCCCCGGAGCCCTGGCTGGGGCGGCGGTGCTGATGCTCGCCGCCAATGCGGTGCTTCTGCTCGGCCTGCCGATCCAGTTCCAGATCGTGCTCAAGGGCATCGTCATCGTCCTCGCCGCCGCCTGCTACGTGCGACGCTGACCATGGCCTCCGACACAGAAAGGAAAATCCATGTCGGCTGAAACTCTCTATCGCCTAGACGGCCGCGTCGCCGTGGTGACGGGTGCCGAACGCGGCATCGGCGCTACCATTGCCGAGCATTTCCTGGCCCTCGGCGCTACCGTGGTACTGGCCGACCGCTCGTCCAGCGTGCGCGAAACGGCCGCGCGACTTGATCCGAACGGTAAGCGCACCTCCTGGCTGACGTTGGATGTTACGGATTCGTCATCGCTCGATGCTGCGGCCGACACAGTGATACAGCGCCATGGCGCGGTCGATATTCTGGCTGCCAATGCTGGCATCAGCTACGAAGCCGCCGCCATCGACCACAGCGACGAGATCTGGCGCCATGCGCTTTCCGTCAATCTTGACGGCAGCTTCTATTCCGCCCGCGCCTTCGCCCGACCTATGCTACAGCGCGGCAGGGGCGCGATTGTTCTGACATCATCGATCGCCGGCGTAAAGGTCGTGCGGCCTGAACTGCATGTGGGCTACGACGTTGCGAAGGCAGGCGTCGCGCATATGACGCGGGTGCTGGGAATCGAATGGGCCAAGCAGGGCCTGCGGGTCAATGCCGTCGGTCCTGGCTATACCGATACTGAAATGCTGGCCGATGTCGGGCGCACGCAGCCCGATGTCATGAAGATCTGGCTGGAAGACATGCCAAATGGACGGCTGCTGCGCAAGCAGGAGATCGCTTCGGCTGTTGCCTTTCTCGCCTCCGACGCCGCATCCGGCATCAATGGCCATGTCCTAATGGTCGATGCCGGCTACTCCATCTCCTGATATTGGAAACAAGCCATGCATTTCGTCATCCATTGCCTGGACAAGCCACATGCCGTGCAGCAGCGGCTGGCACATTACGATGCCCATAAAGCCTATCTCTCGGCGCCTAGCGTCGCGATCCTTGTATCAGGGCCGCTTCTGGCCTCCGATCAAGAGACGATGATCGGCAGTTTCTTCCTTGTCGAAGCAGACAGCCAGGCGCAGGTTGAGACTTTCCACAACAATGACCCCTTCAAGAAGGCGGCTATCTGGGAAAAGGTTTCGATCCATCCTTTTCTCAAGCGCATGGATAACCGCGGGGCGCAATAAAAACGCGAGGAACGACAATGGGACGTCTACAGGACAAGGTCGCCATCATCACCGGTGGCGGCACCGGCATCGGGGAGGCGACATGCCAGCGCTTTGCCGAGGAAGGTGCCAAGGTCGCGATCTTCGAGATCAGCACAGAGAACGGCCGGAAGACGGCTGACAAGCTGCGTGCTCTTGGTGCGGAGGCAGAGGTCTATCAGGTCGATGTCCGCGAAGCGGATAGCGTTTCCCGGGCGGTTGCCGCCGTGGCCGATGCCTGGGGGCAAATCGACATTCTGGTGAATAACGCGGCCATTCCCGGCGCCAATAAATTTACGCATGAGCTGAGCGTTGAGGAGTTCGAGGCGGTTTTTGCCGTCAATGTGCGCGGCACCTTCCTCTGCTCAAAATTCGTGCTTCCACATATGATGCAGGCCAAGCGCGGCGCGATCGTAAACTTCTCGTCCATATACGGTTTAATCGGGAATGACGACCTGCCCCCTTATCACGCGACCAAGGGTGCCGTGCTGCTCATGACCAAGACAGATGCCATCTGCTACGCGCCACATGGAATCCGCGTCAATTGCGTGCACCCCGGCTCTACCAAGACGCCGCTCTTCATGAAGGCGGGCGAAACCTACCCCGGCGGCTTGCAGCATTATCTGGACATGATGAAGGCGAAGCACCCGCTCACACTGGGCGAGCCCGTCGATGTCGCGAATTGCGTGCTCTTCCTGGCATCGGACGAGGCACGGTTCGTGACAGGCGCCAGCCTCGCCTGCGACGGCGGCTACACCGCGCAATAGGGCGCATTTACCTGCCGGCAGAGAGGACAGTCACCATGCGCGCAGTGCGTTTTTACTCACATCATGACATCCGGGTTGAAGATGTGGCGGCGCCATCGGACGATCCGGCACCAGGCCAGGTTCTGGTCGCGCCCATCGTCTGCGGCATTTGCGGCACCGATTTGCATGAATATATCGCCGGGCCAATCGTCACGCCGAAAGAGCCCAATGCGTTGACGGGCGCCACTCTGCCGCAAATCCTCGGGCATGAATTTTCGGCGCGCATTGTCAAAACCGGCGACGGCGTCAGCCATGTCAAGCCTGGCGATCTCGTCTCCATCCAGCCGCTGATGGCACCGGCCGATGACTATTACGCCCGGCGCGGTCTGCTGCATCTCAGCGAAAAGCTAGGCGTCATCGGCCTGTCCCATGCCTGGGGCGGCATGGCCGAGCAGGCCATGCTGCCGGCCGCCAACGTCATCCCTGTCCCAGCCGGGCTGACCCCAGTTCAGGCGGCCCTGATCGAGCCCGCGGCCGTCGCGGTCTACGCGGTCGACCGCGGGCGCGTGCAGGCGGGGTCATCGGTCCTGGTCTCAGGCGCCGGGCCGATCGGCGCGCTGACCCTGCTGGCCGCACGTGCGGCAGGTGCGGCCACGCTCTTCGTATCGGAGCCGAACCCCAACCGGCTGCGCAAGGCGCAGGAGATCGTGCCTGGCGTCATCCCTATCGATCCGCGCAGCCAGAATTTGGTGGAGATCGTGCGGGCCCATACCGAAAGCGGGGTCGGCGTGGATACTGCGCTCGAATGCGTAGGGCATGAAGGCTCACTCAATGCCTGTGTCGAGGCCGTGCGGCGCCAGGGCGTGGTTGTACAGGCCGGGCTTCATGTCCGCGCGGCTTCCGTCAATCCGATGCTTTGGGCTTTGAAGGATATTTCGATCGAAGCGACATGGTGCTATCCGGTTCATGTCTGGCCCCGCATCGCCAGCATGATTTCGGCCGGGCTTTTTCCTGTGGAGCGTATCGTTACTGCCGAGATTGACGCGGCCAGTGTCGTGGCGGGCGGCTTCGAAGCGCTTCTCGACCCTGCCGGACAGCATCTGAAGATTCTCGTTGCCGCCTGACCGATCAAGGTACCGCTTCCTGCCAGAAGCGGACCACCTGGCTAGCCCTTCAGGCCGATGCTGCACAATTCGCTGGTCAGTCGATAATGGCTCAGCAAGGCTTCAACCGCGCCGTCTGCATCGCCGTTGATCGCTTTCGTTGCCATCGCATTATGCTCAGCCAGTTCGTCGCGCGGCACGCTGGCGGCCTCCCGCGCGACCTGCCGGTAGCGATAGGCCTGATCGGCCAATTGAGCACAAAAGCCGATCAGCATGTCCGAGCGGCAAGCGGCAATCAGCGCCCGATGAAAAGCCCGATGGCGTGTTTCCCATTCGGTATTGGGCGTGCCGTTTTCCGCGCGGCGCGGCAGGCGCGACAACCGATGCAGGGCGACGACGACGCCCTCCTCCCAACTGGCCGTGCGATTGGCAATGCTTTCGCGAAAGGCCCGTTCTTCCAGCCAGCAGCGCGTGCGCGTTAGCTCCTCCAGCTCCTCCAGCGTGATCGGCATGACGAAGAATCCACGCTGATCACGACGGTCGAGCAGACCTTCGGCCGCCAGGCGGTTCAACGCCTCCCGCACCGGAGACGCGCCAGCGCCATATTGCGCGACCGCCCATTCCACACGCAGCTTGCTATTGGGCGGAAGCCGGCAATGCAGAAGATCGTCGCGCAAATGCGCATAGACCGACGATGCCAAGGTCGTCTCGCGGACCGTGCTGCCGTCTGTCAAACAGAGCCCCCTGAAAACCGCCGCAGCGGAGATGAGACCGAGCCTTAGCATCGACTGGTTCAACCCGACAATTGTCAGGCCATGGACCGGTTAAGCCGCTTCGGACAGCGCCGCCGGCACCAGCCTGAATACAAGATCGACGCGCCTGCGGCCCTGGTCCTGTAGCGGTGCCACGATCAGGGACCGGCGCACCCCGAATACGGCATCGGTGCCGAGATAAGGATCGCCCTCGAAAAAGATTTCCGTGGTCAGCGCACGATGCCCGGGCGCCATGATCAGAAAATGGAAATGGGCCGGCCGCCAGGCCGTCCTGCCGCCCGCATGCAGCAGATCGCCTACCGGGCCGTCATCGGGCACCTTGTACGGCCCCGGCATGACGGTCACGAAGCTGAAACCGGCTTCAGCGTCGCACCGCATCTTACAGCGGAAAGCGTCGTCGGGCAGCGTCTGGTCTTGCGTCGCATAAAGACCGTTCTCGGCCGTCTGCCACATATCGATCAATGCGCCGGGGATCGGCCGCCCGTCAGGGTCCAGCACCCGCCCCTGCACCAGCACGGGCTCGCCTACGCCATCCGGCCGCAAATCCGCGCCCACGGGCCGTTCCGGACTGTCGGAGGCATAGAAGGGCCCGAGCACGCTTCCTTCGGTTGCGCCCTCGGGCGCGTCCGTCATATCGACAAAGGAGCTGAGGCCCAGCACATCCGACAGCAGCATGAATTCATCGCGCTTTTCGTCGCTGATCTCACCGCAGCGGAACAGGAAGCCGACTGCCTTAGCCCATTCCTCATGCGTCAATCGGTTTTCCCGCGCAAAACCATGCAGATGACTGACAAGGCTCGTCAGCAGCTGCTGTTCGCGCGCCGATGTCATGGCGAAGGATGCGATCACCTTCTCGGTCACATTGCCCGGATTAATGTCATAGGCGGGCGGGTGATTGATCATAGCCGGACCTCCCTTAAGCCGCTTCGCTAGATGAAGACGGACGCGACGCCACTTCATCCTCGATGAAATTGCGCAATAGCCCGACGCCTTCGATTTCGACTTCAACGCTGTCGCCGTGACGCATCCACAGCGGCGGCTTGCGGGCGTGACCGACGCCCGACGGCGTACCCATGACGATGACGTCGCCCGCTTCCAGCGTGACGCATTCCGACAGCATGGCCAGCGTCTCCCCCACCGGAAAAATCATCTGGGCGGTGTCGGCCTGTTGCACCACCTGGCCATTCAGCCTGCAGACGATGGACAGGCCTGCCGCACCGCGCGGCAGTTCGTCGGCCGTGACCAAAGCCGGCCCGAAAGCACCGGTCTGCTGAAAATTCTTCCCCATCGTCCACTGGATGGTCTTGCGCTGATAGTCACGCACCGAGGCATCGTTGAAACAGGAATAGCCGTAGACGGCATCAAGTCCCTCCTCAGCGCTGGCGTGGCGGATCGCGCGCCCTATCACGACCGCAAGCTCGGCCTCGTAGTCCAGTTGCTCGGACACGATCGGACGCATGATGGCTGCATCATGCGCCGTGAGGCTTGTCGGGCAGCGCAGAAAGGTCGTCGGCCAATCCGGCCGCTGATAGCCACCTTCCGCCGCATGTTCCTGATAGTTGAGGCCGAGACAGATCATTTTCCCAGGCATTGGGATCAAGGGCCGATAGGTCAGCGATGCCGCCGCCAGACGCGGCGCATTGCTTGCCAAAACCCACGCCGCGGCCTGTCGCAAGGTCGTTCCGCCACGCACGAAGGCACCAAGATCATCGGGAAACGCACTGTCCGCCGCAGCGAGATCGACGATGCCGTCTGCCGTCTCCATACCGATCGTGGGTTTGCCGTGCTGCAGAAATGAAATCAGACGCATCTATCCCTCCGGTCTGCTTGACCTTGTTTTTCCGGCTCATATCACCGGGATCAGGTCTTCGCCATAAAAATCGATATTTTTTCATAAACTGTCTAATTTACCGATATTTCTATTTACAATCCGGGCGAGCCGGATCAGTCTTGGATCCGGCAGAGCTTCAGGCTCGCCCAACCGGCGGACTACACGCCGACAAGCGGGAGACGCGGACTTGGACAAAGCCAAGTTACTCGACACATTCTTTGGTCTGACCGGCAAAACGGCAATCGTGACGGGCGGCGCTGGCGGCTTGGGCAAAGCCGTAGCCAAGGCCTATCTTCAGCTCGGCGCGAAAGTCGCCATTCTCGATCTGAAGGAAGCCGAACTTCACACAGCCGCCGAGGAACTGTCCGCATTTGGATCCGCCCTTCCGGTATCCGTTGATGTCACCAAGCCCGATGCTGTCGAGCGGGCCATCGCGATGGTCGGCGATCAACTCGGCCTTGCGGATATTCTGGTCACGGCCGCCGGTATCGCCAGGCGCAAATCCGCGACCGAGTTGCCGCCCGAGGAATTCGATCTCGTCATGGATGTGAACGTGAAAGGCACGCTTTACAGCGCGCAGGCCTTTGGACGCCGGCTGATTGAAGCCGAAAAGCCAGGGCGCATTATTACCATCGGTTCGGTGCGTGGATTGGTCGGGCATCCTCTCGGTTATGTCGCCTACGGTGTCAGCAAAGGCGCAGTGCATCTGCTGACCCGTCAATTGGCCACGGAATGGGCGAAGCACGGAATCAACGTCAATTGCATCGCGCCGAGTGTCCTCAAGACACCGCTCGCCGATTTCATCCTGAAAACGCCGGAGGTTCGCGACCTCTTCATGTCACGCATCCCCTTCGGCCGCGCGGCGGAGCCGGAAGAATTGAGTGGCACCGCCGTCTTCCTGGCCTCCCCTGCGGCCAGTTTCATTACGGGGCAAATCCTCTTCGTCGACGGTGGCAGCGTCGCTGGATAGCTGACCGACCGTCCGATTCCGCCAAAGAAAAACAAAAACGGAGGAACGACGACTATGAGCGATCAATCGCATCGACTGCTGCAAACGGTCCGGCGGCGCGGCCTGTCACTGGCGGCGGTCCTGGGTCTTGCCTTGCCCCTTGGGCAGATCGGCATGATGCCGGCTAAAGCCGCCCCGAAAGGGAGCCTTATCATCGGCATCGACGAGACGGCATCCGAATACTGGGCCGAATACACGCAGGGTGCGCAGGATATTGCGAATTCCCTCAATGCCAAGCTGATCGTTGTTACCAGCAACTATCAAGGATCCCAGCTTCTGGCCCAGTTGGGGGCGATTTTCGCGACCGGCTGCGATCAATGCGCCTTGGCGACCGACCCCTCCTCCAATGCATTCGTCAAGGCTGTGGTGCATCGCTCCGCTATGGCCGAGGTGCCGATCGTGACGATCTGGAACCGGCCCGAGACGATCCACCCCTGGGATACCGATCCCAAATACTGGGTCGCTCATACGTCTTTCGATGGCGTGATGTCAGGCTATTATCAGGCCCAGGCGCTGTGCAAGGCGCTTGGTGGCCATGGCCAGATTGCCGCTATCGAAGGCGTGCCGTCCACACCACCTGCCTATCAGCGGATCGCCGGGTTGAAAAAAGCGCTGGCGGAATGTCCAGGCGTCACGCTGCTGGATACTGAAGTGGGTGACTGGCAGGAGACCAAGGCACAGGATATCGCGCGCACCTGGATCGCGCGCTACGGCAGCAAGCTCAATGGCATCTTTGCCTCCAACGACGCCATGGCACGCGGCGCCGTCGCCGCCCTCCGGGAAAAGAACCTCAACGGGAAAATTCCCGTGACAGGCTCTGATGGATCGAAGGTCGCGCTCGACATGGTGAAAAGCGGCGATATGCTGGTCACTGTCTGGAATGACCCGGTGCTTCAAGGCGCGGTCTCCATCGCTATTGCCCATGCGGCAGCAGTAGGTGATATTGATCCGGCAAAGCTCAGCCATGCTCAGCGTGATTTCTATTTGAAACAGGAAGTCGTCGACAAGTCCAATGTCGATCACTTTCTTGAACTTAAGGCTCATGCGCCTGTCTATACTTATGCCGAGCTGAAAGCCGACTTCTGGAAGGACTCGGCCGGGCAGATCCCGGTCGGCGCCAACAAGTAGAGCGGACGCCCGATGCGCACGGAACGGTCATGAAGCTCATCTCAGCGACGGTTGCCGTCAGGTCTGCGCGAGAGCCCGACGGTGGCGTCGCGCAGCACCTGCGCCGCTGGCTGCAAAGTCTTGGGCCGCTGGCCGTGCTGATCGTGCTGCTTCTGGTCTTCGAAATCGCGCGGCACAATTTCCTGACCGGCGGCAATCTGGCTGCCATCGCCGAATCCGCAGCCGTGCCGGTGATTCTGACGACGGGATTGAGCTTCGTCATTCTGCTCGGGGCCATTGATCTGTCGATGGAAGGCGTCATGGCGGCCAGCAGCATGACCTTGTCTCTGCTCTGCGCGAATGACGTCAATGGCAATCACTGGGGTGTCTGGGGCATTGCCGCCGCCATTGGCGTCGGCCTGGCCTTCGGCCTCGTCAATGGTGTGCTCAACACGATCCTGCGCATGCCATCGCTGATCGTCACGCTCGGCACCTGGTTCATCGGCCTGGGCATAGCCAGCATCCTGTTTCCGGCGCAGGTGCCGACGGTGCGTGACCCCTGGGTACTGGGCATCGCCGCCTACCATATCGCGGGATTGAGTCTGATCGTCTTCGTGGCGCTGCTTCTGCTTCTGCTGTTTCATCTTCTCCTGCATTACACGCATCTCGGACGCATGATCTTCGCGGTCGGCGGCGCCGAGGCGACGCTTGTGATGACCGGCCTGCCGGTTCCTCTGTTCAAGATCGCGGCCTTCGTCATCTCGGGCCTATTGGCCGGCATTGCTGGCGTTCTGCTGTCCGCGCGGTTGGGCGACGGCAATGCCAATATCGGCGACGGGCTGCTGTTTCCTGCCGTCAGTGCCTGCGTTCTAGGGGGCACCCTGCTCAGCGGCGGTCGTGGCGGCGTGCTGCAATCGGCCATCGGTGCCGTGGTGTTGGAGGTCCTGAATAACGGCCTCATCCAGATCGGCGCCGGCCCCTATGTGCGCAATATCATCAGCGGCGCGGTGATTCTGCTCGTCGTCGCCGCCAGCGGGTTGCATCTGCGACGCAAATTGCGGGTGGTCAAATGACGCAGCTTCTCGAAACACGCGGCGTCGGCAAGACCTTCGGCCGCGTCACCGCGCTGGAGCAGATGGACCTTGTGCTCAGCCAAGGTGAGGTTCTGGGGCTGGTCGGCCAGAACGGCTCGGGCAAATCGACCCTCCTCAAGATCATCGGCGGGTTGGTGCAGCCGAGCAGCGGCGAAATGCTACTGCACGGCAAACCGGTTCGGTTACGCAGCCAGTCGGATGCCACGATGCACGGCATCGGCATGGTGCATCAGGAACAATCCCTGGTGCCAAATCTGACGGTTGCAGAAAACATCTTTCTGGACAAGCCGAATGCCGCCAAGGCGCACGGCCTTTATCGCTGGAACAGATTGTTTGACGCCGCAGCGGCCCAACTTCGCAAGATCGAGATCGATATCGATCCGCGTGCCACGGTCGAAGACCTGCGCTTCGCGCAGCGACAGCAAGTGGAACTTGCCAAAGTGCTGGCTGTCGAAGATCTGGTTAGCCATCCACCCATCATTCTGTTCGATGAGCCGACATCGGTTCTGACCCCGGATGAAATCCGCCTTCTGTTCCGCCAGATCGAGCGTTTGCGACAGACGGCTGCCATCGTCTTCGTCTCCCATCGGTTGGATGAAATCCTTCATATCAGCGACCGCGCCGTTGTCATGACGGACGGCTGCAAGGTGGCCGACGAACCCGTCACGGCGTTGGACCGTGAAAGCCTCTATCGTCTCATGGTTGGGCGGCAGCGCACCATCCGCGCACCGCGCGCGGTCGAAACGCGCCCAGCCGAGAGCCTGACGCCCCGACTGGACGTGACCGGCCTATCCACAGGTCGGCAAGTGCGGCCGGCGACGCTTGCGGTCGCGCCCGGCGAAATACTGGGTCTGCTGGGCGTGCAGAGTTCCGGCGCAGAAGAGTTCTGCCGGGCTTTGTTCGGCGCGGAGGATGATGTTCACGGCACGATACGCCTGAACGGCAAGCAAATCAGCGTCACTTCGCCCGCCGCGGCGGTTCAGGCCGGCATCGGCTATCTGCCAGCCAATCGCCATGTCGAAGGCATGCTGAAAGGCCGCACGCTGGTGGAAAACATGGCTTTGACCTTCGGCCTCGACTACGGCCACCGCGGCATGATCGTCAATCGCCGCGCGGAGCGGCGCGTCGCCTCGGAATGGATCACGCGTCTCCGGGTCAAAACGCGCTCGGCCGATGCGCGCATCGACGATCTGAGTGGCGGCAATCAGCAAAAGGTCGTTCTTGGTAAATGGCTTCTGTCTCGCCGACTGCAATTGCTTTTGCTGGATCACCCGACCCGCGGGCTTGACCCAGGAGCGCGCGATGACCTGTTTGCGGTCATTCGCAGCGAAGCAGCCAAGGGACTTTCCGTCATCTTCATCGCCGATACGATCGGCGAAGTGCTCGACCTTTCGGACCGCGTGATCGTCATGCGCGACGGCGCGATGAGCGCCGAATATAATCTCAACCGTGGGGACGCGCCGAGCGAGGAAGACCTCGTCCGGGCGATGGTATAACGATGTCCCAGTCCCAGCCCGCAGATGACAGAACGATACAAGCGAAACCGGGCTTCGCGGAACGGCGGGCGGCTTTGCGGCGCAGCGTGCCCCTGGCCGTGCTGATCCTCCTGGTGGGTTTGAGCGCCATCATCGCGCCCGGCACTTTGTCGCCTGCCGCCCTGAACGGATTCATATCCGATGCCGCTCCGCTGATGATCCTCGTCATCGGCAGCACCATCCCCATCCTCACCGGCAGCATTGATCTGTCGGTCGCCGGCATCGCCTCCATCACCGGCGTCATGCTTGTGGTGCTGGCTCCCATCTTCGGTCCCTGGACCTGCATCGTCGTGATTCTGCTCGCTATCCTGTTCGGCGCGTTTCAAGGCTGGCTGCATGCCTGGCTACAGATCCCGTCCTTCATCACGACGCTCGGCACGCTCAGCATGCTATCCGGCCTGTCACTTCTGCTGTCCAATGCGACGGCGCAGCCATTACCGGACAGCGACCCCATCATCAACCTTCTGGGTGATACAAGTTTCGATATCCCCAATACCGGCTTCGCCGCCTTGGCGCTGGTGGCGGTCCTGGCCGTCGTGATGCGCTACACACGGATCGGGCGTGATCTTTTTGCCCTTGGCGCCGGGGAACGCGCGGCGCTGATGTCAGGCGTTCGCACCGTCCGGCTGCGGAGCTTTGCCTTTGCAGCCTCGGCCGGATGCGCGGCTTTAGCCGGGCTTGCCCTGGTGTCGGTAACGCAATTCAGTTCACCTACGCTGGCGGGCAATCTGCTGCTGCTATCAATCGTCGGTGTGGTTTTGGGCGGCACTGCCATATCGGGCGGCGTCGGCGGATTATGGGCCGGCGTGATCGGCGGGCTCATCACGGCCTGGCTGCGCGTGGCCACGGTGCTGATCGGCGTGAAACCCACCGGCCAATATATCGTTTTTGGTATCATGGCGCTGATCGCTGTTTTCTTGACGACCGATCGTACCAAGATCGGCATCATCAAATAAAGGAACTTTCAGAAATGCTCTTCGCCATTCATTGCCTCGACAAGCCTGATGCCTTGCCACAGCGCCTGATACATCATGCGGCGCATCGTGCCTATTTGGCAGAAGGCCATGCCCGTCTCGTCGTCGCCGGCCCGCTTCTCTCAGATGACGGTGAGACCATGCTCGGCAGCCTGTTCCTGGTCGAGGTTCCTTCGCGCGCCGCCGCCGAGGCTTTTAACGCGCACGACCCTTTTGTGAAGGAAGGTATCTGGGAGAAGGTTGTCATCCGTCGTTTTGACAAAAAAACTGATAATCGTTAGGTCAGAAAATGGAGCCAGCCTTACATGACCGCTTGAATAAGCGGACCTTCGCTGAAAAGGACGGCAGGCAGGCGCTGCACAGAGCCCCTCTGCAATTCAGACCATGTTTGCAATGAAATCCGATGAAGATTCCATATCGGTGGTACTGCCAATCCAACCGTTGCTCCCTCGAGAAGCACGGAAACGGTTGGCGCCAGGTAATAAAAACATGCGTGACGCGCCATCAACAATAGCGGTGGCGGCGATGACGGGAAAGAACCCGCATGGATCAGGATAACACCACCAATCGTCGCACAGTTTTTGAGTGTCAAATTGTCTAGCATCTCGACAAGACAGGGAAGATGACCCGCTTCCGTCGTCCATGCGAATTCGACCCGATTTGCCCAGAAAGGCGGTTGCAGGCGCGATGCGTCTGCGGGCTGACGCAGCACGGTGTAATCCTGGGCCAAGATATTTGGCCGGGCGGCCAAAAAAGTCTCAATCTCAAAACCGATCACCGCAGGTGCGTTTGCTCCCATGTCAAGGTTGATCGCTGTATCCTGGATCGTTGCCATTTCCTCCCGCCTTCCGAAGGTTTGCGGTTTTATTTTTTCTTACGTTACAGCATAGTTTTCCATCGCAACAGAACTCATATGAAAACAAATCCAATATGACAAAGCCGATTGACATCCTTGCCGTTCTTCCCCTGCGTGCTGGGTATGAGAACGACATATTTGCCGCTGCCATGCGCTGCGCTCTGGAAAGCCGAAAGGAAGCGGGTTGCCTAATGTATCAACCTTACCGATCACAGGGTGACCATCCAAAACTCGTTTTCATTGAGCGCTGGCACGATGAGTCCGCCATTGCCTTTCATGAAAACACCCCCCATTTCAAAGCCTTCATAGCCTTCACTGAGGGGAAGCTTGCGAACCCGCCTGAGATTCTCCGACTGGATGAGATCGCATGATCAGCCGCAAAATCGGAATTGATCCGACCCCGGCCAGGCCCGTCAGGTGTGGAGTTCCAGATAGCGCCGCAGCGCGATTGCCGCATTCGACATATGGGCGCGCATGCGGCGCGACGCAGTCTCTCCGTCGCCTTCAGCAATTGCAGCAAGGATCGCGCCATGCTCAGCGATCGAGCGCGCAAGCCGGTCTTTGTACCGCAGTTGCGTGCGCCGAAAGGCGTTAAGCCGGCCACGCAGGCTGATCGCCTGTTCCGCCAGGAATGCATTATGCGTCGCCTGATACAAAGTCTCATGAAAGGCCGCGTTGATGCCGTCATAGGCATCGACATCCTCCGCTTCGGCTGCACGGCTGGCCTCATCGTGCAATTCGAGCAGTCGGCCGCGCTCAGCAGGCGTCATGCGATAGGTTGCAAGACGGACGCAAAGCGCCTCAATCTCGGCAACGGTTTCAAACATGTCCATCACACGTTCCGGCGTCACACGGGCCACCACCACGCCGCGACGCGGGCGGATATCGACGAGGCCGGAGACGGCCAATTGTCGCAAAGCCTCCCGCACCGGCGTCCGCGATGCTCCGAAACGGTCAGCGAGCTGCTGCTCGTCAAGCGCGGTCCCGGGTTGTAGGTCACCCGCGGCAATCTCGTCCGTCAATGCGTTCCGAATACGCTCCGACAGCAATAACGGGCCATCCAAACCCGTTTCTATCGCCTCACTCTCTGTATGCCCGGCCATCGCCCATCCCCCACTTCGTATGCAATGCTCCCCTGTAAAGAGAGTAATGCCGATAACAATCGACATTTTCGGAATTTATGTATACATAACGTCCAGAGAAAGCCAATCATGCATACAAAGCGAATGGCCATGACGAAATGGAACGAACAGCGGGCCGCTCGAGCGGATCGTATTTCTGCCGGACAAGCCTATGCGGACGGGAAAATGGTCCCGGCCGGCCGCCTGACCGAATTTTTCGAGACCGTCATCCGGTCGGGTGACCGCGTCTGCATCGAGGGAGACAACCAGAAGCAGGCCGATCTGCTGGCCAAGGCCCTGGCAAATGTCGCCCCTGAACGGATCCACGATCTTCACATGGTGCAATCCGGCGTTGTCTTGCCTGAGCATCTCGATCTGTTCGACAAAGGCATTGCAAGGCGACTGGACTTTTCCTATTCCGGCCCGCAATCGGCGCGTATCGCGCGCATGCTGTTCGGCGGCCAAATAGAGCTCGGCGCGGTTCACACCTATCTCGAATTGTTCGCGCGCTATTTCATCGATCTGACGCCCAATGTGGCGCTGATTGCCGCTGTCTCCGCTGATCGCGAGGGCAATCTCTATACAGGGCCCAATACGGAGGATACGCCGACGGTGGTTGAAGCGACAAGCTTCAAGGATGGCCTCGTCATCGCCCAGGTGGGGGAAATCGTCGACCGCGTGCCGCGCGTCGATATTCCCGGTGACCTCGTGCATTTCGTGGTCGACGCCAAAGCGCCTTTCTATGTTGAGCCGCTGTTTACCCGCGATCCGGCGGCCGTGACCGAGACGCAAATTCTGACTGCCATGCTGGCCATCAAGGGCCTTTATGCCCCCTACGGCGTCAAACGCCTCAACCATGGCATCGGCTTCAGCACCGCTGCGATTGAGCTGCTTTTGCCGACCTATGGCGAGGCACTCGGCCTCCGCGGCAAGATCTGTTCTCATTTCGCGCTCAACCCGCATCCCACGCTCATTCCGGCGATTGAAGCCGGCTGGGTGGAGCAGATTCATTGCTTCGGCTCGGAAGTGGGTATGGAGGATTACGTCGCGGCCCGCTCCGATGTCTTTTTTACCGGGCCGGACGGGTCACTGCGGTCCAACCGAGCCTTTTGCCAGACCGCCGGGCTCTATGCCTGCGACATGTTCATCGGCTCTACGTTGCAGATCGACCTTGCAGGCCATAGCTCGACCGTGACAACGAGCCGCATCGCCGGCTTCGGCGGCGCACCGAACATGGGCTCTGATCCGCACGGCCGCCGCCATCCGAGCGCGCCATGGCTGCAAGCCGGTGCGGAAGCCGATAGCACATCTCCTGCACCGCTGCGGCGTGGCCGTAAGCTCGTCGTGCAAATCGGGGAGACCTTCGGCGACAAGAATGTACCGCTCTTCGTCGAACAGTTGGATGCGCTGGCTTTGGCGCAGAAGCTCGGCCTCGATCTTGCTCCCGTCATGGTCTATGGCGATGACGTGACCCATATCGTCACCGAGGAAGGCATCGCCAATCTTCTTCTCTGCCGCACGGTAGATGAGCGCGAACAGGCCATTCGCGGCGTCGCCGGCTATACCGACATCGGGCGGCAGCGCGACCGCAAGATGGTCGAACGCTTGCGCGAGCGGCGCATCATTCAGCGCCCCGAAGACCTTGGAATCAATCCTCTCGATGCGGATCGCAGCCTGCTCGCGGCACGCTCGATCAAGGATCTCATGCTGGCTTCCGGCGGTTTGTATAAGCCCCCCAGCCGTTTCCGAAATTGGTAGGAGGCACCGATGGAACAACTCTCCTTCACGCTAAAAGCCCCCCGTCCCGCAGGCGGCTCGCGATGGCAGGCCATTGCCGGCGTGGTTGCCTCTGGCAATCTCGAAGTCCTGGTTGAACGGATGGAAGACCAGAACACTTGCAGGATCGACATTGCAACCGCAGCCCATGGTTTCGGTGCTGTTTGGGAAGCCGTCATCGCTGATTTCGTCGCCCGCGGCACGGGCGGCCTGCGCGTGTCCATTAATGACGGCGGCGCCCGGCCCGACATGGTCGCGCTCCGCCTGGCCCAAGGTCTTCGCATGATCGAGGAGACTGAGACATGACCGCCCTGCCCCATCATAACGCCTCTACCAGCTGGTTCGAGGCGACAGCCAGGCAGCGTCTCGCAGCGCTGCTAGACCACAAAAGCTTTGCAGAATTTTTAGGACCGGAGCAGCGAGAGACTTCTCCGCATCTCGGTCTTTTCGATCTGCCCAGGCAATTCGATGACGGCATCGTCGTCGGGCGCGCCCGCCTGGACAACCGGCCCATTTTCGTCGCTGCCCAGGAAGGCCGCTTCATGGGCGGTGCCTTCGGCGAAGTGCATGGCGCCAAGCTGACCGGCCTTCTCCGGGCAGCTGGGATACATCGGCAGGATGTCGTGCTTCTTTTCGACACGGGCGGCGTCAGGCTGCAGGAGGCGAATGCCGGCGAACTCGCGATCAGCGAGATCATCCGGGCGATTGTCGAGGCGCGAATAGCAGGATGCTCGGTCATCGGTCTCATCGGCGGCCGCGCCGGCTGCTACGGCGGCGGTGGCATCATCGCCGGCTGCTGCTCGCATCTCATCGTGTCGGAACAGGGACGCATCAGCGTCAGTGGACCGGAAGTGATCGAGACCAATCGCGGTGTCGAGGAATTCGACAGCCGTGACCGCGCCTTCGTCTGGCGCACGATGGGCGGCAAACACCGCTATCTTATCGGCGGTGCAGATGATTTTGTGAATGATAACGCGGATGGTTTCCGCGCAGCGACGATTGCCGCATTAGCCAAGCGACAGCCACTGACGACAAGTGTGCTCGAGGCTGAGCAAAAGCGCCTTGCCAATCGTCTGGACCGCTTCGGGCAGGCGCAAGACGGTATCGATGTCTGGACGGCACTCGGCATCACGGATCCGGTCGGCCTCCCGGGTAGCGCGACTGAAGCCTTCCTCGAACAGGCTTTGGATAAGCGGGAGAACGCAAATGGAGCGCGATGACATCCTCCCGAGGCTGTTTTCGGCGGGCCATTCCGTCGAACATCAAGGATGCCTGCTGTTCGGCGAAGGCACGCTTGGTCACACAACACCTGTGGATGTCATGGGCATCACTGGTGGCAGCGTGCTCGGTGCGGAAGATGCCCTGACGCTCGCGGGCAATGTGCTCAACCTCATCGGCAAAGGGATGCCGCGTCCTCTTCTTGTCCTGATTGATTCCGGCAGCCAGAGAATGAGCCGGCATGACGAGTTGATGGGGCTCAGCGAGTATCTCGCGCACTTGGCAAAATCCGTTCTTCTGGCGCAGCAGCAAGGGCATCGCACGATCGGTCTGCTGTATGGTGGCAGCGCCGCGGGTGCTTTCATCGCCACCGCCCTGGCCTGCGACACCCTTCTGGCCTTGCCAGGCGCTCATCCGGCGGTGATGGACCTGCCTTCCATGGCGCGCGTCACAAAACTGCCGATTGAGCGACTGCAAAAGATGGCAGAGGTGACGCCGGTCTTCGCGCCGGGTTTGGAAAATCTCGCGCAGACCGGCGCAATCCATCAAACCCTCGATCCGATAGCGGACCTCGCCGACCAGATTCTTGCGGTGATCGGCCAACCCACCGGCCGAGATAACCGCGGCACCCTGGGTGCCACGCGCGGCGGCCGTCCCAAAGCTGCCGCCGTCGCGGCGCGGATCGAAGCACTGGCATCGGCCTGACAGCATGCAGCGGCGCCATTGGATGCTGACCCCAAACCGGAATGCCTGGGCAGGATTGCTGGCAAGACGGCCAGATCTTGCCTCGGAACCGCTGGTCGCGGCCTGGGCCGAGCGCGGCTTTCCGCTGGTCCTGCGGCGGCCGCTGGAAGACGAGCCGCCGGGTGAGGTACCGCTCGGGCTACCCTTGCCGCCCGGCCTGGGCAAAAGACGCCTCGCGCTGACCTTGCCGGAGCGGGACATCGTGAGCATCCAACCGCCGCCGCGCCTTGCCGCCGCCGCCGCAACGGCGCCAGCGGCATGGCAAGGAACCATCGCGGCTCTGCTGCGGCTTGATGCCGGGACGCGCTGCTTTGGAAGCCTCGCTTGGCACTATCTGACAGGTCTTTCCTATCTCTCGCCGGCCTCCGATCTCGACCTTCTCTGGGAGCTTCCCGCCCAGCCAAGCAGCCTGCTCGATGGCATCGCCGCTATCGCAGGCGCGGCACCGATGCAGATCGACGGCGAGGTCCAGGGTTCTTCTGGTGCGGCGCAATGGCGCGAACTGCACGCATCGTGTGACCATGTCGCTGTCAAGAATGACACAGCGGTCGTTCTGATGGCCAAGGGCGCGTTCCTGGCGTGTGCACCATCATGAGCCTTACGCTTGCGCACCCGGCCTTCAAAACCTCGTCCGAATCGCTTGGTGCCTGGGCAAGTGCCTGCCTGGTCGCTGAACTGGAAACCTATCCAAAGCCCGGCTTGGTCAGCCATCGCGACCAGGGTGCGCATCACGACATGAATGCTGCCCTCCTGCGCCTGAGCGCGAGAAGTCTGGAGCCGTTTTTTTCTCATCTTGCGGCGGCCGGGGCTGAAGATGCCGACCTGGATCAGCTGCGCCGCATTGGCATCGTGGCCGAGCAGGCCATGCTGCGCGCGACCGGTGGGGTGAATACGCATCGCGGCGCGATCTTCGGCTTGGGGTTGCTTTGCGCTGCCATGGGGCTTCGGCAGGCACATAGTAACATCACCCTCCGGCTCGGCGAGCTGGTAGCCTTCAGATGGGGCATGGCGATCGCCGATGCGCCGGCGAATATGGCCAGCAACGGCGCCATCGTTGCGCGCCGCTTCCGGGTCGGCGGCGCAAGAGCGGAAGCCGTTGCAGGCTTCCCCTCGGCTTACGCCATCGCCCTACCCGCCTTGCGCGCCGGCCGGCGAATGGCGCCCGAGAATGCCGAAGCCGAGCGAATACAGGCCTGCATGGCTTTGATCGCACAGCTGGATGATACCAACCTGCTCCATCGCGGTGGCGCCACAGGCCTCGCTTTCGCGCAGGACGCGGCGACCGGCTTTCTGGCTGCCGGCGGCATCGCCGCACCGGATTGGCACCGGCGCGCCGAAGCCATTCATGCCGCATTCGTCGCCCGCAACCTCAGCCCCGGCGGTACCGCCGACCTATTGGCAATGGCGCTCTTCCTTGATCCTCTGGAGGCGTGATGCTGGCTCTCCTCTGTGGCGGTCAGGGTCTTGTCTCGCCGCATATGTTCGATGTGACCACCGACGCGCCCGCTGCCGCACCCGTTTTCGCAAGCGCGAGCCACTTGTTGGGTCAGGACCCGCGCCAACTTGTGCGGAATATGGCGGCCGAGGCGTTGTCCTCCAATCGCCGAAACCAGATTTTATCCGTCACGGCCGCATTGGCCACTTACGCGGCGATTGCCGACATGCTGCCAGAAAATTTTATAGTGACGGGCTATAGTGTCGGGGAAATGGCAGCCTGGAGCATCGCTGGCATTTGGAGCGTGGAGCAGGCCCTCAACCTTACCTGTCGACGCGCCTGCATCATGGATGAAGCTGGGCTGACGCCCGGACGATTGGTCTATGTGCGGGGTTTGACACGTTCCGCCGTGGAAATGCTTGCGGCCCGGAACGGGGCCGAGATCGCCATCATCAACCCAGGCGATCTCTTCGTGCTGGGGATGGCAGAGGACAATGTACCGGGCTTTTGTCAGGCTGCCGCGGCGGCCGGCGCCGTGAAGGCCGAACCGCTCGCCGTTCATGTCGCGGCACACACGTCTTTGCTGCAAAGTGGTGTCCTACCGTTCATGGCGCGCTTGCGCGAAAGCGCGCCGGCAATGCCACAGGAGGGTCGTATCCTGCTTGCCGGCGGCAATGGATCCCGTGTTTTCAGGGTAGACTCTGCAATCAAGGGATTGGCCGCGCAGATTGCGACGCCAATCGACTGGGCCGGCACGATAGAGGCTCTCGCTGAATACGGGGTAGATACGGTCTTGGATCTGGGCCCCGGAGCGGCGCTCGCTCCGATGGTCAACGCGGCCAGATCAACTTTTAATGCCCACGCCGCGGCCGACTTTCGTAGTTTGGAGGGCCTGCGGTCTTGGCTCAGCAAACAATCAAATTGACTTAGACAGCGAAGATAGCGCTGCTGACAAAACCGACAGACTCTAATCCAGAACGGCGCGATCGCGGCCATCACGCTTGGCACGGTACAGCCTGTCATCGGCAAGCTTCAAAAGAGCTTCCAGACTACGTGGGGACGCCTGGTCCTCAGCCTGGAAAGCGGCACCGCCCAGGCTGATGGTAATGGAAATAGGCGTCTCGCCAGAGGTTGTGGGCTCAGCCGAAATAGCCGCCCGCAATCGTTCGGCGACGGTTTTGGCTTCCTCGGCGCTTGCGCCGGGTAGCAGCACGGCGAATTCCTCACCGCCGATACGCGCAATCATGTCGCGCGACCGCATGCGCAATATGGCCTGGCATCGCGGCGCCAGATCGCGCAGCACGGCATCGCCGGCCGCATGGCCATGCTGGTCGTTGATCGACTTGAAGTGATCAATGTCGAGCAGCAGCAATGCCAACCGGCCGTCCGCACCCTTGCCGGCATAGGCCCGCTGCACGGCAGCATTCGCGACATCGAAGAAGCGCCGGCGGTTGGCGAGGCCCGTCAATACATCGGTATCCGCCTTGTGTCGCAGCTCCTCTTCCAGCCTTTCCCGTGCCGTGACGTCATGGAACAGCCAGATACGGCCATTGCGGCCATGGCCAAGAATGGGATGGGTGTCAACTTCGATATGCTGGTCGGGTCCAGCCCAAACGGTGGTCGAGGAATAGCCCAGATCCTGTTGCAGCGGTGCATAGACGGCCGCCAGCGAGTCGTGGTTATGGCAGCGATCGCGCAGACCGCGCATCTGAGCGCCGACCTGGCTGGCATCGGTCTCCCCGGCTGGCACGTCGAGCAAGGCCGCCGCCCGCTGGTTCACCAGGGCCGTCGTCGTATCGCCGTCCAGCACGACGATGCCGGTCGGAACTGTTTCGAACAGATCATGAAATCGGTCGCTGGCCAATTTGCGATCCAGAATATCATGCTGACTGGCCATCATCTGCCCGAAAGCCGCCTGGAGCAGATGGACGCTGCTGCCGATCGTCTCACGGAAAGGACATTCACAAACGCGGGCCCCATTCGCGAGCCAGACGAGCAGCACGCCGCTTCGCTGTTCCTCGGCAAAGGGACATGCAACGAACAACACCTGCTGCGCTGGCCGGTCGAAAGCCAAGAGAATGGCGCTCGGCACGGCGAGGCCAGACACATCCCGCGGACCGTCGGACCAGTCGATCGTCTCAAGCCGGGCGCGCCCAAGGGCGAAAGGCTGCGGTAGCGGCCCAGGATCGGAGGCCAAAGGCACGGCCAGCCCATCGGCACCGGCCTGGAAGGCGAGAGCGAAATCAGCGCCCGCCGCCATACGCGCAAAACTGGTCAACGCGCCAAGGCCCGTGACCTCTCGCTCGGCATTCTGCATCGCCATGGGTCAGGCATTGCCCATGATGGGCGCGAGGCGGCGTTCCAGCACGCTGATGACTTCATCCGGCGCTGTCATATGCGGCAGATGCCCTTCAGCGTTGAGAATATCGATGGTGGAACCGTCGATCGCTTTGTGCAGCCAAGTGGCAACTTCCTGCGGCACAGCCAGGTCGCGCGCCGTCTGCAGGATATGGGTCTGCCGCTCCAAACGCTTAGCCACCGCCCGCATATCCGACTGAAAAATGGTGCGCGCGGTGGCGAGCGCGATATCCGGCCGGATCTGGAACAGGGTGCGAGAGAATTCGTCGATAGCCTTGTTATCCGGCACCCCGACGACAGCCGGGGCAAACCCTGCGCCCCAGGCCTGGAAATTGGTCGCCATACCGTCAAAGACGGAATCAAGATCAGATTGCTCGAACCCACCATGATAGTCGGTGTCATTCAGGTAGCGCGGCGAAGCGCCGATCATGATGAGCTTGGCAAAAGCATCCGGTTCGGCCACGGCCGCCGCCGCGCCGATCATGCCGCTGACCGAATGGCCGATATAGATGCAACGCTCGATTTGTTGACTGGCGAGCAGGTTGAGAAGATCGTCGGCGAAACCGAAAAGCGTGCCATGGCGGCGGAAATCAAACGTCTTGGCGCCATCCGGCCCAGCCCCCGCGAGATCGTATGAGATCACGCGAAAGCGGCTTTCCAGCCAAGGGCGAATGGCCGACCAGGCCGTTTGGTCCGTCCCAAAACCGTGGGACAAAATGACGACTGGCATTGGCGAGGCTAGCGTCAAATCCCGAACTCCTGGTTGGCCTATCTATCTGCAAATTATGCCCTTCATCCAGGGTTTGGGAAGCATTTGCTTCTTCACCGCGCGCTTTGTCTCAACCTTTGTCGCCGGCTGATCTTATGCCCGGCCTGGGCGCGATCAAGGTCCGACAGCGTCCAGTTCTCCGATATGACGCAAAACGATCCGGTGCGTCTCGGCCGCGAAGGCCCGCAATTTGGGGTCTGTGCCGGTTTTCGCTTCCTGCGCGAAGGCCGCGCCATCCTTGGCATGGATCGCCTTCATGTCACTCAAATACCGCGTGTCGAAGGCTCGCCCGGACAAGGATGTGAGGGCATCCAGCTCCTGCTGAAACTGGGTGTTCAGGGTATCGGGGAAGGAAACGCCGGCGGCCGCCGCGATGTCCTTCAGTTTGGCCCCGACCAGCGCATGATCATGCGCTTCGGTGGCACCCTGGTCCCGAATATCCTGCGTCATTCCCAGCTTGGCTCCCGCCTGACCAGCGGCCACTTCAAACATGCCCCCCTGGCTGACGGCCGCGATAAAGGTCCGGTCAGCAGCAGAGACTGTATCTGCCGCAAAAGCCGCCATCGTGGTGACACCGATTGCGGCAGAGGCCATCGCCGCCAGTAGGATGTGTTTCACCTTGGTCTCCTCGCGTCACAGTGACGTCTCGTCTCAACTGGGGCCGCAAGCAACTTATCCAATGACAAAGAAAATCAGGAAATCGTCATGTCTTTTCTAGTGAAATTTGCTTAGGTCTTAAGAACGGCCCGGCATCGGCGGCAAAGCAGCGATCCGGCGCACTGGCCGTTCGAGACCTCATTTTTCCTAAAGCATGCCCGGCTGTAACAGTGACCGCCGGCTGATGGTCTTGCCGGACACCATAAAAACACCATCGCCAGTATAATGCAGTGTTTCGGGTTGCTTTGGCGACTTTGCAATTTGCGCCGCAACGACTTCGAAAATGAAGAAGTTGTATTGATCGACCAGGGCGCCATCGGCCAGCCGGCACTCAAAATGCGCGTGACACTCCCCGATCAGCGGGGCCTTGACCCGCTGCGCCGGCAGAGGTGTCAGCCCAAAATGCGCAAACTTGTCGATCTCGGCACCGCTCGTATTGCCGATACCGACAACCTCATCCGTCAATGCAGTGGTCGGCAGATTGATCACGCATTCTCGGCTGGCCCGTATCAGATCAAAACTATGGTTGCCACCGGCGATGATGCAACCGATGAGCGAAGGTGTAAACTCCATGACCGTGTGCCAGCCCATGGTCATGATATTACGGCTGCCCGCATGAGCGGAGGAGACCAAAACGATCGGCCCAGGCTCCAGATAGCGCCGGACCTGTGACACCGGCAGATCGATTTTCTCTTTAAGTTTCGCTGCCATCGCCACCGCTCCCTGTGCAGAGCGATTCTATGGCGCGGGCAGCGCGCCGTCTCAAACCACTTTCAAGATAGGGGCATCAACCGCCAGCGTCTCACCGACCTTCGGATAGACTTCGGTCACCAGACCGGCCTTTCGGCAGGTCAGGACTGTCTCCATCTTCATCGCCTCGATCACGGCCAAGGGCTGGCTTTCAGCGACCTCATCGCCCTTCTGCACCAAAAGCTTGGTGAGCAGACCGGGCATAGGCGCGCGCAGGACAGTATCCGCATCATCCTCAACCGCCTGCGGCATAATGGGGAAAAGATCCCAGGCGCGCGGCGCCCAAACCGCCAATGTCGCGACGGCACCGGCATGGCGCAGTGTCCACCCGGCACCGCTGGGCGTGATCTGCAAGCTGATTGCCTGGCCGCCAACGCGGCCGGACCAGATGGGTGCGGGCGCCCACCAGTCACTTTCAACCGAAAGCGCCCCACCGTCCTCGAAGGTGACCGTGACAAGGTCGGTTCCCGTCGTCGTCACGCGCCATGCCGATGCCCCTGTGACAACGACACGCGCCTGCGGCCCAGCGACCGGCAGCCGACCCGGCCGGCCCCGCCGCGCCACGTCCAACCGATGGCAATTGGCGGCCAAGATCGCGACCATTGTCCGCGCCAGCGCGCCCGCAGGCGCGGGTTCCGGGATCGTCTCACCGAATTCCTCGGCGATCAGCCCTGTCGAAAGCTGCCCTGTCCGCCACCGGTCAAGGCCCATCAACTGGGACAGGAATGCCAGATTGTGCCGAATGCCGCCGATGGCGAAGCGATCCAGCGCGTCGGCCTGAGCCGCAATGGCTTCAGCCCGCGTCGGCGCGTGGGTGATTAGTTTCGCGATCATCGGATCGTAATAGACCGAGACCGTATCGCCTTCGACGAGGCCGGTATCGACCCGAACCGTTACACCATCGACGGCGCCTTCTTCCGGCGGCAGGAACGGCAGCACACGACCGGTGGAGGGTTGAAAGCCGCGCGCCGGATCCTCGGCATAGATGCGCGCTTCGACAGCCCAGCCATTCAGCGTCATATCCGATTGCGCGATGCGCAGGCGCTCGCCGGCCGCGATGCGGATCATTTCCTCCACGATATCGATGCCGGTGACGAGTTCGGTCACCGGATGCTCGACCTGTAGGCGCGTATTCATTTCCAGGAAATAGAAGCTGCGGTCCTGCCCGGCCACAAATTCCACCGTGCCGGCGGAATCATAGGCGACAGCCTGCGCCAGGGCGATGGCCTGCGCACCCATCTCCGCCCGCGTCGCGTCATCCAGCAAAGGTGACGGCGCCTCTTCCAGAACTTTCTGATGGCGACGCTGGATAGAGCATTCGCGCTCCCCCAGATGGATGACAGTGCCGTGCTTATCGCCCAGAACCTGAATTTCGATATGCCTTGGATTTTCGATGAACTTCTCGATGAAGACCCGATCATCCCCAAAGGACGCGGCCGCTTCCGACTTTGCGCGCGCAAAACCCTCTTCCACTTCGGCGGCTGACCGCGCAATACGCATGCCTTTGCCGCCGCCACCAGCGGACGCCTTGATCATGACGGGATAGCCGATGCCGTCCGCAATCTCGGCGGCATGAGCTGGGCTTTCGATCACGCCGAGAAAACCCGGCACCGTCCTGACACCGGCGGCTGCCGCCGCTTTCTTGGACTCGATCTTATCGCCCATGGCGCCGATCGCCGCCGCATTGGGGCCAATGAAGGTAATGCCGGCCGCCTGAAGCGCTTCCACGAACGCCGCACGCTCGGACAGAAAGCCATAGCCGGGATGCACCGCCTCGGCGCCGGTCTGTCGGCAGGCGGCAATGATGGTCTCGACCGAGAGATAGGATTGGCTTGCCGGTGCCGGGCCGATGGCAACCGCCTCATCCGCCATGCGGACATGCAGCGCGTCCCGATCCGCTTCGGAATAGACCGCGACGGTGGCGATACCCATGCGCCGCGCGGTTTTAATCACCCGGCAGGCGATCTCGCCGCGATTAGCGATCAGAATTTTGCTGAACATCCTGCTCATCGGCCCAGCCCTGCCAGAAGCCAGCGTCTGGTGTCGGGCGGGGGAATCGTCTCGCCGATTTGTGGCCTGGCCGAAGCCCAGCGATAGGTCTTGCCCTGGCCGATGCCCATCAGCGCCGCGACGGAAGCGGGCAGATTGCGTGTCAGCAGCGTGACGCGCGGTGGCGCGAATAGCGCCAAAGCGCGGGACAGAGCCGCTGCATGGTAGAGCAAGCCAGCCTTCTCCTGCGCAGGGCCAGGCATCAAGCCCGGGCAATCCACAATCGTCAGCAGCGGGATGGAGAGTGCGGCGCAACGCTCCACAAAGCGCGTGGCCTTGGCGAATGCGGGCACATCCAATACACCGCCGAGAACCGCCGGCTGATTGGCCAGCACGCCCAGTGTTTCGCCGCCAATGCGCATGAAACCCGTGACAAGATTGGCCGCACCTTCGGCGGCGATTTCCATAAATCTGCCGTCATCTGCCACAGCCGCAAGAATGTCCCGAACGTCGTAGGTCTCCGTCAGCCCAAGCGGCACCAGCCGATCCAGGCGCGGCGCGTCACGGCCTGCGTCGCCAGCGGGCATCGTCCCGTCATCCGGCAGCATATCGAGCAGATCCCGCACCCGCGCCAGCGCCGCAATGTCATGCGGCACAAGGTCCACCATGCCGCCCGCAGCGGCATGGATCAGCGCCCCGCCGATTTCGGCGCCAGACAGAATCTCATTGGTAACGGCCTGCACCAGATCAGGGCCGCCACTGGCGACAAACCCCTGATCGGTGGCGACGATCATGAAATCCGCCATGCTCGCCACAAGCGCATCCAACCCCGTGCTGGCCCCCAGAACCACTGCGAGACGCGGAGCGGCACTTGGGCGGAAAGCCGCTTGCAACGCGACCATGGCGGCCAGGGTTTCTGCATCCTCGCCCGGCGCGATTGCCCGGCCGTCAAAGAACAGAACCAGCGGCACGCTCTCCGCCGCTGCCCGCTCAATCAGACCAGCCAAGGCCCGCATCTCATTTGCAAAAAACGCGCCCTGGCGAACCGCGGTATCACGCGACACGGCATAAATCTGTCTGCCATCCACATGACCCTTGGCCAAAATCAAAGCTGAAGGAGCCGCATCCTGAAGCGGCTCCCATTGCGCATCGTCGAAGAGCACGTCCAGCCGCTCCTGGGCCGTCAGCTTGCCCGCCGCATGCCGCTTTTCCACCGTCACAGCCGAATCCGGAACGTCCGGACCGCCATCGGTCAGGTTCAGCCCCAGCAAGAACTGGGAAGAAAATTCTGTGCGCCGCAGCGGCGCGATAGGGATGGTGCTTTCCAGCCGCTCCATCTCCGCGCGCCGTGCGGCCACCGCATCAGCAATCGTTACAGACGCAAAGCGGAAGCTTGTCCCGGCCCGCGCCTGAGCCAGCCGTCCGAGATCGACCCCGATAACGGTCGCGATTTTGGGATAGCCGCCCGTCGGCTGGCGATCGGCCATCAGCACAATCGGCTGTCCCTCGCCCGGCACCTGGATGGCGCCCATGGCAACACCGTCCGAGACGATGTTGAAGCCTTCCGCATGTGTCAGTCTCGGCCCTTCCAGGAAATAGGCCATGCGGTCGCCCTTGGTCGACAGCGTCCAAGGCCCTGCGAGGAAGGCTTCGATCTGGTCCGGCGCGAAATAATCATCCTGCGGACCCAGCAGGACGCGAATGACCTCACTGGGCCGATCCAGCCAGGGCGCTTCCAGAATGCCGGATGCCGCGTCCAGCCTACGCGGCTCGGCGATGCCAAGACCGTCGCCTGCCCTCAGCGCACGGCCATCCAGGCCGCCGAAACCTGACCGCGTATGGGTCGCGGTCGAGCCCAGCATGGGCGCGACCTGCAATCGGCCGGCAAGCGCCACGTAACACCAGGCACCCGCAGGGCCGGCCGTGATCTTGACCTTGGACCCGACATCCAAGCGCAGCAGCAAGGCGGGCGGAAGACGACGGCCATCCAACGTAATCGTGAAATGGCCGCCCGCGATGGCAACCGTGAGGGCTGCATTTTCGACCGTGAATTCCACACCGCCCAGCCCAACCTCGATCGCCGTACTGCCCGGCGCATTGCCGAGCGCGCGATTGGCAGTTGCGAAGGCCAGCGGGTCCATCGGGCCCGCCGGGGTGACGCCGAAGCGCAGATAGCCCTGCCGCCCACCATCCTGCAAGGTGACACCGGGACCGGCCATCAACACGCGCAATACCGGTTCCATCAGGCTGCGACCTTCTGCGCAATCGTCTCGCCTGCCGCCGCCCGGGCCTCCAGCGCATCAAACGTTGCTATATCAACTGGATCGAATCGCAAAATGTCGCCGGGCTGGATCAGGAAGGCTTCCTCCCGCGCCGGCGCGTAGAGACGCACGGGCGTGCGGCCCATCACATACCAGCCGGTCGGCATCGGGAAAGTCGCCACACCGCACAGCCCGCCGCCGATCATGACCGCGCCTGCGGGATGCGGCGGGCGCGGCGTCGGGCGGCGGGAGATCGCAAGCTCCGGCGCCAAACCGCCAAGATAGGCGTAGCCCGGCGCGAACCCATACATATAAACACGGTAGCGGCCGGCGATATGGAGCGCGATAGCCCTGTCCCGCGTCAGGCCCAGAACGCCTGCCGCCTCGTCCAGATCCTCGCCATAGGGCAGATTATAGCAGCAGGGGAGAGCCCAGGTCTGTGGCGCAGCCATGCTGCCGGCCGGTATCGCCAAGGCCTGCCGCACCTGCGCGACAAGATTGGCGCGGTCAAGCACAAGCGGGTCGTAATGGACCATCAGCGACCGGTAGGTCGGTACCAGTTCGACTAGGCCGGCTATCTGTCCTGCCGTCAGGGCCGCGTCCAGAGCCAGCACCGTGTCATTGGCGGCAGGGTCCACCTCGCGACCGAATTCGATCACCAGCGCGGCTTCGCCGGCATCCAGGAAGCGGGGTTCGGGATACATCATTCTGCCGTCATACTTTCATTCCCTTGCCACCCGATCCTGCGGCCGCAGGGCAGACTGTCAATGCCGCCGGGATCGGAGACCGGTCAACGCCTAGTGCTTGAGCACGCGGGAGAGAAAGGTCTTGGTGCGTTCCTGCTGCGGATTGTCGAAAAGCTCGGCCGGGGGAGCCACCTCCAGCACGCGGCCGTGATCGATATAGACGACGCGATCAGCAACCTCGCGCGCAAAGCCCATCTCATGCGTGACGACGATCATCGTCATGCCTTCGCGTGCCAGGCCGCGCATCACCTCCAACACTTCACTGACCATTTCCGGGTCCAGCGCCGAGGTCGGCTCGTCGAACAGCATGACGCGCGGCTCCATCGCCAGCGACCGCGCAATCGCGACACGCTGCTGCTGGCCACCGGACAGCTGGCCGGGATATTTGTGGGTATGGTCCTGCAAGCCGACGCGTTCCAGCAGACGGCGTGCCGTGGCCTCGGCTTTTGCCTTATCCCATTTCCGTACCTGGATCGGTGCTAGCGTCACATTCTCCAGCACCGTCTTATGCGGAAACAGGTTGAATTGCTGAAAGACCATGCCGACCTCGCGGCGGATGTCTTTCAGCTCGGCCATATTGCGGCGGCTTTTACCTTCCGACGGCGCCAGCGAAAACCCGTCCACATCGATCGACCCGGCGCCGAAGCGCTCCAGCCCGTTGATGCAGCGGATGAGCGTCGATTTGCCGGACCCGCTGGCACCAATAATGACAACCACCTCACCCGTGCCGACCGTCAGATTGACATCGTGCAGCACGCGGACGGAACCGTAGGATTTGCTGAGATCCTTGACCTCGATAATCGGTCGCATGGTTTTTACCCGATCCTGCATGGCGTCACCGCGACGCGAGCGAGCGGTTGGACCGCCGCTCAAGCCAACGCACGCCCATGCTGGCGGGCACGCTGATCGCGACATAGATCACGAAGATGACCGAATAGATCCGCATATAGCGGAACGTGTCCGATGCGATGAGCTGCCCCTGGAACATGAGCTCGGCAATCGAAATCGTCGAGACCAGAGCGGTATCCTTGAACAGCGAGACGAAATAATTGCCCGTCGGCGGAATGACGATGCGCCAGGCCTGCGGCAAAATGACAAAGCGCATGGTCTGTGCGCCGGACATGCCGAGAGATTCGGCCGCCTCGCGCTGGCCCTGGCTCACTGCCGCGATGCCGCCACGAAAAACCTCGCTGAGATAGGCACCATAATTGATGCCCAGGCCCAGCAGGCCGGCTTCGACCGGCGTCATCCTCAAACCGAAAACCGGCAGCACGTAGTAGATATAGAACAGCTGCAACAAGAGCGGCGAACCGCGAATGAGTTCCACGAAGGCGACGACAGGAGCACGCAGCCAAAGACTATGGCTGATCCGCCCCAATGCCAGGATCAGCCCCAGCACCAGGGCTATCGCCATGCCGCCGAACGTCATGCCGACCGTCAGGCGCAGGCCTGTCAACAGCTCGGGCGCCCAGCTTCTTAAATCGCTTAGCACTGTGCCGAAACCTCCGTGGAACGCACGATTTGTCGTCTATTACAGCGAGAGGAAGAAGCTGGTCGGCGTCAGGCCCCATTTGGTGAAGATCTTGGCTGCCGTGCCATCAGCCAGCATCGTCGCATAGGCTTTGCTGAAGCCGGCCAGGAAGGCATCATTGCCCTTGGTCACACCGAAGGCGCAGGCGGACCCTGCCTTGTCGGCCGGCTTATAGTCGGCCACCAGTTCGAAGCTCAGCGCCGGGTTCTGCTTCAGCGCATAGGCCGACAGGCTGCTGTCCACGACGCCGGCATTCAAACGGCCCGCCGTCAGATCGGCGAAGACGTTCTGAATGGTGGGGTAAAGATGAATGTCGATCGGCTTGCCGGCCGGGCAAGCCGCGCTCGCCTGCTTCAGCTGGTCGACATAGGTCGTGCCTTCATAGGTGCCGGCGCTATGGCCGCAGAGGTCTGAGAGCTGATGCAGATTGTCCGGATTGCCCTTGGCAACGTCCAGCGCTTCCGGATTGTAGAAGGTGTTGCTGGTGAAATCGATCACCTGGCGGCGCTTGGCCGTCGCATAGATGCCGTCACCGATCATGTCGATGCGGCCAGCCTGCAACGCGGGGATCAGGCTGCTGAACGGCATGGCGACGGCACGAACGTCAGCCTTGACGCCCATGAGCGGCAAAGCCGCACGCAGCAGATCCGGCAAAGCGCCGACGGCTGCCTTGGTCTGCGGATCGATATAAGCCAGCGGCGCGTCGTTGGACGTGCCGATCGTCAGCACATGCGTGCTGTTGAGAGTGGACAGCAGATCCGCCGCCTGAGCCTGCACGAGGGCTGCCGTCGACATCATCGCGGAGAAGGCGAGCATTGCCGCAAAACGGCACTTTCTGATCATGGTCTCAAATCCTCTGATTTCGGTAAATTCAGGCTTTTTCAGGAAGCGCCGGATCGGCGAGATAAACGACCGTGCAGCCTGCTATCGGCAGGTTTTGCAAGGACCACGCCAAGCCGGAAGACCTTGTCGCGTCACTCTTCGACGACGTAGTGAACCTCACGCGGCGTCTTGTCACCGTTGATCGTCGTGATGTCCTGAGGACAGGACGACATCACGACAAACACATCCATTTCCGCGCGCAACCGGATAAAGTCACCCGGCTTCGTTTCCGGCACAAGCCGCGACAATGTGCGGTCGGCATGCACGGGCACGTTCATGAAAATATTGAGCGCCGCCGGCGTGAAAGGCACCGCAAGACCGGCATCGGCCAGTCCTTCATGCATATTATCTTCGCAGTTGCGATGATAGCCGGTGCAGCCAAGCTGCTCGTAGAGCTGGCGGTTGCAGGGGCAGAGCAGCGTGTCATGAATGCCGGGTGACGTATCTTCGGTAACATGAAGCATCGGCCGGCGGCGGTTCGACATGCAGGAATCGCCCACTGCCACGGTAATGCGGCTGTTGACCGACCGGGTGTGGTCCATCGACATGAATTCGCTGGGGTCATCGGCATTGAAGGCCCAGGTATCCACAACCTGGGTACCATGCAGGCTGATGATCCTGATGCTCTGCCCCCGCGCCACATGCACGGCCTTGCCATGCGCGGCTGGAACCATGCCGGGACCGATTTGCGAAGCAGTCGTCATCATCAGCCTCTCTGCGGAGCGGCCCTCGCGGGCCGGGCGTGGGACTATCGAAAGCGGCCCATCGGCCCTCACAAGGTCTAGCCGTGTGAATTGTATTTAGTCAACATTTCAATACAAGATCACATCCTGATCATTCTGCCCGATCCTTAGGCAGTCCTTGCTCACCGATGGCGCGAGGCCGTCAGCAACGGATCGTCCTGGCGATGGCGCATGGCGTTCGTCAAATGCTTGCGCATGAGCGCTGAGGCCTCCGCCAAGTCACCCACGACCACGGCCTCCATGATGTCGAGATGCTCTTTTAGCCAGACTAACACCCGCCCCTCATCCGGAGCGTCGCGGTATTCCAGAAGTTGACGCAGGCGGTTGTGCTGCGTCACCCCGGAATGGAAGAACGGATTACCCCCGCAAAGCGCCACGGTTTCATGAAAACCGGCATCGACCTTGAAGGCGAGCCGCGCCGTCCGCTCCTGCGCCGGCAGGCTGAGCAGCCGGATATGCTCATCCCGGCAAGCCCTGATCAGATCCCGCCTGACAGCGAAAGTCGGTAGCAAGGGAATCTGCGGCTCCGTCGCCAGTCGGTAGGCATAGCTTGCCAGGCTCGCGTCATTGGTCAGCAGGAAAGGGTTGAATTCCCAAGCACCGCTCTTGCCCGAGACGATGACGCGTTCTTCGCTCAAGGTCTCAATCACACGGCGGGCCAGCCGCGCACTGACGCCGTATTCCGCAATGACGTCCTGCTCGGAAAAGGTCTTGGGCAGCGTCCCGCGCAGATGGTCGGTCGCCACGCGCTCGAAGAGGGTGTCTTCGTCGAAAGCCGGGAAATCGAGGCTGGCCACGAAAAGCGCGCGGGCCGGACGCGTCAGAAAATAGCCGCGATGGGCATGTTTTTCGACCAAGCCCTCCGCATGCAGATCCATCAGCGCGCGACGCACCGGGGTTCTGGAAACCTGAAGCGCATCCGCCAGCCCCTGTTCCGTCAGATGGGCACCCGCTGGCAGGTCTTCGGTCACGATATAGCTGAGCAGACGCCGGATCAGCGGCGCCTGCCCGTTTTCGAGCGCGGCCCCACTGGCGGTCTTCACCTTGCCCGGCGGCGACAGGCGTGCGTCGGTCTGATCAGACGTCATGGTCGTCCATAAAAGGGGTGGTCAAGGTCGGCCATTCATTGTACCAATTTAACTATCGAATACAATCTAGAGTTTGATCGCTACCGCCGCTTCATCATAAGCCATCCTCGCTTCAGATAGAGTTTGCGCCTCTCACAGGAGGCCAAAATTCCGCATCTCAGCGCACCCCTATGTTCAACTATGCCGCATCAACGGATTAATCCCATGGGCAAAAGCCATATCAGTGAGACGACGCGCGGCGTCTTCATCATCTCTCCCACCCCTTTCGATGAGAGAGGCGCTGTCGATACGGGCAGCATCGACAGCCTCGTCGATTTCTATCTCGAAAGCGGCGTCGACGGCATTACCATCCTGGGCGTGCTGGGAGAGGTGCAGAAGCTCTCCGCCGTCGAGCGCAACGACGTCATGACGCAGGTTCTGCGCCGGGTCGACGGACGTGCCCAGATCGTGGTCGGCGCCAGCGCGCCCGGCACCGACAATCTGGTCAGCTTCGCGAAACAGGCCATGGATATGGGCGCCGCAGGCCTCATGATCGCGCCGGTACCCGGCCTCAAGACCGATGATCAGGTCTATGGCTATTGGGCGCATCTGCTGGCGCAGCTCGGACCGGATATCCCGGTCTGCTATCAGGACTATCCGCAGACGACGACGGTGGTGACCTCGGTCTCCGTGCTCAATCGCCTGATCGATGAATTCTCGAACTTCGTCATGCTGAAGCATGAGGAATGCCCGGGCCTGCCCAAGATCACCAAGCTGCGGGAGCGTGCGGCCAAGGAAGGGCGGCGCCGCGTCTCCATCCTCGTCGGCAATGGCGGGCTCTATCTGCCGCAGGAATTGCGGCGCGGCGCCGACGGCGCGATGACCGGCTTTGCCTATCCCGAAATGCTGGTTCAGGTCTGCGCCAAATTCTTCGCGGGCGACGTGGAAGGTGCGGAAGACCTGTTCGACGCCTATCTGCCGGTTCTGCGCCACGAACAGCAGCCGGCCTTCGGCCTTGCCGTGCGCAAGGAAATCCTGCGCCGCCGTGGCGCCATCCGCTGTTCCAACCTGCGCCATCCCGGCCCTGGTCTGACAACCGCAGATCATGCCGAGCTCGACAGCCTGCTCGCACGGCTGCATCGCCGCCTGGCCGCCTGAGTCTTTGAACAGAGCCGAGGCCGATATTACAACCAGGGCCTCGGCTCCATCGTCCTGGGCAAGGAAAGACATGGCATGAAACTGGACCTCAATTCCGACCTCGGCGAAAGCTTCGGCGCCTGGACCATGGGCAATGACGAGGCGATGCTGGATATCGTCACCTCAGCCAATATCGCCTGCGGCTTTCATGCCGGCGACCCGTTGGTGATGCACAATACAATGGTCGCCGCCGGACAGCGGGGCGTCAGCATCGGTGCGCATCCGAGCTTCCTCGACCTCTGGGGTTTCGGCCGCCGCCCTATCCAGGGTGATCGTCCCGAGGATATCGAGAAGATGGTCATCTATCAGATCGGTGCGGCAGCCGCTTTGGCCCAATCCGTCGGTCTGCGCCTTGCCCATGTCAAAACCCATGGCTCGCTCGGCAATATGGCGATGGTCGATCCCGATCTGGCACGCGCTGTCGCACGGGCCACCCGCGCGGTAGACCGCGACCTTATCCTGGTCGTGATGCCGGGGCTGGCGCTTGAGAAGGCCGGACTCGCCGAAGGGCTGCTCGTGGCACGCGAAATCTATGCCGACCGTACCTATGATGATGACGGCAATCTGACCTCGCGCAAAAAGCCGGGTGCGGTGATCGAGGATGCTGATTTCGCGACCAAGCGCATCCTGTCCATGCTCGATGACGGCGCCATTACCACCGTCACTGGCAAGCGCCTGCCCGTTTCCATCGATACCATCTGCGTGCATGGCGATAATGCCCATGCCGTTGCAATGGCATCCTCCCTGCGCGGCGCGCTCGAAACGGCCGGCTGCACCATTGCCCCCTTCCCCAGCTTCTTGCGCGCCTGAAATGTCAAAATCCGTTCTTCTCTATGTCTGCCCCACCGTGCCGGCTGAGCCTTGGGTAAAAGCCTTCGCCGAGAGCTTGCCCGATGTCGAAATCCGCGTTTGGCCCGATATCGGCAATCCTGCCGAGGTTACTTATGCCTTCGTCTGGCATCCACCTTCTGTGTTGTTCACACAACTTACTAGCCTGCGCGCTGTCTTCTCACTCGGCGCGGGCGTCGACAAGCTTCTGGCCAATCCGGAGCTCCCACGCGACGTGCCGTTGATCCGCATGGTCGACCCCTCCCTTGGTGCCGATATGGCGATCTTCGTCGCCATGCAGGTTCTGCATTATCACCGCCGCATGCCGGAATTCGCGGCCTTCCAGCGCGAGCGTCTTTGGCGCGCGCTGGATGTGCCAATGGCACATGAACGCCGTGTCGGTATCCTGGGCTATGGCGAGATGGGCGCGCTCTGCGCCGACCGCCTGCGTTCCTTCGGCTTCAATGTCGGCATCTGGTCGCGACGCCCACGCAGCGACGCCGGCCTGCGCTGCTTCGCCGGACTGGAACAACTGCCTGCCTTCCTGGCCGAAACCGATATTCTGGTCTGCCTGCTGCCACTGACCCCGGAGACCAGGGGCATTCTCAATGCGGCCGCCTTCGCCGCCATGCCGCGCGGCAGTTTCCTTATCAATGTTGGACGCGGACCCCATGTGGTTGAGAATGACCTTCTCGCCGCACTGGACAGCGGCCAGATCGCCCATGCAACGCTGGACGTCTTCGTGCAGGAACCGCTGGCGCAGGAACACCCCTTCTGGGCTCATGAACGCGTGACCGTGACACCGCATGTCGGCGCGCTGACCCAGCCGCATACCGCCGCCGTGATGATCGCCGACAATATCCGCCGCGATCTCGCGGGCGAAAGTCTGCTCAATACCGTCGATCACGCCCTCGGCTACTGAGAGAACCCTCCATGTCCGTGCTTCCCGTCAATTCCCTGGAAACACCGCGCTTCTGCGGCATCCCGACCTTCATGCGATTGCCGCAGGCCACAACGCTGGAAGGCCTGGACGCGGCCATCATCGGCATTCCGTCCGATTCCGGCGCGCCCTTCCGCACCGGCGCGCGCTTCGCGCCCAATGCCGTCCGCCAGATGTCGATCATGCTGCGGCCGATCAATCCCTATCGCGGCAATATCAATGTTTTTGAAAAACTGAAGATTGCCGATGTCGGGGATTGCAACACCGTTCCCGGCTATGAAATCCAGTCGCTGGAACGGATCGAGCAATCTGTCGCCGCGCTCGTCAAGGCTGGCATCGTGCCTTGCGGTATCGGCGGCGACCACTCGGTCACGCTCGCAGAGCTGCGCGCGGTTGCAGCCAAGCACGGTCCCGTCGCGCTGATCCAGTTCGATTCCCACAGCGACACCTGGGACAAATACTTCGCCGAGCAGCGCTACAGCGCCGGCACGCCCTTCCGCCGGGCGGTTGAAGAAAACATCGTCGATCCGCATCACTCCATCCAGATCGGCCTGCGCGGCTCCCTGTTCCGGGAGAGCGACATCACGCAGTCCCTCGATCTCGGTTACGAGGTCGTGACGACGGATCAGATGTTCGAAATGGGCATTCAGGCGCTGGCGGATCGCATCGCCACCCGCACCGCCGGCAAGCCGGCTTTCATCACCTTCGACATGGATTTCGTCGATCCGGCCTATGCGCCGGGGGTGGAGACCCCGGAATGCGGCGGCCCGAGCGCACGCGAATCCCTCCAGCTTCTTCGCGCCATGCACGACATCAACCTCGTCGGCTGCGACGTTGTCGAAATCAGCCCGATGTATGAGGGACCAGGGCAGATCACCTCCCTCCTCGGCGCGACGGTGATGGCGGAACTGCTGGCGCTGCTCGCGACCAGCCGTTAGCCGGTCTGGCGCTCGCCGCCCAGCGATGGGATAGTTGGCGGGACTGTGCGCCGGCGGCATCCGTGCCGTTGGCCCCAACCGGCAAGAAAGTCGAGCGCAATGACCGAATCTGCCCCCTATACCCCACCCAAAGTCTGGACGATGGAAGCGCCGTCAGGCGGCGCTTTCGCCAATATCAACCGCCCCGTGGCCGGCCCGACGCATGAGAAGGCGTTGCCAGTCGGGGAGCACCCGCTACAGCTTTATTCGCTGGCGACACCGAACGGCCAAAAAGTGACGATCATGCTGGAGGAGCTTCTCGCTCTCGGCCTGACCGGCGCGGAATACGATGCCTGGCTGATCCGTATCAACGAGGGCAGCCAATTCTCGAGCGGCTTCGTCGCGGTCAATCCGAACAGCAAGATCCCGGCCCTGCTTGACCGCAGCACTGAACCACCGACCCGCGTTTTCGAATCCGGCTCCATCCTGCTGTATCTCGCTGAGAAATTCAGGGCCTTCCTGCCGAAGGATGCGGCTGGCCGGACCGAGACCCTAAACTGGCTATTCTGGCAGATGGCCTCGGCCCCCTATGTCGGCGGCGGTTTCGGGCATTTCTACGCCTATGCGCCGGAGAAGTTCGAATACCCGATCAACCGCTTCACGATGGAGACGAAGCGGCTGCTGGACGTGCTGGACCGGCAATTGGCCGAACACCCCTATATCGCCGGCGCCGAATACACCATTGCTGATATCGCCATCTTCCCCTGGTTCGGCGCGCTGGTGCTGGGCCAGCTGTACAACGCGGCTGAGTTCCTGGCCGTGCAGGACTACAAACATCTCGGCCGCTGGGTTGCCGAAGTCGCGGCCCGACCGGCCGTCACCCGTGGCCGCCGCGTCAACCGCGTCTGGGGACCGGAGGAGGAACAGCTCGCGGAACGCCACGCCGCGTCGGATCTCGGGTAAAATCAGCCCCGATAAGCGGGCGCGCCAGCCGGTGCACCCGTGGCACCGCCATCGACGACGATCTCGGAACCGGTGATGTAACGAGACTCGTCAGAGGCCAGAAACAGCGCTGACTGCGCCAGTTCATCGGCCTCGCCGAAGCGGCCGAAGGGAATAGCGCGCGAAATCCGCGCTTCCAGTGCCGCATAGTCATCCGCGGTCGGCGCGCGGTTGTCCCAGATCGGCGTGCGCGTGCCGCCCGGTGTTACCTGGTTCACGCGAATGCCGCGCGGCGCGAGGTCGGTCGCGAAATTGCGTGTCATGGCACGAACGCCGGCCTTGGTGGCAGCATAGCCGGCGCTGTGCGGCATGCCGAGGACGGCGTGAACCGAACCGTTCAGGATTACCGAACCATTGTCAGCAACATAGGGGAGCGCGGCTTGCACCGTGAAGAAAACCGCCGTCAGATTAGTACGGATGATCTGGTCGAACTGGGCGAGCGTCGTCTGACCCAAAGGCGTCGCACCGCCGATACCGGCATTGGCAAAGACGATATCGAAGCGGCCGAGGGTTTTGCCCGCTTCCGTTATCCCCTGCTCCAGCGCCTCAATATCGGTGACATCGGCCTGAATGGCGATCGCACCATTGCCAATCAGCACAACAGCGTCATCCAGCCGCTTGCGATCACGCCCGGTAATCGCGACGCGGGCGCCTTCGGCGGCAAACATCTTCGCGGTGGCAAGACCAATACCGCTATTACCGCCGGTAATCAGGGCCGTCTTATTGGCTAAACGCATGGCATAATTCCTTGTCTTGGGTCATATAAAGATTATGTTCGTAATCTATTCTTGAAGATTATATTCATAATCTTCTTTGTCAAGGATCTTCCCATGGGACGTTCCCAGGCTGCCAAGGCCGAGACGCATGACCGCATCGTCCAGATCGCGTCGGAACGTCTACGGGCGAATGGACTGGATGGCGTCAGCGTCGCCGATCTGATGAAGGAAGCCGGTCTGACCGTCGGCGGCTTCTACAAGCATTTTGCGACGCGGGAGGATCTGGTGGCCGAGGCCGTGACCGTCGGCCAGGGCAATTGGCAGAAGCGCATCGCCAATGCAGCATCGGAAGCGGACAAGCCGCAGATCGGCGAGTTGATCGAACGCTATCTGAGCCCCGCCCATCGCGATGCGCCTGCCGGCGGTTGCCTGGCGGCGGCACTGGCGGCTGAGATCGCGCGCAGTGGGGTACAGACCCGCGCGAGCTTTACGGAGGGTTTGACGAAAAGCTTCGACCTGCTGGTCGAACGGCTTCAGGCCGCTGACATGGCGGGTGATGATATGGCGTTGCGTGCCCGTGCCATCACCATCTACAGCGCACTGATCGGCGCTATCAGTTTAGCGCGCGCCGTCAGTGATCCTGCTTTGTCCACGGAAATTATGGAAAGCGCGGCCGCACAGATCAAAGCCCTGGCCGCCGCGTAGCGACGCTGCTTGGCAATGACCAGGGACATAAATGCTCTGGTGTCCATCGCAAAAGCGATGAGCACCAGAGCGAAGCGACCTTTTTAGGCCGCCGCAGTAGCGCGGATAGCCAGTTTAGCCTGACGCGTGAGCTGCGCTTTCACGCTGTCAACCTCGATGCCCGTAACCCGCAGCGGAGCGGCGCCAAGGACATCGAAGATCAGCGTGACGTCGCGCGCTTCACTCGCCCAGCTCGGATGCAGGGCGACCGGACCGTCACCATTCGCAAAAGCGTTGCGATCGCCGGTGTCGAGATAGCTCTCAGCCGGCAGGCCTTCCGCGAGAATAACATCGTGCGCCGGCAGCTCGATATGGAAGTAGGTCACGGCCGCAACGTCGATCTGGCGAATAGTCGTGCCGTTGATGAGGTGCTTGACCGGGATCAGAACGCCTTCCGCGAAGACTGCATGGTCTGGCGAGAGATAGAGATCGCGCGCCGGAATGCTCGCACCGAAAGCGTCAGCCGCGATGCGCACGGGCAGAACCTTTTCCGGCTCAGCATGGCGGCTGATCGTCACCTGGCGATGGCCGATCCAGGTGATCGGCTGCAGGCCACCCGATACCGTCACCACCCGATCGCCGACAGCCAGGGCCTGAACCGTAACGGCGCCACGATCCGTCAGGATTTCGGTGCCGGCGGCGAAGCAAGGCGCGGTGAAGACGATTTCCTCGCCCGTGCCGCCGTCGCTCACCAGCGACAGAGACGATGCCAGATCCGTGCCTGCGAAGGTGAAGGTCTCGCTGCCGGTGCCGCTGGTCACCGTCGCCACCACATTGCCGCTGACGACCGCGAAGCTTGCGGTCGACCCAGAGCCGAATTGCGTCAGATCGATACTGTCACCCGTTCCGAAGCCCGAGATGACGGCATTGGTCAGCCCAAAGGTGGCGCTGGTGACGGCTGTTTCTTGCAGCGTGCCCGAGCCGGAGAAGACGAGGCTGCCGGACATATTGGCCTTGGGCGATTGCAGATCGATCACACCGCCGTCGGTGATGACGGTTGTGCCTGTGGCTGCGGCATTACCGTTGATTTCCAGCGTGCCGCCGGAAAGAACGGTATTGCTGAGGACCGCGCCTTTCAGCGTGACGTCAATCACGCCGCCGGCAAAGACCGTTTCGCCAGTAGCGACCGGTGCAGTGCCGCTGACCGTCTGCGTGCCATAGATCTGATCGCCATTGGCCGAGCCAACCAGAAGCTCGTTGCCGCCGGCCGATATGACCGTGCCGCTATCGGTGCCGTTTACGACAACGGAGCCACCGGACTGGATGGTGGCGCTGACGATGGTGCCGCCGGCATTAACCGTCAACGTGCCGCCGTTGCTGACGGTGAGGCCGGAACTCGTGGCTCCGCTCGACACGACATTGGTGGCAGACGTGCTTCCCGAGCCAGTGCTGGAGCCCGAGCTGACGACTGTGCCGGAACCGTAGACGATCTCTTCGCCGCCGTTGCCATCGCTCTGTAGGGTCAAGGGCGTGGCCAGGCCGGTACCGGAGAAAGTGAAAGACTCGCTGACACCGCCGGCGGCAACCGTCTCCACCAGATTTCCGCTGACCACGGAGGAGGTCATCGTGGCGCCCGCACCGAAAGTCGTCAGGTCGATCACGTCACCGGAGGTGAAGCCGGTGATGACGGCGCTGACGCCGTAACCGGCGCTGACGGTGTTGGTTTCTTCAAGCGTTGCCGCACCCGAGAAGACGAGAGAGCCGAGAACATTCGCCTTCGGCGATTCCAGATCGATGACGCCGCCGCCCATGAGGACAGTCGTGCCCGTGGCGGACGCGTTGCCGCTGATATTGAGTTCGCCACCACTGGAAATGACGGTGTTGCTGACGATACCGCCTTTCAGGAACAGATCGATTGCGCCGCCATTATAGACCGTTTCACCGGTAGTGACCGCCGATCCCGCGCTGACCAGCTGCGTGCCGTAAACCTGATCGCCGGTCGCTTTGCCGGACAGGATTTCATAACCGCCAGCGGAGATGACCGCGCTGGTCTCAGTGCCGGTCGCGCTGACCGTTACAGTTCCACCGGAAGAGATGACCGTGCCGCTGTCGGTGCCGTTGATCGTCGCAGTGCCGCCCGCCAGCACTGTTGTGCTGATGATCGTGCCACCGGCATCGACCAGGACCGAACCACCGCTGGCGACCGAAAGGCCTGTGCTGGTGACACCACTGGAAACTTCGGTCACGACCGGCGCGGTCGCGCTGTAGACGATTTTTGTGCCGCTGCCGGCATCGGCCTCAGCCACGAGGTTGGATGTGACATCGCCAGCGAAGGTGAAGGTTTCGACCGCCGAACCCGAGGTCAGTGTCGCGACCGTATTACCGCTCACCAAAGAGGTGGTGAGCACGGCGCCGCTGATCGTCGTCAGATCGATCGCATCGCCCGCACCGAAACCGGAAATGACGCCCAGCGCGCCATAGCCTGCGCTGATGACCGTCGTCTCTTCCAGCGTGCCAGAGCCGATGAAGGTGAGGCCGGAAATATGAGCCTTGGCCGATTCGAGGATGACGGTGCCGCCACCGTCGATCACCGTATTGCTGGCGACCGCATTGCCGTTGATCTCAAGAACGCCGCCATTGTTGAGCGTGATATCGGTCGCGACGATACCCTTGATATCGATGTCGATGGTGCCGCCATTATAGACGGTTTCGTCGCTGATCACCGCTGTCGAGATATTGAGGAATTGGGTGCCCTCGACATAGTCGCCGGATGCAGAGCCAAGCATGGTCTCGGTGGCGCCCTGGGCGATCGTCGTGCCGCTATCGGTGCCGCCCGCCAAAACGGTCAGCGTTCCGCCGGAGAGAAGGACCGTATCAAGCGCTGTGCCACCTGCGGAGACGATGAGCGTGCTGCCGCTGGTCACCGTACCGCCGCTGGACACGACGCCACTCGTGACCGTCGCCGAGGTGACCGACGTGGTGGCGGCGCTCGGCGCAAAGGACACGCCACGGATATTGGTGTCCGCCGCTGCCGTCACCAACGCGACGAAGCTTTCATCCGTCGGCGCCGTCGTGGCGCTCAACGTGTCCTCGATGCCATAGAGATAGGTCTGGTCCAGGTCGCCGAGAGTGGAATTCGTGGCGTAAAGATAAACTTCACCACCCACGACGGTACCGGTCAGGCCGATCAGGCCCGTGGTGCCGGAAGTCGCGGTATCGGCGACAAGATTAAGGCCGTCGGACAGAGTGTAGTCCAACACCCAGCTGCCATCGACGAAGGACCATTTCTGAAGCCCGCCATCACCCAGGCCGCCGGCCTTGGGGTTGCCGCTATCAGCGACATACAGCGTATCGGCATCAGCGAAGAAATAGCTTTCGGGGCTGAGATTGACGACCGTGCCGATGTCGGCGTCATTGACGCCATTCGCATCAGCCGCTGTCAGCGTTACCGTGCCAGCGATATCGGGCAGAACTTCCGCCACGGTGTCGGAAGCCGGCAGCAGGCTGCCATAATTCGCGATTTCCGACGTGCCGTCGGTTCCGCCCTGGGTGCTGTTGATGGAAACATACAGAACGCCGTCGACGATCTGGACGTCGCGCACATCGGTCGAGGTGCTGATCGCGGTTGCCGTGCTGGCACCATCCTGGACATAGAAGACGCCCTGGGTGTCGTCACCCTTCACACCCTGGCCACCGATATAGAAGCTGGTGCCGTCGACGGTCGTGACGCTGCGGATATTGTTCGTATTGAAGACATCATAGACGGCCGTGCTGGTATCGACGGTGCCGTCGTAGCTGATATCGGCGATGACGCGTGCGACTGGCGTGTAGGAGCTGTCAAGCAGGCTGGTGGTCTGTGCCAAAGCGGCATCGCCGTAGACCGTCGCGCCGCCAGTATTGTAGGTCGCGGCGTTGACACCATAACCCCCAATGGTCAGGGACTGGCCGTCCTCGGAAAGTTGCAGATAGCCTTCGGACGAGGAACCGTATTCGCCGGAGATGGCATATTCGGTCGTCCCGTTCACGACCGTCGTGGTCTGCGGCAGAACCATCTCGCCGACGATGGTGGCGGATGTCACGCCATCGAGCGACAATTCTTCCAGGGCAATCGGCGTCGCCTGATTGTCGGTATAAGTGCCGCTGTTATTGACATCTCCAACGACACTGATGACGAGGTCTCCCGCGAGGAAGGATGTCAAGGTCGTATATTCCGTGGTCGTCGAAGACATGGGCCGCTCCATACCGATTATAGCAGTTGGCCTCCTCTAGATGACCCATAACGCCTTGAATAATGACAGTTAGAAGGCATTCCGCGCGCGCGCCGTAAGAGCAAGGATTTCCGCCAGATTACCGATACGGAAAAATCACAAATGCCGAAAATCGTTTCAAAATCGGGCACTTATGCGACATGTCGCGCGTTGGGACTCTGGCCCAGACAATGCGAACAAAATATGAACAAATTGACAAAGCACAGTTGGCGACTTCATGACAGGATAGTGCATCCGACCGGCTAAACGATGAAAGTCGGGCAGCTTCGGCCACCGGTCTCCAGCGCGTGGCAGAAAACAAAATGGGGCCGCGATCCAGCTGGATCGCGGCCCCATCTTTTGGACTAACCTAAAACTATTAGGCTGGTCAGTTTACCACTGGATCTGCGTGCCCACACCGAAAAGCTGGGACTGGATCTGGTTGTTCTGAGTACCGGCATTGCCGGTCTCGAAGTTGTATCCACCCTGCTGGCGAACACCATACAGGTAATCCGCAAAGAGATTGACGCCCGGCACCAGGGTGTAGGTCAGACCGGCGGCGACACCGGTATTCTGCTGCTGACCGGTGGTGAGACCAGCCGAGGTGATGGTGGCGCCGGAACCGGCGTCGATGCCGCCCGGCAGGTCACCGGTCTGGTTGAAGCGGAAGAAGCTGGCACCGACAACCAGCGGCCCATTGGTATACATGGCGCCGGCCAGCCAGCCGATCGCGGCCGTGCCGCCATCGGGTTCAAGCTGGAAGGTATCGCCGTCGGCCATGTTGAAAGCACCGTAGGAGGAGTTGCCGCCGACCGTAAAGCCATCAAAGCTGACGGTGGCACCGCCCGACAGGATGCTCATCTGCTTGTAGCCGGTGACGCCATCGGGATCACCCGTATTCGCGACCTGGCCTGCATTTGTGTAATCCACGCCAATCTGGACGCCGACGCCGCCAAACTTCTGGGTAAACTGACCACCGACGTCAATCATATTGCGTGGCTGCCCGCCCAGGATCGGCGTCGCGGAGGAGGTGATCGCCGGCGCATAATTGGCGGCATTCTGGTTCGGTGTAAACGCAACGGCCAGTTGCAAACCAGAGAAGGTCGGAGACAGGTAGACGATCTTGTTCGATGCCTGATCATAGGCGCTGCCGCTGTCCGGGAAAGGATAGACCGCGATGGCGGCACCGGGGATCATGCCTTCAATGTCGCCGTTCCAGCCGCCGTCATTGAAGCCTTCGAAGGTGCCCGTCTCAAAAAGCACTGAGGGGCCGTTTTCCTGACCGAAGCTGACCTGACCGAGTTGCGGCAGCCCAAGGTAGCCGTAGGCCTGGAAGACATACAGTGTCTCGCTGCTGGCGCCCTGTCCGCCATTCATACGGATTTCGGCCGCGGCACCGTAATGCAGACCATTGGCGGCGACGCCGTCGAAACCTGGGTAGAGGCGCATATAGCCGAGGAAATTATCGGTGCTGGTCTTCTGTCCAGTGGAGCTGTTGCTGTCGATTGAGGAAGACTCAATGCCCGCATACCAGTTCACGCGCCCGTTCAGTCGCACCGTGACGGAGCCGGGCGAAAGCGTTGTCGCCGTCTGCGCCTTGGCGGAAGTCATGCCAATGCCGCCCACGCCCGCAAGCACGGCGACCCCAGCTAAAAGTAATTTACGCATATTCGTCTCCTCATCTACCCAATTTTCATTCTTCTTGTGTCGTTGCGATTCCTTCACTGAAGGACCGAACGTTGGTATCACGGACAATTCGGTAGTCTCTTCCATGCTTTGTCGCAACATGGAAAACACAGGAAAACACCAAATGTGGCATGATTAACACATGCTGTTTTTGTTATAAAAGTCATGCGTAAAAATGATTTGTGCCCAAATATGCTCATATTTGCTGAAAGGCGCGCCGAGACTGACTTGTCAAATGTACCTGGAAGCGGAAAGCCGCGTCAGATCGATCACGGCGCCGTGAGTATTGCCATGCCAACGCGGTATGGCGCCGTCATGTGTCGCTGAATGCTCTAACCCGACCGATAACATGATGAGCCTGGTATTGTTCGGAACTCATCATGGATGAGCATGATAATGATGCTGTTATGCCACATGTCTTTGATGACCGTGGCTTTGCAACCGCGTCCAGATCACAGCATTTATTTTAAGTTATTTGATTTTTATATAAAAAATTATATTTATATTTATGAACAATGAATATTTATAATTTTTGTTTTTTAAAAATGTCTATTTTACTAAAAAATGAGACAAAGATACTGAATAACCGTGAATGTTACTGCCGACCACAACAAAACTCTCTGTTTCTGGGTCAGTCGGCCGGGCAATATTCTTTCGTTGGATACATGCGGTGACCAGCAGGCTTGATGCCTCTGCCAGCCGCAGCGGCGGCATCGATGCCACCAGCACTGACGAAATTGTACATCCGTAGCAAAACGTGATTGCTGCAACGCACAAAAAGGCTTGTCTATTTCAGATGAAACTAGTAGGTAATTAGCCGTAGCAGCGGCGGTCCATGATCGTGCCGCTACTTTCTTGGACGTTTCCTCCCTAAACTTGACGGTACTTCGGTGCCGTCTTTTTTTTGCCTAGGGCGCAGTCTCTAGAGCATGCACGTTGAGCTTTGGCAAGTAACTAAGCATCTTACGCCATCATACTCGCAATAACGGTTGAATACTCGCTGTAACGAACGCCTCTCCATCACGTTAGACAGCAGGTATCGCAATGGAAATCACGGCTGTTTCAGACAAGCTGTTGCCATAAGTTACAAAGTAATTTGTGCATCGCGGCTTTCGGGATCTTAAGCTCGTGGATAGCAAGGTGAGAATCCTAAATCTCACGGGACAACAAGCTGATGCAAAAAGTCGCTGTCTATAACTATTGGACCTGGATACCAGGAGAAGGACTGGGCAAAGTAGCTTGCCGCAAGCGCACGTTGCAGCAGATCGATAGCTTGTCCGGCATCGCGATTCTCGTCACGCGAGAAGATGTCGATGAGGCCGAGCTTTGCTCAGATCGTTCATACAAGCCCGAAAAGCTTCACGACACCGCCGCGCTTGCCACCGCCGCGCCGGCGCCTATTTGAAATCACCCACACTGCTGGCGCAGCGCCGTTAGCCTTATTGCGCCCCGATCAGATCCTTGATCCGATTTGCCAAACCGTCGACGGTGAACGGCTTCGTCAAAATATGCATGCCCCGGTCAAGATGACCGTGGCTGACAACAGCATTTTCCGCATAGCCTGTTATAAAGAGAATATTGAGTTCAGGCCGATGAATCCGCGCAAGATCGGCCACTTGCCGCCCGTTCATGCCCCCCGGCAGGCCGACATCGCTGACCAACAAATCGATGCGGACGTCGGACTGTAGAATTTGCAGCCCAGTCGGGCCATCTGATGCTTCAATCGCGACATAGCCCAAATCTTCCAACACCTCGGTTACCAACATCCGAACCGTCGGATCGTCATCGATGACAAGAACGGTCTCACCGAACTGAGCACGCGGCGTATCGCAAAATTCGATCGGACTGTCTTCGCGGTCTGCTTCCCCCGTGTAGCGAGGCAGATAGATGCAGACCATCGTCCCGGCGCCCACTTCGGAATAAATGCGCACCTGCCCCCCGGATTGGCGAGCGAACCCATAAATCATCGATAGGCCCAGCCCGGTCCCCTGGCCGATCGGCTTGGTGGTAAAGAACGGGTCGAAGGCTTTTGCGATCACGTCCGGCGTCATGCCCGTTCCGGTATCTGAAACGCAGAGCGAGACATATTGGCCCGGCGGCAAATCCCGCTCGCGCGCGGCCTGCACATCCAGCCAGCGATTGCCTGTTTCCAAAGTCAGCTTGCCACCAGTTGGCATGGCATCGCGGGCGTTGATGCAAAGATTAAGCAAGGCATTTTCCAATTGCCCAGCGTCGACGAATGTCGTCCACAATCCACCGGCCGCGATCAGCGGCTCCATCACAATAGCCGGCCCGATGGCACGGCGAATCAACTCCTCCATGCCCACGACCAGCCGGTTAATATTGGTGGGCCTGGGGTCAAGCGTCTGCTGCCGTGAGAAGGCCAGCAGCCGGTGTGTAAGGCTTGCCGCGCGTTTCGACGCGCCTTCGGCCGCATTGATATAGCGGTCAAGTTCCTTGATGCGGCCTTGCGCCAAGCGCGCGCGCAGAAGCTCAAGACTTCCTAAAATACCGGCCAGAAGATTGTTGAAGTCATGGGCAAGTCCACCCGTCAGTTGTCCGACCGCCTCCATCTTCTGCGCCTGCCGCAACTGCTCTTCCAGAATCCTCTGGCTTGTCGTCTCTATCCCCACACCGGTCTGGCGCGTCGCTTTGCCGGCATCATCAAAATACGTGTGGCCGCGCGATAGAACCCAGTGCACCGATCCATCCGGATGACGAATGCGGTATTCAAGTTCCAGGTCGCCCCCGCGCAGCGAATTGCCAGCCATCGTCATGCGCAGCTTCGGCTTGTCGTCCTGATGAACATTGGCCAAAAACCGCTCACGCTTCATCCCCGCTGCTGCTTCTTCAGCGTTCAGTCCGTAGAGCGCGGCAATCGCCGCATCGCAAAAAAACCGATCACCGGCCACATCATAGGTCCAGACGCCGACCCCGCCGACCGCTGACAGCGCAAGCCGTGTAAAGTCATTCGCATCCCGCAGATCTTTTTCGCGTTGCCGCTCCTCGGTCACATCGCGCAGAACGCAATAGACCGAACCTTCCAGCGGCACCGCCGTCCAGCTCAGCAGACGGAAATCGCCGTTCGTCGCAAGGAACCGGCGTTCGCATGCGACAGCGCTGCCACCAGCCATGGATTGCAATTCCGGCCGCGATTTTTCGCGATCCTCTGGATGCTCCAGCCATTCAGACGTGCGCCCGATGATCTGATCCGGCAGCCAGCCAAGCGTGCGGGTCCAGGCAGGATTGACGCTCAGCCAGACACCGTCGGGCGTGGCGACGCCCAGCATATCCTGGTTTACCTGCCAGATTCGGTCACGCTCCCGCGTGCGCTCCGCGACTTGCTTTTCCAGGGAGGCCGCAAGATTTTGAACTTTTCGTTCGGCCCGGCGACGCTCGACCGCCGCATGGGTACGCTCAGCCACCGCCCGAATGAATGCGATATCGGCCGCCGACCACGCGCGGGGCTCCGCGCTTAAGGCATAAATCAACGCCACCAGCCGACCATTTTCGATGATCGGGACATTGATGAAACTGCGTGCCGATACCGATTCCAAAGCAGAGGCGCTCGCGATCGTACGAGGATCGAGCCGGACATCCGATATCGCCACGGCATCACCGAGGCGAAGTTGGTCGTAATAGGATCCGTAATCCTCGACTTTCATTTTAGCGGGAAGACTGGCAATGCCGGACGCCGTCCAGTCACGCTCCATCGCAAAATATTGGCCGTCATCCGTCATCACGCCATACCCGGCAGAGCTGATGCCCAAAGTACGGCCGATGACGTCGGCCGCCACGAATGACATTTCGGGAATGCCGTCCGCACGCCCAAGGCGATCGCCGAGTTCGCGAAGGGCTTCCGCATCACGCCTGGCGGCAGTGCGATCGCGCAGAATCATGGCGAAGCCTGCCGCCTCGCCATCCTCGTTGCGCAGAGGGATCAGTTCGCCGCTGGCCCAGAACCGGGAAGCGTCACGTCTGACATGCCAATGCTCGTTCAGAGCGCGGCCGTGCAGTACGGCGACCTCCATCTTGGCCGCAAGCCGGTGGATCGCCTTATCCTCCGGCATAAGAAAAAAATCGGCAGGCCGGCCAAGCGCTTCGTCATAGGTCCAGCCAAGCACGCGATTGGCTCCCGGATTCCAGTCAGTGATACGGCCGCCCAGATCCATGGTGATGATTGCGATATTGGCCGCACCATTGAAAATAGCCCGATAACGCCACTCGGCCTGGGCGCTGGCCGGTGAACTCCGTTCCGATTCGGGTGATGATGCGGGTGTCGGCTCAGGCAAAGGGTGTCTCAACTTCCGTCAGTTGCAATCGCTATGGTGATCGCCGGCCGCTGCCGGGTGAGAGCCCAGCGGCACGGCGATCCATAACAATAACAATGTGAAGTTATACCCTGCGGCGCAATCGCGGATTTTACAGGTCGCGATGCCGTGCGATTTCCCGCGCCTCAGCGTGCCCGCCTTTACCCAGAACTCGTTTCTGCTTCGTTCCCGATATCAGTGACTGGACGGTGCGCCGCCAGGCCTGTTTGCCACTACGCCGGCAACCCGCGCGCGACCCGCGCAAAGACCAGGCAGGCCGTTGCCAGAAGCACAATTCCGCCGGCGACGAAGACGCCCTCCACGCCGCTGAAGCTGAACACCGCGCCGCCAAGGGCAGCGCCGGCCGCAATGGCGATCTGAACGGCCGCAACCAGAATACCACCCGCGCTTTCGGTCTCGTCAGGGGCGGCACGCGCCGTCCAGGTCGACCAGCCGACCGGCACGGCGCCGAAGGCCATGCCCCAGGCCGCTACCATCAAAGCGTGCATCGGCAACCCGAGGGGAAGCACCGCGAGCCCAAGTCCGACGACGCCGATGATCAGCGGTGCCAGCATCAGGGTCAGGCGCAGGCTGCGCTCCAGCAGAATGCCGGCCAGCATGGTGCCGACGAAATTCGCCAGACCAAAACCCAGCAGCATGAGCGCAATGCCATTGGCACCGACACCGGCGACGGTTTCCAGGAAGGGCCGAACATAGGTGAACAGCGCGAAATGGCCGCCGAAGACCAGGACCGAGCAAAATACGCCCAGCCGCATGCCGGGCCGCAGCAGCACCTCCAGCAAAGTCTCAAGCCTTGCCACGTGATTGCTCGGCAACCTTGGCAGAAAGGTCATTTGGAAGAGCAGCGTCACCAGCCCAATGAGCGTCGCGAAGAGGAAAACGCTGCGCCAGCCATAAAGCCCACCGATATAGCTGCCGAGCGGCACCGCCACGATGGTCGCAACCGAGACACCGCTGAACAGGATGGAGAGCGCGCGCGGCACCATGGGCGCCGGCACGAGCCTGATGGCGACCGCGGTCGCCATGCTCCAGAACCCGCCCAGGGCAATGCCGAGCAGCACGCGCGCCAGCATGAGCAGGATAAGATTGGGCGCGGCCGCCACCAGAAGATTTGACAGGATGAGCAAGACCGAAAAGCCCATCAGCACAATCCGACGATCAAGCCCCCGCGTAACGACGGCGGCAAGCAAGGCGGCGACCAGCGCGACAAGCGCGGTGGCCGTAACCGCCTGTCCTGCCAGCCCTTCGGAAATTCGCAGACTGGCCGCCATCGGCGTCAACAGGCTGGCTGGCAGAAATTCCGCCGTCACAAGGCTGAAAACACCCAAAGTCAAAGAGAAGACGGCTGGCCAGGATGCCTTTTCCGGCACCTCCGCAGACCAGCCTCGTTCCACATAGTCACTCATCATAAACCTCAATTGAATCCATTGCCGTCAGAATAGGCTGTGCAGGCCGGACGAACCATGATAGAAAATCCGCATTCTTTGATCGAAAGTCCGATCGTGACCGTTCCTGCCCTGTCCGTCCCGCCGCTGGACCTCATGAGCGAGCTTCTGCTCGGCATGCGCCTGCGCGGCATCCAGTATCGCCGGATCGAGGTGACGCCACCTTTCGGGTTGAGCTTCGGGGACGTCGCGCAGCGCGCGCATCTGCATGTAGTCGTGTCCGGCACCGCCTTCCTGCGCGGCACGGAAGGCACCGTCTATGACCTGCCGGCGGGCACGGCCGTATTCCTCCCCCATGGCGGCAAACATCAATTGCTGTCGGCTGTGGATTTGCCGTGCCGCGACATAGCAAGCTTCGCGGGCGAGCCAGTATGCGAGGCCCTGTGCGATATCACGGATTGCGGCGGCAGACCCGGCTGCCCGGACAATACCGTCATCGTCAGCAGCTGCATGGAATTCGATCTGGGCGGCATGCAGCGTCTTGTCCGTCTCATGCCGGAAGCCATGATTGCCGGCACGCTGCCGGAGCGTCACCCGGAGGTGACGGCCATCCTGAAAGCGATGGAAAGCGAAGTCAGCGGAAAACGTGTGGGTTTCGCTGGTATCCTGACAAGGCTGGCCGATATCCTATCCGCCATCATCGTTCGCGGCTGGGTGGAATGCGGTTGCGATAGCGCTTCCGGCCTGGTCGATGCCCTGCGTGACCCGCGCTTGGCTGGCGCTATCGCGGCACTGCACCGCGAACCGGGCCGTAGCTGGACCTTGGCCGATCTGGCCGCCGAAACCGGAAGTTCCCGCTCGGTTTTCGCCGAGCGGTTTCATGCCGTCACTGGCCAAACCCCGCTGCGCTACGCGGCAGAATTGCGCATGCGCCTGGCAGTGCAATGGATCAGCCGTGAAAACGTGCCGATTGATACTGTCGCCGATCGCCTGGGCTATGCCTCTCAGGCCGCGTTCAGCCGCGCTTTCAAGCGCGTGACAGGACATCCGCCCGGGACAGCACGCACAGCGCAGAATTACACTGCAAACCTGCAATTGGCCGGCATGATGCCGCAAAGCTGATTTCGGACTGGCCGTGATCAGGCAATCCGTCTTTTCCGCGTGACACTTGCCAGGATCGCCATACCGGCCAGGCCGCCGACACCAAGGGCCGCCAAGGCACCGAGCAACCCGAATGGCGTGATCAGGGCACCAGCGGCAATCATGCCCAGCGGCCAGCAGCCGATGCAGACCGTGACCAGCCCCATGACCCGACTGCGAAAGGCCGGCGGCGTTTCGGTCATCACAATGGTCGTCTGATGGATATTGTAGACGGCGCTGCCGATACCGCCCAGGCCAAAGACAATCAGCATGGGGATCAGCGCATGCGGCAGCCGACCCAGCAGGGAGGCCATGACCAGACCCAGGAACAGCGTCGTGGCACCGCCGGCGAGCCAGCGTAGCGGATGGCCCGGCAGAGGCTTCAACGCAACAAAAATCCCAGCCAGTAGCGAACCTGCCGGTTCGGCGGCCGCCAGCACGCCGATCATAACGGGAGACAAGCCCAGGATCAGTTTGCCGATCGGCGTCAGCAATGTGCTGTAACTATAGCCGAACAAATTGGTCAGGATCGTGATGCCCAGCAGAAGTGCAAGCGTCCGGCGCTTGACCGCGAAGCTGAGACCATCACGCAAGTCCCGCAACGCGCTCGTCAGCGACAAGCGACGCATCAGCTCCTGCCTGTAATGGATGGTCGATACCAAAATCGCCATACTGATGTTGAGAGCGGCGGAGAGCAGAAATGCCCCGGCAAGCCCGACATATTGATAGGCCAATCCGCCCAGCAGAGGGCCGGCGCACCGCGTTGCATAGCTTGCCATGCTGTCGACGGCGACGGCGCGAAGCGCGAAAGACGGGCCAGCACTTTCGGCAACCATCCGCCGCCTTGCCGGCATCTCGGTCGCATAGACAAACCCACTGACCAAAGCCGCGATAGCGATCTGCCAGGGGCGCAGCATGCCCCAAGCCGCGAGCATTCCGACCGTGCCGGCCGAACCCGCGCTCACGAGCAAACCAGCGACCACGATGCGTTTGCGGTTGGTCGCATCCGAGATGACGCCCATGAAAGCGCCGGCAATCAGGAGCGGCAGGCTCCTGGCCGCCGATACCAAAGCGACGTCGAAGCCCGATTTTGTAACCTGTAGCGTGAACAAGGCTGCCGCAAGCACTTCCAGCCACAGCATGGCGTTGGAAATCCCGCCTGCAATCCACAAAGGCCGCAAGCCAGGAGCTTTCCAAAAGCGCGAGACAGGACCGCCCGGCATTACCATGACCTGAGCGCTGGCGACCGAATGGATTTCACGCACTCCGCTGCCAGCCAGGACTTGAACGCGATAACAAGACTGCGTTGCGCGCTCCTCACCGGGATAGTCAGGCAGTAAGGCTGATCGAGGGCGATGGGATGATCGACCGGAATGACAAGATCGCCGGCCTCCACAGCCTCGGCGCAGAACATGCCTTGGCCCAAAGCCACTCCAAGACCACCACATGCAAGATCAAGCGCGGCACGCGATGAATTTGCGGTCATGCCGCGCTGAACATTACGATCGGCGGCAAGGCCCAGACTATCGAACCAGGTTTTCCAACGCGGAAATGACGCCGATGATGGCCCCCAATCCGTATGGATCAGTTTCTTCGTGAGCAGGTGCTCGGGCGACGTCACAGGACCGTATCTTTCCAAAAAGGACGGCGCGCAGACCGGATAGACGTAATCCTGCGCGATCTCTTCCGTCTCATGCTCACGATAGTGGAATTGCCCATATGAGAGGCGGATGTCGATCAGGGCAGACTCGAAGGGTGCCGGGTCATCTTCTCCACGCAGCGATATATCGATCGGGCCATGTGCGTCGATAAAGGCCGGCAGGCGAAAGGACAGCCAGCCCATGGCCACGGATTGCGCAACGGATACGACAAGCGAAGACCGCCGCTCGCCACCACTGAGGTCGCGCGAGATCGTCCTGATTTCTGCGAAAGCGCCGTTGACCTGAAGATAAAGTTCTCTGCCCGCCTCCGTCAGAACGATACGGCGGTTGATTCGATTGAAGAGTTTGCGCTCGATCTGATCTTCCAGCCCGCGCACCAATTGGCTGACCGCCGCAGGCGAGACCGCAAGCTCGTCAGCGGCCGAGACGAAACTGCCGAGCCGGGCCGCCGCTTCGAAGGCCTGCAAACTGCGCAAAGACGGCGAAGCGGCCATCAGTCTCCACAATAGGTAAGTTCAGCTTTTCTATTTCCCCAATTTTCTTGTTTTTCGCAAGATCAGTAGCCGTGTACCATCGATTTTATTGTGGATTTGAGCTCGAGGGTTGATGGATATGTCGCGGAAAGAGATGATTTTGGCGGCGTTTTTCTACAATCCGCAAGGCGATCACCGTTTGTCCTGGCGGCATCCCAATGCACCGGGTCAGGAGATTTTTGATCTCGCCTATTACCAGAAATTGGTCGCGGAGGCCGAACGCGCCAAAATAGATGCCGTCTTTATCGCGGATCACCTCGGCATCTGGGACAATTTTGAAAGCGGCGTCGCGCATTACGCCAATACCCGGCTTGAACCGATCACGCTCGTCTCTGCCCTTGCGGCCGTGACGAAGCATATCGGCTTTATGGTCACTGCCTCGACCTCCTATAGCGAGCCTTACAATATCGCACGGACCTTCGCCTCCCTCGACCATATCAGCCATGGCCGCATCGGTTGGAATGTCGTGACATCAGCCTTGACCGAAGAGGCGCGCAATTTCGGGCTGGACGGCAATATCGCCCATGCAACCCGATATGACCGGGCAAGGGAATTCCTCGATATTACGAAAGCCTTGTGGGATAGCTGGGAGGACGGCGCGGTTGTCATCGACAAAAACACCGGCTATTTCGCTGACCCGCAGAAGGTCCATTACCTCAATCACCAGGGTGATCATTTCCGCGTCAAGGGTCCGCTTAACGTCCCACGCTCCCCACAGGGTCATCCGGTGATCGTGCAGGCCGGCTCCTCCGATGCAGGCAAGGCCCTTGCCGTGGCCCATGCCGATATCCAGTTCGCGGTTATCCGCAGTGAACAGGACGGTATCGCCTATCGTGCGGATATGAACGAACGGCTCGCGCGGCAAGGGCGGTCGCCCGACAGCTTCAGGCTGTTGCCCGGCATCCTGCCGGTCGTCGCTTCATCCCAGGATGAGGCCTTAGACAAGCAGGCGGCGCTGGAAGCCCTGATGATTGACCGGGTCAGTGTCGATCTGCTCTCCAGCTGGGCCGGCGTGGACCTGTCGGCCTTCCCGCTCGACGGGCCTATCCCGACCTTGCCTGATCTGGAAAGCTACGATGGCTGGCGGACCTGGCTTAAACTTATCCAGACCGAATCGAACAAGGGCCTCTCCATCCGCCAGCTGGCACGCAAAATTGCCAATACCGGCTCCGTGCCGATGGTGGCCGGAACAGCGCGGCAGATCGCCGACCAGATGGAAGCATGGTTCGTCGCGGGCGCAGCGGACGGTTTTAACCTGATGTTCCCCCTTCTGCCTGATGACTGGGTTAATTTTATGAGGCAGGTCGTGCCGGAACTGCAGCGGCGCGGACTTTTCCGAATTGAATACGATTTCGGAACGCTTCGTGACCGCCTTGGCTTGGCACGTCCAAGAAACAGCTTCCTGGCTTAAACTGTGACAAACGGCTGGGAAAGTGAAGTCGCAAAGAGGATTATGACAACACCATCAGGAGTTGCTTGAAAATGGCTCAGCTTATGGCATAGAAGGTTCTCCGTCCAACTTAGGATCGATTCATGTCCAAAGCCTTTCTTGCCCAGGTCATTCAGGAGACGCTCGAAACCACGGGTGTCGCCGCCAATCGGGCAGCAACCGATGTCATCGACGCCATCGTCAAGGAGCTGAAGAAGGAAGGCGGTTTCACCCTTCCGTCCTTCGGCACCTTTACCGTCAAAAAGACAAAGGCGCGCAAGGCCCTGAACCCGCGCACCGGCGAACCTGTGAAGGTCAAGGCCGGCAAGACCGTGCGCTTCAAGGCCTCGCCGTCTCTCAAGAAAGCCGTCTGACGTGATATCCGGCTGGCTGGCTTCGCCGCCAGCCGGATCATCTCTACTTTGCCGATGCGCCGACCGTATCCGCCACAAGCTGGATCGAAGACCAGTGTGTCGTCAACTTGACCCCGCCCCAGATATGCTGGCCGGCGTAGAAACTATCGATCGTCCAGTGGCCGGGGTCGCTGTCTAGCGCAAAAGGCCCAGCGCGCAAAAAGCCAATCAGCCTCGGCAATAGATCGACATGAAGCGTCCGCGTTTCGCCAGGCATCAAAAACCGCTGCCCGAGCAGCGGCAGCTTGTCGTCCACGCCGAAGGGATTCTTCGTGAAGAAGAAATTGGACCAAGGTGCCGATCGCATCTTGGCGCAGAAGGCGAGTCGCGGCGCCGGTTGCGGGCCGCAGACAGTGGTCAGCGCCAGCTGATAGAAAAGCGTCTGATGCGCCGTTCGATTGTCCAGAATGACGGCTATCAGCGCACCACCCTGGGCGACACCGCAAATCTCACGCTTGGCTGACGGCGTAGCGGTATAGGATACAGTCGCCGCCGCATAGAGATGCCGCAAATCGGTCAACGGGTTGGCATGGAGCGCAGATGTGTAGCCGTCGATCTCAAGCCGGTTGGTTTGTTTGTTCGGTGACAAAAACAGATCGGATTCCCTCGGCTGACCGCCCGCGGTCAGACAAGGCAATACTGCACCGTCTTGGGAGAGCGTAATGGCCGTGCCACCACGCGAAGCGCGAAGGACAGTCACGCTCGCTTCGGCTGACTGAGACGTGGACAGAGTCGCAGCCCCAGCCGCCACGGAGCTGAACGCCGAAAGATTTCCGCCTGGAATATCCCAGGCGACCACCCCCCAACTCGCCGCCGGACCGCTCGCGGTATAAGGAAAAGGTCCGCCAGGCGGCACTGGCTGGACGGGCGAATGAATCGATATCGAGTCAAGGGGCTTGAGCAGTGTAACCTCTCCGGCTCGGGCCGGCCCGATCGCGGCGACCATCGCACAAAGCGCCATGGCCAGGCTTCGGCATGATACGGGCGGCCGAGCGTTCATTGTCTCAGCCATGCGCTGCCTCCCCGGACCGCACAAGAGCACGGACACGATCTGCATCGGCCAAGTGGATCGGATTATAGACAATCATCGATAGGTCCGGCCGCCCATCGACTGCAAAAGCGGAATATTCAACTGCGATCGACCCCAGAACCGGGTGCCGCAGATGCTTGACCCCTTCGCCATGGCCGCTCACGTCATTGTCGCGCCACAATGCCGCGAATTCTGGGCTGATCTGGCAGAGTTCGTCGACAAGATCGGCAAGCTCCGCCACAGCCCCGGCGCGGGCGGCATCCGCCCGGAATGCCCCCACTGCGAAGCGGGCGACCTTCATCCAGTCATCCTGCACCGCGCGAACGCCAGGATGGCAGAAGATGAGGCGTAGAATATTGTGCCGCCCCGGCGGCAAAGCGCCGTAGTCTGTCAGCAATATCGTGGCCGCGCGATTCCAGGCGACAATGTCCCAAAGCGCGGTTTTAACGATGGTGGCGCTGACTTCGAAGGAATCGATCAGGCGCTGCAGTCGCGGCGTGATGCCGTCGACCGCCTTGTAGCGAACCTCGGGCGGGCGGCCGAGACCAAGAAGGAAAAGATGCTCGCGCTCAGGCTCGGTCAGCATCAGCCCATGGGCAATGCGATTGAGCACATCCGCCGAAGGAGCGCCGCCGCGCCCTTGCTCCAGCCAAGTATACCAGGTTGGGCTGATATTGGCGCGCTGGGCGACCTCTTCGCGGCGCAAACCTTTTGTTCGCCGGCGCGCCACCGGCAGGCCGAAGGCAGCCGGGTCCAGCCGTGACCGCCGGTCTTTCAGATAGCTTCCCAACAGATTGCCGGTCGCGGCGGACATGCTGATCCTATTGATAATTATACCAGGATAAGATAACTACTTTAACAGGATAAAACAGCGACCGATAGTAGCGCCGGATCAAACGGAGATCGCCTCATGCGTGTATTCCTGACCGGCGCGACCGGGTTTATCGGCTCCAGAATTATCCCCGAGCTTCTCAAGGCCGGCCATGAGGTTCTCGGCGTCACACGATCGGATGCCGGCGCGGCTGCGCTCATTGCCGCCGGCGCCATACCCTATCGCGGCACATTGGAAGACCCGGAGAGCCTTGCCCAAGGCGCGGCACAGACCGATGGCGTTATCCACTGCGCTTTCGATCATGATTTTTCGAATTTCGTGGCGAATTGCGAAAAGGACCGGCGCGTCATTGCCGCCATGGGCGCGGCATTGCAAGGCACCGACAAGCCGCTGATCATAACCTCCGGTACCGGCATGGGCAGCGCCCAGCCTGGCCAGATGGCGACGGAGGATGTCATCAATCTCGACAACCCCAATCCCCGCTCGGCCTCCGAAAAGGCCGGCAATGCCCTGCTGGATGCCGGCGTGAATGTCTCCATGGTCCGGCTGCCGCAGGTTCATGATCCGGTCAAGCAAGGGCTTGTGACGCCCTATGTGACGGTGGCTCGCGATAAGGGCGTCGCTGCCTATATCGGTGAGGGGCTGAACCGCTGGCCCGCCGCCCACGTGAGTGACGTCGCACGTCTCTATGTCCTGGCGCTGGAACGACGGGACGCCGGAGCCCGCTATCATGCGGTCGCTGAGGAGGGCATCGCGGCACGGGATATCGCGACAGTCGTTGGCGCTGGCTTGAAGATCCCCGTGATTTCTTTGCTGCCGACGGAAGCGCACGAGCATTTTGGCTGGCTCGGTCTTTTCGTTGGCATGGACCTGCCGGCGTCGAGCACACTGACCCGCGCGACACTCGGCTGGGAGCCGACCGGTCCCGGGTTGATTTCCGATTTGACGGCCATGCGTTACTTCGACTGACCGGTCAGGGGCTTGCCGCGCCGGCAAGCTCCTCCCCATTCATAGCGAACTCAAAACATGATGACTTAATTTTACGCTAGATGATCATGGCAGATTTTCCCGAAAGATCGGATGCACGCGCATGGGTCTGGCCGTGGGTCTTTCGATGCCACGGGCGGCTTGCACCAGAAGATTGATTGCTTCCCGCGCCTCGACACGCGGGTTCTGGTCGATCAGCGCATCGATTGTGCCAGAGATGAGCAGGCGGCGGGTGCCTTCCGTCAATTCATGACCGATAAACACCACATCCTGGCCGCGCCCGGATTCCTCCAGCGCCCGAGCGATGCCTTCGACCCCGCCGCCGATGCTGTAAATGCCAGCGAGGTCCGGATGGCGTTCCAGCAGCCGTCTGGCTTCCTCATAGCCGCGCGTCGTATCGTCACTCATCTCCCGCAGTTCCACGATCGTCAGGCCGGGATGGGATTCCGTCAGGATATGGCGGAACCCCATCTCCCGCTCCTCATGGCCGCGATAGGACAGCGATCCCGCGAAGAGGGCGATCTTGGCGACATTCTGGCAAATGAAACGGCCCAGCAGATGGCCGGCCAGCCGGCCGGCGGCGCGATTGTCGATGCCGATATAGTCCAGGCGCGGCACCTGGGTAATGTCGGACGCCAGCGTCACCACCGGCGTGCCTTCGCCGATTACGGCACGGATCGCCTCACGCAACAAAGGATGGTCAAGCGCCGTAATACCCAGCCCCTGGGATTTGCCGGCGAGTTCGCCGAGCTTGTCCGCCATGGCAGCGGGATTGAACCCTTCGATCATATGCAAACGCAGCTCGACATCCGGGCGCTGTGCCGCGCTTTCCGCGAGTAGCCGGGCGAGGTTAAGGATAAAGCTGTTCGTCCCGTCCGGCAGAACAAAATCAAGTACCAGCGGCGGCCCTGCCATTTCCGGCTCTGGCTCCGCCGACAGATAGCCAAGACGGTTCGCCACCTGCAGCACCCGCTGCCGTGTTCTGTCCCGTACCCCCGGCCGATCATTGATGACCCGATCCACAGTCGCCAGCGACGCGCCGGAATGCCGGGCGACGTCATCCAATGTCGGCCGCCGTCGTGCCAATGGCCGCGTCGTCTCGCCTTCAGGTGCCATAAAAACCCTCGAACCCAAAAACCTCAGAACACATCATTTCGCTCGTCGCTCTATCCAGCCGCAAATTTTCAGACAATTCGCTTAACACCTCAATACACATCAATAAATGATTTGTCTTGATGTTTTAAAAATCATGCCTTTAAGGTGCCGACGGATCGCGAAACCGTCATCAAGGCGGGCGCAATCGCCACCGTCAAAAGCAACGGCCATCGGGGGGTGCACCCTTGGTCGACAAAAAAGCACCACGGGGAATCGCAATGGCATTTACGCGTCGGGGTTTCACCTCAGCGGGTCTTGGTCTGGCCAGCGTCGCCGCCTTGGGCGGTATCAAGCCCAGCCAAGCTGCGGCGCCGGTCACCATCGGCCTGTCCAATGGCTATTTCGGCACGGAATGGCGCGATCAGATGATCGACGCATCCAAGACGCAATTTGCGATGTATGAAAATCAGGGGCTCGCGCACAAGCTCATCGTGCAGCAAGCCGGTCCGGACACGGCGGCACAGATTCAGGACGTGCGGAACATGATCCGCAGCCGCGTCAATGTGCTGATGATCGACGCGAATTCCGCGACAGCGCTGACCGGTGTCATCCATGAAGCGAAACGCGCTGGCATCCCCGTCATCGCTTTCGATCAGGCCGTGACGGACCCTTACGCGATCAATGTCGGCATCGACGAATATGACTGGGGCAAGCATTACGCGGAATGGATCGTGGCCCAGCTGAAAGGCCAGGGCCGCGTTGCCGTGATGGACGGCGTGCCCGGCCATCCGGCGGCCGTCGCGCGGCGCACCGCCTTTATGGATGTCTTCGCCAAGAATCCAGGCATCAAGATCGTCTGGTCCGGCTATGGCATGTGGGATCAGGCCAAGGCGCAGGCCGTTATGGCAACCGTGCTGGCGGCAACCCCGCATATCGACGCCGTTTGCACGGAAGACGGCATGGGCCTCGGCATCATGCGGGCCTTTCAGGCAGCGGGACGGCCGGTGCCGATCATGACCGGCGAAGCCCAGAAATCCTTTCTGCTTGCCTGGAAAAAGGAAAGAGACGCCGGGCATGACGTACATCTGTTTGCGCGATCGAATCCACCCGAAATCGGCCGCACGGCAGTCGGCGTCGCCGTGCGTATCGCGGCTGGCCGCAAACTGAAACCGCTGCCCGATAATACCTATCACTATCCGATCAAGGTTGAAGTCACGAATGACAATCTTGACCAGTTGCTGGCGAGTGTCGCTGACAAGCCTGATGGTTATTTTCTCGGTGAATATTTGAGCGAAAGCGAATTGGACAAGCTTTTCGTGTGATGACTGATCATTTACCCCTGCCCCCTGGCCGCGTCACGGCCCGCCGGATCAGCAAATCCTTCGGCGGGGTGCCGGCTTTGGCTGGTGTTGATCTCGAGCCCCGACCTGGCCGGGTACTGGGCCTGCTCGGCGCCAATGGCTCTGGCAAATCCACGCTCTGCCGCATCATCGCGGGAGAGATGGCGCCGGATGGCGGCGAATTGCTGTTGGACGGCGAGGCCGTGCGTTTCGCGACGCCGAAGGATGGCGTGCGGCATGGCATTGTCATCGCCCACCAGCATCCAAGCCTGGCACCCGATTTGCCGGTTTGGGAAAACTTGTTTCTGGGCATGGAACGCTGCGGTCTCGGCGGCTTCGTCTCTCGCGCCGGCAGCAGGCGTGCGGCCTGGCATATGCTGCAAGCCGTGGGCCTCGACATCGATATCGACCAACCGGTGGAACGCTTGTCGGCCGCCGAACAGCAATTGGTTGAAATCGCCCGCGCCCTCTCGCGCGAGCCGCGCCTGCTGATCCTGGACGAGCCCACGGCCGCACTGTCGGCGGCTCTCGTCGAGCGTCTTTTCGCCCATGTGCGGGCGCTGGCAGCAAGTGGCACCGCTATCATTTTCATCTCGCATCGGCTTCAGGAAGTCGAAGCGCTGTGCGACGATCTGGTCGTCCTGCGCAACGGCCACCGCGTCGGCAGTTGGGAACTCGACGGCAGTCTGGATGAGGCACGCGTGCTGGATCTGCTGACCGGAGATTCCGATGTGGCGTCCCGCGCGCGTGACCGCAAGCCGCAGGCGGCACGAGAGGTCGTACTCACACTGGAAGGTCTGGCAGCCGGTACAGCGCTGCGCGGCGTCGATCTTGATCTTCATAGCGGCGAAATTCTGGGGCTGGCGGGTTTGCAGGGCCAGGGGCAGGAACAATTGCTCGATGCCGTCGCCGGTTTTAGGCGCAAGGATAGCGGCCGCATCGTGCATCGTGGCCGCGCCCTGTCTCCACGCCGTCCCCGTGACATGATCCGGCGCGGCATCTGTCTGGTGCCGAATGACCGTCATCGCCAGGGCCTGTTCATGAACGAGACCGTTGGTGAAAACCTGGCCGCCGTTTCCGTCGCCATGCAGCCACAACCCTGGCGATTGCGCCGCCGCGCATTGCGCGACTTCGTGCAGCGCGCGATTCCACGTCTGCTGATCAAGACACGCGGCCCGGCGCAGCCGGTGGCGACACTATCGGGCGGCAACCAGCAAAAAGTCGTCATCGGCAAATGGCTGGACGGTTCGGTTGATGTGCTGCTGCTCAGCGACCCGACCAAAGGGGTCGATCTGCGGGCAAGGCGTGAAATCTATGACACGATCGCCGATCTCGTCGCCGGCGGCAGCGCGGCTTTGGTCTATGCGTCCGACATTCATGAATTGCTGCATCATTGCGACCGCATCCTTGTCATGTTCGAAGGCCGCATCGTGGAAGCATTGTCCGGCAGTGCCATGACCGAGCAGCGCGTCATCGCCGCCAGCTTCGGGCGCGTCGCATGAGCGCCGCAGGTGGCCTTCCCCGCACGGGATCTGCCCTGGCCATTTGGCCGGCCTTGCGCCGCAGCGGACTGGGGCCCGGCCTGCTGATGCTGGCCGTCGTCACCGGGCTCAATATCGCCTTGCAGCCTGATTTCTTCTCCGGCGCTTCACTCTCCGGCAATATCGCGACCTTCGCGCCGACCATTCTGATCTGCGTCGCGCAGGCTGTTATCGTCCTGAGCCGCGAGCTTGACCTGTCCCTCGGCGCCGGCGTGTCGCTGATCAATTGCGTCATGGCGAGCCTGCCGCAGGATAAAGTGGGCGGTCCCCTCGGCGTCATGGCAATCGCCATCCTGGTGGCAATACTGCTTGGCGCGGTCAATGGGCTGCTGGTCGCCTATGCCGGGCTGCCGTCTTTGGTCGCGACCTTCGCGACCGGCGCTATCTGGTTCGGCCTGGCGCTGACCATCATGCCGCAACCGGGCGGCGTGATTTCGGATGCGATCGGCGACCGTTATGCCGGCACGCTCATGGGCATTCCGGTCCCGCTACTGATCATCGCTGTGGCAATGACCGGCTGGGCTATTCTCGCACGGCACCGCTCGGGGCGACGGATCATGGCCGTCGGCAGCAATCCGCAGGCCGCGCGCGACGCGGGCATTCCGCTCCGCCGTACCAAACTGCTTGCCTATCTGGTCGCCTGGATTTTGGTGGCGCTCGGCGCCATCGCCATTTCCGCCCAGACCCTGTCGGGAGACCCGCGCTTAGGGACGAGCTACACACTCGCCTCCGTCGCGGCCGTCGTCATCGGCGGCATTTCCCTGGGCGGCGGACGCGGCACGCCCTGGGGCGCTCTTGTCGGCGCATTGGTGCTCGGCCTTGTTACCAATGTCATCTACTTCGCCGGCATTGCCAGCAGTTGGCAGGAATTCGTGAAGGGGCTCGTCATCGTCGCGGCCCTCGGCTTCATGGTGCTGGAAGGACAGCGCCGCGCATGACCAGACAACTCACCCGCCCCCTCGCCCTTGTCGGTGTCGCCATCCTGCTGCTGCTGGTCGGTCAGGCGCTGCTGCCCGGATTCCTGAGCCTCGGGCAGATCGGCAATCAGCTCAAGATCGCGGCCTTTCTTGGCCTCTTCGGCCTCTGCCAGACCATCGTCATCGCGGCCGGCGGTCAGGGGCTGGATTTGTCCGTCGGTGCCTCCGCGACGCTCGGCGGCATTCTGGGTGCCGCGCTGATGCAGGGCAGTAACGGGCTGACCGCACCGGCCTTGCTGGCGGCGGTCGCCGCCGGAGGCTTGGTCGGTGTCATCAACGGCATCGGCATCGCATTGATGCGCATACCGCCGCTGGTCGCGACACTCGCCATTGCCAGCGTCGTCGATGGCGGCACTATCCTCGGTGTTTCGATTGCCCATCCCGCCAATTCCGCCAGCCCTGTTCTGGTCGCCATTGGCGGCTGGGCCAGCGCTGGTGTGCCGAATATCGTCATCGTCTGGGCCATCCTTGGCGCCTTGGCCATCTGGCTGCTCTCGGCCTCGGCCTGGGGAAAGCGTTTGACGGCGACGGGCGCCAATCCGGTTGCGTCCCTGCTCTCAGGCAATCATGTCACGGCCATCCGCATCGCGGCCTATGGGCTGAGCGGCGCCTTGGCCGCCTTCGCCGGCTTCCTGCTGACCGGTTACGTCGGCCAGGCCTTCTTCGGCCTTGGCGACCCCTATATCCTCACCAGCGTCGTGGTCGCTGTCATCGGTGGCGCCACACTTGCCGGCGGCCGCGCGCCTTATGCGGGCGTTGCGGCCGCGGCCATCATGATGACGGTTCTCGTCAGCCTGCTGACGGCGCTGGCCATCGGCGAGGCCGGGCGGCAGATCATTTTCGGCCTCGTACTGCTCGGCTTTCTGGCGCTCGACCGGATGATGAAAGGCAGTCTGCGCATGGCTATGATCGGCCGACGGCCCAATCCCGCTCCCCCCATTGCGGCGGCATCCTCCGCCGCCGATACGCCCCGAGGAGGCTGACTTGGCTGACCCGATCAACTTCACACCCGATGCGCCTATCCGCAGCCGCGAATTTCGCATCGGCTGCATCGGCGCCGGCTTCATCATGGCCGATATCCATCTCGCCGCTTATCATGAGGCCGGATTCCCGGTGGCCTGCATCGCATCCCGCAGCCCCGACAAGGCCGCCGCCGTAGCCGAGCGCTGGGGCATTGCGACAGTATATGACACGCCGAAAGCACTGATCGAGGCTCACGATTATGAAATTCTCGATATCGCCTATCCGCCGCATCAGCAGCCGGACCTGATTCGGCACGCACTGAAGCAGCCGCATATTCGCGCTATTCTCGCGCAGAAGCCGCTGGCGCTCGACCTCGCGACCGCCGAAGCACTCGCCGCCGAAGCGCGTGCAGCGGGCAAGATCCTTTCCGTGAACCAGAATATGCGCTTCGACCAGTCCATGCGCGTGCTGAAACAGGTGCTGGAGCATGGCGCAGTCGGCACGCCCGTCATCGCCAGCATCGAGATGCGCGCCATTCCGCATTGGCAGCCTTTCCTGCGCGACTACGGGCGGCTGACGCTGCTGAATATGTCGATCCACCATCTCGATGTGCTGCGCTATTTGTTTGGCGAGGTGGAGGCGATTTCCACCACCGTGCGTCCTGATCCGCGCACCGACTTCGCGCATAAGGACGGCATCTGCGTCTCCACCCTCACCTTTCGTTCAGGCCTGATCGCGCTGTCTCTGGAAGACGTCTGGGCTGGCCCGCGTGCGGAGGGTTATGATGGCGATATCTATATCAAATGGCGGGTCGAGGGTACGACCGGCATCGCCCAGGGCAGCATCGGCTGGCCGGACTATCCGAACGGATCGGCCTCCACCCTGCGCTATTCGTCACAAACGGCGACGGACGGAAAATGGGTAGAGCCGACTTGGACGACCCGCTGGTTTCCGCAGGCTTTCGCGGGCGTGATGGAGCAATTGCAATACGCACTCGCCACCGGCACGCGCCCGGCACTGAATGCCGAGGATAACCTCGCGACCATGGCCCTGGTCGAAGCCGCCTATCGTTCGTCCGAGCAAGAACGGACCGTCAAACTCTCCGAATTCGGCTATTGAACGCTGACAACAACAGGAACAAAAACAATGCAGCAAGTTGGCATCTTCAGCGGCTATTTTCCCTATGCTCTCGCAGAGCAGGCACGGCGCATCAAGTCGATCGGCTTCAATACCGTGCAGCTTGACCTTGCTTTCAAGGATATCGACTTTTCGACGCCCGATTCGATCACCATCGAAAAAGCGAAGCTGGTGAGGGAAACCTTCCGGGACTACAATCTGCCGATCTGCGCCATCTCAGGCTATACGAATATCGTCCATCCCGATCCGGATGAACGCAAGCGCCGTCTGGACTATCTCAAGGCCATCATTCGCAACGCCCGGAACTTCGGCACGCCCTATGTGATTTCCGAGACCGGCACGTTCAACACGGACTCGGACTGGGTGCATCACCCCAAGAACAAGACCGAGGAAGGGTTCGAGGATTGCCGAAAGGTCATCGCCGAACTCTCTCAGGTCGCGTACGACCATGGTGCAGTGTTCCTGCTGGAAACCTATGTCAACAACGTCATCGGCTCGGTTGAGGAGACGGTTCGCGTTTTTGCCGAGGTCGATCACCCCGGCCTTGGCCTGCTCATGGATCCCACGAATTACTTCGAGGATCACAATATCGATAAAATGGATGTCGTGCTGAAGCAGATTTTCGATACGCTCGCCGGCCATGTGCGCATCGCCCATGCCAAGGACGTCAAGCGCTCGACCGAGACGAGCGAGAAACATGCGGAGATCGACGCGTCGGAAGCACATTCCTTCCGTGGTGTCGGTTCCATCGAATTGCCGGCGCCCGGTCTCGGCACGCTGAACTATGACTATTACCTCAAGCGCCTGTCTGAGAAACACCCGAATATCCCGCTCATCATCGAGCATCTGGATGAGTCGGATGTGCCGCGCGCCAAGAAATTCCTGGACGGCAAGCTGCGCGCGCTCGGCGTCTGACCAGGGTTAGGACAGTAAAGATGAGCGCGACCGCCGCCATGAGCGCCGCCCGCATGCGGGACTATAGCCTGACCGGGGAGGATGCCCGTCTTGCCGTGGAAAAAGGGTTAAGCGCCGCATCCTGGTATGCGACGCCGCTGCCGCGCTCGCAGTTGAAGGCGCTCATGCGGCGCAGCGACGGGCCTGCCATCCGCGACACGCTGCTATGGTTCGCACTTCTCGCTGCCATGGCGGCAGGGATGATCGCCTTCTGGGGTTCGTGGTGGGCGCTACCCTTCGTCATTGCCTATGGCGTGCTCTACGGTTCGTCATCCGACAGCCGCTGGCATGAATGCGGCCATGGCACCGCTTTCAAAACGCGCTGGATGAATGATGCAGTCTATGTCATCGCCAGTTTCATGCTGCTGCGCGAACCGACCGTTTGGCGCTGGAGCCATGCGCGGCATCATACGGATACCATCATCGTCGGACGCGACCCAGAAATCGCGGTGCCACGTCCGGCGCAAGTGATGAACGTCATCCTTAATATGCTGTCGCTCAAAAGCGGTCCTGCATCGCTGCGGCAAATTGGACGTCATGCCACGGGCCGCCTGACACAAGCGGAGATGACCTATATTCCCGATATGGAGCGCCCCAAGGTGTTTCTCTATGCGCGCCTCTATATCGCCGTTCTGCTCGCGGTCATCATCGCCTGCGTCGCCTTGCACTCCATCCTGCCGGCAATGCTCATCGGCCTGCCGACTTTCTATGGGGCCTGGCTGCTCATTATTTTTGGCATCACGCAACATGCCGGTTTGCAGGAAGACGTTCTGGATCATCGGCTGAACAGCCGAACCGTCTACATGAATCCGGTTTTTCGGTTTCTGTATTGGAACATGAATTATCATGTCGAGCATCACATGTTCCCCATGGTGCCCTATCATGCCCTGCCGGCCTTGCATGACGCGGTGAAAGCCGATTGTCCGCGTCCCTATGGCGGCCTTTGGGAAGCCTATCGGGAAATCATCCCGACACTCTGGCGCCAGCGGCATGACCCTCATCATTTCGTTCGCCGCCAATTGCCCGACAGCCGTAAAAGCTGAGAGACGCATGACGATGCAATATGCAGAATTTGCAGCAAGCGGACGGCGCGTCAGCCGGCTTGGCTTCGGTGCCATGGGTTTCGCGGGATGGTTCGGCCAGCAAAGCGAAGCCGAGCATATCCGCGCCCTGCATCTGGCCTTGGATCGCGGTGTGAACTTCATCGACACTGCCCGCGCCTATGGCGAATCCGAATTTCTGGTCGGATGCGCCTTGGCGCAATGGCCTGGGGCAAAGCCCTTTGTGGCGACCAAGGTCGAAGGCCTGGCCGGTATCACCCAATGGGGTACCCCCGTTCCGGTGGAAGCCGCTTTCCCGAAAGGCCAGGTGACAGCCTCCTGCGAAGCCTCGCTGCGTGCTTTGGGGCTGGACCATATCGATCTTCTCCAGCTCCATACCTATTGGGCGAATTGGGGCATGGCCGGCGATTGGATGGAGGAACTGCAAACCCTCAAACGCCAAGGTAAAGTCGGGCAGATCGGCATTTCAGTGCCGGATCACCGGTCTGACATGGTGCTGCCGATCGTTTCCAGCGGCCTCATCGACAGCGTGCAGACCATCGTGAATATCTTTGACCCGACCGCGCTGGAAGTGCTGGTGCCATTCTGCATCACGCATAAAGTTGCCGTCATCGCGCGCTGCATTCTGGATGAGGGCGGCCTCACCGGCTTTCTCACGCCGGAAAGTGAATTCGCGGAGGGTGATTTCCGCCGTGATTATTTCGACGGCACCGTGTCACGGGAAACCTATATCGAAAAGGTCGCAGCGCTGCGGCGCTTCCTTCCGGCCCATGCCAGCTCGCTGGCCGCACTCGCCATTAAATTCGTGCTGGCCGACCCCGGCATCACCACCGCCATCACCTCAATGCATATCCCGGCTTTCGCGGAAGAAAATATTGCCGCACTCGACGAACCGCCCCTGGATGCGGAGACATTTCATTTGCTGGTGACGCGTCACCGCTTCATCAAGAACTTCACCAACGTCAAGCATTTCGGCAGGCCATGACGGTGACACCCGATGCCGTCGCCTGGGCAGAGCTCAAGCCCGCCGAATTCATCGCTCGTCGCGACGCGTTTCCGGTCGTCTATCTGCCCATGGGACTATGCGAGCCGCATGGCCATGTCGCGCCCTTCGGCTTGGATACCATCAAGGCGGAGTATCTGGCGACGCAGGCGGCATGCCGCTTCGGCGGAATTGTGGCGCCGACCATGGCCTACCACATTCATGAAACCGGCTATCACGCCCCTTGGCTGCGGGATGTGATGGGCGGCGTCAACCCGCTTCTGGCCGCCCTGCCGCCGCATCTGGTTCTGGAAACATTGCTGTATCAGTTTCGGGCTTTCCGCAATGCCGGATTCCAGGGCATCGTCGTCATCTCCGGCCACAATGCCAATCAGGCGGATCTGCGCATGGTGGCGGACGCCTTCGCCGCCCATTACCCCATCGCGCATTTCGTACGCAGTGACCCGGAACTCGTAGCCGGCCGCTATGAAGGCGACCACGCGGGCCGCTACGAACTGTCGCAGCTTCTCCATATCCGCCCCCACCTCGTCGCCATGGACCGCGCATCATGGGCGATGACTGACCCGCTCGGCCGTTTCGCACAGAACCCCGATGTCGCGGAAGCAAGTGCCTTGGAAGGGCAAGGCATCATCGAAGCCTCGATCACCGCCATCGGCGATGCCGTTCATACCTTCTCCCTCGATCGCGCGCCACCTTCCTTCCTGCCGATGGCGGCCATGGAACCGATCTGGGCCGACATCGCGGCCAAACGATCCGACTGGGTTACGCTGCGCGGAGATGACAGCAAATGGTAACGCTGTTCGGCCAGGCCCTGGACAGGCGAGCGGTCGCCGCGCGCTGCGGCAGTCTTTCCCAGGTCGCCGGCGTCCGCCTGCTGCGGTTCGAGGACGGTGCTGAGCGTGACGTGCGGCTGCTGGAATTCCGCACCGGCACCGGCCTGCGCTTCACCGTGATGATCGACCGCGGTTTCGACATTGGTGAATGCGAGCACAAGGGCCGCGCCCTCGGCTGGCACTCCCCCGTCGGCTTTCCACATCCCTCCCTCGTTAATCCTGAAGGTGAGGACGGGCTCGGCTGGCTACGCGCAGCCTCCGGCCTGCTTGTCACCTGCGGCCTCGATCAAATCCTGAGCGGCGGAAAAGCCGGGGCAGCGCATTTCGACTATCCTGGCCGCACCAAGGTGCAAACGACGTTGCACGGGCGCGTCAGTATGCTGCCCGGCCGGCTGACCGGCTATGGTGAAATCTGGGATGGCGATGATTGCGTGCTGTGGTGCGAGGGCGTTGTGCGGCAGGTCGCGCTGTTCGGCGAGAATCTGCATCTCATCCGCCGCATCGAGACACGTCTGGGATCGGACGAAATCCTGATCCAGGATCGTATCGTCAATCAGGGCTTTTCACCAACGCCGCATATGTATCTGTATCATATCAATCTCGGCTATCCCTTGCTGGACGAAGGGGCGCGCTATGTCGCGCCCATCGCCGAGACGCTGTGGGCATCCCATGCCGGTGCCGACTATGAGCGGCAGGGTATTGGCTGTCATCGCATGGGGCCTCCCAGCCCCACGTTCCGGGAACAGGTCTGGCAGCATGACATGCGCCCAGACGGCGAAGGCCTTGTCCGCACGGCCCTGCTAAATGACCGCCTTGGCCTCGGCTTCGAGGTCGAGACGCGCGCCGATGAATTCCCCTGTCACTTCGAATGGCAAAATTTTCGCGCCGGCGGATATGCTTTGGGAATTGAGCCTGCAACCAATCATGTCCTCGGCCGCGCCTTTGCGGAAGAGCGTGGCGAGTTGATTTGGCTGCGGCACGCCGAAGAACGCCGCTACCATACCGTTCTTCGCGTTCTGGACGGGGCGTCTGCCTTAGCGGACAGTGAGGCGCGTATCCGCGCAGTCTCTCCGGAGCTACGCCAGAATTATCCCCAGCCGACGGGGCGCTACCCCCAAATCAGAGTCTGGGCGCCACCAGCGGCCTAGCCCTTCCAGCAGGAACAGCGGATGACATGGCAAAAATTGCCGGGCCGGAAGCTCGGGTCTTTATCCGCCAGCACGTCACCTTTCACATTGCCGAAGGTCGTCTGCGGCTTGTGCTTGATGCCGTCATAAAAGGCCTGGATGATATCTTCCTTGAATTGCGGCGTGCGCGGAAAAGCCGCCGTCACCGCATCGCGCTCCGCGTCTGAATACTCCTTATAGGTCAGACCCAGCACGTCCATCTCCACGCCTGCGGTCACCAGCGCTACCACGGGATGCATATGCTGCGGGATGCCGGGCGTGGTGTGGAGTGCAATGGCGGTCCAGACCGTATCAATGTCGGCCTGCGCAATGCCCTGGCGTCTCAGGAAGTCCCTTGCCGCATTGGCCCCGTCCACCTCGAACCGCTCATCCGCGCTGCTGTGAGCCTTGGTCAGCCCCATGTCATGGAACATCGCACCCGTGTAAAGCAGCTCCCGGTCGAAATGCAGGCCACGATGCTGTCCTGCCATGGCGCCGAACAGATAGACCCGGCTGGAATGGTTGAAGAGCAGTTCGGACGCTGTGTCCCTGACGATCTCGGTCACCTCGCGGGCCAGCTTGCTGTCCGGAATCGCGACGGCCTCAAATCTGCTCATGGTCTTCTCCTATGCCTGTGAGAGCAGACTAGAAATTCCAGTGAATGTCTTCTATCATCGTGACACGACAAAAATGGACATTTGACCCGAGAATGAGACGCCCCGGCGCACCACGCCTTATCGGCATCCTCGCCCTGCCCGGCGTGCAGCTGCTGGACGTCGCCGGGCCTTTGGACGTCTTCGCGGAAGCCAATCTCCAGGCGGGCGCACTGGCCTATGAGCTGAAGGTCATCGGCACCGCACCCGGCCCGGTCGCCAGTTCCTCCGGCATGCGTCTTCTTCCTGATACTGTTATCGGCGAGGCGCTCAGACAATGCGACACGCTGCTGGTGGCCGGTGCGCCGCATCTGGCGGACGCGCTGCCTAAACCGCAGATTCTGGACTGGCTGAGCCGGGAAGCGCCTCGCGCTCGCCGCTTCGGCTCTGTCTGTAGCGGCGCGCTGGCGCTGGCTGCGACAGGCTTGCTGGATGGGCGCCGCGTCACCACCCATTGGGCAGTTGCCGACAGGCTGGCGCAAGATTTTCCAGCCGTCGAAGTGGTCGTCGATGCCCTGCATGTGCATGACGGGCCGGTGCGCACGGCGGCTGGGGTCACGGCCGGGCTGGACCTTGCGCTGGCGCTGGTCGAGGAAGACCTCGGCCCGGACATCGCCAAGCGCGTCGCCTCCCAGCTTGTCATGTTCTTCAAGCGGCCCGGCGGCCAATTGCAGTTCAGCCGCCGTGGCACGGCCAATCCGGCAGGGCGATCCTCCTTGCAGCAAATCCAGCGCTGGGTCATTGCCCATCCCGGCGAGGATGCCAGCCTGGGCGCTCTCGCCAGCCGCGCCGGGTTAAGCCCCAGGCATTTCGCGCGGCTGTTTCAGCAGGAATTGGGGCAGACACCTGCCATTTGGGTCAATGCTGTCCGCATCGAAGCCGCGCGGCAGATGCTGGAAGCCGGCGAGCGGCCCAAGCAGGTCGCTTCGGCCTGCGGCTTCGGCGATGTCGATAGCTTCCGCCGCGCCTTCCAGCGGCAGTTGAACGTCACCCCGGCCGATTACCGCCGCCGCTTCGAAACCCGCGCGGATATCGGTTGAACCGTATCGACATTCGCGGCGGGGGATGGAACACTCGCTCTATGGACGACGTAGTTGTGATCGAAGCGATACTGGGATCCCAGGATGATCCCGTTCTGGCCGAGCGGCTGCACGCCATCAGCCATCACGGCGTGGTGGAAGTGCTGTTCGTGGAGCCGGTGGATCTGCCGCGACGGCGCTTTCATAGCCATACTGATCGCGGCACGGCCTGTTTCGTCTCGCTGCCGCGATCCGCACAGCTTTTCGACGGTGCGCTAATCCATCTGGAGGACAAGCGCGCCATCGTGCTGCGCGTCGGCCAGCAAAACTGGCTGCGGCTGCGCCCAAGCGCCGGTGGCGCCATGGAACTCGGCTATCTCGCCGGCAATCTGCACTGGAAAGTGCGGTTTAAGGATGACTGCCTGCTTGTGGCGCTAGACCGCCCGATAGACGAGTATCTCGCGCGCCTCGCTGACCTGCAAAGCACCGGCAAAGTCTCAGTCATTGAGTGACCCCGCAACTCTGCTGACAGCGCTGCAATTCGGGGACGGCCAGTTCCCAAGCGGCGGTTTTGCCTTCTCCTGGGGTTTGGAATCGCTGATCGCCGATGGACAGATCACCCGGCCCGGCTTTGGCGCCTTCCTGGGCGGTCAGATGCAGAATCGCTGGGCGAGTTGCGACCGCGTCATCATCGCCCATGCCTATGCGGCGGCGACCGATCTGCCGGAACTGACGGTGCTGGATGATCTGGCCGATGCCTGGGCAACCATTGAAACGCTGCGTATGGGTTCGAAGCGCGCAGGGCTCGCCCTGTTGGGCACGCATCTGCGGCTCGGCACACCCGGTGCACGCAATTTCAAGGATGCGATAGACCTCGGCGACGCGCAGGGCCATCTGCCCGTCGTCCAGGGCTTGGTTCTGGCCGGCATCGGCCTGGATAGGCCGAGCGCGCTCGCCGTCAGCGCCTATGGCATGGCGCAAAGCTTCTGCACGGCGGCGATCCGGCTTGGCCTGATCAGTCATCTCGATGCACAGCGCAGCCTATCCGACCTCCGGCCAGCGCTCGCGCAACTGATTGCGGAGCCAATGCCGGATATCGACGATATGCATAGTTTCACGCCGCTCGCCGATATCGCCGCCATGCGGCATCCGGACCAGACGCAGCGCCTTTTTTCAAACTGAGGGATCGCCGATGAATCTCGCTCCCACCGAAGTTGAACGTCTGACGATTTTCATGGCGGCGGAACATGCCCGGCGCCTGCGCGGCCATGGCATCAAGCTCTCTCACCCCGAGGCAATCGCGCTGATCGCGGATGAGATGCTGCTCGCCGCCCGCAAGGGCATGACATATGAAGCCATCGTCGAAATGGCTGGCCAGATGCTGACGGCGGATGATGTGGAACCCGGGGTGGCGCCGATGGTCGATATGATCTCGGTCGAGGCCAACTTCACCGAAGGCACAAAGATGGTGATCGTCTTCAACCCGATCGGGCCGGGTGAAGAAGCCCAGGCCGATAGTGAGGAGCCGGGCGAAATCATCACGCTGGACGGTGAAATAGAGCTGAATGCCGGCCGCGAGCAGACCATGATCGACGTCATCAATACCGGTGACCGCGACATTCAGGTTCGCAGCCACACGCATTTCTTCGAAGTCAATCCAGCGCTCGATTTCGACCGCGCCCGGGCTTTCGGCAAGCGGCTGGATGTGCTGTCAGGCGGCGGCGTGCGGTTCGAGCCAGGGTTGCGCAAGCGCGTCACGCTTATCCCCATGGCGGGGGACCGTATTGTGCGCGGCCAGTCAGGACTGACCGAGGGCAGGCTGGACGACGACACGGTGCGCGAGGCCGCCTTCGCGGCCGCCCGCGCCGGCGGCTACCGGGGTATTTGACATGGCAAAAATCTCGCGCCGCGATTACGCTGCGACCTTCGGCCCCACCACGGGCGATATGATCCGCCTGGGCGATACCAACCTGCTCGCCGAAATCGAGCAGGATTTCACGCTCTATGGCGAGGAACTGACGACCGGCGCCGGCAAGATGATGCGTGACGGCGAAGGCTTTCAGACAACCGGCACCTATGCCTCAGGCGCGCTCGACAGCGTCATCCAGAACGCCACCATCATCGACCCGATTCTTGGCATCATCAAAGCCGATATCGGCATTCGCGACGGGTTGATCGTCGGTATCGGCAAGGCCGGCAATCCGGATATCATGGCGGGTGTCGATCCCAAGCTCCGCACCGGTCCCAATACGACCGTCTATCATGGTGAGCCTTACATTATCACCGCCGGCGCGGTGGAAGCGCATGCGCATTTCCTCTCGCCGCAGCAAAGCGAACATGCCCTGGCAGGCGGCACCACCACCATCATCGGCATGTCCCCCGGTCCTCATTTTGATGTGTCATGTTCCGGTCCCAATGTGCTCGGCCAACTGATTCAGGGTGCCGACAGTTCCTGTCTCAATTTTGGATTCCTCGGGCGCGGCTGTTCTGATCCTGGCTCTGTGGAGGAGTCGGTCGCAGGCGGCGCGCTTGGCGTCAAAATCCATGAAGATTTCGGCGCTTCGGGCGCTGTCATCAACGGATCGCTGATCGCCGCCGACCGCAATGATTTTTGCGTCAATCTGCACACCGATACGATCAACGAATTCGGCTTTTGCGAGGATACGCTCCGCGCGGTCGGCAATCGCACAATCCATATGTATCATACCGAGGGTGCCGGGGGCGGCCATGCGCCCGATCTTCTGCGCGTCAATAGTTTCGCCAATGTTCTGCCCTCCTCCACCAATCCGACCAATCCCTTCACCGCCTATGCCTTGAATGAAGGCCTGCCGATGACGATGCTGGCACATGTCATGAACTGGCGGCTGGCGGAGGATCTGGCCTTTGCGGAATCCCGCATCCGGCCACAGAGCATGGCGGCAGAGGATTTTCTGCACGATATGGGCGCCATTTCCATCTTCGCGACCGACAGCCAGGGCATGGGCCGGCTGGCCGAAAACGTCGCCAAGGCCTGGCAACTGGCAGCCGTCATGAAGGACCGTGTCGGCCGGCTGGCTGAGGAGAAGACAGCGCGCGCCGATAACGAGCGCATCAAGCGCTATATCGCGAAATACACGATCAACCCGGCCATCGCGGCCGGGATCGACAGCCATGTCGGGTCCATCGCCCCCGGCAAAATGGCCGATCTGGTTTTTTGGAAGCGCGCCGCCTTTGGCATCAAGCCCTGGCTGGTCATGAAGCGCGGCTTCATCGCCTGGGCGGTGATGGGCGACGCAAATGCCAGCCAGATCGACAGCGAACCGATGATACAGCGGCCGATGTGGGGATCGACCGGCGTTTCCCCCCAGCATCTCGGCGTCACCTTCGTATCCAAACTCGCGATTCAGGCCGATATCAAAACCAAGCTCGGTGTCGGCAAGCGCATGGTGCCCATCACCTCCGTCCGCAGCCTCGGCAAGCGGCACATGATCCGCAACGATGCACAGCCGCATATCGAGGTTGATTCAGCCACTTTCGAGGTTCGTGCCGATGGCCGGCTGCTCACCTGCCCGCCGGCTTCCGTCGTGCCCCTCAACAGGAAGTATATGCTGCGATGAGGAAGAATGGCGCCGCCCGCGTCGGTATCGGCGGGCCGGTCGGTTCGGGCAAGACAGCACTGGTCGAGCGGCTGATACCGGCACTGCACCGGCGGGGCATCGACCTCGCCGTCATCACCAATGATCTCGTCACGCATGAAGATGCCGAGCGGCTGCGCCGCACCAATCTTCTGGCGCCGGAGCGCATTTTGGCCGTCGAGGCTGGTGCCTGCCCGCATACGGTGATCCGCGAGGATCCGACCCTGAACATGGAAGCCGCCGACAGTCTTGACCGCGCCTTCCCGACGCTCGATCTCATCCTGATCGAAAGTGGCGGAGATAATCTGGCCTCCACCTTCTCGCTTGATCTTGTCGATTACTGGCTCTTCGTGATCGACGTGGCGGGTGGCGATGATATTCCCCGTAAGCGCGGCCCTGGCGTCATCCAGTCCGATCTCCTCGTCATCAACAAGGTCGATCTTGCACCCTATGTCGGCGTGACCTTGGAGCCCATGATCCGCGAGGCTTCAACTGCCCGCCAAGGCCGCGCAGTCCTATGCACCAATTGCCGCGCGAATGAGGGGATCGATGCTGTTGCCGACGCGCTATGCGCCGCTGTCCTCTATCAGCCTGCATGACCACAACAGAATGCCGTCCGCCGCTCGATCTCACCTTTGAGACGCGCGCCGGCCAGACGGTGCTGGCGCGGCGTCATGTCACTTATCCGTTCTTCATCACCGCACCTCTGCGCGGCAGAGGGCCGGATGCCGAGATTGTCATACAATCCATATCGGGCGGATTGTTCGGGGGTGAGCGCGTCGCGCAGCGCGTGACCTTGGGCAGCGGTGCTACAGCCATCATTCGCATGCCTTCGGCCACGATCGTCCATGACCGCCGGGACAAGGCAGCTGCGCAATGCGCGGTATCGCTGCAATTGGCCGATAGCGCCAGGCTGGACTACTTGCCGCGCCCGACAATTCTTCTCCCCGGCAGCATGTTGGTGCAGTCGGTCGACTTGACCCTTGGACCGGGCGCAACCGCGCTTCTTCAAGATAGCGTGCTAATGCACGATCCAAACGGCATGCCAACCGCATCACGCGCGCTGGACAATCGTATCAGCATCCAAAACTCGGCCGGTCGGCTGATTGCGCGCGACCGGATGATGATCACCGATGCGAATGGTGAAGCCGGTCCCTATCGGGCGTTCGGCACCCTCTGGCTTGTCGCTGAGATAACTAAAAGTCGATATAAGGACATTAAATTTCTGATCTCATCTCACGACTGGGCCTGCTATTGGGGCATGACACAACTACGGGCGGATAGCGGGATTATGATCCGGTTCGCGGCACGAGATGGCGGCGATCTGGACAGTGGAATGACCAGAATGCGCGAGATGCTTTTGTCTTCAATGCTCGACCTCTGACCAAATAAGGTCGCGTTCTTTTTCATTACTCCTAAAGGCAGCAATCGCTACCCTTACGAATAGCCGGCCCATCACCTTCTGGATAAATTGCGACGACGGCAGCCTCTTGATAGAGGTAGCGCGTTCAATCGCCCAGAAATTCACGGTTTATCGTCTTTGATCAAAACATCATTTTCGTGAGGATTGCTCGCCAAAGTCACATGAACGAGCGTTAAGCACCAAACAAATTTAGAAAATCTTATCAAATTTTTGGTCAAGCCTCATTTGAGGCTTTGAACATCAAAATAAATTACTCCGATTTATGATTAAACTAGCCTGTCGCGTGATCGCATAAATGATTGCGCTGCCAGTCGTAATCTATTGAAAATTTAGTGGATAATGCCTCAACATGATAACATGTTGCGCTGTAGCAATAGTCATAATTCCCGAAATTTAAAGCAAGCCCTCTAACCAGAAGGATTAATTTACGACTTGCTCACTTTTTCGTTAGAAACATGTTGCGGCTGCCTTGCCTTGGTGCGTATAAGCAATTCGCCGTTACAAAAGTTAATAGTCCACAATCGACAGGTCAGTTGCTACTAAATGCCGTGTTGAGGCATGTCCGGATGACTGCCTGACCTGACTTGATCGCCGATATAGCTATCGGCGGAGCAGTTGCCGCAGTTGCTGCATCAAATTAGCCGTTCGTGTTTTCCGAAATTGCAAGACTGAAATCTGACTGCGAAAGCCGTTGTCGCAACAGGGATGTTCCCGTGCTTCACTTTCACGATTGTTCAGGTCCATATCTCGTTGAGCCGCGTTTTTTTCACGGTAGCAAAGCTATGTGCGCGCCTATCAATCTGCCTCGTGAGATTTCGGACCTTGGCCTTTTCCAGCGCGCAGAGCGACTGATTTTTCAAATTGTGGCGTTCGGCGTGAAGCTTGGCGAACACGATAATGCGCGGCAATTTAATCATTTGATGGGCCAGCGGGACGCCGTTATCGCGGCCGGATCACGCATGCCTGCGCTTGACCTGCTGGAATTGATCGTTCATGTCGCGGACGGTCCGGGTGTTCGCATTCCCCATCGCATACACAGCCTGGCCCTGCTGAACACTGAAACTGTGCTTGCCGCCGAGCGACCGCAAACAGCGGCAGAACTCGTGACGCTTCTGGACATGATGCAGTCAGCCGCGAGCATCGAAACAGAAGCCGATACCGATATGCATCCACGGCTGAGTGGACAGAGCCGGATCAACGTCAGCGATGATTCGCAATGGAATATGCCACCATCCCTGGTGGATGGCGCGGACGATGCACAAACGCTTATGGATTTTGTCAATTCGGAGGAGCAAACGTCCGTTCTTCTCCGCCTGGCCATGAGTGTCGGTCAGCTTTGGACCTTACTGCCACCGACGGCCGGACGGGAAGCTGTCTGCCTTGCCTTTACAACGATGAACTTGCGCTGGGAGGGTCTGCCCCCTCTTTTTATGAGCGAAGCCTTCTCGACCTATCGTTCCCAGATCGATGAGGCGCTGACCTCCGCACTGGAGAATGGTGACTGGACTCCATGGTGTGCCCGGTTTCTGGATATTCTTGAAGCCGCGTTGCTTGAGGCGAACCAATGTCGCGATACTTTAGAACAGCTGTCACTCAGCTGGATCAAGGCATTCGACGGTCGTCGCCATACCGCCAAACTGGGCGCTATGGGCATCGCGCTGTCGCTCGGAGCCAGTCCCGTCGGCAATACAGTTGATATTGCAAGAGACTTTGGTATGAGCCTTCGTACGGCCGACCGAATCGTATCCGATTTGGTTTCTTTGGGAATTGTCCGAATTTATAGCGCAACCCATGGCACGCGCCGCTTTTATGCGCCGCAGGTTCTTGCTGTTCTCACGTCTGCAGGTCAATGCTGAAGGCTTAAAGCTATTTTTGGTAAACTCTGATGGCCTTATGTTTTGATCAGTAACGAGACTACGAACTCTATCGATATTGTACATTGATCTTGTTGAGGTTGTCATGTCCGCGCCCGCCAATGGGAATTACATCGGCAGTTATCTGCAGGCCGAAAATACCAATACCCACATTGCTTGGGTCGATGAGGTTTGGCTGACCAGAGAGATTCTCTCCACCGCCGTTCTCAATGCCGATAGCTCTTTTGAAATCACTCCCTTCAACAGCATCGGCGATTGCGTCGATCATCAGGACAAGATTTTCGATACGGTTATATACCACTCACACGATGCGAAATTCCGCGACTTTGATGAAGTCGAGACATTGAGCGACGCTTATCCAGGTGCGAGCATTATTTTGGTGTCAGACGCGCCTATGCTGGATTCCGACGTTCTTGGCAAAAGCGTCAAAAGCGGCGCTTCAACCTATTTCCTGTCGCGGGTTACCAGCCTGTCGTCATTCGTCAAGATATTGGAACACGAACGGGCGCGCCGGCGGCGTGGAGATGCCTGAGCAGCAAGGCAGCTCAGGCCGTTCCGTCTTGCAATCGCTCTGATCTCAAATAATCAGGTCAGGATCCCTTCACGCCTTGAACCAGCACCGGCTGGGTGAGAAAGCTAGCCGGAAAGAGCTTTTGCAATGCACCGATCTTCGGCATATCGAAGGTCGCGATATATTCACTGTCCGGATGCAGCGTCAGGTAGTTCTGATGATAGGCCTCAGCCGGATAGAACCCGCTATTCTTGCCGACGATCGTGGCAACGGGTGCAGAATAAACTTTTGAATGATCGAGCTGCGCGACGTAGGCGCTGGCAATGGCGGCCTGCTCCGGCGTCGTGGCAAAGATCTCAGACCGGTATTGCGAACCGGTATCCGGGTATTGCTGGTTCACCTGCGTCGGGTCAGTCGCGACCGAGAAATAGACCTGTAGCAGTTTACCGTAGGTAATGACCTTCGGATCGTAGGTGATGCGCACCGATTCCGCATGACCGGTTGTGCTGGTGCTTACCAGTTCGTACTGGGCGTTGGCCGCACTGCCCCCGTCATAGCCCGCCATGGCTTCCGTGACGCCACGGACATGCTGAAAAACGCCCTGCACGCCCCAGAAACAGCCGCCAGCCAGGATCAGTGTTTCAGAACCTGCCGTGCCGGGCTTTTCATCAAGGCTGGGTGCCGGCACCAGCTTGTTCAGCGCCTCGGCCTGACTATGGCCAGCTGCGAAAGTAAGCGCACCGACCGCCAGGACAGCGGCCAAGGCCGTGCTGGACAGGATAGCGATCAGACGAGATCGACGAGCCATGACAAAGGTCCCTTAGGCTGAAGCCGTGAAGGTGAGAGCGACACCGTTCATGCAATAACGCAGGCCCGTGGGTTGCGGTCCATCGGGGAAGACATGGCCCAAATGGCCACCGCAGCGGCTGCAATGAACCTCTGTCCGCTGCATGCCGAAGCTGTTGTCGACAGTCTCGGCAATGCCTTTGGGCAAAGGCTGCCAGAAACTCGGCCAGCCGGTATGACTGTCATATTTGGTCGCGGAAGCATAAACCGGCAGGGCGCAGCCGGCGCAGGCATAGATGCCCTTGCGCGTTTCGTAATCCAACTTGCTGGAAAACGGCACTTCTGTGCCCTGCTGCCGCAACACGGTATAGGCCGCCGGACTAAGCATGGCGCGCCATTCCGCGTCCGTGTGGCTCACCGGATAAACCGTGGCATCCGCTTGGGCTGAGTGCGAACGCAGGCTGAATAGCCCCCCCCCGACAACGCCTAAACCCAGCAATCCCAAAAGGTCACGTCGCCTAGCCATGGTTATGCTCCCAGATGCTTCACCACTCTATACGGTCGGCGAGCCAGAGAGGTTACACTTAGCGAGCAGCCATTACATCAGCTCAAGACCATGTGAGACTGGCCGCGCTCACCGCTGCCATAGTTCCCGGCGGGGAAATTCCATTTTCAACCAAGGATAGGTGAGCCCCAGGCCGTTTGACGCGAACTTCGCCTTGGGCAGCGCCACAGCAAGGGAATACCCTAAACCGCAGACGACATGAGGCCGCAGCGTTTCTTATAATTGTTATATCGCAACAAAATTGAGGCCATCCCTGCCCGCTCTAACATCGCCATATGCTTCGATCAACCGAAGTGCCTATAAAGCGAAGGCGGGGTTCAGGCGGCCAGAATCATCGCCGCCGCTTTTTCTCCGATCATGATGGAAGGCGCATTGGTATTGCCGCTGACAAGCTTTGGCATGATGGATGCGTCAGCAACGCGCAGCCCTTGCAGCCCACGCACTTTCAGGTCCGGTGTCACGACGGCATCCTCGTCGCTGCCCATGCGGCAGGTGCCGGAGGGATGAAAGACGGTGGAGGCGAATTGCCGGATATAGTCGAGCAAGGCCTCGTCGCTTTGCTTATCCACGCCCGGAGCGGCTTCCTTGCCGCGCAGGATATCGAAAGCCGGCGCGTTGAGAATGGCACGCGCCGTTCTCAGCCCTTCAACCAGAACGCGAGCATCCTCCTCACGATCCAGAAAGTTGAAATCGATCGCAAGGTTCCGGCCGCTGCCATCGGCCGCGAGCGCCACGGCGCCGCGACTTTTCGGTTGCAGCAGGCAGGTATGGATGCCGAAGCCATGCCCCCACTCGAAAAGCTTGCCACCCGGCAGGCGCAGGAAGGGGATGAAGTGAAACTGGATATCGGGAACGGCATTGGCGTATTTCGTGCGCGCGAAACCGCCCGATTCCACATAATTCGTCGTCCACCACCCTTTGCGTTGCAGCAGATATTTGAAGGGCGAGGCCAGCACGGGCGCAATCGTGCTCGCAGAGATCGCAAGGCCCTTGCCGCTGTCGGAGCGGAATGAAACCAGCGCGTCCAGATGGTCTTGCAGGTGTTTGCCGACGGACGGCAGATGGTGGCGGATAGTGACACCGGCCCGTGTCAGCTCGTCCGCATCGCCGATCCCGGAAGCCATCAGAAGCTGCGGCGAACCGAGCGCACCGGCACTCAGAATAACCTCACGCCGCGCCGTCAGGGTTTTGTTCCCGCTGATTGTCTTAAGCGCCACGCCCGTAACCCGGGTGCCGTCCATGGTGAGAGTCATGACCTCGGCGTCGGTCAGCACATGCAGATTGGTCCGATTGCGGACAGGGGCCACGAAAGCGCGATAGCTGCTCAGCCGCTGGCCGTTGCGCTGCGTAACGTTATAGACACCGACACCTTCCAATTCGGCGCCGTTGAAATCACCGCTGCGCGTCTGCCCCGCCTCGGCCGCCGCATCGACGAAGAGGCGTGAGACGCTATTCGGGTCGCGTGGCCTGGTGACGTCCAGTTCGCCCGACTTGCCATGATAGGCAGGGTCAAGCCCAAGCTGGTCGGCTTCCGATTTCTTGAAATAGGGCAGCACATCATCATAGCCCCAGCCGGGGCAGCCCATGTCGCGCCAGTCATCGTAATCCGAGCGATCCCCCCGGATGTAAATCATGCTGTTCATGGAGCTGGAACCGCCCAGCATGCGGCCCCGCGGCACCGGGATTTTCCGATTGTTCAGATGCCTCTGCGGCACCGACTCAAAATGATAGGCGTAGGTTTTGCTCGTATAGAGCGTCACCGTGCCAGCCGGCACATGAATGCGCGGCGTGTTATCCTTCGCACCGCCTTCAATCAGGCAGACGCTGACGGCAGGATCGGCACTCAGCCGATTGGCGATCACACAGCCCGCAGACCCCGCACCAACGATGATGAAGTCGAATGCGGTCGGAATAGCCGAATGAGCCATAAGCAACCCACAGTTTGCAGGGGAAAACTGAAGCAATTACGCCACCTGCTGTAGGCATTATGCGATGAGAGCGCGAGAATAAAAAACCGGCACAATGGATCAGCAAAGCCGAAGCAATGACCAGATCGCGTTTATTTTAGGCAATTTTATGCAATTTTGTTCATTTTATCAGCGGACAATATTGCATGCGGCAGCAGGATTTGGCTGAATTCTCTTGGAGCCCTGAACAAGAACACCGGAAGATTCCTGGATCTGGTCCTAAAGCCGCCACGAACGATCATCGCGGGGCAACCGGTTATCATCGTCGATCACCGTGACACGATGCGGCAGATCTGCCGCCCATTGCCAAAAGACGAGATTGGCGTCCTCGGACGTCGCACCTGCGGCGAAGCTCGGCACCAGGATCGCGGCAAAACCCTCAGCCTGCAGACGGCGCGCAAGATCCCAGCTGGCCACCGGCTGCCGGCGGGATGCAAGGTCTTCCCAGGGACAGGCAAGCGCGGCCTGGGCAATCCCAAGCTCGCCGAGCGTAATCGGATTCGTTAAATCGGCGACGTCCACGCAATCGACCTCATAGGCGCAAAGCGTCATGGGCTGCGCCTTGAAGGGAAAAGCCTGCTGCGCTTCCAGCCAGGCGGTCTGCATCCGACGTGCCGTATAAAGTGCCGGCATGCCGGGCGGATTGAAGCGTCCGCCGTAGCGGGCAGCGCCCTCACCCGACAATGGAGAAAAAGCCCAACGCGGATGATGCGCGCGATAGACGAAGCCGTGAAACCTCACGCGTAACCGCCGACCGCGACCCTATCCAAATAGCGTTTCACCGCCTCAGCCCGCCCTTCCTTGACAAGGGCCTCCGCCGTCTGGTCCCCGAAGGAAGGCAAGGGCTGCGACCGGTACCAGGCAAAGGCCTGTTGCGGCGACCCCGCCCAGGGCCTGACGCGATTGAGGATTTCGACAATGTCGCGCAGACGCGACTGGGTGGACGGCGCCGCAACCCGCGCGGTTTTGGCAATGGCGTCGCGCGACAGCCCAAGCGTGGTGGCCAATTCCGCCCGCGTGATATGCAGCATGGAACTCAGGCGATCGGCCGCAATCAATCCGTCAGCGGTCGCCGTATCTTGAATGAAACTGGTCATATCGTTCATGCGGGCGCCCCGTAATTTACCCTGAATCAGGGCAATATATAGGGCAAGAACAAAGCATGCCACTGCTTTGGTGGTCAGGCTGTCACGACGCGCGCAACCAGCATTCTTCTAGCGGCTGAGATTGCTCGATACGAAGCGACCCGTTTTTTGCCAGTTCCAGACCGGCCAGGAGCGTGGAAGCCATGGCCGTCCGCATCTTCTCGATGCGGTTAGGATCGTCCGCCGCCACAGGCGGTAAAAAGGCGATCAGCCTCCCCCCCTCCGGATGGCGCGCAAGTATGCTGGGTATATGCGCCAAGGCATCACTGACGCGCCAAAGATCGGGGATAAGCCTTGTGTAGACAGGTATGGGCTTCAACCTCTCGTCCGGCCCAAGCAATACGGCGAGACAAGCTTCCATGAGACCGACATAGCCCGTTTCACGCGGACGCTCGCTCAGAGGTCTGACGAAAGTCTCTACCCCCAATTGCGGCCTGCCGCCCAGCCAGGCGCCAGCCGCCCGCATGGCAATCCGCTCATCGAGGCGCTGGATTTCGCGTGCCGCTTCGGCCTCGGCCTCGGCCGCCGCTTGGGCCGACGCGGGAAACAACAGCCGCGAGCGCAGATGGACAAGACGCGTCGCCAGAACCAGCCAATCCGCCCGTCGCTCCAGACTGACCTGATCCGCAAAATGATCCATCGCCGCAGTGAACTGGTCAGCAAGGGCCAGAATTGAGACGCGGCCGAAATCGATGCGTTGCCGCTCGGCGAGGTCGAGCAGCAGATCCATTGGCCCGTCGAACCCATCGAGATGGACGATCGGCGTGGCGGGCAGACGCTCCGGTCCCTTCCACCTGTCATCCATGGCTATAGTCGGGTCGGCAATCGAAAATGAGACTGGGCCATTTGGCGCGGAACCCCAGGATAGCGGCCCAGGGCGTCCAGTCCGCCGACCAAAACTCATAGGTGATTTTGCCGGCGCGCCGCCGATGGTGATCCTCCATGCCGGTCAACAGGCGCACCTGCCGCAGAGATTGGACGATGCCCCAATGCTGGCGCAGCCAGGCGCGACTGCCGGGATGATCCGGTCCACGCTGCAGAATCAGCGCGGGGATCGGCAACAAGGCGTGCAAATCGAGCGGACAGCCCCGGCCCTGCCGAGCGGCTTCAATCACCCGATCCGCATGATTTTCCACAGCACTCCGCAATTGGCTTGCAAGGATTTGCGCCGCCGCCAAGCTTAGCCCGCGCGATCCGTCGGGAGGGTTCAGCAGCGCATGGAGCTGATCCTCCTCGGTCAAGGACAGATCCGGCAATTGCCAGGGGATGGCACCAGCCCCCCGGGCCGCGCGTTGAAACGACAGGACATCGTGGCTCGGCCCGGACACGGTCAGACCGTGGCGCAGCCAGTCAGCCTGTGGCAATGCCATCGGATCAAATGTTTCATCCGGCCCAGACAGGCTCCGCCGCGACGGCATGCGCAAGGTCAGATATCCGGCACGAGGTCGGGGTCGATGACCAAGCTTGCGACGCGCCCGTTATAACGGCGCGTCGCCCCGCGATCTCTCTGTCGGGCATGGGCCATCACGTCCCCATCCGACGCACCCGTGGCATAGGCCTTCACGATGAACCCGGCACGCATGCCGTGCGGCGAAAGGCGCTCGCCCGCCGGCGCCTCCAGCCCGACCAAAGCCGCGCGGCGGCGGAGGATTTTCCAGACGCCATTACCGGTCAATCGAGCCTCGATCGTCCCGGCCGCCGTCAGACGTGGAAAGACCGGCCCGTAATCGATCCGCGCCCGGCGCAGCCAAGTCTCCATCGCCTGAACGGCACAGGTTTTGGCATCTGTTCCACGGGAAACATGCAAACTTGCCACCGGCTTGTCTGGTCTGGAACTGCCGACGCGAAGCGTCAATCCTTCGCGGGTGACATCGATATCCTCCCGGTCCAGGGCCACCAGTTCGGAGCGCCTTAGACCACCGGCAAAGCACAGCAGCAGCAAGGCGCGGTCGCGCAGATTGAGGAAAGCAGCCCGCCCCCCAGGGTCAGGATCGCAACTGCTGACGAGGCGTTCAATCGCGGCAGCGGTCAGCACGGCAGCAGGCCTGACAGGGCTACGCCCCGCCTGGGCCATGTCGCTCAGCAGGCGGGAGATGGCGGGATCGGCGGATGCCAGGGGCAACCCGGCCTGCCGATGATGAGACCGGATGGCGGCAAGAGCCACCCTCAAGCCGCTAAGGCCAAGCGTCGCCTGTCGTGCCGTCAAATAGGCCAGAATTGTCTCCGGTGCGGCGGGCAGGTGGGAAACAGACCCGGCTGCACACCAGGCGCAAAACGTACCCCAATCATCGGTATAAATTTTACGCGTCACCGTGGTGAGCGGCCTTTCGGCCGGGACATCAGGCCTGTCCTGCGACTCCAATCCCCCCTCCCCTTTTTGCCGCTTCAGCCTGACAGAGCTGCCTTAATCAAGGCAAGAGCCCTCTCTCGTGGAGTTAGGCACGGTAATACGTGGGTTGAGCACCCTAACCGTTAAAAAACTGGACTTGGATGAGATAAGCAGCGCGATACCGCAATTGGCTGCCCTCTGTTTTAGCGCCCAAACGCTGCGAATTGCCACCCTCCCCCATGACATTTTCTGAGCGACGCCCGCAAGGCTTTGCCTTTGGCTGCCAGCTGTTTAGCTTGAAGGCCATGAGCCAAATTTCTGAAATCGACCGCGCCAAAGCCCGCATTCGGGCATTGACGGAAAAGACTGTGCAGAATGGCTGCACGGATGCTGAAGCCTTTGCCGCCGCTGAAATGGTGGGAAAGCTGCTGGATCGCTACATGCTTACGATGAGTGAGGTTCAGGTTCGGGAGCAGATCTGCATTCAGGCCAAAATGCCTATGGCCGGCAAGCGCCGTGGCGCGATTGACGGCTGTGTTCCCGCAATCGGGCGGTTTTGCCACTGCATCGTCTGGCTCGATCACGGGCCGGCATCAGACGAATCAGAGGCGCCCTCCACGAAGTGCTACGTCTATTTCGGTTTCGAGGCCGATGTGCAGATGGCTGTCTATCTTTACAAAATCATCGAGCAAGCCATCAGAAGCGAAACCGCCGCGTTCAAACAGCTCAATCCACGACTGCGCTCCACCCAGCTCAGATTGGCAACGCGCAGCTTTCAGCACGGGCTGGCAAAGCGTGTGGAGGATCGGCTGGAGGAACTGCATCAGTCACGAGAAAGCGCGTTGCGCGCTGGCACCAGCAGGGGCACAGCGCTGGTTCTGGTCAAGCAGACCGTTGTGCAGGACGCCTTTCGCGAGACGAAGATCAAGCTCCGATCCCGCAGCGCCTCCGTCATCGCTATCGACCGACAGGCCTATATGGCTGGCGGACTAGCCGGTGATCGTATCAACCTCAGCCGCCCGGTGGGGGATCAGGGCGTCCCCTGTCTCAAATGAAAACCGGTCGCGATCATCAACGCGGGCGGCTCTATACGTGGGAGCAGCAGGCTGTCGCGCCACATGATGGAACCGTCATTATGCGCGATCAGGCCCAGGGCATGGTCGATGCCATCTGGGCTGATATCGGCCTCCGCTATCCCCCAAAAATCGCGGCTCTGCCGGCCCAGGCCAAGACCCTGATTGGCCGCGCTGACAGACTGACAATCGAACTGGCGCCCCGCGTGCCGTCCTGGTGCCTGCTGCATGAATTGGCCCATAGCATCACGTCCACCGTCGAAGGGGAAAGTGACGGCCATGGCGCGCAATTTCTGGCCGCCTATGTCTTCCTTCTTGCCCGTTACCTGCGGCTCGATCAGCACAAGCTGAGAGCTTCCGCTGGCCGGGCGGGATTGGCCGTCGGCTCGGAATTCTGTGTTTCTCAGCCCGATAGCGGCCTATAGCGTCCCGCTACCCAAGACTTTTAGGTAATTTGGCGCCACAAATATCAAAAACAGACCTAAATTCAGATGCTTATCGTGATTTTGCGGGTCTGCAAGATGCGAACCGGTGCCAAGGATGCCCGGACTTCTTCTGGCGGCAGCTTTGCACCGTCTTCCATGGCGACATTCGCCATAGCATCGTGCCTAGGTCAAGAATGACGTTTGCCATCAAGAACCGATGGTCCTGGTACGGACCGATGATCTTGGTACGCGCTAGCGATGATGATGGTGCGGAGACTCGGGCCAGACCGATGAGCGCGGTACGTTTTACCCGGCAATAACGATGACTTAGGTACTATACCTAAGACTCTATCCTAAGATTCACCTTAGAAAGACCGTACCCAGATCATCGGTAAATTTGCGATTTTCGGAAGAAAAGGGTTTTTGTTGCGAAAGCTAGCCACTTTGCCTTAGGTTTCCCACGCCTTCGGGCACCACGATTCGTCGGAGATACCATGTCCGCCCCCCGTCATCCGCTTGGGCAGCAAGTCCACCTGGAACTGGTACAGCGCGGGCCTGATGCAGCCAATCAACTGGCGCTCTCTCTTGGCCAGCCTGACCTGTTCGAGCGCGTTCTCGCGATCCAGGATGAGGCACCCAGCCCCGGCTTTCTCCACTCCGCCCTATGCGCCATGTCCTTGCCGGTGCGGCGTCCAAAGGACGAATACGCCCCCATCATGCGCCAGGACGGCCAATATACGCTCGTCATCAATCCTAAGCCGCGGTTGGACCTGGTCAACGGCCAACAACAGTTCCAGAGCCTTGGCATACCCTTTGGATCTCTGCCCAGGCTGATCCTCATTCATATCATGACGGAAGCCGTCAAAGCCAATTCCCGCCATGTCCATCTGGGCCGGAATTTCAGCGACTGGATGCGGCGGATGGGCTTTAAAACGGTCAGCTATGGGCCGCGTGGCTCTGCCACGCTCATTCGGGACCAGATGGACCGGCTGCTGTCCTGCGAATGGATGATCCGCTGGGACAATGTCGACAAAAGCGGCGAGCATGAATTCGGTATTCGCGAAATCAAGCTGACCAATGAATATCGTGGCCAGGACGGTCCTAAATCTGGTTTTCAGCGCGAAATCCTGATGACTGACGGGTTCTTTCATCACCTGAAAGACCATGCCGTGCCGTTGAACGAGGTGGCGATCCGCCAGTTGCGCGATTCGGCGACCGCCTTGGATCTCTACACCTGGCTGGCCTACCGGCTGCCACGCATTGGTCAAAAGCGGCCTGCGACATTAAGCTGGGATCAACTGGCCGTCCATTTTGGCAATGACGGAAAAAACATCCGCAAATTCCGCCAGACCATACGCGACGCCTGGGAACGCCATGTCTCTGCCGTCTACCCGGAGGCCAAGGCGGAGTTCGATACCAGCGTCATCCGCCTTTACGGATCACCGGCGCCTTTGCAGCAAAAACTGGTGCCAGGCGCGGATCTGCGCCTGGTAGAAGCCGATGATAAGGGTACGGTCGATGCGCCGCTGTCGCAGGATCTGCCTCAAGCATTCTTTCGGACGCTGAAAGAGAATCTGGGCGATGCTCAGTTCAACACTTGGTTCAAGCGTGCGACGCTGGAACAAAGGGACAGTGAATGGTTCCTGCTGGTGGGTTCGCGCTTCCATAGCCACCATATCAAGACCGAATTTCAGCTGCATCTGGACAGGGCTGGCCGTGCGGTCGGGATTTCCCAGGTTCGGGTCGACGTGACGAAAAACCCAGTGAGCAAGACCACGCCATGAGCGATACTCGCATGGAATCCCAGACGCTCCGCTCCGTCGGGGAAATCTACAATAAATGCATGACTGTGTTAGGCGGCCTGCGCGACCAGGCATTGCATGAGAGTGGTGCCCGCCAGTCACCGCGATTTCCCATTACGCGCGTGGCGGAGCTAGTCGGACGGACCACGGCCGCGATTCGCGAGGCAGAGAAGGACGGGCGTATTCCGGCTGTCGAGCGAACCACGTCCGGTCGTCGTGTCGGCTATACTTTGGCTGAGGTCAACCAGATGCGCGAGGTCTTTGGGACAAGGCCTTGGCGGAGCGCCGAGGATCCGGTTTCGGTCATCGCCGTTCAGAATTTTAAGGGCGGGGTAGGGAAGTCCACGGTTTCTGCCCATCTGGCACAATATCTCGCGATTCAGGGCTATCGGGTCTGTCTGGTGGATTGCGACAGCCAGGGGTCATCCACGGCCCTGTTCGGCTATGTTCCTGATCTTGATATTCATGAGGACGAGACGCTTTATCCATTTTTCCGCAATATGGAGATGAGCAGTCTCGCTTATGCGGTGCGGGAAACGCATTGGGACAACCTCTATCTTATTCCCGCCAATCTGAAGCTTTATTCCGCCGAATACGAGCTTGCAGCCCGTATTTCCCGATCTGAGCCGAGATTGCTCAATCGTCTGGCCGAGGGTCTGGTCTCCATAGCCGACCATTTCGACGTCATCGTGCTGGACCCGCCGCCGGCACTGGGCACGATTTCGCTTTCTGTCATGCGGGCGGCCAATGCGCTGCTGGTGCCGATGCCGCCGACCGTCGTCGATTTCGCCTCGACCACGACCTTCCTCGCCATGCTTTATGAGACGCTCCAAATTCTGGAGGAGCGGCATTTTCCGGTCGATTTTTCGTGGATACGCTTTGTGGCAACCCGCGCCGACGAAGGAAAGTCCATGCAGCGAGAGCTGCTGGGACTGATGCGCAATTTGTTTGGCGAAAAAATGTTGCGGACGGTGATGCGTGATAGCGCCGAGATCGATAATGCCTCAGCGCGGCTGATGACCATCTATGAACTGGCGGCACCCGTGACATCGCGTGAAACCTATAATCGTGGTCTCGCCTATTTGAATGGCGTCAACGCGGAGATTGAGATGCAAATCCGGACAACTTGGCCAAGCCAGGCAGAGAAGCTGCGGGCTGAAGGTAAGATTTGATCGCCTTGCAGATTCGCAAGATTAGTCCAACTTATTGATTTGGAATGATTTTATGGCTTTAGGAAACAAGGGTTTCGCGGCAGGCCTGGCAAGTGGAACTCAACCGCAGACCGGCAAACTGCCGCCCCGCACCGGGGTTTTGCAAAGCCGCAGCAATCGGCTGGCGGAAATGGCTTCCGGCCAAACGATGACACGGGAGCATGAACTGGTGGACCCGGCACTTTGCCGGGTTTGGGAGTTCCATAATCGGGACTATGGCGCGCTGAGTGAAGAAAGCTGTTCGGATCTGATAGAGAGTTTTCGCGCCCAGGGTCGCCAGGAAGTTCCGGCCATCGTTCGCCGCGTTTTAGGGGATACGGACTACCAGTTCGAGATCATCTGTGGGGCAAGGCGGCATTGGACGGCAAGCTGGCTCCGCCTCAATGGCTCGCCCGGTTTTAAGTTCCTCGTCGAGCCGCGAGAACTAAGCGATGAAGAAGCCTTCCGTATTGCCGATCTGGAAAACCGCAGTCGACAGGATCTGTCGGATGTCGAACGGGCAAGAGATTACGCAGGCGCGCTGACGCGCTACTATGGCGGCAATCAGGCACGCATGGCGGAACGCTTGGCTGTCAGCCAAAGCTGGTTGAGCCGCTATCTTGATCTTGCAGGATTTCCGGCGCCTGTGATTGCCGCTTTTGGCAGCCTGCATGCCATCAAGATTAGCCATGGCGCCACCTTGGCGCCTCTGTTGCGTCACCCGCTATCGCAGGCTGCTGTTATCGCCGAGGCTCAGGTGATCGCGGAAGAGCAGAGTGAGCGCAGTCAAGTAAAGCAGCCATCGATCGCGGCGCCCGATGTGGTGAAGCGCTTGCAGCAGGCAACGCGGCGTAAGGATGCCGCGCGGGTAACGGCGAGGGCGGTCGAATTCGCTGTAAGGTCGCCCAGTGGTGCTTTGCTTGCGCGAGGTACGCGGCCGCAGAGGGGCAGCAATATTGTTATCAGCGTTCCGCGCAATGCGACTGCCGATCGTGAACAGCTTATGGCGGCGATCAATGAGGTGCTGGATAAGCTGACCCAAGGCTAACTCTGAATAACCGATGATAAGCGTACGCACTGGTCATGGTTGAAGCCGTATGATCAGGGCATTGACTGTGATTTTTGACGCCTGATGCGGGTCATGAGGGCGGACCGATGATAATGGTGCGCCCGTGAAGAATGAAATTATGGTTTACCGTGCCTAATAATACGTTAGGCGAGAGTTGCCTTAATTCAAGCCGCTCGCCTGTCTGCCTCGAACCAGATGCGAGGCGCAGGCGGCACCCCAAATTTCCAATGAGGAGCTAAACACAACGCAGATTTATTGGTGGCTCGGCCCGCCGCTGATCAGGGACCAAAGCGCCGGTGGCGAAGTTCGAAATTTCGCCTATCTCAGAAAAGTCGCGCTGGGTTGTCCCGCTATGGCTTCGTTGACCCAAGTTATCCAGCCGCAGGCGGGTACTCCATATGTGACTTTGAAGGCAAGGTGTGTGCGGCAGAGATGCCGCCAGACGGCCTGTCCTTGTAAGAAGGCGGCCATTGAGTAAGATTGCTGTTGAGATGGACTTTTATCCAAAGGACCGTGGCGCATGTTGCCAGACCAATTGCAGTTGGGCGTGCCACAGTCGGATGAAAGTGAGGTTTCGGCCCCTCAGCAAGCGCTAAATTATAATGCCTTCGACGTTGGCTTAAATAACCAAAAGATGGCCCTTTTGGGCCTGTTTCACAAAGCAAAGGAGTTGGGTGCCGGCGTTATTTTGCCGGATCTTTCGATTTTCAATCCAGCGAGTGGCATTCACGGACAAACGTCGCTTGACTCCGTTTTTCCTGTCGAGCCTCTCTACCGCTTTGCTCGCGCCTATCGCATTCCCATTTTAGATGATCGGCAGATAGAGACGATTAGCGCTTTCGAATGTTTCACCCGGGGAGGGAGTCTTGTTGGAGCAGCCGGTGCCAAGGGAATGGTGGCGTTAGATGAATTTTCCGGACATTTTTTTTCTGGCTTGCAACCAAGACTAGCAGAAGCGCCCGTGCTTCAATATCTCAAGCACGAGGTATTCCGGAAGAGGCAGGTAAAGGTTGTTGTGCAGCTTCGCATTGAAAAAGATTGGACGGCTCATTTTGAAAGAGCCCAGCAATCAAATCATGATTTTGGCGAAGACAATACACTGAATTTCAATGAGATTTTTTCAAAAATCACAAAATCCATGCCAGACTTGGGTGGAGTGCTTTATGTCGTTTGCGATGAAACGAACCTTCCAGTCAGTAAAGATGAAATCCGCGAGGCAGTTCTCCAGCGACATGGCATCTCTATTCTATGGAAGTCTGATGTTTTAACGACATCAGATATTAATGCGCTTTCGTTGCTTGAGCAGTCCGTTATCGATTTTGAAATGGCCTTGGAGGCCCCCTGTTTCATTGGTATGAGCCGTTCTACCTTTTCAAATATGGCAGGGTTAGAAAAATTCTATCGGCGCCGATCAGCCTTGCAGCATCATTTCATATATAATCTGCGAGGTGAGCAACTGGGCCGCCGATATGACAATGGTTCATATATTGTTCCGGCGACCGTCTGTGATCCTTTGTTGGCTCGCGTGCCATTGGCCCCGCCGCACTATGCCGACGTTGTTTTTCCCATTACATTAATCGCGCATATTTCGACTCATGGTGATTTTACAACTGAGTCAGCTTTGTCTGGCGGGGCATACGGCAATCCTCTGTGCTGTGGTCAACGCGGAGACACTGCAAAACGAACTATAGAAGGATTCAGCTTCACGTCCCAGCTGGCGGATCTTGGGATTGAATATCGTGCCCAACTGGATGATGGAACTTGGACCGAATGGCTTACCCAAGGGAGATTTGCTGGCGCGCGTGGTCTAAGTTTGCCGCTCCGCGGATTTAGTCTGCGCATGACGGGGGCATTGTCGCTGAACTACGTTTGCTACCTGATCGCTAGTTTTTCAGGCAAGCCTGACCTGGTGCAAGTCGAGGAAGGGCAAGACTGTGTGGCGGAGACATCACACTCCCTTGAGGCAATGCAGATTGTCTTTCGGCGTCGTTAACCTGGGTGTGTACGGATGTCATGCACCCTCTGCGCCATCCTTGGTAAAAGCCCGCGCGCCGTTATTTCGAGGCGCGCCTTATCGCAGGGCGGTCGTTCGTGTCGCCGAAAATAGGCGTGGCTTGACCTTGCAGTGCCAAGCCGCTTTGCTTGGCTCCGGCTCTGCACGGCTATTGCCGGAATGGACGGATAATGAACGAAGAAGCGCTTGCGGTCAGCGGTCTCGCCGCACCGGTCTCTATCGCGGTGGATCATTGGGGTATTCCCCATATCCGGGCCGAGAACCTGCAGGATCTTTTTTTCGCCCAAGGCTTCAATGCCGCGAGAGACCGGTTGTGGCAGATCGATCTATGGCGCAAGCGCGGGCTCGGCCTTCTCGCCGCGGATTTCGGCCCCGGCTATCTGGAGCAGGATCGTGCGGCGCGCCTGTTCCTCTATCGCGGGGATATGGCAACGGAATGGGCCTGCTACAGCCCCGACGCGCAGGATATATGCACATCCTTCGTCGCCGGCATTAATGCTTATATTGATCTTGTGGCGCAGGAACCGTCGCGGCTGCCCCTTGAATTTATGGAATTCGGCACGCAACCGATGAAGTGGCAGGCGGAAGACGTGGTGCGTATCCGCAGCCACGCTTTAATGCGCAACGCCCTTTCCGAGGTGACGCGGGCGAATGTCATGGCGGCAGCCGGCGCCGAGGCCGATTTGCTGCGCCAGAATCTCAATCCGCCAAAGACGCCAGACATTCCCGAAGGTCTCGATCTCAGCTCCATCCCCATGGCTGTTCTCGACACCTTCAAGCTTGCTTTGCTTCCCGTGAACTTCGGACGCGACCGGCTTGACGCGACAATCGGCGAGGCGGAATCCTGGCGGAAGGTCACTCCGCTGGGTGATGTGATACGCGAAAGTAACGGCCAGGGGTCAAACAACTGGGTTATCGCCGGTTCGAAGACGGAAACCGGCCGGCCCATTCTCGCGAATGATCCCCATCGCGCGCATGCCGTGCCGTCCTTGCGCTATATCGTTCACCTGTCCTGCCCGGAATTCGACGGCATCGGCGCAGGCGAGCCAGTCGTCCCTGGTTTCATGGCAGGCCATAACGGCAGGATTGGTTTCGGTCTCACCCTGTTCTTCGGGCCGGACGAAGAGGATGTGTATGTCTATGAAACGCATCCCGACGACCCGGACCTTTACCGCTACGGGGACGGATGGGAGCGCATGGTTTTGATCACCGAAAATGCACTGGTGAAAGGGGCACACGATCAGACGTTGCGCATGAAATTCACGCGCCACGGCCCGGTTATTCACGAGGACCATGCCGTGCGCCGCGCCTATGCCGTGCGTTCTATCTGGTTCGAACCGGGATCGGCGGCCTATTTCGTCAGCATCTCCGCCATGCGCCGCCGCAACCATGCGGAATTTGCCGAGGATATGAAGCGTTGGGCGGTTCCGGCCGTCAATCAGGTCTATGCTGATATCGAAGGCAATATCGCCTGGCTCGTCGCGGGATACAGCCCTATCCGCGCGAACTGGGATGGCTTGCTGCCGGTGCCCGGAGATGGGCGCTACGAATGGCAGGGCTTTTATCGTGCAGGCGACCTACCGCATGCCCTTAACCCTGAAACCGGCTTCGTCGCCACCGCCAATGAGCAGAATGTGCCCGCGGATTGGCACCTTCCGGCGGAAGACATCGGCCGCGAATGGATTGAATCCTCGCGCGCGGGGCGGATCGCTGAGGTCTTCGCTGAAACCGAGCTTCATTCCGTCGACACATCCTGTGCCTTGCAGACGGATTTGGTCTCTTTACCCGCGCGTCGGTTGGGCAGGCTGCTGGCCGGCCTTGCGTCCGACGACAGGGCCATCGGCGCCGCGCTGGATCTGTTGCGCGGGTGGGACGGCATGCTGGCGGCTGACAGTGCGGCGGCAGCGCTGTCGGAAATCTGGTGGTCCAAGCATCTGCGGCCTGCGGTTATGGCGGTGAAAGTGCCGGATCCCGCTATCCGCGCCCTGATGGGCGTGGGCGACGTGGATGCCATTCTGCGCCGGTTGGAGGGCCCGCAGGGTTTCTTTGCCGTGCCGGCGATGGCGCGGCGCGATGCCCTGCTGCTGGAAACGCTTGGCGCTGCTTGGGCGGAATGTGTCGCTCGGCTGGGCGAGGACTCTCAGGTCTGGACCTGGGGGGCGCTCCACCATGGCTATTTCGAGCATGCGCTTGCCGGTATCCGCGGCACGACGGCATTCGATGTCGGCCCGCTGCCGATGGGCGGCAGCGAATCAAGTCCCATGAATGCGATGTATCGCTATAGCGATTTCCGGGTGACCCTCGGTGCGTCTTATCGCATGGTTCTGGATGTCGGTGACTGGGATAACAGCCGTTGCATCAATGCGCCCGGCCAGTCGGGCGATGTGCGATCATCGCATTATGGGGATCTTGCGGCAGCCTGGTCGCAGGGTTCCTTCGTTCCTCTGCTGTATAGCCGTGACGCGGTCGATGCGGCGACGGAGTTTCGTATCCGACTTGTGCCAAGCCCCTAAGGGACAAAAGGCCGGTCGCCCAGCCAGGCTTATCTAGCCGACATCTATTGCTTTTGAACGATGTTCCTATTATGTTCTCATCGGGTGAGGCTAAAACCGACGCCTTGCCCGGTCTGGTCGGAACCAATTGTCAGAGGCAGTTGAAAATGGCGGATAATCGATGGAGCCGTGGACATCGTGGACGGCGACGCGAAAGCGGCAGGCCAACGGAGATTGAGAAATACATTGTCGCTCAGAAAGTGCGCGTTTTTTGTGCTTTGGCCGAAGGTGAGCGCGGTTTTGGGCCGGCGGTGCAAAGCCGGCCGAAGGAAGCATATTTGGCGACCGAGCAGTTATTGCGCCAATATGACGCAGTAGCGGGCGATGCGCGGTTCGGGCGTGAACAGCGTGAGGCGGCGGCATTCAGGGCAAGTGCCATCCGCATGCGAGTAGGGTGACCGATGACTCCGGAAACTCACACGGCTTCATGATCTGCCGCGTTATTCTCCCTTGAATATTGGTTTGCGTCTCTCTTTGAAGGCCAGCATCCCTTCGGCGCGATCCTCGCTCGCGGCCATCAGTGCGGAAAGTGAGCGCTCGTAGCGTATGCCGGCGGACAGCGGCATCTCGAAACTCTGGAGCACGGCCTGTTTGGCAGCACCTAAGGCGGTCGGGCTCGCGGTCGCGATACGGGTGGCGAGGCCGAGCGCCGTCGCGTCGGCCTCACCCTTGGGCGTGAGCGTACTCGCGATGCCCGTGCTGAGCGCCTCTGTCGCAGTGAGCCTGCGCCCGGCCAGGATCATTTCCATGGCCATGGACTTGCCAACGGCGCGCACCAGTCGCTGCGTGCCACCCGCGCCCGGAATGATGCCGATGCCGGTCTCCGGCAGGCCGAAGACGGCGCTTTCGTCACAGACCACGATGTCGCAGATCATCGCCAGTTCCAGCCCGCCGCCCAGCACATAGCCTGCCACAGCAGCAACCAGCGGCTTGGCGATGAGCGTCACCGCATCCCACAATTCACTGAACCCGCTGTGATAGAGTTCAATCGCCCCCGCCGAGGCGAGATTGCCGATATCGGCTCCCGCCGCGAAGGCCTGCATATCGCCCGAAATGACGATGGCGCGGATAGCAGGATCGGCATCGAAATTCCGCAAGCCAGCGACGAGTGCTTCCAGCATCGGCCGGTCCAGGGCATTGCGCTTGGCCGCCCGATCCAGGATGACCTGACCCACCGGCCCATGGCGGAGGATGCGAACTTTGCCGTCGCTCATCGGGCTCTCCGCGCGTTCAGAAGCTGCACCGTCTCGTCTCGGTCCGCCTTGGCCGCTCGGGTCTCTTTCTCTGTCCAGTCATAGAAACCACGCCCGGCCTTGGTGCCGAGCGCCCCTTCCGCATTCAGGCGGGAAACAAGCGGCGGCACGCCATCGGCTTGCGACAATGCGGACATGAGCACGGCCGAGACTTTCGCAACCGTATCCAGCCCGGCGAGGTCCATCAGCCGCAGCGGCCCGGCGGAGGACCAGCGAGGGGCGAGGGTGGTTTCCACCGCGCGATCGACGTCCGCGATGGACGCGATGCCGTGCTCGACCAGGTGCAGCGCCTCGCGCAGCATGGCGTATTGCAGGCGATTGATGACAAAACCGGGAATGTCGGTGTTCACCACTATCGACTCTTTGCCGAGGCTGGCGCAGAGCGCTTGCGTTGCAGCGACCACGGCGTCTGTCGTGTCAGGTCCGCGCACGATTTCGATCAGCGGCATGACGGCAGGCGGGTTGAACCAGTGCATGCCAACCAGCCGTTCGGGCGCCGCCATGCCTGCGGCGATGCTGCCGATGGGAACGGAGGAAGTATTGGTGGTGAGGAGGCAATCCGCTGGCACCAGGGATTCCATGCGCGCGAAAAGATCGCGCTTCAGGGCTGGATCTTCTGCCACATTCTCGCTCACGACGCTGGCGCCGGATAGCGCCTCGTCCAGAACGCATATCGTATCGATTCGCCCGGCCCAGGCAGGGTCGAATCCCGCGCGGGCCAGGGCCAGTGTTGCCGCGCTGCGCGAATAGAGGGCCACGGCATAGCCGTGGCTCGCGAAAACCCCGGCGATGCCGGCCCCCATGGTACCAGCGCCGATGACGGCGATACGGGAAGTCTGATTGGTCATCTTGTCTATGCTCCCCAATAGCTTGGCAGGCTTTGTGCCACTGTGGCCGCGAGGTCACCGCTGTCCATCAGGATGCGCATGGCCGCAAGATCGGGCTGCATCGGCCGGTCCGTCGTGCGGCGGGCAATCGCCGTGCGAATCACCGCATGGCCAGCACCGGTGCCGCGGCCGGGCGCGCGGGGGGCGTGGAATTCCAGCCCGTCCGCTGCGCAGAGCAGTTCGATGCTGAGGATATCGGCGAGATTCTCAGCCGCCTGGCGCGCCTTGCGTGCGGCGGCCACGCCCATGGAGATGTGATCCTCCTGGCCGGCGCAGGTGGAGAGGGAATGCACGCTGGCGGGGGCCGCCAGCATGCGATTATCGGCCGAGAGTGCGGCTGCCACGTAAGGCGGGATCATAAAGCCGGAATGCGCGCCGCTGCCGTCGCCCAGGAAGGCGGGCAGGCCGCTGAGATGCTGATTGGTCAAGCGATCGGACCGCGCCTGGGAAATCGAGGAGAGGGCGGCAATGGCGGTAGAGAGATGATCGAGAGCGAGGGCCGTGGGCATGCCATGGCCATTGCCACCACCCGAAAGGGCCGCAAGCGCCCCGTCCTCGATGAAGAAGACAGGGTTGTCCGTCACGCTGTCCAATTCGATTTCCACCACGCGGATGGCATGGGCCAGCGCGTCGCGCACGGCGCCATGTACTTGTGGAATGCAGCGCAGGCTCAAGGGGTCTTGCAGGCGGTGGTCGCGATGGGCGGCGATGATGGCGCTTTCGGCTAGAAGTGCGCGCAGATGGGCGGCGGTTTCCGTCTGCCCGGGATGCGGGCGCAGTTGGTGCAGCCGGGCATCATAGCCGCGCAGATTGCCGCGCATCGCCTCTGTGCTCATGGCCCCCGCCAGGTCGGCGAGGGGCAGCAGCGCCTGCACGCGCGCCAGGGCCAGCGCGCCGAGCGCGGTGATCTCGCAGGTATTGCTGATCAGCGCATGGCCTTCGCGGGCGCCGGGCGCAATGGCGGAAATGCCCGCGCGGGACAGCGCATCTGCCGCCGGTAGCAACACGCCCTCGTAATAGGCCTGGCTTTCACCGAATATCGCGAGGCCGATATGGGCGGTTGCGATGAGATAGCCCACAGACCCGCCGGAAGGAGACCAGGGCGTGACCCCCCGGTTCAGCATCGCCGCCATGGTTTCCACCAGACCGGGCGACACGCCGCTGGCGGCTTTCAGAAAGGCTGCCATCAGAACCAGCATGGTGGCCCGCACGGCCGGCACATCCATCGCGGCCCCGACGCCGCTGGCATGGCTCCGCAAAAGGTTCATCTGAGCGGCGGCTAGTTCCTCAGGCTTCAGCGCCACGGTGTAGAGATCGCCGACCCCGGTGGTGAGGCCGTAGATCGGCTGCCCGCTCTCCACGGCCTGCCGCACAAGGGCATTGAGGGCACGCATCCCTGTGAGCGCTGCGGCATCGATTGTCACAGGCGCGCCGTGGGCCACAGCCGCGACATCGGCCACGGTGAGGGGGGAGCGGCCGAGTGGCACGGCGGGAAGCGGGCGCGTCATGACAAGCTCTCTTTGTCTTATTTCAGCAGATTGCGCGCGATGATGTTGCGCTGAATTTCGGATGATCCTTCATAGATGCGCATGATGCGCGCATCGCGCACCAGCCGTTCCAGTCGCATGGCGCGGGCATAGCCGTAGCCACCGTGCATTTGCAGGGCTTTGTCCGTCACGCGGCCCGCCATTTCGGAGGCGAAGAGCTTCGCGATGGCGGCTTCCTGGCTGAAACGCTGATGGTTGGCGCGAAGCGAGGCCGCGCGCAGGCCCAGCAGCCGTGCGGCGTCCAGATCGGTCGCCATATCGGCCAAATACCATTGCAGGCCCTGGAAACGCGCGATCGGCTCCCCTTCCACCTCACGCTGCTTTACCCAGGCGATGGAATCTGTAAGCGCCGCCTGGGCGATGCCGGTGCAGGTGGCGGCGATTTCGACGCGGCCATTGTCCAGCACTTTCATGGCCGTGCGGAAGCCGCTGCCTTCCGGCCCCAGCAAGGCATCCGGCGGCAGCAGGCAGTTGTCGAAGCTGACCTCGAAGACATGGCCGCCGCGCAACCCCATGGTGGGTTCCGGCGCGCCGACCGTAAGTCCGGGTGTGCGCCGGTCGACCACGAAGGCGCTGATGCCACGCGCGCCGGCCGCCGGATCCGTGAGCGCGAAGACGGTCAGGAAATCGGCGTGACCCGCATTGGAGATGAAATGCTTGACGCCCGACAGGCGAAAGCCGCCATCGGCGGTGCGTTCGGCCTTTGTGCGCATATCGGCGGGGTTGGAGCCGGCGCGCGGCTCCGTCAGCGCGAAGGCGCCCAGCCGGCGGCCGGCGGCCGCATCCGGCAGCCATTGCCGGTGCTGGTCCGCGCTCCCGCCAAGCAGGATCGTGTCCGTCGCCAGAAAATGGGCCGTCAGCATGGAGGTGGTGGACGCACAGGCACCGGCCAGCGCTTCGACTGCCAGATAAAGCGCGACGGGAGAGACGCCTGCGCCGCCCCATTCCGCCGGCAGATTCATGCCGGTCAGGCCGATATCGGCCAAAGCTTGCAGATGCTCGCCCGCGAAGCGCTCTTCCGCGTCGATAGCCTGGGCCCGGGGCGCGACCACGTCCTGCGCGAAACGGCCGACGGTTTCGGCGATAGCCAGATCATCTTCGGTGCAAAAGGGGCTCATAGGTCACTCGTCGAGATTGTTCGCCCGAGATTGACGGAGGTTTTTGGATTAATAAAATATATGATCTTCATAGATAGGATAAGAAGTGGCAATTCAGTTTTCTCTGCGCCAATTGTCCTATTTCGTCGCGACGGCTGAGGCTGGCAGCACTTTGCGCGCCTCGGAAACGCTCCACGTCTCCCAGCCGGCGGTCTCGGTCGCCATCGGCCAGTTGGAGCAAAGCTTTGGCCGCAAGCTGTTTGTACGGCGGCACGCGCAAGGCGTGGATTTGACGCCCTTCGGGCGGCGGAAGCTGGCCGAGGTGCGGCAATTGCTGGCCCATGCCAATGCGGTCGCCGGAGTCACGGACGGGCCGGAACTGTCCGGCGAGCTGGAGATCGGTATTTTTTCGACCCTCGCCGCGGCCTATGCGCCTGGCCTGTTGCGGGCCTTCGCGACGCGTTACCCGACGGTGCAAATTCGCATGCGGGAGGCGAACCTGGACCAGATTCACAGGGATCTGGAAGGCGGCGTCATCGAACTTGCCTTGCTCTACGATATCGACACGTTCGGCAATATGAAGCGCATACCGCTCGCGACCTTCCAGCCTTATGCGCTTCTGCCGGAGAGCCATCCGCTGGCCCGCGCGCCGGCCGTCTCGCTCAGCGATCTGGCGGCAGAGCCCTTCGTGCTGATCGACCTGCCGCATAGCCGCGACTATTTCCTGTCGTTATTCCGTATGGTGGGTGCCATGCCGACGCGCGTGATCCGCTGCACCTCCATCGATACGCTGCGCGGCATGGTGGCGCATGGCTTCGGTTGCAGCATATTGGTGACACGCCCCTTCGGCGACCATGCCCATGACGGGCGGCCGTTTGCTTGCCGGCCGATCATCGAGTCCGTACCGCCGCATCGCGCGATCATCGGCCATTCCGTGGGTGCGCCTTTAACGCCCCTGGCAGAAGCCTTCATCGAGACCGCCCTGACTTTCTTCAGCGGCTATGCGGAGGCGCAGTCTGCATAGGTTTTTATTATTCAACATATGAGAATTCGCTAGTTTTTCTTATTGTTGTCCCAGGCCTATCGTCCCTCACGTGTTTTGCAGAGGGGGCTTCCGTGACGGCAAGTTTGCCAAATAGCCGCAGCATTCGGGCGCCGCGCGGTCTGACGCTCAACGCCAAATCCTGGCATACCGAAGCGCCGCTCCGCATGCTGATGAATAATCTCGACAGTGAGGTGGCGGAACGGCCGGAAGATCTCGTCGTTTATGGCGGGCGCGGCAAGGCCGCGCGCAACTGGGAAAGTTTTGACCGCATCGTCTCGACCCTGAAGGCGATGGATGCGGATGAGACACTGCTCATTCAGTCCGGCAAGCCGGTCGGTGTTATTCGCACCCACGCCGATGCACCGCGCGTCTTGATCGCCAATGCCAATCTCGTCGGCAAATGGGCGACGGCCGAGGTTTTCGATGAATTGGAGCGGCGCGGCCTGATGATGTACGGCCAGATGACCGCCGGGTCTTGGACCTATATCGGCAGTCAGGGGATCATCGGTGGCACCTTCGAGACCTTTGTCGAGGCCGGTCGCCAGCATTATGGCGGCGACCTCTCCGGGCGCTGGCTGCTGACCGCCGGCCTGGGCGGCATGGGCGGCGCTCAGCCGCTGGCGGGCGTCATGGCCGGTTGCTCCGTTCTGGCGGTGGAGATGCGCGCGGAGCGGATCGAGCGGCGCATCGAAAGTGGCTTTCTCGACAAGCGCGCCGATAATCTGGATGACGCCTTGGCGCTGATCGAAACAGCCAGGCGCAGCGGCGCCCCCGTCTCGGTCGGGTTGATCGGCAATGCCGCTGAAGTCTACGAGGCAATCCTGTCGCGCGGCGTGATGCCGGATTTGGTGACCGATCAAACGGCGGCGCATGATCCGCTGCACGGTTATATTCCCGCAGGCTGGAGCATTCAGGATTGGGAGGCACGGCGGGAGAGCGATCCCGCTGGCGTGATCGCAGCGGCCAAAGCCACCATGGCGCGGCAGGTTCGGGCGATGCTGGCCTTCCGCGCGCGGGGCATTCCGGTTTTCGACTACGGCAATAATATCCGTCAGATGGCGCGTGATGCCGGGGTAGAGGAGGCTTTCGCCTTCCCCGGCTTCATCGCCGCCTATGTGCGTCCGCAATTCTGCCGTGGCCGCACGCAGTTCCGCTGGGTGGCGCTGACCGGCGAGGCGCAGGATATCGCAGTCTCCAGCAGCAAGTTGAAGGGCGTGGTGGCGGACTCCAGCTTCGCACGCTGGATCGACATGGCCGAGACGCGCATCCGCTTTCAGGGCCTGCCGTCGCGCAGCTACTGGATGGGCTTGCAGGATCGTGTGGCGGCAGGGCTCGCGCTGAATGACATGGTGGCGCGGGGCGAGGTTTCCGGCCCTATTCTCGTCACGCGCGACCATATCAGCTCAGGCTCCGTCGCCAGTCCCAATCGGGAGAGCGAAGGCATGCTGGACGGATCGGACGCCGTCTCGGACTGGCCGATGCTGAATGCGCTTGCTGCCTGCGCCAGCGGCGCCACCTGGGTATCGCTGCATCATGGCGGCGGTGTCGGCATAGGCTACTCCCAGCATGCCGGTTTCGCGGTTGTGGCGGACGGCACGCCCGATGCGGCACGGCGCTTGAGCCGTGTCTTGTCGAATGATTCCTCCGTTGCAGTCTTCCGTCACGCCGATGCCGGCTATGAGGACGCGATTGAGACCGTGCATCGCGAAGGGCTGGTCATGCCCTTCGCGATGCCGCGCTGACGTGTCGGCGCTGCGCACACTGGCGGAGTGGACAGCGTCTTTCGACGGCAATGCCATACCGGCAGCCGTGAAAGCTGTCGCCGTTACCTGTTTGGTCGATACGATGGGCGTGGCCATCGCAGGGGCCGCGACTGGCGTGGCTGTGCAGGCGCGGGCTTTCGCAGCCCGCCATGCGGCGCAGGGCAGCGCTTATGTGTTGGGCGGCGATGGTTTGCGGCTCGCCGTACCCGGCGCTGCCTTCGTCAATGGCACGGCGGCCCATGCTTTGGACTTTGACGATAATTGCTATGCCGGGATCGTGCATGGCTCGGCCATCATCCTCCCCGCGGCGCTGGCGGTTGCCGAGGCAATAGGCGCATCGGGGCTTGCCCTGCTGGCGGCCTTTATTGTGGGCTCAGAGGTCGAATATGCGATCGGTGAAGCAACTGGCGCCACGCTTTACGGACACGGCTGGTGGACGACAGGCGTTTTCGGCCCGCTGGGCGCCTGCGCCGCAGCCTGCTACCTGCTCCGGTTGGATGCAGACACAACCGGCCACGCGCTCGGCATCGCCCTGTCTGGCACGGGCGGGATGAAAGCCTGTTTCGGCACGGATGCGAAGCCGATCCTGGCTGGGCGTGCGGCGGAAGCGGGCGTTGTCGCGGCGCTGCTGGCGGCGCAAGGGCTGACCGGCCCTGTCGATGCCGTGGAACACCCGCGCGGCTTTGCCGCCATTTTCAACAAGGGCAATGCCGCATCCGTGGATATGCCAGGCGCGCGCTGGCGGTTATGCGACCCTGGGATCGATGTGAAGCGCATTCCGGTTTGCCTGTCATCTCATGCGGCGGTGGATGCGGTGCAAGCCCTTATGGTCGAACATAGCATCGCGTCAGATCAGATCAGTCGTATCGAGTGCTTTGTCCCGCCCATCGTTATCGCGAATCTGGTGCATGACCGGCCCCATACGCCTCAGCAAGCGCAGTTCAGTCTGAATTTCGCGGTGGCGGTGACAGCGCTGTTCGGCACGCTGACGCTGGCGCATCTGTGCCAGCGCGTGATTGCCGAACCAGGCGTGCAAAGCATGATGGCGAAAGTACAGATGCAGGCCGCCTCATGTTCCATCATGCAGCGTTTCAAAGCGCCGGAAGCGGCTCTTGTCCGCCTACACCTTGCCGATGGGCGGATGTTTGAGGCCTTGCGTGATCTCCCGCGCGGTGCGGCATCATTGCCGCTGAGCGCGACCGAGATCGACGCCAAATTTTTGGGCTGCACAGAAGCCGTGCTGGGCCAGCGTGCCGAGCCGTTGCTGCGCGGGCTGCGCGATGTGGAACAACTGCCTGCCGCATCCGATATTTTTGACGTCATGAAGAGCGAGGCTCGTTAATGGACCAACTTCCGCCGCCGCTTGCCGGAATTCGCGTGCTGGATTTCACCCGTATGCTGGCCGGCCCTTTCTGTACCGCTCTGCTAGCCGATGTCGGGGCCGATGTCATCAAGGTGGAAGGCAAGGAAGGCGATGACGCCCGTCATTTCGCGCCGCGCCGTGGCGGCGAGAGCGCCTATTTCATGCTCATCAACCGCAACAAGCGCTCCCTTACGCTGGATCTCAAAAGCGCCGAAGGTAAAAAGATCGCGCATGATCTGGCCGCGACCTGCGACATCGTGGTGGAAAACTTCAAACCCGGCGTTGCTGCCCGCCTTGGCGTTGACTATGAGACGCTGAGCGCCATCAATCCGGCCATCGTTTATGCCAGCATCTCGGGTTTCGGGCAAAGCGGTCCGTTTTCGCATCGCCCTGCCTATGACATCATCGCCCAGGCCATGAGCGGCATCATGAGCATCAACGGGCCTGTCGGTGCTGGGCCGACCCGCGTTGGCGAATCCATCGGTGATCTTGTCGCCGGCCTGCATGCGACATGGTCCATTCTGGCCGCGCTCAACGGCAGCAGACGAGATGGAAAAGGGCAGCACCTTGATATTGCAATGGTCGATTCGATTTTGTCCATCATGATTACGGCGCTGTCGCAATATCTGTTTACCGGAGAAGTGCCGACGCGCATCGGCAATGCCAATCCCATCAGCGCGCCGCTGGATAGTTTTGAGGCGAAGGACGGCGGCCTGATCATCGCGGTCGCCAATGACAGTCTGTTCGAGCGTCTGGCGCGTGCGATGGACATGCCCGAACTGCCACAGGATCCGCGTTTCGAGACCGATATCGCGCGCAAGGCGAATGAGGCGGCGCTGAAGGCGATCCTGGAAGGCTGGACTCTACGGCGCAGCGTGGAGGAGGTTGTGGCCAAGCTGGAAGCGGCGTCCGTTCCTGCTTCTCCCATTCTCTCCGTCGATCAGGCGATCAGCAACGAACATGCGCAGGCGCGGGGGCTTGTGAAGATGGCAGATCACCCGACAGCCGCGCGTATTCCGGTCGTGACGCAGCCGGTGCAGTTCCTGGGTGCGCGGATCGATCCGCCGCGCGCGGCACCGCTGCTGGGACAGCATTCTGCCGAAATTCTGGAAGAGCTTCGCCGTGCCATCGCCCAGGATGTTGCAAACCACGCGTAAGACCGTAGGGACGGAGATGATAATGAACGCGCAGCCGCTGCTCTTCACACCCATCAGCCTGCGCGGCGTGACTGTGCGCAATCGTGTGGTTGTCTCTCCCATGTGCCAGTATCTGTCGGTCGATGGCGGCCCGACGGACTGGCATCTGGTGCATCTCGGCCGCTTCGCCATGGGGGGTGCCGGTATCGTCTTTAGCGAGGATTCGGTTGTGGCGGCCGACGGCCGTACCACCCATCGCTGTGCGGGCATGTATGACGATCGGCTGATCCCGCAATACAGACGGATTACCGATTTCATCAAGGCATTGGGTGCGGTGCCGGCGGTACAGATCGGCCATACCGGACGATCCGCGTCGACGCGCGGACCGCTGGACGGTTTCGCGCTCCTGACGGAGAACGACGCCGCGCAAGGATTTGCCCCTTGGCCGCCGGTCTCGGTCAGCGCGGAGCCGCCGCGGGCGAGCGGACCCAATCCTCGGGTCTTGGACCATGACGATATCCGCGATCTGGTGCAGGCATTTGCGGAAGCCGCGAAACGCGCGGCGGAAGCCGGTTACGAGATCTGCGAAATTCACGGCGGGCACGGCTATCTGATCCACCAGTTTCTATCTGAAGGCAGCAACCGGCGTGATGACGGCTATGGCGGGGATCTGGCGGGGCGCATGCGTTTCGCGCTGGAAGTGGTGGAGGCCGTGCGCGCTGCTTGGCCTGATGACAAGCCGCTGTTTTTCCGTGTCTCAGCGGTGGAAGGGAAAGGCGGCAGCTGGGGCATGCGCGATAGCCTGCAACTGGGCCGAGAACTTCTGGCGCGCGGCGTTGATGTTATTGACTGTTCCTCAGGCGGAATCGGCGGTTCTTCCACCCTGGACGCCGTGCCGCGTGTGCCGGGATTTCAGACCAGCTACGCACGGCGCATCCGGCAGGCATTGGGCTGCACCACCATGGCGGTTGGTGGCATTCGCGACGGCCATCAGGCCGAGCGCATTCTGGCCGAAGGCTCGGCAGACCTGATCGCGGTCGCGACCGAGACGATGCTTGACCCCAATTGGGCGGTTCGTGCGGCGCGCGCCCTGGGCGTTGATGACTATTATTCGCTTCTGCCGCGGCATCATGCCTTTCGGGTGAAGCGCCGGGATGATCAGTTTAAGGCCTATCCACCGGGTTCGGCTGTGGCCATCCCCTATGAGATTGATCAAAGCGAGCCATACCGCTGGGGTGACTGAGCTCCCAGCGGTATGATGGCATCAGTCTGTCTTTCGGCCCGATAGAGCGACATTTGCGTGCTGGCCTAAAGGTTTCAAAATCGTAATTGGGTGCAATTGCTGTTTTTTGCACCAGTTTGCGCGGGGCGATGCACCGGATACCCGGTCGTGTTTCTAACCCTTACCATGGCAAGCGGGATGGATGGTGAGCGGCTTGGTGATGGCATGTGATTTGCTAAGCCATAAGGCAGAATTTTTCGCTTTCCTGCCGCTCTTCCCCCTGACAATTCTTTTCAAGATTTGGAGCTGCCTGATGGATAGACGCTCATTACTGCTGGGTGCCGGCGCCGCGACACTGGCGGGTTTGGCCGGTACGCGCATGGCGCGGGCAGATGCCCTGGCCGATGCCAAAAAGCGCGGCACGCTCATCATCGGCATGGAAGCCGCCTATGTGCCCTACGAGTCTTTTCAGAACGGAAAGATCGTCGGATATGACTGCGATGTCGCCACCGCGCTCTGCGACAAGATCGGCGTGAAGCCGCAATTCGTCGATACCGCCTGGGCCGGCATCATTCCGGCTCTATACGCGGGCAAGTTCGATTGCATCATCTCGGCCATGACGATCACAACGGCGCGGGCGCAGAAGGTGGCCTTCTCCATGCCCTACGCTGACGCAAGCAATGTTGTGCTGGCCCGCGCGGATGACAGCAGCATTACCTCGGCTGCCGATCTGGCCGGCAAGCCTATCGGCGTACAGCTTGGCAGCGCCGCCGCGACGGTGACGCAAGCCTATGATGCGACGCTTAAGACCGATGGCAAACCGGGTTTCTCTGACATCAAGCAATATGATCACTATCCCGAAGCCTATCAGGATCTTGCCAATAAGCGTACCGACGGCGTCGTGAACTCCATCTCTAGCCTGATGGTGGTGATGAAGGCGGCGCCGGGTCAGTTCAAGATCGTCGAGGGCCTGTCCACCGTTAAAGCCTATTTCGGCATGGCTTTCCGCCAGGACGACACGGCGCTGCGCGATCTGGCCAATACGACACTTGCCGGCATGAAGGCGGATGGCAGCCTCGCCAAGCTCCAGGACAAGTGGTTCGGTGGCACGATGGTGACACCGAATACCATTCCTGCCGTTCTGCCATAGGCCAGGGCGATGCGCGGTTTCGATTGGGCGGTCATTTGGTATGCCGTCCCGTATATGCTGCAGGGCGCGCTTGTCACGATCGAAATCTCGCTCTGTGCCATGGTTGTGGCAACGCTGGTCGGGGTGGTTTTCGGCCTGATCAGCGTTTCCGACTTCAAGCCGGCGCGGGCGGCGATCCGCGCCTATGTCTATTTCGTGCGCGGGACGCCCACGCTGGTGCAGGTGTTCCTGGTCTATTTCGCGCTGCCGCGCATCGGATTTGAACTCTCTGCCTTCTGGAGCGGCGTAGTGGCGCTCGCGTTCAACTCGGCAGGGTTCATCTCTGAAATCGTGCGCGGCGGTCTACAATCTATAGACGTAGGGCAGACCGAGGCAGCGCTGGCGATCGGTATGACCAATCGCCAGTCCACCATGTTCATCCTGCTGCCGCAGTCTCTGCGCCGCATCACACCGCCTTTAACCAATGAGCTGATCTCGCTGGTCAAAAGCTCATCCTTGCTTTCGGTGATCTCTATCGCCGAGTTGACGCGCTCGGCACAGGTCATCATCGCCCAGACCTTCACGCCTTTTGAGCTCTATGCCGCGCTCGCGGTCTACTACCTCGTCATCATCTCGGCACTGTCCTGGCTTTCCGAATATATCGAGAAGCGTTTAGCATGACCGAATCTCTCTTGCAGGTCAGCGGCCTGTCGAAATTCTTTGGGGAGGTTCCGGTTCTTGACCGGATTGATCTCTCGGTTCAGCCGGGCGAGATCGTGATGATCGTGGGGCCATCCGGCGCCGGAAAATCGACGCTTCTGCGCTGTATCAACCGGATCGAGCATCCGTCCGAAGGCACCGTGCTGATCGAGAACGTCAATATGGCGGGCGAGATGCGGAACGGGAAGCTGGTTCCCGATAGTTCGGTGACCACGGCGCGCAAGCGCCGGCGTGTCGGCATGGTGTTTCAGCGCTTCAATCTGTTCGGCCATCTGTCCGCCGTCGATAATGTCGCAATCGGATTGAAGCGTGTGCTCGGCGTGAAGAGCGCGGAGGCAAAGGCGCGCGCCGACAAGGAATTGGCGCGCGTGCGCATGTCACCACATGCCGCGAAGCGGCCATCGCAACTCTCCGGTGGCCAGCAGCAGCGTGTTGCGATCGCGCGCGCCATGGCGATGCAGCCGACTTTGATGCTGTTCGATGAACCGACCTCGGCGCTCGATCCCGAACTTGTCGGTGAAGTGCTGGAAGTTATTCGCAGTCTGGCGCAGGATGGCATGACCATGCTGGTGGTCACGCATGAGATGCAGTTCGCGCGCGATGTCGGCACGCGCATCCTTTTCATGGATGCGGGCCGTATCGTGGAGGATACATCGCCCGAGACATTCTTCACCAACCCGTCCCATAGCCGCGCCCGCGAATTTCTGCAGCGCAGCCTGAGGGCTTGAAACCTTTCTGGCCATCCGCTGCCGTGCAGCGGGTGGCCAGGATCTTCGCTAGAACGCCAAAAGATTATCGCGGAACTGCTTGTGCTCGTAGGTCGTGCGCACAAGGCCACGCTGCTGCAGTACCGGCACCAGCCCGTCCGTCACTTCCGCGACGCTCTTGCGGCTGACATCGGGAAGCGCGATCAGGTAGCCGTCGCCGCCCACTTCCTGCATGACTTCTTCCATCTGCGATGCCACCGTCTCGGGTGAGCCGACAAGATCGAAACAGGCCCCGGCATCGGTGAAATCAATAATGGCCTCTCGCAGCGTCTTCTTGCCGGCCCGACGCAGGAAGCCGGAGAGCGACGACTGGTGCCCATTGGTGGAAAGTTCGCTGACCGGCGCATCCCAGTCGTGGCCGGAAAAGTCAATATTGGTGGACCAGCCGAATTGTGCCAGCAGGCGGTCGACATTCTGCGCGGCGCCCGCCATGCGATCGGCCTTGCGGGCCTTGGCCTCTTCATCCGTGCGGCCCAGCACCGGGTAGATCATGTAGAGGATCTTGCAGCTGGACGGGTCACGCCCGACAGAGCGCATATGGTCATGAACTTCCCGTCGGTATTCCTTCATCGCTTCAATACCCTTGGGATGAGCGACGATGGTGTCGGCATATTTGGCGGCCGTCGCGCGGCCCTTGGCCGAACCGCCGGCCTGCGCGATGACGGGACGGCCTTGCGGGCAGGGACCGGAATTGAGCGGACCCCGGCTGCCGTAGAACTCGCCCTTGTAGTCGATCGTATGGACCTTCTCCGGGTCGATCAGAACGCCTGATTTGCGGTCGGCGACGATGGCGCCAGGCTTCCAGGAATCCCAAAGCTGCGTGACGATATCGATATATTCGGCCGCCATATCATAGCGCAGATCATGATCCGGCAGGCGGTCCATGCCGAAATTCATCGCGCCATAGTCGGAACTGCCGGTGACCATATTCCAGCCCGCTCGGCCGCCGGAAATTTGGTCCAATGTGCCGACGGTGCGCGCGGTCAGATAGGGGTGATAGGCGAAAGTCGACAATGTGGGCACAACGCCCAGGCTTTTCGTGGCTGCCAGCATCAGGGACGCGATGACGGATGGTTCCTGGCGCGGCACAGACATGCCGTTTTTCAAGAACATGTCGCGGCGATTTTCCCAGTTCTGACCGATATAGATCGAATCCTCGATGAGAATGTAATCGAAGGCGGCGCGGTCGATCGAGCGCACCAGATCGAGGAACATTTCAGCGGACATCCATTCTTCGCTGATATTGCCGGTCCAGGCCTGATTCCAGGCCTGGATGCTCGATCCTTGCAGAAACCAGGCGAGATGAAACTTGTCAGCGGCCACTTATAAACGCTCCGTCGTCAGATGTGTGTCAGCCCGGTCGCGCATCGCCGCCCACCAGGCTTGGTTGGAAATGAAACCGAGAAAACCGGTGACGATCAGCGCGCCCAGATAGGCGGTGGCGCTGGTGCCGATATCAAGCGGCGGATTGACCTCAACGAAATCGAAGCCGCGAATGCGGTGCCGCTCGGCAATTGCCCGCAGGCTGTCCATCAGATAGGTAAAGGTGAGACCGTCGGGCTCGCCCGAGACGCAGCCGGGCACAAGGGACATATCAAGCGCGTCGACGTCGATGCTGACATAAACGTCGGATCCTGCCGGCAGACACGCGGCGATGCCCTGCGGGCCCAGGTTGCGCGCTTCCGTCATGCAGATGACGCGATTCCCGTTCGCGCGCATCTCCTGCACCAGCGCGCGATTGGTGCGCAGGCCGCGAATGCCGATCTGGGTTAGAGACAGGCAGGTTGTCATGCCTGTGATATGGCGGAAGGCTTGCCCGTTGGTGCGGTTCAGATCCTCGGTAATCTCGGTATAGTCCTGATGCGCATCAAACTGGATGACATGCATCGGTGTGTCGAAGGCTTCGAAGACCGGATAGGTGATGGAATGATCGCCGCCCAATATGACCGGGAAAAGGCCGGCCTCCAGCATTTCCCGCACGCGGGCGGTGATGATTGCAAAGCTGCGCGCAGGATTGGCCGGCCGGATATCGACATCGCCGCAATCAACGATCAGGCCGCGCCGCAGTTCTTCCGCCAGATAGTCTTTATCCCGATCAGGATCGTAGAGAGGTTGGGTGGTGGAAAACCGCAGCGAATGTTCGCGAATGGCGCGGGGCCCCATGCGGGAGCCGGGCAGGAAGGGTGACCCTTCATCGAAAGGCACGCCCAGTATGCCGATGCGCGCGCCGGCATAGTCAGCGACGGTGGCCGCAATGCGCGCGCGCAGGAAGCTGGGTATTCCGGTAAAGGCCCGGTTGACGCTCATCATCGGGATTGTCCGGCCGGCAGATATGAAAGAGGCATGCGGTCCTGAGGCTTTGGAAGGATCGAGCATTCGATCCTCAGAATTCCTCTTTTGTGCAGGTGCGAAAACGACGAAGATGGCAATCAGGTTGCATTTTTCGCAACCGACTGAAATGTCTCATAAAGGTTAAGCAATGGGTCGGTTGCTGCTAGGGTCAGGGCGACAGATCGGTGGGCTGGCGGCCGGCGATATTCGCGATATGAGGCTGTTTCGCCAGATTGCGGATGCGGGCGGCATCACCGCGGCGGTGGAGCGCTTCGATCTGGAGAAGACCGCGCTCAGCCGGGCGGTCAGCGCCTTGGAGCAGCGGCTGGACGGCACGCTGTGTATTCGCGGTCCCAAAGGCTTTTCGCTCACGCCCTACGGGCAAGAGGTCTATGCCGCCATTTGCGGAATCGAGGATGCGCTGGATACGGCGCGCGCGCGCATCAACGGCGCGTACCGGGATTTTCAGGGCGAGGTGCGGCTTGGCATTACTGATAGCTGCCTGACCAATGAGGATGCGAAAATCTCGGATGCTATCGAGGTTTTCATGCAGATGGCGCCGGCTGTTCGGCTTTCCGTCAGTATTCACCCGCCTGATCAGCTGGCAGCCGCTTTGGAAAGCCGCGAATTGCATCTCGGCATCGTCTCCGCCGACCATAGCGGGCCGGCGCTGGCATCGACGCCGATCTTTACGGAAACCGCCAACCTCTATTGCTGTCCGCGTGCGGATGAGACGCCGCCGCAATTGGCACAATTATCCGGGCGTGGCTACGGCGTAGTGCTGCGGCGTTTCCGCAATGTCGGGCCAGCCCTGAGTTCCAGGCATATCGCGGCGGCTTGGACCGTGGAGGCGAGCGGGCTGGAGGCGGTGGCGACGCTGCTGAATACGGGGCGCTGCGTCGGCTTCATGCCCGATCACTATGTCACCGGCACACGCACGCGCCGGCCCTTCGTCATCGTTCCCGGTTCTGACGCATTGCGACTTGTGACGGTCTTCTCCGTGCTGACCGAAAAGGGTCGCATTGTGTCTCAGGCCGTCGCGGCCCTGCGGGATACCCTGATCAAAACGGCTCGTTTCAGCGCCTGATGAAGAGGAGGAGCCAGACCAACAGACTGAGGACGCTCAAGCGCGCCGTGCCGCAGCGCCAGCGTTGATTGGCTTCGTGCCGGGGTGGGCCACGATGAGCTTCAACGGACACCGTAAGCCAGGCAGGGCCGGACTATCGGAAGGCTCAGGGTTACCACCCAGGCGCAACCCCGGGAACATACGCGCTCAGCCGATGCTTAGCGGAGTTCCGGATATTCCCAAGTGGCCGGACCAGTCTGCCTGCGGATCTGAAATTTGAGTTTTTCCCACGGGATGTCGGTGCTGGGCAGAAAATCATCCTCCTTGGCTTTGTCCAGATAATATTGGGGATCAGCGCTCAAAATGCCTGGGTAGGTCAGCGCGCCAAAAAGTTGTCCATCCAGGAAACGTCGACGATTACTCCGCCCACTTCCATTATTTATTTCTTTCCAGGATTATTTTCTTACAAGCCATCCGCTTTTTTCTATCGGTCGGAGCTGTAGAAGCGCCGAGCGGAACGGGAACAACAAACAGCACCGTCATTGAGCGGCTTCCTCAGCCTGGTGCATGGGGTTTGGGTCGAAGCGGCCGGCATAGGGCCCGTCGGACAGGTAGTTGAGCCGATCGAGGAGATAGGGTGCTTCCCCGGAGATCATGACGATCGGCCGGGTGGGTCCGAGCCGCATGACCTCATCCGGGGTCATCAGAGACCGACCTTGGAGGTGCTCGCCGGAGCCCGCCGACCCACCGCCGGGCCGCGTGCTGAAACCGGTCTGAGAGGACTGGCTGCTGGTCCGGTAGCGAATGGTGAACTGTCCCAGGGCATCGCTGAGGTATTTGGCGGTGTCGTAATCGGCCGTTCCGAAGAACTGCTGGGTGGTATTGGCCAGGAAGCTCTGCCAGCGCGGATAAACGGCCTTGAGCTGGGAGAGATCCTGCACGAAGAGCCAGAATTGCGCCCCGTAGCCGCGGAGCATGGTGATGTTATCGGCGAGGCTATCCATGCGGCCGAGCTGACCGAATTCGTCCAGGAAGAAGGCGACCCTCGCCGCTGGTTTGCCCTGAGCCGGGCGCCCCTGGGTTACCGTCATGGCGTCGATGGCCAGACCGATGAAGCCGCGCACGAAACCGAGGCAGGCGCGCAAGCGATCCGGGGGCAGGGCAAGATAGACCGTCATGCGCCGCCGCTTGAGGTCGCGGAGATCGAAGTCGCTGCGGTTGAAGGCGCGGGCGAGGCGGGGATCGTCCAGCCAGGTTGTGTGACGGACGAGGGTGGAGAGAACGGAGCCACGTTCTTTCTCGGGGCGGTTGAGATGGGCGGTCGCGCTGCGGGCGACGATCCGGTGGCCGCGGAGCGGGTCGGCCAGCATATCGGCATGCACCTCTGCCCATTCATCCTCGGAACCGGTGAGGATGGCGCGGAGCTCGCTCATGGAGCGCTGGTCAGGCGGCAAACCGGCGACATAGATCAACAAGCCGCGGAGCAGCTCGCGCGCCGTTTCTGTCCAATGCGGATCGGTCTCCCGGCCGGTGGAGACCACCAGCATCTCGGCCATGGCACCGGCCAAGGCGACGACATCCGGATCCTCGGGGTCGAGCGCATCGAGCCAGTTCATGCTGTGGCTTGGCGCGCCCGTGACACCGAAGGGGTCGATTACAAACACGTCCTGACCGGCCTTGGACTTGCTTCAGAAAAGTGGAGGGCTCCTACTGGCATAGAGGAGTTATCCAGGCATGGCGCAACGATTTACGCAGGAGTTTGAAGACGAGGCGGTTCGTCTGGTCCAGACGAGCGGCCGGACGCGGCGGGAGATAGCGAATGATCTTGGCATCGGCTTGTCGACGCTGACGCGCTGGTTGTCCCGCCGCCGGGACCGGGAGATGGATGAGCCGGAGCGGCGACCACCGGGTGAGGATGCCGCCGCCGAGCTAAAGCGGCTTCGGCGAGAGAATGAAATTCTTCGCCAGGAACGCGATACCCTGAAGCGTGCTACCG
>NZ_JAESVB010000009.1 GCF_020618775.1 Acidisoma silvae | reverse complement strand
GGCGGAGGCGGCCCATCCGGTCCGTTCGGGCCAAGCGGTGGCGGCGCGGGCGACACGCACATCACCACATTCAATGGCCTGCACTATGACTTTCAGGCAGCGGGTGAATTTGTCTACGCGCAGAACGCAGACATCACGGTTCAGATTCGTCTCGAACCGGGTGGCGGTCCGCAGCATCCGTCTGGAGCCGTTACCTATATCGTTCAGACGGCGATCGGTCTGGGCACCGACCGCCTGACCTTTGACTTCACGCGGACGCAGCCCTTCTGGCTCAATGGTGCGCCCGTCACCCTTATTTCCGGTCAGTTCCTGCCTTTGGCCGGTGGCACGGTCTATGCCACGGCAAGCGGTTTCGTTGTTCAGGCCAATACCGGCGAAGAAGTTAAAATCGGCAACGAAAGCACCTCCGTCTTCCTCGATGGCCATACGACCGGGGTCGCCGGTCTGCTCGGCTTGCCCGACAGCACGACGCCGCAGAACCTGACCTTGCCTGATGGCACCGTTCTGCCGACAACGCTGACAGCGGACGAACTCTACAAAACCTATGCGGATGCCTGGCGCGTGACGCAGGCGACATCGCTATTCGACTATGGTGTCGGCGAATCGACCGCCACTTACACCATCCCGGGATTTCCGGAAGCTCCGGTGACCCTTGCCGATCTGCCGCCGGCGCTTGTCCAGCAGGCGACGGAATACGTGGCCTCTCTCGGCATCACCAATGCGACGCAGCAACAGGATGCGGTGCTGGACTATCTGCTGACCGGTGGCAGCCAGACCACGCTCGACAGCGATGCGGCCAATAGCGTCGGTGGCGCATCGACATCGACCGTGCAGGTGACCAGCCCGCCAGTCGAACTGGTGGGCATCACAGGTCCGATCGGACCCGTCAGCATCGGCACCGGTACGGTCAACGTGACTTTCCAGGTTTTCCTGAACAATCCCAGCGCCGTGCCGGTTGTCGTGACCTATGCCGTGCCGACCAATTCATCGGCGAACCAGCTCGGCGCCGCCGATTTCGGCGGCACTTTGCCCAGCGGCACTGTGACGATCGCGCCGGGTGCGACCTCCGCCACTATTACGATCGCGGTGCCGGGCAACCTGCGACTGCCGGTGGAGACGCTGCAGCTTGCGATTGCAACGGCGACAGCGGGCGTGACGCTTGCAAACGCAAGCGGAGCCGCGACCTTGGACAGCAGCGTGCCCATCGAAGGGTCCGATGCCCAGGCAAGCTTCGCCCAGATCTCAGGCCCTGGCGTTCTGACCCAGGATGGAACAGCCTTCACGCTGAACCTTGGCACGATTGGTGCTGACGGCGTGGCCGCGATGAATTTGGCGATTGCCAATATCGCGGCCTCCTATGGGAATACGCTTGCCGGGACATTCGCCACGGCGACCGGCAGCGGATTCACCATTGTGAAACCCAGCGTGACAGGCCTGCTGCCCGGTGGGGTCGCAGGTGGTCTCAGCATTACGGCCGGCACGGCGCTCGGCCAGCATACCGAAACGCTGACCTTCAACCCGACGCAGACCAATAGCAGCAACTTTTCCGGCAAGCTTGCGCCGATCACGCTGACGATCATCGACAACGTCATATCTCCGATCGCGCAGCCCTCGACTATTCCGGCGACCCTCACCTTCGACGCCCGTGTGGGCGGTGCCTCGACCGGCTCGCTGACCTTCTCCAATACTTCGCCGATCGGCAGCGACTCACTCGGTATCCTGCTGTCTGACAGCGGGGGGCATTTCCTGCCGGTGCAAACCGCGCCCCTGGCACCCGGCGCTTCCGCCACGCTGTCGCTCAACAGCCTTGCCACGACAAGCGGCACTTTCACCGACACGCTCAATGTTGCCTATAGCTCGGTCCCGCCCTCAAGCACCGGTCATCCGACCGTTGCGGAGACGGGCACTACTGTGGCGCTGACGGGGACGGTTTATCTGCCGGCCGACCCGGTGCTGGAGACGACGATCTTCAACTTCGGCACTGTCCATCAGGGCGATGCCGAGACCAGTCAGATCATCTCTCTGTTGAACGCCGTGGCGGGCGGCGCGCTGTCCGACCAGCTGCTCGCCAATATCAGCGATATGCCGGTGGGCCTGTTTGCCACCGGCACCGCGAATGTGACGATTGACCCGGGCGAAACCGCGAGCCTTGGCGCTATCGGTCTCAATACATCGATCGCGGGTGTCGTGAACGGTGACGTCGCCATCAAGCTGACGACGCATGATGCGGCACAGTCGGATGCGACGCTCGGCACGCTGAATGTCAAAGTCGAAGGGACGGTTATCGGCAATGCGCTGCCGGATTTCGTCGAAGTCTCAGGTCCGGGTTCGCTCAGTGGGGCGCCGGGTCAAAACCAGATCCTGAATCTGGGGTCGATTGTCGTCAAGTCTCCCGATCAGGTCATCAAGATCGCCATCAAGAATGCGGCCGCCGGATTGGCGGACAATTTGACGGGATCTTTGACCTATACGTCGCTGGGGGTAACCCAGTCGCTTGGGGACATTCCGTCCCTCGCGCCCGGCGTATCCTCGGGCGACTATGAATTCACCTTCGCGCCGACGGCCCTCGGTGAGATCAATGATGTCATCACCCTGACGCCCATCGACAGCGTGATTGGCGCATTGCCGATCCAGACGCTGACGATCGAGGGTGATGTGGTCGCCTGCTTCCTGCGCGGAACGCATATCGCCACGCCGGACGGCGAACGGCGCGTGGAGACGTTGCGTATCGCCGATCTTGTGACGACCGCATCGGGGCAGAATGCGCCCATTCGCTGGATCGGCCGCCGCAGCTACAACGGACGGTTCATCCGTAGGAACCGCGACGTTCTTCCCATCGGCATCCGCGCCGGAGCCTTGGCAGATGGCATTCCCCATCGTGATCTTTGGGTATCGCCATTGCATGCCATGCTGATCGACGGTGTGCTTATCCCTGCCTGCGAACTGGTCAATGGCATGACGGTCGTCAGAGCCGAAGCGATGGCAGAGGTGGAGTATTTCCACATCGAGCTGGCCAGGCATGACGTGCTTCTGGCCGAGGGGGCGGCGTCTGAAAGTTTCATCGATGACGACAGCCGCATGATGTTCCACAACGCCGCCGACTATGCGGCGCTCTATCCAGATGCCGCGCCCGAGCCGGCAATCTATTGCGCCCCGCGCGTGACAGATGGCTTTGCCTTGGAGGCCATCCGTCACCGGCTGGACGTGCGCGCCGGATTGCGGCCGGACACCGAGGCAGAACCCTTGCTGGGCTATGTCGAGGCAGTGGATTCACAGCATATCGTGGGATGGGCGCTGAATCCCTCGCGTGCCGAGGTTCCGGTCTGTCTCGATATTCTGGTCGACGGCCAGCTGATCGCGCAAACCTTGGCCAATGATCACCGCCCTGATCTTGTGGCGGCAGGATATGGGCGCGGGAATAATGGTTTCTGCGTGACCCTGCCGATGACGCTTATGCCGGTGCCGAGAGGAAAGATTGACGTGCGGCGCTCGTCGGATCATGCGGCCCTTCCGGCGTCGTCCGGCACGACACGCGTCGCCTGATACGGGAAAGCCATTCGTGCCGGAGCCAGACCCAGAACCTATAATAGCGACGACACTCTTCGGCTTCATCGAACAGGTCACACGGGAGCGCATCAAAGGCTGGGTTCATGATGCGCAGTCCCTCCAGACACGCGTAACGCTGCTCGTCACGGCCAATGATAAATTACTGGCCCGCGTGCTGGCGGATCGGTTGCGGCCGGATGTGCGGGACGCCGGCATCGGCGACGGGCGCTATGGGTTCGATCTGGAGATAAAGGGACTATCGCCCTTCGAAACCCATGTCATCGCCGTTCAGCGGGAAAGCGACATGGTGCATCTGGATCGCTCGCCGATCACGCTGGAAGCGGCCGTTCAGTTTAATGCGGCCTTTCGCGCCCAATGTGCTGCTTTGCTTGCCAACGCGCCGGACGATGCGGCGCTGACGGAACGCATCGACTTCATCGCCGAGCAGGCGGAGCTGCTGATGCAACAGCGCGCCCATCGCCGCAGCCGCCCCGTTGAGCGGACGGCGCTGCGGCAGATCAAATGGCGTTGGACGGGTGCGGGGCCGCAAAGCGCTGCAACGGACGCGCACCCCTTGCTGCCACGCGCTTTGGTGATTGACGAGACGATGCCGGTGCTGAGCCGCGATGCCGGATCGAATGCCGTGCTGTCGCATATGCGCTCGCTCCAGCGTCTTGGGTTCGAAGTCAATTTCGTCGCCGCCGACATGGCGCCCGACGCGACCGGCGTGTTGCAGGATGCCGGTGTCATCGGATGCCATTCGCCGTGGCATGGCTCGGTGGAAGAGGTGTTGCGGCGCGAACACGGCAGTTTCGACTTCGTCTATCTGCACCGCGCGCAAATCGCGGCTTCATATCTCGGTCTAATTCGTCGTCACCAGCCGAGAGCAAGGCTCGTCTATAGCGTCGCTGACCTGCACTGCCTCCGCCTCGCGCGGCAGGCGAGGGTGGAGGATCGCCCCGAATTGATGGATCTCGCACGGCGCTTCCAGCTTGTAGAATTGCGGGCGGCGGCGGCGGCCGATGCGGTCATCACGCATTCCACCCACGAAGCCGCGCTGCTTCGGCAACAGGTGGCCGGCGCCAATATCCATGTCGTGCCTTGGGCGGTCGCCCCGCAGCCAACGCCTGTGCCATTCGCCGCGCGGCGAGGATTGGCTTTCATCGGGCATTATGGGCATGCCCCCAATCTCGAAGCGGCGCGCTGGCTGGTGGATGAGATCATGCCGCGCGTCCATGAGATTGACCCGTCCGTTTCCTGTCTTCTGGCCGGAAGCGATATGCCCGACGACCTGATGCGTACACGGCCAGGCATTGAGGTGATCGGGCAGGTGGATCAATTGTCGGATGTCTTTGACCGCGTCCGTCTGACGATTGCGCCCATGCTGTATGGTGCTGGCATCAAAGGCAAAGTGCTTGAAAGCCTGGCGCGGGGCGTTCCCTGTGTCTGTACACCTGTCGCGGCGGAAGGGTTAGACCTGCCGGCTGGGCTCGAGGCCCTGGTATCGACCGGTGTGGAAGCGGTGGCCGCCACTATCCTCCGGCTGCATGAAGACGAAGCCCTGAACCATGCCTGCGCGGAAGCCGGCCTTTCATACATAGCCGCTGGCCTCTCGGAAACGCGCATCGATGAACTGATGCGTGGCGCGGCAGGCCTGGCCGCTGACCGCACCGTTAAGCTGGTCCCCGGTCCCGGGTAGTTTTGCCTATCCGCCCAGTTTGCTGAGGGCCGCGACATTGCGCGCTAAGCGCTCGTCGCCGGGGCTGAGCAAGAGTGCGTCCTGGGCGTGTTTCAGCGCGATTGCGTGCTGGCCGAGCTGGGAGGCCGCGAAACTTGCCAGATCATGCGGGTGTGCACTGGCCGCGCGCGGATCGTTGAAACCCGCCGTCGGTCCTTTCTTGATGGCAAGCGCCTTGCTTGCGGCGGCATAGCACCCCGTCCAATCGCCCGCTTCGTAAAGCATGTCGGCCATTTGGACCCATGTTTCTCGCCGGTCGGGTACAAGGAGGGATGCGCGTTTCAGCCAGTCGAGCGCCTGGGTCCGGTCACCGACCGCGGCGCGGCACTGCGCCAGAAAGCCCATGACAGCGCTTTTTTCCTCTTTCCACGTCGCGGACGGCAAATCCAGATAGCGTCTGGCTTCTTTTTCGGCGCCGATCCAATCGCGGTAAAAGATACATTCGCGGGCGAGATAGAAGGCGTTGCGGGAACTATGCGGCTCTTCCTTTGCCGCCACTTTCAGCAGATCCATATATTGCCCGCGCGACTTGGAGGAATCGGGCCAATGATCCATGCGCAGCTTGCGGAAGTGGACGTTGACCTCTTCCACACGGTCCGAATACAGCGCCTCGTGGCAGGCGTGACGCCAGAGATAGCCCTGCCTGGCATGGCAACGGTCCGTCCAGTATTCGACCCCGGGCGAGCCATCGGCCTTATGAGACCAGGCATAGAGGTAATGCCCACGGGTCGCGCCCGGCTTCCACTCCGCGTCGAAATCGGCGCGCCATCCGTCGTTCAGCCGTTCATCGAGATCAAGCGACAGGCAGACATCGATATCGGCCGGCACCAGAGCCAGCGCCGCATTGCGGGCGGTGTCGAAACGCCAGGGGCGGATGGTGATCGGCACCACCGTCGCACCGCCGTCGCGCAAAGCCTCCACCGTGCCATCAGTGCTGCCGGTATCGGCCACCAGCACGCAATCGGCGCCTTCGCAAGTCTTCAGAAAGCCTGCGACATGCTTCACCTCGTTCTTCGCGATGGCATAGATCGCGATGCGCATTGCCTGATCCTGTTCTCAAAGCGCTTTATGCTGGCAAGACAGGTTGCAGTTTCCTGATACGTGGTCAACGTTGCCTGGTGACAGAGGTGGTGGCCGGCGGTGACTTTTCTCCTAACCCATCACGGGACGTTGCTTTGCCGTAGCGGAACCCGGCTGGTGCATAAGGCGGCGGACAATCGGACCGGCGTTACGCCTATTCGCCTGGACCTGGCCTGGGAGCGCATTCGCAGCGATTTCGATCGCAACCTGCGGGCGAACGCGGTTGAAATCCGATCCTCCATTCCGCTTGGGGACTTGGCCGGGTTTACCTTGCATGTCGAGCCCGATCGCCGTTCCGTGCTGCTGTCGCGAGACGACCGCTACCTGTCCGCGCAGCCGGACGGATCGCTGGTGGCCGATCGCGAGCAGGCGTCCGGCTGGGAGCGTTTTCTGCCCCTTCAGGTCGATGAACTGGACCGGCTGCTGTCGTTGCGCCGGCATGATTGGGTGCTGTCCGGCATTGACCAGCCGGTTCCGGGGCGATCCGTGCGGGTGTCCCGGCAACACGGCCTGTGGTTCGACAAGCAGCATTTCGATCTGCGCTATCAGTTGCCGCTGCTCGACGCGCAGGACGGGCGGGAATTGACCTTGCTGCGGGACGGCTGGCGTATCGTCAAGGCAAGAGCGTTCAAGCCTTTGGTCTGTTACGTCGCCGTCGGCAGCCAGGTTGTGTTCGACCAATTGGCACTCAGTTTGACGTCGCTGCTCTACTGGGGGCGGTATAAGGGCGATATCCATATCGCCACGGATCGAAACCCGACGGAGCTTCTGGCACGGGTGCCGGGGCTTGATGCGGCCAAGGTTTCGTTTAAGCGCCTATCGGACACGGATCGCGTAGGCGCGATTTCGGCACGATATTCGCTGATGGACTGGCCGGAGCTGGAATCGTTTCAGCCCATTCTGATCGTCGACACCGACATCATTTTCGACAGCGATATCACGCCCTTGCTGTCACATATCCTTCTGTCGGACAGGATTGTGGTGCCGATGGAAGAGTTTTCCACGCGGCTCACGGATGAGTCGGTCGGTGCGAAGCTGTTCACTGCCGACGATGTAGTGCCGGAGGAAGAATTCGGTTTCAATGCCGGCTCGATGGGCGTTCCTGATCTGCACCGCCATGGTGACCAGCTCCGCCTCATCCGCCGGATCATCGGCAATCGAAGCGACATCTTCGGTCGCAAACACTTCAACTGGATCGATCAGCCGATCGCGAATTACGTGGCGGAGGTGATGGGCGGGTTCGAGACCGCGCAGATGAAACGCTGGGTGCGATGGGGTCGCGCCGGCACCAGCATCGAGGGGCGCCGCGGCCTGGTGCATTTCTGGGCACCACGCGGCCAGGCTGCGAAGTTGCAGGCCATGACCGACTATATGCGCGCGCTGGAAGCAGCCGATTGAGCCATGGCCTCAGCGCGCTACCTGCGCTTCTGAATGCAGACCATTTTGATGCGCCCCAATTCCGGCGCATCCGAGTTCGCGCGCAGGAAGAAGATATTGTTGATGGATCCTTCGACGGATCGGCATTGCGACGGGCTGGCGAAGGGGATGTCCAAATCTCCTGACGTGATGAAATCTCCGAAGACATCGCGCGTCTTGCGGCATTTGGGGAGTTCGCTTTCGTAACCGGGCTGCCAGTCCAAATCTTCAATGAAGTAGAGGCCGCCCGGCTCGACGGCCGTAAACAGATGCAGCAGTGCGGATTGCTGATGATAGGAGGCGTGCGAACCGTCATCGATGATGAAGCGTGCCGGCGGCATGTCGGTGGCAAGCTGTGCAAGGTCAGCCGGGTTGGACAGGTCGCCTCGCCGGAAATGAAAGCGGGGAATGGCGATATTACTGAAGTCCGAGAGGTCGAACCCCCAGCATTGCGCCTGCGGGAAATAGTCCAGCCATAGGCGCACCGAAGGCACATCGTCGACTGGCCGGCCCGGGTCGCGGTAGGTGGCGGTATCGCCACGCTGCAGGCCGATTTCCAGCATCGTGAAGGTGTCGGTCGCCCATTGTTCAAAGAATGCGCTGTAGAAGGCCGTGTAATTGTGCCGGTTGCCGACCTTGGTGCCTTTGTCGGATCCGTATTTATTGGCGAGGTGGGTCAGATTTTCTGGCATCTCGATCCTGCTGCGTCTGTGGGATGGTCAGGCTTTCAATTGGCTTGGGGGATGTGCGGCGGCTGGCCGGTTGTCAGCCGTCTGATCAACTGCCGCCAGGCGTCAAGACAGGTCTGCCAGCCATAGACCTCGCGCGCATAGGCCTGCGCGGTGGCCGCCATCGCGGGCTGTCCACCCCATGGATTCTCAAATTCCTCGGTCAGCTCACGGACCAGGGCAGTGACGCAGGCTTCGCGGTCACTTGGCGGGGCATAGAGATGGGCGAAGCCCGCCGCCGTCTCTGGCAAGGCCGCGCGGGCTGTTGCGATGACCCGCACACCAGCGGCGATGGCTTCCATGACGGCGATGCAGGAGGTTTCGTTGAAGGTTGATGGATAGGTCAGGAAATGCATGTCACGGAGCGCCCGCCGGATTTCCGCATTGGGCTTGATGCCGTGATAGGTGACGCCGGGCAGGCGGCGCGCATGGGCAAAGGCGGATTGATGGCCGCTGTCGGAAAAGCGCTGGCCCCAAAGGCGAAAGCTCGACCAGATATGCAGTTCCGCGTCCGGCCGGTCGAGACGCTCCCACGCATCGAGCAGGATGGAGAGGCCCCGATCCGGCGCACTGGTATAGGCGCAGCGCCACCGCCAGGGTTTTTCCGCCGGCCAGGGACGCATTGGCCCACCGGTTTCCGTCGCATTGCGAATGACGTGGCAGCGCTCGGCGGGGAGCGTTGGAAACTGGGTCAAAAAGCGCTGACGCTGCCAGTGGGAGACGAAGACGATGGCGGCCACATCCTGCGTCGTCTGTGTGTCTGCACACCACCGGAAAGACGCCCCGGCATCGTTGTGCAACCATACGACCAGCGGCCGGTCGTCGCGTTTTTTGATGTCGGGCCAATGCAATTGCAGATTGATGGCGTCCAGCTCGGTGCCAAGCCGTTCGGCCAATCCGTATAGCATCAACTGCGTGCCGCCCATCGTCTTACTGGGACGCCACAGCTGATAGGCCAGTAATCCTGGCTTCGCGGCTTCGAAGGTTTCCCATGCCATCCGGTGCGGTGCCGCGAAAAGCACGTCAGAGGCTTTGCCTGCGCTGAGATAAAGCCGGTCCTGCCGCAGAGCGACATTATCCGGTCCCGGCATGAATTCTATGGCGATTCCATCAATCATCGTGCTCTGCGCAGCATCGGCCACGGAAGCAATAATCGCTTCGGGCGCACGGGTCTGACTGGCATCGTCATGCAAATGCACAAGCCTCCAGCCAAGTTGCGGGTGTTTGGCGATGACGAGGTTTTTGGGCGCAATGTCGGCTTCTGCCTGAGCAAAGCTTCCGTCGCTCATCCGATGGACAAGCATGCCACGATGCGTGCGGAGATATCGTGGATCGCGCCATTCAGCGGCTGCCACAACCGAATTTGTCATAAGATCACCTGAGATGGCCCCACCCCGGAACGTCTACGTATTGATCTTAGAGCGCATCTTCTTGGTGCAATAGGTGCGTCAGGCTTGCAAATGCTCTTTCCGGTCGGGTTTATGGGTCTCGTCGGGTTCTTGACCTCTAACATTACGCCTGCTCGCTAGACATGACGGGCAATCCGCCGCCACGATTTCTGAGCACTCATAGAGATCAGCCACCCGCCTCGTGGGGGCCACGCGTCAGGAAGGCCTGTTGCTCAAAGTCGTGCGGGGCGTTTCACCGAATTCGCTTTTATAGCTGCGGCTAAAATGCGCGAGGTCAGAAAACCCAAATGAAAATGCTGCTTCTGTGACGGAACTGACATTGTTCATCACTAAAGCGTTGCGACTGGCATGCAGCCGTTCCTTCCAGATCCAGCGCATCGGTGTCGTCGACATTTCCCCGAACATACGATTGAGACTGCGCACAGAGACCCCACCAATCCGTGCCAAAATCTCTGGCCCTAAGTCCCGGTCTCCAAGATTGGCGCGTGCGTAGCGCATTGTTCTGTCCAGACTTGCGGAGGCCGCACCAGCGCTATTCTCTTCCCGAAAGAGATCACACATAGCGACTAAGACATCTATGACCGAATTCGCAAGCCTGGCCCCGACCAAGGCTTGCGCGGGATTGCTCAGGTCAAGCCGGGTCGCTTCGGTGATGATGGCCGATAACATGGGAGCGAGTGGAGCCGACAAAGGAAAGGTGACCGATACAAGGTCGCGGGGTTTCGTTATGCGCTGATCAAAGAGAGACTTGGGAATTTTGACGAGTCTGGCATCCGCGTCCAAGTCGTATTGGAACACCGCAGAGACATCATACAAGACGAAATCACCGGTATGCTGGACGGATCGGCGGCCGAATTGGTTAAGTTCACCGCGCCCACGGCTGAGGAAGCTCAGTATATACGCGTCCTGATCGTCCTGCTGGATATGCTTGGTGTTACGTGACCACAAATGAAGAGGCGCACGAAGCTCACTGACCAGAAGCGGTCCCAAATCTTGACTGGTCAAAGATCCGCTGAACGAAGCGTCACGAACCTCAGTTACCGCGGATGCCGTTACGTAATTCCGGCAGACGAACTCCCTCCAATAGGCAAAGCGCTCTTCAGGCTTAACGAGACTGGTATCTTCTACTCTTCTAACCACAGCAGCCTCCTGCCACACTGAATAGCGGCCCGCCTCGTCGCCAATGTGTATCCAGGCCTCCGTTCATCAATCAAGAATGGCCTTGCCAGACAAAAACATTGGCAGTGGCAGGCTAGCATAGCGGTCCCGAAAAGCGCAATTATTGGGCAGATCGTTCGCGATGGGGCCCCTTAAGGCTTGATTGCCTAAAGATTCGCCATTTCGGTCGGGATTTTCAACCTGCGCCTGGAGAATTGTGTTGCCGATCGGCCCGCGATGTCGAAGTCAGCGTCCCGGCGACGTCGCGGTCACCGCATGATTCGCCTGCACGCGCGTTCATCGGCTCGACATTCGATATGACTGGATGCCTGGCGACCCTTCGTAACTCTGAATACTTTCTTTACAGGAGCGTATGATGCACGACATCCATGAAGAAGGCCGATACACGACAGATATCGCCTTACGCGTGAAGGCAATGGAAAGCCTGCTGGTCGAGAAGAATCTGCTCGACGCTAAAGCCGTCGATAAAATCGTTGATCTCTATCAGAATAAGATTGGCCCAAGAAACGGCGCTCGTGTCGTCGCAAAGGCCTGGGTTGATGCAGACTATCGGGCGCGTCTGCTGGAAGACGGCACTGCCGCCATCGCCGAGCTTGGCTATACCGGCGTGCAGGGTGAGGAGATGGTTGTCGTCGCGAATACTGAAGCCGTTCACAACGTCACCGTCTGCACGCTCTGCTCCTGCTATCCCTGGCCGACGCTCGGGCTGCCGCCCAATTGGTATAAGGAAGCGCCGTACCGCTCACGCGTCGTCATCGATCCGCGCGGTGTGCTGGCCGAATTCGGCGTCACCTTGCCGGACAAGACGCAGGTTCGGGTTTGGGACAGCAACGCCGAGCTTCGTTACATGGTGCTGCCCATGCGCCCTGCGGGAACCGAAGGCATGGGCGAGGAGGATCTTATCGCCCTGATCACGCGGGACTCCATGATCGGTACCGGATTTCCCAATAGCCCCACCGCTTGAGAGGAATCTGCGATGAACGGTATCCATGATCTCGGCGGCCGCCATGGCTTCGGCAAAATCAATATTGACCCCGGTCAACCCATTTTCCATGCCGAGTGGGAAGAACGGATGTTCGGCATGTTCATTCTCGCTTTCGCCGGCGGCTTTTTCAACGTCGACAAGTTCCGCCACTCTATCGAACAGATGGACCCGGTTCATTACCTGACATCCGGTTATTACGAACATTGGTTGCATGCGCTGGAGCATTTCGCCGAAGAGCATGGTGTCATCACCAAAGCGGAATTGGAAGCGCGCATGGCGGAACTCGCGAAGGAGGCCGCGTGATGGTTTCGAAATTTCCGCTCGACGGTGTCGATGAGCTGATCCGCACCGGCGCCAATTATCACAGCACCACGGATGCCGCGCCCCTCTTCAAGAACGGTGATCTGGTTTGCGCCGTCAATATCAACCCGACGACTCATACGCGGTTGCCGGCCTATGCACGCGGCAAGCGCGGGACGATCGTGAAGAATTATGGCGTCTATGTTCTGCCCGATGCCGTCGCGCATGATCTCGGGGAGAAGGGACAGTTCATGTACAATGTCGAATTCGAAGCGGGCGAGCTTTGGGGCGCAGATGCACCCCATCCCGCCGACAAAGTCTATCTCTCGATGTTTGAGGATTACATCATAGCGGCGGAGGCTTGAATTATGGTGCCCGATTTCAAGACCACGGTGGGACTGCCGCAGGATCAGGAAGGCCCAATCTTCGCCGCTCCTTGGGAAGCCGCGGCCTTCGCCATGGCTGTGAAGCTTTGCGAAGACGGCCATTTCACCTGGCCCGAATGGGTTTCCTGCTATTCCGCCGAAATCCGTGAGCACGAGGCCGAGGCGCATCCGGGTCAGACGATTCATTACTATGAGATCTGGCAGGAAGCGCTGGAAAGCATGCTGGCGCAAAAAGGCCTGCTTGATTTGCATCAATTGGATCATCGGCACGAGCATCTGCGTGAGCATCCGCCGCATCACGATCACGCTGCCAAGCGCGAACCGGTTGCTATCGCCTGACATGGCCCCTGTTGCAAACGGCTCATACGAATGGAGAAAACATCATGTCCGATAAAGCGATCGGTTCCGATATCGTTTCCGCGCCGATTCCGGTGCGCGAGATTCTGCCCTGGATCATCTTCGGCGCGCTGATGCTGCTGGCAATCTATTTCGTCGGCGCCGAGGAAGGGGCGACCTCCCTCATCAAGGGCATGTATGTGCACGAATGGGTGCATGACAGCCGCCATCTGCTCGGTTTCCCCTGCCACTAAGGGGTCACGCATATGGTCAGGTCTCTGCTCATCCGCGGCATGCTGGTCGGCTTTGTCGCGGGATTGCTGGTCTTCGGCTTCGCCAAGATATTCGGCGAGCCGCAGGTTGACCGCGCCATCGCCTTCGAGACGGCGATGGACGACGCCAAGATGAAGGCGGACGCCGCCAAGGGCATTCATGATAGGCCGGAGCCGGAACTCGTCAGCCGCCCGATGCAGGCGAGCTTCGGCCTGCTGACCGGCGTCATGGTCTATGCCACGGCCTTCGGCGGTCTGTTCGCGCTGGTCTTCGCCTTCGCCAATGGGCGTGCGACCGAGCTCGGGCCGCGCGCCGTCTCGGCCCTGCTGGCGCTGACGGGGTTCGTTGCCTTCTATATGGTGCCGAACCTGAAATATCCGGCCAATCCGCCTTCGGTCGGGCATCCGGATACCATCACCATCCGCACGGAACTGTATTTCGCGATGATGGCGCTTTCGATCGCGGCCATGGCGGTGGCGGCCGTGCTCCGCAAGCGCCTGGCCCCCAAGCTTGGCGTCTGGGAAGCGGCGATCATTTCCGGCGCCGTCTATATCGTCGCGGTCATGGTCGTCGCCGCCATCCTGCCGCCGATCAACGAAGTGCCGTCGGACTTCCCGGCGGTGGTGCTGTGGCATTTCCGCGTCGATTCCGCCGCCATGCAGATCATCATGTGGATGGTACTGGGCCTGGGCTTCGGTGCGCTGACCGAGCGCAGCTTCATCGCCAAGGGCCTCTATCGCCCGCGCCTGACCCCGGCGCTGGTCTGGCGCTGATAGCACAAGCAGCAACCGGCTAGCCGAGCCTGCAAGGAAGAGCCTATGACCATCCCGACGGAATTTGCCTCCCTCCTCTCGATATCGGATCGCATCCGTCGTGCCGAGATAACGTCTGCCAGCGTGACGCAGGCGATGCTCGGCCGCATTGCGGCCTTGGACCCTGTCTACCGAAGCTACACCACCGTGCTGGCACAGCGGGCGATGACTCAAGCTGAAAGAGCCGACGCAGAAATCGCCCGTGGCCTATGGCGTGGGCCGCTGCATGGCGTGCCGATCGCGGTCAAGGACCTCTGCAACACGGTTTTTGCGCCGACCGGTGCCGGGACAAAGCTCTTTCGTGACTGGACGCCCGATTATAACGCGACCGTTGTCGATCGGCTGGAGCAGGCAGGCGCCATCATCCTAGGCAAGCTCAGCATGACGGAGGGCGCCTATACCAGCCATCATCCTGAGAATCCCGGGCCGCTGAACCCCTGGAGCCATGATCACTGGGTGGGCTCATCCTCCACAGGGTCAGGCGCCGCAACCGCCGCCGGCCTCTGCTACGGATCGCTCGGCTCTGACACTGGCGGGTCGATCCGCTTCCCGTCAGCGACCTGCGGCTTGACCGGTATCAAGCCGACCTGGGGGCGTGTCAGTCGGCATGGCGTTTTCACACTTGCCGCCTCGCTGGACCATATCGGCCCGATGGCGCGCAGCGCTGCGGATTGTGCGGCGCTGCTCGGGGTCATCGCTGGCGTCGATGCCAATGACCCGACGACGCTGCCAGATCCTGTGCCCAATTACCTCAGCCATCTCGGCGACAATATTCGCGGACTGACTATCGGGATCGACCGGCGTTTCGTCAGTGACGAGATCGATCCGCAGGTTGTCGTGGCATTAGCCGAGGCGGAAAAGGTTCTGGTCAGTCTCGGGGCGGTTATCCAGGAGGTTGTCATGCCGCCGACCAGGAAGCTTGTGCGCGGCTGGATACCATTCTGTTCAGTCGAGACGGCTCTGGCCCATCGCGAAACCTATCCGAGCCGACAGGACGAGTATGGACCGGACCTTGCGGCATTGATTGAACAAGGATTGACGGTCAGCGGTTTGGAACTCGGCGATATCTATCATGAGCGGCTGGCCTTTTCCGGCGCCCTCAAAACCCTTTTCGAGAGAGTCGATCTTATCCTGGTCCCGACCATGCCAGTGCCGATCCCAAGTCTTTCCAGGATGGGCGAATATGGGAAGGATCCGAATGTCCTGGAACGTATCCTGCGCTTTACCGCGCCCTTCGACTTTTCCGGCAGTCCGACGATCACTTTGCCGAACGGTATGGACCAGGAAGGGCTGCCCCTTAGCCTGCAACTGATCGGCCGTCACTGCGCAGAAGATCTGCTGTGCCGTGCGGGCCATGCCTTTCAGTCGGTCACCGATTGGCACACGCGTCGGCCCATGTGACGGGCTTTTAAAATCGAATAAGCTCTGATTTCGAGATCGATTGATTTTCATCAGGTCCATCGCAGCCACAACCTGCGATGGACCTGTCCGTCAAGCTGACCATTACAGCGTCTGTGTCAGGATTTTTCCGAATGCTTGACATTGCCGCCATGGCCGCCGCCGCCGAAAACCTGCTTTTCGCCAAAGGTCGCGCGCATCTGATTGAGCGGGGATGCGATGCCGAGTTCCGGGAAGAGCAGTTCGGCCACGCGATAGGCTTCTTCCAGATGCGGAAAGCCGGATGCGATGACGGTGTCGATCCCCAGATCCTGATATTCGCGCAGCCGCGCGGCGATGGTCTTGGGAGAACCGACAAGTGCCGTACCGGCGCCCGTGCGCACGAGTCCCACGCCCGCCCATAGATTGGGCGATACTTCCAGCTTGTCACGCCGGCCATTGTGCAGGGCCAGCATACGCGCCTGACCCACTGAATCCGATTGGGTGCGCAAGACTTCCTGCGCTGCCGCGATCGTGTCATCGGTCAGATGAGAGATCAGACGATCGGCCGCTTCCCAGGCTTCCTCGTCGGTTTCGCGCACAATGAAATGCAGGCGAATGCCGAAGCTGACCTCGCGGCCATGGCTGGCGGCGGCGCGGCGCACATGGGCGATCTTTTCCGCGACCTGGGCCGGCGGCTCGCCCCAGGTCAGGTATTTGTCGATGATGCCGGCCGAGAAATCGACGGCGGCGTCTGACGACCCGCCGAAATAAAGCGGCGGCCGAGGCTGCTGCACCGGCGGCACCACCAGGCGGGCGTTCAGCGCCTTGATATATTTGCCGTCGAGATTGGCCTTGCCCGTTTCGACCAGACCGTTGAAGACTTGAAAAAATTCCGCCGCATGGTTGTAGCGCTCATCATGCGGCAGAAAAATGCCGTCGCCGGCCAGTTCAGACGCACTGCCGCCGACCACGATGTTCAGCAGCAGGCGGCCGCGCGATACGCGGTCCAGCGTCGATGCAAGGCGCGCGTAATGGCTGGGCGAGGCAGTGCCCGGGCGGACGGCCACCAGAAACTTCAGCCGCTCCGTATGGGCTGCCAGATAGGCGGCGAGGAGGAAGGATTCCTCGCAAGCGGCCCCGGTTGGGATCAGCACGCCCGAATAGCCCAGGCGATCAGCGGCCCGCGCGATTTCCGCGAAATATTCAGGGTCGGACGGGCGGGTCAGCTTGTCCGAGCCGAGATACGACCCGTCACCGGATGAAGGAATAAACCACAGAAAATCCAGAGCTTGATCGTTGGCCATCGTATTTTACTGCTAAATGAAGTGGAAACCTCGCACCGTCTGGTCAATCTTGGCAATACCAAAGCGCGGCGGTCTGATATTCCCCCGCGCAATGCCAAACTCAGCCGAGATATTCCATGATGTGCAGGCCGGCATTGTAGTCGGTCGTATAGACCAGCCCCTGGGCGTCGACGAAGACGTCGCAGGTCTGGATAACCTGTGGCCGGCCGGGGCGGCGGTCGATCATCCGGGCCGGCGCGGGCGGCACCAGGGCTGCGGTTTCCACCGGCTGGTAGGGGTTGGAAATATCGAAGGCGCGAACCCCGGCGTTCTGGTAGGTCGCGAAGATCAGCCTGTCGCTGACAAAGCTGCCGGGCCGGTTTTCATGCAGGTTATGCGGTCCGAAATGCGCCCCTTTTGCCCGATAGTCCGCCTCGGCCGGTGTGGGGAAGGTGCTGATGCTGACCGGGTTCTGCGGATTGCGAATGTCGAAGACCCAGGTCAGTTTGAGCCCGTCTTCCTGATTGTCCAGCACGGCTTCGTCCGCGACGATGAGGAGGTCGCGGGCGGGCAGGGCCAATGCGCTATGCGTGCCGCCGCCATAGGGCGGGGCCCAGTTGCGATGGACGACAAGGCGGGGCTGCGACGGGTCCGCGACGTCCAGGATCGTCAGCCCGCCATCGCGCCAGCAGGCATAGGCGGTGGTGCCGGAAACGGTTGCGTGATGCAGCGCATAGCGCTGCGAGCGGGGCCAGGTCGGTGTCTCCCCGGCCGCGAGGTTCATGCCGGGCAGCCAGTAGCGGCCGACTTCGCGCGGCCTGGTCGGGTCTGAGACGTCGATGATCATGAAGATATAGTCGCTGAACCCATCCGGCAGGGCGGAGGCATAGGCGTAAGGGCCGCCCGTGTACCACAGCCGGTGGATGCCCACGCCATCGACCGGCATGAAGCCGATCTGGCGCGGGACTTCGGGGTTCTTCAGGTCGTAGATGGCCAGACCCGCGCTCCAGTTCCGGGCCGGTTTGGCGGGCTGCGCGGCGGCCAGCGTTTCCGCGACCGATCCGCCGTAATAGGCATGTTCGTCGGCGAAGGCGGCGTCGGCGAAGAGGTTTTTGGCGTGAACGACCAGAAGCAGATCATCATGTGCCTGCAAGTGGTTGTTCCAGGTATTGGGCGGCGCCTTGACCAGGCCGATATCGCGCGGGCGGCGCGGATCCCGCACATCGACGATGCTGAAACCCTCCGACACGAACTGGCCGATATAGGCATAGCCGCGATGGACCATCAGCTGCACGCCGTCCGATCGCCCGGCCTGATCGCTATGGCCGATCAGGCGCATATTGCGGGCGTAGTCGGGAACAAGATCCGTCATGGTTCAGCCCGCATTATTTCGTGGCGACGGAGGGAATCCACGCCGCTGTCGCGGCATCGCTCTGCCGGAAATCCGGGTCTTTCTCGGCCAGTTCCTGGATGGTCTTGATGTCGTTCTTCAAAAGCTCGTCCCGCGTGATGAGATGCGGATTGACGTCGATCTTGGCACCTGGATTTTGCCCCGCGATCAGCAGAGCGACCGCGCGGACGGAGACCTCGCCCACAACAGCGGCATTGGTCGCCGCACTTGCGACCCAGGGGCTGTTCGGCTCGCGCATGGCTTGGATATCCGACGTCGACGTATCGACGCCATAGATGCGGACCTTGGAACTCAGGTTCGACTCATCAAGCCCGAGCTTGACGCCACGCGCGAACTCGTCCCAGGGCGTGAAGACGACCGTAATGTCCGGGTGCGCGCGAAAGACCGCCTGGGTCTGGTCCGCGACGGAGGCAGGGGTTGTGCTGTTAACGATACCCCAGACGGCTTCGTTCTTGATGCCGGGGTGTGCGGCAAGGATAGCGCGATAGGCCGCGTTACGATGGTCAAGCGGCAGGAAGCCCGCCACATAGACTTCGCCAGCCTTGAAATGATCGCCATTGTCTTTCAGCGCCTGGGCGAGAACGATATTGGCCATTTCGCGGTCGTTCTGCTCAACCACCGGCACGCCGGGCAGGCCCAGATCAAGATCGTAGGTCACGACCTTGATCCCGGCGGCGAGCGCTTTCTGCACCACATCGCGCAGCGCTTCCTTGGTGCCGTTGTTGATGACGATACCCTGAACATGCAGGTCAATCGCCTGCTGCACCAAAGCACGCAGGCGGCTCGGATCCTGCTGCGCTTCGGACAGACGGATGGTGGCACCCAGGGCATGGCCCTGGCGCGCGGCACCGGCCTCATAGGCCTGCAAAAAGTCGCTGCCGCTGAGGTAATTGACCACGGCGATGGTGACGCCACCATGATCGAAGGGTGCGGGCGCACCGGCCAGACCAGCAGCCTGTGCCGCCGATCCACCCAAGGCGCTTGCGCCTAGAGAAAACGCGGCTGTCGCCGCGAGAAGAAACGTCTTGGAGAAGGACCGCACAGAACACCTATATCGCACAGGAAGCGTCTAAATCTCGACTTCGTGAGCGATATAGATGGTTAGCTAATTATGCAAAGTGTTTTTATTTTTTCACTATATATAAAAGCTAATATTAGGCGCGTCCGATGCGCCACTGACCCGGCGGGATACGGCCATTGACGGCAAAGTCACCGACGATGCGATCCTTATAGACGCGGGGATTATGCGAGGTGATGGTACGGGCGTTGCGCCAGTACCGGTCCAGTCCGGTATCGCGGAGGGTGGCCGAGGCGCCGAGCGCATCGAACAGCGCCGCCGTCGAATCGATGATCAACTGGGAAACGACCGTCTGCGCCTGCCAGATTTCAAGCTCTGCCTCGGCGACCAGAGCCAGCTCATGATCGGCACCGCCCGCATTTGCCGCGAGGTCCAGCGCCCGCGCCGCCTGATTGACGATGGCGCCGGCGGAATAGGCATGGCCACGCACGCGGCCGACCACTTGCAGAAGTTGCGGGTCTTCCGGCGCCAGGGCGGTCGGCGCATTGCTGTAGCTGCGTTTGCGTGCGCGCAGGATGGCGGCGGTGTCGGTCGCGGCCGCTCGCCCGATGCCGGCCAGGGTCGCCAGATGCACCAGTTGATAAAAACCCTCGGAATAGACGAAGGGCGCCCGTTCCTGCACGATGTCAGCCTCATCCACCGTGACATTCTGGAAATGCGTGGTGCCGCTGGCCGTCAGCCTTTGGCCCATGCCGTTCCAGTCATCCACGGCCTCAACCCCGGGGGCGCGGCGGGATACGACAACGCTGACGCCATTGCCGTCCGCGTCCGACGCGCCGACATGAACCCAATCCGCGAAAAGCGTTCCTGTCGTATAGAATTTTGTGCCGTTGAGTTTCCATCCATCGGGCGTCTGCCGCAACTCGGTCGAAAAACTCGCCTGTTTGGCATTGCCGAGTTCCGACCAGCCGGCGCCGATCACGTCACCGCGCAGGAACCGCTCGAACCAGCGTGCCTGACGCGCGGGTGGCGCTTCGGCCCGAATATGCTCGATGAAGCCGTAATGCGCGCGCAAGGCCTGGGTGATATTGGAATCCGCCTCGGACAGTTCGATGAGCAGCCCGAAGAAAGTGCCGAGGCTGACGCCAAGGCCGCCATGTGCCTTGGGAACACGCAGCGCGGTGAAGCCTGCCTCGCGCAGCCAGTCTATCTCGTCAAAAGGCAGATCACGCCCAAGCTCGCGTTTGACGGCGTTTTCGCGAATGCGCGCGAAGACGGGCTGGAAGCGCTGGCTGAGCGTATCGTATTCAGGGTCGCCGTTGCTGCCCCAGGCAGCGCCAAGTTTGAAATCACCGGGCAGATTGGAACGATCGTAGGCCATGGTTGGTTTATCCTGTCATTCGGCCGCTTAGCGGCAGTCGTCGATCAATTCTGGCCCAGTTCCCGGGCTGCCGCGGCGGCATTTTGCTTCGTCACCAGAATGGAGGGCACGAAAGTATAGGGCGGAATCGCATGGTCGCCCGCGAGGTAGCGGGCGGTATTGTCGACCGCGGTTTTGCCGATCAGATAAGGTTGCTGCGCCACGACGGCAGCGGCGGGGGAGTTGGGGTCGCCGACCATCTTGACGACGTCGGGGCTTCCGTCGACGCCATAGGTATGAACTTCGTCGCGATGGGCAGCGATGATGGCTTGCGTCGCGCCGACCTGCGGCACGTCCCAGGCCTGCCAGACAGCGGCGATATCGCCCTTATGCGGATATTTGGTCAGAATATCGGTGATCTGCGCATAGGCATTCTGCACGGTATTGGGCACGACTTCATGCAGTTCCGGCTGGATGATGTGAATGCCCGGAAAGTTCTTCAGCACCAGACGCAGTTCGTCATACCGGATGGCGATGACCGGCACGTTATACGCGCCGTTGAAGACCACGATATTGCCGCGACCGCCAAGGTCGCTCGCCATCTTCAGGGCCAGTTCTTCACCGATGCGGTAATTGTCCGACGTGGTGTCATTGATGCTGTAGGGAGAGACGGTATCGACCGTGAAGAGTGGAATGCCGGCATCGTGGATCTTTTTGAGCCAGGGCCCGAGGACGGGCGTGCTACCCAATTGCTCGATGATGGCATCGGGCTTCTGTGCAATCAGCGTCTGGATCTGGGCGATCTGGCGGCTGTCGTTGCGGCCGGCATCAAGCGCCACGGGAATGCCGCCCAGGCGCTTCACTTCATCAACCTGCCCCTGATAGGCTTTGAGATCCCAGTAATGTTCGGTGCCAGCGACGGTGATACCGATGCGCTTTCCCTTCAGACTAGGCACATCATCGGCATGCGCAAGCGTTGAGGACAGCATGATCGCCGCACCGGTGCAAAGCAGTTTCCGCAGAAGGGTCATGGATCGGTCATTCCGTATCTGGTGGCAGAGTTTTGACGCTCGGCCTGACTATCAGGAGGTCGGCCAACGGTAGCGGGCGGCCGGATGATGCGCGGCCAGACGATCGCCTTGGCCGAAGAGTTTCTGGCGGAGCGTGCCGGGCGCGTAAGCTTGCTTGTAGACGCCACGGCGTTGCAGTTCCGGCACCAGAAGGTCGGCAATGTCGGAGAAGCTTTCATGCGTGACAGCATGGGCGAGGTTGAAACCGTCAATGTCGGTCTCTTCCGCCCAGGCGATGAGGCTGTCGGCCACCCGCTCGGGTGAGCCGGTGGTGACGGGGCTAAGACCACCGATACCGCACCAGGCAGCGATTTCGCGAATGGTCCAGACGCGATCGGGGGCGGCGGAGCTCATCGCCTCCACCGCCGTGCGGATGGCGTTGCTGTCGACATGGTGGAAAGGATCATCGAGCTTATAGCGGCTGAGATCGGTGCCGATCCAGCCGGACATCAGTGCGAGGGCCGATTCGTCCGAACAGTAGCGGCGATATTCCGCCTCTTTCGCCGCCGCTTCCGCATCGGTCTTGCCGAGGATCACGGTATGCTCGGCGAAGATCAGAACCTCATGCGGATCGCGTCCTGCGGCGCGGATACTGTCGCGCGCGGCGCGGACGAATTTGCCGAGCACCGGCTTGGACGGTGCGCCGATGAAGATGCATTCCGCATTCTCCGCGCCGAAGCGTCGGCCGCGCGGCGAGGCGCCGGCCTGATACAGAACCGGCGTCCGCTGCGGCGACGGCTCGCAGAGATGCATGGCATCGAGTTTGAAATGCGGGCCGTCGTGATGAATGGTCCGCACCTGGGTCGGATCGACATAACGGCCGGTTTCGGTGTCATTGATGACCGCACGGTCGGACCAGCTGCCTTCCCAAAGCTTGTAGCAGAGGGCGGCATATTCATCGGCCATATCGTAGCGCGCGTCATGCGGCAGCTGTGCGGAACGCCCAAAGGCGCGGGAGGCGCTGTCGAGCGAGGACGTGACCATATTCCAGCCCATGCGCCCATCCGTGAGATGATCGAGCGTCGACATGCGACGCGCGAGCTGGAACGGATGCTCATAGGTCATGGAGACGGTGACGCCGAAACCCAGATGTTCGGTCACCTCCGCCATGGCGGAAATCGCCAGAAGCGGATCATTGATCGGCACATGCAGCCCATCCGCCAGCGCGGTGTCGCGCCCGCCCTTGAAGACGTCGCTGACCCCGAGCGTATCGGCGATGAAAAGACCGTCGAACAGACCGCGCTCCAGGATTTTCGCGAGGTCCGTCCAATAGCTGCGCCGATGGTAGCGGGCGGCATCGCTGCGCGGATGCCGCCAGAGGCCGGGCGAGAGATGGTCTGGCGTTGCCATGGTAAAGGCGTTGAGGCGAAGCGGCTTAGCCATGGCAAGACTCTTTCAGGCAAGTTGAGCAGAAGACGATCAGGACTGCCCGAGTTCCTTGGCTGCCTCTGCCGCATTCTCCTTGTTCACCAGGATAGCGGGCACGAAAGTATAGGGCGGCAGGTCATGGTCGCCGGCCAGATAGCGGGCGACATTGTCGATCGCCGTCTTGCCGATGAGATAGGGCTGCTGGGCCGCGACGGCGGCGGCGGGCGAGTTGGGGTCAGCCACCATTTTCACGACATCCGGGCTGCCGTCGACGCCATAGGTACGGACCTCGGTCCGGTGGGCCGCGATGATGGCCTGCGTGGCCCCCACCTGCGGCACATCCCAGGCGGACCAGACGGCGGCGATATCGCCCTTGTTCGGGTATTTCTGCAGCAGGTCGGTCACCTGGGAATAGGCGTTCTGCACGGTATTCGGAATGACGTCGCGCAGTTCCGGCTGGATGATGTGGATGTCCGGGAAGGCGCGCAGCACGAGCTTCAGCTCGTCATAGCGGATGGCGCAGACCGGCACGCTGTAGAAGCCGTTGAAGACCAGGATATTGCCACGACCCTTGATGTCGCTGGCGAGCTGCAAGGCCAGCTTTTCGCCGATGCTGTAATTGTCCGATGTCGTATCATTGATGCTGTAGGGTGAGATGGTATCGACCGTGAACAGCGGAATGCCGGCGGCGCGGATTTTCTTGAGCCAGGGCGCCAGAACGGGCGCGCTGCCCAGCTGCTCGACAATGACATCCGGCTTCTGTGCGATGAGCGTCTGGATCTGGGCGATCTGGCGGCTGTCATTGCGGCCGGCGTCGAGCGCCACGGGAATGCCGCCCAAGCGCTTCACTTCGTCGATCTGCCCCTGATAGGCCTTGAGATCCCAGTAATGCTCGGTGCCGGCGACGGTGATGCCGATGCGCTTGCCCTTGAGGCTGGGCACATCCTGTGCCTGCGCGGCTGAGACGAGGGCGCCGAGACCGATAGCAAGCGTCAGTCCGGCCAGAAGGCGTTTCCTGAAAGACATGTTCTTATCCCTGATTGCCAAGTGAAAGGGGTGTTCAATCCGTGGTCTGCAAACGCCGGGTCAGAAAACTGATGCCGAGAACGATGAAGACCAGAAGTCCGATGGCGACCTGCTGCCAGTAAAAATTCCAGCCGATGAGCAGAAGGCCGTTATGGAGCATGCCGAAGAAGAAGACGCCGAGCAGGGTGCCGAGCACATTGGGCCGCGTCTCTCGGCTGATGGTTGTGCCAACAAAGACCGCGCCGATGGCATCCAGCATGAAGGCATTGCCGGAGAGCGGCACATAGGATTTGACGGTGGCCGACAGCAGCAGCCCGGCCACGCCGCATAGCAGTGCGGAGAGCAGATAGACCAGCCAGGTCGCGCGCCGCACCGGCACGCCCGAATACCAGGCAACGCGGGGCTCGGCGCCGATCGCGCGCAAATGGCGCCCAAAGGCGGTGCCGCTCAGTAGAAGCTGGGTGAGGACAACGGCGGCTGCCACCAACCATAGCGGCAGCGGCAGGCCCAAAATCTGCCCATGGGCCAGAAAATCCAGCCCGGCAGCGGGATAGTTGGAGACGAGATAGATCGGCGTGCCGCCATTGGTGGCCAATTGCTGCACGCTTTCGCCGATGAAAAGCACGCCGAGCGTCGCCAGAAAGGGGCTGATGCCGAAAACAGTGATGAGCAGGGCGTCGAGCAGGCCGACGAGCAACGCGCCGCCAATGCCGGCGATCAGGCTAAGGCCAAGACCGGTGCCGTTCTGCATCAAGGTGACCGCCAGCATGGCGGCGATATCGGCGGCGACGCCGACCGACAGGTCGATGCCGCCGGCAGAGACGACCAGCGTCATACCCAGGGCCACCAGGGCGGGGAGCGAGAAGTTATTGACCAGGATATGCAGGATATTGCCGGGCGTGCGGAAGGTCGGCGAAACCACCGCAAAGATAACGAAAAGAATGACAAGCGCGGCCGGCGTGGTGACGCGGACAAGCTGGGCGCCGATGGGGCGAGTAGGGGCAGTGGTCGCCGACATGTCAGACGCTCCCGCGACGGAGGGACAGTGACCGCACGGCGACCACGAAAAGGATCAGCACGCCCTGCACGCCATTCACCCAGTAGCTGGAGACATTGAGCAGCTGGAACCCGTTGATGAGCCCGCCGATGAACAGCACGCTGAGAAGCGTGCCGCCGATGCTGGGCAGAAGCCGGCGCGAAAAAACCACGCTCATCAGGCTGGTGAGGACGACCGACAGCAGGATATCGCCCGAGCCCGGCGAACTGCCGCTGAGCCGGGCCGCCTGCACGATGGCGGCCAGCGCCGCCAGCAAGCCCGCCGCCACATAGGTACCTGTAAGGTAGGCCGAAACACGAAGCCCGGCCGCGCGGGCTGCCTGACGCTGGCCACCTACGGCTTGCAAGCGCAATCCCCATCGCGTGCCGTGGACCAAGGCGATCAGCAGGATTGCGGCGCCGACCAGAATCCAGTCGGTCATGGACAGGCCCAGCCAGGACGCGCCGGTGATATAGCTGAGCAGCGGCGAATTGGCCGAGATGACGGTGTTCTGGGTCAGTACCAGTTCGGCACCGCCGCAGATATTCATCACGGCCAGCGTCGCCAATAGCGGCAGCACGCCGAGTGCCACGACCGCGAAGGCATTGACCAGGCCGACCGCCGCGCCGACCGCCAGCGTTATGGCGACCGCAACCGGATCGCTGAAGCCGGCATTGCTGGCGACGGTAAAGGCGGCGGCGCAGAGGCCAAGATTGGCGCCGAGCGAGAGGTCTATGCCGCCGCGAATGACATCGCCGCCGCCACCCAGCACGACGATGCTCATGCTGAAGGCGAGCAATGCCAGCACGGTCGATTGCTCGACGATATTGGCGAGATTGCCGAGATTGGCGAATCCCGGCGCTGCCACGCCGAAATAGGCGAAGACCGCGACCAGGGCCGCGATGGAGCCGAGGCGAATGATCTGGCTGCGATGGCGCGCGCGCCGTGTTTCCCGGTCCTCCAGATCAGCGCTGCTATCTAGGAAAGCGGGAGCCTGTTCGGCGATCAGATTGCTGCTCATGCCGCGACCTTCTCAGCCGGTGCGGCCGCGCCGGTGGCGGCGGCCAGAATGGCTTCCGGCGTCGTCTCCGCCGGGCGCAGCTGGTGAGTGACGTGGCCGCGATACATGACCAGGATGCGGTCGCAAATGCCCTGCAATTCAAGAAGATCGGAGGATAAAATCAGCACGGCTGCGCCGCGCTGCGCGAGGTCGCCCAGCAGGCGATAGATTTCGACCTTGGCGGCAACGTCGATCGCGACTGTCGGCTCATCCAGCACATAGATGTCGGAATCCGCACTCAGCCATTTCGCGAGCACCACCTTCTGCTGGTTGCCACCGCTGAGGTCGCGCACGCGCGCATCCGGTCCTGGCGTCTTGATGCCGAGCCGGGCAATGAGCCCTGCCACCGCCTTGCCCTCGCGGCGCCGGCTGATGAAGCCGAAGCGGGTCAGTTTGCCGAGACTGGCCAGCGTCGTATTCTCGCGCACGGAAATATCCAAGGCGATGCCCTGGCCGCGCCGATCTTCCGGCACCAGACCAAGGCCGCGACGGATGGCGCTGGCCGGGGAGTTGATGGCGCCCTGCTTGCCATGGGTAATGATGCTGCCCTGATCCGCAGGTTCCAGACCGAAAATTGCCTGTAGCACGTCCTTGGCACCCGAGCCGACAAGGCCGGTGAGGCCCAGAATTTCGCCCTCATGCAGGGTGAAATCGACATCGCTGAAATGGCCACGACGCCCCAGACCCTGCACAGTCAGAGCGGGCTTGCCGATCGGTACAGGCACTTTCGGAAACATGTCATCGATGTCGCGATTGATCATGAGTGAGACGATCTGCGGCATCGGCGTGTCACGCGGGTCGACGGTCGCGACGTCACGTCCGTTGCGCAGGATGGTGACGCGGTCGCAGAGATCCTGCACTTCTTCGAGGTAGTGCGAAATATAGACAATGGATGTGCCTTCATCGCGCAGGCGGCGGATAAGGCCGAACAGGCGGTTCGCTTCGCGCCGCACCAAAGCGGCGGTCGGCTCGTCAAAGACCAGCACGGAAGGACGGTTGAGCAGCGCGCGGGTGATCTGAACGATCTGCCGATGCGCGGGGCTCAGCTCCCCAATCAGCGCGCCGCGCGGCAAAGTCACGTCAAAATAACGGCCGATGACCTCTTCCGCGCGCTTGCGCATGATGCGCGGCGACAGCAGCGGCCCAAGCCCTGGCTCGGCACCCAGGAATAGCGCTTCGGCCACCGTGAAGGTCGGCACCAACAGCGCTTCCTGGTGAATGATATGCACGCCTAAATGCTCAATCGCCCGTGGCGAGACATGGGCCAGTGGCTTGCCGTTGATGGCGATCGTGCCGCCATCGGCTTTGTAGAGGCCGCCCAGGATCTTGATGATGGTGGACTTGCCGGCACCGTTCTGGCCGATGAGGCCATGCACGGTGCCGCGCTCCACCACCAGATTGGCGCCATCCAGCGCGCGCGTGGCGCCGAAGGTCTTGACCAGATCCCGAAGCGCGAGGGCCGGCTCAGCCATCAAATGGCCCCGTGACGCGGCGGCTTGATGCCGTTCAGGTAGTAATTGCCGATGGCAGCGTATTTCCAGCGTGCCGGGTCATGCAGCGTGTGGACGCGGACGTTGCGCCAGTGCCGGTCCAGGTTATGCGCGGCGAGGGTCGAGCGGGTGCCGGCCAGTTCATGCAGCTTGTTGGCGGCGTTCAAGGCGGCCTCTGTCCCAAATGCCTTGGCTTCCGCCACCGCGACCGAGGCTTCCGCGACCGTTTCCTCATTCGGATTGATCGTGGCCTGGTCCACATAGCGGCCGGCGCGGGCGAGCAAAGCTTCGGCCGCGTGCTGGCGGATGGTCAGGTCACCGATCTGTGCGATGGTATAGGGGTCTTCGGCCGCCGTTTCCTTGCCGCTGTCGAACCACGGGCGGCTGTGACGCGTCACGAAATGGATCGTCTCAGACAGCGCTGCGCGGCCGATGCCGATATCGATCGCGGCATGCAGAATCTGGCCAAGCGGTCCCATGGAGGTTGCGCTGTCGAAGGCATCCTGAAACGGAATGACGTTCTGCGGGTCGACCGCGACGTTTTCGAAAATCGTGGTGCCGCTGCCCGTGGTGCGCTGGCCGAAGCCGGACCAGTCATCGATCAGCGTCACGCCTTGTGCGTCAGGCTTCAGGAAGGCGAAGACCAGACGGTCATTTGCATCCTTGGCCAAAGCCGCGATCCAATGGGCAAAGAGCGCACCGGTCGAATAGAATTTGCGGCCGTTCAGAACCAGATCGCCCTGCGCATCCGGTTTTAGGACAGTGCCGTATTCATGCGCATTCTTGGTGCCGGATTCGCTGAGCGCATTGCCGAAACGGTCGCCCTGCAAGACGCGCTCGAACCAATGGCGCTTCTGGTCTTCGGTCGCGGTCAGCCGGATGGCTTCGATGACAAAGAAATGGTTCTGCGGAATCTGGCCGATGCTGCCATCCGCCGCTGATATGATGGCGGTCACCTCTGCCAGCGTGCCGGCCGAAACGCCCGCACCGCCAAAGGCTTTCGGCACGGTAATGGCCAGCAGTCCGCTAGCGGAATAGCGGTCTAGCTCCGCATGCGGCAGCCGACGCTCCCTGTCCCGCTCAGCGGCGCCAGCGGCGAATTCCGCCGCCAGGACGTGGGCCACCGCGATGGCCTCGGCATCGTCATGAATGCGGGCAGCCTGCCCGCGGATATCAATAGCTGCGGTCATTCTGCGGCTTTCAAAACGGTCTTGCGGGATTGGGCGGCAGGGTGCTTGTCGCTCAGGCGAGGGCCCTGGCCGGGAAATAACTTTTCGCGCAGCGTGCCTTGCGGATACTCGGTCTTATAGCGGCCACGGCGCTGCAATTCCGGCACCAGAAGGTCAGCGATATCGACAAAGGTTTCCGGCGTCACAGCATAGGCGAGGTTGAATCCGTCGAGATCGGTTTCCTGCACCCAGGATTCCAGCTCATCCGCGACCTCGGCCGCCGAGCCGACCAGCAGCGGACCGAAACCGCCGATGCCGATCCATTCCGCCACTTCACGCACGGTCCAGACGCGGGAAGGGTCGGCCGTCGTGAAGGATTCGACGGCTGAATGCACAGCTTCGTTGCGGATATAACGCACCGGCTCATCGAGGTCGTAGGCCGAGAAATCAATGCCAGTCCAGCCGGAGAGCAGGGTCAGCGCGCCCGGAATGCTGACATAGCGCCGATAGTCGGCATGCTTCTCCCGCGCGGCTTCCGGCGTTGCGCCGACAATTGCGGTGGTAAGATTGAAGATCTTGATGCTGTAAGGGTCTCGGCCATAGTCGGCCGCGCGCTTGCGGATGTCGGCGACATAGCCGCGCGCGACCGTTTTGCTGGGGGCGGCCATGAAGACGCATTCGGCGTGGCGCGCCGCGAAATCGCGGCCTTTGCCGGACGTCCCGGCCTGAAACAGAACCGGCGTGCGCTGCGGCGACGGTTCGCTGAGATGGATGGCGTCGAGCTTGAAGAACTCGCCCTCATGGCGGATGCGATGAACCTTGGCGGGGTCAGTGAAGATGCCGCTTTCACGATCCCGCAGAACCGCGTCATCCTCCCAACTGCCTTCCCAAAGCTTGTAGACCAGATCCATATATTCTTCGGCGATCTGATAGCGCGTGTCATGCTTGGGCTGTGACGCCGCGCCGGAGACGCCGCGCGCCGCACTGTCCAGATAGCCGGTGACGATATTCCAGCCGACACGGCCCTTGGTCAGATGATCGAGCGTCGACATGCGGCGCGCGAAAGTAAAGGGTGGTTCATAGGACAAGGTGCAGGTGACGCCGAAACCCAGATGCTCCGTCACGGCTGCCATGGCCGAGACGGTCAGCATCGGATCGTTCAAGGGAATCTGCGCACCTTCCCGCAAGGCATGGTCGGTATTGCCGCCATAGACGTCATAGGTGCCGAGCACATCGGCCATGAACAAGGCATCGAATTTGCCGCGCTCCAGAATGCGGGCAAGGTCCGTCCAATAGCTGAGATCGGAATAGCGGTCAGCGCGGTCGCGCGGGTGACGCCATAGGCCGGGCGATTGGTGGACAACGCAATTCATGTCGAAGGCGTTGAACAGGATGGGGCGAGCCATGCGATATATCCTGCCGTCAGTTCCAGGGATGACGCGGCGGCAGCACGCCGTTCAACGCGTGATTGCCGATAAGGGCAAATTTCCAACGCACCGGATCGTGCAGCGTATGGGTGCGGGCATTGCGCCAGTGCCGGTCCAGCCCGTGCTGTTGCAGGACGGAGCGCGTGCCGGCGAGCTCGTGCAGCTTATTGCCGGCGAGAATGGCGATTTCCGTCGTCAGAACCTTGGCTTCCGCGACTTTCAAGGAGGCGGCTGCGACCGTGTCGATGTTTGCATCGGCAATGGCGCCGTCCACGGCCTTGCCGGCCAGCGCCAGAATGGCTTCCGCCGCATGCAGCCGGATGACGAGATCACCGACGGCTGCAATGGTGTAAGGGTCTTCGGCCGCCGTTTCCTGGCCGCTGTCGATCCAGGGACGCGATTGCGTGCGGACGAAGCGGATCGTGTCATGGATCGCCGCACGGGCGATGCCGAGATCGACGGCCGCCTGGATGATCTGCGAGACAGGACCATTGGCGGAAGGCTGCTCATAGCCGAGATAGGCGGGTACCACGTCGCGCGCGGCGATCGCGACATGCTCCAGCGTCACGGCGCCGCTGGCGGTGGTACGCTGGCCGAAGCCGGACCAATTGTCGATGATCGTCAGACCCGGCGATTGCGGATCGGCGAAAACCAGATAGGCATTGCCGTCTTCGGCCGTGGCGGCAATGGGGATGATGTCCGCAAACAAGGCGCCGGTGGAATAGAATTTCTGGCCGGTGACACGGTAATTGTCGCCGTCACGGACCAGCTTGGTGTCGAAGACACCGGCATTCTTGCTGCCGGATTCTGAAAAAGCATTGCCGAAACGGCGGCCTGCAAGAACGCCGGCATAGAAGCGCTGTTTCTGGTCCTCGTTCGCGGTCACCCGCAGCGCTTCGACGACGCCCAGATGGTTTTGCGGAATCTGGCCGATGGACGGGTCGGCTTCCGAGATAATGGCGATGACTTCCGCCAGCGTGGCGAAGGAGACATCGGCCCCGCCATAAGCGCGGGGCACAGTGATGCCCCAGAGGCCGGATGAGGAAAAAAGATCCAGCTCCGCACGCGGCAGAATACGCTTCTGGTCGCGCTCGATGGCGCCTTCGGCAAGTTTCGGCGCCAAAGCGCGAGCGACGGCGATAGCTTCGGCATCGCTATGAATGATCGGCGCCTGCGGGCGAGACGTTTCAGGCACTTGAGTGATTTCTGTCCGCAGAGCGCCGCTCATGGATTTAACCTTATTTATCTCATACCAAGGTAGTATGGAAATTTCATCGAAATTGGCAAATGTTATTTTTTATTTAGCGAAATTAGATCGCGCAATATCCGTATGACTCAGCTTTGCGGAACCGGGATCCAGGATGCGGTCGCGGCGGAACTGCCGGCGAAGGACGGCACCTTGGCTTCCAGATCCTTCACGTTCTGGATGTTTTCCTTGACCAGAAGGTCACGGGTGACGAGCGCGGGCTCGACCAGAATCTCATGCCCAGGATTCTGTCCCGCCAGCAGCAGGGCCGCCGCGCGGACCGAGACTTCACCCACCACCGCCGGATTGGTCGCCGCCGTGGCGACCCAGGCGCTGTCCGGCGCGCGGATGGCCTGAATATCGGCGGTCGAAATATCGGCGCTGTAGATCTTTACCTTGGACGACAGCTTGTTCTCGGTCGCCGCAAGATTGGCGCCGCGCGCGAATTCATCCCAGGGCGCGAAGATCACCGAAATATCGGGATGCGCCCGGAAAACAGCCGAGGTCTGGTCGGCCACGACGGTCGCCACGGGATTGTCGACCGATCCCCATTGCGCCACCTGATGAATATTAGGGTTCTGCTTCAGCACATCGGTCCAGACGGCATGGCGGCGGTCAAGCGGTGCGAAGCCCGCGACGTAGACCAGACCGGCATTGAACGCCGTGCCGTTATCCTTCAGCGCCTGACCCAGCACGAGCGTCGCAAGATCCTTGTCGCTCTGCTCCACCTGCGGAATGGCGGGGTTATTCAGATTGACGTCGAAGGCGACGACCTTGATGCCGGCCTTGAGCGCCTGATTGACGAGATCGGACAGCGTATCGAGCCGGCCATGGTCGATGACGATGGCTTTCACGCCCAGATTGATGGCCTGCTGCAACGCGTCGCGCTCCACCGCGCCGTCACCATTGCCGGGGAACAGGCGCAGGTTGATGCCCAGCGCCTTGGCCTGGCGCACGGCGCCCACGCGATAGGCCTGGAAGAAATCCCCTTGGGAGATCAGGCTGATCAGCGCGACCTTGACGTCCCCCTTGTCGAAAGGCGCGGGCGCGCCGGGGATGCCGGCCGCGTGGGCAGGCAGGATGCCGCTGGCCGCCATAATGGCGCCGGACAGCAGCCACGGCAGAGCGCGAAGACGTTTCCGCATGGTTTTATTCCTCATTGTGAGCGTGACGGTGGGGCTCAGCGCCGGTCGCGGCCGAGCCGGTAGGTAAGGGCCAGCGAGCCGACGAGGACCGCGCCCTTGATGAAATCCTGCGTGTAATACGGGGCATTGAGCATGGTGAGGCCGTTGAGCAGCACGCCCACCAGCACGGCGCCGATGACGGTGCCGAGGATATTCGGCCGCCGCAGATTAAGGACGGCGAAGCCGATCAGCGCCGCCGCAAAACTGTCCTGCAGCAGCGATCCGCCGGTCATGATATCGCCGCGGCCCACGCGGGCGGCCAGCAGAATGCCGCCCAGGGATGAGAGTAGGCCGGACAGCACATAGGCGAAGACGCGCAGCCGCGCTGTCGGCGCGCCGGCCAGATGGGCGGCGCGTTCATTGCCGCCGACCGCATAGATGGCGCGGCCCCAGCGCAGGCGTTCCATCAGCACCCAGAGCAGCACCGCGACGATGCCGAGGATGATGACGGGCAGCGGCACCAGCCCCCACAGGCGCAGGCGGCCCAGGGCGAGGAAGGTGGGGGAAAACACGCCATCGGCCTCACTGCCGTCCGCGAAGACCATGCCGGTGGATATGGAATTGCCGGCACTCGGGATGAGCTGCAATCCGCCGACCAGGAACAGCGTGCCGAGCGTCGCCAGAAGATCCGGCACTCGCAGCACGATGATGAGCAGGCTGTTGAACAGGCCGATGCCGATGCCCACGCCGAGGACGAGCAACACGGTCGGCACGGCGCCCCAGCCCCAGACGACCTGGGCATAGGCTGCCGTCATCACGCCCATGGCGGCGGTACTGCCGACGGAAAGGTCGAAACCGCCAACGGCAAGGCTGACGGTAATGCCAAGGCCGAGCAAGGCGGTGACGGAGACCGCCTCCAGAATATCGAGCAGGTTGGCAGCGCGCAGAAAGACCGGCTGGATGACAGCGAAGATGGCAAGGAGGGCAATGAGGATCAGGAAGATCGCGCTTTTGCCGGCGAGGCTGCCGAGCGTGGTGCCATGCGGCTTGGCGCGGCCGGACGGCACGCCATCGGATGCCGTCGATCGGGCGATATCACTCATCAGTCGGCAGCTCCGGCAACCAGCGTTTCGAGATTGGTCAGGCGGCCGAGGAAATCCTCCTGGCCGGGGCGGTATTCCGCCGCGATGCCACGGTCGCGCAGGACCAGAATACGGTCGGCGGCCTCCAGCGCTTCTTCCACGTCGCTGGTGGCGATGAGGATGGCGGCGCTTGGGTCCATGGCGCGCAAGGATGCGATGAGGTCATGCCGGGCGCCGAGATCGACGCCCTGGAACGGTTCATCAAGCAGCAGCAGACGCGCCGGGCGCGCCTGCCAGCGGGCGACGACGACCTTCTGCTGATTGCCGCCTGACAGGTGATCCAGCCGGTCCCGCGGGCCGCGGCAGACGATGCCGAGGCGCCGGATGGCGGTTTGTGCGGCGGCCAGTTCGCGCCCAAATCCGAGGAAGCCGAGCGCATGAGACCAGTTCTTCAAATGCGGTAGCGCGATGGTGCCGGCCAGATCGGCGCCCAGCGTCTCATGCGGCGCGAGCGAGGTGCGCCAACGGTCTTCGCCCGCCATGAAGACGCCGGCGGCAATCGCGTCCGCAGGACCGCGCGGCGTCCAGGGTTTGCTGCCCAGCGTGATGCGACCGGCCGCAGGCGGGCGCAGGCCGAACAGCACTTCCAGCAGGCTGCTTTTACCGGCGCCGAGTGGGCCGGTCACGACGGTGATTTCGCCGGGAAAGAGATCAAGATTGATGCCTGGCCCGTGCTCACGAAGCTGCACGCCGCTGAGCGTCAGGCTTGGCGCGCTGGTGTGAGCGTTCTGGGCACGAACGGTCGAGACTACCTGCCGTCCAATCATGGCGCGAGTGGCGGCGGCGAGATCGAGCGGGCGGGTGAATTCGCCCTGTACGCGGCCATGGCGCAGCACGATGGCACGGTCCGCGATGCGGCGCAGATCGGCAAGCTTGTGAGAGATGAACAGCACGGCGATGCCGCTGGCCTTGACCCGCTCGACAAGCCCAAACAGCCGCTCGGCTTCAAGGGCGGAAAGCGAGGCCGTGGGCTCGTCCAGAATCAGCAGCTTCGGCCGCCCCGCGAAAGCGCGGGCGATGGCGACGAGCTGACGCTCCGCCAGGCTTAATGCGGCAAGCGGCTGCGAAAGATCGACGGACAGTCCGGTTTTCCCCGCGATCTCGGCCGCGCGCCTGCGGATACGGCGAGGGCTAAGGAAAAGCGGCAGGCGGGCGCCGCAGATCTCATCCAGAACCAGGTTTTCGGCGACCGACAGGGCTGATACGCCCGCGTCGGCGACAGACTGATGCACGGAGACAATGCCGGCCGCCTGCGCCTGGGCTGGGCTTGCGAGACGCAGTGCCTGACCGCCGATTTCGATCACGCCGGAATCCGCTGGCTGGACGCCGGCCAGAATTTTTACCAGCGTCGATTTGCCGGCGCCATTGGCGCCCATCAGCGCCACCACTTCACCCGGCGCAATGGACAGTGAAACGCTGTCTAGGACGAGGTTACTGCCGAAGCTTTTGCTGACGGCCTGGGCGCGAATAGCCGCCACGGTCATCGCAGCGGGCCCGGCCGTCCGAAATTGCGGCCTGCATGAAAGCTCTGCCGGCCTGCGGCTTCAGCGCGGGCAAGCCGCCGAGCGCCCTCTACAGGCTGTGTGGACTGATAGGGGAGTGCGCGCGTGCCGTCAGGCTTTTCAGTGACGTGGGACAATGCGCGGCGTCCCACCCCCTCCATCAGGAGCAGGGCCAGTTGAGGCACAAAATAGGGATTCATGAGTAAATCTGTCCGTGGCGTGAGGAGACGAAGGAGAGAGGCAAGCTTGCGCTTGATCACCGACACGAACCCGACATTCGGAGCCACGACATATTGCACCTTTTAAAACGCTGAAATATGCTTACTCCATTCTAATGCGCGTGAAAAGCGTCAAATAAAAAATTGTTGTAAATAATACTATTTTAAATAAGTAATTAAGGTTGTGCGGCAAGGTTCGCCAGCCGGTTTTGCGCATATCAAAGGGTTGGGGCGGCTCAAATAAAGGCCGGGCCGCGCAACGGCGCCGGTGTGCGAGACCGTGCAGTCGGCGGTATCACTCCGTTTCCTGGACCGGCCGCAATCGGCTATCAGATTGTCTCCTAATACCCTATATAGCGCGCGTCAGAAGTTTGAAAAATTAATTACTAATTTTTATAGCTATTATATTTAAAGGAAGTCGCACGGTGTCTTTTATTAAAGGTTTAGGGTGCCTTGCGATTGCCTTGTCGGCTTTCGCATTGGCGCCGCTTCAGGCCGCTGAGGCTCAGGTCGTGGTCTCCTCCAAAATCGATACCGAAGGCGGTGTGCTGGGCAATATCATCCTGGACGTGCTGAAGGCGCACGGCATTCCGACGACCAACCGGGTCCAGCTTGGCACGACACCCGTCATGCGCAAGGCGATCATAACCGGCGCCGTGGATATCTATCCCGAATATACCGGCAATGCGGCTTTCTTCTTCAACAAGGCGGCCGACCCTGCCTGGAAGAACCCGGAAGCGGGCTATGAACTGGCGAAAAAGCTGGATTATGACGCTAATAAAATCGTCTGGCTGACGCCTTCGCCCGCCAATAACACCTGGGCCGTGGCTTTGCGCGGCGATGTCGCCGGCCCCGATCATCTCGTCACCTTCAGCGATTTCGGCAAATGGGTTTCGGGCGGAGGTTCCGTCAAGCTCGTCGCCTCCTCCGAATTCGTCAATTCCGCCGGTGCGCTGCCGGCCTTCGAGACGACCTATGGTTTCACGCTGAAGCCGGATCAGCTGATCGTGCTGTCGGGTGGCGACACGGCGGCGACCATTGCCGCGGCTGCCAACAAGACCAACGGCGCCAATGCCGCCATGGTCTACGGCACCGATGGCGGTATCGCTCCGTCCGGCCTGGTCGTTCTGGAAGACGACAAGCATGTGCAGCCGGTCTATGAGCCCACGCCGATTATCCGCGAGGCCGTGCTGAAGCAGCATCCGGAAATCGCTGACCTGCTGAAGCCGGTCTTTGAAAAGCTCGATCTGAAGACGCTGCAAGATCTCAATGGTCGCGTTCAGGTCGGGGGCGAGCCGGCGCAGGTGGTGGCCGAGGATTTCCTCAAGAAAAACGGTTTCCTGAAGTAAGTGGCCTTGTCCGCAGCGATACAGGGCGGCAGGGCAGGGGCCGCGCGCTTCCGTCCTGACCGCATCGGCCTTGTGATCAGCCTTGTGGCACTGGGCGGGCTTTGCCTGCCCTTTGCGACCGTCAAGCCCAATCGCATTCTGGCCGGTGTTGCCAAAACGATTCTTGAGGCACTTCCGCAGACAGGATCGATCCTTCTGCTGGCTGTATTATTCGTGGCGATCACGATCGCCTGCCTGCGCAGTCCGGCCTGGCTGCGCCTTGGCGCGAGCGTGCTTGTCTTGCTGGCGCTTGCCGGGGCAATCGGGGTCAGCGGGATTGTGCTGACGCCGTCCGGCAATCCCTACGCCCGGGTGGCACCGGCGGCAGGGTTTTGGCTTCTGGCCTTCGCCATGGCGCTATTGACGGCCGATGCGCTGACCCGATTGCGGCCAGGGCCGTTCGGGCGTGTGGCGGCATTGGCGGCGACAGCCGTGGTATTTGGCTTCATCCTAAAAAGCGGGCTTTGGGACAATCTCTCGATCCTGAAGGAATATGCCGTTCGCGCCGATAGTTTCTGGGCGGCGGCGGCAGCGCATGTCGAGCTTGCTTTAGGCTCGCTGGTCGCGGCGGTGGCTTTCGGCCTGCCGATCGGCATTCTATGCCACAGGGTGCCAAAGATCCGCGATGCGGTGCTGAACGCGCTGAATATCGTGCAGACTGTTCCCTCCATCGCGCTGTTCGGGCTTCTGATCGCGCCGCTCGGCTGGATCGCTGTCCATGTCCCCGGTGCCAAAGCCATCGGCATTCAAGGCATAGGCATGGCGCCGGCCTTTGTCGCATTGTTCCTGTATTCCTTGCTGCCTGTCGTGGCGAACACCGTCGCGGGCCTTGCCGCTGTTTCCCCGTCCGCCAATGACGCCGCACGCGGCATGGGCATGACGGAGCGGGAACGGCTGTTTCAGGTCGAGTTGCCGCTGGCGCTGCCGGTCATCATCACCGGCATTCGCATCGTGCTGGTGCAGAATATCGGGCTCGCCACCATCGCGGCGCTGATCGGCGGCGGCGGTTTCGGGGTTTTCGTGTTTCAGGGCATCGGCCAGACAGCCATCGACCTGGTACTGCTCGGCACCGTGCCGACCGTGGCGCTGGCCTTTGCGGCGGCGGTGATATTGGACGCCGTGGTCGAACTGCTTTCCACCCCTTCTGTTCGTGACAGCGCGCCATGATCGACATCGACACTATCACCAAGCGCTATGACGATACGGAGGTCGTCAGCGACGTATCGCTGAGCGTGCCAGCCGGCAGCATCGCCGTCATCGTCGGCACATCGGGTTCGGGTAAGACGACCCTGCTGCGCATGATCAACCGGCTGGTGGAGCCGACATCGGGCCGCATTCGCATCGACGGACAAGACACGCACAGCCTTTCGCCTCATGTGCTGCGGCGCAAGATCGGCTATGCCATCCAGGGACATGGGCTCTTTCCGCATCGCACGGTCGCCCAGAATATCGCGACCGTGCCGAAGCTGCTGGGTTGGGAGCCGGCGCGGATCAAGCAGCGCGTGGCGGACCTGTTGACGCTGTTCCAGCTGGACCCTGCGGCTTACGGCCCGCGCTACCCGAGCGCGCTGTCCGGTGGGCAACAGCAGCGCGTGGGCGTGGCCCGTGCGCTCGCCGCCGAACCGGCCGTGCTGCTGATGGATGAGCCTTTCGGCGCGCTGGACCCGGTGATCCGCGCCAAGGCGCAGGACGATCTGCGCGCCATCCAGCGGCGCTTCGGTACCACCATCATCATGGTGACGCATGACATGGAGGAGGCGATCCATCTGGGGGATCGCATTGCCGTCATGGATGGCGGTCGTCTGCTGCAATATGCGAGCCCGACTGAAATCCTGACGGCCCCGGCAACCGGTTTCGTCGAAAGCCTGCTGGGCGCGGCTGACCGGCCCTTCCGCCTGCTGTCGCTGACGACGCTCGCGGACGTGGTGGAGCCCGGCACCGCCGATGGCGCGCCGCTATCCGCTGACGCGACGGCGCGTGACGGCCTGTCCGCTCTGCTTTGGACAGGTCGGGACGCGGCACCCGTGCAATCGGCCGACGGCGCGCCGCTCGGTCGGGTCACCCGGGCCAGGCTGATGGCGGCCGCGCGGTTGCCTGGACAAGCCCCTGTATGACCAGGGTCTGGTCCTTTCTGCCCCGCATGGCGCTGCTGGCTTTTTTGATCGCCTTTCTGTGGCATCCCGCGTGGTTCGCCGGTCTGTTGCGGCCGCTGACGGAAAACGGCGCGCCGCCGATCTATGATCAGGGAAGTCTGGCTCTTCTGACGCTCGATCATCTGGCAATCGTGGCTGTGGCGACACTCGCTGCCAGCCTGATTGCAATAGCGCTGGCGGTTCTCGTCACACGTCCGTCAGGTCGCGAATTTCTGCCGCTTGCGCGCAGTCTGGTGAATATCGGGCAGACCGTGCCGCCTGTGGCGGTGCTGGCATTGGCCGTGCCGATGACCGGGTTCGGTGAAAAGCCGACGCTGATTGCGCTGTTTCTCTACGGTCTTTTGCCTATTTTCGAGAATACGCTGACCGGGCTTTCCACTGTGCCGGCCAATGTCATGGAGGCGGCGCGCGGCGTCGGCATGACGGGCCGGCAGCGCCTGTGGCAGGTGGAACTGCCGTTGGCGGCGCCTATCATCCTCGCCGGTATCCGTCTCTCCGTGGTCATCAGCATGGCGACGGCGACGATCGGGTCGACCGTTGCGGCATCGACGCTGGGTGCCGTCATCATTGCCGGTCTGACGTCCAATAATCTGGCCTTCATTGTGCAGGGCGGTGTGATTGTCGGCGTGATCGCGATCTTGATTTTCGATGCCCTGCGGGGATTGGAAACGCTGTTGGCGCGGAGAGCCGGCGGCTAGCCTGGCGCGGCTCCAGCGTCACGACAGGCCATTCTCCTGTTCAACGAGCTTAGCGGAAATCATCCCCTTCGCCGGGAACGGAGCAAAGACGAACACGCTGCATCCAGGCCCCAAGTTGGGGACTGGCGGTGATGCAGGCGAAGGGGACGGCCAGAAGCGAGCCCGCCAGAGTGGGTATCGCCCAAGGCAATGATCCTGGCGCGACCAGCCAAGTGGCCGAGCCAAAGAATAATCCCAGCAGGAATTGGGGCCAAAGGCCGCTGATCGCTTCACGCAATGTGACAGCACCGTCATCGCGTTGCTGCGCTTCCCATATAATGCGCTGTCCGAACAGCAATCCGAATATGAAGCGCGATTGTGCGACCATCATCACGGGGCCGATCATCACGGTAAAAACCGCGTCGGTCGCCGCACCGGCTAAAAGACGCATGCCGCCGCCCCAGCGCCGGCGGTCCTCGGTGCGCAACAGGATGTCGACGACGCCCAGCAAGCGCGGCGCGAAACCCAGGATCAGCATGCCAAAATAAAGTCCGAAGGCGAGGGCGTGCGGCACATGGCCATGCCGGCCGGACAGCCCATTGGCGATACCCACGGTCAGCATGATGATGGAGGCGGGCGCTCCCAGATACATCGCGATGGCGTTGCAAAGCTGGAAGCGTCCCATTGGACGAAAGCCGCGCTGGCCGATCAGGCGCAGATATTGCAGATTGCCTTGGCACCAGCGCAGGTCACGGCGGATGAAGTCCGGCAGCCGTGGGGGATTTTCTTCCCAACTCTCGAACTCATCCGCGGTAACGCGAACATCAAAGCCAGCGGCCCGCATCAGTGCGGCTTCCACCTGATCATGGCTCAGCATATGCCCAGCCAGCGGCAGTCCTTCGCGCAGCACCGGCAAAGCACAATGCGCAACAAAAGGGCGCAGGCGGATGATGGCGTTATGGCCCCAATAGGGGCCGCTTGACCCCTGCCACCAGGCGATGCCCGTTGTATGCGTTCGCATTCCATGACGCATGCCGAACTGAAAGATGCGTGCGAAGGGGCTGGTCGCAGGCCGCCCTGTTACGAGCGTTTGCAGAATGCCGAGATTGGGGTTTGCCTGCATCACCCGCACAAGCCGCAGGACGGCGGCGCCCGACATCAGGCTGTCTGCGTCAAGAACGATCATGAAATCGACTTGGTCGGAATATGCTATCGCGAAGTCACGAAGATTTCCGGCCTTGTATCCGATATTTGCGGAGCGGCGCCGGTAATGTAGGCTGGGGTCACTTGCGAAAGCAATCTCCTCTTCAGCGCAGATATCCGCTCTGGTACTGTCGCTTAATATGTGAAACTCGATTTGCCTGCCTTGATATAATGCGCCTAAGCTTCTGCGCATGGCTTTGACGCGCGCCAGAACGCCGGGCACGTTTTCATGGCGGATGCAAAAGCAGAGTGCCGTTCGCGCGGTGATGGCGGCTTGTAGATCCGTCCTCTTCAGCGCAGGATTGGTGTAGGACGCGGGATCATTGTGGAAGCGGAGAATGAAAAAGCCGATCACCGCATTCCAGAAGGCCAGTAAGGTCCAGGGCAGGGCGATGAGATAGAGCAGCATGATTGTCACCCCCGCCCAGGACCAGCCGGCGCTGCCGATGATCTGTGCCATCAGCGCTCCCAGGGCGATCCAGCTTGCGAGGTTCAGCAGCAGGACCAGGATGCGCCTTGGCCGGAGTTGGCGATCCTCGGTCATTGCCGGCATTGTCCGGTCGATAGAAATGATGCTCACCGAAATTCCCGCTATTGATCCGCCAAAGTGAGTGGAACACCCTTGACCCAAACTTTATTCACGCATGCGGCACGCGCGCTTTGGATAACCGGCCCAGCGCAATCAGAAATCCGCGCCGTGGATATCCCGCCGCGCCAGGATAATGCCGTGCTGGTGCGGGCGCTGCAAAGCGGCATCAGCCGGGGGACCGAAGCACTGGTCTTTGCCGGGCGGGTGCCGATGGGGGAATGGGCCCGCATGCGGTGTCCGTTTCAGGAAGGCGATTTTTCATTCCCGGTCAAATACGGCTACGCATCGGTCGGCGTGATTGACGATGGACCGGCCGATCGGCTTGGCCAGCGGGTCTTTTGCCTTCATCCGCACCAAACGCTTTTTACATTGCCGGACGAGGCCGCAATCCCGGTCCCCGATACGGTACCGACCTCGCGCGCTGTCCTCGCCGCCCAGATTGAGACGGCGTTGAACGCAAGCTGGGATTTGGCGCCACGGATTGGCGACCGCATCGCCGTTGTCGGTGCCGGCACAATCGGCTGCCTTGCCGCTTGGCTCTGTGCCTCTCTGCCTGGGACGGAGGTCACGCTGATCGACATCGACCCGGCGCGCGCATCGGTTGCGGAAGCCTTGGGGGTGGGTTTCGCAGAACCGCATGATGCGCCGCGCGACTGCGACGCGGTTATTCACGCGTCCGGCACCAGCGATGGCCTGACACTCGCTTTGTCGCTTGCCGGGTTCGAAGCCGAGATCATGGAATTGAGCTGGTATGGTGACGCCGCGGTGACGGTGCCACTGGGTGGCGTTTTTCATAGCCAACGCCTGTCCCTGCGGAGTTCCCAGGTCGGGGCCGTTGCTCCCTCGCGTCGCGCCCGCTGGAGCCACGCGCGCCGGCTGACGCTGGCGCTCTCGCTGGCCGCCGATCCCCGGCTGGACTGTCTTGTGCGGGAAGAGACCGCTTTCGATGCACTGCCTGCCGCTTTGCCCGGTCTGCTCGGCAGGCCGGGCGCTTTGTTCCACCGTGTTATCTATCAGCCGGAGTGATTGCCATGTTCGCTGTTGAAGTGCGTGACCATATCATGATCGCCCATAGCCTGCCCGGTGCGGTTTTCGGTCCGGCACAGGGGCTGCACGGCGCGACCTTCGTGGTCGATGTCGCCTTCTTTCGCCCGTCTTTGTCGCCGGACAATATCGTGGTCGATATCGGCCGCGCGCTCGACGCCTTGCGCGCAGCATTGAAGCCGCTGAACTACGCCAATCTCGACGAGGATCCCGCCTTGTCCGGTCAGGTCACGACGACGGAATTCCTCGCCTGGACGATCTTCAATCGCATGGCGGAGGCTCGGCGCGACGGCGCGCTCGGGCCTTACGCCGAGGGCATCACCCGCATGCGCGTCACCTTGAGCGAGTCCCATGTGGCAAAGGGCTGGTACGAGGCCGATCTTGACTGATCGTCTGCATCAGACGGTCGCTTTTGCCATTCCGGGTGACCTGGATACCCGCACCGGCGGCTATGGCTATGACCGGCGGCTGATCGCCGGCCTGCGTGACCACGGGGTTGTGGTCCGCCATCTCGCCTGGCCGGGCAGCTTTCCCTATCCCATGGCCGCGGATATGGCGGAGGTGGCGGCCTCGCTTGCGTCGCTGCCGGACGGTGAGGCTGTTATTGTCGATGGTCTGGCCTTCGGTGCCATGCCTGACTTAGCGGCGGCAGAGGGCCTACGCCTGCGCATTATTGCGCTTGTGCATCACCCGCTTGCGCTGGAACCGATGGCGCCTGCTGCGTTTGTCGATACGGAACGTGAGGCCCTGCGCCATGCGAGGGCCGTCATCGTCACCAGTGATACGACGGCCGATACCATGCGGACCGTCTATGGTGTCGGGCGGGAGAAGCTGATTGTGGCGCCGCCCGGTACCGATCGGGTTGCGCCTGCCGCGCGCCGTGGCGACCCCTCGCATATTCTGTCCCTGGGCAGCGTCACTCCGCGCAAAGGCCATGCCACGCTGGTCTCGGCCTTGTCCGCCGTTCGTGACCTGGACTGGCGCTGCACGATTGCGGGCAGCCTGGACCGGGCGCCGGAAACGGCTGACGCCCTGCGGGCCCAGATCGAGGCCTTGGCATTGCCGGCGCGGATTTCGCTTCTTGGGGAAGTTGACGATACCGGGCCGCTTTACGCGGATGCCGACCTTTTTGTGCTGGCGAGCCTGCATGAAGGATATGGCATGGTCTTCGCCGAGGCTTTGGCCCATGGACTGCCGGTTATCGGCACCAGGGCCGGCGCCATTCCCTCTGTCGTTCCGGATGCGGCGGGTGTGCTGGTGCCGCCTCAGGACGAGATCGCGCTTGCGGCCGCCTTGCGCCGGTTTCTGACGGATCCTGCCATTCGTGAAAAAGCGGCTGAGGCCAGCCTTCAGGCAGGCAATGCGCTGCCGCGATGGGAGACGACGGTCAGCACGGTCGCGGCGCTTTTGCGCCGCCTGGACTGAGCGTTCAGTCGAGATCGAAGTCGAACAGAACGTCTTCGCCCAGCCGGTGCGTCGTACAGGACGGACGCATGGCCTGATCCATATGGGCGATCTGTGGCAGGCAAAGGCCCGTCTGGCCGGAGCCGATTATGACCGGCGAGACACAGATATGAAGCCGGTTGAGGGCTTTGGCTGCCAGGAAAGCGGATACCGTATGGGCGCCCCCTTCGATCAGGATGCGTCTTAACCCTTTGGCCGCCAGCGCGGTGATGAGAGCCTGCGGGTCGATACGCCCGTTCGTACAGGGCAGCGTCAATCCCTCGATCCGCGCGGGCCGCGCCATGGCACGGCTCTGGACGGCGATGCAGGCGATACCGTCGTCTCGCAGCACGCAGGCATCGTGCGGCAGGCGGCCGTTGGGGTCGATAATGACGCGCACGGGGCTCGGCCCATCGACATGGCGGGTCGTCAGCTGTGGGTCGTCGGTGGTGACAGTGCCGACGCCGACGACGACCGCATCTGACAAGGCCCTAAGGCGATGCAGATGCGTGATGGCCTCAGGACCGCCGATGGTCCGCGAATGCCCGGTGGGCGTGGCGATGCGCCCGTCCAGCGACTGGCCAAGCTGCCCTAGAACGAAGGCGCCCCGCGCATCGGCCAGCGGCGCGTAGAGGGACGCGAGGCCCATGTCTGCCAGGTCATCCATGCGGTCCCACCTTTGCCAAGATTTGGCCCTCTCCGATAAGAATGACCACCGCGTTGCCACTGACCATGGAGCCCGAACCGCGCATCGTTAAGCCCCATGAACACCCCGCCGGCTGGATTATTCATGACATTGTCGGGGAAACTCGCCCTGATTATCGCTCAATAATGTGGACATGGGGGCATGCATCCGGAACATCATGCCATTTTGGAAACTTTACGATGATTCTGAATAAATCCCGCCCTGGTGTGTTTTCACGCCATGATCCATCTGGTCCATGACCGCCAACAGGGCGAAATGAGGCGAAGCGAGCCTTTGACAATCGCAAGCGACAGAGCCGGGCATGTGCGCGAGCACCTCGCGGCGCAGTTGGCGCGTCTCTGGCGCTATGCGCTCGTGTTGTCGGGCCGCCGGGACGTCGCCGAGGATCTGGTGCAGGCCACCTGCCTGCGCGCATTGGAGCGCGCCGAGCAATTCCAGCCCGGGACCAGGATTGACCATTGGCTTCTGACCATCCTGCATTCCATCTGGATGAATGAAGTGCGCTCGCGCCGTATTCGGATGGGGCGCGGTTTTGTCGATCCTGAAGTCGCCTTGACGACGGACGGGATCGCGACGGCGGAATCCCAGGTATTTGCCAATGAAATGGTGGCGCGGGTGCAAGCCTTGCCCGAGGCGCAGCGCGCGACCGTGTTCCTCGCCTATGTCGAGGAAATGACCTACCGGGAAACGGCGGATATTCTCGGCATCCCGATCGGCACGGTGATGAGCCGTCTTTCCGGCGCGCGGGCGACACTCGTCGCCGCGACCGGCGTGAAGGGGAAGTCATGATGTCGGGCACCCCAACGGATATGGAACTGGTCGCCTATATCGACGGCGAACTCAGCCAGGATGACCGGGTACGCGTGGAATTGGCCATGGCGGCTGATGAGGGGGTTGCTGTGCGGCTTGCGGCTCTGTCCGGTGCGACATTTGGTATCAGAAAGGCTTTCACGCCGCTTCTATCGGAAGCGCCTGTGGACAGGATGCTGGCGTCACTGGGCGACATTGCAACAAAGAGTGAGCAGACCCATGCGCGGACTGCAGGCAAGGCCACAACCTTCGGACGAAGAGGACTGATTGCCGCCGGCCTCGCGCTGGTGGTCTTGGGCGGTGTGGGGGACCATCTGGCTTTTGCACCCAGGCCTGCGCCTGACGCGACTGGATCGGGTCATTGGCGCGATATCGTCGCCAGCTATGTTCGTCTTTACACGCCGGAAACCTTCGCCAATGTCTCGGACGACATCGCACTGCAAACGCGGCAATTGCAGGCGGTCGGCAATGCTATGAGTCTGCGCCTGGACCCCCAAGCAATTGCATATGCGGGGTTGCAGTTCAAACAGGCCCAGCTTCTGCACTATGATCGCACACCGATCGCGGAACTGAATTACCTCGATCCACGCTATGGGCCGATGTCTCTCTGCATCATGCCGTCAACCGCCGCGCCATCCGCGCCAGAGGCCGAAACGCGGCGCGGTTTGAATGTGTCCTATTGGAATGACGGACATCGCGCTTTCATGGTCATCGGCCTGCAACCGCCATCCTATCTGGCCAAGGTGGCGCAGCGCTTCGGCACGACATTGGCTGCTTTTCCGGTTGGCCAGGACATTGGCAAAGGGGCCAAGTCACTATGACAAAACAAGACCCTACAGCGGTACCGCCCAGCTATGACCATGCTGTCATAGTTCTGCACTGGCTGACGGCGATTCTTGTCGTCACTCTGTTTGCTCTCGCGGAAATCTGGTCTTTCCTGCCGGACGGCCATCTCAGCGACGGAATGCAATCGGTGCATATTTCTCTGGGGATCTTGCTGGCTGCGGTTCTCGGTCTGCGCATACTCTGGCGCACGATATTTGCGAAACCGATCCCGCCTGCCACGACGGGCCTTCAGCATATGGCGGCAAAGGCGATGCATCTGGCGCTCTATGCTCTCCTCGTCTGCCAGGTCGTGCTGGGTTTCCTGTACTGCTGGGGCGGAGGGCCGGCCGTATTTTTCGGGCTATTCTCCATTCCCTCTCCGATCAAAATTGGCGCGGTCGCCAATAACTGGATCGGGTTTCTGCACTATTACAATGCCTGGCTTATTATCGGTCTGGCGGGGGGCCATGCTGTTATGGCCCTTCTGCATCATTATGTGCGGCGGGACCATGTGCTGTACCGGATGATCCCAATTGGAAGCGCGCGCTCCCCGAAATAGGCGGTTGTGCCGATAGGGGGCATTGGCTGAAGATCGCTGGCTACTTTAGGGTAGCGAGACACGGATGCCATCCAAGGCCGCCGACAAGGCTTGCTGCCGCGCAGCCCCGCAAAGGGGCCAGCGGCATAAAAGCCGTGGGGAAGGAACAGAGCTTGAGCGCGATTAACTATCTGACCCGCATAGAGTTCGGTGAAGGCGAGGCCAGCCGCCTGCCGCAACTTCTCAATGAACTCGGCGTTCGGAAACCTCTTATCGCGACCGATCGCGGCTTGGTGGCGACGGGCCTAGTGGCGCGTGTCACGGGCGGCATCACAGGGGCTGTCGTGTTTGACGGCACGCCCGCCAATCCCACCGAAGAGGCCGTGCTGGCGGCTTTCGCAATTTATAAGGATCACGGCTGCGACGGGATCGTCGGCCTGGGTGGTGGCTCTTCCATCGATCTGGCCAAGGCCGTCCGCCTATTGACGGGGCATCCGGCGCCGCTCGGCCAATATGCTGCCATCCACGGCGGCGCCAAGCGCATTCACGGCAATATCTGTCCCTTGATCGCAATACCGACGACATCCGGGACAGGGTCTGAAGTTGGCCGCGCGGCGGTCATCATCACCGCGGACGGCCAGAAGCTTGGTATTCTGTCGGGCTATAATCTGCCGAGCATCGCGCTCTGCGACCCGGAGCTGACCTATGGTCTGCCGCCGAGCCTGACGGCCGCCACGGGCATGGATGCGATTTCGCATTGCCTGGAAACCTTTATGGCGCCGGCCTTCAATCCGCCGGCCGAAGCGATCGCCCTTCACGGTCTTAATTGCGGTCTCGGTGCCATTGAAAAGGCGACGTCGGACGGACAGGACCGTGCCGCGCGGCGCGATATGATGGTCTGCGCGCTGGAAGGGGCCATGGCCTTTCAGAAAGGGCTCGGCGCGGTTCACGCGTTGACGCATCCGCTCGGCGCCATACGATCCCTCAACCTGCACCATGGCACCTTGAATGCGGTGCTGATGCCGGAGGTTCTGCGCTTCAACCGCGCGGCGATTGGCGCCAAGTGGTCGGTTCTCGCGCGCCTTATGGGCGGCGCGCCCGATGCAGTGATCGCGAGCCTCAATACGCGGCTTGGCCTGCCGACCGGTCTCGCCGCGATGGGGGTGACGGAAGCGATGATGGAAGCGATATCCCATGCAGCGCTGATCGATCACTGTCACGCCACGAATCCGCGCATTGCCAGCCAGGCGGATTACCTCAATATCCTGCGCAATTCGGGATAGCCACTTTCCACACGCCTAATCTCAACAAACAAAAAGAGGGAATGGCAATGCTCGACGCGCATCAGCATTTCTGGTCGGTCGCTCGCGATGACTATGGCTGGCTGACGCCTGACCTGCCGCTATTGTTCCGCAATTTCGGGCCGGAGGATTTGGCCCCCTTGATGGCCGCTGCCGGCATCACGGGCACAATCGCCGTCCAGGCTGCCGAGACGGAGGCGGAGACAGAGTTTCTGCTCGATATCGCGGACAGGACGGATTTCGTCCTCGGCGTGGTCGGCTGGCTGGATATGCTGGCGCCTGACTTCGCGGCGGCTTTGACGCGCTATGCCGCGCGGCCGAAATGGCTTGGGTTGCGGCCGATGCTGCAGGAGCATCCGCCCGCCGCGATCCTGGATCAGCGCTTTCAAACAGCGCTGGCAGAAGTCGCGCGTCGTGACATTCCTTTCGATATTCTGACGTTTCCACGCCATCTGCCGGCCATGCTGGATGCGCTCGCCAAAGCCCCGGATCTGCGCGGTGTGGTGGACCATTTGTCGAAGCCGGACATGACCCGGCCGGAATTGGGGGACTGGGCGGCGCAGATATCGGCCCTGGCCCGGCATCCCAGATTGATGTGCAAGATATCGGGCATGGTGACGGAAGCGGGGACCGATTGGTCTGCCGATCGCATCCGCCCCTTCCTGCGCCACGCCGCTCAGGCATTTGGCGCCGATCGCCTGATTTTTGGCAGCGACTGGCCGGTTTGCACGCTGGCCGCGAGCCATGCCGAGGTCGTCAATCTGGCAAAAAATCTGTTGGGAGAAGTATTCGCGGCAGAAGAGCTAGGAAAAATATTTGATGGAAATGCGAGGAAATTTTATAAATCAAATAAAACACAAAACCGCTCATGCAGAAGCGTTTTTATTGATCAGATACTGCTGGAAGTTCCCCCGGCATAGCGCCGTTGGGCCTCATTGGGCTCTAGGCGGGAAGGGCTACCCTAGCCGGATCAAGCCCGATACCCCTTGGCATTCAGGCCCCTTGATTCAAGGGAAATGGTGGAGGCGACCGGAGTCGAACCGACGACATCCTGCTTGCAAAGCAGGCGCTCTACCAACTGAGCTACGCCCCCGCGGCGCGAACCGAATGCCATAGGTGCGGCAGGAATGCAAAACCTAACAGCCCTGCATTTTCGGGAGGCTCCCCTTCTCCAGCCGGGTGGCGCGCGATGACAAGCCTTATGCCAGGCCATCTGGCGGCATCTGTGACGCCGCAGGCCGTGCATGACGCCCCGCATGCCGGCGGTTGGTTGGCATTCAGCGCCATGATCATACCGGCCTTGCCGAGCATCGCGGACGGGTAATGCGGATGCGGCCGGGTGAGGAAAATATCCCCGGCACAGGCATGGTCAAACCGTGGCGATCCTTATTCCGTTGCCACGACAACGGCGGTGATATTGTCGCGCGCTTTGTGACGCAACGCGGCTTCGATCAGCGTTCGCGCGGCATTGCCGCCCTGTTCAAGGCAGCGCTGGATCAGCGCCTCATCCAAGCTTTTGGTCAGGCCATCGGAACATAGCAGAAACCGATCATAGGGCATGACTTGCCCAACACGTTTGTCGAGCATGAGCTGGGTCGTGCCGGCCCCCACCGCCCGCGTGATGACATGGGCTTCGCGGTGCTGTTCCGCTTCCTGGGCATCGAGCGCGCCCGAATCGATCAGCTCCTGCACCACGCTATGATCATGCGTCAGCCGAATCAGCGCGCCGTCTCGCAGCAGATAGATGCGCGAATCGCCGGCCCACAGGCAGGCGAAGAAATGACGGTCGAGCAGCAGCGCAACCACGGTCGACGCCGTGCCGGAGCGGTCATCCCGGATATCGATTTCGTCGAGCAGACTGTCATGCAATTGGCCCAGTCTCTGCCGCAAGGCGGAAAGTCTTGCTGTGGGGCTGGCACGCGCGTCCAGTGCGGCGGCGCTCGATACGACCCGGGCAGCGGCCAAAGCCCCATCTCTATGCCCGCCTGCGCCGTCCGCTACAAGAAACAGACCGATGTCCGGGCGGCAGAGCAGCGCGTCCTGGTTTTCTCGCCGGATTGCGCCGGCATGCGTGGCAGCCGAGTGACGGATGTCGACGCTCAATCCCGCACCATGCGAATGAATTGCGCTGTGTCAGGCAGCGTTTCGCACTCAAAGGCTGTGGTGGCGATATGATCACCGCCCGCTGTCCACCATTGCCCGATCTCTGGCGCTGCGATCTCCGGTGCAGGCAGTCTGCACAGCCAGGCGAAAAGCATATCCGGTGTCGCATCATTCATCAGGGCGCGCCGGCAATCCGATTCCAGGGCCGCATGAAAAGCGCCTTCAGCCAGGCCATCATCGCGGCCGTTCCAGACAGCGGGAATCTCAGCCGCTGCGATCAAGGCGAAATGTCGGCCGATCCTGTCCATGCTGGGCAGGAGCAATCCACGAAGGGCCAGAGGACCACATTGTTTGGCTGGAAGATTGAAATGCCAGACCGGCGCGGCTGGCCAGGTGATGCTCCACGCCTCGGCCAATTCCGTGCGGCCGGCTACCAGTGAGCGGCTGACCCAGCTATCGAGCGCGGTGACGGTCACGGGCGAAAGACCGCGCGTTATGAAATCTCCCCGAGACGGCAGTTTTCCAAAAAAGCCGGGAAAGACCGCGCCGGCAGCGGCAAGGGGCGCGATGCGCTCCATCACTGCACCACAGGGCATTGGAAGCTTTGCAGCACATGCCAATAGAGTGGGGTGATGGCGCTATCCGTCTCGATTGCGAAATTGGCCTGCCTGTCGCCGAAATGGAAGGTCGCGAAATAATGGGTCGGTCCATTGCCGCGTTCCAGCCGGGCTGCACTGAACAGGCGAAAAATCGCCCATGGTCCTTGCACAGTCAAAGGCTGCGTCGGCAAAGGCGGCGTGAAGGTAAGGCTGTCATTTTCCAGGTCATCCTGCGGCCAGGTGATGCTGGCATCCTGCACGCTGCTCGCTTGCCAAGCGATGTTGGACTGGCCCAATGCCAGAACAACCTTCTTCGACTGAGGGTCGATCGAAACAGGCCTTATGGTGAAATGCATGGACGGTATGGGGGCGCCGCTCGGGAAATAGAGGTTGCGGATGACAGCCGCCTGCTGGAATGGGACGATCTGCGCATCTGTCACCGGGGCCGCGACACCGCCGACGCCTTGAACATGCCATGTGCTGCCGGAGGTATTCACATAAGGCGCCAACTGCGTCTTGAAATAGGAATCGAGAACGCCGCCTGGCGCGAAAAGCTTGGTAAAGCTGGAAATCGGCGTTTCGGAATGCGCCCTCGGGTTGAACGGATAATGTCCGTCAACCACAGCATGGCAAAGCTTCGACGGGCCATCCATGCTGACGAAGGCGGTGGCTACCGCCTGATGCGCGTCGCCAGCCAGCGTGCTTGCCCCGAAGTCAGAAATCTGATGCAGCCAATGGGCCACTGGCTGCGGCTGGCGGTCGGCCTCCGCCAGCAGAAGCTGCGCGGGATCCTGGCTGTTCTGCAAGACCCCCGATGGGCTGGAGGCATTGGGCAGTTGCGCCAATTCGCTCTGCAATTGGTTGAGCAGATGGAAGATGCCGGCAATCGGTGCGGCCTGGCCTGTCGGCCCCGTGAAATCCACCAGCGGCCTATAATAGTCGTCAATCTCCTGACCCGGCAAAACGGTGGGGGTTGCGGCGGCGGCGGGCGTGAATATGCCGCTCAATTGGCTGGTTTGCGGGTCGCTTTTGGCTGTTTTCGCACCATTGCCTTGTGCGGCCGCCTGAGCGGCCGCGTGGGCGGGCTGCAATTGCTGCGTTATCGAGACGAGCAGATCGCGCATCGGCGATTGCGGCGAGGCCATGACATAGAGCTTTTGAACCGTATCCATATGGTCGCGGAACGGTGCCAGGCCGATGTCATTCAGCAGGACGTCCCAACGCTGCTCGTAATCCTTGGCGTAGAGCGCGATGACCTGCCTTTCGATGGCTTGCACGTTCTGTGCGTCGGTGGGTGAGGCCGTTGCATCGGTTTGCGGCCCCAAAACCCAGCTTTCGTCGGAAATCTGCTTGGCCGTTGGGGCAAGCGCGGGAAGCAGCACTTCCCGGAAGCCGCGCGCCGTGAAGAAGCCGGGAATGCTGTCTGTCAACGGCCGGCCGGATGTGCGCACAAACAGGCTTTCCGCGTCCGTACTGCCAAGCGCTGTGGCCGGACTCCAGGCGATCACATCGGCCGGCGACGAGGTGGGGCGGATCCGGCTGTAAGCGCGCTCGGCCGGCGTCATGCGGCTGAAGGCGCTGCGTGCCATGCGGACCAAGCCGCCGTCGAGCGGAACATTGGGCAGGGGCGAGGCAAGCAGGGCGGTCAGGTGCCGCGACAACGCATCCCGCACCGGCTGCATGGCAGGGCCAGGGTAGCGCATGGACCAGTCAAGCTGCATCCAATCCGCTACGAGGTTGGTGTCCAGCGGGCCATCATTGCCAAGCATGAGATAGACGCGGGTGGCTTCGTACAGAAACACCGGCTGGTCCAGGTGGCTGCGCATCTGGCTTTCCAGGCGCCAGATCAATCGCGGCAACAGAACCTGTTGCAGGGCATGCTGATAAGCGAGGCGGCCGGCCTCCGTCACCTTGCTACCCTGGCCGAGGCCAAGAAAACCGCCAATGCCGGAAGTTTTCGCGTCGGCTGGCTGTGGCAGCGCGGCCGCGGCCTCAAGAACCGGCAGGATAAGCGGCAGGTTATCGTCATTGACCGGATCGAGCGGCACACTCGCCAGGGTCTGACGATAGGTATCAAGTGCCAATTGGTTGCGCGCAATCGCTGCGCTATTGGCGCTTTCGTTCCGCCACAGGAGCAGGCAGACGGCAAGCGTGGCGATACCGACGGCCGAAAAGCCGGCCAGACGCCGCACGCGCCGGCGCCGGGCCGCCGCCGGATCGAAAGAGACAAGCAAAGCCTCGCCCAGAATAACCTCGCGCAGAGTGCGGCCGATGAAATAGGCGCGGCCGACCACCGGGCGCAGATCAGGCGCGCGCTTCTGGTCCACTTCGAAAGTGCGGGCCAGCATGCCCGTCAGCCGGTCGATCGGCGTGCCTTCCTGGGTGCCAGATGTCAGATAGACGCCCCGCAAGAGCGGCGCCGGGTCCAGCCGTGTGTCGCCGAAGGCTGCCTGCAAAAACTCCGAGAGGGGCGCTTCAAGGCTCGCAATCTGGAGCGGAAAGCTTGCGATTGCCACACGCCGATCTGGGCTGCGCTCAGCCTGTAGCCGCTCGAACAGACGGGAGTTCAACCGGTCGATCAAAAGATCGAATTCCGATTTGAAGGCTTCTACACCTTGCGCCAATGGAAAGGTCATTCCCCAGACCTGCTGGCGCGCCTGCTGGTCGAGATCGTCGAAGAATTCGGTGAAGCCGGCGATGCGATCCGCCTTGCTGAAGACGGCATAGACCGGCAGCCTGGTCTTCAGACGGTCTGAGACTTCCTTGATGCGAGTACGAATTGCGAGGGCATGGCTCATACGCTCGGCTGCAGGGATTGTGCCCACATCAGCCAGCGAGATGACCACCAGAATGCCGTTCAGCGGCTGGCGCGGGCGGGTGCGGCGCAGCAGATCCAGGAAAGCCAGCCAGCCCGCACGATCAACCGAGCGATCGGAATCCTGCGTGGTGTAGCGGCCGGCGGTATCGATCAGCACCGCCTCGTCGGCAAACCACCAGTCACAGAGCCGCGTGCCGCCAACGCCGGCGATGGAGCCAGGAGCCATGCCGCCGGTGCCATCGGGCTGGGCAAGCGGGAACTGAAGACCGCATTGCGTCAGGGCCGTGGTTTTGCCGGCGCCCGGCGGGCCGATCATCAAGAACCAGGGCTGCTCATAAAGATAGCCCCGGCGGCCTTTGGCTTTGCGAAGGAGTGCGAGGGATTGCCGCAGGCGCTCCTTCAGCTTTGCCGTCTCTTCGGTGATCTCAGCGCGGTGCGCGCCATGCCGGCCGTCGGCCGGCGGCCCTTCGGGCGCGGCCTCCAGAATTCCGGCGGCCAAAGCGCGGTCTCGCTGTCGGCGACGCCAGGTCAATACGCCATTCACGGCGGCCCATACGAGGACGAAAACCGCGATCAATCCAGCGCGCGCCAGAGGATCACGCAAGGCCGGCATCAGCGGGCCCAGATACCAGACGAGAGCGCTCGCAATCGCAAGTCCAGCGAAGCTTGTTGTCCAGCGTCCAACCAGCATTGCCAGAAGCCCGTCAAGATTGCTCATGGTTTGGCTCCCGGCGGATGCATCACGACCTCGATGCGGCGGTTGTTTGCGCGGCCATCCGGCGTGGCATTGGAGGCGATGGGATCCGCATCCGCCCGTCCCTCGGCCGAGATCGGGCTTTGAGGTCCGGCTGCGGCACCGATCAGGCTGGCGGCAGCTTCCGCTCTGGCGGAAGAGAGCTGGAAATTCGAGGGGAACTGAATGGTGTGGATCGGCTGATTATCCGTATAGCCCAGCACCTGCACGGGGCCAGGCCGCGAGGCAAGGGCCGCGCCGATGCGCTGGAGCAAAGCCTGGAATTGCGGCTCGACGGTCGCGCTGCCCGAGGCGAACATGCCGCGATTGTTGATGCGCACGACAGGTACTGCATCGGTGCCGACGACGCTGACAAGCCCTTGTTTGACTTCCGGGGCCAGGAAGCCGCGCAACAGGCTGATGGCACTTGTCGGCGGTGGCGGCACGGTGGGGACCGGCGCCGGCGGCAATGCGCGTTTGATCTCCGGCATATGGCCAGGCGGCAGGGTAAGGCCGGCCGCGAACAGACGGTCTGACTGGCCGGAAAGGCCGAAAACCGCCCAGGCATAGACGAGACCGATCAACCCCAGGCCAATGATCCCGCCGACCCAAAGCGGCAGTACAAATCGCCGGCGTTGGTAAGGGGCCGCGATACCTTGCCAATGGGGCGAGAGGGCGGGCTCGGTCGGTGCGTGGTTGCGCTTGATAAGGACATAGGTTTCCTCGCGTACGCGATCAAGCTCAGCCGGGCCGCGCGGTGAGAGGCGATAGCGCCCCTTCATGCCGAGCGACATGCAGAGATACATCAATTCCAGCACATGAAGGAATTGGCCGGGGTTTTGCCGCAGCTGCGCCAGCAGATCGAAAAACCGCTCGCCCGAACGGACTTCGTGATGAAAGGTCGAGACGAGCGATGCGTCGGCCCAGGCCCCACGGCTTCCCCATGGTGTTGCCTGAACAACATCGTCGAGGCTCGCACACAGTGCATAATGTGCCGGTCGAAGTTGCTCCATCGGCAGGTTCTGACGGCGAAGCGCCTGCTCGAAGCGCCGCAGTTCCTGAACGGCGTGCTCGCGCAACAGGCGCGGATCCGGGACGGAAAACGCATTGCGCAGCCGTCCGAGCAGACTGAGGCAACCGGAGGCGGCCGAAATAACAGGAGAGCCCACGCTCGGCGGCAGATCTGCAAAGCGCATTCCGGATTCTAGCGTCGGCGTCTCGGCTGCCGGAGACAGGCGCTGCACCTCGGCGGCTGGCAGCAGATCAACCAGGGGCTGCGGCTGTGCAAATCTTCCGCCCGGGATGGGGCGGATGATTGTGCTCTCATTGTCATCGGCCTCGGCAAATGGATTGTCGGTCATGGCCGAGGTCAGCTCCGTATTGCCCAAAGTTCGATCATGAGACCGGGATAGTCACCCGAGACGTGGACCGCGAAACCGCCGGAAGCCTGCATCTGCTGCCAGTGGGGCGAATTGCGGTCGAGTTCAAAATAGGATGCGCCTGCATAAAAAGGCATTTGCCGTGGCGCGACCGGCAAGGCGCGTAGCGCGATGCCGGGCAGCGCGACATTGACGAGTTCGCGGATATGCTCGACCGCGCCGATCTTGGCTGTTGCCGGGAATAGCCGGCGCAGGGATTCGGTCGGCATTTCGGCCTGCACCGCGAGTACGAAATTCGCCGATGTCAGCAAGGTGCGATCTGTGATGGCGCCAACGCGCACGCCATGGCGGCGCTCCTGCAAAGGAATCATGACGGCGGTCTGTTCAAGGACTGCCGAGAGCGAACGGCGTATATCCGAAACAACAGGCGTGAAGGAGCGTTGCAGGTCTTCGTGACGATAGGCTGCGTAACTGCCAGGCCGGCGCTTGGGATCTGTGAAGGTCGCAAGCTCACCCGCCATCTGTAGCAACGTGCGGTAGAGATCTTCGGGATGAAGGTTGCCGGCATCAGCGTAATGCGCCATGACGACCTGCCAGCCATTGACGGCCTGCAGCAGAAGAAAATCTGCGATTTCCGCACTGCCCTTATGGCCGGGAGCCGTCAGGCGGGCTGCGACGGCTTCGCCGCGCTGGTTCAGCATGCCCGCAAGTTCGACGCAAAGCGCGGAAAGCGGCGATACGGCGGAGCAGACCAAAGCCGGTGCTATCCAGCGCGGGTCTAGCACGACGCGACGGTCGGGCATCACTTCCACGATGCGCGCCAGTGGCAGGCAGAGATAGCCCTCGCGATCGTCAGTCTCAAGCATATAGCGAAGATGCAAGCGTCCGACTTGCAATTCTGCGGGCTGTGGTGATCCGGACTGCGTGTCATAGGCCTCAAATGTCCGGGCGCGGTAGCGTCCCTCATCGCGCGCCATCGTCGCCACTTCCTGGACCCCCGCCTGGGCGATCGGCAAGGCGAGATAGAGTAATATGTTGCGCGCTGTTTCCGGAACATCGAGCGGTGGCGGAAGGTCGGTGTCGCCAGGAACAGCGAAGAGTGTGCCGTCTTCGAACAATCCCACGGCGGATTCGATTGCAAAACGCCCTGCGTTGAGCAGATCACGCGCAATCGCGAGTGAGCTTACACCCCAAGGATGGGCACGCAGGCATGTGATGCTGGCGCGCAGCTGCGTTTCCACCCATCGATCCTGCTGCTGAAAATGCTGGGCTCTGAGGAACATGCCCTCCTGCCAGGCGACACGATTGGTCCAGGTCACGGCATGTCTCCGGGGTAGCGCTGCGGGCTAAAATCAACCAAGTCGCGATGCCTTCTCGCGACCTTCGCCGTCCTGGCTGGCCTGGGCTTCCGCCATCGACCGCTCATACGACCGCGCGAAGGCCTTGCCGAAGATGCTGTCGAAATCATCGGTCAGTGCGACCAGTATATCCTGGTGATGAGTCTCAAACCTTGCCCAGGCGCGGGCTTTGCGCAGAGCCGCTATGGCGCCGGGCCGCCTGCCGCCGCTGGCCTCCATCAGCCGCTGCGGATCATATTGGGCCAAAAGATCCCTGACCGCGTCGCGCATGGCGGTCATCATCGCAACTTCGTGCAGACGCGTGTCGAGCAGCGCATCGGCGACAGCGGCCTCGGGTGTCAGGTCACTGCGGCGGCCGATATTGAGCAGAGCGGCCAAGGCATCTTCGTCGTCGGCCGAAAATTTCAGTGGGTTGTTGCCGCTCGCACGTATCATGGTCTGCTCGATGCGAAACTCACCTTTGATTGAGGCACGCGCAATCATGATCCGCCTCAAGCCGTGGACCAGGGCACGAAAGGCGGCACCGAGTTCCTGCAACGTGTCGATTGCACCATTGGTGAGGCTGGTGCCGGGCGGCAAGGTAATGCCCGCGCCGCGCAGGAAGGCGGCCATCGCGACATCGGCGTCGGCGTTCGCCTCCGGCACGGCTGGCAGGGTCTCCTGCTGTTCCGTGTGATCCGCTGTGTCACTCTGCTTCGGGATGTCTGCTTGCACAGGCGGCGGGATGTCCGCCAGCCCATTATCCTCATCCCAATCACCTGGCAGCAGGTCGGCGGTGCTGGCTGGCGCGCGATAGGCAACATCCAGAAAGCCGGAATCCTGCATCACCGGATCAGACCCGAATTCCGACTCTCGCGCGGCCAGGGGATCATAGTGCTCGGCCAGGCTTGGTGAGGCGCCAACCGTCAGGTTGAGGGGATCGGGTAGTAGCGGGGCAAAGGGATCTCCGGGAAGCCGCTCATCGGCAAAAGCCACAGCGTCTGCCGGCCGGCTTTGCGGCAGCATGACTGGCGCGAAGGCAATCTCAGCATTCTGGAGTGACACCTCAATCTCATAGGAACCCAGCAGGATCCTATCACCGTCACGCAGGCCACGAGGCTTGCCGCGAATGGGCTCGATCTCATGATTGAGGTAGCAGCCATTGGTGCTGGTATCGACGATCTGCCAATTGTGGGCGCCAAGACTGATGACGCAATGCCGTTTGGACAGGAAGCGATCGGGGTCGGGAAGAACCCAGTCATTGCGCACGTCTCGCCCGATGGAAAACGCGCCATTGGCAATATGGCGCGCTTCCGGTGGCACACCGTCTGGGCAGCGCAGAATTGTCAGTGTCAGCATCATCTAAGTCTCACCAGCCGCAGGCAGATGCCCGGCGCCACCAGCCGCGATATCGCGCGCGCTGGCGAGGAAGTGCCGCTGTCGCGCTATTCGTCGATCTGGAGAACCCCGGTAACTGGCGAGACGCACAGCCTGCTCAACATTTTGGGCCAGCCGTGCCAAAGCCTTATCTGGCTGTATGGACAATCTTTGCTCAGCAGCGGCCCAGAAAACGGCGAGTGCCGCCAGCGCTTCAGCAGATTGAAACTGCGCCTGCCGCGCAGCGGCATAGGCACGCCGACGAGAGCTATTGTCCGGCCGCCTTACCCAGGCCTCCGCCGCCTTACTGGCTGCAATATCGGCCAATGGCCGATGCGGCATAGGCGCTGTATGGGCCGCGCATCGGCAAGCCCACCAGACGGCCTCTCGCGCGGGCAAGGCGTGCGCGGCGATGCATATGGCGGCGTCGAGGAGATCCGCCTGTTCAAGCCTGTCGATAAGCAGAAGCGAGGACGGATGGCCGTCCAATAACGGCGATGTTTCGGCAATGCCCAGATTCGATTTTATCCACGCAAAAGACATGGGCCGAAACTTGGTCGGCAAGGGAGCATCTGCGCTGCCGGCATGCGCCGCAGAAAAAGTAGTTGGGGTAGTGGCTAGGGCGGGCATTATGTCGCCTCCGTAGCCGCTGTGACCGTCGCATCAATCTCGGCGCTCTCGATGGCCACTTCCTCGGGATTGGGGATGACCGTGACAGTTGAGAAAATATCCGGCGCATCCATCAGGATCATACCCGCCGCCGTGGTGGAGACGATCCCCTCCGACTGTAGGCTGATCATCGGAGAGGTCATGGATAGCGCGGCGTCGGCGACGACACCGATCGCGATGCCATTGATCTTGATGCCCGCAGGGGTCATGCTGATAACGTTCTCACCAACCTTAAGCGTCAGGGCGACTGCCGCCTCTATCGTGACTTCGCCAGTCTTGCTGGTCAGGCTGTGATTGCGTGTGACCGTGACGGTTTCATCCTGTTCCACAACAACCGTGCGATCCCGCCCGACTGTCAGGCTTTGATCCTGCTCGACTTCGGTCGTCATCTGCTTTTGCGCATGCAGATAAAACAGTTCCTCGCCTTTGCGGTCGTCGAAAGACAGTTCCGAGAAATCCTGCGTTGTGCCGTTCAATGTGGAGCGGCTGCGAAAGCCTTGCTTCGTCTGCTCCTCTGGAATGGCGAAGACAGGCCGCATGTTCTGATTATAGAAGGAGCCGACGACGACCGGCTTGTCAGGGTCGCCGTCCATGAATGACACTGCGACTTCTCCGCCGACGCGGGGCAGGTGCTGCCATCCCCAGGTGTTGCCGGACCAGGGCTGCATGACCCGCACCCAGGTTGCCATGCTGGCCACCGTGTCCTTGCGCCGATCGAACAACAGGCGAACCTTGATGCGGCCAAGCGCGTCGGCATGAATCTCTTCGCCGTCGTTGCCGAGCACGATTGCTGAGAAGATACCGGCCATAACCGGACGCGTATTGCGTGCAGGCTCGCGCCAGGATGTGCTTTGCAGGAAGGCCGTAAAACTATTCTCGTAATGCGGCTTTTGGCCGCCGCCAATCCATGTCTCATCGACCGCGTCATGCGTCACGGACCGGATAGCATAGTCGACGCCTTCGGCTTCCGTGAAAGGGTCTTTGGCCAATGTGAAGCGAAAGCCTGGGCAAAATTCCTGATCGAAACCATGGCCACGGCGAAGCGACGACGTGGCCTCCGATGATTCGATGCCGAAGCGTGCGCGGTCCGCCGCTGTCTGATTGTCGAGCGTGAGGGCTGGCCAATTGAAGACCTTGCGCGTCGATGAGCCTGCGGTGGCGGATGTGGCCGTCTGCTGCCCGTAGACGGGTGCAGAAGGGCGGGTTGGGTCATAGTCCTGAAGCAACACCTCGCCATAGGCCGTTGCCTGGCTCTCGTGCCATTCGTCAAAAACATCGACATTATTGCCCGCGTGGATCACCCAATGCGGAGGATTGGACACTGTTTTGAAAGACTGGTTGCGGTCCGTAATGACCAGCGTGTGCGTCGACTTGGTATGTTCGAAGGTGTAGAACCAGCCGCTTTCGCGCATCAGTCGCTCTGCGAAGTCAAGATCGGTTTCGTTGTATTGCGTCGTATATTCACGGACTGGTTTTGAGCCGTAAATACGAAATTCCACTGGGCTGACGTTATGCTCACTAAATATGGTCTGCAGTATTTCCTCAACCGTCTTGTTCTGAAAAATGCGGCAGTCCTCGGTTTGACTCAGAAACCAGAGGCGCGGACGAATATCCAGCCGATACATCCATCGCGACCGTAATGCCAGACCGACCGCGCTCATGCTTTGCACGATGCCATTGAAGTAGCGGTCAGAATGAGGGGTTTTCCGAATGGTCAGGCCGACGGATTGATAGACCAGTTCGCTGGGGCTGATGGCGCGCTCGGTTGACACGACGGTCAGTGTCAGTTCGAAGGGACGGCTAATATCTTCCTGAGCATGGAGCGCGACACCATGCAGCGTGCTCTGCTGGATCGGCAAGGTATCGTCGCCGAGTGGCGATGTCAGCATCAGAAGGGGTTGAAGCTGTCCGCCGGACATGATCAATCCTCTTTCCGTTGCAGTCGATAGAAGCGTGGCGGAGCCAGGACAGTGCCAGGCGTCAAGCCTAGCCAGCGTGACACAGGGGCGATGATTGCAGCCAAAAGACCATTGGCACCGGTCAGGTAGCGGCGTCGCTTTTGTGGCACGGACGCGGCGAGGCGTTTCGAGACAATGGGCTCAACGTCCTGAGTATCGTCTTGTCCAAGAGGAATGCTAAAACATTCCTCGAATGGTGCGAATTCACTGAGATCGAAAGCCGAGGCTATATCGCCTTGATAAGCAGCCGATTGCAGAGCTTGGATGAATTGAGCGGTATCCTGGAAACGGCTTTCCGGCTTCTTTGCCAATGCCGTGTCGACGATTGCGCAGATCTCGGCCGGCAGATCAGGGCGTAGCGTACTCAGTGCATGATGCGGTTGGTTGATAAGCTTGAAGATCGTGTCGGTATAGGCAAGGCCCTGGAATGGCCGCTCGCCGGTCAGAAGTTCATACAGGACGGCACCAAGCGAAAAAAAGTCGCTCCGCGAGTCAATGGAATGACCCAGGCATTGTTCGGGTGACATATAGCTTGGCGTCCCGATCATGAGTGGGGCGCTGGGAAGCCTGGTATCGTCCCAGCGCGAGACGCCGAAATCGGTGATCTTCAGCTGCCCTTCGCGCGTCAACAGAATATTATCTGGCTTGATATCGCAATGCGTGATGCCCTGGCTATGCACCACTGCAAGCGCTTCCAGAATTTGAAAGGCAATCCTGGCCGCTGTCTGCGGCGCGACAGAATAACCTTTAGGCGCTGCCCGGCTTAGGGGAACACCGTCGACATATTCCAGAACGAGATAGGGCGCGTCGTGATCAAATCCGAATTCATGAACGCCGGCGATATTGTCGTGCCGGCAGAGTGCTGCAAATTTTGCCTCGTCGTTGAAGCGGGCCAGATATTGATCGCGCTCCGGTCCGGCGAAAAGATCGTCGCGAATGACCTTGATGGCGATGACCCGACCGATATGCGGATCCCGCGCCTTGTACACCACGCCCATGGCGCCACGGCCCAGCAGCGACAGTATCTCGAAGCGACCGATGGCATCTGGCGGGCGGGCGTTCATGTCAATGAGCCTGCTGCTCGAGGAAATCTGCCTCAAACACGGCATCACTTGCATCTGCCGCACGCGGCCCATGACAGGGCAGCCAGCTGTCCCAGCCTAGCCGAACGGCCGGCGCGCCACGCAATTCCAGGGGCGGCACCGCCGAACGTGACAAAATCGGATTGATGGCGAAAGTCGTTTCAAAGCCGAGGAAGGCTCGCACGAGCGCGACGAGACGGGTCAGTAGTTGACGGCCCGGGAGCAAAGCCTGAAACCCTGCCAAGGATAGCGGGCCGATATGTATGACGATGCGAGACTGCACATCCCAGACGCGCGCACCCGCCGCCGCGTCGACGCCGAGCTGATTAAAGCTGGCAGGTGCCTCGCCATTCGGCAAAGCCACCGGCAGGGCGGAGCCTTCCTCCTTCCGCATCGGCAGCCAAATGCCCGCGAATTGCTCGATCTCCACGGGCTGGCTCAACCAATCGGTCAGAATGACCTTCAGCCGTTCAGCGGAGCGCGGATGTGTCGCGAAATGCCCGGCGAAATAGGCAAGCGTCGCCGGGTCAAAACCCAGGCGCGGCAGCAGCTCTGGTGCGGCGTAGCCGCAGAGTGCCATCAGCACTGTGCGAACGGGATCGCGCTTTTCGGGTGTCTTGTTAAAGGCAGCGACAGCGGACACGCGATGGGGGCGATATTTAATGCCAGCTTGTGCAAAAAGCCCGACAGGACGCTGCGCAAGGAGATCAAAAAAGGCTGCCAAGGCAGCGGATCGCTTTCGTTGTTCCGCGATGACCATATCCGAATAGGGACCAGGCAACACGCCTGACGGCCCTGTCAGGCCGATAGGTGACACGGTCGCTTCAAATTGACCTTGCCGCAGCTGGACGGCCAAAATCTCGGATGCCGGGAAGGCAAGCCCGACCGGCGCGCGAAAGCGCACGGCGCGTCCCGGGTCGGATTCACCCGTTGCCTGCATGAGAAGGAAAATGGCAGCATCGAAGGAAAAATGCTGAGGGTCGCGGAGAAGGCGGGTCAGCAGGCTCGGTCTATGCGGCAGAGCATATAAGGCGCGTCTTTCGGATGGCGCATCGCTTTGCGTCAGCGTCAGATCCTGCACTGACTCTACGGCGGCAGGCTGATCGGGCAGGGACAGTGCCAGCACGGCTGTCATAACAACACGCGTGCGCCGGCGCGGGGCGGGAAGCGCGCCACGGTCCCCGGGCGGCCCTGCAAAACGACGGTCGTTCTGACAAAGGAATTGACAGTGGCATGCAGCGCCAGAAACCGCTCCAGAACGCTCGTCAGAAGGTAGAGGCCAGACGACTGCCAAATCTTGGCATCGAAAACAAGCTCCACATCAAGCCCGCGGCAAAAGGCCCCCGGCCGCGCACCCGGAATCCGGGCGGTGGCACTTTGCGCATTGACCGCAACAAGTCCATTGATGGCCGCGCGCGTCTCGGCTGTATCATGGGGATCATAGAGGCCCAGCAACGCGCGCAAGGTTTGAGCCGCGTCTGCTCCACCCACGACGGACAGGTGACTGAGCGAGAGATGGGAAATCAAACCCCAGGCGCGGCCGTCGCCAAGCGGCCGGCGCAGTGACGCGGTCGGTGCCGTCAGGCAGGCAAGGCCAGCCACGGAGCTGAGCCCCTCCGCCAGATGGAGGTTTGGTTGGCCACTGCCGAAAGGGAGGCGTGCCGGCAGATTGCGATTGCTGCAAGTGGCCTCGATCGACAGCATTGTGTCTGCGGGCCGATCGACAGAAAGGGCGGGATCCATAGGCGCGAGAAAGACATCTGTCCCGCCGATCGCCGCGGACGCGTCACGACGCACGACATTATAGGCTCCTGCGACCGATGCCTCCTCATTCTCGCTGCCATGGTCGTGTGGGGCATGGCGATAGAAAGGACGCCAGGGCCGCGATGATCCGTCGCCGCGCAGTTCGCGAACGCGATCGATGCTCCAGATCTCCAGGCTCCGTGCGCGGCGGTAATCGGCCGTGACAGCATATTCAACCCGCTCATGCGTCAGGGCCAGCGGCTCGCAGCGTCGCGCGAAGAGATTAACGAGCGGCACGCAGCCGAGAGCCAGCGCGTCGGTTCGCAAGGCGCGTTCCAGCTCAGGCGCTGCGCAGTCAAGGTAGACGAAGACATCCATCTGGCTGTGTGCATGCACCATGGTGCGGGCATCGAGACCGACCAGATCGATGAACAGGAACTTCTCAGGCAAAGCGAAATATTCGGTGAGAAGCCGGAAGCCCGAGAAGGATTGCGGCGACCACGGATAAAGCGCGCTGTCATCAGCGAGGCCAGCAGGCTGGATGGCAGATGGCGGCAGCAGGGTGGGGCTGTCATCATTGGGCCCAACGGCCAGGGCGACGCCAAGGGCATGGCCGCATATCAACTCGTAGAGCTGCAGGCTTTGCTCAATCGGGCCGCGCAGATAGAGCCTTAAGCTGTCCACTTCGAGGTCGGCGAAAGTTGTTTCGGGCTGAAGCGTTGTCAGGGTAAAGCGCAATGTTGAACGGGCGCCGCGCGCCTGCGCATTGACCGGAGCCGCCAGGGGCAGGCCGGTGAGCCTTGCGCCACCGACCTTGATCGGCCAAAGCACTACATCGGCCGTTGTTGTGAAACGACAGGCTTCGCCTTCGATCGGATCGGTTTCGATGGCTGTGCCGCGTGGCACCGTGACAGGCACGCGCAAATCAGGCTGGCACGTAAGACAGGCGATCATGGCCGAAGGCACGGGCGCCAGGTAATGCGGATATAGAATGCCGAGAAGCGCATCCGTCAGTTCAGGAAATTCGTCATCCAGACGGCGGTGCACGCGCCCTGCCAGAAAGGCAACTCCTTCCAGCATGCGGGCGACATGGGGGTCGTCAACCGAGTCCTGGCCGATGCGCAGCTTCCCGGCTGCCTTTGGATTGGCCTCACCGAATTCGGTTGCGAGTTCACGCAGTGCCGCGAGTTCCCGGTCATAATAGGGAAGGAGAGCGTCGCTCATCGTCAGACGCCGTTCCGCAGCTGCAGGGCCATGTCGGCTGTCGTAACGTCGATGACCGTATCGAATGCAATGCGTGCCACGATGGGTTCCACCCGCAGCAAGGCCTCGATACGCAGGCGCAGGAAAGACCGCAGCCTGTCCGGCTCATCCGCAAGATGAACGATGACCTGTGTCAAGCGCGGCTCCATGCGCCGGATCGTGGTCTCAACATCCTGCCGCAGCAATTCACGAGGTTCCGGTTGATTGAGCGCACCCGACGTGAAGTCCGGCAGTCCATAGGCGAAGCCAGACAAGCGCAACTGGTGAAGATGCGCCGGCGCTTTGCGCCAAGGGCGATGGGCGTTGAGAAGCGCCTCCAGATCGCGGCGAACGGCATCCCGCAGGCGGTCCAGTCCGTCGGCATCCGGGTCAAGGTCATCGTCACCCAGCAGCCGGTCCAGCACCGAGGCTCGAGCGATTTGCGACGCAGTCCGCTTCCCCGCAATGTCGAGGCGCCTCAAGCTTGCGTCCTCACGCGAAGATCAATGTGCCGAGGTCTTGAAGCGCAACGCCTTCGTCGCCGATCAGCAGAACGCGTTGCCCTTGTCCCCGCACCAAATCGTGCCCAACCCAGTCCGTCTTCCGGCCTGCCGACAACAGCCCGTCACTATGTTGGTCTGCCGCCGGCGGCATATAGAGTGCCGGAACATAGACATCCCCTTCCGGGCCATTGGCGATGGATATGCTACACCTTTGCCAGAAAAGATCCCTCAGGCGTTCCGCTTTGTAAAAGACGGCTTCTTCGATTCGCTCGAAGGGTAACCAGAAATATCGGCCAGTCACGGTCAGCACTTCCAGAAATCCTGCGCAAATATCGTCGGTGTCACGGATATCGGCGAATGGGATATCGCCATGGCGACCCGGAACCGCCGGCCTGGCCGCCTCTGCCTCTCGCGCGATACCCGCTGCTGCAAGCGTATCGTCCGAGAGTGATGTGACAAGCGCCTTGAATGACAGGTGCAGAGAGGCGGTTGGATCCCCAAGAAATTCCGGAAGCCGTGCTTCCCGCCAAGTCTGCTGGCGCGATGTCTCCGCCCGAAGCAATTGCCGAAATGGCGCGATGCCTGGCGCTAAAGATATGTCGAGCGATTCCATCGCCGCCAGAGTGGCGTCTGCCTGCTCGAATGCCTGCGCGAAGAGCAGAAGCTCTGCCAGCAACAGTTGTCTACCGGTGTCGGCGGGTGCTTCATGCGTGGCGGCAGACGCCGCATCTATGGCCGCCTGGAGGTGGCCGGCACGGAACAGCGATACGATCGGTGACACCGGGTGATCCTGATTTCCTTCGGCGGTGATCGTATGACCCGTCACTTTGACCTCATTCATTGGCGACATCAGTTTGCGATGCTCGTGCCATGCACGACGAATTCTGTCGCAAGCTGAAAGGTGGTATCAATGTCATCGAGTTGATAATGCGGCTGCAAATGCATGACGCAGCCGAAGCTACCGGGCTTGGCCGGGTCTGCCAGAACGCGAATTTTGCTCGACACGAGCGGGTGGCGCGCGCGACTTTCCGCGTCCCCGCGACTATTCCCATTTGTATAATGTGAAAGCCATTTTTGTAGACGCCGCTCAATCTCCTCGGCCGTCAAAAACGAGCCGACCATTTCTCGCCCCATCACTTTCAGATAATGGGCGAAGCGGGAGACACAAAGCATCGAATTGATCTGCGCGGATAGATGTGCGTTGGCAGCCATAGCGGCGCCATTGCGGGCATTTGGCTCAGCCATCACCGGAACATGCATGCTGCGTACTGCGGAGAACATCGCTTCACCACCATGCGGCAGATGATTGATCGGGATGATCCCGGCATCCACGAGGAGGCGATCCTGCTGTTCCGTCAAAACCAGATCGAGGGACGGCCGAGACCATTGCCCGTTGCGATCGGTGGTATAGGCTTCACGGACGAGATCTGGCACAAGACCGCCACCGAGACGATCCGCGTCCACGCCCCGAATATCGGCTGGCCAGCCGAATTGCGACTGCGCACGGATGACGGTGGATGCGAAAGCATAGCCGCTGACGGACCAGACGCGATCCTGTGAACGGGGCGCATATTCAGCATAGGACCAGCCGTCCCGGGCCGGGTCGGGGGTCCAAACCGGCCGGGCCAGCACGCGTGGCACGGTGATGCACAGGAAACGAAGATCGGTGACAGCGGCCAAGGCGCGCCATCGCGCGTGATCGCTGTCACGCAGTGGTGCTGAAGGATCAAGAGATAGAGCCAGATCTTCAAACCGGTCGACGTCCAGAAGATTGGGCGATCCGCCAACCACGACAGGAGCAAAGGCGGCGGCTGCCAGCGCCGCGAGAGAGGCGAGGGCCGCCACATCATCCGTCGGCCCGCGGGTTGCCGGTGTCGGCTTTGTCCGCTTGTGAGCCATTTCGTGATCGATCACCAAAAGGCCGAAAGGCTCACCACCTGGGCGGCCGAACTCATCCTCATAAATGCGCCGGAATAGAATACTCTGATCAAATTCGGGGGCGCGGTCGAGATCGTTGCATAGTTCAGGCCAGGTCGTGCTTAAAACACGGACGCGAATACGAGACTGGGCTTCTATGCCACTGACAAGCCAATCCAACCCGCGCCAGGACCCTTCAAAACGCATCAGGCGGGCATTGTGAAGAACGGCATCAAGCTGCGCCGAGATCATCTGGTCGATCGCCAGGATATCATGATCGATCTGACAGGACATCAAGTCGACATCCTTTGCGTTTTCATTCCAATGCCCGGAGCCAAACCATTCCGCCAGTCCGGGTAGCCCGCCGCAGAGAAAGGATGCCAGTAGCGTGGCAACGCAACCAGCATCTTTCGTCAAAAACTGTCCACTCAGAACAAGATCACGAAGCGGAGCGTCATTGCGTGGTGCTGACCCAGACATTGATTATGGATCAGGCCTTTTCCGGAATGCGCGCGACCATGCGAAGGCTTGTGGTCAATTCCTCCATCTGCAGCCAGGGCCGCATATAGGAAATCGCACGATAGGCACCCGGGCGGCCTGGAATTTCGCGAACTTCGACGCGAGCCTCGCGGAGCGGGAATTTGGCCTTGCTCTCGGGTCCGGCATGATCATTGGTATTGACGTAATTCTTGATCCAGCGATTCAGCCAGATTTCGCAATCCTCGGCTTCCATGAAGGAGCCGATCTTGTCGCGCGCCATGACTTTCAGATAATGCGCGAAACGGCTGGTCGCCATGATATAGGGGAGGCGGGTCGAGATTCGGGCATTCGCAGTCGCATCCGGCCGATCATATTCCTTCGGTTTCTGCGCGGTCTGCGCGCCGAAGAAGACGGCATAATCGTGGTTCTTATAGTGGCAAAGGGGAAGAAATCCGAGATTCGACAGCTCATATTCGCGCCGGTCCGTGATGCCGATTTCGGTCGGGCATTTGGCATCCATATCGCCATCGTCTGACTGAAAAATATGGGTCGGCAGGTTGTCGACTTTGCCGCCGCCTTCCGCCCCGCGAATGGCCGTGCAAAATCCATGGCGTGCAAAGGCATCTGTCAGTTTAGTGCCCATGACATAGGCTGCGTTCATCCAGCAGTAGTTGTCATGGTTCATCGCAATAGGGATGTCGCCGGCGTCGAGCGGCGCTTCCTCATAGTCAAATTCATCGATCGGCTTTGTCCTTGCGCCATAGGGCAGGCGTGCCACGACGCGCGGCATCACCAGCGATACGAAGCGGCTGTCTTCACTGTCACGAAAGCCGCGCCATTTTTGGTATTCGACCGTGTCAAAAATCTTTGCCAGATCGCGCGGCTTGCTGAGATCGGACCACCGGTCAAAGCCGAACATGCTGGCGCCGGCCGCCGAAATGAAGGGTGCGAAGGCCGCTGCGCTGACATTGGAGATCAGGCGAAGCGTCTCGATTTCATCGGGGTGATTGCCCCATTCATAGTCGCCGATCAAAGCGCCATAGGGTTCGCCGCCAGGTGTTCCGAACTCGCTTTCGTAGATCTTCCGGAAGAGCAGGCTTTGGTCAAATTCGACGACTCGCGTCAAATCACGATTGAGTTCGCGCTTGGAAGCGTTGAGCACGCGAATTTTCAACATCGTGCCGGTTTCACTATTCTGCACAAGATAGTGCAGACCGCGCCAACTGCCCTCGAGCTTCAGGAAGCGAGGATCATGAATGATTTCGTTGAGCTGCTCAGATAGCTTCTGGTCGATCTTGGCAATGGCACGTTCGAGCGTGCGATTGAGATTTCGGTCGAAAGTGACGGTGCCGGCCTGGGCCTGCTCGACAAGAGCACGCACCAGATCCTGCGCGCGGTCTGGTTCGGTCTGGCGGGTTGCTGCGACAACCTGTTGCAGCAAGTCCGGCTGCTGGCTGCTATCGGCCGGCGTGTCGAGGGCGTTCTGGGATTGTGACATGGATTAGCTCTCGCCTTTGCTGACCAGCTGATTGGACATGTGGTCCATATTGCCGCTGTCCTTGAGGATGGTCTCAAGCAGCAATTCCAGCTCCTCAGACCGATCCGCCTTGCTCATGAGGTCACGCAGTTTATTGCGCGTTTCGAGAAGGGTTTTGAGAGCAGGAATCTGTTCCAGCACCCGACCAGGCTCGAAATCCTCGATCCCGTTGAAGCGCAGGGTAATGGCAATCTCGGTGCCGTCATCCACCAGCTTGTTTGGAACGACAAGATTGAGCCCGGGTGTCAGGCGGCCCATCACTTCGTCGAAATTGTCTCGGTCAATCTGAATGAATTTTCGTTCAGCCAGCGGGCGCAGCGGCTGCACCGGATCACCCGAAAAGTCGCCAAGGACACCGACCACGAACGGAAGCTCGCGCACGACTTGCGCACCCTCGGTTTCGACCTCGTATGTGATGTGGACACGAGGGCGACGTACGCGACTGAGCTTATCGTGGATGCTGGCGCTCATCTTGGTTCCTTTGGAAGACGTGAGATCTTCACCGAAGTTAGTGTGTTCTATGATTAATCAAGTGACCTCTATCCCGGACGCTATCGCTGTTTCAACCGAAGTGAATACGACAGTTTGATGTCAGGACATTTTCAAGCCAGCGTAAAACCCCGGTCTATCCTGCGATCGGCAGACGAGAATGGCAGGATGAGAGGAACGACGGGGCATGCGGCGACGGAATTGGCCGTCGTGCGGCGCTTTAATGACAGCGGAAATGTTACTGAACGTGTGCGCTGTTAAGCCTCGGGTGGACGAATGCCCAATTGCGACAGAATAACGGATCTCGTTCCAAGATCAGGAACAACCTCTTGCAAAAGTTCAAAAAATGACATTCGTCCGCGTCGGACGGCCTCTTCCAGGGCGTAGGACAGAGGAGAATGCGGCTCATGTGTACGAAAATACTCAGCAACTGTGAGAAGATTGCGCAACATGTCATCTCTCGTTACGAGAGTCGTTGTGTTATCAGCAATAATTGTCTGTTTTTCCAGATCATTCGGGTCGGTGATATCCATCAGCATGGCATCTTCCGCCGGGGCAGTGCTAGGGTCGACTGTGCCCAGCTGCCGTGGTGCCAGCTTGTCGGCGACACGGATGATTTTCTGCAGAATGCCGGCTATTCGGCTGGTTGGCGGCGCATCAACACCCAGAACCGCATCCATTTCTTTTCCGAGAGAGTCCCACGCGATCAAGGCTGCCACGGCGTCGTCTCGCGTAGCCTGGAGATGGGACTGTCCTAGCGATCTTGCGTCGCTGTCGAGTGCGGTCAGAGAAGGGATTCCAGCAGCAAGGCGGCGCTTTTTGCGCGCGGCATCGCCCAGACCTTCGACATCTTCCGCTTGCTCATACTGCCACAAGGTGACGGCGGTCTGGTCGGCACGATAGAAGAGCACGGTCATGCGCAGAGATTGCAGTAATGTTCCATCGCCGCTGACCCCGTTTAGCCCGGCAAGCGGAATCCCGCGCGGATCTTCACCATCCTCATCCTTGGATGGGAAAAGCCCCCCCGACCAGAAGTCTCTGACCAGGCCGGTCATCAGCGTGGCGCCTGCGGCAAGCCCCGGGAGGGATTGGCGGCGTACAAGAGCCTCAGTAAGCCAGGCTGCGACTTCAAGGTCTTTGCCAACATCGATCAGGATAGCACGCGCGTTTTCCTCGACCCTCTGCCAATGACCATCTGTCTGCACGCCTCTGCCGTCCTGCTCGAAACCGCGTTCCCCGGCTCGAGCATCTGCGCGGGCGTCTCGTAGACGAAAATAACGCGATAACGGTGATGTGTCCCCGCGCGGATCAACACCCGCCGGTGCGTCGGAGTCGAAGGGCACTAGCAGCGCTAACGCCACGGAATGAGCCAGATTGTGGGCGTTCGGTTCCAACGGACCAATCCTCTTTCCAAGGGAAAATGCGCCCCGTGACATTCAAATGTAACTAGGACGGCGAAAGCGTGAAGCGTTAGGGAGAAAGCGCAAGGCGTGCGCCAGATTATCTATAGCAGAATTTGATATGTCTATTCTCATGAGAATACACTGATACGAATGAGTAAGATGGACATAGCAGCGCAATTGCGATGGGCTGAGTCGATGGCAAAACCGGAGAATGCTCTCTGATGTCTGTGATCTCGGATATTGCGAATAACGCACTCGTGAACAGGACGCGAATTTCTAATTTGGTCTCCATGTGTTGTGTCTGCACTACAATGGACAAATCTCCAACACGAAACGATTATTAAGACACTTCAACGCGCGAAAAAGAACGTATTCTAAAACAGGAGCTAACATGGCGATCTATATGCAATTCCCGGGCTGTGACGGCGACGTTACGGAATCTGGCCATACGAACTGGATCGAACTGACCGGGTTTCAGTGGGCCGTCGGGCGCGGCATTTCGAGCGATGTCGGGTCATCGGCCGAGCGCGAGTCGACGGCGCCTCAGGTAGATGAAGTGACCGTCAACAAGGACAATGATATTGCAACCGGAAAGTTAATGACGCAGGCGCTATCTGGCCATGGTGCGACAGTTCAGATCGACTTCACGCGTACTTACAAAGAGACGCAGGAGATATATCTCACGATCATCCTGACGAACACCATTATCAGCCATTACGGTCATCAGTCGCGTGGAGATCGCCCGGGTGAGACCATGGCGCTTAATTTCACGAAGGTTCAATTTACAACGAACCAGATGTCGGCCGACGGTACGCAAGGCAGCCCGGATCATGTGATCTACGATCTGTCGACTGCCCAGACTTCCTAGTTATCCTGGCGATTGTCGGATAAGTGAGCGGGCGCTTAGGCACCCGCTCGGTGCCTGTCCGCAGCTTTTGCAGGTCGCCGCTTTTGTTAAAGCTGGACTCAGCTCAAAACGACGAATCGAGCCGGCTGCCCCTCAATTGAGGCGCGGCCCTTGTCAGTGCGAGGATGCATATTCCATGGCATTGCGACCGCCTAATCTCCCTTTGCCGAAACTGCCTCAGATGAATGTCGTGCCGACCTATGGCAATAACCATGCGTCCTTCATTCCTTCGAAGGCGGATCAAAAAACCGCTTTGAAGGCGGCGGGGCAGGAGAAGGTCGATAGCTATGATCTTACGATGCAGACGGCATCGATACTCTTCTCAATCCTCAACGAAGAGATCAAAGGCGGCCTGAAGATTATCTCCTACGGCCTTCAAGGCGCGGTGGACTACAGCAAGGGCGCAGAGGCTTCTGCAAAAACGGCGTCATCGATGAAGCGAAATCCGCTTTTTGGAGATGATGAGGCAGGCATTCCTGGCGAAGTGACGCAGCGCTATCTGACGACACGACGGTGGAAGAAGATGGGCAGCAGTGCTTTTCAGATCGGCGGCAGCCTGTTGAGCCTTGTGCCGATGATGGTTCATACGAATATTCCAGGCGCTTTACTGCATGGCCAGGCGACGGCCTTGACCACGGTCCATATGGCGAAACTGGGTTATATCGCAGCCCAACAAGATACAACGCGGGAAGTTTGCGACTGGATCAAGATGGTCCAGCTTGCGAAAGGCATTAAAGCCGCGACGCGGGGCGCGCAGATGATGGGATCCATCATCCCAATTGCTTCGATGCCGACCAGCATAGCCGCGGCTCTCATTAAAGCCGGCATGAAGATCAATATGGCAGGCGGGTGCTATGCCGCCGCCGCCGCCCTTCACCGGCTTGCTTATGAAGAGCAAAGGGCACTGCAGAAAAATCCGTACCGCACGCCGGTCGCTTTCAAGACGAATTCCGGACAGACCGTACCCAATTTCAGCCGGCCGTTTAAAGGGGTTGTCCCGACGCTGCCGCCGGCTGTCACCTTGGATGCGGCACGGATTAACCTCCACCGCGGAGCAGCCACCCAGGTGATGGCTGAGATTTTTACTAAGCGCGGTGCGACCCGCATACTGGGTGCCTACGACATTGCGGCACTCATTAAGGAGCCGGCAGGCTGGATGGCGCTCGGCGAAAAGCTGATGCTCATTTAATACAACTCCTGAGACCATCTTTTGCGGTGCTGGCGGCTGTCCGCTCAGCCAGGGAACTTTCGTCCGTCAGCAGGTCATAGAAGGGACGGCTTGGGATAAAGATGGTCGCTGTGCATGAAAGGCGGTCACTTGCTCGAACTGGTGCACCGCGCGCATCAGCCGCATTTCCTCTCCTGCCGGGGCCATCAACTGCGCGCCTATGGGAAGGTTGGAGCGGTCGAGACCGATCGGGAAGCTGATGGCGGGCAGCGCCGTCAGGCTGGGCAGGCAGGTGAAGCGCATATTGCCGGTAAGGGTGCTTTCCTCCTCATCGCCGATCATGATGCTGTGCTGACCGATCAAAGGCGCGGTGAAGGGCAGGGTTGGCGTCAGGATGAGGTCAATATCCTGGAAATGGCGGTCTACCTGCTCCCGTAGATAGGTGCGGAAGCGCTGAGCATGCAGGTATTCAACCGCCGTGAAGCCAAGGCCCGCTTGAAGCTGCGCCCGCACGTCCGGTCCGTAGGACGGTCCACGCGCATGCAGCCAGGCATCATGCACGGCGCTTGGCTCGGCCGCATCTACGATGACCTGTGCATCGACCGCGACATCAAGCCCGTGCAGGGATATGCGGCGGATAATGGCACCGCAGGACTCGAGGACCGCGATACAGTCACTGAAGGCGGTCGCGACATCAGGCATAAGCCCGGCTTCGCTGTAATCGTCAATCAGGCCGATCGTCATGCCCTGCAGCGGGCGGCGTAGAGTGCTGGACCGTGTCATCTCGATGAGCAATACACAGTAAAACACGGACGGAGATTCATTATGTGCGATACGATGATTGCGCTCGGCGACGTCACCGCCTCCGGCAGGGTGATCTTTGGCAAGAATTCGGACCGCGAGCCCAATGAGGCGCAGTATCTGACGCAGCAGGCCGCAGCCGACCACGCGCCGGGCAGCATGGTCGAATGCACCTACATCGCCATCCCGCAGGCAGCTCATACCTATGCCGTTTTGGGATCGCGCCCGTGGTGGATGTGGGGTTTTGAACACGGCATGAACGAGAAGGGCCTGACGATCGGCAATGAAGCCGTGTGGTCGCGCCTGCCGGCGAGCGACGCGCCGGGGCTGCTCGGCATGGATCTGCTGCGCCTGACGCTGGAGCGCGCGGCCGACGCCGATGAGGCAATCGCCGTGTTGACTGATCTTCTGGAGACTTACGGACAGTCGGGCAATGCTTCGGCCAGCCGCACCATGCTCTATCACAACAGCTTCATCCTGGCCGATGGCACGGGTGGCTGGGTGCTACAGACGGCAGGCAAGCATTGGGCGGAGAAGCGTATTCGCAGTTGGGCCTCCATCTCCAACGTCTATTCGATCGCCGACGATTACGACCGCATCTCGGCTCACGCGATCAATAGTGCAACGGCTGAAGGCTGGTACGATCCCGCATCCGGCCAGGCCTTCAATTTTGCGACTGCCTATGCCGATCTTGGTCTGCCGAAGATCCAGGCCTGCCAAGCGCGCTTCGCTATGTCGCAGGCAGGTCTGGGGCAGTTGGCCAAGCGAGGTGGGATCGAAATTCAGGAGGTCTTCAATCTGCTGCGCACCCACGGGGCAGGCGATGATGATAGCGATTGGCGCCCGGGCGAGGATGGCGACAGTACCCTGTGCATGCACGCCAAAGATGCGGCCGGGTTCGAAACAGCGGCAAGCCTTGTGACCGAATTGCCGCGCCTGGGGGAAGATCGGCCGCTGGTCTACTGGGCATCGCTCGCGTCGCCTTGCCTTTCGGCTTTTGTCCCCGTCTGGTTCGATGACGGCGCCCCGGCTGCTTTCGAGCAGCCTGCATTGGGTTTGGCCGATGCCTGGTGGGACCAGGAAAAGTTGCAGCGGGCGGTTGAGCGTGATTATGCGGCTTATTCAGGCATGGTGCGCAGCGTCTATGGCCGGTTGGAGAGGGAGGCGCTGGCCGCCGTCTCGGCTTTGCCGGCCGGCACGACAAGCGCCGAGCGCCAGGCTTTGACGGCGCAATTCGCTGCCCGCCAGGATGCGGCGCGGCGCGCCTTGCGAACGGCGCTGGATGCGCTGGCGGCGGGTCCGCTACCCCCGCGGCCGGACCTGCGGGGGACTTATCTGGCGGATCTGCATGCCGAGATTCCGAATGCAGCCAGACATCGCGCGCCTTTGGTTTGCGTCAGCGCCGCCTGACAATAATTTCAGTCGGTGCGGCCGGTTCGGCCTCCGGGGCGGGCCGAGAAATGCCCTGCGACCTCAACCAAGCCTGAGACGTCTTGTAGCGGAATGCTTGGCAGTGGCGCCGGTGCCGGGCCACCGACCACGGCCCCATGACGGGCCGGGTCGTATTCCGATCCGTGGCAGGGGCAAAGAAAGAGGTTCAGCCCCGGAATCCAGGATGAAACGACACAGCCGGCATGGGAGCAGATGGCTGTATAGCCGAGGAGCCGGCCGGAGCTTGGCCCGTTCGCGGTCGGGGCCAGGCGTAGAATCAGCAATTGACTGAAGCGCGAGCCCCGCAGCTCGCCATCGGGCTTGCGTGGGCTGACAAGGATGGGTGGCGCTCCGGCGATGATGTCTCGTGCGCGGAGCGTCTCAGTTGGATGATCGGCCGGGCTGAGCCTGTCGCCCGGCTCCGCCCAGTCCGGCGCAGCGAAGTCCATGGCACCTGCGGTTTTTGCCATGACCGTGCAACCCAGAGAGGTCTGTAGAAGCGTTCGTCGCGAACAGGGCATAAGGGCAGTATCCTTTTCAGGGAAGCGCAGTCATTCGGTATCGGGCAGGCGCATGGGTGCGACGATGATATCCGGCCAGTGGTGGCCATGCGGCATCAGCGAGAGATGGATGCGGATCAAGGCGGGCGGCGTATTGCCGACCCAGCTTGCCACCCAGCCCGCCGGCTGCGACCCTGCCGGTCGGTAATAGGCGAAGGTGATGGACGCGGCATCGGGCAACAGGACCGCGACATGCGGTATCGGGGGCACCAGCCAATGGGCATGAAATTCGGGTTGCCAGCGCAGAACAAGACCACGGCCCGGCTGCACGGCCAGCAGGATTTTGGCCAATCGCGTCGGGCCGGTCGGCGCATTGATCGGCAGATCCGCCGTGAACTGTAGGCTGGAAGATGATCCGACAACGGCAGGGTCATGCGCATCATAGCCGGGGGCCAGGCTGGCCAGCAGGCTGCGTAGGGTGCGATCCGTCGTATCCAGCGCACTGTCTCTGGCGATGGTGACATTCTGATAGTCCCAGGCGTGCAGGCCAAAGCGCAAGCCCTGCGCCAGGCCTGCCACGATGAAGCCGAGGATGACCAAGGCGACCAGCGTCTCGACCAAGGTAAAGCCGGCCTCCCGCGTCGTGCAGGGGCGCTTCATGGTAACGCCGCCGGCGCGGCTGCGATGCCGATACGCTCGCCGTTCAGTTCCACCTGCCGCCGCCTGCGGTCGCCCCATGAAATGCCGACGCTGACCGCATAAAGGCTGGCCTGAACCGGCGGACGACCCGCATTGCCGCCGGGCTGCGCGAGCGTCACCGGTGCCGAGGCAAGCTGCACGATACGGATATGCCAGTGGAAACCGTCGCCCTCGTCGCCTTGACGGTCGCTCGGCTGAGGGGACGGGCCGATGGCCGCAAGATGGGACCGCGCGCGGGCCAAGGCTTCCTGATAGCGGCCCGACAGATTGGCTGAACGCATGCCGTCCAGCGCGGCGCCGGCCAGCACTGCGAAGGCGAGGCTCGCGATGACGAAGGCGACCAGCACCTCCAGGAGCGTGAAGCCGGCATCGGCCGGCGGTGGCTTACGGCCCATGGCTGACATCGATCCGGCCGGTAAGCCAGTCGATTGCAATCCGGATTCTTTGGCCTTGCGCACCCAACAGAATAGCACCGCCGCTCGCGCTGCCGTCCGGCGCGAAGATGAAGGCGGCGCGACGTACGGCAGCGCCCTGGTTTGGATAGAGACCAAGCGGCAGAATGCCGGGAAGCGGCGCCTGGTCGACGGCGCCGATCTGAAGGCGGTGCGTCACCGCATCCAGGGACACCGCGACAGGCATATTGCGGGCGATCGCTTCGCTCCGCGCGAAGCGCAGGCTTTGCACGATTTCGCTGGCGGCCGTGCGCGTGACAACCCCCGCACTGCGCGGCGGACCATGTGCCATGATGATTGCAGCGGTCAGGCCCAGAATGACAATGACCACCAGCATTTCAATTAGGGTGAAGCCGGCGTCGTGCCATTTATTGGGCAAGGGTATTCAGCCCCAGCATCGCCTGCATGACGGACCCCACGATCAGCGCCACGATGCCACCCATGCCGATGGTAATTGCGGGCGTGAGCAGCGAGACCATGCGTTGCACGGTCAGGCGCACGCGCTCCTCATGCAATTCGGCGGCGCGCAGCGCCATGGCGCCAAGTTGCGCGGTCTCTTCACCCAATTGCAGAAGATGAATGGTCCGCTTGGGGAACAGGCCCGATTGCGACAATGGACGGGCCAGCCCACTACCTTGCCGGGCGCCATGGCTTGCCGCTTCCAGCGCGGCGACGCCGGCTGTATTGCCCATGACCTCCCGCATGATGTCGAGCGCGTTGATCAGCGGCATGCCGTTTTGCAGCAAGGTGCCGAGAGTCCGTGTCAGGCGGGCAGCCATGATTTCACGCGCCAGCGACCCAAGAAGCGGAATGCGCAGCCGCAATCCATCAAAGGCCAGACGCGCCTTCGGCCGGCGCAGCAGGCGCTGTACCAGAAGGGCCATAGCCGCAGAGCCGATCAGGAACGGAAAGCCCCATTGGCTGATGAGGTTTCCGGCATCGATCATCATCTGCGTGGACCAAGGCAAAGCTGTGCCACTTTGCTCGAACATCGGCACGAATTGCGGCAGGACATGCGTGAGCAGAAGGACGATGGAACCTGACGCTGCGACCAGCAGCACGGCCGGGTAGATCAGCGCCGAGGTAACGGTCGCCGCCAATGCCCGCTCACGCTCCATCAGTTCTGCGAGACGCAAAAGCGTTTGCGCAAGGGCGCCGCCCGCTTCGCCGGCGCGCACCAACCCGATATAGAAACGAGAAAAGCTATGGGGAACGGCGGCAAGCGCATCGGCGAAGCTGGTACCGTCGCGCACGCTGTCCCGGATTTCGCGCAAAATTCGCGCCACCCGGCTGTTGGGTGCGATTTCGGCGGCGAAAAGCAAGGCACGGTCCAGATCCTGCCCGGCCGCCAGCATGGCCGCGAGTTCGCCGGTGATATTGGTAATCTCCTGTTTGCGGAGCCCGCCACCGGGCAAAAGGCTGATGCTGACCCAGGCGTGCCTTGGCTTGCCTTCCACTTCGGCGCGCATGACGATGCTGCCCTGCCGGCGCAGAAGCGCCACCAGAGCCGCCTCATCCTTGGCCTCCTGCACGCCATCGATGATTTTGCCACCTGGGGCGATGGCGCGGTAATGGAAATGCGCCATCGGGCCGCCCTCAGCTCTCAGCCCGGATGCTGCGTACAACTTCCTCGATGGTCGTGATGCCGGCCATTGCTGCATCAAGTCCAGTTTGGAACATCGTCACCATGCCGGAAGCGACGGCAGCACGCTCGATCTCGCTATGGTCGGCGCGTTTGAAGACAAGACGTTCGATCTCGTCATTGGGCATCAGAAATTCCGCGATGGCCAGCCGGCCGCGATAGCCGGTGCCACGGCACTGATCGCAGCCTTGGGCGTGCCATAAGCGGATCGGCTCCCGTGGTGTGATCCTTGGGCGCTGATGCAGGCCGAAGCGCGCGACGAGTTCAGCAGGAGCCTCGGTCTCGCGCCGGCAGAGCGGGCAAAGCCGCCGCACCAGGCGTTGCGCCAGCACGCCGCGCAAAACTGCCGTCATCAGATAATCTTCCAGTCCCATGTCGCGCAGGCGCGTGATGGAGGCTGCGGCCGAGTTGGTATGCAATGTCGACAGGACCAGATGCCCGGTCAAAGCAGCCTGCACGGCGATCTGCGCCGTCTCCAAATCACGGATTTCGCCCACCATGATAACGTCTGGGTCTTGGCGCAGGATGGAGCGCAGGAGTGACGCGAAGGTCAGGCCGATCTGCGGACGCACCTGGATTTGATTGATGCCGCCAAGCTGAAATTCGATCGGGTCTTCGACGGTGACGATCTTGCGGCTCACGGCATTGAGGCCCAGCAGGCCGGTATAGAGCGATGTCGTTTTGCCGCTGCCGGTGGGGCCTGTCACCAGCACGATGCCGTTAGGCAGTTCCAATGCAGTACGAAACGCCCTTGCAATCGCGGCGGGCAGGCCAAGCTGCGCAAAATCGAAGGTCACGGCGCCACGGTCCAGCACGCGGAGCACGACGCTTTCCCCGTGCAGCGATGGAACGGTGGAGACACGGAAATCCACCTCCTGTCCGCGCACAGCCATGCGGATGCGGCCATCCTGCGGCAGGCGCCGCTCGGCAATGTCGAGATGGGCCATGATCTTGATGCGAGAGGTAATGGCAGCACGCAGGGCGGCCGGCGGACTCTCCACCTCATGCAGCACGCCGTCATAGCGGTAGCGAATGCGCAGCCGGTCATCCTGCGGCTCGATATGAATGTCGCTGGCCTGGGTTTCAACCGCACGCCAGATGATCTGGTTGACGAGGCGAATGACCGGTGCGTCGCTCGCCAGATCGCGCAGCTTCTCGGCGTCGTCCTCAATGCCGGCGCCAGGCTCCATCGCGGTCTGTGCGTCTTCGGCCGGATAAAGCCGGTTGAAGGCCGCCTCGATATCGATCGGGATACCGATTTCAAGGATAACCGGCCGGTTGAGTGACAGCGACAAAGCTTCCGCCACGAAATCGTCAAGCGGGTCGGCGAGCACGACGACAGCGGCACCACCTTCCTCCGCCACGGGAATGGCGCGGGCCTGACGCAGGAAATCGAGAGAGAGGCGATCCGGCCATAGCGGCGCATCGGGGTAACGGCTTTTTTCGGCGAAGGGCAGATTGAAAAGCCTGGCATAGGCCGCAGCCAAGCTGCGTTCGCTGATCACGCCGAGCTTGCTCATGACGATATCCAGCCGGTCGCCATTCTCCTCCCCGACGCGGCGGGCGCGTTCGATGGCGCGCGCGTCACATTGCCCGTCTTCCAGCAGAAGCGCGATCAGCCGCTCCACGGGATCGGTCGCGCTTGCCTCATTGTCGTCCGGCAGGATTGTCGTTACGGGCATGGCGTTCTACTGCAGGTTCTGACCTTTGCGGTCTTCAGCATCCGAAAGCGAAAGCTGTGGTGACGGCAAAGGTCTCAGGACCGCAAGTGACAGGTCAGTGACAGGGGATAGCGTTGCACAGCCAAGCATGCGCGAAATGATGCTGCCTATCTGGCTTTTCATGCTGATTCTGGCGCCCATTGCCGGCAGTTTTTTGGGCGTAATCGTGCGCCGGCTGGGCACAGGCAGATCGCCTGTACGCGGGCGCTCGGCTTGCGAGGCCTGCGGCGTAACGATCGCCTCGTACGATCTTGTGCCGCTGATCAGCTTCGCAGTGCTCGGTGGCGCGTGCCGCCATTGCCGCAAGCCCATCGCGCTCTTTCATCCGGCGGTCGAGGCTGCCGCCATTCTGCTGGCATTGTGGGCGATGACGGTGGCAGGGGGCGTCTGGCTGGCGCTGTCCTGCGGGCTGGGCTGGATGCTGTTGGGTCTTGCACTTTGCGATGCCGCCCAGTACCGCCTGCCGGACGCGCTGACCCTGACCTTGTTGATCATGGGACTGGCCATGACAGTGGCTTTTCTGCCTGCCGCGACGGCCGATCATGCACTGGCGGCGGCTTTGGGATACGGATTGTTTCGCCTGATGGGCTGGATCTATATGCAGCTGCGCGGGGTTGCCGGGCTGGGGCAGGGCGATGCCAAGCTGCTGGCCGCTTCGGGTGCCTGGCTTGGTCTTGCGGCACTCCCCAATCTTATTCTCATCGCCGCCGCGTCAGCGCTGGTCTTCGCTCTTTTCATGAAGGCGCGCGGCAAAGCCATCGACGCGCAGACAAAACTGGCCTTCGGGCCGTTCATTGCTTTGGCCACATGGCTCATTTGGCTATACGGGCAGGATGATGTCTTCAAGTTTTCACCTTACTTGCTGACTGTTTTGAAATAGCTGTCGAGCGGCCTGCAACACCTGCTGCTCATAGGCTTCGCTCAGCATGGCGGTATGGGAATGATAATAACCGACGGCCTTGAGGAGATCGCCATGGGCTTCGTTGAGATAGCTGCGCATGATGGCACCGGCGGCCGCGATGTTGAAACAAGGATCACTGATCAGACGCCTGTAGACGACATCTTCCGCGAAGCCTGAATAAACGCTGAGCGGATGCAGCCAGATCGTATTGACCTGCATGACGCCAAGGTCTTCCGTCCCATTGGCATCTGCCCGCACAACACCGGCATTGCCGCCTTCGACATGCTGGATCGACGGCAGAACACGCGGCGGCAAGGCATAAAGATGAGCGACAAGCGCCATGCAGGCGAGAAAACGAACGGGCATTCTCGGTCTCCGGGCAATCCGGGTGCTTTGACAGAGCCTTGCTCTACAGCAATCGGCAGCGATGAGGTGAATAGAATGTGCATGGTGCGGAAGAAAGCGAAGATGGCCGCAGATGAGGGGTTCACGCTGCTGGAAGTGCTTGTCGTCATCGTCATCATCGGTTTGCTGGTGGGTTTCGTGGCACCCGCCGTGCTGCGTCAGCTGGGCGGGGCGCGTGTCTCCGTCGCGAAGCAGTCGATCGAGCGCCTGGGTTCAATCCTCGATATGTATAAGCTCGATGTCGGAACCTATCCCTCCAGCGCGGACGGGCTTTCGGCGCTGGTCACGCAGCCCTCCGATGTTTCGAACTGGAGCGGGCCTTATCTGAAAAGCGACGGCAATCTGCTTGACCCCTGGAATCATCCCTATGTCTATCGCAATCCGTCCAATCGCGCCGGCCTCGACTATGATCTTTGCTCGGCCGGGCCGAATGGCCAGAATGGCTCGGCCGATAGCCGCGACATGATCTGCAATCGCTGATCGCCCCGCGCGTCAGTCCCCGCGCTGCCAGGTCAGGATGCGATAGGGCCGGGTGGCGTCACTGTCGGAAAAGCGGACGGTCGTATCCCGTACGAAGCGGGCGGACCCGCTGGCAGCGTCCACGATAATCTCGACGGCCAAGCTGCCCGTCTGATCGGGCGCCATGGCTGCCAATCCCGCGCCATTCTGACGCATCATGCGCATCAGGCTGCGCAGCACGAGCGGATCGGCGAAAGCCGGTGCCGGCATTTCCGCATCGCCGTAAACCGAAAGATGCGGAACAAGACAATCGGCAATCGCCGGCGTCATGCCGAGGACGAGGCGGATTTCATCGCGCGTCTGAAATGCCCGACCAGACGGAGCATAGGTCAGCCCGGCCGCGCGATAGGTCGCTATGATCTTGTGCAGGTCGTCATTTGGGGAGCGCCAATCGGTGATCGACTGCGACAGATGCACGGCGGCGGACGGAGCGGCAGCGCATTCTTCCAAAAGTGCAGTCAGCAGCGGTCCGGGCGCCATATTGGGATTGACCAGGCCGGCAAGATTGCGAACGTGAACGGTGCTGGTCCCGCCCGGCAGCACAACGGTCTGGATGGTATTCGCCAGTCGTCCATTTGCTCTGGTCATGAGATGAAAGATGGTGGTTTGAACGGCATTGTCGGCCAAGGTTTCGGCGAAGGCCGCCTGCCGCAAATTGCTGGCGAGCTGCGTCTCCCGCCGCCCTGCGGCGAGGAGCTGCGTGATGATGAGCGAAAGCAGAATCAGAGCCCAAAGCACGAGCAGGAGGGCAAAGCCGGAGTCCCGATGATCCTTTCCACCTGATCGCAGCACAATCATTCAGGCTCAGGGAGACCCGAAGCGCTTGCGGATCACGGCGGTCGGGTCATCCGATCCACTCAGCGGCATTTGCTGCAAGACCTGCGGGACCGCCGCCGCATTCGGCAATTGCTCACGCAGGTCTTCAGTCAGATCAAGCGCATCGCGCTGATCATGGATGACATGGGGTGTGATGAGAACGAGAAGCTCATCGCGCGTGCGCGTATTGCTCTGCTGCCCGAACAGCGCGCCAATGACTGGAATATCCTTGATGAAGGGCACGCCCTGGTTGCTGCGGGTAACATTGTCCTGAATGAGACCGGCCAGGCCGATCGTCTGGCCGTCCTGCACCACGACGCGCGATTGCACATCGCGCTGCGTGAAGGTGGGGGAATTGATGCCGGTCGTGGAGGAGGTGGAGGTCGCCGTGGTATTCACGTTGCTGACTTCCTGCGCGATATCGAGCGTCACCAGCCCGTCGCTGCTGACACGCGGCGTCACTTCCAGAATGACGCCGGTCTGCTCATACGAGACGGAATTGATGATGTCGGACGTGCTCGTGACCGTACTCTGGGCCTGTTGCGTCAGATAAGGAACAAGATCGCCAACCTCCAGCCGGGCAGGCTGGTTGTCCAGCACCATCAGTTCCGGCGAAGACAAAACATGCACGGTGCTGACAGCCTGCAGCATGTCGAGTGCCACCTGAGAGGCATCGCTGCCCGCAAGAAAATAGCCGCTGAAACTATTGGTTGCGTTGAAAACCGATGTCAGCGTGCCGTTGAGCCCGCCGGATTTGAAGAAGAACTGCGTGCCGTAGCGCAAGGCGTCGTTAAGCTGCACTTCGGCAATCACCGCGTCGATCCGAACCTGCAACGGGATGATGTCGATCTTGCGCAGCGTTTCCTGCACGGTGCTCAATTCCTGTGGCGTGCCATAGATGAGCAGGGCATTGTTCTGTCCATCGGGAATGATCCGCATTTCATCATTGCTACCGCCGCTGCCGCCGCTCGCCGCATCCAGCCCACCTAAAAGCGGATTGGCGCTGGACGCTGAACTGCCGCCGCCGCTGCTGCTGCCCAGACCACTTCCGCTCGCGCCCAGGCCGCCCAGACTGCCGCCGCCGATACCGCCGACGCCGCCATTGCCCAGGCCGCCGGTGCCGGCGCCACTGATGCCGCCGGCCGCGCCGCCGCTTTGTGACGTGTCGCTCGGGGATTTCACAGTCGCTGTCGGCGTCGGTGTGGCCGTGACATGGTCAGGCGTAAAAGCCTGCTGAAGGATATAGGCGACGTCGTTGCTATGGCCGTTTTGCAGATAATAGACGGTCCAGCTGCGGGTCGTCGTATTCTGCCGCCGGCGGATGAGGCCGAAGATACGCTCGGCGGCGGAAATGGTGGCAGGGTTGTTCGCCGTCACCAGAACGGCATTGATGCGGTCCATGGGAATGACACGGGTCGCCTGATCGCCATTGGATGGCGTGCGGGCATTGCCGCCGCCGGATGTGTCGATCGCCTGTTGCAACGCATTCGCCATGTCTTTCGCGCTGCCGCTATCGACCGGAAAGAGCGCGAAGGACTGCCCGGCCAGGCTGTTCACGTCGAAGGCCGCGATCAACCCTGCCAAGGCTTCGCGTGCGGTGGGGTCACCTGCCAGAAGAATGGCATTGCCGCCCGGCGCGGCGGCGATCCGCGCGCCCTGGCTGACGAAGGGTTGCAGCACGCGCACAAGATCATCCGCGCCGACATAGTGCAGCGGAATGATCTGGCTGCCTGCGGCGCCGGCCGCACCGGCAAGGGCCGGTGAATTGGCGCCGCTGGTGGGAACGATGCGGTATAGCGCGCCATCCGTCACCAGCGTCGCGTTTACCTGCGAGAGGAGAACGCCGAGTGTCGGCAGAAGCTGATCGCTGCTGATCGGGGTCGAGCTGTGCAGTGACACGGTGCCATGCACGCCAGGGTCGATCGTGTAATTGGCGTGCAGCATTCCGCCCAGAATTTGCGCGGCGACGGCGCGGATATCGGTATCGGCGAAATCCAGTGTCGCGCCGGCACCGGTCGCGCCGGGTGCTGGCGCGCCTGCGCTGCCGGCGCTTGCCGTGGACTGGGTGTCGCTATTCACGCCGTAGCTGACCCCACCGGTGCCGAGGGACGCCGTTCTGCCGACAGGACCGTCCTCCCGGATCGATGCCATGCCCGCGCTGGATGATACGGAGGGGAGGGGCGTCAACGGTGGTGGCGCCGTCGGGCGCACGCAGCCGCCCAGCCCGACTGTCGCTACAAGGATGAAAATGAGGGGGCGCAGGCAAGGCGCTGACAGGTCAGGTGGCATCCGGTGGGCTAAGCCTGTCTCATGGTGGTCGTCACAATTCAGTTGGCTTGATTGGTCATGACGGCAGCGGATCGTGCCAGAGCGCGATCGCTGGTATCCGTCCCGGCCCGGAAAGCGAAAACCATGAAGCTTGCGTCAAGAGCGGGATGGCTGGCGTCGATCCCGTTCCCTTTCGCGGCCCCTGTCAGGGCGTGGAGCGACAGGTCATCGACGACAAGGCCGAGCGCGCTATCGTCCATCGCCTTCAGAAGCCCCACGAGCGTCGGCCAGGTTGCGGTTGTTTCAATCTGTAGGCCGATGCGCCGGAAGGCGCCACGCTGTGTCGCGGGCAGCACCTCGACACTGGACGGCAGCACACCGCTGCCGGCGGCAAGATCCTGTACGGCATTCTGCAAATTGGCGGCGGCAATCGCATCAGTGTCGCCGGAAATGAGGGCAGAGGCTGCGTTCGTTGTGCGGTCAGTCTTGGCTGTCTTCGCGATCCGGTGAAGGGCGGGCAGGGCATCGGCGATCGTCTGCATATGGGCCAGCACCGCCGCCTGATCGGTCAGCCTGCTCTCGCGCTCGGCATAGAAACCCATCGACGGCTGGATGCAGATCGACCAAAACAGCGCAGGGGCGGCCAGCGTCAGCCCAATTGCCAGCATTTGCCCGGCTTTTCCATCCGGCAGCCACTTTATGAGAGCGGCGGTCATGGGCGTATTTCAGCGCTGATCGCGAAGATATCCGCGTGGCGGTCCGTGTCGCTTGTCACCGGAGCGGCAAAGGCTGGATCGGCGACGAGGCTGACGGCGGCCAGTCTGCCGATAAGCTGGGCGGCGGCATGGGATTCGCCGCCCAGATGCAGCACTCTTTGCTGTAGGGTAAGATCAGTGAGCCAGGTATCGTCCGGCAAAGCATCGGTCACGGCGGCAAGCGCCTGCAAAGGGTCACCAGCAATGCCGCGCTCCACACGCAGGACGACATTGCTTTCCGCATCGGATTCGATTGCGCGCCGCAGAGCGCTTGCGGCGGCGACCGCCGGTTGCAATGCCGCGATCCTTTCGCCGACCGCAGAGAGCTGCATCTGCTGGCGCAGGAAAGGTGTCACGCAGAGAATGGCAAAAAGAACGCCGCAGGCGGCAAAGGCCGTGACGCGCACCGGGCTGCCGATAGGGCGACGCGCTTTCTCTGAAGCCAGCCGGATCCTCCGTCGAGGAGCGTCGGCTTCATCGCCACCGTTCTCCAGGCAATCGGCATGCAGGCCGGCACTCTGCAAGGCATCGAGAATGGGCGCGATGACGTCGCGCCTGGCAAGACGCAAGCGGATGTCGAGCTTGCCGAGCCGCCTGTCCTGGCCCGCAATCATCCAGTCCCAGAAGACATCGGCGGGAGCGAAGGGTGTCAGCCGGTTCATCTCGTAATGCAGCAACTGGGCCAGATCCCGCTCTACAGCGACAGGCAGAGAGACTTTGCGTTCGAGAATAGTGCCGGCAGGCAGGCTCAGCCTAAGCGGCGTCTGCTTCACACCCGGCAACGCGCGCAGCTGTGCCAAGCCGTCCGCGTTGAAGGGCAAAACGACAATCCCCGACCCGATGCCGGCAATCTCCATGGATTTGTCGTGATAGTGACGAACGGACTGAAGTTCGATTGTCACGCCAACGCTTTGCCCGCCGCTTTTAAAGCGCGACAGGAACGGCAGGATGGTAAGCCATTGTCTTATCCACCATTTGAGAAATTCAGCAAGCATCGCAGGCGCCTCGCCCCAATTGACGAAGTCTAACGACTTGGCGCACCGGATCGACCGCAGTTTCATGACAGTTTCGGAAAGGCAGAATTCTCTGTTTCATCCGCTAAGGCTGAAAGAAAACATTGGTTCGTTTTCCATGCAGAACCCGTATTGCAGCCGCAGATATGGCCGGTTTTGCCACTTCTCTGGAAAAGGCCAGATCAAGGAAACGGACTTGCCCATCTTTTGTGAGCAGAACGCGTTCATCCGTTACGGTCTGAATGGTCCAGCCGCCGACCTCGGCACCGACGCCCAGGATCTTGGATGACGTCGGAGCAATGCCACTGTCGCCGCTAACGCTTTGTATTTCAAAGATTGCGAGCGCCGTATTCGCGAAACGAATGGTGCCCGACAGACGCGGCATGCTGCCGTCTGGCGTGGCATCGATCGGCATTGGCCGGCGGTCGATCGCAAAAAGCGGCCGGCCGAGCGCCTTGTCCTGCCATGACGCCACCGGGCGCGCGGCATCGGTCGCATGGGTGTCCAGCCTCGGCAAAGCGCGAGGGCGGGCAGGCGGCGCTGGAACGTCGGTCCCGGCGCTCGGCATCGCTTCCACCACGATGGCGGCGGCAAGCGACAGAACAAGGCCGCCGAGGAGAAGGCTTTCCCGGTGACGCTGCAAAACCGTGATCGCTGTGGGCCATGCCATGGCGTCAGGCAGCGGTCGGCACGGCGCCGCGCGCGTTTATCCCCGCGCTGCGCGGCGCAGGGCCAGTCTCGTCAAACAGCAGCAGGCGGCCGGAATTCGCCATGCCGACCAGCGTGCTGAAATTATGCACGACGGCGGCGATAATGGCGCCCTCCGCACCCAGCAGGCCGCAGGCGGCCAGAACGATCAGGATGATCGTCCAGCCCAGGCCGAAGGCGACATTGACGTGAATGGTGCGGCGGCAGCGGCGGCTGAGGCGGATACAAGTCGCCAGCCGCCGCAGATCACTTGTCATCAGCACAAGATCGGCGGAGGCAAGGGCCACATCTGTACCCTGTGCGCCCATTGCCACGCCCACGGCACCCGCCTTCAGCGCCAGACTGTCATTGATGCCGTCGCCGATGACCATGGGCTTGAAGCCATCGCGTACTTCATCCAGCACGCGATGCATCTTCTGCTCCGGCAGGGCATCGGCACAGATGTCCTCGATGCCGAGTTGGCGGCCGATCCGCTGCGCGACCTGCGCGCGATCGCCGGTCAACAAAATCTGGCGCCGGAGGCCGAGCTTCCGCAGGTCTTCCAAGGCTTCGAAGGATTCAGCGCGAGGCTCATCGGCCAGCATCAGCCAGCCCAGGAAGCGCGTGCCACGGCTGAGCGCCACCATCGGCCCGTCATGCTCAGGCATGTCATGCGCGACGATGCCGAAACTCGCGAGCAGGGCCGGTCGCCCCATGGCGATGCGGTCATCGCCCAGCCGCGCATGCATGCCAAGGCCCCGGTCTTCCCGCACGTCCTGCAAAGGCAGATGCAGGTCTGGCGCCACGATGCCCGCGAGCGCCCGGCTGACCGGATGGTTGCTTTCATTGCCCAAACTGGCGGCCAGCGCCATCATCTCGCCCTCGGCGACGCCGGGCATGGCGTGCAGCCGGACGAGGTTCAGCTTGCCGGTGGTGACGGTGCCGGTCTTGTCGAAGACGACGGAGGATACCTCCGCCAGTTGCTCCAGGAAGGCGGAGCCCTTGATGAGGATGCCGTGGCGGGCAGCGACCGCGATTGCCGCGACGGCGGTGGCGGGCGCGGCCAGCACCAGCGCGCAGGGGCAGGACGCGACGAGCACGGCCAGCATGGCGGCGGTGCTGCCGGTCGCGAACCAGACGCCGGCCGCGACCAGCAGGATCAGCACCATGTAGTGGCCGGAATAGGCTTCCAGCAGTCGCGTCACCGGCGGCTTGGCGGCTTCCGCCTCATGCATCAGCGCCACGATCTTGCCGAGAGTGGTATCGTCGCCGATGCGCGTCACTTCGACCACAAGGCTGCCGTCGAGATTGACGGAACCGGCCATGATCGGCGCGCCTGCATGAACTTCGATCGGCACCGATTCACCGGTCAGCGAGGCCGTGTCGAGGTTGGCGGCGCCTTCACGGATCACGCCGTCAACCGGCACGCGGTCGCCGGCATGGAGCAGGATGCGGTCACCGATGCGCAGCGCCTGGGTCGGCACGTCCTCGGCCTGCCCATCGGCGCCCACCCGCCGCGCACTGCTTTGCACCAGCCGCCCCAGTGCGCCGATAGCCTCGCGGGAGCCCAGCAGGCTGCGTTCCTCCAGCACATGCCCGATGATCATGACGATCGGCAGCAGGGCGGCGGTGATAAGATCCCCTGTCGCCCAGCAGGCGAGCAGGGCGAGTGCCACCAATTGGTCGCTCATGCCGTGCAGGCTGGGGCGGCGCAGGCTGTCCCAGGCGGCCGTCAGCACCGGCACGGTGACCAGCAGCGCGGCGAGGCCGGCCACCAGTTCCGACACGTTCTGATCCTGCGGAAAGGTAACACGCCAGATCAGGGCGATGCATAGCAGGCCGCCCGCGATCATGGACAAGGTCAGGCGGACAGCGAGGGAGGAGCGTTCGGCGAAGCTCAGCAGCGTCGGACGCTTGGACGCATCGCTTTGGCCGAGGGCTTCGGCGGCGCTGTCGGGAAGGGCGGTGGCGCTCATGGCATCGGTCCCGGAAGAAGGATTTGCTGGGCGCTGCGCGGGTCGACGGTGGTGACCATGCCCGCATGCTGAAGAATGACCGCGATCTCATCCTGATACGCGTGGGTCAGCAGGGTATCGCGGTCGGCGGGCGTTTCCTGCGCCTCCAGCGCGCCGATGGGCGCGGCCTCCGCCATCGCCATCTTGATGCGCTCATCGGCAGCGGCGGCTGCGGACGAGATGATGCCGTCGCGCTGCTGATTGGCGTCCTGCATGATGTGTTCGGCATCGGTATGGGCGGCAGCGGCATTCTGATCCGCGATCTGTGCGGCCGTCAGCACGCCGTCGAACGCCGCCTTGGCGACAGGCGGCAGCAGCGCCACCAGATCGACGCGGCTAATGGCGATGCCCAGGTCTTCTCCCGACGCCCTTAACGCATTCAGCCGCGTGTTCATCGCCGCCACGAGGTCGCTTCGCAACGCCTCGCGACGGGCGGCAAGCGCGCTGATGGCAGCACTGCCGGGGCCTGCGACATCTTCATCCGGCTGGGCGACCAGGAAGTCATCGAGATTGCGCGAGGCCGTCAGCGACACCGCACTGGCCTGGAAGATGCGCTGCAAAGCCGGCAGAACATGATTTTCCACCAGCAGATACGCCGAAGGCGCGGTGATGGTGTAAAACAGCGTGGCGTCGAGCGAAACGACATTGCCGTCACCCGTCATCAGATAGGCGGCATTGAACAGGTCACGCTCGCCCTGCATGTGGATGACGTCATCATTCGGCGCGAGCTGAAAATCCGTCTCGTCCGACTGGAAGCCGGTCGATTGCGCCTGCACCTTGTAGGCAATCTGCCGGTCCGCCGCCGGCAGCATGCGCACCTGCTCGATCGGCGCAGGCCAGGCGAGCAAAAGCCCGGCCTCCTGCACCCGGTTCACACGCCCGAAACGGAAAACCACCGCGCGGCTGTCGGGCGCCACCTGATGGATATTGCCAGCGGCCCAACCGGCACCGAGCAGGATGACCAGGGCATAGAGCATGAGAAAGCCCAGGCGAACGGTGCCTGCAACGGGGCCTTCCAAAGCCGGGTCGCGCGGCGCGCGGCTCATCGCGCGACTTGCCCTTCGCTACGGCTGAACAGCCCGAGTTCCGCGGCGGACGCCGCAAGCGGGGGCGGAGTGGCGCTTGGCAGGGCCGGGACATTCGCGGCGTCCGGCACGGGTGGCGCTGGCGGTATCGCGGGGAGGGGCAGACTGGCCTTGGGTCTGTCGCCCAAAGGCGGACCTTGCACCAGTACATCGAAGGGCGCTGCATCCGTGCGCAGGATAAGGCGCGTGCGCGGTCCCACCACCGCCGTCAGCGTGTCGAGGGAGCGCAGCATCATATAAAGCGACGGATCGCGCGCATAGGTCGCGCCATAGATTTGCGCAGCCTTTTGCCGCGACTGCGCTTCGATCTGCGCGGCATCGGCCTGCGCATTGGCGATGGTGATCCGCGCGTCTCGCATCGCGTCCGACCTGATCTGCGCTGCGATGCGCAGCCCCTCGGCGGTACGCTCGGCGGCCACCGTCTCGCGCTCAGAGCGCATGCGCGCCACCGTTGCCGCGAGCGTTTCGGCAGGCAGACTCAGGCGTTCCACACCCACCTGCTCAATCTGCACGCCGTAGATGGCGAGCACCTGCTGCGCGATCGTGTTCTGCAACTGCTGCTCGAACGCGGCCAGCCGCACCTTGCTGCGGTCGGTATTGACCAGGTCATCCAGATCGAAATCGCTGGCCGTGATCTGTAGCGCCGAGCCCACGAAGCTGCGCAGCTGGCGTGCGGCTTCATCGGGATTATTGCCGGTGGCGCGCAGGAATTGCTGAATGCGCGATGGGTCGCTTGGAACCCGCCAAGCCAGGAAGGCCTGCACCAGAATCCGCAGCCCGTCCCGCGTGCCGACATCCTGCACGCCGCTCGATGTCGTATGCAGGCGGAGGTCGACCGCGATAGTGCTGTCGATAGGCGCCGGGATTTTCCAGGCAAGACCAGGGCGGGTCAGCACGCGTACCGGATCGCCGAAGCGCGTGACGACCACGGCCTCCCCGTCCGTCACCATGACATCCGACGACACGATGGCGGCACCGGCAAGAATGACACCGGCCAGCGTCAGGCGAAGGGCCAGGCGCGCGCCTGAACGCTTTTGGCCAGCCATGGCAGGGCTACCGGGTGCGGGTGCGTTCATATTGAGGCTCTCGGTTTCTGTCGCCGGCCGGTCATGGCGGCGTATAGGCAGCGTTGGGCGCCGGCATGGAAGCGGTCGATGTCCCGGCCGGCGCGCGAAGATCGAAGATCGCGGCCGTGGCGTGATCCAGACGGTGATCGACAATTTCGACATCGCCCTGTGCCAGGGCCGTCTTCAGATCATGGAAATACCGCTCGAGCAGGAAAGCGCGGCCGCCCGCACGATGGGCAAGACTATCGGCATCCGCGCGGGATTGTTCGCCAAGCGCCGAATCAACCCGCTCGGCGGCCGTGGCTTCAGCGACGACCCGCATATTATGGGCGCTCGACAGGGCAGCGCTCAGGGTCGTATGCGCACGCCCCTGTTCCTGCGAATATTGCATGGAGGCGATGATCTGGGCCGTCTGTACGCCACGATAGGCGATGGCGGCGCCGCCGGGCGGATGCAGTGACTCGACGATCAGGGACAGCACTTCCAGCCCGCTATGCTGCGCGTCGAGATCCTGCTGCACCGCAGTTCTGAGGCCGGTCGCGATCTCCTCGTTGCGTTCGCCGAGAACTTCCGAAAGGGTGCGGTCGACAAAAAAATGCGCCAGCTCCCGGCCGGCGATGGAGCGCACCAGACTTGCCGGGTCAACCATGCTGTAGAGAGCGGCGCGCGCATCGGCATCGGTCAGCCCCACGCGATACAGCACGTTGATGCTGACGCTTGCCGTCTCGAAGCTCTGCCGGCTGCCGATGGCACTGGCGATGATATAGGACGTCTCGTTGGCGAATTGCTGGTCCCACAGCCGGTTGGCACTGGGTGGCGGTGGGCCGTCTGCGGTCGAGAGGTCTGCGACGCCGAGGCTGGTCGTGGCGGTGGTGCCGCCAGCGACAGTACTGTCCAGTGCCACGGCGTGAACGACGCCATATTCCACCATGCGCACGCGGCCGAATGGCCAGGGCAGCAGGATATGGAGGCCCGGCTCCAGCATGGCCACAGGCGCGCCGAAACGCTCATAGGAGCCTCGGGCGTCGAGCCCGACGCGGACGACGCCGGACAGGCACCAGGTGAACAACAGAAGACCCAGCAGAACCGGTGCGGCGGCCGTGCGAGCGTAGCTGATCGCCCAACTGCGCGTGATGTCGATGCCGAACTGTGTTTTCAGTTTCTCGGCCGCCTTGCCGAGTTGCATATGGCCGGGTTGCAGCAGGGAAGCAGCGGCGCTGCCGATCATCGCGCGGGCGGCCATTGGCGCGCGGGGCGGCAGAAACCAGATGGCAAGCGTGCGCAGGGCAAGTTCGGCGGCAACGAGGCCGATATAGGCCTGTATCAGGACGGCGGCCCAAGCGCCGAGCGGCACGCCGATGCCACGCGCCGCCAAAAGCGCGGCATAGGCGAGCAGGACGGCCGCCGGCAGGCGCAGCAGCGCCGCAAGGGGATCGCGTTCCGGAAAGCAAACCGCAGGGATGGCGCCGACACACCGTTCGCCGATCAGGAAAGCAAAGGCGGGAACGGCCAGAATCCCGGTCAGCACCGGCCAGTTGGCGAAGATCGGGGGTAGGGCGCTGGGCGGCAGGCTGCGGAGCGCCAGGGCAGCGGCCAGCATGCCGGTGAGCAGCAGCAGCCCCTGCGGCCAGCCGGCGAGCGAGGAGACGGCGGAGGGACGGGTGATGGCATTGGCAGCGAGCGAGCGAGCGCGGCCGGATAAAATCAGCAGGCAGCTCAGCAGGGCCGTCAGCGTCACGGTCAGGCCAGCGATCAGAGCGCCGGTCAGACCGTCATGCGTCAGATCGGCAAAAACAGGCAAAGCGCCATGGTGATGGCGCATCCAGACGAGCGCTGCCAGAAGCGCCAGAAGGCAAAGAGCGTAGGCGATAGAAATCCACCGCAACGGGCGCGCGACCCGACGGGAGTCGGAAAAGGCCGGAATGACTGAGAGGCTGGTGACCTCGTCGCCGTCGTTGGGCAGATGCATGGATCAGACTTCTAAAAGGCAGCCGGACGCCGCGCGAGGCAGCGTCCGGCCTGTTGCGATCAGCTCTTGGTCGCAGGGAAGGTGAACATATCCATCAGATCGCCAATGGCCGGACCGTTGGTCGGCGCATAGGGATTGCTGGTGGTAGACACCGGGTCAGGCAGATTATCGCGGGTGGTGGTGCCGACTTTCTCCAGACCCCAGTTCTTTTCCACAAACTTCAGGAAGGACACATGGTCGGCATAGACATGCGAGACATTGCCGCCCGTGGAGAAGGGAGAGACCATGATCGCCGGAATGCGCGTGCCGTCGCCGAAGAAGTCAAGCGGCTGAACATAGCCGGAGTCCCAGTAGCCGCCGCCTTCGTCGAAGGTGACGAGAATGGCCGTATGTGCCCAAAGTGCCGGATTGGCCTGGACTTCCGTGATGATGTTCTTCGTGAAGGCTTCGAACAGATCAAGCTTGGAGGAGGCCGGGTGACCGTCGAGCAGGCCGTCCGGCTTGACGAAGGAAACCGCCGGCAGCGTGCCCGAGCTGATGGCCGTCGTGAGATCCGTGACGTCCTTCAGATGCGTGGTGCGTTGCGTAGCGCTGGTCATGATCGCCGTTTCATACAGGAAGGGATTGCAGATATTGCAATAGATGCTTCCGGTATCGCTGCTCGGATCCTTCACGTAGTTGTTCCAGCCCGCGCCGTAATAAGCCCAGGAGATGCTGTGCTTGTTGAGCACGTCACCGATGGTCGGCACCGGAGACGGCGGGATGGTGAAGGTCGAGGTATTGACGGTGCCGTCACCGAAATAGCCGGGATTGTAGTTATTCAGCAGGTAATAGGCCCCGGTCGCGCATTTCGGGCTGACTGCGGTCGGCAGAGCGGCAAGGAAGCCGCGCACCGCTGTTACGCCCGGCTGGGTCGCGTCGGAACATTCGCTATAGGAACCGCCGGAATAGCCGTCCTGAACCCACCAGTTATTCGTGCCGGACTGGGAGTTGGGGTTTTCGATTTCATTGGTCGGCGGGGTCGCGATATGGCCCTGGCCGTCCGTGTAGTAGATGGCAAGGCCCGTGCCGAGCGCGATATGGTTGGCGCCTGTGCCGCCCATGATCGACTGATGGAAGTTGTCGCTGATGGTGTACTGATCAGCGAGCGACTTGAACGTCGCGACATCGCCTTCCGCCATGTTGTAGAAGCCCATCGAGGTCGAGCCTTCACCCGTCGACAAATTGGTGAAGTTCGTGGGCTGCGTCGCGCCGTTGGTGCCGGCGCCTTCGGTCACTTCCGTCCAAGGGAAAAGGTCAGCGAGGCAGCCGGACGGGTTGGCGGCAGTGATGTGACCGACCGCGCAATCCTCTTCCTGCCACATCTGATAGAAGCGATGCACCGGGCTTGATGTATAGGCATCGTAAGGCATTTTCGGGCCGGAGATCTGATAGGGGCCATTGGCCGGCGCAGCCGCATTGGTGATGCGGGTATCCGTGCTGTCGGAGGCGAGACCGGTCGCACCCGTGGTCAGCAGCCTATAGCTGGCCGAGGGCAGACCGTCCTGAATGACGCTTTCGATCGCGGAGACACCGGCAACCGTCGCGAAGGGCGGCGGGTCATTGTCGGCGGCCTTTGTCGGCGCACCATCGGTCCCGACCGGGGGCAGAGCGGAGTAAAGCGCCTTGCCACCCGGCGCGGTGGCATAGGTCCCTGTCTGGGACGCGGAAAACTGGCCGGCCTTCACGAAATTGGCGCCAGGCGTGCCATCCGCGCGAACAATGCCTTCGGACAGAAGGTTATAGACGCTTTGACCCGTCTTCGGCTTATAGGTCGCGAAAACATGGTCGAAGGTGCGGTTTTCACCGATAATGACAATGATATGATCAATCGGCGTGGTCGGGCTTCCGACGCCGACGAGTTGATCAACGCCCGTGCTGCTCTGAGCGTAGGAGATTACGGGATTAGCTAAAACAGACAGCGCTGTCGCAGCAATCATCGACAAACGCAGTGATCGTGCAAGGCACGATACCGGCTTAGTCCTCATTGGATCATCTCCAGAGTGGATTGGGGCGGACTGAATATCCGCTTATGTCGTGGCATCTGGTTTTTTCAGACAAAGACGTTTTTCGTCCCTATCAATACGGTTAAAATTTGATGACACGATCCGAAACGATCAAGATTTTTTCTTTGTGCGAAAGGCATTTATTGTTTGAAAATAAGAATCGCATTGATTCTACAAATAAATATCGTACCCACAAATAAATTGATGCCTAAACTGATAAGGTAAATGATATTGCGATTTACTCGCAATGATTTGCCGTTCGATTATGTCACGAAAAAGCGCAGAGTTCTGCGGATGGCATGGGCTTTTAGGGCCAAACGCGATATTGCCTTCCGTGCTATGATCCACTGATACAAAAACTGCGTTTTTGATAGAGCACAGAAAAATAAGCAATTTCTCTGAATATGAGATCGCAATGGCAAAACATACAGACGGCAATGTGGAAGGATGAGTTTCTTCGAAGGTTAACAACTCCACCTCCCTCAGGTCGACTACCGTCATTCATGAAGCATCGTCGCAAGGCGGGCAGCAAGCTTTGAACGTGCAAGAACCAGACGTAATGGCCACCTCGGCAAACATGCCGAGGCGATGACTTTCGTCGTGAAGATCATGGGAAGGGCGGTGACATGCCAAACATCAGCTGGAATGGCGGCTCGGGAAACTGGACGGACGAGGACAATTGGACCCCACAGCAGGTGCCAGGGTCATCAGACACGGCAACGATCGCCGGGTCCGCTGCTGCGGATGTTTTAATCGGCCTATCCGACAGCGTGACGGTATCCGGGCTGATGCTCGATGATGCACTCGGCACTGTCGAGGTTGACGGCTTCCTCTCAGTTGCCGAGGTCACTTTAACCTCTGGCTTGCTCGTTGATGTGGGAACAATCGCCAACGCAACAGTTATACTGAATGGTGGTTCGCTTGACGTCGCCGACGGTGTACTGCAGGCGGATACCATCCAGGGCCTGCTTACCATCGGCGACGGCGACACCGTCGTGCTGCTGGACGGGTTCACGGTGGTCAATGCCGACGGCACGCCCGGCACCATCGCGCTGACGGGCGCGGATGCGACGCTGGAAGTGACCGATGCCGAGACGCTCGACAATGCGACCATCACCATGGGCAATGCCAGCGATCTCGACACGCTGCAAGTCGATAATGTTCTGACGCTGGGTCAGGGCATCCTGCTGCAAACGGCCGGCAGCATCACTACCGACATGATCACCGGCGCCGGCATCGTCATCAATGACGGCTCCCTCCTCGCGGATGGCGGCAGCGGCACGGTGGTGCTGGAAACGACGGATTTCGACAATAATGGCGGTCTGACGGTCAATGGCGGCCAGGATCTGGAGATCGAGGTTTTCGGCACGTTCGACAATAGCGGCCTGCTGGCGATCAGCAATGGCAGCACGGTCTCGGAACTCGACGCCTCCGCTTTCCTCAATACCGGTTCCATCCGCATCGGCACCGGTTCGGAATTCGACCTTTACAATTATGCGCCCGATATGTCGCAGGGCCAGACGGTGGGCGGCACGGTCGAGATCGACGGCCTTCTGGATGCTGGCGGCAATACGATCGATATCGATGCCACAGGCGCCTTCTCGGAACTGGACAATTTCGGCACGCTGGCGAATGCGACCATCGTCATGGATGGCGGCGTTCTGGGCCTCGGCACCAGCACCTTCCAGGATGATACGATCGAAGGCCTGCTCACCATCGGCGACGGCGACACCGTCGTGTTGCAGGACGGGTTCACGGTGGTCAATGCCGACGGCACGCCCGGCACCATCGCGCTGACGGGCGCGGATGCGCTGCTGGAAGTGACGGATGCCGAGACGCTCGACAATGCAACCATCACCATGGGCAATGCCGGCGATCTCGACACGCTGCAAGTCGACAATGCGCTGACGCTGGGGCAGGGTATCCTGTTGCAAACGGCCGGCAGCATCACCACCGACATGATCACCGGGGCCGGCATCGTCATCAATGACGGCTCCCTCCTCGTGGATGGCAGCAGTGGCACGGTGGTGCTGGAAACGACGGATTTCGACAATAATGGCGGTCTGACGGTCAATGGCGGCCAGGATCTGGAGATCGAGGTTTTCGGCACCTTCGACAATAGCGGCCTGCTGGCGATCAGCAATGGCAGCACGGTCTCGGAACTCGACGCCTCCGCTTTCCTCAATACCGGCTCTATCCGCATCGGAACCGGTTCTGAATTCGACCTTTACAATTATGCGCCCGAAATGTCGCAGGGCCAGACGGTGGGCGGCACGGTCGAGATCGACGGTCTGCTGGATGCCGGCGGCAATACGATCGATATCGATGCCACGGGCGCCTTCTCGGAACTGGACAATTTCGGAACGCTGGCGAATGCGACCATCGTCATGGATGGCGGCGTTTTGGGCCTCGGCACCAGCACGTTCCAGGACGATACGATTGAAGGCCTGCTTACCATCGGTGACGGCGACACCGTCGTGCTACAGGGCGGGTTTGCGATCACCGGCGCGGATGGCAGCTCTGCCGGCACCATCGCGCTGACGGGCGCGGATAGCACGCTTGAAATCGCGGACAACGAAACCCTCAACGCGACGACGATCACTATCGGCAGCGCGGATGACGTTTCGACCTTGCAGGTCGATAGCACGCTGACGCTTGGTAGCGGATCCATCATCCAAACGGGGCCGAGCATCGTCAGCGACGCCATCACCGGTGCCGGCACTGTCATCAACGATGGCACGGTTCTGGCAGATGCGCCGGGCGGCAATCTGGTTATCGGCACGACGGATTTCACCAATGCCGGCCAGGTTTCCGTGACGAATGGCGGCAGCTTGCAAATCCAGACCTTCGACGCTTTCGCCAATGCCGGCACGCTGAGCGTGACGAGCGGCGGCCTGGCGACGGTTGAAAGCGTCGTCACCACCTTCTCGAACACCGGCGCCATGGTGGTGAATGGCGGTTCCCTGATGATCGATGCGGAACTTCAGGGCAGCGGCGGGGTCACCTCTCTCAGCGACGGCGGCCAAGTCGAACTCGGCGCTTCCGCTAGCGGCGGCCAGAGCTTTGATTTTACGGATGGCACGGGCCAGCTGGTGCTCGACGACGCCGCCGATTTCGGCAGCCTGGTCAGTGGCTTCCAGCAGGGCGACAGCATTGTCCTGACCGGCTTTGGCGGGGCGAGCGAGACCTATGCCGATGGCGTCGTGACCATCACACAGTCGAGCACGGTGCTGGGCATCCCCATCACGACGGTCGCGACCATCCAGGTGGAAGGCGATTACCAGGCGAGCGATTTTGCGACCTCCACGGATAGCAACGGCGATCTGGTGCTCACCACGGATGTGCTGCCTTGCTTCGCGGCGGGCACTCATATTCTGACGACTGCGGGCGAGATCCCCGTGGAACGACTGAAGGCAGGCGACGGCGTGGTAACCGTGACTGAAGGCAAGCGGCGCGTGACGCCAATTGTCTGGGTTGGCTTCCGTGCGGTCGATATCAGCTGCCACCCGGCGCCTGGGAAGGTACGCCCGGTGCGCGTGCAGCGCGGCGCTTTTGGCCCCAAGCAGCCGATGCGTGATCTTCTGCTCTCGCCGGATCACGCGATCTATGTGGAGGGCGTCCTCGTGCCGGTGAAGTATCTCATCAACGGCACTACCGTGCGGACGGATGACTCAATCCAGAGCGTCGTCTACTATCATGTCCAGCTCAAGCAGCACGAGGTTCTGCTGTCTGAAGGATTGCCGACCGAGAGCTATCTCGAATCTGGCGGTCGCGGCATGTTCGCCAATGGCGGCCAACCCATCGTGCTGCATCCGGACTTCTCGGATATCGCCTGGGATATCCTCGGCTGCGCGCCCTTGAAGGTTACGGGTCCGGAGGTGGAGCGCATTCAGGCGCGTCTCGCAGACCGGGCCGCCCAGCCCGCCCACCGGGGTCGCGGGCAGAAAAAGGTGAGGGTGGCCTAGTGGGAGTCTGTCTGAGCGCGCAGACAAGCGCTTGTGTCTGACCGCTCTCACTGATCGTCATATCGCTTCTCGGAGCGATGTGGCGATCAGGATCCTGCTGCGATACCTGCGCTTTAATGGGTCGAGCGCGTGTTTTTAACCCCGGACTCGCGATATTGAGCGAGATCCGCGATATCGGCATTCGAGATCAGGTCATCGATCTCTGAGCATGCACAGACAACGCTACGGCTTACCCAGCCCAGCTTGGTATGATCGGCAAGGATCAGGCTGCGGCTGGTATGGCGCATCATGGCGCGCGCGACGGCCGCCTCATTCAGGTCATGATAGGTCACCCCGGCCTCAGGGTCGAGCGCGACCGGCGACAAAATACATATATCCGTGCGATGGCGTGCGATCTCCGCGATTGTGACATCGCCGTAGGTGGATGGCACCTCGGTTCCCATCAATCCGCCCAGCAATAGGATTTCACTATTGCTGTTGGCCGCGCGCAGGGTCATCGCGACTTCCAGGGAATTGGTAATCACAAGCAGTTCCGGAACATGAACCAGTTCCTGGGCGAATGTCGCCGTGGTCGTGCCCGCATCGATAAAGCAACTGCTACCGGGCTTGATCAGAGCGACGGCGGCCCGCGCAATATCGCGTTTCGCATCCATCTGTACGCGCTTGCGGGTGCGGAAGGGACGCTCCGGCGGCGGATCGGCACGTACCGCACCGCCATGGACGCGGCGCAGCTTGCCGTCACGTTCCAGCAGCAGCAGGTCTCGCCGGATCGTCTCTCGTGATACCTGAAGCTCAGCCGCAATCGCATCCGTCTCGACACGGCCGACCGTGCCAATCATCTCCATGATGCGTTGCTGGCGTTCGTCGACCCACATAGCGCTCCCTCGCGTCAGCCTGGAATGATGCCGCGCGAGGTGCGCGCGCCGCAAGCCGATTTGTGTGGTTTTCTGTTTTTTTGTGGATTTGTGGATTTAGTTCTTGGCGGCGTCGAATGTCTGCCGCTAGGATCGCGCATGACACGCATTCGGCGGCGGCCTTCAATGATCGCCGGATAATCGGGGACTACGCAGTCGCTAACACGGTACCGGAGTTCACGCGTTTCACGCTGAGGGTTCTATGTACCAGTTATCTCGTCGCAAGCTGCTGACGGCCACAGCCGGTTCGGCAGCCGCCTTGGCTTTGCCGATGCCGTTCATTCGCCGCGCGAATGCGGCCGGCCGCAACACGCTCGTCTTCGCTTCCGCGGAGCCTGTGACGGGCAACTGGGATCCGACGAGCCATACTTCGCTCGGGCAGATCAACTTCGAAGGCTTCGTCTTCGGGCAGTTGTTCCGCACGCCCATGCGCGCGTCCAATCCGACCGAAATGGTCTGGGAACTGGCGACCGGCCAGAAGCTTATTGACCCCTATACGCTGGAAATCTCGCTGCGTGACGGTGTCACCTTCCATAACGGCGCCTCCTTCGGGGCGGCGGATGTGAAGGCGACGATGGAATATTTCACCGATCCCGCACGCCCGGCCAGCGCCTTTTTCCCTGGCCAGTGCGAAGTGGAGGTGGTCGACCGTCTCACCGCCCGCGTCCACACCAAAAAGTTCGGCTTCCCGGCCTCGGCCTTCCAGTTCATGGGCGGCTATATGGCGATTTTGTCCGCCGCCGACGTGAAAAACCCGTCCGTTCTGGCGCAGCGCCCGAACGGCACCGGCCCGTTCAAATTTGCCGACCAGAAGGGCAATGTCACCTATCTGGCCGCCTTCGATAAATACTATCAGGGCCGCCCGATCCTGGATCAGGTCCAGTTCAGCTATGTCGGCGATGCCACGACGCGCGTGCTTGGCCTGTTGAGCGGCGATATCGACATTCTGCAGCGGCTGGAGCCGGAGCAGTATGCGACGCTGAAAAAGGATCAGCGCGTCGCCGTCAGCCGTAAACTGTCGACCGAAAACAAATATCTGCATTTCCGCTGCAACAAGAAGCCCTTCGACAATCCCCTGGTGCGCTTGGCAGCCTGCCATGCCATCGATCGTTCGCAGATCATGGATCTGATGGGCGACGCCGGTGGTCAGTCCAGCGATTACATCAGCCCGCTCAAATTCGGTTACGAGACGGTGCCGAACTATCCGGAATTCGACGCCGACAAATGCCAGGCGCTGCTGAAGCAGGCCGGTTTCCCGAACGGCCAGGGCCTCCCGGAAATCGACTACATCACCTCCACCGGCTTCTATCCGAAGACGAAGGATTACGGCGAGCTCATCACCGGCATGATGCAGGACCAGGGCTTCAACGTGAAGCTGAACGTCATGGAAACTGGCGCCTGGGGCGATGTGCTGTATCAGCACAAGGGTCAGGAACCCGCCGGTCATATGATCGACTGCGGCTGGTCAACCGCGACGCCGGAACCCGACATGGTGCTGCGTGCCATGTTCTATTCCAAGGCCGGTCCTGTGGGCGGCATCATCAACGGTATTTCCGACCCCGAGATCGATGCGGCTTTCGACGCCGAGCATAACGAGACCGATACCGCGAAACGTCAGGCCTTGGTGGGCAAGGCAACGGAAGTCATCGCGTCCAAAGCGCCGTCGCTCTCGCTGTTCACGTCCGTCAACCTGAACGCGGTCAATGCTCATCTGAAGGACTTCTATATCTTCCCGAACGGTCCCATGGATGTGCACAAGGCGAGCTTCGCCGCCTAAGACGGAGGCCGCGTCATGGCTTTTCTCGCGACCTTTCTGATTCGCCGTCTGGCGCAAGGCGTGTTGATCGTGCTGATCGTGTCTTTCGCGATCTTCACGGCGCTGCGTCTTGTGCCCGGCGACCCGGCGCGCCTGATCCTGGGCCCAATGGCGAGCGATGCCGTTGTGGAGCAGACAGCGCGCGAGATGGGCCTGCGCGACCCGATTCCGGTGCAATATGTGCATTGGCTGGGGCAGGTGCTGCAGGGCAACCTCGGCACCTCCTTCATCAAGGCGAAATCAGGCGGGGAAGCGGCGGGGGGCCGCGATACGTCGGCCTTAGGCGACAAGGCGACCGTCGTCGCCTTGCTGGAGCAGTCGCTGCCGATGACTTTGCAACTGGCCGCACTCGCCCTGGTCTTCGCCTTCCTGATCTCGGTGCCGATCGGCATCGTGGCGGGCATGAATTCTGGCGGCTGGTTCGACCGCTTCGCCGTCTATCTGGGCTCGGCCTTCGTCTCCATTCCCAATTTCTGGCTGGCCATCGTGCTTGCCCTTGTCGTGACCGCCGAACTGCAATGGATCCCCTCCATTGGGTATCAGGGTTTTTCCTATACGATCCTGCCGGCCTTCGTGATCGCCATCGAGATGTCGCCCATTTTCATGCGGAGCCTGACGAGCTCAATCGCCTCGGCCAAGCAGCGCAATTTCGTGGCACTGGCCGATGTGCGTGGCCTGTCCAAGCGTCGCATCTTTCTGCGCCATATTCTGCGCAACGCGGCCGTGCCGGTGCTCAATATTTTCGGCGTGCAGATCGGCGCCATGCTCGGCGGCGTGCTGATCGTGGAATATATCTTCAACTACCCCGGTATCGGGCTTCTCACCGTGCAGGCGGTATTGGAGCGCGACTTTCCCGTCATCCAGGGCGTCGCGCTGATCTCCGCCTGTATCTTCGTCGTGATCAATATCCTCGTCGATCTTATTTCGACGAAGATCGACCCGAGGTTGGATTTCTGATGCCCTCAGACACGGTAGCGACCGCAGTGGCGCCACGCGTCCGCGTGCGGATGGAGACACCCGGCCGCCGCATTTGGCGTGCGACCCATAGGCAGTTCGAATTCAAGCTCGGCTTGTTCCTGCTGGTGGTGCTGGTGGGCGCCGCGCTCATCTACCCGCATTTTACCAAGCTTTCGCCGACGCGCATGCATATCATGCAGCGCTTTTGGCCGCCGGCCTTTCTGCCGGGCGGTCATTGGACTCATCTTCTCGGCACCGATCAGCTGGGGCGCGATCTGTTCCTGCGCTCGCTGATCGGTTTGCAGAACGCTCTGATGATCAGCGTGTCCGCCGTCATCATCATGTTCGTGGTCGGTGCCATCGTCGGCCTTCTGGCCGGGTTCTATGGCGGCATCATCGACACGGTGCTGATGCGCATCACCGACGCGCAATTGGCCGTGCCGGTCATCATCCTGGCCATCACCATTCTGACGGTGCATCGCCCCAGCCCGGAAAGCGTCACGCTTGTTCTCGCGCTCTCGGGCTGGCCCGGCTATGCGCGCGTCGTGCGCTCCGTCACCTTGGCGGAGCGGCAGCGCGAATATGTGCGCGGCGCGAAAATCCTGGGCGCATCGCCGATCCGCATCATGCTCCAGATGATCGCGCCGAACGTGCTGCCACCCATCGCCTTCGTCGCGGTGCTGGATATCGCCCGCATGATGATCTTCGAGGCCATTCTGGGCTTCATCGGCATCGGCGTGCAGCCGCCGACACCGACCTTCGGCAATATCATCGCCGACGGCCGCCAATACCTGATCAACGCCTGGTGGATTTCCACCATGCCCGGCGCCTTTCTGTTCCTGACGTTGCTCGGCATCAATCTCGTCGGCTCCTCCATCGAGCGCGCGCGCAATCAGGTTCTGGAGGGACGCATCTGATGCTTCACGAAACAGCACCGCTGCTGCGCCTCGAAGGCCTGTCCATCAGCCGGCCGGATGGCAGCGCCGTTCTGGACGGCATCGATCTGACGGTGCCAGCCGATGGCGTGCTCGGCATCCTGGGGGAGAGCGGCGCCGGCAAGACGACGCTTGCCAAGGTTATGGTCGGCTGGGTCTCAGACCCGCTGCGCATCACCGGCGGCAGCGTGCGCTTTCGCGGCGAAGATCTTCGCAGTTCTGACGTGCAGCGGAAAGTTCGTCCCCGTATCGGTTTTATTGGCGCGGACCCAGGCAATGCTTTCGACCCCACCTTGCCGGTCGGTGTGCAGATCGCAGAGAAACTGCTGGCCGTGGCCCCTGGCACGGATATGGCGGAAGCGAAAAAGCGCGTCATCGCCCTGCTGGATGCCGTGCGTATCCCCTCCGCCGCGCGCCGCTTCGCGGAATTCCCCGGCCAGTATTCCGGCGGCATGCTGCAACGCGCGGTGATCGTCGATGCGCTGATCAATGAGCCGGACCTGCTGATCTGCGACAATATCATTCAGCCGCTGGATGTGACGGTCGCGGCCCAGATCGTGCGGCTGCTGAAGGAACTGCGCGCGCGGACCAATGCCGGCATCGTCTTCATCACAACGTCTGTGCCTTCTGTCGCGGAAATCGCCGATGAGGTCGCGGTGCTGGCCGCCGGGCGCATCGTCGAGCGCGGCCTGCCCATGGCCATCGCCCGCAGCCCGCAACACGCGGTGACGCAGGAACTGGTGGCGCGCACGCCGCGTATCTGGACGGGCGAGCCTGCCCCCGAACCTTCGACCGCCGAAGTGACGCCGATCCTACAGGTCTCCGACATCACCAAGACCTATTCCGTGAAGGACCGCAGCCGGTTCTTCGGCAAGCAGAATGTGCAGGCGGTGCGCGGCGTCAGCTTCGACGTCTTTCAGGGCGACAATTTCGGCCTGGTCGGGGAATCGGGCTGCGGCAAGTCCACGCTCTCCCGCTTGCTGTCCTGGGTCGAGGAGCCCGACAGTGGGGCCATCCTCTTCGAAGGAAAGAATATCGCGGAGATGACGGGGCGGGAGCGCTTCGCCATGCGGCGCGGTTTCCAGTTGCTGCTGCAAGACCCCTATAATTGCTTGCCGCCACATCTACCGGTGGGCCGCACCATCAGCTCTTCTCTCACCATCCACGGCGTCGGCCGGAAGGAAACGGCGGAGCGCGTGCGGGCTGCGATGGCGGAGGTAGGGCTTTCGCCCGATGACCTGCACCGCCTGCCCATCGGCATGAGCGCCGGGCAACGCCAGCGCGTGAATATCGCCCGCGCTTTAGTTCTGGAGCCCAAGTTGCTGATTTTAGACGAAACACTCTCCGCATTGGACCCTGTGGAGCAGGGGCGTCTGCTTAATCTGTTCGAGCGGTTGCAGGCCAAGCACGGCCTGACCTATCTCTTCATCTCCCATGATCTGGCCATGGTGCGCCGCGTCTGCACCCGCATCGCGGTCATGTATCTGGGCAAGATGGTGGAAATCGCCGATACCGGGGGGGTCTTCTACGACCCTGGCCATCCTTACACCAAGGCGCTGCTCTCGGCCGTGCCGACGCTGGACGAACGGCCTTACAGGACCGAGGATGTGCTGCTGGATGGTGAGCCGCCGAGCCCGATCGACCTGCCGCCCGGCTGTTCCTTCACGGCACGCTGCCCCGAGGCGATGACCACCTGCCGCATGAAGGAACCGGCCTTGTGGAGCCGGCAGCCCGGACGGCTGGCCGCCTGCCACGTCACCGCGCCTGCGCCCTGACGATCGGCGCCCTGATTCTGCTTTACGGAAGACTGAAACCCCTATGATCAACAAAGCCCGCCTTCATAAGCTGATGGATGATTTCATCCCCCATGGCGGCACGCCGGATGGCGGCATGCACCGGCTGACGCTCTCGGCCGAGGACGGTGCGGCGCGTGACCACCTGGCGGCCTGGCTGGCTGAGCAGGAGATGCGGCTGACCGTCGATGAGATGGGCAATATGGTCGGGCTGCTGGATTGGGCCGGCCCGGACGCGCCGGTCGTGATGACCGGCTCGCATCTGGACAGCCAGCCGCGCGGCGGACGCTTCGACGGCGCCTATGGCGTACTGGCCGCCTGCGAGGCGGTGCAGGCGGTGCGGGAGGCGATGGCCGCAAGCGGGAAAGCGCCGCGCTGCAACCTCGCCATTGTCGATTGGACGAATGAGGAAGGCGCGCGCTTTCAACCCAGCCTGCTCGGGGCATCCGTCTATACCGGAATGATGACGGCCAAGGACGCGCTCAGCCGGAAGGACGGCGACGGCATTACGGTCGCCGAGGCGCTGAAAGACATCGGCTATGATGGCCGCGACAAGCCTTTCCCTTATCCGCAGGCCTATATCGAGCTGCATGTGGAATGCGCGAAAGTGCTGGAGGCGAATGGCCAGCATTTTGGGGCCATCACGCGGCATTGGGGCGCGGTGAAATACCGGCTCGCCTATATCGGCCGGCAGGCCCATACGGGACCGACGCCGATGGCGGACCGGCATGACGCGCTGCTGGGCGCGGCGCATCTGATTTCCGCATTGGGCGCCATGCCGGCGCGCGCCGCCGGCACCTTGCACACCTCCGTCGGACGGCTGGAAGTATCCCCGAATTCCCCCAATGTCGTGCCGGGTGAGGCGGTGATGTTCCTGGAACTGCGCTCCAACGATCAGGCCGTGCTGGACTGGGCTGAGGCCGAGATGCTGCAAGCCGCCGATGAAGGGGCCGCCATCGCGCGCGTGACGCATGAGACGCGCTTCATCGACCGCCGTCCGGTCGGGTATTTCGACGAAGGGCTGGTGGCGCTTTCGACAGAATGCGCGGCGGAACTGGGGCATGACACCATGCGGCTCGACACCATCGCGGCGCATGACGGCATCTGCATGATCCCCATCTGCCCCTCCATCGTCGTCAATGTGCCGAGCGTCGGCGGTGTCTGCCACCATCCGTCCGAATATACCGCACCCGAGGATATCGAACTCGGCGTCGAGATCCTGGCCAGCATGCTTTTCAAACTCTGCGATGAAGGTTTGGACGTTTTGAAAGGTCGCGCGTGAGTATCGCGGACGCTGTTGCGGCGTCACCCTGGGCCGGCGCGGTTCTGCGCCCTGGCGTGGCCGCCGTTGCCTCGCCCATGTGGCAGGCGGTGGAATGGTCCAATGCAATCGCTGTTAAAGGGAGCGAGCAGGTCTTCTTCAAATGCCTGGAGCCCGATATGTCAGGCGCAATCGACGCTGTTGCGGCTTACGACGGTGCCGTGGCAGCGGCCGGGCAGAACGTCGGCCCGGATGTGCTCTTCGCGTCACCCGATCGGCAGGCCGTCGGATTTCAGTATCTCGCCTCGCCGTGGCGCAATGCCTGGCTGGGCGATCTGCAAAATGCCGATGTTCTGGCCGCTGTGATTGCGGCCAAAAAGGCTTTCCGCGAAGCAGTGCCACTGACCAGGGCGTGGGACGTGTTCGCGGAAATACGGTCCTGGCTGGCGCGGGCGGCGGCCCGCGGCACTGCGCTGCCGGGTGACATGCCGGAGTTGGCGCGGACAGCCGGACAGATCGAACAGGCGATTGCCGCATCAGGCTTCGACCGTGCACCCGGTCATAATGACGGTCAGGCGTCCAATATCATGCTGGGGCCAGGGGGCGCCGTCATGCTGGTCGATTTCGACTGCGCCGGCATGAGCGACCCTTATTACGATCTCGCCTGTATCCTGGGCGAAGCCTGCCTGTTCGAGGCGGATTGGCGCGCGGCCATTGCGATGCAGGATGGCAGTTGCACGGAGAGCGCGCTGCTCCGCTGCCGCGCCTATAGCGTGGCCGATGACCTGCTCTGGGGCCTGCGCGGGCTTGTTCTGTCCAAGATCTCGCCCCGGCGCGGTCTTGAATTCCTCAAATACGGCGAATGGCGCCTGCTGCGCGCGCGCTCTGCGTTGCGCGATACGCAGCTCGCCCAGCACCTGCATCGGATCTAGCCCATGGAACGCAGATTGGGAGAGGCGGATACGGAAGCCGAGATTGACCTGGAAGCAGCGGTCAGCCGCGTCTCCGCCTGGGCCGGGCAGGATCTGCGCTATGCGCCGGTGTCAGGCGGCATCAGCAATCCGAATTGGCGCGTCTGGCTGGGCGACGATCCCGCCAGCTTCTTCGTCAAAATCCCTGGTAAAGGGACGGAGATGTTCATCGACCGCGCGGCCGCCCTGGATGCCAGCCGTAAGGCGGCCTCTTTAGGCATAGGGCCGAAAGTTTACGAATATCTGGCGGCGGACGGGATTGAGATTTCGGACTTCATCGAGGGACGCCGGTCCTGCACGCATGTCGATTTTCGCAATCTTGACCTTTGCCGCACGGCGCTGGATGTGTATCGCCAATTGCATGACGCGGCGCCGCTGGTGCTGACCAAGACGGTTTTCGACATGATCGACGAGCATGTCGATCAGGTCAGGACGCTCGGCGGCTGGGTGCCGCCTGATTTCGCCTGGCTGGATCTGGAATATCGCCGTGCGCGGGCGGCGCTGGAAGCCTCAGGCCTCGATCTCGTGCCTTGTTTCAATGATCCGATGGCCGGCAATTTCATGGTGGACGATGCCGGCACCATCATGCTCATCGACTACGAATACGCCTCCAATAACGACCGCTGCTACGACCTCGGCATCTGGTTCGGCGAGATGTTTTTTGATGAGGCAACGGAATACGCGCTGATCGAGCATTACTTCGGCCGCGCGGACCCCGCGACCGTTGCCCGTGTCACCGTCCATAAGGCGCTGGCGGACGTGAAATGGGCGACCTGGTCCATGGTGCAGCAGAAAGTCTCGGCTCTCGACTTCGACTTCTACAAATACGGCGTCTGGAAGCATATGCGCGCCCGCGCGGTTTTCCATGATCCGCGCTGGGAGACCTGGCTCCGCGCCGTGTAGACGATGGAATTGACCCGGATACCCTTTCATGCGCGGCGACGCGAAAGTGTTTCGCCGGCTTGACGTGGGCAGAACTAGGAGCGCGGCAAGCTTGCCGTCGCCGCACGACAGCGCACCACAGCACTCGGAATTGAACGCGATATTGTGCAAGCTTTCCGGAGCGGCCTTGTTGCCGACCATGCAGTTCCAATCTCCTGTCAAGATTTGCAACTTAGCAAGACGGAGGCCCACTATGCCCACAAGTGCAGAAATTGATGTCAAAGCGTCAGAAAAGCCTGTCCCCGGTGAAAAATTCATCATTCAGCTTCAGGAGAACAGCGAAATGCTGGGCCTGCTCGATGATGGGCGTAGCTTTCGCTTCAAGGCCCCATCTGCGACCGAGCAAGATTACCAGCAGGAAAATAAAAGCCTGACTGTGGTCGGTCTCAAGCTTGATGAAGCGGATAGCGGTGAAGATCGCCTGGTTGGCATGTTGAGCTACCGCGCTTAAGCAAGGTCGCGCCGATCATTCGGTCACGGCGGCTGGCCGTGACCGAACCCGCCATTGCCATGACTCTTGAAGCGCCTCATGCCCGCAAAGTAAAGCCAGACAAGGAGAAGGCCATGGAGGTGCTATTTTCTCGCTTCGCACAAAAAACGGGCGTTCTTCTTGGCAGGCCATTAACTTTCGTGACGGCCTGCCTTGTTATTATTGTCTGGGGTGTCACGGGGCCGCTGTTTCATTATTCCGACACATGGCAACTTGTCGTTAATACAGGCACCTCCGTCATTACGTTCTTGATGGTGTTTCTCCTTCAGCATGGGCAAAATCGCGACACGCGGATGATTCAAATTAAACTCGATGAACTCATCCGCGCCAATGAAACAGCGCGTAATGCTCTCCTCGGTCTTGAAGATTTAAGCGATGCCGACATGCGCCTTATTCAAGCGCGGTTTGCCGCGCTCTCTAAAGCCGTCGCCCTCCCCGAAGAACTCGATGAAGTGGAAGAGGACCTGGGGAAAGCCACAGCCAACCTGCGCAATGCGCGGCGTCGCATTGCCGATACGCTCAGCACTGATCCGTAAGCGCATTCATTGCCGCGACCTTGGGACAGCATATGCGTCCGGCGCCAAAAGAATTTGCCAGCAAAGAATGAGCATTCAGGAATGTTGCGTCGGTCGTCACGAAGACGTCCCGTTTTTCGTTTATATGGCTCCAGATCGCTAGAACGTCACATTTAGCGTTACGCCAACGATGACGGCCAAACCATCCAGGCGCACGCGGATCTAGTCCGAGATTCTCACAAAACAGGTCGTAGGAAAATTCAACCTCGGGGTGGAGCAGACCATGGAGCTGCCGCTCCAAATCGCCTTCGTCATGCGCGACCAATGCGCAATCCAGAAATCCAATATCCAAATACAATTTCGGCAAAACCAGCGGCAAGTGGCCAATGTTCAGCTCTGCTCGCCGTTTCTCAAAAATACTGAATGTTTCCGCATAATGAAGCCCTCCTTGTTTTTCTGAAGGAGACAGGGCGATAACTCCTAGCTCGATGCGGCCTTCGTTATGAGCCTCGATCAGAGCGCGCATAGGCTCGACCGCTGACCCATCATGCGCCAGCGCGATGAGGCAGGTCGGGTCGACTGTAAACCGAGGGACAGATGCCATGGCGCCAATTTATCTGCTTTAAGTGGCATGGTCCACGGCCGAGAACCCGGCGCTCCGTTCAAAAGCAAGGCAAGGCCCTTGGCCTGAGGGATAGGGGCGACGTGAATTCCGGATCGATTAAGAGTCGCGCGACCAAGCGCCTGAGCACTAACTCGTTTGAATAATTGGTATTATATAGTTAAGCCTCCAAACAAGGCCTAGATATTTGGCAGTAGAAGCCGCCTGTTTGTTGAAGCTAGCTCAAGATGAACGCCTATATTTTGGCGCAACCTCTGAACAAAAGAACAATATCCTGGGCCGATAGCTGAGGGCCGAGCACGAATGCTCTCCACAAAGACAAGCCTGCTGAATAAAATAACCCGATAAATAACTACTTTGAGTTTTTGTTCTTAGAAAAAACTTTTGAATTTTCTAAAAAATGGCACTAAACCGCTTTACGCTAAGTAATTGGGATAGGGCAGGGCGGTTCTCTATTGTCACGAGACTGGACTGCGCCTAATCCCGAAAGCGTCGGATTGAGGTTTAAAATGTCAGGCACCAACGGTCATCACACTGCCGTTTTGATTTGGGTTCATCCTAGCTTGCGTGTTCCTTTGGCGCTGGATTGGGCATCTGATGTTCCCATGGGCAGCCGATACCCTGATGCTGTCGCCGCCATGGATGCTGCCGTCGCTTTAATCAAAAGCGGCTGCTTTGCAGAGTTGCAGCCTCATGTCGTCGAAATCGCCATGAAACGCGATCAGGAATCAGAAGATTCTATTTGCGCGGGACCGCATTCAATCCACTGACGGACGGAAAACGGCGAAAAACTTAGCCGCCGCGTTTACTGTCAGGCGTTACGACCGTCCAACCAGCCGCCAGCGCACCCTCTTGCAGGCTGGGCAAAAATGTCTTGGTGAAATAGTCTTTGCCCTTATCCTGTGCAGGCCAAGGTTCGCCGGCAAAACGGCGGGCAATAAGATGAAAAAACGCGATCCTATCCGGCGAATCGAGGTCTTCGCCGGCCTCCCAATAGGCGCTTTTCAGTGTTCTGACGAAGGTCAGATCTGGCTGGACCACGGCTGCAAGAGCTTCAGGGCTGGATGGGCAGATCCCCAGATAGCGGACAAGCACATGGGTGAGGCGCTCCAAGATCGGGCTGCTCAACGGTTTTATCGTGCGCGCCATCGACGCTCTCCTAGAGTTTTGCCGGCCATCATGGGCATCGTTTACGGCTGATCTCTGTCCTTGTCACGATGCGGCGCCTTGTCCGAGATGCCCAGCCTCCGGCATTTTTCGGAGCAGAATTTGACGGCATCCCAATCCCGCGTCCACTTTTTCCGCCATGCAAACGGCCGAGCGCACGCGACACATATCTTCGTTGGAAGGTGAGGTTTCTTGTGCGCCATATCGTCCGCTGACGGTTCCAAAAAACGTGTTTGTTGGACGTCTATGCCCTTTGGCTCAGGATTTAAACGCGTTGCATATAAGACGGCGGGCGACCGATATGACTTGGCACGCGTAAAATTCTTGCGGAAGCCTCCAGGCGCGACTGTCGCAGATGCTCCGCCAATGCCGAGGCGGCATTGGCAAAATCCCGATCCAGCATGGCGGCCAGAATTTCCGCGTGAGCATATAGCATAGGGGGAACCTCGGGCCGGTCCTGTTCAATGCCAAAGGCGAGATGGCTGGTGATCAGCGGCAATTGGCAACGATAAAGAACGTCACGCAATTGGCTATTGGCACAGCGCAGGACAACGCCGTGATGGAGGTCGATTTCCAGCTGATGCAAAAGGGGCGGCGGACAGGCCCGTTTCTGCTGCAATGCGTCGACAACGCGCTGCTGCATCACGCTTAGCTCGGGCAATGTGACAACAGTGGCTGCCTGCAAAAGGGCCGCAGGCTCGAGCAGAATTCTGAGCTCGAAGAGCTCGACGATATGGTCTCTGGTCAAAGGGCCTGCATACCAACGGGCATTGGATTCCCGCCGCACAATGCCGACACGTTCCAGACCGACCAGCAGTTCATTGGCAACGGTGCGGCTGACACGGTAGTGCTGCGCCAGGGCCTGGGTCTTGATCTGAAAATGCCCAAACAACAGCCGCCCGGCAACTTCCCGCTCCAGATCTGGATAGATGCGATTGCGCCATGTACGAAACCTGACGGCATCCTGCATGGCATGAGGGACGATGTCCTGAATCTCGGCCTTTGACAGATTATGCTCTGCGCCGATCGGGCCCGCCACGACAAAGCCGCGCAGCGAGCGGCGGGCGACGAGCCCGGATTGCTCCAGGGTTGCCAAAGCACGAAGGACCGGAACACGGCTGATCTCAAAGGCTTCCGCTATGGCGGAGGGCCGCAGAATGGCGCCACCGCTGATCGCCCCGGACCGAACGGCCGCCTGCAATGCCTCGGCGACCATCTCATGAATGTGCCGGCGTCCATCGGGTGGTTTCAGACCCTGGTCATCCGCAGCCACCACATCCGCCAAGATCACCGCATCGCTCCAATTTTGCATATTGCATGCATTATTTAATTAGATTAGCGTTTGTATAAGCGGTAGTGAAGCGCCCAACAAAAATAATGCGGGGATTGTCTCGTGAAAAAACTCTATCTGGCACTGAGCTTGCTCAGCCTACAGGTTGTGCAGCTTCCCGCTGCTAGAGTAACCTTGGCGGCAGAACCGGCGAAAATAGGGGTCGATTACTCCCTTTTGACCTCGCCCTTCTGGACTGCCTATGATCGATACATCAAATCCTTTTCCAAAAGCATGGGCATTTCTATCCTGGCGCCAGTCAATTCTGACCAGGACTCTGCCAAGCAGATCACCGACATCAACAATCTCATCAATCTTGGCGCCGGCGGTCTGATCGTCTCGCCGATCGATTCCGCCGGTATCGCACCCGGCCTCAATGCAGCGGCGCGCAAGCATATTCCGGTCATCACGGTTGATGTCGCGCCTGACAAAGGCCCTGTTGCCATGGTGGTGCGTGCCGATAATCGCGCTTATGGCGAGCAGGCCTGCCACTATATCGGCGACCACGTCAAACAGGGCAAAGTCGTCCAGATCATGGGCGACGTCGTGTCAGTCAATGGTCGTGACCGGACGGAAGCCTTCCATAGCTGCATCAAGGCCAATTATCCCGGCTTAACGGTGCTCGATATCCCAGCCCAATGGAAATCGGACGTCGCGGCTGCCGGTCTGGACAGCCTTCTGCCGGCCAATCCCGATATAAAGGCGATCTATATGCAGGCGGGCGGCGTTTATCTGGCCGCGACATTGCAAGCCTTGAAGCGGCATAAGATGCTGCATCATACCGGTGATGCCGGCCATATTGTCATTGTCAGCAATGACGGAATTCCGCAGGAACTTGCCGCCATTCGCTCGGGCGAAATCGACGCGACGGTATCGCAACCCGCTGATCTCTATGCAAAATATGGACTATTTTACACGCAGGCGGCCATGGCCGGAAAAACCTTCCAGACTGGCCCCACGGATCATGGCAGCAAGATCGTGCAAATCGCCCCCGGTATCCTGGAAGATGAATTGCCGGCGCCCCTTATTACCAAGGCCAATGTTGACGACAAAAGCCTCTGGGCGAACCAGCTCTGAGCGTGGCCTGAGCCTGTGCAGACCATCGATGTAACGCCGGTCGTGGAAGCGAGAGGCATCTCAAAGCGCTATGGTCCCACCACAGCGCTTCACGATGCCAGCTTTCGGGTCATGCCCGGAAAATCTCATGCCTTGGTCGGGCGGAATGGCGCCGGCAAATCGACGCTCGTCAGCATCCTGACCGGATTGAGGGCGCCTGATACCGGAGATGTCCGGTTCGCCGGCATGGCTGCGCCACCGCTTTCTGATCGTGCAGGCTGGCGCAAGCAGGTCGCCTGCGTCTATCAGCATGCGACGGTCATCCCGGGGCTCACGGTTGCGGAAAACCTGTTCATTAACCGCCAGCCGGGCCGCGCTGGCATGATCAGCTGGCGTGAGATGAGGCGCCAAGCGCGTGCCTTGCTTGACCGCTGGCGCATTGATGTCGCGGTTGATCAGACGGCCGAGAGTCTGAGCGTCGAATCCCGGCAGCTTGTCGAAATTGCGCGCGCACTCTCCCATGGCGTGCGCTTCGTGATTTTGGACGAACCCACCGCCCAGCTGGACGGCATAGAAATACGCCGCTTGTTCGACCGCATGCGGGAACTGCAACAGGAAGGCGTGACCTTCCTCTTTATTTCCCATCACCTGCAGGAAGTCTACGAGCTGTGCCAGGCAGTGACGGTTCTGCGGGACGCACGTCATATTCTGACGGCGCCGGTAGCGGACCTGCCCAAGACGAAACTCATAGAGGCCATGACCGGTGAGGCAACGGCGCTCAACGCTATCGCGGCAAGCCCATCGCGCCGATCTGCCGCCCAGGCGGCTCTGGCAATGGATGACGTATCGGGCCTTACCTATCAGTCCGTGACTTTGGCGGTTTCTGCCGGTGAAATCGTCGGTCTCGCCGGGGCCACCTCAAGCGGCCGCACCGAAATCGCGGAAGCCGTCGCAGGCCTGAGCTGTCCTGCAAGTGGGAGCATCCGCATCCATGGACAGCAGCTTGCCCTGGGCGACGTGCCAGCCGCTTTGGCACTTGGTGTGGGCTGTGTGCCGCAGGACCGGCATCGTCAGGGCCTGGTTCTCGGTCAATCCATTGCTGAGAATGCAACCATGACGATCAGCCGCGGGCTCGGCCCGATGGGTTTCATTGTCCAAAGCCGCAGGCGGGTGGCGGCGAGGGCAGCGATCACCCGCATGGGCGTGGTGACCAGCGGGCCAGATCAACCTGTCTCCGCCTTGTCGGGAGGCAATCAGCAGAAGGTTGTTCTGGCGCGCGCCATGGCAAGCAATCCGGATATCCTGGTTCTGATTGATCCGACAGCGGGCGTTGATGTCCGGTCCAAGGTGCAACTGCTTGGGATCATCGAAGAGCAAAAGCAGATCGGGAAGGCCATTCTGCTGGCCAGCGGCGAGATTGAAGATCTGAGACTCTGCGACCGCGTTCTGGTCATGCACCACGGCAAGCTGGTCGCTGAATTTTCCTCAGGATGGGATGATCACGCCATGATTTCCGCCATTGAGGGCGTGTCCTCCGATGTCCGGTAACCGCAGTTTCTTGACCATAGGTCAGGCTACATTCGGCCGGTTAAGGGAACTTGCGCTGCTGCCTGCGCTCGTTCTGCTCCTTGTCATCGGCACGCTGATCAGTCCAAGCTTCATGACCGAAGCCAATATCGTCAGCATTCTGGGCTCGTCGGCGGCACTTGCCTTTGTCGTGCTCGGGGAATCACTCGTCATTATCGTCGGAAAATTCGATCTTTCGCTTGAATCGGTTGTCGGCATTGCGCCCGCAATCGGCGCCATGCTGGTCATTCCCAAGGCTTCAATGGGTTTCGGCATAGGCTTGCCGACAGGCATAGGGATGCTGGTTATTCCGCTGCTGGGTGGGTTGATCGGCCTCCTCAATGGCTTTCTGATCGTTCAGTTGCGGCTCAACGCCTTTATCGTGACGCTGGCAATGCTTATCGTTTTGCGGGGCATTCTGGTAGGCGCGGCGGGCGGGGGTACCGTCTTTGACATGCCGGACGCCTTCCTGGTTCTGGCGACAAATACGCTTTTCGGCCTGCCTTTGTCGGTGTGGGCGGCGGGGCTTGCTTTTGCCGTCGCGGCGTTTGTCTTGCGCTATCACAGGCTTGGCCGCGCCCTTTACGCCATCGGCGGCAATGCGGAAGCGGCGCGCGCCGCCGGCATTCGCGTCGAACGCATTACCTGGGGTGTCTTCGTCGTGTCAGGTATTCTGGCCTCGATCGGCGGTCTGGTCGTGACGGGCTATGTCGGCGCCATCAATGCGAACCAGGGCAATGGCATGATATTTACGGTCTTCGCCGCGGCCGTCATCGGCGGCATTTCCCTCGAAGGGGGAAGTGGCACGATGTTCGGTGCCTTGACCGGTGTTTTGCTTCTCGGCGTTGTCCAGAATCTTCTGACCTTGACTCAGGTTCCCTCGTTCTGGATTCAGGCCATCTATGGCGGAATCATCTTGCTGTCGCTCATGCTGTCCCGTGTGACCACGCGCTCATAATTGATTGGGAAACCTCCATGGCTCGCATTCTGGTCTACGGTGACTCAAATTCCTGGGGCTATGAACCCGTGAAGGGGACACGCTTTCCCACAGGAACGCGCTGGCCTACGGTGATGCACGCGCAGCTCGGGTCAGACTGGGAGTTGATCGAGGAAGCGATGAATGGCCGGACGACGGCTTTCGAGGATCCGATTGAACCTTTCCGCAACGGCGCGACCTATCTTCCGCCCTGCCTGTTGAGCCAAAACCCGATCGACGTCGTTATCATCGCGCTTGGCGTCAATGACCTAAAGCGGCGCTTTTCCTTGTCTGCCTATGACATCGCATCGGGCGCCGGCCGGCTTGCCGGGCTTGTCAGAACATACGCGACTGATCCATCGGGGTTGCCACCCCATGTCATTTTGGTCGCTCCCGCGCCGCTCTCGCGGCTCAGTCATCTGTCTGACATGTTTGCCGGAGGAACCGAGACATCCTTGGATCTTAAAGAAAAGTTCGAAGACAAGGCCCGAGAGCTGAATGTCAGCTGTATCGCCATGGGTGACAGCATCTCATACTCGGATCTCGACGGCATTCACCTTGATGCCGAGGGTCATCAGATTTGGGGTCAGCGTATGGCGGTTTTCGTTCGGTCGGTCATGACTCAAAAGATGCCGCCTGCGATAGGATAGGCGGAAACATAGCCCCACTCACAAAGACAATCCGGTGCGGTAGGCTGGCGTGCAAATGTTCCATCAACATTGATGGTCTAAACCAAAATATAATGGTTGCGATACCGAGGAAAAGATTTTAACTTTGGAAATTAAAAATGGACGCTCCTTTTGGGGTAAGTCCGTCCCTTGGAGGACGCCTATTGGCACTGCCTGATCCCGTCTTACCGACGCCTATGCAAGTGGGATTCTACGAAGCGCGGGATCTCAACAAGCGCTTCGGCCCTGTCACTGTCTTGCGTGGTGTTTCGCTCGCCATGCAGCCCGGCCATATTCACACCATCATGGGGGAGAATGGCGCCGGAAAATCCACGGCTTTCAAAATCCTTGCGGGTCTGATCCAGCCTAGCAGCGGATCTCTGCATCTGGATGGGCAGGCTTTGTCGCTGGCGTCTCCGGCTGCCGCGCACCACGCTGGCATCTATCTGGTGCCGCAGGAGCCAGCCCTGATGCCGGAGCTTACGGTCACGGAAACGATGTTCGTCGGCCAGCTGCCGACCATGTGGAAATTCCCGCGCCGTGTCGACTGGAAGGCTGCGCGCGCCCGCGCCTGTCAGGCTCTCGCCACTCTGGATCTCGACATCGATCCGGATCAGCTGGCCCGGCATCTGAGCATCGCGCAGCAGCAGCAGCTTGAATGCGCCAAGGCATTGCTGCGCGGCTGCCGCGTTATCCTTTTCGACGAACCGACCTCTCCGCTCACGACCCATGAGGTCGAGCGGCTTTTTGGCACCATGCGGCGGCTTCGTGGCGACGGCTATACGCTTGGATTTATCAGCCACCGCATGGATGAGGTTCTCGACATCTCCGACGATATCAGCGTTCTGCGCGACGGTGTCTTGGTTGATTCGGTGGAACGCGCGGCGTTTGACCGTGTCCGCCTTCTGTCGAAAATGGTGGGTCGTGAGATGCGTGTCATTCCCCGCCGTCAGATCAGTCATGCCACCTCGCAACCGGTTCTGGAAGTCGCAGACCTGGCCCACGCGCCGCGCTTCCGTAACGTAAGCTTCGACCTGCACAAGGGCGAGATCCTGGGCTTCGCCGGTCTCGTCGGTGCCGGCCGGACTGAAATAGCGGAGACGATCTTCGGCATCCGTGCCCGGGACAAGGGCATTGTCCGTCTGGCAGGCGAGGACATATCTGACCTCGACACTCACGACATCATCCGCAAAGGCCTTGTTTATGCGCCGGAGGATCGCGCGCGGCATGGTGCGGTATTGCCCATGTCGATAACCGAAAATGTCACATCCGGCTTGCTGGAACGCGTCCGCAGCCGTGCCGGCCTTCTGAGCCGGTCAGACGAGGACCGCATCGGGGCGGAAACAGTCCAGCGCTACCGCGTGCGCTGCGCGGGCACGGATCAAAAGCTGCGCCAGCTTTCAGGCGGCAATCAGCAAAAGGTCGTCTTCGGCAAATGGATGGGCATCGGCCCCGATGTCGCGATCCTCGATGAGCCGACCCGTGGCGTCGATGTCGGCGCAAAGGATGAGATTTATGACCTGATCGACAGCCTGGCACAGGAAGGCATGGGGATCCTGATTATCTCCTCGGAGCTTGAAGAGCTGGTGCGGATCTGCGATCGCATCCTGTCGATCTATGACGGGGAGATCGTCGCCGAACTCACGGGGGACGAGATTACCCCGGAAAGGGTATCTGCCTCCTATCTCACCACGGCAGCGGCGTCCGGACGATGACCCGAGCGCCACGCCGCGAAACGCGAGAAGTCACCCTCATCCTCGCGACGATCGTGACGCTCATCGTAGTGGGTATTATCAACCACGACTTCATGACACTGCAGAACATCCGCTTCATGATCTTGAATTCGGTCGTGTTGTCGCTATTGGCGCTCGGTCAAACCTGGGTCATTGCGACCAAGGGGATTGATCTCTCCGTTGCGCCCATCATGGGCCTGACCGCCGTTGTAACGGGGTTGCTGGAGCAAGGCAGCGGCTTACCCTTGGTGGGCGCCATCGGCATCACAATCGGCATTGGCATCGTGCTTGGCACCGTCAATGGCCTGCTGGTGGCGAAGCTGAACATTCCGCCGATCATTGTGACGCTCGGCACCTATAGTTTGTACAGCGGCCTGATGTTCATCTATTCCAACGGAACCGACGTCGTCTCTGTCCCGCCTGCCTATGCTACGTTCGGCAATGGCACATTGGCACACTGGCTGCCGATTCCAATCCCGGTACTGATACTCGCCGCCATCCTGTTTCTATGCTGGTTCGTCCTTGGCCATACAATCTTTGGGCGGGCGGTGCTCGCCATCGGCAATAATGCCGTCGCGGCCTATAATGCGGGCGTGTCCGTTGTGGCGACGCAAATCCGCGTCTACATGATCTCGGGCCTCCTCGCCGCCATCGCGGGCTTCGTTTTTCTGTGCTATACGGGCTCTGCCACAGTGACGACCGGCACCGGCGACCATGTGGAGTTACAGTCGATCGCTGTTGCCCTGATCGGGGGTACCGCAATTGTCGGTGGGCGCGGCAATATGGTTGGCACGGTGCTCGGCGGGCTTTTCCTGAGCGTTGTCCTCACGGCGCTCGTATTTCTGCATGTGCCGCCGATCTGGTACTCCGCCGGAGAAGGCGCCATGATCCTCGTCACCGTCACGCTCGGCATGCGACAGAATGCAGCGCGGAAGGCAATACGATGAGCAATAGCGTCACGGCACGCCGCTCGAGGTCACGCTTCCCGCTTGGCGGGTGGGAAAGTTCCCTGCTCGTCCTCTTCGTTCTGCAAGTGCTGGCGTCGAGTTTCAGTATTCCGGGCTTCTTCGACAGCTTCAGTTCATGGCTTGGTCTGACCGAGAATTTTTTGCCCTTCGGGATCGTTGCTTTAGGTCTCAGCGTTGTCATTCTGACAGGTGGCATTGACCTGTCGGTAGGATCGACCGCAGGCCTGGGCGCCATCGTGATGGCGGAGCTCTGGCTGCATCTCGGCATGCCAATCTGGATCGCCGTCATGATTGGCGTGGCATTGGGCGCGTTGGTGGGTTTGATCAATGGCCTTATCATAACGCGTTTCAATACCGAGCCATTGATCGCGACGCTTGCCACCAGCTTCATCTATCGCAGCGTCGGCACCGCGCTCGCCGGTGAGTCCCCGCCATCCGGTTTTCCGGATAGCTTCAACGCCTTGGGGCAGGGCGCTATCGGCGGGTTGATTCCCTATCAGCTGATCCTGTTTAGCATTCTCGCCGTGCTCTTTGCCCTGCTGATGTCCCGCTCGGCCTATGGCCGCAAGATCGTCATGGTCGGCTACAATGGCGACGCCGCCCGCTATTCGGGCCTGCGTGTCGGCCGCATCGTGACCAGTGCCTATGTCATCAGCGGCGCGATGGCGGCGCTCGCCGGCATTGTCCTCGCTGCCTATTACAGCGCGGTGCGACCGGACATGGGCGACATTCTGCTGCTGACGACGATCACGACCGTTGTGCTTGGGGGCATCAGCATCTTTGGTGGTGAAGGCAGTATCGGCGGCGTTGTCATTGCTGTCCTGCTGCTGGGGTTTTTGCGCCAGGGCATGCTGATCGCAGGCTTCTCGGACATGGTGACGACCATGGTGACGGGCGCTATTCTGCTCGCTGCCATCACAATCCGCAATCTTCTGTCCGGGCGGGGCACCGGCATGGCGCTGCTGGTTCGGCGCTTCCGCAACCTTGGGCGGGACAAGTTGACGGAGGCTACGAAGTGACGGGCAATTAGCCCGGGCACAGCCGGCCGGACTGGCGACAATCAAAAATAATAACTTCAGGAAATGACAATGAAGAATATGAAATGGGCTGGATTTCTCACCGCCGCGCTGCTGGGCCTTTCCGTCACCGCACATGCGGCGGATATCGACACATCCAAGCGCATCCGCGTCGCGATGGTGCCGAAGCTTGTCGGCATCTCCGTCTTCAAAGCCAATCAGAAGGGCGCCATCGCTGCCGCGGCCAAGCTGAATATTGACTTCCTCTATACAGGTCCGGTGACGGCCTCGGCCCAGGGGCAGGTCGATGTGTTCAACAGCTTGATCGCACGCCGTTTTAACGTTATTACGACGACGTCGAACAACCCTACCGAACTTGCGCCGGCTTTGCGCCGCGCGATGAAGCAGGGCATCAAGGTCGTGTCCTATGACAGCGACGTCGCGCCGGACGCGCGCGACTTCTTCATCCAGAATACCGCTTATCCGGCTTTCGGCAAAGCGCTGGTGGATTCCGTCGCGAAATACATCAAGCCGGATGCGAAGATCGCCATTCTGTCGTCCACGCCGGACGCCACGATTCAGAATGAATGGATCAAGGCACTCAAGGCCTATATGGCCACCGCCTATCCGAAGATGACCATCGTGACCACGCAATACGGTCAGTCCAGCGTCTCGCAATCACTCACAGCTGGCCTTAATATTCTACAGGCTCATCCCGAGGTTACCGGCATCATCGGTCCCGATGCCGCGGCGCTTGTCGGTGCCGCCGCCGCCGTGCAGAAGCTTGGCCTGACCGGCAAGGTCATTGTCGGTGGCTGTTCCGATCCTGATGCGATCCGCCAATATGTCAAAGCCGGCGTCATCAAGGAAACGCCGCTATGGGATGAGGTCAAGGAGGGCGAGCTTGTCATGTATGTTGCTCGCCTGGCTTATAATAACGCCATCCCACGCAATGGGAGCTTCACGGCTGGCGACCTCGGCACGTTCAAGGTTAACGACGGCGTCATCATCTTCAGCGATCCGCTGATCTTCAACGCTCAGAATATCGACAACTACCACTTCTAATATCGTCGATGAATGTGACCGGTTGTCTGCATCTATCGCAGGCAACCGGCCGCATGATTGCGTTTGTGACGAATTGCCGCAGCACTTGTCTCCCGGCTCAGATTTCGTGCTTAATCCAGGATGCGGCGCTTGGGCGCATCAAGCCGGAATGGCAGCCTGACCGCCGTCGCCAAAATAATAAGCCATGAAATCCTGGCTCTGGCGCAGTGTTTCCGCCGCCCCGGATGTCACGACCCGGCCATTCTCGAGCACGAAACCATGATCCGCATAATGCAGCACAAGATTAGCATTCTGCTCAGCGAGAAGAAATGTCACCCCCTCGTCGCGGTTTAGCTGCTGGATGATGTCGAAGATTTCCTCGACGATCATTGGCGCGAGACCCATGGAGGGTTCATCCAGCAGCATGAGAATGGGTTTGGCCATCAAGGCACGGCCGATCGCAACCATCTGTTGCTCGCCACCCGAGAGAAGACCGGCGCGCGTATGCCGCTTCTGCTTCAGGCGGGGAAACCAGTCATAGATGCGATCGGCGTCGCGGCGTAGTTCCCGGCGCCCTGGCCGCCGGAGAAAGCCGCCAGACGCCAGATTTTCCTCCACCGTCAGATGCGCGAAGCAGTGCCGGCCCTCCAGAACCTGGACAATGCCCTGGCGCACAACACGGGCGGGATCAAGGCCGAGGATCGATTTCCCGGCCCAGCTGATATCGCCGCGGATGACACGTCCCCGGGATACGCCAAGCAGGTTGGAAATGGCCTTCAGCGTCGTACTTTTGCCGGCGCCATTGGCGCCGAGAAGGGCGACAATAGACCCGCGCGGGACGGTGAGGGAAACGCCCTGCAAAGCAAGCACGGATTCGCCATAGACGCTTTCGACGTTGTCCAAGGTCAAAACATCGGTTCCGTGCTGGCTCATTGGTGCGTTTCCTGCTCTGTCGTGATCAGTTTGTGAGCGTCGGACGCGGCGGCAGGTTCTTCTGCTTGGCGTAAGCCGCAGCCTTAGCGAAGATCGCATCATGGAACAGAGCGCGGTCGCCGTTCAGCCAGCCTGTGAGCACATTCCAATGATGGCCGTCCCACTGCTGAATCTTGGCTGATGGTTCGCCCTCATGATCCTCGGGGGTCAGCTTCAGCGGGCTGAGAAGGCCAGTGGCGCCGAGGGCCGCCACGCGCTCGGGCGTGATGTTCAGATGCTCAAGCGCCCATTGCCCCTCGGCAGGCGTCAGCGGACGGTTTCCGAATTTCTCATGTCCGGTATGGATGACTTCGCTATAGATGATGGCCGATACCAAGCCTGCGTTGTAGTAGACTGAACCGAATTTCGACGTATCCCGCAGGTCGCTTTTGCCTGGGTCGATGATCTCTTTCTTCAGCGTCTGGCTGATTGCGAAATTGCTGCCCGACGGAAAGACTGTGACGGCCTTATAGCCGATCGCCGCCGAGCCTGCCGGCTTCACATCTTCCTCGGAGCCGCTCCAGATATCGCCGATGATATGGTCAGACGGGAAGCCGACACGGGCAGCAGTCTTAATGGCGACCGGAGTCATCACGCCCCAGGCGCGCAGGAAGACCCAGTTCACACCTTGCTGCTTGATCTGCTGCCACTGGGCCTGCTGCTGCTCCCCGGGGTCAGGCACAGGAATCTCGATGTCGATGAAGCCATATTTCTTGGCGAGGATAGCAAGCGGCTCGATCGTGTCACGGCCGTAACCGGAGTCATGGTAGACCGTCGCGATTTTCTGCCCCTTCAACTTGTCCAACCCGCCGAGCTGTTTGGCGATATAGTTGATGACAATCGAGGATTCTGTCCAGTAGTCGAAAAGAACCGGAAATTGATAGGGAAACACTGCCCCATCGACGGCATCTTCGCGTCCCCCCGCGACGGAGACGACCGGAAGCTTGTCCGCACGCGCTTCATCGGAGATCGTGGCATCAAATCCACTTGATGTATCAAATAACGCTGCGACCTGCGCGCCCTGGTAGCCGTGCTTGTAACGCTCGTAGCATTCGAAGGCGCGTTCCAGCGTATATGCCGTTTCGCATTCCTGCACCAGAACCTTCACGCCGTCGATGCCGCCATGACTGTTGATGTAATTGAAATAGTCGCGAATACCGCCCCATTGGGGAATGCCGGCGGGCGCGTAGGGACCGGTGCGATAGGAAAACAGCGGATAAAGCTGTTCGTTCGCATGATCGGCCGCATGGGCAGGCGCGAGGGAAAGACCAACTGAAGCGGCCGCAAGGACGCCCGCGAGCGTCTGCAAACTGCGTTTGATGCGCATTGAAGTTCCTTTAAACAAAGATTTTCTCTGAAGCGTTTGTGTTCTTAGCGTTATCGACAGCCGCGTATTGTCATCTGCGCAGCGGCCAGATGCTGAGAGCGCGGATGGTACGGGAAAAAAGGCTGGCCAGCCCGTCCGGCTCTTTGATGAGGAGGAAGATGATCAGCGCACCGAAGATGATCGGCTCGATATTCGCGATCGACCCTTGGTCGATATAGGTGTCGAGACCGAGCACAGGCACGAGGATGTCCAGCACGATGGGTGTCAGCACGATGAAGGCCGCGCCGACGAAATTTCCCAATAGGCTTGCCGATCCACCGATCAGAACGATGAACAGAACCTGGAAAGATTTGTCGAGGGAGAAGGTGTTGGAATCGGCCGTGCCCAGATAGGCAAAAGCCCAGAGAGCGCCGGCGACGCCAAGGAAAAAGCTGCTCACGACATAGGCTTGCAGCTTTCGCCGTGCGATTGGCACGCCTGTGACGGATGCCGCGACTTCCATATCGCGAATCGCCATCCAGTCGCGGCCGATGCGGCTTTTGATAATGGCAAAGGCCAAGAGAAGCAGCAGCCCGGCGGTCAATGCGACGAGCAGGTAGCGGCCGCGCGACGATGAAAGATCATATCCGAAAAATTCAAGCCGCGGCGCCGAAATGACCAGCGACATGCTGTTATTCGAGAACCAGTGATAGGTTTGAAACAGCCATGTCAGAAAGAATTGCGCGGCAAGTGTCGGCGCGCTGAGATAGAATCCCCGAATACGCAGGCTCGGCAGGCCAAAAATCAATCCGCCCAGGCCTGCGATCAGACCGGCGAGAATTAGAACTACAGGCAGCGGCAGAATGGGCAGGCGCAGCAGCAGATTGAACGTGGCAAAGGCGCCTGTCGCCATGAAAGCGGCAGAACCCAATGAGATAAGGCCTGCGTAACCCATGAGCAGATTGAGCCCGAGCCCCGCGAGACCCATGACGATCGTCGGTATGATCAGCGAATTCAGCCAATAGTCGTTGCCGACGATCGGAATGACGCCATAGATCAAGATGAGGGCAACGAGGATAGCAACCCTTCGCCCTGAGAGGCGCGGAGCCTGGCTGACGGTGCCACCAAGATGGGCCGTGCCGGCGAGCTTGCTTGCGGACATGGCTCAGACCCTTTGGATGGGCTTCTCGCCGAACAGACCGTTCGGACGAATGAGAAGAAAGGCGGTCGCGAGGATATAGGCGAACCAGTCCGAGACCGCGCCATGCACTAGCGGCCCGATATAAATATCGGCGAGGTTTTCGGTCGCGCCGACAATCAGGCCACCGACGATGGCGCCAGGGATGGAGGAGAAACCACCGATGATAAGAACCGGCATGGCTTTCAGCACGACAAGGGACAGGGAGAACTGCACGCCTTGACGATTACCCCACAGAAGCCCGGCAATCAGCGCGACGACGCCGGCGACGCTCCACACGATCCGCCAGATATGCGGCAGCCTGATGCCGATGGACTGGGCGGCCAGGGTATTGTCTGCAACCGCGCGAAGTGAGATGCCAACGCGGGTCTTGCCAAAAAGAAGAGCGAGTACTGCGACAAGAAGAATGGAAACAGCCGCGGTGAATAGATCAAAATCACTGACCTGCAGGCCGTAAAGCTTGAGCGGCACATCCGGGATGCCGAGATCGAGCTGATGAACATCCGTACCAAGGACAAGCTGGGCCAGCCCTTCGATCACGAAGGATAGTCCGAGCGTCGCCATGAAGAGTGTGTCTGGACTGCGATTGACGAGCGGCCGCAACACCAGAAATTCGATCAACACGGATGCGACAATCAGCACGCCGACTGTGATGATGAAGCACAGCCAGAAAGGCAGCCCGTGTTCGTTCAGTGTCACGAAGGTGAGGGCGGAGAGCAGCACCATCGCGCCTTGAGCGAAATTGAAGACGCCCGAGGCCTTGTAGATGAGTACGAAGCCGATGGCGACAAGCGCGTACATGAGCCCCGCGAGAAGACCGGCAACAATGATATTGACGAGGAAAAGCATCGCAATGCGCCTTAATGTCTGGTGCCAAGATAGGCTGCGATGACATCCGGATTGCGGCGCACCTCCTCCGGCGTGCCGTCGCCGACTTTGCGCCCGTAGTCGAGGACAACGACATGATGGGACAGGCCCATGACCACGCCGATATCATGCTCGATGAGCACAATGGTGGTACCAAGCTGCCGATTGACGTCAGAGATGAACTGGCTGAGCTCCGCTTTTTCATTCTTGTTCATGCCGGCCATAGGCTCGTCCAACAGCAGCAGCTTGGGCAATGCAACCAGCGCACGCGCCAGTTCGACGCGTTTCTGCAGCCCATAGGGCAATTGGCCGACAATGGCGTCGCGATGCGCCGATATGTCGAGGAAGGCCAGAATATCTTCTGCCTGCGCACGTTCAATGCGCTGCTCCGTTGAATACCGGCCGAGACGAAACGCGAGTTCGAGGAAACCCGCTTTTCCCTGTCGCGTCAGTCCTGTCAGCACATTGTCGATCACGCTCATGCGCCGAAACAGCGCGTTATTCTGAAAGGTGCGACCGATACCGATCTTGGCGGCGCGGGCCGGCGTTGGATGCGAGAAGAGCTGGTCATCAATCAGGATATCGCCGGAATCCGCCCGATAGACGCCATTGATGACGTTGAGCAGCGAACTTTTACCTGCTCCGTTTGGTCCGATGAGCGCGCAGATTTCGCCTTGCGCGACAGAAAAGCTGAGGGATGTCAGCGCTCGCACACCCAGGAAGGACAGGGAGACATCCCGCACCATCAAAGCGGCGGTCAAGACAGGCTCTCTGCTGTCGCGAAATGAGGCCGGGCTGCGACGTGGTGCGGCCTACCGGATATCGCGGAGCCGTCCTTCTGCCAAGGGTGCAGGGAGATGCCGAGCGCCGTGAGTGCCGCGGGTCTGGATGCGACGGTTTCGGCCTCGATCGCGAAAAGCTTGTTAAGCCCCAGGCGCCTGCGTGCCTGATGGCGGAGAAGGGCGCACACAATGCCGTTCGATCCGGCACCTCGGGCGCCAGTCAGCCGGAGCGGCAAGCGATGCGCAATCTCCCGTGCCGCGTGCGTAAGGCTGAAGCCGGAGGCAAGCCAGGCGGTTGGGCGAATTTCCGGGCGGTCCCGGGCGGCTGCCGCCAGAATTTCCGGCAGTGCCAGCACGGTTCCCGGCTTTAACCAACGATCATAGGTCGCCGCGAGGGCGTCCGGCCAAGCCGTGGTCGCTTCAACCCACAATATTGGCCCGTCAGATCCCTTGATGGCAGTGCTGGGGCGTCGGATCGAGGCGTCTTGGCGCAATTGCGCTTGTGCCAGGAGATCTGTGAAGAGCGTGACCGAACTGTCCTGCTGCCTGCCGGGCGCGGCATGATCGAACACAATCTGCACCGGCCCAAGTTGTTGACGCAGTTGCAGCCATAACCCAAGGCTTTCATGACCCTGGATGACCGCAAGGCGCGGTGGCCGGCCGGCGCTTGCCGCCAGAATTTCGGCGGCTTTGGCGGCGGCGGGCAGAAGCAGGGTGGTGGCGCCGATTGCGTCAGAGGCAAGCCCCGCGAAGAGCAGGCTTGGGGTGATTTCACCGACAAGAACAACGCGGTCTCCCGCTGAAATACCGCGCTCCACGAACGCAGTCACCAAGGCATCGACGGAGCGGACGATGGCTTGCCATGACCAGGCAAGCCATTCTCCCCGGTGCTTATGACGAAGCGCCAGACGGTTTGGGGACGATGCTGTAAGCGCCAGAAGGGCATCATGCGGGCCGATTGGCCCAACAATCCTAGGGTTGGCCGATGCCATGGTTATTCCTCTTCCTCGGCAAGCAGCCCCGCCCGACACTGCTATTTCGCAGCTTGCTACGACTTGAGATAAACACCTAAAAATTATCGTGTCAAATATGTTTACACGATAAAAAATAGCTTTTATTAAATTAATGCAAATTAGATTCTTATTTTATCAGCGAGGTTCCGGACGCAAGATTTGTGGCTTGGAGGCCGGGCAGCAGATGGTGCCCGTCGCGTTCACCCGTAGATTAATTTCGAAGTTGCTTTAGTTATCATCCAAGGCCGTCGATTTGATGATCCAATCAAGCCACACTGCGCATGGTACAATGCGATGGGGATGACAAAATGAGACGCGTGCGGCGAATGGTTGCGAGTGCGGCGATCTTGACCGGACTGAGCCTTCCCAGCTGGGCAGATGGCAATACCGACGCGTTAAAAGCGGCGGTCGGGTCACCAGCGCGCTCGGCCGCGTTCGTGGCACGAGATACCGCGCGCCATCCCTTGGCGGAGCTGCAATTTTTTCAAGTAAAGCCGACCGATACCGTCATCGAGATCTGGCCGGGCGGCGGCTACTGGACTCAAATTCTGATACCTTATCTGAAGCAGCATGGTCGCTATATCGCGGCACTGCCGCCGTCAGCCCAAGCCGCCGCATCATTCCGGAACAACTTCCCCGACGCGCGGCAGACCGTTCTGGGAAATGGACAATATGACATTGCCAAAGCCGGTACGGCTGATGTCGTGCTCACCTTCCGAAATCTGCATGACTGGATGGAGACAGGCGAGACAAGGCAGGTGCTACAGGGATTTTTTGCAGCCCTGAAACCGGGGGGGCTATTGGGCATCGAGGATCATCGCGCGCGGGCGGATCAGCCGCAGGATACGCATGCCGTCAGTGGCTATGTCAGGCAGGATTATGCCATTGCTCTGGCGCGCGACTCGGGTTTTGTTTTTATGGGCAGTTCAGAGATCGACGCTAATCCGCGGGATAGTACGCATTGGCCCAAGGGCGTGTGGACCTTGCCGCCGGTTTTTGCTCTCGGCGCGAAGGATCACGCTGTCTACGCGGCTGTGGGCGAAGCCGACAATTTTGTTCTCCTTTTTCGTAAACCCTGACAATATTCAAGGCATAAGATAGAAAAAACTCTTCGAGAATTCGTAACGGATAGGTTTAGACTCCGGCATAGGGACCGTGAATCACGATGATCGACTGGTATGTTGAAGGCATAAAATTCGGCAATTGCAGCTGCGACTATTCCTGCCCCTGCCAGTTCGAGCTTCTGCCGTCCCGCGGTTATTGTCATGGCATTGAGATCATACGCATCGACAAGGGGCATTTTGGCGACACTCCCTTGGATGGCCTGCATACCATCGTCCAGTATCAATGGCCGGGACCGGTGTTCGAGGGAAAGGGCGAAATGCAAGCTATCATCGACGAAAAAGCCGATGCTGAGCAGCGGCGCGCCCTGGCCACGATCCTGCACGGTAAAGAAACAAAAGACGCTGCCACGCATTGGTGGGTCTTCCACGCCATGTCCGACACCGTGCATGACCCGATCTTCGAGACGATAGTCTTCGAGGTTGATGTCGGAGCAAGATTGGCCCGGGCCAGCATTGGCGACAAATTGGAGGCCTCGGGAAGACCCATTCGCAGCCCCGTGGACGGCGCACCGCATCGGGTCAGGATCGACTTGCCCGACGGAATGGAATTCAGCCAGGCCGAGATCGGCAGTGCATCGACCGAAGCCAGGACGAATGCGATGTCTCTGTCGCTCAGCGATACCTATGGCCAATTCAATCACTTTCGCATTTCCGGCAAAGGCTTCGTGCGTGGCGGCCCATCCACGCGCTGATGAGTCCGGAGGAGGGGCAGGACCAGTGACTGGCAATGACGGTATTCGCACACAAGCCTGATGAGAGACGCGCCTATAATAGGGGCGTCCTCATCGTCATCCTGGCGCTTGCCCTAGCCTGCTGGAGCTTCTTCGTTTGGCAGCCGGCAGCGCCGGGCATGGCCATGATGGGTGCCACCATGGGCCTGTCGGCCGTGCCGTTTCTGATCATCTGGACCGTGATGATGGTAGCGATGATGTTTCCGACGGCCGCACCCATGTTTCTGACCTTTCAAACAATTCAAGCGCGGCGGTCAGGCGGATCCGCGACGGCGAGCGTCACCGTATTTATTGCGGGCTATCTCATCCTGTGGGCGTTGACGGGCATCCTTGCCTATCTGTCTGCGCAGGCCGCAGACTGGGCGGCCGCGCGTTTTGCCGTGACGGCCAATGCGGCCGCACGGTTCGGCGGGTTGCTTCTGATCTTTGCCGGGCTTTATCAGCTGACACCGCTCAAGCGGCTCTGCCTGTCGAAATGCAGAAACCCGGTGTCGTTCATCATGACGTCCTGGCGCCCGGGCCTGTTTGGCGCCTTCGTCATGGGAGGATTCCACGGCTTTTACTGCTTCGGCTGCTGCTGGTTCCTGTTTTTGATCCTGTTTCCTTTGGGCATGATGAATGTCGCTGCAATGGCCGCCATCACGATACTGATCTTTATCGAAAAAACCGTGTCATGGCGGCGATGGGCCGCTTACCTGTCTGCCGTCGCCCTCCTGGCCTATGGTGGGGCGGTCATCCTGGTCCCGGCCTTGCTTCCAACCTTTGCTGCCGCACCGCCGATTGCGATGATGAATAGCATGCCCGGCATGCCGAAACCCTAGCAGGCATCGCGGCATTCCCTGATCCGTCTCGCGCAAGCTCATGCATGGCAGCCAAGACTGTTTCGGAAAAGAATAAACATGTTCCGATCTATAGTTTTCAAAAAACATTCCCCACAGATTGCGCGAGAGGAAAACGGTTTTTCTCAGCATTCAATGTCATTTAAAACTAAATTAAACTATTATAGTTCGCTATAAAATATGTTGAACGATATATATTGATTTAATTTTCGGTGCCGGCTTAAGCTCCTGCAATGTCGGAAGAGCCTGTTGGCTTTTTCGTTCATCCTTCCAGCTAAAGCCTTTCGGAGTGATCCAATGCCCGGTTTTCGCCCTTTGCATGACCGCATTCTGCTGCGGTGGCTGAGCAATGTCAGGTGCGATGCGCAAATCTGAAGTGATCGAAGTCGATGGTGTCTTTGTCGGCGCTGCCATATTGCAGGACAATCGCGATGAATGTGCGTTTTATGCGACCCATGATCTTGTCCGTTCGCTGCACGGACAGATTTTGCCCAGCCTGAAGGCGATCCGTTCAGAGGCCGCTCGGCAGTTCCGTGGAATGAAAAGAGCGGACCTGTCGGTTAAGACTCTTGTCTGAAGTCCAACGCCATAATGCCTGGCTGTTTATCAAGGCGACGATCATGAAAGTTTCAACCGGCGCCTCGCTGCCTGTCTCAGGGCGATCAGGCGCAAGATGGTTGCAGAAGCTGCCGTTTTTCCAATTTTCGGTCTGGCTGAGAGAGACCCGACAGCGGCTTGGCGCCGTCGCCGCCTTGCAACGTCTCAGTGACCGTGAATTGGAGGATATCGGCATCCCCCGAGAGGACATCCAGCGCGTTCTCGCAAGCGCTGCCAAGAAGCGCCGGGCTGCCTGACCGATGTCCGATATTGCTCTTTCGACCCATGCCACCGCGACCGATGGCACGGCCCACACGCGCGATCGCGCCATTTCGCCTTTTGAGTTTTTGCCGCCATGGATCATCTATGGACCGGTCTTAGCCTATTGGATCGCTCTTGGCCTGCGCTACGGCGACATGGCTTTGGCGACCTTGGCCAATCCGAATATCACGACCGGCGGTCTGTGCGGTGAAAGCAAGACCGGAATTCTCGATCAAGCAGAGGGCGAGGCGCGGGACTGGATCGCGCCCTATGCGAATTTTGTGACCGGGCGGGACGATTCTGGCCATGCCCGCCGTATCATGGCCGAACTCGGGCTGACATTCCCGGTCGTCATCAAACCCGATATCGGATGCAAAGGCGCGGGGGTAAAGCTTGCGAGAACATCCGGCCAGCTCGACCACGTCCTTCAGTCATTCCCGCGCGCGACGACGGTTATTCTTCAGAAATTCGTGCCTTTCGAAGGTGAAGCCGGTCTCTATTACTCGCGGCAACCGGGTGAAGCCACAGGACAGCTCCTTTCACTGACGCTGAAGACACCGCCGCATATTACGGGCGATGGCATCGCAACGATCCGAGAACTGATCATGCGCCATAAGCGCGCGGGACGGGCGCCTCAGGTCTATCTGCCGCGCCTGGGTGCGCGGGTGGAAGAGGTGCTTCCGGCAGGCGAGACCTTAACCCTCGTTTTCACAGGCAACCATTCCAAGGGTTCGGCCTTCCGCGACGCCACGCATTTGATCACGCCGGCTTTGAGCGACCGCATCGATCGGATTCTCAGAAGCCTGCCCGACTTTCACCATGGCCGGATCGATATCCGTTTCGACACCGTCTCCGCCTTGATGAAAGGCGAGGATTTCGAAATCATCGAGATCAACGGCGTCGGCTCCGAGCCCATTCACATGTGGGATCCGAAGAATACTCTGCTGGATATCTATGCCGCGCAGTTTCGGTATTACGGCCGTGCCTTCCGCATCGGTCAGGCCATGCGGCGTCGTGGCCATCGCAGCCGCGGCGCACGCGACATGCTATGGCACTGGCTGGCGCAGTCACGCTTGATCGCGACCTATCCGCCGAGCGACTGATCCTACGAAGGCAGTGCCATGCGTTATCATCTGAGAGGATGCGAGCGCTGTCTTTCCATCCGTCTTTTTATTTGCCCGTGATGGCCGCTTGCGGGCGGCCGATCCGTTAGCCACCGAAAACGAGCGCGCGCAGTTCGATGCTTTGTCGTGGCGGCGCAGCAGCCTCGGCGCGCGGATCCGCGAAGGCAGTGTGAGGAGAGAAGCGCGTGACACCGCTTTCGGCGCTATCATAGCATTTGAGCAGCAAGGCCTCGTCTGGCTGCATTTCTGACCAATAATACCAGCGCTGCCCCTGATCGAAGGTCACCGAATAGGTTTCGCCCTTGCGGTCGCGATACAGAAGATCGGTGGCGACGAGATCTGTCGGCTTGAGGCTTGATCCGTCAGCCATGGCCAGAGGATGGTCAATGACCGGCCCGCGGATGGGGCGCCACAGATTGATTACGCGAACCCGCCCCTTCACCAAGCTTTCTGCTTCATCCGGCAGATGGCGGAAGACACGGTCGCGCCCGGAACGTGGGGTCTGGTCGATATGCACGCGGGCAACCGGCTGGCGGGCGCCTTCACGATCGGCGCCGGCCGGATCACGCCGACGAATGGTGTGATCGAAAATAAAGACCCGGTATGCGTTCAGCCTGTCGCGCAGCAGCGCTTCCGATTCCGGATAATAGACGGCCTTTATCTTATCATCATCGATGAAATCTGTCTCCCGACTGCGGTGATGGATCGCGGCGAAGCCGTGCCCGTCGAGCGCGAAGGTCGCCTCCCGGCCTCGGATATCCTCAATCAGAACGCTGTGCGCCTCATTTTCGAAATTCTGCCGCGATACGCCGGCAGGCGGGTCGTAATTATAGGTATGAGGCTTCCCGGCGATGGGCTTCAGATAGTTCAGTGACGCTCGGACCGCGCCGCGTAACGGTCTCTGGCTGAGGGTGGTAAGGCCATCCGGCATCGCACGCTCCTATCTCGATCAATCATATAAACTAACGTAAATAGCTATTTACATTATAAAACCTATTGGATAGGCATAACAAGTCTTTGCACGGTTCATAGTGGTGACGTGCTTCGCTGGCAGGCAACACGAAAGAAGGAGGCAAAGGAAGTTTTACGATGACGGTCATCATTGGCATCTCCTGCTGCCGGAAGCAGTTCGACGGAGATGACGAACTCGCCCATGCCGCATCGGACACCTATGTGCGCGCGGTCACGGATTTTATCGGCGGCATTCCCGTTCTCATTCCGGCGCGCGGCGGAGCGGGGGATATCGAACGCCTGCTGCGCCTCGTCGATGGTTTGATCCTGACGGGCAGTCTGTCGAATGTCGGGCCAGGCTATTACGGCGGCCCGCCGCATCCGCCTGAGACACCGGAGGATTGCGAGCGCGACGGCATGACCCTGCCCTTGATCCGCGCGGCTGTCGCGGCTGGCAAACCTCTACTCGGTATCTGCCGTGGTCTCCAGGAATTGAATGTGGCGCTCGGCGGCAGCCTGCATCAAAGGCTGCATGACCTTCCAAGCCGCCTCGATCATTCCCACCCTTTGGCAAAGCTGGAGGAGTTGCGGCATGCGAAAGCGCATAGCGTGCACCCGGTGCAAGGCGGCTGGCTGGCTGGCATCTCGCAAGGCCAGGCCATGATCGTCAACTCGTATCATAACCAGGGGATCGACCGGCTGGCACCGGGCATGACAGTCGAGGGCTATGCGTCCGATGGCACGGTGGAGGCCGTCCGCCTGCCAGGGGAGAGCTTTGCCGTCGGCCTACAGTGGCATCCGGAATATGACATGGAGGTCAACCCGCAATCCCGCCTGATCTTCGAGACATTTGGCGATGTCGTGAGAGATGCCGGGCGTCGCACGCGCCAGGCCGAACGGTCTCACTAGTCTTGCGGGTCAGCGATGGCCGAGGCGCGCCGCCAGACGATCGCCGAGCCACTGAATAAGGCAGACCAGTGCGATAAGGACAATGACGACCGCGATCATGACGTTAGTCTCAAACCGCTGGTAGCCGTAACGGATAGCGAGATCGCCCAAGCCTCCCGCGCCGATGGCGCCCGCCATGGCCGACGCGCCGATCAGCGTCACGAGCGTGACGGTGAAGCCGGAGAGGAGACCAGGCAGCGCTTCCGGCACCAGAACGTGACGAATGATCGTCCAGCGGCTGCCGCCCATGGCGCGCACGGCGTCAATCAATCCGCGATCGACCTCGCGTAGGGAGACTTCGGCGATGCGGGCGTAATAGGGAATGCAGGCAATGGAGAGCGGAATAATCGCGGCCTCCGTGCCGAGCGAGGTGCCGGCAATCAGCCGCGTCACCGGAATCAGGATGATGAGCAGGATGATAAAAGGCACGGAGCGCACCGCGTTCACGATCCAGCTTGCCACGAGGTTCAGCGGTGGAATCGGGCGGATGCCTTGGCGGTCTGTCGTGACCAGTAGCACCGCGAGCGGCAGGCCGAGGAGGAGGGAAACGGCCCCTGCCGCGAAGGTCATTTCAAGCGTTTGCAGCAGCGACTGCCACAGGAGATCAAGCAGAAGGGACAACATGGCCGAGCAGTTCCGTGGCCTGTGAGCGGCCGAGTAGGAAGGAAAGGATTGCGTCAACCGGTGCGGCACCGGCATCAGCCAGAGCCACGAAGAGCGAGCCCACGGCGACGCCGCGCACGTCCTGAAGCCCACCATGCAGCAGCACAGGCCGCACGCGAAAGCTCTGTGCGAGATCGAAGAGCAAGGTGCCGCGGGCGTTCTCTCCGGCCAGATCGATGCGGAAGAGCGGCGCGGACCCAGGGAAAGGCTCAGGACGCAGTGCGGCCGCGAGATGGTCCGGCAATTCCGGACGAAAACCGCGCAGCAGGCTATGGGTCACGTCGCTGCGGGGAGCTCCGAATATCTCCGCCACACTGCCTTGTTCGGCGATACGGCCATGATCGAGCACGATGACTTTCCGCGCCAGTGACCGAATGACGCTCATCTCATGCGTGATGAGCACCATGGTGACGCCGAGGCGCCGGTTGATGTCATCGAGCAGGGCGAGGATGGATGTCGTGGTCTCGGGGTCCAGCGCCGAGGTGGCCTCATCGCAAAGCAGCAGGGCGGGTGACGCGGCGAGCGCCCGGGCGATGCCCACGCGCTGCTTCTGGCCGCCCGAAAGCTGGTGCGGATAGCGTTTGGCCTGGCCGCCGAGACCCACGAGATCGAGCAGTTCCGCGACCCGCTCCTCGCGGCGGCGCTTGGGCCAGCCCGCGATCAGCAGCGGCAGCATGACATTCTCCGCAGCTGTCTTGGCCGAGAGGAGATTGAAATGCTGAAAGATCATGCCGATGCGCTGCCGCACGGTTTGCAGCGCGGTCTCGGAAAGGGCGGTGATTTCCGTGCCTTCGACGGTGATGGAGCCCCCGTCGACGCGCTCCAGCCCGCTGAGGCAGCGGATGAGCGTGGATTTCCCGGCGCCAGAGCGGCCGATGATGCCGAGGATATCGCCAGAGGCGAGCGAGAAGCTGATATCGTCCAGCGCCTGATGGGAGCCGAGCCGCCGCGCGATACCGCGCACATCCAAAAGCGGAGGAGCGGACACACCGGCCCGCTCCTCCAAAAACACGTCAGTTTGTGTCATCAAGAAAAACGCATCACCACGCGGGTAGGGTGGCGCCGTGATAGACCTTCAGGATTTCGGCGGCAACATTCGGCTGCTGATAGCTGGCCACCAGCTGCTTTACCCAGGGCTTGTCCGCGTCTTCCGTATTGACGGCGATGAAATTGCGGTAGGGGTTGCCCGCGACCGCTTCCTGCGCGATGCGCTCCTGCGGAATCTTGATGCCGCTTTTGATGGCCCAGTCGGTATTGACGACGGCGGCATCCAGATCGCCGATCGACCGGCCGACGATCCCGGCGTCCAGCTCTTTGATCTGGATGTTTTTCGGGTTGCCAGCGATATCGAGCGCCGTCGGCAGCGAACCCGCCGCCTTGTTCAGCGTGATGAGGCCTTGAGCTTGGAGCAGCAGAAGCGCGCGGCCTTCATTGCTCGGGTCGTTCGGCACGCCGATCACCGCGCCCTTCGGCAGATCGGCAATGGACTTGTATTTGCGCGAATACAGCCCGATCGGCTGCACATAAGTGTAACCGACCGGCACGATCTTATAGCCGCGCGCCTGAATCTGCGCGTCGAGATAAGGCTTGTGCTGGAAGGAATTGGCGTCGAGGTCATGCTCGGACAGCGCCTCATTGGGCTGGGTATAGTCCTCGAAGGTCGTGATCTTGATGGTGAGGCCGTGCTGCGCCGCGTTGGCTGACACGACACGCCAGACATCCTCATCCTCGCCCGACATGATGCCGACGCGCAGTGTCTGGCTGGCGGCCTGGGCCTGCGGCATCACCAGGATGCCGGCCGTAAGCGACAGGGCTGTCAGTCCGCCCAGAAGGCTGCGTCTATAAATGCTATTCATCACAGTTAAATTCCGAATTAAGCGAACCAATCTCGCCCAAACCTATCGATGATTGTGAATTAGGCGTCAAGTGCCAAAAAATGTGGCAAAGCCGATCTGACGGTGCCGGTTGATATGGGTCATGGTGCGATATTTATTTGTTTTCATGTAAGAATTCGCGGCGATTTATCTCAAGAATAGATCAATATAATATTATAACACTATTATCTTTAATCTTTTAATTTCTTAGATCAACATCGGCGATTTCTTGGACTGCAATTTTAGAAAGACCCTCTGCCGACGAAATCGCCGATGCTCGCGAGGCTCAAAAAGGCCGATGAGGTGGCATCCCCAAAGCGCTCGCTTGCAGACGCGCAAGCCTGAGCGGCCAATTGTTTTGCTTTAAGGAAAGCGGATTTTGGTGCAATATCAAATCAAACCATTGAGCGCTTCATGTCCGAAAGAGCAGAAATAATTTCGAGATCATTTTCAAGGCCAGAAATATTACCTTCGGAGCAGCGAGGCGATCAGCTATGGCGTTTGTGTTGCATACGATGGTGAGATACGAGGCGAACCAGATTCATCCCTGAGGATTGCAGGCTTTGGATAACATTCACACATGCGCCGGCATTGTTCAACTCGACGAAAAACACAATATCATCGTCAACGTTTGCAATGACCATTTCCTGCGGATGATCCGTGCACTAGACGCAAATATTCAACAGGCTCCGTTCCGCCTTGATGCATTGCCGGATACCATCGTCCAATCTGAGTTTCACAATAAATTACGCACGTGCTTTAGGGCTGGCCGATTGCAGGATTCGGAACAAATTTATTATTACAACAAGATGGGAAAGTCTTGGCGTCTAACGCTCGCTGTTGTCTGGCAAAGAAGTGACACGGCTAATCCATCGCACATTGTCATAACGGGATTCGAGGCAGCTGAAACGAAATATTCGGAGCGGGAAGGGTCAGATACTCATTCGGCTCGATACAAAGCGATAGTTAGTCTGGCCTATGATGCCATCATAACGATGGACCAAGAGCGTCGCATCACGCTGTTCAATCGCGCGGCTGAGACTCTTTTCGGCTATACGTCCAGTGAAGTGATTGGGCAACTTGTGGAAATTCTTTTGCCTGAACATTTACGAGCAACCCATCCACAAAAAGTTCGCGCGTTTTCGGAATCCTATCAACCCAGACTCCGTCGGGCCACCGCGCCGCGTATGGATGAAACCAACAGCGTGTTCGGACGGCACAGAAACGGGTCACTAGTACCCGTCGAAGTCGCCGTATCCAAAATAGAAATGGCTGGAAGAATAGAATTCATAGCAATCGTTCGTGACATCTCGGATCGAGTCCATCTCATTGAATTTCTTAAAAAAGAAGCGATGACCGACATGCTGACGGGGCTGCCAAACCGCCGGCAATTTACTGAATTTCTTGAGAAAGAGTTCCGCAGTGGCAGAAATTTTTCTGTTTTCATCCTCGACGTCGACTTTTTTAAAGTCATCAACGATCAGTATGGCCATGATGCCGGGGATGAGGTTTTGCGGGCGATCGCAAGTGCTGGAACTTCGATGCTGGGTGTGGGAAGCCTGTTTGCTCGCTGGGGCGGAGAGGAATTTGTCGCAGCCCTGCCAGGCGCAGATGCGGATATCGCATACATCATCTCGGACAAGGTTCGACAGCGCTATGAAAGCCAGAAATTTGACTACGTGTGGCGTGAAGACCCAATTTCTTTTACCGTCAGCATCGGCGTGGCCACGCGCTGCGAAAACGATGTCGGTATCGACGGGGTGATGAAGCGGGCCGACCGCGCGCTGTACAAGGCCAAACAAACTGGTCGCAATCGCGTCGAGGTGGGTTAGTGCTATTCTCAATAGGTCGTCGAAGGGTGGAAACCTAATCGCGACGCGATAGCCGAGATCCCGAGCTTGGCTTCTCTGAGCCGAAATACGATCCGGCGATCATCCAGCGTGAGGTGGCTATAAACGGTTCCCATCGGGGCAGGCCTCCCAAGTGCGAAGTGACTGATAAGCCACAAATTTCGCACTTCAGAATGGAATCCACCCGC
>NZ_JAESVB010000008.1 GCF_020618775.1 Acidisoma silvae | reverse complement strand
CCAGAACCACCGGAGCCGCCGCCTGTGCCACCCGTTCCCCCGGTGCCACCCGTTCCACCAGTCCCACCCGTTCCGCCAGTACCACCCGTTCCACCGGTACCGCCCGTTCCACCAGTCCCACCGGTGCCACCAGTCCCGCCACCCATACCACCACCGCCTGTGCCGCCACCACCCGGTCCCTCAACGACCACGCCTTCGATCATCAAGTAATGCGGCGACAGCACAAAGCTGCTGCCGGAACCGTTGCTGCTGTCCCCATCAAACTCGATAGTTTCCGAAAATGTTCCGACGCTGCCCGTGTTCAGCCTGACCGAGAGGAAATCTTCCGCGTCGCCCGCCACCAAGCCGGAGAAGTTGGAGAAGCCATTGATGGTAAAGGCCGCTTCATTCGTGAACTGGTAGGTTCCGGACAGGCTGTCCCCCGGCACCGCATTGTCGTTCAGAAGCGCCAGTTCGATCGTCGTTGGGCTGTCACCCTGGTCGACCGTGCCAAAATCGACAATCTGCGTGGAGCTGGTGCCAGGCAGCGCGACACCCGCTTGGGTGAAGACGGGGTCGGCCGGTTCGTTGACCGTCACGCCGATATGCGCCGGCGCCGCCGCATTGCCGAAACTGTCCTTGGCATTGACCGTGATGGTGTCGCTCACCCCGGTGCCGTCAATATCCGTGAGCGACGCGAGGTCCGTGTTCACAGCGGCCAGCGTGCCAGTGATGGTCAGGGCCGATGTGCCCGATCCGGCAACGCCGCTGCCGCTGGCGGACAAAAGCCCGGTCGTGTCCAACACCGTGACCGTGAAGGTCTCACCGGTGGTGGCATGACCTTCCGAGAGACTGACACCCACGATCGGGCTCGCCCGGCCCTGTTCAACGGTAACGGCAGCCGGAACGGCAATAACCGGATCATCGGTCACCGATACGGCGATTGACGCCGCCGGGGCCGCATTGCTGAGACTGTCTTTTGCGGTGATCACGATGATGTCGGACGGCGTGGTGCTGTCGGTGTCGCCAAGCGTCGCGAGGCCGGCATTGACCTGGGCCAACGAGCCCGTGAGCGTCAGCGCAGTCGTGCCCGATCCGGAGACACCCGTGCCGGAAGCCGATAGCAGTCCCTTCTGGTCCGACACCGTCACGGTATAGGTTTCGCCGGCAACAGCGCCGACTTCCGAAAGGCTGACAGCAGGCACGGCCCCTGCTTGCCCCACGCCGAGGATGAGGGTGCTGGGTGCGGCGATCTGCGGAGGCGCCGCTACGGCCACCGCAACCGTCACATCGGCCGCAGCATTGCCGAGGCTATCCGTCGCTGCCAGCGTAATCGTATCAGACGGACGGGTCGGATCGGTATCGCTCAGCGTGGCCAGAGCGGCATTCACCGCCGCAAGCGAGCCGGAAATGGTGAGAGACGTGGTGCCCGCGCCGGATACGCCACTGCCGCTGGCAGACAAAAGCCCATGCGTGTCGGACGCAGTGACCGTGAAGGTCTCGCCCGAGGCAGCGCCAGGCTCCGACAGGCTGACGCCGGTGATCGATCCTGACGCGCCCTGCCCCAGGCTGACGGAGGCTGGCGCCGTGATCACCGGATTGCTGGCGACCGTGACGGGAATCGTGACCGTCGTCGTCACATTGCCGAAGGCGTCCTTCGCCGTCAGCTGCAGCTTGTCCGCGCCGGGCGTCCCATCGGTATCGACCAGGGAGGCGAGGCTCGCATCCACCTGGGACAGCGACCCGGTGAGGGTGAGCGTGGTAGTATTGTTGCCCGTCACGCCGGTCCCGGAGGCCGACAGTAATCCGAACTGATCCGATATGACCGCCGTAAAGATTTCCCCTGTCGTATCACCGGACTCGCCAATATGGGCGAAGACGGCTTCCGGCTTGTTCTGCTGTAGCGTGAGGGATGATGGATAGCTGTCGAAGCTCGGCACGCCGTTCACCGTAACGCCGACGCTGCGGGCGCCGGCGGCATTGCCGAATGCATCATTGGCCGTGAGGGCGATCGTATCGGCCAGCTGCGTGCTGTCCGTATCCGTCAGCGTCGACAGGGCCGCATTGACCTGGGCAAGCGTGCCGGTGATGGCGAGGCTCGCGGTACCGGCGCCGGACACGCCGCTACCGGTCGCCGATAGCTTGCCGTTATTGTCCGACGCGGTGACGGTAAAGATCTCGCTGGCAGAGGCACCGCTTTCCGACAGGCTTACGCCGGAAACGGCACTCGGCTGGTTGACGCCAACAGCCAATGTGGTGGGCGCGGCAATGACCGGATTATTAGCCACGGTAATGGCCGTGGACTTGGCGGCGGCGGTATTGCCGAAGGAATCCGACGCCGTGATCGAAAGCGTATCGGCTGCGGGATTGCTGTCAGTATCGGTCAGCGTGGCAAGGTCAGCGTTGACCTGCGCCAGACTGCCCTGGATTGTCAGGCTCGTACCGCTGAAATTCACGCTCGCGCCCGTGGCCGCCAGAATACCGTTGGTATCGGAAACCGTAACGGTAAAAGTCTCGCCGGCGCGCGCGCCCGTTTCGGCCAGACTGACCCCCGAAAGCGCGCTCGCCTTGGACGAACCGACGACAGCGGTCGCGGGCGCGGTGATGACAGGCGTCAGTGTCGGGTTGACGGTGACGGAGGTGGTCTGCGGGCCGGCCGAATTGCCGAGGCTGTCCTGGACCGTGACGGAAATCACATCCGCCGCCGTGCCCGCCTCGTTCAGGGTCAATGTTGATAAATCACTATCCACTTGGGCCAAAGACCCAGTGAACGTGACACTGTTGCTGCCAGACCCCGCTACGCCGGTGCCGGTGGCCGACAGCACGCCACCTGTATCCACCACCGTGGCGGTGAAGGTCTCACCACTGGTATTGCCGCTTTCCGATACGCTGAGGGAGATGGGCGTAGCGACACCCTGATGGACAGTGATCGCGCTGAATTGCGCGACCACGGGTGGCCCGTTCACTGTGACGGCGACAGCTTTGCTGCCCGCTGTATTGCCAAAGCTGTCCGACGCCGTGACGATGATGCTATCGGCCTGTATCGTGCCGTCGGTATCGGTCACCGAGGCCAGGGCAGCGTTCACCTGGGCGAGCGAGCCCGCGATGGTCATGGCCGATGAACCCGCGCCGGAAACTCCCGTTCCGGTCGCAGCCAGCGCGCCGTTATTGTCGGACAGCGTAACGGTGAAGGTCTCTCCGCCCGTCGCCCCGCTTTCGGCAAGGCTGAGACCGGACACCGGCGTGGCCTGACCCTTGCCGATCGCAACGGTCGCGGGCGCGGTGATGACCGGCCCATTCGCCACGCTGACAGCGATGCTGGCTGGCACGGCGGTTCCGCCAATACTGTCGGTCGCATTGACCGTGATGGTGTCGGCGGTCGCAGTGGCGTCGCTATCCGTCAGCGTCGCCAGAGCGGCATTGACCTGGGCAAGCGAGCCCGAGATTTGCAGCGCCGTGCTGCCATTGCCGCTCACGCCTGTGCCGGTCGCCGACAAAGCGCCGTTCGTATCGGACAGCGTGACGGTGAAGGTCTGTCCCGCTGACGCATTGGCTTCCGCGATCGAAACGCCATGGATCACGGTCGGCTTGCTGAGGCCGACGGAGGCCGAAGCAGGCACGGTGATCTGAGGAACGTTCGTGATCAGAACGCCGATATCGGCAGCGACAGCGGTGCCGCCTTTGCTGTCGGACGCGTTGAGCACGATGGTGTCGGACGTGCCGCTGCCCTCGGTCGTGGTGAGGGTGGCCAAGTCGGCATTCACCTGAGCAAGCGAGCCTGTAATGGTCAGCGCTGTGGACCCGGCACCGGTCACGCCCGTTCCGGTCGCGCTCAGCAATCCTGTCGTGTCGGTCAGTTTGACCGTGAAGGTCTCGCCGGCTGTGTTGCCCGATTCCGCGATGGCCACCCCGGCAATGGCGCCAGACTTGCCTTGCAGCACATGGGCGGTCGCGGGTGCCGCAATCGTCGGCGGCCCGTTACCCCCAGACGCCCCCAGCAGATATTCGATGCCGAAGCCGCTGGACGCGGTCGTGCTGATGAGATCGAAACTGACGGTGACGGCAAGATTGGCGGCCTGCGTCACCGCGCCGAGGTCGACCGCCTGATTGGTGAAATAGGTGTTGGCGGTCGCCAGTGAGGTGAAGCTTTGGCTGACAACCGTGCTCCCCTGCACCGCGATGGTAAAAGCCAGGGACGAGAAGCCACTGCCGAGCGCGCTCGTCGCCAGTAGTCCGGCATAGAGATCGCCGGTCAGGCCGGTGGAATTGACCGTATAGGTGATCGCATTCTTGAATTCCTGTGACCCGGTGCCGCCCGCCACGTAAGTGCCGCTCTGCCAGCCCGCGGCGATCGTGACCGCCTGGGCGGTGCCGAAAACGGCCTGCACGCTGCTATCCGCCGCATCGGCCAAGTTCACGAAGCTGGCGCTCGGCAAGCCCGTTGCCGACGCATAGGAGCCGATCGATGCATTATTGAGCGAGAAGGTAGTACCCGAGATATCGACATTGGCCTGCGCCGAATCCGTGCCAGCGGTCGAGACCTGCGCCGATGACGACAATGCCCGGATCAGTCCCGTGCCGCTTGTCGTCGCATTGGCCTGCGTGAGGCCGCTGCTGCCGGTGCTTTGGCTCGCGGCAGATGCCAATTGTCCGGCGGCGGTAACGGCGGTGGCATTCGCCGATGCCGCGCCTGTCGTCCCGCCGGTTCCTGCCGTGGCGGTCGCGGCGGCATTCGCGGTGCCAGCACTGCCCAGACCCGTCGCTGTCGCCTGCGCGGCCGCAACCGCCGCGCCCCCGGCGCTCGTCGTGGCGCCACTGCTCAGTCCGGCGCCACCCGTAGCAGTTGATATTGCATCGACGCCGTTCGCGCCGGTCAGCGTCAATGCGGTAGTCGCGGCGCCGCCCGCGCCACCCGCACCGACAGTGCTTTGTCCGGAGCTGCCACCCGACGCACTGGTCCGGCCATAGAGCGAACTGGCCTGGACCGTATTGGTCGTATCGTCAAATGTCAGGTTGGACTTGGCCGCGCCGCCGGCGCCGTCAGCGGCGCTACTATACCCTCCCAATCCACCAGCAGCGGTCTGGAACAGGCTGAGAGACCCGCCATTGGTCGAGCCTGTGGCGGCATTGGTCAAGGTGCTGGCGGCCCCCGCACCACCGGCCGCACCGCTATAGCCACGGCCACCTGCCCCGCCGGTCTGGCTGACCCTCGCACTGGCATTAAAGCCGCTAGCCGTGGCCGTACTCTTGCTGGCGATGCCGCCCACGCCGCCGGCCTTGCCCGCGCCCGAGCCGCTGCCGCCGGAACCGCCGATTGCAGTGGCTGAGGCCGTGGCCGTGCCACCCGTTGCGGCTGTGCTGGTCGCGGTCGCGTAGGTTCCGGTTGCCGTGCCGCCGGCGCCGCCGTTGCCCGTCGTGCCGTAATTGATTCCGCCATTGCCGCCAACGCCGCCCCGCGTCGTCACGCCGGCATAGGTCGAAGCGCTGGCGGTCGTCGTGCTCGTGCTTGCGACTGTCCCCGTGGCAGAGCCGCCAGCCGCCGCATTCGCGGTACCCATGGCATTGCCACCGGACCCACCGCTGGCATAGGCGCGGCCAGTGACCACGCCGGCCCCCGTGAGGACAAGGGCTGTATTGCCCGTGCCGGCCTTGCCCGGCGTCGCCCCCGCACCGCCTGCGCCGCCATTGGCGGTGCTTGACCCGGAGAGAGACGCTGCCGCCGTGCTATTGGCCGTCAGGTCATTGACGGTCAGGTTCGAGACGGCGGACCCGCCTGCCCCGCCGGCGCTCGTTGAACTGGCATAGCCGCCATTGCCGCCGCTGGCAGTCTGGGTCAGGCTCAGCACCCCGCCCGTGGTGGATCCGCTCACCGCATTGGTCAGCGTGCTGTCCGCACCCGCACCGCCGGCGGCACCGCTTTGCCCACGCCCCCCGGAACCGCCGCTTTGCGTCACGGTGGCATAGGCGGAATGACCGGAAGCGGTCGCAGTGCCGCTTGCCACCGCCCCGGCACCGCCGACCTGACCGGTGCCGGATCCGCCGCCGCCATTACCGCCCATCACAGCGACAGTCGCCTGCGCCGCCTGGCTGGTCGAGCTTGTTTTGGCCGAAGCCTGGGCCGTTGCCGTCCCGCCGGCACCCCCATTGGTCGCGCCGGCACCGCCGCTCCCGCCACGGGCATAGGTCGTGCCGGTGACGGCATTGGCACCGGTGAGTGCTACGGCTGTGGTCGCATTGGCACCGGCCACTCCCGCGCCGACATTGCTTTGACCGCCATTCCCGGCCGTAGCGGCACTCCGGCCGTACAGGCTGCTGGCATGGGTCGCGTAAGTGGTGTCGTCAAAGCTCAGGTTAGAGACGGCGGTCCCGCCCGCGCCGCCCGTCGTGGCGCCATAACCGCCCGACCCGCCATTGGCGGTCTGGCTCAAGTGCAAATTGCCGCCGGTGGTGGTAGCCGTGGCGGCATTGGTCACAGTACTGGCGGCACCTGCGCCGCCGGCCGCGCCATTATATCCTCGGCCACCTGATCCGCCCGTCTGGCTGACGGTCGCGGTTGCATTGAAGCCGGTCGCTGTCGCGGCGATCTTGCCGACGGTGCCGCCCGCGCCCCCGGTCTTGCCGGACCCAGCCCCGCCGCCGCCGATCCCACCGGACGCGCTTGCGGTCGCGCTGGCCGTACCGCCTGTCGCCTTGGCGCTGGTCGCCGTCGCATAAGTCCCGCTGGCGGCGCCACCGGCCCCGCCATTATTCGTGCTGCTGTAATATCGACCACTGCCACCGGCGCCACCATGCGTGACCGCATTGGCATAGGTCGAAAAACTGCCGGTCGTCGTGCTCGTGCTGGCGACCGTGGCGGTCGCGTTGCCGCCGGCTGCACCATCGGCCGTGCCAGTACCGCTGCCCCCTGCGCCGCCGCTGGCATAGCTGTGGCCGTTGACCGTTGCCGCGCCTGTGAGCGTGACAGAGCCAGCGCCGGTGCCAGCCTTGCCGGGCGTCGTGCCGTTGCCCCCGGCTCCGCCATTGGCGCTGGCCGCCCCGTACAGGTTCGACGCAGTCGTGGTATTGGCCGTTGTGTCATTGAAGGTCAGGTTCGAGACAGCATTTCCGCCCGCACCGCCGGCCCCCGCCGTATTGCCATAGCCGCCATTGCCGCCATCGGCGGTCTGGGACAGGGTGAGCGATCCTCCGGTACTGGATCCGCTCACCGCGTTCGTCAGCGTGCTGTCCGCGCCGGCGCCCCCAGCGGCACCGCTTTGGCCGCGACCGCCGGCCCCACCCCTTTGCGTCAGGCTGGCATAGGCTGAATGGCCCGTCGCGACGGCTGTGCCACTCGCGCTGCCGCCCGCGCCTGCGGTCTGTCCCGTGCCGGATCCGCCGCCGCCGTTGCCACCCAGCACAGTGACGGTAGTTCGCGCTGTCTGGCTGGTGGACGTCGTTGTGGCAGACCCACTGGCTGTTGCCGTTCCGCCGGCGCCGCCATTGGTCGCGCCGGCACCACCGCTGCCACCACGGGCATAGGCCGATCCGTTAACCGCATTGGCGCCAGTCAGCGCAACCGTCGACGCCGCCGCGACACCGGCGCCACCAGCCCCGATATGGCTTTGACCCTCCGCACCGGCACTGGCCGCGCTGGCACCGGTCAGCGACGTGGCATGGGTTGCGCTGGTGGTGTCGTCAAAGGTCAAGTGAGACGTGGCAATGCCGCCAGCTCCACCGGTCGTGGCCCCATAGCCGCCCGCCCCGCCAGTGGCGGTCTGGGACAGGTTCAGGCTGCCCCCGGCCGTCGAGCCGGTCACCGCATTGGTCAAGGTGCTGGCGGCGCCTGCACCGCCGGCCGCGCCGCTATAACCCCGCCCACCTGACCCGCCTGTCTGGTTGACCGTTGCACTGGCATTGAAGCCGGTGGCGGTGGCGGCGGTTTTACTGGCGACGGCGCCCGCACCGCCGACCATGCCGGTTCCCACGCCGCCGCCGCCGGAGCCACCCGTCGCCGCCGCGCTGGCATTGGCGGTGCCGCCGGTCGCTTTGAGGCTGGTCGCAGTCGCATAGGTTCCGGTCGCAGTGCCGCCGGCCCCGCCATTGCCCGTGCTGCCACCGCTGCCGCCGGACCCGCCGCGCGTGGTCGCGCGCGCATAGGCCGAGGCACTGCCCGTCGTCGTGCTTGTGCTTGCGACCGTGCTGGCGGCCATCCCACCGGCGGCTCCGGTCGCGGCGCCGACCCCGTTGCCGCCAGCCCCGCCGCTGGCATAGCCATGGCCGTTGACCGCGCTGGCCCCCGTTATGGCGAGGACTGCGCTAGCCGTGCCGGCCTTGCCGGGCGTCCCACCGGCGCCACCCGCACCGCCATTGGCCGTGCTTGCCCCGTAGAACGAGGCAGCCGTCGTATCACTGAAGGTCAGATCGGAAACCGCAGAGCCGCCAGCCCCACCCGTGCTTGTTGCACCGGCATAGCCGCCGGTGCCGCCATTGGCCGTCTGCGTCAGGTCAAGCGTCCCACCCGAGGTGGATCCGCTCACCGCATTGCTCAGGCTGCTGTCCGCACCGGCACCGCCGGCAGCGCCATTATCGCCGCGGCCGCCGGACCCGGCTGTTTGCGTCAAGGTGACATAGGCGGAGTGCCCAGTCGCAGAGGCCGTGCCGCTGGCCACTCCGCCCGCGCCTCCGGCATGGCCGGCGCCTGATCCGCCGCCACCGGCGCCACCGACCACATTGACGGTACTCTGCGCGGCCTGGGTCGTCGACGTCGTCTTGGTCGTGCCACTGGCCGTTGCCGTTCCGCCGGCGCCGCCATTGGTCGAACCGCTGCCACCGTTGCCACCTCGGGCATAAGTCACACCCGTGACGGCATTGGCACCGGTCAGGGCAATTGCCGCCGTCGCCGCGCCACCGGCCGACCCGGCCCCGATGTGGCTCTGTCCGCTATTTCCGCCATCGGCAGCGCTGCTGCCATACAGAAAACTGGCATGCGTGGCATTGGCGGTATCGTCGAAGGTCAGATTGGAACTAGCCGTTCCGCCAGCCCCGCCAGTTGCATCGCCGTAGCCGCCAGACCCGCCAGTGGCGGTCTGAAACAAACGGAGGCTGCCACCCGTGGTCGACCCTGTGACGGCATTGGTCAATGCGCTGGCCGCACCTGCGCCGCCGGCCGCGCTATTATAGCCTCGGCCACCTGAGCCGCCGGATTGCGAGACCCTTACGGTGGCGCTGAATCCCGTCCCGGTCGCGCTGCTGCCACTCGCGCTACCCCCCGCTCCGCCCGTCTGGCCGGCGCCAGAGCCCGCGCCACCAGCACCGCCGGTCGCATTCGCGGTGCTATATAAGGAACTGTTCGCGCCCGTGGCATTGCCCGTCGCCGTCGCGGTCGCGGTACCGCCGACCCCAGCCTGCGCTCCGGCACCTGCATTGGCCGTGCCGGAGTTTCCAGGCGTGCCTGAACTGCCGCCGGTGCCGCCATTGGCCGTCGCCGACACGTTAAGGCTGCCAGCAAGGGTCGCGACCGTCGACGCAGACGCCGCTCCACCCTGGCCGCCGGCACCGGCAGCGCCGCCGGTACCAGCACCGCTGCCGCCATTGCCGCCTGCGCCGCCGACACCGCCCGTTGCCTCCGTCGAATCCGACGTATCGGTCGCGTTGCCAGTATTTGTCAGCGTTTCTGCGCCGCCGGGCTGGCCGACTTTTCCTGCTTCGCCAGCGGTCGTCCCGCTGGCGCCCGCACCACCTGGCGAACCTGTCTGATTGACATCCAAGGCGTTCGCTCCCGAGAGGAGTTGCGGGCTTACATTTTGTTAGGTGACGGATGGATCCGTTCCGCTTTCAGAACACGTAACGGACCGTTACGAGCATGTAAAACGAAATGTTGATGCGATGACCCGCCTAAAATCATCGTCCTATCTCAATGAAATGAATGCGGCTGAGAAAGGCTAAGACTGCCCGGCAGCGCTGGTGCAATGAAAACGGTGCCTCAACAGCAGTCAGTCATCTGTCATATTTCTCATTCATGCTGGGCGGCCGGTCATTTTTCCAATAAGCCCATTGTATTTACGGTTTTTTCTCGCCAGCCATCGCTGGCCTCGCATGAATGCGAAAACCATTTGGCATCGAATCCGTCAGGATTGCCCTTCGATGTTCCGATCTGATGCAGACATTGCCATCAAGACGCAGCGCGGCGCTGGGATTACGCCTTAAAGGTGATAGCGGGTTTAGCCGGCGAGCCGGATTATTGAAACGCCGCGAGAATTGGCATCCGGCAAGCGCCAGAAGGCGTCATTCTCAAAACGTGCGAATAGCCCGGGCGGCAAGACGGTCTCACGATCAACCCATTCCACGCGCCGCCGAACGGTATGTAACCCGCGCGTGCCCAGAGCAGTGTCGAAATCCTCGGCGTCATATTCGACAGTTTCGAAGTCATGCTCGAACGGTGCCTCGCCCAGCATCTCGTAAAGCAGCCGCATTGTGTCGGCCGGCGCCTGGGTAAGAGCGCTGTATTCCACCAGGATCAACCTCGATGCCTGCTCGCTGTAATAAGCCTCACGCAAAGCATCCAGTGCAAAACCCACGAGTCCATCACTGGCCGCAAGACGATTGACACGCGTATAGACGGTACCCACAGCCTCAAAACCGAACATGCCCGAAAGTTCAAAGGCATTCCGGCGAATCAGGCGTTCGACCGAGTCCATGATCCAGGCAATGTCACGAACACAACATATAAAACGTGCCTCTGGAAATAGCTGCACCAGCGCTGGCAGTTTCGTACACCACAGCCGGTTGGTATCGAATATCAGCTTCGTCTGGTGCAGATCGCCATAAAAATTGGAAAACAGGCCCCGCAGCACGGCACGGCGCTGCTCTTCTGTAATGAAAACAGCCGTTTCATTACGCCGGCTCATGGCGCTTTCCATCGCCGTGTAGATCGAGCCGACAGGGCTGGTCATGCCGGCATGATAACGCGGATTCTGCCGCAAAATCCCCGCCAGCAATGTGCTGCCTGAGCGTGGCAAGCCGGAAATAAAATGAATGCCGTTGTCCATCGCTCGGTCTTTGCATAATGTCAGCGAATACTAGGTCACCGCCACATTATGCCGCAATCCAATCTGCCCGAGCAGAGGGCGGAACGACAGGCGCAGTTCCCCCCTCGTGCCTGTGGCGGCGCTATCAGCCTTGATACTGATCGTCAGTCACATGGTCCATCCACGCGACCGGTGAGCCATTGAGGCTTTCCTGGATCGCGATATGGCTCATGGCTGTCTCGGGGCCCGCACCGTGCCAATGCTTCTCTCCCGCCGGAAAAAAGACGACGTCACCGGGACGGATTTCTTTGATCGGGCCGCCTTCCCGCTGCGCGCGGCCGCAGCCGACCGTCACAATCAGGGTCTGACCGAAGGGATGCGTGTGCCAGGCCGTCCGCGCACCGGGCTCGAAGGTGACAAGCGCCCCACTCGTCCGTCCCGGCTCCGGCACGGTAAAAAGGCGATCAATCCGGACGGTCCCGGTAAACCAGTCGGCAGGGCCTTTGGCTGAGGGCGTTGAGCCCGCTCGTACGATATCCATGATCCTGCTCCGTTATTGGCATGGTCGATGACATTCCAAATCCTTGCTGTATTGCGCAGATCCGGAACGCCTCAGCCATGGCATATAAAAGCATCGGAGCGAAGTTTTTAGGCTGTATTATCCACTTAAACTTATAAGCTGCACCACTTAATGGCCCATATAAAAGGGTGCCGGAATTTCCCGGGATCAAGGCAGAATGGCGACCGCACGCGTCCATCCGGCGGAAGCAGCCCGTATCTTTACCGGAAAGCAGGAGACCATGAAGCCGTCATTTGGGAGCTGCTCCAGATTGTGGAGCTTCTCAATCTGGCAATAGCCCGCCTCTCTTCCGGCCTTGTGTCCTTCCCAGATCAGCGAAGCGTCCCCCGTTTCCTCGAAGCGCCGTGCCGTATGGATGAAAGGGGCGTCCCAACTCCATCCATCCGTTCCGACGACCTTTATCCCTTGCCTCACAAGATGAAGGGTTGCCGCACGGCCGAAGCCGCATCCGCTGTGCACGTAGTCGTCCTGCCCATAGCGCCTGCCGGCGCGCGTATTCATCAGAACAATCTCCAGGGGCTGAAGAACATGCCCTATCCGCGCAAGTTCCACGTCAATGTCGGCGGGCTGCACCAGATAGCCATCCGGGAAAGTGCGGAAGTCGAGCTTGACGCCAGGCTGATAAAACCATTCCAGCGGCAATTCATCGATTTTTGCCGCCTCCTGCCCATTATCCATGGTCGGATGATAGTGCCACGGCGCATCCACATGCGTTCCGTTATGGGTTGAAATATGAAGGGTCTCGACCGCCCAGCCCTTGCCGTCCGGCAGATCGCGCGGTTGCAGACCCGGAAAAAAAGACGTGATCGTGCCGACCGTCTCATCATGCCCATGATAGGTCACCGAAACCTTCTGCGTCGGCGGGTCGGCCAGAACGTCATTCTCGATCGGTATGGAAATATCGATGATCGTTCGTGGCATTGTGCGCTCTTTTTATAGTCGCCCTTATCTTGGACGATGACTTTCGCCTAGGGAAGCATTTTAGGGTTTTTGGGTTATACGCCGCCAATACTCGTCCGCGCGCTTTTCAAATGTCGCGGCGTCGCGGGCGTCACTCTGATAGAAGCTGCCGGAGCTGACGTTCGGCGCATAGTCCTGATCAACCCATCCTCGCGGATCGTCATGCGGAAACTGGTATCCGACATGCCCCAACTTGCTCGCGCCACTGTAATGTGCGTCGCGAAGATAAAGGGGAACCGCTGCCGGTGGCTGCTTGGTGACGAAGTCCAGGGCCAATGAAATTCCGCGGCAGGCGGAATTCGATTTGGGCGCGCGCGCGACATGCAAAGCGGCATGGGCCAGGATGATCCTCGCTTCCGGGTAGCCGATTTTTTCGACGGCCTGCGAGGCGGCAACTGCCGTTTGCAGCGCCGTGTTATCGGCCAGACCGACGTCTTCCGACGCATGGATCATGATGCGTCTGGCGATATAGCGCGGATCTTCGCCGCCATGGATCAGACGCGCCAGCCAATAGAGCGTGGCATCCGGGTCCGACCCGCGCATTGATTTCACAAATGCGGAAACGACGTCATAATGGGCGTCGCCCGACCGATCATGATTGACGGGCGCCGCCGCATAGGCCTCGTCGATCATCGCATCCGTGATCTGGGCTGACTGACCGGCGGGATGACCCAAGGCAAGGCTTTCCAAGGTCGTCAGCGCGCGCCGGGCATCACCACCGGACCGGCCCGCAATGCGGCGAATTTTCTCGGCTGCGATTTCGACATCGATCCCGCTTGCCGACAAATGGTCGATACCCCGCTGAACAACCCGCGTCATATCGTCCAGAGAAAGAGGCTCGAGTTTGAGAATGGTTGACCGCGATACCAAAGCCGGCGTCAGCACATGATAGGGATTGCCCGTCGTCGCGCCTATGAAATCAACGACACCATCTTCGCAAAGTGCCAGAAGATCGTCCGCCTGGGTCGCGGAAAATCTCTGTACCTCGTCGACAAAGATAATCGTCGGACGCATCTTTGCTTCGTCGGCAAGCTTTCGCAGATCCGCGACCCCTGCGCGGGTTGCATTGAGCGGCCTGAAGGACTTGCCCAGCATCGTGCCGATAGCCCTGGCGATGGACGTCTTGCCGAGGCCGGGCGGCCCATACAGGATGATGCTTCCCAAACGGCCAGCCGCGATGCGCCGCCTCAGGATCGATCCTTGCCCGACGATCGCATCCTGGCCGATGATCTCATCGAGAGTCCTGGGACGCAATTGTACCGCGAGAGGCGGCGCGCCCGCCGGCGTGATTGACTCAAATAATTCGGCCATGGGAGCGACGCCGCGATGTTTAGTCTGAAGAATGACGCCTTCAGAGCTAGCAAGCCTGGGCCATTTTTGCAATCTGGCCGAAGCATTGGCAGGTTTTGGCAGGTTAAAAACTCACCCGGGATCGACTGAAACCAGACCGCCGGCATCGTTCTATTCCGCGCGGATTACCTTTGCACCCTTGCTCGCCATGAGCCGGCATTGCGCCACGTCCGCGCCTGCATCCGTGATCAAGGTCCAGGGACGGTCCAAAGTCGCCCAGAATGGCTGGCTGGCCCGGCCCAGCTTGCTACTGTCCGCTAGAACGACGATCTCGTTTGCCTGTTCCATCATCAGGGATTTCAGAGCCGCCTGCTCTGCCGAGGCTTCGCACAGACCACGCCCGGCCAAAACACCATCTGCGCTGATAAAGCAACGATCCGCCGTGACCTGCCGCAAAGCCTGTTCGGCCATCGAACCACAGGTCGCCATGCTGATCGCGCGTACGGCCCCGCCCAAGACCATGACCTCAATCTTGGGCTTGGCTGCCAGTACGGGCACCATGGGCATGTTATTCGTGATGATGAGATGGCGCGTTTCGCCCAAAACCTGCCCGAAGGCACCAACCGTCGACCCGCCATCCAAAATCAAGCGCTCGCCGTCTCGCAGCACAGCCAGCGCCGCTGTCGCGATGGCCGCTTTTGCCGCGCGATTGATCATGCGTCGCGCGACAAGGCTGGTTTCAATGTCCTGGACAAAGGCCGGCCCCAGCAATGCCCCGCCATAGGTACGCGTCACCCCATGCTGGGCCGAAAGCGCCTGCAGATCGCGACGGATGGTGGAGGCGGAGACGCCGAACTGGACTGCCAATTGGTCGACATCGGCCTGCCCCCGGGCCACTTCGGCAAGAATAGCCTCACGCCGGCTTCGGCTGCGCCGCATCGCCCGTCAGTGCCGCTTAGGGGCGAGGTCCACCGCCTGCCGCAGCGCCTCGATCATTGATCCTTCATCGGCCAATCCCTTGCCCGCGATATCGAAGGCCGTGCCGTGGTCCACCGAAGTGCGCACGACCGGCAGGCCGATCGTGACATTCACGCCCGATTCAAGCCCCAGAACCTTGATCGGGCCATGGCCCTGGTCGTGATACATGGCGACGACAAGATCATAATCTCCGCGCGCCGCAAGGTAGAACAAGGTATCGGCCGGCAAAGGCCCGACAACCTTCCAGCCTTTCGCCTGGCAGGCGAGCACGGCCGGGATAATCTTGTCAGCCTCCTCACCCTGGCCGAACAGTCCATTTTCACCGGCATGCGGATTGATACCGCAAACGCCGATACGCGGATCGGCAATTCCGGCTTTCACCATGGTGGCATGGCCGCGTGCGATGGTACGCTCCACCAGACCGGGCTCTATCATGCGGATCGCGTCGATCAGGCCGATATGGGTGGTGACATGGATCACGCGCAGCTTGGGCGATACCAGCATCATCGACACTTCCGGCGTCTGCGTCAGCGCCGCCAGCAATTCGGTATGGCCAGGGTATTTGTGGCCTGCGGCATGCAGCGCTTCCTTGCTGAGCGGCGCGGTGCAGATGGCATCGGCCTCTCCGGCCTCCACCAATCGCGTCGCCCGCTCGATATAGCGATAGGCGCCCTCGCCCGAGATGGCGGACAGTTTTCCGAAGGGATGGCCGGCCGGGATAAGGCCAAGGTCGATGCAATCGACCGCGCCGGGCGCGTAGCGCGCCGCAGCCGGAGATGCGAGCGCGGTCACTGCCAAATGGCTATGGACAATCGCACCGGCCTCCCGCAGCCGCACCGCATCACCGATCACCAAAGGCCGGCAGATCGCGGTCACTTCGGGGCGCGCCAGCGCCTTCATGATGACTTCCGGGCCGACGCCGGACGCGTCCCCCATGGTGATCGCCACGATAGGCCGGGTCTCAGCTGAACCGCTCATAATCCGTTCTCCCATGCTCTTAGCCGGCGCAGATGCAAAAGACACCGATGCAGGGTGCCGGCATCGCCGAAAGCCCCCGCCTTGGTGATAACCGGGATCGTCAAAGCCCCACGCGTCAGGCCAAGCGGAACCCCGGGCTCGATCTCGTCACTGAGCCGGATACCGGTCACCGACAGCGCATCCAGCAATGCCAACGCCGTCTCACCGCCGGTTGCGAACAGCGCCCCGATATGGGGGGCTGCCGGTCGCAGCATCTCTCCGAGCCGATGGGCAAGGTCCGCGCCTCGCGACAGGTCGGCGTCATCCTCCGGCGCGATCATCACCAGAACGTCCTGACCGGCCTGTAGGCCCGCGGCGATCCGCATAGCGGCCGACTGCCAGCCCGGATCATCACAACCCGCGCGCAAGCTTGTGGGCGCGATCTCGACCGGGACAACCGCCGGATCGGCCGCCAACACGGATGCCGCAACACGGGATGCCTCGGCTATGCTGCCCACGACGAACAGAATCCCGCCCGTGAGGTCGATGCGGTCGGGTATGGCCGTTCTGCTATCCGCGCGTGCCAGCGCGAGGGCCAGACCGCCCGATCCGGTCCAGAAGACCTGCCGCGCCTGCGGCAGAGTCGCTTGCGCGATGAGGTCCATATCCGCCGAGGTTTCGGCATCACAGACCAGGGCATCCAAACCGGTACCGATAGCGTCAGACAATTGCCGCGCCAGAGCACCGTCACGCAGCGCATCCAGACTGAGATGCATGACCGATAACCCAGCCGAAGGGAGAACCGAGACGAGGTTGGCGGTCGGATAGCTGTGATCCCGCGCCCAAAGCGCCGTGCTTCCCAAAGGCTGGCCGTGAAGATGGATGGCGCCGCCCTCCATGGTGCGGCCCGTTTCCGGGAAGGCTGGTGCCACGATGGCAAGGGCGCCCTGGCCCATGTCCCGCAGCAACCGGATGGTCGCCGCCAGTTCCGCCACAGGCTGGCCACGGAAGGTGGAGTCGATTTTTTTGAACAGGCGCAGCCCCGGCGCGTAATGGGCCTGGAGCAAGCTGCGGTGCCGCTCGGCGGCCGCCAAAGCGGTCAGGCGACGGCTATCAGCGTCGATCGCCTGCACGGGCTCAGGCCCTGCATTGACGCCCCAGCTGACGGCCGCAGGCCAGCCGTGCCTGACAAAGGCGATGGCGCTGTCGGCGGCACCGGTCAGGTCATCGGCCAGGATCAGCCAGGACGGTCTTGGGGTATCTGGTGGCACATCATTTCCCCGGCATCTGATGGACGATACCGATTATTTTGCGTAATTCGCGCAAAATTAGGGATTCAGCGCCGGCATAGCCAGTTAAATTTGCGCGCTTTACGCAAATTTTGCCTTGCTGCCGTTATGGCATGAGCTTCAAGGCATCCCTGAAAAAATCCGTCCCGCCGAAATTGCCTGATTTCAAAGCCATCAGCATATCCGGACCCTGACCCGAGAGCGCCCTCAGCACCGGCACGCCGGCTGCAATCTCCGGGCCGATGCGAAAGCCCGAAATACCCAGGCGATCGACAACGGCGCCCGAGGTTTCACCGCCAGCCACGATCAGACGGCGCGTGCCGGCCTGAACCAGCCCTTCGGCGATGGCGGCCAGCGCCTGCTCGATTTTATGCCCCGTGCTGCCGGCATCAGGCCGGCCGCGCAGGGCCGCTACCTGATCCGGCGCGGCGCTGCTGGCAATGAGCAGCGGACCAGCCCCCAGACGCGGCCTGGCCCAGGCCAGCGCTTCAGCCACTTGCCCCTCGCTGTCGGCCAGCAGCCGTTCCGCATCCAGGCGCAGAACCGGCCCCTGGCCGGCGAAGACATCAATCTGCGCGAGGGTCGCCGCCGAGCAACTGCCGGCGAGGATAGCCGCATGGCCTCCCATCGGTGCCTCGGTCTCAGCCGCCGGATCCGCCTTCGTCACCCGACCGCTTTCGATCAGGGCTGCGGCCAGACCAAGACCCAGGCCGGATGCACCGGTCGATACCGCATAGCCAAGTGCCACGGCGCCGATGGTCAGCAGATGACGGTCGAAGACCGCATCCACAATCGCCATGCCACAGCCTTCGGCCTGCACCTGCGCCAGCCTGGCCCGCAAGGCATCAACCCCGGCCTCCACCACCTGCAACGGCACAAGGCCGACACCCGTCGCTGTTTGACGCGACAGGACGCGCACAAGGTTGGCGTCATGCATCGGGTTCAGCGGATGGTCCTTCAGCGGGCTTTCATCCAGCGGCACCGACCAGACGAAGAGATTGCCCTGAAAAACGGTGCGGCCGGTCGCGGGAAAGGCCGGCGTCACCACCACCATCGGGCAAGCGCTGCTGGCCCGCAGCGCATCCGTCACCGGCCCGATATTGCCGGCGTCGGTGGAATCGAAGGTCGAGCAGATCTTGAACAGAACATGACCGGCCCCCTGTGCGCGCAGCCAGATCGCGGCTGCCTGAGAGGATGCAACCGCGTCCGCTGCCGGAATAGAACGGCTTTTCAGCGCGACGACCACGGCATCGACACCCGAGAGATCGAAGGCGGTTGCCGGCAGGCCGATGGTTTGCACCGTGCGCAATCCCTGGCGCGCGAGCGTATTCGCGAGGTCAGAGGCACCCGTATAGTCATCGGCGATACAGCCCAGAGCGAGGGTCATGCCAGGATGCCGCGATGGGGTTTGAACCAGCCCAGCCCGTCCACCGTATGGCCCGCCGGGCGATATTCGCATCCGACGAAGCCATCATAACCCAGGCGATCAAGCTCGGCCAAAAGGAAGGGATAATTGACTTCCTCGGCGTCCGGTTCGTGCCGTGACGGCACGCTCGCGATCTGAATATGTCCGATCATCGGCATCAGGCGCCGCAGCGCCATGGTCACGTCGCCATGCATGATCGCGCGATGATAGATGTCAAATTGCAGCCTGAGATTGGGCAAAGCGAGTTCTGTGATCAACGCTTCCGCGTAAGCGAAATCATTGAGGAAATAGCCCGGCATGTCGCGGCCATTGATGGGTTCCAGGACAAGGGTCCGACCGGCCTCGCCAACCCGCCCCGCCGTCCAGGCCACCGCCTCCCGATAGGCGGCGCGTGCCTTGGCATCATCCGCCGGCGCGATCCCGGCCATCAAATGCAGCCGGCGGCAGCCTGTCGCCTCGGCATAGATCAGCGCCGTCTCAACCCCCGCCTGCAATTCGCTTAAGCGCGACGGCAGCGCGGCCATGCCACGCTCGCCCTTGCCCCAGTCTCCGGGCGGAAGATTGAACAAAGCCTGGGTCAGCCCATGGCGCTGCAACTGCGCCGCTATCGCGTCAGCCGAATACTCATACGGAAACAGGAACTCGACCGCTGCAAAGCCCGCATCGGCGGCAGCCGCGAAGCGATCGAGAAACGACCATTCCGTAAACATCATCGAAAGATTGGCGGCGAATTTCGGCATGGGATGGCCTCCTGTCTATGCGTCGCCCGGCAGCGGCGTGCCGGTGACCTGCCCGTATAGCCGCGCGACCGAGGCATCGTCATCGCGCCCCATGCCGCTGGCAGCGGTCATCAAGAACATCTGCAAGGCGCTGCTCGCGATCGGCACCGGAAATTTCTCGGTTCGCGCCATATCCATGATGATCCCCAGATCCTTGGTGAAGATCTCCACAGCGCTGCGTGGCGCATAATCTCCATCCAGCACATGGGGAATCCGGTTCTCGAACATCCAGGAATTGCCTGCGGATGCGGTAATGACCTCATACACGCGACGAATATCCAGACCCTGCTTGGCGGCAAAGGTGATCGCCTCGCAGGCCGCAGCGATATGAACGCCGGCCAGAAGCTGATTGATCATCTTGAAGGCGGCGCCGGTGCCAGCGTCGGAACCCAGTTCATACAGCGTGGCCGCCATGGCATCCAGCGCGGGCCGCGCTTTGGCGAAAGCTGTCTCCGATCCCGAGGCCAGAATGGTCAAGGCACCATCCGCCGCGCGCTGCGCGCCACCGCTGATGGGTGCGTCGAGATAATGGCGGCCGGTCGCTTCCACCCTTGCCGCCAGACTGCGCGCGATATCGGGCGCCATGGTCGCCGAGGAGACGAAAACCGCATCAGCCGGCCAGGTTTCCGCACAGCCATCCGCGCCGAACAGCACGGCCTCGGTCTGCGCCGCATTGACGACGACCGAGATGACAATGACCGAACCCACGGCCGCTTCCGCAGGCGTGGCCGCCACGCGGCCGCCTTCAGCCAGAAACCGGTCTCGCCCAGCCGCGGAGACATCGCAGCCCACAACATCGAAACCCGCGCGTTTCAAGGATAGCGCCATGCCAAAACCCATGGAGCCAAGTCCGATGACGGTGATTTGCGGCTGCGCAGTGGAATTCATGAATCCGTCGTCCTTAGTGGAAGTCATACGAACGCAGCAGCATTAGCGCCGGCGACGCCCGAGGAAAAGAAAGGCCAGCGCCAAAAGAATGGCACCGAAGACGATCTCGCGCTCGCCTTGCGACACGTTCAGCGTGATGAGCATGGCCTCCAGCAGGATCACCGTCATCGCGCCGGCGATACTGCCACCATAGCCGCCCTCGCCCCCGGCAAGCCGGCTGCCGCCGATCACAACCGCCGCGACCGGCGGCAAAAGATAGTCATCGCCCATGCCGAGATAGGCTTGGGAGGAATAGCCGCTCAGCAGCAAGCCGACGAGCGCGGCCATGACACCACTGGTAATGAACACCGCCGCATAGGTACGCGCCAGCCTGACACCGGACAGCAGTGCCACGAGTTCGTTGCTGCCAAGCGCATAGACCGCTCTACCGAACGGGGTGAAGCGCAAGGCACCGATCACGATGATGGCGCAAACCGCCCAGAGCACGGCGGCCATGGGGATGTCACCCACCATGCCGAGCGCCAGGAATTTCGCCGCCGGCGGCACGACCGTGGTTGGTGCCGCCGCATTGGTGTAGATGAGGGTTATGCCCTGTAGCATCAGGTTGATGCTGAGCGTCCAGATCAAGGAATTGACGCGCAGTACATAGACGCCGAGCATATTCACAAGACCGACCGCGACACCGATGCCGATCGCCGCGCCAAAGGCGACCCATTCATGCGGATGGGCCGCATAGAGGTTGGTCGCGAACATGCCCGTCAGTGTAATCGTCCAGGGAATGGACAGATCGATATGGCCGATCAGGATGGCCAGCGTTTCGCCGATCGCGACGAGACCGATGAACGCCGCCTGGATCAATTGCAGCCGGATCGTATGCCAGGTCAGGAAGTCCGCACTGGCAATGACGCAAAGCGCATAGACCACCGCCAGGATCAGCCAGGGCAGCGCGGCCCGCTTGATGGACGCGGAAAGCCGTGGCCCGGCCCGGCCCGGCTGGGCCTCTGTCGCGGCGCTCATGACTGGCTCCTGCCCAGAAGGGTCATCCAACTTTGCGCTCTCAGCAAGCGAATACCGGCAAGGCCGAGGACGAGCATCAGAATCCCGCCTTCGATAAAGTCCTGCCAGAAAGCGGAGATGCCGACGATGCTCAAGACATTCAGGATAATCGACAGCAGAATGGCGCCCAGGATCGGGCCAAGCATGCCGCCCCGCCCGCCGGTCAGCGCGACACCCCCGAGTACGGCTGCCGCCAGCGAATTCAGCGTATAGACATTCCCGATGCTGGGATCGCCCGAGGTCGTCTCGGCGGCCAGGAACAGCCCGGCGATGGCCGCAAACAGGCCGGCAAGCATATAGGCGGCCATGCCGACCTTGCGAACCGGAATGCCCGAGGCGAAGGCGCTTTCAGGATTGTCGCCATAGGCCAGAATGAAGCGCCCAAGCCGGCTGCGAAACACCGGCAACCAGATCACAAGAACAGCAAGCAGCAGCAACAGCGCCGAAAACGGCAATAGGCCCCAATTGCCGGTCAGCAGATTGGCAAAGCTGTCCGGTATCGACCCGCCCGGTTGCGGACGCAGCGTCAGCGAAATACCGGCATAGACGAAGGATGTGCAGAAGGTTGCGATCAGCGGCGCGACGCGGCCATAGGCGACGACCAGACCATTGATGGCGCCTACCGCCAGACCGATCAGAAGTGACGCGACGACGACAAGAACAATACTTGTCGTGCTTCCACCCATGAAGGTTGCGGCAAAGCAATTGACCAGGCTGATTTCCGATCCGATCGACAAATCAAGCGCCCCGGTCATCAGAACGACGGTCTGCCCAAGCCCGGCGAGCGCCAGCGTCACGGACGCATTGGCCAAGCTGGCAATGCCGAAAGCGGACAAAACAGCCGGCTGATAGACGGCATAGACGATGACCACCGCAACAACCCCGATGGCGCAACATAGCGGGCCGATATGGTCCCCTAACCGTTCCCGGAATCTCCTCATGCCGCCACAGCTCCGGTATCCTGGAAGGACAGAGCCAGAATGGATTCCTCGCTGACCTCCGCACCGGAAACAGAACCGGCGATCTTGCCGCCGCGAAACACCAGAACGCGCGAACACAGGATCGGAAATTCGACCATATCCGTTGAATACAAAATGATGCCTTTACCTGCCGCCGCAAGGTCACGGATGGTTGCATAGATCGTCTCGCGCGCGCCGGCATCGACACCGCGAGTCGGATCGCAAAACAGATAGATGTCACGCTCGAAGGCCAGCCATTTGGCGGCGATGACTTTCTGCTGATTGCCGCCGCTGAGGCTGCCGAGCGGCGCATCGGCCGAAGCGCATTTGATCGCCAGGCGCTGAATAAGCTCGGCGACGATCGCAGTCTCCCGCCGCGCATTCAGGAACAGAAAACGGCGCAGCCGATCGAGAATGGTGACGGCGATATTATGCGCGATAGGCAGGAACATGAAGCCACCCATGTTCTTGCGGTCATCCGGAATAAAGGCCAATCCGGCTGCGATTGCCTGCAAGGGCCGCGAGGCGCGGCGGGCCTGCCCACGGATGATGACATCGCCACGCAATCCCCGACGGAAAAGACCGAATAGCGCGAAAAGCATGTCCTTCTGGCCCTGCCCTTCCAGGCCCGCCAACCCCAGCACTTCCCCTGGTCGCAAATCGAAGGAAACGCCGTTCAGCCGGCCATCGAGCCGCAGGTCGGCCACCTGTAGGATCGGCGGTGTCGTTTGCACGGCAGGCGGCGGGGGCGGCACCGCGTGCAATTGCTGCTGCGTCTCCCCCAGCATCAGTTCCAGCGCACGGTCGCGCGTAAAGCTTTGGCGCGGAAAGGCGCCAACCTTGCGCCCGCTGCGCAGGATCGTGACGCTATCGGCGATAGTTTCAATCTCTTCCATACGGTGTGAAATAAAAATGATCGCGCGGCCCTTGGCACGCAAGCCGCGCACCACGGACAGCAGGCGATGCACATCCGTCAGGCCGAGCGCGGATGTCGGTTCATCGAGAATAAGAACGCGCGGATCGAAGGATATCGCCTTCGCGATTTCCACCAATTGCCGCTGTGCGAGGGACAGCGTACCCAGCCTTGCATCCGCCGCGATATCCGGCACGCCGATTTCCGCCAATAGCGCCGTCGCTCGTCTTAGGCTGGTCTCTTCTTTTATATGGCCGAGACGACCCAATGCCTCCCGACCGATCAGAATATTCTGTGCCACCGTCAGACTGCCGAAGAGAGACAGTTCTTGGTGCACCGTCGCGACACCGGCCTCGAACGCCACGCGCGGCGATGTCAGGTGGCGCTCTGCACCGCCGATCGCGATGCTGCCGCTGTCGGGCGTTACATTACCCGACAGCATCTTCACCAGCGTACTTTTCCCGGCGCCGTTCGCACCCAGAAGCGCCAGCACCTCACCCGCAGCCAGACTGAGACTGACATCCTCCAGCGCAGTGATCCCACCATAGCGCTTGGTGAGACCCTCCGCCCGCAAAACGGCGTCCGGCATTTTGATTACTTCACAACTTCAGTGACGGGGATATGCACTTCGCATTGCGGAATGCTGATATTCGTCACGAAACTGCCCGGCAGCTTGGGAAAGAAATCCACATCCGGCTTCATCTCATCGGTCGTCAGCGCTGTCAGCGGCACATTCGCGCTCTGCGGCAAGGACTGGCCGGACAATGTCGCGATGGCCGCGCGGATCGCCACCGCCACCAAAGCCGGCGACTGGCCGATGACCATCGCCGGAATCTTGTTTTCCGTGGCCAGCATCATGAAGCCATTGTCGGACTCGCCCGTCATCGGCACCAGCGGCGCATGCACCTGCAAAATGGCCTGCAAAGCGCCGGTCGCTCCCTCGGTTCCCCAGACACCGCCGATATCATGATTGGTCGCAAGCGCATCCGCCGTCACCTTCTGGTTGGTGCCGACATCCCAGCCGCCATAGACCTCGACAAGCTTCAGATCGGGATGGTCCTTGAAAACCGACTTGGCGCCATCGACCTGATCATTGTCGACAGTGGCGCCGGCAAGGCCGCGCACCATCAGGATCGTTTTATTGGCGGGCACCTGCTTGACCAGGAACTGCGCCCATTGGCGGCCCATTTCCGTCTGGTCTTCATTGACATTGATGGCCTTCGTGGTGCCGACCGTATTGTCGAAAGCAACTACAACGATGCCTTGCTTCACCGCCTGATTGATCACGCTGTCCAGCCCGGTCGGTGACGCGGCATCCACGACGATGGCGTCATAGCCGGACAGGATCATGCTGCGGATCTGCGATATCTGCTGTGACACATCATTGCCGGAATTGAATATCTTGAAGCTGGCAATATGCGCAGCGACATCCGGCTGTTTGACATAGGCGCTGGCGATATTGAGCATTTCGGTGCGCCAGTTATTGCCGTAAAGCGAGTTGCTGAAGGCGATTTTATAGGGTCCGGTTTTGTGCTTCGCCGGCATCATCGGCGTATCGGCGCTTGCCTTGACAAAGCATTTTTCGAGGCTCGCCGGATCCGTCAGGCTCTGCGCATAAGCGGCACTGGCAGTCAAAAAACCGGCCGCCACCATCAGGGCACAGGCACTCAGGCCCAGAAGACCATTTCTGTTGGACATGTCTTTCCCCTGCGCCGTTCTTTTTTAACTGCCCCGAACCATCCGCGGCAGCCATGACAGCGCTGTCATTCAACACATGACAAACTCTTACGGAGCGGTCAAGATGCGCATGCCCGCTGTGGACGAAAAAGACTTTCCGGAGCATGACAGCGCTTATGGACCAACCGACCACAGGGCGCGGCATGACGCGGCGCACAACACTTACTGAAGTCGCCCAGCAGGCCGGCGTCAGTGAAATCACCGTGTCCCGTGTGCTTCGCAACAGCGGCCCGATCGCGCCAGCCACGCGCGAACGCGTCATGGAAGCCGTTCGCGCCCTGGGCTATGTGCCGAACCGCGTCGCCGGCACGCTGGCCTCCTCCGGTTCCAATCTTGTCGGCATCGTTCTGCCGTCGCTGGCCAATATCGTTTTTCCGGAAGTGCTGCGCGGCGCGGCCGGCCCGTTGGCCAAGATGGGCTACCAGCCTGTCATTGCCGTGACGGAATACGACCCGGCACGCGAAGAAGCCCTGATCGAATCCCTTCTGGCCTGGCGGCCTGCCGGCTTGATGGTGACCGGTCTGGAACATACGCCCCGCGCCGAGGCCATGCTGCGCAATGCCGGCATCCGCGTCGCCGAGCTAATGGATAGTGACGGCGCCGGCATCGACATCATTGTCGGCTTTTCAAATGTCGATGCAGGACGCATCGCCGCGCGTCATCTTCTCTCACGCGGCTATCGTCGTTTCGGCTATGTCGGCCATGGCGGCGGCGCCACGATCGGCAAAGACCTTCGCGCTGAAAAGCGCTGGTCCGGCTTTGCAATGACGCTGAAGGAAGCTGGCTACGCCGTTTCGGACAAGGAAATTGTCGACGCGCCGTCTTCGGTCGCCGCCGGCCGTTATGGCCTGGCCGAACTTCTGGCGCGCTCCCCTGGCCTCGATGCCGTCTATCTCTCGAATGATGACATGGCATTGGGCGGGTATTTTCACTGCCTGTCACAGGGAATTTCCATTCCCGGCCAACTGGCTTTGTTCGGTCATAATGCGCTGGACGTCGGGCAAGTCGCCCCGCAGCCCCTTTCCACCGTCCGCACGCCTCGTCTGAAGATCGGTGAAATCGGCGCCAAACTCGTCTGCGGCGATGCACCGCCGCAGACGGTCGATGTCGGTATTGAGCTGATCGAGGGTGCGACCGCATGATCTTTCACCGCCATGATCGGAGCCTCGCATGACCGAATCCAAGCTGCGCGAGCAAATCTGCGTCTTTGCGCGCTCTCTTTTCGAGCGCGGGTTGACGCCCGGCTCTTCCGGCAATATCAGCGCCCGGCTGCCGGAAGGCGGCTGGCTGATGACACCGACCGATGCCTCGATGGGTTTTCTCGATCCCGCGCGCATCTCCAAGCTTGACGCCAATGCCGACTGGATTTCGGGTGACAAGCCGACCAAGGAAATTCCTTTGCATACGGCTCTGTACGATACGCGCCACGGCGCCGGGGCGGTGGTGCATCTCCATTCCACCCATTCGGTCGCGGTCTCCATGCTGCCCGAAATCGATCCCAGGGCGGTGCTGCCGCCGCTGACGCCCTATTACCTCATGCGGGTCGGGCAGACCGCCCTGGTGCCTTATCACCGGCCGGGCGATCCGCAGGTCGCCGGCGCCATTCGTGGCCTCGCCGGAAAATACAGCGCGGTGCTGCTCGCCAATCACGGCCCGGTCGTCGCCGGCAAAAGCCTGGAAGCCGCCGTCTATGCGATGGAGGAATTGGAGGAGACCGCCAAACTTTACCTGATGCTGCGCGGTCTTAACCCGCGTGCCTTATCACCCGCGCAAATCCAGGATCTGGCGCAGACGTTCAAGCTCGATCTGCATCCGGATGACGACCATGACGCGACACACGACCACGCGCACTGACCAAGCTTAGAGGGAGATGAGCGGCAGCCGCGTGCCGCTCATCCCTGGCGGCTAGATAAGGTCGTAGCGGTCGGCGTTCATGACCTTGTTCCAGGCGGCCACGAAGTCTGTCGTGAACTTCTGTTCCGCGCCCGCGCAGGCATAAACTTCGGCCAAGGCCCGCAACTGGGAATGCGAGCCGAAGATCAGGTCAACCCGCGAGGCTGTCCATTTCACGGCCTTGGTCTTGCGGTCCCGGCCCTCATAGGCGTTCTCGGATGCCGTCGGCTGCCATTCCGTGCCCATGTCGAGCAGATTGACGAAGAAGTCCGTGGTGAGCGTCCCTGGCCGATGCGTGAAGACGCCATGCTTGGACGCTTGAGAATTGGCGCCCAGAACCCGCAGGCCGCCGATCAGGGCCGTCGTCTCAGGCCCTGACAGCCGCAGCAGCTCTGCCCGGTCTACCAGCGCCTCTTCGGGCGCCATGAACTGCACGCCTTCATAGTGATTGCGGAAACCATCGGCCGTGGGCTCCAGCGGCGCGAAGGAATGGGCGTCGGTCTGCTCCTGCGTTGCATCCATCCGGCCCGGGGTGACAGGCACTTTGACAGCGACCCCGGCATCCTTGGCGGCCTTTTCGATGGCAGCGGCACCGCCGATAACGATCAGATCGGCGATCGAGACTTTTTTGCCGCCGGTTGCCGCAGCACTGAAGCTTGCCTGAACAGATTCCAGCTGCCGCAGCACTTTCGCGAGTTCAGGCGGATTATTGACCGGCCAATCCTTCTGCGGCGCCAGCCGGATGCGCGCGCCATTCGCCCCGCCCCGCTTATCCGAGAAGCGGAACGTCGAAGCGGAAGCCCAGGCCGTCGAGACAAGCTGCTGCACCGACAGGCCGGACGCCAGGATCTGCGCCTTGAGCTGCTCAATCTCCTGCGCATCGATAACAGGATGATCCAGAGCCGGAATCGGATCCTGCCAGATCAAAATCTCTTTCGGCACCAGCGGCCCAAGATAGCGCTGGATGGGCCCCATATCGCGATGCGTCAGCTTGAACCAGGCGCGGGCGAAGGCATCCGCGAACTGATCGGGATTTTCATAAAACCGCCGGGAGATCGGGCCATAGACCGGATCCTGACGCAAAGCGAGGTCGGAGGTCAGCATGGTCGGAACGCGCTTCTTGGCCGGATCGAACGGGTCCGGAATATCGGCTGGTGCATTCTGTGCCTGCCACTGCCAGGCGCCGGCCGGGCTTTTCACCAATTCCCATTCGAACTTGAACAGATTGTCGAAGAAGTGGTTGCTCCATTTGGTCGGCGTCTGCGACCAGATGACCTCAAGGCCGGAGGTAATGGCATCCGCGCCAAGGCCGGTGCCGAATTTGCTGCGCCAGCCCAGGCCCTGATCCTCGATGACCGCGCCTTCCGGTTCCGCCGATACCAGGGACGGATCGCCGGCCCCATGCGTCTTCCCGAAGGTGTGGCCACCAGCGATAAGGGCGACCGTCTCCTCATCATTCATCGCCATGCGTGCGAAAGTCTCACGAATATCGCGGGCGGAAGCGAGCGGGTCCGGCTTGCTGTTCGGCCCTTCAGGGTTCACGTAGATCAGCCCCATCTGCACGGCGCCAAGCGGGTTGGCGAGCTGACGCTCGCCGCTATAGCGCTCATCGCCCAGCCAGGTTCCCTCCGGCCCCCAATAGAGCTCTTCCGGCTCCCAGGTATCCGCGCGGCCGCCGGCGAAGCCGAACGTTTTGAACCCCATGGATTCGAGCGCGACATTGCCAGTGAGAACGTAAAGATCCGCCCAGGACAGCGTGTCGCCGTATTTCTGCTTGATCGGCCATAGCAGCCGCCGCGCCTTGTCGAGGCTTGCATTATCCGGCCAGCTATTGAGCGGCGCGAAGCGCTGCTGGCCGCCGCCGGCGCCGCCGCGCCCGTCGATGGTGCGATAGGTGCCCGCACTATGCCAGGCCATGCGGATGAACAGCCCACCGTAATGGCCGAAATCCGCCGGCCACCAGTCCTGGGAATCCGTCATCAAAGCGTGCAGATCCTGGATCACGGCATTGAGATCCAGGGTCTTGAAGGCTTCCGCGTAATCGAAAGCCGGGCCCATCGGGTTCGCCCGTGGCGAGTGCTGACTTAGCGTATGCAGGCTGAGCTGATTGGGCCACCAGTCCCGATTGCCCCTGCGCCCGCCCTTGCGTGCCGTTTGGCCCCCGCCATGGGCGACCGGGCATTGGCTCGGCGTATTGTCGTTGCTCATCTCATCCATGTCGTCTCTCCTGTCACGTGGCTTTTCTGCGCAGACGGCGGCCAATTATTATCGTGAACGATGCGGGACTTCGGCTTGATAGGCTCCACACCCGGCAGTCTAACCGGTCAGCCGGCCACTGCAAATAGAAGCCTCGGACGGCCCACCGCGCGATTTAGGCGTTCTCGCGCCTTTGGCTGCGGATCGCGCGATAGACCGTATTGCGTGACACGCCGAGACGCCGTGCCGCGGCACTGAGATTGCCGCCAAGCTCACGATGTACCGCCGTGATGCGGGCCACCGTCTGGCCCCGCAGGCCCGCACACGGCGTTTCCGGCGTTTTGAACAAGGCTTCGACCGAAGCACAATCAATCCGGCATTGTGGATTTATCAATGTCAGCCTGGTCAATACGTTGCGAAGTTCACGGATATTGCCCGGCCAGGCATGACGCGCCAGCAGCGCCAACACCTGTGCGTCGATATCCGTATTCATCCCAAGCGACGCCAGACTATGCTTGGCAATCTCTGCGAAATCCGTTCTCGCGCGCAGCGGCGGCAAGATGGCCTCGACCGCGTCGAGCCGGTAATAGAGATCGGCGCGAAAGCGTCCCTTTTCCACCTGGTCCGCCAGATCCACATGGGTGGCCGCGACCAGCAGGACATCCACTTTACGAGCGGCCCCGCCGCCGACGGGCCGTATCGTCCAATCATCCAGCAGGCGCAGCAGCACGGCCTGCAAAGTCATTGGCATGTCACCGATCTCGTCGAGAAACACCGTGCCGCCATGGGCCTGCGCCACAAGGCCCGCAGCGCCACCGCGCCGGGCACCGGTAAAGGCGCCGTCCGCATGACCGAACAGCTCCGCCTCGATCAGATTTTCCGGCAATGCCGCGCAATTGATCGGGATGAAAGCCCCCTTCCGCCCGCTGGCTTCATGCGCGTGGCGCGCAAGCTGCTCCTTCCCCGTTCCGGTCTCGCCTCGGATCAGGATCGGCAGGGACCGCTGCGCCGCCGCCTCCACCTGGCGCATGGCGGTGACGACGGCAGGGTCCAGCGCAACGAAACCCTGTGCCGCCGGTACCCGTTTGGCGGCGACTGTCGCCGGTGGTGGCGGCCAATGTTCCACATGTGCGGCAAAAACACTGCCGACGCCGTCCTGCAGGCGGGTCTGCGGCGCGTGCCGCCCGGCATCCAGGAAGGCACCGAACGTGCCACGAAACAGCGTCTCAAACCGCATGCCGGCCTCTGTCGGCAAACCTTGTAGAAACAGCTTGGCGCGAGGATTGGCACCCATAAGGACACCCGAGGAATCAAAGGCCATCAGGCCGGCGCTGAGGGTATGGAGGAATTCCGCGCGACTGTGAAAAGCCATGACAATGGCATTGCGATACAGATCACGAAACAACCCGTTCTCGATCTGGGTTGCGGCCATGCCGACCAGGGCGCGCGTATGCTGTTGTCGCGACCGGCAATCGGAGGAGGCATCCAGCACGCCGGCCAGAACGCCGCTGGGGCCGTAAACCGGTGCCGCCGTACAGGTCAATTGATCGTAGCGATTGAAGAAATGCTCGCCGCCGTGGATCGTCATGCCGCGTCCGGTCGCCGCAACGCTGCCGAGTGCATTGGTACCGCAACCCTGTTCGGACCAGAAGCACCCGGGTTGAATACGCGTCACATGGGCAGTGGCATTGAAACTGCTGTCGGCAATAGTATCCAGCAGCAGCCCATCCGCACGCGCGAAAGCAATCATGAAGTTGCTGCCCGCGATCTGGTGATACAGGTTTTCCATTTCCGCCAATACCAGGGGACGCATGGCGCCAGCCGCCTCTCGCGCAAGACGCAAAGCCGCAGGTGCAGCATGTTTCAGCGCTGGCGGCTTTTCAGGGTCGAGCCCATAGGCGAGACAGCGCGACCAGCTCGCGGAAATATCCGGCGCGAGCAGATCCGTGGGTATCGCGTGGCGGCGTTCCAATACAGCGCGCGCGCGGACCAGACGATCTTCTGCTGAAATCAGCATGTCTTTCCTGACAGCCCACTTAGCGTGGCTTTGACGCGAGACTATCAAAGCCTTGCAGCACAGAGCAACTGTTCCGAAACGGAACAGGTGCCTTGCCCAACCTGTTCTGAGTGGAACAGCGCCGCATGATCGCGAAGCCCGCAAGTCATTGTTTTCATGTGGCACATACCAATGGCACGGCTGATGCACAGAAATTGCCTCTAAGGCCCATGCAACGACATGGGCCGGAGGGAGAGAATCATGAAGGCCGCTGTGTTGCATCGCTATGATGAGACGCTCTCATCAGACACATTTGTGCATTACGAGGATGTTCCGGATCCGAGGATCGAAAAGCCGACCGATGTCATCCTGCGCGTCGGTGGCGCCGGGGTCTGCCGCACGGACCTGCATATCGTCGAAGGTATCTGGCGCAGCAAGGTCGATGTGCAGCTACCCTATATCATGGGGCATGAAAATGCCGGCTGGGTTGAGGAAGTGGGCCCTGCCGTCGAGGGTTTCGCTGTCGGCGACGCCGTGATCTGTCATCCGCTGGTGACAAGCGGCCATTGCCTTGCCTGCCGCCGTGGCGACGATATGCACGCGACGGACAGCCAATTTCCCGGCGTCAACGCCAATGGCGGCTATGCCGATTATCTGCGCACCGGCCAGCGCTCGCTCATCAAGCTCCCCGCCGGCCTGGCACCGAAAGATGTCGCGCCCTATACGGATGCGGGGCTGACGGCCTATCGCGCCGCTAAAAAGGCCTCACGCCATCTCCTGCCAGGACAATTCGTCACCGTCATCGGCGCGGGTGGCCTCGGCCATATCGGCATTCAGGTATTGGCGGCGCTGTGTGCGGCCGAGATCATTGCGGTTGACCGATCCGACACCGGACTGGCGCTGGCCAAGGAATGCGGCGCGCATCATCAAATTCGCGCGGATGGGGAGGAGGTCGAGAACGTCATGGCACTGACGGGCGGCCGTGGCGCCGAGGCCGTCATCGATTTCGTGGGGGAAGGCGAGGCCGTCGCCAAGGGCCTGGCCATGACGGCCAATGCCGGATTCTATTACATCGTCGGCTATGGCGGGCGTATCGAAATGCCCACGCTCGACATGATCACCTCGGAAAAGACGATCGTCGGCAATCTCGTCGGCACCTATCCGGAACTCGTGGAATTGATGGCGCTCGCCGATCGCGGGCTGGTTCATCTCGCGACGCGTGAATACCGGCTCAAGGATGCCAATCAGGCGCTGCATGACCTGCATCACGGCCGCATTCGCGGCCGCGCGGTTCTCATCCCATGATGGCGACGAAAGACCCCAGCATGACAGAGGAAGACGCTTCCAAGGACGCGTTCTTTAAGCGCCTTGGCCTGTTGGCGCAGGAGATGATCGACGCGCATGGCAAGGATTTTACGATGGGCACTTTGATCCTGGCGGCGCGCTTCATCGCCGACGACAAGCCTATCGGGCGGCCGGGCAGTGCAGAGCCGAATGCGTGAATGTCTCAATTTGCTACAGTAATACGATAATGCGTTTCATTATAGGACATGATGCAATGCAGTATTTGTCTTCTTTTTCAGAATATTGATGGAATTTTTATCTGGAACACTAAATCTTTCTCTGGCATAACACTTGCTATCTAAATTACGCCGGCGCCGATTACACCCGCAGTCTTCATAGCGCAGACTCAGATGAATCGCGCCGCCGCAAAACGGATCAGAAGATCACATAAGATCTCAGGAGATGTTCAAATGCCTGACAGCCTGTCCTTAACCAAAATTACGGCCCAAAAGGGAATCAGCATCGGCGAGGCTGCGAAGCGCGTCGCCGATCTGGGCTGGACGCCAAGCTATGTCCAGGAAGCCATGACCTTTCCAACAGACTACAAGATCAAGAAAGCGCCGCGCGACCCGATGAAGCAGGTGCTGCGCTCCTATTTTCCCATGCAGGAAGAGAAGGACAATCGCGTCTATGGCGCCTTGGATGCGGCGCTGCGCGGAGACATGTTCCGCAATGTCGAGCCGCGCTGGGTCGAATGGATGAAGTTATTCCTGGCGATCATCCCCTTCCCCGAAATTTCGGCGGCGCGCTCCATGGCCATGGTCGCGCGGCTGGCGCCGGGTGAGGAATTGCGCACGGGCTTCACCATGCAGATGGTCGATGAATTCCGGCATTCCACCATCCAGATGAATCTCAAGAAGTGGTATATGGAAAATTATATCGACCCGGCCGGGTTCGATATAACCGAAGCCGCTTTCGGGCGTTGCTATGCAACCACAATCGGCCGTCAATTCGCGGAAGGTTTCGTGACCGGCGATGCCGTCACCTCGGCCAATATCTATCTGACGGTTGTGGCTGAAACCGCCTTTACCAACACGCTTTTCGTCGCCATGCCGTCAGAAGCCGCCCGCAACGGCGACTATGCGCTGCCGACCGTTTTTCTATCGGTGCAGTCCGACGAAAGCCGGCATATCGGCAATGGCCATTCCATGCTGATGTCGATCATCAACGACCCCGACAACCATCAGTTGATCGAACGTGATTTACGTTATGCTTTCTGGCAGAATCACGCCATCGTCGATGCCGCCATCGGCACATTCATAGAATATGGCACCACGGATCGCGACAAGAACAAGGAAAGCTATACCGAGCTTTGGCATCGCTGGATCTACGAGGATTACTATCGCACCTATATGCTGCCGCTGGAGAAATACGGCATCAAGATCCACCATGATGACGTGAATGCGGCCTGGGAACGCATGGTCAAGAACCATTACCACCATAAGGTGGCGCAGTTCTTCTCGGTCGGCTGGCCGCTCAATTTCTGGCGCATCGAAGCGCAGACCGACCGCGACTTCGAATGGTTCGAGCATAAATACCCAGGCTGGTACGCCGAATTCGGCGATTACTGGAAATGGTATGGCAAGCTGAGCAAGCCCGGCGAAACGGTCATGACCTTCAACACCGATACGGGCTATGTCTATCCGCATCGCTGCTGGAGCTGCATGGTCCCTTGCCTGATCCGTGACGAAATTATCTGTGACGAAGTCGACGGCAAGATCCACACCTATTGTTCCAAGCTCTGCCACTGGACGCATAAGACAGCCTTCGCCCCCACCTATGAAGGGCGCCCGACACCCGCCATGGGCCGTTTCAGCGGCCGGCGCGAGTGGGAGGAATGCTACCATGGCTGGGATCTGGCGGATGCCATCCAGGATCTGGGCTTTGTCCGTGGTGACGGCAAGACCTTGGTACCGCAGCCGCATCTGCGCTTCGATGACCGGGACATGTGGACGCTGGATCATGTCCGCGGCCATACGCTCGGCAGCCCGCTGCTGACGATCCGCGGCATGACGCCCGAGGCGCGAGAGGCGCATCTGGCCGATTACCGCAAGGGCTTCAAGATCAATCCGATCCACTGATTGGGTGAGGCTGAGACGGGGTATGGCATCGGCCACCCCGTCTCACCGCATCCCGAAAAGGGCTGACATGAACGATATCATCAGCAAGACCGAGTCCGAGGTCATCACGCACACCGTTCGTTTCGAGCCGATGGGCATCGAAATGGCCGTGGATGAGGGTGAAACCGTCTTAGATGCCGCCTTTCGCCAGGGCATTTCCGTCATGCATGGCTGCAAGGAGGGGCAATGCGCCAGCTGCAAATCAAAGCTTCTGGACGGCGATATTGAACTTCTGAAGTATTCGACCTTCGCTCTTCCGGAATCGGAACGCGACACCGACCATATCCTGCTCTGCCGCACGCTCGCCTATAGCGACATTACGGTCGAACTGCTCAATTATGACGAGGATCTGCTCAGCCGCTCCATCGCGGTGAAGGAGATTTCAGCCAAGGTTGTGTCCGTCACCCCGCTGACGCGGGATATCCGTCTGCTGACAGTGCAGTTGCAGGCACCCTTGCGGTTCTGGGCCGGGCAATATGTCGATATCACCATTCCCGGCAGCGGCATCACCCGCGCCTTCTCGATGGCGAATGCGCCCGGTCCGGTATCGGCCGGCGGCGTGCGCGATCTGCAATTCATCATCAAGCTTTACCCGAATGGCGCGTTTTCCTCGCGTCTGGATGACGGATTGCATGAAGGCGATGCGCTGACAATCAAAGGCCCTTACGGCACCTGCTTTCACCGGGAAGGCCGATCAGGGCCGCTCGTGCTCATTGGCGGCGGGTCTGGCATGTCGCCGCTCTGGTCGATCCTGCAGGATCATATCGCGCAGGGTGATGATCGGCCGGTGCGTTTCTTCTATGGTGCGCGCACCAAGGCCGACCTGTTTCATGTCGCCGAATTCGGCCGCATTGCGTCACAGCTTGCGGACTTCCAGTTCATACCGGCCTTGTCCCACGCCGAGCCGGGTGATGAGTGGAGTGGCGAAACCGGCTTCATTCATGACGTGGTCGCGCGCGTTCTGCGCGCGCAAGGATTGGACGGCGAGATCGACGCCTATTCCTGTGGACCGCCGCCGATGATCGACGCGGTTCTGCCGGTTCTGCAAATGGCCGGGGTCGAACCCGAGCGGATCTATTTCGACAAGTTCACCACCGCAACACGCTGACGATCCCAAAATAAAATAAAAATAGAGGGAAGAACAAAGCCATGAGTGCAGCAGTGCAACCGCCGGTCAGCCCGGCGAAATCGGGTGCAGCCGGGGCCGCGACCTTTTCCGGGTCCGACAGCCGGAAATACAATTACTTCGATCCGAAGGGCCGGCGCGCGACGCATTACGAGGATATGACTGTCGATGTGCAGCCGGACCCCAAACGCTACCTGCTCCAGGATTGGATCATCTCTTTTGCCGACGGCACGCCCACCTATTCGGAGAACTGGACGGAGGCCAAATCGTCAGACTGGCATGCCTATCGCAGCATCGACCAGGAATGGGAACGCACGCATTATCAGCGGCAATCCACCATCTGCGGCATGATCCAGAATGTTGTCGAAAACGGGCGGCGCGCCGGCGCGCCGAAGCGCTTCGACCCCGCCTGGGTCAAAATTCTGCAAGATCACTTCGGCGCCTATAAGCATGCCGAATTCGGCCTTGGCACCGCGACGATGCAGGCGCAGCGCTACGGCTATACGCAGATGATCAATAACGCGATCCTCACCAATTCCTCCTATAAAATTCGCTTCTCGCAGGATCTGACGTTGTATCTGTCTGAAATCGGCATGGATATCGACGGCTTCAATACCGATGCCGGGAAGCAGCATTGGGTGGATGACCCGATCTGGCAGGAGACTCGTCGCGCGGTCGAGACGATCGGCGGCGCCACCGATTTCCTGGAACAGTATTTCGCCGTCAATCTGATTTTTGAACCGCTGGTGGGTGAATTGTTCCGCAGCGGCTTCGTCATGCAGGCGGCCGCTTCGCAGAACGACTTCATCACGCCTGCCGTGGTCTCTGCGGCCGAAGGCGATTACGAACGCAACCTTGCCAATGCGGTCGAACTGTTCCGCATGCTGATGCTGGATGAAGCGCATGGCGACCATAACCGGCGTCTGTTCGGCACCTGGCTGCACAAGCATGGCACGCTGGCTATCGCCGCCGCACAAGGCCTGCAGCCGATTTGGTCGCAGCCGCGCGTGAAGGTCGCTCAGTTTCCGGAAGCCTTGGAACTGGCCAAAAACCGCCTGCGCGCCATCGGGGCCGAAACCAATATCGATGTGCGGTCGATCGTCGACGTCTGATCTCCTGGCTTGAAACCGAAGGAATAACCGATGTCCCATACAGACAATATCTTCAAGTCCATGAAGGACATGCAGTTCGAAGCGACCATTTCCGATCAATGCGGCGTCACCATGAATGACAGCGTGGAATCGCGGGTCATCGCCGAGGTCATGGGCGAGAAGCCGGGCATTACCGTCACCTATATGCCGGCAATGATTCGGATCGACGGCGAAGGCCGCATGGAATTCAAGATGGATGAGATCACCGAGCGGCTGGGCCGCGACATGACTCCGCATCTTTTTGAAATCTGCACCTCTACCCATTACGGCCGGATGGTCATGGTGGACGATAATACCGTGGTGCTATTCGGCAATATGGACGATGTCGCCGAATTCATCTGAGACCTAAAGGCCAAAACAAACGGCCAGGATTGGGGAAGAACGATGTATAAGACAAAAGACGGCGAAGATATTTTCATCATCGACGGGCATGTCCATCTTTGGGATGCGAGCCCGGCCAATCAGCGCAATATTCACGGCGCCGAGTTCATCAACTGCTTTTACGGCTATCACACCGCGTTGAGCCCCAAGACCGAAGTCTGGTCACGAGAGAAGTTCGAGAAATACGGCGCCGAGACGATGTATGACGATCTCTTCGTCAAAGGCTATGACGATATGGCCATCTTCCAGCCGACCTATTTGAAGGAATTCTACACCAACGGCTTTAATACACTGGAGCAGAATGCCAGCCTCGGCACGCGCTATCCTGACCGTTTTGTCATCAACGGTGCTTTCGACCCGCGTCACGGCGAAGCCGGCCTGGAGCAGTTGCACGCGGATGTCGAACAATACGGCCTCAAGGGCGTGAAGCTTTATACCGCCGAGTGGATCGGCGACAGCAAGGGCTACAAACTGTCGGATGACCATGCCAAGCGCTATCTGGAACGGGCTGAAAAACTCGGCATCAAGAATATCCATGTCCATAAGGGACCAACCATCCTGCCGCTCAACCGGGACGCTTTTGACGTCGCGGATATCGACGATGCCGCGACCTGCTTCCCCAATCTGAACTTCATCGTCGAGCATTGCGGCCTGCCGCGACTGGATGATTTCTGCTGGATTGCGGTGCAGGAGCCCAATGTCTATGCGGGTCTCGCGGTCGCCCTGCCCTTCATCCACAGCCGTCCGGCCTATTTCGCTCATATCATCTCGGAACTGCTGTTCTGGCTCGGCGAGGATCGTATTCTTTTCGGCAGCGATTACGGCATCTGGACGCCGAAATGGCTGGTCGATTCCTTCATGGATTTCGAACTGCCCGATGACGTGCGCAAGGAAACGGGTGTCGATCTGTCGTTGACGGCGAAGAAGAAGATCCTCGGCCTCAATGCCGCGCGCATCTATAATATCGATATCGAAGCCAAGAAGGCTGCTTTGGGCTATCGCCAAAGTGTGGCCGCCGAATGAGCCGCGAGAGTGAGGTCTGGCGCCAGCTCGGGACGGTCAATGACCCCGAGCTGGACGAATCCGTGACGGAGCTGCGCTTCGTCACGGCAGTGTCGATCAATGCCACCGGCGCGGTGCATGTGACGTTCCGCCTGCCGACCTATTGGTGCGCGGCCAATTTTGCCTTTCTGATGGCCGAGGATATGCGGCTGGCGGTCGCTGCCCTGCCCTGGGTCACGGATGTTCAGGTCGTGCTGGGCGAGCATATGTATGCCGAGACCATCAATACCGGCATCGCCGCGAAGCGCTCCTTTCAGTCGTCTTTCGGCGAAGCTTCCGACGGCGATCTGGAAACGGTGCGCCGCACCTTCCTCGTCAAAGCCTTCCAGCGCCGACAGGTAACGCTGGTGGAGCGTCTTCTGGCGACTGGTCACACGGCGGAGGGCCTGGCCTTGCTCTCGATCGCCAGCCTGCAGAACCTTGGGCAGGACGATGCGCTGACAAGCCTCGTCGCCCGCTACCTGGACCGGCGCGCGATTGTGGGGCCGATGACCGCGACGGCGCCCGCCTTTGTCGACGACAAGGGCCAGGCTGTCCCGCCGGAGGCTTTCCGACCCCATATCCGCGCGCTCCGCCGCGTGGCGGTGAATGTGGAATTCAACGGCGCTTTGTGCCGGGGACTATTGGCCGCGCGCTTCAACGAAGCGGAAAGCGAGCCGGGTGAGCCTGGCCTGCTCCACTTCATCCACGCCTTGCCGGCCGACAAACGCAGCGGAGAGACGCCATGGCCAAAATGATGCTGCATGATGACGAAGCCCGCCAGGCGCTTGGGCGCGGTGTCGCCAAGCTGGCGCGGGCGGTGCGCGGCACGCTCGGCCCCAAGGGCATGAACGCCATCATAGACCGGCCGATCGGCACGCCCCTGGTCTCGCGCGACGGGGTCAGCATCGCCCAGGAGATCGAACTGCCCTGCCCTTTTGAGAATATGGGCGCGCAGGTGCTGCGCGAAGTCTCCAAACAGACCAATGACATCGCGGGAGACGGCACCACCACCGCCACCGTGCTGGCAGATGCGATGGTTCAGCAGGGTCTGGCCTTTCTGGCGGATGGCGCGAACCCCGTCGATCTCGTCGCCGGGCTGGAACTGGCCGTGGCCGAAGCGCTGACCGCCTTGCAGCGCAGCGCCCGGCCTTTGTCGGGGCCGGAGGAAACCCGCGCCGTCGCGACCATTGCGGCGAATGACGCCGATCTGGGCGCGATGGTGGCCGAGGCGATCGCGCGCGTCGGCGCCGACGGCATCGTGACCGTCGAATTCGGGACGACGGTGGAAACGCTGTTGGAGGTCGTGGACGGCATGTCCTTCGACCGGGGCTATCTGTCCCATCACATGGTCACCGATATCGAACGCATGCAGGTCGTGCTGGATGATCCGTTGATCCTGATGACCGATCTCAAACTGTCGGGCGCGGATGACGCCGCTGCCATCGAAGCGCTGCTGGAAGGCACGCGCCGGCCGTTGCTGATTTTGGCCGAGGAGGTGGCACCGAATTGCATCATGGCTTTGCTGAGCCGGCGGGAGCGCGGCCTGCCGCCGGTCGCGGCCATTCATCCGCCCGAATACGGCCATTGGCGCAAGGCGATGCTGGAGGATATCGCCATCGTCACCGGCGGCAGGGTCATCGCGCGGGAACTGGGCGGCACCCTGGCCGGGCTGACGCGGCGCGACCTGGGACAGGCCCGCCAGGTCCGCATTGCGGCCAACCAGACCATCATCACAGCCGGCGGCGGCGATCCCTCCACCGTTGCGGCAAGACGGACGCAGGTCATGCGCCAGTTGGATGCCGCGCCGCAGAATATCGAGCGTGATAAGCTTCTGGAGAGGCTTGCGAAACTGTCCGGAGGATCGGCCATCATCCTCGCTGGCGGGGCCACACCCGTCGAGCAGAAGCGCCGGGTGCAGATGATCGAGGATGCAATCAACGCAACCCGGGCGGCGGTACAGGATGGGGTCGTGGCGGGTGGCGGCACCGCCCTGGCGCAGATCGCGACCGATCTCACGCCCGTCCTGGATCGATTGCACGGCGGCAAACGTTTAGGCGCCAGCCTGCTGCAAGGCGCCCTGGCCCAGCCTCTATCCTCTATCGCCACCAATTGTGGGCTGAATGCCGGGGATATTCTGCCGCGCGTAGCCCAGGCGCCGCGTGGCTACGGCCTGGACGCGCGCAGTGGCGATATCCTGGCCCTGATGCCGGCCGGCATCATCGACCCGGTGAAGGTGAGCGCCACGGCTTTGCGCAACGCGGCCTCCGTCGCCGGGCTGATCCTGACCACCCAAACCCTTGTCGCGAGCATTCCTGATGGACATGACCCGACCGCAGGCCCCGCTTTGGGAGGCGGTGCGGAACGATTAGGCCGCGCCTGACACGTCAGGCTGGTAGTTCCCATCTCATCGGCGCTATCCTGTCGGCAAAAGAATGCGCCGCTCAGGCGTCGAACCGCCCGCGATGACAGCGGGCGCCAGGGAAGGAACAGCCATGCCAGGCCGACAGCCTGACCCGCAGGGCTTGCGACCGTTCAATATTCAGCACGACAGTGCCAGTCGGCAGACCATGTGCGCCTGGGAAAGGTTTCTGACGGACGACCCGCAGGGCACCGGCGCCGTGGGCAGTTTCGTCGTGTCGTCCTGGCTGCGCAGCCGGGAATTGGGCATCAATCCGCGCGGCAAGGCCGCCCCCTTGGCCGCGCTCGGCGATGCCATGACGCATCTGCGCGAACGCCATGGCGATCTTCTTGGTGCCGCGGCCGATGTCTTCGCGACATCGACCCAGCTTTTCAGCGGCTCTCGCTCGCTCATGCTGTTGACCAACCCGGACGGCATCGTGCTCGACGCCATCGGCGACAATCAGACGCTCGACGCCGGGCAGAGCATTCATCTCATGCAAGGCGGCGACTGGCGGGAGGATACGGTCGGCACCAATGGCATCGGCACGGCGCTGGCCACCCGGCGTCCGGCCCAGGTTCACGCGTCAGAGCATTTCTGCGAGGGCATCAAAGCCTGGACCTGCGCCGCCGCGCCGATTTTCGAACGCGGAACTGGCCGGGTTCTTGGCATCCTCGATATCTCCGGCCCAACCAATACCTATCAGCGCAACAATCTCAGCCTCGCCATATCGATCGCCCGCCAGATCGAAATGACCTTGAGCGAAAAAGCCAGCCGGGAGCGGCTGCAATTGCTGGAAATCTGCCTGCAACGGCTGTCGGCCCGTGACGTCGCGGGGCTGGTGGTCATCGATCGGGAGGGGCGGCTGGTGCATAACAGCGGTTGCCTGCCTGATCTGGTGCCTTTGGGCCAAAGGCTGCCGGGGTTTGACATGCAGGGAACCGCTGATGACTGGGTGGTTTCCCTGCCCGCGACACTCCGCACCGACCGGCTTGACGTCATTCGTCTGAACGGGCGTGCCATAGGCGCCATGCTGATCATCCCCGAAAAGCCGCTCAGGCGCGCCATTCCGGCCCAGACCGCCGAGACGGGTTTCGGTGCCATCATCGGTCAAAGCCCACAATTGGCCCAAGCGCTGACGCGCGTTCGTCAGTTGCGCGACAAGCGCGTCCCTGTGCTGATCGAGGGAGAGACGGGTGTCGGCAAGGAGCTTTTTGCGCGCGCGCTGCATGGCGAGATACAGGACAACCATCCTTTCGTCGTTTTCAATTGCGGCGCGGTGGTGAAAGACCTTCTGGCGAGCGAATTGTTCGGCTATGCGCGCGGCGCTTTCACCGGTGCGACCACGACGGGCGCCATCGGCCGGTTCGAGCAGGCGCATGGAGGCACGCTCTGTCTGGACGAGATCGGCGAAATGCCGCTCGATCTGCAATCCATTCTGCTGCGGGTTCTGGAGGACGGCGTCATCTATCGGCTTGGCAGCGGACAGCCGCATCGCGTCGATGTGCGTCTGGTCGCCATGACCAACCGTGCCTTGCTGGAAGAGGTCGCTGCCGGCCGCTTCCGTCGTGATCTCTATCACCGGCTGAGCGTGACACGTATTCAGCCGCCGGCTTTGCGAGATCGCGTTGGTGACGTTGATATGTTGATCGCCCATTTCAATCGGCATCTGGCGACGCGCCACGGCATCGCTGAGCGTCTATTCGGTGAACCAGTCCTTGCCCTGCTGCGCGACTATGACTGGCCCGGCAATGTGCGTGAGCTGCGCAATCTCGTCGAAAGCCTGCTGCTGATGTCGGACGACCCTGTCGTCACGAAAGACGAGGTCATGGCGCTACTGGAACACGCGGTAGCGCATGCGTCGAAACCGACACAGGGTCCATCGAGCGGCGCCAGCCTTGAGGAGGCGGAGCGCGCCGCTATCGTCCTGGCCACGCAGCACTGTCATGGCAATCTGGCAGAGGCCGCGCGCGCGTTGCGTATTTCACGCAGCACGCTGTATCGCAAGATGGAGCGCTACAGACTGTCACCGCACGGTGCCGATTACTGAAAGCGGCCGCCTCTCTGAAGAACCTCGATCCTGTATCCATCCGGATCGGTCAGAAAGAAGAAGCGCGCGAGGGGCCTGCCTTCATGGTCCAGCGATTTGAGTGGCGTCGGCCCGAAGCTATTCGCCGATAAACGCCCATGAAGATGATCTATATCCTCGACCAGGATCGCCAGATGTCCATAACCGTCACCAATCACATAATTAGTCTCTCGTCCCTTATTGACCGTCAATTCCAGTTCAAATGCACTTTCACTATTTGCCAGATAAATTAGAGAAAAGTCTGCAAAATCGTACCGATCCTTGACCATCAGCCCGAAGGCCTCGGCATAAAATGCGAGCGACCGGGCTTCATCGCGAACGCGTATCATGCTGTGGATAAGTTTCATGACCCTGGCCTTCTTGCCGACGGAAGATAAAAGCAGATGAGGTGACTTTGTTTTATCCTAGCGTCTGTCGGAGCTAAATCGAACCATCCCAAAAAGCAGTCATGCCGCGGGCGGGGCCGCCCGGCGGTGACGACTATAGGATCGCTTCAATCTAAACCTGACAAACTCCAGCAGCCCGCCTAAGTTCACTTATAGCACGCTATGCCAAACTAGCTGCAAATGTGAAAAAAGTATCACTTCGCGCGCGATACAGACGATGTGCGCCCTGGCGCAGGTGGCTATACTGAGTCCCTCATAAGAAAAACCGGCGACCGTCAGGTAAAGCCGGCAGGGAAGAGGGTGCGATGATAATCCGCCTCGGCAGGACAAAAAGCCTCCGCGATCCGCGTCATAGAACGAGCGGAGTGTAACGCCTATGTCCCAGCCGGAACTTGAGATCATCATGGTTGACGAAGGTGAGCCCTTCAAGATTTGGGCGCACGGCTACCCGTTTCGTACCGTGCGCTGGCATTTCCATCCGGAATTCGAAATTCACCTGATTACGGCGACAAGCGGCCGGGTCTTTGTCGGCGATTATATCGGCAGTTTCCTTCCCGGCAATCTCATCATGACCGGACCTAACCTGCCCCATAACTGGCTAAGCGACGTGGCGCCTGATGTCACCATCCCGGAACGCTGCATCGTGCTGCAATTCGGCGCGGCTTTCATCCGGGCCTGCGCGGATATATTCCCGGGTCTTGACCTCAGCCGCCTGATTGAAGAATGCGGCCGAGGCCTGGAATTTTCGGGGGATGCAAGTGACCATGTCGGCCCCCTCCTGCAACGCATGCTCACAACAGATCGCCTGAGCCGGCCAGCTTTGTTTCTGCAAATTCTGGAAGGGCTGCTGCGGGACAAAGGCCGGCGCATGCTCGCAAGCGTCGGCTATCTTGTCCAACCCCACAGCTATATGACGCAGCCGCTGAATCCCGTTCTGGATCATATCGCCCGCAACCTGGACAGCGATCTGCATGAGACGGAACTCGCGGCATTGTCCGGCTATTCCCCGGGCGCTTTTTCGCGCGCGTTTCATCGTCAAACCGGCATGACTTTCACCGCCTATGTGAACGGGCTGCGCATCAATCGTGCCTGCATGTTTTTGACGACAACAAACAGGCTGGTAACCGACATTTGCTATGATGTCGGGTTCAACAATGTCTCCAATTTCAACAGGCGCTTTCAGACCGTCACCGGCATGACGCCGCGGGATTATCGGAATCGCCATCGAGAGAATGACCGGCTTCCGCATCAGAGAGACGAGGCGGACAAGCCTGGCCATTTGCGGGTCGTCCGGGGCAGTGACGCATAAACCTGGCGGCAACTGCCAATAATAAACAAGCTCAAAGGAAAAGAGCGCATGACCTATCTTAAGACCATGGCGATGGGCACAATTAGTATTGCTGCCCTTTTATTGACGCCACTGATGGGCGTTACGCACCCGGCGCGCGCGGCCGATGTCTCCGGCGCCAAAATCGCGTTTCTGATGCCGGATGAGGGATCCACCCGATACGAAGAGCACGACCGGCCCGGCTTCGTGATGCAAATCAAGAAACTCTGCCCGGACTGCCAGGTGCTGTATCAAAATGCCGACGGAGATGCATCCCGGCAGCAGCAGCAATTCAATTCTGTCATTTCCCAGGGTGCCAAGGCCATCGTGCTCGATCCGGTCGATTCCACCGCAGCAGCCGCGCTTGTGCATAGCGCGCAGAGCCAGGGCGTGAAGGTTATCGCCTATGACCGGCCGATCCCCTCCGCCAAGGCCGATTTCTACATCTCCTTTGATAACGAGGCCATCGGGCGGGTGATTGCCGCCTCCCTGGTGCAGCACCTGAAAGCCGAAAACGTGCCGGACAGCGAAGGCGTGCTTGAGGTCAATGGCTCGCCGACCGACGCCGCCGCCGGGCTGATCAAAAAAGGCATTCACGAAGGGCTGGCCACCGGGCCTTACAAGACCCTGGCTGAATATGACACGCCGGACTGGCTGCCGCCCAAGGCGCAGCAATGGGTTTCCGGTCAGATCCTGCGTTTCGGCAAAAAAATCGCAGGCCTAGCCGCCGCCAATGACGGCACCGGCGGGGCGGCCGTCGCAGCCTTCAAGGCGGCCGGCGTCGATCCGGTTCCGCCCGTGACCGGCAATGATGCAACCATCGCCGGTCTGCAGCTGATCATTGCCGGCGACCAGTATAATACGATTTCCAAGCCGAGCGAGATCGTCGGCGGCGCTGCGGCGGATGCCGCCATTGCACTGCTGAAAGGCGAAACGCCTAAGCAAAATACAACGCTTTTCGGGACACCGACCGAACTTTTCACGCCGACCCTGGTGACGGCGGACAACCTCAAGGCTGAGATCGTCGACAAGGATGTCAACGGCAAACCGATTGAATCCGCAGCCGTCCTTTGCACGGGCCGCTATGCGGATGGCTGCAAGAAACTTGGCATCACGCCCTGACTGGCACAGCAGGCCGGGGCAAAGCCCCGGCCTTTACGACGTAACACATGAGGATAACGTGACCGCACAAGGAACGCCCGTACTCAGTCTGCACGGCATTTCAAAACATTTCGGGGCAGTCTCGGCACTGACCGATATCGAGCTAGATGTGCATGCGGGTGAAGTGGTCGCACTCGTCGGCGACAATGGCGCAGGCAAGTCGACCCTTGTCAAAATCCTGGCGGGCGTGCATGCGCCGAGTGCGGGGCGTATCGCCTTCCAAGGCAGGGAGGTTACCTTGCCCGACCCGGCAGCGGCATTGTCGCTCGGCATAGCTACCGTCTTTCAAGACCTGGCACTCTGCGAAAATCTTGACGTGGTCGCCAATATATTCCTCGGGCGTGAATTGTCACCCTATGCGCTTGACGAGGTCGCCATGGAAATCAAGGCCTGGACCTTGTTACAGGAATTGTCGGCGCGCATCCCAAGCCTGCGGGAAACCGTCGCCTCGCTATCCGGCGGCCAGCGGCAGACGGTCGCAATCGCCCGGTCGCTGCTTCTGGAGCCCAAACTCATCCTGCTCGACGAGCCAACGGCCGCACTCGGTGTCGCGCAGACGGCAGAAGTTCTCGATCTTATCGAGCGCGTGCGGGATCGGGGGTTGGGCGTCCTCATGATCAGCCACAATATGGAGGATGTGCGGGCGGTTGCGGACCGTATCGTCGTGCTTCGGCTCGGCCGCAATAACGGCATCTTCTATCCCGATGCCTCGAACCATGAACTGGTCAGCGCCATTACGGGCGCCGGCGAAAACGCGGTCTCTCGTCGCGCGGCGCGGCGCAGCACACGCGATAGCAGCCTTGGGGAGACCGCGTGATGGGTGACGCCAAACTTGTCGACCGCGCCGATGAACGTTTGAAATCGGCGGCTGGCATCGGCGGCGCCATTCTCGCCTTCCTCGATCGTGTGCGGTCCGGCGACCTTGGATCCCTGCCCGTCATCATCGGACTCATCATTATCTGTTCCGTTTTTCAGAGTCTGAACACGGTCTTCCTCTCACCCAGCAATATCGTCAATCTGCTCTATGATTCATCGACAATCGGCGTCATTTCGCTCGGCATCGTCTGCATTTTGATGGTGGGGGAGATCGACCTCTCGGTCGGCTCGGTCAGCGGCTTCGCCTCGGCGCTGCTCGGCGTCTTATGGGTCAATACCGGCATTCCCGTTTTTCTCGCCATCATCGCTGCGATCCTGGCTGGTGCCGTCATCGGTCTGTTCTACGCTTTTCTTTTCAACCGCTTCGGCATGCCAAGCTTCGTCTCCACCCTCGCCGGCCTGCTTGCGGTTCTAGGTCTGCAACTCTACCTTCTTGGCGAAAGTGGGTCGATCAATCTTCCCTACGGGTCTCCGCTCGTAAACTTGGGTCAATCATTATTCGTGCCGCCCGCCCTCGCCTATCTGCTGGGCGCGCTGGCGGGGCTTGCCCTGTTCTGGCGCAGTTGGCGAACAGCCGCGCGCCGCAGAAATGCCAACCTCTCCGCCCAAAGCCTGCATATCCTCGTCGGCCGCGCCATCGTGATCACGGTCGTCCTGGAAGCCGCTGTTTTCTATCTCAATCGCGGCCGTGGCGTGCCTTTGATGCTGGTCGTGTTTCTGGCGCTGGTTGTGCTGCTGGATTATGCACTGACCCGCACCCAATGGGGCCGGGCCGTCAAAGCCGTCGGCGGCAACCGCGAAGCGGCGCGGCGCGCCGGCATCAATGTTCGCCGCATCTATACCAGCGCATTTGTTCTCTGCGCTGTTTTCGCCGCAATCGGCGGCGTCTTGTCTTCGGCTCGCCTGGCTTCGGCCAGCCAGCAGGCCGGGACAGGTGACGTCAATCTCGATGCCATCGCCGCTGCCGTCATCGGTGGCACCAGCCTGTTTGGCGGTCGCGGCAATGCCTATTCGGCGCTGCTCGGCATCATCGTCATTCAGGCGATTTCGAGCGGGCTGACCTTGCTCGATCTGTCATCGTCCCTTCGCTACATGATCACCGGCGCCGTTCTCGCCATTGCCGTGATCGTCGATAGCCTTGCTCGACGCTCCCGCGTTTCCCATGGCCGCGCCTGATACCGACCCGCGCAACATCATCCGAGGTTACAATGACCGACATTCTTACCGGCAAGGTCGCCGCTGTTACCGGGGCTGCTTCCGGCATCGGCCTGGACTGCGCGCGCGCCATGCTTGAAGCCGGCGCCCGCGTGGTCTTCGTCGATATGGCCGAAGAGCGCCTGCGCGACATAACGCACGGCCTCGGGCCAAACGCTTTCCCACTGGCCGTCAATCTCACGGACCCGGCAAGCGTCGCTACGATGATGCCGCAGATTCTGGCACAGTTCGGGCAGCTCGATATCTTTCACGCCAATGCGGGTTCCTATATCGGCGGTAAGATTGTGGAAGGCGATCCCGATGCCTGGGATCGGATGCTGGCTCTGAATGTCAATGCAGTGTTCCGAACCGTTCACGCCGTGCTTCCGCATATGATCGGCCGCCAGCAGGGCGATATCATCGTCACCAGTTCGGTTGCCGGCGTCATCCCCGTGGTCTGGGAGCCGATCTATACCGCATCCAAACACGCCGTACAGGCCTTCGTGCATACGGTGCGGCGGCAGGTTTCAAAACATGGTGTTCGTGTCGGCGCTGTGCTGCCCGGCCCCGTGGTGACGGCGCTGTTGAAGGACTGGCCTCAGGCCAAGATGGACGAGGCGCTGGCCGCCGGCAGCTTGATGGAGCCAAAGGAAGTCGCCGCCGGCATCCTCTTCATGCTCAGTAGACCACGCAACGTCACGATACGGGATCTGGTGATTCTGCCGACCAATCTTGACCTATAAACCTGCCCTGCGGCCAAATTCCTTATTCGGCGGCGCGTTGCCTCACATAGCGATTGACGTGAGGTTTCAAGCCGAGATTTTCGCGCAAGGTCTTGCCCTCATAGGCCTTGCGAAAACGACCCCGGCGCTGCAATTCCGGCGTGACAAACTGCACAAAATCCTCGCAGCCGCCGGGAAGCTGATTGGGCGTGATGTTGAAGCCATCGCAGCAATCGGCATCCATCCACTCTTCCATATAGTCGCAGATGTCGGAGGCGGTTCCGATGACAGGGCTGCCGCCCTCACCGGCCAGATAACGGCACAAGTCGCGGATGGTCCAGCCATTGTCGCGCACCAGTTTCATGAGCCGTTCCTGATGACTGCGCACCTGCGCCTCTGCCTGCGGCTCAGGCACTGGCCCGTCCAGGGGGAAGGCCGAAAGATCGCCGAGCGCATTATAGGCGCGCGCCATGGCGACCAGAGGATCCACCAGTTCCTGTAGCGCATCATGCTTGGCCTGGGCCTCGGCGCGCGTGGCCCCGACAATGGGGCAGAGTGCGGGCATAATCTTGAGATCGTCCCAATCACGGCCGTATTTGGCCAGCCTGCCCTTCACGTCATCATAATAGGCGCGCATCGCAGGAATATCGTCCTGGGAGGCATAGACCACATCGGCGGATTCGGCCGCAATCTCCCGCCCCGGTTCACTCGCCCCGGCCTGCACCAGAACCGGCCGGCCCTGCGGCATGCGGGCGACATTGAGCGGCCCCTTCACCTGGAAATGCTTGCCAAGATGATTGAGCAAATGCATCTTGCCCTCGTCGTAGAAGATGCTGCTGGCGCGATCATAGATGAAAGCACCCGGCTCCCAGGTATCCCACAGGCCCTTCACCACCTCGACAAATTCCTGGGCCCGCTCGTAGCGCGTGTCATAGTCCAGATGCTTGGCGCGGTTGAAATTCTGCGCTTCCGCATCCGACCAGGAGGTCACGATATTCCAGCCGGCACGGCCGCCGCTGATCAGGTCCAGCGTCGCGAATTTGCGCGCGACGTGATAGGGCTCGTTATAAGTCGTCGATGCGGTCGAAACCAATCCGATATGCTTGGTGACGGCGGCGAGCGCCGGCAGCAATGTCATGGGCTCCATCTCGACGATCTCGAAACCTGATCGCGCGAGAGAGCCTTTCGGTTCATCCTTCTCGCGGATGCCGATGCCATCGGCGAAAAAGATCATGTCGAACAGACCTTGCTCCGCCATCTGCGCATTACGCTTGTAATGCTCGAAGCTCAGCGTGCCATCGGCCGGTGTATCAGGATGCCGCCAGGCTGAGACATGATAGCCGAGCCCCCGCATCGACATGCCCAGTTTCATCATTCGTTTGGTCATGAAAGCTTCTTTCCGAGGAGGCGGCTCATTGAAGCACCACTAGGTGCCAAGTGCCGCGATGAGGTCCCGCTCCGATTGCCTTAGCCGTAGTTCCAACTGCGCGCGAGCGCCCGCAAAATCACGCTGACGCAGCATGGCCGCGAAAGCCGCATGATTGGCCTGGGCCGATGCGACATCCTTGGGCCGATAGGCATGGAACAGGAGAATCTGGCTTTCCCGCACGGCGGCACCATAGGCTGCCTTGATGCGTTTGGAGGCAAGAGCCGCAACAAGCTGTTTGTGGATGCGCATATCGGCGTCATTCATTGCCTCGCTGTCGGTCTGCGGCGACAGACCGGTGAGCGCATCGATCGCCGCAAGCACGGCATCCAAGGCGGCGGCCGGCGCGTCGCGCAGGGCATCAATAGCCGCCAATTCAATGAGCCTGCGGGTTGCGTAGATGTCGCTGACATCCTCGGCACTGAGTTTGGCGACCGCCACACCCTTAAACGACATGCGGGTCAGCACGCCTTCCGCGACCAGGAGGCTGATCGCCTCTCGCAGCGTGTGGCGGGACACGTCGAAGGCTACCGTGAAGTCCACTTCGTGAATGCGGGTTCCGGGCGGCAATGCGCCCTTGGCGATTTCCGCCCGCAATGCCGCCGCGATCCGCACCGCCGTCGTCTCGCGCTCCAAGGGGACTATGCCGGGTCCAGGCCGCAATTTGCCGAGACCGCTCATGCCAGGCGCCGCATGGCATCTACCGTCCAGACAGCCGGACTCACATAATCTGGCAATGACACGCAGCATCATCCATCAGTTGGATTGTTGAACAATGCAATAATTTATGGACCGGGTCAATGCTGGAATCGCACGCCGCCTGGCAGTTCAATCAGGCGGCATTGACCTTGCCGGTCAGGGACAGCGTTCGGCATTCGGGTATCGCCCCATAACCGTCACGGTCGAGATTACCGAAAGCTGCACGATGGGCGATCCCGAACGTGCGATCCGCATTCTGCAAATGCTGAAGTCCGCCGGCGTCACGTTAAGCGTCGACGATTTTGGAACCGGCTATTCCCCCCTCAGCTATCTGCATCGGTTTCCAATCGACAAGCTCAAGATCGACCGTTCATTCGTCACCGACCTCCGCTCCAACCTCGAAAGCCAGAAGATCGTGGCCGCTATCCTGGCCCCGGGGCAGAAGCCTTGGTATTCTGACAGTCGCCGAAGGCGTTGAAACAGTCAGCCAGCTCGATTTTCTAGAGCGCCTCGGGGGCGATTTTGCCCAGGGCTACCTATTCGCCAAACCTCTGCCGCCGGCCGATTTCGAGCGGCTCCTCCTGTGCGCGCGGCCCTTTCAGGTCGCCCGCCCGTCCGCTGAGATCGCGACCGACTGACCATGATGCGTGCGTCTAGGCCAAAAATATTAGGCCCAAAGTGCCAGATCGCGGGAGGCCAGTGACATTCACTAAGCCGCTGCTTTCCCAGAATATTAAAACCACGCCTAGCCAAACGCGGCCCTAAGTCCGGTCGCAACCCTCAGCCCATGCCCAAGCAAATATGATGGGCCAATGATTTTTGAGCGCTAATGCCAAGAACAGGCAAAGAGCCCGTGATACTTGGCTCTCCAGGCAGAACGTTCCTCGCGCCTGCATTGGATTTGGGAATCTCGACAGCCATGGCGCTTCAGCACGCAGATTGCACGACAGCCGCGCATCCGATGCAGCGGCGAGGTTTTTATTCTGACTGAAGCGCATTCCGCAAGGCGGGATCATGGGATGACAGCAATCGCGCGGTGCCCCGCATGATCGTTACCCGATCAAGCATATTTTGCACCACATCACACCGAATGACAAAGCGCTCTCGAACGGCACGCGAGAGTTCAGAGCGCGTGTTTAGGTTCCGCAGCGTCTCATCTGGCACCACTGCCATCACTCATACATCTATACAATGGAGTATCGTCATGTATCTGAAAACTACAGGTCTGGCTTTGGTCCTGCTCGCTGGCGCGGGCTTCGCGGTCAAAGCAGAGGCGGCCAGCCCCGCCACGGCGACGTTCCAGGTAACGATGACGATCACCAAAGCCTGTGTCGTGACGGCAGGCACCGGATCGAAAATCGCCCTCGGCTCGGTGACCGCGACGGCCGTTAACACAAAAGGCAGCAACGCGATTACCGTCGCCTGCTCAAAAACCACACCTTATTACATCGGCCTGGCACCGTCTAACGCCAGCACGACCGGCGCCGGCACGATGACGACAAGCGACGCTTTGGCCGGCAATACTGACAAGGTTCCTTATCAGCTTTACTCCGACTCGTCCTATAGCGTGGTCTGGGGCAACACGGCCACCAGCACCACCGTCGGCAATGGCGTGTCCGGCACCGGCACTGGCATCGCCAACACATCCAGCCTGACGGTCTATGCTGAAGCGCCGAGTGCCGATTACACGCCCGACGCCTACGCAGATACCGTCACCGTCAACGTGAACTTCTGATCGTCCGATGCTTAAGCGGTGCCTTCTGCTTTTAGCGCTCTGCCTTATCAGCGGAAGTGCCGCCGCGAGCGGATTGCAGGTCTCTCCCGTCACGCTCAACCTGCAACCCAGGCAAATGGCTGACGGGATTTGGCTCAGCAATGTTGCAGACCAGTCTCTTTATGCGCAGGTGCGCGTCTATCACTGGGTACAGCAAAATGGCCAGCAGCAGCTTATTCCGTCGCAAGGATTGATAATCAGCCCGCCGCTGCTGCAGATCGCCCCGGGTGACAGGCAACTCGTCCGCGTCATTCGGCTCAGCGGACCGCCCGCAGGGCCGGGCGCCGTGGAAGACGCCTATCGCCTGGCAATCGACGAGCTTCCAGTAGCAAGCGACGGCAAAAATCATGGCCTGCGCTTTGTGCTTCATTATTCGATACCGATTTTCCTGGAACCCGCCGGTATCGCCGCGCCGGCGCCCCGGCTGCACTGGGATCTCGTGCGACACAATAACCAGGTTCTGTTGCAAGTCAGCAACGACGGAACTGGGCATGCCCAGCTTTCGGCGGTGCATTTCGTCAGTGGCGGGCATGCTGGGACAGTGACGGATGGTTTGCTAGGCTATGTCCTTCCCGGCGCCATGATGCAGTTTGCGCTGAGACAGGCTCCGTCTTCCTTCGTTGGACGCGTTACCTTCACGGCTGTGGTGAATGGCTCGTCCATGGCACAAGATGTATCGCTGGCCGACAGCGCTCGTTGAGGTCGTGATCCTGCCAGGCTTTGTCGTATCAAGCGCAAGCGCTGCTGTCGTCACTTCACCATCCATCATCCAGATCGCCGATCAAGTACCCGCGGCGGCCTTGGCTTCCCTATCCTCCGCCAAGCCAGCTGATCTTTATCTGGATGTGACCCTCAACGGCACGGACCGGGGAATTGTACATTTCAGTCTTAGGGGCAACGCCCTCTGGATCAGCCATGAAGATATGGCCGCGCTCGGCTTTACGGTGAAGGGCGACACACCCGACCCGACACGGTTGACCAGCCTTAAGGGTATCAAGGTCAATTTCAATCGCCAAATGCAGACTGTCGATATCACCGCACCTCTCGCATTGCTTGATCTGCAAACCCAGGTTCTGGATGCGCAGAACTCCGATACGACGACAGCGACGACGTCACCTGGCGTGGTACTGGACTACACGCTGTATGGCAGCCGCAGCTCTCTCGGCTATAGCCAGTTCAGTACCTATACGGATCTGCGAGCCTTCAATCATTGGGGTGTGCTCGAATCGACGGCGCTTTCGCAATTCGGTTATGGCAGCCCCACCGAAACAGACCAGTCGGTGCAGCTCGACACCAGTTGGAGCTCATCCTTCCCCAAAAGCCTGTTGACCTTGCGCCTCGGCGATACGCTTACGGCGGCGACCTCCTGGTCACGCGCAACCCGCATCGGCGGCATTCAATTCGGCACCAATTTCAATCTGCAACCTTATATGGTCACCACGCCCTTGGCCCAGTTTGTCGGCTCGGCCACACTGCCGTCGACGGTCCAGCTCTATATCGACGGCATACAGCGCTATACGGGGAACGTGGCAGCCGGACAATTTCAGCTCAATTCCGTGCCGGATATCAGCGGTGCCGGCAATGCGCAAATTGTTTTAACAAATGCGTTGGGTCAGGTCAGCGAGGATCAATTTTCTCTCTACAGCGCACCGGAAATGCTGCGAAGCGGACTGTCGGACTGGTCAGTGGAACTCGGCGCTGTTCGCGAGAATTATGGCCTGGACTCCTTCGACTATGGCAAAGAACCCGTCGCCAGCGAGACTTGGCGCTATGGCATCAATAACAACGTCACAGCGGAAAGCCATGCCGAGGCCGCGACAGGCCTGATTGATGCTGGCTTCGGCGGTGACCTTCTGCTCGGCAAATCAGACGGCATTCTAACCGCATCCGCCGCCGGCAGCAGCAACCATGGTGCATCAGGCCTGCAGGTCGGGGCTGGGTATAGCTGGAGCGGCAGGCGTTTCGACGTCAGCTTCAATGGCCTGTATTCGACGGATCATTACAGTGATGTCGCGACGCTATATGGCGCGCCCCCACCGACCCTGACCGCGACGGCTACGGCTGGCGTCAACCTCGGGCGCATTGGGAATGTCGGTGTCAACTATGTCAATCTTCGACAGCAGCCGGAGCCGGCTGATAGCTATGCCGGCCTATACTGGTCAAAGTCACTGACGTCCAAGGTATCGGTCAACGTCAATGCCAGTCAGAATCTTGCGCAGCAAAGCGATCGCAGCATTTTCCTGAGTCTCAATATATCCCTGAGCAACAGCACCTATGCCAGTGCCGATGTCGCCAACGACCAAGGCGCTAATTCCTTTGGCATCAATGCGGGAAAAAGCGTGCCAACCCAAGGCGGCCTGGGCTGGCAGGTTGAACAGGAGCATAACAGCACCGGAACAAGCGCTTTGGGCGAATTGGATTACCTCGGCCGCTATGGTGAGATAGACGCCGGCGCGAGCGACGTCGATGGGCAGGAAACGGGCTATGTCGGTGCCACGGGCTCCCTGGTGCTCATCGGCGGTCATAGCTTTGCCGCGCGCAACATCAATGGCGGCTTTGCCGTGGTCTCCACAGATGGAATCGCCAATATTCCCGTGAAATTGCAGAACAATGTCGTCGGCACCACGGACGCAAGCGGCATGCTGCTTGTAACGCCTTTAAATGCCTACCAGAAAAATCAAATCAGCATCGATCCCATGAACTTGCCCGCCGATATGGACGTCAGCCGTGTTGATGCGGTTGCCATTCCGTCGGATCGCGCCGGCACGATGGTGCAATTTGGAATTACGCATATCCGTGCCGCATCGATCATTCTCGTCGACCATGCCGGTAAAGCTCTGCCTTTAGGCAGTTTGGTAAGGCTGAAGGGCGCTGACGCGCAACCCACGCTCGTCGGTTTTGATGGCATGACCTATTTGGATGACCTGACATCACACAATGTTTTGGATGTCACGACCCCAGCCGGACTTTGCCAGGTCAGTTTCGACTACCACAACAAAACCAGCACCATCCCGCAGATCGGTCCGCTGACCTGCGCGCCCATTGCACAGCCATGAGGATTGACACGGTGATCAGAAGCGTTTTGCGCGGCTGCCTTATTCTTCTGAGTCTTGTGGTTGGAAATGTGCTGGTGTCTGTATCAGCGCATGCGAGTGTGGTTTGCAGCGACAGCTCACCGAGCATCAATTTCGGCAGTGTGAACGTCACGACCAGCACGGGTGCTTCTGCAACCGGTAGTGTTGGCTATACTTGCACGAACTACAATAACACGGCTGTCAGCTTTGATCTGTGCCTTGGCATGGGCACACCGAGCTATCCTGGAACAGCCAGCCAGCCGGAAATGCAGGGCAGTGGCACTTTGAAGTTTAATCTCTACACAAATGCACCTGACGGAACGATTTGGACGACCACGACGCCCATCAGCGTTCCGGTTTCGATAGCCGCAGGGATCGGCAAATCGGTCAGCGGCACCTTCACTTTTTATGGTTATATTCCAGGCTCCCAAACGGCTGCTGCTGGGAATTACAGCGCCTATTTCTATAATGTCCTGCTTGGGTTTATGACAGGAACGCAATGCGGTTCATTAAACGGCTATTCTGGTCTTGACTTCACCCTGCCCGTTACCGCCGTGGTGACCAATAATTGCGTTGTCGGTGCCTCCTCCGACCTCAGTTTCGGCAGCGTCAGCGCCACAGCCAAAAATGTCACGGGCAGCAATACCCTCGTCGTTAGCTGCCCGTCAGGCACCCCCTATTACATCGGATTGGCACCCTCCAACGGCAGCACCACCGGTGCCGGCGTCATGGCCGGCACCGGCAGCAATACGGATAAGGTTCCGTATCAACTACGTTCGGGCAGTGCGTCGGGCGCTGTCTGGGGCAATACGGCCACGTCCACGAAAGTCGGCAATGGCGTTGCCGGCAATGGCACCGGTACTTCGCAAAGCATCACCGTCTATGCCTCGGCGGCCAGTGCAGACTACACGCCGGACACCTATACCGATACCGTGACGGTAGACCTCAACTACTGACGCCCAGGGCCAGATCTTTGACGATCGCAGGATCCGCACAGGGCGGAAAATCGATCACGATAGGCCGATGGTCTGACGGTCCGTAGGGAAGCGCCGTGGCTGTCATGGGAACCAGAGTGCGGCTCAGGCAGCGGTCGAGCCGAAAAGGCACAACGCCTCTTGCCATGTGGGTAATGCGGCGCGGGCCGATATCTGAAAACCCATGCGGCCGTGCGGCCCCGACAGCATTGAAATCCCCCATGATCAGACCGATGCCGGGATAGGTTTCCGCGATATGCCGCAGTTGCCGTCTATTGCTGCGCTGGCCGTGGTCCAGATGCACATTGGCGATCTGGATGGCCTGGAATTCCAAGACAAGCGCTATGCGGGAGCGTCCCGGCCGAGATCGCAGCGGGCGCAGATCCCATGCCAATCCAGGCGGCAGGTTTAGGGTATCAAGAAGCCGGAAGCCTTGTGCGCTCCAGGCCGCAAGCCCATTCGCCCGGCCGGGCATAAGGCTACGGTGATAGGTGCCGCCGATCTTGGCAAGTCCGTCGATCGCGGCTGTCGCTTCCTGTAGCAGCAGAAGGTCAGGCCGCTGGCGCTCGATCAGGCCCAGCACATCGCCGAGTGTCGCGCCCCCGGTATGCAGCAGGTTCCAGCTGAGGATCCTCACGCCTTCACCCCGCTCATGGCGATCCGAGGATGCCCTTGCGGACGGCGGGGGATGACGCAGCCGGGCCGATATAGCTCAGCAGAATAACGCGCGCGAAATTCGGATCAGTCACCCATCCGAGATCCCGCGAATTAACCGTAAAATCAGCGCCATGCGGGGTAAAAAGTACATCGGCCACGTCCCCTTTGTGCATGGCCGGAACCCGGCCCAGAAACTGCGCCACGTCGTTCGGCGACAAATAACAGGGCGACACGCAGCTTTCCGCCAGTGACCGCTGCCAGGTTTTGCGGACTTTCGGCTGCCCGACATCCCGGAGGAACACAAAGCGGAGCAGTTTGACCTGAGAAGATGTTACCACAAAATCAGCATCATGGCTCGGATGCTCCAGATACAGTCCGGCGACGTAAACCGGGACACGCAGAACCGAGGCCGTGCGCAAAGCCACACCATTGAGGGTCAGTTCAGCCGAGCCGGCACTGACCCGGTCGGGAAATGTTACGCCATTCAGCTGCGCCGCACACGCTGGCACTGCCGTCCAGGACAAGCCGATCACGCTCGGGATTATCAGATATCTTAACACGGACAGTTTCATGTTTTGCTCCCTGGGCTCCGTTGCCCTGCCCGCCTCCGCGTCATAGGCATTGAATGCCGAAATGCGATTGATACCGCTCTCTCCTCGCCCATGGCTGGGCCAGATTTACAGATATCGGGGTTGAGAGGCGTCTCAAGGAAGCAAAGCATGACTAAAGGATGGGGCCATTGTCAGGCCGGTCAAGTCAGGCAAATCGTGCCGGGACCACATGCGTCACTTAAATTTCAGACGAACCGCGATTTCATTCAAGTTTTTCCTGAGATTTTTACTATAAATCTCTGATTTTAAAATTCTTTATGGATTTTATAGGCCGTAAAAGCCGCCATCATCGCGCGGAGCGAATGGCTTTATGCGGCATTGGCCGCCGTCAGCGGACCAACCGGCGCCTTATCGTGAGGGAGCAGAAGCTGGCCCAGAATACGGGCCGGCGCCTTCGCCCCTTCCGGCAGCAGCAAGGCCAGTTCCAGCGTCGGCAAGGCAGGCAGGCCGCTCTCAATGCCCAGCTTGCGGAAATGCGCGGGCACGCAGGATTCGGGCAGCACGGTCACCGCACGCCCTTTCTCCACCGCTGTGAGGATGCCAGCCAGATGGGAGAAAGAATAGGCAATGCGATAGGACCGACCGGCTGCCTCCAAAGCATTCAGAATGGTCGGCTTGGCCCGGCACTGGTCAGAGAACAGCGCCAGCGGCAGCGGCTTCAATAGTTCCGGCCGTGCGCTCGGCGCCGCGCACCAGACCTGCCGCTCGCGCCCCAATGTCAGGCCACCCTGCTGGGTGGCGCCGCGCGTGACAATGGCCAGATCGAGATCGCCGGAACCGACCAGCGTCTCCAGCTTTCGGGAAAAGTCGCAAATGATGTCGACCTGCACGCCGGGGCAAGCAAGCGCGAATTGTTCGATCGCCGGCGTGCCGAGCGCTTCCAGATAATCATCCGGCATGCCGATGCGCACGCGGCCGCGTGGCGCCGCACCGTTCAAAGCCTCCAGCGCCTCACTCTCCAACGCCAGCAGGCGCCGTGCGTAGGAAATGAGCGTCTCTCCCGGAACGGTCGGGCGGACGCCACGGGGCGAACGCTCGAACAGTTTGTGGCTAAGGCGCTGCTCCAACCGGCCGACGACGAGGCTGACAGCGGCCTGGGTCTTGTTCAAATCCCGCGCCGCCGCCGAAAAGCTTTCGCGATTGGCAATGGCGACGACGGCCGCCAACTCGTCCAGATCAAAATGCTGCATAGCCTGTCTTACCTTTGCACGCCCCGGTCATGCAGGAATCATGCTGCGCACCGCAAGCATCCTTTTAGACGATCCAACCGTCGCGCGCTCAGTAACCTATCAATAAAATCATAGATCTACTTGAAATGTAAGCGGTTACGTGCTTTTATTCCAAACAAGAATTCATGCTAAAATCTGCCCTTACTTAAAAACATGGCTTTTTTAACTTCAGGACGATCCTGCATTGGCCGATGACAAGGTGGCGCGCCGCGCACGCGGGGGCACAGGCCGCACACGGCTGGCGGAAGTGGCCCAGCTTGCCCAGGTTTCCACCGCCACCGTATCCCGCGTCTTCAATACGCCGACGAAAGTTTCGGCCGAAGTGCAGGCTCGCGTCCGGGAGGCCGCCGCGGCACTGCATTGGATTCCCAATGCTGCGGGACGGGCCTTGGCTTCCCGCCGCAGCCATATTGCGGGCGTGATTATTCCGACGCTCGATAACGAGATCTTCGCCCGGCAAGTCAGCGGCATGCAGGCCATCTTTGCCGAAAACGGCTTCACGCTGCTGATCGGTTGCAGCAATTACGATCCCGCCGAAGGTCTTGCCCAAGTGCAAGCCATGCTGGCGCAAGGCATCGAAGTTCTGGCCATGGTGGGAGAGAACTATCCGCCACAAACCTTTGACCTGCTGCGCCAACGCAGCCTTCCCTACGTGCTGACCTACGGTTACCGCCATGACAGCCCGCATCCCTGCATCGGTTTCGACAATCGCGCAGCCTTCCGACAGCTTGCCGACTACGTCCTGTCACTTGGCCATCGGCGGATCGCCGCCATCTTTCAGCCGATGGACGCCAATGACCGTGTTGCGGCAAGGCTGGACGGCCTGCGGGATGGCCTCGCTGCGGCCGGTGTAACGCTGCGCGCCGCGGACCTGCATATCGGGCCGTCAAACATGGATTTCGGAGCCGAAAGCCTGCGCCGCATCATGGCCGGCAAAACCCGCCCGACCGCCATCATCTGCGGCAATGACAATCTGGCGCTTGGCGCCGTCGGCGCGGCCCTCGATCTTGGCATCGCCATTCCGCATGACCTCTCCATTACCGGCTTCGACGATCTTGCCATCGTCTCCCGCATCGCCCCGCGACTGACGACCATGCGGGTCGACAATTTGGAAATCGGCCGATTGGCGGGCGAGATGCTCATCGGCGCTGCCGGCGGCCGCGGCATGCTTCACTCGATCGAGTTGCGGGCGGACCTTTGCATGCGCGCCACCACCAGTCCGCCGCGATCAGCGGCGCGCGCGCCGGCCGCCGCCCGCGACAGTGATAACGCCAATGATCACCAGGCCCGTAATCAGCAGCCGCATGCCGGCATCCGCCCCCAGCGTGTTCAGCATGATTTGCAGGAAGACAAGAAACAGCGCCGCACCCCATAGGCCGAGGACCGTTGCCTGCCCGCCACCGACCGAGGTGCCGCCGATCACGACGACGGCGATTGAAGCCAGCAGATATTCGTCCCCGATATCGACGGAAGACCCACGGAAATAGCCGGCCAGCAGCACGCCGTCCAAGCCACCCAAGGCCCCGCACAGGATATAGGTCAGGCAACGGATACGGCCGACAGCAATGCCCGCCAGCCAGGCCGCGCGCTGGTTCTGGCCGATGGCCATCACCGAACGGCCGAAGACCTGCTTGTGCAGGACGACAGCCAGCAAAGCGCTGACGATCAGCGCAATCAGCACCAGCAAAGGCACACCCAGGATGCGCGCATCGCTCATGGCCTCGAAGGCCGGCGGTGGCTTAACCTGCAACCCGCGCCCGTAGCTGATATCCACCGTCTGGATGATGAAACTGGCCGACAGGGTCGCGATGATCGGCGGAATGCGCAAAGCCGCGATCAGCAGATAATTGACCAGACCGATGACCATGCCGCTGCCGATAGCCGCCAGAATACCCGGCAGGATCATGCCATTATGGCCGGCCATGATCTTCATCGCGACCGCACTCGCCAGGCCGATATTGGCGGGCAGCGACAGATCGACATTACCGGGCCCGAGCGTGACCACGAACATCTGGCCGAGGCCCACGATAACCGTAAAGACGGCGAGGCTTGCCGCTGCACTCGCCATGCCGCCGGCACCATGACCGCCGGCAATGATGATGGCGGCCACGAAGACCAGAACGGCGCCGACGAAAGACAGCATCCAGGGCTGCGCGGCGGCACGGCGTATGGCGTTCATTATGCCGTCTCCCGCCGATTGATGAGTGCACGCGCCGCCAGGATGACGATCAGGATCAGCCCATTGGCGCCGATCTGCCAATCCGGCGACACACGCAGGAAGGACAGCAGCGAATTGGACGCCAGCGCCAGCGTCAGCGCGCCGATGACGGCGCCAATAGGCGAGACGCGGCCACCCACGAATTCACCGCCGCCCAGGATGACGCCGGCGATGGACAGCAGCGTATAGCCGCTGCCGACATTAGGGTCCGCCGCCGTCGCGATGCCGATCAAGGACAATCCCGACAGCACACCAAAGACACCCGCCAGCGCGAAAGCAATCATCTTGATGGCAAGGATGGACCAGCCTGCACTTTCGATGGCTTGGGGATTGCCCCCGGCGCCGCGCAGCACGGTGCCGAAGGAGGTGCGCATGAGGCCGAAATGCGTCACCAGACCGATGACGATGGCCGCGACGATCGGAAAAGGCAGATAGGGCGTGTGATAGCTCATCAGCCCATGCAGCCAGTTCGGCACGGCGCCACCGGGCTGCGGCAGCAGGATGATTGCCGCTCCCTGCCAGACGAAGCTCATGCCGAGGGTGACCACGATGGACGGCAGGTTGCGCAGACGGATCAGCGCGCCGACCAGCGCATAGACCAGAATGCCGCCCAGGATCATGGCGATGCCGATCAACGGGTGCTTCGGCAGCCAGGTTGCCCCCACGCAGCCGATGAAGCTGACGAAGAAACCGATGGACAGGTCAAGATCGTTGACCGTGATGACGAACATCTGGGCAATCGTCGCGAGCGCGATGGGGATTGCCAGATTCAGCATCAGGTTGAAGCCGAAATAGCTGATGGCACGCGGGTTCAGCCAGCCGATGGCAATCAACACCAGGACGAGCGACAGGCTGGGCAGCAGCGTGCGCAACAGCCGCCGTGGCGCGAGATAGCGGGTGACGAGAACCCGGTTCGGCATCACGGTCTGGCTCATGCCATGCCTTCCGCGAAGGAGGAGGATATCACGCGTTCCTCGGTCACGGCGTCATGGTCGAGTTCCGCCGTTATGACATCATTGCGAAAAACATAGACACGATCGCAATTGTCCAGTTCTTCGAATTCCGTCGTATACCAGATGAAAGTGCGGCCAGCCTCGGCCTCCTTACGAATGATGTCATAGACGTCGAGCTTGGTGCCGATATCGACGCCGCGCATCGGATCATCCATCAGCACGATCTCGGCGTCGGAGGCGAGCGCACGCGCGAAAAGCGCCTTCTGCTGATTGCCGCCAGAGAGTGTCAGGATATTGTCGCGCATATCGGGCGTGCGGATGCCGATGCGCCGCCGCCATTCGGTCGCCAGCCTATCTTCTTTTTGCGACACGATAAGACTGTAGCGCGTCATTCGGCGCATGGAGCGTATAACGATATTATCGGTAATCGACCACAGCGGAAAAATGCCATCGGTCTGCCGGTCTCCCGCCACCAGCGCCATGCGCCCCTGGACGCGCACACCCGGCTGCCGCGCGGCCCCGGCGCGGAAGATGCGCAGCAGCATGCGTGTCTGGCCATGCCCGGCAAGGCCGGCGAGGCCGATGATTTCACCCTTCTTCGCCACCAGTGATACCTGGCTCGCCTTAGGCGGGCGCGCTTCAATGACGGTCATGCGGTCGCGCAGGCTTTGCCGTGCGGCCCCTGCCTCCCGGCTATCGCGATGGGTATTGCCCATCGCGAGCACGAGCGTTTCACGGTTGAAAGCGGCGGCGTTATCCGACAGGACGACCGTACCGTCCCGCATGACGACGATGCGATCAGCATTGTCCAGAATTTCGCCCAGCATATGGGAAATCAGGATGGTGCTGAGCCCCCTCGCCGCCGTCCGGCGCATATGAGAGAGCAGCTGCCCCGATGTCTGGGAATCGAGCGAGGATGTGGGCTCATCGAGAATGATGAGATGCAGCGGATCGCGCGTGACGCAATAGGCGCGCGCGATTTCAACCATCTGCCGCTGGCCGATTGCCAGATCCCCGACCAGATCCTGCGCTGAAATGCCATGGCCCGGAAAGATCTCGTCCAGCTTGGAAGAGATCAGCCGCGCGGCCCGCCGCCGCCAGCCAAAACCCGTCAGGCTACCATGGGCGATGCGCGTGTTTTCGGCGACCGTCAGATTGGGGCAGAGCGACAATTCCTGAAACACGCAGCGAATGCCGAGCCTTTGCGCGATCGTGATGGAATAGTCCGCCTGCGCCGCGCCACGCACGGTCACGCTGCCCTGGTTGGCCGATATCGTGCCTGACAGGATACGCATAAGGGTCGATTTGCCGGCGCCATTATGCCCGACCAGCCCAAGCACTTCGCCGGCGCCGACCACAAGGTCGACACCGGCCAAGGCCCGCACGCTGCCGAAGCTTTTGCCAACCTGAACAAGCCGAATAATAGTCTCGTCCAATGGCATGGCCATCGGCTGCGCTTCAGGCAGCATCGTCACTTGCTCGCAGCCGCGATGGCTTTCACCACCTCGTCCTGCGTGTATTCGGCATTGGCAACGCCACCGACCGGTGTCGAGGCCAGGTATTTGTCGAGGTCCGGCTGCTCGATGGTCAGGATATTCATCGGCACTTCCTTGGGCACCTTCTTGCCGTCCAGAATCTGCTGCGCCACCCAGAAGGCAAAGGTCGACATGCCCGGCGCTTCCGAGCCCGACCATGTATTATAGCCGCTCGGAATCATGCTCTTCCACCAGGCCAGTTCATCCTGGCGATTGCCGAGCATGATCAGCGGCATCGGCTTGCCGGCAGCCTTGAAGGCCTGCGCCGTGCCATAACCGTCGCCGCCCTGATCGACCACGCCGGCGATCGTGGGAAGAGAGGGCAGCACGGTCGCGACCGCCTTCTGCGCCGTCGTCTCATCCCAATCGCCGTTGACGGAAGCGACGATTTTCAGATTCGGGTGTTTCGCGATCTCGGCTTCGACGCCCTTGGTGATATCGGCATCGATGCTGGTACCGGCGAGGCCGCGTACATAGAGAAGATTGCCGCCATTCGGCAGGCGCTTGGCGATCTGGCGGATTTCCTCAGCGCCATAGACATTCGCAAGGTCGATCGTCACCTTATAGGCGCAAGGTTCCGTCACCAGACCGTCGAAGGCAACGACGACAATGCCGGCGTCGCAAGCCTGTTTAATCGACCCGTTCAACGCATCCGGCGATGCTGCATCAATCACGATGGCGTCATAGCCTTGCAGGATCAGGTTCTGTACCTGGGCTGCCTGGCTTGGCGCGTCCTTGTCGGCTGTCGTGAAAGCATCAGCCGCAGCGACGATCTTGTCGGCAACCGCCTGCTGCCCGACCTTCTTCCAGCTGCCCAGCATGGCCTGGCGCCAGGAATTACCGGCATAGTTATTCGAGAGGGCGATCTTCTTGCCCGATGAATCCGCGAGGGCGGTCGACGCCAGAGAGGCGACGAACAGGCTCGCCAAAAGTGCTGTACGCATGGTTCCTCCAGTGCTTATGGTCAACCGGTCTCATCGCCGGATTAGAAACACGAAAGTAAGCGCTTTCATTGCCCATCACAAGGGGATAAAAGGGTGATCCGAGAAAACGAATAACGATGCCGCTGCACCGCAATATAAGCGCGGGCAGAGAATAAAGCGGCAGATAGAGGACGAGGGATTAGTCGCATGTTCTCCACCAATAGTCTGAAACGGAAGCTGGCCGAAGACAGGCCTTTATTTGGCGTCTGGCTGGAAACCGGCAGCGCCGTAGTGGCGGAAATCATCGGCCATCTTGGGTTTGACTTCATGATCCTCGATCTGGAACACGGCCAAGGCGATTTGCAGGACGCGATCGCAGTATTGCGCGCGGCACAGTTGATGCAGACGCCCTGCATCGTCCGCGTGCCGTCAACCGATCCCGTCTTCCTCAAGCGCATTCTGGATTCCGGGTTCAATTCCATCATGGTTCCCTCGGTCGAAAGCGTGGAGGAGGCCGAAATGGTCGTCGCCGCCTGCCGCTACCCGCCCGCCGGCCGGCGCGGCTACGCCGCCGGCATCGTCCGCGCCTCCGGCTATGGCGCATCGGCCGATTACATGGCCCGCGCCAATGATGAACTGCTGCTGATCCTGCAGATCGAATCCGCGAATGCGGTCTCAAAAACCGCTCAAATATGCGCGGTCGACGGTGTTGATGTGCCATTCCTCGGCGTCAATGACATGGCAGGGTCCATCGGTCTTCTGGAACAGCTCGCCCGTCCCGAAGTCCGGTCTCTGGTCGCCGATTTCGAGGCTGCCGCCGCAACCTCCGGCAAGCCGCTCGGCACGGTGCCAAGCGCCGGTGCCACGCCGCAGGATCTGGTTCTTGCGGGCTACAAGTTGATAGCCGCCACCAGCGACATCTCCCTGCTGCGCGACGGTGGACTGCAATTGCTTGCGCAATGGCGGAATGAAGCCAGCCAGACGCCGTCGCGCTCCGGCTATTGATCGGCACGCATATGACCATGGTTTCTGAGGCTGTCATCGCCGCTCTGCGCGAAGCGCTGGGTGACCGTGCCGTGCTGTCAGGCGCGGATATCCCCGACCGCAACAGGCAGGATTGGAGCACCTTGAGCGCCGTCCTGCCGCTTGCCGTTGTCCGTCCGAACGATCCGGCAGGTGTCGCCGCCGCCATGCGGATCGCCGCTGCCCATGGCGTGCCCGTGGTGCCGCAAGGCGGCCTGACAGGCTTGGCCGGCGGGGCGAGGCCCATCGACGGTGCCATTGCACTCTCCCTTGAACGGCTGACCGGCATCGAGGAGATCGACCGGGACTCCTCCACCATGACGGTCCGCGCCGGGACGACGCTGGAGACGATCCAGAAAGCCGCCGAGGATGCCGGCCTCTATTGCGCGCTCGACCTGGGGGCGCGCGGGTCCTGCGCCATCGGGGGCAACGTTTCCACCAATGCCGGCGGCAATCGCGTGCTGCGCTACGGCATGGCGCGGGAAATGGTGCTGGGCCTGGAAGTGGTGCTGCCGGACGGCACGCTGGTCACCAGCCTCAACAAGATGCTCAAGAACAATGCCGGCTATGACCTGAAGCAACTTTTCATCGGCAGCGAGGGTACGCTCGGCATCATCACGCGCATCGTATTGCGCCTGTTTCCGCGTCCCCAATGCACGATGGCCGCTTTGTGCGGTCTGCCGAGTTACGATGCGGTACTGGCGCTGCTTGCCTCCGCACGCGGTTCGCTTGGCCCTTTGCTATCGGCTTTCGAGGTCATGTGGCCGGATTACTGGGACGTCGCCACACGGAAGGTCGCCGGCGTGCGTGACCCGCTGACCTCGGCCCATCCCTTCTATGTTTTGGTCGAAGCCCAGGGAAACAAGGACAGCGACATCGAGGGATTTGAGTCCTGGCTGGAAAGCCAGGTGGAGGCGGAGGTCATCTCGGACGCGGCCGTTGCGCAGTCATTGGCCGATGTGAAGGCCTTCTGGGGCACGCGCGACGCGGCAGCGGATTTCAAGCTTATCCTGGGGCCGCATAATTCCTACGATATCGGCCTAGCGGTCGCCGATATGGACCGATACGCAGAAAGCTGCCGGGCGCGGCTTGCGCGCGACATTCCCGGCTGCGTCAGTTTCTTTTACGGCCATATCGCGGATGGCAATATGCATATCATCGCCTGCGTGCCGGACGCGGTGCCGCAGCCTTATGACGCGATCGACGCCATTGTCTATGACGAGGTTCGCCGCTTTCATGGCACAGTTTCGGCCGAGCATGGCATCGGCTTGAAAAAGAAACCCTATTTGCCCTTTTCGCGTACGCCGGAAGAACTGGCCCTGATGAAGGTGATCAAACAGGCGCTCGATCCGAACGCCTTGCTCAATCCTGGGAAAGTTCTCTAACGTCACAGGGACATTCGCATTGCGTCGTGAACAGTTTCTCGCTGAGAAAATCGACGAGCACCCGGATTTTCGGTGACAGGTTGCGGCTGGACGGCCAGAGCAGGCTGAACTGGCCGGGGCCGTCCATATGCTCATCCAAAATCGTGCGCAGCGCGCCCGCCGCCAGAGGCTCGCGCGCCAGAAAATCCGGCATCGTCGCGATACCAAGACCATTGATCACGGCATGGCGCACCGCCTCGATATTGTTGCAGGTCATGGCTGCGCGCGGATGCGGTTCTGGCGCGCCCGCCGGCAATAGCAGCGGCCAATCCTGAATCTTGCCGCTGTTCGGAAAGCGGAAGCGTACGGCCAGATGACTGTCGAGGTCGCGCGGCACCTCTGGTACACCGTGCCGGTTCAGATAGGATGGCGCCGCGCAAAGCAGCATGCGGAAGGGCCGCAAGGCTCGTGCCATCAGCCGAGAATCCGGTAGATCGCCGCTGCGGATCGCGACATCGACGCCCTCATCGATCAGATCGACGATGCGGTCATTGAAGTCGAGGTCAAGCTCGACCTCAGGATAGCGCGCCACGAATTCGGGCAGCAGCGGCATCAGCATGTGATGGGTCGCAACCGGAGAACTTATGCGCAGCCGGCCGCGCGGCACCTCCAGCGTGCGGGCCAGCGCCGCCTCGGCATCACCCAGATCGTCCAGAATCCGCCGGCAGCGTTCATGAAACATGCTGCCTTCCTCGGTCAGACGGATGCTGCGGGTAGAGCGCTGGAACAGCCTGACGCCCAGCTGCTCCTCCAGCTTGCTTACGGCCTTGCCGACGGCAGAGGGCGATAGGCCGAGCACACGGCCGGCAGCGGCAAAACTGCCGAGATCGGCTGTGCTGACAAAGGCATCGAGACCACTCAGACGATCCATGGCAAACCTATTCGAGCGTTTTATTCCGCAATGTTCAGAAAAAACGACTATTTTGATGATATTATCGCAAAACTATCTTGCTTGGCGATGGGCGGCAATCCGCCTCCGATAGTCCATGCAGAGGTTCTCATGACGATATCCGACAATCCGCCGACGGCCGCAGAGAAGACAGCCGGGCTTTTGGCCGTCTGTCTCGCCGCCGCCGCCATGCCACTGACCTTCACCGGGCCTGCCGTCGCGCTGACCGATATCGGCCGCAGCCTCGGTGGCAGCCCGATCGCGCTCAATTGGGTCACCAATGCCTTCATGCTGACCTTCGGCAGCGCGCTGATGGCGGCAGGCGCTCTGGCCGACCATCACGGCCGCAAGCGCGTCTTTCTGGCCGGCACCGGCGCCTTTGCTCTCTTTTCGCTCGGTCTCATCGCGGCCCCGAATATTCTGTGGTTTGATCTGCTGCGCGCGGCCCAGGGTCTGGCGGCGGCCGCAGCCTTCGCCGGCGGCATGGCAGCGCTCGCGCAGGAGTTCGACGGCCATGCGCGCACGCGGGCCTTCAGCATCGTCGGTACCAGTTTCGGCGTCGGCCTGTCGCTCGGTCCCATTGCCTCGGCGATGATGATCGATGCCTTCGGCTGGCGCAGCATCTTCGTGCTCGTGCTGGCTTTGGTCGGGCCAAGTTTTGTATTGGCCGCGCGCGTGCTGCGGGACTCGCGCGACCCGGCCGCCAAAGGCCTCGACTGGGGCGGGGCCATCAGCTTCACGGCAGCATTGACCCTGTTCACCTTCGGCGTGCTGCTGGCGCCGCAGCGCGGCTGGGTCGATAGTCGCGTTATCGCCCTGCTGATCGGTGCGGCGGCCCTGTTCGCGGTTTTCGGCTTGATCGAAAAACGCGTGGCACGGCCGATGCTGGACCTGACGCTGTTCCGCTATCCGCGTTTCGTCGGCGTGCAGCTGCTGGCGGCAGCCCCGGCCTATGCCTTCGTCGTGCTGCTGATTCTGCTGCCGATCCGCTTCGTCGGCATCGAAGGGATGAGCGTCATCGGCGCCGGGCAGCTGATGATTGCCCTGTCCGCACCGCTGCTGATCCTGCCCATCCTGGCCGGACTGCTGACCCGACTTCTGTCGCCCGCAATCATCTGCGGCATCGGGCTGCTGGTTTCCGCCGGCGGGCTGTTCTGGCTGAGCGGAGTACCGGTCGGGTTAGCGCATAGCTTTCTCGTCGCGCCCCTGGCCATGATCGGTATTGGCATCAGCTTGCCCTGGGGGCTGATGGACGGGCTTGCCGTCAGCGTCGTGCCGAAGGAGCGCGCCGGCATGGCGACCGGCATCTTCAGCACCACCCGTGTCGCGGGCGAAGGCGTCGCCCTGGCGGTCGTTAGCGCCATCCTGTCCGCCATGACGGCCGCACACCTGCCCGGCGGCAGCGCCACCGCCGCGCAAAGGCTGGCGACCGGTGACCTGGCCGGTGCGGCGGCGGCATTGCCGGGCGTCGCGCGGGCGCTGTTGGTGCAGGGCTATTCGGCGGCCTTCGGCACGCTGCTTCTGCTCTTGACCGGCATTACAGTCCTGACCGCGATTGTGGTCTTCCTGTTCCTTGGACGCGGAGAGCAGCCGACGCAGGTCGCGCTACGGGAATGCCCCGCCGTCGGAGACTAGGCCTTCAGGCGAAACGCTGCTGGCGGGCGGGCTTTTCCATCTGCTCGTCGATAGCCCGCAGGATATCGTTCTTGACGGAGGCCGCCGTATCGCCGTCCGGCGCGAAGGTGATGACGATCTGAAGGGCGTTATCGGTGCCGCCACGGTCCAGCCGGGCCGTCGGTGCCGGACTCGCCAATACTTTGGGGGTGTCTGCCGTCATCTGCTGGATGCGCAGGCAGGCATCGTTCAGCCCCCAGCCGCTCGGCACCGGCACATGCAATTGTGCGGTCGAAATGGGCTGCGGGTAGGTCGTCATATTGCGGATAGACTGACCCCAGACGCTGCCATTGGGGATGATGATCTGCGTATTGCTGTCCGTCACCACCTCCGTCCAGAACAGAGACAGGCTGCGCACCGTGCCGGTATTGCCGCCGACGGTCACGGAATGGCCGATGCGGAAGGGGCGGAAGATCAGCAGCATGACGCCGGCGGCCAGGTTGGACAGCGTTCCCTGCAAGGCCAGGCCGATGGCCAGAGACGCCGCACCGATGACCGCGACAAGGCTGGTCGTCTGGATGCCGAATTGCGACAGCACGGCGAGCACGACGATGGTGAGGACGAAATAGCGCGCGATCGAGCTGAAGAAGCCGCGCAGCATTTCATCGACATGCTTGGACCGCTTCAAGGCGCGGCCGACGAGATAGTCAGCCCGTCCGGCCAGCCAGAAGCCGATGATCAGGATCGCGATGGCGCCGACGACATGCAGCGCGTTGTTCATGATGAAAGGGAGGATAATCCCCGGGTCGGAGATGATGTGATCGATGCCAAGGCCCGTGGACGCCGGCGGAGAGGTTGTCGCCATAGATGTTCTCCGTTTTAGAAAAACCTGCCCGGCAGATCGGTAAGAGGCGACCGAATTCAACCGTACCAAGATGCAAAGGCTAAGATGTCAGCCGGGATCGCGCGGCAAAGGCCCCTCCCGCCGCAGCCCATGCCAGGCGAGGACGGTATCGATGACAAAGGCGATGAGCGCGCAGACGACACAGACCAGCGCCACGCCGAATGACACGATGAGCCAGGAGGCGATGGCCTTGTCGCTCAGGCTGCCAAGAAACAGAATAAAGGCCGTGCCGCAGGTCGCGGCCCCAGCCAATGCGGTCAGGGCGACGGCAGCGTCGAGCGCCCATAGGCGGTGCTGAAGCCGGGTGCAGTGCTGCGCCAGCCATTGCCGCGTGGCTTTATCCTCTTCCGCGCGCATCAGTTCGGCCAGACGCTGATTGTGGTCGGAGACCCGCGCCAGTCTGGTATTAAAAACATTAAGCAAAGTGCCGACGCCCGTCAGAAGAAAGATGGGCGTCAAAGCGACCTGCACAATATGGGCGGTGCCATCCACGACATCGCCATTCAGCGGCAAAACCATCCACGCGCCCTTTCTCATCTCTGCGGGTAAGTGTTCCACCCTTTCGGCCGGGGCAAGTCCAGCCCGTCATGCCGCAGAGCCGCCCTAGATGTTGTTCGTTATAACGAATTTTAGATTGTTATAGCGTATGTCGAAAAGCTTGATCATTCGGCTCTTGCCGATCGGCCAGGATCCGGTCTATAGAACTAATCCCTGGACGAAAAAAAGGCGGTGCCGAGGCACCGCCAAGTTTAGGGAGGAAACGTCCAAGAAAAGCAGCGACACGATCAGGGACCACCGTACGCTGCTGTCATAATTGCTAAGTCCTTCAAATCGAAATTGCAAGTTTTTTGTGCGCCGCAGCATTCACATTTTCGCTGGCGGCGATCTGGGTTTGCGCCCCACTCTCCCGTATCGACCGGTAGAGAGATTCGTGGGCCATGATGAGCAATCCCCTCCCCTGGCTGTTTCGTGGCGGCATCCTGGCCGCGACCTTATTCGCTATGCCTTTTCACGAGGCCCGCGCCGACTCGCCACCCTCAGCTCCCCCGATCGATAATTCAGTTTCCCCGCCGGAAATGACTGGCGTGCCGATACCACCGGGACAGATCGACCGGGCCATGGCGCAATTGGACGCGCTTGCCACGCAGGTCATGGCAAAGAGCGGCATCCCGGGCATGGCAATCGCGGTCGTGCGCAATGGCCGCACCGTCTACGCGAAAGGCTTTGGCGTCCGTCGCATGGGCGCGCCCGACAAGGTGGACGCCAATACGGTCTTCCTGCTGGCATCCCTGTCCAAACCTGTCGGCGCGACAGTTGTCGCGCACGAGGTCGGCCAGCATGTCATCAGCTGGAACACGCCTATCGTCCAGCACCTGCCCTGGTTTGCACTGGATGACCCTTGGGTGACGCAGCACGTCACCATCGCCGATATGTATGCCCATCGCTCCGGCCTGCCTGATCACGCCGGCGACGACATCCAGGACCTCGGCTACGATCAGCGGCAAATCCTGCAACGGCTTCGCTATCTGCCGCTGCATTCCTTCCGCGATACCTATGCCTATACCAATTTCGGCTTGACGGCGGCGGCGGAAGCCGTGGCCGCTGCCGCCGGAACCGACTGGGCCAGCCTGTCTGAAGACGCGATCTACCGCCCGCTTGGTATGACATCGACAAGCTCGCGCTTCGCGGATTTCGCGAAACGGCCGGACAGGGCCATTGGCCACATCCTGGTGAACGGCGCCTATGTGCCGAAGTATCAGCCCCAACCCGATGCGCAATCGCCGGCCGGGGGTGTCAGCTCTTCCGTCAACGACATGGCGCGATGGATGGCCATGGTCATGCAGGATGGTGTCTATGACGCGCAGCCTGTCGTCGACCGCGATGCCTTATTGCCGGCGGTGACCGGCGAGATCGTCGCCGGCCATTCCGCCAGCATGAATGCGCGCCCCAGCCTCTATGGCTATGGTTTCAATGTCGGCACGCAAGCCTCCGGCCGCACCAGCATCGGCCATTCCGGCGCCTTCAGCCTGGGGGCGGCGACCAATTTCGTGATCATCCCTTCGGCCGGCATCGGCATCATCACGCTGACCAACGCGCCGCCCACCGGCGCCGCCGAAGCGCTCAACGCCATGTTCATGGATCTGGTCCAGTTCGGTTACGTGACCCGCGACTGGCTGCATGACTATGGGCAGCTCATGGTCCCCCTGATGGCGCCGGAAGGCACCCTGGCGGGCAAGACACCGCCCGCAAACCCCAGGCCGGCCGAACCGCTTGCGGATTATGCCGGCACCTATGGCAACGATTATTTCGGCGACGCCCATATTGTCCGGCATGGCGACACATTGGCCCTGCAACTCGGTCCGCACGCGACCGAGTTTCCGCTGCGTCATTGGGATGGCGATATCTTCGTCTATACACCCGCCGGCGAAAGCGCGCCGGTGGGCTCGGTCGGAGCCGTCACCTTCACACCCGGCCCGGCCGGCAAAGCAGCGTCTTTCGCCATCGACCTTTATGCCGATACCGGCCGCAACCGCTTCGCACGACGACAGGACTAAAGACAGCCCTTGCCCTGGCGCCGGATCGAAATCGACGCAATGATGACGGTCTGACCGGCGGAACGAAGCCCGATGCCTTCCAGCACCCAGACTGCCTCCCGCTTTCGCTGGTGGATTGTCTTTCTTCTCTTTGTCATCACGGTCTTCAACTATATCGACCGTTCCGCCATCGCTTACGCCGTGCCGGATATCAGCCGTCAATTCCATCTGACACCTGCCACGATGGGCGTGATCCTCGGCGTTTTCGGGCTCGGCTATTTCGTCACCACGCTGCTCGGCGGCGTCGCCATCGACCGGTGGGGCACGCGGATCATACTGCTCATCGCGTCCCTGGTCTGGAGTACAGCGATCGGCAGCACAGCCCTGGCCTTCGGCACCCTGTCGCTACTGGCCGCACGCGCCGGGCTGGGTCTGGCCGAAGGGCCTAATTTCTCGGCCGCGAGCAAAGCCCTGGCCGAATGGTTGCCGGTCACCGAGCGTGCGACCGCCTTGGCCGGCGTGATCGTGGCCGTGCCGGTGGCGCTCGCAATCGGCGGTCCGCTTCTGACCGCTCTTCTGTCCGTCGCCGGCTGGCGCTTGATGTTCGGGGTTCTGAGCCTTCTCGTGCTCGCCTGGATTCCCTTCTGGCTTTGGCTGTTTCGCGACCGCCCTGCCGCTTCCCCTCACGTCAATGCTGCGGAAATGCGGCTGATCGCCGATACTGAACGCGCGCAGACTGACCATCGCTTCCGAAGGCGTGATATTGCCTTGGTGCTGAGCAACCGCACGCTGGCCGCCAATACCTTCGCCTTCTTCGTCTTCGGCTATTCGCTGTTCTTCTTCATGAATTGGCTGCCGAGCTTTTTGGAGACTCATTATCATCTGAGCATCCGCACTGTCGGCCTCTTCTCCTTCCTGCCCTGGAGCGTCGCGGCGGTCCTGCTTTTTGCCTGCGGACCCTTCTCGGATTATCTGTTGCGCCGAACCGGCAGGCTGCGCGTAGCCCGCAGCTATCTGCTGATCGTCAGCCAGTTAGGCGCGGCGCTTGCCGTCATTCCCGTTGTGATATCCGGCAACAGCACCATCGCGATCCTGTTCATTTCTCTCGCGGTCGGGCTGAACATGAGCACCAATGCCGTCTATTTCGCAGCCGGTGTGGATGTCGCGCGCCAGCAGGCCGGTACCGCACTCGGCATCATGGATGCCGGGCTGGCAATCGCCGCCTTCGTGGCACCAAGCCTGACCGGCTATGTCGTCTCTCTGACCGGCAGTTTCACCGCTGCCTTCTGGCTCATGGGGGCGCTGTCGCTGTGTTCGGCCGTCATCGTCACTCTGTTTCATCGCCCAGATGAGGACCGGCTGCCCGAAACCTGAAACCCGAAACCCGCAACCCCAAACCAGACCGGGCGGCGGACGGGATGAGAAAACCGTGACAAGCGCCTTGTCCTGTCAGGGCGGGATATCAAAGCCCAGCGCAACGGCTTAAACACCCAGGCAAAGACCCGCTGTCCTGGGAGAAAAAAATGTCGCTTCTCAGCCGCTTGACGATATTCGCGCTTGGATCGGTGCTTGCCTTGGCACCCCAGGCGCGGGCGCAGGATGCGGCAAGCGAGATCAATCTTCCCGGTCTGCAAAGCGACGCGGACGGCTTTGCCGCCAAGCTGCGCGCCGCCTATCCGGCAGGACTGACCGAAGCCAAGCTCAAGGTCGCGGCCGACACCGCCAAGGCCGCGCTCGACGCCAAGGATTACGCCAAGGCGCTGCCGGCCTTGCAGATGCTCATCGGCGGCCTGGGCCAGAACGCCGCTCCGAACAGTCAGATCTGGACCGTCCTAGCCGAGGCGGAACTTGCGGCTTCGCCCGGCCAGCCGAAGCTTGCTTTAGACGCGGCCTGGCTGGCGTTCACCAGCGTCGATCAGAACAGCCCGACGCAGGTGGCGGACCAGGTGGCAGCCCTACAACTGATGCGTTCGTCGCTGGCGGCACTGAAGGAGCCGATCCCGGAAGTGCAGGTCATGGCCGCCATTGCGCGCCGCCTGCCGCACGATGCGGCCGTCCAGGCGGCGCTCGCTCAGCGCCGGCAGGCCATCGGTCTGGTGTTCAGCGGCCTCACGACCGACGCCGAGGCTTTTCCGGCCCGCGCCTGCCTGACTTTCCTCGGTAATCCTTCGACCTCGCCCGATTTTCATCCCGGCGACTGGGTGACATTGCAACCCAGCGTAAAGGATGCCGCCGTCACGCTGGAATCCGGTCAGATCTGCATTACCGGCCTGCCCGCAGGGGCTGAAACCGATGTCACTTTCCGCCAGGGCATGCCAGGGGACGGCGGCCTGTCGCTACGGCAAAACCTGACCGTGCCGGTCGCCATGCCGGACCGTGCGCCCCGTCTGGTTTTCGACGGCGCCCGCTTCCTGCAACCGAAGGATGCGCTGGCGACGGTCGCACTCGACGCCGTCAATCTCTCGGCCGTGAAGCTCTCGCTGGTGAAGATCGGTGAGCGCAACCTTCTGCATGTCATGCAAACCTACCCGCCGAGCAACGGTGCCATTGATACCTATGGCGCACAGGATCTGGCACAGAACCAAGGCACCACCGTCTGGTCCGGCCGCGCCGATATCGCGCATTTCTCCCGCAATGCGCTGACGCATACGGTGTTGCCGCTGCCCGCCGCGCTCTCGGCCCCGGGTCTTTACGCTCTGATCGCAACACCGGGTGACGGCACGCCCTTCGCCGATGGCAATGCGCCCAGCGCCGTGCAACTGATCCTGCGCACCGATCTGGCACCGACCGTCTGGCACGGCACGGACGGCGACACCGTGCAGATTCGCAGCTATGCGTCTGGACTGCCCATCCCGGATGCCAAGGTCGACCTGATCGCGACCGACAACGATATTCTGGCGAGCAGCACCAGCGATCATGACGGCATCGTTCATTTCGCCCAGCCGCTGCTGGCCGGGCAGAACGGCCTTGCCCCAGCCGCCTTGCATATCCGCGGCGCGGACGGGGATTTTACCCGGCTTGACCTGACGGCACCCGATTTCGATTTGTCCGACCGTGGTGCTTCCGGCCTGCCGCAGCCCGGCCCGGTCGATCCCTTCATCTGGACCGATCGCGGCATCTACCGCCCGGGTGAGACCGTGCAGGTCATGGCGCTGCTGAGGGATGAAAGCGGCGCACCGACCGACCTGCCGCTGCATCTGATCGTGACGCGGCCCGACGGCCGCGTGTTTCAGGATACCGTCCCACCCCGCGCGGCCGACAGTTCCATCCATCAAGCTGTGACACTGTCATCGGGCGCACAGTTCGGCACCTGGGATATCGTGCTCAAAACCGATCCCCAGGGCCCGGCCATCGCGGACCAAAGCTTCACGGTCGATGCTTTCGTGCCGCCGCGCCTCGCCGTCGAATTCCCGAAAAGCGCTCCGACCATCCTGGAACCAGGGCGTGAGACCGACCTGCCGGTGAATGTCCGCTTTCTCTACGGCGCGCCGGGCAATGATCTGTCAGGCTCGGCGACAGTCACCATCGTCCCGAATCAGACGCCTTTCGCCGATTTCAGCGATTACAGTTTCGGTCTGGCGGAGGATGCCTTCACATCCAGCCAGTCCCAGCCCGATATTGCCGCGACCGACGATAGCGGCAATACCGCCGTGCCGGTCGATCTCTCGAAACTGCCCGATACCAGCCTGGCCCTGCAAGCGCAGGTGGCGGCGACGATCAATGATCCGGCTGGCCGCAGTGTCGGCGCCACTACAACCGTTCCCATCCGCCCGGCCGCACCGATGATCGGCATTGCCGAGGATTTTTCCGGCGATTCCGTCAATGAGAATGCCAAGGCGGGCTTTCGCATTGTCGCCGTGGCGCCGGACGGCAAGCGCGTGGCCATGCCGGTGCAGGTCCGTCTGGTGCGGCAGACGCCGGATTGGCGCCTGTCCGTCACCAACGGTCAGGCAAGATATGAGACGGTCTGGCGGGAGGAGCCTGTCGATAGCCAGGACATCACCATCCCGGCCGGCGGCGCGCCCGTCGCCTATAGCAAAAATCTGCCCTTCGGCCGCTACCGCTTGCAGGTGCTGCAAGCGAGCGGTGGCATGGCGGCCAGTTCCGCCATCTTCTATTCCGGCTGGGCGGTGGGCGATAACCCGGATGTGCCGGCCCGCGTCTCCGTCCGCGCCGATAAGCAGAGCTATCAGCCCGGCGATACCGCCACCATCCATGTCGAGGCGCCCTATGCCGGCACCGCAACCGTGTTGGTGATGACGGATCGCATCAAGCGCCTGATCGACCTCACGCCATCCGCGACCAGTTTCGATGTCCGCATTCCGGTCACCGCCGATTGGGGACCGGGCGCCTATATCGGCGTGCATGTGTTCCGCCCCGGCGGCACGACGTCGGACGGCGACAAGCAGGTGGCCCCGGCCCGCGCCATCGGCCTGACCTGGGTGGCGCTTGACCCCAAGCCGCGCACCCTGCCACTGAGCATCGAGACCGCGCCGATCTACCGCCCCCGCACGACGGTCAGCTTCGCCGTCAAGACGACGCCCGGCGCCTGGGTGACGCTCGCCGCTGTCGACGAAGGCATTTTGTCGCTCACCAATTTCCAGACGCCCGATCCGCTCGGCCATTTCTTCGGCAAGCGGACGCTCGGCGTCGGGATCCATGATGACTGGGCGCGCCTGCTGGCCCCGGCGGGCGCCGCCAATACCATCCTGCGCCAAGGCGCCGGCGGCGATATTGACGTCTCGACCACGCCCATTCCGCAGAAGATCGTCTCGCTTTTTGCCGGGCCGGTGCAGGCCGGGCCGGACGGCATTGCGACCTTCCCGCTGGACCTGCCGGATTTCGACGGCACGCTGCGACTAATGGCGGTCGGCTGGGGCGGCAACCAAAGCGGCAGTCTGGGCAAGGATATCATCATGCGCGACCCGGCAATCGTGGAGCCCCTGCTGCCGCGCTTCCTCGCCCCCGGCGATCAGGCGCAGATTGCAATTATGCTGCAAAATCTGGAACTTCCACCGGGTCAATTCACCCTGCATGTGAAGACGTCTGGTACGCTAACCTTGACGGGCAAAGACCCCGCGCCGGTCACGCTCGCGTCTCAGCAGCGGCTGCTGGTGCCGATTGCGCTGACGGCCAAGGGCGCCGGTTCGGGCGATTTGACGGTCACGGCCGATGGACCGAAGGGCTTTCATGTCGTGCATGACAGCAGCATCAGCGTCCATTCCGCCCGTGCGCCGGTGGCGCAGGTGACGGTGCTGAACCTGCCGCCCGGCGGCCCAGCGCTGGCGGTCACGCCTGACACCTCCGCCTTCATCCCAGGCACCTGGCGGGCGAGCGCGGCTTTCGGTCTTGGTGTCCGCTATGACCCGGCGGCCATGGTCCGCGCGCTGGAAGACTATCCGCTGAACTGCCTGGAACAGCTCACCAGCCGTGGCCTGCCGCTGGCCATGCTGACGGGTGCGGCGGCCGGACCGGATCGCGCTGCGACCTTGCAGCAGGTCGTCTCGGCGCTGGCCGACCGCCAACGTTACGACGGCGCTTTCGGCCTCTGGTCTTCCGGCGGCGATGCCGAGCCCTGGCTGACAGCCTATGCGACCGACCTGCTGCTGCGCGCCCAGAAGGCCGGTGCCGCCGTGCCCCAGCCGATGATCGATCAGGCCATGGGATGGCTGACGACCGAAATCGCAACGCCGCCTTCCAGCCCGGACGATTACGCGTCCCAGGCCTATGCGCTCTATGTCCTGTCGCTGGCCGGCAAGGCCCCAGCCGGTGCCATCCGCGTGGCGGCGACCACCGTCGACTCCGAGCCGACGCCCCTGGCGCGCGCGCAGATCGCCGCCGCCCTCGCCCGTCTAGGGCAGGTCGATCAGGCCAAGGCGATCTTCGCCTCGGTAGTTGCCGACCCCCGCCGCAAGCCCTGGTATGGCGATTACGGGTCTTCCCTCCGCGACCAATTGGCGACGGCGGTGCTGATCGCCGAAAGCGGCGTCATGAATGATCGCCTGTCATCCATCCGTGCGGCGCTGCCTGGATCCGACCTCAATCCCGATGACCTCAATACCCAGGAACAAGCCTGGGCAGGGGCGGCCGCGGCGGCCATGGAAGCCAGCAGCGGACCGGTGACGCTCATCGCCAATGGGAAGCGTCTCGGCCCGGCACCCGCCATCAACCTGCCGCTGGCGACCGTTTTGACCGTGCAGAACCCCGGCAAGATCATGGTGCCGGGAAGCGTCGTTGTGCAGGGCGTGCCAACCGTCGCGCCTGCCGCCGCCCATGCCGGCATCGTCGTGCATCGGCATTTCTTTGCCATGGACGGCACGGAACTCAACCCGGACAAGCTGGCCCAGAATACGACCTTCGCCATGGTTATCGACGGTCAGGCGACGGATGGGCAGGACCATCATGCGGTCGTGCTTGCCGGGCTGCCGGCGGGCTGGGAAATTGCCGGGCGCTTCCCGGGCGGCGATGTGCCGAGCATGGACTGGCTCGGCACGCTGACCGCGACCGACAGCGAAGCCGCCGCCGATGACCGCTATGCCGCCGCCATCAGCCTGACGGGCGACCAGGCGAGCTTTCGCCTCGCCGTCATTCTACGGGCGGTCACGCCGGGTACATACGAATATCCCGGCATTACCGTCGCCGACATGTACCGGCCGGCGATCTTCGCCCGCCAAGGCACGGTGCATATCACGGTCACCCCAGCGGCCCCGTGACGCGCCGCCGAATCAAACGGCTCGGCTTTGCCGGCCTCGCTGCCCTGCTGGCTCTGACGGCAGGCGGGGCCGGTCTGGCGGCGCTGGGCCGCTTTGACCCGGCACCGATGCCGGCGGCAAACGCCTGGGGAACGCGCATTCTTGCCTCCGACAAGTCTTTGCTGGCGCTGTCCCCCGCGCCCGGCGGGGTCTGGCGGTTCGAAACCTCGGCCGATGATGTCTCCCCCTTCCTGCGGCAATTGCTGGTCACGGTGGAGGATCGTCGTTTCGGGACGGAGCCTGGAGTCGACCCGCGCGCCGTACTGCGCGCCGGTCTGCAATGGGCCGCCGCTGGCCATGTCGTCTCCGGCGGTTCCACGCTCACCATGCAGGTTGCGAAGCTGCTGGATCCGCGTCCGCGCCGCCTATCCGCAAAGCTGCTGGAAACGGCGCGCGCCATCGATCTGTGGCGACGCCTGCCGCCCGACCGCATCATGGGCCTGTGGCTGTCGCTGGCGCCCTTCGGCGGCAATCTGGTCGGCGTTGAAGCTGCCTCCTACGCCTATTTCGGCAAGCCGCCCGGCGCGCTGGATGCGGCGGAAGCCGCCCTGCTGGTGGCGCTGCCGCGCCGGCCCGAAGCGCTGCGGCCTGACCGCCATCCACTGGCCGCGAAGCGGTTGCGCGACCGCATTCTGGCACTCGCCGGACAGCGCGGCCTGCTGACCCCCGCCGAGGTCGCCGCCGCGCAAGCCGAGCCGGTGCCGCTTCACCGCTTCCCCATGCCCCGCGCTGTGCCGCAGCTTCTGGCCTCCGTCCGGCATCCGCCGGTGGTGCTGACCAGCATCGATCCGGTGATCCAGTCAGCCGTCGATACGGCGGCGCAGGCCGCCTTGACCGGCCTGCCGCCGAAGGTGGCGCTGGTGGTGATGGTCGGCGATCTCAAGTCTCGGACACTGTCAGCGCTGTGGCTTGGCGATTGGAACGACACGGCACGCGCCGGCCGGACGGACCTCACGCGCGCCTTGCGCAGTCCCGGCTCGACGCTGAAACCCTTCCTTTATGCGTTGGCCTTTTCCGATGGTCTCGCGCATCCCGACACGCTGCTGGCCGACGCGCCGGATCGCTTTGGCAGCTATGACCCGGAAGACTTCACCGGGCGCTTTGCCGGACGGGTCACGGCGGCGGAAGCCTTGCGGCGATCGCTCAACCTTCCGGCCGTTGGTCTGCTGGCACGCTACGGCGCACTGCGGTTCAGCGCTGCCCTGACGGCGGCTGGTACGCCGCTTGTTCTGCCGCGCAATGCGGCGCCCAGCCTGCCGATCATCCTGGGCGGGGCCGGGCTTTCCATGCGCCAGCTCATGGCGCTTTACGCAGGCCTCGCGACCGATGGTCGGGTGCAGACACTGACGCTTTTCGACGACAAGCCCATAGGCCATCGCCTGCTATCGCCGGCAGCGGCGCAAACGGTCGCCGATATCCTGACCCGACCCTTTCCGAATGAGACGACCGCGCGCGGGATCGCCTGGAAGACAGGAACCAGCTGGGGCGACCGCGACAACTGGGCCTTCGGCTTCGACCGTACCCATATCATCGGTGTCTGGGTCGGCCGGCCCGATGGCACGGCGATGGATAGCGGTGCCGCCGCCGATCATGCCTTGCCGATCCTGGCCCGTTTGTTCAGCGCCGTGCCAGCCGCCCCGCGTGTGGTGACCCCCGAGACGCGGATGCTGTCCTTCGCGGCCGCGCCGTCCGCCGATCCGCTGCGCCTGCTCTTTCCGCCGCCCGGCGCCGTTATCGAAGGGCTGGGGCCGCTCGATCTGAAAGCCATGGGCGGTGAAAGGCCGCTGAGCTTCCTGATTGACAATGCACCGATATCCTCCATTGGCGCATTGCGGCAAACGCAATGGCTGCCGCCTGGCCCCGGTTTCTATCATGTCACCGTGCTGGATGCGGCGGGTGCAGCCGTCCAGGCCGCCATCCGCGTCACCGCCGGGAACTGACGCTGGCGCGACCAAGACTTTTCGTTGCAGGGCAGCCGCGCGCTTTCACAAAGCCGTTGATGGGGCCTCAAGCCTAGCTTCTTTTTTGTCATCCGTTAGCGTCACAAGATGACGTCCATCTCCGAATCCCCGCGCCAGAGCTATAATCATGCTCAGATCCTGCGCGTTATCTTCGGTATCATGCTCTGCATGCTGCTGGCGGCGCTGGACCAGACTGTCGTCATCCCCGCCGTGCCGGCCATCGCCCATGATCTGCGAAGCTACGATCATCTCGCCTGGATCGTGACCGCCTATCTGCTGACATCGACGGCAGCCACGCCCATTTTCGGCAAGCTCTCCGATATTCACGGACGACGGGCCGTGATGAACCCGGCCATCGCTATCTTCATGGCCGCCTCGGCGCTCTGCGCGCTGTCGCAGAATCTGCCTGAGCTGATCATCGCACGCGGCCTGCAAGGCATCGGCGGCGCTGGGCTGTTCGCTATGGCCCAGGCTGCCATCGCCGATGTGGTCTCCCCGCGCGAACGCGGGCGCTATCAGGGCTATCTGGCCGGAACCTGGGCTGTGGCTTCCATCGCCGGCCCCGTCATCGGCGGCTATGTCACGGAAGGGCTTAGCTGGCGCTGGATCTTTTGGATGAATCTGCCGCTGGGCCTGCTCGCCATCGTCCTTTGCGACCGGGCATTGCGGCTGCTGGTTGTGGTGCCGCGCGCCAGCCGGATCGACATCCCCGGCGCCTTGCTGCTGACAGGCGCCGTGACCGCTCTGCTGCTGATGCTGAGCTGGGGCGGCGCCGCCTATCCTTGGCTGTCCTGGCCGGTCATCACCACCGGGCTGCTGGGCGTGCTTCTCCTCGCAGGACTGATGATGCAGGAACGGCGGGCGCCCGATCCCCTGCTGCCGCCACGCCTTTTTACGAACGACATTTTCCTGCGCGGCGTTTCGGTTGCCTTTTTCGGATCGCTCGGCCTGTTCGTCGCGACCTTTCTGCTGCCGATCAACTTCCAGCTCGTCCACGGCTATGGCCCGGAAACGGCGGGCCTGCTCGTCATGCCCTTTCTCGTCATCAGCACCGCCGGCTCCTATGTCGCGGGATTGATCGCCCGGCGGCTGGGCAAATCGAAACTGATCCTGCTCGTGGGCCTTGCCGGCGCCATCCTCGGCTTCCTGCTTCTCACCCTCAATACCGTGGATACCGGTGTCATCATCATCATGATCGAAAGCGCGCTCCTCGGCGGCGGTATCGGCATGTGCATGCCGACCTCCATCGTGGTGGTGCAGAATGCTGTCGAGCATCGCGATATCGGCTCCGCGACCGGCGCGCTGCTGCTGCTGCGCTCCATCGGGGGCGCCTTCGGCAGCACGGTCGCGGGTTCGTTGCTGACCCTCCGTTTCCGCCAGTCTGAACACGCCGCCCATTTGCGCCATGCGATCGATTTCGGTGCCCTCAGCCAGGGCACGCATGCGCTGGACGGGCTATCCGCCCATGCCCACGACGCCATCCGCCACGGCCTCGCCGCCGGCTTTACGCTCGCCTATCTGGTGACAGCCATCTTGCTGGTTCTTGCCCTTCTGGTGATCACCGGGCTGCGGGACATCGCGCTTCAGTCCTCGGCCAAGCCCGCAGGCCCGACCATCGGCCATTAGTCGGCGGCGGCGGCCACCGCAGGCAAGACGCCCATCGCCTCGGCGATCAGACGGAAAGACCGCAACCGCAGATCGTGATCATAGACGTCGGACACGATCATCAGCTCGTCCGCGCCCGTCTCCCGGATCAGCCAGTTCAATCCCTGCCGCACGGTCTCCGTCGAGCCGATGATGCTCAGTTGCAGCATCCGCATGGCCTGCGCCTTTTCCATCGGCGACCAATAGGTCTCGATATCGGCGATCGGCGGCTGGCTCAGGCCTCTGGCCCCCCGGAAGATATTGGTGAAGGACATTTGCTGCGTGGTGGCAAGGAAGGTCGCTTCCTCATCCGTTTCCGCCGCAATCACATTGACGCCGACCATGGCATGCGGTTTGGCCAACTGGGCCGAGGGCTTGAAGCGGCTGCGATAGATATCCAGTGCCTGCATCAGCATATCCGGCGCGAAATGAGAGGCGAAGCCGAAGGGCAGGCCAAGCTGGGCGGCCAACTGGGCGCCGAATGTGCTGGAGCCGAGAATCCATAGCGGCACTTCGGTGCCGGTGGCGGGCACGGCATGAATGCGCTGACCCTCTACCCCTGGCGAGAGATAGGCCTGCAACTCCAGCACATCCTGCGGGAAATTGTCGGCATTGTTGAAGGACCGGCGCAGTGCATAGGCCGTCGTCTGATCTGTGCCAGGTGCGCGGCCCAGACCGAGATCGATGCGGCCGGGAAAAAGATGGGCCAGCGTGCCGAATTGCTCGGCAATGACCATCGGCGCGTGGTTGGGCAGCATGATGCCACCGGCACCCACGCGGATATGCTTGGTGCCGGCCGCGATATGGCCGATGACCACCGAAGTCGCGGCACTCGCGACGCCCTGCATATTGTGATGCTCGGCAACCCAGAAGCGCTCATAGCCCCAGTCTTCCGCATGCGCCGCAAGGTCGCGCGCATGATCCAGCGCCAGGCGCGGCGTGCCGTTTTCCCGCACGCGGACAAGGTCGAGGATCGAGAATGTGGTCATCAGTCACTCCTATCCGGGTCACCCAGGCAAAGCCGGGCCGCCGCTAAGACAGGTATATAAGCATCGCACTATGCGTTTGGGGCGATGGCGATGGCTGAGGCTGGCCTGCAACAGGGGCATGGGCCGCTCAATCCGGGCGATCAGCCAGAGGCACCAACAGGCCGGGTTGACCACCAGATGCCCAGCATGAGCAGCGCCTGGACCGGCAGTCGCAGCACAAGCGCCCAATAGGGGATGGCCGGGTAAAGGGCCGCGTGCTGCCACATGAAGATATTGGCCGGCGTCACGGCGGCGGTCAGCAGCATAAGACCCCATCCCGCCAGGCTGCGCGTCGGCCGCAGTAAAATGCCGGCCGCACCCAGCAATTCGAAGACGCCGCTGATCAGCACCAGCGCCCGATGGTCGGGCAGCCAAGGCGGGACAATCCCCATCTCCGTCGTCGTCAGCGCGAAATGGGCTATGCCGCCGACGAAGAACCACAGGAAGACGAAGCCGAGTACGATACGTCGGCTGACAGTCACGGATTTTTCCTCGAAGTCTGACACCGCTCAGAACGTGATAGCTGGGTCGGGGATTACCAGTAGAGCCAGGTACCCACAGCGAAGACCTGTGCCATGGTGTCGTTGTCAGAGCTGCCCGCCTCGCCGGCCAAGAAATTGTATCCGTCTTGATGGCGCGTCGCGTTGAAATAGGACGCAAACAGTTTGACGCCCGGCATCAGACCATAGCTGGCACCGGCCGCCAAACCCGTCTCCCGCCGGGTGCCTTCGGTCGCTGGGCTCGACCAATCGCCCTGGCTGTCATAGACGAAATAACTGCCGCCGAAGCTGAACTTGGCGATTGTATAGGCGCCACCCGCGAGCCAACCGACGGCCGTCGCGCCGCCTTTATAATCGGGCTCGAATTGCCCGTTCATCCTGCCGAATTTGGTATTGGCGCCGAGCGTGAAGCCCGCATCGCTCAATTCCGCGCCGAAGCTCCAGACGCTCAGACCCTGATAGGGCTGCGTATTCGATGGCGTGTTATACGCAACCGCGCCTGCGGTCATATAGCCGCCGGAGACGTTAAGACCGATACCGTCGAAGACTGCCTTGTACCGCCCACCGAGTTCCAGGGTGTTGCGGCGCAGATCGGTGCTTGTGGTGGTCGAGGTTACGGCCGGAGCGTCGTTTTCGGCAGTCTGGTTCGGTTCGAAGCTGAGGCCGAAACTCACGCCGCTCCATGTCGGGCTGATATAGTCGATCTTATCCGTGGTGCGGATAGTGCGGCTCCAGGTCCAAGGATAGATCGCGCGCGCGGCGGCCTTGACGAAGTCATGCTCCACGTCGCCGCTCCAGGCGCCGTCATCGAAACCATCCGGCCCGCTATCGAAGCGGCCGGTATCGAAAAGATAAAGCGCGCCTTCCTGCTGGCCGAAACGCAGAAGCCCAAGTTGAGGCAATCCGAGATAGCCGAAGTCGCGCAGGATATAGAGCGTTCCACCCATCGCCCCGGCCGTTGAATTGCTTGCCGTGTTTTCGTGAATTTCGGCCTGAGCGCCATAGTGCAAACCATTGGCGGCGACACCGTCAAAGCCAGGGTAAAGGCGGATATAGCCCGCCAATCCCGATCCGGAATATTTCCGGCCCTTATAGCTTTGGCCGGTGAAGCCACTGACGCCGTACCATTCAGCAATACGCCCGCCGAGCCGCATTACGGCAGAGCCGGGGGCGATGGCCATGGTGAGATCGGGATTTGAAACCTGGGCGCTGGCGGAGCCGGTAAAGCCGAGCCCGAGCACGATCGCAGCGGCCTTAGCCGCCCAAAGTCTAGTGCCGCGACGCATTGCGCGATTCCCACCTCATCGTGAGAAATCGCATAGCACGGGTTGCGGCCGGGATCTGGGTATCAGGACATGACGCGCGGTCATGTCCTGATATGGGAAAGCCTTACCAGTAGATCCAGGTACCGATGGCGAAGACCTGGGCCGTGGTGTCGTTCTCGGCACTGCCGGCCTTGCCCGACAGAAAGTTGTACCCGTCCTGATGGCGCGTGCCGTACAGGTAGGACGCAAACAGTTTCACGCCGGGGACCAGAATATAGGTCGCACCGGCGGCGGCACCGGTTTCACGGCGTGTGCCTTCGGTCGTCGGATGCGAATAGTCACCCTGGCTGTCATAGACGAAATAGCTACCGCCGATGCTGAGCGGACCGGTTGAGTAAATGCCGCCGGCCAGCCAGCCGACCGCGTTCGCCGCCCCCTTATAGTTGGGCTCGAACTGGCCGTTCATATTGCCGAACTTCGTATTGCCGCCGACGGTGAAGCCCGCATAGTTCACGGTCGCACCCAGGCTGCCGACGCTGAGGCCCTGATAGGGCTGCGTATTGGCGGTGGTATTATAGGCGACCGCAGCGGCATTCATGTAGCCGCCGTCAACGATAAGGCCGACGCCGTCGAACTTGGCCCTGTAGCTGGTGCTGATTTCAAAGGTATTGCGGCGCAGATCGGTATTGGTCGTGGTCGAGGTCACGGCCGGTGCATAATTCTCACCCGTCTGGTTCGGCTCGAAACTGACCGCGAAGCTGAGGCCGCTGAAGCTCGGCGTGATATAGTCGATCTTATCCGTCGTGCGCGTGCTGTTGCTCCAGGTCCAGGGATAGATCGGCCGGGCCGATGCATTGACAAAGAAATTCTGCACGTCGCCATTCCAGCCACCGGAATCAAAGGCTTCCTTGCCGCTTTCAAAACGACCGGTGTCGTTCAGATACAGCGCACCCTCCTGCTGGCCGAACCGCACGAGCCCAAACTGGGGCAGGCCCAGATAGCCGAAGTCGCGCAGGATATAGAGCGTCTCGGTGCTTGCTCCGGCTGTCGAACTGGTCTCGGTATTTTCACGGATTTCTGCCTGGGCACCGTATTGCAGGCCATTGGCGGCGACACCATCAAAACCCGGATAAAGCCGGAGATAGCCGGCCGTGCTCGCCCCGGAATATTTCGTCCCGGCATAGCTCTGCCCTGTGAACCCATCGACGCCGACCCAGGCAGAGACGCGACCGTCTAGGCGCACGACAACCGAGCCCGGTGCGACTGTTTTGGTGAAGTCAGGACTTGAAACCTGCGCTCGCGCTGTATCAGCGAAGCCGAGTGCGGCAGTCAGGACCGCCGCAGTCACCATCAGAGATCGCCGGACAGACTTTCCGCCTACAGGCCAAGCTAAGTCAGAACGCATTGCACGATTCCACATCAGTATTTGATAATAAATTTCACCTCAAATTATGGTGAACAATAATTTATATTGAATCAAGTGTGATTTTTTGCATTGCGAAATAAATCCACGATCGATCTTGCCGCCCTGCTGTTTGCTTCGGCTGATCAGTGCTTAGCCGCCATGCGGCGATGTCACTTGCATGATAGTAGTGATTCGGATCATCACTTTCATATTGATAGTGACAGGGCTCGGATGATGCGCCGCAAGAGCTTCGAAAATCTGGAATGCCCCATCGCCCGCAGCCTGGAACGGGTCGGCGAATGGTGGAGCATCCTCATTCTGCGGGATGCCTTGCTTGGTTCGACTCGTTTCGAGCAATTCCAGAAAAATCTGGACATCGCCCCAAATATCCTCACCCGGCGTCTGACCGCCTTGGTCGAATCCGGAATGCTGGAGAAACGGCGCTACAGCGAACGGCCGCCGCGCGACGAATATGTGCTGACGGAACAGGGCAAGGATTTCCGTCCCGTACTGTGGGCGCTGCTGGCCTGGGGCAACCGCCATTTCGCACCAGACGGCGCCAGCCTCGTTATCGTCGATGCCGAGACAGGCGCGATTGCCGAGCCTGTGATGGTGGATGCCACCAGCCTGCGCCGGATCGAGGCGCCAGCCTTCCGCACAGCGCCCGGTCCCGGCGCCAGCGATGCCTTCCGCGCGCGGCACGCGAAACGCGCGGCACTTAGAGCGGAAGTCGCCGCCGCCCTTCTGTCAGACGCCTGACCCGCAGGAAAATCCCATGTCCGACGCAACTTCCGGCAGAGACGCTGCCTTCCCGCCGTCGATTGATACCACGACACGCCTTCGTAAGCGCCCGAGCCTGAAACGGTTGGCTTCAATGGGCGTGGCCTTGGCCGTCATCGCCGGAGGTGCCTGGTACGGGCATGACTGGTGGACCAACGGCCGCTTCATCGAAAGCACAGACGACGCCTATGTCGGCGGCGATGTGACCACCATCGCGCCGCATGTCAGCGGCTTCATCGGGCACATTCTGGTTGCCGACAACCAGTTCGTGCATGCAGGTCAGTTGCTGATACAACTTGATCCGCGCGATTATCAGGCGGCCGCCGACAATGCACAGGCCGTCGTCTCCGCCAAGCAGGCGTCACTGGACGAATTGCAGGCGCGCTATGTGCTTCAGCAATCCACCATCCGGCAAGAGGCCGCCGAGTTGACGGCAGCGAATGCCCAGCTGAGCTTCGCGATGAGTGACGCCGACCGCTATCGGCGGTTGGCCGCGACCAGCGCCGGGTCGCGACAGGATTCGCAACGCGCGGACTCCCTGGCACAGCAGGATAGCGCCAATCTGGCTGCCGCCTCAGCCGCGCTGGAGGGTGGGCACGAGCAATTGACGGTGCTGAGCGCTGAGATCACAGGCGCCCGCGCGGATCTGGCACAGGCGCAGGCCAGCCTGAGAATGGCCCGTCTCAATCTTGGCTATACCGATATCCGCGCGCCCATCGACGGCTATATCGGCAATCGCGCCGCGGAACAGGGCAGTTACGTCGGTGCCGGCGCCTATCTCGTTTCGGTCATCCCCTCAACAGGTCTTTGGGTCGATGCCAATTTCAAGGAAGACCAGCTGACCCATATGGTCGATGGAGACCGCGCGACCATCACGGCCGACGTGCTGCCGGGCCATGTCTTCCACGCCCGTGTGGCGAGCTTGGCCCCCGGCACAGGCGCCGTCTTCAGCGTCATCCCGGCCGAGAACGCGACGGGCAATTTCACCAAGATCGTGCAGCGCGTGCCGGTGCGGCTGATACTTGACGACAAGGATCCGGCAACGGCGCTACTGCGCCCAGGCCTGTCCACTGTCGCCAATGTCGACATCCGGCAGGAGCGGAATGCGCCGTGACCGACGCCGGACATAAGCATCCGCCCATCCTGCCCTTCGCCATCATGTGCGGCGGCATGTTCATCGCACTTCTCGATATCCAGATCGTCGCCTCCTCACTCCAGGATATCGGCGGTGGCCTGTCGGCAGCACAGGACGAGATCAGCTGGGTACAGACAGCCTATCTGATCGCCGAGATCATCATGATTCCGCTTTCGGGCTGGCTGACGCGGGTCTTTTCCACACGCTGGCTGTTCACCATCTCGGCGGCCGGTTTCACGCTGTCCAGCATGCTCTGCGGGCTGGCCTGGAACATCGAGAGCATGATCGTCTTTCGTGCCTTGCAAGGCTTGCTTGGCGCCTCGATGATTCCAACCGTCTTTACGTCGTCCTTCTATTATTTCCAGGGGTCGCGCCGGGTCTATTCGGCGGCGGTTGTGGGCACCATCGCCTCCACCGCGCCGACACTCGGCCCCGTCATCGGCGGCTGGATTACCGACGCGCTGAACTGGCACTGGCTGTTCTACATCAACCTTCTGCCCGGCCTCGCCATTACGCTTCTGGTGCCGACCATGGTCCGCATCGACAAGCCCGATCTGTCGCTGCTGCGGGGCGCCGATTATCTCGGCATCCTGCTGATGGCAATCGGCCTCGGCACGCTGGAATACACGCTGGAGGAAGGAACGCGCTGGAACTGGTTCAGCGACGAGACCATCACCGCCACGGCCTGGATCGCGGGCATTGCACTGACATTGTTCGTGCTGCGCAGCCTGACCTACCGCAACCCGGTGATGGACCTGCGCGCGCTGGGCAACCGCAATTTCGCTCTCGGCTGCCTGCTGTCCTTCGTGACCGGCATTGGCATCTTCACGACCATCTATCTGACGCCGCTCTTTCTTGGCTATGTGCGCGGTTTCAGTGCGTGGCAGACCGGGCTTGCGGTCTTTTCCACCGGCGTCGCCTCCTTGGTCGGCACGCCCGTCTACATCATCCTGGCCCGCCGCTTCGACACGCGCTGGCTGCTGATGGCAGGCCTTGCCTGCTTCGGTCTGTCCATGTGGAGCTTCAGCTTCATCACCCATGACTGGGGCGCAGCAGAATTGATGATTCCACAGATACTGCGCGGTTTCCCGCAAGTCTTTGCCGTCGCGCCCAGCGTTACCCTGGGCCTTGGCAGCCTGCCGCCGGACCGGCTGAAATATGCCAGTGGCCTGTTCAACATGATGCGCAATCTGGGCGGCGCTGTCGGGATCGCGGTCTCCGCCGCTATCCTAAACGACAAGACCAACCTGCATTTCGAGCGGATCGTCAGCCACCTGACACCGGCAAACCTGCCCATGGGCCAGTTCCTGCAATCCATGACGGAGCGTTACGCGGTGCTGCCTGGCGGGCCCGCGGTCGCGCATAGCGCCGCGCTGGAACAGTTATGGGATCTCGCCTATCGCGAGGCCAGGACGCTGGCTTTTGCCGATGCCTTCCGCGCCATCATGCTGGCCTTCGTCGTCGCCACCCTGCTGGCTCCGCTTCTGCGCAAGGTCGGCGCCCCCAAATCCGCGCCCGCCTCCCACTAGTCCTGTTACAATATCAATCGCGACGCTGCTGGACAGACTACCACCTTTGTGATCACCTTCGTCTGAGGCTAGGCCGGTGGATACCTTTTATGGGTGATAACGCCACGGGCGATGCCGACAAAGGGTTCGCCGATGGACGATATTTTCACCCGTGACTATCGCCCGGATGGCTTGCCCTATTGGTGGCCCGAACGCATCTCCGGCTTGGTGAACTGGCAACCGGATACAACGGTTTTTGACGTCGCCGTCATCGGCAGTGGTTTAACCGGCCTGTCTGCCGCGCTGGAATTCGCCGAAGCCGGCCATAGCGTGCTGGTGATCGAAGCGGAAACCCTGGGCCATGGTGCCAGCACCCGTAATGGTGGCCTTATCACCGGCGCCTTGCATGATACGCCCGAACATATGGCCAAATCCCTCGGCTCGGAGCTTGCCGAAAGCATGAGCCGGGAAGCGCGCGGACTGGTGCCTTTCATGGCGAACCAGATGGAACGCTTTGCCATAGATTGCGACTTCCGGATCGGCGATCATTTCATGGGCGCCTATACCGCCGCCCATTACGAATCCCTCGCACGCAGCATGTCGCAATACCAGCGGCGTGGCCTGCCGATGCAGATGGTGCAGAAGGGATGCCAGGGCAACTATATCGCGACGGATCATTACCAGGGCGGGCGGGTGCATGAACAATGCGCCTCTGTCCATCCCGCGAAATATCATCGCGGTCTGGCGCAGAATGCGGCCCGTCTCGGCGTTCAGTTCATCGAAGATTGCCGTGTCACAGAGGTCTCTCGCACGGCAGAGCAATTCCGGTTGCAAACCACGCGTGGCACCGTCACCGCCCGTCGCGTTTTGATGGCGACAAACGGCTATACCTCGCCGGCCCTGTCCTGGTACCGTCGCCGCATCGTGCCGATGCAGAGTTCAATTATCGCGACGGAGGAATTGGGCGCGGAACGGATGGCAAGCCTGTTTCCGACAGGCGCCACCGTCAATGACACCAGACGCATTCTGAGTTATTTCCGGCCGTCACCGGACGGCAAACGCCTGATCTATGGCGGCCGCGCAACCTTCCGGCCCATCGATATCACCGAAACTGCGCGTCGCTTGCGCCGGATGATGCTGACCATCTTTCCGCAACTGGCGGACGCCAAAATCAGCCATTGCTGGGGCGGCTTCGTCGCCTTCACCTTCGACTTCCTGCCCCATGCCGGTCAGCAGGACGGCGTCGATTACGCCATGGGCTATTGCGGTTCCGGGGTCGCCATGGCGTCCTGGCTCGGCCATCGAACAGCGCTGCGCATGCTGGGCAGCGCCGCGCCATCCGCTTTCGAAGCGCGCCCGCTCACCACCCGCCCCTTCTATACCGGCAATCCTTGGATGCTGCCGGCAATCGGCGAGTATTTTCGCATCCGCGACCGGATCGACTATGCGCTGTTCCGTGCAGGGCAAAAGCGGGCGGCCTGACGGCCGAGGCACCGGCCGCCTGTCACCATCCGCGCGTAACCGGCCATACGTCCAACACCCTCTTACCGTCATGGACAATGATCCAGTCATGCATGGCGACCGTCGGGTCGCAATGACCGGGTACGAGATGAATTGCCTGCCCCACGCGCAAGGTTGCGGGCGCATGCATGGTCAAGGTGCTGTGCTCGTCAGAGACACCGGCATAGTCCAGCCCCGGGTGAAGTTGCAGCGATGGCGGGCCGCTATCCAGGCTCATCGCCTTCAAACCGGCATCGCAGACAGCCCTATCGGGCAGCGGCGTGCTGATTACCGTCGTCAGCACCGTCAGCGCCTGCTCGAAACGCGGCATTGCCGTCGTATCGTCACGCTCATTGCGGGCGTAGTCGGCATCCATGAAGACGTACGAGCCACACTGCAATTCGGTATAGAGGGCGCTGGCGGCTTCGAATTCGAAACTGCCGGTGCCTGCGCCGGTTACGGTATCGCAGGCTATGCCGGCTGCGCGAATTTTGGCGGCAGCCTCGCCCGCCAACAGGATCGCCCGCTCAATGGCGGCCTTCCGCTCCTGCGGTTTGCGCATGTGCTGCGCCCGGCCGTGATAGGCTTGCAGGCCGCCGAAACCGAGGCCGGGCGTGGACTGGACCAATTCGGCCAAAGCCCGCGCAGCCTCGGCTGACTGCACGCCGCAGCGCGCGCCGCCGACGTCGAGCTCCACCAGAATATGGATCGTGACCCCGGCGGCCAATGCCGCTTCCGACAGCAAGGCGACCTGTGCCGGGTCATCGACGCAGACCGAGAGCCTGGACTGGCCTGCGATCGCGGCCAGACGCGCGGCCTTTCCGGCGCCCGCAATCTGATTGCTCAACAGAATATCCGCGATGCCGGCAGCCGCCATGGCTTCCGCCTCGCCCACTGTCTGGCAGCAGACACCAACCGCCCCGGCAGCGATCTGCCGCCGCGCGACGTCGGGCGATTTATGCGTCTTGGCATGAGGCCGGAGGCGCACGCCCGGACTCTGGCTCTGCACATAGGCTGCCAGGCGCGCGATGTTTCTGTCGAGCGCAGGGAGATCGACCAGCAAGGCTGGCGTCTCAATCTGGGCGAGCGCCATGCCGGGCTCTGCCGGCCGGCGCAGGATACGCTGCAAAGACGGAGCCCCGCTTGCGCCGTCCAGCGGCGACACGCCGTCAGCCGACGACATCGGCGTCCGGCCGATCATCGCCCTGCGACATCTCTTCGTGCCATTGGCCTTTTTCATCCTGGTAGGAGATCAGGGCGCTGTCACCGGGCACATGCTGCTCGGCCGCAACGCGCTTGGCGGCAGCGAGCGCGATCTCCTTGGAGCGGAAGGGCTCGGAGAAAACGTCATTCAGAGTGTAAGCCCAGCCGCCATCATGCTGAACGATCTTGTAGTGAATTTTCGCCATTGGTCTCACCTTTCGATCGGATCGCTTATCCCTAGCAGGAAAAGCCATGATGGCTAAGCCCAGCGCCGGCCGCCCTGATCCAGTCCAGTCGCGCGGCCGGAATCAGACCGTAATTGTAGAAATTCACGCCCGACGCTCCGCCACGGATAGCGGCGTCGACACGCTCGGCCAGCATGTCAGGCCCTGCAACCTCCGGGTAGAAAACGCGCAAGCCTGTGCCGAGATAGCGATCCGGCCCCAGGGCGCGCCGCGCTTCAGACGTCTGCCGCGTAATCTCATCAGGGCCGATATCGTAAGCGCAGAGAATGAGCCCGTCGCAGACATCCCGCAGCCCGGCCTGATCGACCCCGCCCAGCCAGCCGGCGGCCAAATCTATGACATGGATGGCACTATCGGGATGCGCCCGCGCACGGATATCCGCGATCAGGCTCATGACCGGAACGGAACGCCATAGAAGATAGGCGTGCAGCGCCGGCCAAGGCGCGAAGGCGGCCAGCCCTTCGGTCAGCAGTCGCGGTAGGCGCGGCGTCGGCACGGCGCGGCCGAAGCTTTCTGACAGCCAGTTCCGGGCCGTGGCCGCGGCAGATTCGACATCCACGCCCGCCTTGGCGGCGCCATCACGGCAGAAAGGACAGAAGCAGAGGGAGAGCAGCAAGTCATCCTCGGCCGTCAGTCCGACGCCGTCCTTCTCGTGATGCAGCCCGTGCCGGTATCCCATGAAGCCGATCGTCTCCAGTTCCACGGCATCCACCCGGCAGCCATGGGTGAGGTCTTCGACCAGTGTGCAGACATAATTGCGCGCATCGGGATGGGAGGGACAAAGTGCATGGGCATAGCGCTCCCCGAACACGCTTTCGGTCGCGGCATCGGGATAGGCGGCGCCGAGCCGGCTGTTGTGCAGGCATACGGTCCAAGCTGCGACGCTGAGTCCGGTCCTGTCACGCGCTGCCACCAGATCACGCAGCACATCGCTCTCGGCCACCAGGGATGCCACCTGCGGCTGAAGACGGGACTGCGCCCAGCGCGCTGGGTCAGGACGGAAATAGATTGTCCCGTCCTCGGGGGAAAAGGTGGTGCGACGCGGGCTGCGCGGCTGCAAGAAACGTCCGGCATGATAGGCGCTGGCAAGGCTAATGCGATTCAGACCCGCACGCTCGCGCAGCTCCGTCGCCACGGCATCCAGCCCGAGATCCTGCACATCCCAAGGATAGGTCCAGATCGCACGATTGGGCTGCATGATCGGCATCTCCACATTTGGTCAGCCCTGATGTCGACTGAACCGAAAGCAAGATGCGGCCGCATCGATTTGCGTTCAAGAATCTCTCTTCGTCTGACCGGCGCGGACCGGTGATCGCTTTGCCGGCGACCGCACTCTTGCCAGCGGCGCCCAGATCCCTAAATACGGGCCATGAAACAGATTTTTGCTCTTCTCGGCACGACTGCGGCCACCCTTCTCATCGCGACCTCGGCCAATGCGGCCGGGTGCGTATCCGGCGCCGTTGTCGGCGGCGTTGCCGGCCATGTCGCGCATCATCATGCCGTGCTGGGTGCTGCGGCCGGCTGTGTCGTCGGCCATGAAATGAACAAGCATGAAAAAAAGAAGGCCGCAGAGGCTAACGGTCAGTAACAGCGCCCATTTGCGCACAAGCATCCGCGCGAAATTTGCGCGGATGTCTCATATTTTCCTTAAGCGCGGGCCTGGCCCGCGCTTCTGCTATCGTTGCTACATCAATATCAGGTCAGCCGCTTTTCCGCCTGTGCCTGTAAAGCCCCGCGAAAGGCTTCGGTCGGCTGACCGGCCAGGAATGCGTCCCGCATGAAAGCCTGCTGGCTTTGCGGCGCCAGCCCGCCGATCGGCGGATCACGATCAAGGTTGGTGGGGAAAGGATAGCCTTCCGCACAGGCCGCAATCGCATCCAGCGCCCGAACCTCATTGATCTGTCCGCTTGCATGCATGGCCTGAAGCGCAGGGTAAAGCACCGCGCTCATGCGCGTACGGTCCATGCTTTCCATGGCGCGGCCGAAAGCCGAAGACACCTGGAGCAGATTGGCCATCCGCTTGATGTCCTTCGAGCGGTTGGTGCCGGCGGCGTGGAACAGTGCCGGATTGAAGAAGGCGGCATCGCCTTTTTCCAGCGGCAATTGCACATGGTGCTCTTCAAAATAGGTGCGAAATTCCGGCGTGGTGATGGCGAGATAGCCGGGCTCATACGCCTGACTATAGGGCAGGTACAGCGTCGGGCCGCTTTCCACCGGCATGTCGCAATGCGCGACCGCGCCCTGCAATGTCAGCACCGGCGACAGGCGATGCACATGAGCCGGGTATTGCGCCATCTGCGCCGGGGTCATGAAGCCGAGATGATAATCGCGATGGGCGGATTGCGCCTCGCCACCCGGATTGACGACATTGACCTGGGAGGTGAACTGGTATGCTGGCCCCAACCATGCCTCGCTGACCATGGCCAGAATCTCATTGCCGTAATAGCCGGCAAAGACATCCGGCGCCCGCAGGCAAAGCTTTTCGAGCGCATTCCATATGCGGTCATTGGCGCCGGGCTTCGCGAAGTGATCGCCGCCGCCCGTCTTATTGGCGTGCTGTTCAGCGATGATGGCGCGGAACACGTCACTGGCCGCGTCGATCGGCGCCGTATCGGCGAAGGCGCGGCGCAGCACGATGATGCCCGGCCCGGTCAGCAGCGCCTCCGCCCATTCGGCCAGAACCGAGCGGCGGCCCTCTGCCGTCGCCGCCGTGCGGCGAACTGCATCGCAATCATAGATCAGCACGCGAGATGCGACATCGGCGGCCAGAGGGTAATCCTCGAGCCGCGTCTCCGTCGCGGCGAGGGCGGAAAGCTCCTCCAGCCAGACGCGCTCGGGGGACAGATAGATGCGGTCATTCCGCAGCTTGGTCAGGTTGTCGCTCTTCATGGCGTTTCTCCCAATTGAAGTCGTCACCGATACATAGGCGCCCCTGCCGTATCAGGGCGCTCAGGAATCCATCAGAAATCCATCAATTTGGCATGGTGCCTCATGCTGCTTTGCGGCAAGGTGCCGAACATGTCCCGCACCTTTCTCGTCAAGGAAATCGCCGCCCAATCGGGTCTCAGTGTCGCGACCGTCGATCGGGTGTTGAACAAACGCGACGGCGTGCGGGCGCTGACGCGGCTGCGCGTTGAAGAAGCCATCCGTGACCTGGAGGGACAAAGCCGCCAACGGGCGCTGTCAGGCCGAAAATTTACGATCGACCTGGTGATGGAAACCCCGGCCCGTTTCTCCGCCACTGTTCGCGCCGCCTTGGAAGCCGAACTGCCGACCCTGCAACCCGCTGTCTTCCGCGCCCGGTTCCATTTGTGGGAGATGATCCCGACGGAGGCACTGGTGCAGGCGCTGGACGGCATTCGCCGGCGCGGCAGCCATGGCGTCATCCTGAAGGCGCCGGACGTGCCGGATGTGGCCGCAGCCGTGGATCGTCTGGCAGAGGCCGGCATACCGGTTGTGACCCTGGTGACGGACCTGCCGCATTCCCGCCGCCACGCCTATGTCGGCATCGACAATCGCGCAGCAGGGGAAACCGCCGCCTATCTGATCGGGGCCTGGCTCAAGCCCAGCGCCGCGCGGGTTCTGGTGACGCTGAGCAGCAATCGCTTTAGGGGCGAGGAGGAGCGCGAGAGCGGCTTCCGCCAGGCGCTGCGCCGCTTGCATCCCGAGATCGGCATTGTCGAGGTCAGCGAAGGTTTCGGCATGGATCAGGAAACGGTGGCGCTCGCCCGCCGTGCCTTGCTGGCGGACAGCCGGATCACCGGCGCTTATTCCATCGGCGGCGGCAATCGCGCCGTGCTGGCGGCCTTCGCGGAAGCCCAGCGGCCTTGTACCGCTTTCATCGCCCATGATCTGGACGCCGAAAACGCGCCCCTGCTGCGGGATCGGCAGATTAGCGCCGTCCTGCATCACGATCTGAACCGGGATATGCGAACGGCCTGCCGCCATATCATGCAGGCCCATGGCGCATTGAAGGACGTGCCGGGCGCGGCACTGTCCCCGGTGCAGGTCATCACGCCCTTCAACCTGCCGCCGAGCGTGTCATTGGAGCCGGAGAAGTCGCTACGGCCGATCAGCCGGCCGCATCGCGCCAGCGCGGAAACATGGCACCCTGACCGTGCAGAACGCCGTCGTCATCGATGATCTGCCAGACAATGCCCTGCTCGATCCAAAAGCGACGGCCGGACCCGCTGATGCGCAAGCCGGCATAGCCGGTCGCGAAACCGTCGCGCGAAACACGATCCAGCAAAGCCTGCCGTTCGGCCCGGTCCGGCGCCTCAGCCGACAGACGCGACGGCAGGGCGGTAAAGGCGGCCCAGGAATATTCGAAACAGGTTTGCGCCGCTTTATTTGCGTAGACGAAACGCGGATCCTGCGCGGTGTCATGCGCCAGAACGCAAAAGGGCGCGTCCTCATACAGCCAATGTGCCGCTCCGCGTGCGCCGAAGCCCGCTGGCACCAGCGCCCGCCCGACAAGCCGCGCGTAGCTCGCGATCAATAATGCGGATAGTGCAACCGGCGGCACATCCCGCGTCACGGCAGTCCGACTGTCTGCTACGTCCATCCCGATACGTCCCCAAAACGCGCATTAAATCGGCGTTATTTTCAACCGCACCGTAACACGCTCTTCCGCTTCCGCGTAACCAAAGCGGGACGACATCATCCCACTGGACCGATCTTTGGGTTGGTTTGGAAACCTTGGCTGCGAGGCGTCTGAGATGATCCTGTTCCTGGTTGCCTATCTCGGCGGCGTGCTGACCATCCTCAGCCCCTGCATCCTGCCGGTTTTGCCCTTCGTCTTCGCGCGCGCCGATCGGCCCTTCGTCACCAGCGGATTGCCGCTGCTGCTTGGCATGGCCATCACCTTCGCCCTGGTCGCGACACTGGCCGCCGTCGGCGGGGGCTGGGCGGTGGACGCCAATCGCTACGGCCGCGTCGCCGCCATCATTCTTCTCGCCCTCTTCGGCGTCACGCTGCTGTTTCCGCATTTGGCGGACCGGCTGACGCGGCCCCTGGTCGCCCTCGGCTCCCGCCTGTCGCAATCGGCCGATAGCGGAGAGGCGAAGTCCCCCTTCGCGGCCTCCTTCCTGCTCGGCATCGCGACCGGACTGCTGTGGGCGCCCTGCGCCGGCCCCATTCTCGGCCTCGTCCTGACCGGTGCCGCGCTGCAGGGCGCCAATGTCGGAACCTCCCTGCTTCTGCTCGCCTATGCCGCCGGCGCCGCGACCTCCCTCGCCGTCGCGCTGCTCATCGGTGGCCGCGTCTTCACGGCCATGAAACGATCGCTTGGTGCCGGTGAATGGATCCGGCGCGGCCTGGGTGTCGCCGTCCTCGCCGGTGTCGTCGTCATCAGCCTGGGGCTGGACCGTGGATTGCTGACGCAGGTTGCTTCCGCCAGCACCAACAATCTGGAACAGGCACTGCTCAACAAGGCGGATGTCAAAGGCGGCGGCCAGCCGGCCAAACCCGCGCCGACCATGACCATGCAGGCGAATAATGCGGCTGCCGGCGCCATGATGATGATGGCCGCCAAGCCTGCCGCCGACGCCCTGCCGGTGGAAGGCGTGCTGCCGCCGCTGACCGGCGCGGTGCAATGGCTGAATTCTCCGCCGCTGACCGCCGAAGGGCTGCGCGGCAAGGTGGTGCTGATCGACTTCTGGACTTATTCCTGCATCAACTGCCTGCGCACGCTGCCCTATGTCGAAGCCTGGGCCGCCAAATACCAAGACCATGGCCTTGTCATCATCGGCGTGCATGCGCCCGAATTCGCCTTCGAGCGGGATATCGGCAATGTCCGGCAGGCGATCAAAGACCTGCACGTCAACTATCCTGTCGCCATCGACAATAATTACGCGATCTGGCGCGGCTTCAATAACGAGTATTGGCCGGCGCAGTATTTCATCGATGCCCAGGGGCGCATCCGCTACCACCATTTCGGCGAAGGTGACGACGCGCATTCCGAGCGGGTCATTCAGCAATTGCTGACGGAAGCCGGCAATCAGAATGTCCCCCAGGGCATCGTCTCGGTCGACGGCCACGGTGCCGAGGCTGCGGCCGACGAGACCGACATGCAGTCGCCCGAGACCTATATCGGCTTCGAGCGCGCCGCCAATTTCGTCTCACCCGGCGGTGCCGTGGGTGGCAAAAGCCATGCCTATACGACGCCCGACCCACTGGCCCTCAACCAATGGGGTCTGGCCGGAAACTGGACCGTGCAGGGCCAAAGCGCCACGCTGGATCAGAGCACCGGCAGCATCAGCTTCCGCTTCCATGCCCGCGATCTGCATCTGGTCCTGGGGCCGACGAGCGACGGCAAGCCCGTGCGCTTTCGCGTCTTGATCGACGGCAAGCCGCCATTGGCCGAGCATGGCACGGATGTGGATGCGCAAGGCAATGGCACGGTGACGGACCAGCGCCTTTATCAGCTTGTCCGTCAGTCCGGCGACATTACCGATCGGACCTTCCAGATCGAGTTCCTGGACCCGGGCGTGCAGGCGTTTTCATTCACCTTCGGCTAAGGGGCATCTTTACCGGCTGTCCGGCGGCATTATCTTCACGGCATGACCAAAGCCATAGACCAGCGTGCCACACCCTGGCGTGACGTGATCCTGCTTTGCGGCAAATGCACCGGCAAGATGAAGGCGGGTTTCGGCCCTGATCGCAAGCAGACGCTGCGTGAAGCGCTCAGGACCGAACTCAAGGCAAAGGGCCAGGGACGGCAGGTGCGTCTCGTCGAAACCCGCTGCCTGGGGCTTTGCCCCAAGAAAGCGGTCGCGGCTGTCAGCGGCCGCGACCCGGGGCGGATTTTAAGTATTCCCAAGGGCGCCGAAACCGAAGAGGCCTTGAGCCGGATTTTGGCCCGGGATTAGCGGTCTTATTCCGGGATGACGGCCGTAACGTCGATCTCCACCAGCCATTCCGGCCGGGCCAGGGCGGAAACGACCAGACCGGTCGATACCGGGTAGACGCCCTTCAGCCATTTGCCGACCGTGCGATACACCGTCTCGCGATAGCGCGGATCGACCAGATAGATGACGATCTTGGTGATGTGGGAGAGTTCCGATCCGGCCTCCCGCAGCAGCATGTCGATATTCTTCATCGCCTGCTCGGCCTGAGCCTCGACATCGCCGACGCCGACATTCTGCGAGGTATCAAGGTCCTGGCCGATCTGGCCACGGACGAAGACCATCGCTCCGCGTGCGACCACAACCTGGCACAGGTCATTGTCGAGCTTCTGCTCGGGGTAGGTTTCCTTCGTATTGAACATACGGATGCGGTTATGCGTCACCATGGGGCGTCTCCGAAAAAGGCTGGGTCAGGAGCGTGTTGAAACTCAACCCGCTATCTGCGGCTTATAATCAAGGTAACCGCGCTGAATGGCGATGTGCTCGGCGATATGCCGCGCATCCTGCCAGACACCCCAGATGAAGCTGGAACCGCGCCCCGACAGCCAGGGTAGACCGAGGAAATAGATTCCCCGTTCCCGCGCGATGCCGCGCTGGTGCTGCGGCCGGCCGGATTCATCAAACGCATCGACCTCCAACCAGCTGAAATCGGCGGTGTAGCCGGTCGCCCAGATAATCGTATTGACCCCGGCCGCAGCCAGATCCAATTCGGTCAGCGGCTGGCTTATGCAGTCCGGGTCCGGCAGGAAATTGCGCGCCTCCGGCTCTTCCGGCAGATCGAGCCCATTGCGGGCGATATAGGCATCCGCCTCATCGAGCACCGCGAGATAATTCGCGTCACCTTTCGCGATCGTCTCGGCCAGATTGGCGGAAAAGCGCATCGTGCCGGCTGAGAAGCCTTCCGTCCGGCCGACCAGAGTGAGGCCCGCTTTGGCCAGCTTACGAAAATCGATCGTCTCGCCGCCCCGGGCGCCACTGACCGCGATGGTCACATGCTCACTACCCGCCGCCTTCGGCGCCGCATCCCATTTGCCCAGCACGCCCAGCCACCAGACGAAATCACGGCCACGGTAAGACCGTGGCGGACGATCATGCGGCCCCACCGAAAGGTAGACGCGCCGCCCCGCCAAAGCGAGTTCTTCCGCAATCTGAACGCCGGAGGAGCCGCTGCCGACGACAAGAATCCCGCCCTCGGGAAGCTGACCAGGGTTTCGATAGGCGCCGGAATGCAATTGCCGGATATCAGTATCGGCTGGCAGCAGGGTGGGAATGACCGGACGCTGGAAAGGGCCCGTCGCGGCGATGACCCGCTGCGCTTCGATGGCGCCGGCCGAGGTTTCGACCAGAAAGCCGGGGCGACCGTTCAGCCGGGTGACCCGCGTCACCGCCACACCGCAGCGAATGGGCGCGTCGAAGCGCTTGGCATAGGCCTCGAAATAGTCCGCCACTTCGTCTTTGGGCGCGAACCCGTCCGGGCCGGTCACCGTGAATTCCATATTCGGAAAACGGTCATGCCAGGCAGGCCCGTTGGCGGCCAGCGAATCCCAGCGGCCCGTGCGCCAGCGTTCGGCAATCCGGTCGCGTTCCAGCACCAGGTGAGGTACGCCACCGCGCGTCAGATGCTCACTGGCGGCCACGCCAGCCTGGCCGCCGCCGACCACGAGGGTATCGATCTTCTCGACTGACATGGCTCTCCTGATGCGGCCTTCCGCACGTATCTGACGACCGGTCCTGACTCTCGTCAGGAAATAATGACCCGCATAGTTCGTGAATACGAATTTTTATTGTAGCACTGCCCCAGGAAAACCGAAGCAGGACCGATGCCCATAACCGCCGCCACGTGCGCCTGCGATCAGTCCTTCACCGGCAAGCTGTCCGGAATTGCAGCAGGGCTCTGGCGATGAGGTATACCCTGCGCCAGCTTCAGTATTTTGTCGCCGCCGCCGAGGCTGGGTCGATCACGCTGGGTTCGGCGAAAATCGCCATTTCGCAAGCCTCCATCTCCGCCGCGATTACGCTTCTGGAGCGTGAATTCGGCGTCCAGATGTTCGTTCGCCACCACGCGCAAGGACTGTCGCTCACCGCTGCCGGCCGCCGTCTTCTTGTCGAAGCCAAGCTGTTGCTGTCCCAGGCTGACTCCCTCTATGCGGTGGCGTCTGAAACAACGCAGCACGTTCGGGGGCAGCTTACGGTCGGCTGTATGATCACCATGGCGCCCATGATCATGCCGGAACTGGCGCATAGTTTCATGTCTCAAAACCCCGAGGCCAGAATTACGCAAGTGGAGGCCGGACTGGCATCCTTGCTTGACGCCCTACAGCGCGCCGAGATCGACATCGCGCTGACCTACGATCTGCAGATCCCACCTCCCATATCCTTTGTCCCTCTGGCGCGATTGCCCCCCTATGTCATGGTCAGCGACGGTCACCGCCTCGCCGGCGAGGGCGCTGTCAGTCTCGGCCAGCTCGCGCATGAGCCGCTCATACTGCTCGATCTTCCCATCAGCCGGGATTACTTCCTGGGTCTGTTCGCGAAGGAAAATCTCGAGCCACGGATCTATTATTCCTCGGCTCAGCAGGACGTCGTGCGGACAATGGTCGCGAATGGCTACGGCTATACGCTGGCGAATGTGCGCCCGCGCTCCGACATTGCATTGGATGGGCGACGCCTCATCCGGCTGCGCCTGAAGGGAAAACATCGGCCGATGACCGTGGGAACCGCGACGCTTTCCACCCTTCGCAAGCCGCTGCTGCTGACAGCCTTCGAGACGCATTGCCGCGCCAGCATCTCCAACCGCTATATACCCGGCATGGACGCGCCTTTCCAAGACGAGCGATAAGTCCATCGGGACAGGAGAATACCGGCTGTAGCCGCTTTCGACTGGTGATCCTGGTTCACAAAGCCAATCGCCTAGGCTAGGCTGCCGCCATTCTGCAATGAGACTTTACGAGACGTCCTGTGCCTGACAGGGGCAGACCCATAGCGAAAGAGGCCCGCTTTGCCGAGCATCGATACCAGTTTGACACGTCGGTCGCTGCTTCTGGGCGCGGCGGCAGCCACGGCGGCCTTGAGCACCACGACGGCCTTCGCCGATGATGCCCTGCCCCCCCTCGGCCTTCCAAAAGGCGACACGGTGCTGACCGTTTCCGGCAAAATCACACGCCACAATGTCGGCAATACGGCGGTTTTCGACATGGCGTCGATCGAGGCACTTGGCCTCGACAGCTTCACGACGCTGACGCCCTGGACGAAAAGAGTCAAATTCGAGGGCGTCTATCTGGACAAATTCCTGCGCTATCTCGGGGCCTCCGGCACGAAGCTGGTCTGCACGGCCTTGAATGATTACGGTTGCGAAATTCCGCTTGATATGATCGCACAGGATAAGCCGCTGATGGCGACGCGCATCAACGGCCAATTCATGCCCATCGATCACTTCGGGCCGTTATTCGTCATTTTCGACTTTGATCGCCATCCTGAATGGCAATCCAATCTTATCTATAATCGTTGCCCCTGGCAGTTGCAGACCATGCAGGCCGTCTGACGCGCCAAAAGGCTTTGGATGTGCCGTTGCCCATCATGATGGCACATCCCGCCGTTTCTGCCTGAACGCAGTGCGATCTAGATTTCGATGAAGCCCTTGGGCTGCATGTCCACCAGCTGCCTGACGACATCGAGATTCAAAACGGACCTGCCACCGTTGATCGCGAGATGCCAATCCTCCGACAGGCATTCGTATTCGAGGCCGACCTCGCCTAAAAGAATGCCCAGGCTTTTCTGCGAGTGGAGGCTGACATGACCGTTTCTTGGTCCCAGATACCACCAGCCGCCCCTCTGGATATCAATATCGTCAGGCAGGATTTTTGTTGAAAAAACAACGACCCCGCCGCCGTTGAGCAATGCTTTCCAGTCTTTCGCAAAATTCGCTGGAAAGGGAATATGCTCCACCACCTCCGCACAGAATATGACGTCGTACCGCGCGTCCGGCAAAATATCGAATTCCGGGTTCATGGCGTCGAAGTTGTCGACCGTGACATCAGGCTCCAGGATGCGGGACAATAATCCACTTCCGGCGCCGTAATCCAGAACAGCGGGAGCGCGCTCACCCAGCCAGGATTCCGCCATTATCCCCCTGACGAAGCGGGCATTGATTTCAGGCCGGATACGAGGATAGAGCGGATCGAACTTGACATAGTCGCTGTTGTAAATCCGATCACACAATTCCTCCTTTGACCAGCCATCGAGATAATTCGTAAATATATACTCGCAGGATTGGCACTTGAAATAAGTGACCGTATCGCTGGACGGATGAGAGATCGACGGAAGCTGTAGATTGCAGTGTTGCGATGCGTCGACGGCCGCGAAAAACTGGCTCGGCCCGCCACAAATCTTGCATCTGCCGCCGGCTATCGAATGGTCTGTCATGGCGTCGGTTGAATCCCGGCTTGGTCGCTTTAGACATAAAAGGAAGGCCGCACGCAGGATCCTGCGTGCGGCCTTCCTTAGCGGAAGCTTAGGAGCCAGGGCAACAGCTACCGTTGGGCAAGCTGCGAAGGCTTTGACACATCCCATCCGCCACCCAGGGCTCGGAAGGTCTGGACCGCCGCACGGGCGGCATCCCCGCGGTCTGCGTCCAATTCATCCTGTGTGATCAATAGCTGCCGGTCAGCGTCCAGCACATCGGTCAGCGGAATGGCCCCGGCCTCGTAGGCCGTCTGGGAGAGCTTTCTTGCCTGATCAAGAGAAGCGACCTCCTGTTGCAAAGTCACGGCGCGCGTTTGCGTCTGCGACAAGGTGACGAGCGCATCCTCCACATCCTCCGTCGCCTTTAGGACGGATTGCCGGTATTGCGCCAAAGCCTGCGCATTGCCGCCCCTCGCCTGCGCGACCTCGGCATCGACCTTGCCGAAATCGAAAAGCCGCCACCGCAGCAGGCCCGTGCCAATCGGCTGAAAAGCCTTGGCCGTGAAAAGCTGGTTTGTGCTCAGACTATCGAAACCCAAAGCGCCGGAGAGCGATATCTTGGGATAGTAATCCGCAATCGCGGCGCCGATCTGCTCACTGCTGGCAGCCAGCCGCCGTTCGGCGGCTATCACATCCGGCCGACGGCGCAGCACGTCCAGCGGCTGGTCATTGCCGCCGATGGCCGGTATTGCCGGTATGGGCTGCACCACCGCCAGTTCACGCGCATAGGTTCCGGGCTGCACGCCCATCAGCACATCCAGCCGGTTCATCTGCGATTCGAGGCCGATGCGAAGCGGCGGCAGGGTTGACTGCGCCTGTTCCAGCACCGCCTGCGCCTGGGCCACTTCACGATCCTCGCCTTTGCCCAGGCTTTCGCGCAGTTGCACGATCCCCACCAGTTTCGTGTCGGTCGCAATCTGGTCGGTCGTCACCGCAATCCGCGCCTGATAGGCACGGATCTGGAGATAGGCGTCGGCCGCGTCGGCCGCCACCGTGATGCGCGTGCCGTCCTGCTCGGCACGGGCCGCCTCAGCTTCAGCCCGCGTCGCCCGCGCGCCCCGCCGCAGGCCGCCGAAAAGGTCAATCTCCCAGCTTGCCGCGCTGCCGAGCGTATATTCGCGCTGGTCGCGATTATAGTTCGGCAGGCTTTCCCCGAGCGCGCCGAGCGGACTGACCGTGCTTTGATGCTCGGCTGTCGTGCTCGCATTGAAATCGAAGGTCGGCAAAAGCTGCGCACCGGACGCATTGGCTTCCGCCCGCGCCTGCTGCACGCGGGCGAAGGCGGCGGCCAGATCCAGATTCTGGTCCAACGCGCGCTGAACCACCGTCACCAGCATCGGGTCATTGAAGCCTGTCCACCAGGTGTCGAGCTGGGGCGCTGGTGCCGCTCCCTCATGCGGCACCGGGTTATGGAAGGGCGCCAGAGCGACGTCCGGCTTTTTGTAATTCGGTCCCACCATGCACCCGGCCAGGCCGAGTGCCAGGATGAGACTAGGCAGGCGAAGAGAAGTGGCCATCATGACCTTGCCCCCCGGCCGAGCTTGCGTATGACCGTGTAGAAGGTCGGCGTGAACAGCAGGCCGAAGACAGTCACGCCCAGCATGCCGAACAGCACGGCCGTGCCGAGGGATTGCCGCATCTCTGCCCCCGCGCCGGTCGCGACCGCCAAGGGTGCCACACCCAGGATGAAGGCGAAGGAGGTCATGAGGATCGGACGCAGGCGAGTGCGCGCCGCATGCACGGCCGCCTCGGCCGGCGTTGCCTTGTCGTCGTCTTCCTTCTGTCTTGCGAACTCCACGATCAGGATGGCGTTCTTCGCCGCCAAGCCCACCAGCACCACGAAGCCGATCTGCGCCAGGATATCGATCGGCATGCCGCGCCCCAGCAGGCCGGTGACGGAGGCGAGCAGGCACATCGGCACAATCAGCACGATCGCCAGCGGCAGTTTCCAGCTCTCGTATTGAGCGACAAGAACCAGGAAGACGAAGAGCGCGGCCGCCCCGAAGACGAGCAAAGTCGGCGTGCCCTTCTCCTGCTGCTGGAAGGCCAATTCCGTCCATTCGAAGCTGACGCCGCGTGGCAGAACCTGATGAGCCAGCTCCTCCATGCGGTGCAGCGCCGTGCCGGTGGCAACGCCAGGGGCTGCCACGCCCTGCACTTCCGCCGCCGGGAACAGATTATAGCGCGGCACGCGATAGGGGATGGTGTCCGTCTTGAGATCGGCGACCGAGCCGATGGGCACCATCTCACCCAGGCTGTTGCGCACCTTGAGGCGTGACACGTCATCGGCCGAGCGCCGGAACTGCCCATCCGCCTGCACGATGACCTGATAGGTGCGGCCGAGATAGTTGAAGTCGTTCACATATTGCGAGCCGAGATAGACTTCGAGCGTCGAAAAGACGTCCGTCGGGCTCAAATCCAGCTTTTCAACCTTCTCGCGGTCGATATCGGCATAGACCGAGGGCGACCCGGCATTGAAAAGCGTAAAGACACCCGCGAAATCCGGGTCTTGATTGGCGGCGGCCACCAGTTTTTTTGTCGCGGCCACCAGCGCGTCAGGCCCGACGCCGGCACGATCCTCCAGCATCATCTTGAAGCCGCCGGAACTGCCCAGACCTTGCACGGGCGGCGGCGGCACGGTCAGCACATAGGCATCCTTGATGACCGACAGGCGCTGGCGAAGGTCGGCCAACACGGTATTCGCCGTCACACCCTTCAGCGAATGACTGTAGAGCGACGGCAGGCCCGAGAAGATCGTCCCGGAATTGGACGCGACTGTCGAGGTGATGGCATCCAGACCCGCGAAGGGCGCGGCATGCTCGATACCCTTGGTCTTGAGGATGATATCGGTTGCCTGCTTCACGACCTTCTCGGTGCGTGCGAGGGTCGCGCCTGGCGGCAACTGGATGATGGTGATCAGATAGCCCTGATCCTGTTCGGGAATGAAGCCGGTCGGCGCGCGCGAGAACTGAAAGCCGGTCAGGCCGATAAGCCCGATATAGGCGACCAGCACCAGCGCCATGCCGCGGATCAGGCGTCGCGTCAGGCCCGCATAGCCCGCCGAGAGTTTTTCAAAGCCTGTGTTGAAGCCACCGAAAGCGCCGTCCAAGGCGCGTCGGGCAAAGTTGCGGCTATGGGCGTCATGCGCGGTATGGGCTTTGAACAGCACGGCGCAGAGCGCCGGACTCAGCGTCAGCGAGACGAGGCAGGAAATCACGGTCGAAGCAGCGATGGTCACCGCAAACTGCTTGAAGAACAGGCCGGCAATGCCTGACAAGAAGGCCGCCGGCACGAAGACGGCGCAAAGCGTCAGCGCGATGGAAATCAGCGCGCCGCCGACCTCATCCATGGTTCTATGGGCGGCGTCCTTCGGCGACATGCCGGCGCGGATATTCCGCTCGACATTCTCGACGACGACGATCGCGTCATCCACCACGATACCGACCGCGAGGACAAGGCCGAACAAAGACAGGTTGTTCAGCGAAATGCCGCAGGCCGCGAGGATAATGAAAGTGCCGACCAGCGAAACCGGGATGGCGATGACCGGAATAATGGTCGCCCGCCAGGTCTGTAGGAAGACGAAGACCACGCCGACCACCAGCAGGATGGCGATGAAGATGGTGATGATAACTTCATGCACCGATTTGGCGATGAAGATGGTCGGGTCGTAGACGATTTCATAGGCGACGCCCGGCGGAAAATCCGCGCTCAGCGTCTTCATGGTCGTAAGCACTTCATGCTCGACGGCCAGCGAATTGGCACCCGGCTCGGCATAGAACAGCAAGGATGCCGCATCGGTCCGGTCGACATAGGCGGATGACCCGTAATCGGCGGCGCCGACTTCCACCCAGCCGATATCGCGCACGCGGGTGATGCGGCCCTGTCCGTCCGATTTGACGACGATATTGGCGAATTGCTCCGGCGTCGTCAGACGGCCCAAGGCCTCGACATTGATCTGATAGGCTTCGCTGCCCGCCACCGGCGGCTGGTTGAGAATGCCGGCCGAAACCTGGATATTCTGGGCGCGGAGGGAGGCCAGAACTTCCGACGCATCCAGGTCATGCGCTGCAACCTTGTCAGGGTCCAGCCAGATGCGCATGGCATATTCGCGGCCGCCCAGAAACTGCACGTCACCCACGCCTTGCAGACGCGCGACGGCATCCTTGATGTGCAAGGTCACGTAGTTGGAAAGGTATAGGAGATCGCGCGACTTGTTGGGCGAAAACACATGCACGGCCAGCAGAATGCTGGGCGTCGATTTGCGCACCTGCACGCCGAGCCGCTGCACGTCATCCGGCAAACGCGGCAGCGCATCTTCAACGCGATTCTGCGTCAGCATCTGCGCGACGTTCAGGTCGGTGCCGATCCGGAAGGTGACGGTAATCGTCAGCTTGCCGTCGCCCGTCGACTGGCTGCCCATATAGAGCATATTCTCGACGCCGTTGATTTCCTGCTCCAGCGGCGTGGCCACCGTCTTGGCCACGGTTTCCGCCGAAGCGCCGGGATAGGTGGTGGTAATCTGCACGGTTGGCGGCACAACCTCGGGATATTGCGCCACCGGCAGAACGAAAAGCGCGCCGAGGCCGAGCAGCGTCACGAAGATGCTGAGAACGGTCGCGAAACGCGGATGATCAATGAAAAAATGCGTAAGGCGCATGATGGCGGCCCGATCCTACTGCTGGGCCGAAGCGAAGCGGATATCGCCATTCTGCACGCGGACGTGCGATCCGGGTGCGGCATAGGCAAGCCCATCCGTGATCACCAGGTCATTCGGGCTGAGGCCCGACTGGATGACACGCAGCCCACCGCGCATGTCGCCGGGCTTCACCGGCTTCGGCACAACCGTGCCATCAGGCGAGACCGTCAGGACGACATAGTTGGACTGATCCGGCAGAACGGAGGCATCCGGCACCAGCAGCGTCGGCGCCGGCTGGGTTACCGCCACTTGCAGCCGCGCGAATTCACCAGGCGTCAGCGACAGATCTGCGTTCGGCACAGTGGCGCGCGCATGGATGGTGCCGCTCGACCGATCGAGTACGTTATCAACGAAGTCGAGCACGCCCTGATGGGAATATTGCGTCTCCCCGGTCAGCGCGAGTTCGACCTTGTCATCCAAAGGCCCCTTCTGGGCCGCGCGATAGTTGGAGAAAGCGATGTAATCGCTCTCGCTCATGTCGAAATCCAGATAGATCGGATCGACCGAGACCACGGTCGCGAGCAAAGTCGTGGGGCTTGTGGCGGCGCGGCTGCCGGCGATCAGATTGCCGATGGAGACCATGTGATTGCCGATCCGCCCCGTGAAGGGCGCGGTAATGCGGCAATGGTCGAGGTCGAATTGCGCATCGTGGATACGGGCATCCACGTCATCGACAGCGGCTTGCGCCGCGCGCTGGTCCGCCACGCGCTGATCGACGTCTTCGACCGTGCCGGCGCTGCCCTTCACCAAAGCCTGGGCGCGATAGAGCTCACGAACTGCCAGGGCCAATCTTGCGACTGCCGTTTCCCGTGCCGCCTGAGCCTCGGACAGTTTTATCTCATACGGAACCGGGTCGATCGTGAAGAGCAGCTGGCCTTGCTGCACGATGTCTCCGTCTTTGAAGTCAATCCCGGTCAGTGTGCCACCGACCTGAGCGCGCAGCTCCACACGATTCACCGCGGAAAATTGGCCGAGGAACCCGAGGCGTCGGTCCAAATCCTGTTCCAGCGGGTGGCTGGCGACGACTTGCGGCAAGGCAGCCGCAGGGGGTGCGGCCGGCGTATCGGCCCGGCTGTGACCGTGAAAATAGACGATCCCAGAGCCACCCAGGATCACCAGACAGGTCGTCAGCCCCAATAGGGAACGGGAGACGGATCGGCGCTTTCTGCGTCCGCTCGTCTCGGGTTCATCCAATCTGCTCATCGGTTCCATCCTCGTTTTACTCTGTCAGAAAAGGCGTCCGGGACGCCGTGTCGGTTGGGACGCCAATGCCGACTGGGCTTGCGCGCGCGGGCAGGACGTCGTTAGATCGCTATCTAATTGTGCATATAGAGGTCACTTGACCGCTAAAACGTCAAGCATCTGTGACCGGCCTGGAGCGGATGGGTGCTAAGCCCGGCGGGCAATCGACAGGATTTTAGCGGTCACCTATAAGCAATCGACGCGCGTATTGCGGGCGATTGGCCAGGGAGTTCTCTGGGGTGAAGAAATCAAAGGCCGAAACGGCCGAGACCAGACGGCGGATCGTTCTCACGGCCGTTGCGGAAATTCGACGCAAAGGCATTCACGAGACGAGCATTGCCGATGTCATGGAGGCTGCGGGTCTGACGCAGGGCGCGTTTTACCGGCATTTTGCCTCAAAGGAGCAGCTGGTCGCGGAAGCCTGCAACGAATGCACCTTGGCATCGGTCGAGGATCAGCTGGCGGCGGTGAGCCCGGACGACCGGACACGCGCCGAGGCCATCGTGGAAAACTACCTTTCGACCGCCCACCGCGATGATATCGCAACGGGCTGCACCTTCGCGGCCTTGGGCAGCGAATTGGCGCGGGCCGGAGAGGAGACGCGCGCGGCGGCGTCGGAACGCGTGCTGGGTCTGGTCAACGCCATCGCAAAGCGCTTCGATGACATGCCTCTCCAAGAGGCGAAGGCCCGCGCGGTGCTGACCGTGTCCGCGATGGTGGGCGCCGTCACCATGTCGCGCATCATGACCGACCCGACCGCATCAGAGGCGATTCTGGACGATACCCGCACGGAACTGGCAAAGCTGATGCAGCCGGGGTGATCAGACCCGGCTGCCTGCCTGTCAGAAGCCGAGGCGGCGCAGATCGTCTGGTTCGAATTGCTGGCCGCTACGGTTCTTCACGCTTGGGATTTCCGCGACTTTGGCGCGCCAGGCATTGAGGGCGGCATAGCCGTCCGTACTGCTGATCCCGGCGACGTCGGCGAACATCAAACCGGCAAATACCGTGATGTCGGCTAGCGAGAATGTATCGCCGGCCACGAAGGGCGAGGATGTCAGGACCGTATCGAAATAGCGCATGCCGTTCAGAGCAACTTCGCGCTGACGCTCGCCCCATTGCCTGCGGCTTTCCCAGTCCGGACTTTTAAACGCCTGAAGGGCGGCGCCCAGCCCCGGCGTGGCATGATGGAAATAGATGCCGACCGCGTCGAGCAGATCGGCTTCCGCGCGCCGCTGCATCATATGGATCATCGCCTTTTCCTTCGGCGTCCTGCCGGTCAGCCTTGGATTGCCATCCAGATTGTCGAGATATTCCGTAATGGCGGTGCTTTCGGAAATATAGGTGCCGTCATCCAGTTGCAGAACCGGCAATACGCCGGACGGGTTTTTGGCAAGGAATTCCGCCTGTTTGTGCTCGGCACCGATGAGATCGACCGAGACGAACTCGATCTGTTGATCAAGCCCCTTCTCGGCCAGGACGATGCGAATGCGGGCCGGATTGGGGAAGCCGGGACGATCGAAGATTTTCATCATTTTTCCTGTCTATCGATAGATAGCCAAGGGCCGAATAGGGCTTTCTTTTTCGCGAGTCAACCACTATCTATCGAGTGATAGACAGAGGTCGCAGATGGCTAAAACCAAGACGGATATTCGCGAGGCGATCATGGCGGCCGGCCGCCTCGCCGTTCAGGCCCATGGCTATAACGCTCTGAGCTTCCGCGAACTCGCCAAGGATGTCGGCGTCAAAAGCGCCAGCGTGCACTATCACTTCCCGACCAAGGGCGATCTCGGGGCGGCGCTCGCGCGCCGCTATACCGAGACAGGATCCGCCTATCTGGAGGGGATGCTGGCCGAAAACCATGCGCCGGCGGAACTCATGGATCGCTATGTCGCAATCTTCCGGGCCGCGCTCAGCAACGATAATCGCATGTGCCTCTGCGGCATCATGAGTGCTGAGCTGGATGACCTGCCGCCGGGGGTTCGGACCGAAGTCGATCAATTCGCGGCGGTCAATGTCGCCTGGCTTGAACGGGTTCTTGTCATCGCCGAGCCCAAGGCATCGCAGCAGGCCCTGTCCGACCGGGCGGTGGCGATTTTCGCGGCGATCGGAGGGGCGCAACTCGTGGCGCGCGGCTGTCAGGACATCGGACTCTATGACCGCAGCATCCGCGCCTATCGGGCCGCCGGCCTTATGCCTTGACCAGACATACCCAACTCAACCGCTGCATTGGCACGCCGGGATGTTTTCTCTATTCAAGCCATCACCGTCCAGGTGATGGCTTGAATATTCAGCTCCGCTGACTGCGGTTTACCGCTCAAATATCTTGCGCCCACATAGTTAATACTGAACCTTGTCCGTCTTGTTCTTGTACATTTTCCAGATCTCCACCGCTTCGGCACGCATGATCTGCTTGATCGGCATTTCGCGCTGGTCGACCGGCTTGCGGATTTCCGCATAGATCTTGCTGTCGTCAAAATTGCCGTATTCCAGAGCGTCTTCCACCGAAGCCGCGTAGAAGACCTTCTCGATTCCGGCCCAATAGGTGGCGCCCATGCACATCGGGCAGGGTTCCGCGCTGGTATAGAGCGTGGCACCTTCAAGCTTGAAACTGCCCTCGGCCTTGCAGGCCTTGCGAATGGCTTCGATCTCGCCGTGCCAGGTCGGGTCGTTTTCGGCGACGACGCGATTGGCGCCTTCCCCGATGATCTTGCCGTCTTTCACGATGACACAGCCGAAGACGCCGCCGGCGCTTTCAACCATCGAGGTGATGCGGGACAGCTCGATCGCGCGAGCCATGTATGTCTTGTCGTCTTCGTCGGCCATGTCACTCTCTTTGGGTCAAGGTTACGGACATCGTCAGCCAGGCGGCAGGATAAACCGTCCGACCTAGTAGACCAGCATGAAGAAGATAATCTCAACCGCATACAGCGCCGCGATCGTGCACAGACCAAGCATCTCGGCGCGCTGCCGGTTTTTCGGGTCGGGGTTAAGCCACCAGCCAAGCAAAGCGATTGCGACTTTCATCAAAGGCCAGGAAACCAGGGATACGCTGATGGCATTGCCGATGAAGGTGGCGATTGCCATTGGCACATGCGTCAGCAGCGGGCTGAGAAAGCGGATTTCCAGCATCACCACGGGAAAAAGCACAAGAAGCACCAGACAGGTCTGCTTCCATGCGGCCGGTGGGGCCTGATCAGGCCCCGTCGGAAACCAGCCGGAGAATGGATTGGCCAGGCGCTGGCTTTTCCAGTGCGATACCGTGGGGTCTGACCGTTCCAGCAAGGCGCGACGCTCAGCAGAGGCCAGCCAGGCCTCAAGCTGCTCCGGCATCGCGAAGCGAACCAAGGTCGTCCAATAGGGAATATCGGCCGAGATCGGCGCCTGGATCAGCGTGCCCATATAGCCGGGGAAGCTCGCCTGGGCCGTCTGCATGCCTTCCGCCCAACTCTGGAAGGCGTCCTCGCGCCCTGGTTCGATCTCTGTCGCGATAACCTCGGTGACGCAGGACAAGGAATGAAAATCCTGTGTCACTTCATCGATCAGGTCACCGTTACCCGTGCCACGAAGCGAATCAAGCTTGGCCAGACATTGCACACGCGCGGGGGCATCCCGCCACTGCGCCAAAAGGCTCGCCGTCTGGAAACGCTGAATAATCCGCCATTCCGAAGCACCCACAAAAGCCGGAATGATCTCAAGACTGACAAACCCCGGCGCCATGCTCGCCAAATGAGAGAAACTTGACTGCCAAGCCGCGAAGTCACGCTTTCCCTCGTCCCGCACGACCACTTTGGTCATGATGGCTGTCGCAAGGAATACAGGCTCGGCGGCGCCTGCTGACGGTTCGGCAATCATGGTGCCGTCTTTTATCCCAAGATGTGGTCATCGATGCTTATGGACGGTCGCGGCCTGGCAAGTCATTGCTTTATAGTATGGTTCTAGAACAATTCGGCGCGGCACGATAGGCAGGCTGTCTCACGTCCAAAACCCGATAACCAGTCTGCTGGCTCAACGTCAGAGGCAGCGCGCGACGACTGCGCCCTTCCTTATCGCCTGCGAAACCTGTCCAGACTCACGATACGGCCGTCCTCATGTCCTGGTTCATTATCCGGCTTTGGCTGAGGCGGCGGCATTGGATACGCATCACCCGCCACTGGATTTCCTGACAGGCCTTGGCTGTCTTCCATCGGTTCGGGACGCGTTGCCGCAGGCGCTGAAAGCGATACCCGGTTGATGCTGATCGCAGAGCATACAAGCGCCCCGATCAAGGACGCGCCCTCGATGCCGCCAAGATAGATGAGTACCAGGCGCGGCAGCCTCAGGCCTAGCGCCTGCATCCAGACGCACGCGGATAGAACGACGATGCACAGCATCGTCGCAGGGCTAAACATCCAGAGGCCCCAGAAAAAGCGACTGCGCATGGGATCAGCCTTATGCCTATCGGCACCCTGCTCGGCCGCCTAGTCACCGTCAACAGCCGCGTAACGAGCACCCGTAACGGGGGCACCTCCGTCTGCTGGAGTGCCAAACAGCCGTCACGGCACGGCTTTCCGCTTCTGTCAGCTTAACCGTCTCGCCCATCATGCCGAGGATGGTGAAACCGCTGACGCCGCGCGCGAGGAAGAAATCCACCATGCGGGGAATATCGTCCAGCGCGAGCGCGCCATTGACCTGAAACGGCGTGGGCGCGATGAGGAAGACGCGGCGCGCCGACGGGTCTAAAAGTTTCACCCTTATCTGCCGGAAAGGACGCGCAGAATGCCTTCGCGCGCCTGGCCTATATGATGCGTCATCCGCTGCGCCGCGAGCGCACCGTCGCCCTGTTCGATGGCGTCAAGAATGGCAAGATGTTCGTCCTTGCCTGAGCCGAAACGGGAGGGGATTCGGTGCAGACCGAAAAGACGCGTTTTCTGCCGCAAGTCTGAAATGAGGCGAAGCAGCAACCCGTTGCCGCTCTCTTTGGCAATCGAGAGATGCAGCAGATCATCGACCGCCCAATGCGCGGCGTCGCTGACCGCGCCGGGATCGGCCATGCTCTCGATCCGCTCGCGGATATCCTGGATCAGCGCGGCCGACATTCTGCCCGCCGCCGCGCGCGCGGCATCGCTTTCCAGGGTCTGGCGAACCGCCAGAATTTCCATGACCTCGGATACCGTTATTTCCACGACGCGGAGGAAACGGTCCTGCCGCGCCAGCAGGCCCTCGCCTTCCAGCTTCTGGAGCGCCTCGCGAACGGGGGTTCGGGAAAAACCAAGCTCCTCAGCCAGCCTCCGCTCCTGAATGACGGAGCCGCCCGGCAGCGCGCCGGACAGCAAGCGGTCGCGCAGCGCCGCGTAGGCGGCCAGGCTGACGTTGAGCTGGAGAGGATCCAGCGATGGGGTTCGTTCGATGTCTGCGCGCATGAAGGCCTCTGTTCGGCTTTATGGTATGCATGTGGTATGCCAATGGCATCCAAGATTGAGCGTTCGGTGTTTGAGCATGATCTGCCTCATCTTCTGGCTCGCAACCGCGCGGCGCGCTCCCTGTCGCCGATCCTCCTGAGGCATCGAACGCGCATTTGGCCGGCATTTGCCGCCACGTTAAGCAGGCGGCGCAGGGCAATCGGACGGCGTAAAAACAATCGCGCATGGAGCGCCGGCTTGCCGGGGGGCATCCGCCGCTGCTTTAAGGGTTTGGCGCGCAGCGTCCGGACGGCCAGGACGAGCAGACGGACAGGAGTACGAGCATGGCGAGGAAGGCAACGATCCGGGACGTTTCCTTGGCCGCTCATGTGTCCGTCACCACCGTTTCCCGCTACCTGAACGGCTCGATCCGGCTGCCTGCGGAGACGATCCAGCGCATTGACGACGCCGTGAAGGCGCTGCGCTACACGCCTAATCCCCTTGCCCGATCCCTCAGCCGCGGCAAATCAGAGACGATCGGCCTTGTCATTCCGGAAATCGCCAACCCCTTCTTCGCGCGGCTTGCGGCCTCGGTCGAAGCAACGGCCGCCGAGCGCGGCTATGGCGTGCTTCTGTGCGTAACGCTGAACAATGTCGATCGCGAGATCGACTATATCCGCCGGATCGAGAGCAAGCAGGTCGACGGCGTGCTTTTCTCGACCAATCATCCCGATGACGGACGGCTGCTGGATGCGCTGAAGGATGTGCCGTGCTTTGTCCTGGTTGACGAGGATATCGCCGGCGCCGACGTGCCGGGTGTTTTCGCCGAAAACCGTGGCGGCGCGCTGGAAGCGACACGGCATATCGTGGAGGCCGGCCACCGCAAGATCGCCATGCTGTCCGGCCCCAAGAAATTGCTGAGCGCGGAGGAGCGCCGGCTTGGCTTCCTGGATGCCATCCAGGAGGCAGGCCCTGGCCATGACGCCGTCGCTATCTTCGACTGCGCCTATACTGTGGAAGCCGGAGAGGCCGCGGCAGAGAATTTGTTGCGGGATCATCCTGAAACCACTGCCGTCTTTACCGGGAGCGACGAGCTTTTTTTGGGCATGCTCAAGGTGTTTCGGCGTCATGGCGTGCGCATCGGCGATGATATCTCGGTCGTCACCTGCGACGACGTCGAGCCGCTGGCCTTGTTCGAACCCGCCATCACCGCTTTGCGTCAGGATCTGCCGCAAATGGGGCGGCAGGCGCTGGATCTGCTGATCTCCACCATCGCGGGGAAGCCGGTTCCCGAGCGCCATATCCTTGTGCCGATGGAGCTTATGAAGCGAGACTCCGTGCGACCACCGCGCCGCCGCGCCCGCCTGCGGTAGTCTGCAACCCTTTCCTATCCAGGCTGACAGTTTTGCAGATTCCTCTTGACGCGCTGCATCGCAGCACGCAATTAGTAAACCGGTTTACTTATCCGGCCTGAAACCGAGGACGCGGCTTCGGACCAGCTTCACATTTTCTGTTGCCGACCGCGCGTCTCCGCGACAGCGCGACGGCGCGTTATTTGAGGAATCGTTAGGAATGACCGAGATTACCCGTCGCGCGGCACTGCGCGGCACTTTGGGCGTGGCTGTAACGGGCCTTGTTGCCGCACCTGCGCTGGCCGCGCAGAAGCCGACCTTCGCCCTGATCCAGATCAACGAACAGGCTCTGTTCTTCAATCAGATGCAGACCGGCGCGGCCGCAGCGGCGAAAGCCGCCGGTGCCAATCTTGTTATCTTCAATGCCAATGACGAGCCGACCGCACAGAACAATGCGATCGAAGCCTATATCCAGCAGAAGGTTCAGGGCATTGTTGTCGACGCGATCGACGTCAATGGCCTGATGCCCGCCATTCAGGAAGCCGCAGCCGCGCATATTCCGGTCGTCGCCGTCGACGCCGTTTTGCCCAAGGGGCCGCAGCTGGCACAGGTGGGTGTCGACAACCAGACCGCCGGCAAGATGCTGGCTGATGTCTTCCTGCCCTATGTCAAGAGCGAGATGAAAGGCCATGCGCGGATCGGCGTTGTCGGCGCGCTCAACTCCTTCATTCAGAACCAGCGGCAGTCGGCTTTCCTTGACGCGATCAAGGGAACGGCTGGCGTTTCGGTCGCCGGTGTCGTCGATGGCCGCAATATCCAGGATACGGCGCTGAACGTTGCCGAATCACTGCTGACCGGTAACCCGGACATCAACACCATCTATGCGACCGGTGAGCCCGCGCTGCTGGGCGCCATCGCCGCCGTACAAAGCCAGGGCCTGCAGGACAAGATCAAAATCTTCGGCTGGGATCTGACCGCCCAGGCGATCGCCGCGATTGACGCCGGCTATGTCGTCGCGGTCGTGCAGCAGGACCCGGAAGGCATGGGCCGCGCCGCTGTGCAGGCGCTTGCCGCCAAGCTGAAAGGCAGCAGCGTGCCGGCGACCATCCCTGTTCCTGTCACGATCGTCACCAAAAGCAATGTCGGTCCGTTCCGGGCTGTCTACAAGGCATGAGCCGCTCCGCCGAACCGCTGATGTCGCTCAGCGGCATCCGCAAGGTCTTTGGATCGAATACGGTGCTGAAAGGCATCGATCTCGATCTCTATGGCGGCGAGTGCCTGGGGCTTGTCGGCGATAATGCCGCCGGCAAGTCCACGCTGAGCAAGGTCATGTCCGGCGCCTATATCCCCGACGGTGGAGAAATCCGCCTCGGGGGCGAGGTCGTGCATATTGCGGGGCCGGGCGAGGCACGCCGTCACCGCATCGAAATGGTCTACCAGGATCTTAGCCTCTGCGACACGATCGACGTCGCCGGCAATCTGTTCCTGGGACGCGAGCTGTCGCGCGGAGGTGTTCTCAGAAAGACCGAAATGCTGCAGAAGGGCCGCCAAATGCTGGATGCGTTGGATATCCGCATCCCCGACATGCGCGCCAAGGTCGCGATGCTGTCGGGCGGCCAGCGGCAGTCCATTGCCATTGCCCGCGCGGCATCTTTCGCGCCCCGCGTTCTTTTGCTTGATGAGCCAACCTCCGCCCTGGCCGTCGCTGAGGTGGAAGCGGTTCTGGCGCTGATCAATCGCGTCAAGGCTCAGGGCGTGGCGGTGGTGCTCGTCACGCACCGCCTACAGGATCTGTTCCGCGTTTGCGACCGTATTGCCTTCATGTATGAAGGCAACAAGGTCGCAGAGCGGCGCATGGAAGACACCAATCTGGATGAGATCGTGAAGCTGATCGTGGGCGGCAACCGCCAGGAAGCCGCAGCCTTGGACAGGATGGGAGCCGGGTCATGAGCCGTCATGCAACCATCCCCGCTCCTTCCCGCAGCTGGCATGATTTTCTGATCGAACACGCGCAGGTTCTGTCGATAACGGTCTTCTTTGTCCTCTGCTGCCTGCTGTTTTCGATTTTGTCGCCGTTCTTTCTGATGCCGGACAATCTGCTCAATGTCTTGCGGCAGATGGCGCCGCTGCTGGTAACGGCGGTGGGCATGACCTTCGTCATCACGACGGGTGGCATCGATCTATCGGTCGGTTCCATCGTTGCCTTGACGAATGCCGTTTGCGCGCTGGCGCTTCAGGCAGGCTTGCCCTGGCCGCTCGCGACCGTGCTTGTTCTGATTCTCGGCGGCATCGTGGGCTTGGCCCAGGGCTGGTTCGTCTCCTATCAGAAAATTCCGGCCTTCATTGTGACGCTCGCCGGGCTCTCCATCCTGCGCGGCATCGCCCTGCTGCTGACCAAAGGCTATTCCATTCCGATCGACGAGCCGAGTGCGGCACCCTTGCTGGCCATCGGCCGTGGCTGGATCTTCGGTTTTCCGATTCCTGCAATCCTGGCGATTGTCATTCTGGCGATCGGCGCCTTCGTGCTGCGGGAGACGAAATACGGCCGCTATGTCACCGCTGTCGGCGCCAATGCCGAAGCCGCGCGCCGTGTCGGCATCCCGTCCGCCCGCATTCTGACCTCGGTCTTTGTGCTGACGGGGATAACTTCGGCCCTGGCCGGGTTGCTGATCGCAGGGCGCCTCGGGTCAGGCTCTTCCAACGCCGCCGAAGGTTTCGAACTGGATGTCATCGCGGCGGTTGTTCTGGGCGGCACATCGCTGCTCGGCGGCACCGGCACTATTCTGGGCACGGTTCTGGGTGCGCTGACAATCGGGGTCATCGGCAATGGGCTGATCCTGGTCCATACCTCGCCCTTCCTGGTGCAGATTGTGACAGGCGCCATTATCCTGCTCGCCATCTGGCTGAACACGCGCATCTTCGGCCGCCTTTCTGCGGGCCGAAAAGGGTGAGCGAGCTTTCGGAAGCGCATATCCGGTCGGGCCAGGTGATGACGGTGCTCGGCCCGATCCGGGCGGAAGACCTTGGCGTTACCTTGATGCACGAGCATCTGCTGAATGATTGCAGCTGCTGGTGGCACAAGCCGAAGGAACCCGAGCGCCGGCGTCTCGCCTGCGAGCCCGTCAGTATCGGCATCCTGGGCGAGCTGCGGATGGACCCATTCGTCAATCTCGATAATTGCCGGTTGGATGATGAGCGCCTGGCCATCGCCGAACTGCTGCCGGTGGCCGACCTTGGCGGGCGCAGCGTGGTTGACCCCACCTGTTCCGGCATCGGACGCGACCCGCTGGCGCATCAGCGCATGGCGCGCGAAACGGGTCTGAACATCATCACCGGCGGTGGCTTTTACCTGGAAGGGTCAACCCCGCCACGTCTGGCGGAGATGACTGTTGAAGCGATCGCAGACGAAATCGTCGGCGAAGCGCTGCATGGCATCGGCGACAGCGGCGTGAAGATCGGCATCATCGGGGAGATCGGCGTCTCCCCCGGATTCACCGCGATCGAGGAAAAGTCGCTGCGCGGCGCTGCCCAGGCGCAGGCGCGCTGCGGACTCCCGCTGATGATCCATCTTCCCGCCTGGTACCGTTACGGCCATAGGGTTCTTGATATCGTCGCAGCCGAGGGCGGCGACCTGCGCCATACGGTGCTGTGTCATATGAATCCGTCCGGCAAAGATTTGGACTATCAATCGGCACTCGCTGAACGTGGCGCCTTTCTGGAATACGACATGATCGGCATGGATGTCTTCTATGCCGATCAACAGGCCCAGTGCCCGTCCGACGAGGATAACGCGACCGCCATCGCAGCCCTGATCGACCGGGGATTCGGATCCCGCATCCTGATGTCGCAGGATGTTTTCCTGAAGATGATGCTGACCCACTACGGCGGCTTCGGCTATGCCTATCTGCAGAAACATTTCATTCCACGCCTGCGCCGCCACGGCGTTGATCAGCAGACCATCACGGATCTGATGATCAACAATCCCCGTGACGTGTTTCAGACCCACGCCAAAGAATAGGATTGATCGATCGTGACTAAGACAAAGGTGCTGCTGGTTGGCGAAAGCTGGGTCACGTCAGCAACGCATTTCAAGGGTTTCGACCAGTTCGGCAGCGTGACTTTCCATCTGGGCGCAGAGCCGCTGGTCGCGGCGCTGAAGGACAGCCCATTCGAGCTGACCTATATGCCGTCGCATGTCGCCTCCGAGGGGTTTCCCTTCGATGCCGCCGGGCTTGCCGAATATAAGGCCATGCTGCTGTCCGATATCGGCGCCAATACGCTGCTGCTGCCGCCCGCCGTCTGGCTACAGGGCAAGCCGATGCCGAACCGCCTGAAGCTGATCCGGGATTGGACCGCAGCCGGCGGTGGCCTCGCCATGATCGGCGGCTATTTCAGCTTCCAGGGCATCGACGGGCGTGGCCGCTGGCGGAAGACGCCGGTGGAAGACGCTCTACCCGTGACCTGCCTGCCTTATGACGACCGCGTGGAAGTGCCAGACGGCTTCACGGCAGACGTCACCGATCCCGCTCATCCGATCGTGAAGGACATCACAGGGCCCTGGCCCGTGCTTCTGGGGGCCAACGAAGTTGAGTTGAAGCCCGGCGCGCATGTCGTGGCGAAGCTGCCGGCTGAAGAAGGCGGCTATCCGCTGCTGGTGACCGGTCGCCACGGCAAGGGCCGCACCGCGGCCTGGACATCCGACATCGGGCCGCATTGGGTTCCGAACGAATTCGTCGCCTGGGAAGGCTATGGCAAGCTGTGGCGGAACCTGCTGACCTGGCTGACGGAAGCGGCGCAGTGAGACATTCGGACTGGATCAGATCCCAAAATCAGTATCTGTGGGAAGCGATGCAGACGCATCGCTTCGTCACCGATATTGAAAAGGACCAGCTGCCGCTGGACGTTTTGCGGCGCTATTTCTTCTTCGAACATGCCTTTGTCGAAACGGCTGTACTCATTTTCGGCCATGCTCTGCTCAAAGCGCCGGGTTTCGCACAGCAGCGCAAGCTGATCGCGACGCTGTCGGCGCTGTCCGAGGCGCAGCTTGTCTGGTTTCAGGACTGCTTTGCCGCGCTTGGCATCGGCACTAAGGGTTCCCCCCTGCCCAAAGCCGTCGATGACTTTGCGACAGGGATGCTTGGGATTGCGGAAGACGGCGATTATGCCGCCATCGTCACCATCATGATGGCGGCGGAATGGATGTATGGCACCTGGTGCATGCGAGCGCATCAGCACCCGAGCACCGAGCCCATGCTGCGCGCCTGGGTGCAGCTTCATGCCGAGCCGGACTTCCTCAGCGGCGCGGACTGGCTGCGCGCCGAAGTGGACCGCGAGGCGGCAGCTTTGGATGACGCCGGCCGCATGCGCCTGGCGGATCTGTTCGGCCGCGCGCTACAGCTTGAAATCGACTTCCATGAAGCCGCCTATGACAGTACATGGCCTGTGCCGAAGGCCGAAGGAAACGCCTGATGTCCGCGAAACCCGTCTTCAAGACCAAGCCCCATGCGCTGGAAAGCCTGTTCGGCCGCCGCAAGGTGGTGATCGGCGTCATTCATTCGCGCCCCTTGCCCGGATCCCCCGCTTATGAGGGCGAGAGCATGGACAGCATCGTCGCCTATGCGGTCGAGGAAGCCCGCCGTTACGAGGCCGGCGGTCTGGATGGGCTGATCGTCGAGAATCACGGCGATATTCCCTTCGCCAAGCCCGATCAGCTGGGACCGGAAACCGCCGCCTGCATGGCGGTGATGACGGACGCGGTGCGTCGCGCGAGCAAGCTGACGGTCGGCGTCAATGTGCTGGCCAATGGCGCGATTCAGGCTTTGGCCGTCGCGAAAGCGGCCAATGCGGCCTTCGTGCGGGTGAACCAGTGGACCAATGCCTATGTCGCCAATGAAGGGTTGATGGACGGCCCGGCCGGGCAGGCCATGCGCTACCGCGCCTGGCTGCAAGCACGCGCCGTCAAGGTCTTCGCGGATGTTCATGTCAAGCACGGGGCACATGCCATTACCGGTGACCGCACGATCCCGGAACTGGCGCGGGACGCCGAGTTCTTCGATGCCGATGTCGCCATCGCCACCGGCCAGCGCACGGGCGATGCCGCGACGACGGACGAAATCCGCGCCATCGGCGAAGGCTGTAGCCTGCCCGTGGTTATCGGTTCGGGCGTGACGCCGCAGAATGTCGGCGAGATCCTCAGCATCGCGGATGGCGTCATCATCGCCAGCTTTTTGAAACGCGATGGTGTCTGGTGGAACGAGGTCGACCCCGAGCGGGTCAAGGTCTTCATGGCCGAGGCCGATCGCGTCCGCGCATGAGCCTTGTCTATGTTCTGGGCAATGCCGGGATGGACCTGTCCCTCGGCATGGCCCGACTGCCCGCACCGGGCGAGACGCTGGTGGCGCATGACGTGGCGCGCGCGCCCGGCGGCAAGGGGCTCAATCAGGCCGTGACCGCTGGCCGCGCCGGCGCTCAGGTCATCTTTGCCGCGCCTATCGGCCGGGACAGCGACGCCGCGCAGCTGAAAGCTGTGCTGGCGCAGGAGCCTTTGACTTTCGAGGCGATCGCGCTTGACCAGCCGACCGATCTCTCCGTCATCATGGTGACGCCGGAGGGCGAGAACTGCATTGCGACCGCGGGCCTTGCGGCAGACGGGCTTGATGTGGCGGCGGCTGAGCAGTTCGCCCGCCGTGCCGGGCCTGACGACTGGCTGCTGCTGCAAGGCAATCTATCCTTGGCCGCAACAAAGGCCGCGATGCGGGCCACGCCGGGCCGCGTGATCTTCAATACCGCACCGCTGCGCTGGCCGGTGGCTGAGCTTCTGCCATTTTGCGATGTCGTGATTGCCAATAGCGTCGAGACTGCCGAGATTACCGGCTGCGAAGGTACGGCAGCAGCGACCAGGATGCAGACGATGGGCGCGCGTTGCGTCATCATCACCCTCGGCAGCGCGGGCGCCGTTCTGGCGACGGCCGATGGGCTGTGCACCCTGCCCGCGCCAAAGGTTGTGGCTTTGGACACGACCGGCGCCGGCGATACGCTATGCGGCGTCCTGGCTGCCGCGCTGGCGCGAGGCAATTCGCTGCTGGAGGCTCTGCAATTCGGCCAGTCGGCAGCGGCCGAGACCGTGACGCGGGCCGGAGCCTATGCGGCCTTGCCGTCTGCCGAGGATTTGAAGCGGCTCGGCTCCGCTCTGCGAAAATAATTGAAACGCGCTATGCGCTGAAGCAATCAGTATTGCGACAAGCCGTCATGCCACGTCAGGACAGCCCTTTCGCTGGGGCGGCTTGCATAGGATTTTCTGTAAGAAAAACCGTAAAGACGACGAGCGGCATAAGGATGCCGACCGACGCAGTCAGCCACCAGCCCCCGTGGTAATAGGTCAAAGATCCAAGTGCTGAGCCGACTGCGCCGCATATGAAGATCACCGTCATATAGGCCGCGTTGAGGCGCCCCCGCGCCTTCGGGTCTATGCTCTGCACAATACGTTGGCCGAACACCTGATTGGCCTGGACAGCGCCATCGAGAATGAGGGCGGCGACGACCATAACGGCAACCGAGGCCAATGCCTGTCCCCAGCCACTGACCAGCAGCGCAAAGGCGGCGCAGCACAGAACGAGACCGGTGCCTCGCCTGGAAAAGCCCCGATCTGCTGCCCGACCTGCCAGCGGCGCTGTCAAAGCGCCAGCGGCACCTGCCAGGGCAAAGGCAGCGATCTCAGTTTTATTGAAGCCAAAGCGGTCATGCAGCATGAGCGGCGCCGCCGTCCAAAACATGTTGAAGACAGCGAACAGGGTGCCTTGATAAGCCGCACGGCGTTGCAGCGGTCGCAGGGTCGCAAGCAAGCGCAGGATCGATTTCAGCGTCGCCCCGTAGCTGCGGCCGGAACGTGGTCTCCAGCCAGGTAAGCGCCACCACAGAACGCCAAACAGACCCAGCATCACAGCCGCCGATAGAAGGAAGATGGCACGCCACCCCAAAAGACCCGTGAGAAAGCTCGCGAGGGGCCGGGACAGCATGATGCCGGTCACCAGCCCGCCCATGATGCTGCCGATGACCTGTCCGCGCCGCGCTTCAGAGGAGAGATGCACGGCCAGTGGCACCAGGATCTGGCTGCCGACTGTGCAGATACCCAAAAGCACCGATGCGGCGAGGAAGCTGGCGGTGGAGGCGCTTGTCGCCACCCACAACAAGCTGACGACGGTTCCGGCCGTTGCCAGCAGGACGAGGCGACGATTTTCGACCAGATCGGCAAGGCTGACGATAAAGAAAAGTCCCAACCCATAGCCAAGCTGTGTCGCCGTCACAATCAGGCCAGCGAGGCTCGCATGGATATGAAGGCTGGCTGCAATGGGGCCGGCAATCGACTGGGCGTAATAGACATTCGCTGTCGTCGCGCCACAGGCAACGGCAAACAAGAACCCCATTCCCCTGGTCATCTCAGGCTGTATCGATGCGTGGGCGTCAGGCGAAATTCTCATTCGGCAAATATAACCCTACACTGTTCCATCAATAGTGAGAAATTCAAGGCGGATGGCCAGCGCCAAAATCCGGTTATGTCTCGATTACCTGACGCAGCGATTTCCGAAACGGGCATTTTGCCCTGAAAAATGACCATGCAACGCCATGGCTTTCAACAGATGACGCTCGCGGCCAAGCCACTGTTTTTCGCCGGGCAGCGAGAAACGGTTCACATAATGCGGCGCTGACTGCCCGCCCCGACAGGCCCGACGCAGCGTTGGCATGAGTCTTGATAGGGTTCAGGCATGACCAGACTGATCCAGCCCTATCCTGCTCACCGCGATGCCGTCGTCGGCGTATCTGCCGCGTGATCCGGTTTTTGCGCATCGCCGGAAAACGGCTGCTGGGCGCGGTGCCGAGCCTGATCGGCGTCATCATCGTGACCTTCCTTTTGTCCCACGCGCTGCCGGGCGACCCGGCGGTGCTCTTCGCGGGGCCGGCGGCGGACGCGGCCTCGGTCGCGCAGGTCCGCGCGCATCTGGGCCTGGACCACAGCCTGCCGCAACAATTCCTGACCTATGTCTGGCAGCTCGCCCATGGCGATCTGGGCCAGTCGCTGACGACCGGCCAGCCGGTGATGACCGATCTGCTGCAACGACTGCCAGCGTCACTGGAACTGACGCTTGTCGCCCTGATCTTCGCGATCGGCGTCGCGGTACCGCTTGGTATCTGGGCGGCGACCCGGCCGAATAGCTGGATCGATCATCTGTGCCGCGGCACGGTGACGGTGGCGGCGGCCTTCCCGACCTTCTTCATCGCACTGCTGCTGGTCTATGTCTTTTACTTCCTGATCCCGCTGGCGCCCGAACCTGTGGGACGGCTGAACGACGTCTATTTCGATGCCCCGACGACCATCACTGGCTTCTACCTGATTGACTCCATACTGGAGGGCAATTGGCAGACCTTCGGCGGCGCGCTGGCGCAAATCATTCTGCCGGCCATCTCCCTCGGGCTTTTCGCGCTGGCGCCGATCGCGCGCATCACGCGCGCCGCCATGCTGCAATCGCTGGCCAGCGATCATGTGCGCACCGCGCGGGCCTGCGGATTGTCGCGCCGGCGTATCCTGATCACCTATGCGCTGCGCAACGCCATGCTGCCGGTGGTCAACGTGCTGGGCATGGTCTTTTCTTTCGTCCTCGGCTCCAATGTCCTCATCGAGGATGTCTATGGCTGGCCCGGTGTGGGCGCCTATGCGGTGAAAGCCGTCATCTCCTCGGACTACGCGGCCGTGCAGGGCTTTATCCTGATGATGGCGGTTCTCTACATCCTGCTCAATCTGGTGGTCGATCTGCTCAGCATGGTCGTCGATCCGCGCGTGAAGTTCGAGGGTTGAGCATGAGTGACACCAGCCTGATCAGCCGAACCCGCTATGCCCTATCCGAAAACCCGATGACGCTTCTGGCGGCAATCCTTTTCGCACTGCTCATTTTCTGCGCTGTCTTCGGACCGCTGATGGCCCCCTATAGCCCCCTGCTGACCAATGAAGGTGCGCGGATGCACCCGCCGTCCTGGCTGCATCTGTTCGGCACCGACGCGCTGGGGCGCGACATCTTCAGCCGCGTGCTGATCGCGACGCGTCTGGACCTTGGCATGGCGATTTCTGCGGTTGTAATTTCCTTTGTCATCGGTACGGCGCTGGGCGCCATGGCCGGCTATTGGGGCGGCTGGGTGGATGCGATCTTCGGGCGCGTGATGGATACCATCATGGCCTTTCCGCTCTTCGTGCTGGCCATGGGCATCGTCGCAGCTCTGGGAAACAACGTGACGAACATCATCATCGCGACGGCGGTGATCAATCTGCCTTTCTACGGACGCTTTGCCCGCGCCGAGGTGAATGTGCGGCGCGACCTGGCCTATGTGGAGGCCGCACGCATGGGCGGCAACGGCGCCGTGCGCATCCTGTGGGGCCATATCGTCCGCAATATTCTGCCCGTGATGCTGGTGCAGGCCTCGCTGAACATGGGCTGGGCCATCCTGAACGCCGCCGGCCTATCCTTCATCGGCCTCGGTGTCCGTCCGCCGACCCCGGAATGGGGCATCATGGTGTCCGAAGGGGCGAGCTACATCTTTTCGGGTGAATGGTGGACCTTCGTGTTTCCGGGCGGCGCGCTGGTGATTGCCGTCTTCTGCTTCAACCTGTTGGGGGACGGCTTGCGCGATATCGTCGACCCGAGGCGCCGGACATGAGCGCAGCCGCGATGACGGACAGCGTGCCACTGCTGACGGTCGATGACCTCGTGCTCGATTTCCGCACGCGCAGCGGTACCGTTCATGTGCTTGACGGTATTTCGCTGACGCTGGAGCGCGGCGAAATTCTGGGCATCGTCGGCGAAAGCGGATCGGGCAAATCCGTGCTGGCCTATGCGATGATGGGCCTGCTTGACCCGGCGGCGCGCGTGCCACGCGGCGGCATCCGCTTCGCCGGGCGCAACATGCTGACGGAAAGCGAGCGCGCCTTGGCCGAAACGCGCGGCCGTGAAATCGCGATGATCTTTCAAAGCCCACGCACGGCGCTGAACCCTATCCGCCGCGTCGGCACTCAGGTGCAGGACGTGCTGCTGCGCCACGCCAATGTGTCCAAAAAGGAGGCCCGCACACGCGCGATCGAAGCCCTGGCGCGCGTGCGTATTCCAGACCCCGAGCGACGCTTCGACGCCTATCCGTTCGAACTGTCGGGCGGGCTGTGCCAGCGCGTGATGATTGCCATGGCCATGGCCTGCAATCCCTATCTGCTGATCGCGGACGAGCCGACGACGGGGCTGGATGTTACGACCCAGGCGGTGGTGATGGACCTGATCCGCGACCAAGTGCGAAGCGCTAATGCCTCCGTCGTGCTCATCACCCATGACCTCGCTCTGGCCGGCGAATATTGCGACCGCATCGCGGTGATACATGCGGGCCATATCGTGGAAATCGGCTCGACCGAAGCCATGCTGGACAGTCCCAAACATCCCTATACCGCGCGGCTGATCGGCGCGACGCCCGGCGGGCATGAGAGTATCGACGATCTGGCCTCCATCCCCGGATCCCTGCCCGATCTGCGCCGCGACCTGCCGCCCTGCCGTTTCATCGACCGTTGCGACCGCAAACTTGACCGCTGCGCCGTCGACCCTCTGCCGGCGGTCGCCATCGGCGCGGATCACCTCGTGCGCTGTTGGAACCCGCTATGAGTGCCATCATGGAGGCTGTGCGCCTCGTCAAACGCTATCCGACCGGCGGCGGCATGCTGCATGCCGTGGATGAGGTCGATCTCGCCATCCAGCCTGGAGAGAGCGTTGGCCTTGTGGGAGAATCGGGCTGCGGCAAATCGACTTTGGTGCGGCTGCTGGGCCGGCTGATCGAACCGACCGACGGCGCCATCGTTTTCGAAGGCCAGGACATCGCGCCGGTGCCGTTGCGCCGCTTCGTGCATGACACGGCGCGCGGGCGCATTCAGGTCGTGTTTCAAGACCCGACGGAAAGTCTGAATCCGACATTGACGGTCTTCGAGACCGTGGCCGATCCGATCCGCAGGCTGGGGACTGCCGGAGATCGCAATGCGCTGGCGGCGCAGGTGCGCAAGGCCATCGCGCTGGTAGGCCTGCCGCCGGAGATGGAAACGCGCCTGCCGCATCAGCTGTCGGGCGGGCAGCGGGCGCGTGTGGGCATTGCCCGCGCGATTGCGCTGCGACCCTCGCTTTTGATTTTGGATGAGCCGACATCGGCGCTCGATGTCTCGGTTCAGGCCGTCATCCTGCGCCTGCTCGCCGATCTGCGCTCCGAACTTGGGATGAGCTACCTGTTTGTCTCGCATGACTTGAACGTCGTGCGGCTGCTGTGTAGCCGCATCGTCGTCATGTATCTGGGCAAGGTGGTGGAGGAGGGCCCGACCGAGGCGCTGTTCCGTGACCCGCGCCACCCCTATACGCGCGCGCTGCTCGCTTCCATCCCAAACCCCGCGCGACGGGGCCAGACGCCTTGGCGGCTGGAAGGATCGGCCAGCAGCCCGATCGATCCATCCCCCACCGTCTGCCGTTTCTATGGCCGCTGCCCGCGCCAGGAAGACGCCTGCGCCAAGACGATGCCGGCGCTGCGTGCTGTCGGGTCGGACGGCGTGCATCGCGCCGCCTGTCATTTCGCCGAGGAGACTTCCGCATGAGCGCGTCCAATGACATCGCCCGCATGGATGCCGGCACACTTGCCGCCAAGATCCGCACGCGGGAACTTTCAGCCGCCGAGGTGACGGAAGTGGCCTTGCAGCGCATGGAGGTTCTGGAGCCGCATATCCATGCCTTCTGCACGCCCACGCCGGAACTGGCGCGGGCGACGGCGGCCGATATCGACACGCGCATCGCCCGCGGCGAGGCCGTGGGGCCGCTGGCCGGCGTGCCGATCGGCATCAAGGATCTGGTCGCGACGGCGGGCATTCGCACCGTCATGGGATCCAATATCTACCGCGACTTCGTGCCGGACGAGGATGACGTGGTGGTGGAGCGGCTGAAGGATGCCGGCGCCGTCATCCTGGGCAAGACCAATGTGCCGGAATTCGGCTATAGCGGCGTCGGCCATAACCCGGTCTTCCCGACGACGCGCAACCCCTGGAACCTGGCGATGACGCCGGGTGGGTCGAGCGCGGGTTCCGGCGCGTCGGTCGCCGCTTTCGTCTCCCCCTTCGCCATCGGTAGCGACGGCGGCGGATCGATCCGCATTCCCGCCGCGCATTCCGGCCTCGTCGGCATCAAGGCCAGCATGGGCCGCGTGCCGCTGTATCCTGGCTGCAAGGATGAGCGTTACCCCGGCGTGTCGAGTTGGGAGAGCCTGGAACATATCGGCCCGATGAGCCGCACGGTCGCGGATTCCGCGCTGATGCTGAGCGTGATCGCGGGGCCCGATCCGCGCGACCGCCTGTCGATCCCGTCCGGCGATGTCGATTGGCTGGCCTCAGCCAAGCCTTTGGACATGAAGGGGATGCGCATCGCCTATAGCGCCGATTGGGGCTATGCGGCGGTGGACCCGGAAGTGCGCCGCGTGGTGGCGGAAGCCGTGCGCGTGTTCGAAACCGATCTCGGCTGCATCGTGGAAGAGGCGCATCCCGGCTGGGAAGACCCGGCCGAGCAGTTCTGGAGCCTGGTCGCGATGGAAAGCGACCTTGTCGGCATGCGCGCCATGGTGGACGGGCGGCGGGGCGAGATTTCGCCCTTCCTGCTCGCCTTGCTCGACCGGAAATGGACGGCCGAGGATTTCACCAATGCCAATATGGCCCGCAAGATGGTGATGAACCGCATGTGGCGCTTCATGCAGAAATACGATTTCCTTCTCACGCCGACGCTCGCCGTGCCGCCTTTTCCGGTTCATATGCAGGGGCCGGAGATTATCGAAGGCCGGATGGTGCGACCAGCCGACTGGCTGTGCTTCACCTTCCCGATGAATATGACCGGTCAACCGGCAGCCTCGGTGCCCGCAGGCTTCACCAAGGACGGCCTGCCGGTAGGGCTGCAGATCGTCGGGCGCCATCTGGCCGATGCCAGCGTGATCGCGGCGGCGACCGCCTATGAGGCGGCGCGTCCCTGGGCCGGGCGCGAACCCGGGCTGCTCGCGGAGCTTGGGCTTTGACGCTTTGGGATAAGCAGACGGGCAGCCTGGATTTTTCCACGCTGCGCACGGGCTATGCGACGGGGCTGACGCCGACAGAGGTTGTGCTGGCGATCTTCGCCCGTATCGATGCGCGCGGCGAAGACCCCGCCTGGATTCTGCCCTTTCCGCGCGAGTCGGTGCTGGCGCGGGCGGTTGAGCTGGAAAGGGACGGCCAGCGCGACTTGCCGCTTTGGGGCCTGCCGCTGTCGGTGAAGGACAATTTCGACATTGCCGGCTACCCGACCGCCGAGGCCTGCCGTGCCTATTCCCGCATGGCGACGAAGACCGACCCTGTGGTCCAGCGGCTGCTGGATGCCGGGGCCATCATCATCGGCAAGACGAATATGGATCAGTTCGGTGTCGGCATTAACGGTACCCGCACCGATTACGGCATTCCGCGCAATACCTTCAATCCGGCCTTCATTTCCGGTGGTTCGACTTCCGGCGGCGGCGTGACGCTGGCGGCCGGGCTGGTGAGCATGGCGCTCGGCGGTGATGCCGCCGGTTCGGGCCGCGTGCCGGCGGCGCTGAACAATACCGTCGGCATCAAACCGACACCGGGGCTGATCGCGCTCGGCGGCGGCTCGCGCGCGGGCATGAGCGCCAGCCATAATGTCATGACGCTGACGGTGGCTGACGGCGTGATCGCGACGCGGGTGATGATAGGCTATGACCTGGACGATCCGCTGTCGCGGGCTGAGGCCGATACGTTCCATCTCAAGCTGACGGCGCTGCCGGACGTCTTCCGCTTCGGCGTGCCGTCCAAGGCAACGCGCATCTTCGCGGGTGACGCCGAGGCCGAGCGCTTGTTCGACGAGGCCATCGCCCGTTTGGAAAGACTGGGCGGGCAGCCAGTGGAACTGGATTTCGCGCCCTTCTATGCGGCGGCGAAGATGCTGTACGAGGATGCTTTCATCGCGCGGCGCTACGCCAATCTGCAAAGCTTCTTCGACGCGCATGAGGATCAGATCTATCCTGCGACGCGCGACATCATCGGCTGGGGTCGCGGCTATTCTGGCGCGGATGTCTTTGTCGCGCAGCAGACCTTGGCCCGTCACGCCCGCACCATTCGGCAGATGACGGCAGACCTGGACATCCTCGTGACGCCGACCACGCCCACAACGTTCACGATCGAGCAGATGCTGGCCGACAACATCCGCAACAACGCGATGCTCGGCACCTATACGAATTTCGTCAATCTGCTGGATATGTGCGCCGTCACCGTGCCGATGGGCTTTCGTGGCGACGGCCAGCCGCTGGGCATCAGCTTCGTCGGCCAGGCATTGCAAGACAGTGCCGCCGCCAGTTTCGCGCAAGCATTTCACACCGCACTGGGCGGCAAGCTCGGCGCCACACAGACGCCATTACCCACACCCTTGGAAGGAGCCTTTGCATGACTTCGATCAGTCGACGCGGCCTGCTGGCCTGTTCGATTTTGTCGCCCGTCCTGATTGCGGTCGGCGAATCCAAAGCCTTCGCCAAAACCCCGCCCGACGTCATGGTGGTCGTCGGCGAACAAGGCACCAATTCGCTCGACACCATGGTGCCGGTCGCGAACGACTACAGCCGCATGGTCAATTGGCAGGTCTATGACCGGCTGGTGACCCATGGAGCCAAAACCTTGCCGAATGGCACGGTGAGCTATGACGTGACGAAGGTCGAGCCCGAGCTTGCCGAAAGCTGGGAGATCAGCGCCGACGGCAAGACCTTCATTTTCCATCTGCGCAAGGATGCGACCTTCCATGACGGCACGCCCGTCACCGCCGATGACGTGAAATGGTCCTTCGACCGTGCGGTCTCGGTGGGTGGCTTCGCGCAGGTGCAGATGGGCGCCGGCGCCATGACCAAGCCGGAGCAATTCTCGGTCGTCGATCCGCATACCTTCAAGATCACTTTCGATCAGGCCAACAAGCTCAGCCTGCCGGATCTGGTGGTGCCGATTCCTTGCGTGGTCAATTCCACACTTGCCAAGAAGCATGCGACGGCGTCCGACCCCTGGGCGCTGGACTGGGTGCAGCACAATGATGCCGGCGGCGGCGCCTTCAAGGTCGCGAGCTGGAAGCCTGGCACGGAAATCGTCTTTACCCGCTTCGAGGATTGGAAATCCGGCCCGCTGCCGAAGCTGAAGCGCGTCATTTACCGCGAAATCGCCTCCCCCGGCACGCGCCGCGCGCTGCTGGAAAAGGGCGACGTCGATATCTCGGTCGGTCTGCCGCCCAAGGATTATGCGGAACTGGCCAAGGCCGGGAAGGTTCAGGTGATCGGCACACCGATCCAGAACGATCTTCTGTTCATCGACATGAATGTGACGATGAAGCCCTTCGACAATCCCCTGGTGCGCCAGGCGATGGCCTATGCGGTGCCGTATCAGTCCATCATGGATGCCGCGCTGTACGACCGTGGCGTGGCGATGTTCGGCGGTGATCCGTCCCAGCCCTATCCGGCGGAATGGCCGATCGTCTCCCATTACAAGACCGATCTGGACAAGGCCAAGGCCCTGCTGGCCCAGGCCGGTTACGCCAAAGGCTTCTCGACGACCTTGTCCTACGATCTCAGCCAGGCGACGACACGCGAACCGATTGCGCTGCTGTTCCAGGAAAACCTCGCCAAGATCGGCGTGACCGTCACCCTCAACAAGGTGCCGGGGGCCAACTGGTTCGCCCAGATGGCATCGAAGTCGATGCCCTTCGTCATCACCGAATTCTATGGCTGGCTGGTGCCGCCTGAGTATTTCTACTACTGGAATTTCTACGGAAAGAACAATGCGGTCTTCAACACGGCCGATTACAAGAATCCCAAGCTCGACGCACTGATCGAGGATGCGCGGTTCCAGAACGATCCGAAGCTCTATGACGCGGATCTGGTCAAGATGAATGACATCGTCATGAGCGATCTGCCGCGCATTCCGCTCGCACGCCTGTTCTTCGACGTCGCCATGCAGAAGAACGTGCAGGGCTACGAATACTGGTTCCACACGCATCTCGATTATCGGAAGCTGTACAAGTCTTGAGCCATCCTCTGCGCGCGCCGAACGACGCTTTCGGCGCTTTCGTGCCTTCCGCCCCGGTCCATGCGACCGGGGCGGCCACCGGCCCGCTCAAAGGTCTTGGCTTCGCCGCCAAAGACCTGTTCGATGTCGCCGGTCTCGTCACCGGTTGCGGCAACCCGGACTGGGCAGCCAGCCATCCGCCCGCCCGCGCCCATGCCTTCGCCGTGCAGCGCCTGCTGGATGCGGGAGCAACCCTGGTCGGCCGCACCATCACGGATGAAATTTCACTGGGCCTGCTCGGCCGCAACCAGTTCCACGGCACGCCCATCAACCCGCGTGCGCCGGAGCGCCTGCCCGGCGGGTCGTCCAGCGGGTCTGCCGCCGCCGTTGCGGGCGGTCTGGCCGACCTGGCGCTGGGCACGGATTCCGGCGGGTCGGTGCGGGTGCCGTCCAGCTTCTGCGGACTTTACGGCATGCGCCCGACCCATGGGCGGATTTCCGTCGCCGGGCTGATGACGCAATCGCCGAGCTTCGACACGGTGGGAGTTTTCGCGCGCGACGCGGCGCTGCTGGATACTGCCTATGGGCTTTTGCTGGATGATCAGGCGCAGGCGGGCAAGGTCGAGACAATCCTGGTCGCGACCGATGCCTTCGCGATTGCCGACGCCCCGGTGCGGGAGGCCTTGCAGCCGGCGCTGGCGAAGCTGCGCGCGCTGCTGCCGGCCGAGGACATCACCTTGTCGCAGGAAGGCCTGCCGCGCTGGGCGGAGCGTCAGCGTCGCCTGCAACAGGCCGAATTCGCCGTCACTTTCCGCGACTGGATCGACGCATTCAATCCGCGTTTTTCCTTCGAGGTCGGGCGCGGCTTGGCACTGGCGGCACTGACCGCCGAGATGGACCTGAGCGCCGAACGGGCTTTTCGGATCGCCGTGCGGGCTGAGATCACCGATCGGTTGGGTGGACGCGCGCTGATCTGCCTGCCGACGACGCCGATCCTGCCGCCGCTGCGCGGTATTCCGCTGTCGGCCATGGGCGAGGCTGGGCGGCGCATCACCGAGTTGACCGGCATCGCCGGCCTGACGGGTCTGCCGCAGATCAGCCTGCCCTTGGGCGAGGCGGCCGGCATTCCTGTAGGCCTGTCGCTGATCGGCTGGCCCGGATCGGACGAGGTGCTTCTGGCGCTCGCGAAGACGCTGGCCGCAGCCTAGGCAAGTCGGGCGGGTTTAACCGCCGACATCAGCCTTAAACGGCCGGAATGGCCAGATTACGGATCGCGTGACGACAGTCGCACATCCCCCATTTGAGATGGGGCGATGCGCTTTGTCGTTGCTCGAAGAGAAACGACGGCATACCGAGATACCGATTTGGCGTATCATATTGCCAACTGCCCTGGTGATGCGCGACAGCAAGCGCCCCGCCAATGGCAACGCATAGGAAAGAGCCAATCATGCGCACCATAAAAGGGCCGGCAATTTTTCTGGCGCAGTTTTTGAACCCTGACGCAGACGGGGATGAAGTTGCCGTCCTCGCTCAATGGACCAAGGCGCTTGGCTATCGCGGCGTTCAACTGCCCACAGGCAATTCCGCCGCCATCGATCTTACGCTGGCGGCAGAAAGCCTTGCCTATTGCGATGATCTCCGTGGGCGCTATGCGGAATGGGGCCTGGAGATCACGGAACTTTCCACCCATATCCAGGGTCAGCTTGTCGCGGTTCACCCCGCCTATGATGCGCTTTTCGACGGTTTCGCGCCTGAAGCGCTGCGCGGCAACCCTGCGGCGCGCCAGGCATGGGCAATCGATCAGCTCAAGCTCGCAGCCCGCGCGTCCGTCAATCTTGGTCTGTCGTCGCATGCCACCTTCTCCGGCGCCTTGCTGTGGCCTTATCTTTATCCTTGGCCGCAAAGGCCGGCGGGGCTGGTCGATACCGCCTTCGATGAACTGGCGCGGCGCTGGCGCCCGATCCTTGATGCTTTCGACAATGCCGGCGTCGACCTTTGCTATGAATTGCATCCCGGCGAAGACCTGCATGATGGCGTCACCTTCGAACGGTTTCTGGATGCCGTCGGGCAGCATCCGCGCTGTCATATTCTGTATGATCCCAGCCATATGCTGTTGCAGCAGATGGACTACCTGGGCTTCATCGACATCTATCATTCGCGGATTCGCGCCTTTCATGTGAAAGACGCCGAATTTGTCCGTTCCGCGCGCCAAGGCGTTTATGGCGGTTTCGAAAATTGGCTGAGCCGCGCTGGACGCTTTCGTTCGGTCGGTGACGGCCAAGTAGATTTCAGCGGAATATTTTCTCGTCTTACGCAATATGGTTATGCCGGCTGGGCCGTTCTGGAATGGGAATGCTGCATCAAGGCTGCCGCGCAGGGTGCCGCCGAGGGCGCCCCTTTCATCGCCAATCATATCATCCAAGCGAGCGACAAAGCCTTCGATGATTTTGCGGCGGTTCGCGCGGATCAGGCGATGCTGAACCAGCTTCTGGGCATCGCTGACTGATGGCTATCCGGAGACGAACTTAGACTTGACTGTCTGGGCCAACCCAAACGCCGCCTTGCCGGCTGGAAGCGACGGCGGCATCGACAAACCGCATGCCGATCAGCCCTTCACCGATCGTTGCCAGTTGCCGACTGTCCGGCTTTGCCGCCCGGCCTTCGTTGCGCGCCGTAATCTGCTCGGCCATATCCGTGTAGAGCTGCGCGAAAGCCTCAAGATAGCCTTCGGGATGGCCGACGGCCGCCCGCGGCTCATAGGGACGAGCAACGCCGCCCGGCATCACCCCCGCCCGGCCCAGGCGCTGCGGCGCCTCTCCGAAACGGGTAAAGTGCAAATCGTTGGGCTGTTCCTGAAACCAGCTGAGCCCACCAGTCTCACCATAAATCCGCACGCGGATGCCGTTATCGTTTCCCGGTGCCACTTGTGTTGCCCAGATCATGCCGCGCGCACCTGACGCATAGCGCATGAGGATATGAACATTGTCGTCCAAGACGCGGCCTTTGCCGAAAGCCGTGAGGTCGGCGCAAATCGCATCCGGCAGCATGCCGCTTACGAAACCGGCAAGGTGATAGGCGTGCGTTCCGATATCAGCGACGCATCCGCCGGCCCCTGAAAATGCCGGGTCCGTGCGCCAGCCCGCTTGCTTATTGCCCGCCGCTTCGATTGGCTCCGTCAGCCAGGATTGAACATATTCAACATTGACCAGCCGCACGGGGCCGATCGCACCTGCCGCCACCATGGCTTTGGCCTGCCGCACCATTGGATAGCCGGCATAGGTATGCGTGACGCCGAAGAGCCGGCCCGTTTTCTGCTGCACTGCAACAAGATCTTCCGCCTCCGCCGTATTCAGCGTCAGCGGCTTGTCGCAGATCACATCGATGCCGGCTTCCATGAAGGCTTTCGCGGGGCCATAGTGCAAATGATTGGGTGTCACGATCGCGACGACATCGATGCCGTCATCACGATTGCGCTCTCCGTCAACCATCGCCTGCCAGGTGTGGTAGCTGCGATCAGGCGCGATATGCGCTTCGGAAGCACCCTGACGCGCACGCTCCGCGTCAGACGACAAAGCACCCGCAACAAGCTCGAAATGGTCATCCAGCCGCGCCGCCATCCGATGAACCGGCCCGATCAATGAGCCGGGGCCGCCCCCCACCATGCCCAGACGAAGCCGCCGCGACGCAGATCGGAATGAGGCCATTGGCTCGTTTCTCCCATTAGTCTCTCAAGCTAACTGAGATGATCAGATCGCAAAAGACAGTTTCCCAACACGCGGACAGGGGTATTCCGCAATGCGCCCGGCTGCGTAAGAACGCCTAAGCGAGCCCGGCGGCCCGCGCGGCGCCGGCGCAAACCTCGGCCAAAGCCGGCAGGTGATCTTTCAAGGACACTTCCTCTCCCGGGCGGCGCAGGCAGGTCATGAGGATACTGGCGACCGCTTCGCCGCGCCCATCCAGCACCGGGCAGCAGAGATCGACAAGTCCCACGAAATGCCGACTTTCGTGATAGTCAAAACCGTCGCGCCGGATGCGCGCCAAATCATCCGCCAGTTTGGCGGCATCAAATCCGCCGGGCATCAGGGGTGCCCCTTCCTTGATAATCGCATCCCGCACAACCGGTTTTTGAAACGCCATGACAACCTTGCCTGAGGTTGCATCCAGAGCCGGACGGTGAAAGCCGAGCCGCAGGCTGAACACGAGATCCCGCCCGCCGGGGGCAGCGCCCAGCACCACCGTCTTGCCCTGATGCAGAACGACGAGATGGAGGGAGAATTCCGTCCGGTCCGCCAGATCCGTCATCAGCGGCATGGCGGCGGAGACTAGGTCGCGCGCGCGGGGCGTGCGCAGTCCGAGGGTGAACAGCCGGTCGGTCAGCTGCAAGGTATCGCTGTCTGAGTCCCGGGAGACATAGCCGCGCTCCAGCAGCACCATCACCATGCGGAAGATTTCGCTTTTGGAGCGCCCGAGCTGGGCGGCCAGGCGGGTCAGCGACAAAGGCTCGGCCTGAACGGACAAAGCCTCAAGGATATCGAGGCCTTTTTCCAAGGCCGGGGCTGAATAGCTTGATTTCATTCCTGGACTCCGAAGCGGGAACGGCGTTTCATTAGTGGTATTGACACCACAGACAAAACACCACTAGCGTTTTGTCACAATGCTGATCCGATTTAGGAGGCCCGCTTGCACCTGATCAAGGGACTGCGTGTGCTGGAAAGCCCCGATGGCCTCGCCATCGGCCGGATGCGCATCGGCGGCAGCTGGAGCGTGGGCACCTCCGGTCGTTTTCTGGAAATCGTCAGCCCCGCGACAGGTGCGCGGATCGGCGCGGTGCCGCTGGCGACGCGCGCGGACGCCGCGCTGGCGGTTGAAGCTGCCGTCGCCTCGAAACCTTTCATCTCCAAACTCTCGGTTTGGGATCGCGCAAAGCTGTGCCTCGCCGTCGCGGAGCGGATCGAGGCGCGGTCGGAGGAATTGGCTAGGCTTCTCACGCTGGAACAGGGCAAGCCGTTCCATGCCGAAGCGAAGGGCGAAATTGCCGGGGCCGTCACGGCGTTCCGGGATGCCGCCGAGCAGATCAAATGGCTGGAAACATCGGCCTTCCCGCTCGCCGATGCCAATAAGCGCGCCTATAGCTTTCTACAGCCCAAGGGCGTCTTCGGCGTCATCACGCCGTGGAATTTCCCGGCGTCCCAGCCTTGCATCTATTACCTCGCCCCAGGCCTTGCCACCGGCAATGCCATGGTCTGGGTGACGGCGCCGACAACTTCGCTCATCGCCTCCAAGCTGATGGAATGCTTTGTGGAAGCCGGTGTCCCGGATGGTGTCATCAACCTCGTCACCGGCGAAGGTCATGTCGCCGGTGACGCCGTCGTGACGCATCCCGGCGTCGATGCCATTGCCTTTACCGGCAGTTCGGAGACCGGCGCCATCATTGCCGCGCGCGGTGCCGGCAAGCCGCTGATGCTGGAACTGGGCGGCAACGGCCCGACGCTGGTTCTGCGCGACGCCGATATTGAGATGGCGGCGTCACGCATCGCTACCGGTTGCTTTGCCAATGCCGGACAAATCTGCACATCAACCGAGCGCGTGCTTGTGCATGACAGCGTTTATGACCGTTTTGCCGAAGCCATGGTGAAAGCCGCCAGCCTGGTGCGGATGGGTGACCCGTTTGATCCCGCTACGACCATGGGCCCGCTCAATAACGAGCCCACGGCCGCCAAGATGGACGAGCATTTGGCCGATGCGCGTGAGCGGCAGGCCGGCATCCTGTTCGGCGGCCGCCGGATGGACGGCATGCCGACGCGTCTGCATTACGAGCCGACCGTCGTCACCAATCTGACGGCAGACTCAAAACTGAATATTCATGAGACCTTCGGCCCCGTCGCCCCGCTGATCCGCTTTCGCGACGATGATGACGCCTGGGACATTATCGGCCGCAGCCGCTTCGGCCTTTCGGCCGCCGTCTTCACCAATACCATCAAGGATGCCTTTCGGTGGGCGGAATCCTTGCGCGTCGGTATCGTCAATATCAACGAAATGAGCCCCTTCTGGGAGACGCATATCCCAGCCGGCGGCGCTGCCGGCACGGCCAGCGGCATCGGCCGCACCGGCGGACGGCATACGCTGCTGGAAATGTCTGACCTCAAGACCATCACGATCGACATTTCCCGCTGATGGGGGCGCCCCTTCCCGTCTCCGGGCCGACGGCCGATGACGCAGCGACAAACCTGCTGTCACGCCTGATCGAAATCCCGAGCATCAACCCGGCCTTTCGGGCTGAGGGCGATCCTGCCGATTGGTTCGGTGAGCAGGCGAAGGCCGAATTTGTCGCAAGCTGGCTGCGTGACGCCGGCATTGCCGTCGAATTTCAGGACGTCTTGGCCGGCCGGCCCAATGTTATCGCCCGCGTGCCAGGCCGCACGGGCCAGCACAGCCTGCTACTGGAATGCCATCTCGACACCGTGCAGGTGACGGGCATGGCCGCGCCTTTCACGCCTGTTTTGCGTGACGGCCGCCTGTATGGACGCGGCGCCGTGGATGACGGCGGCTGCGTCGCCGCCATGATGCTGGCGATGCAGGCCCTGGCCGCCGACCCGGCGGATTGCGATGTCATTCTGCTCGCCGCGATGGATGAGGAGTTTCAGTATCGCGGCGTCTCGGCCTATCTCGGCGCCGGGCATCGGGCCGATGGCGGCATCGCGGGCGAACCCACCAGCCTGCGCGTCGTCACAGCCTGCAAGGGCTGCGTGCGCTGGCGCATAGAGGTTATCGGCCGTGCCGCCCATAGTTCCGAACCAGCCCGAGGTTTGGACGCGATTGCCGCCGCCACGGATCTGCTTGCGCATTTGCGTGCCTTACTGAACGCGCAACTGGCCGCTCGCAGCCACCCGCTCGTCGGCTCCCCCACCCTTGTCTGTTCCATGATCGAAGGCGGCCAAGGCCCCAATACTATCGCCGAGCGATGCCTGCTGACATTCGACCGCCGCACGCTGCCGGGCGAAAGCGGCATGGATGCCTGGAGGGATGCCAAGCAGGCTGCCGAAGCCTTTGCCCGAACCTTCCCCGAAGGTTTCGAGGTCATCGTTCATTCTCCCTTCATCGACAGCCTGTCGATGGCGATTGAAAATGGGGACGATCCGATCATCCGCAGTGCCCGGGCGGTCTGCCGCCAGCATGGCATCAACGACACGCCGGTCGGCGTGGCGTACGGTTCGGACGCGACCAAGATGACGGATGTCGGCGTGCCGACCATCGTTTTCGGTCCCGGCAGTATCGCCCAGGCCCATGCGGTCGAGGAATTCGTAGCCGTGGCGGATGTCACGCGCGCCGCCCGCATGATCGAAGATATCGCCCGGCACTTCAAACGCGCTTGAGGATTGAGGACATGACCGCGCCTGCCACCGGAAACCGGTTTGATGTGATTATCGTGGGCGCGGGTGCGGCCGGCGCGGTACTGGCCAATCGCCTATCCGCCGACAGCCGCCGCAGCGTGCTGCTGCTCGACGCCGGCCCCAACTACCGCAGTGCCGAACAGCCGCCGGAAATGGTCAGCCCCAATCCGTTCAACCTGCTTCTGCCCGAGAAATTCCAGAAACAGTATATGTTCGACGACCTGATGGCGCGGCGCACGCATCGGCAAGAGCCGCGCCTCTATTGGCGCGGCAAAGGCGTCGGCGGCAGCACATCCGTCAACGGCCAGATCGCCATTCGCGGCGTGCTCGATGCTTTTGACGAATGGGCCGAATACGGCTGCTCCGGCTGGTCCGCCGATGAAGTTTTACCCTATTTCAACAAGCTGGAAGATGACCTGACGCTCGGCAATTATCCCTATCACGGCTCCGGCGGCCCGATCCCGGTCTATCGCGCGCCGGTCGAGACCTGGGGACCGGTCGATCTCGCGCTGCGCGACGCCGCGATGGGTCTGGGCCATCCCTGGTGCGACGACCTCAATGCACCGGCCGCCGAAGGCGTGTGCAGTTTTGCGATCAATAGCCGCGACCACAAGCGCGTCTCCACCAATGACGCTTATCTGGAACCTGCGCGCAGCCGTCCGAACCTGACCATCATCGGCGATGCACTGGTCGATCGCGTCTTGCTGGACGGGCTGGTTGCCACGGGCGTGCGCGTCGCCCTGCCGGACGGGATACAGGAGTTTTTTGCGGCCGATGTCATCCTCTCGGCCGGTGCCATTCATTCCCCTGCCATCCTGCATCGGTCAGGCGTCGGGCCTGCCGATTGGCTGGCAGAAGCCGGCATCGCGCAGATACATGACCTGCCCGTCGGCCAGGGCTTCTTCGACCATCCGTTTGTCCGCGTCGAGCTTAAACTCAAGCCCGAATTCCGCGCGAAGGGACTGGATACGCGCCACACCAATTGCTGCGTGAAGTTCAGCTCCGGCCTGCCGGGTGCTGCCAAGCATGACATGCTGCTCGCCTCCTTCAATCATGGCGGCATCGGCGTCGATCAGGACATGTCGCAGTTCGGCGAGGCCGGCATTCATGTCATGCTGTATGAATGCCGCAGCCGCGGCACCGTGCGCACGCTGTCGGCCGATCCGCGCCATCATCCCGAGATCGACGAGAATATGATGAGCGACGCTTTCGATCTTGCGCGCATGCGTGCGGGTGCGCGCCACCTCGCGCTGATCTGCAATCATGAGGCGACGCGCAGCCTTTGCCGCGATGTCCAAATGGGCAATACCGGCCTGCCGCTTTCCGAACTTCTCACGGCTTCCGACGATCAGGTCGATGAATGGCTGATGACGGACTGCAATGACGCGCAGCATGGTGCGGGCGGCTGTGTCATGGGTGTGGAAGGCGAAAACTTCAGCACAGTGGATACACATGGCCGCGTGCATGGCATGCGCGGTCTGCGCGTCATTGACGCTTCCATCATGCCGCGCGACTGCAAGGCCAATACCAATTTCACAACGATCATGATCGGCGAGAAACTGGCCGACACCTTCCTGGCCGATGCCGCATGATTACCATCGACGACGTTCGTGCAGCCCAAGAGCGTATCGAAGGCTTCGTAAGGCGCACGCCGTTGATGGAAGTGACCCTCGCGCAACGATCGCCTTTGCCGGATGGTGCCTCGCTGCTGCTGAAACTTGAAAGTTTACAGGTAACCGGCTCATTCAAAGCGCGCGGTGCCATCAATCAATTGCTGTCACTGCCAAAGGAAATCGTGGCGCGCGGCATCGTGACCGCGTCAGGTGGCAATCACGGCATCGCTGTCGCCCGCGCGGCCCATGTCGCGGGCGTGGCCGCGACCATCTTTCTGCCTGAAAATGCGGCACCCGCGAAATTGGAGAAACTGACCGCCTGGGGCGCGACCACGCATCTTGTCGGCCGTTTTTGGGACGAGGCGCATGCGGCGGCAACAGCCTTCGCGCAAGATTCCGGCCTTCCTTATTTTCATCCCTTTGCCAGCCCGGCCATCGTCGCCGGACAAGGCACGGTCGCACTCGAAATTCTGGAACAGGCACCTGACATCGATTTGTTTCTGATCGCGATCGGCGGCGGCGGACTGATTGCCGGCATGTCCACCGTTTTGCGTGCGCTGCACCCGAATGCCCGCATCATAGGCATCGAACCTGTCGGTTCGCCTACGCTTTACGCCAGTCTCGAACAAGGCTCTGTTGCCAAGCTGGATAGCGTGACCACAAGCGTGCCGACCATGGCCTGCGCTCAGACGGATCCAGGCATTTTTGATATTGTTCGGAAGAATGTTGATGACATCATTCTTCTTGATGATGCGGCCATGTTCGATGCCGCGCGCTGGCTGTGGTTTGAATTCGGTCTCGCCGCTGATGCCAGCGGTGCGGCTGCCGCCGCTGCCCTTCTCTCCGGGCAGATCTCCGTCGCACCGGGTACGCGCATCTGCGCGCTTGTCTGCGGTGCGGGTCTGGACGCCTTTTCCTGACTCTGCTTTCTGTACGTTTGAATTGCAGACCGATAACAGTTAAAAACCGGTTCGGCTTTTCGTCTAATCTGGCACGCGATTTGCTTTAAATTCTGCAGAGAATTGCTTTGTCTATCCGGATGACCGGCCGGGACGCCTCATGCCTCCGTCTCCACCCATTCAGAAAGTCGAAGGTGATCAATGAAACGTCGTGAATTCGGGACTATGGCTGCGGCCATTGGCCTTGCCGCCACGCCCTTCGGACGCGCTTTTGCCTCCGTCGCGGACTTGGAACCCACAAGCGGCAAGCCTGTCTATTTCCGGGGCTGGCAATTTGCCACGGATATCGTGCAGTCCAATGTGAAACGGTACAACGACTTAGAGCATGGCAAGATTTCGTACGCGACCGTGACGGGCGATTATCCGTCCATCATGGAGCAGAGTCTGATCGCCAAGGCCGATCTCGATGTGCTCTACGCCAATCCGTCCAGCGCGGTGCGCTATTACGAGGGCGGTTGGGTGATGCCTGCGGAAACCCTACCTGCTATCGCCGATATTAAGGCCGATATGCTGCCGCAGTTTCTGGATGCCTGGTCCTATGACGGCAAGCTGCTCGGCCTTTCCTATTTCGCCAGTACTCGTGGCTGCATCCACACGAATCTTCTTGCCTATAACAAGGCCGGAATGACCGACAAAGACTTTCCGGCAGATTGGGACGCGCTGTACGATCAGGTCTATGCGCTGCATGACAAAGGCATCGCGACGCCGATCCTGCCGCATTGGTTCGGTGAATATTTCGGCATTTCCTGGGGCTTCGTCATGGAAGTGCTCAATCGCGGCAACCCGGTCGCCGACCCCACGACGCATAAGCCGACGATGACGACGGACCCTAACGGCCCGGCCTATAAGACGCTTGCGCAGTGGAAGAAGCTTTGGAAATCGAAGCTCGTTCCCCAGGAAGTGCTGACCTATAACGAAGCGGCCTATATCGACGCCTTCGCCTCCGGCCGTTACGTCTTCAGCCCGCAGCAAATCTATGACGTGCAGACCATGAACACGCCGGGCCGCAGCCAGATCGCGGGCCATGCGACCATTCTGCCGGTGGTGAAGCAGAGCTGGGGATTGATCGATTCAGCCCTGTATCTCATGACAAATCGCAAGCGCCCGGAAGCGCAGACCGATGACGTGAAGAAATTCACGTCCTGGTATGGTTTCAAGGACGGTGACGGCAAGATTTATGTCGGTGAGCGCTGGATGGAAAGCCATCTGCTCTTTTCCGCCTATAAATCCGTCATGGATTCGCCCGCGACCGAAGCGCGCATCAAACAGGCCGTCGCCAGGCCGGATGATTATGCGGTCCTGCTTGACGTCTACAAGAAGACGCCCTTCCCGACCGGCATCTGGCGCGTGGTCTGGTCTGAAGAATTCAATTCCTACCTGCGCGACACCTTATCCAAGTTCCTGCTCAATGATGGCGATATCGCGGATACCATCAAGGCGATGAACGATCAGATCAGCAGTCTGAACGACAAATACGGGATCTGACACAGGCATGGCGACGATCGCGAACAAGAAGAGCCGACAGAGACGGCGCGAACTGACCGACGGGCAGTTCGCACTGATGATCGGCCTGCCGGTTATCCTTCTTCTCGTCGTGATCGTCGCCTATCCGCTCGTCTATTCGGCCTGGATGGCCTTCCACCGCATTATGTTCTTCGGCGGCTACCGCGCGAAATTCGTCGGTTTCAAGAATTTCGCGACGGTGCTGAGCGATCCGGAATTCTGGTGGTGTACCTGGGTCACGATCCGCTTCACGCTGGAAAGCGTCATCCTGACGATGCTTCTGGGCCTTGGCATCGGTCTTCTGCTCAATCGGCCGTCGCGTTTCGGCAGCCTGTGGCGCACGCTCGTCTTTCTGCCCTGGTGCGTCTCGCTTTATGGCGCCGGGCTCATGTTCGCCTATCTCGCCCGCGGACAGACAGGCCTGCCGACCGCGATTTTGGCCGATCTCGGCATGCAGAACGTGCCGGATTTCATGACGACGCGTTCCATCGTCGAGGTGCTGGCCATCGGCAGTTCCTGGACCATGGCACCACTCGTCGGGTTCTTCGTGCTTGCCAATCTCAAGACCATTCCGAAGCGGCTTTACGATCTCGCGGCTATCGATCAGCTGACGCCGCTGGAAACCTTCTGGAACGTGACGCTGCCGCCGCTGCGCTTCACGCTGTTCGTCTTCACCTCCATCAGCATCGTGCTGTCGATGAAGCTGTTCGATCTTATCTTCGTGCTCTCGGACGGCGGCCCAGGTGATGCGTCATCGACGCTTACCTATCAGCTGTATAAGGTGAGCTTCAAGAACCTGAACCTTGGCTATGGCGCAGCGATGTCGTTCTTCCTGCTCTTCTTCATCATCGGTTCGACCATGGCTCTTTATCTTGTCTGGGGCCGGCGGGAGAAGGCGCTGTGAAGACGCATCGCCCCAACTTCGTCATCGCCATGGCGATCCTGATCATCTGGTCGCTTCTGCCGATCCTGTGGTTTGTCCGCATGGCCTTCATGAATCACGCGGAAATTGCCAGCTTCCCGCCGCATATCCTGCCGTCGAGCTTCAATCTCTCCTCCTTCGTCAATATCTTCGGCTATGACTACAAGCTGGCGGACGGTACCATTTCCTCGGCCTCGGGCCAAGCCGGCCAGATCGAGCTCGGCTTGCAGAATAGCGTCATCGTCTCGGTTGTCGTCACCTTGATCACCATGGTGATCGTCGTACCGCTGGCCTATGTCTTCTCCCGGCTCGATTTCAAATTCAAGAATGTTCTGCTCAACGCCGTTCTGCTTGCGGTCGCCATCCCGCCGGTCTCGACCCTCATTCCCTTCTACACGATGTATGTCCAGCTTGGCCTGGTCGGCACCTTGCCGGGGCTGATCATCATTGACCTGACGACGACTGTGCCTTTCGTCACCTGGATGCTCATCGGCTATTTCCGCAATCTGCCGCCGATCGAGCGGCTGGCCCGGATCGACGGGTTCAGCCGCCTGCACACGCTCGTCTTTCTTATTCTGCCGCTGGCACGCAGCGGTGTCGCGGTCTCGGCGATCATCGCCTTCCTGTTTGCCTGGAACGAATTCACCTTCGCGCTTGTTCTCGTCAACGGCACCCCGGCCACGACCCTGCCCGCGGCCATTTCCGGCTTCCTGGGCCAGGACCCGAATCCGTCCCAGCTCGCCGCCTGCATTCTCATCACCATCATCCCGCCCGCGCTGGTTGCCTTTTTCCTGCAGCGCCATCTGGCGGAGATGAACATCGCCGACCCGGTTCGTTGACGATGACGCACCAAGCCCTGTTTGGAGCCCTTGTCTGAATGGCAAAGATCGAACTGCGGCAGATCCGCAAAACCTATGACCGCTACGTCGCCGTCGAGAATCTCGACCTTGACATCATCGACGGCGAATTTCTCGTCATGCTCGGTCCGTCCGGATGCGGCAAGACGACGACGCTGAACATGATCGCGGGACTGGACTATCCGTCCCAGGGACAGATCCTGTTCGATGGGCGCGAGGTCACGGCCGAACCGCCGCATGGGCGCAATATCGCCATGGTCTTCCAGTCATCCCTGCTCTATCCGCATCTGACGGTGCGCAAGAATATCGAAGCGAGCCTCAGGCACAGCAAACTGTCCAAGGCCGAGCGGGCGCAGCGCATCGCCGATGCCGCGCGCATGTTGGAACTGGAGCCGATGCTGGACAAGCTACCCAGCCAGATGTCGGGCGGCCAGCGCCAGCGCGCCGCCACCGCCAAGGCCATCGTGCGCGAACCGGCCTGCTTCCTGCTGGATGAGCCATTATCCGCGCTCGACGCCGCGCTGCGTCTGTCGCTGCGCTCGGAACTCGTCAATCTACAAAAGCGGCTCGGCACAACAGCGGTTTTCGTGACCCATGACCAGGTCGAGGCGATGACGATGGGTGACCGTATCGCCGTCATGTCCAAGGGCAATCTGGAGCAGATCGGCACGCCGGATGAAATCTATAACCAGCCGGCAAGCCTTTTCGTTGCGACCTTCCTTGGGTCGCCGCCGATGAATATCGTGGCCGGTGATGTGTCTGGCGGCGTCTTTCATGCCGGGCCGGTCGCGATAGACCTTGCCGGCCGTGCGATACCCAATGGCCCCGTCAGCCTCGGGGTGCGGCCGCAGCATGTGACCGTCACCGCGCCCGATGCGGCCGGCGCCATACCCGTTACCGTCTATGCGCTGGAACATCTGGGGCGTGAATCGGTGGTGATCGCGGATGACGCAGGCGGCAACAAGCTGCGCGCCTTGGTCGACCCCGGATTTCATGCGCGGATCGGCGACCGGCTTGGTATCATGCCCGCAGCCAGCGCCTGCTTTTTCTTCGGGCCCGACGGCCGTCGGATTTCCGCATAAACCTCCCCGCAGAGAGGGCGATCATGTACCGCATCAATCCTGAGACGGATCAGCAATTTGTCGAGGAGTTCCGGCGCCTGCCGGTGGGGCGGCACAGCCCCGGCCTCATGCGCCTGCTCAACGCGCTGCGCTACGACCCGAGCGGCCGGCAGATCGTGCTGTTCTGCCGCAAGCCTTTCGCCGAATGGCAGATCGCGGAAATGCCCGCCAACCGGCTCGACCCGCTGGTTTTGGAGGACAGCCCGATCTTCACAAACCGGGACGAGGCGGAATGGGAGATTTTCCGCAGGCGCTGGTTCAAGGCCACGGGCCAGCATTTGAACCAGCCTTTCAGAAGCGCCGACGAAGCCTGATCGCGAGCGGGAGAGCGAACAATGTTGAAGATTCTGGGCTATCCTGACCGCTATAGCGTGGCACCGGGCGAGGCGATTTCCTTTCAGGTCTCGCTGGAAGAGGGCGACAGCTTTTCCGCCCGCATCGTCCGCGTGCTGAACGGTGATTGCAATCCGGCTGGGCCCGGGCTTGATCTGCCGCATCATCCCAGCAGCATCGACGGCACCTATCTCGGCCAGCAGCGCCGCGCCGACGCGGGTTCCTATCTTATCGCTGACACCGTTCCGGCGCTGGAAGACTTTTCGTTCCGCGCATTGATCTGGCCGACGCTGCTCGCGCGCCGTGCTCAGGTCATCGCTTCGCAATGGGATGCCGCCAGCAAGACGGGCTTCATGCTGGAACTGGACGAGGGCAAACTATCGCTCGTCACCGGTGATGGCCGGCGCCAGACCCTGCCGCAAACGCTGTTGGAGCGGAAGTGGTATGCCGTCAGCTTCAGCCTGAACGCAGTGACGGGCGCTTTCCGCCTCTCGCTGTCGCCGCTGAAAGCCGATGTCGGCACCGATGATGAGGGAGAGATAACCGGCAGCCTTGGCGCGTCTCAAGCTGTGGCCGCACCCTTCATCCTGGCTGGCATGCCGCTCGCCGACGGCACCGTCGGCTCGCATTTCAACGGCAAGATCGAAGCCCCGAGCCTGCTCGCAGGTGCGCAAAGCCACGCGACTTTGGCGGTGAATCCGCTGCCCGCAGGGCTTTCGCCGAAGCTGATCGCCGCCTGGGATTTCTCGGACGGCATCCGCAGCATCAAGGCGACGGACAAAGCAGCCTTCCGCCATCACGGCCGTCTGGTCAATCTGCCGGCACGCGGCATGAAGGGCAGCGGCTGGACTGGCCTCCACCACAGCTGGCAGGCGGCCCCTGCCGAATATGGCGCGGTGCATTTCCACGAGGATGACCTCTATGACGCCGGCTGGCCGGCGGATGTCGTCTGGACCCTGCCGGAGGATGCCAAAAGCGGCGCCTATGCCCTGCATCTCTCCTGCGGGGAAACGGAGGCCGAGGCCATGCGGGAATGCTATATCCCCTTCTTCATCCGTCCGCCGCGCATCAAGAAACCCGGCGTTACGCGGCCCAAAGTTGCCTTCCTGGCCCCCACCTGTTCCTATATGGCCTATGCCAATCACGGCGAGCATATCACCGTGCGCGGCGTGGAGCGGCTGATGGGCCGGCTGCTGCATTTCGGTCATCAGGACGTCTATCTCTACGATCATCCCGAACTTTGCCATTCGCTGTATGACAAGCACGCCGACGGTTCGGGCGTCTGCTATTCCAGCCGCATGCGGCCCAATATCAATTGCGCGCCCCGCTATCATTCCTGGCTCGGCGGTGACGGATCAAGCCTATACCAGTACAATGCCGACACGCATCTCTTCGGCTGGCTGGCGCATAACGATATCGACTACGACATCATCACCGACGAAGACCTGCATCGCGACGGCTTTCCGCTCATCGAGGATTACAGCGTCATCCTGACCGGATCGCATCCGGAATACCATTCGACCGCGATGTGGGACGCGATGAAGGCCTGGACCGATCGTGGCGGCCGCTTGATGTATATGGGCGGTAATGGCTGGTACTGGCGCATCGCCTTCCATGATGAATTGCCCGGCGTCATCGAAGTGCGGCGCGCGGAAGACGGCATCCGCTCCTGGGAAGCCGAGCCGGGCGAATACTACCATTCCTTCACCGGGGAATATGGCGGCCTCTGGCGCCGTTGCGGCCGCCCGCCGAATATGATGGCCGGCATCGGCTTCGTGGCGCAGGGTTTTGACGTTTCCAGCCCCTATCGCCGCGCCCCGGATGCCGATAATCCCCGCGCCGCCTTCGTCTTCGAAGGCGTGGAGGATGAGGTGATCGGCGATTTCGGCCTTATCGGCGGGGGTGCCGCCGGCATCGAATTGGATTGTATCAATCCCCTGCTCGGCTCTCCGCCCAATATCCTTCGCCTCGCCTCCTCCGAAGATCACAGTCCTTTGATGCTGTTGGTGAACGAGGAGTTTACCGCGACCTTGCCCAATCTCGGCGGCGATCAGAACGAAAAGGTCCGCGCTGATCTGAGCTTTTACGAAACGCCGGCGGGCGGGGCGGTTTTCGCCACCGGTTCCATCGCTTGGATCGGCTCCCTGCCCTGGAATAATTACGAAAACAATGTCTCTCGAATCACCCTGAACACACTTCGGCGCTTCATGGACCCGAAACCTTTCGTGTAAGATCGCGACCAGACCGAACACAGGAGCAAGACGCATGGACAGTCACGTCACTGAGACAAGAGCGGCACTGCACCCGCTCGACCCGCTCTCTGGCGCGGAACTGGCCCGTGCCGCCGCGCTGATTGCCCAGCATTTCGATTGGGGGGCTGATCTGCGCGTCGAGACCGTCGATCTGGACGAGCCGCCGAAGGATCTGGTGCGCGACTATGTGGACGGCGCCAGCTTCCCCCGCGTCGCGCGCTTCAATATCTATCGCCGTGGCGTCATGGGCGTCATCACCGGCCGCGTCGATCTGGGCAGTGGCGACCTGATCTCCCAGGTCTTCCGCGAAGACGCGCGCGCGATGGTCGCGATCGAGGAAGTGCTGGAGATCGAAAAGACCGTGAAGGCCGATCCGCGCTTTCAGGACGCGCTGCGTAAGCGCGGGCTGATCGACGATCTGGAATTCATGGCAGTCGATCCCTGGACGGTGGGCGATTTCGGCCATGCGATTGAGCAGGGTCGCCGTGTGCTGAACTGCTTCATCTGGATGCGTACCTTTCCGCTCGACAATTACTATGCCCATCCGGTGGAAGGTCTGCATGCGCTGATCGACGTCAGCACGCTGGAAGTGCTGGAAGTGGTCGATCATTTCGCGGAAAGCGGCGACTATATTCCCGTGCCGCGCACGCCGCGCAATTACGACGCCGCTCTGCTGACGGAATTCCGCCCGCCCTCTTCCACGCTTGATGTCGTGCAGCCGGATGGCGCTGGCTTCAAGGTCGACGGCCATAAGGTGACCTGGGAGAATTGGGATTTCCGTGTCGGCTTCAATGGCCGCGAGGGCCTGGTGCTGTATCGCATCGGCTATACCCATGGCGGCGAACGCCGGCCGATCGTCTATCGCGCCTCGATTGCGGAAATGGTGGTGCCCTATGGCACGCCGGAGCGCAGCCATTATCGCAAGAATGTTTTTGACAGCGGCGAACTCGGCTTCGGCCGCATGGCGAATTCGCTGACGCTCGGCTGCGATTGCCTGGGCACCATCCATTACTTCGACGCCGTAGTGCCGACCGTCTATGGCACGCCGCGTACCATTACCAATGCCATCTGCCTGCATGAGGAAGATGCCGGCCTGTCGTGGAAGCATTTCGACGTGCGCACCGAGCGTACCGATGTGCGCCGCGCCCGCAAGCTGGTGATCTCCTCCATCTCCACCATCGGCAATTACGAATATGCCTCCTACTGGTATCTGCATCAGGACGGGCGCATCGAATATGAAATGAAGGCGACCGGCATCATTAATACGGGGGCCTGCCATCCTGGCCAGCCCGGTAAATTCGGCACGGAAGTGGCGCCCGGCATCGTCGGTCATATTCATCAGCACATTTTCTGCGCGCGTCTGGATATGGAAATCGACGGGCCGAACAATACGGTCACCGAATGCGACACCCGCGCGCTGCCGCTCGGCCCCGAAAACCCCTACGGCAATGCCTTCTTGATGGAGGAAAAGCCGCTGGTCAGCGAACTCGGCGCGCAGCGCGATGTCGATTTCGCTAAAAGCCGCTACTGGCGCATCACCAATCCCGAGGTGACGAACTGGGTTGGCCGGCCGACGGCCTTCAAGCTGGAGCCGATGTCGGCGGTGCAGCCCTATACCCATCCCGACAGCCCGTCCGGCCGTCGTGGCCGCTTCATCCAGCATCAGCTTTGGGTGACGGCCTATAACGCGGAAGAGCGCTATCCCGCCGGCGAATTCGTCAACCAGTCCAGCACCAAGGATGGCGATTCCGAAGGCCTGCCGAAATGGACCAAGGCCGACCGGCCGACCGACAATACCGATATCGTCGTCTGGCATAGTTTCGGTCTGCACCATATCACCCGGCCGGAAGACCATCCGGTGCAGCCTTGCGTCGTCTGCGGCTTTAAGCTGATGCCCTCAGGATTCTTCGATCAGAATCCGGTCATCGACCTGCCGCCTGCCGTCAACAAGAAAAGCTGCTGCGCCTGATTGGATGATTACAGATGCTGGTTGCGTGCCTGATAGCGCGCGACCAGCATCGCATTGCGCTCTTTGGCGCCGGGCATATTAGCGCTGACATAGATCGGAGCCTCCTTGCCCGCCGCCGCCATGCGGGCAACCGCTTCCGCCAGCAGCGCGTTAAGGATCGCCGCGCCGATGACGGTCGAAAGCGGCCCCACCGCCGGCTGACCCTCAGCCGCCTGAAATCCGGCGTCGCCCGGCACCGTGCGATTGTCGATGGCAATATCGGCGATGTCATATAGCCGCGCCCGCCCCGCCGCTGCTGCCTGCGAATAGGCGGCCGATGTTACGGCCACAACCACCGCTCCCTGCGCACGACCATAGGCGGCCGCCTCCACCGGCACGGCATTGACGCCGCTATTGGAAAATATGACCAGCACATCGCCCGCTGCAATCGGATAGCGCGCCAGAACATCGGCGGCGAGGCCCGTCTCGCGCTCGCGTTTCGTGCTGTCCACCGCGCCGTCATGCAGCATCAGCACTGGCGCCAGCACCGGCACCACCGCCGCTATCCCGCCCGCGCGGTAATGCCCTTCCTCCGCCAGCATGTGGGAATGACCGGTGCCGAAGAGATAGATCAATTTATCGGCCATCAGCGCTTCCGTCACGGCCTTGGCCGCCGCTTCGAAAACCTGCTCCTGCCCGTCATGCAATTTTGCCAAAGCATCCGCCGCCAGAGCAAGGTAGGACAATGCAGCCTGGGTCATGACATAGGCCTTTGCTCTGTCGGGGGTCGCGCCTCGGCCAGCGCTCCGGCGTAAGTGCGGTAGCGGGCATAGCCGCGCGCATACCGCTTGTCGCGTACAGGCTCATGGACATGGAGAATGCGGCAAGTACTTGTTGAGGCTTGCCTGATCGACGCATACCAGCCGATTGCCGTGCCGGCGAGAAGGGCCGCGCCCTTGGCGCCGAACTCACGCCCCTCCGGCACCTCAACACGGCGACCCAGCACATCCGCGATCATCTGCCGCCAGAAGGCGCTGCGCGCACCGCCGCCCACAAGCCGCACCGTATCGAAATCCAGTCCCGTCGCCGCGAAGCAGTCGCGAATGGCATAGGCCATGCCTTCATAGACGGCGCGCAGCAGATCCGGCCGGCGATGCCGTGGCGCAAGACCCGCAAAACCACCACGCGCAGCCGGCTCTACCATGGGCGCAATGATGCCAACCTCGCTGAGATAGGGCACATAGACGGCCCCTTGCGCACCCGCAGGCGATTCACCCGCGATCACCGCAAGCCGCTCATAGGCGTCGGGCGCATCGGCAAAGTCAGGGCAAAGCGCCGCCAGAGCCCAGTCGATGTTCAGGGTACCCGCGACATTGACCATGGTGCGCAACCATAGATCACCGGGCAGTGTGAACAGAATGCCCAAATCGGGCGGCGTGAAAACCGGTTGCGGCACGGTGACGCCGTTGAGACAGGTCGTGCCCAGGATGCTGACGGCCGCGCCCGAAGCGAGGCCCCCCGCACCGATCACGCTTGCGGCGACATCGCCCGCACCGATCGCGACCGGCGTGCCAATGCGCAGTCCCGTCACGCCTGCGGCAGCCTCGGTGACAAAGCCGGCGAGGCTCTCGCTCGGCTGCGGCTCGGGCAACAGATGCGCCCAATCCTCGAGACCGAATAGCGCGATCAAAGCAGGCGACCGGCCCCTAGCCCGCGCACTGCCCGGCGCGACAGCCGCTTCAACGATATCGGTTGCAATGACACCCGTCAGTTGGGCGCGGATGAAATCCTTCGCACCGACGACCGCATGGGCGCGCGCCAGAACAGCGGGCTCATGCACCGCCAGATGCGCCAGCACCGGCAGCGTGCAGCCTTGCTGCATGGCGGAACCGGATTCCGCAAATATTCGCGACAGAAACGCCGGATCTTGCGCGATCCTCTCATCGATCAGCGGCTGTGCGCGGCCATCGCTCCAGAAGATACCGGGGCGCAGCGCCTGCCCTTGCGCATCCAGCACCCAGGCGCCGACCATGGCGCCGGACAGGCCGATGGCCGCGATGTTTTCAGCCGGCACCATCGTCAGAACTTGACCGATCACGATGCAGGTCGCGCTCCAGATCTCCGCCGGGTCTGCTTCAGCCCAATCAGGCTGCGGCGAGGCTATATTCGTCCGCCGCGTCGCATAAGCCACTTCCTGGCCCCCGCGATCGAAGACCGCCGCCTTGACGATCGACGTGCCGATATCGATGCCGAGAAGATACCCGGTCACAGGGCGGACCATCCTCCGTCCACCGGCAGCATGACACCGTTCACATAGGAACTGTCTGCCGAAGCCAGGAACAAGGCCGCACGCGCGATCTCCTCCGCCTGGCCGACACGCTTCATCGGCGTGCTTTCGCCAAGCCGCGCACGTTCCGCATCGCTTGTTATCGCACCCACCATCGGCGTCTCGATCGTGCCGGGGCAAATGCAGTTCACGCGAATACCTTTCTCAGCCCATTCCACGGCCAGCGTGCGCGTCAGCGCGATGACGCCACCTTTGGCGGCGGTATAGGCATCGGCCCCCGGAACGCCGGCAATCGCCATGATGGACGCATTATTGATGATGGAGCCGCCACCATTTTCCAGCATGCGCGGAATGGCATATTTGCAGCCCATGGCCTGGCCCTTGAGATTGATGCCAAGGATCGCGTCCCAGGCGTCACCCGGGGTGTCGACGATGCTCGCCATCTTGAACCGCGCGGTGGAACTGTAGCCGACACCGGCATTGTTGAAGAGCACGTCCAGCTTGCCGAAACGGTCGCAGGCGAAAGCGATCATCGCCGCAACCTGATCCTCCTGCGAGACATCGACCGTAAAGGCTGCGCCGCCGATCTCGGCCGCCACGCGCGCGGCCCCTGCGCCGTTCCAGTCAGCAATAACAACGGACGCGCCTTCAGCCGCAAAAAGCCGGCATGCGGCCTCGCCCTGGCCCGAAGCGCCGCCTGTCACCACAACAACCTTGCCGCTGAGTTTCACGCGCTTTCCTTCACCATCGCTTCAGAATTGAGGCTATCGCTTTCGATGGCTCTCTGAAAGAGCCCGTGATTGTCATACCGACTTGTGTCTTCTAAAATATCTCCGGCATGGTCTGTTGATCGAGAGGAAAAGTGATGCGGGTTGCTCCAAAAATTCATCTTGTCGCCAGCGGCAATATCGGATTTTCTTTGTCGGATGTTTATGACTGCAATGTCTGGCTGATCGATACGGGCGATGGATTGGCAATGTTCGATTCCGGCGCCGGGCGCGACATCGCATCCATCTTCAGCGAAATGACAACCTGCGGCCTCGACCCTGCCGATCTCAAATATATTTTCCTCACGCATGGCCATGCCGATCATTCAGGCGGGGTCGCGCCGATCCTGCAACACTTGTCCCATTCTATCACGCTCTTTGCCGGGGCAGAGGCGGCGGCCCGCATGCAATCGCATGACGAGACGCGCATCAGTCTCGACACCGCGCGGCGATACGGCGTCTATCCGGACAGCTATCGCTGGGAAGGCGCCACTATCAACCACGTGCTGACCGATGACGCCGTAACGCATATTGGGAACGCCACCATCCGCTTGCTGGAAACACCGGGCCACAGCGCCGATCACTGCTCCTACCTCGTGACGCTCGACGGCAAGACGGCGTTGGTGTCCGGTGACGCCCTTTTCGCCGGCGGCACCGTTTTTTTGCAGGACATTCCGGATTGCAGCGTCACCGCCACGCTTGCCAGCGTAAGACGGCTTGCCGGTCTGTCCTTCGATATCTTCCTGCCCGGCCACGGTGCTTTCGCCCTGAAGGATGGCGCGCGCCATGCGCAAAGGGCAGCGACATTCGCCAATCGCGGTCTGGCGCCCCCTAACATGGGCGGATAACGCCCGATGACATAAGGGCGTTCTGACCGCGCCCGCCAAAATCTTGCGGCGCCACCTCATATCGTTCAATGGGATGGCGAGGATGTCTGGAGGGTCAGCGGCAGTCTTCACAGAGTTGAGAAAGAGCCGCGAGCGCGGCCATTCCTGAATAACAGAATTCATTACAGTTCAGCCGTGGGCTGCCTTTTGCGGCTGACACGTTTTGCATGAGCTACCAAAGCTGTGATGCTTGCGGCTCTTATACTCCGTGAGGACATCGCCCTTATTTGCACCGCTAGGCGTGGTCATCGCATCTGCCCTCGGTCGGTCGCCCAAAACAGTGCAATTAAGGAGATGAACCGTGTTTTTTCACAGAAAAGAGCTTATTCAGCCGGTCAATGTTGGAACGCCGGACGCAAGATTTGGTACATATTTACTTGAGCAGTTTGGCGGTGCGACCGGTGAGCTTACGGCCGCTCTGCAATATTGGGTGCAATCTTTTCATGTCGAAAATGCTTCGATACGCGACATGCTGCAAGATATCGCCATCGAAGAATTCAGCCATCTGGAGATGGTTGGCAAACTCATCGCTCAGCACACAAGTGAACTGGATCAAACGTCGGTCTATGACGCGCCACTGTTTAAGTTGAAGGGTGGCGGCCCACACTTCCTTGACAGTCAAGGAAGCTGCTGGACAGCAGCTTATATTCAAGAAGGTGGCAATGTCATCCGCGACCTGCGCGCAAATATCTCAGCTGAGGGCGGCGCTCGCCAAACTTATGAGGCACTTATTAAAGTCTGCAATGATGAGGGAACTAAAAAGACGCTGCATCATCTTCTGACGCGCGAAATTACTCATGCAAATATGTTCATGAAAGCGCTCGATGGCATGGGCAAGTTGGACGATCCCTTTTTTGGCAATATTCCTCCGGATGATACTGTCAAACTCGTCTTTAACCTCTCTCAGGGTGAAGACGCACGCGGCCCATGGAATCAAGAGCCGGATTTCGATTATATCGAAGATCCGCAGCCTCAGGGCGGCATGCCGCTTCCTCCGATCAATCCGGATGACGAGCGGTCTGAGTCACCCCACCCGGCAGACCGCAAAGCCAAGCCAAAACCGCCCGGGAAGTCAAAATAACACCGACCATTTTGCAAATGATCCCGGCCCGCTGCGGCGTGCCGGGCTCACTTCAGGGCTCTGCCTCGCATACTTTCCCCCCGTAGCGCTTGCGGCTCGAAAGCGCTAAGAGCGGCCCGCGGAGGAAGCGGGACGTGCAAGCCAATCAATCATCATCTGCCCCGGTGCTGGCCGCGGCGCTCGGCGTATGCGCCCTGACATTCATGGACGCTCTGATGAAGAGGCCATCGATGACTTACCCTTTGGGGGAAGTCATCGAACTCCGTTATCTTGCCGCGTCATTTTTTGCGGCTATCGTGTTTCTTATCAAAGGTGAGCGCAGGCCGACCTGGAATGCGTTACGCCGCAATGCGTCCCGTGCCTTGGCAATGCTGACGTCGACGGCTTGTTTTTTTGTCGCTCTCGCCCGCCTGCCGCTCGCCGAGGCCATCGCCCTGTCCTTCATCGCCCCGCTTCTTCTGACCTTGATGGGCCGTTTCATCTTGAAAGAGCCGATTGCTTCTAAGAGCATGGTCGGCGTTATTCTGGGGCTTATTGGCGTGGTCGTCATCGCGCTGGGCAATCCAATGCGCGGAGGCCATGCCTTCGATCTGCCAGGTCTCGCGGGAGCCCTTGGGGCCGCCTTCTTTTATGCGTTGTCGAACGTGCTGATGAGACGGCAGACGACCCAGGATTCTCTTCAAACGATCGTGCTTCTGTCCAATAGCTGGGCCGCTCTGTTTTGCTTGCCATTCCTCATCGTTCAATGGCGGCCGCCCACAACAGCCATTTGGACGGCCGTGACCTTCGGTGGCCTGATGGGCGCCTGCGGCCATTTCTGTCTCGGCTGGGCCTATGCGCGGGCTCACGCGGGCAGACTCGGCATTCTTGAATATTCAGCGTTTTTCTGGGGTGCTATTCTGGGCTTTGTCTTCTTCGGAGAAATTCCCACCCTCACCACAATTATTGGTGCCAGCCTTATCCTCGTCGCTTGCATTGGAACGACAGGCGCAAGGCCGCGCGGATTTCGGCTACGCCAAAGCAAGAATTGACGCCGGCTAACGGGCGTTAATTTGCCACGCCGGTCGCGGGCCTTGGCAAGCAGCCGACGATCGACGGATAAGGGCTGATGACACGCGACGGCTTCAACGCCTTCTGTAGCGGCCTGCCCGTCACCACCCATGTCGTGCAATGGGGTGGTGCGGATGTCTGGAAGGTCGGCGGCAAGGTCTTCGCCATCGGCGTGCCGCAGGGCCGCACGATGCTCGTGACCTTCAAGACGAGCCCGATGTCCTACGATTTGCTGAAGGAGCAGCCCGGCCTGCGCCCCGCCCCCTATCTTGCCTCGCGGGGCTTCAAATGGATTCAGCACTGCGCGAAACCAGGCCTGTCGGACGCCGATCTCCGCGCCTATCTGGCGGAATCACACAGGCTGGTCGCGCTCGGTCTGTCGCGGAAGAAACGCGGGGAGCTGGGCCTGGCCATCTGACCCCAGGCCGGCAGGCCATAAATAAAACTTGTGGCCCTGGGGATTCCGCTCATTGCTCGACGCGGATTTCTACTTTGACTTATGGCATTATGGACCGCCATGAAACTCCCGTGAATTTGCATTCAGGGAAATACACTCGCATGTCGGTTCGTCGCACGATTCTGAAAGCGGCTCTGCCGTTTTGCCTGTTCGCCGTCTCCGCGCTCGGGGTGACCCACGCGGCGGAAGCCCAGACGCTGCGTCTGGCCCATGCCAGCAGCACCAACAGCCTTATCGATCAGGCGATGCACTATTTCGCCGACGATGTTGCCAAGCGCACCGGCGGCAAGCTGAAGATCCAGGATTTTCCGAATGCGGAACTGGGTGACGAAGGCCCGATCGCCGATGGCGTCGGCTCCGGCTCCAGCGATATCGGCCTCGGCGGCGTGGTGGACGATATCGATCCGCGCCTCAATGTGCTGGCGCTGCCCTTCCTGTTCAGCGATCTGAACAATGTCCATCGCGTGCTGGACGGGCCGGTCGGCACCGAGCTGAAGGCGATGGGCCAGAACCACGGCTACCAGATGCTGGGCTTCCTGGATTCCGGCTTCCGCAACTTCGCCAATAGCCGCCATCCGATCGCGACGCCCGCCGATATCAAGGGCATGAAGCTGCGCACACCGCCGATTTCGGTCATTCTCGACACCCTGCACACGCTCGGCGCGCTGCCGCAGTCCATCCCATTCGGGCAGGTCTACACCGCCCTACAGTCGCATGTGGTCGATGGCGTGGAGCCGGAGCTGCGCGACTACTCGGACGAGAAGTGGTACGAGGTCGCCAAATATGTGTCGATCTCCAACTACATCTGGACCGCCAATTACTGGTACATGAACAAGGACCGGTATGACGCGCTGCCGGCCGATGAGCGCGCAGCGCTCGACGCCTCCGTCGCCGACACCACCACCTGGTACCGCGCCCAGCTCGCCAGCGTCTATGCCAGCCTCGATACGTCGCTGACCGCCAAGGGCGTGAAGTTCAACACCGTGAACACCGTCCCCTTCCAGGCGATGGTCGCCCCCGTCTATGCCAAATACGGCAAGATCTGGGGTGCCGATCTGGTGGCGCAGGTGCAGCAAGCCGCCAAGGCCGATCGCTGAAACTGACTGGAATACTTGCATGATCTGGCTACGCCGCCTCTCGGGCTTCCTGGGCTGCATTGCCCTTCTCGTGATGGTGGCGAATACCCTGCTTGCCGTCGCCGCCCGCTATTTCGGAATGACCGGTTTTGAATGGTCGTACGAAGTGGCGGGTATCGCCTTCATCTGGGTAACCTTCCTCGGCACGGTTCTGGCTGAGACCAAGGGCGAGAACGCGGCCTTCACCGTGCTGCGCGATGCCTTGGCCCCTTGGCTTGCTTCCGCGCTGACCCGCGCGGCGGATGTCGCCATCGGGCTGATCGGCCTCACGCTGCTTCTCAGCAGCATTGCCATGCTGCAGCGCTCTGCCTTCGTGCCGACACCACTGCTGCGCTGGCCGGGCTTCGTGCAGTCAGGCGCCGCACCCGTCCTGGGCGTCGGGTTGATGCTGATCGCACTGCTGCGCGTCTTCCGCCGAACGGCCATCCAGCGGAGCGCGAAGGCATGATTACCGGCCTTCTCATCGGCAGTTTCATTCTTCTGCTGCTGCTCGGCATTCCGGTCGTCTGGGCGATGGCCGCAGCCGTCATCCTGACGACGACCTTCGGCGGCATCGGCCTGCCCATCGCCTGGCTGTCGCAGCAGGTGCTGCATGGCGCTGATTCCATCACGCTCTCCGCCATTCCGCTGTTCCTGCTGGCGGGCGGGGTGATGAACAAGGGCGGCCTCACGCATCGCATCGTCGGCGTCGCGGAAGACGTCTTCGGCCGCGTGCCGGGTGGCCTCGGCCTCGTCAATGTCGCGACGGCGCTTGTCTATGGCGGTATCAGCGGATCCGCCACGGCCGATACCGGCGCGGTCGCCGCCATCATGATTCCGGCCATGGAAAAGCGCGGCTATCCGCGCGATTTCTCGGCGGCTGTCACGGCGGCCTCGGGCACGCTCGGCATGATCGTGCCGCCCAGCGTCATCCTCATCCTGTATGGCGTCATCACCAATACTTCGATTGGCGGATTGTTCGTGGCTGGCATCCTGCCGGGCCTTCTGGTCTGCGCGGCCTTCATGCTGGTCGCCTATCTGGTCGGTGCGCGGCAGGGCTTCCAGCGCTCCGAACGCCGGCCCACGATCGTCAGCTTCTCGCGCGATACGCTGCGCGCCCTGCCGGCACTCCTGATGCCGCTGCTGGTCATCGGCGCCATCGTCGGTGGCATCGCGACCGCGACGGAAGCGGCTGCCCTCGCGCTCGTCTACGCGCTTCTCGTCGGCTTCCTGGTTTATCGCGAACTGTCCTGGCGGGATCTGCCCGGCATCGCATTGGAAGCGCTGTCGACCACGGGTGCGATCATGATGATCATGGCGGTGGCCACCCCCTTCGCCTGGATCCTGACCATCGAACAGGTGCCGATGATGGCGGCCGGCTGGATCACCGGACTGCATACCGGCCCTTATGAGACCATCGCGCTCGTTCTTCTGGTGCTGAAGGTCGTGGGCTTCTGGATCGACCTTGGCCCGGCGCTCGTCATCCTCGGCCCGATCCTGACGCCCATCGCGCAGGCCGCCGGCTTTGGCCCCTATCAGGTCGGCCTGCTCTTCATCGTGACGCTCGGCATCGGGCTTTTCACCCCGCCCATCGGCACGAATATCTTTGTTGTCTGCAACGTAGCCCGCATCGACATGTGGTCGGTGTCCCGACGCCTGGTGCCTTTCTGGATCGCCGCCATCCTCTGCGTCGTCGTGCTCGTGGCAATCCCTGCGATCACGCAATGGCTTCCCGGAGTATTCGGACTGTGACGTCTTCCACTGCCCTTGTCGGCGGCATTTCCAGTGCCGGCCGCGCCCTTCCCCTGCTGGACGGGGCGGCCTTGCAGATCGACCGCAGCGCCGGCGCCTATCTGTGGGATGATGCCGGCCGCCGCTATGTCGATACGGCGTTAGGCTTCGGCGGCACCATTCTGGGCCATGCGCCGGAGGGCGTGATCGCCGCCGTCGAAAAGGCTTTGCGCGACGGACCGCTGCCGGCTTTCGGCCATGCCCGCGAGGAAGCCGCCGCCGCCGCGCTGGCCGCCCAGACCGGCGCGCTGAGCCAGGTCGTCTTCACCAATAGCGGCAGCGAAGCCGTGCATCTTGCCTGCCGCATCGCCCGCGCCGTCACCGGCCGCCGCCGCGTCGCCAAAATCGCCGCCGGCTATGACGGCTGGTATGATGAAATCGCCTTCGGCAATGCCGGCACGCCCGAAGCCGACCTCGCCCGCAACAGCCGCCCGGAGCAGGGCGACATCGTGCTGCTGCGCTATAACGACAAGGCCGATACCGAGGCGCTGTTCCGGGATTACCCCGATATCGCTTGCGTCATCGCCGAGCCCGTGCTGGCCAATGCCGGCTGCATCCTGCCTGCACCCGGCTACCTCGCCCATCTACAGGAAACTGCCCGCCGCCACGGTGCCCTGTTCATCATGGATGAGGTTCTGACAGGCTTCCGGCTCCATGCCGGGCTGACGTCCCATACGATGGGTCTGGACCCGGACATGGCGACCGTGGGCAAGGCCATCGGCAGCGGCATCGCCGTGGCCGGTGTCCTCGGCAAGCCTGCTGTCATGGAAGCATTGACGGACGGCCGCGCCATCCGTGCCGGCACCTATAGCGGCAATCCCATCGCCTGCGCCGGCGTCATCGCCACGATGGAGGCCTTGAAGACGGCCGATTATCCGGCATTGCTGGCGGCCGGTGCCGGGCTCCGCACCAGGATCGAGGCGCGGTTCAACGGTCTTGGCATGGCCGCCGTCACCACCGGACTGAACGACGTCTTCACGCTCTGGTTCACGGATCAGGCGCCGCAAAGCTATGGCGATGCCGCCCGTGTCGCGCGGCCGGACCTGACGCTGGCGCTGCATAAGGCCATGCGCCGCCATGATGCGTTGGTCATGCCCTCCCCCTATGGGCGCGTGTATCTGTCCTTCGCGCATCTGCCCAAAGCCGTTGCCGAACTCGGCGACAGTTTTGACGCGGCGGCGGCGGAGCTGGCCCAGGCCGCCTGACGCTTCGGCCTATTGCGGATGAACCGTGGGGTGCTGAGCAGCGGCCTTGGGCTGTTTGACCTTTTCCCGCAGGAACGTGATGAGCCCGGCGCCGATGATGACGACGGCGCCGAGGATCATCACCCCGTCCAGCTTGTCGCCGAACAGCCCGTAGCCCAGGCCGATGCCCCACAGCATCTGGCTATATTGCGTGGGTGCGACGACGCTGGCCGGCGCCATGCGGCCGCATAGGATCATCAGCACATTGCCGGCCGCGCCCAGCAGCCCGTAAGACGTGATGAAGATCAGGTCGCGCGGCGTCGGCATCACGAAATGCGGCAGGCTGAGCACCAATCCAGCGACCAGCGGACCGATCAGCCCAGCGCCATAGAGCGAAATGCGCTTCTCGGAATTGCCCAGATGGCGCAGCAGCACGACTGTCACCGCGCCGGCAAAGCCACCGCCGATGGCCGCGAAATGTCCAAGCTTAAGGGCGTGAAAGCCTGGCCGCAGCACGATCAGCACGCCGGCGAAACCCATGATGACGGCGGACCAGCGGCGCCAGCCCACTGGCTCTTTCAGGAAAATCACCGATAGGATCGTCACGAAGGCCGGCAGCAGGAACAGGAGCGCGAAGGCTTCGGCCATGGGCAGCTGCGTGAAGGCGACGACCGAGCAGACCGCGCCAACGACGGCGGCCAATGCCCGAATGGCCCACATGCGGCGATCCCGGCAGGTGAACAGATCCCGCCAGCGATCCCCCTCCCCCCGCACGAAGGGCACCGCCAGCAGGCCGAGCAGGGAGCCGAAGAAGACCACTTCGAAGGCCGGCAGCGCGCCGTGCAGCAGCCTGACGGAGGCATCGCTCAAGGCATAAACAACGTAACCGAGAAAGGAGAGGAGAATGCCCTGCACCGTTCTCTGCCGCGTGTCGTCGGCGGCCAATGCCTGCATCGCTTCGCTCTCTCCGGGGCGGGTCCACAACCGGAACCACCAGTGGCTGCTCTATCTCACGCGGGACTACCCTGACCTTACGCAGAAAACGCATAGCCCGTTCAATCTGAACTGGCCTGTTGCTGGACAACCGCAACCCCACGCACCCAATGAGACGTCCTATCCCAACGCATAAGCGGCGGAGATTCCTGCGGCGCCACTATCAGGCGCAAATCTGCGAGAGCAAGCAAGGCGGATTTATAACTTGGCTGCGTCACTTGCCGGCCGAGTTGGCGAAGCGCCATATCAAGGGCGCGCAAAAATTCCGCATTGCCTGGTCCCGGCTTTTTTATTTTTGTACTCTGAAAAATATCGATAGCGTGCCTGACAAGCTGGCCGTCCAGACGCTTCAATACCAGTGAGACGATAGCGGCGTCGCGTCCACGCGCAGTTATGCGAAAGCGATTTAACTCATCGATTGCCAAGCCCAGACAAGTCGTTGTCAGCATATCGTCCATGGCTCGACTTTCGCTGACCGCAGGCGCCAAAAGTCCCATCCGGTCCGTCATGCGCGCAATCCAGGCGGAACTGTCGGGTTCTTGAGCGGAGGCCAAGCGGCGCTTCAACTCTCTCTGGCAGATTTGCCTGACGCGCCATGCCGATTTTTCCTGACCGACCGGACGCACCAATGACAGCATGGCGACAGCAAGCATGGTGCCAATGAATTGCGCCAGTGCCGCATTGGCAAAACCATCAAAGGAACTTGAGTAGCGATCATCCAGGGCGATAAGGCCCGGTGTCGTCAGCAGCATACCGATGGCGCTGGCCGCCCAGCGAGGGCGCGGCAGAAGAAAGCCGATCGTCAAGAAAAACGGCGCCAATACCATCACGAGCGGCAGGAAGCCGTGAACCGCCGGCAGTATTCCCAATGCGTAGATGCCACAGACCGGTATGGACAGGCCCGTCCCCCACAAGACCCGGCGCGCAACAGGTGCCGGATCATCACTGGTGCTGAATAGCGCACATACAATCGTCCCGATCACGACCGCATTCGCGCCGTCGGGCCAGGACGTGCCTATCCAGAAGATTGTGCCCACAGCCACCGTCAGAAACGTTGCCAGCGCAGCGCGTAACGCACCGGCGTGGTCACGGTGCAAGGGTCGCGGCGGAGATTTAGACAGTGTCACGCGCATAATGTCGGAGCCCGGCGGGCTATTGCTCTGCATCAACTGCCCAAGCTGATGTCCCATCGCATGGGCCCGGACAAGCGCAGCAAGCCGACCCAATATATCGATATTAAGAATGTCCTCCCATCCCGGAGGCACGCGCTCTTTACAAGAGGGCTCGAGCGATCGCGCCCGTGCGATCAAAACCTCTGCCTTCTTTTGAGCGTCACTGTCTGTCTGCGGATCATCCAACCACGCATTTGTGCTGTCTATCAGATCGGCAATCTCGGCTGTTAATTTGCCCATGCTGCTTAACTGGGCGATCCGCGCCTCAGTCGTCGCTGCTAAAAGCAAAGTACGCGATATCTGGTCCTGAAATTTCCGCAGCACGTCGATAGGCCAGGTCGGTATCTGTGTATCAAAGGGAAGATGCACCGAAAGAAGATGCAATTCATGAATGTCGATTGCCAACCTGCGGCGATCGCGATTATGCGCTTTTCCTACGGTCATGGCCGGTGTCGCCCCCATGTCCCGGAGCGGTCGCCCCAGCGCGCCATGCGACCAACGACGGGCGTCCTGAAGAACAGCTTCGGCTCGGCGATGAATATACGCGGTCACCGAGCGCGGAAAAAACACGCTATGCGTGACTGTGGCACAGAGGATACCGACGACGATCTCCTGCACCCGCAAGCTGGCCGTCGCATAAGTTGTGTCAGGTGCGGCAGCGGCCGGAATGGCGATGATGACCGCAGAATAGCCGGCAAGCAAAAACAAGTAAGACCGCGGCGTGCGATCGAGTATTCCGATATAGGTGCAAAGCCCGACCCATAATGCCAAGGCTAGTGTGAGAAGCGCCTGTGCGTCTGCGAAATTCGCTATCACAATAATCGCGACCGCCGCCCCGATCACCGTCCCGGCCATGCGAAAAGCCGCCTTTGACCTTACGGCTCCGGCCAAAGGCTGAGAAACAATATAGGCCGTGATGACTGCCCAGTAGGGGCGATCCATATCGCTCGACAAAGCGATGTAATAGGCCCCCATTGCTGCCACAAAAGTCTTCGCGGAAAAGACAATGTCCGAAAGGGGCAAAATAGCCCTGAGCGATCGGCCCATCATTGCCTGCTGCTCAGCCTTTGCACGCCAATCCTATGCCCCGGCAGCGCCAACCCCGCGGGAAAAGGCATTCTGGTGGTCCCATTCGCTCAGCCGGCCCTGCGGGCCAATCCCAAGCCATCGGATTGCCGTGGACGGGAGGGGAATGGAAGAACCAAATCAATCAAAAATTATACCAAAATGGTATAATTCACCTTGTGGAAGCTCATAAGCTCACTCATAAAATCAAAGACCGCAGAACATTCCAGGGTCGAGCGAAACCATCATATGCTGTTTATATCTAAGTAGTATGAATCTCGATATCCGCTCCCTGAAGTATTTTCTGGCCGTCGCGACGGAGCGCAGCTTCACGCGTGGCGCCGCGCGGCTGAATATGGCGCAGCCGCCGCTGAGCAAGCGCATCCAGGAATTGGAGGCGCAATTAGGCGCTCCCTTATTCCTGCGCGACAGCCGTCCCTTGGTACTGACACCGGCCGGGCAGCTCATGTTTGAGCAGGCGCAGCAAGTGGTGTCCCGCATGGATCAGCTGGAAACGACGATGCGGCGATCCATCGCGTCCAGCAATCCTCGTTTCGTGCTCGGCGTGGTTCCATCAACCCTGTATGCCGGGCTGGTCGAGATGATCCGCGCCTTGCGTGAGGCTTTTCCCGATCTCGACGTTACCCTGGCGGAAATGGACGCGCCGAGACAGGCCGCCGCTTTGCGAGATGGGCGGATCAACATCGGTTTCGACCGTATTCAGATCGAAGACCCGGAACTTCAGCATCACGTCTTGCACGACGAGCCTTTGGCCGTAGCCCTTCAACAGGACGATCCGCTGCTATCCGCCCAAGGCAATATCCCGCTTGCGGCGATCGCGGCGATGCCGGTCATCGTTTTTCCCCGTGACCCCCGACCCAGCTATGCTGACGTGGTTCTGTCCGCTTTCGCCCAATATGGCGCAGTGCCTGCAATCGTGCGGGAAGTCCAGGAAATGCAGACCGCTTTGGTGATGGTGGCCGCCGGCAGCGGCGCCTGCGTGGTTCCCGCCTCGGTCACGGCCCTGGCGCGGCCAGACATCCGCTTCGCCCCGATACGAGAGAAAGCGACCGTGCCACTATTGATCCGCTATCGCGTTAAGGACCAATCGCCCGCCCTTGCGGCTTTGCTCACGATTATCGCGACCCTGGCCGCCCGCCGGGGCTGGCAAGGATCGGCTATTCGACCGAATTGACCGCTGCCACCAGCGGAAATGGCGCGAGGGGCCGGCAACCCGTTTCCGTCACATGCAGCATCCATTCCGTCCGCGCGCCGCCGATGGCGGGATCATAAGCACCGGGCTCCACCATCAAGACCATGCCGGCCCGCAAAACCGTAGTCTCGTCATCGCAAAGACGCGGATGCTCGTGCACGGCCGTGCCGATGGAATGGCCAGTATGGTGCGGATAGTCGAAACCGGCACCCTGCACACAGCCACGAACCAGACGGTGGGCAGCGCCAGCCGTCATGCCCGGGCGGATTTCGGCGATAGCAAGGTCAAGCGCATTGCGTGCTGCGCCAAACACCCTGAGCTGCGCCTCCGTTGGTGTCCCCAGAACGACCGTCGCGCAGCTGTCGCCCCAGTAACCGCCAAAGCGCGGCGCGATATCTGCGATAATGGCATCGCCTTGGCCGAGCACGCGCTTGCCGGGCCAGCCGGTCATGCCGGCGGTTCGCGCGCGCCCGCTCAGCAGGTCACCGGTCACGGCCAGCCTCTCACCCGCCTCACGCTCCATAACCTCCCGGATCGCCGCGAAAAGCGCGAGCTCGCTGATCCCAGGACGCGCGGCCGCCATCATGCGGGTCTGGCCGATGGCAGCCAGCTCCGCGCAACGGGTCAGCGCCGCCACTTCAGCGTCGGTCTTGGTCATGCGTTGGCGGCGGAGCGCGGCTGTCAGGTCGATCCGTTCGCCCGGCGGCAATAGCCCGTCGATCCAGGCACTATGCGCGGCGCCGTCTATCGCGAAGCGGCCCGAAGGCCGCATATGCCCGCGAAGCTTTTGAAATTCGGCTTCAAAGGCGCCACGCGGCAGGTCGGCATGATGGAGACCGTAATTATCATAGCGGAACACCTGCCCTGCCCGCGGTCCCGCCACCTCCGTTGCGGGCAGAATGAGAGCGGCCTCGCCGTCACGCCCGACCAGCGCCAGCGCCGGGCCGGCTGCGAAGGGTGACGGTCCGGTTTCCACGGCGGGCGCATAGCCAAGCGCATAAACAAGACTTTCAGGTGCCGTCAGCACCGCCCAATCGGCACCGAGCTCACGCAAGACCGCTACCGTTCGGGACAATCTCTCATCCATCGGACCTGCCTCCGCGCGGTCTACATCGCTGCCCGAGCCGCCGCGGACCAGTAGTGCTGGGCATAGTGCAGGCGGCATGCATCTATCAGGGCCGCCTCGGTTACTGTCTGCCCGGCGAACCGGGCCGGCAGGAGCGGCGCTATCGCCGCGGCCGCATCCGGATCTTCAATGATGGCAATGAGCGCTTCCGCGAAAGCCAGCGCCGTGGACAACCCACCGACATTGCAGCCCCCGAGGACGAACAATCCCTCGGCGCCAGGCACCGGGCCGATCAGGTGTTCGTCATCCAGCGTCATTGTCGGCATGCCGCCGCGCAGTTTCGCACCGCTCAAATCCGCGAAGACCGGAAACTCCGCCGCGACGGCGTCGGCCAGGCCCCGCATCACGGTCATATCAAGCGGCATCTCATCGACGCTGTCCGGCACGGTCTCCAGGATCAGCGGCGTCGCCTCGTAGCCGCCCAGCATCAGGCCGCCGTCGCAGGGCCTGACATAGACATTCGCGTCCAGAATGCGCGTGACCGGCTGATCAGCGCGGGAGGCCTGAAGCGGCGGCGTGACCAGAAGCTGATGCCGCACCGCGACCATCGGCAAGGCCGTGCTGCGCGCCAATGCCCGCGCCCAGGCGCCGGCAGCGTCGATAATCACAGGGGCCGTGATGGTACCCGAGGAACAGCGCACGCCGCTCACTTTGCCGGATTCGACCAGTATCTCCTCCACCCGCGTGCCGGGCCGTAACACGCAGCCGGCGCGGCGCGCTGCCTCGCAGACGCCGCGCGTGAACAGCGCAGGATCGAGATAAATGTCCTCCGGATAATGGGCGATTGCCGCCGCGCTATCCGTCCGCAGCAGCGGCATGAGGTGCCGGGCCGTCGCCGCATCGATCACAGCCGCCTGCACGCCGAGCGCCGCACCGCGCGCCACCTCCTGGCGCAATTGCTCAGCGAGCGCAGGTGACCGCGCGACCTTCAGGCTGCCGCTGCGATGAAGGCCGATGGCGATGCCCGTTTCCGGCTCAAAGTTTTCCAGCAGGGCCGCGCCACGCCGCGCCAGCCGCGTCATCAGCGCATCAGGCCGCAGAACGGCGCTCAGCCCAGCCGCGCGGGGGGATGTCTGGCTGGCGATGCCATGACGATCCAGCAGCAGAACCCGACGGCCCGTGCGGCTCAGCAGATAGGCCAGACTGCCACCCAGGGCGCCGGAGCCGATGACGACGGCGTCAGCACGTTCGGTCAAACCAAATCTCCCGAAGATCATTTTATGCCTTGACCGTTCATCCCATAGTAGGATGAAGTTGCCAACAGGGCTTTTCACCAGAGGGGGATTGTTGATGCTGGACGGCAAAATAATCCTGATCACCGGCGGTGGCTCGGGCATCGGCGCCGCCGCAGCGGAAGGCGCCGCGCGCGATGGCGCCAAGGTGGTCGTCGCGGATATTTCAGAGGCTGCGGCAAAGCGCGTTGCCGCTTCCTGCGGCGGCGACGCCATGACCGTCGACGTGCGGGATAGTCTCTCGGTTCAGGCTTTGGTCCGTGAAACCGTCGCGCGGCACGGCCGTATCGACGGGTTGTTCCATACCGCCATGTCGGTCCCGCTCGTCAACAAGAATGACCGGCGGGTCACTGAACTTCCTGAATCCGTCTGGGATGACATCATCACCCTGGTTCTGACCGGAACCTTTCTCGTCAGCAAATACGTAGCGAAGCAGATGTTGACCCAGCCCGGTGGTGGCAGCCTGGTGCTGACGGCGACCGCCGATGCGCTGATCGGCCAAGCGGGCCTCGACGCCTATACCGCTGCCAAGGGTGGCGTCATTTCCATGACCCGTTCCATGGCGGCCGGTCTTTCGCCCGAGGGCGTGCGGATAAATGCGATCTGCCCAGGTTTCGTCGATACCCCGCATCAGCGTGAATTTCTGGAAGTGCCCGCCCTGCGCGCGCGGATTGAATCGCTACAGCTCATGCCGGTGATGACCGCCATGGACGCCGCCGAACTCGGACTGTTTCTGTTGTCGGACCGCGCGCGCTACCAGACGGGCGGCATTCATGTCTGCGACAGCGGCTACAGCGCCTTCAAGGGAAAGCTCGACGTCCTTGAGGTCTTTGACCGTGCGTCGGATTGACGTTCCGCGCTCGATCTTTCGTCAGACGCTGGATAGTTTCGGCGGTGCCATCCTGCGTGGCGATCTGCCACCGGGCGCTCTGCCCATTGAAGTTGAACTGGCAGCCCAATTCGGGGTCGGACGCAATCTGCTGCGGGAGGTGGTGAAGGCGCTGGCCGCCAAAGGCCTTATCGGATTGCGGCCGGGCATGGGTACCTGGGTGGCCCCCCGTGCGGATTGGAACCTGCTGGACCCGGACGTGCTGCGCTGGATGGCCGAAGGCGATGACCGGCTTGAGATTGCCTTCAATCTTGCCGAATTCAGGCTGATTGTTGAGCCGCCCGCCGCCGAACTCGCCGCCTTACGGGCCACCGCCGCGGAGCGTGATGCGATTATGGCTGCGGCCCACGCCCTGGATGACGGGCTGACGCAGCCTAGCGTGATCGCGGAACGCGATCTCGTTTTTCATGGGGCCATCCTGACGGCGGCGGGCAATCCGCTTCTTGCCAGTATCGGCCAAAGACTGCGCGATATGATGGCGGCGCAGATCCGCACGACGACCGACCATGCCGGCGCCTTCGAGCGCGGCTTGCCACTGCATCGCGCGCTGGCCCGCGCAATCGCCGAGGGGGCCGCCGTCCAGGCGGAAGCGCTGTCGCATAGCCTTGTCATGATGCCTTATCTCGACCTTGCCGAACGCCTTGCGGTGGCACCTGGACAACGCCTGAAACAAGACCAGGCCGACCGGGCAAAGCGACCGGTGGCGGCTATCTGATGATCGTGAAAGTTTTAACAATACAAGCGTGAAGGAGCGGAGATGGACAATCTATCGATCGGCCCGACCGGACAGAGACGCCGGGGCTGGCGCCAGCGCCTGAAGACGACAGTGACCGCAATCGCCGCCCTGGCCGCGATCGCGACGGCCGGATTGAGCACGCGGCCCGCGCAGGCCGCCGACGCCACCAAGATCACCTATTGGTTCTGGGGCGAAAGCGATATTCCCGGCATCGACACTTGGATGAAGGGCATGGTCAGCAAGTATCAGGCGGTCCATGCCGATACCCAGATCAATGTCGTGCCGCAATCCTCCGACACGCTGATCGGCGGCTTCCGCCTCGCGTCCCAAAGCCATTCTGGCCCGGATATCGATACGCAATGGGCGACGCTGCCGACGCTCACCCCCTACTGGAACAAGGCGGCCGTCGCGATTTCAGACTACGTGCCCGCCACTGAAATCGCGCAATGGGTGAATGCCTCCGAGAATGAGGCCGGCGGCAAAATCGTCGCCATGCCGATCTATCTGATCGGCGTGCCGCTTGTCTGGAACAAGGATCTGTTCAAAAAGGCTGGCCTTGACCCCGATAAGGCGCCCGTGACCTGGAGCGATTTCCTGGCCGATTGCGCGGCCTTGAAAGCGCATGGCATCACACCGATCGGCATGGGCAATAGCGACGGTTCCTTCGGCGCCTGGATGTTCGCGATCTACCTCAAGCAGGAACTCAATTCTCTGGACGAACTGAAATCCGCGATCGGCAATACCGGCGGCTTCAGCCTGGACCAGTTCGACGGTCTGCTCACCAAGATGTACGCCATGATGGCCGATCTGGTGGCCAAGGGCTATATCAACTCCGACGTTTCATCCTTGAGCCTCACTCAGGGTTGGCAGTTGTTTCCGCAGCAGAAGGCCGCCATGGCCTTCACGACCGACGGCAATGTCCTGAGCTGGGGCAAGACGCTTGGGGAAGATAAGATCGGCGTCGCGGCCCCTCCGATCTGGGGCGGCGGCAAGCTTGCCGATACCTATGACGTTACCCAGTCCTCGGATGAATTCATTACCAGCTGGGCGAAGAACAAGCAGGCGGCCGCCGATTTCCTCGTCTGGCTGCACCAGCCGGACAATATGGCGGCGCTCTATACCCAGACCGGCGCCTTTCCCGCCGACAAGCGCTTCCCGACCAGTTCGATCACCGACGGGCTTGCCAAGCAGCTCTTCGCGCTCGATACGGCGAAACAGTCCATCTGGCTTGAGAACTATATTCCGCCGGAAGTGGATTCCGACGCCGATACGCCGGCCGGGCAGCTTATTCTCTCAAAGTCAGGCACGCCGGAACAGGCGGTGGCCATCTGGAATCGCGTCATCAAAAAATGGCGCATGCAGCAGATTCCCGAATTCATTCAGTTCAAGAAATGGGCGGGCGGCAATAGCTGAGACGCGAACCGATAACGACGCATGATGCTTCGTCGCCCTCGCCAGCTTTGGCCCTATCTGTTCATCCTGCCAGCGCTTATCGCGCTGGCAGGCACTTTCGCCTATCCGCTGGCGGCCGTCATACGGTTCAGCTTCTATGCGGGCTCGGTCGGCGATCTTACCTATGTCGGCACCATGAATTACCAGGGTCTGTTTCAAGACCCTGATTTTTTGCAGTCGATCCTTAACAACCTCAAGCTTCTGCTGACCGTGCCGGTGATGACGGTGCTGGCACTGTTGATTGCGCTGGTCCTCAATAGCCAGGTCAAAGGCTGGCGGCATTACCGCGCCATTGTTTTTCTGCCCTATATCCTGCCCGCTACCGCTATCGGACTGAGCTTCAGCTATCTGCTGAGCGGCAATGGCGTGCTCAACACGCTGCTCCGCAATCACGGCATAGGCTTCCTCGCGCGAGACTGGTTAGGGTCCGCCGCCAATGTGGTGCCGACGATCGGCAGCGTGATTATCTGGCAGCAGCTTGGCTTCGGCATCGTCGTCTTCGTCGCGGCCCTCCTGGCGGTGCCGACAGAGCTTGTCGAGGCGGCCCGCATCGATGGCGCCACGGGCTGGCAGATACAGTGGTCCATTCTGGTGCCCAATATCCGCCGGACCATCGAGTTCTTCGTCATTGTCGAAGCCATCACCGTGCTGTCTTCAATCTTCACCTATGTCTATGTGCTGACCAAAGGTGGCCCGGCGAATACATCCAGCGTCATGGAATTCTATATTTTCCAGAACGGGTTCGAGAATGGCGCCATCGGCGCGGCATCCGCCGCTGTCGTGGTCCTGCTCGTCCTGGCCAGTATTTTCATTGGAATCTATCTGCGGCTACAGGCACGCGCTGTGAGAGTTGCCCGATGAGACGCCATGCCTCCGCCCTCGGCCAGCAGGCTTTACTGATCCTGCTGTGCATCGTCTCGCTCTATCCGCTGTGGTTCATCCTGCAAACCGCCCTCAAAACCCAGCAGGATTATACGCGCAACCCAACCGACCTGCCTGCGCCTTTCAGTCTGCAAAGTTTTGCCGCCGTCTTCCGGGCAATGCCTTTCGCCCAATGGACTTTGAACAGCGCGCTCGTCGCTCTCGTCTCGGTCGCCGCCGCCACCGTTATCGCACTACTGGCAGCCTATGCGGTCGCTTTCGGTCGCTTCAGGGGCCAGACCACCTTCCTGAGTCTGAATATCGCGCTGATGGCGCTTCCGCCGGTGGCCCTGGTGGTGCCGCTCTTCACCGTCATGGTGCAGGTGGGACTCATCAATACGCTGCCCTCTGTCATGCTGGTCTATACCGGGCTGCTCATCCCCTTCTCGGTCTTTTTCCTGACGAATTTTCTGCGCGAACTCCCCCTGGACGTGATCGAGGCCGCGACGATTGACGGCGCATCCCACCCTCGCATCCTGCTGCGCATCGTGCTGCCCCTATCGCTCGCCACGCTGTTCACGCTCATCGTCGTCAATACCATCTGGGTCTGGAACGAGCTGCTTTTCGCGCTCGTATTTTTGCAGAATAATGACGGGCGCACTGTCATGGCCGGGCTTGCGCTGTTCCAGGGGCGCTATTCCGTCAACGAGCCCTTGATGATGGCGGGCGCCTTTCTGTCGATCCTGCCCCTCCTCATCCTGTATCTTTTCAGCCAGCGTGCCTTCGTGCGCGGCATGACCTCAGGCATCGGCAAGTAAAGGAAGCGCGCCGTCAGGCCCCAGACAGCAACGGGTTGAGCGAGAGGCCTTTGAAACTTTCGCGCAGAGACGCCAACAGGGCCTGGTTCTGAGCGATCCCGTCGATCAGATCGACATCCGGCCCGATTTCGCGATCTTCGCCAAGCGTCGGCACGCGCGCGCGGATGGCGGCATGAAGGATTGTGGTCGATGCCGACAAGGCCGGCTTGCCGCGCAAATCGACGGCTTGCGCCGCCGTCATCGCCTCAATCGCGATCAGCAGTCGCAAGGGCAGCAGCTGCTCCTCCAGCTTGCGGATGGTCAGCGGCGTATTCGGTGCGTGATCCTCGACCGTCTCGGACACCGGGATGGAATCGAGGCTGGCCGGCGTCGCCTTCAGGCGGATTTCCGCATGAAGGTAGGACGCCGTTTTTTGCAGCGCATTGAACCCGACCGATGCGCCACCAATCGGGGAGAGGTATTTGGGCAGGCCAGACAGACGCGCATCCATCAGCTTGATGGTACGCTGAATGCTGGCACTTGCCAGATGACAAAGCGCAATCGCCAGGCTGTCGAAGGCGAGCGCGATGGCCGGCGTGTGGAAATTCGCGGTCGACAGGATGACCCCGTCCTCAGCAAGCACCAGCGGGTTGTCGGCGGCGGCGTTGATTTCAAGCGCCACCGCTTCGGCCGCCGTATCGAACGCCGTCAGGAGCGGGCCATAGATCTGCGACAGAACCCGAAATGACAAAGCATCCTGGATCGAGCGCGACGGTGCGTCATACAGATAGCTGCCGGCCAGAATCTGACGGAACATCGCCGCCGCGCAGACTTGGCCGCCAGCCGGGCGGGCTTCGGCCAGACGCGGATCGAAAATCCCAGGATTGGCGGCATAGCCTTCCAGCGACAAGGCCGCCGTCGCGGTGGCAAAGATCAGCAGATCGGCGAGATCGGCCAATACGCCCGTGGCATGGCCACAGGTGACGGCGCTGGTGTTGAGAAGGCCGAGACCGTCCTTGGCCCCGAGGGTAACGGGAAGCAGCCCGGCGGCTGCCAAGGCTTCGGCCCCCGGCCATCGCCTGCCTTCAAACCATGCCTCGCCCCGCCCGATGGCAACCGCCGCCATATGGGCGGCCAGACCGAGATCGCCTGCGCCGATCGAGCCGCGCCCGGGAATGCAGGGCGTGACGCCACGGTTGAACATCGCGATCATCCCCTCCAGAACCGCCAATGAAATGCCGGCGCCACCCTGGGCAAGACCGATGATGCGGCAGAGCAGTTGGATACGCGCGACGGTCTCAGGAAATGCCGGACCGACGCCGATCGTTCGTCCTCTGATCATCTGAACCTGAAAAGCCGCGAGCGATGTCGGGTCAAGCCGATACCCGAGATTGCCGCCGAGGCCCGTATTCAATCCATAGACCGGCTCATTGCCTTCGGCATAGGTTTCCACGACCGCGCGGGACGCGGTTACCCGGGCGAGAGCGGCCGGGCTGAGACTGATCTGCGTCGAGCCGGCCGATGCCGTGACAATCTCCGTCAGGCCGATCGCCCGCTCACCGATCTCCAGCACGTCGATCAAGCAAACCGCAACCGCTGGCCGATATCGAGACGCTTTGCCTTCTCCAGCATGGCATGGCCGAGCGCGATATCGGACAGCGACAGGCCACGATGCCAGAAAAGGATCGTCTCGGTCTCCGTCTCCCGCCCCGGCTTGAGGCCCGCGACGATCTGGCCCATTTCCGCATACAGCGTCTGCTCGGACAGTTTGCCGGCCTCGACATGGGCGCGCAGGCTGCCGAACTTGCCGCCCTTGCACTGCCCCCAGTCATCCACGACCAGCTTGCTCATGATATCGGTGAGCGACAGCTCCACCGCACTCATCGTGCCATAGGGCATGACCAAAGCGCCGGGCTTGATCCATTCAGTGCGCAGCATGGGTGTGGGCGCATCAAGCCGCGATGCCTCCACCACGATATCCGCGCCTTCAACGCAGCTTTGCCAATCTGTCGTCGCGATAACCGGCTTGCCCAGATCCTGTTCCAGCCGCCGGGCGAAAGGCTCGTAACTTTCCGGCCGGCGCGAATGCACGCGGATCTCATCAAAGTCAAAAAGGCTGTCCAGCAAGCGCACATTCCAATAAGCCGTGCCGCGTGCACCGATATGACCGAGAATCTTCGAATTCTTGTTTGCCAGATACTTGGCACCGACCGCCGTGACAGCACCGGTGCGCATATCGGTAATGCCGGAAGCATCCAGAATGGCTTTGGGCGCCCCGTTATGCCGATTGAGCAGAAGCAGCACGCCGAATTCCGAGGGGAAGTTGATCTTGTAATTGTCGACGAAGTCGCCGACGACTTTGACGCCGGCGCTGTCGATAGCACCACCGATGGAACCGCGCAGAACGTTGAAATGGCCACGTGCGGCCCCGGGTTCCAGATGAACGCGCGGCTCAATCACCGTCTCGCCCCGCCCCTGTTCGGCAAGAGAGGATTCGATGGCGCCGATGATCTCGGCATCCGTCATCTTCAATTCGTCGATATCAAGACGGTTGAGATAATCGATATAAATAGGTGACATGTCAGGCGTGGACATCATATTCTTTCAAAGCTGACCAAGTGCGAACCGCTGCCTACAACGGTACGCTTTGCAGCTCCCTAGCGTCAACCCACGCTGACCGCACCGATTGAAGAGATTTTTTATGACCGAATGATCTCCTGAAGAAGTCCAACGAACTCCAGCGAAAAAAGGTCTGGGCGTCGACCTGCAGCTCCTGATTAATCGGAAAAAGATAGCGCTGGTTGACGCCCTCAAAGATCCTTATCTGCTACGGCAATTGCTTGCTTAGTTGAAGCTGACGCGAAGCTCATATTTTTGCCATCGGACCCGTATGACGGAGCTTACAATTAATGCGAGATTTTTCGCAGTATCACTTTAAATTTTCGAGCAGAACCATCACTGCTACGGCTACCGTAGGCTGCAAACGTCGTTGGACAGGCAGCACGTTGCGATCTCTGAGACTATTGTGCAGCGTCTAATGAAGCAGCAGTGCTTGGTCGTTGCCAAGCAAAAGCGGCACCGGTACGGATCCTATTTCGGGGAGATCAGGCTGGCGCCCAAGAACCTTGTTAATGACGAATTCCTGGCAACGGCCCCGAACAAGAAGTGGCTGACCGACATCACCGAGTTCCAGCTCGCGGCCGGCAAAGACTATCTGACACCTATTATCGACTGCTTCGATGGGTTAGTGGCTGGAAGACCTTGACAATTGAACAACTTATTGAAGCCGTTGATTCCTGCATTCGCTGGTATAATGTAAAGCGCATCAAGATCCCTCAGCGCTCTCAGTCCCATTGAATATCAATAGAGTCTCGTCTTGGTCTACGAATTTAAAAATAGTCCAAGTTTTCGTCCGCATCCCCATCCTACCCGCCCGGGTCAGCTCTCGGCTCTTCCGCATAAAGCGTCCAAGAAATCCCATCGAATCGAAGCTAACATATTGTCCTGTACAAGCTTTAGGGGCTGATCGTGGATGCTTCAGAGCGAAGCACTTAAGGCGGCCCTTTGGAATAGAAATCCTGTTGCAGCATCTGAGGAAGTTAAAAATCAGGGCTCATAACCTGCACGCTTTATGCGGAAGAGCCCAGCTCTCAGTGAAAACGTATGGCCCGCCCGGTTCGCAAGTCAGAAATTCGAGTCCTGGTCAGTCTGCTTCACCGCATACGGTCTCACGGACGTGCCTTGGCAAAGATGGGTATCCGCACGCCCGGAACCTCAATAATCAACACGGTTTCAGAGAACCATTTTCACTATAGGGCTTGCCGTGCGCCTATCGACTGTCAGGCCATCTCCGGTCCTTCTCACAAACGTCATCGGCTACGCATAAGCGCTGCCAATCTCTTCAAATTGCGGCTTTTCGATGCACTCCCCGAGACAGCATGCCCTTCAGCCGCTGGCCGATGGGACTATCACTCCGGCTGAGCATTGGCATGGCAGCACGCGCTCCATGGACTAAAAGCATTCGCAG
>NZ_JAESVB010000007.1 GCF_020618775.1 Acidisoma silvae | reverse complement strand
TGCGGAGCCGGCGGCGTGGGGGCCGGCGGCGGCGGTGTCGGGACAGGCGGCTGCGTCGTCGGCGTCACCGAGGGCGGGGGCGGGGGCGGGGGCGGGGGCGGGGGCGCATCGCTCAAAGGCTGCGGCGTCGGCGCCTGGGTCGCCTTCGGCGCGTTCACCGGCGTCGCTGTCTTGGTCGGCGCGGCGGTCTTGCCACTGGCGTCGGATTGCTGGACGGGCGCCGTGGGGCCGACGAAATCGACCGAGACGGCAGCCAGATCCTGGGTGTCATCCGGCTTCTTGGCGGGCAGCGAGACGATCAGCGCCACCAGCAGCAGGCCGTGCAGCACGACGGAAACGATCGCCGCACGGCGCATCGGATCCCGACGCTCCAGCGGGTTCACGGGCGCCCCCATAGGCGGATGCAGCGAGGCAGGTTGAAGGGCGACAAGGCGAAATCCATGATCTGCCGGAGGGGGCGCAAGCAGGCGGCCTTACTGGCCGCTGCTGCCGGAAGGAGCGGTGGTGGTGGCGGGGGCCGTGGTCGCGCCAGCGGGCGCGCCGCCGTCGGGCTGCTGGGCCAGAAGGGCCACCTTGGAGAAGCCCCCGGTCACGATGGTACCCATGACCTGCATGATCTGGCCGTAGGAGACGGTCTGGTCGCCACGCACGAAGATGCGGCGATCGGTCTGCCCATTGGTCACGGCCTGCAGCTTGGTCACCAGATCGCCGATCTGCGTCTCATCGTTCTGCACGAAGACCTTGCCTTCGGCATTGATGGAGATGGTGATCGGCGTGCTGTCGGTATTGACCGGATTGGCGCTGGTCTTCGGCAGATCGACGGTCACGCCCGAGGTCATCAGCGGCGCCGTCACCATGAAGATGATGAGCAGCACCAGCATGACGTCGACCAGCGGGGTGACGTTGATCTCGGCCATGGGCCGATAGCGTCCCCGGCCATTGCGGCCGCCGCCGCCGACGGTGCCCATGCCCATGGCTCAGGTCCTCTCTTCGGTCTGGCGCGACAGGATGGCGCTGAACTCGGTGCCGAAACCCTCAAGGCGACCGGCGAAGCGGGAGAGGTCGGTGTTCAGCGCGTTATAGGCCAGCACCGACGGAATGGCCGCGACCAGGCCGATGGCGGTCGCGAACAGCGCTTCCGCAATGCCCGGTGCCACGACCGACAGATTGGTATTGTGCATGGCCGCGATGGCCGAGAAGCTGTGCATGATGCCCCAGACCGTGCCGAAAAGGCCGATGAAGGGGGCCGTGGCGCCGACGGAAGCGAGGAAGATCATCCAGCGCTCCATCCGCTCCATCTCACGGTTGATGGTGACGTTCATGGCGCGGTCGACGCGCTCGCGCACCGCCGTATGGCCGATATCGGTACCTGAAACGCGGGACGTGCGGCGCCATTCGCCCATCGCGGCACCGAAGACGGCGGCAATCGGGTGGCTCGGCTTCTGGCCTTCATGCTCATAGAGATCGTCCAGGCTGCCGCCGGACCAGAAGCGGTCCTCGAAGGCATTGGCTTCGCGATTGGCGCGTCGCAGGCTGGTCGTCTTCTCGAAGATGATCGCCCAGACCCAGATGCTCGCGGCCAGCAGGCACAGGATGACGAGCTTGACGACGATATCCGCTTGCAGAAACAGTCCCCAGAGCGACAGGCTGCTCCCGGGCGTTGCCAGTTGCGTGGCATTCACCGCCTGATCCAAATCACGAAACCCCTATGTTGTCAGCGGCCTGAGCGTCTTCTCGCGCCCGGGCCATAGTCGTTAGTGCATCACGCCACGCGGCCGGTATGCGGTCCGCCCGGCCGGTTTCCTCTCTGACGCTGACCAGCGTCACATCCACGACCACAAGGGTCTCGTCGCCGCGCTTCACACGCTGCCTCAACTTCATCGACGCGCCGCCCACCGATGTGGTGGTCGTCTCGACCACCAGCGAATCGTCGAGCCGAGCAGGGCGCTGATAGTCCAACTCCGCGTGTCGCACCACGAAGATCATGCCGTGACGCAACATCATATCGGAATGGGGCAGGCCCATGGCACGCAGGGCTTCAGTCCGCGCCCTTTCCGCGAAGCGCAGGTAATTGGCGTGATAGACGATGCCGCCAGCGTCCGTGTCTTCGAAATAGACTCGAACGGGGTAGAGATGGACGCCCTGGGCCATATCGGAGTCGCTCATGACGCGTCCCTGTCTTTGGCCGTGAACAGGTCCGGCGTCAGCATGGCCTTCTGCTCGGGCGATAGCGGCGGTGGCGCCATGTCCAGATGCCGCCAGCCGGGCTCGCCCAGCATGCGGCCCCGACTGGTGCGCAGGATGAGGCCTTCCTGGATCAGATAGGGCTCGATCACGTCTTCCAGCGTGTCCCTCGCCTCGGCAAGCGCGGCCGCCAGCGTCTCCACCCCCACGGGGCCGCCGGCATGATGCTCGGCGATGCGGCGCAGATAGCGGCGGTCCATGGCATCCAGCCCGCGATGATCGACTTCCAGACGGGTCAGGGCCGCGTCGGCGATGACGCGGTCGACCTGGCCGCGCCCCTCGACCGCCGCGAAATCGCGCACGCGGCGCAGCAGGCGGCCGGCGATGCGCGGCGTGCCACGGCTGCGGCGGGCGATTTCATAAGCGCCGTCTTCGGTCAGGTCGAAACCGAGCAGCCGCGCCCCGCGCGCGACGATGACGCGCAGCTCGTCCGGCGTGTACAGCACCAGCCGCAGCGGAATGCCGAAGCGGTCCCGCAGCGGCGTCGCCAGCAGGCCGGACCGCGTGGTGGCGCCCACCAGGGTGAAGGGCGGCAGGTCGATGCGGAGTGACCGCGCGGCAGGGCCTTCGCCGATGACGAGATCGAGCTGAAAATCCTCCATCGCGGGATAGAGCACTTCTTCGATCGCAGGCTGTAGGCGATGGATTTCGTCAATGAACAGCACGTCACGCGGCTGCAGATTGGTGAGAATCGCCGCCAAATCGCCGGATTTCTGGATGACGGGACCGGAGGTCGCACGGAAGCCGACGCCGAGCTCCCGCGCCACGATCTGCGCCAGCGTGGTCTTGCCCAGGCCCGGCGGACCATGCAGCAGCACATGGTCCAGCGCCTCGGCCCGCGCGCGGGCGGCTTCGATGAAAATGGCGAGGTTCTGCCGGTTGCCTTCCTGGCCGATGAAGTCCGACAGGGTTTGCGGGCGCAGGCTGGCCTCGCCCGCATCTTCCATGGCGCGCACGGGAGAGACCGGGCGGTCCTCCACGTCTTCTGACAGATCGGGTTCGGCTGCTTTGCGGCTGCGCGGGCGGGTCGTCATGACTGCCCTTCCGCTCTTTTTGCGTTATGCGCGGCTTCATGCCGCGCATCTACCCGGTTGGACGCCCAAACGGCGTCCGGGCACCCTGTCGGGTAGACCCGCGGAACAAGTCCGCAGGTGACAGAGACAATGGGGCTGTCCGGAAGCAGAAGGCGGGTCGTCATTTCGCGAGTTCCCGCAGTGCCGCCGGGATCAGGGTCGCGACATCGGGGGCATCCCCCAGCTTCGCTGCCGCGCGGTTCAGCGCGGCCTGGGCTTCCGGCCGGCGATAGCCGAGGTTCAGCAGCGCCGAGAGCGCGTCATCCAGCACGCCGCCGGGGGCGGCGGCCGGGGCGATGATGCCATCGGCGAGTGCGATGGGCAGTGGCAGGCTGCCGGCCTTTTCCTTCAATTCCAAAGCGAGGCGCGCGGCGAGTTTGGGGCCGACGCCGGACGCCCGGCCGAGGGCGGTGCGGTCCCCGGCGGCGATCGCGAGCGAGAGCTCATCGGAGGACAAGGCGGAGAGAATGGACAGCGCGACCTTCGGCCCGACGCCCTGCACCGTCGTCAGCAGCCGGAACCAGGCGCGCTCGGCCGCCGTCGCGAAACCGTAGAGCGTGATCGCGTCCTCGCGGACGAAGGTTTCGATCAGAAGACGAATGACGGCCGGCGCCGGCGGCAGGGCCGACAGTGTGCGGGAGGAGGCCTGCACCAGATAGCCGACGCCGCCCGTTGTCTCGATAATGCAATGGCCGTCATCCTGGGATTCCACCACCCCGCGCAGGAAACCGATCATGCGTTGCCGGCCATCGCCGCCGAGCGGCTCCAGGCGTTACGGCTGGCGCGGTGATGGGCATGGCAGATGGCGACGGCCAGCGCGTCGGCGGCATCCGCGCGCTTCAGGGTCGCACCCGGCAGCAGGCGGCGGACCATCAGCCCGACCTGGTTTTTGTCCGCCCCGCCCGTGCCGACGACGGACAGCTTCACCGTTTTGGCGCCATATTCGGCGACCGGCAGGCCGGCCAAAGCCGGGGCCAGCAATGCCACGCCGCGCGCATAGCCAAGCTTCAGCGTCGCCGTGGCATTGGTATTGACATAGGTTTCCTCCACCGCCGCTTCCTGTGGGCAGTGCAGGGCGATCAAGGCCGAGAGCGCTTCATGCAAGGCGCAGAGGCGCGTCGGCACGCTGGCGGCGCTGTCTGTCATGACGATGCCATCCGCGACATGGCGCAGGCGGTTGCCATCCGTCTCCACCACGCCCCAGCCGGTGATGCGCAGGCCGGGGTCGATGCCTAGGATTCGAATCAAAGCCAGCGCGTCATCCTCTCGGGTGGAAATCAGGCGGAAAGCTTCTGCAACACCGACTCGGGCAGGTCGAAGTTCGCATAGACATTCTGCACATCGTCGAGTTCGTCCAGCACATCCAGCAGTTTGAAGACGGATGTTGCCGCATCTTCATCCAGCGGTACGCTGACGCGCGGACGCCAGTCGAATTTCGCGGTGTCCGGGGCGCCGAAGCGGCTTTCCAGCGCGTCCTGCATGGCGGCCAGGCTGTCCGGTGCGCCGGTCACTTCGTGAAACTCATCGGTGCTTTCGACATTGTCGGCGCCGGCCTCGATGGCGGCCTCCAGCATGTCGTCGGCGCTGGCGCTGGCCAGGGGAAAGCGGATGACGGATAGCCGGTCGAACATGAAGCTGACGGAATTGGTCTCGCCCAGGGCGCCGCCATATTTGTTGAAGGAGGCGCGCACTTCCGAGGCCGTGCGGTTGCGGTTGTCGGTCAGCGCCTCGACGATGACGGCGACGCCATGCGGCGCGTAACCTTCGTAGCGCACCTCGATATAGTCGTCGCCGCCGCCGCCGCCCGTGGCGGCCTTCTTGATGGCGCGGTCGACCGTGTCTTTCGGCATATTCTCCTTGCGCGCGGCCTGGATGGCGGCGCGCAGGCGCGGATTGGCCGCCGGATCGGGCAGGCCCTGCTTGGCGGAGACGGTGATTTCGCGAATGAGCTTGGCGAACTGCCGCCCGCGCCGGGCGTCCTGCGCGCCCTTGCGATGCATGATATTCTTGAACTGACTATGACCGGCCATGGTTCAGGCTCCGGAAGGCTTATGGCTATGTGACAATTGGGCTGGTCTCTCGGCCAAGCCAGGGGCCGGCGTCAAGTGCAGCCCAGCCTAGATATAGGTTTCCGGCCGCTGACGGCGGTGCAGGATGCGCATGATCCTGAGATTGTCCCGATCCTGCCGATAAAAAATGATGTGGCTGCGATGCTCGAAGCGCCAATAGCGCCTGCCGCCGGACCTAAATGGGCGGCCCAGTGAGGGGAACTGCGCAAGGTGAGCGAAAACGCTGCGCAATTCCAACACGTAGCTCGTGGCTCGTTCTATTCCCCAGCTTTCGATGGACAGGATGGCGATGTTTTCAACATCTCGGTCAGTGCCGAGAGAGCCGATAGCTAGGCACTTTCGCGGCCGGCCATCTTCTCCACGACAGATTCAAAGATGTCCTGAACCGAGCGTGGCGAGACGCCGCTTTTTTCTGCGGCTTCCAGCATCGCAATCATGGTTTCGTGCTGCTCGGCCTCGGTTCGGTCACGCTGAATGAGATCTTGCACATAATCGCTGGCGCTAGCGTAGTCGCCAGCGTCGATCCGTTCCTGCACCCAATTGCGCAGTGGGTCAGGCAGAGACACGTTCATGATCGCCATGGCAGCCTCCTGCTGGCAAACGGACGTAAAAATTGCCACCGTTCCGTTCGCTGAACAAGCGTTGCGACCGGCTCCGCTCAATAGCGCCGCATCAGCCCGACCAGCTTGCCCTGCACGCGCACGCGCTCGGCCGGAAAGATGCGGCTTTCGTGGCGCGGATTGGCGGGTTCCAGCGCGACGGAATTGCCCCGGCGGCGCAGCCGCTTGAGGGTCACTTCCTCCTCATCCACCAAAGCCACCACGATAGTGCCGTTCTCGGCCGTATCGGCGCGGCGGATGACGACGGTATCGCCGTCCCAGATGCCGGCATCGATCATCGAATCGCCGGCGATTTCGAGCGCGTAATGCTCCCCCGTGCCCAGCATGGCGACCGGCACCTCGATGAAGGTCGAGGTATCGCGCATCGCTTCGATCGGCAGGCCGGCGGCGATACGGCCGTAAAGCGGCAGCTGCACGGCGCTGACTTCCGGGGCGGCGCGAACGCCTGCCAGGCGCGGCGAGAAGTCACCCTGAATGACGGTGGGGGCGAAGCCCGGCGCCGGGTCGGCGCGCTTGGGCGTTTCGGCTGCCGCCGTCTTGCGGTCGCTGACCAGCGCCATGGCGGCTTCGCCAGGCAGTTTCAGCACTTCCAGCGCCCGCGCCTGATGGTGGCGGCGGCTGAGGAAGCCGCGTTCCTCCAATGCCGAAATCAGCCGGTGAATGCCGGATTTGGATCGGAGGCTCAGCGCTTCCTTCATCTCGTCGAAGCTCGGCGAATAGCCGGAGGCTTTGAGATGACGGTCGATGAACATGAGCAGCTCGTGCTGCTTGCGCGTCAACATGATCGGGCCCCTTGGTTGCCTCGCTGTGCCACCAATGACCGGAACAGAGCGTGACCGGACCCAAGCAGGCCCGAAACGTCACGAAACCGAACGCGAACAAAGCGGCAACTTTGTTCTTCTAGGGACTCGCGACGCGTCGCGTCAAGCACGCAAGAGAGCCGGAACTCATCCGGCTAACGCGCGGAAATCGAAAGAAATTAATCTTTGTCGTCGTAGGGGTTCACGGTGCCGCGGAAATCGAGGCGGATGGGCGTGCCCGGCAGGTCGAAGATATTGCGCAATTCGTTGACGAGATAGCGCCGGTAATCCTCGGGCGTGCCTTCGGCGCGGGTGCCGAACACCACGAAAGTCGGCGGCCGTGCGGTCGCCTGCGTGACATAGCGCAGCTTCAGGCGGCGGCCGGACACGTTCGGCGGCGGGTGACGGCCGAGCGCGTCCTCGAACCAGCGGTTGAGGGCGGAGGTGGTGATGCGCTTGTTCCAGGTCGCATAGACCTGCCGCACCGCCGGCAGCAGTTTATGCACCGACGCGCCGGTGACCGCGCTGAGCGTCACCACCGGAATGCCCTTGAGCTGCGCCAGGCTGCGTTCCAGCCGGTCGGACACCGCTTTGCGAGTCGCGTCGCGGTCTTCCACCGCATCCCATTTATTGAGTGCCACGACCATCGCGCGGCCCTCGCGCTCCACGAGACGGGCGATCTGAAGATCCTGGTCATGCAGGCCGTCGACGGCATCGACCACCAGAACCACGACTTCCGCGAAGCGCATGGCGTTGATGCTGGCGCCGGTCGACATTTTTTCGATTTCGTTCTGCACGCGGGCGCGGCGGCGCAGGCCGGCGGTATCCACCAGCTGATAGGCGCGGCCCTCGATGTCATGCAGCGGCAGGGTGATGGCGTCGCGCGTAATGCCGGGTTCCGGGCCGGTCAGCATCCTGTCCTCGCCCAGAAGGCGATTGACGAGCGTGGACTTGCCGGCGTTCGGGCGGCCCAGAATAACCAATTTCAGCGGCTTGCCGGGGTCTTCGGCGGCCGTCAGCTCTTCCGCCTCTTCCACATCCTCGTCGCGGATCTTAGTCGCGGGCGGCGGCAGGGCGGCGGCGATATCGGCCATCAGCGAGCTGATGCCTTCACCGTGTTCGGCCGAGACCAGCAGCGGCTCGCCGAGGCCGAGCGAATAGGCGTCGACGGCATTGGCGTAGCCGACGCGGCCTTCGGTCTTATTGGCCACCAGCAGCACAGGGCGGCCGAGGCGGCGCAGCCAGGTGCCGAAATGAGCGTCGGGCGGCAGGATGCCGGCGCGCGCATCGACCACGAACAAAATGAGGTCGGCCTGTTCCAGAATGGTTGCGGCACCTTGCCGCATCCGGCCCGAGAGGCTTTCCGGCGGTGCTTCCTCAAGCCCTGCGGTATCGGCGATGCGAACCATGCGGCCGCCGATGCGGCAGGTGGCTTCCTGACGGTCGCGCGTCAGTCCTGGCTGATCTGCAACCAATGCCTGACGCCGCCCAATGAGGCGGTTGAACAGGCTGCTTTTGCCGACGTTGGGGCGTCCGGCGATGACGACAAGCGGGGTTTCCATGCGCGAGGGGCAATACTGCCAAAGGATGGTTACGGGTAAGTGGTTATCCGGAATGTGTGGTCAGCGCCAGACGAGCGGGACAAGGCCGAAGGTGGGCCGGCGGGGGAATCCTTCTCCGCAGGTCTGATCTTCGGGAGGAAGGACAGGAACAGATGAGCAGTACGACAACGAGCCCGGAAAGCCGCGCTCTACCGCCGGAGGGCGTGGTCTTCGCGGTCCTGCTGGCGATCAGCTTCTCTCACTTCCTCAACGACACCATGCAGTCTCTGCTGCCGGCGATCTATCCCAATCTGAAACAACAGTTCCAGCTCAATTTCGTGCAGATCGGCTTTCTGACCTTCGTCTTCCAGGTGACGGCGTCCCTGCTGCAGCCGCTGGTCGGCATGGCGACCGATAAGCGGCCGCAGCCCTATTCGTTGTCCCTCGGGATGGGCTTCACAATGATCGGACTCATCCTGCTGTCGCGCGCCAGCAGCTATCCGTTTCTTCTGGTCGCCGCTGCGATGATCGGAATCGGGTCATCCATTTTTCACCCGGAGTCGTCGCGCGTGGCGCGCCTCTCCTCCGGCGGGCGGCACGGGCTGGCACAATCTGTCTTTCAGGTCGGCGGCAATGCCGGCACCGCGCTCGGCCCGGTGCTGGCGGCATTCATTGTCGTGCCGCATGGCCAGCGCAGCATTGTCTGGTTTTCAGGGATAGCGCTGCTGGGCATGGTCGTGCTCGGCGCGGTCGGCCGCTGGTATCAACAGAAAATCGTGAGCAACCGCCGTCGTCCGCGCGCGCACATGCATCCGCATGAGGCGCTGCCGCAGTCGCGCGTCATCATCACCATGGTCATCCTGATCGCGCTCGTCTTCTCGAAGTTCTTCTATTTGGCTAGTATTTCCAGTTACTATACTTTTTATCTAATCCATCAGTTCAAGGTTTCCGTGCAGACGGCGCAGTTGCTGCTGTTCATTTTTCTTGGCGGTGCGGCGCTCGGCACGGTTTTCGGCGGCCCCATCGGTGACAGGATCGGTCGCAAACTCGTAATCTGGGTCTCGATCCTTGGGATTTTGCCCTTCACGCTGGCCTTGCCCTATGTCGGACTCGGCTGGACTGTTGTGCTCTCTTTCATTATTGGATTTGTGCTTTCCTCCGCCATGCCGGCTATGATTGTCTATGCGCAAGAACTGGTGCCTGGCCGTGTCGGCTTGATATCAGGCCTGTTTTTCGGTTTGGCTTTCGGCATGGGTGGTCTGGGTGCGGCTGCAATCGGTGTTATTGCCGATCATTTTGGAATTGTGACGACCTATGAAATCTGTTCGTTCTTGCCGGTGATCGGTCTTCTTGCCGCTTTCCTGCCGCATATCCGCGCACCCCAGCACGGCTAATGCATCGCTGACCATTCAAGTAATTTTCTGCGGCGATATAAAAAATCGCCGCAGAGGCCCTCGACCTATCGCAATGGCGCACACATATCGCGTCAAGACATCCACGAAACTCTGAGAACAGCAAACTTGAGGAGGGTTGATCCATGGCCCGAGCGATGACCACCAAGCCTAAATATGTCGGCCGCACCAAGGCAGCGGAGTCACCCCGCGCGGCTGCGGCAAAATCCTCGGCGGCCTCTGCCGCGCGTCAGGCGTCCGTGAAGCTGGCGGCCGCGTCGCCGGCAGCCAGCAAGGACGAACTGCGCGCCCGCATCGAAAAGCTGGAACGCGCGAATGCGACGTTGCGCTTCAAGAACAAGGATCTGCGGCTGTCCTATGTCGAAGCCTCGGAGCAGGTCGATGCCCTGACGGTGAAGCTGGAAAGCCTGGAGCGGCGCGCCGAGCGGCAGTCCCGGCAGGATGTGCCGAAGCCGGCCAAAACGCGTGCGACGGCGCCGCGTGGCCGGACGGCGGCTAAAGCCATCGTGCAGTTCGACGATGAAGACGAGATCGAGGCAGCTGGGGCGTAAGCCCCGCACTGCGTTTCGGTCGGCGTCTCAGGCTTCGGCCTCGGCTTCGGGGGCCGGTGCTTCCGCATCCAGATGAATGAGACGGATGCGCTTGCCCCGCGTGGCAAGCGCCACCCGGCCGTCCCGCAAAGCCATCGCATCCTCGCCGAACATCCGGCGGCGCCAGCCCTGGGTCGCCGGAACAGCGGGCTCGGCTTCCGTCGCCAGACGGTCGAGATCGTCCGACGACGCCAGCAGCCTCGGCGCTACGCCATGTTCCTCGCTCTTCGCGGCCAGCAGCACGCGCAGCAGGGCGACCAAAGCCGGTGAGGGGCGCGGCCCGTCCCGATCGCCGCGTGGCGCGATCTCCGGCAGGGCATCGTCCGGCAGAGATTTCGCGGCGGCAATGGCGGCCAGCAGCGACACGCCGCTTTTGCCTTCGGCGAAACCGCGTGTGATGCCGCGTGCGCGCGTCAGGGCCTCGGCATCCTCGGGCGCAAGAGCCGCGATCTCGGGGATCGCCTCATCCTTCAGCAGCCGCCCGCGCGGAATATTGACGCGCTGGGCTTCGCGCTCCCGCCAGGCGGCGATGGCGCGCAGCAGACCGGCCTGCCGGCGGTTGCTGGGGCGCAGCTTCAGGCGCTGCCACATCGTTTCCGGGTCCGTGCGATAGAGGCTGGGCTCGGTCAGCGCGGCCATTTCTTCCTGCACCCAGTCGCCACGATCCTCGCGCTCCAGGCGCGACAGCAGCTTCTGGTAGACGATGCGCAGATGGGTCACGTCGGCCGCCGCGTAAGCCAGCTGCGAGGCCGAGAGAGGGCGGGCTGACCAGTCGCTGAAGCGATGGGATTTGTCGATCTGCGTGCCGGTCAGCGCCGAAACCAGAGCGTCATAGCCGACCTGATCGCCGAAACCCGCGACCATAGCGGCAATCTGGGTGTCGAAAATCGGCACCGGCGTCGCGCCGAACATGAGCAGGAAAATCTCTACATCCTGCCGCGCGGCGTGGAAGACCTTGGTCACGCGATCATTGGCCAGCAGCGCGCCGAGCGGGGCCATGTCCATGCCTTCGGCCTGGGCGTCGATCACCGCGACATCGTTGACGCCGCCAAGCTGCACAACGCAGAGTTCGGGCCAATAGGTCCGCTCACGGATGAATTCCGTGTCGATGGTGACGAAGGGCTCCTCGGCCAGCCGCGCGCAAAGGGCGGCGAGCTGATCGCTTTCGGTGATGAAGACGGGGGTCGGAAACTCGATACGGGGCTGACGCGACATAGGGCCTTTCTATAGGGCCGCGCCGGGCTGTCAAAGCCTCACGGATCGGTTCTGCCCAGGCCATCGTCATACCGGGCTCGGGCGAAGGTGATCGACGCGAAATTGGCTTCCGCCCACTGCGCCAGGGCATGCAGGGGTTCAAGAACGGAACAGCCCAGCGGCGAAAGCCGGTATTCGACGCTCGGCGGCGTGGTGGCGAAGACATGACGGGTAATCAGCCCGTCGCGCTCCAGCAGCCGCAATGTCTGGGTCAGCATGCGTTTCGAGATATCCGGCACGACCCGCATCAGCATGCCGAACCGCCTTGGCTCCACGGCCAGCGCCATCAGCACCAGCATGGTCCATTTGTCGCCGATCCGGTCCAGGATATTGCGCATGGGGCAGCGGTCGGCGTCGAAACCGCGTGCCTCCCAGTCCTTGAACTGCGTCGTGATCGCGGCGGGCAGGGCGATGGCTGCGGAAAAATCGTTCAAAGCGGTTATCCTTCGGTAACCAGGGGAGGAAAAACTGCCGTCTTACGCCCCTGTCGCAGACATTCTACCAATAGTCTCAGATTGAGACCTTAGGAGAATCACAGATGTCAGACAATCAGCCGCGTATTGCCGTCACGGGTGCCAGCGGACAGCTCGGCCGGCTTGTTATCGCGGCCCTGCTGAAAAAGGCGGGACCGGATCGGGTCGTCGCCTTGGTGCGCAGCGCCGCCGCAGGGGCCAGTTTCGCGGCCGAAGGTGTGGCCTGGCGCATCGCCGATTACGATCGTCCCGAAACGCTGGGGCCGGCTTTGGCCGGGATCGACCGTCTGCTGCTGATCTCCTCCAATGATCTGGAGCACCGCATCGGTCAGCATGAAGCGGTGATCGCGGCGGCCAAGACGGCCGGCGTCTCTTTCCTGGCCTATACCAGCGTGCTGCATGCCGATGTCTCGCCGCTCGATCTGGCGGCCGATCACCGCGCGACGGAAGCCGCCGTGGCCCAGTCGGGCCTGGCGAACGCCCTGCTGCGCAACGGCTGGTATACGGAGAATTACCTCGGCGCCATCGCCCCGGCGCTGGCCCATGGCGTGGTCCTCGGCAGTTCCGGCGCGGGCCGCATCTCGGCGGCCGCCCGGGCCGACTATGCCGAAGCGGCGGCAGTGGTGCTGACGGCGGCAAGCCTCCCTGCCAGCGCGACCTACGAACTGGCCGGCGATACGGCCTTCACGCTCGCGGAATTCGCGGCGGCGCTCAGCACGGCCAGCGGCAAGCCCGTGGCCTATCAGGATCTGCCCAAGGCCGACTACAAGGCCGTGCTTCTGGGGGCGGGCCTGCCTGACCCGATCGCCGAACTGGTGGCGGGTGCCAGTGCGCAGGCGGTGAGCGATACGCTGTTCGATGATAGCGGCGTGCTGTCCAAGCTGATCGGGCGGCCGACGACGCCGCTGGCGGACAGCCTGAAGGCGGCGCTCGCGGAGGTCTGATCGCCTTCAAATCGCAACGATCAACCGGCCGGGGCGGCACGCTCCTCTGTCGCCCCGGCTCTTGCAAAGCTGGCCGATCACGCCAATTCCGGTCGGAGTGAGCGGCGCAGGCCGCCCGAACAGAAAGAGGAGATTTGTCATGATCAATACCAAGCTGCTGTCGGCTCTGGCCATTTTCGGCGGTATCGCCGTCAGCACCTCCGCCTTCGCGCAGTCGGCGTCGCAGATGAGCCTCGTCAATGGTGCGACCACCGGTCTCGGCGCGCATCACCGCTTCACGACCGTCGCGGCGGCGCAGGATCATTGCCAGGGCGATACCATCGTCTGGTCCAACGGCATGAGCAAGACCTACAAGATCGTGCAGTCGGGCGCGACCACCGCCAGCCACGGCTTCTTTGCCTGCAAGATGGAAGCCGACACTGCCGGCTTCACCGAAGCGAACTGATCCAAGCCAGGCGCTTTGATCGCAAAAAAGGGGAGGCCTGCTGGCCTCCCCTTTTTTATGCCGTTTCTTCGCCGATGACGGCGAGGTCCGCGTCTTCGATGGCGGCAGGGTAAGCCGTTTCCATCTGCTCGATTTCCGGCGATATGGCGGTCGCGGCCGGCACCGGCTGCGGCGGTCGCACATGTACCGCGCGACGCTTGGTACGCGCGCTGCCGTAGGTCGGTTCCAGCACCAATTCGAACAGAAGCAGGGATCGGCCGGTCACCTCGTAGCTGTGGTCGAAGGCGAAGCGCGGCTCCGTCTCCACCTTATCCTCGTCCAGATTGGTATCGACCAGCAGGCGCCATTCCCGGCCGCCCACGACCTCCGGCAGGGTGAATTCCACCACATCGTGATAGGCGTTCAGGATCAGCAGCAGCGTCGCGTCCCGGCCGCGCTGCACGATGCCGGTTTCCTGGGCGCGGCCGTCCAGCAGCACGCCCAGGCAGCGGGCATGGCCTTCGCCCCATTGGTCATCCGCCATTTCGGTCGCGTCCGGCGCCAGCCAGGTAACGTCCTTCAGACCCAAAGCCTCGTCCCACTGGCCATTGAGGAAGCGGCCACGGGTCAGCAGCGGAAAGCGGCGGCGGAGCGCCGACAGGCGTGCCGTGAAGCGCAGCATCGCCTCGGCTTCCGGCCCCGTCTCCCAGTTCAGCCAGCTGACCTCGTTATCCTGGCAATAGGCGTTGTTATTGCCCTGCTGCGTGCGGGCCATTTCGTCGCCGGCCAGCAGCATGGGCGTGCCCTTGGACAGGAAAAGCGTTGCCAGAATGTTGCGCATCTGGCGGCTGCGCAGGGCCTGGATATCTGGATCGTCGGTCGGGCCTTCGGCGCCGCAATTCCAGCTCAGATTATGGGAATGGCCGTCCTGGTTGTTCTCGCCATTCGCCTCATTATGCTTGTCATTGTAGCTGACGAGATCGTTGAGCGTGAAACCGTCATGGGAGGTGATGAAATTCACCGAAGCCCAGGGTTTGCGGCCACGACGGCCGAAGAGATCGGCCGAACCCGTGAGGCGCGCTGCGAGGTCTGCCATCTGCCCGTCATCACCCTTCCAGAAGCCGCGCACGGTATCGCGGAACTTGTCGTTCCATTCGGCCCAGCCCGGCGGAAAGCCGCCCACCTGATAGCCGCCCGGCCCGCAATCCCAGGGTTCCGCGATCAGCTTCACCGCATTCAGCGCCGGATCCTGCTGCACGGCCTTCAGGAAGCCTGACTGCTCATCGAAACCATGCGGTTCCCGCGCCAGGATGGTGCCGAGATCGAAGCGGAACCCGTCGACATGCATCTCCGTCGCCCAGTAGCGCAGGCTGTCCGTCACCATGCGGATGGTGGAAGGATGGCTGAGATTGAGCGTGTTGCCGGTGCCGGTATCGTTGATGTAGTAGCGTTTCTGGTCCGGCAGCAGGCGATAGTAGCTTGCGTTATCAATGCCCTTGAAGGACAGCGTCGGCCCCAGCTCGTTGCCTTCGGCGGTATGGTTGTAGACCACGTCGAGGATGATCTCGATGCCGGAATCATGCAGCCGGGCCACCATCTCCTTGAATTCGGAATAGGCGGTCTCGGGCGCCTGGGCATAGCGCCGGGCAGGGGCGAAGAAGCTCAGCGTATTATAGCCCCAATAATTCGTGAGGCCCTTGTCGACGAGATAGCTATCATCGGCGAAGCGATGGATCGGCAGGATCTCGACGGTCGTGACGCCGAGCTTGCGGAAATGCTGCAACATGGGCGGGGAGGCGAGGCCGCGAAAGGTGCCGCGCGTTTCCGGCGGCAGCGCCGGGTGCAGGCGCGTCAGGCCGCGGACATGGGCTTCGTAGACGACTGTCCGCTCCCAGGGCACGGCAGGCGGATGGTCGCGCCCCCAGGTGAAGGCCGGGTCGATCACCCGGCAGCGCGGCATGAAGGGCGCGCTATCACGTTCGTCATAGGACAGGTCGGCATCCGCATGACCGATCGTATAGCCGAACAGGGCGTGGTCCCAGGTCAGTTCGCCGACGACCGCCTTGGCATAGGGGTCCAGCACCAGCTTGTTCGGATTGAAACGGTGGCCGGCATCGGGCTCGTAGGGGCCGTGAACGCGATAGGCGTAATAGGTGCCGGGGCTCAGATCCGGAATGAAGCCGTGAAAAATCTCGTTCGTGTATTCGGGGAGGGGGATGCGCTCGATTTCGCGCTCGCCCTGATCGTCGAACAGGCAGAGTTCGATTTTCGTCGCATTGGCGGAAAAGATCGCGAAATTGACGCCAAGGCCGGTCCAGGTGGCGCCGAGCGGGTAGGGAAGCCCTTCCCGAATTGTGCCGCCGAAGAGTGCCATGCCGTGTTCCGTTCCCGATTGTCCGTCAGGAAGATGGGGACGGCGCGGCCAGCCGCAACGCGCTCCGGCGTGTTCAGGGGGCGGAATGCGGTGTCCGGTTCAGGCGCAGCGCATGCGGTCCCTGCGCGGAGACGCCCTCGATCGGATAGTGATGGGTCTTGCCGCGCACATCCTTGAAGGTCACGAAAACCCAGGGCTGCTGCGGAATATCGGAGGTTTCGACGCCGGAGATGAGGAAGTAGGCGTCGCGCACGCCGTTCCAGGCCTGGACCAGTTCCACCCAGCGGCAGGAGAGGGTGAGTTTTTCGTCCGGCGCGCCCGGCTGATGGGTGATCAGGGTGATGTCCTGCGCCGCCCAGCCCGAATCATTGTCCATCGCGGTCTCTCGTGATTGCCCTTTCGGAAGGATAGGCGGGTGCGGGCGCCATGCAAATCGCTGACCCGAGCGCGGCAGGCGTGCGGGTCAGGCCCCATCCCAAGGATTGACGAGCGGCAGGCCGCATCCCGCGAAGTCCCGGATATTGCGCGTGGCGAGGGCGAGGCCATTGGCACCCCGGGCATGGCATTCGTTTCGAGAAGAAGAGAGGCTATCGTCTCTCAGTCGGAAAAATCAGGCGGTTCTTTCTGAGGCCCGGACCCGCGGGGGGGCAATTCCAGGTCGAAACCGTTCTCTGGCCCGAAGATACGGCGTGCGACGACCACGATATTTTCTCCTACGGGGTAGGATGACGGTTCGATCGCCGCTTCCAGCAAAGCCCGTGCCTCCGCATCCACCGTGCGGGCATGCAGCTTTGCACGGGCTTCCAGCCTGCGCCGCAGGTCGTCGCTCACGTCCTTGATTAATAGATCGCTCATGAGGCCCCCATTCCGGCGGTGCCGGCTCAGGCTATCATAGTTTGACTCGGATGAATGTGCCGTTGTTGCACCGGCTCTTCATGCGGCGGTCACCTGCCGCCTGATCAGTAGGTCTGCCGGAATACCCCACGCCGTCCGGATTGCGTCGATCCTGGCCAGACTTAAATCCCGCCGTCCGGCCAGGAACTCGCTGGCCCTGGAGCGAGACCCCAGCACAGCGGCGAGGTCGGATTGCGTGAGGCTGTTCTGCTCCATGTAAAGGCGCACGACATCGACCGGCTCTGCGGTTTCGATGGCATGGTATTGTCGCTCGTAGCTCTCGATTAAGGTAGCGAGTATATCGAAGCGGTCAGCCTCCGACGTGCCGGGCTGAGGTTCGCGTTCGAAATAAGGGCCGATTTCTTGCAGAGCCCATTCATAATCCGTTTCGGTGCGGATCGGTCGAATGTCCATCAGACTGTCTCCGGGTCGATGCCGTCATAGTCGGCGTGCGTGCAGAAGCCATGCTGTACTGCGTCCCGACCTCTCGCTGCCAGTTGCGAGATCGGAAAGCCGCATCATAAAGACAGCCAATCAGCCAGATGGCTTGACAGAGCCCGGACACCGCGCCTTGTTGCCCGCCCGGCATCGTCGATTACCAGGACCCTTCGCTCATGCATTCCTACCGCACTCATAACTGTGGCGCTTTGCGCACCACCGATGCGGGCATCACCGCCCGGCTGTCCGGCTGGGTCCATAGCAAGCGCGATCACGGTGGCCTGCTGTTCATCGACCTGCGCGACCATTTCGGCCTCACCCAGATCGTCCTGCCCACGGGTTCCGACTCCTTCGCCAAGGCCGATGAGCTGCGCGTCGAAAGCGTCATCACCGTCACCGGTGAGGTCGTGCTGCGCGAGCCCTCCACCGTCAATCCGCGCCTGCCCACGGGCGGGATCGAACTGCGGGTGAAGGCGCTGGACGTGCAGTCCTCGGCCGATGTGCTGCCCATCCAGGTCGCGGGCGAGCAGAACTACCCGGACGATTTGCGCCTGAAATACCGCTTCCTGGATCTCCGCCGCGACCGCGTTCATCGCAATATCATGCTGCGCGCCCAGGTCATCGCCTCGTTGCGCCGCCGCATGGTCGAACAGGGTTTCGTGGAATTCCAGACCCCGATCCTGACCGCTTCCTCCCCCGAAGGCGCGCGCGACTTCCTGGTGCCGGCGCGCAATCATCCGGGCAAGTTCTACGCCCTGCCGCAGGCGCCGCAGCAGTTCAAGCAGCTGGCCATGGTCGCCGGCTTCGACCGCTATTTCCAGATCGCGCCCTGTTTCCGGGATGAGGCGGCGCGCGCCGACCGCTCCCCTGGTGAATTCTACCAGCTCGATTTCGAGATGAGCTTCGTCACCCAGGAAGACGTCTTCAACACCATCGAGCCGGTGATGGCGGGCGTCTTCCGCGAATTCGGCAATGGCCGCACGGTCACCGAGGGCGCCTTCCCGCGCATTCCCTATGCCGAGGCGATGGCGGTCTATGGCTCGGATAAGCCCGACCTGCGTAATCCCTTGAAGATTACGGATGTCACCGAGCAGTTCGCGGGTTCCGGCTTCGGACTTTTCGCCAAAATTGCGGCGTCGGGCGGCATGGTGCGCGCGATTCCGGTGCCCGGCGCGGGGGGCAATCCGCGCTCCTTCTTCGACAAGCTCAACGAATGGGCGCGAGCCGAGGGCGCCGGCGGCCTCGGCTATATCACCTTCGATGCCGAGGGACCGAAAGGCCCAATCGCCAAGAACCTGGAAGCCGATCGCGCCGCCGCCATTGCCGCGGCCTGCGGCGTCGGCCCCGGTGATGCCGTCTTCTTTGCGGCCGGCAAGCCGGACGTGACGCCGAAATTCGCGGGTGCGGTACGCACCAAGCTCGGCACCGAACTCGGCCTGATCGAAGAGAATGCCTTCCGCTTCTGCTGGATCACCGATTTCCCGATGTATGAGCTGAACGAGGAAACGGGGAAGATCGATTTCAGCCACAACCCCTTCTCCATGCCGCAGGGCGGGCTGGATGCGCTGAACAGCCAGGATCCGCTGACCATCAACGCCTATCAGTATGACATCGTCTGCAATGGCATCGAGCTGTCCTCGGGCGCCATCCGCAACCATCGCCCCGACATTATGCTGCGGGCGTTTGAAATCGCGGGCTACGGCGCGGATGTGGTGGAAGCCCGGTTCGGCGGCATGTTGCAGGCCTTCCGCTACGGCGCGCCGCCGCATGGCGGCTCGGCTCCGGGTGTCGACCGCATGGTCATGCTGCTGGCGGACGAGCCCAATATTCGTGAGGTCATTTTGTTCCCGCTCAGCCAGGGCGGTGAAGATCTTATGATGGGCGCACCGGCGGAAGTGGGCCTGGACCGCCTCAAGGAACTGTCTCTTCAGGTCGTGCTGCCGCCGAAGGTCGTGAAAAGCTAAGCGGCGCCTCTGCGAGAATTTCAAAAAGCCTGGGCAGCGAAGCCCAGGCTTTTTTTATGTGTTATAATCAGCTTTTGACCTGTAGCGCTTATATGGGGCGAGCTGTATTGACAGGAAACTGCGAACCGTTTCGTATTTCGCGACAGAAACTCGGAGGTTCCCATCTCTAGGATCGGAATTGTCGTCGGCATGGTGGCTGAGGCGCGTATCGCCCAGCGCTCCGGTTGTGCGGTGGCGGTCGGCGGCGGCATGCCGCTGGGCGCGCGCAAGATGGCGGAGCGTCTGGCGGCTGACGGCGCCACGGCCCTGATCAGTTTCGGCCTGGCGGGCGGGCTCGATCCCAAGCTTGAGGCGGGCGACGCCGTCGTGCCCTGCCATGTTCTCCACAAGGGTAACAGCTACGATTGCGACCCCGATCTGTCGCGTGTTCTGCGCCAGGTCGGTCAGGCCGTGGATTTTCTGTTTGCGGGCGATGGCGTCGTTGGCACCGTATCCGACAAGGCGCGTCTGTGGACGGAGACGGGCGCCTCAGCCATTGACCTGGAAAGCGGGGCGGTGGCCGAGGTCGCAAAAGCCCATGGCCTGCCCTTTGCGGTCCTGCGCGCGGTCTGCGACAGCGCGACGCGCGACCTGCCCAGTGCGGCGATCGAAGCGCTTGATGAATCGGGGCGGATCGCACCCATGAAGATGGCGGCCATTCTGGCCCGCCACCCGCAACAGATTTTCGGTCTCATCGGTCTCGGCCGTGACGCGGCGCGGGGACGAAAGGCCTTGATTCGCGGCGCTGAAAGCCTCCGTGGCTTCGTCGCGCGGGACGAAAATCCGGCCTGATCAGGTAGCCGCCATTCGGCGGCAATAGAGCGGCCCGGGAAGAAGCGCATCAAGATTGGGTTTGTCGGTATCGGCGCCCACTTCCGTCAGATTGGTGTCGATAGCCTCGTTGGCGGGGAAGCAGATCATATTGACGGATACGGTGCGGCGCGAAAAAAGCTCCGTCGTGACGCCCCGGTAATTGGTGCGGCTGGTCAGTTCCGGCGTGTGCCACCACAGACGGTAGCCGAAATCCCGTATCAATCTGATCAGCTGCACCGATGTCTCGGCACCGGCATCGCCTGTGAAGGCGCGGTCATTCTCGATATAGATCGGCGGCTTCAGCCGACGGATCGTCTCCTGGCCGCCGTGCAGGACAGCATCTTCCATGCCTTCCACGTCGATTTTGATCAGATCGAGCTTGGTCAGTGCCAAAGAATCGAGCGTTACGATCTCAATCGCTTCCTTCCCCTCTGACGCCAGCGGCAGACCGCCGAAATTGCCCTGGGCTGCCATATCGGTCAGGGACGTCCACAGAGTGTGTGGCGCGGCCCCCAGGCCCAGCCGCCGCGCGTCGACATTGCTGAGATTATTCAAGGCCAGATTGGCGCAGAGCATCTGAAACACGAGGCGTTGCGGCTCGATCGTATGGACCCGCCCGGCGGGGCCAACGAAAGCCGACAGCGCCAGCGTATGGGCGCCGATATTGGCGCCGACTTCCAGCACGCTATCGCCCGGCTTCAGCAGCAGGCTGAAGATTTGCGCCTCTTCCGGGCTGTATTCGCCGTACGTCTCCAGGCAGGGCCCGATATAGGTGTCCCCGGCCGGGTACAGCATGAGCCCGAAGCGCGTATGCGTCAGCCGGATCGCTTCGGGAAGATGGTGGAGCATAAGGACGGTCCGCTGTGGTGCGGCTTACACGCGCATAGAAAATGGCGGGCCGATAGACCCGCCATTTGCCAAAAGCACTCAGTTATCGCCCGCGGCGGCGCGAAGCCGGAAAAGGCGTTAGTCGGCGGCGCCGAAAGCCTCAGGGGCTTTGCTGCGCGTCACGCGAACCTTGGGTGACTTGGTCGCCAGCTCTTCCATCTTCTCTTCGACATGGCGGCTGAACATGGCGTAGTCGGCCGGGCGCTGCTTATCGAGCGGAATTTCGGCAGCCATTGCGCCCTCCGTCTTGGGTCCGCGAATGGCGGAGACGGCCATCTTGATCGGGTGCTTGATGGCTTCCATCACGGCGGTCGCCTCATAGCCGGAATGGACCATGCAGTCGGCGCATTTTTCGTAATTGCCGGTGCCGTACTGGTCCCAGTCCGTCGTCGCCATCAGCTCGGCATAGGTTTTCGTGTAGCCTTCACCGAGCAGGTAGCAGGGACGCTGCCAGCCGAAGACGTTACGCGCGGGCTTGCCCCAGGGCGTGCAGTGGAAGGTCTGGTTGCCGGCCAGGAAGTCCAGGAACAGCGCCGACTGGTTGAACTTCCACTTGCGGCCCTTGCCGTAGCGGAAGATGCCGCGAAACAGTTCCTTGGTCTTCTGGCGGTTGAGGAAGTGCTCCTTGTCGGGCGCGCGCTCATAGGCATAGCCCGGCGAGATCATGACGCCGTCGATGCCAAGATCCATCGCACTGTCGATGAACTTGCCGACGCGCTCCGGCTGGGCGCCGTCGAACAGCGTGGTGTTGATGCACAGGCGGAAACCGCGCTTCTTGGCGTCCTTGATGGCGCGGACGGCGACATCGTAGGTGCCTTCCTGGCTCACCGCGTTGTCATGCATCTCTTTGTCGCCGTCGAGATGGATATCCCAGGCGAAGTTCTTGTGCGGCTTGTAGAGGTCGATCTTCTTCTCAAGCAGCAGCGCGTTCGTGCAGAGATAGATGAACTTGCCGCGCTTCAGCAGTTCTTCGACGATCTGCGGCATTTCCTTGTGCAGCAGCGGCTCGCCGCCGGCGATGGCGACGATCGGCGCGCCGCATTCCTCGGCCGCTTCGATGCATTCCTCGACCGACAGGCGCTGATTCAGAATCGGCGCCGGATAGTCGATTTTGCCGCAGCCATTGCAGGCCAGGTTGCAGCGGAACAACGGCTCCAGCATCAGCACCAGCGGGTAGCGCTTGTTGCCGATCAGATGCTGCTTGACGACATAGGCGCCAACGCGGAGCGCTTGATTGAGTGGAACACCCATAAGTGGTCAGCCCCTATTGTTAAGCGACATCCGCCACTTCGGGCGGTAGGCGGAAACGGACATCTTCCGGCACGCCGTCAAGCAGGCCGACCTCGACCTCGCCAAACTGGCGCAGGCCGTCAAGCACGTTTTGGACCAGAACTTCCGGCGCCGAGGCACCGGCCGTGACACCGACGCGGTCGATACCGTCGAACCATTCGGGTTGCAGGCCTTTTTCATCGTCGATCAGATAGGAGCGGCAGCCCAGTTCCTCGCCCAATTCGCGCAGGCGATTGGAGTTGGAGCTGTTGCGCGAGCCGACGACCAGGATGACATCGACTTCCTTTGCCAGATCGCGGACTGCCTGCTGCCTGTTCTGCGTCGCATAGCAGATATCGCGGACGTCCGGGCCCATGATGGTCGGGAATCGGGTCTGCAATGCCTGGATGATGCCGCGCGTATCGTCAACCGACAGGGTCGTCTGCGTCACATAGGCCAGTTTGCCTTCGTCGGCGACAGCCAGGGTGTCGACATCGGCCACCGTCTGGACAAGGTGGACCTTGCCCGGAATCTGGCCGATCGTGCCTTCAACCTCGGCATGACCGGCATGGCCGATCAGCACGATCTCCCGGTCCTGGCTCGCATAGCGGCGGCCTTCGGCATGAACCTTGGCGACGAGCGGGCAGGTGGCGTCGATCACCGGCAGGCCCAGGCTCACGGCTTCGTCCTGCACCTTTTTGGCGACGCCATGGGCGCTGAATACGGTAATGGCGCCTTCTGGCACCTCGTCCAACTCGTCCACGAAAACGGCACCACGCTGGCGCAGGTCTTCGACGACGTGACGATTATGAACAATTTCATGCCGCACATAGATCGGTGGGCCGTATTTCTTGAGAGCACGTTCGACGATATCGATCGCGCGAACGACGCCCGCACAGAATCCGCGCGGCTGGGCGAGGAGGACACGCATATGTCTGGTCTTCTCCAAAATCCTTGGCCGGTGTCCCGGAACAGGGGGGGAACATTGGGCCAAAAGTCATGATGGCTCGCAAGCCACTCATATCACGGGATAAGCAATTGCCGAAGTCTGAGCAAGGTTTTGCTGCGTTGCAATCAGGTCGTTCACGAACCCGTGGGGTAACGAGGGGCACGGTCGCGAGCAGGGACACTTGTTTTCGGATCGGCGTTAGGTACAACCGCGCCGCACGCTTGATCTGGCTCCGCAAAGTTGAGGCCGAAGACGGGTTGCAAGAGACGGTTCACCCCTCCTCGTTCTATGGCACGCCGAAGGGGTTTCCGACGGCCGGGTGCGGGTCAAGATGTTTTTGGAGGGCGGCCTCTGGTCGCGAGATAGCATGATGCTGGTGTCACGACGGATTTTTCTCGCGGCAGCCTGTTCCACGGCGCTTGTTCCCCCTGCGGCTTTGGCCCAGACGGCGGCTGGTGCGCCGACGGCACCGGTCAGCACGCTCAATGCCGGGCTGATCGCGGTCATGAAGGCCGGCGACCAGACGTCTTTCCTGGAACGGTTCCAGACCCTGGCGCCGATCGTGGATCAGGTCTTCGACCTGTCCCGCATCCTCCGCGTCTCGGTCGGATCTTACTGGAGCGGTTTGCCGGTGGCGCAGCAGGAGAAGCTTCAGGCTGTTTTCCGCAGCTTCATCATCGCGACCTATGTCGCGAATTTTCACAGCTATAGCGGCGAAGTCTCGTCCATCTCACCGCAGACGCGCAGCGTCGGCGCGGAACAGGTGGTGACAAGTTCGCTCGCCAAGTCGTCCGGAGACAGCCTGCGGATCGATTACGTCATGGGGCAGAACGCAATGGGCTGGAAAATCCAGGATATTTTGCTAGACGGAACAATCAGCCGTGTTGCGGTGCAGCGTTCCGACTTCGCGTCCCTCCTGTCGGACGGCAATGCCACGCAGCTGATCGCCAGCCTGGAACAGAAAGTCTCGACCCTCTCGGCCGGCGCGATCAGTTCTTGAACCCGTAGGAGCCTTCAGGCCTTGACCCTGCTCGCGGACGCGACGGCTCTCTTTTCCGCAGCCGGCCTGGTGCAGGCCGGTGGAGCGTGGCAGGCGTTGAAGCGATTCAACCAGCAGCCGCGGCCGCATTTGGCCGAGCGGCCGCCGGTGACCATCCTGAAGCCGCTGAAGGGCGACGAGCCGCTGCTGGAGGCCGCGCTCGCCTCCTTCTGCACCCAGTCCTATCCGCATTATCAGGTTATCTTCGGCGTGCAGGACAGCAATGATCCGGCGATCGCCGTGGTCGAAAGACTACAGGCGCTTTTCCCCGCGCGGGACATAACACTTATCATTGATGACACGCAGCATACGGGCAATCGCAAGATCGCCAACCTCATCAACATGTGGTCCGCCGCCCGGCACGACATCATCGTCATGGCCGATTCGGACGTGCATGTGACGCCGCAGTTTCTGGAACGCGTCGTCGCCGGATTGGCCGCCCCCGATGTCGGTCTGGTAACCGCGCTCTATACCGGCATCGCCAGCCGGCCGGGCCTGGTCGGACCTTTCGGCGCCGCGCAGATCAATCATATTTTCCTGCCCGGCGTCATGGTCGGGCGTATGCTGGGCCGGCAGGATTGCCTGGGCGCGGCCGTCGCTCTGCGGCGCCAGACGCTGGACGCCATCGGTGGCCTGCACGCCCTGCTGCCGCATCTGGCGGATGATTTCGCGATCGGCCGGCTGGTGCGCGGCACCGGCCAGCGAATCGCCATGATCTCCGGCATCGTCGTCACCACGGTGGCGGAAGATTCGCTCGGCGCCCTGTTCGCGCATGAACTGCGCTGGGCCCGCACCATTCGTGCGCTGGAGCCGGTCACCTATGCGACGACCGCCCTTCAGTTTCCGGTCTTCTGGGGGTTCATGACGGTGCTGGCCGCGGGCTTCACCTGGTGGTCGCTGGCTTTCGCGGCGGTTGTCTGGCTGGCACGGGCTTTGTTCATGCAAGCCGTGACGCGCCAGATCGGGCGCGGCCGTTTTTCCGGCTGGCTGCTGCCGGCTCGCGAATTCTTCTCGCTGTCGGTTCTATTTGCCAGCTATCTTGGCAATCGTGTTGTCTGGCGCGGCAATAGTATGGCTGCCGGCTCGGACCGTCAGCACTTCAGGGCCGGCTCTGGCTCGCTTGGTTTCGGTAGACTACGCTTCGGCAAGACAGGCCGCCTTACTCGGGGTATCAATTAGCTATGATGAAGACACTGTTCCTGCAGCCGCCCTCGTTTGATGGCTTCGACGGAGGCGCGGGTTCGCGCTACCAGGCGCGGCGGGAAATCAAATCCTTCTGGTATCCGACCTGGCTGGCTCAGCCTGCGGCCCTGGTGCCGGGCAGCCGCCTGATCGACGCGCCGCCGTCCCGCATGGGCATGGAGCCGATTCTGGCGGATGTGAAGAACCGCGATCTCGTCATCATCCACACCTCGACGCCGTCCTTCCAGAATGACGTGAAGGTCGCCGAGCAGATCAAGCTGACGAATCCTGCCGTGAAGATCGGCTTCGTCGGCGCCAAGGTCGCCGTGCAGCCGACCGAGAGCCTGGCGGCCTCGACCGCCGTCGATTTCGTCGCCCGCAACGAGTTCGATTTCACGATCAAGGAAATCGCCGAAGGCCGCGACTGGGCGGAAGTCGACGGCATCTCCTACCGCGATGCCTCGGGCGAAATTAAGCACAATAAGGACCGCGCGATCCTGGAAGACATGGATCAGCTGCCCTTCGTGACCGACGTCTACAAGCGCGACCTCAAGATCGAAGACTATTTCATCGGGTACCTGAAGCACCCCTATATTTCGATCTATACCGGCCGTGGCTGCAAATCCCGCTGCACCTTCTGCCTGTGGCCGCAGACGGTTGGTGGCCATCGCTATCGCGTGCGCAGCCCCGAGCATGTGGCCGCCGAAATCAAGCAGGCGATGAAGGACTTCCCGCAGGTCAAGGAATTCTTCTTCGACGACGACACCTTCACCGACAACCTGCCGCGCGCCGAGGAAATCGCGAAGGAACTCGGCAAGCTCGGCGTCACCTGGTCCTGCAATGCCAAGGCCAATGTGCCGCGCAAGACGCTGGAAGTGCTGAAGGCCAATGGCCTGCGCCTGCTGCTCGTCGGCTACGAAAGCGGCAATCAGCAGATCCTGCACAACATCAAGAAGGGCATGCTGGTCACGACGGCGGAGCAGTTCACCAAGGACTGCCACGAGCTCGGCATCAAGATTCACGGCACCTTCATCCTTGGCCTGCCGGGCGAGACGAAGGAGACGATCGAAGAGACGATCGAATTCGCGACCCGCATCAACCCGCATACCATCCAGGTCTCCCTGGCCGCGCCCTATCCGGGTACCGCGCTTTACAAACAGGCGCTGGAAAACGGTTGGCTGGACGCGAAAAACGCGGAACTGATCGATGATAGCGGCATCCAGATCGCGCCGCTGAGCTACGAGCATCTGACGCATCAGGAAATCTTCGACAACGTGGAAGTCTTCTACAAGCGCTTCTACTTCCGCCGCTCGAAGATCGGCTCCATCGTGTGGGAGATGCTGGGCAGCCGGCAGATGCTGGTGCGCCGCCTGCGCGAAGGCGTGGAATTCTTCCAGTTCCTGCGCGAGCGCCACAAGATCGCCGCTTAAGGTCTCGCCCGTTTTGCGCTTGTCGTCATCCCCGGGCTCGTCCCGGGGATCTACCCTGTTGGGCGCTGCAACGGGTAGATGCGCGGCATGAAGCCGCGCATGACAGGGAATACCCGCCGAGCCCCGGAACGCCGGGCGATCATCTCGGCCGATGATTTCGGCCTGTCCATCGCCGTCAATGAGGGGATCGAGCGCGCCCATCGCGACGGACTGCTGTCGACCGCCAGCCTGATGGTCGCGGGTGATGCGGCGGCGGACGCCGTGCGCCGGGCGCGTAGCATGCCCAATTTGAAAGTCGGGCTGCATCTGGTCGCGATTGAAGGGCCGGCGGTTCTTCCGCCTGCCGAGATCGCCGAATTGCTGGACGGGGAGGGGCGCATCCCCTCCGACCAACTCGGCCTCGGCCTGCGCTACGCCTTCCATCCTCGCGTGAAGGCGCAATTGTCGCGGGAGATCGCGGCCCAGTTCCGCACCTTTTCCGCCACCGGCCTGACGCTGGACCATGCCAATGCCCATAAGCATATGCATCTGCACCCTGTCGTCGGGCGGATGATGATCGCGGCCGGGCAGCAATACGGCCTGCGTGCGATGCGCATTCCGGCCGAGCCCGCCGGCGTGATGGCCGGGCTCGGCATCCCGCAGGGTATCGGCGCGCGCGCGCTGCTGGCCTGGACGCAACTGCTGCGCGCCCAGGCGCGGCGGGCCAGGCTTGCCGTCAACGACCACGCCTTCGGCATCGCCTGGAGCGGCCATATGACGGAGCACCGGCTGCTGACATTGGCGCCTTGCCTGCCGCCCGGCCTGTCGGAAATCTATTTCCACCCGGCCGCCGGACGCGATGCCGTGCTCGACCGCTTCATGCCGGATTATGAGCATGAGGCGGAGCTGGCGGCGCTCACCAGCCCGCGTCTGGCCACGACCTTCACCACCGCCGGCATCGGCCTCACGACCTGGTCTAACCCGCATGAAGGGACGCTCCCGCGTTGACAGGAGCGACCGGGGGCTTAAAGGTCCGCCCCTTCCCGGATGGAGACTGATATGACGAGCGCGAGTCTGGCCGCTCCTGAACTGGCCCCGCTGATCGATGCCCTGTGGGATCGCCGGACCGAAATTTCGTCCAAAACGGCCGGCGCCGATCGCGAGGCCGTCGATGCGGCGCTGGCGCTGCTGGAATCGGGCGAAGCCCGCGTCGCCGAGCCGACCGCCGATGGCTGGCAGGTCAACCAGTGGCTGAAAAAGGCCGTGCTGCTGTCCTTCCGTCTTCAGGACAGTGTCGCCATGCCGGGTTCCGGCGGCGCGCCCGTCTATGACAAGGTGCCGATGAAGTTCGAGGGCTGGGGCGACAACCGCTTCGCCGATGCCGGCTTCCGCGCCGTGCCGGGTGCCATCGTGCGCCGCTCCGCCTTCATCGCGAAGAATGTCGTGCTGATGCCGTCCTTCGTGAATGTCGGCGCCTATGTCGGCGAAGGCACCATGATCGACACCTGGTCGACCGTCGGCTCCTGCGCCCAGGTCGGCCGCAACTGCCATATTTCGGGCGGCGTCGGCCTCGGCGGCGTGTTGGAACCGCTTCAGGCCAATCCCGTCGTGATCGAGGATGACTGCTTCATCGGCGCGCGGTCTGAAGTCGCCGAAGGCTTCATCGTCGAGCGCGGTTCGGTCGTCTCCATGGGCGTCTTCCTCGGTGCCTCCACCAAAATCATCGACCGCGCCAGCGGCGAGGTCTTCCAGGGCCGCGTGCCGGCCTACTCGGTCGTCGTGCCGGGCACCCTGCCGGGCAAGCCGCTCGCCGATGGCTCGCCGGGCCCTTCACTCGCCTGCGCCGTCATCGTCAAGCGCGTCGATCAGCGCACGCGCGAAAAGACCTCCATCAACGACCTGCTGCGCACGTGAGTGCTGCCGCCACCCTGCCCATCACCTTGGCGGATCCGCTGCCGCTGGCACAGGCGCTGCTGCGCTGCGCCAGCGTCACGCCCGCCGATGCCGGCGCGATGGATGTGCTGGCCGAGGCGCTGAGCGCTCTCGGCTTCACCGTCCATCGTCTGACCTTCGGCACGACGCCCAATCTCTATGCGCGTCTCGGCAGCGGGGCGCCGCATTTTTGCTTTGCGGGCCATACGGATGTCGTGCCGCCGGGCGAGGGCTGGCGGCATGATCCTTTCGGCGGGGTGGTGGAGGACGGCATTCTGTATGGCCGTGGCGCCTGCGACATGAAGGCTGCCATCGCGGCTTTCGTGGCCGGCGTCGTCCAGGCCCGCGACGCGGGCAAGCTGCCCGGGTCCGTCTCCCTGCTGATTACCGGCGATGAAGAAGGCCCGGCGCATGACGGCACCGTCCGCGTCGTCGACTGGATGCGCGACCATGGCGAAATCCCCGATTTCTGTCTGGTGGGCGAGCCCACCAATCCGCAGGCGCTCGGCGATATCATCAAGATCGGCCGGCGCGGCAGCCTGAGTGCGGCGATTGCCGTGCCGGGCGTGCAGGGCCATGCCGCCTATCCGCATCTGGCGGATAATCCCGTTCATAAAATTCTGGCCCTGCTTCAGGCTTTGGTGACGCGCCGGCTGGATGAGGGCAATCGCTGGTTCCAGCCGTCCTCGCTACAGGTCACCAGCGTCGATGTCGGCAATCCGGCGACCAATGTCATTCCGGCGCTCGCCACGGCCAAGCTGAATATCCGCTACAACGACGCCCATACGGCGGCGAGCCTGGAAGCCTGGATCAAGGCCGAGGCGGCGACCCATGCGCCGGATGCAAGCATCACCTTCCACCGCACCGGCGACAGTTTCCTGACCGATCCGGGTGGCGAGGTCGACATGCTGGCCGCGGTCATCGGCGATATCTTCGGCCGCGTGCCGAAACTGGATACTGGCGGCGGTACCTCGGATGCGCGGTTCATTACGCATCTCTGCCCCGTCGCCGAATTCGGTCTCGTCGGTCAGAGCATGCATAAGGTCGACGAGCATACGACCGTCGCCGACCTGCGCCGCCTGGCCGGTGCCTATGCGGCGATTTTGGAGCGTTTCTCGGCATGATGGGGCAGGGCATGAATGCGAAGCCGGGCCGCGCCAATATTTTGCGCGGCATCGTCCTGATCTGCCGGGGAAAGGCCACGGGACTGGCGGAAATCGGCAATGGCCCCGATCCCTTCCTGTCCAGCCTGGCGCCGATGATCGCCTTTCCGCTGGTCGGCTGCGTGCTGATGGGCATGCAGGGCCGCGTTCTGGACGGTATCACCGATTTTCTGGCCTCGCTGGTCGCCATTCTGGCGCCGCCAGTCCTGTCCTTTTCCCTGGCCCGTCGCTGGGGCAAGGAAGCGGGCTGGTTTCGCTTCGCGACCGCCTTCAACTGGTGCCAGTGGATTCTGCCGGTGCTGGGCGCGGTGCTGGTGGTTCTGGCCGGCATCATGGTTCAGGCCGGTCTGCCCCTGCGGCCGATCGTCATCGTGCTGTGCTGCCTGCTGCTGGCCTATGCCTTCTGGCTGCATTGGTTTCTGGCGCGCCACGCGCTGGCATTGACCATCGGGCGGGCCATCCTGCTGGTCCTGATCATCAACCTCCTGACCATCGCTCTGGTGGCCGGCCCGCAACTGATCGCCATGGCGGCCGGCGGCGCCTCACCTCTGCCGCCGGGATGAGCGACGGCGCCAGGCAGGTTCTGCGCCTCTGGGCGCGGGAGATCGGATTCTCCGCACGCGGCATCGCCATGCTGACCTTCGGCCGGCCGGAAGGCGCGCGGGTTTTTACCAATGACATGGCGGCGACGCAGCGCAGCTTCATCACGGCACTGTTCGTCTTCCCGATCTTCCTGCTGTTTCACTATCTGGATTGGCTGGCCGGTACCGGCCCCCTGGAGGGCAGACACGCCCTCATTCTGGACCTGCTGAGCTTCCCGATCACCTGGGCCGGCTATGCGCTGCTTGCCCTGCCGCTGTTGCGGATGCTGGGTCTGGAAGCGCTATGGCCACGTTTCATCGCCGCCTGGAACTGGAGCAATCTGGCCCAGTATGTGCTGCTGATGCTGACGTCGCTGCCGATGCTGGCCCATGCGCCTTCCATCGTGTCGGAGACGGCGGCCCTGGTCGGCTATGGCTGGGCGCTGTGGCTGGAATGGTGGATGGCGCGGCTGGTGCTGGGTGTCTCACCCAGCGGCGCTGCCTTGCTGGTGCTGGTCGACGTCGCTTTCAGCGCCATCGTGTCCCTGGTCACCACATATCCGCTGCCGGGATTTTCGATCGGCTGACGCGTTTTCGAACGAGGCCGCCGTAAGTAGGGCTGTCGCCCGCGGCATAAAGCTGCGGGCGACACTACAGACTAAACCATTACACCCAGTCGTCGCTGCCGCCACCGCCGCTGCTGTCGTCCCAGCCGCTATCGCTGCCGCCGGAGGAATCATCCGTCCAGCCGCTGTTATCCTGCGTCGTCTGGTCCGGCGTATTCTGCCAGCCGCTATTATCGGCCGCATTGCCGCCCCAGCCGCTATTGTCGCCCGCATTGCTCCAGCCGGAATTATCGCCCCCACCCTGATCGGGAACCGAGGCCCAGCCGGACGAGTCGCCGGCATTGCCGGCCGCCGTCGCTGCCGCACCGCGATCGGTGAAGAGGCTTTCGACGGCGTTGAAGGCGAGCATGCCGCCCGCGACGCCGGCGGCGGTCGTCAGCGCCGAGCCCAGAAAGCCGCTGCCGCCGCGCTGGGCCATCATGCCCTGCTGGCCGTAGCCTTGGTTATAGCCCGGCGGCGGGGCGCCGAAACCGGGCTGCTGCTGGGCATAGCCCTGGTTGGGATAGGGCTGGGCATAAGGCGGCTGCTGATAGCCGCCCTGCTGCTGCGGACCATTGCCGCCGAACATGCGGCTGAAGAAGCCGCCGCCCTGCTGACCCTGCTGGCCGCCGAACCCGGCCGGCTGCGTGCTGACCTGCTGCACCTGCTGGCGCAGCGCCGCGTTCTCCTGCTGCAAGACCTGAAGCTGCTGGGCCGCGCCCTGCAACGCCTGTTCCTGCCCGAAAGCGAATTGCGTCATGCGGTAGCGGGCTTCCGGATATTGCTGGAACAGCCCGGCCAGATGGCCGTCCGCCTCGGAATCGACCGGGGGCAGGGCGGTTTGCGTGCTGGGGACTGAGCCCGCCGACGACGCGCCGGCCACGCGCTGCACGAAGCGGGAGATGATATCGCGTTCCTCGGGGGTCATGCTCGGATCCTGTTCAGGAAAATGTGTCGCCGCAGATTTGGTGGCACCGACGCCGTCTGTCTATCGCGCGCCGGTTATCTTACCGAAAAGACAGCTGCGGTTCAGCTTGGACTTTGTCCCGCACCCAATCCCAGGCGGGGCCATTCGATGGCCGGGCAGCGGTCCATGATGACGGTCAGCCCGGCCGCCCGCGCGGCGGCGGCCGCCTCCTGATTGACGACGCCAAGCTGCATCCAGACAACTTTGGCCCCCAGGCGGATGGCGTCATCGACCACCGGCCCGACCTGATCGGAGGCGCGGAAGATATCCACGATCTCCAGCGGCCCGGCTTCCTCCAGCGTGGCGACCACGGTCTGGCGGTGGATGCTTTGCCCGGAGATGCCCGGATTGACCGGCGTCACCGCGAATCCGTGGCGCAGCAAAAAACCCATGACACCGTGCGACGGCCGTTCCGGCTTGGCCGAAGCGCCGACCAAAGCCACGCGTTTGTAGCGGGTCAGAACGTCCCGGATGGTCGCATTTGCTGTGTCGGCGGCGGTGGGGGCCTGTATTTGGCTGGTCACGAAACGGTTCTCCCGGTTTTCGTAGTTATGGACGGCAGGCTCACGAAATGGCGACTGCCATGCGGGCTGGGAAGAGACTTGCCTAATTGCAACAATTTAGCCACAGTCCGCTTGCCGAGAGGTCTCTCGAAGACGAATTTCGGCGGCCAAGTTTAGGGAGACGTCTGGCGGGCTGGTTTTTCAAACCAGTCATGCTCGGCTGGCAAAGATCAGCCGAAATGAGCAGGGATTGGTTGACCCCGATCCCTGCTCATTTGAGTTCACCCTTCCCAGTATTTCCAATTCTTTCAGTCCCATACTGAATGTTCCGCAGCCTGCCGCAGGGGCGGGGCCGGGCGCGGCGGTCTTTGCGGCGGCATGTGGTATCCAAATACCACATGCCAAAAGCCTTGACCGGCCAAGGTGAAGCCGCCATAAGCCGCCCACTCTAAAAGGAACCGAGTTCGGATGAAGACAACCCTCTCGCTGAAGCCCACTGAGGCTCGCAAGAACTGGGTGCTCATCGACGCGGAAGGTCTGGTTCTCGGCCGCTTGGCGGTCGTTGTTGCCAACCGTCTGCGTGGAAAGCACAAGCCCCAGTTCACCCCGCATGTCGATTGCGGCGACCACGTCATTATCGTGAATGCCCGCAAGGTGCAGGTCACGGGCAAGAAGGCCGAGCAGTCCGTCTTCTACTACCACACCGGTTACGCGGGCGGCATCAAGGGCCGTACCGTTGGCCAGCGTCTGGCCTCCGCCCACCCCGAGCGGGTGATCGAAAAGGCGGTCGAGCGCATGATCACGCGCGGCCCGCTACAGCGCCAGCAGATGCGTCACCTTTATGTCTATGCCGATGACGCGCATCCGCATGAAGGCCAGCAGCCGACGAAGCTTGATGTCGGTGCCCTCAACTCCAAGAATCGGAGGGCCTGATTATGTCAGAGACCCGCACACTCGCTGATCTCGCCGCCGCCCCGATCGCGACCAGCGCCGAGGCCCTGGTTACGCGCGTCGAGCCGAAGCGCGACGAATTCGGTCGCTCCTACGCGACCGGCCGCCGCAAGGAATCGGTTGCCCGCGTCTGGATCAAGCCCGGCAAGGGCGAGATCTCCATCAACGGCAAGAAGGCCGCGACCTATTTCGCGCGCCCCGTGCTGCGGATGCTGATCACCCAGCCCTTCCTGGTGGCCGATCGCTACAACCAGTTCGACGTCATCTGCACGGTGAACGGCGGCGGTCTCTCCGGCCAGGCCGGTGCGGTTCGCCATGGCATCAGCCGCGCGCTGACCTATTACGAGCCCGAGCTGCGTGGTATCCTCAAGGTCGCCGGCTTCCTGACGCGCGACAGCCGCACGGTTGAGCGTAAGAAGTATGGTAAGGCTAAGGCTCGCCGTAGCTTCCAGTTCAGCAAGCGTTGATCGACCCGTCGGCACCCATTCTTCTGGAGCCGATGGCATCCAGGAGAGTGTGGTGCCGACAATCTTTATCGACGGCGAGGCCGGAACCACGGGGCTTGGCATTCGCCAGCGCCTGACCGGCCTTTCTTCTGTCAGGCTGCTCAGCATCCCCGATGCCGACCGGAAAAACCCGGCCGAGCGTCAGAAACGGATGGCGGACGCCGATCTCATCATTCTTTGCCTGCCCGACGCCGCTTCGCGCGAAGCCGTGGCGCTGGCCGCGGCCCTTGGCCCGGACGCGCCGCGCGTGCTGGACGCCAGCACGGCCTATCGCATCGATCCTGACTGGGTTTTCGGTTTCCCCGAGCTGACCGCCGGCCAGGCGGACAAAATTCGCGCCGCGAGCCATGTTTCCAATCCAGGCTGCTATTCCACGGGCGCCATCGCCCTGCTGCGCCCGCTGGTCGAGGCCGGCAAGATCGCGCCGCATACGCCGCTCACCATCAATGCCATCAGCGGCTATTCCGGCGGCGGCAAAAGCATGATCGAAGCGCATGAAGCGGAGGGCGGACCGGCCTTTGAGCTGTACGCCCTTGGCCTGGCCCATAAGCATGTGCCGGAAATCGAAATTCAGGCCGGGCTCAGCCGGCCGCCGGTCTTCGTTCCCTCGGTCGGCCATTTCCGCCAGGGTATGCTGGTCTCGATCCCGCTGCATCTGGATACTTTGCCGCGCTGCCCGAGCGCCGTCGAACTGACCGAGGTTCTGGCCGCGCATTACGCCGACGCGCCGGAGATCGCGGTCTCCAGCGAACCGCTGGGCACATTGCAGCCGGAAGCGCTGAACGATACCAACCGCCTGTCGCTGCATGTCTTCACCAATGAGGCGCGCCGCCATGCGCTGCTGGTGGCGCGGCTCGACAATCTGGGCAAGGGCGCGTCGGGTGCTGCCGTGCAGAACGTCCGCCTGATGCTCGGGCTGGACGGCTGAACCGGGTGGCGGCGACGATCCTGAGCTTTGAGGGAAAGGCGCCGCGCATCGACCCGACCGCCTGGGTGGCGCCGACGGCCGCCGTCATCGGCGATGTCACCATCGGGGCCGGGTCCAGCGTCTGGTATCATTGCGTGTTGCGCGGCGACACGAATTTCATTCGCATCGGCGCGCGGACCAATATCCAGGATGGTTCCATCCTGCATGTGAACCGCGAGACCTTCGCCTGCATCCTGGGTGATGACGTGACGGTCGGGCATGGCGCCATCGTCCATGCCTGCACCGTCGAGGATGGCGGCTTCGTCGGCATGGGCGCCACCGTGCTGGACGGCGCGGTCATCGGCGCTGGCGCGGTTCTCGCCGCTGGCGCCTTGCTGACACCCAGTAAGACGATGGGGCCGAACGAGCTATGGGCTGGCAGCCCGGCGCGGCTCGTGCGTGTGCTGGGCGAGGATGAGCGTATGCGCTTCATCGCGATCGGCGCACATTACGTTGATCTGGCCGGGCGTCACCGCAGCGGCACATAGCTTCTGCATCTGCCTGCCAAAATCGCACGTAATAGCTGCAACATCATAAGGGTCCGCGTCATGAAGCGTTCTGCTCTGGTCGCCAGCTTCGCTGTGGCGGTCCTACTTACTGGTTGCGCCGGTGCGGTCGACCGTCAGCCGAGTACGGCGGTCATTCAGCCTTCTGCTTTGCAGACCAATGGCGATGTCGATGTGCGCGCAATCAACATCACGGCCTATGGCTTCGGCCATTATAAAGAGATGCAAGGCAATCCGGCGCTCGCCGCAGAAACAGTTGCCGCGCTCGATTATCTCGGTGGTCAGCTCAACACATCGCCGCGCTGGGTCTCGATCCCGTCGCTCTTCCGGCTGCAAATGCTGGATAGCCGCAACACTGTGCGCGGTCTGCTCGGCATCAGCCCCGATGTGCCGTCGCAGGCGGTGGTCGATGCCATGGTCGGGCTGTCAGGCGCCTATCGCGCCGGTGATCAGGCCGCGGTCGACAAGCTGCTGGGCTCGTCCATCTTCTCCCTGCCGCCGGCCGAGACCGCCCAGCGCCTGGCCAATCTTCCCTATCTGCCGGCGGTCAATAATGCGGCGACCCATGTCGCGGCCGTCGCCCTCGGCTATCAGTTCACGGGCGGCTGACCGGGGCAGGTCCGGCGATGCCGGGCAGGGCAGGGGTAAAAATAACGTGCCTTGGACGCTTTGCCCCCCCTGATCCCTCGGCTATACAGCGGCCATGGACCTTAAAGCGCATATCCGGGCCGTCCCGGATTTTCCGAAGCCCGGCATTCTTTTCTATGACATCTCGACCTTGTTGCGGGATGCCGACGCCTGGCAGGTGGCCGTGACCCGGATGGCCGATGTTATCCGCGACTATAAGCCGGATTATCTGGCGGGCATGGAGAGCCGTGGCTTTCTGTTCGCGGCGCCGCTGGCGCTGAAGCTCGGCTGCGGGTTCACCATGCTGCGCAAGCCGGGCAAGCTGCCCGGCGATGTCGTCGGCCTGGACTATACGCTGGAATACCGCTCCGATCGGATCGAGGCGCAGGCCGATGCCGTGCCGCCGGGTGCCCGCGTTGTGGTGGTGGACGACCTGCTGGCCACGGGGGGCACCTTGTCCGCCGGCATCCGCCTGCTGCGCCAACTGGGCGCCGACGTGACCGCCGCCGTCACGCTGATCGAACTTTCCTTCCTGTCCGGGCGTGATCTGATCGACGTGCCTTTCGCGTCCCTGCTGCAATACGACAGCTGACGGCCGGCCTGGATCGACCGCATGTCGGGTTCCGGTTATTCACGCCGCCGCTTCCTTAGTGTCTCCTCCGCCCTGCCGCTGGGCCTTGCCGCGGCGCCCGCGCTTGCCCAGGTCCAGACCGGCGGCCCCGCTTCGGCAGGCCGCGCCGTTTTCGAAAACGGCGTTTCGGTTCTGAGCAGCGGTCCGGCATACGGCTACGTCGCCGGCTGGACCAAGCTGCTGACCCCTTATCTGCTCGGCGGTCTGCCGCAGGACGTCACCTCCACCTTCGACGCCATGGGCGGACCGGACGGCGTGACCGTCGGCAATGCCTTCGGCGCGCGCATGGACCCGGACGGCAGCACGCTGATGGTCGCCCCCGGCGCCGCGCTGCTGGCCTGGCTGGAAGGCGACAGCCGGGTCAAATATGCGCCCGACCATTGGATTCCTATTCTCGTCGCGCTGACGCCAGCCGTACTGGTCGCCCGTCGTGGCGTTTCGCTGGTTCCCGGCAGCCGCCGCCCTTTGCGGATCGGCGCCACCAATCCGCTGGGTCCGGAACTGGCGGCTTTGCTGGCGCTCGATCTGATCGGCGTGCCGGCCGTCCCGGTTTTCGGCATGGGTGACGCGCCCAGCCTGGCCGACGGCTTGCGGCGCCGCGTGATCGACCTCGCCTTCCTGTCGGGGCCGAAAATCAAGCAGAGCCTGGCTTTGGCCTCGGCCGCCGGTGCTGTGCCGTTTTTCTCGACCGGCGCGCAAGGCTGCGACGGTCCCGGCAAGCGCGACCCGCTTCTGCCGAATGTGCCGAGCTTCATCGAAGCGGCAGCGTCGAGCGCGATCGACGTCAGGGGCTTGCCGAATTTCGCGGCCTACAATGCCGCTGCTGCCGCGGCCGCGACCTGTTTCGCGGCCGTGCTGCCGGATCTCGTGCATGCCGAGACGGTGAATGTCTGGCGTCACGGCGCAGAGACCGGCACCGACAGCCTCTCTATCGAGACTGTCTCGGTGCCGCAGGGCGTGCGTTTCCTGACAGGAGATTGCGCCGGCGCGCTGTTCACGCAGATGTCCGGTGGCCCCGCTTTGACCACAGGCCTGCGCGCCAAGATTTCCCAGCGCTACGGCTGGCGCGCCTCCTGAGCGGCGCGGCGAGAGCGTTTCATATTTGGATCGAAGCGCTCCGTTCACCGTCACGCTCGCGAAAGCGGGCGTCTTCTATGCCTTGCCGCAGTGCTAGAGGCAGAAGATTCCCGCCTTCGCGGGAATGACGATGGTTCAACCGAATCCAGACCGACCTGCGGCCGGCCAGGCGCGGCCGGCTAGGCGCGGCCGGCTAGGCGCGGCCGGCTTAGGTCGCTTTCGGCTTCTTGGCGCGCGGCTTGCGGGGCTTGGGTGTCAGCGTGGCATCGCCCTGGTCGGTCAATTGGCCGGGAAATTCGCCCAGATTTTCCTGGATAAAGGCTTCTTCGACGCCTTGCGGCGCGGAGGGGTCAACGCCTTCGGCGATCGGGTTGGGCAATTGGCCCGGATTGCCGCTTTCTTCCATCTGCACAAGCTCGGACGCCCGTTCCCAATATTCGGCCGCGCGGCCCTCGGGCCGGCCTTCACTTTCCCACAGGTGATAGGCGCGCTCACGGATGATCTCGTCGCGAGCGGGGTCGAATTTCAGCGGGTTCGCCATCTGTCGTCTCCATCCAGGCCAGGACCGGCCGAAGCTTAACAAATATGATCCGGATTCGGAGGCCGAAGTGCGATTCTGTCACAGAAAGGCGATCTCGCGCCATTATGACAGATAAATCAAACCCTTGATCCGGTGGCCGGCTGGAAAAACTCGCCCAGCCGCAAACAGAGCGTGCACTGCACCATCAAAGCGATGCAGAGTTGCCATAATCAGAATCATTTTCGGCCATACGGTAGAATCACTTCTCTCGCGCACAACTTCTGGCCCATTGTCACTCAAATGAAGCCTTTGATCGGGATCTCCTGCTGTCAGAAATCCTTCGGCCGCTTCGCGATGCTCAATCACGCGGTGTCGGACACCTATGTCCGCGCGGTGGGCGAGCTGATCGGCGGCGTGCCGATCCTGATTCCGGCCAATGGATCGCAGGCCGATATCGACTGTCTGGTCGAACGGCTGGACGGCATCATTCTCACCGGCAGCCCGTCGAATGTCGAACCGGCGCTATATGGCGGCGACCCGCATCCGCCTGAGACGCCGGAGGATCATTGCCGCGACGCCGTGACCCTGCCGCTGATCCGCGCGACCATTGAACTGGGCATGCCGCTGCTGGGCATTTGCCGTGGCTTTCAGGAAATGAACGTCGCGCTCGGCGGCACCTTGCACCAGCGCCTCCAGGATCTGCCGGGCCGCATCGACCACTCCACGCCGATGCAAAGCCTCGCCCTGGTCCGTCATGCCAAGGCTCATGCCATCCGGGTCGTCTCCGGCAGCTGGCTGCACCGGGTCGCCCAGGCGCGCGATATCGCAGTGAACTCCCTGCATAATCAGGGTGTTGACCGGTTGGCGCCGGGTCTGGTCGCGGAAGGCCATGCGCCGGACGGCACGATCGAGGCTTTCCGGGTCGCCCAGGCATCCGGTTTCGCGGTCGGTGTGCAGTGGCATCCCGAATACGACATGGATCAGGATGCCGTTTCCCGCCGCATCTTCCTGTCCTTTGCCGACGCGGTCGCGGCTTACCGCACGGGCGGCCAGCGCCTTTCGACCGTCGGGGACTGATCGGCTCAGATCGTCGTGTGCGCCGCGCCGAAAATAGCGGCGACGGCATGGGCATGGCCGTCGCGCCCGATCAGAACGACGCCGTCACCGGCTTGCAGAACGGTATCCGGCGGTGGCCGGCTGATCGACTGTCCCTCGTGGCGTTCCACGCCGACGATGAAGAAGCTGCCGAAACCTTCAAGCTCTGCCGCCGCCACGGTGAGGCCGACTGAGCGGCTGTCCGGCGCGACGGGATGGGTCAGCACATTGAGGCCGAGGCGCAGAAGCTGGTTCTGAAAGGCCCGCATCCGTTCGGTGCCTTGCAGGAATTCCTCGCTCTCCGGAAACATGATCATCTGCGCCATGCGCTCCGCTCCGATATGGGCGGGCATGACGACGCGATTGGCGCCGGCCTGGATCAGCTTGCGTTCAGTCGACGCCACTTCCCCGCGTGCGATGATTTCCAGGTTCGGATTGAGGCTGCGGGCGCTGAGCGTGATGAAGACATTGGCGGCATCGTCGGGCAGCACGGTCGCCAGCACGCGGGCACGGGAGACGCCGGCCAGTTGCAGCGTATGCTCGTCCGTCGCATCGGCCTGAAGGCAGAGATAGCCGAGGTCGCGGATTTCCGCGAAGCGGCGCTCGCTGCGTTCCAATATGATGAAGGGCATCTGCCCGGCCGCGAGTTCCTGGGCCAGGGTGAAGCCGATGCGGCCGAAGCCGCAGACGATGACATGGTCGTCCAGCTGGTCGATCTCGTTCTTCATGCGCCTCGTGCCAAAAAGCTGCTGAAACTGGGTAATGGTGATGAACTGGACCAGGGCGCCGGTGAGGAAGATCATGCCCGTGCAGCCCAGGATGATGAGCATCATCGTATTGGCGCGCAGGAAGGGCGTGCTGATCTGCCGGATTTCGTCGTAGCCGACCGTATAGATGGTGATGACGACCATATAGAGGGCGTCGCTCAGGCTCCATCCGGCCGCCATATAGCCGCAGGTCGCGGCCACGCAGACGACGAAGACGAATGTGCCGCCCAGGAAAAGGTTGCGGATCGGCGACCCCAGCATCCGGCCCAGCCAGATGCGGAAAGGCAGCGGCCGTTTGCCGCGCGTGGGCGAAGGGGGGCGAGGCGCCATGCCGTCTCGTCGTCCTCAGGCAATCGTCGGGGGAAAACAGGGGAAATAACTGGAACGCAACGACCTTTGTGCCGTGCGGCGGAAAGGCGGTCCAGCCTTTCCGCTGTTAAACCTCGATATCGATGCGCTGGACGCGCGCCCGGGCCGGCCCTATCGGCGATAGAAGAGATTGATGGAGGACAAGGTGCCGCAGGCGCTGGATGAATGGCTGCTGGTGATCGACATGCAGCGGGTTTTCGCCGACCCGCCCAGCCCCTGGGCCTCGCCGGATTTCTATCGGGCGCTGCCGCAGGTGCGGCGGCTGGTGGCGGCCTATCGCGGCCGGGTCATCCTCACCCGCTATGTCGCGCCGATACCGCCCCATGGCGCCTGGATTCCCTATTTCCAGGAATTTCCCGCCGTCCTGCGGGGGGAGGCGGATGCCATTTGGGATCTGTCCCTGCCGGCGGGCGAGGGTGCGCTGGTCGAGACGCGTGCGACCTTCAGCAAATGGGACGCGCGGATGGCCGATCTGGTCGGGCCTGACAGCCGCATCGCGGTCTGCGGCGTGGCGACGGAATGCTGCGTTCTGGGTACGGTGCTGGGGGCCGTGGATGACGGGCGTTTCGTGCGTGTCGTCACCGATGCCTGCGCCGGCGGCGCGCCGGGCGGGCATGACCGGACGCTCGACATCCTGGCCGGTTTCGCGCCCATGGTCAGTCTGGTGACGACGGCGGCGGTGCTGGAAGGCTGACGGCGCGGCGAGGGGGCGCGCGCCGCTGTCCATGGCCTGGATCAAAGATTCGGCTCCCAGCGCGGGATAGGCTGGGCGTTCAGCCGTGCATAATCGGCAAGGCAGCTCTTCTCCCTGCGGTTTGGGCGAAGGCGCCGGGCAGGGCTGACGCCCGCTTGTCATGATGATCTTTGTTGACAGCAGCCGTCCGAAAAGACACCTACCGAGAAGTTATCCCGGAGATTGACGATCCTCCATGTTCGCGCGACCGCCCCGGCGTTTAGTTTCGTAACAGGCAAAGGCGGCGGACGCATTCCACCCATGCCGTTACTGCGATTTCGCGAACGAGGCGCCGCTTGACGACCCGCCTAGACCGGCTTTCAACGGGTTCCTGGATTTCAAAAATGATCGAAATGGCAAGAGATTCGCGATGAAAGAGTTTTTCAGGCGAGCAGCGCGGTCTAAACCGTTGCTTTTCCTACCCCTGCTGCTTCTGTCCGGCTGTAATTGGGCGATCCTGGACCCCCAGGGGCCGATCGGCCGGGCTGAAAAGAGCCTGGTCTTCACCGCCGTGATTCTCATGCTGATCGTGGTCGTGCCGGTCATCGTGCTGACGCTGGCTTTCGCCTGGCATTTCCGCGCCAGCAACAAGAAGGCCGTCTACCGTCCCGATTTCCACCATTCGACGACCATCGAAATCGTCGTCTGGGTCATTCCCTGCCTGATCGTGCTCGCACTCGGCATTCTGACCTGGAAGACGACCCACGCGCTGGACCCCTACAAGCCGCTGGTGGCCCAGAATGACGAGAAGCCGATTGAGGTCGACGTCATCGCGCTCGATTGGAAATGGCTTTTCGTTTATCCTCAGCTGCATATCGCGAGCGTGAATGAGCTGGCGATGCCGGTGGGCGCCTCCGTCGATTTCCGCATCACCTCCGGCACCGTGATGAACGCTTTCTTCATCCCGCAGCTCGGCACGCAGATTTACGCGATGGGCGGAATGCAGACCGAGGTCCATCTGGCTGCCGACCATGCCGGCACCTACCATGGGCTTTCGGCCAATTTCAGCGGCGACGGCTTCTCGGGGATGACGTTCAACGCCATCGCCATGGACCAGTCCGGCTTCGACGCCTGGGTGCAGAAGGTTCGCGGGTCCAGCCAGGTGCTCGACACGCAAAGCTACGCGCAGCTGTCCAAAGCGTCTGAGAACGTCCCTGTGACGTATTACGGCACAGTGAACGGCGATATTTTTGGCGAGCAGATCGCGTCCTTCGTGGGATCGGCTCCGTCGATGAAGATGAAGAGCAATGGCGACCAGGCCTCCGCCAAGGGCACGGGCGCCATGAACGGCATGAGCGGGATGTGATGCTCAGCGACATGAAGGTGCAGTGACATGCTCGGAAGATTAACCTGGTCAGCGATCCCGCTGAATAACCCTATCGAAATGGGCGCGGTCGGCCTGATGGGCATCGTTGTGCTCATCGTGCTGGGCTTCGTCGCCCGCTACAATCTCTGGGTCTATTTGTGGAAAGAGTGGATCACCACGATCGACCACAAGAAGATCGGCATCATGTACATCCTGATGGCGCTGGTGATGCTGCTGCGCGGCTTCGCCGATGCGATCATGATGCGTACGCAGCTGGCCTTCTCTCATGGCGCCAGCCACGGCTACCTGCCGCCCGAACATTATGACCAGATCTTTTCCGCCCATGGCGTGATCATGATCTTCTTCGTGGCGATGCCCTTCGTCATCGGCTTCATGAACGTGGCCGTGCCGCTACAGATCGGCGCCCGCGACGTGGCCTTCCCCTTCCTGAACTCGATCAGCTTCTGGCTGACCTTCGTCGGCATGGCGCTGGTCAATCTGTCGCTGGCCATCGGTGAGTTCGGTCAGGCCGGCTGGCTCGCCTATCCGCCGCTCTCCGAGCTGAAATACAGCCCCGGTTCCGGCATCGACTACTGGATCTGGTCGCTGCAGATTTCCGGTATCGGCACCCTGCTGACGGGCGTGAACTTCTTCGTCACAATCATCAAGATGCGGGCGCCGGGCATGACCTTCATGCGCATGCCGGTCTTCGTCTGGACCATCCTCTGCACCTCCATCCTGATCATGGCGGCTTTCCCGGTGCTGACGGCCACGATCGGCATGCTCACGCTGGACCGTTATCTGGACTTCCACTTCTTCACCAATGACGGTGGCGGCAACCAGATGATGTATGTGAACCTCATCTGGGCCTGGGGGCATCCAGAGGTTTACATTCTCATCTTGCCGGTCTTCGGCGTTTTCTCCGAAGTCGTCTCGACCTATTCCAGCAAGCGGTTGTTCGCCTATACCTCCATGGTCTGGGCCACGGTCTCGATTACCGTTCTGTCCTTCGTCGTCTGGCTGCATCACTTCTTCACCATGGGATCCGGCGCGGACGTGAATGCCTTCTTCGGCATCTCGACGATGATCATCGCCATCCCGACGGGCGTGAAGATCTTCAACTGGCTCTTCACCATGTATGGCGGCCGCGTGCGCTACGAGCCCGCCATGCTCTGGACCGTCGGCTTCATGGTGACCTTCACCATCGGCGGCATGACCGGCGTCATGATGGCCGTGCCGGGCATCGACTTCATCGTCCACAACAGCCTCTTCCTGATCGCGCATTTCCATAACGTGATCATCGGCGGCGTCGTCTTCGGCTGCTTCGCCGGCCTCAACTACTGGTTCCCGAAGATGTTCGGCTTCCGGCTGGAATCCAAATGGGGCACGCGCTCCTTCTGGCTCTGGCTGGTCGGCTTCTATGTCGCCTTCGTGCCGCTCTATGCGCTGGGCTTCATGGGCGCCACCCGCCGTATGGAGCATTACGACAACCCGACCTGGGTGCCCTATATGTGGGTCGCTCTGTTCGGCGCGCTTCTCATCTTCGCCGGCATCATCTGCTCGATCCTGCAGATCGTCGTCTCCATCCGCGACCGCAAGCAGCTGATGGACGTGACCGGCGACGTCTGGGGCGGCCGCACCCTGGAATGGGCGATCCCGTCACCGCCGCCCTTCTACAACTTCGCCACCACGCCGACGGTCAATGACGCCGAGCCGCTGTGGGACGCGAAGCAGCGCGGTACGATCGAACGCCAGGCCCGCGACCATTACGAAGACATCCACATGCCCAAGAACACGGGGGCTGGCTTCATCATCGCCATCTTCGCCGGCGTCTTCGGCTTCGCGATGATCTGGTACATCTGGTGGCTGGCCATCCTCAGCGTTGTCGGCATCATCCTGACGCTGATCATCCGTACCTGTAACGACGACATCGACTACTACGTGCCGGGTGAAGAGGTCGCGCGCATCGAAAAAGCGCATTTCCTCAAGGTCGCCTCGCTCGAGACGGAGAAGCAGCATGCCGACTGATGCGGTCGCCGCCCACGGCGGCCACGACCACCACCACGATCACGCTCAGGAACAGATGGCCAATAAGGTCTTCGGTTTCTGGCTCTACCTGATGACCGACTGCGTGCTCTTCGCCACCGCCTTCGCGGGCGTTGCGGTCAACCGGCATTCCTATGCCGGTGGACCGACGGGGAAGGACATCTTCGAGCTTAACGGCGTCATCATCGAAACCGCCTGCCTGCTGCTCAGCTCCGTCACCTACGGCTTCGCCATGCTGGCGGCGCATCGGCACAACAAGAGCCAGGTCATGCTGTGGCTTGGCATCACCTTCCTCTTCGGCCTCGGCTTTATCGGGTTCGAAGTGAAGGAATTCATGCATCTCGTCGCCGACGGCAACGGGCCGGAGCGGAGCGCCTTCCTCTCCTCCTTCTTCCTGCTGGTCGCGACCCATGGCTGCCACGTCACGGCGGGCCTGCTGTGGATGGCGACGCTGATGTTCCAGATGGGCGTCATGAAGAAGCCGCTGAACACGGTCTATCTGAGCCGCCTGACCATGCTCAGCCTGTTCTGGCATTTCCTCGACATCGTCTGGATCTGCGTCTTCACGGTCGTCTATCTGATGGGGGTCATGTAACATGGACCACAGCGCACACGGCCATAGCCATGTGGATGCCGCCGGCGCCAGCCACGGCAGCTACACGTCCTATGCCATCGGCTTCGTCCTCTCCGTCATCCTGACGGCCGCCGCCTTCTGGGCGGTGATGAGCCATTCGATGTCGCCGGGCGCGACGGTCACGACCATCGTGATCCTCGCGATCGTGCAGATCTTCGTGCATCTCGTGTTCTTCCTGCACCTGAACTTCTCGTCGGAGCAGCGTTGGAACGTCACGGCTTTCGCCTTCGCGGCGCTGGTCGTTCTCATCGTCATCGGCGGTTCGCTGTGGATCATCCACAACATGACCGATCGCATGATGCCGCAGATGCAGCAGCAGCTGCCGGGGCTGACGCAGCAGCAGGGCTAAATCCCGCCCGGCCTTCGGGCCGGCACGGCGAAAAGGGGGAAGCGGGCAACCGCTTCCCCCTTTTTTGTTGAGCGGTTGTTAACCGGGCCTGCCGTAGTCGTCATTTGCGGGCCTCGACCCGCGCATCCAGCCACTAGATTCGGTCAGGTTTTGATTGAAGCGGCCCTATCTTCGTCATCGCCGGGCGGGGCCGCCCGCGGCATGACTGCTTTTTGAGATGATTCGATTTAACTCTGACAGACTCTAGACGCCGAAGGTCTGGAACCCCGGGGTAAACTCGGTGAAGACAGATTTTGGATGGGGTCTTTGCATTTCGCGGAACTGCCGCATTCAAAACAACAAATGCTGCTGAGGATTAGGCATCCAGCATGGCGAAATCTGAACCCTTCGATCTCGCTCCCTGTTTTGGCTCGTCAGAGGCAAGCCTAGACCTCCTGAACGATGCTTTCGCGTCGTGTGACGCAGGCTATGTCCTTCACGCATTGAGTCTCGTCGCTCACGCGCAGGATAAAAACGTGGTCGCGCAATCTCTCAGTGAAGACGGTGATCCTCGTCTGACCACATTGCTCGGCGTCACAGGCGCGCTCGGCTTCAGGCTTGCCGTCATCGCGCTGGACGATGAAGGCATAGCCGCAGCCGGCTGACCGTCAGGCCAGACGCTGAGCCGCGCGGCGGTCGGCATTGCCGATGAAGATCGACAGGAAGGCTGCCACCACGCCCAGCATGCCGGCGAAAAGGAAGGCCGGCAGGTAGCTGCCCTCCAGCGACCGGCTGAGACCGGCCAGGAAGGCAGCGCTCGCCGCGCCGATCTGATGGCCGGCGACGATCCAGCCGAAGATGATCGGCATGCGGTGATCGCCGAAGGTCTCGGTCGCCAGACGAACCGTCGGCGGCACGGTCGCGATCCAGTCCAGGCCGAAAAAGACGCCGAAGGCGGCCAGGCCATACACGCCGAAACCCGAATAGGGCAGATACATCAGCGCCAGGCCGCGCAGGGCATAATACATGAACAGCAGCTTGCGGCTGTCGAAGCGGTCGGTCAGCCAGCCCGACATCGTGGTGCCGATCAGATCGAAGACGCCCATCATGGCCAGCAGCCCGGCGGCGCGGGTTTCTGGGATGCCGTGATCGGCGCAAAGCGCGATCATATGCACGCCGACAAGGCCGTTGGTGGTGAAGCCGCAGATATAGAAGCTGGCGAAGAGCAGCCAGAAGGTGCGGTTCTTCACGCCCAGCATCAGCCCGCCGAAGGCCTGCCCGAACAAAGACGTCACGGGCGGCGCGGGCGGCACCGTGCCGGGCTTCGCGCCCCAGGGCAGAAGGCCGATGGAGGCCGGGCGTTCCGGCAGCAGGAAGCCGATGACCGGGATCATCAGCGCGGCGGCGGCGGCGATGATCAGCACCACTGGGCGCCAGCCGTCCGATACCGCAATGGTCGACAGGACCGGCGTGAAGATCAGCGTGCCGGTCGCCGTGCTCGCGGTCAGAATGCCCATGACCAGGCCGCGCTGCGAGGTAAACCAGCGGGTGGCGACGATGGCGCCCAGGACATTGGCCACACAGCCGGTCGCCAGGCCGGACAGCACGCCCCAGGTCAGCATCAGTTGCCAAGCGGCATGCATAAAGCTGCTGGCGAAGATGGAGAGCGCCAGAACGGCGAAGGCTGTCATCGTCACATGGCGCACGCCGAAACGCTGAATGAAGGCAGCGGCGAAGGGACCGCAGAGACCGTAAAGCAGGATGCCGATGGCGGCCGCCAGGCTGACGGTGGCGCGGCTCCAGCCGAAACTGTTCTGCCAGGGGATGATCAGCACGCCCGGCGCCCCGCGCACGCCGGCCGAAACCAGCAGGCAGGTGAAGACCACCGCCACGACCACGAAGGCATAGCGGGCACCGAAGGGGCGGGTGAGGGCGAGGGTCGGCGCAGGGGACTGGGACATGGGTCGAGCTTAAGGGGATCGGCGGGAATAGCCAGATGCCGCCGTGAGCATCGTATCTGGTTGCGCAATCTTTTGTGTTATCGCCACGGTGCACGCCATCGTCCCACCCTTGGGCATTCATCGTTGCGAGGTTGATGCGTTATAACGAAGCCAATCCCCCTGTTTCATTTTCTGCCGTGAGCGACTGAATGACTGTGACTGCATCGACGACGGCTGCCGCCACGCGCGGGTCGGGCCGCGCTGCCCTGCGGCAGATTTTGGCGACCGTCGTCTTCACTTTCGTCGGCTATCTCACCATCGGCCTGCCGCTCGCGGCTCTGCCGCCCTTCGTGCATGACAAGCTGGAATACAGTTCCGTCCTCGCCGGCCTCTCGGTCAGCGTCCAGTATCTCGCGACCTTCCTGACCCGTGCGCCGGTCGGCCGCATGACGGATACCGTCGGCCCGAAGCAGATGGTGATGCTGGGTCTGTTGTGTTGCGCCGCGTCCGGGGCCTTCACCACGGCAGGCGGATTGCTGAGCCATGATCCCGCCATCAGCCTCACGCTGCTGCTCATCGGCCGGCTTTGCCTGGGTGCGGGGGAAAGCGGCGTCGCGACCGGCTCCATCGCCTGGGCCATCGGCCGCACGTCCCCCGCGCATAGCGCCAAGGTCATTTCCTGGAACGGGGTCGCGACCTATGGCGCCATCGCGGTCGGCGCGCCGCTCGGCATCGTCATCCAGAACCTGTTCGGCTTCTGGGCCATCGGCGCCGTCATCATCGTGGTGCCGCTGATCGCCTATCCCTTCGCGATGCGCGGACCGGTGACGACGCGCGCACGCGGCGCGCAGATGCCCATGGCCAATGTGCTGAAGCGCGTGCTGCCGCATGGCATCGCACTGGCTTTGGGCTCCATCGGCTTCGGCACCATCGCGTCCTTCGTCACGCTGTTCTTCGCAAGCCGGCACTGGAACGGCGCGGCGCTGGCCGTCACCGCCTTCGGCGTGCTTTTCATCCTGTCGCGCTTCATGTTCGTCAGCAGCATCGCGCGGCACGGTGCGCTGCGGCTGTGTTTCGTCTCATTCCTGGTCGAAGCTTTGGGCCTGCTGATCCTTTGCACGGCCCCGTCCTCGCTGATCGCGGCCATCGGCGCGGCAATGACGGGCTTCGGCTTCGCGCTGATCTTCCCAGCACTCGGCGTGGAAGCCTTCAACCGCGTGCCGCCCAATAGCCGCGGCGCGGCACTCGGTGTCTTTTCCGTTTTCCTGGACGTGGCTTTGGGCGTCACCGGTCCGCTGGCCGGCCTGCTGGTCGGGATATCCGGCTATCCCTCGATCTTTCTGGTCGCCGGCATCGCCGCGATGGCCGGCGCCGTCATCATGATCGTCCTCGGCGCCCGGCTGGCGCCGCCGCCGCGCGTCAGCGCGGTCTGAGCGCCGGCTATTCGCCCATCTGGCGGGGACCGCGCTGGCCCTTATGCGCGTCGGCAATGGCAAAGGCGGTATTCACCAGCGCCACATGGGTAAAGGCCTGAGGGAAATTGCCCATCTGGCGCTTCAGGTCCGGCGCATATTCCTCGGCGATCAGGCCTAGATCATTAGCGAGGCCCACCAGTCGCCGGAACAGATCGGTCGCTTCGTCCATCCGGCCCTGGAAGGCAAGATTGTCGACCAGCCAGAAACTACAGGCGAGGAAGACGCCTTCGCCCGGCGGCAATCCGTCATCGCTTTCATGGGTATCGTAGCGGCGCACGAGACCGTCGACGACGAGGCCCTTTTGAATAGCCTCCACCGTGCCGAGCATGCGCGGGTCATGGGCGTCCAGAAAATGCACATGCGGGATCAGCAGCAGGCTGGCGTCCAGGTCTTCGCCATCGAAAACCTGCGTGAAGCTGTTCAGCCTGGCATTGAAGCCGCGCGTGAGGATTTCCTGTCGCGCGGCGTCGCGCGCGTCGCGCCAGCGCTCCACCGGCGCGTCGAACCCATGCGTCTCGACATCGCGGATTGACCGGTCAAGCGCCACCCAGCACATGATCTTGGAAAAGGTGAAGGGTTGCCGCCCGCTGCGTACTTCCCACAGGCTGTCGTCATTCTCCTGCCAGATGTCGCAGATATGGTCGGTCAGGGCGCGTTGCAGGCCCCATCCGTCCGGCGTGTCGGCCAGGCCCAGCTTGCGGCCGGAGGACAGCACGGACATCACCTCGCCGAAGACATCCAGCTGCAACTGACCTGACGCCGCATTGCCGATGCGCACGGGGGCCGAATTCTCATAGCCCGGCAGCCAGGGCACTTCCCATTCGTCCAGGCGGCGTTCACCCGCGATGCCATACATGATCTGAATCTGGTCGGGCATGCCGGCGGCGGCCCGCATCAGCCAGTCCCGCCAGTCCCGCGCCTCCGTCCGGTAGCCGGCACGCAGCAGGGAGCCGAGCGTCAAAGTTGCATCGCGCAGCCAGCAGTACCGGTAATCCCAGTTGCGGGCGCCGCCGAGCTGCTCGGGCAGGGACGTGGTGGCTGCCGCGACGATGCCGCCCGTCGGCGCATAGGTCAGGGCTTTCAGGACGATCAGGGACCGGCGGACCTCTTTCGTCCACTCGCCGGCATAGGTCGAGACCTTGGACCAGTCCTCCCAGAACAGCACGGTATCGTCGAGCAGCGTATCGGCGTCCGGCGGCTCGGGCAGATCAAGATGAGAGGCGTTATGGACCAGGCTGAAGCTTTGCCGGTCACCGGCCGCGACGGTGAAGCGGGCCTTCGTCGCCATATGTTCGCTGATCAGCGGCAGGGAGGAAAACAGCGTCAGCCGGTCCGGCCCGCAGATCGCCTGTAGGCCGCTCTGTTCCTCCAGACCGATCACCCAGGGAATGACGCTGCCGTAATCGAAGCGAAGCGTCAGATCGAAAGCCATCTCAACCGCGCCGGACAGGCCTTCGACGATGCGGATGATGGCGGTTTCGCGGGCACCGATCGGCATGAAATCGGTCACCCGAACGCGCCCGGTTTCGGTTTCGATGATGGTGTCGATGACGACGCTGCCGTCGCGGTAAGACCGCGTGACTTTCGCGCCATCCGTGGCACTGCCCAGGCGCCAGCGGCCATTCTCGGCGGTGCCGAGAAGGGCGGCCATGCAGGCGCCACTATCGAAGCGCGGAACGCAAAACCAGTCGATCGACCCGTCCCGGCTGACCAGCGCACAGGTCCGGCAGTCGCCGATCATGCCGTAGTCTTCGATGAGGGCAGGCCGGTAAAGGTCGGGCTGAGCTTCGGGCATGAGGCAGGCATCTCCTGACACGAACGGTCTTGCTTCTATGCCGCAGAGTTTGGCCTAACCGCGCGGAAATAAAGACCGGCCGTGCGGGAGGCTGCCAGACGCCGAACGGGCTTACGCGTCGCCAGGAACGCCATAGGACGGTGCCGCCACCGGATTAAGCGCCCGCGTAACATAGGCCTCCATCTGCGGCTTGTAGATGGACCAGAGGCGAGCCAGTTCGGAAATCGGCGCGTCATGCCAGTCCACCCGCAGGTCGGCGATGGGCCAGGAGACCTCGCCCACCATCTGCATGCCGGCGGAATAGACCGGCCCGGCCTCGCCGCCGGCGGCCAGACCCGCCGCCATGGCGGCGATGATGCGGTCGCCCAGATCCTGCCCCAGGCTTGCTTCGAAAGCCGCGACGATGGCGCGCGGCACATTGGGATTGGCCAGAAGATTGCCGGCCGAGACGACATCCTTTCCCTGGGCTTCCCCGTGAATGCCCAAAGTGCCGGGGCCGGAGAAGACCGCCGTGCGGCCTTCGGCGTCGATCATCGTCAATTGCCGGTGGTCGATATGGGCTGTCGCCTGCACCAGCACGTTGCGCGCCGCCGTCGCGCCGGCGCCAAGCGCCATCAGGTCCAGCGCCTTCGGCCCCAGCCTGGGGTCGGTGATGTTCTGCGTGGTGGCGGCACCGATACCGGCGCGGGCATAGGCGCAGCGCGCGGCGACGGCGGGGGAGGAGGAGGCGACGGCCACCGCGAAGCGACCGGTCGCGGCACATCTGGCGGCGATGGAGAATGTCATATGTCATTCCTGCCCGCCTTGACCCTGGCCCGGCAAGCCCCTCTCTTGGAGCCGATCTTTCCCCCTGGAGGCCAGTATCAGCATGAGCGGCGTCACCCTCTCCAAACCCATCCGCCTTGTCGTCAGCGATGTCGACGGCACGCTGGTCCGCAAGGACAAGACACTGCATCCCGAAACCATCAAGGCAGCGCAGGAACTGAAGGCAGCCGGCATCGTTCTGTGCCTTGCCTCCTCCCGGCCGCCGCGCGGCATGGAAATGTATCTGGAGCCGCTGGGCATCACGACGCCCCATGCCGGTTTCAACGGCGGGCAGATCGTGGCGGCCGACAACAAAACCATTCTGGACGAACTCGCGATCCCGGAAGATGCCGCCCGTCTGGCGGTCGATCATATGAGCGCGGCCGGGCTGGATGTCTGGGTTTTCGCCGGCAACGGCTGGTACGTGAAAGGCGGCAACGGCCCCTATGTCGCGCATGAGGCGGAGGTGACGCGCAATACCTTCACCATCGTCGATGATTTCAGCCCTTATCTGTCGACCACCAACAAGATCATGTCCTCATCGAAGGATTTCGATCTCGTCGGCCGGGTCGAGGCAGAATTGCAGGCGAGTTTGCACGGCCAGGCTTCCGTCAACCGGTCATCGCCCTATTATTGCGACGTCACGCATATGGACGCGAACAAGGGCCATGCGGCGCTGGCGCTGGCCAAGATCGTCGGCGTGACGGCCGAGGAAATGGCCTGCCTGGGCGATATGAATGTCGATGTGCCCATGCTGAAGATCGCGGGCCTCTCCATCGCCATGGGCAATGCGGCGGAGAGCGTGAAGGCGGCCTCCATGGTCGTCACCGGCGACAATGACGGTCCCGGCTGGGCGGACGCCATCCGCACCTATGTTTTGAAGGTGTGACCGTCCGGATTAGTCGAAACCATCTTTATAACGTCATGCCCGCGTAAGCGGGCATCTTCTCGTCGTCACGGCGCCAAGGAAAGAAGATCCCCGCCTACGCGGGGATGACGATACAAAAGTGAAGTCCTAAACCAGGCTCTCGACAATCCGCGTCAGAAACGCATCCCCGGCCATGAGTTCGTCGCGCGTGATGAACTCATCTGGCTTATGGGCGCGGTCGATGGAGCCCGGCCCGCAGACCACGCTCGGCAGGTCCAGCATGTCGCGGAACAATCCCGCTTCGGTGCCGAAATCGAGTTTTGTAAACGCGGTCGAACCACCGGATGCCGCAGCCAGCGCGACGGCTGGTGAGGTCTCGGGCTCGGCCAGACCCGGATAGGCATTGGTGATATCGATGCTGATCGTGCCGCCGCGCGCGGCCGCAATCTCATCCGCGCGGACGCGCAGCCGCGACAGCAGCGCTTCGTAATCCTCGCCGGCCGGAAAGCGGATTTCGAAAGCGAGGCTGGCTTCCGCCGGCACGATATTCAGAGCGGTGCCACCCGTGATGGTGCCGACCTGCGCCGTGCCATGCGGCACGGCATAGGCGGGGTCGCGCAGGCCGCTTTCGGCGAGTGACGCCGCCAGCGCTTCGACTTCGGCCACCATCGCCGCTGCCATGTCGATGGCGTTGACGCCGAGGGACGGGTTGGCGGAATGCGCGGCGCGTCCCTGGCAGGTCACCCGCACCGCGACCTTGCCCTTATGACCGGTCGCGATGACAAGGCCGGTCGGCTCGCCGACGATACAGGCGCGGGCCTTGAAACCTTCCGCCGCCAGCGCGGCAAGCATGGGCCGCACGCCGACGCAGCCGATTTCCTCGTCATGCGAAACGGCCAGATGCAGCGGGCGCTTCAGCGTCATGCGGCTGGCGGTCTCGGCCGCCGTCACCATGCAGGCCAGGAAGCCTTTCATATCGACCGACCCGCGCCCGAACAGCTTGCCGTCACGCTCGGCCAGTCGAAACGGATCGGTCGTCCAGGCCTGACCCGCGACCGGCACCACATCCTCATGCGCGGACAGCACGATCCCGTCCGGCCCGCTGGGGCCGAGAGTTGCACAAAGGTTGATCCGGCCCGCATCGGTTCCGGGCATAACGCGAACGTGAGCACCAAGATCGGTCAGGCGCTGCCGCAGCCAGTCCATCAAGTCCAGGTTGGGGCCGCCGGTGACGGTGGGAAAGCCGACAAGGTTGTGCAGGGTATCAATAGTATTTGCCATGCCTCGCCTTTTGCATCCTTTATCGCCGCACGCGCCAGCCCGGCTTTCGGGTTGGAACGGTTCTTGCGTAGGGCATTCCATGAGATTCGATAAGACCTTCGCGCCCGCCGATGGCGGCTCGGGCGCCACCACTCTTCCCCGCGCGGCGGCCGCGCCGACACCGCCCCGACCGAAGCGCCGTCGCGGCTTCGTCGATGTGGCGTTGACGCCGCGCGCCGCCATATCGCCGCGCGCCACGCTGATCGCGGGCCTCGTCGTCTGGGCGATCGTGCTCGGCATCTGGTCGGCGCTGACCTATGGCGGCGTGATGCCGGACATCTTTTTGCCGTCGCCTTCGGCCGTGATCGAGCGCGGCATCTCCATGGTGTCGGACGGCACCATCTGGCCGAATATGTGGTCCTCCATCGAGGTCATCCTGCTCGGCTTCGCCATTTCCTCCGTCGTCGCGGTGCCGCTCGGTCTGCTCATGGGCACCTTCCGCATCGTGCAGGCTGCGCTGGAGCCGATGGTCAATTTCATCCGCTATCTGCCGGTCACCGCCTTCGTGCCGCTGTTCATTCTGTGGATCGGCCTCGGTCTGTCGCAGCGTGTCGCCATCATCATCTTCGGCACCTTCTTCCAGCAGCTTGTCATGATCATGGACGGTGTCCGCGCCGTGCCGGACGATATGCTCAACGCCTCCTATACGCTGGGCTCCTCCCGCCGCGACGTGCTGACCCATGTCATCCTGCCGGCCGCCAAGCCCGGCATCATAGACACGCTGCGCATCACCATGGGCTGGGCCTGGACCTATCTCGTGGTCGCCGAACTGGTCGCGGCCGATAGCGGTCTGGGATATATGAGCATGCAAGCGATGCGCGGCTTCCAGGTCGACAAGATCTTTCTCGCCATCGGCATCATCGGCATTCTGGGCCTCATCACCGATAGTTTCTTCCGCCTGTTACGGGCCAAGACGGCGGGGTGGGCGGCATGAGCGCGGTGATGGAGACCCCCATGACACAGACAAGCGGCGCGCCGCTGCTGGAAGCCCGGTCGGTCGAGCTGCGCTACAATAGCGGCAACAGCTCCGTCCTTGCGCTGGACCGCGTTTCGCTGGAAGTGCGCGAAAAGGAATTCGCGGTCATCGTCGGCCCCTCGGGCTGCGGCAAATCCAGCCTGCTCTATCTGGCGGCCGGGCTGCTGGAATCGACGGGCGGGGAAATTATCGTCGGCGGCGATCATGTCGACGGTCCCGGCCGGGATCGCGGCATGGTCTTCCAGGCCTATACGCTGTTCCCCTGGCTGACGGTGGCCGAGAATATCGAATTCGGCCTCAAGCGGCGGCGCATGCCGGCGGCGGAACGCAAAGAGATCGTCAATTACTATCTCAATGAAGTCGGTCTGGCGCAGTTCGGCGGCCATTATCCGAAGCAGCTTTCGGGCGGCATGAAGCAGCGCGTCGCCATTGCCCGCGCGCTGGCCAACGACCCCAAAGTGCTGCTGATGGACGAGCCTTTCGGCGCGCTCGACAGCCAGACGCGCGCGACCATGCAAAAGCTGCTGCTGCGCGTCTGGGACCACAGCCACAAGACCGTGCTCTTCGTGACCCATGATATCGACGAGGCCATCATCCTGGGTGACCGCGTGCATGTCATGACGGCCCGCCCCGGCCGCATGAAGGCGACTGTCGATATCGACATTCCCCGCCCACGTTCGCTGGACATGATGCTCGACCCCGACTTCATCGCCATCAAACGCCAAATTCTCGGCCTGCTGCATGACGAGATCGACGAGGATCATTGATCCGTCATCATGCCGGCCGCGAGCCTTCCCCGCCGCAACTGTTTTTGATTCTGCAATCAAGGAGACGACTTCGATGAAGATCCCGAACTGGCGCCGTTACGCGGGTGCGGCCATGGGCCTGGTGCTGGCGGCGGCGGCCACCATGGGCACGGCGAAGCCGGCCGAGGCCGGCAAGCTGTCGCTGTCCATGACCGTCTGGGTCGGCTACGGCCCGATCTTCCTGGCGCGCGACATGGGCTTCTTTAAGAAGCGCGGCCTCGACGCGAAGCTGACCATCGTCAGCGACAGCGCGCTGTCCATGGGGGCGATGGCCGCCAACCAGATTCAGGGCACGGCGGTGACGCTGGACGAAATCCTGAAATACCGCTCGCCGGAATTCTGCTTCAAGACCGTGATGGCGCTGGATGACAGCCACGGCGCGGACGGCATGGTGACGGGCAATAACGTCAACAGCCTCGCCGACCTCAAGGGCAAGACAATTGCCATGAACGAAGGCTCCACCAGCCAGTTCTGGTTCAACTATCTGCTCGCCAAGCAGGGCATGACGCAGAGCGACTTCAAGGTCGTCAACATGACGGCCGATGACGCCGCCGCCGCCTTCATCGCCGGCCGCATCCCCGCCGCCGTGACCTGGGAGCCAAACCTCTCCTTCGTCAAGGAACACAATAAGGGCAAGGTGCTGATCAGCTCCGCCGCGACCCCGGGCGTCATTCTCGACGTGCTGGTGCTGCGTTGCGACACCATCAAGAACGACCCGAAGGACGTGCAGGCGCTGGTCGACGGCATTCTGGAAGCCGTGGACTACACCAAGGCCCATCCGACCGAGGCTTATGCCGACATGGCCAAGAGCGTCGGCGGCTATCTGTCCAAGCCGGCTGACTTCGCCGCCGCCGCCGGCGGCGTGAACTTCTACACGGCTGCCATGAACAAGAGCTATTTCGGCACCATCGCGGCGCCGGGCGAAGCCAAGGACGTGATGAATCTCGGCCTCCAGATCTGGGGCAAGCTTTCCACCATCAAGATGCCGATCACCTATCCGGACGTCATCGACCCGAGCTTCATCGACAAGTAAGCAACGACTACGCGCAGAGACGAACAACGCGCCGGAGAGCAGTCTCCGGCGCGTTTTTTATGGCGTAACGGTTGCGCTGCACCATCAGGCAAATTCAATATGACATTGAAATGCAACGCGAAGGTCATCTAACCTCGCGTTTTCGCGAGAGAGGGTTTCGTCATGAATGCTTCGCCTTCGCCATCCGGACCAGGGCGGACTGATCCGCCCCTCGACAGCGACACCCATCATCTGCACAAAATGGGCTATGCGCAGGAATTGGCGCGGCGCATGCCGCTGTTTTCCAATTTCGCGATTTCCTTTTCCATTATCTGCATCCTTGCCGGCGGCATCACCTCGTTTCAGCTTGGATTCAGTTCGGCGGGCGGGTTTGCCATCGGCGTCGGCTGGCTGATCGGCGCGGTTTTCGCCATCATCGTCGCCTGTTCCATGGCGCAGATCGCCTCGGCCTATCCGACCGCTGGCGGTCTCTATCACTGGTCGTCCATCCTGGGCGGCCGTGCCTGGGGCTGGGCCACGGCCTGGATCAACCTGCTCGGCCTCATCTTCGTCATCGCCTCCGTCAATGTCGGCGTCTATCTGCTGTTCGCGCAGCTTGTGCTGACCAATATCTTCGGCATCGACGTTTCGCATTGGGGGCTGATGCAGCAGGCGACCGGCGTGCTGCTGATCACCGCGACCCAGGCGCTGTTCAATCATTTCGGCATCCGCGTCACCACGAAGCTGACCGATTTCTCGGGCTATCTCATCCTCGTCACGGCGGTCGTGCTGACGGTCGTCATGCTTTACGCCGCGCCGTCCATCGATCTCGGGCGGCTGTTCAGCTTCACCAATAATACCGGCGATGCCGGCGGCGGCGTTTTCCCCACCCATACCAGCGCCCTGATGGCGGTGCTGCTGGGGCTGATCCTGCCGCTCTACACCATCACCGGTTTCGATGCCTCGGCTCACACGTCTGAGGAGACGGTCAACGCCCAGGTCACGGTGCCCAAGGGCATGATCCATGCCGTCATCTGGTCGGGCCTCTTCGGCTATATCATGTGCTGCTCCTTCGTTCTGGCCATGCCGGATGTGACCAAGGCGGCGAAGGACGGCGGCAATGTCTTCTTCAACCTGCTGGCCGGATTGCCGGTGCCGGTTCTGCTGAAAGATCTGATCTATATCGCCATCGTTGTCGCGAACTACCTCTGCGCGCTGGCGGGCATGACCTCGACCTCGCGCATGCTTTTCGCTTTCGCCCGTGACGGCGGCCTGCCGTTTTCGGCGACGCTGCGCAAGGTCAATCCGCATTACCGCACGCCCGTCGCCTCCATCTGGACGGTGGCGGCTCTGTCCTTCCTGGCGACGCTCTATTCGCCGGCCTTCGCGGCGCTGGCGGCCGGCTGTGCGGTCTTTCTGTATATTTCCTATGCCATGCCGGTTGCCGCCGGTTTCCTGGCCGAGGGCAAAAGCTGGACCGAGTTCGGGCCGTTCCGCCTGGGCGGTCTGTCCAAGCTCTTCGCCGCCATCACGGTCGTGGGTGCCGTGATCCTGCTGTATATCGGCACGCGCCCGCCGAACGACATCCTGGACAATTACGCCATCGGCGCCGTGGTGCTGCTGATCCTGGGCTGGTTCCTGCTGGAGCGGAAGCGCTTCAAAGGCCCGCCGATCGGTGAGGCGGCCATCCGCGCCCGTCAGGCTGAAATCGACCTGGAGGAAGCGGCGGTCGATTCGGCCGACTGACGCCTGGCGCGCAAGTCTCAGGTTTTCATTGAAACGACGTCATTCCCGCGCAGGCGGGAATCTTCTCTCTGTGGCGTAGCGACGAGGGTCAGAAGATGCCCGCTTTCGCGGGTATGACGGTTTTACCGAGCGATTAAATCCGCCCTGAAACGCGCCAGGGCGCGTCCCAACAAAAAAAGGGCGGCACTGCCTGCGCAGTGCCGCCCTTTTCATGTCAGGTGACCGTCAGACCGGCGATCAGCCCTTGGCGCGGGTGCGCACGGATTTGTTGTAGCCACCGCCGTCAGGCTTGCCGAAACGCGGCTTGCCCGGGCCATAGCTGGGACGATCGCCGCCCGACCGCTCGCCCTCGCGGCGCGGCGGACGGCTGCTGCGGTTGAAGTCACCACGGGGCGGGCGGGCGCTGTCCTGCGTCGGCGGCCCATCGGCCTGCTCGATGCGGATTTCGTTGTCGCCCGCTTCGCCGACCGAGGTCATGAAGGCCTCGGAGGCTGCCGCGCTGATCTGGAAGCGCGTCTCGCTGTCGGTGATGCGGATAGCGCCCACATCTTTCTTGGTCACGGCGCCAAGACGGCAGATCAGCGGCAACAGCCACTTGGGATCGGCCTTCTTGTTGCGGCCGACGCTGGTACGGAACCAGACCATCGGTTCGCCGTCATTCTCATAGAAATTCGCACGCGGACGCTCGCCGCCCTGATCCGAACCACGCTCGAACGGACGCTCACGGCGCTCGCTATAGTCGCGCGGCGCGCGCTCACGGCTCTGGTCACGCTCGCGGAAGCCGGCGCGGGGCTCCTCGAAACCGGCGCGGGCGCCTTCGATATCGGCCGGCGCGGGCAGGGATTGGCGACGCACGCGAATGAAGGCGGCGGCCATGGCTTCGGCGCCGTAGCGTTCGGCCATCTGGTAGGCGAGGGCGGCATCGTCCTCGGCGGTCGGCTCGGCGATGATCGGGTCGTTCAGCAGGCGCTGCTGATCCTGCTCGCGGATCTCGGCGGCCGAGGGAGCCGTGCTCCAACGGGCCGTGATGCCGGCGGTATTGATCAGCATTTCGGCCCGGCGGCGGCGGGAATGCGCTACCATCAGCACGCAGATGCCCTTGCGGCCGGCGCGGCCGGTGCGGCCGGAGCGGTGCAGCAGGGTTTCCTTGTTGGTCGGCAGATCGGCATGGATGACAAGGCCGAGTTCCGGCAGATCCAGGCCGCGGGCCGCGACGTCGGTCGCGACGCAGACGCGGGCGCGGCCGTCACGCACCGCCTGCAAAGCGTTGTTGCGCTCCTGCTGGGACAGTTCGCCCGACAGGGCCACGGCCGAGAAGCCGCGTGCGTTCAGCGCGTCCGTCATCGTACGCACGCCATCGCGGCGGGCGCAGAAGATGATGGCCGGGCTGTCGATCAGGCGCAGCGTATTGACGGTCGCCGCTTCGATCGCGCTCGGGTCGATCTTCATGGCACGATATTCGATATCGGCATGCGGCTGGCTGCGGTCGACGGTATCGATGCGCAGCGCGTTCTGCTGGAAGCGGCGCGCCATATTCGCGATTTCGCGGGCAATGGTCGCCGAGAACAGCAGCGTGCGGCGCTCGGCCGGGGCCGCGTCGAGAATGAATTCCAGCTCCTCGCGGAAGCCGAGATCAAGCATTTCGTCGGCTTCGTCCAGCACGACCACACGCAATTGTGAGGGATCAAGCTGGCGGCGTTCCAGGTGATCCTTCAGGCGGCCGGGGGTGCCGACCACGATATGGGCGCCGCGCGCCAGCGCGCGGGCTTCGGTCCGGGCATCCATGCCACCGACGCAGGAAACGATGCGGGCGCGGGCCTCGGCGTAAAGCCAGGTCAGCTCGGCATGGACCTGCTGGGCCAGTTCGCGCGTCGGCGCGATGATCAGCGCCAGCGGCGGGCCGGCGGGGGGAAGATGCTCGGCGCCAGCGAACAGGGTCTCGGCGAAGGCAAGGCCGTAGGCGACCGTCTTACCGGAACCGGTCTGGGCGGAAACAAGCAGATCCCGGCCGGGCTCGGCTGCGAGAATCGCAGCCTGGACGGAGGTTGGTTCGGAATAGCCGCGTGCTTCTAGAGCCTGCGCCAGGGCGGCGTGGGGGGTCGGAAAGGGCATATTGGTTTCGAGGATCCACCAGCAAAAGAAGCGCGTCTTAGACCAAAGCGTCGGCGTTTCGCGACCTTTTCCGTAACAGGGGAGGCGTGCGTCAGGCACTGCCTTGTTTTGGTCACACCGCTGATGGCCTGCTGTGGCCAGGGTGCCGGGTCGTCAGGAAGGGGGTTGGCGCTCCCGTCGCAAAAGGATTACGAGAATGATCATGTCGTATTTCTGGCTTTATCCGTGCGGGGGGATTTCCTGATGTCCGCCTCGTCCGCTCCCGATTCCGCGTCGTCCGCCGCCTCCGGCGCCGCCGCCGACGTGTCCCACCTGTCCTTCGAGGAAGCCTTGGGCGAACTTGAAAAGATCGTGCGCGGCCTGGAAAGCGGGCAGCAGAAGCTGGAAGAGGCGATCACCGCTTTCGAGCGCGGCAGCCAGCTGCGCCGTCATTGCGAGGCCAAGCTGGCCGAGGCCGAGACGCGAATCCAGTCGATTGTCGAGCGGGCGGACGGCACTCTTACCGCCCGGCCCGTTGAATGAACGGTTTTGAACAAAGTGAAACGCGGATGCAGGTAGTGGGTAGCGAGCAGCCGGCGAAGCTCGCCGAGGTCATGAAGAAGCGTGCGCAGGAGGTCGAGCGTGCGCTCGACGTGCTGCTGCCGCTGCCGGAAGGACCGGAAAAGCGGCTGATCGAAGCCATGCGCTATGCCGTGCTCGGCGGCGGCAAGCGGCTGCGCGGCTTCCTGGTGATGGAAGTGGCGAGCCTGTTCTCCGTCGCGCCGGCCTGCGCCGCGCGCGTGGCCGCCTCCGTTGAGATGCTGCATGCCTATTCGCTGGTCCATGACGATCTGCCGGCCATGGACGATGACGACCTGCGCCGTGGCCAGCCCTCCTGCCATAAAGCCTTTGACGAGGCGACCGCGATTCTGGCGGGTGACGCGCTGCTCACTCGCGCCTTCGAGGTGCTGGTCGATGTCGACACCCATTCCGATTCGCAGGCCCGCTGCGAACTGGTGGCGGCGCTGGGTGCGGCCTCCGGCGCGCGCGGCATGGTCGGCGGCCAGATGATCGACATGCTGTCCGAAGGCCAGGAGCTGTCGGGCGCGGAAGTGACGCGCCTACAGGCGCTCAAGACCGGGCGGCTGATCCAGTATAGCGCGGAGGCCGGCGCCATTCTGGGCCGCGCGCCCTCCCACCAGCGGCATCTCATCGCGGCTTTCGGCCGTGACCTGGGTGCTGCTTTCCAGATTGCCGACGATATCCTGGATACCGAAGGCACCGAGGCTGAAATCGGCAAGACCGTGGGCAAAGACCAGGCGGCGAACAAGGCCACCATGGTTTCGATCATGGGGCTGGAACAGGCGCGCGCCCATGCGTCCATGCTGGCGGAACAGGCGGCCGGTTATCTCTCCAGTTTCGGAGAGAAGGCCCACGCGCTGGTCGCGCTCACCGATTTCGTCGTTTCGAGACGGAGCTGATTGCCCATGCCCCCGCATACCCCCTTGCTCGACCGCGTCACCTACCCGGCCGATCTGCGTAACTTCTCGGCCGAGCAGTTGGCGCAGGTCGCCGAGGAACTGCGGTCGGAGGTCGTCGATACCGTCTCCGTCACCGGTGGTCATCTGGGCTCGGCGCTGGGCGTGATCGAACTCACGGTCGCCATCCACGCCGTTTTCGACACGCCGAACGACCGGCTGATCTGGGATGTCGGCCATCAGGCCTATCCGCATAAGACGCTGACCGGCCGCCGCGATCGTATCCGCACTCTGCGCCAGCCGGGCGGCCTGTCCGGCTTCACGCGCCGCAGCGAAAGCGAATACGACCCCTTCGGTGCCGCCCATTCCTCCACCTCCATCTCAGCCGGTCTCGGCATGGCGGTGGCGCGCGACCTTAAGGGCGACAACCCGGACCAGCAGATCATCTGCGTCATCGGCGACGGCTCGATGAGCGCGGGCATGGCCTATGAAGCGATGAACAATGCCGGTTCGATGAAAAGCCGGCTGATCGTCATCCTCAACGACAATGACATGTCGATCGCGCCGCCCGTGGGCGCCATGAGCGCCTATCTGTCGCGCCTGATCTCCTCGCGCTCCTTCCTTAATTTGCGTGATCTGGCCGCCAAGATGGCGAAGCGCTTCCCGCGTTCCATCGAACGCACGGCCAAGCGCGCCGAGGAATATGCGCGCGGCATTCTCACCGGCGGCACGCTGTTCGAGGAGCTGGGCTTCTATTACGTCGGCCCCATTGACGGCCATAACATGGACCATCTTCTGCCCGTGCTGCGCAATCTGCGCGATCACGAAGAAGGCGGCCCGGTTCTGCTGCATGTCGTGACGCAGAAGGGCAAAGGCTATGCCCCGGCCGAGCAGAGCCCCGATAAGTATCACGGCGTGACGCGCTTCAATGTCGTCACCGGCGAGCAGGGCAAGGCCCCGCCGGGTCCGCCGAGCTATACCAAGGTTTTCGCCAAGGCCCTGGTCGCCGAAGCCGAGGCCGATAGCCGCGTCGTCGCCGTCACGGCGGCCATGCCCTCCGGCACCGGCCTCGATGCCTTCGCCAAGAAGTTCCCTGATCGCACCTTCGATGTCGGTATTGCCGAACAGCATGCCGTGACCTTCGCCGCCGGCATGGCGACGGAAGGCATCAAGCCCTTCGTCGCGATCTATTCCACCTTCCTGCAGCGCGGCTACGATCAGGTCGTGCATGACGTCGCGATCCAGAGCCTGCCGGTGCGCTTCGCCATGGACCGCGCCGGCATGGTCGGCGCCGACGGCCATACCCATGCCGGCGTCTATGACCTGTGCTTCATGGGCTGTCTGCCCGGCATGGTGGTGATGGCGCCGTCCGACGAACTGGAACTGATGGATGTGGTGGCGACCGCCGCCGCCATCGACGACCGGCCCAGCGCCTTCCGCTATCCGCGCGGCGAAGGCTTCGGCCTCGACCTGCCGGCGCGCGGCAAGGTTCTGGAACTCGGCCGTGGCCGTGTCATGCGCGAAGGCAGCAAGATCGCCGTTCTCGCCCTCGGGCCGCGCCTGTATGAGGCGCTGAAGGCGGCGGATGAGCTGGCGGCGCGCGGCCTCAGCACCACGGTCGCGGATGCGCGCTTCATGAAGCCGCTGGATACCGACCTCATCACCCAGCTGGCCAAAAACCATGAAGTTGTCATCACCATCGAAGACAATGTCTCTGGTGGCTTCGGCTCGGCCGTGCTGCATTATCTGGCCGTTTCCGGCCTTCTTGATCGTGGATTGAAAGTACGTCCGATGGTTATTCCTGACCGGTTGATTGACCATAACACACCGGCCGCCCAGTCGATCGAGGCCGGTCTGACCGCGAAAGACATCGTCGCGACGGCGCTGTCGGCGCTCGGCGTGGCCGATGCCTCCGGTTCGGCGGTGCGCGCCTGATGTCCGGCACAGCCCCCCTCGACCGCGCCCGCCAGTTCCGCAACGCGCTCGGCTCCTTCGCGACCGGCGTCACCGTCATCACCGCCCGCGCGGCAGACGGCAGCGATGTCGGCGTCACCGCCAATAGCTTCAATTCGGTCTCGCTCGATCCGCCGATGATCCTGTGGAGCATCGGCAAGAACTCCTCCAGCCTTGCCGCCTTCATGCAGGCCGAGCATTTCGCCGTGCATATCCTGGCCGCCGATCAGGAACAGCTCTCCGGCCGTTTCGCGAAGTCGGGCACGGACAAGTTCGCCGGCATCGATATCGAGCGCGGCCAGGGCGATGTCCCCCTGCTCAAAGGCGCGGCGGCGCGTTTTCAGTGCCGCACGGCTTTCCGTCACGAAGCCGGCGACCATTACATTCTCGTCGGCGAGGTCGATGCATTCGACCATGACGATCATGCCCCGCTCGCCTTCCATGGCGGCCGTTACGGCCTGTTCGTGCGCAACGAGCCGCCGGCGAGTGTCACCGAAACCAAGATCGCGCCCGCGCTGGTCTCGGAACTGCTGGTGCGCGCCGAGGACGGGCTGATCCGTCAGGTTGAGGAAGACCTCAGTGAAGCGACGATTTCCCTGCCGGAATTCGAAGTGCTGCGCAGCGTCTCCGAAGCCGATCTGACGCTCGATGAGCTGGAGGAATGGGCCGGTCCGGATCAGGAGAATTCGATTCTGGCTTTGGTCGAGGATCTGTCGGAGCGGCATCTGCTGCTGACGCCGGAAGGCGGCACGATCAGCCTGACCGAGGAAGGCGAAGCCGCTCTGGCTGCCGTGACCACTGAGATCAGCGGTATCGAGGACAAGGTTCTGGCGGCGCTGTCGCCCCACGAGGCCGCGCTGTTCCGCCGTTTCCTGAGCAAGATCGTCGATAGTTTCGCGAACGACGCCGAAGGCTGAGCCTTCGGTCTCGGTCGTAATCTGCCGACGCAGATTTACCATTGTCATCCTCGGGCTTGACCCGAGGATCCATACGTTTTGGCGCCCAAAGATGGATCCCCGGGTCAAGCCCGGGGATGACGGCTTTTTAAACCCAGCGCCCTTACTCCGCCGACAACGTCAGATTCAGCGCGGCCTGGCCGGCATGGAGTGTGTCCGGGCTCATGAAGGTGGACAGCGGCACCGGCGCCGCCGGCGCTGCCGTCAGCGTCAGCACCTTCGGATTATCGATGAAATTCGAGATCTGGGTACCGGCATCCGCCTGTCCCGGCACCAGTGCGGCAGCCGCGAAGGCAGCGGCCGCGTGGGCGCTGTCGGTGATGTCGGCCGGCGTCTTGCCGCCTTCTTTCGCCAGCATGGCGATGATCTTCTGCACCAGGGTTTCATTGCTGAAACTCAAGTGGAAGGCGCCGATGCCGGTCTTGCCGAGCGCCGCGGCGTAGTCATCACTCGTCGGCATGGTGCGCGGCAGGTTTGTGAACGTGCCGCTGAGGCTGACGCTGCCCAGGCCCTCGGCCGATATCTTTGACTCGTCGATATGGGTATCGCCATGCGCGGCGTCGTAGCTGCCGCGTTCGGCCGCGGAAAGCACCAGCAAATCGACGCCCAGCGGTTGCAACAGCTGCTGCAGGTCCGGCGTGGCCGAGGCGGGAATGCTGAGACCGTTCAGGGACATATCCGTCTGTATGGACGGGCCGTAGGTCACGCTGTCCTGCAAGGTCTTCAAGGTCACGGTGCCACCGCCGTCCGGCAGCGGCACGGCGGCGTCCGTCAGCTGGAAGCTTGCAATCTTGGCCCCGCCATTCTGGGCCAGGGCCACCATCTGATCCATCGAGGCATCGGCCGGCGCATGCAGCAGGGTCGTCACGTTCAAACCGCTGAGTTCGAAATGCCCGAGGCTGGCCGTGGTCTTGTCATGCTGCTGCACGGTGACATGGCCGATGGTGAAGCGCCCCAGCGCGCCATCCGCATAGCCGGTGACGGAGATATGCTCGATCTTGGCAATGGCTGCCGTGCGGCTGTCCTGGGCGGTGAGATTGACCAGCGTCGCATTGCCGATGCCGATCGCTTCCAGCGCGTCGCGGGCAAAGGCTGCCGTTTTGACCGTCTCAGGCTCGGGTGCGGCCAGGAAGGGCCGACCCGTAAGGCCGTCGAGGGTCAAATGATCGAAACGGCTGTCGCCATGCGCGTCCTTGGCGGCCAGGCCGGCAATCTCAAGATGGCCGAGCAAGGGGCGCGGCGCCGTCCAGGTTTCGGCGCCCGGCGTATAGCGGGCAGGGTTGAAGACGCGGTCCAGCCCGTCGAGATCGACCGCCGTCGCGGCCGCGTTCTGCACCGTATTGCCGTCCTTGTCGGCATATTGGTTCAGGCTGATGTCGCGCAGCTGGCCGGACTGATAGCCGGCAAGCGACAGGGCGACGATGCTCATGCCCCGTTCGTCGCTGATGGTATTGGCGGTCAGCGACCCGACCATGATCGGCGTGCCGTCTTCGGGGGCGGTCAGCCAGCGGGGTGTGCCGGCGGGAACGGGCATGCCGGGGGCGAGGATCGCCACGTCTTTCGCGGTGCCGTCGCCGATTTTGATGTGATCGGTCCCGCGCCAGAGGTCGAGGCCGACCAGATTGATCATGCGGGACCGGAACGGGTTCGCGACCGAGCCGTCGCCGCTGAGGTGATGGACGACCAATTTCCGGATCGCGATCTGCGGCTGGCCGGCGCGGGCGATGGACAGGCCGTAGAGCCGCAAGGTGTGCGTGAACAGGTTATAGTGCAGGTCGTCGTAACGGCCGGTGGCACCGCCGGGCAGGTTCGCCAGCGTCTCGTTGACGGTGACATGCGCCTGATGTTCGGCCCAAAGCTGGGAACCGCCAGCCGCCGCGGCGGCCAGCACGATCAGGGCGGGGATCGCAATCCGTGCTTTCTTGAAGGGCACTGTTTTGGGTCTCCTGCGGTCTGGGTTCCTCTTCTCCATGGGCTTCGTCATGGACGCAAGGGGGGCTGCGTGACGGTTACAGGGCGATGCCGTGGACCGCGCTCTGCACGAAGGGGATCAGCATGGCTTGCAGGCCGAGGGCGATGATCTGCACGCCGATGGACATCAGCAGCAGTGCCACCAGCCGTTTGACGGCGCGCGAGCCCGCCGGCCCCAGCACGCGGCCGATGACCTCGGCCGAGCGGAACAGCAGGGCCACGATGATGCAGACGATCAGCGCCGCCAGCGAAACGCCGACGAGATAGGGATAGTGTGATCCGGCCGGCGGCGCCGCGCCGAGCGTGATAGCGACCGAGATGGCGCCCGGGCCGACCACCAGCGGCATGGTGATGGGAAAGAAGGCGAAATCCGCCGCGGCCGGCCGCTCGTCCGGCAGTGCATCCTTTTGCGGGTCCGCGTCCGTCGGCTCCTCGGCAAAGAGCAGCCGCCAGCCATTGGCGGCCACCACCAGCCCGCCGCCGACTTTCAGCGCCGGCAGCGTCACGCCGAAGAAATGCAGCACGGGTGAGCCTGCCCAGAGGGCGGCCAACAGGATGACGGCCGCGTAGAGGCCGACGCGGATGGCGATAAGCCGGCGTTCGGCCGGGCTGCGGTCGGCCGCCATCTGGCTGAACAGCACGGCATTGCCGATCGGATCGGTGATCGAGAACAGCGCCGGGAAGCCGAGCAGCAGGCCTTCCGGGAGGGTGGAGAAGGTGCTGAGCGCGGGGAGCAGCTGCATCGCCCGGCTCAGCCTTTCACGGCCGCGATAACCGGCAGCAGCAGTGTCTCGACGCCACCGGCGATGATCTGCACGCCGATGCAGAGCAGCAGCAGGGCAAACAAACGGGTGATGGCGCGCGCGCCGGTGCGGCCGAGGAAGGAGGCCAGCCGGTCCGCGAAGCTGAAGATGACCCAGATGGTGATCGCCATCAGCACGGCTGCCAGCGTCAATGCCAGCAGATAAGGCAAGGCGGTGCCATTGTCCGGCCGGTCCGCGCTCAGCGTGATGCAGAGCGAGATGGTGCCCGGCCCTATGGTGAAGGGAATGCTGACCGGGAAGAAGGCGATGTCATTGACGTTCTCGGCCGCGACCGTGCGGCCGTCCTGATGCGCCTGGCTTTCCTTCAGCGCCTCCCGCTGTTCGGGCGCGTGCAGCAGGCGCCACGCGCCGACGGCGATGATCAGTCCACCGGCCACCTGTAGGGCGCCGAGCGAGATGCCGAAGAAGTTCAGCACATAGGAACTGACCCACAGCGAAAACAGCAGCAGGCCCAGGGAGTAAAGGCCGACGCGGCGCGCCAGGCGCAGGCGCTCGGCATGGCTGCGGTCAGCCGTGATCTGGCCGAAGATGATGGCATTGACGACGGGATTGACGATCGCGAAGAGCGCCGAAAAGGCGAGCAGCACCGTGCGGTAGAAGCCGGCATCGCCGAAGGGCAGGGCAGTGGATGGCATCCCGCCTCCCAGGCGTGTTCATGCGCCATCATCAAGGCCGGTTCGGTTCCGGCGGTCAAGGTAACGCGGCCGGTACGTTTCGCGTATGGTCCGGCAGAGACGGAAAGGGACCGCCCCAATGCTGACCGGTTTTGCGCAATGGCTATGCCTGATGCCGACGGCGGCGGCCGTGCTGATCGCGGTTGTGGGGGCGGCCGCGCTGGCGGTCGCCGCGCTGTTTGTGGCGCATGCCATCATTCCGCATGGTTTGCGCAGCCAGCATAACGATCTGGCCGGTTTCGTGCTCGCCATCGTCGGCGTCATCTATGCCGTGCTGCTGGCCTTCATCGCCGTCGCCGTCTGGGAAAGCTATGCCGAGGTCGGCAACCTTGTGCAGACGGAAGCGAATATGGTGGACGATCTGTATCGCGACACCATCAGCCTGCCGCCGGGCCTGGCGCTGCAATTGCGGCAGGATCTGTTCGATTACACCGAAACGGTGGTGCAGAAGGAATGGCCGCATATGGAGGCGGCGATGCCAGCGCATCTCAAAGGCTGGCGCATTCTGGACAGTTTTCATCTGGCTCTTGTCGGCTACAAGCCTGCCGACGGCAGCGGCCTCGCGGCCCAAAGCACGATGCTGGAGACTTTGCGCAAACTGTATGACGTGCGGCGCGGCCGCTTCCATGCCGCCGAATCCGATCTGCCTGCCGTGGTCTGGTGGAATCTCACCATCGGCGCGGCCATTCTGATCGGATTCAGCTGCCTGTTCGGGGCGGCACGATTGGCGATGCATGCGGCCATGGTCGGCCTGCTGGGGGCGTCCATCGGCCTCGTGCTGGTGGTGATCGTGCTGCTCGACAATCCCTTTCTCGGCTCAAGCCATGTCTCGGTCGAGCCTTTCCAGGCGCTGACCATGGCGGTGGAGACGATGGATTACCCGAAGCCGGGGCAGTGAGCGTGATCCACCATCACAAGTGTCCTGGGATATCGGCCTGATCGTAAAAGACCGCCACGATCACCGGTGGCCTGCTCAGGCGGTAACCGACCCAATATCGCCCTGCTTTGACCCACAAGCGTCCTGCCCGCGCAAGTTGTGGATAGGGGCGAGGAAAGGGGTGTCCGTTTCCGGGTTGCGTTTCGATAATCTCAATGGCTTCGCCGATAGCCGTTATCAGGCCCTTGAGAGCCTCATTACGCTCAAGATATTCAAAATGTTGGCGTAAGTCTTGAAGTTGGCGCGCCGCACGGGCGGTAAAGCCAATCAAGCGCGACCGTGAGTTCCGCGCTTCGCCCGTCCAGCGCTGAGTTTATTCTCAAGCCTGACTATACCGTCCTTGAGATCACGCATCACCGTATCGCCGGCAACGACGCGGCCGGCGGCGATATCGGCATCGCTTTCCTCGAGCACAGCCAGCCAGTCAGCGGGAGCGGTGTCAGGCGATTTGTCCATGCCGCCAATATACGAAATCGGCGCAGCGCTTGCCAGTAAAGAACCCTTTACGCCTCAACCGTTACCGTCCGGCCCATCTGGTCCAGGTCGAGATGGCAGCGGATGCCGTGGTCGCCTTCGCGCTGCACCAGTTCGGGCTCCGTCGTCTCGCAAATGGTGCCGATCTTGCGCGGACAGCGGGTGTGAAAGACGCAGCCTGAGGGCGGGCGCATGGCGCTGGGAATTTCCCCCTTCAGCCGCAGCTGGCCGCTGGCTTCCTCGGCCGCCGAGGCCGCCATCAGGCTTTCCGTATAGGGGTGATGCGGCCCGTTGAAGACCGCCTCCGCCGGGCCGATTTCCATCAGCCGCCCCAGATACAGAACGGCGATGCGGTCCGAAATATAGCGCACGACGCGCAGGTCGTGAGAGACGAACAGATAGCTGACGCCCTGTTCCGCCTGCAGATCGGCCAGCAGGTTGAGGATCGCCGCCTGTACGGACACGTCCAGCGCGGATGTCGGCTCATCGCAGACGACGATGCGCGGGTCGCCCGCGAAGGCGCGGGCAATGGCCACGCGCTGCTTCAATCCGCCCGACAATTGGCGCGGCCGCATGGGCAGATAGCGCTCGGCAAGCCGGATATGGCTCATCAGGCCGCTCAGCCGTTCGGTCAGCGCCGCGCCGCGATAGCCGCCCAGCTTCTTCATCGGCCGGCTGATGATGCCGCGAATGGTCTGGCTGCGGTTGAGCGCCGCATCCGGATTCTGGAAGACGATTTGCAGCGCTTCCAGCTCCGCCGGCTGACGTGCGGTGGCCCGATGCGCCAGCTTCTGACCGTTGAGTTCGATGATGCCCTTTTCGTCCGGCGGCGTCAGGCCCATCAGAAGTTTCGCCAGCGTCGTCTTGCCGCTGCCGGATTCCCCCACCAGTCCCAGCGTCTCGCCGGGCCAGATTTCGACCGAGACATCGCGCAAGGCATAGACCGGTGCGGCGGCGCTACCGAAGGTCTTGCTGATATTGTCGGCGCGGATGACGGGCCGGAAGGCCGGGATTTTTTTGCGATTGGTGGGCGGCGCGGGCGGCGTGGTGCGCGGCAGGTTTGGCGCCTGTTCATGAAAATGGCAGCGGCTGACACGGCCTTCCGCGACCGGGATCAGCGGCGGCTCGGTCGTGTGGCAGATATCCTGGGCCAGGCCGCAGCGCGGGGCGAAGACGCAGCCCTTAACATCGGCCAGGCTGGTGGGCAGAAAGCCCGGAATGGTGTCGAGCCGGGTCTGGTGCTTGGACAGGCCCGGACGCGGCAGGCAGCGCAGCAGGCCGACCGTATAGGGGTGGCGGGGATGGCTGAAAATCTCCCGCGTCGGTCCTTCCTCGACCAGCGTGCCGGCATAAAGCACGCCGACGCGGGCGCACATGCGGCGGATCACGGCCAGGTTATGGCCGATGAACAGAACGGAACTGCCCATCTCCGCACGCAGGGTCTCGATCAGGTCCAGCACCTCGGCTTCCACCGTCGCGTCCAGCGCGGTTGTCGGCTCATCCAGAATAAGCAGCGTCGGGTCCACGGCCAGCGCCATGGCGATGACGACGCGCTGCAACATGCCGCCCGACAATTCGTGCGGATAGCGGCCCATGACGCGCCCGGCATCGACGATGCGCACGCGGCCCAGAATGGCCTCCACCCGGTCCATGCGTTCGGATGCCGGCACGCCGGCAACTTCGAAAACCTCGGCCAGCTGCGCGCCGATGCGAATGGACGGGTTCAGCGCGCGGCCCGGATCCTGATAGACCATGGAAATGCTGCGCGTGCGGAACTGTCGCAGCGCTTCGCCCTGCATGGCCAGTGCATCCTGGCCGCCGATATGGATGGAGCCGGTGCGCACGCGGCCGTTTTCGGGCAGATAGCGGGTGACGGCCAGGGCGACGGTCGATTTGCCGCAGCCGGATTCACCGACAAGGCCGAAGGTCTCGCCCTGGCCGATGCGGAAGGAGAGGCCGCGAATGACCTGCCGGTCGCGGCGGCGCACGCGATAGGCGATGTCGAGATCGCGAACCTCGAGCGCGGCGGCGGTTGCGTCCTGCATGGGGCTTAGAGCGTCAAGCATCGATCACCGATTGCACACCATCTGCTGTCAGGTTGACGCCGACGACCAGGCTGCCGATGGCCAGCGCGTAGAACAGCACCGTCCACCAGAAGCCGCCGCCGATCAGGCCGTAATTCTGCGAAATCGAAAGTCCCCAGTCGGGCGAGGGCGGCTGAATGCCGAGGCCGAGGAAACTCAGCGAGGCGACGGTGAAGATGGCGTAGCCCAGGCGCACCGTCGTCTCCACCAGGATCGGCGGCAGGATATTCGGCAGGATTTCGACGAACAGGATATAGGCCGGTCTTTCGCCGCGCAGATTGGCGGCGGCGACGTAATCCAGGTCGCGTTCGCCCAGCACTGCCGCGCGCACCGTGCGCCCGACGACAAGGCCGAAGGACAGGCCGATGACGATGATGACGGTGGCGTTGGACGCACCCAGCGCGGTGATCACCAGCATGGCCAAAATCAGCAGCGGCAGCGCCAGAAAGGCTTCCACGATGCGGCTGACGACATCATCCGTCAGGCCGCGCGCATAGCCGGTGACAAGGCCCAGCACGGTGCCGACCAGGGTGCCGAGCAGGGTCGCGAGCGGCGCCACGATCAGGATATCGCGGGAGCCCACGATGACGCGGGAAAAGACGTCACGGCCGAATTGATCGGTGCCGAACCAATGGTCGGCGGCCGGCGGCGTCAGCGTGTTCAGCAGGTCGGTGTCGTCGGCGCCGTAAGGCACGATCCAGGGGCCGATGATGGCCATCAGCACCCAGAAGATCAGGATCAGCATGCCGACCACGAAAGGCGCCGAGCGCAGCAGCATCGCGCTGCGCTCGCGCCAGATGCGCTTGGGTGTTTCCATTGCCGGCGCGGGCGCGGCCGGGCTGTCCGCGGCATGGGCGCTCATCGGCTGCCTCCGAAGGAGATGCGCGGATTGAGCGCGGAATAGAGCAGATCGGCAATCAGGTTGACGGTGACATAGACGGTGCCGATGACGAGGATGCCGGCGGCGAGCATCGGGAAATCCTTCGCCTTGGCGGCCGAAAAGATCAGGCTGCCGATGCCGTGGTAGTTGAACAGCGTTTCCACCACCACCAGACCGCCGATGAGATAGCCGCATTGGGTGGCGATGACGGTAATGGTCGGCAGCAGCGCATTGCGCATGACATGGCGCCAGATCACCTGGCGGCGCGACAGGCCTTTCAGCACGGCCGTGCGCGTATAGTCCGAGTGCAGGGCTTCGATCATGCCGGCGCGCGCCATGCGGGCGATATAGCCGAACAGGATCATGAACAGCGGAATGGAGGGCATCAGCAGGTAATAGATCTGCGTCACCGGGCCGGCGCCGCGCGGCGCCGTGCCGGTCAGCGGCAGGATATGCAGCCAGATGCTGAAGACCATGATGAAGACGATGCCGGAGACGAATTCCGGCACCACGGTCGCCGACAGTCCGGCAATGACGATGGTGCGGTCGATCCAGCTATTGGCCTTCAGCGCGGCGACGACACCGCCCAGAATGCCAAGCGGCACGACCAGGATAAAGGCGATGGCGGCGAGCTTCATGGAGTTCAGCACCGCGTGGATGACGAAAGGCGCCACGGGCGCGCGATAGGTATAGGACATGCCCATATTCCCGCGCACCATGCCGCTGATCCAACTCCAGTATTGCACCAGCAACGGACGGTCGATGCCGAGTTGATGGTTCAGCGCCTGCACGGCGCGCGCGTCGGCAAAGGGGCCGAGGATCGCGCGCCCCACATCGCCCGGCAGAATCTGGCATCCCGCGAAGACGATGACGCTGAGCAGCAGAAGAGTGACGACCGCCAGGACGAGCCGGTAGAAAATCGCGCGATAAAGACCCATGCTGGCAGTCGCCTCCCTGTCGTCCGTTAAGTCTGGCTGATGCTGACGGTTTGCAGGAAGGGCCGATCGCCCACCGGCAGAACGCCGGAAACGGCCTTCGAGGTGGCATAAAGGTAATTGTAGAAATAGCCGAAGATCACCGGCGTCTCATCCAGCAGCAGTTCCTCGATCTTGCCGGAAACGGCACGCTGGCCGGACAGGTCCAGCGCCTTGACGTAATCGGTGACAAGCCCGTCATAGGTCGGGTTCTTGAAGCGCGCCGCATTCCAGGTGCCGCTGCTGGTCAGCGGCGCATTGAGGAAGACATTGGGCACGCCGCGATTGCCGTAATCGGTAATGCCCAGCGGCACGTCCAGCCAGTCGGACTGGCCGGGCACGGCCTTGCCGTAATAGGCATCCTGGCTTTCCACATGCAGCTTGATGTCGATGCCGATCTTTTTCGCGAAACTCGCGATCAGCACGGCATAGTCGGGGATTTCCAGAAACTGTTCGGTGGTCAGCGTGACGGAGAAGCCGTGGCCGACGCCCGCCTGTTCCAGAAGCGCGCGCGCCTTTTTCAGGTCGATGTCGCGTTGCGGCACGGATGTATCGGTCGAGGGGAAGGCCGGACAGAAGGGGCTGTCATTGCCGATATCGGCGTAACCCTGGAACAGGCCCTTCACCAGCGCCTTGCGGTTGATGGAGAGCGCCAGCGCCTGGCGCACGCGCTTGTCCTTGAACGGACCGGCATCGCATTGCATATGCACCTGCTCATGCGCGCTCGACTTGCAACGGATGACGTTGAATTGCGGGTCATGCAGAATGGCGCGGCCGGCCGCGACCGGCATCTGCGCCAGCATATCGACCTGACCGCCCTGCAAGGCCAGAACCTGCGGCTGCATATCCGTGTAGAAGGTGAATTCCACGCGGTCGAGGAAGGCTTTCGGTCCCCAATAGGCCTCATTGCGGATGAAGGAGCAGCCGACTTTTGGGATGTATTTTTCGAGCTTGAAGGGGCCGGTGCCGACAAAGCTCTGTTCGAAGCCGCCCGAATAGTTCGCAGGCAGGATAACCATGTTGTAGTTGTCGGAGGACAGCGTATAGGGGAAATTGCCGCTGGGCGCATCGAGATGGAATTCGACCGTATAGTCGTCAACCTTATGCGACGATCCGGGCGACAGCACGCCCTTGAAGGCCGACAGCGCGTTGGATGCGTTCTTAGGGTTGACCAGTCTCTCCACGCTCGTCACCACGGCATCCGCGTTCAGCGGCTCGCCGTTCGAGAATTTTACGCCCTGGCGGATTTTGAAGGTCCAGACGGAACCGTCCTGATTGGGGGACCAGCTTGTCGCCAGCACCGGGCGCAGCGTGGAATCCGGATTGAGCGCGCACAGAAACTCGGCTGATTGCATCATCACCATCAGGCCGCCGTCATCGGCGATGGTAACGGGGTCGATGGCGCCGGCCGGAACCGTCATGGCAATGCGCAGCGTGCCGCCCATGGTGCCGGCCGCCTGGGCGCGGCGGGGGGCGGCCATGCCCATGGCGCCGCCCAGCGCGCCGAGCAGCGGCAGCGACAGGCCAAGCCGCGTGCCGTGCATCAGGAAGCCACGTCGGTTGACTTGCCCCGCGAGGGCATTGTCCATGAGATCGTTTTCGACCTCTGACAGGTTTCGACGCACGGCAGAGATCAGCTTATCGCTTTTGGACATTGCACCCTCTTTGGTAAGGCCTGGTCGGAAACGACGGGGAAAGCGGAACGACTTCGTAGTTAGGTAATTCACGCCGAGCGCCTATGCGCTGCAGGAATAGGATCACGGCCGGAAAATGCGCCGTTGTCAATTCGTATGGCTCGTGCTCCTGGCAGGACGCGAAAATGGCGAAACGGTTGACGATCAAAGCCGGCGAATGCCGGGCTGGGACAAAGGTCAGCAAGGATGATGCCACAGGCGATTTTTGCCCAATGATCTGGCAAAAACAGCGCGGGGGCGCATGGCCTTGCGATGCCTTGCACGATCGCTAGGCAAATGCCTAGACAATAGCGGAGGGCGCCAATCGGCGCTTTTGGGTGATGGGTGAGACGTCATGGCGGTGATTAACCGGCGCTGGCTGCCGTTGAACGCTCTCAGAGCCTTCGAGGCGGTCGGTCGCCAATTGAGCTTTACCGGTGGCGCGCAGCTTCTGCACGTGTCGCAGTCCGCCCTCAGCCGGCATGTGGCCTCGCTGGAGGATCTGCTGGGCCGTCCGCTGCTGGAGCGCAAACCCTCGGGCCTTGCTTTGACCCCGGCGGGGGCGGCGCTGCTGCCGGCGGTGCGCAAATCCTTCGACCGGCTGGAAGAGGTCATGAACGACATCATGCAGGAGGAGGCCGGCCATCAGCGCCGCCTGCGCGTCCATATGCCGCCCAGTTTCCTGCATCAGGTGGCACTGCCGATCCTGGGCGATTTCCGGCGCGAATTCCCCGATATCCTGATCGACGTGTCGAGCAGCCTCGGCACCGGCCTGCCACCAACCGAGGTCGATGTGGCCGTGGTCTATGACCGGCCGCAGGGTGGCGACACGGTGCGCGATCTGCTTTGGACCGTGCGCGGCAGTCCGGTCTGCGCGCCGGCCGTGGCGGTGCAGGCGGCCGATCTCGCGCTGCCGGATTTCCTCGCCCGCCAGGAATTGCTGCATGTGAAGGTGCCGGGCCAGCCGATCGGCACGCATTGGACGCATTTCGCCCGCGCGCACGGGTTTTCGCTTGATGTCACGCGGGGCATGGCGTTCGAAACGGTAACGTTGGCCGTGCAATATGCCATGGCCGGGCAGGGGGTCGTGCTGGCCGATATGGACATGTTCGCGGCCGATATCGCGGCCGGCCGGCTCGTCGCCCCCTATGACGCGGTGGCGGAGGACGGCTACGGCTATTACCTGGCCCTGCATCCGGAAGACCTGGGTGACCCGGCCATCAGCGTGTTTCGAACCTGGATGATTACGCGCCTGGGGCGCGGCGGACGGAAGGCTTCATGAAGGACTGCCATAATATCGAGGATCTGCGCCGTCTGGCGGAACGACGCCTGCCGCGCATCTTTTTCGATTATGTCGATGGCGGCTCCAACAGCGAGCTGACGCGGGCGGCGAATGAAAGTGATTTCGCGCGCTGGCGCCTGCGCCAGCATGTGCTGCGCGATGTCTCGGGACGCGACCTTTCCACCTCATTCCTCGGTGCCGGCCATGCCTTGCCGCTCATGCTGGGGCCGCTGGGTTTCTTAGGCATGTGCGGCCGGCGCGGCGAGGTGGCCGCGGCGCGGGCGGCCGGTCGCGCCGGCGTGCCAAGCTGCATCTCCGCTTTCGCCATCCGCCCGATCGACGAGGTGACGCGGGAAAATCCGGACGTCACGATCTATTCCCAGCTTTACGTGTTGCAGGACCGCGCGCTGACCGAGGTGCTGATCGCGCGGGCCGAGGCGGCAGGGGCAAAGGCGCTGTTCCTGACGGTCGATACCGCCGTGACCCCGGCGCGGGAGCGCGACGTCCGCAACGGTTTCCGCAACCTCACCCGGCCGACGCTGCGGCAATGGGCCAATATGCTCAGCCGTCCGTCCTGGTGCCGGGACGTGATCCGGGATGGCATGCCTGAAGTCGGTCATGCCCGCGCCGCCGGTTTCGGCCGTGGGGTGATGGAGCAGGCGGGCAATCTGGCCCGGCAGATCGATCCGGCCTTGACCTGGGCGGATGTCGATTGGCTGCGCCGGCGCTGGCCGGGCAAGCTGGTCATCAAGGGGATTCTGGAACCCGAGGACGCGCGGCGTGCTGTCGATGCGGGCGCGGACGGCATCGTCGTTTCCAACCATGGCGGAAGGCAGTTGGATGGCGCGTCCTCCACCATCATGGCCCTGCCGGCGATCGCCGAGGCGGTGGGTGCCGGGCTGGATGTGCTGGTCGATGGCGGTTTCCGGCGCGGCTGGCATATCGCGCTGGCCTTGGCCCTGGGCGCTTCGGCGGTCTCCATCGGCCGGCCCTATGCCTGGGGTCTGGCGGCGGGCGGCGAGGCCGGTGTGGCGCGCGCCATCGCCCTGCTGGCAGGCGAATTGGATTCGACCCTGGCCTTGATGGGCCTGCGCAGCGTGGCGGCGCTGCGCGCCGCCGGCCGCAGCGCGGTGCATTTCAATTAGGCCTAGACACTAAAAAGCCGGATGGCGCCTGCGCGCCACCCGGCTTTTTAAATACTGCAACCGCGTGATGCGGATCAGTCGGCGGCCAGCGCCATCTGCTTCCGCGCCATGGTCTGGCGCACATACTCTTCCAGGTCGGTGCCGATGCGGTCGGCGTAATTCGCCATCACATGGTCCGCACCCTCATAGACGCGATAGTCGATCGAGACGCCCTTCTGGGTGTTCAGCTTGTCGACCAGCTTCCGCACGCCCGGCTCGACCACCATTTCATCGGCATCGCCGTGGATCATCAGGCCGCCCGTCGGACAAGGGGCCAGGAATCCGAAATCGTAATGCGTGGCCGGCGGCGCGACGCTGATCCAGCCCGAGATTTCGGGGCGGCGCATCAGCAGCTGCATGCCGACGAAAGCGCCGAAGGAATAGCCCGCGATCCAAAGGCCGCCGGAATTGGGGTTGACGGACTGCATCCAGTCCAGCGCGCCCGCGGCATCGCTGATCTCGCCGATGCCGCCGTCATAGCGGCCTTGGCTGCGGCCGACGCCACGGAAATTGAAGCGCATCACGGAAAAGCCCAGGCGCTGGAAAGCCTGGAACATGGAATAGGTGATACGGTTATTCATGGTGCCGCCGTGAAGCGGGTGCGGGTGAAGCACGAGTGCCAGAGGGGCGCCCGTGTCCTTGCTGTGGTGGTAGCGGCCTTCCAAACGACCGTCCGGGCCGGCGAACATCACTTCAGGCATGGCGCTCTAAACCTATCTTCGATAGCGATTGGGCCTCCCGGTTGCCCGGGCGGCCTTACAAGTCAGCCCCTTCGATAACGGCTCGCCTCCGCCGCTGCATCCTAATTCGTAAGCGATTCCCTCAATTCCCAGGCATCGAAAACCAGCCATGCCGCACCGCCATAGCGGAGCGACGCTTTCAAAGGAGGCTGACTTGCGATGACCGCAGCCTGAGCGACACGCAATGGCATCGCCGCCCCAGGCATGAACACGGGAAAGCGGAAGAAGGCATCAAGGGATGGCAGCTGCCCCGGCAAAGCCTTTCAAATGTCCAGGACGGACGTGATAATAGGGTGCCGGGCTGCCGAATTCATATGGAAATGTCGCATGGCCTTTATGTTTCTGCGGGAAAGCATCGCTGCCTACCGCGAGCGCGACCCTGCGGCCCGGTCCACGGCCGAGGTTCTGTTCTGCTATCCTGGCCTGCATGCGGTCATCTGGCACCGCGTGGCGCAGACGCTTTGGCTTGCCCGATGGACGTCGCTTGCCCGGTTCACGGCCCATCTCAGCCGCTGGCTGACCGGGATTGAAATCCACCCTGCCGCGCGGCTTGGCCGGCGGCTGGTCATCGACCACGGCATGGGCCTGGTGATCGGGGAGACCGCGATCGTCGGCGACGACGTGACGCTGTACCATCAGGTCACGCTCGGCGGCACCAGCCTCAGCCACGGCAAGCGCCATCCGACCATCGGCAATAACGTCATTATCGGCGCCGGCGCCAAGGTGCTGGGCAATATCACGGTGGGCGACGGCGCGCGGATCGGTGCCAATGCGCTGGTCATCAAGCCGGTGCCGGCCGGCATCACCATGGTGGCGGCGCCGGCCAATGTGCTGGACCGGGGACGCGCCAAACCCTGTTTCGACGCCTATGGCACGCCCTGTTCGGAAATGTCGGTCGATCCACTGCTGCATGACATCGAGAGTCTGCGCGCGGAATTGGCCGAGCTGGAGGCGCGGGTCGGCGTGCTGGCGCGGGCCGGTACGCCCAGCCTGGAACCGGCCGAATAGCATGGCGCGGGCGCGCGTCTATCTGGATGCCAATGCGACCGAGCCGCTACGGCCCGAGGCACGCGCGGCGGTCATGGCCGCGCTGGATACGCTGGGCAATCCATCCTCCATCCATGGCGACGGGCGCGCGGCGCGCAAAATTCTGGAAGACGCGCGGGAAGCCATTGCCAGCCGCTTCGGCGGCTCGTCCCGCAATCTGGTCTTCACCTCCGGCGGGACGGAGGCCAATGCCATTGCCATTCACGGCCTGGCGCGTGGCGGGCGGGTTCTGCGCGGCGCGACCGAACACGCGGCCGTCATCGCCGCCGCCGGCGAGACCGCGGGCGTGCTGCCGGTGGACGGGCAGGGGCAGATATCGCTCGACGCCCTGGCCTCGGCTCTGGCGGCCGAAAAGCCGGCGCTCGTCTCCGTCATGCTGGCCAATAACGAAACCGGCGCGGTGCAGCCTGTCGCCGATATCGCCCGCCTGTGCCGCGATGCCGGCGTGCCTTTTCATGTCGATGCCGTGCAGGGGGCCGGGCGACTGTCGGTCGATTTTGCGGCCATCGGCGCCGATTGCCTCACCCTCTCGGCCCACAAGCTGGGCGGTCCGCCCGGGGCAGGGGCCGTGCTGCTGACATCCGACGCGGCGGATCGCTTGCAGCCGTTGACGCTGGGCGGCGGTCAGGAGCGGGGGCGGCGTGGCGGCACCCATGCGCTGCCCAATATCGCCGGTTTCGCGGCGGCGGCTATCGCCTGCCAGCCGGAAGCGGCCGCCCGCCTCGCGCCCTGGCGGGATGCGATGGAGGCGGCGGCGGTCGCGGCCGGTGCCATCGTCATCGGCGGCGGGACAGCGCGTCTGCCCAATACGACCTGCCTGGCTTTGCCGGGCGTGCGGGCGGAATCCCAAGTCATCGCGCTCGATCTGGCCGGCATCTCGGTGTCAGCCGGGGCTGCCTGTTCCTCCGGCAAGGTGGCGCGCAGCCATGTTCTGGAAGCGATGGGCGCGGGCGATCTATCGGCCCAGGCGATTCGCGTTTCCTTGCCCTGGAACGCGACGGAGGCGGATGCCTTGGCTTTCATAGCGGCCTATCAGGCCATGGCGGCGCGGATGGCGCGTCCCGCCGACGCCGCATGATCTATCTCGACAATCACGCGACGACGCCTTGCGATCCGCGCGTGCTGGCCGAGATGCTGCCCTGGTTTACCGAGCGTTTCGGCAATGCCGGCAGTGTCGAACACGGCATGGGCCGTGATGCGGCGGATGCCGTGGATATCGCCCGCGCCCAGGTCGCGGCGCTGATCGGCGCATCGGCGGCCGAAATCATCTTCACCTCCGGCGCCACCGAATCGAACAATCTCGCCATCCTTGGCGCAGCGCGGTTTGCGCGCGGCATGGGCGACGACCGTCGCCGCATCGTCACGCTGGCGACCGAGCATCATGCCGTGCTCGATCCGGTCCTGGCCCTGGCCGATGAGGGCTTCGAGCCGGTGGTGCTGCCCGTGCAAGCCGATGGCCTGCTGGACCCGGCCGTGCTGGCCCAGGCGCTGGCCGTGCCGACGCTTCTGGTCTCGATCATGGCGGTGAATAACGAAATCGGCGTGGTGCAGGATCTGGCGGTGCTTGGCCGCATGGTGAAGACCGCAGGTGCGGCCTTTCATGTCGACGCCGCCCAGGCGGCCGGGCGCATCGCCCTCGATATCGGTCAGATACCGGCCGATCTCCTCTCGCTCTCCGGCCATAAAATGTACGGGCCGAAGGGCATCGGCGCGCTGTATCTGCGCCGCCGCCCGAGGATGCGCATCGCATCGCTGGTCGCGGGCGGTGGGCAGGAGCGCGGATTGCGGTCAGGCACGCTGCCGGTGCCGCTGATCATCGCCATGGGGAAGGCCGCGCATCTGGCGCAGGCCGAAGGCTCAGCCGAGACCGCCAGAATTCAGGCGCAGGCGCAAAGGCTTCTGTCCGGTCTGCGCGCCGGCATTCCCGGCCTGGTGCTGAACGGCCATGCCGAAAGCCGGGTCGCCGGCAATCTCAGCCTGACCTTTCCGCGCCGGACGGCGGCGGCCCTTCTGGCCGATCTGCCGGACCTCTGCCTGTCGTCCAGTTCCGCCTGCACTAGCGCGGCAGACGGCACGGTCGGCGCCAGCCATGTCCTGACCGCCATCGGCCTGCCGCCGGATGCGGCAAAGCGCAGCTTGCGTATCGGGATTGGACGATTTACCTCCGACGCCGAGATAGAGGCGGCGGCGGCACAGCTCATTGCTGCCGCGCTGAGCCCAGAAGAGGAATTGATACGCTGATGCCGAAGATGACCTTCATCGAGCGCGATGGCACGCCCCGCGAAGTGGATGCGCCGGTCGGGCTGTCCGTGCTGGAGGTTGCCCATAAGCATGGCGTTGACCTTGAAGGCGCTTGCGAGGGGTCGCTGGCCTGCTCCACCTGCCATGTCGTCATCGACCCGGACTGGTTCGAGAAGCTGACCCCGCCGACCGAGGACGAGGAAGACATGCTCGACCTTGCCTTCGGCCTGGAAGAGACCTCGCGCCTCGGCTGCCAGATCGTGATCAATGACGAATTGGACGGTCTGGTGGTGAAGCTGCCGAGCGGCACGCGCAACGCCGGCGGCTGAGACTTAAGTCAGAGTCTTACTACTTATAATTGTCGTGCCCGGCTTAGCCAGCCGCGCTTCATGCCGGGCATCTACCCGATTGAGCGCCCCGACAGCCTTTGGGCGCCCGATCGGATAGATCCGCGCAACAGGTGCGCGGATGACTGTGGACCTGCTACCCGAACGCGCCGACCTCATGGCTGACCGCCGTGCTGATTTCGCGCACCAGCGCGAAATAATGGGCGATGGGCGAGAATATCTCGTCATGCTCGCGGCCATAGCCCAACGTATTGGCCGAGGTTCCGGGTTCGCCGAAATCGGTGCCCGTCGTCTCGTCCGGGGCTTTCGGGAAGATGCGGCCCAGCGTCTGCAAGGCTGCCGGCACGTCCAGCCGCAGCAGGCGCTGCTGCAACCCGGTGCGCATGACGCCCAGACGCGGTGCGAAATCTGGAATCATCGCCGTCAGAATCCAGATGCGATGGATACAGGCCAGGCGCAGCGCATGCAGCAGCAACTCGCGCTCGTCCATCTGCGGCGCATCCGCCCAGGCCGCCCGCAGCGCCAGATGATCGGCATGGACGCGGCGGAACATGGCCAGCACGTCCGACCAGATATTGAGCTGTTCCAAACCGCTGGCGACCGCCATCAGCGCTTCGCGCCGGCCGGGGATGACGCTGTGGCCGGCCCGGTCCAGCCAGGTGCCGGGGTCCAGCGTCTCCACCACCGCGCGCAGCACATCCAGATGCGAATGGCGCATGGCGTGGGACGCGAAATCCATTGAGCGGCGGAAACGCGGGCTGGTGCGGCGCAGTTCCGTCACCGCATCGGGGTTGCGGCTGGCGGCCAGGCCCAGACCCTGTAGCGTATTCGCGCACCAGCCGAGCTGTTGCAGGATCGCGTTATTGGGGATGGCCCGCAATTCGCGCGGATGGCCGATAATGGCCGGCCCGCCCGAGGTATCGCTCTGCCGCGCGGCCGGGCGCGAACCGGTGCGGTCGATCAGCGCCGGGCCGAAAGTGCCCAGGATGGCGGCATAGCCGGGGTCTTCGACCAGCTCTTCCATATTGGACCGGATGGTCGCGAAGAAATCGGCCGCGAAATCGGCGTCCTGATAGATCGGGTCGTCACCCTCATCCATCTTGCCCAGCGCGAATTCGGCGATCTTGAGGATGGTCGCGCATGCCAAAGCCGGCGTGCCGAACAGCATATAGCCGTCGCCGCCCTGGAAGGCACTTTCCTCACGGTAGCGGATGCCGGCGGCGTCAAAAGCCCGGCGCCCGGCGGCGGGGGACAGATAGGCCAGACGGTCGGTCAGCGATCCCGGATGCGCGCCGCGCCCGATGCTTTCACCATGCGTATCGAACAGCACCAGTTCGACATCCGTGAGGCCATGCTTGACCATGGCATCGGCGATCTTCAGCCGCAGCCGCTCGATCAGATAGGTGGCGGCGATCTGCCCGACATAGCGGCCCGAATCGGAATAGCCGAATTGGACGGCCAGCTTGCCGGTGCGGCGCAGATAGTCCCGGTAATGCGGGCTGCGCAGCGCTTCCTCGATGATGCGGCCGCCCTGGGACAGGGCCTCCGCCGTTTCGAACAGCGGGCTGATTTCGATCTTGTCCTCGATGCCGAAGAGCTTTGCGAAATAGAGCGCGGTCAGCAGCGTATAGCCGGTCTCGGTTTCGGCGATCAGGAAGCGCACCGGGCTCGCGCCGTCGATATGCTTCACCATCTGCACGACCGTCATCATCAGCCGGGCGGCGGATGCCTGTTCCGCCATCAGCGTGCCGAAATTGATGGCTTCCGGCTTGACCTCGTCCAGCGCCGTATTGATGGCGCCAAGCAGCACGCGGCGGCGCGACGGATCGGCCGGCGGATCGGCCAGGCCCAGGCGCTGGCGTACGGCATTATGCAATTGCGCCGAATTCAGCCGCACATGCGTATGCGCAAGGCCGAGATTATGGGAGACGAGGCCGGCGCGGACGATCAGCAGCGCCCGCTGTTCGGCCTCATCGGCGGCGGCCAGCGCCGCCGGAAACAAAGCCAGCAGCGGCTCGGGCGTGACCATCGCCGCGTCCTGCAAGCGCATCAGCGTGCGGCCGAAGGTGCCGACGGCATCGACATCCGTGCCATTGGGGGCGGCCGCGATTTCTTCCTCGACGGCGGCAATCGCCACCTGCACGCGGTCCAGAATGGCGGCGGCACTCGGCAGCGGCGCCAGCTGCGTTTCGACACGCTGCAACTGATACAGCTTCATGCGCAGACGCAGGCGCAGCGTATCCCACCAGCCGATATCGGTGCGGCCGTCGGTGTCATAGCCGACCCAGCTGGTCAACGTGACGGGGCGCGGGGCGAGGTCCAGCCAGCGATGCGCCCAGATGCCGCGGGCGGCATCCAGAATGGCGCCGGTCAGCAGGTCGATCGCGTCGCGTCCACGGGCGATGGCCGCATGGGCCTGGTCGAATTCGTCTTCCAGTGTCACCGGCAGCGGGCGGTGAGAGGTGAAACAGGCGGCGCTGTCCTCGCCCGAGGCGGCACGCGCCAGCGCGTCCCCCACGGCATAGGGCAGGGAGAAGGTCGGATGCGCGGTGAAGACGGCAGAAAAACGCGGGCGCTCGATCGCCTTGCGGAACTCGGCGAAAGGCACGGCGCTGTCATTGGGGTCGGGCCGTACCAGGCGGGCAGCCAGTCCCTGCATGGCGGCAGACGGGTCTTGGCCGGCGGAAAGGCCGACGTAATCGGCCAGCCGGGCGGCGCGTTGCTGCCAGGCCTCGTCCCGCAGCCAGCAGACCAGACCCTGTAGGTCGGATTCGGTCAGGTGTCCCTGGTCGATGCGGCGGGAAATGGCCAGCGCGGTCGTCATGACCGGATTGCTGAACGGGTCTTCGGTCGCGCGGACCAGGGCCTTGTTCATCACGCCGAGCAGGTCGACGGCCAGCGCCGCGATATGCGCGGGCTGCTCGGGGGAGGAGGGGACGTCACTCACGGGTGCATGTTGGTCTGCCATGGTCACTATTGTGCACCGCACTGCCCCGGGGGCAACGATTAGGTGATCGCTCCGGCCTGTTTTCGTGAGAATTTTTTGCGCTGTGCGAAATTGCCGCCGTTCGAGCCTTGGCGCTTATCCGCCATGCAGCTGGAAAGCCCGTGGAGCGGCGCATCGCCCCTTGCCCCTGCCGCATGAGGTGTTTATAGACCCGCTCCACGCCGAAAGGCGCTTGCAGGCCTGTCCCATTCGTCTAGAGGCCTAGGACACCGCCCTCTCACGGCGGTAACAGGGGTTCGAATCCCCTATGGGACGCCAAGCTTTTCCTTGAAATTACTATGCCATTCCGACGCCTTGTCTCGCAGGAGACAGCTCGGACCATCAGGCAATAACGGGGGCGACATGCGCCCCCGTTATTGAGCCGTTACTGGCGCAGCAGGGTCCAGATACGGTCGAAGGATTTCGTCGCCTGCACGCCGCAGCCGGGCGAGAAGACGATTTTCTCATTCGCGGGCGGGTTGAATTCGGGCGCCTGCGTGATGCTGGCCGGCAGATACTTGGCGGAATCCGGCACGGCGTTCTGATACTGGGCGAACTCCGTCTCCAGCGCCGCATTCTGCGGGTCCATCATGAAGTTCATGAACTTCTTGGCGTTTTCCAGGTCAGGCGCGCCGACCGGCACGGCCAGGTTATCCATCCAGCCGACCACGCCTTCCTTGGGATAGACATAGCGGATGGTGGGAATCTTCTGGCGCATGCGCGCGGCACCGCCCGAATAGGACATGCTCATCGTGGTCTCGCCCGAAACCATGCGGTCGTCGATCGCGTCGGAATTATAGACCTTCACGAAAGGCTTCTGCGCTTCGAGCAAAGCCAGCGTTGCCTTCATGAGTTTCGGATCGCTGGAGCAGGGCTGCGCCCCTTGGTCGGCGAGGGCGAAATTGATGACTTCGCTCGGCGAGCCCAGCATGCCGATCTTGCCTTTGAAGACGGCCGGCGGGGTGAAGAGGGTCGCCATGCTGTCGACGGTGCCGGGATAGACCTTGGTGTCATAGACGAAGGACGTCGTACCCCACTGCCAGGGAACGGTATAGGCAGCGGTCGGATCCCAGTCGCGCTTCTGCCAGCGCGGGTCGAGATAATGGAAATTCGGCATGGAGGACGCGTCGACCGGCTGGATCAGCTTCTGGTCGATGAAGATTTTAACGAAGTCGTTCGAAACCATGATCATGTCATAGCCGGACCCGCCGGCCTTGAGCTTGGCGAGCAGCGTTTCGTTCGAATCATAGGTATCGAGCGTTACCTTAATGCCGGTCTCTTTGGTAAACTTCTTGAGCAGATCAGCCGAGGTATAATCGGTCCAGTTGTAGATATGCAGCACGCCCGGATCGGCGGCATGGGCTGCCGGGGCGAGGGGCAACAGAGCAGGTAGAGCCGTAAGAGCGTATTGAACGAAACGATTCATGCTTTGGCCTCATGGTAACGGTTGCGAGAGCGCAAACCATCCCAGCATGTTTCGTGCCAAGCCTCAAAACGGTATCGGCTTGCCTTCCAGCGGGAAGGGCTGACGGTTCGACCGGCCGGGGTCAGTGCTTGGCCAAGGTCCGCAGCGTCATGCTGATGATCCGGCCATCGGCGCCCAGGCCCGCCCGGCAAATGGCCTCCACATCGACCATGACGTCACCCGCGTGCCGCATGTGCAGTTGCAGCGGAATCACGGCCTGTGGGTCGCTCAGCAACCGGTCCCAGGTCGCGTGAAGCTGGCCGATATCCGCCGCCGAGACGAAATTGGTAAAGGGCCGCCGCTGGAGGGCGCTTGGGGGCAGGCCCAGCACGGCGGCCGCGTTGCGGCTGACGGCGCGGATGAACAAAGCCATATCGAGAATGCAAAGATTGTCGTCATCCTCGGCACGCGGCACGGGGGCGGATGCCGCCGCTTCAGGCGGCAAAAGATCGAAATTGGACCACGCGGGCGGCAGGGCCGATGCCAGAGCCGGGCGCGCGCCGAAGCCCATCGGGCCTTGCAGCGGCAAAGCTGCGGCCGGCCCCGCCGTCACGGCCGCCCTGTCGTTCCGCCCGAAGGCGAGAAGCGTGCCGATGCCATAGGCGAGGGCTGCCGCCGGATAGGCGAGGACGGCAATTTTCACCGCCGCAATGACAAGCGGGCTCGCATACCATTCCGGGTAGAAAAGCTCGCCGATATTGGTCGCAAAGATCTGGCTGGTCGGCCGGCCCTGTTCGGTCAATGCAATCAGGATCGTGAAGACAACATAGGCCGATGTCAGCCACATGATGACGACGCCCATGCGACGGAAGAATTTTGCGAGGCTCATCGAAAACAGCGTGCCTGAAAAATGCCTGATGATGTAACCAAGGTTAGAAAAACAAAAATAGAGAGTCCGGGCATTGCCCCCTTAGAGCAATTGCCTGGTCTCATACCATGTAAACATTATGGTAGCGGGTCCAAAAATGTAAAAAACTGGCACGAGGCATCGGCGCAATGCGCCGCTTGACTTGGCGGCGCGGCGTCTTAACACCGGCCAGGGGCGGCCTTGGTGGGATTGACGAGACGATGGCATTTGACGATGCGGATGACGAGGACGAAGGTCCGCCCAAGCTTCCGGGCGGCAAGTTCTATATGACGCCCGCCGGGTTCGCCCGGCTTGAGGCCGAGCGCGCGGCCCGGCGGGAGGAACGCCACCGCGTCGTCGAGATCGTTGCCTGGGCGGCCGGCAACGGCGACCGCAGCGAAAATGCGGATTACAAGGAAGGCAAGCGCCGCCTGCGCGAAATCGACCGGCGCCTGCGCTTTCTGACGCGCCGCCTGGCCTATGCCGAGGTGGTCGATGCGGCGGCCCAGACCCAGCGCGACCGCGTATTTTTCGGCGCGACCGTGACCTACGCGAATGACCGCGACGAAGAGAAGAGCGTCACCATCGTCGGTGTCGACGAGGCCGATATGGCACAGGGCAAGGTCAGCATCGGCTCACCCATCGCGCTGGCGCTGCTGCGGGCGCGGCGCGGGGATGAGGTGACGGTGCGCACGCCGCGCGGCCCAGAACGGATCGAGGTGATCGCCATCACCTATCCCTAGCCGCGCGCCGTCCCCCGGCAATTGCGCTTCGGTTCAGAAGGCGTGCTGCGTGCCCAGGCCGTTGGTGCCCTTCATAATCTTCTTGTTGCGCTTCAGATCCTGATTGGACTGGTACTGGTTCGCTTTGTATTGCCCCGTGCCGCAGCCGCCGATGGTGCCGGGCTTGGTCGGATCGGCACCGTTATGGTTCATCGCCAGCTTTTCGGCCTCCGTGCAGCTGGCCTGAGCCTGATGGCCCAGAACGGCAGCGGCCAGAAGAAGGGTCAATCCCAGAACTTTCATCAGGTGATACTCTGTCCGGCTGGAGAATAATAACTTGTCCACACATCCATGCCATGGATCTTGACCCCCCACAATCGAGCGCTGCGCAGAAGCATGGCGGAAAAAGGGCCTGAGGCGCGCATTGCCCGCGTGGCTTCGATGCCCTTGGGCGTGATGTGCGCAGACAGCCCCTAAGTTATTGTTTAGGCGAACAATAAAAGCAGATGGGACCGCATATGAGGCGGTTTCTTCCCCTGCTGGCCTGTTCGGGCGCTTGTCACCGCCGGATATCACCCGATCTCAGGGACAAGCTCATGACGAGGATTTGGTTTATGAAACGCTTTCTTATCGCCGCGGTCGCGGCGTCCCTCATGGCCAGCCCGGTGGCCGCTTTCGCGCAGAGCGGTCCGGGCGGCCCGCCGCCCCCGCAACAGGGACATGGCGGCCCCGGTGGCGGCGGCCCCGGTGGTGGACATGGCCAGGGTGGCGACCATGGTCCGGGTGGTCCGGGCGGCGATCATGGTCCGGGTGGACGTCCCCCTGGCCCGCCGGGCGGTCCTGGCATGCATGGCCCGGGTCCGGGCGGATGGCGTCAGGGACAGCGCTTCGACGTGCCGCCCGGCCAGCGCCGCGTCGTAAACGATTGGCATCATCATCACGGTCTCTATGCGCCGCCGCCTGGCCAGCAATGGGTCTATTACAACAACCAGTACATGCTGGTCGCGATCACCAGCGGCATTATCGGTGCCGTTCTGGGCGCGGCAGCTGCCGGCTCCTACTGATGCGTTGACTGGGACGGTCGGCCGTGGTCCGTTTCGCCAGCGGCCGATCCCGTCTCAGGAGCGCAGGGGGATAGCGCGGTCGGGATAAGCGTCTCCGTCACAGGGGCTTTGCTTGCAGACGCACCATGCGGGATTGATGAAACCACCTGTGCCCGTCGCCCCGTCACCGGACCGTCCCAGGTTGCGGCAGCCCGTGCCGTTGCAGGCCGCCAATAGTCTTGTCGCGTCCCTTTGGGTGGCCGTCTGCGCGGCGACGCCGGAATTCATCTGGCGCGGGCTTAAATCGGTCATCGCCGATCTGGATGTCGCCGATGTCGTATCGGCCCTGCTGGTCGGCCTCATCCTTGCCTTCTGTATCGAGCCGGCCATGGAAAGGCTGCGCCATCGCTGGATGCAGCGGGGGCGCCATGCCCATCCGTCTGTGCAGACGCACGAGGATGACGCGCATCCCTACGGCCTGATTTTCCGTGCCGCCATCGGCCTGGCTTTCGCCTTCGCCTCGGTCTGCCTGCATGACGCCATCACCGATGTTCTGGCGGCCCATGCGGCAGACAATGCCGCGCGGCGGGCCGGTCTGGCTGCCGGGCTGAATCTGGCCGGTGCCTGGACCATCGTGCCTTTCTGCATCACCCTGGCGTGGCTCACCATCGGGCGTGGCGCGCTGGCATGGGTCTGCGGCCTGCTGGCTGTCGCTTCGCCCCTGGCCGCGGCGCTGGTCTTTTCCTGGAACATCGCGGAATGGCTGACGACGGAATTGCCCGCTGTCGCCATTTTGGCCTGGGGGTATCGGCAATGGCCGCGTGGGCCGGTGGCCGGGTTCTTCCGCCGCGCCACGCGGCCTCTACTGTATCTTTGCCCGATCGCGCCGGTCCTTGCCCTGCTTCTGGCCGGTTTGAGCAGCCTGACGGGCCTGCATTGGCTCGGCGCCTATACGCCGGAAGAAGGCTGGATCGACGGGCGCTTCTATCTCGGCTGGGCCATCGGCCTGCTTCTGGCCCCGGTGCCGCTGACCGCTCTCTCTCATGCGCGGGAGTGAGCTGGTGCCGGGTGAGGGATTTGAACCCCCGACCTTCGGTTTACAAAACCGCTGCACTACCACTGTGCTAACCCGGCGCTCGGCTGGCCACAGCCGGCAAGGCTTTGGCGCTTCGCCGGGCTTTTAGCCCGGCGAAGCGCGGCTGGCAATCATCAGCCGGATGGGTACCGTTATCGTCGCGGCGGTGTTATAGCTTCTGCAATCGGTTCGATCGACCCGACCCGCACGCCGCCGCGCCGCTATTTCCTTGTCCAGCCGAGTCTGATGATAGAGCTTCCGCGAACGCAATCCCGCTACGGCCTCGCCGCCGTTCTATCGGTTTTTGCTCTGCTGCTGGTCATGACGATCGGTGCTTTTGCCTTTTTGCAGGTCGCGCATGGCGCGCGCAGCGAAAGCGAAGCCGCCGACCACCGCAAATGGATGCTTCTGTCTCTGTTGCAAACGGTGGTCGATGACGAGACGGGGCAGCGGGGCTATCTGCTGACCGGCGATCCCCGCTATCTGCAACCGTATAAGGCTGCTGTCGGCAAGGTGTCTGCCGATATCGCGGCGCTCGAACGCAGTGCGGGCGCGAGCCGGTCCCCGCGGCAGGCTTTCGATACGCTGGCCACGACCGTGACGGCAAAGATGACGGAGCTGAATACCACGATCGTCCTCTACCGCGCCGGCAATCAGACAAGCGCCATCGCTATCGTGCACAGCAATCTCGGCATCGACAAAATGGATGCCATCCGGGGCCAGATCGCGACCCTCACCCACAGGGAAGACGAGCGCATCGCGGTACTGGACCAGCGGCTGGCGTCCTACGCCATCCTGCTGCGCGTCATCGTTGTCGTGACATCCGTCGTGCTCTTCGCCACGGCGGTCCTGATCATCTGGTATCTTCTGCGCGCCCTCGGAGAAACGGCGGCGGCGGCGGCGGCAGTCCGGCGCGCCAATGCGGAAATTCTGTCGCAGACGCGGCAGCGCGAACAGGCCGAGACACAGCTCCGGCAGATACAGAAGATGGAATCCCTCGGCCAATTGGCCGGCGGCCTCGCGCACGACCTGAACAATATGCTGGCGGTTATCATCGGCAGTCTCGCTGTCTTCAAGCGGCGCCATGATCGTGGCGAAACCGGTCTGGCCCGGTATATCGAGGCGGCAGAGGAGGCGGCCGGCAATGCCGCCACCGTCACCCAGCGGATGCTCGCCTTTTCGCGTCAGCAATCCCTGGCGCCGCGCTATCTCGACGTCAATCGTTTCGTGTCCAGCACGTCGGAATTGCTGCGTCACGCCATGGGCGGGTCCGTTGCCCTGGAAACCGTGCTGGCCGGCGGGCTTTGGCCGGTCTTCGCCGATTCCAACCAGTTGGAGAATGCCCTGCTCAATCTCGCGATCAACGCGCGGGACGCGATGCAGGATGGTGGGCGGCTGACGATCGAAACCTCGAACGCGCATCTGGATGACGCCTATGCGGCCGCCAATCCGGAATGCCGGGCCGGGCAATATGTCCTGGTCGCGATTACCGATACGGGCAGCGGCATGAAGCCCGACATCATGGCCCGTGCCTTCGACCCCTTCTTCACCACCAAGGGCGTCGGCAAAGGCACCGGCCTCGGCCTGTCGCAGGTCTATGGTTTCGTCAAGCAATCGAATGGTCACATCAAGATCTATTCTGAGATCGGCCAGGGGACCACGATGAAGGTCTATCTGCCGCGTCATATCGGCGCGGCGGCGTCAGACCAGCCTGCGCGCCTGGCGGCCAGCTTGCCCATGGGCGAGGCTGGAACGGTGATCCTGGTCGTGGATGACGAAGCGCCCGTGCGGCAAGTGACGGCCGAGACCCTGCGGGAACTGGGCTACACGGTGCTGGAAGCCGCAAGCGGCGCCGAGGCCCTGCCTTTGCTGGACGCGCATCCCGATATCGCGGTGCTTCTGACGGATGTGATGATGCCGCAGATGAACGGCCGCCAATTGGCGGAGGCGGCCGGCCGACGCCGTCCCGGGCTGCGCGTGCTCTTCGCCTCGGGCTATACGCGCAATGCGGTCGTTCACAACGGCATCATCGATCCGGGCGTGCATCTTCTCTCCAAACCCTTCACCATTGACGAACTGGCACGCAAGTTGAGGGATGTGCTTGGCGGAGCATGACGCGATGTCGTCTCGGCACGGGCATGACGGTTGCACGCCGGCTTGGCCGACATCATTGTCTGTTCCGACCATATGAGGTCCGGCGGCCGTCCCTGGTCTTGCACCGCCTGACTTGCTGATCCGGAGCAGTGATTATGCCTAAGGGTAGTTCCATCCCCACCGAGCTGCAGCCCGATCCGGCGCATTACGCCTTCGATCTGGAGACGGCCCTGGCGGCGATCGTCAGCCTGCGCGTCACCGCGCCGGCGGACGCTTTCACAGCCTCGGCGCTCGGGACGGAGCGGGAGGGGTCTGGCGTCGTCATCCGCGATGACGGGCTGATCCTAACCATCGGCTATCTGGTGGCCGAGGCCGAAACGATCTGGATCACGGCCGGGGACGGCCAGCTGCTGCCCGGCCATGCGCTGGCCTATGACGCGGAAACCGGCTTCGGCCTGGTGCAGCCCCTCGGCCGTCTGAAGGTCCAGGCCATGGAACTCGGCCAGAGCGCGCAGGTCGAGCTCGGCCAGCCGGCCATTTTCGCCTCCGCCGGCGGTCGTCGCATGGCGATCGAGACGCGCATCGTCGGCCGACAGGAATTCGCGGGCTATTGGGAATATCTGCTCGACGACGCCTTTTTTACCGCGCCCGCTCATCCCTTCTGGGGTGGCGCCGCCCTCATCAGCCGTGAGGCCAAGCTGCTCGGCATCGGCTCGCTCAGCCTGCAGCAGGACGACGCGCGGGGAAACCGGCTCGATATGAACATGGTCGTGCCGATCGATCTGCTGCATTCCGTCTTCGGCGATCTGACGCGCTACGGCCGCGTCAATCGCCCGGGTACGCCCTGGCTCGGCATCTATGCCATGGAGGAGGAGGAGCGGGTGCTGATCGGTGGTGTCGCTGAAGGTGGCCCGGCGGATCTTGCTGGTCTGCGCCAGGGCGATCAGGTGCTGGCGCTGGACGGGGAGGAGATTCTCAGCCTTGCCCATCTCTGGCGGTCGGTGCGGGGGCGCGGCACGGCGGGGGCCAGGGTTACGCTCTCCGTGCAGCGCGACGAGCGCGAGCTGCGCGTGCCTATCGCGACCGTCGACCGTCATCAGCTGCTGAAGGGGCCGCGCCTGCATTGAGACGCCGGACACGGCCGGTCTTGCTGTAACAGGCATGGCGTCCAGACCGCCCGTGTGACAGGTTGGCGTTCCAGCTGATGGCTGGCGCAGAGCATTGGCCGCGCCCCCTCACGCAGCGGGTGGCACGCCTCCGCCTGCGGCACGATAGACAACAGCCGAGGAGACGCAGCATGGCCAAAGGTCGTGACAAAGGTGGGCGCGAGCCCAAGAAGCCGAAAGCGGACAAGAAGACGCTGGCGCCGTCGCAGTCCCCCTTCAAGCAGGCGCCGCCTCTGCCCACCAAGGGCAGCGCCAAAAAGGACTGACGCTGTCCGATGGGATCGGCTGAAACGCAAAAGGGGCGCCCCGCGAAGGGCGCCCCTTTTTTGTCTCAATCGCGAGAGCGATTTAGACGGAGTAGTACATCTCGAACTCGACCGGGTGCGGCGTGTGCTCGAAGCGGTACACTTCCTTGTATTTCAGCTCGATGTAAGCTTCGATCATGTCCTTCGTGAAGACATCGCCCTGCAGCAGGAAGTCATGGTCGGCGGCGAGGTTGTCCAGCGCTTCGCGCAGGCTGCCGCAAACGGTCGGGATTTCCTTCAGCTCTTCCGGCGGCAGGTCGTACAGATCCTTGTCCATGGCGTCGCCCGGATGGATCTTGTTCTTGATGCCGTCGATGCCGGCCATGGCGATCGCCGAATAGGCCAGATAGGGGTTCGCGGTCGGGTCGGGGAAGCGGACTTCGACGCGCTTGGCCTTCGGGCTGGTCGTGTAGGGGATGCGGCAGGAGGCCGACCGGTTGCGCGCCGAATAGGCGAGCAGCACGGGGGCTTCGAAGCCCGGGATCAGGCGCTTGTAGCTGTTCGTCGACGGATTGGTGAAGGCGTTGATGGCCTTCGCGTGCTTGATGATGCCGCCGATGAAATACAGACACATTTCGGACAGATCGGCGTAGCCGTTGCCCGCGAAGAGCGGCTTGCCGTCCTTCCAGATGGACTGGTGGGTATGCATGCCCGAGCCGTTATCGCCATAGATCGGCTTCGGCATGAAGGTGGCCGTCTTGCCGTAGCTGTGGGCGACGTTGTGCACGCAGTACTTATAGATCTGCATGTCGTCGGCCATCTTCGTCAGCGTCTGGAACCGGGTGCCCAGTTCGTGCTGGCTCTGCGCCACTTCATGATGGTGCTTCTCGATGATGAGGCCCATCTCGCCCATGGTGGAGAGCATCTCGGCGCGCAGGTCGACATCGCCGTCAACCGGGGCGACCGGGAAATAGCCGCCCTTGACGGACGGGCGATGGCCCATATTGCCTTCCGGATAGTCCTTCAGGGACGAGCCGGGGCCTTCGATGCTGTCGAGCTGGTAGGTGCCGAAATTGCCGCCCGTGCCGAACTTGACGCTGTCGAAGATGAAGAACTCGGCTTCCGCGCCGACCACGATGGTGTCGCCGATACCGGTCGTCTTCAGGTATTCCTCAACGCGCTTCGCGGTCGAACGCGGGTCGCGGGTATAGCCCTGGCCGGTGGAGGGTTCCACGATGTCGCAGAACAGGATCAGCTGCGGCTTGGCGGTGAAGGGATCCATGACGGCGGTATCCGCGTCCGGCATCAGGATCATGTCGCTCTCGTTGATCGCCTTCCAGCCGGCGATCGACGAACCGTCGAACATGATGCCGTCAACGAAGGAATCTTCGTCGATCGTCGACACATGCTGGGCGGTGTGCTGCCACTTGCCCTTCATATCGGTGAAGCGCAGATCCACATATTCGACTGAATGTTCCTGGATCATTGCCATGACCTTCTGAACACCCGTCAGGGACTCACTCGCCATCCTGAAATCCTCATTCATGCGTTTTAAGCGTGGTGGTCTGCTGTGACACAGACCGGATCATATGGCCATGCGCTGGGGCATGGCCGCTTCGGCCAGTCTTTCGGAGTTAGACGGCGTCTGCGCCGCGTTCCCCCGTCCGAATGCGAATTACTTCCTCGATGGTGCTGATGAAGATCTTGCCGTCGCCGATGCGGCCGGTGCGGGCGGCGTTCATGATCGCCTCAACCGCGCGCTCGGCGACGCTGTCCTCGCAGACCAGCTCGATTTTCACCTTGGGCAGGAAATCCACCACATATTCGGCGCCGCGATACAGCTCGGTATGGCCCTTCTGGCGACCGAAACCCTTGGCTTCAACGACGGTAATGCCCTGCAGGCCGACTTCGTGCAGAGCCTCTTTCACCTCGTCGAGCTTGAAAGGTTTGATAACGGCCTCGATTTTCTTCATCGCATCCTCGTAGCGGGTCGGGTGAACCCGGGGCTGAGGCCCCATGCAAACTGGCGGCCAGAGCGCCTAAGGGCACCTTTTATGCGGCGGCAAACTCGCACGGCCAGCCTTGGCCTGCAATTGGCCGCGCGGCTCCTGACGTGTTTTTCATGAAGGAAAGCGGGTAAAGCCTGCTGTTTGGGCGATTGCCTGCGTCTTTTGCCCGCAAAGCGTACACAGAATCGCAAGGCCGGTCGGCAGCGCGGCCGATTGTTTCCCGGCGTGGTTTTCGCCAAATTACGCGAGGTCGAGGGAGTTTTGACGTGAAGCCAGCCAATAGCCTGCTTGCCAATACGGGAACGACGATTTTCACGGTCATGTCCGCCTTGGCCGTCCGCCATCAGGCGATCAATCTCGGCCAGGGTTTTCCCGATACCGAAGGCCCGGCCGATGTCGTGGCCGCCGCCGCCGCCGCGTTGCAGGACGGGCGCAACCAGTATCCGCCGCTGACCGGCGTGCCGGAACTGCGTCAGGCCGTGGCCGCCGCCAATCAGCGCTTCTACGGGCTCGATATCGATGCCGACCGTGAGGTCGTCGTTACCTCAGGCGCGACCGAGGCCATCACTGCGTCCCTGATGGCGCTGATCGATCCGGGCGACGAGGTCGTGCTGATCGAGCCACTGTACGACACCTACCTGCCGGTCGTGAAACTTCTGGGCGGGGTGCCGAAACTGGTGCGCCTCGCGCCGCCGGAATGGGAATTGCCGCGCGCCGAACTGGCCGCCGCCTTCGGCCCGAAGACCAAGGCCATTCTGCTCAACAGCCCGATGAACCCGATCGGCAAGGTCTTTTCGGCCGAGGAACTGGGCTTCATCGCGTCGCTTCTGGAGCAGCACGATGCCTATGCCGTCTGTGACGAGGTCTATGAGCATCTCGTTTTCGACGGGTTGCGCCATATTCCGCTGATGACCCTGCCGGGCATGCGCGAGCGGTGCCTGCGTATCGGTTCCGCCGGCAAGACTTTCAGCCTGACCGGCTGGAAGGTCGGCTATATCACCGGCCCGGCGGCGCTGATGGGCGTGGTCGCCAAGGCGCATCAGAATCTGACCTTCACCACCGCGCCTAATCTTCAGCGCGCCGTCGCCCTGGGTCTGGCCAAGGACGACGCCTATTTCGCCGGCCTCTCGGCCGATTTGCAGGCGCAGCGCGACCATCTGGTGACGGGGCTGACGGCGGCCGGCTTCAAGACGCTGCCCTCAGGCGGCAGCTATTTCGTGCTGGCTGACTACGCCGCGCTCGATTCGGACGGCGACGACGCCGCTTTCTGCATGAAGCTGGCGGAGCGGGCGGGTGTCGTCGCCATTCCGCTTTCAGCCTTCTATGCGGGCGAAAAGCCGCGCCATCATGTGCGCTTTGCCTTCTGCAAGCAGACCCATGTTCTGGATGAGGCGATTACGCGCCTGACCCGCTACTTCGGCGCGGGGCAGAAAACCGCGCAAGCGGCGTTGACGGCCGCGGACTGATCGGTCTAAACGGCGGTCCTCGGCGCTTTGATGACAAGATCAAGGCAGCCGCAGACAGGGTGGCGGTCGTAGCTCAGTTGGTAGAGCGCCAGGTTGTGGTCTTGGATGCCGTGGGTTCGAGCCCCATCGATCGCCCCAGTCGCCCTGTCTTTTTCTTCCCAAAACAGTGGCTAGACCGCGTGGGACGCCGCATCGGCGCTCGTGCGCGCATCCAATAAAAAAGCCGCGTCCGAATGCCGGACGCGGCTTTTTTTTACAGCGCGATGATGCCCGCTTAGCTGGCGCGCAGCATGCGGCCGGAACGATAGAGCAGAACCGCCATGGCCAGCTTGGTCGCCTCAGCCGGCAGGAAGGGAACCAGGCCGAAAGCCAGCGCCTTCTGCGCGCCGAACAGCACGGCGAGCCAGGCGATGCCGGGCACATAGATGACGGCGATGCCGGCGATGAAAGCGGCGATGGTGCCGAGCCAGCCGCGCATGATGCCGCGCGAGGCGCAATAGCCCATCAGCGCCGAGGCGGCGAGGAAGCCGAACAGATAGCCGCCCGTCGGGCCGACCAGATAGGCAAGCCCCGCGCCCGAGGTGAAGACCGGCAGGCCCAGCGCGCCGGCGACCAGATAGGCGGCCAAGGTCGCTTCCGCGAGGCCGCTGCCATAGACGGCCGAGAGCAGCAGGATGGTGCCGCTCTGCATGGTCATGGACACCGGCCAGAAGGGGATCGAAATATGCGCGGCGGCGGCGATAAGGCAGACGCCGAGGCCGATCGCGACCGCTTTCAGCGGCAAGGGCAGGCTATTCGGCCGGATGCGTCCGGCGGGGATGGTCTTCGCCTGTGCGGGCATGGGCAACTCCAAAACGGCAGGGGCGGGCGGGCAGCCAGGCTGAGCTTTCAGTGCAGCGAGTGCAGCTTAGGCCTTGTTCTTCACGCACCGCGAGAGGCCCCCATGCTGCCTGTCCGCGCGCTGGCGCGCAAGCAAGTCCTGCGCGCGGCATCGCAAAAAGCCGCCCGAATCGGCGGAAAGAGGGATGTTTTGATCTGGATCAGGGTCCGCCGGCGTGCCTATGCTATGGCTGTGAAGGGCGGCTGGCATTCGCCCAGACAGGTGCCGCGCCGGGGCGCCACGCGCTTATTGTGCGCTGCGGGAGAATTGCCGAATGACCGATTTTATCACCCATTGCCAAGCCCATCTGGCGGACATCAAGGCCCAGGGCCGTTACCGGCACTTCACGCCCTTGCAGCGCGAGGCTTCGACTTTTCCGGTCTATCGCATGGAGATCGGCGGAGAGACCCGGCCCGTCACCGTCTGGTCAGCCAATGACTATCTCGGCATGGGTGTCGATCCCGCAGTCATCGCCGGCGGGCGCGATGCGCTGGAGCATCTGGGCGCCGGGGCGGGCGGCACGCGCAATATCGGCGGCACCTCGCCGCTGCATGATGCGCTGGAAGCCGAACTCGCCAGTCTGCATGGCCGTGAAGCCGCGCTGCTGTTCAGCTCGGGCTTCGTCTCCAATCAGGCGACGCTGAATGCCATCCTGCGCAGCCTGCCGGGCTTCATCTGCTTTTCGGATGAGAAGAACCACGCCTCGATGATCGCGGGCATCAAGAACAGCCCGGCCACCTGCCACGTCTTCCGCCATAATGATCTGGCGCATCTGGAAGCGCTGCTGGCCGCAGCGCCGGCCGATGCGCCGAAGCTGATCGCCTTCGAAAGCGTCTATTCCATGGATGCCGATATCGCGCCCATCGGCGCCATCTGCGACCTCGCCGACAAATACGGCGCGCTGACCTATCTGGACGAGGTTCATGCCGTCGGCATGTATGGCCCGACGGGCGGCGGCGTGTCGGAGCGTGACGGTGTCGCGCATCGCCTGACCATCATCGAAGGCACGCTGGCCAAGGCTTTCGGCGCCCATGGCGGCTATGTCGCGGGCGATGCCGTGGTGATCGACTTCATCCGTTCCACCGCCCCCGGCTTCATCTTCACCACCTCGCTGCCGCCGGCCGTGGTGGGGGCGGCGCTGACCAGCATCCGGCAGATCCGCCGTGACGATGCGCGGCGCGCGACGCTTTTCGCCAATGCGGAATTGCTGAAGGCCAAGCTGGATGCGGCCGGCCTGCCGCGCATGCCCTCCGTCAGCCATATCGTGCCGCTGATGATCCGCGACGCCGATCTGTGCCGCGAGGTCAGCCGTCTGCTGCTGGAACGTCACGGCCATTACGCGACGCCGATCAATTACCCGACCGTGCCGCGCGGCACCGAGCGCCTGCGGCTGACGCCGACGCCGCTGCATACCGAGGCGATGATGGATGACCTCATCGCGGCGCTGACCGCAATCTTTGCGGCCTTGGGTCGTCAGGCGGCTTAAGCGTATAAAAACGCCCGGTAATCATCCTGTCATATCGCTTTAGGGCAGGATGGTTCATGTAGAGTTTCCGGCGCGTATGTGCCTGTCGTTTCAGACCAAGGAAGAGTTCATGAAGCAGTCCATCGTTTCATCCAGCCGGCGCGGGCTTCTGTCCTTCGCGGCCGTGGCCGCCTTCGCCGTGGCCGGGCTTGCCGGCCTGTCCGCCGCCCATGCCGATCCGGTGACGCTGACGGCGAAGCTGGTGCCCGTTACCGGCGCTCCGCCGACCGGCATCGGCCATGTGACGGCCACCTATGATCCTGCGACCGAAACTTTGAGCTGGCAGGTCGACTATGCCGGCCTGTCCGGCCCGGTTCTGGCCGCGCATATCCACGGCCCCGCGACGCCGGGCATGGACGCGCCGGTGGTGGTTCCCTTCACGCCGCCTTTCCCCAGCCCCTTCGCGGGCAAGGCGACGCTGACGCTGGATCAGGTCTCGCAGCTTCTCGGCGGCCTTTACTACGTCAACCTGCATACCCAGGCTTTCCCGGGCGGCGAAATCCGCGGCCAGTTGAACGTGCAACCGAGCAACTGATTGCTCGCCGGATGTTCTGAAAAGCCCCGCACAGGAAGGTGCGGGGCTTTTTTTGTTTTAGAACTATTTCAAAAAGAGAAGCCAAAGGCTAAGTCGCAGTTTGCTCGATTTTGATTGGGCAGCTTTACGAGTGAAGATAGCTCACTCTAAAATGAAAATACGCATATCAATGCCAGATCAATTTAATACGTTTTCAAAATTTTGTGTTTGTTGATCAAGATACAATCTTGGGAAGGCCGTCTCGCTTATGTCTGACACCACGATTTCTTATGGCACGGTCAGTTCCGGCCTGGTTCTGAGCAGCGGCGATGTGCTGGACGTATTATCGGGCGGCACGGCCGATCTGACGGTGGTGAGTGCTGGCGGCATTGCCTATGTGTCGGCGGGCGGGACGGAGATCAGCACGGTGGTTCTGTCCCGTGGTCTGGACGATGTTCTAAGCGGCGGTATCGCGAGCGGCACGGTGATCAGCACCTATGGCGATGAGCAAGTCTATGGGGCTGCGGTTGACGCTGTGGTGGACGTGGGCGGTTCACAGACGGTTTTGAATGGTGGATCGGCGCTGGATTCGACCGTTCAAGGAACACAGACGGTCTATTCCGGTGGCGTGAGCAGCGATACCAAGCTCGAATTCGGTTCTGAGACGGTTTCTGCCGGCGGTGTAGCGAGTAATACAATTGTTGGCATTCTGAGCGGTTTCGGGGGAGATCTGGGATTGCTGTATGTCTCTTCAGGAGGGACTGCGGTCGATGCGGATGTTCAAGACGGTCTTGTATATATCTCGTCGGGTGGCTCGGCTGTTGGCGGCACGGTTCTCGATGGTTCCGTCCTTGTATACAACGGTGGCGTCGCAACGGGCGTTGTTGTTAGCAGCGGTGGCCTGGAGGCGGTTGGCGATTCTATTGGATCAAGCCTGGCCGTTGCGAGCGCGGCGGAGATTGCCGGTGGTACGCTGGAACTGACGAGCGGTGGCAGCCTCACGGGTGGCGTCACCTTCACCGGCAGCGGCCCCGGCTTGCTGGAGATTGACACATCGACGATGCCGACGACGGTGGTCAGCGGTTTCGGTGCTTCGGACGAGATCGATCTGACGACGGTGGCCTTCACCAATTCCGGCACGGTGGCGCTGAATACGAGCACGGATGTGCTGACGGTGACGGAAGGCGGTTCCAGCTACAGTTTGCAACTCGATGGCGACTATACAGGCACTACCTTCAATCTGACGCGGGATACCGCATCTGGTACCGTCATTCAGATCGACAATGGCAGCACGACCACGATTTCTTATGGCACGGTCAGTTCCGGTCTGGTTCTGAGCAACGGCGATGTGCTGAATGTTCTGTCCGGTGGCTTGGCCGATCTGACGGTGGTGAGTGCCGGCGGCATTGCCTATGTGTCGGCGGGCGGGACGGAGATCAGCACGGTGGTTCTGTCCCGTGGTCTGGACGATGTTCTAAGCGGCGGTATCGCGAGCGGCACGGTGATCAGCACCTATGGCGATGAGCAAGTCTATGGGGCTGCGGTTGACGCTGTGGTGGACGTGGGCGGTTCGCAGACGGTTTTGAATGGTGGATCGGCGCTGGATTCGACCGTTCAAGGAACACAGACGGTCTATTCCGGTGGCGTGAGCAGCGATACCAAGCTCGAATTCGGTTCTGAGACGGTTTCTGCCGGCGGTGTAGCAAGTAATACAATTGTCGGCATTCTGAGCGGTTTCGGGGGAGATCTGGGATTGCTGTATGTCTCTTCAGGAGGGACTGCGGTCGATGCGGATGTTCAAGACGGTCTTGTATATATCTCGTCGGGTGGCTCGGCTGTTGGCGGCACGGTTCTCGATGGTTCCGTCCTTGTATACAACGGTGGCGTAGCAACGGGCGTTGTTGTTAGCAGCGGTGGCCTGGAGGCGGTTGGCGATTCTATTGGATCAAGCCTGGCCGTTGCGAGCGCGACGGAGATTGCCGGCGGCACGCTGGAACTGACGAGCGGTGGCCGTCTGACCGGAGGGGTGACCTTCGTCGGCAGCGGCCCAGGTTTGCTTGAGATCAGCGCGACAACGATGCCGACGACGGTAATCAGCGGTTTCGGCGCTTCGGACGAGATCGACCTGATGACGGTGGCGTTCACCAGTTCCGGCACGGTGGCGCTGAATGCGAGCACGGATGTGCTGACGGTGACGGAAGGTGGGTCCAGCTACGCGCTGCAACTCGCAGGCGATTACACAGACACCACATTCAATCTCACCCCCGATACAGGATCGGGCACCGTTATCGGTGTCGTGGACGTGCCATGCTTCGCCGCCGGCACGCACATCATGACGAAGCGTGGGCCAGTCGCTGTTGAAGACCTCACCCTCGGCGATCATGCGATTATTGAAGATGGTCGGTCCATGCCGATCCAATGGATCGGACATCGGAATGTCGACTGCCGCCGCCATCCGGCACCCGCCAAAGTCTGGCCGGTCCTGGTCGAAGCGCATGCCTTTGGCCCGGGCGTACCGCAGCGCGACCTGCGCCTTTCACCGGACCATGCGATTTTCGCGGCTGGCGTGCTGATCCCGGTCAAGCATCTGATGAACGGCACGATGATTCGTCAGGTCGAGGTCGATTCCATCACCTATTTCCATGTCGAACTGGCGCAGCATCTCATCATCCTGGCGGAAGACCTGCCGGTGGAGAGCTACCTCAACACCGGTGATGCCAGCAGTTTCGCGAATGCCGAAACGCCTACGGCCCTGCACCCGGCTTTCGGCTCCGAGGCCCGCGACATTGCTCTGGTCATGGATGCACGGGGTTACGCGCCGCTGCGGGTGACGGGACCGGAGGTGGCGGCAGTGCGGTCCGCCTTGGCCGTTCGTGTAGAAATGCGTGAACAGCAGCGCCTTTGGGCGAGTTGAGCCTTCAGCTATACGATGCCCGCGGCGTTATGCCGCGGGCTTATTGTCAGCGGCCGGCGCGGGGCTTGGGCTTCTTGCCGGTGTCAGGCTTTGTTTTCTCGGCCTTCACCGGCTTCGTCTTTTTAGCGCCGGCGCCATCCCAGAATTGCGCATCCTGAAGACGGTCGAATAATGTTTCGCGCTCTTCCGGGGAGAAGGGCGACAGGCCCAGCAGCGTCGTCAGGTTGAGCCCCCAGGCCGCCACCAGACGCAGATGGGCGCAGTCCTTGTTATCCGTCTCGGCATCCACTTTTTTCAAAGCCTGCATGATGCCGGCCCGCATGCTCTCCAACCGGCTCGGCTCCTCAGCCGCCGCCCCGATCAGCGCGTAGAACAGGGAACTTCCGGTCGTCGTGCCTTCGCGTAGCACCGCAATCTGCGCCGCGAGTTCAGGCTGCGGCAGTGCCGCCTCATTGGCGGCCAGAAAATCGCTCTTGAATTGCGCGAAATGATCGCTGTGCCGTTGAAGCAGCGCCTGTAGCACCAGTTCCTTGCTGCGGAACTGATGCATCAGACCGCCCTTGCTGATGCCGCTTTCGCGCACGATGGCGTCCAGCGTCAGCCGGCCCGCGCCTTCGCGGGCGATGACGGTCAGGGCCGCATCGAGGATCGCATTGCGCGTGCGCTCGGATCGGCTGGCATTATCCATGAGTTTTTCCTGACGGTCGCGTGCCGACCTGACGCTGAGGCATTGGGCTCTATGCCCTAGCATCAGGCGACATGCAAAAACAATCCGACCGGTTCGCTTTGATCTGCCGCCTCAATTGGCGGCGGCGACCTGCGCATTAGCTTTGGTCAATTCGGTCGCCAGCAGTTTCGAGGACAGAGAGAAAGCGCGCTTGGCATGGCCGTAGGGCAGCCACTGGCCCATGAAATTCCAGGGCATGCCGTTGTTGTAGGTTGCCACCTCAACCAGAACGTCTCCGGTCCGCGCATCCGTCGCCATCAGTTCCTCGCTCGCGCCACCGGGCGCCGGCGGCGGGATGGGCGGCGCCATGCCGCCTGCGGCGGCGGCCCCCATGCCGACGACCATCGGCACGGCATTGTAATACCACTGGCTGCGCCGCAGATCGGTAATGGCGGCCGCCACTTTGATGACGCCGGCGCAGTCTCCGCAATCGCTGCCGTCGATGATGGTGTAGTGCGGGCTTAAGGCTTTGACGATATCGTCGCGGAAGGCCGTGCTCATGCGGTCGATCTGCGCGGGCGTGAGATGCGCGGCGCCCTTCACGGGCCGCCACGCCACCGGTGCCACCATGACCTTGTCGTATCGGCTCTGGGCCAGTTGCGGCGCTACGTAGATAAGATCGTCGCTATGGCCGGGCGTGTGCTGCATGGCGCCGTAATTGGGCAGAAAGCCCGTCTCGGTCACATGCTGGCCGGCGCAGCCGGCGACCAGACCGATGACGGAAAGCGCCGTCGCCCGTCTGAGGAAAATAATGGGATGAAACGACGATTTATCAAAGTTGGTGGAGATTGTGGGCATGATGGGGATGTCCGATCCGGTGATGATGTCCCGATCCTTAGCGTCGCTTGACCAGACCGTCTAGTCGGTTTATAAATAAAAACAATACAGACGGTTTATAGACGTGACGCCACGTCCTGTTCCGGAGGAGTTTTTGCGGATGAGTTCCATCATGACCGGTCTGCCTGCCCAGAGCCCGTCACCCGATCACGGTGACGAATTCAGCCTGCCGCGCCATCCGGTGTTGAAACTGGCTTTCTGGACATCGACCGCGCTTTTCATCGGCATCAGCCTGGGCCTGCTGATATCGCAATGGACGTCTTTCGGGACGCCGCAATGCGGCGACACCAGTGGCGCCTTTGTCGCGGCGCCGGCGGCCCATTAGCCATGTCGGATTTCGTTCAGGCCGCGCGGGCGGACTATCTGGCCGCCGATGACATCGATCGGGTGACAAGCGGCAGCGGCGGCCGCATGCGCCGGCTGGCTGGCGTCTTCGGCAAACTCGCCGCGTTTCTGCTGGTGACGGGCTGCCTGCTTTACCCCGTCATGGCCATCGGGTTTTCCGTCTATCTGCGGGTCTTGTGACGTCCTGACCCGCAGATAGCGGAGACCGCCTTATCAGCCGTTCTCTTCCTCGCGGCCATACAGCAGCAGCAGCGCCAGGATCACCACGCCATAGACGATGCTGCGGCCGTAATCCGGCATGTTGAAGGCCAGCAGCACGCTCACCAGCACGGTCAGGCTGATGGCCCCGGCCACCGAGCCAAGGTAATGGCCACGCCCGCCCAGGATATAGACGCCGCCGATGACGACGGCGGCGATGGACTGGAACAGATAGGGGTCGCCCATGCCGAGCGCCGCCTGTCCGCCGAAACCCACCAGCATGATGCCGGCGAGCGCGGAGAAGAAGCCGCTCAGCGCATACAGCACGATGGTCACGCCCGAGACATGGATGCCGGCTAGGTGGCTGGCCCGCGCGTTATTGCCGACCGTATAGGTCATCCGTCCGAAGCGCGTCATGGCCAGCAGGAAGGACACCACGATGATGATGGCGATCCAGATCCACAGCACGATGGGCAGGCCCAGGAAGCTGTGATGCACGGCCGCCTGCACCACGGGCGGAGCATAGGCACCGCAGCTTGTACAGGTCATGCCGCCCGACAGGCCCAGCGTCAGCCCCTGCATGATGCCGTTCATGGCCAGCGTCATCACCACGGCTGGAATGCCCAGAAGTGCCACGCCCGCGCCGTTCAGCGCGCCGACCGCTGCCCCCATGCCCAGCGTCAGCGCCAGCGCCGGTATCGCCCGCGCGTCATGGCCGAGCGAGCTTGTCACCATCAGGATGGCGCCCGCATTCAGCACCCATGGCACCGAGAGGTCGATGCCGCCGATGAGAATGACGAAAGTCTGCCCGGCGGCTACGATGCCGACGAAGGAAGCCACGACAAGAATGGCGCGGATGCCGCTGGGGCTGGCAAAGCCCGGTCGCACCAGTTCGCCGATGATGAACAGGATGATGCCGGCCAGGAAGGCATACAGAATGCGGCGCCGTTCCCGGTTGAGGAAGGGCTGCTTACGGGTTGTGGCGGCACTCATCGCCGGCGCCTCACGATCTGACCGATGACATTGGCGGCAATCACCGCGGCGAGCAGGAACAGGCCCTCGTAGAAGGTCTGATACAGCGGATCGATATGGGCGAAGAACAGGATGTTCACGACCATGACGGTGACGAAGGCGCCGAACAGCGCGCCGAGCCCGCTGCCGCGTCCGCCGAACAGGCTGACACCGCCCAGCACGGCGGCGACGATGGAGGTGAGCGTATAGGTGTCGCCCGTGGTGGCGTCGCCGGCGGTCGCGTTCGCCGCCAGAAACAGCCCGGCGCAGGCGGAAGCGACGCCGCCCAGCATATAGGCCAGGATCGTCGTCCGTTTGACGGAAATGCCATGGCTGCTGGCCGCCATCGCGTCATTGCCGATGGCAAAGACCGAGACGCCCAGGCGCGTGCGGCGGAAGATGGCCCATAGGATGCCGATGAGCGGAATATAGATCAGCGACAGCGGCACATTCGGGTTGGCCAGCACGCCGGTGAAGCCCGGCGGCATGGCGCCGCCCGGCTGCGGCAGAATTTTGATGGCGATGCCCTGGAAGATCGACAGCGTCGACAGCGTCACCAGAATGGGCTGCAACCGCCCGACCGCGACCAGCACGCCGTTGAGCAGGCCGCATAGCGCACCGATACCCAGGATGGCGATGGTCCAGATCGTGGTCGAAACCGGCCCGCCCATCAGTGTCAGGGCTGCCACCGCATTCGTCAGATCGATGACGCCGCCGACCGAGAGGTCGATGCCGCGTGTCAGCACAACCAAAGTCTGGGCCAAGGCCGCGAAGGCCAGCGGCATGGTATTGTTCAGCGTCGAGGTCAGCTCATAGCCGCCGGGCAGGCGATGCTGGGTCGCGATATAAAGCCCGCAATAGAGGATGATGCAGGCGACCAGCAGCGCGACGACCAGCGCCAGGCCGATATTCTGCGTCAGCGCGTGCGACAGACGGGAGCGGCGCGGGCCGCTGGCTGCCAGGATGGTTTCGGGTATGGGCATCTTTGTGCTCAAATCTTCTCAGGCGGCGCGATGGTCGCGCACGGCGGCGGAGACGATGTCCTCGGCCGTGATGCCGGGGGCGTGCAATTCAGCCGCGACCACGCCCTCGCGCATGACGAGGACACGGTGGCAGAGATGCGCCAGTTCTTCGGCATCGCTGGAATAGAACAGGATGGCATGACCGGAGCGGGCCAGTGAGGCGACCAGCTCGTAGATTTCATGCTTGGTCGCCACATCAACGCCGCGCGTCACGTCATACAGAAGAAGAATCTGGCATTCCGTCTCCAGCCAGCGGCCGAGCAGCACCTTCTGCTGATTGCCGCCCGACAGCGCGCCGACGGCAAGGCCGATGCCGGCCGTGCGCACGCGCAGGCTGTCCACCACATGCTGCGCCGCGCGGCGCTCTTCCTGCGGCTTCAGAATGCCGAAGCGCGTCAGGCGCTTCAGGATGGCGAGGGAGGCATTGTCCCGCACGCTCATGCGCAGCAGCAGGCCCTCGGTCTTGCGATCTTCCGGCACCAGGGCGATGCCGCTGGCAATCGCCGCGCGCGGCGAGCGGAATTTCTTTTCTTTTCCTTGCACGGTCAAAGTGCCGCCGCTGGCATGGGCATCGCCGAAAACGGTGCGGAACAATTCCCGGTGGCCGTGTCCGGCCAGACCGCCGACCCCCAGAACCTCGCCCTGATGCAGCGCGAAAGAAACCTGGCGCAGATTGGGGCCGGATAGGCTGCGCGCTTCCAGCATCACCGGCGCTGCGGCGGGGCGCGGGGTGAGGGGCGGGTATAGCGCTTCCACCCGCCGTCCGGTCATCAGCCGCACGGCCTCGTCTTCATCGATATCGGTGAAAGTGCCGACATCGGCGCCGCCGCGAAAGATGGTGATGCGGTCGGCAATGCTGCGGATTTCTGCCCAGCGGTGGGAGGTGAAGACGATGCTGCACCCTTGTTCGCGCAGGCGGCGGATCTGCCCGAACAGCCATTCCACCTCGCGTTCCACCAGCGAGGATGTCGGCTCATCCAGGAACAGGATTTTCGGCGCGTGGGAGACAGCGCGGACGATTTCCACGGTCTGCCGCTCGGCCAGCGAAATATCCTCGACCAGCGCGCGCGGGTCGATATGCATGACGCCGTATCGCGCCAGCAGTGCATCCGCGTCGCGCAGTGTCGCCTGTCGACTGATGAGGCCTAGGGAGCTGCGCGGCTCCTGTTGCAGCAACAGGTTTTCCGCGACCGTCATCCAGGGCAGCAGCGTCAGTTCCTGAAACACGGTCCAGGCGCCGAGGTGATGCGCGGCCTGCGGCCCGTTAAGCGAGACCGCCTGGCCGCCGATGCGGATTTCTCCGCTATCGGGCCGCACGCGGCCGCCCATGATCTTGATCAGGGTCGATTTGCCGGCGCCGTTTTCGCCGACGAGGGCATGAACCTCGCCGGCTTGGGCGGTGAAGGACGCTTTCGTCAGCGCCGCGACACCGCCATAGGCTTTGCCGATATCGACCGCTTCGACAGCGGCAATGGTCACGATCAGGCTGCCGGCAGGTTGATGATGAGTTTCTGATCCGTGCAGGCGCTGCCGTCGATCGCCGCCTGAGCGCAGATATCGACCGGCGAGGTCGGGCCGCCCGCCGTGAAGTCATCGAAGAAACTGTCGGGCTGGTCAGCGAAGACGTTAACCCCGAGTTTCAGATCGGCATTGGACAGGAAGACGTTCGGCACGTCGATATTCTTCTTCGGATAGGTTCCGTTGAGGATACGACGGGCCAGTTCCAGCGCCATCAGGGACAGATAGGGCGGGCTGCCGGCGGAATAGCCGGTGACGGTATGGCCGCCGATGCCCAGCATCATCTTGCGGAAGCCGTTTTCCGCTTCGCCGGCGGTCGGCGGCAGCGGGCGGTTGGCGGAGATGAAGGCCTTCAGCACGCCATCCGTGCCGCCCTGGCACCAGATGGCGTCGATCTTGGGCAGCGACGGCAGAACGGCAGCCGTGTTGCGCTCGGCGGTGGAACTGTCCCACATGCCGGTGAAGCGGTTGACGACCTTGATGCCGGGATGCTGCGCCCAGACGCTGTCGGCACCCTTGTTGCGGTCCAGATCGACCTCGGTGCCGGCCACGCCCGTCACCATGATGACGTTACCCTGGCCGTTGATCTGTTTCACGATCCATTCGGCCCAGCCTTTGCCCAGATCATACTGGCTGATATTGACCTTGATGGCGGAGGGCGCGGTGACGCCGCTGTCGAAGCTCACGACCAGAATGCCGCGTGATGTCGCCTGATGAATGATGCCGTTCAGCGCGGTGGGCGAGGCCGCATCGATGACGATGGCGTCGACGCGTTCGGCGATCATATTCGACATCTGCTGCGACTGCTTGCTGACGTCATTGCCGGAATTATAGATCGAGCCCACGACCTCGGTCTTGAACGGGTCCATGGCGAGCGCCGCCTTGAAGACGTTTTCCATCTCCAGGCGCCATTTATTGCCGATATAGGAATTGGACAGCGCAATCTTGTAGGTCTTGCCCGAACTTTGCGCGAAGCTCGGTCGCGCAACCATCAGCGGCACGGCGGCAAGGCCGAGGCCGGCCGTCTGCAATAGATGTCGACGCGTGGCATGAATCGTCATGGTCAAGTTCCCCCCGGTTGTCTCTACGGACGTGTTTTCGCGGACAGTCTTGGCGTATTGTCGTTTTTAGGCGTTTTTTGCGGACGTCTGCCGATGTTCTATCGGTCAGCGCATAGCATCATGCGCCTTTCGGCCTTTGTCCAGAGACAAGGCGCATAAATCGGATCGTTTCGTGTCGACCGCCACCAAGCGCTTGGGACGCCTGATGGCTTTCGCGTCAGTGCAGGATGAGCTGCTCGGTGATTTCGTCCAGATAGATCGCCTGCCGCCGCTTCACCTTTGCGTCGAGCTTCAACCGCTTGGCGATGAAAGCCTGCACCTCGGCGATTTCATCGACATGGCGGCGCCCGTCCAGCGCGTGGGTAACGCTGCTCTGATGCCGCCGGTGGCGGTTCAGCGGCTCGGCCAGATAGGCGATGCGCGCCGCCGGCTGGCTCAGGATATCGGCATAGAGATACCAGTCACCGGCCACCTTGAAGTCCCGCAGCTTGTCGCCGCATCGGTCGAGGGCCGCCAGCAGCGCCTGCCGCCGCCACAGCACGCCGCTGACATTGAGGATCAGGTTGCGTTCAGACAGGCAGCGTTTCAGGAAATCGCGCCCGGCGAAATCACCGTCGATCTCCAGCAGGCCGGGGGCGGCGCGGTTGTAATAGGCCTTGTAGCTGTCGCTGAGGATGGTGCCGTCCTGGTCGATGGCGACGCTGTCGCTGAAGGCCATGACGGTATCGGGATTGGCCTTCAGCCGCCGCAGGCAATGGCTGAGGAAGCGCGGATCGCTTTCGTCATCGGCCTCGGCGATCCAGATAAACTCACCCGTCGCGGCCTCGGCGGCGCGGCGCCATTGCGCGAAGACAGAGCCGGAATTCTCGGTATTGGCGATGATGGTCACGGCGCGCTCGGCCTCTGCCGCCGTCGCTTCCGCGACCGCGATACTGTCATCGGTCGAGCAATCGTCCAGCAGGAGCACCTCCCGCACCGGGTTCCATTGCTGAAAGATCGTCTCCAGCCGCGCCGGCAGATGCCGGGCGTAATTGTAGTTGGGGACGGCCACGGACAGGCTGACCAGGGCCGCGTCGGTCAGGTCGATCAGCGTTTCCGTGTAGCGCTGGAAACTGAACTCCTGCCGGGCGACGGCCGACAGGCGCGCGCGCCGCGTGCGCGTGGCGGCGTCCTTGACCGAGGACAGCGCTACGGCGGCATCCGCCATGGCCGCCACATCGCCACGCGGCACCACCTGGCCCGCGTCGTGGGCTGCGATCAGTTCCGGAATGCCGCCCGATCCCGCGAAGGCCACGGTCGGAATGCCGGCACTCAGCGCTTCCAGCACGGTGGACGGGAAGGGGTCTTCGCGTGAGGTCAGCACGAAGACATCGGCCGCCGAAAACAGCACTTCCACATCGCGGCGGAACCCCAGCAGATGAAAGCGGCCGGTCGCCTTGGCGGCGGTGATCTCAGGCTCGAAATAGCTGGTCAGCTCGCGGTCCATATTGCCGGCCCAGGCCAGATGCGCGTCTGGCGCGACCGTCTGCACCTTCGCCCACACTTGCAGGAAGAGGTCGAAACCCTTGCGCATATCGGCATAGCCGACATTGAGAAACAGCGGCGCCTTGGGCGGAATGCCGAGCGTCTTGCGGGACGCCGCGCGCCGCGCCGCATCGAAGGGCAAGGTCTGGTAGATGCCCTGCGGCTTGATCAGCGTCTTGGGCAGAAAATCCTCGCCCGGCAGCGTCAGAAGCTGCAACAGCCCGTCACGCACGATGGCGGCCGGAAAGACGACGTGCCGTGCGGCGGTCAGGCCGCGCCGCGCCAGTTGCGTGAGGTTCTTTTCCCGGATCAGGCTGGGCAGTTCGTGCACCAGCAGCACGGTCGCGATCTCCGCGCTTTCCAGGATCGGGCAGGCGCCGCCCGCCGCGACCGTATTGATAATGGCGCGGCGGAAGCCGCGCGCCGCCAGCTTGGCCGCCTCAAGAGGGAGATCGGCGGCGCGTGTCAGCACGGTGACGGGTGCCACGGCATCATAATCCGGCACCATCGGGCCGCCGTCCAGCAGCAGGAATTCGACCACGACGCCGTGCAGGCGCTTCAGGTTCCGGGCGATGGCCAGAAGCAGGGTCTGCGCGCCGTGCCGATGCGCGTCATGGCCGACCAGCAGAAGCTTGCCATGGGCGATGTCGGGCGTTTCCGCGCTGACGGCGCGGGAGAGCGCGTTGAGATAGGCGGAGCCGAAATGCAGGTCCGGCTCCAGATAGGCGCCTTCGGCCCATTCGTTCCAGGCATTGATGCAAATGATGGGCTCGCCGAAGACCGGGTTGGCCTCGGCATCGCGCACCAGGGCCGCAACCCACTCGCCGAAATCGGCCGGCGTGCTGCCATGCAGCACCATGCCGCGCCCTTCGCGCCGCGCGTCATTGTCCCAGGACGGCACGGCGGTCTTGATCAGCGGAAAGGACGGCCGGGGTTCGGCGAGCGACACCGCGACCGTGTCCTGATAGCTGACGACATGGTTCTTGGCTTCCATGTCCAGCCATTCCAGGCTGGCATTGATCTTGGGCAGGCTGGCGGTGAGTTTGTGCGGCGGAAATTCGATAGCCGCATCCAACCCGTATTCCGCCGGGTCGATGGAATCGAACCCCTGGCCCATGACCAGGATGGGGTCTTCCTGGCAAAGGTCGCGGAACAGGCGGCGCCAGCGGGCGATGGTCTGCCGCGCTTCGGGGATCAGCCCGGGCCGGTAGATCATCAGCACCGGCCGTCCTTCCAGGCGGATATAGCGCGGATCGGCGAAATGGCGGCCGAAGGTGCGCACCAGATCCTCGTCCTCGCTCGGCCGGTAGTCCTGGCTGATCAGAACCTGCTCGTCATGCCCGTCCCAGCGGCGCGTCCAGTTCTCGTTCGCCCACATCAGGCAGAAGGGCATGTCCAGGCTGCGGTCGGAAAGCAGGATGTCCAGCGGCTTTTCCATTAGCCGATGGCCGTTGAACCAGTAGAAATAGAAGATGAACCCGCCAAGGCCGGCGGCCTGCGCCATGTCGATCTGCCGGCGCAGCGTCTCGGGGTTATCCAGCGTATAATGGCCGAGGTCACGCGGCGTGCGCGGCTGGTAATGGCCGGAAAAGCGCGGCATGCCGCGCGACAGATTGGTCCATTCCGTGAAGCCTTGCCCCCACCAGGCATTGTTCTCGGGCATAGGGTGATATTGCGGCAGGTAATAGGCCAAGGCGCGGACACGGACAGGCGTGCCGGCGGGCAGGGGCTCGAAAGGCTCGAAAGCCTCGCCGGGGCGGTTGAAGCGGGCAATCTCCCCGGGGATGGTCGCTTCCCGCAGCGGGCGCTTGGGATAGACCCCGGTCTCGCCCCGCCGTCGCTGATAGTCCAGCAGCGGGTTGACCCCCGGCTGCAGGCGCAGATAGCGGCTGCGATAGAAGCCGGTATCGAAATCGGGGGACGGGTCGCGATCCTCCCGGAAGCCCAGGTCCATGAAATGGATGAAGGCATCAAGGCCCGCCGACGCGACATCGGCATAAGTTTCGAGATAGAAACTGGTGTCGAAATCAGGATTGGGATTAACGCGCCCCGTCAGCCTTTCGCGTAGATAGTGGGCGAGACAAAGCTGATCAGCGCCGATCAGAAAGGTTTCGCGATACCAGACCGGATCGAAGAGTTCGGACGGCCGCCGTCCTTCGCGCTCTCCGAACTGGATGTAATGCACCAGCGGATTATGGCCGGTGGACGCCACATCCTCGTAATAGGTCAAGTACCAATTCGTATCGAAATAGAAATTGGGTTGCAGGCCCTGACGCCAGCCGATCGTTGCCCAATGCTGCAATGCGGTTGCCGGCGCTGCCTTATAGGTCGTGCAGTACCAGGCAAGATCGAAAAGCCCGCTCTGCGCGATGACGGCGAAGGCAACGGAATCGAGCCCGGTCTCCATCTCAGATTCGAATTGGCCATCCATCAGAAATGATCCGGGTTACGCATGGCGGCATAATGCGGAGCGGGCCGTCCGCGATCAATGGTTACTTGGCCGGTTTCCGTCACTTGGCCGGGTGCGCCGCGCGCCGCAGGCGGTCGTTGATCGCGCATCCGATTTCGCGATTCGGCACGGCCATGGCCGCGATTCCGCGCAAGCCCTGGCTTTGGCCGAGCGTATCGAGCGCCCGCAACCCCGCGAAAAGTTGCGCGGCCGCCTCGGTCAGGTCGCCGGCCGCGCTAAGGTTGAAGACAGCGCCGGCGCCGGGCAGAGGGGGGCCGAAGGCAAGCAGGGCTTCGTCGGCCGCCACCGTCTCGGCCGCCAGCCGCAGCGGCAGACGAGGCGCGTAATGCGCCAGCAACTGGCCGGGGGAGCGCGGCGCGGTCTGATCGGCACTGTCCGGCACCAGAATATCCCGCGCATGGGCCAGCAGCATCTCCAGCGTCACGCCGCCCGCCCGCAGCAGGGCCGGGCGGTCACCCGACAGGTCCAGCACCGTCGATTCCAGCCCGACCGCGCAGGGGCCGCCATCGATGACGGCCGCGATACGCCCGGCAAGCCCGTCCAGCACATGGGCGGCGGTCGTGGGGCTGACCCGGCCCGAGCGATTGGCCGAGGGCGCGGCGACAGGCCGGCCGACAGCTTGCAGCAGCCGATGCGCCAGGGGATGCGCAGGCACGCGCACGGCCTGGGTCGCCAGACCCGCGCCGGTAATCTCCGCCACCCGGCAATCGGGCTGGCGCGGCAGAACCAGGGTGAGCGGTCCGGGCCAGAAGGCCGCCGCCAGTTGTTCCGCCAAGGGCGTCGGCACGACATCGGTGAAGGCGGCGTCCGCGCTGGCGTAGTGGGCGATCAGCGGATTGAAGCTCGGCCGGTCTTTCGCGGCATAGATGCCGGCGACGGCAGCAGCGTCGCTCGCATCCGCGCCCAGCCCATAGACGGTCTCGGTCGGGAAGGCGACAAGCGCGCCTCCGCGCAGCAGGGCGGCTGCCCTGGCCAGACCGGCCTCGTCATCGGCCAGGCGCAGCGTCTCCAAGCTCAACTCCGGCCCATGCAGAAGAAGCCGGGATTTTCCCAGCCGGCCTTGCCATAGGTCAGGCGCGTGCCGTCATCCAGGCGGCAGACATGGCCGCCGGCGGCTTCCACCAGCGCCTGCGGGGCTGCGGTGTCCCATTCCATCGTGCGGCCACGCCGGGGATAGAAATCGGCCACGCCCTCCGCGATGCGGCAGAATTTGGCGGCCGAGCCCATCGGGATGGTGGCGGCGGTGGGCTGGCCCGCCAGCGCGGGCGGCAGCGCCGGCTGCCAGTCACCGTGAAAGCGCGACACCACCAGGGTCATGCCTTCCGGCGGCGGTCTGCGGGCGGTGATCGGCGTCTCGCCAGCAACATCCCGGCGGAAAGCGCCGAAATCCTTCATGCCGAGATAGACCTGTCCCAGCGCCGGCACGCCGACCACGCCCAGAACCGGCTCGCCATGGCGCACCAGACCGATATTGACCGCGAAATCATCCAGCCCGGCGACGAAGTCCCGCGTGCCGTCCAGCGGATCGACCAGCCAGAATTCATGCTCGGCGTCTGGCGCGATGCCGGCCGCCTGCTCTTCCTCGGCGATCACCGGCACGGTCGGGTCGGCGCGGCGCAGCCCGTCCAGGATCAGCGCTTCGGCGGCGGCATCGGCATCCGTCACCAGGGACCGGTCGGCCTTGCGGTCCACCGACATCCCGCGCGCGCGGATATCGAGAATCAGCGCGCCGGCACGATCCGCGAGGGCTGCCGCCAAATGCAGCAGGGCTTCATCCGAAGGGCGATAGGTCATAGACCGATGATAGACGGGCCGGGTGGCATGGCAAAGCCTGGCGTTGCTGTTAGTGTTGCATATCGACCATCTCCCGTATCCGCCGCGCCGCCCATCTCGCGCGGTGATGGAAGCTCAAGGATCCCTTCATGCTCGACGTCGCCTTCTCCAAGCTTGCCGCACCCAAGACCGGCGCGGTCGTTCTGCTGCTGGCCGAGGATGAGCAGCTGTCCGGCATCGCCGGCGCGCTGAACGAGGCTTCGGGCGGCGCCATTCTGCGGGGTTTGGAGGTTGCGGGCTTTAAAGGCCAGAAGGGCAAGACGGCATTGCTGTTCGCGCCCGTCGCCGGGCTGACGCGGGTTCTGGCCTATGGCATCGGCAAACGCGCCGACCTCAAGGACAGCGTCTTGCAGGAGGCCGGTGGCAGCATTGCCGCCGCGCTCGCGGCGGAAGCCCAGGTGACGATCGTCGCGGAAGGCATTCCCGGCGCTGACGCCGCTCATATCGCCTATGGCGCGACCCTGCGCAGCTACCGGTTCGACCGCTACCGCACCAAGGAAAAGCTGGAAGACAAGCCGAAGCTGGCGGGGATTGCCGTGCAGGTCGCCGATGCCACCAAGGCGCGCGCCGCTTTCGTGCCGCTCAAGGCGGTCGCGGAAGGCATCTTCCTGTCCCGCGATCTGGTCAGTGAGCCCGCCAATATCCTGACGCCCACGGTGATGGCCGAGCGCTGCAAGGAACTCACCAAGCTCGGCGTGAAGGTTGAAATTCTCGGCCCGAAGGAAATGACCAAGCTCGGCTTCGGCGCGCTGATGGGCGTGGCCCAAGGCAGCGTGCAGGAACCCCGCATGGTGGTGATGCAGTGGAACGGCGCCGGCACCCGCCGCGCGCGCAAGCCGCTGGTCTTCGTCGGCAAGGGCGTCACCTTCGACAGCGGCGGCATTTCCATCAAGCCGGCGGCCGGGATGGAAGACATGAAATGGGACATGGCGGGCGCGGGCGCTGTCATCGGTCTCATGGCAGCGCTGGCGGGCCGCAAGGCTAAGACGGATGTCGTGGGCATCGTCGGTCTTGTGGAGAATATGGTCTCCGGCAATGCGCAGCGTCCGGGCGATGTCGTCACCAGCTATTCCGGCCAGACCATCGAAGTGCTGAACACGGATGCCGAAGGCCGCCTCGTGCTGGCCGACGTGCTGTGGTACGCGCAGGAAAAATTCGATCCGGCCTTCATGGTCAATCTCGCCACCCTGACCGGCGCGATTATCGTTGCCCTCGGCCAGGAACATGCCGGCCTCTTCAGCAATGACGACGAACTGGCGCAGAAGCTGCTCGCCGCCGGGCTGGAAACGGATGAGAAGCTGTGGCGCATGCCGCTGGGCGAGGCCTATGACCGCGCCATCAAGTCCGATATCGCGGATATGAAGAATATCGGCGGCCGCTACGGCAGCGCCGTCATTGCGGCCCAGTTCATCCAGCGCTTCGTCAATGACAAGCCCTGGGCGCATCTCGATATCGCCGGCACCGCCTGGTCCGGCAAGGACACGGCCATCACGCCGAAGGGTGCCACCGCCTATGGCGTGCGCCTGCTCGATCAGCTTGTCCGGGCGCATTACGAGAGCTGACCCCAAGGTCTGGCCTGATTGCCTGACCAAGACGAACGAAAGACTGCTCCGCGATGCCGTTTCCTCAACCGGCCCTATCCCTGATCGGCCCTGCCGACCTTGGGCCGCATACCGTGCTGATCTTGCCCGTACGTCCGGGGGCTTTGCCGGGCGATCTGGCCGCTGCGGCTGCCGTGGCTGGCTTCACGGGGCTACAGGGCAAGGTTTTGCTGCTCCATGCCCCGACACCCGGCTATGCCGGGCGCAAGGTGCTGCTGCTGGGGCTGGGACCGGAGGCAACCGAGGCCGAGACCGAGGCGGAGGCTGCCGGGGCGGCGGCCACGGCCGCGCTGGCCCGCGAGCATCATATCGCGATCGACGGGCGCGGCCTGCCGCGCAGCCTGTCGGTGGCGCTGGTCCTGGGGGCGGCGCTGCGGGCCTGGCGGATGCCGCAATATCGCCAGGGGGAACGCACGGAGGACGCCTGCCTTCTCGACAAGATCGATCTGCTGGTGGAAGACCCTGCACGCGAAGGCCGGCGCTTTGCGGAGGCGAAGGTTGTTTTTGAGGCCGTCTGCTTCGCCAAGACGCTGACCGCCGACCCGTCCAACGTGCTGACGCCGGCGGTCTTCGCCGAACGCCTGCGGGCTTTGGAGAAATTCGGTATCGCGGTGGAGGTGATCGAGGGCCGCGCTTTGGCGCGGAAGGGATTGAACTTGCTTTCCGCCGTCGGCCGTGGGTCTGCCAATCCACCCGCCCTTGTCATTCTGCGCTGGCCCGGCACGCTGGCAGCACCCCCCGTTACCTTCGTCGGCAAGGGCATCACCTTCGATACCGGCGGCATTTCCATCAAATCGGCCGACCGTATGTGGGATATGCGCGGTGACATGGGCGGCGCGGCTGTCTGCGCCGGCGCCATGATGGCGCTGGCTCGCCGCCACAGCCCGGCACCGGTCTCGGCCGTTCTGGCGCTGGCCGAGAATATGACCGGCGGCGATTCCTATCGGCCCGGGGACGTGCTGCCCAGCCATAGCGGGCTGACGGTCGAAATCATCGATACCGATGCCGAGGGGCGGCTGGTTCTGGCGGATGCGCTGTCCTATGCCGTGACCCATCTGAAGCCGCGCGCTTTGGTGGATGTCGCAACGCTGACCTATGCGGTGGGTGTCGCGCTAGGCCATGAGAAGGCCGGATTCTACGCCAATGACACCGTGCTGGCCGCCAATCTGGCGGCGGCGGGCGAAAATGTCTCCGAGCCGCTTTGGCGGCTGCCGATGACGGACCGTGATCGCGACGCGCTGGGCTCCGACATCGCCGATATCAAGCAATGCCTGTCCGGCAAGCTGGTGCCGGACGCCAATCTGGCGGCGGCCTTTCTCAGCCGTTTCGTCGGCGACACGCCCTGGGCGCATATCGATATCGGCGGCACCGATGCGCGGGACGAGGCGGATGCCCGTCACCCGGCCGGCCCCACGGCCTTCGGCCTGCGCCTGTTCGATCAGCTTGTCGCGCTTCGCTACGAAGACCCGGATCACCCTTGAGACCGTTTGGAGGCTGAAGGCCATGGCCGAAATCGGCTTCTATCATCTGACCCGCGCGACGGCGCAGGACGTGCTGCCGGCGCTGCTGGGCCGTACCCTGTCGGCCGGCCAGCGCGCCATCATCCTCTGCGGCAGCGAGGAGCGTCTGGCCGCGCTCGATACCGCGCTTTGGCAATGCCAGAACCCCGATTGGCTGCCGCATGGCTCGGCCGCCACGGGCCATGCGCCGCAGCAGCCGATCTGGCTGACATTGCTGGACGAGGACGCGCCGAACGGCGCGCGGTTCATCTTCCTCATCGATGGCATGTCGACCGCGCAACTGGACAAATTCGACCGCGTCTTCGATCTGTTCGACGGGAATGACGACGCCGCCGTCTCGGCCGCCCGCCGGCGCTGGGTGGCGGCCAAGGATGGCGGCCATACGCTCAGCTATTGGCAGCAGGGACCACAGGGATGGGAGCGCAAGCAATGACCCGGATCGCGACACTGGATCATCGGGCCGTCATCGCCGTCACCGGCGAAGACCGCGTCTCCTTCTTGCAAGGTCTGGTCAGCCAGGACGTGGCGCTGGCCGAACCCGGCCGCGCGCTGTGGTCCGCGCTGCTGACGCCGCAGGGCAAGTGGCTGGCGGAATTCTTCATCATCGCGGACGGCGACCGGCTGCTGCTGGATGTGGAGGCCGATCAGCGCGAGGATCTTATAAAGCGGCTGTCGCGCTTTCGCCTGCGCGCCAAGGTTGCCGTCACCGCTGACGACTATGTCGTGCAGGCCGCCTGGGAGGGCGCAGCGCCGGATGTGGCCGATGGTCTGGTCGCTGCCGACGCGCGGCTGCCTGAGGCTGGGTTTCGTATCCTCAGCCGGGCCGGCCTGCCCGTGACCGCAACGCTGGCGGAGTGGGACGCGCATCGCTTGGCGCTCGGCCTGCCGGACGGCGCCCGCGACCTGGAGCGCGAGAAAACTGTTCTTCTCGAAGCTGGCTTTGACGAGCTTGGCGGTATTTCCTGGACCAAGGGCTGCTATATGGGGCAGGAGCTGACGGCCCGCACCCGCTATCGCGGCCTGCTCAAGCGCCGGCTGGTGCCGGTGGCGATCGAAGGTGCGGCGCCTGCGCCGGGCACCATTATCCTGACGGCAGAGGGCCGCGATGTCGGCACCATGCGGTCCTCCGCAGGGGCGCTGGGCCTCGCCGTTTTGCGCCTGGACGTGCTGGACGGCGCCGAGACACTTCTGGCGGGCGACGCCCGTCTGGTGCCGCGCGTGCCGGCCTGGTTGAAGATGCCGGAACCCGGCGCCAGACCCTGACGCCAGCCTAATCCGCGCCGCTCGCGCGTTTTAAGCCTGAGATGAAGCGTCTCCCCAAACCGTCATGCCCGCATTCGCGGGCATGACGTCGTTTCCACGACGCATGGCCGTCAATCCGCCACCCCGATATCGTCCAGAACGCTGTCGGCCTGTGTCGTCACCGCGTTCAGGTTGGCGTTATAGGGAATATCGTTGAGCCGGGCCGCGACCTGATCGGGCGGGATGGTGAAGATCGGGCTGGCCAGCAGGCGCTGCACGGCGGCCTGATCATTGGCCTGATAGGCCTGGGCCAGTCCCAGCATCGTATCAAGCACGGCCTGTGCCGGCGCGGTTTCGCTGATGCCGACCTGCGCCCGCATCCTCTTTCGCCAGTCCAGCATCTCTAGGCGCGTCAGCGCATCCACGTCGATCCAGCGCGGGCTGCTGTTCAACTCGCCGCCCATATAATCCAGGGCGGCGATGGCGGTCGCCGCCTTGGCCGGATTGCCGATGATGGCGCGGGTGAAGTCGAAGGACGCGATATCCAGGGCGCGGGTATCGATATCGCCATTGGTGCCGAGCGCGCCGGGCGGCATCACCGCCGTGTCGGGCGGCAGATCCCGGTGCAGGCAGCCGCCAAGCGCCAGCAGGCCGCAGGCGGCGAGGGTCGTCAGTCGCTGATGCATCGGAATTGTCCGCCTGAGCGGTTACAGGTGATTTTCGACGGAATTGGCGGCGTGGCTCACGGCATGGCCGGTATTGGCGACATCCTGGCCTGCGCCGGAAATGGTGTTGCATCCCGCAAGGCTCAAGACCAGGGCGGCAGCCAAAGCCAGCAGGAACAGGAAGCGATACGGTATCGGGGCAGGCATAGTCCTGGTCTTCACGGCAGTCTCCTTGTGGACACCCGATCCGGCGCGGCGCTCCGGTGGGCAGAACAGCATTTCACATTGAAGGGAGCTGCCCTGCAAGAAGCTGGCGGGTCTCTAAGAAAGGCTGGATGGTGTCACCATATGTATCCTGCTGAAACAAATCGGATGTGAAAGAGGAGACGTTCCCGATGCGCATTTCGAATCCGAAAATTCTAGCAAGTGCCATAACGCTGGCACCCGAAGATGCCGAGGCTTCCATGCTCGGCCGCCGCCGCGAACTGGCGGCGCTTATTCAGGCGGCTTTGAAGGTAGGGTCTGATCTCCCGTCGCGGGAGGCCGGGCGTCGTGCCTTCGCCGAATTCATGAAGCTGGTGCCGGGTGTGCAGCCGGCCAATGCGGTGGCCGTCGCTGCCTCCGGGCAGGTCATGTTCACCGGGGCGAAACGCAAGAAGCTGCGCAGCGCCATCGTCTGACGCTGCTATGATGGGCTGAATGCAAAAGGGGCGGCCGGACATATGTCCAGCCGCCCCTTTGCGTTTAAGCTGCGCGACAATCAGATATGGATAGCCCGGCCGTCCACCGCCAATGCCGCTTCCTTCACCGCTTCGCTGAGCGTCGGATGGGCGTGGCAGATGCGGGCCACGTCCTCGGCCGAAGCGCCGAATTCGATGGCCGTCACCAGTTCCGCGATCAGGCCGCCGGCATCGGGCCCGATGATCTGGGCGCCGAGCAGACGATCCGTCGCCTTATCCGCCAGAATCTTCACATAGCCGTCCGTCGTGCCGATGGCGCGCGCGCGGCCATTGGCCGAGAAAGGGAATTTGCCGATCGTATAGGCAACGCCCGCCGCCTTCAGTTCGGCCTCGGTCTTGCCGACGGCGGAGACCTCGGGCCAGGTGTAGATGACGGACGGAATGGCGTCGTAATTCACATGCCCTGCCTGGCCGGCCAGGATTTCGGCAACCGCGATACCCTCGTCCTCGGCCTTATGGGCCAGCATCGGCCCGACGCGCACATCGCCGATGGCATAGATGCCCGGCACATTGGTCGCGAAATGCGCGTCCGTCGCCACCCGTCCGCGATCATCCAGCGCGACGCCGGCATCCGCCAGACCCAATCCGTCCACGAAGACGCGGCGGCCGATGGCCAGCAGCACAACGTCGGCTTCCACCGTCTGGGCCTCGCCGCCCTTGGCGGGCTCCACCGTCAACGTCACGCCGGTATCGGTCGTCTCGGCCTTGGTAACCTTGGCGCCGAGCTTGAAGCTGAGACCCTGCTTTTCCAGGATGCGCTGGAAATCCTTGGCCACATCGGCGTCCAGTGTCGGCACGATCCGGTCCAGAAATTCAATGACCGTCACTTCCGCGCCCAGCCTGCGCCAGACGCTGCCGAGTTCGAGGCCGATGACACCCGCGCCGATGACGACGAGATGCTTCGGCACGGCGGACAGTTCCAGCGCGCCGGTGGAGGTGACGATGCGTGTCTCATCGACGGCCACGCCCGGTAGGGGCGTGCTTTCGCTGCCCGTGGCAATCACGACGGCCTTGGTCGCGTATTCGGTCTCGCCCACCGCCACGCGGCCGGCGCCCAGGATTTTGCCCTCGCCCTTCAGCCAGGTGACCTTGTTTTTGCGGAAGAGGAACTCGACGCCCTTGGTATTGGCGCTGACGACTTCCAGCTTGCGCGCCATCATGCGGTCCAGATCCAGCTTGACGCTGTCGATGATGATGCCGTGGTCCTTGAAGCTCTCGGAGGCCTCATGGAAATTCTCGGAGGATTGCAGCAGCGCCTTGGAGGGGATGCAGCCGATATTGAGGCAGGTGCCGCCCAGGGTCTCGCGCTTTTCGACGCAGGCGACCTTCAGGCCGAGCTGGGCCGCGCGGATGGCGCAGACATAGCCGCCGGGGCCGGAGCCGATGACGATCAGGTCGAAGGCTTCGCTCATTTTTTCTCTCCACACACACCGATCGTCATGCCCGGCCTTGAGCCGGGCATCTACCCGTTTTGGTTCGGTCGAGGGGTAGACCCGCGGGACAGGCCCGCGGGTGACAGCGTTCAGTCAGAGGCGATGGCTTACAGACCCAGCAGCAGGCGGCGCGGGTCTTCGATGTTTTCCTTCACCCGCACCAGGAACGACACGGCTTCCTTGCCGTCGATGATGCGGTGGTCATAGGTCAGCGCGACATACATCATCGGCCGGATTTCGACCTTGCCGCCGATGGCGACCGGGCGTTCCTGGATCTTGTGCATGCCCAGGATGGCGGCCTGCGGCGGGTTGAGGATCGGCGTCGACATCAAAGACCCATAGACGCCGCCATTGGTGATGCTGAAGGTGCCGCCCGTCAGCTCGTCGAGCTTAAGCTGGCCGTCCCGCGCGCGCTTGCCGAAGCTGGAAATGGCACCTTCGATCTGGGCGAAGCCCATCTTGTCGGCGTCACGCAGCACCGGCACCACAAGGCCGCTCGGGCCGCCGACGGCGATGCCCATATGCACGTAGTTCTTGTAGACGATGTCGTCGCCGTCGATCTCGGCATTGACCGCCGGGAATTCCTTCAGCCCTTCCACGCAGGCGCGGACGAAGAAGGACATGAAGCCCAGGCGCACGCCGCCATGCTTCTTCTCGAAAGCGTCCTTATACTGGCTGCGCAGCGCCATGGCCGCCGACATATCCACCTCGTTGAAGGTGGTCAGCATGGCCGCCGTGTTCTGCGCTTCCTTCAGCCGGTTGGCGATGGTCTTGCGCAGGCGGGTCATCTTCACGCGCTCATCGCGCGGCTCGTCCTGGCGGGCGCTTTTCGCGGCCGGAGCGGGAGCCGCTTTGGCGGGCACCGGCTTGGACAGGAAATCGAGCACGTCGCCCTTGGTAATGCGGCCGTCCTTGCCGGACCCGGCGCCGACATCGCTGGCCGAAACGCCGGTTTCCGTCATGCGCTTCTGCGCGGCCGGGAAGGGGGCGGCGGCCGGGGTTGCCGGGCGCGGCACGGGGCCGGACGCGGGCGGCGGCGGATTGACGCCGGCATCGGGCTTGGCGGCGGGCTTTGGCGCGGCGCCGGCGCCGGTGGCAATGGCACCCAGCACGGCGCCGACTTCCACTTCGCCGCCATCCTGCACCAGGATTTTGCCGAGCGTGCCGGCGGCCGGGGCATTCACCTCGACCGAGACCTTATCCGTCTCAAGCTCCAGCAGCGCCTCGTCGGCGGCGACGCTGTCGCCCTCCTTCTTCAGCCAGCGCGAGACGGTGGCGGTGGTGACGCTTTCGCCCAGCGTCGGCACCACGATATCGACCGACCCGCCGGACGCGGCGGCCGGGGCGGGGGCTGCCGCCGGTTCGGGGGCGGAGGCCGCCGGTGCCTTGGCGGCGCCGCCGGCTTCCGAAATCTCGCCGATCACCGCGCCGACTTCGACCTCCGCGCCGTCCTTCTGCAGGATCGCGCCAAGCGTGCCGGCGACCGGGGAAGGCACTTCCACCGTCACCTTGTCGGTCTCCAGCTCAACCAAGGCTTCATCCGCAGCCACGGTGTCGCCCTCCTGCTTGAGCCACCGGGCGATGGTGGCGGAGGTTACGCTTTCACCAAGCGTGGGAACCTTGATCTCGGTCGGCATCGTCGCTCCTGATCGGACTGACTGAACTCGGCGTTCGTCGGTTATTGCAGAGCGGCGGCAACCAGCGCCGCCTGTTGGTTCGCATGGACTTTGGCGGAACCCGTCGCCGGGCTGGCCGCTTCTTCGCGGCCGACATAACGCGGCCGCTTGCTCGGCGCGTCAATCGCCACCAGCACGCGTTCCAGCCTGCGGTCGACGAAAGTCCAGGCCCCACTATTCTCGGGCTCTTCCTGGCACCACACGACCTCGGCGTTCGGATAGCTTTGCAGCAGCGTGCGCAGGCCCATGGCCGGGAAGGGATAGATCTGCTCCAGCCGGATCAGGGCCACATCGTCGATGGCACGCTCGCGCCGGGCGGCGAGAAGATCGTAATAGACCTTGCCGGTGCTGATGACGACGCGGCGAACCTTTTCGTTATCGACCAGCGTATCGACCTCGCCGATGACCTTGCGGAAGCTGGTGCCCTCGGCCATTTCGCTGAGCGGCGAGACCGCCAGCTTATGCCGCAGCAGGCTTTTCGGCGTCATGATGACCAGCGGCTTGCGGTAGTTGCGCTTCATCTGGCGGCGCAGGGCATGGAAGTAATTGCCTGGCGTCGTGATGTTGCAGACCTGCATATTGTTCTCGGCGCACAGCTGTAGATAGCGTTCCAGGCGGGCGGAGGAATGTTCCGGACCCTGGCCTTCCTGGCCATGCGGCAGCAACAGCGTCAGGCCCGACATGCGCAGCCACTTGGTCTCGCCGCTGGCGATGAACTGGTCGATCACCGCCTGCGCGCCATTGGCGAAATCGCCGAACTGCGCTTCCCACAGAACCAGGGTCTTCGGATCGGCAACGCTATAGCCGTATTCGAAGCCGAGCACGCCGACTTCCGACAGCAGCGAGTTGTAGATCTCGATCTTGGTCTGGCCGTCGCGGATATTGTTCAGCGGCGTGTATTCGTTCTGGTTGGTCTGGTCGATCAGCACGGCATGACGCTGGCTGAAGGTGCCGCGCTGGCAGTCTTCGCCCGACAGGCGCACGCGATGGCCGTCCAGCAGCAGCGTGCCATAGGCCAGCGCTTCGCCGGTCGCCCAGTCGATCCCTTCGCCGGTTTCGCTGGCGACCTTCTTGGCCTCCAGCTGGCGGGCGATCTTCGGGTTGACGTTAAAGTCGGCCGGCACGCGGGAGATGGCGGCGCCGACCTCGCGCAGCGTGTCGAGTGCGACACCCGTGGTTTCCTCGGACCGCGTCTCGTCATCCTCGCCGCGATTGAGGCCGGTCCACTTGCCTTCCAGCCAGTCCGCCTTGTTCGGGCGGTAGGATTTGCCGGCCTCGAAGGCTTCTTCGAGCTTAGTCGTGAACTTGTCCCAGATGCCCTTGGCGCCGGCTTCGCTCAGCACGCCTTCGGCCACCAGCTTCGCGGCATAGAGCGTGCGCGTCGTCCGCAGCTGGTCGATGGCGCGATACATGATGGGCTGCGTGAAGGCAGGCTCGTCCGCTTCGTTATGGCCGTGGCGGCGGTAGCAGACGATATCCAGCACCACATCGCTGCCGAATTCCTGGCGGAATTCGGTCAGCAGCTTGGCAGCGAAATAGACGGCTTCCGGGTCGTCGCCATTCACATGCAGGATGGGGGACTGCACGGATTTCGCGACATCGGTGCAATAGAGGCCCGAATAGGCATGGGCCGGAATGGTCGTGAAACCGATCTGGTTATTGGTGATGACATGCACCGTGCCGCCGGTGCGGTAGCCGATGAGCTGGCTCATCGCCAGCGTCTCATAGACGATACCCTGGCCGGCAAAAGCGGCGTCGCCATGCAGCAGGATGCCCATGACCGAACGGCGGCCGCGGGTGTCGCCGGCCTCGTCCTGGCGCGCGCGCACCTTGCCGACCACGACGGGGTCGACCACTTCCAGATGCGACGGGTTAGGCTGTAGCGACAGATGGACCTTGCGGCCTTCGATCTCCAGATCGGTCGAGGTGCCGAGATGGTATTTCACGTCGCCCGAGCCCTGCACGTCATCGGGCTTGGAGCTGGCGCCGCCGAATTCGCTGAAGACGGCCGTGAAGGGCTTCTTCACGACATTGACCAATGTATTCAGGCGGCCGCGATGCGCCATGCCGATCACGATTTCGCTCACGGCATCGCGAGCGGCCGTGCGGATAATGGTGTGCAGCGCCGGGATGGTTGATTCGCCACCTTCCAGGCCGAAGCGCTTGGTGCCGACGAAGCGCTTCTGGCAAAAGGCCTCGAAAGCTTCCGCCTCCGTCAGTTCCTGCAAAAGCTGCGTCTTGATTTCGGCGGAAATCTGCGCGCGCCAGGAACTGTTTTCAATGCGGCGTTGCAGCCAATCCTTCTGCGCCATGTCCTGCATGTGCATGAATTCGATGCCGATATGACCGCAATACGTTTCTTGCAGGATATTCAGAATTTCCTGAAGAGTCGCAGTCTGGCGCCCGAGAAGATTGTCGATGAAAATCGGCTTGTCGTAATCCGCTGCCGTGAAACCATAGGTTGCGGGATCAAGTTCCGGGTTCTTCCGGCGTTCCTGCTGCCCCAGCGGATCGAGCTTGGCGGCCAGATGCCCGCGCACGCGATAGGAGCGGATGAGCATCAGCGCGCGGATGGAATTGATGGTATCGTCATGAGCATGCTCGGCGGCTTCCGCGCGGGACGCCGGAATACCGGGAGACGCCTTTGCACCTGCTTCGGCTTTTTTGCCGGCGGGCGCGGAGGCCGGGCCGTCAGCCTCGATCTCCCAATGGCGCGGCGCCCAGGATGCGCCGGAAGCGTCGGTCAGAACCAGACGCTCTTCGTCGTTCAGCGCTTCGAACAAAGTCCCGAAACTGGGATCGACGGAGGCCGGGTCGCGCACCCAGCGGGCATAAAGATCGGCGATAAAGGCTGCGTTCGCACCGTTAAAGGCGGTGGCGAGGATATCGACGCCTGGCATGGGGGCTCCGTTCAAAACAGCCCGCCCGATCAGGGCGGGGCCGCCGCTTGATGGCCGAAGTCTATAAGCCCCGGCGCCCTTCAGAAATAGTGTGCACGGCTTGATAAGGAGGCAACGAAGTCAAACGCCTGGGTTGCCTCCCACGCATGGAAATGCCCTGTTCCAGCCTTAATTTGCGTGACTGGACATAGGGCTTTCAGTTTTGGCTTAGCCGCCCAGCGCCTTGATCATGGTGCTGCCCAGCGAGGCCGGGCTCTCGGCGACGTGAATACCGGCTTCCAGCATCGCTTCGGTCTTGGCGGCGGCCGTGTCCTTGCCGCCGCTGATGACCGCGCCGGCATGGCCCATGCGGCGGCCCGGAGGGGCGGTCGCACCGGCGATGAAGCCGACGACCGGCTTTTTGGTGCCGCTGGCCTTGATATATTCGGCCGCGACGATTTCGCTCTGGCCGCCGATTTCGCCGATCATGATCAGCGCTTCGGTCTCATCGTCGTTCAAGAACATCTCGACCACATCGATGAAGTCCAAACCCTTCACCGGGTCGCCGCCGATGCCGACGCAGGTGCTCTGGCCGAGACCGGCGGCCGTGGTTTGTGCCACCGCCTCATAGGTCAGCGTGCCGGAGCGGCTGACGATGCCGATCTTGCCGCGGCGATGGATATGGCCGGGCATGATGCCGATCTTGCAGGCGTCGGGCGTGATGACGCCGGGGCAGTTCGGGCCGACCAGGATCGATTTCGAATCGAGCAGGGCGCGGCGCACCTTCACCATGTCCAACACCGGAATGCCTTCGGTGATGCAGACGATGAGCGGTATTTCGGCCGCGATCGCTTCCAGGATGGAATCGGCTGCGAAGGGCGGCGGCACGTAGATGGCGCTGGCCGTGGCGCCGGTCTTCTCGCGCGCTTCGGCGACCGTGTCGAAGACGGGCAGATCGATATGGACGGAACCGCCCTTGCCCGGGGTCACGCCGCCGACGACCTTGGTGCCGTAGGCGATGGCCTGTTCCGAGTGGAAGGTGCCCTGGGCGCCGGTGAAGCCCTGGGTGATGACGCGCGTATTGCTATCGACGAGGATGGCCATGTTATGCGGCTTCCTTAACGGCGCGGACCACCTTTTCGGCGGCATCCGCGAGATTGTCGGCCGCGATGATCGGCAGGCCGGACTTCGCCATGATTTCCTTGCCCAAGGCGACATTCGTGCCTTCCAGGCGGACAACCAGCGGCACGGTGAGGGAGACTTCGCGGGCAGCGGCGATGACGCCTTCGGCGATGACGTCGCAGCGCATGATGCCGCCGAAGATATTGACCAGAATGCCTTCGACATTCGGGTCGGACAGGATGATCTTGAAAGCTGCGGTCACGCGTTCCTTCGTGGCGCCGCCGCCGACATCGAGGAAGTTCGCCGGCTCGCCGCCATAGAGCTTGATGATGTCCATGGTCGCCATGGCGAGGCCCGCGCCGTTCACCATGCAGCCGATGGTGCCGTCGAGTGCGACATAGGAGAGGCTGTATTTATTCGCCTCGAGTTCCTTCGGGTCTTCCTCTGCCTCGTCGCGCAGTTCTTCCAGTTCCGGATGACGGAACAGCGCATTGTCGTCGAAGCTCACTTTCGCATCCAGCGCCACGACCTCACCGGCCTTGGTGACGACAAGCGGATTGATTTCGACGATCGCGCAATCGAGTTCGACGAAAGCTTTGTACATCGCCAGCACAAATTTCGTGAACGAGCCGACCTGCTTGCCGGAAAGTCCAAGGCCGAAAGCCAGGCCACGGGCATGGAAGGCGGAAATGCCGGTCGCGGGGTCGATCGCCACGCGCAGGATCTTTTCCGGGCTGTGCTCGGCGACGTCCTCGATCTCCATACCGCCTTCGGTGGAGGCCATGATGAGGATGCGCGAGGTGGCGCGGTCAACCAGCAGCGACAGATACAGCTCGCGAGCGATATCGCAGCCGGCCTCGACATAGATGCGATGCACGGTCTTGCCGGCGGGACCGGTCTGCTTGGTGATCAGCGTGTGGCCCAGCATGGCTTCCGCCGCTGCCCGGGTTTCCTCGATCGACTTGGCCAGGCGCACGCCGCCCTTGCCGTCAGGATCGTCGGAGAAGCGGCCGGCGCCACGGCCGCCGGCATGGATCTGTGACTTGACGACATAGATCGGACCAGGAAGCTTTTCGGCAGCCGCGACCGCCTCATCAGGGGTCCAGGCCACGTAACCATCGAGCACGGCCACGCCTGCGGCCTTCAAAAGCTCTTTGGCCTGGTATTCATGGATATTCATGAGGTTCAGCCCACCAGTTGCTTGGATACTGCGATCAAGGACCGCGCGGCTCGCATCTGGCTCATGGAGCCCGCCTGATCCGCGTGATTGGTCTTGATGTCGACGGCAGGCCGGAATCCGTTTCCCTGCACGAGGGCAAACGGCTTGCGGCGGTCGTCAATGCGAATGTCGGAGAGGCGGCCGGCGCGAGGATGCGCGCTGCGGTCGCAGAAAATCGGGCCTGATAGGCCAAGTCCCATATAAGTCCCGCTGCCGGTTTTACCGGTTCTGATCGGGGCGACCTTGTTCCGGGCCATGAAAGTCCTTCCACGGAGGTTCGGGAGGCGGACGGTTACATTAGGTCCGGCCCATCCGGATAAGGGCCGGCACAAAGATTAATTGGCTTTCTGCTATCTCAGTTGTTGCAGTGCGACAAGCTAGCGATCCGGCCATTGGTTGGAACATTTATGATGGGTCTGCACTGCCCAGATTGCGGGACTGTCATCAGCCGGTTAGAAACCACAGCCGAAACAGGGCGGTTTGTAGGCGGGAATTGCGGACGAGGCCGGGAATGCGCAAGGCGCGCAGCCGTGCGGCGGCGCTGCCGTCCAGACTGCGAGCAATGATTTCAAGCGTCTGACGCGTATCTGTGTCGAATACACGCGCTTCCGTTTGTAGTGCCGCTACATTTTTCCTGAATACTTGCATAAATGCAGACGGACCGCGTTTCACAGCGGCGAGCGCACGGCGCGGTGCCGAGCTCGGCGCACCGACGACATTGCCGGCGTGCTGGCGATACAGAATAACGCCGCGTTCGTCGCGTAGCAGATGGCCGCCGGCCGCCGTCACCATCAGATAGCACCACCAGTCGTGCCAGCTCTCGCGGGGCGGCGTGGTCGGCGCGATCAGGGCCAGGGCGGCGCGGTTGAGAATGACGGTATTGCCGGTCGCGATATTCCGCGCCAGGCAGGCGGGAAAGCCGGCCGGACCGGCGAGCGTGGCGGACAGGCCGATGCGCTGAAGATTGTCATCCACCAGCACCTGCCGTGCGCAATACAAAGCAGGCTTCGCCGCCGACGCGGTCGCCAGCATGGCTTGGCCCCAGGCCAGCTTCTCTGGCAGCCAGACGTCATCCTGATCGGCGAAGGCGGCATAGGCAAAGCCGGCCGCCTCTGCCGCGCGCAGCAGCACCATGAAACTACCGGTGACGCCCTGGTTGCCTTGCGGCTCCGCGACCTCGGCGAAACGATCCGGATAGGCGGCGCCCCATTCCCGCATCAGGGCCGCCGTGTCGTCGCGTGACCCGTCGTCGCGCCAGAGCAGCATCCAGTCCTGATGCGTCTGGGCCAGAAAGCTGTCGAGCAGCGCCGGCAGATAGGCCGCGCCGTTATAGGTCGAGAGCAGAATCGCGACGGTCTGGCGATCCGGGGCGATGCTCATCGGCTGGTTCAGCCAGCCGGCCCGAGCAGCCTGTCGACGGTGCGGGCAAGGCTCGCGCGCCAGTCGGGCAGCTGGATGCCGAAGGTCTGGAACAGCTTCGTGTTGTCGAGCCGCGAATCGGCCGGGCGCTGCGCCGGGGTCGGCCAATCGGCGGTCGCGATCGGCTCGACCTCGGGCGAGGGGCCATGATGACGCTGGGCTTCCGCGAAGGTCGCGACCGCCAGACCGTGCCAGGTCGTCTCGCCAGCGCCGGTCGCGTGATAGATGCCGCCGAATTCCAGTTCCCAGCCGCGCGTCTCGATCACCTGGATGATGGCGAGGATAGCGGCGGCGAGGTCGGCGGCGGCGGTCGGGCTGCCCTTCTGGTCGGCCACCACGCGCAGCTTGGGCAGTTTGGCCCCGGCCGCCAGCATGGTTTTCACGAAATTCTTGCCGGTATCGGCATAGACCCAGGCGGTGCGCAGGATGATGGATTTACCGCCCGCCGCCAGCACGCGCGCCTCGCCATCCCGCTTGGTGCGGCCATAGGCACCGGTCGGGTTGGTGGGGTCGGTCTCCTGATAGGGCGCGCCCTTGGACCCGTCGAACACATAGTCCGTCGAAATATGAATGAAGGGCGTGCCGGACAGGGCGCAAAGCTCGGCCAGCAGCCCCGGCCCGTCGCGATTGGCGCGTTCGGCGCCGGCTTCGTCCGCTTCCGCCGCGTCCACCGCCGTATAGGCGGCGGCATTGACGACATAGGCCCAAGGGCGGCTGGCAAGGACCGCACGCAGCGTCTCTGCGTCGTCGAAGTCGAAATCGGGCCGGCCGACGACCACCACATTCATGTCGCGCCCGGGGGCGAGAGTCTGTAGCGCCTGCGCCACCTGGCCGCTGCCGCCGGTAACAAGAATGGGGCCGATGGTCATGGCGCTTGCCTCAATCGTCAGTCGGTATCGTCAGTAGGTGAAGAGCGTGCCGGCATCACGCAGTGTCGGCAGCAGCTTGTCCTTGTCGGACAGCACCACCTCTTCCGGCTTCACCGGCCAGGGCAAAGCCAGATCCGGGTCGTTCCAGATAACGCCCGCTTCGCTCGCCTTGTCGTAGTCGCCCGTCACTTTATAGACGACCTCGGTATTGGGTTCGAGCGTGCAGAACCCGTGCACGAAACCGCCCGGAATCCAAAGCTGCTTCCAGTTCTCGGCGGAGAGTTCGGCCGCCACCCATTTGCCGAAGGTGGGCGAGCCGACGCGCGCATCGACCGCCACATCCCAGATCGACCCGCGCACGCAGCGCACCAGCTTGCCCTGGATGAACGGGGACAACTGGCAATGCAGCCCACGGATGACGCCCTTCTGGACGGACAGGCTGTGATTGTCCTGCACGAACTGCCCGTCGATGCCGGTCGCCGCCAGCAGCTTCTTGGCGTTGAAGGTCTCGGAAAAGAAACCCCGCTCATCCCCGAATTTCGGCGGGGTGATGAGCAGGACCTCGGGGATCTCCATGCGTTCGACATTCATGGCGCAGGCTCCGCTTCGCTCAGCTCAGGTCAGGTCAGGTCAGGTCAGAAATGGCCGTCGGCGACTTCGTTCAGGAAGCGGCCGAGTTCGGTCTTGCCCAGCACCTTCGCCTGCGCCCGCAACTGGTCAGCATCGATGAAGCCTTTGCGGAAGGCGACTTCCTCGGGGCTGCCCACCAGCATGCCCTGACGGGACTGGATGGTCTGCACGAAGGTCGCGGCCTGCATCAGGCTGTCGGTGGTGCCGGCATCCAGCCAGGCCGCGCCACGACCCAGACGCTCCACATGCAGCGTGCCTTCCTCAAGATAGAGCTTGTTGAGGTCGGTGATTTCCAGCTCGCCGCGCGGGGAGGGCTGGATCGCCTCGGCGAACTGGGTCACGCGGTTGTCGTAGAAATAAAGGCCGGTCACCGCCCAGTTGGACTGCGGCGTCGTCGGCTTTTCCACGATTTCCAGCGCATGGCCGGCTTCGTCGAAGCTGACCACGCCATAGCGCTCGGGGTCGCGGACCTGATAGGCGAAGACGGTCGCACCCTCGGGGCGGGAGGCGGCGGCGCGCAGCAGCACCGACAGATGCTCGCCGTGAATGATATTGTCGCCCAGCGCGAGGGCGCAGGCGTCACCCGCCAGCCATTCCTTCGCGATCAGGAAGGCCTGGGCGATGCCGTCGGGCTTCGGCTGCTCGGCATAGGTGAACTGAAGCCCGAAGCGGGAGCCGTCACCCAGCAGGCGCTTGAACTGCGGCAGGTCCGCCGGGGTCGAAATCAGCATGATCTCGCGGATGCCGGCCAGCATCAGCGTGGTCAGCGGATAATAGACCATGGGCTTGTCGTAGACCGGCAGCAGCTGCTTCGACGTCGCCAGCGTAATGGGGTGCAACCGCGTGCCGGAGCCGCCCGCGAGCAGGATGCCTTTCATGGACTATCTCATTCTTCCGTAATGGTTGTCGTCAGTCGTCAAAAGATGCGGAAAGCTAAGTCAGCCCGCCGTGCCGAGGCGCTGGCCCTGGTAGCGGCCGCCGCGAATCTTCTCCCACCATTCCCGGTGCGACAGATACCAGTCGACGGTCTTGGCGAGTCCCTGCTCGAAATTATGCGCGGCCGTCCAGCCGATGGCGGCCTCGGCCGTCGAAGGGTCGATTTCATAGCGGAAATCATGGCCGGGGCGGTCGGTCACGAAGGTGATCAGGCGCGAGCGCGGGCCTTCCGGATCGGGCAGGCGGCGGTCCAGCTCGGCGCAGATGGCATGAACCACTTCCAGATTGGTGCGCGGCTGGCGGGCGCCGATGCAATAGGTCTCGCCCGGCTCGCCCTGCATCAGCACTTTCACCAAGGCGACGGCGTGATCCTCGACAAACAGCCAGTCGCGCTTGTTCGAGCCGTCGCCATAGACGGGCAGGGGCTTGCCCTCCAGCGCATTGAGGATGACGAGCGGGATCAGCTTCTCGGGGAAATGCCAGATGCCGTAATTATTCGTCGTGTTGGAGACGAAAGTCGGCAGGCCATAGGTATGGTTCCAGGACCGCACCAGATGGTCGGACGCGGCCTTGGACGCGGAATAGGGGCTGCGCGGATCATAGGGCGTATGCTCGTTGAACGGCGGGTCGTTCTCTTCCAGCGCGCCGAAAACTTCATCGGTGGAAACGTGATGGAAACGGAAGGCCTCGCGCTTCTCGCCCGCGAGCGTTGCATAATAGGCCCGGGTCGCTTCCAGCAGGGTAAACGTGCCCATGATATTGGTGCGCATGAAATCGCCCGGCCCGTCGATCGAGCGGTCGACATGGCTTTCGGCGGCCAGATGCATCACAGCATCCGGCTGATGGGTCGCGAAAACCTCACGCATGGCCGCCGCATCGGCGATATCGGCGCGCACCAGCACATGGCGGTTGCTGGTGAAAGCTTCCTCCAGCGCGTCTTCCGACGCCGCATAGGTCATGGCGTCGACATTGACGACGGAATGATCCGTGTCCCGAATAATATGACGGACCACAGCCGAGCCGATAAAGCCGCAACCACCGGTAATCAGCAGACGCATCGTAATCTCACCTAAAACCCTAGCAATCAGCCTGCACTGGCATGTTTGCGGCGGCCGGGCAAGCGGCCGGAGTCGGCATTGCCGATGCCGATGGCCGCGCCATTCCGGCATGAACGGCCCCTTGGGATGCGATTTCGGTGGCTTTTCCGGTCATGCAAGGCTCCGTCGACCGTAACGATGAGCGGAAGTCGCCGGGATTGATTGACAGCGGCGCTGCCGCTCCTTATGCACCAGCCACGACGACAGGGCCGGGAGACCGGCCTTCTCTGTGTTTTATATAGAAACTCCAGCCCGGGCCGTTCGCGGTTCCGGCTTGCCAAGATCGGGCTTGAACTATGAAGGTGCGTAACTCCCTCCGTTCCGCGAAGCTTCGCGACAAGAATTGCCGCGTCGTGCGCCGCCGTGGCCGCGTCTACGTGATCAACAAGAAGAACCCGCGCATGAAGGCCCGCCAGGGCTAATCAGCGCGCAGCCTGCGCTGGCGCAGGCTCGGCTTCTGACATCGAAAGGGCGGATGGTGTTCACCATCCGCCCTTTTCGCGTTTTGGGGGTTTTCACGGCAAAGCCGTCATCTCCGCGCAAGCGGAGATCTTCTGGGGCAGGTGTCGTGGCCAGGAGAAGATGCCCGCTTGCGCGGGCATGACGGTTGGGGAGGCTGCTCTAACAGAGGCTTGCGGTTTCTCGCCGCCTCACCCCTCGAAGGGGTCTTTCATCAGGATGGTGTCGTCGCGCTCCGGGCTGGTCGAGAGCAGCGTCACCGGGCATTCCACCAGTTCTTCGATACGGCGGACATATTTGATGGCCTGCGCCGGCAGGTCGGCATAGGACCGCGCGCCGCGCGTCGAATCGAGCCAGCCTTCCACCGTCTCATAGATCGGCTTGGCGGCGGCCTGCGCGCCCATCGCGGCCGGCAGATGGCGCACCGTCTGGCCGTTGATCTCATAGCCAACGCAGAGCTTCAGTTCCGGCAGGCCGTCCAGCACGTCCAGCTTGGTCAGGGCCAGGCCCTGGATGCCGCCGACCTTCACCGCCTGCCGCACCATCACCGTATCGAACCAGCCGCAGCGGCGCGGACGGCCGGTGACGGTGCCGAATTCATGCCCGCGCTCACCCAGCAGCTTGCCGGTCTCGTCGAATAGCTCGGTCGGGAAGGGGCCGGACCCCACGCGCGTCGTATAGGCCTTGGCAATGCCGAGCACGGTGCCGACCACGGAAGGCCCGACGCCGGAGCCGGATGCCGCCGTCGCCGCCACCGTGTTGCTGCTGGTGACGAAGGGATAGGTGCCGTGATCGACGTCCAGCATCACGGCTTGCGCGCCTTCGAACAGAATGCGCTTGCCGGCGCGGCGGGCTTCGTCCAGCCGTTCCCAGACCGGTTCGGAGAAGGGCAGCAGAATCGGGGCCAGTTCCAGAAGCCGGTCCAGCAGCGCCTGCTTCGCGAAAGGCTCGGCACCCAGGCCGACCAGCAGCGTATTGTGATGCAGCAGCAACTCGTCGAGCTTGGCGGACAGCGTCTGGGGCTCGGCCAGATCGCAGAGGCGGATGGCGCGGCGCGCGACCTTATCCTCATAGGCCGGGCCGATGCCGCGTCCGGTGGTGCCGATCTTGTGTTCGCCACGGGCGGCCTCGCGGGCGCGGTCCAGCGCCGCATGCAGCGGCAGGATCAGCGGCGCGTTTTCGGCAATGCGCAGCGTCTCGGGCGTGATCACCAGGCCCTGGGCCTGGAGGCGCGCCATTTCGGTCAGCAGTGCTTCCGGGTCCACCACCACGCCATTGCCGATGATGCCCAGCTTGCCGCGCACCAGGCCGCTCGGCAGCAGCGACAGCTTATAGGTCTGGTCGCCGACGACCAGCGTATGGCCGGCATTATGCCCGCCCTGAAAACGCACGACGACATCGGCGCGGCTGGCGAGCCAGTCGACCACTTTGCCTTTGCCTTCATCGCCCCATTGGGCGCCGATGATCGCAACATTGGCCATGAGCGGGTACTCCGGAATTCTTCTTATAGGATCAGGAAAGAGGGACTGCCGCGCCATCTTTGAGAAGATGGGAGCAGAGCAGGCGGCGCGCTTCGGCAGCGCTTTCGGTGGTCTCGTCGCCAAGGGCGGCGATGGTGGCGAAGCCCTCCGCCCGGAAGCGCGCGGCGGCAGCCGCATCGGTGCCGGCGGGCACGTAAAGGCGCGGGCGCAAAGCCGGGGCCTGCGCGGCCTCCAAAATGGCATCGGGAAACAGCGTCAGGCCGGTCGCGGGCTCGCGTTCGCCGCTGATATAGCGCCCCCCCCGGCCCAGTTCCTGCTGATGGCCCAGCGCATAGATCGTGACGCAGGGGCCGGTATGGTAGCGGATGCCGCGAAATTCCAGCGGATCGACGGTCAGGCGCAGATGCGGCGCGCGAACGCGGATGGCGCCCACCACGGCCGTCAGCCGGTCGGCCAGAACCCGCGCCTCGTCCGGCAGGTCGACCTCATGCAAAGCGGCCAGCGCGGGCGTCGCTTCGCCTGCCGCCAGCAGCAGGCGCGCCAGGGTTTTCGCCATACTGCCGCCGAGTGCTGTGACGGCGGCGGCGTCCTTGCGGTCCAGCGCATGGGCCAGTGCGGCGCGGCGGTCGGCCGCAAGGCCTGCGCTATCCAGCAGCACCGCCGCCATGGTCGGCAGGGTCAGGTCGAAACTGACCTCGGTCAGACCCAGCACGGCCAGGGCTTCCGCGCCAGCGAGGACGATTTCGGCATCGGCCTCCACGGCGTCGGAGCCGATCAGCTCGATGCCGGCCTGGCTGATCTGGCGGTCGGGCGCCAATTGGCTGCCGCGCACGCGCAGGCATTGCTCGGCATAGGACAGGCGCAGCGGGCGCGGGGCCTGGGCCAGACGCGAATTGGCGATGCGCGCGACCTGCGGCGTGGTATCGGCGCGCAGGCCCAGCATGCGCTGGCTGTCCGGGTCCATCAGCCGAAAGGTCTGTTCCGAGACGGCGGCGCCGGACCCGGCCAGCAGGCTATGCTCGAATTCCACCAGCGGCGGGCGCACGCGCTGATAGCCGTGACGGGCGAAGCATTCCATCATCGCTTCGATGGAGCGCGCCTCGATCTCGGCATCAGGCGGCAGCAGGTCACGCAGACCGGCCGGCAGAAGGGCGGGATTGGGAAGCAGGTCGTCGGTCACGATGCGTCTCTCTCAGGTCGCATCGGATCCCCGCCGCATCAGGCAGGCCAGGGATGATGCCGCAGCGCTATAGCACCGTGCCGGCAGATGACAAAACGGGGACGCAATAATAATCCGTTTACGAAACGAAAATCGCATGCGCAAGCTGGGGTCATGCTGTTCGGTACGCCGCTTTTCCTGCTCGGCTTCCTGCCGCTGACGCTGGTAAGTTTCGCGGTCTCAGCGCGTGTGTGGGGCGGCGATGCGGCCCTCGCGCTGCTGCTGGCGGCGAGTTTCATCTTCTACGGTTTCGGCAATGCGGCCGATTGTCTGCTTCTGGCGGCCTCCATCCTCGGCAATTGGTGGCTTCTGCCGAAAGTCGCGCGCCGGCCGTGGTATATCGCGGGCATCGTCGGCAATTTGGCGCTGCTCGGCCTGTTCAAATATGGCGGCATGATCGCTCGCAGCGCTGACCTGCCGGCACCGCCCGTCACCCTGCCGCTCGGCATCAGTTTCTTTACCTTCCAGCAGTTGATGGTTTTACGGGACGCGCGTGTCGCGCCGCCGCGCCGGACGGCGCTTGGCTTTCTGACCTATGCCAATGGCGTCGCCTTCTTCGCGCATCTTCTGGCCGGGCCGCTGGTGCGCCCGTCCGAGATCATGCCGCAGATCGCCCGCGCGCCGCAGGCCGCCTTGCAGGCCGAGGATAGCGCCGAGGGGCTGACGCGCATCCTGCTCGGCCTCGCCAAGAAGCTGGTCCTGGCGGATAGTTTTGCGCCGCTGGCCGATCGCGGCTTCGATGCGGCGGCGCATGGCCTGCCGCTGACCTTACTGGAAGCCTGGGTCGCGCTGCTGGCCTTTGCCTTGCAAATCTATTTCGACTTTTCCGGCTATGCCGATATCGCCATCGGCCTCGCGCGCCTCTTCGGCGTTCGTTTTCCCGAGAATTTCGACAGCCCCTATAAGGCGGCCACGATCCGGGATTTCTGGCGGCGCTGGAACATGACGCTCAGCCGTTTCCTGCGCGATTTTTTGTATATTCCGCTCGGCGGCAACCGCCATGGTGAGGCGCGGCGCATGGCCAATCTCATGCTCACCATGCTGCTCGGCGGCCTGTGGCATGGCGCGGGCTGGCGCTTCCTGCTCTGGGGCGGCCTGCATGGGTTTTACCTCATCATCCATCACCTGTGGGATCGCGCGGCGCTTTGCAGACTGCCGCGTGTCGCAGCGCAGGCTGTCACGCTCATTGCGGTGCTGCTGGCCTGGGTGCCGTTTCGTGCGCCGGATATGGCAACGACAATCGCGATGCTGCGGGGGCTGGCCGGGCTGAACGGTTTGGCACTGCCGGCCGCGCTCATCGCGCTGCTGCCGCCTTTGGGCCGGCTTGCCCGCGCCGTGCCGGTGCTGCCGGGTTTGGGGGATGCGCGCACGCTCAGCCTGCCGGAAGCGGCTGCCTTACTCACGCTCGGCTGGATCATCGTGCTGGCTCTGCCCAATACGGCCCAAGCTTCGGCGCGCTGGCGATCCGCCAGCCTGCTCGCCGGCGGCGGCTTTATGGTCCAGGCCTTGCTCTTCGCCGGTGCTGCGCTGCCTTTTCTGTATTTCCGGTTTTAGGATGCTCAAGCGTTGAGGCTCATCGCTCCGAAATGCGTCAAGTCCGGGGGCGACAGCAAAGTGGCGTTCCCATCACAATCGACCCGCTGCTAGGCAATGCGCCCCGTCTGGCGCGTCGCTGGACTAATGATGGCCGCTGTCCTGCTGCATATGGCGGCTTTCGCTGTCCTGCTCGACCGGCCGCTGAGTCTCGGCACGCTGCGCGCGACGCTGGGCCGGAAAATCGCGGCGGCGGAACGGCAAAAGCCACCCCGGCTGATCATCCTGGCCGGGTCGAACGCCCTGTTCTCCCATTCCTGCGCCATCATCGGCGCCATGCTGGCGCTGCCCTGCATCAATGGCGGCGTCGCGCTGGGCCTTGGTCTGGACTATCAGTTCGCGCTGTGGAAGCCGGTGCTGCGGCCGGGCGACATCCTCTATATGCCCATGGAACTGGCGCAATATGCCGTCTCGCCCGGCGCCGCGCGGACAGGGCCGGAAGCTGGCCTGATGCTCAGCCGGGACCGTTTTCTGTTGCTCCATCTGGGCATCAGCCAAGCCATGCCGGCGTTGCTGTCCGGCACGCTGCCGGAGGCGGTGGCGTCCGTGGTGGAGCAAGCCGCCGCGGCGCTGCATCCGGCCATGGCGCATCCTGTTTTTTCTGAGATCAACGCGGTCGGTGACGGCATCGGCCACGGTCTTACCGGGGCGGCCGCGAATCGGGCCTTTCTGGCGGCGCTCCATCGCCCCGATCCGTCACCCGGCACGATCCGCGCCGGTTACGGCACGCAGGAAATCGGAAGCTTCCTGCTCTGGGCGCGCGCGCATGGCATCGCCGTCATCGGCGGCTTTCCCACCGAATTTGCCGATGCGCCACCGGATGCCGCCCTTGGCACAACCTTATCCGCCACCTACACAGCCGCCGGTGCGCAGTTCCTGACCCTTGCAACCGAAGGCCGTTACCCCCGCGCCGATTTCTTCGACGCGCAGGATCATCTGGTGACGGAATGCCAGACGCTGCATTCGATTCGCCTCGCCCTTGCGCTGGGGGCCTTGCTGGCACGCCCCGTTCGGCCGCCACCGGCCGACGCGACACTGCTCGCCGCGAACTGCCCCTGACTTCCGTCGGCCCGCATGATACCAGCGCGCCCATGTCGGATCATCTGGAGGGGCTGAACGAGTCGCAGCGCGCGGCCGCCATCGCCCCCGCACCTCAACTCGTCCTGGCCGGCGCCGGCTCCGGCAAGACGGAAACCCTCGCCCGGCGCGCCATCGACCTCATCCTGCAAAAGGACGAGCCGCCCGAGCGGCTGCTCTGCATCACCTTCACCAATCGCGCGGCGGCTGAAATGCGCGCCCGCATGGCGGCGAAGCTGGGGCCGCGCGCCCCGCATTGGGTCGGCACCTTTCACGCCTGCATGGCGCGGCTGCTGACCGAGGATGCGGGGCTGGTGGACGCCGCCCCGCGCGGCTTCACGATTCTGGACCCGCCCCGCGCCCGCGCTTTGGTCGGGCAACTGACCGGCATCAAGGACGTCAAGGAAATGGCGATGGTGCAGGAGGCGGTCTCCCTCCTGCGCAATTACGGCGTGAAGCCGAAAGCCCGGCCGCCCAAGACCCCCGCTTTGTCCCGCTTCGAGGGCGAGGTGATGGATCAGGCGGTCACCGTCATGCCGGCCTATGTCGCGGAACTGCGCCGCCAGCGCGTGCTCGATTTCGACGATCTTCTGGTCGTGCCGGCGGAGGCGATGGAGACGGACCCGGCGCTTGCCGCACGCTGGTCCGCGCGCTGGAGCGAAATCCTGGTCGACGAATATCAGGATACCAATGCCGCCCAGCACCGGCTGCTGCGCCTGCTGGCCTCGGGCCATGGCCGCGTCTTCGCGGTCGGCGACGACTGCCAGTCCATCTACGGCTGGCGTGGGGCGGAAATCGCCCATATCCGCCGCTTCGGCCAGGATTTCCCGAAAGCCCGTGCGGCCATCAAGCTGGAAACCAATTACCGCTCCACCCGCACCATTCTGGCGGCGGCCAATGCCATCGCCGCCAAAGATCCGGAAGCGCTGCGCAAGACCCTGCATTCGGCGGCCCCGCTCGGCGTCGCGGGTGCCGCCATCGCTTTGAACGGCGTCGAGACCTCGGAGGAGGAGGGGCGGGCCGTCATCTCCTGGATCCGCGCCTTGCGGCATCAGTCGCCGAACCAGCCCTTGCGCGAATGCGCGGTCTTGATCCGCGCCGGCTTCGTCGCCGAGCCGATCATGGATGCGCTGCGCGAGGCCGGCGTGCCGGTGCAGATGGTCAGCGACCGCGAGGCCGATCTGCCGCGCGAAGTGCTGGCCGTTATCGCCTGGCTGCGCCTGGCGATGAGCCATGACGCCGATGAGAAGCATGAGCGTTGGGACGCGGCGGCGGATGACGCTTTCCGCCGGGCCTGCGTGCTGCCGCGCCGGCCTGTCACCGGCCAGGCCTTCGCCCAGCTGCGCCAGCACGCGACCGATCATGAGATCGCCTTCGCCGAAGCCGTGCCCAGCGCACCGATCAGCGAGCCGGAACGGCGGGCCTTCGCTGCCGTGCTGGATGTCGCGCGCGTCATCCATAAGCGCATTCTGGCGCGCCGCGCCAAACCGGCCGAGGCCTTGCAGATCGCGGCCGAGGCCAGCGGCCTCGCCGACGCGCTCAGCGACAGCGCGGCCTTGCGCCGGTCCTGGCAGGCGCTGCTGGGCCGGGCCGACAGGCTGGGTTCGGTCAGCGATTTCGCGGAAGCCGCCGCCCTCGGCGCGCTGGATGTGGAGGCCGAGGGGCCGGACAGCATCCAGGTGATGACGCTGCATCGTGCCAAGGGGCTGGAATTCGATCATGTCTTCATGGCCGGGCTGGAAGAGGGGATTTTCCCCAGCCGCAAGGCGGAACAGCAAGGCACGCTGCCGGAAGAACGGCGGCTGTTCTATGTCGGCCTGACGCGCGCGCGCTTCACGCTGCGACTGAGCTATGTGCATCGCCGGCGTCAGTGGAAAAGCCACGCCTCGCGGTTCATCACCGAAATTCCCCGCAATCTTCTGTCGGGGTCTGTGCCTGCTGCCAAAGCCGATAGCGGTGACCGCCCGAAAGCGGCGGCGGGCCGCAAGCCTTCGGCCGCTGTCGCGCGCAAGCTGCCGAGCGAAGCCGATACCGCGCAGATGGTTGCCGCCTTCAAGGCGCGCAAGCGCGTGCCATCCGGCCGGGGGTAGAGCAGTTCAGGAACCGTCATGCCCGCGAAAGCGGGCATCTTCTAAGCCTTGGCGGGCCAGAGGAAGAAGATTCCCGCCTACGCGGGAATGACGTTGTTTCAGTGAAAATCTGAAACACTCTCATGACCGCGCGGCGGCGGCCTCGATCCTGTCTTCCAGGGGCGGCAGGTCGATCCAGGACAGATGGCCGCCCTTGCCGGCGCCGGTATCGAGAAATACGGCGCGGCCGCCGGCGCGCGACGGCTGTTCCAGCGGCCGGCCGTCCTGGCTGCGCCGGTCATGGCCGACATAGACGGTGATATTCGGCGGAATGCGATGCACCCAGCGCAGGCTGCGTTCGGGGAAGCCGTCGCTTTGCGTCATGCCCGTTGGCTCCCCGAACAGCGCGCGCGCATTGACGCCCACGGCCCGGCCGATTTCGGTCGGCGGCGGCGGACCCAGCAGCATATCGGTATGGAAACCGGCATGAATGAAAAGGCGCGGTCCGCTTTGCAGCCACAGCGGCGCGCGCGCGGCTTCCGCCAGAAAGCGGGCGCGCAGCGGCTCATCCATCTGGCGGCGGGTCGCGATCAGTTCCGCATTGCTGCGCACCTTCTGGCCGAGCAGGAATCGCGCGAGCTTGAGATCGTGATTGCCGAGCAGGAACAGCCCCTGGCCCCGATCGATGAGGTCGAACATGATGCGCAGGGCGCCGGCACTGTCCGGCCCGTAATCGACCAGATCGCCAAGCTGGATCACAAACCGATCGGTATCGGCGGCATAGGCAAAGGCGCTCACGTCGCCATGGACATCGCCGACGACGCGTAAGGCACGATTCGGAGGAATCGATAGCGGAGCTTCAACCATCATTTCATTTATAGTCATGTCTTTAGAGAATGCGTGAGATGTTGCTGCACTGCATCTCGGCAAGTTTGGCAGGGCTGCCTCTGCCGGCGGGACTGGTAGCGCTATCCTAAACGCCATAGGCTGGCCGGCAGCCGGCTTGCGCCGCGCATCACCGCAATAACGCACCAAGACGTTGCAGGAGAGTCTATTGGAATACCGCGTTCTCGGCCGGTCCGGCCTCAAGATTTCCGTGCTGACCTTCGGCACCATGACCTTCGGCGGCGAAACCTTCTTCGCCAAGACCGGGTCGACCGATGTCAGCGGCGCGCAGCGCCAGCTCGATCTCTGCCTCGATGCCGGGGTCAATATCGTCGATACCGCCAATGTCTATTCCCGGGGCCGTTCGGAGGAGATTCTGGGCGAAGCGATGGAAGGCCGCCGCAACCGCCTGCTGGTCGCGACCAAAGCCCGCTTTCCCATGGGCGAGGGACCGAATGACGAAGGCTTGTCCCGCCATCACCTGATCGCCGAATGCGAGGCCAGCCTGCGGCGGCTGCGCACCGATCATATCGACCTCTATCAGCTCCATGAATGGGATGGGCTGACGCCGCTGGAAGAGACGATGGAGGCGCTGGATACGCTCGTGAAATCCGGCAAGGTCCGTTATGTCGGCGCGTCCAATTTCTCAGGCTGGCATCTGATGAAGGCGATGGAAATCGCGCGGCGCGAGGGGTTCGTGCCGCTGGTCAGCCAGCAGATCTATTACTCGTTGCAGTCGCGCGATGTGGAGAATGAGCTGCTGCCGATCAGCCTGGATCAGGGTCTGGGCGTCATGGTCTGGAGCCCGCTGGCCGGTGGCCTGCTGTCGGGCAAGTATCGCCGTGGCAAGGGCGCCCCGGAAGGCAGCCGGCATTTTCAGGATTGGGGCGAGCCGCCGGTCCATGACGAAGCCAAGCTGTACGATACGATCGAAGTTCTGGTCGCCATCGCCGCGTCGCGCGGCGTCTCAGCGGCGGAAGTGGCGCTTGCCTGGCTGCTGGGCCGCCCGGCGGTGACGACGGTCGTCATCGGCGCGCGGACGGAAGCGCAGCTCAAAACCAATCTCGGCGCGGCGGATCTGAAACTGACAGAGGATGAGCGGGCGCAGTTGGACGCCGTCAGCCAGCAGCCGCTGCAATATCCCTATTGGCATCAGGCCAATACGGCGGCCGACCGCCTGGGTGCGGCCGATCTCAGCCTGATCGGACCGCATCTGACAGGCAAGGCGCCGCGCATGTAGGTGACGCAAGGCGGCGGGCGGGAGACCGTCAGCCGCCTTCCAGCACGCGGCTGAGGCTGGCGGCGGTATAGGGCTTTTTCACCGTCGGCGTGCCGGCATGGGCGTCGGGCAGGCGCAGCTGGTCGCCATAGCCGGTGGCGAAGACATAGCGCACGCCGGCGGCCTTCAGCGCATCGGCGATGGGAAAGCTGTTTTCCTCGCCGAGATTGACGTCGAGCACGGCGACGCTGGGCTTTTCCTGCGCCAGGGATTCCAGCGCCTGCGCCACGGTCGAGACCGTGCGCACTTCGACGGCACCAAGCTCCATCAGGATATCTTCGGCATCCATGGCGATGATGAGACTGTCTTCCACCAGCAGAACCTTGCCGATGAGCGGTGCGGTACTGTCGGTGACCGCGGCCGCTCTCGGTGCCGTTCCGGTCTGGCTGAGGTTTGCAGCAGGCTGGCTGACATAGCGGGCCGGGATGCTGAATTGCGCCTCGAACCCCGCCGGCTTGTACCAGACCTCGGCCTTGCCCTTCAGGTCATAGGGGACCGAGCGCTGGATGATGGTGGTGCCGAAACCCTGGCGCAAAGGCGGCGTCACGATGGGGCCGCCGAATTCCCGCCAGTCGATGATGAGGTCGCCCGCATCATCGCGCGCCCAGGTCACGCGCACGCCGCCACTATCCGACAGGCCGCCATATTTGGCGGAATTCGTCACCAGTTCATGAATGACGAGCGCCATGGTGGAGAAGGCGGCCGGGTCCAGCAGCACGGCCTCCCCCTCGATTTCCACGCGCTCGCGGCGGCCGCCCAGATAGGCGGCGGCCTCGGTTTCGATCAGCGCGCGCAGCAGCGCCGGCGCCCAGTTATCCTGCGTGATCTGGTCATGCGCGCGGGCCAGCGCTTCGATGCGGCCTTCCAGCAGGGCGATATAGTCCACCGCCCGCGCCTTGGAATCGCGTGACTGCCGCACCAGCCCACGGATCAGCGCCAGAATATTGCGCACGCGGTGGTTCAGTTCCGCGATCAGCAATTCCTGCCGTTCGGCCGCCGTCTGCCGCTCGGTCTCTGCCGCGTCCGACAGGCGCAGCACGACTTCGATCATCGAGACGCGCAATGTCTCGGCCACGCGCTGTTCGGCGGCGCTGAACGGCTCGCTGCGATTGCGGACTTCCTGGCGCCATTCCGCGAAGCTTTCGCGCGGCGTCAGGCGGGCGCCGTTCGGGCCATAGCTGGCGGGCTTGTGCGGGTCACCCGCCCAGCGCGCCTGCCGGACGCGCTCCTCCCGGAACAGCAGCACATAGTCGCGCGGCGAGCGGGAGATGGGGATGGACAGAACGCCGGCCGCCTGGGCGGCATAGGCGTCCGCCCCCGGCACGATCTCGGCCAGATGATCGGTCGAGAAGACACGGCCTGCCGCCAGCGCGTTGAAGCGGCGGGCAATGACGGGCAGCGCGTCCAAAGGTGGGGCGGAGCCGCCACAGGCGGCCTTGGCGCCGATCCAGATGCCGATACCGTCGCAGGGGATGATGGCGCGCAGCGTCTCTCCCACCCATTCCGGATTGTCGAGCAGGGTGACGTCATTGGCGACGGAGGCCATCAGCCGGTCTGTCGCGCGGCGGGCATTGTTTTCATAGGCGGCGGCTTCCTGCCGGTCGCGGCTTTCCAGTTTCAGCGCGAACATCTGCCCAAACAGCTCAGCGATGGTGCGTTTCTGGAAGGAGGGGCAAAGCGGTGAGTAATGATGGCAGGCGAACAGCCCCCACAGCTTGCCTTCGATGATGATGGAGACGGACATCGACGCGCCGACGCCCATATTCTTCAGATATTCGATATGAATGGGCGAGACCGAGCGCATGACGGACAATGACAGGTCCAGCGGCGCGCCGATCGCGTCCCGCGCCGGCAGGATCGGCACGGGTTCCGCCGCGAGATCGGTAATGATGCGGAAGGGCGTGCGCAGGTATAGCGCGCGCGCCTGCTGCGGAATATCGGAAGCCGGATAATGCAGGCCGAGGAAGCTGCCGATATCATGCCGCGCGGCTTCGCCGACCACTTCGCCCGATCCGTCGCGGTCAAAGCGATAGACCATGACGCGGTCGAACCCCGTCAGCGCCCGCAGCTGCCGGGCGCCGGTCTTGAAATAGCCGGCAAGATCGCTCGGCTGGTCCAGCCGCGCCATCATCGAGCGGATGACGCTTGCCGAGTCAACGTAATCTTCCCGGCGGTTGGGCTCCAGCTCGATGACGATATGCTCGCCGGAGAAATGCAGCGCGCAATCGTAGAGATCCCGTGGCCTGGCCGCGATGCAGGCAATGCCCAGCACGCGCTCGACCGCGTCCGGCCCTTGAATGCCGGTCAGGCGGTTGCGCAGGTCATGCAGCGCTTCGACGGCGAAAATTTCGGTCGCGGGCAGGCCGATGATGTCATCAACCGCCTGGCCCAGATGATCGATGACATTGGCCGATGCACGCGCAACCAACCAATCCGCTGTCATGCACAGCAGAAAGCCGATGGGCTGAATGGCGCTGAGAAGATGGATCGGCTCGCGGTCGCAATTGGTGAGATCGACCTGGATGTCGCTCATGCGGGGCATCCGACAGCGGCAAGTGAGCCTGCACGGGCGAAGCGGTCGAAGGTCTGTACGGCGGCGGCGGTGGCGATGGCCTCCGCAGTCTCGTCCAGCAGGATGGCTTCCAGGCGCTGGAGCAGGGCGGGCCAGCTTGGTCCGCCGCCGGGCGGATTGAGATAGCTGGCCGGCAGGCCCGGCGCCAAGCGGCGGGCGAGTATCTTGCCGCCCAGGCGTGACCCTTCCACCACATACAGCACGCCGATGACGGCGGCGGGGCTGTCCGGACTGTGGAAAGCCTCAGTCGGGGCAGCGGTTTGCCCCATGGCCGCCAGATCGACGGCAAGCGCCGCCGCGCGGCGGCGGGACGGCCAATCCGCGATCACCTGGGGCGCGCGGCTGTCCAGCCAGGCTTCGACGGGCAGCAAGGCCCCCGCATGGGCGGAGAGGAAGGCGCCATAGCCTGCGGCGGTGGTAAGGTCGAAATGTGAGAAGATCCGATCGACTTCGGCATGGGCCGGCGCGGTCGCGTCCCTGAGACGGGTGCGGACAAGGGATGTCACGCGGGGAAGGCTTTTGGGCGGAAGACTCGTCGCACGATGCTGTCCAGAATCAGGGGCCGGCTCGAAAGCCTGAGACTGTAACAGTCGCCCATTTTCGCCGGTGTGAGAAGGTGCCGATCCTGTCGCGCCGCTGACTAACGCGTGAGACGGGCGGAAATCGCCGGTTTTTTGGCGCTTCTCTGGACGCCATGCTTTGCTTGACAGTAAAATGGTTATCGCTAACATGCCGGCCCCAAGCGCCGCGCAAGATGGGCCGTGAAGACTGGATTGGGGAATAGTTTGAATCTGTTCGACCTCACGGGGCGCATCGCGCTCGTCACCGGTTCCAGCAAGGGGATCGGCTTCGCCATTGCGGAAGCGCTGGCCGAAGCGGGGGCTCATGTCGTGCTCAATGGCCGCGATTATGATGCGTTGATCCGTGCCAAGGCCGATCTGGCGGAGCGGCGCGGCTTCCAGGTCGCGATCAAGGGCTTTGATGTGACCGATCCGGCGGCGGTGACAGCAGCCGTCGCTGATATCGAGGCCGAGATTGGCCCGATCGACATCCTGTTCAATAATGCCGGTATGCAGCATCGCACGCCGCTGCACGAATTTCCGCTGGAAGCCTGGGTCAAGATCACGACCGTCAATCTCGACAGCGTCTTTTTCGTGGGCCAGGCGGTGGCGAAGCACATGATTCCGCGCGGGCGCGGCAAGATCATCAATGTCTGTTCGGTGCAAAGCGAACTCGCCCGTCCCGGCATCGCGCCCTATACCGCGACCAAGGGCGCGGTGAAGATGCTGACCAAGGGCATGGCGACCGACTGGGGCAAGTTCGGTTTGCAGGTCAACGGTCTGGGGCCCGGCTATTTCCGCACGGAGTTGAATCAGGCGCTGGTCGATGACCCGGCCTTTTCCGGCTGGCTGGCGACCCGCACGCCGGCAGGCCGCTGGGGCGAGGTCGCTGAACTGGGTGGCGCGGCCGTCTTTCTCGCCTCCGCCGCGTCAAGCTTCGTCAACGGCCATATTCTGTATGTCGATGGCGGTATTACCGCCAGCCTTTAGGATCTGTCGCGTTTTCATTGAAGCAGCGTCATTCCCGACGGGTGAGGATAAGACTGTCTGAATAAACGCTGAAGCCGGCATCACCTTCACAAAGACGAGATGCCGGCCGCTAAAAAGAGCCTTGCGCAGAACGAGGGGCAAAAGCCCCCGAAGGAGGCCGTGATGGGTGGAGAGGGCAAGCTGCGGTTTGACGGTGTCGTCAAAACCTTTGGCGGCACGCATGCCTTGAAAGGCGTCAGCTTCGATGTGCCGCGCGGCGATGTCGTGGCGCTGCTGGGCGAAAACGGTGCCGGAAAATCGACTTTGATCAAGATCCTGGGCGGCATCGTCCGCGCGGATGAAGGCACCGTCTCCATCGATGGCGTGCCTTACCGTCATCGCGTGCAAAGCGCGGGCGGCGCTGGTCATCGCGTCGCCTTCATTCATCAGGATCTTGGCCTCATCGAATGGATGACGGTCGCGGAAAACATGAGCCTGGCGGAAGGCTTTGCCGCCAAGCCGTCTCTATTTGGAGCTATAGACTGGAAGCGCACGGAGACGCGCGCGGCGGAAGCGCTCGCCCGCATCGGTTGCGATATCGACCCCGGCAGCCGTGTCCATAGCCTCAGCCGCACGGAAAAGTCGCTCGTCGCCATCGCCCGCGCGCTGGTGGTCGATTGCGACTTCCTGGTGCTGGACGAGCCGACCGCCAGCCTGCCGGCGAATGAGGTGGAGCGGCTGTTCACGGCCATTCGCACGCTGAAGGCGCGGGGCGTCGGCATGATCTATGTCTCGCACCGGCTGGATGAGATTTTCCGCATTGCCGATCATGTCGTCGTCATGCGTGACGGCGCGCTGATCGGGCAGAAGCCGGTTGTGGAGACAAATCCGGATGAGCTGATTTCCTGGATCGTCGGACGCAGCAATCTCAGCCTGTTCCAGAAGGCGCCGTTGCGCGAAGGGCCGACGCGGCTGGCGGTCCGCCGGCTGACCACGCCCCATGCCGGGCCGGTCGATTTCGATCTGCGCGAGGGCGAATTGCTGGGCCTCGTCGGCCTGCGTGGCGCGGGGCAGGAGGAAGTGGGTCGTGCGCTGTTCGGCACCCTGCCGCATCGCGGGGACATTCTGCTGGACGGTGCGGCGCCTGACCTGTCCTCCACCCGCGCGGCCTTGCAGGCCGGCATCGGCCTGATGGCGCGGGACCGCGCCGAGGAATCGATCGCGCCCAGCCTCTCCATTCGGGAAAATGCCTTTCTCAATCCCGGCGCGGCGGGCAGGGGGCTGTTTCAGCCGCTGTCGCCGCGCGCCGAGGCCGAGGCCGCGCGCAAGCTGGGCGCCTCGGTCGGTCTGTCGCCGAACGATCCCGATCTCGCCATCGAAGGGCTGTCGGGCGGCAATCAGCAGAAGGTCGTGGTTGGGCGCTGGCTGGCGACGGGCCGGAAGCTGCTCATCGCGGAAGACCCCACGGCCGGCGTCGATGTTGGCGCCAAGGCAGAAATCTACCGGCTGATCGCCCGCGCGCTGGATGCCGGGCTCGCCGTTCTCGTCGTCTCCACCGATTTCGAGGAGATCGCCCATATCTGCCACCGCGCGCTGGTCTTCAATCGTGGACAGATCATCGCCGAACTCAAGGACAACGCGCTGACGACGGAGGCTTTGATCGCGGCTGCCTCCGCATCCGAAGCCGCATAAGGAAACGACACATGGCGATCAATTCCGTGCGCTCCGATGCGCTGGAGCCGACGGCCAGGGAACTGGCGGGGGCAAGCTTGCGCGAAAAAGCAACGCGGCTGCTGCCGGTCTATGGCCTGCCGCTGCTCATGCTGGCGCTGATTCTGCTGTTCTCGATCCTGCTGCCCGACACCTTTCCGACCATGCTCAATCTGCGTTCGATCATCGCCGACAAGGCCATCATCGCGCTGCTGTCTCTGGCCGCGATGATCCCCATGGTTTCCGGCAAGATCGACCTGACGGTCGGCTACGGCATCGTGCTGTGGCATATTCTGGCGATCAGTCTGCAGGTGAATTACGGCGTCAGCTGGCCGGTCGCGGTGCTGGTCGTCATTGCCCTCTCGGCCTTCGTCGGATTGCTGAACGGCCTGCTGGTTGAAGTCGCGCGCATCGACAGTTTCATCGCGACGCTCGGCACCGGCACCGTCCTCTATGCCCTGGCGCTGTGGCATACGGGCGGGGAGCAGGTGGTGGGCGTGCTGCCGCGCGGCTTTCTGGCGCTCAACGCCACCCGCATCGCGCATCTGCCGATTACCGGTTTCTACGTTCTGGGTTTGGCTTTCCTGCTCTGGTTCATTCTCGAACATCTGCCGATCGGCCGCTATCTTTATGCCATCGGCGCCAATCCGAAATCGGCTGCGCTGAACGGCATTCCCGTGCAGCGCTATACGATCGGCGCTTTCGTCGCTTCCGGCCTGCTGACCGGTGTCGCCGGCGTGCTGTTGGCGTCGAAACTCCGCATCGGTCAGGCCAGCGTCGGGCTGGAATATCTTCTGCCCGCGCTGGTCGGCGCCTTTCTGGGCTCCACCACCATCAAGCCCGGCCGCGTCAATGTCTGGGGCACCATCGTCGGTGTCGCCATCCTGGCCATCGGCATTGCCGGCATCCAGCAATTCGGCGGCTCTTTCTGGGTGGAGCCGATGTTCAACGGTGTCACACTGCTGATCGCGATCGGCATCGCGGGCTATGCGCAAAGGCGGCGCGGGGCGGCCAAGCTGCGGCCGAAATCCGCCCAATCCTGACTCGGTAACGACAAAAACAATAAAAGCAAAAGGGAGTGCCTTGATGACCTTGCATCGGACAATGATGGCGAGTGCCGCGATCGTCCTGGGGCTGGCGACGGCGGCCACCAGTGTGGCCCGCGCCGATACCATGGCGGACGCCAAGGCCTTCCTCGCCAAATATGCGAGCCATGTCACGACCTGGGACGGTCCCACCACCGGACCCAAGGCCGTCAAGGGCAAGTCCGTCGTGGTGGTGGCGGGCGACATGAAGAATGGCGGCATCCTGGGGGCCACAAAAGGCTTTCAGGAAGCGGCCAAGCTGCTCGACTGGAATGTTCGTGTCATTGACGGCGCCGGCACCGTCTCGGGCCGCACCTCGGCCTTCAGCCAGGCGCTGGCGCTGAAGCCGGATGGCATCGTGCTGGAAGGGTTTGACCCGATCGAGCAGCGGCCCGGTCTGCAGGCGGCGCAGGCGGCCAATATTCCGATCGTCGCCTGGCATGCGAGCCCGAAGGTCGGGCCGATTGCCGGCACCGATGTGCGCGTGAATGTCTCGACGGATGCCATGCTGGTGGCCGAGGCCGCCGCCGACTGGGCCTATATCGACGCGAACGGCAAGCCTGCCGTGGTCGTCTTCACGGACGGCCAATATCAGATCGCGGTCGCCAAGGCGAAGGAGATGGAGCGGATCATCAAGGCCATGGGCGGCAAGGTTCTGGCCTATGAGGATACGCCGATTGCCGACACATCCACGCGCATGCCGCAGCTGACCACGTCGCTGCTCCAGAAGTTCGGCGCGAAATGGACGCATAGCCTCGCCATCAACGACATCTATTTCGACTTCATGGGGCCGTCCCTGGAAGATGCCGGGGTGGACGGCACCGGCAATCCGAAATCCGTCGCGGCGGGGGACGGGTCACGTTCGGCCTATGAGCGTATCCGCGCCGGCCAGTATCAGTCTGTCACCGTGGCCGAGCCGCTGACCCTGCAAGGCTGGCAATTGGTGGATGAGATGAACCGCGCTTTCGCGGGCCAGCCCTGGTCCGGCTATGTCGCGCCCTTCCATGTCGTGACCCAGGCCAATATTGCCTATGACGGCGGACCGCAGGATAATTTCGACCCGGATAACGGTTACCGGGACCATTACAAGGCGATCTGGGGCGTGCAATAACACCATCCAGACAGGCCCGGCCGCGGGGAATGACGCGGCCGGGGCAAAAATAAATGAGGACGTTCCATGACCTATGAGATTCTGGACCCGCGTTTCAACAAGCTGATCTTCGGGCCCGCGCGGCTGGAGAAGCTGCATACCGGCATGCGCTGGGCGGAAGGGCCGGTCTATGTGCCGGCCGCGAAAAGCCTGCTCTGGTCCGATATTCCCAATAACCGGCTGATGCGTTTCGATGAGACCGACAGTTCCGTCAGCGTTTTCGAATATCCCTGCGGCAATCAGAACGGCCATACGCTGGATCATCAGGGGCGCGTGATTGCCTGCGAACATAGCGGCCGCCGCGTTTCCCGTCTGGAGCATGACGGCACCTGGACCAACCTGGTCGATAATTTCCAGGGCAAGCGTCTCAATTCGCCGAACGATGCCATTGTCAAAAGCGACGGCAGCATCTGGTTCACCGACCCGACCTACGGCATCGACACCGAATATGAGGGTGACGCGGCGGAATCCGAAATCGGCAGTTCGGATGTCTATCGTCTGGACCCTGAGACGGGTGAGATGACGATGGTGGTGAGCGATCTTCTGAAGCCCAACGGCCTTGCCTTCTCACCGAAGGAAGATTTGCTCTATATCGCCGATACCGGGTTTTCGCATGACCCGCTCTGCACGCCCAAGATCGTCACCTATACGGTGGCAACCGACGGCCGCTCGGTCAGCCGCAAGGATGTCTTCGCGACGATGGAGGGGGGGCTGTATGATGGTTTCCGCGTCGACCGCAGCGGCAATATCTGGACCTCGGCCGGTGAAGCCGTTGCCATCTATGCGCCGGACGGCGTCATGATCGGCCGCATTCCCATCGGCGAGATCGTGGCCAATGTCACCTTCGGCGGCCCCAAGCGCAACCGGCTGTACATCACCGCGCAGACCTCGCTTTATTCCATCTTCGTCAATGCCCATCCCGCCGGCTCCTGATAGCGCGGACGAATTGACGGGGGGGGAGGCGGTGTCGCACCGCTTCCCCCGTTCCGCGCCGAAGATGACGGATGTCGCGAAACGGGCCGGCGTTTCCGCCATGACCGTGTCGCGGGCTTTGAAAGCCGATGGTGCGGTTTCCGACAGAACCAGACTGCGCATTCTGCAAGCCGTCGATGAACTGGGCTATGTGCTGGACCAGACGGCCGGCACCTTGTCGTCCAAACGCTCCGGCTTCGTCGCGGCGCTGATCCCCTCGCTCAACAATTCCAATTTCTCCGATACCGCGCGGGGGATGGAGCGCGCGCTGGAGCAGAGCGGCCTGCAATTGCTGCTGGGCGCGACCGATTATGTGCAGGAGAAGGAGGAGCGTCTGGCCGAGGCCATGCTGCGCCGCCGCCCGGAAGGCATCATCGTCACGGGCGGGGAGCATTCGCCCAAGCTGCGCCGGCTGTTGCAGGGCGCGGGCGTGCCGGTGGTGGAAACCTGGGACTTGCCCACCGATCCTATCGAGCATGTCGTCGGTTTTTCGAATACGGGTGCCATGCGGGCGCTGGTGCAGCGTCTGTATGCGCTTGGCTATCGCGAGATCGGTTTTCTGGGCGGCGCCAGTCCGCGCGACAGTCGCGGCCGGGCGCGCTGCCGGGGCTATAAGGCGGCGGTGGCCGAACTCGGCCTGCCGGCTGACCGCATCGTCGCCTTCGGCGAGGCGCCGAGCAGCATGGACCATGGCAGTGCCGCCATGGCGCAGTTGATGGCGCATTGGCCGAAGGTGGATGCGGTGGTCTGCGTCTCCGATCTTGTGGCCTTTGGCGCGCTGATGGAATGCCAGCGGCGCGGCTGGGCCGTGCCGGGCCGGATCGCCCTGGCGGGTTTCGGGGATTTTGAAGTGGCGCGCTGTAGCCATCCGCGCCTGACGACCGTATCGGTCGATTCCACCGGCATCGGCATGACAGCCGGCGCGCTGCTATGGCGCGCGATCGAGGCCTCGCGCACCGGCACGCGCCTTGCCGCCGAGCGGCACGTCATTCCGTATGACATCATCGAGCGGGAGACGACATGAGCAGAAAACTGAATTCCATCTAACGCCAGCTTTTAGATGCTTTATCAACCATCCGCCACGACGCTGTTTCTGCCGCCGCGTTTGGCGCGATACAGGCGGGCATCGGCCAGCGCCAGGCGGGCGTGGTCATCGGGCGCTTCGCATGCCATGGCAAGGCCGATGCTGGCCGTCACGCGCAGCCCGGCCGCGATACCACCCCAATCATAAGCTTCAAGGCTGGTCCTGAATTCCTCGCAGACGGCCTGTGCGTCCGCCTCGCTTTCGGTCATCAGGATGGCGCAAAATTCCTCCCCGCCCAGACGGATCGCAAACCCGCTCATGGTAAGATGGTTGGACAGGATGCCGTGCATCATCGACCCCACGGTCTTGATGACGGCATCGCCCACCAGATGCGAAAACCGGTCATTGATGCTTTTGAAATGATCCAGATCCAGGATCGACATGGCATAGGGCGTATGGCGGCTGTTCAGCTCCGCCGTCACGGCCTTCATCCGCCGCCGATTACCGATGCCGGTCAGCGGGTCTTCGAGGCTGGCCTTGAGAAGCTGCTCGGCTTCCGCCTGCAAATCGGCATGGACTTTGGTGAGCGAGGCGATGCGTTCGCGTTCGACCGCGATGGCCGCGCGCAATTCATCGACCTGATCGCGCATCAGCGCCGAGCGCAGATGGCCGCCGCTGCGCTTGTCGCCCAGTTGCTGCGACAAGGCCTGAAACCGCTGCTGCTCATGATAGGCGCTTTTGAAGTCTCCAGACTGGGCAAGCGCCCTTGCCAGATAGTCGGAGGAGAATACCGCCAGTTCTATGAACGGATAGGCGATATAGGCCTCGATCGCGCGTTGCAGAGACGCGATCCCGCCGGCCAGGTCGCCACGAGCGATCTGTAGCAGGTTGGTGACATGCATCAGATGAACGGCGCCGCGCGCGCTGGCGTTTTCCGGGTGAAACGCGGTCTCCCGCATCACCGCTTCCGCCTGGTCCGGTCTGCCGGCCATCAGCAGGAATTCGATGAGATTGAAGCCGGCGAGGCGGCACATCTCGCCGTCATCATGGGCTGCGGCCAGCCGACAGGCGCGTTCGCTCTGTCTGATCGCGTGTTCCAGAAAGCCTTTCTTTTCGTCATCGGTGCCTGACCCGAGCCGGTACAGATAATCCGCATGGATGGAACCGTCATTGATCAGCGCATGGGCGAGCGCTTCGCTGTCGCCGGACTGTTCCGCGAGCGCGATGGCTTCCCGCGCCAGATCAACGCCGGCATCATTGATGCCGAGCGGCGAGCAGATGATGGCCAGCATCGTGAGGGCGATCGATTGCGGCAGTGCCGCGCCGGTAGATCGCGCAATGCGCACGGCGGCGGTTGCCTCGTCGGCCGCTTTGACCAGATCATGCCCCTCGCACAGAACCCTGGCGTGATAGGCCCGCGCGACGGATTCCCGGACCGGGTCTTGCAAGGCGCAGCAGAGATCTATGGCATCGGCCGCCACCGCTTCGGCGGCGGCGTGCTGGCCCTGGTGGAATTTGATCCAGACCAGCCGGGTCAGCGCGTCCGCGCGGATCTGGGGGGAGACCGTATCGTCGTCCAGCAATAAGGACGCCGAGGCCTGCGCCTGATTCTGCAACCCCAGCCGGGACAGGCGGTGGCATTGGGCCAGAACGTCATCGTCACGCAGTGACACGTCGGGTTTGATCTCCCATCCCGTCTGAAGACCTAACGCCTTCTTTTCGGTGACAAAAAGCCGGCCTTATTGCTTTAACCCGGTCGTTTTGTCCGGTCTTTGCCAAATCGTCATGGATGGCGGTGCGGGCGATGACGATCGCGTGAGACGTGCGGGCTGCGAGGGCAGTCTGCCGTCACGTTAAACATCGGACAGACAAGCCGCTGTCAGATCAGCCCCTATGGCGTCCGCGCCTTAACCGCCTACATAATGCGAGGCTACCCTCGACCTGAGAGAGATACCGCCTCTTGACGCCTCCGCCCGCCTATCCCGTTTCCGATCATTTCGACGGCACGATTTTCTTCAATCCGCCCTCCTCGGCGGCGGAGCATATTCCGCCGGTCGTCTTGCCCCCCGCCTTTGAAGCCAACGGCAAGCCGCGGAAGCGCGGCGGGCTGATCAGCATCCTGCGCTGGCGCTTTCGGGAGGATCGGCAGCCCTGGCCGGTGCTGCCGCCGGACCCGGCGCCGAGCGGCGACCCCAATCGCCTGCCGCCGCCGGGCGCGGTCTCCGTCACCTTCATCGGCCATAGCAGCTTCCTGATCCGCCTGCCGAACCTGACCATTCTGACAGACCCGGTCTTCAGCGACCGCTGCTCCCCGGTATCCTGGGCGGGGCCGAAGCGCGCGCGACCGCCGGGCCGTCTGTTCCGCGACCTGCCCCGGGTCGATCTGCTGCTGCTGTCGCATAACCACTACGACCATATGGATTTGCCCAGCCTGCGCGAGATTCGCCGGCGCGATAACCCGGCGGTCATCACGCCGCTCGGCAATGCCCGGCATCTGGCGAAGGCCGGTTTGCGGCAGGTGACGGAACTCGACTGGTGGGGGGAGACGCGGCTGACCGACGGCACCAGCGTGACGGTCACGCCGGCCCGGCATTTCTCGGCCCGCACGCTCTGGGATCGCGGGCATAGCCTATGGGGCGGCTTCATGCTGAAGGCCGGCCGGCATCAGATCCTGTTCGCCGGGGATTCCGGCCATGGCACGCATTGGGCCGAAATCGGCCGGCGCCTGGGTGCGCCGGACCTCGCTCTGCTGCCCATCGGCGCCTATGACCCGCGCCACATCATGGCCCAGGTCCATGTCAATCCGGCCGAGGCCGTGGCCGCCCATGTTGCCATGGGCGCGCGCCAGTCGATAGGCATGCATTTCGGCACCTTCAAGCTGACGGATGAGCCGATCGACGCGCCGCCCAGGGACATGGCGGCGGCGCGGGCAGCGGCGGGTCTGGCGGATGATGCCTTCGTCACGCTCGGCTTCGGCGAAACGCGGCTCTTTTCGTTCTAGCGCATTTTCATTGATCGGATGACTGGCGGCGCTGGGCCGGCTCGGGCAAGCTCTGGTCCTGACGCTGTTCAGGAGATCCGGGCATGGAAGACGCCACCGATATCGCGGCCTATGTGCGCGCCGCCGCGGCCTTGCAGGGATTGGGCCTGGACGAGGCCGAGCTTGCCCGTGTGACGGCAGCCTTCACGCTCGTCACCCGCTTCGCTGAGCCCGTGCTGGCCTGGCCGGTGGATGCGGCGGTCGAACCCGCGCTTGTCTTCCAGCCCTGAGGTGCCGCGCATGAGCCTCATCACCCAATCCGCCGTCGATATCGCACGCGAGATCAAAAGCGGCGCGATCTCTGCCACCGAAGTCGCGCAGGCGGCCCTTGCTCGCGCCCAGGCGTTGGACCCCAAGGTCAATGCCTTTACCAAAATTACCGAGGCGCGCGCCTTGGCCGATGCGGCGGCCGTGGACGCTTCCATCGCACGCGGCGAGGATATCGGCCCGCTGGCCGGCGTGCCCTATGCGGTCAAAAACCTGTTCGACATCGAGGGTATCACGACCCTCGCCGGATCGAAGATCGAGGCGGACAATGCGCCGGCCGAGGCTGATTGCTTCGCCGTCGCGCAGCTGAAGGCCGCCGGCGGGGTCTGCATCGGCGCGCTGAATATGGACGAATACGCCTACGGCTTCACGACCGAAAACACCCATTACGGCCCATCCCGCAATCCGCATGATCTGGCGCGGAGCGCGGGCGGGTCTTCCGGCGGCTCCGGTGCCGCTGTCGCCGCCGGCATCGTGCCGATCACGCTCGGCACGGATACCAATGGGTCCATCCGCGTGCCGGCCAGCCTGAACGGCATTTTCGGCCTCAAACCCACTTACGGCCGCCTCAGCCGCGCCGGCTCCATCGCCTTCGTGCCGAGCCTGGATCATATCGGCCCCTTCGCGCGCACGGTGGCTGACCTCGCCATCGCCTATGACGTCATGCAGGGGCGGGACGCGCAGGATGCCGGGCAGGTGTCGCGTGCGGCGGAGCCTGTCACGGCAGCGCTGGACCATGGCATCGATGGGCTCCGCTTCGGCCGTCTGGGCGGGTATTTCGACCAGCCGTTGAGTGACGCCGCGCGCTCTGCGGTGGGGCGGGTCAGCGCGGCGCTGAAGGCCGCGACTGTCGCTTCGCCCGAGATTACCGCCGCCGGCCGCTCGGCCGCTTTCGTCATCACCGGCGTGGAGGGCGCGGGCCAGCACCGCGCGCATTTGCGTCAGCGGCGGGCGGATATGGAACCCCTTTCGCGGGATCGCCTGCTGGCGGGCGCGCTCATCCCGGCCGAATGGTATCAGCATGCGCTGAAGGTGCGCGCTCTGTGGCGCGCCGCCATGGCCGAGCTGTTCCGGGATTATGACGTGCTGATCGCGCCGGCGACCGCCGTGCCGGCCCAGCCGATCGGGCAGGAAATGCTGGAACTGGGCGGGCAGACCATGCCGCTGCGCCCGGCCTTCGGCCTGTTCACCCAGCCCATCACCTGTATCGGCCTGCCGGTTCTGGCCGTGCCCTTGCAGAATGCGGAAGGCAAACTGCCCATCGGCGTGCAGCTGATCGCGGCCCCCTGGCGGGAAGACCTGCTGGTGCGGACGGCGGCGGCCTTGGAAGCGCAGGGCCTGTGCCGCGCCCCCATCGCCCCGGCTTTTCAGGACTAGCCCGCCTGGTCATGCCGCGGGCGGCCCCGCCTGGCTTCATGCCGGGCATCTACCCGTCAGGGCGCCGCGACGGGTAGATCCGCGCAACAAGTGCGCGGATGACGTCATATTAGGCCGGGGTAAAACGATGTTTAAGGCTAGGAATAGACGATGACGGAGACCAACAAACCGGCGCCGCAGGCCGAACTGACTGCCGCCTTCGAGCGGTATGAGGTGGCACTCGTCACCAATGACGTCGATACGCTGACCGAACTCTTCTGGGATAGTGCGGAGACCATCCGCTATGGTGGCGGTGAGAACCTGCACGGCGCGGCGGAAATCCGTGCCTTCCGCCAGGGGCGCGGCACGGGTGACCTGGACCGCGATCTGGCGCGCACCGTCATCACCACCTTCGGCGATGATTTCGGCACCGCGAGCACGCTGTTCCGCCGCCGGTCAACCGGGAAAACGGGCCGGCAGATGCAGACCTGGGTAAAGCTCGACGGCCATTGGCGGATCGTCGCCGCTCATGTTTCGATACTCGACTTTCCGTTCCCGGAAACCGAACCGCGCGCTTAAGGACGTTGTCTCAATGATTGGTGTTGACTGGGGCACGAGCAGCTTTCGCGCCTATCGCATCGGCCCGAACGGCCAGGTGCTGGATAAGGCCTCGGCCCATTCCGGCATCATGTTCGTGGAGAACGGGCGTTTTGCGGATGTGCTGCGCCGCACGATCCAGCCCTGGGTGAATGGCGGGGAACGCCGGGTGCTGCTGTCGGGCATGATCGGCAGCCGCCAGGGCTGGGTGGAAGCGCCGTACGCCCATTGCCCGGCCGGTGCCGCCGATCTGGCCTCGGCCACCATTCCCGTGACCTATGACGGGGCCGAGGTTCGCATCATTCCCGGTGTCACCACCGAGGACGCCGGCGTGCCGGAAGTGATGCGTGGCGAGGAGACGCAGATCATCGGCGCGCTCGCCGAATTCGGCGACAGCGGCGTCGCCTGCATGCCGGGCAGCCATTCCAAATGGGTGAAGATCGGAGGCGGGCGGATCACTGGCTTCTCCACCTATATGACGGGTGAAAGTTTCGCGGCGCTGAGCGGCCATACCATCCTGGGGCGGATGATGAAGGTGGATGCACCGGCCGATCCGGCGGCTTTGCGTCAGGGCCTTGCCCGCAGCGGTGATGCCGGCGGCCTGCTGCGCCATCTGTTCGGGGTGCGCACGCTGGGCCTGTTCGATCGCCTGTCCGAGGTCTCGGCCGCGTCCTATCTCTCGGGCCTGCTGCTGGGCCATGAAGTGCGCGCGGCCTTGGCCGCGCATCAGAATGCGGGGCCGGTCGTGCTGATCGGCGACCCGAAACTCTGCGGCCTCTATGCCGACGCCATCGCCTTCTGCGGCGGTCAGGCGCGAGGGCTGGATTATGAGGCGGCGCCCGCCGGGCTGCATCGCATCGGGCAGGCCGTGGCCTGGGCCGCCTGAGACAAGGAAGACAGTGCTATGAAGCAATGGTTCGCTAAATGCCCGTTGATTTCCATTCTGCGCGGCGTGCGCCCGGATGAGGTCATCCCCATCGTGGCGGCTCTGGAAGCCGCCGGGGTCGCTATTGTCGAAGTGCCGCTGAATTCCCCGCAGCCGCTGGAAAGCATCAAGCTGATTGCCGACAATTTCGGCGACCGCATGCTGGTCGGTGCCGGTACGGTGATGACGCCGGATCAGGTGCGCGAGATCGCGGGTGTCGGCGGCAAGCTGATCGTGACGCCCCATGCCGATCCGGAAATCGTGCGCACGGCCAAGGGCCTGGGCATGCTGGCGGCGCCGGGCTTCTTCACCCCGGCCGAGGCTTTCAGCCTGCTCAAGGCCGGGGCCGATTGCCTCAAGATTTTCCCGGCCGAGGCCTTCAATCCGGCCGCGCTGAAAGGCATCCGCGCCGTTCTGCCGCCCGGCACGATGGTGGTGCCGGTGGGCGGCATGACGGCCGAGACCATTCCCGAATGGACGGCGGCCGGTGCCGCCGGTTTCGGCATCGCGTCGGCCATCTACAAGGTGGGCGATACCGCCGAAATCGTCGGCCAGAAGGCAGCGGCGCTGGTCGCGTCCCTGCGCAAGGCGGCATGATCAGACAGGCAGCAGCCAGCGGCGGAAGCCGGCGACAGCCGGCTTTTCTGCTGGCAGGCGGGCCGTGAGCAGCCGATAGGCGCGCGTCGTCGTCAGCGCGGCCTCCGTCATCGGCACCAGACTGCCGGCGGCCAAATGCCGGGCCAGCAGCGGCTGCCAGCCGAGGGCGGCGCCCTGGCCCAGCATCGCGGCTTCCACCACCAGCGGATAGGTATTCAGGTGCAGCATCGGCGCCCGCGCCGGGCGCGGTGCCTGGCCGGTGGCCGTGAACCATTCCGACCAGCCCATCCAGCGGCCGGGCTCCGGCGCGTCGAGCTCCAGCAACGGCAGCCTTGCCCAATCGAGGCCGCCGCCCGCGCGCTGATGCCGCGCCAGAAAGGCTGGGCTGCACACCGGCACCACGGTTTCATGAAACAGCAATTCGCCGCCGACATCCGCCGGGCCGAAGGCAATGGTGACGTCGCTATCCGCCAGTGCGGCGCGCGGCGTCTGATGGCCGGTGATCAGCCGCACCTCCACCCCCGGCAGCGCGGCATTCAGGCTTTCCAGCCTTGGCATCAGCCAGAAGGTCGCGAAACCGAAATCGGTCGCGATGGTCAGCGTCGGCACGCGGCCGGCGCTGCGCAAATCGTCAAGCGTGCTCTCGATCAGATCGAAGCCACGGGCCAGGGCCGCTTGCAGCCTGACCCCGGCCTCGGTCAGTGCCACGCCGCGATGCAGGCGGCGGAACAGCGGCTGGCCGATGAAGCGCTCCAGCGCCGCCACATGCTGGCTGACGGCGGCCTGGCTCTGGCCGATCTGCCGGGCGGCGAGGCTGAAATTCCCGGCCGTCGCGGCCGCCTCGAAGGCGAGCAGGGCGGGCAGGGGCGGAAGGGCGCGTGGGTTTGCCATAAGTCAGTCTGATAGCACCATAAGGCCGCAGCGGCTTCACGCTTTTGCCGTAAAGCGCGATTAGTCATGGCGATGCAGAAGGGACTGAGCGTGACCCAGCGGCCGAATATTCTTATCCTGATGGCGGACCAGATGACGGCGGGCGCATTGCCGGCCTATGGCAATACCGTCGCCAAGACACCGCATCTGGACCGTCTGGCCGCCGAAGGCGTGATCTTCGACGCTGCCTATTGCAATAGCCCGCTCTGCGCGCCGTCGCGCGCCATCCTCATGAGCGGGCGCCTGCCGTCCTCAACCGGCGCTTATGACAATGCGGTGGAATTCCCCTCCCAATCGCCGACCTTCGCGCATTACCTGCGCGCCGCCGGCTATCGCACCATCCTCGCCGGCAAGATGCATTTCTGCGGACCCGACCAGCTGCACGGGTTCGAGGAGCGGCTGACGACCGATATCTACCCGGCCGATTTCGGCTGGACGCCGGACTGGACACATTTCGACACGCGTCTGGATTGGTACCACAACATGGACAGCGTCACCCAGGCCGGGCGTTGCGTGCGCACCAATCAGATGGATTTCGATGACGAGGTGGGCTTCGCCGCACGCCAGAAGATTTATGACATGGCGCGCGACAAGGACGATCGGCCTTTCTGCATGATCGTCTCGATGACGCATCCGCATGATCCTTTCACCATGGCCGATCCCTATTGGTCCCGCTACGCGGAGGCCGAGATCGACATGCCGAAGGTGGATGCGGCGGCGGCCGGTAATGATCCCCATGCCGATCGTCTGCGCCACGTCTGTGCGCAGGATGCGCAGACCATTACCGAGCAGAATGTGCGCGACGCACGCCACGCCTATTACGCTGCCTGCTCCTATTTCGACGACCATGTCGGCAGCATCATGGGTGCGCTACGCGACAGCGAATTCGCGGATAATACGATCACCATCGTCATTGCCGACCACGGCGAAATGCTGGGCGAGCGTGGTCTGTGGTTCAAAATGAATTTCTATGAGGGCGCGTCCCGCATCCCGCTCATCATGCATGCGCCGGGCCGCTTTCAGCCGCATCGCGTGGCAGCTCCCGTGTCGCTCGTCGATATCCTGCCGACGCTGGCCGCTGTCGCGGGCGGCGGGCAGGAGCCCGATTACGCGACCGATCATGACGGGCGCAGCCTGCTGCCCTATGCCATGGGCGCGGATGATGCGGGCGACGTGATCGGCGAATACTGTGCGGAGGGCGTGGTGGCACCCATGGTCATGATCCGGCGCGGGGTTCTGAAATACATCCATTGCCCGACCGATCCCGATCGCTTCTACGATCTTTCCAAAGACCCGCTGGAACTGGACAATATCGCGGCGCGTGATCCGGACGATGCGCGGCTTGTCGCGATGCGGGCGGAAGCGGCAACGCGCTGGGATCTGCCCAGCCTGCACGCCCAGGTTCTGGCCAGCCAGAAGCGGCGGCATCTGGTGTCCCGAGCCCTGCAAAAAGGACAGCAGACCTCTTGGGATTTTCAGCCTGTGCGCGACGCTAGCCAGATGTATATGCGCAACCATATGAAGCTGGACGACCTCGAAGCCATGGCGCGCTTTCCGCCCGTAGCTGCGAGAGACTGAAGAAAGCTAAAGACCGAAAAGGCAGGAGGCAGAGATGGCTGAACCGATCAAATCACAGCCCGCGCGCGGATCGGCTTTCCGACCTGCGAGCATGCTGGTGGCGCTCGTGGTCAGCCTGCTTCTGCTGGTTTTGTTCCATTTCATGGTCAACCCGCATTTTTGAGCCTGCCGGCCGGTCTTAGACGACCGGCCGCAGACGGTAATGCGTGACACCCCATTCCGCGCCGCCGGCATGGCCGAACAGGCCGGCTGTCGCCAGGAAAAACAGCCGCCAGCGGCGTTCCCAAACAGCGGTATCGCGCCCATAGACGGGTGACAGAATACGGCGAATACCGGTCCTATTCGCATCGAAATTGCGCAGCCAGGCTTCCGCCGTGCGCTGGTAATGGCGACCGTCCCATTGCCATTCCTGCTCCACCGTAAACAGGTCCGGGAAGCAGCCCATCAGGTCGCGGCTGGGCATGATGCCGCCGGTGAAGAAATGCTGCGCTATCCAATCCGCCTTGTCGTTGAGGTCGAAGCGGTAGGGGGCCAGCCGGTGGGTGAAGATATGGATCATTGCCAGGCCATTGGGGCGCAGCCAGTCCCGCATGCCGGAAAGAAGCGGCCGCCAATTGGCCATATGCTCGAACATCTCCACCGAAACGATGCGGTCGAACCGCCCGGCCGGTTTGAAATCGTTCATATCGGCGGTGATGACGCGGATATTGTTCAGGCCGCGTGAGCGGGCTTCCGCCTCGATATGGGCGCGCTGAGAGGCCGAGTTGGAAACGGCGGTGACGCGAGAGTCTGAAAAGCGCTCGGCCATGAACAGGGTGAGTGACCCCCAGCCGCAGCCGAGTTCCAGAATATCCTGCCCCTGGGCGATGCCGGCATGGTCGACCGTTGCCTGCAAGGCGAGGATTTCGGCGGCGCCCAAAGTCTCGCGCCCGGTTTCATAGAAGCAGGACGAATATTTGCGGCGCGGTCCCAGCACGGTGCCGAAAAAGGCGGCCGGCACCTCGTAATGCTGGGCATTAGCGGCGTCCGTATGCTGGGCGATGGGAAAATCAGCCATATCGGCCGCGAACTGCCCATTTGCACCGGCCTGCGTCGCCAGCTTCTGCCGCGTGCGCTCCACCATCATGCTGATGCCCATGCGCGACAGCGCGTCAGGGATGGGAAAGCGCTCGGCCGTCGCGGCGGCAAGGGTCGCAAATGCGGTCATGAACGGGCTTTCCTTGGCGGCAAAGGCAGGAATTTGGAGACGCGGCTTTGATAGTCGCGAAAAGCGTCGCCACGGGAGCGCAGCATATGTTCCTCGGTCGGCGGAATGCCGGAGGCATGGACGAGAACCAGATACATCACGACAGGACCGGCCCAGGCGAGCGCGCCCCAGGGAAAGGACAAACCGCTGATGGCGAAGAGCGCATAGGCGACCCAGATCAGCCATTCGAAAAAGTAGTTCGGATGGCGCGACCAGCCCCATAGCCCGGCCTCGCAGATCTTGCCCTTGTTCGCGGGATTGGCGGCGAAACGCGCAACCTCGCGGTCGGCCAGGGCTTCCCCGATGATGGAGCAGCCAGCGATGATGATCGCCAGAATATCGAGCAGGCCGAGGCCGGGGGCGGGGTTACGCCCGGCCAGCATGATGAACATGGCAAGAATGAAAACGCTGACGGCCTGCATTTGCAGGAAAGCCGGCATCTTCCACTGATAGGACGCGCCCCAGCTTTCCTTCAGCTTGGCATAGCGCGGATCGTCCCGGCCCTTCAGCGCGCGTTGCAGCAGATGTGCTCCCAGCCGCAAGGCCCAAAGCGCGGCAATCACTGCGACGAGGCCTTGGCGCGCCGTCATCGGGCCGTGACCCGATAGCGGCCATAGGGCCAGCGCGATGCCGGCCGCGCCCGTGCCAAAAGTCCAGGCGACATCGACCCAGGTGCTATTGCCGCTGGATTGCTGCACGCGCCAGGCGATCAGCATCAGCAGGCTGCAACAGAGAAGCGTGACGAAAAGAAGAAGCGCCATGAAAGCCTTACGTGGGCTGAGCCTGCCCAGATGCGATGCCGTGCAGGAAGGCGACGCTGTCGGGCAAAGTCGGCGCCAGAAAGCGGAAGGGCTGGCCCATGGCGCCGATGATCTCCCGGTGATCGATCCCCGGATAGAGCTTGGATGAGACCGGGCCGCCGGCGTCCTTGATGCGCGCGGCCAGGTGCTGGGTATTGCGTGGCAGGACAGTGACGTCCTTGGTGCCGGCCAGCAGCAGCATCGGCGCGTTGTGGCCATCGACATGGTTGATCGGCTGGGTTTCGGGCGCGGTCGGGAAGCCAAAGATCGTCTTCAGTTCCGCGCTTTGCAGCGGCAGGAAATCATAGGGGCCGGCAATGCCCACCGTGCCGGCCGGCATCAGCCGGCTTTGCGCGGCGCGCAGATAGGTGGGGTCCAGCGCCAGCATCGCCGCGTTATAGGCACCGGCGGAATGGCCCATCAGCATTTGCGTGTCGCTGCCGCCCCATTGGCGGCTATGAGCCGCCGTCCAAGCGAAGGCGAGGGCGCAATCCTCCAGAAATGTCGGGTAGCGGACCTGCGGATACAGCCGGTAATCGGGAATGACAGTGATGAAGCCTTTTGCCGCCAGTGCGCCGCCGACGAAGCGGTACATGGTTTTCGATCCGCTGTCCCAGCCGCCGCCGTAATAGAAGACGACGACCGGCGCCGGGGCCTTCAACCCGTCCGGCACATAGATATCCAGCCTCTGGCGCGGGTCGGGGCCATAGGCAATATCCTCGGCCGCGCGCCGGCGTGGCGCCAGACCGTTGAGCACACCCAAAGGTGAACAGGCGGTTGCCGCCAGACCGAGCAGGCCCAGCCCAAATACAGAGCGGGTCACGCCGCGCCGCGTGATGCACGGTTCAGGATTGGGCAATTCATTCCGCATATTATCCCGACAGCTTTCGTCCGTTCGCGTGCAATGAAGCGTCTCATCTGCCTGCGCGCGAGCGGCGATCCGGCAAGGCAGCCGCCTGCATCCGTGCCGCTTTTCCCTGCGTATGGAACAGGTTGGAGCATCGCAGGGTGCCGACAGGGTGGATGGGGTCAAAACATGTCTATCACTGCCGCCGAAACGAAGGCCGAGCGTTTGAATATCGCCGTGGTTGGCTCGGGCATCGCCGGCCTTTCGGCTGCCTGGCTGCTCAGCCAGCGTCATGACGTGACCCTGTACGAGGCCGATGACCGGCTGGGCGGCCATAGCAATACCGTGCGGGTGCCAAGCCCCACCGGGCCGCTCGGCATCGATACCGGCTTCATCGTCTATAACGAGCAGACCTATCCGAATCTGACGGCGTTGTTCCAGCATCTGGATGTGCCGACGGAAGCTTCCGACATGTCTTTCGCGGTGTCGAAGGATGATGGCGGCTTCGAATATGCGGGGCGCGATCTGCCCGGGCTTTTCGCCCAGCCGCGCAATATCCTACGGCCGCGCTTCTGGTCCATGCTGCGCGATCTTTGGCGCTTCTATCGGGAGGCCCCGCGCGACATCGACATGATCGAGCGGCAGGGCATGACGCTCGGCGCCTATCTCGATCTGCGCGGCTATGGCGCGGCTTTCCGCGACGATCATCTTCTGCCCATGGCCTCCGCCATCTGGTCCACGCCGACGGACGGCATCGCGCATTATCCGGCCGGTGCCTTTCTGCGCTTCTGCGTCAATCACGGGCTTTTGCAGATCGCCCGCCGCCCGATCTGGCGCACGGTTACCCGCGGGTCGGCTGCCTATGTCTTCAAGCTCGTCTCGGGCATTTCGGGGCGCATCTACAAAAATCGCCCGATCCGTCGGGTGGAGCGCTTGGGCGGTCGTGTCAAAATCTGGGATATGGGCGGAGAGAGTGCCGAGCATGACCATGTCGTTATCGCGACCCACGCGCATCAGGCGCTGGCCATGCTGGCCGACGCGGATGACCGCGAGCGCGATCTGCTCGGCGCTTTCGGCACCACCCGCAACCTGGCCGTGCTGCATACCGACCGCAGCCTGATGCCCAAGCGCAAGCTTGCCTGGTCATCCTGGAATTTCGTTGAAACAGAGGGCGTCGGTGCGCCGCCGCCTTATCTGACCTATTGGATGAACCGGCTACAGAATCTGCCGGCACCCACGGATTATTTCGTCACCATCAACCCGTCGCATCCGCCCAAGGCAGGCAGCATCCTGCATACGGAGAGTTATGCGCATCCGCTGTTCGACGCGCGCACGGCAGCGGCGCAGCGGCAGCTATGGGATATCCAGGGGCGGGGCGGCGTCTGGTTCTGCGGCGCCTGGTTCGGCGCCGGCTTTCATGAGGATGGATTGCAGGCCGGGCTCGCCGTGGCCGAAGCGCTGGGCGGCGTGCGCCGGCCTTGGCAGGTCGCCGATGAATCCGGGCGCATCTTCCTGTCGCAGGAGGCGGCTGAGATCAGCGCGCGGCGGACGCTTGACGCATGACATGGCAATCCGCCCTTTATCCCGGCGTCGTCATGCACCGGCGCTATCATCCCGCCCGGCATGACCTGCGTTACCGCATCTTCTCGATCCTGATTGATCTCGATGAGATGCAAAGCCTGTCATCCAAGCTGCGCCTGTTTTCCGTCGGCCGCTTCAATCTGGTGAGCTTTTTCGAGCGCGATCATGGTGACGGCCGCGCGCAGGGTTTGCGCGACTGGGTGCGGGATCAATGTGCAGCCGCCGGCATCGATGCGTCCGGCGCGATCCGCCTGCTCTGCATGCCGCGTGTGCTGGGTCATGCCTTCAATCCGCTCAGCGTCTTTTTTTGTCATGACGCGGCGGGCGCGCTGCGCGGCATTCTGTACCAGGTCAACAACACCTTCGGGCAGCGCCATTCCTATCTGATCGGGGTGGAAAATCCGGAAAGCCGCAGCATCCGCCAGGCCACGCGCAAAGTGTTTCATGTCTCGCCCTTCATGCCGATGGACATGGAATACCGCTTTCGCGTGCTGCCACCGGGCAAGCGCCTGTCGGTCGTCATCGACGGCATGGGCGCGGTGGGCGGCGCAACCGGCAAGGTCATCACCGCCGGCCTGTCGGGACAGCGCGTGGAACTGACGGACGCCGCCCTGCTCGGCGCGGTTCTGAAATCGCCCGCGCTGGGCTTGAAGGTTATCGCCGGCATCCATTGGGAAGCTTTGAAACTCTGGCGCAAGAAGGTGGGGTTCTATCCCAAGCCCGCACCGCCCGCGCACACCGTTACAATCGTGACAGGCTGATTATGTCCAGTTTTGCGGCCTCTGCCTCCATTCCCTTCGCACCCGGTGCTCTGCTTGGGCGCGTCATCCTGGCGAAGCTGTTGCGACGGCTGGCGCTTGGCCGGCTGGTCGTGCGCCTGCCCGGCGGCACTGAATTGGTCGGCCAAGGCGCCGAGCCCGGCCCGGAAGCGGTTCTGGCGCTGCATAGCTGGCGGCCTTTGCTGAAACTGGCCTTGCGCGGCGATGTCGGCTTCGCGGAATCCTATATGGACGGGGATTGGCACAGTCCGGACCTGCCGGTGTTGATCGAACTCGCCGCACGGAACCAGACGGCTCTGGGCAATTCTCTGGATGGTTCCTGGCTGACCCGCAGCCTCAACCGCCTGCGCCATGGCCGCCACGCCAATACCAAGCTCGGCGCGCGCCGCAATATCATGGCGCATTACGATCTCGGCAATGACTTCTACCGCCGTTGGCTGGACGACGGCATGACCTATTCCTCAGCGCTCTACGGCAGGAACGCGCAGACGCTGGAACAGGCACAGACCGTGAAGCAGGACCGCATCCTGTCGCTGCTCGATATCGAGGGCGGGGAAGAGGTGCTGGAAATCGGCTGTGGCTGGGGCGGCCTGGCGCAGCGGCTGGTGGCGCGCGGATGCCATGTCACCGGGCTGACACTGTCGCCCGCGCAATTGGACTATGCGCGCGAACGTCTCGCCTTTTCCGTGCAGGCCGGGCAGGCGGATTTGCGTTTGCAGGATTACCGCGATGTCGAGGGGCAGTTTGACCGCATCGTTTCCATCGAAATGCTGGAAGCCGTAGGCCGCGACTATTGGCCGGCTTATTTCCAGCGGTTGCAGGACTGTCTGGCACCCGGCGGGACAGCCGTTTTACAGGTCATCTCAATTTCGGAAGAAAAATTCGAGGCCTATCTGCGCGTGCCGGATTTCATTCAGCTCTATGTCTTTCCGGGCGGCATGCTGCCCACCATTCCCATCATGCAGGATGAAATCAGCCGCGCCGGCCTGCGCCTGGAAGGATTGGAAACCTTCGGGTTGAGCTATGCCGAAACTTTGGCGGAATGGCGCCGCCGCTTTCACGCGGCCGGGCCGGTGCTGCGCGCTGAAGGCATGGATGACGCCTTCAGCCGCCGCTGGGATTATTATCTCGCCTATTGCGAGGCGGGTTTCCGCGCCGGCGCCATCGATGTCGGGCTGTACCGCATCACCAAGCCGCTCTGATCAGCGGATCGGCTCGGCACCCAGCCCGGCATCGCCGCCGCCGTAATAGCTGTCGACGGCTTGGCTTTGGCCGCCGGACCATGTGCCGATGTGATCGGCATCGTAATGCGGCGCGCCTTCAAGCTGGGCGCGGCTGCGGTCGATCACATAGCCGCCCCGTTCGGTGTCATAGCGCAATTGCGGCCAGGGCAGCGGATGGTAGCGGTCGCCGATACCCAGGAACCCACCGAAGCTCAGCACGGCATAATCTGTCTGGCCCGAAACCTTGTCGATGACGATGTCAAAGACATGGCCAAGCTTTGTGCCGGCCGTGTCGTAGACCGTGGTGCCGTTGACCTGGCTTGCCGCGATCTTATCGCCGCCTGGATCGCGCGGCATGTCGATGCTGGCCATAACCGTCTCCTGTCGCGGCTGAATGCCGCTATGATGGAGGTGGTCAGGGGCTTGGCCCGCGGCAAGCGCTTTCAGCAACAGTTGAGGATGGGCCGGGCATGGGCGGTCAAGCCCCGGCTGCGGCCGTCTGTTCCAGTTTTTCCAGATAGGCGCAGACCATATCGGCCATCGCGCCCGCATAGGCGTCGATCTCAGGCTGGCTGCGCGTCGTTTCGGAAAACTGCTTGCCGACGGCCCCCAGCGTCATATTCACAAGCTCGCCCGCAACCAGGCGCTCAGCTTCGGGCACGTGCGGCAAGACCTCAGCCATGAACTGCCGCATCCGGTCGCTGCCTGAAACCCGCACGGCTTGCGCCTCGGGCGCATCGCGATACAGCGGCGCTGCGTCGCTCAAGGCCACCCGCATAGCGGCTTCCTCGCATTCCGACTGGATGAAGGCATGAACGAGGTGGCGCAGACGCTGCAAGGGCGGGGTTGTCGTCTCGTCCAGAATGCCGCGCAGCAAATCGGTCGTCTGGCGCCATTCGTCGCTTTGCAAGCGAAACAGGATGGCGGCCTTGTTGGGGAAATACTGATACAGCGAGCCCACGCTGACGCCCGCCTTTTCCGCCACCCGCGCGGTGGTGAAGCGCGCCGCCCCCTCGGCCGCCAAAACCTGAGCCGCCGCTTCCAGAATGGCGGAAACCAGCACGGTGGAACGCGCCTGTTTCGGCTGTTTTCGTGAGGCAATCCGGGATTTTTGCGAAGCGGTCATGAGGGTGCCGGGGAATGCGAATAGAGAATGTGACGAATTAGTCGTATTTCTAGGGCCGCGCAAGAACGCGCTATGTGACGACCGGAGACCCTCATGACCACGCTGACCACTGCCCCTGTCGCGCCCCTGCTGGAGCGTCTGTTTGCCACCGACGCCGCGTCATGGTCGGGTGCCAGCCCCGATCTGGCCGCGATGTCAGAGGACGAGCAGAACCGCCTGATGCGGAGCAAGACCGAGTATCGGGATTTCTACGGCCGCATGAAGGATCTGCCGCTGGCCGTCAGCCGGGAGACAGGCGCGCTACTCTATATGCTGGCGCGCAGCGGCCGCGCCCGCACCATTGTCGAATTCGGCACGTCCTTCGGCATTTCCACCATCCATCTGGCCGCAGCCTTGCGCGACAATGGCGGCGGACAACTCATCACCAGCGAGTTCGAACCCGGCAAGGTGGCAAAGGCCCGCGCGCATCTGACGGAAGCGGGTCTCCTCGACCTTGTGGAATTCCGGGAAGGCGACGCCTTGCAGACCCTGGACCGCGATCTGCCGGACCAGATCGATCTTCTTCTCCTGGACGGTGCCAAGTCTCTCTACCCGGAGATTCTGGACCGCGTGGAAAGCCGGCTGCGGCCGGGCGCTTGCATCGTCGCCGATAACGCCGATTACAGCCCGGACTATCTGGCCCGCGTGCGGTTACCCGCGAATGGCTACATCTCGACGCCCTTCGGCGATGAGGTTGAGCTGTCCATGAGGGTTGGCTAGTGTCTGTCGGGTTCTGACTGAAGTCGCCCTGTTTCCGTCATCGCCGGGCTTGACCCGGCGATCCATGTTTAGGCGCCACAACGTATGGATCCTCGGCACAAGGCGCGGCCGGCAAGGCCGAGGATGACTAACTTTGGAGGCAATTCCATCTAACTCTGAAACGCTCTACCGCCCCGGTGTCGCACCGATGAAGGGCAGGGGCGTATTGCCGGTCAGGTAGGTCGGCATCACGCCGTTCCAGCGCGACAGCGCGCGCAGTTGCAAAATCTCGGGCGTGAGCGAGGCATTGACCAGGGTATTGGCCTTGGCCTCGGCTTGCGCCTGCAACACCGTTGCCTGCGCATTGCCGTTGGCGGTCGCGACCGTCGCGTCGGCCGCCGCTTTTGCCTGGACAACCTGCTGCTGCGCGCTGATCTGCGTCTGCTGCAGCGTATATTGCGCCTGCAAGGCCTGCTGCTGCGCGACCTGCTTTTGTTCGATCGCCTGCTCATAGGCCTCCGAGAAGGCGAAATTGGCGACGTTCACGGTCTCGACCGTCAGGTGATAGGGGGCGAGGGAGGCGACCACCAGATCCTTGATCTCGGCGTCGATCCTGTCGCGCGAGGTGACCAGTTCCTGGGCGTCGTAGCGCGCGGTGATGGCCTTCACGTCATTGCTGACCGAAGGCGTGATGATGCGCTGGCCCACCGTGTCGAAGGAGCGGAAATTCTGCCAGAAATAGGAGGCCTCGGCCGGGTCGATATGAAAGGTCACCGCGATGGCCGTCTGCACGGTCTGCAAATCATGCGTCGCGGCGGTTTCGTTACTGGTGACCGTTTGCGGCTGTGTCGAGACCGTCACCACGCTCTGGTAGAAGGGAATGGCGAAATGCAGGCCGGGCGGCAGCGCTTCCGGCTGCACCGAGCCGAAGGCGGTCTTCAGCCCAACGGTGCCGGATTGCACGGTATAGAAGGGGTTCAGCGCCAGCAGCGCCACCAGAACCACCGCAACCGCGATCCCCGCGATGATCAACCGGCGAAACGGCGCGGCGGGCGGAAGGGGCGGGAATGTCGACGGCACGGAGGTCGGAAGGCGCATAACGGTCCTCGGCTTGCTGGTCTGGGACCGCAGCTTACAGAGCCGATTTCGTTTCGGCGATATGCCAAGGCCAGCCGCTGCCTGACGGGCATCCCCTCACGCGGGGTAGGCATATGAAATTCATGGTGATTTTGGCCCGTCGCGGAACGGCGCTAAGGTCTTGCCGTGGCTGCGAGGGGCTGGGACATGCTGGTTCATCAGGGCGAACAGCGAAGCTACAAGGCCGATCAGGCGCTGGCCTGGTGGCTGGCCGGCGTGGCCGGCGCGCTGAATACGGCGGGCCTTTACGCGGTCGGTATGTTTTCGGCCAATATGACGGGCAATGTCTCGGCTTTCGCGGACCGCTTCGGTGTCGGCGACCTGCTGGCGGCCTTGCCCTATCTGGGCCTCGTGCTGACCTTTGTCGCCGGTGCCACGCTGTCCACGCTGCTGATCAATTTCGGCCGGCGGCGGGGTATTGTCCGCATCTTCGCGCTGAATATCGTGGTCGAAGCCGCGCTGCTGATCGGCCTCGGGTTCGTCGACGGCTGGATGCCTGCGCTGATTCGCGGCGTCGTGCTGGCTTTCGGCCTGGCCTTCGCGCTCGGGCTGCAAAATGCCGTGGTGACCCGCATTTCCAACGCGCGCGTCCGCACCACGCATGTCACCGGCATGGTGACCGATATCGGCATCGAAATCGCTAATCTGCTGGAATTTCGCGGCTCGGCCTCGGCGGAAGCCAGGGCCAATCGCGACAAGCTCAAACTGCACCTGCAAACGGTCGCGGCCTTCGTCTGTGGCGGCGTGATCGGCGTCATCGCTTATCGCCGTATCGGCGCCGCCCTGCTTTTCACGGCGGCGGCCATCCTTCTTGTCCTGGCGGTGCGCGGCCTCATTCAGGCCGCGTCGCTCGGGCAAGACAAGGTTTCCGTCTAACGCTGCCCGGCCAGCCGCGCCATTGGGCTGGCGGTTTTAATTTTTAACCAGCGTCATCGGGGTATTCATCGGCCGAACCGGGAAGGACATTGTCGTGCCGGGCTTTGCCTTGGCAAAGACCTTGGCGTCGTGATGAAAGTCGCGATAGGTCTGCTTCGGCAAGGGATTGAGATACCAATCCGCCGGTATGGCGACGAAGACGGTGCAGGCCAGCAAGGCAAAGCCGATCCATCGCGCGGGCCTGATGCCGCTGGCGGCACAGGCGACCAGCACCACAAGCCAGGCACAGATCGGATGAAACGCGTAGCGATAGGCGATCGTGATTTCCAAGGCGTGCCACATGGTCATGCCTGGCAAGGGCAGGCTGTCCAGCAGGCTGGCGGCAAACTCGGACCAGGCAAAAATCAGGAAGCCTTTCAGGATCAGCGGGCCGCGCAGGAAGGCCAGCACGGTCAGCGCAATCACCAGAAGGGTCAGGATCGTGGCGACGACAACCGGCCAGGGATGGCCGCTGGACAGCCAGCCCTGGCCGTAATCCCAGAAATTGGTGACGATGGTCTGCGCGCCGATGGTCGCGACACCGATGATTTTCACCATCATGATCGTATCGAAGGTCGGGATAGTCGCACCCATAGGGACGCCGCTGCCACGGCTGGCCTGATGGGCCAGGACGACACCGATCTGGATCAGCGCCGTTACGATAACAAGGGACGCACGCCAGACATTCCATGGCGTCCGCCTATAGAACCACCAGAGAAGGGCAGGCAGGGCCAGGAACACTGAAAAGGGTCCGCTCAGGCCGCTGATGACCAGAACCAGCGTGTCGAAAATCTTTTCAACGGTGTTGCGCGGTGCGGCCGCCGTCAGGATCAGAAAGGCCAGCAGAGGCAGATGCCACTGGGAATCGGTTGTATTGACATAGACCTCCTGCATCCCCGGAATGGCGATCAGCAGGGCGGCCAGTACCAGGCGGATGCCCTTGGACGGAATGGCCTCCGCCATGCGATGCGACAGCAGGAAGGCGGCCGGCGCCGCCTGAATCAGCAGGGCGACCCAGGCAAACACGTTCGGCGCGTTGATCAGCGAAAACCATTGGCTGACAAGGGCCGTCAGCATGGATTCGGTCTGTAGATAGCCCGAATGCGGCACCAGCAGGCATGTCCAGCCCTGGTTATAGCAGGTCGGATACCAGACCCAGCCGTCCTCGCCCCAGAAGGTGGCATGGGACAGGATGGTCGTGCAGCGCAGCCAGACGCAGACCATGGCGATGGCGGTGACGATCATCGCGCGCCAATAGAAACGGTCTGGCATGGCGTTCAGCCTGGACAGCACGCGGCCGACGGGATTGCTGCGATCGACGGCCAGGCTGATATCGATGCCGAGGCCATTGAATGACCACATCCAGCTGCCACGCGTCTTGGATCGGTCGCCCTGTAAATCCGTGTTCAACATCTGCCGCCGGGTTCTCGTGCTGTCTTGGTGTTGACGATGCTGAACCGCAAGCGATTCAAGGGCCGAATGCTATTGACGCTGCGGCAAAATGCCGCAAGCCGCTTGCGATGATTTTTGATCAAGCAATTCAAGGAATTTGTCAATCTTGAGCAAAATCAACATGTAAGAGCGGAAGACGCCTGAAGCCGGATAGTGCCCATGGCAGAGACCATCACCTGTCACCGTAACAGTCTAAATCCGAAACGGAAATGGGCGGCAGGGTTGGCGCAAATGCGCTCGGCACTTTCGTTTGCAACGAAAGGCCGGAACGGCGCTCTCACGGATGGATGACCGGCACGCGACCGCATAGATATTGAACGCGGCAGGCAGACAAAACTATAAGGCGATGATTATCGCCAATATCCTCATGAAACGTCGTGAATACTTTCTGTTATTCATGGTGCGACATGTCAGTATTTGGCAGCGCCGCGCCGGGGCATGAACAGAATAAGACATGCGCCTGCGTCCCGCCAAAGGCGCGGCTCGGCCGCGTGACGGGCCGGCCCTGATCTGCCATCTAGCGTGAAACGAATGGGTGCTGCGGACATTGCCAAGCTTTGATGAGAGACGTGTCGTGACCTATGCCGTGGCGGATATCCACGGCCGGCTGGACCTGCTGCTGCGCTTGCTGGATCTGATCACGGCGGATGCCGTCGCCCGCCAGGCGCGCGCCCGCATCATCTTCACGGGCGATTATGTGGACCGGGGTTTCGATTCCTGCGGTGTGCTCGAGCGGCTGATCGCCGGGCCGGACCGTGCGGAGGATGAATTCCTCTGCCTCCTCGGCAATCATGACCAACTCTTCGTGCGCAGCGTGACCACGGGCCAGGATGTGCCCGACTGGGCCTGGTTCCTGTTCACCTATACGCTGGAAAGCTATGGCCGCGTGGGGGGCAGACAGGCCGTGCGCGAGACGATTGCCCGCCATGTCGACTTCATCTCAGGCCTGCCGCTGACCCATGACGACGGCACCTATTTTTTCGTCCATGCCGGCATTCGGCCCGGCGTGCCGCTGGCCGATCAGGCGGAGGAAGACCTGCTCTGGATCCGGGAAGAATTTCTGGACTTTGCCGGTCCTTTGCCCCGGCGGATCGTTCACGGCCATACCATCATCGGTGACCGGCCCATTTTCGCGTCCAATCGCATCTCCAACGATACCGGCGCCTATCGTTCCGGCTTTCTCACCGCCATCGTGCTGGACGCGGGCGAGGAGAGCGTCCTGCAGGCGGCCGGCGAGCCGGACGCGGGTGCGATCGAGCGTGAGCGCATTCTGCATGAGACGATGCTGAGCGGTATTCCGTCCGCCGATCTGGACCGCAGGCCCTGGCGTGCCAGGACAGGGGTTGGCGGCAATGCGGAGCCTGCCCATCTGCCGTAGCAATTGGGGGAGTGAGCGGAATGGCCTGGAAGCGGACGGCTATTTTATTAAGCCTGGCGTCGCTGGCGGGCTGTGCCAGCGCCGAGCAGGCGGCCCTGCCCGGGGGCGGGCCGGGCTATAAGGTCAGTTGCAGCGGCATTCAGCATCAATTGTCGGATTGCTATGCCAAGGCCGCCAAGGTCTGCCCGGCCGGCTATGACGTCGTTTCCAAAGACCTGAGTGCCACCGTGCTGAACCCGTTTCAGCGCTCGATGCTGATCAGTTGCCGGGCCTGATGATGCTGTGCGATTGTATCGGATTGGGAAATTCCATCCACGATAACCCTAGCCTAGTCAAAGGGTTACCGTGGTGGAGCCAAGGGGAGTCGAACCCCTGACCTCTTGAATGCCATTCAAGCGCTCTACCAACTGAGCTATGGCCCCGCCGTGCGGTGAGCGGCATATAGACGGGCCTTGTGACGCCGATCAAGCCCCTCTTTCCGAAACCTGTCATATTCAGATGCATGGCTGACACCTTATCCTCCCCCGTTTCGCGACAGGCCCTGACGGAATCGGAAGCTTGTTCGAATGGCTTCGCCTATCGGCTGTGGCTGAGGGCGCGGGGGCTCACGAATCCATCTTGCGAGGCGAATGAGCGCGATTCGGCGCTGAGCCTGATCCAGGATTTCGCCGGCCGTCCCGACATCGCGCCGGCGCTTTTGGCCGGTCTGCTGCTGGCGGCCGATCTCAGGCCCGATGACCGGATTTGGGTGGCGGGCGTGCCGCCGGCCTGGTTGCCGCCGGCCCTGTCCCTGACGGCAGGCCTGGCGGAAAGCCTGGCCAAGGCCAGCGTGCTGGTGACGGGGGCGATGCCGGACAGCCTTCTACCCGGCATCCGTCGCGTCATCCTGACCGGGGATGACGCGGGGCAGGGGAACGAAACCCCGTTCCGCGTCACCGTCAGCCTCGTGCGGTGTTGGGTTTAGAGCGTTTCCATCAGGATCGGCACCGCCCTTCCATCTGTCGTGCTCGGCCCCTGAGCCGGGCATGACGGTTGGAACGCGCTTCAATCCAAACCTGAAACGCTCTAGCCTTCGTTCGAGACAGATGGAGGCGGCGATGCTGGACCATGTGACCATCGGCGTGACCGATTTCGCCAAGGCGCGGGTGTTCTATGACGCGGCGCTCGCGCCGCTCGGCATCGCCTCTATGGCCAGCGACGGCGCGACCTTCGCCGGCTACGGCGATGGCGAGAAGGCGTTTTTTTGGATCGGCCTGAAGGATAAGCCGCAGAGCGGCGTGCATGTCGCCTTCACGGCCTTGGACCGTGCGGCCGTGGATCGGTTTTATGCTGCTGCCATTGCGATCGGCGGGCGCGACAATGGTGCGCCGGGCCTGCGGCCGCACTACCATGCCGATTACTACGGCGCCTTCGTGCTGGACCCGGACGGCCATAATATCGAGGCCGTCTGCCACGCACCGGCTTAGCCGACGGTTAGCAATTCCTCATAGAAAGCGCCGATCTGGCGGGCGCGGTCGACCAGATGGATTTCCAAAATCCAGTGCAATCGCCGGCCGGATTCGTCACGGTCGCTCAGCCGCGTCGTGCTGCCGGGCATGATATAGGAACCGATGCGGTCGCCGGGGATCAGTTCATGCGAAAAATCCCCCACCAGATGGCCGGCGATGGTGCCGCCGAAGGTCCAGCCGGCGGCCTCGGCCGCTTCCGTGGCAATGGCGTAGAGCGCTTCACCGGTCATGTCGGGTGACGCCTCATAGACCGCCTTCACGGTGGCGAAGGTGGGCGCCAGCGCGTCGCGCAGCTTGTGCTTGATCGGGTCATTGCCCAGCACGAAGGTGCGGCCGAAATCGGCCTCCCAGGCTTCGAAGACCGGCCCCAGATCGACGAAGAGGATGTCGTCGGCCGCGATCACCCGGTCAGGCGGATTTTCGACATAGGGCATCAGCGTATGCGGGCCGCTGCGCACCACGCGCTTATGCCAATGCGTCTCCACCCCGAAACGGGCGGCAGCGAGTTGATAGATTTCCTCGCTCAGCGCGCTTTCGCTGATGCCGGGGCGCACCAGATCCCGCTCGATGACATCGAAGAGGCTCGCGGCCTTGTCCTGTGCGGCCAGAAGGGCGGCGGCGCGGCCAGCGTCGTCGGGGTGAGGCGTCTCGGTCATGCGGCACGGCTCCGGTCACAAGCGGCCAGCAAACCGCAGCGGCGGGCGCCTGTCGATAGGCTTAACCCTCGGGCCACCAGCCGTCGGCGCGCCGCGTGAAACGTGGGGTCGCGAAGACATGGGCGATGGGGAAGGGATCCTTCGCCGGGTCATGGGCGCCCTGGCGCATGGCGACAACGGCGCCGACGACGCTGACATCGCATAGCGCCAGAAGCTCGGCTGCGGCCTTCAGGGACCGGCCGGTGCTGGCCACGTCATCCACCACCAGCACGCGCCGTCCCGTCAGGCGTGACAGGATCAGCGGGTCGACGAACAGATGCTTTTCCGCGTCCGGCGAGGTGATGGAGCGGATCGGCACCGAGAGGTCATCCCTGTACCAGAATTTGCGGGAATAGCCGAGCGGCACGTAATTCGGTTGGCCCAGCGCGCGGGCGATGCCGGGCGCGAAGGTCAGGCCCAGCGTCGGCAGGCCGACTACGACATCGGGCTGGAAGCGCTGGGCGAGGGCGGCCATCGATTCCGTCAGCCGATCGATGACCGTGAAACTGGCCTGATTGGCGAGAAGCGAGGCGACGGCGCTTTCCGGTTGCGGCAGCGGGCGGATCGGCAGGTCCAGCATCCGGCCGCCCACCGCCACGCTGTAGCGGTCGCGATAGGGCGGCCCATCTGCGGGCCGCGCCGTGAAATCCTGCCAGAAACCGTCCATCACCAATCCTTGGCCTGCTCTATGCCGTCCAGACAAGAGGGCGTGTCAGAAGGGGGGCGAGGCAAGCCATATTGTGTCATCCCCGGGCCTGACCCGGGGATCCATACGCTGTGGCGCCTAAAGGCCTGGATGCCCGGCACCGGGGCCGGGCATGACGGCTTTAATTGTGATTCCAGAGAAGTCGGCAAGCGTTAGGCACCGGGCAGAGGCGTCATCGCACAGCGAATCGTTTGACGCTGTGGCTGACGCTCACCGGCTCGGGCAGATAGCGCAGCAGTAGCGCCTGCCATTCCAGCGGCGGGGTCGTTCGCCTGCGCGCCGTGCCAGCGGGTGCGACATAGGCTTCCGCCATCAGGGCCGTGCGGCCGGTCGGCGTCGCCTCTTCGGTCTCTGTGATGATGATGCGCTTGTCCATGCGCCAGATTGACCCGGACAAGGTGACGGCGCTGTGGCGCAACTGTGTCGAAATGTTGAGACGGTGCCTCAACGCGCAGACGTTAGTTACTGATACAATTGGAAATATGGAAAACAAGAATGGTGGAGCTGAGGGGAATCGAACCCCTGACCTCGTCATTGCGAACGACGCGCTCTACCAACTGAGCTACAGCCCCATTCCCGTGGCCGGGTTAATGCTTGGGTTGCCGTTCTGTGTCAAGCACGCCGCCGCGCTCCTCGGTTGCATGGCTGATTGGCGGCCGTTAGGGTCCGCGCTCCTGCAAGGAAAGGCTTTCATGGACCCCGTTCTGAATACTGTTGTGTGGCTCGTGCAGAAGGTGATCAGCCTCTATATTTGGGCGATCATTCTCGCGGCGCTGTTCAGCATGTTGGCCTCCTTCGGGGTCATCGATACCCGCAACCGGATGGTCTGGACGGTGATGGATTTCCTCGAACGCGTCACGAGGCCGATCCTGAATCCGATCCGCCGCGTCATCCCCTATCTGGGTAATATCGATATCAGCCCGCTGATCGCGATTCTGCTGCTCGAGGGTCTCCAGCGTCTGATCACGATGGTCTATCTGCGGGCGATGATGGGCGGCTACTGAGCCGCCGCAGCCTTATTACAGGCCGCGTTCGCGCTTGATGCGGTCCCAGGCCGCATTGACGCGGGCGGCGCGCTCGGTGGCGCGGGCGACGAATTCCGGCGGCACGCCGCGCGAGGCAAGGCTGTCCGGGTGGTTCTCCCGCATCAGCTTCTTGCGGGCCTCGCGCAATTCCTCGTTGGTGGCGGCGCGGGTCAGCCCAAGCTCGGCATAAGCATCGCCCTCGTCAGACCCACGGGCGGCGCGGCTTTGATTGTTCATCGCCTGATCCCAGGCGAATCGGTCCAGCCGCAGCAACTGGTGAACTTCCTTTAGGAAGCGCGTTTCGGCCGCATTCACGGGACCGTCGGCCCGGGCGATGACGAAAAGCGAGCGCAGCACTTCGTCGAGCACGACGCGATTGTCGTCGAAGGCCAGCGCCAGTTCCTCGGCGAAAGGCTCGAACCCCTGCGGAGAGGACCGCGCTTCGTCGAACAGGCGTCCGACCAGCGGCACATTCTGCGGCGGTATATGGAAAGCGCGCTTGAAGGCGTCGATCTCGGCGCGGTTCACCGGCCCGTCGCATTTGGCGAGCTTGGCCGAGAGGCTGACAGCGGCGATGGCGAAAAGCTGGTCGCGCTGCCCCAGCATGGCGGCCAGGCGGGCGGAGTTGAGCGGCGCGGAGGAGGCGCCGAATCGGCCGCCGTTAAAACCTCTCAGGGTCTTCTGGATCTGTGGAATAGCACCCGCATCGGCCGCATGACCGAGCGCCGCGCCCATAATGGCGCCAGCCGGACCGCCGACGGCGAAGCCCGCGACGCCGCCGATGATCTTTCCCCACAACATGGCGGAGGTCTAACACGCCATGCGCGGCAGGGCGATATCAACAAGCGGCCATAAGTGGATGAATAACCCGCTATTCGTGGATGCCTGTCGCCAGTATGACGAGACCTTCCGCAGCGGCGCTGATGCCGGGCCAGGATTATGTGGAGCGGCTTCGGTCCTGAGAGATATGACGTATCAAGTGACGACGCATGAGGCAGGCCGGACGTGAGAGCGCCTGCGCCCCTAACCCCGCGTGACCCGCGCCGGCCGCACTCGCGCCCCGCGCCCCGCTCGCGGCGCGGTCGCGTCTTCGGCGCGGTGGTGGTCCTGCTGGCGCTGATGCTGGCCGTGCTGTGGTTCGGTCCGCGCCTTGCGGATTGGAGCGCGCATCGCGCCGCCGTTCAGGCGGTCGCCAGCGAAATCCTCGGCCGCGAGGTGCAGATCAACGGCGAAATCCATCTTATCCTGCTGCCGCAGCCCTCGATCACCGCCGAAAAGGTGAAGGTGAATGACGGCGGCGACGGTGTGCGCATGACGACCGGGGCGCTGACGCTCAACCTGTCGCTCGGTGCCCTGGTCACGGGCCGCATCGCCGTCACCCATGTCGAGCTAAACCGGCCGGATATCCGGCTGCCCTGGCCGCTGCCGGGCGGGCCGGACGCGATAGAGCCGCCGCCCTGGCTGGCCGCGCTCTCGGCCGACGTCACCCACGGCACTTTCACCTTCGGCGCTCTGCGCGTCACGGATGCCGATTTTTCGATCGTCACCGGCGGGGCCGATGACGCTTTGGCGGTGGACGGCACGGCCAAGGCCGGCGGCCGGCCCTGGCAGGTCGATCTGCATCTGTCCTGGCCGTCGTCGGACGGCAATGCCGGCGTCCATCTGGCGCTCGCCACCACCGCCGCGCCCAATACCAAGCTCGACCTCAAGGGCATGCTGAACGGCGACGGCCAGATTTCCGGCCAGTTCACGGCCCAGGGCGACGATCTTTCGGCTTTCATCGCCGCACCGCCGCTGGGTTTCGACGCGCAGGGGCAGGTGCTGGCCGATGGGCGCGCCATCCATATGACGGATGTCGCGGCGACGCTTGGCAGCATGACGACGACGGGCGACGTGCTGCTGCGCCTGAACGGCCCGCAGGCTGAGGCGACCTCCACGCCCCGGCTCTCCGTCAACCTGCATACGCCACGCCTTGATCTCGGCCCTTGGCTGAAGGCCTTTCCGGCCGCCAGCAGCCGTGGCCTGCCGCTTGATCTGTCGCTCGACGCCGATGCCGCCATCTATGGCGAAGGGCTGCTGCGCCATTTCGGCGTCAAGCTGTCGACCTCATCGACGCGCCTGAAGCTCGACGCCCTGACGGTGGTACTGCCGGGCGAGGCCGGATTGTCGCTGACCGGCTATTATGATCCGCAGGCCGCCGGCTTCAGTGGGCGCATGCAGCTTTCGGCGCCCGCGCCGCTGGTGACGTTGCACTGGCTGGCCCAGGCCGGACTGGTGCCGGACCTGTCGAACGCGCTGTCCGGCCTGACGTCGCTGGCGATCGACTCGCATCTCGACGCCGTGCCCGGACAGGTCGCGCTCACCCAGATCGACGGGCTGATGAACGATACCACCATGACCGGCGGCATGGTGCTGACCACAGGCAAGCCCGCCCATATCTCGGCCGGCCTTGCCTTCGCGCGCATCGACCTTGGGCAGTGGCTTCCGGGCGCCTGGCTGATCAATCCGCCCCGGCCGGACGCATTGGCCGGCCAGTTGAGTGGCATCAATGCCGATTTGCAACTGTCGGCGGATGAGGTCTGGCTCGGTGGCGACCGGCTGGACCATGCCTTGCTGGACGCGGCGGTGGATAATGGCGCGCTCAACCTGCGGCAATTGGCGGCCCAGGACGGTGGCATGCAGATCCTCGCCTCGGGGGCCATGGACGCCAAAGGCAAGCTGAGCAGCGGGCGGCTGGTGCTGACGGCGCCGCATGCGACGCCCATCGTTGACCTCATGCCACCGTCGCTGCGCGATCTGGATACCGATATCTGGTCCCAGCCGCTGACCGCGACCGTCACGGCCTCCGGCCCGACGGCGGCTCTGGCGCTGAATCTTCAAGGCAATCTCGGTGATCTCAGCTTCTCGGCCCAGCCGGTGCTGGATCTGATGCATGGTCGCTGGAAGGGCGCGCTGACCCTTCAGCATCCAAGCGCCCGGCGGCTGATGGCGGCGCTGGGTTTCGCGGGCGGGGGAAATTGGCTGGGCGAGGGGTCTTTGTCGGTGGTCGCCGATGCTGCGTCCGACGGCAGCAATTGGAGCGTCAGTCCGCTGACCTTCAGCCTGGGGCTTATCCATGGCAGCGGCCATCTGGCGCATCAGGTCAAGGCGCCGCCGGACGAACGGCGGATAACGGGGGCGCTGAGTTTCGCGTCACTGCCGGTGCCGCATCCAGACCGGCAGGATCCTTTGCCGCTGGAATTGCTGACCGGCTGGAATGCCACGCTGGACGTTTCGGCCGGCGCGATTACCGACGATCTGACGCCGGTCGCCAAACAGATACGCGCGAATCTCGACATGTCCGACGGCGTGCTGCGCCTGGCTCTGGAACGCGCCGCCTTCCTGGGCGGCAATGTCTTCGGCACCGTGAAGCTGGTGACGGCCGATCCGCCGCAGGCCGAAGCTGACCTCGGTTTACAGGATGCTCAGGCCGGTCAGTCCGGGGCCTTGCCCGCCTGGTTGCCGACGGGGCTGAAGGTCAAGGGCCTGGACGGTCAGATGACGCTGTCTGCCCACGGCTATAGCCTCGATTCCTGGCTTGCCAGCCTGTCCGGCAAGTTCGGCTTTACGGCAGGACCGGGCAGCCTGCCGGGCGTCACCCTGGCGGTGCTTGCCGCCAAGACGGCGCCCGCCGGCGACAAGCTGGGCGAAGCGCTGTTCCAGGGGACGACGGCTTTCGATCAGATGACCGGCGCGGCGACCCTGACGCAGGGGGAACTGAATCTCGATGCCTTCGGCATTACAGGCGCTGCCGGAGCCTTGGACGCCAAGGGGCAGGTCGATCTCGTGCGTGGGGTCTGCAATCTGGACCTTGCGCTGAAACCCACCGGCGCGCCGGCGGCGGCGGCGGTTCTGCGCGGTCCGCTGCAAAACCCGGCCGCCTGGATGGTCGCGAGCCCCGGCTAGTGGTCGCCTGCCGCTGCTTCCTTCAGCGCACGGACGCGCAAGGCCGAGGCGAGGGGGCGCTCGTCGGCTCGCTGTGCGTCAACGGAAATGACGAAGGCCGTCAGCGTCTCGCCGCGCCGCTGTGCCGCCTGTTCCAGCACGGTCCAGAATTCCGCTTCCAGCGCGACCGAGGTGCGATGGCCGGCAATGCTGAAACTCTTTTTTAGCAACATATCGTAATGACGTCCGAAGAGTGACAGTGCTATGAACAGCGGTGCTGACGCCTGTCGCTTATATTTTGAAGGGCGTATTGACCACAGCGAGAAACGCGCAATCTGGGAAGAGCCGTCGGGCAGGGCCACAAGGCGCTGCCGCTCAAGGAACAGGCCAAAGAGCCAAAGAGTAACCGTCAATTAATAATTAGATACGTTCCGCACATTCTTCACAAGTGACATCAAAAAAGACCAATAGATCATTGGTCACAAATAGTTTTCTTTTAGAATTTGCGAGCCGCTATTACATCCTCGTCAAGCGGAACAGGCCCATTCAGGGCTGTATCCGCGGAATCGGATTTCGCCAGGAGACTTCGGTGAAACAGTCTTACGTGATTGAGATCGACGGCGTTTTTGTCGGTGCCGCAGCCTTTTATGGCGACAGCTACCGCTTTGTCGGGGTCGATGCCCGGCTGAAGGCATTGGACGGGCAGCGCTTCGCTGATCTGTCCCAGGTGCGGGAGGCCGCGGGCCGCACCTATCGTCTGGCGCCGCTCGCCAGCCGCATGAAAACCAGCACCATCGCCACTCTCGCCGCCTGACGCGTCCTGCGGGACGCGCCACCTGATATGGCTGCCCAGAGCGTTTCAGGTTTTAGTTGAAACGACGTCATACCCGCTTTCGCGGGTATGACAGGGTTGAGACTTGCCTCATTACAAACCCGGCAAACCTCAGCTCCGGGAATCGAGCGCCGCTTGCAGGATGCGGGCGGCGGCCATGCGGTCGATAACCTGAGCGCGGCGCTTGCGGCTCATATCCAGCTCATGGATCAGCACGTCATGCGTCTCGGCGGTGGTCAGGGTCTCGTCCCACAGCGCCGCCGGCAGGCCGAGCGCGTCGGAGATAGACCACGCCCAGTCCCGCGCCGCCTGGGCCGCCCGGCCCATGCGTCCGTCCTCGCCCAGGGGCAGGCCGATGACGAGCCCGCCGACCTCCTCACGGATGATGATGCGGCCGAGCTGTTCCACGATGCCCGACAGCTTGCCCCGCGTGATGCTGCCGAAGGGACTGGCGACTTTCAGCCGCACATCCGACAGGGCGACCCCGATCGTCTTCGACCCCGGGTCTAGCCCGATGAGCCGTTCGTCCTGCGCGAGCCCCGCGCATAGGTCCTCGAAGTTGATGACTGTCATGCCGGCCTTTATGGTCCGCGCCGATTCAAACCCCAAGGACCGTTTTTGCTCCATGGCCTCTTCATCCGCCCCCCTCGACCCTGCCGTCGTCCGCCGCATCGCCCGGCTGGCGCGTATCCGTCTGGCCGATGAGGATGTCGCGCAACTGCAAGTCGAGCTCGGCTCCATCATCGGCTGGATCGAACAGCTGAACGAGGTCGATGTCTCGGGCGTCGATCCGCTCGCCAATATCGGTGCGGCGGCGATGACGCTCCGCGACGATGTGGTGACGGACGGCGATCAGGTCGATGCCGTGCTGGCCAATGCCCCCGCCCGTTCCGGGCCTTTCTTCACCGTGCCGAAGGTCGTGGAATAAGACGATGACCCTGGAATTCACCCTCGCCAGCGCGCGTGACGCGCTGCTGAACCGCCGCATTTCTTCCCGCGAACTGACGCAGGCGCATCTGGACGCCATCACGGCGCTGGACCCGAAACTGCACGCCTTCATCACCGTGACGGCCGAGCAGGCCTTGGCCCAGGCCGACGCCGCCGATGCCGCGCTGGCAAAGGGCGAGGCCGGCCCGCTGACCGGTCTGCCGGTGGCCATCAAGGACGTCTTCTGCACCAAGGGCGTGAAGACGACCGCCGCCAGCAAGATTCTGGAACCCTTCGTGCCGCCGTATGAGAGCACGGTGACGAGTAATATGCTGCACGACGGCGCGGTGTTTCTGGGCAAGGTGAACCTGGACGAGTTCGCCATGGGCTCGGCCACCACCAATTCGGCCTTCGGCGCCACCATCAATCCCTGGCAGCGCCAGGGCAGCGACGTGGCCCTGGTGCCGGGCGGCTCCTCCGGCGGGTCCGCCGCCGCCGTTGCTGCCGGCATGGCCCTGGCCGCGACCGGCACGGATACCGGTGGGTCCATCCGCCAGCCGGCCTCCTATTGCGGCATCGTCGGCATCAAGCCGACCTACGGCCGCTGCTCGCGCTACGGCGTGGTGGCCTTCGCCTCATCGCTCGACCAGCCCGGGCCCTTCGCCCGGACGGTGGAGGATACCGCCATCCTGCTCGGCTCCATGGCCGGGCATGACCCCAAGGACAGCACCTCCGTTCCCCGCGCCGTGCCGGATTTCGCGGCGGCGGCGAAGCGCGGCGTGAAGGGGCTGAAGATCGGCGTGCCGCGCGAATATCGCGCTGAAGGGATGCCGGCTGAGATCGAGGCGCTGTGGGCGCAGGGGCTGGACTGGCTGCGCCAGCAGGGGGCGGAGATTGTCGACGTCTCCCTGCCGCATACCAAATACGGTCTCGCCACCTATTATATCGTCGCCCCGGCCGAGGCCTCGTCCAACCTCGCGCGCTATGACGGCGTGCGCTACGGGTTGCGCGTGCCGGCGAATGATCTGAAAGATCTGTATGAGGGCACCCGCGCCGCCGGTTTCGGCCGGGAAGTGCGCCGCCGCATCCTGATGGGCACCTACGTCCTCTCGGCCGGCTATTACGACGCCTATTACCTGAAGGCGCAGAAGGTCCGCGCGCTGATCCTTAAGGATTTCACGGACGTCTTCTCCAAGGTTGACGCCTTGCTGACGCCGACGGCCCCCTCGGCCGCCTTCGCGATCGGGGAGAACGCGGATGACCCGGTGCAGATGTATCTGAACGATATCTTCACCGTGCCGGCCAGCATGGCCGGCGTGCCGGGCATGTCCGTCCCCGCCGGGCTGGACGCGCAGGGCCTGCCGCTGGGCTTGCAGGTGCTGGGCCGGCATTTCGACGAGGAGACAGTTTTCGCGGTCGGGGCGGCGCTGGAAAAGGCGGCCGGCTTCAAGGGCCTGCCGCAGATCCGCATGGGGGAGGGCGCGTAATGTCCTATATCATCGAAGGCCGCACCGGCCCCTGGGAACTGGTCATCGGGCTTGAAGTCCATGCCCAGGTCGTCTCCAACGCTAAGCTGTTCAGCGGGGCGTCGGCCATGTATGGCGGCGAGCCCAATGCCCAGGTGAGCTTCATCGACGCGGGCTTCCCCGGGATGTTGCCCGTCATCAACGGCGAATGCGTGGCCCAGGCCGTGCGCACGGGTCTTGGCCTCAAAGCCGAGATCAATCTCGTCAGCCGTTTCGACCGCAAAAACTATTTCTACGCCGATCTGCCGCAGGGCTATCAGATCAGCCAGTTCGCCCATCCTATCGTGGGCAAGGGCATCGTCGATATCGAGCTGGAAAGCGGCGAGCTGCGCCATATCGGCGTCACCCGCCTGCATCTGGAGCAGGATGCCGGCAAGTCGATGCATGACCAGCATCCGGCGGAATCCTTCATCGATCTCAATCGTGCCGGCGTGGCGCTGATGGAAATCGTGTCGGAACCCGATATGCGCTCGCCCGAGGAAGCCGGTGCCTATTTGCGGAAACTGCGCACCATCCTGCGCTATCTCGGCACTTGCGACGGCAATATGGAGGAAGGCTCCATGCGCGCCGACGTGAACGTCTCTGTCCGTAAGGCGGGCGAGGAGTTCCGCACGCGTTGCGAAATCAAGAACGTCAATTCCGTCCGCTTCGTCATGCAGGCGATTGAGGTGGAGGCGCGCCGTCAGGTGGAAATCTGGGAAGCCGGACAGACGGTTGACCAGGAGACGCGGCTGTACGACCCGAGCCGGGGCGAAACGCGGTCCATGCGCAGCAAGGAAGACGCGCATGACTATCGCTACTTCCCCGACCCCGACCTGCTGCCGCTGGTGATCGAGCAGGATTGGGTGGACGGTCTGGCCGCTGCCCTGCCGGAACTGCCGGACGCCAAGAAGGCCCGCTTCATCAGTGACTACGGCATCCCGGCCTATGATGCCGGCGTGCTGGTGATGGAACAGGCGACCGCCGATTTCTATGAGACGCTGGCAAAGGGCCGTGACGGCAAGAGCGCGTCCAACTGGATGCTGGGCGATTTCTTCGCCGGGCTGAACCGCATGGGGAAGGGGATTGAGACCAGCCCCATTTCCGCCGCCACGCTGGGCGGTCTGCTGGACCTGATCGCGGATGCCACCATCAACGGCAAGATCGCCAAGGAAGTCCTGGAAGCGATGATGGAGACGGGCGAGAGCGCCGCCGCCATCGTCGAGGCCAAGGGGTTGAAGCAGGTGACGGACACCGGCGCCATCGACGCGGCGGTGGATGCGGTGCTGGCGGCGAACCCGGACAAGCTGGCCGAATACAAGTCCGGCAAGGACAAGCTGTTCGGGTTCTTTGTGGGCCAGGTGATGAAGGCCATGGCCGGCAAGGGCAATCCGGCGCTGGTGAATGAGGCGATCAAGCGCAAGCTGTAAT
>NZ_JAESVB010000006.1 GCF_020618775.1 Acidisoma silvae | reverse complement strand
TTTCACGACAATGCGATATGTCAATGAACAATGTTGACAGATCAGGTATATTTGAATGGGCGCCCGCGGGTAAAGTCATAGCTTGATAAGGCATAAACTTGATATGGCGGGGGCATCCGGAATTTGACATTGGAACTCTTACTTGCCGATAAAAAGTACCAATGATTTACCCTCAAAAAACTAGTCGCTATGTGTCATGAGTTTGCATAAGCGACGTTGATGGGGCACATGCCGCAGCTATCTCATAATTTGCCTGAGGCTTACCCTTCCAACACATTCGGCGAGCGTTCTCGGCTGGAAGAAATGTGCTGGAGCGAGAGCGGCATTTTGGCGGCTGATCTGTCGGACTATATTCGTACTGCCGTGGCAGGCATGGCCGAGAAAAATTTTTTGCTGGCAGACGAAAAAGTCCTGACTGTATCACGTGATCTGTCATCGGATGACAGCAGTGTCTATATCAGCGATATATTGGAAGATATCGCGACGGCCAGCAATGATGCTCTGACCGGTGCCAAGCTAGGCATGAAATACCGGCTTTCGGACTTGTTGAGGCGAATCCTGCCGGCGCAAAGCGCGACCTCGCTCATTGTCGCCATCAAGCAGCTCTCCACACATTTCCAGCTTCTGCAAAGCGACGCGCGTCTCCATCTGGCGGTAGAGAGCGACTACGCAATGCTCGAATATCAATATCGAAATGGTATTAGCCCACGACGCAGACAGATGGCGGAGCTGATGGCCGCCATTCTGGTCAGGATCATGCGGAAGCTTTTGCCAGTGCAATACTGGCCGAAAGAACTGCATTTTGAGCATCTTCGCGGATCCGACCGTAATCAGATACGCGAGCTGTTTGAAATGCCGGTGAGTTTCGGGGCAAAGGCGACGACGATTCTGTTTCCGAGATCGGCATTGAATCAGACCTGCCTTCTGTTCAGGGAGTCTCCGGAATCTGACCTGTCGGCTCCATCAATGGCCACAATCCGACCGAATGCCTATCAATCGCTGGTTCCCAATATGGCCTTCTACATCCGTCGGTACATCGCGACGAATGCAGGCGGCATGGAGGAGATCGCGAAAGAACTGGGCGTGAGCCGGGCCAGCCTGTTTCGGCGCTTGTCGGCGGTGGGGCTCCAATTCACCGACATTGTCGCCTATATCCGCATGTCGACCGCCAAATATTATCTTGAGGAAACCGATGTATCGATTCATGACATTGCGTCATTGATCGGCTATTCCGAGCATAGTTCCTTTACGCGTGCCTTTGTGAAGTCCTTCGGCGGCGCGCCTTCCGAATTTCGACGGGGCAGGCGTCGCGCGACGGCTGTCCGCCTGCCGTGATTTCAGACTAGGCTGCATCGGCGGCCAGAAAATGAGACAGCACATCTGCGGGCATCGGGCGCGCAAAGACATAGCCCTGGCCGGTGGTAAATCCGAAGGATGTAATCAGATCGACCTGCTCCTTCGACTCCAGACCTTCGGCAACCGTCGTGAGCGACAAATCCTGCCCCAATGATGCCACGGCCTTTGCGATGGCATGGCTTTTATTTTCGGACACGGAGTTCTGCACGAAGGTCGCGTCGAGCTTGATCTTCGTGAAATTGCTGAACCGCAATGCCTGGAAGCTTGTATAGCCTGTTCCGAAATCATCGAGCGCGAGGGCGACTCCAAGGGCCGCGATCTCATCGGCATTCTGAGCGAATTGACGATGATCCTCGATCTGATGGGTTTCCGTGATTTCGATTTCCAGGCGTTTGGGGTCAAGCCTGCTATTGACGATGGCGGCGTGAATATCGGCCGCGAGCGCGGGTCTGCTGAAGGCGCGGGCTGAGAAATTAACCGCGATCTTGACCGATTCGGGCCAATGCACAGCATCGCGGCAGGCCTGCCGCAGGGCAAAGAGGTCGATCGGGCCGATGACATTCAGCGCCTCGGCGCGCAAGATGAAATCGGCAGGCGCCAGGCTGCCCATGGACGGATGCGTCCAACGGATCAGCGCTTCGACGGCATCGACCGCCTTGGTGCGAAGATTGATCTGCGGCTGATACGCCAGATGAAAATGGCCGGCATCGAGCGAGTTTTCGATCTCGTCATTCAATTCGCTAGCCGAGAAACTGTCCAACACTGCCCGGGGCTCCAATCTTCGTCATCGACGCGAAGACATGTCGCCGCTTCTATTTTATCTGGGGAAGCCGCGCCTTGTTAGCTGGTGTCATAATCAGCCGATTTGAAATTATCGCGAAGAAAAGACACCGCGCGCCCGCTGAGGCTTCCGCATGAACGTCGGCCGTTACGGCCCCGGCCACAAATGCGTTTGATCAAGACATGTCCTGATTAACACCCATTTTGTGACAGGCAGTCTGATGCGAGAGGTCAAGTCAGGTGGGCAGGGCTCCTGTATCCATAACCATAATTAGGGCATCGGTGCGATTGCGTGCCGGGGCCTTTGGCTAGGGCTTTGATAGCCTCCTTGGTTGACCATGTCCGCGTGCCATCGCGATGCGGACAGGCCAGCCTGGGTGGCGAGTGCGTTGTGGCGAATCCGGTGGAGTTGCGCGCTCCACGTGTTTGAACCGATCTCGTAAGTTAGGTGGATGCAATGGCAACTCAGTACGTCTCATCGGGCGTGGTCTCGAGCGGGTTGGTGCTGAGTGCGCCAGATCAGGCCGTGGTTATGAACGGCGGCACGACGGTGGGCGACACGCTGAGCGGCGGCACCGAGGTCGTATCCTCCGGCGGCACGGCGTCCGGCACAGTCATTAATGTCGGCGGCACGCAGGTCGTTTCCTCCGGCGGCGTGGCGAGCGGCTCTACCGTCAATTTCGGCGGCACCGAACTTGTCATGAACGGCGGCCTCGCCTCAGCCTTCATGGTCGAGGCCGGCGGCGTCGAAATGGTCTCGTCCGGCGGCACCTTGGCGGGCGGCACGGTCAGCTTCGGCGGGTCGGAAGTCGTCTATGCCGGCGGTCTGGCCAATTACGGCGCGGTGAGCGCGGGCGGCACGGTCTTCGTCTCCTCCGGCGGCGTGACCTCGGCATTGGTGGTCAGCACCGGCGGTTTTGAAGTCGTCTCCTCGGGCGGTAGCGCCGTCTCCACTATCCTCAGCAGCGGCGGCAGCCTGACTGTCTCCGCTGGTGGCGTGGCTGTCAGCGCGATCGTGTACAGCGGCGGCGTGGAAGATGTGTCCTCCGGCGGCACCGTCTTCGGCGGCTTCGTCAGCAGTGGCGGCACCGCCATTCTGGAATCCGGGGCCGTGTTGAGCGGCACAATGACGGTGACCGGGTCCGGCGCGGTTATCTCGGCGGCCGGCGCCACGCTAGTGACCATCAACGCTGTCTCGGGTGGCGTCATCAGCGGCGGCACCTATGGTTCCGGCGGCAATGACGGTGTTTTCTCAGGCGGCACGACCTTTGGCACCGTGGCCAGCAATGGCGGTTACGACATTGTGCTGGGCGGCACGGCGATCAGCGCCACCATCAGCAGTGGCGGTGTCCAGGCGGTCTATAATACTTCGGCGCTGGCGATAGGGACTGTCGTCAGCAGCGGCGGCACGCAGGCGATTTCGTCGGGCGGTGTTGCCAGTGGCACGATCGTCAGCGCGCAAACACTGAACCTGGGAACTTGGAACACGGCCTTCGGCCACACCGTCAGCGTGACCTCTGGGTCAGTCGGTGGTGGCGAGTTCGTGTCCTCCGGCGGCACGGCGGTCGGCACGACCGTCAGCAGCGGCGGCGTTGAGGTCATCTCTGTTGGTGGCACGTCGATCTCTGCGACAGTCCTCAGCGGCGGCTGGCAGGATCTCGGCTATTACGGAGCCAACGGCGGCACGGCCATCGGTGCGGTTCTGTCTGGCGGCACGCAGGAACTCGCGGTTTCCGGCCTTGCGATCAGCACGATCATCAGCAGCGGCGGCCTTCAGGAACTTCTGGGCGGCAACTCCTCCAATACGCAAATCAAGTCCGGTGGCACGGAACTGCTGGATGGCGGTGCTGTCAGCGCCACCAGTACGACCATCTCCTCTGGCGGCACATTGCTTGTCGGGTCCAACAGCGCACCGGGTGTTGCCAGCGGCACGACGATGCTGGGCGGCGCGGTCGAGATTGTGTCCTCCGGTGGCACCACGGTAGGCACGGTGGTCAGCAGCGGCGCGGTGGAAACCGTGTCGGCGGCGGGCGTTTTCCGCAGCAGCGTTGTCAGTTCCGGCGGCACGGAAGTTGTGTCCTCGGGTGGCGTGGCCAGTGGCACGACCGTCAATAACGGCGCGCGTCAGTCCGTCATGGCGGGCGGTAACGCCAGCGGCACGGTGGTCAGCAGCGGCGGCACGGAGGTTGTGTCCTCCGGCGGCACGGCGGTGGCGCCTGTCGTCTTGTCCGGCGGCACGCTGATCCTGCAATCCGGCGCGATCGAGATCAGCGCATTGACGGATGCGGGCGTGGTTTCCGCATCCGGCGCGCTGATCAGCGGCAGCGTGACGGTGCTGAGCGGCGGTGTCGCCAGTGGCTTGGCGATGCAAAGCGGCACGACCCTGACGGTCTCCTCCGGCGGCACGTCGGTCTCTGCGACGACGACCATCTCCGGCGGCACGGTCACCGTTGCGGCTGGCGGTGTCGAAAGCGCGACGACGATCTATGGCAATGTCTATGATTACGTTGCCGGCGTTGCGGTCAGCAACACGGTCAGCAACTCGACAGAGTGGGTGCTGTCCGGTGGTCTTGCCAGCGGCACCACCCTGGTTGCCGCCACCCAGATCGTCTCCTCCGGTGGCACAAGCATCGGCACGGTCATCAGTGGCGGCACGGCTGGCGCGGCCGAAGTTGTCTACGCGGGCGGCGTTGCCAACGCGACGGTCATCACCGGCAGCGGCACTGAATACATCTCGTCCGGCGGTGTCGCCAGCGGCACGGTCGTCCGTAGCGGCGGCGTTGAAACCGTCTATTCCACTGGCGTCGCCTCGGGCACGATCATCAGTGCTGCCGGCTATAGCGTTATCTCTTCCGGCGGCACCGAAATCGGCGCGACGGTGTCGAGCGGCGGCGTCCAGTATGTGAAAAGCGGTGGTTTTGCCAGCGGCACGGTGGTGTCCTCCGGTGGCGCGATCGCGGTTTCCTCGGGCGGCACCGAGTCCGGCGTCACGCTCTCCAATGGCGGTGCAGAATTCGTCAGCGGCACGGATAGAAACGCCACGGTCAAATCCGGCGGCGTACAGAACGCAGTGTCGGGCGGTGTTGCCAGCGGCACGACGGTTAGCAGCGGCGGCACGCAGGTTGTCTCCACCGGTGGCGTCGCCAGCGGCACGATCGTCAGCAGCGGCGGCACCGAAATCATCAGTTCCGGCGGCGTCGGGCGCGGCGATAGCGTCATGTCGGGCGGCACGGAGATCATCTCCTCCGGCGGCACGGAGACCGGTGGCACCTTGTCCAAGGGCGGCACGGAGATTGTCTCCTCCGGCGGCCTTGCGACCAATGAAGTCATCAGCAGCGGCGGCACCATCATCGTCGTCTCCGGCGGTGTCGCAAGCGGCATCACACTGCTGTCCGGCGCGGTGGAGATTATCTCCGGCGGCACGACCATCGGCACCATCGTCAGCAGCGGCGCGGTGGAAGCCGTGTCGGCGGCCGGCGTGTTCCGCAGCAGCGTGATCCTGTCGGGCGGCACGGAGACTGTCTTCTCAAGTGGCGCGGCGAGCGGCACCACGGTATCCAGCGGCGGCACGGAGATTGTGTCCTCCGGCGGTGTGGCGGCCGGCGCGACCGTCGCCTCTGGCGGCACATTGATCCTGCAATCCGGCGGGACGGAGACAGGCGCGCTGACCGATGCCGGTCTGGTGCAAGCGTCGGGTGCCGTCATCAACGGCAATGTCACGGTGCAGAGCGGAGGCCTCGCCAGCAACCTGGCGATGCAGAGCGGCACGGTGCTGACCATCGCTTCCGGTGGCACGGCTGTTTCGGCGGTGATGATGGCGGGCGGCACCGCGGTTGTCGCGGCCGGCGGCATCGAAAGTGCGACCACCGTCAATGTCGGTGCCCTTGACTATGTGCTGGGCACGGAAATCAGCAATAGCGTGATTGGCTCGACGGAGTGGGTCTCCTCCGGCGGTGTCACCAGCGGCGCCACGCTGATCGGCACGGTCTACGGGGGTACTACCTATACCGGTAACCAGTATGTCTCATCCGGTGCTACGGCCTATGGCACCGTCGTCAGCAGCGGTGGCCTAGAGGTCGTCTATACCGGCGGCGTGGCAAGCGGCGCGCTTGTCAAAAGCGGCGGCTCGGAAGCCGTTTTAACTGGCGGTGTTGCCAGCGGCACCATCGTCAGCAGCGGCGGCGTGGAAGTTGTCAACACCAGTGGCGTTGCCAGCGGCACGATCGTCAGCAGCGGCGGCACCGAGGTGGTGTCCTCCGGCGGCGTCGGGCGCGGCGATAGCGTCATGTCGGGCGGGCGGGAGGTTGTCTCCTCCGGCGGCACCGAGACGGGCGGCACGGTCTCCAGCGGCGGCACGGAGATCATCTCTGCCGGCGGTCTTGCGATCAATGAAGTCGTCAGTTCGGGTGGCACGGTCATCGTCGCTTCCGGCGGCGTGGCGAGCGGGCTGATCCTGCTGTCGGGCGCGGTGGAGATCGTCTCCTCCGGCGGCACGACGGTCGGCACGCTTGTCAGCAGCGGCGCGGTGGAAACCGTGTCGGCGGCAGGCGTGTTCCGCAGCAGCATCGTCAGTTCTGGCGGCACGGAAATTGTCTCTTCCGGCGGCGTGGCCTCGGGCACGATTGTGTCCAGTGGTGGCACGGAAACCGTGTCCTCCGGCGGCACCGTCTCCGGCGGCATTATCAGCAGCGGTGGCACCGCTGTGCTGCAATCCGGCGCGATCCAGATCGGCACGATGAGTGTGGTCGGTAGCGGCGGTGTGATATCGGCCGCAGGCGCGACATTGTATAATGTCAATGCTACCTCGGGTGGCGTCATCAGTGGCGGTACTTATGGTTCCGGCGCCAATGACGGCGTGTTTGCCGGCGGCACGACCTTTGGCACCGTGGTCAGCAACGGTGGCCAGGACATTGTGCTGGGCGGCACGGCGATCAGCGCCACCGTCAGCAGTGGCGGCGTCCAGCAGGTCTATTCCGGTTCGGCGGTCGCGAGCGGGACCGTCGTCAGCAGCGGCGGCACGCAATATTCCTATTCCCGAGGTGTGCTGAGCGGGACGACGGTGCTGAGTGGCGGCACTGAATTTGTATTTTCAGCCGGCACCTCCATTGCGACGACCGTCAGCAAGGGCGGCGTCGAATACGTGTCCTCCGGCAGCCTCGCCAGCGGCACCATTGTTAGCAGCGGCGGCACCGAGGTTGTGTCCTCGGGCGGCCTTGGGCGTGGTGATAGCGTCAAGTCAGGCGGCACGGAGATTCTGTCCTCCGGCGGCACGGAAACAGGTGGCACCGTCTCCAGCGGCGGCACGATCATCATTTCGGCCGGCGGTCGCGCGAATAACGAGACCGTCAATTCCGGCGGCACGATCATCGTCGCTTCCGGTGGCGTGGTCAGCGGCCTTGTCCTACCGTCTGGCTCCGTTGAAATCGTCTCCGGTGGCACGACGCTCGGCACCATTGTCAGCAGTGGCGCGGTGGAGACGGTCTCCTCCGGCGGCACCTTCATCAGCAGCATCGTCAGCAACGGCGGCACTGAGCTTGTGTCCGCCAGCGGCGTAGCGAGCGGCACCACCGTTGCCAGCGGCGGCACGGAGACCGTTGTCTCCGGCGGCACCAATGTCGGTGGCGTGGTGTCCAGTGGCGGCACGCTTGTTCTGTCCACCGGCGCGATCGAGACTGGAGCGCTGACGGATTCGGGTCTGGTTCGGGCATCCGGCGCCTTGATCAGCGGCAATGTCACGGTTTACAGCGGCGGTGTCGCCAGCAACCTGGCGATGCAGGCGGCCACGACGCTGACGGTCTTGTCCGGCGGCTCGTCGGTCTCCGCGACAACCACCTCGTCCGGCGGCACGGTCACTGTTTCGGCCGGTGGCTTCGAAAGTGCCACGACGATCTATGGCAATGTCTCTGATTTCGTTGCCGGCACCGCCGTCAGCAATATCGTCATCAGTTCGACGGAATGGGTTTCGTCCGGCGGCTTGGCCAGCGGCACGACACTGATCGGTGGCGGCCAGTATGTCTCGTCCGGCGGTACCAGCATCGGCACAGTCGTCAGCGGCGTCGCAATCGCAGGCTACGAAATTGTTCTCTCTGGCGGCGTTGCCAGCGGTGCGATCGTCAAAAGCGGCGGTTCGGAAGTCGTTAGTTCCGGCGGCGTTGCCAGTGGCACGGTCGTCAGCAGCGGCGGTGTTGAAATCGTCTATTCAACTGGTGTTGCCAGCGGCACGATCGTCAGCAGCGGCGGCTCGGCTGTTGTTCTGTCGGGCGGCGTCGCCTCCGGCACGGTCGTCAGCGCCCAGAACCTGAATCAATATGCCTGGGGCACGGCCTTCGGCAGCGCCATCGAGCTCACGACGGGTTCGGTCGGTGGCGGCCAGCTCGTATCCTCCGGTGGCACGGCCGTCGGCACGATCGTGGCCAGCGGCGGTGTCGAGGTTGTCTCCGTCGGCGGTACCTCCATCTCCGCGACAGTATTCAGCGGTGGCTGGCAGGAACTGGGCAACGCGAGTGTGGCCGGCGGCACGGCGATCGGCGTGGTTCTGAGCGGCGGCACGCAGGAAGTCGCCCTGACCGGCATTGCCATCAGCACCATCGTCAGCAGCGGCGGCGTTGAGGAACTGCTGGGCGGCAATTCGTCCGCGACCCAGGTCAAGTCAGGCGGCAGCGAACTTCTGGCGGGTGGGGTCACCGCCACCAGCACGACGGTATCCTCCGGCGGCACCTTGCTGGTTGGAACGGCCAATGGCAACGCTGGTATTGCCAGTGCAACGACTCTGCTCTCCGGCGCGGTAGAAATCGTCTCCGCCGGCACGACGATCGGCACTATGGTCAGCAGCGGCGCGGTGGAAACCGTGTCGGCGGCGGGCGTGTTCCGCAGCAGCATCGTCAGTTCCGGCGGCACGGAAGTCGTGTCCTCGGGCGGTGTCGCCAGTGGCACCACCGCAGCCAACGGCGGCACGGAGATTGTGTCCTCCGGCGGCACGGCGGCAGGTGGTGCCGTCTCCTCCGGCGGCACACTCATCCTGCAATCGGGCGGGTCCGAGACTGGCACACTGACCGATGCCGGCCTGATTCTGGCGTCGGGTGCGTCAATCAACGGCAATGTCACGGTTCTCAGCGGCGGTGTCGCCAGCAGTCTGACGATGCAAAGCGGCGGGGTGCTGACGGTCTCCTCCGGCGGCACGGCCGTTTCGGCGGTGGTGATGGCGGGCGGCACCGCGACCGTCGCGGCCGGCGGCATCGAAAGTGCGACCACCGTCAATATCGGTGCCTATGACTATGTGCTGGGCAGGGAAATCAGCAATACCGTTGCTGGCGCTACGGAATGGGTGTCTTCCGGCGGCGTGACCAGCGGCGCTACGCTGATCGGCGCTGCATCCGCAGGCACCGGCTTTACCGGCAACCAGTATGTCTCCTCCGGTGCCACGGCCTATGGCACAGTCGTCAGCAGCGGCGGCGTCGAAGTCGTCTATAGCGGCGGTGTAGCAAGCGGCGCGCTTGTCAAAAGCGGCGGTTCGGAAGCCGTTTTAACTGGCGGTGTCGCGAGCGGCACGGTCGTCAGCAGCGGCGGCGTGGAGGTAGTTAGCAGCGGCGGCGTTGCCAGCGGTACCATCATCAGCAGCGGCGGCACCGAAGTGGTGTCCTCCGGCGGCGTCGGGCGCGGCGATAGTGTCCTGTCGGGCGGCCGGGAGGTTGTCTCCTCCGGCGGCACCGAGACGGGCGGCACGGTCTCTAGCGGCGGCACGGAGATCATCTCCGCCGGCGGTCTTGCGATCAATGAAGTCGTCAGTTCGGGTGGCACGGTCATCGTCGCCTCCGGCGGCGTGGCGAGCGGGCTGATCCTGCTGTCGGGCGCGGTGGAAATCGTTTCCGGCGGCACCACGGTCGGCACCATCGTCAGCAGCGGCGCGGTGGAAACGGTCTCCTCTGGCGGCACCTTCATCAGCAGTATCGTCAGCGGCGGCGGCACGGAAATTGTGTCATCTGCCGGTGTAGCCTCGGCCACCGCGGTCAGCGCTGGTGGCACAGAAATTGTGTTCTCGGGCGGCGTGACCTCCAACCCCACGATTTCCAGTGGCGGCGTGGATGTTGTGTCCTCCGGCGGCACTTTGGTTAATGGCACGGTCGCGGGCGGTGGCACCGCCATCCTGCAATCCGGCGCGGTACTCAGCGGCACGGCAACGGTATCAGGCACCGGCGCGGTGATGTCGGCGGCCGGCGCCAAGCTGGTGACCATCAATGCGATCTCTGGCGGCGTCGTCAGTGGCGGCACCTATGGTTCAGGCGCCAATGATGGCGTTTTTTCGGGCGGCACGACTTTTGGCGCCCTGTTCAGCAGCGGCGGCATCGATGTCGTGCTGGGCGGCACGGCGATCAACGCTACCATCGCCAGCGGCGGTACCGAGCAAGTCTATAATAGCTCGGCGCTGACGATCGGGACGGTCGTCAGCAGCGGCGGCACGGAGGTCGTCTGGGCCGGCGGCGTTGCCAGTGGTACGATCGTCAGCGCGCAGCCGGCGACGGTTTTGTCCACCTACGGCACCTTGTTCGGCGCCACCTTGAAGGAACTCGCCAACTTCTACGGTGGCGAGGTGGTCTCCTCCGGCGGCACGGCGGTCGGCACGGTCGCCAGTTCGGGCGGTGTGATCCTCGTATCGAGCGGCGGCACGACGGTTTCCGCGATTGTCATGAGCGGTGCTTACGAACAGTTGGGCTATTACGGGGCGACTGTCGTTGGCGGCGGCACGGCGATCGGCACCGTTCTGTCCGGCGGCACGCTGGCGATGGACGCGGGCAATAGCGGTGGCACCGAAATCGCGATCGGCACGATCGTCAGCAGCGGTGGTGTGCTGGCGGAACTCACCAGCGCGACGACCTCGAACACGCAGATCAAGGCTGGCGGCACGGAGTTCCTGTGGAACGCGACCGACCGCGCCATCAGCACGACCGTCTCCAGCGGCGGCACGCTGTTTGTTTCGGGTATTGCCAGCGGCACGACGATGCTGGGCGGCGCCACGGAAGTGGTGTCTGGCGGCACCACGGTAGGCACGGTGGTCAGCAGCGGCGCGGTGGAAACTGTGTCTGCGGCGGGCGTGTTCCGCAGCAGCATCGTCAGCAGCGGCGGCAGCGAAGTTGTAGCCTCTGGTGGCGTCGCCAGCGGCACGGTGGTCAGCAGCGGTGGCACGGAGGTTGTGTCCTCCGGCGGCACGGCGGTGGCGCCTGTCGTCTTGTCCGGCGGCACGCTGATCCTGCAATCCGGCGCGGTCGAGATCAGCGCATTGACGGATGCGGGCGTGGTTTCCGCGTCTGGCGCGCTGATCAGCGGCAGCGTGACGGTGCTGAGCGGCGGTGTCGCCAGTGGCCTGGCGATGCAGAGCGGCACGACGCTGACGGTCTCCTCCGGCGGCACGGCGGTTTCGGCGCAGACCAGCAACGGCACGACCGGCACTGTGCTGGCGGGCGGCACGACGATCGGCACGACGGTCTACGGTGGATCCTACGACTATGTCGCCGGGACCGAGATCAGCGCGACGGTCATCAGCTCGACGGAATGGATTTCGTCTGGCGGCGTGGCAAGCGCGTCGACGATCAGTGCATCCGGTGAGCTGGTCTCGTCTGGCGGCACCGCGATCAGCGCCGTGCTGATCGGCAATGCCTCCTATGTCGGCAATCAGGCGGTCTATGCCGGGGCGACGGCGCTGGGGACGGTCGTGTCCTCGCGCGGTCTGCTACAGGATAGCGGCGTTGTCAGCGGCGCTATCGTCAGCAGCGGCGGCACGGAAGTCATCAGCTCGGGCGGTGTCGCCAGCAGCACGGTGCTGCTGTCCGGCGGGGTTGAGATTGTCTCTTCCGGCGGCCTGACGGTCAGCACCATCGCCAGCAGCGGCGGCGTCGAAATCGTTTCGGCCGGTGGCACCTTCATCAGCAGCCTGATCCGCTCCGGCGGCACGGAAATCGTCTCTGCCGGTGGTGTGGCTTCGGGCGCGGTCGTCAGCGGCGGCGGCACCGAGATCCTGTCTTCGGGCGGTACGGTGCTGAGCGGCACTGTCTCCTCCGGCGGCACGGTGATTTTGTCCTCCGGTGGTAAGGACTATTACGAGACCGTCAGCAGCGGCGGAACGGTTCTCATCTCCTCCGGCGGCCTGGTATCCAGCGGCACCCTCTCTTCGGGTGGCACCGAGCTGATTTCCTCCGGCGGCACGGTCTATACGCAGACCGTCTACGGCAACGACTACGTCTCCGCTCGCGGCCTCGCGTTCAGCGATATCCTGTCCGCTGGTGGCACGGAAACCGTCCTGTCCGGTGGCACGACCTTCTATGCTGCCGTCCGCAGCGGTGGCGTGGAATCCGTGCAATCGGGCGGTTTGGCCTATCTGGCCTCCGTGTCCTCCGGCGGCACCGAAGTCGTCTCCTCCGGCGGCACGGCGGCCGGCGCCAGCGTGTCCTCGGGCGGCACGCTGATCCTGCAATCCGGCGCGATCGAAACGGGTGTTGTCACCGTTCTGGCCGGCGGCACGGTGCTGGATACCAGCGCCACTGTCACCAGCGCGGTCATCTCCGGCTATGCCAGCGGCCTGGTTCTGTCCTCGGGCGGCAAGGCGCAGGTCTATAGCGGCGGCACAACCTCCGGCATGGTGGTGAGCGGCGGCGGTGTGGCCACGGCCTATGCGGGCGCTGTCGTCAGCGGCACGGTTCTGAGCGGCAATGGCACGTCGGCGGGCAACTTGGTGCTGTCCTCCGGTGCCAATGCCAGCGGCACAGTCGTGCGCAGTGGCGGTCAGGAGCTGGTCACGAATGGTGCGACGGCGACGAGCGACAGCGTCAGTTCGGGTGGCACGGTCGCCGTTTCCTCCGGCGGTGCCGCGACCGGCGACACCATCAGCTCCGGCGGCACCATCATTGTCTCCTCCGGTGGCGTCGCCAGCGGCACGACGCTGCTGTCAGGCGCGGTCGAGATTGTCTCCTCCGGCGGCCAGACGGTCAGCACTATCGTCAGCAGCGGTGCGGTGGAGACGGTTTCCGCCGGCGGCACCTTCGTCAGCAGCCTGATCCGTTCCGGCGGCACGGAAGTTGTTTCCTCCGGCGGCGTTGCCTCGGGTGCCGTCGTCAGCGGTGGCGGTATCGAGATCGTCTCCTCGGGCGGCGTCGCCTCTGGGGTCGTCGTTACCAGCGGCGGCGTGCAATCCGTGCAGACCGGCGGTCTTGCCAATCAGGCAACCGTCACCTCGGGCGGCACCGAGATCGTCTCCTCCGGCGGCGTAACCTCCGCCACGACAGTGTCCTCGGGCGGCACCGAGATCGTCGCCTCCGGTGGCGTGGCTTCCGCCACGACCGTCACCTCGGGCGGCACGGAAATCGTCGCCTCCGGTGGCAGCGCCGGCGGGGTCGTCCTCTCCGGTGGCACGCTCTCCGTCGCCTCGGGCGGCATCGTCACCGGCGGGGTCGTGCTCAGCGGCACCGGCGATACGGTCGTCTTCTCCGGCACGTCGGAAACCGGCGTCACCGTCAGCGGCTTCCAATACGGCCAGAGCGACCAGATCGTTCTCGCCAGTGTGCCTTATGACGCGACGGCGACGACATCGTTCAATTCGGCGACGGACGTTCTGACGATCACGACCAGCGGCACCAGCTACACGGTGCAACTGGCGGGTGATTATACGAACGAGTATTTCACCCTCTCGAAAAGTGCCACGGGCGGCACGGTCATTCAGGTCGCTTGCTTCCTCAAAGGCACGCGCATTGCGACGGCCGAAGGCTCGACCGCAGTGGAAACCTTGCAGATCGGCGATGGGGTGATGACCAAGGATCGCGGCATCCAGCCGGTCAAATGGATCGGCAAGCGCCGCTACAGCGCCGAAGTGATCCGCCACAACCGTGACCTGATGCCGGTCCTGTTCAAGGCGGGTTCTCTGGGGCAGGGCGTGCCAGTGGCCGATCTACAGGTCTCGCCCGAGCACGGCCTATGTGTGGACGGCGTCATCGTGCCGGCCTGGGCCTTGATCGACGGTGACCGCATCACGCAGCCCGGACGGGAAGCGGCGATCGAATACTTCCACATCGAACTGGAGCAGCATGACGTCATCATCGCCGAGGGCGCTCTGACTGAGACTTTCGTCGACGACAACAGCCGCAAGATGTTCGACAACGCGGCCGAATTCGATCTGCTCTATCCCAGCTTCGGCGACCGGACGGCGATCTATTGCGCGCCGCGTCTGGAAGACGGCAGCGAATTGGTGGCGCTGATCGCGGGGATCAAGCAGCGTCGGGCCGCGCCGGCCGAGCAGGATCCGCAGACGCAGCATGAGAAGGCCGCAGGCTTCGTCGAACAGGTGAGCGACGACGCCCTGATCGGCTGGGCTTGGGACAAGGCCAATCCGGATGTGCCGGTGCTGCTCAACGTCACCTGCAACGGCCGTTATACGGGCACCATTCTGGCCTCGGCCTATCGCGAAGATCTGGAAGACGCGGGTATCGGCAATGGTCGTCACGGTTTCGCGCTGAACTGTGGTCTGTTCGACTTCGTTGACGGGGCCGCGGCCATCGGCATCACGCGCCAATCCGATGGCATGTCGCTGGTCGGCTCGCCCTTCATTGTGACGAAGGGGGATGACCCGGAGCCGGATCCGGAAGACGAGGATGATGCACCCGCGATCGTGCCGGATGCCATCAGCTTGCTCGAAGGCGTCTTCGAGCAGGCAAGCTTCTCGGAACTGTCCGGTTGGGCCTGGGACCGGCATAACCCGGAAGGCCCGGTTGTGATCACGGTTCACGACAACGGGCAACTGCTTGGGCAATTCATGGCCAACCGCCATCGGCGGGATCTGGAAGAGGCCGGCATCGGCAATGGGCGCCACGGCTTCGTCGTGACGATCCCGGGCGGCCTCTCTCCGCTGTCGCGCCACCGCATCGAAATCACGGTGGGCGCGGATGTGATGCTGGAAGCTTCACCGAAACTGCTCGAGCCCAGCGCTGATTTCGACGAAGCGCTGGAAAATGCGGTGGCGGGGGCGGTTGCCCGGCTCCAGAATCTGGACGAGCATGATCGCGTCACGTCGTTTCTGGTGGCCCAGGCCGATCGGCTGATCCAGAAACAGGCCGATCAGGAAAGCCAGAAGCAGAAGCGATCGGATTATGCCGCGTTCAAAAGGCGGTGGGGGGCACTTGCCGTCGCCGACCATGCGGCGGATGCGGTGATGCATCCCGGCCAGCGCGCGCTGTTCATTGACGAAGTGACACCGCAGGTCAATCACGATGCCGGGTCATGTGCCATTCTGTCGCATATGAAGGCGCTGACGGAACTGGGTTTCCATGTCACATTCGCGGCTGCGCAGACGATCGACGGCCAGGTTGCGGCGAATGCGGATTTGCAGGCGCGGGATATCGCCGTCTGTAGCGCGCCCTATTACATGTCGGTGGAGGAAATCCTCAGCCGTCAGGCTGGCTGTTTCGATGTCATCTACCTGCACCGCCAGTCGACCGCCGCCAAATATCTTTCCCTCGCGCGGCACTACTATCCGAATGCGAAAATCATCTACAGCGTCGCCGATCTCTACCATCTTCGCACGATGCGCCAGTCGGTGGCGGAGCATCGGCCGGAACTGGCCATCGAAAGCCAGCGTCTGAAGCTGATTGAGTTTACCCATGCGGCGCTGGCCGATATCGTGGTCACGCATTCACATGTCGAAGCAACGCTCATCCGCAACGCGGTGCGCGGCGCGCGTGTCTTCACGGTTGGGTGGGAACACCCGACCGGGGACGCACCCGCACCGGCGGAGCAGCGCGGCAATATCTGCTTTGTCGGGAATTTCGCGCATCGTCCGAACGTAGACGCTGCCGTCTTTCTGGCCGAACAGATCATGCCTCTGGTCTGGGAGCAGGAGCCTTCCATGATCTGCGGCTTGATCGGCACGGGCGCGGATAGCAGCATCAAGGCGCTGGCATCGGACCGTGTTCTTGTCTTGGGTGCGGTGGACGATATCGGCGCGGCGCTCGGGGCGTTCCGTCTGTCCGTCGCGCCGCTCCGCTTCGGCGCCGGCGTCAAAGGCAAGGTTCTGTCCAGCCTCGCGCACGGCTTGCCCTGCATCGTCTCGCCGATCGCCGCCGAAGGGCTTCCGTCGGATGGGCTGATGATCGTCTCCGACCATGACGCGCGCAACTTTGCTAACGCTATCATCGAACTCTACCGCAATCCCGCACGCTGCGAGGCGCTCAGCCAAGCAGGGATGCGCGTTGTGAAGAATGGCTATTCAGATCAATCCGTCAGAGATGAACTAGCCGTGGCAATCGGCATAACGGCCACAGCGAGTGCACTGTCACCGTACGACCAGGCCACGATACGTCCTTATCCGGGATCGGCAAGATTATAGCGCAATTCGCGTTGGATAACTTGTCCCGGTTCGGGGCGGATTTAATAGTGCTAGTGCATAGGAATAAGTGACATGTCCGACAACGCCACGGTAACTGGTGGACAAACACTCTCTTGGGATTTTACGGGTAGCAACTACACGGCCACGTCGAACGCCCAGTTTGCCGCCCTCTATTCGGGAACGGTCGCGAGCTACTCGGGAACGGGTGACGTGCCGACCTCTTCGGACAGCAATGTTCTCTATATTGCCGCCGGAACGATGGCGGCCGTGCCGACGCAATATGTCGCGGTCTATGATGCATCGACCAGCGACACGATCGTCGGTGGCGAAAATGCATCGGCCTACTTCCTGGAAAACAACACGACGCTCCAGCTGTCCGCCGTCGATCCCATTGTCTATGCCAAGGGCGACGATCTGGTCATGCCCGGCAGCGGCGACACCACGATTTACGCGGGAACGGGGTCCGTCTCGGTTTCTGGCGGCACCGGCAATCTTGTCTTCTACGGCGGCACCGGGGCGGCCTCCGTCAGCGGTGGAACGGGAACGGAACTCCTGTTTGGATCGACCGGCACGGGCACGACCTATTTGCAGGCAAGTTCCGGGAACAGCACCTTGTCCGGCGGCTCCGGCACCGGCGCGACGACCATGATCGGCGGCACCAATACCACCGAATTCGCCGACGGTACGGGAGATGTAACGATGGTTGCAGGCACGGGTGATTCGCAGCTCAACGGCATGACCGGCACGGGTGATGAGATCATGTTCACCAGTCCCATTTCCAACACCGGAACCGCTGTATTCGGTCTCAATAATGCTGCCGATACCGTTATCGCCGGCACGGGCCAGTCTACCATTGTCGGCGGAACCGGCGATGACGTCTTCGGCTTTGTGGATGGACATGCCGGCGGTTCGGTCGTCATTGAAGGATTTCATACGGGGGATAATCTGGCCTTCGGCAATTATTCGGGCTGGGCGATCGCATCCGAAACCGTGGTCGATGGCAGCGATGTCATGACACTGACGGATGGCACGCAGATTACGTTCCTTGGTGTGGATCACAAGTTTTTCTGATCATCTGGTTGCGGCGGTCGGCTGATTGGATCTCACAGACGAAAGCCAAGATCCGCACAAAGAAGGCAATCTCGGGCGTGGTCGGCTTGCCGGGTGACGCATCATTGGGCATACTGGCTAGCCACCATTGAGCATACACCCGAAGGTGCGGTGCTTTCGTGGCAAAACCCCCGTCCCGGATTAGTTAAGCGTGATGCAGACAGAGCCAGTTTCGGAAACGACTCTCGACCTGATCTACGATCTGGGTGACCGCTTTTCCGGCAAGTTGGAGCCGATAGAGCGCTACCTTGCCAGCATGGCCGGGGCGGAGAGCGACACTGAAACGGCGGAGCTTTTGCTGCGTGCCAGCACGGCGCTCCTGGAGCATCGCCCGCGGGACGCGGTCGATATTTTGAATTATGGCCAGCGCAGGGCCGTATCTAACCGCGCCATGACCTTGGCGATCGGCGAGATCAAGCTGCATCTGCGGGACAATACCTGCGTCGAGCAGTTCGACTTTCTGTCGACGCAGTCACCGGCAAAATTCGCAGGCCTTTTTACCGCTGCCGCCAGGCTTATGGCCGGCGATATCGACAGAGCGGCGGCGGCTCTGAACAAAGCACTTCGTCACTATATGGTGCCGCCAGGCGCCAGCGTCAGGGACGTGGCGGGCCAGATCGCAGATCAATCCGAAGCGCAAGGGTGGTGTGGCTTCGGCGACGCCGGCACCCTGCATATCGGGGGCAAGGCCCATGCCCTGGGGGCAGCCGAGATCACGGTTCTTCTGGACGATAAGCCTATCCGGCTGGGTGACGCGGATATTCGGATCGCGGACGGATATACGGAAGTCATCTTGCCGGACCTATGGCATCTGGCGAAGTCAATCTCGGTCTTCAACAAGCGTTTGCCGCTGATTGGCAGTCCGATTGTCGTGGCCGATGCTCTGGCGCATATTTCTACAATCTGGCTCGACCGCGGTCGTATCTGCGGCAAATCCTGGTATCCGGGCCGCCCTTTGATGTCGCCTTCCGTCGTTTTGGTCGATGCAGAGGACGGAAAAATCCTGTCCGATCGTCCGGAGCGGGTCGCGGCAGACGACGCGGATTATGCCTCTCTGCAATTTCAAAGACATTTCCAGTTTGATCTGACATCGGACATGCATCACCTCGATGCTTTCGCGGTGCGAGATAGCTATGGGCGCATCTTTGTCGGTAGTCCCATTCGTCCTTTTCATCAGATCAAAACCAATCGCACATTGGTTTGCGCCATCGCCGCGCGCTATCCGGCGGGGGCGGATGCGGAGGGGAATGAGGCTGCTGCGGGCATTCCGGCCTTGTCCGATTTCAGCCTGGTTCCGGATTTTCCCGGCTTGCCGCCCGAGACGACGCCGTTCGTGGCGCGGGATCCGCTTGTCGTTATTCCAGTCTATCGCGGGCTGGAGGTGACGCTGGCCTGTATCGATTCCGTTAGAAAGCATTCAGCGGCCAGCGTCGAAATTCTGGCGGTCGTCGACGATTCCCCGGACCATGAACTGGTCGCACGGCTCAAAAAACTGGGACAATCTCGAAAAATCACTCTGATCCTGAAACCCCGGAACGAGGGCTTTCCGGCAACGGCGAATGTCGGGCTTCGCGCGGCGATTGATCGTGGGCGCGACGTCATTCTGCTGAACAGTGACACGATCGTCACAGACGGTTGGATCGAGCGGCTGCAAAGACCGCTTCTGTCCGACCCGACCATCGGCACCATCACGCCATTGTCCAATGCGGCGTCGATCCTCAGCTTTCCCAGCACGAAGACGGTGAACGCCATTCCGACCAGCCGTGAGGCCGACGAGATCGCGGCGCTCGCCTATGCAGTGAATGGCGATACGACGGTTGAAATGCCAACCGCTCACGGTTTCTGCATGTATATACGGCGGGACTGTCTGGTTCAGACGGGCGTCTTGCGGCAAGACGTTTTCGGGTTGGGTTATGGAGAGGAGAATGACTTCTCTCTGCGCGCAAGCCACCTTGGCTGGAAACATGTGGCGGCGACGGGGAGCTATATCGGTCATATCGAAAGCCAGTCCTTTACAGATTCAAAAACGTTCCTTCTCGAACGAAATTTAAAACGTCTGAACCGCTTGCATCCTGGCTATGACCAAATGATCGCGGATTGGGTTAAAGCCGATGCGCTTCAGCCGTTTCGGAGCAGACTGCTCATCGCTCTTTGGAAGAAGCGCCTGGCTGACCGTGAGACGATTGTTCTGGTGACTCACAACCGGGACGGCGGCGTCCAGAAATTTATCGACTATCGTGCGGGTCTGGCGCGCGACGCAGGTAAGTTTGTGCTGGTTATGCGGCCGGGCAAAAATCAAAAGACTGATCAGGTCGGCTATCTTGAGGACTATTTCTCGCCGCGGAAAGACAAGCTAACACTCGATCTGTCGGGTGAAGGCAATCCGTTTTCGTTGACTTTTGAAGATCTGGCCGTGGCATCGATCGAACTGCATCACACGATAGGCTGGTCGAGCGAGGTGATCGCCCATGTGCTTCAGGCTGCAAAATGCTATGACATGTTCATCCACGACTATTCCTGGTTTTGCCCACGCATCACGCTGACGACCGGTGAAAACCGCTATTGTGGTGAGCCCCCGGTCGAGGCCTGCGAGGCCTGTGTGGGGGAATACGGCAGCACGATTGATGAGGTGATCTCAGCACGGTCTCTTATTGATCGGTCCCAGGCCATTCTTGCCGGCGCGGACAATGTGTTTGTTCCTTCAGTCGATGTCAGCCGCAGAATGGCCAGACGTTTTGCCGTTAAGCCGAGGGTTGCGCAGTGGGAAAAAGGGACGTCGATCCCTGCAACGCTCAAATCTGTCGAGAGTTCCAAAGGTGGCAAGCGACGCATTTGCGTCGTGGGCGCGATTGGCCAGGAAAAGGGTTTTAAGATTTTGCTGGACGCGGCCCGTTGGGTGCAGCGAAAGGGGCTTGATATTGAATTCCGCATCGTCGGCTATACCTGCAATGATCGTGCTTTGCTGGAAACCGGCTGCGTCTACATCACCGGTGGCTATCAGGAAGCTGAGGTCATTTCCCTGATCAAGGCCCAGGACGCGGCATTTGCATTTTTCCCTGCCGTCTGGCCCGAAACTTGGTCATTTGTTCTTAGTCAGTGCTGGGAAGCAAATTTGCCGGTATTGGCCTTTGATATAGGGGCGCCGGCAGAGCGAATTCGGCAAACCGGCGGCGGCGGCTTAATCCCCCTCGGGCTGCCGATATCGAGACTCGTGGAATCGATGCTGCGCTTTCACTCGAATCAAGAGGAACTTGGCTTGGACATGGCTGGCTGACGTCGATGTCGGATCATCCGCTAAGTGCGCCGAGATTTGGGCTCTTTCAGAAAAATGTTGTTCGATCCAAATGCATACCTAGCCAAAAACTTTTTGAACGCCTTCCTCAGGAATCGGGGCTTCCTTATATTCAAGTCGATTTCTGATTTTTGACTGTTGAGTTGCATTAACTGCGGCGCCCTGATTGTGCGGACGTAATTTGCGCTGGGATCTAAAAAATGAAATGGTATCTGGCGCTCAATGAAGGCGGTACGCGCGGCGATATCGGCCTGCATACAAAGCTGGCTGTTCTCTCCGCCTTGAAACATACGGAGCTTGCGCCTCGTCTGCTCTACACGGGGGATCGCAATCCTTTCACGGCTTGGTTGGAAGAGCGCGGTGTCAAAGTCATCGATTCGCGCCTTCCTTATTTAGCGGTGATTGAGGAACTGGCGGCAGCTGGGCGCTATCATATGCTGACGGTCGGACATTGGCTCCGAACCAATGTCTGCCTCGAAGAGCGAGAGGATGAGCACGTCTTCTATTCTGATGTCGATGTTCTGTTTTTGAAGCGGCCCGAGCTTGAAACCATCTGTCCGCGCTATTTTTCGGCTGCTCCGGAATTTGACCGGACAAGCTGGAATTACTTCAACGCGGGCGTCATGGTGCTGAACCCGCAGAACATGCGTAGCGATTACGAAGAATTTGAACGCTACCTGGTCACGACGCTGCGGGAGAAGACCCACAACTTTCACGACCAGATCGCTTATAATGAGTTCTACCGCGGACGGTGGGACAGACTGCCGCTGGAGCTGAATTGGAAGCCTTACTGGAGCCAGAACGACGCAGCGGCGCTACTGCATTTTCACGGTCCGAAGCTTGGTGCGATAGCGGCCATCGTCGAAGAGCGTTGGAATTGGGAGAGCAATCACGGCAAGCAGATCGGCAGCCTTTTTATCAAGCATTTCCCAAGCTATCTTGAGGCGTTCCAGAAGATAGAAAGCTACATCCCAGCGCTGAACGCTGCTGAACAGGACTATTTAGGGCGTCTTTTGTTAAGATTGCGATCCTATGATCCGGCGGTGCATTTTCAGAAAGTCGATGTCAGCTTCATGAATTTTTGTATGTTTCCTGAATGATTAAGCCAGGCAGTGGCCATGGTGAACTATGTGCATATCCGGTGCCGCCTCTGTCGCGGCATCGGAACAGGCATGGTCAGCTGACGTCATGGCGGTAGCTGTGGCAGTGAATGCCCCACAAATCAGCTGGACGTTATAATAGTTTCAGATGGTTTGCCTTGCTTGGCGAGAGCCAGATCAATCAGGCGCTCTAGTCTTCTGGTTGTATGATATTCAACCGCAGCGCGCGTGCTGAGTATGAAGGCCGCCGAGGCGCTGGGTTTCAATGTGAATTCGGCATGAGCCTCACCGTCGCCGGCGCGCAACGCGTCGTGTCGCCCGAGCATGAGATCCGGCAGGCTGGCCGATCGAAACCCGATGGTATTGCGGACGGTCTCGGTGGCCGGGATTTCCGTCCCGTCATTGGGACGTGGGCGGCAGAGAAGTCTGAAAGGGATGTGGCCTTCCATGGCTGTCGCCTGTCGGATCAGTCGGGTCGGCAGTCCGCCGGGACCGGCGTCGGGTAGAAGGATATCGACAATTCGGGCGCGGCCAAGCGCACCCTGCCACTGCGTTATCAGAACATTCGTATCCACCATGTACGATTGCGTGATTGTGGCATCCGGCAGGTCGGGGGCCAGCGTGAAGACCCCGCGGTCCGATGCTTCCAACCGCGCGAATAGGGTCGGGTGGCTGAAATCTGGCCAGCAGAGAAAGTCGATCTCGGCTTTGCGCGACACGAGAGCGATGGAGGAGCCATCCCCAATCACGCTGTGATCGCTTGCTGCGGCTACGGCCGGTTCAAACTCAGCCATTATGGTGCTCATCGGCATTAGCCGGCGAGCCGGCGTCGATGCCGCTACCTCTGTTGTGCCCGTCATAATCAGATTTCGGTAACAGTGGAGGGCAGCTCATATCGTCAATCCGATTGGTGGTTCCATTGGAGACAAGCCCCAAGGCAGGTGTGCGTCATGCGCGCGCCAACCTAAAGGCCAGGAGTTACAAATTTCTTTCAACATGAGTGCGACGAGGTAGTAATGAGCCGTAAAGGTAAAAAGATGATTGCCGACAATTACGCGTTTTAGTCGTTCAAATCTTCGCACGGCTAGGTTACTTTCCGCAATCAACGTCTTGGATTAAGGCGAGGTCAGTGGGGCAGCCGACGGCACGGAAAAAGTGAATGGATTTGTCGGCAGGTTGTGATCATATGTCAATGCGACAAAGGAAGGATCGAAAAAATTATAGTGAAATGATTTTTACTTTGACTGGCAAACAAAAAGAAGCCTGATAGAAAGGACTATGCTAGGCCGCAATGTGTCTAGCCATAGGGAGGGGTGCCATGAAGAGAAAACTTCTTCCGGTCTGGCTGAGATGAATGCATTCTTTCTTTAGAATAAAAATTTAGAAATATTTTGCAATATTTTCAGTGACAAGCAACGTCACGAACAAGAAACTAATGGGGCTTCGCGATGGATCGCCGCCGACAATCGGCCATGGTCTAAGTAATTTGATATATCATCAATGACCATTGGTCGTAGTGCGGGGTATTGACTTGACTACTTATGACTTCGAGAGAATTTGGGGAAAGGTCGATTGCAGAAAGAGCCAATGAACACCTTAGGCGCAGGTGTCGAAATTCTGGGGCCGCATATGGCCAACCTTATATAACTTGCCTGATCAATGCATCGGCTGTGGTGCTTAGCCTTTGGCGGGCGGCGCAAGGTATCTGTGCCGGGGCGTGTCGCGCTTATCGCGCTTTGTCGAATCGGAGTCGCGCTGTCAAAGTTGACGGTACAACTATTTGATAATGCTCGCTAAGCCGGAACGATCGGGGCGCGGGCTTTTTTGTTGAAACCTGACGGTGCACTGAAATCTGCTGCCGTCTCGGCCCAACAGGATGCTCTGAGGCGGAGCAATCCTGCGCTCAAAAAGATAGTCCAGGCATCGCACAGTAAACGCTAGAAGCGTGATGAGATTTATTTAATGATCATGCAAGAGGCTTGTCCGCGCCCCTGACCTGGCGACCCGGTGATGTGGTCGGTCGGGCAGGTCAGGCGGTTTCGCTTTGATCGTCCCGTACGCCGGACGACCGCAGCGTCGTTGAATGATGCCGGTGAACGCTATGCGCGCTTAGTCCGCAATGCTGAGTATTGGCATGACCGCGCGATTGGCGGTCGCCGTATTGTGCATTCTCGCCATATGCCCACGGATGGTAGAGGTTGACTGGTCGTTCGGTGAGATGGCGAGGGGCGGCACGGACACATAGGCCTGCCATTTGTGGTAGTGGCGGTTCATCTCCACATCAAGCGCGGTATTGAACCATGTGACGCCCGGTTGTGTGACGTAATCCGCGCTTTGATTGGCAACCGGCAGGCAATCCGCCAGCATGCGGGCAGCGCCTTTGGGTGAGATCGAATAACATCCCATGGCGGCGGCCGAGAGAAGGCGCATCAGCATGGGTTCTGTCGTTTCTTGGCGAAAGACATCCGGCCGGCTGACGGCGGTGGCGTGGTCATATTGCATGATGGCCGGGCCCAGGCCAACGGCGGGCTCAACTTTCAGCGGCCAGTCGAAATTATGCATCCACAGCACCAGGTCCCAATCCTGAAGTCTGTTCAGTTTGGCCTGCGCCATGGATTGAAAGTCGGCCCGCAGGATGAGATCGTCTTCGGCGATGTGGAAGGGTTGCGACCCGGCCGCGCATTGGCGCCAGAGGGTGATATGGGACAGGGCGCAGCCCACCGTGCCCATCGTATAAGTATTGTCTTCGGTGATCAGCCCGTCATGGATGCACTGATCGCGGTCCAGATCTTTGCCGACGACGGCGGAAAAGCGCTCGAACGGAAAGCCTGGGTTCCATGCCGTGATCTGTTCAAAACGCTCGGGTGTCGAATCAAGATTGATCACGCGAATTGACGATACCATGGGCTATCTGACCGGAAAGTTGAGGTGCCGAAGTTTTGGGGGAGCGAAGGTTGAGCCTGGGCGATCACGCGGCGGGCATCATTGTGATTGGTCAGGCGGTCGACATTCTCGGACTCTCAAGCGGGAACGGTTGTCCAGGCCAATACGCTCGGCTGGAGAGCATGGTCTTATCCATAGCGAATGGAGGGCGACGCTGCCTATCTAACGATGCAGGAGCCGATCAATTTGAGCCAAGATGTCAAGAGTGGCGTCGCGGTTAAAATCGCGGCACGAATGGCCGCGTGCTAGTAATCGCTAGCTACGGCGCCACTGACTTCGTAAGTCGTCGTCTCCAGACCGGGAGAGGCGGGGAGGGCCGCAAACCTCCCCGCTGGCTTTTCGGCGGGACAGGCCGCCGCAGTGCCAAGCCCTACGGCATTCCGTCTTTATATTGATATGGCAATATCGTGCGCTCTGGAAGCACGCTTGCGCGCTAAAATCCGTTCCTGCGCGGATCGCGCGATGATGGACAGAAGTCAGGAAATGTTCGCGGCGGGATTCGAACCCACGGCCCCAGGATTCATGCCACTTCGGCTTTCGCCGCCGCTGCCCCGTGGGGCCGCGTTCGTGGTCTGGACTGTCCCTTCGCCATAGGCCAAAGCCTTTAGGCGCCACCCATCCAGTCTCTACACCTTCCCAGGCCTTTCGGCCGGGGCTTGGCTCGGGATTGGCACAGGGTCATCGGCGACCCCAAGCTTTCCCCGACTTTGAGCGGATCCGCCGCGCGGTTTCCCATCGCGACGCCCAGTTTCAACAACAAGGAATCCTGTGCTCTATCCTGCTGAGCTACGCGAACACACAGGCTCTTCATACTGAAGCCGAAAGCGAGCGGCAAGGCTGCCCAAAGCCTGTTTCTTTCGGCTAGGCTGCGGCTTTCCCTGGTCGTCCCCGCAGGAGCCTCGCCGCATGTGCAGAAATTGCGACTTTACCATCCATGCCGCCCAGCATCATTTCGGCTGGGACAATAGTTTCGCGCCCGTGCTGCGGACCGAGCCCGGCAAGACGATCGCTTTCCAGTGCAATGACGCATCCGCCGGCCAGCTCACCCCGGACAGCACGGTCGGCGATGTCACGACGCTCGATTTCGGCCTCATCAATCCCGTGACGGGCCCTGTCTACGTGGAAGGCGCGGAGCCGGGGGACGTTCTGAAAGTCAGCATCCACGACTTCACGCCCTCCGGCTTCGGCTGGACGGCCAATATTCCCGGTTTCGGCCTGCTGGCGGATCAGTTTCCGGATGCCGCGCTGAAAATCTGGTCCTATGACGCAGCGACCCTGGCGCCGGCCTTGTTCTCAGACATCGCACGCGTGCCGCTGAAGCCCTTCGCCGGCACCATCGGGGTGGCCTTGGCCGAGGCCGGGCTGCATTCCATCGTCCCGCCGCGCCGGGTCGGCGGCAATATGGATATTCGCGACCTCGCGGTCGGGACGGAGCTTTACCTGCCGGTGGAGGTGGCTGGCGCCCTCTTCTCGATCGGCGATACGCATGCGGCTCAGGGGGACGGTGAGGTCTGCGGCACGGCCATTGAAAGCCCGATGAACCTGACGCTGACGCTGGACCTGATCAAGCAAACCAAGCTGGAAACGCCCCGTTTCACGACGCCCGGGCCGGTCACGCGGCATCTGGATGGCGCGGGCTATGAGGTGACCACGGGCATCGGGCCAGACCTGATGCAGGGGGCGAAGGATGCGCTGTCCCGGATGATCGACCTGCTGGGCGCGCAGCACGGCCTGTCGGCGATGGACGCCTATATGCTGTGCTCCGTCGCGGGGGATCTGCGCATCAGCGCCATCGTCGATAAGCCCAACTGGCTGATGAGCTTTTATTTCCCGCGCATCGTCTTTGCGTAAAGGCCGACGGCGCCGGTTTTAGGCCGGCGCCATGGTCTCGGCGTTCAGCGTGCGCAGCGCCGCCAGGCCGTCACGCGGCTCGGTCCGCTCGAAATGCACGGGCGAGACATGGGCGAAGCGGATGACGCCGTCGCTGCCGATCAGGAATTCGGCGGCGCGCGGCAGTCGCATGTCGCCGGAGCAGTTCTCGTCCGTCAGGTCGCAGCCAAGCTTGGTCAGGATCTCGCGGGTGAGCTGCTTCACATTGCTGACGACACCGAAGGCATCGCCCACCTTGTTGCAGCTATCCGACAGGATCGGGAAGCTGACGCCGTTATTCTCCTGGACCAGGGCCGCGCGGCTGACCTTCTGCGGCGAGATCGCGAGGATAGACCCGCCAGCGCGGCGCACCTCCGGCGCGATGTCTTCCCAGGCGCGCAATGTCAAGGTGCTGTACGGGCACCAGCCCCCCTTAAAAAACAGAACAAAAACAGGCCCCTGGGCGGCATAGTTTGCAAGTTGGTGACGTTTCCCATCCGCACCGTCCAAGGTGAAGTCCGGGGCGCGCTCGCCAATCGTCAATGGCTTCGCCATTGCCGCCTCAGCCCGGTATTCGGTCTCCAGCCCACGCAATGCACAAGCGGTTTCCTTATCCGCTCGTTCGAAAACGGAGGTTTTGAAGGCGACTAGCTGGGCGTTCAAAGATTTCATGGCGGCACCCGGAAGCTCTTTATCCAATGCGTTTATCGCAGGGCTGGCGTCGAATTGTCCACGGCTAAGACTAAAGATTTGTCATCTTTAAGAGAGATCGTTCATATCTCCCTTAAGTTAAATACCTGACGTTTTGATATCATTCATGCTATCGAGTATGGGTTATGGATTTATTAGCGGCTTTCAGATGTTTCGTGCGGGTGGCAGAGACGGGTTCCTTCTCCGCGGTAGCGCGCGAAGTCGGCTCAACCCAACCTGCCATATCCCGCCAGATCGCCGCCCTTGAGGCGCATTTCGACGTTCGCCTTATCCAACGTACCACGCGCAGTCTCACCTTCACCCAGGACGGGCAGGATCTGCTGGCCCATGCGCGCCGGGTTCTGGATACCGTGGACGAGACCGAGGAAATCCTCGGTAAGCGCCGCGCCTCGCCCTCGGGCACGGTGCGCATCGCCTCGTCCACCGCAATGTCGCGCAAGCATATCATACCGCGCCTGCCACGGCTGATGCAGCGTTATCCGGATCTGGAAGTCGAAATCAGCATGTCGGAACAGGTGCAGGACCTCGTTGCCGAGAATATCGACGTCGCCGTTCGCGCGGGGCAGATCGCCGATTCCTCTCTGGTGGCCCGGCATCTGGGGTCCACCGCGCGCGGCATGATCGTCTCCACCGCCTATCTTGAAAAGCATGGCGAACCGCAAACGCCTGCGGACCTCGCCCAGCATTCCTGCCTGGTTTATACGGGCGGCCTCGGTCGTGCCTCGGCCAGTCAGTGGGAGTTCGACGGTCCCGGCGGATCGACGATCGTCGAAGTCCATGGCCGCTTCCGCTGCGACAGCGTCGAAGGCATTTGCGACGGCATCAGGGCCGGGCTCGGCATCAGCCGCCTGCCGACCTGGATGTTCGACGAGGATATCGCGCAGGGGCGTGTCGTCGCCATTCTGCAGGACTGGCAGCCCCCACGCGTGCCGATCCATGCGGTCTATCCGTCGCGGCGACATCTGGCGCCGCGTGTCAGGGCCGTGATCGATTTTTTTGTGAACGAATTCCGGCTTGATCCGATGGTGTCGGACTACACCGCCCTCTGAGAATTAATACTGCCGGACTTGGGCGGCGGTAGGCTGCGGCCGCCGCGCGATTGTGCTAGGTGAATCGTTTTGCGCCCGGTGCGGTCAGGAACAGGCGGGCGCGGCCAGGCAGATCGCTCATGAATATGCTCGCCTTTTCCCCAGCACCGGTCGTGGTCGAGATCATCTATGATCTCGTCTGCCCCTGGTGTTACATCGGCACGCGCCGGCTGCTGCGCATGATGCGCCGCCGGCCCGATATCGATATGGCCGTCGAATGGCGGCCCTTCCTGCTCAATCCGGATATGCCCCGCGCAGGCATGACCCGCAGTGCCTATATCCAGCGCAAATTCGGCGCGGAGGACCGGGCAAGGCGCCTTTTCGCGACGATTACCGATCTCGGCCGCAGCGAGGACATCGCCTTCCGCTTCGACCTCATCCGCACCACGCCCAGCAGCGTCGATGCGCATCGCCTGGTCCATTTCGCGGCCGGTTTCGACCGCGCCGAGGTCGTCGCGAGCGCGATCTTCAAAGCCTATTTCTGCGAAGGCCAGGATATCGGCGCCTATGACGTGCTGCTGCGCATCGGCGAAGCCGCCGGCCTGCCGATGGCGGAGACAAGAACCTTCCTGGCCGGCGATGTCGCGACGGACCTGGTCCATGCCGACAATCTTCGCGCCCATCGTCTCGGCATCAATGGTGCGCCCTGCTTCATCCTCGGCCGCCGGCACGCCATTGCCGGCGCGCAGGAGCCCGAAGTGCTGGAATGCCTGCTGAATGTCGCGATCTTCGATCTCTCGATGAGCGACGCCGACTAAAGCAGCCTAGTCGTGCTCGGCTGATCGCAAGCGGCTGGCGAGCAGATTGCCCCCGGTTTCCAGCACCGGATAGGCGGCAGCCGCGACCAGATGGGCATTGATGCGCTTGAGGTCGCGCAGCGCATCCAGATGCAGCGAACTCGTCTCGGCGCTGTCCACGCGCCCGGCCCGCAGCCGTGCGAAATGCGTGGCCGTGGCCTGTGCCTCCATCTGCCGGAAGTTTTCCTTCTCCTCCGCCAGCAATCGGGCGGCGCGCTCGTCCCCGGTCATGAACAGCGATCCGGCCGCGCGCAGATTGGCGGTCAGCCGATCGATGATGGCGATCAGCTCAGCCTCGCCGTCCTTCGAAAAGGCCAGGCCGCGCCGCAGCTTCTTCTGGGCGACGCCCAGCAGGTCGCGCTCCACGATATCGCCGGCCTGTTCCATATGGGTCGCGAAGGACAGGATTTCCGTCACCCGCTGATGATCGGCGGTCGTCAGCGCGTCGGTGTCGAGACCGGTCAGATAGGATTTGATCGCCGTGTTCAGACGGTCCAGCACGTCGTCCAGGCGCTTGGTCTCGGCAATTTCGCGGCGGTCGCCGCGACCGAAAGCGTCGCGCAGGCCCAGCAGCATCGTCTCCAGCACATCCGCCAGCCGCAGAGCCTCGCGGGCGGCGGCGCCGATGGCGATGACCGGCGCTTCGGTCGCGCCCGCGTTCAGATATTGCGGCCGGCTGGGATCGGCGGGGTCGACGCGCGCCGGCAGCAGCTTTCGCAGCAAGGCCGCATAGGTTTTCAGGAAAGGGAAGAAGGCGGCGGCGAGAATAATGTTGAAGGCGGTATGGAAATCGGCGACCGAGCGTGCGGCATCGGGCTCGATCTGCACCAGCAGCGTGCCCAGCCAGGGGAGGATCGACAGCGCGATCAGCGTGCCGATGGCCCGGTTGATGAGATTGCCGATGGGCAGACGCCGCGCCGCCGGGTCCGCGCCGGTCGAGCCTTCCAGCACCGGGTTGATGGCGGTGCCCAGATTGGCGCCCAGCACCAGCGCGAAAGCGGCATCCGGCGGCACCACGTTATTGCCGGCGAAGGACATGATCAGCAGCACGACCGCGACCGAGGAATGGGCGGCCCAGGTGAGGCCGGCCGCCAGAATGACATCGACCAGCGGCTGATTGGCGACCGCACCCAGAAATACCTTCAGGTTCGGCACATCTTCGTAGGGCGTCACGAGCCCGACGAACTGGCTCAGCGCCATCAGAACAAGACCGAGGCCGATGAAGACGCGGCCGAAATCCCGCGTGGCGGCCGTCGCGCGGCGGAACATCAGCACGCCGATCAGGATCAGCGCGGGTGCCACGTCGGTGACGTTGAAAGACAGCAGCTGCACAATCAGCGTGGTGCCGACATTGGCGCCCAGCATGACGGCAAGGGCCGGGACCAGATCGACCAGCCCGCCGGCGGCGAAACCGGTCACCATCAGCCCCGTGGCGGTACTGCTTTGCAGGATGGCGGTGACGCCGATGCCCGCCAGAAAGGCTTTAAACCGGTTGCGGAGCGCTTGTCCCAGGAAACCGCGCAGCTTGGCACCGAAGGCTCTCTGCACACCTGTCTGGACCATATGAACGCCCCAGAGCAGCAGGGCGACATAGCCGGCGAGCTGAAGCAGGGTGAGCGGTAGGTCCAAAGCGATCTCCTCGGTCGATCAAGCGCAGGCAGCGGCGTGAGAGCCTCAATGCTGTGTGGGTGATCGACTAAGATGGCCCCTTAGGACTGTAACCGTATTGTCAAAAATGGTCCTCTGGCCTGTTGCAGTGCGACATGACCGATGAAAGGCCAGGTGACGGCCGCTGTAGGCGGCCCACCACTATCAGGTTTTGGTTTTGATCGGCTTGTGCGCGCGGTCCAGCAGGCGGGAGAAGAAGCCCGGCGGCTTCGGCGGCGCGGGCGGCAGCTTGGCGGCGGTGGCAGCCTTCTTCTCCTGCTCCTTGCTGACCAGCCATTTATCCAGGCTCATGCCATTCTTCGCCGCGCGCTTCGCTTCATAAGCGCGCTGGGATTCGGTCATCTTTCGGTCCATTGAGGGCCTCCTCGTCTCTGGCCTCATCTGGCAGGCAGAGCGTTGCGAGTCGAGTGGGCAAAGGACGGTTTTATGGAAGCACGCGTAAAAGCCCAGATCTGGGTGCAGGTGGCACTCCGCCTGGGCGATAAGGACGGACGCCCGGGCATGGTCCTGCGCCGGGGCGATGCCGATGCTGGCGGCATCCTCGTGGTGCTGCGCGACCGGGAAAACCGGCTGGTCGTGCTGTCGCAGACACGAACGGATGGCGGCGCGCTCGCCTGGCTGCGCGCGACGGGAGCCGAGCCGGTCGATCAGGAGAAGGCCGATGCCTATGTCGACCGCCAGGTGAAATTCGATCCCGATCTCTGGGTCATCGAATTCGAAGGACCGGATTTCCTGCCGCCCTTCGAGGGGAAAATTCTGTAAGCGCTAGATATCCCGCTTCGCCGCGCCGTCTGTCAGCGGCACGCCCTTCTGCCAGAACCGCTGCCCGGATGCCGGAAACAGGAAGGCTTCCAGTTTCATGAGCGGCCGGCGCAGCTTCAGGGCGGGCTTTTCGATCAGGTTCCAGGATGCCGCCGCGAAGAGCAGCGAACAGGGAATGCAGACAAGGACGCTGGCCCACCAATAGCGGAATTCGGGGAACAGAAACGCGAAGAGCTGCTGAATCACGAAGCCATAGAGATAGACCCCGTAGGAGAGGTCGGCGCTCCGGATAATGGCGAGGCGTCGGTAGTCCGTCAGGCCCAGCCATACGGTGACATAGCCGAGCAGGAAGACGGCCGGATATTCGCCGCCGGGGAGATAGGTCAGCAACAGCGCGGCCAGGATCACCGAGCCGCCAAACAGCCGGCCGTCCCAGCTCATCTGTTCGCGATAGAGATAAAGCGAAATCCCCACCAGGAAGCTGACGATCAGCAGCGTGCCGGGAATTCCGCCCAGCATATACAGGGACTGTCCGTGGTGCTCGATCACCCGATAGCCCAGATGAAGGACGCAGATGCCCAGGGCGGCGAGCGGCGCCAGCCAGGGCCGCCTGACGACGCCGATCAGCGCCAGCGCGGAAATGGTGATATAGCAGCCGAGTTCGTAAGGGACGGTCCATAGCTGCGAATTGACGGTGTTCGGGAAGGGATTGTCCGCGAAGACACCGGGCAGAAGATAATGAATATCGCCGGTGACGTTCAGCAGATAGCGGTGGAATTCGGGGTCCGTCAGATAGGCCTTGGCGGGAAGCGTGGTGATGCTGAGGCCGATGATGAAGGCCGACAGCAGCACTTCGATGATCAGCGCCGGATAGATCCGGATAACCCGCAGGCCCAGGAAGGAAATCAGCGTCCGGCACCGTTCCAGGCTTCCGGCGACCAGGAAGCCGCTCAGCGCGAAGAACATGGGCAGCACCGCGCGCAAAACCGGGCGCAGCGGCGTTACCCAGAGGTGAGAATCCGCAGCCTGGCCGCCCGTGGTGATGGCGCCATGCGTAATGACAACGGCAAGCGCGAGACCGATCCGCAGATAGTCGAAGCCGGACGGGCGGCCTTTGGTCTCAGCAAGACGCTGCCCGAGCGACGGTCGCCGCTTGGTCGTGAAGTCCGATGTAACTGTCAGGTAGCCCCCAGATTGCTATCGCGCAACTTGGGGAAGCCAATAGCTTAGGCGGCAGGGCCGGGTCACACGCCCTAATTGACTGACGCGACCCATGCGCCTTTCGGACTACATGCGATATCGTCGCGGCAGTGGCGTTACGTTCCGCTTATTTTCGGCACATGGTGGTTTTCCAGCTTGATCGTGGCATCCACGGAATAACGTCCGCCGCCGGTGACGTAGATCGCCAGAAGCCCGCCAATGATCGATATGTTCTTGAAGAAATTCAGCTCGGCATCGGCGGCGGCGCTGCCGGTCATGGACCAGAAGGGATGACCGACGATCGCCGTCGCTAGCGTATAGGCGGCCATCAACAGAGCCGTCAGCCGTGTCATGACACCGGCCACCAAGGCGAGGCCAATGAAGAACTCCATGACCACGGCGAAGACCGCCGCGAGCGGCGCATCCGGGACGCCCGTCTGGGACATGAAGCCGATCGTATCGCCGAACTGGGTCAATTTGTCCCAGCCGAATAGCACGAAGAGCAGCATCAGCAGGATGCGGGCAGCGAGCAGAGCGCCGTCCTTGATTCTGTCAGCACCTAATTCGAGCATCGCCGTAACTCCTTCTTGCGGGAGTAATGAGGGCAGGCGGAGCCGGTTCTTCTTGGTAGCTAGTTTGGGCGCTTTTTATGGCGGCCTGTCAATCACTTGGCGATCACACTGCCGCGCGCGGCGGCAGCCTGACTGCCGGCCGCGTCTCCGCATCGGCGCATAGCTTGTCTGCGGTCCCGCTAGAGGCGAAAGTTGCGCGCAGGTGACATTCTACGACACGACGATGATGGATTTGATGGAAGCGACGCAATGAGCGGCAACAGCGTACAGTTTGACCACAAACCGAACCCGGCGCCGATGCCGGCGGTCCAGCGGGATGCCCTTCTGGCCAATCCAGGCTTCGGTCGCGTCTTTACCGATCATATGGCCGTCATTCAATATACGGAAGGCAAGGGCTGGCACTCCGCCCGGATTGAGGCGCGTGCGCCCTTGCAGGTCGATCCCGCCAGCGCCGTCCTGCACTACGCGCAGGAGATTTTCGAGGGCATGAAGGCCTATCGCGTCGACAACGGCTCGGTTCTGTTCCGGCCGGATGCCAATGCGCGGCGCTTCAATGCTTCGGCGGATCGCATGTCCATGCCGCAACTGCCCGAGCATCTGTTCCTGCAATCGGTGAAGAAGCTGGTCGAGGTCGACCGCGACTGGGTGCCCAGCCAGCCCGGTGGCAGCCTCTATCTGCGCCCCTTCATGATCGCCAGCGAGATCTTCCTGGGCGTGAAACCCTCCGCCGAATACTTGTACATGGTCATCGCCTCGCCGGTCGGCTCCTATTTCAAGGGCGCGGGCGGCCCCGTTTCAGTCTGGATTTCCCAGAACGACACGCGTGCGGCCACCGGCGGCACGGGCGCGGCCAAATGCGGCGGCAACTACGCCGCCAGCCTGCGGGCTCAGGCGGAAGCCATCCGCAACGGCTGCGACCAGACGCTGTTCCTGGACGCGAAGGAACGCCGCTGGGTCGAGGAACTGGGCGGCATGAACGTCTTCTTCGTCTTCGAAGACGGGTCGCTGGCTACCCCGCCGCTGGAAGGCACCATCCTGCCGGGCATTACACGCGACAGCCTCATCACCCTGGCCCGCGCTGAAGGCCTGACGGTGCGTGAGGAACGCTATTCCATCGACCAGTGGAAGGCCGACGCCGCCAGCGGCAAGCTGCGCGAAGTCTTTGCCTGCGGCACGGCCGCCGTGGTCGCCCCCATCGGCCGGGTGGCCAGCCCAGCGGGCAGCTTCACGATCGGCAATCCCGAGGTCGGCGGCCCGGTAACGACGAAGCTGCGCGCCGCATTGGTGGATATCCAGCTGGGCCAGGCCCCCGACCCGCATGGCTGGGTGCAGAAGGTTTTTTGAGCGCACCAGCCGTCATGCCAACGTAAGCGGGCATCTTCTCAGTCTCGTCGCAGTGCCAAAGGACGAAGATTCGCGCCTTCGCGGGAATGACGTGGCTTTAGTGAAAGCCTGAAGCGCCTCAGGGCCAGCGCACTTCGGGCGGCATGCTCATCAGAATAGCTTCGGTCTTGCCGCCCGTCTTGAGGCCGAACAGCGTGCCGCGATCATAAAGCAGGTTGAACTCGACATAGCGGCCACGGCGGATCAGCTGGTGTTCGCGTTCGGCCTCGGTCCAGGGCGTGAACATCCGGCGGCGGACGATGCGCGGATAGACGTCCAGGAAGGCCAGCCCGACATCGCGGGTGAAGGCGAAATCGGCCGTGACGTCGCCGGTTTTGTGCTGGTCATAGAAAATGCCACCGGCGCCACGCGGCTCGCCGCGATGCGGCAGATAGAAATACTCGTCGCACCACTGCTTGAAGCGCGGATAAAAATCATCGCCGTGCTTGTCGCAGGCGGCCTTGAAGGCGGCGTGAAAGTCCGCCGCGTCCTCCATCGCTTCCGGCGCTTCCAGCCGCATCGGCGTCAGGTCGGCGCCGCCCGCGAACCAGCCATGGCTGGTGATGATCATGCGCGTATTCATATGCACGGCCGGCACCAGCGGGCTGTGCATATGCGCGACCAGGCTGACGCCGGAGGCCCAGAAGCGCGGGTCTTCCGCCGCACCGGGAATGGATTTGCGGAATTCCGGGCTGAATTCGCCTGAGACGGTTGAGACATTGACGCCGACCTTCTCGAAGACCCGGCCGCGCATCACGCTCATGACGCCGCCGCCGCCTTCACCACCTTCCGTCGTATCGCGTTGCCACGCGGTACGCTCGAAACGGCCGGGGGCGCGATCCGCCAGCGGGCCGGTCTGCGCGTCTTCGATGGCCTCGAAGGCCGCGCAGATACGGTCGCGCAGGCTTTCGAACCAAGCTGTGGCTTCGCCGCGCAGGGCGGTATGGGCAAGCGCCGGGTCGGCGGCGGGGGTGATGGTGTCAGACATAAGGCCGATCCTTCAGCGATGCGGCAGGCAGAGGAAACCTCGCCGCTGCCGCAGGTTCATACACATGTCTTGCGCGTGAATCTCCCCCTCAGGCATTGCTCTATATCAAGCCGCACCTTGCCTCATGCGCCCGGCTGTTGTTGATGCCCTGCACATCCCGACCTGACCCGCACCTCTCACCGAAGGAGAGCCTCATGGCTGAAGACGCGACCGGAACTGTGGAACCTCTCATCGGCATTATCGGCGGCTCCGGCCTCTATGACATCGACGGACTGGAAGAGAAGGAATGGCGGACGGTTGAAACCCCCTGGGGCGCGCCGTCCGACGATCTGCTGTTCGGTCGCCTGCATGGCCTGCGCTGCGTTTTCCTGCCACGTCACGGTCGCGGTCATAAGATCTCGCCCTCCGGCCTGAACTATCGCGCCAATATCGATGCGCTGAAGCGCGTCGGCTGCACCGACGTGCTGTCGCTCTCGGCCGTCGGCAGCCTGAAGGAAGAACTGCCGCCGGGCCATTTCGTGGTCATCGACCAGTTCATCGACCGCACCTTCGCGCGCGAGAAAAGCTTCTTCGGCACCGGCTGCGTCGCCCATGTCTCGGTGGCCCACCCCGTCTGCTCGCGCCTCGGCGATGCGCTGGAAGGGGCGGCACGCGGCCTCGGCCTGCCGGTGACGCGCGGCGGCACCTATCTGACGATGGAAGGCCCGCAATTCTCGACCTATGCCGAAAGCGTGCTCTATCGCTCCTGGGGCTGTTCGGTGATCGGCATGACGAACATGCCCGAGGCAAAGCTCGCCCGTGAGGCCGAGCTTTGCTACGCGACGGTTGCCATGGTGACGGATTATGACTGCTGGCATGAAGGCCATGACGCCGTCACTGTCGATCAGGTGGTGAAGGTTCTGTTCGGCAATGCCGACAATGCCCGCGCTTTGGTCAAGGCCGTGCTGCCCGTCGTCGGTCAGAACCGTGGCCTCTGCTCGGCGGGTTGCGATCGTGCCCTGGAATACAGCCTGATCACGGCACCGGCCGCGCGCGACCCGGAAGTGGTCGCCAAGCTTGATGTCGTCGCCGGCCGCGTTCTGAAAGCCGCCTGAGTTTTCTGCTCCAACTCAGCCTCGTCATGCGCGGCTTTATGCCGCGCATCTACCCGTAGCGGCGCCCCGATGGGTAGATTCCCGCCATAAAGGCGGGGATGACATCCCTAAGACTTGGCTTCCAGCAAAGGCGCCGCGATGCATCTGACGACCGTCATTCTACTGCTGCTGTTCATCACGGCGCTGACCAATCTGGCCGTGACGGTCGTGCGCGTGCCGCTGCCTTTGTTGCAGATCGCGGTGGGCGCGGTCTGCGATCTGCTGGGGTTCCACGTCGCCTTCGACCCTGCGTTGTTTCTGCTGCTCTTCATTCCGCCGCTGCTGTTTTCCGACGCCTATCGCATCCCGAAGCGCGAGCTGACCGAGGCCGGCGTCCCGGTCTTCATGCTCTCCGTCGGGCTGGTGATCTTCACGACCTTCGGCGTCGGCAGTTTCGTTCATTGGCTGCTGCCCTTCGTGCCGTTGGCCGCCGCGCTGGCGCTGGCGGCCGTGCTGTCGCCGACGGACGCGGTGGCGCTCAGCGGCATTCTGAACGGCCGCGCATTGCCGCGCCGCTTCATGCATGTGCTGCAAGGCGAGGCGCTGCTGAATGACGCCTCCGGTCTGGTGTCCTTCAATTTCGCGGTCGCGACGGTGGCCGGCGTGCATTTTTCGTTGGGCGTCGCGAGTCTCGAATTCCTGGCCGTGGCGCTGGGCGGTATTCTGATCGGTGCCATTCTCGGCTGGGCGTTTTTCCAGCTCGACAAGCGTGTCCTGTCCCATCACGCGGGCGAGGCCTCGATCTATGTCGTGCTGGTGATGCTGTTGCCCTTCGCCGCCTATCTGGCGGCCGAGGAACTGGGGCTTTCCGGCATTCTGGCGGCTGTGACCGCGGGCCTCGTGCTCAATCTGCTGGACCCGTTCGGCGGCAGCCATGGCGCCACCCGCCGGCATGTCTTCTCTCTGTGGCGTATTCTCGAATTCGCCTTTAACGGCCTCATCTTCCTGCTGCTGGGCCTGCAATTGCCCAGCATTCTGGGCGGCGGCATCCAGCGGGCCGTCCATGCCGGCTATTCGCCCTGGGCCTTGCCGCTGCTGATCGTCTTCGTGACGGGCGTTCTGATCCTGCTGCGCTTCGCCTGGGTGTTGATGACCTCGCTGCTGCGCACGGGCGTGCACCGGGTCAGGCGGCGTGGCCAAAGGCGCATTGCCAGTTTCGGGGCTTTGGCTCTGGCCTCCGTCGCGGGCGTGCGCGGCGCCGTGACGCTGGCGGGTATCCTGTCTTTGCCGCTGTTCTTGCCCGACGGATCGCAATTTCCCGCCCGTTCCCTGCTGATCAGCGTCGCCGCCGGGGTCATCGTGCTGTCCCTGCTGATCGCGGTGGTCTGCGTGCCGCTGCTGCTGCGCCGTCTCGGCCAGCAGGACGAAGACCCTTTCGAGGCTGAACTCGCGGCGGCCCGGCAGCAGATGGCGGAAAGCGCCATGCGCGAGCTGGAAGAACGCGTGGAAGATGGGCTCAAGCGCCGCGAAGGCACGCGGCGCAACGCCTATGAGGAGGCGGGCAGCCGGGTGCTGGCCGATTACCGTCTGCGACTGGATGGTCGTGATGACGGCAATGACGGCCAGGAACAGGCGCGGGAAGACAAACGTGCGGAAATGGCGCTGCGCCTGCGGGGTGTTCGCGCCGAGCGGGCCGAGATGCGCAGGCTCCGCCAGCACCATGCCATCAATGACGAGGCGGTCCAGATTCTGATCGAGGAACTGGATCTGGCGGAGGAGGCGCTGTCGCGGGTTGCCGCCAGCCTGCCGGCCCGGCGCGAGGCCGCGGAATAAAGTCGCGGAATAAACCTGCGCGCATAGGACACCTGCGCGACCTTTGGTTGCGTGAACCTTGCCGCGAAGGCACGGTCTCGTCGTTATGACGATGCAGAACATCCCCACGAGCGCGCTTGCGCTCCTTCGGCGACTTACCACCGCGGTCCTCTGAAAGAGGCCGTTTGTTCTGCCGCGCGCGGACAATCCGCGCTGCCTCACCGATCGTCGTTGCCGGAAGTATCCGACCCATGTCTCGTCTCTGCCCTCATCGCCACACCGCTTGGATGCCCAGGCGTGCGCTGCCGCGACTTCGATGCGGTCGCGTGCGCTGAACGGCCAGCCCGCGACCGTATGACGCCGTCCTGATCCGCCTGACGCTGCCCTGAAGGACTAGAGGACTAGAGACTGCCATGATGATCACCAATCCGGCTTCCAAATACCGCCCCTTCGCGACCGTCGACCTGCCGGACCGGCAATGGCCCAGCAAGCGCATCACCCACGCGCCGCGCTGGTGCGCGGTTGACCTGCGCGACGGCAATCAGTCGCTGATCGACCCCATGGACGGGGAGCGCAAGCGCCGCTTCTTCGACCTGCTGATCAAGACCGGCTTCAAGGAAATCGAAGTCGGTTTCCCTTCCGCCTCCCAGACCGATTACGATTTCGTCCGCAGCCTGATCGACGGCAATTTGATCCCGGAAGACGTCGCCATCCAGGTTCTGACGCAAAGCCGGGAAGAGCTGATCCGCCCGACGATCGAAAGCCTGGCCGGCGCGCATCGCGCCATCGTGCATCTGTATAACGCGACGTCCGAAGTCTTCCGCCGCCTGGTCTTCAATCAGGACAAGGCCGGCACCATCGCGCTGGCGGTATCCGGCACGAAGCTGATCAAGGAACTCACGGAACAGCACCCGGAAACGATCTGGACCTATCAGTATTCGCCCGAGACGTTTTCCTTCACCGAGCCGGAATTCGCGCTGGAAATCTGCGAAGCGGTGATGGATGTCTGGCAGCCGACGCCGGAACGCCCGATCATCCTCAACCTGCCGGCGACGGTGGAAGTGGCGACGCCGAACGTTCATGCCGATCAGATCGAATGGTTCTGCCGGACTATGACCCGGCGCGATTGCGCCATCATCTCTCTGCATCCGCATAATGATCGCGGCACCGGCATCGCGGCGGCCGAACTGGGCCTGATGGCGGGCGCCGATCGTGTTGAGGGCTGCCTGTTCGGCAATGGCGAGCGTACCGGCAATGTCGATATCGTCACCATGGCGATGAATATGTACACCCAGGGCGTCGATCCGGAGCTGGATTTTTCGGACATGCGGAAGGTCGTCAGCACGGTGGAGCATTGCAACCAGATCGCGGTCCATCCGCGTCATCCCTATGCGGGCGAACTGGTCTTCACCGCTTTCTCGGGATCGCATCAGGATGCGATCAAGAAGGGTTTCGCCGCCCGCAAGAAGCAGAACGATGCCATCTGGGAAGTGCCTTATCTGCCCATCGATCCGGCGGATATCGGCTGCTCGTACGAGGCCGTCATTCGCGTCAACAGCCAGTCCGGCAAGGGCGGCGTCGCCTGGGTGCTGGAGCAGGATCAGGGCCTGCGCCTGCCGCGCCGGTTTCAGATCGCCTTCAGCCGCGTCGTGCAGGAAATTGCCGACCGCACGAAGCGCGAGACGACGACGGCGGTCATCGTGGAAGCCTTCCGTCACACCTATGGTCTGGACGGGTCGGGGCGCTTCTCGCTGGTCGATTACAGCGTCTCGGGTGTTGATAAGTCCGGCGCGCCGCGCACCTTTACCGGCCGCGTCGAGGTCGACGGGCAGACGCGCAGCATCACCGGCCAGGGCAATGGTCCGCTGTCCAGCTTCGTCGATGCGCTGAACACCAATTTCGGTATGCATCTGGATATCGTCAATTACGACGAACATGCCATCGGCACCGGGTCCGGCACGCAGGCGGCGGCCTATGTCGAATGCGTGCTGCCGGATGGCAAATCCGTCTTCGGCGTCGGTATCGACGTCGATAGCGGCGAGGCGTCCATGCGCGCGGTGCTGAGCGCCGCCAATAACGCCGACAGCGATATGGGAGTGGCGAAATGAACGGCATCAGCCAGGCGGAAACGGTCGAAAATCAGTTCGGGCCGCGCGCCGCCGAATATCTGACCAGTGCGGTTCATGCGCAGGGCGAGGATCTGGCGCATTTCTCGGCCATGCTGGTGGAAGACGGGGCCGGCAGCCGCGTGCTGGATATGGGCTGCGGCGGCGGGCATATGTCCTTCGCGGCGGCGCCCTTCGTGCGCGAGGTCGTGGCCTATGACCTGTCACCGGAAATGCTGTCCGTCGTGGCGCATGCGGCGGGCGAGCGCGGCTTGGACAATCTGCTGACCGAGCAGGGTGAGGCCGAAGCGCTGCCCTTCGAGGACGGCAGTTTTGACTGGGTCGTCTCGCGCTTCAGCGCGCATCACTGGACAGGCTGGCGTGCCGGCCTGCAGGAGGCGCATCGCGTCATGCGTCCCGGCGGTCGCGGCGTCTTTATCGATGTCGTGTCACCCGGCGCGCCTGCGCTGGATACCTATCTGCAATCGGTGGAAGTGCTGCGCGATACCTCGCATGTGCGGGACTACAGCGCTGGCGAATGGGAAGCCACTTTGGCCGATAGCGGCTTCATGGTGCAGGCCACGCGCCGGCACCGCCTGCGCATGGATTTCACGACCTGGATCGCCCGGATGCGCACGCCGGAGGTGATGGCGAACGCCATCCGCGCCTTGCAGGGCGCGATGGCGGAGCCCGTGCGCCGGCATTTCGCCATCGAAGCCGACGGCAGCTTCATGATCGACGTCGCGACCTTCGAGGTCGTGCGCGGGTTCTAGCGTCCGTCGGGTTTTTGTCGCAGCAACGTCATCCCCGCATGCGCGGGGATGACGGGGACGAGGCTATTCCAAACAAGTTCGCGAAACTAAAGACCGGAACCGAAAGCCGTCTTCTTCAGATCAGCGAGCAGTTCCACCGTCACGGCAACGGTTCTCGTTGGTAGAACGGCATCGACGCTGCAATACGGACAAAGGGCCGTCGCGCCATCGTCTGTCCAAGCAATGATTTTGTGCGGTGCAAATAGTTTGCAGCAATAGAAGCATCCGCAAAATTCGCTCTCTTCTACGGCACGGCGATTGTGCCGGGACGCCATACTTGCGGCGTTGTATGAGACATTTGCCATGGTGATTTTTTTCAAAGGTAAGCAATAGGTGAAATATTTACCTCAGTACGAAGCGTCCGCTTTCATAGTCTAAATTCTTTCCGCGAAAGCGCATGAAATCATCATCCGCAACGGCGATGGCTATCTCAATTCCGTCCACAATCAGTAAATCGCCAGGAGCGATATCATCTTTCTCGTCGTACAAGCCGATGGCAGGCTGTGACTCAATCGCGCCCTTGTTCAAAGATGAGTCGAGCCACATGAGCGCGGGTATCCCCTCCTTGTGAAAGCGGCTTCTGAATTCGCTGAGAATAACCGCTATGCGTTTCTTCGCTTCAGCGGAAAGGGAAAGTTGAAGCGCGTTTGCATCCTCACCGCCGCTGATTATAGTTCAAGATTTGATCGATTAGAATTATCGGATGAAGCGACGCTATGCTTAGGGACATGTGTTCAGCCAAACAGTTCCGGCAGAGCAAACCACAGGCCGCCGAGAGCAGGTTCGGCGAAGCTCCAGCCGCTCCATTCAATGATGATTTTACGGGCTATCTCTTCAGGGGTTGATCCGTAATGAGGTTGTTCGATCCAGTCACGCCCGGTGCCTCGGCCGCCGCGAACCGGCTTTGCACCATGCTGGATCAACGTGATTATGGTACGTTTCACGGCTTCGGTCAGTTTTTCGCCCTCAAGCCCAAAGTCATGTTGCAGGGTAGGGATGATCTGCCACAGTCCTACGGCGTCGATCGGCAATTCCCCCGGAACAAGGTTGATCCATTCGGTCAGCGTGACATCGTCCAATCGATGCATCGGCTCAGGGGGCATTTTGATGAACTTTAAAGTTTCGGTTAATGCGTGTTGTTTTTGAATAGTGAATATCGATGGTTATTCCGTGCTGAACGCTCATGCGGATGCCGAAAATCTCACCATCAGACAACTCATATATATCGCCATCGTAGCTTTCATCTGTCTGAAGTTCGCGAGCGTCTTGGAGAAGTTCCTGCTTAATTTTCTCGAACTGGTCAGGTGTGACGGTTCTCACGTTTTTATTCGAGCCTTCTACCCATCCAACTCTTTTTCCGCCTGGGACTAAAATCCTAGAAAGCTCTGTTTCGCCATTATAGCTTGGTTCGTCCTTCCTGCTGTCGAGAATGATCGGCTTGTTCTCGGTCGTGGGGCGGCCAGGGCGAACGAGGACCGGTGGCAGGGCAGGAGTGTAGCCTGGATTCCGTTTTGCGGGTGGCGATGGCGTGAAGCCGCTTTCGCCGGGTTTGCGTCTTGGTTGGTCCGGCGGCACCAGACCGGGTAAAGGCGGACTGGGTGGCGGCATATCGAAAGACCGTTGGCCTTTCGCGCGGAGTTCCACCAACGCGTGGCGCAGCGCCTGTTCCTCGCCCGCGCCGGCCGGCTCCGGTCGCAGCAGGATCGCGCCAGCGGCAAGTGGCGGGGCGAGTTCCGCGAGACTGTCCAGGGCCACAGCCGCCGCTCGTGCGGCTTCCTGGCTTGCCAGTTCATCCAACATCACCTGCGCCGAGCGGATCAGCACGGCCCGGCCTTCAGCGCGCGCGGTCGTGCCGCCGAAGGCCGCCAGCAGCGTCTTGGGATCGGTATAGGTGCCAGGCATCGGCGTCCGGTGCGCTGGCAGGCGCGGCGGCTGTCGGGGCGGTCTGGCGATGCGCGGTACCACCGATCGGGCGTCATGCGGCTGGAACTGCTGCGCGTCGGCATGAGCCACTGAGGTGGCCGTCTCGTCCGGAGGCAGCCAATCGTCGCCCGGAGAGATCGGCAGCAATGCAGGCGGCAGAGCGCTGCCCGGACGCATGCGCAAGGACGCCGGAAATTTCATCGAACCGGGATGGGCGGCGGCCCAATCGGCTGGCAGGCTTGCGCCCTTCGGCACGAAGCAGAAGAGCAGGCGCAGATGCGTGAAGGGTGGCGGATCGGTCTCTGGCATGGCATATCAGCCACAAAATGTTAGATTAACTAACAAAATTTGGAATGAAATTGCAACAAAATTTTACACCGCGCCGTAATCCTCACTGTTTCAGCGGGCCGAGAGCCCGTTTCCGCAAGAGTTGAGAAGGCAAGGCGCGGATTCCGGCAACAACCGGTCGAAATAAGGGGCAGATGGGTAATGCCGTGTCGAGCTCCGCCCGGCGCCGGACAGGCCGATCAGGGACTTAACCACAAATCAGTTAACGTCTTATATTGCATTGCAACATAAGGCTTTTTCGCCATCGACTTGTGGCGGCGGACAGGAATGGCTAGGTGTCGGACCAGAGTTTTCGACGACGGGCCTAGAACCGGCGACAGGGAGAAGAGCATGGCCCAGGCAGCGGCACCCCGCAAACGGACCAAAACCCCCGAGGTATCAATGGGCAAGGACGACCTCCTCCGCTTCTATCACGACATGCTGCTGATCCGGCGGTTTGAGGAGAAGGCGGGGCAGCTTTACGGCATGGGGCTCATCGGCGGCTTCTGCCATCTCTATATCGGCCAGGAGGCGGTGGTCGTGGGCCTGCAGGCGGCGCTGAAGGAGGGTGATCAGGTCATCACCAGCTATCGCGACCACGGCCATATGCTGGCCACCGGCATGGAAGCGCGCGGCGTCATGGCCGAGCTGACCGGCCGTGAGACCGGCTATTCCCGCGGCAAGGGCGGGTCCATGCATATGTTCAGCAAGGCCCGCGGCTTCTACGGCGGCCACGGCATCGTCGGCGCCCAGGTCTCCATCGGCGCCGGCCTCGGCTTCGCCAACTGGTATCGCGGCAATGACAATGTGTCCGTCACCTATTTCGGCGAAGGCGCGTCCAACCAGGGCCAGGTGTTCGAGAGCTTCAATCTCGCCGCCCTGCTGAAACTGCCGGTCGTCTTCGTCATCGAGAATAACCGCTACGGCATGGGCACCAGCGTCGAGCGCGCCTCAGCGTCGAAAGACCTCTCCAAAAACGGCAGCCCTTGGGGCATTCCCGGGCTGCAGGTGGACGGCATGGATGTCGTCGCCGTCAAGGAAGCGGCGGAACAGGCCATTGCCCATTGCCGCGCCGGCAACGGCCCCTTCCTGCTCGAAATGAAGACCTACCGCTATCGCGGCCATTCCATGTCCGATCCGGCGAAATACCGCACGCGTGAGGAAGTGCAGAAGATGCGCAGCGAGCGCGACTGCATCGAGGCCGTGCATCACCTGCTGACCGCACAAGGCGTGGACGAGGCCGAGATCAAGAAGATCGACGATGCGGTGAAGGCCGTGGTTCAGGATGCGGCGGATTTCGCGCAGACCAGCCCCGAACCCGATCCCAAAGAACTCTGGACCGATATCCTGGTGGAGGCCTGATCCTTATGGCGACCCAGATTTTGATGCCCGCTCTGTCCCCCACCATGACAGAGGGCAAGCTCGCGCGCTGGCTCAAGAATGTCGGCGATGAGATCAAGGCCGGCGATGTCATCGCCGAAATCGAGACCGACAAGGCGACGATGGAAGTGGAAGCGGTGGATGAGGGCAAGCTCTCCTCCATCCTCGTCGCCGAAGGCACCGAGGGCGTGGCCGTGAACACGCCGATCGCCGAAATCGGCGGCAATGGCGCGGCCGCTGCCGCGTCGGCCGCTGCCGCACCGGCAGCAGCTCCTGCGCCGGTGGCGGAAGCCCCGGCACCCGTCGCCAATTCCGCCCCGAGCTTGGCCCCCACGGTCGCGGCCGCCGCGCCGGAGAAGGACTGGGGCGCCACCAAGCCCATCACCGTCCGCGAAGCGCTGCGTGACGCCATGGCGGCCGAGATGCGCCGTGACGGCGACGTGTTTCTGATGGGTGAGGAAGTCGCCCAGTATCAGGGCGCCTATAAGATCAGCCAGGGCCTGCTGGACGAATTCGGTCCTCGCCGCGTCATCGACACGCCGATCACCGAACATGGTTTCACCGGCATGGCCGTGGGCGCGGCCATGAGCGGGCTGAAGCCGATCGTGGAATTCATGACCTTCAACTTCGCCATGCAGGCGATAGACCAGATCATCAACTCCGCCGCCAAGACGCTGTATATGTCCGGCGGCCAGATGGGCGCGCCCATCACCTTCCGTGGCCCCAATGGCGCGGCGTCCCGCGTCGCGGCCCAGCACAGCCAGTGCTATGCGTCCTGGTACGCGCATTGCCCCGGTCTGAAGGTTGTCTCCCCCTGGTCGGCGGCGGACGCCAAGGGCCTGCTGCGCGCCGCCATCCGTGACCCCAACCCGGTCATCGTGCTGGAAAACGAAATCCTCTACGGCCAGACCTTCGACTGCCCCACGGATGAGGACTTCATTCTCCCCATCGGCAAGGCCAAGGTCGAACGGCGCGGCGAGCACGTCACCATCGTCGCCTTCAGCATCATGGTCGGCGTTGCCATGCAGGCCGCCGAAGCGCTGGCCGAGCAGGGCATCAGCGCCGAGGTCATCAACCTGCGCAGCCTGCGTCCGCTCGATACCGCGACCATCGTGGAAAGCGTCAAGAAGACCAGCCGCCTGGTAACGGTGGAAGAGGGCTGGCCCTTCGCCGGCATCGGCGCCGAAGTTGCCATGCAGATCATGGAAAACTGCTTCGATTACCTGGACGCCCCCCCGGTTCGCGTGCATGGGCTGGATGTGCCGCTGCCTTATGCCGCCAATCTTGAAAAGCTGGCGCTGCCGCAGCCGGCCTGGGTCGTCGACGCCGTTCGCAAGATCGTCTGAGGGAGCGCAAGCCCATGGCCATCAATATCCTCATGCCGGCGCTGTCCCCCACCATGACGGAGGGTACGCTCGCCCGCTGGCTCAAGAAGGAAGGCGAGGCAGTGAAGGCCGGCGATGTCATCGCCGAGATCGAGACCGACAAGGCGACCATGGAAGTGGAAGCCGTGGACGAAGGCATCCTGGGCAAAATCCTGGTCGCCGACGGCACGGAAGCCGTGAAGGTCAATGCGCCGATCGCCATCCTGGTGCAGGAAGGCGAGGCCGTGCCGAGCGGCGCTGCGCCCGCGCCGGCCCCTGCCGCCGCAACCCCGGCTGCCGCTGAAGCGCCGAAAGCCGCCGCGACGCCGAGTGCCGTGCCGGCCTTGAACGGCCATGACAAGGGTTCGCGGATTTTCGCCTCTCCGCTGGCCAAGCGCATTGCCGGGGAGAAGGGGATCGACCTTTCCGCCGTCAAGGGTTCCGGCCCCAACGGCCGCATCGTCCGCGTCGATGTCGAGGGGGCCAAGGCCGCGCCGGCCGCTGCCGCCGCGCCGGCTCCGGCTGCCGTTACCGGGGCACCGAAGCCCGTCGCGCCCGCACCGAAGGCAGCCCCCATCGCCGCGCCGCATACGCTGGTGCCGCATACCACCATGCGCCGGGTCATCGCCAAGCGCCTGACCGAGAGCAAGCAGACCGTTCCGCATTTCTATCTGACGATGGATGTGGAACTCGACGCGCTGCTGAAGTTGCGTGGAGAGCTCAATGCGCGCTCCTCCAAGGACGGCGGTTCGTCCTTCAAGCTCTCCGTCAATGACATGGTCATCAAGGCGGCGGCGCTGGCGCTGCGCCGCGTGCCCAAGGTCAATGCCAGCTTCACCGATGAGGGCGTCGCCTTCTATGACGACGTTGATATCTCCATCGCGGTCGCCATCCCGGATGGGTTGATCACGCCCATCATCCGTAAGGCCGACCAGAAGGGCCTGGCGACGATCAGCAATGAGATGAAGGACCTGGGCCTGCGGGCGCGGGCCGGCAAGCTGAAGCCGGAGGAATTCCAGGGCGGCGGCTTCTCCATCTCCAATCTCGGCATGTTCGGGGTGAAGGACTTCCAGGCCATCATCAATCCGCCGCAGGCCGCCATTCTGGCGGTCGGGGCCGGTGAACCGCGCGCCGTGGTCAAGAACGGCGAACTGGCCATCGCAACTGTCATGTCAGCGACGCTTTCCGTCGATCACCGTGTGGTAGACGGTGCGCTCGGCGCGGAATGGTTGCAGGCTTTCAAGGCCATCATCCAGGAACCGCTCAACCTGATGCTGTGACCGGACGGGCTGCGGGGAACTGACCATGACGGGCGTGACGCTTCGCCTCGCGACGCCCGAGGATGTGCCAACCATCCTCGGCTTCGTGAAGGCTCTGGCTGCCTTCGAGCATCTGGAAGACGAGGTCCAGGCGACGGAAGCGGATTTCCACGATTCCCTGTTCGGCACGCCGGCGCGCGCCGAAGCGCTGATCGCGGAACTGGGCGGCAAGCCCGCCGGCTTCTCGCTCTGGTTCTATAATTTCAGCACTTTTCGCGGCCGGCACGGGCTTTACGTGGAGGATATCTATGTCGATCCCGCGCATCGCGGGGCTGGCATCGGCCGCAAGATCTTCCGTTTCCTGGCTCAGCGCGCCATTTCCCAGGGCTGCGCCCGCATGGATTGGGATGTCCTGAACTGGAACAGCAACGCGATCGGCTTCTATCGCTCGATCGGAGCCTTTCCGCTTGATGGCTGGACCCGCCAGCGCCTGACCGGGCCGTCCTTGACGGCGCTTGCCGAAAGCTGACGGCGCCGATCGCCGTTTCGATAGAGAGGAAATAGTCATGGCCGAGCAAAGCTTTGATGTCGTGGTCGTCGGCGGTGGCCCCGGCGGCTATGTCGCCGCCATTCGCGCGGCCCAGCTTGGCCTGAAGACAGCCGTTGTGGAGCGCGAGCATCTGGGCGGCATCTGCCTCAACTGGGGCTGTATCCCGACCAAGGCCCTGCTGCGCAGCGCCGAGGTGTCCCACATGCTGGCCCATCTCGATGAATTCGGCTTTTCGGCCGACAACATTAAATTCGACCTCGACAAGGTGGTGAAGCGCTCACGCGGCGTCGCCAAGCAGCTCGCCACCGGCGTCGGTTTTCTGCTTAAGAAGAATAAGGTCACCGTCATCGACGGCGCGGCCAAGCTGGCCGGCAAGAACACGCTGACGGTGGAGAAGGACGGCAAGGTGGTCGCGACCGTCAAGGCGCCGCATATCATCCTTGCCACCGGCGCCCGCGCCCGCGAACTGCCGGGCATCGAGGCGGACGGCAAGCTGATCTGGAACTACAAGCACGCCATGGTGCCGACCATGATGCCGAAATCCCTGCTGGTGATCGGCTCGGGCGCCATCGGCATCGAATTCGCCAGCTTCTACCTCAATATGGGGGCGAAGGTGACGGTGGTCGAAGTCATGGACCGCATCCTGCCGGTGGAGGACGAGGAAATCAGCGCCTTCGCCCGCAAGTCCCTGGAAAAGCAGGGCATGGTCATCCAGACCGGGATTGCCGTGAAGGGCGTGAAGAAGGGGGCGGATAATGTCACCGTCACTATCGAGGTCGCCGGCAAGCCGCAGGACATTACGGTCGATCGCGTCATCTCGGCGGTCGGCATCGTCGGCAATGTCGAAAACCTTGGTCTGGAAGAGGCCGGCGTAAAGGTGGATCGCACGCATATCGTGGTGGACGGTTTCGGCCGCACCGGCGTGGACGGGCTCTATGCCATCGGGGATGTCGCCGGGCCGCCCTGGCTTGCGCATAAGGCGAGCCATGAGGGTGTCATCGTCGCCGAGCTGATCGCCGGCAAGCATCCGCATCCGCTCAATGCCGGCAATATTCCGGGCTGCACCTATTGCCGTCCGCAGGTCGCCTCCGTCGGTCTCACGGAAGCGAAAGCAAAGGCCGCCGGCCATGAGGTCAAGGTCGGCCGTTTCCCCTTCATCGGCAACGGCAAGGCCATTGCCATGGGCGAGCCCGAAGGCATGGTGAAGACCGTCTTCGACGCCAAGACCGGCGAGCTGCTGGGCGCGCATATGGTCGGTGCCGAAGTCACGGAAATGATCCAGGGCTATGTCATCGGCCGCACGTTGGAGACGACCGAGGCCGAGCTGATGGAGACGGTCTTCCCGCATCCGACCGTCAGCGAAAGCATGCATGAGGCAGTGCTTGACGCTTACGGCCGGGCCATACACTTCTAGGCCGTCAGAGCTGTTCCCTTGGGCGTTGCGCCCAAAGGCGGCTCTCGGCGAGGATAGGATCCATGGCCACGCGGCTCGTCATCGACCATCGTCATCCTGAAAAGGCCCATCGGCCCGACAATCCGGTCGCGCGCAGCAAGCCCGACTGGATCAAGGTCCGTGCGCCGCAGCATCCGGTCTATCATGAGACACGGGCCTTGATGCGCGACCACAAGCTGGTCACGGTCTGCGAGGAAGCGGCCTGTCCGAATATCGGCGAATGCTGGTCGCAGAAACACGCCACCATGATGATCATGGGCGATACCTGCACGCGCGCCTGCGCCTTCTGCAATGTTCGCACCGGCATGCCGGACGCGCTGGACGCCGATGAGCCGAACCGTGTGGCCGATGCCGTCGCCAAGCTCGGCCTGCGCCATGTCGTGATCACATCGGTGGACCGGGATGACCTCGCCGATGGCGGGGCCAGACACTTCGCGGCCGTGATCGGTGCCATCCGCCGCGCCGCGCCTGAGACGACGATCGAAGTGCTGACGCCGGACTTTCTGCGCAAGCCGGGATCGGTTGAGATCATGGCCGAAGCGGCACCCGACGTCTTTAACCACAATCTGGAGACGGTGCCCCGGCTCTATCCCACCATCCGTCCCGGCGCGCGCTACTACCAGTCGCTGCGCCTGCTGGACCATGTGAAGATGCTCAATCCGTCGATCTTCACCAAATCCGGCATGATGGTGGGATTGGGTGAGGCCAGGCCCGAGGTCGGGCAGGTGATGGACGATCTGCGCATCGCCGATGTCGATTTCATCACCCTCGGCCAATATTTGCAGCCGACGCCGAAACACGCCTCCGTCGCGTCCTTCGTGACGCCGGATGAATTCGCCGATTATGCGTCGCTGGCGCGGGCCAAAGGGTTCCTGATGGTCTCCGCCACGCCGCTGACCCGCAGTTCCTATCACGCGGATGCGGATTTCGCGCAGCTTGCCGCCGCCCGTGCGGCGCAGCTGGCCAAGAAGGTTGCGGCAGACTGATGCCCCGCTACGCCGAGCAAAAACGCGTTCCCTACACGCCGCAGCAGATGTTCGATCTTGTGGCGGATGTCGGCAAATATCCGCAATTCCTGCCCTGGTGCGTGGGCGCGCGCATTCGCAGCCGCACCGAAACGCAGCTGGTCGCGGATCTGACGATCGGCTTCGGTCCCTTCCGCGAAAGCTTCACCAGCCGGGTGACGCTCGACCCCTCGCATACCATCATGGTCCATTACGAAAACGGGCCGTTCAAGTATTTGAACAACCGCTGGATCTTCAAGCCCGACCCGCAGGGCTGCCTGATCGATTTCTTTGTCGATTTCGAATTCCGCAGCCGAGTCCTGCAAATGGCCATCGGCACCGTCTTCGCGGAAGCCGTGCGCCGCATGGTCTATGCCTTCCTCAAGCGCGCCCGCGACGTCTATGGCGCGCCCACCGCCACGATCAGCGTTCAGCCGGCCGTCGCCAAAGGCTGACGGCAGCTATCCCGTTTCTCAGTCGTTGCGCGCCACCCGCTCTGCATAGAGCGCGCGAGCGGCTGCCAGTGCCGGAAAATTCTCCTCCGCCCAATGATCGAGCAGCACCAGCATCCGGGTGAGGGATAGGCCGAGTTCGGTCAGCGAATAATCGACATGCGGTGGATTGGCGTCATGGTCGCAGCGGGTCACAAGCCCATTGCATTCCAGATCTTTCAGCGTCTGGGTCAGCATTTTTTGCGACAGGCCGCCGATCTTGCGCAGCAGCGCGCCATTGCGCGCGGTACCATCCTCAAGCGCCGTCAGCACCAGGATAGCCCATTTCGAGGCGATCAATTCCAGCGCATCGCGGGCCGGGCAAGCCGCGTCGAAAACGCTGGCGGGGCGAAGTGAGGCGGCAGGCTCGATGGGCATGGCAATCCGCCTATAGGTACTTTGAGGTGCGTACTTGTCTAAATGGTTCTGCCGCTCAAAAAGAACCAGCGCGTCTCAGGCCGGGCTCGCTTTGCGGGAGTGAAATGTTATGAACTGGCTGTTTCTCGTCGTTGCCGGATGCCTGGAAATCGCCTGGGCGATTGCCATGAAATATTCAGAGGGTTTCACTAAACTGGTGCCGAGCGTCCTGACGGTTGTGCTCGTCATCGCCAGCATGTCACTCCTCAGCCTGTCGTTAAAAACACTCCCCGTCGGTCTGGCCTATGGCGTCTGGACCGGCATCGGCACGGTCGGCACGGCCATTCTGGGAATCCTGCTCTTCGGTGAACCGGCTGGCGTGGCGCGGCTCTGCTGCATGGGGCTGATCGTCGCCGGCATCGCGGGATTGCGCATCCTCAGCGCGGGGTAGCGGTCTGCCTGTCCGGTCAGGCAGCAATCGCCATTTTCGCACGGGCTTCAGCCAGATCATGGGCCGATTGCAAATTCATCCATAGTTCGGCGGACGTGCCGAAGCGCTGCGCGAGCAATAAGGCTGTCTCGGCCGTGATCCGGCGCGATCCGTTGAGGATCGCCGAAATGCGGTTTCCGGGGATGCCCAGCTCGGCGGCCAGCATGCGGGCGGACAATCCGGTGGGACGCATAAACTCCTCCAGCAGCACGTCTCCCGGGGTTAGCGGCGGAAGCGGCGCGCCGGATGCGATGTCGTTAAGATCAAGACCATGGAGGTCTTCACGCTTGATCACCAGTGATGTCCTCTATCCATGATAGTCGACGATCTCGACTTCGGTGGCATTTCCATTCTGCCAAGCAAAGCAGACGCGGAATTGACTGTTTCCGGTTCATCAAGCCGGGGTCAGTTTTGCGGCACGCCGTTTTCCCACGCAGGCCAATGCGTGACGATAGCCTGCACCAGAGGATTGCCGCTGCGATAAAGGTTTTCGAGCGCAATCATAAAGGCACCCTGTTGCTGGTAGTTCAGCAGATTATCGGCATCATTGCCGCCCGGCGGCGGGCGGTCGAAATCGGACCCCGTGCGCAGCACGGCAATGCGGCTGTCATCGGCCAGTCCTGCCGATGTCGCGCGCTCCAGCACGTCGTAGGTTGCGTTATCCTCCTGCTGAGTGGTGCAGTACTTGCCCTTGCCGTCCGTCAGCAGCTTGGTCCAGGCCTCCGCGCGCTCACCCAAAAGCGTGCCGCTCCACCAGGTATCGCCGGATAGGGTGTCGCATTGCAGGACGGTCGGCGGCTGGCCGCCTGGGCCGGGGTAAGGGCGCCGGGCCTTCTGCGCCTCGGGGGCATCGGCCAGCTGCACGGTCTTGGACAGCGCATAGGCGCGGTCGAGCAAAGCCGCGTTGAGTGTAAAAACCTCAGTCTTGTAGTCCAGCGGCGGCTTTTGGTCCGGCCCGGTGGTATTGATGCCCGTATAGCCCGTCGGCCAGGATTTCGGGGCTTCGCGGGAGTCCAGCTCCCATTGCAGGCCCCAGGAAACAAGATAGTGCGCCCAGGCGGCGGAGCCCAGCGTGCCGTAGCGGGGATTGATTCCGGCAATGCCGGCGACCAGCCAATAGGTTTTCCGCAAATCGAATTGCCGGGAATAGACCAGGGCAGAGACGGAGGCGGCGGCATTGACCTCTCCCATCCCCGTCGTCAGCAGGCAGATGCCGCTCGTGCTGCAATGGATCGCGGGATAGTCGGGGCTGAGGCCCGGCACCGGAATGCTCTCGGTCAGCGGCAGGTTTTTCTGCCAGACGCCCCCTTCGGGACCGAAAAGAGAGACGATCATCACCTTGACGGGGATCGGCGTGGCGGCCTGCGCGGCGCTTGTGCAAAGAACCAATGCGCTGAGGGCCGCGACTGCCAGCCGGGTGTGAAACCGCATTTCGCCTTGCTCCGTTCGAAGGCGGCTACTCTGCCGGTTGTTTCCGCAGCGGAGCAAGAGCGGCGTCAGACCGGCCTCAATGCAGGATCTGGTAATGCATCGTGGCCGTCACCGTCACCGTGTTGGATTTCGCATCCGGGGTTAGCGGTGGCAGATCGGCATTGCGGAACAGCCCGAGCCATTCCTGGTCGAGCAAGGCGAAGCCGGTTGGCGTTACCATCTCGAGCTTGATGACGTGACCGGCGCGGTCGACGGTGAAGCGCACGGTCACATCGCCCTGCTGCCCCATTTCCCCGGCCATTTCGGGATAGGTCGCGCGCTGGTTCACCCATTGCTCAAGCTCGGACAGCCAATTGGTGCCGGGGTCGCCCTTCACGGCCAGGTCGCTGCCGGAATTGGCCTGCATCGAGGACGGCAGGTTCAGGTTCATGCCCTGCGTCTGGCCGCCATTGCCGCCGCCGCCGTTGAAGGACATGCCGTTCATTATCACGCCTTGGCTGAAGGTCGAGCTGCGGCCGTGACCGGATCGGCGTGCCTGCGCCGTCCGCTGCTGTGCCGGGCGGGCCGGCGGCGGTGGTGGCATGGGCGGTGGCGGCGGCAGGTTCATCGGCTGCAATTCGGGCATCGGCGGCAGTGAAAGATTCACTTCTGCTGGCTGATTGTCGGTCAGCACCGAAGGCAGCGGCACGGGCGCCGGGACAGGCGTCGGCGTTTTCGGCTCTGCCGGCGCGGGGGGCGGTGGCGGTGGCAGGTTGATCTTGGGCAGCGCCGGCGGCGGCTTTGGCGCGGCCGGTTGCGGCGCGGGCGGTTTGGGCAGTGCGGGCGCTGGCCGCGGTGTCGGCGGCACAGGTTTGAGAGCCGGAACCGGCTGAGGCGGCGGCGGTTGCGGTGCAGGTGGCACCGGTTTGGGTGGCTCGGGCTGTGGCGCTGGTGCGGGCGGCGGCGAGGCCTGAACGGTGTGTTCGGGCCGGGGGCTACGCTGTCCCTTGGGGGCAGCCGGGCGCGTGGGTTCCGGCGCGGCATGGCGCGGGGGCGCCGAACTCGTCTTCTCGCCCGGCTGAAAGACCACATCCACCGCATTGGTCGGCGGCGGCTCCGGCGGCGTCTTGTTCGGGAAGGTGATGATCATCAGCGCCAGCGCGGTCACATGCAGCGCCAGGGAGAGGCCGGCCGACCAGGTCAGCACATTGCGCGGCCGCTCCCGCCTGCGGCGTGGCACCATCGGTATCCGGTCCAGGCGCGCCCGGACCGCGCGCGGCGAATCCCCGGCGGAAGAGAGTTTCGGCGTACGCCGCAGGCTGACCATTCTGTCCGACGCAGGCCTTCGAGAGAGGAACGAGACTCGCATAGCACGGTCCGCGGCGCGCGGTAACGCCCGCCGCGCCTGAGTTTTGCAACACGCGCTTTCAGCGGTCCGATTTATGCTTAAGCTTCGGCGTGAGACTGTTACAGTCCGGCGGGGCTGGCCCGAGGTGAGGAGTTGTCCGCATGTATGCTCATTCCATAGGCGGTACCCGCTTTTCGTTTCCTGACCTCAAGACGCTGCTGGCCCGCGCCACGCCGCACCGGTCGGGCGACGTGCTGGCTGGCGTCGCGGCCACCACCATGGCGGAGCGTGTGGCCGCCCAGATGGCGCTGGCCGATCTGCCGCTCAAAACCTTCCTGTCCGAGGCCATCGTTCCCTATGAGACGGACGAGGTGACGCGGCTCATCGTCGATACGCATGACCTGTCGGCATTCGCCCGTATCGCGCATCTGACCGTGGGCGGCCTGCGGGACTGGCTGCTGTCGGACGAGGCCGATAGCGCCGTCCTGGCCGCCATCGCGCCGGGGCTGACGCCGGAAATGGCGGCGGCGGTCTCCAAAATCTGCCGCGCGCAGGATCTCATCCTCATCGCCGCCAAATGCCATGTCACGACGGCCTTCCGCGATACCATCGGCCTGCCGGGTCGGCTCGCCTCCCGCCTCCAGCCCAATCACCCGACCGATGACCCCAAGGGCATCCTGGCCAGCATCGTCGACGGCCTGCTGCTGGGCTGCGGCGACGCGGTCATCGGCATCAACCCGGCCTCCGATAGTCCGCAGCGCGTGCATGACCTGCTGTCCATGCTGGACGATCTGCGCCAGCGGCTGGAAGTGCCGACGCAAAGCTGCGTGCTGACGCATGTGACGACGGCGATAGACCTCATGGCCGGCGGCACGCCCGTCGATCTCGTCTTCCAGTCCATCGCCGGGACGGAAGCGACCAATACCAGCTTCGGCTTCAGCCTAGCCACGCTGCAAGAAGCGCACGAGGCGGCGCTGGCGCTCAAGCGCGGCACGGTCGGCGACAATGTCATGTATTTCGAAACCGGGCAGGGCAGTGCCTTGTCGGCCGACGCCCATCACGGCTGCGACCAGCAGACGATCGAGGCGCGGGCCTATGCGGTGGCACGCCGCTTCTCGCCGCTTCTGGTCAATACCGTTGTCGGCTTCATCGGTCCGGAATATCTTTATAACGGCAAGGAAATCATTCGCGCCGGGCTCGAGGATCATTTCTGCGCCAAGCTGCTCGGCGTGCCGATGGGCTGCGATGTTTGCTATACCAACCATGCCGAGGCCGATCAGGACGACATGGATTTGCTGATGACTTCGCTTTCCGCTGCCGGCCTTACCTTCATCATGGGCATTCCCGGTGCGGATGATGTGATGCTGGGCTATCAGAGCACCTCCTTCCATGACGTGCTGGCTTTGCGGCAGATGCTGGGGCTGAAGCCCGCGCCGGAATTCGCGTCCTGGCTGGATCGCGTCGGCCTGACGGATGCGGCCGGGCGCGTGCGGCCGCTGGATATGCCGGAACGCTTCCAGACCCTGCTGACGGCGGCCTGATCATGTCCATCGACCGTTTTGAGACTTTGCGGAAATTCACGGCCGCCCGCATCGGCCTCGGCCGCAGCGGGCCGGGCATCGCGACACCGGACCATCTGGCCTTTCGCGCCGCCCATGCGCTGGCGCGGGACGCCGTGCATACCGAACTGGACCTTGCGGCATTGGCGGCGTCTCTCAGCCCGCTTGGCCTGCCGGTGCTGCGGGTGGAAAGCCGGGCGCCCGACCAGCAGACCTACCTGACGCGGCCGGATTTCGGCCGGCGGTTGAGCGATGCTTCCGTCACGGCCTTGCAGGCGCGCGAGCAGGGCGAGGAGATTGCGGTTCTGGTCGCGGGTGGCTTGTCCGCTTTTGCCACGGCCAGCCATGCGGCCAATCTGCTGGCGCTGCTGGTGCCGGGCTTTCGGCAAGCGGGCCTGACGGTCGGGCCCATTTGCATCGCGCCGCGCGGGCGCGTGGCGCTGGGCGATGAGGTCGGCGCGCTGCTCGGCGCGCGGCTGGTTCTGGTGCTGATCGGGGAGCGGCCGGGCCTGTCCTCCCCCGACAGTCTCGGCGCCTATATCACGGTCGCACCCAGGCTGGGCCGCACGGATGCCGACCGCAACTGCATCTCCAATATCCGGCCCGAGGGCATGGTGCTGGCGGAAGCAGCCCGCCGGATCCTGTGGTTGACCGATCAGGCCATGACACGCGGCATCAGCGGCGTATCCCTCAAAGACGACAGCGACCGCGTGCTGCTGGCGGCATCGGCGCAAGGGCAATTGCTGACCGGGTGAGGCGCCCGCTGCCGGGAAGGCTCACATCAGGAAATTCGCCTGCTGATACCACAGCATGACAGCGGCGGCCTGGATCATGGCGCTGAGGCAAAGCAGGGACGTCCGGTATTCCGCCGGCAGGCGCTCCAGACAGGATGCGATGAGCAGTGCCGCGACCGGACTGGCAAAAATCAGCCGTGGCATTGCAAACAATGCCGAACCGGTCGCAATCGCGATCGTGACCAGCAAAATGGCGGCCTCACGGCGAAGATTGGCGCAGAAGCCATAAAGACTGAGCGCGATACCAAGCAGGGTGGTGATCGCCATATAGCGCAGGCTTGGCAGATGACCGGGCAGAAAAGCCTGCACCGTCAGGTCAGGCACCAGCATGCCGCCGATGATATTGTACAGCGGATTGCGCCATGTCCGGTGCCAGGCGCTTTGAACATGCGCGAATGCCAAAGCGTCGCCGGTTTTGAAATGCAGATAGAGCATGAAAAGCATCAGGCCTATCGCACCGATCGCGCCGAAAAGGATGAGATCGCACGTTGACTTGATGACGGCAGAGCGTGACCGGTCATGGGCGATCTCCGCCTCCCATTGATAAAGGCCGATGATCGCGAGGATCGGCGCGGCCGTTGGCCGGCTTGCCGTGAACAGGGCCGCGCATAGCGATGCGGCATACAGCCGGCCGGAGCGGCGCAGCAGCAGCACAAGCATCAGCAGGATGCCGTAGCAGGTCTCCGAATATGGCACGTGGTAGTACAGGCTGGTCGGCAGGCTGGCGGCGACAAGAATGGTAAGATGCGGATTGATGCGGTGGAATTTGCTGCCATAGAGGCCCGTAATCGCCAGCATTGCCGGAAACAGGACATTGTTGAGGGCCAGCGCCGCGGCCGTATAGCCTGCACCTGTTGCCAGATGGATAAGCCGCGTGAGTTCCGGAAAGGCAGGAAAAAAGGCCCAATTTTCCTGCTGTCCCACAGGAATTGTGCCTAAGGGACTGCTGCTATAGCCCGCTTTCGCGATGCCCATATACCAGTCGCAGTCCCAGGCGCAGACCGCATGAAGCGGCTGCGGAAATGCCTGCGCGATCACGACGTAATAGATCAGAAACAGGGCGCTGGTGACGTAAGAAAAAGCCAGGAGCCGCAGACATTGATTTTGATAGATCGACGCCGATGGCGCGTCTGTGTTCGCGAATGCTTTTGAAGGCTCAGGCATCGGTCAATCTTTGAAGCGTGCCGCCTGCGTTTATGGCGGGGCGGTGAGCGCGTCAATCACGTGGCAGTGGGGTGCCTGACCCCACTGCCGGGTTTTGCTTCTGGTCTTCGACAGAAACGTGCGGCGTCGGCGCTCAGCCGGCCGGATCGGGCCGCAGTTTGATCGACACGCTTTGAATGACGTCGATCTGCACCGTGTCGCCCTTCTTCAGCTTGTCCGCGAAATGCGCCAAAGCCGGGTTATGCACTTCCACCGTCTGCGTCAGGCCGGCGGCGTCGGTGACCGTGACGAGATTCTGGCGGCGGTCGATGGCTTCGACCCGGACCTCCTCACGGATGGCGGCCAGGCCGGTGCTGCCCGGCATATGGCCGAGGGCGGCCCGATGCGCGGCGACCAACCCGGCCGGCTGCGCCAGAGGCTGGCCGTGCTGTACCAAGGCCACGGCGATCACCTTGCTGAAGGTCAGGTAGAGCCGGTCACCGGCGCGGATCTGAGCGAAATTGCGCATGTCCGGGGTGGCCGTCACGGTCTTCAACTGGCCGTCCGGCCCGCTGAGCAGGATCTGCCGCGTGGCCGGGTCGACCGATTCCACGACGCCGACAATGGTCACGCTTTTGCCGACGACGAGCGGCGGCGGTGCGGCGGCATGGGCGGGGGGCAGTGTGACGCTGCCGAAGGCGAGCATCAGCGCGCCGGATGCAGCAAGAAGCTTTTGGCGGAGAGACATGGCGGTTCTCGTGTCTATGGCGGAACTGCTTTTACCCGGCCCAGGCTGGCCAGTCAGCGGAAATCTGTATCGAACCAAAATGTTTCGGGTGGGTGTCGGGGTAGCGCGTCCCGACACTTGCCACCTTCACGTCCATTGTTGGATTAGCCGGTCATCAACAGATCAAAAATCAAGTCAGGGTCATCGACTTCGACGAGTTTTCGATCTGAAATTGCCCAGACCCGTGTTGCCACGGCGCGAACGAAGGCGCGGTCGTGGCTGATTAAAAGGCAGGCAGCGCCTTGTTCGACTAACTCGCCTTCTAGCAAGTCCTGGCCTTCGATATCGAGGTGATTGGTTGGCTCGTCCAGAAGGTAGAAATTCGGCTGCACCAGCCGCAGGATCAGCATCGCAAGCCGCGCTTTTTGCCCGCCCGATAGACGAGTGACGGGCGCAGTCTGGGCATCAATGCTGATCCCAGCCCCGGCGAGTTGGGACCGTGCTTGTGGGTCGGTCAGGCCGCTTGACTGCTTGACTGCCATCCAAGGTGTCGAAAACGCATCGAGTTGAGACAGCGCTTGATCGGAATAGCCGATTCTGAGGCTCGCCGCTCCTCGGATATTCGGATCTTGCGTTACAAAGGCTGCCTGCAATCTTTTGACCAGTTGCGTCTTGCCCGCACCATTGGCGCCAAGCAAAGCCACACGATCTCCTTTCTCGATCCATAACCGCCCTGTACGGAATAACAGTCGCCCGTCTGGCGTCGTGATCGTCGCATCGTCGATTGTCACCAGCGCCTTGGCATGAGTGCCGCTATTGCTCAGCTTGATCGTTCCGGCTGAGCGCTCTTGATGCCCGGGGCGCGACCGTTCCTCCAGCTTGTCGGCTCGCTCGGAAAGCTGCTTGGTTTTCACGACCAGCAGGTCGGAGCCGGAATTGATGCCGATGTTTTTGAGCTTCGCCGCCTGCTGCCGCAATGCCCTGACTTTCCGCATGTCATTCTCGAATTGTCGGTCGCGGGCTGCGTCGTATTCTTCCAGCGCCTGAAGGGCATTGGAATAAGGCAGGGCGAAATCCGTGCTTTCCTCAGGGCGCAGGAACAGGGTGCGATTCGTCACGTCATCGAGAAAGGCACGGTCATGACTTGCCGCGACCATGGCGCAGTCGCGAGGCAATGCCGCGAGAAACCGTTCCAATATGCCGATGCGGCCGATGTCGAGATGGTTCGTTGGCTCGTCCAGCAAGAGCAGATCAGGCTCCACCACGGCCGCTCTTGCGAGAAGCATGGTGCGCTGCCAGCCCCCGGACAGGTTACGAACGGCGCGTCGTCTTATGTTTTCGTCAACCGCAAGATCGTCGAGCAGGATGTCGATCCGCCAGCTCTCCGCTTCAGCGTCGTCAGTGGCGAGAGCATCGCGGACGGCATCATAAAAACTTAAGGGCAGGAGGTGTTGGGGCGGGTTCTGCGGTGCGAAGGCGACGGCAAGCCCCCGCGAGCCGGTAACCGTTCCTGTCGTGGCCTCATCTTCTCCGGCCATGATGCGAAGGAGCGAGGATTTGCCGCGTCCGTTTGCCGCAACTAGGCCAAGACGGTCGCCCCTGGCGATGGAAAAGCTGAGTCCGACGAAAAGGGATGCGTTACGAGTGAGCGAAAGGTCTTTTATTGCGATCAGGGACATGTACGTCTCATCACATCAGAATGGCACGAAAAATCATGCCGAAAAGGCTGACGATGAGACGACGATGCGTTCCTCGATCAGCCCCGCGAAATCAAGTGCGGGGCAAAAACAGGTCCACGGGTTCGGCTATGGAAGCAATGTTGTAGCACCGCTCCCCCTCCTGTTCGAAATGACACCATTAACCTAAGCAAACACTGGCTGGATTCACAATACCTGATATCGTGGATGGGCTTTTGGGGTTGAGGCCCAAAATGTCAAATGACCGCTTACCCTCATTCCGGCCGGAATGCCCTTCCTAAGCCGCCAGCCCCGCCTGCGGCGCCGTCACATGGCACGCGGCCGCATGGCCCGGCACGGTGTCCGCCAGGTCCGGCGTCACGCGGGCGCAGATGTCGATCGCCAGCGGGCAGCGCTGGCGGAAACGGCAGCCGGGGCCGGGGTTGACCACGCGCGGCGGCTCCCCGGTATCGGCGGCGGTGATGGTGATCGGCGCCTTCGGGTCCGGCACCGCCGACAGCAGCAGGCGCGTATAGGGATGGACCGGGTGATGCAGCACCTGTTCCGCCGGTCCGGTCTCGGCCACGCGGCCGGCATACATGACGACGATGCGATGCGCGACATAGCGGGCGCTGGCGATGTCATGCGTGATGTAGAGGAAGGAAATGCCTTCCTCCGCGCAGAGCTTCGCCATGAGGTTGAGGACGCCGATGCGGATGGAGACGTCCAGCATCGAAACCGGCTCATCGGCCAGAACCAGCTTCGGCTTGTAAGACAGAGCCTGGGCAAAGCCGATGCGCTGGCGCTGCCCGCCGCTCATTTCATGCGGATATTTGGCCAGAACCTGCCGCGCGGGGGACAGGCCCACCGCTTCTAAGGCGCGGATGGCTTCAACTTCGCGCTCGGCCGCCGTCAGCTTCGGCTGATGCAAGGCCAGGCCACGGTCCAGCGTATAGCCGATGGTATGGACCGGGTTGAGGGAGGCGAAGGGGTCTTGCAGCACCATCGGCACTTCGCCGCGATAGGCAAGCAGGTCGCGCCGGGACTTCACCTCATGCAGGGACCGCCCACGGAACAGGATATCGCCGTCCGTCGGCTCGTAAACCTTGGCCAGCAGGCGGGCGATGGTGCTTTTGCCGCTACCGCTTTCGCCCACAACGGCGACGATTTCGCGCGGCCGGATGGTGAGGCTGAGGTCATCGACCGCATGCAGCTTGGCGCTGCTGAACAGGCCGCCGATGCGAAAATGCCGGGTCAGTCCAACCGTTTGCAGCAGCGGTGCGTGATCATTCCTATCCATGACCTTCACGCCCTTTCTTCGAACAGGAGGCAGCGGGAGCGCGTATCGCCGCTGGGGTAAAGGTCGGGCTCAATCTCGGCGCAGCGCGGCATCACCTGGCCGCAGCGGGGGCGAAAGCGGCAGCCGCTGGGCAGGTCCGTCAGGTCCGGCGGCGATCCCGGAATGCCCTTCAACTGCACTTTAGGTCCGTAGACGGAGGGAAAGCTTTCCAGCAGGCCGCGCGTATAGGGGTGCTGCGGAGCGGCGAAGAGCGGCCGCGTCGGCCCGATCTCCACGATCTTGCCAGCATACATCACCGCCAGCCGGTCCGAGAAATGCCCGACCAGCGACATGTCGTGGGTGACGAAGATGACGGCGAAACCGAGCTTCTTCTGCAAATCCTTGATCTGCACCATCAGCGACCGCTGGGCCACGACATCGAGCGCCGATGTCGGCTCATCCATCACCACCAGATCGGGGGAGAGCAGCAGCGCCATGGCGATCATGACACGCTGGCGCATGCCGCCGGACAATTGATGCGGATAGCTTTTGAGATGGATGGCGTCGATGCCGACGAGCGCCATGACTTCGCGTGAGCGGGCGCGGATGCCGGCGGTCTTGCCCTGGCCATGGGCGCGCATCGTGTCCTCGAACTGCGCGCCGACCGTCTTCACCGGGTTGAGCGCGTTCATCGCACTTTGCATGACGACCGAATAATCGCGCCAGCGGATGCTGCGCAATTCGCCGCCGCGCAGGCCCACCATATTGCGGCCTTTGAAGATCACCTCGCCCGAGACAAGCTGCGCCGGGGGCGTCAGCAACTGCGCGATGGCGAACAGCATGGTGGATTTGCCGCAGCCGGATTCGCCGACGATGCCCAGGAACTCGCCACGGTCCAGCGTGAAGCTGACATGATCGACCGCGCGGGCCGGTTCGCGTGACGTCGTATATTCAACGACGATGTCACGCACGTCGAGGATCGTGTCGCTCATGACGGCGCTCCCCGTTTGCTGCGCTTCTTGCGGCGTGCAGGTTTCAGCACCGGATTGCTGATTTCGTCGAAAGCATAGTTGAGCAAAGCAAAGGCGCCGCCCAAAGTTGCGATGCCGAGGCCGGGCACGATCGCCCAAAGCGGAATGCCCGCCTGCAAGGCTTCGTTATTCTGCGCCCAGTACAGCATCGTGCCCCAGCTATTCGCATTGATATTGCCGAGGCCGATGAATTGCAGCCCGGCGGCGGTCAGGATGGCGTAGACGGACGCGCCAAGGAAATTGGCGACGAGCAGCGAAATCATATTCGGCAGGATTTCATGGGTGATGATGCGCCAGCTGCGCTCACCCCGCAGGCGCGCGGCGGTCAGGAATTCCCGATGCCGCAGGGACAGAACCTGCGCGCGCAACTGTCGCGCGCCGTAGGACCAGCCGGTCAGCACCAGCACGGCGATGATCATGCCATTGCCGCCGGACTTGGAATAGGCGGCCAGCACGATGACGAGCGGAAAGGCGGGGATGACCAGAAAAACATCCGTCATCATCGACAGCAGCCCATCCGCCATGCCGCCCAGATAGCCGGCGGCGACGCCAATGATGGCCGATAGCACGGTCGACAGCAGGCCCGCGACCACGGCGATGATCAGCGAATCCCGGGCACCCCAGACGAATTGCGCGAAAATATCCTGCCCGTAGGAGGTGGTGCCCAGCCAGTTATCGGCGGAAGGCCCCTGACCGGGCATGAAGTTTTCCGCATTCGGATCACCGGGCGCGATCAGGTTCGGCACGGCCGCCATGACGATGCAGATGATCAGCAGAACCGCGCCGACCGTGGCCTTGCGGTTCGACAGAATGGCTTGGCCGAGGGTGGAGAGGCCGCGCACAATCGCGGGGCGGCGTTTGGCCGGGCGTTCCGGCAGGACGGCGCTCATGACGACCTCCGCGTGCGCGGATCAAGCAATACCGTCACCCCGTCCACCACCAGAATGGCGATCAGCACGGCGAGGGTAATAAACAGGAACAGCGTCTGCATGAGCGGAAAGTCTTCGTTCAGCACCGCCTGTAGCATCATGTAGCCGACGCCGGGATAGGAGAAGACATATTCCACCAGGATGGCGCCGCTGACGACGAAGCCGAGCGACATGCCGAAACCGCTGAGATTGGGCAGGATGGCGTTGCGCCCGGCATAGTCGAACATGATCCGCGAGGCGGATAGGCCCTTGGCGCGAGCCATGCGCACGTAATCCTCGTTCAGCACCATGATCATATTGTTGCGCATGGTCAGGATCCAGCCGCCGATGGAGGTGATGACGATCGTCCCTGCCGGCAGAAAGGCGTGACGAACCACATCCCAGATGAAGGGCAGGGTGAAGGTGACGGCCTCGCCATTGGTATAGCCGAAGCCGGTCGGCAGCCAGCCGAGCGAAATCGAAAAGATGAGGATGGCGACAAGGCCGATCCAGAAATAGGGGAAGGCCGAGAGGATGATGAAGAGCGGCGGCAGCACGCTGTCGAACCAGCCGCCGCGCGTCCAGGCGCCGATCATGCCGATCAGCGTGCCGAGGATGAAGGCGATGACGGTGGTGACGCCGACCAGGCCCAGCGTCCAGGGCAAGGCCATGAAGACGACATGGCTGACGGTGTCGGGGAAGAAGGTCAGCGACCGGCCGAACTGGCCGGTGAGGCTGTCGCCGAGATAGGCGAAATACTGCGCGATCAGGCTTTGATTGGTATTGACGCCAAAGGCGGCTTCCATGGCATGCAGCGATTGCCCGCTCAAACGGCCGTGAAAGCGCGCGATCATGGCCATGGCGGGGTCGCCGGGCATCAGCCGCGGCAAAAAGAAATTGACCGTCATCGCCGCCCAGAGCGTCACGATGAAAAAGCCAAGCCGTCGCAGAATATAGCGCATCTACATCTTGTCTCGTGAAGCGGGGCAGGATGATGCCCGGTCAACCTGCTGGTCCGGCGGCACTGCCGGAAGGGGGCCGGTGCCGCGCAAGGCGGCACCGGCGATAGGCCAGGCTCTTACTTTTCGTGCAGATGCAGCATGACAACGGCCCAATCCGGGAAGGTATAGCCCGCCATCGGCTGTGCATACGGATCTTCCGGGGTCGGCCAGCCCACGAACTGCTTCGTGGAATACTGATCCCAATCGACCTGTTCGGTGATGGGGATCAGCGGCACGTCATCCAGCATCACCTTCTGCAACTGAACCAGGATATCGTGCTGCTTCGCCGCATCGGTCGAATTGGCGTAGCTGTCGATCAGCGCATCGGTATCCTTGTTGGAATAGCGCTCCCAGTTGGTGGTCGCGGCCTGGCCGATGGCGGCCGATGCCGGTCCATACAGCCACTGGCGGAACTCGTAATAGGGCGTCGGTCCGCCGGACTCATAGGCATAGGCGAGATCGAACTGGCCGTTGGCGAGCTTCGCGAAATAATCGGTGCCGGCGAGGTTGGAAACGTTCAGCTTGATGCCGACTTGTTTCAACTGATTGGCCGCAACCTGAAGGGCTGCCACCCAATCAGTATAGGCGCTCTGGTTGATGATGGTGAATTCAAGCGGCTTGCCGTCAGCCGTGGTGAACATGCCATCGGACCCGCGCTTGTAGCCGGCCTGTTCCAGCAGCGCGATCGCCTTCTTGGGGTCGTAGCTGTAGCCGGCGTCGGCCAGCTGCTTCTTGTCCAGCCAGCTTTCGAAGGTCGGCGTCACGATGCCGGCCTGATTGGCGGCGGGCTCATAGCCATATTCGCCGATCATGGCGATGCGCTTCTTGTCCAAGGCATAGACCAGCGCCTTGCGGACGGTGACGTCCTTCAGGATCGGATTGGTCTGGTTGATGAACATCGCGACATTGACGGTCGGCGGATACCAGTAGTGATTCTCTTTGTCCTTCGCCATATATTCCGTTTTGACATTCGGAATGAACTGGCTGCCCCACTGCGCCTGTCCGGTGGACAAAGCCTGGTTGGCCGGCGGGTTGGTGGTGAAGGCCGGATATTCGATATGCGCGATCTTGGGCAGGCCGGGCTGCCAGTAATTGGCATTGCGCGTGTAGCTGATATCCTGCGGCGTACAGCGGCTGATCGTATAGGGGCCGGTGCCGACGGGACTGGCGTCCTGGTAGGTGGTCGGGTCCTTGACCTTGCCCCAGATGTGCTCGGGGACAATGCCGACCTGATCGGCGACATAGTAGAAATAGGGAACGGCCGGGCTCTTGAAGGTGAAGACGACCTTGTCATCACCGCTCTGCGTCACGCTGCTGAGCTGCGACCAGATCGTGTTGAGATCGAGCGCCGGAAATTTCTTCAGCATGTTGAATGTGAAGGTGACGTCGGCAGGCGTCAGGTCCGTGCCGTCCGTCCATTTCACGCCCTTGCGGATCGTGAAAGTCAGAACCTTGTTGTCGGCGCTCCATGTGTAATCGGTGGCCAACCAGGGCGTCACCTTGGCACTCTGCAAGGTATTGACGAAGGCGAGCGTCTCATACACTGGCCCGACCGCGAGGAAGTTCGAGGACGAGTTATAGGGGCTGAAACCGCAGGTCCACAGAAACTGCGCGTCCGAGATGGTCAGCGTGCCGCCGTCATCCGCCGCAAATGCGCGAGGCGGCGCGCTGAGCGCGGTCCCCAGTCCAATACCGGCCGCAAGGGCCAGAAGCCAATGTCGCGTCGCCATGATGTTCTCCAGAGATCAACAGGTTGCAGACAAGGTCCGGGCAGGCCTAGGCCCGCCGGTTTAGGAAAAGGGTGTTACGTCATATAGACGCCGCCGGTGACGTTCACGGCCTGGCCGGTCATGAAGCCGGCGCCGTCGGACAGCAGGAAGGTCACGACCTTGGCGACGTCTTCCGGCTCCTCGATGCGGCCGAGCGGCGTCAGTGATACATATTCGTCAAAAACCGCTTGCGGGGTCATGCCGCGCAATTCGGCTTCCCAGACGATTTCGCGCGACTGCATGCCGGTGCGCACAAAGCCGGGGCAGACGGCATTGACGCGAATGCCGTGCTTGGCCATTTCGCGCGCCAGTCCCTGGGTCCAGCCGACGACCGCGAATTTGCTGGCCGAATAATGCGCGAGCAGCGGCGCGCCGACCTTGGCGGCGAGGGAGGCGGTGTTGCAGATGGCCCCCTTGATGCCGGCGGCCAGAAAATGCTTGCAGGCCGCTTGATTGGTCAAGAAAACGCCGCGCGCGTTCACGTCGAGGTTGAAGTTCCAATCGGCGTCGGTCAGGTCCAGCGCAGGTTTCATATTGGAGACGCCGGCATTGGCGACGACGCGGTCGATCTGGCCCAGAGCGGCGACGGCTGCCTCGAAACCCGCATCCACACTCTCCCGCTTCGTCACATCCATCTGAATCGCCACGGCATTCGCCGCAATCGTTTCAGCCGCAGACTGTGCCGCAGCCAGATCAATATCGGCAATAGCAATCCGCATGCCATGGGCGGCAAGGCTGGTGGCGATGGCGCGTCCGATTCCCGTAGCGCCGCCGGTGATTAGGGCGGTTTTCCCCGCAAGGTCACTGACGATCGTTGTCATAGTCTATGCCATCCTCAAGCCCGGTATGTGACGAAACCATAACACCACCGTGAGGGCAGTCAAACAGTTTCAAACAAAATTTTGTTGGATTTTGTTTGTTTGCCTTGTGCGAGTGCAAACAGGTGGCTAGAGTTTGGGCATGACGAGAAAAACCAGCCTGGAGCAGCCGGCTCCTGACGCATCAGACCTCGCGGTGCCAGCGGCACCTGCGGGTGCGCGGCGCGCGGCGCTGCAAAGGCTGATCGCGGAACGCGGCTTCGTCTCGGTCGCCGATGTGGCAAGGGAAATCGGCATTTCCGACATGACGGTCCGGCGCGATCTGGAAGCGCTGGAGCGGGACGGGGTCGTGCAGCGGTCCCATGGCGGTGCGGTGCCGATACAGGCGGCCGTCATTCAGACAGAACCGTCCTATGCCGCGCGCGCGCAGATCAATGCCGAACCGAAGCGGCGCATCGCCGCTGCCGCCGCCAGCCTTGTTCACGCGCGGCAGGCCATCGGCATCGATACCGGATCGACGGCTGCCTATCTGGCGGCGGAATTGGCCGGGCATGACGATATCAAGATCGTCACCAATAGTTTGCAGACGGTGCTGGCCATGCCGCAGCCGATTTTGCCCGAAGTGATCATGCTGGGCGGCCGGCTGCGTCCGCGCGAAGGCTCGCTCTGCGGCGGCATTACCCAGCAACAATTGTCCAGTCATTGGCTGGATCAGTTCTTTCTGGGCATCTGCGGCATCGATGAAGGCGGCGTCTATGACTATTCGCATGATGATGCCGAGGTCAAAAACATCTTCATGCAGCAGACCAGAAGCGTCACCGCGCTCTGCGATAGCAGCAAGTTCGGCCAGCGCTCTTTCGTGCGTGTCTGCGGCTTCGACAAGATCCATCGCATCGTGACGGATACATCGCTGCCGCCGGATATCGACGCTGCCGCACGCGCGGCGGGCGTTGAAATTATCGTGGCCTCATCGGAAGCCGAGGCCGCGTAGCATTGTTGCGGCTGCCATCTCAGGCGCAGCCATCACCATAAGATTTGAGGAGAAAAACCCATGTTCGATTTCTTTGACGGCAAGAAGAAAGCCGTCATCGGCATGGTTCATATCGGGGCTCTGCCCGGCACGCCGCTCTATGACGAAAAGGGCGGCATGGCGAAGCTGATCGAGGGTGCGGCCGCCGATCTGGAACATCTGCAAGCGGGCGGCGTCGATGCCGTGATGTTCGGCAATGAAAATGACCGCCCTTACTCCTTGAAGGCGCCGACAAGCTCGGTGGCCGCCATGAGCGCGGTTATCTCCACCCTGAAGCACAAGATCCGCGTGCCCTTCGGCGTCAACTATCTGTGGGATCCGGTGGCGAGCGTCGGTCTGGCCGCCGCGACGGGTGCCAAATTCGTGCGCGAAATCTTCACCGGCGTCTATGCGTCCGACATGGGCCTTTGGGTTCCGGCCTGCGACGAAGCGCTGAAGGCACGCCGCAATCTGGACGTTCGCGACCTCAAGCTGCTGTTCAATATCAATGCCGAATTCGCGGCCTCGCTCGACACGCGCCCGCTGCCGCTGCGCGCCAAAAGCGCGGTCTTCTCCGCGCTGGCCGATGCCATCCTCGTCTCCGGTCCCATCACCGGGCAGGCGACCGATCAGTCCGAACTCAGCGCCGTGGCGGACGCTATCAACGATGTTCCGGTTTTCGCCAATACCGGCGTCAATCTCGGCAATATCGATGATGTGCTGAGCGTGGCGGACGGCTGCGTCATCGGCACGCATTTCAAGCGCGATGGCCATACCTGGAACGAGGTCGACCCGGCGCGCGTCAAGGCCTTCATGGCCAAGGTCGAAACGCTCCGCTAAGGCAAACACGCCATGCCTGCTGTCATCGGCATCGATATCGGTACCACCTCGACGATCGGCATTCTGATCGATCTGCCGGGGCGGATCGTCTCCGTCACCTCCCGCCCTGTGGAGCTGGTTTCGCTCCATGCCGGCTGGGCCGAGGAAGATCCGGATCAGTGGTGGCGCAATACCTGCGCCATCATCGGCGATCTGCTGGCGGCAGAGCCGGCGCTGGCTGGGTCGCTCGTCGGCATCGGTGTCGCGGGCATGGTGCCGGCCATGGTGATGCTGGATGCGAAAGGCGAGGTTATCCGCCGCAGCATCCAGCAAAGCGATGGCCGCGCCACGGCGGAAGTCGATGCGCTGATGGCGGGCGTGGACAACGCATCCTTTCTGCGCCGCACCGGCAATGGCGTCACGCAGCAGATCGTCGCCACCAAGCTGCGCTGGCTGGAAAAGCATGAGCCGGAGGCTTTCGCGCGGATCGCGACGCTGTTCGGCTCCTATGACTTCATCAACTGGAAACTGACCGGCGAAAAGCGCCTGGAACATAACTGGGCGCTGGAAGCCGGCTTCGTCGATCTGGCGGATGGCCGTATCGCGGATGATCTGGTCGCACTCGGCGGTATCGCGCCCGGCATGCTGCCGCCCATTGCCGAAAGCCAGGCCGTCATCGGCCATGTCTCGGCCCAGGCCGCGGCGGAAACCGGCCTGCCTATGGGCCTGCCCGTAGTGGCCGGCACGGCCGATCACGTCGCCTCGGCCTATGCGGCCGGGGTCATTAACAGCGGCGACGTGCTGCTAAAATTCGGCGGCGCGGGTGATGTGCTGATTGCGGTGGATAGCGCCATTCCCGACCGGCGCATCTTCCTGGATCGCCACGTTATCCCTGACCGTTTCATGCCCAATGGCTGCATGGCGGCGACGGGTTCCATGCTCAACTGGATCGTGGCGGGCTTCGCCTCCGGTGCGGTGGCGGGGCAGGACAATCCGCACGCCTATCTGGACAGTCTGGCGGCGGAGATCGCGCCCGGCAGCGACGGCGTTTTCCTGCTGCCCTATGTGCTCGGTGAGAAAAGCCCGGTGCAGGATCCGCTGGCGCGCGGCACCATTTCGGGCCTCAGCCTCAACCATACCGTCGCGCATCTGTGGCGCGCGGCACTGGAAGGCGTCGGCTATGCCTTCCTCCATCACCTCGAGGTTTTCCGCGAACTCGGTTACCCGGTGAGGCGCCTGCTGGTCTCGGACGGCGGGTCGCGCAGCCGGGTCTGGATGCAGATCGTGGCCGATATCATCCAGATGCCGGTGCAGCGGTTGGACGGCCATCCTGGCTCCTGCCTGGGTTCCGCCTGGGTCGCGGCCATCGGCGCGGGCGCGACGGAGGACTGGTCCGGCGCCAGCCGCCTCGTCAGCTATGGCGAGGTCATCACGCCCAATCCGGCCAATGCCGCAGTCTATGCCAAAGGCTACACGCAGTTTCGCGACCTTTATGCCCGGCTCGCCCCCTGGTTCGCGGAGAACGGCGAGGGTTGATCCTGGCCTCGGCCCCATGCCACGCTTGACGCTGATCAGGCGGGGCATTGGGCAATGGCAGCGGGTTCGACGGACAAGGACGCGGATGTCATTGTGCTGGGCGCTGGCATCGTCGGCGTCTCCATCGCGCTGCATCTGCAACGCCTGGGCCGCCAGACCGTCCTGTTCGACCGCCGGCCGGCGGGGGAGGGCACGTCCTTCGGCAATGCCGGCCTCATCCAGCGGGAAGCGGTTTTTCCGCATGCCTTTCCGCGCGATTGGCGCGAATTGCTCGGCTATGCGCTGAACCGCAAGACCGAGGGCTATTATCACGCGAGCATGCTGCCGCGCCTGCTGCGGCCCTTCGCGCTCTATTGGTATCATTCCGAACCGGCCCGCTACCGCGCCATCGCCCGCGACTATGCGCGGTTGATCGCGCATTGCGTCGACGATCATCGCGCATTGGTGGCGGAAGCCGGTGCGGAAAGCCTGCTGCGTGACGGCGGCTGGACCATGGGCTGCGAAACCCCCGCGTCTCTGGCCGAAAATCTGAAAATCGCCGAGGAATCGCAGCGCGACTATGGCGTCGGCTTCCGTGCGCTGGATGGCGCGGCGCTGGCGGCGGCCGAGCCGCATCTGCGCGCGGGCCTAGCCGGTGGCGTGCAATGGACCGACCCGGTGGCAGTGCTGGATCCGCTGGCCCTGACGCGCGCCTATCTGGCCCTTTTCGAAAAACTCGGCGGTCGCTTTGCCTATGGCGATGCGCGCACATTGACCCGCGGCGGCGCCGGCTGGTCTGTGACGGGTGAAGGCACAAAAATCAGCGCGGCCGAGGCGGTGGTGGCCCTTGGTGCCTGGTCGCCCGTCGTCACCAAGCCGCTGGGCTATGACCCGCCGCTGTTCGTCAAGCGCGGCTATCACATGCATTACCGGCCCGAGGGCAATGCCGTTCTCAATCATCCCGTTTTCGATGTCGCGGGTGGCTATATGCTGGCGCCGATGAACCAGGGCATCCGGCTGACGACCGGCGCGGAATTCGCGGATAAGGATGCCCCGCCGACGCCGGTGCAATTGGCGAAGGTCGAGCCTTTGGCTCATCAATTAATGCCCGGCCTGGGGCAGCGCATCGATCCAGAAGCCTGGGTGGGCGCCCGGCCCTGCACGCCCGACATGCTGCCCATTATCGGGCCGGCGCCACGCCAGACGGGGCTTTGGTTCGGCTTCGGCCATGGCCATCAGGGCCTCACCCTTGGTCCCACAACCGGCCGCATGCTGGCGGCGATGATGACAGGTCGCGAACCTGTGACGGACCCAAAGGCCTTCAGGCCGGATCGATTTTAGCAAAGACGTCAAGCTTGGCCCGGCTCCTGCAAGGCAGGATCGGAATAATCAGGAAAGAGGCGGACAATGGCGCAGGGTGATCTTGCCTATCTCGATCTGACGGACGTCGCGAAACGTATCCAATCCGGCGACATCACCTCCGTCGCGGTGACGGAAGCGATGCTGGAACGGATCGCCGCGCTGGACGGCAAGCTGGGCGCTTTTGCCCTTGTTACGTCTGAAATTGCGCTGGCCCAGGCCGCGCGGGCGGATGCCGAGATCGCAGCCGGCACAATTCGCGGGCCGCTGCATGGCGCGCCCATCGCGGTGAAGGACTTGTGCTGGATGAAAGGCGTGCCGACCGCCGCCGGCATGACCATCTATGCCGATTTCAAGCCGGATGAGGACGCGACGGTGGTGACGCGCCTACAGGAGGCCGGTGCCGTTATTCTGGGCAAGTTGCAGCTCACGGAAAGCGCTTATGCCGATCATCACCCCGCCATCACGCCGCCCAAGAACCCGTGGAATGCGGATTATTGGCCGGGCGCGTCTTCCAGCGGCTCGGGCTCTGCCACCGCCGCCGGGCTGTGCTACGGCTCGCTCGGGTCCGATACCGGCGGGTCGATCCGCTTTCCCTCCGCCGCCAATGGGCTGACCGGCCTGAAGCCGACCTGGGGCCGGGTCAGCCGCTACGGCGTTTTCGAACTGGCGGCGACGCTCGATCATGTCGGGCCCATGACGCGCAGCGCGCGCGATGCGGCGGCCATGCTGGCGGCCATCGCCGGGGCTGATGCCAATGACCCAACCGCCTTGCAGGCGCCGGTGCCGGATTACATGGCGGCGCTGGACGGCGGCGCTGAAGGCTTGCGTATCGGCTATCCCGCCGCCTGGATCGCGGAAACCGCCGATGCCAAGACAAAGGCGGTGGCCGAGGCCGCGCTGGCGGTGATGAAATCCCTCGGCGCCGAGGTGGTCGAGGTCGTGTTCCCCGATATCTCCCAGGCGGTGCAGGATTGGTTTCCGCTCTGCGGCGCGGAAACGGCCTATTGCCATCGCGACACCTATCCGGCGCGCAAGGCCGAATACGGTCCGGCGCTGTCCGGTCTGATCGATCTCGGGCGCAGCATTTCGGGTCTGGACTATCAGCGCATCGTGCTCAACCGCGAGGATCTGCGCGGCCGGGTGAATGCGCTGATGGCCGATCTGGATGTGCTGCTGATTCCGGCCATGGGCTTCGCCGCGCCGACGCTTGCCAAAATGGGGTCGCTTGGCACCGATGCGTCGCTGATGAACAGCCTGCTCGGCTTTACCTGCCCCTTCGACATGACGGGTCATCCGACGATCACGCTGCCGGGCGGCTTTACCGAGGCCGGGCTGCCGGTCGCCTTCCAGTTCGTGGCCGGCCATTGCGCCGAGCCCGTGCTGCTGCAGGCGGCAGAAGCCTTTCAGCAGGCGACCGATTGGCACAAGCGCCACCCCGCGCTGGGGTGATAAAGATGCTGGGCGAGGGGCTTAGACCGGCCCTTCGCCCACCCATTCCCGCCACAGCAGGATCAGCGCCGCCATGATGGCGGGGCCGAAGAACAGGCCGATTAGTCCCCAGACCTCAACGCCGCCCAGAATGCCCAGCAGCACCCAAAGGAAGGGGAGTTTGGTGGTGCCGCCGATCAGCACCGGGCGGATGAAATGGTCCGCGATGAAGGTGACCAGAAAGCCGCAGCCAACGACGACGGCGGCCCAGACGATCGCTCCCTGGGCCAGCAGCAGCAGGGCCACGATCAGGAATATGACCGGCGCGGCGAAAGGCACCATGGCGGCGATGGCCGTCAGCAGGCCGAAGACTGTCGCCTGCGGCACGCCGGCAATGGCATAGACGACGCCGAGCAGCAGACCTTCCCCCAGGCCCACCAGCACCAGACCGTTCACCGTGCCGTGGATGGAGGCGATGATCTGCTGGCCGATCCGCTCGCCGCCCGGGCCAAATGCCTTGATCGCCGCGCGCCGAGCCTGCCGGGTTAAGGTTGTGCCGTTCTTGAACAGGAAAAACAGCGTCAGCAGCGTGAAGACGAAGGCGGTGACCCGATGGACCAGCGCTTCGCCCAGCGTGCGGCTGAAATGGGCGACGCGGCCGCCGGCCGTGCGTTGCACCAGTTTTCGTGCGCCGCCCGGGTCGCCCAGATTCTCCTGCCACCAGCTATCGACCTCGTCCTGGCCGAAAGGCAGTTTCTGGATAAAGGCAGGTTCGGTAATGCCGTTCTGCTGTACGTCATGCAGCCAATCGGTGGCGCTATCGGCCTGATGGGCCAGCTGGATGCCGACCAGGCCGATAGGCGCGATGAAGACCAGCGCCACGGCGAAGGTAAAGGCGGCCGGCAGCAGAATGTTATGCCGTCCGGTGCCGAAGCGGCGGATTAGCTTGGCATAGAGCGGCCACAGCGCGATCGCGAAAATGGCTGCCCAGGCGAGGGCGGACAGAAACTCCCGCAGCGTATAGAGGCCGAGCAGCAGCAGGCCCAGCGCGAGCGCGCCCAGGGCGACGCGCTGCGGGCGGCTGCTATCGTGAAGGGGCGGCATGGCGGCGGGTGTCTGGGTCATTGCCGGTCCAGCATAAACAGCATGCGGGCGATCTTCGAAAGAGGAGCGTCACAGATTTATCTGCGACCCCTCAGCTGTCTGTCACTTGTCCCGTGGCCGAGAACCGCCGCCGGCTTATTGCGCAAACAACCTGATGGACACTGCATCATCGGGCAAAGGGTGGAAAAAAGGGCCGATCTGGGATTTATGGTTTTGATAAGATTGACCTTTGTTAATGGTGAGGCCTGCGGTCGGTAAGTTTGCGGGGGCGATCACGGTGGCAGCGCGCCCGCCACTCGGGCGCCCGTCATTGACAGGAATTGCCATGTCCTCCCTCGCTTTATCCCGACGTTCTCTGCTGCAAGTCGCAGCCATGGCCGGAGCGGCCGCCGCTGTCGGCGGAAAAGCCTTCGCGCAATCCCTGTCGCAGGGCGGCATTTTCGAAAACATGGCGACCCTGCAAGTGAAGCCGCAGGCCATGACGCATTTCCTGGCCGCCCTGCGGGCCAATGCCGTCGATGCGCGGTCGGCACCGGGCAATATCGGTTTCAATATCTTTCAGAAGATCGGCAGCCCCGACACGCTCATCGTTTTGGAGCAGTGGCAGGATGCGGCGGCCTATTCCGTCCATATGAAGCGACCGGCGCTGCTCGCCATGCACGCGGCGGCCAAGACCGATCTCAGCGGCCCGATCGGCCATGAATTTCTGCAACCCGCCACCGCCGGCACGGGCGCCGTCTGGGCGGTGCCGGACCAGGCCGGTGCGACCGCGACTGTGCTGGTGAATATTCTGGTCAAGCCCGGCATGCGCGACACCTTGATCGAGCGCGTGACGCCGCTTTTGCCGACCTTCCGGCAGGCGCCGGGCAATGTTTCCTTCGACCTTTACAAAAGCGTATCAAACCCGGACGGTCTCGTGCAGATCGAGCGCTGGACGGATAAGGCGACCCATCTCGCCAATCTCAAGCGGCCCGTCATTACCCAGATCCGCGCCGCCTATGCCGATACGCTGGCGCGTCCGCTCGCCAAGTCGCGCGCCGATCTGTTGGACGTGACCCTGGCCTGACGCGCCCGTTTTGGTCGCGGCGGGTTAATGCCCGCCGCCGCCACGGCCACCGCCCTTGCTCGGCGAAAACAGGAAAGCGAGCGGAATGACGCAAAATGCTGCGACGCCGCAATAGACGAAGAGATCGCGATAGGCGAGCATCGAGGCCTGCTTGATGAACATCTCATTGATCTGTGCCGGCAGCAGCTGCGATATCTGGCCGGAGACATAGCCGAGGCTGGTCATCGCACCGCGTAACTGCTGCTGAAGCTGGGCATAAGGCGCCCAAAGCGGCGTCATATAATGTTGCAGATAGGCCATATGCGTCTGAGTGCGTTCGGTCACGCCGGCCGTCGCGAGCGAAATACCGATAGAGCCCGCGATATTGCGCAGCATGACGAAAAGCGAACTGGCGTCATTATTCAAGGATCGCGGTAAGGTTGTATAGGAAATGGTGCTGACGGGCACGAACAGGAAGGCGAGGCCAAGCACCTGGAAGATGCGCGCGACAACGAGATTCCCGAAGTTGATGGTCGGCACCACGATCAGGCTGGAATAGAAATAGGACAGGCCGATCAGCAGGAATCCGAAAGCTATGAGCAGCCGCGTCTGCACATTGGGCAGCAGGAACTTGCCGACGAGCGGAATGAGCACGACGATGGCGACCGCGCCCGGCGACAGGATCAATCCTGCCCAGGTCGCGGTATAGCCTAATTGCTGCTGGGCCAGCTGCGGCACCAGAACGGCACCGGAATACAGCACAGCGCCGACGCCGGTGATCATCACCGTGCCGATCGCGAAATTACGATCCTTGAAGACGCTGAGCCGCACGATGGGCTTGTCCGTCGTCGTCAGCCAGACGATGGCGCCGATGATGCCGACGGCCGCGAAAGCCGCCATCATCACGATGAAGCCGGAACTGAACCAGTCCTCGTCCTCGCCGCGATCCATCATGACCTGGAGACAGCCGATACCGAGGGCGATCAGCGTCAGGCCGATCCAGTCGGTATCGCCGACCCGCGCCTTGTCGCGCTTCACCCATGGCGGGTCTTCCACCATGGTCATGACGGCGAAGAAGGCGAACATGCCGACGGGAATATTGATCCAGAAGATCCAGCGCCAGGAATAGCTGTCGGTCAGGATGCCGCCCAGGGTTGGGCCGATGGCCGGGGCGAAAATCACGGCGATGGCAACGACGCCGAAGGCCGCGCCGCGCTTCTTGGGCTCGAAGGTATCCAGAATGATCGCCTGCTGATTCGGCTGCAATCCGCCGCCGAAAAAGCCCTGCATCAGGCGGAAGACCACCATTTGGCCCAGCGACGTCGCCGTGCCGCACAGGAAGGAACAGACCACGAAACCGGCGATGCAGATCAGGAAATAGCGTTTGCGGCCGATGACCCGGCCGATGAAGCCTGAAATGGGCAGAACGATGCCGTTCGCCACCAGATAGGAGGTCAGCGTCCAGGTCGCGTCGTCATAACTCGCCGAAACCGAGCCCGCGATATGCGGCAGCGACACATTGACGATGGTGGTGTCGAGAATCTCCATGAAGGCCGCGAGCGTCACGACGACCGCGATCAGCCAAGGATTGGACTTCGGACGCCAGGCGGCGTCCTCAGCCTGATGGGCGGCGGTTCCGCTCATTGATTGGGCGGAACTTCGTTTTCGACGCCCGGCGCATTGCCGTCAGTCACCGTTTTCGTGACATCGACGCTGGGTTCGACCGACAGGCCCAGAGGCAGCGGAATTTTCGGGTTAAGCCCGTGATCGATGATGATCTTTACCGGCACGCGCTGCACGATCTTCACGAAATTGCCGGTCGCGTTTTCAGCCGGGAATGCGCTGAAGCGACTGCCCGAGCCCATCTGCACGCTATCGACATGGCCCGTCAGATGCAGGCCCGGATAGGCATCGACGACGATATCGACCGCCTGTCCCGGCAGCATGCGCGCCAACTGGGTTTCCTTGAAATTGGCGGTGATCCAGACTTCAGGCACGACAAGGCTCATGATCGACTGGCCGGCCGACAGGTAATAGCCGGCCTCGACATTGCGCTGCGTCACCCAGCCGTCCTGCGGCGCGCGGACGGTTGTGTAGGAGAGGTTGAGCTTGGCCTGATCCAGCGACGCCTGGGCGTTATGCACAAGGCCCTGCAACTGCTTCACCTGGGCGGCGGCGGTATCGATATTCTCCTGTACTAACTGCGCCGTCTGCAACTGGCCCTGCGCCTGCTTGAGCTGGCCTTCGCCCTGGCCGAGACCGGCTGTCGCCTGATCGACCTGCTGTTGCGTCGTCGCCGCCGCCGAAACGGCATGCTGGCGGCGGTAATCGCGCTGCGCATTGAGCAGATTGGCTTGCGCCACTTCCAGATTGCCCTGCGCTTGCAGCAGGTCCGCCGGATAGGTCACCTTTGCCTTGTCATAGGCAATCTGCGCCGCGTTCAACTGGCCCTGATCCTGCTCCAACTGGCCTTCGGCCTTGTCGACCGCCGCCTGGAAGTCACGCGGATCGAGCTGAATGATCGGCTGGCCTTTTTTCAGAAGCTCATTGTCGTTCACGAAAAGTTTGACGACCTGTCCGGAGACGCGTGGCGCGATGGTAATGGCGCGGCCGTCCGTGAAAGCGTCATCCGTGTCGATCAGGTTACGGTTCGACCACCAGTAAAACACGGCCGCGATGGCGACGACGATGATGACCAGGAGGAAGATCACGCGCGGCAGGATTTTGCGGCGCTTGGGCGGCGGGGCAGCGGGTTTCTGCGCCTCGGGCTTCTGCTCGGGTTTTTGCTCCGCCTGGCCACCGCCGGAGACGATCTGCGTGCCGCCAGCATTGACGGTGGTGTTGCCGGCATAGCCGCTGGCCGGGATAACCTGGCTGCCGCCGCTATTGACGATGGTATGGCCGGCGGGGGCGCCGGACTGATCAGAACTGCCGCTCACGTTAACTCTGCACTCCCTGCTGGCAGAGGACGGAGCCTCCGAATGGGGTCTCAAATTGGCCCAGGATGGGCGGGCCATCGCTCGCCGGCATGGGAAGAAGGCCGAAGCCGACTGCGTTGGGATGCGCCATAAGCCGCCGTTTATCCTGGTGATGCCAAAGGTTCAGCCGCTTGGCAGTCGGAGAGCCTATCGCTGACCGATCGGTCAGCGGTAGCGCATTTGGTGTGTGCCGTCGAGGTGGGAAGCCCCCGGGCATCACATGCCCCCAATTTGTTGTACGAACAGAGGCGGTCCCCCGTGATCGTGCCGCCGCGTGGGCCGTCGGCTCGCAATGATAGATTTTATCTATCGAACTCGTTGAAAGAATGAATTTTACCGATCGCTCTCCGGGGGCGTAGACCGGTTGTCACGCAAGCTAACACGCCAAGAGGTTCCCATGGCCGACCATCTGACCCGCCCGACCCTCACCAGTACCGCCGGCACGCCGGTGCCCGACAATCAGAACAGCGTGACCGCTGGGCCGCGCGGTCCGCTGCTGCTGCAAGATTATCTGCTGCTGGAAAAGCTGGCGCATCAGAACCGTGAGCGCATCCCCGAGCGTGTGGTCCATGCAAAAGGGTCCGGTGCCTTCGGCACCTTCACGGTGACGCATGACATCACCAAATACACCAATGCGTCGATCTTTGCTGAGATCGGCAAGAAGACCGAGATGCTGCTGCGCTTCTCGACCGTCGCCGGTGAGCGGGGTGCGGCGGATGCCGAGCGCGACGTGCGCGGCTATGCGCTGAAATTCTACACCGATGCCGGCAACTGGGATGTCGTCGGCAATAACACGCCGGTCTTCTTCATCCGCGACCCGGTGAAATTCCCAGACTTCATCCATACCCAGAAGCGGCATCCGCGCACCAATATGCGCTCGCCGACCGCAATGTGGGATTACTGGTCATTGAGCCCGGAAAGCCTGCATCAGGTGGCGATCCTGATGAGCGATCGCGGCCTGCCGACCGACTATCGCCATATCAACGGCTATGGCAGCCACACCTACAGCTTCTGGAACGATGCCGGCGAGCGCTACTGGGTGAAGTTTCACTTCAAGACCCGCCAGGGCCATCGGCATTGGACGAACGAGGAAGCCAATCAGGTCATCGCCAATGACCGCGAAAGCTCGCAGCGTGACCTGTACGACGCCATCGAGCGCGGCGAATTCCCGCAATGGGACTTCAAGGTGCAGATCATGCCCGAAGCCGATGCGGACAAGACACCATATAATCCCTTCGACCTGACCAAGGTCTGGCCGCATGGCGACTATCCGCTGATCGATGTCGGCGTCTTCGAACTCAACCGCAATCCCGATCACTATTTCGCCGAGATTGAGCAGGCATCCTTCTCGCCGTCCAATATCGTGCGCGGCATCGGCTTCTCACCGGACAAGGTGCTGCAAAGCCGCATCTTCTCCTATGCGGACGCGCATCGCTATCGCGTCGGTACGCATTACGAGGCGCTGCCGGTGAACAAGCCGAAGACGGCGGTGCATACCTACCACGCCGACGGGTCCATGCGCTTCGACGCGCCGAAGGGTACGGACGCCTATTACGAGCCGAATTCCTTTGGCGGGCCGGTGGAGGACGCGCGCGCGAAGGAGCCGCCGCTGCGCATCGATGGCAATGCCGACCGCTATAACCATCGCGACGGCAATGACGACTATACCCAGCCCGGCAATCTCTATCGGATGTTCGACGCGGCGCAGAAGCAGCGCTTCTTCAGCAATATCGCCGCCGCCATGCAGGGCGTGCCGCGCCCGATCATCGACCGGCAGCTGGAGCATTTCCGCCAGGCCGATCCCTCCTGGGCGGCGGGCGTGGAAGAGGCGATCCGCCGCACCCATACGCCGCCGTCATCCGCGCCGACAACGGCCGCAGCGGCCGATTGACCGCCGCTTGACCGGGCGCGGGCAAGGGGACAAACCAGGGCTTCAAAGATCGGACGATGAGGCCATGAGCGACGACCAGCAAACCCCTGCTACCCGCGCCCGCCTGCTGGCGGAACAACTTCGCACGCAAGGCCATAACGAAGCCGCCGATCACCTGGAAGCGACGCTTGCCCCGTCGTCGGGCGAGACGGGCGCGGCCGATGAGACGGGGCATGGCTTCCTGCATGCCCTGCGCGACGCCTGCCAGAGCGTTCTGACAGCGATCGAAGCGATTGACCCTGCGTCCTTCGCGGCTATCGACGAGCTGCGGATGGAGGTGGACAAACATCTGCTGCCGCATGGCGAAGGCAAGCACGAGGGCAGCTGACACGCCCAGGGCGTCAGCTTCAGAATGTCTTGGGGTTTCACGGAAACGACGTCATTCCCGCGAAGGCGGGAATCCTCTCCCTTTGGCACGACGACAGGGTGCAGAAGATGCCCGCTTTCGCGGGCATGACGGTTGGGAAAACGCTTCAGCTAAAACCTGACAGACCCTAGTTGCCGCAGGCCCGCGCGAATTGCGCGCAGGCCTGCGGCGTCAGGGCAGGCGGCACGCCGCCGGGTTGGCGCAGCATCTCGTCCAATGCGCTGCGCATCGGATCGCTGCTGATGGCGAAGAGTCCTGAGAAGGGCGTGTAGAGATCGATGATCACGAACAGCGCCGAGGTCAGCGCCAGCGCACTCAGAAACAGGGCCATCGCATTGATATGGTTCAGCGGCGCGCTGAACCCGAAACATAGGTAAATCACCAGCATCCAGAAGACGAGCATCGCGAAGAAGGGCGTCGACAGCGTTCCCATCGACGCGCTGACGATCTTCCAGCGTTCCGCGATGGCCGTGTTCATCAGCCGCTGCACCGATAACTGCCGTCGCGCAAGATTCGGTGACGGCGGCGTGAAGGCGTCCAACTCGCCGCTGACCTGTTCCAGCATCTGGCCCAGGACCGGCGTATTGGCACCGACGCCCGGCGTATGGGTCGGCAGCAGATGGGGGTAATAGTCGCCCGGCGGCGGGGACTCCTCGCGCCACACTTCCGCGATGGCCGCCGCCGTATAGCGGGCCAGATCCTGGCGGATCGGTGCGGCGGTCGGCCCGAGTTCTTCAAGCCCGTAATCGAGCTGCACGAGCGAGGACGCGAAGCTGCGGGTATCGTTCTCGATGCCGTCGAAATCGGATTTGGCGGAGTTGATGAGCAGGCCGAGCACGATGGCGGCGAAGGTCGCCAGTAGCATCACCGTCGTCTGCAATAGCTCGATCGTTTCGCGATTGGCGTGATGCTCGGGCCAGCGGTGCCGGGTCGCCGCGCCGCCGGCCACCGCCAGCACCATCAGGGCGAGGGCTATCAGGGATATCCAGGGAGATTGCAGCGTCATGGCGGGCGGCCCTTCACACGCGATCGGTGACGGCCGTCCTTATGGCAGTTATCGCGCCGCGGCGCTCGCTTCGCTGCGGGTCGCGCCGACGCGGGAGGCGAGCGCCGCGGCCATGAACGGGTCCAGGTCACCATCCAGAACGGCGGCGGGATTGCCAGTTTCTATATTCGTGCGCAAGTCTTTGACCAGCTGATAGGGCGCCAGAACATAGGACCGGATCTGATGGCCCCATCCGATATCGGTCTTGGAGGCCGCAGCTTCGTTCGCCGCGTCCTCCTGCTTTTTCAGCTCCATCTCATACAAACGCGCCTTCAGCATGCCCATGGCGGTCGCACGGTTACGATGCTGGCTGCGGTCGGTCTGGCAGGCGACGATGATGCCGGACGGCACATGGGTGATGCGGATGGCGGATTCGGTCTTATTGACGTGCTGGCCGCCGGCGCCCGAGGCGCGGAAGGTATCGACCTTGAGATCCGCCGGGTTGATTTCGATTTCGATCGTGTCATCGACCTCGGGATAGACATAGACGCTCGCGAAGCTGGTCTGGCGACGCGCCGCCGAATCGAAGGGGCTGATGCGCACCAGGCGATGCACGCCGGCCTCCGTCTTCAGCCAGCCATAGGCGCTGGGGCCGCTGACCAGCAGGGTCGCGGATTTGATGCCGGCCTGCTCGCCTTCCGACGTCTCCATGATCTCGATCTTGTAGCCGTGCTTTTCGGCCCAGCGCGTATACATGCGCTGCATCATCTCGGCCCAGTCCTGGGCCTCGGTGCCGCCGGCGCCGGCATTGATTTCGACGAAGGCATTATTGCTGTCAGCTTCGCCCGACAGCAGGCTTTCGATCTCGCGCAGCTTGGCTTCCTCGGCCAGACCCTTGAGGGTCGTCAGGGCGTCGCGGACCATTTCGGTGTCGCTCTCGGCTTCCGCCATTTCAACCAGGCCGAGCGTGTCCTCGACCTCGGTCTCCAGTCGGCGAACAGCATCGATACCAGTCGCCAGCCGGGTGCGCTCGCGCATCAGCGCCTGCGCCGCGGTGGCGTCGGTCCACAGCGCTGGATCCTCGGCGCGCTGATTGAGCTCCTCAAGGCGGATTGTCGCGACATCCCAATCAAGATGCCGGCGCAGCAGCGTGACGGATTGCCGGATTTGTTCGGCTAGAGCTTCGGTTTCGGCGGACATGGCGGCGGCTAATACAGCCCGCCCACCGAGTTGTCGATCTTATTGCCTGCGGTGGAGCCCGGCGTTCCTGGCGTGCCGGGGGTGGAGGCATTGCCGTCGCCGCCGATCCCGCCGCCGGCCTGGGCGCCGGTATCGCCCGGCGCTGCCGTCGTGCCTGGCACATCGACGTCGCCGCCGCTGGCCTCGCCGGTCTTGAACGCCTCCATGATGCCGCCGGTATTGCGCATCTCGATGCCTGGCGGCACCGGGAAGGGCATTTTCGGCTGGTCGGCCAGCGCCGCCGTCATCACGCGATTCCAGATCGGGCCGGCAACGGTCGCGCCCTGCTCGTTATCGCCAAGCGATTGCGGATTGTCGAAACCGACCCAGACCGAGGTCACGCGTGTGGGCGTAAAGCCGGTGAACCAGGCATCCTGGAAGTCTTCCGTGGTGCCGGTCTTGCCGGCCGGGGTCCAGGCTTGCAGACCCTGATCGGCAACGCGGCCGGTGCCGCGCGTCATCACGCCCTGCATCATGGTCACCAGCTGGGATGTGCTTTGCGGATCGGACAGCTGTTTCGCCGTATAGACCAGGTGTGGCGGCTGGCCGGGGTCTGGATTGGCGCAATTGCCGCAGGTCACTTCCGGCGCGCGGTAGATGACATTGCCCTGCGCATCCTCCACCCGGTCGATGAAGGAAGGCGTGACCTGCCGCCCGAGCTGGCTGAAGCCGGCATAGGCTCCGGCCAGTCGCAGCATGGTCGTGTCGATCGCGCCGAGGACAGCCGGATAGATCAGCGGCATCTTATCGACGACGCCGAAATCCTGCGCGGTCTGGGCCACGGCTGGCAGGCCGATCCGCGCCGTCAGATGCAGGGTCGCGAGGTTGATCGATTCTTCCAGGGCCTGATGCAGCGGGATGGGACCGAGGAAACTCGCCTCGTAATTGCCTGGCCGATATTGCGTGCCGTCCGGCATGTTGATGACGAAGGGGGCGTCCAGAACGGTCGCGTCGGGCGGAATATTCTGTTCCATCGCGGTCAGATAGACGAGGGGCTTGAAGCTCGAGCCTGGCTGACGTTCGGCCTGCGTGACGCGGTTGAACTGGCTCAGCCCATAGCTCCAGCCGCCGGACATGGCGAGCACGCGCCCTGTCACCGGGTCCATGGTCACCAGCGCGCCTTGCACCTGGGGGATCTGGCGCAGCGTGACGGCATCGCCTTTTCCGCTCGCATCAGGCTCGATCATGACCACGTCGCCCGGCTGGACCACATCGGCCATGCGGCGGGGGCTCGGGCCCAGATGGGCGCCGAAATTGCCGGCCTTGCGGGCCCAACGGAGCGTGGACAGCGAAAGCGTGCCCTGCTGCGCCGGGCCGATCGGGTCACGCCGCGTGCTGGGGGTCAGCCAGCTGACGGCTGCGGTCGTCGCTGTCGTGCTCTGCACCACCGCAAGGCGCCATTCGGGCAGGATACCCGCCGGTGCCTGGATCTTGCGCAGGGCCGTCTGCCAGTCGCCGGCTGACAGGTCGATATGGGTGACGGGGCCGCGCCAGCCGTCATGGTTGCGGTCGTATTCGATCAGACCGCGCCGGAGCGAGGCGTCGGCTGTCGCCTGCAAAGCGGGGTCCAGGCTGGTATAGACCACCAGACCGCCGTCGGTCGCCCGCGTCTGCCCAAACAGCTGCACAAGCTGCTGGCGCACGGCATCGGCGAAATAGCCGGCGCCAGGCACGGTCGCGGGGCGCGGACTGGCCCGCGTCAGCAGCGGTTCGGCCTTGGCCTGCGTCGCCTGATCGCGGGTGATGGCACCGTCATCCGCCATGCGGTCGATCACCCAATTGCGGCGGGCGAGGGCGGCTTGCGGATTGCGGTAAGGGTCGTAATTGGTCGGTGCCTTGGGCAGCGAGCCCAGCATCGCGTCCTGCGCGATGGTCAGCTTGTCCAGCGGCTTGTCGAAATAGGCGGCGGCGGCGGCGGCCACGCCATAGGCCTGTTCACCCAGAAAGATTTCGTTGAGATAGATCTCCAGCACGCGCTGCTTGCTCATCGCATGGTCGATGCGGACCGCGAGCACGGCTTCCTGGATCTTGCGCGCGAAGTTGATGTTGTTCTGCAACAGGATGTTCTTGGCCACCTGCTGGGTGATGGTGGACGCGCCGATCGGTCGGCGGCCCGAGCCGAGCTGGCCGATATCGGTAATGCCGGCGCGGACGATGGCCAGCGGGTCGATGCCCGGCTCATGCCAGAAATTCTGATCCTCGGCCGAGATGAAGGCCTGGGCCACCAGCGGCGGAATATCCTCGAAGGGCGTATAGATGCGCCGCTCGGTCGCCAGTTCCGAGATCAGCTGCATATTGCTGGAATAGACGCGGCTCATGACCGGCGGCTGGTAGCTGCGCAGCCCGTCGATGCTGGGCAGGTCGGCGGTATAGTGGCGGAACATCACATAGCCGCCGACACCGCCGGCGACGACCGCGATGGCGGCAAGGCCGAACAGGCCCGTGACGGCGCGCGCAGCGACGAAGCCGGCGCCACCCCGGCGGGCGGCACGGCGCTTGTCTTTTTTGGCGGGTTTCTGGCCGCGACCTGGGCGCGGCGGATCGTCTTGCGGTCCGCGCGGCGGCTGGCCATCGCCGCCATTGCCGTTTCCGCCGCCGCCACGCGTGCCGGTCGGGCGCACCATACGGTCGCCGGCTGTCAGGGGCCCGGGCATTGGCAGCTATCCTCAGTTATCCTGTCGCGCGCCTTCTGACCGCGCATCCTGGCGGAAATAGGGCTCGTCGTCGGCTTTAGCTAGTGAGAGATTTGTTAGCCGGCCATACGTGCCGATTGGCGCGCGACATACCAGGCATCGACCGCGTTCTTCATGGCCAGCGTAATGCGGTCGCGATGGGCCTGCTGGCGAAGCGCGGTTTCGTCCTTGTAATTGGACATGAATCCCATTTCCACCAGCACGCTCGGGATCTCGGCGGATTTCAGCACAACAAAGGCGGCGTGGCGGGCCGGCCGGGGCAGAAGGTTAATTTCGTCGCCCAGGTTTTGCACCATATCCTGCTGCAACTGGGCCGAGCCGACCCGCGTCTCACGGCCGACGAGGCTGGCCAGAATACGCGCGACGGCCGGGGAAACGCCTTTGAAATTGGGACCGGCGAAACGGTCGGAACTGTTTTCGCGCTGTGCGAGGCCAGCCGTCTGCCGGTCGGACGCGTCGCTCGACAGCGTATAGACGCTGGCGCCACGCACCGACGGGTCCGGGATCGAATCGGCATGCATAGAGACAAAAAGGTCGGCGCCCTTGTCCTGGGCGATGGAAACGCGATCTTCCAGCGGAATGAAATGATCGCTCGCGCGGGTCATGGCGACGCGGTAGCGACCGGTGGCTTCCAGCCGCAGCTTCAGCGCATGGGCGGAGGCCAGCGCGATATGCTTTTCATAGGTGCCGGCGACGCCGATGGCGCCGGGATCCTTACCGCCATGGCCAGGGTCCAGCATGATCAATGGCGCGGTCTTGAGAAGCGGCTTCGGCGCTTCATGCAATTTGTGCAATTGATGTTTGGCGGCAGCCCAGGCGATGGCGGGTTGCAACCAGCTTGGGATCAGGACAGTCGCGCCGACACCGAGGCTGAGCAGCAGCCTCCGTTCCGTCATGCGGGGATTGGCGTCTTCGGGTGTATCGGTCACGAAAGGAACCTTGGAGCGGCGGGTCTCAACTTCATGTCGGATCTGCGAATAACAGCGTTTCTCGTTGAAAGGCAACGGAATTTAGTGAAATGACTAAATCGTTAGCCTTCTTCCTGCGCCGGGCGGGGCGCGCCCTTGCATGTGCACAGTCTTTAGGCCATCTTTAAAGCCGAGATTCGAAGCAGGCTGGGCTCATCGCTTTGCGCCCCCTTTTTGAAGCTCCACCGCAATCCACTCGTCTGGTCGTCTGCTCGACCATTCCCCGAAAGCCGCCGCGGCCAGATGCCGCCCGGAGCATCGACGGGGGCGGAGGGGACGGACGGCGGATGTCTGACCGTTTTTACCGGCTGCGTGGCCCAGAGCCGTCGCAGCCCCTGAGTTTGATTGGGATCTGTTCGACCTTCATGACCGCTTTCCTCCCCACAGCGCATGCTTCGCTGGCGAGAGCCCGGTCATCCCTCATGTCGATTGCAGGCCCGTCACGTCCCCCACTTCAAATCCGCCGCCCCAAGGCGGCCGCGTGCCCAAGCGGCGCGCGCCGGAGCCAAGTTCCCCATGACAAAGCGCATGCTTATCGACGCGACACATCCGGAGGAAACCCGTGTCGTTGTTCTTGACGGTACCCGTCTAGAAGATTTCGACGTCGAGACCTCCACCAAGAAGCAGGTCAAAGGCAATATCTACCTCGCCAAGGTCATTCGGGTTGAACCGAGCCTGCAGGCGGCCTTTGTCGAATATGGCGGCAACCGCCACGGCTTCCTGGCCTTCAGCGAAATCCACCCCGACTATTACCAGATTCCCGTCGCCGACCGGCAGCGGCTGCTAGAGGCGGAAGTCGCCGCCGCTCGCGCCGAAGCCGAGGCGGAAGACGCCGAAGAGGCAGCCGAGGAGGCAGCCGCGACCGGCCGTCCGGTGACGGACGCCGCTGAGGCGCCGGCTCTGGACGCCGCCCGTGACAGCGAGCCGGACGAATCCGAATCCGCGCCGCGCGCCCAGGCTGCGTCCGTGGTGCGTGAGATCGTGATCGGCGATCTGCCCCCGGCCGATGCAGCCTCCGACGAGGATGCGCTGGAAGGCGAGATTCTCCCGCCGGCCGAGCTTTCGTCCGAGGACAGCGCCGAAGACGGCAGCGGCGAGGGTGAGTCCGAACTCGAACGCCCTGAGACGCTGGGTGGCGGCGGCAATGACTCGACGGAAGAGAACGGCGAACGCCGGTCCCCGCCGCGTTTCGTCCGCAACTACAAGATTCAGGAAGTCATCCATCGCCGCCAGATCCTGCTGATCCAGGTGGTCAAGGAAGAGCGCGGCACCAAGGGCGCGGCACTGACCACCTATCTGTCGCTGGCCGGCCGCTATTGCGTACTGATGCCCAACTCGCCGCGCGGCGGTGGCGTGTCCCGCAAGATCACGTCGGTCGCCGACCGCAAGCGCCTGCGCGAAGTTATCAAGGAAGTGGACATGCCGGCCGGCATGGGGCTGATCGTCCGCACCGCCGGCGCCAACCGGCCGAAGCCGGAAATCCGCCGCGACTGTGAATATCTGTTGCGCCTGTGGGACGATATCCGCGAGCTGACCCTGAAATCGGTTGCCCCGGCGCTGGTCTATGAGGAAGCAAGCCTCATCAAACGCGCCATCCGCGACGGCTATACCCGCGATATCGAGGAAGTGCTGGTCGACGGCGAGGCCGGCTGGAAGGCCGCGCGTGACTTCATGCGCATGTTGACCCCGCAGCATGCCGCCAAGGTGCAGCTGTGGCGCGGTCATGACACCTCGCTCTTCCACAAGAACCAGGTGGAAATGCAGCTGGACGCGATGATGAACCCCACGGTTCAGCTCAAATCCGGCGGCTATCTGGTCATCAACCAGGCCGAGGCGCTGGTCGCGATCGACGTCAATTCCGGTCGGTCGACGCGTGAGCGTAATATCGAGGAAACGGCGCTTCGCACCAATCTGGAGGCCGCCGACGAAGCCGCCCGCCAGCTGCGCCTGCGTGACCTTGCCGGTCTCATCGTCATCGATTTCATTGACATGGAGAGCCGCAAGCATAACGCCATGGTCGAGGCGCGTCTGAAAAACGCGCTGAAGAACGACCGTGCGCGCATCCAGGTCGGGTCCATCAGCCATTTCGGCCTGCTGGAGATGAGCCGTCAGCGCCTGCGCCCGTCGCTGGCCGAAACCGCCTTCATCACCTGCCCGCATTGCATGGGCACCGGGACCGTCCGCAGCGTCGAAAGCGCGGCCATTCATGTGCTGCGCGCCATTGAGGACGAGGCGGCGCGGCGTCGTTCGGCCGAGATTCTGGTCCATGTCGCCGGCACGGTCGCCATGTATATCCTCAACCAGAAGCGCGACCGCCTGATGGCGATCGAGCGCACGCATGGCATTCAGGTTATGCTGGCGGCTGACGATAAGCTGGTGCCGCCGCAGGTGCGGATCGAGAAGGTGCGGCCCTATGTGGCGTCGGAAGCGCCGGTCGCCAACGGCTCCTCGCCCATCGCCATGGATTATGCGGCGCGGGACGATAATGCGGATGACGAGGATCGCGGCGCCGTGCGCAACGCGGCGCTGGTCGCCGATGCTCCGGCCGCTGATGCTGTGGCCGGTGCCGGCACGGCGGTTTCTGCCGTGACCGAGGAAGCGCGTGGCGATGATAGCGGTGAACGCCGTCGCCGTCGCCGCCGTCGCCGCCGTGGCCGTCGCGAGAATGGGGAAAATGGCGTTCAGGCCGAGAACGGTCAGGCTGACGCCGAAGGCGATGACGGTGAGGATTTCGACGGCGAGGATGACGCGGTCGCAACCGCTCCCGAGCCCGGTCCCGCGCCGCAGGAACCCGCCGTGCCGCCGTTCCCGATCCCTGTGCCTACGCCGGGCCCCTATGAGCCGGGCCAGGCGCCGGAACTGCCGCCGCCGGGTGAGGATGCGCCTGAAATCGTGCCGCCGGCCGAGCCAAGCCCTGACATGACGCCGCCGCTGTCGGCGGGCGAGGATGGGGAGGCACGGCGCAGCCGTCGCGGTCGCCGTGGTGGTCGTGGACGCGACCGTCGCCCCGCTGGGCAGGCGGAAACGCCGTCGGCTCCGGCGCCGGCCGGCTATCGCGGCCCGACCCCGGCCGATCCCTTCACCTATGACTCGATCGAGGCGCTGTTCGCGGTGGTCGAGCCCGACATGGAGCCGGCGCGGCCGGTCGCGGCCAAACCCGCCAAAATCCAGGAGGCTTTGGACGTCGCGGTGGTCGATGCGCCGGTCGCGGGTGACCCTGTGTCCACGGTCGCTTTGGCGGAAAGCCTGCTGAGCGCGCCCATGGAGAAGACCGACGAGGCGCCGGTGGAACTCGTCCGGGTCGAGGCGCCTGTCGCCGAGGTCGTCGCGGTCGACGTCGCGCCCACCGAAGCGCCGGCGAAGAAGCCGCGCGCGTCCCGTGCTCGCAAACCGAAGGTGGCGGCGGTCGAGGCCGAGGTGCCGGTCGAAGCGGCAGCGGCTGTGGTCGAGGCAGCGGCTGAACCGGCCGCCGAAGTGGCACCGGCCAAGCCGGCGCGTCGTCGCACCAGCCGCGCCAAGGTGGCTGCCGTGGATGTCGTGGCTGAACCGGCCATCGCCGAACCGGTGGCAGCGGAGCCTGAACTGGTTGCCGCCGAAGCTGAACCGGCCGCTCCGGTCATCAAGCCGGTCGTCATCGGATCAGAGACGCCGGTCGCCGAGAAGCGCCGGGGTTGGTGGAAGCGCTGAGCTTCCACTCTGTCCGCCGGGCGTTTCGCATTAGGTCAGAAACGCCTGTCCTCGTCATGCCCGGCCGCCGTGCCGGGCATCCAGGCCTTTGAGCGCTACACCGCGTTGATCCCCGGGCCAAGCGCCGCTGGCTAAGCGCCGCTGGCTAAGCGCCGCTGGCCAAGCGCGGGGATGACAGTGATAGGACTTGCTTCAGTCTCAAACTGAGGGATCGAAGGCACGCAAAAAATCGGGCGGGAGCGCCAAGCTCCCGCCCGATGTGATTCGGGGCATTCTAAAAATTGGGGAGGTAGTGCCGGGAAGACCAGCAATTGGGCAGTCGCGGCTGGCATTATTGCCTAGAAACCGAACATTTTTTTGATTTTGACTATTTTTGAGGCGAAAATTGTCTGAGCGAGCGATTTTCGTCGATTTATCGAGCCGTTTTTATTGGACGTAGCGGTGCTCGGATTTCATTATCCAGTCACGGATGAGGTTGATCCTCGTTCTGCCGTGTGACTGGCGTTTCCTCCCTAAACTTGGCCCGCAGCGCTTTAGCGCGCGGGCCTTTTCTTTAGCTATGCAAGCGCGCGCTGTCACGCGATATTTTCAAAAAAATGAAGACCGCATCTCGACTTTTCAGGAATTTCTGAAATGGCGAAATGTCTTGTAGCGCAATGAGGGGCTCCTTGGCCGCATGGGATGATCCGAAGGCCGATCTGCCGGACCTCACGGCCATGCGCGGTCTGCTGGCGCTGTGGGTTTTCGCCTATCACGCCAATCTGCATCTTCTCTTTGCCGGTCAGGATAATCTGATCGGACGCGGCTATCTGGGCGTTGATGGATTCTTCATCCTGTCCGGTCTCGTTCTTGCCCACCGCTATCCGCAGCCTGCCCGTACGGTTTCAGCCGCGGCACGTTTCTGGTGGCGCCGCTTCATCCGGCTCTATCCGACGGCGCTCGCCATGCTTCTGCTGCTTGGCGTGCTTTTTCTCTTCGCGCGCCTCGCGGGGGTGCCGCCGCATGAGGCGTCGCGCGCCAGCGGCCGGGAATTCCTGCTGCAAGTGTTTCTGCTCAACGGATTCGGGTTCAGCCAGGGCTGGGCCTGGAACTACCCCTCTTGGTCCATCAGCACGGAATGGGCTGGCTATCTGCTTTTTCCTGCGCTGGCCATTGGCGTCGGCCGCTTGGGGTGGCGCGGGACCGGCTGGGGCCTCGTCGTCTCGGCCGCGCTGCTGCTTCTGGTCAGCGGCCTGTCGCGAAGCGGGCTCAATCTCAGCTATCAGGGCGCGCTGCCGCGCTTTTTGCCGGAATTCATCGGCGGCATTCTGCTGGCGCGGCTGCTGCGTCTGGACCGGCGGCCATGGCACAAGCCTGTGATGATCGCCATCGGCGGGCTTCTTCTTCTGGCTGCTGGCCTCTGGCTGCGCCGATCCACAACCCTCGGCGATGCGGCAGTCGTTTATGCGCTCTGGTGTCTGCTCTGGGCGCTGGCCGCCGGCCAGCGGCACGTCCTTGCGCGGCTGCCGGGGCTGATCCGCCTCGGCGCGCTCACCTATCCTTTCTACATGGCCTATGCGCCGGTCGAGGTCGTCTTCACCCGCTTCTGGCAGGCAACCCATAGCGATCCGGCGCGACACCCCTATCTGTGGCTGGTGATCGTGTTCCTGGCCAATCTCGCTCTTGCCTGGATCACGGCGCTTTCTATAGAGCGGCCTGCGCTGCGCCATCTGGCGGGCCAGCGCCTGGACCGCTAGGGTCCGCCCAGCTCAAGCCGAGAAAGAATGCAACGCCGATGCGCCTGTCCCAAAGCCTGATCCCGACCATCAAGGAAGTGCCTTCCGAGGCGCAGATCGCCTCGCACCGCCTCATGCTGCGGGCCGGCCTCGTGCGTCAGACCTCAGCCGGCATCTATGCCTGGCTGCCGGCCGGTCTGCGGCTGCTCAACAATATCGCGGATATCGTCCGCGAGGAGCAGGATGCGGCAGGCGCCCAGGAAGTGCTGATGCCGACCATCCAGCCCGCCACGCTGTGGCAGGAAAGCGGCCGGTACGAGGATTACGGCAAGGAAATGCTGCGCATCAAGGACCGGCATGAGCGCGACATGCTTTACGGCCCGACGAACGAGGAGATGATCACCGATCTCTATCGCCAGTCGGTCAAGAGCTACAAGGAACTGCCCCAGGTCGCCTATCAGATTCAGTGGAAGTTCCGCGACGAGGTGCGTCCGCGCTTCGGCGTCATGCGCGGCCGCGAATTCTACATGAAGGACGCCTATAGTTTCGACATCGACTATGAGGGCGCGTTTGTCACCTATCGCCGCATGATGCTGGCCTATATGCGCACCTTCCAGCGCCTGGGCGTGAAGGCCATTCCCATGGTCGCCGATACCGGCCCCATCGGCGGCGACCTCAGCCATGAATTCATCATTCTCGCGCCGACCGGCGAAAGCCAGGTCTTCTATGACGCGGCCTTCGAGGATGTCGATTACGGCGCGGCCAATTTCGATAGCGCCAAGCCGGATGACCTGGGTCGTTTCTTCGGCATCATGACCGACAATTATGCGGCCACCGAGGAAAAGCATGACCTCGACGTCTGGGGCAAAATCGACGACAGCCGCAAGCGTGAAGGCCGTGGCATCGAGATCGGCCATATCTTCTATTTCGGCACCAAGTATTCCAAGGCGATGAACTTCGCCGTTACCGGCCCGGACGGTCAGAAGCTCTTCCCCGAAATGGGCAGCTACGGCATCGGCGTCAGCCGCATGGCCGGCGCCCTGATCGAAGCGAGCCATGACGAGGCCGGCATCATCTGGCCGGATAGCGTGGCGCCCTTCAAGGCGGCCATCCTCAACCTGAAGCAGGGCGACCCGACCACCGACGCTTTGTGCGAAGACCTCTACGGCAAGCTGCGGAAGGTCGCCCTCTATGACGACCGCAGCGAGCGCGCGGGCGTGAAATTCGCCGATGCCGATCTCATGGGCCATCCCTGGCAGATCATCATCGGGCCGCGTGGCGCCGCCAATGGTCTGGTGGAGCTGAAGCGCCGGGCGACCGGGGAGCGTGAAGAACTCAGCCTCGACGCCGCTCTCGCCAAAATCGGCCTGAACGCCAGCTGATGTTCGGTTCTTTCGAACGTGCCGTCGCCGGGCGCTATCTGCGCGCCCGGAAGGGCGAGAGATTCGTCTCCGTCATCGCCATCTTTTCGCTGATCGGCATCGCGCTGGGCGTGGCCACGCTGATCATCGTCATGAGCGTGATGAACGGTTTCCGGCAGGATTTGCTGTCGCGCATTCTGGGCCTGAACGGCGATCTCGGCGTCTATGGCGCGGGCGGCACGCAGATCACGGATTATGACGCGACCGCGCGGGCCATTAGCGGCATTCCGGGGGTCACCAACGCGGCGTCGGTGTATCAGGGGGAAATCCTGCTGACCGGCGCGCATGGCGGGGCCACCGGCGGTGTCGTGCGCGGCATCAGCCGGACGGATCTGGAAGCGCAGACCTCGGTGTCCAACCATATGCTGGCCGGGTCCATCGACGCCATGGCCGGCGACAATGCCGTCATCATCGGCTCGGGTCTGGCCCAGTCTCTGGGCCTGACCGTCGGCAGCGACATCACCTTCGTCAGCCCGCAGGGCAATGCGACGGCCATCGGCACCATTCCGCGCATCCGCGCCTATAAGGTGGTCGGCATCTTCAATGTCGGCATGCAGGAATACGACAGTACTTTCGTTTTCATGCCCATCGACGCGGCGCAGACCTTCTTCGACGCTCCGGGCAAGGCCACCCAGATCGAGGTGACGGTCAAGGACCATGACGCCGTCGGCGGGGTGAACCGGGCCATTCGCGCGGCCCTGCCGGGCAAGCCGATTTCGGTCGTGGACTGGCAGCAGTCCAATGACAGTTTCTTCGCGGCCGTGACGGTGGAGCGGAACGTCATGTTCCTGATCCTGACGCTCATCATCGTGGTCGCCGCCTTCAACGTCATCTCGTCCATGATCATGATGGTGAAGGACAAGACGCGGGATATCGCGGTGCTGCGCACGCTGGGCGCCAGCCGGGGCGCCATCATGCGCATCTTCCTGATGGCCGGTGCCTCCATCGGCGTCACCGGCACGCTGATCGGCTTCGTCCTTGGCGTCGTCTTCTGCGCCAATATCGAGCGCATCCGCCAGGCGCTGGAACATATCACGGGCACGACCTTGTTCGATCCGACCGTCTATTTTCTGGAACAGCTGCCGGCGGTGCTGGATTGGAGCGAAGTGACGACCGTGCTGGTGATGGCGCTGGTGCTGTCTCTGCTCGCGACCCTCTATCCGTCCTGGCGCGCGGCGCGAACCGATCCGGTGGAGGCGCTGCGTCATGAGTAATACGGGAAGCGATACGCCGCTGGTCATGGAAGCGGTGCGGCGCAGCTACCGGACGGATGCCGGCAGCCTGGATGTGCTGACCGCCATCGATTTGACGCTGCGGGCGGGGGAGATTGTCGCCCTCGTCGCACCTTCCGGCTCCGGCAAATCGACCCTGCTGCATCTGGCCGGGCTGCTGGACAGGCCGGACGGCGGCCGCGTCATGATGGACGGGCGCGATGCGGGCGCGCTGCCCGACAATGCGCGCACGGCCATCCGCCGCGACCGCGTCGGCTTCGTCTATCAGTTCCATCATCTGCTGGCGGAATTCACGGCGCTGGAAAACATCGTGCTGCCGCAGATGATCGCGGGTGTGTCCCGGCGCGCCGCCGAGGCGCGCGGCCAGGATCTGCTGGCGGCTTTCGGCCTCGGCCATCGGGTGAAGCATCTGCCGGGCAAGCTGTCGGGCGGCGAGCAGCAGCGCGTCGCCATTGCCCGTGCGCTCGCCAACAAGCCGGGCGTGCTGCTGGCCGACGAGCCGACCGGCAATCTGGACACCAAGACCGCCGATATCGTCTTTAACGAGTTGTTGAGCGCCGTGCGCGGCCAGCGCGTGGCGGCGCTGATCGCGACCCATAACCCCGATCTGGCGGCCCGCATGGACCGCCGCGTGACGCTGGAAGGCGGCAGGCTGATCGATCTGCCGTAGCGGTCTGGCGCATGAGTGCCTGTATAGCGTCGCTTTACAGGCGTCGCCAATTGGCGCTATGATTGCGCGTGAAAATTCGGAACGTAATCCATAAAGGATTGCGCCGCTTCATCGAGGAGGATGATCCCTCCGGCCTGCAAGCGGCGGTCATTCCTAAGCTGCGCAAGATCGTCTCCTTTCTCCAGGACATGGAGGCTGAGACCGAGTTGCGCAGCGTTCCGAGTTGGAAAGCCCATCAGTTGGCTGGCGGTCGCAAAGGCACCTGGAGCCTATTCGTAACAAAAAACTGGCGGCTGACCTTCGTCGTTGATCAGGCTGAGATTGAGATCATCGACCTTGATTATGAGGACTACCACTAGGAGATGGAGCAAATGGCGCAGCCGCGTGGCATCCGCCTGAAGAACCCGGCCCATCCCGGAGGGTTCGTCAAAACCGAGATCATCGAACCCCTATGCTTGACCGTGACACGCGCCGCCGAAGTGCTGGGCATAACCAGGGCAGCACTGTCGGCGTTTCTAAATGAACGTGCGTCGCTCTCCCCGGACATGGCGATCCGCGTGGAGAAAGCCTTCGGAGTATCGATGGAAACCTTGATGCGCATGCAGAACAGCTTCGATATCGCCCAGGCGCGCACGCGAGAAGCCGATATCAAGGTCGAGCCCTATCTGCCGAAAGAGGGCTCCAAACCGCAGTCCGATGCTGCCTGATTGCCTGCGATATCTGCGGTAAACCTTGGCCGGCTTGTCACGCCCAGACGCTGATCGCGCCATCGGCGGCAGAGACGCCTGAATCCGTGCCAACGGCTGCTGTGCGCGCGGTGGCGGTGCTGACCACGGCGCCGGCCGTGTTGGTGATCACCGTCGTCGTCACGCCATCGGCCTGGGTCGTCACCGTCTGCGTATAGCCGGGTGGCGAAACTTCGGTGACGGTGGTGCTGACGATCATCTGCGCCGCCGAATTGGCGCTGGCACCCACGGCGATCGGCGGCAGCGGGGCGGCTGCTGGTGGGGCAGGCGGGGCTAGGTCGGCACTGGCGGCGGGTGGCATCCCGGTCAGATTGGCGCTCATCTGTCCCTCGACAAAGTGGCGGTTGGCGGTTGCGGTCGGGTCTTATTCGGAAAAACGCCGCGAAGTTTTCCAGCTTTTTTTGACGTGCGGAGCCCTGCGCAGACATCGCTGCCCGACTCGGGGCCGATGGATTAGGGTCGGCCCATGACCGCCAAAAGCTTCGTCCATCTGCACGCCCATTCCGCCTATTCGCTCAGCGAGGGGGCGATCAAGGTCGATAAGCTGATCGCCCTGGCCGCCGGCGACGGCATGCCGGCGCTGGCGCTGACGGACAGCAGCAATATGTTCGGCGCTCTGGAATTCGCCCAATACGCCACCGGCAAGGGCTTGCAGCCCATCATGGGCTGCCAGATCGGCCTGGCGCGGGCAGACCTGCCGCGTCTGCCGCCCGACCCGATCGTCGTCCTGGCCCAGACCGAGGCGGGATTCGCCAATCTTCAGCGCCTGAGTTCCGTCACCTATCTGGAAACCGAGACCGGGCTGAAGCCGCAGGTGAGTTTCGAGCGGCTGGCGGAATTGTCGGAAGGCCTGTTCCTGCTCACGGGTGGCACCTTTGGGCCGATCAACCGCCTGCTGGCGGAAGGCCAGCGGGCCGAGGCCGCGCGCCTGCTGGCGCAATTTGCGGAACTCTTTCCGGACCGCATGGCGGTGGAACTGCACCGCCACGGGCTTTCCATCGAAAAAGCCATCGAGCCCGGCATTCTGGCGCTGGCGGATGAAATCGGCCTGCCCATCGTCGCCGCCAATGACTGCTACTTCGCCAATGCCAGCATGCATCAGGCCCATGACGCGCTGCTTTGCATCGCCGAAGGCCGCGTGCTGTCGGAAGCCGACCGTCGCCATGTCACGCCGGAACATTGGTTCAAGCCCGCCGCCGTGATGCGCGAACTCTTCGCGGATCTGCCGGAAGCCTGCGACAATACGCTGGCCATAGCACGGCGTTGCGCTGTCATGGCTGAGAGCCGCAAGCCGCTGCTGCCCGTCTGCCCCAAGGTGCAGGAAGGCATGACGGAGGAGGAGACGGTGCGCGCCATGGCCCATACCGGCCTCGACCAGTATATCGCGCGCGAAAAGATGGATGACGACAAGGCCAACATCTACAAGGAACGGCTGGACTTTGAGCTTGGCGTCATCGCGCGCATGGGCTTCCCCGGCTATTTCATGATCGTCGCCGACTTCATTCAATGGGCCAAGGCGCGGGACATTCCGGTGGGGCCGGGCCGTGGGTCGGGCGCCGGTTCGCTGGTCGCTTTCGCCCTGTCCATTACCGCGCTCGATCCTTTGCGCTTCAGCCTGCTGTTTGAACGCTTCCTCAATCCTGAACGCGTCTCGATGCCTGACTTCGACATCGACTTCTGCCAGGATCGCCGCGATGAGGTGATTTCCTATGTGCGCGGCGAATACGGGTCGGACCGTGTCGCGCAGATCATCACCTATGGTAAATTGCAGGCCCGCGCGGCGGTGCGCGACGTCGGCCGCGTGTTGGGCCTGCCCTTCGGCCAGGTCAACCGCGTCGCTGAGCTGATCCCGAACAATCCGGCCAAGCCCGTGACGCTGAAAGAGGCGGTGGACGGCGAGCCCAAGTTGCAGCAGATGCGCGACGAGGATGAAAGCGTGCGCCGGCTGCTGGAAATCGCGCTACAGCTGGAAGGCTTGTATCGTCACGCCTCGACCCATGCCGCCGGCGTCGTCATCGGTGACCGTCCGCTGACGGAGCTTGTGCCGCTCTACAAGGATCCGCGTTCGGACTTCCTGGTCACGCAATATTCCATGAAGCATGTCGAACAGGCCGGCCTGGTGAAGTTCGACTTCCTGGGCCTGACGACGCTGACCATCATTCGTCGCGCCATCACCTTCCTGAAGGGGCTGGATATCGAGGTCGATATCGACGCGCTGCCGCTGGATGACGCGCCGACCTACGAGATGCTGGCGCGGGGTGACGCGGGCGGCGTCTTCCAGTTTGAAAGCCAGGGCATGCGCGACGTGTTGCGCCAAATGCGTCCTGACCGCTTCGAGGATCTGATCGCGGCGGTGGCGCTGTATCGCCCGGGGCCGATGGCCAATATCCCGGCCTATTGCCAGCGCAAGCATGGCGAGGCCTGGGAACCGCCGCACCCGGACATTCATGACGTCCTGTCTGAGACCTATGGCATCATGGTCTATCAGGAACAGGTCATGCAGATCGCTCAGAAGCTGGGCGGCTACAGCCTGGGCGGCGCCGACCTGCTGCGCCGCGCCATGGGCAAGAAGATCCGCGCGGAGATGGAAAAGCAGCGCGAGATTTTCACCACCGGCGCGCTGGCGCAGGGTATCGACGATGCCAAAGCCGGCGAGATTTTCGACCTTATGGCGAAATTCGCCGATTACGGCTTCAACAAATCTCACGCCGCCGCTTACGCCCTGGTCGCCTATCAGACGGCCTGGATGAAGGCCAACCATCCGGTGCCCTTTATCGCCGCCTGTATGAGTCTTGCCATCAGCAATACCGACAAGCTGGCGGCCTTCCGGCAGGAAGCGAACCGCATGGGCATCACCATTCTGCCGCCCGATATCAATAAGTCGGGTGCCGATTTTACGGTGGAGCGTCTGCCGGACGGCAAGCTGGCCATCCGTTACGCTTTGGCCGCCGTCAAGCGCGTGGGCCAGGCAGCGATGGAGGCGGTAACGGCCGCGCGCGGCAAAAAGGCCTTCGACAGTCTGGCCGAGTTTTCCGAACGTGTGGACCCCAAGCTGCTCAACAAGATGCAGCTGGAAAATCTCATCAAGGCTGGGGCCTTCGACCATATCGACAATAATCGCGCGCGGTTGTTCGCGGGGGCGGAAATCCTGCTCAAGCGCGCGCAGGCCACCGCCGAGGATCGCGGCAGCGGGCAGATCGGCCTTTTCGGTGGCGCGGATGCCAAGCCCGAGCCGCTGCGCCTGCCGGATCTGCTGGACTGGCCGATGCTGGATAGGCTGGGATTCGAGGCCGAGGCGATCGGCTTTCATCTCACCAGTCATCCGCTGGATAGTTTCGGATCGACGCTGAAGCGCCTGGGCGTCACGATCAGCGCGCGCTTGCAGACGGCGGCCGAAAGCGGCGTCGGCCGCGTCAAGGTCGCGGGTATTGTTGTCGGGTCACCCAAGGTGCGGCCGACCAAGACCGGTGGACGCATGGCCTGGCTGCGCCTGTCCGACGGCGGCGGCAGTTTCGAGGTGACGATGTTCTCGGAAGTGCTGTCGCGCTCTCAGGAATTCCTGCGCGAAGGCATGGCGCTGCTGGTGACGGTCGACCTGCGGATGGACGGTGACGCGCTGCGCATCACGGCCCAGGACGTGACATCGCTGGAAAAGGCGGCGGCGGGCGCGGGCGTCGGCATGCGCGTCTGGCTGTCGGAAACCTCGGCGGTCGACCATATTCGTGCCCTGCTGATGCAGGAAGGCACCGGGCGCGGCGAGGTTATTCTGCATCCCCGCCTGGATGCGGCGCGCGAGGCGGAAATCCGGCTGCCGGGCCGCTTCAATGTGTCACCACGTCTGGCGGCGGCTTTGAAGGTGATGCCGGGCATTTCGGCGGTGGAGGAGATTTAAACTCTTCCATGACGATGCGGTTGCTTGTGCAAGTTAATGATGCCAGGCCGCGCCCGTATAGAAAAACCGGCCCAGGCCCACGGTGAAGATCAGGCAACCGTAAAGACTATGTTCCAGGCAGGTCAGCGGCAATGACCGGTGCCGCGCATAGTCCCGCGCGAACAGCAATCCGCCGGCCGCCGTCATGGCGATGGCGATCCAGTTCAAGAAGATAATATGCGCGAAGCCGAAGGCGATGGCGCTCGCCACGATCAGCGCGACATCGCTGCGAAACAGCGCGCGATAGCGGTGAAACAGCAGGCTGCGATACAGCATTTCCTGCGGCCAGACCGACAGCAGCGGATACAGCACCATGATCAGCGCCCAGAATAACGGGCGCTGGCGCGGCAGGCTGAGGAACAGATGCGGGAAGGCGGCCCAGGTCACCAGCGTGATCGCCGGCGCCAGCACGGCGAAGCGGATCAGAATGCCTCTGATCTCACGCCGCAGGGCAGGTTTGGGCAAGGCCGGACGGCCGCGCGTGCCGGCCCAGGCGATCAGCGCGCCCAGCCACAGCACCAGAAACAGAATGCCGCCGCGATGAATGGCCAGGATGGCCAGGGGGCCGCCGATGAAGATGGCGGCGAATTCCAGCGCCAGGCGGGCAAGCAAAAGCCCGGAGGCTGGCCTCCGGGCTTGCTCGGATGTCGTGTCGATGCTCATGCCGGCAGTCTCGGCCAGCGAGCCTCGCGCATCAAGATTTACAGAATGCGAAGGCGGCCGAGCAGATAGCCGATGGCGAGAATGGCAAGGCCGGCGACCAGCGGCTGTTCGCGGATACGGTCGGTGGCTTCCTCGACATAGCCCTCGGCCTGCCCACGCGCGCTGCGGTAACGGCGGCGGGCTTCGTCCTGCGCGTCATCCGCGAAATCGCCGACGGCGTCCTGAATGCGGCCCGCGGTGTCGCGGGCGGAGGAAGAGAAAGTGCTGCGGCCCATGGCAGTTGTCCCCAAGCTTGTTATGACCAGGAGATAGGTCGGCAGGGCGAAGTTGCAAGCCGTCTCAGCGGCGCCGCAACCCGTTCCGCACGGTCTCCATCCCGCGCACAAAAACGTAAACGCCGGAGGAGAGTGTCAGCCCCTTGACCAGCAGGCTGTCATTATGGGCGCGCACCGAAAACCAGAACATCAGCAGTGCGACGATGATCTCCACCACGCCGTAGAAGATGCCCACGGTCTGTTTCGCGATGAAGGCCAGGATCGCCAAAGCGATCATTGGCAGGATGAACCAGGTCTGGTTGGTCAGTTCGGCCAGGGCAAGGCTATGGCTGGTCAGGATCGCGCCAAGCCCGACGGTGGTCAGCAGGCAGCTCAGCGTCAGCAAGGCGGTTGTCAGCCAGCGCCGGCGGCGTGACGGTGCCGGTCCTCGCCGCAGCACCAGAACCAGCAGCGCCAGTACCAGGCCGATGGCCAGCATGGCCCATTCAAGCGGCGAGACGGGCGGGGCGGCGGCGGCAGGGTCCATCAGCTGCCGCGTCCTGTCGCCTGTTTCAGCGCAGCCAGCGCCCTTGCGCGGCCAGCGGCCAAGTCCACCACCGGCATCGGGTAGGTTACGCCCAACCTCACCCCGGCGGCGCGCAGCACGGCCTCCGGCGCCGTCCAGGGTTCATGGATATAGGCGTCGGGCAGTTTCGCCAGTTCCGGCACCCAGTCCCGCACATAGCGGCCGCTGGGGTCGAACTTCTTGCCTTGCAACACGGGATTGAAGATGCGGAAAAAGGGCGCGGCATCCGCCCCGCAGCCCGCGACCCATTGCCAGTTCACGCAATTGGCGGCGAGGTCGGCATCGACCAGCGTATCCCAGAACCAGTTTTCTCCGTCCTTCCAGGGAATGAGGAGGTGCTTCACCAATAGCGAGGCGACGATCATGCGGACGCGGTTATGCATCCAGCCCAGCGCCCACAGTTCCCGCATGCCGGCATCGACGATGGGAATGCCGGTCTGGCCGCGCTGCCAGGCCGTCTCGCCGGCATGGTCCTCCCGCCAGGGAAATTCGGCAAATTCCGGGCGTAAAGGCTGGTCGGTGATTTGCGGAAAATGCCACAGCAGATGGGCCGCGAATTCCCGCCAGATCAATTCGCGCCGGTAGGTCGCGACACCGCCATGGCCCTTGGCCTCGCCCACCACTTCCCAAACCTGCCAGGGCGAAATCTCGCCCCAATGCAGATGCGGCGATAGGCGGGACGTGCCGGCATCGCCCGGAATATCGCGGCCCTTTTCGTAATCGTTCACGGCATCGGCCACGAAATCGGCCAGCCGCACCCCAGCGCCCGCCTCACCGGGCGTCCATTCCTCGGCCATGCCCTTGTCCCAGGGGATGGTCGGCAGCAGTTCCCAATCCGCGAGCTTGTCCGATTTCGTCTGGGTGCTGGGGATGAGATGTTTCGGCGCGGGAGCGGGCGGACGCACATGCACCTGCGCCTCGAAAGCCTTGGAAAAGGGCGTGAAGACGCGGAACGGATTGCCCGTCTGGGTTTTGATCTTGTGCGGATCGTGCAGCAGCGCGGTGCGATGGCGATGCAGACGGCAATCCTGCCGTTCCAGGGCTTCGGCAATGGCCTTATCCGTCGCGCGATCACCGGGGTCGGGCATGAAACCGGTATGGATGGCCTCAGCCCCGGTTTCCTGCACCAGCGCCAGGATGGTCTCGACCGCGTCGCCTCGGCGCAGGATCAGCGGGCTGCCCAGCTTGTCCAGGCTGCCGGCCAGGCTTTCCAGGCTGTGATGCAGCCACCAGCGGGCGGCCCCGCCGATGGCGCGCTGCGGTTTGCGGTCGCTGTCATCGAGGATGAAGACAGGGATAACCGGCGCGCCGGATTCCGCCGCCGCCGCCACGGCATCCTGGTCGGTCAGCCGCAGATCGCGCCGGAACCACAGCAGGACCGGTGCCTGTTTCGTCTTGCTTTTCGTCACGCGCGCCATCTGCTGCCTCATCTCACGACGACAATGAGATAGGCGCGGCTTTCTGGAAAGAGACCCTTCAGCGGAAGATGTGAAGCGCCGCGTATTGCAGCAGCATGATGGTCTTGGCGTCGCAGATCATGCCGCTACGGATGGCGACGAGCGCCGCATCGATATCCATCTCCAGCAGGCCGATATCCTCGCCTTCCTCGATATTGCCGCCGCCGGCGCCGACCTTGTCCTGCGGTTCATAGGGCGCGACGAAGAAATGCAGCTTTTCGGTCACCGAGCCGGGGCTCATGAAGGCATCGAAAATCGGCTCGACGGTGCCGACACGGAAGCCGGTTTCCTCCTCCACCTCGGCGCGGATGCGGGCCTCGGGCTCGGCCGCATCCAGCAGACCGGCGGGCGTTTCGATCATCAGATCGTCATGGCCGTTGACGAAGGCCGGATAGCGGAACTGGCGGGTGAGGATGACCGTCCGCCGGTCGCGATTATAGAGCAGGATGGTCGCGCCATTGCCGCGATCATAGGTCTCCCGCCATTGCTCCTGCCAGGCGCCGTCGCTGCGGCGGAAGCTGAAACGGGTCTTTTTCAGCACATACCAATCGGCTGAAAGTGTCTGCACCTCATGCACCTGAACGCGGTCGGCAATGCTCATGTCAGTCTCCAGCCAGCGGTGATTGCGCGACAAAACGTGCAATATCATGCGGAGGCAATGCCGCGCCCGCTCGGCTGGCCCCTTTCCGCGACTTGGGCGTTGCCATCATTCAGGGCGCCGTCTAGCCCCGTGCGCTCCGCGCTTTCGCCTGGGCGCGGACTGCCTGCGGCGGCCGCCCGAGACCGCGGAGGAAGGCGCGGCGCATCCGCTCCTGGTCTCCGAAACCGCTTTCTGCCGCAATGATTTCGATAGGGTGGCAGCTTTGCGCGATCATCAATTGCGCGGCCTCGATGCGCAGGGTCTCGATCGCCTTGGCGGGTGAGGTGCCGGTTTCCGCCTGAAAGGCGCGGCTGAACTGTCGGGGGCTGAGCCCCGCGACCTGGGCCAGCACCTCCACCGACAGGACCGCCTGCAAATTCTGCCGCGCATGGGCCAGTGCCGCCTGGATGCGGTCCGATCGGGGTTTCATGGCCAGCATGGCCGAATGCTGGGACCCGGCACCGGGACGCAGATGGTCGACGACCATGATCCGCGCGACGTCATGCGCAAGCGCCGCGCCGTAATCCATCTCGAGCATGGCCAGCGTCAGGTCGATGCCGGCGCTATTGCCGGCCGCTGTCCAGATCGGGCCGTCGACGATGAAGATGCGATCCCTGTCTAGGCGCAGATCGGGGAAGCGGTTTGCGAAGTCTTCGGTAAACAGCCAGTGCGTGGTCACACGCCGCTGTCCCAGCACGCCGGTATCGGCCAAGGCGAAGACGCCGGTACAGATGGAGGAAAGACGGCGGGAGGTGCGGGCGGCCGCCGTGATGAAGCTTTGCAGGCCAGCGGAGGTCGGGTGCACGGCCGTATTGCCGCCGATGATCAGCGTGTCGAAATGCCGCTCGCCCCATGCTGCCGTTTCCAGGCTTGTGCCCATGGCGGTGCGAATGGGACCGCCTGTTTCGGACAGGATATGGATGTCATAGCAATCCCGCCCCGTGCTGACATTGGCGAATTCGAAGACCGAGAGCGCGGCCAGGCTCATGATCGGAAAGCCGGGGGAGACGACAAAGCCGACCGTGAGCATGGCGATACCTTTGTGACCCGAAACGAGGGGTATATGACATTTGGTGCGAGGGTAAAGCTTGCTATCAGAGAAATAATAAATGCCGTTCTTATCAATCAGGTCAGTAAAGCATCAATCCAGTCCACCAATCTGAATTGGGCTTCATGAACATGCGGTCCAGACAGATTGTATTCCGTTATGTCGATACTGGCGATGCGACAATCGATAGCATGTCTTATCAGAATCAGGAGGCGCGCGTGACGTCTGACATCATAAGCGGATTGACTTGCCGTAACGATGATTACGTGGCCGAGGGCTTTGTCGCCGGATTGAGGATGATGCCGTCACGCAAGACGACCATCCTTACCTGCGCCGATCCGCGCGTCGATCCTTTCGACATTTTCAACCTGACGCCGGGGGAGGCCGCCATCATCCGCAATGTCGGCGGCCGCACCGATCCGGGAACATTGCAGACCATGGCGCTGCTGCGCGCGGTCGTGCGCGCGATGGACGGCGATATGGGGCCCGAATGGACCTTCGTCGTGCTGCATCACACCGATTGCGGCATTCGCCATTGCATGGCCCAGGCGCCGGATCTGCTGGCCAAGCATTTGGGCACGACAGTCGCGGGCCTCGCGGAGATGGCGATCACTGACCCTTATGCCTCGGTCGCCATGGATGTCGCTGCCCTTAAACGCAATCCGAAGAAGACCGGCGCCTGGGTCGCGGGTCTGGTCTATGGCGTCGCGACCGGTCGCGTGGAGGTCGTTGTGCCGCCCGCGCCGTTGGACGGAAGCGCCGCTGCCTGAACTCCGGCCGTCAGTCCGCCTGTTCGGTGATGGCGTCGACGCGGCTGGGATAGAAGGCGAGGTGATCCTTAATCCCGGCGACGGACGGGTAGGGCGCTTCATAGGTCCAGATCGCGCCGGCGGATGCCGTTTCGCCGGCCTTGATGCTGAAATAGGACGCCTCGCCCTTATAGGGGCAATAGCTTGCGGTCGCCGAGCGTTGCAGCAGGTCCATCGCCACATCGGCGCGCGGAATATACTGCACCGCCGGATAATTCGCTTCACGCAGGGTCAGGGCGGATTTGCTATCCGCGATGACTTTGCCGCCAAGCGTGACGACGATGCGTTTCGGATTGGCCTCGACGCTGATCGGATGGTCGGGGCCGGGTATTTTGATCGTCTTCTCGGTCAAGGCACGTCTCCCTGAGATGTCGAAAAACCGCAGCGGCAATCTAGTCCTGTCCGGTCAGAACAGCGACATCTGCTTTTCTGGCTTGGCCGACGCAGGCGTCGCGCGAAACCGCTCCGGCACGTGGAACTGCGACACGTCCAGCTTCGCCATGCCGCCGTTCAGGCCGTGGCGGCGGCTTGCCATCTGAAAGCGCTGGGCGATCAGATCGGCATAGGCGCCGGTGCCGGTAAAGCGCTGGCCGAAACGCGCGTCATACAGCGCGCCGCCGCGCACCTGCCGCACCAGGCTCAGCACATGCGCGGCGCGGGCCGGTACATGCTGGTGCAGCCAGGCCTCGAACATCTCCCGCAATTCCAGCGGCAGGCGCAGCATGACATAGCCGGCCCGGCTGGCGCCCGCTTCGGCCGAGGCCGCGATGATCGCTTCCAGCTCGACATCGTTCAGGCCGGGGATCATCGGCGCCGACAGAACGCCCACCGGCACGCCGGCCTGTTTCAATGCGGCCACCGCCCGCAGCCGCAGATGCGGCGCCGAGGCGCGGGGCTCCATCACGCGTGCCAGAGCCGGGTCCAGCGTGGTAATGGACAGATAGACATGCGCCAGTCCGCGCGCCGCCATGTCGCGCAGGATGTCGAGGTCGCGCAGCACCAGCGCGGATTTGGTGACGATGCTGACCGGGTGGCCGAAATCGCGCAGCACCTCCAGCACCTGCCGCGTCAGTTGCAGCCGCCGCTCGATCGGCTGATACGGGTCGGTATTGGCGCCGAGCGTGATGGGCTTCGCCTCATAGGACGGCCGGCACAGTTCCTTCGCCAGCAGGCTCGCGATCTCCGGCTTGAACAGCAGTTTCGTTTCGAAATCGAGACCGGGTGAATAGCCCAGATAGGCGTGGCTGGGCCGGGCGAAGCAATAGATGCAGCCATGCTCACAGCCGCGATAGGGGTTGATTGACCGGTCAAATCCCAAATCGGGGCTGCTGTTGCGGGCGATGGCGGTGCGCGAACTGTCCCGGATCAGCGTCGTTTCCAGCGGTGGCAGGTCACCGAAACAGGCGTCGAGCGATCCCCAGCCGTCATCCACGGCCACGGCCTGCTGCGTCTCGAAGCGCACGCCGGGATTGGTGGTGGCGCCGCGCCCGGAGCGGGCGAGGGTCGGTGTCGCCGGAGCGGACGCGGCATCGCCCGCCCGGTTGCGGGTCAGGCGCAGACGCGCGGGGCCGGTTGCCCGGTGATGCGGGGCAGCCGTCGCTGTCTTTTCGATCTGAGGCATCGGGTCCTCCTTCTTGAGCCGAAGGGTCGCGCCTGCTGTCCGGCAAGTCAAGAACAAAATAGGAACATCGCTCCGAGGTATCGAATCGCTATTGAATTCGTTCGGAAAAAATATTGTTTTTCAAAGCGTAAAGAGTAGATTGATCTACCCGGTTGTCGCATTCGGCCCATTCTTGCGGCGGCTGTATTCAATCGGCACAGCCTGATCGCTTAGAATGAGTCACGGACCAGATGCTTGTCTGGTAACTGTCATAAAACTGGCATTGTTCGCCCTGTCTTCCGGCTGTATCGGCCTCACTCGTCGGGTGGATGGATCTCCTCCTCTGTCGTTTCTCGTCAGAGCTCGTGCTTGCCTCGTCTGGTTTTTGCATCGCTCTCTTCACAGATTTGTATCAGGAGCCTTTAATGTCGATCGAAAAGCCGCTTTTCGGCCGCCGCGACTACGCGAAGCTTGGCTTTGCCGCCGCCGCCGGTGCTGCGCTTGCCTCCGTGCCTGGTCTGCGCCCGGCTCTTGCCGCCAGCGAGATGGATGCCCTGATTGCTGCCGCCAAGAAGGAAGGCAAGCTCAACGTCATCACCCTGCCGCGTGACTGGGCCAATTACGGCGCCATCATGGACCAGTTCACCGCGAAATACGGCATCGCCATCGACGACGCCAATCCGGACGGCTCCTCCGCCCAGGAACTGCAGGCCGTTCGCACCCTGAAGGGCCAGGATCGCGCCCCGGATGCGCTCGACATCGGCCCGTCCTTCGCCGCCATCGGCGTCAAGCAGAACCTTTTTGCTCCCTACAAGGTCGCCACCTGGGACAGCATCCCGGACGGCATGAAAGACCCGAACGGTCTTTGGGTTGCTGACTATTTCGGTGTCGTTTCCATCGCGACCAATACCAATGTCGCGAAGAATGCGCCCCGCAGCTGGGCCGATCTGAAGAAGCCGGAATACAAGGGCATGATCGCGCTCAACGGCAGCCCGCTGGGCGCCGGTGCCGCTTTCGCGGCCGTCTTCGCGGCCGCTCTCGGCAATGGCGGTTCGCTCGATGACATCGCGCCGGGCGTGAAGTATTTCGCCGAACTCGCGAAGCTCGGCAACCTCAACCCGGCGGCTGCCACCGGTCCGGCACTGCTCGTCAGCGGTCAGGCACCGATCGTCATCAACTGGGACTACCTGTCGCTCGGCTATCGCGATGCCGCCGTCGGCAAAGCCGCCATCGAAGTGGTCGTGCCGGAAGGCAGCCAGCCCTATGGCAGCTTCTATTGCCAGGCGATCCCGGCTGACGCCGCCCACCCGAATGCCGCCAAGCTGTGGCAGGAATGGCTCTATTCCGACGAAGGCCAGCTGCTGTTCCTGGCGGGCTATGCCCATCCGGCGCGCTACGCTGACCTCGCCAAGCGCAACCTGATCTCGGCCAGCCTCTCGGCCAAGCTGCCGCCGGCGGCGCCTTATGCGAACATCACGTTCGCGACCCAGGACCAGGTTGCCAAGGCCCAGAAGGTGCTGGCGACGCTCTGGCCGCAGCTGGTTCACATCTAAGCCGTCTTCTGAAATCGGACGACGAAAGGATTGGGGGCTTCAGTGAGCCAGACAGGCAATACGATCGCACCTCAACCCGCGTCTTTCGGGGGGCCAAGCGCCCCCCGGATTGCCGCATCCGCGGGAACCGGCGGCCTGGGCGCCATGCTCGGGCGCGCCATTCCGTGGATTTTCGTCGGCCTCTTCCTGCTGTTCACGCTGGCCTTCCTGGTCGCGCCGACAGTCGTGCTGATCGTGCAGACCTTCATCGGCGAGAAGGGCTTCACGCTCTCCTATTTCTTCGGCCTGTGGGACTATCAGTACCGCATCGCCTTTGAGAATTCCCTCATCCTCGGCGTTGCCTCGGCCATCACCGGCCTGATCGGCGGCTTTCTGCTGGCCTATGCCAGCCTGCAACCCGGTGCGCCGTCGATCCTGCGCACCATCGTCACCAGTTTCTCGGCCGTCGCCGCCAATTTCGCCGGCGTGCCGCTGGCCTTCGCCTTTATCAGCACGCTGGGCAGCCTGGGCTTCGTCACCATTTTCCTGAAGCATCTCGGCATCAATATCTACGGCATGGGCTTCTCGCTCTATTCGCTGACCGGCATGACCATCACCTTCGCCTATTTCCAGATCCCGCTGATGCTGATCATCATCACCCCGGCGATCCAAGGGTTGCGCGCGCAATGGCGCGAGGCCTCTGACGGCCTGGGGGCCACCAGCTGGCAATATTGGCGCCTCGTCGGCCTGCCGATCCTCACGCCTTCGCTGCTCGGTGGCTTCCTGCTGTTGTTTGGCAGCGCCTTTTCGGCCTATGCGACGCCCTATGCGCTGACGGACGGCAATATCGCGCTCGTCACCATCGATATCAGCAATGTGCTGTCGGGCAATGTGATGTCCGATCCGCAGGTGGGTGCCGCGCTCTCCACCGGCATGATCCTCGTCATGGCCGTCGTGCTCGTCATCTATTCGTTCGTGTCGCGCTACGCGGCGCGCTGGCGCCGATAGGAAGGGGACAGATCATGAGCGTGACCGCTTCCGAAGTCGAAGCCCCTCTGCCCAAGCCCAGCGCGCGCAAAGCCTATGGCGCGCGCCGCACGCTGAGCACAGGCAATTGGATCATCATTGCGCTTGGCGCGATATTCTTCATCACGCCGCTGGTCATGACCGGCATCTTCAGCTTCTGGGAAGGCGGCAGCAAATACGGCTGGTCCGCCTATGTCCTGATGTTCGAAGCCCCCGGCTTCTGGGCCAGCCTGTTCCTGTCGCTGCGCCTGGGTGTGGAGACGATGATCCTCACCTTCGTGCTGCTGGTGCCGGCGATGATCTTCGTCCATCTCAAGGCACCGAAGCTGAAGCCCCTGTTCGAATTCATCTCGAACCTGCCTTTCGTCATTCCGGCCGTGGCACTCATCGCCGGTCTGACCACGGTCTATACCGGCCCGGCCTGGCTCATCAGCACGCCGAATTATCTCGTCATTCCCTATTTCTTCCTGTGCCTGCCTTACACCTTCCGGTCTCTGGAAGTCGGGCTCGGCACGCTGGACGTGCGGACGCTGACGGAAGCGGGACAGTCGCTTGGCGGCGGCTGGGGACAGATCATCTTCCTCGTCATCCTGCCCAATCTGCGCTCCGCGCTGGTCGGCGCCGTGCTGCTGATCATGACCACCGTCATCGGTGAATTCACCTTTGCCAGCGTGCTGCTCTTCCATAACTTCGCAGTCTTCATCAACGATACCGGTCAGAATGCGATCACCGAGGCCGCCGCGCTCTCGCTGTTTGCCTTCCTGCTGACCTGGGTCTTCATGCTTGGCGTCTTAATAACCAGCCGCCGTGGCGCGGCGACAGTCGGAGGGGCGCATTGATGGACAGCACCGCGCATATCGCAATGTCGGGCGTCTCGCTTTCCGGCATCCGCAAAACCTACGGTGTCCGCACCGTGCTCAAGCAGATCGACATGGAGCTGGCCCAGGGCGAGCTGGTCTGTCTGCTCGGGCCGTCGGGCTGCGGCAAGACAACCCTGCTGCGCATCCTGGCTGGGTTCGAAACCCCCGATCATGGCCAGGTCATGCTCAATGGGCAGGACGTGACCCATCTGCCGCCGAACAAGCGGCGCATGGGCATGGTCTTCCAGGCCTATAGTCTTTTCCCGAATATGACGGCCTTGCAGAACGTGCGCTTCGGGCCGCGCGTGCGCGGGCTGGGCGATACCAAGTCGCAGCTTTCCGAAGCCGAGCGTCTGCTCGGCATGGTGGGCTTGGGCGCCCATATCCATAAATTCCCGCATCAGATGTCGGGCGGCCAGCAGCAGCGCGTGGCCCTGGCCCGCGCGCTGGCCGTGAAGCCGGATATTCTTCTGCTCGACGAACCGCTCTCGGCGCTGGACGCGAAGGTTCGTGCGCAGCTCCGCTCCGAAATCCGCCGCATCCAGCAGGAGACGGGCATCACCACCGTCTTCGTGACGCATGACCAGGAAGAGGCGCTCTCCATCTCCGACCGTGTCGCGGTGATGAGCGAAGGCCATGTGCTGCAGATGGCCTCGCCGACCGAAATCTACCGCACCCCGGCGGACGGGTTCGTCGCGCGCTTCATCGGTGCCGGCGGCGTGCTGGCCGGCACCACGGATGGCGCCGGCGTGCGGGTGGGTGACGCCTATCTGTTAGCCTATGCGGCCAGCCAGCATCCGGCCGGCAGCGCGGTGGAACTGTTCCTGCGGCCCGAGCATGTCACGCTGAACCAGCGCGACGTCGCCGCCCCGGCCGGCGCGGTTCCCGCGACCGTGCAGGAAGTGACCTTCTTCGGCTCGCTGACGCGCATCAAGCTTGGCCTGCATGACGGCGATGCCGGCGAAATCTGGGCCGATCTGCCCTCCGACCATGCCGGGCATTACGCGCTCGGCATGCCGGTCTGGGCGTCATGGGCGCCGGAATCGCCCCGCGTTCTGGCGCGCCAGTAACACCGCTTTTGCGATAAAGGGGCGCGCGCCGCGCGCCCTGGGTTGCGGATCGGCGGCACGGGTCAGTCGCACCATGATCGGGTGGTGGTCTGACCCGGCGCGGTCCAGCACCGCCGTTTCCTGACAGATCAACCCGCGGATGACGCAACGGTCCAGCCGCAGCGGCAGGATATCGCTCATCCGATGGGTCGGCGCGCGCGGGCCCACATCCTGAAAGCCCGGCAGCAGCGGCGGCCCGACCAGATTATAGTCGCCCAGCACGGCGGCATGGGCGGGCAAGTGCTCGGCCACATGGCGCAACTGCTTCCGGTTGAGCAGTTGCGAATGCGACAGATGGACATTGCCGACGCTGAAGGGGCCCAGATCGGCGATGAGCGCGATACGGCGCACGACGGCGCCGGCCGGCAGCGTCACGATATTGGGTGGGCTTGAGGTCGCCTTTCGCGTCCAGATCGCCAGCCCATGACGGCGGCCGGGCAGGGGGGTGCGGCTGTAGCTGCCGCCGACCAGGCGCGGCAGGGCGTCGAATTCCGCCGTCACCTCCTGCATCAGCACGGCATCCGGTTGCTCCGTCTCGATAAGATGGGCGACTTCGCCCACGGCCGCGCCTTCCCGGTGCAGCAGATTCCAGCTGATCAATTTCATGACCCTACCTTAAAGGCTGCGATGGACCCGTCGAGTAAGGGCCTGACATAAATATGGAAGGGGACGGGGCACCTACCAGCGCCGAAGAGGCGGCATGCGCTGGCCTCACATGGTTCTCGCTTCGATTACCGTATAAATGAGCGAACCTGGCCGACTGGCCCCAAGGACGAAGACGCAGGAGAAACCGCCTTGAGTGGTTCCAAAAGCAATGGTCTGGCTGTGGTGCCCCGCACCGCGGCCGATCATCCGACCGACCTGATCTGGGAGCGCCTGCGGCGCGAGGCGGAGGTCGCCTATGAAAAGGCACCGGCGCTGGCGACGCTGTTTCTGGAATCGATCATCAACCAGCCGTCCTTCGAGGCGGCGATCTGCCATCGCGTCTCCTCCCGCCTGAAGAACGACGTCATTTCCCTGCCGTTGATCGTGCAGGCCTTCCATCGCGCGCTTTCGGCCGACCCTTCGATCAGCGCCGCTTTCAAGGCCGATATCGCGGCGGTCTACGATCGTGACCCGGCCTGCGAGCGTTTCATCGAGCCCTTCCTCTATTTCAAGGGCTTCCACGCCATCCAGGCGCAGCGCGTGACGCATTACCTGTGGAATAATGGCGAGCGCGATTTCGCGCTTTACCTGCAAAGCCGCGCGTCCGAAGTCTTCCAGACCGATATCCATCCCGCCGTTCGCATGGGCAAAGGCATCTTTCTGGATCACGCGACCGGGCTTGTGGTGGGCGAGACGGCGGTGATCGAGGATGACGTGTCTTTGTTGCAGGGCGTCACCCTGGGTGGCACCGGCAAGCAGGCGGGTGACCGTCACCCCAAGGTGCGGCGCGGCGTCATGATCGGCGCCGGCGCCAAGGTGCTGGGCAATATCGAAATCGGTGAGAATTCGCGCATCGCCGCCGGTTCCGTCGTGCTGCGCGCGGTGCCGCCCAATGGCGTCGTCGCCGGCGTGCCGGCGAAGCTGGTGCGCATGAATTCCGCCGGCCCCTCGCTCGGCGGTGTTGATGAGGTTCTGGCCAGCCTGGCGTATGATTCCTTCGACTGGGCCATTTGAGAGAAAGCGCCTGACGCAGCTTCCGCCAAAAAGAGAAAAATCATCTCGGTTTTGGGAAGTAACGCAGGCGTGTAAGCTCCTATCAGAGATTACCCGGAGAAGAGTTTCATGAAGATCGCCAATGACGTCACCGCGCTGGTCGGCAATACGCCGCTGGTCTCCATCCGGCGCCTGGTGGGCGATGCGCCCGGCCGCGTGGTCGCCAAGCTGGAATATTTCAACCCCGGCCATAGCGTGAAAGACCGTATCGGCGTCGCCATGATCGAGGCGGCCGAGAAGGCCGGGCTGATCGGCCCCAGTTCCATCATCGTCGAGCCGACATCGGGCAATACCGGCATCGCGCTGGCCATGGTCTGCGCCGCACGCGGCTATCGCTGCATCCTGACCATGCCTGAGACCATGAGCAAGGAACGCCGCATGCTGCTCCGCGCCTATGGCGCCGAAATCGTGCTGACGCCGGGTCCGGACGGCATGGGCGGCGCCATCGCCCGCGCCGAGCAGATCGCCTCCTCCGGGCCTGAATATTTCATGCCGCAGCAGTTCAAGAACCCGGCGAACCCGGAAGTGCATCGCAATACGACGGCTGAGGAAATCTGGCGCGACACCGACGGCGAGGTTGATTTCCTGGTCGCCGGCATCGGCACCGGCGGCACCATCACCGGCACGTCCGAAGTTTTGAAAGCGCGGAAGCCGTCCTTCAAGGCGATTGCGGTCGAGCCCGATGCCTCTCCCATCCTGTCGGGCGGCAAGAAGGGCCCGCATCCCTTGCAGGGCATCGGCGCCGGCTTCGTGCCGGACGTGCTCGACACCGCCTCCTATGATGAAATCGTCCGCGTCACCGCGCAGGACGCTTTCGACATGGCGCGCCGTGCGGCACGCGAGGAAGGCCTGCTGGTTGGCATCTCCTCCGGCGCGGCCCTCTGGGCGGCGATCGAAATCGCCAAGCGGCCCGAAAATGCGGGCAAGCTGATCGTCACCATCATCCCGTCCTATGGCGAGCGCTATCTCAGCACCGCCCTCTATGCCGACCTGGTGGACTGACAGGCCTGGCCTCCGGCTGGCGGGTGATCCGTCAGCAGGACAGGACAGGATAGGATATCCAGGATCGGCGAGGCGGCGGCGATGATCGACTCTTTTGAATTTCGCACCGTCCCGGCCATCCTGGTGGAATGGTCGGGCGCGCGGCGTCTGGGTGCGCTGCTGGCGGCGCGCTTTGCCGCGCGGCGCGTTATGGTCGTGACCGATAAGGGTGTGCGCCGGGCGGGCCTGGCCGAACCGGCCCTGGCAAGCCTGACGGAAGCCGGTTTTACCGTCACGGTCTTCGATGACGTGGTGGCGGACCCGCCGGACGCCATCGTGCTGGCCTGCGCCGAACAGGCAAGGGCGGCCGGTGTTCAACTTGTCGTCGGATTCGGCGGCGGCTCTTCCCTCGACATCGCCAAGCTCTGCGCCGTTCTGGTGGCGAGCGATCAGCCGCTGGCCGAGATCTACGGCATCGGCAAGGTGACGGGCAGCCGCCTGCCGCTGGTGCTGATCCCGACCACGGCCGGCACGGGGTCCGAAGTCACCAATATCTCCATCATCACCACGGGTGAGACGACCAAGATGGGCGTCGTCGCTCCGCAGCTCTATGCCGATCTGGCGCTTCTCGATGCGGAACTGACCGTCGGGCTGCCCGTGCTGCATACGGCGGCGACGGGGATCGACGCCATGGTCCATGCGATCGAGGCTTATACCAGCAGGATCAAAAAGAATCCGCTGTCGGATGCGCTGGCGCGCGAGGCGCTGCGGCTTCTGAGCGGCAATCTGATCGCCGCCTGCCGGAATGGTGCGGACCGCGCGGCGCGGGAGGCGATGCTGCTGGGCGCGACCCTGGCCGGGCAGGCCTTTTCCAATGCGCCGGTCGCGGCCGTGCATGCGCTCGCCTATCCGCTGGGCGGGCATTACCATGTCCCGCATGGCCTATCGAACGCGCTGATGCTGGGGCCGGTGCTGCGCTTCAATATGGCAGCGGCGGCGCCGCTTTATGCCGAGCTTGCCGACATTGTTCTGGGCTCAGCCCCTGGGCGCGACATCGCCGAACGCAGCCAGGATTTCGTCGCCGAGATGGAGCGGCTGATGAATGACAGCGGCGCGCCCCGCAGGCTGCGCGATGTCGGCGTCACAGACAATTCCCTGGCCCTGCTGGCATCCGACGCGATGAAGCAGTCTCGCCTCCTCGTCAATAATCCGGTTACGGTGACGGAAGTGGATGCTTTGGCGCTCTATCGCGAAGCATTCTGATGTCTTCCATTGCCATATCATGTGGCGCTTCATATGTTTTTGATATCGTAATAATTTACCGCGCCGTTCCAGTATTCGGGGGCGGCTCGGGACGCCGAGCCCCGCCTTCCGCTGACTTCAGGATTGCATCGCCCCAGGGGCATCGCTAGTTTCATCTTGTCGACAAGGTAGAAGGCGCCCTGTGAGCACCGCACCCGAACCTAAGCCCATGACAGTCTCGGTCGCCGCCGAGCCTTATGATTTTGCCATGGTGCCGGCCAGGACCGCCCTTGTCATCATCGATATGCAGCGCGATTTTTTGGAAACCGGCGGCTTTGGGGATGCCCTGGGCAATGATGTCGGGCTTCTGCGAACCACGATCGCGCCTACGGCTTCCGTGCTCGCGGCGGCCCGCGCGGCCGGCATGGTTGTGGTTCATACCCGCGAAGGTCACCGGCCGGACCTGTCCGACCTCTCCCCCGCCAAGCATCGCCGCGGTAATTTTCAAACCAAGATCGGCGATGCCGGACCCATGGGACGCATCCTGGTGCGCGGTGAGCCGGGTCACGGCATCATCGCGGAACTGGCACCGATCGCCGGCGAGCCGGTCATCGACAAGCCCGGCAAGGGCGCCTTTTTCGCGACCGATCTGGAGGCGATTCTGCGTGGGCGCGGCATAGACAGACTGATCGTCGCGGGCGTCACGACGGAAGTCTGCGTTCACACAACCGTGCGCGAGGCTAATGATCGCGGTTTCGACTGTTTGGTTCTGTCGGATTGTACCGGCTCGTATTTTCCGGAATTCCACGAGGCGGCCTTGGCCATGATCAAGGCCCAGGGCGGCATCTTCGGCTGGGTTGCCACATCACAGGCCTTGCTCGCGGCGCTCTGACGGCAAGCGCCACGCCATCGTCAATTGAGGACGTGGCGAATGGCTTCGATCAGTCGGCTGGGCTTATAGGGTTTTACCAAAGTCACCACATTGCCGCCCGGCAGATGCGCGCGGGACAGCGCGTCCGGCCGCCCTGTCGTGTAGATGATCGGCACATCCGGGTAGCGGGCGCGCACGGATTTGGCCAGCGCGATGCCGTCGGTTTGGCCTGGCATATGGATGTCCGTCACCAGGACATCGAAAGCCGGCACATCGCTCGACAGTTCTGACATCGCGTCGTCACCCGTCTCAAAGGATTTAACCTCGAAGCCGGCCTCGACCAGTTCCTCGGACATGATAGTCCGGATAAGCCATTCATCTTCGACGAGGAGAACACTCATTATTGTCCGGCCGTTATGACTGCTGAGAGTAAGGAAGCGACGGCCGGTTGAGTTTCGCGGCGCTCCTCTACTGTCGCGTTGCAGGCTGTAATGCAAGCGATTTCAATAAAAGATCATGGCAACTTTCCGCGAGCCTTGCCCGGATTGCCTTAGCGTCGGGAAGTATTTCTGCGCCGGCTGCATGGATCATCATTTTGCACAATGCCCTTTGGTGTCAAACTTAGTGCAAATGCGCGTATGGCCTATCCCTATTTGTGCTGATGTGTGATGCCGTCGGGAAAGTCATGAGTTGAACGGCATTCGGCTCTGCTTGCTGGATTGCGCCTGAGGAGCAAGCCGTCAATCTGTCAGGCGTTCTTCGCGGCTAAGTCGGGGAGAGAGAAAACACATCACCATCGCGCCGTTGCGATGGCAAAAATGTTGAGTGATCATCGTTTGCGTGACCGGCGCGGCGCGGACAGAGGGTGTGATGATCGCTCCCTGTCCGCGCCGCTGGATGTCAGCCCAGGCGGCGGGCCATCTCACCCAGACTTCCCTCGGCAGGATAAAGCGGAATCAAAAAGCTTTGCAGAAGATGATAGATATCGGGCTTGCCGGTGAAGAAGCGCGGACGCGGGGTCAGGTTGTCATCCAGCTCGGGGTGCCAGCCGCCATGCACCGGATCCGCCAGGCGTTGCGCTGACCAGTCCCAGATCTGGCGATACCAAGCCTCGTAGAATGCGTCTCCGGTGATCTGGCCCAGGAAGGCGGCCGCAGCCACGCCCTCGCAGCAGGGCCACCATAGCCGGTCCCTGATCAGCGGCGCGCTCGCATAGTCCAGCGTGTAGTAGAAACCGCCGGTTTCCTTGTCCCAGCCGTCCGTCACCGCCTGCCGGAACAGGCCGGCCGCCGCCTCCGGCATCCAGCTTTTATGACCGCCGCCCAGGATATGCAGCTGCGCGATCAGCCGTGACCATTCCAGGGCATGGCCCGGTGTCGTGCCCTGGGGCCGGAACATGTCCGACCCGCGATAGTTGAAATCAGGCCGCCAGGCACTGTTGAAATGCTCGATCACATGCCAGGCATGGGCGCGCGCCAGCCGGTTGATGACGAGGTCGGCAATGCTCTCGGCCTTGGTCAGATAGTCGCGTTCGCCGGTCGCCTCGAAGGCGGCCATCAGCGCTTCCGTTAGATGCATATTGGCGTTTTGGCCGCGATAGGTGCTGATCGGCGACCAGTCGACCGCGAATTCCTCCGCCGTGGCGCCATGCGCGCTTTCCCAAAAGCGCTCGTTCAGCACACGGGTGACGTCGGCCAGGATCGGCTCGGCTTCGGCAAAACCTGCCATTTTCGCAGTGCTCGCCGCCAGCAGGACGAAGGCATGGCCATAGGCCTGCTTGCTCTGATCCGCGCCCGGACCGGCCTGCCAGCGATAGCCGCCATGGGTGGTGTCGCGGTGCAGATCCCACAAAGCGGCAAGGCCATGCCGCACCAGGGCAGCGGCACCCGGCCAGCCCTGCATATGCGCGACCGCGAAACAGTGGGTGACGCGCGTCGTCGTCACCAGTTCCCGAATTTGGGTCTCCCGTCGCGGCTGCCCGGCGATATCGAGGTCGAAGAACCCGCCGGCCGGATCGGTGGAGACGAACTGGAATTGCCGCAGAAGCGCATCGGCCTGCGCTTGCAGCCAGCGCCGATGGGTGGGCCGCTGGGTCCAGCCTAGGGTGTCGATGGCTGTGGCGTCTTGTGACGGCGACATTGTTTTCTCCCGGATCGTTTATGCAATTGCACTCGCAGACTGCGGCGTCGCGTGCAAGCACACCTTGTGTGGCGGCCGGGCGATGGCACTTATGACCAGAAACTATGGCCAAGCGGCGGGAATGACATGCAGCGACTGCCTCCTTTTCTGACCAGCCGCCTTCAGCTGGGCGCGGCCGTGCTGGCGGGCCTGCTGGCCGCCCTTCTGCTGCCGCGTGCCGCCTTGAAGGCCGAGGCCGGCGGCCTGGGGCATGTGGTGCTGAGCTGGGACGTCGGCGCCCTGGTCCTGCTGATCGGGTGGGGTGTCACCATGGTCCGCACAGCGCCGGTCGACATGCCGGCGCGCGCCAAGGCACAGGAGGCGGGAGAATGGACGGTTTTCGCCATCTCGCTCGCCGCGATCGTCGCCAGCGTCCTGGTCGTGGTGATCGAATTCAAGAATATCAGCAGCCTGAAGGGGGAGACCAAGGCCTTCCATCTGGCTCTGGTCATCCTGACCCTGGTGCTGTCCTGGCTGACCATGCAACTCATCTTCGCGCTGCGCTACGCGCACGAATTCTACGCCTATTCGGACGGCAGCGAGCAGATGGACGGCGGGCTGGATTTTCCGCATGAGCCGGAGCCGGACTATTTCGACTTTCTGTATTTCGCGATGGTGCTCGGCATGACCTTCCAGGTCTCCGACGTCGACATCACTGCCCGCAAAATCCGGCGGCTGGCGACCCTGCACGGTTTCGTCGGCTTCACCTTCAATACGGTGATTTTGGCGCTGACCGTCAATATCGCGGCCGGGCTGCTTTAGGCTGCCTTGGCACCCTGTATGAGCTCTGCGTTCCAAGCCGGTGTCCTGAGCAGAGGTTCCCATTGTGCTCCCCCATGCACTGGGATTTAACCCGGTTAAGCCTACCCTGAATTGTCATGGCGCGACTCGTTCTGCCGGGACGTAAGACACTGTCGGTGGCGGAAAAGGAGAGGTTATGCGTGGCTTTTGGCTTGGTAGCGCCGCTACCGTCATCATGCTGTCCGGGCTGGGCTATGCGCTTCCGGCCATGGCGCAGGCGACGCCCGACACCAACCTCGCGCCCGGCCAGTCTGCGGTCCATCTCAATGGCCGCGTGAACTGGTACGCTGGCGTTGAAGGATCCTCGCTCGACAATATCGGCGGCACCAAGACCTCGACCAGCAGCTTCCTCGGCTATCTGCGTCTCTATCCCAATTTCCAGGGCGTTGCGGCCAATGGGCTGCACTACGGCAGTTCGGCTGAAATCCGCACCAATAGCAGCGCCTCCGCCGGCGGTGAGACGCTGTATGTCTTCCAGGCCTATGGCTATCTCGGCCTGCCGCAACTGGGCCAGATCAGCTTCGGTCAGCAGAACGGTCCCTCCGTCCTGACCGAGACCGGCTTCTTCGAAGGCTTCAATGACGGTGGCTGGAATGGCGATATCGAGGGCATGATCCCGGTCGGCGCCAATCCGGTCTATCCCTTCCCGGACAGCGGCGCGGCCTATGATCAGGCCTCCGACAAGATCGTCTATCTGTCGCCCGCGCTGGCAGGATTCCAGTTCTCGGCCGGATTCACGCCGAACCAGACGGCGTCGAACTATGCCCCGGCCGTCACCACCTCGGCGACGCCGATTTCGGGCGGCATGCCGCGCAATATGCTCGATATCGGCGGCCAATATACCCAGGCCTTCGGGCCGGTCGGATTGCAGGTCGGGCTGGACTACACGACGGCCGGGCAGGTGGCGAATACCGGCGACCCGCAAGGCGTCACCGGCTACAAGGACATGAGCATCTTCACCGGTGGCGCAACGCTGACCTATGGCGGCCTCACCGTCGGCGGCAATGCCGTGACCGGCGCCTTCAATATGGCCGACGGCTTCACCTTCCAGCTGGAACCCGACGGCGGCACCAAGGCCATCGGTTGGATGGCTGGCGCGCAATACGCGCTCGGTCCGATCGTGCTGGGCGCCAGCTTCTATCGCTTCACCCAGACCGGCGATCTGCCGGGCGGCACGGATGCGGGCTCGGGCGCGACCATCACCAGTTCCGGTCTGACGACCGGGCAGCAGCAGAATAACGGCGTTGCCGCCGGCATCACCTATACCCTGGTGCCGGGCGTGAATCTCTTCGCCGATTATCTCTTTGGCACGCGCCAGCAGGGCGGCTATGATTTCGCAACCGGCGACGCCGGTGACGCGCATAACAATGTCCAGTCTCAGCTCTTCGGTTTGGGCACGCAAATTCAGTGGTAACGGCGTGCGGGCTCGATCCCGCACGACAGTGACTGGCGGCCGGGCATCATACAGCGTCTTCGCAGGGCAGGGATAACGCCTTACCGATGGTGCTTGATCCGGTCACGATCCTCGTCATCCATCTCCTTATCATCCTGCTGGTCGGCGTCAGCTATGCCGTCGCCTGGCTGGATGCGCGCCGGGAAACCGCACTGCTCTGGATGTTCGGCGGAACGCTCGGTGCGGGCATCGGCATCATTCTCCGCTTCTCGGTGCCGGCGCCGGCATCGCTCATCCTGTCGAACGGCCTGATCGAAGCCGCGAGCTGTTGCCTGTGGTTCGCCTGCCGACGGCTGCGCGAAGTGCGGGTCTGGCCTTGGGCGCTGGCCTTGCCGCCGCTGCTATGGTGCGGCTTGCCCGCATGGCCGCTTTTTGGCGCAATCGGCCCGCGCATCGTTCTGGCCAATCTCGTGCTGGCGCTGTTCTTTCTGCTGGCCGCGCGGGAGGTCTTGGCCTTCGCGCGCACAACACCGGCATTGCGGCTCTATATGATCGGCCTGCTGGGACTTCAGGCAGGCGTCTATCTGGTCTGGGCCATGGTCAATCTTGTGTCGCCGCCGGCCGCTCAAGCGCATCTGCTGACCTTGCGCGGCCTGGTGCTGACCGATCTTGTCTCCCTCGTCGTCACCCTGCTGCTGGCCATCGGGCTCATCGGTCTGGCGCGGGACAAGACGCTCCGCCTCTATCGTCAGGCCGCGCTGACGGATGTGGTGACGGGGATCGAAAATCGGCGTGCTTTTGAAGAGCGCCTGCCGATGGCGACCGCCGGGGCCGCGCGCCACCGCCTGGCGCTGGGCATCATCATGATGGATGCCGACCACTTCAAATCCTATAATGACCGCTACGGCCATCTGCATGGCGATCGCTGCCTGCGCCGGATTGCCCAGGGGCTCAAGGCCGGGCTGTCCGGCGTGGACGGCAGCGTGTTCCGCTATGGCGGGGAAGAGTTCGTGGCTTTGGTATCCTTGCCGAGCCGGGACGAGATTGCCGCTTTAGCCGAAAGCCTGCGTCAATCGGTCAGGGATCTGCGTTTGCCGCATGAGGGGCAGGGGAGCGGCATCGTCACCATCAGCATGGGCGTCGCCATGGCTGAGCCTTCGGCCGGCTTCGATCCCGCGCGACTTCTGGCTGCTGCCGATGATGCGCTGTACGAGGCCAAGCGTGGCGGCCGCGACCGCGTCATCATTCTGACGTCGGACACGGCTCCAGCGGTTGTCTCAGAGCGTGAGACTGCGCGCATCTAGGCTCGGCCTTGGTATCGCCGTGCTGTTGTGGCGAGAGCGAGGCATTGCGTGACGCAGTGTTGCTCGCAAAGATGTCAGGCTTGAAGGAATGCCGAACCGGTCTCACCTATCGTTCCAACTGACGAACACAAATTTCAACGTGGTTCTCAGAACTGAGCAGGAGATAGATGATGAAATTCATCGTGCGAAATTTGCGACCGGTGCTTATGGTTCTTGGTCTTTCCGGCGCGGCGGCGGTCAGCGTTTCGGCAGCCCATGCCGATTACTACTACAACCATCATCATTACCATCATCGTCACTACTACCACGATCATGCTCATCCGCATGGCTATTATCGCTACGATTGATCCCGTCTAAGGGATCGCAGGAAAGGGCGCCGCAGGGCGCCCTTTTTTGTGACGGCTTCACCGCGTGGCTTCCACCGGCACGGTCAGGCCCAGCTTGAGGATGTTCAGCACCACATTGGTGTTCATCCGCCGCACCTGCGGGTTATGGGCCATGATGCGGGCCGAAACGGCGTCGAAAGCCTCGACATCCTCGGCGACGATGATGAGGATGACATCGACCGAACCGGTCACGTAATAGGCCTGCTGGATTTCCGTCTGCTTTTCGGCCCAGACCCGAAACCGCGCGAGGGCGGTATAATTTTCCCGCTCGATCTCCAGACCGACCACGAAGGTCATCAGCTTGCCGGCGGCCTTGCGGTCCACCACTGCGATTTCGGCCGTAATGATTTTATCCTGCCGCAGGCGTTTGATCCGCCTTTGCACGGCGGAGGTCGATAGGCTGACCTGTTCGGCAATCTGCTCGGCCTTTAACTGGCAGTCTTCCTGCAGAATATTCAGGATTTTGCAGTCGAAAGAATCCAGCGGCTCGCTCATCTCGTCTCCGACGTCGCGGCGTTTCCGTGAGAGACGGCCGCACCCGCGTCTCGACGAAGCATGAACCACGTCTGTAGCACAATCACACGCTTGCGGGCAGTATCTGTGATGCATTGGCCGATAAAAAATCGTGCTTTTTTGGTTAATTTTGGCGCCGAGCTGTCGCGTATCGCCCTTTATCGGCGAATTTGATCAAATTTTGCCGATTTCGCATCGGATGTCGCCTGTAGCGTCATCGGCCGTTCGAGAGTCCGATGATTCAAGGCCGATCCGGCCCAGAGTCTGAATCGGTTTCTAAATTGATGGTTCGAGAATGAGGGGGGCCGGTTGTTCACCCGGAAACGTCTCGCTCAAGGATTGAGTGGCATGATTATCCTAGACGGCGGCATGAGCCGGGAATTGCAGCGGATCGGCGCACCTTTCCGCCAGCCCGAATGGTCAGCCCTGGCATTGATGGAAACTCCGGCGCTGGTCGAGCAGGTGCATCGCGATTTCGCCTCTGCCGGCGCCGATGTCATCACCACCAATAGCTACGCGCTGGTGCCTTTCCATATCGGTGAAGACCGCTTCCGCGCGGATGGCCCGATGCTGGCGGCCTGTGCCGGCCAGGTGGCGCGTCAGGCGGCGGATGCCGTGACGGCGGCGCAGCCCGGCCGCACGGTGCGCGTCGCCGGCTCCCTGCCGCCGATCTTCGGCTCCTACCAGCCGGAATTGTTCGATCCGGCGCGCGTGCAGGACTATCTCTCGGTGCTGGTCACCGGCCTGCGGCCTAGGGTTGATCTGTGGCTGGGCGAGACGCTGTCCAGCATCGCCGAGGCGCGCGCGGTGATGGACGCCGTTTCCGGCGACGGCCGCCCGGTGTGGATGTCCTTCACGCTTGACGATGCGCCCGAGGCGCGCGGCGCGGAACCCCGCCTGCGGTCGGGGGAGCCGGTCTCCGAGGCAGCCGCCTGGGCGGCCGGATCCGGCATCGACACGCTGCTGTTCAATTGCAGCCAGCCCGAGGTGATGACGCCGGCTGTGCGGGTGGCAGCGGCCGTCTTCGCGGCCCATGGCGCCAAGACGCCCATAGGCGTCTATGCCAATGCTTTCGAGCCGCAGGCGGATGAGAAAGCGAACGAGACACTGGCGGACGTCCGCCAGGATCTGGACGGCACGCGCTACGGCGAATGGGCGGATGAATGGGTGGCTGCCGGCGCCTCCATCATTGGCGGTTGCTGCGGCATCGGTGTGCGTCATATCCATGACCTGTCGCGGCGCCTGCGGGCGGATGCGGTCTCTGCCCCGTAGCGGGCGGCCGCGTTCCGGTCTTTGATGCGTCTGCCTAGCGGGTGATGAAGGGTGAGTGATGGGTCCTTATGTTGATTCGATAACCTATGATGAGGTTCTCCCCGGCCGGGCCAGCGTCGTCGTCATCGGCGGCGGCATCATCGGGACTTCCGCCGCCTATACCCTCGCCAGTCGCGGCGTCTCCGTCGCCCTCTGCGAAAAGGGCCATATCGCGGGCGAGCAATCCAGCCGCAACTGGGGCTGGGTGCGCCAGGCGGGGCGCGACCCGCGCGAAATGCCGCTGATCGTGGAAAGCCTGCGTCTGTGGCGCGGGCTGGACCGGCAGATCGGCGCCGAGACCGGCTTCCGCGAATGCGGAGTCCTCTATGTCGCTGAGGACGAGGGCGACGAGCGCGGCTTCTCCGATTGGATGGACATGGCCGCCCCCTTCCAGATCGGCGCGCGTCTGGTGCGGGGGGCCGAGATGGATGCGCTGATGCCGGGTGCGTCGCAGAAATTCCGCAGCGGTTTGCATGTGCCGAGCGACGGCCGCGCCGAGCCCCAGAAGGCGGCCCCGGCCATTGCCCGCGCCGCGCAGGAGAAGGGCGCCACCATTCACGGCCATTGCGCCGTGCGCGGCTTGGAACGGACGGGCGGGCGCGTCAGCGCCGTGGTGACGGAGCGCGGTCGCATCGCCTGCGACGCCGTCATTCTGGCCGGCGGCGCCTGGTCCGGTCTGTTCTGCGCCAGCCTTGGCATCCGGCTGCCGCAATTGAAGGTTCTGTCCTCGGTCCTGCGGACGGGGCCGGTCGATAACGGACCCGGGCCTTGCACCTGGATGGGGGAGATCGGCTATCGCAAGCGCGCCGACGGTGGCTATACCATCGCCCATGGCACCGGCCATGTGACGCCCATCGTGCCGGATTCCTTCCGCTACCTGAAAGAATTCTGGCCCAATATCAAGCGCGAGGGGATAGGCGGCATCCGTCCGCGCTTCAACGCGCTATCCCGGTTTGAGTTTACAACACCACGCACGTGGTCGCTGGACCGCGAAAGCCCCTTTGAGCAGGTGCGCGTGCTGGACCCGGCCCCCAACAAGCGCCTGAACGGCATTGCGATGGAAGCGATGCGCAAGCTCTATCCCGCTTTCCGCGATGTGCCGGTGGTGCAGGAATGGGGCGGCTATATCGATGTGACGCCCGATATCGTTCCCTATATCGGCGCGGCGGATGAACTGCCCGGACTGGTCGTCGCGACCGGCTTTTCCGGCCATGGTTTCGGCATCGGTCCCGGCGCGGGCAAACTGGCTGCCGATATCGCGATGGGGGATACGCCCTTCGTGGATCCCACGGATTTCCGTCTGACGCGCTTCCGCGATGGGTCGCCCATCGTCCTGGGCGCAGAACTGTGACGGCAGGCGCGCAGGCTGCCGTCACCCTGCAAGGCGTCAATACAAGCTTCGGCAGCAACCACGTCCTGCGCGACATCTCGCTGACCGTGGCCCAAGGGGAGCGCGTGGTGATCTGCGGGCCGTCGGGCTCGGGCAAATCGACCATGATCCGCTGCATCAACGGGTTGGAGCGCTACCAGTCCGGCCATATCACCGTCGATGGCATTGCGCTGACGCGCGATGCCACGTCGCTCAAGCGCATTCGCCGCGATGTCGGCATGGTCTTTCAGTCCTTCAACCTCTTTCCGCATCTGACCGTGCTGGAGAATTGCGTGCTGGCGCCGATGTCGGTGCGCGGCATGAAGCGGGCAGAGGCGAAAGCGCTGGCCATGGATTATCTCGGCCGCGTCAAGATTCCTGAACAGGCCAGGAAATATCCGAATCAGCTTTCCGGCGGCCAGCAGCAGCGTGTGGCGATTGCGCGCGCGCTCTGCATGCAGCCGCGCGTCATGCTGTTCGATGAGCCGACCTCGGCGCTGGACCCGGAAATGGTCCGCGAAGTGTTGGATACCATGGTCGAACTCGCGGGTTCAGGCATGACCATGCTCTGCGTGACGCATGAAATGGGTTTCGCGCGACAGGTGGCGGATCGTGTCATCTTCATGGACGGCGGCGAGATCGTGGAGCAGGGCGCGCCCGATACGCTGTTCGCGGCGCCCAAGACCGAGCGCTTGCAGCGCTTCCTGGCCCAAATATTGCGCAGTCATTGAGCGGGCTCGGCAGCATGATGGGCGGTTACGGCGGTCAATTCCTGGCCGGCATTCTGCTGACGCTGGAAATCTCCGTCTGCTCCTATTTGATCGGGCTGATCTTCGGCGTCCTGGGGGCGGCGGCCAAGCTTGCGCCCTGGCGGGTGCTGCGGGTGCTCGGCAATCTCTATACCATCATCGTGCGGGCGCTGCCGGAACTGCTGCTGCTGCTGATTGCCTTCTATGTGCTGGCGGGCGCGCTTTCGGGCCTCGCGGCTTCCGTCGGACTGGTCAAGTCGGACTTTTCCTTCAGTCCCTTCCTGGTCGCGGTCATCGCACTCGGTTTCATCCAGGGCGCCTATGTGACCGAGATTCTGCGCGCCGGCGTGCTGGCGCTGCCGCGTGGGCAGAGTGACGCGGCGCTGGCGCTGGGCCTGTCCTTTCCGGTGCGCTGGGGCCGGGTTTTGGGGCCGCAGGTGCTGCGCCATGCGCTGCCGGCGCTGGGCAATGTCTGGCTGAATGCGACGAAGGATTCCTCCCTCATCAGCATCGTCGGCGCTTTCGCCGATGTGCTGAAGGTCAGCAGCCTGGCCGCCGCCGCCACCAAGCAATACATTCTGTTCTATGCGCTGGCCGCGCTATGCTTCCTGCTGATCAGCGTCGTTTCCATGTGGATACTGAATGCGCTCCATATCCGCAGCCGGCGCGGACTGCATATCGCATGAATTTCGACGGCCATTTCTTTCTGACGCAGGTGATGCCGCAATTGATCGCGGCCATCCCCATCACGCTGGAACTGACGGCCATCGCCGCTATCGGCAGCGCTGTCTTCGGCATTCCGCTGGCCTTGGCCCTGGGGGGGCGCGCCTGGTTCCGCTGGCCGGCCCAGGCCTATAGCCTGCTCATGCGCGGCACGCCGATGCTGGTGCAGATCTATTTCATCTATTACGGCCTGGGCTCGCTGATCCCTGGCCGCTGGATGCGCCATAGCTGGGCCTCGCCCTATCTGCGCGACGCCTTTTGGTATGGTGTCGTGGCGCTCATCATCAACGAAACCGCCTATGTCGCCGTCATCCTGCGCAGCGGTTTGGACGGCGTGCCGCGCGGCGAGCGCGAGGCGGCGGCCGCACTCGGCCTGTCGCCCTTCACCACCTTCCGGCGCATCGTGCTGCCGCGCGCCTTGATGATCACGCTACCGACCTTCGGCAGCGAACTTATCCTGCTGCTGAAATCGACCGTTCTGGTCTCCACCATCACCATCTTCGACGTGCTGGGCACGGCGGACGTCATTCGCTACCAGAGCCTGCGGGTGCTGGAGCCTTTGGCGGGCGCGGCCATCGTCTATGTCGTGCTGGTTGGCGCGATCAGCCTGGTCGTGATGGCGATCGAGGCCTCGCTCGCGCGCATGCGCTAGGGTCTGTCCGGTTTGTACGAAAGCGTCTTCCCAAGCCGTCATGCCCGCGAAAGCGGGCATCTTCTACGGCTCGGGCCGTGCCATAGTAAGAGGATTCCCGCTTTCGCGGGAATGGCGTTGTTTCAGTCTAAGCCTGGCAGATTTTAAATCGCGCCTGCGCGATCAGTTGCCGATAAGGCTCTGGCAGAGGGTCCAGGCATTGTCCGTCAGCCTCAGCCAGCTCTGATAGTCGAATACGCGATAGCCGTAATAGACGGCCACCAGCAGCGTGAGATTGAGGAGCGGAAACAGGAGGGTCCGCAGACGGCTGGCGCGCCGGTCAAGGCGCTGCTGCTCGGCCGCATGCGTGTAAAGCTGGTCCTCGTTCGACCGAAGAATAAAGGCCCTGGTGAAGTCCATAGCAGCTACCCGCCAAATCCCTGAATGCCGGGATTTAATAGGTCTGGGCTTGTTGCGCGGACATCCCGACATTTAGGCGATGGCTTGTCCAGCCGGTTAGTCAGTTGGTACTACGAACCGGCTGGCCGGTAAGTCTTTGTTCTCATCCCGTTGACGCGGATAGGGACGCCCGCCTGATCATCTGGTTAAGCCTAAAGAGAGTCGTCATCCCCGGCCTTGTGCCGGGGATGACGCAGTGTAAATAGCCGAATCGCTTTGACGACAGCAGGCCGCGTCCTAAAGCGCGCTATGCGTCACGCGCCCATCCATCATCGTGAAAATGAAGCGCGCGGATGTCAGCGCATCGGCAGACGCCGTGATCGGGTCGACGGACATTGCCGTCAGATCGGCGCGCATGCCGGGCGTCAGCGCGCCGGATATCGCTTCCTCATGCACCGCATGGGCCGCGACGCTGGTCAGCCCGGCGAGCGCCTCCACTCCCGTCAGCGCCTGGGCCGGCTGGATGGCCGCGGCTTCCGTCTGCTCGGCCAGACGGCGGAAGCGTGCGCAGACCAGAATATCGCGCGGATCGAAAGGGGCGATCGGCCAGTCAGACCCCATCACCACCGGCGCGCCGGTGTCGGCGATGTCCCGGCTGCGCCAGGCGCGATTGGCGCGCTCCGTGCCAAGGCGGCTGGACCAGTTGTCGGAATGGTCCGCGCGCGTATAGCGCACGGCGTGGGACGGCTGCATGGACGGGACAATGCCTTCCGCCGCGAAGCGCCCGATATCCTCGTCCGGCAGCGTCTCGATATGTTCGACGCGATGCCGGGCGGCGCGGCGGACATCCTCCGGCACCTCTTTCAGCGTATCCAGCACGTAGCGGACAGCCTTGTCGCCAATGGCATGGGTGATGGTCTGCACGCCGCGTTCGGCAAAGAAGCGGGCGGCATAGTGATAGGTCGTGGGGTCGGTCCAGAGGGCGGACAGGCCCTCGCCGAAGCGGTCAGGCTCATGCAGCCAGCCGGTGCCGCCGTCGATCGTGCCGTCGATGAAGAATTTCGCCGCGCAGACGCGCCAGTGGCGGCCATGCAGGCTTTGCTGGGCCAGAACCTCATCGATATCGGATTGCGTCGCACCGGGATTGACCCAAGGGGCCACATGCAGGCGCAGCGGCAGGTCGGCTTCGGCTTCCAGCGCGGCATAAAGCTCCAGGCTGCGGGTATTGGCGTCCATGACATGAATGCCCGTCAGCCCATGGGCCGCCATGCGGTTCAGCGTGGCGCGCAGTGATGCGGCACGTTCGGCGAAGCTCGGCACCGGGATCAGGGATTTGACCAGCGCAATCGCCTCCGGCTCCAGCAGCACGCCCGTCGGCTTGCCATCGGCATCGCAGACGATGACGGAAGCGCCGATGAAGCTGCGCGGCCCGGTGACGCCGGCCATGGCCAAAGCCGTGCGGCTGACGGCGACACCGTGATAATCGAAGACATGCACCAAGGCCGGGCGGCCGCCGACTGCCTCCTCGATCGCATCCGCGATATGGGGAATATCGGCATAGGCGATTGGGTCTTGGCTATAGCCCATCACCCATTGGCCAGGCGGGGTACGCTGCGCTTCCGCTCGCAGGCGCGCCAGCATTTCCTCCGCCGTGCGCGCGCCCGTCATATCGACGCCGACCTGCAGGTCGCTGCCGGAGACAGGGTGCGCATGGCCGTCCACCAGGCCGGGCATGAGATAGGCGCCGTCCAGATCGAAAACCTCGGTCCGGCTGCTGCGGAGTTTGAGAATATCCTCGCCGCTGCCCACGGCCAGGATCACGCCGCCGCTGATGGCGATGGCGTCGCCCTCGCGCATACCCTCAGGCGCCGTGGCATCCCGCAGCCGCGCGTTGAACAGGATTTTGTCTATGTGTGTCGTCATGGTCCTGTCGCCTTACGCCAGAAAGCCGTCCGCCTTCAAATCCGCCCGCGTGCGCGTAATCGCCTCGCGCAAGGTCGCGGCCGTCTCGGCGATATGATCCTCGGTAAAGATCAGCGGCGGGGACAGAACAATCAGATTGCCGATGGAGCGCGCGATCAGCCCCAGTTCATGGGCGTGATCGGCGATGCGATGGCCGACATCGGCCTTGGGCGCGAAAAGCTCCTTGGTCTTCTGGTCGGCCACCGCTTCCACGCACATCATGAAATGGCTGCCGCGCACATCGCCCACGATATCGATATCGAGCAGGGATTTCAGCGCCGTCTCGAATTTCGGCCCGTTCTCCCGCACATGGCCGCAAATATCCTCGGCCTCCATGGCGCGGATGGTGGCGAGTGCCGCCGCGCAGACCACGGGATGGCCGGAATAGGTGAAGCCGTTGGTGAACCAGGCCTCTTCCGGCGCGGCATTCAGCACCGCCTGCATGCGGTCGGAATAGATGACGGCGCCCAGCGGCTGATAGCCCGAGGTGATGCCCTTGGCGGAGATGATGATGTCGGGCTCCAGCCCGAAATGCTCGGCCGAAGCGAAGAAATGGCCAAGGCGGCCGAAGCCGGTCACGACCTCGTCGGAGACATACAGGATATCGTATTTGCGGCAGAGGCCCTGCACGCGGGCATGATAGCCGCGCGGCGGCACAATGACGCCACCGGCGCCCATCAGCGGTTCGGCGAAGAAAGCGGCGATGGTATCGGCGCCGAGCGACAGGATGCGCTCTTCCATTTCGCTGATCAGCAGGTCGAGGAAGCCAGCCTCATCCATGCCCTCAGGGCGGCGATAGGTATTGGGGGACCGCAGGGTCTGCACCATCTCGGTTTCGAAATTGAGCAGCGGGCTGCGCGCCGTGTGACGGCCGGACATGGAATGCGTCAGGTAGGTGCTGCCGTGGTAGCTGTCCATCTGCACCAGCAGGCGGCGCTTGTCCTTCTTGCCGCGCAGCGCATGATAAAAGTGAATCAGGCGGACAGCGCTGTCATTGGCGGTCGAGCCGCCACAGGTGAAGAACACGTGGTTGAGGTCGCCGGGCGCGATGCGGGCGATTTCCTTTGCCAGATCGGCGGCGGGCAGGGAGCCGACATCCACGAAGGGCGTGAAATAGGGCATCCGCCGCGCCTGATCGGCAATGGCTTCTACGATATCCTCGCGCCCATAGCCCAGATTGACGCACCACAGCCCGGCCATGCCGTCCAGATACTGGCGGCCCGTCGTGTCATAGACATGCACGCCGCGCGCGCCGCTGACGAGGAAGGAGCCACGCTCCTTGAAGCTCGCGAAATTCGTCCAGGGGTGCAGCAGGTGCTGGCGGTCAGCCTCCCAGGCGGCCTTGGCCTCATCCTCCGGAAGGGCGAAATCGCGCGCCCCGGCATTGGAGAGGCGAGCATCGGCAGAGAGGGAGACTGTCATCGTCAGCGCGTCCTAAGCGATTGTCCTATGGGCCGCCTCTGACGCGACGGGGCGGATTGTGATCACCTTTTTGCCGGACGCAAGGATTTTGTGATCAAATCCTTCAGGGGCGCAGGGTCAGCACCCAGGTTTCGCCCATCAGGGGCATGCCGAATCGCTCATGCATTTCGGTTTCGGTGATCGTGAAACCCTGTTCGGCATAGATGCGGCGGGCCGTTTCCAGGATGGAATGGGTCCAGAGCGAGATTTCCCGGTAGCCGGTCTCGCGGGCAAAACTGACGCAGGCGGAGACCAACGCTCGGCCGACGCCTAAGCCCCGCGCGAAGGATTCGACGTAAAGCAGGCGCAGCCGGCACAGCCCATCACCCTCATCGGTCAGGAAGACGGAACCCGCGATGACGCCGTCCACCTCGGCCACCCAGCATTGTTCCCGGCCGGGTTTGAAATTGCGCAGGAAATTGGTGGTGACCTCGCCTTCGATGACCTCGATCTCCGGCCCCCAGCCATAATCCTCGCGATAGACGACAGACTGGCGGGACGCGATCAGCCCCATATCACCGGCGCGGAAGGTGCGCAGCGTGAAGCCGCGTTCGGCGGTGGGGTCAAGCAGGGATTGCAGGGTCGTCAGTGCCTGCACCAGTTGTACGCGCTGGCCGTCATTCAGGCGGTCCAGGCTGGCCTCCACCACCTCCTGCTGGCGGCGGTCCAATTCGGCCGCGACCTGTCGCCCGTCTTCAGTCAGGGCGATAGGGCGCTGGCGCGCATCCTCCGCTCCGCGCAGCCGCTCGATCCAGCCCCGGGCTTCGAACCGGCTGAGAACCCGGCTGACGAAACCGCCATCCATGCTCAGAGCTGTTTGCAAATCAGCCGCGAGCGGCCGGTCACGCTGCGCGATTTCGAACAAAAGCCGCGCCTCGGCCAGAGACATGTCGGTGCCGAGGAATTTGGGGTCCAGCGCGCCGACATAATGCGTGAAGAAGCGATTGAAGCGGCGCAGGCGGGCGGTGGCGTTTTCCATGGCCCGACTATCGATAAACAACTTGACTAAGTCAAGTATTCACGGTGCGTAAAATGCATCCAGCACGCAAAGCGGCGTGACGATCAGACTGACGATGGCAGCAATCACCAGGGGCAGCAGGAAGATGCCGCGCCCCAGCACGGCCGGCAGCGGCAGGCGCGGGATCAGGACGACAGTCGCCGGCAGAAGGGGCAGAAAATACCGTCCGGTGGGTCCGATAACGATGGGAAAGCCGACCGGCGTCCAGCTCAGATACTGGGACATATAAATGGCGATGACGATCAGCCCGAGCATGACCGCAAGGGCGCATTGATCCCTTGTCCCGAAGCCGGACGGCTGGCTGCCTTTGCGGTCAGCAATCGCCGCCGACAGCAGCGCCAGCCCCCACAGCGCATAGACGGAGCTCGGCAGGCGCACCGAGACAAAGCCCAGGATGCCGATGAATTCCAGCAGGATGGCTTTCTTGGCCCAGAGCGACTGCAGAGTCAGCGTCACAATACGCCACGGTCGGGCGGCCAGCACCTTCACTTGCGCGGCGCTATCAGGGCTGGTGAAGATCGGGTGGGTCGCGCCGGGCCAGAGCGGACCGGCGTGATAGGGCGGCAGCGGCGGCCAGGGTGTCGCGATATGGGCCATGGCATAGGCCGCCCAGCCCAGCGCCGGGACCGCGCAAAGCGCCGCCAGCATCAGCCGCAGCCTACAGGCACGGCTCCATGCAAGCGGAAAAACCGGCAATAGCAGAAGCCCGGCATAGGGAATTTTGGCGAGCGCCACGAGGCCGAGCAGGGCGGCAGCGGCAATCCAGGCCGGGGAGATGGTCATGCTTGAGGTCGGCTCATCGGCATGGCGCGTCAGCAATGCCACCGCCAAAACCGTCACCGCGATCAGCAACCCGTCCTGGTTGAGCGAGGCAGCGAGCGACACTTCCATCGGCAAGGCCAGCGTGCAGAGCAGAATGGCATGGCCACGCCGCGCCACGGTCAAGGCCAGCATGCCGATCACGGCGAATATGGCAAAATTCACCAGCCGGGCAGCCAGAAAGGCATCGGCCGGTCTGAGGTCGATCAGCCGTATCCCTGCGATGGTCAGGGCGGCCGGAACGTAGAAGACCGGCATATACAAGGCGAGGGGCGTGATTTCCGCGAAGCTCCGCTGGCCCTGCCATTGCGCCGCCCGCGCCGCGCGCATCCTGTCTGACGTCACCCAGTCACCGGGGCCGCGCACCGTGGCCGCCGCCGCGATGCCGGGGTCGGCAAGCACGCCCGCCGCTATGCGCGGGCTGCCGTCCGGCAGATGGATGAGGGCGCGAAAGCCCAGGATGTCGCCATGCGACAGGCTTTCCGCGCGCAAGGCATGGGCGGTCTCATCAGCGACACCCCCGAGCGGCGTCACGAAGGCCAGGATGATGCCAAGCGGCACTACCAGCGTGAGGAAGATGACCACGCAAATTTGCGACATCTGACCGGGCAGGTGCAGGCTGGGCGCTTGGCCGGCAGGCTGGCGGCTGCGCGGCCGGTCTTCACTGACGGTGCGGAAAGCGAATGCCTTGCTCATATGGCGGCCTTTTGAGAGAGGCCTGCGACGGCGCGGTTGTAGATCGGTGCTGGCGCCAGACGCCCGTCATCGTCATCGCTGTCGAACAGGCCGGAACCACGCAGGCCCATGCGCGACAGCCGGTAGTCGATCGAGGTTGCCAGAACACCCAGGCCATAGGTGACGCTGCGATGGAAATTGATGCTGGATGCTTCGCCGAAATAGCGCGTCGGGCAGGAGATTTCACCGATCCGGTATCCGGCATCGACGGAAAGGGCCAGCATCTGGTTGTCGAAGACGAAATCATTCGAGCAGCGCAGCAGGGGCAGGCGTTCCAGCACCTGGCGGCTCCAGGCGCGATAGCCCGTGTGATATTCAGACAGGTTCTGCGCCAGGAGAAAATTCTGCGCCCGCGTCAGCGCCCGGTTGGCAACGTATTTGTACAGCGGCATGCCGCCTTTCAGCGCATCCCGGCCGAGCATGCGGGAGCCGAGCACGACATCGTAATGGTCGGAGGCGATCATGGATGCCATGGCGCTGACCAGTTTCGGCGAATACTGATAGTCAGGATGCAGCATGACCACGATATCCGCGCCGCGCGCCAGCGCCGCCGCGTAGCAGGTCTTCTGGTTGGCGCCGTAGCCGCAATTCTGCTCGTGACAGAGCGTGAACAGTGACAGTGCCTTGGCCACGTCGACGGTGCGGTCCTGGCTCGCGTCATCGGTCAGGATGATGTCGTCGACGATATGGCGCGGAATCTCGGCGATGGTGCGCAGCAGGGTCCGCTCCGCGTTATAGGCCGGCAATACGACAGTGACGCGTCTTCCGAGCAGCATGAACAAGATCCCATCTTCTATCTTGGGCAAGGCAGGCCGAATGGGCCGCCGCCGAGCCTGGGCAGATGAGAAAATCTATAATGTGGGAAAAATTCCCACGCAAGGGTGTGGGAGATGTTCCCACGATTAGCCGCGCATGTTACCCTTCGTATCGGATCATGAACCCGCATGCCCTTCCCACTGAAGCGATCCTGAACGCTTCCGCCCATTTGCTGCGCCCCCTGGTGCGGCTGATGCTGCGCGTCGGCATTACCTTCCCGGTCCTGGCCGAACGCCTGCGCATGCTCTTCGTGGAGGTCGCGGCGGCGAGCCTGGAGCAGGAGAAGGCGCGCACGGACAGCCGGCTCAGCCTCGCCACAGGTATCCATCGCAAGGAAATCCGGCGGCTGCGTGAAGCCGGTGGCGGTGCGCCGGTGCCGCCTTTGCCGGAACCGAGTTCCGTGACCTTCACCAGCGCGCTGATCGCCCGCTGGCTTTCCACGCCGCCCGGCACGGACAAGGCGGCCGATGTCTGGCTTCTGCCGCGCAGCGCGGCGGAAGGGCCGTCCTTCGATGCTCTGGTACGATCCATCACCACGGATGTGCGGCCACGCGCGGTCCTGGATGAACTTCTGGCCCAGGGCATCGTGACGCAGGAACTGGGCGATCAGGTGCGGCTCAACACTCTGGCTTTCGTGCCCATGCCGGGCGCGGAGGCGCAGCTCTTCTATTTTGGTCGCAATCTGCACGATCATATCGCGGCGGCGGCTGCCAATGTTCTGTCCGCCGGCCATGCGCCCTTTCCCGACCTCAGCGTGCATTACGACCGGCTGAGTGCGGAGGCGGCCGCGGCCCTGGATGCGGCGGCGCGCGCGGCGTCCACGAAACTCTTGCAGGACATCAATCAGCAGGCTGCGGCCATTGCCTCGCTTGATGACAAGTCTCCAAAAACGCGGCAGACACGGCGTGTTAATTTCGGCATCTACCTTTATGCCGAGGATGATGCCGGCGAGGGGCGCGGGTCATGAGGCGCGGTCTGGCTTTGACATCGATGGCCGTGCTGCTGGCCGCCTGCACCGGACAGTCGCTGGATAGGGCTGGCCCTGTGGACCAGCTGGGCAGGAATTGGCTCAGCCCCGCCATGCCCGGCACCGCCTGTCGTGTGCCGGGTGGCGACGGGCGGATGCAATTGGCCGAGCGCGGCATCGGCGGGACAGGGCCGATCACCAAGCCGCCGGACAAACCGGACCCGGACAGCGTTCCGCCGCCGATCGGTGTTGCCGCCGTCATCACCGGTTTCGGCAGTGTCTGTCTCGCTGGGCTGGAGGTTGATCTGGCGCCGTCGCTGACTGTCACCTCCGACGGCGTGGCAACGGAGGCAAGCGCACTTGCGGCCGGTGACCGCGCGCTGCTGATCGCGACCTGGACAGGTCAGCGGCCGCAAACGGCCAAGGTCGCCATCCGCCACGAAATCATCGGGCCTGTTGACAGCGTGGCAGATGATGGATCAATCGTCGTCGCCGGCCAGACCGTCCGCATCGCGGCCGGCGCCTGGATGCCGGTAGCATTAGCGCCAGGACGCTGGGTCGCCGTCAGCGGCCTGCCGCAGCCGGATGGCGGCGTGCTCGCAAGCCGCATCGATGCGGCAGCCACAGGGACAGCACTGCTGCATGGGCAATTGCAGCGCCAGGGCCGGGGCTATCGCATCGGAACCTTGCCGGTCATGGGTGCGGGTCTGGCAGCGCTTTCCGGTCAGCGCGTTAGGCTGATTGGCCTGCTGGTGGATGGCGGGCTGGAAGTGACGCAAGCGACGCCTGATCTGTTGCAGACCAATCCGGCTTCCGTTTTCGGCGCGGGCATCAATCACTATGCCATTCAGGCGCTGGTCGGTGCGGCGCCGCGCGGCGCCATGCCCTTCGCCGTGCATATGGCCTTGCCGCCGGGCGTGGCCCTGCCGTCTGTGAACGAACCTGCCGTGCTGGGGCTAGTGCGGAGCGCGGCGACGGGGCTGGTCGCGACATCGGTCAGCGTGTCACCGGCGGAAATGGGGAAAGCGGCCGGCGCGGCCGGGCCGAGTGGCGACGGCAATGGGCCAGGCCCGTCCGGCGGTGCGGGCGTCAATCGTGGTGAGGGGGGCGGTCATGCGGGCGGCCCAGGTGGCGGACCCGGCGGCGGCCCTTGATGGCGATCAAGCAATGAAAAAGGCGGCTGGTGCCGCCTTTTTCAGTCCAGCTATCGTTGATCGATCAGCTAAAAATGGCCTGACCGATATATTCGCCTTGTTTCGGGGCGGGGGGCGCGAAGAAAATCCCCGATCCGATATGGGCGATATATTCGTTCAGGGCGTCCGACGCCCCGAGACGGGTCTGCAAGGCTTCGAAATGCGCCGGGTCGTTCTGGTAGGACATGAAGAAAAGCCCCGCATCCAATTGCCCGAACTGATTGAGCCCGTCGGTATAGTTGTAGGACCGCCGCAGGATGCGGATGCCGTTGTTGTTCTCATGCGCTGCCAAGGCGATATGGGCGGTCGGCAGAATAACCGTATTGCCGCTGGCATCGGTCTTCGCGAAATCGGGCGTATCGAACTCGGTTTTGCCGGTCAGCGGCGCGCCTGAAACCTTGTGGCGGCCGAAGACGTTGTTCTGGTCGCTGACGCGATCGGTGTCCCAGTTTTCGATATGCATCTGGATCTTGCGCACCACCTGATAGGAGCCGTAGCGCTGCCAGGCCGGGCCGTCCTTCACCCAGACGAATTTCTCGAACTCGGCATCCTCTTTCAGATTGCGGGTGCCGTCCTTGAAACCGAGCAGATTGCGGGGGGTCTGCTGACCACGCCCGGCCGAGGCGCGGCCGAAACCCATGACGGTCCAGCGCGTCTGCGCGCTGCCGGTGCTTTTGGCGATGCGGGCCAGATCGCGCACGGCATGATAGGCGACCTGCGGATCATCCGCGCAAGCCTGCACCGAAAGATCGCCGCCCGTGAGACCCGGGACAAGCGAATCGCTCGGCAGCGCGATCAGTTCCCGCAGCAATGGCGGCCTCTGATGGCTGAGACCGTAGATATCCGTGAAAATCTTGGGGCCGAGGCCGATGGTCACGGTCAATGACGCGGGGCCAAGGTTCAGCGCTTCGCCGGTATCGAGCCCGACCGCGCTATCCTGCGGCGGCTCCACCTGGCCGATCGTCGCGCCCTGCATCATCTGCGCGATGGCCGCCGACCAGAGCGCGAGAAGCACCTGGATGTCGCCGACTTTGGCGGTAGTCAGGTCGAAGGTCATGAACATCGAATGACGCTGCGGCTCGGTGCTGATGCCAGCCTGCTGCGCATCGCCGTAGAACGGGTGGCTCTTGGTCAGATCCACCATATCGTCGCCGCTCTGCGCCGGACTGGCCGCGAAGGCAGCCGCATGCGCGGCCACCCCCACAGCACCCGCGGTCGCTCCAAAGAGCATACCGCGGCGGGACAGAGACGAAGCTTTAGTTGATGTGTCAGCCATTATTTTTCCGCGGTTGCAACTTTTTCACCGATCTTCGACAGCGGCTCCTGCAGGGCCTGGATCGCCTTGCTCAGCTTCGCTGCGTCAGCGGCCTTGATCTGCGCCGTATACAGCTCGTAACCGCCCGGCTGGGTCTTGTCACGATAGGTATCGAGCATGGCATTCACCTTGGCGAACTCGGCCTGCACGCGCGCGGTCAGGTCGGGGTCGATCTTCATCATGCCGGGTTCGAGAAAGGCGAAAGCCTGCTGGGCGCCTTCGACATTGCCCGCGAAATCGAGCAGGTCGATATGGCTGAAGTCTTCTTCCTCGCCTGTCACCTTGGTGGTCTGCACTTCTTCCAGCAGGTCGGCCGCGCCATTGGCGAGGTCTTCCGGCTTGTAGGTCAGCGTGGGCGTGAGCTTGGCCAGCATCTCGACATGAGTCAGAAGCTCAGCGGCCTGCGACTTCGTTTCGGCCGTGATCGCGTTGTTCTGGAACAGATCGCGCTCGATCGCGTGGAAGCCGTGCCAGCCGACCTTGGGGTCCAGCGCGGAGGCGCGCATGTCGATCAGATAATCCAGGCTGCCGGCGTTGTCGGTGGCCTTGAAGCCCGGCAGCACGAAGCTGTCGACGTCGGATTCGATGCGCTCATAGAAGGGGCGGGCGAGCGGGTATTCGGCTTTCGCCTTGGCCAGATCGCCGGCATCGATATCGGCTTTCAGGATCGTCACGGCATCGACCATCGAGGCGGCGACGCCCGCGACATATTTGGCATAGCCGATGGTACCGTCCTGCAGTAGCTGGGCGGTCGTGCCCGTCGCTGCGGCGGCGGCCTTGCCGGTGACGGTGAAGGTCTGCAGTTCCTGGCCGGCGCCGGGGCAATAGACCTGATAGCTGCCGCCACCCAGCGTCAGCGTCAGCGCGACGGCGGGCAGGCCGGGGGCCAGATTCTCTTTCTCGCCCAGGATGCGGTTGTCGCTCTGGATTTCCACTTCCGTGATGGCGGTCGCGGTCTTGTTCGTCACCGTGAAGGTGATCGGACCGGCCTTGATGTGATCATAGTCGATCAGGCAGGCGCCGCCATTGTCACCGACCAGCGTGATATGAACCTGGCTGACGCCATTGACGACGGGCGCGTCCTCCGCAGCCCGTGCGACGCCGGAGAGCGCCGTCGTCATGGACAGGACGGTGCCGAAGCCGGCTGCGAGCAGCAGCGGACGGCCGAAACTATTCAGCGGCATGCGTATTTCCTTTGGACAAAGAATGAGCGGTAGGGATCTGCCCCGCAGCGCCTGCCATGCGATTGAGCGCACGGGTTTTCGCGCTGGCGGTCAAAGCAAGGAAAAGGGCGGTCAAAGCGAGCAGCGCCGGCAGGATCAGCGCCCAGAAGCCGCGCTCCTGCTGATCGGCGGACAAGCGGCCGAAGGTCGCGGAGACATCGGCCGCATAGCCGCTGGAAATCTGCCAGTTGCCAGCGGCATCGCCGCTGACGGTCAGTGGGCGTGGGGCGAAAAGTCCGCTGCCGGAAATCTGCACGATGGTGACATCCGACTGCGCCGCGTCGAGCAGCACACCGTCGGTCGTGGTCCAGACATCCGTGGTGCGGGTCTCGTTCCACGCGGCGTCATAGGGACCGGGATGCATATGGAAATTGAGGCCGACCGGCGCGCGGCCGCCATTCAGCGCAAAGACCTGGTCGATGGTCAGGGTCTTGGGTGCCTGGGCGGGCGCGGTGTTCGTCGCCAGATGCCAGCGCCGGGCCGGCAGGCCTTCATGGCTGGTAGCCTGCGCCTGAGAGGCGGGCAGGGCGATGCGGCTGTCCTGCCCCTTGATCGACAGCGCCAGCGCCAGTCCGTCGGACGTAATCTTTGCGGTGCCGATTGCGCTCTGGTCGCTGTCCGATGAGACGAGCGTTGCCGCCGGCAGCGGGCCGGGCCGCGCCTGCGGATAAAGCAGTGCCAGGCCGGTCGCGACGACGAGGAGGGCCACCGCGATCGTGAAGCGCAGCTGCACGGCGCCGCGCGGCGAGGGGCGGCGGGATTGCGGCCAATAGACGTAGAGTGAGACGGGGATGAGATAGGCGAACCAGCCGATGACTTCGATCAGTCGCGGATCGGTCGGCACGCCCAGCACGCCGGTGATCAAAGCCGATTGCACGGTCCCCGGGGCGACCAGCCAGGCTAGGTTGACGGTCATCTGCTGGCCGGCATTCAGCCAGCCGGCCTCGTGGCTGGTGCGGAGCGCGGTGATGACAAGCCCGGCCGCGACCAGGATGAGGAAGGCGCCGGTGATGCGGAAGAAACGGGACAGGTTGATCTTCACGCCACCGACATAAATCCCCCAGCCGATGACGACGGCCAGCGCCACGCCCAGCATGGCGCCGGTCGCGGCCAGGACGGCCGATTGCGCGGCCGAGAAGGTGGCGAGCAGGAAGACAGCCGTCTCGAACCCTTCCTTCAGCACCGCGAGGAAGGCCATGGCGGAGAGGGCGAAGGCACTGGTCTGGCTCAAAGCCTCGGCGGCCTGGGCTTCCAGCTCCCGCTTCATGCTGCGGGCATGCTTGTTCATCCAGGCAATCATGCCGGTGACGAAGAAGATGGCGATGGCGCCAATGACGCTCTCCATCCCTTCCTGCGCTGCCTGGGGCAGGGCCTGCTCGACGAGGTCCAGCCCGACGCCGACGAGGATCGACAGGATTACGGCCAGGCCGACGCCGGCCCACATGGCGGTCAGGCTGCGGCGGTTATTGCGCAGGAAGGCGGCGATGATGCCGACGATCAGCGCTGCTTCCAGACCTTCACGCAGGCCGATGACGAAAGTCGCGAGCATCGCATGGGTTCAGCGGAAGTCCGCCGCCTCTTGTCGCAGGATGAGGGGATCATTGGCCTTGCCGGCCGCATAACCACTGCCGGGCGGTTGCCCGAAAGCGTCGTTGAGAATGTGGTCAGACTGTCATCGCGTGGTCCGCAGCCTCCGCCCGCTCAGGCTTGTTGAATGCGAAGCTGGAATATCCGCCTGTTGACGAGATTGCAAGTCATTCGCAGTCGCGGTCTCAACCGAAAAACGGAGGGGCGGGTTGCGTCGCCATCTGACGCGCCAGCCGGCCCGGACGGGTCCGGGATTGGCAGCCCGGGCCGCAGTTCAAGCCGGAAGGCTTGGTCCCAAGTCTCTAGGTCATCAGGTCAGGCTCGACGCTGGAGAACTAGTATCGGCGGCCGGGTTGCATGTAATTATATGTTATTTACAAATAATGTGGATGATCAGGGGCGAAGTTATGTTAGTTTTTGGCATCGCCGCTCAGCGCTTGATCTTGTTTCATTCCTTCTGAGCACCGTCGCCAACCGACATTTTTGCAGGCATTGGTGATCGCCGTATGAGCCTGACGTTTCTCGGACTGTGCATCAGCACTGCGACCGGCCCGCATTTCGTCCATGATCCGGGAATCGTCGTGCTGTCCTACTTTGTTGCCGTGATCGGCAGCTATGCCGCGCTCGACATGACCGAGCGGCTGAACAAGGCCAGCGCGCCCGCCGTGTATCTTTGGCTCGCCGGCAGCGCCCTCACGCTCGGCGGCAGCATGTGGTCGATGCATTTCATCGGCATTCTGGCAGTCCGTGCGACCTTTCCGCTCAATTATGATCCCGTGCTGACCACGATTTCCTTCGCCATTGCCGTGCTGGCCTGTGCGGTCGGCCTGGAACTGGTCCGTGGGGCCAAACTGCCGAACCGGCTGCAATATGCGGGTGCGGGCGTGACCGTGGGCATTGGCGTTGCCGCCATGCATTATACCGGCATGGCGGCGCTGCAACTGCCCGGCACGCTGTCTTACCAGCCCGGCCTTTTCATCTTATCCGTCGTCATCGGCATCGGTGCCGCGACGGCTGCTTTCTGGCTGTCGCGCAATACCCGCCACAACTGGCAAAGGGCGGTCGCGGCGCTTGTCATGGCTGCCGCCATTGCCGGCATGCACTATACCGGCATGGCGGCGACCGTCATCCACTACGGTGCGGAGACGGTCGGCAGCGCCAGTCTTGAGCGCAGCCCGCTGACTTTGGCCATTGCCGGTGTCACAATCGCACTTCTTGGCCTCGCTTTAGTCTGCAACGCGGCTGATCGCGGCAAGGCGGTGGCAGCCCAGCGGGAGACCGATATCCTGGCCGCCTCGACACGGGAAATTGTTGGCCGTTTGTGCGCTGCCGGCGAATTCCGGGACGATGACACCGGGCATCACGTCCTGCGTCTGGCCCGCATTGCGAGCCGACTCTCGGAACTGTCGGGTACTGATCCTGCTTTCTCCAAGCTGATCATGGAAGCGGCGCCTTTGCATGACATCGGCAAGATCGGCATTCCCGACAGCATTTTGCTGAAGGCCGATAACCTGACGGAGGGCGAGCGCGTCAGGATGCGCAGCCATACCGATATCGGCCATACGCTGCTCACCGGCAGCGGCCTGCCGCTGCTCGATTTCGCGGCCGAGATTGCGCTGACCCATCACGAGAAGTGGGACGGCAGCGGCTATCCGCGTGGATTGCGTGGGGAGGCAATACCCCTGGCGGGCCGGATCGTCGCCATCGCCGACGTCTTCGATGCGCTACTTTCGCCACGGGCCTATAAAACGGCGTGGTCGGCGGTGGAGGTGAAAGCCTTGCTGGCCCGCGAGTCCGGCCAGCATTTCGACCCGGAACTGATGACCATCTTCCTCGCACATTTCGACGAGATGCTGCTGGTGCGCGGCGTGACGCGTACCGACGGCGGCTTCGGCGATGTTCCCCTGGTCATCGAAAATCTGAGAACGGCCTCAGCGTAGCGCAAGGATGCCATCGGCGCCGGCTAGGCTCGTCCCCCATCCGTCACCTTCGGCTAGCCGTCTGACCGCATGGCCATTGGCCATTTGATCCCCGCTTCGCGGGGACAATTCTCAAACTTGTGTCAGGCCAATGCGGCGGCATCGCCGAAATCAGCCGTTAGGCGCCAGTCTTTTGTGTGTGCAACGCACAAATTCAGATTTTATCACGAAGTTTTGAAAATTACATAATGCATGTAAGGAGTAGCCACAAAAGATGAGGTGGGCGCAATTTGTGTGAGCAGACAACCTGTCCCACATGCTCGTAGAACTAGTCCTGCATCGATCAACGGCTAGCGCGATCGAAAAAGCCAATCCAGGAGATCGAATTTGACGGATTGCCTTATCATTGGTGCCGGCCCTTACGGTCTTTCCCTTGGTGCCCATCTCAAAGCCCGTGGTCTGAGCTTCAGGATTGCCGGATCCGTGATGGGCGCCTGGACGGACAATATGCCGGAAGGCATGTATCTGAAATCCGAGGGTTTCGCGTCCTCGCTGTTCGAGCCGAGTGGAGCCTTCACGCTCGGGGCCTATTGTGCCGAGCAAGGCATTCCCTATGCCCATACGGGAATTCCGGTCAGCAAGGATGTTTTCATCCGCTATGGCGCGGCCTTTCAACAACGCTTTCTGCCCCATCTGGAAAATCGCATGGCCACAGCCGTCACCCGCACGCGCGACGGCTATCTGACAAGCTTTGCCGATGGCGGCCATATCGCCTCGCGCCAGGTCGTTGTTGCCGCAGGTGTCGGCAGCTATTCGCAATTGCCTGATTTCGCGTCGCAATTGCCGGCCAGGCTCTGTAGCCACAGCTCGGCCCATCATGATTTCGGCCGCTTCGCGGGCCGCGCTGTCGCCGTCATTGGCGGCGGATCCTCGGCCATGGATGTCGCCGCCGCGTTGCGGCGACGCGGCGCCCATGCGACGGTGATCGCGCGGCGCGCATCCGTCCGCTTTCAGACGCCGCTCGGCCAGCGCTCGCTGCGCGACAAGATCCGCGCGCCCATGACCTCGCTCGGCCCAGGCTGGAAATCGGTGCTCTGCACCCGTGCGCCAATGGTGTTTCACCACATGCCCGACCGCTTTCGCAGCGAAATCGTGCGCCGCTATCTGGGGCCGGCACCGGCCTGGTTCGTGCGCGACGAGGTCGAGGGCCATGTCGCGATCATGACCGGCACGGTGGTGGCAGGCGCGCGTGAAGAGGCTGGGCGCGTGCAATTGACGACACGCGACGCCGCCGGCGCCTCCGCCACCGTGGTGGTGGACCATGTGATCTGCGCCACCGGCTACAAGGTTGCCGTCAACCGCAACGCCTTTTTGAATGAGGCTATGGCGGGTGCCATTCGTGACGTTGGCGGCGCACCGAAATTGTCGCGCAATTTCGAGACCTCTTTGCCGGGTCTGTATTTCATCGGGCCTGCCGCCGCGAATAGCTTCGGCCCGGTCATGCGCTTTGCCGCCGGGGCGGAATTCACCGCCCGGCGCCTGTCACGGCATCTGGCGCCCATCGGCATTCTAGGGCAGCGCCGCCGGCAGCCGGCAGCCCAATATGGGCCGAGCCTGTCAAACTCCGTTTCCGCAGATGGGTAGCGCCACGCGGCGCACCGGTCGCGCCCGCATCCTGTTCGTCGCTCTGACCAATGATGTCGGCAGCGACCGGCTGCCGGCGGCGCTGGGCGCGCTGGGCGCCGATTGCGCGGTGCTTTGCCCGCCGGGCTTCTATTGCGCGGAAACGCGCTTCATGGGGCGGCGCTTTCCGCTGCCCGCTCAGCGCGGCCTGTGGCTGGCGCTCCCCTTCATTCGCAACCGGCTGGAAGCGGCGACCCGCGACTGGGATGCCGATCTCGTCATTCCGCTGGACGATATGGCGGCTCTGTCGCTGCGCGTCATCGCCACCGCCGCGACGGTGACGGCACCGCTGCGCGCCTTGCTGGAAATTTCCCTGGGCTCACCGCGCGGCTACACCACCGCTTGCACCCGGGCCGGCCTGATGCGGCTGGCGTCGGAACTCGGGCTGCGGACGCCGCGCGTCTGCATTTCGGCTGAGCCCGATGCCATGCTGCAACGCGCGCAGGACTGGGGCTATCCCGTGGTGCTGAAGGCAGAGCATACCTGTGGCGGGCATGGCGTCACGATCGCCCGCAACCCGGACGAATTGCGGCGCGCCATGGCGGCGGTGCGTGGCGCCACGTCCTGGCGGCGGCTGCGCGGCGCGTTGCGGCGGAAGATGTGGGACGTGGCCGGGTTCAGTACCGCGATCGATGCTCCACCGGTGCTGCAATCCTATGTCGCCGGTGTCCCGGCCATGCGCACGGTCTTCGCCTGGCAGGGCGAAGTGCTGGAAGGCGTCAGCTTTCTGGCCGAGAAGAACCATCCTACCCCGACGGGACCAAGCACCATGGTGCGTCACGTCGAGAATGCCGAGATGGCTGAGACGTCGCGGCAATTGGTCGCGGCCATGGGATGCTCGGGTTTCATCAGCTTCGACTTCATGTTTGATCCGGCAACGCGCCAGGCATCGCTGATCGAGCTGAACGCGCGCCCCATCGGCACCACGCATCTCGGTCGGTTGTTCGGGCATGACCTGTGCGCGCGCCTGCTATCTTGCCTGGATAGCGGCTTCCGCCCGGTCCCCTGGCGTCCGGCGCCGATATTGGCATCGCCTTTGGTGGCGCTATTCCCGAAAGAGATCGAGCGCTCGCCGCGCGACCTTGGGCGTCTCGAGGCGCGATGCCTCTATCACGACGTGCCCTATGACGAACCGCGTGTGATGGCCGCCTATCTGCGGCGCCTGCAGGCCATCCATCCGCAGGATTTCGGGCCTATTTTCGATGCCTATGGTGCCGCCACGGGCCGCCGTCCGGCGCTGGACGCGCCCGCGCTCGACTGGCTGCGCGGGCCGTCTCAGCCCTATGCGGAAGGTCGGCGGCACGCCTGAGGCGCACAGCGCCTCTTAAACGCTGCTGCTGGCCAGCGCCGGGCGGCGCCGCGCCGCGCGGGCACGAATGAAGCGCCGCAGCGGCACGTCGTAATAGGTTAGCGCAAGATACGAAATCACCAGCGCGGCGGCGGCTTCCGCCAATCCGAAGGCAATCGAGCCGCCAAGGCCGAAATGCTTGCGCTTCAGCACTTCCTCGCCGATGCGCAGAATCGGGCTTTGCAGGATATAGAGCGGATAGGACAGCACACCCAGAAAACGGAAGAAGGCCGAGACGCGCGGTCCCACCTCCGCCGCGGCACCCAGGAAGATGATAGCCGGGAACAGCAGGATGACATAAGGCAGCGTGAAGAGGCCGGCATGCCAGGGCGGCAGCATGAGGAAAGCGATCAGCGCGATGATCAGTCCTGCCGCCAGCCAGGGCGCGTGGCGGGGACTGCGTCGAAACCGGAAGACCAGCACGCCCGCGAAGAAGGGAAACAGCACGCGCGTGAAGCCGTAGATGAAATTGTCCTTGTCATAACCGCCGTAGATGTCGCCATGCACCAGCGCCGAGGCGATCAGCAGAAGCGCGGTGACGGCTAGGGTGCCAAGCAATACGCGCGTCGTCAGTTTCGGTGCGATGGCCGCGAAGACGGCATTGGCGAAAATCTCGAAGGTCAGGGACCATTGCGCCATGTTGAAGGGAAAAGCCGTGCCCCATTGCGGAAAGACGTAGGAGGGCAGAAGAACAAGCCCAAGCGCGCCGCTGATGGCGATCTGCGTATAGGTGACGTCATGTTTTACATGCGCCGCCAGCAGGCCCAGCACAATGCCCGCCATTGTCCCGACAAACAGCAACGGATACAGACGAAGGATGCGGATCCCGGCAAAGGATTTGAAATCCATGGCGCCGCTGCGCAGCTTGTGCTCGTAGGCGAAAGCCATCACGAAGCCGCTCAGCATATAGAAGAAATCAACGGCCAGCCCGGCGAAAGGCAGGATGCCGACGATATGCTGCTGGATAAGATGGAAGACAAGGACGGTGAGCGCACCGAAGCCGCGCAGACCGTCAAGAACGGCGAACTGATGTTTTCTTGTCGTCGTCACCTGCATCGGACAGACCTTCGCATTGTCCGATAAACCATAGCGGCAGTCAGGCGCATCCGGCATTCGGCTAAAAGCGTTAGGGCAGGCTGAAGGATAGGCCGATCTGTGACAGGGTTATATCGTGACACAAACACGTGAGTTGAGAACGGTGTTGACCGATCCCGCGTCCGGCAGCGTCAGTCGGGCTATGATTGAAACCGTCCTGGCAAGCGCGAAAGCGCGCGCACGACCTGTCTCCATCATGACGCGCAGACTTGGGTGGCGGCAGTTTGAGCCGCGCATCTCGTCGCTTCCGCGCCGGTCAAACCGAACTTGCGCGCTGCCTGGAAAGACCCGCGCGATGATCGGACAAAAAACGCCATCCTCTCGATTGCGCGCGGGGTTGAGTGCTTGTCCGTCTGAGCGGCGATGCGCGTCTTCATCCCCCCAGAATGGCCCAATGGGGGCCTCACGGCGGGCGCGTAACTGCTGAATTGTCGATTGTGAATTGGCGTCCCGTACGAGATTCGAACTCGTGTTACCGCCGTGAAAGGGCGGTGTCCTAGGCCTCTAGACGAACGGGACGAACCATTCTGCAATGATGCGGTGCCTGGCGGCGCCTCATCAGGCCGTGCCGCTGAGTAGCCGGGGGACGTCCCGGAATCAACCCCCGTGGCAGGTATTTTTGGTCAGATGTATGACAAGGCTCTCCCGCTCTGCGTGCAGAGGAAGGCAAATTAAGCCCAGGCACCGTCCTGCACGATGAAGCTCGCCGAAACCACGCCGTTCCATTCCTCCGCCCGCAGATAGCCTGCCAGATGCAGCGGCCGGCGGCCGGTATCAGTCAGCGCCTCGGCCAGCGGCCCGGTTTTGGCGCGGAACAGCAGCGCTTTCAGCCGGCCCCCGCCTTCGCCTTCCAGAATCGCGCGAATGGTGCCGCCGTCCTTGCCGATGCGGTCCACCTTGGTAACGCGCGCATGGGTCATGATAAGCAGCGGCTCGTCATTGCCTTGGCCGAAGGGGGCAAGCCGCGTCAGATATTCCGCCACCTGCACCGTGGCCCCGCGCGGCGTCATGACGCCTTCGATGGCGAGCGCCGCTGCCGCCGGCATCGCGCTTGCCGCCGCCAGACGCTCGTTCAGGAAGCCGTGCAGGGCCGGCACGCCCTCGATGGGCAGCGAGAAGCCGGCCGCCATGGCATGGCCGCCGCCGCGTTCCAGCAGCCCGTTCTGCCGTGCCGCCAGGATAGCGGCACCGATATCGATGCCGGGCACCGAGCGGGCCGAGCCTGTCGCCCGGCCCTCGGCATAGGCCATGACGGCCGCCGGCCTGTTGAATTTTTCCTTCAATCGTCCGGCGACGATGCCAACGACGCCGGCATGCCAGCCTTCGCCGCCCACCAGCAGCGCGGAATGCCCGGCGGCGATCTGCGCCTCGGCCAGCCGAAAGGCCTCTTCCATGACGCCAAGCTCAATCTGCTGGCGCTGGCGGTTGATACTGTCGAGCAGTTCCGCGATTTCGCGGCCTTCCTCCGGATCCTGGGTCAGCAACAGGCGCAGGCCGAGGCCGGAATCGGCGACGCGCCCGCCGGCATTGATGCGCGGGCCGATGGCGAAACCGCAGGAGGTTGTGGTCGGCACGCCGCGCGTGCCGGCAACCTCCAGCAAAGCCGCGACGCCCGGCCGGTTGCCGCGCGCCATGATGCGCAGGCCCTGAGACACAAAGGCGCGGTTGAGCCCGGTCAGCGGCATCACGTCGCAGACGGTCGCCAGCGCTACCAGGTCCAGCAGCGCCATCAGGTCCGGCTCGGGATGCGTGGCGTCGAAAAACGCGCTCTGGCGCAGATGGCGCAGCAGGGCGACGGCCGTCAGGAAAGCAATGCCGGTGGCGCAGAGCGAGCCTTGGCCGGACCCGCAATCCAGCCGGTTCGGATTGACGGTGGCGTAAATCGCGGGCGGCGGCCCTTCCGCCTTGTGATGATCCAGCACGATGGCATCCGCCCGGCCGGTCAGGCAGGTCAGCACGTCATGCGCCGCCGTGCCGCAATCGACGCAGATGACAAGCGTCGCACCCTTATCGACCAGCGCACCCAGTGCGGTCACGTTCGGGCCGTAGCCTTCCTTGGCGCGGTCGGGAATATGGGTATGGACGATGCAGCCCATGCCGCGCAGCAACTCGGTCATCAGCGCGGTGGAACAGGCGCCGTCGACGTCGTAATCGCCGAAAATGCCGATCGTCTCGCCGCGCGTCACTGCTTCCGCGATCCGCGCCGCCGCGTGGTCCATATCGATCAAAGTCGATGGGTTGGGCAGCAGGGCGCGGAGCGTCGGTGTCAGGTAATGAACCGCTTCCTCGATGCCGATGCCGCGAATGGCCAGCAAGCGGCCGACGATTTCCGGCACGTCCAGTTTCTGCGCGATGCCGAGGCCGAGATGCGGGGGCAAGGTTTCCGCCCCCGCGCGCCACAGCCAGCGGCGGCCGCTCAGGCTTGCCTCCACCCCCAGCACGGCCTCAGCCTCGGTCGTGGCGGGGGCGGAGACGAGCGCGCTCAGCGCCGCATCCCCCGTGACGCTTGCGGCATCACGCGTTGGTCCAATGCTTGATGGCGAAGTCGTGCTGCGCTTCGACGAAGCGGACGGTGCCGGACTTGCTGCGCATGACGACGGAATGCGTCACGGCGCCGCTTTCGGTGCGCAATATACCGCGCAGCATCGGCCCGGTGGTGACGCCGGTGGCCGCGAACATCACGTCGCCGCCGGCAATCTCATGCAGGCTGTATTTCCGATTGGGGTCGACCACGCCCATGGTGCGGGCGCGTTCGATCTGGGCGTCATCCTCATACAGCAGGCGGCACTGCATCTGCCCGTTCATGCAGCGGAGCGCGGCCGCCGCGATGACGCCTTCGGGCGCGCCGCCGGAGCCGAGATAGATGTCGACGCCGCTCTGCGGCAAGGCGGTCGCGATGCAGCCGGCGACGTCACCGGCTTCGATCAGCATGATGCGCGCACCGGCTTCACGGCATTCCGCGATGATCTCGGCATGGCGCGGCCGATCCAGGATGCAGACGACGAGGTCGGAAATATCAACCTTCTTGGCGCGCGCCAGATTGCGCAGATTGGCGCCGGCCGGGGCGTCCAGATCGACCACGCCCTGGGGCAGGCCGGGGCCTACGGCGATCTTTTGCATGTAGATGTCGGGGGCGTGCAGGAAGCGGCCCTTATCGGCCAGCGCGATCACCGCCATGCCGTTGGCGGCACCCTTGGCGACGATTTCCGTGCCTTCCAGCGGATCGACGGCGATGTCCATCTCAGGGCCGCCCATGCCGACCTTTTCGCCGATATAGAGCATCGGCGCTTCGTCCATCTCGCCTTCGCCGATGACGACGGTACCGGAAATGGCGACCGAGTCGAAGGCGTGGCGCATGGCTTCCACGGCCGCGCCGTCGGCCGCGTTCTTATCGCCGCGTCCGATCCACTTGGCGGCGGCAATGCCCGCCGCCTCCGTCACCCGCACCAGCTCCAAGGCCAGGTTGCGATCCGTATGTTGCCGGGGAAGTTGGGACATGGCGTGCTCCTTCAAGATCTCGCTCGCGCGGGACCGAGCCTAGCCCGGCCCACGCCGATTCGGGAAATAACGCGGCCGCGCGTTAGGCCGGGCCGCGTTAGGCCGGGCCGCGTTAGGCCGCGCCGATGCGGATCAGCGCCGGCGGTTCTAACACACTGTCGAGACCGGCGATGGCGTCGAGCGCCTGCATCATCGCGCCCTCTGTCGTTTCATGCGTTACCAATACGATCGGCACCGATTCGCCGGGCGCGCGCCCATGTTGCAGCATGGATTGCAGGGACACGCCGGCATCGCGCAGCACGGCGGTGACGTCCGCCATCACGCCCGGCCGGTCACGAACCATCAGGCGCAGGTAATAGGCGCCCTGATGCGCCGACATCGGCAGCGCCGGCAGTTGGCCCAGCGCATCGCCTTCCGCGCCCCAGATAGGCGTCAGGCGGCCACGCGCCAGATCGATAAGGTCGGCCACTACCGCCGAGGCGGTGGGGCCGGCACCGGCGCCGCGGCCCATCAGCATAACGCGGCCGACGAAATTGCCCTCGGCCACCACGGCGTTGAAGACCCCGTCGACCTGCGCGATTTCCTCGGCTTCCGGCACCATGGCCGGATGCACGCGCATGGAAACGCCGTCGGCGGTGCGGCGGGCGATGCCCAGCAGCTTGATGCGGAAGCCGAGCTCGCGGGCGAAGGCGATATCCAGCGCGGTGATGCGGCGAATACCCTCGACATGCAGCGCCGAAAAATCGACCGGTTGGCCGAAGGCCAGCGCGCCGAGGATGGCGAGCTTATGGGCGGCGTCGACGCCATTGATATCGAAAGCGGGGTCGGCCTCGGCATAGCCGAAGGCCTGGGCGTCGGCCAGGACTTCCGCGAAGTCGCGGCCCTGCTCGCGCATCACCGTCAGGATGTAGTTGCAGGTGCCGTTGAGAATGCCGGAGACGGAGATGATCTCGTTCGCCGCCAGCCCTTCGCGCAGCGCCTTGATGGCAGGAATGCCGCCGGCCACCGCCGCTTCGAAGCCGAGCGGCACGCCATGCGTCTCGGCCAGGGCCGCGAGTTCTGCGCCATGCAGGGCCAGCAGCGCCTTATTGGCGGTCACCACCGGCTTGCCGGCGCGGATGGCGGCGCGCACCGTTTCGGCGGCCGGACCTTCGCTGCCGCCGATGACTTCCACCACGACATCGACATCCGGGTCGGCGGCCAGCGCCACCGGATCGTCATGCCAGTTCAGCCCCTCGGTCGCGATGCCACGGTCGCGCGTGCGGTCGCGGGCCGAGACCGCCGTCACGGTAATCGGCCGGCCGGCGCGGGCGGCGATGATCGCCGCATTCTGCCGCAGGACGGTGACCGTGCCGGCACCGACGGTGCCAAGCCCTGCTATGCCGACGCGCAAAGGTTTGTGGGGGTCGCTCATGCGGATACCTGCGGAGTAGGAGCCTCGGGGGAGGCTGAGGAATGGTTGCCGTCGCTGGCCAGGAAGGTGCGGATATTGCGCACCGCCTGCCGCAGGCGCTGCGTATTCTCGACCAGCGCGATGCGGACATGGCCGTCGCCATATTCACCGAAGCCGATGCCGGGGGCGACGGCGACGCGCGCCTTTTCCAGCAGCAGGGTCGAGAAATCCAGGCTGCCCATATGGGCATAGCGCTCGGGGATCGGCGCCCAGGCGAACATGGAGCCGCGCGGGCTCGGCACTTTCCAGCCCGCCGCCTCCAGGCCCGGGATCACGACGTCGCGCCGTTCGCGATACAGGGTCCGCGCGGCGTCCACGCAATCCTGCGGGCCGTTCAGCGCGGCGGTGGCCGCGACCTGGATGGGCGTGAAGGCACCGTAATCGAGATAGGATTTCATGCGCGCCAGCGCCGTCACCAGCCGCTGATTGCCGGCGGCGAAGCCCATGCGCCAGCCCGGCATGGAATAGGTCTTGGACATGCTGGTGAATTCCACCGTCACGTCGCGCGCGCCTTCCACCTGCAATACGGACGGCGGCGGCTCGCCCTCGAAATAGAGTTCGGCATAGGCAAGGTCGGAGAGGATGAAAAACTCATGCCGGCGGGCCAGCGCCACCAGTTCCTTGTAGAAATCGAGGCTGGCCAGTTCTGCCGTCGGGTTGGACGGAAAGTTCACAATCAGCGCCGTCGGCTTCGGCACGGAATGGCGCACGGCGCGGTCGATGGCGCGCAGCATCTCGTCATCCGGCGTTCCGGGAATGGAACGCACGCCCGCGCCCGCGATGATGAAGCCGAACTGATGGATGGGGTAGGACGGGTTCGGCACCATGATGGTGTCGCCGGGCGAGGTGATGGCGGCGGCGAGGTTCGCCAGACCTTCCTTCGAGCCGAGCGTCGCGATGACCTCGGTCTCCGGGTCCAGCTTCACGCCGAAGCGGCGGTCGTAATAGCCGGCCAGCGCGCGGCGCAGGCCGGTAATGCCACGGCTGACCGAATAGCGATGCGTGCGCGGGTCTTGCACCGCTTCCACCAGCTTGGCCACGATATGCGGCGGCGTCGGACTGTCCGGATTGCCCATGCCGAGATCGATGATATCGGCGCCTTCGGCGCGGGCGGCGGCCTTAGCCTTGTTGACGACGGCGAAGACGTAAGGCGGAAGCCGGCGGATGCGGTGGAACTCTTCGGTCATGGCAGCTGGTCCGGACGGGGGTGAAGCACGAAGGGGAAAAGGCGTTACGCCCAATCCCCCTGTGGCTCAATCCGTTCAATCGTCAATCCACCAATCGCGCCAGACCGCCTTGGCCGAGCGCCTGGGCGGTCGGCACCAGCGTGCGTGCCGGCATGCCGTCCGCGATCAGCTGCACGGTGATCGCCCGGCTGCGCTCCAGCGCCAGCGGCATGGCGGCGGATTGGTCCGCCAGCGTGTCGCTGGTGGCGTCGCCATAGCCCGTCACTGCGATCCGCGCGGTCTGGTGCTGCTGGACCAGTTTCAGCAGCGCGCGCTTCATCGGCGCCGAAAGAATGGCGGAGCGGGGCGGGAAAGCAACGGCCACCGGCGGCACGGGCGGCAAGGGGACCGGCGCCATATAGGGGGCCGGCTGTGGCAAATGCTTGGGCGCGGCATAGGTGGAGGGCACGGCCGAGATAGCGAAGCCGGCCACGGCGGGCGGGGCCGGCACGCTATCCGGCAGCGCGGGCGGATGGGCCTCGTCCGGCTGCACCACGGGGGCGGTGGCGCCCGGAACGCTCAGCCCGTTATCGGGATCGAAGAAGGTGTAATGCGTGCCGACGGCCTTGCCTTGCACCGGCTGTCCGGCGGCGTTTACCGGCACCGCCTGCGGGCCGGGGCTGGGGGCTGTCTTCTGCGGCTGATCCGGGCCACCGAAGGTCACGCTCGTGCCAGCGTTGCTGGCAGCGGGAGCCTCGGTCGCGGCGGTGGCGGCGGCGACGGTCTTGGCCGAAGCCATGCCGGTATTGGTGCTGCCGGCAGGGCCTTGGGCATTGGCCAGCCGCTGGATGGCGGCGGCATCGGCCGCCGATTCTGCGGGCGCCTGGGCTGCCTGCGCCGCAGGCGCCACAACCTTGGCCGGGGCCGGCTTGGGAGCGCCAGCAGCACCATTGGCCGGCGCGCCGGCTGCGGGTGTCTGCGGCAGTGTCGGGATCGGGTTATCGGCCGCGTATTGATGGGCATTGGCGCCCTGGGACGCCAGCGCGGCCTTGAGGTCGGCCCATTCCGCATCCCCCATGCCGGCCGGACGCTTGGGCGCATTGGCCAGATGCGGGAAAGGCGCATGGGGATTGGGCGGCGGCGGCCGGTCCTGTGCGATCGCGCCGCCTTCCATATTATGCCACCAGGAAATGGGGTCGATGGAATTGGGCACGTCGCTGCAACCCGCCAGCAGCAGCAACAGGGCAGCGGGGGCCGCGCTGCGGCCCAAGCGGGCGACGGAGGCGTAAAGCCGTGAACGGGTCGCGCTTCCGCGCGATAGCCCCAGCGAGACTGTGGCTTGAACCCGGCTGGTCCCAGCCTTACCCTCATAATCGGTTAGCAACATACAGCCCTGGTCCCTGTAGACGAGGGCTGGTCTAGCCCAAGCGGCGAACGCCGGAAAGGATCGTGTCATGGCGGATAGCGAGAAACCGGACAGCCAGGACATCCGCCTGCCCGATCCCGAGCTTGTCCGACGGACCATGACCGATATCGCCGAGCGGTCCCAGCGCATCATGCTGGGCTGGCTGAAGCGCCAGGAGGCGGAAAAGCCGCAGGTGCCGTCGGGCCAGCCGGACCCGTTCAATATCGGCTCGGCCTTCCTGGAAATGACGGCCAAGCTGATGGCCAATCCCGCCCGGCTGATGCAGGCGCAGATGGGCCTGTGGAACGACTATATGGCGCTGTGGCAGAACACGACCCGCCGCATCATGGGCATCGAGACCGAACCCGTCATTGCCGCCGATCCGCGCGACCGCCGCTTCAAGGACGGTGCCTGGCAGGACAATGAAATCTTCGACTTCATCAAGCAGAGCTATCTGCTGTCGGCGCGCTTCGTGCAGGACGTCGTAAAGGATGTCGATGGGCTGGAGCCCAAGGTCGCGCAGAAGGTCGATTTCTATTCGCGCCAGTTCGTCGATGCGCTGAGCCCGAGCAATTTCGTTCTCACTAATCCTGAAGTGCTGCGCCGCACGGTGGAGACGGGGGGCGAGAATCTGCTCAAGGGCCTCACCAATCTGCTGACGGATCTGGAGCTTGGACGCGGCAAGCTGCGCATCCGCATGACCGATACCGAGGCTTTTCGGCTCGGCGAGAATATCGCGACCACGCCGGGCAAGGTCGTCTGGCAGACGCCGCTGATGCAGCTCATCCAATATGCGCCCGCAACAGAAGCGGTTCTGAAACGGCCGCTTTTGATCATCCCGCCCTGGATCAACAAATTCTATATTCTCGACCTGCGCGCCAAGAACAGTTTCGTGCGCTGGGCCGTGTCCCAGGGCCACACAGTCTTCATGGTGTCCTGGGTCAATCCCGACGAAGAACTCGCGGCCAAGGATTTTGAGAATTACATGACGGAGGGCGTGCTCGCGGCGCTCGACGCCATCGAGCGGATCACGGGTGAGCGCGAGATCAACGCCATCGGCTATTGCCTGGGCGGCACGCTGCTGGCCTCGACCCTGGCCTGGATGGCGGTGAAGAAGGATCGCCGCATCAAATCCGCCACCTATCTGGTGACATTGCTGGATTTCTCGGAAGCCGGGGAACTGGGCGTCTTCATTGACGAACAGCAGATCCAGGCGCTGGAAGAGCGCATGAACAAGCGCGGCTATCTGGAAGGCAGCGAAATGTCGCAGACCTTCAATATGCTGCGCGCCAACGACCTCATCTGGTCTTTCGTGGTCAACAATTACCTGCTCGGCAATGAGCCGTTCCCCTTCGATCTGCTGTATTGGAACGGCGACAGCACGCGCATGCCGGCGGCCATGCACAGTTTCTATCTCCGCCGCATGTATCAGGAGAACAAGCTGAAGGAACCCGGCGGCGTCAGCCTCTGCGGCGTGCCGATCGATCTTTCGCGGGTTAATGTGCCAACCTATATGTTGGCGGCCAGAGAAGACCATATCACGCCCTGGAAATCGACCTATCAGGGCCTGCACTATATGAAGGGGACGAAGCGCTTCGTGCTGGCTGCCTCCGGCCATATCGCGGGCGTCGTCAACCACCCGGAATCAGGCAAATACAGCCATTGGGTGGCGTCTTCGACCCCTGACAACCCGGATGACTGGGAAGACGCCGCGACCGAGATCGCTGGGTCGTGGTGGCCGGACTGGCAGCGCTGGATTGCGAAGCTGGCGCCGGAAACCGTGCCGGCGCGCGAGGCGGGGGCGAACGTCACGGTGATCGAGGACGCGCCGGGTTCTTATGTGAAGGTTGTCGCCTGAACATAGTGTGAACTCCGGTGGTGACGCAGGAGCGCTGGCCGGCTAAGACGCTGGCATGACCTCTGACATCATCGCGCTCATTCTCGGCCTCATCGGCCTTGGCCTAGGCCTCATCGCTTTCGTCACGGCCCGAGGCGGCGGTGCGGCGCGGGAGCAGGCGGCGGAAAAGCTGCGTCTGCAAGCCGAGCAGATCCTGGCCGGCATTCGCAGCGAAGCGGACAGCACGCGCGGGCAGATTTCGGCCGCCGAACGCGGCCTGACGGCGGCCATCCAGACCGGCACCACCGGCGCGCTGACCAAGGCCTTCGAGCAGATCACCCAGGCGACAACGGCGGTCGGCGCCTCGATGGACACCATGCGCCAATCGGCGGTCGAGGAGCAGCGCCGCATCGGCGCGACGCTCGACCTGCAATTGACGACACTGCGCGAGAGCAACGAAAAGCGGCTGGCTGAGATGCAGGCGACGGTGAACGAGCAATTGCATGCCGCCGTCGAAAAACAGATGGAGCAGAGCTTCGCCCGCGTCGTTGATCAGTTTACCGCCGTGCAGAAAGCGCTGGGCGATGTGCAGGCGGTCACAGCGCAGATCGGCGACATCAAGCGCCTATTCACCAATGTCAAAACGCGCGGCGGCTGGGGCGAGGCGCAATTGCGCGCCATGCTGGAAGACGTGCTTCCCGCCGGCAGTTTCGAGGCCAATCGCAAGCTGCGCGACGATACCGATGACATGGTGGATTTCGCGGTCGCCATGCCCATGCGTGGCGGCGCGAAGGTCTGGCTGCCGGTCGACGCGAAATTTCCGGTGGAAGATTACGAGCGTCTGATCGCGGCGGCCGAGGCTGGCGATGCCGAGGGCGAGCGCTTAGCGCGGCGCGGGCTGGAACGGCGGTTGCGCGACGAAAGCCGCAAGATCTACGAAAAATACATCAACCCGCCGGTGACGGTGGAATTCGGCGTGCTGTATCTGGCGACCGACGGGCTCTATGCGGAAGTCGCCCGCGTGCCCGGACTGCTGGAGGAGATGAGCCGGGAATGCCGGGTCATGATCCTCGGCCCCAGCCTGTTTCCGGCACTGCTGCGCACCGTCCAGCTCGGCCATGTCACGCTGGCGCTGGAGGAGAAGGCGGATCAGATCCGCGCGCTGCTCGGTGCCACCAAGACCGAAATGCTGAAAATGGATGTGGTGCTCGGCAAGCTTGCCAAGAACGCCTCGGTGATGACGAATACGATCGAGACGGCGCGCACGCGGGCGCGGGCCGTCGGGCGCAAGCTGAAGGGGCTGGAAGCGATCGACGCCGCCCAGGCGGACGAGCTTCTGGAACTGGAAGCCAGCCTGCCGGCGCTGGAGCAGGACGACGCCTGACGGCTAGGGGTTCAGTCCTCCGGCGCGCCGGCCGTCATTTCGCCCACGACCATGGTTTTCAGGGCGCTGCGCAGAGCCGCAACCTTGTCGGCGCCATTCACGTGCGACCGTCAAGGGGTGAGGGGGGCAGCATAAAAGGCGGCGGGCTGGAATCCCCTGTTATTCCAGCCCGCCTCTCGAACCCTCAGAACCGGTAGCCGATACCGACGCCGATCACTGTAGGGTTGAGGGCTGTCTTGGCCGTAACCTCACCCACGGCACTGTCGATATGCGCGGTGGTATTGAGGAACATCTGTTTCGCATCGAAATTCGCGAACCAGTGACCGGAGAAATTGTAGTCGAAGCCGATGTCGAGCGACGGGCCTGCCGTCGTGTCCAGGCTGAACTTGTTAATGACCGGTTCGGACGGCTGGGTCGCGTAGAAGAAGGCGACGGCGACGCCCAGCCCGACATAGGGGCTGAAGCGGTCATTCGGCAGGAAGTGATATTGCACGGTCAAGGTCGGCGGCAGCACATGGGCGCGGCCGACATCGACATGGCCGAGCGACGTGTCGCCGGCCGAGATGCTGTGCGCAGTGCTGGCCGCGATCAGTTGCAGCGCCCAGTGATTGGTCAGGAAATAGGTGCCGGTCAGCTCCGGGGACACGCCGCCGCCGGCATTCACCTGGCCGCCGATCGGCTTGATGTTGCTGGAAAATGTTTCGGGGATAACGCCGATCACGCTGAGGCTGGCCTCAAAGCTGCCCGCATGAAGCGGCACGTCGGCGGGTTCGAAGAAGCCGGGCGAGCTGAGAGAAACCGGGGTTTGATTGTTCAAGCTCTGCGCCTGCGACACTGCCGGATACAGGCCGAGCGCCGCGATCGCACCAAGCCCCACCACCTTCAACCGCTTCATGCGATCCTCCATCACGTTGTCCGTGACGGCATGAAGTCAGCGAAACGGACAAAAAACTTTGATCGAGCGCAAACGCAGTCTATGTTGCGGCGCAATGCAGCCTTGCGGGGCAAGATGTTTGGGAACGTTTAAAGGGCAGGCGGACACTTCGGGTGCGAAACCACTCCGCATCGTTTGTTTGCCGGCTTGATCGGCTTTGCTAAGCTTTGGTGACAGTGAGAGTGGCGGCCCTTTCGGGGCTATTCCTGGCCCGGCATAGGTTGTTGTTGCCAACCTAAGCGATAGATTGACCCGATTTCGAGGCTGGAGGCGGCTCTGACGACCGAAAAGTTTGAGGCGATGCTGGCGGAGATCGATGCCCGCTACTTTGATGCCGACTTCTATCGGGAGAGCTATCCGGATATCGCCAGGGCGGGGATCGATCCGCTTCAGCATTACGTCAGCTGGGGCGTCTATGAAGGCCGCGATCCGAACGCCTTCTTTTCCAATACCTGGTACCTGCTGCAGAATCCGGATGTGATGGAGGCCGGGATTCAGGCGCTGCATCACTATGCGACCTTCGGCGTGGCGGAAGGGCGCGATCCACACCCCAATTTCGACGTCGGCTTCTATGTCGATCAGGTGCCGGAAGCGCGCAGCGAGCCGCTGCTCTATCATCTCCGCTTCGGTCGGGCGCGGGGCCTTCCCACCCAGCGTCCTTTTTCCGTGGCCGACGCCATGCCGTCCCGCGCGGCCTTCCATGAGCCGCCGGCCGATGTCGCGGTCGATATCGTCATTCCGGTCTATCGCGGCATCGCGGAAACACAGAACTGCCTGCGCAGCGTGCTGCGCGATAAGCGGCCTGGGCGTCCGGGGCTTTTGCACCGCATCATCGTGATCGATGATTGCTCGCCCGAACCGGAACTCTCCCGGTATCTTGATCGGCTGGCAGCCAGAGGCTTCATCCATCTGCTGCGCAATCCACGCAATCGCGGCTTTGTCGGCTCCGCCAATCGCGGCATCAAGGAAGCCGGCAGCCGCGACGTGGTGCTGCTCAATGCCGATGCGGCGGTGCCGTCCGGCTGGCTGAGCCGCCTGGCCGGCCAAGCCTATAGCCATTCTAAAATCGCCAGCGTCTCCCCGCTGTCCAATAACGCGACGCTCTGTTCCTATCCCGGGGTACCCGGCGGCCCCTTGCCCTTCGGCGAAAGCCTGGAAGCGATCGACGCCGCCTGTGCCGGCGCCAATGCCGGCCGTGCCGTTTTCACGCCGACCACGGTCGGCTTCTGCATGTATCTGCGCCGGGACGCGCTGGACGAGCTGGGACCGCTGGATGCCAAGACCTTCGGCCGTGGCTATGGCGAGGAGAGCGACTATTGCATGCGCGCCAATGCCGCCGGCTGGCGCCATCTGCTGGCCTGCGATCTTTTCGTCTATCATCGCGGCGAGGTCAGTTTCGGCACGCTGGTGCCGGAACGGGCGACCAATGCGGCGCTTCTGCACGCCCGCTGGCCGGACTATCAGCGGCGCGTCGCGCTGCATCTGCGGCTGGACGAGGCGCTGCCTTTCCGGTTCGCGACCACGTTGCAGCTTTTCGCGACCAATGGCCTGCCGACGATCCTGATGGTGCAGCACGCCTATGACGGTGGCATCGGTCAGTATATCCGCGACCTCGCGCAGCGGTCGCTCGGCCGGGCCAATGTTCTCGTCATCCGCGCCACGATGGACGGGCGCGGCGTGGCGCTCGGCGTGCCGGCGGGGGAAGGCCATCTGGACTACCTGATTCCCCTGCCCAAGACCGAAATCGACGACCCGGATCTGGCCGCCAAGGTGGCGCAGGACGCGGTGCTGAAGGATGTGCTTTCGCTGCTGGCCCCGCTGCGCATCGCCCGCGTTCATGTGCAGCACTGGGTCAATCTCAAACTGGATTTGCGCGGGCTGGTGCGCGGGCTGGGCGTGCCCTTCGACGTGACGGTGCATGACTGGTTCGGCATCTGCCCGCGCATCAATCTGCTGCCGGTGGCGGATGCGCGCTCCTGCGGCGAGCCGGCGCCGGCCGTCTGCGATCGCTGCATCCAGGCGCGGGACGATACCGCTGCTCATGACATCACCGGCTGGCGCGCGGAACATGCCTGGCTGTACCGGCTTGCCGACCGCGTCTTCTGCGCGACCGAGGACAGTATCGCCCGGCTCGCGCGCTATGGCCTGGCCGACCGCGCCGTATTGGCACCCCTGGAAGCGATGCCGGCTTTGGTGCCGCCGCGCCCGATCCCCAGACCCGTTTCCACCAAGGGACGCGCGGGCGCGGAACGTCCGTTGCGCGTCGCCGTGATTGGGGTTCTGGCGGACCACAAGGGCGCGCAAAACGTCCTCGCATTGGCTGAAAGCGTCATACCCGCGCGGCTGGCCATTACCGTGATCGGCAAGGTTGAACGCGGCATCCCCGATGCGGCACGCGCCGTCCTGCACGAAACCGGCATTTATAAGCCCGAGGCTTTGCCGGCGCTGATCGACCGCGTCGATCCGGATGTGATCTGGTTTCCGGCCACCTGGCCCGAGACCTGGAGCTATACGCTGACCCAGGCGATCCTGTCGGGCCGCGCCATTCTTGCCTCCAATCTCGGCGCCTTCGGTCCGCGCCTGGCCGACCATCCCCGCGCGCGGCTGATCGCGCCCGACGCGATGCCCGAGCAGGTGATCGCCGCGCTGTCGGCACTGGCGCGGGTCGATCCGCCGGCGCAGGGCGGTCGGCGGGTGGACAAGTCCCTACCGGCCAAGCTGCCGCCAAGTTTCTACGACACCGGCTATCAGTCCGTTCTGTCGGCCCCGGCCTTGCGCTCCACGACGAGCAGCGCACCGACCGACCTGCGCCGGCCGGGCAAGCTGTCCGTCGTCCTGGTGCCGGAACGGCTGGATATCGGCGTTCTCAGCGCCTGCACCTATATCCGTGGCCTGCTGCCCTTGTCCCATGCCGCTGCCGGCCGGGAGGTGGAGGTCACCATCGCCTCAGCCCAGGATGCGCTCGGCCTCAAATCCGATCTCGTGATGGCGCAGCGCTTCGCCGTTCCGGACCCGAAGGCGGCCCGTGCGCTGCTGGCGCATCTGCGCGCTACCGGCACGCCGCTACTTTATGATCTGGACGATGATCTGGTCGGTCTGCCGGACGATCATCCGGAGGCGGATCGTCTGCGGCCTCTGGCCGCCGGCATCACTGTGCTGCTGTCGGGCGCTGCCCGCGTTCATGTTTCGACCCCGCGCCTGGGCGAGCGGCTGGAGAACCTGGTGCCGGGCGGCGCGGCGGCGATCGACATCGTGCCGAACGGCCTGGATGAAAACCTATGGTCGCTGGAGGCCGCCGGCATGGACCTTGCCGGCTTGCAGGCTCAAGCGGCGGCGGGCGTGCAGACCGGGCCGGTGCGTATCCTCTATATGGGCACCGCGACGCATGGGTCAGACCTAGACCTGATCCTGCCGGCGCTCAGCCGCCTGAATGATACATTCGGGGACCGCATTTCGATCGACATCGTGGGCGTGGTCGGGCCGGGCACCCTGCCGTCCTTTGTGCGGCGTGTGGACGTGCCGCGCCGCGCCGGGCTGTCCTATCCGGCTTTCGTCGGCTGGCTGACGGATCTGCACCGGCGCGAGCCCTGGGCCATCGGCCTCGCCCCGCTGGTCGACACTGCCTTTAACCGCTGCAAGTCCTCCATCAAGATGCTGGATTATGCGGCGCTGGGCTTGCCCACGGTCGCGTCCGACATGGCGGCCTATCATCCCATTGCCGACAGGCGGCTGGCGCAGCCACTGAGCCTGGAGGGGGTCGAATCCGGCGGCTTTCTCGCGGCCGATACCGGGCAATGGTATCATGCGCTGGCCGGGCTGATCCGCCGGCCGGATTTACGCATGGCCATGGCCCTGCAAGGGCGGGCGGCATTGCTGCGCGACGGCACGCTGGGGGCGCAGGCGGCGCGGCGGCGCGCTGCCTTGGATGTGATTGCAACGGCTGCTGTCCGCGCCACGCCACGCCCGCGCCAGGCGAAGGCGTCGCTTGTGGCCCAGGTGGCAGGCGCCAGCCTGGCCGCTGCCGATGCCGCCCCCAAGAAACGTGTGCTTTCCTCGGACGGCGCCTAATCTCGGCCTGATCCCAGCCGCGCCGGAGAATGGACTGTGCTGCATGCTTTGACCAAACGCTTCCTTTCCTCGCGCGAGGATCTGTCGCGCCACCGGGATGACCCGGCAGGGCAGCGGGTGACGAATATCGAACTGTTCTTCGACCTCGTCTTCGTCTTCGCGGTTACCCAGCTGTCGCATAGCCTTCTGCCCGAGCCTTCCGGCATCAAGGCGCTGCATACGCTGCTGCTCTTCGGCGCCATGTGGTGGATCTGGATCGATACCAGCTGGGTGACGAATTGGCTGGACCCTGATCGTCCGCCCGTTCGCCTGCTGCTGCTGGCGCTGATGCTGGGCGGACTGGTTCTGGCGGCATCGATCCCGGACGCTTTCGGCGCGCGCGGCCTGGTCTTCGCGGCCAGCTATGCCGTGATGCAGGTAGGCCGCTCGCTCTTCATGCTCTGGGCGCTGTATGGGCGCAGCCGCAGCAATTTCCGCAATTTCCTGCGCATCACGATCTGGATGGTGGCGACCGCCGTGCTGTGGATCGCCGGCGGCCTCGCGGGCGGCGAAACGCGCTTTGCCCTCTGGCTGCTGGCATTGGTACTGGACCTCGGCTCCGCTTGGGCCGGTTTCTGGGTGCCGGTCCTGGGCCGGTCCGTGACGTCGGACTGGGATATCGACGGCGCCCATCTGGCCGAGCGCTGCGCCGGTTTCGTGCTGATCGCGCTTGGCGAATCCATCACCGTGACAGGCGCGACCTTTTTCGAGGCGCAGTGGTCGCCGCCCATTCTCTGGGGATTCCTGGCCGCCTTTCTGGGCACCGCCGCCATGTGGTGGATCTATTTCGACAGCGGCGCCGAACGCGGCAGCCGGCATATCGCCGAAGCCGCCGATCCCGGCCGCATCGCCCGCGTGCTCTATACCTATGTTCATGCGATCATCATTGCCGCCGTCATTCTGGGCGCGGTGGCTGACGACATGACTTTGGCAGAAGCCGGCCGGCCGGCCGGTCCGGCGGAACTGCTGGTGCTGCTGGGCGCGCCCATTCTGTTCCTGATGGGCAATATCGCCTTCAAACAGGCGCTGATCGGCCGCCTGCCGCTGTCGCATCTTGTGGGCCTCGCCTTGATGATCGGCGTGGCACTTTGGTCCGCCGGGCAAAGCCTGCTGGCGGTCAATCTCGCGACCAGCGCCGTGCTGATCGTCGTCGCCATCTGGGAGAGCCGGTCCTACCGCCGGCCAGCCGCGCGCTAGGCGGGATCATTGCGGTTTGATGAGGCCGCCGCGTGCCGCTAGAAGACCGCAACCATCGGATGTGAGGACGGGTTTTCATGCAGATCGAATGGACGGCGGGACCGGAGGCATTTGCGGCGCGGGCGGCAGCCCATGTGGTGGATTGCCTGGCCCAGATCGACGCGCCCGCCATCGCGCTGCCCACCGGCATGACGCCCGTTGGCCTCTACCAGCAGCTGCTGGCCTTGCAGGCGGCGGGCGAGGTCGATCTCAGCGCAGGCCATTATTTCAATCTCGACGAATATGTCGGCATTTCTCAAACGGACAGCCATAGTTTCGCGGCTTTCCTGGGCCGGTATTTTCTCGACGAATCCCTGATCCCGGCCGACCATATCCGCCTGCTGCAGGGCGACGCGCCCGATATCCTGGCCGAAGCCCGCGCCCATGACGCGGCGGTGGCTGCGCGCGGCGGGCTGGATTTCGCCATCCTCGGCCTCGGCGGCAACGGCCATATCGCCTTCAACGAACCGGGTGTCGCCTGGACCGAGGGCACGCATATCGTGCCGCTGACGGAAGAGACGCGCGCCGCCAATGCGGCCTATTTCGAGGACGGTTTCACGGTGCCGGGTGAGGGCGTCACCATGGGCGTCGGCATGCTGCGCGGGGCGCGGCGCATCCTGCTGATGGTCTCGGGCGCGGCGAAGGCCGATGCGCTCGCCAGGCTGCTGGCCGGCAAGACCGATCCGGCCTGGCCGGTGACGGCGCTGTGCGGCCATCCCGATCTGATCGTGATCGCTGACGAAGCGCTGCGCCCGGCATGAAGGCGCTTCTGGCAGCCGGCGGTCTCGTACTGTTAAGTGCGTTGCCGGCCATGGCGGCCAATATGCAGCTCTGCCGTCCTGGCCAGACGGACGCCGCGCCGAAGCCTTTGCCGCCGAGCCTGATCAATGCAGCGCGCCGAGGCTTCGGCTATACGCAGATGCCGGCGGCCGTCGTGACGACGATGACCGTGTTCCGCTGCGCCGCCGGACAGCCGATGATGTGCAGTGTCGGCGCCAACCTGCCTTGCGGCAAGGCGGACAAGGCAACCAGCCTGCCGGGCGTCACCCAGTATTGCGCGGCCAACCCGCAGGCGGCTTTCGTGCCGGCCTATATCACCGGTCACGACACGCGGTATCAATGGCATTGCGCGGCAGGCCAGGCGGTGCCGACCAGCCCCGCGCCACTCGATGCGCAGGGCTATTTCGCCGAATACTGGAAAGCTTCTAGCCCGTAGGACTAGGTCTACTGCGCGGGCGGTGTCATCGGGCCGCAGAGCTTCGCCATCTCGTCATCGGCACTGTAATAAGGCGCGTTGACGCCCTTGGCGTGATGCGCCGTCCATTCCACGAAGAAGGGCCGCCAGCCGGTCAGGCTGTTATCCTTGCCGCGATATTGCACGAATCCGCAAAGTGCGACGCTTTTGCCGTTGGATTCGAACTCGCCAGCGAATTTGGCGCTGCTCGGATGCGCGACCGAGCTGGCGATATAGGCCTCGGCCAAGTCCTGCACTTTGCCATGCGGCGGCGTGACGATCGTGCGCGCCTTGAAGGCCGCCTGGGTCTCGGGCGTTACCTGAATGGGCATTGCCTTGCCGATATAGGGCTGAGGATAAACCTGCTGCTGGCTTCCGGCACAGGCCGCAAGAGGGGCACCGAGCAGAGCCAGCATCACGAAGGGGCGGCAATTCATGGTTGGATTCCCAAGTGGATCGAGTTTTCGCTCCATACGGGATTGCAGCGCCGCACCCAAGATGCAGCTTTCCTATTTCTGTCTCACATTATTCGGCTATAGGAGGTTTAAGCCCAAGCGAGTAGGTCCGGTGGTCGGTGCTATCCAAAAGAGTATTAGTTCTTTGAAGCCGAACCTGACCTGGGCCGCCAAGGCTGGGATCGGTTTCGCACGCCGCCATCTGTCCAGCATCATCATCGCTTTCGTCGCGGTGATGGGGGTATCCACCGTCATCGCTTATGTCATCAGCCGGGACGATCAGACGCAGCTCCGCGCCTATGTCTGGGCAACCCGTGACATCCGTCTGGTGCAATTCGCGCTTCTCGACACGCAAAGCGGTGTCCGCGGCGTTGTGCTTTCGGCTCAGCCCACCGATTTCGCGGCCTATGTGCGCGGCGTCAGCGAACTGAACAATGCCGAAGGCGATATCTTCAAAGATATAGACGATCACGCCTTGTCCCAAAATCTGGGGGAGACGACGGCGCATCCGGTGACCGACCGCATCGCTACCCTGCGCGCGGCCTGGTCGCAGGCTGTAATCCTCGCCATGGATCATGAATCGGATCAGGCGGAAACCGTTCTTACCAAGGCCCAGACGTCGCAGTTGATGGCGCAGCTGCAAACCATGATCGGCGGCTATCTCGATTATCGCAGTGCCAAGGTCGATGCCGACTGGCGCCGGATCGCGGCCGAGCAGAACCTCATTTTGCTCATCAACCTGCTTGGCGCCATCATCGCTATTGCCGCGACCTCCTATGCTTTCGCCACCAGCCGGCGAGAGGCCAAGGGCCGTGAGGCCGCGATCGGCGCCAGCCTCGTGGCGCGCCGGGAGGTGGAAACCCTGTTTGGCATGACGGAGATCCTGCAAAGCGCCGCCACCAGCGAAGACGCCAATGCCGTGCTGCGGGCGACCGCGACCGAGCTTCTGGGCGATTTCGGCGGGGCGCTTTACGTTTTCAACAATTCGCGCGACCGGCTGGATTTCGCGACGGAATGGGGCGCGTCGGGTGCCGATGCGCCGCCGCTGCATATCGCGCCGGACAGTTGCTGGGCGCTGAAACGCGGCAAGCCGCATCTGAACGGACGCGGGGAGCAGGCGCTCCGCTGCGCCCATAGCGATTGTTCCGGCACGGCCTTCGAGATTCCCATCGTCGCGCGGGGCGAGATTCACGGCCTGCTGATCCTGCGCGGCGACAGCCTGCGCGATGCCGAGACGCTGAAACGCATCCAGCCCATCGCCATTGCCCTGGCCGATGCCATGTCGCTGGCGCTGTCGAATATCGTGCTGAGAGAGCGCCTGCGCAATCAGGCGCTGCGCGACCCGCTAACCAGCCTCTACAACCGCCGTTTCCTGGAAGAGATGCTGGAGCGCTTGACGACGGATGCCGAGCGGCGGCGCACGCCTGTCTCGGTCATCATGCTGGACCTCGACCATTTCAAGAATTTGAACGACCGCTACGGCCATGCGGCCGGCGATCTGGCGCTGCGCGACACCGCAGGCGCGGTTCTGGCCTCTCTGCGGCCGGCCGATATCGCCTGCCGCTATGGTGGCGAGGAACTGGCGATTCTGCTGCCGGATACGACGCTGGAGGTGGCGGTGGCGCGGGCCGAGCAGATCCGCACCGCGATCGGCGCTACCACCTCGAACGGCATCACCGTCACGGCCTCCTTCGGCGTCGCCTCCATGCCTGAGAATTGCAGCCGCGCGAACGAATTGCTGCCGACGGCGGACAAGGCGCTGTATCTCGCCAAGGACCAGGGCCGTGACCGTGTCGTGGCGGCGCCGCTGCGCCCCTCGGCCGATATGGTCCAGCTGACCCATGCCGGCTGGAATCTGGCAGACAAGCGCGCCGGGGACTGAGAGGCGTCAGTCCTTGGCTGCTTGCGTGATTGCAGCGGCAAGCTGCCGGTCAAGCGTGATCAGCTCGGCTTTCAGTTCCTGAGATAGCCAGAGATAGCTTGCGTCATAGACCGTGAGGCCGGTTGCCAGGGCAAGCGCAAGACTTGCATCGTAATCGACGGTGAGTTCCTGAATGCCCAGTCGATGACGCAAGCCGAAGCTGCGTAATAGCGCGGGCCTTTTGTCAGGGTGCCGCCGACCTTTAATCAGGCACACATTCGCCAGTTCGAAGCCGAGGAGCGTTGGCGCGACCAGTCTGGCGCCCGCTATCCGTTGTGCGATAATGTCCGCTTCGGGTTCGTCAAATAGAAAGGCTGCGACGGCAGAGGCATCGATGACCTTAACGGCCATCGCGGTCGGCGCGCAGAATTGCCACGGATTCGCTGGGTGTCTGAAGGTCTAACAGGCGGATTTCCGCCCGAAGTTCTGCAACGTTTGTCGCGGCAGGCTCTTGCGCCGCCGCTTCGATAATCGACAGCAATTCGCCTTGCAGCGAGCGATGATGCCGCTCGGCGCGCTCACGCAGCCGCTGAACGACGTCGTCAGGAGCATTCTTGATGGATAAGGTCACGGGCATGGAGTCAATCTGGCGCCGTTTTGGAGCCAGATTCAAGAGATTTAGCTTACCGCTCTTCCGCCGTGATTGCCGCTTCCAGAATATCCAGCGCCTGCATCATCTGACCTTCGGTGGTGACCAGCGAGGGCGTCAGCGTCAGCACATTGCCCATCGTTGTCTTGAAGCTCAGACCCTGGTCGAAGGCGCGATACAGAATGGCTTCGGCGGCGTCGCTGGCGGCCGTCTTGGCCGCACGGTCCGTCACCAGTTCGATGCCGAGCAGAAAGCCCCGGCCGCGCTCATCGCCGATCAGCGGATGCTTGGCTTTCATGGCGTGCAGCCGGTCCAGCGCGACGTCTCCAACCCGACGGGCGTTTTCCACCAGATCCTCGTCCTCGATGATCTGAATGGTCGTCAGCGCGGCCCGCGCCGTGACGGGGTTTTTCTCATGCGTGTAATGGCCGAAGGCATAGGCGCCGGCGACGTCAAGCTCCGGCCGGCACAGCACCGCCGCGATGGGCAGAATGCCGCCGCCCAGCGCCTTGCCCATGACCAGAATATCGGGTGTGACACCGTCATGGTCGCAGGCGAACATGCGGCCCGTCTTGCCCAATCCCGTCGGGATTTCATCGAAGATCAGCAGCGTCCCATGGGCGCGACAGGCCTCGGCCACGGCCTTCCAATAGCCCGGCGGCGGCAGATAGGGTACGGCGCGGGCGGGTTCCGCGATGACGGCCGCGACATCGCCTTCGCGTTCCAGCACATAGCGTAGGTAATTCGCGCAGGTCATATGGCAGAGGTCGAGGTCCGGCACGCCGTTCGGCGCCGGATAGCCGTAGGGGCAATGGTAGCAGGCGAAGGGCGCCACATGCTCCGTGCCCGGCAGCAGCGGCCCGATGGGGCCAGAGCGGAACATCGCCTCGCCACCGACGCTGGACGCGCCGAAACCGGCACCGTGGAAGGCGTCCCAGAAGGAAATCGTCTTGAAGCGACCCGTGGCGGCGCGCGCCACTTTCAGCGCCACTTCGATGGCGTCCGACCCGCCGGTCGTGAACAGGATCTTTGACAGGTCGCCCGGCGCGATCTCGGCCAGCTTTTCGGCCAGCGCCACGGCGGGTTCGCAGGTGAAGCGGCGTGGCGCGAAAGGCAGAGCGTCCATCTGGGCGGCAATCGCCGCCTTCAGGCGCGGATGGCCGTAGCCGATGTGATGGACGTTATTGCCGTGGAAATCCATGTAGCGGCGGCCCGCCACATCCTCGATCCAGATCCCCTCGGCCCGCGCGATGGCGTTAAGGCAGGGGGTGGAAACGGATTGGTGCAGAAAGGCCGCCGCATCGCGGTCGATCAGGTCGCGGCCTGCGCCCCGAATGTTCTCGGCGGCCCATGCGCGGCGGCGCGGCGAATGGTTGACGTCGCCTTCGCCGGCGCGAACGGGGCTGGTCACGCGACGGCGCTCAGGGCGTCTCGCCGCGTTCCATGCGCGCTTCGATCTCATCCAGCACCGGCACCAGATCGGCGATGCTGTCGATGACGAAATGCGCACCGACGCCGAGCAGCGTATTCTCCGCGCTCGCGCGGAGCGATGCCTGTTCTTCCTCGGGCGTCGCCAGCCATTCCTCATGGCTGAGGCCGACGCAATTGCCGGAGACGCTGACGCCGACCGTCCAGGTGCCGGCGGCGAGGCCTTCCAGGATGCCCGGCTCGGTATCGTCGATCTTCACCACGGCGGAGGGGGGATAGACGCCCAGATCCGCGAAGCAGCGATACATCATCAGCGGGCTGGGGCGGCCGTCCGCCAGGTCACCGGCGCAGACCAGATTGTCCGGCACATAGCCTTGAGCGGCGGCCAAAGGCAGCACGCGTTCCATGATCGGGCGGACATAGCCGGTGGTGGAGCCCAACTTCATGCCCCGCGCCCGCACGGCTTTTGCCATGTCCACGGCACCCGGAATGAGGGTGCAGAAATCGCTGACCACTTCGGTATTCAGCGGCACGAAGATGGCATACAGCGCGTCGATCTCGGCCTCGCCCGGCAGGGCGCCGTGGGTTTCCGCCCAGCGCGCCGCAATGTCAGGGTCCGCCATCAGCGCCGCGATATGGGCGCGTTTCGGCAGGCCCATGGGTTTGCGCGCTTCCGCGACCGAAACCGCGACATCGAAACGCCGATAGGCTTCGACGAAGGCGCCCATCGGCGCGCGGGAGCCGAAATCGATGACGGTACCGGCCCAGTCGAAGATCGCGGCCTTGAGGTGATGGCTCATGCGCAAAGCTCCTGAATGACTTCTTCGCCGATGGCGAAAGCGGTGGAAGCGCCGGTGCCGCTGGTGACGACGGTCAGAGCGACGTCATCCATGGGCTTGTCGAGCAGCGCGAGACGGTCGGGCGCGGAGGCATAGGTGCCGATCCAGCGCTCGGTAATGTCGTATTCCACGCCCGGAAAGACGGCGTGGAATTCATCCAGCACCAGATCGTCCAGCGCCGTATCGCCGAAGGGGTCCATGGTGGTGCCATAGACATGGGTGTCACCGACGACGAGGCTGCCATCGGCCGATTGCACGGCAATCAGATGCACGCCGCCGGCCAGATGTGGCGCCTGTTCCTGTTTCAGACGCGCGAGCAGGGGGGCGGCTTCCGGCAGTTCCGAATAGCCGAGATAGCGGACGAGGGAGAGATCGGTCATCACCGCGCAGCCCAGCGGCAGGGGCTTGCGGGGCTTCAGCCGCATCATCTGCAATTTGGAGCGCGTGACGCTGAATTCCGCCAGCCGGTCAGGGAAAAGCGTCGCCAGATCATCGCCCGGGCAGACCGCGATCTTGGCAGCCTCGATGACGCCGTCGCTGGTGAAAACGCGTCCGCGTTCCACGCCATGCACGGCCACGCCGCGCAGCACGGTGACGCCACGCGCTTCCGCCAGCCAGGCGTTGAGACGGGGAATGGCCTCACGGGATTCAACCCGACGGTCATGCGGGGAATAGAGCACGCTCTCGGCCTCGCCGGTCATCCAGGGGAAGCGCTTGCGGCCTTCCTCGGCCGACAGCAGTTCGCAGCCGACGCCCATTTCCGGATGGTCCCGAAAAGCTTCCAGCACCACGGCCGCTTCCGGCCGGCGGGCAACCACGGCCAGGCCCTGATGCAGAACAGAAATACCGGCCTGGGGCGCGACCTCTTCCCAGATGTCGCGGGACCGCATGGCGCGGCGCCAGCATTCGCCCTGCTGCTGGCCCGTGACGGTGACAAAGCCGAAATTGCGGATGGACGCGCCGACCGAGCGCTGGTCGCGGTCGATCATGACGACGCGCAGACCGAGGCGGCTCGCGGCCAATGCATGAGCGATGCCCACGATGCCGGCACCGACAATGGCAATGTCATAGGTCATGGGCGAACTCGTATAGATGTGTCCGCCTATTAGCGAGCCGCGCGGGGCGGGAGCAATGGCCGTTATGCTGGTCCGCGCCCCGCTTTCATCAGACCGTCATGCAGAAGGTCTCAGCTGACGCTGCCGACCATCCAGAAGCTGGGCGGCGCGGTACCGTTCACCGCGTAATCGCCGACGATGCGCTGCTTGTAGATCAACGGATTATGGGAGGAGAGGGTGCGGGCATTGCGCCAATGCCGGTCCAGCGCCGTGGCCCGTACGGTCGCCGACGCGCCCAAGGCATCGAACAGGGTTTCGGTCGCTTCCAGCACCAGCTTGGCCACCACCGGCTGCGCCTGATCGACGCCGATTTCGCTGACGATGGCGGCCTGGGCGGCCTGCTCCGGCTGCCCAGCGATGGAAAGGTCATAGACCAGCTGCGCGCCCTGGGCGGCCTGCAACGTGGTGGCGGCGGCGGCATAGGCCAGGCTGCGGACATGGCCGACCACCTGCAAGACCTGCGGATCGGTCTGCACCGTTCCGGCCGCACCATGGCTATAGGCGCGGCGGCGGGCGGCCACCTGTTCCGTCAGATCCCGCGCGGCGGCGCGGCCGATGCCGGAGAGCGTCGCCAGATGCACCAGCTGATAGAAGGCGGTGCGGTATTTGGAGCGCGCGTCGAAGGGAAAGACGTCGCCCGGATGCACGGCCGCATTCTCGAAAACCGTGGTGCCGCTGCCCGTCAGCGTCTGGCCGAAGCCGGACCAGTCGTCATGACGAGTGACGCCTTCGGCGGTGGCGGAGACGAGTCCGCTCAGCACTTCGCCGTCCTTCTCGGCGGCGAAATTGATCCAATCGGCATAGAGCGTGCCGGTGCTGTAGAATTTGGTGCCGCTCAGCCGCAGCAGGTCGCCGTCCGTGGTCAGGCGGGTTTCGAAGGAGCCGAGCGTATTGCCGGCGGCTTCGCTCAGCGCGCTGCCGACCAGCTCGGCCGCCAGGAAGCGCGGAATCCAGCGCGCCCGCCGGTCTGCCGTGCCGGCGGCCAGAATATCCTCGACCGCGCCGAAATGGGCGCGCAGCGCCTGGGTGACATTCGAATCGGCCGCCGACAACTCGATCAGCAGGCCGAACAGCTCAGGAATCGTGGCGCCGAACCCGCCCTCTGCCACGGGGATCCGCACCGTGCCGAAGCCGGCCGCCTTCAGCCAGGCAATCGGCTCATACGGCAAAATGCGCTCAGCCTCGCGCTGAATGGCGCCTTCCGCGATCTGGCGGAAGATCGGCCGGAACCGCTCGGCCAACGCCGGATAGCTGGACGAGACGGGGGCGGGCCAGGCGGTTTCGGTTTCGGTCATGAGCGCCTCAGAATTAACTATTTAATTTCAGTATTTACAAGTGACGTCGCGTATTTGCACTATCTCGATGTTGTTTATCGTATCGCGCGTCCGGCCATGCGTCTATGGCCGGCGACGAGAAGAGGAGAGACGCGGGTGACCCAAGCGTCGCGACAGATTCATCTCGCAGGCTTTCTGATCGCGGGTCCGGTCGTCCATAGCCACGCCGTCTGGCGCCATCCGCGCACCACGCGGCGCTTTACCGATCCCAGGCTTTACGCGGACGTTGCGGAAATCCTGGAGGAAGGCCTGTTCGACTTCCTGTTCTTCGCGGACCGTCTGGCGGTCTCCGACCAGGCCGATGGCAGCCGGGACGCGGCCTTTCGCTACGGCAGTCAGGATCCGGCGCGGTTGGACCCGCTACCCGTCGTCTCCTACCTGGCGGCCACCACGCGCCATATCGGCCTCGGCGTCACCCGCTCCACCACCTACTACCAGCCCAACCATATCGTCCGCAGCTTCACGACGCTCGATCATCTCAGCGGCGGGCGCGGGGCGTGGAACGTCGTCACCTCCATGAATGACAGCGAAGGCCGCATCTTCGGCCAGGACCGGCATATGGAGCATGACCTGCGCTATGACCGCGCCGACGAGTTTCTGGAGGTCGCCTTCAAGCTTTGGCGCAGTTGGGAACCGGACGCCCTGGTGCATGACAAGGAAGCCGGCTTCTTCGTCGATCCGGCGAAGGTGCATGCCGTCGATCATCGCGGGCAATTCTTTGCGGTCGAAGGCCCGATGAACATGCCGCCCGGACCGGCCGGCCATCCCGTCATCATCCAGGCCGGCGCCTCGGGGCGCGGCCGCCGCTTCGGCGCCCGCTGGGCGGAAGCCATTTTCGCCATCAACCGCAGCATCGAGGACGGCATCGCCTTCCGCGCCGATGTCCGGCGCCTGGCGGTGGAACAGGGACGGGCCGCGGACAGCGTGCGTATCCTCACCGCCGTGATGCCCTTCATCGGCCGCACCGAGGCCGAGGCGATTGCGCTGCGCGACGCGCATAACGCGCTCGCCCGGCCCGAACTCGGCATCGTCACGCTGTCCGGCCAGCTCAATTTCGATTTCGCCAAATATGATCTGGCAACGCCGGTCGCGGATCTGGCGGGGGATAACAGCCTGCCGGCGGCGGTGCGGGAGAAGTTGGCCACGCTGGGCGGGCCGGGGGCCACGCTCGACAGCGTCGGCCGCGAATGGGCCGCCAGCATTCGCGTGCCGCAACTCTGCGGCACCGGGCCGCAGATCGCACGGATATTGGCAACATGGTTCGATGCCGGGGCCTGCGACGGCTTCGTCATCAGCCCGGCCTATCTGCCCGGCAGTTTCGCGGAATTCGCCGATGAGGTCGTGCCTGAACTGCAACGTTTAGGTCTTTACCGAAAGCGCTATACTGGCAGCACGCTGCGCCACCACCTGCGCGAGGATGACAGGGCGGTGCAGACGCTGCGGCGCTCGGCCTAAACCAGATAAATAAAACAGAACTGGGAAAAACCATGCCGGACACACAGATTTCCACGACTGCGCTTTCCGAGACCGACCGGCGGGCACGCTGGCGGCCGGAAACCATCGCCCTGCACGGCGGCAGCTATCGCGCCGACCCCACGACCGGCGCGGTCGCCGTGCCGATCTATCAGACGACATCCTATCAGTTCCACGATACCGGCCACGCCGCGCGCCTGTTTGCGCTACAGGAACTGGGCAATGTCTATACGCGCATCACCAATCCGACGCAGGACGCGCTGGAACAGCGCCTGGCCGCACTCGAAGGCGGGGTGGCCGCTCTGGCGCTCTCCTCCGGCCAATCGGCCTCGGCCTTCGCCATTCTCAATATCGCCGAAGCCGGCGACAATATCGTGAGTTCGACGGATCTCTATGGCGGCACCTGGGCCTTGTTCGCCAATACGCTGCGGCGCCTGGGCATCGAAGTGCGCTTCGTCGATCCGGCGGACCCTGAAGCTTTCGCGCGCGCGACCGACAACCATACCCGCGCCTATTATGCCGAGACTTTGCCCAATCCGAAGCTGGAAGTGTTTCCCATCGCGGAAGTCGCCGCCATCGGGCAGCAATTCGGCATTCCGCTGATCGTGGATAATACCGCAGCACCTTTGACGGTGCGGCCCTTCGACCACGGTGCCGCGATTGTTGTTTATTCAACAACAAAATATATCGGCGGTCATGGCACCTCCATCGGCGGCGCCATCATCGACGGCGGCACATTCGATTGGGAAAAGCACAAGGCACGCTTCCCGCTGCTGGCCGAGCCGGACCCCGGCTATCACGGCGCGGTCTGGATTGAGGCCGCAAAGCCGCTGGGCCCCATCGCCTATGTGCTCCGCGCGCGCGTGGTCTTGCAGCGTGACCTGGGCGCCGCCGTTTCCCCCTTCAACGCCTTTCAGTTCATCCAGGGGATCGAGACGCTGCCGCTGCGCATCCGCCAGCACAATGCCTCCGCGCTCATCGTCGCGGACTTCCTCAAAGGCCATGACAAGGTCACGCGCGTCATCCATCCCAGTCAGCAGACGGGACAGGCGCGGGCGCGGGCCGATCGCTATCTGCGCGGCGAATTCGGGCAGGGTGCGCTGCTCGGCTTCGAACTTGGCGGCGGTGCGGAGGCCGGCAAGCGCTTCATCGATGCGCTGCAACTTCTTTATCACGTCGCCAATATCGGTGACGCGCGCAGCCTGGCCATTCATCCGGCGTCCACCACCCATTCGCAATTGACGGTGGAGGAACAGGCACGCACGGGCGTCACGCCGGGCTATATCCGGCTGTCCATCGGTCTGGAACATCCCGAGGATATTCTGGACGATCTGCGTCAGGCCTTGGCGCAAGCCTGATTGGTTTAGCCAAATAGCGGCAGGCTTGGCCCCTGTTTCAGCGTGCGGGCTTCTGTCGCGGGCCTGGGCGGCGGGATTGATGGGTCAATCTCGTCCGCCAGGCCCGCGTCATTCTGCTGCGCGCTATTGACGCGAGTGGAAACGGGCCAGGCGCGCAATGTGCCAGCGGGCGTGGGTTTCAGCAGATCGGATGGGTCGCGGTCCGTCTCGCCCAGCCACAACGGCCAATCCTTCGGTGCCAGCGTCAGCGGCATCCGTTCATGCAGGGCCGCGACATCCGCACCGGCGACGGTGGTGACAATGGTGAAGCTGCGGATGATGGCACCGTCCGGCCCGCGCCAGCCTTCCCACAACCCGCCGAAGACGAGCGGCGCGCCGTCCATGCGTGCCACGGCATAGGGCTGCCGGCCATTGGTGCCGGTATGCCATTCGTAGAACAGCGTCGCCGGGATCAGGCATCGCCGGCCGCCCTGATAGGCGCTGCGAAACAAAGGCGAGGTCGCCAGCGTCTCGGCCCGTGCATTGATCGGCCGCGGCGCGCGTGCCAGTTCCTTGGCGAAATGCGGCAGAAAGCCCCAGTTCAGCGCGTCCGCACGGCGGGCGCGCGTTTCCGGGTGGCGGCGAATGACCAGGGCGTCTTGCCGGGGCGTGATGTTCCAGGACGGTGCCTGGCCGGGCAGCTCGCCACCAATGGCAAACAATGCCTCGATCTGCTCGGGGGGAAGGGTGGACGCGAAACGACCGCACATACCGCCCTTGTGGCGCGACGGGTGCGAGTCGCCAAAGCCCTTAGCCGCCGCCGGCGACCGACAGAAATTGGCTCAATGCCGGTGTCAGTTTCTCTTCGTGCCAGACCAGCCAAAGCTCGGCATGGGCCGGTGGGTCCACCAGCAGCGGTCGCGCCGCGATCTCCGGCCCGGCCAATGCGGCGATGGCTTCCGGCACGATGCCGAAGCCGAGGCCCGCCGCGACCAGGCCCAGCACGCTGCCAACTTCCGAGACATGCCACTTCACCGGCAGCTGAATGCCGGCGGCCCGCGCCAGTTCCGTCACCACGCGCATGATGCCCACGGCTTCGCTGTCGGGCAGGCCGATCATCGTCTCCTGCGCCAAGTGCGCGATGGGAATGGCGGGCAGGCGGGCCAGCGGGTGGTTGTGCGGCAGAATGACCGACAGCGCCTGGCGGGAATGGAAACGCGCCTTCAGCGGCGGCGCGACGTCGATCGGCGCGCGGACCAGCGCGATATCGATATCCCCACTGGCGACGGCGTCCAGCAGGGTCAGGATGCTGCCTTCGCGCAGGCTCAGTTCCACGCCGGGAAAGCGATCCCGCATCTGCCGCAACTCGGCCGGAAAGCGCCGCTCGAACATGGCCGAGCCGACATAGCCGAGCACGATGCGCCCGGCCTCGCCCCGCGCCACGCGGCGCACCTGTTCGATGGTTTCGCCATGCAGGCGCAGCAGCCGTACGGCCTGGTCGCGGCATTGCGCGCCGGCGGCCGTCAGGTCGATGCCGCGCTTCCGGCGATGGAACAGGCGGGCGCCGATAGCGGTTTCCAGCCCACGTATCTGCTGGCTGAGCGCGGGCTGGGCGATGCCCAGCGCCTCGGCCGCGCGGGCCATATGCAGCGTTTCGCAGACGGCCAGAAACACCTGCAACCGGCGCAGGGAGACGGTGGAGAGAAGGGAATTCATAAGATCAAACGTATCAATATAGCGGATTGAAGTATATCGATCTTCATCAATGGACGGGCCAATGTGCCGGCAGATCAGGAGGCCCTTGCCCATGGATTCCACCTTCAACCCGCCTGCGTCCGAAACGGATGCGATTACCGACCTGCGTTCGGCCATTGCGCGGCTGGAAAAACGGTCCGGCCATATCCGTTCCACCAACCATCCGGTTGACCCTCATGCCGAACTGGCCGGCGTCTACAAGCGCATCGGTGCCGGTGGCACGGTCATGCGCCCGACCCGGAAGGGGCCGGCCATGATCTTCGAGACTGTGAAGGGCTATCCCGGCTCGCGCGTGCTGGTGGGGCTGATGGCCGACCGCCAGCGTGTTGCGCATATGCTGGACTGCAAGGCCGAAGACCTGGCCCAGCATATGGGCCGCGCGGTCGAGAAGGCCATTCCGCCGGTTGAGATCACAGGTGACGCGCCTTGTCAGGAGGTCGTGCATCTGGCGAGCGACCCTGGTTTCGATCTGCGCAGATTGCTGCCGGCGCCCACCAATACCGAACAGGATGCCGGTCCCTATTTCTGCCTCGGCCTGTTGCTCGGCAGCGATCCGGACGAAGGCCATTCGGATGTCACCATCCACCGGCTTTGCGTTCAGGGGCGGGATGAACTTTCCGTCTTCTTTGCCCCCGGCCGTCATATCGATGCCTTCCGTGAGAAGGCGGAGGCGCGGGGCGAGGCACTGCCCGTCACCATCAATATGGGCCTCGACCCCGCGATCCTGATCGGCGCCTGTTTCGAGGCCCCGACCACGCCCTTCGGTTTCGATGAACTCGCCGTCGCCGGCGGGCTGCGCGGCCGGCCGGTGGAACTGGTGCGCGCCAAAGCCGTCGACCAGCGCTCCATCGCCCGCGCCGAAATCGTGATCGAGGGTGAAATCCTGCCCAATGTGCGCGTGCGGGAGGATCAGAACACCAATACCGGCCATGCCATGCCGGAATTCCCCGGCTATGACGGGCCGGCCAATCCGTCTCTGCCCGTCATCAAGGTCAAGGCCGTTACCATGCGGCATGGCGCCATTTTGCAGACGCTGGTGGGACCGGGCGAGGAACATACCAGCCTCGCTGGCATTCCGACCGAAGCCAGCATCTACAATGCCTGCGAACGCGCGCTGCCGGGCTTCGTCAAAAACGTCTATGCCCATACGGCGGGTGGCGGAAAGCTGCTGGCGGTGCTCCAGGTGCATCAGCGCAGCGCCGGTGACCAGGGCAAGGCGCGGCAGGCGGCCATCATCGCGCTCGGCGTCTACCGCGAAGTGAAAAACGTCATCATCGTTGACGAGGACGTCGATCTTTTCGACAGCGACGACGTGCTATGGGCCATGCAGACGCGCTATCAGGGCGATATCGACACCATCTTCCTGCCCGGCGTCACCGGCCATGTGCTCGATCCCTCGCAGTCGCCTGACTACAATGCCAGCATTCCGGGCAAGGGCATCACCTGCAAGACGATCTTCGACTGCACCTATCCCTGGAAAATGAAAAAGCATTTCGAGCGCGCGCCCTTCCGCGATGTGGACCCCACGCCCTTCGCGCCCGATCTTTTCCCCAAGGCGTGACGATCATGACGAAAGCGGCAGCGCCGTCACGCATGGTGATCGGCATTACCGGTGCCACGGGCATCGTCTTCGGCATCCGCGCCTTGCAGGTGCTGCGGCAATTGGGGGTGGAGACGCATCTGGTCGTCTCCCGCGCGGGGGAGATGACGCGGGCCTATGAAACGGAGATGAGCCGGGAGGCGCTGCACGCGCTGGCCGATGTCTCTTATCCCGTCAATGATGTCGGCGCCGCCATCGCCAGCGGGTCATTCCGGACGATGGGGATGCTGATCGCGCCCTGTTCCGTACGCACGCTGGCCGAGATCGCCAGCGGCGTCACCACAACCGTGCTGACGCGTGCCGCCGATGTGGTGCTGAAGGAACGCCGTCGCTTGGTTCTGATGGTGCGGGAAGCGCCGCTGCACGCAGGACATATCAAGAATATGCTGGCGGTGACGGAGATGGGCGGCATCATCCATCCGCCGATGCCGGCCTTCTATACCAATCCGACGTCGATTGCGGATATCGTCGATCACTGCCTTGGCCGCGCGCTGGATTGCTTCGGCCTCGATATGCCGGACATGCTGCGCTGGGGCGAAGCAGCGGTTGCAGAGGAACAGACCTTCCCCATCTAAAGGCCTGACTTACGGAGAATTGCCATGTCGACTGTGCCCGCGCTGAAACTTCTCAATGGCGTGACCATGCCGCAAATCGGCCTCGGCACCTGGCCGATGGATGACGCGGAGGCGGCGGTCAGCGTCGCCCAGTCCGTCGGTCTCGGCTACCGGCTGATCGACACGGCGGAGAACTACCGAAACGAGACCGGCGTGGGCGAAGGCATTCGCAATTCCGGTGTTGCGCGCGATGAGATTTTCGTCACCACCAAGTTCAATCGCGAATGGCACAGCCTTGCCGGCGTGCGGCAGGCGGCCGAGGGCAGCCTGAAGCGGCTGGGCCTGGACTATATCGACCTGCTGCTGATCCATTGGCCGAACCCGGATCAGGGCCGCTACGTTGAAGCTTTCGAAGGCATGACGAAGCTTCTGGATGCCGGACTGGTGCGCGCCATCGGCGTTTCCAATTTCAAGCCCGTGCATCTGGAGGCTTTGTTCGACCGGGGCTTCGTGCCGCATGTCAATCAGATCCAGCTCGATCCCTATCTGCGTCGTGACGATCTTGTCGCTATCCACAGGGAAAAAGGCATTGTCACTGAAAGCTGGAGTCCCCTCGGCCGTGGCGGTGACATTATGAAGGATCCCGCCATTCAAGGCATCGCGGCCCAGCATGACAAGTCTGCCGGGCAGGTCATTCTGCGCTGGCATACGCAGAACGGTTTTGCGACGACGCCGAAATCCTCCGACAGCGTCAGGCAGAAGGCCAATCTGGACATTTTCGATTTTACGCTGAGCGAGTCTGAGATGAATCGTATCGATGCATTGCGGCACCCGACGGTCGAATTGGTCGACGCAGATACCTTCGGTCATTGACGCCTTCATGCAGCCGCGTGACGGCTGAAACAATTCCTCACGCTGGCTTGCATGGATGACCGGCCTCTCCGAGTTTATAGAGACCGCAGACTAATTTCGGAGGGGTCATGGACCCGGCTATTCTATCTGTCCTAGACACCTATCATCAGCGCATGCAGGACGAGCGCGCGGCATCGCGCGATCTGCCCGCCAGCGGTCGCGACGGCGGCGAGGATATGCGCATGCGGGCAATCGGACCGGACACGGGGCGCCTGCTCAACATCCTTGTGCGCAGCCTGCCGAACCCGCGCATTCTCGAACTCGGCACATCCTTCGGCTATTCCGGCATCTGGCTGGCGGAAGCCGCGCGCGCCGTGGGCGGCCGCCTCGTCACCATGGAAATCCATGCCTATAAAAGCATCTATGCCCAGGAGATGGCCGCCAAGGCAGGCCTGTCCGAGTTTATCGACTTCCGCATCGGCGATGCGGTTGAGATGATCGGTCAAGAGGAGGGCGGATTCGACTTCGTCTTTGTCGATCTCTGGAAGGATCTCTACGTGCCCTGCCTGGAAGCTTTTTATGCGAAGCTCAATCCAGGGGCCATCATCGCCGCCGATAATATGATCAAGCCCGGCAGCGAAGGCGTGCAGGCCTATAGTCGCGCCATTCGCGCGGAGCCCAGCATCAGCAGCGTCTTGCTGCCGGTCGGCACCGGGCTGGAAATCAGCCGCTACGAACCAGGCTGACGGAAGGGCAGGGGCGAACGCCCCTGCCACCTCACACGCTTACTTCTTTTTCCGCTTCATCATCTTCATGACGCGTATGGCGAGGCGCGTCAGCGCCGGCATCGTCGTCGGGCGCAGCAGGCGCGTATCATAGCCTGAAAAGCGGCGGTCATTCTCGGCCAGGCAGATCTGCATCAGTTCGCCGATTTCGATCTCGACATTGCTCATCGACTGCGCGCCGGTGACGGTAAAGTTGTTGTCCTGCGTGCGTTCCTTGCCTTCCCCGTCCATGCTGCGGGCGAGGCCGACGCGTTCGTAGCCGAGGAAGACCCACACGGCCCAGACGCGCAGTTCGAACCAGGGGCGCTTGTAGAAGGGCAGGCGCGCGCGATGCCAGGCGAGCCAGTTCGCGAAAAGCAGGATATGGCGGCATTCCTCCTGCATCACGGGCTCGAATGTCTCGATCAGCTCCGGCGGAAAGAAGCCGGACCGTTTGGCGACTTCGAAGAGTCCGAAAGCAAAGAAACTATCGACGCATTCGCTGAAACCGGTGACGAGATAGGCCCATTCCGTATCTTTCGGCTTGATATAGGGCGGCTCCACCGCCAGCGGAATGTCATAGGCCTGCACGAGTTTGGACAGCACGTCCTTGTGCCGGTTCTCTTCCCAGGCGTTCAGCGCCAAGGCCATGCGCATGTCCGGGTCGCGCAGATCGCCGGCATAGGCGGCCATGCGCAGGCGCGCCTTGCCCTCGGTCTCGACCGCAATATCCCAGATCGGCAGGGAGGTGATGCGGTGCAGCGTCTCCGCGTCCAGCTTCGGCCAGGGAATGACGGAGGGACGATAGGGGTTGAAGGTCTCCGCGAACATGCGATGGACCTCGGCCTTATGGACGTCGGAGCCGATGCGGATCTTGCCTTGCACCTTGCTTTGCCAATGGCGCGCCGTGCGGTCGGCCCTGTCCATGGCGTCCTGATGCCGTTCATTCGGCAGCACTGGTGGCACGAAACCCGGAACATGGGATTCGGTGAAAAAATCATCCACGGCAGCGCTCATCGATCCTGACCTTTGCTTGCAGACCGGCTTCTGACCGTTCGGTCAGCGCCAGTATAGCGGCGCGCGAGCCTGACGCCAACGTAAGCCCGGATGGAATGTCGCATGACAACGCAATGAACGCGCATCGCGCGCGATGCCGATCTATCGACATCGCAGCGAAACGATCTTATATTTTGAAATACCCGCTTGATGATCGGCTTCCCCGGGATTTCGCCGAAGCGAAATCACCGGAAGCCGTTGGTGCCCAGAAGAAGACTCGAACTTCCACGACCTTGCGGCCACAGGTACCTGAAACCTGCGCGTCTACCAATTCCGCCATCTGGGCAATGCTGCGGTGAGGCGGGGTGTAACCAAGCTGTCGCTTCCCGTCAACAGGCGCGGATCACGAGAATGCGCGCAAACCGAGGGTTGGCCTTGCAGGGCAGATCTGCTGCCCCGTAATGCTGTCACAAGTTACCGATAGGCACAGGGGAAAGCGCGATGCGAAGCGATGGACGCAGGATTGCGACGGTGTTTGGAGGGGCGGGTTTTATCGGCCGCTATCTGGTGCCGCATCTGGTGCGGCAGGGTTTCACCGTGCGGATCGCAGGGCGCGATACGGAAAAGGCGGCCCATCTCAAGCCCATGGGCAATCCGGGCGAGGTGGTGCCGCTCTATGCGCCGTTGTCTGACGCGGGTGCCGTGGCTCGTGCGATCATGGGGGCAGAGGTCGTCGTCAACCTCGTCGGCATCCTGGCCGAGAAAAAATCCGGGGACTTCGTCCGTGCCCATGGCACGGGGCCGCGCGTCATCGCCGACGAAGCCTCCCGCGCCGGGGTGAAGCATCTTGTCCATATCTCGGCCATCGGTGCCTCGGGCACCAGCAGAAGCGGCTATGGCCGCAGCAAGGCGGCGGGGGAGGCATCGGTGACGGCTGGCTTTCCGGACGTCGTCATCCTGCGTCCCTCCATCGTCTTCGGGCCGGAAGACCAGTTCTTCAACCGCTTCGGCGCCATGGCCCGCCTGTCGCCCGTCATGCCGGTGATTTCGGGCCGGACGAAGTTTCAGCCGGTCTATGTGGGGGATGTCGCGGAGGCCATCATGGCTGCCCTCGCGCTGCCGCCGGAAGCACCGCGCCTGTACGAGCTGGGCGGGCCGGAGGTTCTGAGTTTTCGCGAGATTTTGGTCTATATCCTCAAGCAGACGGGCCTGAAGCGGCCCCTGCTCGCCATTCCGCCGGGCATCGCGCGTCTTCAGGCGAAGCTGCTGGAACATATGCCAGGCAAGCCCTTCACCACGGACCAGCTGGAGATGCTGGCCCAGGACAATGTCACCAGCGGTCTGGTGCCGGGCTTCGCCGCGCTTGGCATCGTGCCGCGCCCCATCGATCTCGTGGTGCCGGCCTATCTCGCACGCTACGGCGGCAAGCGCCCAAATTCGTGATCGAAACGGACCAGGGCCGCGCCGCTTGCGAAAATGCGCGTCGTTACAACATGCAGAACCAGCTGATTGTGACGGTGAGGTTTATGCTTTCGCACCCTCGCCATGAATTTTGGAGGTTTAGATGAAGGTTGTTTCTGCGCGCGCTGTCGTTCTGGCCCTGGCGCTGGGTACGACGGCTCTTTCACTTTCTGCCTGCGGCCATTCGCCGCTGACCCGTGCTTTGACGGGCGGTGCCATCGGCGCCGGCGGTGGCGCACTGATCGGCGGGGCGACGGGCGGCAATGCCGGCACGGGCGCGCTGATCGGTGGCGGTTTGGGCGCTGCCGGCGGTGCGCTGACCGCGCCGTAACCCGGTTTCGCACGCCTATTGTGCGCGGCATGGCTCCACGCCGCGCACAATATGGAATGCGGCAGGTCTGATCTCGGCTTTTCAATTGCCCATCGCAGCGGGTGATATGTCAGAGAGGGACAATGTCCGTTCCTGTCTGGCTACCCGCACTTCTTGGCTTTCTGACCGCGGTCGGGTCGATTTCGATCGACATGTATCTGCCGGCCTTTCCGCAGATTGCGCGGGAATTGGGGGCCGTGCGCGGCGGCGCGCAGATCACGCTCGCCACCTTCTTCGTCGGCCTCGCGCTGGGCCAGCTGATCCTGGGGCCGCTGGCGGACCGTGTCGGCCGCAAGGCCCCACTTGTCGTCGGCATGTCGCTCTACACGCTGGCGACCATCGGCTGCGCGCTGTCCACCAGCCTTGTGACCTTTTCCATCTTTCGGTTTCTGGCGGCACTTGGCGGCGCTTCCAGCATGGTCGTGCCGCGCGCCGTGGTGCGCGACCTGTCCAACGGGTCCAATGCCGCCCGGATGATGGCGCAGCTCATGCTGGTGATGGGTGTCTCTCCCATCCTGGCGCCGGCTTTGGGCGGCTTCGTGCTGAACTGGGCGGGATGGCGGTCCATCTTCTGGGTGCAGGCGGTCTACGGCATCGTCAATCTCTCCCTGGTCGTCTTCCTGCTGCCCGATACGCTGCCGCGTGACATGCGCGTGCGCCACGGACTGATCAGCGTCTTTCAGCGCTATGTGCAGGTGGCGCGCGACCGCAACTTCCTGCCGGCGGCGCTGGTGGTGGCTTTCGCCAGTGCCACGCTGTTTGCCTATCTGGGCGGGTCGCCGCTGGTCTTCGAGACCGGCTTCCATGTCAGCCCTATCGTCTATGGCTGCATTTTCGGCCTGAACGGCTTCGGCCTCATCATGGCGAGCCAGCTCAATGGCCGCCTTTTTGCCAGCCGCTTCGGCATCGACCGCACTTTGACGACGGCCGTCTATGTCATGCTGGGCGGCACCGTTTATCTGACGCTGATTTCCGCGCTGGGTTTGGCGGGGCTGGTGCCGACGCTGATGGGTCTGTTCGTCTGTATCGCGTCGCTCGGCTGCATCTTTCCCAATGGCACGGTGGCGGTGATGTCGCGCCAGCATCAGAATGCCGGCGTTGCCTCCGCGCTCACCGGAACGCTGCAATTCTCCATCGGCGCCGTCAGCGGCATGATCGTGGGCGAGCTGAGCGATTCCTCGCCGCGCGCCATGGCCGTCTGTATGCTGGCGGGCGCCGTCGGCATCACGCTCTTCAACCGTCTGCGGCCGCGCGGCTGAACGGGAGACACAATGACGGGCATGACCGGCGGCTGCCTTTGCGGCGCGGTGCGCTACCGGCTGACGGAGGCACCCTTCAACAGCGGGCTCTGCCACTGCGAGACCTGCCGGCGAACGAGTTCCGCGCCGTCTCTGCCTTATATCGGTGTCATGCGATCAGCTTTCGCGATCACACAGGGCGCGCCGGTCGCCTATGCATCCTCGGCGCGTATTGTCCGCAGCTTCTGCGGTGCCTGCGGGTCGCCGCTGACCTATGACAATCTCGATAAGCCCGAGACCATCGATGTCATGACGGTCAGCCTGGACAAGCCTGAGGCCTTTCCGCCGACCGAACATGTCTGGGTCTCCGAGAAACTCACCTGGGAGGTTCTGGCCGACGGCCTGCCGGCCTATGCGACGGGCGAGCGCGAGGGCGCTTAAGGGTCTGGGGGCGTTGCCGGGCCGGCCAAACGGCGATGGATATCCTCCTGCCGCATTTCGATCCGCGTCACCCTTGTCACCACATCGGAAATCACCGAGCCCGCGAGAGCGGTCGCAGCGGCACCGGCCGCGCCACGCGCTTCGGTGATCAGTTGGCCTTGGCCGGCTTCCAGATGCGTCATGCGGTCTTCAAGCGTGCGGAGGCGCGTATCAAGAGCCTCAAGAGCAGCAGTCGTTTTGGCTTGGAGTTCAAAAAGCCCTTCAATTTTACGGGCAGTTTTCCAGGCCGCTTTTACAGAAGACCATACGGGCAATGCCATAAGTTGGCTCAGGCAGCCTTATTGGCCATGCGCATCAATAGGGCATCAAGCACGCGGCGCTGCTCGGCAATGCCATCATCCAAGCGCGCCATACTCTCGTCGAATTTGGTGATCAGATGCGCCTCTTCAGGCGAGATCGCGTGCCGCTTCACCGGCGTGGCGGCGGTGTCTTTGCCAGTTGTGGCAGCCTGCTTAGCGGCTGTTTCACGAGATGCGGCTGTTTTTCGGGCCGTGGTCTGAGACATGAGAAATCCCCTTCCGTCGCCATAATATACGCAGTCCGGGGCGATATTGCATCTGCCTTCAGCGCCGCATGAACGTGATCGACAGATAGGCGCCGAGCCAGGAGCCGAGGGCGGCGAACAGAACATAGACCCAGTTCTGCGTGTAGCTGATTACCGCGAAAGCCGAGAGCAGATACCACAGGCTGCTCCAGGTCGCGGCCGGCACACGCGCCCGGTCAGCGACGGCGGCGGTGAAGCGGACATAGACGGCGTCCGTTCCGGCTGTCGCCACCACCACGCCCAAAGCCGTCAACAGGTTGATGGCCATGGGCGGGGCTTTCCTCTCGGTCAGGCCGCCTGCGGCCGGATATCCTTGATGTCGCGGAAGGTCAGGTTGTCGAAATTCTCGATCGCCCGGCGCAGCATGAAGGCGGAGGAGGCAAGAAAGACCGGGTCGCCGTCCACGTCATCGGCCATGGCCGTGCGCTGGGTGGTGATGAACTTCTCCATGGCCAGCTTATCGCCGGAAACCCAGCGCGCCAGCGAATAGGGCACGCCTTCGAAGGTGATGGGCGTGCCGTATTCCTGCGCCAGGCGGGCCTGCAGCACGTCCAGCTGCAGGATGCCGACGACGCCGACGATGGGCGGTGAGCCGTCCTGCGGGCGGAACAGCTGCACCACGCCTTCCTCCGCCAGTTCCTGCAAGGCGGTGCGCAGCTTCTTGGCCTTCATGGCGTCCGACAGATGCACGCGCCGCAGGATTTCCGGCGCAAAATAAGGCACGCCGGTGAAGTTCAGCACTTCGTCCGAAGTCAGGGTATCGCCAATGCGCAGCGTGCCGTGATTGGGAATGCCCACCACGTCGCCGGCGAAGGCTTCCTCGGCCAGCGCCCGGTCACGTGCGAAGAAGAATTGCGGCGCGTGCATGGGGATCAGCTTGCCGGTCCGCACCTGCTTCACGCGCATGCCGCGCGTCAGCCGGCCCGAGCAGACGCGGGCGAAGGCGATGCGGTCGCGGTGATTCGGGTCCATATTCGCCTGGATCTTGAAGACGAGCGCGGTCAGTTCCGGCTCGGCCGCATCCACCACCCGCGTATCGGCCGGCTGGGCGCGGGGCTTCGGCCCGAAATCGGCCAGCGCGTCCAGAAGATCCGTGACGCCGATATCCTTGATGGCGGAGCCGAAATAGGTCGGCGTCAGATGGCCGGCCATGAAGCTTTCGGCATCGAATTCCGGCAGGGCGGCCCGCACGAGGTCGATCTCCTCGCCCAGCTGCACCATGCGGTCATCCGACTGCGAGAGCTCGCTCGTCAGGTGGTATGCCCGTTTTTGCAGGTCATAGGTGCCGGCGAAGTCCGAGGCGCGGCCGACCGGCCAGGTCATGGGGCAGACATCCAGCGCCAGTCCGCTCGCCACCTCGTCCAGCAGGGCGAAGACGTCCTGGCTCTCGCGGTCCATCTTGTTGATGAAGGTGATGATCGGAATATCGCGCAGGCGGCAGATTTCGAACAGCTTGCGCGTCCGGTCCTCGATGCCCTTGGCCGCGTCGATCACCATCACCGCCGAATCCACGGCCGTCAGCGTGCGATAGGTGTCTTCCGAGAAGTCTTCATGGCCCGGCGTATCGAGCAGGTTGAAGATGCAGCCGCCGTATTCGAAGGTCATGACCGAGGTCACGACGGAAATGCCGCGATCGCGCTCGATGCCCATCCAGTCAGACCGTGTGCGCCGGCGCTCGCCCTTGGCGCGGACATTGCCGGCCAGCTGAATGGCGCCACCCGCCCGCAGCAGGCGTTCGGTCAGGGTCGTCTTGCCGGCGTCAGGATGGGAGATGATGGCGAAGGTGCGCCGGCGGGCGATCTCGTTAGCGATGACTTCGTTCTGGCTCATGCGCGCGCTCTAGCAAGAACGGACGGGTAACGGAACTGGCGGCGCGGCGCAGCACTTATGAAAGCAGGGCTCGGCGGCTGGTTTGGCCCCGCCCGCAATGCTAACCGGGACGGGTCTGACAGGGAAAAGAGCCATGCGTCTGGAAGCCGATACATTCACTGACCTGCCGATGGATGACGGGGTCATGCGCGTGCATGTGCTGCGTCCGCAGGGCGAGGGGCGCTATCCGGCCATCATCCTTTATTCGGAAATCTATCAGGTGACGGCGCCGATCCGCCGCACGGCGGCCTATCTGGCAAGCTGCGGCTTCGTGGTCGGCATCCCGGAAGTCTATCATGAATATGAGCCGGCCGGGACGGTGCTGGCCTATGACAAGCCCGGAACGGATCGCGGCAACGAGCTGAAATTCGCCAAGCCCGTGCCGCAATACGATGCCGATTGCCGGGCAACGCTCGATTTTCTGAAATCCCATCCGAATTCCACCGGCGCGCTGGGCGCTTTCGGCGTTTGCCTCGGCGGGCATCTGGCCTTCCGCGCGGCCTTGCAGCCGGATGTGCAGGCCACCGCCTGTTTCTACGCGACCGACCTGCATACCCATACGCTGGGGGCCGGCGCGCAGGATGGCAGCCTGGACCGGGCGGGTGAGATCACCGGCTCGCTGTTGATGGTCTTCGGCCGGCAGGATCCGCATGTGCCGCTGGAAGGCCGCAGCATGATCCGCAACCGGCTGGAAGAAACGGGCGTCCATTACGAATGGCATGAGGTCAATGCCGCCCATGCCTTCATGCGGGACGAGGGGCCGCGCTACGACGCCGAGCTGGGCCGCTTCGGCTATGACAGCGCGCTGCGCCTGTTCCGGGAGTATCTGCGGTGATGGACTGGTTCGAAATCCGTCAGGTCAATCGCGATCTCTGGATGATCGTGGAACCCGGCCATGTCGTGAGCTGGCTCTATCTGGGATCCGACAGTGCGGCGCTGATCGACAGCGGCACCGGCATCGCGCCGATCCGGCCGGTGGTGGAAAAGCTGACCCGCCTGCCGATAAAGTTGATCAACACGCATTATCATTTCGACCATGTCGGCGGAAATGCGGAATTCGCCGTGCGTCTGGCCGGTGCGCAGGCGGAAGCGCCGCTGCGCCGCCATGCCCCGCGCGACCTGCTGAAACGCTATATCGACGGCCTGCTGCCCCTGATCGCTGATGCCGAAGCCCAGCGCGCGGCGGATGCGGACGTCATGGCTCTGACGCCGGAACTGGCCTTGCGGCCTTTTCCGGCAGGGTTCGACGCGGAAAGCTGGCGTCCGGGCGGCGTGGCCGCGACGGGCCTGCTGCGGGAGGGAGATGAGATCGACCTCGGTGACCGGCGCTTGCAGGTCATCGAGACGCCGGGCCATAGCCCGGACGGTATTTCTCTCTTCGACCCGGCACATGGCGTGCTTTTCGTCGGCGATACGCTGACCGAAGGCGCACTCTACGCGCATTATGATGAGTCATCTCTCGACGACTTGGCGGTGTCGGTCGGCAAACTCACCCGGCTGCCCGCGCCGGTTCATGCTATCTGCGCCGGCCATGTGGCGCGCGCGATCGCGGAAGTGTCGCTGATCGCAGAGACCGAGGCGGCGCTGAAACAGGTGGCGAGTGGCGCGCCCTATCGGCAAGGGCAGGATATTTTCGGCTATGGCTTGCGGGAAACGCGCCATGGCCGCGTCTGGGTCTATCACAGCGACGGGCGCGCCAGCTCCTTCCCGCTGCATGATTGATTTTTCTTACCCCGCCCGCCGCGCTACGCGGCGGGCGGGGGCAGAAAGTTAACGCACGCCGCCGGCGACGATGATGGTCTCGCCGGTCACCCAGCGGCTGTCATCGGAGGCCAGGAAGGCCGCGACAGGCCCGATATCCTGCGGCTGGCCCATGCGGCCCAGCGGCGTCTGCGCGACGGCTGCATTGGCGAAATCGCTGCCGATAAAGCCCGCCGTATGCGTGCCTTCCGTCTCCACCAAGCCGGGGTTGATGGCATTCACCCGGATGTTCTGCGGGCCGAGTTCCTTCGCCAGCGTATGCGTAATCGCGTCGACCGCGCCTTTGGTCGCATTATAGATGGAAGCGCCCGGCGGGGTGATGCGGCTGACGACGGAGCTGATATTGATGATACTGCCACCCTGTTCCGGGAAGTGCTTCACCGCCGCCTGGGTCGTCAGCAGCAGGCCCAGCACATTGGTGTCGAACTGGCGATGGAATTCGGCGGCCGTGACATTGGCCAGTGGCAGCATGGCATAGACGCCGGCATTATTGACCAGGACATCGATCTTGCCGAAGGCCGCGACCGTCTCGGCGACGATCTTTTCGCCGGCGTCCGCAACGCTGCCCTGAACGGCGACGGCGCGGCCGCCGGCGGCCGTAATGGCGGCCACGGTTTTATCCGCGCCCGCCTTGTCGGACGCGTAATTGACGGCAACCGCCGCACCGTCGGCGGCCAGCGCCGTGGCGATGGCGGCACCGATACCCTTGGAAGCGCCCGTAACCAGGGCAACTTTTCCAGAAAGCTTGCTCATGGATCTGTTCCTATTGGAGGAGATGGAAGGCCTGTTGTCCGCTGCCTGAAAGGGCGGCCAGCGGTCTGCACGCTGTCACCCTGCGCGGCCGCATTGGCCCGCACAGGGTCACAGAATTCGGGTTGATCAGCGGAAGCCGCCAGCCGTGATGATGGTCTCGCCCGTTACCCAGCGGCTATCGTCGGAGGCCAGGAAGACCGCGACGCCCGCGATATCATCGGGCTGGCCGACGCGGCCGAGCGGCGTTTGGGCCACCGCCGCCGCCTCGAATTCGCCGTCGATCACGCCGATCGCGCGCGCGCCTTCGGTAACGACGACGCCCGGATTGATGGCATTCACGCGAATCTGCTTCGGCCCCAATTCCTTGGCCAGCGTATGCGTGATGGCATCAACCGCGCCTTTGGTCGCCGTGTAGACGACCGTGCCGGGCGGGGTGAAGCGGGACACGACGGAGCTGATATTGATGACGCTACCGCCCTGTTCCGGAAAATGCGCGACCGCCGCCTGGGTCGTCAGCAGCAGGCCCAGCACATTGGTATTGAACTGGCGGTGGAATTCCTCCGCCGTCACGGCTTCCAGCGGCGCGAAGGCATAGACGCCGGCATTGTTCACCAGGATGTCGATATGGCCGAAGGCGGCAACCGTTTCGGCGACGATCCTGTCGCCGGCGTCCGCGACGCTGCCCTGAACGGCAACGGCACGACCACCCTTGCCAGTGATGGCGGCGACGGTCTTATCCGCGCCGGCCTTGTCGGAGGCGTAGTTGACGGCGACCGCCGCACCGGCTTCGGCGAGTGCCAGGGCGATGGCGGTGCCGATGCCCTTGGAGGCGCCGGTGACCAGCGCGACCTTTCCGGAAAGCTTGCTCATGGGAAACTCCTACGCGTTGAATTTCGACAATTAGATAATCGTCTAACAATCGACGCCAGTAGGCGCCGCGCAGGGCAGGGGCTCAGATTTCAGATAGGCGTCTCAGATAAGCGGCAAGCACGTCGCGCTGCAAGGTCAGATTGGCGAATTTGCCTTCGCGCACGATTTCGATCAGCCCGGCATTTTCCAACTCCTTCATATGATGGGAGATGGTGGCCGCGCTGACCTCATGGCACATGGACAGGGTGCTGCACGCGACCGTGCCATGCTGCTCGCCCAGCATCTTCAGCATCTGATAGCGCCGGGGTTCGGCCAGGGCGCGGGCGATCAGCGAAAACTGGCGGTCGGTCAGAGCTTGGGTCGCGGACTCGGTCATAGGGAGATCTCAGCAGAAATCTTTGGTAAAAAGCAGCACCTTTTTGGAGAAATAGGCTCTCCCGCGCCCGAGAACCAGTGATGTGAGGGGAAAGCCGCCTCCCGCTTTCAGAAGGTAATCTTGGTCTGCATACCCAGCACCCAGGCATTGGGCGTGTGCTTGAAGGTAAAGGCGCCGGGGTCGACGACATATTGCAGGTTCGGATGCAGCAGCAGCCAGGGCGTTACCTGCACCCCGTAGGACAGTTCGGCGACCTCTTCGCCCAGCGCATAGTCCGGGTCCGCGTCGCTCTCTGCCTGTGCCGCCACCTCGTTCTTGGCGATCAGATTGCCGTTCGCCCAGGCGCGCACCATGCCGATGCCGACGAAGTCGTTCGGGCGTGACGCGAGCGGGCCTTTCGCCACGAGGGCGGCGATGACATAGCCCGGCATGGTCGCCGTGCGGACGTCGGATTTCGTGCCTTCCAGAATGGCGATCAGGCCGCGACCGGTGCCGGGCTGAAAACGCCAGACCATCTGGTCGGCTTCGATATAGCCGCCATAGCGGCCATGATAGGTGACGCTGGCATTCGCGGGGTCCGTGGCGTCGGACGTATCGTAATAGCCGCCCAGCATGACATGGCCCGGCAGCCCCGCCGTGCCGAGATTGAAATGCTGGTCGATCTGCACGGGGATCAGAGCGCCGGTAGAGCCTGACAGGCTGACCTTGAAGCCTTCGCCATAGTCGGCATAGGTCGGATTGACCTCGAAGATGCCCGTTTCGATAGCGGTTCCCCCGGGCAGGTTCACGCGGATGCGGCCGCCCCATTTCGGCGTCGGGTAATCCGACCAGCCACTGTTGCTGGGCAACGAGATGGGATGAGCGCAGAAACCGGTATTCTGGAAGGAGCACAGAATGGGCGTGCCAGCGAAATCATTGCCCATCGCGTAATAGCCGCCTTTGACGGACAGCAGATGGTTCAGAAGATCCCGCTCGTAGCTTAGTTCCGACAGGCGCACATCCTCGCCCGCGCCGTAAACCTCCTGCACGCCCAGCTTATTGCCAATGAAATCAGGGGAGCTACCGCGCCCCTCGCGGGCGTTGAAGGTGACGGTGACCTTGCCGGTCAGCGTGGGTGACATCTTGGCCAGATCGAAGACGGTGGCGGCCGTCCATTGCTGGGCATAGTCGCTGCCGCGCCGCTTGCCGCCCGCGACATTGCCGGCGAATTCCCCGACATAGGACCAGTTGAAGGTGACGCCGTCGTGAACCAGGCGGGTGCGCAAGCCGCCCCAATTGCCGGTCAGCGTCGGCCGCGTCAGAAAATCATCCCAGGCCGAGCCGAGCGACACCGAGGCAGGCTGTGCGGCGGCTACGGCTTGTGCCAGCGCAGGCGCGGCGCGTAGCAAGGCAGCCGCAGCGGTGCCGCAGAGAATAAGCCAGGAGAGTGATTTCATGACAGCGGGCTCGCAGAGATAGCGGCCTCGCGTCGCTTAACGCGGACGGGGGTCAGGCAGGCGCAGGCGCGAAGAATGGGATTGTCAGAGCAAACGGGAAAAGGTGGCGTCGCGAGCCCCGTCATCCGTCCGGCAGGGCCCACAATTCAGGCCCGAAAAGGCGCCCATTCTTTCGGGCCAGCAAGACTGCTGGCAGAGGGCTTTCGATAACCTGCGCTTATCTCTGACCCGGCGCGCGCTCTATCGTCACCCGCGGCTTCATGCCGCGGGTCTACCAGACTGCGCGCCCAAACGTTGTCTGGACGCTCAGCCGGGTAGAGGCGCGGAACAAGTCCGCGCACGACCGTGAAAAGCGATTCCACCCAATCCTAAAACGCTCGGGGCGGATCAGACCGAAAAATACTTGGCGTGACGGTTGAGCACGACCAGCGCACTGGTGGATTGCTCGGGGTGCAGCTGCCATTCGTCGGAGAGCGAGACGCCGATGCGCTCGGCGCCCAGCAGTTTCATGATCGGCGCTTGATCTTCCAGCTTCGGGCAGGCGGGATAGCCGAAGGAATAGCGGCTGCCGCGATAGCCCTGGCCCAGCATCTTTTCCATCTCACGCTCATCCTCGGCCGCGAAGCCAAGCTCGGCGCGGATACGCTTATGCGTATATTCGGCCATCGCCTCCGCCATCTCCACCGACAGGCCGTGGAGATAGAGGTAATCCTGGTAGCGGTTGCCCTCAAACCATTCGCGGGCAAGGTCCGACGCTTTCTGCCCGACGGTCACGACCTGAAGCCCGATGACATCGCGCTCGGCATCGTCCACGTCGCGGAAGAAATCGGCGATGCAGTCGCCGTCCTCGCGCGGCTGGCGCGGCAAGCCGAAACGGCAAAGCTCGGTCTGTCCGTCCTCGGCGAAGATGATGAGGTCATTGCCCTGGCCGGCGGCTTTCCAATAGCCGTAGATCGCCTGCGGCTTGAGCACATCCTGTTCCTCGGTCAGGGTCAGCATCCGCCGCATGATCGGCCGCAATTCCTGCTTGGCCCAGCCCAGGAAGTCTTCCAGCGTGCGGCCCTGTTTCCGGAAGCCCCATTGGAACTGATACAGGCTGCGCTCGTTCAGGAAGGGCAGCACGGCCTTGGGCGTTGCCTCCACAACGCGCGCGCCAAAGAAGGGCGGCGTGATGACGGGCTGATCCTGCGTCAGCCGGTGGCGGCGCGCCTGCGCGGCCCCGATATCGACAGGCTGGAAGGCTTTCGTATCCGCCTGGCCCAGCGTGCGGCTGGTATTGCGCGCCTTGCCCGCGCGCTTGGTCTGGATGGCGGCGGCGTAATCGTCGAAGCCGCTGCTGGTGACCTTTTCCATCAGGGACAGGCCATCGAAGGCATCCCGCGCATAGGCGACGCGCCCGCTCGCATAGGCGCGGACGCAGTCATCTTCCACGAAGTTGCGCGTCAGCGCGGCACCGCCCAGCAGGATCGGCACGTCCAGACCCTGGCGCGTCAGCTCCTCCAGATTGTCCTTCATGACGACGGTGGATTTCACCAGCAGGCCGGACATGCCGATGGCATGCGCCCGGTTGTCCCGCACGGCCGCGACCATATCGGCCAGCGGCACCTTGATGCCGAGATTGATGACGCGATAGCCGTTATTGGTGAGGATGATATCGACCAGGTTCTTGCCGATATCATGCACGTCGCCCTTCACGGTCGCCAGCACGATGGTGCCTTTCTCCTGACCCTCCACCTTTTCCATATGCGGTTCCAGATAGGCGACGGCGGCCTTCATGGTCTCCGCACTTTGCAGCACGAAAGGCAGCTGCATCTTGCCGGCGCCGAACAGCTCGCCCACCACCTTCATGCCGTCGAGCAGAATGGTGTTGATGATATCGATCGGCGGATGCGTCAGCATCGCTTCCGCCAGATCCTCGTCCAGTCCCTTGCGGTCGCCGTCGACGATGCGGTCCTTCAGCCGGCCCTCCACCGTCTCGGCGCGCTGCTTGGCGCCGACATCGGCCAGCTTCCGGTCGGCGAAAATCTCCAGCAGCTTTTGCAGCGGGTCATAGCCCTCGCGGCGGCGGTCGAAGATCAGGTCTTCGGCGACCGCCACTTCCTCGGCCGGAATCAGATGCAGCGGGCGGATTTTGCTGACATGCACGATAGCCCCTGTCATGCCGGCGCGCAGCGCATGATCCAGAAAGACCGAGTTCAGCACGGCGCGCGCGGCGGGGTTGAGGCCGAAGCTGATATTGGACAGGCCCAGGATGATCTGGATATCGGGGAATGCGTCGCGAATGGCCTTGATGCCTTCCAGCGTCCAAAGCCCCAGCTTGCGGTCATCCTCATTGCCGGTGGCGATGGTGAAGGTCAGCGGATCGATCAGCAGGTCCGACTGCGGCAGGCCGTGCTTGTCGCAGGCAAATTCCACCAGACGACGGGCGATGCGCAGCTTGTCCTCGGCCGATTTCGCCATGCCGACTTCGTCGATGGTCAAAGCGATCACCGCCGTGCCGAACTTCTTCGCCAGGATCATGCGATCCTCGGCCGGCTTTTCTCCGTCCTCGAAATTGATGGAATTGATGATGGGCTTGCCGCCATGCAGCTTCAGCGCGGATTCCAGCACCACGCGTTCGGTGCTGTCGATGACCAGCGGCGCGTTCACGCTGCTGGTGAAGCGGCGAACCACCTCGTTCATCTCAAAAACTTCGTCGCGGCCGACGAAGGCCGTGCAGATGTCGAGCGCGTTAGAGCCTTCGCCCATCTGCTCGCGGCCCATGGCGACGCAACCGTCCCAATCCTGTGCTTCCTGCAACTGACGCCATTTCTTGGAGCCATTGGCATTGCATCGCTCGCCGATGGAGAAATAGCTGTTCTCCTGGCGCAGAGACGTCTGGCCGTACAGGCCCGCGACGGAGGGAATCCAGACCGGTTTCCGCAGCACGGGGGCCGGACGAATAAGCGAACCGGCGCGCCGCCGCAGCATGGCGTCGAGGGCGGAAATATGGGGTGTGGAGGTGCCGCAGCAGCCGCCAATCAGGTTCAGCCCGTCCTCGGCGATATAGCGCTCCACCCAGCTCGCCATTTCCTCGGCACCCAGCGGGTAATGCGTCTGACCGTTGACGAGTTCCGGCAGACCGGCATTGGGCTGGACGGAGATGAAGCCGCGCCAGTTCGCTGAAAGCCACCGGATGTGCTCGGCCATTTCCTGCGGGCCGGTGGCGCAGTTCAGGCCCATCAGCGGCACGTCCAGCGCGTCGATCACGGTGGCGGCGGCGGCGATATCCGGCCCCACCAGCAGCGTGCCGGTGGTTTCCACCGTCACCTGCACGAAGATCGGCGTATCGCCGCCGGCCTCGGCGCGGGCGATTTTGGCGGCATTGACGGCGGCCTTGATCTGCAAGGTGTCCTGGCAGGTCTCGATCAGAATGGCGTCCACACCACCGGCGATGAGGCCGCGCGCCTGCACGGCAAGGCTGGCTTCCAGCGGGTCATAGGCGACATTGCCCAGCGTCGGCAGCTTCGTGCCCGGCCCAACCGAACCCACCACATAGCGATGGCGGCCGTCCGAAAAACTGTCGGCGGCCTCGCGCGCCAGTTCGGCGGCGATCTTGTTGATCTCAAAAGCGCGGTCTTCCAGCTCGAATTCGGCGAGCGTAATCGGGCTGCCGCCGAAGGTATTGGTTTCCACCATATCGGCGCCGGCCTCGAAATAGCCGCGATGGATTTCCCGCACCATGTCGGGGCGGGAGAGGTTCAGCACTTCCGTGCAATTCTCCCGGTTCCAGAAGTCCTTTTCGATGTCGAGCGTCAGCGCCTGAACGCGGCTGCCCATGCCGCCGTCACAGAGCAGAACCTCGCGGCTGAGCGCGTCGAGAAGATGCGGGCGATTGCTCATGGATGGGCCTCTTGATGGTCAGACAGGCGCGGAGACAGCGCAGGCATAGGGATCGGGCGGTTGATGACGGCACCGCTCCAGATTTCGGTCGCGATCGGACCCGGAATAGTGACCGTGCCGGCGAGGGACAAGCCCGCATCCAGCAGCATGGCGCGCATGGCCTGTGCCGCGAAGCCGCGATGGCGATGGGCCAGCTTGTCGGCCGCGTCATGCGCCATATGGGCGGCGAGTTCGACGACGATGATCTTGCCGCCCCTGCGCGTCACGCGGGCGGCTTCGCGCAGCACCGCCTCGGGGTCTTCGGCGTGATGCAGCACCATCTGCAATATGGTGAGGTCAAAGCCCTGGCCGTCGCCGCCATCGGGCAGCGGCAGCCGATACATATCGGCCTGGCGCAGGCTGCAATGGGCGAGGCCCGCCTGGGCTAGACGGGTGCGGGCCAGCTTCATCATCTGCGGGCTGGCATCGACGCCAAGGCCCAAATCGGCGCGGGGGCCAAGCAGTTCCAGCACGCGGCCGGTGCCGGTGCCGATATCCAGCACCCGGCCCAGCCTGCCTTGCCCGGCGACGCTGGCCAGCGCGGCTTCAACCTCCGCTTTGGGCAGGCCGAGGGCCGTCATCTCATCCCAATCGGCGCCCTGGGCGCGAAAACTGTCGGAGGCTGTGCGGGCGCGTTCGGACAGGGTCTGCACCGCCATGCGGCGGTCGGCGGCCAGAACCGCGTCATCCTCGGGCAGGCGGCCGACCAGAAGGCGGGCGAGGGCGCCTTCGGCGCTGGCGGCGTCCGCCAGCGCGAACCAGGAAAACACGCCTTCCTGCTGGCGGCGCAGCAACCCGGCTTCCACCAGCAGGCGCAGATGGCGCGACAGGCTGGGCTGGGACTGGCCGAGGATCGTCACCAATTCGCTGACGCAAAAGGCGCCGCGCGTGCACAGCGCCAGAATGCGCATGCGCGTCGGCTCGGCGGCGGCCCGCAGGGAATTGAGGATGGTCTCCATGGCTTGAATATACATAAAGATATGTTTATGTCTATCGCATGGTCCGTATCGACGCACGCATACCTGTCTTCATCGCGCAAGCCACCGACATCGAAGCCCCCGATGTCGCCTGGATTGTGGAAAATCCGGAAGAATCCCCCTGGGACAGCCGCATGGCCGGTCATGCCTTGGGCTGCACCTGCTGCGTCGCACGCAGCCCGGTGGCCGAGGCTTTGGGGCAATTGTTCCGCGCCCGCGCGGTGGGCGAGATGCCCTTCTTCACGCGCCTCGGCGCCGTGCCGGCCGGCCCGGAGGGTGACGCCGCTTTGCGCCATGCGCTGGAGACGGATGGGCTGGCCGCCGCCTGCTACCGGCTGGAAACGGCGGGTTGAGCAAAAAGGGAAGCCTTGTCTCCATCGCCGGACCATCAGGCGACAGAGACAAGGGAAGGCCTGGTTTTCCTGCCACGATTGGTCTTACGGCCATTCTGCTGCGGGTCTTACTTCCAGCCCTTCGGATCCCAGACCGGTGCGTTGTCGTCACTCATCGATGTGATGCGGTCGATGGCATCGCGTAATGTATGGGCTGAAACCGCCTCCACGGGAAACCCGGTCTGAAGGTAGAGATAGTTCTTGCCGGCGTCGGAATTGATGGAGAAATATTCCGGATTGCTGTCATTGGCCTGAAGCAATTTGATGGCGGATAATTGCTGCATCTGGGCATCGGTATAGGTTGTCAACTGGGAATAAACCCAGACATAGGTATTGTCCTTCGATAGGGCAAAATCGATCGTGTCCTCATGCTTGTCGTTGCCGTCGATATAAAAATGGCCGCCGCTCGGTGAAAATGTGGGGGTGAAGCCCATTTCGGTGACCTTCGCGGCAAGGGCCTTGAGCGGGGCGCTTGGTGCGGTATCGGCATAGGCGCCGCCGGCCAGCGTCAGGCCAGTCAGCAAGAAAACGGACAAGGCGCCGGCCCGGAATGCGGCGCTCAGCCGGGCGCGCGGTGCGATCGGACACATCGTGATTCTCCTGTTCATGCGCGGCCGCTTCGCGCGGCCATCAATCGTGTTGCGTTGATTAAGGATGGATGATCGAGGCAGCGCTATTGGCTGACCGTGAGATTGGAAAATGCAAACTCGCCCGGTAATTTCGCGTCGCTTTCCGCTTCGATGCCGACGGCACCGCCGCCATCGGGCGCCATGATCCCGAGCGTTCCTACGGCCTGTCCGTTAATGAAGAGCGAGACGGAGTTGCCCTTGGTGACAACGCGCAGCGTATTGGCCTCGCCCATTTTGATGGCCGGACTTTTCATAAAAGGCACAATGTTGCGCCAGCCAGGATTGCCGCTGGAGACACGGCGATACACTGCAAAGGTGCCTGTCAGATCTGCGGCATAAAACACGAAGAAATCGCTTGGGCCGCTCGCCCAGAATATCAGACCGCCCAGGGTGCCGGCCTTGGTCTGTGACGCCACCGTGACGCTTGCATCCATATTCGTGAATGTGAACCCGTTATATATCGCCCAATTGGCTGTATTGGGTGCCAGAACAATATGGACAAACCCGTTCTTCAAAAGAAGCGAACCTCCCTGTGCGCCGAAGTTCAGCGGCCAGGACGACAAGGGATCTGAAAGAACAACCTGCGGCGCCGCAAGAGCGGGGCTGATCTTTCCCAAGGCGAGCAAGGCAAGCACCGCGAATTGAAACGTCATCAATCTTGGCAAGCTCATGTCATCTACTCCGATTTATCGAGGATAATTCGAGACTATTGACGAATTCGCTCAAGCCTTTAGCCAGGCGGCCCGGGCCAATCCCTGTTCGCAAAGTTCAAGCTGAGATCGGAAGCCAGGGCGGATTGCCCGTCCGTCTTGATCGCGTAACTAGCGCTTGGCCTGAGGGCCGTAAATCGGACCAAGGTCTCAGGACGCCAGCTAAGACCGCCTAGGACCCTGCCGGGTCTTGCGCTGCCCGACCGAATGGCGAAAGATCGCGCCATGAAGCTGTTGCTCATCGACGACCATCCCGTGGTTCGGCAGGGCCTCAGTGCCTTTCTTGAGCGGAACTTGGAGGATGCTTCCGTGTTTCTCGCTGGCTCCTGCGAGGAAGCGCTGGCGCTCGCGGCCGATCATAAAGATCTCGATCTGGCTTTCCTGGATTTGATGATGCCGGGTCTGGGCGGTTTCGACGCCATCAAGCTATTCGGCAGCCAATATCCCGCGCTCCCGGTCATCGTTCTGTCGTCCTCGGAAGACCCACTCGACGTTCGCCGGGCCTTGGCCTGTGGCGCGCTCGGATATGTGCCGAAATCTGCCAGCCCTCAAACCATTGTTTCTGCATTGCGGCTGGTTTTGAGCGGCGAGATTTATGTGCCGCCTTTGGTACTGCTTGGGGCCCCCGGCGCAGGTGGGGGCTATCCCGCGAAGGCGGGCAGCGCGTCCGTCGATGAACTGACATTGCGGCAGAAGGAGGTTCTGGTTCTGCTGGCGCGCGGCATGCAGAACAAGGAAATCGGTGAAAGTCTTGGTCTGGCCGACAAGACCGTGAAGACGCATGTCACGGCGATATTTCGCACCCTGCGCGTCATCAACCGGACGCAGGCCGCGAGCCTGGCGCGTGAGGCCAAGCTTCTCTGAGATTTGTCGAGCTAAGGCCTGAGAAGATTGCCGATGGCGGCGCGCAGTTGCCGGTCCGGCACAGGTTTGTGCAGAACCAGATAGCCGCTGCCGTGGACTTCCTTCAATTCCGCCGCTTGCATCTCCCCCATCATAATGATGGCAGGGATTTCGGCATTATATTCGGCATTAAACCGTTGCACGGCATCGAGGCCGTTCTCGTCCGGGTCGATGCGGTAATCAGTGATGATGAGATCGGGGCGCTCGGGACAATCGGCAAGGGCGGAAATGGCAAGCTGACCGGAAGCGGCGGCGACGACCTGATGGCCCCAATGGGTGAGCAAACGACCCAAAGCCCCTCTGACGACATCGTCATCATCGATGATGACGATGAAAGCGCGGGGAAGAACGGCCGAGGGCAATGACGACGCAGCGATGGCCGTCTCTTCCCACAAAGCGGCACGCGGCAGGCTGAGGCGAAAGACCGAGCCAAGGCCGAGGGTAGAGCGCAAGGTAAGCGGCGCATCCAGCGCCTTTGCCAGGCGGCGGACGATCGCGAGACCCAGCCCCAATCCTCCGCGCATATGCGCCCCAGCGTCGCGAACCTGATAGAATTCCTGAAAAATGCGGTCCTGTTCGGCTTGGGCAATGCCACAGCCCGTATCCCAGACCTCCAGATGCAGCCAGGCTCCGGCTCTGCGGCATCCGATCACGACACGGCCGCTTTCGGTATAGCGGATGGCGTTTTCCACGAGATTGCGCAGGATGCGCTCGACCAGCACGGGATCACTGCGCACGCCCAGGCTGCAAGGATGCTGCCGCAAACCGATTCCCTTGCTGGCCGCGGCAGGCGCGAGGTCGGCCGTCACCCGGTCCAGGATCGACTGGACAGCAAAATCCTCGTGGCGCACTTCAAGCACGCCTGCGTCCAGGCGCGAGATATCGAGCACGGTGTGGAACAGATTATCCAGACCCAGCAAAGCATGATCGAGCTGATCGATCAGTTTGAGCCCTTCATCGGAAATTTGGATGCCACGCAGAGCACCGACGAATAGGCCCAGCGCATGCACCGGCTGCCGCAGATCATGGCTGGCCGAAGCCAGGAACTGTGATTTTTCGTAGCTTGCGCGTTCGGCGATGTCCTTCTGCACTTGTAGCGCTGCCGCCAGATCCTCTTTCTCCATGCGCAATCGGACGAGCGCGTTGAAGTTGCGGTTATAGGCCAGTCCCATGCTGCCCATGCCGCCGACATAAATCAGCATGAGAAGCGCGAGCGCTTCATGCATCGTGCCACCGGCCAGCAGGCTCCAGATCAGAAAGGGCAGCGTGGCAGGCAAGAAGAGAGCCAGGAAGGAGGGAAGATGCGGCCCGAAGCACGGCACTGACCCGGCTGCAATGGCGAGCGTCACGACCAGGACCAGCATTTCAACGCCGAGCGGATTGGATCCGATCGCGACGACGGATATCCACCCCCAGAACAGTCCTTCGGCGAAGGCGATCAGGGCGAAGCGGCGAGGCCAGCCGGGCGCTTGGCGCAGAACGGGCGGGGATGCGCGGTAGTCCCGGCGGAGCTGCAAATGCCCGGCGGCACAGGCGCAGACCGCCACGACCCATAAACCTGCGACCGACCAATGCAGCCTGCCGATGGCGATCAGCAAGCCGCCGAGCACGATCGCGGCGCAGGCCGCTGCCACCACGCCGGGTGCCACAGAGCGGAACAAAGCCGATACCTGCTCATCCTGCAGTTTTGCAGGCTGCGGGCGAAAGACGCGTATCCGACTGAGCGCCGTGCCGTTCATAGGCTCGCTTACAATTGGCCTCTGCCGACATAGCGCATCGATGCGCCATGGTCGAAGGCGGCAACAGTCTTACTTCTCTTGGTCAGGTCTCGGGTCAAGCCCTCTTGAACGGAAGCGTTCCGGCCGGTGCGACCGTCGGCAGGTTTCTGCGGCGTTAACTGAAACTGCCAGGGAACTCTTCGTCAGCCGATCTCGGGGGGGAGCAGACTGTGGCGTTTGACGATCCGATCGACCTTGGTGCCATCCTTCAGCGGCACGCCAGCGATCACGTCATGGTCGATGAAGCCCTGCTTGCCGTAGAAGGCGAGGCCGCCGGTATTGTCGGCGCGGATCATGGCATTGATGGCGGCAAGGCCTAGTTCGGTCGCCCGCTGCCGGGTCGCATTGAACAGCGCCCGGCCGACGCCGCGCTGCGTGCCGCCCAGCCGCGCGAAAGTGCCGATATCGCCAATATCATCGGGAAGTGCGGGATTGCGCCCCAGCGTCTGGAAGCCTTCGATGCGCCCGCTTGCGCGGTCCACCGCAACGAAGCAGCAATGGACGTCAGGTCCGGTGATATAGGCATGGTCCAGCGCTTCGGCCGTGTAAGGGTCTTGCAGCGCGGTCGTGCCGCCTTTGGCGATCACCGCATTGAGCAGCGCCGTCAATTCGGCGGCGTCAGCCGCCACCGCGTTGCGAATCTCCAAGGAATCCACAGGTAAGGTCATCTGAATCCTTGTCCTTGTCCGTTCACGCGGCGAGCTTTTCCTCCGGCCCATGGCCGAACAGGAATTCCACGTCATCGATCTCGGAACTGGTGAAGTCGCCATCCTCGCTCAGGGCGATATTCGCGAGATCGGCCTTGCGTCGCTGCAATTCCACGATGCGATCTTCCACCGTATCGGCCGCGATCATCTTATAGACAAAAACGGGCTTGGTCTGGCCGATGCGATAGGCGCGGTCGGATGCCTGATCTTCTGCCGCCGGATTCCACCAGGGGTCGTAATGGATGACGGTATCGGCGGAGGTCAGGTTCAGGCCACGGCCGCCGGCCTTGAGGCTGATCAGGAACAGCGACACTTCGCCGGCCTCGAAGGCCCGCACAGGCTCGGCGCGATCGCGCGTATCGCCGCGCAGTTCCACAAACTTCACCCCGGCCTCGGCCAGACGCGGCTTGATCAGGTCGAGCATCGTCGTGAACTGAGAGAACAGCAGAATGCGGCGGCCTTCGGGAAGCATCTCGGTGATCATGTCCAGAAGCTCATCGAGCTTGCTGGAGGATTCGACGCTGCGCGCGGAAGGCAGCTTGACCAGGCGCGGGTCGCAGCAGACCTGGCGCAGCTTCAGCAGGGCATCCAGCACCACGATGCGACCCTGGGCCGCCGTCAGGTCGGCCATCTTCTCGCGCACCTCGTCATGCAGCGTGGCACGGATGGTCTCGTACAATTCGCGCTGATCCGGTGCCAGGTCGATCCGGCGCAGAATGGTGTGCTTGGGCGGCAGATCGGTCGCGACCTCCGCCTTCGTGCGGCGCAGCAGGAAGGGCTTGATGCGGCGCATGAGCTGGCCACGGCGCAGGGCGTCGTTGTTCTTTTCGATCGGCGTGCGGAAACGCTTGGTGAAGCCTTTGCGGTCGCCCAGCAGGCCGGGATTGAGGAAGGCAAATTCCGACCACAATTCTTGCAGGTTGTTTTCGATCGGCGTGCCGGACAGGCACAGGCGATGCCGCGTTTCCAGCTGGCATACCGCGCGCGTCGCCTTCGCGTCCGGGCTTTTGATGACCTGCGCTTCGTCCAGCACCACAAGATGCCAGGACAATTGCTTCATCTCCTCCACATCGCGGGCGAGAACGGTATAGGTCGTGATGACGACATGAATGCCGTCAAGGTCGGACCGGCGCTCGTGGCGGTCCAGGCCGTGCAGCACGGCGACGCGCAGATGCGGCGCGAATTTGCCAAGCTCGGCGGCCCAGTTGGCGACCAGGCTTGTCGGCACCACGATCAGCGCGGGACGGTCCAGCCGGCCCTCCGTCTCCTCGATGACGATATGGGCGATGGTCTGGGCGGTTTTGCCCAGGCCCATGTCATCGGCCAGGAAGCCGCCAAGGCCTAAGCCGCGCAGATGCTGCAACCAGTCGACGCCCTGCTGCTGATAGGCGCGCAGCGTCGCCTTGAAACTCGCGGGGATGGTAACGGGCGGGGCATCCGCGCCGCCCCGGAAATTCTGGGTATAAGCCTCGATGGCGTTGGCATTCTCCCACCGGGTGGTGAGCAGGTCTTCCAGGTCCAGCACGCCGGCGGCTTCGCCCTTGCCCAGCAGCAGGCGGCTTTCCCCGCTGCGGCGGGCCGCCTCGATCAGGTCTTCCATCACCGACAGCAGGCGGCGGATGCGCTCGGCCGGCAGCTTCAGAATGCGGCCGTCATCCAGGCTGGTGATCAGCTCGCCATCGGTGATCTTGGCGGAGTCCATGCCGCCGCGCTCCAGCAGGCGGGACAGAATGGGCAGCAGCGGAATGCGCTTGCCGTCGATTTCGATGCCGAAGTCGAGCGAGAATTCGCCGCTATCCGCGTCTTCGATACGGACGTCGTAGTCGCCCACCGTTTCGACAAGGCGCGGCCCGAAGTCGCGGTCGATGAGGTTGCGCCAGCCTAAGCGTTCCAGCGCCGGCACGCGTTCGGTGACGAAGGCCTGCCAGCGTTCGGAGGCGTCACGCCCATGATAGACGAAGACCATGCGGCCCTTGGCGGTCGCGCCCTCGGCGATGCGCATCTGGCTGAGGCCGTCCTGCCGCAAGGCTTCCAGCGCGGCCGTCTCGGCGGCACGGTCGCGGCGTACGAAGCTCGGCGCGCCGCCGCCGACCGATTTCGCCATGGGCAGGAACTGGCGTTCGTCATCGCCGGGTGTCAGCGTGCCGGCATAGTCGAAATCGACGGTCATGGCGTCGACCTGCTGGACGCGGCCGAAATCCCCCAGGGACTCGACCTTGCGCAGGCGGATGACAGGCACCGGGGGCTGATCGAGAATGATGGGGCCGGCGGCGGCCGCGATGATCGGGTCCGGCCGCCGGTCGGCCTCACGGTCATGGCGGGACCGCGTGGGGGCAGCCTTTTTGCCGGTGAAGCGCGGCGCCGGCGGCTCTGGCCGCTGAAAGGTCAGGTTATTGGGACGGCTGGCGGGGCGGAAGACGCGGGACGATGTGCCCGTCTGCGTTTGCGGTGTGGCCGCCTGGCGCAGCCGGACGCGCCCGACCGCGCCGGTCGCGGCGTCGACATACCAGGGGCCGGTATCGCCCAGGATGACGGCGGAATCGGGGGGCAGGTTCGGCGGCACATTCGCCTGAAAAGCGCGCTCCTCGCCCAGGACAAGCGGGCGCTGATTGGCATGCCAGCGGGCCTTGCCCAGGCGCGGCAAAAGGCCGAGCACGGCGGCGACGCCTTCGGGTGCAACGGCAACCCGGCTGTTCGTGCCCGAGCCGAGCGTTCTGGCCATGATGCGGCTGCTTTCGGCATTGGTCCGATCGGCCAGGATGCGGGCCGGCGTGGTCGGCGTCACCGCGCCCGTGCGTTCGCCGACCAGCAGGGTCGCGACGAAACAGGCATGGGGCAATTCGCCGGGATAAAGCTCGAAAACGAGTTTCTGGCGCTCACCGGCCGCCGAAACGGCGGGGCTGGCCGGGGTCGGCAACGCCGATCCGGCTTTGATCGGCCCGGCCTTGGCGGGGGCCGACAGCGCTTCCAAAAGGCTGCTCTGCTCGGCGCGGCGCACAGACGGAAAACGGTCGAGCGCCGCCAGGGCGCCGGCCGCGAGATGGCTGCACGATGACTGGCCGCAGCTGCAGCGGTTTAGAAAGCCGACCCGGCTGCCGTGCGGCGAGGGCGTGATGCTGCCGGTATAGCGTGTGCCGAGATGCTCCGCGACCACCGCGATGGAGGCGTCCTTGAGCGAGACGGTGACGGCTTCCAGAAGAATCAGCGACCGGCCGCGCCGCAGCACGGCGGGATCAAAGACCCGGGCGAGATCTTCGGTGGAGTAGGGCGTTACGGTCGGCGCGGCGCGGGTGGAACCCTCGGCAGGCATGTCGGGGGGCAATCAGGCCGTCTCCCGGTCAAGGTCGGTCATGCCGCTCACCGGCAGGGTCAGTAAAATTGCGCGAGGATTCATCCGAATCAAACTAAGGGGTCACTGCCCCCAGGGCAACGCCAAGTGACGAAGCGCAATTTTGACCGGCGTTTTAGGCGCGGCTAGGGCACCTCGCTTTTGAACGGCACGATCGACAGGCAGATCGACAGCACCACGGCTTCGCCGTCCACCGCCACATAGGCATGGCGCATGGTACTGTCGAAATAGCAGCTATCGCCCTTATGCAGCTGCACCGGCGCGTAATGCTCCATATGCAGCGCCACTTCGCCTTCGATCACATAGGCGTATTCCTCGCCGTCATGCACGCTCCAGTCCGCGAGCGGCGGCAGCTCCCGGTTACGGATATGCATGAGCAGCGGCACCATCGTCTTATTGGCGAGTTCCGTCGCATGGGCGGCGTAGCCGTAATGCGCGCTGTTATAGACCGGCGCATCGGCCGCGCGCGTCACCACGCGGCGCGCGGTCTTCACCGGTGCCGGTTCCGGCGGGTCCAGCATATGGACGAAATTCACATGCAGGGCGCGGGCGATCTTCAAAACCGTCTCGAAACCCGGCTTCTGCTGCTGGTTCTCGATCTTGGAAATCGTCGAGATGGAGACGCCGCTGGCCCGCGCCAGGTCTTCCAGCGTCAAATCCTTGTCGCGGCGGATAGATTTCAGCTTTTCGCAGAAGGCGGTGATATAGGCGGCCTCATCCATGGGAGCCGTCCCGGCGCCGCTGGATCGACAGATCGAAAATATCCGGCCGCGCGTAATGGCCGCTTTGGTCGAAACCCTGGCGCGCCGCATAAAGGCTGGCGCGGTCTATCAGCGTGGACGCGATGCCTTCCACACCGGGGTCCAGCCGCGCGACGCAGGCCTGATTCGGGTCATAGATGCCGGACCCGCCGGCAAAGATGACGTCCAGTCCCTCGGCTTTGAGGTCCGTATAGAACTCGAAATCCTCAGGCACGTCGGACAGCGACAGCAGGCCGCAGACGCTGGCGCACCATATGCGGCCTTCCTGGGCGGCGAAGATCGGCAGGCCCTTCGTCACCGCTTCATTCCCCGGCCAGACGGAGATATGCACGTCCTCGCCATCCGCGTAGAGCGCCGACCGCGCATGGGTCATCCAGTTTTCCCAGCAGTTCAGCCCGCCGACGCGAAAACCGCCGAAAGCGTGGCAGCGCAGGCCTTCGGCATCGCCGATGCCCCAGACCAGCCGCTCGTCATGCGTCGGCATCAGCTTGCGATGGGCGCCGACGATGCCGCGCTCGGCATCGATGGTGACGAGCGTGCACCAGACGGTGCCGCGCCCGGCGCGTGCGCCGCGCTCATTGATGCCGAGATAGACCGAGACGCCGTGGTCCTGCGCGGCTTCCGCGACCAACGCCAGTTCCGGCCCGCTGATTTCAACAGCCGAATCAACGAACTGCGCATAGGCGCGGCCCTGCCGCGCGTCATCGAAGGCGGCGCCATTGGTGCGGCAGACCCAGAAGGGATAGCCGCTCAGAAAAGTCTCCGAAAAGGCCAGCAGGCCGATATCGCGCGCCGCGGCCTCGGCGATTGCCGCCGTGATGATCTCGACCGTGCGGGCCTTGTTGCCCCAGGCCGGGCGAAGCTGGGCGATACCCAGATGCAGCTTGTCCATGGTCAGAACATCTCGAAATATTCCTGATGTTCCCAATCCGTGACGGCGCTCAGGAAGCGGTTCCATTCGAATTGCTTCAGGCTGTGGAAATAGTGGTGGAAGCTCTCACCGAGTTCCGATTTGAGAATCTCGCTGCCGGCGAAGGCGGTCAGCGCGTCGCCCAGGCTGCCGGGCAGCACGGCGCGGTCGGACAGATAGGCGGCGGCGACAGGCGCGCCGGGGTCGCTATTGGCTGCGATCCCGGCGCGGCCGGCGATGATCTGGGAGGCGATATACAGATAGGGATTGGCCGCCGGGTCGCCGATGCGGTTTTCGATACGCGATGCGCTGTCACCATTGTCGCCGATGACGCGCAGCATGGCCCCGCGATTTTCCTGCGCCCAGGCCGCCTTATAGGGCGCGAAACCGTCCGGCCGCTGGCGTTTATAGCCATTGATGGTGGGAGTCGTCAGCAACGCCGTCGCCGGCGCATGGTCCAGCAGGCCGCCCAGATAGGCCATGCCGGTGGCGGAGAGCGGTGACGCATCCCCCTCGCGCGCCGCAAACAGATTGGCGCCGTTTTTCGTCAGCGACTGATGCATATGCCAGCCGCTTGGGAAGCTATTGGCGATTTTCGGCACGGCCATGAAGCTGGCGTGATAGCCATGGCGGCGGCAGAGCTGCTTCACCGCCGTGCGGAACAGCAGCGCGCGGTCGGCGGCTTCCAGGGCCGGCAAAGGCGAGAAGGTCAGTTCGCACTGGCCCGGCCCCCATTCGTCTTCGAGGGATGCCAGCGGCAGGCCCAGCGCCTCCAAATTTTCTTGCAGCATGGCGTAAAGGGGTTCCACCTCGTCGCCCCGCGTCTCGGTCAGATACTGATAGCCGTGGGCGATATTCTCGACCTCGGGCGGGCTGGGCGGATAGCCGCTATCGGCCGGCGCCATCTTCGGGTCCAGCAGCTTGTAGACATAGAATTCGAATTCCAGGCCGACCGTCATGCCGAACCCGTCATTCGCCAGCTTGCCCAGCTGGTCGCGCAGAATCTGGCGGGTGGAGAGCGGGCAAGGTTTGCCATTGCGGAAATAGGCGTCCGCCAAAATCCAGCCCGTATTGGGTACCCAGGGCAGGACATGGAAGGTCGCCGGGTCCGGCACCAGCACGCCATCCGGCAGGCCGATCATTTCCGGAATATTGAGGTGATTTTCGGCGCCGAAGGGTGGCACGATGGGGTGGTTGGTCGTGTCGAAAATGGCGGTGACGAGCTGGAAATCCTTGCCCGAGGACAGGGCCGACAGGAATTCTCCGGCCGTCAACGTCTTGCCGCGCACGATGCCGTGCTGATCGCCCCAGCCGACGCGAATATTGCGAATGCCATCGGTTTTGATGCGGGCCGCAAGTTCAGCCGCCTGCGCTGCTTGCTCCGCCGACCATAATCCGTGACGCTCGATGAATCCCGCCATGCTGCCGCTCCTGAATCCGATAAAAGCAGCGTAGACAGGAAAATTTTTCGTTCAAGAAAAATTTCTCGCCTTGGGCCGATTTCTGGTTCCGGAGCGGATGCGGCCTAAAGGGGGGAGGCGGGGTTGCCGTCCAGGTCGTCATCCACATCATTCTCCCAAATCCGCGTCACCCCGTCGATATTCTCGGGGCGGCGCAGGAAGATCGTGCGGGCGATGCGCGAAATGCGCGCGTCATGCGCCTGGAAGGACGATAGCAGCTGCGCGCGCTGCCGCCGCCGGTCTCCGGCGATGGCATCGAAAGCGGATAGGGAGATCGCGCAACGAACCTGCTGCTGGTCCACCGCGATCATGAAGGTAATGGTATGCCCGTTAAACTGCGTGTTTGAACAGGATAGCGCCTGACGCTCGGTCACCGTTGCATCTTTCTAAAACGCCCAAATAAGTTCAGCCAAGTCATGTGGTGATGACTATCGCAATGTCACCACCTATATCATATCAGGTTCCTGAAATGACTGCGTATTGTTATGTGTCATTTGCAGAAGCTAAATATTTCTTGCTCTTTCAAAAATATCCGCGTATAAAGCGCGTCGTTGGTCTTAATGAAGAATCTCGTATCGCGCTTCACAGCGCCGCTGACGACTTCCTCTTTCAAAATCGATCATGGACGGCCCGTCATGTCTTGTCGCACGGGTCAAAATTTTGAACGATTGAAAGGAAAATCGTCATGACCATCGGAACAGTTAAGTTCTTTAATATCACTAAGGGTTTCGGCTTCATTCAGCCGGACAATGGCGCGCCGGATGTGTTCGTGCATATCTCCGCCGTCGAGCGCGCTGGCATGTCGTCGATCAATGAAGGCCAGAAGCTCAGCTTCGATGCCATCAAGAACGACCGCAACGGCAAGCTTGCTGCCGAGAATCTGAAGGCTGCTTGATCGAGACAGCGTTTTGGGTCGGTGACCACGGATGTACTGGCACTGATCTTTGAGACGCTTAGAAGAAGGCCGGGTTTTCCCGGCCTTTTTTGTTTTTGACCGGCCTTTTTGTTTTGAATTGTCTGTCTGCGACGACTGGCCTTGGGACAATCCTGAACGCTGCGCTTTCCGTAAAACCATGGGGACAAGATATGTTCGTGCGCCGGTTTGCCGAAGGAGATCGCGTTGTCGTTATCGGTGGCGAGGCCGATAAGCATCGCCGTCCTGGCGTTTATACGATCATCCGCCTCATGCCGCTGTCGCAGCAGGGCTTTCAGTATCGGGTCAAAGCCGCGCTCGATATGCATGAGCGCGTCATGGACGACCACGCACTGGCGCCTGCGCGATAATCGCGCCATATCGCGCGGACAGACAGCACTGTCGCACATTGCGCCGCATAAGGTCACCGGATGATCGGAATATCTCGAGACAGTTTTAAGCCCAGACTGCCGTCCTGGCATGGCGCCGCTCGCCTGTATGACAGGGCGCGCATGATCCTCGACTATCTCTGGGACAATGGCTTTAAACCGGGCGAACCCTCGCCGTTCAAGGCAAAGACCCTGCTCAACAAGGATATGGCAATCCTGATGGCGGCGCTGGAAAGCGGTGATGAGACATCGGTGCGCGATGCGGTCGACAGGCACCTGAACCTGCTTACCGTCCAGCAGCTGGCAGCGACCAGCCGCTGACCGAAAGCCCCGCCAGGCGCATGCACCCGGCGGGTTTAGGCGTTAGAAATCCATGTCGCCCATGCCGCCGGCGCCCTGCGGAAGCGACTTGGCACGCTTCTCGGGCCGGTCAGCGATCATGGCTTCGGTCGTGATCATCAGCCCCGCGACGGACGCCGCATTTTGCAGGGACACCCGCACCACTTTGGTAGGGTCGATGATACCGGCCTGGATCAGATCGGTGAAAGTGCCGGTCTGGGCGTCATACCCGAAGTTATAATCGTTGCTTTCAAGCACGTGGCCGGCGACCACGGCACCGTCATTGCCGGCATTCTCGGCAATCTGCCGCAAGGGCATCTGCACGGCCTTGCGCACCATGGCGATGCCGAAGCTCTGGTCGGCATTTTCGCCCTTCAGGCCGATCAGAATCTGGCTGGCACGGGCCAGGGCCACGCCGCCGCCTGGCACCACGCCTTCCGCAACCGCGGCGCGGGTGGCGTGCAGGGCATCGTCCACACGATCCTTGCGCTCCTTCACCTCGATTTCCGTCGAACCGCCGACGCGGATGACAGCGACGCCGCCGGCAAGCTTGGCCAACCGTTCCTGTAGCTTCTCGCGGTCGTAGTCGGAGGTTGTCTCCTCCACCTGGCCGCGAATCTGGCCGCAGCGGCCCTTGATCGCTTCCGGGTCGCCCGCGCCTTCGATGACGGTCGTGGTCTCTTTCGCGATCAGCACACGCTTGGCCTGGCCGAGCATGGCTAGCGTGACGGATTCGAGCTTGATGCCGAGATCTTCGCTGATCACCTGCCCGCCGGTCAGGATGGCGATGTCTTCCAGCATGGCCTTGCGGCGGTCGCCGAAGCCCGGCGCCTTGACGGCCGCCACCTTCAATCCGCCCCGCAGCTTGTTCACGACCAGGGTGGCCAGCGCTTCGCCCTCGATATCCTCGGCGACGATAACCAAAGGCCGGGTCGACTGTGCCACGGCTTCCAGCAGAGGCAGCAGAACCTGTAGGCCCGACAGCTTCTTTTCATGGATCAGGATATAGGGATTATCCAGATCGGCGGTCATTTTTTCTGGATTAGTAATGAAATAGGGGCTGAGATAGCCACGGTCGAACTGCATGCCCTCGACCACGTCCAGTTCCGTGTCCATGCCCTTGGCTTCTTCGACGGTGATGACACCCTCGTTGCCGACCTTCTGCATAGCTTCCGCAATCATGCGTCCGATCTCGGCCTCGCCATTGGCGGAGATGGTGCCGACCTGGGCGGTTTCGGCCTCGGTGGTGATCTTCTTGGTGCGCAAAGCCAGTTCCGCGACCAGAGCGGTCACGGCCTTGTCGACGCCACGCTTCAGATCCATCGGCGCCATGCCGGCGGCGACGGCGCGGCCGCCTTCGCGGAGGATAGCCTGGGCCAGAACGATGGCCGATGTCGTGCCGTCGCCCGCCAGATCGTTGGTCTTGCTGGCAACTTCCCGAAGAAGCTGCGCGCCCATGTTTTCGAACTTTTCGGCGAGCTCGATTTCCTTGGCGACTGATACGCCGTCTTTGGTGATGCGCGGCGCACCATAGCTTTTGTCGAGGATGACGTTGCGGCCCTTGGGGCCCAGCGTCACCTTCACGGCATCGGCCAGGATATCGACGCCGCGCAGCATCAGGCTACGCGCGTCTTCGCCGAAGCGAACGTCTTTAGCTGCCATGTCTGTTTTCCTACTCTTATGGTTCAGGCAGCGGCGGCGGTTTTGACGCCGTCTTCGATCACGCCGAGGAGATCGCTCTCCTTCATGATGACCAGTTCTTCGCCGTCGAGCTTCACTTCCGCGCCGGACCATTTGCCGAACAGCACGCGGTCGCCGGTCTTGACGTCCAGCGCCACCACGACGCCCTGCTCATTGCGGGCGCCCGGACCGGCGGCGACGATCTCACCCTCCATGGGCTTATCTTTGACATTGTCGGGGATGATGATGCCCCCGGCTGACTTTTCAGCAGGCGTGACGCGGCGTACGACAACGCGGTCGTGCAAGGGACGAAATTTCATAGGATGGGGTACTACCTGGTGCCGGCCGCTTGCGGCCGCTGCGCTGACCCGGTGCCATTGTGACACGCTTCGAGCAACCAGATCTTAGCACTCTATGCCTGAGAGTGCCAGCATTCTAACAATGCCGGTATCTCGACTGGCTGCGCGGGCCTCACCAGCGCGCGAGCCACCACCACCAGATCAGGGTGGAGCCGCCGGCCGCGTAAAGCACCGCATGCCATTTGGTCCGGGCGAAGGGCAGGAGTTTCATCTTGTTGACGATTCTGTTCCCGCAGCATTCGGTGCTGCGGCACCACGATGTTTCAGCGGTATCCGCAAAATAGCACGAAAACCGGCGGCCAGCGTGATGAAAACGCGCGGCCCGCCACACAAAGCCGGTGTCGCTCGTCATCCGCGCAAGCCCGGTGCGGCCTGCGCGGATGACGCTTCGCTAAAACGCCAGCTGCACCTTCATCGCGCGTTTGCGGTCATTCGCCCGTTCGAAGGCGGTGACGGCCTCCTCAATCGGATAGCTGCCGGTCAGAAGCGGTGTCAGGTCAACCCGGCCGCTGTCGATGAGCGATACCGCAAGCGGAAATTCCTCGTGAAACCGGAAAGAGCCGGTAATCAACAGTTCCTTCGCCACGATCATGTTCTGCGGCACCGACATATCGCCGCCCAGGCCCAGCTGCACGATGGTGCCGCGCGGCCGCACCACTTCCATGCCGGCACGCAAGGCGCGCTCATTGCCCGAGCATTCGAACATGACGTCGATCTGGCCCTTGTCGGCCAGATAGGGTTTCAGCGCGTCCGGGTCGGCCATGGTATTCAGGGCGCGCGTCGCGCCCAGCTTTGTCGCGATTGCCAGCGGCTCGTCGACAATATCCGTCACGATGATTTCGGCGGCGCCATGCAGATGGGCGGCCGCCACCACCAGCGCGCCGATCGGCCCGCATCCCGTCACCAGCACGCGGGCGCCGAGCAGCGACCCGGCGCGGGTCAGGCCATGCAGCACGACGGAAAAGGGTTCGGCCATGGCGAGTTCGGCGACTGACGCGCGCGTCGCCGTCACACATTGGGTCGCGTCACAGACCAGAACCTCCCGAAACCCGCCCTGGATGTGGGGCCAGGGCATGGCGCTGCCATAGAAGCGCATGTTCAGGCACTGGTTGGGCAGGCCCTTGAGGCAGAAGCGGCAGGCCCGGCAGGGGCGGCTGGGGTTCACCGCCACGCGGTCGCCGGGCTTCACGCCGGTCACATCCGGTGCGACCTCCGCAACCGTGCCGGCGATTTCATGGCCCAGGATCATCGGCTCCCGCACGCGCACCGCGCCGAAGCCGCCATGATTGTAGTAATGCAGGTCCGAGCCGCAGATGCCGCCCGCCTGAATTTTGACCGCAACCTGGCCGGGCTCCAGCGGCTCCACCGCCCGCTCCTCGATCCGCAAGTCTTTCGCAGCGTGAATGACGACCGTGCGCATGACGAAGATCCTTATTCGACTGGCGTGAGCAGCGGCTGGCCGGCGAAATGGGCGGCCAGATTGTCCCGCATCAATTGTCCCATGGCGCGGCGCGTTTCATCGGTCGCGCTGCCCAGATGGGGCATCAGCACGGTGTTGTGCAGCTCCGCGAAACGCGGATCGATATTGGGTTCATTGAGGAAGACATCGAGGCCGGCGCCGGCAATCTTGCCCGTTTGCAGTGCTTCGATCAGCGCCGCTTCATCGACCGTCGATCCGCGTGAGACATTGACCAGATAGCCGGTCGGGCCGAGGGCCTCGATCGCCGCCGCATCCATAATCGCGCGCGTGCCGGCGCCGCCGGCCAAGGTGATGATCACCACATCCGCCCAGGCGGCCAGCGTCTGCGGGGTCTCGAAAGCCTCATACGGCAGGCCCGGCTTGGCCGAGCGATTGAAATAGCCGATCTCGCAGCCGAAGCCGCGCGCGCGCTCGGCGGTGGCCAAGCCGATGCGGCCCATCCCGAGGATGCCGATCTTGCTGCCAAAGAAGCGCCGGGCCAGGGGCAGGGTACCGGATGTCCATTTGCCGGCGCGCACATGGGCGTCGGCCTTGGGGATGTCGCGCATGACGGAAAGTGCCAGTGCGATCGCCAGATCCGCGACATCGCCGGTCAGCACATCCGGCGTATTGGTGACGGGAATGCCACGTGCACGGGTGGCCTCGAAATCGACCCCGTCCACGCCGACGCCGAAACAGGTGATGATCTCAAGCGCGGGCAGGGCCGCGATCAAAGCAGCATCGGCCCCGGTATGGCCGCTGGTGAGCATGGCGCGCACCTTGCGGCATCCGGCCAGAAAAGCCGGCTTATCCGACGCCTGATCATAGCGGTGGATCAGAAACTGGCTTTCCAGCGGCGCGATATCCCGCGCCGGCAGCGGCGTTGCGATGAGGATTTCAGGGCGCGTGTCACCCACGTCGCTCGGTTGCGTCATGGCTTGGCCTTCCTTACTGGGGTCTTCTTGTTTGTGTTATCGCTATCATCATTTGGCGTCGAGGGTGGACCGGCGTCAAGCATGGCTCAATAGCCGCGCCTGGCCACCTCGGCGCGGACAATGGGCGCGACGCGCGTGCCGAACAACTCGATCGCTTTCATGATCTTGGCGTGCGGCATGGGGCCTACCGAGACTTGCAGCAGAAAGCGCTGGTGGCGGAAGATGGTGTGCTGGAACAGGATTTTTTCGGCCACCTGTTCCGGGCTGCCCACCAGAAGCGCGCCGCTGGGTCCACGCTGGCGGTCATATTCGGCGCGGCCCATCGGCGGCCAGCCACGCTCCGCACCCAGGCGATCCATGACGGATTTGAGGGGCAGGAAGAAGTCCTCCGCCGCCTCTTCGGTCGTCTCCCCCACGAAGCCGTGGCTGTTGATGCTGATGGGGAGTGTCGCCGGGTCGCGCCCGGCGCGGATGGCCTGGTCGCGGTAATAGTCCAGCAGCGGCGCGAAGCGCGCCGGCTCGCCGCCGATGATGGCGACCGCCATCGGCAGGCCCAGGCGCGCCGCCCGCGCGGCGGAGGCCGGCGTGCCGCCAATGGCGACCCAGATCGGCAATTTGTTCTGAAAGGGTCGCGGAAAGATCGGCTGATCGTCCAGCGCCGGCCGATGGCGCCCGGCCCAGGTGATGCGCTCCTCATCCCGCAGGCGCAGCAGCAGGTCGAGCTTTTCCTGAAACAGCGTGTCGTAATCGTCGAGGTCGTAGCCGAACAGCGGAAAGGATTCGATGAAACTGCCGCGCCCGGCGGTGATTTCGGCCCGGCCTTCCGACAATTGGTCCAGCGTCGCGAAATCCTGGAAGACGCGCACAGGGTCGTCGGAACTCAGCACCGTCACGGCGGTGGTCAGTTTGATGCGCCTGGTGCGGCTGGCGGCGGCGGCCAGAACCACAGCGGGGGAGGAGACGGCGTAATCCGGCCGGTGATGCTCGCCCACGCCAAAAACATCCAGCCCGACCTGATCGGCGAGTTCGATTTCCGCCACCAAATCCCGCAGGCGCTGCCCGGCGTCCGGCGCGCGACCGGTGGCCGGGTCCACAGCGGTTTCGCCGAAACTATAGATGCCGAGTTGCATGGGCTTTGGTCATTCAGAGATGGCGTTGAGCTGAGACAGAATTTCGGGAATTTCAGTTTGCACGGTAGTCCACACGATCTTCATGTCGATCGTGAAATAGCTATGGGCGATCCGGTTGCGCATTCCGCGCATCGCCAGCCAATGCCAATCGGAGTGCGCTTCGGTGAAAGCTTGATAGCGATCCATGATCTGGGTTGCCGCTTCGCCGATAATGATGATGCTCATAGCCACAGCCTGTTGCGTTCGCTTATCCAAGCGAAACGCGTCCAGACTCATTCCAGACACGAAGTCTCTGGCATTATCGGCCGCTCGCCGCATTTCATCCAAATATTGGGGGAGGCGGCTGTCGCTCACACCGGCTGAGCCTCGGTCAATACCCGCGCCAGAATGCTGTCTGGCAGATCGCCTGGCGTTCGGACATCGACCGGAACGCCCAACAGCAATTGCAATTCCTCCTGCAATGCGCCGAGGTCGAATAAGGTGGTGTCAGGTAGCGCATCGACCAGAATATCAAGATCGCTGCCGTCCTTGTCCTCGCCTTTCGCGACCGACCCAAAAACACGCGGATTTGTTACCCGATAGCGCCCGGTCAGCGCGCGGATGGCATGGCGTTGGGATGCGAGCGCGGTGGATGGCTTCATGACACTCCTCGGCGACCTGTTCGAATCACCCTATCACAAAATCCTCGGCGGCCAGAAAGGCGATCAGGTCCGTCAGGTTGCGTTGCAGCCGGGTGAAGCCGCTATGCCGTTCGATCCGCCGCTCGTCCATATAAAGGCCGCGCGAGACCTCGATCTGCAAGGCATGCACGCCGTCGCGCGGACGGCCGTAATGGCGCGTCACATAGCCGCCGGCATAGGGGTCGTTGCGCCGCACGGAATAGCCCAGACGCCGCAGGCATTGTTCCACCTTCGCCACCAGCCCGCTGTCGCAGGCGGTGCCATAGGCGTCGCCCAGCACGAAATCGGGCGTCGCCAGACCCATGGTGGAGGGCATGGAATGGCAATCGATCAGGAAACAGACACCGAAGCGCTGCATGGTCTGGTCAATCAGCTGGCGCAGCGCGGCATGATAGGGTTCCCAGCAGCGGCGAACGCGGTCCTCGGCTTCGGCGAAGCGCAGCTTATGACCGTAGATCGCCTCGCCGGAGGCGACGATGCGCGGCACGGTGCCCAATCCCGCGCCGATGCGCGCGCTGGTGGTGTTCACCCAGGGCGGCAGCGCATCCTCGAACATCTGCGGATCGAGTTCCCAGGGTTCGCGATTCGCATCGCAATAGGCGCGCGGAAAATGGGCGGACAGCATCGGGGCGCCGTAATCCGGGGCGGCGGCGAAAAGCCGGTCGACGCAATAATCCTCGCTCCGCCGCAAGGTGCGCGGTTCCAGCCGGCTTTCCGCCAGAAAGCGCGCGTCATAATCGGCGCCGGAATGGGCGGAGGAGAAGACGAGCGGCACCGTCTGCACGTCCGGTTGGGTCACGCTGAGCGGCGCGGTGACGGCTGAATAATTCATGCCCGCAATTCAAGCGCCCTGCCGCGCCCCTGTCATCAGGCAATCAGGCGGCGCTGCCCTTCTTTTCCGCGAGCGCCCGTTCTGTAACAGAATTGGCGATAGCGGCGGCGAGGCGCACATTGTTGCGGACGAGGGCGATATTGGCGGTCAAGCTGCGCCCTTCGGTCAGCGTCAGGATGCGGGAGAGAAGAAACGGCGTGACCGCTTTGCCCTCCACCCGCTGTAGCTTGGCCTCCTGCAAGGCTTCCTCCACCACGACCGCCATCAGGTCATAGGGAATGTCATCGGCAGCCGGGATCGGGTTGGTGACGAGCACGCCGCCGCCCAGGCCCAGGCGCTGCCGCGCCTGCATGGTGGCGGCGATCTGGCCCGGCGTATCGACCCGCATCGACACGCGCCAGGGGCTTTCCCGGCTCCAGAAGGCGGGCAGGTGGTCCGTCTGATAGCCCAGCACGGGCACGCCGCGCGTTTCCAGATATTCCAGCGTGCGCGGCAGATCGAGAATGGCCTTGGCGCCGGCGCAGACGACGGTGACGGCCGTGCGCGCCAGTTCGTCCAGGTCGGCGGAAATATCCAGACTGTCCTGGCCGTCCCGATGCACGCCGCCGATGCCGCCGGTGGCGAAAACCGCGATTCCGGCCAGTGCCGCGCAGATCATGGTGGCGGAGACGGTGGTGCCGCCGGAGCGGCCCATGGCGAGGGCGAATCCGAGGTCGGCCCGGCTCAGCTTCATGGGAGAAGGCGCATTGGCCAGCCGCTCCAGCTGCTCGGCCGACATTCCAACCAAGATTTCACCATCCAGCAAGGCGATGGTCGCGGGCACGGCATTGCCGGCGCGGCAGTCTGCCTCCACCTGTCGGGCCATCTCCAGATTCTGGGGAAATGGCATGCCGTGGGTGATAATGGTCGATTCCAGGGCGACGACCGGCCTTTGCGACTGTAACGCTTCCGCCACATCCCGAGACACTGTAATGGGTGGGGTCAAGGTCGCCGCTTTGTCGGCAAGGCTGGGCGAAGAGCCGTTCATGGGTTACAGCACCATTTCGCGATAGAGTGGTGAGACTTGGGGGCGCAGGCCCTTGCCCCGCATCTGTAGGGCAGTTCGCCCGTAGGGCAAAGAATATAGGGACCAGCGTGGCAGTGTTTGCTCCGCGCGCATCGGAATTGGGATTATGAAGGCGCTGAATGCGATCCGGATGGGAGGGGCAGAGGTTCTTCCCCTCGTCGAAGGTGGTAAGGGCGTCGCTGTCAGCGACGGCAATAGCTGTGGCCACTGGGCAGCCGGAGGCGGCGTCGGCACCTTCAGCGCCGTCAATGCCGATAGCTATGCCGCCGATGGCACGATCATCCGCCAGACCTATGAAGGCCGCACGCGGCGCGACCGACATGAGGAAATGATCGACTACGCCATCAAGGGCGGCATCGCCCAGGCGCAGCGCGCGCATGACATCAATGGCGGGCGCGGCCGGATCAACGCCAATATCCTGTGGGAGATGGGCGGCGCCGAGCGCGTGATCACCGGTGTGCTGGAAGGCGCCAAGGGGCTCATCAACGGCCTCACCTGTGGCGCCGGCATGCCCTACCGCTTGTCGGACATAGCGATGAAGTTCGGGGTCCATTACTACCCCATCGTTTCCTCGGCCCGCGCCTTCAGCGCGCTGTGGAAGCGCGCCTATCACAAGGCGTCCGACCTGCTGGGCGGCGTGGTCTATGAAGACCCCTGGCTGGCCGGCGGGCATAACGGCCTGTCGAACAGCGAAGACCCGTCCCGTCCGGAAGACCCGTTCCCCCGCGTGCTGGCGCTGCGCCGCCAGATGCGCGAATTCGGCCTGGGCGATACGCCCATCATCATGGCCGGCGGTGTGTGGTGGCTGGAGGAGTGGGAGGACTGGATCGACAATCCCGAACTCGGCCCCATCGCCTTCCAGTTCGGCACCCGCCCGCTGCTGACCCAGGAAAGCCCCATCGGCAATAGCTGGAAGCAGAAGCTGCTGTCGCTGAAGAAGGGGGATATTTTCCTCAACCGCTTCAGCCCGACGGGCTTCTATTCTAGTGCCGTCAATAACGACTTCATGCAGGAGTTGCGCGGCCGCAGCGAACGCCAGGTCGCCTATACGACCGAGGTTGTGGGCGAGCATACGGCCGAATTCGGCGTCGGCCCGCGCAAGCGTATCGTCTATCTGACGAAGCCTGACCTGACGCGCGTGCGGCAATGGGTGGCCCAGGGCTTCACCGAGGCGCTGCGCACCCCGGATACGACGCTGATCTTCGTGACGCCCGAGCGCGCCGGCCAGATCTATCAGGATCAGGTCGATTGCATGGGCTGCCTCAGCCAGTGCCGCTTCTCGAACTGGGGTCAGGAAGGGCCGGAATATACCAACGGCAAGAAGGCCGATCCGCGCAGCTTTTGCATCCAGAAGACGCTGCAAAATATCGGCCATGACGCGACGGATGAGTTCACGGCCGAGAACAACCTGATGTTCAGCGGCCATAACGGCTACCGTTTCAGCACGGACCCGTTCTATTCGAACGGCTTCATCCCGACCGTGCGGCAGCTGATCGACCGGATCAAGACCGGTCGCTGAGACGGAAGGAGGCGCGTCGCAGACGTGCCTCCTGACCGCCGAATGCGCTTGAGCCTTCGGCGAGGCCTGGGGCAGACTGCGCCCATCATGCAAAAATCTTCCCATGGCTGAGCTGAGCCGTGAGACGCTGGCCCTGCCGGGCGGCTCGGCGCAGGTGATATGGCGGCGCAGCGAGCGGGCGCGGCGCATCAGCCTGCGTATCGACGCGCGCCACGCCGCCGTTGTCGTCACCCTGCCGCCGCGTTCCTCCAAACGAGCCGGCATGGCGCTGCTGCTGGAAAACGGCACCTGGGTCTCCAGCCGGCTGGCGGCCTTGCCCAGCGGCGTTACCCTGGCCGCGGGCGAGCGCGTTCCGCTCGACGGCATTCCCCATGTCATCCATCACGAATCGGCGGCACGCGGCGCTGCCTGGGCAGCGGAGGGCGTGCTGCATGTGACGGGCGACGCCGATTTTCTGCCCCGCCGCGTGGGCGATTTTCTGCGGGCCGAGGCGCGGAAGCGCCTCTCAGCCCTGGCCTGTACCCATGCGGCGCGGATCGGGCTGAAGCCCCGTCGCGTTCTTATCAAGGATACCCGCACGCGCTGGGGCAGTTGCGCGCCGGACGGGTCGCTGGCTTTCAGCTGGCGGCTGGTGATGGCGCCGCCCTTCGTGCAGGATTATGTCGCGGCGCATGAAGTGGCGCATCTGCGCCATCTCAATCACAGCCCGGCCTTCTGGGGACTAGTGGCCGAGCTTTGCCCGGGCTGGGAGCCTGCGTCGGACTGGCTGCGTGCCGAAGGGCTCAGCCTGATGCGCATCGGCTGACCGCCCGCTTTTTGATCCACAGGAGTTTTGTCTTTGACTGCTATCTCAGAGCCGGCGGGCAGCGTCGTCCTGCTGACCACGGGGGGCACCATCGCATCCCGTCACGACGCCGCGTCAGGCAGTTTCGTCGCGGCCATCGGCGCGGATGACATGGCGGCGCTGGTGCAGGGCGTGCCGTCCGGCGTCACGCTGCGCACGGAAGATTTTTGCAACGTCAACAGCTTCCGCATGGACCTGCCGACGGCCTTCAGCCTCGCGCAGCGCATCGCATCCCTGCTGGCCGAGCCCGATGTGCTGGGCGTGGTCGTGACCCATGGCACCGACACGATGGAGGAGAGCGCCTTCCTCAGCGGTCTCACGGTGCCGTCCGGCAAGCCCGTGGTCTTCACCGGCGCGCAGCGCAATGCCGAGGAAGCCGATACGGATGGGCCGCGCAATCTGAGCGAGGCGGTGCAACTGGCGGCGTCGCCGGCCGCACGCGGCATCGGCACCGTCATTCTCTTCGATGGGGTTTTTCACGCCGCGCGGGATGTGCGGAAAACCCATACCTCGCGGCCGGGCACGTTCCATTCCGCCGATCACGGCAAGCTCGGTCTGGTCGATGACGGGGCCGTGCGTCTCTACCGTCGTCCGGTGGACCTGTGCCTGTTCCCGGTGCAGCGGGTGGAGCCGCAGGTTGAGCTGATCAAGATGGCCATGGGCATGGATGACCGCTTCATGCGATGGGCGATGGCGAACGGCACGCGCGGCTTCGTGCTGGAGGCTTTCGGCCTCGGCAATTGTCCGCCGGTTTTCGTGGACGCAACGCGCGCGGCCGTGGCGCAGGGCATTCCCGTCCTTGTCACCTCCCGCTGCGGAGAAGGGCGGGTGAAGCCCGTCTATGGCAATGGCGGCGGGGTTGACCTGGCAAAGGCGGGAGCGATTTTCGCGGGGGATCTGACAGGGCAGAAGGCGCGCATTCTGCTCTCTGTCCTGCTGGGCGATGTCGGCGCGGCCGGTCTCGACAGCGAAACGGCCTGGGCAGCTTTTACGGCCGCCGTGATGCGGGCTGCGGATTGAGATGTCAGTCTGCTGTCCCCGCGCAAGCTTTGCGCGGGGACAGCGTCGTTGTCAGAAGGTCTTCCAGTCACCGGCCGCTTCGAAGGCGGCAGCCGCCGCATAGATCGTGCTCTCGTCCCAATGCTTGCCGATCAGCATCGCGCCGACCGGCAGCCCGTCGCTGAGGCCGCAGGGGAGCGACATGGCGGGATGGCCGGTGACGTCGAAAGGCGCGGTATTTGCGATCATTTCGAAAGCCCGCATGATATAGGCTTCCGTTCCTTCCTCGCGTTCCGGCAGTTTGCTGGCCACGATCGGCAGGGTCGGCATCAGCAGCAGATCGTAGTCGCCCAATGCCTTGTCATAGGCGGCGGCCAGGCGGCGCGCGATGTTCTGCGCCTTGGCGTAATAGCGGCCGCGATATTTCGTCGTGAAATACTCGCCGATCAGCATGGAAATCTTGAGCGTGTCGGACAGGTCGTTGGCGCGCTCGCGCCATGAGGCATGGGCATCCATCAGACCGACGTTGTACTGGCCCTTCCAGTTAAAGCCCATCCCGTTGCCGTGCATCATCTGGGCCTGCAAACCTTCGTTCCCGATCGGCGTCCAGATATCCTTGCCGATGCGGTGGAACGGAATGCTGACCTCGGACACCTCCGCGCCGAGTTCCGCGAAACGCGCGCCGGCCGCACGCACTTTGGCGTCGACACCGTCCTGCGAATTGTCCCAGCCGAAACCCTCCGTCACGATGCCGATGCGCAGACCCTTCACGCCGCGACCGAGCGCTTCGGTATAGCGCGCCGTCGTGCAGCCCGTCTGACGCGGATCGAGCCCGTCCGGCCCGGCCAGAACTTCCAGCAGCAGCGCATTGTCGGCGACGGTCGCGGTCATCGGCCCGGTATGGTCGATCGTGCTTTCGATCGGCATCACGCCGGTATAGGGAACCAGCCCCCAGGTCGGCTTCATGCCGTAGATGCCGCAAAAGGCTGCGGGAATGCGGATCGACCCGCCTTGGTCGCCGCCGATTGCAAGATCGACCTCGCCGGCCGCCACCAGCGCGGCCGAGCCCGAGGAGGAGCCACCTGCCGAATAGCCCGGGCGATGGGGATTATGCACGGCACCCAGCGCACCCGTATGGCTGCCGCCCGAGAGGCAGAAGCTTTCGCAATGGGCCTTGCCCAGGATCGTCGCCCCGGCATCGAGCATGCGCGTCACGATCGTCGCGTCCTGATCCGGCACATAGCCTTCCAGCGTGGCTGCGCCATTCATCATCGGCACGCCGGCCAGACAGACATTGTCCTTCAACGCCACCGTCTTGCCGGCAAGCTTGCCTTCGGCCGCACCTTTGACGGTCGCCTTCACATACCAGGCGTTGAGCGGGTTTTCGGCGGCGTCCGGCTGGTAGCCCGGTGTGCGCGGATAGGTGACGATGGGCTTCTCATCCGGCAGTTCCGCGATGATACGGTAGGACGCGACCGCGCCATCCACGAGCGCGTGGAAGGTCTCCAGCTTTTCGGGGGAGAGTTCCATGCCCAGATCGAAAGCGATGTCTTCCAGTTGATCGAGGGTCGGCTTCTCAACGGCCATGCGACGTCATCCTTATTTATGAAATCGAAACGGAAAGGCGTCAGAAGGGAATAGCTTCGCTGCGCTTGATTTCGATCTCGACGAAGGCGATCGGGTGCGGCGAGCCGTTCATCACGTCATGCTTGATGCCGGACGGGCGGGCGTAGCTCTGGCCGAGGGTGAGCGGGTTTTCGATGATTGTCTCACCGTTATGAACGCGCAGCGTGCCGTCCGTGATCATGATGACGAAATAGGGCCAGCCGTGTTCATGCCAGCCGGTGGCGGCGCCGACCGGAAAATCCCAGCGCGTGATGCGCAGATCCTCGTCATCGCGTTGCACGGTCGGCACGGCGGGAATTTCGCAGGCAAAAGTCATGAGACGATGGGCTCCGCTGGGCGATGATGGATGGAGGAAAAAGCAGGCTCCGGGATGCTAGCACGGGCTTTGCCGCTGTCACGCCCCAGACCCGAGCAAATGCGCACCGATGTCGCATTGGCCCAGGCAATTGTCACAGGATGTCCGGGTGAGCATAAAATGTGCAGCCCGCACATGTCCGACATGCTTTTGTGCACTGCACGCGATACGAGGCTCGTCATCCCCGGCATTGTGCCGCGGATTCTGTCCTGCGGGCGCCCATGCCGATGGATGCCCGGCACGAGGCCGGGCATGACGAATTCAAGGGTCGTCCAGGCAATTCAGACACACCCGATGACGCCTTACCGGCTTTGGCATGGCGCTTGCGAAAAACGGTTTGAGCGACCGCGAGGTCGATCGGCTGTTTTGTTATTCGCGCTTCATTCATCGCAGGGAAATACGCATGAGCCAGTCACCCGGCACGCGCCGTGGCTTTTTGAAGCTGGGAGCCGCTCTCGGCGGCACCGCGCTGTCCACGCCGTTCATTGCCCGCCACGCGCTCGCGGCCGAGCCCATCAAGGTCGGCGTGCTGCTTGACCAGTCCGGCCCGTTGGGCCTCAGCGGCCAGCCCATGCTGCAGGCCACGCAATATGCGGCGAAGGTCATCAATGACCAGGGCGGCCTGCTCGGGCGTCCGGTGCAGCTGGTGACCTACGACACCCAGTCCAGCATGCAGCTTTATACGCAATATGCTCAGCAGTTGGCGCTGAAGGACAAGGTCGCGGTCGTGCAGGGTGGCATCACCTCGGCCTCGCGCGAGGCCATTCGCCCGATTTTCGATCGGTTCAAGACCCTCTATTTCTACAATACCCAATATGAAGGCGGCGTCTGCGACCGTGACATCTTCTGCACCGGCACCACGCCCGCGCAGACCGTCAGCCATATCGTGCCTTATGCGCTGAAGAACTGGGGCAAGAAGACCTATATCATCGCGGCCGACTACAATTACGGCCATATCACTGCCAAGTGGATGACCAAATACACCCGCGAGGGCGGCGGCCAGGTTCTGGAAACCGACTTCTTCCCGCTCGACGTCACGGACTTCTCCGCCACGATCAGCAAGATCCAGCAGGCCAGCCCGGATTTCGTGCTGTCTCCGCTGGTCGGCGCCAACCATCTCGGCTTCTACCGCCAGTGGGCCGCCGCCGGCATGAAGAGCAAGATCCCGGTCGCGTCCTCGGTCTTCGGCCTGTCGAACGAGCTGAAGTCGATGGCGCCCTCCGTGACCGACGGCATCATCTCGGCCTTCGGCTGGTACCCGACCGTGCCGGGCGCCGGTTCCACGTCTTTCTCGGACGGCATGGCCAAGATGTTCGGCCCCAACCTGCCGATGCTCAGCGAACTGGATTCCGCCTCCTACGAGGGCATGATGTTCTGGGCCGAAGGCGTCAAGAAAGCCGGAACCGTCGAGCGTCTGGCCGTGATCAAGGCGCTGGAAAGCGGCATCACCATCGACGGCCCCTCGGGCAAGGCGACGATGGACCCCGCCACCCATCACGTCATCCACAACGCCTATCTCGCCAAGGCCGTGGCCGGCGAATGGGCGATCCAGGACACCTACCCGGCGTCGCCGCCGGCCGATACGGCCGCCGTCTGCGACCTGATCAAGAATCCGCGCATGGACAAGCAGTTCATCGTCAACGTGGATTGATTTCGACCGGTGGCAGCGTGGGCCTCATCGCCCGCGCTGCCATTCCTGGACGGCCGTGAACCGGCATATTTGGCTTTAGGAGACGAGGCGTGGACCTTTATGGCCTTGTGGGCTTCAACATCCTGGTCGGCATCGGCACGATTGCCCTGATCACCGTGGGCCTCGGCGTGATTTACGGCATGATGAAAATCATCAACCTGGCGCATGGCGAGTTCATGATGCTGGGCGCCTATGCGACCTATGTTGCGAATACCCATGGCATCAATATCTGGATCGCCATGCTGATCATCGCGCCGATCTTCGTAGGCCTGGTCGGGCTTGTCGTGGAACGCTGCCTGATCCGCTTCCTGTATGGCCGCATGATCGACACCATGCTTGCCACCTGGGGGCTGAGCCTCGGCCTTATCGGCCTCATGACCAGCATTTTCGGCAATGACCCGCGCGGCGTACCCACCCCGGTCGGCAGCTTCTCCATCGGCCATTACGCGGCCAGCCTTTACGGCTTCGTCATCGTCGTCGTCGCCATCCTGGCGCTGGCCGGCTTCTATGCCATGCTCAGCCTGACGCGCTACGGCCTGATCGTGCGCGCGACCATGCAGAATCCCAATATGGCGGCTGCCCTCGGCGTGGCCCCGCCCACCATCTATATGGCGACCTTCGCGCTGGGCGCCGCACTGGCAGGCCTCGCGGGCGGTGTGCTGGCCCCCATTTCGGGCGTCTCCCCGGTCATGGGGGCTGCCTTCATCGCCAAGGCCTTTATCACGGTGCTGGGCGGCGGTGCCGCCATCGTCACCGGCACGTCGCTGGCCTCGGGCCTCTTCGGCTTCATCGACACCTTCGTTTCCTTCAAATCGACGCCCGTCATCGGCGAGGTGGCGTTGCTGCTCGCCGCCGTCGTCATGATCCGCATCCTGCCGCAAGGCATCACCGGCCGCTTTTTGCGGCGCAGCCTGTAAGGAGGAATGCGATGATCTTCCGTAAATTGAAGCGCGCGGATTCCGCGGGCGGCATCTGGGGCCCGGTTGCGGTCGTGGTGGCAGGTCTGGTGCTGCTGGTGGGCGCACCCATGGTGACCGGCACCTTCGGCCTGTTGCAGCTGACGGTGCTGGCGGCGCTCGCCATCTTCGCGCTGGCGCAAGGTTTCATCTGGGGCTTCGGCGGCATCCTGTGCTTCGGCCAGTCCGCCTTCCTGGGCCTCGGCGGCTATGCCTATGCCGTCGGCGCGCTGAATATGACCGACACGACCGGGGCCGTAGCGCTGGCTATCATCGTGCCGATGCTGTTTGCCGCGCTGCTCGGCTATTTCATGTTCTACGGCCGCATTTCAGACGCCTATATCGGCGTCATCACGCTGACCGTCAGCATCATCCTGTTCGATCTCTTCAATTCAACTTCGGGCGATATCTACCATATCGGCCAGGCGCCGCTGGGCGGCTTCAACGGCATTCCCTCGGTGCCGCCGCTGAACATTCCGGGCAATCCGGATGCGCAGCTCGACACCAACGGCCTTTGGTACGCGGCCATGGGTGCGCTGATCCTGTGCTATATTCTGCTGAAATGGATTTTGGCCTCACGCTTCGGCCGCGTCGTAGTGGCGATCCGCGAGAATGAAACGCGCGCCCAGCTTCTGGGCTATGACCCGCGCTTGTTCAAGCTGCTGACCTTCATCATCGGCGCCGGCATCTCCGGCCTGGCGGGCTGCCTCTATACCAATTGGGGCGCCTTCATCAGCCCGACCGTCTTCAGTCTGACGATGTCGGCCCAGGTCATCATCTATGTCCTCGTCGGCGGGCTCGGTACGCTGATCGGGCCGATTTTGGGCGCGGTCGGCATTCAGTATCTGATCAATGTCGCCGGCGGCCAGCATGTCATCGACCCGAACCTGCTGCTCGGCATCGTGCTGGTGGCCTTCGTGCTGCTGGTGCCGCAGGGCGTGGTGCCGGTGATCCGCGCCGGCTTCCGCCGCCTGATACCCGCCAAACAGCCGAGTACCACCCTGGCGCAACCCGTGTCGCAGGAGGCCAGCCGATGAGCGTTCCTTTGCTGGAAGCCGAAAACGTCACCATGCGCTTCGGCGGCGTCGCCGCCGTGCAGGACGTCAATCTGAAGCTGGAAGAGGTGGAACTGCGCTGCCTGATCGGCCCCAATGGCGCCGGCAAAAGCACCTTCTTCAAAATCCTCACCGGCCAGTTGCGTCCGACGGAAGGCGTGGTGCGCTTTCGCGGCCAGGACATCACGGGCGCGCATCCGCATGTGATCGCGCGGCTGGGTGTCGGCATCAAGACGCAGGTGCCGAATGTCTTCAACGGGCTGACGGTGCGCGAAGGTATCGGCATCGCGGCAGGCCGCAAGAAGTCGCTGCGTCATGCGCGGCAGATCGTCGATGAGACGATGGAGCTGCTGCAATTGTCGCCGATCGCCGACCGCATGGTGGGCCAGCTCGCTCATGGGCAGCGGCAATGGGTGGAAATCGCGACCGTGCTGGCGCAGGAGCCGGACCTCATCCTGCTCGATGAGCCCGCCGCCGGCATGACGCATGAGGAAGTGCTGCGCACCGCCGAGCTGATTCGCGAAATCAACAAGAAGCAGGCGCTGGTCGTGGTGGAACACGACATGCAGTTCATCCGCATGATCGCCAAGACGGTGACGGTCTTCAATCGCGGCAAGATCCTGATCGAGAATCAGGTCGAAGCGGTTCTGGCCGATCCCGGCGTGCGCGACGTCTATCTCGGAAAGCAGGCCCACTGATGTTGAACGTCACGGATCTCCGCTCCGGCTACGGCCGCATTCCCATCCTGGCCGGCATCAACCTGTCGGTGAAGGATGGCGAATTCGTCGGCATCCTCGGCCATAACGGCATGGGCAAGTCGACGCTGCTGCGCACGCTGATGGGCTATCTGCCCATGACCGGTGGCGATATTGCGTTCGACGGCAAAAGCCTCAAGGGCCTGTCGCCCACGGCGCGCGCGCGCATGGGGATAGGCTATGTGCCGCAGGGCCGCGAAATCTTTTCCAGCCTCAGCGTCTATGAAAACCTGCGCATGGGCTGCCTGCTGGCGAAGCAGGCGGAAAAGCCGACCATCGACTCGATCCTCGCGGATTTCCCGCGCCTGGAACGCCTGCTGGAGCGTCCGGGCGGCGCGCTGTCGGGCGGCGAGCAGCAATTGCTGGCGCTCGCCCGCTGCCTTTGCGGCGGCCCGAAATTCATTCTGCTCGATGAACCGACGGAAGGCATTCAGCCCTCCATCATCGAGGAGATGATCGACACCCTGCAAAAGATCGGACGCGAAAAGGGGCTGACGATTCTGCTGGTGGAGCAGAATCTGAACTTTATTACGTCTCTCTCGGAACGCGTGCTGATTCTGCAAAAAGGCCTCATCATCCGGGAAGTGCCGCCGCATGTGGCCAAAGACCGTGCCATGATGGAGGAATTCGTCGGCATGGTGTGACGGCAAGACGCTGTCGGGAAGAGGCGGAAACGCTATTGGTTGCGTCATGCCCGGCTTAGCCAGCCGCGCCTTATGCCGGGCATCTACCCATTGCGGCACCCGGACGGCGTTTGGGCGCCGCAATGGGTAGACCCGCGGAACAAGTCCGCGGGTGACGATAAGGGAGCGTCTCCATCTTGTAACGGTTCGGTGATGTGTTAGGCTGAAATCATTGCGTCATCACTTCCAGCAATGGCGGCACCATGATCATCACATTTGGCTTGGTTGCGTTGTTTTGCGTCGCGGTCATCATCGTTCTTCAGATGGCCCATGTCTCTGACAAATCCTTCACCGATTATGCGGTCGCGAACCGCTCTTTCGGGCCGTTCTACCAGGCGATGTCATTCCTCAATACCTGGTGGCCGGGCGGCATCTTTCTGGCCATTACGGGGCTCGCCGCCAGCGGCGGCGTGATTTCCTTCTATTTCCTCGTCTACAGCCTTCTCACCGTCGTGCTGATGTATGTCATGGCCGAACGTGTCTGGGTCTGGGGCAAGCTGTTTGACCTCAAGACGCAGCCGGATCTTTTTGCACTGCGGTATAACTCGCACGGCATGTCGGTGATCGGCGCCATCGTCGGCATCATTTCCGGAATCCCCTGGCTGATCCTGGGCTTTAAGGGATTGGGCGATCTCTTCCAGGCCCTGTCTTTCGGCAAGCTGGGCGCGACGGAAGCCGTCATCGCCGGCGTGCTGCTGATGGTTGTCCGCCAGTTCTGGACCATCCGCATGGGCATGCGCGGCGTCATTCTGTCCGACATGCTGCAAGGCGTGGCCGCCTATATCGGCGGCACCATCATCATCATCGGCCTGATCATCTGGCTCGCCTTCGGCCATGGCTTCAGCCTCGCGAAGCTGCCGGCGGCGCAGGTGACGCTGCCGGGCCTGGGGTCGGGCGTCGGCCCGCTTTACGTCTTCGCCATCATCTTCTCCGGCGCACTCGGCGGCTGGTGTTGGCCCTCCATCTTCATCCGTCTCTACACGGCCAATAGCGTGCGGAGCGTGCAGCGCGCGGGTGCCTTCGGCGCGCCGCTGTCTTTCCTCTTTGCCGGCGGTCTCGTCATTCTCGGCCTGCTGGCGAGCTTCCTGCCGGAAGTCGCCAAGGCGCCGGAAGCGATGTGGTTCACTGTCTGCCAGATGGCGGGCGGACCTTTCCTGCTGGGCCTCGGCGGTGTCGTCGTGCTGGCGGCGACCATGGGCAATGTCGACGGCGGCATTCAGGCCTCCGGCGCGCAGATCGCCAATGATATCGTCGGCGTCTACAAGCCTTTGAACCACAAGCAGTCGGTCATCGTCGCCAAGGTCGGCATGGGCGTCGTCACCATCATCGCCGCCTGGCTCTCCACCATTCAGATTCCGCATCTCTTCATGCTGGCGATTCTCTCCTATCAGGGCATCATCCAGTTGGCGGTGCCGCAATATCTCGGCGTCTTCTGGAAGCGCGGCAATAAGGCGGGCGCCATCGGTGGCGTGGTCATCGGCTTCGCGGCGGCGATCATTCTGCAAAGCCTCTACCCGACCAGCATCGGCTGGGCCTGGGGTCTGACATCGGGCGTCATCGCGCTCGTCATCAACTTCCTGGTCTATGCGGCCTGCGCCTATCTTCTGCCGGTCTCGGCCGCCGAGGCGACGCGCGTCGATGGCTTGTTCGACCTCACATCGACCCGCACACCCTCGGCCGGCGCTGTCAGCGCGCTGGCCCTCAAACCCCGCCGCGCTTGATCGGCACGGACAGAAGCAGAAAGGCAAAGCCATGGTTTCCGTGACACCGCGCTCCAGCTTCGTGAGTATCTGGTTCGTGCTTGATGCCGTGCTGGCTCTCTTTCCGCCCGTCTATTGGATAGCGGGCGGGCCGACGCCACTGATTGCCGGCATTCCCTGTTCCATCGTCTATTTTGTTGTGCTGACGGCCTTCATCTGCGGCAGCCTCATCGCCGCTTATATCGATGACGAAAAGCGGGGAGCCTTCCGGGTCTCCACGCCATGAGCTTTGACACCATTATCGTGGGCGCCGGTTCTGCCGGTTGCGTGCTCGCGAACCGCCTTTCGGCCGATCCCGTCCGGCGCGTCCTGCTGTTGGAAGCAGGGCGTGCCGCGCCGCTCAATTCCGATATTCCGGCCAACTGGCCGGCCATGTTCAATACCAATGTCGATTGGGGCTATCATACCGAGCCGCAAGCCGGCTGCCGGGGACGTCGCATCTATTGGCCGCGCGGCAAGATGGTCGGCGGATCGGGCGCGCTGAACGCCATGATCTATATCCGTGGCCTGCCGTCCGACTATGACGGCTGGGCGGCCGAAGGCTGCGCCGGCTGGGGCTGGCAGGACGTGCTGCCGGTCTTTCTCAAATCGGAAAGCAATCTCCGCCTCGGCAATGCGCCTTTGCATAGCGCGGGCGGGGAACTGACGATTTCCGATCCTGCCTATGTCGATCCGCATGAAGTGCTATGGCACCAGGCGGCGCAGGCGGCCGGTTTCCCGAACAATACCGATTTCAACAGCGCGGTTCAGGAAGGGGTCGGCTGGTTCCAGCAGACCGTGAAGGACGGCGAGCGTTTCGGCACCGGCAAGGCCTATCTGCGCCCGGCGCTGGACCGGCCCAATCTCACGCTGCGCACCGGTGTCACCACCACGCGCATCCTGATCGAAAACGGCCGCGCCAAGGGTGTCACCATTCTGGATCGTGGCGTGCCGGAAACGATCTATGCCGATGAGGTCGTGCTTTCTGCCGGCGCCATCGGCTCGGCGCAATTGCTGCTGCTGTCGGGCATCGGCCCGGCCGATGAACTGGCCGAAGTCGGTGTCGCTTCCGTCCATAATCTGCCGGGTGTCGGCAAGACCTTGCGTGACCACATCAATATCCCGATCAGCTTCGCCGCGCGCGACAAGATCGGAATCGGCGGCATGACGGGCGCCGAACTTGATGCCGCAACGGAAGAGTGGCTGGCAACGAAACAGGGGCCCTTGTCCTCCATCTGGGTCGCGGCCGGCGGTTTCGTGAAAACGGCGCCGGATGTCGCGGAACCCGATATTCAGCTGTATGGCGTCATCTCCGGCCATCGCGATCATGCGCGCTATATGGCCTCCGGTCCCGGCATCACGCTTCATGCAACCTTGCAGCGCCCGAAGAGCAACGGCGAATTGCGCCTGCGCTCGGCCGATCCGCTGGAATACCCAAGCCTCGATCCGAAATACTTCTCCTCCGATCCTTCCGGCTATGATCTGGCAACGATGATCGCCGGCGTGAAGCTCAACCGCCGCATTGCCGCACAGTCGCCTCTGGCGGAGCTGATCGCGCATGAGATGACGCCGAGCGCGGAAGCGGTGACGGATGAGGCGATCGGCGAGTTTATCCGTGGGCAATGCACGACGCTGTACCATCCAACCAGTACCTGCCGCATGGGCGTGGATGCCGGTGCGGTGGTGGACCCAAAGCTTCGCGTTCACGGCATTGAGGGGTTGAGGGTTGCAGACGCAAGCGTCTTCCCGAATATGATTTCCGGGAATACCAATGCACCCACGATCATGGTGGCCGAGCGCGCCGCGATCTTCATGGGTGCTGCACCAGGGTTAGAGAAGGCAGCCGCGTAATGGCCAAGAAGATCGGTTTCGTCTGGCACGAACGCTATATGTGGCACAATACCGGCATGGCGGCGGGCTCCATGCCGGCCGGCGGTTTTCTGGAACCCGATATCCATATCGAGAATCCGGCCGCCAAGCGCCGTATGCGCAACCTGCTGGACGTGACCGGCGTGCTGGATCACCTCACCACCATCAAGCCGCGCGCCGCGACGGAGGAAGAAGTCCTGCGCATTCATACGCCCGACTATATCGAGCGGGTGAAGGCGATGAGCGCGCTGGGATTCGGCGACGGCGGCGAGCTCGCCCCCATCGGCAAGGATTCCTGGGAAATCGCGCTGCTCTCGGCCGGCGGCTGCATCGAGGCGGCCGACAAGGTTTGGACCCGCGAGCTTGATCAGGCCTATGCGCTGGTGCGCCCGCCCGGCCATCATGCCGAGCGTGATCGCGGACGCGGTTTCTGCCTGCTGGCCAATGTGCCGATCGCCATCGAGCATCTTCGCAAGACCTATGGCGTCACGCGCATCGCGACGGTCGATTGGGACGTGCATCACGGCAATGGCGCGCAGGCCATCTATTACGATGACCCCGGCGTGCTGACGATTTCGCTGCATCAGGATCGTAACTACCCGCGCGACTCCGGCGCGATCGGCGAGCGCGGGGCAGGGGCCGGCTTCGGCGCCAATATCAATATTCCGCTGCCGCCTGGCTCCGGCCATGGCGCCTATCTGGCCGCTTTCGACCGCGTGGTACTGCCGGCGCTGGCGCAGTACAAGCCCGAGATGATCATCGTGCCCTCGGGCTTCGATGGCTGTGCCATGGACCCGCTGGGCCGGCAGATGCTGGTGACGGAAACCTATCGGGAAATGACGGCCCGCATGGTGCAGGCAGCGAACGCGCTTTGCGGCGGCCGTCTGATGTTCAGCCATGAGGGCGGCTATTCGCCGGCCTATGCGCCCTGGTGCGGTCTGGCGGTGATGGAGACGCTGGCCGAACTACCGGCGACGCCCGATCCGTTCGTGCATTTCGCCAGCATGGGCGGGCAGGAATTGCAGCCCTGGCAGTCGGCCATTCTGGACGAGGTCGCGGCGCTGATCCCGGAAATTCCGGGTTAGCGTCGTTCGTACTGGATCGAAATCGCATCAGCGTTATCCCCGCTTGCGCGGAGATGACGCTGCTTCAATGAAAACTGGAACGCGTTAAAACTGCCGAAACTCCTCCAAAGGCAGACCATTGTGTTCGACATAATCGTTTGACGACATAAGCGCTTGCCGATGGTCTTCACGCCACTGGGCGGTGCGGACTAAGGCAATCTCATTGCGCAATACGCGTTCGCAGATTTGCGCGGCATCGAGACCCAATGCGCGCGCTTCCACCAGCAGAGCGTCAGGCAGGGCTAGGTTAGTTACCTTGGACAACTACTCCCCCTCCTTAGTGGCAGCCTGACCTTCGACCAGAATGTCCCGCAGGGCTTGCAACTCGCGGTTCAGGGCATTGATCTCCGGGAAGGTCATGCCTGATCTCTGTAGCAGCGCGACGTTCAGGCAATTGCTGTCCGTCAGCCGCGCGCGGCCGGCCTCCGTCAGCGAAACCTGGACAAGCCGCTCATCCTCGCGACTGCGCTGCCGTGTCACCAGCCCGGCCTGTTCCAGCCGCTTCACCAGAGGCGTGACGGTGCTCGATTCCAGGGACAGCACTTCGGCAATGCTGCCGATGCTCTGCCCGTCCGTCTCGTTCAAAGCGTTCAGCACCAGATACTGCGGATAGGTGATGCCCATAGCGTCCAGCATCGGCTTGTACAGCCGGGTGACGGCCATGCTGGTGGCATAAAGCGTGTAGCAAATCTGGTCGTTGAGCGGAGCAGGCACGGGCAGGCCCTCTAAGTCTTGGAATCAGGACAGGTGCATGGCCGTATGGCATGCAATATCAGACTTATACCATAAAAATACATATCGCGATAATTAATGGATTGACGGCAGTTTCGAGGCGATCTAACAAGTGTTTACCGCGATAATGAATATCGCGACATTAATAGGATCGATCGTCATGGAACTTTCGAACAATGACACCTCGCGCCGCGGGCTGGTTCAGGTAGGCTTGGGCCTCGCCGCAGCGGCACTCCCTTTCGTCGCAGCGACCGGCTCTGCCGGTGCCGCCGAAAAGACGCCTGTCACGCCGCATCATCACACCGGAGGGCATTCCACCATGGGTAGCAGTTTCGTCACCGTCAAAGACGGCTCGCAGATCTTCTACAAGGATTGGGGACCGAAGACGGCGCAGCCGATCGTCTTCCATCACGGCTGGCCGCTGAGCGCGGACGACTGGGACGCGCAGATGATGTTTTTCCTGGCCGAAGGCTATCGCGTCATCGCCCATGACCGCCGTGGCCATGGCCGCTCCACCCAGACCGATACCGGCAATGAGATGGATACCTATGCCGCTGACGTCGATACGCTGTCGACGCATCTGGGCCTGGAAAACGCCGTCCATGTCGGCCATTCCACTGGCGGCGGCGAAGTCGCGCATTACGTCGCCCTCTACGGCACCAAAAACAAGGTCGCCAAGGCGGTGCTGATCGGCGCGGTGCCGCCCATCATGCTGAAGACGGCAGCCAATCCGGGCGGCCTGCCGATCGAGGTTTTTGACGGATTTCGTGCTGCGCAGGTGGCCAATCGCGCGCAGTTCTTCCTCGATGTCCCGAGCGGGCCTTTCTACGGCTTCAACCGCCCCGGCGCGCAGGTCTCGGAAGGCGTCATCCGCAATTGGTGGCGTCAGGGCATGATGGGCGGCACCAAGGCCCATTATGACTGCATCAAGGCCTTTTCGGAGACCGATTTCACCGAAGACCTGAAGACGATCGCGGTGCCGACCTTCGTCATGCATGGCGAGGATGACCAGATCGTGCCGATCGCCGATTCCGCGCTGCTGTCGATCAAGCTGCTGAAGCACGGCACGCTGAAGACCTATCCCGGCTATCCGCATGGTATGGCGACGACCCATGCCGAGGTCATCAACAAGGATCTGCTGGCCTTCATCAAAGCGTAAACTGGCCTGAAACGAAAAGGGGCGGCACCAGCCGGTGCCGCCCCGTCTTTATGTGGTCAGCGTCGGATGGAAACAGGTTATTCCTGTTCGGGCGCCGGCGCGGAATTGAGCTGGATGTAGTTTTCCAGGCCGATGAGCTTGATGAGGTCGAACTGGCGTTCGAGGAAGTCGAGATGCTCTTCCTCGTTTTCCAGAATTTCGGCCAGAAGATCGCGGGAGACGAAGTCGCGCACGCTCTCGCAATAGGCGATGCCTTCGCGCAGGTCCTGCGTCGCCTTCAGCTCGATATTGAGATCGGCCTGCAGGATCTGCTCCACCGTCTCACCGACCTGGATGGCGTTGAGGCGCTGGACGTTCGGCAGACCGTTCAGGAACAGGATGCGCTTGATCAGCTCATCCGCGTGCTTCATCTCTTCGATGGACTCGGCGTATTCATGCTTGCCGAGCTTGGTCACGCCCCAATGCTGTAGCGTGCGGGCATGCAGGAAATACTGGTTGATCGCCGTCAGCTCGTTCGTGAGCTGGGTGTTGAGATGTTCGACTACTTTCGGATCGCGCAACATCGGTCTCTCCACCGTTTCATGATTATTCGCCGCAACACCGTGCGGCGGCAGACCCGATGCCGGGCTGTCGCTGCTTATCGCTTAGGTGGTTGCAGCGGATCAAGTGGCAGATTCAAAGGGTTTTTTGGAGCCCAGGCGGATCAGGCGCCCTGGAGAGAAGCGGGGGCTTCGTCGGTGCGGATCAATTGCAGAAGCTTCTTGATGCAATTGCCACATTGGGCACGGCAGCCACAGGCGGCATAGACCTCGCTCGGGCGGGTCGCATTGCTCGCCTCAGCGGCGGCCTTCACCTGACGATCGGTCAGGGCATTGCATAGACAGACATACACGGTCGGCGTCTCCACGTCTGCAATTGCGAGTGACTTGCATTTACATAGCGGAACGCGTCCTGGGGTGGAAGTGCGAATAATTATCATTTTCGCAATCCAGCACCGCTCGCGCGCACGGGCGAAACAAAAAAGGCCCCGTGCAGAACACGGGGCCTTCGTTGAAACGCTAAAAGGGCGGGGGATCAGTCGCCGATCGCGTCCGGCGACAGCACCATGCAGGGCGAACGTCCGCGAATGCCCTGGCAGGCATTGACCGCCGCATTCTGTGACAGGCCGGCGAGGCGCGCCCGGTACAGCGTGTGCTGCGAGACCTGCACCGGCATCACGATGGAATGGGCGGCGGCAAGCTGATAGCGCTCGGCATGACGCGCGGCTTCCACGGCATGACGCGCGTCATTGGCGGACCCATAGGCACCGACCTGAATGCCCCAGCCGCCGCCCTGGCCACCGCCGAAGCCCGCCATGGGGGCGGCTTCCGCCGGTGCGATCAGATGCAGGCCAGTCGCGGCGCGCGGCTGATAGGGCGTGCTGGTCATCGGCTGGTTGACCTCGGACGAGAGGTCTTGCACGCCGCCGGACGCGATCACGCGTGGGCGCTGGTAATAGCTGGGTGCCGGCGGCGGGGGCATCGCGTTCTGGGCCAGATGGGTGCCGCTGGGCACCACGGCCGCCGGGGCCGCCTCATTCTGATAGCTCGGTGCGACCTGGAAGGTGGGCTGGGTCGCCGGCAGCGGCGCGGCCGCGACCGGAGACTGCTCGACGACCGCCGGCTGATAGCCGCCGCTGACCGCCGGCTGATAATTCGCAGCCTGCTGGATAGGCGCATTGACCTGACCGCCGGCGACGGCGGCGTCGGCCGCCGCTTCCTGCTGATCGACCTGGGCCGGGCTGGGGCGCGGGTCGTTGCTGGCGACCATCAAATCCGCCGGCACGGCGCCGCCGCCATTGGCGAGCAAGCCGGCGCTGTGATTGGCAACCTGCTGGGCATTGAGCGCGTCGGTGCTGGAATCGCCGCTGTCGTCGGACGAGGCGATGGGGGCGACGGTCGGCACTTGGTTCATGGCCACCATCGCTCCGGCACCGCCATGGCTGCCGGTGCTGCCACCTAGATAGCCGGCGCCGCCGACCAGACCGCCGCCCGTATTGGCCAGGCTGTTCGGGTCGCTGGCGCCGCCGCCGTTATAGGGCGCGGCGCTGGGCGCCGTCATGCTGTTCATGGCGAATTGGTCGGCCGGCGAACGGCCGCCCGGCATGTCGCCCTCGATATGCGGCTCGATCATCGCCAGGTAATGCGTTGTCTCCGCCGGCAGCGGGCGTCCATCGGTCAGATACTGATTGAGGCGCTGCGGGCCGGCATTATAGGCCGCCAGGAAGCCGGGCGAGCCGAAGAGGTCGTACATCTCGCGCAGATAGGCCGTGCCGGCCATGATATTGTCGCGGGGATTATAGGGATCGTTGCCCAGTCCGTATTGGGCCTCCAGCTCCTGATAGGTATCGGGCATCAGCTGCATCAATCCCATGGCACCGGGGCCGGAGGTGACGAGCTGGCCGTTGATATATTCGTTGCCGCCGGATTCAACGTGGATGACGCTGCGAATCCAGCTCGGCGGCACATCGAAGCGGCTGGAGGCTGCCAGAATATAGGGCCCCCAGGGATCGCTGGGCGGACCGGGCGGGGCGTAATTGCCGCTCGCATTGTCCTTATATTGGATGGCCTGCTGCGAGGACGACAAGTGGGAGTGATGCCCCGCGCAGGCGGCCAGCAGGCCCATCATGGCCAGGCCCAGGCCAAAACGCAGATGTCTTGCCCCACGGCTCACAACGGGAGAGGACGCGGAAATCGCCACGGTCGCGGATGCACGGGAAAGACAACCCTGGCCGACAAGACCAGAATCGGTCACTTCTCTAGGAGCATCGGGCGCGGTCACAGCAGCCTCCGTCGTGGCGCGGCCCAGGGAGCCGTTGAGTCACGACGGCGTGTTGCCGTCGTCTTCAAAGATTGCTTAATCCTGCTGGTCAGGAATCTGCCCTAACGCACTAATGGAATACAAAGTTTGGTGCAACATGAACCAGCATCGACCGGAGGCCGTCATGGCGAAAAGATTGCGATTAATGCAAAAAGCTAAGCCAAGCGGCAGCGAGGATAGCATCATCACAATTTCGCGCGATGTCAGGGCAGGTCTGGTCGGCACCGGATTTGCTTTTTTGGGAATTGCTTTGGCATCGCTGGTGGGGCTCGCCGGCTGCGCGGCACCCGCGCCGCGTGTGGTTTCAGTCTCGCCCGGTTCGGCGGCCACGGATCGCCTGCCGGCGACGGTTCTCGCCATCCGGCCGGTGCCGCCTGCCGCTCCGCAAGGGGAAGGCGCCATCCTCGCCGCCATGGGCAGCACTGGCAGCGCCCCCGTCGATCAGGCGGAGGTCATCCTTCGCACCGCCCAGGGCGGCATCGTCTCCGTCGTTCAGTCCGACATGACCGGGGTGACGGTCGGCGCCCATGTCGTGTTGCTGACCGTCCCACGCTTACAGATCGCCCGGCCCGGCTATACCACGCCGACAAGCTGAACGGGCTCTGGTCCCCACGGTCATCACGCGCTAAGCCTCTGCCGGGGCCCCCGTATGGGTTGCCCTGGCGGCTTCCCTGCACGTCAAGCCCTTGCCCCCTGAGAAAATTCCGCTAAGCACAGCCCATGCGTCATTTCCTGGATTTCGAGAAGCCGCTCGCCGAACTTGAGAACAAGATCGAGGAGCTGCGGCGGATGCCCGGCCCCGAGGGGCTCAGCATTGCCGATGAGGTTACCCGCCTGTCTGAAAAGGCAGACCGCCAGCTGCGTACGCTTTATGCGAAGCTGACGCCCTGGCAGAAGACCTTGGTCGCCCGCCATCCGGATCGGCCGCGCGCTCTGTCCTATATCGGCGCGCTGATCACCGATTATACGCCGCTCGGCGGCGACCGCGCTTTCGCGGAGGATGCGGCCATTGTCGGCGGTCTCGGCCGCTTCAATGGTCATGCCGTCATGGTGCTGGGCACCGAGAAAGGCACGGATACCGAAAGCCGCATCAAGCATAATTTCGGCAGCGCCCGGCCGGAAGGCTATCGCAAGGTCCGCCGCCTGGTCGAAATGGCCGGGCATTTTCGCCTGCCGATTCTGAGCTTCATCGATACCTCCGGCGCCTATCCCGGCGTCGATGCCGAGGCGCGCGGCCAGGCGGAGGCGATCGCCCGCGCCATCGAAGCCGGGCTGGCGGCGCCGGTGCCTTTCATCGCGACGGTGATCGGCGAAGGCGGATCGGGCGGCGCCATCGCGCTGGGCGCGGCGGACCGCGTGCTGATGCTGGAACACTCCATCTATTCCGTCATCTCGCCGGAAGGCTGCGCCTCCATCCTGTGGCGCGACGCGGCGGCGGCCCCCATGGCGGCCGAAGCGCTGAAGCTGACGGCAGACGATCTGCGCCGCTTCGACCTGATCGATGGCGTGATCCCCGAGCCCTTGGGTGGCGCGCATCGCGCGCCGGCCGAGACGATGGCGGCGGTGGGCGAGGCCATCAACACCGCGCTCGCCCCGCTTCTGAGCCAGACGCCGGAAGCCTTGAAGGCGCGGCGGCGCGAAAAATTCTTGGCCATGGGTCGTGAAGGCCTAGCCTGACCCGGTTCGGCCGCGCACAAAAGCGGGTCCGGGGCACGAGGCAGGATCGGCCCGACTGCGAAGGCTCGACTGCGAAGGAGCGTGCCGATGACGATCGCTGCCGTCACATGCGTGCGCGACGAGGCCGATAGTATCGAGGAGTGGATCGCCCACCACCTCACGCTCGGTTTCGACCGCATTCATATCTTCGACAATGGCAGCGAAGATCAGACCCGCGCCAAGATCGAGGCCGTGACCCGGCAAATCCCGGCGGTGACCGTGCAGTCCTGGCAGCCCGCGTCCGGCGAGCCGCAAAAGGCCGCTTTCGCGGCGGGGCTGGACCTGATGCGCGCCGAAAACGCCGAATGGTGCGCCTTTCTGGATGCCGATGAATTCATCGCCAATGCGGCGGCGGACCCACGGACGCCTGCCGGCCAGGAAGGCCTGGCAGATTTTCTGGCGCGCCACAAAGACCATGCCGCCATCGGGCTGAACTGGGCGATTTTCGGCAGTTCCGGCCATATGACGAAACCGGCAAGCCTGATGCAGCAGGCCTTTCTCTGCCGGGCCGAGGACGGTTTCTCGGTCAACCGTCACATCAAATCCATCGTGCGCCCGCATGCCGTCAAAGACGTGCTGCACGCGCATGGTTTCGTCCTCGATCATCCCTATTACACGGCGAATGGCGATGAGATCGTCTGGCGCATGTCCGAACATGGCAGCGCGGTGCAGCCCTTTGCCTATACCGAGAATTTTCCTAGCCTGAACGGTTGGCGCGTCAACCACTATTTCTGCCGCTGGCGTGGCCGCTGGGATGAAAAGATGCGCCTGTCGCGGCTGCGCGACGTCTTCTGGCGCTCGGAGCAGGATTGGGACCATCACGACCGCAATGAGGTCTTCGACGCGACGGCCTTGCGCTGGGCGCCTCAGGTGCGGGCGAAGATGGTGGAACTGGGCATGATCGCGGCAACCGTCGCGGCGGCGCGGGCGGCCGCGCCTGTAGTGGCGCCCGTCCCGGTTGCGGCCCCGGTTCCGGTCCAGGTCGCGCCGGCGCTGCCCGAGCGCGATACCCGCCTCTGACGCCGGGGCAAGGCTCCTGGAGTCTGGCGGCCTTCGTTAGTATTGCCCTTAACCGTCATGCCCGCGCAGGCGGGCATCTTCTTTCATGACGCAGCCTCAGCCAGAAGATTCCCGCTTTCGCGGGAATGACGATGTTTCAATCAAAACCTCACAGACTCTGACGTGAGGTCAGGACTTGGCCGTACCGTCGTTCCGCGCGGCTTCCTGCCGCTTTAGGACGCGGTCCAGATAGTCGCGCATCACCTGCGGGCGGCCTGCGCGGGCGATGCCCCAGAAATGCACCAGTCCGCTCAGCGGTTCGGTCGGCACAGGCGGCGGCCCTTCGAACCCATAGCGCACGTAAGTCGAAATCTCGTGCGTTTCGAAATGGGCCATTTTGTACGACACATAATTGGCGACCTCCTGATCGACCCAGTGCAGCGCGCTGCGCCCGCGCTGGCCCAGGATATTGCAGATCAGGCGGCGGATCAGCCGCAGATGGTGCCGCTGGCTCGGCAGGTTGGGAATGCCGATGGTGCCGCAATTGAACCCGCTGGCGAAGCCGGGATGCTCATGGTCATGCTGCAACAGGGCGGCACCGACGGAGGGCGCATGTTCCAGGCCGGAAAAGCTCTCGAGCGGCGCTGTCATCTTCTCGGACACGGCCATGGCGATCAGCATCGGCTGAATATCGGCATTGTAGATGATGTCCGGGTCCATATAGACCACGGGCTGATAGGCATCGGCCGCTTCATCCTCAAGGATGCAGTATTTGCCGGCAACAAAGCCGACCCAGTCACTGGCGATCAGCGGCTTCGCTGTTAGCTGGTCGGGCGCCATCCAGTGCATCGCGCGGTGGATTTCCCCCGCATCCTTGTCGGAATAGATCCAGACCTTGCCGCGATACTGCGCGGCGAGACTGAGTGAGATCAGGCTGTAGGACAGTTGCTGGAAAACATTGTCCTCGCCGAAAGCGAGGTAATAGATCAAAGGCCTGAACAGAAGAATTTCATTGATCTTCCATCCCTCCGACAGAACCGTGAAGCGGAAGGGCGCATGTTTCTGCTCGAAGGGCAGATTGTAGTTCAGCGGGATGGCGAGCGGCCCGATGTTGAGGCTGAATGCCTGGCCGAGGCCGATGGCGCCGGGCTCGACCAAAGCGCGGGTCGATTTGATGATCCAGCGGTCTTTCGACAAGGCCAGCAGAAAATCGAGGTCCGCGTCCGAACAGGGCAGGAAGCGCTCCCAGTCCTGTACCGCGCTGCGGTTGATCTCCAACAGCCCCTGGGGCGGAAGGCCAGCGTAAAACCCGTCCCTGGATAGGGCGACGGTGCGCGTGTCTGGGAAAGGATGGATGTCGCAGGCGCCCAGATGGCGAATATCGGCCGCCTCGGCCGCCACCGGCTTCTGCTCGATGAAATCGGCATAAGGCTGGCGGAATCTGTCCGGGTCCAGCGGAACGCGCAGAAGGTCGTCGCGGTCAAGCCCAGGGCTGAGCGGCACCTGCGTCACCTCGGAACTGCCAGGAACGCGGCTGAGCAGGGTGCCGTGGAAGGACAGGAGATAGAAATTCATGTCTAGACCTTATCGCCCTGGATGCCCGGCGGAAACAGCCCGCGAGCGCCGCCATGCAGGAGTTAACGGAAAATTGGTACGGCATCGACAGAAATGGTCAATTCATTTTCAGCAGTGTCATGCACGTGACATGGCTGGGGGCGGGTCCAGACCCGGCCGAGGGGCGGCTTTCCGGCCTCGCTGGGCGTTTTCTGCCATTGCCGACGCCATCGATCGGGCATTTAATCATTGCGATCATAAAATTGCATGGACAAGCAGGCATGTCTGAAGCTGCAATGATTGATTCGACATCAAATGACGCAATGCCGAAAGTTGACGTTGCCTTATGCGTCTACGGCCGGCCTTATAATACGGCGGTCACGCTGGCTTCCCTGTTGCGGCATAGCGGGCACCGGATCGGCAGAATTCTGTTGCAGGAAGACGGCACGCAACCCTTTGGGGAAACGGTCGACTATCTCAGTCGCTGTTTTCCGGGCGTTGAGATTGACCGGTATATTCCGCCGGTCCGCATCGGCCATGACTTCGTCGATACAGCCAGAATTCTGCGGGATGATGCCTATCGCCTGTCATTGCGATACCAGAAAGCCTGGGAGGACAGCGCCCAGGATTTTCTGTTTGTAACGCATAATGATTGTCTTTTCACCTCCGACATCATCAGCGAGATGGCGGCAGCGGCCAGCGATGTCTTCGTCGGCGTCGGGCAGATCGGCCAATGCTGGAATTGCCCGGCCGCTTTCGCGGAACTGTGCTCCGGGTCAAGCCATGAAGATTTTAAGCCCAGTTATGAGGAAGCGATTGCGGTCGTGCGCGCCCATCCCGGGCCGCGCACGCCGGAATGGTCCATTCAGAAGGACCGGCCGATGCCCTTCCCGGAATGCCGGCTGAATGAATTCGCCTGCCTCATCAGCCTCAAGGCCCTGCGCGGCGAAGTCGCGCCGGTCGGCGATATCCTGCCCTTCGGGTCCATGTCGGGGGATATCGGCACATCCTGGTTCCGCGCGCTCCGTCTGGCGGGCTATCGCTTCCTGGATTACGGGCGGGGCTTTCGCCATGCGCCCTTCTCCGATTCAGGGGCGGGCAATCCGTCGCAGCGCGATCATGGCATCTATCAGGTGCAGGAGGCGCGCGCCCGCGACTATCTCAGAACGCATTATCCGAAGGTCTTCGACCGCCTGACTGCTCTGCGATTGGTCACCCGCACGCTGAAGGGGCTGGAGACGGAGGCGGCAGGCTGAAACCCGCCCGGTGTCAGGGCTGGCCGTAGCGCATCACGATGGTATCGGCATCCAGCATCCCCAAGCGGCGGGCGACAAGGCTGCCGTCGGCACCCGGCTGCTGCGCCAGCCAGCCTTCGTAAAGCCCTTCCAGCACGGCAGCGAGCCAGGTGCCCGGCGGCTCGCCCCGGCCGCCGATGCGCGGCAGCCCGGCATGGCTCAAAATCAGGCAGGCGTCGGCTGGGGAGAAGGTGATGCGCACATGGCCCCAACCGAAATTCTCCAGCACCTCGTTCATCTCAAGGGCCAGCGCCGCGGTCGAGGTTTGGTGCGACAGCGGGTGCTGCAAGGCCATCTGCCGGCCCACGCCATGCAGCAGCGCGTCGCGCCCGGCCGCGCCGGCGACCGTATCCAGTTCCTCGGCCATGGCGCGCAGGAAGGGACGCCAGTCCGGCATGGGGCGATTGCTGCCGTCCCGGCGCGGATTGCTCCGCTGCGCCGGTCCGTCACCAGGTGCGCTGCTCGTCTCCAGGCTGTCGGGCATATCAGGAAATTGTCCCGTTAAGCATGGTCATTCCGAATCCGTAAACGTATAGCGGGCGAAGGCCATCATGTCAGCTTCATTCCAATTGCCGGACTTCTGGTAGGCGGCGGTGCCACCGACGGTCAGCATCGGCGTCAGATGATATTCGAAACTGCCGTTGACGCCGCCAGCAATGCCGGTCTGGTTGTCGCTGTCATAGGTCGCCTGAACCTGGGCATTGGATGCAGCGATGGAGACGGCGCCAGCCTGTAGCGTGGGATTGTTGGGATAGAGATTGCCGCCATCGGCGTTGAAGGTCTGCAAACCGACGGAAGCACCGAGCTTATAGGTCAGCTTGCCGCGCGTCGCCGTCCAACTCACCGGGAACATGGCCGCCACATAGGTCTGCGGGCTGAAATAGCCGCCATAGCCCAGGGTGAAGTGATCCTCGTTCTTGGAATAGCCGAAATAGATGAGGTCAAGCCCGACGCGCACTTCATCGGCCGGCGTCTTATAGACCGGGTAGCTGCCGCCCGCGCCGAGTTCGATCTCGCTATTGCTCATGACGTTCTGGCCGTTCAGCCAGTCATAACCGCCGCCGGCATAGAAGCTGGCGAGACCAGGATTGAACTCCAACTGGCCATGCACGCGGGTGCGGGTGACGCCGCCCCAGGTCGTGCCAGTCAGCGGATCGCTGGTGCCGGCATAGGAAAGCAGGCTATCCGCCACCGCCCGGCGCTCACCCGTCGCGCGGAAGGTAAGCTGGTTGGTGATCTGCGGTGCCAGTTCAACGCCGCCGATAATATTGCTGATCTTGAAGCCGATCGGCGTGGAGCCGATATCGGCGGACAGCCAGTCATATTTGTAGCTCAGGTCAAGGCCAAGACCGGTCGCGGTCTGCTGGCCGATAGCGGGGATTCCGGCGCTGGAATTGAAAAGCGCGGCACCGAACTGGTCCTGATCATAGATCGCTGAACCGACCGATCCGGCGGAAAGATAGGTCGGCGTCGCCGTCATTGTCACCCGGCCGACACCACCCGGCGAGAAGCTGGCCTCGATGGGCACGCCGAAATTGGCGAGCTGGCTGGTGCCGGCGCTGCCCGAGCGCAGCTGCAAGGTTGTGCTGGCACCGATATAGGGCGCGATATTCGTCTTGATCGTCTCGATACGGGTATCGAGATCGGCGATCATCGGGTCGTTGCCCGAGGCGGTACTGGCCGAGGGCGCCAGGCTGGACTGCGCACTGGCCAGCGTGCTGCCGCCTGTCACCAGGCCACTGCCCGCCAGGACGCCGGTCGGCACGGTCGCAGCACTGTCCATGCTGCTGCTGTCAGGCCCGTTGCGGAAGGGATTGGTGGAGACCGCACCCAGCGCCATCGCCGCATTGCCGTTGGACGCCAGCATGAAGCTGGGATTGGCGCCGCCGGGGACGCTGGCATAGCCCAGCTGCTGTTCGCGCAGCGCGCGCGCCTGCCGCAGGTCATGCAGCGCATCGGCCTGCAATCCGCGCGCCTGCGCGATATCGGCGGCCAGGATCCAGTTCTGCGGATCGTTCGGGTTCTGCGCCATATTGTCGGTGACCATGCGGGACGCAAGGCTGTAATCGCCGGTCTGGATGGCGGCGGCGACCGCCCCCTGGCGGGCGTCCGCGTTGTTGGGGTCGATCGCCAGGATGCGCTGGTTGATGGCCAGCGCCTTCTGCGGCTGGTCGGCAGTCTGATACAGCCGGGCCAGCGCGCTGTTGAGCGCCGGGTCGTTCGGGGTGCGGGACAGCGCCGGGGCCAGTTGGTCATAGGCATCCGCCGTGCGGCCGGCAGTATTGAGATTGTCCGAACTGCGGATGGCGATGCCGTTCTGCAAACCTTGCAGGCTCTGCTGCTGGTCCGGCGTCAGCTGATCGGGGGAGATGGCGGCGAGCAGGGTGGCGGCGGCACCCGGGTTGCCGGCGGCCAGCAGCCCCTGCGCCCAGTTCAGCCGCGCGGCGGCCCCGGCATTGGGATTGGTGGCGGCAGCGGTCTGGATGGCGGCCAGCGCGTCGCTGGGATCGGAGAGAGACACGAAGGCCTTGGCGATGGCCAGCCCCCGCGCGCCCGTCGGGTCCGGCTTGGCGGCCAGAAGCAGCAATTGCTGCCGCGCGCTCATGGGGTCGGCCGGGGCCATGGCGACGGCAGCCGCGATCTGGCCCTGCACCTGGGCCTGATCGAGCACGGCCTGCATTTCGGGCGTGCGCTGGCGGCGCGGCACCATCTGCACCAGCCGCGCGGCTTCGGCCGGGTCGTTCTGCTCATTGGCGAAGATGATGCCGGCCTGCACGGCGGCGCTCGACGGGCGGGAGACGTCGGTCACCGCCGCCATCACCGTCTGCGCCTCGCCGGCCTGGCCGTTGGCCGCCAGGGCGCGGGCCAGATTGAGGCGCAGCCAAGGGTCGGAGGGGGCCGCGTCGACGGCCGAGCGATACAGCGCGATCTTGCCGGCGGCGTCCGGCATATTGGCGGCCTGCTGGGCCAGCAATTGCGCGCGCGCCTGCTGAGACAGGTTGCCGCCGCTCTGCTCCACCTCGGCCAGCAGGGCATTGGCGTCCGACTGATTGCCTTCGCGCGACAGCACGCCGGCCAGCGCCATCTTGATTCCGTTATTGTCCGGCTGCTGGGCCAGAAGACGGCGATATTGCGCTTCCGCCGCCGGCAGGTCGCCGCGGCGGCTGGCGGCCTGGGCGCTGGCGAAGGCCGCCCCCGTCTGCGACCCGGCCAGGGCCGCGCGCAATCCCGGACCCTGTTTCGGGTCCAGCGCGATGGCGCGGTTGATCATCGTCGTCGCGTCGGCGGTCTTGCCCTGGCGCAGCAGCACCAGGCCGAGGCCCGCCGTGGCGCCGGCATCCTTCGGGTCGGTGTTCAGCGCGGTCTGAAACAGCGTCTGCGCCTGGGCCAGATCGCCGCGATGATAGGCGTCGTAGCCTTCGCGCGACGCCTGGGCGCCGGGCGCCTCGGCCGGCGGCTTCAGCGCATTGGCCAGCAGGGTCTGGGTCGAATCGTCATTCGGGTAGCGCGCCTGATAGGCCTTGATGGCGGGGGCCGAACTGGGATCCTGCGGCAGCCAGGCCAGGGCCTGATGCCAGCTGTTCTGCGCCTGGGCGCTGATAGACGGAATGGCCGTCAGCGCTTGCAGGCGGTCGATGCCCTGTTGGCGCGTATCCTGGCGATAGGTCAGTGCCTGGGCATAGGCCAACTGGGCACGCAGGTCGTTCGGGTTGCGCCGCGCGGCATCCGCTAGACCCTGCACCGAGCCGGTATAGCCGTTCTGCGTGGCACCCAGCGTCTGGTAATATTCGACGGCAAGGGAATCCGGCGGCGCGCCCGTGCCGAAGACGGATTGATAGGCTTGCACGGCCTGCTGCGCATTGCCCTGCTGGGCCAGCTGGCGCGCGTTGTTGAGCGCATCGGGACTGATGGCGCCGACGCGCACCGCCTGCTGCACCTTGTAGATTTCCGAGGCATTGGGGCTGCTGTGCTGAAGGGTCTCAAGCGTCTGCTTGGCCTGGGCGTCATTGCCCTGGCTGGCCTGGACCTCGGCGACGATGGCCAGCGCCTGCGGGTTATTGGGCGAGAGTTGCAGGGCGCGCTGGGCGGCATCCATGGCGCGGGTCGGGTTGTTTTGGTCGCGCCAATAGGCTGCCTGCTTCAGCAGCACGTCCAGCGCCGGATTGCCGGTCGAAGCCGGGGCGGCAGCCCCCTGGGCCGCGGCCTGCTGGGCCTGCTGCTGGGCTTGCTGCTGCGCAACCGTTTCCGGTGCCGGAGCCGGAGCCGGCTGCGCTTGCGCTTGCGGTTGCAACGGCACCGGCTGTGTCTGGGCGAAGGCCGCCGCTGGCAGCATGGCGGCCGCCAGGGCGATCAGCGAGACCCCGTGAAAACGCGACAAGGACATGTGCAGGCGAGGGATCATTGATCTTCCCCCAGCGCCTTGAGGCGGACGGCGGCGCGGCGGCGCAGCGTGGCGTGCAACGCCAGCGTCAGCAGCACGCAGCCGATGATCATGACGATGACGATCATCAGCGGCTGGTTACGCAGCATATAGCTCGGCCACATCCAGAAGGGGATCGAGCCCACGGTATAGGTCGGCTGGAGGCGGTAGGATGTCACCTGGCCGCCCGACAGGATGCTGAAATCGCCCTGAATGAGCGGGTTCAGCGTCGGGTCGGTGAAGCCGGTCATGATCGTGTCCAGCCCCTGCGGCGTGCCGGCCAGCAGGGCCACGACGGTGTGGTGGCCGGACCCGAAGGGCGAGCGCCCGCTGGCGACGATGGCCGTGTCCTGGTTGGTCGCGGCGGACAGAGTCGCGGCCGCGCGCTGCTGATCGTTGCGGTGACCACCCCCGAACAGCTGGTAAATCGTGCCGAGCGGGCTGTCGTTCAGCTTCAGCGTCATCTGTCCGTTGTCGAGCGACAGCGGCATGTTCTGCATGACGTCGGTCAGGCTGCCGAGATGGGCGATCGTGCCGATGGCGACGATGTCCTTGTCATGCATCGAGGCCTCTTCCTCCGGCCGCACCACCGTCGCGCGCAGCGTCGGGTAGCCCGTCCAATAGCCGAAGCGGCCCATCAGGCGCAGATAGGCGCTCAGTTCGCCGGTGGACGGCGTATCCGGCACCATCACGGCGGTGTTCGACAGATCGGCCATCTGGGTGAAGGGGAAGCCGGCGCTGACGAAAAAGGCAAGATTGGGCATAGCCGCGAAATGATAGGCGCGGCCGAGGCTGATGGTGGAATTGGGATCGATGCCGAGCGTCGGATCGGCCGGAGCAGCCACGCAGGCGCCACGGTTCAGCGGTCGCGTGTCGAAGAAGAATTGCAGCGCGTTGGCGCCGAAGACGTCATAGGGCGGCACATAGACCGTGTGGAACGGACCGGTGGCGCCGATCACGGGCAGCCAGTCGCGCCACCAGGCGCCGGTTTCCGCCTGCGCCAGCGGGATCGAGTGCAGGTAGATGCCGTTGATGCCGATATCCAGGCGTGAAAGCGCAAGGTTTTCGATTGGCGCGGGTGGCGCCCGGAAGGCGACATTGAGCGGGAAGCCGCGATCGCGCCAGGTGTAGAGATCCGGCGGCACGCGGAAGCTCACCTGAACCAGCGTGTCATAGCCGGTGCCGTTGAGGTTATGGCTGTCGGTGATCTGGCCCAGCCGTATCGGCTTGTTGGTGGAAAGCCAGGCTGGGGCATCATAGGGCTGGCGCGGCGGCACGTCCGGCGGCGTCACCTGCACCGTCGTGCCGCCCATGGTGCGGTAGCCGAGTGCCAGAGCCGTCGCCGCCTGCACGGCTTCAGACCCGTCACGGCCGGCGATCACCAGCAGCGTACCCAGCGGATCGGTGGGGTTAGGGATCAGCGAGACGCTGGGCCCGGTAATGGGCGGCAGGCCGGGCAGGTTGTTATTGTTGCCGACCACGACCATGACGGCATTGCCGCTGGGCGGGGTGGTGGAGACGGGGAAGCTGGCGCTGCGGAAATCCGCCTGCTGACCGAACCAGGAGGCGACGATGCCGGCGGCCTGCAAGGTGGCGTCGTCGGGCTGGCCCGGCAGGACGAAGGGCAGCATCAACATGCTGTTGTCATGCTGGTCGAAGAAGGGCAAGGGCAGCTGGCCCAGGTCGCGCTGCGGCGGCAGATGCTGCACGGTCAGCGTGATCGTCGAATTGTTGTAGACCGTACCCCAGATGAGGCCGCTCAGCAGATCGTTGCACTGCTGCGTATAGGCGCCGGTCAGCCGGAAATTCAGCGAATTCGCGCCCTGGAAGAACACGGGGTTGATCGGCAGCGACAGGGTGAAATTGCTTTGATGCTGCGCGACCGGAATGGTGCCGACATATTGATCGTTCAACGTGACGGTGATGTTGCTCAGCGCCGGGATCAATGCCGGGGACATGGCACCCGACAGGTTCAGGGTGGCGCCGGTTACGACCTCGTCGCTGCGCACGCCGAACTGTACGCCTTGCAGCGAACTGGTGCCGCGCAAGGCCAGCTGGCCGCTCGCCCCGAGCTGTTTCAGCGTGAAGGTCTGGGTGTCGACGCTGCCCGTCGGAATGGCGGCGGCAGGGGCTGCCGCTGCCGGCTGGGCGGCCGGCGCCGTGGCGGCGGGCGAGGGCGAGGGCGTGGCAGCCGGATTGGGCACGCTGATATTGGGCAGCGGCACGCCGTCCCCCGTTGCGGCGGCCGTGGGCAGGGGCCGGATGGTGGTCGTCTGCGCATGGGCGGCGAAGGGCGTCAGCGCCAGAAGCAGCAGTACGACGCCGGCAGCGGCAGCGGTCTTGGAGGCGGCTGCCGCCGGGGCGGGCGCATCGCCCGTCATGCCCATATTGGCGCGAGCAAGGCCGCTGCGGATGGCAGCCTCGATCTGCGCCTTTTCCTGCGGCGTGGCTTGCACCTTCTCAGGCGGACGGAACAGTCCGCCGATCGAATGCAGCACGTTCCAAAGGCTGACCAGCGGCCGGTCCTTGGGGAAGTCGGTCCACTCCACCCAGGCATCCGCACGACCGAAGACGCTTTGAATGATGGCCGATTCGTCAGCCAAAGTCTTCGGCTCAAAATTCAGAAGCATTTCTTTTTCGTTCCAGCGGAGATAGCGGGACGGGATAAGGGCGGACCCGCTGGGTAGCGGAATTTCGAGGAGAATTTCCTGATCATCGGGCATTTCCTCGGGACGCGTCACAAGTGTGCGCGCGCCGCTTTGCGACAGGTTCTGCACGCGGCCGGTGAAGACGCGCCCGTCGGACAGATGCACGATCGCCGGCAGGTCGACGCGCACGCGGGCGCGGGCGCGCAGCTGCTGGCGCTCACGCCCGACGGCGAGGGCCGCAAGCAGGATCAGCAGGCTGATCGTGGCCCAGACGGTGTTGAGCAGAAGCGCCTGAAATTCCAGCGTCGTCGTCTTCCAGAAGATCATGCTGTAGACGCCGCGCAGGATGCCCAGAAAGACCACGAAGGCGCAGATGATATTCGGATAGACGGCGCGCAGGTCGAAGAACCCCTGGTTCAGCGTGCCGCCCTTGTCGGTCACGTTGAACTTGCCGGCCCGGGGGTTGAGCATGGTGACGATGGTGACGCGCACCAGGAACAGCGCCAGCACCGTCTCGTAGATTTCGCTCCAGAAGGAATGGCGCCAGTTGCGCTGGATGCGCGAGGCCGTCGCCACCGAGTGGAAGATATGCGGGATCGCATAGGCGGCGATCGCGAAGGGCGACGCCGCGATCATGTTCTGGAACAGCAGCAGATAGGCGAGCGGCGAGACCAGGAAGATCAGGCGCGGAATGCCGAAGAAGAAATGCACCATCGCATTCATGTAGCAAAGCCGCTGGCCGAGTTGCAGGCCCGGCCCCATCAGCGGATTATCGAGGCGGAAAATCTGCATCATGCCGCGCGCCCAGCGGATACGCTGGCCGATATGCAGGATCAGACGCTCGGTCGCGAGACCGGCCGCCAGGGGGATCTTCTGATAGCCGGAACTCCAGCCGCGGCGATGCAGCTTCAGCATGGTATGGGCGTCTTCGGTCACTGTCTCGGTCGCGAAGCCGCCGATGGATTCAATCGCCGCGCGACGGATGACGGCGCAGGAGCCGCAGAAGAAGGTCGCGTCCCAATAGTCGTTGCCGTCCTGTAGCAGGCCGTAGAACAGGTTGCCTTCGGGCGGCACGCGCTGGCCGGCGGCCAGATTCCGCTGGAAAGGATCAGGCGAGTAGAAATGGTGCGGCGTCTGCACCATGGCCAGGTTCTTTTCCCTCACCAGCCAGCCGACCGTCAGCTGTAGGAAGGCGCGCACGGGAATATGGTCGCAGTCGAAGATGGTGATGAACTCACCCTTCGTGACCGTCATGGCGTGGTTAAGATTGCCGGCCTTGGCGTGCTTGTTGTTCGGGCGGATGAGATAGCCGACACCGGCCTCGGCGGCGAAGCGGCGGAATTCATCACGCTTGCCGTCGTCCAGGATATAGACGCGGAACTTGTCCGTCGGATAATCCAGCGCGGCGCAGGCCAAAACTGTTGCGCGGACAACGTCCATGGATTCGTTGTAGGTCGGAATATAGACGTCGACCGTCGGCCATTCCTCGGGGTTGTCCGGCAAGGGCACGGGCTTGCGGCTCAGCGGCCAGGCGGTCTGGATATACCCCAGCACGAGCACGACGACCGCGTAGAATTCCGCGATGACGAGCAGCGAGCCGAGCAGCAATTGCGTCGTCGTCTGAAAGGTCAGCGTCTCGGTCGCGCGCCAGTAGATATAGCGCGCCGACATGGCGAGAGACAGGATCGACAGGAACAGCGTCACGCGCTTGTCGCTGAAGCGATTGGCGACCAGGAACAGAACGGCCGTGGCGACGCCAACGGCCGCCTGCTGGCCCACCGTCAGCGGCACTGTCGCGATGGAGGCCAGCATGGCGATGCCCACCACCAGGCAAACGATACCGCTGATCTTGTTGTTGAAGAGATCGGACATCCGCGTTCTTCCGCCGGCTTCTGAAGCGCTCATCAGGATTGGGTCGAGGTCGGGGCTGGCGCGGGTTCGCCATCCTCGGATGGGACATCGCTGCGGGGGCCTTGCGCCATCATGTCCACGATCTTCTTGGCGATAGCGGCGATATCCTGGGCCGCCTTGCTGCCCGGCGCATAGCCGTTGACCGACGCCTGACGGGCCAGCGCCTCGGGCACATGCTCGTCGCGATAGACGCGGCCGAGCAGGCGGCTGCCCAGATGGCGCTCGGCGGCCTCGGCGGCGGCGCGGGACAGTCGGCTGCGCATATCGATCTGGTTGACGATGAACCCGGTGCGGTCGATGGGAAAAGGTTTTCCGGCGGCGCTGCGATACATGCCGCGTCCGTCGATCTTGGGCAGCTGCACGATGGAAGCGGCGTCGGACAGCAGAACGACGACCATGAAATCGGCAAGCGTCGCGACGACCGAGGATGCAACACCCGGACCGGGCGGCGTATCGACGATGATGACGACCTCGGGGTCAGCCAGGATGTCGCGCAGCGGTGCCAGCAGCAAAGCCGGCTGCGCGATCAGATCGGCGTTGATCGCAAAACTCTGCTGGAAGGTCGAATGGCCGTGGGGCAGCAGGGCGATGCCGGACGGCGTCATCTGCAAATGCATCTGCCAGGCCCGCCTTGGGTCAGGCGCGGTCGTCAGAGACGTGATGAAGCCGGCGCGCTCATAGGGGTCAGCGCCGAAATGCATGCCGAGCGCATTCTGTGTATCGAGGTCGAGCGCGACCACGCGGTAGCCCGCGCGTGCGAATTCATGCGCGGTATTGGCGGCCAGGGTCGTCTTGCCGACGCCGCCTTTGGGAGATGCGAAAACAATCAGCGGCATGCGTGCAGACCGTCAGAATGAAACGAGAGGTCAAGGCCAGGTCGAGGCGGATGTGTCATCACTGGCCACCGCGCGCACGTTGCAGGGCCGCGAAGACCTCGGCGAGATTAACCGGTTCGGCGGCGGCCGGCGGTTGGACAGGTGCCGCTGCCGGCGCTGCGCCATAGGGCAATGCGCCCGGCGGCGGATAGGGATAGGGCGCTGGCGGGTAGGCCGGCGGATATCCCGGAGGCGCATAAGGCGCCGGTTGGGGCGGATAAGGCGACGCGTAAGGCGGCGGATAGCCCGCGCCCGGTGGCGGATAAGGATATCCGGGCGCATAGGCCGGCGGCGGATATCCGGGCGGATAGCCAGGGGCCATCGGCGGCTGCTGTGCCGGGTAATAGGCGTGCGGCGGCGGATATCCGGGAGCATAGCTCTGCTGAACGGCAGCCGGTTGAGGCGGCGGCGGAGCATAGGCGGGTGCCGGTGGCAATGGCGCCGGTGGCTGCTGCGCATAGACGGGTGCCGCTTGCTGCGGCGGAGGCGGTTGCTGGGTGTAGACGGGCGCGGCCGGCTGAGGCGCCCCCGGCTGAGGCGCGGCCGGCTGAGGCGCGGGCGGTTGCGGGGACAAGCGCTGGATCAGGTCCGCGTGGCTCCGCAATGGCGGCAGGGGCGCGGCCGGCTGAGGCGGTGGCGGCTGCGGTGCGGGCGGCTGCGGTGCGGCATAGGCGGGTGCGGATGGCAATTCGGGGCTGGCCGGTTGTGCAGTCGCTCTCAGCGCGGCCTGTTCCGCCAGCGCCTGGTCGAAGGGTGACATGACGACCTCGGGCTCGGGCGGGGCGGGCAATTCGTCGCCCGGGCGCTTTACCGAGTCGACCGAGACATCTCCCACCGAAGGCACTGCGCGCGACAGCAGCGGAAAAATCTCGCGCACATGGCCGCCTTCGCCCGGGGCTGGGTTTTCGGTCTTCAATTGGGGTTCGCTTTTCGACGGCCGCAGGATCGCCGTCTCGAAAGCGCGCGACGCGCTTTCATTTCCGGTCACGGCGCGTTCCTGGCTGGCCCGGTAGCGGATCGGCGCCGCGCCGAAAGCCGCCATCACCTTGTCCACATCAGCTTGAGACCTAGTCATTGCCTAAAGCACCTTTGATGTTAGCCACCGCCGTAACCCTCGGCCCATGCGATGCGGGACAGCAAAGCCAGCGCCGAGGAATAATAGTCGGTGCATTGCTGTACTTGCGGCAGAACGGGAAGCCCTAATTGGGGCGAAGTAGCGCCGGTTATATCGCGAACCGCAACGAGTCCGCCGGCGGCGGCGTAGGTGGATACCGCATTGGTCTTGAGATTGGCCCAGGCCGGCTGATAGTGGGCGCCGGTCGCCCAGAAATCCTCGAAAGACGCGGCGACGGCAGATGGCAAATTCTGCCCCCAGACCAGATTCAGCGGCACGCGGATCGCATCATAGGAGCAGAGCGGCGGCCAGCCGGACGCAATCGTTGCGGTGCCGCCGTGCAGTGGCACGGCAAGCCAATCCGGCGGCAATTGCCAGCGACCGAAGCGTGCGGCCTCAATCAGGGACAAGGCATCCAGGCCCAGCACCTGCCACAGCGGCGAGGGGTCAATGACCGCGAGTTCCCGGAAGGCGACGAAGTTGTTGTAGGAGAGATTGACGATGATTTCGGATTTGCGCTGAAAACCATTTACGCCGGGCAGCAGCACCAGCCGGGTGCCGGCATTGACGATCAGCTTCTGCCGGATCGCCTGGGCAATGGCGCGCGCCTGATTGCCATCATCGGCGCGCCCCCAAAGGGTCGCCGCGCGGCTCAGGGCCATGGCAATGACCAGATCGCCGTCGGTCGCGTTATTGTCGTCCGGCGTCGGATTTTTCTGGTTGGGCTGGTAGCGCCAGATATGCAGCGCGTCCGTCGGCCGCGACAGATTCTTCGCGGTCCAGCCTTTGATGAGGTCGAAGCTTGCCTGATCGCCGAAGGTCAGCGCGAAGAGCATGCCGTAGCTTTGCCCCTCGGAATGCGAGATGCCGTTATTGCCGGTATCGACCACGCGTCCGTCAGCCGTCACGAAGCGGCTTTTGAACGAAATCCAGTCAGGGTCGTTGATCGGGAAATTGGCGCGCGCTGCCGCGGCCCTATGGCTTGGGGCCAAGGCAAAGACCGCACCGGCTGCGCCGCAGCCCAGAATGTGACGGCGTGACAGAGGCATCAGTCACCAGGACGCTAAAATCTGGCGGTAAGAATCCGGCGCCGGGAGCATTAGAGCTGACGGCCAGGGATTGCGGAATGCAATTCCTGGCCGGCCAGAGATCCGTTTCAGCTCAGTCATCCCCAATTCAATCCCCGGCCATACTCACTAGGAAGTATGGCCATTATAAGGGCTTACCGCAAAGCTTATATGCACTGAGCGGTGAGCCTGTTCCCGGGGCAGGGCGCTACCCGGAATGGTTGGGGATGAGCAAGCCCTTGTAGAGACCTAAACCTTAGAGATTAGTCTTTAAGTTAAAGGGATGCCATGTCGACGACAAAGCGGTATTTGACGTCGCTTTTCAGCATCCGGGCATAAGCGCCCTCGATTTCGTCCATCTTGATCATCTCGATATCGGCCGTCAGCCCATGCTCGGCACAGAAATCCAGCATTTCCTGGGTCTCGGGAATGCCACCAATCAATGAGCCGGCAAAGCTGCGGCGACGCCAGATAACGCTAAAGGCCGAAACCGACAGCGGATTTTCCGGAGCGCCGACCTGGCACAATGTGCCGTCGAGCTTCAGCAGGCCGAGATAGGCGTCGATCGGATGATCGGCCGCGACGGTATCGAGGATGAAATCGAAACTGTCGGTGTGTTTCGCCATCTCATCCGCGTTTTTGGAGATGACGACTTCGTCCGCGCCGAGCTTCTTCGCGTCTTCCGCCTTGCCGGCCGAGGTCGTGAACAGCACGACGCGGGCACCCATGGCATGGGCGATCTTGAGGCCCATATGGCCGAGACCGCCAAGACCGACGATGCCGACCTTATGGCCCGGCCCGACTTTCCAATGCCGCAGCGGCGAATAGGTGGTGATGCCGGCGCATAGCAGCGGGGCTGCTGCGGCCAGATCCATGCCTTCGGGGATGGTCAGCACGAAATGCTGGTCGACGACGATTTTGTCGGAATAGCCGCCGAAGGTGGGGCCGCCGATGATGGGATCGACACCGTTATAGGTGCCGTTGAAGCCGTTCTCGCAATAGTTCTCGAAGCCCTTCTGGCAGGCCGAGCAGGTGCGGCAGGAACCGACGAGACAGCCCACACCGACCGCGTCACCGACCTTGAAGCGCGTGACGCCGGCGCCGACGCTTTCGACATGGCCGACGATTTCATGGCCGGGAATGCAGGGATAGACGGTGTTGCGCCATTCGTTGCGGACCTGATGCAGGTCGGAATGGCAGACGCCGCAAAAGGCGATCTTGATGACAACGTCTTCCGCGCCTGGGTCGCGGCGGTTGAAGGAAATAGGGGCCACGGGCGCGGAGGCCGCGGTGGCACCATAGCCGACACATTGCAGCATGATGCGTCCTTACCGATCAATTGATTATGGGTGACTGGATGTCATGGAAAGGGAGCACTCAAAATAAACGAGAGTGCTCCTCCGCTTTCAATCAACCATAATGCAGCGCGTTTGGGAAGGGGCGGCACCCGTCCCGCGCGTGACGATTGTCAGCAGTTCATGTGGCCGGCGGCCACGCAGTCCTGAGTCTGCATGAAATGGCTGATCGTCGGAAAGGCGAGCCAGCCGCCCAGGATGATGACGGCAACAATGACCAGGACAATCAAGGCCAGGATATTGCCGTTATCACCCATGCGGTCTGGCTCCGTTTTTTTTCGTTCCTAGCCCGTCTTTTAGAAGGTGACCGGCGTTGCCTGCACCACCAAAGGCAGCGCCCGCACCGCGTCCAGCACCGTTTCCGGCAAGGGCTCGTCAAGCGAGACGAGGCAGATCGCGTCCCCACCGGCCGCCGCACGGCCGAGGTGGAAGGTCGCGATATTGATGCCGGCGTCGGACAGGGTCGCGCCGAAGCGGCCGATAAAGCCCGGCTTGTCCTGGTTCGTCACGTACAGCATGTGGCGGCTGAAATCCGCTTCCACCGGAATGCCCTTGATCTCGACCAGGCGGGCTTTGGACCCGGCGAAGAGCGTGCCGGCGACCGAGCGGGTATTGGTCTTGGTCGCAATGGTCAGGCGGATGAGCGTCTGATACTCGCTGGCGCGGTCGTGCACGGTCTCGGTCACCTCGATGCCGCGCTCACGCGCGAGCACCGGGGCATTGACCATATTGGCGCCCGTGATCATCGGCGCCATCAGCCCGGCGAGCGCTGCGGCGGTCAGCGGCTTGTGGTTGAGCTGAGCGACCGCGCCCTCATACTCGATCGTCACATGGGTGATGACGCCGTCCTTGGCCTGTGTCAGCTGGCCGGCGAATTCACCCAGGCGGCGGGCGAGTTCCATATAGGGGCGCACGCGCGGCGCATCCTCGGCCGAGATGGCCGGCACGTTGATGGCGTTGGAGACAGCGCCTGTCAGCAGATAGTCGCTCATCTGCTCGGCCACCTGCAGCGCCACATTTTCCTGCGCTTCGGCGGTGGAGGCACCCAGATGCGGCGTGCAGACCACGTTTTCGAGCGCGAAAAGCGGGTTTTCCTTCGCGGGCTCAACCTCGAACACATCGAGCGCGGCGCCGGCCACCTTGCCGGATTGCAGGCCTTCCAGCAGGGCGGCTTCTTCGACCAGCCCGCCACGGGCGCAATTGATGATGCGCACGCCCTGTTTCATCGTGGCAATGGCTGCCGCGTTGATGATGTAGCGCGTGCCGTCCACCAGCGGCGTATGCAGGGTGATGAAATCGGCGCGGGCGAAAAGCTCGGGCAGTTCCACCTTCTCGACACCGAGTTCGACGGCGCGCTTGTCGGACAGGAAGGGATCGAAGGCGATGACCTTCATCTTCAGCCCGACGGCGCGGTCGGCGACGATGGAACCGATATTGCCGCAGCCGATGATGCCGAGCGTCTTGGCCGTCAGCTCCACGCCCATGAAGCGGTTCTTTTCCCACTTGCCGGCGCGGGTGGAGGCGGACGCCTCCGGCAGCTGGCGGGCGAGGGCGAACATCATGGCGATAGCATGTTCGGCGGTGGTGATGGCATTGCCGAAGGGCGTGTTCATGACGACGACGCCATGCGCGGTCGCGGCCTTGATGTCGACATTGTCGACGCCGATGCCGGCGCGGCCGACGACCTTCAGGTTCGGCGCCGCTTCCAGCAGTTCCTTCGTCACCTTGCTGGCGGAACGGATCGCCAGACCATCATACGCGCCGATGATGGCGCGCAATTCGGCCGGGCTGAGGCCGGTCTTCACATCCGTCTCGACCCCGCGCGTGCGGAAGATTTCGATGGCTGCGGGCGAAAGCTTATCGGAAATCAGAACTTTGGGCATTGCGATTACTCCGCCGCCGTGATGGTCGCGAACTCGGCCTCAACCTGGGCATGCGCCCAGTCGAGCCAGGGAAGAAGGGCTTCGATATCGGCAGTCTCCACGGTCGCACCGCCCCAGATGCGCAGGCCCGGCGGCGCGTCGCGGTAGGAGGCGATGTCGAGCGCGGCCCCTTCCTTTTCGAGCAGGGAGGCCAGCTTCTTCGCGGCCTTGGCCTGGGTTTCGGCGCTCAATGCGGCGAACCAGGGGGCAGTGATGGAGAGGCAGATCGAGGTCGAGGATCGGATGGCTGCATCTTCCGCCAGGAAGCTGGCCCAATCGCTTTGGGCGACCCAGGCGGCCATGGCGGCGAGATTGGCTTCCGAACGGGCGATCAGACCCGGCAGGCCGCCGACCGACTGCGCCCAGCGCAGGCCGTCCAGCGCATCTTCGACGCAAAGCATGGAGGGCGTATTGATGGTCTCGCCGATGAAGACGCCTTCGATCAGCTTGCCGCCGCTGGTGAGGCGGAAGATCTTGGGCAGCGGCCGGTCCGGCTTGAAGGTGGTCAGGCGCTCCACGGCACGCGGGGACAGAGCCAGCATGCCATGGGCAGCTTCACCACCCAAAACCTTCTGCCAGGACCAGGTCACGACATCGAGCTTGTCCCAGGGCAGGTCCATGGCGAAGGCGGCCGAGGTCGCGTCGCAGATGACCAGGCCTTCGCGGTCGGCCGCGATGAAATCGCCATTCGCATAGCGCACGCCGGAGGTGGTGCCGTTCCAGGCCAGAACCACGTCATGCGCTGGGTTGACGGCCGCGAGGTCCGGCAGCTTGCCATATTCGGCGCCCAGCACGCGGGCGTCCGCCAGCTTCAACTGCTTAATGACATCGGTCGCCCAGCCTTCGGAGAAGCTTTCATGGGCGAGAACGTCGACCGGGCGGGCGCCGAGCATGGACCAGAGGGCCATTTCCACGGCGCCGGTGTCGGATGCCGGCACAATGCCGAGCTTCCAGCCTTCGGGCATGCCGAGGATATCGCGGGAGAGGGTAATGACCTCCGCCAGGCGCGCCTTCGGCTCTTTGGCGCGGTGGCTGCGGCCGAGCATCGCGCCGCTCAGCGCGTCCAGCGTAAAGCCGGGTCGCTTGGCGCAAGGGCCAGATGAGAAATTGGGATTGTTCGGACGGATGTCCGGCTTCGTGACGAGTGCCATTTTGGCTCTCCCTTTCAGAAGAGAAGCGCCCCGGTGGGGGGGCGTGACCCGCCGACGCGTGTAGAGGATTGCCGCCAATTTCGCAATCACCGTAACCGGGGGCAGGGTTGCCACGAATATTCTGTGACAGGCGAGGCTAGGAGAGCACAGCACCAGCGTTTAGGTTGCCGGTTGAATATGAGGATGGCAGCACCGCAGGTGACACCGCTTTATGGTTGAACCGATTGGAGATGATCTGGGCCTGCTGATGGCAGCGGCCCAGCGCGGTGACGCGTCCGCCTACCGGCAGGTCTTGCGCGATGCAGTGCCCGTCATCACGGCGGTCGCCCGCCGGCGTGGCGTCAGCGCCGATCAGGTCGAGGACGTGGTACAGGAGGTTTTGATCACCCTACATCGGGCGCGTGCGACCTATGATCCGGCCAGGCCGTTTTTGCCTTGGTTGCGGGCCATTTCGGATCGCCGCGCGATCGACCTGCTGCGACGCTCGGGCCGGCATGCCGCGCGGGAGGTGCATGACCCGATCGCTTATGAAAATTTCGCGTCAGATCAGCAGCAGGCGGAAAGCGTGCTGGATGCCGATGACCGCGCCCAGGCCCTGCGCCGCACCGTGGCAGACCTGCCCGCCGGTCAGCGCCAGGCCGCCGAGCGATTGGGGCTGGCCGGCGAATCGCTGGAAGAGGCATCGGCCGCGACCGGCCGATCTAAAACGGCGCTCAAGGTCAATCTGCATCGTGCGCTGAAATCCCTGAGGCAGCGCATGGGCGTGAAGGATGCGGCGGAGGAGGGTGACGATGTCTGAACCCCTTTCGCATCAGCAATTAATCGATAAGCTCAGCCGCGACCTGAAGCCCGTGCGCCGCGTGCGCCCGGCGCGCCTGGTACTGCTTTGGCTGGTGCTGGTTGCGGTTTTTGCCGATGTCTTCGCCGTGCGGGCGGATCTGCATGCGATGATGGCGCATCTGATGCTGGCGCCGTACATGTGGTTGGCGGCGCTCAGTTCGGCCGTGACGGCGGTCCTGGCTGTGATCGCCGCTTTCATGACCGGCATGCCGGGGCGCAGCCCGCGCTGGGCCTTGCTGCCCATGCCTGCGCTCGCCTGGTGGGTCGTCGAATGCGGCATGGGCTTCGCCCATATCTGGAGCCTGCCGGGATGGCAGGATGCCCGCATGCTGGGCGGCGAATATAGTTTCGGGTTCATCCTTTTGGTGTCGCTGCCGCTATCGGCGCTGCTGGCTCTGCTGCTGCGCCGGACCTTTCCCGTGCGACCCAATTTGACGGCGGCTTTGGCCGGCCTGGCGGCAGCGGGCGCCGCGGTGACCCTGCTCAATTTCTTCCATGCCTATGACGGCTCGCTGCCCGATCTGGTGGGGCATCTGGGGGCGGTCGCCATCATCGTCGGTCTCAATCGCCTGTGCGCGCGCTGGTTGTTCCGTTAAGATGCGTGCAGTCGGAAGCCTGGAGGAGAGGCGCGATGAGCGAAACCTACGATCATGATTTCTACGCCTGGGCGAATGAGCAGGCCGCGCTGCTGCGCGCCGGGCGGCTGAACGAGGCCGATATCGCCAATATCGCCGAGGAAATCGAAAGCATGGGCCGGAGCGAAAAGCGCGAACTGATCAACCGCCTGATCCTTCTGCTTCAGCATCTGCTCAAGTGGCAGTATCAGCCCGACCGGCGTGGCAAAAGCTGGCGCGTCACGATCATGAACAACCGCAGGCAGCTGGTCCGGCATCTGAAAGACAATCCTAGCCTGAAGTCCATGCTGCCAGAGGCGCTAACGGAAGCCTATGGCGATGCGATTCTGGAAGCGGTCGGCGAGGCCAACCTCGACGAGAGCACCTTCCCACCCGCTTGCCCCTGGAGTTTCGCGCAGATCATGGACCCTGACTTCTGGCCAGCCTGACCGCTCTCTTCGCGGGGGACTGGATCCTTCGCCGCCGGATTCAGGACCGTAAGGCGCGCACGATCGGCAGGTTGGCTGGATCGGCACGCTTCGTCGCAGACGGCGGCGGCATAGGCTTTTCCGAAAGCGGCAGGTTGGTGCTGGGCGATGTCGCGATGGACGCGGCACGCGATTATCGTTTCGAAATAGTTGCGTCCGATCGTTTTCGCGTCTTCTTCGATGACGGCAGGTTCTTTCATGAGGCGCGTTTGGATGATGGCGGCATTGCCTGCACGTCTCATGACTGCGCGCCGGATCTCTATCGCGGGCGCTACCGGATAGAGGCGCCGGATCGCTGGCGCCTGTCCTGGCGCATCACGGGGCCACGCAAGGATCTTGTCATTGCCTCACTCTTCACGCGGCGATGAAGCGATCCTGTAGGGCGGCGATGCGGGCCGGATCGATCGTGACATTATGGGCCAGCGGGCCGTGGCCTCGGCCCAGGCCCGGTGCTTTGCGGATGGCGGCGGCGACATAGGCGCAGGCGCGGCGCACGGCGTCTTCCAATCCCATGCCCTGGGCAAGACCGGTCGCGATGGCGCTGGCCAGCGTGCAGCCGGTGCCGTGGGTGCTGGTGGAATTGATCCGTTCGCCGGTAATGGCAATGGTACCGTCACGCGTCGCCAGCAAGTCCGTGACCGTCGCACCGGTCAGATGGCCGCCCTTCACCAGAACAGCCGCCGCGCCGGTCGCGAGCAGTGCCTGTGCCGCCTCGCGCTGGGCGCCCTCGTCCGAAATCCTGCGGCCCAGCAGCAATTCGGCTTCGGGGATATTGGGTGTAATCACGGTCGCCAGCGGCAGCAGGCGGGATTTCAAGGCGGTCAGCGCGTCTTCCGATTGCAGCCGGTCGCCGCTGGTCGCGACCATCACCGGGTCCATGACGAAGGGCAGGCGCGGTGACAGCCTGCCGATGAAATCCGCGACGGCCAGGATAGTCGCACTATCCGGCAGCATGCCGGTCTTGATCGCATCCGCGCCGATATCGCTCATCACGGCGTCGATCTGGGCGGTCAGAAACGCGGGCGGCACCGGCAATACGTCCATGACACCCAGCGTGTTCTGCGCCGTCAGCGCCGTCAGCGCCGTGGTCGCAAAGCCGCCCAAGGCCATGACGGATTTGATATCGGCCTGAATGCCGGCGCCGCCGCCGCTGTCGGACCCGGCGATGACGAGGACGCGGCCTTTCGACGAAGCCATCAGGCGGTGGTCTCCGGGGCGCGGGCGACGGCGGCAATGACCTCGCACAACTCGCCCACAATCCGCCCGATCAGGTCGCGGTCATCGGCCTCGGCCATGACGCGGATCAGCGGCTCGGTGCCGCTGGGGCGGATCAGCAGCCGCCCTTCTGGTCCGATGGCGGCCTCGGCCTCGACGATCGCGGCTTTGACGCGCGCGTCGAGCAGGGGCGAGGGGCCGGCGAAGCGGACATTGCGCAGCAATTGCGGCGAGGGCTGGAAGACCCGGCAGACTTCCGAGGCTGGCTTGCCCTGGCGCACCAGCACGGCCAGCACCTGCAAGGCCGCGACCAGCCCATCTCCCGTCGTCGAGAAATCGGACAGGATGACATGGCCGGACTGCTCGCCACCCAGATTGATGCCGAGCGCGCGCATGCGCTCCGCCACGTAGCGGTCACCTACCTGCGTGCGATGCAGGTCCAATCCCAAATTCCGGAGATATTTCTGTAGCCCGAGATTGGACATGACGGTGGCGACGATGCCGCTGCCCTGAAGCCGGTCCGTCTTGGCCCAAAAGCCGGCGATCAGCGCCAGGATCTGGTCGCCATCGATGATTTCGCCATGCTCGTCGGATAGGATGAGCCGGTCGGCATCGCCGTCCAGCGCGATGCCGATATCGGCGCCGTGCTCAACGACGGCCGCACAGAGATGATCCGGCGCGGTCGAGCCGCAGCCCTTGTTGATATTGAACCCGTCCGGAGAGACGCCCAGCGGAATGACCTGGGCGCCCAGTTCCCACAGCGCGGTGGGGGCCACGCGATAGGCGGCGCCATTGGCGCAATCCAGCACGATCTTCAACCCGTCCAGGCGCAGGCCCTTGGGGAAGGTGCCCTTCACGCCCTCGATATAGCGGCCGGCGGCGTCATTCAGGCGGCGGGCGCGGCCGAGTTCATCCGGCTTGGCGAGCTGGCTGGCCAGGTCGGCCTTCATCTCCGCCTCTATCTCGGCCTCATGCGCATCCGACAGTTTCACGCCGTCCGGACCGAAGAGCTTGATGCCGTTATCTTCGAAAGGATTGTGGGAGGCTGAGATCATGACGCCCAGATCGGCGCGCAGGCTGCGCGTCAGCAGCGCGATGGCGGGCGTCGGCAAAGGGCCGGCGAGCACCACATCCATGCCGGCGGACAGGAACCCGGCGGTCAGCGCCTGTTCGATCATATAGCCCGACAGACGCGTGTCCTTGCCGATCAGAACCTGATGGCGATAGCTGCCGCGGGTGAACATCAGCCCGGCCGCCTGGCCCAGCCGCATGGCGGTCTCCACCGTCATGGGGTGGGAATTGGCGCGGCCGCGAATGCCATCCGTGCCGAACAGGGCGCGGGCGGGAGCCGCCTTCGGGCTCTCGGTGCGGTTGCTCATGGGTTTATCCGCCTCGTGTCAAACAGTCTCAAGCGCGCTTGGTGTAGCGATGCGCTGGCGGACAGGCAATTCAGGGCTGGTATCAGAGGGTTTCGAGGAGGGGAACGCCTGCGGATCTTGCGGCGGCGATCAGTGCTTTGTCGCGTGTCGCAAGGGGGACATTCAGCCCCAGTGCGAGGGCCAGATAGGAGGCATCATAGGCCGTGAGCTTATATTGACGAGCCAAGGTATCGAGTGTCGTGAATGATCCCCTCTCCGCATAGTCGATCACGACAGGAAGTGCCGCGAGACGGAGAAGAGATTGAGCACGATAAGAAGGCGTTATGCGTTGTCTGCGCTCAGCCATCAGCAAGCTATTGACCGCTTCCACTGGCCAGAGCGCTGGCGCGTAGCAACCGGACAAAAGAACCCTGTCCAGAAGTTTCATGACAGCAGGGGTCTGCTCGTCCTCGAAACACCAGGCAAGAGCGACAGAGTTATCGAGAACGAATGTCATTACCGCTAGTAGCGGCGGCCTTCATCGATAAGCTCGCGAATGGTGAGCCCATTCAGCCGCACCCCTTTACTCATCTCGCGCAGTCCATCCGCGGCGGCCTTTGCCTTGTCCCGATCAAAGGGAGGCGGCAGAGGGACAAGGCGTGCAACCGGCTTGCCGTCGCGCGTTATGGTAACCGCTTCACCCTGCTCGACGCGGGTCAGCAGGTCCTGAATTTGTTCGCTGCCCGTAATTTCGGCGAAGCTGTCCATCGTCATGCCCTCGATCAGACAATTATAGCATGTCGCAGGTCGTTTTGGGGCTAATTCGCGAATCCCCGCCACACGCGCACGGCCTGGACCGTTTCCGGCACGTCATGCACGCGCAGGATCGCGGCCCCTTGCGTCAGGGCAAACAAGGCCGCTGCCAGTGACCCGCCCAGCCGTTTGATCGCGACCGGCTCACCCGAGAGCTGGCCGATGAAGCCTTTGCGCGACAGGCCGATCAGCATGGGGAAGCCGAGGCCGCGCAGCGGTGCCAGATTGCGCATGAGGTCGATATTCTGCTCGGCCACCTTGGCGAAGCCGAAGCCGGGGTCCGTCACGATCGCCTGCGCCGGCAGGCCGGCTTCGATGGCAGCCGCGATCTGCGCGCCGAGTTCAGCCGCGACATCCTGGCCGATATCGCCATAGCGATTGAGGCCGTTCATCGTCTCGGGCGTGCCGCGCATATGCATCAGCACCGTCGGGGCCTGCCGCGCCACCACCAGCGAAAGCGAATCCGGATCGTGGGTCAACGCGGTTACGTCATTGACGATGCGAGCCCCGGCATCGAGCGCCGCCGCCATGGTGCCGGCATTGCGCGTATCGACCGAAATGACGGCGCCACGCTCGGCCAGGGCGCGGATGACCGGCACGATGCGGCGTGCTTCTTCGGCAGGGTCTACGACCAGCGCACCGGGGCGGGTGCTTTCCCCGCCGATATCCAGAATATCCGCGCCCGCCTCCAGCATGGCCAGACCGGCGGCCATCGCCGCGTCATCGTGAAAATGCCGGCCGCCATCGCTGAAACTATCGGGCGTGACGTTGAGAATGCCCATGACCAGGGGCCTGTCGAGGCTGAGACCGGCCCAGTGCCGGATCGGATGCTGTTCCATGCCCCCCAATAGCAAAACCCCCGGCCTTTTGGACCGGGGGTTCTGGCAGATCAGGCGAGAAGGCTGGCTCAGGCCGGGTTCGGGGTCGGCCCGATACCACCGGTGATCGGCGGCACCGGACGTCCGGCGGCCGGCACCGAAGCCCGGCGATTCTCCGGCGGCACGACGTCATCCACCGGCTTGCGCACGATCGGCTCGCCACGCAGCATGCCGCGAATTTCGTCGCCCGAAAGCGTTTCGAATTCGAGCAGGGCGCGGGCGATGGCATGCAGGGCCGCGACATTCTCAGACAGAAGCGACTTTGCCTTGGCATAGGCGGCGTCGATGATCGACTTGATCTCGGTGTCGATCTCGCGTGCCGTCGCCTCGGACACGTTCTTATGCTGCGTCACGGAATGGCCGAGGAAAACCTCCTGGCCATTGTCGCCATAGGCGATCATGCCCAGCTTATCGCTCATGCCCCATTCGGTGATCATCCGGCGGGACTGGTCGGTCGCCATCTTGATGTCGCCCGAAGCGCCGTTGGACACCTTGTCCGCGCCGAAGATGATCTCCTCCGCCGCACGGCCGCCCATGGCCATGGTCAGTTCGCCCAGCAGCTTGGACTTGCTCTTGGAGTAGCGGTCGCCTTCCGGCAGGCTCATCACCAGACCCAGCGCACGGCCGCGCGGAATGATGGTGGCCTTGTGGACCGGGTCACATTCCGGCTCCAGCATGGCGCAGAGCGCATGACCGGCCTCGTGATAGGCGGTCATCTTCTTTTCGTCTTCGCTCATGACCAGCGACCGGCGCTCGGCGCCCATCATCACCTTGTCCTTTGCATCCTCGAACTCGGTCATGGAGACGACGCGCTTGCTGCGGCGGGCCGCGAGCAGGGCGCCTTCATTGACGAGATTCGCCAGATCGGCACCGGAGAAGCCCGGCGTGCCGCGCGCGATGGTCTTGGGATCGACGTCAGCGGCCAGCGGCACTTTGCGCATATGCACGCGCAGGATGCGTTCGCGGCCATTCACGTCCGGGTTCGGCACCACAACCTGACGGTCGAAGCGGCCGGGGCGCAGCAGAGCGGCGTCCAGCACGTCCGGACGGTTGGTGGCGGCAATCAGGATCACGCCCTCATTGCTTTCGAAACCGTCCATTTCGACCAGAAGCTGGTTCAGCGTCTGCTCACGCTCGTCATTGCCGCCGCCGAGGCCGGCACCGCGATGGCGGCCGACGGCGTCGATTTCGTCGATGAAGATGATGCAGGGCGCGTTCTTCTTGCCCTGTTCGAACATGTCGCGCACGCGGCTGGCGCCGACGCCGACGAACATTTCCACGAAGTCGGAGCCCGAGATCGTGAAGAAAGGCACATTCGCCTCACCGGCGATGGCGCGCGCCAGCAGCGTCTTACCCGTGCCGGGCGGGCCGACCAGCAGCACGCCCTTGGGGATCTTGCCACCCAGGCGCTGGAACTTCTGCGGATCTTTCAGGAATTCCACGACCTCGCCGAGTTCGGTCTTGGCTTCCTCGATGCCGGCCACGTCTTCGAAGGTGACGCGGCCCTGCTTCTCGGTCAGCAGCCGGGCGCGGGACTTGCCAAAGCCCATGGCGCGGCCGCCGCCGGACTGCATCTGGCGCAGGAAGAAGATCCACACGCCGACGAAGAGCAGCATCGGGAACCAGGACAGCAGGTAGTGCAGCAGCGGGTTGCTGTCGCCGTCAGCCGGCTTGGCGACGATCTCGACATTCTTGTCGGTCAGCGTCTGAACCAAGGTGGGATCGTCAGGCGTGTAGGTTTCGAAAGCGCGTCCGTCCTTCAGGTCGCCGCTGATATTGCGGTCCTGAATGACGACGTCTTTGACGTCACCCTGCTTCACCTGGCTCAAAAATTCGGAATAGGCCATCTGGGTGACGTTGGAGGACGTGTTCGTACCTCTCAGACCACCCGGTTGGAACAGGCTGAAGAGCACCACAAGTAGCAGTGCGATGATCACCCACAAAGCAAGGTTGCGACCGAAATTGCTCATTACGTCATCCAGTTCCTAACCGGCATAGCGGCATTGCCCGAGCCGGCCCGTTTCCCTCAGCATGGAGCGAAAACAGGTTTTAGCATCGGAAGGCCTTCCACCCAAGGCGAGACCTCAACCCATAATATTCCGCCTTGTCACCTTAAAGATAGGAAGTCTTTCGCCTGAGCGCAGCCCCTATCTGACGCGGCATGGTGGATATGATCATCTTTTCGGGGGGTGGGAGGCAAGTTTACCCATCCACGACGCCAAAAGGGGCGCCCGCAGCCGCAACGGCCGGGCTGAATATCAGCCGCCGCCCGCTGGTTTCGCCCTCGGCGGCCCAGGACAAGGCCGGGACGGACAGCAGGCGGCCAGTCGCGGCATCGCGAAAGCAACCGAGCGTGCGCAGCACCGCTGCCGGCAGGTCCGACACGCGGCGGAAGCGGGTCGCGTCGTCGCCGAGGGCTGCGATCTGCGTCTGCGGCCATCCGGACTCGTCCCGGGGCAGGCGAAATCGCCCGTCCCAGAGGTTGCCGGGCGATGCCGGGACGGGCGCGGCCATGGCGACTTCCTCGCGGCACAGCACAAAGCCCGCGCCCAGCCGGCCGGCGGGGACAAGCCTGGCACCACCGAAAACCAGCCCCCGGCCGATCTGCCCTGCCGGATCGGCCGCGATGCGGCTGATGACCGCCAGGTCCGGTGGATAGGCCGCGCCCGTTACCATGCGGGTCGCGCCGGACAGCGCCTCAGCGGGCCAGGGTCCGTCGCTTGCGATGCGCAGAAAGCCTTCCGGCCGGATGGCGGCATGCCGGGCCAGGAAGGTCGCCGCCACCCGGTCGGCCAAGGCACGGCGGTGGCCATAGTCTGTTGCCGCATCCGTCAGGGCGCGCGTTGCGGGGCCGGTGCCGGCGGCATCGGCGCGCAATCCGCGCAGACGGGCGCGCATGTAATGCGGATCGGCATTGGTCGGATCTTCAGCCCAGGGCAGTCCTGCCGCGCGCAGGGTCGCGCGCAACCGGCCCGAGGGCATCGTCAGCAATGGCCGCACCAGCCGCAGGCCGTCGGTTTCTGTGACGGCGGCCATGCCCGCCAGCCCGGCATCGCCGCTGCCGCGCAGGGCGCGCATCAGCAGCGTCTCGGCCTGGTCGGCGGCATGGTGGCCGAGCAGAAGATGAATGATCCCGGCCGCGCGGCAGGCTTCCGCCAGGGCGTGATAGCGGGCGGCGCGGGCGCGGTCGGAAATGCCCGGCCCGGGGGCCAGATCGCACAAGGGGAGAATGCGTGCCGAAATGCCCAGCGATTGCAGAGTCGTGGCGGCGCCTTCGGCTTCTGTCCGCGCTTCGCTGCGAAGGCCGTGGTCGACGATGAAGGCCTGTGTCTGGCCACCCTCCGCTTGCGCCCATTCCTGGGCCAGCATCGCGAGTGCCAGACTGTCGGCCCCGCCGGAGACCGCAAGGCCCAGACAAGGGCGGCGGCCGAAGGGACCGAGCCGCCCGAGCAGAGAGGAAAATTCCGCAGCCGAAACCGGCTGCGGGGTCAGGCGATCAGGCGCGGCCTGCGTCAGCAACCGAGCCTTTTATGCTGGGCCGCAATCGGGCCCACCAGATAGGCCGGGGGCTTCGGGAATTGCGCATGCAGCGTCGACAGCGTGTCGCAGGCTGCCGCTTTCTGCTTGATCGAAGCCAGCGTCATGGACAGGCCGAGCAGCGCGTTCGGCGCCTTCTTGCCCTTATGGTTCATATTATAGGCGTCGTCGAAAGCGAGCGCCGCTTCCTGGAAGCGCCCCTGGCCCTGAAGCGACTGCGCCAGCAGATATTGCGCGTCATAGGCGCGCGGGCTGGTGCGATGCTTGGCCAGCACTTCGCGCGCGATTCCTTCGGAGGTCTGATACTTGCCGTCATGGAGCGCGATATTGCCCTGGCTGATCAGATCCTCGGGCGTCGCCGCGGCAACCGGGCCGGGGGCCGGCGCGCTGGGCGGCGGGGGGGTGGCCGGGGCAGCGCTGCCGCCGCCATTGCCGCCAGCGCCCGCAGCCGGTGCCGCACCGCCATTCTGCATCTGGAATGTGATGTCGCCGATCTGCTTGTTGAGCTGCTGGTTCTGCGTGTTCACCTGGTTCTGCAACTGCTGAAGCTGGCCCGTCAGGCTGCGGACTTCATCCTCAAGCGTGCTGACGCGTTGCAGCAACTGGCTGGTCAGCGGACCGCCGCCGCCATTATCGGCCGGGGCCGATGAACCGCCGCCACCGCCGCTGCCATTCGCCTGCACCTGCTGCAGGGTCGCCTGCATCTGCTGAACCTGATTCTGGACCGATGAAATCTGGTTCTGCAGCGCGATGCCTTCGCGGCTGCTGACGGAATCACTTTGCGCATGGGCAAACTGCGGCTGGAAGAGGAGGCATAGGGCACTTGCACAGAACCCGGCCAGCAAGGACTTCTTCATAGGGTGACAAATCTCCGAGGGCGACGCCAGCAACGCTTCTACCACCAGGGTTTCCGCGCGTCATGATGACAGGCTTACCAAAAGATTGTCATCCGGGCAGGCGTGCATCAGCAAAACGCGAAACGGCGGCATAAAAAATGGCGGGCAGCTTGCGCTGTCCGCCATTTTTGCGTTTCCGCTCGAATGAGGGTGGCGAGAACGCCACCCGACGTTTCGAGTTTAGGAGGAAGCGCCGGTGCCTTCCTGCGGGTTGTGGCCCTGCACGGAGGTGATGGCATTACGGTTCTGCTGGTAGGACGCATCGTCATCGCCCTGAGCCGTCGGGCGATCCTTGCCGTAGGAGATGGTCTGGATGCGCGAACCGTCGACGCCCTGGGCGACCAGGAAGTCGCGAGCGGCGTCAGCGCGGCGCTGGCCGAGCGCCAGGTTGTATTCTTCGGTGCCGCGGGGATCGCAGTTACCGGCAACCAGCACGGAAACCTGCGGGAACTTCTGCAGCCAGCCGGCCTGGTGCGACAGGGTGGCGGTCGCATCGGAGGACAGGCTGGTCTTGTTGAAGCCGTAGAACACGCGGTCGCCGACATTCGCGACCAGGTCTTCTTCGCTGCCCGGGGCCGGGCCGGAGGTGACGGTCTGGCCCGCACCGGTCGACATCGCCGTGGCGGCCGGCTTGGCGCAAGCAGCAAGCAAAGCAACGGCAGCGAAGGCGCCGAGCATCTTGATGTTCATTTGGATCGTGTCCCTACTGGGGTTCGTGTTGACAGAAACCGACGCGGTGCGAAAAAATCAACCGGAAGAATCAACCTGAAAGCTAGGAATAATCAGGCTAAGCGGCGCTTACAGTGACCAATGGCTTACGGTCAAGCAATGTAGGCGTCATTCTTGGAAATGCAGCCCTACGTGAATAAAATGCCACAGGTTTGGAAGCGAAAACTTTCGATCGCGCCGCTGAGGCGACGCGATCTGAGCGAATAATCAAACTCTTATCAACGATCCGGCAGGCGATTGATACCGCCGGGTCTATGACAGTAGCGGCGACCAGGCCGGGTCGGACGCGCTGGTCGGCGTCTGCACCGGCTGTTCGTTGAATCCGGTAATGTCGATCGAGACCAGACGCGAACTGGCGCCCGCGCCGCGCTGGAACATGATGACACGGCCATTCGGGCAGAAAGTCGGGCTTTCCACATCGAAACTTTCCGACAAGGTACGCTCGCCGGAGCCGTCCGGCGCCATCACGCCCACGGCAAAATTGCTGCCCAGGCGGGTGAAGGCGATAAGGTCGCCGCGCGGCGACCAGACCGGGTCGGCGTAGCGGCCGGCACCGAAACTGATGCGGCGGACGTTGGAACCGTCAGCGCCCATCACGTAAAGTTGCTGATCGCCACCACGATCCGATTCAAAAACGATCTGGCTGCCGTCCGGGCTGTAGCACGGATTGGCGTCGATCGCGCCGGAACTGGTCAGTGTCCGCACATTCCCGCCCGAGAGGGAGCAGGTGATGATATTGGCGCCGCCATTCTGATACAGCGACATGATGATGCTGTTGCCGTCCGGCGCGAAGCGCGGCGAGAAGGTCATGGTGCGGAAATTGCCGATCAGGGACCGCGTGCCGCTGCCCAGATCGAACAGATAGACGCGCACGATCTTGTTCACATAGCTGATGAAGGCGAGCTGATCGCGCGTCGGGCTGAAGCGCGGCCCCAGCGCCGTCCAGCTGCCATCCGTCAGGAAACGGTTATTGGCCCCGTCCTGATCCATGATCGCCAGGCGCTTGGTCGGATTGTTGTTCGGGCCGGTGGTCGAGATATAGGCGATGCGGGTGTCGAAATAGCCCTTCTCGCCCAGCAGGCGCTGATAGATGACGTCCGCGATGATATGCGCGATGCGGCGCCAGTTGGAGGCCGAGGTCGTATAGGCCGTGCCCTGTAGCTGCGTGCCGGGCAGGATGTCCCAGAGACGGAATTCGACGCGCAGCTGGTCGCCGCTCTGCGTCACGCTGCCTGTCACCAGCGCCTGAGCGCCGGTGCCTTTCCAGGCGCCGAAATCGGGCGCGCCGCCCGGAGCCGTCGCCGCCACGCCCGAGGCGTCGACGACGCGGAACAGGCCGCAATTATTGAGATCGGCGGAAATCACGCTGACCAGGTCGCCCTGGCTGGTGCCGCCGGCGAAGGGCGGAATGGCGATCGGAATCGGTGCCGTACGGGCACGGTTGACGTCGATCACGGCGGTGCCGGCGGCGTCGCCGCCGGCCGGGGCGGCCGCCGGGGCGCTCTGTGCGAAAGCCGGGGCGGCCAGCGCGGTCGCCAGTGTCGTGCCGATCATGCCACGGCGCGTGATGCGCCGGATCAGTCCGGGCACCGTCGGCGCGGCATCATCGGTTTCACCAAGGAGATGGTTGGACGAGGTCATTCTTGTTCCTGCTTCCCTGTCACGGACTGAACCGAAAGGTGAAGGTATGGGCCGAACCTAAGAGCGAAGGCGGCAATGGCAAGGGTGAGCAGTGATAGTCGAGCACGGCGCGGACCGCACGCTCGGCGAAAGCCTGCAGCACCGGATTGCCGTTCACACGACCCTGATCGGACGGCGCGACCGAGGCCAGGCGCGGCGTGCCGGTGCCGTCCGTCGTGACCTTGAGGATCACGCTCAGGCTCTGCACGCCTTCGGCGCCGCTATCGATGGTCCAGCAGGCGCGGACCTTGTCGCCGATAGCGCCGCGCTGGGCCGCCGTCAGCGATGACGTGGCATCGCTGTTGCGCGCCCCGCCGGCATCCGGCGCGCCACCCTGCTGCGGATTGTAGCGAGAGGTCGGCGTCTTCTGGTTCATGTTCATCGACCGCAGCTTGTCCAGCGTATTGAGCACGGACTGGCTCATCGCCGCCGGGTTCTGCGTCGGATGCGGCTGCGTCGTCGGGCTTACCGGCGCGGGGGGCGCAGGCGGGGCCGGGGGCGGCGGCATGGGCAAAGCGGGCGTCGCGTCGGCCGTCTGCTCCGGCGAGGGCTTGGCCGGCGTTTCGGTCTTGGTCGGCGGCGTCTGCGTCTGCTCGGGCTTGGGCGTCGGCTGCGGCTTCGCGGGCGTCGGCTTGGGCGGCTTCGGCGTCGGCTGAGCCTTGGGCGTCGATTGCGGTTGCGGCGGGGTCGGCGCAGGCGGGGGC
>NZ_JAESVB010000005.1 GCF_020618775.1 Acidisoma silvae | reverse complement strand
GCCTCGGTCCATAGGACCGCAGGCGTCTTTGGCTTGTCCCCGAGCCGGCTGTTTAAATTTGCCTGCTTCATATGACTAAGTCTGTTAGACTAAGTTTACGTTGAAGGAGCGTGACGATGCGGACGGTCAATATTCATGACGCCAAGACCCATCTCTCCCGCCTGATCGAGGAAACCCTTGAGCACGGGGAGGGATTTGTCATTGCCAAGGCAGGCCGTCCGGTGGTGCGGGTCATTCCGGTCACCGCACCCGAAACCCCGCAGATCCGCCGTCTTGGTTTCCTGGCGGGGCATATCGAAGTCCCGGATGATTTTGACGCGATCGGCCAAAGCGACATTGCCGACCTATTCGCGGGCGAGGCGTGAAACTTCTCCTCGATACCCATCTGCTGCTCTGGGCTGCCGGCATGCCGGAGAAACTGTCGGCGGATGCTTTGGCCCTGATGGAAGACATTCAGACTACGCTGGTCTTCAGTGTCGCCAGTCTTTGGGAAGTCACGATCAAGGCCCGTCTGGGACGGTCGGATTTTCAGGTCGATCCGCATCTGCTGCGCCGCGGATTGATCGAGAACAATTACGAGGAACTGCCGATCACGGGCAGACATGCCCTGGCCGCCGGCGCCTTGCCCAGCATCCATCGCGATCCCTTCGACCGGATGCTGATTGCTCAGGCCATAACCGAAGGCATGCTTCTTCTGACCCGAGACCCAACCATTCAGGCCTATCCCGGGCCAATACGCGCTGTCTGATCGCGCTTCGCTGACGTCGTCAGCCGTCTAACGCGACAGCAGATTCGTCTTCGCCACATCCATGACCTCATGCCCGCGTCCGCTGAGGATGGCGCGCAACGCCCAGAGGCTGAACCCCTTGGCCTGCGCCGCCTCGATCGCCGGCGGCATGGACAGTTCCTGCGTCGCCGTCACCACATCCAGCAGCGCCGGACCGGGATGGGCCAGAATATCGGCCACCGCCTGCGGCAGCTCGCCCGGATCCTCGACGCGAATGGCGTGAATGCCCATGGCCCGCGCCATGGCCGCGAAATCCGGATTGTCGAGGCGCACGCCGGTATCGACGAAGCCGCCCGCCTTCATCTCCATGGCGACGAAACCCAGAATGCCGTTATTGAAAACGACGATCTTCAGCGGCAGCTTCTGCTGCGTGAGGGTGATGAGATCGCCCATCAACATGGTGAAGCCGCCGTCGCCGGAAAAGGAGACAACCTGCCGCCCCGGCTGCGCCGCCTGGATACCGATGCCATGGGCCATGGCATTGGCCATGGACCCATGCACCCAGGAGCCGATCAGGCGGCGGCGTCCGTTCATGCGCAGATAGCGCGCGGCCCAAATGGTCGGCGTGCCGACATCGGCGGTGAAAACCGCATCCTCGGCCGCCGCTTCACTGACCACGCGCGCCAGATATTGCGGGTGGATCAGCCGCTTGCCCGGCGTGCCTTGCGCCAATTCGTCCAGCCCGGCGCGGGCATGCGTGTAATGATCGAGCGCGTGATCGAGGAAGCTGCGATCGGTCTTGGCCTTCAGACGCGGCAATAGCGCGGCAATCGTCAACCCGACATCGCCGACCAGACCGATATCCAGCTTAGCGCGCCTACCCAGATTTTCGGGTCGGATATCGACCTGGGCGATCTTCGCGTTTTCCGGCAGGAATTGCTTATAGGGAAAATCGGTGCCGAGCATGAGAAGCACTTCGCTCTCCTTGATCGCGGCATAGCCGGAGGAGAAGCCGATGAAACCCGTCATGCCGACATCATAGGGATTGTCGTATTCCACATGCTCCTTGCCGCCGAGGGCATGGACGATGGGGCTTTTCAAAGTCTCGGCCAGTTGCATCAGGGGGCCATGCGCGCCGGCACAGCCGCGCCCGCAGAACAGCGTCACCTTCGCCGCACCATTCAGCAGCTCGGCCAGCTGATCCAGCGCCGCGTCATCCGGCAGCACACGGGGGGATGGCGGCAGCAGCCCCGCGACAGGCGATACGCCATGGGCCGCCGCCGGTTTCAGCGCCACATCGCCGGGGATGACGATGACGGCGACGCCCCGCTTGCCGACAGCGGCGCGGATGGCGTTTTCCAGCACGAAAGGCATCTGGCTGGGGTCGGAGACCAGTTCGCAATAATGGCTGCATTCGCGGAAGAGGTTTTCCGGATGGGTTTCCTGGAAATAGCCGCCGCCGATTTCGGCCGAGGGGATATGCGCCGCAATCGCCACAACCGGCGTGCGGCTGCGATGCGCGTCGAACAATCCGTTGATGAGATGCAGATTGCCCGGCCCGCAGGATCCGGCGCAGACGGCCAATTGGCCTGTCACCTGGGCGGCCCCGGCGGCGGCGAAGGCCGCCACTTCCTCATGCCGTGTATGGACCCATGCGATGCCGCCGTGACGGCGGAGTGAATCCGTGAAGCCGTTCAGGCTATCGCCCACGATGCCGAAAATCTGTTTCACCCCGGCCGTAGCCAGGGTTTCAACCATCTGATCGGCGACCGTTTTGGCTGACATCGGCTTCTCCTGAAGGAAGGGGCGGGCAATAGGCACGCCCCCCAATATGGGCGCGCCCGCCCGCTTTCCTACAAGCCGAATTCGATGAAGAGATCAGTCGCGGCCGATCGGCCGGTAGCCGAAATCGAAGCTGAAGGGTGTTTCCGTCTGCGTCGGGCGCAGATGCAGGGCCAGACCCTGGGCGGCCAGCGCGGCACTGAGATCGACCGAATGCTCGACCTCGAACAGCTGGTCGCGATGCGGCTCGGACCAGGGCGTGATCTGCGCGAGCGCGCGCTGCTTGGCGGTGGCCGCGTCAGGGGCCACCAGCAGGATATTGCGATGCAATTCGCCGAACTCGTCCGGCGTATAGCCGCCCAGATTGATGAAGAAGAGTTTCTCGACCATCCCCGGCGCCGCACCGGGTTCGACGCTGACCGTATAGCCGTCGGCATAGGCAATCGGCGCCCAGGCATCCAGATGCAGCGAGGCCGGCGTGCCCCACCACTGGGCGCGCAAATCATCGTAGCAATCCTCGATCGCGGCACCGACCGAGAAGCGCACGTCATGCAGTTCCGTATTGGAATTGGCGAAGCTGCCGCCGACATAAACCATGAATAACTGCATAGGCGCTCTCGTCTGCTGAGGATGGGCCGGTCCGTCAGGCCGCGAAACGCCCCGGACGGAAGGGGGCAAGCAGGCCATGCTCGATCCCCGTCACAATCTCATAGGCCAGAAGCTCGCCGATGATCAGCCCGAGTGTGGCACCGCTATGGCTGAAGGCCGTATAGGCCCCGGGCAGGCTGGTGAGCGCGCCGACCACCGGCTCGCCGTCACCGGGAATGGGTTTCGGTCCCATGCCGAAGCGCTCGAAATGCAGCTTCGGCTGCCCGTCCAGAACCTTTGATGCCTCATCCAGCAGGCCCTGAATGGTGCTTTCGCGGGCCTCATACCGGCCGTCTCCGTGGATGACGATTTCCTGTTCCGACCAGCCGCTGTCCAGCACCAGCGCGCCGTCCGGCGTCGGCCGCACGGCTATGCGCGGCGTGTTCAGCACGACCTTGAGCGCTGAAAACAGCGGACGGGTTTTGATGAGGAGCGAAATCGGCCTGTCGTCACCGATGGTGATGCCGAGATCGGCGGCCATTGTCGGCACGGCAGGGCCGGTTGCCAACACGACGCGATCGGCAGCGATCACCTGGCCGTCGGCAAGCTGCACGCCCTGGGCGCGACCGCCAGTCGTGACGACACTGGTCTTGCCGGCGTCCGTCACCAGACGACCGCCAAGGACCGTGAATTCCGCCAGAAGATGATCGATCAGCGAGGGCAGATCCACCCAGCCTTCGCCGGGGTTGAAGATGGCACCCTGCGGCGTGACAGCCTGGGCATTCACACCCGGGGTGATGCGCGCCACCTCGGCCGCTGAGAGCCAGCGGCTGTCGTAGCCCAGCGCGCGCTCATGCGCATAGACCTCGGCAATGTCGTTGCTGCCGTCATTCGCGTCCCAGGTCAGCGCGCCGTCGAAGCGCAGCCATGGTGCTTGCGGCAGACTGGCCGACAGCGTGCGGTAGCGGTCGATCCCGGCGATGCGCAGCTGGTGATAGGCGAAGCTGCGCTTCCGGGCGGAATTGAGCCAGGACAGCGACCGGCCCGACGCACCGCTGGCGGGCAGCGTCTCGGTCACCAGCGTCACGCTTGCGCCGGCGCGGAGCAGGTGGACCGCGGTCGAGACGCCGAAAATACCGGCACCGATCACCGCGACATGAAGGGAGGAATTGGTCATGGGCAAGGCTTTCCGAAAGCAGCGGAGGGGTCTGCTCTCGTGTTGCCACAAAAACCTCAGGCAATGAAGAACTGGCTCAACCCCAAGTCCCGCAGACCCCGGCGATAGGCGATGGAACTGCGGTCGGCCGGGATATGCGCCTCCATGCGCGGGTCCAGCGGCAGGTTCTCCGGCTTCTGCATTTCGATGATCGCTTTGTCTTCCTCGAAGACGCGGCGGTTGAAGTCGTAGACATCTTGCACCGGCCCGTCGGTCATGAAATTGCGGGCGATGGGCACGAACAGCCGCGTGACCTTGGCTGAAACGGGGGAGGCGGCGTTGAAGATGGCAAGCCGGCCGCCTTCCGGAAAATGCACGACCAGCGTCGCGACGAAGGGCAATTGCACCGTGAAATGGCGCAGCCAGACGAAGCCCGGCGGCGCATTGCCGTCGATGCCGCGCGGAAAATTACTGACCGTGCTGCGGTAATAGGCATCGAAGCCATTGGCATGCGCTTCGACATCATAGGGCGGCACTTCCAGATTATCCGGGTCGCCGAACGTATCCAGATGCACGAAGCCGAAATGCGCGACGTCCAGAAAGCCTTCCATCTGCCGCCCGGCGAAACCGAAAATATCGATAGAAGGACAGGTGATCTGCTGAAAGCCGTCCTCGTCCCAATGCGGCATGGGGGGAATGGCCGGGCCGTCGCCGTCCTGGTTGTCCAGACAAGTCCAGATCAGCCCGTAGCGGATGGTGGCAGGATAGGTTTTCAGGTGTAGCTTGTTGGGAATGCCGTTGGATGGATGCGCCGGCACATGCACGCAGCGCCCGGCCGCCGCGAAACGCAGACCGTGATAGGGGCAGGTGACGCCGGTCCCTTCGGCATTGCGGCCCATCGACAACGGCACGCCGCGATGCGGGCAAAGATCGTCCGCGACCACGATTTCATCCCCCGCGCGATAGATCACCAGCGGCGCGTCCAGCAGTTTCGCGCCCAGCAGCCCGGTTTCATCCAGATCGCGGACCAGCGCCACCGGATACCAGTGGCGCGCCAGGATGCGCCAATCCTCTTCCAGAAAGGTGCAGCCGCGCGGCAGGGACGGGGTGCCGGCGGTCTTCAGAAGAGTCGCGCTCATTGCTTGGCCTCGCGTTCTGGTGTCTGCCCCCAGTCGTATTGATCGGTCACAGTGACCTCAATAGCTTTGTTGCGCATCGCCCGTTCAAGACAGAGCGCCGTTTTCTCGCGTCTTGCGCGATGTCCGCGGCCGAAACCGGGTCAATGACCGCCCTGGAATTTTGCCTAGGATCGAGAAAGCCATTTCGTCTCTCGCATGATCCAGCGCAAAGACGAGGCGGCGCGCGGCGCATATTCACGCCACCTATTCACGCCATGGGGCTGTGAAATTACACAAATCTGCCGCACTTACCGATAAAACACGATTGTGATATGATATATTGACTTTTATTGCGATCGAATGGAGTGTTGACCTTGACACCTGAGGCGGAGGGCAGCGCTGGCGCTGAAAAATGCCAAGGGTTCCCATGATCTGACCGATATTTTGTAGCAATGCCGACCGTCGTAAAGGGTGCGCCTGCCATGACCAAGACAACCGGACTCAGCCGGCGGAATCTTTTGCTGACCGGCGCCGCCGCCGGCCTGGGCGCTGGCTTGCAGGCTCTGCCCCGCACGGCCGAAGCCGCGCAGACAATCAAGCTGCTCAATGTCTCCTATGACCCGACGCGCGAATTCTACGCCGATTACGATGCCCGTTTCGCCGCCGCTTGGAAGGCCAAGACCGGGGATGACGTCGCCGTCAGCGTCTCCAACGGCGGGTCGGGCGCGCAGGCGCGCGCCGTCATCAGCGGGCTGGAAGCCGATGTCGTGACGCTGGCGCTGGGCTACGATATCGATGCCATCGCCAAATCCGGCCTGCTCGCGGCTGACTGGGCCAAGCGCCTGCCGAACGGCGGCACGCCCTATACCAGCACCATCGTTTTCCTCACCCGCAAGGGCAATCCGAAGGGGCTGAAGGATTGGCCGGACCTGCTGAAACCCGGCGTGCAGATCGTCGCCGCCAATCCCAAAACCTCGGGCGGCGCGCGCTGGTCCTTCCTGGCCGCCTATGGCTGGGCGCTGAAGCAGTTCGGCGGCAGCACGCAGAAGGCGAATGATTTCATCCGCGCCTATTACAAGCAGGTGCCGGTCCTGGATGCCGGGTCGCGCGGGGCGACGCTGACCTTCACCAATCGCGGCATCGGCGACGTGCTGATTTCCTGGGAGGATGAGGCTCATATGGCGGTCGCCAAGGGTGGCGCCTATAGCATCGTCTATCCGGGAACGAGTATCCTGGCCGAGCCGCCTGTCGCGGTGGTGGATGCCAATGTCGACAAGCACAAAACCCGTGCCGTGGCGGAAGCTTATTTGCAGAACCTCTACACGCCCGCCAGCCAGGACCTTGCCGCGCAGTATTTCTACCGCCCGCGTGACCCGCAGGTGCTGGCCAAATATGCAGCCACCTTCCCGAAGCTCGATCTTTTCACCATCGAGACTTTCGGCGGCTGGCAGGCGGCCCAGAAGCAGTTCTTCGCCAATGGCGGTGTCTTCGATCAGATCTATGGTGGTTGATGTCCCTCGCTGACAGCAGGCCGGCACCCGCATCCAGCCTATGGGGCCGCCTGCGCGGTCAGCGCAGCATTCTGCCGGGTCTGGGTCTCAGTCTCGGCATCACGCTCTTCGTGCTCAGCCTGATCGTCTTTCTGCCGACGGCGGCCATGGTGGGCGATGCCGCGACGCTGGGTGTGGGCGGTCTCGTTCATCTTTTGGCGACGCCGCGCGTGCTGGGTGCCTTCAAGGTCAGCCTGGGCTGCGCCGCCTTGGCGGCGCTGACCTCGGCGATTTTCGGCCTGCTGATCGCTTGGGTGCTGGTCCGCACCCGCTTTCCGGGCCGTAGGCTGGCCGATGCGATGGTCGATCTGCCTTTCGCACTGCCGACCTCGGTCGCGGGTATCGCGCTTTCCACGCTCTACGCGCCGAACGGCTGGCTGGGGTCGCTGGTCGCGCCTTACGGCATCCGCATCTCCTTCACCGTGATCGGCGTCTATATCGCGCTGACCTTCGTCGGCCTGCCCTTCGTCGTGCGCAGTGTGCAGCCGGTCTTGCAGGACATGGAGGCGGAACAGGAGGAGGCAGCCCATATGCTGGGCGCCGGACGGTTGCAGATTTTCAGCCGCGTCATCTTTCCCGCCATCCTGCCGTCATTGACGGCCGGTTTCGCCATGGCTTTCGCGCGGGGCCTGGGCGAATACGGGTCCGTCATCTTCATTTCCAGCAACCGCCCCGGCGTTTCCGAAATCGTGCCGCTGCTGATCGTGAACCAATTGGAGCAGTTCGATTTCGCGGGCGCGGCTGCCATCGGCACTTTAATGCTGATCCTGTCGCTGGCGCTGCTTTGCGGCATCATGCTGCTGCAACGCCTGGTGCGGAGTGGCCGTCATGGCTAAGCGCCCAGCCGTCGGGCTGCGCCGTCAGGGCGGCGTCGCCAATGTCATCATGATCGTGGTGGCGCTGGTCTTCATGGTTCTGTTCCTGCTGCTGCCGCTGGTGACCGTTTTCGCCCAGGCCTTTGCGAGCGGACTGTCCGGCTATATCGCGTCGATCACCGACCCCAACACGCTGTCCGCCATCTGGCTGACGCTGATCGTGGCGGCCGTGGCCCTTGTCGTGAATGTCGTCTTCGGCCTTGCCGGCAGCTGGGCTTTGGCGCGTTTCCGCTTTCCCGGACGCCTCGCCATCCTGACCGTGCTCGACCTGCCCTTTTCCGTCTCGCCGGTCGTCGCCGGGCTGATGCTGGTGCTGCTTTACGGCCGGCAGGGCTGGCTCGGCCCTTGGCTGGAAGCCCATAACCTCAAGATCATCTTCGCACTGCCGGGCATGATCATCGCCACCATCTTCGTGACGTTGCCCTTCGTCGCGCGGGAGCTGATCCCGTTGATGGAGGAACAGGGCGCGGATGAGGAGGAGGCCGCCATCCTGCTCGGCGCATCCGGCTGGCAGATGTTCTGGCGCATCACCATCCCGAAGCTGCGCTGGGGCCTGCTCTATGGCGTTCTGCTCAGCAATGCGCGCGCCATGGGGGAATTCGGCGCGGTCTCCGTCGTCTCCGGCAATATCCTGGGCCTGACGGATACGATGTCGCTCGACGTCAAAGCGCTCTACGATGGCTATAATATCGTCGGCTCCTTCGCCGTCGCCTCGCTGCTGGCGTCGCTGGCGCTGGTGACGCTGGTCGCCAAGACGGTGCTGGAACGGCAATTTCTGACACGCTCGACCAAAGAGGAGGTCAGCGCCTGATGGCCGGCCATGTTTCCATCCGCGACGTTTCCCGCCGCTTCGGCGCCTTCACGGCGCTGGATGCTGTCTCGCTTGATATTCCGGCGGGCGAGCTGGTGGCGCTGCTCGGCCCCTCGGGCTCGGGCAAGACGACGCTGCTGCGGATCATCGCCGGGCTGGACTTTCCGGATACCGGGCAGGTGCTGATCAATGGCGAGGATAATGTCGCCCGCCATCCGCGTGAGCGTGGGGTCGGCTTCGTCTTCCAGCATTACGCGCTGTTCCGCCACATGACCGTCGCCGGCAATGTCGCTTTCGGCTTGCAGGTGCGTCCGCGCGGGCTGCGGCCGAGCAAGGCTGAGATCAAGGCGCGCGTGGCGGCGCTGCTGGACCTGGTGCAGCTCGGCTGGCTGGCGGACCGCTACCCGAGCGAGCTCTCGGGCGGCCAGCGGCAGCGCGTCGCGCTCGCCCGTGCGCTCGCCATCGAGCCGCGCCTGCTGCTGCTGGATGAGCCCTTCGGCGCGCTGGATACCAAGGTGCGCAAGGAACTGGGCCAATGGCTGCGCAACCTGCATCATGATCAGGCCATCACCAGCCTGCTGGTGACGCATGACCAGGAAGAGGCTTTGGAACTGGCAGACCGCATCGTGCTCATGTCCCAGGGCCGGGTCGAGCAGATCGGCACCCCGGCCGAGCTTTACACCAAGCCCGCCAGTCCCTTCGTGCTGGAATTTCTGGGTGAGGCCAATCGCATTGCCGGTGTGGTCGGCGAGGGCGGTCTGGTTCGCGTCGCCGGCACCGGGGACGCGGTTGCGCAGAGTATCGACCCTGGCCATGCGCTGGCCGCAGCGGGGCAGGCGGTCACGCTCTATGTCCGTCCGCATGACCTGCTGTTGGAAGCCCGCGCGGATGGCGCCGCCGTCGTGCGATCCGTCAAGGTCGCGGGCGCTTTCGCCAAGATCGAGGTGGTTCTGGCCGATCAGGTGCTGACGGCGCTGACGCCCTTGCATCGCCTGCCCAGCCTGCATCTACAGGAAGGTTCGCGCGCCCGTCTGGTCGTCGCCCAGGGCATGAGTTTTCCAACGCAGGGCGCGGGCGGGTCGCTGCAATTCGCCGCCCCGCGTAGTTTCGCGATGGCTTAGGGCGTTTCAATTTTGATTGAAGCGCCTCCCCAACCGTCATGCCCGCGAAAGCGGGCATCTTCTAGGCCTTTTCGCAGTGCCAAAGGAAGAGGATTCCCGCCTTCGCGGGAATGACGTCGTTTCAGTGAAGTCTCGAAAAAATATAGGTTATCACTGTTGTGTCGTCCCCAAGCTTGGTCGGGGCGCCCAGGCGGGCAGACCCGCGGGACAAGCGCGGCTGGCCAAGCCCGCGGGTGACGATAGATGAGTGTCCAACCGGCAATTACGCCGCGTCGACCAGCACGATTTCCGCGTCATCCAGGCCGACAATATCAAGCGCCGTTTCGCCGGTCACCGCCGCCCCGTCGCGGGCGTTGAGCGTGGTGCCGTTGATGGTGACTGACCCTTTGGCCAGAACCAGATAGGCATGGCGGCTGGCATCCAGCGGCAGCTGCACCGTCTCCCCCGTTTTGACGGTCGCGCCCATCACCCGCGCATTGGCGCGGATCGGCAGCGCATCCGCGTCACCCGGCAGGCCGCTGGCCAGGGTCACGAATTTCCCCGACCGCGCATCCTTCGGGAAGGGCCGCGCGCCCCAGGACGGCTTGCCGCCGCGTGTTTCCGGCATGATCCAGATCTGGAAGATGCGCGTCGTCTCATCCTCCTCGTTCCATTCCGAATGGCGGATGCCGCTGCCGGCCGACATCACCTGCACGTCGCCGGCTTCCGTCCGGCCCGCATTGCCGAGACTGTCCTTGTGGGTAATCGCGCCCTCGCGGACATAGGTGATGATTTCCATATCGGCATGCGGATGCGGCGGGAAACCGGATTTGCTGGCGATTTCGTCATCGTTCCAGACGCGGATGGCGCCCCAGTTCATGCGCGCCGGATCATAGTAATTGGCGAAGGAGAAATGATGCTTGGCATTCAGCCAGCCGTGATTGGCACCGCCGAGTTCGGCAAAAGATCTGACGTCGATCATCGTCCTGTCTCCGTTGGGGGCCGTGATGGCCCGTCCTTGAGAGGCAAGATGGACCTGGACAGAGACAACGAAAACAGAAAAGATGGAATTCTATTCTTTCCAAAAAGCATGATTGAGCTATGTCACTGCCAGATCTGGAAGCCTGGGCGATCTTCGCCAAAGTCGCCGAAACCGGCTCTTTCGCGGGTGCCGCCGCCGATCTGGGCATTACCGGCCCCACCGTCTCCAAGGCCATCGCCCGGCTGGAGGCGCGGTTCGAGGAGAAGCTGATCCATCGCACCTCCCGCCGGTTCGCGCTGACCGAAACGGGGCGCGTGCTGGCTGTGCGCGCCGCGCAGATATTGGCGGAGGGCGAGGCGGTGGAGGCCGAGGCCCAGGCCAAATCCGCCCGCCCGCGCGGGCGCATAAGGCTGGCCGCGCCCATGTCCTTCGGCCTGCGCCATGTGGCGCCAGCTCTGCCGGATTTCCTGGCCGAATACCCGGATATATCCGTCGACCTGCATCTGGATGATCGGCTGACCGATCTGGTGGCGGGCGCGATCGATGTCGCTTTGCGCATCGCCGATCTGCCGGATTCCGGCCTCGTCGCGCGCCGGCTTTGCCCGGTGCGCCGTCATGTCGTGGCATCGCCCGCCTATGTCGCGCGCTACGGCAAGCCTGCTCGCCCGCGTGACCTCAGCCAGCATCGCTGCTTCGGCTACAGCAATCTCGCCAGCGGCAATGTCTGGCATTTCCGCCATAGCGGTGACGGTGTGGAGGAAGCGGTCAGCGTCACGCCGCGTTTCTCGGCCAATAACGCGGAAGCGCTGACGGCGGCGCTGGAAGCGGGTGAGGGCCTGGCATTGCAGCCTGATTTCATCGTCTGGGATGCGATCGCGGCGGGGCGGCTGACGGCGCTTTTGCCGGATTGGGACAGTCCCAGTCTGGCGCTGCATCTGGTAACGCCTGCCGGCGGTCCGCGCCCGCTGCGCACGCAGGTTCTGGTCGATTTTCTGGTCGGCCGTTTCGCGCATGGCGCGGCACCCTGGACGCAAGCGCGTCTGGCGCAGGCCGTCTGACTGCGATAGCTGGATGCGGCGATGGATGAGTGGGCAAGCCTGTGGCGGATTCGATGCAGCATAAGATGATCGGTGTCGATATCGGCGGCAGTGCGGTGAAGCTCGGCCTTGTGACGGCGCAAGGGCAGATTATCGCCCGCCGCGATATTCCCTTCCGCATAGACTGGAGCTTTGCCGAATGCGCCGCCGCCATCGGCGATGAGGTGGCAGCGCTGATGGCGGGCGGCGCGGATGTCGCGGGCATCGGGATCGGCGTGCCGGCCTATCCGCATCCTGAAACCGGCGCGCTGATGGCACCGGTGCCGAATGTGCCGCCGCTGGCCACAGGCTCGCTCAAATTCGCTTTCGCCGAACGTTTCGGCCTGCCGGTGGTGGTGGGCAATGACGGTGTCTGCGCCGCCCAGGCGGAGCTTGACTTCGGCGCCGGCCGTGCGTTTCGCCGTTTCGCGGTGCTGACGCTGGGCACCGGCATCGGCGGGGCCATCGTCATCGACGGTAAGCTGATCGACGGGCCGAACGGCCTGCCGCCGGAAATCGGTGCCATATCGCTCGACCCGTCACGCAGCGATGTGCAGGACGTGGTGCCGGGCGCTTTCGAATATCTGGCGAGTGCGGCGGCCCTGCTGCGGCGCTATCAGGATCTTGCCGGGTCAGATGTGGTAGCAACGCCGCGCGAGGTCTTCGACCGCGCCAAGGCAGGGGAGGCGCTGGCGCTGCGGGTGGTAGATGAAAATGGCCGTTGGATCGCGCAGGTCGTCGGCATTCTCTCGAATATTCTCAATCTCGAAGCGGTCATCCTGGGCGGCGGCCTGTCCCATGCCGGGCCGTTCCTGCTGGAACAGGTGGAGCGGCACGCGAAGCATTTCTACTGGGCGCCCTTCGGCCGCCCGCCGCAACTGCTGCTGGCCGATTTGGGCAATGACGCCGGCATCATCGGCGCGGCGGCGATTTGTTTCGCCAGCTATGGCGGGTAGATCCGCGGAACAAGTCCGTGGATGACAAAACAAACTATTGTATTGAAGTTTATTTGATCGAGACAAAAATCGTCATCCCGGCCTTGAGCCGGGATCTTCTTACTGAGCGACCAAGAAGATGCCCGTGACAAGCACGGGGATGACGTTGTTTCATTGAAGATCTGACAACTTTAATCTTAGCTCACGTCCCGCAAAACGTCTGCAACACGCGCTCGTCGGTGACGGCTGGCCGCGCATAATCTTCCATGCCCGGCTGATCGTCATAGGGCCGCGTCACGACAGCCAGGAACCGCTCGAACGGGCCGAAATCCTGGCTCTCAACGGCTGCTGAAATCACGCGTTCCATCTGGTGGTTGCGCGGAATGAAGGCAGGGTTCACGCGGCGCATGGAGTCCCGAACCTCGGTCGGGTCGCGACCATCGGCCGCAAGCAACGAACGCCAGCGCGGCAACCAATTGTCCAAAGCGCCTGCATCATCACCGAACAGCGCGCGCAGCGCGGCGTAATCGCCCAGCGCCCGGAAGGTGAGGGTGAAATCGGCACCGTGTTGCGCCATCAATGTCAGCAGCCCGTGCGCGCAGGAGATATGATCCGCCCGCGCGTCCGACAGGCCGATCTTGGCGCAGAGCCCACCGTCATAGGCGGACTGGAAGCGCGGCACATAGACCTCCAAAGCCGCCTTGGCTTCGGCAAGGCCCGTTTCCTCATCCGCGCCGAGGAGCGGAATCAGCGCTTCCGCCAGGCGCGTCAGATTCCAGAACCCGATATTGGGCTGATTGCCATAGGCATAGCGGCCCTGATGGTCGATGGAACTCAGCACGCGGCGGCTGTCATACTCATCCATGAAGGCGCAGGGACCGAAATCGATGGTCTCGCCCGAGATCGCGCAATTGTCGGTATTCATCACGCCATGGATGAAGCCGATATGCAGCCAGCGGGCGATGAGATCGGCCTGCGCCAGACAGACGCTTTCCAGAAAGGCGCGATAGGGGTTGGCCGCCTCGGCCGCCGCCGGATAGTGCCGGGCGATGGCGTAATCGGCCAGGATACGCAAAGCTTCCACGTCACCCTGGGCCGCGAAATACTGAAAGGTGCCGACGCGCAGATGGCTGGACGCCACGCGGGTGAAGATGGCGCCGGGCAGAAGCCGCTCCCGCCGCACGTTTTCACCCGTCAATACGGCGGCCAGCGCCCGCGTCGTCGGCAGGCCGAGCGCGTGCATGGCCTCGCTCACCACATATTCGCGCAATACCGGCCCCAGCGCCGCGCGGCCGTCACCCCGGCGGGAGAAGGGCGTGGGGCCAGACCCTTTCAGCTGAATGTCCCGCCGTCCCTGGCGGCCCACCACCTCGCCCAGCAGCATGGCGCGGCCATCGCCCAGCTGGGGGGAGAAGCCGCCGAACTGATGCCCGGCATAGGCCTGGGCAAGCGGCTCGGACCCGGCCGCCACAGCATTGCCGGCCAGAATGGCAATGCCTTCGGCGCTTTCCAGTTGCACCGGGTCGATACCCAATTCCTTGGCTAGCGCGTGATTGACGCGGATCAGGCTGGGGGCGGCCACCGGCTCGGGCGTCATCTTCACGTAGAAGCGCTCGGGCAGGCGGGCATAGCTATTGTCGAAAGGGATCGTCACGGCCATGGCGCCGGTCTCCAGCCTGGGTCAGAACTGAAGATAGGGCTGGCCGTGCGCCCTCACAATGCGCCGGCCGTTAGCCTGCCATGCCGTCCAGAAACGCCGAGGATTGCGCCACGAAACCGAAACACTGTTTCACGTTATAGATCGTGGCGTCGAAACAGTAGCTTGGCGAGGTGGTGGCCGAGCAGTCTTCCAGAAGAATGCAGTCATAGCCAAGGCAGCTTGCGTCCAGCAGGGTGCCGAGCACGCATTGGTCGACATTGACACCCGCAAACAGCAGCGTGGTGACGCCCAGATTGCGCAGAATGCTGTCGAGCTCGGTATCCCAGAATCCGGACATGCGGAATTTGGCGACATGGATATCGCCCGGCTCGGGGGCCAGTTCATCCACCACCGCCGCCGACCAACTGCCGTCTTCCAGCACATGCGCGCCGGACCCGGGCAGCGGATCGCCCAGGCCCGTGCCGGTGCCGCTGGGCTTGTAGACATGCAGCAGTTTCGGCGGCAGGTTCAGCCGGTCCGGCCGGTTGCCCCAATTGAGCCAGAGCACCGGCACGTTCTGCGCGCGCAGATGCGGCAGCAGCTTCGCCAGATGCGGGATCGGTGTCCGTGCTGGTGTTACATCAACACCGATATGGCCTAGCCAGCCTTGCGGATGGCAGAAGTCATTCTGCATATCGACGATGATGATGGCGGTCCGGGCCAGATCCAGCGTCACGCGCTGGGGGGCCGCCGCGATGGTCAGCGGCCGTTCGGCCAAGGGCGCGCGGCGCAGATCGACCTCGGTCGCCGAGACAAGCCATTGGTTGCGCGGGCTTGACCCAAGCGGAATCAACGTCGCGTCAGTCACGGGACGGAGCCTCCGAGCACGGCAAGGTCTTCCGCGTCCAGCTCAACCGGCGTACCGCCGCGAATGAGTTCGGCGAAACCCTCATTCGGCGTCATCACCGTCAGGCAATAGAGTTTTTTCGTGCCGGTATTATGGACGATATGCTCGTTGCCCGGATGCAGCAGCAGCGCGTCACCCTTCTTGAGCGATGTTTCCTGGTCACCGCAGCGGGCAACGCCTTCACCGGACAGGACATAGAAGAATTCATCGGCCATGGAATGTTCATTGGGCGGCGTGGCGCCGCCGGGCGTGAATATTTCGATGACGAACACATTCTTGATGCCGTCTTTCGCGGGGTCGAACAGAACCGCGAAGTAATTGGTGTCATTCGGCGCAATGCGAAAGGCTTTCGCCGTCGCCACGGCTTCCTTGCCGAAGGTCTTCATGATGCGAGGCTCCTTAAAGGAGAAAGGGAAAGGCCATGGTCCGCCTCGGTCCAAGGCAGGATCAATCGGGATGGCGTGCCACCGCCATGGGCGATGGTAAGCGTAATCACCTGCGCCTCGTCGATCCGCGCTGTCGCCGGCGGGGCGCCAGTGCCGGGATTGACGGGATGGGCGGGGTAGCTGGCCCCGGCGAGCGACAGGCGCAAGGCCGTGCCGGGCGTGATGGTGGCGCAGATGGCGCGCAGCGACATGCGGATGGGCAAAGCCTCGCCGCTGGTGACGCGAGCATAGCCCTGGGTCAACATCACCGCGCGGCCCTCGGGCGTGATTTCCGACAGAACGGCCGATACATCGAATGACACGGCATCGGCGGTGACGAAAAGGTCCAGATCGACCGCGCCCACCAGCAATGCTGCCTCGGTGAAGGGCGCGGAGCCGTAGCAAGCGATATCGGCGCGCTGGTCCAGCGCCGTGCGGTCCTGCCGGCCCATGGGGGCGGCGTCATGCCCGCCGAGCGATGGCACCGGCCGCCATGGGTCATGCACGATATCGTCCTGCGCTGGGCCGCTCGGCCGATCCGCCAGCTGCCCGTCCAGCACGGTCGCGACGGCCAGGCCGGTGCTGCCGAGAAACAGGGATCGCGTGCCGCCCGGCCAATCCGCGAAATGCCGCCAGCCTTTGGCGGTGACGTCGAACAGGTCGAGCCCGGGTTCGATCTTGCCCTCGTCCTTCAGGAAGACATCGAACCAAGCCCTTTGCAGTTCATCGATGGCGCTGTCGGCGGCCGGCCCCATATCGCCGCCCGAGGCGCGGCCCCAGGGCAGATGCGGCCAAGGCCCGACGACGAGGCGCTGCGGACTGGTTGAACACACAATGGCAGCGGCATGGGCATCCAGCGTGCCCATCAGCATCGTGTCGTACCAGCCACCGATATGCAGCATCGGCACATCCATGCGCTTGCCCGCCAGCGCGCCGCGCGGGGCAATGCTGTGCCAATAGGGCGCATCCGCCGCGTCATGCTCCACCCAATCGGCGAAATGCCCCAGATTGCGATAGCGCCGCAGAATATCGGGGAAGGACGGCGTGTCGTCGGTCAGCGGCAGAGATTTCGCGGCGCGGGACAGTGCCATGAAGGCGTCCGCCTCACCATCATGCTGCGCGCGGATCGCGGCCATCTGAATGCCCCAGCCGATGCTGTCCAACAGGCGAAAGGCGCCGCCCTCATAAGCCCAGTCGCCATGCACATCCCAGCCGATCATAACCGGGCAAAGCGCATGTAGTGTCGCCCCACCGGCGAGCGCCAGCATTTGCGTCATGCCCTGATAGGAAAAGCCGTACATGCCGACACGGCCATTGCAGCCGGGCAATGCCGCCGCCCAGGCGACGGTTTCCGCACCATCCGCCATTTCGGTCTCGAAGGCGCGGAATGCGCCTTCCGACGTGCCGGTGCCGCGCACATCCTGAATGACCACGATATAGCCTTGCGCCGCATACCAGCGCGGATGGGCATAGACGACGGTGGAGGCAATACGCCGCCCATAGGGCTGGCGCATGAGCAGCACGGGGTAAGACCCGCCGCCGCTGGGCCGGTAGATATCGGCATCCAGCCGCACGCCGTCTGCGAGCCGCAGGCTTTGCGTGATGGGGCCTTCCACCGTCATGCCGCCTGCTGCCTTTCGGGAAAGCGCAGGCGCGGCCGGACTTCCTGCGCGATCAGCCGCAGGGAGCGCGCAACGGCTTCCGTGCGGATGCCGGGCAGTTGCGGCATCACATCCAGCCGGTCCAATCCCAGAAGGGCGATATGGGCATTGAGCGCCTCGGCGACCTCATCCGGCGTGCCGGCCAGAAAATCCACCTGACGACGCTTTTCGGCCGGCGTATCGGCCGTTTCCGGCAGCAAGCCAGCCTTGATGGCATCGGCATGATAGCCCTTGTAGCCGAGCAGGCCGAAATAAAGCTCCGTCGCTTCCGCGCATTCTGCCTCCGCCTCGGCGCGCGTCTCGGCCACGAAAACCAGGCGCACGCCGCGCGCCTCGCCACGCCCGCCGGCCGCGCGATAGCGCTGCACGAGGCGGGATTGCGCGACACCGTTCTCGGCCTGACCGACGACGAAATGCAGACCCTGTTCGGCGGTGAAATCGATGCTTGCCTCGTCCCGCGCGGCTACCCATATGGCGCGCGCCAGCTCCGGCACCGGGGTCAGCGACAGCGGCTTGTCGCCGGCTTGCACGCGGCCATGCAGATGATCCAGCAACTCCGTCATCTGTCGCCGAAAGCGCGTCGCTTTCTCGGCACGGGTCTCGGTGCTGTCCGGCAAGGTCGGGCCCTGGCCGATGCCGAATTCCACCCGGCCTGGTGCCAGCAGGTGCAGCGTCATCATCTCTTCCGCCGCGCGCCGCGCGTCGGTCGCGAACAGTTTCACGCCGGTGCCGAGGCCGATGCGCCCCAGCCGGCCCGACAGATGGCCGAGAAAGACCTCCGCCGCCGGCACGCGGCCGTAAAAGGCCCCCGCACTCGGCGGCAGGTGATGCTCGCCGACCCAGATGGAGGAAAAGCCCAGGGATTCCGCCAGCACCATTTCTTCGACGGCGGTGTGCAGAATGGTCGCGTCGGAAACGCCCGCGCGTCCCCACATCTGGTTGAAACTGCCCAAAGGTCTCATGTCAGGCCCTCCGTCGGGTCATTGGCCCAGGGCATCACGCGCCGTTCCAGCAGCACGACAAGGCCGACCAGGATCATGCTGCTCAGCGTGCCGATCAGCACCGCTGCCCAGACCTCATCCGACCGGTATTGCGATCCGGCGAAGACGATGAGGTAGCCGAGGCCGCGATTGGCCGCGACCCATTCGGCGACGATGGCCGCGACGAAGGACGAGCAGGCCGAGAATTTCAGCGCGGTGAAGATGAAGGGGAGCGCCGCCGGCAGGCGCACCATCCACAGCCGCTGCCAGGGACTGGCATCCAGGCTATGCATCAACTCGCCGAGTTCGGCATCGGCACTCCGCAAGCCCCGCATGCCGTTCACCAGCATGGGGAAGAAGACGAGGAAGATGGCGACGAGGATTTTCGGCTCCATCCCGTCACCGAAGCCGATGATCAGCGCAGGTGTCACGGCGACGATAGGCACGGCTTGCGCGGCCATGGCCAGCGGCAGCACGGCCCGGCGGCCGGATGCGGAACTGACGAAGATGATCGCCAGCAGCAGGCCGAGCGCATTGCCCAGCACAAGGCCGATGATGGCCTCCGCCGCCGTGATGCCGGCATTGCCGAACATCAGGCCGGGCTGGGTCCAGAAGACGCCGAAGACCGCGACGGGGGAGGGCAAAACCAGCGGATCGATCCAGCCGAGACCGGTAACAAGCCACCAGACGGCCAGCAGCGTCAGCAGAATGCCAGCCGGCCCGCCCAGGCGCCAGGCGCGGGTCATGTCCCATGCTCCGTCGCGGCCCAGGGTGTCACGGCACGTTCCACCATGGCGACGATGCCGGCCAGAATCAGGGTCAGCGCCGCCGTCACCACGATCGCGGCCCAGAGCATGGGCATTCTGAAATACTGGCCGGAAATCACCACCAGATAGCCCAGCCCGATATTGGACCCGATCCATTCGCCGACGATGGCGTTGATGAAGCAGGCCGTGGCGGCCACGCGCAGCGCCGCGAACAGGTAAGGAAAGGCGGCGGGCAGTTCGATCATCAGCAAGCGTTGCAGGCGTGTCGCGGCCAGACTGTGCAGCAGTTCGTGATAGCCGCGATCGGCGACGCGCAATCCGCGCGTCATATTGATGAGCATCGGAAAGAAGGCGGTGATGGAAACCAGCGTCAAAATCGCCGGCATGCCGCGCCCCATGACAAGGACGATCAGCGGCGTCACGGCGATGATGGGGATGGCCTGGGTCGCGAGCGCCAGCGGAAAGAAGCAGGCGCGCAACCGGCGGGAGAAGGACAGAACGATGGCCGCCAGCAGACCGAGCAGGCTGCCGATGACATAGCCTATCAGCGCTTCCTGCGTCGTCGCCAGCCCATGCCGCCATAATACCGAGCGGCCATTGACGATGGCGTCCCAAAGCTTGGCCGGCGGGGGCAGAAGGTAATTCGGAATCATCCCCTGCGCGCTCACCCAGGCCCAAAGGGCGAGGATGATGCCGAGCAGGATCACCGGGGGCAGGACGATGGCCGCCCATTGGCTTGTTTTGGCGCACGTCACCGGGACAGGCCCACCGAACGCCAGGGGCGGGAGCCCAGATGCGCGATGCCGGCGCGGGCGGCCAGCGCGTCGGCCGCCGCGCGGGACCGCGCCCGCGCGCTGCGCTCATCCACGCTTGTCACCACGCCGTCGCGCATGACGATACGCCCATCGATGATGACGGTCGACACCTCATGGCCGAGGGCGGAATAGACCAAAGCCGAGACCGGGTGATGCACAGGCGCGATCGCAAAGCTGTCGGTATCGATGACGGCGATATCGGCCTTCTTGCCGATTTCGATGGAGCCGATCTCATGATCCAGGCCAATGGCCCGCGCGCCGTCGATGGTCGCCATTTCCAGCGCCTTCTCGGCGGTGATGATGGTGGGGTCGCGGTGATGGCCCTTCTGGATCAGGGCCGCGAATTTCATGGCCTGGAACAGGCTGTGATTATTGCTGCTGGCAGGCCCATCCGAGCCCAGTCCCACCGTCACCCCGGCATCCAGCATCGCCGGGATCGGCGGCACGCCGGAAGCGAGATACATATTGCTGCACGGATTGTGGGACACGCGCGTATCGGACCGGCGCAGCAGGTCGATATCGGCCTTGCCGCATTGCACGCAATGAACGGCCAGCACATCCGGCCCCAGGAAGCCGATCTCGCTCAGCAATTCCGTGTCGGTGCATTGAAAGCGGCTGCGGGACTGCTCAATCTCAAAAGCCGTTTCCGCCACATGGGTGGTGATGAAGGCGCCTTCCTCATTCGCCAATTGCCGCGTGGCGCGGAGCGTCGCGGTGTCCAGCGCCCAGATCATGGACGGGGCCAGGCCCACCTGCACGCGGCCGCCGGGGCGGTTATTGGCGCGGATGACGGCGCGCGCGTCGCCCAGCGCCTGTTCGGGCGTTTCAATCAGCGGCAGCGGAATATCGAATTCTGCCCCAGCGGTGAGGAATCCACGGCAGACGCGGCCACGGATGCCGGTTGCGTTGAAGGCATCCACCACCGGCTGGGTCAGGCCAGGACGGGGATGGGCATACATGAAATCGACCAGCGACGTGACGCCGGAGCGGATGCTCTCCACGCAGCCATGGAGCGCGGCGGCCGAGACATCCTCCTTCGTCAGTTCCACGGCCGCCGGCCCGGTCATGCAGATGAACCAGTCCTTCAGCACGCGGTCATCGCCCAGACCCTTCAGCAGGGTCTGGAACAGATGCGTATGGGTATTGACCATGCCGGGGATGACGATTTTGCCCTGACAATCGATTACCTCCGCCATCGGTTCCGCGCTGATGAGAGAGGCGCGGCTGCCGATGGCCGCGATGCGGTCTCCTCGCAGAAGGATGCTGGCCTGTTCCAGCACCTCCCGCTTGGGATTCATGGTCACCACCCAAGCGTCTGCGAGGAGAATGGTCATCGCTCGGTCCTCAGAACTTGGGCATATCGGACTGTTCGAGGATCGAAGTCGTCAGCAACCCGTTCAGCGGCACCAGAGACTTATTGACGCCGGCGGCAACCAGATTGGCATCGGTCTCGGCCCAGATGGACGGGTCAAGCCAGAAGATGCCCTTCTCGGCCGTCAGCGGGCTTTTCATGAACTTCACCTGCTGCTCGGCCTGGAAGATCTGCTGCGTGCGGTCCAGACCGTCGACGAAATTGCCGTCGATGATCCAGTTCGCCGCCGCCTTCGGATCCTGATAGAAGCTGACCCAGCCTTTCGCCGTCGCGCGCAGGAATTTCACCAGCACCGCCTGGTTCTCGGGCTTCGCGAAGAAGGCGTCCTTGACGAAGAAGGAATCGACTTGGGAATTGAGGCCGTAATCGCCCAACGGCAGAACCGTGGTCGGCACGCCGGCCTGCTGCACGATCAGCGGCTCGTTGAAGGCGAAGGTGGTGATTTCGCAGGCAATGCGGCCGGCGATGAGGAGCGACACGTCATTCGGCCCGATCGTCGTCGTCTTCACCTTGTCGGCCGGCACGCCGTTCTTGGACAGGAAGAGCTTGAAATAGGGATCGGCATTCACCTTCACGCCGACCGTCTTGCCCACCAGATCGGCGGGCTTGGTGACGCCGCTATCCTTGCGGCAGGTCATGGCGATGGGCTGGGTCTGAAACTGCCCCGCGAAGACCTTGAACTTTTCGCCCTGGCCGATGCCGGCCAGAATCTGCTCAGGATTCGCGATGCCGATCTGCGCAATGCCGGCGGCAACCATCTGAATCTGATCGACGCCTTGCCCCGCCGGAATCAGCGTCACGTCCAGGCCCTCGGCCTTATAATAACCCTGTTTCAGCGCATATTCCGGGCCGTACATCTCGACGTCGGGAATATAGCCCAGCACGACATGAAGCTTGGTCATGCCGGCGGCATGGGCGGTGTCCGCGCCGATGCCCGGAATGGAGCTCAACAGAGCCGCACCCGCCAGCAGCGATTTCATCCAGAATGTGCGCAAACGCATCTCAATTCCTCATCTGATAAAGGGAAAGGCCCAATTCCTAGGAATAATCTTCAGTGATGCTCATCGCCCATGCTGTCACCCAGCGCGTGGCGAAGCTCGGATTCCAGCCGGCCGAAACGCGGATCGTCGCGCATCGTGGGGCTGCGATTATGGCCGAAATCGATATCGATCTCCCGCGTGATTCGGCCCGGACGCGGTGACATGACAACCACCTTGTCCGACAGGATGATCGCTTCCGAAATCGAATGCGTGACGAGCAGCAGGGTTGCCTTCGTCTCGTTCAGAATGCGGAGAAGTTCGAAATTGAGCCGGTCGCGCAGCAATTCGTCCAGCGCGCCGAAGGGCTCGTCCATCAGCAGATAGGCGGGTTTGAGCGTCAGGGCGCGGGCAATGGCCGCGCGCTGACGCATGCCGCCCGAGAGTTCGGACGGATAGGCTTTCTCGAAGCCGCGCAGCCCCACCATGTCGATCGCTTCTTCCGCGCGGCGGCGGCGCTCGGCCTTCGGCACGCGGGCCACTTCCAGCCCCAGTTCGACATTGGCCAGAACGCGGCGCCAGGGCAGCATAACGGCGTGCTGGGAGACGAGGGCGAAGCGCCGCTGGGCGCGGGCCTCCGCTGGCGTCAATCCGCCCAGCAAAGCCTGGCCGGATGTCGGCTGCACGATATCGGACAGAATGCGCAGCAGGGTGGATTTGCCGCAGCCCGAAGCACCGATCAGCGACACCCAAGACCCGGCAGGGATATCCAGATCGCAGCCGGCCAGCGCCGTCGTCGTCTGGGCGCCACGCCGATAGACCATCTGCACGTCGCGGATGGAAATACCGTCGGCGCGGGCCCGCAGCGACGGCTGGGCGGCCAGCACCGCGCTCATGCCGCTGGGCGCAGATCGAAGGAGAGGCCGAAGCTTTTCACCAGATCGCAGGTCTCGTGATCGACGACATTGGTATCGTCCAGTTCCAGATTGAAGAAGCTCATCTGGTCAGATTCGAAATAGGGACCGGCATGCCAGGCACCCCGGTTAAGCAGCACCGCGACATGGCCGGGGATGGCGAAGGCGCGGATGGCGGTGGGGTCCGGCTTGACGCTGGCCGCATTGGCGGGGGCGACGGCGATGAACCAGGGCAGGCCGCCGACGGCGGCCAGAACCTGCGTCACCTGGGCGTGGCGGGTGATGCCGGCCACGGTCAGCGGCCGATGCTCCAGCGCCATGATATAGAAGCGGGGGCGGCCGCCGGAGAGGTCCAGCGCCTGGTCCACAACGCCGGCCGGCGTGCCGTCGGCAGTCGGTTCGATCAGCTTGCCGAAGGGCAGGAAATTCTCGGCCGTGATCGGTTCGGCAATGAGTGCGAGTGGTGCATTTGATGAAATAATGGGCATATTAACCGGTTCGGCTGTCGCCTGCATCACGCTATCCCCATATTTCTGCCTAACTCAGTGGCAGCAATTGGCATGCTGGCCCAGCGTGCTGAAAAAAGGAACAACCTTTTTGCGTGCGATGTGATGCCTATTTGGCAGCGGTCATAGCGGAAAAAGCATCGTATGGAGGTGCGGTCGCGGGCCTGTCGCCCGCCTGAGATGGAAGGCCTGATCGATGACCTTGCTCCCTTCGCATTGGTGGTGGGATCTCTCCACCCGGGACTTCGCCGGCCTCGACATGAGCGAAATCGTCGCCATCCTGCCTGTGGGCGCGGTGGAGCAGCACGGGCCGCATCTGCCGGTGCGCGTGGATGCCGCGATCAATGCCGGCATCGTCGCCCGCGCGGTGGAACTGATGGCACCCGATTTCCCGGCGCTGGTTCTTCCCATGATGCCGGTCGGCAAATCGAACGAGCATACGGCCTTTCCCGGCACGCTGACGCTGCCCTATGACCTGCTGACGCGGCTGTGGTTCGAGATTGCCAAAAGCGCCTGGCGCGCGGGCGTGCGCAAGATCATCCTGCTCAATTCCCATGGCGGCCAGCCGCAGGTGATGGAAATCGTCTGCCGCGAATTGCGCGTCGAACTGGGCATGTTCGCCGTCGGCGCCAGCTGGTTCCGCACCATCGATAGCAGCGATCTGTACTCGGCTGGTGAGTTGAAGCACGGCATCCATGGCGGCGAGTCCGAAACCTCCGTCATGCTGCATCTGCACCCGGACCTCGTGCATATGGAACACGCGCAGGATTTCGTCTCGCGCTCGGTTGCCATGGAAACCACGAACAAGCTGCTGGTGCCGGAAGGCGGTGTGGGTTTCGGCTGGCAGGCGCAGGATCTGCATCCTGCCGGCGCCTGCGGCAATGCGGCGGCGGCGGATGCCGCGCGCGGTGCGATACAGGTGGAACGCGCGGCGCAGGCCTTGATCGGCCTGATCGCGGAAGTGGCGGCCTATCCGATGGAGGCCGTCACGCAAAAGACGGCCTTCAACGGTTAGCGGCAGCCGAGACGCCGGGGCTTAGTCCCCGGTGGCCAGCGCCGGGCCATGTGTGGTCGGCGTGCTGGTCAGTGTCAGGCGGCGGCGCAGCCAGGCGCGTACCGGCTGGTCGTAAAGTCGGCGCGCGGCATAGGCGATGCCATAGACGGAAAGATACATCACCAGCCCGAAGACGATGTCGCCTTTCAGCGACAGATGATGGCGGCGCTGGAATTCCTCGCCCAGGCGCAGAATCGGATCCTGCAAAATGAAGACCGGATAGGACATGGCGCCCAGAAATTTGCAGATGCGCATCAGCGCTGTGCCGCCGATCCTGGCCGAGCCGACATAGATCCAGACAGGGAAGAACACGAACAGATAAGGCAGGCAGATCAGCCCATGATAGCCGAGCGGCAGGAACAAAGGCAGGGGGAAGAGCAGGGCCATCACCCAGGCCTGTTTCGGCATGACCCGCTGCGTCGCCGGGCGGATGCGGCACAGCATCACGCCTGCGAAGAAGGGGAATAGCACGCGGACAAAACCGCCGAAGAAATTGTCCTGATCATAGCCGGAATCAATGCCGTGATGGACGACGGCGAGGATCACGAGGCCGATGGCGAAAACGCCGACGCAGACGGCCAGCTTGCGCAGGCTGATGCGAAAGATGATGGCGGCGAAAACGACATTGGTGAAAAGCTCGAAGGTCAGCGACCAGCTCGCCATATTGAAGGGATAGGCGGTCGACCATTGCGGAAAGACGTAGGACGGCAACAGAAGCAGGCCGAGAATGCCGGCTTTGGTCACGTCGACGGCTGAGACATCGCCCTTCATCACCACGGCCAGGAAGCCGAGTGCAATTCCGGCCGATATGCCCAGGAAGGCAAGCGGATAAAGGCGCACGAGGCGCACGCGCATGAAGCCGCGAAAGCTCATGTCGCCGGCCCGCAACCGGTCTTCATAGGCGAAGGAAATGACAAAGCCGCTCAGCATGAAAAAGAAATCGACGGCGAGCGACGTGTAGGGAATGCCGTTATAGCCAAGATGCTGAAGGACATGGAACAGCAGCACGATAGCCGAGGCTGTACCGCGAAAGCCGTCGAGCAAAGTGAAGCGATGGCGCTGGACGCTGGTCATTTTTTATCGTTGCCGTTTAAGAATATGAACTAAATCCTCAGTCCAGGATCTAGATCAAAACGGCAATTATGTCCTTGGATTTGCGTCTCGGAAGATAGGCTGAGGCAGCGCCGCCCAATTGGGTTAGTGCTCATACGAAAAGATAGATCCTAACTGGCGGCCAGCCCGATAGGCTTAACCTTGCCTACCCGCCGGCCGTCGTCGTGATCGCGGCCTTGATCTGCTCGGCCATCAGACTGGTCAGCGCATCGACGCCACGATCCCGCCCGATCAGCATCAGCGTCTGCACGCGGCCGCGCAGTTCATGCACCGGCACATAAGCCAGCCTTCCGGCGCGCTTTTCCCATTCCATGTCGAAGGGCGTGAGGAAGGTGATGGCCTGGTCCAGCATCGCCGCGTGGCGCATCACCTCGATGGAATTGGTCTCCAGCGCCGGTTCCACCTGCAATTGCGTGGCGGCGAAAGCCTCGTTCAGATAAGGGCGGATGGCCATGCCTTCCTCCGCGATGATGAGCGGGTAATCCGCGCAATCGCTCAGGCGCAATTGGTTATGGCTCGCCAGCGGATGGTCCGGCGCCATCACCGCACCCAGCCGCCCGACGCCGGAGGCCAGCACGCGCAGGCTGGGGTCACGCGGAAAATCGAAGCCGAGGCCCAGATCGGCCTCGCCGGCCGAAACGGCGGCCATGATATCCTGGCCCGAGGGCAGCAGCCGCATCGTCAGCTTCACGCGGGGGGAGTTGCGGCGGAAATCGACCGCGATGCGCGGCACCATATTGGCGGCAAGCCCGCTCATGATGGCCAGCGTAATTTCGCCGCGCCGCAGGCCCTTCAATTCCTCGATGCGGCTCTGCACGCGCTCCATATCCTTCAGCACCTGCCGCACATGACGGATGACAATCTCGCCGGCCGTCGTCGGCATCAGCTTGCGCGGCAGGCGCAGAAACAGCGGCGTGCCAAGCTCGGCTTCCAACGCCAGAATCTGCCGGTTGATGGCGGAGGAGGCGACATTCAGCCGGGCGGAGGCTTTGCGCATCGATCCGGTGCGCGCCACCTCGTCCAGATAATGCAGCAGCCGATTATGCAGCATGGCGCGAACGATCCCCGGATTGGTTCACGGCTTGGCTGCGGCCATGGCCTGATGCAGCCCGTCCCAGTCGGGCGCCCAGTGCAGCGCTTCATGGTAGCGGGCGAGGGCCGCCTCCGGCCGATGCTCGGCCATCAGCGCATCGCCCCAATCCTTCAAGGGGTCAGCCCAATGCGGTGACTTTTCATGCGCCAGCCTCTCCCGCGCGATGGCGGTTGCCGGGTCGCCATGCCGCAGATAGGCGCGGCCCTCGCGCTCGAAGGCGAAGGAGAGATCGGGCGCCACAGCTTCGGCCGTGCGATAGGCGCGCTGTGCCACCGGCCAATTGCCGCTGGCATCCATGGCATCCGCCCAATAGGCGCGGCAGCGGACATAGCGCTGGCCCTGAAACAAGGGCCAGGCCTGGGCAAATCGCCCGTTCGCGGCATAGGCATGGCCGAGGTCGCACTCAAAGTCCGGGAAGAAGGCCTGCAATTCGCTGGATTTGTGCCAGAGCGCGTCGGCGGCAACATAATGGGTCAGGGCAGAATAGGTATCGCCGTCCTCCAGCGCGTGGGCGCCGGCCAGGGCCAATTGATCAAAACCGGTGGTCGGGTCATCCGCCGGGGATTCGGCCAGGAACAAGGCGACAGACGGCCAGTCATGCTGCACGGCCCGCTGCTCCGCGACCCAGGAACTGTCGTCGAACTCTGCCCCTTCGGCCTGCCCATAGTCGCGGTGCCATAGCAGGGCCGCGATCACCTTGGCCGGGTCCATCGTTAATTGCGCGAAATCGGCCTGTTCATAGAGCGACGGGCGATCGAAGCGGAACCAGGACTTGCCGATCCGGTCCATGGCGACGCCCAGGCGATAGGCCTCTTCCTCGTTCTCCGTGATGGGCAGATTGCTGATGAGATTGTTCCAGGCCGCCCAGTAATTCGGCTTGATCTGTAGGGCGAGGCGGAAACGGTCGATAGCGCCGGCCGGGTCATTGGTGATCAGCAGGGCCTCGCCCCAAAGATTGGCCAGCGCCGCACGCTGGCTGTCGGGGAATTTCGGGAAATTGGACTGAATGAAATGAATGGCGTGGTCCGTGCGCCCCTCGTCGATCAGATAGGTCGCATACAGCAGGGGCTGCGCTTCGCTGAAGACATATTCGGCGGCTTTGCGAAACATGCGGTCGAGGTCGGCCTGTTTGCCGGTGAAATTCGCGGGGGGAATGTCGTCGCCCCGGATGGACAGGTCGTAACCGTCGCCGTTTTGCACCAGCGTCCCGTCCAGATGCACGTCATGGCCGAAGAGGCGATGCAGCAGGTCACCGAGCTGGCTGATGGTGACGCCGGTTTCCGGCACGCCGACTTCGATGGAATCGGTCCAGGCATCGGTAATCTGCTCGGCCGCCGCCGCGCTGCGTGTGGCACTTTGGATATTGAGAAGGACATCCAGGATTTTGGTCGCCGCCACCTTGCCGGTCAGCCCTTCCGCCACCAGCGCCGTGGGCGCGCTGAATTCCCGCACCACGACCGAGCGGGAGGTCAGGGCGCTCCACCACATCGCGATGACGCCGCTGGCGACGGCGAGGCCAATGGTGAAGAAGGCGACTTGCGTCACGACGCGCAGCATGTCGCTTTTGCGCTTGAGCTTCGCGGCGCGTGTCGATTGTGCCTTTTCTTCGGGCAGATAGGCGATCTGCAGGTCAACCAGACGCTTGTGACTGAGGAGGAAGGCCGCCGCCGCCTTCTGTCCCTCCGGGTCGTTCAATGCATGATCAAGCGCATGGCTTGCGGCAAGGTCGGCCGAAAGCTGGCCGGTATCGCCGGCCTCCTCCTCAATGCCCTGCGGAAGAACCGATTCGGCCATGCCCTGCCCCTGGGGAGAAAACGAAATGCCCTGTTACGGGCATTAGGCTGGCAGGGCAGGGCAGTGCAAGCCGTCTCAGACGCGGTTGGCGCGAACCTGCACGGGCATGATATCGGTGAAATTGCCGACATCGGCGGCAAGGCCGGGCATGCCGGCCGAGGTGAAGCAGGCTTTCAGCGCGTCTTCGTCCTGATAGCGGCATTCGCAGATGGCGATGGTGCCGGTCTCCGTCACCGGTGGAAAGAAAGCCTGCGCGCTGGTCATGCCCAGCGGCCCGAACAGCCGCCGCAGCATGGGTACATGCCGTTCCACGTAATAGGTCCGGTCGAAGCGTGAGTCCGCATTGCCCTGATAGGTGACAAACATGATCACCTCGCCGTTACGGCCGTATTCCGTCATCTCTTGGTCCTCTGGGCTTATATCGCGCCTTAGCCTGGGCCAGTTGTGCGGCGCTTTGAAGGCATCGGCGAAGCGCAGCTGATACCGCCCGAACGCGGCCTTGCCGCCGCACGGCCGCGCTTGTGTCGTCTGCGCGCCCTCACTCTGTCGTGAACAGACAAAGACGCGCCCGGCAGAGATCGCTAGGCTTCGTAAATCAGATATGCGTTTGCCTCATGGCTCTGGTTTGGGCATGAAGCGTGCATGAGCTTATCCGCCCACCGCCTTTGAACGTCCAAATGACATCTCATCTCGGGAGCTGACTATGAGCAAGCCACAGTCCATGATCGATCGGCGTCAGTTTCTGGGTGCGACCGCCATGATAGGCGCGGCGGCGGGCCTGTCCTCCCTGCCGCTGATCGGGCAGGCGCGGGCGGCCGATATGCCGGTCTCCGGCGGCCATCTGCGCCTCGGCATGGGCGGCGGCAGCACCACGGACAGCCTGGACCCCACAACCTATCTGCAATGGGTGCCGGTCAATCTCGGCTACCAGATCATGAACGGTCTGATCGAAATCGATGAGCACAACAAGGCGACGCCCGAACTGCTCATGAACTGGGAATCGAAGCCCGGCGCGGCGGAATGGGTTTTCGATGTCCGCAAGGACATCACCTTCTCCAACGGCAAGACGTTGGACGCCGACGACATCATCTATTCCATCAATCTGCATCGCGGAAAATCGGCCTCGCCCGCCAAGCCCTTCCTGGCCGCGATCACCGATATCAAGAAGCTCAGCGCGAACCAGATCGGTATCACGATGAGCGCTGGCAACGCCGATCTGCCCTTCCTGCTCTCGGACTATCACATCCTGGTCGTGCCGAACGGTTTCACGGACTGGAAGAATCCCATCGGCACGGCGGGCTACGTGCTGGAGCATTACGAAGCCGGCGTGCGCTGCATCACCAAGAAGACGCGCCCCTATTGGAAGACCGGCTGCGGCAATGTCGACAGTATCGAAACGCTGGTCATCAACGACGTCTCGGCCCGTACGGCCGCTCTGCTCTCCGGTCAGGTGGATGCCATCAACCGTCTGGACGCGCGCACGGTTGACCTATTGAAGAAGCGCCCGAAGGTGCATGTCGTGCAAAGTGCGGCCGGCCAGCACGGCGTCTTCGTCATGAACTGCACCGATGCGCCCTTCAAGGACAATAATGTCCGCATGGCGCTGAAATACGCCATCAACCGCCAGCAGATCGTCGATACCGTGCTGCGCGGCTATGGCCGCGTCGGCAATGACCAGCCGATCCCGGTGACGAATGAATTCTACGATGCCTCCATCCCCCAGCACACTTACGACCCGGACAAGGCGAAATACTATCTGAAGCAGGCGGGACAGAGCGCGCTGTCGGTGGACCTCAACGTCTCCGACGTCGCCTTCACCGGTGCCACCGATTCCGCGCAGTTGTTCCAGCAATCCGCCGCTGCGTCAGGCATCACTGTCAATATCAAGCAGCAGCCGGCTGACGGGTATTGGGACAATATCTGGATGAAGCAGCCCTTCTGCGCCTCCTATTGGGGTGGCCGTCCGACGGCGGACCAGATGCTGACCATCGCCTATAAATCCGACGCGCCCTGGAACGATACCTTCTGGAAGAACGCCGATTTCGACAAGCTGCTGCTGGAAGCCCGCGTCGAGCTTGATCACAGCAAGCGCGCCGAAATGTATGGCCAGATGCAGAGCATGATTTCCTCCACCGGCGGCGCGCTCATCCCCATGTTCATCGACTATCTGGAAGCCGGATCGAACAAGGTGCACGGCCAGAAGCCCAATCCGATGTTCGACTTCATGGGCCAGCGCATCGGCGAAAAGGTCTGGCTGAGCTGACGGCCGGGCGGGTTCGGGGTTTTGGGCATTCTTCGCTTTGTCGCGGCACGGGCGGCCTTGGGGGTTCTCACCCTCATCGCCGTCTCCATTCTTCTCTATCTCGGCACGCAGCTTCTGCCCGGTGACGTGGCGAGCGCCTTGCTCGGTCAATCCGCGACGCCGGAGGCCTTGGCCGTGCTGCGGGCGAAGCTGGGCCTGAACGAACCCGCCTATCTGCGTTACCTGCATTGGCTGTGGGGCGTGGTGCACGGCAATCTTGGCAATTCGCTGACGACGGGCACGCCCATCGCCAGCGCGCTGATGCCGCGCCTGGGCAATACGCTGTTCCTGGCCGGCTATGCGGCGATTATCGCCGTGCCGCTGGCCGTGGGCCTGGGCATTCTGTCGGCCATCCGCGAGGGCAGCCTCATGGACCGGCTGGCGAGCATCCTCAGCCTCGCCACCATTTCCTTCCCTGAGTTTTTCGTGAGCTACATCCTCATCGTCGTCTTCGCCTCTGAACTCGGCTGGCTGCCGAGCCTCGCGACAGTCTATGGCGGCATGGACTTCTGGGACCGGGTGGATGCCACAACCTTGCCGGCGATCACGCTGACGCTGGTCGTCGTCGCCCATATGCTGCGCATGACCCGCACATCGACGCTGGCGGTGATGTCCGCGCCCTATGTCGAAACCGCCTTCCTGAAGGGCCTGTCGCGCAGCCGCGTGGTGCTGAGCCATGCGCTGCCCAATGCGCTGGGACCGATCATCAATGTCGTCGCCATCAACCTCGCCTATCTCGTCGTCGGCGTCGTCGTCGTCGAAGTCGTCTTCGTCTATCCCGGCGTCGGACAATTGATGGTCGATGCCGTCACCAAGCGCGATTTGCCCGTGGTGCAGGCCTGCGGCCTCGTCTTCGCCATCGTCTTCATCGGTCTCAACACCATCGCCGATATCTGCGCGGCACTCGCCAATCCGCGGCTGCGCAGCCGTAAGCGGCAATAGGGAGGAGCGGACCATGACAATCGCCGGTCGCAAAGTCCCTGTCACCGCCTATATCGGCGGCATCATCGTGCTTCTCGCGGTGATCATGATCCTGTTTGCGCCCTGGATCGCGCCCTATCCGCAAACCAAGATCGTCGGCGGGGTCTGGGATCTGCCCAATGCGAAGGATTGGCTGGGTACCGACAGTATCGGGCGCGACATGCTGTCCCGCCTCATCTATGGCGGCCGCACCTCGGTCAGCATCGCGCTGATCGCGACCTGTCTCACCATGATCATCGGCGTGGGGCTCGGGTTTGTCGCCGCCTCCACCAACAAGCTTGTCGACAATGTCATCTCCCGCATCGTCGATGTCCTGCTGGCCATGCCTATTCTGATCTTCGGCCTGATGGTCTTCGCGGTGCTCGGCACCTCCATCCCCATCATGATCATCACCATCGCTGTTCTGGAATCGACGCGGGTGTTTCGCCTTGCCCGCGCGGTCGCCATGAACATCACGGTGATGGATTACGTGCAGGTCGCGCGCCTGCGCGGCGAAGGCATCGGCTGGGTAATTTTCCGCGAAATTTTGCCCAATGCCTTGCCGCCGCTGGTGGCCGAATTCGGCCTGCGCTTCTGCTTCACCTTCCTCTTCATCGCCTCGCTGAGCTTCCTGGGCTTAGGCATCCAGCCGCCGGCGGCCGATTGGGGCAGCATGGTGCATGACAATGCCCAGGCCATCAGCTTCGGCGGCTTCGCGCCGCTGTTCCCGGCCGGCGCCATCGCCGTCGTCACCATCGGCGTCAATCTGGTGGTCGATTGGCTGCTCTCCATCCACGCCTTGCCGGCCGGCGCCGGCGCGGAGATTTGAGCATGAGCGCTGCCGCACAGGATATGCTGCTGCAAATCCGGGGATTGCGCATCGAGGCCAGCAATGGCGCGGTGCTGACCAATGGCATTGATCTGGACCTGCGCCGGGGCGAGGTTCTGGGGCTGATCGGTGAATCGGGCGCCGGCAAATCCACCCTCGGCCTGGCACCCCTGGTCTATGCCCGCGCCGGTTGCAGCATCACTGGTGGTGAGATTCTTCTAGCAGGGCAGGATTTGCGCAAGCTGGACGCCAATGGCCGCCGCAGCTTGCGCGGCGTGCGCGTGGCCTATGTCGCGCAAAGTGCCGCTGCGGCCTTCAACCCGTCGATGACGCTCATGGCGCAGGTCTGCGAAGGGCCGATCCGCCACGGGTTGATGGGACGGCGCGAGGCGGAAGCGAAAGCAGTGGAACTCTTCCGCGCACTGGATCTGCCGACCCCCGAAACCTTCGGCCAGCGCTATCCGCATGAAGCCTCGGGCGGGCAGTTGCAGCGCGCCATGGCGGCCATGGCCATGTCCTGCCAGCCGGATTTGCTGGTGCTGGATGAGCCGACGACGGCGCTGGACGTCACGACGCAGATCGAGGTTCTGGCCAAGCTGCGGGAGCTGATCCGCGAGCATAATACGGCAGCCCTTTACGTGACGCATGATCTCTCGGTGGTGGCGCAGATCGCCGACCGCATTATGGTTCTGCGCCACGGCAAGATGGTCGAGACCGGCACCACGAACGAGATTCTGCTCTCCCCGCGCGAAGCCTATACGACCGCGCTGGTGGCCGAGCGTCAGGCCGCCATGAGCGGCCATGGCGTGGCTGAGGCCGCGCGTGGAGAGACCGTGCTGACGGTCGATGACGTCACCGTCAAATACGGGCCGGTCGTGGCCGTGAAGGGCATTTCCTTCACCGTCAGCCGGGGTGAGACGGTGGCGGTTGTCGGCGAATCGGGCTCCGGCAAATCGACGCTCGCCTATGCCGCCATCGGGCAGATCGAAGCCGCGGGCGGCGCTTTCCGCTTCGGGCCGGCGGCCCTGCCGCCCTCCTTCAAAAACCGCAGCCTGGAACAGCGCCAGCGTATTCAGCTGATTTATCAGCTGCCCGATATCGCGCTCAATCCGCGCCAGAAGATCGGCGATATCCTGGGCCGCCCGGTCGCTTTCTTTGAAAAGACCTCGGCGGCCGCCACCAAGGCGCGCGTCGCGGAATTGCTGACCCTTGTCGGCCTGCCTTTGGATTACATCGGCCGCTTTCCCGGCCAGCTCTCGGGCGGGCAGAAGCAGCGCATCTGCATCGCCCGTGCGCTGGCCGCCCGGCCGGAACTCGTCATCTGCGATGAGGTGACGTCCGCGCTTGATCCCTTGGTGGCCGAGGACATTCTGAAACTGCTCAAGAAGCTTCAGGATGAGCTGGGGGTGTCCTACCTTTTCATCACCCATGACCTCGGCACCGTGAAGCGCATCGCCCATCGCGTCGTCGTCATGCTCAAGGGGCAGATGGTGGCCGAAGGTCCGACCGCCGATATTTTCGACACGCCGCCGGACGACTATACCCGCAAGCTGCTGCTGTCGGTGCCGGAAATGCGGACGGACTGGCTGGATGAAGCGCTCGCCCGGCGCGATATCTGGCGCGGCGGCATAGCTGCGGTCCCCGCCTAAGGCAGCCGTTCTTTTTTGAAAAAAGAACCAAAAAACTTTCTTCCATGAGTGAGTGCGGATCATGACTGTGACGGTGACCGAGCAAATCTGGGTGCCGATGACCGACGGCACGCGGCTCGCCGCGCGCCTCTGGCTGCCGGATGGGGCCGAGGCCAAGCCGGTGCCGGCCATCCTGGAATATATTCCCTATCGCAAGCGCGACGGCACCCGCGCGCGGGACGAGCCCATGCACGGCTATTTCGCGACCCAGGGCTACGGCGTGCTGCGCGTCGATATGCGCGGCTCTGGCGAGTCCGATGGTCTGCTGGAAGACGAATACGTCAAACAGGAACAGGATGACGCGCTGGAGGTGATCGCCTGGATGGCGGAGCAGGCGTGGTGTGACGGCGCTGTCGGCATGATGGGCAAAAGCTGGGGCGGCTTCAATTGCCTGCAAGTCGCCATGCGCCGCCCGCCCGCGCTGAAGGCCATCCTGACGGTCTGTTCCACGACAGACCGTTTCGCCAATGACATCCATTATATGGGCGGCGGCCTGCTCAACGACAATCACTGGTGGGGCGCGATCATGCTCGCCTTCCAGGCAAGGCCGGCCGACCCGCTGATGCGCGGCGCGGACTGGCGCAGCGAGTGGATCAAGCGGCTGAACCATATGCCCTTCTGGCCGGCGCTATGGCTGGCGCATCAGCGGCGTGACGCGTACTGGCAGCACGGCTCGGTCTGCGAGGACTGGAGCGCCATCCAATGCCCGGTCATGGCGGTCGGCGGCTGGGCCGATAGCTATACCAATGCCGTGCCGGAATTGCTGGAACATCTGAACGTGCCGCGTCTGGGCCTGCTCGGTCCCTGGGCGCATATCTATCCGCAGGACGGCGTACCGACGCCCGCCATCGGGTTTTTGCAGGAAGCGACGCGCTGGTGGGACCATTGGCTGAAGGGGCAGGATCGCGGTATCATGGCCGAGCCCATGCTGCGCGCCTTCGTGGAAGACGGGCAAAACCCGGTCTCCACCACCAAACCCGCCGTCACCGGAAACTGGCGTGGCGAGTCCGCTTGGCCCAGCAGGGCGATTGCGGAGACATCCTTCTACCCGCAGATGTCCAAAACCCTGTCGACGCAGCCGGGCAGCGGCACGGCCGCCATCCGCTCGCCGCTTTATACCGGCACGGCCTGCGGCGAATGGATGGGCACCGGCGTCATCGGCGATATGCCGGGCGACCAGCGCGGCGATGACGGGTTTTCACTGGTTTTCGACAGTGAGCCGTTAACCGAGGATGTCGAAATCCTCGGCAATCCCGTCATCGAACTGCTGCTTGCCAGCGACAAGCTGCTGGGCCAGATGGCGGTGCGCCTGTGTGACGTGTCACCCACAGGCGCCAGCCAGCGCGTCAGCTACGCCGTGCTCAACCTCGCCCATCGCGATGGTTCGGAAGACCCGCAGCCGATGGTGCCGGGCAAACCCACGCCCATGCGCCTGAAACTGAAGATGTGCGGTCATCGCTTTGCCGCCGGCCATCGCATCCGCTTCGCGATTTCCACGGCCTATTGGCCGATCCTGTGGCCGGCGCCGGAAGCCGCGACATTGTCGATAGACCTGGCCGGCAGCCGCTTCACGCTGCCGGTGCGCAACCTTGGCATCGCGCAGACGCCGGTGGCATTCCAGCCGCCCGCGCATGGTCCCTTCGCGCCGATCACGCAAACCAGCCAAAGCCGGCTGGGGCGCAGCGTCACCATCGACACGCTGACCGATACGGCCACCTATGTGACGGTGGGCGAGGGTGGTTTGTTCGGTGAAGGCGTCTTCCGTTTCGATGAGATCGATCTCACGCTCGACCACGGCCTCACCCGCAGGCTGACGGTGCAGGCGGATGACCCGCTCTCGGCGCGCTCCGCCATTTCCCAGTATTTCGATCTGGGCCGCGAGGGCTGGCGCATCCGCATCGAGACGGAGACGGAGATGACCGGCTCAGCCACGGATTTCCGTATGACAGGTCAAGTGCGCGCCTATGAGAATGGGGAGCTGGTCGTCGAACGCCTCTACGACCAGTCTTTCCCGAGGGATTGTTTGTAGGTGCAGGAATTTTGCACTGTCATCCCCGGCACAAGGCCGGGGATGACTTATAAGAAGCTACTACCTTAGCCGGCCCGAGGCGATGAGATCGGCCAGCGGCGCGGGCAATTCGCAATTGGCCGGCAGTTCCGGCGCCGGTTGGGCCGCGCCGAGCGTGGTCTGCATGGGAATGACGCCGGCCCAGACAGGCACGTCGCTCTCATCCCCGTCACCGGGCGGGGCGGCGCGCACCTTCACCGCCGCGTCCTCGATCTCCATCCACAGCACCGATGTCGCCTTCAGCTCCTGCGCCGTCATCGGGCGCAGGCTGTCCCAGCGGCCGGGAAACAGCCCGTCGGTGAAGTGCCGCAGCGCGTCCGCTGCCTCATCCGCGTCCTCGATCAGATGCGCCGTGCCGAAGGCCATGACGGAGCGGTAATTCACCGAATGGTTGAAGGCCGAGCGCGCCAGCACATAGCCGTCCATCAGGCTGACGGTCAGGCAGACCGGCCTGTCCTCCGAGGCGCGCAGGAAGCGGCTGGCGGAAGACCCGTGCCAGTAGATGCGGTTGCCGACGCGCCAATGGATGGTCGGCGTCACATAGGGCGCACCGTCGATGACATAGCCGACATGGCAAAGCGGCGCCGCGTCCAGCACCGCATAGGCGGCTTCCTTGTCGTAGCTGCCGCGTTTCGGGGACCGGCGCACACGGTTGCGCTCGGTGACGGGAAAGCTGGCATCGGCGGTGCTGTCGGGCATGGGCAGGCTCCTTGATCCCTCGCATCCTGGCGGATTTCCGGTATGGTAAACACTGCCAGTTCCAACAAAGTGGGCAGACCAGTTGGCAGCAGATACCAAGACGGCCCTTGTCGCCATCGACCGTGCGGCGGGCGATCTGGAAGGCCAGATCTATCGCGCCTTGCGAACGCGCATCATGAGCGGCGCCCTGGCACCGCAAGCGCGTCTGCCCTCCACGCGGCAACTGGCCCTCTCGCTGGGCCTCGCGCGGTCCACCATCGTCAGCGCCTATGACCGGCTGAAGGCGGAAGGCTTTGTCACCAGCACGGCGGGCGGGGCCAGTCGGGTCGCGTCCATCGCCGCCGCGATGGGGGCGCCGGGCGTCATTGTCGCGCCGCGCAAGGCCAGCCCGCTACCCGTGCCGCTGCTGCCTTTGACGCCGGGCGTGCCGGATCTGGCCTCCTTTCCCTCTGCGATCTGGGGAAGGCTGCTGGCCACCCGCGCGCGTAGACTCTCGGCCGCCGATCTCGGCTATGGCGCGCCGCTGGGCCTGCCGGCTTTGGCCGAGGCCATCCTGTCCCATATTGCCGTCAGTCGCGGCGTGTTGGCCGAACCCGATCAGGTGATCCTGTTTCCCTCAACCCGCGCGGCCATCGGCCTGCTAGCACGTCTCGTTTTGCATGACGCTGGTCCAGGCCAAAGAACAGCGTGGATGGAGGAGCCCGGCTATCTCAGCGCCCGGCAGATATTGCTCGATGCCGGGGCCGCGCTTGTGCCGGTGCCGGTTGACGACGCGGGCATGGATGTTGACCAGGCATCGGGGACGCCCAGGCTGATCTATGTCACGCCGTCCCATCAATACCCGACCGGCATGACCATGACCCTGGCGCGCCGCCTGGCGCTTCTGAGCGTCGCGCAAAAGACCGGCGCGCTGATCCTGGAAGATGACTACGACAGCGAGTTTCAGTTTGACGGGCGGCCCATCGCGGCGCTGCAAGGGATCGATCAGGCAGGCCATGTCGCCTATCTCGGCACGCTGTCCAAGGTTCTGGCGCCCGGTATGCGGCTGGCTTATGCGGTGGTGCCGCGCCGTCTATTGGGCGCGGTGCAGCAGGCAGTACGGATGCGGGGCCTGTCGGTGCCCATTCATATCCAGGCGGCCTTTCTGGACTTTCTGCGCGAAGGCCATTTCCGCGCCCATATCCGGCGCATGACGCCCATCTATGCTGGCCGCATGGCGGCCTTCCGCGCGGCCGTGCAGACCGCATGCGGTGCCGCCGTCGCCACCGGTCCCGGCAGCGGCGGGCTGCAACTGGCTGTATGGTTCAAGGATCAGTCGCGAGACGATCGGGCCTTAACGCAGGCTTTGCGCGCGCAGGGCTACGGCCCGCAGCCGCTGTCTTCCATGCATCTGGCAGCATCGCGCGCCGGTCTTCTTTGCGGCATCGCCGGGCTGGCGGAGGATCAGGCGGAAGCTGCCGCGCGCGTCATCGCGGCGGCGATTACGGCAATTTATGAACTGCGGATATAGGTTCATGCGATTTATGGGCGCTTATGGATTTATCCCGCTGTCCCTATCTTAGCCTGCGACAATGCCCATTACAGGCCACAGGACAATCATGACAAAGCGTAAGCTCGGAAACAGCGGCCTTGAAGTCTCCGCCATCGGCTTCGGCTGCATGGGGCTGAATTTCAGCTATACCCACGCGCTCAGCACCGAGGACAGCATCACCCTTATCCGCCAGGCGGTCGAACGTGGCGAGACCTTCTTCGACACGGCGGAAGTCTATGGTCCCTATACCAATGAAGAGATCGTCGGGCAGGCGCTGAAACCCGTCCGCGACCAGGTGGTGATCGCCACCAAATTCGGCTTCAATATCGCCGACGGAAAAATGGCGGGCATGAACAGCAGGCCGGAGCATATCCGCGCGGTCTGCGAAGCCTCGCTGGAGCGTCTGGGCATTGAGGTCATCGACCTGTTCTACCAGCATCGCGTCGACCCCGAAGTGCCGATCGAGGATGTCGCCGGCGCAGTCAAGGATTTGATCGCCGCCGGCAAGGTGAAGCATTTCGGCCTGTCAGAGCCCGGCGCCCAGACCGTCCGCCGCGCCCATGCCGTGCAGCCGGTCACCGCGCTGCAAAACGAATATTCGCTGTGGACGCGCGGACCCGAGACCAACGGCATCCTGCAAGCCTGCGAGGAACTCGGCATCGGCCTTGTCGCCTATAGCCCATTGGGTAAAGGCTTTCTGACGGGCGCGATGTCCAAGGATACCAAGATCGGCGAAAATGATTTCCGCCGCCTGCTGCCCCGCTTCACGCCGGAAGCGATGGAGCGCAACCAGGCGCTGATCGACCTGCTGGTCGGGATCGCGCGGGAGAAGAACGCGACACCCGCGCAGATCGCCCTGGCCTGGCTGCTGGCCCAAAAACCCTGGATCGTCCCGATCCCCGGCACCACCAAACTGTCCCGCCTGGAAGAAAATCTCGGCGCGGCCCAGATCACGCTCACGGCGGATGATCTGGCAAAGATCGGGGCCGCGCTCGCCCAAATCGATATCGAAGGGGACCGTTACCCCGCGCATCTGATGGCGACGACGGGCCGATAAGCATCTTGCCCCAGCATGACCACGGCCAGCCGACGCGCTGGTGGACCTTGGCGATCCTCAGCCTGCTGATGGGCTTCGCCTCGATTTCGACTGATCTCTACCTGCCGGCGATGCCGGCCATGGGGCGCTCTCTGGGCGCCTCTCCCGGCGTGATCGAATGGACGGTGTCCGGCTATCTGATCGGCTTCAGCCTGGGCCAGCTCTTCTGGGGGCCGTTCAGCGACCGCTACGGGCGACGGCTGCCGGTGGCGATCGGGCTTGTGCTCTTCGCCATCGGCTCGGCCGGCTGTGCGCTATCCCTGACGACCACGCAGATCATCGTCTGGCGTGTCGTCCAGGCGCTCGGCGCCTCGGCCGGCGTGGTTCTGTCGCGGGCCATGGTGCGCGATCTCTACACGGGGCATCGCGCGGCCCAGATGCTGTCCACCCTCATCACCGTCATGGCCATTGCACCATTGCTCGGCCCTCTGGTCGGCGGCCAGATCCTGGTGCTGACGGGCTGGCGCGCGATTTTCTGGACATTGGTGGGCGTGGGCTTCCTGACGCTTCTGGCCCTGACGACCCTGCCGGAGACGCTGCCGCCCGCGCGCCGCAGCCAGGACAGTCTCGGCCGCGCCATGCTGCGCTATGGCGAGCTGTTCCGCCATCGGCGGCTGCTGGGCTATACGGGGGCCGGTGCCTTCTTTTATGGCGGCATGTTCGCCTATGTTGCGGGCACACCTTTCGCCTATATCACCTACCATCACCTGTCGCCGCAATATTACGGCCTGCTCTTCGCGGTCGGCATTATCGGCATCATGGGGGCGAACCAGATCAATGCGCGTCTGGTGAAGCGCTTCGGCAGCGACCGCCTGCTGCATTTCGGCGCCGCTCTGGCCGCAACCGCTGCCATCCTCGTCGCTGTTGCGGCCGCAACCGATACGGGGGGTCTGCTCGGTCTTGTCCTGCCCTTGCTGGCCTTCATCGCCGCGACCGGATTTATCGTCGCGAATACGATCGTCGGCGCCATGGCGGATTTCCCTGAACGCGCGGGCGCGGTTTCCGCCCTGGTCGGCGCGTCGCAATATGGTTGCGGCATTATCGGGTCGGGCCTCGTCGGCGCCTTCGCGGATGGCACGCCCTGGCCAATGGGCTGGGTCATCGCCGCCGGAGGAATCGCGAGCTTGCTTTGTGCAAAACTGCTGGTCCCTGTCAGGCCCGCGATCCGTCCGGTGGCCAAGCCGGGCCGCTGATGGCGCCACCGTCACGCAACCCATGACGGGTCTGCGTGACGGGAGCGCCCGCTGGCAGGTCAGACCAGCAGCAGCGTCTTGATGGCGCGGCGCTCGTCCATGGCCTTATAGCCTTCGGCCACGTCCGCCAGCGGCAGAGCGAGGTCGAAGACCTTACCGGGATTGATTTCCCGCGACAGCACCTTGTCCATCAGATCCGGCAGCCAGCGCCGCACCGGGGCCGGGCCGCCGAACAGGCTTTTCTGCTGGAAGAACAGATGGGCGCCGTCGAAGTCCACGCCATGCGGCACGCCGACGAAGCCGATGGCGCCACCCGGCCGTGCGCAGCTCATGGCCTGGTCCATGGCCTCTTTGGTGCCCACGCATTCCAGCACCGATTCCGCGCCGACGCCGCCGGTCAGTTCCTTGACGCGCGCGATGCCCGCCGCACCGCGTTCGGACACGATATGCGTCGCACCATATTCCAGCGCCAGATCCTGGCGGGTCTTGTGGCGGCTCATGGCGATGATCCTGGCAGCGCCCATCTGCTTGGCCGCCAGCACGGCCATCAGCCCCACCGCGCCGTCACCGACCACGACCGCTGTGGAGCCCGTCTGCAAGCGCGCGGCATAGGCCGCATACCAGCCGGTGCCGAGGACGTCCGAGACGGCCAGCATGCTGGGAATGAGATCGTCGGCGGGAATTTCGGCTGTCGCGACCAGCGTGCCGTCGGCAAGCGGCACGCGCGCACGGGGCGCCTGCGCGCCGACCATGAATTCGCGATTTTCGCAGGAGGATTGGAAGCCGAAGCGGCAATGCGGGCAGGTATTGTCCGACAGGCAGAAGGAGCCGACGACGAACTGGCCCGGTCTGACGGTCGTGACCGCGTTGCCGACCTGCTCGACGATGCCGCAATATTCATGGCCCATCGCCTTCGGCGGGCCGGCCTCGTTCAGACCGCGATAGGGCCAAAGATCCGAGCCGCAGATGCAGGTCGCGGACAGCCGGATGATGGCATCGGTGGGGTGGAGGATTTCAGGCTCGGCGACGTCTTCGTATCGAACGTCGCCGGGCCCATGAAGCACTGTCGCTAGCATCGCACTATTCCTGGTTTGATGGGCGGCGTGGGGATGATGTCGCCTTGCTCAGCGCCGTCCGCATCGGGAACCGTCCGCTGACATGCGGCGGAACCTAGGCCGAAGCCAGTAATATGATTACACGCTATAAATCGCATGTAGTCATGAATTGAGGCCATTAATGCTGCGCGAAGACCTGGCCGACCTCAATGCCTTTCTGACAGTGGCCGAGGAGCAGAGTTTTACCCGTGCCGCCACCAGGCTTGGCACATCCCAGTCGACCCTCAGCCACACCATCCGGCGGCTGGAAACGCGCCTGGGTGTGCGCCTGCTGACCCGCACCACCCGCAATGTCGCGCCGACGGAGGCCGGGGACCGGCTGCTCGGCACCTTGCGGCCGGCGCTGGACAGTATCGGCGATGAGCTGGACCAGCTGACCGAGTTGCGGGACAAGGCGGCCGGAACCATCAGGATCACGGCCTCCGAACATGCGGTGCTGACCGTGCTTTGGCCGGCGCTTGCGCCGCTGCTGCCGCGCTATCCGGACGTGCATGTGGAATTGAGCCTCGATTCCGGTTTCACCGATATCGTCCATGACAAGTTCGATGCCGGCGTGCGGCTGGGTGAGTCACTCGCGAAAGACATGATCGCCGTTCGCATCGGCCCCGACCTGCGCATGGCGGTTGTCGGGTCACCGGGCTATTTCGCGAAAAACACACCGCCGGTTGTGCCCGGCGACCTGGCGGCGCATCGCTGCATCAATCTCCGTTTCCAGAGCAGCGGCGGATTATACGTGTGGGATTTGTCGAAGGACGGGCGTGAGGTGCGGGTGCGTGTGGAGGGCCAGCTCACCTTCAACAACACGACTATGATCATCCGTGCCGCCGCTGCCGGTTTCGGCCTCGGCTATGTCACGGAAGATCAGGTTCAGGCGCAATTGGCGACGGGAGAGCTGGTGCGGGTTCTGGAAGACTGGTGCCCGCCCTTTGCCGGCTATCACCTCTATTACCCCAGCCGCCGCCAGCCGACGGCGGCCTTTTCGCTGGTCGTCGAAGCCCTGCGGCAGCAGGCGCGGTCGGAATAAGTCTTCAGGCGTCAGACAGGCTGCCAGATGAAGCCTTCAGCACCGCGCGCCACACGGCCCGCGCCGCTGCCTGGAAAATGCGAAGGCAACAGCGTCACGGGCCGGTCCGCGGCATAGTCCAGCAGGCGGCGGCGCGTGGTCACGGCCGTTGCGGGGTCGACGCAGAAGACGGAACTCAGGTCAGGCCGCCCCACCTGAATGGGATTGTGCAAAGCGTCGGCGCAGAACAGTGCTTCCTGCCCCTCGCTCGTCAGCGAAATCGTCATCTGCCCGGCCGTATGGCCCGGGGCGGGCGCGAAGCTGAAAAGCCCCTCCACCGTGCCGCCTTCGGGCGGTATGGTTTCCCCCTGACCGGCGGCGATGATCGGCAGAATACTGTCCTCCAGCAGCGCCCGGCGCGGGCGTCCGGCTTCGGTCTCGAAGAAGGCCATTTCCGTCGCCGGAAAGACGTAACGGGCGCGGGGGAAGGTCGGCACCCATGCGGCACCCTCCAGCCGCGTGTTCCAGCCGATGTGATCGACATGCAGATGCGTCAGCAGCACGCAGTCCACATCCTCAGGCCTGATACCGGCCAAGGCGAGACGCTCGAGGAAGGGATTGTCCAGATTCTCGAAGAATTTCGAGAAGGGGCGGCTTTTGCCGTTTCCGGCCCCGGTATCAATCAGGATAACGCGGCCGTCCCATTCCACCAGCCAGGGATGAACGGGCAGGGGCACCGTGTTGCTGTCCGGCTTGGCACCGGTCATCAGCTTGCGTTCGGCGTCCGAAAGCGATGCCGGATCCAGACCCGGAAAGAGCCGTTCCGGTGCCATGACATCCAGAACGAATTCCGGGATGCGGGTTATCCGCGCGCTGCCCAGGGTAAGGGATGTCGGGATAGTTTCAGTCATCGTCTTTATTCCTTCGCCGGCGGATTGGTGCGCTGCAACCCATCCACCAGAACATCGACCAGCCGGGTCGCACTCGCCTGCCAGTCCGGCAGGTTGAACCCATAGGCAAGACCCAGCAGCGCATTCACCAGATCGAGCGGCTCGACATCCTCACGAATATCGGTCGTCGCGCGGGCGCGTTCCACCAGCAGCGTCACCGCATTGATGATCAGCGGACCGGATGCCGCATAAAGCTCGTCGGTGCCGCCCGGCAAGGCGTTCAGCGCCGGGGCGATGAGCTTTTTGGTCGCGATATAATCCACGAACAGGCGCATCCAGGCGCGCAGCGCCTCCAACGGCGGCTGGCGCTCCAACAGGTCGGCGGCGGCCTCGGCCAATTGCCCGACCTCGCGGCGATAGACATCGGCGATGATCGCATCGCGGTTGGGGAAATGCCGGTACAGCGTGCCGATACCGACCTCGGCGCGGCGCGCGATCTCTTCCAGGCTGACATCCGGCCCCTGCTCGGCAAAGGCCGTTTTGGCGACCGAAAGCAGCTTTTCCCGGTTGCGCAGGCTGTCGGCGCGCGGCTTGCGGATGGGGGCAGGGGGCGTCACGGCAAAATCTCTCTTGATAAACGGAGGGTTCCTCCGTATATAAATCGGAGACATCCTCCGTTTATATCATGCGTGCCAGCGCGGCAAAGGTTTTGCGCGTCATCGGGCGTATGCGGCGGGTGCATCAACCGGGTCTCAATGAGACCGGATAATGACAGGAGGCCAGAATGGCTCAGAATTTCGGGGCGACCTCGACGACGGAAGACGTGCTTGCGGGCGTCGATCTGGCGGGCAAGCGCGTGCTGGTAACGGGCGTGTCTGCCGGGCTCGGCGTCGAGACGGCGCGGGCCTGGGCGGCTCATGGCGCCGAGGTCATCGGCACGGTGCGCGATGTGGAGAAGGGTCAGCGGGCGACGGCGGGCATTCCCAATCTGACCCTGGTGCAGATGGATCTCGCGTCGCTGGCCAGCGTGCGCGCGGCGGCCGACAGGCTGTTGGCAGAGGGCAAGCCGCTTGACCTTATCATCGCCAATGCCGGTGTCATGGCCTGCCCCAAAAGCTTCACCACGGATGGGTTTGAGACGCAGTTCGGCACCAATCACCTGGGGCATTTCGTCTTCGTCAATCGCATTGCCTCTCTGCTGCAACCGGGGGGCCGCCTGGTTAATCTGTCGTCCTCCGGTCATCGCTTTTCCGACGTGAATCTCGACGACCCGAATTTCGAGCATACCGAATACACGGAATTTGGCGCCTATGGGCGATCCAAAACCGCCAATATTCTCTTCGCGGTGGAATTCGACCGCCGCCATAAGGCGCGCGGCGTGCGGGCGACGGCGGTGCATCCCGGCGGCATTCAGACCGAACTCGGCCGCCATCTGGGCTATGAGGTGATCGAGGGGCTGATCAAGCAGATGAATGAGTCCAACGCCGCTGCCGGCCTGCCGCCCTTCGAATGGAAGACGATCCCGCAGGGGGCGGCGACCTCCGTCTGGGCCGGTGTCGTCGCCCGCGCCGATGACGTCGGCGGGCTGTTCTGCGAGGATTGCCATGTGGCGGAATTTTCTGAAGGCGAGCAGCTCAGGAGCGGCGTTCGTGCCTATGCTCTGAATGCCGACAATGCAAAGGCGCTCTGGGCAAAAAGCGAAGAGATGGTCGGCGAGACTTTCTGATGCGATAGCCAGTTTTACTCAGAACCACCCCAACCGTCATGCCCGCGAAAGCGGGCATCTTCTATTCGCAGCCTATAGCAAAGAAGATTCCCGCTTTCGCGGGAATGACGCTGATTCAGTGAAAATGAGAAAATTTAGTTATACCGCGCAATCGCGTAATCCTCGGCCGCCAGATCGGTCGTCTGGCCGCCGATCACTTGCGTGATATGCCGTGCCGAGCCGCAACTCATCGTCCAGCCCAGGGTGCCATGGCCGGTATTGAGATAAAGCCCCTTGATCGGCGTCGCGCCGATCACCGGCGTGCCGTCCGGCGTCATCGGCCGCAGGCCGGACCAGAAACTCGCCTTTGACAGATCACCGCCCGGGAAAAGGTCGCTGACCGAATGTTCCAGCGTGCGGCGGCGGGCGGCCGGCAGATCGGTCGTAAAGCCGGAAATTTCCGCCATGCCGCCGACGCGAATGCGGTCACCCAGGCGGGTGATGGCAATCTTGTAGCTCTCATCCATCACCGTCGAAACCGGCGCGCGCGACGGGTCGGTGATGGGAATGGTGAGCGAGTAACCCTTCACCGGATAGACCGGCAGTTTCATCCCCAGGCGCTTGAGCAGGAAGGGGGAAAAGCTGCCCAGGCAATGCACCACGGCATCGGCCTGCTGCTGGCCCTTATCGGTCACAACCGCTTCCAGCTTGCCGGCGCTGATGATGAAATCCTTCACCACCGTGCCGTATTGGAAGACCACGCCCAGCGCCTGCGCCTTTTCGGCCAGGGCATTGGTGAATTTGAAGCAGTCGCCGGTTTCGTCCGTCGGCGTCAGCAAGCCGCCCTTGATCTTGTGGCGGACATGGGCCAGCGCCGGCTCGATGCGAATGCAACCATCGGCGTCCAGAACCTCATAGGGTACGCCGTCGGCGGCCAGCGCCTTGACGTCCTTCGCCATGGCCTCGACCTGCTCCTCCTTGCGGAAAAGCTGCACGGTGCCTTTCATGCCGGAATCATAGGCGATGCCGGTTTCGGCTCGCACCTCGGCCAGCGCCGTGCGGCTGAAATCGGACAGGCGCAGCATGCGGCCCTTATTGACGGCGTAGCGCTCGGTCGAGCAATTGGCCAGCATCTTGATCAGCCAGCTCAGCATGGCCCAATCGGGCTTCGGCCGAATGATCAGCGGCGCATGTTCCTCGAACAGCCATTTCAGCGCCTTCATCGGAATGCCGGGCGCGGCCCAGGGGCCGCAATAGCCGAAGGAAACCTGGCCCGCATTGGCGAAGCTGGTTTCCAGAGCCGGGCCCGCCTGCCGGTCGATCACCGTCACCGCGTGCCCGGCTTTCGCCAGCTGATAGGCGGTTGTCACGCCAACAACGCCTGCGCCGAGAACGGTAATTTTCATGCCAGATTCCAATGTCAGACGATCAGCGATAGTCCCGGCGATAGCGATGGCCGAGGCTGGTGAGAATTTCATAGGCAATGGTGCCGGCATCCGCCGCCAGCGCTTCCAGCGTCTGGTGCGGGCCGATGACCTCAGCCAGTGCGCCAAGTGTCAGCGCATCGGCGGGCAGGGCAGAAATATCGACCGTCATGCTGTCCATGGAGACCCGGCCGACGATGGGCAAGCGCTGGCCCTGAAAATAGACGGCGCCACGGCTGCTGAGTGCGCGGTGCAACCCATCCGCATAGCCGGCGGCGAGTGTGGCCAGGCGCGTCTCACCGGTCGTCACATGCGTGCCGCTATAGCCGATCGCGGTGCTGGCCGGCACGGTATGGGTCTGCACCACGGCGATGGACAGGCTGACGACAGGCTCCATCGGGTTGGCCGCGCCGGCATGGGGTGCGCCGCCGTAGAGTGCGATGCCGGGCCGGGCAAGGGCGCCGTGATAATCGGCGCCCATCAGCACGCCGCCGGAATTCGCGAAGCATAGCGGCAGCGGCGCGAATTCTTCTGCGACTTTGCGCATCTCACTGAGTTGGGATGCGTTCTGCGCGCTGTCGGGCTCATCGGCCGAGGCCAGATGGCTCATGACATACAGGATCTCGATATCCGGGCTGTTCTGGATTTCCGCATGCAGGGCGGCGCGGTCAGCGGGAGAAAAACCGAGTCGGGACATGCCGGTATCGAATTGCAGCAGCGCCTGAAGACGGCGACCTTCGATTTTCGCCTGTGCGCGCCAGCGGGCAAGCTGAGCGAAGGAATTGATGACGGGCGTGCAATGGGCGGCGGCGACAGCGGCTTCCGCGCCCGGCAGTAGCCCGTTCAGCACGCCGAGCATCGCGTCCTCGGGCAGATGCGGGCGCAGCGCGATGGCCTCGCCGGCATGGGCGACAAAGAAATGGCGGCAGCCGGCTTCGGCCAAAGCCTCGGCCACCCGCGTGGCACCCAGGCCATAGGCATCGGCCTTGACGACGGCGGAGACCGTGGCGGGCGCGGCCATGGCGACCAGCTTGCGGTAATTGCGGACAAGGGCGCCGAGATCGATCGTCAGATAGCCCGGATAGCCTGTGGTTTCGGCATTCATCAGCGTGCGCCAGTCAATGCTGTCCATGGCAGTTCCGGTTCGGGCTCTGTGTGGAAGAAGGTTAGGACAAGAATCACGGAAATTCCCACGAATTTGTGCTTGAAACTGCGAAGAAACCGTGCCGATTAGAAGAAACGATGACAGTTTGGAATATTCTGCATGACATCGGTGGATGCCATCGACCGCAACATTCTGCGGCTGCTGCGCGTGAATGCCCGCATGAGCAATGCCGCCCTGGCGCAGGAGGTCGGGCTGTCGCCCTCCGCCTGCCTGCGACGGATCAAATTGCTGGAAAATGCCGGCGTCATTCGCGGCTATACGGCGCTGGTCGAGACCGGCGCCAGCGAGCAGGGCATCGCCGTGCTGATCAATATCACGCTGGATCGGCAGACCGAGGAATATCTCAACCGTTTCGAAGCGGCGGTGCGCAAGCATCCCGAAATCCAGGAATGCTATTTGATGACCGGCGGGTCTGACTACTTCCTGCGCGTGGAAGTGGCCAGCGCCGGGGCTTTCGAGCGCATCCATAAGGAAGTGCTGTCAACCTTGCCCGGCGTGTCTCGCATCCATTCCAGTTTTTCGATCAAGAACGTGCTGGCGACACGGCCGAAGGGGCGGCGGTAGTGTCTGTTCGGTTTTGATTGCTGCACCGTCATTCCCGCGAAAGCGGGAATCTACTTTGCTGTGGTCCGCGATAAGCAGATGCCCGCTTTCGCGGGCATGACGGTTAAGCTGATTCCAACTGAATCCGACAACCTGCAGCAATTCAACCCGCCTGATAGATATCCGGTCGCAGGATTTCCATGAAGCGTTCCGGCCAGGCCAGCGGCTGAAAGCCGAACTGGCTGTAAAGGCCATGGGCATCGGCGGTCATCAGCAGATGCCGCCGCATGCCTTGCAAGTCGGGATGCGCCATCACGCTCTGCATCAGGCATTTGGACAAGCCAAGCCCACGATGGCCTTCCAGCACGAAAACATCCGAGACGAGCACGAACGTCGCCTTGTCCGTCACCACGCGGGCGAGCCCGGCCTGCGCCATGCCGTGATAGAGGCCGAAGCAAAGGGAATTCGCCACCGCGCGTTCGATGACCGCGCGCGGCGCGCCCCGCGCCCAATAGCTGTCCTCGGATAGAAAGCGATGGATGGCGTCGAGATCAAGGCGCGCAGCATCGGTCGAGATGTCATAGCCCGACGGTAGTGTCACGGTATTCATGAATGATCGGTCCATCGGACCGGCCGCAGCGCGGCCGGCCCTGGGTGGCAGCAATCAGGCAGCGCGCTTCAGCGCGTCACCCAGGATGGAGACGAGGGTCGCGATTTCCGCGCGCTCGATGATCAGCGGCGGGGACAGCGCGATGATATCGCCGGTCACGCGGATCAGAAGGCCCTTGTTGAAGCAATCGACGAAGACGTCATAGGCGCGGGCCCCCGGCGCGCCGGCGCGGGGCGCCAGCTCGATCGCGCCGACCAGGCCCAGATTGCGGATATCCACCACATTCGGCAGACCCTTGAGGGAGTGCAGCGCCGCTTCCCATTCCGGGGCGATTTCGGCGGCGCGGGTCAGCAGGCCTTCTTCCTCGTAGATTTCCATCGTCGCCAGACCGGCGGCGCAGGCCACCGGATGACCCGAATAGGTATAGCCGTGGAACAGCTCGATGGCGTTTTCCGGCCCGGTCATCATGCCGTCATAGACATGGCGGCCGGCAAAGACCGCGCCCATGGGCAGGCTGCCATTGGTGATGCCCTTGGCGGTGGTGATCAGGTCCGGCACGACGCCGAAGAAATCGGTGGCGAAGGGCGTGCCAAGACGGCCGAAACCGGTAATGACCTCATCGAAAATCAGCAGGATGCCGTGCTTGGTGGCAATGGCGCGCAGACGCTCCAGATAGCCTTTCGGCGGCAGGATGACGCCGGCGGAGCCCGACATCGGCTCCACCACAACGGCGGCGATGGTTTCGGCGCCATGCAGGGCGACCAGACGTTCCAGGTCATCGGCGAGGTCGGCACCCTGTTCCGGCATGCCTTTGGTGAAGGCGTTGCGCTCCACATCCAGCGTATGGCGCATATGGTCGGCCGGAATTTGCGGGAACATGCGGCGGTTGTTGACGAGTCCGCCGACCGAAATGCCGCCGAAGCCGACGCCGTGATAGCCCTTCTCGCGGCCGATGACGCGGGTGCGGGTGCCCTGGCCGATGGCGCGCTGATAGGCGATGGCGATCTTCAGCGCGGTATCGATCGATTCCGAACCCGAGCCGGTAAAGAAGATGCGGTCCAGCTTCGCATCCGGCCCGCCCGGCGCCATGGAGGCGAGCTTGGCCGCGAAATCGAATACGATGGGGTGGCCCATCTGGAAGGTGGGGGCGAAATCCAGGCTCATGAGCTGGCGCTGCACGGCATCCGCGATCTTGCGGCGGCCGTGGCCGGCATTGCAGCACCACAGGCCGGCGGTGCCGTCCATGACCTTATTGCCGTCGACATCGGTGTAATACATGCCTTCCGCACCGGCGAGCAGGCGGGGCGCCGCCTTGAACTGCCGATTGGCGGTGAAGGGCATCCAGAAATTGTCGAGGACAGGGGCGTTGGGGGTGATGTGGCTCATGGCGCGCTCCGATACAGATGATCAGACTTCGCGCATTTCGCTCCGTCAAAACAAGTCCCTTTCTTGCCTCTCGTAAGGCATTGAAATAATAGGATCAGATTGCCGATATGTTCGAAATATCGAACAGATGAAACGGGAGCTATGCGGTGGAAGTCGATATCGGCGGCAGGCTTCGCTACCTGCGCATGGCGCACAATCTGTCGCAGCGCGAACTCGCCCGAAAGGCGGGGGTTACGAACTCGACCATATCGCTGATCGAGAGCAATGCCACCAACCCCTCGGTCGGTGCCTTGAAGCGCATTACGGACGCGATCCCCATCGGCCTCGCGGAGTTCTTTTCCTTCGAACCGGACCGGCCGAAACAGGCCTTCTATACGGCGGAAGACCTCACCGAGATCGGCAAGGGGCCAATCTCCTACCGGCAGGTGGGGCATAATCTGTTCGGACGCGCTCTACAGATCCTGAAGGAGCGCTATCAGCCGGGCGCGGATACGGGAAAAATTCCTCTGACCCATGAGGGAGAGGAAGGCGGCATCGTGCTGTCCGGCCGGCTGGAAGTGACGGTGGAGGACGAGCGACGCATTCTGGGACCGGGCGACGCTTATTACTTCGACAGCCGCCGCCCGCACCGCTTCCGCTGCATCGGCACGGCAACTTGCGAAGTCATTAGCGCGTGCACGCCGCCGAGTTTTTGAGGCGCGTCCCGAATTCAGCGCTGACAGAGCAAGCTAACGCTTAAGGGTTACTTCATTCGAGGGGTAGATTTATACGTAAGCTTTTGCCCAGCTAGGTCTTAAAGCTTAGACTAACAGAGTTGATGGTGTAATTATCAAATTATTGCTAATGGACCACGAGTTCTTGGAGCGCGGGCATCCGTCGGTATGTCGATCGAATAGGCCTGTCGCGCGCGGGAGCAGGGTGACGCCTGAAGGAGGCCCGCGCAAGCCTCGCTGCGGCTGTCTGCGCGGCTAAATTTGTACGGTCGATTTGAGTTGTTAGCGTTTTTAGGTCTGTGTTCGTCGCGTCCGCGTCAGAATTTAGTTTGTCCCTGTACTCTAGACTGCAATTGAGAGATTGTAAGATGAAGGTGTGTTTCGTTTACGTCACTGACGAGCGGGGTTTTGACCTGACCACGCTTTCGGCCCTGTCATTGGGGCTGTCGCAGTCACGGCCTGACGTTCACATCCTGGGCCACAAGTTTTTGCCCCAAGCCAGTAAAGAATTCAAAGAAGCCGCTGCGAAGCTTGATATGCGCGTCACCTTTGGTTCGGTGGAGGATGCGGCGGCAGAGCGGCACGAAACATTTGACCATATCACGACGCCATCGCTGCTCAAGCTGGCCGCCGTCACGAGCCTCGTGTCCGACTATGACCGTATTGTCTATATCGACTATGATTTTCTGGTCTTTAAAAAGCTGGACATCGAAGGTTTGAATTTCGACGGCCGTCCCATTGCGGCCGTCGCGGACCTGGATCTGAATTATATCAACGGAGTGAAAAAGCTGGATTGGCGAGATCAATCCTCGCTCAGCGCCAGCCTTGGAACATATTTTAATTCAGGATTCATGATCTTCGATGCTGCCACCTGGCGCGTAGACTTTTTGCGCCAGTATCAAGCGGCGCTGGACGCCCATGCGCTGTCCTGTGATTATGTGGTGGATTGCACAACGCCCGATCAGTGCGCGTTGAACAAAGTGTTTTCCGACAACTGGCGGGAATTGCCGGCGGACTATAACATGCAGGCGGCCGGCAAGTTTACAAAAAGCTGGCAGACGGCAGCAACGCGCCATTACTGCGGTGCCCGCAAATTTTTGCCGCTGTCGCCTCTGCGGAGCGACTATCGCGACACGGGCCACATCAATGCGATCCATGACTTACTGGGCCGCCCGACGTCTCGGCTTGCCTTGGCCTACTGGGTTTTGTTCAAGCTGAATTGCATTCGTAAGTATCGGGCCAGTGAACCAGTCCGACATATTTTTTCTGCGCTCACATTAAGGCTCGGCGCTGACAGAAGATCCGAAATAAATCCAGTGAAAACTCCGGAGCCAATTCAGTTGGGAGATGTGTTATCATCTATTCCTGTTTTGGGTGATGTTTCGGCTCTCGAAAAGCAAGCATAGGCAAAATGGCGTCTTAGGCGGCCGGTTCAGAAAGACCAGCTGACAGGTCTACCCCCTTCGCACCGCCATCGCCGTCACCTCGACCTTCATCGCGGGGTCAGCCAGGGCGCTGACGCCGACCGCGCAACGGACGGGATAGGGTTTGCCGAAATACCGGCAATAGACCGCGTTGAAGGCCGGGCGTTCCGCCATATCGGTCATATAGATCGTGAGGTGAATGACGTCGGCAAGGCTGCTGCCGCATTTCTCCAGCGAGGTCTTGAGGCATTCCAAAGTGAGTTCGCTCTGGGCGGTAATATCCCCGTCCAGGCCCATTGTGCCGTCGGCATGCATCGGCACCTGGGTGGTGACCAGCAGGTTTCCGACGCCTGCGACATCGGCGGAGATGGCATCCTCATCCGTATCGGGCAGAAAGAACGGGGCGGTGTCTGTCGTCATGATCTGTCTCGGTTCGTGAAAATCGTCTTCGTGTGATGAGGGATAGAAGTGTCGCCTCTATAGATGCGATGCCAACCGGTCGCGGATGACATAGGCATGGGCGGCGGGCGGATAGACCAGAACGAAGGGCGCGGCCTGCGACGGCTGGCAGAAGGAGGCCGGCCTGGTCCAGAAGCAGACGGCAGGGCCCCTGGATTTGAAGGGTATCCAGCTTTGCTTGGCGCAAGACCCCAAAGTGAAGCCGGGCGGAATGGCGGTGCTGCCACGGCGGGCGACGACAGCGTCTGCCGCGTTTATGCCGGTCTCGTCCGTGAACTGCGTTCCGGCGCCGAAGACCGAGACGATGGGCCAGAAGCCCCGGTCGCGCGTCGCGATGGCGACAAGGCAAGGCTTATGGGCGGCCAATTCCGTATAGAAGGTTGAGGCGTTCTGCTGCCAGCCGAGAAACCTGAAAAAGGGCGGGCTGAGATATGGTCCGCTGAGCAGGGCGGCCAGAATGAGCGCATGGCGGCGCGTGGCGCCGGCCTGCCAGACGCAAGCAAGGCCGATGCCCGCCAATGGCACCAGCAGGGCCACGGCGGGAAAGACGAAGCGGAAGTCCTTATGCGAAATCAGGCTGTGTTCCGCAATAATAACGACGGCAACCCATCCCGCGATGGGCAGCATCCGGGCGCCGCGCCATGCCAGATAGGCGAGCGGAATGGTGCCCCATAGCCAGACATAGAAAAACTCGCCGAAGTAATAGAAGGGCGGGGATGACCCGAAAGACCCTCTGGCGATGCCGACAACGAGATTGAGATAGGGATCGAGCCAGAAACTGCGGAAGGGCTGGCCCCAGGTCACCCAGTCCAGCGCACCGGCGGCGATGACCGGCACCAGCGCCATGCCAACGGCCCAAACCCAGTTCCTGATCGGTCGGCCGCAGAGATAGATGCCGATGATGGCGATGGCCGGGGCCATCTGCTCGCGCAGAACGAAGGCCAGGCCGAGCAGGAAGCCCGACGCGAGAAGATGGGATCGCTGGGGCGACCGGCGATGCAGGATCGCCAGATACAGCGCCGGCACCATTGTATAGGCGGCGAAGGTCTCTTCCAACGGATGCGGCGCCAGCAGCCAGAAATCGGGCCATAGTGCCGCCAGAAGACCGGCAAGCCATGCGCCGCGCTGGCCTTGCGAAAGCGCCCCCAAGCGCACGGCGCACCAGACCAGCGACAGGGAGGCGATGCCGCACAGCACGCGGATCAGCACAAGGCCCAGCAGCGGCGTGGGCGTCAGCCAATGGCCGATTGCCATCGGCAGCGCGAGCACCAGGGGAATCAGCCAGGAGCGCAGCCCGACTTGAAATTCCCAAGGGATGACGCCCTGGTGAAAGACCAGCCGGTGGGCCTGCTCGATATACTGGAACAGTTCATCGGCCGTGTAATAGGTCTGCAGGCCAATGGCCGCGCCCAGGCGTGGGATCAGCGCGATGACAAGACAGCAGAGCAGCGGATGCGGTGCCAGCCGCGCGCGCCAGACCGCCATCCTCTCCGACAAGCTCGGTTTGGCTAGGGGGACGGTCGTTACGCTAGAGATCTTTGGCAAAGCGCAATCCATCATAAATCGCGGCATGGATATTGCGGCTGGCCACGGCGTCGCCGATGCGGAACAGGCGAAATTGCCCGTCCGGATGGCGCTGGATATCCTGCTTTCGCCCGGCCACCAAGGCCTCGTAATCGACCGCCCCCAGATTGCGGGAAAGAGGCTTCAGAGCCTCATACAAGCTCTCATCCGGCAGGGTGCCGTGATCGACGACGATCTGATCGACGCGCCTGTCCTGAAGGCTCTCGCCGTAATCGCTGCCGAGGCTGGCCACCAGTTCATTGCCCTCGCGCCGGGCCGAGAGCAGGCGGCTATTGATGGTGACGCGCACGCCATGCTGCTGAAAGCGTCGGGCGAAGGCGGCGTGGTTCAGCCCGCCCATTTCCGGCGCGAAGAAGCGTTCCGGCGTCACGATTTCAACGGCCGATCCGGCCTCGGCCATCATCTCGGCGGCCTGCATGGCGGGATAGGCGCCGTTATCGTCAAAGACCAGAACGCGCTCGGCCGGCTTCACCTGGCCTGACAGGATATCCCAGGCCGAAACGACGAGGTCATTGCCTGCGCGCAGGATGTCGGTATTGGGCATGCCGCCGGTCGCCAGGAAGACGATATCTGGCGTCAGGCTCAGCACATCCTCCGCCTCGGCATAGATGCCGAAGCGGATATCGACGCCCAGCCGCGCCAGTTCCTGCACGCGCCAGTCGATGATGCCGATGAGGTCGCGGCGGCGGCTGTGGCGCGCGGCCAGCAGCACCTGCCCGCCGGGCCTCTCGGTCGCTTCCAGCACGGTTACGGCATGGCCGCGTTCGGCCGCGACGCGGGCCGCCTCCAGCCCGGCCGGGCCGGCGCCGATCACCAGAACGCGCTGCGCGCAGGCTGTATCGCGCGCGATGACATGCGGCATAAACGCCTCGCGCCCCGTCGCGGCGTTGTGGACGCAAAGCGCATCATGCCCTTCATAGATGCGGTCCAGGCAATAGGTGGCGCCGACGCAGGGGCGGATGCGGTCTTCCTGCCCGGCCAGGATTTTGCGCATGATATGCGGGTCGGCGATATGGGCGCGCGTCATCCCCGCCATATCCAGCTTGCCTTCAGCGATGGCATGGCGCGCAGTCGCGACATCGCCGATACGGGCCGCGTGGAAGACCGGAATCTCTGCCGCGGCGCGAACTTCCCCGGCGAAATCCAGGCTGGGGGCCGAGCGCATGCCCATGACGGGAATGACGTCCATCAGCGCATTGTCGCTGTCGATATGGCCGCGAATGATATTGAGGAAATCGACCATACCGCTGGCCTTGAAGCGCCGCGCGATTGCGATCCCTTCGGCGCGGGACAGGCCGGTTGTCCAATCCTCGTCCGCCACCATGCGCAGGCCGATGATGAAATCCGGTCCCACGGCATCGCGCATGGCCTGCAGCACGCGCATGGAAAAACGCATGCGGTTGTCCAGCGATCCGCCGTATTCGTCATCGCGGCTGTTGGTGGCGGGGGACCAGAATTGGTCCATCAAATGCCCATAGGCCTCGATCTCGATCCCATCCAGCCCGGCCGCCTGCATGCGTTGGGCGCCGGCCGCGTAATCGGCAATGATGCGCTCGATATCCCAGTCCTCGGCGGCCTTCGGGAAGGCGCGATGGGCGGGCTCCCGCACGCGGGACGGCGCCAGCACCGGCAGCCAGTCCGCCTTGTTCCAGCCCGTGCGCCGGCCCAGATGCGTCAGTTGGATCATCACCGCCGTGCCATGCGCGTGGCATTCATCGGTCAGTTGACGCATCCAGGGTACGATCTCATCGCGCCAGGCGAGAAGATTTCCGAAGGCGGCCGGGGAATCGCGGCTGACGACGGCCGAGCCCGCCGTCATGGTCATCGCGATGCCGCCCTTGGCCTTTTCGACATGATACAGCCGGTAACGGTCCTTCGGCATGCCGTCTTCGGAATAGGCCGGCTCATGCGCCGTGCTCATCACGCGGTTGCGCAGTGTCAGATGTTTGAGCTGAAAGGGACGCAGCAGCGGGTCACGGGCGATGTCGGGCAAGGTTCTGTCCAGTTCCAAAGCAGCCACACTGCGATGATGACAGGTTTTAAAACCGCGTCACGCTGCCTCGATGTCGGTCCTAGAAAAATCGGTGCCGACGAACAGCAAAGGGCATCCGCGCGTCTTTGCCAGAACATAGGCGAAGCAATCGCCGAAATTCAGCCCCGCCGGGTGAAGGCCTTTGCCCCATTGCCGATAAGCTGCCCCCATCTGCCGCGCATCCTCCGCCGTCACCGGCACGATTTCAGCCTGCAAGCCGGCCAGAAGGTCATCGACGGCGGCGGCCACACCCAGCCTTTCGCTGACGATGATAATTTCGCTGAGCGTTCCGGCTGAAATCAAGATTGTCTCGGTCGCGGACAGGGCCGCCAGGCAGCGACCCGCCTCAGGCTCATCCTTCAGGATTGCGATCAGGGCCGATGTATCAAGGACGATCAAGCCGGCAGGCCGTGATCGTCATACAGGTCTGCCGCATCCTCGGCATGCGGGGCGGCTTTCGCGATGCCACGGGCCTTGGCCAGAGCGGCCAGTCGCCGGTCACGATCCGGTGCCAGGCTGACAAGCCGGGCGACGGCTTCGCCGCGCCGCGTGAGGATGACGTCTTCCCCCTTTTCGGCGCGCCGGACGAGATCGAGCAATTGCGCTTTGGCCTCGCTGACCGCGATCTTCATGGCTGTCTCCTGACACGTTCTGAAATTGGACCATGAGGATGGACCAAGTCAAACCCTATCCGGCCATCCGCCCGGTCGCGGGCGGCACGGCCAGACGCATGGCCGCGCGGGCGGCCAGCGGGCTCATCTGAAAGCGCTGGCGAAAGGCGCGGGCGAAGCCCGAAGGGGAGGTGAAGCCATGGGCGGCGGCCACCGCCGCCACGCTCATGGCACTCTGTTCCAGCATCCGCTTGGCCGAGGCCAGCCGCAGGTCTAGGTAATAGTCATACGGGGACTGGCCCAGTTGGGCGCGGAAGCGCATTTCCAGCGTGCGCCGCAGCACGCCGGACTGGGTGGCGATGCCGTCAATGCTCAAAGGCTCTTCCAGATGGCGTTGCATGAGCGTGATGGCGCGGGCCAGCGCCGGGTCGTCCCCCAGCAGACGGCCGAGGGAGACGACGGGCTGCGGGGTCGAACCCGGCAGCGTCTGGTCATAGACGAAGACGCTCGCGACATTCAGCGCCAGCGGCAGCCCGTGATCCTGCCGCAGCAGCGTCAGCATCATGTCCAGCGCCGGGGTGGCGCCGCCCGCCGTCCAGCGCTTGCGGTCCATGACAAAACGATCGTTGCGGACGGTGACTTTGGGGAAGCCCGCAGCGAATTCCTCCAGATCCTCCCAATGCGTGGTCGCGGCATAGCCGTCCAGCAGGCCGGCGCGGGCCAGTTCCCAGGATCCGGCCTCGACGGCGGCCATGACAGCGCCGGCGCGCGCTGCCTGGCGCAGACCAGCGCGCAGGCTCGGGTCCGTCACGCGGGTATTGAAGGAGCCGAGCAGGAACAGCACGTCCCGGCGGTCTGCTAGGGTGAAGACGCCGTCCATGCCGATGGAGAGGCCCGAGGTGCTCACCGCCGCCTGGCCGGTGCGGGACAGCAGCCGCCAGCGATACAGCGGCTGCACGGCCACGCGATTGGCGGCGCGCAGCGGCTCTATCACGGCGGCCAGGCACAGCAGCGAAAATTGGTCCTGCAACAGCACATCCACAAGCAGGGGGGCAGGGGCGGGCGGCCGCATGACAGCTCTTTCTCAAAACGGATGGAAAACTTCGTAAAATGTATAGCACGGTGCGAATGCCGGTAGCACCCTTTCGACCGACAGATCTCTACCGGAGCCTTCGCCCATGAATTGGGATGCCTTCATTACCTGCGCCGTCACCGGCGTCGGCGACAGCGCCGGCAAGAATCCGCATGTGCCAATCACGCCGGAACAGATTGCCGGTGCCGCCATCGAGGCGGCCAAGGCCGGGGCCGCCATCGCCCATATCCATGTGCGTGACACAGCGACGGGCAAGGGCGCGCGGGATGTGGCGCTTTATGCCGAAGTGGTGCGCCGCATCCGGGAATCGGATACCGATGTCATCATCAACCTGACGGCCGGCATGGGCGGCGATATCGTTTTCGGTAGCGTGGAACAGCCGCTGCCGCTGAACATGAAGGCGACGGATATGGTGGGCGCGGAGGAGCGTCTGGCCCATGTCACGGCCCTGCTGCCAGAAATCTGCACGCTGGATTGCGGGTCCATGAACTTCGCCGAGGGCGATTACGTCATGACCAATACGCCGGGCACGCTGCGGGCCATGGCCAAGCGCGTGCAGGCTTTGGGCGTGCGGCCGGAGATTGAGGTTTTCGACACCGGCCATCTCGTGCTCTGCAAGCAGTTGATCAAGGAAGGCCTGATCGATGACCCGGTGATGATCCAGCTTTGCATGGGCATCCCTTACGGCGCGCCGGATGACCCGCAGACGCTGATGGCCATGGTCAACAACCTGCCGCCGGGTGCCGTGCATTCGGCCTTTTCCATCGGCCGCATGCAATTGCCCTTCGCCGCCATGGCGCTGCTTTCGGGCGGCAATATCCGCGTCGGTCTCGAAGACAATATCTGGCTGTCGCGCGGTGTGCCGGCAACCAACGGCCAATTGGTGGAACGCGCCGTCGGCATTACGCAGGGCATGGGTGCGCGCATCATGGGCGCGGCGGAGGTTCGCGCCAAGCTGAAGCTGGAAAAACGCGTGGGAGCGATGGCATGACCGACATTCGTCATTGCGCCATCATCGGTGGCGGTGTCATCGGTGGCGGCTGGGCCGCGCGCTTCCTGCTGGCCGGGCTGGACGTCACGGTCTTTGATCCGCATCCCGAAGCCGAGCGGCGCTTGCGGGAAATGGTCGCACTCGCCGGCCGTGCCTGGGCGAAGCTGATATCGGCGCCCTTGCCGCCGTTGGGGAACCTGCATTTCGCCGTCAGCCTGCAAGAGGCGGTGCGCCATGCCGATCTCATTCAGGAATCCGCGCCGGAAGTCGAAAGCATCAAGCAGACCATTCTGGCGGAGATTGACCGTTTCGCGAAGCCGGATGCGCTGATCTGCTCTTCCACCTCCGGCTTGCTGCCGACGCAGATCACGGCGCGGATGACGCATCCCGAGCGCTTCACGGTCGCCCATCCCTTCAACCCGGTCTATCTGCTGCCGCTGGTGGAATTGTGTGGCGGTGAGAAGACATCCGTGGAGACCATTGCGCGGGCGAAGGCGTTTTACGCTGGCATCGGCATGCATCCGCTGCATGTGCGCAAGGAAATAGACGGTTTCATCGCCGACCGCCTGCTGGAAGCCTTGTGGCGGGAGGCGCTGTGGCTGGTGCATGACGGTGTGGCGACGGTGGAAGAGGTGGATGACGCCATTCGCTTCGGCGCGGGTATGCGCTGGGCCTTCATGGGCACCTTCCAGGTCTATCGCCTTGCAGGCGGCGAGGCCGGGATGCGGCATTTCATGGCGCAATTCGGCCCGACCTTGAAACTGCCCTGGACCAAGCTGATGGACGTGCCGGATTTCACCGACGAATTGGTCGATCTCGTCGCCGCGCAATCCGATGACCAGTCCGGCCATTGGAAATTCCGTGACCTGGAAGCCAAGCGCGATGATTGCCTGATCGGGATCATGCGTTCGCTGAAAACGCAGGATTTCGGAGCCGGCGCCACGCTCGCCGGATTCGAGAAAGTATTGCGGGACCGGGCAACGGATAGCGATGCCGAGGCTCTGCGGCTTTATGAAGGGCGCGTGCCGGCGGAATGGATCGACTATAACGGCCATATGACGGAAAGCCGCTATCTGGAGATTTTCGGCTATACGACGGATGCCTTGCTGGCTCGCATCGGCATGGATGACGCCATGCTGGCGAAAGGCTTCAGCTACTACACGGTCGAGACTCATCTGCGGCATCTGGACGAAGCGAAGCAGGGCGAGGCCTTTGTGGCCACAACCCAGCTTCTGAAACATGACGACAAGCGTTTGCATGTCTTTCACAGTCTGTTTCATGAAGATGGGCGTTTGCTGGCGACGGCCGAACAGATGCTGCTGCATGTCGATATGAAGGCGCATCGCGCCGCGCCTGCGGCACCCGAGGTTCTGTCTATTCTGGACGGCATTGCCGCCAGCCATTGCACGCTGCCCGTGCCGGATGGCGCTGGGCGCAGTATCGGCCAGCGCTGAGGCATGACGACAAGACGAAACAAGGCGGGACTGACTGGCTAGATAAAACTCAAGCCGAGGAAAAGAGCGATGTCGATCATCGAACGGACGGAAGCTGTGCCTGTCGCGCCGACTTTGCCGGCGTCGCTCTATCGTGACCCTGACCTGTTCGAGCGTGAGCGGCGTGAGATTTTCGCCCGCGAATGGCTGCTCTTCGCCCGCAGCGATCAATTGGCGAAAGCGGGTGACTTCATCACCGGCACCATCATCGGCTTTCCCATTATGCTGGTGCGGCAGGATGATGGGTCTCTGCGCGGTTTCCATAATGTCTGCCGCCATCGCGCGGCGATGCTGACGCAAGCGGCATGCGGCCATATGGCCGGCGGCGTCATCCGCTGTCCCTATCATAGCTGGACCTATCATCTGGACGGCGGCCTGGCCCGCGCGCCGGGTTTCGGGGCCGCCAAGGGCGCGGTGGAGCCAGCCGATTGGTCGCTGTTTCCGATTTCCGCCGATGAATGGCGCGGCCTGATCTTTGTCCGCATCGCGACCGAGGGGCCAAGCCTGACGGATTGGCTGGGGCCGATCGTGCCGCTGGCCGCGCATTATCCGCTGGAAGGTCAGACATTCTTTTCGGAAAAAAACCGCGACGTCGATGTCGACTGGAAGGCTTACGGCGAGAACTATCTGGAATGCTATCACTGCCCCAGCATGCATCCGGGCCTGTGCGAAAGCCTGGATATCAGCCGCTATACCATCGACAGTTTTCCGGAACACGGACTGTTCCATCTCTATGGGCCAAAGAAGGATGGCGGGCTGACGGACGGGCTTTATTTCTACCGTTTTCCCTTCCTTATGCTGAACCTTTACGAATGGGGCAGTTCCATCGCGACGGTGGAGCCGCTGGGCGCGGGCCGCCTACGCCATATCAACTGGTATCTGTTTTCTGATATCAGCCCGGAAAAGGCGGAGGAGAATGCGCGCTCGGCGGCGTGGTCGGCGCAGATCATCACCGAGGATCTGGATATCATCACGGGGGTTCAGCGCAATCTGAATACCGGCATCTATGATCGCGGCATTCTGTCACCCAGACAAGAAAAAGCCGTGCAGGCCTTTCAGGATATGGTGCGCCGCGCCATGCCGGGCCTGGAGGGCTGAGCATGGCGGACAGCACCATCGCCGCCGGCGCCCGGCAGTATGATGTCGTTGTCATCGGCAGCGGCCATAACGGCCTAGTCTGCGCCAATTATCTTGCGCGGAAGGGCATGAAGGTGGCGGTTCTGGAACGCCGCCATGTCATCGGCGGCGCGGCGGTGACGGAGGAGATCCATCCCGGCTATCGCGCCTCCATCTTCTCCTATCTCATGAGCCTGCTGCATCCGCGCATCATCCGCGATTTCGAACTGCGCCGGCATGGGCTGACGGTTCTGCCCTGTTCTGACATGATCTCTTCCGTGTCCTACGACGATTATATTTTGTTCTCGGAGGATATGAAGAAGACGCAGGCAAGCTTCGCCAAATTCTCTCTGCATGACGCCGAGATTTATCCGCAATTCGATGCCTATTTGCAGGAAGCCACCAAGATCGTGCGATCCCTGCTCTGGGAAACGCCGGTCGACCCGGCAAGGCGAGACTGGAAGAATTTTCGTGAGTCGGCCGCGCTGCTGTGGAAATATCGCAAGATCGGGCGAAAAATGTATCGCCTCGTCGATCTTCTGACCATGAGCGCTTATGACTATCTGCGCGAATGGTTCGAGGATGACCGGGTCATGGCCTGCCTTGCCTATTACGCCTCCATCGGCACCTTCGCCGGACCGAAAACCCCCGGCTCGGCCTATGTCATCATGCATCACATCATGGGCGAGCATGAGGGCGCGGGTGGCTGGGGATTCATCAAGGGCGGCATGGGGGCGATTACGCAGGCGCTGGCGTCATCGGCGCGCGAGAAAGGCGTAGAGATTTTCACCGAAACTGCGGTGGGCGAAATCCGCGTCGTCGGCGGCCGGGCGACAGAGGTGGTGACGACCCAGGGCGATGTCTTTCGGGCGAAAATCATCGCCTCGGGCGTCAATGCCAAGACGGTCTTTCTGAATATGCTGCCGCCCGCCGAGGTGCCGGCCGAGGTGCGGCGCGAGGCTGAGACCTACCGGACCTTTTCCACCGCCTTCAAGATGAACATCGCCTGCGAGCGGCCGCCGCAATACCGTATTCTGGACAAGGCCAAGGCCGACGGGTCACTCGGAAATTTCCCTTATCCCACCTATTGCCATATCGCGCCGGATATCGATTACCTTGAGCGTGCCTATGATGATGCCAAGCACGGCTGGTATTCGTCCAAACCCTTCATGACGCTGTGCACGCCGACCATCGTGGATGACACGCTGGCCCCGCCCGGCAAGCATGTGGTGAATGTCTTTGGCGGTCATGCGCCCTATAAGCTCAAGAATGGCGACTGGTCTGTGGAAAAGGAAAAATTCAAGCAGACGGTGTTCAAGGCGATCGACAATTACGCGCCCGGCTTTTCCAGCGACATCATTGCCGAGCAGACGCTGATTCCGCCTGACCTGGAAGCGATTGTCGGCCTGCCGCAAGGGCATATCTTTCACGGGGAACTGGCAGCCGATCAGTTGTTCTTCCAACGCCCCGTCTCGGGCTATGCCGATTACCGCACGCCGGTGAAGGGGCTTTACCTCTGCGGCTCGTCCAGCCATCCCGGCGGCGGCGTCTCGGGCATTCCCGGTCACAATGCGGCACGGGAGATTCTGCGGGATGTGAAGGCGCGGAAGGTTTAGAAGGCTTCACGAATGATTCGTCATCGCCGCGAAAGCGGGGATTTTCTGACCTTGATGTAACGCCGCGTAGAAGATGCCCGCTTTCGCGGGCATGACGATTGTGAATGGGCTGGGCGGTCTACCATACCAGCCATCGAAACAGGCTTCGACGGAGCAGGCCTACTCTCAACAAAGAATGAGGCCTGCTCAATAAAAATTAAGGCGAGGGGCCGGTCGTCGTCACCGTTGTCGTGCCGGGCTGGCCGGGCGACAGAACCGGCGGCGGCGGTGTCATCGGCTGGGTCTGCGTCGTCGTGCTTTCCGTCGTGCTGGTGGGGCCAGGCGGCGGTGGCGGCGCGATGATGCAGCCGCCGAGCGAGGCGGTGGCACCCAGCAGCGCCACGCCCATAACAAGTCGCGCTTTCAATCCGGTCATAGTGCTCTCCTCTGGAATTAGTTGGTGGTGGTCGTCGTCGTGCGTGTCGTGGTCGTCGCCATCGGCGGCGGCACCGGCTGCGTCACGGTCGTGGACTGGCTTTGCGACACGGTGCCGTTCACATCGCCATAGGTCGTCTTCTTCGACGTCTCGGAATTGCCGTAGGCGTCCTGGTATTTCTTTTCGGTCGTCACGCTCAGCGTACCGGGCGGGGGCGGCGCTTCCGGCTGAAAGCCGGGCTGCGGCGGGGCCGGCTGCATCACCATGGGCGGCGGCGTCGGCACGGTTGTCGTGGTGGTCTGATAGCTCGTCTGCGCGAAAGCCGGCGCGGCGACACAGGATGCGCCGATCACGGCGGCAAGTATTTGGCGTTTCATATTGTCCTCCTAGATTGAGAGGCCGAAGCGTGTTTCGTGATCGGATATGTAAGTGCCTGGATTTTCTTCAAGGATTGCACCGGGAAGGTGCTTCGCATGCGCAGCAGCCGGCGGAAATTCGTAAAATCATCTGCAAAAACAAAGGCATTGATCATCGTCTTCGGATCGCTGAGCATTTCCGGAGCCGCGTTTTATGCTTCACATCGCCGTGTCATGACCGCCATGGCTCAAGTCAAAGCATGAAATTCGGGAGCCCTATTTTTGCCCGATTTAATACTTGCGCATTTGCACTCGATTTAGTCTGCGATTTCATTTAGATCGCTTCCACGCCAGCCGCGCCGCCGCGCGCCATAGGGCCGTTTCCTCGCGAAGACGTGTGCGCCGAGCCGCCGCGTGAGCGGCTGTTACACAGCGAAACTCTCTTTGAATTCCGAATCCGGTTTGTTAAGAACGGCAGCTACCCTTTTGTTAGCAGAGACAAGATGCCGCTTCCTGATCAGACCCTGCTGCGCGCGTCACCCTGGTGGCAGCCGCGCCCCGAAACCACCCTCATCATCGAAGGCGGGCAAAAGCTGGTCGGCACCTATCCGATCAGCGGCGCCAAGAATGCCGTGCTGCCGCTGATGGTCTCGGCCTTGCTGACGCCGCATCTGGTGACGCTGCACAATATCCCGGCCAGCCTGGATGTCGCGGTGCTGGCCAATCTGCTGGAAGGGTTGGGCGTTAAACTGTCCTGGTCGCAGACGGCGAGCGGCCTGTCGGCTACCTTCGCGGCAGACCAGATTCACCCGGCGCGAATCGATGCCGGGCTGGTCTCGCGGATGCGCGCCTCTGTCCTTGTGTTGGGCGCGCTGCTGGGCCGCTCGGGCGAAGCCTGCCTGCCCATGCCGGGCGGCGACGCCATCGGCCTGCGCGGGATCGACTTTCATATCGCCGGCCTGACGGCAATGGGCGCCGAGATCACGCTGGAATCCGGCACCATCCATGCCCGCGCGCCGGGCGGCCTGCATGGCGCGGATATCCAAATGCCGCTGCCCTCGGTCGGCGCCACCGAAAACCTGATGCTGGCCGCTGTTCTGGCGAAGGGCCAGACCACCATCCGCAACGCGGCGCTGGAGCCGGAGATCGTCGATCTGGCCCTCTGCCTCACGGCCATGGGCGCGAAGATCGAAGGCGCGGGCACCGATGTCATTCGCATCACCGGCGGCGCGCCGCTGACGGGGGCGGTGCATACCGTCATGCCGGACCGGATCGAGACCGGCACCTTGGCCTGCGCGGCCGCGATGACGGACGGCGAATTGCATCTGACCAACGCGCGGCTGGACCTGCTGGGCGCTGCCGGCCCGGTCTTTCAGGCAGCGGGCGTTGAGCTGGAAGAAGTGCCGGACGGGCTCATCGCTCGCCGCGCGCCGGGCGGGCTGAAAGGCATTGCGCTGCAAACCCGTCCCTATCCCGGTTTCGCAACCGATTTGCAGGCGCCCGCCATGGCGCTGCTGACGGTGGCGGAAGGCGCCAGCGACATTACCGAGACGATCTTCGAGCAGCGTTTCCGCCATGTCGATGAATTGCGCAAAATGGGCGCCCGCATTCAGGTGCAGGGCCGCGTCGCCTTCATTCGCGGTGCCGAGCGACTGACGGGCGCGCGGGTGACGGGCCATGACGTTCGCGCCGCCGCCGCCGTCGTACTGGCCGGCCTGGTCGCGGAAGGGGAGACAGTGCTGGACGGTCTGGACCATCTCGATCGCGGCTATGACGGCATGGTGGAAAAGCTCATCGCCTGCGGCGCGCGCATTCGCCGCAGCGCCTGACCCGCACTGCGGCTCACGCGCCAGATACGAAAAAGGCCGGCCCCGCAAGGGACCGGCCTTTTTTCATCGCCGCGCGGGGATGATTACGCGAGGTAGGACGGGCGCTGGCTCGGCAGAACTTCGCCGCGCGAGGCGAGGTAAGCCGGACGCTGGCTCGGCATAACCGTAGAGTTGCGGGCAAGGTAGGCCGGGCGCTGGCTCGGCAGAACCGTGGAGTTGCGGGCGAGGTAGGCCGGGCGCTGGCTCGGCTCAACCTGGCTGTTGCGGGCCTGCTCGGTGCCGGCGAGGTTGTGGCGGATCGGGGCATCGGCCATGGCGGCGCCGGTCATGCCCAGGGTAACGGCGGCAACAGCCGCAAGGATCATGCTCTTCATAACTCTATCTCCAAACCGTGCCGGGCGCCTGTGCGTCCGGTCTCGACCGCCGTTTGAACACCGGCGATCGGCTTGGGTCTGAATTAGCCGTTGCGGCAGCGCAGCATAACGTCGCTGTAACTCATCTTTCTCATGCAAATGGCGCACATATGTGCAAGCCGCATTCATTTTATGCAAAGTCGCCGGGGCAAGCCGGGCTGGCCGGGGCGGCCTATTTGACCAAAGCCGTGATAGGGTCTCATAAATCCCTTAAGCGAAAGACATAGGGAAGAAACGCCACCGTGATTTACGAACTCCGCACCTATCACTGCCTGCCTGGACGCTTGCCTGCCCTGCTTCAGCGGTTTGAAACCATTACGCTGGGCTATTTCGAAAAATACGGCATCCGCCAGGCCGGTTTCTGGACGACGCTGGTGGGCGAAAGCAATCACGCTCTGACCTATATCCTGGCCTGGGAAAGCTTGGCCGAGCGCGAGCAGAAGTGGAATGCCTTCGCCGCCGACGCGGAATGGGTGGCCAAGCGCACCGAGACCGAGCGGGAGAAACCCATCGTCGCCTCGATCAGCAATCAGTTTCTGGCCCCGACCGCGTTTTCGAGCGTGAAGTAACGCGGATCAGCGGAAACCGACCAATCCCGCCAGCGCCGCCAGCCCGAGGAACCAGAGCGGGTGGCGTTTGGTGAAAAGGCAGCCCACGGCCACCAGCGCCGCCAACACCAGCGCCCGCCAGTCGGTGGCCGCATCCCGCACCAGAAGATAGGCGGCGGCCACCATCAGCCCGGCCGTCACCGGCACAAGCCCGGCCTGCACCACCTTGCGCCATTGCCGGTCGCGAAAGCGCAGCCACAGATGGCCCATGACATAGGCCAGCGCGCAGGCCGGCAACAGGAAGGCGAGGGTAGCGACGATCGCGCCGGGAATGCCGGACACTTCCCAGCCGAACAGCGTCACCGCCAGCATATTCGGCCCCGGTGCTGCCTGCGCCAGCGCGTAAAGGCGCACGAATTCCTGCGCGCTCATCCAATGCTGCTGATGGACGACCGCGCGCTCCATCGCCGGCAGCGTGGTCGAGGCGCCGCCGATGGCGAGGAAGGAGAGTTCGGCGAAGATCAGGGCGAGCGCCAGAAGATGGGTCATGCCCGCAGCCTCCAGCCGGCCAGCGCCATGCTCAGCGGCACGATGACGCAAAGGCTGGGCAGGAAGGGCAGGCGGAAGATGCCCAGCGCCGCGAAAGCCAGGGCGGCCACGGCCATATTGAGCACCGAATGGCGCAGTGGCATGGCGATCTTCAGCGCCGTCGCCAGAATAAGCCCGGCCGCACCGGCCGAAAGCCCCGTCACCATATGCCGCACCAGCGTCAATTCGCCGTAGCGGGCATAAAGCCCGGCAATGACCAGCACGATGGCTATCGGCGCACCCAGCAGGCCCGTCAGCGCGGCGATGCTGCCCTGGGGGCCGCAAACGCGGGAGCCGAAAATGACGGCCAGATTGGCGACATTCGCCCCCGGCAAAAACTGGCACAGGCTGATATGCTCGTTGAATTCAGCCGAAGTCAGCCATTTCCGGTCTTCCACCATCACCCGGCGGATCATCGGCAGCACGCCGCCGAATCCCATCAGCCCGGCTTGAAAAAAGGCCCCGAACAGGGCGAAGGAGGACAGGCGCAGCGGTTGTGCGGGCAAGCTTTCCATGAAGCGAAGCTTCTAGCCCGCAATGCGGACGTCTGAAAACCGGTGCCGGCCCATCACTGATCCTCATCTGCGGCACGGGACGGCTGTCCTAAAACCCCTGGACAGCGGCGGCCCGATTGCACAAAGGGGGGCCATGGCGAAACCTGACCTTTCCGAAGACATGCAATGTGCGGCCTTGCCGTATCGCCTGGGGCGGCATGGGCTTGAGATTCTGCTCGTCACCAGCCGCGAGACGCGGGGCTGGGGCATTCCCATGGCCGCGCCCTCGGAAGAGCGCCATCCGGACCGCACGGCCGAGATCGAGGCCTTTCACGCGGCCGGGGTCAAGGGCGCCATTTCCCGCAAGCCGATCGGCGATTATCCGTCCAGCCGGCGCTCCGCCGAGGGCGTGGACAGCGCCTGTGTGGTGGAGGTCTATCCGCTGCTGGTCTCCAACGAGGCCGCCACCTGGCGGGACAAATCGCATCGCCGGCGCATCTGGTTTCCGGGCAATGAGGCGGCGGAGAAGGTTGCCGATAGCGGTCTGGCGCAGATCATCCGCGAATGGCAGGAAAGCCGCATCACCTCCGGCCGCGGCACCGCCAAGATGGCGCGGGGCCGTGGCGGCAGCCGCCACGGCTGACGCTTTTCAGCACAGCGGCGGATTGAGGCGCGCGAACCCGCCCGGCCGGCGATAGGGGAAATAGGGATAGGGCGCAGTCACGTCGCTCGCCTTGTCCAGCGCCGCGATCTGCGCCGCCGTGAGGGACCAGCCGACGGCACCCAAATTCTGGCGCAGCTGCGCCTCGTTCCGCGCCCCGATAATGACCGAGCTGACGGTCGGCCGCTGCAAAAGCCAGTTGAGCGCGACCTGCGCCACGGTCTTTTCTGTTTCCTCTGCTATCGCCTCCAGTGCATCGACGACCCGGTATAGATGCTCGTCTTCCACCGGCGGCCCGAAAGATGCCGTTTCGTGCAACCGGCTTTCCTTCGGCAGAGGCTGGCCTCGGCGGATCTTGCCCGTCAGGCGGCCCCAGCCGAGCGGACTCCAGACCATGGCACCCACCCCCTGGTCCTGCGCCAGCGGCATCAATTCCCATTCGTAATCGCGGCCGATCAGCGCGTAATAGACCTGATGCGCGACATAGCGTGTCCAGCCATGGCGGTCCGCGATCCCGAGCGATTTCATCACCTGCCAGCCGGAAAAGTTGGAAACGCCGGTGTAACGCAGCTTGCCGTCGCAAACGAGCTGATCGAGCGTCTGCATGACCTCTTCGATCGGCGTTCCCGCATCGAAAGCGTGAAGCTGCAACAGGTCGATGTAATCGGTGCCAAGGCGTTTCAGCGCATCCTCGACCGCGCGGATAAGCCGCGCGCGTGACGTGCCGGCGTCGTTCGGGCCGTCGCCCATCGGCAGGCCCAGCTTCGTCGACAGCAGCACGCTGGAACGGCGGCCCTTGATGGCCTCACCCAGCACGGTCTCGGACGCGCCGTCGGAATAGACATCGGCGGTGTCGAACATCGTCAGGCCGGCGTCCAGGCAGATATCGACCAGGCGCCTGGCTTCATCGGCCTCGGTATTGCCCCAGGCCCCGAATAGCGGGCCGCTGCCGCCGAAGGTGCCGGCGCCGAAGCTGAGCACGGGCACTTTCAAGCCCGATGCGCCGAGATGACGATAGTCCATGGGATAGATCCTTTAGGAGCGGGTTTGCAGGTGATGGCGGGGGGTGGCGCGCAGGCAGGCGGCAGCCGCCACAGCCAGCGCCGCCAGGGGAAAGAGAGCCGCGACCCAGGTCACGGACCCGAGGCCCAGCCTGTCGAGCGCGACACCGCCGGCCCATGCACCGATGGCATTGCCCAGGTTGAAGGCGCCGATATTGAAGCTGGATGCCAGGCTTTCGCCGGCCCCCTGCGCATTGCGCATCACCCAGCTTTGCAGCGGGGCGACGGTCGCGAAGGCGGCGAAGCCCAGGGCGGCGACGGTGAGGATAGCGCCGGTCTTGAAGGCCAGCAGCGGCCCCGATGCGACAAGCGTCACCAGCAGCAAAGCCAGGGTGCCGAATATGGCGGGCATCAACGCCTTGTCGGCAAGCCGGCCGCCGGCGAGATTGCCGAGCACCAGACCCAGGCCGAACAGCAGCAGGATCGGCGAAATCGCGGCCTCGCCGAAGCCGCTGACGCGCGTCAGCAAGGGCGCGATATAGGTGAAGACGGCAAAGACACCGGCATAGCCCAGCGTGGTGGTGGCCAGGCCCAGCAGCACGGCGGGTTTGGCGATCACGCGCAGGTCTGCGGCCAGATCTGAAGATGGCCGCCCTTCCGCATCGCGCGGCACCAGCCAGGCGATGACGCCGAAGGCCAATAGGCCGATGGCCGCGACAATCCAGAAGGTGACGCGCCATCCGGCAAGCTGGCCGATCCAGGTGCCGAAAGGCACGCCCAGGATATTGGCGACGGTCAGGCCGGTGAACATGATGGCGATGGCCGAGGCGCGGCGATTGGGCGCCACCAATTGCGTGGCGACCACCGAGCCGACGCCGAAGAAGGTGCCATGGGCGAAAGCGGTGATGATGCGGGCCAGCATCATCAGCCCATAGGTCGGGGCGATGGCGCAGCCGATATTGCCAATGACGAAGATGGCCATCAGGGCCAGCAGCACGCGCTTATGCGACCAGCGGCCGGTCAGGATCGTCAGCACCGGCGCGCCGACCACGACGCCGAGCGCATAGCCGGAGATGAGGAGCCCGGCCATGCTGGTGGAGACGCCGAAACTGGCGCCCACCTGCACCAGCACGCCCATGATGACGAATTCGGTGACGCCGATGCCGAAAGCACCGACCGCCAGGGCCAATAAAGGCAGGGGAAACGCGGAATGAGTCTTCATGCCCTGATCATGGCGCGGATCGGTTGGATGAATTAGACTTCGGGCAGGAACTTTATTCGTGAAGTGAACGTCAGGAATGCGGCAAGAACCCAATCGCGCCGGGGAAATGGCGGCCTTCGTCCGGGTGGTGGAGCAGGGCGGTTTCGCGCGCGCCGGCAGCGTGCTGGGCCTGTCGCCCTCGGCGGTCAGCAAGCTGATGACCCGGCTGGAACAGCGCCTGGGCGCCACGCTGCTGCGCCGCTCCACCCGCAGAATTGCCCTGACCCCGGAAGGGGAACAGTTTCATGCGCGGGCCTTGGCCATCCTGGCCGAGATCGAATTCGCGGAGCGTGAGATCGGTGCCGCCAGGCTTCCCGCCGGGCGTATCCGCATCAATAGTTCCATGAGCTATGTGGCCCATGTGCTGGCCGATATTCTGCCCGCCTTTCTGGAGCAGTATCCCGATATCAGTGTCGACATCATCCAGACCGATGCCGTCGCGGATCTTTTGAAAGATGGCAGCGATATCGCCATCCGCGCAGGCGCGCTGCCGGCATCCAGCCTCGTTGCGCGGTCATTGGGGGAGACGCCTTTGGTGGTCGTGGCGGCCCCCGCCTGGATCGCGCGCAACGGTCTGCCGGTGGACGCCGACGATTTAGCGGCGCGCGACCGCGTCGGCTTTGCCTATACGCGCGCGTCGGGCGATTGGCTGCGGACAGGGGAGACCAGTCCCGCGCGCGTCAGGGTCAGCGACGGCGAAGGCATCCGGCGTCTGGTGCTGGCCGGCGTCGCCCCGGCGCGGCTGGCGGAATTCACCGTGCGCCACGAAGTCGCCTGCGGCCGCCTGGTTGTTCTGCCAACAAATCCGGGCGCGGCCAGGCAGGAGCCCTTCCACGCCGTCTATGTCGGGCAATCCGGACAATTGCCGGCCCGCATGCGGGTGCTGCTGGACTACCTGGCCGTGTCGGGACGCGTGGACGGCGCTGCCGGGGGATTGCAGATGGTCTGTTTTGAATGGAATGCCACCTAGATCGAACAATTCCTTGTCTCCCTAGGTCAAGTTAAGCCCCCCGTCTGAGAGTAAAATCTCGCCGGTCAAATAACTGGACTCGACCAACATCGCGACTGCCTGTGCGATATCATCCGGCGTCGCCGGTCGGCGCATTGGTGAGCGCGTGCGCCACAAATCCTGTGCCACCGTCCAATCCGCCGTCAGAGGGGTATCCACGAGGCCAGGTGCAACAGCGTTCACTCGAATATCCGGGGCAAGCGACACCGCCAGTAAGCGCGTCATGTGATTCAGAGCGGCCTTGGTCGCTGCATATGGGATAGAGGCTCCCTTTGGGCGAACCCCTGCGTGTGAGCTAATGTTGACGACATTCCCAGACGAGCCAAGGCTTGCTGCTGCGCGCAATGAAGCTTCGGCTTCAGAAATAAGATGAAATGCCGCAACAACGTTAACTTCATATAATTCATGCCAGATTTCTGACGTTGCTGCTTTAAGATCGGAGTGCGGAATGATGCCGCTGATCCCGGCATTGTTGACCAAAACGTCCAGGCGGCCCCACAAAGAGACAGCTTCACGAACAAGGCGCGTTCGGTCTTTTTGTTGAGCTAAATCGGCTTGAAGATAGTTAGCAGAACCGAGCTCCTTGGCGATCTCCAGACCGGCGCTTACTGAACTTCGGGAGTGGATGACGACTCTATAGCCTTCGCGCACAAGCCGCCGAGCTACAGCGAGCCCGATGCCGGAGGTTGAACCCGTGACAAGTGCAACGGGCTTGTTTTCTGTTTCAGGCAACTCTCAACCCTCGCGTTTCAAAAAGCTTTGGCCGATCGACTACTATGGAGCATGCGCGCAATGTCGGCTTTCAGCAACGTGGAGAACGGGTTGGAATATCTTCGTCGGGTTGAAATCCACCAGCCGTTTTCTTGTCTTCGTGGATCGCGCTTCACAAGCTCTTGCATGATGCGAGCGGCGTTGGCGCAAAGAATGGAACTTCCTGCCTTAGCGCGTATGCCCTGCACGCGCGTATTGTGCAGGCGCGATCCCTACGTGTTTTGAAAATGCCACACTGAATGAGCTGGCTGACCGGTAGCCAACTTGCGCAGCAACTGCCGCGATACCTCCTCCGTTTCCCTGCAAAAGGTCTTTGGCCAGCGCCATTCGCCAATTAAGCAGGTATTCCATAGGTGTCATGCCAACCTCCCGGCGGAAGCGGTCGAAGAAGGCTGAGCGCGACAAAGCTGCCTCTTTCGCAAGCTCTGCCATCGTCCATTCATGGCCCGGCGCCCTGTGCATACACCTGATAGCTGCGGCAAGACGCTCGTCCGCCAGTCCACGGATAAGGCTTGGCATCGTTCCTAGATTTGCCGTCGAGCGAAAGGCCTCGATGAGCATCAGCTCAAGAAGGTGCCCCAGCGCGACTTCCTGACCCGGCCGATTGCCCTTAGCTTCCTCACCCAGAAGAGAGACCAAAGTCGCCAGCCTCTTTTCCCCCTTCACATGCACCATGGCTGGCATCAAGGACATCAGAAGTGCCGCGTCAGGGGATGTGAAGGTGCAGTGGCCAACCAAATTGCGCACATTGACGGGCTGATCCCGATCTCCAAGCCAGAACTCACCCGTTGGCAACTGGTTGGGCTCCGACAAGGGCATGGTCCCGGAATCTGGGTGCAGGCTGCTCATCGAGAATCCTGTTGCAGCCGTTGTCAGAACGAAGTCGCTGACTTCAAGGGTAAGCTCGTCTTGGCCATCTAATCGGATACGGCAGCCACCTTCCACCACAACGCAATAGAACAAGTGCCCATCGCTCTCTTTGCGGAGCCTCCATGGCCCCGCACCACTAGCGACCTTCGTGAAAGCAATCTTCGGACGAAGGAGAGAAATAATCTCGGCGAGCGGGTCGGACACGTCTGGACTCATTCGAATGAAAAATGGACTTTATATTATATGGCGTCCGGACATTCAACGCTATGTCTATCCGACACCCTTAAAGGAGCGACGGCGCTTATGAAATCCGTCCTGATTACTGGCTGCTCTTCCGGCTTTGGCCTGGAAACAGCAAAGCTTTTCCTTGAGCGCGGATGGCGCGTTGTCGCGACCATGCGGACGCCGAGCAATGACGTTCTTCCGCCTGCACCGAATCTCCTGCTTCTTAAGCTGGATGTGACGGACCCTGCCAGCATTGCCGAAGCCATCAGCGCCGCCGGTGACATCGACGTCTTAGTCAATAACGCTGGCATTGGATGGTTGAACGCCCTCGAAGGGACATCCATCGACACAGCCCGCCGCATCTTCGAGACCAACACATTCGGCACGATGGCCATGTGTCAGGCAATCCTGCCGCAATTTCGGGATCGTACATCCGGGACGATCGTCAACGTCACATCAACCGTTACGTTGAAGTCTTTGCCGCTTCTCTCGATCTACACGGCTAGTAAAGCGGCCGTGAACGCATTCAGCGAATCCTTTGCCATCGAGGTTCAGCCTTTCAATATCAAGGTAAAGATTGTGTTGCCGGGCTTGGCGCCAGATACCCAGTTCGGCGCGAATGCTTTCGCTCAGATGCCGGAGGGCCTGAATTTCCCCGAACCCTATGCAGAGCTTGGCCAAGCAGTCATGGCTGGCTTCAGTGGTCCCCACGAGGAGATCACCCGCGCAATTGACGTCGCTGAAGCCGTTTGGGAAGCGGCGACCAATGACGCTGCTCCAGGTCGCATTCCAGCAGGCGCTGACGCCGTGACCGTGTTTAACGAAGCCTGATGATGGGCGCCCGTCTGTGGCATCACTTGCGGGTGCGATAAGCTTTGACCCGGCCAAGGCGTTGTCGAGTGGCAGCGACTAAGTGATTCTCGCCGTAAATGCCAAGCGAGACGATGAAATGTCTGGATTGAGGCAGCCCAAAACTGTCCTCAATCTAACGTTGCCGATGTCTGCTTTCGGGTGACCGTTAACATGTGCTGATCGTCTCCCATGGGTCGAAAGCCGCCTATCGGTTGGGAGCCATCGTTAGAGCCTTGGATCAGTAGCAGCTTAGGCGAGTTCTTTGAAACCATGCCTTCGCCAGTTAGGTTTGGCGAAAGGCGATCCGTGCGGCATAATTGGCCCGCAACGACATTCCGGCATTCCTCATGATTCAAATTCTGGGTAAGGCAACATCTATAAATGTTCGCAAGGTTCTCTGGACTTGTGCAGAGATCGGGCTCGAATTTGACCGGCAGGATTACGGAAGCGGCTTCGCTCGGACTGATACGGCGGAGTTCCTTGCACTGAACCCCAATGGATTGGTGCCTGTGGTTATCGATGCCGGAGGTCCATTGTGGGAATCGAACACGATCTGCCGTTACCTTGCTGCAAATGCAGGGCGGGTTGATTTACTACCGCCCGACCCACGAGGACGTGCCCACGTTGAACAATGGATGGACTGGCAGGCAACGGAGTTAAACCCGTCCTGGCGAACGGCCTTCCTCGGTCTTGTCCGGCTCGACCCGGCCAGCGCCGACCGCAGCGGCATTGAGGCTAGCGTCCGCGCCTGGAACAAAAAAATGGAAATTCTCGAGCACCGTCTCGTAGTCACTGGTGCTTATGTTGCTGGGGCAAATTTTACGCTTGCTGATATTGTTCTCGGCTTGTCGGTCAACCGCTGGCTGAGTACGCCCATGGATCGTCCCAACTATCCTGCGGTCGATGCTTACTATCAGCGCCTTTTACAACGGCCCGGATTCCGTGAGCATGGTGCAAATGGAATTCCATGATTAGTCAGTGGTGCGATATCCCGACCGAAGGCGAGTTTGGTCTGCTTTAGCGTGCCTTCCGGCAGTCTTATGAATGGATGAGGGGGAAACTGGCCGATATCTCGGTCTGGAACGTCCATCTGCGCAAAGCCGACCCGTACCTACAATTCGACCTGCCGGCCGACTTCCAGAAAGCGATCGGCCGGCAGGTCGAACCGGTCCGAGGACCGCACGGCATTGCGATACATCACGCTGAAAATGGCGCGGCGCCAGGCCGGCAGGCGATGACTGGTCGCCCCCCGCACCACATGGTCCCGCGCGGCGAAAAACACCGCCTCATCCAGATCGACCGGGCAGCCATGGGCGCGCGCGCTGGCCAAGGCCACCATTGCATTGGGCACTTCCACGAAGCCGAAATGCACCCGCACATGCCAGAAGTCGGGGGCTACCTGTTCCACCTGCGCGCGGTCCGCCGCTGACACGCGCGGCACTTCCTCAAAAACCAGGGTCAGCGTCACGACGGTTTTTTGCAGCGCGCCCATCTGCGCCACATGCCGCGTCAGCATGATGGGAACGGCCGTGCCGGTGCGGCTGAGAAAGACCGCCGTGCCGGGTACGCGCGTAATGCGCCCGGCGGCCAGATCGGCCATGAGCTGGTTGGGCGCGCGCTCCTCCTCGTCGATTTTCGCCTTCATGGCGCGCACGCCGCGCCGCCAGGTGCGCATGGCGATGAAGATGGCCGCTCCCAGCACCAGCGGTATCCAGCCGCCTTCGGCGATCTTGAGGATATTGGCGGTGAAGAAGCCCAGATCGACCACCAGGAACAGCGCGCTGAGGCTGGCCGCGACCCAAAGCGGCCAGCGCCAGACATCCCGCATGGCATTGAACAGCAGGGCCGTCGTCAGCAGCATGGTGGTGGAAACGGCCGTGCCATAGGCGCCGGCCAGCTTGGCGGAACTGCCGAAACCCCAGGTCAGCGCCAGCGTCGCCACCATCATCAGCCAGTTCACCGAAGGCACGTAGATCTGCCCATATTCCTCGTCCGAGGTCTGGCGGATGACGACGCCCGGCAGCCAGCCGAGCTGAATGGCCTGGCGGGTGAGGGAGAAGGCGCCGGTGATGATCGCCTGGCTCGCGATGATCGTGGCCAATGTCGCCAGCACGACCAGCGGGATAATCGCCCAGCCGGGGGCCAGCATGAAGAAGGGATTGCCGGTCAGACCAGGGTTGGAGATGATGAGCGCGGTCTGCCCGGCATAGCTCAGCAGCAGGGCCGGCAGTACGATGACGGTCCAGGCGGCGCGGATGGGCGCGCGGCCGATATGGCCCATATCGGCATACAGCGCCTCGCCGCCGGTAATGGCCAGAAAGACGCCGCCCAGCACGAACAGGCTGTGCATGCCGTGCCGGGCCAGAAAGCCGATCGCATAGGCCGGGTTGACGGCCACCAGCACGCCGGGGTGGCGGATGACGGCCATCAGGCCCAGCAGGGCGATGGCGATGAACCAGATCAGCATGATGGGGCCGAAAAAGCGGCCGATCTTGCCCGTGCCCAGGCGCTGGGCCGCAAACAGCAGCAACAGAATGACTAAGGCGGCAGGCAGCACATAGGGTTGCAGTTTGCTGGTGACGACCGTCACCCCTTCCAGCGCGCTCAGGACGGAGATGGAGGGGGTTATGATGCCGTCGCCGTAAATCAGCGCCGCGCCGAACAGGCCCATGACGATCAGGGCCGCCGTGGTCCTGGCCCTGGCCCCGCCGACCTGCCGCGTGACGAGGGACATCAGCGCCAGAATGCCGCCTTCGCCGTTATTATCCGCCCGCATCACGAAGACGCAGTATTTGACGGATACCGTGACGATCAGCGCCCAGATGACCAAGGACAGCAGCCCCAGCGCCACATGCGCCGAGGGGTGGCCGCCAGCATCCGAGACGATGGTCTGATAGGTATAAAGCGGGCTGGTGCCCAGATCGCCGTAGACGATGCCGAGCGCCGTCAGCGCGCCGATGGCTTTGGCCGGCCGGTGGTCCGCCGGGTTTGTGTCGCCGCTGTCCAAGCCCTGCTCCTCGTCGCGCCTATCGGCCTCTGTCCTGCCCAAGATCGGCTTTTGCCCGGCTAAGGCAAGGGCCAGGGATTTAATTCCGCTTTAATGCCCGGCCGCCCTTTCGCGAATGGCGCTTTAACGCGGCTCTCCGGCACGCTCCGCAGGTTAGCAAGAGTGAGGTCTCATCATGGGAGACGTGATCACGGTCGCCTATATGGCGGTCATTTTCATCCTTCTGATCGGTTTCGTTACATTTTGTCGAAAGGTCTGAGCTGTGCTCGATCTCATCCTCGGCGGCGGCGTTTCCGCCGGCCTGCTCGTCTATCTCGTCTGGGCCTTGCTGCGCCCTGAAGATTTTTGATTCTCCCGGCCACGGATCAACCACATCATGACAGTCTCGGGTTGGGCCTATATGGCCCTCGTCTTCGTGCTGGTTTTGGCCAGCGCCATACCGCTCGGCCTTTATATCGCGCGCATCCTCAAGGGCGAGGTGCGGTTTCTGGCGCCCGTCGAGCGCGGCATCTACGCCATTTGCGGCATCAAGCCGGATCGGCCGATGCATTGGCAGGACTATACGGTCGCCTTGCTGCTGCTGAGCGTCATTCACGTCGTGCTGCTCTATGCCATGCTGCGCTTGCAGCAGTATCTGCCCTTCAATCCGCAACATATCGCCGGCATGTCGCCACGGCTGGCCTTCAATACCGCCGTCAGCTTCGCCACCAATACCAATTGGCAGGCCTATGTGCCGGAAGCGCAGATTTCCAATGGCGCGCAGATGTTCGGCCTCTGCGTGCATATGTTCGTCTCGGCCGCCGCCGGCATCGCGGTCGCCGGCGCCGTCATGCGCGCCTTCACGGCGTCCAATCTCGGCTCGCTCGGCAATTTCTACGCCGACCTGACGCGCATCACCCTGTATCTGCTGCTGCCGGCGGCCATCGTCGTCGGCCTCGTGCTGGTCTGGGCCGGCGTGCCGCAGACCTTCGCACCCTTCGCGACCGTGCATCCCCTCATCGGCGGCGCGCAGACCATCGCGGTCGGCCCCATGGCCTTGCAGGAAGCGATCAAGGAACTGGGTACCAACGGCGGTGGCTTCGTCAACGCGAACTCAGCCCATCCTTTCGAAAACCCGACGATCTGGACGAATATTCTGGAAACCTGGGCGCTGCTCGTCATCGGTTTCGCGCTGCCCATTACCTTCGGCAGCATGATCGGCAAGCCGCGCCAGGGTTTCGTTCTTTATACCGCCATGGCCGCCATCCTCATCGCCGGCAGTATCGGCGCCTATGCCGCCGAGGCCCATGGCAATCCGCTGCATGTCGCGGCCGGCATCAGTGCCGCACCCGGCAATATGGAAGGCAAGGAGATGCGTTTCGGCATCGCGGCTTCCACCACCTTCAACGTCGCGGCCACTGGCACATCCACCGGCGCCGTCAACAGCTTTACCGACAGCTATATGCCGCTCGGCGGACTGGTGCCCATCTTCATGATGCAGCTGGGTGAAATCGCGCCGGGCGGCGTCGGCTCGGGCTTCTACACCATCATCGTCTTCGCGCTGCTCAGCGTCTTCGTGGCCGGGCTGATGGTCGGACGAACGCCCGAATACTTGGGCAAGAAAGTGCAGGCGAAGGAAATCAAGCTCGCCATGCTGTCCTTCCTGATCCTGACCTTCTTCATCCTCGTCGGCACCGGCTATACCGTCATCAGCAAGACCGGCCTCAGCTCCATGGCCAATGCCGGGCCGCATGGCCTGTCTGAGATGATCTATGCCTGGACTTCGGCGACGCAGAATAACGGTTCCGCCATGGCCGGCATCACGGCCGACACGCCCTGGCTGGATTACGGCCTCGGCACCGCCATGCTGTTCGGGCGCTTCGCCTTCCTGATCCCGGTTCTGGCCATTGCCGGCTCGCTCGCCGCCAAGCCGAAACTGCCGGCCTCGTCAGGCACGTTCCCGACCGACACGCTTCTCTTCACCGGCCTTCTTATCGGCGTGATCGTCATCCTCGGCGGCTTGCAATTCATGCCGGCGGATACGCTGGGCCCGGTCGCGGAGCATTTCGCGCTCTTCTCCGGCAAGACTTATTGATCCGGCAATCTTACAGAAGCCATAGAACATGACGCAGAATGCAGAACAGATCGCGCTGTTTGACCGCACGATCCTCACCCGCGCCACGCGTGACGCGTTTTTCAAACTCAACCCGCGCACGCTGATGCGCAATCCGGTGATCTTCGTCACGGAAGTCGTGGCCATGCTCACCACCATCGTCGGCATCGAGGAGATCGTCCACGGCCATGGCGCGGCCTTCTCATTCGCGGTCGCCGTATGGCTGTGGCTGACGGTGCTTTTCGCGACCTTCGCCGAGGCCATGGCGGAAGGGCGCGGGCGGGCGCGGGCGGAAAGCCTGCGCCGGGCGCGCACCGACACGATGGCCAAGCTCATCCTCGATCCGCGCGAGCCGCATATCTTCAAGCCGACCCCGGCGCCCGATCTGCACCAGGGCGACCTGGTTCTGGTGGAAACGGGTGATCTCATTCCGTCGGACGGCGAGATCGTGCAGGGCATCGCCTCCGTCAATGAAAGTGCCATTACCGGTGAAAGCGCGCCCGTCATCCGTGAATCGGGTGGTGACCGCTCGGCCGTCACCGGCGGCACGCAGGTCGTGTCAGACTGGCTGGTGGTGCGCATCACTGCTGAACAGGGCTCGACCTTTCTGGATCGTATGATCGCGCTGGTGGAAGGGGCGGAACGCCGCAAGACGCCGAACGAAATCGCGCTCGATATTCTTCTGGCGGGCCTCACCATCATCTTCCTCATCGCCGTCGTCACCATCGTGCCGCTCGGCCTCTATTCCGGCACCAATCTGGGTGTGGCCGTGCTGGCGGCCCTGCTGGTCTGCCTGATCCCGACGACCATCGGCGGCCTGCTCTCGGCTATCGGCATCGCCGGCATGGACCGGCTGATCCGCTTCAATGTCATTGCAACCTCGGGCCGCGCGGTGGAGGCAGCGGGTGACGTCGATGCGCTGCTGCTCGACAAGACCGGCACCATCACCTTCGGCAACCGCATGGCGGCGGGGCTCTATCCGGTGCCGGGTATCGCCGAGCGCGACCTGGCGCAATTCGCGGCGCTCTCCTCGATGGGGGATGACACACCCGAAGGCCGCTCCATCCTGTCCTTCGTGCGGGACCGCTACGGCATCACGGTCGCAGCACCCGAGCAGGCGACTATCGTGCCCTTTTCCGCCAATACCCGCCTGTCGGGGATTGACCTGCCGGGGCAGAGCATCCGCAAGGGCGCGGTGGATTCCGTGCTGCGCGCCATCGGCATCACCGAGCCGCCGGCGGCCTTCACGGATGCCGTGCGCCGCGTGGCCGGTGCCGGCGCGACGCCTCTGGCCGTCAGCGTCGACAAGCGCCTGCTCGGCGTTCTTGAACTGAAGGATATCGTCAAACCCGATATCAAGGAGCGTTTCGCGGCCCTCCGCCGCATGGGCATCCGCACCGTCATGGTGACGGGCGACAACCGCATCACTGCCGCCGCCATCGCGGCGGAAGCCGGCGTCGATGATGTGATTGCCGAGGCAACGCCGCAGGACAAGCTCGACTACATCAGGAAAGTGCAGAACGAAGGCCGGCTTGTCGCCATGTGCGGTGACGGCACCAATGATGCGCCGGCCTTGGCCCAGGCCGATGCCGGTGTCGCCATGCAGACCGGCACGCAGGCGGCGCGCGAGGCCGGCAATATGATCGACCTCGACAGCGACCCCACCAAGCTCATCGAAATCGTGGAAATCGGCAAGCAGCTGCTCATCACCCGTGGTGCGCTGACAACCTTCAGCATCTCGAACGATATTTCCAAATACTTCGCGATTCTGCCGGCCATCTTCGTCGGCGCCTATCCGGGCCTGCAGGCGCTCAACATCATGCGCCTTGCGTCACCGGAAAGTGCCATCCTGTCCGCCGTCATCTTCAATGCCGTCATCATCGTGGCCCTGGTGCCGCTGGCGCTGCGCGGCGTGAAATTCCGGCCCATCGGCGCGGGCGCGCTGCTGCGCCGCAATCTGCTGATCTACGGGCTGGGCGGCATCCTGGCACCCTTCATCGGCATCAAGGCAATCGACGTCATCCTGCACGCCTTCCACATCTTTTCTTGAATTGAGAGATCATTCCATGATCCGCGAAATACGTCCGGCCCTGTCGCTGGTGGTGCTGTTCACCCTGGCGCTCGGCTTCATTCTGCCCGGCATCTTCACCCAGGTCTCCCAGGCGGTCTTTCCCTTCCAGGCCGGCGGCAGCCTGATCGTGCAGAACGGTCAGCCTGTCGCCTCCGCCATCATCGGCCAGAACTTTACGGGGCCGAGCTGGTTCGCATCGCGCCCTTCTGCGCTGATGGGAACGGATGCCAAGGGCAATGCCATTGCCACGCCCTATGACGACAGCGAGTCCGGCGCCTCCAACCTGGCGCCGACCAGTGCGGCGCTGCTCAAGACCATCCAGGCGCGCATCGCCGCCTGGCACAAGACCTATGGCGCGGGCGAAGTGCCGGCAGATGCGGTGACGACCTCGGGGTCCGGCGTCGATCCGGATATCTCATTGGCCAATGCGCTGGCCCAGGCGCCGGTTGTGGCGGCCGCGCGGCATATGCCGGTGGATGACGTGGTCGCGCTGGTCAACCGTATCGCGACGCAGCCGGCGCTGGGCTTCATCGGCACGGCCAATGTCAATGTCGTGCAGCTGAACCTGGCGCTCAGCACGATGCGCTAATGCGTTTCAGGCCGGGATTGAAGCGCTTTCCCCATCGTCATGCCCGCCTTCGCTGGAATGACGTCGTTTCAGTGAAAGCCTGAACGGAGCAGGGGCGGGGCCTTACAGCCCCGTCTCGACCGGCGTCAGGGTCCAGGGCTGGCCTTCGGCGGCCGGCGGCTCGCAGAAGATCGGCATGGCATTGGGCGTGCGCACATTGGGCTCCAGCCCCATGGCGGCCCGCACGGCGCGGAACAGCGCGCCATGGGCCACGACCAGAACCGGGGCCGGCTTTTCCAACGCACGGTTGATGGCCAGCGTCACGCGCTCGCGCAGGCCCGCGAAGGTCTCGGCCCGGTCGGGCGTATAGGTGCCGGCGATCCAGTCGTCATACCAATCGCCCATCGGCTGGCCTTCCTGCTCGCCGAACTTCACTTCCCGCAGCCCGTCATCGGTCTGCACGGCGATGCCGGTGACGGCGGAAACGGCTTCCGCCGTATCCCGCGCCCGCGACAAAGTGGAGGAGACGATGGTCGTGATCGCGTGGCCCTGCATCAGCGCGGCCGCGCGCAGCGCCTGCGCCCGCCCGGTGGCGTTCAGAGGGATGTCGATATCCCCCTGGCTCAGGTTCTGGGCGTTCCAATCCGTCTCGCCATGGCGAAGGAACCAGAAGGGGACCGGCGTCAGCTGCGTCATAGGGGAATGATCCTCAGTCGAAGAGCGAGCTGACGGAGCTTTCGTCAGAGATGCGGCGCATGGCTTCCGCCAGCAGCGGCGCGATGGTGACCTGGCGCACATTCGCGGCCAGGCGCACGGCTTCCGTCGCCAGGATGCTGTCCGTGATCGTCATCATCTCGATGGGGGAGGAGGCGATGCGGGCGACGGCGCCGCCCGAGAGCACGCCATGCGTGGTATAGACGCTGGCGGAGCGCGCTCCCTGCTTGATCAGCGCGGCGGCGGCATTGCACAGCGTGCCGCCGGAATCGACGATATCGTCGATCAGGATGCAGTCGCGGCCATCGACGTCACCGATGATGTTCATCACTTCCGAGACGCCGGCGCGCTCGCGCCGCTTGTCGATGATGGCCAGATCGACGTCCAGGCGCTTGGCCAGAGCCCGGGCGCGCACCACGCCGCCGACATCGGGCGAGACGATCATCAGGTCGCGGCCGGCATAACGTTCCTGAATGTCGCGCGCGAAAAGCGGCGCGGCATAAAGGTTATCGACCGGAATATCGAAGAAGCCCTGAATCTGGGCGGCATGCAGGTCCATGGTCAGCACGCGGTTGGCGCCGGCCTCGGTGATGAGGTTCGCCACCAGCTTGGCGCTGATCGGCGTGCGCGAGCCGGATTTGCGGTCCTGCCGCGCATAGCCGAAATAGGGGATGACGGCGGTAATCCGCTTGGCTGACGCGCGGCGCAGCGCATCCAAAGTGATGAGCAGCTCCATGAGGTGATCATTCGCCGGATAGGCGGTCGACTGCACCACGAAGACATCCTCGCCGCGGACGTTTTCGTGAATTTCAACGAAAACCTCCATATCGGCGAAGCGCCGGACCGATGCCTTGGTCAGTGGCAGGCTGAGAGCAGCGGCCACGGCTTCCGCCAGCGGGCGGTTGCTGTTGCAGGCAACGATTTTCATGCGGCAGATTCCGTCAGCAGCGCCGGATTGGCTTCGTGCGGCGGCTTCTAGCAACGGGACAGCTTTGTGTCCACGCAGTTACAGGCACTCCACGATCCCGCATGAAGGTGTCAAGCGACGCCTTCATGACTATTCGTCGCCGCTATAGGGCGGAAACATGAAATCCACGCCTTTGACGGTCGCCCCTTGCACGGGCGTCGGTATGGGAATCGCGCTCGTCGTCGCCGGCTTGGGTGTGGCCGGCACAGGCGTCGCGGCTTTCGGCGCGGCAGGCTTCGCATAGGCGCGCTTGCCGATATTGTTATCCAGCACTTCCTTCACGCCGCCGGCGGCCTGCTGCGCCGCCACCACGGCGACATCGCCCCAGAAACTGTTCAGCGAGCCTTTCGCGATGTCATGCAGCTGCGCCACGCGGCCGACTTCCTTGCCGTCCACGGTATCGACGATCCAGTAGATTTCGATGCGCTGGGTCTTGGCATCGACGTTTACGACTTTGACCTGGCCGCGCATGGTGAAATCGGCGTCGCGCTTCTGGCTGACGACAACCACGCCAAGCGCGCCGATATCCTTCGTCATCTCGCGGGCGAGAGAGGTATTGCCGTCGCCCGGCGCGCCGGCCACCGTCGTGAAGTCCAGCTGCGCCGGCCGGTTGTAGAGACTGTTCGGGTCGTTCTCCTTCAGCGCCGCGTCGATATTCGACAGCAGGCTGGAAATCTTCGGCCCGGCGTCATTGGCCTCCGCCGTCAGCGCCGTCGGGTCGCCGTTAGACCAGGCCTGGCTGGAAACCGGCAGGCCGCTTTCCTTGCCCTGAAGATGGCCGCGCGGATCGATGACACTATAGGTCGGCGTCACCTGGTCGCCGGCCATGGTGGCGGAGATGCTCAGCACCCAGTCGCCGCGTTGCGGCTTCTGCGCCATGGCCGGCACGGTCTGCGCGGCGAGGGCATTGGCGACGTCATTCGCGAAAACGCCGGCCGATGTGTCGTCCAGCAGCGCGCCGGTCGGTGTCGGCACGACAATGCGCTGCGGCGGCGGATGCGCCAGGATCGCGCCCATCCGGCCGGGATAGCCCTGCATCGGTTGCGGAAAGGCGCCGCAGGCGGCCAGCGCCAGCGGCAGGGCCATCAGGCCGTAACGGAAGGACAGAGACAAAGTCACGCGTCGCATCGAATTCCCGAAATCTGATGTCCGATCGAGCCGCCGCCGGCCAGCGTGCGCCGGCGGTGGCTGAAAAACCGATCCGCTTCCGCCGCCGTGTCGCCGGGGGTGATCGCGATCAGGCCAACCCCTGCCTGGGTCAGCCGGCCGGCGCAATAGCCGGCCAGATCAAACATCCAGCGTTCCGGCCGTCCAGGCTGGAAGAAGCGCGCGTTCGCCGCGTCATGCGCCAGCACGGCATTCCGCATATCGGCCGCCACCTCGTAGGAGTTCTGGCGAATGCAGGGGCCGACAACGGCCGCGATTCGCGACCGATCGGCGCCGATGGCGACCATGGCGTCGATCGTCGCTTCCAGGATGCCGGCCACCGCACCGCGCCAGCCGGCATGGGCGGCGCCGACGATGCGGGTGACGGGATCGGCGAACAGGATCGGCCCGCAATCGGCGGTGATGACGCCGAGCGCGATGCCCGGCGTGCCGGTCACCATGGCATCCGCGCGCGGGCCTTCACCGGGGGCCCAGGGCGTCGTGACCGTCGCGACCTCTATCCCATGCACTTGCGTCAGGCCGACGAAATTCTCCGGCGCGGCACCCAGGGCCTGGGCCACGCGAGACCGGTTCACCAGCACCAGCGCGCGGTCGTCGCCGCCCGACAGGCTGCAGTTGAGGCTGGCATAGGGGCCGGTGGAAACGCCGCCGTCCCGCGTGAAAAAGCCGTGCGGGACGGGCAGGGCAGGGTCTGTGACCGAAGGCAGGGTCATGCGGCTAATCCTGGCAAAGGCGGAAAACCATGCGGCGTAACGGCAATGGCCTTGAACAATCGGCCCATCGCGGCGGGTTCGGCAAGGCGGCGGGCCGCGCCCAGAACGGCTGCGGCCTCGGTCTCGGGCCTTCCGGCCGCGAGCTTGACGGCGCGGGGCATCAGGCCAAGGGCGTTGAGGAAAGCGCCTTGCGTCACCGGTCCTTGAATGGATGCGCCGCCGCGCTGGGCCGCGCGGGCGACCGCCCCGAAATCGACGAGGGCGGTGAGATCTGCCTCACCGGCCTGTTCCAGTGCCGGGGCCATGCGGCGGGACCGGATCGCCTGTAGGCTGTCGCCCGGATTCTGCGCCGATCCATAGTCGATCAGCAGGCCGACCCCGCCGTGCGCGGCAAGGCGCCGCGCCAGGCTGGTCACGAAATCCTCCGCCGGCTCGTTCCGTTCCAGATAGCCTTGCTCATCCGCCTCATCGACCGGCAGGCCGCTTTGCGGCGGACAGGAGATCTCCACAAAGTCGGAGCCGGCGACATGCCGCTCGGCCCATTGGCCGTCCTGGACCCGAAACTGGCGGATCGGCAGCGCGTCCAGAAACTCGTTCCCGATCAGGATCAGCGGGCCATCCGGCAGGTTGCTCAGGTCATCGTGCCAGGCGGCATCGGGTACGCGCTTGGCTTGCTCGGTGCGCAGGCGGGGCGAGGTTTCGATGAAATGGACCTGCGCCGCCGCATGGAAATCGGGCGCGACGCGGGCCGTCACCCGGCGTGCATCCGCCATCAGGCTGCCGCGACCCGGGCCGGCTTCGGCCAGGATAATGCGGTCAGGGCGTCCCATCAGCGCCCAGGCGACCGCCGCCCAGGCCCCGATCAGCTCGCCGAACATCTGGCTGATTTCGGGCGCCGTCGTGAAATCGCCGAAGGGATCGTGATTCGCGTAATAGGCCGCGTTGGCGCGGCCCATGAAGCGGTCCAGCCGTTCCGGCAAGGCTTCCGTCAAGCGGCCACCGGGATCGGCCGGCTGCGATAGGCGACCACCAGCAGGGCGATGCCGGCCAGAAGCATCGGCACGCAGAGAAGCTGGCCCATGGTCAGGCCCCGGAACAGGAAGCCCAGGAAGGCATCGGGTTCGCGAAAGCATTCCCCGGTGCTGCGGGCGACGGCATAGCCGACCAGGAAGAAGCCCGTCAGCGCGCCGGCACGGCGGCGGCGCTTCTCCGACTGGGCCATCAGGATCATGAAGATGAAAAGGCAAAGCCCTTCCAGAAAGGCTTCGTATAGTTCGCTGGGGAAGCGGGGAATCTGGTCGACGCGCGGAAAGATCATCGCCCCCGGCCAGCCGGCGGGTGCCGGGCGACCCCAAAGCTCGCCATTGATGAAATTGGCGATGCGCCCGAAGCCGAGGCCGATAGGCGCCACGATGGCGATGCGGTCGGCGAAGGCCAGCACGTTGAGCTTGTGCTTGAGGCAGAACCAGATGATGGCGACCGCCACCCCCAGCATGCCGCCATGGAAACTCATGCCGCCGTCCCAGACCGCGAAGATGCTCAACGGATGGGTAAAGAAAGCGACAGGCTGATAGAACAGCACGTAGCCGCTGCGGCCGCCCAGCACGACACCAAGCGTCGCCCAGGACAGAAAATCGTCGACCAGAAGCGGCGTGCCGGCAACAGGGGCCCAGGTCACGAAGCGGCGCACCAGCCGCCAGCCGATCACCAGCCCGGCGATATAGGCGATGGCATACCAATGGATGGCGAAAGGCCCGATCTTGACCAGGATCGGGTTGAAGTCAGGAAAAACCAAGGGTTTCATGGCAAAGTCACGCCTCTCGCGCCAGGAATGCTGCGGCCGCTCTTGGCCGGGGGCCGGTCACAACCCATCTCTACTGCCCTCGGCGACACAAGTCTGTTAGGAACACGTTTGGTCGCCAAGGCTTGGACCCGAGGTTCGGGTTCCCCGGCGGCGGCTTATACGCAACCCACCCTTGGGGTGGAAGGCAGGAGGACGGATATGAAGGAGCGCGGCCGCTTCATGGATGATCTGGCAGGAGTGGCGCAGGGCGCCTTCTCCGCCTTTACCGGCCTGCGCGACGAGGCTGAAGCCGTCTTCACCGCGCGGGTTGAGGCAGTCATTCACAAACTCGATATCGCGCGTGGCGAACAATTGGCCGCCGTGCAGGATCTGGCTGCCAATACGCGTCTGGCGCTGGAAACCGCCGAGGCTGAGATCGCGGCGCTGAAGGCCCGCATTGTGGTCTTGGAAGGCGGAAAAGCGGCGGAAACGCCGGTTGTCGTCGATCCGATCACGGCTTTCCCGCAGGACGTGCCGCCGGCGTCGCCCAGCGACCTGCCGCCGGGCGCCTCAAACGATAGTCATGGCGGCAACCCGCCTACGCCGATTGTCTGATGAGGCTTTTGTGGCAGTTTGCCTCATAAGCCTTTGCACCAGCGGGCTTTACTTGCGGTTTGCGCAACAGAGCCCCTAGTGTTTTACACGGAGGCGGCGATTCGCGACGTCGGAACTGGGATCCATCGGGGAATCCATCATCCGGCAGCGGCAACGTCTCACCGCCGATCCGGCCTTCCTCTCAGCACCGAGGAGACCTTCGATGTCTGCAAGCAGCATTGCCGCTCACGCTAGCGTCAAAAATCCGCTCGATGTCATCGAGCAGATCGTATCCACCAATGAATGGGCCTTCGAACGCCGCAACGATGCCGAAATGGCAGCCGAAGCGCCGGGCCAGTGGTCGGATTACGGTCTCTATTTCAATTGGTCTTCCGAAATTTCGGCCATGCATTTCACCTGCGCCTTCGACATGAAGGTGCCGGAGAAGCGCCGGGCCGATTTCTACAAGCTGCTCGCTCTGGCCAATACCCATCTCTGGATCGGTCATTTCGGCATGGATGCCGATGACGGCATGCCGGTCTTCCGCCATGCCGTGCTGCTGCGCGGCGCGCCGGGCGCGTCGCTCGAAAGCATGGAGGATATGGTCGATATCGCGATCACGGAATGCGAGCGCTTTTTCCCCGCCTTCCAGTTCGTCATCGCCGGCGGCAAACCGCCGGAAGAGGCGCTGCGCGCCGCGATGCTGGAATGCGTGGGCGAGGCCTGACGGCCAAAATTTAAGTCTCGCATCGCAAGGGGCAGGGGTGGCAACGCCTCTGCCCCTTCTTTGTGGCGGCATGAATGCCAAGATTAAACGACCGTGACGGAAGGCAGATCAGCATGACCGACAATGAATTCGACGCGGCCCTGGTGGCGGCAGTCTTTGCCCAGGCGGGAGAGCGCGGCTGGGCTCGCGTCAGCATCGTCGAGGCGGCGCGCGCGGCGGCGCTGGATCTGTCCCGTGCCCGCGCCCGCTTTCCGACGAAGCTGCATGTGCTGATCCGCTTCGGTAGCATCGCCGATCAGGCGGCGCTGGCGGGTGCGACAACGGAAGGCCCGATCAAGGACCGTCTGTTCGATATCATCCTGCGCCGTTTCGACGTGCTGCAAGCGCATCGCGCCGGTGTCATCGCGGTCCTGGACGCCGCCCGCTTCGACCCCGCGCTGGGGCTGATCCTGACTCGGCTCTCCACCCGCAGCATGGGCTGGCTGCTGGAAGGGGCGGGCATTCCGGCCGGCGGGCTGCGCGGCCTGCTGCGCACCAAGGGCCTGCTCGGCGTCTGGCTTTACGCCGTGCGCACCTGGACCCAGGATGACAGCCCCGACCTTACCAGCACCATGACGGCGACCGACAAGGCGCTGGACCGTGCCGGCATGCTGGCGCGCTATATCGGCGACAAGACGCCCGAGGAGGAAGCGGAGGCCGCGCCCGGTGCGGGCGGGGACGAACTGCCCTTCACCGCGCCGCCGCCGGGCGATGCGACTTTCTAGACGGCGCGGGGGCGCGGTCACGTCCTTGTTGACGGTTCCAAGTCATGGCCGCCGCAGGCTTGCCAGAGAGGCCCATCCGGGTGCGATATGCGGGCGGAGACGAGGCCAACTCGTCCCGCATTCAGAAGCGGCGTGTCTGTCCTGAAATCCTGCCCAAGGAGGTAACACGATGTCCGATCTGCCGAATTTCCCCGGTGACCTCACCAAGTATTTCGCGTCGCTCAATATGCTGCCGGCCTTCCCGGCCGTGACGGCGCTGATGGAGACCCAGAAGCGCAATCTGGCGGCGCTGACCGCCGCCAATAAGCTGATTTTCGAGGGCGCCCAGGCCATCACCCAGCGCCAGGTGGACGTCGTCCGCCGCCAGGTGGCGGACGCGACCGAAGCGGCCCGCCTGCTGGCGACCACCACCAATCCGCAGGAGCGCACCGTGCTTCAGACGGAAATGCTGAAATCCGCCTATGAGAAGAGCGTGTCCGACCTGAAGGAGGTCGAGGATCTGCTGCGCAAATCCAGCGCCGAAGCGCTGGGCCTGGTCCATAGCCGCTTTCTGGAAGCCGTCGACGAAGTCAAGGCGGCCGTCGAGAAGAAGGCCTAGGCGCTTTAGACCGATACACCGTCATTCCCGCGAAGGCGGGAATCTTCTGTCTTTGGCACTCAGACAAGGCGCAGAAGATGCCCGCCTTCGCGGGCATGACGGGTGAGGGCGACCCCGCCCAACTTTGAGCGAGGCTAGACGATCGCGGGCGTGCGTTCGGCGGCGGCGCGGCCCCAGGCATCGGCGCCGCCGGTCTCGTCGAACAGCGCCGTCAACTGGCGCATCATGGTGCCGCCCAGTTCCTCGGCGTCCACAATGGTGACGGCCCGGCGGTAATAGCGCGTCACGTCATGGCCGATGCCGATCGCGACCAGTTCCACCGCCGAGCGGCTTTCAATCTCGTGGATCACCTGACGCAGATGCTTTTCCAGGTAATTGCCGGGATTGACCGACAGCGTTGAGTCATCCACCGGCGCGCCGTCGCTGATCACCATCAGAATGCGGCGATGCTCGGGCCGTGTCAGCAGACGGCGATAGGCCCAGGACAAAGCCTCGCCGTCGATATTCTCCTTCAGCAGCCCTTCGCGCAGCATCAGACCCAGGTTGCGGCGGCTGCGGCGCCAGGGCGCGTCGGCGGATTTGTAGATGATATGGCGCAGGTCGTTCAGGCGGCCGGGATTGCGGGGCTTGCCGTCCTGCACCCAGCGCTCGCGGCTCTGGCCGCCCTTCCAGGCGCGGGTCGTGAAGCCCAGAACTTCCACCTTCACCGCGCAGCGTTCCAGTGTGCGGGCCAGGATATCGCCGCACATGGCGGCCACCGTAATCGGCCGCCCGCGCATGCTGCCGGAATTGTCGATCAGCAGCGTCACCACGGTATCGCGAAAGTCCGTATCGCGCTCGCGCTTGTAGGACAGGGACGCGGTCGGCGTCGTCACCACACGGGCCAGACGGCTGACATCCAGCAGCCCATCTTCCAGGTCGAAATCCCAGGCGCGCGTCTGCTGGGCCAGCAGCTTGCGCTGCAAGCGGTTGGCGAGTTTGGACACCACGCCCTGCAAATGCTGCAACTGATGATCAAGCTGCTGGCGGAGACGAGACAATTCTTCCGGGTCGCAGAGTTCCGAGGCTTCGATTTCCTCGTCGAAATTCTTGGAATAGGCGCGGTACTGCGTGTCTTCCTGGCCGCGATCCTTCGTCTGCTGCTGGCCGCCGGGGCGTTCGTCGCCCTCGGCTTCCATGGCTTCGTCTTCCTCGCCTTCGGTCGCTTCCTCGGCCGAGGCCTCGCCTTCCATGTCCTGCGGATCGGCCGACATGCTGGCTTCGGCTTCGGATTCGGACTGGCTTTCGCCTTCGGAGGAGGCGTCCTGCTGCGGGCTCTGCTCCGGTGCTTCCTCGCCGCCCTCGGGCTGCTCCTCGGGCTGGGATTCAATCTCGGCATCGGCCAGATCGTAAGCCTGCAACAGCTTGCGGGCGGCGCGCGTGAAGGCCTGCTGGTCGTCCGCATGGGCCGCCATATCGGTCAGCGCGGCGGTGGCGGTATCGCCCATGGCCTCGCGCCACTGGCTCAGCACGCGCTCGGCGCCGGACGGCACCGGCTGGCCGGACATCCGCTCCCGCGCCAGCAGCGACAGGGCGGAGGCAAGCGGCAGCTGCTCCATCTTGGTCATGCGGTCGAAGCCCTCGGCCTCGATCTGCTCGGCCAGCTTCTGGTGCAGATTGGCGGCAACGCCGGCCATATGGCGGCTGCCGACGATTTCGATGCGCGCCTGTTCCAGCGCGTCATACACATCCCGCGCCTCGCGGCTGGCCGGCGAGCGGGACGCATGGACGGCGCTGTCGTGGTGCTTCAGGCGGAGCGCCACGGCGTCTGCCGCGCCACGGATGCGGGTCATTTCGGCCGGGGGCAGGCCACGCGTGGGGGAGGGCAGTCGGGCGCGCTTGCCGGTCAGGCTGGCCGGGCCGGCCTGGAAGGCGACTTCCAGCTCCGGCTGGCCCGCGACCGCGCGAATGGTGCCGGCTGTGGCCCGCTTGAACGCTTCCGCGCGTTCCTGTCCGTCCTTGGTCCCGCTCAAAGCCTACCCCTAGCGAAAGTTTTCGCGTCCTGTGCCAGGACGCGAGTCCAGCCTTCCTTAGCTTGCGCGGCGCAGGCCGGTCGGCAGTTCCTCGTTGAAGCAGCGCTGGTAGTATTCCGCCACCGTCTGCCGCTCGGCCTCGTCGCACTTGTTCAGGAAGGTGACGCGGAAGGCATAGGTGATGTCGCCGAAGATATTGGTGTTCTCGGCCCAGGTGATGACCGTGCGCGGCGACATGACGGTGGAGATATCGCCCGCGATGAAGCCGGCGCGCGTCAGATCGGCCAGCGCCACCATGCTTTCCACGCGGCGGCGGGCCGGGCCATCCTTGGGGTCGATGCCGAGCTTGGCCATGACGATCGCCGTCTCCTGCGCATGGGGCAGGTAGTTCAGGGTGGCGACGATGCTCCAGCGGTCCATCTGACCCTGATTGATCTGCTGGGTGCCGTGATAGAGGCCGGTCGTATCGCCCAGGCCCACCGTATTGGCCGTCGAGAACAGGCGGAAAGACGGATGCGGATGAATGACGCGGTTCTGATCCAGCAGCGTCAGCCGGCCCGCCACTTCCAGCACGCGCTGGATGACGAACATGACATCCGGGCGGCCGGCATCATATTCGTCGAAGACCAGGGCGACGGAATGCTGCAAGGCCCAGGGCAGGATGCCTTCGCGGAATTCCGTGATCTGCTGGCCGTCCTTCAGGACGATGGCGTCCTTGCCGATGAGGTCGATGCGGCTGATATGGCTGTCCAGATTGATGCGGATGCAGGGCCAGTTCAGGCGGGCTGCCACCTGCTCGATATGGGTGGACTTGCCCGTGCCGTGATAGCCCTGGACCATGACGCGGCGATTGAAGGCAAAGCCGGCCAGGATGGCGAGCGTCGTCTCCCGGTCGAACTGATAAGTCGGGTCGACATCCGGCACATGCTCGGTGCGGGTGCTGAAGGCGGGCACGACCATGTCGGATTCGATGCCGAAAACCTCACGCACGTTCAGCGTGATGTCGGGCGTACCGAGATCGCTGATGCTCTTCGCATAATCGGTTCCGGAATTTGCGCCATTCATCATCGAAAAGACTGTCCTGTCATGCTCATGTCAGATTAGCGGAGTAGGGGCGCACCGCAACCCGGCGAGGCCACAGAAACCCAATGTCAGATCAGCCAAGCGCCCTTCGGTCCTTAGCCGGTTGATGCCGGCTGTCAGGATGTAGCGGCCGCCGGTTGCCGTTCATCGGCCGGCCAATGCCGTTTCAAGGCCGTATAGGCGCCGTTGATCAGCTTGATCTGTTCCTCGGCGGCGCCGTCGCCACCGCCGGTCGCGTCCGGATGGTGCTTCTTGGCCAGCGCCTTGTAGCGCGCCTTCACCGTATCCATCGTAACCGGCCAGGTCAGGCCCAGCACGCCCAGGGGCTGACGCAGTTCCGACGGCGCTTCGATGGCTTCGCGAAAGGCGTGGCTGCGCGGTGGCCGGCCATCCATATGCAGCAGCGGATCGCGCAGCAATTCCTCCTGCGCCGCATGCGTGCCGCCATTGCTGCCCAGCCGCCATGTCGGGCGCTGCCAGGAAATATCGGCGCGCAACTGGGCTTCGATCTGCCCAGGCGTCATGTCCTTATAATAGTCCCATTTCGCGTTATAGGCGCGGACATGGTCCAGGCAGAACCAGAAGTAGCTGTTCAGCGCGAGACGGGATTTGGGCGCGCGATAGCTGCCCAGCTCTTCGCAGCCAGGATGGTCGCAGAGCCGGCCCGGCGCATCCGGGTCGGGCGCATAAGCCCTGGCTCGGGGGGCGCGTCGTTGTGTCATGGCCGCTATATGGTGAAAAGCGCCGGCGATTGGCAACACCGCTCTTGCACGGCAGGACGGCAAACGGCGGTGTTGAAATGACCCATGCTTTTCGGCGAAAATCACTTCCATGAGCCGCCAGACCCGCATGACCGATACGCTCGCGCGCGCTTTCGCGCCGCTGTCCCTGGCGGTGGAGGATGATAGCGCGCGCCATGCCGGTCATCGCGGCCATGAAGGCGGGGCCGGACAGGGCGGCGAGACCCATTTCAACGTCACCATCGTCACGGATCGCTTCACCGGCATGAACCGCGTGGCCCGTGCCCGCGCCGTGAACGAGGCGCTGGCCGATGAATTCGCCGGCGGCCTGCATGCGCTGTCGCTGACGCTGCGCGCCCCGGCCGAGGTCGCCTGACCTGGCGGCACTCTGCCGCAAAGGGCGCAGCCCTTCTAAAATTCCTGCTAATTCGGCCTTATTTCTCTCATCCATGCCGGAAATGGGCAGGGCAGGAGAATAATATGTTTCCGTCAGCGCGATTATCTGTTGCAATGATCGCGCGGAGCCGTGACGGCGTCCCGATGATGGAAGAGTCAATTGCCCATGGCTTCAGCAGTGCCGATGGACGAAACCGATAAGGCCATCCTGCGCCTGATCGCGCGCGATGCCTCCCTCTCGCTCGCGGAAATCGCGGCGGAAGTGCATCTGACGCCCACCCCCTGCTGGAAGCGCATTCGCCGGCTGGAAAAGGACGGCGTCATCAAGGCCCGCGTCGCGGTGCTGGACCAGCAGGCGCTGGGCCTGCCGGTCTCCGTCTTCGTATCGGTGGAAACCGCCGACCATTCCGCCGAATGGCTGACCAAATTCGCAGATCTGGTCGAGAAAACGCCTGAGATCGTTCATGCATGGCGCATGGGGGGCGATGTGGATTATGTTCTGCATGTCGTAGTGTCCGACATCAGCGCCTATGACGCCTTCTACCGACGCCTGATCGCGGCGGTGCCTTTACGCAACGTGACCAGCCGCTTCGCCATGGAGCAGATCAAGGCGGCGCCGCTGCCGCTTTAGCCGATCATCCGGCAGGATCGGCATCAGACAGGGAGACCGATCCTGAGCGATAACAGCGAAGACCCCTCTCCGGCCGATCAGGGTGACGCGGCGGTGATCCGCGCCGCGCTCGACGCTGTGGGTCAGCTGCCCGACAGCGAAATCGCCCTGGCCGATACCGCGCTGCTGCTGGCCCGGCTGGACCAGCCGGATGCCGACTGGCGGCGGGCGCAGAAACATCTCAGCCAGCTCGCTCGGGACTGCATCCATCTGCGCGACACCTCGGGCTCATGGGCCGAGGAACAGGCACAGGCGCTGGCTGCCATGCTGGTGTCCCGCTACGGCTATAGCGGCGATTACGAGACCTATGACGATTTGCAGAACCTGAACCTGATCGCGGTGACGGAGCGCCGGCGGGGCATGCCGATCGGCCTCGGCATCATCTGGCTGCACTGCGCCGAGGTCGCCGGGTGGGACTGCTATGGCATCAATTTTCCCAGCCATTTCGTGCTCGGCCTGGACGGCGATGACGGGCAGATTCTGCTCGATATCTTTGCTGACGGCCGCGTTCTGGAGCCTGAGGATCTGGAAGGCATGCTGGCCCGCATCGGTGACGGTCGGCGGCGGCAGAAGGCGGCACCCGCGCTGACCGTGCGGATGACCAAGCGGGAGGTGTTGATCCGCTTGCAGCAGAATATCAGCTACCGGCGCGAACAGTCGGGCGATCTTGCCGGTGCGCTGCGCGCGGTCGAGGACATGCTGCGGTTCGCGCCCTCCGATATCAACCTGTGGCAGCAGGCGGCGGGCATCCATCAGCAGATGGGGCAGATCGCGGCGGCGGTGCGCTGCATGGGCCATGTGGTGGAACTGATCCCGCCGGGCGCGGATTTAACACGGGCGCGGGCCGTCATGCGCCGGCTCAGAAGCAGCCTGAACTGATCTGTGCCATTGCCGATTGATCCGCTTTAGTTGCGAATAATTCGCAACGAAACGGTCAGCTCTGCGCCCTTCGGGCCTCGACGTCGGCGCCAAGCATCGCCAAATCTCTCATCGAATATGATGGATGGAGTTTTGGGAATGCCGGCCAAGGGCAAGCCGTATCAACTGGTGATCGTGGGCGGCGGCGTCGCCGGCATTGAGATTGCGACGAGCCTCGGCCGAAAATGGCGTGGCGCACGGCGTCGCGGCCAATCTGCGCCCGAGATTACCCTGGTCGATGCCGATTTCGCCCATGTCTGGAAGCCGATCCTGCATACCATCGCGGCCGGCACGCGGGACGTGGCGCAGCAGAATCTCGCCTTCGTCCTGCAAGCCCGCGACGCCGGTTTTGCCTATCAGCCGGGGGCGCTCACCGGCCTGGACCGTGCGGCGAAGGAGATCGTCGTCGCGCCATTGATGGCACCCGATGGCCGTACCGTCATTCCCGAACGGCGCATTGCCTATGACACGCTGGTGCTGGCCATCGGCAGCGAGGCTAATGATTTCGGCACGCCGGGCGTGAAGGATCACTGCCGTTTCATCGATTCGCGGCGCCAGGCCATTGCCTTCAATCACGAGGTCCGCACGCGCATGCTTCAGGCTGTGGCCTTCGAGCAGCCCTTGTCCATCGCCATCGTCGGTGGCGGCGCTACGGGCGTGGAACTGGCGGCCGAGCTGATCCAGCTTCTGGATATTTCCACCGGCCTGGGCGCCAAGGGCCTGGCGGGGCTGATGACGGTGACGCTGATGGAAGCCGGGCCGCGCCTGCTGCCGGCCTTCCCCGAGGATATTTCGGCCGCGACCGAGCGCCGGCTGACCTCCATCGGCATCAAGGTGATGACCAACGCCAAGGTCGCCGCCGCGACGGAAACAGGCTTCACCCTGGCCGATGGATCGGAAGTGACGGCAGGACTGAAAGTCTGGGCGGCCGGCGTGAAGGCGCCTGGCTTGCTGGCGTCGCTGGACGGGCTGGAGACCGGCCGCAACAACCAGCTCAGGATCGAGCCCAATCTGGCCACCACGCGCGACCCGTCCATCTTCGCGGTGGGGGATTGCGCCAGCCTGCAACCGGCAGGCGCGTCACATCCTTTGCCGCCGACGGCGCAGGTGGCCCACCAGCAGGCGCATCACCTCGTCACCTATCTACCCTATTGGATCGCCAGCGGCCGGCCGCCGCCGCCCTTCCATAACAAGGACATGGGCGCCATCGTCTCTCTGTCGGAATACGACGCCTTCGCGTCGCTTGGCCGCCTGGGCCTGTTCCGGGGCGTCACCTTCCGGGGGCGGCTGGCGCAGTTCAGTCACGAGATGCTGTATCGCGGCCATCAGCAGAAGATTTTCGGCTTCTGGCGCGGCGGTATCGTCTGGTTCCTGGACTGGCTCAACGCCCGCGTGCGGGCGCCGGTGAAGCTGGACTAGGGGAACAGGGGCCTGTCAGGACGCGGCAGCGCCCATGTCGGGCAGCTTGCCGCTGCCGCCGGCTTTCAGCCGGCGGAATTCCAGATACTGCCATAGCAGCAAGGCCGGCAGGCCGATGACAAGGTCGCGGGCGCGGGTCAGCAGCGATACTGCGACCGAAATTTCGATCGGCAGGCCGAAAATGGCGCCGATGCCGGCATAGGCCGCTTCCTGCACGCCGGCGGCGCCGGGAATGAAGAAGGTCATGCTCAGCGCCGCGCGCAGCAGCGCTTCGATCACCAGCGCCTGGCTGAGGGTGATCGGCGCACCGAGCAGATGATAGGCGAGCCAGGACTGTGCGGCGGAGCCCAGCCAGGCCAGGAAATGCAGCAGAACCGCGCCGATGATGGCGGCCTTGCGCGCATAGATGGCGTCGAACTGGCTGGCCATGCTGTCCAGCGACCCCAGCGCGCGCCCTTCGCCCTTGCCGATGCGCGCCGCCAGCTTCTGCACCAGCCTTGTGCCTTGGCCGGGCAGGGCAATGAAAATCGCGGCGGCGACCGCCGCGACCACAATGCCGGCGCCGACGGGTAGAATGAGGTCCGAATGCGGTTGCCAGACCAGCAGGATGGCGAGCCCGAGGGCCGCGAACATGACCTCGGCGGTGAATTCGGCGGCGACATCCACCAAGGTGGAGGCCGCCGACAGTGCCATCGGCAGGCCCACCAGCGTCATGGCGCGGGCGCCGATGACAAAGCCGCCGACCGGCAGGAAGGGCAGAAAGCGCCCGCCGGCCTCGCGCACCAGCCGTCCCCAATACAGACGCGGCAGCATCGGCCAGGTCCGGCAGGGCAGAATGACCAGCCAGGCGAAGGCGAGGGGGATGGAAATGGCAAGCTGCGCCACAATCAGTTCGGCGAAGCCCAGCCAGCCGACAGACAGCGTCGCTTCCAGCACATGCCGCGCGCCGAAGCCGAAGACGATGGCAATACCCAGAAGGATTCCGCCCAGCATGAATACGAAGGAAAGCCGTTTCATGCCGAAGCCGTCATGCCCGCGAACCGGGCCTTGGAATGGTCAATCAATTGTCTCTTGCCTTGGATACGCGCTTGCGCCAGGGGCGTCGGTGGCTTCTATACCGGCCCCATGAGGGCGCGCCAATTCATGTCCATCGATGCAGCATTGAGGAGGAAGCCTTGGCCCGAGACAATCTGACCCTTGTCACCGGGGCGAGCGGTTTCGTGGGTGCGGCGGTCGCCCGTGCGCTGGCCGCACGCGGCCATCCGCTGCGGCTGCTGGTGCGCGGCTCATCCATACGCAAGCACCTGACGGACCTGCCGGCGGAATTCGCCGAGGGCGATCTGAATGACAGCGACAGCCTCGCGCGCGCTGTGAAGGATTGCCGCTATGTCTTTCATGTTGCGGCAGATTATCGTATCTGGGTGCCGAACCCCGAGGCGATGATCGCGACCAATGTGCAGGCGACCGAAAATCTGCTGCGACTGGCTTACGCCGCCGGTGTCGAACGCATCATCTATACCAGCAGCGTCGCGGCGCTCGGCCTCAACCCCAAGGGCGGCCCGCCCGCGACCGAGAATACGCCGATCACCTATGACAAGGTCGTCGGCACCTATAAGAAGTCCAAATTCCTCGCCGAGCAGATGGCGCTCAAGCTGTCCGACGAAGGCATTCCGGTGGTCATCGTTAATCCCGCCGCGCCCATCGGCCCGGGTGACGTCAAGCCGACTCCGACCGGCGTGATGATCCGTGACGCCGCGCTCGGCCGCATGCCGGCCTATGTCGATACCGGCCTCTCGGTCGTGCATGTCGATGACTGTGCCGCCGGCCATCTGATGGCGCTGGACCATGGCGAAATCGGTGAGCGCTATATTCTCGGCGGCCAGAATATCCCCATGAGCGAAGTGCTGGGCCTGGTCGATACGGTCGTCGGCAAAACCTCCCGCCGCGTGCGCCTGCCCATTGCGCCGCTGATGCCGGCGGCGGTGATCGCCGAGCAGGTCGCGCGCGTCACGGGCAAGGAACCGCGCCTGACCCGCGACCATCTCAAGATGGCGAAGAAGATGATGTATTTCTCCTCCGCCAAGGCCGAGCAGACGCTGGGCTATACCTATCGCCCGGCCATCGAGGCCGTGCGCGATGCCATTCTCTGGTTCGAACAGCACGGCTATCTCAAGGCATGACTTTGCTCGCGGCGCTCACGCTTCTCGCCTTGCTCATCTGGTGCGGGATGATCTTCTGCCACGGCCGCTTCTGGCAGGCGGGGCCCATCCTGCCGCCGGCGCCCATGGGCCTGCGGCTGCCCGCCGTCGATATCGTCGTCCCGGCGCGGGACGAGGCCGAGAGCATCGCGGCTGCCATCGGGTCGCTGACGCGGCAGGTCATGCCGGGTGGGGCGGCGATCAGGGTCTTTCTGGTCGATGATGGCAGTTCGGACGGCACGGCCGCTATAGCGCGCACGGCGGCGGACGGCGCGCCCAACCCGCTGACGGTCATCACCGGTACCGACAAGCCCGCGGACTGGAGCGGCAAGCTCTGGGCCGTACGCCAGGGCGTGGCCGCAACCTCCGCCGATCTCATCCTGCTGACGGATGCCGATATCGCGCATGACCCCGATCATCTCGCCCGGCTCGTCGCCAAGGCCGAGGCCGGGCGCTACGATATGGTGTCCGAGATGGTGCTGCTGAACTGCGACAGCTTCGCCGAACGCGCGCTGGTGCCGGCCTTCGTCTATTTCTTCCAGCTTCTGTATCCCTTCGCCAAGGTCGATGACCCCGCTAGTCGTGTCGGCGGCGCGGCCGGCGGCACGGTGCTGATCCGCCGTTCCGCGCTGGACCGTATCGGCGGCATCGAGGTTATGCGCGGTGCGCTGATCGATGACGTGACGCTGGGCCGGGCGGTGAAAAAAAGCGGTGGCCGTACCTGGCTCGGCCATACCAAGCGCGCGCGCTCCATCCGCCTCTATCCGCATTTCAGCGATATCTGGGCGATGGTCGCCCGCTCGGCCTATGTCCAGCTCGGCTTCTCGCCCCTCAATCTGCTCGGCACCATTGTCGGCATGCTGCTGGTCTGGCTGCTGCCGCCGGCCGGCGCTATTTTCGGCCACGGCGCGGCTCGCGCCTTCGGCCTCATCGCCTGGGTGCTGATGGCGGGCAGCTATGTGCCCAGCATCCGCCGCTATGGCCTGTCGCCGCTCTGGGGGATCTTTCTCCCGCTCATCGCCCTGTTCTACATGGCGGCAACTGTCGGCTCCGCCGTCAATCATATGCGGGGGCGCAGCGTGATGTGGAAGAACCGGGTCTATGTCGAGGGCGGATCGTGAGCGCTGACCTGATCGCGACCGATATCGAAAATGTCGAAACCTGGTCCGGCAAGGACAAGGCGGACGAGAATTTTCCGGTGGGCGCGCTCATCCGCGCCGATCTGCGCCGCCACGTTCATGCCTATTACGATTTCGCGCGCAACGCCGATGATATCGGCGACAGCCCGGACCTGTCGGCGGAGGAGAAAATCCGCCGGCTGGATCATATGGAAGACGTGCTGCTGGGACGCCGCACGGGTGGGTCTCCCAGCGCCGCCAAGCTGCGCCTGTCGCTGGCCGAAACCCGCGTCGATCCGCGTCATGCGACCGATCTGCTGATCGCCTTCCGCCAGGACGCCACCAAGACGCGCTACGCGACCTGGGACGAGCTGTATGATTACTGCCGCTTCTCCGCCATGCCGGTCGGCCGCTACATGCTGGCGGTCCACGGCGAAAACGAGACGACGACCTTTCCGCCCTCGGACGCGCTTTGTGCCGTTTTGCAGGTGCTGAACCATCTTCAAGACTGCCAGAAGGATCTGGCGGCGCTGGACCGTTGCTACCTGCCTCAGGATCTCATGACAGCCTATTCCGCCCAAATCTCCGATCTTCCCGGCCATGCCGAAACTCCTGGCCTGCGGCGGGTCTTCGATGACCTTCTGGCGCAATGCGCGCGGCTGAATGCCGAAGCCGTCGCCCTGCCGCGCCGTGTGCGTGACCGCCGCCTGCGGCTGGAAACGGCGGTGATCCTGAAAATCTCCCGCCGCCTGACGCAGCGCCTGCGCGGGCAAGACCCCATCGCCGGCCGCGTGAAGCTGTCGAAGATCGACGCGGCTTTCGCGCTCATCGCCGCGCTGGGCTACGCGCTATGAGCCTCGCCAAGCTGCCGGTGCCGCCGCTGGGCGCACGGCCCGCCGACCTCGCCGAGATCGAAACCATCGTGCGCCGCTCGGGCTCGTCCTTCTACTGGGGCATGCGCATGCTGCCGCCGGACAGGCGGGCGGCGGTCTATTCCATCTATGCCTTCTGCCGCGTGGTGGACGATATCGCCGACGAGCCCGGCGCACTGGTCGCCAAGCGCGAAATGCTGGACGGCTGGCGCGACCGCGTCAGCGCGCTGCTGGAAGGCCGCACCGATAGCGCGCTGACCCGCATGATGCTACTCTCCACGCGCGCCTTCGACCTCCGCGCCATCGACTTTCAGGCCATCATCGACGGCATGCAGATGGATGCCGAGCGTGAAATCGTGGCGCCCCCCATGGCCGTGCTGGATCTGTATTGCGATCGCGTCGCCAGCGCCGTCGGCCGTCTCTCCGTCCGTGCCTTCGGCGACAGTTCCCCCGCCGCCGACCGCGTCGCCTATTGCCTCGGTCGCGGCCTGCAACTCACCAATATCCTGCGTGACGTGGGCGAGGACGCCGAGCGTTCGCGCCTTTATCTGCCGCGCGAGTGGCTGGCGGAGGAGGGCGTGCCGCCCAATCCGCAGGCGGCGCTGAAATCGCCCGGCCTGCCGCGCGTCTGCCAGCGTGTTGCCGCCCTGGCGCGCGACCATTATGCCGGGGCCGAGGAAGCGATGCGGCTTTGCGACCAAAAGGCCATCAAGCCGGCGCGGCTGATGGCGGCACCCTATAAGGCCATGCTGACGCAGATGGAGCGCACGGGTTTCGCGCGGCCGGCCGAGCGTGTCAGCCTGCCGAAATGGAAGAAGCTGGCCTTCGCCATACGGATGCTGACGGCTTGACCGTGGCGTCTGCCGGAAAAGCAGGCCGCGTCCACGTTATCGGCGCTGGGCTCGCCGGTCTTTCGGCCGCCATGGTACTGGCCGAGGCGGGCCGGGACGTGACGGTGCATGAGGCCGGTCCGCAGGCCGGCGGGCGCTGCCGCTCCTATTTCGACCGTGAACTCGGCTGCCGCATCGACAACGGTAATCACCTTCTTCTGTCGGGCAACCCAGGCGCTATGCGCTATCTCAACCGCATCGGCGCGCGGGCGACGATGGTCGGGCCGAAGACGCCGGTCTTCCCCTTCATCGACCGGGCAGACGGCGCGCGCTGGCTGCTGAGGCTGGATAGGGGCCGCATTCCCTTCTGGATTTTCGACCGCAGCCGTCGCGTGCCGGGCACGACCTGGCGCGACTATCTGTCGCTGCTGCGTCTGAGGGGCGCGAAAGGGTCGGTCGCCGAGGCCATCGGCGATGCCGGGCCGGTTTATCGCCGGCTGCTGGAGCCGCTGGCCATTGCCGGCCTCAATACCATGCCGGAGGAGGCCTATGCGCCGCTGATGCAGGCGATTGTGGCGCAGACGCTGGGTGCCGGTGGAGCCGCCTGCCTGCCGCTGGTGCCGGCCGAAGGCCTGTCCGAAAGTTTCATCGACCCCGCCATCGCCTGGCTGGCCGCCCGTGGCGCGTCTGTTGGGCTTGGCCGCCGCCTGACCGCGCTCGACCGCGCTGATGGCCGAGCCTCGGCGCTGCATTTCGCCGATGGCGTGGTGACGCTGGGATCAGAAGATGCCGTGGTCCTCGCCGTGCCGGCGCCCGTCGCGGGCGGTTTGCTGCCGGACCTGACGGTGCCGGACGCTTTCCAGGCCATCGCCAATATCCATTTCCGGGCCGAGGCGCGGCCGGCTGAGGCGCTGTTTACCGGAGTCGTCGGCGGCCTGGCCGAATGGGTCTTTGTCCGGCCCGGCATCGTCTCCGTCACCATCAGCGCCGCCAACCGCTGGGCGGCGATGCCGAACGAGGAGATGGCCGCGCGATGCTGGGCCGATTGCCGCGCCGCCTATCCGGCTTTGCCCGCGGCGATGCCGGCCTATCGCCTGGTGCGGGAGAAGCGCGCCACCTTCGCTGCCACCGCACTGCAACAAAAACGCAGGCCAGCCGCCAGCGGCTCAGGACTTGCAAACCTTGCCCTGGCGGGCGACTGGACCGATACAGGTCTGCCCTCGACGATTGAAGGCAGTATTCTATCCGGCGAATCCGCCGCTCGCATGCTGATGAGGCATATATAAAACCACGATGCCGCACGATATTCTGCTCGACACCACAACTGCGACCGAGGATCTGACGGCAGCGATTGCCCGCGCCGAAGCCGCCCTCACGTCACGCCAGAACGGCGACGGCCATTGGGTCTTCGAGCTCGAGGCCGACGCGACCATTCCGGCCGAATATGTGTTGCTGGAGCATTATCTCGACCGCATCGACGACCCGCTGCAACAGAAGATCGGCGTGTATCTGCGGCGTATCCAGGGCGAGCACGGCGGCTGGCCGCTGTATCACGGCGGCGCGTTCAATATCTCAGCGAGTGTCAAAGCCTATTTCGCGCTGAAGGCCATCGGCGACGATATCAACGCCCCGCATATGGCCCGCGCCCGCCGCGCAATCCTGGCCGCCGGCGGCGCCGAGCGCGCCAATGTCTTCACGCGCATTCAGCTGGCCCTGTTCGGGGAAGTGCCCTGGCGCGCCGTGCCGGTGATGCCGATCGAAATCATGGGCCTGCCGCAGTGGTTTCCCTTCCATCTCCTCAAGGTCAGCTATTGGTCGCGCACCGTCATCGTGCCGCTGCTGGTGCTGATGTCGCTGAAGCCGCGCGCCCGCAATCCGCGCGAGATTCACGTGGCCGAGCTCTTCGCGACCCCGCCGGAGCAGGTGACGGACTGGATGCGCGGTCCCTATCGCAGCAATTGGGGCCATCTCTTCAAGGCCATCGACACCGTGTTGCAGAAGGTGGACCCGAAGGTCGCACCCGCGCGCCGGCAGAAGCATGTGGATAGCGCGGTCGCCTGGGTGCATGAGCGTCTGAACGGCGAGGACGGGCTGGGCGCCATCTACCCGGCCATGGCCAATTCCGTGATGATGTTCGATGTCCTGGGCTATGCGCCGGATCACCCGGATTTCGCCATTGCCTGGAAATCGGTGCAGAATCTCGTCACCGTCAAGGACGGCGAAGCCTATTGCCAGCCCTGCTTGTCGCCGATCTGGGATACCGGTTTGGCCGCCCATGCCATGGCCGAGTCCAAGGGCCTGGGCGCGGCCGAGGTGGAAGCCGCCGCCAATTGGCTTCTGGGCAAGCAGATCACCGAGGTGCGGGGCGACTGGGCCGAAATCAAGCCGGATGTGCCGCCCGGCGGCTGGGCCTTCCAATATAATAACGATCATTACCCCGACGTCGACGACACGGCGGTCGTCGGCATGCTGCTGCACCGCAACGGTGACCCGGCCCATGCGCAGTCAGTCGCGCGTGCGCGTGAATGGGTCATCGGCATGCAGAGCAAGAACGGCGGCTGGGGCGCTTTCGACGCCGACAACAACCATGACTTTCTCAACCATATTCCCTTCGCCGACCACGGCGCCTTGCTTGATCCGCCGACGGCGGATGTGACGGCGCGCTGCGTGTCCTTCCTGGCCCAGCTCGGTCATGCCAAAGACCTGGCGGTGATCGCCCGCGCCTTGGACTTCCTGCGCGCCGATCAGGAAAAGGAAGGCTGCTGGTTCGGCCGCTGGGGCACCAATTACATCTACGGCACCTGGTCGGTTCTTTGCGCGCTCAACGCCGCCGGCGTGCCGCAGGAAGACCCGATGGTGGCGCGCGCGGTGGCCTGGCTGATGTCCAAGCAGCGGCCCGAGGGCGGCTGGGGCGAGGATGCCGCCAGTTTCGAAGGCGCGCCCAAGGGCGAATATCATGAAAGCCTGCCCAGCCAGACGGCCTGGGCCGTGCTGGGCCTGATGGCGGCGGGGCAGGCCGATCATCCGGCCGTCGCGCGCGGCATCGCCTGGCTGCAATCGGTGCAGAAGCCGGATGGGGAGTGGGACGAAGCGCCCTATAACGCCGTCGGTTTTCCGAAGGTCTTCTACCTCCGCTATCACGGCTACCGGCTGTTCTTTCCGCTGATGGCCATGGCCCGCTACCGCAACCTGCAACAGGGCAATAGCCGTCAGGTGCAGTGGGGTTTCTGAGGGGCGCGCTCTGCGCTGCTAGCTGTCGCCCGCGGACTTGTTCCGCGGGCTGCGCGCCCCGGGCCTACCCCCTTGCGGCGCCATGACGGCGTGTGGGCGCCAAGACGGGTAGATCCCCGGCACAAGGCGCGGCCGGCAAGGCCGGGGATGACTAAACAAGTGTCTACCTTCTCCGGGTAATCCAGATCAGCGGCACCATCGCCGCCGTGACGATCAGCGCACTGGCCACCAGCCCGGCCGGGGTCGCGCGGGCCGTCGCGGACAGGCTGATCTTGTCGCCGATGCGCAAGGTCACGCTGGCGCGCAATTCCTCCGGATGCGTTGGCACGCTTTCCGCTGTAGGCGGCACGGCAGCGGCCTCCGTCGCCTCATCGCCATGCGGCGGCGTGTCTGCGATCGTCGCCAGGGTTTTTGCCGCCTCGGCTTCCGCCAGACGCTGCTTTTTCTTCTCACCCATGGGTCTTGCTCGTCTCCCGCAGGGTCCGCTGTGTCGTCAACGCATCCAGCGCATCGGCATTCCGCCGCGCCCAGCCGTACAGCAGTTCCAGCGGCTCGACGAAGCGATGCCCGAGCGGCGTCAGCGTATAATCGACCGCCGGCGGCACGGTGCCATAGACGCGCCGGCTGACAAGGCCGGATGCCTCCATATCCCGCAGCGTCTGGGTCAGCATCTTTTTGGAAATGCCGGGCAGGCTGCGCAGCAGCACGCCGGTGCGCGCGGTGCCGCCATGCCGGGCGTCCAGCGCATGCAGGATCATGCTGGTCCATTTGCTGGCGAAAATCTCCAGCACGCGGCGCGGCGCGCAATCCTCCCGCCACTCATCATCGGCCGGTGGCGCCATCATTATGGAATCTGGCATGGTTACCTCCAGGTATCTATGTCCCGTCCGGGTGCCTTCTAGCCCGATGCCGAATGCCTGACTATGTGAAGCAAGAACAAGAAAACAGGAGTTGCCATGACAGGCCAGGCTTTGATCGCGGGCGTCAGCGGTATCATCGGTGCGGCGACGGCCGAGGTGCTGACGGATGGCGGCTGGCAGGTCGCGGGTCTCGCGCGCCGGCCGGAAGGCCCTGCCGGCATGGCGAAGGTGGCGGCCGATCTGCTCGACCCGGCCTCACTCAAAACAGCGCTGGCCGGCCAGACGCCCAGCCATGTCTTCATCACGTCCTGGCTGCGCCAGCCGACGGAAGCCGAGAATATCCGCGTCAACAGCGCCATGGTCCGCAACCTGCTGGATGCGCTGCGCCCGGCGGGCTCGGTGCGCCATGTCGCCCTCGTCACCGGCCTTAAGCATTATCTTGGGCCGTTCGAGGCCTATGGCAAAGGCACATTGCCCGCGACGCCCTTCCGGGAGGAGCAGTCGCGGCTGGATATCGAGAATTTCTATTACGCGCAGGAGGATGAGGTTTACGCCGCCGCCGCGCGGGACGGCTTCACCTGGTCCATTCATCGGCCGCATACCGTCATCGGCAAGGCCGTGGGCAATGCCATGAACATGGGGACCACGCTCGCCGTCGATGCCACCATCTGCCGCGTGACAGGCCGGCCCTTCCAGTTCCCAGGTTCGCCCGCGCAATGGACCAGCCTGACCGATATGACGGAAGCGCATCAGCTGGCCCGCCACATGCTATGGGCGTCAACAACCCCGGCCGCATTCAATGAGGCGTTCAATGTCGTGGACGGCGATGTGTTCCGCTGGAGCTGGATGTGGCAGCGGATCGCGGGCTGGTTCGGCATTGAAGCCCAGCCTTTCGACGGCACCATCCGCCCGCTGGAAAGCCAGATGGCCGGTGACGCGCCGATCTGGGCCGACATCGCGGCCAAGCACGATTTGGCGGAAGCCGATATCAACCGCCTCGTCTCGCCCTGGCATACGGATGCCGATCTCGGCCGGCCGATTGAGGTGGTGACGGATATGTCCAAAAGCCGTCGCCTGGGATTTCTGGACTATCAGCCGACCGACGATGCTTTCTTCACGCTCTTCGAGCGGCTGCGGGCCGACCGTCTGATCCCGTAAGGCCGGGCCAAGTTGGTCGCTCGTCATCCCCGTGACAGGCACGGGGATGACGGTGTTTCAATCGAAACCTAACAAAACTAAAGCGGCTGCTATTTCCGGCCCTTGGTGTCGATGAGGCCGGTGGAGCGCAGCACGCGGCCCAGCACGGTATCGGGTGCGGTCAGCTCGGCCGTCATCTCCTTCAGCACCGTCATCCCGCCGGGCATCAGATTCTGCCACAGCTGATGTCCGCCGAAGGGCGTTCCCGGTCCCTTGTCCCAGGCGCTGTCGCGGCGGCGGGACAGGCCTTCACCCGTCAGGCCCCAGCTTTCGGCGATGCGATAGGTCGACGATATGCCGGCCGGCAGAATATAGCGGCTGGCGGTCACCGAGCCGCAGCGGGCGACAGCGGGCCGCGCCATCGGGTCGATCGGCGTTGCATGGCCGAAACCGGGAATGCGATACAGCTCGACCGCCATCTGGCCTTTGCCGTTACGCCAGACCTGATGGCTGACCGGCCCGATCATGCTTTGCTCCGGCGCCTGGCCGTCGATGCCTTGGACATCCGTCCATTGCTTCACCAGTTCGGTAGCATTGACCGGATTGACGGTCGTATCGGCCTCGCCCTGCCAGATCGAGACCGTCGGCCAAGGGCCGTGATGGCGGGAGGCCGCGCGCACGCGATCCCCCAATTCCCGCGCCGGGCGGATGCGGCCCTGGCCCATCGCGCCGAAGGCTTCATGCACGCCATTGGCGCTGCCGAAGGGCAGGCCGGCGATGATGGCGCCGCCCGCGAAAAGCTCCGGGTAAGTTGCCAGCATGGCGGCCGTCAGGCCGCCGCCGGCGGACAGGCCGGTGATGAAGACGCGGCCGGCATCCAGCCGCTCCTCCCGCAGCAGGAAACGGATCATGCTGGCGATGGAGGCGACCTCGCCCTCGTCCCGGCTGACATCCTCGGGCTGAAACCAGTTGAAGCAGCCTTGCGGGTTGTTCAGGCGCCGCTGTTCCGGCAGCAGCACGGCGAAGCCGAATTCCTGCGCCAGCTGCGACCAGCCGGCACCACGGTCATAGGCGCCGGCGGTCTGCTTGCAGCCATGCAGCACCACCACAAGCGGCGCACCATCCGGCAGCCCGGCCGGGCGAAAGGACAGCATGCGCAGATTGCCGGGATTGGCGCCGAAATCGCGGGTCACGGTCAGATCCTGATCATCCTCTGCCTCGCTGCCGCCATCCAGCATGGCCTGGACCAGCGGGTGCGGGGTGAAGTTCAGCAACTGACCGAAGATGCTATCCTGACCGAGGAGGAGAGCCATCAAGAACTCTGACTGTCATGGGTTTGGGCGGCACAGATTGCCGCTATTCGCTACAGCGAAGATGGTGCACTGCAACAAAAGCCGCAAGCGTTTGGTGGGGCATCTGCCCTGCGCGCCTGACCTGACTTAAACGGTTTTGAACCCGAAATCAGCCGGTCAATTGAAGATTTTATGGTCGATCCCCGCGAGGAGAATCACCGTCCCGTCCGAAAGGGTGATGAGGTCGGACCCCTTCACTACGCCTTCCGATGTGATGGGGGTGGCGCCGTAACCGCCGAAGGCAATGACGTCGTTCGCCTTCAGCCCGACGATGATGTCGCTGCCGCCGGCATGGCCATTCACGAAGCCATAAACATCCGGCCCGCTGCCGCCGATGATGCTGGCGACACCGCTGCCGCCGAAGGCGGAATCGGCCCCGCTGCCAAGCGCGATGATGTCGCCCCCCGATCCCGCGAAGACGGCTTCCGGCCCGCTGCCGTACAGGCCGTTGACGGTGCTGGCGCCGGACCCGGCGACGATCTCGTCCGGGTTCGCGCCATTGGCCATCAACAGCGTGGGGCCGCTGCCGCCGACCAGGGTGGAGGCACCGCTGCCGGCCACAAGCGTTGAGGCACCTGCGCCGCCATAGAGCTGATTGCTGTTGCTCGATCCGCCGACCAGAAAGGTGGTGGTCGTGCTGCTGGTTGATCCGTACAGCGTCGCGGCCCCGCTGCCGCCGATGACCGACACCGCGCCGGACCCGCCGATGAAGGTCAGCGGGGCGCCGTCGCCCTGGATGGTGGCGCCATTGCTGCCGCCAAACACGATGCCGTCGGACGCCGCGCTGAAGCTGATCGTCGTCCCGCCCTGGCCGTCGCTTTGCAGGCTGAGATTGATCAAGGGGTTCAGCAGTGGCAGTGAGGCATTGGGGGTGACAGAGGGAAGCGTCAGCCCGGCTGCGGACACGGTGACCGCACCCGGCGCCGTCAGGTCGGCGCCCGATACGTTCAGCGCGCCATTCGGCAAAACGGTGACGCCGGGAATGCTGCCGAAGAGGCCGGCAATCAGGGCTGTGCCGCCGTCGGCCCCATCGGTCGAGCCGCTGGCACCGGTGATGGTGACGCCGAGGTCACGGGCATAGGTTGTCAGCGCATGATATTCGACGGCCGCCTTGTAAAGCGTGGCCGCCGCCGCGGCGATGCCGGCGACTTCCTCAGCCTTGGTCGGCGCATTGATGGCCGCGACATAGGTCGCGTCGGCGGCATAAATCAGAGCCGCGCTTTCATAGCTGCCAAGGACAACCGCCGTGCCGAAATGCTGCACGTCCTGGGCCTGCAGCAAGGGCTGATCATTCCAGCCGACCGCGTAATTGCCGACCGGATCGCCGCGTTCCACGTAATCGGTCATGACGGACGTGGTGCTGGCCGGGATATCGCCTGTCGGGATGCCGGGCGTGCCGAAGGTGGTGCCGGAAAGCCCGGTCTGCGTTGCGACATATTCCGCTTCGGCCGCGCCCAGGGAATGCCCGGTGACGAAGATATTCGACACGCTGTACCCAGCGGCTTCCGCATCGGCCAGCACGGTCTGGGTGAAGGTCAGCGCCGGCTGATAGGATGGGGCATTGATGCCCTCGACGATGGACGCATCGTCCAGGATCTGCGCGGCGGTGAATGTGTCATTGCCGGTATGGACGTTCGTACCTTCGAAGGTCACCAGCAGATTGCCCGAAGAATCGATGACCGCAGCGGCATACAGGCCGACAGCCGGGTCGTATTCGATCAGGTTCTGGCCATTCACGGTGAAATAGCTGAAGCCGGTTGGCAGCGTCGTGTCGCGATCGGGATAGGGCGTGCCGGCCTGGGAATAGGCCCAGTAGGACGCGTTGAGATAGTCCGAAACGCTCGGCGCGCCACTGATGGTGTCGGACATGCTCGGCCCCTCACGAAAGGCCGCAGCTTTGCCGGGCCGTCATTATTCCAGTGTGAGACTGAACCTTGCCATTCCGCCGGTCAATCTCACGGCACAGTCTCGGTGGTGGGTGCCGTCGCACCGCGCCGGCCCCGCAGCATCCGCTTCAGCTCGCGCGGATGGGCGACGCCAAGGACCAGACATAGCAGGGCGAAGACTGCCATTCCGCTGCCGACAAGTGACGAAAGTGCAATCAATCGCAGCAGAAGATGATGTGCGTTCAGGCCCGGCTGCAATAGATGCTGCACGCCGATCAATGCCGCCCCCATGCCCATGGCGGCCAGCAGAATGCGGGGGATGCTGCGGCGGCTGCGCTGGTCCAGAGAGAAATGCCGGCGGCGGGAGGAGATCACCATCAGGCTGCCGGCATTGACCCAGCCGGCGATGGAGGTCGCCAGCGCGATGCCGACATGGGCCAGGCCGGAATAAAGGCCGAGCGTAATCGTCAGCACGATATTCACCGCCATGGCGCTGGCCGCGACCTTGACCGGCGTCAGCGTGTCGTGCCGCGCCAGGAAATCGGTGATGACGACCTTGATGAGCACGAAGGCGGGCAGGCCGAAGGCGTAAGCGGCCAGGGTCGGTGCCACCTCGGCCACCTGATGCGGGCCGAATTTTCCACGCTCGAACAGCACCTGCAAAATGGCATGGCTTTCCAGCAACAGGGCCACCGCTGCCGGCAGGGTCAGCAGCAGCGCCAGTTCCAGGCCCCGGTTCTGCGTATGCAGGGCGGCGCTATCCTCGCCGCGGCGGATGTGGCGCGAGAGGGTGGGCAGAATGGCGGTCGCGACCGCGATGCCGACGACGCCGAGCGGCAGTTGGTTCAGCCGGTCGGCATAGGCGAGATAGGAGACCGAGCCCACGGGGGCCAACGAGGCGATGGCGGTCGAGACCATCAGGTTCAGCTGCGTCGCCCCGGCACCGAAGACGCCGGGCAGCATGACGCGCATCAGCCGGCGCAGTTCGGGCGACAGATGCAGGCGCGGCATGCCCAGCTTCAGGCCCGCGCGGCGGCAGGACCAGGCCAGCCACAGGCATTGCGCGATGCCGGCCAGCGTCACCGACAGCGACAGGTTCTGGCCTGTCACCGGATGGATCAGCAGGGCCGCGATGATGAAGACATTGAGCAGGATGGAGGTCGCGGCGGTGGCCGCGAAACGATCGACCGCGTTCAGCAGGCCCCCCTGGAAGGAAGCGAGAGAGATGAAGGCGAGATAGGGAAAGGTGATGCGCGTCAGCTCCACCGTCAGGCGGAAATGCGCGGGGTCGGCGTCGAAGCCGGGCGCCACCACATGCAGGATGGCGGGGGCGAAAATCTCGCCCAGAATGGTGAAAATGGTCAGCGCCGTCAGCAGGCCCGAGAAGGTATCCTGGGCGAAGCGCATGGCGACGTCTCGCCCGTCCTTCGCGATCATGCCGGAAAACAGCGGCACGAAGGCGGCCGAAAAGGCGCCTTCCGCGAAGAGCGTGCGGAACAGGTTGGGCAGGCGCAGCGCCACGAAGAACGCGTCGCTGGTGGCCCCCGCACCCAGCGCCGAGGCGGTGAGGATTTCGCGCACGAAGCCGAGCACGCGGCTGATCATCGTATAGCCGCCGACGGTGGCGACCCGGCGGAGCAGGGCCATGGATGTCCTTAGGGTTGAGCGAGAGTCGCGGGCTTTCCTCAGCCAGCAATGGCGCATCGCGGGGTAAATCCCCTGGACAAGCCCGGGGATGACGATTGTTTACGTGTCATGCCCGGCTTCATGCCGGGCATCTACCCGATAGAGCGCCACTACATGTCAGTGGCCGTCATGATGGACGAAGCCTAATGCACCACAGAAGGCCCGATCTCAAGCTGCCGCAGCGTCACCTCGATCAGCGCCTGCGCCTTGGCCAGGTTCTGGGCGATGGCCGCCGGCTGCTCTTCGGATGTTTCGGACAGTTTTTGCTGCACCGACTGGATCAGCTCGGCCGCTTCCAGCGAATGCTGCAATTCCTCGACCGCTTCAGGTTCCATGGCGATGGCAACATCGAATAATTCGCTGGCCAAGGTCACCAGGCCAGCCGCCGCTGCGGCGGCTTCGTCCGGCTTATCGAGCAGATCGAGCAGGCTGCGCATATCCTGCACATAGGACCGGAAGACGCGTTCGGTGACGCGGTCGGGCAGGGAATACCAGTCGGGCGGGGTCTCCTCCTTCCGCCATTCCGTCAGGATGGCGGCGGCGACGCTGAGGTCCATCCGCTCGTCCCGCGCGAAATGCCGATGCAGCACCACGCGCCAGTCATCCCAGGCCGGGCCTTCGGCGGCGGTCGCGGCGATCACTGCCAGGATGAGGCCTTCCGTCGTGCGCCGGCTGCGCGCGCCGAGCGTCGCGAAATGCGTGGCCAGGCTGGTTTCCAGCTCCTTCGGTCCGGCTTCCGCGATGGCCGCCAGGAGGGCGGCCCATAGCGTGGCCAGTTCCTCGTCGTCACCAATGGTATTGGCCCATTGGTCCATATCGTCGGCTTCGTAGTTATCGCCAGACCCGTCGCTCACTCTCTGTTCCTCGCTCGCTCATCGGCCCCTCTATACCCGGCCGCTTTCGCCGCCGCCAAGAAAGCTGTCGCAGCGTCAGCTGGGCTTGCCCGGCAGGGTCTTCAATGCGGCGCCTGATGCAGGGCACGGATGAAGGCATAGGCGACGATGGGAATGGCGATCAGCACATAGACGCGCAGCAGATACAGCAGCGACAGCGCGAAGCGACCGAGCTTGGCACGGGGCAGCGGTGCCAGCGATCCATCCGGGCGGCGGGCGGTCATCATCGGGTCTGGGGTCATGGCAATGCTCCTCAGCCCAGGACATTCGGAAAGACGGTGATCAGCCCATACAGCGCGCCGACCAGCGAGATGGCGATGACGATGGTGCCGCCGGCCAGATTGGCCAGCCGGCCATTGGCGAGATTGCCCATGATCATGCGGTCGTTCACCAGCAGCAGCAGAAACAGCAAAGCGGGCGCCATCAGCAGGGTGGCGATGACGTTCACCGTCAACGTCATCGCCAGCAGAGGCGCGCCGGGGATCAACACCACGCTGCCGGCGACAACGGCGGAAACGATAGCCGCGCCATAGAACAGCTTTCCGTCCCGGAAATTGAGATTGAGGCTGTGCCGCGCGGAAAGCGTTTCCGCGAAGGCATAGGAGGAACTGGTCGAGATCGTCATCGCCGCCACCAGCCCGGCCTCGATAATGCCGAGTGCGAAGAGCGTCGCGCCGGTCGAGCCGATATAGGGTCGCAGCGCCGTCGCGAAATCGGCGCCGCTGGCGAAGCTGGAAATGTCGACGTGATGGAGGAACAGCGGGGCGGTCGCGACGACGGTCGCGATGGCGGCGATGGCGGCGATAAAGGCGCCCATGGCCGTATCCAGCCGGCCCTGCGGCAGGTCGGCTTCCGTCAGCCCCTTATCCACGACCGCGCTTTGCTGGAAGAAGACCATCCAGGGCGTCACGGTGGCACCGATATTGGCAAGGATAAGGGTGACGAAGGCGGTATTGAAGCCGCCGGGCAGCGGACCCCAATGGGCCAGCGCATGGGTCAGCGCATGGCCGTCCGGATGGGCCAGCAGGGCGGCGGGGATAAACAGCAGGTTGAACCCGGCCAGCACCATCAGCACCCGTTCCCAGGTCGCATAGCGGCGTAGGCCGAGGGAGGCGACGATGACGACGATGCCGCATAGGACGGACAGCCAGGCGGGCAGGCCGAAATAGAGGCCGCCGGCCTGGATGGCGATGAATTCCGTCACCAAAGTCAGCACATTGCCGAAGACGAGATCGGCCATGGCGAAATAGCCCCAGAAGGGGCCGAAGCGCTGAAAGATCAGCTCGGCATGGCCGCGCCCGGTGGCGATGCCCAGGCGTACCGTCATTTCCTGGACGATGAAGGACATGGCGAAGGTCGCCACGATGAAGGGCACGAAAAAGCCGACGCCATAGGTCGCGCCCGTGGTGGCGTAGGAGACCATCGACGGGCCGTCATTTTCGCCCAGCATGACGAGCACGCCGGGGCCGGCCAGCAGCCACAGCAGGCGCCAACTGCGGCCGGCCGCGCGTATGCGAAGAATCTTCAGCTGGTCGAGGCTGCGCTGGCGCTCATCGGCCGCGATGGCCACCGCGCCCCCGGACGTTTCCTCACAGCTCATGCGAAAAGCCAGCCCATGCGAAACTCTACCCGCCACATCTGTGTGTTTCCGAATGTAGCCAAGGGTACAATTCAGTCAATGGGCTTTGAGGTCACGCCCCGGCATTGTCATGATGGCATGGCTTGAGATTGACGCGATGCGGCCCGGATCGGCTAGAAGGGGTCTCTGTCAATTGAGCGTGGTGCAGGCGGCGTGGCTGACGACCCATCCGAAATTCCGGCCGACATGCCGGAGGAGCCGACCCAGGCCGAGCGTTTCGGCAAGGCGCGCTCCGCCCGGTCCGGGGTGGTGCAGGAAGATTATGTCGAGCTGATCGCCGATCTGATGGCCGCCCATGGCGAGGCGCGGGCGACCGATATCGCCAAGCGCATGGGCGTCACCCATCCGACGGCGCTGAAATGCGTCGCCCGGCTGAAGCGGGAAGGGCTGGTCACCTCGCGTCCTTATCGCGGCATCTTCCTGACCGAGGCCGGGCAGGAACTGGCCCAGCGCGTGCGCGCCCGGCATCGGCTGATGGTGGAATTCCTTATCGCCATCGGCGTTCCGGAGGAAGCGGCGGAGGAGGACGCGGAAGGCATGGAGCATTACGCGTCCGAGGCGACACTGGCGGCCTTCAGCCGCTTTCTGGCGGGCGAGCCGCCGCGCAACTGACAGGGGCCGGGCGCGTGCGCGCCCCATTTTCGCCGTAATGTCACAAGCCTGCGATGTCACGGATTCCGGCGCGCGGGATCAGGGGCGGATCCTCTATAACGGCAGAGCTAGTTATTCGAGGGTCTGCCATGAAAACCTTGCACGGCGTCTTGCTCGCCGCTTCCGCTGCCTGCCTTGTGGCCGTCTCGGCCCAGGCGGCAACCGACAAGCCTCTGGCGGATCGCTGGATCGAAACCGGTGCCCATAAGGACGTCACGCGCTATGTCGCGGCCTCGGCTTTGGTGCGTCAGGACGATTACGCCGTGATCTGGCGCATGCAGAATTACAGTTCCAACCGGATGGTCAACAATAAGCCGGTCGGCTCGATCAAGTATCAGGTCGAATATAATTGCGCCTCGCATCAGCGGCGCGGTCTTTATTACGAGATGTATTCGGGGCCGATGGCGACCGGCTCCCTCATCGCCGTCGGCTATGACAGCGATCACTGGCGGGCGCTGCCCATCAGCCCGTCCAATGCCTATCAACAGGCCTGTGGGACGGCCGGTGCCGCACCGGCGGTCGTCGCCTCGGCGCCCTGATTTGTCAGCCCGTCTGTAGACAGATGGCGCGGCATGGGGCGTTCTGGGCCTTTCTGACGGACGGAGACCGACCCATGCCCCATGCCATCATCAAGATGTTCCCTGGCCGCGATCAGGCCCAGAAGGATGCGCTGGCGCGCGCCATCAATGACGCGATCATCGCCACACTCGGCAGCAAGCCGGAATCGGTTTCGGTCAGCATCGAGGATGTGACGCCTGAAGCCTGGGGCCAGGACGTCTATGGGCCTGAGATTGCGGATAAGCCGGCGACGCTGTTCATCAAGCCGGGCTATGCCGACCCGCGGTGACCGGCGGGCACGTCTTGCGCATTTAAGTTGCCCTGCTCAGCGACCGATGTAGGGTGCTGACGCTCAAGCGCGCGGAAAGCGCCGCCACATGCCATCGGGGAGGGACGCGACGATGGGGGTATGGGTCTGACCAAAGCAGCGGGCAAAGTCTTTGACGTCATGGCGCATTGGGACGCTGAGGCTTCCGTTTGGTGGGCGGAAAGCAATGACCTTCGCGGACTCGTCGCCGAATCCGATACAATCGAAGGGCTGATCGCCGATGTGCGCGAGATCGTGCCGGAACTTCTCCGCCTGAATGGGGATGGGCACGGTAGCAGTGTCATCTTGCGTTTTGCGGCTGATCGCTCCGAAGAAATCACCTTCGCCTGACCCGTGCCGCATGATTTTTACCGCGATGTCGTCCAGCTGCTCAAAGCGGCTGGCTGCATGCAGGTCCGCACAGGCGGAAAGCATCAGATCTGGTTTAGTCCCATGACCGGGGTCAATTTCTCAGTGCCCAATCCAATCAAGGGACGGCACACCGCGAACGAAATCCTCAAGCAAGCTGGTTTGCCCAAGAATTTCTGACGCCAAAGGCCGTTACGCCATTTTACGCCAAACCATCTGTAGAGCGTTGATTTCAAAGGGAAAATGGTGCTGCTGGAGGGGATTGAACTCTCGACCTCTCCCTTACCAAGGGAGTGCTCTACCACTGAGCTACAGCAGCGCCGTGTGGCGTGGCGCGCTTCATAGGGGGTCGCGGCAAGCCGCGCAACCCCCCTTGAAACGTGGCGTCAATGCCGGTCGCGCCGATCCTTATCCTCATCCCTGTCGAAGATGCGGCGGGTGAGCGTGGCCGAGGGCAGGGAGGAACTCTCCACCTCGGCGCGCCGGTGCAGCAGGATCCAGCCGAGAGCGAGAATGATCGCAAGAACCGGGATGGCGGCCACCGTCACAGTGCCGTCCGGATAGTCGAAACCCATCACCACCACGACCGCCAGGAGAAAGGCGAGGGTCAGCCATGAGGTGAAGGGCGCCCAGGGCATGCGGAAGGAAACGGCCTCGTTCTCGCCCCGGTTGATCGAGCTGCGCAGCTTCATCTGGCAGACGACGATGAAGGCCCAGGTGCTCAGCACGCCGATGGAAGCGATATTGAGAACCAGCTCGAAGACCTGGCTCGGCACCACATAGTTCAGCACGACGCCGATGAGATAGACGACGACCGTCACCATAATGCCCTTATAGGGCACGGCCTGGGCGTTCAGATGGGCCAGCTGCGGCGGGGCGGACCCGCCGATGGCCAGCGAGCGCAGCACGCGCCCTGTGGAATAGAGGCCGGAGTTGAGGCTTGAGAGGGCGGCGGTGATGACGATGATATTCATCGCCGTGCCGGTGCCTTCGATGCCGAGCGCATGGAAGAAGGTCACGAAAGGGCTTTGCCCGGCGTGATAGGCGTTCCAAGGCAGCAGCATGACCAGCAGCACCACCGAGCCGACATAGAATATGGCGATACGCCAGATGACGCTGTTGATGGCGCGCGGCAGGATTTTGCGGGCGTCCTGAGCCTCGCCGGCGGCCACACCCAGAATTTCGACGCCGGCATAGGCGAAGATGACGCCCTGGGTCAGTACGATCGCTGGCAATAATCCATGTGGGAAAATGCCGCCATTATGAGAAATCATGGCGAAGCCGGGCGTATGGCCGTCGACATGGATACCCGCGCCCAGCACCACCACGCCGACGATCAGGAACAGAACCAGCGCCGCCACCTTCAGGATGGCGAACCAGAATTCCATCTCGCCGAACCATTTGACGCCGACCATATTGATGGCGGTGACGATCACGAGCGCGATGAGCGCGAAGGCCCATTGCGGCACATCGCCGAAAATATGCCAGTAGTGCATATAAAGGGCGACGGCGGTGATATCGACGATGCCGGTCATCGCCCAGTTCAGAAAATAGAGCCAGCCGGCGACATAGGACGCGCGCTCGCCCAGAAATTCACGGGAATAGGAGACGAAACTGCCCGAGGTCGGGCGGTGCATCACCAGCTCGCCCAATGCCCGCAGGATCAGGAAAGCGACGACGCCGCAGACCAGATAGACGATGGCCAGCGCCGGCCCCGAGACTTGCAGCCGCGCGCCCGCGCCGAGAAACAGGCCGGTGCCGATGGCGCCGCCGATGGCGATCATCTGGATCTGCCGGTTGCTCAGCCCGTGTTTCAGCCCGGCTTCGGCGGCATCGATCCGGGCGATATGGTCCAACTGCTCCTTGCTGGCGGTCATGTGGTCTCCCATGGAGTGGTTACGGCCGGATGAACTTGATGCAATCCTTGAACTCCCCCCGCTCAGCCGCAAGCAGGAATCGGCCAAGATCGGCGGATCGAGCATCACATATCGTGTTACCGGCGGCGCCGTTAAAATTGACTTTCCCCTCCGCCCGTCGCAGATGCGGTTCCTGTGAGCGACAGGGACAAAAGCCAGCCCCCCATCGGGCCTGCGGCGGAAGCCGCCAAAGCCGCGCGTGACGCGCGCCGTGCCGAGGCGCTGCGCGCCAATCTGCGCCGCCGCAAAACCCAGGCGCGCGGGCGGGATGAGGACGGCCAGCCGCTGCCGGCGACCGAGGACGGTGCCGCATCCCACAATATGTTTCCCCCTATTTCAGACTGAGCTAGAGGGAAGTATTGCGCGGCCCGGCCGTGCCCCCTTTTACCTCGAGTCCCGGAGTCTCTTCCTATGTCCGTCCTGCCCGACCATGAGATTCGCCGCCTCGCGACCGAGCGCGGCATGATCGACCCCTTCGTAGAGACCCAGAAGCGGGACGGCGTGGTCAGCTTCGGCCTGTCCTCCTACGGCTATGACGCGCGGGTGGCGGATGACTTCAAGGTCTTCACCAATGTCGATTCGGCGGTGGTCGACCCCAAGGCCTTCAACCCGTCCAGCTTCGTGGACCGCAAGGTGCCGGTCTGCATCATCCCGCCCAACAGCTTCGCGCTGGCCCATACGGTGGAATATTTCCGCATCCCGCGCGACGTGCTGGTGATCTGCCTGGGCAAATCCACCTATGCCCGCTGCGGCATCATCGTGAACGTGACGCCGCTGGAACCGGAATGGGAAGGCCAGGTCACCATCGAGATCAGCAATACCACGCCGCTGCCGGCCAAGATCTACGCGGGCGAGGGCATCTGCCAGTTCCTCTTCCTGCGGGGCGAGGGCGCGCCCGAAATCAGCTATGCCGATAAGGCCGGCAAATATATGGGCCAGCGCGGCGTCGCGCTGCCCCGCATGTAACGCAGCAGCGACAGCGGATAGATCGGGCCTTCATGGATCGCATCAGGATTATCGGTGGCCAGCCGTTGGCGGGGGAAATCCCCATCGGCGGCGCCAAGAACGCGGCCTTGCCGCTGATGGCGGCGGGCCTGCTGACCGACGAGCGCCTGGTGCTGACGCGGGTGCCGCGTCTGGCCGATATCGCGACCATGGCGGACCTGCTGGCCGGCCACGGCATCGCGGTCGAGCAGACCGACAGCGACGGCCGCGTGCTGTCGCTGGGGGGCGCCATCACCAGCACCGAAGCGCCCTATGACATCGTGCGCAAGATGCGCGCCTCCATCCTCGTGCTCGGGCCTTTGCTGGCCCGCTGCGGGGAAGCGCGGGTGTCCTTGCCCGGCGGCTGCGCCATCGGCACGCGTCCGGTCGATCTCCACCTCAAGGGGCTGGAGCAGATGGGTGCCATCATCGAGCTGGACGCGGGCTATGTCATGGCCCGCGTCATCGGCCGCCTGAAGGGGACGACCATCATCTTCCCCATGGTCTCGGTCGGTGCGACCGAAAACCTGCTGATGGCGGCCAGCCTCGCGGACGGCCAGACCGTGCTGCGCAATGCCGCGCGCGAGCCTGAAATCATCGACCTCTGCCATTGCCTCGTCGCCATGGGCGCGCGCATCGGCGGCATCGGCACGGGCGAACTGGTGATCGAGGGTGTGGAGCGCCTGCATGGCGCGACCCATGCCATCATCCCGGACCGGATCGAGACCGGCACCTATGCCTGCGCGGTCGCCATGACCGGCGGCTCCGTCGTGCTGCGCGATGCGCGGATCGACCATCTGGGTGCCGTTGCGCGGGTGCTGGAAGAAGCGGGCATCGATGTTGCCGAAGTGCCGGGCGGCGTGCGCGTGCAGCGCCGCAACGGCTTGCATGGCGTGGACGTCATGACGGAACCCTATCCCGGCTTCCCGACCGATATGCAGGCGCAGTTCATGGCGCTGATGGCGGTGGCCGATGGGGCCTCCATGATCACCGAATCGATCTTCGAAAACCGCTTCATGCATGTCTCGGAACTGACCCGCATGGGCGCGCGGGTGAATGTGCATGGCGCGTCCGCCATCGTGCGCGGCGTGCCGCAATTGGCCGGTGCGCAGGTGATGGCGACGGATTTGCGCGCCTCCTCCTCGCTCATCCTTGCGGGGCTGGTCGCGAAGGGGGAGACCGTCGTCAGCCGGGTCTATCACCTCGATCGCGGCTATGAGGATGTCGAAGGCAAGCTCTCGGCCGTCGGCGCCAAGATCGAGCGCCTGCGCGACTGATTTTTCCCCGCCCGGCGTCTTTTTCGTCATTCGTGCACGTTGCGCGGGCTGGGCGCCCCGGATCTACCCGTTGAGGCGCCCGGCCGGGTAGACCCGCGGACCAAGTTCGCGGGCGACAGAAACAGCGGGAAGCGGCCGGCCTAGAGTGTGTCAGCCTGAGTAGAAATCACCCTCAACCGTCATTCCCGCGCAGGCGGGAAATGACGGTTGGGGGAGGCGTTACGGTGAAAACTTGACGGCTGCCTAATGCAGCCGGGAATTCTGGTGCGGGCTGTCCAGGCTGAAGGCCGGAATGGCGACTTCAAAGCCGTCGCCCGTCGCCTGCACCACCATCTCGTAGCTGCCGGCCATGAAGCCGGTCGGCGTGTCCAGCGGCGTGCCGGACGTATATTCGAAGCTTTCGCCCGGATCGAGCACCGGCTGCTCCCCCACCACGCCGTCGCCATGCACGCGCTGGATTCGCCCGGCGGCATTGGTGATGCGCCAGGTGCGGCGCAGCAACTGCACCGTCTGCTGGCTCTGGTTTTCAATCGTGACCCGATAGGCCCAGACGAAGCGGCCCTCATCGGGCTGGGACTGATCATCCAGGTAGAAGGCGCGAACGGTAACGCGGATGCCCCGCGTGATTTCGATATAGGCGTCAGTCATGGCGTCCCGCCCTGTTAAGCGGCCTTCTCGGCTTGGGCTTGCTGCTGGGCTGCCGTTGAGGCCGCCCCGAAGGGATAGCCTACGCCGCCCCGCGAGGGGCGGCAATCACAGGCTTATCCCGCAGGGGTCAGGCTTTGATGCGTTGGCGTCCGGCCGCGATTTCGGTGATCTCGGCGGCGGGCGTCTCACCGGTAATGGCGCGGGCCGCCAGTTCGCCCGTCAGCGCGCCCAGCTTGAAGCCATGGCCGGAACAGGCGCTGATCAGCCAGCCCTTCGGCCCCAGCGGCTTCTGGATGAAATGCTCATCCTCGGTCACCGTATAGAAGCAGGCCTTGCGCTCCAGAATCTGATAGCCCTCGTAGTTGCGCAGCACTTTCGGCAGCACGCGCATCAGGCGCGCCACGTCCTCGTCCGTCGCGCGGCGGTCGCCGTCCGGGTCGCCGCGATGGGTGAAGACATGGTCACCGATCTTCAGGCGCATGCCCCGGCGCGGCGGCAGCACGTAGCAGCTGGTCTCATCGCCCAGATCGGCCATCACCCCGGCCTCGTGCCAGGCTTCCGTCAGCTCCGGCGGGGGCGCCAGGAAGATGACGGCCTGGCGGGAGGCATGGGCGTCGCGGCGCAGGTCCGGCACCAGCCTGTCGGCCCAGGCACCGGCGGCGATGACGACGTAATCGCCGCTGAAAGTCTTGCCATTGGCGGTGACGGTACCCTTTTCGGCGTCCAGCGCGGTGACCTGATGCAGGGCATGGAAGGTGACGCCATGAGCGCCCAGGAAGTTCACCAGCCCGCGCACGATGCGATAGGGGAACAGCACGCCGGCGCCGTCGGTCTCCACGATGCGCGTCACGGTTTCCAGATTGAACATCGGGAAGCGGTCAGCTGCCTTGGACAGCGGAATGTCGCGGTAGCGGATGCCCATTTCCGACAGGGCGGTTGAGGTGCCGTGATACCAGGGCGTCTCCTCATGGATGAAATAGGTGGCGCCCGTCGGCTCGTAATGGGTGGCGCCCAGATCCTTCCACAGCTTGTCCCACATCTTGAAGGCATAGGGCATCAGATGCGCATAGCCTTCGAACTCGCCGTAAGCGTGGCGGGTGATGCGATGCTCGTCCCAGGAGGAGCTGATCGGATTGGGAATCGGCCCCTGATCGAAAATTTCGATGTCGTAACCGCGCCGCTTCAGATTCCACGCGGTCGACAGACCCGCGATGCCCGCACCGACGATCAGAACCTTGCCCTTGGCCGCCATTGCCTTTGCCCTTCTCAAGCCTGCGCCATCTGCGCACGTGCATCCGAGTCATAATCCGGCAGGATAGGCGGAACCCAGCCCTGCCGCACGCGCCAATCGCGCGGCAGGTTCGCGAATCGGTGCAGGCCGAGCTTGTCGATATCCGCAAAGCTGCATGCGCCGTCGATCACCAGATCGCGGATCGCGTGGCCGGTGGCCGGTGACAGGCCAAAGCCGACGCTGCTCATGGTGGTGACGGTCAGGTTGTCGGGCTCCGACAGTCGGTCGATCACCGGGCGGCCGTCCGGCGTATTCTCGATGATCCCGGCCCAGGAGCGGATGACGCGCACATGGCCGGCTTTCGGGAAAAGCTCCACCAGCCGCTTGGACAGGTTTTGCAGCAGCTGCGTGGACGGGCGCGTCACCGGGCCGCCCTGGGCGGGCGTATCGGCCAGCCATTCATGCGGGCCGCCGCCATAGGCGAGGTTGCCGCGCAGCGTCTGCCGGCCATAAAGGCCATTACCGTCAACGCCGCCGATCTTCATCAGCGGCAGCGGCTCGGTCACGATCATCTCGGCCCGCGCCGGGGCCACGGGCAGATAGATGCCGATCGATTCCAGCAGCGCGCCGGTCTGCGGCCCGGCGGCGAGCACCAGATGGTCGCAATCGAAGCGGCCGAGCGAGGTCTCCACGCCCTTGACGCGGCCAGCCTCGACGATGAGGGAGGAGACGGCGGTGTGTTGCAGAATGCGGCCGCCGAGATCCTGCAAGGCCCAGGCATAGGCCTGCACCGTGCGCTGCGGATTGGCCTGGCCGCCGAAATGGTAATAGACCGACCCGACGACATTATCGCCCGCGAGCGGCACCAGTTCCCGCGTCTGCTTCGGGTCCAGCGTCTCATACCGGTAGCCCATGGCGGCGCAGATATCGCCATGGTCCTTGTATTGCGACAGCTGCTGCTCGGTCAGCGCCATGATAACGCGTTCCGGCCGATGCTCGGTCGGATAGCCCAGCAACTCGTCCATCTGCGGCCAAAGCCGCTGCTCCTCATGGAAAAGCGGGCTCTGGTAATGGGTGCAGCCGCCGCCATTGCGGCCCGATGCCTCCCAGCCGACGATGCCCTTGTCGATGACCAGGACATCCACCCCGTCCCGCGCCAGCCACCAGGCGGCGCTGAGGCCGGTGACGCCGCCACCGATGACGATGACCGACGCGCTCTTTTTAATCTCTGACATTCCGCGCGCCTCTCAGAAATGGGCCATGCGGCCGGCGCGCTCAATCTCGCGCTCCGTGCCGATATCCTCGTAGGGCACCCATTGCGTGCGGATGCCGAACCAGACGTTCCAGCCTTCGACCATGCCCGGCGTTTCGGAGGCCGCCGCCAATACGCCGAGCGGCAGCGGGCGCACGGGGGCGCGGTAGCCGGCGAGTGCGATGGAAGACAGCGGCCGGTCCGCGCCGATGGCCATGATCATCGCCACCTGCTCGCGGCAGCGGCGGGCCTGGCAGGGGCCCATGCAGGCGCGCGTCAGCCGCTTGATCTGGTCCTGGTTGACCGGCCCATCTTCCGCCAGCTGCGCCAGGCTGTTGTGCTTGTCCGTCGGCGCGGCAAGGTAGCGCGGCGGTTGCACGTCCAGCAGGTCGCGGCGGGAGACCTCCTCGCAGGAACAGGCGATGACGTCCTGTCCGCCGGTCGTCATCAGGGCGCGCATCCAGTCCATGCGATAGGCGTCGGCATCGGCGGGCAGCGCATCAGGGCTCAAGCCTGCGGCATCACCCACGACGGAGACACCCTCGGGAAGGCTGCCCGGCACGAAGGCGCCGGCTTGGTTGCGCGTGATCTTGGCGCCCACGACATCGGCGATATCGATCACCGGCACGGCGCCGATGGCGAGGCAGATGGTGTCGCAGGCGAGGCTGTGCGCATCGCCACCCGCGACGGGAGCCAGCCGCGCGGCGGTGACGCCCTCGGCATTGCCCTCCGCTTCCAGAATGGCATGGCCGGTGACGATCGCGACGCCACGCGCGACGAGGGCGGAGACATCGGCCTGCGGCGCATCCCGCACCTCCACCAGAGCCGCCACGTCATAGCCGGCATCCAGCGCCATGGCGGCGGTCGCGATAGCAAGGTCGCCGCTGCCGAGGATGACGATGCGCTGGCCGTTGAAGGCGGCATAGGTCTGGATGAGGGATGTCAGCCCCAGCGCGCCGACCACGCCCGGCGTCTCGAAGCCCTTGAAGGAATAGACCAGATCGCGCGCGCCGGTCGCGATGATCAGGCGGCGGAAACCGACCAGCCAGGAGCGGGTTTCGTCCGCGAGGCCAACGACGGGTTCCGGTAGGGACCGCAGATTGGGGCCACCGGTGAAGGCACCCCAGGCATAGGTGCCGAGCCTGACATCGATCCCGAGCTCGAAGGCTTCTTCCAGACCGGGATTGGCGGTCAGCACCTGTTCCAGCATACGGCCCTGGTTCTGCACGGCGGCTGTCCAGCGATTGCCAAACAGCAGCGGCACATCCATGCCGATCAGCCCGGCGCCGAGCGGGTTTTCATCCACCAGCATGACCTGCGCCCCGGCCTTCGCGGCCGTGATGGCGGCGGCGAGACCGGCAGGGCCGGCACCGATAACGAGGATGTCGGTATGCTCGTCGGCCTTGGTATGTTTCTCGCCGATGGCGTGAAAGTCGGATACGACGTCTTCGTCTTCCATCAGACGACCTCCAGCGCTTGGGTCAGATCGGCAATGAGATCGGCGGCGGTTTCGATACCGACGGAGACGCGCATGGTGGCCGGGCCGATATGCACGGCCATGCGGTTTTCTTCCGGCACGGCGTAATGCGTGGTCGTGGCCGGGTGACAGATCAAGGTCTCCGCCCCGCCAAGGCTCACGGCGAAGCGCAGCAGCTTCAGACGGTCGAGAAAGCGGAAGGCACCGGCCTCGCCACCCTCCACGTCGAAGGAGAAGGTGGAGCCAGGCCCCGCGCATTGCCGGTCATAGACCGCGCGGGCGGCGGAACCCTCTTCCAGAAAATCGAGATAGGTGATGCGGATCACTTTCGGGTGGTCGCGCAGAAAGACAGCGATCTGCTTTGCATTGGCAACCGCGCGTTCCGTACGCAGCGCCATGGTTTCGACGGATCGCAGCAGCATCCAGCAATTATGCGGATCGGCATGATTGCCCAGCAGCGTGCGCAGCTTTTTCAGGCGGCCCACCAGGGCTGCCGAGCCGCTGACGCTGCCGCCCATGAAGTCGCTATGACCGCCGGCATATTTGGTGAGCGAGGTCAGGCACAGATCGGCACCGTGTTCCAGCGGGCTTTGCAGGAAGGGGCCGAGGAATGTGTTGTCGACCGAGATGATCGGCCGCCGGCCTTGCGCCAGCGCGATACGATCCGCCAGTCGGCTGATCAGCGCGATATCGGCAATGGCGCAGGTGGGGTTGGCCGGGCTTTCCACCATGATCAGCGTCAGCGGGCCTTTGGCCATGGCGGCATCCGCCACCTGGATCAGCGATGCCTCATCCACGCCATCGGTAAAGCCGAAGGGATGGACGCCCATTTCCGTCATATGGGTATTGAGGAACATATCCGTGCCGCCATAGATCGGGCGGCTATGCATCACACTGTCGCCCGGCCGCAGGAAGCATTGGGCGAGGGTGGAGACGGCCGCCATGCCGGAGGAGAACAGCGCGCTGTCCTCGGCCCGGTCCAGCGTCGCGATACGCGTCTGCGCCATGACCAGATTGGGATGATCGAGGCGCGCATAGATGAAGCCGTTCTTGCCCGAGCGCTCCGGCACGTCGCCGTCGAAAAACGCCTGATGCACCGCCCGCGCCACGGCGGCCGAGGGATAGACGAAGGTGGACGTCATATAGATCGGCGGCTTGGCGGCCCCATTATGATCGGCCGGGTCATATCCCGCGCCAATCGCCAGCGTCTCCAGTGACAAGGCAGGGCCGGTTTTGGGGTCAGCCATGGTCAGACTTTCACGACAAGATTGGAGCGGGGATAGGCGCAACAGGCCAGAATTTCGCCATCGGCGACTTCGTCATCCTCGATGCCGCCCTGATGGGTCATCTCAACCGCGCCTTCCAGCTTGGTGATGCGGCAGGTGCCGCAGATGCCGTCGCCGCAGGCATAGGAGATGGGAATGCCGAGCTTGCCGGCGGCGGTCAGAACCGTGTCCTCCGGCCCGATGGTGGTGGTCTTGCCGGAGGGCTGGAAGGTCACGGTAAAGCTGCCGGTCGCAGCCTCCGCCGTGTGCGTGGTCGCCAGTTCAGGGATGGAAATGCCCACGAAAGCCTCCTTGCGGAAGGCGTCAGCCGTGCCGCCGGCCTGAGCGTGAGCGGTCTCGATCGCCGCCATGAAGCCGGCCGGGCCGCAGCAGAAGACCTCCCGATCGGCAAGATCGGGGGCCATTGCCGCGAAGGTCTCGGCAGAGGGGCGACCCTGCTCGGCGCTCGTCAGCCAGTCAAGCTTCCAGCCGCCGAGTTCGGCCGCAATCGCCTCGATCTCGGGCCTGAACAGACAATCGGCTGGGCTGCGGGCGAGGTGGATGTAATGCACCGGGGTGCGGTCGCCGATATCGCGCAGGAAGCGGGCGATGGCGGCCATGGGCGTGGCCCCGCTGCCGGCCGAGACCAGCAGCAGCGGCCGCTCCGGCGGGTGCATCAGGCAGAAGGGGCCGGTGGGCGCACGTGCCGCCAGCGTCATCCCGGCATGAAGGTGATGATGCATCCAGGCCGAGCCGGAGGCGTTGATGGTATCCGCGTCCCCCAGCGCCTTGATGGTCAGGTCGATGGCGTCCTCCTGCAAAGGGGAGGAGGCGATGGTGAAGCAGCGCCAGACGTCGCCGCCCGCCAGCGGCAGGCGCAGCGTCACGAATTGCCCGGCATGAAAGCGCACCGCCGCGCCGCTGGCGGGCGCGAAGCGGAAGGTTTTGACGCCAGGGGCCTCCTGGGCGACGCTGAGGCAGCGCAGCAGGTCGTCGCCGCCGGGCCAGATCGGTCTCTCCGTCACGCTCAATCGGCTGCCATGGCGGCAAGCTGTCTTTCGCCCTCAACCGCGTCGATATAGTCCAGCGCCTTCGTGACGTAATAGTCGGTGAAGCGCAGCACCAGGGACTCGGCCACTTCGGAATAGGGGCCGGGGCGGTAGGCCGGGCTGTCGACGCCACGCTGATTGAGTTCGCAAAGATCGCGATCCTCCATATTGGTGACGTCCCAAAGCTTCACCAGGTTGTCCAGGTCGTAATCCACCCCTTCCACCGCATCCTTATGGACAAGCCATTTGCCGAGTACGAGGGTTTCCTTCGTGCTGATGGGAATGCAGGTGAACATGAATGTGAAGTCACCGGAGGAGTGGCAGAAGCTGTGCGGCTCCAGCGCCCAGCGCAGGCTGCCGATATCGCCGTCGCCGATCGGACACATCAACTTCGCGACGGCGGGCTGCCCGTCCATGGTCATGGAGACCATGCCTTCGTTGAGCGGGAAACGCGCCGCCTGCCACCAATCGGCCTCGACCGGGGCGCTGGGCAGGCCCAGTTCGGCCATGCGCGCGTCGAAATTCGCCTCGTGATCACTGACCGTCTCGAAATTGCCCTTGGCATAGATCGGGAAGGTAACGGCAAGTTCGGGGTGGCGGCCGGCGCAGTGATAGCATTCCCGCGCGTTTTCCATGACCAGCTTCCAGTTCGCCTTTTCCATCAGGGTCGCCTCATGGGCGATCTTGGCGTCCTTCAGATTATGGGCGGCCAGCATCGGCGCCACGGCTTTGGCATAGGGTTCGAAATCGGGCGCGTCCTCGGCCAGGCAGACATAGACCGTGCCTTCCAGCGTCTGGACATGGACCGGCGCCAGACCGTGGTCGGCGGCATTGAAATCATCGCCCATGCGGCCGGCGAAAATCAGCTTGCCGGCGGTGTCGTACGTCCATTGATGATAGGGACAGACCAGACGGGCGCTTTTGCCTTTGCCTTCGGGGCAAAGCTCGGCACCGCGATGGCGGCAGGTGTTGTGGAAACCACGCAGCACGCCGTCCTTGCCGCGAATGACGAGAATGGGCGCGCCGCCGATTTTCAGGGACTGGTAGCTGCCGGCCGTCGGGAATTCGACCTCAAAACCGATCAGGATCCAGCTGCGATGGAAGATCGCCTTCTGGTCGAAGGTGAAGACCGCATCATCATTGTACAGATATTGCGGCAGGGAATGGCGCGGCGGGCGCGCTTCCAGGGCAGCCTTGATCCGACCATACTCAGCCATCATCAATTCTCCGCTTTCCTACGCAATCCTGATCGGGCGCAGTGACCGACCAAGATGACATGATCTGGGGGCAGGCCTGCAAATCGCATTTGTGCATATGGTTATCGAATTTCCGTACCGGGTCGTTTTTTCCGCCGTCGCCCCGCGATTTCCACCTAGCCATCGGCTGCGGAACCGGTCATAGATTCGGGCGGCGCTTTTGATCCTGGGCTACAAGTGTTTCGGTATGCGGGTTTCCGCGCGCCGCGCCTCCCCCCAAAGCAAAAGTCAGTTCGGCCCGCATGTTGCGGGTTGCCAGGTGCGAGGAGAGACCCGATGTCGGTTGGCACGGTTAAGTGGTTTAATGCGACCAAAGGCTATGGCTTCATTCAGCCGGAAGACGGCGGCGCCGATGTGTTCGTGCACATCTCCGCCGTTCAGCGCGCCGGTCTTGGCGGTCTGAATGAAGGCCAGCAGGTCAGCTTCGATCTAGAGCGCGGCCAGAAGGGCAAGATGGCAGCCGTGAACCTCAAGGTCTGATCCATCAAGGAAAGCGGCCCGTGGCGCGCCGCCGCGGGTCGTAATTCTTCCGGATTTTGCAGAATAATTTCGCGTGTTTTATTAGCTGGTTCGAGAAGTCTCACGTCTCGGCAGGCTCAATTACTTCAAGTCAAAGCATAGAATTCGACAGAGATAAGACCGGCGGCCGAAAGGCCCGCGTCACGCATTCTCGTCGTCATCCCCGATTGATCGATATCAAGGCGACATCCATTGCGCGGATGTAGCAATCCTATGCGCGCGCGGGATCGGTTTCCCGCTGCGGCCAAGGAGGGGATGATGCTGCAAGCCCGCGATATCATGACGTCGCCTGTCGAAACGGTCGGGCCCGAGGCCAGGATCGATGCCGTGATCGGCCTTATGGTCGCCGGGCGTGTGTCCGGCGTGCCGGTGGTGACGAAAACCGGGGCCATTGCCGGCATCGTCACGGAAGGCGACCTGCTGCACCGGATCGAGACCGGGACCGAGCAGGGTTCCAAACGCAAGCATACGCATTTTCTGGAACTTCTCATGGGCGGTGGCGAGGAGATCACGCACTATATCCGCAGCCACAGCCGCCGGGTCAGCGATATCATGACCGAGGTCGTGGTCACCGTGACAGGCGATACACCGTTGCCCGAGGTGATCCGGTTGATGGAACAGCATCGCATCCGCCGCGTGCCGGTGGAGCAGGGCGGCCGGCTGATCGGCATCGTCTCCCGCTCCGATCTGGTAGCGGCTTTGGGCCGCCGCCTGGCGGCCATCGAGCCGCCGGGCGCCACGTCGGACGCCGAGATCGAGGCGCGAATCCATGCTGCCCTCGATGCCGCGCCCTGGTTCGCGCAGAGCAATGTCGATCTTCGCGTCGATGCGGGCATCGCCACTCTGGAAGGCGTCATCCATGACGAAAGGCTGCGCACGGCCATCCGCGTGGCGGTGGAGACGGTTCCAGGCGTGATCAGCGTGGAAGACAAGGTGGTCTTTGTGGAGCCGATGACGGGGTCCATCTACGCACCATGATGGAGGCGGGACTGTCACGGCTGGCCAAAGGTTGCGCCTCAGCCAGGGCTGTGCGGCAGGGCGGGCGCCGTCTATAGGCAGTGCTCACGCTCGTTTCTGTATCGGACCTGCCTTATGTCTTCCGGCGATCTGCGCCCGCTTCTGGTCACCCATAGCGGCAAATTCCACTGTGACGAAGTCTTTGCCTATGGGGTGCTCAAGCTTGCGCTCGGCCTGACGGCGCCAGGGCAGGACCACCGCCTTGTGCGCACGCGCGACTCCAAGATCATCGAATCGGGCGATATCGTCTGGGACGTCGGCACCATCTTCGACCCTGCGGTCAGCCGCTTTGACCATCACCAGCGCGGAGCGCCGACGCGCCCCGACGGCACGCCTTATTCCGCCGCCGGCCTGATCTGGCAGGTCTACGGCGTGCGGGCGATTGCCGCCCTGCTGGGCCCCGATGCCGTTCCCGGCATGGCCGAGGCCATCGCGGGCGAGCTGGACGAAAGCGTGCTGCGCCGCATCGACGAGCTGGACAATGGCGTCTCCACCCGTGGGCCGTTGCAGGATGATGGCCTCAGCCTCGGCCGGCTGATCGGCGATTTCAATCCGACTTGGGACAGCCCTTCCGCCAATGGTCCGGGGGCCGGCGACGCCGCCTTCCTGGAAGCGACAGAGTTCGCGGCCGGTTTCCTGCGCCGTCGGGTGGATGGGCTGCGCGCCCGCCATCTGGCCGATGGCCGCGTGCTGGCCGCCCATGCGGCGGGCGAAGATCCCCGCATTCTGGTGCTGGACCAGGGCATGCCCTGGAAGAACACGGTCTTCAGCCACGACCTGCCGGTCATCTATTCCGTCAGCCAGGCCTCCAACGGCAATTGGATGGTCGATACCATGCCGCCGGAGAAGGGGTCTTTCGCCCAGCGCGTGCCGCTGCCGGCCGCCTGGGCGGGGCTGGAGCCTGCCGCTTTGGCCGCCGCGTCCGGCGTGCCGGATGCGGTCTTCGTGCATGTGCGCCGCTTCGTGGCCTCGGCCAAAAGCCGTGACGGCGCGCTGACCATGGCCCGCCTTGCGCTGAAGATCGGCGAGGCGGAAGCTGCCGCCGCCGCCGATACGGCGCCCGACGCCGGCTGAACGTCCATCGGCGTGGCGCTGGGGGATCAGACGGGCGGCATGATCAGGTTTTTGCGACGCCTCTCCCTGGCTCTCCTGGCTGCGATTCTGCTGGCAGTCGGTGCCGTCAGCCTGATCGGTCCGGCGCATTTTCCGCGCCTGATGGCCCTGTGGCGCCAGGGTGCGGGTACGGGTCTTGCGGTCGGCGGTCCCTTTGCCCTGGTCGACGCCGCCAGCGGCAAGCCCTTCACCCAGGATGACCTGCTCGGTCACTGGACGCTGCTGTATTTCGGCTACACCTTCTGCCCGGATATCTGCCCGACCGATCTGGCCAAGGCCGTGCAGGCATTGGCGGCACTCGGCCCCGCCGGCAATGCCGTCACGCCGGTCTTCATCACGGTGGACCCGGCGCGCGATACGCCCGCTGTCATGGCCCGCTATGTGGCGCTGTTCAGCCCGCGCCTGCGCGGCCTGACCGGCAATCCGGGCGCAGTCGCGGCGGCCGAGGATGATTTCCGCGTTTTCGCCGAAAAGCAGCCGATCCCGAATGGCGGGGGCGCCTATTTGATGAATCACTCGGCGTTCTTCTATCTCATGAACCCGCGCGGGGAGGCCGTCGCCATCCTGCCGCCCCAGCTGGACGCGGCCGGCATGGCCAAGGCCATCCGCGAGGCCATGGGCAAAGGGACGGCCAGCTAGGCCGCGCTGCGGCGCAGGTCTATTGCTGCGCCCTCGCGCAGAACGGCATGGGCGGCCAAGGTGAAGGCCGGTCCGTCATGCAGGGTCAGCCCCGGCAGCATCCGGCATTCCGCCCGGCCACCCTTGATCGCCTGGATCAGCAGCATCTTCGCCTCGCGTCCCGCACGCGGCCAGAGCGGGAACAGCACCAGCGACCCGCAGCCCCCGGCGCCGAGCGCCGTCATGGCTTCGGGGACTGCACGGGCCGGCAGGATCAGCGTCATGCTGCCGCGCGGCTTCAGGCGAGGGGCCAGACGGCCGATCCAGCGGTCCAGCAGCCCATCCTCGGCCATTTTCGCCCGCTCGCGCAGCATATCCGCCGGATGCGTGCCGGACGCGTCATGCCAGGGCGGATTGCTGAGGATATGGTCGAAGGGTTCGGCACCCAGCAGGCGGGGCAGCGGGCTTGCCGCGACATCGGCGCAGACGACGGTCAGGTCGCGGCAGGCATTGGCCGCGAAATTCTCGGCCGCCAGCCGGGCCATGGCGGGCTCGATCTCAAGCCCGGTGCCGTGCAGGCCACCGACCCGATGCGCCAAGCATAACAGACCCGCGCCAGCCCCCGTTCCGGCTTCCAGCACGCGCTCGCCCGGCCGGGCCGGGACGCTGGCGGCCAGGAATACCGGCTCGATCCCGGTGCGATAGCCATCTTTCGGCTGGGCGTAGCGCACGCGGCCGCCGAGCAGAAATCCCTGGGTGGCGGGGGCCTCCGCCGTGTCATCCGTCATGGCGCACCGGGGCCACGCGGCTGCGAACAACACCTACCGGGCGCGGGGTGGTAGCGACAGCGGCCGTTTTGTGCGATGGCGAACGCGGCCGGCGATGAGCCGGCAGGCGGAGCCCACCGATTTCGGGCTTCCGTCGATTTGCGTCAGGAAGGGCTTCAGTTTGGACATGAGTGCCGAGGTTACACCCTCCAACCACGACCAGGCCGCACCGCGCGACGCTTTGACCAAGCTGGCGGGCCTGCTTCAGGCGGATATGGAGGCCTGCAGCAAAGCCATCGTCAGCCGCATGGATAGTCCCGTGGCGCTGATCGGCCAGGTGGCGGCGCATATCGTGGCGGCCGGCGGCAAGCGCCTGCGCCCGCTGCTGACGCTCGCCGCGGCGCGCATGTGCGGCTATGCCGGCGGCCAGCGACACGTCCATCTCGCCGCCTGTGTCGAATTCATCCATACCGCGACCCTGTTGCACGACGACGTCGTGGATGAAAGCCGGCTGCGCCGGGGGCTCGACTCCGCCAATGCCATTTTCGACAATAAGACGCCGATCCTGGTGGGCGATTTCATGTTCGCCCGCGCTTTCCAGCTAATGGTGGAAGACGGGTCGCTGCATGTGCTGCGCATCCTTTGCACCGCCTCGGCCACCATTGCCGAGGGCGAGGTGTTGCAGCTTGTCACCCAGCATGACCTGACGACGACGGAAGAGCGCTATCTGGATGTCGTGCGCGGCAAGACGGCGGCGCTGTTCTCGGCCGCCGCCCAGGTCGGTGCGGTGGTGGCGGCCCGGCCGCTGGCGGAGGAAGACGCGCTCGCCAGCTACGGCCAGGATCTCGGCATCGCCTTCCAGCTGGTCGACGACGCGCTCGACTACGCAGCCGATCAGGCTGTGCTCGGCAAGACGGTGGGCGACGATTTCCGCGAAGGCAAAGTGACCCTGCCGGTCCTGATCGCCTATGCCGATGGGACCGAGGAGGAGCGCGCCTTCTGGCGCCGCGTGCTGGAAGACGGCACCCAGACCGACGAGGATCTGCCGCATGCGATGCAATTGCTGGAGCGTCATCGCGCCATCGCCAGAACGGTGGAGCGCGCGGCCGGCTTCGTGCGCAGCGCCCAGGCGGCTTTGAGCATTTTTCCGCCCTCCGCGCTGCGCGATGCACTGACGGATGTCGCGACCTACACGATTCAGCGGGTCCATTGACGCGACCGGATTGCGGACCCACCTTTGCCTGAGCTTCGCTGACCGCTTTTGAAAAGGGTGACTTCCATGGCTGCCAAGCCGATGCATAACCACAAAACTCGTAATGATCTCGAAAGTAATGCCAAGACGGTGGCGATCGAGATCCTCAATGCGCGTCTGGCCGATATGATCGACCTCGCGCTGATCACGAAGCAGGCGCATTGGAACCTCAAGGGTCCGCGCTTCATCATGATCCATGAGCTGCTGGACGGTTTCCGCGACCAGATCGACGAGCATGTCGATACGGTTGCCGAACGCGTCGCCCAGCTTGGCGGCACCGCGCTTGGCACCACGCAGGTGGTGGCGGCGCAGTCCACCGTTCCGGCCTATCCGACCAATATCTACAAGATCGAGGATCACCTCGCGGCGCTGATCGAGCGTTACGGTCTGGTGGCCAATGCGACCCGCAAGGCGATCGACGACACCGCCGAAGCCGGTGACGCCGATACCGCCGATATCTTCACGGCCGCGTCGCGCGACATGGACAAGGCGCTGTGGTTCCTGGAAGCGCATACGCAGGAACCCGCGTAACGCCGTCAGGCTTTCACGCTGGCTGTTGTCGGACGGGCCGGATCGCAAGATCCGGCCCGTTTCGTTTGGCGTGACGTCATGGGGGCTTTCACCCCAATTCGTATCGTTCCGCCCCGTAACCTAACCATATTGTAGCAAAATCACCCGATGGGAGCGCTGGGCAGGCCGGGCGCTTCGCGCTATGCCCAAAGCATGGACGCAAAAAAGAAAGCTGCAACCGCCTGGCTGCGCCAGCAGAGCGCGCAGGGCCGCAAGGCGGCGTCGGGCGCGATCGTGTTCGGTCTCCTCGGCACGCTTTTCGGCGTCATTCAGGCCGCCGCCGCCGCCGATCTTCTGCGCGCGCTCATCGTGCGGGACGATCAACCGGTGCTTCTGGCCGCCATCATCTTCGGCATCGCCGCTGTGCTGCGCGGCCTGATGATGATGGGCGCCGACGCGGCCGGATTCGCGGCTGGCGCCGCCGGCCGGCGTCGTTTGCGCAGCGAAACCCTGAACCGTTTGCTGTCCATCGGTCCCAGCCTGCTGCGCCAGGGCCATAGCGCCCATCTGGCCGGCATCGTGGTCGACCGTATCGAGGCGCTGGACGGCTTTTTCGCGCGCTGGATTCCGGCGGCGCTGATGGCCATCCTGGCGCCGGTGATGATCGTCGTCGTCGCGGCCATCGCCGACCCCGTCTCAGCCCTCATCCTGGCCGCCTGCGGCATTTTCGTGCCCTTCGCCCAGGCGATAGCCGGCATCGGCGCCGGCTTGGCCGCGCGGTCGCAGCTGGCCGCCATGATGCGGCTGGAATCCCGCTTTCTGGATCGTATTCGCGGCATCGGCACCATTGTGCTGGCAGGCCGCGCCGAAGACGAAGCGGCCGCCCTGCGCGTCGCCGCCGACGAGCTTCGCGTCCGGACCATGCGCGTGCTGCGCACGGCCTTCCTGTCCTCGACCGCGCTGGACCTGGCGGCGGCCGTGGCGCTGATCGGCATTGCCATCCAGCAGGGCGATCTCATCCTGCACGCTGCCCATGGGGCGGAGATGGCGGCGCAATCGGGCCGGGCCTTGTTCCTGCTGCTGCTGGTGCCTGAGATGTTCGCGCCGCTGCGCGCCTTCGCGCTCGCCTATCAGGATCGCGGCGCCGGCATCGCGGCGGCGGAAGCGCTGATCGTGCTGCCCGAGGGTGAAACCGATCCCCGCTTTGTCGCGGAACCGCCGGCCGCCGCCCCGGTGACGGTCGCGGCGCATGGCATCAGCGTCGCTTTCGAGGATGTGCATCTGACCTGGGACAAGGCGCGCGGTCCGGCGCTGGACGGTGTCAGCTTTCGTCTGCCGGCGGGTGGCGCCGTCATTCTGGCCGGGGCTTCGGGCGCCGGCAAATCCACCGTCATCGAAATCCTGCTCGGCTTCGTCCGCCCCGATAGCGGGCGCGTTCTGCTGAACGGCATGGATATGACCAGCATCGTGCCACAGGCGCTGGCGCGCCTGACGGCCTGGATCGGCCAGAAGCCGGTGATCTTCGCGACCACGATCGGCGACAATATCCGCTTCGCCAAGCCGGAGGCGAGTGCGACTGAACTCGCCGAGGCCGTGCGGCTGGCCAGCATGGACAGCGTCATCGCGGAATTGCCGGACGGGTTGGACACCATGGTGGGCGAGGGCGGTTTCGGCCTTTCGGGCGGACAGGTGCAGCGCATCGCCATTGCCCGCGCCTTCCTCAAAAACGCGCCGCTGCTGCTGCTGGATGAGCCGACGGCGCATCTGGACCCGGCGACCGAGGCGGAAGTGCTGGAAAGCCTGAAACGGCTGGCCGTCGGCCGCACCGTCATCATGGCCAGCCATTCCACCCAGGCGCATATGCTGACCGGCCGCCGCCTCAATATGGCGGCGGGCCGCCTGCTGCTGGGCGACGCGCAGAAGGGAGTCGCCTGATGCAGGATATTCTGCCGATCTTCCGTCTGTGGAAGGCCAGAACCGGCTGGATGGCGGCGGGCATCATTCTGTCGCTGCTCGCGGTGCTTGCCGGCCTGCTGATGATGGCTTTGGCCGGACGCCTGACGGCGGCGGCGGTCGTGGCCGGTGTTATCGCCGCCCCCGTGCTGCTGCGCGTCACCGGCGTCGCCCGCGTCGTGCTGCGCTATGCCGAGCGCGTGGTGACGCATGAGGCGACCTTCCGCGCGCTGGCCGATGTCCGCGTCTGGTTTTTCTCCGGCATTGCCCAGCGCCTGGCTGGCGGGCTTGGCCTGGCCCGCAGCGGCGATGTGCTGAGCCGCGCCGTCAGCGATGTCGAATCCCTAGACGGTCTGTATTCCCGCATCCTGGTGCCGCTGGCGGGCGCGGTTCTGGTGCTGCCCGTGCTGGTCGTGGTGCTGGCCTTGCATAGCGCGATTCTGGCCCTTGTCGTCGGCGTGCTGTTCGCGGTCTCGGCCTTCCTGCTGCCGGTTCTGGCAGCACGCGCGACGGCTGCGGCCGGGGAGCGGCTGGCGGTCAATCTGTCCAATCTGCGCGTCACGGTGCTGGACGCCATTACCGGCCTGCGTGAGGTCCGCGTCTTCGGAGCCGAAGGCCGCATGCTGGCGGCCGTGCAGGCGCGGGAGGCCAATCTGCTGGCGGCCCAGCGCGATGTCGCGAAATCCGCCCGGCTCGCGCAGCTTGCCTCCTTCCTGCTGGCCCAGGCCGCCATTCTGTCGGTGCTGGTCGGTCTCGGCGCTCCGGCGCCCGCCGCTGTCGCGGCGGCCTTCCTGACCATTGCGGCTTTCGAGACCGTGGGCGGCCTGCCGCGCGCCGGCGCGCTCGCGGGCTATGCTATGGCCGGCGCCCGTCGCGTGCGGGCGACCGCGACGGCGCCGCTGACCTCGGCCGACCTGGATGAGCCGCAGCCGCTGCCGCGCGATTCGACTCTGCGCTTCGAAGGCGTGCGCTTCCGCTGGCAGGCCGCGCGCACGCCGGTGCTGGACGGGCTGACGATGGAGATTCCCAGCGGATCGCGCGTCGCCATTCTCGGGCCATCTGGCTCCGGCAAATCGACCCTGGCGCAGCTTGCCCTGCGGCTGGTGCAGCCCGAGGAAGGCCGCATTCTGCTCGGCGGCGTCGATATCACCGAGCTGAAAGCGACGGAGCTCCGGTCCCGCATCGCTTTGCTGAGCCAGGCGACGCATCTGTTCGACGATACCATTCGCGCCAATCTGCTGCTGGCCCGGCCGGACGCCGATGAGCGCGCGCTATGGGCGGCGCTGGATGCCGCGCAGATCGGCGACATGGTACGTGCGCTGCCCGAAAAGCTGGATACCTGGGTGGGCGAGGGCGGCTATCGCTTCTCCGGCGGCCAGGGCCGGCGCATGGCGCTGGCGCGCGTGCTGCTGTCCCCCGCCCTGGTGGTGATCCTGGACGAGCCTTGCGCCGGGCTGGATATGGAAACCGAGCAGGCCTTCCTCTCCACTTTGAACGATCTCGGCCGTGGCCGCACCTTCGTTCTCATCGCGCATCGGCTGCTGGGGGTGGAGAAGCTGGACCGCATCTGGCGCCTGTCGGGCCATCATGCCGTGGCGGCAACGGCCTGACGTCGCAACGGATCAGGCTTTAGTTCCTTCAAACCGCACGGTTTTACGCGGGCCTCCCTTGACGGAGGGCGCGCAGTCAGGCCCCATCGCGCCAACCCAGTATGGAGCCTGTTTCATGCGCCGCAGAGCCGCCTTTCTCGCCTTGTCCCTGATCGGCCTCAGCGGCTGCGCTGCGGTCAGCCAGCAATATCATCCGGCCGAGCCGAAATTCGTCGTCTTCTACAGCCCCTGGGGCGCCACGCTGGACGCCAAGGGGCTGGCCGTCGTTTCCCAGGCCGCGCAGGCCGCTTTGAAAGACCCGGCCGCGACCGTGCAAGTGGTGGGCTTTGCCAGCACCATCGGGACGGATGCCGCCAATCAGGCGCTGTCCGAGCAGCGGGCCAGCAATGTGCTGAACCAGATCGTGGCCGACGGCGTGCCGGCGGCGCGCGTCACCAGCATGGCGCGGGGTGCCACCAGCTACGAGCTGAGCCCGATCGAGGCGCGGCGGGTGGAGATCGACATCATCCACGCCGGTTTTTAAACATTTCCTGATCGCGTTGCGGGCGCCGGCCTTATTGCAGGCTTGCGCCCGGCACCCCGAAAACGGCATGAAGGCAACAGGATAGCGCGTCTTCCTGGAGTGGAACCTTATGTCGTTTGCGGTCTCGATCAAGCGGCGCGTGCGGGCCGGCATTCCGCCCCTCATTTTCCTCGCGCTGGCGGGCTATTTCGCCTGGAACGCGACGCGCGGCGATCGCGGTCTGGTCGCCCAGCAGCAGGACCGGCTCGATCTACAGGCGGCCCAGGTGCAGCTGGCCCATGCCAATCAGGACGTCGCGCAATGGCAGAACCGTATCCAGGGCATCGGCGGCCGCACGCTTGATTTGGACGCGCTGGATGGCCAGGCCCGCAGCATGCTCAACCTCGTCGACCCCGCCGACCGCGTGGTGATGATGGGCAACGGCACGCCCGCCAATGGCCTGCCCGCCGCCGACCCTGGCTCGGTGACGGCGCCCGTGCCCATGCAGCCGACAACGGCCGGGCAGTAGCTTCCGCTTTGGATTGATGCGACTCCCAGCCGTCATGCCCGCGAAGGCGGGCATCTTCTCCGCCTTGTCGCACTGCCAAAGGGAGAAGATTCCCGCTTTCGCGGGAATGACGGTGTTTCAGTGACAACCTGATGAGTGCTCGACCATAGAAAAAGGGGCCTTGCGGCCCCTTTTTGCTGTCGGATGCGGCGGCTGATCAGCCCTCCATATCCTCGGCGATCAGGCGCAGGGTCTGCGGCGACTTGCTTTTGAGGATGGAGAACCAGATGAAGCCGATCACCATATAGGCGACGAAGATCGGCGGCAGCCAGTTATAGGGTGCTTCCGGGTAAGGGACGACGCTGCCGTAGATGACGAAGGCCATCAGGGCGGTGCCGACGATGCCATACAGCATATGCTGCGCTTGCAGCTTGCCGGCACGGTAGAGATCGACCGGGGCCGTCACGCAGACGCCCAGATAGACGACGACGAAGCCGTAGGTCGCGATGGTGCCGGTGAGACCGAACCCGTTCAGAAAGCCTTCCGGCAGCAGCGCCAGAACCAGGACGAGAACAATCGCCGCCGAGGCAAGAACGGCGACATGCGGCGTCTTATGCACGCCATGGACGAGACCCATGGAGCGGTGCAGGAACTGGTAGCGGCCCATGGAATAGAGCATCCGCGAGCTGGCATTGATGCAGGCCAGCGCGCAAGCGAAGCCCGAGATCATGGCGGCGAAATAGACCACGGCGGCGGCCCAGGACAGGCCGGCCTTGTTCGTCATATCGGCGAAGGGGGAGGAGCTGCTGCCGATGGCGGCGGCATTGTCGCCCATGCCCATCACCATGCAGTAGGACAGGATGCAGAAAAAGGTGCCGGCCACGGCCGCGCTGCCGATGATGGCGATCGGCACGTTGCGCTGCGGATTGGCCGATTCCTTCGCCAGCGTGGCGGCACTTTCGAAGCCCACGAAGCTGAAGACCGCGAAGGTCAGCGCCGACATCACGCCGCCGAACTTGAGGTGGGTAATGTTCAACTGGGTGGAGTCCACAACCGTGCCGTGCTTGCCGACGACGACGGCGGTGATGAGGATGATGATGCCGATGGACAGCGTCTCCATCACCAGGCCGACGCGCGACGACATCTGGATATCGCGATAGGCGGCATAGGTGACGAGGCCGAGGAACAGCACGGTGAACAGCACCAGCACCGGCATCGACAGGCTGGCGTGGAAGACCGTCAGGAAGTTCGACAGGAAGATGGGGAAGCCGAAAACGACCGCGACGGCGGTGGTGAGATAGGCGAGGATCATCGCCCAGCCGGCCAGAGCCCCGGTCATCGGGCCGAAATTGCGGCCGATATAGACGAAATAGGAACCGGCTTCTGGGTGGCGCTTCGCAAGGGACGCGATGCAGGCACCGACGAAGACAAGGCCAATCGTCGCGATGAGATAGGAGAGCCAAGACCCGACGCCGGCCAGGCCGGCCACGACGGTGATGTTCAGTGCGGGCGTCAGCGTCGGAGCGATATTGGCGATGGACTGGCCGATCGTTTCGAGCAGGCTCAAGGCACCATGCTTCAGCTGCGCTTTAGCCGGAGCGCCATTTATGTCGGTGGCGGCCACCATTAGATTGTCTCCTCAAAAAATGGCGTGATGACGATGGGAGTATCGGTTTTCGGGTTTCTCGAATGCAAGAAAAATTTTTCGTCTGCGAAAATTATGCGCAGCATGAACCCGCATGTCGGCTTTCGCTATTGACGGATTCCGCGACATTGATCGCCGGATTGCCGTTGAAGAAGCCCGTCGGCATCAGCTTGAAACCGGTGGAAATGCAGGGCTGAACAGGGAAGTCCTCCACACGCACGGAGTGATGCAGCCCGAACACATGCCAGAGCGTGACGCTCGCATTCTCGATGGCGCGGTCTTGCGCCACGAAGTCCTTGATGCCGCCGCGCCCATCCGAATGGTTCATGAAATCGCCGGCCGGATAACGTTCTTCCGCGTCATGTGCCGAAACCCAGAGATGGTTTTCGACGAAATTGGAACGGCTTCCGGAAGGCCCTGACGGCACCAGGAAAGACGTCACGGTATTCGTCGGCATCAGCTTATAGGCGGTGGGCTGGCCGACGGCATTGGTGACACTGGGATTGGTCACTTTCCAGTAGCGCTGGCTGGCCGGATTGGCGCGGCGGCTGCCCTCCTGTTCGGTTTTGAAGGCCGTCTGTGTCTCAAAGAAAGCATTTCCGTACGGATTGCTCTCAGCCGGCTCCGCCTGCGTATTGCATTCGACGACGGTGTTCTTCTCGCCGTCGATTGCCATGTCCAGCCGCGCGCAGAAGATATGCTGATGGATCTGCCCGGCGACGCCGGGCGACACCTCGGTCTCGTATTTGCTGGGCTTGCCGGGTTCGATGCCGACGGTATTGATGATGCCCGTCGCCTTCATCTCGAACTCGATTTCGCCGGACTGGTTGAAATACCAATATTGCGCATATTCGTAATTGCCGACGGTGCAGATGCAGGAGACGACAAGCTTGCGGCCACGGCGCACCTGCGTGCGCTCGGTGCGGAAATCCCAGTGCTTCCACAGGATGCCGCTGTCTTCTTCATGAATGCATATCGCCTTCTCGATCGAGAAGATGTCGCCGGTCATGGTATTCATATGCGCGTCCAGATACTGGATCACGCCCAGGCAGTCGCAGCCGAGCTTCAGCGAATTGGCGAGCTTGCCCAGGCCGTATTCGCCGATATCGAACACGTTCTTGCGGAAATGCCCGCGATCGGGCGAGCCGTAAGGCACCACCATTTCGACCAGCGAGGCGCGATTGACGAGCGGCCGTCCGTCGAAACGAATGTCATGCAGCGTCAGGCCTTCGCGCGCATTGAAGCCGATATTGAAGGCCCAGCGATCCCAGGCCAGGTGATGGCCGGTGAGCGTGAAGCTGACGCCGTCCGGCTGCACGATGTTCAAAGGCTTCAACGGCGGCAGCGTATCGGTCAGGAATTTGCTGTCGTAATTGACTTCCGTCATCGGGATCGGCGGACCGGGGCGGTCATCGACGCGAATGACTTCTCCGCTCTTGACGTCCACCACCGCATTCAGCCCCTCGATGGGATGGGCGTAGAAGGCTTCGTCTTCGTAAAGACGCAGCCAGGCGAAGGTATGGCACAGCAGGCGGCCGTCTTCCTCGGCATAGCCGAAATTGCCGGCCGACCACGGATCGACGCAGACCTTTTCCATATCGGTAATGCCGCGCCCGGCGCAGGCGGCGATGAAACGCGGATCGGCCTTCACCCAGCCTTCCACCTGCATGAACTGCTCAAGCTGGATCATCGGCCGCGCGGTCGGCACATAGGCGCGTGTCAGGATGGCTTTGTCGTCGAGCGAGACGGTCAGTTTCCAGACGCCGTCCACGTCGCCGTGAAAGACATTCGCCCGCGCGCGGCGGCTGATCGGGGCGCCGCTTTCATCCAGCGGCGATCCGTTCACGACCGCGCTTTTCGGCGGGTCCATCGCCTCGATCGTTTCGAACAGAACGGCATCGCCGAAAGCGGCATCGGCCTTGATGATGGCGACAACGGCGCGGATCTCGGCCGGGTTCAGCGGTTCCAGCAGCGCGCGATAGGCGGGGATTGTCGCCGCAGAAAAGGACGCGACAGACGCGATGTCATCCACAGGCCGTTCTCCTCACGAACAGAAATCCGCCGCAGCGGTCAAACTGTATCCAAGCAAAGCCCGTGCCATTCGTTGTGCGGGCGGTCCTGATAACGGGCCGAACCCCTGGCAAAGCGCTGGCATGCGCCCATATCGAGAGCGTTCCAGCTTCAGGAGACTCTTGCCATGACAGCCAGTTCAGATCGCGCGAGCCACCAAAAGGCGCATGGAGCGCCCAAATCCGACCATCAGCCGCAGGCGGAATCGGCGGGTGGCGAGTCTGACAGCCGGCCGACCCCGGTGCATCACGCGCCGCAGGTGAAGCCCGAGGATGAGCCGAAGGGCCAGCCGAACAGCGACCGCTTCCGCACGGAGCAGGCGGCGCGCCCGGCGAAGGGCAGGCACTGACGCCTGCCTAGTCCGGCGGCGGCACTGCCTGACAAAGAAGCGTTGCGCGGTTTCGCGCAGCCTGTGGCTGCGCGAAATGCATGGGCGACGAGACAGGGCAGCCGTGCCACTATAGCGCCATGAGCCCGACCGCCCTGGCCCAGCCCGACGGAGCTGCCGCCATCACCGTTCTGCTTGTCCGCGTCGCGGGGCATAGCCTTGCCCTGCGCCAGAGCGAGGTGGTGGAAATCCTGCCGCTGCCGCGTCTGGCCGCCGTGCCGGATGCGCCGCCGATCCTGGCCGGCGCCTTTTCTCTGGCCGGGCAGGCCGTTTTCGTGCTGCCGCTGGCGGGCCTGCTCGGCCTGTCGGGACCGGCCGAGGGTACCGCTCTCTATCATCACCTTCTCCTGCTGCCGGCCAAGGGCAGCGACGCGCGCTTCGCGCTCTGCGTCGACCGCGTCACCGACAGGCTGGCGGCCGAACCGCCCCAGCCGGTGCCACCTGGCGAGAGTTTCAACGGCTGCGTGGAAGCCGAAATCAGGCATGGCGATGCGCTGGTGCCGCTTCTGTCGGTCCAGCGCCTGCTGACCTTTTACGAGCGCGAAAAGCTACTGGCCTTCGCCGCCCGCGCCAGCAGCCGGGATGCGCTCTTTCAACCGGCGGAGCCAGGCTGATGCTGGCGCCCAAGCCAGACCCTGCGGAGGATCCAGGCTTCGCGGCGCTGAAAGACGCCATCATCGCCCGCACCGGCCATCACTATTATATCGACAAGGACTATCTGCTGCGTGACCGGCTGGACCGCCGGCTGCTCGCGACCGGCTGCGGCAGCTTCTCGGACTATCTGGCGCTGCTGCAACAGCCCCGGCGCGGGCCGGCCGAGTGGCAGGAACTGGAAGCCGAGATCACCATCGGCGAAACCTTCTTTTTCCGCCATCAGGACCAGTTCGCGGCGCTGCGCGACGTCATCTTTCCCGACCTCATCCGGGCCAATGCCCATCGCCGTTCGCTGAGGATCTGGAGTGCGGGCTGCGCCGTGGGCGCTGAACCCTATTCCATCGCCATCCTGCTGGAACGCCTTCTGGGCAAGGATCTGCGCCATTGGACGATCGAGATCGTCGGCAGCGATCTCAGCGCTCGCGCGCTGGACCAGGCCAGGGCCGGTATCTTCAGCGACTGGGCCTTGCGGGGCATGCCGCCGGCCGAGCGCGCGCGGGATTTCACGGCCATGCCCGACCGCCGCCATTGGCGGATCGCGGACCGTCATCGCCTGCGGCTGCGCTTCGCCCAGCATAACCTGCTCGATTTGCCGGTGGAGGGCGGGAGCGTCGACTGGGCCAATTTCGACCTCATCCTGTGCCGCAATGTGCTGATCTATTTCAGCCCGGCCCGGATCGCGCCGACGCTGGCCGCGCTGGCCCGCTGCCTGTCCCCCACCGGCTGGCTGATGGTGGGGCATTCGGACGCCATCGCGGCCCTGCCGCGTCACCTGCGCATCGTCGAGCTGAAGGGCACCATAGCCTTTCGGCATCCGGACCAGCCGGAAGCGGCGGCGGCGCCCGTTCCTTGGCAGCCCATCCTGCCGCCCGAGCGGCCGGTGCCGCCCGCATCGTCAGGGCCGCCTTTGCCGATCTCGCCGCCACCGGCCGGTCGGCCCACAGCCGAACCCGGCCGCCGCATGGCGCCGCCGCTCGCCGTCATTCGGGCTCTGGCCAATGGCGGCCGTCTGACGGAGGCCGCCAGCGCCTGCCGGCTGGCGATCGACGCCGATCCGCTGGACGCCCGGCTGCATCTGTATGACGGCATCATCGCCCAGGCCGGCGGTCAGGCAGCCGTTGCCGAGGCCGCGCTGCGCCGGGCGGTCTATCTTGCTGGCGACATGGTCCTGGCGCATTACCATCTCGGCCTGCTGCTGCTCGACGGTCCTGTGCCGCAAAGCGGCCGGCGCAGCATGGCGCAGGTCATCAGGCTCTGCACGGATCTGCCGCAGGATGCGGTTCTGCCCGAAAGCGATGGGCTGACCCCGCGTGAACTGGTCGAGCAGGTCAGATTGCGACTAAGGGCATGGCGCGGCTGATGAACAAGGAGGGGCAGGTTTCGTGAATCGACAGGAAGAACGCGCGGCCCTGATCCTGGACCGCCGCACCCGCGCGCTGGCCGAACGCAAGGACGGGCAGGGCCAGACACAGGCGCTTCGCGCCCTTATCATCGCCTCCGTGGGGTCAAACCTGCTTGGCTTCGACGTTGCCGAGGTTGCGGCCGTCATTCCCTTCGAAGGCTGCGCGCGGATGCCGGTGAGCGACCCTGCGGTGCTGGGTGTCGTCGGCCGGGCCGGCCGCTTCTATAGCGTCATCGGTCTGGCCCGCGTCGTCACGCAGCCGGCGGGAGAGGCCGGCGGCCCGGCACCGGCCCCGGCGCATCTGTTGCTGCTACGCGGCAGCGCGCCGCATATGGCGCTGGCCGTCGACCGCGTGCTCGGCCGCTTCGATCTGGCCGGTGACACGACGTTCGACCTCGACGGCCAATGGGTTGCCCTTTTCGACCCCGAAAGCTTGCGCCGCCGCTTCGGCCGCGCCAGCGCGGGCGGGCATCCCTGACCTTTGCTCATAACCGATCATCCTTCGGCAGCGCGCTGCTGTTTCAGACGAGTGGAGTGACTGCCGTGACCATCGCCGCCCGCCTTTTCCTCGGCTTCCTGATCAGCATCCTGCTGCTGATCGGCGTCGGCGTCTTTGCGCTCAACCGCATCGGCACGGTGCGGGATACGACGGTCGCCATCATCAACCACGATATCTGGGCCTATCGGTCCTTTCAGAACATCCTTCAGGGGCAGATCACGCTGCTGGAAGGCCGGCGCGCCATCATCGTCGATTTCATGCAGGAGAAGGAAACGGTGGCGCCGGTCAATCCGGATGCCACGCCCTCGGCCATCGCAGAAGCGATCACGCAATGGCAAAGCCTGGCGGCCGGTTTCAGCGCGCAGCTGAACCAGACCGTGACCGTCACCACGGAGAACGAACAGCAGGCGGCCGCCCTCGGCAATACCATCCGGGCCGATAGCTGGCGCAGCATCACGGCCATTCTGCAACAGGCGCAGCGCCAGTTCGAGCAGTTGCAGGTGGATTCGACGACCGAGTTCAATGCCGTCGAACAGGGCGATTCCCTGAGCGTCATGGGGGCGGAACCAAAGCTCGTCGATGACAACAAAGTTTTTGGAAAGACGCTGTCCCAGGCGGTTGATTCGCTGGCGGCGGGCAGCACGGCCGGCATTGCCCGCATCAGCGAACTTTATGCGGAAGGCCGCACGCTGCTGATTTGGGCGGTCATCGTGGCGGTTCTGCTGCTAGTCCTGGTCGCCTGGATCATCCTGCGGTCCATCATCCGTCCGCTGGAAGCCTTCATCGGCTTTGCCGACCGCATCGGCCGGGGCGATCTTACCGGGGAGCCATTGCGCGTCGGCCGTGATGAACTGGGCCGGCTCGGCCGCACGCTGAACGGCATGGCCGACAGCCTGCGCGACCTCAGCCTACAAAGCCGGCAATTGACCAGCACGCTCAACGCCTCCGCCGCGCAGATACGCGCCTCGACCCAGGAACAGGCGGCGAGTGTGGAGCAGCAACTGGCGGCGTTGCAGGAAACGGCGGCGACGGCGGATGAAATCACCCATTCCGGCGCCCGCATTTCCGCCCGCGCGCAGGAGGTCATTCAGGTCGCGCAACAGGCCGTGCAGACCAGCGCCAACGGACTCAATGCCGTGGGCGAGGCCGTGCGGGCCATGGATGCGATCCGCGAACAGGGAGAGGTCGTGGCCACCAATATCGTGGCGCTGAGCGAAAAGACCCAGGCGATCGGGGAGATCATCTCGACCGTCAACGACGTCTCGGAACGCGCGCATCTGCTGGCGCTGAACGCCGCCATCGAAGCGGCGGCGGCCGGCGAAAACGGGCGCAGCTTCGCGGTCGTCGCTTCCGAACTGAAGGTGCTGGCCGATCAGGCCAAGGAAGCGACCTTGCAGGTCCGCTCGCTGCTGGGTGAAATCCAGCGCGGCATTAACGGCTCGGTCATGATGACGGAAGAGGCGGTCAAGCGCGTGGCGATCGGGCGTGAGCGGTCGGACGTGACGGAACGCTCCATCGAGGCGATCACCGCCAGCGTGCAGGAAAGCGTGCAGACCTTCCAGCAGATCGTCGCCTCCACCAATCAGCAGCAGATCGGCATCGAACAGGTCATGGGCGCGTTGCAGAATATCCGTCAGGCCAGCCAGCAGACGGCGGCCGGCACGCGGGAACTGGATGTCGCCGCCAGCAGCCTGGCGGAACTGGCCGGCCAGCTCATGATCCTCGGCGACCGCTACAAGATCTGAGCGGCGAGGGACGCCGATGCCGCCCGTCAACCCCGCCGATCTGCGCCAGGAACTGCTCGACGCCTTCGCGATCGAGTATCGCGACCATCTGACGGTGGTGCGCGCGGCGCTGAGCGCGGCGCGGCGGGGCGAGCGCGCCGATCTGAAAGATATCTTCCGCCGCCTGCATTCCCTGAAAGGGGCGGCGCGCGCCGTCGACCTGCCCGAGGTCGAAAGCCGCGCGCATGAGCTGGAAGCGCAGATGGCCAGCGTGATCGAGGCCGGGCGCGGTCTGTCGCGCGACCGCATCGCAGCGCTCGAAAACGGGCTCGATGAGGTCGAGACGGTGATCGAGCTGGCCTTCGGCGACGGCGAGGCAGAACCGGATGCCGGCGCTGGCGGCCGGGACGAGACGGTGCACGGCTATCTGCGGATCGAGGCCGGGCAGGTGACGGATCTGATCGTCGCCGCCACCCAGCTCGCGCAGGCGGTGGAACGGCAGGACGGCTTGCAGCACCGGCTGGCGGGGATCGAAGCACTGGTGCGCCGCGCGCGCCGCGCCATCGAACCCATGCTGGGTCGCGCCGACGCACCGCCGCAATTGCTGGAAGTGGTCAGCGAACTGGCGCAGGCCACCCGGCAATCCGCCCTCATGCGGCATGACCTCAGGGATTCCGCCTGGGCCTTGGATGAGGCGCTGCGGCGCGTGCGCGAGGATGTCGAGCGCATGAGCCTGGTGCCGGCCGAGACCATCTTCGGCCCGATGGCGCGCATGGTGCGCGAAATCGCGCGCGACGAAGGGGTGGAAGCCGAGCCGGACTTTCAGGGTCTTGGCCTGCAGGCCGATCGGCGGGTCTTACAGACGCTGAAAGATCCGGTTCTGCAGCTTCTCCGCAATGCCGTGAGCCATGGCAGCGAGACTGTCGCCAAGCGTCGTGCGCGGGGCCTGCGGGCCGCGACCCGCATCACACTCGCCCTGCAAAGCGGTGGCGACACCCTGACCGTGCGCGTCACGGATGACGGGCCGGGGCCGGATCTGGCGGCCATTCGCGCCCGCGCCGTCGATCTGGGTCTGCTGACCGAAGCCAGTGCGCGCAATGCCGGCGCCGATCAGCTGCTGGCGCTGGTCTTCGAACCCGGCTTTTCCACCCGCGCCGATGTCGGCCAGCTGTCGGGGCGGGGCATGGGCCTGTCCATCGTCGCCGAAGCCGCGCGTGGCCTGGGTGGCGCGGCGCGGATGATGCCGGTTGCCACCGGCCGGGGCACGACGGTCGAAATCACCGTGCCGCTGCTGCTGGTCCGCCAATATGCCATCCTGCTGGATGTGGCCGAGGTCACGGTCGCCATGCCCGCCGCGGCGCTGGTCCGCCTGCTGCGCGTGCCGGTGGGCCGGATCGAACCTCTGGCCGGCCAGATGTGCGTGGCGGTCGACGGTCCGGGTGGTTCCCCGCAACTGGCGCCCGTCGCGGTGCTGGGCGATCTGCTAGGCATGGGCCGCGCCAGCCTGCCGATCCATGACGGTCATGTGAAGCTCGCCGTCATTCAGAGCGGTGCTATGAACCAGTGCCTGGCCCTGGCGGTCGATCAGTTTCAGGACGCGCGGCGCTTCCTGTCCCATAGCGCCGATCTGCTGGGGCTGGATACCGAACTCGTGGCCGGACTGGTGATGGTCACAAGCGGTCTGCCGGCGGCGCTGCTGTCACCCGACGGACTGTTCGCGCGCTGGGGACGGCGCGGCGGCTGGCTGGATGCGGCCGGCACCGCCGAGACCGCGCCTGTGGATGTGGTCGGCCGGGTGCGGACCATTCTGGTGGCGGATGATTCGATCACCAGCCGGACCTTGGAGAAATCGATTCTGGAAGCACATGGGTATCGTGTGGTTGTTGCGGTCGATGGCATGGACGCGCTCGAGGTTCTGCGACGGATGGGCAGCCGGAGCGCGGATCAGGATGAAGCGGGTGCCGGCGGCATCGACCTGGTTCTGGCCGATGTCGAAATGCCGCGTATGGATGGACTGACGCTTTTGCAGATCATGAAGGGCGATGCCGCCCTCAAAGACATTCCGGTCATCATCATGACCTCGCGCAACGCGGCCGACGATATCCGGCGCGGGCTCGATCTCGGGGCCGGTGCCTATATCGCGAAGCAGAGCTTCGATCAGCAGGATCTTCTGGGTGCGATCGGGCGGCTGTTGTGATGTCTGACGCTGGCTTTCTTCCCGGCCGTCCGGTTCGCGTCATGGTGGTGGAGGACAGTCCCGTCATCCAGGGGCTGCTGCGCATGATCATCGCGGCCGACCCAAGGTTGGAGGTATGTGCCGTCTGTCCCTCGGGCGAGGCCGCCATCGCGGCGCTGAGCGAGGTCTGTCCGGACGTCATTTCCATGGATATCCGCCTGCCGGGCATGGATGGGCTGGAAGCGACCCGCACCATCATGTCGCGCATGCCGACGCCCATCGTCGTCATCGCCGATGCGGTGGAGGATTCCTCGCTCCGCATCTCCATGAACGCGCTGCGCTCGGGCGCGCTGTCGGTGGTGGAAAAGCCGGCGGGTTTCAGCCACGTCCATCACGCGGAAATTGCCGAGACCATCTGCACGCAGCTTTTCATCATGAGCCAGGTGCCGGTCATCCGGCAGCGGCCGTTGCGCGCTCCGGCCGTTCTGTCCGGCCAGTTGCCGTATCCGGAACCGGGACGGCGGCGCGTGCCGACCATTGCCGGCCTTGTCGCTTCCACCGGCGGCCCGGCCGCTCTGGCCCGCGTGCTGGGCGGATTGCCGGCTGATTTTCCTATTCCCATTCTGATCGTCCAGCATATGGGCGCGGCTTTCATGCCCGGCTTTGCCGCCTGGCTGGACGGGATCGTGCCTCTCCAGGTGGGGATTGCGACCGCCGGCCAGATGCCGATGCCCGGTCAGGTCTATGTCGCGCCCGGCGACCAGCATCTGACGCTGTCGCCTGACGGCACGCTGCGCCTGGGGCGGGAAGCGCAGGTCAGCAGCCAGCGCCCTTCCGGCACTGTGCTGTTCCGCTCGCTGGCGGAGGTTTGCGGCGCCCGCGCGCTGGGCGCGCTGCTGACGGGCATGGGGGAGGACGGCGCCGAGGGCCTGCTCGCCATGCGGCACAGCGGCGCGCTGACGCTGACCGAAGATGACAGCACCGCCGTCGTCTACGGCATGCCGCAGGCGGCGGTCAGGATCGGTGCCTCGTCCCTGTCGCTGCCGCTGGACCGCATCGCCGACACCATGCGCCGCGCGGTGGCGGAGCCCGCGTCGTGGTGACGGCCCCGCTTCCGGAACGGGTCTATAACCTGCTGGTGGTCGAGGATTCCGAGACCCAGGCGATCATGATCCGCCGCATGCTGGAGGCCCACGGCTTTCAGGTGGAGCGCGCGGCCTCGGGGGAGGCGGCGCTCGATCTGCTCAATGCCCGGCTGCCGGATATGATCATCGCCGATTTCCATCTGCCGGGCATGTCGGGCGGTGAATTGTCGCGCCAGTTGCGGCTGAACAGCCGCACGCGCTCCATTCCGCTGCTGATGCTGACGGAAGCGGCGGAGGTCGAGACCGAGCGGGAGGGGCTGGAAAGCGGCGCCGACGCCTATATTTCCAAGGCGGCCGACCCCGATTTCCTGATCCTGCGCATTCGCGCCCTGCTGCGCGAACGCCCGGCGATGCAGGAGGAGCCGGGCGACGAGATGCCGCATTTCCGGCGCCTGCGCTTCCTGGTGCTGGATGACGATCCGGCCGGGCTTGCGGACCACAGCGCGACCCTGCTGCGCGAAGGCTATTTGGTGGAAGCCGCATCGGACGTGGAGGGCGCGCTCGCGGCGCTCGGCAATGCCGATCTGACGGTTGACTGCGTGCTGATCGGCCTGCCGCCGCGTCGTTTCGACAGCGTGGACGCCTGCCGCGTGCTCAATGCCCGGCGCGAGGAGGAGCGGGCGCAGCAGGCCGAGCGCAGCACCGCGCCCTTCCTGATGATCGGCATCGAGCGCGACGGCGCGGTGTCGAAGGAAAAGCTCGCCCGCGCCTTCGATGCCGGTCTCGACGAATTCATCCCGACCTTGAACGATCATCTGCTGCTGCGCGTGCGCCTGCGCGCCATCGTGCGCCGCAAGATGATGCAGGATGAGATGGCGCAGGCGGATGCCGACCGCCGCGACCGCGCCATCACGGTCGAGCGCGCCCGCATGACGGAAGCGCTGACCCAGGCCAATGCGGAACTGGGTGCTGCCAATGACAAGCTGATCGAAACCCAGGCGAAACTTGTGCAGGCCGCCAAGATGGCCTCGCTCGGCGAGCTGGTGGCCGGCATCGCGCATGAGATCAACAATCCGCTGGCCTTCATCCTGGCGCATCAGGCAACGGTGCAGCGGGTTCTGGGCCAGATCGGCAGTCAGGACGTCACCACCGAAAAAGCGCGCGGCTATATCGCCAAGGCGCAGGACCGGGCGACCGCCATGGGGGCGGGCCTGAAACGTATTCGCGACCTCGTGCTCAACCTGCGTCAGTTCTCGCGCCTGGATGAAGGCGGTTTCCAGAGCGTCGACATCTTCGAGGCGATCGACACGGTCCTGACCTTGCTGCGCCCGAAACTCGGCGACCGCATTCATGTCGGCCGGCATTATGACGCGCCGCCGACGCTGTGGTGCTCGCCGGCGCTGCTCAATCAGGTGGTGATGAATATCGTCAGCAACGCCGCAGACGCCATCGAGGGCGAGGGGCGGATCGACATCACCGTGACGCTGGATGGGCCGGACTATGTCATCCTGATCGAGGATTCCGGCCCAGGCGTGCCGGAGGCCGTCGAGGCGCGTATTTTCGAGCCCTTTTTCACGACCAAGCCGATCGGGTCCGGGACCGGGCTGGGGCTGGCCATCGCCTATTCGGTCGTGAAGGCGCATCAGGGTGCCATCACCATCGGCCGCTCGCCTTTCGGCGGGGCCTCCTTCAAGATCGCGGTGCCTCTGATGGATGAGACGGGGCAACCTCTGCCTCAGGCCTCTGCCATGGGCGCGGCAGGCTTGACCGAAGCGCCGCGCCAGCCGATTGCAGGAGCATGACCGATTCCATGAGAGGCACTGTTCTCATCGTCGATGACGAGCCGGAAATCCTCACGGCGCTGCGCGACCTGCTGGAAGACGAGTTCGACGTCTGGAGCGCGGTCTCGCCCATCGCCGCGCTGGAAATCCTGGCCGATGAGCCGTCAATTTCGGTGATCGTCTCGGACCAGCGCATGCCCGAAATGACCGGTGACGTTTTCCTGTCGAAAGCACGCGGCATTTCGGATGCGCAAACGATTCTGCTGACCGGCTACGCCGATCTCGGCGCGGTGGTGAATGCCGTCAATCATGGCCGCATCTCGGCCTATATGCAGAAGCCGTGGGAACCCTCTCTGCTGATCAGCATGGTCGGCAATGCGCATGAGCAATGCCAGCTGCGCCGGTCGCTGGCCGAGGAACGCGCGCTCCTGCACGGGCTGATGGACGGCAGCCAGGATGCCTTGTCCTTCAAGGACGCGGCGGGTCGCTTCGTGCGCCTCAACCGGGTCAAGGCCGAGGCTCTGGGCCTGGCGCCCGAGGCCGCGCTGCGGCGGCGGGAGGCCGATCTGTCGGACCTGGTGGACGGCGAACAACTGGCGGCCGTCGAAACCGACACTTTGGCGACAGGGCGGCCGAGCGAGCATCTGGAGGAGCGCGGGTCCGGGCTGTCGCCGCGCTATCTGCAGGTGACGCGCGTGCCCATTCCGGGGGCCGACGGCACGCCGCGCTACCTCGCTGTGCTGGAACATGACGTGACGGACCGGCGGATGATGGAAAACCGCCTGCATCAGGCGGAAAAGATGCAGGCGCTGGGCACCATGGCCGGCGGGGTCGCGCATGACTTCAACAATCTGCTGACCGCGATCCTGGGCAGCTTGGAACTCGCCGTGCGCCGCAATGACGGCGACGCGCGGCTGCAGCGGCTGCTGGAAAACGCGACCATGGCGGCCGAGCGCGGCACGGCGCTGACGCAGCGCCTGCTGACCTTCAGCCGGCAGCGCGACCTTGCCTTACGGTCTGTTGCGGCCAATGAGGTGATCGGCGAGATGCAGGATCTTATCCTCCGCAGCATCGGGCCGGGCATCGTCGTCAATCAGGATATGGCCCAGGATCTATGGCTGGCCCATGTCGATCCGGATCAGCTGGAACTGGCGCTGCTCAACCTCTGCATCAATGCGCGCGACGCGATGGAGCAGCAGGAGGGCGGCAGTCTGACGCTGGTCACCCGCAATCTTGCCGTGGTCGAGGATGATGAGGTTGACCTGGCAGCCGGCCATTATGTGTCGGTCGCCGTGCGCGATACCGGTCCGGGCATTCCGCCCGAGGTTCTGGCCCGCGTCTTCGAACCCTTCTTCACCACCAAGCCGGTGGGCAAGGGCACGGGCCTGGGCCTGTCCATGGTTTATGGCCTGGCCCAGCAGGCGGGCGGCCTGGCCCGCGTGCATTGCCCCAAGGGCGGCGGCACGACGGTGGAGATTATCCTCCCCCGCGCGCCTGAAGCCTCCGCCTGACCCGTCCCCTTACGCCGCCGGGCGGCGCTTCAGCCGGTCCAGAAACTCCTTCCGCATCTTCGCGACTTTCGGCGCGATGATGACGCGGCAATAGCCGGCATTGGGATTCCGGGCGAAATAATCGTCGTGGTAATCCTCGGCCGGGTAGAAAACGTCCAACCCCTCGATCTTGGTCACGGCCGGCGCGCCCCAGGCGCCGCGTTCGTTGATCTCTGCGATCACCGCGCGGGCCGTCTCGGCCTCTTCCGGCGTCACCGGCATGATGGTGGAACGGTATTGCGTGCCGACGTCATTGCCCTGGCGGTTCAGCGTCGTCGGGTCATGTGTCGCGAAAAAGACGCGCAGCAGATCGGCGTAGGAAACGACCTCGGGGTCATAGGTAATCTGGATCACCTCGGCATGGCCGGTGCGGCCGGTGCAGACTGCCTCATAGGTCGGATTGACCATATGGCCGCCGGCATAGCCGGATTTGACGCCGGAGACGCCCGCCAGTTCCTGGAACACGGCTTCCGTGCACCAAAAACATCCGCCGCCGACGGTGGCCGTTGCGGTTGTCATATATGTCTCCCATTTTGACCAAATGTGCGGATCAGCATATCGGCATCCGCACACGACCGTAAAAGATGTCGTCCAGCAAGGGAACGTGATTACATGAGTATGGCAGACGGCACGGTAACGCCGGGCGGCATCGTCACCATCGGTGAGATACTGGTCGAGATCATGGCGACGGAACCCGGCCAGGGCTTCCGCGAACCGATCGGGCTGATCGGGCCTTTCCCCAGCGGCGCCACCGCCATCTTCATCGATCAGGTCGGCAAGCTCGGCTTTCCCTGCGGCATCGTCAGCTGCGTCGGCGAGGACGATTTCGCGACCGTCAATATCGAGCGCCTGGCGCGCGACGGCGTCGATGTCAGCGCCATCGCCATCGACCCGTCCTATGCGACCGGCAGCGCCTTCGTCCGCTACCGGCCCAATGGCGACCGCGATTTCGTCTATAACATCCGCCACAGCGCGTCGGGTCAGACGCAGCTGACGGAGGCCGCGCAGGCGCTGCTGCGGCGCAGCCGTCACCTGCATATCATGGGCTCCTCGCTCGCTTCGCCGCGCATCATCGAAGAGACCAAGGCCGCCATCGCGCTGATCAAGGCGCAGGGCGGCAGCATTTCCTTCGATCCCAATATCCGCAAGGAAATGCTGGGTGCGCCGGGCATGCGCGAGGCGCTGACCTATATGCTGAGCATCTGCGACATCTTCCTGCCCAGCGGCCAGGAACTGACCCTGCTGACGGAAGCCAAAAGCGAGGGCGGCGCGGTCGCCGAAATCCTCGGTCTTGGCGTCTCGGCCATCGTCATCAAGCTGGGCGCCGAGGGTGCGGTCTATCATGACGGGCGGGAGCATCGCCGTCAGCCGGCCTTTGCCGTCACCGAGATCGACCCGACCGGGGCGGGCGATTGCTTCGGCGCCACCTTCGTCACCTGCCGCCTGCAGGGCCGCAGCGTGTCGGAATGCCTGCGCTATGCGGCGGCCTCCGGCGCGCTGGCCGTCACCCGCAAGGGGCCGATGGAAGGCACCGCGAGCTTCGCCGAGCTGGACGCCTTCATCCTCTCCCAGCGCCGCGGCCTGGTGCCGGGCGCGCCGCCGCTGCCGCCCTCCGGCGCCGATATCCTGGCGGAACTGGCCCCGGCCCGCGCCGCCGGCCAGCCCTTCGGCATCACCTCGGTCTGCTCGGCCAATCCCTTCGTCATCGAGGCTGCCCTGTTGCAGGCGAAGGAAGACGGCACCACCGCGCTGATCGAGGCGACCTGCAATCAGGTCAATCAATATGGCGGCTATACCGGCATGACGGCGGCCGATTTCCGCGACTATGTCTATGGCATCGCGCAGAGCGTCGGCTTCCCACAGGCCCGCATTATTCTGGGCGGGGACCATCTCGGCCCCAATCCCTGGAAGTCGCTGCCCGCCGAGGCCGCGATGGCCGAGGCCGAGATCATGGTGGAAAGCTTCCTGCGCGCCGGCTTCCTGAAAATCCATCTGGATTGCAGCATGGGCTGCGCGGGCGAGCCGGTGGCGCTCGCCGATGCCGTGGTCGCGGAACGGGCCGCGCGCCTGGCTTCCGTCGCCGAACGGGTCGCCGCCCAGGTCGGCACCAAGCCCTATTACATCATCGGCACCGAGGTGCCGACGCCGGGCGGTGCGCTGGAAGCGATCCCTGAGACCGAGGTGACGGACCCGGAAGCGCCGCTCGCCACCTATGCCGTGCATAAGCAGGTCTTTTCCGAGCGCGGCCTGGGCCGGATGCTGGACCGCGTCGTGGCGCTGGTGGTGCAGCCCGGCGTGGAACACGGCAATGAAAGCGTGACGCGCTATGTCTCCGACGCCGCGCGTGACCTGACCGGCGCCTTGGCGCATCTGCCGGGGCTGATCTTCGAGGCCCATGCGACGGATTACCAGACGGCGGACGCGTTGTCGGACCTCGTGCGCGACGGCTTTCCGATCCTGAAGGTCGGCCCCTCCCTGACCTTCGCGCTGCGCGAGGCGCTGTACGGGCTGGATGAGATCGCAGCGGTGATCGCGCCGGAAATCGACCCCGCGGTCGAGTCCCTGGCCGGGGCGATGGAACAGCTGATGATGCTGAAGCCGGAATACTGGCGCGCCCATTATCACGGCAATCCGGCGCAGCTGCGTATTCTGCGCCATTACAGCTACAGCGACCGCATTCGCTATTACTGGCCCGAGCCCGAAGCGGTCACGGCAGTGGCGCGGCTGTTCGCCCGCCTTGACGGCGTTACCATCCCCGAGCCGCTGATCAGCCAGTATCTGCCGCGCTTCTATGATCGTGTCGCGGCCGGCACGCTGCCCGCGACGGCGCGGGGCCTGGCGGTCGAATCGGTGCGGGATGTGCTGCGCGTCTATGCGGCGGCCTGCCGCCCGGCCAATTGACGGTCAAACCGCTGCAAGGGATTTATTTAATCGTTTGATTAAATAAATCCCTTGACCGGGACGGCATCCTCTATGCGAAGTCATCCCGGTCAGGATAGCTGCGCTGCAACATAATGGCTTGGCCAGGGTTGCGGCGCCGCCTTATGTGACAAGACGCGGAAGTTAGAAGTTAGAGAGCGAGTAACGGATGTCGGCCTTCAATTCGGAAACGGTCACCCATGTCCATCACTGGACCGACCGGCTGTTCAGCTTCAAGGCGACCCGCGACCCGTCCTTCCGCTTCCTGAATGGCCAGTTCACCATGATCGGCCTGGAAGTGAACGGCAAACCGCTGATGCGCGCCTATAGCCTGGCCAGCGCCAATTACGAGGAAGGCCTGGAATTCCTGTCCATCAAGGTTCAGGACGGCCCGCTGACCTCCCGCCTACAGCATCTGAAGGTGGGCGACACCATCCTGGTCGGCCGCAAGCCGGTCGGCACGCTGGTCTCCGACAGCCTCATTCCCGGCAAGACGCTGTATCTTCTCGGCACCGGCACCGGTCTCGCTCCCTTCATGGCGATCATCAAAGACCCCGAAATCTACGAAAAATTCGAGCATATCGTGCTGGTGCACGGCGTGCGGCAGGTGGCGGAACTCGCCTATGCCGACTTCATCGAGACCGAGCTGCCCAATGACGAACTGCTGGGCGATATCGTGCGCGGCAAGCTGCTCTATTACCCCACCGTGACGCGCGAGCCCTTCCGCAATCGCGGTCGTCTGACCGACCTGATCGGCAATGGCGCCATCGCCTCCGAACTCGGCCTCGCGCCGATCGACAAGGCGGATGCCCGCTTCATGCTGTGCGGCAGCCCGGAAATGCTGGTCGATATGACCGCCTGGCTGCGGGATAACGGCTTCGAGGAAGGCAGCCACGCCAAGCCCGGCGAATTCGTCGTCGAAAAGGCCTTCGTCGAGAAATAAGCCCCATGGCGGGCAGCGCTCATCCCCAGGGCGCTCGGCCCGCCTCCGGTGCGATCGAGGCGGTGCTGGAAAAGATCCAGCACGGCACGCCCGCCTTCCTGAAGACCCAGGTGGCGCTGGCCATTGCCGGCTTCTCGACCTTCGCGCTGCTCTATTCCATCCAGCCGCTGCTGCCGGTCTTTTCCCTGGTCTTTCACAAGACCGAAGCGGGGGCGAGCCTGGCGCTCTCCGTCACCAGCGGCCTGATGGCCGTCTGCATGCTGGTCGCCAGCAGCATATCGGAAAGCATCGGCCGCAAGCCGGTGATGGTCGCCTCCGTCGTCTCCTCCTCGGTGCTGATGATCCTGTCCGCCTTCGTGCCGGAATGGTGGCAGTTTCTGGCCATCCGCGCGCTGATGGGCGTCACGCTCAGCGGCCTGCCGGCGGTGGCCATGGCCTATGTCGCCGAGGAAATCCATCCGCGCTCCACCGGCCTGTCCATGGGCCTCTATATCGGCGGCAATGCCTTCGGCGGCATGGTGGGGCGGCTGGTGATCGGCGTGCTGACCGCCCATATCGGCTGGCGCGATGCGGTGCTGGTCATCGGCCTTGTCTCGCTCGTCGGCAATCTCACCTTCTGGCGCCTGCTGCCGCCCTCGCGCTTCTTCCTGCCGCGCCGGTTCTCGCCGGCGGCACTCGGCAGCGCCTTCGTCATGCATCTGCGCGACCGCGCCTTGCTGATGCTGTACGCCGAGGGCTTCCTGCTCATGGGCGGCTTCATCGTCATCTACAATTACCTCGGCTACCGGCTGCTGGCGCCCCCCTTCAATCTCAGCCAGACCGTCGTGGGGCTGATCTTCTCCTGCTATCTCATCGGCATCTTCAGCTCGGCCTGGATGGGCAATCTGGGCAATAAGCTCGGCCGCCGCCGCGTGCTGTGGGTGGGTTTCGCGATCATGCTGGCCGGCACCGGGCTGACGGAGACGCATAGCGTCTTCCTTATCATCCTGGGTGTGGCGCTGGTGACCTTTGGCTTCTTCGGGGCGCATTCCGTCGCCAGCAGCTGGGTGGGGATGCGGGCGCGCCACGCCCGCGCGCAGGCGTCATCGCTGTATCTGTTCTTCTACTACCTCAGCGCCAGCGTCGTCGGCACCACGGGCGGCGTCTTCATGCAGCACTGGCACTGGCATGGCGTGGTTGCGCTGACCTGCCTGCTGCTGGTGATCGGCCTGTTCCTGTCCTGGCGCCTGAGCCGCATGCAGCCGCTGCCGCCGGCCTGACCGCCTCAGGCGGCCTCCGCCATCCGCGCGTCATAGCCGGCCTGGGCATCCGCCAGCGCGCCGCCATGGGCCAGCGTCCAGGCCAGAAGGGCGGCGAAGGGTTCGCGCAGCGTCTGCCCAAGCGGGGTGATGGCATATTCCACGGCCACCGGTGAGGTCGCGATCACCCGCCGCGTCGCCAATCCATTCCGTTCCAGCCGCCGCAGCGCCTGGGTCAGCGCCTTATGCGTGATGCCGCCGCCCAGACGGCGCTGAATGGCATTGAAGCGCGCCGGCTGGGTGCAGAGCACCGACAGGATCATGATCGACCACTTATTCGCGATCTGATCCAGGATCAGCTGCGCCGCCTGTGCTTCCGGGAAGGCTTGGGCGGTAAAATCGGGCATGGCGGTTTCCCTTGGTATACCTAGGCGACTTCAGGTGCGTAATTGACCCTAGATATACATCATATACCTGGATGGCTCCATTTTACGGAGCAGTCACATGTCTCGACTTCACGGCAAACTGGCCGTCGTCACCGGCGGCAATAGCGGCATCGGTTTTGCCATCGCCCAGCGCTTCGCGGCCGAAGGGGCCGCCGTCACCATCACCGGCCGCCGGCAGGCGGCACTCGACACCGCCGTGGCCGCAATCGGCCGGGGCGTGACGGCGGTGCAGGGTGACGTCACCAGCGAGCCTGATCTGGACCGTCTGGCGGCGGCCGTGCAGGCGCAGGGCCGCAAACTCGATATTCTCGTCGTCAATTCCGGCGTGGCCGAGCCTGCCGCTTTGGGCGAAATCGAGCCCGCGCATTTCGACCGGATTCTGGACACCAACACGCGCGCGGCCCTGTTCACGGTGCAGAAGCTGCTGCCGCTGATGGGGGAAGGTAGCGCCATTGTGCTGGTGGGGTCCATTGCCGGCTTCATCGGCACGCCGGGTTTCACGGCCTATAATGCGAGCAAAGCCGCCATCCGGTCCTTCGCACGGACCTGGGCGCGGGAACTGGCGCCGCGCGGCATTCGCGTCAATACGCTCAGCCCCGGCCCGATCGAGACGCCGATCTTCGACACCGCCAATGACGAATTCCGCGAAATGATCCGTCAGATGGTGCCGATGGGCCGCTTCGGCCGGCCGGAAGAAACAGCGGCGGCGGCTTTGTTCCTGGCCTCCGACGACAGCAGTTTCGTCACCGGGGCCGAACTCTGCGTCGATGGCGGTGCCGCTCAGGGCTGAGGCTGTCCAAACTGTGGGGGCAGGCGACTGCCCCCACATAAAGGCGTCACACAGGCGCGCGAAGCCTTAGGCCGCAGTGCCTGTCCGGCAGCTAACGCTCCGACTTCGGCGGGAAATACCATTGGCCGTGGCGCAGCGGCAGGAAGGCGCCGTCATCGACGCCGACCTCTTCCGCGATCCGCGTGTTCAGCACCGTGTTCATCGCGAGAACAAGGTCTTTATGCGCGGGCGTTACCGCAAGATTGTTGATTTCATCGGGGTCGTTCTGAAGATCATAGAGTTCCAGATCGTTATGCTGTGTCAGATCCTCATAGGTCGCGGGTGTATTGAAATCGAGCGGCGCGAAATAGCGGCTGAAGCGATAGCGCCCGTCGAAGACGCTGCGGATGGCGCAGCGATCATGGAAATCGGGTTCGGTCTTAAGCAGGGCAGCCAGCTTGTCCTTGATGGGCGCTGTGGACTCCATGAAGTCATCCATGCGTTTCGCCCATTTGGCATCCTGAAAGGACAGCATATTGTAGTTGAACAGTGACGCCGGGCGCAGTGACTGCGGCACGGCCTTTTCCGGCGCGGCGAGCAAGGCCGAGAAATCGCGGCCCTTCAAGCCAGCGCTGACCGTTTCCAGCTTCTCCGCATCCGCCCCCGTCAGCGCCAGCAAGGTCGGCACCAGATCGATCTGCGATGTCACTGCCTGACAGGCGACACCACCCGGATAGGCTGGATGCACGATCATCAGGGGCAGGTGGTTCTGCTGCCAATAGGCGCAATTGCCCTTGCCGCGCATCTGGTGATTGCCCCCAAGCTCACCATGGTCGGCGGTGAAGACGATGATGGTGTTCTTGTCGAGATCATTGTCTTTCAGGGAAGCCAGCACGCGCGCTACCTGCCGGTCGCAGTCGCGAATGCAATTCAGATAGTAGTTGCGCAGCACCCGCCAGCGCCTGTCCTCATCCGGCCAAGGCCCGACGAGCACGTCCTGCACGCCCTGATAGATCTTCTGGCCACGCGGCCGTCCAGGGTCGTCGAAGGATTGGCCGCGCGTCGCGGGCAAAGGCAAATCCCAGTCCGCCTGATAGATTTTGTCCGCCGGCGGCCGCGCGATCGGCATGGCATGGCTTTTCCCTTGCACGGTTTCACCCGGCAGGTCGGAATTGACATACATCACGTCATGCGGATTGACGAAATTGACGGCCAGGAACCAGGGCTTGCCGGCCGCCCGCAAATCCTCGCCGATGGTGCGGAACCAGCGCGTGGTGAAGGCGGTTGTCGTATCATCGTAATTGTAGCCGCCCAGCGTGGTGTCGATGATATCGCCGACGCCAAAGAAATCGTCGAAACCGTAGGATTGGATGATCTTGCGATAATCGGCCAGGGGCGCGTCGATCGCCTCCCGCGTCTGGTCCAGATTGGCGCTGAGATGCCATTTGCCCTGATAGGCCGCGTGGTATCCGAGTGACGCCATGCGATGGCCGATCGTCTGCACATCGGTCGGCATGTCGGGCTGCCACAGCGACCCGGCATTATCGAAGACGCCGGTCTGCTGGATATGCTGGCCGGTATAGATCGTGGATCGCGCGGGCGAGCAGACGCAGGACGCGGCCTGATGATTGAGGAAGGAAATCCCCTTCGCCTTCAGCCAGTCACGGGCGGGGACCGGCATCGGCCATTGCGGGAAGAAATGTTCCTGATCGACCAGAACGAAGAGGATATTATAGCCGCCGGGCGGCCTGTCCGGCGGCACGATGGGCGGGGACAGCGATGGTGTGTCTTCCGCTGCTGCGGGGCCGATCAGGGGCGGCAGAAGGCTGCCCGCGCCGAGCATGGCGGCACCGCTGGCAATCAGCCGGCGGCGCGACGGATTGGGCGCATCGTCTTTGGGCTGGTCCGCCATAGCCAAGCCTCCGTCCAATGCCGTAACGCTATCATTCTCATCTCGGATTGGTAAGAGGCGCGGTCTCGCCCGGGGCTGAGCCGCGGCGCTGCCGTCTGTTGACCGCGCCCGGCCAGCCTCGTACCCCAGACGGTGCCGCGCGTGACGATTACGGGAGACACAGCCGATGCCGGACGATACCAACCCGCACAGAGGCCAGTGCCATTGCGGCACGGTGCGCTTTACCGTGACGCTCAGTGATGGAGTCCGGTCCATCCGCCGCTGCACCTGTTCCTATTGCCGCATGCGCGGCGCCGTCATGGTCATGGCGGAAGCGGGCGGCATCACGATCCTGCAAGGCGAGGCGGCTTTGACGCGCTACCGCTTCCACACCGGGGCGGCGCAGCATTTCTTCTGTTCGCGTTGCGGCATCTATACGCATCATCAGCGGCGCTCGGATCAGAATCTTTACGCCGTCAATGTCGCCTGCCTGGACGGGATGAGCCCCTTCGACTTCCCGGAAGTCCCCGTCATGGACGGCATCAATCACACCAATGACACCGGCAGGCCGACGCGGCGTGCCGGCACCTTGCGCTTCATCCCGGCGGAGGAAGACTGACGCCCGTCACCAGGGCAGCGGACCGGCGCTGTTGGAGAAGCTGCCGTGCGGGCCGTCATCGCCGATCAGCGCCAGGCGCACGGGCTCGCGCGCGCCTTCTTCCAAGGTCTGCGTGCCGGAGTAGTTGTTGAGATTGGTCTTGGTATAGCCGGGGCAGGCGGCATTGACCTTGATATTGGTGCCTTCCAGCTCGGCCGCCATGGCGACCGTCATGGCGTTGAGAGCGGTCTTGGAGGCCGGATAGACCGGGCCGAAGATCGGGCGATAGGGGTAGGCCGGGTCCGAATTCAGCGTCAGCGACCCGACGCTGCTGGAGACATTGACGATGCGGGCCGAGGGCGCTTCGCGCAGCAAGGGCAGCAGCGCCTGCGTCACGGCCACGACGCCGATGACATTGGTCTCGAACACCGCGCGTATTTCATCAAGCCTGACGTTGCTGACACGGGTTGACTGCACATACTCCATCACCGTCATGTTGGGGTCGCGGCCCGTATTGGAAATGGCAGCGTTGTTGATCAGAACATCAAGACGGCCGAATTCGCTGCGGATGCGCGCGGCGGCACCGGCGATTGACGCCGTATCCGTCACGTCCAGCTGAAGAGCATGGGCGTCTGTCCCGAGTTCGGTGGCGGCGGTCTCGCCGCGCGCGACATCGCGCGATCCGACCAGCACCGTGAAGCCGTGGCTCAGCAGATCCTTCGCGATCTGAAAGCCGATTCCTTGATTGGCCCCGGTGACCAGGGCGACGGGCTTGTTCTGCATGGCGTTTTCCTTTGTCTATCCGGGATTGGCCAGGGACAGCGCACTGCGCTAGTCTGACCAATCGGAACGGCATTCCGTTTTATATGGAACTATGTTCCGTTTATCAAGTGGGGCGATGGTGAGCGGCGATACGGATGTGAGGATCGAGGGGGGAGAGAAGCGGGTGCGCGCGGATGCGCAGCGCAATCTCGACGCCATTCTTCAAGCGGCCAAGGCGGTTTTCGTGACCTCGGGCGTCGATGCCCCGGTGCGGGAAATCGCGGAAAAGGCCGGGGTCGGCATCGGCACGCTGTATCGGCACTTTCCGCAGCGGGCTGACCTGATCGCCGCCGTCTTCCGTCGGGAGATGAATGCCTGTGCCGAGGCCGCGCCCATTCTGGCCGCCGAGCATCCACCCTTCGAAGCCTTGGCGCTGTGGATGCAGCGCTATGCGCTGTTCGTGGCGACGAAAAAGGGCCTCGCCCCGGCGCTGCATTCCGGCGACATGGCCTATTGCACGCTCCGCACGCATTTCGATCAGAACGTGACGCCGGCCTTGCGCACGCTTCTGGCGGCGGCGGTGGCGGCTGGCGCGGTTCGCCCGGATGCCGATGCCGATGACCTCATCAGCGCTGTCTCCAGCCTCGCCAGTTCCGGCTATCTCAGCCGGCCGGGCCAGACGGAGCGCATGGTGGCGCTGCTCGCCGATGGGCTGCGCCTGCGGCCGTAAGGCCGTTGCGTCACGGCCAGAACCGGTTCAGGTTTGCCGCCGCAATCATGAAGGATCGTGCCGGATGGCCAATGAGATGACGCGTGCGCTGATGCAGGAAATGGGCGCACCCCTGGTCCTCGGCTGCGAGGCTATCCCGACGCCCGGTCCGGGCGAGGTGCTCATCCGCGTCTTCGCCTGCGGCGTCTGCCATTCCGACCTCCATATCGTCGACGGAGACTGGGGCCTGCCGCCCAAACTGCCGCTGATCCCCGGTCATGAAGTGGTGGGTGAGGTCGTCTCCTACGGCCCAGACACCACCGGCCCGGCGGTCGGCGCGGTAGTGGGGGTGGCCTGGAACGGCGGCGCCTGCGGCCATTGCCGCGCTTGCCTCGAAGGCGACGAGACGATCTGCCGGGAATCCGAGGGGACCGGCTTTAGCCGCGACGGTGGCTATGCCGACTATATCGTCGCGCGCGCCGCGTTTGTCGCGGAACTGCCGAAGGATATCGATGCCGCGCGCTTCGCCCCCGTGCTCTGTGCCGGCGTCACCACCTATCGCGGCCTGAAGCGCGCGCAGCTGCGGCCGGGTGCCTATGTCGCCGTCATCGGTTGCGGCGGCCTCGGCCAGATGGCCGTGCAATATGCCCGCGCCATGGGTTTTCGGCCCATCGCGGTCGATCTGGACGCCGGCAAGCTGGAACTGGCGACGCGCCTGGGTGCCGTCGCGACCGTGAAGGGCGATGTCGCCGACCTGCCGGCGGAGTTGCGCGCCATTGCTGGGGACGCCGGCCTGCGCGCCGCCATCGTCGTGGCCCCCGCGCTCAGCGCCTTCACGGCAGCCATTGCCGCCATCTCGCCCGGTGGCGCGGTCATCTTCATCGCCCTCCCGGCCAAGGACCGCGACACGCTGCCGGTCTCCATCTCCACGCTCGCGAATTTCGAAAAGCGGCTGATCGGCTCCAATGTCGGTACGCGGGCCGATCTGCTGGAAGCGGTGGAGCTCGCGCTCACTGCCGGCATTCTGGCCGATGTCGAAACCCTGCCGCTGGCAGAAGCCAATACGGCGCTGGACCGGTTGCGGCGCGGTCAGGTGCCGGGTCGACTTGTTCTGACAACCTGATCGGCGGCGCGCAGCATCGCGGCGATGCTGAGCTGGACATCGGCGTCTGTGGTTGACCAGTTGCTGACGCTGATGCGCATGGCGGTGCGGCCCTGCCATACCGTGCCGCCGCACCAGCAGACCCCGTCGGCCTGAATTTGGCCGATGACGGCGCGCGTCTCCTCCGGTGTTCCGAAGGAGACGAGCACCTGATTCAGCGCGACATCGTTGAGGATTTCATACCCGGCTTCGCGCAGGCCCTGCGCGAAGCGCTGCGCGTGGCGGCAGGTGCGGCCGATGAGTTCCGCGAGACCATCTCGGCCGAGGTTAAGAAGCGCGGCCCAGATTTCCACGCCCCGCGCGCGGCGGGAGGATTCCGGCGTGTAATGCGCGGGCTCGCGCGCGTCCGTCGTGTCTTGCGCATGATAGACGGCGGTGGCCGCCATGGCGGCGCGCAGATGGCCAGCCTTGCGCACCAGAACGATGCCGCTGTCGTAAGGCACGTTCAGCCATTTATGCCCGTCCGTCGCCCAGGAATCCGCATCGGCAAAACCGGCGGCTAAGCCAGCATGGGCGGGGCTTGCCAGCGCCCAGAGGCCGAAGGCGCCGTCCACATGCACCCAGGCGCCAGCCTTTCGGGCGACGGCGCAAATTTCCGCCGCAGGATCGAAAGCGCCGGTATTCACATTGCCGGCCTGAAGGCAGAGGATTGTGCGGTCATCGAGATAGGGCAGGCTGTCCGCCCGCATCCGCCCTTGCGCGTCGGTCGGCACGCGGATGACGCGGTCTCGGCCCAGGCCAAGCAGCGACAGTGCCTTCAAAACCGTGACATGCACTTCATCACTGACGACGATGCGCAATTCCGGCGCGCCATACAGGCCCTGCGCTTCCACATCCCAGCCGTGTCGTGACAGGATCGCGTGGCGGGCGGCGGCCAGCGCCGCGACATTGGCCATGGACGCGCCGGTGACGAACGCGCCGCCCGTATCCTGCGGCAATCCGAACAGGCCCGTCAGCCAGCCGAGTGCGACATCTTCCAGTGTGGCGGCAATGGGTGAGGTCGCGCGGAAACAGGCATTCTGGTCCCAGGCCGTTGCCAGCCAATTGGCGGCGACGGTGACAGGCAGGGCGCCCCCAATGACGAGGCCGAAATAGCGCCCGCCAGCGGTCGCGACGGTCGCCGGTGACCCGATATCGTCCAAAAGCCCGATGATCGCCGTCGCATCCAGTCCCCGCTGCGGGAAGGGATGGTTGAGATCACCCAGGCGCAGCACGGCTTCTGCCGTGGGTGCGATACGGCGGTCGCGAATATTGCGCAGATAGTCTGCGGCGCGGGTTGCGGCATCCTGTAGTAATTGGTCGTCCGGCTTAGTGTCCATGGCAAGGCGCACCTCGGTCATCGCAGCCTATTGTGCCGCTATTTCGGGATGCGCTGACCAAAGATCGCCGTCAATATTCGCGTCACCCGCGGCTTTATGCCGCAGGTGACGATAGTCAGAGGGCCGTCCGGTTCAGCCAGCCGCCTTCAGGATCAGTTCGGCGATGGTATCGGCGTGCGAGATCATCGACAGATGGCTCGACTTCACCTCGATCGTATGCGCGCCCATGCGCTTGGCCATGAAACGCTCCAGATCGGGATTGATGGTCCGGTCCTGGGTGGAGACGGCATAATAGCTCGGCTTGTGGCGCCAGGCGGCCTGCGTCACCTGGCCCGCCAGCAGCGCCTTATGGAAGGGTTCCTGCACCGCATACAGAACCTTTGCTTTCACGGCCGGAATATCGCCCGCGAAATCGCGCAGGAAGGCCTCTTCCGTCAGGCGGCCCTCGTCGCCGTCGAAGACGATCCCGGCCGAGGCCGGCGGCGTCGGATAGGTTTTGGCGAGGGCGGTATAATTCTCGCCCGCATCCGGCGCGCGCGCCGCGACATAGACGAGCGACGCCACATTCGGGTGCATGCCGGCTTCCGTCACGATCATGCCGGAGAAGGAATGGCCCACCAGAACGGTCGGGCCGTCCTGGCGGTTCAGCACGCGCTGGGCGGAGGCCACGGCATCCGGCAGGGTGGTCAGCGGATTCTGCACCGAGGTCACGTTCAGCCCGGCCGCCTGCAGGCGGGGGATGACGCCGGTCCAGCAGGATCCGTCGGCGAACAGCCCGTGAACCAGCACGATATTGCGGGCCTTCGCCCCCGGCGCCACGGGTGTGGCCGGGACGGTCGCAGTGGCAGCCGTCTGAGCATTGGCCTTGCTGGCGATGACGGTGGCAGCGGCGCCCGCCATGATGGCGGTGGAGAAATGGCGGCGGTTCAACATGGCAATCGATCCTGTTTTTGCCGGGCGCGCTCTGCTGTCCGGCTTCATAGGTGGTTTCGCTTTGCCTTGGGCGAACGCATCATGCGGCGCGCGCATTCCCACGCGCGGCAGGGCTGTGGAAGTTTTTTAGGCGAGCGCGTGACAAATCCGGCTTTCGATCGAATGAGCGTCTGATGAGCGTGACGGAGGAACGATGGTCCGCCGCCATGCGGGCCGAACGCGCGGGCGATAAGGCTGCCTATGACTGGCTGTTGCGGGATGTCAGCCGGGTGTTGCGGCCCTCCGTCCGCAGTCGGGTCGCGGCTTTGGGCCTCGCATCGGCCGAGGTGGAGGACATTCTGCAGGAGGTGCTGATCGGCCTGCACAGTATGCGGCAGCGCTGGGATGAGACGCGGCCCTTCCTGCCCTGGGTCTATGCGATCCTGCGCTACAAGCTGACGGATGCCGTGCGCCGCCGGTCGCGGGAGCGCAGGCGGCAGACCGATCTCTCCGAGGATGAATGGGGGCAGATCGTCGATCAGGCGGTGGCGGCGGATGAGGCTTTGTCGGCCACGCGCGGGCTGGAGCAGGCGATGTCGGCTCTGCCGGACGGTCAGCGCCAGGTGGTGGAGGCGCTGGCAATCGACGGCGCCTCCGTGCGGGATACGGCGGCGGCGCTGCATGTCACCGAAGGCGCGGTGCGGATGACGATGCATCGCGCCATCAAGCGGCTGGCCGGTTTGGCGGGCGGTCGCGTAAAGGAAGACGAGTGATGAGCGACACGGATTTCATAGCGAAACTGGCGGGTGAGGCCGGGCAGGGACGGGGATCGGCCCGCTTCGGCCGGCCCCTGCTGCTGAGCACGCTCGCCGCCTTCGTGCTGGCCATCGCGATCATCCTGGCCGTCTTCGCCGGCACCTTCGATGCCGGCAGCGTGCTGCGCTCCTACTCCTTCCATTTCAAGGAAGCGACCATGCTGCTGCTGGCGGCCGGGGCCTTCTGGCTGCTGCGCCAGCAGGGCATTCCCGGCACCAGCCATAAGGCGGCCTGGGCGATTCTGCCGGGTCCGCTGCTGCTGGCTTGCCTCGCGATCACCGATAGCAGCGGCTACCCATTGCTGGGGCGCGATTCCGTCTCCGTCCCGATCTGCTATTTCGCCATCCTGGGCGCGTCCGTGCCGGCGCTGGCTATTCTTCTCTATGTGACGCGCAAGGGCGTTGTCACGCGGCCGTGGCGGGCAGGGGCTGCGGCCGGCTTGCTGGCCGGCGCGCTGGGGGCTGCCGCCTATGCCATCGCCTGCAAGAATGACGGCGCGCGCTTCGTTATCCTGTGGTACGGCGCGGCCGTCGGCACTCTGACCTGCGCGGGGGCCGTCATCGGTCAGCGCTTTCTGCGCTGGTAGGAGAGACGGCTGGCCTTTGTCTGCCTTGGTTGGACCGGCCCTTAACCGTCATTCCCGCGAAAGCGGGAATCTTCTCATCCTGGCGGCACCTGACCCAGAAGATACCCGCTTGCGCGGGTATGACGGTGTTTCAGTCAAAACCTGACACACCCTATCGGATCAGGATGGCGCGGAAATCGTTCACATTCGTCAGCGTCGGGCCGGTGACGACCTGGGTACCGAGCGCCTCGAAAAACCCATGACCGTCATTGCCGTCGAGCGCCGCTTGCGGCGACAGGGCGAGTTTTAGGGCCTTGGCGAGTGTCCCGGGGCCGATGACGGCCCCGGCGATCTCCTCGGCGCCGTCCACGCCATCGGTATCGCCCGCAATCGCAGAGATACCGGCGCTGCCTTTAAGGGCGATAGCGAGGGCGAGCAGAAACTCCACATTCCGGCCGCCACGGCCTGACCCGCGCACCGTCACCGTCGTCTCCCCGCCTGACAGCAGCACGCAGGGCGCGCCCGCCGGCTGGCCGTGACGCGCCGCCTGCAAGGCGATCCCGGCCATGACGCGGCCAACCTCGCGGGACTCGCCTTCGATGGCGTCACCCAGAATGACGGGCGTGATGCCGGCGGCGCGCGCCACAGTGGCTGCCGCTTCCAAGGCAGCCTGGGGTGTCGCGATCATCCTTGTCTCGGCATGCGCGAAGGCGACGTCACCCGGTTTGGGCGGTTCGTAACGTGCGTTTGCCAGCACGGCCGCAACGGCAGGCGGCAGGTCGATCCCGTAGCGCGCCAGCACGGCCCGCGCATCCGCCTGGGTGGTGGCGTCGCCCACCGTAGGGCCGGACGCGATGACGGAAGGGTCATCCCCCGGCACGTCGGAAATCACCAGCGTCACCAGCGGCGCGGGGGCGGCGGCCTGTGCCAGCCGGCCGCCTTTGACGGCCGACAGATGCTTGCGGACGCAGTTCATCTCCTCGATGGCGGCGCCCGAGCGCAGCAGCGCGCGATTGATGGCCTGCTTGTCGGCCAGCGTCACGCCAGGCAGGGGGGCGGCCAGCAAAGCCGATCCGCCGCCGGAAATCAGGCAAAGCACCAGATCATCCGGCGTCAGGCCGCGCACCAGATCCAGAATCCGCAAAGCGGCGGCCTCTCCCGCCGCGTCCGGCACGGGATGGCTGGCCTCCACCACCTCGATCCGGTCCAGCGGCCCGACGCCATGGCCGTAGCGGGTCACGACCAATCCGCTCATGGGCTTATCCTGCGGCCAGGCGCGTTCTACGGCCTGCGCCATGCTGGCGGCCGCCTTGCCGGCGCCGACCACGATGGTGCGGCCCCGGGGCGGCGCGGGCAGATGGGCCGGCAAGGTATGCGATGGCGAGGCCGAGTCTATCGCCGCCTGAAACATCTGCCGCAGAAGCGTCTCATCATCCGTCACGGTCTGTCCTTAGGCCAAAAGCAAGATTAAGGCCCCAGCTTGCACCGGTTCGACGGTCACGAGAAGCACCGAGGCTTGAGGCAGCAATTGAGACATTGCTCCCATAACTCTGCGACATTTTGTGCGGATGGAGTTGTCTTCCGGGCAAGATATGATATGGATGTCGCAAGAGACGGTTCATATTTTGAATGGCCGCATGGAATCCGACAGAGATTCCAAGGAGGAAACGATGACAGCCGAAGGCAAAAGCCTTGGCCTTGCGGAGCATTGCGCGTGAGCGCGGCAGCAATTGCGGACATGCCGCAAGCCGCCGGCGATATCGCTGTCGATTGCAGCAGCCTGACCAAATCCTATGAAGGCGTGCCGGTTCTGCGCGATATCTCGGCGCGCTTCCTGCGCGGTACCGTGAATGTGCTGGCCGGGGAAAACGGCGCCGGCAAATCGACGCTGTTCAAGATCATTTCGGGCCAGGTGACGCCCGATAGCGGCCATCTGTCGCTGTTCGGCGAGGGCATTCGCCGCTTCGATGCGCGCCACGCCCAAGGACTTGGCGTCTCCATCATTCCGCAGGAACTCGCCCCCATTCCCGATATGAAGGTGTGGCAGAATCTGATGATCGGGCGGGAGAAGTCGGGCTTCGGCCTGCTGCGCCGCCGCCAGATGATCGAGGAAGCGGCGGCGATGATGGAAGGCGTCGGCCTGTCGGTTGACCCGAACCTGCCGATGAAGCGCCTCAATGTCGCGACCACGCAGATGATCGAAATCCTGAAAGCGACATCGCGCCAGGCCAAGATCATCCTGATGGATGAGCCGACATCCTCGCTCAGCGGGCGGGAGGTGGAACAGCTGTTTCGCGTCATCCGCCGCCTGCGCGCGGACGGCGTCTGCATTCTTTATACCAGCCATCGCATGGAAGAGATCGAGGCGATTTCGGACACCGTCGCCATCATGCGTGACGGCGCCATCATTCGTCATGCCCCGACCTCAACGCTGACCGAACGCGCCATAATCGCCGATATGGTCGGGCGCGAAATCACCGAACTCTTTCCCGATCGCCAGATTCTGGAAAGCGACAAGCCGGTTCTGGAAGTCAGCAATCTTGCCGTGAAGGGCTATAAGTCTTCGGTCTCCTTCACGGTCAAGGCGGGCGAAATTCTGGGCCTCGGCGGGCTTGTCGGCGCTGGCCGGTCCGAAATGCTGGAAGCCATCTACGGCATGCGCAAGGCCACCGGCTCTCTGCGCCTGGACGGCCGCGATCTGCCGCTGGGCCATATGAAGGAATCGATCAAGTGCGGCATCGCCATGGTGCCGGAAGATCGCAAGATTTCCGGCATCCTGACCTCGCTGTCGATCATCGATAATGTCACCCTGCCGCATCTGAATTCCTTCGTGACGCCGGGCGGTTTGCTGGAAAACGGCAAGCGCCGCACGCAGGCATTGGATGTTCTGAAGCGCACCAAGGTTGCCTATGCGACGCTGGGCCAGAAGGTCGGCCATCTTTCGGGTGGCAATCAGCAGAAGGTGGCGCTGGCCCGCTGGCTCGTCACCGGCACGCCGCGCCTGCTCATTCTGGATGAGCCGACGCGCGGCATCGATGTCGGCGCCCGCAGCGAACTCTATCGGCTGATCAACGATCTGGCGGCGCAGGGTGTGGCGGTTCTGCTAGCATCCTCCGACATGCCGGAACTTATCAACCTCAGTCACCGTGTGCTCGTCATCCGCGAAGGAGCGATCATGGGTGAATTGAAGAAGAACGAGCTGGAACAGGAAGCGATCCTGCGTCTGGCGATGGGAAGGTCATCCAATGGCAAGCAATAGCATCACCCCAGCGGTTGCCAATGCGGCGGAGCCGAAAGGCCTGCCGTCACCCCGGCAGATCGGCCGCTTCGCGCTGCGCTATGCGCTGGTGATCATCCTGGCCGTGTTCCTGGTGACGCTGGCCATTTCCAACCATACCTTCCTGACCTTCTCCAATATGAACGTCATCCTGATCCAGGTGGCGGCCAATGCGCTGCTGGCGACGGGCGCGACATTCGTCATCCTGACCGGCGGTATCGATCTCTCCGTCGGCAGCATCGTCGGCCTGTCCGGTGTCGTTGGCGCGCTGTTTGCGCAGGATGACGGCGTGCTGACCTGCACCGAGGCCGTCATCCTCGGCATCGCCGCCGGCACCGCCATCGGCGCCTTCAACGGCGCGCTGGTGGCCTTCGCCCGCGTGCCGCCTTTCGTGGCCACACTCGGCAATATGACGGTCGCCTCGGGCCTTGCTTTCGTCGCCAGCGACGGCCAGCCGATTTCGGGCCTGTCCGATCAGTTCCTGGCGCTGAGCGGCAAGGTCTTCGGCCTCTCCATTCCGGTGGCGGTGATGATCGTCGTCGTCGTGCTGGCCTGGATCATTCTGGCCCGCACCAAATTCGGCATGCATATCTATGCGGTCGGCGGCAATCCGCAGGCGGCGCGCGTGGCGGGCGTCAGCCTCCGCAGCAATCGCTTTCTGGTCTATACCATCTCGGGCTTTCTGGCCGGTGTCGCCGGTGTCATCCTGGCCGCGCGTGCGACCGCCGGCATTGCCACCAACGGCACGGGTTACGAGCTGAACGCCATCGCGGCTGCCGTCATCGGCGGCATCAGCCTGGCCGGCGGCCGCGGCTCCATCATCGGCACCGTCTTCGGCTTCCTGATCATCGGGGTGCTGGATAACGGCCTCAACATCATCAACGTTTCGCCCTTCTACCAGCTCATCGTCAAAGGCCTGATCATCATCGGCGCCGTCTTCGTCGACAGCGTCATGAACCGCGGCGACGACTGAGCCTGAAGGGGACGTGCCTTGCCTGCGCCGTCGCCTGAAGGCGGCGGCGTTTAAAAAAACGACTACACAAAAGGGATTGAGAAATGTCGTCCAAATTTCTGAAGATTCTTCTGGCGGGCGTGGCCCTCTCGGTCGGCACCGCCGGCGCCGCCCCGGCTTTCGCGGACGCGAAGAACCCGGTCATCGGCTTCACCGTCTATGACATGTCCTCCTTCATCTCGCTCGGCAAGCGCGGCGTGGAAGCGGTGGCTAAGGCCAATAACGCGACCCTGCTGTGGAACAGCGCCGGCATGGACGTGAACGCCCAGATTTCGCAGTTCCAGCAGTTCATCAACCGAAAGGTCGATGCGATTGTGGTGGCGCCGGTGAATTCCGCGACGCTGACGCCGCAGATCAAGGCCGCCAAGGAAGCCGGCATCGCCGTCATCGTCACCAACCTGACGGCAAGCCCCGACGCGACGCCGTACCTCACCTCCTATGTCGGCCCGGATGACGTGATGGCCGGCGCGAACGAGGCGAAGCACATGATGACGGCGCTGGGCAGCAAGGGCAATGTCGTCGTGCTCCAGGGGCCGCTGGGCCAGTCCGGTGAAATCGACCGCACCAAGGGCATCAAGCAGGTTCTGGCGCAGAACCCGAATGTGACGGTGCTGGCCATCCAGCCCGGCAACTGGGCGCGTAATCAGGCCTACAGCATCACGCAGGATTGGCTGTCGCGCTACGGCAGCAAGATCGATGGCATCATCGCCGAGAATGACGACATGGCCATCGGCGCGATTCAGGCGCTGAAGGAAAAGGGTCTGGCCGGCAAGATCCCGGTCACCGGCACGGATGGCATCAAGGACGGCATGCGCGCCGTGCGCGACGGCACCGAGCTGGAAAGCAACCTGCAGGATGGCCCGCTGGAACTCGGCATGGCCGAGCAGGTCGCCATCAACCATGTTCAGGGCAAGCCGGTTCCGGCCACCGCCATGTTCATCATGCCGGAACTGACCAAGGCGAATGTCGATCACTACTACACGCAGATGTACGGCGACTTTAACGGCTTTCTGAAGACGCTGCCGGCGCTGATCAACGCCAACCTGGCGTCCGGCAACTACGGCAACCAGTAACACCTGCCGCAGACTGTAGAGGCGCCCGGCTCATGCTGATGAGCCGGGCCGCTTTGCCCCTTTTGGAGCCTGAGCCCCATGGGAGATGACAGTCAGAAGGTGCGCGGGGTCGATGGACGGCGCCAGCGCATTCTGAATTACCTTCTGCAAGAGACGGCAGCCCAGGTCGATGAACTGGCGGAGCGCTTCGGCGTCAGCCGCATGACGGTGCATCGCGATCTGGATGCGCTGTCGGAACTGGGTTTCGTCCGCAAGGTTCATGGCGGCGCCCGCGTGCAGTCCTTCACGCTGGTGGAAACCGACTTCGCCCAGCGCGGCACCATCGCCACACCCGAAAAGCGCGCCATCGCGCGGCTGGCGGCCGAGCTTGTGCAGCCGGGCCAGATCATCGCGCTGGATGATTCCAGCACCTCGACCTTTTTGGCGGAACAATTGGCGCCCATTTCGCCGCTCACCGTCATCACCAACGGTCTGGGCCCCCTGGAGCGGCTGCGCGGTGACCCCGGCAAGACCGTGATCTGCCTGGGTGGCACCTATTACGAGCATTTCCATGCCTTCTTCGGCCTGGTCTGCGAACAGGCCATTCGCGGCCTGCGGGCCAATATGGCGTTCATTTCCGCTCAGAGCATCTGGGAGAATACGCTCTATCACTCGGAAGAAGACGTCGCGAAGATCAAGCTGGCCATGGCCTCCGTCGCGACCGAGCGCGTGCTGATGGCCAATAGCCAGAAATTCGGTGTGACGGCCCTGCATCGCTTCGGCGATGTCTCCGATTTCGACACCATCATTACCGATCGCGGCCTGTCCGGCCCCGATCTGGAAAAGTTGCGGGAGACGAAGCTGCAGATCAAACTCGCCGATCTGCAAGCGAGCTGACGCAATGTCCCATCCCTCACCAGGATCAGAAACATGACCTCCAATTTCGCCAAAGCCTATGATCTGTCGGGCCAGGTCGCCATCGTCACCGGCGGCGCGCAGGGCATCGGCCTCGCCATTTCCACCATGCTGGCCGAGCAGGGCGCGCGCATCGTCATCGTCGACCAAAATCCGCAAGTGGGTGACATCGCCGAGGGCTTAGGCAATGGCAGCTACGGCCTGGCCGTCGATGTGCGGGACGATGCCGCCGTCCATGCGGCGGTGGATGAGATTGCGGGTGAGAATGGCCGCATCGATATCCTGGTCAATAATGTCGGCATCGCGCCGATTGCGCTGGCGACCGATCTGACGGTCGGGCAGTGGGACGCGACTTTCGCCATCAATCTGCGCGCGGCCTTTCTGTTCGCGCAGGCGACGGGCAAGCACATGATCGGCCGCAACTATGGCCGCATCATCAGCCTGGCCTCCCAGGCGGCGATCGTCGCCCTGGAAGGCCATATCGCCTATACGGCCAGCAAGGCGGGCGTCATCGCCATGTCGAAGGTGCTGGCGCTGGAATGGGGGCCGCACGGCATCACCGCCAATACGATTTCGCCGACTGTCGTCAATACCGCCATGGGCCGTGAAGTCTGGGCCGGTGAGAAGGGTATCGCCTTCCGCGCCAAGATCCCGGTCGGCCGTTTCGGGGAGGTCGAGGAAATCGCCCATGCCGTGCTGTATCTGGCGAGCGCCGCGGCCGGGCTGATCAATGGCGAAAACCTCGTCATCGACGGCGGCTATACGGTGGTTTGATCACCCATTAGTCATGCGCGGGCTTGACCCGCGCATCTACCCGCCTGGGCGCCATGACGGCGTTTCGGCGCCTAGACGGGTAGATCCCCGGGACAGGCCCCGGGATGACGATTTTTTGGCCTCATCGCTTTTGTAGTTGCGGCGTCAATCCATCGCCACATGCGCCTCGCCGGGCTCGGCGGGCTTGGGTTGCGCCTTCGGCTTGCGCATCAGAAACAGCAGCAGCAGGCAGGGCGCGGAACTGATTAGCAGCGCCATGAAGGCATCGCCATAGCCGATGATGCTGGCCTGGCGCTGGATCATCTGGTCCATCTGCTGTGCGCCCAGCGCCGTCGTCGGGTCCAGCATCCGCATCGCATTGCCGGTGAAGGGATGGGCGAAGGGCGTCACGAACCAGCTCAGCACCGCATGTTCGTATTGCGACATCTGCGTCACGATGGCCGAGCTGACGGAGGTGCCGATGGCCATGCCGATATTGCGCGTCAGGCTCATCGCCGCTGCGCCATCGCCGCGCAAAGCCGGGTTCAGCGTCGCGAAGGCGATCATCTGCAAGGGCATGAACACCGCGCCGATGCCGAAACCCTGCACGACGATGACGGTGATGATCCAGCTGCTGGACACGTCCGGCGTCCACAGCGTCATCCAATACAGCGACAGCAGCAGCAGCACGATGCCGACGAACATCTGCAATCGCACATCGACCTTGGTGCCAAGGCGTCCGCAAATCATCATCGCCGCCATGGTGCCGAAGCCGCGAGGGGCCATTTCCAGGCCGGCCGAGCGCACGGAATAGCCTGACAGGCGCTGCAAGTATGGGGCGAGCAGGGCGGAGCTCGACAGCAGCACCAGCCCGACCAGAAACATCATCAGGATGGCGCTGAGCATATTGCGATCCGTGAAGATGCCTTTGGGCAGCAGCGGCTTGTCAGAGGTCAGCATATGGACGGTGAAAAGATAGAAGCCGAGAGCGGCGATGATGCTCTCGCAGATGACCTCGTTCGAGCCGAACCAGTCCTTGGTCTCGCCCCGGTCCAGCGCCAGCTGCAAGCCCGTCAGCGCGATGCCGAGGATGGCAAAGCCGGTCCAGTCGAAACGCGGCACCGGCTTGTCGTCATCCTTCATCATGAAGATGAGAACGCCGACCGTCGCCAGAATGCCGAAGGGCAGATTGACGAAGAAGACATAGCGCCAGTTGTAGAGGTCGGTCAGATAGCCGCCCAGCGTCGGGCCCAGAATAGGCCCCAGCATCACGCCCATGCCCCAGATCGACATGGCGCTGCCGCGCTTTTCGATCGGATAGATATTGAGCAGGATCGACTGCGACAGCGGCACCAGGGCCGCGCCGAACACGCCTTGCAGGAAGCGGAACAACACCATTTCGCCGATGCTGCCGGCGATGCCGCAGAGCATGGAGGTGACGGTGAAGCCGATCAGGCTGATGAACAGCACGTTTTTGGTGCCGAAGCGTGCGCTCATCCAGCCGACCGGCGCCGTCATGATGGCGGCGGCGACGACATAGGAGGTCAGCACCCAGTTGATCTGGTCGGAATTGGCCGACAGCGTGCCTTGCATATAGGGCAGGGCGACATTGGCGATGGTGCTGTCCAGCGCCTGCATCAGCGTCGCCAGCATGACGCAGATGGTGATGATGGTCCGCGTGGCCGGCGTTATGCGCTCATGCAGCGGAATGGCGGAGGTCGCGGCGGACATCGACGGCGCTTTCCGCTTACCAGAGATCGGACAGGTGGCGTTCGTGATGGGTGTCGACCGAAACCTCGACGCTCATGCCCGCGCGCAGAACCAGATCCTTCGGACCGCCGGTGATCTGCACGCGCATCGGAATGCGCTGCACGACCTTCACCCAGTTGCCGGAGGAATTCTCCGCCGGCAGCAGGGAGAACTGGCTGCCGGAGGCCGGGGAAATGCTTTCCACCTTGCCGGTCCATTTCGCACCCGGATAGGCGTCCACCGCAATCGTCACATCCTGGCCCGTCCGCACATTGGTCAGCTGGGTTTCCTTGAACTGCGCGGTGACGAAGACGTCGTCGGTCGAGACGATGCCGAAGGCCGCCGCCGAGGCGGTCAGATACTGGCCGCGCTGGAGGTTTTCCACATTCGTCACGATGCCGTTGAAGGGCGCGCGGACAATGGTGTGGTCAAGCTGGCGCTGCGCTTCCGCGACATCGGCCTGGGCGCTGAGATAGTCCGGCAGCTGATCGACCGGGGTTGTGATATCGCCGCCCAGTTTGGCGAGCTGCGTCTTCGCTTGTTCCTGCAAGGATTCCAGGCGCGACTGGTCAGCCATCAGCTTGAAATGGGCGTCGTCATATTCGGCGCGCGTCACGCCGCCGCTATGGATGAGCGAGGCATAGCGGCCGAAATCCGCCTGATCCTGCTGCACCTGGGCCTGGGCCGTATCCACGTCCTTCAGCATGCGCTGATAGTCTTCCTTGGATGCGTTCAATGTTTCGGCGGTCTGCGCCAATTTGGCCTTCGCACCATCCAGCATGATCTGGAAATGATGCTCGCCCAGGTGGAACAGAACCTGGCCGGCGGTCACATGCTGGCCCTCATGAACCAGAACCTCAGACACCAGACCCGATACATCTGTGGTGGCATTGGTCTCGGCCGCCTGCACATAGGCGTCGTCGGTCGAAATATAGCGGCCGCCGGTCAGCCAGACATAGCCGCAGCCGACGATGACGACGGCGATGCCGCCCAGCATCAGGATGGGGCGCAGGACGCTGCGCTTGCGGCGGGCGGGCTTGGCCGGGATGGACTGTGCCGGCGGCGGGGCGCTGCTTTCGGGCTTCCGGGCGTCACCGGCATCGGCGGTGGTACGATCGCGCGTCGAAATCTGGTTCATGCTCAGACTGCTGCTTTGGTGCTATTGGTTATGGCTTGGGCTGCGCCGTCGCCGCCCTTCAGCGCGTGTGAAATATTCGCTTTGACCCGTGCCATGCCGGCCTGCATGGTCGCCAGCGTTGCGGCATCAATACCTTCGCTGATTAGCGTGACGATTTCGCGGCGGCGCTCGGCCAGCTCTGCCAGAACGGGTTCGGCGGCGGGCAGAAGCTGCAACCGCCAGATGCGGCGATCCTGCTCGTCCGGCAGGCGTTCCACCAATCCCGAATTTTCCAGCCGGTCGACCAGGCGGCCGACCGTGATCGGCTCCACCGCCATCATCTGCGCGAGGTCTTTCTGGGACAGGCCCGGATTCTGGGCGAGCTTGATGAGCAGAACCCACTGTGCCTTGGACATGCCGCGCGTCCGCGCGATGCGGTCGGCATAGACGCCGACCAGCCGCGCGGTATCGCCGATGAGGAAGAGGAGATCCTCCTCGTGGGGGTAATTGGCCATCCCGAGATATTATAACGCCCGTTATTATAACGATAGATGCGGCGCGGTTATGAGCGCTCTCGCAACGATGATATGAATGACATAAGCAAGACAGACGGAGAGAGGGGGAGGGCCATGCGCTGCCGGCCCTTGCCCCCTGCCGCCGTCGATGATGAGTCTGATGCTGCAAGAGCGGAGTGGATATTCATGAGTGACGGTCGGCTTGTTATCGGCTCGCGACGCTATTCCTCCTGGTCCATGCGGGGCTGGCTGCCCGTGGCCGCCGCCGGCCTGGACGTGTCCGAAATCGTCATCCCGTTGCAGGGCGGCAATACCGAGGGCGTGAAGGCGCAGTCGCCCAGCGGGCTCGTGCCCTATCTGGAGCATAACGGCGCTCGCATCTGGGAAAGCCTTGCGATCATTGAATATTGCGCGGAATTCGATCAGACGCTGTGGCCCAAGAAGCGCCGGGCGCGGGCTTTGGCGCGGGCCATCGCCGCCGAAATGCATGCCGGCTTTCGCGCGCTGCGCCAGGCCATGCCGATGAATCTGGGCCGTGACGACTATGCGGGTTTGGGCCAGACGGAATTCGCGCTCGAGGATATCGCGCGCATCGAACATGTCTGGGCGGAAGCCAAGGCCGAGTTCGGCCAGGCCGGACCCTATCTTTTCGGGGAGCGGTTCACCGGTGCCGATATCATGTTCGCGCCCATCGTCGCCCGGTTCCTCACCTATCAGCCGCCGCTCAAGACGCTCAGCCAGGATTATTGCCAGGCCGTGCGCCAGCATCCGCTGGTCGATGCCTGGTACAAGGCGGCGGCCGAGGAGCCGGACGAATGGAAGATCGAGAAATACGAAACACTCCGTTAAACGCGGCCGAAAGCCGGGCTGGCAGGGAAGGGCGCTGCGGCGCCCTTTTTTGTGACTTGATTAGGAAATGATCGTTTCTTAATATCCCGCCATGACGCAGATGATCGATGACACTGGCGCGCGCAGCCCCGGGCGGCCGCGCAATTTCGATATGGCCGAGGCGGTGGATCGCGCCGTGCTGGTCTTTCGGGAGCGCGGCTATCAATCGGCCTCCATCGACATCATCAGTCGCGGCACCGGGCTGACGGCCGGCAGTCTGTACAAGGCCTTCAAGGACAAGAAGGCCATCTTCGCGGCGGCCTTCGCCCGCTATCAGGCGCAGCGGCTGGCGGCCATCGCGGAGAGGCTGGCGGACGCGGAGAGTGGGCGCGCGCGCATCGCGGCGCTGCTGGACCTGTATCTGGATGCGGCCAGCGGCGCGGAAGGCGAACGCGGCTGCCTGGTGGTCGCCAGCCTTGCCGAAGCTTCCGGCCTGGATGCGGATCAGCGCGCCGCGCTGGCGGCGGCCATCGGCGCGAATGAAGCGCGGCTGCGGGATTTGCTGCGCCAGGGGCAGGCGGATGGCTCTGTCCGCGCGGATCTCGATGTCGCAGCGGCGGCCGATGTGTTGCTGGCGCTGCTTCAGGGCATTCGGCTGTTGGGCAAGCTCAGGCCGCCGCGCAACCGCGCGGGCTTCATCGCGGCGGCACTCAAAATCCTCGACTAAAAACAGACAGAATGGGACGGATCATGCGTGAGCGAGCGGCGGCGCCGGACGGCTTCAGCCATCACTTTGAAACGATGCAGGGGCGGCGGCTGCATTATGTCGCCGGCGGGGATGAGCGGGCAGACCCGCTGGTCCTGATCGCCGGCTATCCGGAAAGCTGGTACGCGTGGCGGCGGGTGATGCCGCTGCTGGCGGGGCGCTTTCGCGTCATCGCCATAGACCTGCCGGGCCAGGGCGATTCCGACAGGCCGATGGACGGCTACGATACCGGGACAATAGCCGGCACGGTGCATGACCTGCTGCGGCAAATCGGCCTTTCCCGCACGGGATACGGATTGGTGGCGCATGATATCGGCGCCTGGGTCGCCTTGCCCTATGCGCTGCGTTTCGCCTCTGAAGTACGAAAGCTGGTGCTGATGGATGCCGGCATTCCGGGCGTGACCTTGCCGGACAGCCTGCCGACGGCGCCCGATCGCGCCTGGCGGACCTGGCATTTTCCCTTCCATGCCGTGCCTGACCTGCCGGAACTGCTGATCGCGGGCCGCGAGCGCGTCTATCTGGATTGGTTTCTGCGCCGCAAGGCGGCTGATCCCTTCACCTTCAGCGAAGCCGATTTGGATGAGTATGAGCGCGTCTTCACCCAGCCCGGCGCCTTGCGGGCGGGTCTGGCCTTCTACCGCGCCGCCGCCCTGTCGGCCGAGCAGAACCGCGACCTGACGGCACAGGGCAAGTCGCTTGTGCCGGTCCTGGCGCTGAGCGCGGATCAGGGGTCCATTCCCGATATGGCCGCGCCTTTGCAGCCTTATTTCACCGATGTCACCGGCGCCCGTTTGGTCCGCTGCGGGCATTTCCTGCCCGAGGAACAGCCGCAGGCGGTGGCCGATCATCTGCTGCGTTTCTTTGGGTAAACCAAGTTCGGGTGGCGGTTTCGGGCGCTGTCATCCGGGGTGCCTTGCAGGGCGGCCGTGCGCGAGACCCTTTCTCTTCTAGCGCAGTCATGCTCTAGCAACGAAGCACTTGGAAAGAACGGTTCGCTTGATCACCCAGGCTGGAGTGACGAAGGGCATTGGCCCGCGCTATATGGCGGCACGATGCTTTGTCATCCTGGCGGTCGCCATCGCCATGGTCGGCAGCAGCGCTCCTTCGCCCATCTACGGCGTCTATGCGCAGCATATGCATCTCAACCATATGATGCTGACGGTGATTTACGGCTTCTATTCGCTGGGCACCGTCGCCGCACTCTTTCTGCTCGGCCGTATTTCCGACCGTATTCCGGATCGTCGCGTGCTGCTGATCGTGGCTTTGTGCTGCGCCATCCTTGGCGGCATCCTGATGGCCTTGGCAGGCAATGTGCCTGTCATGCTGATCGGCCGTTTCTTCGCCGGCATGGGCACGGGCTGCATCATCGGCCCGGCGACGGCGGCCCTGGTCGAACTCGACCCCGCGCGGGACCGCGTGCGTGCCGCCATTGTCGCGACAGTCGCCGTCACCGCCGGCATTACCAGTGGCGTCGTCATCACGGCGGCGGCGCTGGAAGAACGCTTCGCGCCGACGCTGACGTCTTTTGTCGTCATCATCGTCGTTGCCAGCATCACCATCGCGGCCCTGCTTCTGGTGCGCTGGGTGCCGCACGACGTGGCACCCGCGACTGTGCATCCAACCGCGCAGGCCAAGTCCTCGATGGGGGCGATGATCCGCGAGGCCGGCGCCGGTTTCTGGATTTCCTGCGCCGGCATGGTGACGGCCTGGATGGTCGGCGGCTGCTTCCTGGCGCTGGGCGCGATCTTCGCGCGCCAATTGGCCGGTATTCATGATCCGGCCATCGCCGCGCTGACGGTTGCGGTCTTTCAGGTCGTCGCCGGCTGCGTGCAGCTGGGCGGCCGCAACCAGCCGCCGCGCCGGCTGCTGATGGCGGGCGCCGTCTTCATGATGACGGGTCTGGTTCTGGCGACGCTGGCGGCGGCGATCGACAGCGCCGTTCTGTTCTGCATCGGCGCGCTGTTTACCGGCATGGGCTATGGCGGCGGCTTTTCGGCCTCCGCCGCCATCGGCAATCGCAGCGCCCCGGCGCGGGCGCGGGCCGCCATCGTGTCGCTCACCTATATCGCGGGCTATCTGGGCAATTTGATCCCCGTCATCTTGCTGGGCGTGATCGCCGATCTGTTCGGGCTGTTTGCGGCGATCACGGTGCTGGCGGCCGGTGCGGTGCTTCTGGGCGGGTCGCTCATCCTCGCCGTGCGCCGGCTGCCCGCCGAAACCTAGCGTTTGAGTTGATCCAGCATATCGCGGCAGCCGCCTTCAGCGGCGCGTGGAATGGACCTTCACGTTCGCTGGCTGCCGCATGGACTGCCAGGAGGCGGCAGCCGTTATGCCGGCCAGCAGGATCAGGCTGCCGGCATAGGCATCGGTCACGGTTTCAAGACCGAGATGACGCACCAGGGTTCCGGCCAGCATCGCGGGAATGCTGAAGGCCAGATAGCTCATCACGAAATAGGCGGCCATGAGGCCGGCGCGCTCATGCGCCTCCGCCTGCGGCAGGACGGAGCGCAGCGCGCTTTGAAAGACCAGGCCCAGCCCCATGCCCGAGCAGAAGGTTCCGGCGATCAGGATGCCCGTCAAAGCCGCATGAACGCCGAGCAGGGTGATGGCCAGCCCCACCGCCAGCGCGCCTGAACCCAGCAGCAGCGTGACGGCCGGGGTCATGGTGCGGAACAGAAGAATGGCGAGCGTCGCGCCCGCCGTCAGCGTGAAGACGACCGTGCCGCCTAGGATGACGCTATGGCTGCCCGTGACCATGGCGGCCAGCGACGGCCCGAGCGACAGATAGAATCCGCCCAGGGCCCAGGCCGCGATATTGGCGGGTGCGACCCGGACCATGATGCGATGCGCGGCGCGGGGAATACGGATGCTCGGCACCAGGGAGGCCAGCGCGCCGGCCCGGCGGCTGATGGTTTCCGGCAGCCAGGCTACAATCGCGGCGAGGAGCAAAAAGAGAAGCAGGAGAAGGATAAAGATCAGGCGTAGGGGGAAGGGCGCGTATGTCACCAGAAAGCTGGTGCCGAGCGCGCCGCAGCCCATGCCAAGGACCGGCGTGAGGCTGTTGAGCAGCGGGGCGCGGGAATGGCCCACATCCAGGACAGCGGCCGGCACCACGCTGGCCGCCGCACCGCTCGCCAGGCCCTGCAGCAGCCGGGCTGCGATCAGCATGCGCAGGTCGGACGCCTCCGCGAAGACCAGCATGGCGACGGCTTCAAGTGCCAAAGACCCCAGCATGACCGGGCGGCGGCCGAGATGGTCGGACAACGAACCCGTCACCAGCAGCGCGGCCAGGAGCGCCAGCGCATAGATGCCGAAGACCAGCGTCAAGGCGGCTGGGGAAAAATCCCAGGCCTTGCGATACAGGCTGTAGAGCGGCGTCGGCGCGCTGGAGGCGGCGAAAAACCCCCAGGATGTCACCACATAGGTGATAAGGGCGATACGCTTTGCCAGCGGGTGGCGGGCTGGCATTGGATGATGCGTCATTCAAGGGTCTCTGGAGACAGGGGCTAGTGCGGGAGCATGAAATCCCAGCCTAGCCTTTTCCGGAGACCGTTGCGAATGACAGTCAGCGACCGAGCGCTACCAGCGCCTGCCGGGTCGCTTCCGTCAGCGGGGTCGGCAGGTCATCCAGCGCGAACCAGCCGAGGTCTGACAGCGCTTCCGGCTCCTGCAAGACAGGCTCGCCGTCATAGGTTTCGATCAGGAAAACGGGCGAAACCCAGTGCTCGCCGGCCGCCCGGTCAATTTGGTTGACAACGCATAGCAGGCGTTCGGGGCGGATGCTGATGCCGATTTCTTCGAGAATTTCACGGGCGGCGGCATCCTCCACGCGCTCGAAAGCATCGACCTTGCCGCCCAGCAGACCCCAGCAGCCGGCTTCGGGCGCGCGCCGGCGTTTTGCCAGCAACAGCCGGCCATCCTTCAGAATGGCCGCGCCGCAGCCGACACGCGGTAGAGACATGGATCGTCAGGCCGCCTGCGCGAGGTTCTGATGCAGGGTGAAGGATGCCTGGGTCTTTTCACGCACCTCGTCCACCGTCACGCCCGGCGCCAGATCAACCAATGTCAGTCCAGGACGGCCTGACGCGGCCCGGCCGACGTCAAACACGCAGAGATCGGTGACGATCAGGTCCACCACGCCCTTGCCGGTCAGCGGCAGGGTGCATTCGGTCAGGATTTTGGCCTCGCCCTTGGCGGTATGTTCCATCAGCACGACAACGCGCTTGACCCCGGCGACGAGGTCCATCGCGCCACCCATGCCCTTCACCATCTTGCCCGGCACCATCCAGTTCGCAAGGTCGCCGTTCTCGGCCACCTGCAAAGCGCCCAGGATGGACAGGTTGATATGTCCGCCCCGGATCATGGCAAAGCTTTCGGCACTGTCGAAGAAGCTGGTCGTCGGCAGTTCCGTCACCGTCTGCTTGCCGGCATTGATGAGGTCTGCATCTTCCTCGCCCTCGTAAGGGAAAGGCCCCATGCCGAGCATCCCGTTCTCGCTATGCAGAACGATCTGCATGCCTTCGGGGATGAAATTCGCCACCAGCGTCGGAATGCCGATGCCGAGATTGACGTAGAAACCGTCCTGCAATTCCCGCGCGGCGCGGGCTGCCATTTCGTCGCGTGTCCAAGGCATGGTGTCACCCCCGTTTTGCTGTCATCCACGGACTTGGTCCGTGGATCTACCCGGTTAGCTAGATGCCCGGCATGAAGCGCGGCCGGCTAGGCCGGGCATGACGATAATAAAGCAGGCGTCGCTGTCGTCAGGCCGCGCGCTTGCGCGTGGTGCGTTGCTCGATCCGCTTGTCCACGGCATCCAGTTTCACGATGCGCTGCACATAGATGCCGGGCGTGATGATATGGTCCGGGTCGAAGCCGCCGGGTTCGTGCAGCTCCTCAACCTCGGCGACCGTCGCTTTCGCCGCTGTCGCCATCATCGGGTTAAAATTGCGCGCCGTCTTGCGGTAGATGAGATTGCCCTCGGTATCGCCCTTCCAGGCATGAATGACGGCGAGGTCACCGAAGATGCCGCGTTCCATGACATACCAATGGCCGTCGAATTCCCGCGTCTCCTTGCCTTCCGCGACGGCCGTGCCGTAGCCGGTGCGGGTGAAGAAGGCGGGAATGCCCGCGCCGCCGGCGCGGATGCGCTCGGCCAGCGTGCCCTGCGGGTTGAATTCGATTTCCAGCTCATTGGCCAGAAACTGCTGCATGAACAGCTTGTTTTCGCCCACATAGGACGAGACCATCTTCTTAACCTGCTTGGTTTCCAGCAGCACGCCCAGGCCCACGCCGTCGATGCCGGCATTGTTGGAAACGATGGTCAGCCCCGTCACGCCGGCCTCACGGATGGCCGCGATCAGCGCGCTCGGGATACCGCAGAGGCCAAAGCCGCCGGACAGGATCAGCATGTCGTTCTTGAGGAGGCCGGCCAGGGCTTCCGTCGCGGAGGCATGAACTTTGGACAAGGCCATCAGCCAACTCTCCCGTCGATGTCCCGCCTTTCCGGCGGATAGTGCCTTAGCAGGTAGACCATCACCGCGATGGAGGGAAGCGTCGCCAGCGCCGTCATGATGTAGAAGCCGTGCCAGCCGAGCGCCGGCACCATGAAGCCCGACAGGCCGCCCACGGTGCGGGAAGCCAGCGCCGCGATGGAGGACAGAAGCGCATATTGGGTCGCGGTATGGGCCAGGGAACAGAGGGAGGAGAGGTAGGTGAGGAAAGCAGCGTCGGCCAGGCCTTCGGCGAAGGATTCCACCACGGCGGTCGCAGTCAGAATGTGGTGCTGCCCGGCCGAATAGGACAGCAGCACATACATGAACATGCAAAGCGTCTGAAAGCAGCCGGTGATGAGCAAAGCGCGGCCGGTGCCGATGCGCGCCACCAGCCACCCGCCCAGCAGCGCGCCGATCAGCACGGCGGCGAGCGAGATCGGGCCATTGGCGACGGCGACCTGCACGCGGTCGAAGCCGAGATGCCGGTAGAGCGGCACCAGCATGGTGCCGGCCAAAGCCTCGCCCAGGCGGAACAGCACGATGAACAGCAGGATGACCACCGCGCCCCGGCGCGTGAGGAATTCCTGCAAGGGCTCGATCACCGACCGCGCGAAGCGCTGCGCGAAGGACACATGATCCGCCAGCATATGGACGACGGTCGCGTCCTGCTTCGGCTCCCGCGCCAGCAGGGTGACGACAGGCCCTACCAGCGTCAGCGCCGCCATGGTCGCGAAGACGCCATGCCAGCCTAAGTGCGAGACCAGCGCGATAGCGCCGGACCCGGAAATCAGCATGGCCGCGCGATAGCCCCAGACATAGCCGGCCAGCGCCGTGCCTTGCCGGGCCTGGGGAAAGGTTTCGATACGCCAGGCATCGATGATGGTGTCCTGGCTTGCGGAACAGAAGGCGAGGATGGCGGCGAAGGCGATGAGCAGCGCGGGCTGCGCCGGGCTCGCCAGCACCATCAGCAGGCAGGACAATGTCAGCAGCGGCTGCACCGCCATCAGCCAGCCGCGCCGGCGGCCGAGGCCGCGCAGAAATCCCGGCGCGCCATTGTCGAAGACCGGCGACCACAGGAATTTCAGGGAATAGGCGAGGCCGATTTCAGCGGTCAGGCCGATCAGCTTGAGGCTGACGCCGCCTTCCGACAGCCAGTAGCGCAGCGTGAAGCCGGACAGCAGCAGCGGCAGGCCGGAGGCGAAGCCGAAACCGATCATCAGCCATAGCCGGCGGTCGGCCAGCATGGCGGCGAAGGTCGGTCGGGACTCGGCGGGAGAAATCGCGGATTCGGTCATTCGCGTAAGGTGTCATGGGGCCTCCCATGATGTCATCCGCGGACTTGTTCCGCGGATCTACCCAGCGTCGCGCCCCGACGTTGTCCTGGCGCCGCAGCGGGTAGGTCCCCGGCATGAAGCCGGGGACGACGATTGTAGGTGTGGTTGGAAAAGAATCAGCTTTTCCAGCCGCCGCCGAGAGCCTTGTAGAGGGTGACGAGGTTTTGCTGCTCGGCGAGTTGCAGCGTGATCAGGTTCAGCTTGGCGCTGAACAGGCTTTCCTCGGCCACCAGGACGGTCAGATAGGCGTCGATCCCGGCCTTGAAGCGCATCGAGGACAGGTCGTAGTTTTTCTGATCGGCCGCGACCAGCGCCTGCTGGGCCGCGATCTGGTCGGCATAGGTCTGGCGCGACACCAGGGCATCCGAGACGTCGTGGAAGGCGGTCTGGATGGTCTTCTGGTAATCCGCGATCTCCACCCGCTTTTCGACTTTCGCGATGTCGAGATTGGCGAAGTTCGATCCCGCGTCGAAGATCGGCAGCGTGATCTGCGGCTCGAACAGCCAGCTGCCTTGTCCTGCGCTGAACAGATCGTTCAGCGCATTGCTGGCCCGGCCGCCGTTGGCGGTCAGAGAGATCGAGGGGAAGAAGGCAGCTCGCGCAGCGCCGACATTGGCATTGGCGGAGAGCAGCGTGTGTTCCGCCGCGCGGACGTCCGGCCGGCGCGTCAGCAGGTCGGACGGAACGCCGGCCGCAAGTGCCGGGAAGGTCGGCTCGGAGGAGAGGACGTTCACGGCCTCCATCCGCTGCTCGACATCGGCCGGGATCGGCGCGCCGACCAGCAGCACCAGCTCGTCCATGTCTTCCGCCACGGCGCGCTGATATTGCGCGACACTGGCCTGGGCGGTGCGCAGCGTCACTTCTGCCTGTGCCTCGTCCAGCGCCGTATCCGTGCCGTTGGCCAGCAGAAGCTGGGTCAGGCGCACGGAATCCGCCTCGCTTTTCACGGTATCCTGCGCGACGGTCAGGCTCTGCCGGTCGGCCAGCCAGGCGAGATATTCGGAGACGACCTCGGCCTGTAGCGTCAGCTGCGTGCCGATTACCGTCTGCTCATTCGCGAAGGCGGTTTCGCGGGCCGATTTCGCCTTGCTGCGGATCTGGCCGAACAGGTCCAGCTCCCAGGAGACGGCTTCCGCGCCCAGGCTGTAGTCGCGGGTGTTCAACTGGCCGCTGGTGCCAGTGATATTGCCCGGCGTCTTCGAGGCCTCATAGCCGGCATCGGCGTCGATGGCGGGGAAGAGGCTGGCGCGGTCCACCCCGTACTGCGCCTGGGCGCTCTGCACGTTCAGGGCCGCGACGCGCAGGTCACGGTTATTCTCCAGCGCCAGGCGGATGAGGTCCTGGGCCACCGGATCGGTGAAGAACTGCGACCAGCCAAGATCGGCGGCATTGGCGCCGCCGATTGCGGTAGCCGACTGGCTGGCGGGGCCCGCCGGCCAGGTCGGGGCGACCGAACTATCGGGACGGTGATAGTCCGGGATCAGGCTGCACCCGGCAACGGAGAGCAGGAGAAGGCTGCTGAAGCCTAGGCGGCGCACGCTCATGCTCAATGCTCCTTCGCCGGGATAGGATGATGCTTGCCCTCGATCGGCCGCGGCTTGACCCGGAAGAGGCCGAGAACGGTGACGAAGAAGACGGGCACGAAGAAGATCGCGAGCACGGTCGCCGACAGCATGCCGCCGACGACGGCGGTGCCGATGGCGATGCGGGAGGAAGCACCGGCCCCCGTCGCGATCGCCAGCGGGAAGGTGCCGCAGATGAAGGCGATGGAGGTCATCAGGATCGGTCGCAGACGTTCGCGGGCCGCTTCCAATGCCGATTCCACCAGGGACATGCCGCTGTCGTAGAAATGCTTGGCGAATTCCACGATCAGAATGGCGTTCTTCACCGCCAGACCGACCGTCGTCAGCATGCCGACCTGGAAGTAGACGTCGTTGTCCAATCCACGCAGCGCCGTCGCCGCCATGGTGCCGATGAGACCCAAAGGCACCACCAGCATCACCGCGAAAGGCACGGGCCAGCTTTCATAAAGCGCGGCCAGGCAAAGCAGCACGACCAGGACCGAGATGGCGTAAAGCGGCCCGGTCTGCGATCCCGCCTGCACCTGCTCGTAGGAGAGGCCCGTCCACTGGAAGGTGATGCCCTTGGGCAGTTTCGCGACCAGCTTCTGGATTTCGGCCATCGCCGCACCCGAAGACACACCTGGCGCAGGCGCACCCTGGAACTCGAAGGAGGTGAGGCCGTTATAGATCTCGACCTTCTGCGGGCCTGTCACCCAATGGCCGCTGACGAAGGTGCTGAGAGGCACCATGCCGCCGCTGCTGTTGTTGACATACCATTTGCCGATGTCGGAGGGCAGCATGCGGGCGCTGGCGACACCCTGGACATAGACCTGCTTCACGCGGCCGCCGCGCATGAACTGGTTGACGTAGTCGGAGGCGAGCGCGCCCTGGATGGTGTCGTTGATCGCCGCGATCGAGACGCCATAGGCCGAAGCCTTTTCGCGGTCGATATCGAGCTGGTACTGCGGCGCGTCGTTCAGGCCGTTGGGACGCGTCGCCATCAGCAGCGGGTCTTTCGCGGCCATGCCGAGCAGCTGGTTGCGGGCGGCATAGAGTGCCGCATGGCCGAGATTGCCGGCATCCTGCAACTCGAAGTCGAAGCCGGAGGCATTGCCGAGTTCCAGCACCGCCGGCGGCTCTAGAACGAAGACCTGTCCTGCGCGATTGCCGAAGAAATGCTGGTTGATCGCCATGGCCACGGCAGCCGGCGTCTGGTCGGGGCGCGTGCGCTTTGACCAGTCTTCCATACGGATTGCGATGAAGCCGGCATTCTGCGCGCGACCCGCGAAGTTGAAGCCGGTGACGGTGAAGACGAGCTGCACGGTGCCTTTTTCGTGCTCCAGCGTCCATGCGGTCACGTCATGAAGCAGTTCCGAGGTTTGCTCGGCCGTCGCCCCCGCCGGCATGGACACCTGGCCGAGCAGAAGACCCTGATCTTCGTTCGGCAGGAAGCCTGACGGCATATGGGTGAACAGATAGCCGGCGCCGACGACGATGGCCGCGAAGACGAACATGGTGATGGGCGAACGGCGGATCATGCCGCTGACGCCGCGGCCATAGCCTTTCCGCGCCCGCTCGAAACCACGGTTGAAGATGGCGGCAGGGCTATTGCCGACCAAGGGGTCGCTGCGGCGGGGTTTCAGGATGGTGCCGCAGAGCGCCGGGGTCAGGATCAGCGCGACCAGCACCGAGAGCGACATGGCCGAGATGATGGTGATGGAGAACTGGCGGTAGATGACGCCGGTGGAGCCGCCGAAGAAAGCCATCGGCAGGAACACGGCGGACAGCACGAGGGCGATGCCGACCAGCGCGCCGGAGATTTCCTCCATGGACGCGATGGCCGCCTCGCGCGGCGACAGTTTCTTTTCCTCCATCAGGCGCTCGACATTCTCGACGACGACGATCGCATCATCGACGAGCAGGCCGACCGCCAGAACCATGGCCAGCATGGTCAGCGTATTGATGGAATAGCCGAGGATATTGAGGACGCCGAAGGTGCCGAGCAGCACGATGGGTACGGCGATGGTCGGGATGAGCGTCGCGCGGAAGTTCTGCAGGAAGATGAGCATAACGACGAAGACAAGGGCGATGGCTTCCGCCAGCGTCTTGATAACGTCTTCAAGCGACAGCGTGATGTAAGGCTTGCTGTCGATCGGGTAGGTCATCTGGACTCCCGGCGGGAATCGCGTTTGCAGCGTGGCCAGTTCGGTCTTGACGGCCTTTTCGACGTCAAGCTGGTTGGCGCCCGGCGTCAGCTGAAGACCGATACCGGAAGCCGGATGGTTGTTATAGAGAGCGGTTGCGCTGTAGCTCTGCGCGCCCAATTCGACATCGGCGACATCGCTCAGCAGCACGCGGGAGCCGTCGGTCTCGACCTTCAGCAGAATGGACTTGAACTGGCTGGGATCGGTGAAGCGGCTGGGGCCGACGATGAGCGCATCCAGGCGCTGGCCCTTGGTGGCCGGCAGGCCGCCCAATTCGCCCGAGGAGACCTGGACGTTCTGCGCGGTGATGGCCGCCGTCACGTCGTCGATGGTCAGGCCGTATTTATAGAGCTTGTCGGGATCGACCCAGATGCGCATGGCATATTCGGAGCCGAACAGCGTGTAATTGCCGACGCCCGTAATCTGGGTTAGCGGCGTTTCCAGGTTGGACGCGATGTAGTCGGCAAGGTCATGCTGATCCATGCTGCCGTCGGTCGAAACCAGGCTGACGATCAGGAAGAAGTTGCGCGACTGCTTGACGACCGAAATGCCTTCCTGGGTCACCTCTGTCGGCAGGACGGACTCGGCCAGCGACAGCTTGTTCTGTACCTGCACCTGGGCAATGTCAGGGTTGGTGCCCTGCTTGAAGGTGAGGTCGATTTCCATCGTGCCGTTGGCCTGGGCCTGGGAATTGACATATTCCAGGCCGTCCAGACCGGTCATGTCCTGCAAGATGGGACGGATGACGGTATCGGCGACCGTCTCGGCGGAAGCGCCGGGATAGGTCACGGTGATGGCGATTTCAGGCGGAGCGATGGAGGGGAACTGCGAAATCGGCAGCTGCAGGATGGAAATGGCACCCATCATCATAATGACGATGCCGATGACCCAGGCGAAGACTGGGCGATTGATAAAGAAACGTGACACGGTGTTCTATCTCGCCCCGATCAGAACTTGGCTGTTTCGTCGACAGGCGCGACGGTGCCCCCATCCGAGACGCTGAGCAGCCCGTCGACCGCGACGCGGTCACCGGGCTTTAGCCCGCCGGTCACGATCCAGTTGGCACCGACGGCGTCACCGGTCTGGATGACGGTCAGATGCGCCTTATTGCCGCTGTCGAGGATAAAGACCGTCGGCTCGCCTTTGGTGTTGTGGGAGACGGCCTGCTGCGGCACCAGGATGCCCTTGGCGTCCACGCCCTCCGTCAGCTCGCCGCGCACGAACATGCCGGGCAGAAGAACGCGCTTCGGATTGGCGACGAGTGCGCGCAGGAGGACGGTGCCCGTGGTCGGGCTGACCGTCACTTCGCCGAATTGCAGCTTGCCCTGGATGGGATAGGCGCTGCCGTCGTCAAGCTTGATGGAGACGGGGGCGGTGCCGTCGGCCTCAAGCTGGATCTGTCCGCTCGCTGCCGCCGCTTCCAGGCTCAGCAGCGCGGTCGCGGGCTCGTTGACATCGATATAGATCGGGTCGAGCTGGGTGACGGTCGCCAGCGCCGTCGTCTGGTTGGCGGTGACCAGCGCGCCGGGCGTCACGGCAGAGGCGCCGATATGGCCGGCGATGGGGGACAGAACCTTGGTATAGGTCAGGTTGATGCGGGCCTGTTCCAGCGCCGCCTTGGCGATCAGGATCTGCGCCTCGGCTTCCTTGGTGGCGGCGACGGCATCGTCATAATCCTGGCCGCTGACGGCCTGGGCCTGAGCCAGCGGGCGGTAGCGGGCGGATTTGGCGCGCGCGGCCACAAGCGACGCCTGGTCATAGGCCAGCGTCGCGACATCGCTGTCATAGGTCGCCTGATAGGTGGCCGGGTCGATCTGATAGAGCTGCTGCCCTTCGGTGACCTCGCTGCCTTCGGTGAACAAACGTTTCAACAAAACGCCGGTCACCTGCGGCTCGATGGCGGCGGTCATCACCGCTTCGGCGCGGCCGGGCAGTTCGATGGTGCGCGTCACCGGCTGCGTTTTGATGGTGACGAAGCCGACCTGGGGCGGCGGCGGGGCGCCCTGTGCGGCGGTTTTCTTGTCGCAGGCCGAGAGGGAGAGGGCGATCGCCGACAGGCTGACGGCAGCCCGCAGTCCAAAGCGGCGTGACGAAGACGGAGTAACAAAATTCAACATTCGTCACCTTTTGGGCAAAAAATTTTCATGAGGCCACGGTGCGGGCGAGCAGGCGGAGCTGACGCTCCAGCCGTTCTTCAGCCGCTTCCGCGGTGATCCCGATCAGCATGACTGGTTTGATGGAGGAGGCGAGGCAATCTAACAGGGTAGCTGCGGTCATTGATGCGTCATCGACATGAAGACCATCCTTCTCCACACCTTCGCGCAATAGGTTCGCGAGTTCAAGTCTGAGTGTGCATTGCAGGAACTCGCCGATGAACATCCAGCGCTGTTCGCGCTTCATGATCTCGAATTCTATTAAGTTTTGAAAAAACTGTGCGCCGTGTCTCGTAACATTCGCTTCAATCATATCGATGAAGTGACGGTTGACTGCGCGAATGACGTCTTCAAGTCTTGTCCATGCTGGCTTTTCTTCAGCACGGATCAGAGGAAGAAGCTCAAGATGAAGCTCGCGCATGAAGTGCTCGCCGACAGCTTCGATCAGCGCATCCTTCGTCTGGAAGAACTTGTACACATTTGCGGGAGACATGTGCAGTTCGCGTGCAATGTCAGCCACCGACGTGCGGCGGGGGCCAAATCGCGAAAAAAGCTCCTTGGCTTTTTCGAGAATGAGACGATGGGTTTCAGCCTTCGGGGCCATCAGAGATCACCATGGTGATGAATGACGTATTTCATCACCTCAACAGCGTCAATCTGATTGCGGTGCAAAGGCTGCCTTGCGTGACTGCGATTATCCAGTATAATGGACGAATGTAGTTTATAGGAAACGTCGACACCGTTTCCGTGAGGAGCATCCTTCATGGTCATCCGCCCTGCCTCCGAAGCCGATATTGCCGGCATTCTCGTTATTTATAATGAGGTCGTCCGCACCTCCGCCGCCGTCTACACGGAGGAGGAGGCCAGTCTCGACAATCGTCTGAAATGGTACGCGGATCGACGGGCGCTCGGCTACCCCGTTCTGGTTGCGGAAGATGATGCGGGCGAAATTGCGGGCTTTTCCAGCTTCGGCGATTTTCGCCCCTGGCCGGGTTTTCGCCTGACGGTCGAGCATTCCGTCTATATCCGCACCGATTGCCGTGGCCAGGGCCTGGGCTGCGCGCTCATCACCCCGCTCTTCGATGAAGCGCGGGCTCTGGGCAAGCATGTCATGATCGGTGGCATCGACGCCGGCAATCCGGCCTCGCTGCGCCTGCATGAAAAGCTGGGTTTCGAGCGCGCCGGCACCCTGCGCGAAGTCGGCACCAAATTCGGCCGCTGGCTAGACCTCGTCTTCATGCAGCGCATTCTATGACCGGACAATTGGCCGAGGCCGAGGCGCGGATCGCCCGCCGCATCCGGCTGGAACGTGACGCGCGGGGCTGGTCGCTGGCCGATCTGGCCGACCGGTCCGGTCTCGCCAAGGCCACCATCAGCAAGATCGAGCGGATGGAGATGAGCCCTACCGCCGTGACCCTGCTGAAGCTCGCCACGGCCTTCGATCTCACGCTCGCCGGGCTGCTGTTGCGCGCGGAGGAGGCGGGGGATCGCGTTTCGCGCGCCGCCGACCAACCGCTATGGCGCGATCCTGAGACAGGGTATCTGCGCCGGCAAATTTTCAGCCGGTCAGATTTTCCGCTGGAACTGGTCCGCGTGGAAATGCCGGCCGGTCAAAGCGTCATGCTGCCGGCGGCCTCCTTCGCGCGCATCCGGCAATTGCTGATGGTGCAATCGGGCTGTCTGGTTCTGACGGAAGCGGAGGCCGAGCGGCATGAGCTAGCGGCCGGTGACTGCCTCGCCTTCGGGCCGCCCGGCGACGTCACCTTTGCCAATGAGAGTGCGGAACCCTGCACCTATTTCGTTTTTCTCCAGCGGAGCTGAGCCTTGTCCGACATCGCGATCACGCAGCTTGATCAGTCACCCGAGACCATCATGCAGCTGGCAGCCCTTCTTGTGGAGACCGTGGCCCATGGCGGCTCCGTCAGCTTCATGCATCCGCTGGCGCCAGAAGCGGCGCGGGCCTTCTGGGACTCAGCGCTTGCTTCCGCCGGGCGGGGGCAGCGTGTGGTCTTCGGCGCCTGGCACGGGAACAGTCTTATCGGCACGCTGTCGCTGGTCACGGCCTTGCCGGAGAATCAGCCCCATCGCGCGGAAATCGCGAAGATGATGGTCGCCGTCCGGCATCGTGGGCAGGGCATCGCCTCGGCGCTGCTGCGCGCGGCGGAAGCGGAGGCGGCGCGCCTGGGCCGCACGCATCTGATGCTGGACACGGCCAGCGACGGCGGCGCGGCCGGCCTTTACGAACGGCACGGCTTCATCTTCGCCGGAGAGATTCCGGATTTCGCGCTGAAACCCCAGGGCGGCCTCACCGGCACCCGGCTCTACTGGAAACGGATTTAGAACGGCTCAGGATCGCTCTGACCAGATTTTCGTCGTCGCCCCCGCGGACTTGTTCCGCAGGCCCACCCCCTTCGACGCCACGACGCGGTTTGGGCGCCCAAACGGGTAGGCCCGCGTGACGAGCACGCGGGCGACAATAGGGGGCGCTCACAATCCAAAACGCACTCCAATGAAAAAGGCCGCAGCGGTTGCCCGCTGCGGCCTTTTTTTAATCTGACGTCGCCAGATTACGCGGCGCTGGAATCCGAGGAGCGGTCGGCGCGCTTGCGCGCGTTGGGGTCCAGGTGGCGCTTGCGGATACGCACGGCGGACGGCGTCACTTCCACCAGCTCGTCGTCTTCGATGTAGGCAATCGCCTGTTCCAGGGACATGCGGCGCGGCGGGATCAGCAGCATCGCCTCATCCTTGCCGGCGGCGCGGATATTGGTGAGCTTCTTTTCCTTGATGACGTTCACGTCGAGGTCGTTCTCGCGGCTATGCTCGCCGACGATCATGCCGGTGTAGACCTTGTCGCCCGGATCGACGAAGAGCGTGCCGCGCTCCTGCAGATACCACAGCGAATACTGCACGGCTTCGCCGTCCAGGTTCGAGATCAGGCTGCCGTTGCGGCGTCCTTCGATGGCGCCGGTCCAGGGACCGTAGCCGGCGAAGAGGCGGTTCATGATGCCCGAGCCGCGCGTATCGGTGAGGAATTCCGAGTGATAGCCGATCAGGCCACGGCTCGGCATGCGGAAGGTGAGGCGAACCTTGCCACCGCCGGAGGGGCGCATGTCCTGCAACTGCGCCTTGCGGCGGCTCAGCTTCTCGACGACGACGCCGGTATAGGGCTCGTCGACATCGGCCAGCACGTCTTCCATCGGCTCTTCGCGTTCGCCGGTCTCTTCATTGATGCGCGTCAGCACGCGGGGACGGCCGATGGTCAGCTCGAACCCTTCGCGGCGCATCGTCTCGATGAGAACGCCCAGCTGGAGTTCGCCACGGCCCGCGACTTCGAAGGCGTCCGTCTCGTTGCTGATCGTCACCTTCAGGGCGACGTTGCCCTGAATTTCGAACATCAGACGGTCACGGATCTGGCGCGACGTGACCTTCTTGCCTTCGCGGCCGCCGAGCGGGCCGTCATTGACGCGGAAGGTCATGGAGAGGGTCGGCGGATCGACCGGAATGGCCTGGATCGGCGTCGTCAGTTCCGGTGCGCCCAGCGTGTCGGGGATGGTGGCGTCCGTCAGGCCGGCAATGGCGATGATGTCGCCAGCCTGGGCTTCTTCGACCGGCACGCGGTCAAGGCCGTTGAAGGACATCAGCTTGGTCAGGCGGCCGGTTTCAACCACGGTACCGTCGGCGCGCAGCACCTTCAGCGGCATGTTGAGCTTGGCGCGGCCCTGCTCGACGCGGCCCGTCAGCACGCGGCCGAGGAAGTTGTCATAGTCGAGAATGGAGGCGAGCATCGCGAAGGGCGCTTCCAGATCGACCTTCGGCGCCGGCACATGGCTGACGATGAGGTCGAACATCGGCGTCAGATCCTTGCGGGCGCCTTCAACCTCAAGATCCGCCCAGCCCTGACGGCCGGACGCAAACAGCGTCGGGAAGTCGAGCTGCGCGTCATTCGCGTCAAGCGCCGCGAAGAGGTCGAAAACCTCGTTATGGACTTCGTCGGGGCGAGCGTCGCCACGGTCGATCTTGTTGACGACGACGATGGGGCGAATGCCGCGCGCCAGCGCCTTGCCGAGCACGAACTTGGTCTGCGGCAGCACGCCTTCGGCGGCGTCGACCAGAAGGATCGCGCCATCCACCATGCTCAGAATACGCTCCACCTCGCCGCCGAAATCGGCATGGCCAGGGGTATCGATGATGTTGAGGCGGATGTCTTTCCAGACGACGCTCGTGCACTTGGCAAGAATGGTAATGCCGCGCTCGCGCTCGAGGTCGTTACGGTCCAGCGCGCGTTCGGCGACCTGCTGGTGCTCACGGAAGGCGCCGGATTGCTTCAGCAGCGCGTCGACGAGCGTGGTCTTGCCATGATCGACGTGGGCGATGATGGCGATATTGCGAATGTCCATGACGTCTTCCGGTTCTGGACCCGGTAATGAGCCCGTAGAGTCTTGCGGTCCGATTCGGCGCAGGCCTTATGCAAGGGCGCATAGACATGCGACGTACGTTAAACGCCCCGCCGGTGGCGGATGGCCGCCAGGGGCAGGGCGCTTTTGTTGCGGCGCACAGATAACTGAACTTTTGCGCGGATGCGAGAGTAAAGAAACGGCGCCGCCCGCGTCAGGCAGACGGGCGCCATGCGGCCAAGGCGGTGCAACCGGCGCGCAGGCCCGTCAGGCCGAGGCCTGATCTGGCTGCGGCGGCGCTGCGGACTTAGCGGAAGCTGACGTCGTCCCGGTCGGACTGCGCGTCGAGCGCCAGGCTGACCAGACGATGAATGGCCTCGGACCGGTCATCGATATGATGCGCGGCAGACCAGCTGTCGATGGCGCGCGCCTCGTCTGCGGTCACGGTCAGCGATACCGCCTCGCCCTGGGCGGCGTCACGATGATCGTCCGAACGATAAGCCATGGGAAATGGTCTCCTGCCAAAACTTTTGCTCAGAGAAAGATAACCTCTCCGGCCGGCGGGGCGGTGTACAAAAAGCCCATGGCTGCTTTGTTGTTGTTTTGGCAACGGCGTAGCCCCTGAAATCCTTCAATTTCAGGGGCTTTCACGGTCCCGTGAGCGGTAAAGGGCCGATTCCCGCCATGCTTGCGTCACAATCGCGGCGCCAAGTGACAGGGCACGCAGCACGCGGCTCTGTCACGCTGTCAGAGACGCCGCAGACGGGCGATGAAGAAGCCGTCCAACCCGCCTTCCTCCGGCCAAAGGGCGGGATGCGTCCGCACATAGCCCTCACGCGTCACCGCTGATTCGAGCCCCGGCACTTCCGAGCGCCGGATGGGATCGATTTTCACAGGCAGCCAGCTCAGCGCTGCGGCGATGCGGTCCGGCCCTTCCTGCGGCTGCATGGAACAGACGGCATAGACCAGCCGGCCGCCGGGCTGTAGCAGGCCCACGGCCGCCGTCAGCAGACGGTCCTGCATCGCGGCCAGGTTCTGCACATCGCCCTGCTGCTTCAGATAAGGCACGTCCGGGTGGCGGCGAATCGTGCCGGTGGCACTACAGGGCGCGTCGAGCAGAATGGCGTCCAGCTTGCCTTCGGGCTTCCAGGTGGCCGCGTCGCCCGTGATGATCCGGGCCGACAGGCCCAGCCGTTCCAGATTGGCGGTCAGGCGCGGCACGCGGGCGGAGAGCAGTTCGATCGCCGTCACATGGGCGCCGGCGGCCGCCATCTGCGCGGTCTTGCCGCCGGGGGCGGCGCAAAGATCGGCGATATGCTCGCCCGGCTGGGCGTTCAGGATGCGCGCGGGCAGGGCGGCGGCGGCATCCTGCACCCAGGCGCGGCCGGCGACGAAGGCCGGAATATCGGCGACGCGGGTGCCGGCCGGAAAGCGGACGGAGCCGGTCGGCAGCAACTGGCCGTCTTCGGGCACCGGCTCGCCGGGCAGCAGGCTGATATCGAGCGGCGCTTCCGTCTGATGGGCGATGGCGATGGCCCGCGCATCCTTGTCCCAGCCCTTCCACAGCCAGGGCGGGGTATCCAGGCGGGGGCTGTCCAGCTCCTCAAGCGCGGCCTGACCGCTTTCGGAGACGCGGCGCAGCACGGCATTCACCAGGCCGGCGAATTTTTCCAAATTCTTGGCGCGGGCGAGGCCGACGGCGGTGGCGACCGCCGCATGGGCCGGCGTGTCCAGAAACAGCAGCCCGGCCGCGCCCAGGCGCAGCACATGCATCACCAACGGCGGCGGCACCCGCTTCAGATAAGGATCCAGCACCGTGTCGATGGTGCCGCGCCGGCGCAGCGCGGTCGCGGCCAGCCGGTGGGCGGCCGCCTTGTCCCGCGAATCTATGGAGGGCAAGGAATCCAACGCCTCCTCCATCGACCGGTGCCTGTCCAGCACAGCCGAAAGGAGAGAGAGGGCAGCCGAACGCGTGGGATCGGAGGAGAGGGGGGAGGTATTATCGTCGTGCTTCACACTCTGCCTATACCGCGTTCTGATGATTGCGACCTGCGCGAAGCGCGCTATGAAGACCGGCCGTAAGGAGAAGGCTGAGCATGGATCCGATACAAGCGATCGTCATTGCCGTGGTGCAGGGCGCGACCGAGCTTTTCCCGGTCAGCAGCCTGGGCCATGCCGTTGTACTGCCCGCGCTTCTGCATTGGCATATGGACCAGCACGGCGACACCTTCCTGCCCTTTTTGGTCATGCTGCATGTCGGCACCGCTTTGGCTCTGCTCGGTTTCTTCTGGAAAGATTGGATGGCCATCCTGCGCGGCCTCATCGGTATGGGCTCGGCCCATGAGGTGCGCGAGGCGCGGCGCGTCTTTCTGTTGATCGTCATCGCCACGATTCCGGTCGTCATCCTGGGCGGCGGGTTGGAGCATCTGCTGCGCCGGGTTTTCGCGACGCCGTTGATCGCCGCCGTCTTCCTGATCGTCAACGGCCTGGTTCTTCTGGTGGGCGAGAAGCTGAAGGGCAGCAGGACCAGCACGCTGGCGCTGTCCAAGCTCGGCGCCCGCGACGCCTTCATCATCGGCTGCTGGCAGTGCCTGGCGCTGATCCCCGGCATGTCCCGGTCCGGCGCCTCCATTCTCGGCGGCGTGCTGCGCGGCCTGGACCATGAAGACTCGGCGCATTTCTCCTTCCTCATCGCTTTGCCGGTCATCGTCGCGGCGGCGGTGCTGGAAGTGCCGAAACTGATGCATGACCATGCGGCGCATGGCGCGATGGGCCTGGCCGTGGCGGCGGCGGTCGTGGCCGGCGTGACAGCGCTTGCCAGCACCGCCTTCCTCATGCGTTGGTTCCGTGGGCATGACAGCTGGGGCATGGCCCCCTTCGCCATCTATTGCATCGTCGCGGGTGCGCTATCCGCCGGCTATCTCTTCATCACAGGTTAAAGACGCGTCTCATGAAACGGTGGATTCTGGCAGCCAGCCTCTGTCTGCCCCTGGCCTTCGCCGCACCGGTGAAGGCGGCGGAACCGGCGGCGACTCCGGCCCGACCGGCGGTCGATCTCGCGACCGCGCCCATCGGCCGGATGGAATTGCCCTGGTGGCGGCAGCGGTTCGAGCACAGCCTGGAGCGTGTGCGTCAGGGCCATGTGAACCTGATCTGGCTGGGCGACTCGATCACCCAGAACTGGGAACTGGCGGGGCCCGAGCCTTTCGCCGATTACCGCCCGATCTGGAACCGCTTCTATGGCGACCGCGAGGCCGTCAATATGGGCTTTCGCGGCGATACCACGGCCAGCGTCATCTGGCGGCTGGACCATGGCGAGGTCGCGGGGCTGAACCCGCGCGCGCTGGTGTTGCTGGTCGGCGCCAATAACTTCGGCCATGTCCACTGGAACGCGGAAAAGAGCTTCGCCGGCATCAATTCCATCGTCCATATGCTGCGGCAAAAGCTGCCCAATACGCAGATCCTGCTGCTGGCGGTGCTGCCCAGCGAGCGCTCGCCCTGGATCACGCAGAATACCGAAGCGCTGAATGCCATGCTGGCGTCGTCCTACCGTGACCGTCCGTACGTCACCTTCATGAATGTCGGCGGCCTGTTCTACCGGGACGGCCATCTCAACCGGGCGCTGTATCTGGACCCGCATCAGGCGGTGACGGCCAGCCACGAGCCGGGCGTGACAACGGCGACAGTGAACAGTGTCGCGCTGCATCCGGACGCGCAGGGCATGGCCATGATCGCCGAAACGATCGAGCCGGTGCTGCACAGGCTGATGGCGGACCGTGATCACCGGCGTCCGCCAGCCGGCTGAACGTTTCAGGTTTAGAGAGAAGCGTCTCCCTAACCGTCATGCCCGCGAAGGCGGGCATCTTCTTGCCCAGGCTGTCGCAAAGAAGATTCCCGCCTTCGCGGCAATGACGACGTTTAAGTGAAAACCGGAAGCGCTCTGACGGACTCTCGGCGCGCTACAGCCAGCCGCGGAACTTGAACCACACCATGGGAAGCACCGCCGACAGCACGATCATGGTGATGCCGTAGGGATAGCCGAAGCTCCAGTTGAGTTCGGGAATATCCTTGAAGTTCATGCCATAGATGCTGGCGATCAGGGTCGGCGGCACGCCGACGACGGACACGACCGTCAGAACCTTGATGATATTGTTCTGGGCGTTGTTGATGAAGCCCAGCGTCGCATCCAGCAGGAATTGCAGCTTGTTGTTGAGATGGCCGTCATAGTCGCTGAGCGAGGTGATGTCCTGGCGCAGTGACTTCAGCCGTTCGCGGTTCTCGCGGTCGATCCAGGTCGCGGCGATCTGGCCGACATAGGGCAGGATACGGCCGACGCCGAGCAGGCTGTCGCGGATGCTGGACATAAGGTCGGCGGCGCGGCCCAAGCGCTTCAGCACGTTTTGCAATTCGTTGTCGAGCTTGCGCCCGTGCTTCGCGCCGGTCCCCGCTTCGCTGAAGATCTGCTTCGAGATCGCGTCCAGTTCGTCGCGCATATTCTCGAGAAGGTCCGACATCCGATCGCTGACCGCTTCCAGTAGCGACAGGAAGATGTCGATCGGCTCGCCCGATTCCATCGGCTTGCGGTGTTGTGACTCCAGGAAGTTGTGGAAGGCGCGGCTGCGGTTGAAGCGGATGGTGACCAGCTTTTCCCGGCTGAGGATGAAGCCGATAGGGCGGACATCGGCCGGCATGCCGTCCATTTTCGCGACCAACGGCATGCTGAGATACATCGCCGTGCCGTCGTAGAAGAGACGGCTGGAGGTCTCGATCTCGCCCAGTTCGTCTTCGGTCGAAACCTCTAACCCGGTTGCGGCCTGAACGCGCGCTTTCTCTTCCTCGGTCGGATTGAGAAGGTCGATCCATGTCGCCTGGGACAGGTCGCCGTCGAGGGGAAAGTCACAGAGGGGAATCCCTTCCCGCGCGGCATAGGCACCCAGCATAGAGCAGTCCTTAATCAGAGAAACCAAAGGCCAGCCGGCCTTACCCTAGCGGTGGTGCGGTGACAGGTGACAAATTCGGGTCATAGGCGGGAGAGGGCGGGGTAGCAATTTCCGATTGCGCCGGAAAACGGCTTTGTGACGGTCAAGGCCGGTGCGCGCGCTCCGGTCTGGGAGCGCGCGTCTGCTGTCGCTCAGGCGTAAGGCGGCTTGGTATGACCGGCCGGGGATAGCGTGAAAATCTCGCAGCCGGTTTCGGTAATGCCGATCATATGCTCGAACTGCGCCGACAGCGTGCGGTCCCGTGTCACGGCGGTCCAGCCGTCGTCCAGAATCTTCACTTCGGGACGGCCGCCATTGATCATCGGCTCGATGGTGAAGACCATGCCGGCGCGCAGCTTGGTGCCCGAGCCGGGGCGGCCGTAATGCAGGACATTCGGCGGCTCGTGAAAGCGCAGGCCGATGCCGTGGCCGCAGAAGTCGCGCACGACGCTCAGGCGCTGCGGCTCGACGAAGCTCTGGATGGCGTGGCCGATATCGCCCAGCGTATTGCCGGGCTTGGCGACGGCAATGCCGCGCATGAGCGATTCGTAGGTGATATCCATCAGCCGTTTCGACTTGGTGCTGGGCGTGCCAGCCGCATACATGCGGCTGGTATCGCCATACCAGCCGTCCAGAATGACGGTTACGTCGATATTCAGGATGTCGCCCTCTTCCAGCTTTCGCGGACCCGGAATGCCGTGGCAGACGACGTGATTGATGGAGGTGCAGATCGATTTCGGATAGCCGCGATAGTTCAGCGGCGCCGGCACGGCGTTATGATCCAGGATGAAGTCATGGCACAGCTGGTCCAGCCGCTCGGTCGTCACGCCCGGCACGACGAAGGGCGCGATCATGTCCAGCGTCTCGGCAGCCAGCCGTCCGGCGGCATGCAAAGCCGGAAAATTCTCCTGCGCGTAAAGACTGATCTGCCGCGCGTCCGTCTCGCCATCCATTATCTGATCTCCAACGCCTTTCTCGGCCCATAAAGCGGCGGAGAATGCGCCGCGCGCAAAGCCGGACGCAAGGGCGATGCGGGCAGGGCAGAGTTATCGCGGTTCGCGGTCGGCCCGGGCCAGGTGACAATCCCGTCAGTTGCTTGCCGGCGCTGCCTCTGGCAGAGAGCGAGCATGCGCCGCCGCACCCTGCTTCATGCGATTCCCGCCGCTTCCGCAACGCTGCTTCTGGGCAGCGAAGGGGCGGCCATGGCTGCGACAGGCAGCTTCCAGAGCTTTCTGGTCGAGGTTGATCGGCTGGCCGCCGGCCAGGGGGTCAGCTACGCCACCCGCCGCGCCGCGCTGGTGGGCCTCCAGCCCAATTCCGACGTCATCCGGCTGGACAATTACCAGCCCGAATTCACCCAGACCTGGGCGCAGTATTCCGCCAAGCGTTTGTCCACCGCCCGCGTTGCCGCCGGGCAGCAGAAATACGCGCAGAGCCAGCAGGTTCTGGCCGCCATCCGCACGGAATACGGTGTCGACCCCGGCGTCATCCTCGGCATCTGGGGGCTGGAGACCAATTACGGCAGCTATACCGGCGGATTTTCGGTCGTGCAGGCTTTGGCGACGCTGGGCTGGACCAGCCATCGCCCGGCTTATTTCCGCTCCGAACTCATCGCCGCTTTGCGCATCATCGACAGCGGCGCGGTTTCGCCCCAAGGCATGACCGGCTCCTATGCCGGGGCCATGGGCCAGCCGCAGTTCATGCCCAGCGTTTATCTGAAGCTTGCCGTGAGTTTCTCCGGCCAGGGCCGCCCGAATATCTGGACCGATATTCCGGACAGCCTGGCCTCCATCGGCAATTACCTGCACGTATCGGGCTGGAAACAGGGCCTGCCCTGGGGCGAGCAGGTTATCCTTGGCCCCGGCGTCGACGCGCCGGCCATCGACCCCGATCAGGCCATGCCGCTGTCGCAGTTTCTGTCCATGGGCGTGCGCCGCCTGCCGGGCCACCCCTACGCGCCCAGCACGCTGCCCACGCGTCTCATCCAGCCGGACGGCGCGGGTGGCGCGGCCTATCTGGTCTATCCGAATTACAAGGCGATCCGGCGCTATAACCCGTCCGACTTCTACGCGCTGTCGGTCGGCCTGCTCGGCAATCTCGTCACCGCATGAAGCCGCTTCCGCTCGCCGCGCTCGGCGCCCTGCTGGCCGTCTCGGGCTGCGTGAAAAGCGGCCCGCCGGTCGTCTCGCACCCGCATTACGTCATCGGCGACGGCTATCAGGCCAATGGTGCCTGGTACTATCCGCGCGAGGATTATGGCTATGACCGCACCGGTCTGGCCTCCGTCTATAGCGATGACGGCGCGCCGTCCGTGACGACGGACGGCGAGGCCTATGACGCGGCGGCGCTGACCGGGGCCAGCCAGATTCTGCAACTGCCCTGCATCGTGCAGGTGACGAACCTTCAGACCGGTCGGCAGATCCTGCTGCGGGTGAATGACCGCGGACCGGCCAATCCCGGCCGCATCCTGGCGGTGACGCCGCGTGCCGCGCAATTGCTGGGCATTCCGGCCGGTGGCTTGGCCGAAGTGCGGGTGACGATCCAGAAGGATTCCAGTCAGTCTTTGGCCGACAGCCTGGGCGGCGGCATCAAGATCGCGGCCGCGCCGGTCGGCACCTTCCAGGCTGAAAGCCTTGCGCCTCCCAGCGGTGTCGCCTCTGCCAGCGGTGCCGCCGTCGTGCAGACTGACCGTGCCAGTAGCGATTCCGTCGGCGCGGCGGTGCCGCCTTTGCGCCTGCCCGAGCGGGTGACGCAGCTGCCGCCCAGCCCCGGCGCGCTCTATATTCAGTCGGGCAGCTTCGGGCATCGCTACGACGCCTATCGCCAATCCGCGCGTCTGGCCGGATTACCAAATGCTCATGTGATCGCGATCACAGGGGGAGGGCGCATGCTCTACGGCGTCCAGAGCGGACCTTATTATACGGTGCCGCAGGCCGATTCGGCGTTGTCCTCCAGCCTTGCCGCTGGCGCCGTGGACGCCACTATTATCGTGCAGTAAGCCGGGCGGGCCGGCAGTCAGGCCCGCTCGTGCTCCGGATCGGAACCGCCTCATGAATACTCGTCGCTTTTTGCTTCTTTCCGGCGCTGCCGTCTCCAGCCTTGCCGCTGTGCCCGCCTGGGCAAAGCGCAAGAAGCCTGTCGCGAAAGCGGCGGCCGCCGCCGGTGACGATGGCGGTCCCGGCACCGCAACCGCCGTCGTATCCGCCCCGGCCGATACGCCGGTCGGCCCGCTCGACACGATCGCGGGCCATGCCATCGTCATTGATTTCAATACCGGCGCGGTGCTGCTGACGAAGGACGCGGATACGCCCAGCCCGCCGTCTTCGCTCACCAAGCTGATGACGATCTACATCACCTTCACGCAATTGAAGGAAGGCAAGCTGACGCTGGGCCAAACCTTCACCATCAGCGAACATGCCTGGCACATGGGCGGCAGCCGCATGTTCGTGCAGGTCGGCACGCAGGTCACGATCGAGGATCTGATCCGCGGCATCTTCGTCGATTCCGGCAATGACGCGGCGGTCGCCCTGGCCGAAGGCATTGCGGGATCGGAGGATGCTTTCGTTGCCATGATGAATGCCGAGGCGAAGAAGCTCGGCATGACCAATACCCATTACATGGACGCGTCCGGTTGGCCGGTGGATGGGCATGTCATGTCGGTGCGGGATATCGCGACGCTGGCGACCCATATCATCAAGGAATTCCCGGACTATTATCATTACGCGGGCGAGCAGACCTTCACGTATAACAAGATCACCCAGCAGAACCGCAACCCGCTGGTCGCGGCCGGTGTCGGCGACGGGTTGAAGACCGGTCATACGGATGAGGGCGGCTATTCCGAATGCGGCTCGACCGAGCGCAACGGCCGGCGCGTCATCGTCGTGCTCAACGGCCTGCCGACCTGGAGCTCGCGCGTCACGGAATCGAAGCGCCTGATGGATTGGGCCTATAATACCTTCCAGGACGTGCCGGTCTTCACGGCCGGCCAGGTTGTCAGCCAAGCGCCGGTCTGGCTCGGGCAGGTTCCAAGCGTGCCGCTGACAGTGCAGACCGGCCTGACCGTGACGCTGCCGAACAATTGGCGCGATACGACCAAGATCGCCGTGGATTATCCGGCGCCGCTGCCGGCCCCGGTCATCAGCGGCCAGAAAGTCGGTCAGATCACGCTCAGCGGCACCAGCGTTCCGCCCGGTCAGACCCTGACCGCCGATCTGGTGGCTGGCGGTGACGTGCCGCGCCTGGGCCTGCCGGGCCGGGCGATGGCCCGCCTGAAGCACTTCATCACGGGTGCCTGATCATGGCAGGTCGGCCCGGCCGCTTTATCGTCTTCGAGGGCGGTGACGGCGCCGGCAAAGGCTCTGTCCTCGCCGCCGCTGCCGAAGCTTTGCGCGCCGACGGGTTCGACATTCTGACGACCCGCGAACCCGGCGGCACGCCGGAAGGCATGGCGCTGCGGGCGCTGCTGTTGTCGGAAGCTGGCGAAGTCTGGGATCAGGGTTCGGAACTGCTGCTGATGACGGCCGCCCGCGTGCAGCATATGACGCGCGTCATCCGCCCGGCGGTGGCCCAGGGCCAGATCGTGCTCTGCGACCGCTATGTCGGCTCGACGCTCGCCTATCAGGGCGGCGGACGCGGAATTGCGCCCGCGCTTATTCGTCAGTTGCATGCGGATTTCGTCGGCGATTATTGGCCGGATCTGACGGTCCTGCTGGATATTCCGCCCGCCGAGGGGCTGCGCCGCAGCCAGCGGCGGCTGGCCGATACCGCGACGGACGAAGGCCGCTTCGAAGGTCTGGCGCTCGATTTCCATGAGCGCGTCCGGGCCTCCTTTCTGGCGCAGGCCAAGGACATGCCGGATCGCTTTCTGGTCGCCGATGCCGCGCCACCGCTGGCCTCCGTGCAGGCCCATGTTCTGGCCGGGCTCCGGGCCTGGCTGCAAACATCACTTACGACGGGATAATGCCCATGCGACGTTTTCTTCTGCCCCTCGCCGGATTGACGATGATGGCGGTTTCCTCTGCCGCCATGGCTGCCGCGCCTGCCGGCTACACAACGCTGTCCGACGGCGTCATGGAACATGACGATGTCGTTGGCACCGGCCCGGTCGCGCAGCCCGGCCAGACGGTCGTGGTGAATTACACCGGCTGGCTGTATCAGGACGGCCAGAAGGGCCAGAAATTCGACAGTTCCTATGACCGCAACCAGCCTTTCAGCTTCGTCCTGGGCAATGGCCAGGTTATCGCCGGCTGGGATGCGGGCGTTGCCGGCATGAAGGTCGGCGGTGAGCGCACGCTGATCATTCCGCCCGACCAGGGTTATGGCGACCAGGGCGCCGGCGGCACCATTCCGCCGGGCGCGACGCTGATGTTTGACGTCAAGCTGATAGGCGTGAACTGACCTACCCATCGCCCCGCGATAATCCCGACCTGCTCGGCCATGCGGCGGCCGAGCAGCTGTGGCGTACCGCGCGCGCTGCCGGACGGCTGCACCATGCCTGGCTGATCACCGGCACGCGCGGCATCGGCAAGGCGACGCTCGCCTTCCGCCTCGCGCGCAGCCTGCTGGGCGGCCTGCCGCCCGAGGCCAATCTGCGGATGGACCCGGCCGACCCGGTCTTCCGCCGCATCGCCGCCGGCACCCATGCCGGGCTGATGGTGCTGGAACGCGGCGCGGACGAAAAAACCAAGCGCATGCGCCGCGACATCGTCGTCGACGAAGTGCGCGGGGTGACGCAGTTCCTGCGGCGCACGGCGGGCGAGGGCGGCTATCGCGTCGTCATCGTCGATGGCGCCGAGGACATGAATACCAATGCGGCCAATGCGCTGCTGAAACTGCTGGAAGAGCCGCCGCCCGGCGCTTTGCTGTTTCTGGTCTGCCACGCGCCCGGCCTGCTGCCGACGACCATTCGCAGCCGCTGCCGCCGCCTGCGCCTGTCGCCGCTGGCCGAACCCGATGTCGAGACGCTGCTGGGCCGCTACCTGCCGGAGAGCGGTGTCGAGGAACGGGCCGAAATGGCGCGGCTGGGCGAAGGCTCCATCGGCCGGGCGCTGACGCTGGCCGCCGGTGACGGGCCGGCCATGGCGGCCGAGGTGCATCGCGTGCTGGCCAGCTTGCCGACCGGGCAGGCAGCGCTGAGCGTGGCGGACGGCGTGGCGCGGGACGAGGAGAGTTTCGGCCTCTTCATGGACCTGCTGCGCCAGGCCATATCGGATGTCGTGCGCCAAGGCGCGCGCGGGGCGCTGTCCAGCCATCAGACCGGCCTGCTCGCCCAGCGTTCCCTTGAGGGCTGGGGTAAGGTATGGCAGGCCCTGACTCAAATCCAGGATGAGACGGAACGCTTTGCTTTGGATCGCCGACAGGCGGTGCTCGCGGGGCTGAGCCTGATGGCGGGAACATGACCAAAAGCTTCTACGTGACGACGCCGATCTATTACGTGAACGGGGCGCCCCATATCGGTCACGCCTATACCTCCATCGCCGCCGATGTGCTGGCGCGGTGGAAGCGGCTGGACGGGTACGACGTCTTCTTCCTGACCGGCACGGATGAGCACGGCCAGAAGGTGGAGAAGGCGGCGCTGGATGCCGGCGTCGATCCGCAGACCTTTACGGATCAGGTCGCCGAGCAGTTCCAGACCCTGGCCGTGGCACTCGGTCTCTCGAATGACGATTTCATCCGCACGACGGAGGAGCGCCACAAACGCGCCTGCGCCGCGCTGTGGACCAAGCTGCTGGATGCCGGGCATATCTATCTGGACCATTACGAGGGCTGGTACGCCGTCCGCGACGAGGCCTTCTATGCCGAGGATGAGCTGACGACGAATGTCCACGGCATTCGCGTCGCGCCCTCCGGCGCGCCGGTGGAATGGGTGCGCGAGCCCTCCTATTTCTTCCGCCTCTCGGCCTGGCAGGACAAGCTGTTGGCGCATTACGAGGCCAATCCGGATTTCATCGGCCCCAACGCCCGCCGCAACGAGGTGCTGAGTTTCGTGAAGGGCGGCCTGATCGATCTTTCCGTCAGCCGCACCAGCTTCACCTGGGGCGTGCCGGTGCCGAACGACCCCGCCCATGTCATGTATGTCTGGCTGGACGCGCTGACCAATTACCTGACCGCGACCGGCTATCCTGATGCCGATGCGCCGCGCGCCCGTTTCTGGCCGGCGGACGTGCATATGGTCGGCAAGGACATCATCCGCTTCCACGCCGTCTATTGGCCGGCTTTCCTGATGGCGGCCGATATTCCTTTGCCCAAGCGCGTCGCCGCCAATGGCTGGTGGACGGCGGAGGGCGAGAAGATGAGCAAGTCGGTCGGCAATGTCGTCGAACCCAATGCGCTGATCGGCGAATTCGGCCTGGATGCCGTGCGCTTCTTCCTGCTGCGCGAAATGCCGTTCGGCAATGACGGTGATTTCAGCCGCCGCGCGCTGATCTCGCGCCTCAATGTCGAATTGGCCAATGACCTCGGCAATCTCTGCCAGCGCAGCCTGTCGATGATCGCCAAGAATTGCGACGGCAAGCTGCCGCCGCTGCCCACGCCGCTGACCGAGGCCGATATTGCCCTGCTGTCCCAGGCGCAGGCGCTGCCGGCGCTGCTGGGCGCCGCGATCGAGGCCCAGGCCTTCCATGTCGCGCTTGAGGAAGCTTGGAAAGTCATTCGTGCCGGCAATGCCTATATCGATCATCAGGCGCCTTGGGCGCTGAAGAAGACCGATATCGTCCGCATGGCCAGTGTGCTGCGCGTGCTGGCCGATGTCATCCGTCATGTCGCGACCGTCTTGCAGCCCTTCATGCCCGACAGCATGGGTCGGATGCTCGATCAACTGGTCGTGCCGGCTGATGGCCGCACGCTGGCCGGTCTCGCGACGCCTTTGGTGGATGGCACAAGCTTGCCGGCGCCGCAGGGCATCTTCCCGCGTTTCGTGGAAGAGGTTGCCTGAGCGTGCTGATCGATAGCCATTGCCATCTCGACTATTTCAAGGACGAGGAACTGGACGCCGTCATTGCCCGCGCGCGTGACGCGGGCGTGGGTGAAATGGTGTCCATCGGCACCAGCCTGGAACAGTCCCGCCGTATCCTTGCCCTTGTCGAGGACAAGCCCGGCATCTGGTGCTCCATCGGCATTCATCCGCAGCACGCGCATGAAGAGCCGGTACCGGCGGTCGAAACCCTGGTCGCGATGACCAAGCATCCGAAAGTCATCGGAATCGGTGAAACCGGGCTCGACTATTTCTATGATACCGCGCCGCCCGAAGTGCAGAAGGCGGGTTTCCGCGCCCATATCCGCGCGGCGCGCACTGCCGGCGTGCCGCTGGCCATCCATGCGCGCGACGCCGACGATGATATCGCTGCCATTCTGCGCGAGGAGCGGGAGGAGGGCGGTGCCTTCGACTTCCTGCTGCATTGCTTTTCCTCCGGCCGGGGCCTGGCGGAAGCCGCGATTGCGATGGGCGGCTATCTCAGCTTCTCGGGCATCCTGACTTTCCCGAAATCGACGGAGCTGCGGGAGATCGCGGCCGATGTGCCGGCCGAGCGGCTGCTGGTGGAAACCGACAGCCCTTACCTGGCGCCCGTGCCGTATCGCGGCAAGCGGAATGAGCCGGCGCATGTCGCGCATACGGCGGCCAGGCTGGCCGAAGTGCGCGGCCTGTCTGCCGAGGCGCTGGCCGAGCTGACATCGGCCAATTTCCGCCGCCTCTACCCCAAGACGGTCGCGGCATGAAGGCCATCGTTCTCGGCTGCGGGGGGTCGGCCGGCGTGCCGATGATCGGCGGCCCGGACGGCCGTGGCGATTGGGGCGCCTGCGACCCTGCCGAGAAGCGCAACCGCCGCACCCGCTCGTCCATCGTTCTGCAAGGCAATGACGGCCGCCGCATCCTGGTCGATACCTCGCCCGATATGCGCAGCCAGCTCGTCGATCACGGCATCCGCTCCATCGACGCGGTGCTGTACACGCATTCCCATGCCGACCACATCCTGGGCCTGGACGATGTGCGCATCCTCAACCGCATCATAGACCGGCCGATGCCGGTGCGGGCGGATGCCCATACCTTGGCGGAACTCCAGCGGCGCTTCGACTATGCCTTTCTGCCCTGGCGTCCGCCCGGCTTCATCCGTCCGGTGCTGGAGGCCGAACCCGTGCGCCCCGGCGACAGCATCACGCTGGCGGGGATGGACCTCTCGGTTTTCGAGCAGGACCATGGTTTCGGCAGCACGCTGGGCCTGCGCCTGGGCCGTTTCGCCTATTGCACCGATGTCGTCGACCTGGATGCGGCGGCCTGGGACATCCTGGCGGGGGTTGAGACCTGGATGGTCGACTGCTTCCAGCGCGAGCCGCACCGAACCCATGCCTGGCTGGCCCTCGTCATCGAATGGGCGGCCAAGCTCGGCGTGCGCCGCACGATCCTGACCCATATGGGCAATGACATGGATTGGGGCTGGATGATGCGCAACCTGCCGCGCGGCTTCGAGCCCGCCTATGACGGGATGGAAATTTCTATCCCCGAATAGCCGGATGAATTCGTTTCGGATCTGTTGAAACCGGTCGGAGTCCGGCTCATAATAAGGTCATCAGGAGGCGAATATCATGTCCGACGCCACCGCCGAACATGGCCTTGATATCCGCGAGCAGATCGTTCGTATCGATCGGGCTTTGGCGGAGAGCCGCAAGTTTCAGGCAGAGCAGAGCAAGCTGATCGCCGAAGCGGCAAAATACGATCGCGAACGTAAACTGGCGCCCTTCGTGCTCGCCATTTCGCTGAGTGCCGGGGTCAGCGCGGCGCTGGTCAGCCTGCTGGGCCGGCTGATCCACTGATGTCCTCGCCGGTCATTGTTACGCAAATTTGCGGTACTACCCCGCTGGGCATCGCTTCGCTCTATGCTGGAGCGCCGGAGACAGCGTAAGCTCCCCCCGTGATCATCGCTCGTATCCTGTCTGTGCTCGCGGCCATCTTCCTGGTGTCGGCTTTCGCCGTCGCCAGCATCTGGCCGCCAGATATGCAGCTGAAGACCTTGGTTGCCATGGCCGACCCGAATTTCGTACCGGCCTTCCAAAGTTTTGTGACTGGCAATCTGCCGCCCTGGGCCTGGACGGATCTGGCCTGGCCGCTGTTGCAGCGCCCGGCCTGGCTGCTGCCGACGGCGATCGGCCTCATCCTGTTCGGCGGCGCCATTAGCCTGTCTGGCCCGAAAGGCAGCCGGACAAGGCCACGCCGCTGGCGCGGCTGACGGTCGCACACCATATAAGACCGAGGCGGCGCCATAAGCCGCCCGTTAATCATAATCGGGAGACCTTCAGCCATGGTGCAATCCCTGGAGCGGGTAACGGCAACGCCGGAAGCCCTTGATCTCATCGCGACACTGACCGGTGAAAACGGGTCCATCCTGTTCCATCAGTCGGGCGGCTGCTGCGACGGGTCATCTCCCATGTGCTACCCGCGCGGCGATTTCATGATCGGGGACAATGACGTGCGGCTGGGAGAGATCGGCGGCGCGCCCTTCTTCATGAACCGCGCGCAATTCGACTACTGGAAGCATACGCAGATCATCGTCGATGTCGTGTCCGGGCGCGGCGGCATGTTCTCGCTGGAAAACGGGCGTGGCGTGCGGTTTTTGACGCGCTCCCGCGTTTTCACCGATGATGAGGTTTCCGCCCTTCTCCCTGTCTAGCCGGAAGGAAATCCGCTTGTATCTGCCCCGCCAATTCCGCGAAGACCGCACCGACGTCCTACATGGCGCGATCCGCGATTATCCTATGGCGCAGCTCGTCACCTTCGGCACCGAGGGACTGGAGGCGACACCGCTGCCGCTGCTGCTGGACCTGTCGGATAACGGCCAGGGCGTGTTGCTGGGCCATCTGGCGCGGGCCAATCCGCAATGGAAGACGGCGGATCGATCCGTCGAGGCGCTGGCCATCTTTTCCGGCCCTGACAGCTATATCTCGCCCGGCTGGTACGAGACCAAGCGCCAGACCGGCAAGGTGGTGCCGACCTGGAACTACGTCACCATCCAGGTGCGGGGACGGATTTCCTTCTTCGAGGAAGCCACGCCGCTGCTGGACATCGTGCGGCGGCTGACGGAGACGCATGAAGCCGGGCGTGACGCGCCCTGGGCCGTCTCCGACGCGCCGGAGGATTATGTCGCCAGCCAGTTGCGCGCCATTGTCGGCCTGCGGATGGAGATCACCGATATCACCGGCAAATGGAAGATGAGCCAGAACCGCAGCGAGGCAGACCGTGGCGGCGTCATCGAAGGCCTTCGTGCCGAGGGCAAGCCCGACGCCGATGCCGTGGCCGATCTCGTTGCCGAGGCGATGGGCGAGGATTGAGTCTCTAAGTAAATGCTAGAATTTTTTGGGAACTACCTTTAAATGACTACTGTAGTCACCTGAGGTCGGCGATGCGCGAAATTCAACTGAGAGACGCAAAGGCGGGACTGTCTGCGGTTGTTGATGCCGCTGTAGCCGGGCATCCCTCAGTCATCACGCGCCATGGTTCACCGCAAGCTGTCGTCATCAGCTTCGCCGAATGGCAACGTTTGAACCGTGTGCCATCCTTTGCTCAGCTTTTGATGGCCGCGCCACTAGAAGACGGGGACATTGCAGAGCGGCAACCTATGCCTGAAAGCGCGCTGGAGTTTTGATCAGTGTATCTGGTCGATACGAATGTCATCTCCACACTCGCTCCCACAAAAGTCGTAAAAGATCGTTGTGCCAACTGGATTGAGTTGAATTCAGATCGACTATTTATTTCTGCAATAACGATCATGGAAGTCGAAGACGGTATCGCCAAGGCGGCCCGGACGGGTGCGACGCAAAAGGCCAAAATTTTAGCGGCTTGGTTGGAAGCGCTACTTCACCTTTATGGTGACAGGGTTATTGCCCTGGACGCGAGGGCTGCTGCGGCCGCAGGACGCTTGATGGACAAGGCGAGAGGGCTTGGAATAGCACCGGATTTTGCGGATCTCGCCATAGCGGGCACGGCTGAAGCAGCTAATCTCACGATCTTGACCCGCAACCTGCGGCATTTTGTGCCGCTTGGGTTGCGGGTTCTGGATCCCTGGCACTTTACGCCGTCTTCGCCCCCAGCGCCGTCATAATGCCGCGCAGTTCCGCCAGGCCCTTCAGCCGCCCGATATAGGAATAGCCCGGATTGCTGCGGCGTTCGGTGTCGAAGCCCAGCAGATGGCCGTGGTCGGGGCGCATGGGGATGGGCGCGCTATCGCCCGCCGCCGCGCGGCGGCTTTCCTCCCGCAGCAGCACGCCGATCAGCGCCACCATATCGACATCCCCCGCCAGATGATCGGATTCGTTGAAAGACCCGTCAGGCTCTTTCGCGACATTGCGGAGATGGACGAAATTGATGCGCGACGCGAAGCGTTCGGCCATGCCGACCACGTCATTGTCGGGGCGTGACCCGTATGACCCGGCGCAGAGCGTCAGACCATTGGCGGGCCGATCGACCGCCGCCAGAATGGTTGCGGCGTCATCCGCCGTGGAGACGATGCGCGGCAGACCGAACAGCGAGAATGGCGGGTCATCCGGATGGATGCCGAGCTTGACGCCGAATTCCTCGGCCACCGGCACCACCTCTTCCAGAAAGGCCACCAGATTGGCGCGCATATCGGCGGGTGTCACACCGTGGAAGGAGGCGATGCGGCGGGCGATGGCGTCACGCGTATAGGTGTCCTCGCCGCCCGGCAGGCCGGCGATGATGTTTTTTTCCAGTATCGCGATTTCGGCTTCCGTCTTGCGGGCGATGACGCCACGTGCGCGGTCCAGCACCGCCGCCGGATAATCGCCCTCGGCGCCCGCGCGTTTCAGCACGAAAGCGTCATAGGCCACGAATTCCAGCATATCGAAACGCAGCGCATGGCCGGTGCTGGGCATGGCATACATCAGGTCCGTGCGCGTCCAGTCCACAACGGGCATGAAGTTGTAGCAGATGACAGGAATGCCGGCGCGGCCGAGCTCGGCCAGGCTGTCCTTCCAGGCGTCGATATACTGCCGGTAGGGGCCGCTGCGCAGCTTGATGGAGGTATGGACCGGGATCGATTCGCAGACATTCCAGGAGAGACCTGCCGCTTCGATCATGGCCTTGCGGCCGCCGATATCATCGGCCGTCCAGGCGCGGCCGTCATAGATGTGATGGAGCGCGGTGACGATGCCGGTCGCGCCCGCCTGTCGTACATGGGCCAATGGAACCGGATCATCCGGTCCAAACCAGCGCCAGCTCTGTTCCAAGATCGCCTCCATTCTCTAGTCTTATTAACGGGGAGGCTCGTCACTTCCTGGCGTCGCGTCAACCGTTGCGGCGCGCTTCCAGCTAGGCGAGAACGGCATATAAAAGCGGGGGACGAAAAAGATGCATGGGTCGCAGAACAAGGTGGCGCTGATCACGGGCACGACCGGGATCGGCCGGGCGACGGCGCTGGGCCTGGCGCGGGCAGGCTATGCCGTCATCGCGCTCGGTATCGACCCGCAGGGCAATGACGGGCTCAGCCAGCTTGCGGTGGAGGAGGGGCTGACGGTGACGGTGCTGCGCACCGATGTCAGTGACCCGAAGGCGGTGGCGGAGGCTGTGGCCGAGGCCGTGCACCTCCATGGCGGGCTGGATGTCATCGTCAACGCGGCGGCCGTCCATCCCTACGGCGATGCGGTTGAAACCGACCACGCCACCTTCATGCGCTGCATGGCGGTCAATGTCGGGTCCATCCATTTGACGGCGCAGGCGGGCGTGCCGGAAATGCGCAAGCGTGGCGGCGGCGTCATCGTCAACCTGTCGAGTGTGCAGGGTTTCGCCTGTCAGGCGGGGGTGATGGCTTATGTCGCATCCAAGGGCGCCATCCATGCCATGACGCGCGCCATGGCGCTGGATTTCGCGGCTGACCAGATTCGCGTCGTCTCGATCAGCCCGGGCTCGATCCGCACGCCCATCCTGACGCTGGCGGCACAGACTTTCGACGGACCGGACGCGGATATCGACGATGCTTTCGCCCGGTTCGGCGCGGCGCATCCGCTGGGCCGCATCGGCGAGCCCGAGGAAGTGGCCGATCTGGTCGCCTTCCTGGTCTCAGACAAGGCCGGCTTTGTCACCGGTGCCGATTTCAAGATCGACGGCGGGCTGACCGCCGGCATCGGCGTGCGCTGACATAAAAAAGGCGGAGCCCGGTGAGGCTCCGCCTTTTTCAGTCTTCGTCGAGGTTGTGGCGATTAGCCAGCCTGGCCCGGCGCCAACAGCTGGAAGGAACCAGCCTGCTCGTGATGCACGGCGGTCGCGCCGAAATCCTGGGCGCTGGCGGTGTTCACCGTCTCGCCCGGCTTCAGGGAGATGATGCTGACATTGGCCTGCGGCGCGGCAACCGGGGCAGCGGCGACGGGTGAAGCGGCCTGGCCGGGCTTCAGAGTCACGGCGTCGGGCGCTGCATATTGCTGCGCGAAGACGGCGGTGCTGCCCAGAAGCATCAGGCTGGCGGTAGCGGAGAACAAAAGACCGGATTTCATAGCGATGGCTCCAAAGCTCAAATTTTCGACGTCTTGCTTAACAAATGTGCAACGGCGTTTGAGCGACATATGGTGCAGTGCGACAGATGGAGAAATGGAACTCGCGGCATATCATTCATGACTCTGCCGAAAGAGGAATGCGTAAATCGGGGGCATCGCAGGCCGGTTTCTGTCGCGGGAAAAGGGCGAATTCCCCCTGGATTGCCAAGGCGATACGGTTGGCCTGAGCTTGGAGCGCATGCCGGTCGGCGGGATGCGCCGTCCGGCGGTGACGGGCTGACAGGGCAGCCATGACGATGGTCCGCAAGGCGACGGTCTCCGCTTCATACTGATCTGCCATCCTGCTCTCCATCGCGATTACGAATGCGAACAAAACAAGAACTTACTGTCATGGCAAGAGCGGTGATGAGCGTTCCGCTGTGTCATCACGCAGCCATGATGCGCACAAAATCGGGAAGACTCTGGATGAAGGCCGCCTTTGCACCGAGGTGAAAGGCCAGAAATCAAGCATTTGGAACAATGTGATGAAACGGACCTGGTCTTTCGCCACGCTTGCCTTGGGCCTGCCGCTGGGCCTCGCCGGCTGCGACATGATGGGGTCGTCGCCTTCCGTGCCGCCGCCGACAGCGCCGGCCGCGACGACCAGCGCCAATCCCATGACCGGCGCCTTTCAGAACGGCGGCGGCACCCAGACCGGGCCGAGCGCCGGGCCGGAAGGTGGTGCGACGCAGGCCGGCATCGGCGCGGGCAATACGGTCGGCTCGGCGCCGTGACCGATACGGTTCGAAGTCCGAAACACTTTTGACGGCGTTTAAATTGCCATGTCATCTTCGCTCCACGGGGCAATCGGATGGATGGCATGGGCTGTTTTCGCTGGCGGGTTTGGATGCTGTTTGCAGCCGCCGCACTGGTCATGGCGGCCGGGCGGCCAAGCCTTGCCGACACACCCATCGATACCGCGCTCAACCCTGATCTGATCCCACCCCTGGCCATGCAGCAGCAGGTGATGATGTTGCCGGCTGACCCGGATCGTCCCGCCCGGCTGGAAGTGACCTTGCTGACACCGGAGGGCGCGGGGCCTTTTCCCCTTGTCGTGCTGAACCATGGCACACCCCTTGCCGGGGATAAGCTAAGAACGATGCAGCGCTACATCTACACTTTTTCTGCCTATTACTTTTTATCTCGCGGCTATGCGGTGGCGATGCCGATGATGCGCGGCTTCGCGGCGTCCGAAGGGCAACTCCCCAATACCGGCTGCAATCTGGCAGCACTGGGGACGGCTGACGCGCGCGACATTCTGGCGATCATCCAGGACCTGTCAGGCGATCCTGATCTTGATACGCGTCGTGTCGTCGTCGGGGGCCAGAGTTTTGGTGGCTGGAATACGCTGGCGATTGGCGCCCTGCATCCCCGCAACATCGTCGGGCTGGTCAGCTTCGCGGGCGGTATTCGCTCAAGCGCTTGCGACGGGGAAGCGACCGGACCCGGCGACCTAGCGCTTCTATCCGGATTGCGCGCGTTGGGCGCCACGACCTCGATCCCGTCGATCTGGTTCTTCGGTGACAATGACAGTCTGTTCCCGAAACCGCTGTGGCAGGCCATGTTTCGGACCTATACCAAGGCCGGCGGCCAAGCCGTGTTGATCCAGATCGGCCGTTTTAGGGATGACTCACATCAAGTCTTGAGTTTTCCGGAAGGATTGCCGCTCTGGACTTCGCCTCTGGACGCCTTTCTGGGCCGCATCGGCATGCCGCACCGTGCGATCTTTCCTGCGTATCTGCCCTTGCCCGCGCCTGCCACCACGCATTTCGCGGCGGTGAGCGACGTGGCGGCGGTGCCTAATCTCTCTGAGGACGGACGTGCCGACTACCGGCACTTTCTGTCCCATGCGACGCCGCGGGCCTTTGTTCTGGCGCCAGACGGGCGGTCAGCCGCGAGCTTTGGAGGCTTCGATCCGTTGGGCCGGGCGCTCAATCTGTGCCGTGCCTATGGCTTCACATGCCGTCCCTATGCCGTTGACGACCGCATGGTCTGGGTTGCGGCGCCGGCACCGGTTCCCTCCGGCTTTGCGGCGCTCACGAATATAAGCGCCGTGCCTTATCTTAATGCTGGGGCATTGGCCGGCTATCGCAAGTTTCTGGACGAACCGCTGCCGCGAGCCTTCGTCATTTCGCCGGACGGGTCCTGGGTCTCATCTTCGGGCCCTGATCCGGCGTCCCACGCCTTGCACTATTGTCAGATGTCCCATCCGGATTGCGGGGTTATGCTGTCGACAGGACGGTTGTTTGGCGCGGTCCGGCACAATGAGGCCTTCTGACCCTTGCATATCGCGGGTTTGGGGAAATCTTTTGCCAAGACTGCAACGACGTTGCCGTCCGCACCCGTTTATGGCCTATAATCGCCCAGCCGATGGGAAAGGGTGAACCCATGCCATTCGATGGAACGAATTTCCATGAGCGGCCCTCGCAACCGGGCCCTGAAATGCCGAGCGACAAGGTGCTCAGCCGCTTCGTGCTTTTTCTGGCGGTCGCACTCTTCGTCATGCCCTTTTCGATGTTCGGCCTGGTCGATCTCGTCCATTTCATTTTCGGCAAATAAGCGCGGCCCTCAGGCGCCGCTATTTGTGCAGCAGCGCCGCGCGGCCCATCAGGCGCTGGGCCAGCAGTACGGGCAGGATCGTGAGCAGGATCACGACGCAGACAACGACATTCACTTCCGGCAGATGCTGGCCCAGGCGGATGGCGCCGAAAATCCACAGCGGCAGGGTGGTCTGCGCCCCGGCCGTAAAGGTGGTGACGATGACCTCGTCGAAGGACAGCGCGAAAGCCAGTAGGGCACCCGCACCCAGCGCGCTGCCCAACATGGGCAGCGTGATGAGCCGGAAGGTCCGCCAGGGACCGGCGCCGAGATCGCCCGAGGCTTCCGCCCAGGAGGGCGGCAAGCGGCGCAGCCGCGCAATGACATTGTTATAGACGATGACGGTGCAGAAGGTGCCGTGGCCGATAACAATGGTCCAGAAGGACAGATTGATCCCCCACAGCACGAAATAGGAATTCAGCGCCATGCCGGTGAGGATGCCGGGCAGGGCGATGGGCAAAACGACCGCGAAGGCGATGGCCTCGCTGCCCGGGCCGCGCAGCCGGTAGACGGCGAGTGCGGCCAGCAATCCCATCAGCATGGCGAGAGCCGTCGCAACCACCGCCACTTCAACGGACAGAAAAAGTGCGGCCCGCACTTCGTCATCCGCGAATGTCCGGGCAAACCACTGAAGAGAGAAGCTCTGGATCGGCCATCCCTGAATATTCGAGGCCGAAAAGGCATAGACCATGATGATGGCCACGGGGACGAACAGAAACAGCAGGATTACGATCACCGAGGCCCAGAGCAGGGTTTTGGCCAGATCAAAGCGCATCGAAGGCCCCGAGCTTGCGGGCGATCAGCAGGTAGCCGGCCATGACCAGCAGCGGCAGCACGGCGAAGGCCGCCGCGAAGGGGATGTTGTTGGATACACCGACATTCGAATAGACGACATTGCCGATGAAATCCGAACCCGGACCGCCGACCAGCAGCGGCGTGATGTAATCGCCCAGCGTCAGCGAGAAGGTGAAGATAGACCCCGCGACCAATCCGGGCATGGCCAGCGGCACGATGACGCGCCGAAACGTTCGCCAACCGGCTGCTCCCAGATCCGACGAGGCTTCCAGCAGCGAGGGCGGAATGCGCTCCAGCGCCGCAAACAGCGGCAGGATCATGAAGGGCAGCCACAGATAGGTGAAGACGATCCACATCGCCCAGTTGGAATAGCCGATGGATGCTGCCGGCAGGCCCAGCCCATGCAGCAGCCAGTTGAGCGCGCCGTCATGCGCCAAGATCAGCCGCCAGGCATAGACGCGGGCCAAATAGCTGGACCATAGCGGCAGCATCACCAGCGCCATCAGCGCGGGTCTCAGCCGGGGGCCGGCATAGCGGGCCATAACATAGGCGAAGGGCCAGGCCAGCAGCCCATCCGTCAGCGTCACGGCGGCCGCAATGCCGACGGTGCGCAGCGCGATGCGGCCATAGGTCCAGTCGCCCAGAAGCTGGCGGAAATTATCCAGCGTCCATCCGGGCTGAATCTGCCCCGACAATTCATCCACCGTATGGAAGGAGGAGACGAACATCGCCGCCAGCGCCGCCAGATAGAACAGCACGAACCAGATTGCGGGCAGGGAGATCAGCGCGGCGACGCGCCAAGCCGGGCGCCGCCACAGAAGACCGGAAAGGGAGGCGGAAGCTGGCATCTCAGCCCTTGATTTCCTGCCAGGCGCGCTGCCAGGCCCCGTAATCCAGGCAATTGCTCTGGCCATTGCCGCAGGCCTTCAGCGGCGTCTTCCAGAAATGGATCTGGTCGAAATAGCTCGCCCCCGCATCGGCATGATACTGCTTGCAGGATCCGGCCTGCTGCTTGTCCATCTCGGCGCAGGCCAGTGTATTGGCGGGCGTTTCCCCGAAATAGATTGCCTGCTGCGCCTGCACATAAGGCGTCGTCACGTAATTGATCCATTCATAGGCGCAGTTCGGGTGCGGCGACTTGGCCGAGACCATCCAGGTATCGGCCCAGCCGGTGACGCCTTCGGTCGGCAGCGTATCGGCCACCGGCACTTTGGCCGCTTGCAGCGTATTGGTCTGATAGGGCCAGGCCGCGCCCAGCGTGACGTCGCCATTGCGGAAGAGGTCGATTTCGTCTGAGGCCAGCGCCCAGTATTTACGGATCAGCGGACGCTGCTTTTTCAGAAGCGTCACCACCGCGTCCATCTGCGGCTGCGTCAGCTCGTAAGGATCGGTGATGCCGAGGCTGGGATCGGTCTTGGACAGATAGAGCGCCGCATCGGCGATCTGGATGGGATTGTCCGGCACCGTGATCTTGCCCTTATTGGCCTCGTCATAGATGACGGACCATGAGGTCGGCACCGGCGTCACCTTCTGCGTATTGTACAGAAGCGTATTCGGCCCCCATTCGTAGGAGACGCCGTAATGCACGCCCTTCACGGTATTGAAGGACGGGCCTTGCAAAGCGGGGATGAAATTCGTCCAGGCCGGAATCAGGGCTATATTGATGGGCTGCACGTTATGGCCGTAGATCAGCCGCAGCGTCGCGTCGCCCGAGGCCGAGACGAGGTCATACTGGCCGCCGCCACCGGAGCGCATCAGCGCCACCATCTCATCCGAGGAGCCCGCGTATTTGCGATTGACCTTGCAACCGGTCTTGGCCTCGAAGGGCTTTACCCAGTCATCCTGCGCATAGCCTTCCCAGGCCACGATATTGAGCGCGCCTTCGCCCTTGCCGATGGCCGACAGCGGCTCGGCGGCGGAGGCTGCCTGGGCGAAGGGCAGCGCCAGGCTCACGATCATCGCGGCGGCTTTGGTCAGGCACGTCATCGAGACTTTCATGATCCGGCTCCTGTGGCGGGTGAAGGTTAAGCGGCGAGTGGCCAGGGGGCTTCGGCAGACCAGGCGGCGAGGACTGGGCTGCCCTGGGCCAGGCGTGGCGCTTCCGCGCCATGGGCCATATTCTGCTCCACGGCCGTCAGCCGGCTGCCATCCGCACAATCGAGCAGGAAGCGCGTCGACATGCCCAGATAGCTGACCGCGGCAATGGTGGCGGGCATCGTCTCCCACCCTGCCGCCGGCGCATCGGGCGACAGCAGGCGGATCTTTTCCGGGCGCAGCGCGCAGGCTGTGCCGTCGCGCGCGATGATATTGGTGATGCCGACGAAGCCGGCCACGAACGCCGTCTGCGGCTGTTCGTACAGCATCCAGGGCGAGGCGATCTGCTCGACGCGGCCATGGTTGAAGACGGCGATGCGGTCGCTCATGGTCAGCGCCTCATCCTGGTCATGCGTGACATAGATGAAGGTGATGCCCGTCTGCTGCTGCAAGGCCTTTAGCTCCACCTGCATCTGATGGCGCAGCTTCAGGTCCAGCGCCCCCAACGGCTCATCCAGCAGCAGCACGCGCGGGCGATTGACGATGGCGCGCGCCAAGGCCACGCGCTGACGCTGGCCGCCCGACAATTGGCCGGGCCGCCGGGCACCGAAGTCGGCGAGTCGCACGGAGGCGAGCGCCGCTTCCGCGCGCAGTATCGCGTCCTTGGCCGGGATTTTCTTGGCACGCAGGCCGTAAGCGACGTTTTCCAGCAAGGTCAGATGCGGAAACAGCGCGTAATCTTGAAAGACCGTGTTCACGTCCCGCTTATGCGGCGGCAGGCGGGACAGATCCTGTCCATCCAACGCAACCGTTCCGGCATCGGGCAGTTCGAAGCCGGCGATGATGCGCAGCGTCGTGGTCTTGCCCGAGCCTGATGGCCCGAGGAAGGTGAAGAACTCACCGGCATGGATCGCAAGGTCGAGGTTTTCGATCGCGGCCGTGCCGCCGAAAACCTTGCGCACGCCTGAAAGCCGGATAAGGGGTGCCGGCTCGCTACTCTGTCGCACCCAGGCCCCCGTTTCTGTCCGGGGCTATCTTGTCTTGGCTGAAACGAGTTTGTCCAGAGCCCGCGCCACCGAGGCTAGACGAGCAGTCTCTTGCGTTTCGACCCCAGGAGAATCTCCGTCATCATCTCGGCGCTGTCCGGACTGCCGAAGAAATAGCCCTGCGCCAGACCGCATCCGAGCCCGGCCAGGCGGCTGGCCTGGCAGGCGGTCTCAACGCCTTCCACCAGCAATTGCATGTCGAGGGTCCGCGTCATGCCCAGCAAGGTCTTGATCAGGGTTTCGCCGCTTTCTCCGGGGGAAAAACGATCCAGAAGGCTGCGGTCGGTCTTTATGATATCGACGGGCAGGGTGAGAAGATGATCCAGCGAGGCGTATCCGGTTCCAAAATCGTCGAGTGCGACTTTCACCCCTGCGGCCCGCAACTGCTCCAGCGTATTTTGCACATCGCAGCGCTGGTCGGCGAAGTCGACCGTCTCCGCCACCTCGACAAGAAGATGGCCGTGCGGAATTTTCTGCCGCGACAGCGCGTCGATAATCCTCTCGCACAGATCGCCCTGCAGGAAGTCCGGCATGCCAATGTTCAAGCTGACATGCCGCAGGGTAATGCGCTGGTCGAGCCACCGGCGCATATCGCTCGTGACCAAGTGCAGCATACGTTCGGTGACCCGCGTGCCGATCGACGGATCCTTCAGAGCCTCAGAAAATTGCACGGCGGGCACGATATGGCCTTGCGGCGAGCGCAGGCGGCACAAGGCTTCCAGCCCGATCACCTCCTGCGTATCCAGGCGAACCAGCGGTTGATAATAGGCCTCAACCCGGTCTTCACTCAAAGCCTTCGCGACATATTGCAGATTCGGAACGTCGCGCTTGTGCTGGATGGCGGGTTTCTTGTCGAAATGCACGAACCGCCCGAAGCGATTGTCCTTTGCATGCTGAAGCGCCATATCCGCTTTGCGACGGAGCACGTCGGGGTCGCGTGGCCGGTCGGCATCAAAGATGGCGCCGCCGCAATTGACGACGGGAGAGACGGAATAGGGTCCGAACCATAGCGGCGGGCTCATCTTCGCCAGAATGGTTTTGGCGATTCCTGATCCGTCCTGATCCGCCTTGTCGTGGCGCAGCAGCACGGCGAACTCGCCGCCATTGATTCTGAAGGCTTGCCCCGGCGAGGTCACGCTGCTCAGCCGCCGACCCATCTCTCCAATCAGGAGGTCGGCATCCGCATAGCCAAGATCGTCATTGATGCTTCTAAGGTCGTCAATATTGAGCAGAAGCAGGCTGAGATGATCGGTTCCGCGCGACGCGTCCTCGATTGTCTTTTCGAAAGCAGCCCGATTGCCCAGGCCGGTCAATGGATCCTGATAGGCCAGCCGACGATTGTCCGATCGCAACTGTTTGCGGTCGAGCAGGATGGCCGACAGGTTCAGGCATTCTGCGACGATAGTCCGTTCCTCGGCGCTCGGCCCACGGCTATCCTTATAGTAGAAGCCGAAGGTGCCGAGCGTATGGCCGTCACCGGCCAGGATGGGGCTGGACCAGCAGGCTTTGACGCCCAGAGGCTCAGCCAGATCCCGAAAGGCCTGCCAACGCTGATCGACAAAGATATCCGTGACGGCAACGTCCTGGCGCAGGAAGGCGGCCGACCCGCAGGAGCCGACATTCGGCCCGATTTGCAAGCCGTCCAATGCCGCCGAATAGGCAACGGGAAGACTGGGACCGGCGAGAGGATGCAGCAGGCCAGCGCGGTCCACCGTCAGCATGGAGCACAGCACGCCCTGGGAAAGGCTCTCTACTTCACGGCAAATCAACTCTGCCGTCGTTTCAGCCTCTTCATCTCGCGCGATCTTGTCGAGAAGCACATGTTGAAATTGCGTCAGCATGAAAATCCATCGAGTCTTTGATGAATGGCTATGAGGTTTTTACCTAGACATTCATCAAACCAGTGCAAGCCGGTCCCGTCAAACGCCTTGGCCCTGCTCCGCATGATGTGATCCGTGAGGGGAAAGCCGTCTGGATTTGCCAGACGGCTTTCCCGGTTAGGCCGCCTTGCGGGGCAGGAACTTGGCGCGGACATTGCCCCATTGCTGGTCCACGGTGATGCCGATGAGAATGACGCCGCCCATGACCGCGAAATTGAGCGAGGAGGGGATGCCGAGCAGGTTAACGAGATTTTGCAGTTCCTGTAGCAGAACGACCCCCAAGACGACGCCGACGATGGAGCCTTCCCCGCCGCGGAGCGAGAAGCCGCCCAGCACGGCTGCTGCGATGGCATAGAGCTCGTAGAAATTGCCCTGGCTGGCCGGGGTGATGGAGCTTGTATACATCGCGAAATAAATGGCCGCGATGGCGGTCAGAATCTGACAGATGACATAGGCCCAGATGATGACCAGCCCGGTGCGGATGCCGGAATAGCGCGCCGCTTCCTCGTTCTTTCCGACCGCGAACAGATAGCGGCCGAAGACCGACCGGTGCAAAACCACCCACATGATGATGGCCACGATGAGCATGGCGACGAAAGAATGCGGCACGCCATGGCTGCGCCCCACCGTCAGCCAGTTCAGCGCCGGGAAGTTCTGGCCGAAGCCGAAACCCGCCGTGCCGTCCTGCGTGTAGAAGCGCGCAATGCCGCGATAGATCAGCAGGCCGCACAGCGTCACGATGAAGGGCTGCAATTTCAGTTTCGTGATCAACAGGCCGTGGATCAGCCCCAGCAGCGTGCCGAGCGCGATCATCAGCACCAGGGCGACCGGCCAGGGCACGCCTTCATTGGCGACGAAATCCACGAAGAGCACGCCGACCAGCGCGATGGCCGAGCCGACCGAGAGCTCGATGCCGCCGGTGATGATGACGATGGACTGGCCGATGGCGGACAGTCCGAACAGCCCCACCAGATTGGCGGTATTGGAGATATTGATCGGCAGCAGAAAGCGCGGATTGAGCGTCGCGACGACGATGCCGACGACGACGATGAGGATCAGGAGGCCAAGGTCTTTTTTGTTCATGCCGCTGCCGTATGGTTCATCTGCTTGCCGACAGCGAGGAGAAGCACGTTCTCCTCACTGAAATCGGGACGGTCGAGATAGCCGGCGATCGCACCCTCATGCATGACCGCGATCCGGTCGGAGGCCCCGATGACCTCCTCCATGTCGCTGGAAATCATCAGGATCGCGACGCCCTGTTCCGCGAGGCCGCGCATCAGGCGGTAGATTTCCGCCTTGGCGCCGATATCGATGCCGCGCGTGGGTTCGTCGAAGATCATGACGCTGGGCGTCATGGCCAGCCATTTGGCGAGCACAACCTTCTGCTGATTGCCGCCCGACAGCGACCGCGCCGGGGTCGCCAGCCGGTCTGCCTTGATGGCGAGATTCTTGCGCTGCGTCTCCGCCGTCCTGTTTTCCAGGGCGCGCGAGACAAGGCTGCGCCGGGCATGGGCGGGCAGATTGGGGAGGGAGATATTCTCCGATATCGGCAGGTCCAGCAGCACGCCGTTGAGCTTGCGGTCCTCCGGCACCAGGAAAATGCCCTGCTTCACGGCGTCCGTCGTCGTCTTCAGGCGCAGCGGCTGGCCGCGCAGCGACAGGCTGCCGCCGAGCGGCTTGTCGATGCCGAAGAAGACGCGGGCCAGTTCCGTGCGCCCGGCGCCGACCAGCCCGGCGAGACCCAGAATTTCGCCGGCGCGCAGGTCCAGATCGACCGGAGCGGCTGGGCGGCTCGGCGTGCGGATGCCGCGCGCCGACAGCACGATATCGCCGACCGGGCGGTTGCTGCGCGCCTCATCCAGCTTGAGGTCGCGGCCGATCATCAGCTTGACCATGGCATCATGCGTGATTTCGGCGCGGGACAGATGCCCGGCAAGCCTGCCGTCGCGCAGCGCCACCACGCGGTCCGCCGCACGTTCGATTTCATGCAGGCGATGGGTGATGAAAATCACCGCAATGCCCGAACGCTTGAGATCGGCGATGACGTCCAGCAGCTTGTCGGTCTCGGCCAGCGGCAAGCTTGACGTTGGCTCGTCAAGGATAACGAGCCGTGCGTCCACCGACAGCGCCTTGGCGATTTCGACCATCTGACATTGCGCGATGGACAGAGACGAGACCGGCGTATTGGGCGCAAAATTGGCGCCGACGCGGCGCAGCAGCGGGGCCACCGCGTCCCGCTGGGCGCGGCGGTCGAGAAGGTTGAGGAATCCACCCTGCCGCTTCTCCCGCCCGATCAGCACATTCGCGGCTACATCGAGATTGTCGAAGAGATTGAGTTCCTGATGCACGAAGGCGATGCCCGCGCCCATGCTGTCGGCGACCGTAAAGCCGCTATGCGGCGTGCCGTCGACGGTCAGCGTTCCGGCGTCCGGCGCAACCACGCCGCCCAGGATCTTCATCAGGGTCGATTTGCCGGCACCATTCTCCCCGATGATGCCGATAACCTCGCCACGCGCGACGGTCATGGAAAAATCGATGAGCGCATTCACCGGGCCGTAGGATTTACTGAGATTGGCCAGGACCAGCCAGGGCGGTTCCGCCCTGTGTCCGGCGCTTTCGGCGTCAGCCGCCATGGTTGCTCCTGTAGCCAAAGACAAGGCCGTCAAAGACAAGGCAAGATCAGGCGCCGGCACCTAGTGGCACCGGCGCCATTGCGGTCGTTACTGCATCGCCTTCTGTTCGGCGACATAGGCATCGACATTGCTGCTGTCGACGATCTTGGTCTGGATGATGTCAAGGCCGTTCGCCGGGATCGAGGACTTGTCACCCTTCAGATAGGCCGCAATCATCTTCATGCCCTGATAGGCCCATTCGTAAGGCTGCTGCACCACGGTGCCCGCGATCGAGCCTTCCTTGACGCCGCCGAGCGTGACCGGATCACCGTCGAAGCCGACGACGGTGATCTTACCAAGCTCGCCGCCTTCCTTCAGCGCCGCATAGATCTGCGGCGTATTGTAGGAATAGAAGCCGACCAGACAGGTGACGTTCGGGTCAGCCACCAGCGTGTCCGATACATTGGATTTCGCGCGCGCCTGATCGATATCGTCGCCGCGCACGTCAACCAGCGTGATGCCGGTGCCGGCCAGACCCTGCTTGAAGCCCTGGATGCGCTCACGCGCATTATCGGCGCCCAGGAGGCCGACGAAGCCCATGCACTTGCCGCCCTTCGGCATCGCCTTCTTGGCGATTTCAGCGGCCTGTTCGCCCGCCAGGATGTTCGACGAACCGATATAGGCGATGCGCTTGGTCTGCGGCGCGTCGCTATCCGTCGTGAACAGCGCGGTCTGGCCGGCAAGCTTGTCGAATTCGCCGGTCGAGTTCTTGGGGTCCACCGCCGAGACGATGATGCCCTTGACGCCGGCGCTGACCAGATTGTCCATCAGCGCGTTCTGCGAGGCGACGGTCGCCTGATCCGGGTATTGCAGTTCCAGCTTGTAGTCGGGCAGTTCGCTCTGCGCCTTCTTCACGCCCGCCTGCGCCGCCTTCCAGAAGTCCGAGGCGCCGTTGGCCACGAAGACGATGGTCGGCTTGCTTTGCGCATGCGCGCTCATCAGGGCCGAACTGCCGAACAGCATTCCGACGGTGGCGAAAGCGGCAAGATAATATGTGAAAGCCATGGTCGAAGTTCCTCCTGCCGCTTCATGTCGAGCGGCTTCTGTCGTTGGTGTGACGCGATCAAAGCTAGCACCGACTTATATCTGCCGCTTGCTGTGCTACTCAGCCATGAAATCATCAGACCATTACTTTGTAGAGAGGTTCAAATCGCCCTGTCAACGGAGAGAGTGCTTTCGATATCGCTATCTTTTCCTTTAAATTTGAACAATTGGGATCGCTTCCGACATCTGTATGGCTTGGCTCTGGCACCGCCCCTCCGTCTGGCCTAGACCCGGTAGGGTAGGGATGACGGGCGAGGCGAGCGACGGTGGCTGGGCAGGATCTATGGGGCCGCGTCGAGCGGCGCGGCATCGGCTTCATTCCCGAGACCGAACGGCATTCCAGCCCGCGCGCAATGGGCTTCGTCTTCTTCGGCACCCAGATGACCTATGGGTCGGTCGCCATCGGCGCGCTGCCGGTGGCGTTCGGCCTCGGCTGGCTTTCCAGCGTCATGGCCATTCTGATCGGCACGGTGATCGGCGCCGTCTTCGTGGCGCTGATGGCCTTCATGGGCCCCAAAACCGGCACCAACGGCACCGTCACCAGCGTCGCCTTCTTCGGACTGCGCGGCCGCTATATCGGTTCCTTCATCACCCAGATCATCGATCTGGGTTTTTTCGCGATGATCCTTTGGGTCAGCGCGCCGCCTTTGGTTCAGGCCGGGCACGCGCTGTTCGGCTGGGGCACCGGCACGGGCGCTTTGACGGTCGCCCTGCTGCTGACGGCGGCACTGGTTTTAACCCTGGGCATCTTCGGCCATGCGACGCTGGTCGCGTCCGAGACCTTCGTCTCCTATGCCAGCCTGATCGGCCTGCTGGTGCTGGCGCTGTTCTGCCTGCCGCATGCCGCAGCCTTTCCCGATCCCAAGACCAATCCCCTGGTCCTGGGCCGCTACTGGCCCAGCCTGATGTTGGCGGTGACGGTCACTATCGCCAATGCCATTTCCTACGCGCCCTTCGCGGGCGATTACGCGCGCTATCTGCCTGCTCGCACGCGGGCGGCGCCGCTGTTTTTCTGGCCCTTCGGCGGCATGGTGCTGGGCTGCCTGTTTGCTTGTCTCTGCGGCGAAGTCATTGGGCTGGCGGTGCATGACCCGTTCAACCCGAATGCGCAGATGCTGGCCTTCGTGCCGCCCGTGCTGATCGTGCCGGTGGTGGTCATCGGTCTGGCCGGCAATGCCGCCAATGGTGCCATGGTCGTGTATAACGGCATGCTGGATTTGCAGGCGATCCTGTGGCGGCTCAGCCGGCCGCAGGTGGGTGTCATCTTCGGCCTCGGCGGATTCGGGCTCGCCTATCTCGGCCTCATCGTCTTCAGCGCCGCCAATGCCATTCTGGCACTCTGTTCCATCGTGACGGTCTTGGTGACGCCCTGGAGCATCATCAATATCCAGGGCTATCTGAAACAGCGTGGCCGCTTTCAGCCGGCCGCCTTGCAGGCGTTTGGTGCGGATGGGCCGGCCAGCCGCTACTGGTTTCGCGCCGGTTTCAACCCGGCCGCTGTCCTGGCCTGGGTGGTCGCGAGCGTCACCGGTCTGCTCTTTTCCGACACCGCGCTCTTCGTCGGCCCTTTGTCCCAGGCGGCGCACGGCGTCGATTTGTCCTTTCTCACGGCGGCGATACTGGCCGGTGTTCTCTATCCCGTGCTGGGGCGCGTTTTTCCTGATCGGGACGAACGGGCGGCGGCTGCCCAAAAAGCCGCGCAGGGCCTATAAGACCGTCAGACAACACCGTCGGCGTGCCAGACATGCCGCAATACCGAGGATGAGATACCGCATGGTCCAGGCTCCGAGCTTCCGTCTTCGCGCTCTCCCGGCCCTGGGCGCGCTGTGCCTGCTGTCGGCCGGCTTCGTCGGCCAGGCCCATGCCAGCACCGCCACCGCCCAGGCTTGCGCCGCCAAGCTGACGCCCGAGGCGAAAACGATCTACGATCGCGCGGCGCCGAGCGTGACGCCGACCACGGATCTGGCGCCCCTGCTGAAATCCATCGTGCCGGGCATGGTCTTTTCCGGCGACGTGAAGGCCGGAACGGCAAGGGACTCGGCCATTGCCGCGGCGCATTGCCTGCGAGACCTCAAAAGCAACTGATCGGCCTGCACGTCCGACTCGGCCGTCGATTGTGTTTTGATAAAGCAATAAAATTGATCGACTCTGGCGCGTGACCGGATGCCAACGCCGCTTTTGGGCGGCATCCGGTCAAGGCGGATGTCGCAAACGCGCAGGCGTCGCTGCTGCGCTTGATATTAGAGCTCTCATGAAAGTGTCACGCTCGTCCGGCGGCGTTCGGCGGCAGTCTGCTGTGTTAGGGATTCGAGAACTTGGTTCCGCTTGAATTTCCGACAGGCAGACCTAGTCCGAGAGGCTGAATTCTGGCCTGAGACATCTAGACAATCGGAAATGAGCGCTTGATAAAACTGCATGGCTAAGTCCGACCGCACCGCTGACACGCAATATGCTGCGCTGCCCTATCGACTGGAAAAGGGCGAGCTTGAAGTGATGCTGATCACCAGCCGCGGTCGCGGCCGCTGGGTGATTCCCAAGGGCTGGCCGATGATCGGCCATAAGCCGCATGAGGCGGCCGAGATCGAGGCCTTTCAGGAGGCCGGGGTCAAAGGCAAGGTCGCCAAGAAGGCCATCGGCACCTATGCCTATTCAAAACGCCTGCCGAGCGGCGAGGAGCGGCTGTTTTTTGTCGTCGTCTATCCCCTGCGCGTGACGCTAGAAGCCGTGAAATGGCGGGAACGCGCGGAACGCAAGCGCGTCTGGTTCGCACGCGACGACGCGGCGGCGCTGGTGGAAGAGGGCGGTCTGGCGGAGATCATCGCCGCCTGGCGATAAATCAGCTGGCGGCGGGGCGGCGCAGAAGCGCGCGCAGCTGACTGTCCAGGCTACCCGAAAAAACCACGCCCGCAGGGCTGACCGGAACCCCGCCGGCGGCCAGCGCCTCGGCGCTCCAGCGATTGCAGGTATGGGTCAGGCCATAGTCCTGGGCCGCATCGTAGAACTGGCTGCCGGGCCAATTGCCGACGGCGATATAGGCAGGGGCGCCGGCAGGGGTTTTGGCGATTGCCGCCCATAAAAAATCAGAGAGGCCTTCCGCGCCACCGGGCGGTAGCGGCAAGGTCAGCACATGCGCGGCGCCATAGGCAGCGGCGGCGTCGCCGCTGATGGCGCTGACCTCGATGGCCGCCGGACCGGGAAAGGGACCGATGATCCATTCGCCGATTGTATGGGCCGGGGCGATCATGAAGGTCCGCTTGCCATAGCCGAAGACGAGGGTGCGGGCGCCGGGAAAAACCGCGCGAAAGGCCGCCAGCCTGCCGGTAGCTTCCGCCGCCGGCAGGGCGATGTCGGTGTGCCAGCCATGGGTGACGAGGCTGACGCTGCCGTCCGCCACGGCAGGGGCCGGCAACGCCGCGTGCGGACGCGGCGCATCGGCGCAACCGGCCATCATAGCCGGACAGAGCAGGGCGGCGAGAAGCCGAAGCGCCTGCCGCCCGTTTGGGATCATGGAAAGAGGCGCGGGCTTAGCAGCTGGCGCCGTTGCTCTTCTGGCAGCTACCGACCTGACCATTCGGCATGACGATATAGGTCTTGGACGGTCGTGCGCCGCCACCGCCGCTGGACGAACTGCAACCGGCGACTGCCAGGCCGAGAAGGGAAAGCACCAGAACGGCAAAGCGCATGAAGGACAGTCTCCGGCATCCGTTGGAACGGGATAATCAGCGTCGTCTCAAGGGTTCGATACGCTGGATCGGGGCAGGCAGGCAAGCGCCGGAAGGCCGGTGGCCAGGCGCAATTTGAAGCCGATTTGGTTGACGCGGCAATCGACGGCCGTGGCGCCTGCAACCAAACTGTCACGACATCAAAACAGCGTGATGGTTTGACGCTGCTTTGTAACAATGCATGTCTTTCCATGTAATGAGCCGCTTTTTGGGCCATGCGCTGAGCGTAACGCAGTATTCGTTGTATGAGTCCCATGCGGTCACCCGTAGAAGCGCCGGGTGACTTTGCCGGGCATTATACTGGCCAAAGCACACGGCAAAAAACACATGGACTTTATCGATCTGGAAATGGGCGAGCAGGAAGATCATCCTGTGGTTCATCTCGACACCACGGCCATCAGCCCGGCGGCGCTACCGTTCACCGCCCTTGTCGGCCAGACTGTCATGGCCGCCAACCAATTGGTGAGTGCCTGGGCCATGCTCTACGGCGCCATTTCCGGCCACAGCCTGCCCTATGTGGGCGGGCAATTCGACAAATGGGCGCGGGAAAGCGTGCAGCGCGACCATATTGCGGAACTCGCCGGCGAGTTTCTGGGCAAGCTGCCCCGCGAATTGGAACAGGTGGAAACCCTGCTGGAACGTGCCGAGACCCTGGCGCATGAGCGGGATCTTCTGGTCAACCAGCCGTGGAGCATCAGCCAGCTGCATGAGATGCGGCAAGGCCAGCCCGTCGATTCCTCAGGGCATCTGCCCGTCCGGCGGGAATTCCTGCTGGAGCATATCGCCCAGTTCGAGCTTCTGTTCGAGGCGCTGGAGCGGCTGCACGGCGATGTCATGGCGCTGGCGGTTGAATTCAGCCAGTCCCGCGACGTCGAAAAGACCCGTGTCCTAAACCGCAGCGCGGTGCTGGCGGCGGAGCTGAAATCCGGGCAGAAGGGGCGGCGCGCCAAGGCCGGCTCGCGGCAGAAAGTCTGGCAGCAACCGCTCGGCGCCTAAGGCATTCCCAACGATCACGGGGCGGTCACGGCCTTAAAGGCAGTGTGACCGTCCGGCAGGCCATAGCGCGGCTCGAGCCATGTCTTGAGATCGGCGCTCGTGATGGGCCGGCTGAAGCCGTAGCCCTGCACCTCATCGCAGCCGGCCGCCAGCAACTGGGCTGCGATATCCATGGTTTCCACGCCTTCCGCGACGACGCGATGGCCAAGCTCATGGCATAGGCTGATGGTGGAGCGCACCAGCCCGTGCTTGCGGCGATCCTCACGCATGCCATGAATGAAGCTTTGGTCGAGCTTGACCGTATGGGCCGGCAATTTCTCCAGATAGGCCAGACTCGAATAGCCGGTGCCGAAATCGTCGATCGCGATGCGAACCCCGGCGCCGGCCAGCGCATGAAGGGTCGCCATCACGATGCGGTCGTCGAGGATGAAAGTGCCTTCGGTGATTTCAATCTCAATCGCTTGCGGCGGCAGCGCGCGCCTGTCGAGATTGGCCAGAAGGCGGGCCATAAAACCGTGCTCGCGCAGGTTATGGGCCGAGACATTGATCGCGATGATGAACTCCGCGAAGCGCTGACGCATCTGTGCCAGATGATCCAGCGCCGTCTGCATGACCCAATCCGTCAGGGCGTGGATCAGCATGGTGGGATCGATCAGCGGGATGAATTCGCCCGGTGAGATCGGCCCAAGATCGGCATGGGTCCAGCGCAACAGCGCCTCGGCCGCGTAGTACCGCCCGGATGCAAGATCGACCCGGGGCTGGTAGAGCAGATAAAGCCCCTCGTTCTGTTCGAGCGCCGTCGCGAAACTGCGCACGATTTCAAAACGGCGCTGATGATCACGATCCTCCGTAGACGAGTAAATGCCAACATCGTCATGCGCTTGTCGCGCATCCTGCGCGGCACTGCTGGCCATGCGCAGCAAGTTGGGCGCGTCGGTTGCACCGAGGATGAAGGGCACGATGCCTGCCGCAACCGTGGCGGCAAATCGCGTCAGCTGGCTGCGGTTAACGCCGGTCAGATGCCGGCGCAGCAGACGAAGCAGATGATCGAGATCTGTGCCCATGGGGGGCAAAAGCGCCAATTGCTTGGCGGAAACCTGATAAAGCCTATAAAAATCGTCAGTCAGGATTCGAAATGAATTCACAACGTTTACGATGGCCTGATCCAGGTGCGCCGGTCCCAGCGCACGCATGATGGCATCGACCTGATGCGGCGGCACGATATCGATCAGAACCGCGATGGCTGGCGTATCAGCGTGCTGCGCCGCCATATCCGCGATATCGAGAATAAACTGGGCGCGGTTTGGAAGCCGTGAGACAGGGTCGATCGTGCCGACGACGACGTTTATTTCCAGCTGCAAAACAGCGAGAGAGGCGAGCTCGTTCAGAAGAGCGAGGTCCAGGCTGCCGGCATCCCGTGGCGCGGGGTCGGCAAGCGCCAGGCAGCCGATGGCAAAGCCATCAGGCAGGATCAGCGGCACGCCCGCGAAAAATCGGGTCTCAGGCGCATCGAAATCGTCGGATCGGTAGCGTGACTGCTGAGCCAGATCGCCGATGACGATCGCTTCGCGTTTGGCAATGATCTCGTAAGTGGGTGATGTGTCGACCGGGTGCAGGCGGTCGCCCAGCCCGTGATTGGCGACCATGAACTGGCGGTCGAAGTCCGCGACCGTCAGGGATGTCGCGGCCACGCTGAAAATCTTCGCGGCAAGTGCCACGATATGATCGAAGGATCTGTTGTCCGCGATATCCGCCGCGTGAACGTGCCGCCGCGCCAGCGGCAGAAGAGCGTCATACGGTTTCATCGGTGCGCCATTATCCGGCCGGGCAATGGCAGCTCCTGAACAATAACACTAAATCGAACTGATCGTTAGCATCGGAAAACCGGGCCGTCTATGTCCAAGCGATGGACTTTCGAAAGTGTCGCACCCAATCCGGGCGGCGTGCCGCCTGCTTGACAATGCTTGCCAAGCCAACGGTCGGACAATCCATGGCCCTGAGAATTCATGAAAAAGAAAACGGATAAGAAATCATCCAGTGGTTGTGTCATCTTTTAGGCAGGCTTCGATCCTACAGGCATCTGCGCTGCGATGTCACGAAGGCAAGCTTCCGCTCACGCGAGCTTGTGTCGTGGGCGCGTGCTGCCGTGCGATCGAGGATGCTTGCCGGCGCGCGCCGATGCCGCCATCCTGACCCCTCCATCAGTGAAGGAGGCAGCGGATGACGGGCGACTGGGCAGTATACGGCCGGGCCATTCATGCGCCGGATCGCGTCGAAGACTTGCGCGAAACATTGATGATCGTCGGGTCCGACGGCGTTATCGCATCCGTCGAGACCGGCGTTTCGCCTCGGGATCCGCGTCTGGCCGCGCTGCGGGATGGCGATGCCTTGATTGAAATCGCGGGTGATGAGGTTCTGATTCCGGGTCTGGTCGATCTTCACGTCCATGCGCCCCAATTCCCGCAACTGGGCATGGCGCTGGACATGCCGCTGCAAGACTGGCTGCAACACTATACGTTTCCGCTGGAGAGCCGCTACGCCGACCTGGGCTTCGCGGAGGCTGTCTATACCGATCTGGTCGATACCTTGCTGGCCCATGGCACCACGACCGCCCTGTATTTCGCCACCATCCATCTGCCGGCGACGCAGCGTCTGGCAGAGATTTGTCTAGGCAAAGGACAGCGCGCTTTTGTCGGCCGTGTCGGCATGGATCATCCCGAGCAATGTCCGGATTTCTATCGCGACGTTTCCGCCGAGGTTGCGATTGCGGAAACCCGAGCGCTGATCGCGCATATCCGCGCCTTGCCGGGCAATGACGCGGCCCTGGTGCGTCCCATCATTACGCCGCGCTTCGTGCCGGCCTGCACGGATGCCCTGCTGGACGGGTTGGGCGCGCTGGCCGCCGAGACCGGCTGCGCCGTGCAGACGCATTGTTCGGAAAGCGACTGGGAACACGCCCATGTGCAGGACCGCTGCGGTTGCAGCGATACCGTGGCGCTGGACCGGGCCGGGCTGCTGCGGCGTGGCAGCGTGCTGGCGCATGCCAATTTCATCTCGGACGCCGATGCCGGCCTGATCCGCGAGAGGGGGGCAGCGGTCGCGCATTGTCCGCTGTCCAATATCTATTTCGCGGGCGCCGTCTTTCCGCTGCGCCGCATGCAGGCGCTGGGCCTGCATATCGGCCTGGGCTCCGATATCGCGGGCGGTCCCAGCGCATCGCTGTTCGAGGCGGCGCGGCAGGCGGTCGCCGTCTCGCGCCTGCTGGAAAGCGGCACCGACGCGCGCAAGCCGCCGGCCGAGCGCGGCCAGCCCGGTGCGCGGATCGACGCGCCGACCGCCTTCCGCCTGGCGACGGCCGGTGGCGGCGAAGCGCTCGATCTGCCGATCGGCCTGTTTCGCCCGGGCTATGCCTTCGATGCTCTGTTGCTGCGTGCCAATCTGCCGGACGGCAATCTGCGCGTGGCGGCAAATGAGGCGGCGGACCGGCTGATGGAAAAAATCGTCATGACGGCCGGGCGCGGCGATATTGCCCATGTCTGGGTCGGCGGCAGGCTCGTCAAATCGCGCTGAGTATGAGATCAGTCGGACTTGCCCTCACGGATTCGTGTGTGGCATGGAATTTGCGTGATTTGGCAGTGCGTTGACCGGCAGAATAGGAAAAAATCTTGGCTTTTGAGGCGATCCCGATCATCGATTTCGCGCCGATGCTGGGCGATGACGCGGCGGCGAAGCGCGCGCTTGCCGCCGAACTGCGCGCGGCCTGCACCGAAATCGGCTTCTTTTATATCAAGAACCACGGTGTCGCGCAGAGCCTGATCGACGATACCTTCGCCCAATGCCCGCGCTTCTTCGGCCTGCCGCTGGACGAAAAGATGGCGATGCATGTCCGCACCTCCGTCAATAACAGCGGCTATACCCCGCTGCTGGAAGAGAATACCGACGCGACGGGCAAGGGCGATCTGCACGAGGCTTTCGACATGGCGCGCGAACGGCCGGAAGGCGACCCGGACCGCGCCGCCCATGCCAACCATTACGGCCCCAATCTCTGGCCGGCTGACCTGCCCGGTTTCCGCGCGCAGGTGGAAGCCTATTACGCGGCCATGCTGGGGCTTGGCCGCCGTCTGTTCGGCGCCTTTGCGCTCGCGCTCGATCTGCCGGAAGACTATTTCACGCCGCTGACGGATAAGCACACCGCCATCATGCGGCTGCTCTCCTATCCCAGCCAGGACGGGCCCATCGACCCGAAGCAGATCGGCATCGGCGCCCATTCCGACTACGAGTGCTTTACCATTCTGTGCCAGGAATCGGTGCCGGCGCTGCAAGTGCGCAATACCGACGGGCAATGGATCGACGCGCCGCCCATCCGTGGCACCTTCGTCATCAATATCGGTGACCAGATGGCGCGTTGGACGAATGATCTTTTCGCCTCCACCCTGCATCGCGCGATGAATACCTCGGGCCGCGCCCGCTATTCCATTCCCTGTTTCGTCGGCTCCAATGTCGATACCCGGATCGAGGCGCTGCCCGGCACCGTGACGGCAGACCGTCCGGCCAAATATCCGCCCGTTCTGGCAGGCGACTATGTCCAGGGCCGGCTGGATGCGACCTACGCCTATCGCCAGGAAGGAACCGAGCCGGTTGGCTGAGCATCGCTCAACCGCCAGTTTGCAACACCCTATCGCCTTAAATCCTAGGAGGATCTCCGTGAAACGGCTTTCCCTGCTTGCTTCGGCCTTTGGCCTTGTCGGTGCTGTCGGTTTCGCCACCCATGCTCAGGCGCAGGTCAAACTCAGCGGTCCGCCGAAGATCGCCTTTATCTATCTCGGCGCCATCAGCGACGGCGGCTGGACCGGCGCACAGAACCGGGCGCGCCTGGTTCTGCAGAAGGAATTCGGCGTCAAGATTCCCTATGTCGAGAATATCCCCGAGCAGACCGAGAAGGTTGAGCAGACGATCGATCTCTTCGTCAATCGCGGCTATAACGTCATTATCGGCGGCACATATGGCTATGGCGATGCCTTCAAGGCTGAGGCCAAGGCGCATCCGAATGTGGCCTTCGTGAATATGGCGGGTGTGACCACCGCGCCGAATCTGGAAAGCCCGTACCCCAAGACCTATCAGGGCTGGTATCTGGCCGGCTACGCGGCGGGTTCCGTGACCAAGTCCAAGGTCATCGGCATGATCGAAGGCTTCCCGATCCCGACCGTGCTTTGGGATATCAACGCCTATGCCAAGGGCGCGGCGGATGCCAATCCCGGTACGGTCGCCAAGGTTGCCTTCGTTAATTCCTGGTCTGACCCGGTGAAGGAAGGCCAGCTGGCCAACGCCATGCTGGAACAGGGCGCGGACGTCATCGCGACCGACATGGATAGCCCTGCTGCCATCGTGCAGTCCGAAAAGGCCGGGAAGTTCTCGGTTGGCTATGAGAATGACATGTCCGCCGCCGCCCCCAAGACCATCATGACCTCGATCGTCTTCCACTGGGACAAGATGCTGGTGCCGATGATCAAGGCGCTGAAGGCCGGCACCTGGACCAGCGCGGGCGCCAGCCTTTACGGCATGGATGACGGCATGGTGGCGATCACCGAACCCGTCAACCACGTGACGCCGGCAGTGCAGAGCAAGATCGACGCGATGAAGGCCGAGATGGTCGCCGGCAAGTTCGAGCCCTTCTCCGGCCCGATCAAGGCGCAGGACGGCTCCACGAAGGTCGAAGCCGGCAAGGTCATGACCGTCGACCAACTCTTCGGGATGAACTATCTGTTCAGCAACGTTCAGGGTTCGATCAAGTAGGCATGACTGTCACGACCACCGACCGCGCGGGTCCGGCCGCGGAGCATCGTTTGCCCGCATCCAGTGGCGCGGTCGCTGTTCGCATGCAATCCGTGCGTAAGGCCTTCGGAGACCGCATCGCCCTTGACGGTGCGGATCTCTCGGTCGCCTGGGGGGAGGTTCACGCCCTTCTGGGCGAGAATGGGGCCGGCAAATCCAGCCTCATGAACATCCTTGCCGGTTTCTACGGTGCGGATAGCGGGGTGGTGGAGGTCGACGGCCGGTCCGTCGCCTTTGCGGAGCCCCGGGCGGCCTCGGCCGCCGGCATCGGCATGATCCATCAGCATTTCAAGCTGGTCGGTCCGCTGACGGTCTTGGAAAACCTCCGCCTAGCCTGCGGCAAGCGGGCCGGGTGGACATCCCATGAAGCCGCGCTCTCGGCCAGCCAGACCATGGCGCGCGATCTCGGCTTCGTGCTGCCGATGGATGTCCGGGTCGACCAGCTCTCGGTGTCCGAGCAGCAGAAGGTCGAAATCCTGAAAGTGCTGTTGGGTGGCGCGCGCATCCTGATCATGGATGAACCGACCGCCGTTCTGGCCGAAAGCGAGGCCGCCGGCATGCTGGACCTGGCCCGGCGGCTGGCCGATGACGGGCGGGCCGTCATCCTCATCACCCATAAGCTGCGCGATGTGAGTGCGACGGCCGACCGCGTCACCGTCATGCGGGCCGGCAAAACCGTCATTGACGGCGCATCGGCGCGCGGCCTGTCCTCGGCCGAACTCGCCCGCGCCATGGTGGGCGGGGAGACGGCCGTGGTCCGTCGCGGCGCCGCCAGCCTGTCGGCTCAGGTCGTGCTGGAACTGAAAGGCGTCGGCACCGCCGCCGCCGAGCATGACGTACCGCTGCGCGACCTCAACCTGCGGCTGCATAAGGGCGAAATCCTGGGCGTCGCCGGTCTGGGCGGCAACGGCCAGTCCGAACTCCTGGAAACCATCATTGGCCTGCGTGCGCCTATCGCGGGCGATATTATCATGCATGGCGAAACGGCGCCGGTGCAGCCGGCCGAGCGGCGGGAGGCCGGTTTGCGCTTCGTGCCCGCCGACCGCTTTCATCTCGGTCTTTTCGGCAGCCTGTCGCTGGCGGAAAATCTGGCCGTGCCGGCGCTGTCCGGCCGCCGCCCGGAAAAGCGCTGGTGGGTGACAAAGGGCTGGATGCGCGGCCGGGCCGAAACTTCGATCCGCGATTACGAAATCGCCGGCGGTGTGGCCGATACCCAGGCGCGGCTGCTCTCGGGTGGCAATGCCCAGAAGCTGATCCTCGCGCGGGAATTCGAGGGCGAGTTTTCCATCCTCATCGTCCATTCGCCTGTGCGCGGGCTGGATGTGCGGGCGGCGGCGGCGGTGCAGAACCGTCTGCTGGCGGCCGCCGCGCGCGGTGTCGGCGTGCTGATGATTTCCGAGGATCTGGACGAGGTGCTGGCGCTGTCCAGCCGCGTCGCCGTCCTCTCTCACGGCCGGCTGTCCGATGCCATGCCGATCGAGCAGACTGACCGAGCCGAGCTTGGCCGGCTGATCCTGGAAGGTCACTGAGTGTCCGTGATGCCCTATCGCCTTGTCTTGTCGCCGCGTCTGGCGGTGCCGCGCTGGCTGACGGCCGCGACGCTGATCGGCGGCATCGTCTTCGGGCTGATCTGCTGCGCCATCTTCCTCATCGCCTTCGGCGTGCCGGCCAGCGACCTCGGCAATGAATTCATCCTCTATGTCTTCGGCAATAGCGCCGGGCTTGACCAGACATTGACGCGGGCGATTTCGCTCACCCTCGTCTCGATGTCCGTCGCACTTTGTCTGCGCATCCGTTTCTGGAATATCGGCGTCGAGGGCCAGCTCTGGATGGGGGCGCTGGCGGCGACCGCCGTCAGCATCTACCAGATCGGGCCGTGGTTTCTGCGCATGCCGCTGATGATCGTCGCCGCCATGGTCGGTGGCGCGCTGTGGTGCGGGCTGGCCGCTGTCGCCAAGGTGCGGCTGCGTGCGGACGAGGTCATCACCACGCTGCTGCTGAACTATGTCGCCTATCTGCTGGCGCAGGATCTGCTCTACGGCCATTGGCGCAACGCGGCCGACCAGTTTCCGATGACGCCGGTTTTCCCCAAATACGAGCAGCTGCCGAATTTCGGCACCTGGCATCTGCATTACGGCCTCTTCATCGCGCTGATCGTCGTCGTCTTCTGCTGGTGGCTGTGCCGCTACAGCCGCTTCGGCCTGCTGTCCAAGGCGGTATCCGAGAACCGCACCGCGTCCCGCGCGCTCGGTATTCCCGTCGCACGCATCACGCTGACGACCGCTTGCCTCGCGGGCGCCGTCTCGGGCCTCGCCGGGTTCAGCATCATTTCGGGCGAGGAGCACAAGCTGACGCAATTCGTCGGCAATGACTTCATCTTCCCGTCCATTGCCATCGCCTATCTGGGCCGCGCCAATCCCATCGGCGTCTTCATCGCCGCTCTCGCCGTTGCCGGCCTCTATACCGCCGGGGATTCGCTGAAAGCCTTCTACCAGTTGCCGGATACGGTGGTGGTGACGATGGAGGCCTTCCTGCTGATGACCGTCGCGGCCTGCGACGTTTTCGTCCGCTACCGCATTTCCATCCTGCGCCAGCGCCCCAAGGTGGCCACCGAGGGGCAGAAGGCATGAACGGCTTCGTGACGGGCTTCCTGGGGGACTGGATCGGCGCCATTCCGGTCTTCGCCGCGCCCTATCTTCTGGCGACGACCGGCCTGATCATCAATGAGCGTGCCGGCGTCATGAATCTCGGTGCCGAGGGCATCATGTCCATGGGGGCGGTCGCGGCCGTCATCGCGATGCTGTCCGGCCTCGGCCTGCCGATGGCGGTCCTGATGGGCTGCCTCGCGGCGCTGGGCATGACGCTTCTTTTCGCGTTGCTGACGGTGGTGCTGCGGCTGGAACAGGTTCTGTCCGGCCTTGTCATCTTCGCCTTCGGCGTCGGCCTGTCCGGCGTTATCGGCGACAGTTTCGCCAATCAGCCGATCAAGGCGCTCGGCCCGATCTATCCTGCCGCCTTCACCGGCTTGCCGCGCTGGCTGGCCCGTTTCACGGACCAGGATCCACTGACCTATTTCGCTTTTATTCTGCCCTTCATCGTCTGGTGGGTGCTGGAAAAGACCGAGCTTGGCCTGCGCCTGCGTTCGGTGGGCGAGAACGCGCCGGCGGCGGACGCGGCGGGCGTCAATGTCATGCTCATGCGCCTTGGTGCCGTTCTGGTGGGCGGCATCATTCTGGGTCTGGCCGGCGCGCATCTCAGCCTCGTCGGCAGTCAGGTCTGGGTGACGGGCATGGTCAGCGGCCGAGGCTGGATTGCCGTGGCGCTTGTCACCTTCGCGCGCTGGAACACGCTGCGGGCGATAGGTGCCGCCGTGCTGTTCGGCGCGGTGCAGGCCGTTATCCCGCTGCTGCTGTCGAGCGGGCTGCATGTGCCGATCTATCTGATCCAGATGATGCCCTATCTGGCCACCATCGCTGTGCTGGCGGCGTCCGGCATGGGCCGGCTGCGCGCCAGCGCCCAGCCCGAGGATCTGGCCCGGCCTTTCCTGCGCGAAGAGCGGCGTTAACGTCCATCAGGTTTTCGTTGAAGCGCCCTTTATCGTCGCCCCCGGACTTGTTCCGGGGGCCTACCCAGTAGGGCGCCCAAACCTCGTCTGGGCGCTCGAAGGGGTAGGTGCCCGGCATAAAGCGCGGCTGGCTAAGCCGGGCACGACACAGTGAAGGGTGCTTCGGCCTTAACCTGAAACGCTCTCTTCAGCGCGGGCGGCGGCTGCGCTCCGACACCGCATCGTCGGGCGTCGTGCTATAATAAGTCTGCTTCGCGTCATACATGGCCTGGTCGGCGATGCGGATGGCCTGTTCCAGCCGCATGCCCTCGCGCGCCGTGGCGCATCCCATCGCGGCGCGCAGCGGCGTGGTGTAGAACTGATTGTTGATCGCGAACAATTCCTCGATCTGCATCATCAGCGTATGGGCCGCCGCTTCATCCGCCTTGGGCATGAGAATGGCGAATTCATCGCCGCCGATGCGGCAGGCGAAATAGGGTTCGGCGGCGGCCTTGTTGAGCACTTCACCGGCGCGGCGCAGCAGCGCGTCACCCGCCTGATGGCCCCATTCGTCATTGACTTCCTTCAAGCCGTTGAGATCGACCATGATGATGGAAATCGGGTATTGGCCCCGCCGTTCCAGCCGGTTGATTTCCTCGACATGGAAGGAGCGGTTATAGAGTTTCGTCAGCTCGTCATGCTTGCCGAGGAATTCCAGATAGGCCTCGGCCTTCTTGCGTGCCGTGATATCGGTCAGCGCGATGAGCACCATGCCCCAGTCATCCTCATGGCCGGGCATGACGGAGAATTGCAGGTGCAGATAGATTTCCTCGCCGGTCAGGCTGTAATTGACCACCTCAAGCTGATGGAACAGGTTGCCGTCCCATAGATGCTTCAGCTGCTCGGCGAAGGGCCGTTCCATCTTGTCGCGAAAGATGTCGCGCGTGTTTTCCAGCAGGGTCTGCCGGTCCGGCGCGCGGAACAGGCGCAGCGTATAGTCATTGACGTCGAGAACGCGAATTTCGCTGATGCAGCGGTGAATGAATTCGTTGTGGACATCCAGGAAGACAGGGAAATCGACGATGCCGCGCTGCCGCACATCGGCCAGCAGACGGCGGATGGCGCTGAAATCCTCGACCCAGAGTGAGACGGGAGAGAAGGCGAAAAGCCCCCGCGCGTAACGCTCGCTTTCCAATAACAGACGGCGGCTCTGCTCGCGCTCGGTCACGTCCTGCACGGCCACCAGCACGCGCCCGAAACTGTCCTCATAGCCGGGCAGCAGGATGCCGGTGATCTCCACATCCAGCCGCCGTCCGGTGAGCGTATAGTTCACCGTGCGGCTGGCAAAGCGGGCATGCCCGTCCCACAGCGCCACCAGCTCCGTCGCATGAACGGCGAGGGAGTCGGTGCCGAAAATGCGGTCCAGATTGCCGATGAGCTCGTGAAAGCCCTTCGCCTCATACAGATCCAATGTGCATTGGTTGACCTTGATGACATGCAGAAGGGCGGCGCAGGCGCTGATGCGCGCGCTGTCCTCGGCAAAGTAATCGGCCAGCGACGTGACGCCCTGCGCACGCAGGTCGCCGAAGAAAGTTTTGAGGGCGCTGTAATCTTCCAGCAGGAGCGAGACGGGCGCGAGGTCGAAGGCGTCTGTATCGATGGAAGCAAGGAGGGCGGATGTCAGGGGTGCGCCCGGCTCGTCAAGGACTTGGTCAACCATAACGCCGTTTCATTCAAATGAAGACTGAGGGGATTAATAGCATTCCCGTTGGCATTAGGCCAACGGGACTATGCTTCTAACCCAAAGTCTAATTGAAACGGTTCGTGTCGGATCGAGTTCAGACCTGGCAGGGACGGATCAGGCTCGCGCAATCCTCGGCGCATAGGCGGCGGGGTTCACCACGGCCGGGCGGCCGGGCAGGGACAGGCTGGCCGCACGGGCCGGCGTGCGTGCGATGACACGGCCGGCGCGAATGACGGCGAGGCGCGTCGCCCTGAGCCGGATCGCCTCCACGGGGCTGGCCGCCTGTAGCAGCACCATATCGGCGCGGCAGCCGGGCGCGATGCCATAGCCGTCCAGGCCCATGGTCTTGGCGGAATGCGTCGTCACCGCCTCGAAACAGGTTGCCATGGCATCTTGCGAGGTCATCTGCCCCACATGCACGGCCATATGCGCCACTTCCAGCATGTCGCCCGACCCCAGAGAATACCATGGGTCCATGCAGCAATCCTGGCCGAGCGAGACATTCACCCCGGCAGCCAGCAGTTCAGGCACCCGCGTCAGGCCACGGCGCTTGGGATAGGTGTCGTGCGGGCCTTGCAGCGTGATGTTGATGAGCGGATTGGCAATGACGTTCATGCCGCTTTCCGCGATCAGCGCGATGAGTTTCGACGCATAGTAATTGTCCATCGAATGCATCGAGGTGCAATGCGATGCGGTGACGCGGTCGCCGAGGCCGAAGCGCACCGTCTCGGCCGCCATGGTCTCGACATGGCGGGACAGCGGATCGTCGCTTTCGTCGCAATGGATATCGACGCGCAAACCACGGTCGGCGGCGATGCGGAACAGCGCTGCCACCGATTGCCGGCCGGCCTCCATTGTGCGTTCGAAATGCGGAATGCCGCCGACGATCTCGATGCCGCGATCCAGCGCTTCCTTGAGCAGATCGACCGCGCGGGGCGAGCGGTAATAGCCGTCCTGCGGAAAGGCGACGAGTTGCAGGTCGATATAGGGTTTCACGCGCTCCCGCACTTCCAGCAGCGCATCGACCGCGATGAGGCTGTCGCTGATATCGATATGGCTGCGAATGGCCAGCAGGCCTTGCGCCACGGCAAGGTCGCAATAGCGCAGTGCGCGTTCCACCAAAGCGTCATGCGTCAGCAGGGGTTTCAATTCGCCCCAGAGTGCGATGCCTTCCAGCAGCGTGCCGGACCGGTTGATGCGCGGAATGCCCAGCGACAGCGTCGCATCCATATGGAAATGCGGATCGATGAAGGGCGGCGAGACGAGCTGGCCTTCGGCGTCGATAACCTCGCCGGCCTCCGCCGTGATAGCGCGCTCGACCGCGACGATGCGCTCGGCGCTGACCGCGATATCCTGGCCGCTGCGGCCGTCGGCCAAGGTTGCGTTGCGAATGAGAAGATCGAAGGTCACAGCGTCAGCTTCCGGTCTTGAGATGATCGTAGGTCGCGGTCAGGCGCTGCCGCAGATAGTCCGCACAGGTGATGGCGGGATAGCGCGGGGCCTCGCCGGGTGCGAGGCAAGTCGGCAAGGTTTCGACCACGGCATCGGGGTTGGCATCGGCGAAGAAGGCCACCGAATAGCGCTCGGCTTTCGGCCGCAGCACGCGATGCGGGGTGGAGACATAGACGTCATTCGTCCAGCGCATCAGGCAATCGCCGATATTGCAGACGAAAGTGCCGTCGATATGCGGCGCGTCCAGCCAGACACCGTCACGTCGTTGCACCTGCAACCCGGCGACGCCGTCCGTCGCCAGGATGGTGACATTGCCGTAATCGGTATGCTGGCCGGCGCCGATTTCGGCACCCTCCTGGGCCTCGCCCGCCGGGTAATGCAGCAGGCGTAAGGTGGCGATGGGCCGGTCCATCTTATCGGCGAAGAAATCCTCGGCAATGCCGAGGTCCAGCGCGAAGCCACGATGGATGGTGAGTTGCAAGGTCATGCAAGCGTCGTAATAGGCCAGAACCTGATCGCGCCATCCAGGAATATCGGGCCAGAGATTGATTCCGCGAAACGGCTTGCCGGCCAGAACTTCGGGGTCATCCGCGGGCAGCTCGAAACCGATATTGAAGGCTTCCTTCTGGTCGGGGCTGGCCTTGGCATCCAGCCGCTCGCCCGCCATGCCGACATAGCCGCGATTATGCGGGGACCGCTTGATGGATAATGTTTCCTTCACGGCATCCGGCTGCGCAAACAGCGTGTACGCCGCCGCGAAAATGCCCTTTGCCACGTCATCCGCGATACCGTGATTGCAGACGTAGAAGAAACCGACCTGCCGGCAGGCGGCGCCGAGCACGGCGGCCACCGCACGGCGTTCGTCCAGATCCGAAGACCGCAGGCCGGAAAGATCGATGATGGGGATATCGGTCATGAAATGCTCTCTGATGCCGGATGGCGCTAAGCGTCCGATCAAGCCGCGCCGGCAGGTTCGGTCAATTCCAGCAGGGTCAGCGTGACGGTGATCAACTGCTCAAGCTGCTTGGGCGTTATCGTGGCATCAAGCTTGCCATGGGCAGCCTGATTGCGCTCTCGCGCCAAGTTGCGGAGCATATCCGCCTCGTCCGGAGTGATGGCGCCGCTGAAGGCAAGAGCCTCCAGCATTCTTGCTGGCGGTTGCGGTCTCTCAAACGCCTCGGGCATCAGCCGTCGTGCGGCGGCTTCGAAGGCGGACCAGCCAGTCAGCAGCGCAGCGACGGCACCACCTTGGTCGAATACATAGGGTAGCCGGCGTACAATCTCCGTGACGGATTCTTTGGATTCCGGTGTCAGGTCAGGCTCGGTAGGCGCTCCTGGCGCGTACAGAATTTGGAATTCCCAATCTTTTTGAGTGGCAAAAATCGCCTGTACTTGTTGCAAGGGGGACTGGTCTTCCGATGCGCCGCCTCCGGCCGCGACTTCGATTGCAATTTTGCGGCCGGGCTTCACGGCAATGGCATCGGGGCGATAGCCTTTCATGAATGGAGGCAGAAGCTGACCGTTCGGATGTAGGAATACCTCGAAGCCATCCGCCTCAAGACCTGGAATAACCGTTTGCAGGATGGCACGTTCCCGCCGGCCCGGAGATTTACTCATTAGCGCCAATCCTCTGATGGATCGTCGGAAAGCCGCACGTAGAGCAGCGGCTTGGATCCCATGATCGCCTGTTCCAGAATAGGTGAGGGGGCACGGAACGCGAAGAAATTTTCCGGTTCGAACTTCTGGACCAGGATGCGTTCAACCTGCCTGTCGTCCAGGTAGATGTGCTGGGAGAAGGCATCGAGGACGGGTTTCACGATATTGTCGATGTCTCCCTGCATTTCCTCAGCCGGAAAATAAAATAGAGTCACCACGATCCGGCCAGCGCTGCAGAAATGCCCTTCGGGGAGAGCCCCTGCGCTGGCGGTGCGGATTTTATCTCTCCACGCTTCCCGGGTCGAGATGCGCTTTGTTTGCAGAGAGACGGGCGTGCCACCGACGACAAATTCCAGCGGGAAGGTGATTTCCACGGTCATCGGCGCTGATGGCTCCCTCTAATTCTATCGCTGGTGCCATAAAATCCAAAGAGGAGGGAAATTCAATTTGATATCGAATCAAACGACGCCCTTCGCCACCAGCAGCTCGATCGCCGCGTCATCCAGCCCTAGCGTATCGGCCAGAACCGCCTTGGTGTGCTGGCCGAGCGTCGGCGGCGCGCTGCGGTATTCCGGCGGGGTCGCGGACATGCGGATGGGATTGGCGACCAGCGCCACATCCACGCCCGCCGCATGGGGCAGGGTAATGCGCGTGTCCCGCGCCTGAACCTGCGGGTCGGCGAAGACCTGGGCCAGGGTATTGATCGGCCCGCAGGGTACGCCGGCCGCTTCCAGCGCCGCGATCCAGTCCTTGGTCGTGCGAGTGACGGAGACAGCGGTGAAAGCCTCCACGAAGGCCGCGCGATGTTCCACCCGCGCCCGGTTGGTGGCGAATTCCGGCATCAAGGCCCAGTCCGGATGGCCGGCGACGATGGCGAGTTTCGCGAACTGGCTGTCGTTGCCGACCGCCAGAATCATCGCCCCGTCCTGGGTCGGAAAATCCTGATAAGGCACGATATTCGGATGGGCATTGCCCATGCGCTGGGGCGCGCGGCCGGTGGTGAGGTAATTCATCGTCTGGTTGGCGAGGCTCGCCACCTGCACGTCCAGCAAGGCCAGATCGATATATTGCCCCTGGCCGGATTTCTCTCGGTGCAGCAGCGCGGCCATGATGGCGTTGGACGCATAGAGGCCGGTCATCACATCCGTCAGCGCCACGCCCACCTTCTGCGGCCCGGCCCCGGCCTCGCCATCACGCCTGCCGGTAATGCTCATCAGCCCGCCCATGCCCTGGATGAGAAAGTCATAGCCCGCGCGCTCGGCATAAGGCCCGGTTTGGCCGAAACCGGTGATGGAGCAATAGATCAGGCGCGGATTGATGGCGGCCAGGCTCTCATAGTCCAGCCCGTATTGCGCCAGGCCGCCGACCTTGAAGTTTTCCAGCACGACGTCGGATTGCCGGGCGAGGTCACGCACCAGGGCCTGGCCCTCGGGCTTGGTGAAATCGACGGTGACGGATTGCTTGTTGCGATTGGCGCAGAGGAAATAGGCGGCGTCCCGCGTGTCCTGCCCCTCGGCATCCTGCAAAAAGGGCGGACCCCAGGCCCGCGTATCGTCACCGCTGCCCGGCCGCTCGATCTTGATGATTTCGGCACCCAGATCGCCCAGCAATTGGCTGGCCCAGGGGCCGGCCAGAACGCGAGACAGATCGAGCACCCGAATATGCGACAGCGCGCCGGCCATTCTTTATCCACTCCAACGAGCGCCCAAGGGTCAGGCGCAAGTGACAGGACAGCACTGGCGCCCGTTGATCAAGTCGGATGCCCATGCTCTGTGACGCTCAGCCTTTCGCGACTGATGCAGGAGCTGCCCCCGTGACCAATTTCAACCAGCCGGTCGATGCCGCGCTCGTGCCGCGTTTCGCGGGCCACTCCACCTTCATGCGCCTGCCGGCGGTGGGCAGCCCCCAGGGCCTGGACGTGGCGCTGATCGGCGTGCCGTTCGACGGCGGCACCACCAACCGTGCCGGGGCGCGTCACGGCCCGCGTGAAATCCGCAACCAGTCCAGCCTCATGCGGCGGGTGCATCACGCGACCGGTGCCGCGCCCTATGACACGATGCAGGTGGCGGATCTGGGGGACTGTCCGGTGAACCCGATCGATGTCCGGGATTCGCTGGCCAAGATCGAATCCTTCTTCCTGGAAGTGGTCATGGCCGGGGCTGTGCCGCTGTCGGCCGGTGGCGATCATCTCATCACGCTGCCCATCCTGCGCGCGGTCGGCCGCCGCGCGCCGGTGGGCTTGATCCATTTCGATGCGCATTCCGATACCAATGACACCTATTTCGGCGACAATCCCTTCACCCATGGCTCGCCCTTCCGCCGCGCCATCGAGGAAGGCGTGCTGGACCCCAAGCGCATGGTGCAGATCGGCCTGCGCGGCTCGCTTTATACGACTGACGATCACGGCTGGGCGCGGGCGCAGGGCATCCGCCAAATCTATATCGAGGAGTTCGTCGGGCGCGGCGTGGACAGCGTGATGGACGAGGCCTTGGCCATTGCGGGTGACGGCCCGACCTATGTTTCTTTCGATATCGACAGTCTGGACCCGTCCATGGCCATCGGCACAGGCACCCCGGAGATCGGCGGTTTCACCACTCGGGAAGCGCAGTTCATGCTGCGCCGCCTGAGTGCCGTGAATATCGTCGGTGCCGATGTGGTGGAAGTGGCACCGCCCTTCGACCCGTCCGGGCTGACGGCGCTGACCGGGGCCACGATGATGTTCGAACTGCTATGCGCCATCGCCGCCGGCAGGGCGGCCGCCAGTCAGGAGGCTTTGGCATGAGCACGACCCATTTCTACCAGCCCGGTCTGGGCCACCGCCTGCCGCATGATCCGCTGAAGGCGATCATCGCGCCCCGGCCCATCGGCTGGATTTCGACCGTCAGCGCCTCCGGCCTCGTTAATCTCGCACCTTATAGTTTCTTCAATATGGTGTCCGACGCGCCGCCCATGGTCATGTTCAGCAGCAATGGCTGGAAGGACAGCGTGCGCAATGTCGAGGAAACCGGAGAGTTCGTTGCCAATCTCGCGGTCGAGGCTCTGGCCCGGCAGATGAATGAAAGCTGTGCGCCGGTGCCGCATGATGTGGACGAGTTCGAACTCGCCGGGCTCGCCAAGGCGCCGTCCTTTCTCGTCGCCCCCCCGCGCGTGGCCGCCGCCCCGGCGGCGCTGGAATGCAAATGCCTCTCCATCCAGCAGCTCAACGGCCTGGATGACGTGGAGGGGTCAAACTTCATGGTCATCGGCCAGATCGTCGGCGTGCATATCGATCCGGCCTATCTGAAGGACGGACGCTTCGATACGGCCGCCGCCAGCCCGCTTGGCCGCTGCGGCTATCGCGGCGACTATGTCGCTGTCTCCAGCCTCTTCGAAATGGTGCGCCCGGGCTGAGAGCGGGGCCGAGAATCCCCTTACCGTCATGCCCGCGAAAGCGGGCATCTTCTTGTCCCAGGGATCAACCGAGAAGATTCCCGCTTTCGCGGGAATGACGTTGCTTCAACGAGAAGCGGGTTACTTGAAGGTGATGACGACGACATCGCCGCCCAGGCTCAGCATCAGCCCGGTGCGCTTGGCGTGCAGATGCAGCACCACGCCGTCATTATTCTTCAGCCACAGATCGCCGCTGCTTTTGTCGCCGAAGGCGAAGCCGTAGCGGCCCTGCACATAGGAACCAGGAAACTGGTTGACGGATTTCAGGCCATAGACCTCGCCCGTGGCGTCGATGGTCGACGCACCGATACCGCCGACGCCGAGGCCGCCGACATTGAAGTTATAGCTGCGGCCCTGGTAGTTCAGCGTGCCGTAGCCGCCATTGCCGCTGCCGATGAAGGCGGCCTGAACCTGGTGCATGACAAGCGTGCCATCAGGCGTCTGCCCGTTCACGGTATTCGGACCGGCGCCAGAATGACTGCAAGCGCCAAGGCCCGTGACGGCGATACTTGCCGCGAGCATCATGCCCAGATGGAGCCGTCTGGCATGGCGGGCTGTTGAGATTTTCATCATCCTGGACCCTTTCTGGCACCCCTTATGGTGCATCGCGTGATTCCTGGGGCACGCGCTGTGCCTCAGTCGCAACTTCGCTTGACACGTCTTTGTGAAATCTATCATTTCCGGCGATGGGTGAATAGCAGCCCTGGATGGCCAAAAGCGGAGTGCGCGGTGAGATTCGGGCTAGCATCATGATGCATTGGCCGGCTGCTGTCGCGAGCGAAGATGCTGCCGGTGACGTCAGCCCCTCGCATCCCATCCTGTGCCGCTATTGCGGCTTGCTACAGCAGGTGCCGGCGCTTGCCGCACCGGCCGTCGCCTCCTGCGCGCAATGCCATGCCACGCTGCGCCGGGTGCAGCGCAATTCCCTCGGCCGGGCGCTCGCTTTTTCGCTGACCGCTCTGGCGCTTCTCGTTCTTGCCTGCATCATGCCGCTGATGCAGGTGAGCACCTTTGGCATCATCCTCGGCGCGGATGTCTTTTCGGGCCCGAGACGTCTGGACCAGCAGGGCATATGGGAATTGGCGCTGGTCGTGCTCTTCACCACGGTCGCCGCGCCGCTGCTGAAACTGGTCGGTACTAACTACGTTCTTCTGTCGCTGCGCAAGACGCATCCGCCGGCGCATCTGCGCCGCGTTTTCGCCTGGACGGCAAAACTCGGCGCCTGGTCGATGGTCGAAGTCTATTTGCTCGGCGTTTTCGTGGCTTACGTGAAGCTCGTCGACATCGTGCATATCGATGTCGGTTTCGCGGTCTACGCGCTGGTCGGGCTGATGGTCGCGACGGTCGCGGCGGATGCCTTTCTGGATCGCCAGGCGGTGTGGGAGGCGATGGAGCGCAAGGGTGTCGTGGCACATCCCGTCGGTCCTTTCACCATGCCGGCCGCACGCGATGGGTCTGTCTCCCTCCTGGCCTGCGAGACCTGCGAGAAAGTCTCAAGCGTGGCCGGGCAGGGCGCGCATGAATGCCCGCGCTGCGGCAGTCACCTCCATGCCAGAAAACCGAATGGTATTGCGCGCTGCTGGGCTTTGGTGGCGGCGGCCGCCATTCTTTATATTCCCGCCAATCTCTATCCCGTGCTGACGGTGGTGCAGATGGGTGCCGGCGCCCCAAGCACCATTCTGGGCGGGGTGGAGGAATTGCTGGCTGCCAAAATGTATCCGCTGGCGGCGTTGGTGTTTTTTGCCAGCATCATGGTGCCGATGCTGAAACTCGTCGGTCTCGTCATCCTGCTGGTCATGACGCAATTCGGAAGACCGGAACGGCTGGTCGATCGCGGGCGGCTGTATCGTATCGTCTGCGTCATCGGCCGCTGGTCGATGATCGATATTTTCATGATTTCCATCCTGGTCGCCCTGGTCCATTTCGGCGCCCTCGTTACCATCGCCCCCGGCATCGGCGCGGTCGCCTTCGCCGGGGTTGTTATTCTGACCATCTTCGCCGCCGAATCCTTCGACCCGCGTCTGATGTGGGACGCGGCGACCAGCCCAGGCAGACGCCCATGAGCGATTCCTCTCCGTCGATCCCCCATGCCGTCGTGCAGAAGAAAGGCCGGCGGCGCGTGTCGCTGATCTGGGCCATTCCCGTCGTCACGGTCGTGATCGGCGGCTGGCTGGTCTGGGATACCTATGCCAAGCGCGGTCCGTTGATCAGCATCACCTTCGATCAGGGTGACGGGCTGGCGGCCGGGCAATCGGTCGTCAAGCATCGCGACGTCACGCTGGGTACCGTCACCTCCGTCAAGCTGACACCGGACATGAACCATGTCGTGGTGAAGATTCAGATGACGCGAGATGCGACGCCGCTGATTTCGAATCTGACGAAGTTCTGGGTCGTGAAGCCGCGTTTCTTTGCGGGCAGTCTGGAAGGGCTCGGCACGCTGTTGAGCGGTCCCTATATCGATCTGCTGCCGTCCCCCGATAAGGGCAAGCCGCAGACGGTGTTCACCGGTCTGGAAGATCCACCGGTGCTGCAATCCGTGGTGCCGGGCCGCAACTTCGTGCTGCACGCCGACCGCATCGGGTCCGTCTCGCTCGGCGCGCCGATTTTCTATCGCGATCTTCAGGTCGGCCAGATTCTGGGCTGGGATATCGGTGACATGGCGAAAAGCGTCACCATCCATGCTTTCGTCCGCGCGCCTTACGACGCTTATGTGCATGATGATTCGCGCTTCTGGAACGCCTCCGGTCTGGCCGTGAAGCTGGGGGCGGACGGCGTGCAGGTGAAGGTGCAGTCGCTGGATGCGCTGCTGCTCGGCGGCATCGCCTTTTCCACGCCGGATGACGCGACGGCCGAGGCTGAATCAGCGGCCGGCACCAGCTTTCCGCTCTATGACACGCAGGACGATGCCGATCAGGCAAGCTATGACCGCCGCGTGCCCTTCGTCGCCTATTTCACGGGTTCTGTCGCCGGGCTCGGGCCGGGGTCACCGGTCACCTTCCAGGGCCTGCGTATCGGGCAGGTGAAAAGCGTCGATATGGAATATGACAGCGCCACTAATACCGTGCGCGCGCCCGTGCGGTTTGAGGTGGAGCCGCAGCGCATCAAGAATATCAATAAGGTCGCATCACGCGGACCTTTGGCCAATGTGCAGGCGCTGGTCGCCAGCGGATTGCGGGCGCAGATCCAGAAATCCAATCTCTTGACCGGGCAGAGCGAGATCGCGCTGACCATCCTGCCGAATGCGGCCAAGGCCGATGTCACCTTCCAGAATAATGAAATCGTCTTCCCGACGGCTTCCGGCGCGCTCGATTCCATCACCACTTCGGTCAGCACCCTGCTGGCCAAGATCAACAACCTGCCCTTCGATCAGATGTCGGCCAGCCTGACCACGACGCTGTCGGGCCTGGCGAACCTGACCAATGGGCCGCAGACGAAGCAGGCTGTGGCATCCTTGGCCGGCACGCTGGCTGCGTCGCAGTCGCTCGTGAAGCAGCTGAATACCGAAGTCGGGCCGGCGCTGAAAAGCCTGCCGGGCCTGACGAAGCAGCTGAAGGCGGCCTCGGTCAACCTCAATACCATGCTGGTCTCCGCCAACAGCACCTATGGCGGCGACAGCCATTTCAGCCGCCAGCTGGAGCAGTTGATGACGCAGTTGAACGACATGACGCAATCCTTCCGCGCGCTGTCGGATTTGTTGACAAGCCATCCGGAAGCGCTGATCCGCGGGCGCACCAATGCAGGGGTTGAGCAATGATGATTTCGCGGCGCCAGTTTTCGGTGGCAGCCTTGGCGCTGGCCGCGCTGCCGGCTTCCTGCGCCTCGCCCGCGCCGGTTCTCTACACGCTCGCCGCCGTGCCGGGTCCGGTTCTGTCCGGTGGTCCACGCATCGTCATCGTGCAGGATGTGGGCCTCGCGCCCTATCTTGACCGCAAACCCATCGTGCGGTCCTCCGCCGGCTACCAGATTGCGGTCGAGACCAATAACTGGTGGGGGGAGACCTTCTCCGCCATGATCGGCCGCGTGCTGGTGACGGAGCTTGATCAGCGTCTGCCGGACGCGCAGGTCTTTTCGGAAAGCAGCACCGTCTCGCCCCAGCCGCAGGCGACGGTCGCACTCACCGTCACGCATTTCGACCGGGATGCCAGCGGCGCGGTGGCGCTGGTCGCCGAAATCGAGGTGAAGCGCGCCGATGGATCGGTGCCGCCGACGGTCGCCACTCTACGTTTCACGGCGCCGGCGACGGGCAAGGATGTACCGAGCCAGGTTCAGGCGATGAGCGTGGCTCTGGGGCAATTGGCGGATGCCATCGCCCGCACGCTGGCGGGATAGGGACTGTCAGACTTAGTCAGCCTCCAGTCGTCATGCCCGCGAAAGCGGGCATCTGCTTGTCCCAGGTCTGAGCGAAGAAGATTCCCGCTTTCGCGGGAATGACGCTGCTTAGACGAAAGCCCGAACGGACTTACCGTCCCGCCAGCCAGACCCGGCTTTCACCCAGAAACAGCTCCTGTTGCGCCAGATAGTCACCGTCCTTCACCGGCGTGAAAGGATTGGGGCCGGCAGCCGTGCATTCCACGATGATCGGGCCTGTATAGCCGATCGCATCCAGTGCCTGCATGATGGACGTGAAATCTGTATGGCCGCGTCCGACACCTTCGCGGTTGGAATCCGCGACATGAAACAGGCCGAGCTTGCCGCCGACGTGGCGGATAGCACCGGGCAGATCGGCTTCCTCGATATTCATGTGATAGGCGTCGAGTAGCACGCGCATCGCCGTCGCATCCGCGTCACCCAGCAATTGCAAAGCCTGCGCGCCGGTATTGATGAGATGGCTTTCGTAGCGGTTCAGAACTTCATAAACCATCGGCACGCCGGCTGATGCTGCATAACTATCCACGGCGCGCACGCTATCCACCAGATGCGTATATTCCCCGGCCTGACTGCTGATCGGCTTGATCCGCTGCACCAGTCCGTGAAAGGACACGATGGGCTGGCTGCCGGTCGCTGCCGCGAAATCGATCAGCCGGCGGTAATAGTCGATGGCCGTCTGCCGAATGGCGCTATGGGGATGCGCCGGGTCGCAATCGGCCGGCGTCAGCGACAGGATCGTCAGCCCGTGATCGGCCAGTAGTCGCGCCGTCGCGACGGGCTCAAAACTGTCCAGATCGCCATGCAACTCCACGCCGTCATAGCCGAGCCGGGCGAGGGAGGCCGCGACCTCCGCCAAAGGGCGCGGCCCATAGGTCCAGGTGCAGACACCGAGTTTGCGTTGCATGGCTCGCCCTCCGTCCGCTCAGCCGATTTTTACGATGCGGCCGGTCTGAAGGCTTTCCAGCGCGGCGTCCGCCAGGCGCAGGGCCTCCGCACCATCGCGGAAGCTGGTCAGAGGCGTTTTGCCGCCCGCCACGCTTTCCACAAAATTCGCGATCTCTGCGGCATAGGCATCGGCATAGCGTTCGATGAAGAAGGGCAGCACGACATCGCCCTGGCCGGTGCCGGCGGCGGAAAAGGACTGCACGCTGGTCGCGGTCTTGTTGCCGGCAATCAGCATGCCCTTTTCGCCGAAAGCTTCCAGCCGCTGGTCATAGCCGTATGAGGCGCGGCGGCTGTTGTTGATATGGATCAGCGCGCCGGAGGCCGCGCGCATCGTCACCATGGCAGCGTCGATATCGCCGGCATCCTTAATTGCCGGGTCAACCAGATTGGCGCCGAAGGCCTGCACTTCCACGATGTCGCCGGCAAAATAGCGGGCCAGATCGAAATCATGGATCGTCATGTCGCGGAACAGGCCGCCTGAGACATTGATATAGCTGATCGGCGGCGGGCCGGGGTCGCGGCTGGTGATGATCAGTTGTTCCAGCTTGCCGATTTCGCCCGCCGTCATGCGGTCATGCACGGCGCGGAAGGATGGATCGAAGCGGCGGTTGAAGCCAATCATGACGGTGGCGCCAAGAGTGCCGATTTCCGCCCAGCAGGCTTCGACCTTTTTCATGTCCAGCGCGATCGGCTTTTCGCACAAAATCGCCTTGCCGGCACGGGCGGCGCGGGTGATCAACTCCACATGCGTATCCGTGCTGGTCGCGATCAGCACGGCGTCGACTTCCGCGTCAGCCAGAACCTCGTCGACCGATTGCGCGGCGCGCACGCCGAGTTCGGCCGCCATGGCGTCCGAGGCTTTTGTGAAGACATCGAAGACGGAGACGAGCTTGGCCTGGGGGTGACGCGCCAGATTGCGCGCATGCATGGTGCCGATGCGGCCGCAGCCGAGGACGGAAAAGCGGATCATTATCGTTTCTTTCGTGTCGGACGTTTCTGGGGAAGTCAGCGGCATCTGCCTGAGAATGCTGCTAACCTCCCAGGGCGCTTGGAGCGTCTTGATTTCTTGACGGAAGATATAGAAGAAATATTCCATTTAGGCTATCTCTTGTCAACGGGAGACGCCTTTGCATCGGCAGGTTTTGGATTGGGATGATGAGTGACAGCGATGGTGAACCGCAGGGCATGAGGGATGACGAGGCGATGCCGGCCGATCTGGAGGCGGATGCCGCGCCGCGGGATTTCCGTACGTTGCGCGCGCTAATCGTGGAGCGGCGCGGCCAATTGCCGAAGCGGCTGGTGCAGGTGGCGGATTTCGCGGTCCAGCATCCGCAGGAGATTGCCTTCGGCCGCGTCGCCGAACTGGCCAAGCGCGCCAATGTGCAGCCGTCGACCATGATCCGTTTCGCCCAGGCGCTGGGTTATTCCGGCTTTTCGGACCTGCAACTGGTCTTTCAGAGCCATGCCCGCGACCGCTGGCCCGATTATAATGTACGTCTGGAAGCGCTGCATGACGGCAATCAGGGCGGCGATGTGCTGAGCCTGCTGGACGGTCTGGTGGAGGCGTCCTGCGCTTCGGCGCGGGATTTCCGGCAGAGTATCGATGTCGAGGCGCTGGAACAGGCGGTGGAGCGGCTGGCCGCCGCACGTACTATTTATGTGGTGGGCGTGCGCCGGGCCTTTCCGGTCGCGGTCTATCTTGTCTATGCCTTGCAGAAGCTGGGCGTGCGGTCTGATCTGGTCGATCAGCTTGGCGGGCTCGGCGGCCGCCAGACGGATCTGATCACGCCCGAGGACGCGCTGCTGGCGCTGAGCTTCACGCCTTATGCGTCTGAAACGCTGACCTCGGCGCGGGCGGCCTTTCAGCGCGGTGTGCCGGTGATCGGCATTACCGATTCGCCTTTCTCGCCGCTGGTGCAGGTTTCCAGCACCTGGCTGGAAGTGGCGGAGGCCGATTTCGGCGGGTTTCGGTCGCTGTCGGCGTCCTTCGCGCTGGCGACGACGCTCTCCGTCGCCCTTGTCAGCAAGCGGGCGGGCGCTTTGCCGCCGGTCAGCGCACGCCATAAAAAGGAATATACAAACCGGATTGACGAAAATTTGGAATAATGGTTTTATTTAAGAATAAGCAAAAGCGGCGACAAGCCGCCTAGACAGGAAACGTCCGGCCGCTTCATCCGGCTCAATCGGCCTTGGCCGGGCCGCTCCTCCAGAAGAAGGGGTTTCCCATGGCCGCACCGATGCTGGACCTGATTACGATCGGTCGATGCTCTCTTGACCTCTACGGCCAGCAGATCGGCGGCCGGCTGGAAGACATGGGCAGTTTCAGCAAGGCCATCGGCGGTTGTCCCGCGAATATCGCGGTGGGCACCGCGCGGCTTGGCCTGAAATCCGCTTTGCTGACCCGCGTCGGCGACGAGCAGGTCGGCCGCTTCATCCTGGAACAATTGGCGCGGGAAGGGGTGGAGACCCGCGGCGTCACGGTCGATCCCAAGCGGCTGACGGCCCTGGTATTGCTCGGCGTGCGCGACAGCAGCACCTTTCCCCTCGTTTTCTATCGCGACAATTGTGCCGATATGGCGCTCTGCGAGGATGACGTGGATGAGGCTTTCCTGGCCTCGGCCGCTGCCATCGTCGTCACCGGCACGCATTTCGCGACGGCAGGCACGGCGGCAGCCCAGAACAAGGCCATGCGCATCGCCAAGGCCCATGGCCGGCGCGTCATCTTCGATGTCGATTACCGGCCCAATCTTTGGGGCCTCGCCGGGCATGATGCCGGCGAAAGCCGCTATATCCAGTCCGATGAGGTGACGGCTCATCTCGCACCCGTGCTCCCGCTTTGCGATCTGATCGTCGGCACCGAGGAAGAATTGCATATCGCCGGCGGCTCGCAGGATACGCTGGCGGCCGTTCGCGCCATCCGGGCGCAGTCCAAAGCCGTTATCGTCTGCAAACGCGGCCCGATGGGTTGCGTGGTCTTCCCGGCCGAGATTCCGGACAGTCTGGATGACGGCGTGCGCGGCCCGGGCTTTCCGGTCGAGGTCTATAACGTGCTGGGCGCGGGCGACAGTTTCATGTCCGGCTTCCTGCGCGGCTGGCTGCGCGGCGAGACGCTTGAAACCTGCTGCGCCTATGCCAATGCCTGCGGCGCTTTCGCGGTCTCGCGTCTGCTGTGCTCGCCGGAAATCCCGACCTTCCCCGAACTCGAATATTTCCTGGCCCATGGCAGCCAGCATCGCGCGCTGCGGCATGACGAGGATATCAACCATATCCATTGGGCGACGACGCGCAGCGCCACGCCGCCCGGCATCATGGCGCTGGCGATCGACCATCGCATTCAGCTGGAAGCGGTCGCCACCGAAGTCGGCGCGCCTTTCGAGCGGATCAGCGATTTCAAAGTTCTGGCCGTGCAGGCGGCGGCCCGCGTCGCGGCCGGGCGTCCCGGTTTCGGCATGTTCATCGACGGCCGCTATGGGCGCGAGGCGCTGTTCCGTGCGGGCGACCACAATCTGTGGGTGGCGCGACCGGTGGAGCGCACCGGCTCCCGTCCGCTCGATTTCGAATCCGGCGGAAGTCTGGGCGCGCATCTGACGGAATGGCCTTCGGCGCAGGTCGTGAAATGCCTGTGCTTCTATCACCCGGATGACCCGGAGGAGCTGCGTCTGCGGCAGGAGCGGGAATTGGCCCGCGTCTATGACGCCTGCCGCCGCACGGGGCGGGACGTGCTGATCGAAATCATCGCCGGCAAGCATGGCCCGCTGCTGGATGACACTATCCCGCGCGTCATCAATCGCCTGTACGATCTTGGCATGAAGCCGGATTGGTGGAAGCTGGAGCCGCAGAAAAGTGCGGCCGCCTGGGGGCAGATCAACGCGGCCATTACCACGCGCGACAGCTATTGCCGGGGCGTGCTGGTGCTGGGCCTGGAAGCGCCGATGGCCGATCTGGCGGCTTCCTTCCGCGCCTGCGCCGGCGTGCCGGTGGTGCGCGGCTTCGCGGTGGGCCGCACCATCCATATCGACCCGGCCCGCGCCTGGCTGAGCGGCAAGATTTCGGACGCCGAGGCGGTGGACCAGATGGCCGGTCGCTTTCAACAATTGGTGGATGCCTGGCAGGATGCCGGCCAGACCAAGGCCGCCTGATAAAAAAAGAAAACGGGATAGAGACGAGCGATGCGCATAATTCGCCTCACCATGGCTCAGGCCCTGGTTCGCGCCATGGCCGCGCAAAAGACGGTGGTGGAAACGGACGACGGTAAGACAAGCGTCCAGCCTTTCTTCGGCGGTGTCTGGGCCATTTTCGGCCATGGCAATGTCGCGGGGCTCGGCGAGGCCCTGCACGGCGCGCGCGACGTGCTGCCGACCTTCCGCGCCCATAACGAACAGGCCATGGCCCATGCCGCCATCGCCTATACCAAGGCGCTGCGCCGCCGGCAGGTGATGGCCTGCACCAGTTCCATCGGGCCGGGCGCGCTGAATATGGTGACGGCCGCCGCCGTCGCCCATGTCAATCGCCTGCCGCTTTTGCTGCTGCCGGGCGATGTCTTCGCCTCCCGCCGGCCGGACCCGGTTTTGCAGCAGATCGAGGACTGGCAGGACGGTACCGTCAGCGCCAATGACGCGTTCCGGCCCGTCTCCCGCTATTTCGACCGTATCACCCGGCCCGAGCAGATCATCCCGGCCTTCGCGCGGGCCATGCAGGTTCTGACCGATCCGGTGGAATGCGGCCCTGTCACGCTCGGCCTGTGTCAGGACGTGCAGGCCGAGGCCTATGATTTTCCGGCCTCCTTCTTTGACGAGAAAATCTGGACGCCGCGCCGGCCCCGGCCGGATGGCGGCGAATTGGCGGCAGCCGTCGCTCTGCTGCGGGAGGCGAAGCGCCCCTTCATCGTTTGCGGCGGCGGTACGCTTTACGCCCAGGCCGAGCGCGACCTCGCGGCTTTCGCCGAGAGCCACGGCATTCCGGTGGGGGAAACCCAGGCCGGCAAATCCTCGCTCGCGACGGATCACCCCATGAATATGGGTGCCATCGGCGTCACCGGCACGGCAGCCGCCAATGCCATGGCGGCGGAAGCCGATGTGGTGCTGGCGGTGGGCACCCGCTTGCAGGATTTCACCACCGGGTCTTGGGCGCTGTTCCAGGGTGAGGGCAGGCGGATCATCGGCCTCAATACCCAGCCTTTCGACGCCGGCAAGCATCAGGCCCAGCCGCTGGTGGCGGACGCCCGCGCGGGACTTTCCGAACTCACGGCTGCCCTCGGGGCGTGGCGCACCGATGCCGTCTGGTCGGAACAGGCGGCGGCGGTGAAAGCTGCCTGGTATAAGACGGCTGCCACCTATACCGACGCGCCGGTCGAAAGCGGCAATGCCCTGCCGTCCGACGCGCAGGTGGTGGGGGCCGTGCAGCGCCAGTCTCGCCCCTCCGATATCGTGCTTTGCGCGGCAGGCGGCCTGCCGGGCGAATTGCACAAGCTGTGGCAGGCCGGCGCGCCCGGCGGCTATCACATGGAATACGGCTTTTCCTGCATGGGCTATGAGATTGCGGGCGGTCTTGGCGTGAAGATGGCGCAGCCCGAGCGCGAGGTCTTCGTCATGATCGGTGACGGGTCATATCTCATGCTCAATTCCGAAATCGCGACCAGCGTCATGATCGCGCGCAAGCTGATCCTGGTCATTCTCGACAATCGCGGTTTCGGCTGCATCAATCGTCTGCAACAGGCGACCGGCGGGGCGGGCTTCAACAACCTGCTCAAGGACAGCCGGCATGAGGTGATGCCGGAGGTCGATTTCGCGCTTCATGCCCGCGCCCTGGGTGCGGTGACGGAAAAGGTGAGTGACCTGGCTGGGCTGTCTCAGGCGCTGGAACGGGCGCGGGCCAGTGAGCGCACCTATGCCGTCGTCATCGATACCGATCCGCTGATCTCCACCGCCGCCGGCGGCCATTGGTGGGATGTGGCGGTGCCGGAAGTCTCTGTCCGCTCGGAAGTGCAGGCGGCGCGGGCGGATTACGTGGCGGCGCTGACACGTCAGTTCGTCGGCAATTGATTTTTACTGTCATCCACGGGCTTGTCCCGTGGATCTACCCCCCGCAATGGCGTGACGTTTTGCTTGGGGGAAAGGGTAGACCCGCGGCATGAAGCCGCGGGCGACACTCTGCGAAGAACGAAAATAAACGAGGAAACGCCAAGACCATGACCATTCGTATCGGCGCCAATCCCATTTGCTGGGCCAATGACGACATGCCCGAACTGGGCGGCGACACGACGCTGGAAACCATTCTCAGCGAAGCGAAGCAGATCGGTTTCGAGGGGATGGAACTCGGCAAGAAATTCCCGCGCACGCCGGACGGGTTGCGGGATGCGCTGGCCCCCTACGGTCTCGCCTGCATTTCCGGCTGGTATTCCGCGAAATTGCTGAAACGCAATGGCGATGCCGAATTCGAGGCGGCGCAAAACCATCTCAATCTGCTCAAGGCCCAAGGGTCGACCGTCATGGTTGTCTGCGAAACCTCCAATACCATTCAGGGTGATATCGGCACGCCGCTGTCCCGCCGCCCGAAACTCACGGGTGACGACTGGCGCGCTTTTGGCGCGCGCATGACGCGGTTCGGAGACCTGCTGGCGGCGCAGGGAATGCGCATCGTCTATCACCACCATATGGGCAGCGTGGTGCAGAGCCCTGATGATATCGACGCCTTCATGGCCAATACCGGCCCCTCGGTCGATCTGCTGCTCGATACCGGTCATGCCGTCTGGGGCGGGGATGATCCGGCGCGGCTCGCCATCCGCTACCGCGACCGCATCGGCCATGTTCATACCAAGGATATCCGCACCGAGGTTCTGGCGCGCAGCCGGGCGGAGGATTGGAGCTTCCTGAAAAGCGTGCTCAACGGCGTCTATACCGTGCCGGGGGACGGCACCATCGACTTCCGCGCCATGTTCCGCGCCTTGCCGGGCTATTCGGGATGGGTGGTGCTGGAAGCCGAGCAGGATCCGGAAAAGGCCAATCCCTTCACCTATGCCAGTCTCGGCTATGCCAATCTCAAAACCTATCTGCGGGATGAGGGGCTTCTCTGATGACCTCCAAACTTCTGGTCCATCCGCACGCGCCGGATAAAGACGGGTTTATTCATCACATCACCCCGACCTCGGCCGGCTGGTTCCATGTCGGCTTCTCGGTCCTGAAACTGGCGCCGCAGAAGGTCGTCTCCCGTCCCACGGAGGGCGATGAGGTCTGTCTCGTCATCCTCTCGGGCCGCGTGCGCATCAGCGCCGGCGATGTCGATTTCGGCCTGCTGGGCGAGCGGGAATCGGTCTTCGACGGCTTGCCCTGGTCGGTCTATGTGCCGGCCAAGTCGAATTGGACGGTGGAGGCCGAGACGGCGGCCGAGGTCGCGGTCTGTTCCTCCCCGGCCGAAGGCAAGCTGCCCGCCCGCGTTATCCCGCCCAGCGAAGTGGGGGAGGAAGTGCGCGGCAAAGGCACCAATACCCGCCATGTGCGCAATATCCTGCCCGATACGGCGGTGGCGGAAAGCCTGCTGGTGGTGGAGGTGGTGACGCCCGGCGGCAACTGGTCTAGCTACCCTCCTCACAAGCACGATGTGAACGACCCGCCGCGTGAGACCTACCTGGAAGAGACCTATTACCATCGCCTCAAGCGCGGATCGGGCTTCGCCCTTCAGCGCGTCTATACCGATGACCGCTCTCTGGATGAGACGATGGCCATCGGCGACGGCGACGTGGTGCTGGTTCCGCGTGGCTATCACCCGGTCGGTGCGCCGCACGGGTTTGATCTGTTCTACCTCAACGTGATGGCGGGGCCGGTGCGCGAATGGCGCTTCACTATGTCGCCCGATCACGCCTTTCTCACCTGGTAAGCCCGTGTCTTTGAAAACCCTACTATGCCGGCCGTCTAACCCGCCTTTTTGCGCTCCGGTGCTCACGGCCTCTTACGGCCGCTTCGCTCCGGTGCTCAAAAGTCCGGGCCAGCCGGCTCAGCCTAGCGGGTTTTGAAAGACACGTTCCTTTTTGGAGAAGAAAATGGATATCGTTCAGCACTATATCGGGGGCAAGCTCACCTCCGGCACCTCGACCCGCACGGCCAATGTCTATCAGCCGGCGGATGGCTCGGTCGCGCGTCAGGTCGTGCTGGGCAATGCCACCGACGTCGATACCGCCGTCAAGGCGGCCGAAGCGGCCTTCCCGAAATGGGCGGCGACCCCGCCGCTGGCCCGCGCCCGCGTCATGTTCCGCTTTCGCGACCTGATCGAGCAGAAGGCGAAAGAGATCGCCGCCATCATCACCTCCGAACACGGCAAGGTGCTGTCGGATGCGCTGGGCGAAGTGACGCGCGGCATGGAAGTGGTGGAATACGCGACCGGCGTGCCGGAACTGCTGAAGGGTGATTTCACCGAGCAGGTCGGCCGCGACATCGACGCCTATTCCATGCGCCAGCCGCTGGGTATTTGCGCCGGCATCACGCCCTTCAACTTCCCGGCCATGGTGCCGCTGTGGATGCTGCCGACCGCACTCGCCACCGGCAATTGCTTCATCCTCAAGCCCTCCGAGCGCGATCCTTCGACCTCGCTGTTCATCGCCGACCTGCTGAAGCAGGCGGGTCTCCCGGACGGCGTTTTCGGCGTCGTGCATGGCGACAAGGAAGTGGTGGACGCGATTCTGGAACATCCCGGCATTCATGCCGTGAGCTTCGTCGGCTCCACGCCCATCGCCGAGTATATCTACACCACCGGCACCCGCAACGGTAAGCGCGTGCAGGCGCTGGGCGGCGCCAAGAACCACGCCATCATCATGCCGGATTGCGACCTCGACAAGACGGTCGATGCGCTAATGGGCGCGGCCTATGGCTCGGCCGGCGAGCGCTGCATGGCGATTTCGGTCGCGGTCGCGGTGGGCGGCATCGGCGATAAGCTGGTGGAGACGATGGCGCCGCGCGTGCGTGCGCTGAAGATCGGGCCGGGCACCGACAATACCAACGAAATGGGCCCGCTCGTCACCAAGATCCATAAGGACAAGGTCAGCGGCTATATCGATGCCGGCGAGGCCGAGGGCGCCAAGCTGGTGGTGGACGGTCGCGGGCTCAAGCTCCAGGGCTATGAGGACGGCTATTTCATCGGCGGCACGCTGTTCGATGACGTGACACCCGACATGAAGATCTACAAGGAAGAGATCTTCGGGCCGGTTCTGGCCGTCGTCCGCGCCGAGACCTTCGATGAGGCGCTCGATCTCGTGAACAAGCATGAGTTCGGCAACGGCACGGCCATCTTCACGCGGGACGGCGACTCGGCCCGCACCTTCGCCAGCAAGGTTCAGGCCGGCATGATCGGCATCAATGTGCCGATTCCGGTGCCGATGGCCTTCCACAGCTTCGGCGGCTGGAAGCGGTCACTGTTCGGCGATCACCACATGCATGGGCCGGAAGGCATTCGCTTCTTCACCCGCTACAAGGCCGTGACCTCGCGCTGGCCCACGGGCATCCGCGCTGGTGCGGACTTCATCATGCCGACTCTGGGATAATGTAAATGGCTTCGCCGCGCGCAAAAGCCCGCGCGCGGCGGAACCGGTTTTATTGCACTGCATCACGAAACGAGACCTGCGTTTTCTGCCGAGTGACTTGAGCGTGCCTTCGGACGACTTGACTTTACGGCAGGGACTGCCGAACGTCGCCAAAGACGGAAAGTCAGGGCAATTGCCCGGGGAGACAAGAAATGACCGGCCAGACAACAAATGTTCTGGATAACACGCCGTCGAGCGTGGCCTCGTCCGGCCAGCGTTCCGCCGCGCTCGAAATGCGTGGCATCAGCAAAACCTTCGGTCCTGTCCGCGCCCTGGCCGATGTTTCCCTGACGGCCTATTCCGGTGAAATTCATGCCCTGATGGGCGAAAACGGCGCCGGCAAATCGACGCTGATGAAAATCCTGTCCGGCGCCTATCATGCCGATTCCGGCGGTGAGATCAGGATCGACGGCAAGCCGCTACAGATCGGCAATCCGCTGGCCGGGCGCCGCAGCGGCATCGCCGTGATCTATCAGGAACTCGCACTGGCCCCCAATCTGACGGTCGCCGAGAATATGTTCCTGGGCGAGGAAATGCGTCGTAATGGCATGATTGACCGCACATCCATGAATGCCGCGGCGCAGCCATACCTGGATCGTCTTGCGGCGCCCTTCAGCCCGACATCCAAAGTCGCCTCGCTGTCCATCGCCGAACGCCAGCTGGTCGAAATCGCGCGTGCGCTGGCAGGCCACCCGCATATTCTGGTGATGGACGAGCCGACGACGGCGCTGTCCGCACGGGAGGCCGAGAAGCTGTTCACCATCATCCGCACGCTGCGCGATGAAGGCATCGCCATCATCTATATCAGCCACCGCATGGCCGAGGTTTACGAGTTGTCCGACCGCGTCTCGGTTTTGCGTGACGGCAGCATGGTCGGTACCTTGCTGCGGGAGGAGCTCAATCCGCAGACGCTGGTGCGCATGATGGTGGGGCGTGAGTCGTCATCCTTCTACAAGAAGGAACACCGCGCGCCGCTGACGGACCGCAAGATCGCGCTGGAAGCGCGCAATATGGATGACGGCCACCGCGTGCATGACTGCTCCTTCAGCGTCGCCGAAGGCGAGGTTCTGGGCATTGCCGGTCTGGTCGGGTCCGGTCGCACCGAATTGGCCCGCCTCATCTACGGCGCCGATCCCAAAAAACGCGGTCAAGTTTTCGTCAATGGGCAGGAGCGCGCCATCCATAACCCGCGCGACGCGATCGATGCCGGCATCGTCTATCTGACGGAAGACCGCAAGGTGCTGGGCCTGTTTCTGGACATGAGCATTAACGGCAACGTCAATATCAATGTGCTGGACGAGGATGCGCGGGCGGGTGGCGTGCTCAACCTCGCCGCGGCCAAGCGCCGCGCGGCTGACGCCATCAAGAAGCTTGGCGTGCGCGCGCCCAATGCCGAGATCAATGTCGGCAGCCTCTCAGGCGGCAACCAGCAGAAAGTTCTGTTGTCCCGTTTGCTGGAAACCAATCCCCGTGTGCTGATCCTGGATGAGCCGACGCGCGGCGTCGATATCGGTGCCAAGTCCGAGATCTATCGCATCATCGATCAATTGGCGCGGACGGGGGCAGCCATTGTCGTCATTTCCAGCGAATTGCCGGAGGTGATCGGCGTGTCCGACCGCGTCGTGGTCATGCGCGACGGCCATCTGGTGGGGGAAGTGGTGGCGCAGGCTGACGCCCCCATCACGCAGGAAGCGATCATGGAATTGGTGACCGATATGGGTAGTGCCAAAGCTGCCTGATCGGCGCATAGCTCGCGTCCGGTTTGGTACTTTATGCCAAAAGCAAGGGCGTGTATGGTTCTAAAAATTGCCCGTAACGGCGGGTTCGCGTAGCGAAAATTATAAGAAATTATAATATGTCCAAACCGGCACTAAGCCGGGGGCCGAGCGAAACGGTTGAAGTGGTGAGGAAAATCTATGGCTGACGTTACGACTGAAACCGTGGCGGCCCGGCAGGCGTCGGTGTCGCATCAGCAGCGTCTGCGCAACCTGCTGCAATATGCAGGCATGTTGCCGGTGCTTATTATATTGTGCATCGGTTTCGGTCTTGAGAACGAACGCTTCTTTAGTCTGACCAATGCTTCCATCGTTCTTCAGCAGGCGGCCATCAATACTGTGCTGGCGGCTGGCATGACCTTCGTCATCCTGACGGCCGGTATCGATCTGTCGGTCGGCTCCATTCTGGCCGCCTCCGCCATGGGCGCGCTCATCGTCTCCAAAATCCCCGATATCGGCATGCTGGGCATCGTGGCGGGCCTGGGCATCGGTCTGCTGTTCGGCCTCCTCAACGGTTTGCTGATCTCGGCCATCCGCCTGCCGCCCTTCATCGTGACACTCGGGTCGCTCACCGCCGTGCGCGGCATCGCCCGCCTGATGGGCGCGGATACGACCATCTTCAACCCGAGCCTGCCCTTTGCTTTCATCGGCAATGCGACGCTGTTCGGCGTATCCTGGCTCGTCATCATCGCCATGATCGTGGTCTTGCTGTCGTGGTTCATCTTGCGACGCACCGTGCTCGGCACACGCATCTATGCCGTCGGCGGCAATCCGGATGCGGCGCGGCTGACGGGCATCAAGGTCGGCAGCATTCTGCTCTTTGTCTATGCGACGTCAGGTTTCCTGGCCGGGCTTGGCGGTGTCATGTCGGCCGCGCGGCTTTACGCCGCCAACGGATTGCAGCTCGGCCAAAGCTATGAGCTGGACGCCATCGCCGCCGTCATTCTGGGCGGCACCAGTTTCACCGGCGGCATCGGCTCCATCTGGGGCACGCTGATCGGCGCGCTGATCATCGCCATTCTGACCAACGGCCTTGTTCTGTCCGGCGTTTCCGACATCTGGCAGTTCATCGTCAAGGGACTGGTCATCATCGGCGCCGTGGCGCTGGACCGTTATCGCCTGGATCACAAGGGCCGCACCTGACCCGGTCCGAGGCAGAAAAAATTCGCGTGCGGGGCCGCGTGACCCCGCATGAGAACGCGTGACGCTAAAAACAACAATACTTTCCAGTGAGGAACGACCATGAAGCTTGCACGTTACGGATTGTCGCAGATCGCGCTGGGCGCGGTGATGGCGGCCACGCTTGGCGGCACCGCCATGGCCAAGGACATCACCACGGTCGGCATTACCGTGGGGTCGCTCGGCAACCCGTATTTCGCCGCGACCGACAAGGGGATCGAGGCGCGGTCGAAAGAGATCACGCCGGGCGCCAAGACCATCGCAGTGTCGTCCGACTATGATCTGAACAAGCAGTTCACGCAGATCGACAATTTCATCGCGGCCGGCGCGCAGGTCATCATGGTCAATGCGGCCGATCCTGTCGCCATCGCCCCGGCGCTGATGAAGGCGCATAATGCCGGCATCGCCATCGGTGCCTTCGACGTCGCCGCGACCGGCGCGGACGTGACGGTGATGACCGACAACGTGAAGGCGGGTTCGCAAGCCTGCCAGTATATCGTCGATCATCTGCCGGGTAAGGCGGGCAATGTCGTTATCGCCAATGGCCCGCAGGTCTCCTCCGTCATTGATCGCGTCAAGGGCTGCGAGGATGTCCTCAAGACCGCCCCCGGCATCAAGATCCTGTCCGACAACCAGAACGCCATGGGGTCACGCGACGGCGGCTTCTCGGTCGGCCAGAGCCTGCTGACGCGCTTCCCGAAAGTGGATGCGGTTTTCGCCATCAACGACCCGACCGCGATCGGTTTCGAACTGGCGGCCAAGCAGCAGAACCGGAAGGAATTCTTCATCACCTCCGTCGATGGCGCGCCGGATATCGTGCCTGAGATCAAGAACAAGGACGGTCTGATCAAGGCATCGTCGGCGCAGGATCCCTACGGCATGGCCGGCAAGGCCTATGCCTATGCGGTGGACGTCGCCAACGGCAAGGCACCGCCCGCCAAGGTCATCCTGCTGGCGCCGACGCTGATCACCATCGACAATGTCGACAGCTACAAGGGCTGGGATCCGACCGCCGCGACGAAGTGAGTTTTTTGAAATGATACGTCATCCCCGGGCGGTCCAGCCCGGGGATGAAATGTCAATAAAGAGTTCCTACATTCGTCATCCCGGCCTTGAGCCGGGATCTTCTTGCTTGGGCATCCGCGAAAAGAAGATCCCCGTGACAAGCACGGGGATGACGCTGTTTTAACGAATGGCTGACAAAACCTACAGCCTCACCCAGGCCTCATTCTTCGACGACAGCAGCGCGGCATCGATGACGCGCTGCACCTCGTAGCCCTCGCGGAAATCGGCAAAGGGTTTCGGGCCACCGGCAAGGGCCGCCAGGAAGTTGCGGATTTCGATGACCTTGAGGTCGTTGAAGCCGATCTGATGGCCGCCCGCGACGCAGAAGGCGCCATAGGGCGCGTGTTCCGGCCCGGCCAGAATGGTGCGGAAGCCGTTGCGGCTGCGATCGGCCTCGGTCTTGTAATAGCGCAGCTCATTGAAGCGTTCCTGGCTGAAGACCAGCGCACCCTTTTCCCCAATGACTTCGAATTCCAACTGCATCTGCCGGCCGGAGGACAGCCAGCTGGCCTCCACCGTGCCACGGCAGCCATTGCCGAAGCGCACGAGCAGCCTTGCCTGGTCATCCACCGCAACCGTGCGCAGCTCATCCGGCTGGCCGGGCAGGGGGCGGCGGTCGATCACCGTTTCCACATCCGCGCAGACGGCGGCAATCGGCCCCAGCAGATAGCGCGCCATGCCGATGATATGGCTGCCGATATCGGCAATGGCGCCGGCGCCGCCGGCCGGGTCCAGCCGCCAGGTCCAGGGCGTCTGGCGGTTGGCCATGAAGTCCTCGGCATGAATGCCGCGAAAGCCCCAGATCTGGCCGAGCTCGCCAGCCGCGATCATGTCCCGCGCCAGGGTCAGCATGGGATTGCAGATGTAGTTGAACCCCACCTGCGTCACGACGCCTGCACGTTCGGCGGCTAGCGCCATGGTCAGCGCTTCCTCGGCCGTCGGCGCCAGGGGCTTTTCGCAATAGACCGGCTTGCCAGCGGCGAGTGCCGCCAGCGCGATCGGTGCATGCAGCTTGTTCGGCGCGGTGATGTCGACGATAGCGACGGCCGGGTCCGCGACCAGGCTCTGCCAGTCGTCCGTTGCGCGGGCAAAGCCGAAGCGCGCGGCGGCGGCCTCCGCCAAAGGCATTGTCGCATCGGCCAGCAGTTCCAGCCTAGGCACCACAGGCAGATCGAAGACACGGCCGACGCTGGCCAGGCCCAGCGCATGGGTCCGGCCCATGAAGCCCGAGCCGACAAGGCCGATGCCGAGTGTTTTTTTATCCAAAATTCCATTCCTCCGGATTTTTGGAATTCTTGTAGCGTAATGCGCCGCGTCGGTCATGTGAATTTGGGAAAAAGCGGCGCCCGTGGCAGGCTGGCCGCCAGGTTTCGATAGTCAGTTGGGTTGGAGTGAGCGCGCGTGGCGACGGTCGGCAAGAGCGAGTGGAATTTTTGCAGTGACAACGTGGCGCCGGTCGCGCCGGAAATCCTGGCGGCCATGGCCGAGGCCAATCAGGGCAATGTCGCCTCCTACGGCGAAGATCCCTGGACGGTCTCGCTGACCGAGGCGCTGCGCCGGCTGTTCGAAAAGCCGGATCTGATCGCCTTTCCGGTCGCCACCGGCACGGCCGCTAATGCGCTGGCCGTCAGCACCATGGTGCCGCCCTATGGCGGGGTCATCTGCACGGAAGACGCGCATATCAACACCGATGAATGCGGCGCGCCGGAATTCTTCAGCGGCGGCGCCAAGCTGCTGGCGGTGCCGGCGCCCGACAGCCGGCTGACCCCGGCGCAGATCACCGCGCGGGTGGAGCAGGCCAGGGATCACGGCGTTCATGTCGTGCAGCCCCATGCCGTCAGCATCACGCAATCGACCGAATGGGGCGCGGTCTATGGGCTGGAACAGTTGCGCGCCATTGGCGAGACGGCGGCCCGCCATAAGCTCGGCCTGCATATGGACGGCGCGCGTTTCGCCAATGCGCTGGTCCATCTGGGCTGCACGCCGGCCGAGATGACCTGGAAGGCCGGCATCACCGCGCTGTCCTTCGGGGCCACCAAGAACGGGGCCATGGCGGCCGAGGCGGTGGTCTTCTTCAATCCAACGCAGGCGCGCGGCTTCGCCGAAAGGCGCAAGCGGGCGGCCCATCTTTGGTCGAAGCAGCGCTTTATGAGCGCGCAGATTTTGGCCTATCTGAAGGACGATCTGTGGCTGCGGAATGCGCGTCACGCCAATGCAGTGGCGCAGATTTTTGCGCGCGGCCTCTCAGCCGTGCCGGGTGTTCGGCTGCTGCAGGAGGTTCAGGCCAACGAGGTTTTCGCGGTCCTGCCGGAAGGCGTCGTCGCGGCTCTGGAGGCAGAAGGCTTTGGCTTCTACCGCTGGCAGGCCGATACCGCGCCGGGCGAGGCCGCCATTCGCCTCGTCAGCTCCTATGTCTCCAAGCCGGAAGCGGCGGAAGCGCTGGTTTCTGCCGCCGCGCGTTTCGGCAATCGCTGAGGCCAAGAAAAAGGAAAGGCCCGGACTATGCCGGGCCTTTGCGAAATGCGTCATCCCGGCCTTGAGCCGGGATCTTCTGACTTGGGCGCCTATGAAGAAGATCCCCGTGACAAGCACGGGGATGACGTTGCTTACCGCCAGACCAGCGCCGGGGTCAGGCGAGGGCGATAGAGGCCCTTGGCGATGAAGCTGCGCTCGGTCAGCGCACCGAAGCCCAGGCCCAGCACGGCCCACATGATGATCTGCATGGCGGCGGAATCGACGCGGAAATGCCACAGCACCACCGCCGGGAAGTCCGACGGCACCTCGTTGATCGGCGGCAGGATGGCGGCGACGACCATGACCGCGACGATATAGACGGCGCCGGAAATGATCGCCGCTTCCCAGACGCCAAGCTTGGGGGCCAAGCGCTTGCGGAGCACGGCGGCCACCGCCATGGCCGCGATCGAAAGCGCCATCATCGCGAAATAGAGTTCCGTGCGGATGGTGATGGTATCCGGATGCCCGACCGAAGGCGGATTGGCCGGATATTTCAGGTTCGGCACCATATAGAAGGCGACGAACCCCGTCAGCGCCAGCAGGGCCGAGACGGCGCGCGGCCCGAGCTTGGTCGCACGCCCATTGGCGAAGGCGAAGACCAGGGCGAACAGACCGCCGAAGGCCGTGGCATAGACCATGACGCCGGTCAGCAGGCCGAAGCTCGCCTGCATCGGGCGGCTGACGAGTTCCGGCTCCGGCCTATCATGAATGCCTTTCGCCGCGTCCGCCTTCATCTTGGCGTCGTCCATCGCCGTCTCGAAGGCGATGGCGCGGTCAACCTGCGGCTCGCCGAAAATCTTGGCGAAGCCGAAGACCAGCAACCCCGCGACAAAGCCAACCAGCATGCCGCGGATGAGCAGAGACCTGACCATATGCATGACCCCTTAGTGGCAGGGGAAACCGAGCAGATGGCGGCTGTCATGCACCCATTCGTGCACATACATGCCCTTGATGAGGGAGGTCGCCCCTTCTTCGGCGCCGACGAAATAGATTGCCAGCAGCATCAGCGCGCCGAAGATGATCCAGGGCAGAATCTCGCGCACCGGAATCGGCGCGGATACGACATCGGAACCGATCGCTTTATCGGACATAGGCTTTACTCCCAGGGATCCAGCGTCCCGACGGATTGATGTAAGCCATGACCGGGTCTGACTTTCGGGAGACCTCGCATGCGGCTTCCGATTACAGTGGCGCGACCGTGCCGGGCTTTCACCGGCTTCCGACCATGACTGTTACAAGTGCTAGGGGCCGGCCCATCGGCTGTCAAACGGAATAGCAATGACCAGCCTGCGCCTGACCCTGATCGCGAATGCCGCGACCGCCGCCACCCGCCAGGCGGCTTTCCCCTTGGATGAGGGGCTGGAGAGCCAGGGGCTGGCAAAGGCCACCGCCTTGGCCGTGTCTCTCGGCCGGGTCGATGGCGCATGGACTGGCCCGGCGCGCCGCGCCCGCCAAACGGCAGAGGCTTTGGGACTGCAAGCGGCGGTCGATCCGGCTTTGGCGGATATAGACCTGGGCCGCTGGGCCGGCCGGTCCCTGGCCGAGATCGCGGCGGAAGACCCGCAAGGGCTGGGGCTTTGGACGAGCGATCCGGATGCCGCGCCGCATGACGGCGAGAGCGTCACGCGCCTTCTGGCGCGGGTCGGGTCATGGCTGGAGGCGGCGCAGCCGTCTCAGGGGCGGATAGTTGCTGTCACCCATGCCGCCGTCATCCGCGCCGCGATGATCATCATTCTGGACGCGAACCCGCGCGCCTTCTGGCGTATCGATGTCGAACCGCTGGCCTGCGCGCGCTTGCAGGCGACTGCGGGCCGCTGGACCTTGCGGTCTCTGGGTTAACATAGCGACCGACCGACCTCATCTTCCGACGCGACAGGAACCTTTCTGCGGGAGCGACCGAGATGTCCGATTACGATCTCTATTACTGGCCGGTGCCGTTTCGTGGCCAGTTCGTCAGGGCCGTTCTGGCCCAGGCGGGCCGCACCTGGCGGGAGGGCAGCCCAGAGGACATCGTCAACCTCATGAGCGGCCCGGTCGCGGATATGCCCGTGCCCTTCATGGGGCCGCCGGTTTTGGTCGATAAGGCTGGCGACGTCGCGATATCGCAGATGCCGGCCATTATCCTGTATCTGGGCGAGACGCTGCATCTGCTGCCGAAAACCCCGGCCCTACGGGCCATGACCATGAAGGTCGTGGGCGACGCTAATGACGTGCTGGACGACATCACGCTCGACGGCGGGCGGGAGATGTGGACGCAAAAGCGCTGGCATGACTTTCAGCCGCGCCTGACGAAATGGATGTCCTTCTGGGAGGAGACCGGCAGCCGCCATGGCATGACGGCGGATAGCGGCTTTCTGCTGGGCGGCAGCGCGCCCGGCATTGCCGATATCGTCACCGCCGTGCTGTGGGGAACGATGACGGAGCGTTTTCCCACGCTCGGCGCGCTTTTGGATGAAACAGCGCCCAATACGGCCGGTCTGGTGCGCCGGGTAGCCGCGCTGCCGGCTTTGTCCAAACTCGCCGCCCGCGCGGCCAAGGATTACGGCGATACTTATTGCGGCGGCCAGATCGAGGCATCGCTGCGCAAGGTTCTGGGCGGTTAGCGTCTGTCGGCTGAGGTGATAGGAATCCCACAACCGTCATGCCCGCGCAGGCGGGCATCTTCTTATCGTCGCGGCGCTGGGGCCTAAGGGAGAAGATCCCCGCTTGCGCGAGGATGACGCTGCTACCGCGAAAGCCTGACAGACTTAGCCTTGCCTGGTTTCAATGCAGTGGTTGGGCCGCCTCCGTTCAAACGGCATAGGGCCTGTCGGTGGATTGCGAGCGCGACGGAGTCCAGCCGGCAAACAGCCTGGCCGGACGGGCAAGTTTTTCTATCCTGCTCTGACGCCGCGCATAGGCCGGATTGTCCAGAAAGTTTTTGAGCACCCCGTCCAGCAGCGCCGGCGTCTCGCTCTCCGTATTCAGGCAGCGGCCCATGAGCGGGCCGCCGTGCTGGCGCAGGAAATATTCCTCGATGATCGCCGCCTGCTGCTCCAGGCCGTAATCGAGAAGATCCTTGCCCGGTTCAAGACGAAACAGATAGGCCCTTGCGTAGTGAAGCTGATGCTTCACGCCCTCGCGCATGGCAGCCACCGCCAGGTTCAGAACATTGTTCTGATGCTGCCAGACATGCACGCTTTCATGAATGAAAAGGCGCTGCTGCGGCAGGGAGGCTTGGGAAAAATCGTGATTATAGCTGTCGGGCAGATAGATATTGCCGCGATAGGACATATTGCCGGTGGCGTTCAAAAAGGCATAGCCTCGGTCATACACGCGCACCGCGTCATAATCGATCGCATGCGCGAAGATGCTGTGCGCCAGGCGAATTTCGCCTTGTGTCAAGGATCGTTTGGACATGGCTCAGGCCCCAACCACAGGCAGGCGCTGCCAGCGGCTGCGCCGATGCCGGACAGCCAGCTTGCCGGCGACGATGATGGCTGCCAGCAGGCCTGTGCCAGGAAGGGGAATGGCATAGGCGGCGGCAATGAAGGCCGCGTCTTTTTTGGAGACATGTTTTTTAACGACGGCCGGCACGGGAACAGTGCCGATGACGGCACTGGCCTGCCGAATCGTTGTTTGAGCAAATTTAACGCAGGTGGAAAAAGCGTTTTTCTGCTCGGGCGATACGGCGAAGCGCGGGAATAAAGCGATTTTGGTTTCAGACATGTCGGTCTCTTTTTAACGCCCTGCGGCGATGCGTTGCTCAACAAATCCATCCCGCGCTGGGCAGGGCAAAAGGATTGCGTTCAACAACACAGAGACATAATTAACGATACCAAATAGGTCATATAACGCAATGTACCGACGCAAATAACCAAAGTCAACGGTCTAATATGGTTTTCACTTTTGTGGTGCGGAATAGGTGGGCGCCTCCGGCCATCAGAGCGTTTCAGGCATTCACTGATACGCCGTCATTCCCGCGAATGCGGGAATCCTCTCCCTCTGGCACGGCGACAAGGCATGAGGATGCCCGCATTCGCGGGCATGACGACAATAAAAGCCAGACAGACCCTACGGCGTCGGCCCGGTCGGCACGGCGGTGATGGAATTATACGGGCTGCCATCCTTCAGACGGCTGCTGATGACGACATAAAGGATAACCTTCTTGTCGGCATCAAGCAGGCGGTAGACTTCCAGCGTCTTGAAGAAGACGGACAGCGAGCTGGTGAAGATGCGCTGCTTCTTGGGCAGATTCGTCGGCCAGGCGACAGGCCCCACGGCACGGCAGGCGATGGAAAAGCGCGACGGGTCTTCGGCCAGGCCCAGGCTGCCCTTCACGCCGCCGGTCTCGGCGCGGGAGACGTAGCAGGAGACATTGGGCACATCCGGATCATCATAGCGGTCTATGACGACGCGGTCGTTGGAGCCGAGGAAGCGGAAGGTGGTATCCACCCCGCCGATACGGGTCTGCGCCTGCGCGGCGCTGCCGGTCAGGACAAGGCCAAGGGCCAGGGCCGCTGCCAGACGTTTCATGCCAAATCCTCCGCCGATCATCATCATGGCGGATGGCCTAGCACAGCTTGGTCAGTTGGTGGCACCGCGCCAGCCGGCGGCGAAAAGCCCGGCGCCGATCAGCAGAGACCCGCCGGTGCGATTGACGGCGCGCTGCAAGCGGGACGCGCGCAGCCGCTCGCGCGCGGCGGCGGCCAAAAGCCCATACAGCGCCGCGTTCACGGTCGCCAGGGTCACGAAGGTCGCTTCCAGGATCAGAACCTGATGCAGGAAGGGGCGGCCGGTCTGGAGGAACTGCGGCACGAAGGCCACAAAGAAAATGATGCTTTTGGGGTTCAGCGCCGTGACCGCATAGGCATGGGCCAGCATCCGCCACGGTCTGGCTTGCGGCGCTTCGCCAGCCGGATCGGCCGTCTGCACCGGCGCGCGCCACAGCTTGATGCCGAGATAGATGAGATAGGCGCCACCCACCCAGCGCAGCGCGGTGAAGATGGCGGCCGAGGTCGCCAGCACCGCGCCCAGGCCCAGCATGGAGGCCGACATGGCGGTCAGGTCACCCAGGGCCACGCCCGCCACGATGGCGGCGGCGGGCTTGCGGCCATGGCCCAGCGCATAGGACATCACCAGCAGCACGGTCGGCCCCGGAATGGCCAGAAGCACGCTGGAAGCCGCGACAAAGGCCAGCCAATGATCGAAGGACATGGTGCGCTCCCGCTCAGGAGCCGAGCCATCCACAGGATGATGGCTATGGCAAGTCCGCTCGGTGAAAGAAGGGAGACTTACTCCAGCTCTTCCGCCACCACCTGCTTCACGTTCACCGCATTGCCGCGCCAAACATAGTCCTGCTGAAGCCAGGCCACGACCCAAAGGGGCGGCAGCAGAAAGTCGCGCAGGGCGCAGGCCAGCAGCATGCGGGAGGAGAAATGCCAGCCGGCGATGCGCGCCAGCAGCGCTTCCGGCCCGTACCACAGCGCCGCCAAAATCGCGCCGACGACCGCGACATTCACATTGGCGTCCCAGGCGGCATAGAGGCCGGCCACGATAGGAAAGAAGCCGCCGGTCAGAAGCTCGGGCAGATACATCAGCGGGAAGGTCTTGCGGCGCAGCATGGCCCAACGCGCCTGGCGGGACCAGACTTCCTGGCCCGTGCGCTCACCCAAAGGCTGTGCGAAGGGGGCATTGACCAGATGCACATGCAGCCCGGCCTGACGCACCAGCTTGGTGAAGGCGGCATCCTCGGCGATTTCGGCCCCCAGTGTCTTCAGCAGGCCGCCGCCGGCATCCACGATATCGCGGCGCATGAGCATCGATTTGCCCTGGGCGAAGCCCTGGCCCAGGCTTTCGCCGACATATTGCCAGCGCGCCTGGAAAGTATTGAGGAAGGCGCATTCGATTTCGGCCCAGGCATTATCGGGCTGCGTGCCGATGGGCATGGAGCAGACCAGGCCGGTCTTCTCGGTCCAGCGGCCCATCATCTGCTGGATATAATCGCGCGGCATCAGCACATTGCTGTCGGCCATGATGATCCAGGGATTTTCCGCCGCGTCCCAGCCCTTCAGGCAATTATTGAGCTTGGGATTCTTGGTGCGGCGTTCCTGTCCGATCAGCAATTGCGCCCGCACGCCCGGGAATTTTTCCATCAGGTTATAGACCAGCCCGGCCACCGGATCATTGCCGTCTTCAAGGCAGAAGATGATGTCGTAGCTGGGGTAGTCGAGCATGAAGGTGGAGGCGAGGGTCTCGCGCTCGTAATTATTGATCCGGCAGAGCGGCCGGATGATGGTCACGGCTGGCGCATCGGCCGGTGTCGGCCGCGTCGCACCACGCGGGCGCAGGCGGAAGGCCGCGATGGTCAGCCCGCCGAGATTGAGGGCCGTCGCGATGATGCAGAAGGCCGCGGCACAAAGGGTGAAAGTCATTCGCCAATCAACTCCGGGCTCGGTCGCAGCAGCGTGAGTCGGACCACGCTTGGGTGAGTCGAAACTCCGTGTTTTGAGCCTGATCGGCCGCGTTTTGTCCAACGCTTCCGTCATATTTCCGATGACAAACGGAAGACATTCGTCTTGCTGTCATCTGGAGGGAAAGCCGTTCCGCCAAGTCCCCCTCACGGCCAGTTGAGGCGGGAATGGCGGTTTTTCCATGCGCTGCGGGTTACGCAGCCGGCTGGCGGACGCACATACCGGGGCAGATCACGTCAGGAGGTGTCATGCGTCGGAACGCAATCTTGCTCGCAACGCTCGCTTTGTCAGGATGCGGCTATGGCGCGTCCCGCGACGCCCATCTGGCGCAGACGAGTATGATCGGCATGAGTTCGGCCGATCTTCTGTCCTGTGCCGGTCCTGCGGCTAAAACGACCAAGATCAACGATGTCGCGCATGTCGACACCTACCTCTACAATCCGGCGGCGACCGGCGGCTTCAACGTCACCCTGCCGCTGACCTTGGGCGCGGTTTCGCTCGGCGGGTCCGGCACCGGCTGTATCGCCGATGTGCGCGTCGTCCATAACAAGGTCACGGAAGTCCATTATACCGGCCCGGATGACGTGACGATCGGCAGCGATGGTGTCTGCGACCCGATTTTCCGGGGCTGCATGCGCCAGCCGGAAGCCACCATGCAGCCGGTCAATGGCAGCAATTACGATCATTCCTCCGGCTTCCATTCGCCAGCCGTGCCGCCGCAGAGCAGCGAGGCCGAGGATATGGAAACCACAGCCACGCCGGCCGCAGCAGCGAAGTAAAAGAGCTCGGTTTCGCGCGGCGGGGATCGCACCCCGCCGCGCGAAACATCAGTTCAGTTCCAGCAGCAGGCCCGCCATCAGCCGCGCCCGCTCCGCTAGGCTGGCGATTTCCACATGCTCGGTCAGCGTATGGCCGCCACCGCCGACCAGACCCAGCCCATCGATGCTGGCCAGGCCCAGCGCGCCGGTGAAATTGGCGTCCGACCCGCCGCCGGCGCTGTGATGCGGCAAGGCGAGGCCCAGGCGCGCTGCAACGCCCTTTGCCGTCTCATACAGCGCCATGCAGGCGTTGTTCGGCTCCCAGACCGGCCGGGTGACGGTACGGGTGGCGGTGAAGCCCGTCTCCGGCGTGCTGCCCGTCAGCGCCAGCATCTTGGCCACGCCGGCATCCAGGTCCGCCTGCCGCTTGGCCATGGTCAGGGCTTCGCCGGTGCAGGTGGTGGCGACGCAATTGACCCATTGGCCGCCCTGGATGACGCCGACGCTGAAGGTGCAGTCCGCCGTCGTCATATCCTCGATGGCGATCAGCTGCTTGGCCAATTCGCGGATGGCGGAACGGCCTTCGGCCAGCGCCGCGCCGGCGTGGCTGGGCCGGCCCCGGCTTTCCAGGCGGAAACGCGCAATGGCATAGCGGCCGGTAATGACGCCGCGATCCGGCGTCGCCGGTTCCGGCACCAGGATATAGCGGTGGCGCTTGCCTTCCGCCTCGATCAGGGCGCGGGTGGACGGGCTGCCCACTTCCTCGTCACTGGTCAGCAGGAAGGTGACGGGCAGGGGGCTTTGCAGGCTGGCGGCGGCAAGGCCGCGCACGGCTTCCAGTGCCGCGAACGTGCCGCCCTTCATGTCCCAGATGCCCGGGCCGAAGCATGTCCCACCCTCTTCGCGGAAGGGCAGGTCGGTCAGCGTGCCGATCGGATGGACGGTATCCAGATGCGCCATGATCAGAATGCCCGGCGTGCCGGCTTTGGGGTGCGGAAAGCTGGCGCGAATACAGTCGCCGAAGCCCATGCGGCCGGGAATCCGCTCGACGCGGGCGCCGCTGCTGACCAGTTCCCAGGCGGCCAGATCCATCATGCGGCCGACGGCGGCCGGGTCATGGGTCGGGCTTTCACACAGAATCCACGGCTTCAGGCGTTGCAGCATCTCGGCGCTGTCGAAGGGCAGGCTGGTCAAATCCATCGCGGCTAATCCCGTCGTGAAAGGTTTCGAGGGCTCATCCTACGCGGCCCTCGGGGCGAAACCGCAAGCAGGTTTCATGCCTTCACCGCCCGGCTTGGGTTTCCACCCGCGCATTGCGGCGCAGCGCCTGCGGCGGCTGGCCGAAGGCGCGCAGAAAAGCCCGGCGCAGATGGTCGCGGTCGCTGAACCCGGTCTGCTGAGCGACGATATCGATGGAATGGCGGCTTTGTTCCATCATCGTCCGCGCCATCTCGACCCGCAGGCCCTCGATCGCCTTGGCGGGGGATTGACCGGTCTCCGCCAGGAAGGCGCGACTGAACTGCCGGGGGCTGAGATGAGCGGCCTCCGCCAGATCGGGGACGGTCAATGGCTTGTGCAGATTTTCCCGTGCATAGGTCAGCGCCGTCTGGATGCGGTCCGATTTGGGCGACAGTTCCAGCAATGCAGAAAACTGTGACTGGCCGCCGCCGCGCCGATGATAGACGACAAGCTTGCGCGCGACGGATTTGGCAATCTCCGGCCCCAGATCGGCCTCGATCAGCGCCAGGCCCAGATCGATCCCGGCCGTCATGCCGGCCGATGTCCAGACCGGCCCGTCATTGATGAAGATGCGATCCTGATCGACCATCACGCCCGGAAATTGCTTCTGCAATTCCCGCGCGTAGAGCCAGTGCGTGGTGGCGTGCCGCCCGTTCAAAAGGCCGGCGTCGGCGAGCAGAAAAGCGCCCGTGCAGACGGCGGCGATGCGGCGTGTGCGCGCGGCCGAGTCCCGGATGAAGGCGATCAGCCCCGGCGTCGTGGGTTCAGGCACCGTCGCCCCGCCCGCGACCAGCGTGTCGAAGGGCCTGCCGGTCCAGGCTTCGGTGTCGATGGCCATGCCGGCCGAGGTTCTGACCCTGCCGCCGCCTTCCGAGATGAAATGCAGGGCGTAAGGCGGGTCTACCGCCATGGCATTGGCGACCTCGAAAGCGGTCGCCACGGCCAGCGCCATGACGGAATAGCCAGGATAGACCACGAAAGCGATGTCGCGCACGGCGGATGCCCGTCCTGTGATGTCTGAAATCTACGTATCTATGACATTTGAGACTTCGTATCGCAAGCCTATGACTCCTCCCAAGGCTCAATCCTGAGCGCCAAGGAAGGACTAGCGTGATGAACACTACGATTGCGAAGGGCAAAGCTCTTGTGACCGGCGCTTCTTCGGGCATCGGCGCCGTCTATGCCGACCGTCTGGCCCGGCGCGGCTACGACCTGGTTCTGGTGGCCCGCAATGCGGCGCGCCTGAATGCGCTGGCGGATCGCCTGCGAGCGGAAACGGGCCGCAGCGTCACGGTTCATCCGGCCGATCTGAACGACAAGGCCGGGCTTGCGACGGTGGAAGCCCTGCTGCGCCAGGACGGGGGCATCACCGTGCTGGTGAACAATGCCGGCATCGGCTCCGTCGCGTCGATCCTGCAAGCGGATGTGGATGGGATGGAGGCGATGATCGACCTCAATATCACGGCCCTGACCCGCCTCAGCTACGCGGCCGCCCCGGCCTTCGTGGCGCGCGGCAGCGGCACGATCATCAATATCGGCTCCATCGTCGGCATCGCCGTCGAGCTGCTGAACGGCGTCTATAGCGCGTCCAAATCCTATGTCCTGAGCTTCGGCCATTCGCTGCAGAAGGATCTGGCCGATAAGGGCGTGCGCGTGCAGACCGTGCTGCCGGGGTCCACGGCGACAGAGTTCTGGGATATCGCCGGCTATGCGCCGCAGAAGACTGCGGCCATCACCATGTCGGCGGAAGATTGCGTCGACGCGGCGCTGGCCGGGCTGGATGCCGGCGAACTGGTGACCATCCCCGGCCTGCATGGGGGCGAGGCCTGGACCCGCTGGGAAGCGGACCGCCAGGCGATGGGGCCGAAATTCGGCAATGCCAAGCCCGCGCCGCGTTACGGCATCGTCTAACCGACCACGATGAGGAAGACGGCGCTGAAAGCACCGGCGAGAATGCAATAGATCGCGAAGGGCTTCAGCGCCCATTGGGTGTGATTGCGGAACCAGCGCATCAGGAAGGCCGTGCTGGCCAGAGCGGTGACGCCCGCAATCACGGCGCAGATCAGCGCCAGGCCCATGCTGCCATGGGCAGCCTTATCGTGCAGCAGCTTGGGCAGTTCCAGCACGGCGGCGGCGGCGATGATGGGCAGGGCGATGAGAAAGGAAAACCGCGCCGAGGCCTCGGCGTCCAATCCGCGCAGCATCCCGCCCAGAATGGTGGCGCCGGACCGCGACAGGCCGGGAATAAGGGCCAGACATTGCCAGAAGCCGATGACGAGCGCGTCACGGACGGTCAGACTGGCGAAGCTGCGGTTGGCGTTTGTGGCGGTCTTCGCGCGCTCGCCCAGCAGCAGAAGACCGCCATTGACGATGAGAAACAGCGCGGCGATCAGCGCGGTGGCGAAGACATGGCGCAGGACATGTTCCAGCGCGCCGCCGATGATGACGGCGGGAATGGTGGCGACGACGATCAGCCCAAAAACACGGCGCGCTTCCGTCACCTGCGTGGCGGGGCCTGTTCCAACCAGGCCGGTCAGAATGGCCCACCAGTCCTTCCAGAAGAATCCCAGCAGCGCGATGGCCGTGCCGACATGCAGCATGACGAGAAAGGGCAGGAAGGACTGGCCGCTTTGATCCAGGTTCCAGCCGAGCAGGGCGGGAAGCACCACGGCATGGCCGAGGCTGCTGACCGGAAAAAGCTCGGTCGCGCCCTGAACGATTGCGATAACGATCGCATGGATGGGATCCATAAACGCTTGTTCTGTTTTGTTGGTTTTTGAAGAGACTTATGGCGCGCGCGTCGCGCGGCGGCAGGCGCTTTCCAGCAGAATGGCGGCCAGCCCCAGGAACAGCAGCAGGCCGGTCCAGACCGGCGCTATGCCAAGATGGCGCGGGACGAGCCAGGCGATCAACAGCCAGACGATGATGGCCAGCGCGAAGCGGCCGTCATCGACGAACAGGCCCCAGACTTCGCGCAGAACGGTTTTGATCCAGGACATGGCGTGTTCCTATCGGGCCAGGCGGGCAGCAGTGGCGGCGCGCATCCGGCACAGTGGCACTGCGAGCAGGGCGGTCGCCAGAAAGCCTGCGATCAGCAGCAGGATCGACCAATCCTGACCGGGCCAGGCGGCACCGATGCCTTCGCCGAACCAGAAACTGCCGAAGGCCGACAGCAAGACGCCGACCATGAATTTCAGGGCATTTTCCGGCACGGTTGCCAGCGGGCGATGCAGGATGATGCCGGCTACGGCGACGAGGATCAACGCCGCCAAGGCGCCGATACTTGCCGGCAGCAGCAGGCCGGTGCCACCCGCGCCGACCGCGATGACGATGAAGACGACTTCCGTACCCTCCAGCATCGTGATCTGGAAAGCGGCGGCGAAGGCGATCTTGTCCCAGCCCGAGGCCAGGCCGTGACGCCGCATGGCGTCGGTCTGCTTGGCGAAAGCGGCGGACTCGTCATGCAGCGGAATGACGCCGGCCGCCCTCAGCACCGCCTTGCGCAGCCAACGCAGGCCGAACAGCAGCAGCAGCGCGCCCACCGCCACCTGGATGACGTTCAGCGGAACACGGGTCAGGGCCGAGCCGAGGACGCAGACCAGAAGCAGCAGCACGAGCAGGGCGGCGGCCGTGCCGGCCAGGGCGTCGCGCCAGCCCCGCACGCTGCCGACCGCCAGGATGACCGTCAGCGCCTCCACGAATTCGACCGTCGATGCCAGAAAGGCAGCGAGGATCGACGGGCCGATATGGGTCCAGGCGAGATGGGTCATCCGCGATGTCCTTTGCTTACTCGGCCGCCAGGGCCGGCCGCTCGACATCCGAACGGCTGAAAAAGAGATAGCCGACAAGGACAAGAATGACGGCCGTCAAAAGCACGGTGAGATGGCCGGTGCCGAAGCCGAGCCCGTTATGGCTGGCAGGCTTGCCGATCCAATCCGCGAAGGAGGCGCCGAGCGGACGGGTCATGACATAGGAGAACCAGAAAGCGATGATCGGGTTCAGGCCGAATTTCCAGAAGCCCAGACCCGGCAGCAGGAAGAGCGCGAGGAAGATGAAGCCCGACAGAAGATTGCCCAGATGCAGCGTGCCCGCCGTCCAGTCACCCGCCGCCGTGCCCAGCGTGAAGCTGGTCATGACCGTCAGCCAGTATAAAAGACTTCTCGCCGGGGCGTGTAGATGCTGTGGACGGATAGCGTGCCTTCCACCCGATACCAGGCGAAGAAGACGATCCCGAGCAGCGCGGCGAAGACAAGGGTGGCAGTGGTGTGGCCGACACCGAGCAGGTCCAGCCCATCGGCGAACATGGTGCCGAAAATGGCGATCATCGAAACCAGAAACCAATAGCTCCAGGCATTATAGCGCGGGGTGCGAAACTGGATGACCAGGGCGATGACGAAGCCGGCCGCGCCGAGCGCGACGGCGACGACGGGATCGAGCGCCTTGACGAGATAATCCGATGCCGCTTCGCCCATGGCCGTCGTCAGGATCTTTACGACCCAGAAGCTGAGATTGGTGAGCGGAACCTTGGCGGCTTCGATGACGGTTGGCCTCTCGTCCAAAGTCGATACCAGTGAATTCATGAGCTTTCCTTGCGCGGTCGCGATTTTTGCAGGCTCTCCCTAGGAAACGCGCCGTAAAATGCGCTTCGCCCAAACATGAACAGACTGTCAGATACCGCCGTCGCCGTTCAGGGTGACGGGCTTGTGATCAGTCCGAGCGGGGTGGCGCGCTGCGCCTTGGCCTGATTCTCGGTCAGATAATGAAGCGCCACCAGCCGCCCGAAGACATGCCGGCAGCGAGCGGTGGCGCGCGCCAGATGCGTGCGCGGATTGTCGGCGGAGGGGGCATTGACCAGCCCGGCCAGCATGGCTGCCTGATGTGCTGTCAAGGCATCAGCCGTCGCACCGAAATAGCCTTGGCCGGCGGCTTCCAGCCCGTAATAGCCGTTTCCGAAATAGGCCATTTCTGCATACATGCCGAGAATGGCGGCATGCGAATAGGACAGGTGCAGCTTAAAGGCCAGAATGACCTGTTCCACGTCGACCAGGAAACTGCCGCTCTGGTTCGGCGTATACAGCATCTTGGCCAATTGCTGGTCGATCGACGCGCCACCGCCGCCCGGCGGCCCGAAACCGGTGACACCAAGCACCAGGCGCGTCAGCGCGATGGGATCGACGCCCATATCCGTGATCCAGAAAAAGCGCTGATCTTCGGTCGCGACCAGCGCATCCACGAATTGGGCCGGCGGGCGGGGTGCCGGAAAAGCCTCGTGATGGCGGGTCGCGAAGGCGCGGGCGATCTGCGGCGCGTCGGTCACCGCCGGGGTCGAATTCGCCATGCTGAAAGCGGCCAGACCGGCCGCGACCGCGATAATGGCCAGCGGCAAGACAACACGTGGCAGCCGGCGCCGCTCGGTCTGAAATTGTGATTTCCGGGAATAGGTCTGTCGCATGCGGCTACTGTCGATGGTTCGGTCACGGCAAGACGCGCTAGCTAGGTCGCGATGCCTAAAACCCCGGTCGCCTCAACATGAACGCCACGTTAGGTATGTGCCTGCGCTCTGCCATGGCCCGGCAGCAGCAGCGTGACGATGGTGCCGGACGCGTCATCGGCGGCCGACAGGCTTTCGATCTGCACCGTCATGTCATGCAGGCGGGCGACGGCCGCGACCAGGCTGAGGCCGAGGCCGTTACCCGGCATGTGGCGGCTTTTCTCCGTGCGATGAAAGCGGCGCTGCACGGCTTCCCGGTCTGCGACCGCGATGCCGCAGCCGCTATCGGCCACGCGGATGGTAAGACCCTCCGCGCGGTCCATGACGGTGATGGCAATGAAGCCGGCCTCGGGCGTGAATTTTATGGCGTTGTCAACAAGATTGCTGATGGCTTCGAACAGCAGGCTGGGGTCGCCCTTCATTCGGTAGGGGGCGCTGCCTTCGCAGCTGAAGCTCATCCTCAGATCTTTCTGCTCGGCCAGCGGTTCATAGAATTCGACCACGTCGCGGGCGATGGTTTCGACGTCGACGGTCTCGAACCCCGCGCGGCGCGGTCCGTCCTCGATCTCAGCGATGCGCAGCAAAGCGGAAAAGGTGCGCAGCACGCCTTGCGTTTCGACGATGGCGTCCTCGATCGCGGCGGCATAGTCATCCGTCGTGCGGGCGCGACGCTGCGCGCGCTCCAGCCCCGCCAGGATGCGCGTCAAGGGCGTGCGCAGGTCATGCGCGATGCCGTCGCAGACGCCTTTGACGTCATACATCAGCCGCTCGATGTCATCGAGCATGCCGTTGACGACATGGCCCAGACGGTCGAGGTCGCCCGACGTGCCTTGCGTCGGCAGGCGCTTTGACAAATCGCCACCGACGATGCGCTGAATGGCCAAGGCCACATCATCGAAACGGCGCACGGTGCCGGCGCCCATGATGACGGCACCCAGCAGGCCCAGTGCCGCGGCAATGACACTGCCCCACAAGGCGGTGCCGACAAAATCCTCGTCGAATTCCCGCGTGTCATACATGTTCTGGGCGACGAGGATGATGTCGCCGCTCTCCAGGCGATGCGCGAGGCCGCGAAACCGCATGCGGGTGTGCTGGCCACCCGGAACACGGAAGTTGAAAGGCTGATCGAAGCGCGGCACGGGGTTGGGCAAGGGCAGGGCCTCGCCCGCCAGATAGGTGCCGTCCGCGCTATACAGCGTGAAGGCCCGGTCCATATCCGTGTCGCCCTGCGCATGGGCATTGAACCGGGCGATGATGGCCGGCACGGGGGATGCGTAATTGCCTGGCGCTTCCCGCGCCAGCCAGCTGTCCACGCTTTGAATCAGATAATCCTGCGTGCGGATATACAGAAATCCGAACAGAATACTGGCCGCGATGCCGAACAGCGCCAGAAAGACCAGGGCCAGCCGAAAGCTGCTGGTGCGCGGAAGATCAACCAGGCGCATGCAGCACGTAACCCGATCCGCGTACGGTGTGAATAAGCTGGCTCATGCCGGGCAGATCGATCTTGCGGCGCAGCTTGCTGAGATGAACGTCGATCACATTGGTCTGCTCGTCATAGCGATAATGCCAGACTTCCTCGAACATCATGGCGCGCGTGACGATCTGCCCCGTATTGCGCAAAAGATATTCCAGCAGCTTATACTCGCGCGGCAGCAGGTCTATGCCCTGGCCCGCGCGGCTGACCTTGCGCGTCAGCAGATCCATCTCCAGGTCTTCGACGCGCAGCTTGATGACGCGCTCGGGCATTTCCCGGCGATGCACCAGAACGTCCAGCCGCGCCGTGAGTTCCAGAAAGGCGAAAGGCTTGGTCAGGTAATCATCGCCGCCCGCCTTCAGCCCACGCACGCGGTCATCCACGGCCGACAGCGCGCTGAGCACCAGGACGGGCATATCATTGCCCATGGCCCGCAATGTCGACAGCACCGCGATACCGTCCATCCCGCCCGGCAGCATGCGGTCCAGCACGATGGCGTCGAAAGATTCGGTCGCGGCCTTCAGCAGGCCCGCGCGTCCCGTATCGACGGTTTCGACCGCATAGCCATGATCCGAGAGGGCCGCTTCTATCTCAAGCGCGGGCTTGGCATCATCCTCAATGACCAATATGCGTGTCATAAGCGACAGACCATTCTTTTCACGCTCCCATGATGCGGCTGATGTCATGACCGGGCATAGGATTACTTCGCCCCAATATGAACTTTCGTTAACCTTTGGAGCGACCGGCCTGAGATGCGTTTGCTGGTGATTGAGGACGACGACCCGACGGCATCCTATCTCGTCCGTGGATTGACCGAGAGCGGCCATGTCGTGGACCGGGCGCGGAACGGGGAAGACGGGCTCGCGCTGGCCCTGGAAGGGCTCTACACCGTCATCATTCTCGACCGCCGCCTGCCCATTCTGGATGGGATCGGCGTGGTGGTCAGCCTGCGCAAGGCCGACATCGTCACGCCAGTGCTGATGGTCAGCGCCATCGCCGGCATGACAGACCGGGTGGACGGCATGCGGGCCGGCTGTGACGATTATCTGGCCAAACCCTATGCCTTCGCCGAGGTTCTGGCACGGGTGGAGGCGCTGGCCCGCCGGGCAGACCGGGGCCGGAGGCAAAGCCAGCTTGTGGTGGGCGACCTGATGCTGGACCCCGCCATCCGCCAGGCGATGAGGGGCGGTCAGGAGATCCACCTTCAGCACCGGGAATGCCTGCTGCTGGAATTGCTGATGCGCCATGCCGGGCAGGTCGTTACCCGGTCCATGCTGCTGGAAGCCGCCTGGGATTATGACTTCGACCCGCGCGGCAATATCATCGACATGCATATCCACCGGCTGCGGCAGCGGATCGACGACGGGCATGCCCATAAGCTGATCCAGACCGTGCGCGGCGCCGGCTATATGATCAGCGCCGAGGCTGCGACCGAGCGCTGAACCGGACCGGGTTCGACATTAAAATCGAATTCACGCTGAGGCGAAGCCGCCATTACGCGGGCGCCGCCAATAAGCCGCCGTGCCTCACATCATTCCCTTCCGCGCTCTTTTGTCCGTGCCGCGCGTCGTCAAGGCGACCGCCGCGCTTGGCCTGTCGCTGGCGACCGCCGCCTGTTCCCTGACGCCCAGCTATCACCGTCCGGCGGTCGCGACCGCGCCCAGCTGGAACGGCAAGCCGCAAGCCAGCGTCAACGCGGTCTCGGCGACCGGTGCCTGGTGGCAAAGCTTCCATAGCGCGGAACTCGACCGGCTGATGCAGCAAAGCCTTGCCGGCAATTTCAATCTCGCGGCCGCGGAGGCGCGGGTGGCCGAAGCCGCCGGCACGGCGCAGGTGGACGCGGCGCCACTGTTCCCGCAATTGAGCCTTGGCGTCACGCAAAGCCAGACCATGGGCGTGAAAAATAGCTCCACCCAGCAGGCCGTGGGGCAGGCCAGTTACGAACTCGATTTCTGGGGCAAGAACCGCGCCGCCGCGCAGTCCGGCAGGGCGCTGGCCCAGGCATCCGTCTATGACGCGCAGACGGTTGCGATGACGCTATCCGGCTCCGTCGCCGATACCTATTTTCTGGTCCTGTCGCTGAATGAACGTATCCGCCTGGCGCAGCAGATCGTGGCCGATGCGCAGCATGTGCTGAGCCTGGTGGTGGTGCAGCAATCGGCCGGCACCGCGACCATGCTGCAAGTGCAGCAGCAGCGGAATGCTGTCGCCACCTTCCAGGCCGCCATCCCCGTGCTGCAACAGCAATCCGATCAGGCCATGCACTTGCTTGCGGTGCTGACGGGCAAGGCGCCGGAAGGTTTCGCTATCGGCGGGCAGGATCTGGTGGGCCTCGCCGACCCTGCCGTGCAGCCCAACCTGCCATCGGCCTTGCTGGAACAGCGGCCAGATATCCGGGCGGCGGAAGCGCGGCTGCGCTCCGCCAATTTCGACATCGGCGTCGCGCGCGCGGCCTTCTTCCCCACCGTCTCGTTGACCGGGGCTGTGGGTTTCGGCGCGCGCCACCTGTCCGATTTCTTTCCCCCGGCGGCGGTGACGGATTTGGGCACCTCCATCCTGCAACCGCTCTTCTCGGGCGGCCAGTTGCAGGGGCAACTGCGCTATAGCCGCGCGCGGCAAGTGGAAATGGTCGCGACCTATCGGCAGACCGTCATCACCGCCTTCCAGGATGTCGAGGATCAGCTCAGCGCTCTCAGCCATTTCCACGACCAGGAAAGCATCGAGGTGACGGCCGAGGCGGCGGCCAGCCAGGCCTATGCGCTGGCCGAACTGCAATACCGCCTCGGCGCGGCCGACTATCTGACGGTGCTGACGACGGAAGAGTCTCTCTACCAGGCGCAGGACAGCCTGCTGCAATTGAGGCTGCAACGGTATCAGGCGACGGTCGGTCTGTTCCGCGCCCTGGGCGGCGGCTTTGCCGCGCCCGCCACAGCAAGCCAGGCCGGAGGCTGAGAGATGACCGATACGCAGCATAAGCGCTTCGAAATTCACCCTGGCCCTGCGGGCCGGCGCAGCACGGCGAAACGTCTGGCGGCGGCCGTGGTGCTGATCGGCGCGGGGGCCGGGGCCTGGTGGTATTGGGCCAATACCCCGTCCGCCCCTGCGCCCCATGCGACGGCCGGCGGATTGACCATTCCGGTCATCGCCGGGGCTGCCTCCACCCGTGATCTGCCGGTCTGGCTGTCTGGTATCGGCACGGTGACACCGCTCAACAAGGTGGACGTCAAGGTGCGCGTCGATGGGCAGTTGCAGCAGCTTTTCTTCACCGAGGGCCAGGATGTGACGGCGGGGCAGCTTCTGGCGCAGATCGACCCGCGCCCCTACCAGGCGGTGCTGGCCCAGGCGGAAGCGACCCGGCAGCGCGATCTGGCCCAGTCCGTCAATGCGCAGCAGGAGGTGGTGCGCGCGCAGAAACTGGCCTCAGCCGGAGCCGGGACATCCCAGAATCTCGATACCATGAAGGCCCAGCAAGCAGCCTTGAAGGCAACGCTGGATTCCGACGAAGCCGCCATCGACGCGGCGCAGCTTAATCTCGATTTCACGCGCGTCACCTCGCCGCTGGCCGGGCGCGTCGGCCTGCGGCAGATAGACGCCGGCAGCATTGTCCATGCAACCGATACGACCGGTCTGGTGACTGTGACTGAGATGGCGCCGATTTCGGTTCTGTTCTCGCTGCCGCAAAGCGAACTCGCGGATGTCGCGGCGGGCCAGCATAAGGGCGATCTGCCGGTCGCGATCGATTCCCGCGACGGCACGCAGCATATCGCGGACGGCAAGCTGATCTTCATCGATAGTTCGGTGGACCAGAGCAACGGCGAAATTCAGCTCAAGGCGGTTTTCACTAATACTGATCGCGTGCTTTGGCCCGGCGAATTCGTCTCCGCCCGCGTTCTGGTGCGGACGGACCGGCATGCCGTGACCGTGCCGGCGCAGGCGGTGCTGACCGGCCAGAACGGACTCTATGTCTATGTCGTAAAGCCGGATGATACGGTGACGCCGCAAACCGTGGTGACAGGCCCGACGGTGACGGGCTTCACGGAAATCCGTTCCGGCCTTCAACCCGGCCAGCAGGTGGTGCTGGACGGCCAGTCGCGCCTCGCGCCCGGCACGCATGTGACCGTGGCACCAGACGCGCCGGCAGGTGGCGGGAGCGGCACATGAGCATTTCCCGGCCTTTCATCTACCGGCGCATCGGCACCTGCCTGCTGGCGCTGGGCATGATCCTGATCGGCATCGTCGCCTATCGCGGCCTGCCGATTTCATCCCTGCCGCAGGTCGATTTCCCGACCATCCAGGTCACCGGAAAATTGCCGGGGGCCAGCGCGCAGACTATGGCTACCTCGGTCGCCACACCGCTGGAACGCGCCTTTTCCAATATTCCCGGCGTCACGCAGATGACCTCGTCCAGCTCGCTGGGGCTGACGACCATCGTGCTGCAATTCGACCTGAACCGCGACATCAACGGCGCGGCGCAGGATGTGCAGACGGAAATCAACTCGGCTGCCGGTCTGCTGCCGAAGGACATGCCCAGTCCGCCGACCTATAACAAGGTCAACCCGGCCAATGCCTCCATCATCTCGCTTGCGCTGACATCCTCGACCCTGCCGCTGACCGAGCTGGACCGCTATGCCGAGGATTTCATCGCGCAGCCCATCTCCCAGCTGCCCGGCGTCGGCATGATCGACTATCACGGCCAGCTGCGCCCGGCCGTGCGCGTGCGGATCGACCCTGAAAAGCTGGCGGGTCTCGGCCTGACGATGGAGGACGTGCGCAGCGCCATCGGCGCCGCGACGCTGGACGCGCCGAAAGGCACGCTGAACGGCGAAAACCGCGCCGTCGTCATCAATACAACCGATCAGCTGCTGACGGCGGATGCCTATCGCACGATGGTCGTCGCCTATCGCAACAATGCGCCGATCCGGCTTGAGGATATCGGCACCATCGTCAATGCGCCCGAGGATGTCTATGAAGCCGCCTGGCTGAACGGCAAGCGCGCCATCATCATCGACGTGGCGCAGCAGCCGGGCTCCAACGTCGTCAAGACGATCCAGGCCATCAAGCAGGCTTTGCCGGGCTTGCAGGCCAATCTGCCGGCTGCGGCCGTGCTGCATGTGGTGGGTGACCGCACGCAGACCATTCATGCCGCCATCAGCGATGTGCAGATGACGATGATGATCTCCATCGCGCTTGTCGTCATGGTCATCTTCGTCTTCCTGCGCAATCTCTGGGCGACGCTGATCCCGAGCATGACCATTCCGCTGTCGCTGATTGCCACCTTCGCGGTCATGTATTGCCTGGGCTATAGTCTGGACAATCTCTCGCTCATGGGGCTGACCATTGCGGTCGGCTTTGTTGTGGATGACGCCATCGTCGTCATCGAAAACGTCATGCGCCATCGGGAGGACGGCAAATCCAAGCTGCACGCGGCGCTGGAAGGTGCGCGGGAAGTCAGCTTCACCATTGTCTCCATGACGGTTTCGCTGATCGCCGTCTTTATTCCCATCCTGCTCATGGGCGGTTTGGTGGGCCGGCTGTTCCGGGAATTCGCCGTCACCATCTCGGTCGCCATCATCATGTCGGCCATCGTCTCGCTCACCGTCACGCCCATGCTCTGCGGCTGGCTGATCCAGCATGACGCGGATGCGAAGCCCGGACGCCTGTTTCTGTGGTCGGAGCGGCTGTTCGACGGCATCACAGCCGGCTACGGGCGGATGCTGGATGTGGTGCTGCGCTTTCAGAAAGTGACGCTGGCAGTGATGATCGGGACGATCGTGCTGACCGGCTGGCTGTTTGTCGGCATCCCGAAAGGCTTTTTCCCGGAAGTCGATACCGGCTTCGTGCTTGGCGTTGTCAAGGCAGCGCCCGATATCTCTTTCGAGGCCATGTCCGGCCGCATCAACGCGCTGGCGGCCATTGCGGAGAAGGATCCGGCGGTCGATACGGTGGATTACTTCATCGGTGCCACGCCCACCGTCAGCCAGGGCCGCCTTCTGCTCAACCTCAAGCCGCTGGGGCAAAGAACGGCTTCGGCCGATCAGGTTCTGGCGCGGCTGCGCAAGAAGATGGCCAAGGTCGAGGGTGTGACCATCGGCATGCAGGTGCATCAGGACATTCAGGTCGGCGGCCGTATTTCGGCGGCGCAATACCAGTATACGCTGCAAGATCCGAATGTGACGGAACTCTACCATTGGGCCGCGACGCTGGAAAAAACCTTTGGCGGCATGGCGCAATTGCGGGACGTGAGTTCCGACCAGAACGCCTCCGCCACCAGCGCCACGCTCGATATCGACCGGCAGACGGCCGGGCGCCTGGGCATTACCGTGCAGGCCATTGACGATATCCTGTACGACGCTTTCGGACAAAGGCAGGTGGCGACGCTGTTTTCGCCCACCAACCAGTATCATGTCATCGAGGAGGTCGATCCCCGCTACCAGTTGAGCACGGCGGCGCTGCAACATCTGTATGTGCGGTCATCCTCCACCAATGCGCTGGTGCCGCTCAGCCTGCTGGTCTCCGTGCATCAGGGTGTCTCGCCCATCACCATCAATCATCAGGGTCTGTTTCCGGCCGTGACGCTCTCCTTCAACCTCGCGCCGGGCGTGGCTTTGGGCGATGCCGTCAATGCCATCAACGCGGTGGAATTGCAGACCCACATGCCGGCCAGCGTGACGGGAACCTTTCAGGGCTCGGCGCAGGTTTTCCAAAGCTCCCTCAAAAGCGAGCCCTGGCTGATCCTGGCCGCCATCATCACCATCTACATCATTCTCGGCGTGCTTTATGAAAGTGCCATTCATCCGCTGACGATTATTTCCACACTGCCTTCGGCCGGCATCGGCGCCCTGCTGGCGCTGCGCCTTTGCGGGCAGGATCTGTCGATCATGGGCATGATCGGCATCATTCTGCTCATCGGCATCGTCAAGAAGAACGCCATCATGATGATCGATTTCGCGCTGGTGGCGCAGCGGGACCAGGGAAAGACCCCGTTCGAGGCCATCCGTCAGGCTTGCCTGCTGCGCTTCCGCCCGATCATGATGACGACCTTCGCGGCGCTGTTCGGGGCGCTGCCCCTGGCGCTCGGCCATGGCGCGGGTTCGGAACTGCGCCAGCCGTTGGGCATCGCCATCGTCGGTGGCTTGATCCTGTCGCAGGCGCTGACGCTGTTCACGACGCCTGTGGTCTATCTGTGGTTCGACCGGCTGCAAAGCCTGATGACGCGCCGAAAGATGGACAGGACAGAACCGTCTCTGACGTCACGGGAAATCTAGAGCGGTCAGGGTGTTAACGGAAACTGGGTCATTCTCGCGAAGGCGGGAATCTTCTCCCTTTGGCACGGCTAGGCGGCGTAGAAGATGCCCGCTTTCGCGGGCATGACGGTTGGGGAGGCGCTTCAATCCAAACCCAAAGTGTTCCAGCTGACGCTACATTGTATATTCCCAATGTTGCAAAGCCGGCGTCGTTCCGGTCGGAAATTATTGCGATATCCATCGATCATATAAGGAAATATTGAAAATACGCTCTAATCGCGACTGATTTGCAGTTGCGAATGGACCTCGATATGGGTTCCTCATGGAAAATGAAGGACCGATGCTGGCATGTTAGCGACCTTCGTCATCGGCCTGCGCGAAGGGCTGGAAGGCGCGCTGATCATCGGTATCATCGCCGCCTTCCTCCGCAACAACGGCAAAAGCCTGGTACCGATGTGGATCGGCGTCGGTCTCGCCATGGCTTTGGCGATGCTGGTCGGCGCGGCACTCGATCTGGTCGAGCAGGCTTTGCCCCAGGCCGCGCAGGAAGGGATGGAAACCGTCATTGGCGGCATCGCCCTTGTTTTCGTCACGGGCATGATCGTTTGGATGAACAAGCATGCCCGCAGCATGAAGCGGGAATTGGAAGCGCAGGCGGCGGAAGCCTTGACGCAGACCGGGGCCTTCGCACTGGCGGCAATGGCCTTTCTGGCTGTGCTACGTGAGGGTTTTGAGACATCGGTCTTCCTGCTGGCTTCCTTCTCGGCCGCGCAGTCCACCAGCCTGGCCGCTGTCGGTGCCGTGCTGGGCCTGCTGCTGGCGCTTGTCATCGGCTGGGGCATCTATGCCGGCGGCGTGCGCATCAATCTCGGCAATTTCTTTCGCGTCACCGGCGCTTTCCTGATCCTGGTGGCGGCCGGCCTGGTGATGGCCGCCTGCCGTACGGCGCATGAAGCGGGCTGGCTGAATGCCGGCCAGCAACTGGTGATCAATCTCTCCTGGCTGATCACGCCCGGCACCATCCAGTCGGCGCTGATCACCGGCATGCTGGGCGTCTATCCAGACCCGAGGCTGATCGAGGTGCTGGGCTGGCTCGCCTATCTGCTGCCGGTGGCACTTTATATCTATTGGCCACGGTCGCGCTGTCCGTCGCCGCGCAATACCGTCCGTTTGCAATGCGCCGCGGCTGGCATTCTTCTGATCAGCGCGGCAGGCCTGGCGATCCTGTATCCCGTGCCGCAGCTGCGGCTTCCCGCGCAGGCCGATGTCGTCACCATGGACGGCGATGCGCCGCGCATCATCGGCACGGCGCAATGGGTTGACGGCAGCATCCGGCTGTCTCTGCGGGAGACGGCGAAGGATGCGCCGTCAACATTGACGCTGGATCAGCTTGTCGCCCTGTCCGGCGGCCGCATTCCGGTGGGGCTGAATGCCGCCCTTCATCCTGGTCCCTTCACCGCCACATGGACCAGACACCAGTCCATCCATCTTCGCACGGCGCATGCGGTGCTGCTGGATGCCGGGGGCAGCACGACCACGATCCTGACGCTCTCCGGCAGCGGGCTTTCCCCGCCGCGCATCATCGCTTTGGCGCAGGACAAGGCCATGTATTCGGGCCAATGGCGGCTGTCGGACGCCTATGTCTCGCAGGTCCAGAACGCGCTCAACGCGGTCAGCCTGGCACGGATGGAGCGGCAGTTTTGGGCCGTCTATCTGCCGGTCGGTCTTGTCGTCATCGCTGCCCTATTTTTCATCTTCGCCCTCCGCCGGATAAGCCGATCAAGGAATGAACAAATGTCGATGACACGCTTGGCGAATCCGCTGATGGCGGGCCTGTGCCTGGCCACGGCGCTGACGGGGCTGGCCCTGTCATCCCGCGCGCAGGCGCAAACCGCCCCTGTCACGCATGATGTCGCGCAGGTCCATATCGCGCTGACTGCCGATAAGGGCGGAAGCTGTGTGATGGATCACAGCAGCGCCAAGGCCGGCCCCATCACCTTCACGGTGCAGAACAAGGCCGCCCCGGGCCTGACGGAGCTGGAACTGCTCAGCGAAGGCCGCATCATCGGCGAGCAGGAAAATCTGGCCCCCGGCCTGCCGGCCACGGCACTGACCCTGACGCTCGACGGCGGCAGCTATCAGCTCTATTGCCCCGGCGCCAATCCGGAAATGCAGACGTTCACCGTCATCGGCCGCGCGGCAGCCCAGCAGGGCGGCAACACGGCGGACCTGCTGGCGGCGGGTGCCAAAGGCTATGCCGGCTACGTCAATGGCGTGGCGGATGCCATGCTCACAGCCGTCGGCATTCTGGAAGCCGATATCGATGCGGGTAATCTGGCCAAGGCGCGTGCCGAATATCCGCTGGCGCGACCTTTCTACGAGCGCATCGAATCCGATGTGAACGGCTTCATCCTGCCGGGCTTCAAGGCGACCGACAATGCCGGCAATCTCGACTATCTCGTTGATATGCGCGCCTCTAACCTCGACCCGCAGGTCGGCTGGCACGGCTTCCACGCCATCGAGCGCGATCTGTTCCAGACCGGCCAGATCACCGACCACACCAAGGCGCTGGCCGCCGAGTTGCAGACGAATGTGGCTTTGCTGGCCAAGCTTGTCCGCACCATCAGCTTCGCGCCGGAAGATCTCGCCAATGGCGCGGCGTCCCTGCTGGAGGAGGTGCAGACAACCAAGATCACCGGCGAGGAAGAGGCGTTCAGCCATATCGATCTGGTGGATTTCGTGGGTGACGTGGAAGGCGCGCAGCAGGCTTTCGCCTTCCTCGAACCCGGCATGCAGACAATCGACCCGGCGCTGACCGAGCGCGTCAAGGCGCAATTCGCCAAGGTCATCGCCATGCTCGACACCTATCGCGACCGCAGCATCCCCGGTGGCTACGCGCTGTATACGGCGCAGGTGAAAGCCAGTGACGCGGCCAAGCTCAGCAAGGCCATTCAGGCCTTGCAGGAGCCGCTGTCCAAGATCGCGGAAAAGGTCGCGACGGCCGGCACGGCGACCAGCGCTAACTGACGGCGATGGTATAAGGCCCGAGATTGGGAATCCTCAATCTCGGGCCTTTATTCGTGACGCGGCCAAGGGATCGCGCTAGCGGAAGGCAGGGCCGCCTGATGGTGCGGCAGCGAAGGAATTGCCGATGCAAATGTCATCCGCCGAACCTGCACCCTGGGTCGCCGTTGCCTCCAAGGTTCCGGTCATTACCGGACTCTTCTGGGGCATCAAGCTTCTGACGACGGCCATGGGCGAGGCCGCTTCGGATTACGGCGTGCATCTCAACGCGCCGGTCGCGGTCGGGCTGGCCTTCGCGGGCCTTGTTGCAGCACTTCTGATCCAGTTTTCGCTGAAGCGCTTCAACGCCTGGGCCTATTGGTTCGTGGTGGCCATGATCGCCGTCTTCGGCACCATGGCGGCCGATATCATCCACAAGGCCGGCGTGCCGCATCCGGTGACGACAGCGGCCTTCGGGCTGCTGCTGGCGATTGTGTTCGTCTGCTGGCGCGCGGCTGAAGGCACGCTGTCGATCCACAGTATTTTCACAAGACGACGTGAGGCGTTTTACTGGACGACGGTCTTCGTCAGCTTCGCTTTCGGCACGGCGGCCGGGGATTGGACGGCGCATAACTTGGGCCTGGGCAATTTCGTCTCGGGTCTTGTCTTCCTTGTTCTGTTTCTGGCGCCCGCTGTCGCTCATTGGAAATTCCGTCTGAACGATATCTTCGCCTTCTGGTTTTCCTATGTCATGACGCGCCCGCTCGGCGCTTCCTTCGCGGATTGGGTCGACGGCAAGCGCGCCCATGGCGATCTTGGCTTTTCCAAAGGCTATCTGGCGATCATCCTGACGGTCGTGATTGTTTGTCTCGTCGCCTACTCAGCCAGGACGCCGCGCGACAAAACCGAAGGTCAGGGTTTTTCCGCCGGAAAGATCAGACGCACCGCAAGCCCGGGATGAGCCGCTTCCAGATCGACCCGGCCGCGATGCAACTCCATCACGGCGGCCACAAGGCTGAGGCCCAGCCCATTGCCGGCCGTGGTGCGGCTGCGCTCCGTCCGATAGAAGCGCTGCGTCAGGCGCGGCAGATCGTCAGGCGCGACGCCTGGGCCGTTATCGGCCACGGCCAGCACGGGGCCGGTGCCGCTGCCGGCTGACAGCGTCACCCGTAGGACCGTCCCGGCCGGGGTGTGGCGCAGCCCGTTTTCGATCAGATTGGCAAGCGCCTGGGTCAGCAGATCCTTGTCGCCATGAACGGTTACGCTGGCGGTGGCCTCGACCAGGATAACATGGCCGGCATCCTCGGCATCCGGCCGATAGGCGTCGGCCACGGCATCGACCACGGCTGAGAGATCAACATCGCGGAAGGCGGCGCGGCGGGCCGCGCCCTCCACCTGGGCGATGCGCAGCAGGGCCGAAAAAGTCTCCATCAGCGCTTCGGCATCGCGCAGCGCGCCGTGGATGGCGGCCTCGTAATCGGCGAGGGAGCGCGCATTCTCCCGCGCGCCGTCCAGCTTCTGATAGAGGCGGGAGAGGGGCGTGCGCAGGTCATGCGCGATATCCGAACTCACCTGCTGCAAGGTTTCCATCAGCGCATTGATGCGGTCCAGCATGCGGTTCAGCGTGCCGGCCAGACGGTCAAAATCGCTGTCGCCGCCGGTCGGGATGCGATGCGACAGGTCGCCGGCGATGATCGCCTCGGCCGCACGGCCGATGGCATCCACGCGCGCCAGAAAGGCCTGGCTCAGCAGGACGCCGCCGCCGATGCCGAGGATGACGGCAAGACCGACGACCCAGGCGAAAGCGGAAGCGATGGCTTCCTCGACTTCCGAGATGCGGGACAGGTCGTCGCCCACGCCCAGCAGCAGGCCGCCGCCCAGGTCCACCACCAGCGCCCGCAGGTGCTCCGGCGTCTCCTGGTTCAGCCCCTCTTCGGCGGCATCAAGCTCCGTCCAACCGGGATGGAGGTCAGAACGGGGGATGATCTCGCCGGCCAGAACCTGCCCGCTCGGAGCTTGCAGAATATAATCCGGCGCATCGGGCTCGCGCTCGCGCGTCTGGATAAGACTGCGCAGATGCTGAAGGCCGCCACGGGCATATTCCGATTGCAAGAAGGCCATATCGGCGGTCACGCTCGTCGTCAGCTGCTGTTGCAGGCTGCGGCGGGCGGTCAGAAATACCGCGCCGCCCAGAATGCCGGCCGAGACCACGAACAGCAGGACATAGAGCGCCGCGAAGCGGAAACTCGCCGTGCGGATAAGCCTCAAGGGCCGGGCGCGCGCAGGACGTAGCCGGAGCCACGCACCGTATGGATCAGTTCCGGGTGCCGGCCGAGATGCGAGATTTTGGAGCGCAATCGGCTCATATGGCTTTCGACGATATTGGTTTTCGGATCGAAGTGGAATTCCCACACGCCTTCCAGCAGCATGGTGCGGGTCACCACGCGGTCGGCATGGCGCATGAGGAATTCCAGAAGCAAAAATTCGCGCGGCTGAAGGTCAACCCGCTGTCCGGCGCGGCTGACGGAGCGCCGCAGCAGGTCAAGCTCCAGATCGGCGACGCGGAAGGACGTCGGCGCATTCTTCAGCGGCGGGCGGCGCGCCAGCGCCTGAAGACGCGCCAGCAATTCGGCAAAGGCGAAGGGTTTGACGAGATAGTCGTCGCCGCCCGCCTCCAGCCCCTGCACGCGGTCGCCGACGCCGCGCAGCGCCGTCAGGAACAGAACCGGCGTCTGCACATGCGCGCGGCGCACCGCGCGGACAAGGTTCAGCCCTTCCATGCCCGGCAGCATGCGGTCCACCACCATGACGTCATAGGCGGCGTTGGTGGCCTGAAAGAGGCCGTCCTGACCGTCCGCCGCGTGATCGGCCTGGTGGCCGTGCTCGCGCAGGCCACGCAGGACGAAGCTTGCCGTCTCTTCATCATCCTCGACGACTAGAACGCGCAAACCGGTAGTCCTTCGCCAGTGTCATCCTGTCGCATGATTAGCCCTTTTGCGCGGTTTGATCCATAACCTGCAACAAAGCGCCAAGTGTGGCCTCGCAGCTTGCCTGGTCCGGCTGGCTGGCGCGCAGCGCGGTCAGCGCATGGTCGATCGCCTTATCGACCTTATGCCAGTCGCGCGCGTCGCGCGGCTTCAGGCCGGCCTCGGCATCGTCCCAGGCCGTTTCAAGATCCTTGATGCGGACGCGGGCGCCATGCAGGTCGCCCTTGTCGGTCAACGTTTTGACATCGACGACGATGGCGCGGAAGGATGATAGGTCACCCAGGCTCGCGGCCGCCTGCGCGGTGACGGTCATGGCGGGGACCATCGCCCCTTCAAGCCCGGCGATGGAAAGCAGGCTCAGGCTGAGGCGAAGGGCAAGCGGAAGACGCAGCGTGTAAAAGGACATTGTGTTACTCCGAAGGAAATTTTTGATTGGAGCGCTGTCAATTCAGGGCGTGCTCAGATGCCGGCTTCGGCCCCGTCGCTATCGCGCTGTCTGCTGTCCTGCACGGTCAGCCGGACAACGAGGGCGATGATGATGGCCAGGAACACGATGCTGGTGACGATGGTACCAAGGCCGAGGCCACCATAAGTCTGCGACTGCGACAGCAGATCGCCGAGGGAGGCGCCAAGCGGGCGCGTCAGGATATAGGCAATCCAGAAGGTGAGGACGGCATTCGCGCCGATATACCAGGCGCCGGCGGTCGCCAGGATGAGCAGGCCGAAAATGACGACGCCGAGGGTGAAGCCGAGGCCGAGCGCTTCCGTTGCCAGGTCACCGGATGCCGTTCCCAGCGCGAAGGTGAACAGGATGGCCGTCCAATAGAACAGCTCGCGCCGCCGGGTGACGATGCTGTGGATGGACAGCGTCTTCTCGACCGCGAACCAGGCGAGGAAGGTGACAGCCAGAGCCACGGCGAAGACGGCAGTACTGACATAGAGGCTGACATTCAGCCCGTCGGTCAGCGCATCCGTAATCTGGGTGCCGACGACGCTGACCAGAACCACGGTCAGCCAGTAGATCGCCGGCACATAACGGCGCGCGCGTAACTGCGCGATGAGCGCGGCGGCCAGCAGCGCCACCATCAGCAGCGTCGTGGCGGTGGCGCCCAGGCCGACATTGACCGCCAGGTAATCGGCCCCGGTTTCGCCCACCGTCGTCGACATGATCTTGATGAACCAGAAAGCCAAGGTGATTTCTGGAACCTTGTTGAGCATCAGCTTCGCCCCGGACTGCACGGCCTCTCCCTTCAGATACCGGGCGAGGTCGGTGTCTCCATCGACGCAGCCGCCCTGACACCGGTTGAACGCATGGTGTGGGCTGGGCTTCTAACAGGGCGAAGATTGGGGGAAGGCGGCCGGGGGATTGGGATTGGCCAATCTGCGTCAGGCGGGCGGCCGCGCCGGCCTGGTGGCAAGGCCAAAGCTTAATGCAACATTAAATCCGCACAAAAGTAGCCATCGCAGCAAAATGTGATTGCTGCGATGCCGCAAAACTCTTGCGCGAAAGGAGGTGGGGAGCCTAGTTTCGTATTCAGCGGCGACGGCGGTCCCGGATCGTGTCGCTGCTTTCTTGGACGTTTCCTCCCTAAACTTGGCGGTGCTTCGGCACCGCCTTTTTTTTGCTCAGGGCGAAATCTCTAAAGCATGTGAAGGGTTTGTAACCAACTCAAGATCACGTCATCGCCCATGGCTGTAACCGTTTGAAAATTCTCGTAATTTCAGAAATTTGTGAATTAAAGCGTTTCATCCCTGGTCGGAATCACCTTCTATCGTCATGCCGCGGGCAGCCTCGCCCGGCGATGACAACTATCGGATCGCTTCAATCTCTATCTGAAAGACGCTAGCCTCAGCGGGCGAGCTGTCGTTTCGGGGGAGCGTCCGGGGCTAGGCTTGAACCGCTCACTATCAGCGGAAGCCTACAGCCCTATGGCGGAGAGGGTGGGATTCGAACCCACGGTACGCTTGCACGCACAACGGTTTTCGAGACCGCCCCGATCGGCCACTCTGGCACCTCTCCGCAGGGAAGCGGCTTATAGGAAGGTTTTTTGCCTTCCGCAAGCGGGCGGGGGCAAATCTCCCCTGCCGTTTCAGCCGGCCGGCTGGGCGCCCCCGGCTAGGCGCCGCCGGCTGGGCGCGGCCAGCTGGGCGGGGCCGCCCCTAGGCCATCACGTCGTAGGCGGCATAGGCCGGCTCGGGCGCGGGGGATGCCTCGCCCTGGTTTGCAGGCGCCAAAGCGGGGGGCGCGCGGTGCCCGAAGCTGATCGGTCCGAAAGGCCGCCAGCCGACGCGGGATTCCACGCGGGCGGTCGCCTCGCGCACGGCATCGGCATAGGTGTCGAAGGATTCGCGCACGCGCAGCTCGGGCATGATGATGCTGATCGTCATCTCCACGATGCCGGAGGCATTGGTGATGGGCGCTGCGATACAGGCGATGCCCTCATCCGTGCCGCTGAGCTGGCTGGCATAGCCCAGCCGCCGCGCCTCGTCGCAGAGCGCCACGAACTGGCCGGGGTCGATCGGCGCCCGGCCGGTGGCCGAGGGCACGGCGTTCTGGCGGAAAATCTCCAATTGCTCGTGCTGCGGCAGATGGGAGAGGAAGAACCGGCCCGAGACGCTCCAGTTGATCGGCACGCGGGCGCCGATGCGGGACGAGACGCGCAAGTTGCGCGAGGCCTCGGCCATATCCTGGATCACCACGAAGCCTTCATGACGGACGCAAATCTGCACTGTCTCGCCCAGGTCATTGGCCAGGCGGCGCATTTCGGTGCGCGCTTCGCGCAGCAGGTCGACATTGCGGCCATAGGCCAGACCATAGTGATACATGCGGCTGCCGAACCACACGGCGCCGGCGGCATCGCGCTCCAGCAAGCCCGCCGTCACCAAAGCGTCCACCACGCCGTAAATGGTCGAGACCGGCGCGCGGATGGCCTTGGCCAGATCATAGGCGGATGTCGCCTTACCCTCCACCACCAGACGGTCCAGCACCTGGGTCGCTCGCAGCAGTCCGCTCATGCGTGATCGCGGCGAGGCGACGGTCTCGTCGGAGAATGGATTGACGGCACCGTCCATGGCTCACTCCTATCCGCCGATCCCGGCAGAGCCAGAACCACGGCTTTTTATCGCCCGGCGACGCCGCCAGGTTACCTATTCGTTAGCTGAGCATAGATAGGGAGACAACGAGCCGAGGGCAAGAAACCTCATCTCCAGGCTGCCGTGCCTTTAGAAAATTCTAGTTTGCGTCTAGGAAATTCATGTTGCACTGCAGCATTGGTCAGATTTCCGCGGCGCGCCGCCGACGCCAGAGGCGAAACCGCCACCTATGCTGCAACGCAACATACAGAACCGGCGTCGTGTACAGCGTCAGGGCCTGCGAAATCAGCAACCCACCGATAATGGCAATGCCGAGCGGGCGACGGTATTCGTAGCCAATGCCGAAGGAGAAGGCGAGCGGCACGGCGCCCAGGATCGCCGCCAGAGTCGTCATGATGATGGGGCGGAAGCGCGCGACGGAGGCTTCCTTGATGGCGTCGACCGGTGCCAGGCCGCGCGTCCGCTCGGCCTCCAATGCGAAATCCACCAGCATAATGGCGTTCTTCTTGACGATGCCCATGAGCAGAAAGATGCCGATCAGGGCGATGATGGTCAGCGGCGTATGGGTCGCCAGCAGCGCCAGCAGCGCGCCGACGCCGGCGGAGGGCAGGGTGGACAGAATGGTGATCGGCTGGGTCAGGCTCTCATACAGCACGCCGAGCACGATATAGATCGCCAGGATCGCCGACAGCAGCAGCATCGGTTCGGAATTGGCCGATTGCTGGAACAACTGCGCATTGCCGGCGAAGCTGGTATGGATATCGGCCGGCATGAAGATATCGGCCACGGCCTGCTGCACGATCGTCTCCCCGGCACTCACCGCCGTGCCGGGCTTGAGGCTGAAGCTGACGGTCGCTTCCGGAAACTGGCCCTGGTGGCGCACGGTCAGCGGCGCGGTCGATCGTTCGAGATGCGAAAAGGCCGACAGCGGCACCTGCGTGTTGGAACCGCCCGGCACATAGACACGGTCGAGCTGCGACGGATCCATCTGCAATCCCGGCAGCGCTTCCAATACGACCTTGTACTGATTGCGCTGCTCATAGATCGTCGAGATTTCGCGCTGCGCATAGCCGTTGTTCAGGGCATCGTCGATCTGCTCCATCGTCACGCCCAGGCGCGACGCCTTGGCGCGGTCGACCACGATATTGACCTGCGGGCTGGCCTTGTCCTGGTCGCTGGAAATATCGGTCAGCTGCGGAATGGTCTTGAGCTTGTCTTCCAGCTTCAGCGCCCAGGTCTGCAATTCCGTGAGATCGCTGCCCGAGAGCACGAAATCGTAGTCGCTGGCGCTCTGCCGGCCGCCGGTGCGCAGATCCTCCTGCGGCATCAGAAAGGCCTGGATGCCTGGAATGCGGTTCAGCTTGGTGCGCAGCCGGGCAATGACGACGTCGGAACTGACTTTCCGTTCATTCATGGGCTTCAGCGAGATGAACAAGGTGCCGCGATTGAGCGAGGAAAAGCCGTTCGAGACGCCGATGCGCGATCCTACTTCGGCAATCGCCGGGTCTTTCAGGATGACGGCGACGACGCGGCGCTGCAACGTCTCCATCGCCTTGAAGGAGATCGATGGCGCGGCAATGGTCTGGCCCATCAGCAGGCCGGTATCCTCGTTCGGCAGGAAGCCCTTTGGCACGATGACATAAAGCCAGACCGTGAAGACGATGGTGCCGAGCGTCAGCAGGTTCATAAAGATGCGGTGGCGCAGAACCCAGTTCAGGCTGCGGCCATAGCCGTTGACGATGTGCTGAAAGCCGCGATCGAAGGCAGCGCCCAGCCGCCGGCCCAGTTGCCAGCGGCGCGGTGCTGTCTCCGGGCGGTGCTTGCCCATGAACCAGGCGCAGATCATCGGTGTCACGGTCAGCGACACCACCGCCGAGACGCTGACGGCGATCACCAGCGTCATAGCGAATTCGTGGAACAGCTTGCCCATGATGCCGGGCATCAGGAACATGGGCGAGAAGACCGCGATCAGCGACAGCGTGATGGACATGACGGTGAAGCCGATCTGCCCGGCACCGCGCAAGGCGGCGCGCATCGGCGACATGCCGCGTTCCACATGGGCATGGATATTCTCGATCATGACGATCGCATCATCGACCACGAAGCCGACCGAGATGGTGATCGCGAGAAGCGAGAAATTGTCGATCGTAAAGCCTTCCAGCCACATGCCGGCCAGCGTGCCGGCGATGGACAGCGGAATGGTGATGCCGGCCGCGATCGTCAGCACCGTGCGTTGCAGGAAGATGATGACGACGGCCAGCACCAGCAGCACGGTGCCCAGCAGGGTGAACTGCACATCGTCCACGCTGGCACGGATCGTCGTCGTGCGGTCGGTCAGGATGGTGGTGTGAATGCCGCTCGGCATCAGATTCAGGATGCTGGGCAGCACCGCCTTCACGCCGTCCACCGTGTCGATGACATTGGCGCCGGGCTGTTTGGTGATATCGAGCAGAATGGCCGGCTGCTGCCGGTTCCAGGCCGCCAGCCGCAGCGTCGCCACGCTATTGATGACATTGCCGAGGTCGCGCAGATGCGTGACGCCGTCTGTGCCTTTGGCGACGACCAGATTGCCGTAGTCGGTCGCGTCCTTCAGCTGGCTATTGACGACCAGCGTGTAGTTCTTGCCCGCGGCCTCGATGCTGCCGGTCGGCTGCACCACATTGGCATTGCCGATGGTTTCGCTCACCGTCTCCGGCGACAGGCCGGCCAGCGCCGTCGTCGTGGGATTGAGCTGCACGCGCACCGCCGGCTTATCGGCACCGCTTTCCGTCACCTCCGCGACGCCATTCACCTGCGCCAGGCGCTGCGCCAGGATCGTATCGACCGAGTCGAATATCTGCGCGATGGACAGCTTGTCCGATGTCAGCGCAATCGTCATCACCGGCGCGTCGGATGGATTGAACTTGCGGTAATAAGGCGCGCTCGGCAGGTCCGACGGCAGATCGGCCTCGGATGCGTTGATCGCCCCCTGCACATCGGCGGCGGCGGCATCGATATTCCGGCTGACGTCGAAGATGCAGATGATGGTGCTCGATCCGGTCGAGCTGGTGGACGTCAGTTCATTGATGCCGGGTATCTGGCCTAAATGCCGCTCCAAAGGGGCCGCAATGGAATTGGCCATCGTCTCGGGGCTGGCGCCCGGACGGCTCGCGAAGACGACGACCGCCGGCAAATCGACATTGGGGAGCGACGCGACAGGCAGGAATTTATAGGCGACGGCGCCCGCGATCAGCAGGCCGATCGCCAGCAGCATGGTGCCGACAGGGCGGCGGATGAAGGGGGTGGAGAGCGACACGCGGGGTCAGCCGGTCTGGCTTGCCGCGCGGCGGCGGCCACTGCGGGGCGCGAAGCGGGCGCGCAGCCCCTCGAAGGCCAGATAGATCACCGGCGTCGTATACAGCGTCAGCAGCTGGCTGAGCACGAGGCCGCCGACGATGGTGATGCCCAGCGGCCGGCGCAGTTCCGAACCCGCGCCACCTTCCAAAATCAGCGGCAGCGCGCCCAGCAGCGCCGCCATGGTCGTCATCATGATCGGGCGGAAGCGCAGCAGGCAGGCTTCCAGAATGGCGGCGGCCGGGGTCTTTTTATGGGCGGCCTGCGCCTCGATCGCGAAGTCGATCATCATAATCGCGTTCTTCTTCACGATGCCCATCAGCAGCACCACACCGACCAGCGCCACGATGGAGAGGTCGTTGCCGGTCAGCATCAGGGCCAGCAACGCGCCGATGCCGGCGGAGGGCAGGGTGGAGATGATGGTGATCGGGTGGATGGTGCTTTCGTACAGCACGCCCAGCACGATGTAGATGACGACGACGGCCGCCAGAATCAGCCAGGGTTCGGAAGCCAGCGAGCTGTTGAATTCGGCGGCGTCGCCCTGATAGCTGCCATTGATGGTCGACGGCACGCCGAGTTCCGTCTCCGCCTTCGCAATGGCCTGCACGGCCTGACCCAGTGACGTGCCGGGGGCCAGATCGAAGCCGATGGTCGCGGCCGGGAACTGCTCGTCATGCATGATGGCCAGCGGGGTGATGGTCCGCGTCACCTTGGCGAAGGCGGCCAGCGGCACCTGGGACGACGTGCTGGTGCTGGTGCCGGTCGATTCCGTGGTCGTTGCGGTGGCGGTATTGGACCCGCCGGAGCCGACGGAGGTGCTGGAGCTGGTCGAGCTGTTCGAGGTATTGGTGGTGGAACTCGTGCTGCTGCTGCCGCTTTCGACATTGCCGGGGAAAAACAGCATGTCCAGCACGTCCGGATTGCTGGCGAAGGCCGGGGCCACTTCCTCGATCACGCGATACTGGTTGGTCTGGCCGTAGATGGTGGAAATCTGCCGCTGCCCGAAGGCATCGTCCAGAATGTCTTCCACGGTCTGGACATTCACGCCCAGGCGCGCGGCCTGGACGCGATCGACATTGATATTGATGCCGGCGCCGTCATTCTGAATGTCGCTGTTGACATGCGCGATTTCCGGCAGGGTTTTCAGCTTGTCCACCAGCTTCGGCACGAAGGCGTTCAGCTCATCCGTATCCGTATCCGTCAGCAGATACTGATAGGCGGTGCGGGTGATGCTGGTGCCGAGATTGATGTCCTGCACCGGCACGAAATAGACTTGAAGGCCCGGCAGATCGGCCACGGCGTCGCGCAGCTTGTCGATGATCGCGGCCACGCCTGGCCGGTCGCCGATCGGCTTCAGCGTGATGGTGATTTGGCCGGAATTGGGTGTCGCATTATCGGTGCCGGTGCCGACATTGGAGACGACATTCGTGACGCCCGCGACATGGCGGAATTCCGCCGCCGCCTGATTTTGCAGCTTGACCATTGCGGGGATGGAAACGGTCTGCGACGCCTCGGTAATGGCGATGACCGACCCGGTATCCTGCGTCGGCAGGAAGCCCTTGGGCACGACCACGTAAAGCACAACGGTTCCGACCAGGGTGCCGACCGCGATCAGCAGCACCAGGGCCTGACGGCGCAGCACCCAGATCAGCGTGACGCGATACAGGCCGAGCAGCTTCGCGAAACCGGCTTCAGCCATGCGCGCCGGCCAGGCAGGCTTGTTCTCGGAAGCCGGTTTCAGAATGCGCCCGCACATCATCGGCGTCAGCGTCAGCGAAATCACCGCCGAAACGATGACCGCGACCGACAACGTAACGGCGAATTCATTGAACAGCTTGCCGACCACGCCCGTCATGAACAGCAGCGGAATGAAGACGGCGATGAGCGAAATGGTGAGCGAGATGATGGTGAAGCCGATCTGCTTCGCGCCGCGATAGGCGGCCTCCAGCGGCGGATGCCCTTCCTCGATCAGGCGCACCACGTTTTCGATCATGACGATGGCGTCGTCGACCACGAAGCCGGTCGCAATGGTCAGCGCCATCAGCGACAGGTTGTCGAGGCCGAAACCCAGGAAATACATGATGCCGAAGGTGCCGATCAGCGACAGCGGCAGCGCGAGACCGGGGATGATGGTGGCGCGGACGGAGCCGAGGAACAGATAGATTACCAGCACCACCAGCAGCACGCTGAGCAGCAGCGTGAACTGCACGTCGCGGACGGAGGCGCGGATGGTCGTCGTGCGGTCGCTGACCAGCGTGACCTTGACGCCGCCGGGCAGCGTCTGTTCCAGCTGCGGCAGCATCTTCTTCACGGTATCGGCGGTCGCGACGATATTGGCACCCGGCTGGCGCTGAATGGAAATCACCACCGCCGGCTGCCCGTTATAGCGGACATCGGTCTGGTTGTTTTCCATGGACGTCACGACGGTCGCGACGTCCCGCAAGCGCACCGGCGCGCTGTTGCGCCAGGCGATGACGAGATCGGAATAGTCCTTCGCGGTCTCCAGCTGGTCATTCGCGCCGACGGTCACCGCCTGGGACGGACCGTCGAACCCGCCCTTGGACCCGTTCTGGTTGGCATCCGTCACGGCGGTGCGGATGTCTTCCAGCGACAGGCTATAGGCGGCCAGCCGCGCCGGGTCGGCCTGAATGCGGAAGGCCTGGCGCAAGCCGCCCAGCACGGTTACCTGACCGACGCCGCTGATCTGGCTGAGCTTTGGTTGCAGCAGCGTCACCGCGTCATCCGCCATCGTGTATAGCGGCACGTTCTTGGACGTCAGCGCGAAGGTCACGATCGGCGTATCGGCCGGGTTCACCTTGGCATAGACCGGCGGATAGGGCAGCGAGGTCGGCAAGGTGCCGGCGGAGGACTGGATAGCCGCCTGCACGTCCTGCGCGGCATCGTCGATATCGCGCGACAGCGCGAATTGCATGACGATCTGGCTGAGGCCCTGGCTGCTGGTGGACGTCATGCCGACCACGCCCTGGATTTCGCCGAACTGACGCTCCAGCGGCGCTGTGATCAGCTTGGAGATCGTATCCGGGCTCGCACCGGGCAACTGCGTCGTCACTTCGATGGTCGGGAACTCGACCTCGGGCAGCGAGGAGACCGGAAGCTCCATATAGCCGAGCAGGCCGGCGAGCAGCACCGCGACCGCCAGAAGGGAGGTCGCGATGGGGCGAGCGATAAAGGGAGAGGAGACGCTCACTGCGCGGTCGCCGCCTTATCCGCGCCCTTCGGGCTGGCGTCGCCCGTCTGCTGGTCAGCCTGGCCGGTCGTCGCTTTGGGCGTCACGACCTTGACCTTCGAACCGTCGCTGAGGCGCGATCCGCCTTCCAGCACGACCTTGTCGCCGGCGGCGAGGCCGTTCTGGATGACGGCCAGTTTTTCGTTCTGCTGGCCGAGCGTGACGGAGACCTGCTTCACCGTGTTGTTCGCTTGCAGAACATAGACGAAGCTCTGGGTCGGGCCGGTCTGCACGGCGGCCGGCGGCACCGTCAGCGCATCCTTCAGCACCTGCACGGTCAGATGGGCGGTGACGAAGCCGCCCGGCCAAAGATGCTCGTCCGCATTCGGGAAATAGGCTTTCAACTTCACCGTGCCGGTGGAGCTGTCGACCTGATTGTCGATGACGCTGAGCGTTCCGGTCTCTTCCGGGCCGGACCCGTCGCCTTCCGGCACGACGGACAGGGGCAGGGCGCCCGCCTTGGACGCGTCGATGATCTGGGGCAGGTCTTGCTGCGGCAGGGTGAAGACGACGCCGATGGGCTGGATCGTCGTCAGCGTCACGATGCCCGAACTGCTGCCGGCCGAGACGATATTGCCGATATCGACGTCGCGGACGCCTAAGCGGCCGTCGACCGGCGCGGTGATGGTGCAATAGTCGAGATTGGTCTGGGCCAGGGCGATGGCGGCCTTGTCCTGAATGATCAGAGCCTTGGTCTCGTCGACCGTTGCCTGCTCATCCTCGGCGGTCTGTTTCGAGATATAGGACGTGCCGGACAGCTGGCGGTAGCGCGTCAGATCGCGCAGCGCGCCGGCCAGCGTCGCCTGATCCTGCGCCAGCTTGCCGCGATCCTCGTCCAGCGTCGCCTGATAGGTGCGCGGGTCGATCACGGCCAGCACGTCACCTTTTTTGACGGTCTGCCCTTCGGTGAAATTGATCGAGACGATCGGCCCGGTCACCATCGGGCTGATGGTGACGGTATTGGACGCCTGCACGGTGCCGATGCCGGTCAGCACCACCGGCACATCCTGTTTCGTGACCGGCACGACAGTGACGGGCGTCACGTCGTTCGGCATGGCTTTGCCGCCGCGCTTCTGGGCATGGGCCTGCGGCACCATAAGTGTCAGCGCCGTGGCACCCAGCAGGGAGAGCAGAAGAGCGCGCGCAAGGCGCGGGCCGTGCTTTTGGTCCGTCATGGTCAGGCTCACGGGATGATCGAGGGGTTGATGGCGGGCACGGGATGGGCGGTCGCGGGTTCGGCTTGCTGCCAGCCGCCGCCCAGCGCCTTGAACAGCGCGACATAGGCTTCCAGCCGAGCCAGCTGCACGGTGACCAGCGTATTCTCGTCGGTGAGCTGCGTCTGCTGGGCGGTGATCAGCGTCGTGATATCGGCGGTGCCGGCATCGAGCTGCGCACGGGATACGGTGGTGGACAGCCGCGCCTGCTGCACGGCCTGCTGTTGCAGATCCTGCTGCTGCTGGGTGTAGTTCACCTGCGTCAGCGCCGTTTCGACATCGGTATAGGCTTGCAGCACGGCTTCCTGATAGGAGGCGGCGTCTTCCTTTGCGAGACCGCGATCCTCAGCCACCTGACCGGACAGTTCGCCATTGTCGAACAGCGTCTGGGTCGCGCTGGCGGCAGCATTGATGATCAGCGATTGCGGCGCGATCAGCCCGGCGATGGCACCGTTCTCCCAGCCGATCGACCCGGACAGGGTGAGGGAGGGGAACAAGGCGGCACGGGCGGCGCGCGTCGTCGCCACCGCCGATATCAGCGTGGCTTCGGCTTCCGCCACATCCGGGCGGCGGCGCAGCAATTCCACGGGCAGGCCGGGCACCACCGCCGGAGAGGTCAGGGTGGACAGCGTGCCAGGGTCGATCGTGATCTCTTCCGGCGGCCGGCCGACCAGAATGCCCAGCGCGATGACTTCCTGCTTTTCCTCGGAAATCAGGTTCGGGATATCGGCGCGCTGCCCGGCCACGAGCGCCGCCTGCTGTGCGACGTCCAGCACCGAGGAATAGCCGGCAGCCAGCCGGCCTTGCTCGACCTTCAGCAGATCCTCGGCGGTTTTGAGATTGGCCTGCGCCACCCGCAGCTGGTCCTGATAGGCGAGTGCGGCGAAATAGGTATCGGCGACTTCCGAGACGACGGTCAGCGCCGTCACTTCCGCGGCGTAGCGGGCCGACATGGCGCTCGCCTCCGCCGCATTGAAGGTCGCGCGGTTCTTGCCCCAGAAGTCGATTTCGTAGGAGGCCGACAGCTCGGCGCTATAGGTGCGCGTATCGGTAATGCCGCCGCCGCCGGTGGAGATGGTGCCGTTGGAATTGACCACGGCATTGGTGCCGCTGCTGCCGGTATTGACCTGGCTCCAGTTGACGCCGGGCGCAGTGCTGAGCGTCGGCAGCAAGGCCCCGCCGGCCACCCGTACGGCGCCGTCAGCCGCTTCCACGGCCGCAATGGCGCCCTGGATCGTATAGTTATGGGCTTTCGCCTCTTCCATCAGCTGGTTGAGCTGGGGCGAGCCGAAGCCCTCCCACCAGGTCGCGGAAGGCCAGATCGGCGCCGGTCCGGTGGCGGAGGCGCTCTGCGCGCCGGGCGCGGTGAAGACCGCCGGCACGGCGCTCGCCGGCCGATGATAGTCGGGTCCGACATCGCATCCGGCCAGGGGAAGAAGGGTCAGCAGGCCGATGGGGCCGAGCATCAGGCGGCGGTGGGAAAAGATCACGCAATCCTCTGTACGGCGATGTTCATGACCGGGGCCGATTGCCCGGGCCTAAGGCCGGTTTGTAACGGAGCTATGTCCGCGATCTCTCTGGCGGGAAGAAGGCAGTGCCGCGAATACCTCACGCCTGAGCCTTTGCCAAAGCCCCCCGCGCCAGCGCCCATCGGTTTCCCACAGATAATCCTGCGATGCTGGGCCCAGAGTCGCGGGTGGTGCGGGAAGCACCATGCCCAGACCGGCGCGGAGCCCGCGCAGACCCTGGCAGGGCAAGCCAATTCTGAGGCTTTTCAGTAGGTAAGCGATCAGAAGCGGCAGCTGCCCGGCTGGTCCGCGACGCCATTTCCGGGCGACATAGACACGGTTGCGCACGAAGAAAAACCACCGCCTCTCCCCCCAATTCATGCGCCCTGCGGTCGCGCGCTTGTGATGCACCGCAATATCCCCGGCATAGAGCAAGCGCCAGCCGGCGGCGACGGCCCGCAAAGCGAAATCGAATTCCTCCCAGGTGAAAATCAAAACCGGGTCGTAACCACCAAGCTGGTTCCAGGCCGTGCGGCGGATGGCATGGCCCGCGCCCACGAAGGTTGCGCAGGCGAATCGCTCAGCAGCGCGAGGGCGCAAGGCATCCGGGTAGCCCCAGGCCTCGCTATCGTCGGTGTGGCCATCGCCGTCCAGAATGCGAAAGGCGACAACCGCGCAATCCGGCGCGGCGCGCAGGGTGCCGACGGCCTGCGCCGCCGTAGCGGCGGTCGCGAAAGTCGCATCATTGTCGAGGCCGATGATGACATCGCCCCGGCCGCAGGCGCTGGCGCGATTGCGGCCGCCAGCGACGCCCAGATTGCGGTCGCCGGCGAGCAGAATTGCGTCCGAGCGCCCCGCGATCAGGTCGGCGAAACGCGCCAGAGTTTCTGGGGTCGAACCCTGGTCAAAGATGATGAGATGGCGGCTGAGGCCGGTCTGGGCCAGGGCGGAGCGGATCGCCGCCTCGGTCTCATCGGCGCGGTCCAGGCTCAGGATGACGATATCCGCGTCATAGCTGCCGGCCGCAGGGGGCTGGCCGGCGATGACGCGGCTTTCCGTCACGTCGAACGAAGGGCGGTTTCGGTCATCGGTAGACGACGCGGCGGGACATCACGAAATTGATGCCCATCGCCACGATCGACCCGGCCGCGAGGGGAATAACCGGATGCCGCACGCAGAGGGTGCTGGTCGCGATCAGCGCGATATAGACGCCACGGTTCAGCGCGAAGCCGACCGCATTCGTGGCCAGATAGCGCAGCCATTCGTGATGCACGGCCCCGGTGCTGGCGCCGCGAAAGGTCCAGACGCGATTGAGGAACCAATTGGCGGTCGCGGCCACAAAAAAGGACAGCAGGCCAGCCAGGATCAGGCCCATGCCGAAGACGAAATGCGCCGTATAGACAAAGGCATTGTCGACCAAAAAGCCGCAGACGCCGACGACGCCGAATTGCAGGATCTGCCGGGCCAGCGGGCCATGCCGGTCCAGCAGGCTATTCAGCCTGTGCTTCGGATCGGCAGGGGGGCGCGGCAGGGTGGTCGCGTCAGGCAAAGGGCGGTCTTCCAGGTCATGGCAGGATGATCACGGCAATCTATGCCCGCGCATTGCGGCGGTATCGCGGCAGTGTCAGCGCAAGGCAAGCGCGCAGAGCAAGGCAAGGCCCAGCAGCAGGGACAGACCGCGCCACAGCATCAGGGGTTCGATCAGGCGGCGGGACGCGACCCGGTTGCCGGTGCCATCCTGCATGGAATCTGACATGGCGATCCCCAATGCGGCGGCATGGGCCGGTCTGCGCGCCGGATCAGACTCGAGCGCCGCCGCGATGGCCGTGCAGAGCCGCACCGGCAGGTCCGGCCGCAGGCGCGTCAGGCTGCCGGCGATATCGCCGCCAGGGCGGGGAAAGCGGCCGAAAGCGGCCAGACGGTGCAGGATGGTGCCGAGCGCATAGACCTCGCTGCGGTCATCCGGCGCGCCGCCGCGCAGCACTTCCGGCGCCATATAGCGCAGCGTGCCGGCCAGGCCCTGCGCGGCAGCGGCTTCCATCCCGGCCAGATAGGCGAGGCCGAGGTCCAGCAGCCGCAACCCGCCGCCATTGGGCAGCATGATATTCTCAGGCTTCAAATCGCGATGCAGAACCTGCACGGCGCGCAAATCCTCCACAGCCTCGATCAAAGGCAGGCCGATGGCCATGATATCCGGCAGCGCGAAGCGCGGCTCGCGCAGGATGCGGCTTTCCAGCGTTTCGCCCGCATAATACGGCATGGCGATATAAAGCTGCGACCGCCGGCCCGGCTCGGGCGCCAGAACGCGGCCGATGACCGGGCTGTGGATGCTGGCGCCGATCCAGCTTTCGCGCGCGAAACCGGCCTGGAAGACGCGGTCGTTCAGCATCGCGGGCAGGGGGAATTTCAACACCACCGCCTCGCGCGTGCGGGTGTCGACCGCATATTTCAGCAGCGTATAGGCGCCGCGATGCAGGCTGCGGCCGATGGTGTAGCCGTCCAGCGTCTCGCCGGTCTGCGGAATGGCCGCCAGCGGCAGATCGGCGAGGCTTGCTTCCATCGCTGTCACGCTGGGCGCGGGCAGGCTTTCGATGTCGAGGATGATAACGCTGCGGCCTGGGGCGGGGGCCGCGAAACAGGCGAGGTCTCGGGCCAGCAGGTCCGGCGGCCGATCAGCGCCTGACCGGCATAGGGCCAGCAGCGCGCTGCCGTCGATCCGCTCGCCCTGGGGGCTGCGGATATCGCCGAGCAGAATATAGCGGTCGCCCGCCAAAACCGCATCTTCCTGGTAATCCAGCACGATCCGGCTGTCATGGCCCAGCGCCCTGCGCGGAGTCAGTGTGTCTGGGTTCAGGCGGCGCAATTGCGGCGCGGTCACGCGCATGACTTCGCCGGCGCGCACCCGCAGAATCAGCCCGGCGCCGATCTGCATGAGCCCGACGCGGCTGCCGCTGAAGACGAGGGCCGAGAGCGAGGTCGCCATCCCAGCCTCCGTCGCGTCCTGACCCTGGGCCGCGAACATCCAGCGGTTCAGCGCCTCCAAGACCTGGGCCAGCGCCTGGCCGCGTCCGAAGGTGGGGCGCGCGTTATAATAGCCTTCAACGAGGCCCGAAATCGCCATCGGCGCGGCGGACGCGCGGGAGCCGGGTGCATCCGGCGTCCCCGTTTCCTGGGCGACGGCGGCCAGGATGCCGCGATGGGCCCGAAGTGCCGGGTCGCCGTCATCGGGCCCGCTGGTGACCACGGCGGCGCTGTAAGGCGCGCTGTCCAGCACCGTCTCGGTCATCACCCAGCCGGCAAGGTCGATCCGGCGGGTGATGCTCTCCGCAAGGGTCATCAAAACCTCCGGTGTCGAAACAGGGGTCATCGTCGATCGGCGATTAACGATTAGCAATTTCGAGGCCGCAAGGAGCGGCGGCAAACCTTGGCAAAATTTTAGAGGAAATTCATTTGTTTAGGGAGGTAGGCGCATAACACTGCCACATTCACAGTCTAGCGTTTTGTTCATGTCGCATGCAGTTCTCACCGCAGATGGATTTTTGACCTTCGGCTCTGACCGCTATCCGGCCTGTTTCGGGCGGGGGGGCATCCGGCGTGAGAAGGAGGAGGGTGACGGCGCCACGCCGGTCGGCTTCCTGCCGCTGCGCCGTGTGCTCTACCGCGCCGATCGTCTGGCCGCGCCCCGCACCGCCCTGCCGTTGGAGCCTATCGGCCCGCGTGACGGCTGGTGCGATGACAGCCGCGACCCTGCCTATAATCGGATGGTGCGGCTGCCTTACGGCGGCCGGCATGAGGAGTTGTGGCGTCAGGACGCCGTCTATGATGTGATCGGGATATTGGGGTGGAACGATTCGCCCGTCGTGCCTGACAGGGGATCAGCGATTTTCCTGCATCTGACGACGCCGGATCGGGCACCTACGGCAGGTTGCATCGCGCTCGGTCTGGACCATCTTCGTGACGTTTTGGCGAAAGGGCTGACAGGAATCGAGGTTCATGGGTGAGGGCGCGGGGCAGAACCGGGTGAAGCGGCCTGCGCCGGGCAAGGCGTTGCTATTTGTTGCGGTCATTCGGCAGGAAATACTTATCAAAATATAGTAAACCTCGTGAGCACCCCCATATCGGAGCCTAGAGCCGAGGTGGGTGAGGCAAGGTCTAACAGTATTGACGGGAGAAGCGCCTTCCAAGAGGGCTTCCTCCGTGTCGCGCCTGACCTCTCAGACGACTAGGGAGACGGTCAATGGCAGAAGTGCTTGAGCAGAATGAGAGGGTCATAGTGGCAGAGAAACCGAGCGGGGACGAGCGTTCCATCCTGATCGTGGACGACGACCTGGCGCTGCGATCGACTTTGGCGGAGCAGCTTGTCGTCGATGGCGAATTCTGGGCGGCTGAGGCAGCAACGGTTGCCGAAGCCGATGAGATTTTGAGCAAGCAGGGCGCACGTTTCGACGCCATTATTATGGATGTCAGCCTGCCGGACGGCGATGGCCGCGATTTCTGCACGCAGTTGCGCGCACGTGGCTTCAAGATGCCGATCATCATGCTGACCGGTTCGGCGGAAGAAACGGATGTCGTGCGCGGCCTGGATTCGGGCGCCAATGACTATGTTTCGAAGCCCTTCCGTCTGTCGGAGCTGATGGCCCGCCTGCGCGCGCAGCTGCGCATGTTCGAAAACAGCGAAGACGCTGTGTTTTCCATCGGGCCTTATGTCTTTCGTCCGGCGACCAAGCTGCTGCATGAGCCGATCAAAAATCGCCGCATCCGCCTGACCGAAAAGGAAGCCGCGATCCTGAAGTTCCTGTATCGCGCGGGCGCCAAGCCGGTCGCGCGGCAGGTGCTTCTGAACGAGGTCTGGGGCTATAACGCGGCGGTGACGACGCATACCCTGGAGACGCATATCTATCGTCTGCGGCAGAAGATCGAGCCCGATCCCAGCCATTCGCAGTTGCTCATCACGGAAGCCGGCGGCTATCGCCTGGATCCGAAGGCGAGCTGACGCACAGTCAGACAGGACGTTCGACAATCCCGCCAGATGCTCTCGTCTGGCGGGATTTTTTTTGGCCAGATTGTTGCCAGGTCATCATCCCTGGACAGCCGCCGGCCGATGACCGACACTGCCGCCTTCGCGCCAAAAACACGACCGGAGACAAAAATGCCGATCTACGCCACCTTCGGAACGAATGACCTGGACAAGGCGACGGCCTTCTACGACGAACTGCTTGGCATGATCGGCGCCACGCGCGTCGCCGCCATCGAACGCGGTGTTTTCTACGGCCGTGGCATCATGGAATTCGGGATTTTGCAGCCGGCTGATGGGGAAAGGGCGGTTGTCGGCAACGGCGCCATGATTGCGCTGGATGTGCCGTCGCGCGCCGCCGTGCATGACATTCACGCCAAGGCGCTAGAGCTCGGCTGTCGTTGCGAAGGCAAGCCGGGTCTGCGGGATGACGACCCGGACGGCTTTTACGGCGCCTATTTTCGTGACCCGGAAGGCAACAAGCTCTGCGTCTTCCGCATCGGCGCGAATTAGCCTGCCTCGGCGGGGTCAGTTTAGCCCTAGGATCCCGTCGCGCACCGTGGCGGGGTTGGCTTCCGGACCGATATAGCCGCGCAAAATCACATGGGCCAGCAGCGGGTCGGTGACCTCGCCCAGGCTGCGGCCATTGACGGTGAAATCGATCCCCCGGTTGTCGAAGCGGATATCGACCGTGTCGCCCTTGTTCATCGGCGGCACGCTGGCCAGGAACTTGGCGACCTCGTCGCTGGGCAGGTGGCAGGGCGCCTGGCAATTGTCGTTCAGCGACCTGACCCAGGATTTGCGTCCCTGTTCGGCATCGACATCATGTAGAAACACGAAACGCAGCAGCTTGGGCTCGGGCGAGGCCATGATTTCATCGGCATCATGGCTCGGTTCGCTCAGGAACAGGCCGGCGACGAAGATATGGATGCCGAGTACGGAATAGGTCCGCAGCGCCATGCCGTTCAGCGTCAGCGGCACGCCGTCGACGACCTTGTGGTCCGGCATCTGCACGCCGGCCAGTTCGGCCGCATGCGCGCGGTTCTGCGCTGCGAACAGGCAGCCGGCCAGAGCCATAGAGCGCAGAAGGGTCGCTGATCGAAGAGCCAAGGTTTCGCGTTATCCTGGTAAGTTTGGCAGCCACTAGGCCCATTGTCCGACATGTCGGCCGGTTTTTCAACGCAGCATCGACTGAAGGACGCCCGCTTGGCGGCGGCGCGGTGCCATGGGATAGTCGGGCAAAGCACGGCTATCGTGCTGTCCAAGAACGAGAATATCGGGAGACGTCAAAATGCCGAAAGCGGTGAACGCGGCCTATGATCTGTCGGGCCAGGTGGCTCTTGTGACCGGTGGCGCGCGGGGAATCGGCCTCTCTATCGCGACGCTGCTGGCCGAGCAGGGGGCGCGAATCGTCCTGGTCGATTCGAATCCCGAGGTCACCACGGTCGCGGCCGGGCTGGGGCAGGACGGTTTCGGCCTCGTTGTCGATGTGCGCGACGCGGCGGCCGTGGAAGCGACGGTGGCCGAGATCATCGCCCGCACCGGGCGTATCGATATCCTGGTCAATAATGTCGGCGTCGGCGTCATCGCCCCGGCGGCGGAACTGACCAATGAGGTCTGGGATCTGACGATGAGCGTCAATCTCCGCGCGCCCTTCCTGTTTTCCCGCGAAGTCGGCCGCCATATGATCGAGCGCGGCTATGGCCGCGTCGTCAGCATGGCGTCGCAGGCCGCACTCGTGGCGCTGGACGATCATGTCGCCTATGGCGCCAGCAAGGCCGCCATCATCGGCATGAGCAAGGTTCTGGCGCTGGAATGGGGGCCGAAGGGCATTACCAGCAACACCATTTCCCCCACCGTCATCAACACGCCCATGGGCAAGATGACCTGGGTGGGCGAGCGCGGCGACAAGTTCCGCGCCAAGATCCCGGTCGGCCGCTTCGGCGAGGCCGAGGAAATCGCCCATGCCGTGCTCTATCTGGTCAGCCGGGTGGCGGGTATGATCAACGGCGAAAATCTGGTGATCGACGGCGGCTATACGATCACCTGACGACACAGGAGCGCTGGATGCGGCTTGGGCTTGGGGTTTCGATGGCGGCAGGGTTCCTGTCGCTGGCCATGACAATCCCGGCTCTGGCCGCTGACCCACCCGGTATCGCCGTGACCGGCGCCTGGTCGCGCGTCACGTCCATCGCGACCATTCCGGCGGTCGTCTATCTGACCGTCACCGATAGCGGCGCGGCCGACAGCCTCATTTCCGCCGAAACGCCCATCGCGCAATCCGCCAGCCTGCATCTGAGCCATTCGGTGAACGGGCTGATGGTGATGGACCCGGTAGCGACCCTGCCGGTGCGTGCGGCGCAGCCGCTGGCGCTGTCGCCGGACGGCTATCACATCATGCTGGACGGGCTGACCCATCCGCTCGCGGTGGGGGAGACCTTTCCGCTGACGCTGACCTTCGCCCATGCCGGCAAGATCACCGTCACCGTCACCGTGCAGCCCATGACCTATGTGCCGCCGGCCGGCGCGATGCCGGGCATGAAGATGGCGGCGCCTTAAAAGACGCCGTGATGTGATGGCATAGTCGCGTCATCCCGGCCTTGAGCCGGGATCTTCTTGCTTTTGCGACCGCAAAGAAGATCCCCGTGACAAGCACGGGGATGACGGTCCTTGTGAAAAACTAAACCTCGGCCGCCGCCGTTTCGCTGTCCGACGCGGCGCGGCGGCGGGACAGAACGGTCTCCGTCTTCAACTGGCCGCAGGCCGCCAGAATATCCTGCCCGCGCGGCGTGCGAATGGGGGAGGCATAGCCCGCGTCCATCACGATATTGGCGAAGCGATGGATGGCGTTGCGGGAACTCGTCTCATACTTGCTGCCCGGCCAGGGATTGAACGGGATCAGGTTCACCTTGGCCGGCAGGCCGGCAATCAGCCGCACCAGTTCGCGCGCATCGGCCTCGCTGTCGTTCACGCCCTTCAGCATGACATATTCGAAGGTGATGCGCCGGGCGTTCGACGCTGGCGGATAGCGGTGGCAGGCGGCAATCACCTCTTTGATCGGGTATTTGCGGTTCAGCGGCACCAGTTCGTCGCGCAGGTCATCCCGCACGGCATGGAGCGACACGGCCAGATTGACGCCCAGTTCCGCGCCCGCGCGGTCCATCATCGGCACGACGCCGCTGGTGGACAGCGTGATGCGGCGGCGGGACAGGGCGATGCCTTCCCCGTCCATGACGATCTTCATCGCCTTGGCGACATTCTCGTAATTATACAGCGGCTCGCCCATGCCCATCAGCACGATGGTGGAGAGCAGGCGCGGCGTCTCGCCCTTGGGGCTCGGCCATTCGTTATAGCTGTCGCGGGCGGCCATGAACTGGCCGACGATCTCGGCCGATCCCAGATTGCGCATCAGGCGCTGGGTGCCGGTATGGCAGAAGGAACAGGACAAGGTGCAGCCGACCTGGGAGGAGATGCAGACCGCGCCGCGATCCTGCTCCGGGTCAGGGATATAGACGGTCTCGGCTTCCTGCCCGTCGCGGAAGCGGAACAGGAATTTGCGGGTTTCATCCGTGCTGGTCTGCACGACCGCCGCCTGCGGGCGGCCGACGACGAAATGCTCGGCCAGCTTGTCCCGCATGGGCTTCGCCATGCTGGACATCTTGCTGAAATCGGTCTCGCCCTGATGATAGATCCAGTGCCAGATCTGCTTGGCGCGGAAGGGCGCTTCGCCGATGTCGCGCACGACCTCGGCCAGTTCCTCACGCGACAGGCCCACCAGCTCGCGCCGTCCGTCCGCCATGCGTGCGGGCGGCGGCGCAAACAGCGCGGCCTTGGCCATGATGCGCGCGGCATCTTCCGGCATGGCGCCGACGAAAGGCGTGCCGGCTTCTGGCTGGGTCTGTGTCTTCAGGGGCTGAATGGCATTCACTTCGCGGGACAAGCCTTCACAATGGCGCCATAGGCGGCGCTGAAGCCGGCCAGCGAGAACTTCTCGCTATGCTTCTTCTCGGTTTTGGTCGCCCAGGCGGCGCTGGCGCCATTGCCCTTCTGCATGGCGATGACGGTCGCGCGGCCATCGCGGGAAAAGGCGTGCGGGCCGGCGGTATAGAAGGACATCGCGTCCTGATCGTCGACCTGGACCGCGACTTCGGTCTTGGCCGGGAAATCATGGGTCGCATTGACGACCACTTCATCGCGCGAGGTCGGGCGTTCGGTGACGATGATCATGGCCGCCGTCGCCGTCTTGGCGCTGCCGATGGCGCGCGTGAAGGCGTAGCAGACATGGGACGCGGGCAGGGATGCCGCCGTCCAGTCCGAGAAGACGCCGAGCGAGGTGGGGCCACTGCCGGTCTCCGCGGCGAAAGCCGGAGCGGAGAGGGCCATCAGGGTCGATACGGTGATGAGGATCTTGCGCATGGTGACGGGATAAGGGACGGGGCGGCCGCTTCGCAAGTGAAGCTTGCGACATGCGCCGCATGTCTCGCCAGCGCGCGCCGGAGTCTTTAAAGCGGCGGGCATGACCGACAGCACCGACGCCCAGCTCGCCGCCCAATACGAGGCCTATCCCTATCCGGCCCGCGACCCGAAGGAGGAGGCCAAGCGCCTCATCGTCGGCAGCCCGTCGCATATACGGGAAATCGACTATTGGGTCTTTGGCGCGCGGCGGCCGCAATCCCAGCCGCTGCGGGCGCTGGTGGCTGGCGGCGGCACCGGTGACGGCACCATCATGCTGGCAACCCACTTGTCCCGGCGGGGCAATGCGGGTCGCGTCACCTATCTGGACCGCTCCCAGGCCGCCATGCGGATCGCCAAAGCCAGGGCAGAAGCGCGCGGGCTCACCAATATCGACTGGGTGCAGGGGTCGATTCTCGACCTGCCGACGCTGGGCCTGGGGCCCTTTGACTACATCGATTGCTGCGGCGTGCTGCATCATCTGCCCGAGCCCTCGGCCGGCCTGGCAGCTTTGGAAGGCGTGCTGGCGCCGGGCGGCGGCATGGGGCTGATGGTCTATGCGCCGCATGGCCGCACCGGCGTCTATATGGTGCAGGAAGCGCTGGCTTTGCTGGCCCCGCCCGACCAAAGTCCGGCGGCGCGGATCGAGGTCGGCAAGCGCGTCATGCGCCATCTGCCGGAAAGCAATTGGCTGCGCTTCAACCGCAATTTCTCGGATCACATTTCAGGCGGCGATGCCGGGCTGTACGACCTGCTGCTCAACCCGCGTGACCGCGCCTTCACGGTGTCCGACTTCGCGGCGCTCCTCGGCACGGCCGGGATGGAGGTTTCGGCCTTCATGGAGCCGATGCGCTACAACCCCGCCACCTGGCTGCCGGACCCGAAACTGCGCGCCCGCGCGGCGGCGCTGTCGTCCACCGATCAGGCGGCGCTGGCCGAGAGCCTGACGGGCAATATGAGCGTCCATATCGCCTATTGCCGGCGCGCAGCCGAACCGGTGACGCGCGCAGACCCCATGGTCGATACGGCCGTACCGGTGATGCGCGAAGTGCCGGGATCGGAACTGGTGAAATCCATCCTGCCCAACGGCCAGCTGCCTTTCCTGTTCGACGGGCTGCGCGCGCCCGTCAGCCTGCCGCCGCAGGCGCCGGCCATTCTGCACGCCATCGACGGGGAGAAGACGGTCGCCGATCTGGCGGCGCTCTTTGCCGAGCGCGGCATGGGGGCCGAGAAATTCCGCCGCGCCTGGGCCGAGACCTTTGCGGCGCTGGAACCCGTCAACCGCGTGCTGCTGGCCGCGCCGAAAGACTAGGCGCGCAGCCTGTCCACGCAGGGCGCAAGGATGGCACCGAACCGGGCGGGGTCATCGAAGGCGCGGGCCGCCAGCATCGCGCCATAGACGGCGGCGATGAAGCGCTCGGCTTCCTCGCCGGGCGTGCCAGCGAAGCGCATCGTTCCCTGCGCGCGTCCCTGTGCCAGCACCTGTTTCATCCAGCCGGCCAGGTCAGAAAAATGCCCGCGCACGGCGGCGGCCACGTCCGGCGGCAGGCTTGGCAATTCGGCGGCCAGCACGCCGGCCAGACAGAAGGGCATGGACTGGTCGGTGATGCAGCTTTGCCAGAATCCCGTATAGCGCAGCAGCTGATCCATCGCATCGACCGTGCCGTCCTGGAGCTGCGCCACCTGCGCCCGCGTCGCCGCGCGGGCCTGGTCGATGGCCGCGATAACGAGGTCGGTTTTCGACGGAAAATGATGGTGAATGCTGGCCTTGCGGATGGCGAAACGCTCCGCGAGGTCGGCATAGCTGAAGCCGTTATAGCCCCCGCGCATGATGAGGTCGGCGGCGCCCGCCACCAGCTTGCCGGCCGTGTCGCTGTACTGTCTGTTCATGGCCCTACCTTCTGATAGGACGGCCTAAAACGCAAGCTCATGCCTCTTGGCAATCTATGGAGATGATCGATACGCTTGGCGATGTATTGGAGGGCAAGCATGTCTATTCCATCCAACATCCGGCTTCCGCCGGGCCAAGTCGTCATGGTCGAATTTGGCCCCGATCCTCGCCAAATCATGGCGCCTGGTGTGATGACCGGCCCGCTTGGGGTGCGGCCCGAAATGTATAAGGAACGCCACTGCATTGTCGTGTCGATCACGAGCGGACTCACAACTGTCGTGCCATTGTCAACTAAGCCACCGTCCGTCGTGCGCGCGTATCATTTTCGTATCTTGGCGGGCAAATATCCGGGCATGAGCATAATCGAGGATAGCTGGACGAAATCTGACTTGATCACGACGGTCAGTAATCAACGAGTAGACAGAATTCTGGTCGCTGGACGCCGAACGACGGTGATACTCGATGCAGCCGACCTGAAAGCTGTGCGCGCAACGGTATTGCACGCTCTACAGCTTGGAAGATTGACTTTTGCGCTATGAGAGTGTAACAAATCTGCGGTCGCGGTATTGATTCCGCATAGCAAGATCGTCAAAGCCCCGTCGCGCAAGCGTCGGGGTTTTAGCTTTTCGGACTTGCGGCGTCTTTCGCAGATGACCGTTGCCTCTTCGGAGAGCATCAATCGCAAAGGTGGTCTTCGGGCCGCCTTTTGCTTTCCCATGGACAAACTCCAGGCCAGCAGTTTGGTCACAGTCGGGTGACGCGCGGAAATAGGCAATTGACGCCATCCAGAGCTACCTACTAGTAGGTTTATGCCTTCCTTCTGGTAGGGAGGTTTAAAACGAGGAATCGTCATGCCGACCGAGACAGTGAAAACCCAAGCCGCCACCGCGCCGGCGTCCTGGCTTAAAACCTATTATTTTCTGCGCTTTGCGATCTCGGCCTTGTGGGTCGCGCTGGCCTTTACCCTGGCCAAAACCATGCCGCCCATCGCCGCCGTCATGCTCGTGGCCTATCCGGCCTGGGATGCCCTGGCCAATGTGATCGATGCCGGCCGCAGCGGCGGGCTGCGCCGCAACCCGAGCCAGATGCTGAATGTCGCCGTCAGCCTGCTGACCGCGATTGCCGTGGTCGTCGCCCTTGGGCGCGGCATCAGCAGCGTCATCACCGTCTTCGGCGTCTGGGCCGCATTGTCGGGCCTGTTCCAACTGCTGACCGGCGCGCGGCGCTGGAAAACCGCAGGCGCGCAATGGGCCATGATCCTTAGCGGCGCGCAGTCCGCGCTCGCCGGATTCTTCTTCGTGAAGATGGCCCATGGCACGGCGCCCCTCGGCATCGTCACGGTCGCGCCCTATGCCGCCTTCGGCGCCTTCTACTTCCTGGTTTCCGCGCTTTGGCTGGTCGTGAGCGACGCGCGCCGGAAGACAGCCCTCAGCTCTTGACCGTATTCGGCACGCTGCCCGGCAGGCGCAGCCGCAGCAGGCTGATCGTCATGCCGATGACCGCAAGCAGGCAGGCCAGCCCCATGGCGACCGGCATCTGCCCGTGATGCGGAAACAGCTTGAAGACGGTGGCGCAAAGCGTGGCGCCCAGGGTCTGGCCCGTCAGTCGGGCCATGCCCAGCATGCCATTGGCGCCGCCCGAGCGATGGCGCGGGGCGGACCCCAGGATCGCCCGGTTATTGGGCGCCTGGAACAGGCCGAAGCCGGCGCCGCAAATGCCAAGGCGCCAGCAGATGTCCCAGTTCTCCGGATGCGCGGGCAGCAGCGCCGTCAGCCCCAGGCCGAGCGCGTAGCAGCCAAGGCCGATGCCGCCCAGCAGTCCCGCCGGAAAATGGTCCGACAGCCGCCCGGCAATGGGCGCCGCGATCATCACCATCAGGGGCCAGGGCGTCATCAGCAGGCCGGTCATCACCTCGCTGCGGCCGAGCATGTCCTGCACGTAGAAGGGGATGGCGATGAAGGCCAGAAGCTGCGCGCAGAAGGAGAAGACCGAGGTCATGATCGACAGGCGGAACAGCGGGATGCGCAGCAGGTCGATCGGCAGCAGCGGCTCGGCCCGCGTCAATTGCCGGCGCACGAGGAAGACGCCGGAGACGAGGCCGATGACGACCTCCACCAAGCCGCGCTGCCAGGTGGTACCGTGGGACAGGTCCATGATGCCGAACATCCCTACCCCCACGCTGAGCGCGCAGAGCAAGGCGCTGGCGCGGTCGTAGCGCATGGTGGAGCGCTGGGTGAGCGGCAAGGCCCAATAGGCGACCCGAAACAGGCAAAGCCGATCGGCACATTGATGGCGAAAAGCCATTCCCAATGCGCGACGGCCAGGATGGCGGAGGCGATGGAGGGCGCGGCGGCGGTGGAGGCCGCCACCACCAGCGCATTGATCGCCAGGCCTTGGCCCAGTTTCGCACGGGGATAGGCGTAGCGGATCAGCGCGCCCGAGACGCTCATCTGCCCGGCCGCACCGCAGCCCTGGATGACGCGGGCGACGGTCAGCTGGTCCAGCGTCATGGATAGCGCGCAGCCGAGGGAGGCGCAGGTGAACAGCACGATGCCGCCCAGAAAGACGCGCTTATAGCCCAGGATTTCGCCGAGCGAAGCGAAGGGCAGCAGCAGCATCATGACGGCGATCTGATAGGCATTGATGATCGAGACGCTGTCATGGGCGCTGGCATGCACATCGGTCGCGATCGTCGGCAGCGCGACATTGGCAATCGCGCCGTCCAGCACGGCCATGACGAGGCCGAGCGCGACCGCGAGTACCGCCCAGAAGCGCTGCGGCTGGTCCAGCCCGTCCTGTGGGATCGCGGTCGAGAAGCCTGCCGTCAAAACCATCCGCCCTTGCGTCGTTGCGCCGCCGCTTGCGCGATCATCGCCTTCACGTCCGGCGGGTCAAGCTCCACATGCTGCCAGCCGCCGCCCAGCGCCTTGTATAGGGCGATATAATCGGTCACGAGTGCGGCATCGCTTTCGGCCAGCGCATCGCGGGAGGCGAAGACCGTGCGTTCATTGGTCAGAACAGTCAGGAAATCCTGAAGCCCGGCGTGATAAAGCTGGGTCGATTGATCAAGCGCCTTCTGCGCGTCGGCAACGGACGCGGCGAGGGAGGCATTGGCCTCGCGGTCGCTCTGCACATGCACCAGCGCGTCTTCCACCTGCTGCAAGGCCGAGAGAACGGTCTCTTTATAGCTCAGCTGCGCCGCTTGCGCGTTGTCGCGCGCCTGCCGGATCTTGGCGTCGAGCTTGCCGCCCTCATACAGATGCTGCGTGCCCTCGATGGCCGCGATGAAGGTCATGGACGCACCGGAAAACAGCGTGTTCATGGCGCTGGACTGCGGCGTGATAGTCAGCGGGATGGTGAAATGCGGCAGCTCGTCCGCCACCGCCACGCCGATTTCGGCATTCGCCGCCGCGTAATCCATCAGCGCGCCATGGACGTCCGGCCGGTTCGCGATGACATCGGCCGGAACCGAAACCGGGATCGTCGCCGGTGTCGCCATCAGCGGGCGCGGCTGGCTCAGCATGGGTTCCAGATCGCCCGGATAACGGCCGAGCAGGACGGCGATGGCGTGCGCCATGACGGCGACGTCAGCCCGCAGCGCGGGCAGGGTGGATTGCGTCTGTTCCACCTGGGCCTTGGCCTGAAGGGCTTCGACGGTGGTGCCGATGCCCTGGGCTTCCAGTTGCGCGGAATAATTCGCAATCGCCTGAGCCGTGTGCAGATTGCTTTCCGCGATGGCAAGCCGCGCCTGGGCGGCCCGCAACGTTGTGTAGTCGACCGCGACTTCCGACAGCAGGCTGACAAGCAGGGCGCGGCGGTTGGCGATGGAGGCGTTCACGTCATAGGTCGCGGCTTCCGTCGCGCGCCGTGTCTCTCCGAAAATATCCAGCTCCCAGCTCGCATCGAAGCCGATCTGGGAATAGTGGTAATTGCCGGTGCCGGGCGGCCAGGTCAGCGTCGTGCTCGACCGCGCGCGGGTATAGCTGGCGCCGAAATCGACCGTCGGCAAATCTCCGGCCTCGGCCTGCACCTTGTCCTCACGCGCCTGCAACAGATGCTGGCGGGCGATCTGAAGGTCGATATTGCCGGCAATCGCCTGGTCGATCAGCTGGTCCAGCACCGGGTCGTCGAAGGATTGCCACCAATGCGTCAGCTGGGCGTCGGTCAGCGCGATATCGGTCGGTGTCGCGGCCTTTTCCGTGAATTGCGGCGGCAGGTCCAGCTTCGGCTTGGAAAAGTTGGGCCCGACCGTGCAGGCCGCCAGCAGGCTTGCCAGCGGCAGCGCCAGAACCCCTTTCAGGGAGAAGGAGGGGCGGCGCATCTTACAGATTATCCTCAAGCCAGCGCTGCACGCGGCCGACAAAACCGTGCTGGGCCGGAACTTCGCGCCCGACATTGACCGAGCAGGTCATGCCCGATGCCAGCACCACGCCGGCAGGCAGGTGGTCGATGGCGATATAGACCGGAATGCGCTGGGCCAGCCGCACCCAGTCGAAAACCGGGTTGATTTCGGGCAGGCCGTTCGGATTGGCGGCATCGTTCTGATTGGCGATGCCGAGGCCGATGCTGCTGACATGGCCGGTCAGGCGGTCGGGAAAGCCCATCAGCTTGATGCTGGCGGCATCGCCGACATGGATCTTGGAAATCTTGGTCTCTTCGAAATAGCCGATGATCTTGAAAGACCCGGTATCGATCAGCGCCACATCCGGGTGACCGGCGGTCGCGAAATCGCCGGCCTGCAAGCGCAGATGGCTGACGACGCCGGTGACCGGCGCATAGATTGTGGACCGCACCAGATTGAGCTTGGCGAGATCGACGGCGGCCTGCGCGCCGCTGACATCGGCGGACGCAATGGCCGAGGCGATATCGGTATTGGCGACGTCTTCCTTCGAAATCAGCCCGCTGAGGCCGCGCCGGCGCGCCACGTCATCCTGCGCCTTCTTTTCCTGCAACTGGGCGGCGGAAAGCTGGGCCTGCGCTTGATCCAGCGCGATCTGGAAGCGGCTTTTGTCGATCTGATACAGCAATTGCCCCTTCTGCACCGTTTCATTGTCGCGCAGCGGCATGGCGACGACGGTGCCGGAGACTTCAGGCGCCACCACCACGGTCTGGGCGAAAACGCGCCCGTCGCGCGTCCAGGGCGCCAGCATATAGACGTTCCACAATTGCACGACGATGAAGACCGCAACGGCCAGGATCGCGAGCGTGATCAGAAAGCGGATAAGGCGGAGGATGACAGTCATGATGTCCCGGTCAGGCGGCTAGCAGCACGATGGCGCCGGTGATGATGAAATACAGAGCAACTTCGAAAAGGGCAGGGTGCCAGACGAAGGAAAACACCCGCAGCCTGCCCAGAATGAAACGAACCGGGACGAAGATGATCGCACCCAGGATGCAGTAGAGAACGATCGGCGCGTAAAGAATGCTGTCGATCTGGGCTTCCGAAAACATGCCGTCACGCGTCCTTCGGCAAAGGCGCTTCAAGCGCGAGAAGATGTTCAACCTGCGGCATCAGCGCGGCGATGGTGCGGAAGCCCGCCGCCACCCGCAACAGGCCGGGCCTGGGCTCGGTGGCCGCGGCATGCAGCGCGGCCAGGCTTGCGCTGGCCTTCTCGGCGCTGGCCGCCGCCCGGCGCGGCTGGCGCAGGCAGGTCAGGTTGCGCAGAGCAAGGGTGGTCTCTGCCGCTTCGGCCGCAGGCAGGGTCATGCCGCGCAGCAGGGACTGCAAACGAATGGCCTCCTGCGTCACGATCAGCAGCGCGCCGCTATCGCCGATGGAGCGGTTGCGAAGACCGGGATTGACCTGAAGGCGCAGGAACAGGCGCTGCATCGCCTGATTATAGGTCACCAGCCAGCCCAGCCAGTCGCGCCGACGCTGCGGATGGGCGCTGCGCGCGATCAATTGCTCGGCCGCGCGGCGGATGCGGCGGGTCAGGTAGCTTGCGTCGCGCATCGGATTGGGCGGCAGGATCACCCGGAAGACCAGAACCGTGCCCCAGGCGCCCAGCACGAAGGCGATACCGCCATTGGCGAAGGACAGGATGTCATAGGTCATCAGATCGGCCAGGTTCAGCTGGGTGATGAAGAAGATGACGAAGCCGAGCGCCATCAGTCCGTATTTGGGAATGATCGTGTAATAGACAGCGACCAGCAGAACCGGCGTGATGCTCAGGAACAGCATCGGATAGCCGTTCAGATGCGGCAGGACGCAGAATTCCCAGATAAAGGCGACGACGGTCGAGAGCGTGATGCCCTTGGCGAATTGCAGGCTGGCCGCCGCCGCGCTGGGCGCGCCGGATAGCAGCGCGCAGGACGCGGCCAGGATCAGCAGCAGGGTCGGGCCCTGCGGCCAGGCCGTGACATAGGCGAACAGCCCGCCGAGCACGACGGCGATCATGCTGCGGGTGCCATTGCGCCGTGCCGTGCCGTAATCCTTGAAAGCGGTGAGGGTACCGCCGCGATGATAGGGCCGCTGCCGCGCCCGCCAATTGGCGAAGGGCGCCATGCAGTCATAAAGCTGTTCCAGCTCCTGATGGATGCGCGCCAGCGTGGTCGCCTCGTCCAGCGTGACCACGGCCGATTGCAATGCCGTCACTTCGCGCGCAATCGCGGCGATCTTTTCGGCCATCACGACGCTGTCCTGGTCGGTATGCGGGTCATAGGCCGCAACCTCCCGCAGCAGGCCGCGCACCCGTTCGACGATGGCATGATCGTCCAGGTCGGTATTCTGCTCCGCCGCTTCCCGGCGCCGCGCGGTCTCGATCCCGGCCAGGGTATTGAGGGACTGCCCGGCGACCGAGACCGAGAGCAGGGCCGCATACAAGGCAGCCAGGCCCCGGCGCAGGCTTGCGGCATGGCGGCTGACGTCCGGCGCTTCGGCGCCGGCGAATTCGATGGCCTCGTCCAGCCGCTCGATCTCCCCCGCCAGACGCGTGCGCTCGGCCACGAAAGCCGGGTCGTCCATCGGCGTGCCGTCGGCGCGGCTCAGCAGCAGATTGGCGACACCGCGCAGCGCGGCGCGCGACCGGACGCGCATGGAATCCGTCGTGACCGTCGCCTGGAAGATCATGGTGACGAGGGTGGAGACGACGACGCCAAGCGTCACCACCGCAAGGCGCGCCAGGGCGTAGTCCAGAACATGGTCGGGTTTCGGGATGGCGCCGATGGCGATCAGCGCCACGGTATAGCCGGACAGCACCGCGCCATAGGCGCGGAAATGCCGAAACATGCTGGAAGCGAAGGTGCAGAGACCTAGCCAGAAGCCAAAGGCGACGATGAACAGAATCGAGGATTGGCCGAACCAGGCCATAATGACGACGGCCGCCACTGCACCGGTCAGGGTGCCGAAGATACGCCATACGCCTTTCGAGACGATGCCGCCGCGCGACAGATTGGCGACGATCATCACCGTCACGGCGGAGGAGGCCGGGGTCGCCAGTTGCAGCCACAGCGCCGCGTAGAAGGCAATCGCCATGGCCAGCACGGTGCGAAGCACATAGGCATGGGCCGGCGACAGACGCAGCGCCTGACCGAGACCGTTCCAGGCCGAGCCGAAGCGCTGTGCGCTGCGGGCGGGCGCCAATCCCGCGCTCACGCCGGTTCGCTTTCGTCGATGGTGAGCCGGTCGGATTGCGCGTCGATGGCAAGCTCGATGCGCTCGAGGACAGAGGCGCAGATCGCCATATCCTCGGGCGCGATATCGCGGACGAAGTTTTCAGCCAGGCCCTGATGGATCGTATCGACCTGCGCGTAAATCGCGCGGCCCTGTTCCGTCATGGTGATGCGTTTGGAACGGCGGTCGTCCGGGTCTTCGACACGCTCGGCAAGGCCGGCGCGTTCCAGCGCATCCACCAGCCGCACCAGGGACGCCGCCTCGATCATCAGCGCGGCGGCAAGGTCGGTCTGGCGCTGCCCGTCACCCAGGCGGCCGAGATAGAGCAGGGGACGCCATGTCGCTTCCGTCAGGCCGAAATCGCGCACGCGGACGTCGATCTCCCGCCGCCAGGCGACGGATATCCGATAGATCAGCCGACCGAATTCGGTAGCGCGCATCCCATCCCCGATAATGAACCGAACTAACTGTGACGCTTATAGTTAGCGTCCTAACAATTAGCTAGGCACGGAAATGTGAGCAGGGTTGCGCGGCCGGTTCTGGCCTGAACATGAAAACGGCGAGCCGCATGGGCTCGCCGTTTTTGCGTTCAGTCGTGCCGTCGGCCGCGATCAGCCGGCGACTTCGTCCACGCCGAGCGTCGCTAGCAGTTGCTGGCGCAGGCGGATGAAGTCCGGGTCGCCGTGGCGGCGCGGGCGTTCGAGATTGATCGGAATATCGGCGCCGATCTGGCCGTCGATCAGCACCACCGCGCGGTCGCCCAGCAGCAGCGCCTCGTCCACGTCATGCGTCACCAGCAGCACCGTCAGGTCATGCTGCTGCCACAGCTTGGCGACAAGCGCCTGCATGCGCATGCGCGTCAGCGCGTCCAGCGCCGCGAAGGGCTCGTCCAGCAGCATCAGCTTCGGCCGGCGCACCAAGGCGCGGGCCAGGGCCACGCGCTGCGCCTCGCCACCCGACAGTGTCAGCGGCCAGGCGTCCAGCCGATGGGACAGGCCCAGTTCGTCCAGCGCCGCGCTGGCCTGGGCGCGGGGATCGCCGTCGCGCAGTCCGAGTGCCACATTGCGCCACACGCGCTTCCACGGCAGCAGGCGCGGCTCCTGAAACACCACGGCGCGTTCGCGCGGCACCGAAACCGTGCCGGCCGGCGCGGTATCGAGCCCGGCCAGCGTGCGCAGCAGGGTGGACTTGCCGGAGCCCGACCGGCCCAGCAGCACGGTAAAGCTGCCGGCTTCCAGTTCCAGGTCCAGATTGTTCAGGATCGCCGGGCCGCCGAAGCTGCGGGTCAGGCCGCGAATGCTGACGGCGGATTCGGCCGTCGTAACCCGGGGGCTATCCAGAACCGGGGCGCGGGTTTCGATAGCGGTCATCACAAGGCCCCCCGATTGGACTGCGTACCCACAAAGCTTGGCCGCCAGGCGAGCGCGCGGCGCTCGATGATGCGGACCATCTGATCGGTGATCAGGCCCAGCAGCGCATAGATGATGAGGCCGACGAAGATAACGTCGGTTTCCAGGAAGTCGCGCGCATTCATCACCAGATAGCCGATGCCGCTATTGGCATTGACCTGTTCGGCGACAACCAGCGTCAGCCAGGCGATGCCGACCGAATAGCGCAGGCCAACCAGGAATTGCGGCAGCGCGCCCGGCAGCACCACGTTCCAGATGATTTCGGCATGGGTCAGGTTCAGCGTCGAAGCCGCTTCGATGATCTTGCGGTCCACCGAGCGGATGCCGGCGAAGAGGTTGAGGTAGATCGGGAACAGGGCGCCGAGCGCGATGAGCGCAATCTTCGGCGTCTCGCCGATGCCGAACCACAGGATGAACAGCGGGATCAGCGCCAGATGCGGCAGGGTGCGGACCATTTGCAGGGTCGAATCCACGGTATCCTCGCCCAGGCGCGAGAGGCCCGCGAAGACGCCGAAACCGGTGCCGAGCACCACGCCGATGCCAAGGCCGATGCCGACACGCACGAGAGAGGCCCAGAGATTGCCCAGAAGCTGCCCGGTCACCAGCAGCTGCCAGAAGGATTCCGCCACCATGACAGGCGAGGGCATCAGGCGGCTATTGATGAGATGGAAGGAATCCAGCGCCTGCCAGACGATCAGGATCAGCACGGGCATGGTGAAGCGATGCGCCTGCGTGAGGAACGCGCCGCTATTGAACGATGCCGCACGCTGTTGTGGGCGCGCGGCGGAAACGGCTGCGCTGGCCATAGTAAATTACCTCTGACGGAACTGTGGAACAAACCTGTTAAACAATTATATGCACGATTGACGAAGTTGAGATAGTTCAAATACCACTGGTTCCAAGCGGGTGCGGTATGCTGCACCTGCGTAAAACTCGCCATCACCATCGCAGGACAGCCCGATGATCTCCCGCAGATCCCTTCTCGCCACGGTGCCGGCGCTCGCCGCCGCCGGGCTCGTTACCGCCCGGAATCCGGCCCAAGCCGCTGATAAGGTTCTCCATATCGGCTACCAGAAATACGGAACGCTGCTGCTGCTGAAGGCAGCCGGCACGCTGGACAAACTGCTGGCGCCGCAGGGTTTCACGGTTCAGTGGAGTGAATTCCTCGCCGGCCCGCCGCTTTTGGAGGCGATGAACGCGGGCGCCATCTCCTTCGGCATTACCGGTGAGACGCCGCCGGTCTTCGCCCAGGCCGCCGGCACGCCCTTCGTCTATCTGGCGGCTGACCCAGCCGCGCCGCAGGGGGAAGGCATCGTGGTGCCGCCCGGCAGCACGGTGAAGAGCGTCGCGGAACTACGCGGCAAGCACGTGATTACGACCAAGGGCTCCAACGCGCATTACTGCCTCGTGGCGCTGCTGCTGAAGGCCGGGCTGAGGCCGTCCGAGGTCAATATCAGCTATCTGTCGCCGCCGGATGCTTTCGCCGCGTTCCGCGCGGGCAGCGTCGATGCCTGGTGCGGCTGGGATCCGCTCTTCGCGGCGGCCGAACTGACCGGCGGGCGTCTGCTGGCGGACGGCACCGGCGTGGTGCCGAACCACCAGTTCTTCTTGGCCAATCGCAGCTTCGCCGAAGCCAATCCGGCGGTCATCCATACGCTGCTGGATGCGGTTCTGGCGGAGGAGAAGAAGGTGCAGGCCAATCCGGCGGCGGCGGCGGCGACCATCGGGCCGGCAACCGGCATTCCGATCCCCGTATTGCAGAAGGCCCTGCCGCGTATGGGCTATGGCCTGGCGCCGATGACGCCGGAAATCTTCGCCGACCAGCAGAAGATCGCCGATACCTTCTTCAGTCTCGGCCTGGTGCCGAAGAAGATCACCGTCACCGACAACGCCTGGAAGGGCTGAGGACGGCGTGATGGGTCGCCGGCGCCGTTGATGCGCCGGCCTCAGCCGGTCATGCGCCGCAGCACGCCGTCGCGCAGCACAAGCTGATGATAGACCGCCATCAGCCCGTGGCCGGCGGCGATGACGATGATGGCCCAGGCCAGCCATTCATGGGTGAAGGAGATGATGGGGCGCAGCGCCGGGGCATAGGCGAAGGGCGAGGGGATATGCAGCAGCCCGAAGACATCCACCGTGCGGCCCCGATCCCAGCGCTTTGACAGGCCAGCCACCAGTTCCACCACCATCATCGTGTACAGCAGATGATGAATGCCATGGGCGATTCCGGCCTGGGCGCGCGGCAAGGTCTCGGTCGGCCGCCGCATCCACAGGCTGCGCCAGAGAATGCGAAAGACAAGCGTGGCGATCAGGCAGACGCCGAGCGAGACATGCAGCCGCACCAGACTATGGCCCAGGTCTTTCCCGACATCGTCCCAGACCAGGGCGAGAACGAACTGGGCGATGATCTGCACCGCCATCAGCCAGTGCAGCCAGCGGGTGACAGGGTCATAATGCCGGACGACCGGTGTTTGGGTGACAAGATCCAAGGACAAGAAGGCATTCCCAACTGTTTGTCCGGGCTTAACACGTGGGCGCCGTTTTTATTCTGGTCGCCGGAAAATTTTGGATGGTGCGGGCTTCGCCGCGCCATCGTCCTGGGGCACAGGGCCGCTCTGCTTTGTCGCGCACCGGGAGAGGGCCTTAGGCTTCTCAGTCTCCACGAGACTGTCGCCGCAAGCCGTCATACCCGCGAAAGCGGGTATCTTCTTCCTGTTGTTGCGCCAAGTCAGAAGATCCCAGCCTACGCGGGGATGACGATGCGTTAGTCACAACCGGGCAACGCGCGCCGCAGCGATCGCACTGATCGCGCGCTGATCCTTGACCAGGACGATGCTTGCCCTGATTGGGGGTTCTCCTGACGGAGGCGGGCCGATAAGACCCTTGCGCGTAGCGCAGCATGGAAGCGGATCGGTCGTGACTGAACTTAAACTGGAAGCCCGGCAAGATTACGTGCAAGGCGTCCTGATCGCCGTGACCTTCGCGCTTCTGCTGGCGGGCAGCAATCTCACCAGTCCGCTGATGCCGCTCTACCGCAATGCGCTGCACCTGACGCCGCTGTTGATGACCATCACCTTCGTCACCTATGTGGCGCCGCTGGTCCTGGGCCTGCTGGTGCTGACGCGCCCGGCGCTGATCCGCTGGGCCCCCATTCTGCTCTGCGCGGCCTTGGTGACCTGCGCGGGCGCCGATCTTTGTCTGAGCTCCGTATCGCGCCTCGGCATTTTCGCCGGGCGCGCGCTGACCGGTATTGGTGGCGCGCTCGGCACCGGTTCGGCCTCTGCGCTGGTGGTGGCAGCCCTCGGTGCGCGCGGCCGCGCGATTTCGGCGACCGGCAATTTGATCGGCGCTGTCTTTGGCACGGGGCTGTCGCAACTCTGCGTCTCCCTCATCGGTAACCATGCGATGCGGCTGACCCCTTCGGCCCATGCGCTGATCTGTCTCCTGATGCTGATTCCTGTTGTGGCGGTTCTGCTTTTGCGTCGCGCGGACAACACGCAGATGCTGCATGTGCGCAGCAATCCGGTGCCGATGTCCCAGGTTTTCGCGCATCTGGCGCGGCATAAGCTGCCCGTGGGCGTCGGCTGCCTGTCCTGGGCGACGCTGAGCCTGACGGTGGTTTGGGTGCCGACCTATTTTCACGTCATGCGGATGCCGCTTGTGCAAAGCTGCGGTCTGATCATTTTCCTCATCGCCAGCGCCGGCGGGCAATTGGCCAGCCCCGCATTGACGCGGCTGGTACCCGGCTTTTCCGGCATGGTGCTGATTGCCGCCGGTGTCCTGGCAACCTTCGGCGCTTCGGAGATCCATTGGCCAGGTCTCGCCATTCTTGGGCTCTGCGCGCTGGGCGTCGGCGCGGGCGTTTCCTACCGCCTGGCCCTGGTGGTGCTGACGCGGGGGACAAGACCTGTCGTGCAGGGGTCGCTCGCCTCGCTTTACTCCGCCATCACCTATGGCTTTGCGGCCGCCAGCGTTTTGATTTCAGGTTTCGTCGGCAATGCCATGGGGCTGGTGGGCGCCGTGATCCTGGTATTCTGCCTCTGCGCGGTCAGCGCTTTGGCGCTCGCCCGCCCGGCGCCGCGCTTGCGCCAGACGTTGAACTGACAAGCGAAGTCGCCGCTCAGCCGGCCCATCGTCACTCCTGTCTGGTGGCACCCGCCTCGGCCTGAATGCCCAGGAATGTGCCGAGCAGAATCAGCGCCGCGCCGGCCGATGTCGTGGCCGTGACGGGCTCCGCGATCAGCAGATGGGCCAGTGCGAAACCAAACAGCGGCTCGGTGCCCATCAGCAGCGCCACGCGGGTGGGGCTGGTCCGGCGCACCATGGCATTCTGCACATAGAAGGCCAGAACCGTGCAGAAGATAGACAGGAAGCCGGTGCTGATCCAGAAGCGCGGCGGCGCTGTGATCAGAATGGCGGCCGGCCCGGGCAAGGCCAGCAACAGCGCCAAGGTCAGCACGCTCACGGTATTGGCCTGCAAGGCCGTCAAAGCCTTCGAGGACAGCCGGCTGCCCGCCATCGTCCGCTTGGTGGTGACGACCATCACGGCGCGCAGCCCGGCCGCCAGCAGCAGCAGGCCATCGCCGGCGGACCAGGAGGCCAGGCCGCCGACAAGCAGGGCGACGCCGGCGCAGGCCAAAACGGCCCCGGCCAGAATGCCGCGCGGTGGCAGGCGCTTCGCCAGCCCGTAGTCCAGCAGCGGCGTGAACAGGGTGCAGAGCGAGATGATCAGCGCCGCATGGGTGGCGCTGGCCAGGGCGACGCCCGCCACCTCGGCCGAAAAGATGGAAAACAGGATGCCGCCGAGCAGAATGCCTTTGGCGAGGTCGGCGCGGGAGATCGCGGCCAGATCGCGCCAGGACAGCGCGCTCATCAGCAGTCCGGTCAGCGCGAAGCGATACAGGATCAGGGTAAGGACAGTGGCATAGGCCAGCGCGATCTTGGTGACAGGATAGCTGGCCCCCCAGACCACGGCGATACCGAGCAAAGCCAGATCGGCCCAGCCTATCGCCCGGCTTATTCGCCGCCCCTGTTCTGCCGCCATCATGTCTTTGATCCCGATCCTGGCCATCGCCCGTCAGGGCGCATGGCGTCAGCTACCGGGCGAGTGGGCTGGGCTCTAGAACGAAAGCGCGGCCCGGGTCAGGCACGCGCAAAAGCGGCCGGCGTGGTGCCGACGATGGACAGGAAGTGCCGCGTCATATGGCTCTGGTCCGCGAAGCCGGCATCGGCCGCCGCCTGCGCCGGTGTCACGCCCTGACGCAGCAGCGTCTGCACCAGCCGCACCTTCAGGCCGAGATGATAGGCATGTGGCGGCAGCCCGACCCGGCGCTTGAAGACGTCGATCGTATGCCGGCGCCCGAGACCCGCAAGGGCGCCGAGGGCGTCGAGCCCGATATCCTCCGCCGGATGGGCATGCAGATAGTCGATCATGCGCTGCACCCGCGCATCCGGCGGGTCATGAATCGGGGAGGGCGCGGCGACGCCTCCGGCCATGGGTTTCAGCAACGCAGCCAGGCCGATCAGGGCAGTGTCGCGCGGCAGGGCGAGAGGTGACCGATGCATGGCGTCGTGCAGACGCGCCAGGCGCGCGGCCAGACCTGAGGCCGTGTGAACGGGCGTCCTGAAACTGGGGGTGGATGGCCGGCCGTCGCTCAGCAGCCCACGCAGCGTCTCTTCCCCGATATAGACCATCCGCTGCACCCAGCCGCCGGCATCTCCGGCCCCGCCGTGATGCACGTCGCCCGGATGCATGGTGACGACCGTGCCGCCGGAAACGTAGCGCTGCTCCCCCCGGCACCAGACGGTGTGAACGCCGGCGGTAATGACGCCGATGAGATATTCCTCATGCGCGTGCGGCTTGAAGGACCGCTGCACATAATGCGCGGCCATCGTCTCTATCGGCAGCGTCTTGAACGGGCGTTTGAAGGATGCGGCTTCCACAATCGCCGTATCTAGCCCGGCTTGCGCCCAAAAGCCTGCCTTTTATCAGGGGGCAGACCATCTGCCCCCGCTGGCAGGGTCAGGGCCTGTCGATTTCGGGCAGGTCAAACCTCCGCCAGTCCGGAACTTCCGAGACTTCGGGAAATTCGACGCCATAGGGCCGGGTCGCGTCGATGCCGACCGAACCGGAATAGCCGCCATCCGTATAAGGGTCGAGCGGTGCCGTCGCTGTCCGGTCGATGATGAAGACGTCCTCGCGCGGCTTCACCCGGAATGACATCGCCCACTCGACCTCGGCGGATTTGCGAATATCGACGTCCGGATCAACAACGACGACCCATTTCGGATGAAGATTGGAAGCCATGGCGGCCAGGATGGCGTGCCGGGCCTCTCCCTCGTAGCGCGGCGTCATGGCGATGACCACATAGGCCTGGACCCCGCCGGAATTGGTGATGGCGATATCCGCAATCGTCGGGAATTGCGCCTGAAGCTGCCGCAGGATCGAGGCCTCGAAGGGAATCTGCTTGAGGATGTGATTTTCCGTAATCGGCTTGCCCGTCAGCAGGCCCTGGAAGATTCCGCCCCGGCGATGGGTGATGGCTGTCACCTTCGCGGTCGGCTTGAGCGAAGCCGGCGTGTAATAGCCGGTATATTCGCCGAGCGGCCCTTCGATGCGCTGATCGTCGGAATCGACCGTGAATTCGATGACGAACTCGGCATAGGCCGGAACTTTCAGATTGCCGCTGATCGTCTTTGCAAGCTCGACCGGGGCGCCGCGAAGGCCGCCCGCAATGAACCAGTCATTCGACGCATCCCCGGCCTGAACCTGACAGGCGAATATTGTCATCGGATCGACGCCGATGACGATCGCGCCATGCAGCGGGACATTCCGCGCAAGCGCTTTGGCGATGTTTTTTCCGAAACGATGGTTCGATGCGGAAAACAAGCCGAGCACCCGCGGGCCGTGCAGCTGAAAGCGGTAATTGCCGATATCGGGAATGCCGGTATCCACATCCTCCGACACGACGATGCCGGCGGTGATATAGGGGCCGCCATCCTTGGGGCTGTAGATGGGAACCGGCAGTTTTGTCAGGTCGATATCGTCGCCCAGGAGCACGATCTCCTGGCAGGGCGGGGGGCCTACAAAGTCGAGCGGGCCAATTGGGTTATCAATGGCCTTCGTCACTTTTTCGTGAATCGAAGATTCCGTTGCCTCGAAGGCAATCAGCGCCCGTTTGCGCGTGCCATAAAGACCGGCGACAAGCGGAAACGCGCTTTCTGTCTTATTGAATAGCAGAGCCGGCCCTTCCACGGCGCTTGCTTTCGCCAAAGCTTTTCCGACGTCGTATGTAAGAGAGATTGGTCTCTCGATATCGACGAGTTCCCCGGACTGTTTTAGAACCGTTAGGAAAGCTCTCAAGTCCTGGTAGGGCAATTTCCGTCCCCGTCTTCGTTCTGGTGCAGGATTAATGCGAAATTTTTCCGCCAACGTAAAGTCGCAAGACATCAGAGCCGCGATCCGCGTGGGACTGTCCGTGGGGATTCCGCTATATTTTATCTATTGCGTCGGCCGGCTGGACCTTGAAGTTTTCGCGGCTTTCGGGGCGTTGACGTCACTCTACGGTCATAGTGAGCCTGCCGAGACAAGATTGGAAACGCAGCTCGCGGTGGGGGCCAGTCTCGTGTTGACCATCGCGGCGGCTGCAATTTTTTCGGCCATGCTTGGGCCGTCCTGGCTGCTGGCATTAATGCTTTTGGCTGTTGTTTTGCTCGCTGGAAGCCTGGGCGCGGTGATGGGATGGATGCCGCGCGGTGAAATATTCTTTGTTCTGTCACTGTTGGTGATTGCAGGATTGCCCTTGAAGCCGACGGAGCTGCCCCTGGTCATCGGCACTAGTACTGGTGGAGCGCTCATCTCGATTATTCTCACCCTGCTGGAAATCGAAAATTCCAGAATGGCGCAGCCCTGGCATCGTCGTTTACGACAGCGCACTGCGGCGGGGACTGACGCCCTCGATAAAAGACGGCATGCGATTGCCATTATGATGGCGGCCATCGGCGTAATGTCTGCCTGGCTTCTGTCCCTCGCGCTGAAGATCGGCCATCCCTATTGGGCGGCGCTGATCGTGACGGCCCTGATCCCGGCACTATTATCGGCGGATGCGCTGCGGCGAACCGGCCGTCTGGCGCTCGGCACCGCCGGCGGCGTCGGCCTGGCTGCCTTGCTTTTTTCGGCATCGCCGGGGCCGCTGGCTTTGATCTCCGTCATCGTCATATGCCAGGCCATTGCTGAGGTTTTCGTCGCGCGGAGCTATGCGATCGCGCTGCTGTTCTTCACGCCCCTGGCCATCGGCATGAGCAATATCGGCCGTGGCCTGCCCTGGGGACCGTTGCTGACCACGCGGGTGGTCGAGGCCGGCATCGGCATCGTCATCGCTCTGCTGGTGATTGTTGCCGGCCGGGTGGCGCTGTCGAAATGGGCGCCCGGGACATGAACAGGGGCCTAAATCGTCGCCGTGGCGGTTTGATTAAAACGCTTGCAGTTCATCACTTGGACGATTGTGCGGCAGGCATTGCGCTTGCGTTATATCGACAACCTGGACCAGTATCAGCGTAAATAAGGAAGAGCGTCATGACCGTTGCACACGCGCTGAAGCATGAAATCTCTATTTCCGCCTCGGTCGACGCGGTATACGCGGCGCTCAGCACCGCATCAGGCTTGAAGGGATGGAACACGCCTTCCGTTGACGGCAGCGGTGCGGTCGGCTCCATCTGGACTCTGCATTACGCGGGCAGGCCCGATTTCTGCTGGCGCATCGACATCAGCACGACCAGCGAAATCCTTTGGACCTGTACCAAAGGCCCAGGCGATGCCGTGGGTACCACGGCGGATTTCACGCTGACAGCCAAGGATGACAGCCGCACGTTGGTGCGCGTAACGCATGGCGGCTGGCCACATGATGAAGCGAACTTCATCAAGTGCAATACGATCTGGGGCGCCCTGATGGATCACCTGCGGGAATTTGTCCATTCAGGCAAAGCCGATCCGGCTTTCTCCTGAAGTCAGATCGGAAACCGCCATCATGGCTTCTCAACAGCTGCTGCCCGATTTTGTCCAGGCCATGGACGAGGCCGGTTTCCTGATCCGCATCCAGGATGAAATCCGCGTCGATCAAATCCCAAAGACCATCGAGGCCAATCCCACCAAAGCGGTCTTGATGGAAAAGATCAAAGACTGCGAATTCGCCGTTCTGGCCAATGCCTATTCCAACCAGGACATGTATGCCTGGGCGATGGAATGCGACAAGACGGAAACCGGCCGCGTCATGGTGGAGAAAGCCAAGACGCGCCAGCCATGGGAAATTGTCGCGACCGCACCCTGCAAGGACGTCATCCTGACCGGAGACGAGGTTGACCTGACCCGGCTACCCTTGTTTCTGCATCATGACCGTGACGGCCATGCCTATACCAACGACAATCTTTTCATCAGCAAGCATCCCGATACCGGCGTCTATGACTGGGGCATCTACCGGTCCATGTTCCGGTCAAGGAATGAGAAATCCGTCGATATGACCTGCACCTCGCATCGCCAGCGCATCCACGCCATGGCCGCTGCGGCAAAGGGACAGAATCTTGAAGTCGCCATGGTCATCGGCGGCCCAACGGTCGACAAGATCGCCGCTCTTGTCGGCGTGCCCGGAGACACGGATGATTTCGAAGTCCTGGGCGGTTTCTATGGTGCGCCTGCCAAAATGGTCAAATGCGAGACCATCGATGTCATGGTGCCGGCCAATGCCGAACTGGTTCTGGAATGCGAGCTGATGGCCGTCGAAGGGCTGAATTTCGATGAAGGCCCTTACGGCGAATTCACCGGTATGTATGGCGGCGGGATGAAGCACAACTACCGTCTGGTTGTGAAGGCGATGACCTATCGCAAGAATCCCATTTATCAGCACTGCACCATTGGCGGCATGCACCCCTGGTTTACCGACAATATGCTGCAACTCCCCGCGATCGAGGCCGATCTTTACGGCGCGATGCGCCTGGCCGGGATCGACGTTGTTGAGGTCCGCAGCCCGGCCGGCGGCCTGTCCAATATCGCCTATGCCAAAATCCGCCCCCTGGGTGCCGGTGACGCGAAACAGGCTCTGGCCCTGATGCTCACCTGCTCAAAGCAGGGCCTGCCCAAGGTCGCGATGGTCTTCAACGATGATGTGGATATCTGGGACGATCAGGCCGTTTTGGCCGCCATGGCTTTTCGCTATATGCCGGCGCGCGATACCGTCATCATCAATGACTGCAATACCATGACGGTGGACCCGAAATGCGCCGAGCCCGGCGTTGCCTCCAAAATCGGGATGGACTGCACAAAGCCGCTGGGCGGCAATTGGAACCCGGATGAGTTCATCAAAAGCGCCGTAACCGATCTGGGTGACCCGCCGGAAACGGTCGTGCCGATGACGGAAGCCGAGATTGCGCAGGATATGCTGGCCTTCATCGGCGCCGAGCCGCGCGCCTGGATCGATATCCTCACGCGCTACCACGGCCAGAACTACAAGCTGATCTATGGGGCTTTCGGCGGCCTTCGCCACAGGCTGGGCCGCATGAACGACGCGCCCTGGTACCGCTATACGCTGTCCGACCGGCCCTTCGCTTTCGAGGCCAAGCCCCGCCCGCTCTCCAACTTCGACCCGCGTCATGTGGGGTCAAGCCTTGTATGACGGTGCCAAACCTGCGCGGCAGCCCAATCCCCGGCGCATGGTGGTGGGGATTACCGGTGCCACCGGCATTGTCTATGGCGTGCGGCTGCTGAAGGCTTTGCGGCATCTCGGCATCGAAAGCCATCTGGTGGTGTCCAAGGCCGGCGAGATGACGCGCGCCTATGAGACGGATTTGTCATCCGAGGCGCTGAAAGCTCTGGCCGATGTCGTCTACGCCCCGAGCGACATCGCCGCGCCGATCTCAAGCGGCTCATTCCGGACGATGGGCATGATCATCGCGCCTTGCTCCGTGCGGACGATGAGCGATATCGCGCATGGCGTGACATCGGGCCTGATCAGCCGTGCGGCGGATGTGGCCTTGAAGGAGCGTCGGCGGCTGGTTCTCATGCTGCGTGAAACGCCCCTTCATGCTGGGCATCTGAAAAGCATGCTGGCGATTACCGAAATGGGCGGCATCATCGCGCCGCCCGTTCCGGCCTTTTACGCGCATCCGCAATCGCTGGACGATATGGTCACCCATACCATCGGCAGAGTGCTCGATCTGTACGATCTCGATCTCAATGCCTTCCCCCGATGGGGGGAGGAGGCGGTACTTCCCGTGGCGGACTAGAATCAGCGCATGATGAAGCCGCCGTCGACCGAGATTGACTGGCCGGTGACATAGCTTGCCGCATCGCTGCATAGCCACAGAACCGCATCGGCGATTTCCTCGGGGCGCCCGACGCGGCCCATGGGAACGCTCTTCTCCATGCCCTTCAGCGCCTCGCCCTGGCCGGCCGCGACCATCTGGTCGGCCATCGGTGTCCAGATCAGACCCGGACAGACCGCATTCACCCGAATGCCGCGCGCGGCATATTCAAGTGCCGCACTTTTGGTAAAGCCGAGGATGCCATGCTTGGCCGCATGATAGATGCCGCGCTCGGCGCCGCCGACCAGGCCGCCGAGTGACGAGCAATTGACGATGGCGCCCTTGCCCTGCCGCCGCATATGCCGCAGCTCGAACTTCATGCAGCTCCAGATGCCGCGCAGATTGACGCTCATCACCCGGTCATAGTTCTGGCCTGTCGTATCCGCCGTTTCCGCCAGCACATTCTGGACGCCGGCATTGTTATAGGCGGCATCCAGGCGGCCGAAATGCGAGACGGTTTGCGCAATCATCGCCTCGACCTGCGCGTCATCCGCGACATCGCAGGCAATGGCGAGCGCCTTGTGGCCTTCTGCCGTCAATGCGGCTGCGGCCTGCTCCACCGCGTCGGCATTCCAGTCCGCGAGTGCCACCGCCGCGCCGGATCGCGCGAAGGCGCGGGCCGCCGCCAGGCCGATGCCGGAGGCAGCGCCGGTGACCAGCGCCACCTGCCCATCATAGGAAATCATCATCGCTCTTTGCCCTGCTTAAACTTAAACGCTTGCTTCGAATATGAGGCCGGGCAGGGCAGGCGATTGGGCGGAATAATCCGAATGTCCCTATAGGCTGGTCTTATGAATGGGGGGCTGCTTTGAGCGTGCGTGCACCGCCGATTTTGTATTAAAGATAGCGGACACATAAGTGGTGCCGATGAATGCTTCAGGGCAATATGAACGACCTCGTCGCCTTTCTGGCGGTTGCAACCGAACGCAGCTTCACCAAGGCGGCCGCGAAGCTGGGCGTGTCTCAGCCTGCCTTGAGCCAGACCATTCGCCAGCTTGAAGAGCGTCTTGATCTGCGGCTACTTGTGCGCACCACGCGCAGCGTCTCTCCGACGGAAGCCGGCGAAAAGCTGATCCAGAGCATCGGTCCGCGCTTTGCGGATATTGAGGAGGATCTCAACGCATTGCGCTCCGCCCGCGGAAAACCCACGGGCATGATCCGGATCACGGTGGGCGACCACGCCGCCACGACCATCCTCTGGCCCAAGCTGGTGCCCTTTCTGAAGACCTATCCCGATATCGGCATCGAGCTGACGACCGACTATGGGCTGCGGGATATTGTCGCGGAACGCTATGACGCAGGCGTGCGCCTGGGCGGACAGGTCGCCAAGGATATGATCGCGGTGCGCATCGCGCCCGACATTCGATTTATTATTGTTGGATCACCGGCTTACTTCGCCGGTCATGCACCGCCCAGGACGCCTCAGGATTTGCCTGATCATTCCTGCATCAATCTGCGCCTGCCGACTTATGGTGGTCTTTATCCGTGGGAGCTGGAAAAGGACGGCGTTGAGCTGAAGGTTCGCGCGGAAGGCCGCTTCGTATTCAACAGCACTTTCAGCGTGCTGGATGCTGCGGTCGCGGGATTCGGACTGGCGCATGTGCCGGAAGATATCGCAGCCCCCTATGTGAAAAAGGGAAAGTTGCGGCAGGTTCTACAGGATTGGTCGCCCGCATGGCCGGGCTATCACCTTTACTACCCAAGTCGCCGCCAATCCTCGCCGGCGTTTTCTCTGCTGGTCAATGCCCTGCGCCACCGCGATTGAGGGAATGATCGGCGGCTTCTTGAGTGGATTTTAGAGTCTGTCAGGTGCTGATTGAAACAGCGTCATCCCCGCGCAGGCGGGGATCTTCTTGCTTTGGCATAACGACGAGAAGACGATGCCCGCTTTCGCGGGCATGACGATTTTGGCCGATGCCAATTATGTCCGACAGACCCTAGCCGAGCTGACGCAGCAGCGGCAGTTCATAGCGGCGGCGCGCGTCAAAGATGATCGATGTCTCGATCCGCGCCACGCCCGGCCGGTTTGTGAAATTGTCGAGCGCGAGATCCTTCAGATGCTGGGTATCGCGCACCACCACGTGGACGACAAGATCATGACGGCCGGTGACGAGGAAGGCGAAGCGTACCTCCGGCACCTGTATGACCTCGTCGAGGAAGCTATCGACCGTCGAGCGGCGATGCTTCGACAATTCGATCATCAGCAGCGCTTCCAGGCCGATGCCGAGCACCTTCGGATCAACCTCGACATGCACGCCGCGCAGGATATCGGCGTCACGCAGCCGCCGGATCCGCTCATGCGTGGAGGAGGGTGCCAGGCCGATTTCGGCGGCGATCTCCTTGATGGAGAGCCGAGCATTATTCTGCAAAAGGCCGAGAATGGCGGCGTCCGTTCGGTCAATCCCGGCTGGGAGCGTATTGTCCCGTAATCCATTCGTTCGATCAAATGCCATGCCGATGATAATATCGCCCTTACTAAAAAATGCCAGAAGACATTCGGAATCATGAGGATGTGCGGCCAAGATGAACGATATTCCCATTTTCTTGGGCGCGCTCGTCGTCGCCTATACGGTTCCCGGCCCCGACATGATCTTCCTGTTACAGACCGGTGCCACGCTTGGTCGCGCGCAGGCGCTGGCGGCGACGATCGGGCTGGGCGGGGCAAGGGCGTGCCATGTGGTCTTCGCGGCCATCGGCCTGGCGGCCCTGTTCCGCACGGCGCCCTTTCTGTTCGACACCGTCCGCTTCGCCGGGGCCGCTTACCTGATCTGGCTCGGGGTCGGCCTATGGCGCGCGCGGTCGCTGGTGCCTGACCCGGCCTCTACCGCGCAGAGGGGCGGCCCGCGCGACAGGCGCGTGGTGATGCGCGGTTTCCTCACGAATCTGCTCAATCCGAAGCCGCTGCTATTCTGTTCCGTGCTGCTGCCGCAATTCGTCCACCCCGGCGCAGGGTCGGTTCTGGCGCAGTTCGCCCTGCTCGGGGCGATCCTCGTCTTTATCGGCTTCCTGTTCGACGCGACCTTCGCTTTATGGGGCGCGGCGCTTGGCGCCTGGCTCGCGCGGCGTCCTGCTGTGCAGGCCGGCCAGCGCTACGGCTTCGCTGCCGTGCTGATCGGGTTCGGTGCCGAGCTGATGATGATGCGCGCACCGCACTGATGTTCGGGCGCAATAGGGTGATTAATCAACAATGTGGAATGCATCTAGGGCTGGTTCGGCAGATACGGGCTCAGTCAGGTCGTGGCGGCGGCCAACTTGCATTCCCGATCGCATGGTTTAACAGTGGCGATTATTGTGAATATTGAAACAGCGCCTCGCTTTGCATGACTTTGATTCTGGAGGACAGCATGACCGAGAAGCCGTCTATGATCGTGAACATGCACGTGGCGCCGGAAATCGCGGCTGACGTGCCTTTCGCCTGGACGCATTTCAGGCGTGCTTTGACGCCGGCCATGAAGGATGCGGGGCCGGGGCGTTTCGGCATGGGCCGTCTCGGCATGCGCGCCGTGCGCTTGCCCCAGGGCCATAGCGCCTGCCCGGCGCATACCCATCTTCAGGCTGACGAGATCTTCGTCGTGCTCGAAGGGCGAGGCCTATTTCGCTACGGCGATCGCGTGCATGAGATCGGGCCCGGCGATTGCATTTCCTGTCCGGCCGATACGGGTATCGCGCATCAAATCGCCAATCCTGTTACCGCAGACAGCACGGGCGACCTCGTCTATCTCGCGATTGGCGCGGAGCCGCCGGCGGATGTCTGCACCTATCCGGATAGCGGCGCGCTCGTTGTCGATGCCCTCGGCCGCCACGGATTTCTGCGCGAGGCGGATTACTACGAGGGACAACCCCAGCCCACACCGCTTCTGGCACGCGGCGGTGACGCGTCCGGCTAGATTTTTATGTGCTGTCCGTAACGGCTATTCCGCCTTTCGCCCGTCCGCTCATGAGCAGACGGGCGAAAAGCGACCCCAAGGCGTTACTGGCGCAAAAGCATCGACTTCCAGAAAGCAGACCTAGACATTCCCCAAGGTTCTTATGCGGCTATCGGCAACGCAAATGGCACCGCCACTAGGCCGACAGACTTAGGCAGCCGCAGCGTCAATCGCTGGCTGAAGGGCGTTGATAAAACCTTCCATCGTCGTCTCACGCATATCAACCGCCTTTGCACCACCACCGGCCACGACCGTCACTTCGGTGATGCCGATCACGCCCAACACAAGGCGCAGGTATTGCGTCGCGATGTCGCGGTCGCGGATGGGCGAGCCTTCGGTATAGATGCCGCCGCTCGCCATCAGCACCGTGGCGGTCTTGCCGGTGACGAGGCCCTTGCCGTCAAAGCCCAGTGTCAGCCCCTTGCGCACGATGCTGTCGATCCACGCCTTGAGCGCGGCGGGAACATTGTAGTTGTAGACTGGTGTTGCGATCACGAGATGGTCGCAAACAAGCAATTCCGCGATGAGCTCGTCCGACATTTGCAGTTCGGCCTTCATCTCGGGCGAGTGCTGCTCGGGCGGCGTGAAATACGCCTGGAGCCAGGGCGCGCCAATGAATTGGAGATCGGTTTCCATCAGGTCACGATTCACGACCTCGCCGCCCGGGTGGGCCGCCTGCCAAGCGGCGACGAAGCGGCGGGCCATAATGCGCGAAATCGACTGGTCACCGCGCGGGCTGGTTTCAACGACGAGAAGCTTGGTCATGACGATTGTTCCTGTGGGCCGAGATCAGCCCAAGTGAGAGGCGGGGATCGGCTTGCCGAACGCATGGCCGTCGCAGTGAGCAAGGTGCGTGACCAGCGATATGATCGATGGACACCAGTCGCGGCAGTGATAAAGATGTGATGATCTTTATCGGCTGAGGTGATAGATGATCGGCAGTCTCACGCTGGACCAACTCCGCGTCCTCACGACCATCGCCGATACGGGCAGCTTTTCGGCCGCAGCACGCAAGCTCGGCCGGGTGCAGTCCGCCATCAGCCAGACGGTCGCAACGCTTGAGGATGTGCAGGGTGTGACGCTGTTCGACCGATCGGGGTTCCGGCCTGTTCTGACTGATGTGGGCCGGGTGTTGGTGGCGCAAGCGCGCAGCGTCCTGGTTGGCGCCGCCCGGTTTGAGGCTGTCGCGGCGGGCACGCGCGAAGGGATTGAGCCGGAGCTCGCCATTGCGATCGATCCGCTGGTGCCGACCGCCGCCTTCATCGACAGCCTGCACGCCTTGCGCGAGACCTTTCCCTTTCTTCCAGTCAGTTTCTCCACCGAGGGGCTGGGCGGAGCCGAGCGACGGTTGCGGCGCGGAGAGGCGGCGCTTGCGCTCTGCATCCTGTTGCCAAGCGTGCCGGAGGACGTGGCGGCGCTTCCGTTGCTCGGGATCGAACTCGTGCCCGTGGTCTCGCCAGCCCACCCGCTAGCCGCGCTATCCCGCCCGGTGACGCCCGCCGAGTTGGAGGCGCATGTCCAGCTTGTCCTATCGGACCCGGCTGCGCCGGACGGTCCGAGTTATGGCGTCATCGGCACCAAGACATGGCGGTTCGTGGACCTTGCGCGGCGGTTGGATTTCCTGCTGGCCGCGCTGGGATGGTGCCGGATGCCCGAACATCTTGTCGCGCCCTATCTTGCCGACGGCCGCCTGGTAGCCCTGGAGATCGAGAGCGACCCGGCTCAAGCAGCCCCTCCGCTCACAATCTACGCCGCTCACATGCGCAACCATGTCTTGGGACGGGCTGGGAGCTGGCTGCTGCACGATTTACAGGCTCGGCTTGCCTAATTAGGAAATCAAAAAAATCATCCATTTCAGGACCGGAGCTATCGCTATCTCGGCCGAAACCTGCGTGACCACTCCCCCTTGCTTATGAGCGGCCAGTCGGCAGTCCACCCAAGATGGTCCTTCAACCTTCCGCATGGCCCGCGAAGTCTGCCACCGGCGCGGCCCATTCCTCGGCGACGAAGACAGAAGGCCTTGCCGGTATCGCCCTCATGCGCCATGTCGTGGCGCGCCGCTCCCAAGGCTTGCGACGTGGCACCTGGCCCGATAGTCGGGTCGCGGGCGCCGGACTTGGCCGCGCGCGGTAGGAACGCAACCCATGCCGGTCTGTCAGTCAACCATCACCCCGGCCGCCTGGCGGGCTTTGTTCGCCTCCACCGTCGGCTATGCCCTGGATGGGTTCGATCTGCTGATACTGGGCTTCATGCTGCACGCCATCGCCGCCAGCCTGGGCCTCAGCGCCGGCCAGGCCGCCAGCCTGGTGACGGCGACGCTGATCGGCGCCGTTCTGGGCGGCATGCTGCTGGGAATGCTGGCCGACCGCTTCGGCCGCGTGCGGGTTCTGTCCTGGTCGATCGCCCTCTTCGCCGTCGCGACCGCCGGCTGCGCCTTCTGCTCAAGCTACGGATCGCTGCTGGTCTGCCGCCTGGTCGCGGGCGCCGGGCTGGGCGGAGAATTCGGTATCGGCATGGCGCTGGTGGCGGAAACCTGGCCGGCCGCGATGCGCGCGCGGGCCTCCTCCTATGTCGGTCTCGGCTGGCAATGCGGCGTGCTGGCGGCGGCGCTGCTGACGCCCGTTCTGTTGCCGGCGGTGGGCTGGCGCGGCGTCTTCCTCATCGGTCTGCTGCCGGCGTTGTTCGCCGTCATCATCCGGCGTACCGCGCATGAGCCGGTGCTGGCCGAGCCCAGCCGGCGCCCGGCGCCCACCGCCGCCCTGCGCGCGCTGGTGCAGGACCGCGCCAGCATCAAGATCAGCCTCGGCCTGTTCATTCTCTGTAGCGTGCAGAATTTCGGCTATTATGGCGTGATGATCTGGCTACCCAATAATCTGGCGGCGCAGTTCGGCTTCGGGCTGACGAAATCCGCGCTGTGGACGGCAGCGACGATCATCGGCATGGGCGTCGGCATCTATGCCTTCGGCAGTCTGGCCGACCGCTTCGGCCGGCGGCCGACCTGCGCCTTTTACATGATCGGCGCCGCCATCATGGTGGTGGTCTATGCCCATCTGTCCCAGCCCGGCACCTTGCTGGTCGGGGGCGTGGTCTTGGGGTTTTTCGTCAACGGCATGATCGGCGGCTATGGCGCGCTGATCAGCGAATTGTATCCGACGGCGGCCCGGGCCACGGCGCAGAACGTGCTCTTCAATCTGGGGCGCGGCGTCGCCGGGTTTGCGCCCGTTGTCATGGCAATGATCGCGACGCGGCACGGACCCGGCATGGCTATCGCGGTGCTAAGCATCCTCTATATCCTCGATCTCGTGGCACTGCTGACGCTGATCCCCGAGCGGCGCGGCTTGGCCCTGGCCAGCTAGCGCCCATCGCTCTGCCCTGCCAGTGGCGTTGTCAGGCTGTTGTCCTGGGAGGGGGGCGCTTCACGCGTTCGACGGGAGAGGACCGTCGCAATGCGCGCAATGACAACCCGCGCGGTAAGCGGGATGCGCGCGGTCCCGCTCCGTCAGCGCAGCGCCGCAGGCAGTGCACGTGGTGATCGAAAGATCGGCGGTGAGGCCGTGCAGACCGGGGCGCACGGCCACCCGCTCGTCGAATACGTAGCAAGCGCCTTCGAACAGGCTTTCCTGCTCCGGCATTTGTGCCATGTAGTTCAGGATGCCACCTTCGAGATGATAGACCTCCTCGAACCCCTGGTCGAGCAGCCAGGCGGTGTATTTTTCGCAGCGGATTCCGCCGGTGCAGTAGGTGGCGACGCGGGGCGTGCGGACCGGATCGAGCGTCTGGCGGCTGAAGGTGGGGAGCTGGCTAAAATTCCGGGTTTCGGGATCAACCGCATGCTTGAACTTGCCGACATGCGTTTCGTAATGATTGCGCGCATCGATCGTGATGACGTCATCCCGGACGATCAGAGCGTTCCATTCGGCAGGGCTTACATAACGGCCGACCCGTCTTGCTGGCTCGGCGGTTTCCCCGAGCGAGATCAGCTCCTTCTTTAGACGCACCTTGGCGCGACCGAACGGTTGGACTGTGTGCCGGCTAATCTTGCGCGACAGGGGATTACCGCCGGGAATTGCTTCGAGTACCCGGTGCAAGTGTTCGATCGCCCTTTCGCTTCCGGATACGGTGCCGTTGATCCCCTCAGCGGCCAACAAAATGGAGCCGCGAATGCTTTCGGACTCGAGCAAGCGAAGCAGGTCGGTCTTACGGTCGGCATAATCCGGCAGAGGAAAGAATTTGTAGAAGGCGCTGACGATATAATCCATGGCTTCGCTTTTACATCAAACCGAGTGAACAGAAAACGATAGCCGCTCGCTTGAGCCGTGGGCGCAACGCAGAGCGCGTGTCATGCGGTCTGAGGGTTATCATCGAAGGCGTTTCGCCAGTTTGACCGTGTCTAACGCTGCGTCGCCTCCCGCAAGGGCAGCGCGAACAATAAGTCAGTTTTGCAATTCGACGGCTGTAGCGCGAACAGCGAGGCAACAACTCATGTGGCGATCTTCGATCCAACCGTGACCGCGCGGTAGGATGTGAGGCGGCTTGACAACAGACATTGACGCGGCGGCTGTATTGTTCACCCATGCGCTATAAAACAATCCTCTTACAAGACTGGAAGCCACGTGACCGACGAGCGAGCGGTGGTCGTCGAACCAAATGACCGCCTGATGATTTGGCCAGTTTTTATTCTTTTTGTGGCGATATTATTTTTAATTTTCGCGGTCAGATTTTTTGGCGTTCTATTATCCATAACTATCATCTTTGCGACACTGATTGCCCTTGCGTGGTTTTTGACGGCCGCAATATCTTATTTCCGGCGGCGATCTTGGCGACGTGGCGTATCGCTGGCTATGGCGTTTGCTATGTTTTGGCCGGGGGCATTTGGGTGTCTCCGCGCAAGCGATTATATAGTTTTTGTGGCGGCGTTTCCTTACTTTGCAACGCAAATCTATCGCTCTGGTTGCAACACGCAAAGTAATTTTTATTTCGGTGAGGGTGAGCACTACGGTAGCGAGTTGATTTACGATCCTTCCGATCAGCTCGCAAAACAAATTGGCAATGTCGATGAGCGAGCGGACAATATGGAAATTATAACAACAAAGCATCTGATCGGGCACTGGTATGTTCAGACCCAGAACTGGGCAACAAACTAACCGGCGCATGTAAAACTAATTCCTCAGACAGTTTAAAGGCGCGCCGCTCCCTCGGCTTGCGCGCGATCAAGGCGCCGAGCGCCAGACAAAAAGGCGCATGCGGCCGGGGGCCACGGCTTGCGACGCCGCGCCTGGTGACGGCGACGCTGATCGGCGCCGTTCTGGGCGGCATGCCTTCGGCAGTCTGGCCGACCGCTTCGGCCGGCGGCCGACCTGCGCCTTTTACATGATCGGCGCCGCCATCATGGTGGTGGTCTATGCCCATCTGTCCCAGCCCGGTACCTTGCTGGTCGGGGGCGTGGTCTTGGGGTTTTTCGTCAACGGCATGATCGGCGGCTATGGCGCGCTGATCGGCAAATTGTATCCGACGGCGGCCCTGGCCAGCTAGCGCCCATCGCTCTGCCCTGCCAGTGGCGTTGTCAGGCTGTTGTCCTGGGGGGGGGCAGGCAGACATCCGACATCCCTAAACGAAGTAGAATGCGAACATTCTTGACTAAAACACATCAGGTCGAATAAAGAGACAGACCTGTCTCACCTTATGGTGCAATGATGCCGCCAAACCTGGCTAGTTCAGATAAACGCCAGCACATCATCGAAACTGGGTACCGGCTTTTCAAACGGTCGGGATTCCATGCCACGGGCATCGATCGGATTATCGCTGAAGCGAATGTCGCCAAGATGACGATGTATCGCCACTTCCCAAGCAAAGATGGCCTCATCGTGGACGTGCTGGGCTATCGCGCCGAGCGATTTGATCGGCAGCTTGACCAGCTTGTCGAAGAGCGCAGCAGCGCTCAAAAGAAGGTTGAGACTCTTTTTGCTTGGTATAAGGCCTGGTTCAAGCGCCCTGATTTCCACGGATGTCTATTCGCGCACGCCTTAGCCGAATTCGGTGATCCCGCGCACCCGGTATTCCAGGCAGCCGCCAAACAGAAAACAGATCTCAGACGACGACTACAAAAAATCCTTGAAGACGCCATGACGACTGAGCGGTCCGAAAGCATCGCAGCGGCATTGTTGATGCTGATCGAAGGGGCAACTCTTATGGCTCAGATAGGACAGGGAGATGCAGCCATCAGGGATGCTTGGAAGGCTGCTGCTACACTGATTGGTTCTGTTCGGGCGCCGCGATGAGTGGACTGGTCATTGGGCTGGCGCTTCTTGCCGCTATCATGCATGCGACCTGGAATGCCTTCCTTCGCACCGGTTCAGACCGGCTATGGTCCGTCACCGTCATGAGTTTTTCCAGCACAATTGTTGCACTGCCCTTTGCGCTTTCCAGCCTTCCATCACCCCATGCCTGGCCGTATGTCATCCTCTCGGCGTTCCTCCAAGTAACCTACAGTGTGTTCCTTGTCATGGCATACAGATATGGCGAGCTGGGGCAGGTTTATCCGATCGTTCGTGGCAGCGTGCCATTACTTGTCACGCTCAGTGGTGCCTTGATGGCCCGCGAGTATCCCACCATACCACAGGCTATTGGTGTTGCTCTCGTGGCCATGGGGATCATCAGTCTTTCTCTTGGACATAGGCGTGCGGCAACAAGCTCAATCCTTTTTGCCATTACAACGGGGGTCATCATCGCCAGCTATGCGACGGTCGATGCCATCGGAGTAAGAAAGGCCGGGAGTAGCGTCAGCTATATCGCATGGGTTTTGGTCATCTACGGCGCTTTTCTGCCAGCCACCTTTTTTGCCCTCCGTGGCAAGCTTGTTGTCGATTTTCGAGCAACGGAAACGTTGAAGGCTTTGGGTGGTGGATTAGTGGCGCTTGTTGCCTACGGCGTCGTGGTCGCAGCTTTCGCTTTAGGGCCTGCTGGCCCGATTGCGGCAATTAGGGAAACGAGCGTCGTCTTCGCAGCGCTGATCGGCTGGCTGTTTCTCGGGGAAGAGCTTACGCCTCGGCGTATCGTGGCCTGCGTTTTGGTGGCACTTGGGGCTATAAGCATTGGATATCGCTGACAGATATCAGTGTTACGCTAAAGGAAACTGTGGTTTAAGCGGTCAGACAATATTTGACCCTAACGAGCCATCCAATACGGGGTTGTGGTCTGCCAAAGGCCGACATAGCGTCGAGTCTCAAAGTTTTCGGCCACCCCGATGACCGGGACGTTAAAGATTGAGCCTAAGAAAAGGCGCGCCATGAAAGTCGGTCTAAGAACAGGCTTACTCCTCGATAACACCCCCACATCCTGGTCAGAAGACGCTCCCCGTCCCGTGCGCTGGAGCGCGTGGTATCCTGCTTCTGACGATGCCATTGCAATCGTTGAGAAAAGCGATTTGTTCGACATCGGAACCATCGCCCGCAATGCCGCAATCAATAACAGAAGGCCGACCTATTCCACAGTCCTGCTGTCGCATGGCACCGGTGGCGCGGCCATCAGTCTGAACTGGCTTGCCACGCGCCTGGCAGCGGAGGGCTATATCGTCATCGGCCCCGATCATCATGGCAACACCGTCACGGAGCCTTTCCACCCGGCTGGTTTTGCTGCTTGGTGGGAAAGAGCGAGAGACCTGACTTTCGCTCTGGATGCTCTATCCACCGAAGGCTTTCTGTCCGGCCATATTGGAGGCGATATATCGGCCATCGGATTTTCCTTGGGCGGTTACACCGCGATGTGCCTTCTCGGCGCAGTCACTGATTTCGAGCTATTCAAGGCTTGGGCTCATAAAAATGGTGCCCGGCGAGGCCCGCCGCAGTTTCCTGACCTGCCAGATTTGATGCCCGGATTGATGATGGAACCGGCATTTTTGGAATCTTGGGCGCGGCAATCGCAGTCATATAAAGATAGCCGCGTTCGCCGGGCGATTCTGTTAGCGCCAGCTCCTCCCGTAAGAGCTTTCACGCCCGAAAGTTTGGCCACCATCACCGAGCCCGTCACTATCATGGTGGGCGGAGATGACCACGAGGCCCCCGCGGATGCCTGCGCGGCGTGGCTGAATACCCAAATTCCGACGAGTGAACTTTACAATCTCGGTGATAGAGTCGGGCATGCCACCTTCCTTGGTCTTGGGACCGACCGTAGTAGAAAAGAGAGTCCGGACCTCTATGTCGACAACTTCGGCGTGGATCGAGCCCTCATTCATGAGAGCGTCGTCGCCCTAACGCTGACGGCACTTGGATTTGGCTCGGGTATTTCGCGAAATCTTCTTTAATCCCCTCAGGGTAAAAATGCGTTGGATGCCGACCCAACACGGTCGTTCGGGTTAGCGGATCCCGGCCTCCAAAGCGGACAAAACCAGTCCTTGGCCTTCAGCCCTTCAGAGCTACAACTATCTGTTCTGTGTTCAGGACCGTCGCGTGTTGAGGGAGAATCTTTTCAATAAGCGCCCTGTGGACATCACCATCATTGTCGGCGCAAGCATCGGCCGCCACTGTTATCTGATAATCCAGATCGAAGCCTTGCCGCAATGTCGACAGCACCACGCCGCTGGTCGTGACACCTGCCAGGGTCAGCGTTTCGATGTTCCGGGCACGCAGAATACGGTCAAGGTCCGTGCCGGCAAAAGCGCCGACGCGATGCTTCACGACGACAGGCTCATTGTCTCGCGGTGCGAGCTCGGCATGGATCCTGATGCTGTCGCTGCCTGGCGCCGCAAGCCCACTCTCTTTGAGAAAGGAGAAAAGTTTGTTGCGCTCGCTGATCTCCGGATAGCCGGGCCGGAAGCCGACAGCGACATGGATCACCATGACGCCCTTCGTTCTGGCCGCAGCCAGAAGCGCTGCGGCTTGTGCGACAGCCTTCATGGCGACGTCGGGCGGCAGGAAATTATCCACAACGAAAGTCTGGAAATCCATCAGCAGGAGTGCGGCGTGCTTTGCGTCGACAGCAATTGCTGCAGACATAGGAATGCTCACTTCGAAGAAGCCTGAGTGCTAAACAGGCTTTGCCTGGTCCGGCTAAGGACAAGCCCGTTGAAAGCGGCGCCGATCAGCAGCAGGGCGCATGTGCCGAAGAAGACCGAGCGCATGCCGATCTGGCCGCCGATAAAGCCGCCGATCAGCGGACCGGCCACTTGCCCGGCAAATTGCGCGGATAGGGAAAGGCCAAGAGCCGTTCCGGCGGCATGGTCGGGGACGTTGTGCCGAATGACGGCCGCGATACACGGAACCAAACCGCCAAGCGCCAGCCCCATCGCGAAGCGCAAAGCTACAAGCTGCCAGGCTGAGGTGACGAAGGCTTGCGGCAACAGCAAGACGCCAGCGACCAGAAGCGCCAGAAGGATA
>NZ_JAESVB010000004.1 GCF_020618775.1 Acidisoma silvae | reverse complement strand
GTGGATTCCATTCTGAAGTGCGAAACTCATCCGCGGCGGTTGCCGCGCTGACGGCGAGCCCTCCGCACAGGCTATTGGCACATGGATTGAGGTGGCAAGGCTCGCTCTCCCAGTTCACTCAAAACGCTTCGACACGTAACGCCCTCGCGCGCGGATACCTCATGCCGCTTCGCTACCATTGCGATGTCACGTCCATGTCGAATGTTAACCAAACTGCCTCACGACACGGCTTGTAACCTTGCTAGGTCTCTGACGCGCGACAGAACGCATAAATTTTATCGATGCTGAGCCGAGGAGCATCCGTTCCTCGGCTGATGCCTGTCTTGTGCGGAATGACAGAGAAGGATGCCTGGAATGGCGACGATCGACTGGAATGGCGGATCGGGTGACTGGAACGATTCGAGTGACTGGACACCCGGACAGGTGCCGACGGCAGGGGATGATGCAACAGTAGCAGGCACAATCGCATCGGCGATTACGATCAGCAGCGCGGATTCCATTGTCATCGCTAACCTGACGATAGATAATCCCCTCGCCTCGCTCGAAGTCGATGGCTACCTTTCCGCCGACACGATTGCGCTTCAATCCGGCACGATTATCGATGACGGGACGATCGCGAATGCGACCATCGCCATGGACGGCGGCACGTTCGCGGCTGGCGCCGGCTGGCTGCACGGCGATACGATCGAAGGCAATCTCGACCTCGCCAATACCGCGCTACTGTTCATCCAGGGCGGCCTGACGGCGACCGGTCTGAATGGCACCGGTGACGGCACCATCACCATCGACGGTTCCGACAGCAACCTCATCTTCAACGACGCGACCGACAGCTTCGACAATGCCACCATCACCATCGGCTCCGCCGGCGGTCTGGACAGCCTCAGCGCGGGCGGCATCCTGACGCTCGGCACCGGCGTCGTCGTGCAGACCACCACCGCCTTCTTCAGCGACACGCTGGGCAGCGACAGCGGCGGCACCATCATCAATGACGGCCTTATCGACGTTGATGCGACCTCCGGCACCATGGACCTGTCCAGCCCCGGCTTCATCAATAACGGCCAGATTACCGTCACAGGCGGTGCCATTCTTGATGTCGAATCCAATTTTGGCACCTTTGCCAATAGCGGCACGCTGACCATCGGCAATGCCTCCACCGCCGCCATCGAATATATCAACGCCTTCACCAATACCGGCTTCGTCGAAGTTCAGGGCGGCGGCGAACTCGACCTCGATCTTTATGCCAGCGCCCTCACCCAGTCCCAGACTGCCGGCGGCACGGTTGAGGTTGACGGTCTGCTGAATGCCGAAGGCGATACGCTCAATATCGGCACCGATACCGGCTTCTCCACGCTGCTCAACTACGGCACCATCGAAAATGCCACGCTCGTCCTCAATGGCGGGTCGCTCGGGATGGGCTTCAGCCTGTTCAAGAACGACACCGTCGAGGGTAATTTCACGGTTGACGGTGAAGCCACGGCCGAAATCCAGGGCAGCTTCGCGGCGACCGGCATCGACGGCACCGGCGATGGCACCATCACCATCGACGGCAGCGACAGCACCCTGCTGTTCAACGATGCGACCGATAGCCTGGACAACACCACCATCACCATCGGCAGCGCCACCGGCCTCGACTCCATCAGCGCCGGCGGCATACTGACGCTCGGCACCGGCGTCGTTGTTCAGACCACCACCGCCTTCTTCAGCGACACCTTCGGTAGCGTCGGCGCCGGCACCATCATCAATGACGGCAGCATCATCGTCGATGCCACATCCGGCACGATGAACCTGGAAAGCCCGGGCTTCATCAATAACGGCCAGATCACCGTCACCGGTGGCGCCGATCTCGACATCACGCCCTACGGCACCTTCGCCAATAACGGCACGCTGACGGTTGGCAACGGCTCCACCGCCGCCATCGAATACCTCACGGGCTTCACCAATACCGGCTTCATCGAAGTCCAGGGCGGCGGCGAACTCGACCTCGATACCTATGCCTCGGCCCTGACCATCGCGCAGACCACCGGCGGCACTATCGAAGTCGATGGCCTGCTGAATGCCGAAGGCGAGACGCTGAACATCGCCGCCAATACCGATTTCTCGACCGTCCTTAACTACGGCACCATCGAGAATGCGGTCCTGAAGCTGAACGGCGGTACCTTCAATGCCGGCGGCTGGCTGCATGGTGATACCATCGAGGGCAATCTCGACCTGGTGAATTCTGCCCAGCTGTTTATCCAGGGCGGCCTGACGGCGACCGGGCTGGATGGCACCGGTGACGGCACCATCACCATTGACGGTTCCGACAGCAACCTGATCTTCAACGACGCGACCGACACTTTCGACAATGCCACCATCACCATCGGCTCCGCCGGCGGTCTGGACAGCCTCAGCGCCGGCGGCATCCTGACGCTCGGCACCGGTGTTGTTGTGCAGACCACCACCGCCTTCTTCAGCGACACGCTAGGCAGCGACAGCGGCGGCACCATCATCAATGACGGCCTTATCGACGTCGATGCCTCCAGCGGCACGATGAACCTGTCCAGCCCGGGCTTCATCAATAACGGCCAGATCACCGTTGCGGGCGGCGCCGGCCTGAACGTGGAATCCAACTTCGGCACCTTCAGCAATGCGGGCACGCTGACCATCGACACCGGGTCCACCGCTGCCATCCAGTATCTCAACGCCTTCATCAATACCGGCGCGGTTGACGTCGATGGCGGGCAGTTGCTGGTCGACACCAATATGGTGGCAGCCATACCCACCACCGCTGACATTATGGCGGGTATTGCCGTTGCCGGCACGATTACGGTTGAGAATGGCGGCACCGCCACCTTCGACATCGCGGTTGATGCCAATCAGACGATCAGCTTCGCGGGTCATAGCAACAGCGTTGTGGTCAATGACCCGAGCGCCTTCGCCGCGACCATCGCCAATTTCGTCAACGGCGACAGCATCACCCTCGCCGGTCTGGCCGATGACAGCTTCAGCTTCGCTGACGATGTCATGACCTTCAGCCAGGACGGCACGGTGACGGGCACCCTCACCTTCACCGGCGACTACCAGGCATCGGACTTCATCACCGGCACGGATAGCGCCGGCGACCTGATCCTGAACAGCGCCGTGCTGCCGTGCTTCGCGTCCGGCACGCGCATCCTGACCGCGCGCGGTGCGGTTGCGGTGGAAGCGCTGCGGGAGGGTGACAGCGTCGTCACCGTCACGGACGGTGTGCGCCGCCTGACGCCAGTGACCTGGATCGGCCATCGTAGCATCACCCTCGCCCGCCATGCGGCACCCGAGAAGGTGCGGCCGGTGCGGATTGCGGCCGGGGCCTTCGGCGACGGCATGCCGGTGCGCGACCTGCTGCTGTCCCCCGATCATGCGGTCTTCGCCGAAGGCGTGCTGGTGCCGGTGAAACACCTCATCAACGGCAGCACGGTGCGCTTCGACCACAGCATCGGCAGCGTGACCTATTTCCACGTCGAACTGGCGCAGCATGAGGTTCTGCTGGCGGAAGGCCTGCCGGCCGAGAGCTATCTGGAAACGGGTGGCCGCGCGATGTTCGAGAATGGCGGGCTGCCTGTCGTGCTGCATGCCGATTTCTCGCCCATGGCCTGGGACGTTCTGTCCTGCGCCGCATTGAAGGTGACGGGCGTGGAAGTGGATGCCATCCGCGCGACCCTCGCCGCACGGGCGAAAGTCAGCGTCGCCGCCTAAACCCTGGCGACTGAGTGAGGCGAAACGGCGCGGGCAACCCCCGCGCCGTTTTGCGTTTTGGCTTCTCTGGTCTTGTGCACGGCATAAGACCAGCCCTAGGCTTGGTGCGCTTGCCTTGGACGATTACACCGCTGCCGGGGGTATCAAAGCCTATGACGACCGACCCGTTTCATCTGGGTTTGTTTCTGCAAGGATCGAGCGTTCAGGCCTGGGGTGAGGCCTGGACCGGCCGCATTGGTGAAACCTGGATGCGCCCGGATCTTTTCATCGATGTCGCAAAGTCCATGGAGCGTGCCTGCTTCGATTATATCCTGATCGAGGATGCCTCCTATATCGGCGAGAGCTACGGCAAATCCCGCGAGACCTATCTGCATCACGGCATGTCCGTGCCGCGACAAGACCCCTCGGTGGTCGCGACGCTGATGGCGGCGGCGACATCGCGCATCGGCATCGTGCCGACCTTCGGCACCTTCGCCTATCCGCCCTATCTGCTGGCGCGGCTGATGGCGACGATGGATCAGGTTTCCTCCGGCCGCGCAGGCTGGAACATGGTGACGGGCAGTTCGGACTTCGCCGCTCGCAACTATGGCCTGGACGGCATGCCGGAGCATGACCTGCGCTATGAGATGGCGGAGGAATATATCGATCTCATCCGCCAGCTCTGGGCCGGGTGGCAGCCGGGCGCCATGGTCGCCGATACCGACAGCGGCATGTTGATCGACCATACCAAGGTCAAGCAGATCGATTTCGAGGGCCGCTTCTACACATCGCGCGGGCCGCTGAATGCCGGGCCTTGCCCGCAGGGCCGTCCGGTCATCGCCCAGGCTGGTGGATCAGCACGCGGCCGGCAGTTCGCCGCCAAATATGCCGATACGATCGTCGCTTCCGTGGAAGGGGCCGATGCCATGCGCGCCTTTCGCGCGGATGTGCGCAAGCGCATGGCGGCAGAAGGACGCAACCCGGATGACTGCAAGGTCTTGTTCCTGATCTCGCCGCTGATGGGGGAAACGCGCGCGGATGCCGAGCGGCTGCTGGAACGGCGCAGCGCGAAGATGAGCCAGCGCACCGATCAGCGACTGGCCTTCCTCAGCAAAATCACCAATGTCGACTTCAAGCAATTCGATCTCGATACGCCCTTGGGCGAAGTAAAGACCAACGGCCACCAGCAATTGCTGGACGATTTCAGGCGCAAGACCGGCCATATGCCGCTGCGCGAGGCCATTCTGCATTACGATGCCGAGGGTGGCTCGATGGATTTCATCGGCTCCCCGGATGATATCGCCAGCCAGATGGCGGAGATGATGCAGCATATCGGCGGCGACGGTTTCCTCGTCTCCTACGCCAATATGTCACGCCGCACGATGGCGGAGATCGAGGACGGGCTGGTGCCGGTGCTGCAAAAACGCGGGTTGATGCGGAAAGGCTATGGCCACACGCAGTTCCGCGACAATCTTCTGGAGTTTTAGGGGCTGCAAGTTTTGGTGGGACCACCGTCATCCCCGTGCTCGACACGGGGATCTTCTTGTCTTGGCTCTGCGGCGAATAGAAGATGCCCGCTTAAGCGGGCATGACGGATTTGGTGCGCGTCGCGTCATCTGCGACATACTCTAACCGATGAGCGCGTAGGTTCCTGCTGCCGTCAGCATGACGGTCGCCGGGATCAGCGCGCCCCAGCTATAGAACCGGTCGGCATCCGGACTGTCATCGCCCTGCCCGTCCTGGCGGTGGAAATTCTCCCGGCAGACGCGCGCATCCCGCCAGCCGGATGCAAACATAGCCCAGGCGCGATGCGAGACTTCGGTCGCCAGATCATCCCGCCCGGCCCGGCGCAGCCCTTCCCAGACCAGAAAGATATGCGGCGGCCAGATACGCCCGCGCCAATAGACATTGTCCACACTCGCCGGATCATCGTTCGCTGATGACGGCAAAACTCGCTCGCCCCAGAATTTATCGGGGTTAAGCAGGTATCCGTCGATCAAGGCATTGATCTGCTCATTTGAAGCGGCACCGGCCAGCAGCGGATAGAAGCAGGTGACGGAGAGTGACGGCTCAAACGCGCCGGACCAGTGCCGGCCGGCGAAAACTTGCCGGTCCGCATGCCACAGCCTGTCGGCGATGCGGGCGTTCAAAGCAGAGGCTGTTTCACGAAGGGCTGCGGCCGTCTCAGACTCTCCCAGAACCTCGGCGATCCTCGCCAGACATTGCGCATCGAGGGAAACAAGGCTGTTCAGCCCCGGCTCGGCCATCGTCATTGTATGCGCGTCCGTGTCGAACCCTGCATTGTCGAAGATCGGCGCATTATCCATGAAGGATTCGTCCATCGCCCCTTGCTTGGTATGAACGAAAGCGCCGGTGCCGGTGGCGGAACTGCCATATTCGATCAGCCCATCGCCATTGCCGTCGCGCTTGTTCAGCCACCAGCGATGGGCGCGCAACAGGGTCGGGAAATGCTCGATAAGCAAGGACCGGTCGCCCGTCATCTCAAACAGTCGCCACAGCACATAGGCACCGATCGGCGATTGTGCGCGGTCGATCCATTCCTCATTGGTCGTGCGCAGACAGGCCAGATTGCCTTCCGGCGACTGATAGCCGAGGGCCGCTTCCAGATTGGCGCGCGCGGTCGCGAAATCTCCCACCATGCCGGCCATCAGGGCATGGAACAGAATATCGTTCAGCCAGACACCCCAGCCGGAGAATTTGCCCGTCAGCCAGTTACGCGTCAGCACCGTGGTGACGCGGTGATTGTCCTTATCCCAGAGCGTGTTCCAGGCGACGATATCGCGCACGGCGGCAAAGGCCTCATCGGCCGCAGGCAGGGTTGCGGGCGGGCTTTGCAGCAGTGCCACACTGGCGGTTTCCGCCATGGCGCGGTCGGTGCCGAGCGCCACCGCCACGCAAACCTCCGGGTGCATCTGAGCATTGAAGCGCAGCACGCCCCAGCGGCTGCCCGTCTCCTCGCGCGGCGGCACGTAATAGCCGCGCGCATTCATATCCTGCGCGAAGGTCTCGATCTCGGCATAGGCACCGCCATAGGCGGCGGGTTCGGAAGACTGCGCCGAGGCCCAGAGCGAGCGATGACGCGCCAATAGCCGTGGCGGCGCATTGGGGGGCATCGGCTCCTTGTTTTCCACCGTCACCCAGGGCTCATCCTCGCGCCAGGGCGCCGGGCCGCCTTGCAGATCCTGAAAGCCCATTTCCAGCGCCATCCAGAAGCGCAGGCCCCATTCCCCGGTTTTCAGAACCCGCAGGCGGGCCAGGACGGAATGCGGATCGGGCTTGCTATAGGTCAGTTCCAGTTCCGCCCCGGCATGACTGACGCGGGCGCGGATGAAACTGCCGTCGGAGGCATGGTCCAGCAGCGAAATGCCGCTGCCTTGTCCCAGCAGGCGGTATTTTCCGTCCGCGCTGCTGAACAAAGAGAAGCGCAGCGTCAGCCCCGTGGGCAGATGCACCATCGCCAGCGGGTCACGCGCATCCCAGCTGTTCCACTGGCGGCTTGGACTGACCGTCATGGCAGCAGCCTTCCGCCACGAATGACAAGGCACACCGGCATGCCGATCTCCCAGGGGCCGGCCGCCAGCACATCGGGCGAAAGGGAGAGGACGGAGACCGCCTGCCCTTCCACCTCGACGCGCAGCGTCACCACCGGGCCGCCGAATTCGGTCGCGATCAGGCGGCCGCCCAGTTGCCCTGGCAAGGCAGCGCCGGGCTGGACCAGAATCTGTTCCGGCCGCACCGCCAGTTGTAAAGCGGCACCCGGATTGGCCTTGGCCAAAGCCTCAGCAAGCTCAGCCGGTGGCGCGAAAGTCTGGTTTCCCAGCCGCAGGCTTTGGCCTTGGGCCGTGACGGCCAGAAGATTGATGGCGCCCAGAAAGCCGGCGACAAATTCATCCGCCGGATGGCTGTAGATATCGGTGGGCGCGCCCTGCTGACGCAAGGCGCCACCTTCAAGCACCAGAACGCGGTCGGCCAGGAAAAGCGCCTCCTCCTGATCATGCGTCACCATGACGGTGGTCACACCCGTCTCCGCCTGGATGCGCTTCAATTCCTCCCGCACTTCCTGCCGCACTTTGCGGTCCAGCGCGGAGAGCGGCTCGTCCAGCAGCAGCAATTGCGGCTTGATGACCAAAGCCCGCGCCAAGGCCACGCGCTGCTGCTGGCCGCCGGACAGCGCCGCCGGCTTGCGCTGGCCGAAGTCGGCCATGCGGACGAGGCGCAGAACTTCTTCCACCCTTGATGCGCGCTCGGCCTTGGCGACACCGCGCATCTTGAGGCCGAAACCGATATTCTCGGCCACTGTCATATGCGGAAACAAGGCATAGTGCTGAAAGACGACGCCGATATTGCGATGTTCGGGCGGCATATCGGTGATGACACGACCCGCCAGCGTCACGCTGCCGCGCGCGGCCGGCGTGAACCCCGCCACGATCTTGAGCAGCGTCGTCTTGCCCGAGCCTGACGGCCCCAGCAGGGTATGAAACTCCCCGCGCGGCACCGACAGGCTGACATCCTTCAAGACCTGGACAGGCCCGAAATCCTTGCCGACCGCCGTAATCGTCAGCCCGTCTTCCCTGCCGGTCATAGCGCGGCTCCTCCCGGCAGTCCGGCATTGCGCAGGCCCAGGCGATGCAGGATCGCGATGAACAGGCAGGTAATGCCGACGATGAGCGTTGCCAGCGCATTGAGATCGGGCAGATAGCCGACGCGGATGAGCGTGTAGATTTTCAGCGGCAGGGTCTGCACGCCGAAAGGTGCGAGGAAATACTGGATCAGGAAATTGTTGAAGGAGACCATGAAGGCAATGAGCGTTCCGCTGATGATGGAGGGCAGGATGAGAGGCGCGCTGACGCGCAGGAAGCTGATGATGGGGCTGGCGCCGAGGGATCGCGCCGCGAAATCCAGGTCCCGGTCCAGCGCATTCAGCCGGGCGGCGACGATGAAGACGACATAGGGCAGGACGGTCGCGAGCAGGCCGAGATAGATGGCGAAAAGACTGCGCCCGATACCGATGGCATTCATCACCAGCAGCATGGCCAGGCCCAGGATCAGCCATGGCACGGTAATGGCGCTGAGCAGCGCGGCCCGAAACAGCGTACCGGCGATTTTGGACGCGCGCCTGTCCAGCCAGACGGCCGCCATGGTGCCGAAGACGGCGGCGCTGACGGCAACGAGAAAGGACAGCTCAACCGACAGCCAGGTGGGGCCGAGCAGGCCGGAATCCGTGAAGAGCGCGCCATACCATTTCAGCGTGCCTTGAAACGGAAAGGTGCCATAGGGCGAGGTATTGAAGGACAGAAGAATGATGATGCCGAGCGGCACGAACAGGATTGCAAGGCTCAGCGCCAGCATGCCGATCATGAAAGGCGACAGCGCTTCCGCGTCACGCAGGCGGGATCTACGCATGGGTCAGGCCTTTCACCCACTGGGCGACGGGTCTGACGGCCGAGACCAGTCCAGTGATGATCAGCATCCCGAGCAGCAGCAGGATGGACAGCGCCGAGCCGAAGGACGGGTCATCCGCCCGCGTCATCTGATCGGCGATGATATTGCCCAGCAGCAACCCATGCGGGCCGCCCAGAATCTGGCTTTCCACGAAGGCGCCGCCCATGGGCACGAAGACCATGACGAGGGCCGAGACGAGCGCGGGTGCCGCCATGGGAAAGACGATATGCGTCATGCGACGGAGGCGGCCGGCGCCGAGCGACCCGGCGGCAGCCAGCAGATTTCCATCGATCCGCTGCATGCCGGAAAACAGCACGAAGATCATCAGCGGCAAATTCTCGTAGACCAGCATGACGATGGTCGCAGGTTGGCTATAGAGGATCGACGCGCCGGGCGATGCGAGACCCACCAGACGCAGCAGCGCCATGATCGGGCTGCCCGGCCCCAGAACCACAAAGATGCTGTAGATGAGCAGCAGATAAGACGTCAGGTAAGGAATGATGACGGCGAGGAGAATGAGATTGCGGGTCCGTCCCGGCAGGCGCGACAGCGCCCAGGCCGGACACCAGGCAATCGCCGCCGTGATCAGCGCCGCCAGCCCCGCTGTCCACAGCGTCTTGATCGCCAATCGCGCGTAAAGCGGGCTGTCGATCATCCGTTGATAGCTGTCGAGCGATAGCGGCGCCCCTGCTCCATCAGGCGCGAAGCTGAACCAGATCAGCACGGCCAGCGGTATGACCACCATCAGTGCCAGCACAATGGCCGCGGGCAGCAGCAGGATGGGTGTCGCCAGAAGGTTGAGGAAGCGCCGCATCATCGGCTCAGGAGGCCTTCACATCTTCCCAGAGCTGCGTCCATTTCTTGAGCGCGGCCGGGGAAATGCCGGTCTGCAGCGCGATCTTGCCTTTGTAGTTGAGCAGCGGACCCGCCATCAGCTTGTCGGAGGCCGCCTGCGGCAGCGCCTTCACGGCATCCGTGTTCACCGGCACGGCCAGTTCCTGATTGGGGCCGGGCGTGCCGATCCATTGCGTGAAATAGGCGGGGCTGGTCAGGAAATTGATCCAGGCATAGGCCAGGTCCAAATGCGGGGTCTTGGAGACGATGGCCCAGGTATCGCCCCAGACGACGGTGCCGTCATCCGGAAAGACATAGTCCAGCGGATGGCCGTTGGTCTTCAGCGTGCCGGCGAGGCCCGACCACAGATTGCCCATGGTGATTTCGCCGGTGGTGAAAGCCTTGTTCCAGTCGTCGCCCGAGGACCAGAAGAGCTTCACATTCTCCTTCAGCGCCAGAAGCGCGGTCCGCACCTTGGCCAGATCCGGGTTCTGCGGATCTTCGCCCAGATAGAGCGCGGCCGTCATGATAGCCGTTGTCGGGTCATCGAAAAAGCCGACCTTGCCCTTGCTCGCCGGATCCCAAAGCACTTTCCAGCTTGTCGGCGTCGGATGGACGTCGGTATTCACCGCGAGCGAAGTGGCACCCTGCACCCAAGGCACGGCATAGACCTGACCGTTGAGGCGGATCGACGGGTCAGCGCTGAAACGCTCCTCCAGCGACGACCATGTGTGGATTTTGGAGGTGTCGATGGGCTGGAACAGCGATTGCTGAGCCCCCGTGGCGACATATTCCAGATTAGGCAGAACGACGTCGATCTTGCCCATGCCCCCCTGGCGCAGCATCTGGAGCAAGTCATCTTCCGAGGTGAAATAGACGTTCTTGATGGTGGCGCCGGTCATGTCCTGGAACATCTTGACCGTTGCCGCGTCATCGGACCCGTAATTCTGCCAGGATGCGACGGTCAGAGCCTGGCCTTTGAAGGCGGCAGTCTGGGCGCGGGCGATACCGGGAATGGCCATCAAAGCACCGGCGGCCAGCACGGAGCGGCGAGTAAGGGACATCGTCAAGCTTCCTGTCAGATAAGGGTTATCGTGAGAGTATCAGCCAACCTTTTCCGCACGGCGCAGAACGGGATTTTCCGCACTGCCAAGAAAGTCGTCCAGTTCACGCGCATCGGGCGCCGTCGCCGGGCCTTTGCGCGTGACAGAAAGGGCTGCCGCCGCATTGGCGCGGGCGACAGCCGCAAGCGGGGCCAGACCGGCAGCGAGAGAGGCGATGAGCACGCCGCTATGCGTGTCCCCCGCGCCGGTGGAATCGATCATCGTCACAGGCGGCGCAGGCACCAGAACGGGTGCCGTGTCGATGCCCGTGGACAGCCAGGCCCCGGCCGCGCCATCGCGCAGAATCAGAAGCGCATCGGGCGCGAGGCGCATCCGGGTGCGGGCCAAGGCAGGGTCAGCCGTGCCGGTCAGCATCTCCGCCTCGCGCCGGTTCATGCTCCAGACCGTCGCACGCGGCATGACCTGCGCCATGACGGCTTCGGGAATGTCTGCAACCAAAGGGCCAGGATCGACCACGAAGCCGATCTCCCACGGCAGACCTGTCATCCAGGCCGCAATCGGGCGCCCGAGTTCAGGGTAGCTGAGGTCATAGCCGGAGGCGAAGAGCACATCCCCCATCCGCAGCGGCAGGTCCGCGAAGCGTCGGCCGGCCAGTGCGGCTTCGACACCAGGGCTGGAGACGAAAGTACGTTCGCCGTCGGGTTCCACCATGACAAGGCAAAAGCCGCTATCGGCGTCGGTCACGGGCGGATGAACGGTCGCAATGCCCTCCCGCGCGAAATCGGCGCGGATCTGCGCGCCATAAGGCCCGCTGCCGTGGCGGCCGGCGAAGATGCAGTCCATGCCCTGGCGCGCGGCAGCGGCCAGGATATTGAAGCCGCCGCCGGCCGAGACCTGCGCACCAGTGCCGATGACATCACCACCGCGCGCGGGCAGATGCGGCACATCCAGACGGATATCCGCGAGCACGCTGCCGACCGTGAAAAGCCGGGGTGCCCTGCCGTCCATCAGCCCGCCTGCCCGGTGCGCAGCGTCAGAAGATCGGCGGCCAAGGCTTCCAGTGTCAAATCCGGGTTGGCGGCATTCAGCTTGGCGACCTGATCGGCCGGAAAGGCGCTGGCGCCGTGACAGGCGCCCATGATGGCACCGGCAATGGCGCCCACCGTATCGCAGTCGCCGCCCAGGCTGGCGGCCAGACAGCAGACCCGCCAAGGGTCGTGTGGCGCGACCGCACAGATGGCAAGCGCCGCCGGCACGGCTTCGTTGGTGGCGACGCCCGTGCCGACGAGACGATAGATAAGGTCCAGCGCCGTGTCTTCGGATTGACCGCGCACCAGATCCAGCGCCCAGGCGCTGCGCGCCGCGACATCGCCGCCCGCGAAATAGAAGCCGCGCTTGGCGCCGAGTTTCGCGGCCTCGATGGCAATCACCAGCGCGTCCGCCACCGATGCGCCGTCAATGCCGGCGCTGACGGCCGCCGCCACGGCCGAGGCCCCGGCGATGGCGACCGTCGTATTATGCGTCACATGGCCGGTCTGAAAGACGGCATCGACAATGGTGCTGAGCGGCTCTGCCGGAAAGGCAATACCGACGGGCGCCACCCGCATCGCCGCGCCATTGGTGGAACCACTGCGGCCGGTGAGTTCGGTCGACATGCCGCCTGCCACCAGCGTCAGCGCGGCGCGGGTGGAAGGGCCAAGCAGGTCATGCGATCCGATCTCGATCATCCGCTTTTCCCATGCCAGCAGACGGGATGCGAAGAGTTCAGGGTCAACGGCGCCCTGCCCCGCCACCAGCAATTCACCCAGGATGACGGCCTGATCGGTATCGTCCGTCACGCGGCCCGCTGCCATGCCACGGCTGATGAAATTATCGTCTGGCCCTGGCTGGAAGCTGTCCAGAATGCCATAGCGTTCGGCAATGAGGCTGCGCGGCGTATATTGTGTCGGCATCCCCAAGGCGTCACCGATGGCCAGGCCCAGCAAGGCCCCGTAAGCGCGGTCAAGTATGGTCATTTCAAGGTTTCACCGAAGCTGAGCTGAAGCGTGAAATGGGACGGATGCAGGCGGCTGCGGACATGTTCCACAATGGCGCCCGCCGCGTCATGCACGATGCGCGTGGTGCCCAGGAAGGGTTCGCCTTCCGGCTGCTGCAATTCGGCCGCGTCAGCCGCCGAAAGGCGCACGAGGTCCACCGATTCCGTGCCGCCGACGGGGCGAATGTCCAATGCTTCCAGCGTCCGTCGCAATGACCCATCAACCAGGCCACCCTCGATGACGCCCGCGAAGCTGTCCCGCCAGGGTAGCCGGCTGCGTTCGAGGGAAATCGGCTTGCCGCTTTCCGTGCTGCGCACGCGGTCGAGCGCCAGAAAAACCGCTGTCGGTAGCGCCAGGGTTTCAGCCAGTGCCGCGTCTTCCATGCGGTCGAAGCGCAGAATGCGCGGCGCCTGCACCACGCCGTGGCGCGCCAGCGCGCGGGACCAGCCGAGATCGTCATCCAGCCGCGCACCGTCATAACAGACGAAGGAGCCGGCCCCGGTCCAGGTTTCGATCAGCCCGGCATCCTGCAAGCTGGACAGCGCCTGACGGATGGTGCTGCGGCTGACATCGAATTTGCGGGCGAGGTCGTTCTCACCGGGCAGACGCTCCCCCGGCTGGAAAGCACCCGTCTGGATGTCCCTGGTCAGCAGATCGGCCAGACGCTGATATTTTGCCGCCACCTGTACGAACCTGTACGTTCCTGTCCGATCCTAGGCAGATCGTTCGGTGGGGTGCAAGCAGGAAAGCGGTTGGGTCTCACAACAAGATCAGGCGGGCTTTTAATCTGCCAAACCGAGCATAACCAGCAGCATGCTATTCAACGCTATGAGGTCTTGCGGTTCCAAGTGCCCGAAGCTAGGCCCGCATTTCGCTCGCGGATAGGCAAGCACCTTATCCACCATGACTTGCGATGGCTTTTGCAGTCCATTGCGTGCATTGGCTTCGATGGTCAGGCGATAAAGTGGCGCGTCAGACAGCGTGCTGGTCAGCAGGGCAACCAGCACGCTCTCGGCGCCGTCCAAGGCATCAGACTGCACAACGATGGCCGGACGCGCTTTGCCGTAGTCCCCTTGGGCCGATACCGTAACAAGATCACCTCGTCTCATGGCTCAGGCCATTCAAAAGCTTCGGCAATGAAGTTGGTGGCATCGGCCTCCTCAGGCCGTCCGCGCAACATCTCACCTTGCCGTCGGGCTTCAGCCGCGAACTCCGGATGGCTTGTATCGGGTACCCAAATCCGCAGCATTTTCATGCCGCGATGCTGTTGGCGCTGCCGATAGCGTTGGAACTTCGTCAGCCCATCTCCGTCGCGGGAAGCTTGAGACATGAATACTCTCCACTGGCAGCGCGCGACTTTATCACAACAGTAGCGCGCTACCAAATGGGCCTAAAGCATCGCCGCAAACTGCTCGGGCGTATCGAGATCGTCCAGAATGCCGGCACTTTCTACCGGCAGACGATGCACCTCGGTGCTGGCCGCCAGAATATCCCTTGCCCCGCGATCCCCGGTCAGGGTGCCGAGCGCCGCGAAATGCGCCCGCCCCCACAGGATCGGGTTGCCCTGTTTGCCGTCGAAGGTCGGGCGGATGATGCCGCGCCCTTCAACGGGCGCGAAAGCCGCCATCATGGCGCGCAGAACGGCGGCCGGCACGAAGGGCATATCGCCCAGGCAGATCAGCACGGCATCGCAATCGTCAGGCACGGCGGCGATGCCTGCGCGCAGACTGGCGGACAGGCCCTGTTCATAGCTGCCGGCATGGACGCGCATCAGCGGCAGATGCACCGTTGCGCGCTCCACCGTGTCACGCTCATGGCCTGTCACCAGAATGACCGGCGCCGCCCCGCTGGCCAGAACCTGGCTCAGGGTCGCGCTCAGCACCGTGCCGCCGGCCGGCCAAGGCATCAGCAGTTTGTTGACCTCGCCCATGCGGCGCGACAGGCCGGCCGCCAGAACGATGGCCGCGATGCGCGTCATGACCGCCGTCCGCGCCGCGCCGCGATCACGCCCGCGACGATGGAGACCGCGATTTCACTCGGGCCGATTCCGCCGATATCGAGACCGACCGGGCCATGAATGCGGGCCAGCGCCGCCTCCGCCACGCCGCTCTCTCGCAAGCGCTCCAGCCGCGCCGCGTGGCTGCGGCGGGAGCCAAGCGCGCCGACATAGAAGACAGGCGCGGCCAGCGCTTCGATCAAGGCGGGGTCATCGAATTTCGGATCATGCGTCATGGTGACGACAGCGCAACGCACGTCGAGGCCAAGCGTCGCCAGTCCGCTATCCGGCCAGTCCAGCACCAGCCGCGTGTCGGGAAAGCGTTCGGGCGTGCAGAAATGCTCACGCGGATCGATGATGACGGTCTCGAAACCCGCAAGCCGCGCCATCGGCGCCAGGGACTGGGCGATGCGCACGGCCCCGATGATGATGAGGCGCGGCGCCGGGTTGAAGGCCTCGACGAAAAAGGGCTCACCCCCGACATCGCACAGCACAGGCGTGTCAGCCGACAAGGCTTCCGCCACGGCCGGGCCGAAGGCTGCCTCGCCATTGGCGATCACCCGCGCGCCGCCGCCATCCAGCCGGCGGGCGACCGCCAGACTGTCCCGCCGTTCCCGCGCCGCGAAGAGTGCTGGCAGGATCGCGGTCTGCAAGGGCTCGACATAGATTTCGATCTGCCCGCCGCAGGCCAGGCCGACCGACCAGGCGAGTTCGTCCGCCACACCGAAACTCAGGCGTTCGGCGCCGCCCTCGGCCAGAATGCGCTGCGCCGTCTGGATGACCGCACTCTCCACGCAGCCGCCGCTGACGGCACCGCTGATGCGCCCGGACTGGCCCACCACCATATGGCTGCCGGCAGCACAAGGCGAACTCCCCCAGGTGCGCAAAACGGTGGCGCAGGCAACGCTTTCGCCTGCCTGCGCCCATGTCCAGCCGTCCCGCAAAGGGTCTTGGGTCGAAGTCATCCCGCCAGGCTCCGTCGATCCCGGCTATCCTGCACCGAGGATCGGCGACACGCCAAGCGCGCGTCTTACTTGGCGGCGGTTGCCTGGTCACGGAACAGCGTGTCCGCCACCTGCTTCTGCGTGGGCGAAAGCTGGCCGTAGACGGCTGCGAAGGCATCGGCCAGCTTTTGCGTGTTATCGGCATAGGCGCGCGCCACCTGGGCGTAGGACTGCATGTTCTGCAACGCGTTCATGGTTTTGGCCGTCTGCGCACGCTGCGCGAAGACCGCATCCGTGCTGGTGGCATTGTCGCGCATGGCCTGGGCGAAAGCGTCCCAGGCCGGGGTTTCGGCGTCGGTAATGACAAGACGCGCCTTCAGCGCGGCGATGCGGTCATCGATCGCTTTGGCGGTGGTATTGCTGACATCGGTCGGGGTTGCGGCATGGGCGCTGCCCTGGATGAGGCCAAGCGCCGGGGTCAGCATCAGGGCCAGAGCCGCGGTGCGGAACAGTGTGATGGTCTTCATGATTATCCTGTGTTTTACGTCAAACTCGGAAAGCGAGGCACGCGCGTTGCGCGGTCAGTGGTGCCAGGGATTGCCGCCGCCGTGGCCCCCGCCATCGCCGTGCCAGCCGCCGCCATGGCCCCATGCAGGCCGTCCCCAGCCAGCGCGACCCCATCCGGCATGCCCCCAACCCGGACGGCCCCAACCCGGGCGGCCCCATCCAGGGCGGCCCCATCCTGCGCCGTAACCGTGACGGACGGCGTAATAGCCATGCGGATGAATGACGGCGAGGCCGACGGCCGTCGCCGCCAGACCACCGACGACGACACCGCCCGTGATATAGCCGTGGGACCACCAGGCCGGCTGCGGCGCCACAAAGGCCAATGAAGGCGGGCAAAGCGCCATCGCATAGGCCGGCGGCGCGAAAATGACGGGCGGCGGCGCGGCCGCCACCACCACTGCCGGCTGGGGCAGCACGACAATCGGCGGCGGTGCGGCCGCCATCAGCATGGCGGGAGCCGGCGGCGGTGCTTCGGCCACAACCGGCGCAGGCGGCAGCGGCGCCAAGGGCGCTGCCGCAATCACCGGCGGCGGGGCGATAATGACCGGCGGTGGCGCGATGGCCGGCAGACCCAGCACGATCGGCGGCGGCACGGCGTAGATCGGCGGTGCCGCAAAGACGACCGGCGGGGCAAAGACCACGCCGGCCGCGACCCCCACCATCATGCTGTCCCAGGCCCAGCTGCGGCCACCCCAGGCATAGGGCGCGCCGACGCCCCAGGACCGGTGCCAGTCCCAGCCGTGCCAGCCGGGCCGGCCCGGCCCCCAGGCCGCGACATAACCCGGATGGCCGTGATAGCCGGGACCACGATAGGCATAGCGCGGGCCGCCATAACCCCAGCCAGGCCCCCCGTAACCCGGACGGCCCCATCCGGGCGGCCCACCATGCCAGCCGGGACCGCCATAGGCCTGACGGCCCCATCCGCTGCCATGTCCCCAGCCCCCACCATGGCCCCAACCGCCGCCTTGAGGGCGGCCCCAGCCGCCGCCACCGTGGCCCCAGCCACCCGGCTGCCCGCCACCATGATAGCCGCCGCCACCGCCGCCGCCGTGCCAATAGCCCTGCGCGGCCGACGGCTGGGTGACCGCCAGCGCACCGGTGCCGGCGACGAGTGCCGCTGCCGCCCATCGCCGCCAACGGCGGTCTTTTCCCTGTGCCAGATTCGCCATCACCGCCTCTTATCTATCCTCGTTGCCCCAGGCTTCGCGGAGGAGACGGGCAAGATTGCGGCAAGTCTGTTTACAGTCTGAAACGTGACGTGATTGTGATCGCGCGCATGGTACCGACAATGATTGCGAGTATATCTCGCAAAATCGTGAGTGATGATCTGTCAAACAAAAAGACCGCAGTGCCTTTGGGTGCCGCAGCCTTGTTGTCGATCCATATTGGAATTAATTCCCAGGATCAAAATCCTAGGAACATTCTCCTTGCCATCCTCGCGAATGCGGGGATCTTCTTCCTAATGTGGTGCCACGACGGCCAGAAGATGACCGCTTTCGCGGGCATGACGGTCAAGGGCGGCATGACGGTCAAAGGATGGCCCCGACCGTCCCTCAGAAACTTAGCTTAAGACGCCAGATAGGTTTCCACCGGGCGGCGCATCACCGCCATCACCACATCCATCTCCGGCGAGGCATTGCCCCGGCAGTCATGGATGACGTCGCCATATTGGGACTGATGCGTCATGATCGCCTGCTGCTTCAGGTCGATCTGCTCCGCGATATCCAGCCGGTAGCCATGGGCGGGCAGTTCGTCCACCTCCGTCTCATCCGGCAAAGCCCAGCCGCTGATCGGATAGCTGAGCAGCGGCAGCCCTTCGCGCACCGCGACATGCTCGGCCAGCGTCGCGGCAGCCACGTGATCGGTATGGGGGTCATGCTGCCAGGGCGCGATGATGAGGTTGCAACCATGGCTTTCGCAGATGCCGGCGATGCGGCGAGCCGCGAATTGATAGGCCGGGCCGGCGCTGGGCATTTCATGATCGGCATGGCCCAGGAACCAGGTATAGCCGTGCGGCAGGCCGAGGACATGCAGCGCTTCCCGCGCCTCCTCCTCCCGCATATGGCGCAGCTTCTCGGGCGGATGGGTGACGGAATTGGGGTGCGACAGGCAGCCATCCGTCAGGATGACGACATGCGGCGGCGTTCCGGCGGCGCAAAGCTGGGCGATCAACCCGCCACAGCCCAGGGTCTCGTCATCGGGATGCGGTGCCACGATCAGCGGCACCCGGCCCCGCAGCATCTCCTCCAGGCTGACCAGCGGCAGCTCGTTCCAGGCCTTCCGCAGGGCGTCCATGCGCATCATTCACCGTCCCCCAAACTCACCCGAATTCACCACCGGGCACTTGACGGCGCAAGCCTAGCACGAGCGCGGCAGAGACGTCATGAAAGCGCGAGGCCGGTGGCCAGCCCCCTGCGCAGACCCCTGTCTGATGCAGATCAATGCCATCCGGCCATGAGGCGCGTCAGGGCTTTCTGAATTCGGCCCGTGCCTGCCAGACCTCTGCCATCTCGGCCGCCGCCGCTTCCGCGCCCCGGCCAAGCAGGCGCATGACAAGACCGGTCTTGCGCTTCGGTTTCAGCCAGGTGGCGCGGGCCTTGGCACCGCCGATTTCGCGCAGCAGCCCGTCGACATCGCCGAGCGCGTCGATCAGCCCGGCCGCCTGAGCCTTCGAGCCGATCATATAGCTGCCGTCGAAGAGTTCGCTCTCCGGCCGGGTCAACTTGGCGCCGCGCCGGCCGCGCACCCAATCCTTGAAATGCCCGTGCAGATCCGTCAGCAGCGCCTGGGTAAAGGCCACGTCCTCGGGCTTTTCCGGGCTGAAGGGGTCATTGCGGGATTTGTTTTGCCCGGCGGTATAGACGCGGCGGTCGATATCCAGCTTCTCCAGCAGGCGCGGCACGCCGAAACCGCCGCCGATGACGCCGATGGAGCCCACGATGCTCATGGGGTTGGCGCGAATTTCATCCGCCGCGCAGGCAATCCAATAGCCGCCCGAGGCACCGACATCGCCGATGACGGCGGTCACGCGCACGCCGCTTTCCTCCGCCCGCCGGCGGATGAACCGGCCGATGAGGTCGGACTGCACGGGCGACCCGCCGGGGCTTTCGATGGCCAGGATCAGGCGCTTATGGGCGCTGGCCTTGGCGATGGCGAAGCCGCGCTCCAGCAGCGGCCCGACGCCCTGGATATTCAGCGCGCCCTGCCGCCCGGCGATGACGCCGCGCAATTCCACGACCGGGACAGGTTTGGCACGCCAGAAGAGCAGACCCATGGCTTATGTTCCCTGTGGCGGTGGGCCGGCCGTGACGGCCGGTGGTTCGATGGCGGGCTGCGGCACGGGCCGTTCGGGCAAAGGCCGTTCCAGCATTTCGACCTGCACCGCCAGCGGATGCTGGAAGGCGGTGACGGTCGCCGGCGGCATGATGCGGATGCCGGCGTCCTGGAAGGCAAGCTTGATGCGGCGATTCAGCTCGCGCTGCACGCTCCATCGCGTCTTGTCGGTGCAGACCACCTGCCCGGCCAGTGTCGCTGTGGTGCCGTCGATCTTGTCGACACCCCAATATTGCAGATCGCTGAGCATTCCGGCCGAGAAGGCCTCCTCCGCGCGCAGGTCCAGCACGATCTGCTTCAGCAACTCGCCCGCCTTATCGGTATCCTCCTCATAGGACAAGGTGACCGAAACAGCGGCGTTGCCCAGGCCGCGATTGGTATTGGTGACGGTCGTGACCGAGCTGAAGGGGATGATGTGGACGGAGCCGTCGCTGGCGCGCAGGCGCAGCGTGCGGATGGAGAGGTTTTCCACCGTGCCGGACAGGCCGCCCGCCGTCACCCAGTCGCCCACCTGCATGGCATTTTCCAGAAGCAGGAAAATGCCGTTGATGAAATCCTGCACGAGTTTCTGAGAGCCGAAGCCCAGCGCCACGCCGATGATGCTGGCACCCGCCAGAAGCGGCGCGATATTGACGCCGATCTCGCTCAGAACCGTCAGGGCGAAGACCACCAGCAGCGTGATCAGCACGGTATTGCGCAGGATCGGCACCACCGTCTTGATGCGCGCGGCACGGACGTAAGACCCCTGCTGGGAGAGCTCGTCCATATAGATCTGCATGACGTAGTTCAGCGTCTCCCAGATCACCACGGCGACCACGAGGGTCGCGACGATGGTGCCGAGAGAACTGAACAGCCGCGTGCCGAGATCGCCGACCCGCAGCCATTGCAGTATGTTCAGCCCCCAGAACTGGCCCAACACGAAAAGCAGGGCCAGGATCATGACGAGGTTGATGACCATGCGCAGCGGCAGGTGATACCGCGCCGCCCGCTTGGCCAGCAGCACGCGGCGCGGGTCCGAGAAATCATTGCCGACCGCGAAGATTTTCTCCAGCCCGCCCAGCAGCACGATATGCAGCACGCGGAAGACGACCAGGATGGCCAGCGTGCCGAGAATGATGCGCGTGGGATGCTGGACGTGGTTCATGAACTCGGTGGCGAACACGATCCAGCCGAGCATGATCACGATGATGGCCTGCCAGTGCCAGACGCTGGCCAGGCGAGCCTTCATATTATGCCAGAATGTGTGCTTCTCGCCCGGCACGCCGCGCAGCCAGGATTCCACCTCCCGCCGGCGCTTCAGCACCATGACGACCAGCATCAGGTGGATGATCAGGCCGAACACGCGGCCAATGCCGTGCTGCACGCGATGTTCCATGCCGGACAGACCGCCGACCTGAACCACGGCGAAGCCCAGCACGATCACCAGCGCGATGCGGCGGCACCAGATGGCCAGGAAGGCCGCGCTTTCGTCCGATATATGCAGCAGCCGCAGCTTGTTGCTGGGCGCGCAGAAGGTGCCGCGCGCCGCCACCAGCAAAAGCCGGCATAGGACATAGGCATTGACCACGGCCTCGATCATCAGCCGCATCAGAATGTCGCTGACGAGGGGGGACGCCAGAAGCAGCGTCGCGACCGCCAGAAACGCAATCGGCGGCAGCGCGTCCACCGCCATGGCACCCAGGATATAGGGCAGACGCCGCAGCAGCGGCCAGCCACCCTGCAAGGGCCGCAGCCGCGTGAAACGGCCATTGGGCCGCGACGACACCGCAGGAACGGCCGGCTCGGCCAAAGCGGGTTCGGCGGCAGCCTCCGCGTCGGAGATGACGGGCAGCGCAGCCTCTCGCGCGGCAATGGCCCGCGCCTGGCTTTCGGCCTCGGTTCCTTCCGCGCCTTCCGGCACATCGTCCTCGGCTGTCACGACGCTATCGACCGTCGGCGCGCCGGCTGCGGCCATCTCCTGTTTGGCGCGCGCCTCAGCGGTCTTGGAATTGCGCCCCAGCCGTTTGTAGAGCGGCGCGGTAAAATGCCAGACGCCGAATTCGCAGGCGAAGGCGACCAGCAGCACAAGCGCCAGGCGCCAGACGGCGGAGAGGATGATTTGCAGGATGATCGGATCCTGCACCGTCTCCTTCACCCAATCGCCGACCGCGCGATACTGGGTGATTTTCGTCAGCGTCACGATCACCGAATTGTCGAGTTCGGTGAGGATGCTGTCGGCCTGATCGATCAGATCGGCGCCCAGGCTATTGGGCTTCAGCGCCACCGTCGCCTTGGCAGGGGCCGCAGCGGCCGCCGGGGTCGAGGCCGCAGGCTTCGCCGTGCTGTCGGCGGCAAGGGGCGGTGCCGTCGCCGGCAGAACCTTTTCCAGCCCTTGCAGGGTCTTGACCAGTTGCGACCGCTGCTGCGGGCTTTGCAGCACGGACAGAAGCTGATGCGCGTCCGCCGCGCTCAGTCCCGCAGGCACCTGGGCCGGGGCTGGCGCCGCATTGCCCTGCGCGGCGGCCGGCCGGATCGGCATCGCCGCCGCCATGAGCGTGAAGACGGCAATGAGGATGGTCGAAGGAACTAATCGCATGGCGCATCCCGGATCACGGGCACAGGGTTCCTGTCAACGCCCCGGCCCGGACGCCAGCCCCGAAGGACTGGCCGCACGAGGCCTCAATAGCCCAGAGCGAAACCGTCCTTGCGCGGCTCGGAACCGCCGTAAAGCGCGCCCTTTTCCCAATCCAGCCAGATGGCCTGGGCGCCGCCGATGGGGTCATCCGTTGTCACGATCTTGTGGCCGAGCGCGGCCAGACCGTCGCGTGCGAAAGCCGGCAGCGGGGCTTCCGCTTCCACATAGTCCCGCCCCGGTACGGGGAAGAGGCGCGGCAGCGCCATGGCGCTTTGCAGGTCCATGCCGAAATCCACGACCTTGGAGACCAGATGCGCCTGACCCATGGCCTGGAAATGCCCGCCCATGACGCCGAAGCTCATGGCCACGCGGTCTCCCTCGGTCATCATCGCCGGGATGATGGTGTGCATGGGTTGGCGGCGGGGGCCGAGCGTATTGGCGTGGCCCTCGTCCAGCGTGAAGCACATGCCCCGGTTATGCAGCAGCACGCCGCTGTCGGGCGCCAGGATGCCGCTGCCGAAGCTCTCGAACACGGAGTTGATGAAGCTGACCACATTGCGGTCGCTGTCCACCACGGTGAGATAGACCGTGTCCTTGTGTTCCGGCCCGGCGAAGGACGGCAAGTCCGTCATCGCCTTATCCGGGCTGATGCGGGCGGCGAGGCTGGCCGCGAATTCCGGCGACAGGATGTGCCGGCCCGTGGCGGGTGACCCTTCCGCCAGAATGGCACCGCGCACGGCATAGGCGAGTTTGGCGGCCTCGATCTCGATATGCAGGCGCGCCGGGTCCATCGGGTCACCCTGCCCCGGAAAATGCGACAGGATGTTCAGAATCAGCAGGGCGATGATGCCTTGGCCCGGCGGTGGGCATTCATGGACCTTGTATTGCCGGAACTGGGTCGCAATCGGCGTGACATAGCGCCCGCCGGCGTCATGGAAATCCGACAGCGTATGAAAGCCGCCTTCGGCCTGAAGGACGGAGACCATCTCCGCCGCGATGGGGCCTTTGTAGAAGGCATCCGGGCCGCCCGCCGCGATGGCGCGCAGCGTGCGGCCGAGGGCGGGCAGTTTCAGCCGCTCGCCGGCCTGGGGCGCGCGACCGTCGATCAGATAGGTGGCGGCCGTCGCCGGTCGGCTGCGCAGCAGCGGCTCGGTCTCGGCCCAGTCATGCGAGACGCGCGGTGTCACGGCAAAACCCTGCTCGGCATGGGCGATGGCGGGTTCCAGCAGTCGGGCTAGCGGCAGTTTGCCGTGATCGGCCGAAAGCCGGCACCAGGCGTCGATGGCACCAGGGACCGTCACCGCATGGGGCGAGCGGTCCGGGATTGAAGCCAGACCCTGGGCGCGCAGCGCCGCCGCAGAGATGGCGTTGGGGGACCGGCCGGCGCCGTTGAAGGCGGTGATATGGGCCTGACCCTTGGGTGCCCAGAGCACGAAGCAGTCGCCGCCGATGCCGGTCATCGCTGGCTCCACCACCGCCTGCACCGCCGCCGCCGCAATCGCCGCGTCCATCGCATTGCCGCCCTCGCGCAGCACGTCCAGCGCCGCCAGCGTCGCGGCGGGATGGGAGGTCGCGGCCATGCCGCGCGCGCCGACGGCGACCGAACGGCCGGGCTGCTGGAAGTCGCGGCTTATTCCGTTTTTCATCTGGCTCTCGGTTCTTTCTCTCGGCTCGCGAGCAAAAGCCTAGCCCGCCCAGGCTCTTCACAGAAGCCCCGGACAGAGGCCTCGGGCAGAAGGCCCGGTGAAAATTTCCGCCTTCCCTCCCACTTGTTACGAATCAAAGGGGAAACGGTGCATGACACGACGGGGCGGCACGAAACTCGGCCTTTTTCTAGGAATTCCGGTCGTCATCATCGTTCTGGTGATTCTGTTCTGGGACTGGGACTGGTTCATCCCGATCGTGGATTCCCAGGCTTCGGCCCAGATTGGGCGTCCCGTGACCATCGCACACCTGCATGTGAAGCTGGGCCGCACGACCCGGATTGTGGCCGACGATGTGGTTGTCGCAAACCCCCACGGCTTCGCGAGTGACGTTCCGCCGCTGGCCCGTATCGCGCATCTCGGTATCGATCTCGACGTGATGTACTATATCCATCACCGCATCATCTCCGTGCCGCTGATCGACGTGAACGGTCCGCAGATGGAAGTGCGCGGCCTGGCCGACGGCAGCAACAACTACACGCTGGCCATGAAGAAAGCGGCGCCCCCCAAGCCGGGCCAGACCCCCAGCCCTGCGCCCAAGCTCGGCGATATCACCATCGAGAACGGCCAGTTGCACGCGCAGATCGCCAAGATGCGGACGGACTTCACCGCTCAGATTCAGACAAAGCCTGCCGAGGGCGTGGTGGCGGACCAGGGCCAGAAGACCGAGGTCTCAGCCGACGCCAAGGGTACCTATACCGGCCAGCCCATCACCGCCTCGCTGATCACCGGCGCCATCCTGACGGTGACCGACAAGGAAAAGCCCTTTCCGCTGTCCCTCAAGATCGCCAACGGCCTGACCCATGTCTCGCTGGCCGGCACCGTTCAAGACCCGCTGGCCTTCGCCGGCACCGACCTTAATCTTGATCTGTCGGGCGCCAATATGGCCGATCTCTATCACCTGACCGGCATCCCGATCCCGGATACGCCGCCCTACCGGATCAGCGGCAAGCTGAATTACGAAACAGCGACCCAGCGCATCCGCTTCGACGATTTTCGCGGCATCGTCGGCCATACCGATATCGAAGGCACCATCGCCGAGAAGCCGCAAGGCGGAGACGGCGGCAAGAAGCCCGACGTGACGATGGCGCTCGCCTCCCGCAACGTCGATCTGGCCGATCTGAGTGGTTTTCTGGGCGGAAAGCCGGGCCGCACGACGGCGAAGACCGCCAAGACCACCGCGACGGGCGGCAAAATCCTGCCGATGACGCCCATCAATCTGCCCAAGCTGAATGCCGCCAATATCCACCTGACCTATAACGGCCATCACATCGAAGGCCGCAGCATTCCCATGGACAGCCTGATCGTGGCCATGGATCTGGTCGACGGCGCCATTACCCTGCACCCGATCATCTTCACCATCGGCAAGGGCCGGGTTCAGGGCGATATTTCGGTCGCCCCGGCGTCCGAAAGCCGGGTGGCGCTGAAAGCCGATGTGCATTTCGACAATGTCGATCTGTCGCGCATCATGGCCTCCACCCACGCCTTCAAGGGGGCCGGCGCCATTGGCGGCCGCGCCACCATCGACGGCACCGGCAATTCGGTTGCGACCCTGCTCGGCGGCGGCAATGGCGGGCTGGCGCTGTATATGGCCGGCGGCAATCTCAGCGCGCTGCTGATCGATTTGTCGGGCCTCGAATTCGGCAAGGCGATCCTGTCGGCGCTGGGCGTGCCCAGCCAGACCAATGTGGATTGCATGATCACCGATTTTGCCCTGAACCACGGCTTGGTCACGACGCGCGCCATGCTGATCGATACGGGTGAAGCGCTGATCGGCGGCAGCGGCACCGCCAATCTGGCGACCGAAGCGCTGAAATTCGAAATCGAAACGCGGTCGAAGCATTTCAGCGTCGGCAATCTGCCGGCGCCGATCGAAATCGGCGGCACCTTCGGCAAGCCCTCCATCGGCATCGGCGTCGTGCCCTTGATCGCGCGTGGCGGCGTGGCGGCGGCTCTCGGCTTCCTGGCCGCCCCGCTCGCCATCCTGCCGACAATCGATTTCGGCGTCGGCGATCCGCATAAATGCGGGGAACTGGTGGCCGAGGTGAAATCCCAGGTGGCGCGTGGCAAGCCGGGACAGGCCGTGCCGGGTGCGACGATTAAAGGCCTGCCTTCGGGCAAGAAGTAGCGCGCCGGTGGGCTTGACGGATGCGGCTTCTGGGCGAAGCCTTGGGGCATGAACGCTCCGATCCAGACTGCCCAGCAACTGCACGACGCCTTGCTGACCATCGACACCCATATCGATATCCCCTGGCCGCCGGGCGCCAGTCCTTTCGAGGACGGGCCCCGGCGCGTCGACCTGCCCAAGATGCGGCGCGGGGGCTTGGGCGCCGGCTGTTTCGCGGCCTATATCCCGCAGGGCAAGAATGACGAGGCCGGTTTCCAGGCCGCCTATGACCGCGCCATCGCCATGCTGCACGCCATCCACGAAATGGGGGAAGACAAGGGCGACAGCACCCGCCTGCCCGGCCGCATCGCCACCACCATTGCCGAAATCGAAGCCGCCCGCGCCGAGGGCGCGCCCGCCGTCATCCCCGCCGTTGAAAACGGCTATGCCGTCGGCCTCGATCTGGACCATCTCGACGCCTTTCGGCGCTTAGGCGCCCGCTACATGACTTTGACCCATAACGGTCACAATCAGATTTCCGACAGCGCCGTGCCGCGCAAAGATCTGGGCGACGGGCCGGAATTGCATGGCGGCCTGTCCGACTTCGGCCGCAGCGTCATCGGCCGCATGAACAAGCTCGGCATGCTGGTCGATGTCTCCCATGTCGCGAAAACCGCCATGCTGGAAGCGATCGAGATTTCCACAACGCCGGTGGTGGCGACGCATTCCTCCGTCCGCGCGCTCTGCGATCATCCGCGCAATCTGGATGACGAGCAGATGGACAGGCTCGCCGAAAGCGGCGGGCTGGCGCAGATCACGCTGGTGTCCTTCTTTCTGAAGAAAGGCATGAAGGAGACCGAAGTGACGCTGTCCGACTATGTCGATCACATTGACTATGCGGTGCAGCGCATGGGGATTGCGCATGTCGGCATCGGCACCGATTTCGATGGTGGCGGCGGCGTGGTCGGGTTCCGCGATGCAAGCGAAAGCGCGCATCTGACGGCGGAGTTGATGCGCCGTGGCTATGACGCGAAGGCCATTGCAGCCCTTTGGGGCGGCAATTTCCTGCGTCTGCTGCGCATGGCCGAGGAGAAGTCCGCATGATGAAAACAGTGACATTGCCGGACGGGCGCGGCCTGCCCGTGATGGGTCTTGGCACCTGGCGCATGGGCGAGCGCGGCTCGGATAAGGCCGCCGAAACCCGCGTCATTCAGAAGGCCCTGGATTTAGGCATTTCGCTGATCGACACCGCCGAAATCTATGGTAATGGCGGGTCTGAGCGCGTGGTGGGTGACGCCATCCGTGGCCGGCGCGACGACGCCTTCATCGTCAGCAAGGTGGCGCCCAGCAATGCCAGCCGGCGCGGCACGATCCGCGCCTGCGAAGCCAGCCTCGGCTATCTCGGCATCGAAACCCTGGATCTGTATTTGTTGCATTGGCGTGGCGGCGTGCCGCTGGCCGAAACGGTGGAAGCTTTCGAGACGCTGAAGACCCAAGGCAAGATCCGGGCCTGGGGCGTCTCCAATTTCGACGTTGATGATCTGGAAGATATGCCAAATCTGGCGGAATGCAGCGCCAATCAGGTGCTGTATAACCCACAGTCGCGGGGTATCGAATTCGATCTGCTCCCGTTCTGCCAGTCCCACAATATTCCCATCATGGCCTATACGCCGCTCGGTCAGAGCGGCGTTGTTCTCAAGAACGCCGCCATCGCCGGCGTTGCTCGGCGTCATAACGCGACACCCGGCCAGGTCATTCTGGCCTGGGGCATCCGCCACGCTGGTGTCGTGACCATTCCGAAAACGGCGACCCTGGCCCGGGTCGAGGAAAACCTGGGTGCCGTGTCGCTTCAACTTTCTGCGGAAGACCTGGCCGAAATCGACCGGGCCTTTCCGGCTCCACGTCGCAAGGCGTCGCTGGAGATGCTGTAACGAGGGAAAACATGGCCTTACAGAAACGCACACTTGGCCGTCAGGGCCTGGAAGTTTCGGCACTCGGCCTCGGCTGCATGGGGTTCAGCCAATCCTATGAGCCGGCGGTTGAAACGGAATCGTTGAAAACGATTCATCGGGCCATTGAACTGGGCTGCACTTTCTTTGACACCGCCGAGGTTTATGGTCCTTTCACCAACGAAGACCTGCTGGGGCTTGCCCTGGCGGGCAAGCGGGACCAGGTGACGATCGCGACCAAATTCGGATTTCGGATCGAAGACGGCAAAAATACCGGCACCGACAGCCGGCCGGAACGGATCACCGCCGCCGTCGAAGCCTCGCTGAAGCGTCTGCGCACCGATCATATCGACTTGCTCTATCAGCATCGGGTTGACCGGTCCGTGCCGATCGAGGATGTGGCCGGCACGGTGGCCGACCTCATCCGCGCCGGCAAGGTGCGTTTCTTTGGCCTGTCGGAGGCCGGCGTCGGCACCATCCGGAAGGCCCATGCCGTGCAGCCGGTCTCTGCCGTGCAAAGCGAATATTCCTTGTGGGAGCGCAATCTGGAAACGGACGTCATTCCGGCGCTGAAGGACATGGGGATCGGTCTGGTGCCGTTCTCACCCCTCGGCCGTGGTTTCCTGACCGGTCAGGTGAAGCGCGCCGAGGACTATCCGGAGACCGACCACCGCCGCAACGACCCGCGCTACCAGGGCGCCAATTACGATGCGAATATGGCGGCGGCGGATTCCGTGCGGAAGATCGCCACAGCCAAGGGCGCGACGCCCGCGCAGATCGCCCTCGCCTGGGTGCTGCATAAGGGGCAGGATTTTGTTCCTATTCCTGGCACGCGCCATGTCGCCAATCTGGAAGCCAATATCGGCGCCGCCGGCTTCCAGCTTGACGATGACGATATGCGAAATCTTGAAGATGCTCTTGCCCCCGGCAAAGTCTCCGGCCTGCGCTACACGGAACGCGCCATGGCCATGGTCGATCGCTGAAGCATCTTCCAACAGGAAAGAAATCCTAGCATGACAACGGAAACCCCTGTCTGGTTCATTACCGGTTGCTCCACCGGTTTCGGCCGCGAACTCGTCACCCTGCTGCTGCGGCAGGGCTATCGCGTCGTCGCCACCGCCCGCGACGTCACCAAGATTGCCGGCCTGATCGAAGGGTATGAGGATAAGGGTCTGGCGCTTGCGCTGGACGTCACCGATCTCGACGCCATCCATCACGCCGTGAAGCAGACCGAGCAGAAATTCGGCCAGATCGACGTGTTGGTGAACAATGCCGGCTACGGCTATATGGCCGCGATCGAAGAGGGCGAGGATGCACCCATCCGCAGCATGTTCGATACCAATGTCTTCGGCCTCATCGACATGACCAAGGCCGTGCTGCCGGGCATGCGCGCCCGCCATTCGGGCTTCGTGGTCAATCTGTCCTCTATCGCTGGGCTCCGCGCCTTCCCGGGCAGTGGCTACTACTCCGCCACCAAACATGCGGTGGAAGCGGTGTCGGAATCGCTCGCTCAGGAAGGCGCCCCGCTGGGCATCAAAGTGCTGCTGGTCGAGCCTGGCCCCTTCCGCACCGATTTCGCCGGCCGGTCCCTGGGCCGCTCGAAAACCGTCATCGCCGATTACGACAGCACCGTTCACGCCCGGCTGCGCATGATGCAGGGCTATAGCGGCAGCCAGAAGGGCGACCCGGTGCGCGCGGCCCAGGCCATCATCGATGTCGTGGCCTCGTCCAACCCGCCGCTGCGCCTCGTGCTCGGCGCGATGGCCATGGATGGCGCCCGCGAAAAAGTCCGTCAACTTACCGCTGATTTCGACACCTGGGAGGAAACGACCCTGGGCGCCGATTTTCCGGAAGCCTGAGAAACCCATATGAAGCAACGTAAACTCGGGGCCGGCGGCCCCCTGGTGAGTGAAATCGGCCTCGGCTGCATGGGCATGTCCGCCTATTACGGCGGCCGGGACGAAGCGGAATCCATCGCGACCCTGTTGCATGCGGTGGAGCTTGGCGTCACCTTCTTCGACAGCGCCGATATGTATGGCATGGGCGAGAACGAAAAGCTGGTCGGCCGCGTGCTGGGGCCGGTGCGCGACCATGTCGTCATCGCCACCAAATTCGGCAATACCTGGGACGCGGCGGGCAATCGCGGCCCTGTGCGCGGCGACCCGGCCTATGTGAAATCGGCCTGCGAGGCGAGCCTGCAACGCCTCGGGCTGGATGTCATCGACCTCTATTACCAGCATCGCGTCGACCCCACTGTGCCGATCGAGGATACGGTGGGCGCGATGGCCGAACTGGTGGCCGAAGGCAAGGTGCGCCACCTGGGCCTGTCCGAGGCTGGGCCGGAGACGATCCGCCGCGCCCATGCGGTGCATCCCATCGCCGCCTTGCAGACGGAATATTCGCTGTGGAGCCGCGAGCCCGAGGCCGATATCCTGACCGTGACACGGGAATTGGGCATCGCCTTCATTCCCTATAGCCCGCTCGGCCGTGGCTTCCTGACCGGGCAGATCAAAAGCCCGGCCGATCTGGAGGCCGATGACTGGCGGCGCAATATGCCGCGCTTCCAGGGCGACAATTTTCAGAAGAACGTCGATCTGGCCGATAAGATCGCGGAATTCGCCAAGGCGCGCGGCTGCACGCCGGGCCAGTTGGCGTTGGCCTGGGTTCTGGCCCAGGGTGAGGATATTATTCCTATTCCGGGAACGAAACGGAGAACATTCCTAGAGGAAAATCTTGGCGCCGCCAATGTCACCTTGTCGGCGGAGGAATTGGCCGAGATTGACCGCATTCTGCCGCCCGATGCCTTCCAGGGCAACCGCTACCCGGCCGAAGGCATGAAGGCGGTCGGGCTTTAGGGTCTTTTCCTGCTTTGATTGAAGAATCAACCGTCATGCCCGCGAAAGCGGGCATCTTCTACGTCTTGTCGGAGTAAAACAGAAAGAAGATTCCTGCCTTCGCGGGAATGACGGTTATGGGATGATGTAACAACCGTTTCGGCAGGCTACTCCTCGAAACCCGTCATCGATTTATGATCATGGCCATGCAGCAGGGCCGTCATCGCCCCTGCCCCATCCGCCAGGTCGTCCGGCCCCAACAGGTCGATGGCCGCGCCTGCATGGTTGACGACGTCATGGGCGGCCATGCCCTCGACGATTTCCGTCTCCACGATATGCTGGTTGAGGAAGCCGTAAATATCCCCGCCGGCCGCGGCGCTGTCCGCACTCTCCACGAAATCGAGCGTGATGGCACTGCTGTCGCCGTTGAGGAAAAGCTGCTCAACCTCGCTACCAGACAGGGTCACGATCGTTGAATCCTCGACGGAGGCGACGAGAAGCGCATCCTCGGCCGGCGCCATCAGGCTGGAAGATTCCAGAACCTCCGGCTCCAGCACGCTGAGCTGCACCTGCGGCTCGGGATGCAGTTGGCCCTCGACATAGTCATAGAGCGTCTGGCGAACGGCGAAGGAGATATCCGTCTCCCCTTCCGCGCGCTGCGGCGGCCCGGCCTCGACCAAGGCCAGACGATCGGCCTGCTTCATGGCACCCAGGATCTGGTCGATCGACTCCTGCGACAGTTTGCCGTCGACCATCTTCAGCTCAAAGACTTTGTAATCGGCCTGATCAAGCCGGTTCAGAACATAGGTCGCCGCACCGCCGCGCGAGGCGTAATTGGCGAATTCCTTCGTGATCTCGGCCGGGGACATCGACAGCGTGCCAAGCGAGCCATGCTTGACGGACAGCGTGTTCGGGCCTGCCGTATGCTCGTTTTTCTGATCCTGCTTCTGGACATCGCCATAGCCAGGGTTGCCGGTGAATTTAGCCGCTGCCGTATTGGTGACGAAGTTCCAGGCCTTGCCGTACCAGGGTGTTTCTTCCTTCACGTGCAGCCGGTTGTTCGCCTCTCCGCCATCGTCGAAGGTCATCAGCAAAGTGCCGGCATTGATGTCCGATCCGCCTTTGTCCGCGGCGTCCGGATCCCAGCCCGGCACCAGATGCGCCGGCATATTGCTGCCGACGCCACCATCGGTGAATTCCACGGTCTTGCCGTTGATATCCAGCTTCACGGTTGAGAAATAAACCGGAATGGCCATGGAGGCGCGCGCCGCGAAGGCAAGCGGGATATCCTTGCAGTCTGCGAAGGCCGGCTTGGCGGCATCGGAGGTGAATTCGAAGGGCTTGCCGGTCTTTTCCACCCAGGCAGTCACGCTCAGCAGTTTGAAGACCGCAGGATCGATCCGGTGCAGCAGGGCCATGTCACCGAAGGTCACCATCTGGTGGCTGCGATCGGTTGCCATATTGGTCGTCATCAGCTGTTGCAGCCGTGCACGCTCACCTTCAGCGATATTGGGATTCTGGCTGATCTGATCCCAATGCTTGTGCAGGTATGTCTGCACCTGCTCGCCCGTCAACTTGTCAACGGCATTGATCATGTTGCCGGCTTTGTAGCCAACCCAGCTGGTGCTGAACGTCGGATACAGCTTGTCGAAATTATCCGAGGTCTGCTTGAGCGTGTCCGTGGGTGTCTTGTTGACGAAGTCCTCGAACGCGGTCGCGGACACACCGGCGGCCATCACCGTCGCGGTCAGCGCGCCGGCCGAGGTGCCGATCACCCGGTCAAGCTGGTCAAGCGCGCCGGACTTGTCCAAGGCGGTCAGGGTCGGCCCATAGGCGAGGCCCTTGCCGCCGCCACCGCGCAGCACCAGATTTTCGATCGGCGCGGCTGTCTGGATCAGATTGAGCTTCAGCGATCCATCCTTGGGCTGGAAGACGGTCAATTGCGGCGGCGTGTGGTCCAGCTTGATCGCGCCGCGCGCTTCCAGCACCGCTTCGGCTGCCAGGGCATTGGCCTTCACGACGGCGAAGCTGAACTGCGCATCGGTAAAGGCCCGGCTGGCACCGGCTTCGAAGCCAAAGGCGTCATGAAGAATAGTCTTGGTCAGAATTTCAGCCTGCGTCCGCACGCTTGCCGCATCGACCTCCGATAGATTGGAGGTCGCATCCAATACCAGCCGCTGCACATGAGCGGTGAAGTCCTTGGCTATCGCCGCTTCGTCGACGCCGTGACCTTCCTGCCCGATGAACCAACCTTTGACGTCATCAGTCCAGCCGTCTTTGATTCCATCGGCCTCGGCCTTTTGGGTCCGCGACTGCCAGGCCATGCTGCTCGGCTGATGATTGGTCAGGCTCGCCGACATACGGATATCCCTCAGTGAAAGTCAAAAAGCCGGCCCGCCCGCTGGCAAGACCGTCGCTGTATCGTTCACTTGCTGGGACATCACATTTCGTTGATGACGTCAATATTGCACCTGCAACGAACACCTGTCGTCATCGGCCTGTCATCAGGCGCTAGATGTGTTCGCGCCGCCATTGTGCCGGGGTGCGTCCGGCCACACGCAGGAAATGGCGGCCGAGATGGCTTTGATCGACAAAGCCGCAGATCAGGGCGATTTCGACCAGCGTCATTTTCGAATTCTGGATCAGGGATTTCGCGCGCGCGACGCGTCGCTGAATGATCCATTGATGCGGTGTCATGCCGGTTGTCACGCGGAAGGCGCGGGCGAAATAGCTCATCGAGAGGCCGCATTCGCCGGCAAGCGCCACGATTGACGGGTCGCCGGCCAGATTGGCTTCGATGAAATCGCAGGCGCGGCGGAGTTGCGAGGGGCTGAGCCCACCGGACAGGCGGCTGCCCTTTTGTATGCCGCCGTAAGTATAGGCAATGTGGTCGAAAGTCGCGAGGCCAATATATTCCACAAAAGCCGTCGTGACTTCTGATGAATTCTCGATCGCCGGCAATATCGTATGCGCAAGGCGATAGAGTATCTGGTCGTCCGGTCCGAAATATTTGGAGTGGAAGCCGCCGATGCGGCGAATGCCTTTTTCATGAGCCATCTGATCGATGGCGGTTTGCGGAATATGGATGCGGACGGTGTCGAAAGTCGCATCAAGGCTGACGCGATGGTTGGACGTCAGATCGAAAAGATAGGCTTCGCCGGGGGATTGCAGAACCGACTGGCTTTTGCCCGGCATCGTCACCCAGGAATACCGCGCGGTTTTAAGCGAGACGCAAAAGGTGAAAGCCTCCTCGCGCTCCGGCGGGTTTGAATAGCCCGGCCGCGATTCCAGATTCTGGAACCGCGAAAAGGTCATTTGCGTGGTCCCGACGAGCTTCGCCGCAATCGTCGACGGCGGCGCGATCTTGAACCTTTCGCTCAAGGTTCTGGAGATGCGGTCAACCTGCACGCGAAACCCCTTCACTCAGCCCCACGGCCGTCGAGGAACGATGTGCCGAGGCGGCGTCTGGATGTCGAGAGCCCCACAAAAAGCCAAAAGCTTTCGGGGCAGGTTTGTCCCATAGGCACCCGATTTATCCCAGACCGTCCATGCTTCTAACCGTAGGATCAGGGTCATCCAAGCGTTTTCTGCATGGCGACGCTCGTACCGGCTTGGCCGTATTTGCAATGATAGTGTCACAAGGAAATGGCGTGATGTCGACCCAAGATTCGCCCGGTCATCTGACCCATGCGACCGGCGCCCCCGTGTCCGACAATCTCAATATCCAAACGGTCGGACCGCGCGGCCCCGCGCTGTTGCAGGATATCTGGCTGATCGAAAAACTGGCCCATTTCGACCGGGAGGTTATCCCCGAGCGGCGCATGCATGCCAAAGGCTCCGGCGCGCACGGCAGTTTCACAGTCACGCATGACATCACCCGCTACACGAAAGCCAAAATCTTCTCGGCCATCGGCAAGGAAACGCCGATGTTCATCCGCTTCTCGACCGTCGCCGGTGAGCGCGGTGCGGCGGACGCGGAACGCGACATTCGCGGCTTCGCCATGAAATTCTATACCGAGGACGGCAATTGGGACATCGTCGGCAATAATACGCCGGTCTTCTTCTTTCGCGACCCGCTGCGTTTCCCCGACCTGAACCATGCCATCAAGCGCGACCCGCGCACCGGCCTGCGCAGTGCCGATAATAACTGGGATTTCTGGACCCTGCTGCCGGAAGCACTGCATCAGGTTACCATCGTCATGAGCGAGCGCGGCATCCCCCGCAGCTATCGCCATATGCATGGTTTCGGCAGCCATACGTTCAGCATGATCGATACCGGCGGCGTGCGGCATTGGGTGAAATTCCATTTCCGCAGCCAGCAGGGAATCCAGAATTTGACGGATGCCGAAGCCGAAGGCCTGATCGGCAAGGATCGGGAGACGCATGGCCGTGATCTGTTCGAAAGCATCGAACGCGGCGACTTTCCGCGCTGGACCCTGTTCATTCAGGTGATGACGGATGAGCAGGCAAAGACCTTTCCCTTCAATCCTTTCGATCTGACCAAGGTCTGGCCCAAGGGCGACTATCCGCTGATCGAGGTTGGCTATTTCGAGCTCAACCGCAATCCTGAGAACTATTTCGCCGAAGTGGAACAGGCCGCCTTCTCACCCGCCAATATCGTGCCGGGCATCGGCTTTTCACCCGACAAGATGCTGCAAGCGCGGCTGTTCTCCTACGGCGATACGCAGCGCTACCGGCTTGGCGTCAATTTCAACCATATTCCCGTCAATGCGCCGCAATGCCCGCATCACAGCTATCACCGTGACGGCGCCATGCGGACGGACGGCAATCTGGGCCGCACCCCCAGCTATTTCCCCAATGGCATGGGCGAATGGCAGGATCAGCCGGCGTTGAACGAATTGCCCGTGGCCGCCGATGGCGCCATCGCGCATTGGGATCATCGGGTGGACGAGGATCACTATAAGCAGCCGGGCGATCTCTTCCGCATGATGACGCCCGGCCAGCGGCAGGCGCTGTTCGACAATACGGCAAGGCAGATCGGCGGCGCCGCCGAGCCTATTCAGGAACGCCATATCGACAATTGCGCCCGCGCCGACCCGGCCTACGGCGAAGGCGTGCGCCAGGCGCTGATTCACCTCCGTGAAGCGCAGGCTCGCTATTTCATCGATGCCGGCGCAGCCGAATAACCAAAAACAGGAGGACGCCATGTCACTGATGCTTCCCGGACTCTCCGTGCCCGACAGCAAGCTGGCTGCCGAAATCACTGAGCTTGTGCGCGATACCGAATGCCCTTTGCTGTTTCATCATTCCTGCCGCGTCTATCATTTCGGCGCGCTGGCCGGGCAGCATCGCGGCCTGCGCTGCGATCCGGAACTGCTTTACGCAGGCGCCATGTTTCACGACATGGGGCTGACCAGGAAGCACAGCAGCGCGGATGAGCGGTTCGAGGTCGATGGTGCCAATGCCGCGCGGGACTTTCTGCAATCGCGCCATATCTCGGCCTCCGACATCGATCTGGTCTGGACAGCCATCGCGCTGCACACCACGCCTGGCATTCCGCAGCATATGCATCCTGTCATCGCCCTGGTCACGGCCGGTGTCGAGATGGACGTCCTGGGCTTGACCTATAACGACTACAGCGACGAGGAGCGCGAGACCATCGTGCGCGCGCATCCGCGCACGGCGCATTTCAAGGAAGACATCATTCAGGCCTTCTATGACGGCATCAAGCACAAGCCGGACACGACCTTCGGCAATGTGAAAGCCGACGTTCTGGCCGACAAAGACCCGCATTTCCATCGCGGCAATTTCTGCTCGGTCATTCGCGCCTCCGCCTGGCCGAGCTGATTTTCTCCCCTCTATCCCCTGTTTGCATGCGCTGCCGGACTGATCCGGCAGCCAGAGGATTTTGCTATGACATTCAGATTTGCCCTTGCCGCGATGGCATCGCTCGCCGCCCTATCGGCGCTGCCCGTTGTGGCCTCAGCCGCCGCGCCGGTTAAAAACATCGTTCTAGTACATGGCGCTTTCGCCGATGGCTCAGGCTGGAAGCCGGTCGCCGATATCCTGATCCATGACGGCTATCATGTGAGCATCGTGCAGGAGCCGGAAACCTCCATCGCCGATGACGTGACCGGCACCAAGCGCATTCTGGACGGTCTCTCCGGCCCTGCCGTGCTCGTCGGTCACAGCTATGGTGGTGCCGTCATCACCGAAGCCGGGAACGACCCGAATGTCGCGAGCCTGGTCTATGTCGCGGCCTTCGCGCCGGATGCCGGACAGACCTTGGGCGCGCTCGCCGGGTCCATGCCGTCCGCTGCCAAAAGCATCACGCCGACGAAGGACGGCTATCTCTATGTCGATCCGGCGAAATTCCCGGCCGATTTCGCAGCCGGCGTGCCGCTGGCCGAGGCAAAGTTCATGGCCATGTCGCAGGTTCTCGTGAATGGCCAGGTTTTCGGCACGCCCATCACGACGCCGGCCTGGAAGGCCAAGCCGAGCTTCGCCATCGTCGCGACCGAAGACCGCATGATCAATCCCAATCTTGAGCGCGCCATGTATAAGCATGCCGATATGACGGTGACGGCGCTGAAGGGCAGCCACGCCATCTTCCTGGTGCAGCCGCGCGCTGTGGCGAAGGTGATCGAGGAAGCAGCCCAAAGCGCTGAAAAGGCATCCTGATCGCGGTCTCACCCAGTCTCAAGCGGCGGCATGTTGCGTGATGTCATCGCGCGGGTGACGAACACCCGGATCAACGGACGGCCGATAAGGGACGGAGTTCCGGGGGCGAAAGGGGATGACCAGCAGGGCCAGCACGACAAGACGCAGTTCTCCATAGTCGAAGAGCCGCGCCTAGCCGGCCCCGCTTAGCCGCCTGCGCGCTTGCCGGAGATTTGCATCAGCATCACACCACCCAGAATGAGCAGAAAGCCGCCCAGTTTCAGCGCATTGGCCGGGTTGCGCGCCATGCCGAAGAGACCGAACTGATCGACCAGGGCCGCCGTGCCCAATTGCGCGACGAGGATGAAGGCGATGAAATTGCCGGCCCCGAAACGGGGAATGACGATGGTCGCCGACAGCGCATAGAAGCCGATCAGCAATCCCGCGCCATAGCTGCTGAGCGGCGCCGCGCCGATGCGGCCATAGCCGTCCAGGCCGTAGAAGGGCAGCGACAGGCCGAAAGCCACCAGACAGGCCACCGCGAACATCACCGCCGTCGCCCCCAGCGGATTGCCGACGCTGCGTGCCATGCCGCTGTTCAGCACGCCGATCAGGGGAATGCCGGCGCCGGCCAGCAAGGTCCAGACGGCCAGGATGAAGGTGGATCGCATCGGAAGCTCCGTTAATCAGGTATCTTAAATGCCTCTTTACTGACCTTCGTATACATTCATGTCAAATGCCTGTATTGTGACGGGCCATGAAACTGACCCGCTACACCGACTATGCGCTGCGCGTGCTGATCCATCTGGCTGCCGACCAGGGCGAACTTGCCTCCATCGGCCGCATCGCCGCGCGCTACGATATTTCGCAAAACCATCTGATGAAGGTGGTGCAGGATCTCGGCCGCGCCGGCTTTGTGGAGACGGTGCGCGGCCGCCATGGCGGCCTGCGCCTCGGCCGCCCGGCCGGCGATATCAATATCGGCGCCTTGGTGCGGCATACCGAGGGCGGTTTCGATCTGGTGGATTGCGAAGGCTGCGTCATCGCCCACGCCTGCGGCCTGCCGCGCCTGTTGGCCGAGGCCACCCGGGCCTTCCTGGCCGTGCTGGACCGCTACACGCTGGCTGACGTCGCCGCGCGCCCGACCGAGCTGCGCGCGCTGTTCGGACAGAGAGAGACCGCTTTGTCATGACAACGCCGCGCGACAGGGCTGAGGCCTTTTGCCGCCGCTTCGGCCTGCGCGTTCCGATTTTGCAGGCGCCGATGGCCGGTGCCTGCCCGCCGGACCTCGCCGCCGCCGTCGCCAATGGCGGCGGCATGGGCGGGTTGGGCGCGCTGCTGACCGCGCCGGCCGGCATAGCCGATTGGGCCTCTGCCTTCCGCAGCCGCAGCAATGGCGCCTTTCAGATCAATCTCTGGATTCCGGATGCGCCGCCGGCGCGCGACGCCGGTCTGGAAGCCGCGCAGCGCCGCTTTCTGGAAGGCTGGGGACCGGCGGTGCCGCCCGAGGCTGCGGACACGCCACCGCTGGATTTCGCGGCGCAATGCGCGGCGGTGCTGGATGCGGGGCCGGCTGCCGTCTCCTCCATCATGGGTCTGTATCCGCCAGCCTTCGTTCGCGTATTGAAGGACCGTGGCATCGCCTGGTTCGCCAGCGCCACCACGCTGGCGGAGGCGCTGGCCGCCGAAGCGGCAGGCGCGGATGCGGTGATCGTGCAGGGCGCGGAAGCCGGAGGGCATCGGGGTGCCTTCGATGCCAACCGTGCCGAGCAGCAGGCGGTTGGGCTGTTTTCCCTCCTGCCCATCCTGGCGGATCGGCTGACCGTGCCGCTGATCGCCACGGGCGGCATTGCCGACGGCCGTGGCGTCGCGGCCGCCCTGCTGCTGGGGGCAAGCGCGGTGCAGATCGGCACCGGCTTCCTGCGCAGCCCGGAAGCGCAGATCGCGCCGGCCTGGGCCGATGCCATCGCCCGCACCGAGCCGGAGGGGACGATGCTGACCCGCGCCTTTTCCGGCCGCGCCGGCCGGGCCATCACGGGCGCTTACCTACGCGCGGCGGCAGAGCGGGATGCGCCCCTGCCCGCGCCCTATCCGGTGCAGCGCAACCTGACGGCGCCGATGCGCGCGGCTGCGGCAGCGGCGGGCGACATGGACCGGATGCAGGCCTGGGCCGGCCAATCCGCCAAACTCGCATTGGCCCTGCCGGCCGCCGATATCCTGCAACAGATCTGGGGCCGGGCTTCCGAACTGTTACGATAGGCATTTCAAAGACCCCGCTTGTCTGATCGCCATGGTCAAGCCTGTTACCTTTCGTTAGGACTGGCAGGGCCATGGCAGACGTTTCCTCCCTTCCTGACCCTCTCCAGACGCCCGCCCCTGCGGCCCGCCGGCGCAAGGCGCCGATCCGGGCCGGTGACGGGCCGGACAAGGTCTATGCCGCCATCCGCCGCGACATCATCGAGCGGCGCCTGCCCGCCGGCACCAAATTGCCGGAAGGCGATATCGCGCAGCGCTTCGGCGTCAGCCGCACCGTCATCCGTGCCGCCTTCGCCCGCCTTATCGCCGAAGGGCTGGTCGTCCGCCCCAGCAATCAGAATGCGCGCGTCGCCAAGCCCAGCCCGGACGAGGCCGCCGATATTCTGGACCTGCGGCGCAGCATCGAACTCATCGTCATCGGCCGGCTGACGGAAAGCCCAGTGCCGGCGGAAACGCTGGCCATGCTGCGCGCCCATGTGGCGGAAGAAGAACGCGCCTTGTCCGAGAATGGCGCGGAATCCATCCGCCTGTCCGGCGAGTTTCATGTGCGCCTGGCGGAAGCCACCGGCAGCCCATTGCTGGCGCGCTATGTCGCTGAACTCGTCTCCCGCTGCTCCCTGCTTCTGTCCGATCAGCATCTGCCGCATTCCGGGCAATGCGCGGTGCAGGAACATCAGGCGCTGATCGACAGTTTGGCGCTGGGTGACGGACCTTCGACGCTGGCGCAGATGGAACATCACCTGACGGCGGTCGGCGAACGCGCCGAATTGCCGAGCGCCAGCCGGCGCCCTCTGATCTGCCGCGCCGTCACCGATCCATCCTGACGCGCGGTGGACGGTCTCGGCTTCATTGCCGTTCTGCTGACGCTCGCCGCCGTCTTCGGCGTTATCAATTACCGCTTGCTGCGCGTCCATGCCTCGACCGGCGTGCTGATCATCGCGCTCGCCGTCTCGGCTGTCGCCATCGCGCTTGACCCGCTGATCGCGCCCTTCAGCTTTCGCGCCTGGGCGCTGGCTTTGCTGCATACGGTCAACCTGCCCTCCACCCTGATGAACGGGGCGCTGGCCTTTCTGCTCTTCGCGGGCGCGATGCATGTCGATATCGGGGAGCTTCTGCGCCGCAAGACGACCGTAATGGCGCTGGCCATCTGGGGCACGCTGATCGCCGTCGCGGTCTTCGGATTTGGCATCCGGCTTGTTTTCGGAGCGCTGGGCGTGCCGGTGCCTTTGATCTGGTGCCTGGTTCTGGGGGCCATCCTGGCGCCGACCGACCCGGTTTCGGTCGTCGGGCTGCTGAAGCGCCTGGGCCTGCCGCCCGGCTTTCGCGCCATCTTCGCGGGCGAAGCGCTGTTCAACGACGGCGTCGGCATCGTCGTCTTCACCGTTCTGCTGGGCATTGCCACGGCCAGCGGCCATGACGCGACGGTCTTCGGCACCGTCTACCGCTTTGTCGTAGAGGCTTGCGGCGCTGGCCTTCTGGGCCTGGCAACGGGCTGGCTGGCCCTGCGGCTGATCCGCCGGGTGGATGATTACAATCTCGAACTCATTCTGTCGCTGGCTCTGGCGACCGGCACCTATAGCCTCGCCAATGGGCTGGGCCTGTCCGGCCCGATTGCGGTCGTCATGGCCGGGCTCGCCATGGGCAGCGAAGCCGGCCAAGATGCGATGAGCGACGTGGCGCGCCAGCATGTCATGACCTTCTGGGCCATGATCGACGAATTGCTGAATACGCTGCTGTTCCTGCTCATCGGTCTGGAAGTCGTCTCGGTTCCCGTCACTGGGCTTGATCTTGTGGCCGGCGGCCTCGCCATTGCCCTGTCGCTTTTGGCCCGCGCCGTCAGCCTTGTCCTGCCGATCTATGCGCTGCGCCTGCGGGACGTCATGGGCCGGCAGGCGATTGCCGTGCTGACCTGGGGCGGGTTGCGCGGCGGCATTTCCGTCGCCCTCGCCCTCAGCCTGCCGGACGGCGCGCCGCGCGCGCATCTGCTGCCGGTCTGCTACGCCGTTGTGGTGTTCACCATCATCGCCCAGGGGCTGACCATGCCGCGTCTGGTGCGGAATTTCCACAGCCGCGAGATAGGCTGAAGCCCAGAAAACCCAATGGTATCAGGCAATTTTCACAAATTGCTAACCATCTGTGGTAATGCTATTGGCCGAAGCCTATCGGACGCGCCGGCGCCTCCCTCCGGCCAATGAGCGGAACCCAGATCATGTCGGACGTCACCTATACGTCGCTCAGCTACACGGACGGGGAAACGGTCTATTCGACCTATCTCACCGGTATCGCCGGTGAGAATATCGTCGGCATGTATGTCGATAGCAGCGGCGATGATCACGGTTTCATCTATAATGATGTGACCGGGACATGGATCATGATCGGCTATCCGGGCGCGTACAGCACGGTGCCCTACGGCCCCACCACGGGTGACGCCGCCAGCAGCATCATCGTCGTCGGCAGCTACAAGACCGGGGATTCGGCGGCCGATAACGGCTTCATCTACAATGCCGCCACCGGCGTGTACACGACGATCGACATGACGGGGGCGACGGATACCATTCCGCACAGCACGTACGGCGAATATGTCGTCGGCAATTACGACGATCTGACAACGGCCAATAACGATTACGCGGTCTATCCGTCCGGCGGCAATGCCTTCATCTACGACATGGATACCGAGACCTTCACCACCCTGGTGATTCCGGACGCGATCAGCACCACGGCCTATGGCATCTGGGACGGCGTGATCGCCGGTGGCGTCGACCAGGAAGACAACGGCGTCCAGGTCAGCGATGCCTATGTCTATGACATGGCGACCGGCGACTATTACACCTATTCCCATGCGGGCGCGGTGGTGACGCATTTCGACGGCATCACCGGCGGCATTACGGCCGGCACCTATATCGTGACCGGCGACTATCTGACGGCGGATGGAACCGAGGCTGCCTTCTCCGCGACCATTTCGGATGATTTCACCAAGATCGTCTGGACGGATCTCGCCGTTCCGGGCGCGGCCACGACCTCGGGCAATTCCGGCTATCAGGATACGGCTGTCGGTGTCTACACAACGTCGGATACGACCGACGCCACCGTCATCGGCTATATCGCGACCTTGCCCTGTTTCGCTGCCGGCAGCCTGATCGCCACACCCGCCGGCATGGTGGCGGTGGAAGACCTCGCGCCGGGCATGATGGTCGACAGCCTGTTTGGCGGCGCGCAGCAGGTGCGCTGGGTCGGCCATCGCCGGGTGGATTGCAAGCGCCACCCCAACCCGACCGGCGTCTGGCCGGTGCGCGTGCGCGCCCATGCCTTCGGCCCTAGCCAGCCGAGCCGCGATCTGTATCTGTCGCCCGACCATGCGCTTTATGTGAATGACGTGCTGATCCCCGTGAAATACCTGATCGACGGGGACGCCGTCTGCCAGATGCCGCGCGACACGGTGACCTATTACCATGTCGAGCTCGCCAGCCATGACGTGCTGACGGTGGAAGGATTGCAGGCGGAAAGCCTGCTGCCGGAGACCGACCGCAGCGCCTTTGAGAATGGCGGCGGCGTCATGCAGATGCATCCCGACTTCTCGCAGTGGCGCTGGGACGTGATGGGCTGCGCGCCGCTGGTCGTCACCGGTCCGGTTGTTACCGCAACGCGCGCCGCGCTAGCTGCGGCGGATCAGCGCGCCGTCGCGTGATCGGTTCCTGCGAGGCTCTGCTAGGTTCTGATTGAAACACCGTCATACCCACGCAAGCGGGTATGACGGCTTAGAGTTTGTCAGGTTTAGATTGAAGCGATCCTATATTCGTCATCGCCGGGCTTGACCCGGCGATCCAGCTTAGGGCGCCCAAGGTCTGGATGCCCAGCTCGGGGGCCGGGTGGGGCCGCCCGCGGCATGACGGCTTTTTGAGATGATTCGATTTAACTCCGACAGACACTAGAAAGCCCCAATGCCAGCATGAAAATTGATTTGAAATATCAATAACATGAAGGCTCCAGCATGCCGTAGATGTGATAAGCAGCAGCTTTGCCACGGATAGATTTAAGTGACCCTAGCTTGGCCGATTACTGTATTCACCGGTTTTTTGGGATATTTGTGGGCGACTGCTCGCCTTATGAAACCCAATGATCGAAAGAATGTTTTTGAATCCGTTCGGATTTTCTCATATATATTCTTTGCTTTTGCAATTACCATTTTCGCCTCTGTAAAGCTTGGCTTTTTTTCTGGCCACGGCCAACCAAGCGGCCCAATAGGGCAAATCCTCAACAAGATTTTCCTCGGGGAAATGAATCTCAAGTGCGAGCTGATCGCATTCATGAGCGGTTTGACATTGATTTATGGCCCACGCCTGTTGACTTGGATCATTTGTGGGTTTCTGGGTTGCCTACCAGAAAGAGCCAATAAATCCGGCATGCCGCTGGCTGACGGCGATATGTTTCCGGCAAATATTGAACCAAAGCTGGTTGCGATGCGTCAGCCGGCATGGTTTCAAAAACTGATGTCACCAACTTACCTACTCGTCCTATTGCTAGCCAAAGCATTCATCACCTGTGCTGCGGCTTTGATGGCTCTCAGTATCGTTGGCGGACATTATGAATGGTTTTCCGCACCCTGGCGCGTTCGGTTTACCAGCGCAGCCTGCGCTTCCGCGCTACTGACTTTTGCAAGTCTTACATTTTTCTGCCTGGAGCCAATGCACAAATTTTTGCACAGTGAAGATCCCTGGCTCAGATTGCTCTCGTCTATATTTTCTTGTGCAAAAACAAAAGTAGAAAATTCCTGCTTATTCCAGATATTGATGAAATCACGACTTGGAAAATTTCTCAAACTTCTGAAAAACTGCCTGCGAAATATAGCGTCACGATAAACGCTAGATACACTTTCTCTAGGTTCTGCCGAATTTTTGTTAAAACAACGTTATTCCCACGAATAACGGGGATCTTCTTTCGTAGCACTAGGGAGAAGCAGATTCCCGCTTTCGCGGGGGTGACCTTTCTGGATGGTCTGACAGACCCTACTCCCCCCGCGTCACCGCCGGGTCCAGACCGGCCGCGTCGAAACGCGGCAGGGCCGCGACGATGGCCGCGATATCGCCGTAGCGCTCGGGATAGAGCAGAACCGAACGCGCGAAGGCCAATGCCGCTGCCTGCGGCAGCGCGCGCACCGCTTCATCGGTAATGACCAGAAAATCCGCGATCTGCGCGAAGCCCAAAACACGGCGGATGATCTTGCAAGCCATGAACATCAGCGCGTCGCGGAACAGATCGGCGACATAGGCGCGCCGCAGCGTCTCGGCCCGCGCGGCCCCAGCCGGGCCGGAAAAATGGCTGGCCGGCAGACCGTCCGCCGCGCCGGCAAAGCCGCGCCAATGGGACAGGAACCGCGCCTCGAACCTGTCCCAGAACAGCACGATGTCGGCCGCCAGATGATCGCGGAATACGCCCACGCTCGTCGCGCCAGACTCATGAAACGGCTTGGCGTACCAGGCCATGACGTAATGGGCGATGAAATTGCCGATATCGAATCCAGACGGCCCGACGAGGGCGAATTCCCCGTCAATCACGCGCGTCTCGGCTTGCGTCACCATGATGGAGCCCGAATGCAGGTCGCCATGCAGCAGAGACTGCGCCCGTGTCAGATAGGTCAATCGCGCGCGCGTCACCGCGGCCTTCAGGTCGATATCGGCGCGGAAGGACGCGGCCCAGGCTTCCAGCGGCGCGGTGATGCGGTTGCGCTCGCTGACCGCATAAGGATCAGTGAACACGAGATCGACGGAAATGCGCTGTAGCGCCGTATTGCGGGCGAAGATGGCCTGATCGGCGGCCTTGCTCTCAAAAGGCGCGGCCAGGTCCGAGGTATAGAAGGACGCCGCGGCGACGTAATCGGCCACATCCTCCGGCACGCGCGGATGGTGCTCCCCCGCGATCATGGCGCGGCGCAAGATGATATGCGGCGACAGCTTTTCCATGACGATGATGAACTGCGCCGCATCGAAATGGTGAATGGCCGGGGCCAGCCTACCGACGAAAGGCGCGATGCGCTGGCCGTAGCTGAACTCGAAAAAGGCGCGGCTGACATCCATGGGCCAGCTTTCGCCCGCCACACGCACGTAAGGCAGCGCCTGTTTGACGCAAAGCCCGCCTGCCGGACCATCGACCAGAAAGACGGAATTGAGATTGCCGTCGGCGACGTCCTGACAGGTCCAGTCCGCAGGTTGGCCACCCAGACGTCCCGCGATAGCGGGCAGGCCCGCCAGATAGGCGGGCACATCGGCGGCGGTGAGAATCCGGTAATCGGCATTGGGGTGATCGAGCATGGGCGTCGCAGCAGCCTTTCAGACGAACGGGGCCGGTAAGGCCGGCTTCTGTTTTACAGACGGCAGCATAGCGGCGGCGCTGGGGTTTTTGAACCACCGGCCAGCGTCGAACTGGTCCTGCGATCACAGTCCCTCGATCCCGCCGGGCCGCGCTTGACGCTGCGGGCTTAGGCCTTCAAGTCAAATCCGCCGCAAAATTGGATTCCGATGTCGATCCTCGTGCATGCCTCCGGACCTCTAGCCTGCCGCTTGATGCGGGTGAGCACCCCGTGATGCCGTCCGTGCCGCAATCGGACAGCGAAGCCTATTACCGCACCCTGTTCGAATCGATGGACCAGGGTTTCTGCGTCATCGAATTCTTCGACGGTCCGCATGGGCCTTTGAGCGACTATATTCATATCGAGGCCAATCCCGCCTATGCGGTCCATGCCGGCATCCCCAATGTCGTCGGCCAGACGCTGCGCGACATGGTGCCCAATGAGGCCGATGCCTGGGTGGCGCGCTATGGCGCGGTGCTGGCCACCGGGCAGCCCATTCGCTTCGAGCAGGAACTGGTCGCGACCGGCCATTACCTGGAAGTCTCCTCCTTCCGCATCGAGCCCGCCAGCCGCCGGCAGGTCGCGGTTCTGTTCAAGGATGTAACCGACCGCAAACGCGCCGAGCGGGCTTTGATGGACGTGAATGAAACCCTGGAGGCGCGGGTCGCGACCGCTGTCGCCGACCGCCAGCTTCTGGCCGGCATCGTCGAAAATACCCATGCCTTTGTCCATGTGCTGGATATGGAGATGCGCTATCTGGCCGTGAACAGCGCGGCGGCGGCGGAATTCGAGCGTGTCTTCGGGTCGCGCCCCCGGATCGGCGACAAGATCGGTGACCTTCTGGCCGCGCATCCCGAGTTGCTGGCCGACCTGCGGAAGGCCTGGGCGAAAGCCTTCGCGGGCGAAGACTATGTGATGATCGACGAATACGGTGATCCGTCGCTCGACCGCCGCTATTACGAGCAGCATTTCAGCCCGCTGCGCAATGCCGTCGGCGAGCAGATCGGCGCCTATCAGTTCGGGTATGACGTGACGGACCGGCTGGCCGAACAGGACCGGCTGCGCATCGCCGAGGAAGCGCTGCGCCAGGCCCAGAAGATGGAGGCCGTGGGCCAGCTGACCGGCGGGCTGGCGCATGACTTCAACAATCTTCTGGCGGGCATTTCCGGCAGTTTCGAGATGATCGGCATTCGCGCGGCCCAGGGCCGTACGGCGGATGTAGAGAAATACATCCATGCCGGCCAGGGCGCCGCGCGCCGCGCCGCCGCGCTGACGCATCGGCTGCTGGCCTTCGCGCGGCGGCAGACGCTGTCGCCCAAGCCCACCATCATCAACAAGCTGCTGTCGGAATTGGTGGAGCTTGTGCAGCGGACGGTGGGACCGGGGATTGCGGTAGAGACCATCGCGGCGGGCGGGCTTTGGACCGCGCAGGTCGATGCCAATCAGCTGGAAAACGCCATCCTCAACCTGTGCATCAATGCCCGCGATGCCATGGTGGGCGGCGGGCGCATCACCATCGAAACCTCCAACCGCTGGCTGGATGAACGCACGGCGCGCGAGCGCAATATGGTGCAGGGCCAGTATGTGGCCGTCAGCGTCACCGATACCGGCAGCGGCATTGATAAGTCTATTCTGGATCGCGTTTTCGATCCCTTCTTCACCACCAAGCCGATCGGCCAGGGCACCGGGCTCGGCCTCTCCATGGTCTATGGCTTCGCACGGCAAAGCCATGGCCAGGTGCGCATCTATTCGGAACTGGGCCAGGGTACCACCGTCACCATCTATCTGCCGCGCCATCATGGCACGCAGGATGAGCGCGAGGCCGTGGCACCGGCCCGCCTGCCGCGCATTCACCCGAGCGGCGAAAGCGTGCTGATCGTGGATGATGAGCCAACCGTGCGCCTGCTGGTGGCGGATGCGCTGGGCGATCTCGGCTATCACTGTATCGAGGCGGAGGACGGCGCCAGCGCCCTGAAGATCTTCGAGGGCGAGCCGGAGATCGACCTGCTGATTACCGATGTCGGACTGCCCGGCGGGTTGAACGGACGCCAGGTGGCGGATGCCGCGCGGGTGCTGAAGCGTGACCTGCGCGTGTTGTTCATCACCGGCTATGCGGAGAATGCCGTCCTCAACCACGGCCATATCGAGCCGGGGATGGAAGTATTGACCAAGCCCTTTTCCATCGACGATCTTATTCGGCGCGTTGAGCGGATGCTGCATGAGACGAAAGCCGGCAGCGGCGGCAAGTAAAGGGCCGGCAAGCGCTGCATTGTGACGCAGCCTGAGGTGATCAACCGCCCCGATAGATTGATCCCAGATGTCATGGCGCCGTCGTGCTGCGCAATCGATATGCAGTCATAGCTGGCTTTTCGGCGGTCTCGGCTGACGGCCAAAAATGACAATTTATGTTCGGAATAGCGTTATGATCGACCGGGACACTATCTCCAGCGGATTATGGAGCTACAGCGTCCTCGACGGGACGTCCCCAGTTCAGACGGTGAGATTTCACCCCGGCGGGCGGGTTCTGGGCGTCATGCCCGGGGTCGAAATGCTATGGCATATCGACGATGACCAGCTCGTCATCACGCGCGAATCGGGCGAACCCGCCGTCAGGTTTGATAGGCCGACCGGAAGCGGCGATACCCTCGTCATGCAGGGTCTTTACCTGGCCGATGCGGGCGCCCGCGTGGCCGTGCAAATCGAACTGCAGGATTGGGACAAGCGCGACCGGGCCATCATTCGCACCGCCGATCATCTGCGCTGGCACATCACGAATCTCGGCTGGTCCGTCGGCGACTGCACTTATGGAGAGCCCACGTTCTTTAGCCCGGAGATGGCAAAGTTCACGATCGGACGCTATTCCTCGGTGGCGGACGGCGTGTCGATTGCTCTCGGCAATCACAGGCCCGATTTTGTCACGACCTATCCGTTTGCGACCCTTGTCAGGGCCTGGCCGTCGGCCCCGCCCGTCAAGGATCACAGCACGAAAGGCGATGTCGTCATTGGCAATGACGTTTGGATCTCGGCCAATGTCTTCATCAGTTCTGGCGCGACGATCGGCGATGGGGCGGTCATTGCGGCCCATAGCGTGATTACGAAGGACGTGCCGCCCTATGCCATCATGGCCGGAAATCCGGCGAAATTGATCCGATATCGCTTCGATTTTCGCGTGATCGAAGCCCTGCTTCGCATCCGCTGGTGGGACTGGCCGGTTCATAAGGTGGATGAATTCCTACCCCTCATGATGTCCGACGATATCGGGGCATTTCTGACCGCCGCCACGGCGGTGGAAACGACAAAGGCCTCTTTGCATGTCGGATGACGCTCATCTTGTATGCGGCTATGCGGTGCATGGCGGCGGCGGCATCAGCAATCAGAAAATGGCTCTGCTCGGGGCTTTTCTGGACAGTTTCGAATCTCATCTTCCGCTGGCGCTGCCGCAGATCACGGAAATGGACCAGATCGCGCGCAAATATGACGCCTATGACTTCGGCGATATTTTCGACGAAGACTGCATTCGGGATTTCTGCCGGCGATGGAACGTCACGCTGCGGCTGAGAGATGACGACACCCTCTATCGCAGCAGCTACGAAAATTATTTCTGGAAGACGTCCAATCTGTTTCACAGCGGCATGTTCGACGGTCGCTATCGGGAACGAGACGCTTTCGTGGCCGATGCCATCAGAAGCCTGAAGACCCATGTCGGGCGCAGCCGGGTCGTCGACACGATCGTGTCGGAGATCAACAGATACCCCAACCTTGCCGTTGCGCAGTTCAGGATCGAAAAAGACTGGGAGACTCACGCCGCCCATCTCTCCGCGCTGCACAATCTCGACGAGGATGTATGGCTTGATCACGACCTAATCGCGAAAAAAATTCGCGATGAATTCAGGATGCTCGAATATCTCTATGTCATCTGTGACGAAGCAGCGTTGCTTCATCCCAAAGAGAAAATCCGCCGCGATTGTTTTGACGCGACCGGGCTGAGACTGATCTTCAAGTCGGATATTCTGACCGCTCAGGAAAGCGAGGCTTTCGGTCCGTTGCGCCTGTCACTGATCGATTTTGAAATCGCCCGGTCAGCCAAAGTATTTGTCGGAAACTCGCATTCCACTTTCAGCAATATGGCGGCATTGGAAAGCTATGTTCACCTGGGCTGCCCGGTAAGGCATCACTACGTGTACAATAAAAAACAGAGCCTGCTTCGCAGAACCGATAATGGTTTGTTCACACGCCTATAACGAGAGCAATGGCGGCGGGCCGATGAGGCCCGCCGCTTGAATCGGATTACGGATGGCCCTGGCCGGGGCCACCGCCGCCCGGACCGCCGCCGTAACCGCCGCCGCCGCCACCACCATGATGGTGGCCCCAGCCGCCGCAGAAGCCGCCGCCCCAGGGGCCACAGCAGGCGGACAGGCTGCCGGCTGCGAACAGCATGCCGACCAGGATCAGAACCTGTTTCCAATTGCGCATAAAATCATCCTTCGACGTCAAGCCAGGCAAGCGCGGACAATCCGCCGCGCCGTCCTGTGTGCGGATAGAACTGTGGCGGGAATGCGAAAAAGCGACCCATCCTCACGTTTCATTGAAGATGTTCTTTGCAACGCATTGATAATAATATGTTTGAGCAGACACCATTTCTGACGGCCGGCTCTGCACATCCTCAAAAAAGACCGTGCAGAAACCAGGCCAGATTGCCGGTCTCTGAGTCTTCGCCGTCGCCGTTGCGATAAAGCCAGAAGCGCTCGCCGGCCTCGTCCTCCACCGCCCAATAGTCGCGCGACAGCGCGCGTTCGCCGCCGCGCTTCCACCATTCGCCGAAGACCCGCTCCGGCCCATCCGCCCGCCGAATGCGGTAGCGCTGCCGTCGCCAGGTGAAGGCGACGGGCGGCTGGTCGGGCAGCAAGGCGATGGCCTGCACCGGCTGCGGCGGGGTCAGCAGGCGCAGCGGTCGCGGCAGGCTTTGTGGCCAGCCACGCCCCTGCGGCGGCGCCAGCGGCCCAATGCGCTTCACGGCCCGCTCCGGCACATCGCTTTCCACCGGGGCCAGCCGATAGACCTGCCTGGGGCCGAAGCGCGCCACCAGACGGTCGATCAGCGGTGCCAGTTCGCCCAGGCTTTTGGCGACGCCGCTTTGCGGCGACCAGGCTTCGATCTGCTCGGGCGTGACAGGCTCGGCGAGCGCCACCCATAGCGTCATCGCCTCGACCCCATGGCCCGGGTCTATGGTCTCGATCCGCTCGGCCAGCAGGCGCGACAGTTGTGCTGCCGGCTGCACCGGCCGCGCGGTGCCGAGCGCGATGCATTGCTCGGTGCCGTCTACCCGCTCGCAGACCAGATCGAGCCGCCGCGCGCCCTCCCCGCGCCGTTCCAACTCCTTGGCCACATCCAGACATAGCCGATCGATGACGGTGGCAAAGGCTTCGGCCGTCAGCAGGGGTTCCACGAAGGTCAGCCGCGCGCGGATCAACGTCGCGGCGGCCTGCGGCGCCAAGGGTTCGAACTGGGTTCCCAGCGCGTAGTCCAGTTGATGCAGCAAGGTCGCGCCGAAGCGGCGGGACAGCGGCGCGCGTTTCGCGTCCATCACTTCACCGACGCGGGCGAAACCCATGCGGTCCAGCCCTGCCAGGGTCTCCGGCGGCAGGCGCAGGCTGGCAATGGGCAGGACGCGCAAGGCCTCGGCCACGCCACCCGCCGGGCAAAGGGTGACGGGTTCGGCCGCCCCGTAATGGGACAGCGCCCAGGCGGCACCCGGCGTATCGGCCATCGCCAGCCGCACCGTCAGCCCGACACCGGACAGGCGGCGGCGCAGGTCTTCCAGCATGGCGGCCTCGCCACCCCACAGATGATCCGCGCCGGTACTGTCGATGCGGATAGCGTCCGGCAGATCGGCTGTCGTCAGCGGCGCATAGCGCTGGCACCAGACAGCGAGCGCCCGCAGCCCCGTGGCATCCCCCGCCGGATCGGCATCGATAATGGTCAGGTCGCGATGCATGGCTTGCGCTTCCGCCAGCGGCTGGCCTTGCTGGATGCCCAGGCGGCGCGCCGCCGCATCGGCAGCCCCCACCACATGGCGCCGGCCGTCATACAGACGGGTGATGACGGGCCGTGCCGCATCCTCCGCCGCGCTGGGCGGGGGCGCGGGCTCGGCCGGATCCCTAACCTGCCCGGCGATACGGCTGCGCTGTTGCCGGCGCCAGCGATCCGTCGGCCAGAAGGGCAGATAGATGGAGATGACCCGTCGCATCGCATGCCTCCACGATCCAGGATGCGGCCTCCGCCCCGCGGCAGCGGATGAGGTCCAATTGCCAAAGGGCGCTGGCCAGGCCCGCCACATGCGGGGCCTCGGGCACCGCAGGGCCGGACGGCCGGCGCGCGATGCGCCAGCGCGTCAGGGCGGCGATGGGGGCAAGGCCGCTTGCCGGCTCCCGCTTCTGCGGCCGGTGCAGCAGGAAAGCCGGCATGCCCGCCGCTTCCGCCGCCAGTTGCAGGCGGCGCGCGGCGATGGGGGCAATCTGCCGCACTTCCCCCACCACGCCGGCAAAGCGGCCATGGCGCAGCGCCTCCTCCATCACCGCCGCCACCGCCCGCCGGGCGGTGACATACAGAACGCGATCGGGGCTCAACCCGACATTGCCCAAAGCCGGGGCGTAGAGATCAGGCCGCTCGGTCACCCACAGAACCGGCCCCTCCAGCCGGGCCAGAATGCCCGCCGCCATCAGCCCGGCCGCCGCCGCATAGGGCTGACCGGACCCGTGATCGGCCAGTTCATGCAGTCCGGGCAGGCGCAGCCCGCCCCAGGGCAGATGCCGGTCCAGCGGCGCCACGCCGAAAGGCAGCACCTCCCCGGCCGCCTTGGTCCCGCTCAGCCGTTCCAGGCCTGATATCGCGGCACGCAGGTCGCTAAGCTGTTGGTTTTCCGAAATTCTGGTCACGCTATGGCCTCATCAGATAAGGAACATAACGTGAACATTTGACCGATGGAAAGCCCTATCTGGACAGGGCCTGATGCCATTTACGCCAGGTTCAAGGATTTCAGATGGCTAGAACTATTCCCTCATCCGGTCTCTCAGCGGCCGGCCGTCATGGCCCTGCGCTGGGCTTTCCGACCTATGCGTCCAGCCCTATGGCGCGTGGGCCGGCAAACCGCTTAACCTTCCCGCCCGTAGGGCAAATTGCCCTCATTCCACGGCTTGAGGCTGACGAGGATGGCGAACGAGACCCGCGAGAAGTTCCTGACGGCGACCCGCGTCCTCGCCTCCGGTACCGGCACCTTAAAGGTGCGGCTGCGCCTGGCTCTGGTGCCGGATCTGCTGGTGCTGCGGCAGGATCAGATGCCCTGGCCCGATCTGTGGGACCGGTTCATCACCTTGCGCGAGGAAGTGGCCCCCGAAGGCCGCCGCGATGTCGCGCTGGAACAGTGGTGGGATTTCGAACTGGGCCGCATCGCGCAGGAAGTCGTCGATCTCTTCGACGAAATCACCCGCCGCCAACACGCCTGACCGGCTGGCCCATGGGCAAGATCGCCTGGATTGCCTCCTATCCCAAATCGGGCAGCACCTGGCTGCGCGCCTTCCTGCATAATTACATCGCCGACAGTGCGGTACCATACGACATCAACCGGCTGATGGACCTGTCAACGGGGGAAGCCGCCGCCAGCCGCTATCAGGTTTTCGATCCGCGTCCGGCATCGCGCTATACGATCCGCGACGTGCAGGCCATGCGCCCGCGCGTGCATCAGGCGATTGCCGACGCGCAGCCCGGCCTCGCCTTCGTCAAAACCCATAATGCGCAACTGGTGGTGGACGGCGTGCAGTTGATCACCAAGGCGGTGACGGGTGGCGCGATCTATATTCTACGCGACCCGCGCGACGTCGCTATTTCCTTCAGTCGTCATCTGGGCCTTTCGCTGGACCGCACCATCGCTTTCATGAACGACCCGCAAGCCGCGACCGGCGGCACGGACAGCACGGTCTATGTCCGTCTGGCGACCTGGTCGGGCCATGTGCATTTCTGGACCAGACAGCCGCATCCGACCCTGCATGTTCTGCGCTATGAGGATCTGATCGCCGATCCCGCTGGCGCCTTCGCTTCCGTTATCCGCTTTCTGGGACAGGAGCCTTTGCCCGAGCGGCTGACACGCGCCATCGCCCATAGCGCGTTTTCCGAATTGCGCCGTCAGGAAGAGGCGCATGGCTTTGTCGAGCAGCCGGCGCAGTCACAAGATGTCTTTTTCCGGCAGGGCCGCAGCGGCGCCTGGCGCGAGGTGCTGACGACAGCGCAGGCCGCGCGCATCGAACGCGACCACGCTGCCGTCATGCAGCGTTTTGGGTATGTGTAGATTTTATCGGCATATTCGGCGTCACTCTAACCGTCATGCCCGCGAAAGCGGGCATCTTCTCATCGTCGAGGCGCCATAGCCATAAAGAGAAGATCCCCGCATGCGCGGGGATGACGGTGCTTCAACCTTCCCGATAGAGGCTCTATTGTTTAACCGCGCCCAAAGGGCTGATGACGGGATGACCCATCGTCGACCATACCGGATCATTGACGCGGTCGGGCTCGGTGATCAGATGGGACGCGCGCGCAATCGGATGGCCCTTGTCGTCGAAGCGCAAAACCAGAACCCAGTCGAAGGCATCGTTCGGCCATTTGCCTTTTGGCAAAAGCGTGGCGGGCGGCAGTTTCAAAGCCGCCAATAGCGCCGGGATTTTGGTATGGTGCCAGGATATCAGCACATTTTGGCCGGCCGGGCGCTGCTTGAGCCAGGAGACCAGATCCCGCACTTCATGCGACGGGCTCGGCTGATAGATGACGAGCTTGGAGGTTTGGCTGAAAGGCTCCAGCGTCAGACGCGGCCTTTCGCTTTTCCGGGAATCTTCCGAGGCCACCAGCGCGTCGATCTGAAGCGGCTTTCCGTCCAATTTGAAGGTCTGGAAATAGCGGGCGTATTGGACGGCCCGCATGGTGCCGGCGGCGCTGAGCCCGGCGCCCAGCCCGTCCTTTTCGCCATGACGCACGATCAGCAGCGTCGCGTTATGCAGGCCGGCGCGCGTCGCCATATAGGTTTGGCCGTTGCCCGATTGCGGCGCATAGGCCTGGGCCGAAGACGAAAAGGCCGCGAGGCCGACACAGATAGCCAAAGCCATAGCACGCATAAAGTCTCAGTCTCCCTGCCGCGTCTTGCCGCGAACCCGCCTCGTTTTGTCCTAAAGGATTTTGCCTTTCCGGAGGAGCCCGAAGGTCACGAGCACGGTGCATCCCATCAGCGCGACGCCATACCAGAAGCCGTAATGGCTTTGCAGCCAGGGCAGGCCGCCCAGATTCATGCCGAACATGCCCGTGATCAGGGTGATGGGCAGAAACACCGCCGTGACGATGGAGAGGATGTATAGGTTGCGGTTGGTCGCTTCCATCAGCCGGTTCGACGCCTGTTCCTGCAGCAGCCTGGCCCGCTCCTGCACCAGATCGAGGTCATGGCCGAGCGCGCCCAGCGCCTCGATGGCATTGCGCAGCTTGGCCGCGTCAGGCCCGTCGATCCAGCTCGGCAGGCGCGAGAGAAGATTCAGCAGCGCATGCTGCTGCGGCACCATATGCCGCCGCAGCCGGGCGCCCAGCCGGCGGATGCGCCCCAGTTCTTCCGAATGGCCGGTCGCCTTGCCGTCCAGGATCGCGTCCTCGACCTCATCGACACTATCGACCAGGCTGAGAATGAGATCGCTCAGCGTATCCGTGACATGGTGCAGAAACTTGACGACCAGCACCACGGGCCGCCCGTCATGCAGACCTTCGCTGACGGTCCGGCGCAGCTTTTCGATCGCGGCCAGCGGCCGGTGCCTGACGCTGATCAGCCGGTGATTGTCGAGATAGAGCCGCAGAACGTCCAGCTGCTCCGACTGCGTCGCGAATTCATGATGCAGATCGCCGATCACGCCGCAAAGTCCCGCGCCCACCGCTTCGATCCGCATATGGGAATCAGCGCTCAGCAGCACGGTTTTGGCCTGGTCCGGAATCTCCGCGCATTGCGCGATCCAGGCGCGAGCGCCGGGGTCTGCATGATCGAAATGCAGCCAGACCAGCGCGTCGGTTGATGTGACACTCCGGTCGATATCGGCCTCGGCCAGGGCATTCATATTGCCGCCGGCATCGATGCTGTAGCCGCAGACCAGGCCGCGTTCACCAACCTTATCGGCCAAATCTGCCTCCCCCAAACCTTTGGACCGGGCCTTAGCCCGGCGATGGAGGCCGCTCTTACGCCTCCGCCTTGCGGCCAAGGATGAAGATTTGCAGTCACCTGCCGGGTTTTTCGCATCCGCCGGCGCGGCTGCGACGTATGGCCACTAGTGGACTTTCACTCATAACTCGCGTGGAGAGGACTGCCATGGATCGCCTGGACTTGCGCTTTTGGGACTCAGCCGACTTTTTGCAGTCCGAAGATGATATCGCGCATTTCTGGGAGACGGCGCTGCACGAAAGTGCCGGCGATACCGTCTTCATCACCAAGGCCATCGGCACCATCCTGCGGGCGCGCGGCATCATTCAACTGGCGAGCGCCACCGGCCTGACCGTCGCGGACCTGCGCGAGACCCTTGCCGGCCAGGGCGATCTGTCCTTTGCCAACATCACCGATGCCGCATCCGCGCTGGGCCTGGATGTGACGGACCTGCCTTTGACGGACGAGCATTTTTCCATGGCCGCGCTCGACATGCCTTTCGCCGAGGCGCAGCCGGCCGCCGTTTAGCCTTTGCCGGCCAGATTGCGGGCGAACAGGGCCTTCATCTCGCCCCAGCCGCGCGCGGCGGCGGCTGGGTCATAGACCGGAAAATCCGGCTTCATCCAGCCATGATGGGCGCCGGTATAGATTTCCGCGCGGAAGGTGACGCCGGCGGCCGTCAAAGCCGCTACCAGCCGCGCCGCCATATCCGGCGGATAAAGCCCGTCCTGATCGGCCCCGGCAATATAGACCTCAGCCGTCAGGCGCTTTGCGATCAGATGCGGGCTGGTCGGCGCGTCTGTCGCCAGATTGCCGCCATGGAAGCTGGCGACGGCCGCGAAACGCCCGGGATAGGTGCCGGCCGCCGTAATCGCCATGCCGCCGCCCATGCAGAAACCCACGGCGCCGCATTCAGGCCCCGACACGTCGTCCCGTCTATCCAGGTAATCCAGGAAAGCGGCGGTATCCTCGGCTGCCTTGTCATTGCCGGTTGTGGCCATCAGCGGGCCGATCACCGCCATGTAGTCGCCCTTGAACAGTTCCCTCGGCACGATCGTGTCGTAGGGGCCAAAGCGATAGAACAGGTCGGGCAGCAGCACGACATAGCCGAAATCCGCCAATTGCTGCGCCATGGCGATGGCGCCGGGCCGGATGCCGCCGGCATCCATATAGAAGATGATGGCGGGCCAAGGCCCCGCGCCCGCAGGCGTCAGCACATGGGCCGAACACGCACCGTCGCGCGTGCTTATGGTTACGGTTTCAGACGGCATTCTATTCCCTCGCCCCGTGACCTAGCAGGGCTTCACGGCGCCCTTGTCCTGAAGGTCTTTCAACCGCGCCACCGCATCCAGATGGGATTCGACCCGTTCCTCGGTCCTGGACCCATCGGACCACCAGTAGCGGGCTTCGCCGCCCGCGCCCTTCTTATCGGCCGCGAAACGCCATTTTTTCAGCAATGCCGGATTTTTCGGGAGTTTCTCGTCTTGGCCCATGGGAACGCCTCTCCGCAAACTTTGAGCAGAGCTTCGCGCGTTTGGGCGGACAAGGAAACCCCTGCCCGCCGCTGTGGCCAGGCCAAGCTGGACGCTATGCGGCCGGCAGCGCCTCTACCCCGCACCAGCCGGCGATGAAGAGGGCGATGGCTTTGGTGGTTTCGCGCAGGGATTGCAGGCTGACGCGCTCGTTAAAGCCATGGATCTTTTCGCCATGCGGGCCGTAGCAGAAGGCCGGAATGTCATAATACAATGAATAAAACCGGGCGTCGTTGAGCGCCGTGGAATAGCGATGCGCGAAGGGCTGCTCGCTGCTCGCCTCATGCGCGGCCTGGATCAGCGTCTCGATCTCCGGGTTCGGCGCCAGGGCATAGCCGTGGGACAGATAGCCCGACCATTCGACGCGGGGCGGGTTATTGGCGAGGAAACTATGCGTCTTGGCGGCAGCCGCGACGCAGGCCTCGATCTCCCGCCGGCAGTCATCCACGTTCCAGCCCGGCAGAACGGCGATGCGGCAGTCGATATCGCACCAGGCCGGCACCGAGGACGCCCAGTCGCCGCCCTTGATGATGCCGGGGTTGAAATTGATGGGATGGTCCATCGCCCCGTAATAGGGGTCGCTTTTGGCGCGCTCGTTCCAGTCGCGCTCCAGCCCTTCCAGCGCCTGGATGACATTGAAGGCCGCGCGAATGGCGTTGGACCCCTCACCCGCCACGGCCACATGGGTCGGCTCGCCGCTGACTTTCAGGCGGAACCAGATGACGCCGACGCAGACGCCGTTGAAGGCCTGGTCGGTCGGTTCCGGCAGCAGGGCGCAATCGGCCCGGTAGCCGCGCTGCAAGGTGGACAGCGCGCCGACGCCGGTGCTTTCCTCCTCGATCACCGATTGCAGATGGATGCGTCCGCCGGGGGCAAGCCCGGCCGCGCGGATGGCGTCCAGCGCATAAAGCGCGGCGATGGTGCCGGATTTCATATCGGCGGCACCCCGGCCATACATCCAGCCGTCCTTGATGACGGGCGTGAAGGGACCGGTCTCCCACATGCTCAAGGGGCCGGTCGGCACCACATCGCAATGGCCCTGGAGGATCAGAGAGCGGCCGGTGACGGCCGGCGGATGATAGGTGCCGACGACGGTGCGGGCGCGGGAGAAATCATGCTGGATGACGCCGCAATCCGGCAGATCCTTCAGATCCTCCATGGCGATCGTCCAGTCATCCATCGCATAGCCGCGTGCGCGCATGAGATCGGCCATCAGATCCTGGGCCGGGCTTTCGGCGCCGCGCGTGCTCGGAATGGCGACGAGGGCGGCGGTATCGGCCAGCTGGGCGTCAAAACCAGCGTCCACGGCTGCCTTGATGCGCTGGGCGATGGCGGGATCGAGCAAGGACGTCATGGTCAGAAGGCTCCTCGGGATACATCATCCCAATAGGCGTAAACGATGCTGGCGGCGATGATGATGGGCAGGCCGCCCATATAGATCAGCCCCAGCGGCATATCCGCGATCCAGGGCGAATGCGGGGTGATCGCCCAATGAATCGGGGGCAGCAGCGCCAGGATCGCATCGAGGGCGAACCAGATCGGCACCAGGCGCGACCGCGGCCGCACGGTTTTCTGTGTCATTTCACTGCTCCCGCAAGAACGCTGTCCGAAACCGGCAGGCCCGCCGCATCGCCGTCGGTCGCGGCGAAAATCGCATTCACCCGCGCGCGTTCGGCAGCCTTCATGGGAATAAGATAGGCGGCGGCCACGTAGATGAGCAGGTTGACGGCGATGCCGACCGCACCCGAGGTCAGGCCGTAGGCCCAGGTCATGCTGCCCAGCCAGCCGAGTTGCAGGCAGACGGCGACGATGAAGCCCACCACCATGCCGGTAATGGCACCGGCCGCATTGCCGCGCTTCCAGAAGATGCCGAGATACAGCGGCACGGCGATCTGGATGATGCCCTGATAGGCGAGGATTGCCAGCTCAAACAGATGCGGCACGTGGTAGCAGGAAATCCAGGCCGAAATCACCGTCACCACCGCCATGCTGACCTTGGCGATGATCATCGAGCTTTTGTAGCCGAGCGGCTTGAAGCCACCCACGATATCGTTGGAAACCTGGGCGCCCATCGCCTGAATATTGCCGTCGACATTGCCCATGGTGGCGGCCAGCACGACGACGCCGGCCAGGCCCAGCAGCACCGGGCCGCCGGCCAGATGGGCGATGGTGAACCACATCATATCGGGATGGGCGGTAATCTCCGGCAGCGGGCTTGCCAGCAGGCCCAGCACGCCAAGGGCGAGCGCGAAAATCACCGACAGCGGCGCGCCGATGGCGCCGGCCTTCAGCACCGTCTTCACGCTGTCCGCCGTATAGAGGCGGATGAAGATGCTGGGCCAGCACCAGCCGCCGAGCGCGCCGGTGAAGAGAATGGCAAAGACGTAGAGCGGCCCTTGCGCCGATCCAAGACCGGGCAGGCCGAAATGCGCCGCGCTGACCGAGCCGAGCGTAATGCCCTTGCCCCAGACCAGCCAGGCGACCAGGCCAAGCAGCAGCAGCGTGCCGCCGATATAGGCGACGATGCCCTGGAACAGATCGGAAATGATGACCCCGCGCATGCCCATGCGGATGGTCCAGAACTGGCGGATGACCATCACCGCGACACCGATCAGCACCGCCGTCGTGAAACCCAGCTTGCCCAGCGACAATTGCTCGAACAGATCGCCGAGCGACTGGAAGCCCAGCACCAGCCAGGGCACGGAAGAGACGATGCCGATGACGGAGGTGATGACGGCGAGCCAGCGCGAGCGGAAGCGCAGCACCAGCAGATCGGGTTGCGTGCGCAGATCATAGGCCTTGCCCCAGAGCCAGACCCGCTGCGCCAGCAGATACATCAACACCACGGTCAGAAGCGAATAGATGGCGGAGTAAAAGCCGATGACGCCGGCCGAGGCGGCGAAGCCGGTGGCGGACAGAAAGGTCGCGCCGGGCCACCAGGTATTGAGGAAGGACATGGCCTGATAAACGGGGCCGAAAGACCGGCCGCCGACCGCATAATCCGTGAAGGACCGGTCGGATATATGCGCCCTTTGCAGAATAACGATGACTACGACACAAAATAAGGCAACCAAACCGAAAGTTATGATCATAGTTTGCGCATATCCGATCCAACCATCATTAATCGCTTAATTTTCAGACAATTTTTGGGATTGGTCAACGTCCTTAAAAGTCTCCGCATCGCGTCTTGAGCATCCCCACCTCAGCTTTAGAGGCGGATACGCGCTTTGCGTCCGCACTTTTGTTGCTCACTCAACTCACTGGCACCATGGGCGAATTTGGGGGTTATCTGGATTGGACTGAAACACCGTCATACCCGCGACAGCGGGTATTTTCTGCGTCAGGCGCCGTGACAGGGAGGAGATGCCCGTTTTCGCGGGCATGACGCGATTTGGCGAGATCGCCCCCTAATTCTGACAGCCTCGAAGACTGGCGGGAAAGCCGCCCGTGTAGCGAACCGATCCTGCTGCTGCGGGCCGGGCGATATCTACAACGGAGCGGTCATTGGAGCGGGAACAGCGTTCCCGAAACGCAGGTCGCAACACGTTTTTGCAAAACGCGGCGATCAGGATGCAAAATTTTGGGACGATGGGGTTTGCAGGATATTGAAAAGAATGGTCGGAGCGGCGGGATTCGAACCCACGACCCCCAGTCCCCCAGACTGATGCGCTACCAGACTGCGCTACGCTCCGCCATACAGCCGCCGGCGCCGATGGCGCTGCGGATGCGCCCCTGTAGCAGCGCCCGCCCGGCTTCGCAACCTGGACGTCACAGATTATCGCCGGATGTCAGGCATGACGGGCCGGAGGCTTGCGCCGCGCCCCGGTTGGCGGGCCACCCTGACCCACCTAGCATCCGGCCCGATGGACGAGGCTGAGGACCGCGATGAACAGACAGCAACGCCGCAGCGTGGGGCAGCAGCAGGCCCCTGCCCGGATCGCCCCCGCCCAGGTGGCCCTGGCCGAGGCCATCCGCCTGCATCAGGCCGGCCAGCTAGACGCCGCCGTGCCGCGCTACCGGCGCAGCCTGGCTTTGGCGCCGGACCAGCCCGACGCGCTGCAAAACCTGGCCGGCGCGCTGAATGATCTCGGCCGCCCGGCGGAGGCGCTTGCCCTGCTGGATCGCGCGCTGGCGCTGCGCCCGCTCTACCCCATCGCCCATTTCACGCGCGGCAATGCGCTCTGGGCGCTGGGGCGGCCCGATGACGCCATCGCGGCCTATGGCGTCGCATTGACCCAGAAGCCGGATTTCGCGGCGGTCTTCGAGGCGCGCAGCCTGGTCCTGTCCGGGGAAGGCCGATTCGGGGATACTTTGGCCGATGCCGAGGCTGCTTTGCGCCTCGCCCCGCGCGATCCCTATGCCCATAACGCGCGTGGCAATGCCCTGCGGGCGCTCGGTCGGCTGGAAGAGGCCATCTCCAGCTATAGCCGCGCCATCGCCCTGGCGCCCGATTATGCCGACGGGCAGTTCAACCGTGCCCAGACTTTGCTCGCCGCCGGGCGGCTGGACGAGGCCTGGAGCGGCTATGAATGGCGCTGGCAGACCCCGCAGATGATCGCCCAGCACCGGCGCTTCCGTGTTCCGCATTGGCAGGGCGAAGCTGCCGGCGCTGAGGCGGGGGCGGGTCTGAGGCTGCTGATCCATGCCGAGCAGGGGCTGGGCGACACGCTGCAATTCTGCCGCTACCTGCCCATGGTCGCGGCCCTGGGCTTCACCGTCATTCTGGAAGTGCCGCGCCCCCTCGCCCGCCTCTGCGGGACGCTGGACGGTGCGGCCGACATCGTGGTGCAGGGCGAGGCTTTGCCCGCTTTCGACCTGCATCTGCCGCTCATGAGCCTGCCCGGCCGGTTTCGCACCACGCTTGCCAGCATTCCGGCCCGCACGCCCTATCTTGCCGCCGATAGCGCCGCCGCCGGCCTTTGGCGCGCGCGGCTTGATGGATTTGGCAGAGGTTTGCGCGTCGGCCTGGCCTGGGCCGGCAACCCCAGCCCCGGCAACCCGGCGCGCGGGGCGATGGACCGGCGGCGCTCCATCGCCCCCGGTCGGCTTGCGCCCCTGTGGGACATTTCCGGCGTCACCTTTGTCAGTTTGCAGAAGGACGGGCCGCGCCTGCCCGACAGCCTGCCCGTCTTCGACGCCATGGATGAGATGGGGGATTTCGCGGATAGCGCTGCCCTGGTTTCCACGCTGGATCTGGTCATCGCGGTCGATAGCGCCGTCGCGCATCTGGCCGGGGCGCTCGGCAAGCCGGTCTGGCTGCTGGACCGCGCCGACCCGTGCTGGCGCTGGATGCTGGGGCGGCGGGACAGCCCCTGGTATCCCAGCCTTACCCTCTACCGGCAGGAAACGCCCGGCGATTGGGAGTCTATTCTGGCCGAAGTCCGCGCCGATCTGGCGCGCTTGGCTCTGCAAAGTAACAGGCCGGGCTAAAGCGGCAATCTGCCGCACCAGGGATAGTTGCGCGAGCTGCCTGTCGGCCTGGGCCTGAATCTGGCGCTGATGCGCCATGCCGGGCGTATCAGGAAAAGGCTGCGCCTTGCCACGGTCTGACATGAGGATTCCGGATTGTATGGAGGGGGTTTGCCTGCGTGATCAGTACCGCATCAGGCAAATTTTCTATACGATTTCGGAATGTATTTGTCGAGAATTTTGTTTTGTTATCGTTTTGTATTATGACGCTTTCGACCCGTCATCCCCGTGCTTGTCACGGGGATCTACCCGCCGTGGCACCCAAACAGCGTCGGGGCGCCGCAGCGGGTAGGTCCCCGGCATGAAGCCGGGGACGACGGATGAAGGAGAAGCGACGTCTATTCCACCGTCACCGATTTCGCGAGATTGCGCGGCTGATCGACATCCGTGCCTTTCAGCAGCGCCACCTTATAGGCCAGCATCTGCACGGCAATGGTATGCAGAATGGGGGCGACGAAAGGATCGCAGGTCGGCAGCACAACCGTCTCCGCCGCGATGCCGCACAGCTTCTCGGCGCCGGCCGCGTCGCTGAAGACAACAACCTGGCCGCCGCGCGCGGCGGCTTCCTGTAGATTGGAGGCCGTCTTCTCGAATAGCGGACCGGAGGGCGCGATGGCGACGACCGGCACATGCTTGTCGATCAGCGCGATCGGCCCATGCTTCATCTCACCCGCCGCATAGCCTTCGGCATGGATGTAGCTGATCTCCTTCAGCTTCAAGGCGCCTTCCAGCGCCACGGGGAAGCAGGAGCCTCGACCGAGATAGAGCACGTCGCGCGCTTCCGCGATGCGTTCCGCCACGCGGGCGATGGCGGCCGTGGTTTCTTCGGACAGGATCTCCGCCGCCTGGCCCGGCACTTCCATCAGCGCCTGGGTCAGCACCGCTTCGCGTGCCGCGTCCAGCGTGCCGCGCGCCCGCCCGGCAGCGAGCGCGAAACAGGCCAGCACCGTCAACTGGGCCGTGAAAGCCTTGGTGGAGGCGACGCCGATTTCCGGCCCTGCGAGCGTTTCCAGCACGGCATCGCTTTCCCGCGCCATGCTGCTTTCCGGCACATTGACGACGGAGAGCACATGCTGCCCCTCATCCTGCATATAGCGGAGCGCCGCGAGCGTATCGGCGGTCTCACCGGACTGGCTGACGAGCAGGCCCAGACCTTCCGAGGGCAGCGGCGGCGCGCGATAGCGGAATTCGCTGGCGACATCGGCATCCGTCGGCAGACGCGCAATCGTCTCCAGCCAGACGCGGCCGACGAGACCGGCATAGAAGGCCGAGCCGCAGGCGCTGATGGTCGCACGCGGCAGGGTGGCGAGATCGAAGGGCAGATCCCACAGAGCCACGCTGCGGCTGGAAGGGTCGATCATGCGGCTGAGCACGTCACCGATCACGACCGGATGCTCGTGCAGTTCCTTCTCCATGAAATGGCGATAATTGCCGCGACCGATGGCAGCCCCGGTCAGCCGGGTTTCCCGAATGGCGCGCTCGACGCGGGCGCCGTGCCGGTCGAAGAAGGTTGCGCCGTCACGGCGGATCACCGCCCAGTCGCCGTCTTCCAGATAGGCGATGCGGCGGGTCAGCGGGGCGAGCGCCAGCGCGTCGGAGCCGATGAACATCTCGCGCTCACCGAAGCCGATGGCGAGCGGCGCACCGTGGCGGGCGCCGATCATCAGGTCCGGGTGTCCGGCGAAGATCAACGCCAGGGCATAAGCGCCTTCCAGACGGGCCAATGCCGCGCCGGCTGCCTTTTCCGGGCTCATGCCCTGCTGCAAATAAAGATCCAGCAGCTGCGCCACGCATTCGGTATCGGTTTCGGTCGAGAATTCCTGCCCCGCCGCTTCCAGCTCGGCCCGCAGCGCCGCGTGGTTTTCGATGATGCCGTTATGCACGACCGAAACGCGGCTCGTTCCATGCGGGTGGGCATTGCCCTCCGTCGGCGCGCCATGGGTCGCCCAACGGGTGTGGCCGATGCCGACATTGCCGGCCAGCGGCAGGCGGGTCAGCACGCTGGCCAGATTGCCGAGCTTGCCTTCCGCGCGGCGGCGGTCGATGCGCCCGCTGTCCAGCGTCGCGATGCCGGCGCTGTCATAGCCGCGATATTCCAGGCGGCCGAGGGCTTCCAGGATCAGGGGCGCCGCCGGGCGTTCGCCCAGCATTCCGACGATACCGCACATGGGCGTCTAGCCTCCCGTCTTCTTCTTGGTCCAGGTCGAGCGGATCAGCGCGCCGCCGCCGCGGCGTTCGGCCTGCTTGGCGCGGCCGAAGGCCAGCGCGTCCGCCTCCACATCCTTGGTGATGGTGCTGCCGGCAGCGATGAAACTGCCGTCGCCCAAAGTCAGCGGTGCCACGAGGGTGGAATTGGAGCCGACGAAACTGCCCGCGCCGATGGTGGTGCGGTGTTTCAGATTGCCGTCGTAATTGCAGGTGATGGTGCCGGCACCGATATTGCTGGCCGCGCCGACGCTGGCATCACCGATATAGGCGAGGTGATTGGCCTTCGCGCCGTCACCCAGGGTGGTCGCCTTGAGTTCCACGAAATTGCCGACATGAGCGGCCTGCCCCACCACGGTGCCGGGGCGTAGCCGGGCATAGGGGCCGATACGCGCACCCTCACCCACCACGCAGCCTTCCAGATGGCTGAAGGCAAGAATTTCCGTGCCGGATTTGACGGTCACGCCCGGGCCGAAGACGACATGCGGCCCGACGATGACATCGGGTTCGATGACCGTATCGGCGGAAAAGAACACCGTCTCCGGCGCGGTCAGCGTCACGCCGCCATCCATCGCCGCCAAGCGCAGGCGGGATTGCAGCGTGGCTTCGGCCTCGGCCAGTTCGGCGCGCGAATTGACGCCGCGCAGTTCGGCCGGGTCAGCCTCGACGGCGACGACGCGCTTACCCTCGGCGACCGCCAGGGCCACGACATCGGTCAGGTAATATTCGACCTTGGCATTGTCGTTACGCACGGCCGCCAGCCAGCGCGCGAGGTCCGGCCCGCCGGCACAGAACACACCGGCATTGCAGAGACCCACGGCGCGCTCGGCCTCGGTCGCATCCGCCCATTCCACGATGCGGGTGACGTCGCCGGCGGCATCGGTGATGACGCGGCCGTATTTACCGGGCTCGGCCGGGCGCATGGCCAGCAGCGCCAGGCCATTGCCGGCGCGCGCGGCCTTCAGCCGGGCCAGCGTCTCCGCCGTGATCAGCGGGTTATCGGCATAAAGAATGGCGACATCGCCCTCCCCGAAATGGGGGGCCGCCTGAAGCGCGGCATGGCCGGTGCCCAAACGGTCCTGCTGCACGACGGTGGGATAGGGCGCTGCGGCCTTCGCCACCGCCTCCATCTCCGGCCCCGTCACGACGACGATGTCATCGAAGACCTGCTGTGCGGCGGTCAGCAGATGGCCCAGCATCGGGCGCGCAGCGATGGCATGGAGGCATTTGGGCAGGCTGGATTTCATGCGGGTGCCAAGCCCCGCGGCCAGGATCACGGCAGTGGTGGTGGCAGCGGTCGGCGTCGTCATCGTCATCCCTCGGTCCTGCCCTTGCGGTAGCGGCGGAAGGCCAGTCGTGTCAAAGGGTTCAGAGACAATTCTCGTATCGGAGTGCAACCTATGGCCAAGTGTCTGGTGCTGGATCTGGACGGCACGATCACCGACAGCCTGCCCGATATCGCGGGCGCGCTGAACCGCAGCCTGGCGCGTTACAGCCAGCCGCCGCTGGCGCTGGAACAGGTGCGGCCGATGGTGGGCGACGGGCTGGTGGTGCTGTATCAGCGCGGCTATGCCGCGCGCGGTCTGGTGCCTTCGGACGAGGATATGGCGCTGGGCCTCGCCGATTATACCGCGCATTCCACGGACGAAACCTATGCCTATCCCGGCGCTTTGGATGCCCTGAAGGCGCTCAAGTCCGCCGGCTGGCAATTGGCCGTCTGCACCAATAAGCCCGAGGAGCCGGCGCGCATTCTGCTGGACCATCTCGGCCTGCTGCCGCTGCTGGATGCGGTGGGCGGCGGCGACAGCTTTCCGGTGAAGAAGCCGGACCCGGACCATATCCGCCTGACGGTCAAAGCCGCCGGGGCCAGTCTGGATGAGGCGGTGATGATCGGCGACCACCATAATGATGTCGCGTCCGGCAAGGGCGCTGGCCTGCCGACCATCTTCGCGTCCTGGGGCTATGGCCCGGCCGAGGTCGGGCTGGAGGCCGATGCGGTGGCGAATAGCTTCGCCGATGTACCGGGGCTGTGTGAAAAGCTCAGGCCGTAAAAACCCTTTGACCGTCATCCGCGTGCTTGTCACGCGGATCTACCCGAGTGGGCGCCATGACGGCGTCTGGGCGCCGCAGCGGGTAGGTCCCCGGCATAAAGCCGGGGACGACGAGTGGAAGCCGCGGGTGACAGCTAAAGGGCTTACCCGCCCGCCTGGATCGCCGGACCGTGGCGATCCACCAGCGTGGCGCTGGCGGCATTGAGCCCAACGAGGTCCACCCGCGTGCCGTGCCGGCGCATCTTGGTCACCACCGTCTCCAGCGCGCCGACAGCGGTAATGTCCCACAGATGCGCGGCCGAAAGGTCGATCACCACGTTTCGGGCCATATCGCGCAGGTCGAACTGATCGGCGAACATGTCGGCGCTGGCGAAGAAGACCTGCCCGGCCACCGTATAGGTCCGCGTATCCGTCGCCTGATCATAGCGGCTGGTGACGCGCATCAGCCCCATGACCTTGAAGGCGAAAAAGACGCCGCTGAGCAGCACGCCCACCACCACGCCGGCCGCCAGGTCATGCGTCGCGACCGTCACCACAACGGTCGCCAGCATGACAATGCTGGAGACTTTGGGGTGCCGCACCACGTCCTTGAAGCTCGCCCAGTTGAAGGTGCTGACCGAGACCATGATCATGATGGCAACCAGCGCCGCCACCGGCACGCGCGCCACCCAGGGCCGCAGCAGCACCATCAGGATCAGAAGAAACAGGCCCGCCACCAGCGTGGACAGCCGCCCGCGCCCGCCATAGCGGATATTGCCGACTGTCTGGCCGATCATGCCGCAGCCGGCGATGCCGCCGAACAGACCCACCGCGATATTGGCGATGCCAAGGCCGGTACATTCCCGCGCTTTCGAACTCGTCGTGTCCGTCAGGTCATCCACCACCGTCGCCGTCATCATCGATTCCAGCAGGCCGACGACCGCCATGGCCAGCGCATAGGGGGCGATGATGCCGAGCGTCGCCCAGGTCAGCGGCACATGCGGCAGTACGAGATTGGGCAGCGAGGATGGCAGCTTGCCGAGATCGGCCACCGTATGCAGCGGCATCGGCACCAGGAAGCTGATGACCGTCAGCACCACGATGCAGATGAGCGGCGACGGAATCGCCTTCGAGACGCGCGGCAGCAGGTAGATGATGACGAGGCCGAGCGCGATCATGGCATAGGTATGCCAAGTGACGCCCAGCATCTGCGGCACCTGGGCCGAAAAGATGAGGATGGCCAGGGCATTGACGAAGCCGGTGCGGACCGAGCGGGAGACGAAGCGCATCAGCACGTCCAGCCGAGCCAAGCCGAAAATCACCTGAAAAGCGCCCGCCATCAGGGTCGCGGCCAGCAGGTAATCCAGCCCATGGGCGCGGACCAGGGCAGCCGCGACCAGAGCGACCGAGCCCGCCGCGCCGGAAATCATCGCCGGCCGGCCACCCGCGAAGGCAATGACGATGCCGATGACAAAGGAGGCATAGAGCCCGACTTCAGGGTCCACGCCCGCCACGAAGGAAAAGGCGATGACTTCGGGGATCAGCGCGAAAGTGCCGACCATGCCGGCCAGGATATCCCGGCGTATATCGCCGAGGGAGGTACCCCATTCGGCACGGTAGCGAGAAATAGATTGTGTGTTCATCGATTTATCTACAGTCAGCGCACGAGAGGCATCGTCTTGACGCGATGCGGATGGGTCGTGACGTTTGCTGTTGTCCGGCGGATTGGCGGCCGGAAGAGCCACCCGGAGTTTCACCGGGATCCTGACGAGTGACCCACCCCTAACAGACGAAAGACGCAGGGCGCAACATTTTCTCTGCCATGGCTGCTTGCCTGCCCGGCTTTGGCAAGCGTTGCCGGCCAGCCGGTGCCGCGTCAGGCTGCCCGGAAAGACCGTTTCGAGGATAAGAGCTTGACCAGCCTGAGACCCGCCACGCCTGCGGACATTCCCTTCATCATGGCCGTGGAGCGCCGGCCGGGGAATGAGGATGTCGTCGGCCGCTGGTCTGAAACGGAACATGCCGAGGCCATAGGTTCCCCCAACTACGCCTATTTCATCGGCGAGGACGATTCCGGCCAGCCGGTCGGCTTTTCCATGATCCAGGACCGGCAGGAGAAAAGCGGCAATCTGCTGTTCCGCCGCCTGGCCGTATCCGTCCCAGGCGGCGGCCATGGCCGCCGGATCTTCACCCAGACGCGGGACTGGGTCTTTCAGGAAACCCAGGCGCACCGGCTTTGGCTGGTCGTCTACCGGCACAATGTCACCGCGCAGACACTCTATTTTTCCTGTGGCTTCGTGCAGGAAGGCGTGGCGCGCGAAGCCCGCCTGCTGTCGGACGGCAGCCGGTCGGATGCGCTGATGCTGTCGCAACTGCGTCCGGAATGGATGCAGTCACATCGCTGAGCGATATGAGGCGAATGTGACAGCGGATAAGTGTTCGTGATGCGGGTGGACCGATCAGGCAGGGAGCAATAATTTCGGCCTCGGTGGTTTTGGGGTCAGAGGCACATCATGCATGATCGCCTTTATGTCGTCCGCTCGGGCGATACATTGTCCGGCATTGCCAGACGCTTCTATGGCCGCGCCAGCCTGTGGCCGCAGATTTTCGTCCATAACGCCATTCGCCGCCACGGCTCTCATGCGCTGCTGGCGGACCCGAACACGCTGCGCGTCGGCCAGCATTTGCGCATTCCACCCAGATCGGAAGCGCTATCTCTGCAACGCCATCCCGCGCAAAGAACCTTTCCGCGGATCGTTCATACGCGACGGGCGGCGCCGCACCTGCCTCTACCATCCCCAGCCGCGCCGCAAATCCCCACCCAGCAGCGCCCGGCGCGTGCAGCCCCCAGCTATTCACGGCCAAACACCAAACCCGCTGCCGCCGCGCCAGGCGATATCGACCTCGGCCGCACCCATTTCAATTCCTACGCCTATAAATACGAGCTTGAGCTGCTGCCGACCATCAAGGCCGAGACAGCGGATTATGAGTTCGAAACCAAATTCACCGGGCAGATCTATATCTGGATCGACAAGCAGATTACGGCCGGCAATATCATCAAGAACGGGATGGAGGCGCAGGCCAAGGCCCATGTCGACACAGTATTCGGGCAAATGATCAATAGCGGAAAGGTCGCCGTCGATTGGGAAAAGCGCCGCGTTACTTACGAAAATCTGATCACCATGAATGCCGTGGGCGCGCCGCCGAGCAATGTTTCCGTGGGCGTTGCCGTGGACAGCACCAACCCCAATCCGGCCTTGCGGGCGAAATTCATTTTCCCTGAACTGCACGGCCATCTGAAGCCGGATATTCTGTATTTCTCCCGTGACTATCAGGTGGTGGTCGACATACGCCGCAGAATCAAGCCGCCGCATCCGCCCAACACAGCGCCGCAACGGGTCACGGCACCGCAACAGGCTCTTGTCGCGACAGCGGCGGGCAGCGATGATCCCTGGTGGAAACGACCCAGCATTCTCTATACGGGGGCCGCCGTTCTTGTCCTGGCAACCGTCGCATCGAACGTCTTTACCTGTGGATTGGATGCCGAGGTCGATCCGGCAGCCGGCGCGGCTTCGCTGCGTCTGTTGCAGATGGCGCGCGGGCTGCAAATGGCCCGCGCCGTCGCGCATTAGAACAAAGCGCGCCGTCCGTTAGGGTTGCGACGGCAGCGACACGGTTTCATTCGGCGCGACCTTATAACTCTCCGGCCAAACGAAGAGATCATCCGGCTGCGGCCCATCCGTCCGCGCCGTCAGCCGGATATGCTGTGGCCCGTTCATGATATCAACCTCATCCATGGACAGCACGACACCATCCGCATCGATGCAGGCCTTACCGGGAGGATTGGAATCGCCCGCGTCATGGAACTGCCACAGCGTGCAGGCCTTGCCGTCCTGATCCGACGGGCCGAGTTTTTGATAGACGGCATCGCTTGGCAGAAGAACCGCGAAGGATGAATGCCCATCCAGCGCGATGGAACCATATTGTTGCAGGCGCGGCCAGACCATGGTGAACAGGCCCTTGCCGCTATAGCCCGGCGACAGCGATACGACCGAATAGCCAAGCGATTCGTCGGCGCCGCTGATCCGAATTTTTGTCCCATGTGCGATATGGATGATTTCGGTACTGCTCTTCCCCGGCGTTTGCCCGGTGATCTGATAGGTCAGCGCGCCCGTGATCTGCGGCACCATCGGCGGCGCATCTGGCGCGGCCCAGGCCGGCACAGTGCCGAGCAGCGCGGCCGCCAGAATGATCGCGGGCGTCGCGCCGAAGATCGTTGCGCTCTTTGCTGCCATGGTGCCGTTTCATCCCGTCAGACGGCCGGGATTATGCGATTGATCGCGCGCGCCGCGCTACCCTTGCACTGCGCCTTGATGGGCAGCATGAGGCAAATTGCCATCAACAAGTTGTTTGGCCGGCCGGATGGCGTCATCCGGCCGGCGGAACGCTATTTCAGCGCCTTGGCCGCCTTGGCGACGATCAGCACATCGGTATCGCCGTCCGGGGTGCTGACGCCCAGGCCGCCGACCACGACATTATGCACCGTCAGCGGATAGCCGCCGGGCAGCGGCGCCATATCCGGCACGGCCAGCAGATGCGTCTGCCCCTGCTTATTGACCTGATTCATGAAGTCGACCGTGGCACCCTGAAACTCGGCGGCGGCCTTGGCCTTCACCAGAGCCGAGCCGTTGCAATTGGTATAGGCGCCGGCCTCGCGTTCGAAAAAGATGTTGACGCCATCGGCATCGTCGATCGCGATGCAGCCCTTCAGGTGCCGGGCCGCCATATCCTGCTTCGCCGCCGCGACGACGGCGCTCATCTCAGCGTCATCCAGCACCGGCTGCATGGTCACCGCGAAAGACGGGCTGGGATGGAAGACGAAGACAGACACCGCAACCATCGCCGCTGCCGCCAAAAACTGTCGTTTCATACTGCAATTCCTATCATAGACGCTTGTCTCCACCGTGCCGGGGTCAAACCCGGCGACGACGCAGAACCAGAATGACGATGGCAAGCACGACCAGAACCGCGACGATGCCCGCCGCGATTTCCGCCCATCGCATCAGCACGCTGATTGCGGCCGGCGGTGTTACGTCATTGCGCAGATCGCTGACCTGCTGCACCGTTATCGGGTTGGCCGCATTGCCGAATGTCTTGCGCACGTAGTCAGTGACGGCGGCGACCTGCTCATCCGAAAATTCATCGCGGAAGGCTGGCATTGACGCGTCATTGAAGGCCGTGCCGCGCTTGACGCCGTTCAGAACGGCCAGCGCCAGATTATTGGGCGTGTCGGCGCCGGTGACCGAGTTGTGGTACAGGCTGGGCAAAACGCCACTGCCCTCCCCCGCGCCGCCCGTTCCATGGCAGGTTGAGCAGGCGGCGGTGAACAGAACCTCGCCCTCCGACGCGCCCTTGCCTTGCGTCGCGCGATAGCCCGTCAGGGCTTCGCCGCTGCCGACCGGGCCACCCATTGCGGAACGCCCGGCCGCGCCATCGGCCTGCCCATGCACCGTCTTCAGATACTCGGCCAGGGCCGTCAGGTCGGCGTCAGGCATATGGCTGGTGGAATTGACGATGACCTCCCCCATCGGGCCGGCCGCCTGGGCCTTGCCGGGCAGATTGCCGGTCTTGAGATAGGTCTTGATGTCATCGACGCTCCAGGTGCCGATGCCATGATCGGGGTCGGAGGTGATGTTATAGGCCGTCCAGCCGTCCACCGTCGCGCCGGCCAGGTATTTGCCGCTCTCGACGCCCATGGTCAGCCCACGCGGGCTGTGGCATTCCGCGCAATGTTCCAGCGCGTCGGCCACGTATTTGCCGCGCTCCGTCACGGGATCGATCGTCTCGGGATGGAAATTGAGCAGGTTCCAGCCGATCATGAGCGAGCGGATATTGTACGGAAACACCATCTCATTCGGCGTATTCTGCTGATGCACGGGCTTCAGCGAAAACAGATAGGCTTTGATCGCCGCCACATCACCGTCCGAAATCGCAGCGAAGGACGTATAGGGAAAGGCAGGATAGAGATGCTCGCCATTCTTGCCGATGCCCTGATGCAGGGCGCGCAGAAACTCCGCATCCGTCCAGGTGCCGATACCGGTGTCTTTGTCCGGCGTGATATTGGGACTGTAGATTGTGCCCATCGGCGTCTTGAACGGCAGACCGCCCGCGAAAGGCGTGCCGCCCGGCGCGGTGTGGCAGGCGACGCAGTCCCCCTCCGTCGTCAGCACCTTGCCGCGAACAATTTCACTCTGATCCTGAGCCAGAGCAGGCGCGGCTGATAGCGCTACCAAAGCAAGAGCGACTGAGATTTTCATCATCGAACGGCCCACCTCAAACCTCCTTGGCGAGGATAGCGGCCGCGCGCAGCGTCAGCGCCGCGCCCGTCAATGTCGGATTGACGGAGGAGGATGCCGGCAGCGTCTGCGTGCCCATGATGAACAGATTGCTGTGGTCCCAGCTTCGGCAATCCTTATCCACCACCGATGTCCTGGCATCATCGCCCATGATGCAGGTGCCCATCTGGTGATCCTGCGGCTGCCAGTCCGAGACGATGCTCAGCACAGTGCCGCCGAACAGGCGCTGGAAGGCCGGATAGGTCTCGTTGATGACCTTGGCCTGCGTGCGGGCTTCATATTCGCCGACCGAATAATAGACGTCGGGCTTGGGCAGGCCCAGCTTGTCCTTCTTGGGACTGAGCTTGATCCGGTTCACGGGATCAGGCAACTGCTCCAGATTGGTGTTAAAGTTCATCCAGCGCGCCGACATATGGCGAATCTGCTCGTCCAATTGCGGCTGCAACACGCCCTTGCCGAGAAGATAGCGCGCCACCGGCACATTGGGCGCCTCGTTGCCGACCTGATGCTTCAGCGAGGCATAATGGCTGCGCTGCGGCCCGTCGCGGTCATTCAAAATCGCATTCTGCTGCACCGGCCCGGTGCCGGGCCAAAGCGCATCCTTCGATGTCATGATGAGGTTGAAGCCCAGATGATCCATCAGGTTTCGCCCGACCTGATCGGAGGAATTGGCGACATCGGACATCAGCAAAATCTTCGGCGTTTCCAGCGCATGGGCCGCCATGACGAAAGCCTTCGCCGTCAGCTGGTGGGTTTCTCCTTCCGGCGTCAGGTAATGGACGGCGGTGATCTTGCCGCCCGGTCCCTTGTCGATCTTATAGACGACTGCGCCGGGAATGACCTTGGCACCCAGCTTTTCGGCGCGCGTCACGTGCCGGTCCCCGGAATATTGCGCGCCGATCGGGCAGATCGGCATGCAGTTATTATTGCCCACACAGGTCGGGCGTTCGGCATAGGGGCGCGAGGCGCGGCAGTTCGGCTCCTGAATCGTCCAATAGGACGCGCCGTCCAGCGTCTGCTGCATCGTCTTGTTCATATAGTTGAAGGTCTGCGCTTCCATCGGATAAGGCGTGGAGCGCGGCGGGAAGGTTTTGCCGCCATTCCGGCCGCTTTCGTCATAGGCCGAATTGCCGTTGACGCCGATTTCGCGCTCGGCATGGCCATAGAAAGGCTCGAGCTCTTCATAGGAAATGGGAAAGTCGCGGCCGACGCCGTAGGTCGATTTCAGCTTCATGTCATGCGGCAGAAAGCGCCATGTGGCCCCGCCCCAATGCCATGTCGTGCCGCCGACAAGCTTGAGGAAACCGGCGCCGAATTTCACCGGACCGGTATGCTGAATGTAATCGACCGAGCCTTGGCGGGGCGCGTAATCCAGATCCGGATAGGGCGCATTATAGTCCGTCACGTCGACGAGATTGCGGAATCGCTCGACGGTTTTCCAGCGTGGCACGCGCGGCCCCGCTTCCAGAAGAATGACCGATTTTCCCTGTAGGGCAAGGGTATAGGCGGTCAGTCCGCCCATGACGCCGGAACCGACGACGATAACGTCGGCATCATATTCTGCCATGATAGTCTCCCTGGCGAGGCTAAGCCTGCGTGAGCCGAAGGCTGCCGTAAAATTTCAGACGGACGGCCGCTCAGCCTTTTTCGATCTGCGCCGTCTGACGCGCCCAGTAATCCGGACCGCCGCGCGCATAGCTCGGGGTCACCATGATATCGCTGGTCGGTCCCCACATCAGCGCCTTCTCAAAGGCAACCGGCTGCCCGTGATCGACGTCATGCTCGACATGGCCGAGATACCAGGCGGCGGTCAGGCCAACGGCGGTCGCGCGCTGAACGGGGTCCTGCGCCAGTGCCGAGGCCGAGAAGGCCTCCGGAGTCGACAGGTTTTGCGTCTTCATCGCAGCGGCCAGAGATGCTGCACGCAGCAGGAAGCTCGGCTCTATCTCCATGAAAGCTGCGTGATAGGCCTGGGCCAGAAGCCGGTCGTCGGCGCGTGGGCCGATGACGGCTATGGATAGACGGTGCAGGCCGTCAGCGTCGATTGCGGAATCGCCAGTCTGCGACTGCGCGAATGCCATGCGTGTGGAAGCCAGGAACGGCACCGCGAGCGTCACCGATAGCACCGCTCGTCGCCCGATGCCCTCACCCATTGCCGGCTGATCCTTCGTCTTGCCCATAGTCACCTTCTCGATCATTGCCCACGACCCGGCAGGGCCGTGAATTCACCCTCGCAGAATGCCAACTGATATATTTGCGCAATGCGATGACAGGGACACAGGCTTGTCATGCATAGGCGCGACTGCAGACCATCGCCCTTCAAGAAGAGCGTCCAAGCCGACAGATTTTTTTGGATTTTGTAGTCAGGGGCATGTAAGTTAGAAAATATAGTATGCGTTGTCACGCGCATGATCATCACTGACCAGGCGCGCAGGCACTTTACCGCTTCATGTCTCGCCGGTAATTAGCGCTATCAACAATGCGCATTTCGATTTTGACAAACAATGGATAGCTTCAGCCTTCTGAGACTGATCATCGCTGTCGATGATCAGCGCAGCCTTGTCCGCGCGGCGCGGGCTTTATCCATATCGCCCTCCACCGCCACGCTCAGCCTACAGCGTCTGGAAGACCAGATCGGCGGGCGCCTCGTCAACCGATCGACACGGCGGCTGACCTTTACGCCGGAAGGCGAGCAGTTCGTCGCCAATGCCCGCCGCATCCTGGATGACCTCGCCGACGCCATGGAGGCGGTGAATGATACCGGACCGTTGCGAGGTCAGATCAAGCTTTCCGCGACCCATGATTTCGGCCGCAACCGGCTGACACCCCTGATCGACGATTTCATCCGGGACAACCCGCAGGTAAACGTATCGCTTTATCTGTCGGACGGCGTCGTTGATCTGGCTAAAGGCGGCTTTGACTTTGCCATCCGCATCAGCGGCAGCAGCCATATGGCCGGCCGGCCCGGCGTCAGGCTGCTGCGCCGTGGCACGCGCCGGGTCTGCGCCGCCCCCGCCTATTGGGACAGCCGGGGCCGCCCGCAGCATCCGCGTGACCTGGCCCATCATAATTGCCTGTTCCTGACGCGGCCGGAATTCTCCGAATCCTCCTGGACCTTCATCGAGCAGGACCACCCCTTTCATGTCCGCGTCTCCGGCAACCGGACAGCCAATGACGGCAGCGCCATCCGCGCCTGGAGCGTCGCCGGGGCCGGTGTCATCCTGAACGCGAGTTTCGACGTGGCGGACGATATCGACGCCGGACGGCTGGAGCCGGTGCTGGATGACTTCACACGCAACGACGTCAATCTCTATGCCGTGCAGGCGCATGAAGGGCCTGCCTCCCGCCGCGTCCGCGCCCTGATCGATCATCTGGACCGTGAAATCTAACGCCTGTCAGGTTTTTGAGTGAAACCTCGTCATTCCCGCGAAAGCGGGAATCGTCTGACGGGGCGGCGTTACGAAAAGAAGATGCCCGCCGGCGCGGGCATGACGGTTGATGGCGATTTTATCCGAGCCCCCGCTGGCCCTGAAGCCCCGGCCGGACCGCCCGAAAACGTGAACGCCCGCCTTGGTTTCGCCATGCGGCGGTGGCTTTGCCGCCATCAGCGGCACCCAGAGTCCGATCCATGAGAACGGGAGTTTTCTCCATGCGATTGTTTCTTTCCACCCTCGCCGCCGGCGCCTTCTCGCTGGCTTTGCCAATGGTCGCGGCCCATGCCGCACCGATGGGCGGTATGGACCGCCATGCCGCGCCCGCGCTGGTTCAGCAGGCCGACTGGAACGGCTATCACCAGGAATGGCGCCATGATGACCGCCACGAATGGCGCGGCGATTATGAGCATCACTGGCACCGCCATTGGGACCGCCCGCCGCCGCCGCCCTACGGCTATTACGCGCCGCCCCCGCCTCCGCCGCCCCAGGGCTATGTCTACGGCTATAGCTACGGCTACTGATTGATCGTGCTGGGGGGAGTGGCCTTGCCGCTCCCCTCCTTTGCTCTACCGGGCGCTTGCGGGCCGGCGCGCGGGGCGGCAAAAGGCCAATATGCACGCGCTCACGCTCCATAACAGCCTTACCCGCCGGGAAGAGGCCTTCCGCCCGCTCATCCCCGAGCATATCCGCCTCTATTGCTGCGGGCCGACGGTCTATGACCGGGCGCATCTGGGCAATGCCCGGCCGGTCGTCGTCTTCGACGTGCTGGCCCGGCTGCTGCGCGAGCTGTTTCCTCGTGTCACCTATGTCCGCAATATCACGGATATCGACGACAAGATCATGATCCGCGCGGCCGAGCGCGGCGTTTCCATCGCTGAGATCACCGAGCAGACGACAGCCGATTTCCACGCCGACATGGCGGAACTGGGCGCTTTGCCGCCGGATATCGAGCCGCGCGCCACCGATAACATTCCGCAGATGATCGATATCATCGAGCGGCTGATCGCGGGCGGCCATGCCTATGCGGCCGAAGGTCATGTTCTGTTCGCGGTCGCAAGCGACCCGCGTTACGGCCATCTGTCCGGCCGCAGCCAGGACGAGCTGATCGCCGGGGCGCGGGTGGAAGTGGCCCCCTACAAGCGCGACGCCGGGGATTTCGTGCTGTGGAAGCCTTCCACCGGCGATATGCCGGGCTGGGACAGCCCCTGGGGTTACGGCCGGCCGGGCTGGCATATTGAATGCTCGGCCATGTCCTGGCGCTATCTGGGCGAGGATTTCGACATTCATGGCGGCGGCGGCGACCTGATCTTTCCGCATCATGAAAACGAAATGGCCCAAAGCTGCTGCGCCTTCCCCGGCAGCCATTTCGCCCGCACCTGGATGCATAACGGCATGCTGCTGGTGAACGGCGAGAAGATGTCCAAGTCCTTGGGCAATTTCCGCACCGTGCGTGACGTGCTGGGCATCGCCCCCGGCGAGGCCGTGCGCTTCCTGCTGCTCCGCTCCCACTACCGGGCCTCGGTCGATTTCACCGAGACGGGATTGGTGGAGGCCCGGAAGGAGCTGGACCGCTTCTACCGCGCGCTATCCCGCCATGCGCCCAGCTTCGCCGAGGAGCCGAACGCGCCGGTGCCGGCCGAAGTGATGGAGGCCCTGTGCAATGACCTGAACACGCCGGCCGCCATCGCGGCGCTGCACAACCTCGCCGACCGCGCCATGGCGGGCGACGCGCTGGCCGCTGCCGGGCTGCATGCCGCCGGGCGCGTGCTGGGCATTCTCCAGGCCGATCCGCAGGCCTGGTTCCAGGGCGGCATCGATGCCGCCGGGGTGGAACAGGCGATTGCCGATCGCCTCGCCGCGCGGAAGGCCAAGGACTTCGCCAAGGCAGACGCCATTCGTGCCGAATTGCTGGCGCAGGGCATTCTGCTGGAAGACGGACCGGGCGGCACCACCTGGCGCCGGGCGGATGCGGCCCAATGACCGGCCGCGACGCGGGGGCCGATATCGGCCCCATTGGCAATAGCCCGGTCGTCATCCTGGTGCGCCCGCAACTGGCCGACAATATCGGCTCGGTCGCGCGCTGCATGGCCAATGGCGGGCTGTTTCATCTGCGCCTGGTCGCCCCGCGCGACGGCTGGCCGCAGGAACGCGCCTGGCGGATGGCATCGGGCGCCGACCGCATTCTGGAAGCGGCCGAGGTTTTCGAGACGGTCGCCGAGGCGGTGGCCGATCTGCATCATGTTGCCGCCACCTGCCCGCGCCCGCGCCATATCATCAAGCCGATCCTGACGGCGCGTGGGGCTGCCGCCGAATTGCGCGCCGCCACCGTCACCGGCCTGCGCACCGGCATTCTGTTCGGCCCGGAACGCGCGGGTCTGGAGAATGACGACATGGCCCATGCCGATATGCTGGTGCGCTATCCTCTCAACCCCGCCTTCATGTCCCTCAACCTCGCGCAAGCCGTGATGGTGATGGCCTATGAATGGTGGATGGCCGATGAACCGTCATCCCCGCGCGAGTTGATGACGAATGAGACCCGGGTCGCGACCAAGGGCGAGCTGGAGAATTTCCTTGGCCATCTGGTGCGCGAGCTGGACGATTGCGGTTTCCTGCGCAACGAACAGAAGCGCCCCGGCATGGTGCGCAATGTCCGCCATCTGTTCCAGCGCGGCGAAGTGACCGAGCAGGAATTGCGCACGCTGCACGGCATGATCACCGAACTGTCGCGTGGACGGCACGCCAAGCGCGGCACCTGACCGGGTGCCTGCGCGCATTGCCTTGCGCCTGCCATACAAATCCAGGCAAGCGCGTGACGTGATGCTGATTGCCTTTGAGCGATTCTGACAGAAATTGCTGCGTTTGGCTGAATAATTCGCAAGCACAATCGTCATCATCGTTGGACAAAATATCCTATTGACTAAGACCGATTGCCAATCGACAGTATTCGGTATGGCTACGTCATATTCTCATAGAATAAAAGATAGTTCTTCTGATAGGTGCGCTTACTGCACAACTCCCCCGACACTGCAAACCCGCCATGAATGACGGCATCTAGCCACACGCCATCCGCAACCAAGAAGGGCGATCGTGATGGGTATTCGCGATAGGAACGGCCTCCCCTATGACCCTTTAAAACCCCGCATACAGGTTGCGCTCGTTGACGATTTTCTGCTGACCAGAGAGGCCTTGATCGAGGCGATTGCGGTTGCCGATGGGTCCATCGATTGTCTGCCGTTCAGCACGCCGGCCGAATGCGCACGGCATCTGTCTTGGAAGTTTGACGCCATCGTCTATTACTATCGGGAATGCCGAGACGGCAATCTTGACGATATCGCCGCGCTGCGGATGTCCTTTCCGAAAACGCCCGTCGTCGTGCTGTGCCATATCGATATGCACAAGCTCGGCGTTTTAAAAGCCGCCGTCGGACGGGCTGATTTGAATTGCACGGTCTTGCGGCCGCGCACCATGGCTGATTTGCTGAAAAGTCTGCCACGGCCGCAGACAGTGCTGATCGCGACCAACCAGAATTTTCCAAAGTGAAGCTGCACGCTCCGCTTTTCAGGTTTTCATTCAAACAGCGTCATGCCGCGCCTAGTTGGCCAAGCGCGGCATGAGGCTGAGAGAAGACGCACGTGCAGCCAGATTGCTCACACGCCTTCGATGAAAAAGGTCCGCGAGACCGACCCGGCATGACGCAGTTTCGCGACCTCCTGATAGGCCGGACTGTCGTACCAGGCGCGGGCCGCCGCCATATCCGCGAATTCCAGGATGACCGCGCCTTCGACAGGCTCACCCTCCACCTGATCCAGCGCACCATAGAAGGCGATCGGCTTCATGCTGTGGCCGGCAAGCGTACCGCCAGCCTTGGCACCATACTCCGCGAGGGCCGCGGCATCTGTGGTCTTTTCGCGGATCATGACGAAATAAGCAGACATGGCTCTGTTCCTTTTACGTGGGAAAGTCGGTAGACACCGCAACACTGCGCCAATCGGCGATCATCGCCGCGTCGGACGCATGTTTGGCTTCGATGGCGGCCACCGTATCACTGCCGAGCGGCAGGCGCACGGGCGGGTTGGGCGCATCGGCGAAGGCGATCAGCACATCGGCCAGCCTGGACGGATCCCCCGGCTGATTATGGTTCAATCCGGTCGCGACCTGACGCACGCGGCCGGCCGTCGCCTCATAATCCGCGATCACGGTCGGACTGACCGAGAGCGAGGCGGCATCCAGAAAGTCCGTGCGGAAATAGCCCGGCTCCACCACCGTGACATGAATGCCGAGCGGCGCCAATTCATCATGCAGCGCCTCCGACAGGCCTTCGACCGCGAATTTGGTCGCGCAATAGACGCCGAAACCCGCCGCACTGCGATAGCCACCGATTGATGAAATATTGAGGACGCGGCCGGTCTTGGCCTGACGCATATGCGGCAGCACGGCGCGGGTGACGTTCAAAAGCCCGAAGACATTGGTGCGGAACTGCGCTTCCACCTCAGCACCCGACGCCTCCTCCACCGCACCCATCAGGCCGAAACCGGCATTGTTGAGCAGGACGTCGATCCGGCCGAAGCGATCGACGGCCGCCTGCACCGCGACCTTTGCCTGGTCCTCATTGGTAATGTCCAAAGCCACCGCCAGCAGATTGGGGTGGGTGCCGAAGCGATCGGCAATGGCCTTGGGATTGCGGGCGGTGGCGATGACCGCATCGCCCTTGGCGAGCGCACGTTCCGTGATCAGGGCGCCGAAACCGCGTGACGCGCCGGTGATGAACCAGGTTTTCATAGCTTGTCCCTCGATGATCCCCGGCCCATTGCCGGGTGCGAGAGCGTTTTGCGCTCTTTCGATTGCTCCTATTAGCGCTATAGTTCTCCTCACAATCTTGAGTGAAGTTCAGTAATGCGCACGACCGATCTGTCCGAGCTGGCCGCTTTTGACGCTGTCGCCCGGCATTGCAGCTTTCGCCGGGCCAGCGAGGAGCGTGGCGTCACGGCCTCCGCCATCAGCCATGCCGTCTCCAATCTGGAAGCCCGGCTTGGTATCCGCCTGCTGAACCGCACCACGCGCAGCGTGTCGTTGACGGATGCCGGGTCGCAGCTGCTCGCCCATCTGTCGCCCGCCTTCGCCGATATCGGCACGGCGCTGGACACGCTGAACCAGTTCCGCGACACGCCCTTCGGCCGCGTGCGCATGACGGTGCCGAACTCCATCGCGCCCTTCGTGCTCGGTCCGGTGATCGGCCCGCTGATGACGCAAAACCCCAATCTGGAACTCGAAATCGTCGCGACCGATGCTTTGGTCGATATCGTGGCGGAAGGCTTCGATGCCGGCATTCGCCTGGGCGAAAGCCTGCGCGACGGCATGACGGCCGTGCGCATCAAGCCGCGCCTGTCCTTCACCGTCGTCGGCTCACCCGCCTATTTCGCGCGACGGCCCATCCCCCTGACGCCCCCGGACCTGCGGGGCCATGTCTGCATTCGCAATATGCATCCCAGCGGCATTGCCTATCCCTGGTCCTTCGGACGGGACGGCCAGCAGATCGACTTCGAGCCGACCGGCCCCATAACCTTGCATGACCATGAGCTGATGATCGAGACGGCCCTGTCCGGCATCGCGCTGGCCTATGTCTGGGCGGATCGGGCGCGGCCCTATATCGGCAGCGGCCGGCTGGTGGATTGCCTGACGGACTGGATTGAGCCGGAAAGCCCGCTTTACCTTTACTATCCGTCGCGAAAATATGTCTCCGCTGGCCTTCGTGCCGTGATCGACATCTTGCGCGCGACACCCGCCCCCTAAACCGTCACTGCGCCATGCCTACTGACAACAGTGTGTCGTCAAATCATGCCGCCATTGGCGCGGATGGTCTGGCCGCTGATCCAGCCGCTGTCGGGGCTGGCCAGAAAGGCGACGACCTGGGCGATGTCGTCCGGTTGGCCCAGGCGGCCGAAGGGATTCATGCCGGCGATGGCCTTCAACTGCGCCTCGGCCTTGCCCTCCAGAAACAGCTGCGTCTCCACCGGTCCAGGCGCCACGACATTGGCGGTGATGCCGCGCTTGGCCACTTCCTTGGCCAGGATATGTGTCATGGCTTCGACTGCCGCCTTGGTTCCGGCATAGACGCCATAGCCGGGCTGATAGAGGCCGACGACGCTGGAGGAAAAGCTGATGATGCGCCCGCCGTCGCGCAGGCGCTTGGCGCCTTCGCGCATCCCCCGGAAGACACCGCCGAGATTCAGTGCCAGTTGCGTATCGAAATCCGCGTCCGTTACCTCGGCAATAGCGCCAAGCTTCATCATCCCGGCATTGTTCACCAGGATATCGACGCCGCCGAAAGCCTGTTCGGCCGCGTCGAACAGCGTGGTGACGCCCTCCGCTGCCCCCAGATCGGCCTGGGCACTAATGGTCCGGCCCCCGGCCGCCGCGATGGCAGCCACCACCTGCTCAGCCTCATCCCGGCCGCGACTGTAATTCACGACCACCGAGATACCGTGCTGCGCCAGACGCCGGGATATGGCGGCGCCAATGCCTTTGGAGCCGCCGGTTACGATTGCCACGCGTTGTGAGTCGGTCATCGACTGTCTCCTGCTCTTGCTGAGACTGGATATAGCCCTCGCCCACAGGCGGATAATGCCAGGCATCTTGGCAAGACTGTTCGAATATGGCGAATAATATGCCATGGACCGGATCGACCGCATGCGCCTTTTCATCCGCGTGGTGGAGCGCGGCAGCTTCACCGCTGCCGCCGCCGATATTGGCGTGCCACGCTCCACCGCGACCGAGGCAATCCGCGATCTGGAAGCCCATCTGGGCGTGCGGCTGCTGGAACGCACGACGCGCCACGTCGCGCCCACGCTGGACGGGCAGAGCTATTATCAGCGCTGCTTGGCCTGGCTGCTGGACCTGGACGAGGCCGAGGCCGGTTTCCGTGATGCGCGGCCGCGCGGCCTGTTAAGGGTGGATGCCAATAGCCAGCTCACGCGCAGCTTCCTGCTGCCGTATCTGCCCGGTTTTATGGCGCGCTATCCGCTGATCGACCTGCATCTGGGCCAGGGCGACCGGCTGATCGATCTGGTGCGGGAGGGCGTGGATTGCGTCATTCGTGCCGGCGAGCCGAGCGACAGCAGCCTGATCATCCGCCGTCTGGGGCTGATAAAGGAGGTAACGGTCGCAAGCCCTGCCTATCTGGCCGAGCACGGCATTCCACAAAGGCCGGGGGATCTGATGAAAGGTCATCGGATGGTCGGCTTCGTCTCCTCCCGCAATGCCGAGATTCTGCCGCTGGAATTTCTCATCGACGGCGCGTTGCGGACCATGCGCATTCCCAGCCGGATGACGGTGAATAATTCGGATACCATGGCCGACCTGGCGCGCTCCGGCTTCGGGCTGGTGCAGGCGCCGCGCTACCGCTTCGCAGCAGACCTCGCCAGCGGTGCGCTGATGGAGGTGCTGGCGGATTACCCGCCGTCACCGACGCCACTCTCCGCACTCTATCCGCAGAACCGCCAATTGGCGCCGCGCCTGCGGGTGTTTCTGGACTGGATCGCGGGGATTTTCGAGACGGCGGAGTTTTAGGAAAACGCCTGAGCAATGATGCGTCCGCAATCGGCAATCAGCCTATTGCTCGCGGCCATGGGTTGCGTCGTCTCCGTATAATAGACGGCCGCCAGAATGGGCGCGGCGCCGGGCGGATAGAGGATGCCGATATCGTTGCGCGTGCCGTAGGCGCCCGCGCCGGATTTGTCACCCACCCGCCAGCCTGCCGGCAGACCGGCCTTCAGCAGAGCGCCGTCGATCTGGCTCGCCAGGAGCCAGGCATTGAGTTGCGCACGCGACGGTTCTGTCAGCGCATCGTCCAGCAACACGGCGCGCAGGTCATTCACCATCGCCTGCGGCGTTGTCGTGTCACGCTTGTCGCCGGGAATGGCCGTGTTCAGCGTCGGCTCCGTCCGGTCCAGCCGCGACACCCGGTCGCCCAGCGAGCGCGCGAAGCGCGTCCAGCCCTGCGGGCCGCCGATCACCCCCAGCAGCAGATTGGCGGCCGTATTGTCGCTCCATTCCAGCGCGGCGGCGGAAAGCGCGCCGACCGTCATGAAGCCGGCACCGACGTTTTTGCGCGTCACCGGGGCATAGTCCAACAGATCGGCCTGCCCATAGGCAATCCGCTGATCGAGCGTGACGGCGCCCTTGTCCACGCCATGCAGCACCGCTGCCACCGTCAGCAGCTTATAGGTGCTGCACAGTGGGAAGCGTTCGCCCGCACGATAGGCGATGCTGCGGCCCGAGCCCGTATCGAGCCCGAAAACGCCCAGGCGTCCGCCGCTCTGTTTTTCCAATGCCGCGATATCGCCCGCGACCGTATCGGCATACGCCGGCGCCGCAGCCAATGCGGCGGCGCCGGCCAGCATCGCGCGGCGGGTGAGCGCCGACATCAGCGGACCAGAAACAGCACGGAGGCACCGAAGATGACGAGCGAGACGAAGAAGCTCATCACCGTGAAGCCCAGCACGCGCCGCATGCCGATGCCGGCAATGGCCAGCAGCGGCAGCGCCCAGAAAGGCTGGATCATATTGGCGACGCCCTCGCCGTAGCCCACGGCCTGGGCGGCGGCGGCCTGGCTGACATGAAGGGCGGCGGCGGCCGGCACGATGAAAGGGCCCTGCACGGCCCAATGGCCGCCGCCGCTCGGCACGAAAATGCTGATGATGATCGACGAGATAAAGGCCCAGAAGGGCAGCGTCATCGGCGTTGAAATGACAATGAACCATTTGGCGATGACGGCGGCCAGCCCTGTCGCCGTCATCATGCCCATGATGCCGCCATAGATGGGGTATTGCAGCAGCAGCGATCCCGTGACCCGTGCGGCGTTATTGACGGCATCGACATAGGCGATGGGCCGCCAATGCAGCAGCAGGCCAAGCGCCAGGAAAATCAGGATCAGCGTATTGATGTCGAGATGAAAGGTTCCGTGCGCCACCTGCATGCCGATATAGCCGAAGGCGGCCACGACCAGCGCCAGATTGAGGATCCAGGCGCGATCCATGACACCGCCGAACCCGATACTGACCGCGCGCGGTTTGGGCTTGTCCTCCTCCGCCAGCCGCGCCTGGTCGGCCGGCTGCCTATCGGCCTCTGCCGGTTCCATGCGGCTGAACAGCCAGGGCAGGACAATGAAGAGCAGGATGGACGGCACGAGGTTGAAGGGCGCTAGCAGGGACTGGCCGAGCGGCACCACCGCCCCGGTCAGCTTTTCGGTGATATTGAGCGGCGAGCCCGGTGTGGCCTGCGCCAGCGCGATGGAACTGGACAGGCCGGCCGGGAACATCAGAAAGCCGCTATAGGCGGCGGCCAGAAGCCAGGCGAAATCCAGCCGGTGGCGCTTGGCGATTTCGCGGGCGAAAACCGCCGAGGCAACAAGGCCGAAACCCCAGTTGAGCGTGACGGTGACAAGGCCCACGAAAACCGTCAGCGCCACGGCGCCGCGCGGCGTCTTCGGGATGGCGGCGATCCGCCGCAGCAGCGCGGCCACCGGCGGCGCACTGGTGAGCGCGTATCCCGTCACCAGGATCAGCACCATCTGGAAGGCAAAAGGGAATATCTGGAAAATGCCGCCATACCAGCCTGTCAGCACCTCCGGCAGCGTATGCTTGGGCGCGAAGACGAAGGCCAGAATGGCGGTCAGGATCGTCAGTAGAATGGCGAAGACGAAGGGTTCCGGCAGCAGCCGCTCGAACAGATAGACGAAGACCCCGGTCACCCTGGCAAGCGGCGAGGCTTTTCGCACGGAACTGGTCTTCATGGCGCGATTCGTTTCCCTGTTATCCGCCCTTCATGCCCTAATCGCGATGGGCTGGGGAGGCATCAGGGCCGTTACGTTGCGAAGGCAGGGTCTTCCCGGCCCAGCACCCGCTTGACGCTGTCCAGATGCAGGCGCGCGCTTTCGGCGTCGCCCTCGCGCATCTGAGCGGCCGTGCGCGCCGCGATATCGGCCGGCACCGGCACCAGACGGCGGCCGGTGGACAGGGCGAGCACCTGCACTTCCGCCGCGCGCTCCAGATAATAGAGATCGTCCCAGGCTTCCGCGATGGTGGGGCCCGTGACCATGACGCCGTGATTGCGCAGGAAGACGATGTCAGCGTCGCCCATGGAGGCCGCGATGCGGTCCCCTTCCGCCTCGTCCAGCGCCAGACCGTTATAGGCTTCGTCCACCGCCGTGCGGCCGTAGAATTTTAGCGCCGTCTGTCCGGCCCAGACGAAGGGTTCGCCTTCCACCATGCTCAGAGCGGTCGCATTCGGCATATGGGTGTGGAACGCCACCCGAGCGCGAGGTTTCAGCTTATGCAGGCGGGCATGGATGAAGAAGGCGGTCGCTTCCGGCTTGCCCTCGCCTTCCAGCACATTGCCGTGGAAGTCGCAGACCAGCAGGCTGGACGCGGTGACTTCCCGAAAAGCCAGCCCATAAGGATTGACGAGGAATAAGTCGTCCCGGCCCGGCACGAGGGCGGAGAAATGGTTGCAGATGCCCTCCTCCAATCCCAGTTTCGCGGCCATGCGGAAACAGGCGGCCAAGTCTATCCGCGCCTGGCGCAGCGCCGCGTGATCGATCTCGCCCAGGCTATTGGCCCCGGCCTGCTGGCCGGCGGTGGTGAATTCATGGGCCATGACGTGGCGATCCTCGAAGCTGCGTTGCTACGCCGGAGCTTGGCACCGGCCCACACGGCCCGGCAAGCTGCCCTCTGGCCGCCGCAAAGACATAAAAGTGTACACAGTTTGTCAAAAAAGATGGACAGGGCCGTGGATTCGCCTAGGCTCAGCCTGGGACGGTTACAAAGTTGCACGGCTCCATAAGGCATTTCATTGCAAGGAGCCCCTGACGATGACGGAGACTGGAAACGGGCGCAGCACGCGCCGGCTGGCGACTTCAGCCTATCCCTCTGACCGGCAGGGAGGTGGGCGATGAGTGTCGCGACGTCCCCCCAAGATATTCCGGCCGACTATTCCGATCGGCTTTATAATGACGATCTGGCCCCCCTCGCCCGCGACGGCGCGGCCGCCCCGCGCGACAAGACCCAGCATTGGACCTGGTACAATATCTTCGCCTTCTGGATGGCGGACGTGCACAGCGTCGGCGGCTATGTCTTCGCGGCTTCTCTGTTCGCGCTCGGCCTGACCGGCTGGCAGGTGTTGATCTGCCTTCTCGTCGGCATTTCCATCGTCCAGTTCTTCGCCAATCTGCTCGGCAAGGCTGGGCAAAATGCCGGCGTGCCTTATGCCGTGGTGGCGCGCATTTCCTTCGGCGTCTATGGCGCGAATATCGCCGCCATCATCCGGGGGCTGATCGCCGTCGTCTGGTACGGCATCCAGACCTATCTCGCCTCCGGCGCGCTCAACATCGTGCTGCTGAAATTCTTCCCCAGCCTCGCCAGCCTGAGCCATTCCAGCTTCGCGGGATTGGACGGCATGGGCTGGCTGAGCTTCCTGCTTGTCTGGGTTTTGCAGGCCGTCGTCTTCTGGAGCGGCATGGAAAGCATCAAGCGCTTCATCGACTGGGCCGGACCGGCCGTCTATGCCGTGATGATCGCGCTGGCCCTTTGGATCGTCGAGGTCGCGGGCATGGGCAATATCAGCTTCGATCTGTCCGCCACCCATCTGCATGGCGGCGCGGTGGTGTGGCAGATGATCGTCGCCACCGCCCTGGTCGCCGGCTATTTCGCCGGTCCGACATTGAACTTCGCCGACTTCGCACGCTACTGCCGCAGCTATAAGGACGTGAAGCGCGGCAATCTGTGGGGCCTGCCGGTCAATTTCCTGTTTTTCTCCATCATCACCGTCGTCGTCGTCTCGGGCACCATTCCGGTTTTCGGCAAGATGATCACCGATCCCGTCATCACGGTCGGCCGCATCGGCAATACCGCCGTCGCGTTGCTGGGCGCCTTCACCTTTGTCACGGCCACCATCGGCATCAATATCGTGGCGAATTTCGTCTCCCCGGCTTTCGACTTCTCCAATGTCTGGCCCAGCCGCATCAGCTTCCGCATGGGCGGCATGCTGGCCGCCATCGGCGCCGTCTTCATCACGCCCTGGAACCTGTTCAGTGACCCGGCCGCCATCCACTACACGGTCGATCTTCTGGCCGCCGCCATCGGGCCGCTGTATGGCATCCTGCTCGCCGACTATTATCTGGTGAAGATGCAAAAGGTGGATGTGCCGGCTTTATTCAGCGACCAGCCCGGCGACACCTATTGGTATAAAGGCGGCGTCAATCCCGTGGCGGTGATGGCGGTGGTGCCATCGACGCTTCTGGCCATCGCGCTGAATTTCATCCCCGGGCAGATCGCCACCTTCTCCCTCTTCATCGGCGGCATCATCGCGGCGCTGATCTATACGGCGATTTCCAAAATGCGGCTCGTTTGACGCCTGACGCCTGACGGGCCGGCATTGGCCAAATCAAACCTTGCCTGGCGCCACGCTTCCGACCGGGAGCGTGGCGTTTTCACGTCGATTTCTTCGTATTGTCACCAGGGCCATCCGGCCAGTGACTCGATTATTGTTATGGCATGAAGAACCGCCGAGCCGATACCGCAGCCAAACTCCCGGCGGGATGCGATTTCGTTGCCATATCAAAATCTGCAACGAATCATCGGGATGTTCCGGCTGCCCATCGCCCCTGCCCGCGTGGCGCGCGGCGGCGCGGCCAAGGCAAGCAAAACAAGACGCTAAGCGCCTCTGTTACATCGATTTTTATCTTTTTTTTGGATCAAATCTATGAGACAAGCTCTTTCATCTGCCGGCGCGATCCTTGCCTCGTCCAGAGGTGAGTTGCGAAGACATTTTAAGATCTCGCCCGATATCTTATCCCGTTTAGACCAGGTCAACTTAAGTGCGCATTTTGCAAGTCGGCGGCAAGCCGTTTCGTCGTGCTGATGATCAGACGGAACTCGCCCGGCGCGGGGTCACCCGCGTGCTGGCGCAGGCGCATCAAGACCCGTTCATATGCCTGTCTGAAACGCCCTTCGACGCCGTTTTCATAGACCTCGACGACGAGGTCTATGAGGGCAAGACGCTGATCGGCCGCATTCGCCGCGCCAGGATTGAACTCCCTGTCTTTGCCTTTACGCAAACCAATGACCTACGCTTCAAGATAGGCATCCTCGATTTCGGGGCCGATGACGTGGTCACCGTGCTTTGCCCGATAGACGAATTGCTGGCGCGCGTGCGCGCCGTGCTGCGCCGGACGGAACGCCACATGAGCTCGACTCTGGCCTATGGCCCGGTTGAAGTCGACATGGCGCAGCGTGCCATTACGGTGAATGGCGAAGCCCTGCATCTGAGCCCGAATGAATATCAGCTTCTGGAACTGCTGGTGCGCAAGCATGGGCTGCCGCTCAATCGCGAGGCCTGCCTCGCCTATCTTTATGCCGGTAGAGACGCGCCCGAGATCAAGGCGATCGATGTGCTGATTTGCCGCTTGCGCAAGAAGCTGGCGGACCGTGGCGCGGGCTATCTGATCAAGAACGTCTGGGGCCACGGCTTCAAACTTGACCTTCAGCCGCCCTCCGAGCGGCGGCGCGACGACGCGCCGAGCGACGTGCGCAAGCGCGCCCGGCATGACGCGGCTGAGTTGGTCTCAGCTTGAATTCATGGTCGGGTAGCAGGCCTTCACGACCAAGGCCAGCTTGCTCAATTTGGACGGCAGGACATTGGCGATCCAACTGGAATCGGTGATCGTCACCTGGCTGTAGCTACCGCTCGCGCCATTGCAGGTGGTCGCGCTCGTGACAGCGACATTGGATGCGGTAATGACATTTTTATACAGACGGGTATTGGCGAGACTGACCGCATAGGCCGGCCCGTTTCCGGCAGGGCAGGCGGTTTCGCCGATAGCCAGACAGCGCGCCGTTCCAAAAGCGACGACCTGCAAGCCGGATTGAATCCAGCAGATCGTACCGATGCTGAATGTTCCCGCGAAAATGACAAAGGCCAAAGGCCAGGCCATGGCGAATTCCACGGCCGCGACGCCTGCCTTGCTGCGCTTGATCCCGATCATTGTACCTGTACCGTCGCGGTTTCCGTCAAAGCCGTCTTCACCACCGCGCTGAAGGCCGGCATCAAAGGCGTATAGGTATATTTGGCGGTGATCGTCTGATATTCCCCTGCCGTGCCGCCGCTGGTGCAGGTGCTGCCGGAAGAAGATGCCTTCAGCGTGGCCGGCGTGCCGGAGGCGCATTCATAGGCCAACGCGGATACCGTAGTCGTCACCCCCGTCAGGCCGGAACTATCGGTCACCAGGGTTTGCAGCGTGGCGGCGGTGGCAGACCCTTTGGTCGCGATGGCCTCGCTCGCGGCATTGCTGACACCGGTCGCCAGCAGCATCTTGCTGCGCATCTCCAGACTAAGGTCGGTGATGCCGCCCATCATGATCATCAGCAGTGGCAGGCAGAGTGCAAACTCAACCGCCGCGACGCCGCTGCGACGCCTGTCATACAGAGCGCCGCTCATTGGACTAAAGATACCGTCGGCACGGCCGGCACGCTACCAAAGGACAAAGCGCCATTGTTGCAATCGCCGTCCAGATTGGCATTGCCGCTGATCGTCACCTCGGCGGCGATCAGTTCCATGCAGGATGATTGTGCGTTCACCCCACCATTGCCGCTTTCGGTATAGCCGCTATTCGGCAGATAGATGACGCCTGAAGTCGAGGCTGAGTAATTGCCCGACACGCTTTCGCCACCGGTGCCATTATCGGCGATGAGAATGCCGGGAATGCCACCGCTGACATTGCTGGTCGGCGCGGTGACGTTGAAATTGATATTACCGGACATCTGGATGGCGCCGCCTGAGACGATGGTCACACCCGTGCCGTTGATGGCGGAATTGCCTGATACGGTGATGCCGCCGGTAACAAGATAGAGACCGGCAGCCAGCGTAAGATTGGAGGTGATGGTCAGGCTGGAATAGGTGCCTGGCGACAGGCTGCCGCCACCGGAAAAGGCGCTACCGGTCGCCGTCGCCAGCTTGGTGAAGGCACCGCTGGAGCCGTAGAGAGCGCTGTCGGATGCGTAAGGGTCGCTGATCTGACCGTCATTCGGATATTCGGTGCCGTTGATGTTGACGTTACCGCTGGTCGTGATGGTCTTGTCGGCATAGATGCCGCTGGCGACCACATCCCCATTGCCGCTCATCGCGATGGCGTTGTTGGACCGCATAGAACAGTCATTCAGCGTCAGGTTGAAATTGCCGCTGAGCGTGATGTCATTGGTCAAGGATACAAGGCAAGGCTGCGCGCCGCTGGCGGTGCCGGCCACGACCTCGGCAATGGCCGTGTTACTGGCGGTATAGGTCAGCTTGCCGTTGACGGGATAAGCGAAGAGCGCCGGCAAGGATTTCGTCAGCGTCACGGAGACCGCGACATCGCTGGTGTTTTTGATGCCCTTCACCACCGCCGCCGTTATCAGATTGTCCGTCAAGGTCAGGCTAGTATCGCTCCAACTGCGGGCCGAAGTGCTGGGCGCTGTCGCGACTTCCGCCAGATCGGCGGCCGCATTGGCATAGGCGCAATCCAGCTTGTTACTGGCGCTGGCGCAACTGCTCGGAACGCCCGTCGCGCTGCTGGCGGCGCGAAGACCGCCGGCATAGGCCGAGATATCGGCCGCGCGCTGCAACTCGATCTGCGTCAGGCTCAACTGCGCTTCATCCAGACCAAGCGCGATGATCAGCAGTGTCGGTGTCAGGATCAGTGCCACCCATACCGCAACCGCGCCACGCCGGTTCAAGGCGCGAACAGATTTTCGGCGAATCATGATGGCGTTTGAGAGGGAACTATGATCGAAGACATGCCGATCCGATTTTATCCAATCCGTGAACCGCTTTATGGCGAATAGGCCTGTCATCGTCGAGATGAAGTTTTTCCGAAACACGTCAACGCGTCTGTCACTTGCTCTGCTGCCGTTTCTTCTTTGCGCCCAGGCCCCGGCACGTGCCGCAGATGCCCTGCCAAGAACCTGCCTGGACGCCGCCGCCGACGCAGAAAAACGCTTTGGCATCCCGCTCGGTCTGCTGTCCGCAATCGGTGAGATCGAAAGCGGCCGAACCGCACCATCCGGAAAGGTTGAGCCCTGGCCTTGGACAATCGATGCCAATGGCAATAGCCTGTATCTGCCCAATCTGCCCGCCGCCGTAAAGGCCCTATCGGCTTTGCAGGCGCAAGGCACGCCGATGATCGATGTCGGCTGTTTCCAGGTTGACCTGACCTATCACCCGCTGGCCTTCGCGACAGCGGATGCCGCCTTCGACCCGGATGCGAATGCGACGGCGGCGGCGCGCTTTCTGTCCGATCTCCATCAGCGCCTTGGATCCTGGCCGGCGGCGGTCATGAGTTATCACTCGGCGTCACCGGCTTTCGGCATTCCCTATCGCGACCGCGTGCTGGCGCGCTGGGGTGGCGCCCCCCTGGACACAGACAATGACGGCGCGATTCAGGGCGGCGGAATTGAAGCGGAAGTTCTCGTTCTGCTGCCCGCGACCTCTCCTTTGCCGCATGTCATTCTGCCGGACAGCGGCAGCGGCACGCGCTGAAGCGTTACTTATAAAAGGGTACCGCAATCGCAAACACTAAACTCACGGAACCGTGAGTTTAGTGTTAAAATCTGAGTTCTAGCTGAAAATACTAATTCAAAAGGCTGAGGTTTTCATGACAGGTTTAGGATAAAATTACCCCGGCTTTCGCGTTAACCCATTGATACTCTGGTGTTTCCTATTTCAGGGCGTACGTCCTTTCGCACAAAATCGGTTCGCTGAAATTGTTTTGAAAATCTTTTGCCGCTTCTAGTGCGAAGTCCCTCAGGATGGAGAAGATTTCGCGACTATCGACGCAGATTTCATGCTGATATTGCAACTTTTTCACCGAGGCGAATTTCGACACCCATCGCCCGTAATCCGATATTGGAGAATCTCATGACCAATCTTCTGGCCGTCACGACCTATTGCACCAACGCGATTGCGGCCCTGAAGTCCGACAAGCGCGGCGTCACCGCCGTGGAATACGCGCTGATCGCCGGCCTGATCGCCGCCGTCATCGCCGTCGGCGTCGCCGCGCTTGGCAAAACCGTCGACGGCATCTTCACCAGCGTGAACACCGCTATGTAAAAGTCTGTTGCGGCACTCTACGGAGTGCCGCAACACCTTTCAGGATATCGGAGCCGATTTGCAGCCTTATCTTTCGCTTTATTGGGCTGGCTTTGGCGCGCCCGCGCTCATCGGCGGTGCCATTCTGCTGCTCGTCATGGCATCGCTTTGCGATATCGCCGTTCGGATCATTCCAGACGGTATCTGCATCGCCTTGGTCGCGATCGGTCTCGTGCTGCGCATTGTCCAGGGCCACGCCGCTGTCGCTCTGCTGGCGGCCGCGATCGTCTTTCTCTGCGCCATGGTCTGCTATCTGCGCGGATGGATGGGTGGCGGCGACGTCAAACTGATCAGCGCCTCCGTGCTGCTGCTGCCGGCGGCCGCCATCACAACTTATATCGCCCTCGTCGGACTGGCGGGCGGTATTCTCGCACTTGTCTATATCGCGCTGCGCCGGCTTGTGCCAAAACCGGGGCCTCGGCCCACCGGATTGCTAGCGCGCATCTGGCGGACAGAGCGTTTCCGTATCCGCCGTGGCGGTCCCCTTCCCTATGGCGTCGGCATCGCATCCGGTGCGATTCTCACGTTGTTGATTAGCCCTGCATGATCGTCCGTCTGTTCCTGTTTGCCATCATGGCTATCGGCCTTGCCGGTTTTGGTGCCGTCGCCTGGGTCTCTGCGCATCCGCCGAAAGCCGCCACCCACAAGGTCGTGCCGCGCACCGTCGCGGTCATCGCGCTGGCGCATGACGTGCGGGCTGGCACGCTGCTGAAATCGGACGATCTTGAGGCCAAGACATTTCCCACCACCGATGTGCCGACGGACGCGACACCCGACAGCGCGGATGCCCGGCGCGATCTGATCGGCGGCATGATCCGCCGCTCGCTTGCGAAGGACGATGTCATCCTGCCGGCAGACGTCATGCGGCCAGGCGATCACGGCTTTCTGGCCGCCGTGCTGCAACCGGGCATGCGGGCCGTGACCATCGGCGTCGATGCCGTCAGCGGTACCGCAGGGCTGATCTGGCCGGGCGACCGTGTCGACGTCATCATGACGCAGTCGATCGACGATTCCTCCGTCCCGCTCGGGCGGCGCGTATCGGCGGAAGCCGTGCTCAGCAACGTGCGCGTCATCGCGATCGACCAGGAACTGGTGCAGGGCGCGGCACCGGGCGCACCTTCCACCAATACCTCCACGGCGCGCACCGTGACGTTGGAAGTGACTGAAACCGGTGTCGAGCGCGTGCAATTGGCAGCACGCATCGGCCAACTGTCGCTGGCGGTCTGCTCGGCCGATGCCGGCACGGCACTATCGAAAAATAGCGGCCGAACGATTTGGGCGCAGGACGTCTCGCAGGCCATGGCCGACCTGCCCTCGGCGAAATCCCAGACGGCGGCCGTTCACGTCTTTCAAGGCTCTGACGAACAGGATTTCCATTTCTGATGCTGCGGAACGCCTGTCTGGCGATCATCATCGCCGCTGCCCTCTTCGCCTCCCATGCAGCCGTGGCGGCAGCGCCGCCAGGCATCGCGCTGACCATCGGCACAGGCAAAATCATCACGCTGCGCGGCAATGCCGCGAATATCTTCGTCGCCAATCCAAAGGTCGCCGAGGTGAAGCCCGCCAGCGCCAATAGCCTGTTCGTCTTCGGCATCGCCCCCGGTGAAACGACAATCGCGGCAACAGGCGCGGATGGCCGTTCTCTCGGCAGTTACAACGTCACCGTGCAGCCTTCCAGCTTCTCGGCGGACGAGGCGGAAGCCGCCATCAATGCCGTTCTGCCCGGTCTGGACCTGAAGGTTCACGCGGAGCCGAATGGCCTGAGCCTGACCGGCCAGGTGCAGACGCCGGAACAGCATGCCACCGCCGTGCGCTTGGCCAATGGCTTTTTGGATAGCAAGCAGAGCCTGCTGGACGAAGTGACCGTTGCCATGTCGACGCAGGTGACCTTGCAGGTGCGCATTGCCGAAATTGACCGCTCCGTGACGCGGGAACTGGGCGCGAACTGGGCAGCGGTCGCCTCCATCGGCAGTTCCGCTTTGACCTTCGCCGTCTCCAATCCCATCACCGACACGGCCGCCGGCGCGGCATCGCTAGCCGCCCCCAGCGTCAGCGCCGTCATAGAGGCACTGGCAGAGGATAATCTGGCGAAAATCCTGGCCGAGCCGACGCTGACGGTGATGAGCGGACAGGCCGCCAGCTTCGAAGTCGGCGGCCAATATCCCATACCAGTGGCCGAGCAAAACGGCACCGTGACCATTGATTTCAAAAGCTACGGTGTCAGCCTAAAGTTCCTGCCGACGGTCCTTTCCTCCGGGCGCATCAATCTGCATGTTCAGCCCGAAGTCAGCGAATTGACCACCCAAGGCGCAATTACATTGACCGTTGATAATTCCGCCATCCAGATTCCGGCGCTGCTGGTGCGGCAGGCAGAGACCACGGTGGAGCTTGGCAGCGGACAGAGCTTTGCCATTGCCGGCCTGCTTGAAACCAATGAGACGCATGACACGACCGGCGTCCCGATCCTGGGCGATATTCCCTATGTCGGCGCCCTGTTTCGATCCAACAACCTGGTGCGGGAAGAGAAGGAACTCGTCATCCTGATCACGCCCTATATCGTGCGCCCCGTCGACAACCCTGCTGCATTGAATTCGCTGGATGCCGATTCGCCGCCGCCTTCCGATCTGGAGCGGCTGTTGCAGTTGCGTCAGGTGGCTGACGGCCAGCCCAAAGTGCCGATGCAGATCCCGGGCAGCGCCGGGTTCATCGTGCAATGACCGGGACAATGCCAAGCCTGCGCATTCTGCTCTGCCTTGGACTGGCGGCGCTTGGCTGCGCCGGTTGTGCCATGACCGATCCTTATCAGCGTGACGGCATGTGGCAGCCGACTGGCGCCATTCCGGCCAATATCGCTGTCATGGTCGCCGATCCCAATGACCTGATCGCGGGCCATGGCGAAAGCACGCCGACGCATTACGACAGCACGATACCCATCGATCGGATTATGGCCGACAAGCCGAAAGGTCTGGACGGCTCAACCGGTAGCAGCAGTGGCAGCGGCACCGGCAATAATGCCGCATCCGCCCTGGCCGATCTCAGCGCCGCACTCGGTGGGGGCAATTGATGTCGCGCGGGCAAAGCTCGTCCACCGTTGCCATGGCGGCCGGAACCGACGCCGCCAGCGACGTCAACCGTCCGGACCGCCCGGCCGCCATGGCCTTCGTGCTCGATGCCGCAAGCGAAAGCGCCTTGCGTGATGGCTTCGCCGATGCGCTGATCGAGCCGATGGAAATCCGGCGCGGTGGCCTGCGGGCCGCAATCGCCGTGCAGCAGAAGGCGGTGACGCCGCGCCTGCTCATCGTAGACATCACCGGCGAAGACGAGCCGCTGATGGCGCTGACGCAGCTGTCCGAGGTGGTGGAGCCCGATACCTGCGTGCTGGTCATCGGCGATTCCAGCGACCTCACATTGTACCGCGAAATCACGCGCGGTCTTGGCGTCGCGGAATATCTGGCCAAGCCTTTGACCCGCGATGTGGTGGCGCAGCATTTCGTGCCCATGGCCGCCGGACAGGCGGCGGCCGCCAAGCGCGGCGGACGTTTCGTGACGATTACCGGTGCGCGCGGCGGTGTGGGCGCCAGCGTCGTCGCCGCCAATCTGGCCTGGCATCTGGGCATGACCTTGCGGCGTCATACGGTGTTGCTGGACGCCGATCTCTATCTCGGCACGGCGGCGCTCATGCTCGATATCGAGCCGAGCCCGGGTCTGCGTGCCGCGCTGGAAGCGCCAGAGCGTATCGACACCCTGCTGGCCGAACGCGCCGCCGTACCCGTCTCTCCGCGCCTGCATGTGCTAGCGGCGCAGGAAAAGCTGGCGCAGGAAATCGCCTATGCCACCGGTGCCGCGCCGCAACTGCTGGAAGCCCTCGCTCGGCGCTATAATTTCATCATCGGCGACGTCCGCTGGCAGCCCCATGCCTTCGGGCGTGAGCTTCTGGCGGCGTCCGGTCATCGCGTCATCGTGCTGACGCCGACGCTGAGTTCGGTGCGCGATGCGCTGCGCCTGATGCCGGGCAGCACCGGGCAGCAGCGCGCGACCCTGGTTCTGAACCGGCTCGGTATGCCTGGCGGCCTGAAACGTCAGCAGGTGGAGGATGCCCTGAAGACGGCCATCGACGTCACCATCCCAGACCTGCCGCGCCAGATCGGCCATGCTGTGACCATGGGACAGCCCGCGAGCACGCAAAGCAGCGCCTTCCGCTCCGCTATCGAGGAACTGGCCAATCAGCTCGGGGCTACGGCCAGCCAGACAAGCAGCGGATCGAAGTCGCGGTTTGGCGGCCTGCGGCAGTTGCTCGGCAAGCCCCGATGAGCGGCACGGCCGTCCGTCCGGCTTTCGGGCGTCGCCCGACCATGGCCGAGGCGATGGCCTTGCCGGCAGTCATCGCGGCGGAAGCGGCCCCCGCGCAGGCTATCCCCGTCCATAGCGCGCCGGCGGCCATCATCGCGGAATTGCGCACGCTGTGCCTGGGCCGGCTGGACCCGGCCGCCGTGGCGGCCGTGGCGCCGGAGCGTTTGCAGACCGAGGTGGAACGGCTGATCGGTGAAATCGCGACCGACCGGCGTATTCAGCTCAATGCGCGCGAGCAGCGGCAGCTTGCAGGCGATCTTGTGAATGACATGCTGGGCCTGGGACCGCTGGAGCCTCTGCTGGCCGACGATACGATTGCCGATATCATGGTCAACGGCCCGGACCGCATCTTTATCGAGCGCCTGGGCAAGGTCTATCAGGCGAATGTGCGCTTTCGCGATACCGAGCATCTGGCGGGCATTTGCCAGCGCATCGCAACGGCCGTCGGCCGGCGCGTGGATGAATCGAGCCCCATGGTGGATGCGCGCCTTCAGGACGGCAGCCGCGTTAATATCGTCTTCACGCCGCTGGCGCTGGACGGGCCCTATATCTCCATCCGTAAATTCCGTAAACGGACGATCAATTTCGACGATCTGGTCGGCTTCGGCACCATGACGCAGCAGGTCGCCAGCATCCTCAAGCTTGCGGCCTCGGCACGCTTCAACGTCGTCATTTCCGGCGGCACCGGGTCCGGCAAGACCACCATGATGAATGCCATGTCACAGCTCATCGACCCCGGCGAGCGCGTGGTAACGGTGGAAGACGCGGCGGAACTGCAATTGCAGCAGCCGCATGTCGTGCGCCTGGAAACGCGGCCGCCCAATCTGGAAGGCAAGGGCGAAGTGACGCAGCGCGATCTGGTGCGCAACGCCCTGCGTATGCGGCCCGACCGCATCATCATCGGTGAAGTGCGCGCCGGCGAAGCCTTCGACATGCTGCAAGCGATGAATACCGGCCATGACGGCAGCATGTCGACGATCCATGCCAATACAACCCGCGATGCGCTCACCCGTATCGAGAACATGGTGCAGATGGGCAATATGGGTCTGCCCTCCTTCGCCATCCGCACGCAGATCGTCGGCGCCGTGAACCTGATCGTGCAGGTCGGCCGCCAGCGCGATGGCGGGCGGCGCGTGCAGCAGGTGACAGAGGTCTGCGGCATGGAAGGCGACGTCGTCATCATGAACGACATCTTCAAGCTGGAGATATTGGGCGAAGGCCCCGACGGACGTTTCCGCACCCGCTATGCGGTCTCGCGTGACCGGCCGGCGGCCCATTCCCGGCTTGCCTATTTCAATCTCGACCAGGCCTGGATGGACGCCCTGGATTCGGAATGAGCCCCGGCCTTCTGCACATCCTGCTTCTGCTTGCTCTGCTGGTCCTGATGGGACTGGGCGGCATGGGCCTTCTGATTTCGAGCGGGCAAAAGCAGAAGGCCTTGCTGGACGCGCGCATCGATCGCGCGACACGCATAACGGCGCCGCGAAAGGTGGTGGCGGCGGCACCGGTCGCGCTCGCAGCGGTTCGATCCGATCGCACCATCTTCAGCCGGGCCCTGATGATTTTCGGCTGCGATTATGCGGAACGCGGAATCTATCGTCTGCCCTGGTGGGTCGTTCTGTTGGTGACGCTTCTCGTCGCGCGCATCGCGACCATGATCTGCGCCGTGCTGCTGGGCAAACTCGCCTGGATCGTTCTGCCGCCGATTTGGCTGATTGGCAGTCGCACCCTCTTCGGACAATGGCGTGACAAGCATCGCGACATCATGTTCCGCCAGTTTCCGGACGCCCTGGCGATGATCATCCGCGCGGTGCGCGTCGGCGTACCGGTACCGGAAGCCATGCGCATCGTCGCCCGTGAGGCGCAGGAGCCGACACGGGCGGAATTCCTGCGTCTGTCGGAAGATATCGCCATCGGCACGCCGCTGGACGTCGCCCTGCGCGCCAGCGCGGCCCGCACGGCCCTGCCCGAATACGGTTTCTTTGCCGCGACGCTGAGTTTGCAGGCGCAGGCCGGCGGTGGCCTTTCGGAATCGCTGGAACTGCTGGCCGACACCATTCGCAAACGCGTCGCGCTTAAGGCGCGCGGCTTTGCGCTGACGTCGGAAAGCCGCAGCAGCACCATGGTTCTAGGCTCGATGCCCTTTCTCATGACCATCCTGCTTTTTTTCGTCAATCCGAGTTATATCCTGGTATTGTTCATAACCCATACCGGGCAGAAGCTTCTTGTGGTCGGCATCTTGCTCCTGACTGTCGCCCTGTTCATCATGCGGAATATGATCAAGGGTGCGCTGAAATGAGCGCGGTTTTGTCATGACCCCACAACTCATTCTGATCTTCGGCTTCATCCTGATTGTCATGGCCGCCGTCGCGGCGGGTATTCTGATGATCTCGACGCGCCGCCAAAACCAGTTCAATCGCCGGCTGCGTCTGGTGCGCGGCGAATGGGGCCAGGAGAAGGGGCAAGCTGAGGCGAGTGGGCCTAATCTGGTCGGGCTGGTCAGCGCGTTCGGCCGTGGCATTCAGCGCAGCGGCTTGCTGTCACCCAAAACCCTCAAGCAATTCGAGGAGGGCCTTGCCTTGGCCGGGCTGCGCCAGGGCAATGCGCTCGGCCTTTTCATCGGCGCGAAGATTCTTCTGGTCATCGCCTGCCCGCTTCTGGTCATCGCTTTGACCCATGAAATCACGCTGCCGCGCCTGGTCTCCCATATCGCGCCTTTCATCGCGGCGATTATCGGCCTGCTGCTACCCGACAAAGCGGTTGATTCGGTGCGTTCGGCCTATCGGACCAAGCTGGAACTCGGCGTGCCGGATGCGCTGGACCTGATGGTAATCTGCACCCAGGCCGGGCTGGGTCTGGTGCCGACCATGCAGCGGGTTGCGAATGAAATCGGCTTCGCCCATCCCACGGTGTCCCGCGAATTCAGCCAGACCGTCAGCGAGTTGCAAATCGCCGTGAATAGTGCGACGGCGCTCACCGCGCTCGGGGAACGGACGGGATTGGACAGCCTCAAACGTGTCGCGACGACGCTTATCCAGTCCGTGCAATATGGCACGCCCATGGGAGAGGCGCTGCGGGCGCTCGGCATCGAAATGCGGCAGGAAGCCTTGACGCGTTTTGAGGAACGCGCCGCCAGGCTGCCGGTTTTGCTGACTTTGCCGATGATCGTGTTGATCTTACCGTGCATTTTTATCGTCGTGGCCGGACCGGCAGCGCTGAACCTGATGAAGGCCTTCCACCACTAATGGCTCTATTGTCCCCCTATCACACTGCCTCGGCGCTTTTGCTTGGCCTCGGCCTGCTCGCCGGTTGCACCGCCCCGCAGCCGGGCACGCAACTGCCCGGGCTGAATGTCGGCCAAGCCGCGCTGGACAGCGGTGCGCCGCAGATCGCGCTGCGCATCAGCACGGTGAAGCTGGCGCAATCGCCCAACGACATCGATGCGCTGGTGATGCAGGGCGAAGCCTATTCCGAGACGGGCCTGCCGGAAAACGCGCTGATCGACTTCAACAAGGCCCTGGCTCTGGCGCCGGACTCAATTCCCGCCCGCCTCGGCCTCGGCCGCCTGGCACTGGCCACCGATCCGCTGAAGGCGGAAACGCTGTTCCTGGCTGTGGTGACGGAACAGCCGCGCAATGTGGCGGCGCTGAACGACCTCGGCATCGCCCGCGACCTGCAAGGCCATCATGCGGAAGCGCAGAAAGCCTATGCGCTCGCTTTGGGCGTGGCGCCCGACGCCCGCGCGCCCATGGTCAATCTGGCGTTGTCCATGGCGCTGTCGGGCCAGGCGAGCCAGGCGCGCAACCTTCTCGCGCCTTTGGCAGCAGCGTCGGACGCGACGCCGCGCGTTCGGCAGGATTACGCGCTGGCCAGCGAGTTGACCGGCGATCACGCCACTGCCACGCAGGTTTTGCAGTCGGACATGTCGCCGAGCCAGGCCCAGGCTGCGCTCTCGGGCTATGACGCGCTGGTGGCGCCTTAACCATTCCGCCGGAACTATTTTCCACCGGAACTATTCCACCGGACTGGCGCTCCGCACGAAATCGATAAAGGCCCGCAAGGGCGGCGGCACCAGCCGCCGGCCGGAATAATACAGGAACGGCCCTGAGAAAGACGGCCACCAGTCTTCCAGCAGCGGCACCAGCCGCCCGGCCTGAAAATGCGGCCGCAGCCAATCCTCGAACAGATAGACGAGACCGAGGCCGCCGAGGGCTGCATCCACCGCAAGCTCGGTCGCCGGGCCGATGGTCACCAGCAGCGGGCCTGTCGGGTCCACCGCCAGCGTTTCGCCGTCGCGCTCGAATTCCCAGACATCGGCCGAGCCGCTGGGGAAACGGCCACGCATGCAGGCATGGTTGAGCAGATCGCGGGGATGCTGCGGCACGCCCCGCGCCGCCAGATAGTCCGGCGCGGCGCCAAGCGCATAGCGCTGCCGGCGCGGGCCGATGGGCAGCGCGATCATGTCCTGCTCCAGCCGCTCGTCATAGCGGATGCCGGCGTCGCAGCCGGCCGCCAGGATATCGACGAAGCTCTCCTCCGCCGTGATTTCCAGCCGGATATCCGGATAGGCTTTGAGAAAGGGCGGGATCAGCGCCGGCAGCACCAGCCTTGCCGCGCTGACCGGCACGTTCAGGCGCAGCGTACCGGCCGGATGTCCGGCGGCACTCTGCGCGGCCTCCACCGCTGCCTCGACCTCGCTCAGGGCGGGCGCCAGACGGGCCACCAGCCGCTCGCCCGCCTCCGTCAAGGCCAGGCTGCGGGTGCTGCGGTGAAGCAGGCGCAGGCCGAGCCTGGTTTCCAGCCGGCTGACGGCCTCGCTCAGGCCCGAGGGGCTAAGGCCCAGGCCACGGGCGGCCTGGCGAAAACCACCGGCGCGGGCGACCGCCAGAAAGAGGGAAAGTTCGTTGAGATCAGCCGCCATTGTTCGCCTATGTGAACAGGGTGTGCGCTTTATCGGCGGTTATCGCGCGGCCAAACAGTCCCTAAATCCTGTCCCAGGAACGAAGAGGAGAGCGACCATGGCGACAATCAAGGACGTTGGAACCTATGTGCTGGGAGACCGCCCGGTTCGCCGTATGGGCTATGGCGCGATGCAATTGGCCGGCCCCGGCGTTTTCGGGCCGCCGCGCGACCGCGCGGAAGCCATTGCCGTGCTGCGCGAGGCAGTGGAATCCGGCGTCGACCATATCGATACGTCGGATTTCTACGGGCCGCATGTGACGAATGAAATCATCCGCGAGGCGCTGCATCCCTATCCTCAGGATCTCGTCATCGTCACCAAGGTCTCGGCCCGCCGCGACGAGAAGGGCGGCTGGCTGCCCGCCATGTCGCCGCCGGAGCTGCGCACGGCGGTCGAAGACAATCTGCGCAATCTTGGGCTGGAACAGCTGGAGGTCGTCAATCTCCGCAGCATGCATTCGATCCACGGGCCGGCGGAAGGCCCGCTGGAAGAGCAGATGACCGCCCTGGCGGACATGCAGCGCGAGGGCAAGATCAAGCATATCGGCCTCAGCAATGTCACCCGCAAGCAGGTTGAGGACGGGCAGAAGATCGCCCCCATCGTCTGCGTGCAGAATGCCTTCAACCTCGCCCATCGTGAGGATGAGACGCTGGTCCATTGGCTGGCGGATGAAGGCATTCCCTATGTGCCCTTCTTCCCGCTGGGTGGCTTTTCGCCGCTGCAATCGAGCATTCTGTCGGAAGTGGCCGAGCATGCGGGCGCGACACCGTTGCAGGTGGCGCTGGCCTGGCTGCTACAGCGCTCGCCCAATATCCTGCTCATCCCCGGCACCAGTTCGCGGGCGCACTTGCGTGAAAATCTGGAAGCGACGCAGATCCATCTTTCGGAAGGCGCGATGGCCAAGCTGGAACTGCTGGAGCAGAAGGGCATCGGCCATTGATGCGCCAAAGCACCTAGGCAGCCTATGTCCTGCTGAACCCACTGTCACGCGCGGCCGGCCGCGCGTGACAGTTGCGTGGCGAAAATCGGCCTCTGCTCCGGCACGGCTTTGCGACGCGGGCGATAGAGACTAGCCTGCCGCCTCCAAACGGAGCGCGATCATGGCCTTCTCACTCTACGATGCATCCATCCCGATGATGGTACGCATGCTGCAAAACCTATCCATCATTCTGGACAAGGCCGCCGCCCATGCGGCGGCACAGGATATTGACCCGGCGACGATGATCGAAGCCCGGCTGGCGCCCGATATGTTCAATCTTGCGCGTCAGGTGCAAAGCGCGGCCGACGCCGCCAAGGCCTGCGCGGCGCGGCTCAGCGGTGAAACGCCGCCCAGCCACGCCGATACCGAAACCACCTTCGACGAACTCAAGGCCCGCATTGCGAAAGTCATCGCCTATGCGGAAAGTTTTACGCCCGAGCAGATCAATGCCAGCGAAAACCGCAGCATCACCATTCCGACACGCGGCGAACCACATGTCTTCAAAAACGGCGGCGATTACCTGACGCAATTCGCCATCCCCAATTTCTTCTTCCATGTCACCACGGCCTATGGCCTGTTGCGGCATCAAGGCGTCGAAATCGGCAAGATGACCTATCTCGCGGGTGTCTAGAACCTGCCATCTTTTGACCGAAGCAACCGCACTACCCGCGCTTGCCTGACCAAGCTCGGGTAGCGCGGTTGCAGAAACACTAGATTCTGTCAGATTTTGATTGAAACAGCGTCATACCCGCGAAAGCGGGTATCTTCTTGCTTTGGCGTTACAACCAGGAGAAGATGCCCGCTTTCGCGGGCATGACGGTCGAAGGTAATTCTGGTCAAGCCTGACAGACTTTATGGCGCGGACCGGAACAATACCGGCCAATCCCCTGCTTCCAGGCCGCCGCAGGTACATTGATAGATCAATCCAGGACTTATAGGCGGCATAGAAGGGAAATTCTGTCCCCGCCGCCTGCGCCGCCAAAGGCAGCGAGAGGACAGTGAGGGCGAAAAGGAGTTTGCGCATGGCGCGCAGACTTCCCTGCCCGCCCCTCTGACGTCAATCCGATAGCGCGTCCAGCGCATCATACAGCGACTGGCTCTGCTGATAGAGCTGATCGAAAATCGGCTGCATGCGCGCATAGCGCTCGGCCCAGGCCGGGTCGGGCAGGATTTCAGGCTCGAATCGCACGAAAGCATCCACCGCCGCATGCAGCGAGGCGAAACGCCCCGTGGCGGCGGCGGCCATGGCGGCACAGGCGACCAGCCCGCTTTCGGCCTCGCGCGGCACCAGGATCGGCAGATTATAGGCGCTGGCCTTGATCTTCAGCCAGAGCGGGCTTTTGGCGCCGCCGCTGGTGGCGATGACACGCTCCACCTTTTGCCCGGCGCGGTCAGCCATGATGCGCAGCGCGCGGTTACCGGCGAAACCCACGCCTTCCAGCAGCGCCCGGTCCAGATGCGCGAGGCCATGGCCGGCGCCGAGGCCGAAAAACTGCGCCCGCGCATTGCGATGCGCGCCCAACCGTTCCCCGGTCAGATAGGGCAGAAAGAACAGCCCGTCGCAGCCGGCCGGCGCGGTTTCTGCCTGATCCATGATCGCCGCGTAATCCAGCCGCCGCTCATGCAGCGCGCGCCGCGCCCACCGCACCGCATCCCCACCCGTTTCCAGCAGCACGAACGCGCCCCAGCCGCCTTCGACGGTCGCGACATTGCAGATTTCCGGGTCCAGGATCGGGCGTTCCGCGATCACCGTCATGATGCAGGAGGTGCCAGTGACGTCCGACGCCAGACCCGGGCGGCAGACGCCGGCGCCCAACAGAGCGGCGGGATAATCCGCGCTGCCGACAAGCACCGGCGTGCCGGCGCGCAGACCCGTCTCCCGTGCCGCTTCCGGCGTGACCGCACCCAGGATATCGCGCGGGTCACGCACCGGCGGCAGCTTGGCCGCATCCAGCCCCAAAGCCGCGATCATCGCGGGAGACCAGTCATCGGTCGCGCAGTCATTGAGAAAGCTGCACGAGACATCGCCGCGATCCATGGCGGCCACGCCCGTCAGCCGCAGATTGATATAATCCTTCGGCATCAGCACATGCGCGGCGCGGGCATAGGCCCCAGGGTCATTGTCGCGTAGCCAGGCCAGCTTGAAGCCGGGCCAGGCCGGCGTCGGCGGATTGCCGGTCAGCTTGAGATAATCGGCCGAGGGATTGGCCGTCTCGAAAGCGGCGACGGCGGCGGCGGTCCGCTTGTCATTCCACAGCGGCGCGGTGTCGCGGGTGAGATCGCCATCACCGTCCACCAGCACGGTGCCATGCATCTGGCCGCAGGCGGCGATGGCTTCGATAGACTGCCGCGCTTCAGGCATGCCGTCCAGCAAGTCCCGGATGGCGGCGACCGTACCGTCCCACCATTGCGCCGGGCGCTGCTCGGCCCAACCGAATTGCGGCACGATCTGATCATGCTCCCGCGCCGCGACACGCAGAACCACGCCCTGCCCGTCCACCAGCGCCGCTCGCGCGCTGCCGGTGCCGATATCGATCGCGAGCGTCAGGCCTTCGGCCATTTTATCCTCTCCCCAGCCACCAAAAGCCGGTCGGGTGTCGATTGAAACGTCCCCGCTATCGTCGCCCGCGGGCTTGTCCCGCAGGTCTACCCGCTGCGGCGCCCAAACGCGGTCTGGGCGCCCGAACGGGTAGATGCGCGGCATAAAGCCGCGCATGACGCAAAATTTCGGTTTCCGTCTATCCCGAGCCGATCCGTGCTTCTTACCAGCAGGTATAGCCGCCATCGGCCAGAACGATAGACCCCGTCATCAGGCTGGCCGCGTCGGAGGCCAGGAACAGTACGACGGAAGCGACTTCCTCGGTGCGGCCCAGGCGGTTCATCGGCGTGCCGCCCACCCAATGCTTATACATCTCGGCATTCTCATAGACGTATGAATTGAGTTCGGTGTCGATATAGGTCGGGGCCACCGCATTGACGCGCACGCCACGCGCCGCCCATTCGGCGGCGAGCGACCGCGTCAGATGATGCACGCCAGCCTTGGAGGCATTGTACTGGCTCTGTTCCTGCGGACGATTGACGATATCGGCGGACATGGAGCCGATATTGACGATGGCCCCGGTGCCGTTCTTCAGCATGGTGGCGCCGAAGCTGCGGCAGCACCAGAAGGTGCCGTTCAGGTTCACGTCCAGCACTTTCAGCCAGGTTGCGTCATCCATGGTCTCGGCCGGGCGGTTGCTGATGGCGATGCCGGCATTATTGACCAGGATATCGCAGCGCCCGTGGCGGGCGATGACCGCGTCATGCACGCGCTCCACCGCGCGCGGGTCTGTCACGTCCAGCGCTTCCGCCGAGGCGGTATAGCCGCGCGCCGCGAGAGTTGCGGCGGCACTTTCGGCCGCAGCCGCGTTCATATCCGTCAGCACCACGGCAGCCCCCGCTTCCGCCAGCGCCTCGGCGCAGGCAAGGCCGATACCCCGCGCGGCACCCGTGATGACGGCGACTTTTCCGTCCAGCCTGAATTTTTCGAGATACACGGCTTAGCCCCGTCAGAAGGAGGGTGATGAAAACTCAGCGCTTGAACCAGCGAGACCCGTGCTGCAGCAGCATGGCGATGACAATGATGGCCCCCATGCAGACCTGCTGGTTATAGCCGGGCACGCCGACCAGGTTCATGATATTGGCGATGACGCCCATCACCAGCGCACCAAGCAGCGTGTTGATGACGCCACCCTTGCCGCCCATCAGGCTGGCGCCGCCGATGACGACGGCGGCGATGACGTTCAGCTCGGCGCCGACACCGACGACGCCCGAACCGACACCCGTGCGGCTGGTGGTGATGACACCGGCCAGCGCCGCCAAGGCGCCCGAAATGACATAGACCGCCATCACGTAACGCGGCACGGCGATGCCCGACAGGCGCACGGCTTCCCGGTTGGACCCGATGGCCTTCACCAGACGGCCGAATTTGGTGAAACCCAGCACCACGCCGGCCACCACGAAGACCAGCGCCATCAGCCAGACCGGATCGGGAATGCCGAGAAAGAAGCCGGAGCCGAAATTGGTGATGACCGTGCTGGCATCGTCGTCCATCATGATCGGCTGGCCGTCAGAGACGATCAGCGCGAAGCCGCGCACGGCCGTCATGGCGGCCAGCGTGATGACGAAAGGCGGCAGGCCCGCATAGGCCACAAGCACGCCGGTGACGAGACCGCAGAGCGCGCCGGCACCGACCGAAATGCCGACGCCCGCGCCCGTGCCATGCGCATCGATGGCAATGGCGCTGACAACGCTGCCAAGCGCCAGAATGGAGCCGACCGACAGATCGATGCCGCCCGTCAGAATAACGAAGAGCATGCCGACCGCCATGATGCCGGTGCCGGAAATCTGGCGCAGCACGTTCATGATATTGCGGTCGCTCAGAAAGGCGTTCGATTCGAAACTCGCGCCCAGGACCAGCACCAGAAAGATGCAGACGGTGCCGTAGCGGCGAAAGAATTCGCCGGCATCGAACGAACGACGCGGTGCGGCGACGGGGGCCACAGTTGTGGATTGGGTCATGTCAATTCACCGGCTGATGCGTATGCGCGGGAAGATCGAGCGGGGCTGCGTGATCGGCGGCCACGGATTGCGTCATCGCCAAAGCGAGAAGCTTTTCTTCGGAATAGTCATCCGGCAGCAAGGTGCCGCGCAATTCACCTTCCGCCATGACAAGAACGCGGTCGCAGAGGCCGAACAATTCCTGATGTTCGGAGGAGATAACCAGGATGGCGCGCCCCGCCGCCGCCAGTTCTTCGATCAGGCCATAGATTTCAGTCTTGGCGCCGACATCGACACCGCGTGTCGGCTCATCCAGGATGATGACGTCACCCCCGGCGTGGAACCATTTCGCCAGCACGACCTTCTGCTGATTGCCGCCCGAGAGGCTGGAAACGGGGGCTTCCGGCCCGGCCGATTTCAGCCGCAACTGCTGGCCGAGTGCGGTCACCGTATCGCGTTCCTTGTGGCGGCGGATGAACCCCATGGCGTTCACGACGGGTTTCAGCCGCGCCATCGTGGTATTGATGCGGATCGACATATCCAGGATCGCGCCGTGATGTTTGCGATCTTCCGGCACCAGGCCGATGCCGGCCAGAACCGCATCCAATGGCGACTTGATGGTCACCGCCTTGCCGTGCAGGCGGATTTCACCGGCTTCCTTGGCGTCCGCCCCGAAGATGAGGCGCGCGGTTTCCGTGCGGCCGGAACCCACCAGACCGCCAAGGCCCACGATTTCCCCGGCGCGCACGGACAGGCTGACGCCCCGCACCTTCATGCCACGGCGCAGATTTTCGACGTTCAGCACTTCGGCCCCGATGCTGCGATGCGCGGCTTTGGGGAACATGGCAGACAGATTGCGGCCGACCATCATGCGGATGACGTCATCAATCGTCGACGTCTGCGGCGATGTGACACCGACCAGGGCGCCATCCTTCATCACCGTCATGCGGTCGGCGATCTTGAAGACCTCTTCCAGCCGATGCGAAATATAGACGATGCCGACGCCGGATGCGCGCAGCACGGCAATGATGTCGTGCAGACGCTGGGCATCGCGGGACGACAGCACGGCCGTCGGTTCGTCGAAGACGATGACCTTGACGTCGCGCGACAGCGCCTTGGCGATTTCCACCACCTGCTGCTGGGCGACGGCCAAGTCACCCACGCGGCGGCGCACGTCGAGCTCGAAGCCCATACGGTCCAACACCGCGCGCGCGCGGCGGTTGAGCTTTCCCCAGGCGATCGCCGCCGGCAATTCCCGCATGAAGATATTCTCAGCGACCGACAGATCAGGCGCCAGCGCCAGTTCCTGATGGATGACGGCAATGCCGAGATCGGCCGCCGCTTTCGGATCCGTCAGTGTCAGGCTGCGGCCTTCGAAGGTGATGCTGCCGGCTTCGGGCTGGATCTCTCCGCCGACCACGCGCATCAGCGTGGATTTTCCGGCGCCGTTTTCGCCGAGCAAAGCATGAACCTCTCCCCGTGCCAGGGAGAAGTCCACGCCCTTGAGCGCCTTGACGCCACCGAAGGATTTGGTGATGCCGGTCAGCGTCAGAAGATCGCTCATGCCCTATCCCTCAACCCGACCGATCAGAAAACGGCCTTCGGATTGTAGAATTTGGCGACATTGTCCTTGGTGATGACTTCCGGCGTCGTGTAGTCAACACGCGGGAAATCCGCCGGCAGCTTGCCGGCGACCGCCTTCAGCCCGATATCGACGCCCGTCCGCGCCACGAGATCGGGATTGTTGAGGCCTGTCGCGCCGTATTCGCCCTTCTGGATCAGTTCCAGCGCATCCTTCTGGCCGTCGGCCGCCGCGACCAGCAGAACGCCCTTCAGCTTGCCGGCTTCGCGCAGCGCATCGCGCGCGCCCAGCACCATCGAGTCATTCTCACCCAGCACGACATTGACGTCCGGATGCGCGGTCAAAATATCTTCCATGGCCTTGAGCCCGCCATCGGTATTCCAGCCGCCCCAGCCCTGGGCGACGACGTCGAAGCCGGCATGGCCGCTTTTGACCAGCTGTTCCTCGATCACGCCCTTGAGCACGCCAAGACGGCGTTCCTCACCCACGATATTGCCCTTGTCGCCCGAGATCAGCGCGATCTTCATCGGCGTGCCGCTCATCTTATCCGCCAGCCACTGGCCGACCAGGAAGCCGTTCTGGTCGTTGGAGGATTGCACGAGGGTCACATATTTCGCCTTGGGGTCCAGGCCGCTGTCGATGACGACGACCTTCACGCCTGCCTTTGCCGCCGCATTGACGGCAGGCACCATCGCTTCAGGATCCCGCGGATTGATGATGAGGAGCTGAATGCCTTTGGAGACCATGTCTTCCACGTCGCCGATCTGCTTGCTGAGATCGTTCTGGCCGTCGGCCGTGGTGACCGTGCAGCCGGCCTTTTTTGCCTCATCAACGGCGGCGGCCATCTGCGCCGCGTAATAGGGCGCGCCGAGCGTGAACATCGACACGCCGACCGAACAGGCCGCATGGGCGGCATGGGTCGCAAAAGGCGCCAAGGTGACGGCCAGGGCAGATCCCAGCGCCAGGCGGCGAAGTCCTGTGAACGTCATGTTTGTTTCCCCCGTACAATCGCGTGATCGCGTTGTTTTTTGTAGCAATAATTCATGAATATTCCGGACGTCAACGGTCTTGATGCAATTTTGGGGATTTTCTTCGTGAACAAGGGCGTATAAAGGTAGTGAAACTACAAAACGCATAGGGAAGCGTCATGCACCTGCAGGAGCCGATCCTTTGCCCCGTCTCGGTCTCCGCCGGGCGACTGGGCCAGGCCTCGGGCCGCTATACGAAGCAGCTCTCGGATTTAAAGGGTCTGTACGAAGACCAGACGGCCTTCGCCGCCGCACTCGGCCAAGGCGACGCCCTGGTCTATGAGGTGACGGACTACCGGCCCTCGGCCAATGCCGGAGACCTGATTTTCGGCGTCACCCGCATGGAGCCTGGCCGGATCGGCGATGAGTTCTATCTCACGCGCGGCCATATTCATGCCCGCGCCGACCGCCCGGAAATCTATTACGGCGAGGCGGGCCAGGGCGTCATGCTGCTGGAAAGCCCCGAAGGCGATATCCGCGCCATGCCCATCGGCCCGCGTGACATGTGCTACGTGCCGCCCTTCTGGATTCACCGCTCCGTCAATGTCGGCACGACGGAACTGGTGATGAGCTTCATGTATCCGGCCGATTCCGGCCAGGATTATGCTATCATCGAACGTGCGGGCGGCATGCGGCAGCGTGTGGTGGCCACAGCCGACGGCTGGGGGCTGCGCGACAATCGGCTGTACAAGCCGCGTCCGGCAGACGAGATCGCGGTGCTTTATGCCGCCAATAGCAAGAACGATAGCAAGAACGAGACCTGACATGACCGATCTTCTGGACCGCATCGGCGCCATCGGCGTCGTGCCTGTCATCGCCATAGAAAGCGTGGACGACGCAATTCCGTTGGCCGATGCCTTGCTTGAGGGCGGATTGCCCCTCGCGGAAATCACCTTCCGCACCAAGGCGGCGGCGGATGTGATGCATATCCTGCGCGACAAGCGGCCCGATCTTCTGGTCGGTGCCGGCACCATTCTGGACATCGCCTCGCTGGATGCCGCGCAGGCAGCGGGCGCGGCCTTTGGCCTCGCCCCGGGCTTCGACGCCAAGATTGTGACCGGCGCCACGACACGCAACTTTCCCTTCGCCCCCGGCATCATGACGCCGAGCGAATTGGGCGCCGCCATCAAACTCGGCGCCCGGCTCTGCAAGTTCTTCCCGGCCGGCATTGCCGGCGGTCCCGCCGCCCTGGCCGGGGTTTCCGCGCCCTTCGCGCATCTGGGGCCGCGCTTCATCCCGACCGGCGGTGTCACGGAAAGCACCATCGCGGAATGGCTGACGATCAAGACCGTGCTGGCGGTCGGCGGCACCTGGATCGCGACCACCAAGGACATGGCCGACGGCCGCTGGACCGACATCGCGGCCAAGGCCCGCGCGGCCGTCGCCCGCGTGCGCGCCGCGCGCGGCGGCTGAGCTGGAGAGAACAGATATGCCCCTTCCCGCACCTGCCACAAAACCGACGCTGTATTTTATCGGCGTCTCTACCGGGCAAAGCTCCATCATGCGGGTTTTTCCCGCGTGGGCCGCGCATCTTGGCCTTGATGCCGAAATCAAGGGCATTGATTTTCCGCTGCATGCGGACCCCGCTGCCTATCGCGCGGCGGTGGCATTCATCCGCGACGATCCGCACTCGGCCGGCGCGCTGGTAACGACGCACAAGATCGATCTGTTCAAAGCCTGTCATGATCTTTTCGATGTCATCGACCCGCATGCGGCCTTCATGGATGAGACGAGCTGCATCTCCAAACAGGACGGCAAGCTGATCTGCCACGCCAAAGACCCGATCAGTTCCGGCCTGTCGCTGGACGGATTTCTGCCGCCCGATCATTTCGCCAAGACCGGGGCTGAGGTTTTTTCGATGGGCGCGGGCGGATCGACCATCGCGCTCACCTGGCATCTGATGCGGGAAGCACGCGGCGCGAATGTGCCGAGCCGCATTATCGTCTCCAACCGCAGCCCTGCCCGGCTGGACGAAATCCGCCGCATTCATGCGCAGGTGCCGACGACGGCGAAGCTGGACTATGTGGTCGCCCCCGATCCTGCCGATAACGATGCCGTCGTGGCCGGGCTGAAACCCGGTTCATTGGTCATCAATGCCACGGGTCTGGGCAAGGACGCGCCAGGATCGCCGCTGACGGATGCGGTGCAATTCCCCGAACAGGCCATCGTCTGGGATCTGAACTATCGCGGCAATCTCATCTTCCTCGATCAGGCGCGCGCGCAGGAAACAGCGAAACATCTCCAGATCGAAGACGGCTGGACCTATTTCATCCATGGCTGGACGCAGGTGATTGCCGAGGTCTTCCATATCGACATTCCGACCAGCGGACCGGACTTCGATGCGCTGGCGCGCATCGCGGGCGAGGTCGGCGCCGTGAAACGGGCCTGATATCATGTCTGGAAAAATTCTGGTCACGCCGCGCAGCTTGACCGCGCATCCCCATCCCGCCTTCGCGCATTTCGAAGCTCAGGGTTTTGAAATTGTGCTGGGGCCGGCGGGAAAGCAGCCGGACGAAGCCGCACTGCTGTCCCTGATCCCGGATTGCATCGGCTGGATTGCGGGGGTGGAGCCGGTGTCGGAAGCCGTTATCGCCGCCGCCGGCAGCCTGCGCGCCGTCGCCCGCAATGGTGTGGGCACCGACAATCTGCCGGTCGCGCATTTGCGCGCGCGCGGCATTCCGGTGCTGACCGCCGACGGCGCCAATGCCGCCGGTGTCGCGGAGCTGGCGCTCACCCTGATCCTCTCAGCCCTGCGCCATGTCCCGGCGGCGGATGCCGGCATCAAGGCCGGCCATTGGCCACGCCGGCGCGGCCGCGAATTGCGCGCGGCGACCGTCGGCGTCATCGGTTGCGGGGCCATCGGCCGCGACGTCGCGAAGCTGACGGGCGCGCTCGGCGCGCGCGTCATCGGCTATGACCCGATGCGGCCGAATTTCGAAAGCCCGCATGACTTCCGCTGGGCGGAGATTCCGGCATTGCTGGCGGACTCCGATATCGTCACGCTGCATTGCCCGCCGCCTGCCGATGGCCGTCCGCTGATCGACGCGGAACATCTCGCCATCATGCGCCATGGCGCCATTCTGGTGAATACCGCGCGTGCTGGCCTTGTGGATGAGGCCGCCGTGCTCGCCGCCATCGAAAGCGGCCAATTGGATACCTATGCGGCCGATGTCTTTGCCGAGGAGCCGCCACGGTCGCTGGCACTGGCCGGGCATCCGCATGTCATCGCCACCAGCCATATCGGCGCCTTCACGGAAGAGAGCGTTGACCGCGCGACCGTCATCGCCGTGCAGAACCTGCTGGCGGCTTTGCAGGGTGACCATGCCCGTCCGGTGTGACGCCCAGCCCTTTGCGGGGCCGCTCGCGTCACGACTGCGGGAACCCCGTGAGGGTCTCTGTCTTTACTGGCTGGGCCAGGCCGGTTTTCTGATCAGGGGCGCTGGCCTGACCCTGCTGATAGACGCCTATCTGTCGGATTCACTGGCCGAGAAATATCGCGGCAAGCCTTTGCCGCATCGGCGCATGATGCCGGCGCCGATTGCAGTGCAGGATTTGCCGCCGATCGACCTTGTGCTGTGTAGCCATGCCCATACCGATCATATGGACCCCGGCACCTTGCAGCCGCTTCTGGCATTGCAGCCGCAAGCGCGCGTGGTAGCCCCGCGCGCGAAACGGGCGGAAGCCATGGCGCGCGGTGGTGTGACTGATGATCGCGTGTTGGCGATTGAAGCCGGCGAAAGCCTTTTCCCCCTGTCCGGCCTGACACTGCGGGCGCTCCGCGCCGCGCATGAGACATTGGAGCGGGATGAAGACGGCCTTCATCTCTTTCTCGGCTACGGCATGTCCGTCGCTGGTGTCACCGTCTTTCACTCGGGCGACAGCATTCCCTTTCCCGGACAGATCGCGGACGTGCAGGCGCTCGGTGCCGATCTGGCGCTGCTGCCGGTGAACGGACGGTCACCGGCTTTGGCGGCGCAGCGCGTGCCGGGTAACTTTTTACTCGGCGAAGCCATCGCGCTGACCGAAGCAGCGGCCATTCCGACGATGATCGCGCATCACTTCGACATGTTCGATTTCAATACCCTGCCGCGCGCGGAGATCGAAGCGGCCGCGGCTAAGTCTGATTTGCCGATCCAGCTGCTGCCGGCATCCACGGGTATGGAATACCGGCTCGCGCCTTAAGACTACCGCCTGCCGCCCTTGCGCAGCTTGTCCAGCCAGACCGCGCCCGCAATCAGCGCACCGATGACGATCTGCAAAGTAAAGGCGTCGATGCCCAGCAGATTGCCGCCATTGGTAATGGTGGTCATGATCAGCGCACCCAGGATGGCGCCGAGCACAGACCCCTGCGCACCGTTCAGGCTGGCGCCGCCGATGACGGCCGCCGCAATGGCATAAAGCTCATACCCTTCGCCCGCCGTGGGCGCGGCCATACGCACGCGCGCCGTCAACACCAGACCGCCGATACCGGCCAGCAAGGCACCCAGGCCATAGACCGCATAGATGGTGCGGCGCAGATTGATGCCGCTCAGCCGCGCCACTTCCTGGCTGGCGCCGATGGCGTAAAAATTGCGCCCCAGCCGCGTGCGCGTCAGCAGAAAAGCCATGATCACGGCAAGGCCGATCCAGACCCAGAATTGCGACGGAATCCCAGCGTAATCGGCCTCGCCGAATTTCAGAAAGGCCGGTTGCAAACCTGTCACCATCATCGCATTGGTGATCAGGCTGATCAGGCCGCGCACCATCGTCATGGTCGCCAGCGTCGCGATAAAAGGCGGGATGCCGCCTTCATAGATCATGACGGCGTTGACAAGGCCGATGACAACCGCCGCCACCAGCCCGGCGATGCAGGAGACGAACACGCCGCTGCCGCCCACCATCAGCATGGCGGTGACAACGCCGGTCAGCCCGGCGACGGCGCCCACCGACAGGTCGATGCCGCCGGTGATGATGATGGCCGTGACGCCAAGGGCGATGATGCCATTGATGGCCGACTGCTTCACCAGATTGGCGAGGTTGGAGGGCGTGAAGAAATAGGGCGAGGCGAAGCTGAGGATCAGGAAGAAGACGATCAAGATCGCGCCCAGCGTCAGTTCCGTGCTGTAGCGATGCCAGAAGGAGAAGCTGGAGGCGGGAGACTTGGCGGCCTTGGCGCGGCCGATGCCGGGACTGGTGATTGCCATATTATGCGGCCAGTCCGGAAGCGAGGCGCAGCAGCTTTTCCTCCGTTGCCTCCTCCTTGTCGACGATGCCCATGATGCGTCCTTTATGCATGACCGCGATACGGTCCGAAATGCCGATCACCTCCGGCAGATAGGAGGAGACGACGATGACGGCGCGACCTTCGTCGGCCAGTCTGTGAATGAGGCCGTAGATTTCAACGCGCGCCCCGACATCGACGCCGATAGTCGGCTCGTCGAACAGCACGATGCGCGGATCGGCCGCCAGCCATTTGCCGATGACGACCTTCTGCTGGTTGCCGCCGCTGAGATTGAGAACCTTCTGGTAGGGCGACGGGGTGCGGATATTCAGCGCCTTGATGAAACGCTTGGTGACCGCATCTTCCTTGCCGCCTTCCAGCAGGCCGAACCTGCCCTGATTCTGGCTGACGACGAGGTTCATATTGACATGCACATCCAATTGCAGCGCCAGGGACTGGTGCTTTCGGTCCTCGGTCAGCAAGGCCACGCCTTCGCGGATCATGCCGAGCGGCGAGCGCGGCACCACGGTTTTGCCGGCGATGCGCATCTCTCCGCTATCCATCGGGTCCGCGCCGAAAATCACGCGCAGCAATTCGGTGCGCCCGGCACCGATCAAGCCGTAGAGACCCAGAATTTCGCCCTGCCGCAGCGTCAGATCGACATTGTCGAGCCGGCCGGCGGCGGTGATGCCGCTGAGCTCCAGAGCGACCGCGCCCGGCGTCGGCGGACGATGCGGAAAGGCCGCTTCCAGGCTGCGCCCGACCATCATGGCCATGATATCGTCTTCCGTGACGTCGGCCACCTGAACGCGGCGGACGAAGCCGCCATCTTTCAGGATGGTGGCACTGTCACAGATGCGGAAAATCTCCTCCAGCCGGTGGGAGATATAAATGACGCACCGGCCTTCCTGCTTCAGCTTCTCGATAATGCCGAAGAGGATATCGGTCTCGGCATTGGTCAGCAGCGCCGTCGGCTCATCGAAAACGATGAGCTTGGCACCACCCCAGATGACCTTGGCGATGGCAATCAACTGCTGCTGCGCGATGGGCAGGTCACCCACGCGCATGCGCGCATCCGTCATGATGCCCAGCGAGCGGAGAAAGCGCTCCGTCTCCTGCCGCATATGGCCCCAATCCACCATGCCGCGCTTGCGCGGCAGATGGCCGAGGAAGAAATTCTCGCCCACCGTCAAAGGCTGGGCGAGAGTCACATCCTGATAGACGGCGGCAAGCCCCAAGGCCTGGGCGCGCAGCGGCGAGCGGATTTCCACCGCTTCGCCGTCCAGATGGATGCTGCCCTCATCCCGCTGAACGACACCCATGAGGATTTTGATGAGGGTTGATTTGCCCGCACCATTCTCCCCCAGCAAGGCGTGAACCTCACCGGGCATCACGTCCAGCGTGACATCGGACAGGGCGCGCACGCCTGGATAGCTTTTGGAAATATGCTCCAGGCGCAGAAACGGCTGCGCGCCTTGCCCTTGCATAACCTGGGCTGCCGCCGACATGCCCTTACTCCTTGCGGGTCAGCGGGTTGAGCAGTCCCTTCATCGCCGGCTGATCCATATTGGCCTTGGTGATCAGCGCGACGCCGGTATCGGTATAGGCGGCTACCGGCTTCTTGTTGATGGCGTCGATGACGAATTGCACGCCCTTATAGCCGAGGCTGTACGGGTCTTGCACCACGAGGGCCGAGAGGTCTCCGCTTTTCAGCGCATCCACTTCCTGCGGATCGGAATCGAAACCGATGGCAATCACCTGACCGGATTTGCCGCTGCTCTGGATGGCCAGCGCAGTGCCGTCCGCCGCATGGTTGTTATCGGCGAAGAAGCCGAGAATATCGGGATTGGCGGAAATCACGTCGGTCGCGGAAGACATGCCCTTCTGGATATCATTGTCGATATAGCGCACCGGCAGCAGCTTCAGGTCCGGCGCGATTTCAGCGAGCTTCGTGGAGAAGCCCTTGTCGCGGTCTGTCAGAACCTGCACGCCCGCATAGGCGCTGATCATGCCGACCTTGCCCGTAAGCGGCTTGCCGGCGGCCTTCAGCATATCCACCAGCGTCTGCGCCGCCTGGCCGCCGGCCTTGATATTGTCGGTGGAAAGATGACCTGTCACGGTCACGCCATGGACGCGGTTATCGGCCGTCACCACGGGAATGCCTTCCGACATGGCCTGGCCGATGGCTTCCACCGGCGCGTCGGAACTGGACGGCGCGATCAGGATGCCATCGGGATGACGTGTCACCACATTCTCCAGAATCGAGACCTGCTGATCGACATCGGTTTCAGACGGCGGCCCGTAGACGGTGACGCTGACGCCGGGATGGTCATGCGCGTAGTTCTTCGCGCCCACCACCATATATTGCCAGAAATCCGAATCGGTCGCCTTGATGATGACGGCGATCTTCTCGTCCTTGGCGAAGCTGGGCTGTGCCGTCAGCAGGCTCGCGCCCGCCAGACTGCCGCCGAATACGGCTGCCGCCATCAACAGATGTCTTTTCATCTCGTTCCCCAATGTAGTCTTTTTGTTTGCTTCGTTTCTTCAACCCGATGACGACAGGGGCCGCTCTTATCGACGGAGCGTCGCGGCTTGAGTCCCTCGGCCGTCCATCACCCCGGCCATTCTGTAGTTTTAATTCACGAAACCCGGGGCGGCAATGCCGTTTTTGAAAGTTTTTGGTCCCGAAAACGCAAATATCGCCCGACAAAAGTAGTATCGCTACACATATTGCCGGTCTTTGCCCTGGCTTGCCCCTCACCGCCTGTTGCCAGACGCGGCCGGGTTAGCCTATCGCAGAGCAAGACCTCGCCCAAGCCCTATCGAAAGCGCCTGTCCCCATGTCCCGTATTCCGGAGCCCAATCCCCGCCGCGCCGGGCCGAATATTCTGGAAGTCGTCAGGCTGTCGCTCGACGAATTGCGCAAGTCCGAACGCAAGGTCGCCGATCTCGTGCTCGGCAATCCGGCGCAGGTTCTGGCCGGCACGGTGGCCGAGGTCGCGAAACTGGCCGATGTCAGCCAGCCCACCGTCATCCGCTTCTGCACGGCCGTCGGCTGCACGGGCTTTCATGATTTCCGGCTGCGCCTGGCCCAAAGCGTCGCCCTTGGCACGCCCGCCACCCATTCCGTCATCCGCGCCGATGACCCGCCCTCCGCCGTGGTGGAGAAGATCTTCGAATATACCATGACGAGCCTGGACTGGGCGCGGCATCATCTGGATGCGGCAGCCCTGGGCGCGGCCATCGAGCTGCTCGCCGCCGCCCGCAGCATCACCTTCTTCGGCTTCGGCGCCTCGGCCATCGTGGCGCAGGATGCCGAGCAGAAATTCCCCCTTTTCGGCGTGCCGTGCCGCGCCTTGGCCGACAACCATCAGCAGGTCATGGCGGCGGCGATGATGGGGCCGGAGGATGTGGTTATCGCCATTTCCAATACCGGCCAGTCCCACGGCATCATCGAAGCCGCGCGCATCGCGCGTGACCATGGCGCGCGCACCATCGCGCTGACCGGCGCGCGGGCGGCGCTATCGGATTTGTGCGATATCACGCTGCTGGTGGAGACGCTGGACAATACCGACGCCTTTACGCCCACCACCTCACGGGTGGCGGCGCTGGTCATCATCGATGTGCTGTCGACGGCGGTGGCCCTGCGCCGCCATGGCGATCAGATGGACCGCATGCGCGACATGAAGATGACGCTCAGCCATTTCCGCACGGGGCCGGCAAGCAGCGAAGAAGACCCGGATTAAGCCGCCAAGACTTTAACCTCTATCGTCACCCGCGGCTTCATGCCGCGGGTCTACCGACCGTGGCGCCCAAACGCGGTCTGGGCGCCTGACCGGGTAGATGCGCGGCATGAAGCCGCGCATGACACAAGAAATCGTCGTTACACCTCAGCGCGCTTGCCCGCGCCGCTGTAGCGCGACAGCCAATGCGCGTAGGGCGCCGGCAGAATCCAGTCCGGGTCTTTCTCGCCCAAAGCCTGGGCCAGCGCGTAGGTATAATGCGGATTGGCGAGATGGGCGCGGCCGATCATCACCAGATCCATCTGCTTGTCGGCGACCAGGCCTTCGGCGACCGCCGGGTCATCCAGGCCCCAGGCGGATGCGACCGGCAGTTCAGCCTCGCGCCGCACGCGCTCGGCAATCGGTCCCAGGAAAGGCGTACCCCAGGGGATATCGCCGCCCATCGTCGAGAAGCCGACCGAAACGCTGAGCATGTCGAGACCGCCGCGCCGGAAGGCTTTGGCGAGTTCGATGGATTCCGGCAGAATCTGGTCGTCATGCCCGTCATATTCGACGACGCCGAAACGCGCCGTCAGCGGCAGGTTTTCCGGCCAGACGTCCCGCACCGCGTCCAGCGTTTCCAGCAGGAACCGGCTGCGGCCCTGAAAGTCCCCGCCATATTGATCGGTGCGCTGGTTGGATTGCGGGTTGAAGAAGCTTTGCCCCAGATAGCCATGGGCGAAATGCAGCTCCAGCCATTCAAAGCCAGCGTCGCGCGCGCGGCGGGCGGCGGCCACGAAATCGGCGCGCACGCGCTCGATATCGGCGATCGTCATGGCCTTCGGCACTTTCGGCAGTCCGCCGCCGAAAGCGATGGCGGAGGGCGCGATGGTTTGCCAGGCGCCGGGCGCGCCATCGGGGATATGGTCATCCCCTTCCCAGGGCTTGTTGGCGCTGGCCTTGCGGCCGGCATGGCCGATCTGGATGCCGGGCACCGAGCCCGCCGCCTTGATGGAGGCCGCGATCCGCGCCATGCCGTCAACCTGCGCGTCATCCCACAGGCCCGTGCACCCGGGCGTGATGCGCCCTTCGGGGGAAACGCCGGTCGCTTCCACAATCACCAGGCCGGCGCCGCCGCGCGCGATGGCCGGGTAATGCACCCAATGCCATTCATTGGTGAACCCATCCACGGCGCTGTACTGGCACATGGGGGGAACCGCGACGCGGTTGCGCAACGTCACGTCCTTCAGCTCGAAGGGCTGAAACAAAGCCGACATTCTATCTATCCTTTGATTGTCTGATCTTAAGATTTCAGATCAGGTGTAAGCGCCGGCCGAATAGGTCAGCTCGTAGGAATGGCTGTAAATTTCGAAAATATTGCCGAAAGGGTCTTCCATATAGACCATACGGTAGGGCTTCTCTCCGGGGAAGTATTCGCGCACCGGCATGCGCTGCTTACCGCCGGCGGCCACGACCTTCGCCGCCAGACCCTCGACGTCCGGATCCTGCACGCAGAAATGAAAGACGCCGGACTTCCAGTATTCGAAATTGTTCTCGCGCTTCTCGGCATTCTTGAACTCGAATATCTCAACGCCGACACGGTCGCCGGTCGACAGATGCGCGATGCGGAACTGCCTCCAGCCGGCGCCGAAGACATCGGAACACATGACGCCGATAGCGCTATCATCCTCGGTGATGAGGGTCGGCGGCATGATCAGATACCAGCCCAGCACGTCGGTATAGAAACTGACGGCGGCATCAAGATCCGGCACAGACAGGCCGATATGGGAAAAGCTGCGCGGGTAGACAGGGAGCATGCGAGGATCCTTACGCGCCGGACAGCCAGAACGGCTGCGGCTGCCGGAGGGGGCGACAGGCTGACAGCCTATGACCTGATGACGGCGACTGAGATACCAGTTAAGCAGGCATAACTCTAATGACAATGTCCGGTCTTCGGCAGGCAGGCCCCTTCAGACAGCGGCGCCTAGCGGTAGAAGCTTCCCGGCGGCATGCCGAAATGGCGGCGAAACATCGCGGTGAAGGCGCTTTGGCTGGCATAGCCGCTGTCGAGCGCCACATCGACAATGCGGCCGCCTTGCGCCAGCCGTTCCAGCGCGAAAAGCAGCCGCGCCTGCTGCCGCCATTCCGCGAAGCTCAGCCCCGTTTCCTGGGCGAATAGCCGGTAGATTGTCTTGGCCGAGAGACCGAAAAGCTGCGCCCAATCGGCGGCCGTTCGGAGATTGGCAGGGTCGGCGATCAGCGCCGCGCAAATCTGGCGCAGGCGCGCATCACGCGGCAAGGGCAGATGCAGCGGCAATATCGCCGTCGCGCGCAGTTCATCCAGGATCAGCCGCATCAGACGCTCGTCGCGGGTATCGGCCTGATAGGTCAAAGGCACGCCCATCGCGGCGATGATCAATTCCCGCAGCAAGGGCGAAACCGCAACCACGCAGCTGGCAAGGGGCAGATGCGGCGCGGCGGCAGGATCGATGAACAGCGTGCGGATTTTGACCGCGCCGCTCATCCGCACCTCATGGTCCAGATCGGGTACGAGCCAGACGGCCCGGTTGGGCGGCACCACCCAGGTGCCGGCGGCCGAGCGCACGATCATGACGCCTTCGATGGCATAGAGCAGTTGGCCGCGCGGATGCGCATGCAGGCCGGTGGAGGCGCCGCTGGCGTAATCCACTTCCATCGCCGCCATCGGCTGATCCGTGGCGTGAAAATCCTGATAGCGCATCGCAGCGTGCAGCATGTCCCAATCTCGCTATATTGCGTCCTTCTAGCGGGAGACGGACGTCATGGCGAGACGTTAAGCCTGGACGTTCCCGTCACCCATCAGAGCGAAATGCCATGCTCAAGCATAAAGCTGCCCTTCTCTATCCTTTTGCCGCGATCCTGATCTGGTCTGGCAATGTCATCGTCTCGCGACTTTCGGCCCATACCATCGGGCCGCAGGCCATCACCTCCTATCGCCTCGTTCTGGCGGTGGGGATCATGAGCCTGTTCGTCGCCCGGCCGGCCTGGCGCAACCGTGCCGCCATCTGGCCGCATCTGGGCCAATTCGCGATCCTCGGCTTCCTGGCCGCCTGCTTGTTCCAAAGCCTGTCCTATCTGGCGGCGGAAACCACGACCGCCACCAATATGGCCGTCTTCACCGCCTTGACGCCCTTGCTGACCGTCGGACTCGGCGCGCTGATGCTGGGCGAGGCGCCGACCGCCGGCATGCTGGGCGGCGGCCTGCTGTCCTTCGCGGGGCTGATCTATCTGGTCAGCGGTGGCGACCCGGCATCGATCTGGCGCAATGGCATCCATCCCGGCGACGCGCTGATGTTCGTCGATGCCTGCGTCTATGCCCTATATGGCGTGCTGCTGAAGCGCTGGAAACTGCCGGTCAGCGGCTGGCAAAGCACCTATATGCAGTCGCTATGCGCCTTGGTGATCATGATCCCGGCCTATCTGGCGACACCTGCGCCGCTGCGGCAGATCAATGGCCAGACCTGGCCGCTGATCGTCTATGCCGGCACCTTCGCCTCGGTCCTGCTGCCGTTCTTCTGGATTCGCGGCGTGGCGCAACTGGGCCCCAGTCGCTGCGCCATCTTCATCAATCTGCTGCCGGTTCTGACGGCCGTCAGTGCGATCGTAATGTTGGGCGAACCCATCAGGCTCTTTCATGTCATCGGCGGCGGCCTCGCTTTGGCCGGCGTCATGGCCGCGCAGGTCTTCAAGCGCCCGCTGCTGACGTCACGTAAACTTCATTCCTAAGCCCGGGAGGCCGCGCTGCCCGCGGGCGCGCGAGGCAAAACTGACGATCTTTCAAGAACCGTTTCGAAGGCACCGCACGTTACAACGTGAGGTGCCTTCGGCCCGTCGCGCCAAGGCGAAGCGGCAGGCCCGCGCGGAGCCTTGACGGCGCAACGATTTTACCTCCCTAGAATCAATCCCTAATACCATACCGTAGAAAATTCAGTGCTAAACTGCACAAAACACGGAAATTTCCCCCAAATGGCCAATGAGCGAACGTCTGATTGACGAAGCTTTCTGCCGCGAGGCACAGATCGCGGGATGGGTAACCGAGCGTTTCCTGTCACCGCTGACTATCCCTTTTGGCGGATGCAATTCGCTTCAAACCCCGAACCCGTTCAATTCACACCAGAGGTCGCTCTCGCAGCAGGATCACCTGAGCCGTCCACGCCCTGGCGATGAGCCGACCTCGCTCATGTCGTTTTAGCAATATCCGGACGGACAGAGCCCTGCCTCGGTCACCCCAGGCATCAGGAAGTGCTCGCTTTGTCTTCATATTCTTATGCGCTCATCGGCAATACTTGGCCGGCCGGCACGACAACGCTCACCTATAGTTTCGCGACCAGCGCCGTTAACGGCAATGCCTTTAGCAGCAGCATTACGAACAGTACCGAACGCACCGAAATCGCAGCCGCCTTCGCGACCTGGTCGACCATCACCGGCATTCAATTCGTGGAAGTCGCGGATGGCACCACCGCCAATATTCGGCTGAATTTCGCGGATGTTGAATCCACCAGCGCGGCGCTTGGCCAAACTACCCTGAGCTATGCGGCAAACGGCATCACCAATGCCAATTCCCCTGTCATCTTGCTGGAAGATCCGAATGAGACGCCGCTCGTCGCCGACAGCACCGGCATTCTGTACTATAGCCAGGGGGCCAATTCCGAAAGCGAAGACACGACCTTCCTACAATTGGTCGAGCACGAAATCGGGCATGTTCTGGGCTTTGCCGATAACAACGATCCCAACTCGATTGAAAACGCCAGCCTGACCAGCATCAATCGCGGCTTTGACGGGACCGATCTGATCGGCGCCCTGACGCTTTATCCCAGCTTCAGCACCGGCACATTGCCGACCGTTACCACGGCGGTCACGACTGCCGCCGCATCGGCCACGCCCGACGTCGTCGCGACATCCACAGCGGCATCATCCACGTCCGGCAGCACAACCACCGCACCCACGCTGTTCACGCTGTCCGATAACGGCAGCACGACCGCCGTGACCGCCGACAGCTATACCGGGCCGCTGGGCTTTCTGCCGCATGGCGACTTCTTCTCGTACAATGGCTCGGACAACGTCAATATCGTCGCCAGCAGCAATGCCACAAATCCGCTGATCGCATCGGGCTCCGGCATCGATCTGCTGCAAGGCACGGCGACGGGCACCAGCGTGCTGGACGCCGGAACCGGCGCCAATATCGATATCGACGGCGGCAATGGCGCCACGACCTTCGTCCAGAACGGCTATGTCAGCGGCGCGACCTGGGACTTCCTGCAAAACTTCCACGGCGCCGACGAGGACATTCTGTTCGGCTATATCCCTGGCCTGTCCAAGCTGACTTTCACGGATAGTGCCGGCATGGGCAGCGACTATGGCGTGACAGCGACGCTTCTGCCCGGCAATGGCAATTCTGAGGAAGTCACCTTCGTCGGGGTTACCATGGCCGATCTGCATGGCGCGGCCACCACGGTCGACGGCGTGCCGAGCTGGGTTTTGTGGACGTCCTGATAGCGCTTCCAAAGACGAGCGTCAGCGCGGGCGGGTGAAGCCTGCCCGCGCTGACGCCACCGCTTGTCGCGTGACGCAGCCATAAGCGTGGTCGTTCACCAGGCCCAGCGCCTGCATGAGCGCGAAAACGGTGGTGGGGCCGACGAAGGACCAGCCGCGTGTCTTGAGATCCTTCGACAGCGCGACCGATTCCGGTGATGTCGTCATCGTCTCAGGCGTAATTTCGGCTTTCGGCGCGAAGCGCCAGACATAGCCGGCCAGCGAGCCTTCGGCGGCGATCAGTTCCTGCGCGCGATGGGCATTGTTGATGGCCGACGCGATCTTGGCGCGGTTGCGGATAATGCCGTCATTCTGCAACAGCCGCGCGATATCGGCCTCGGTCATGGCCGCGACGCACGCAATCTCAAAATCATGGAAGGCCGCGCGGAAATTGTCGCGCTTGGTCAGGATCGTCCGCCAGCTCAAGCCGGATTGAAACCCTTCCAGGCAGAATTTCTCGAACAATAGCCGGTCATCGCCGACCGGAAAGCCCCATTCCCGGTCATGATAGGCCAGCATGTCCGGGCCGATGGCGCACCAGGCGCAGCGCGGCTTTCCATCCGGCGCGATCATGGTAGCGCTCATCCGTCCGTCCCCCAAAGCGGGGCGACGTTCACACCGGTTGTTCGGGAAAGGCAAGCTCGTGCCGCGCGCGCCATTCCGGCGTCACGTAATTGACGATCAGGGAGCGGCGGACCCCCGTGATGGGCCGGCGGATGAAACCATGCCAGCTCGTGGTCGACGGCACGAAGACCAGGCCGCCATTCGTGCGCGCAGGCGCGCTGCCGATATGGCGGTCCGGCCGTTCATAGATATCCGTGCCCCAATCCTCGCCATCTGGCGGGTCGGACAGATAGATCAGCATGGTGAAGAATTTGGCGCCGATATCGGTATGCGGTTCCAGCCAGAAGCCGTCGGTGTCCAGGCAATATTCGACGCGCAGATAACTGCCCGACAGCGCCGCACCGGTCTGCCGCGCCAGATGCGCCACCGTGACAGGCGATTGCAGCGCGGCCACCACGTCCCGGCACACCGGAAACCGCGCCTGGGCCTCGGCGCCGAAGAACAGCCGGCAGGAATTATGCGTCTCCCGCCGTCCCAGACTGTCGGTAATGGCAGGCGGCGCCAGCGGCAGGGCGCCGATGGCCTGCACCACTTTCAGCGGCAGCATGTCGGTCAGCAGCCAATGGGGATAGGGATGATGCCTTGCCTCCGCCGCATCCATGGCGGCGCGCAGGGTCAGGCCGGTATCGGGATCGTCAGGCAGCAGCATTGAGGGCAGGTCCGCATTGTGCCGCTGACCCTGGAGCCTGGACAGTGACCGGTCATTGACCTGCGTCAAAGCCCGGCGGTCTTCCCGAAAGCCGCGTCCTGGCTAGAATGGGCGCGCTTGATGGGACTTGAGAGAATGACGGACCAGCCGAACCAGACCGCAGCACGCGCGGAATTGCAGAAAATCCGCCGCAGCATCGACAATATCGACGCCGCGCTGATCCATATGCTGGCCGAACGCTTCCGCTGCACCAAGGCCGTGGGGGCCCTGAAGGCCGAACATAACCTGCCGCCGTCGGACCCGGCGCGGGAGGCCGAGCAGATCGCCCGGCTGCGGACCCTGGCCGAGGACGCCCAGTTGGACCCCGATTTCGCCGAGAAATTTCTGGGTTTCGTCATCCGCGAGGTGATCCAGCATCACGAGGCCGCCCGCCAGGGCTAGGGCGTCAGGCGAAACGCCGGGCGGCCGCGACGCAGAGCACGACCGCCCCGGCCGCCGCCAGCATGATCCCCGGCACGGGCTCACCCAGCACCATGGCCGCCAGCAGCAGCCCAATAAAGGGCTGCAAAAGCTGCAACTGGCCGACGCGCGCCACCCCGCCCAGCGCCAGGCCGCGATACCAGAAGACGAAACCCAGCCACATGCTGAAGACCGCGACATAGCCAAGCCCGGCCCAGGCGCCTGCGCCGATGCCGTTCCACTGCAACGGCCGCGTCGCCACGGCCAGGACCAGCATCAGCGGCAAGGCCAGCAGCAACGCCCAGGAAATGACCTGCCAGCCGCCCAGCCGCCGCGACAACCGCGCGCCTTCGGCATAGGCCAATCCGCAGAGCAGGATCGCCGCCACCATCAGAAGGTCGCCGGCCGTCGCACCGCCACCACTCTGGGCGAGTGCGAAAGCGATGACGCTGAGACTGCCGAGGACGGAAAAAAGCCAGAACAGAGGTTTCGGCCGCTCCCCGCCGCGCAGCACCGCGAAACCGGCCGTGACCAAGGGCAGCAAGCCGACGAAGACCACCGAATGCCCGGCATCGATATGCTTCAGCGCCAGCGCGGTCAGCAGCGGAAAGCCGATGACGGCGCCGAGCGCGACAAGGCCGAGCGGCAGAATATCCGCGCGCGCCGGACGCCTTTCCCGCAGCAGGATCAGCATGGCCCCGGCGATGGCCGCCGCGATGACGGCGCGAGCCGAGGTGAGGAACAGCGGTGAGAACCCCGCCACCGCCAGTCGCGTTGCCGGCAGGGAGCCTGCGAAGATCACCACCCCCAGCATTCCGCTGCCCCACCCCGATGCTGTTTTCGCTTGTGTCATCGCCGCCTCGCTTTCGGCACCGGTTTGGCCGGTAGCCACTGGCGAAGACAGGGATAATTCCATACAATTTTACCAAACTGTACTGACACGAAGGCCCATACACTTTGCCGAAAACCGGAGAGAGCGTGGAACGATCGCCAGGCCGCACCGCAGAGGTGATGGCCGCCATTCGCGTCCGTCTCGCCAATCGGTCCCTTGCCTCCGGCGACCGCCTGCCCTCCATCCGGGGCTTGGCGGCCAGCATGGGCGTATCTCCCTCGACCATCGCCGAGGCCTATGACCGGCTGGCTGCGGAAGGGGTGATCCGGTCGCAGCGCGGCTCTGGCTTCTATGTCGCCAGGCGCGCCGCCGCGCCTTTGGTTCTGGCCGATGCCGAGCCGAGGCGCGACCGGGCGGTCGATCCCTTCTGGGTGTCCCGCCAGTCGCTGGACGCCGACCCGCGCATCACGCGGCCCGGCTGCGGCTGGCTGCCGGCGGACTGGATGCCGACCGCCGCCCTGCGGCGGGCCTTGCGCGGCCTCGCGCGCGGGGCGGATGATCTGCTGACGGATTACGGCAATACGCGCGGCACTTTGGCCCTGCGCCGCCTGCTGCTGGCAGGCTTCGCTGAGGAAGGCATTGTCTGCACCATCGACCAGGTGCTGCTGACGACTTCCGGCACGCAGGCGCTGGATCTGGTCTGCCGTTTGCTGCTGCGGCCGGGTGATATCGTGCTGGTGGACGACCCCTGCTATTTCAATTTCCGCGCCCTGCTGCGGGCGCATCAGGTGACGGTCATCGGCTTGCCCTACACGCAGACGGGCCCGGATCTGGCGGCGTTCGAGACTGCGCTCGGGCAGCATCGCCCGCGCCTCTACATCACCAATTCCGCGCTCCATAACCCCACCGGGGCGACGCCGACCCTGCAAACCGTGCATCGGCTTCTGACGCTCGCCAAGACCCATGACCTGACCATCATCGAGGATGACATCTTCGCCGATTTCGAGCCCGAGCCTTCGCCGCGTCTGGCCGGGCTGGACGGGTTTGACCGCGTCATCCGCATCGGCAGCTTTTCCAAGACCATCTCGGCCTCCCTGCGCTGCGGCTATATCGCGGCGCGGCGGGACTGGATCGAAGACCTGATCGATTTGCAGATCGCGACCAATTTCAGCGGCCCGAGCCCGGTTGTGGCGGAGGTCGTCGCCCGCGTGCTGACCGATGGCGGCTACCGCAAGCACAAGCAGGCGCTGCATCTGCGGCTGGCCCATGCCCGACAGGAGACGGCAGAGCGGCTGCGGGCGCTTGGCGTCGAACCCTGGGCCATGCCGCGCGGCGGTTTCACGCTCTGGTGCCGCCTCCCGGACGGCCTGGATTCGACGGCGGTGGCCAAGGCCGCCATGGCGGAGGATGTGGTGCTGGCACCCGGCAATGTCTTCAGCACGTCCCAGACCGCCGGGGCCTTCATGCGCTTCAATGTCGCGCAATGCGCCGATCCGCATGTCTGGGCGGTGCTGCGCCGGGCGCTCGCCACAGCCCAGCAGAAGACAGTTCAGCAGGAGCACGCCTCATGACCCGCATAGACCTGCTGCGCGCCTTCGTGATTCTGGGCGAGGCCGGCAATTACACCACCGCCGCCGACCGGCTTGGCATCAGCCAGCCGACGCTGACCAAGCAGATCGCCCGGCTGGAGGATATTCTGGGCCAGCTTCTGTTCCATCGCTCCCGCCAGGGCACCGAACTCACGGATTTCGGGCGGCAGTTTCTGGCCGAGGCGCAGCCCATGGTGCGGGAGGCCGATCTGGTCTGGGCGCGCGGCCTGCGTATGGCGGCTGGCCAGACCGGCAGGCTCGCCATCGGCTTCACCTTTTCGGCGCTGGACGTAATGACGCGGGCGCTGATCGCCTATCGCGAGACTTTCCCCGATGTCGAAATCAGTTTCGACGTCATCTCGTCGCAAAGCCAATTGCCGATGCTGCGCGAGCACCGGCTGGATGTCGCCTTCGCCCGCTGGCAGGACAGCCCGGATCTTTCGGCCTGCGTCGTTTCCAGCGACGGGCTGGCCTTCGTCTATCCCGCCAGCCGCGCCGGGGAGATTGACAGCATCGACAGCACAGCCGTGCGCCACCTGCCCTTCATCCGCCTAAAACGCGAAATCGCGCCCGGTTTCGAGGGCGCGGTACAACGGCTGTTCGACGGAAAAGGTATCGAACCCGTCGTCACCCATTGGGTGAATGAAAGCCTGGTGCAGCTGCGCATGGTGGAAGCCGGGCTGGGTGTGGCCATCATGCACGGTTCGGCCGTGGCCAGCCTGATCGACCGCAGCCGGCTGGTGGTGCAGCCGATCGACGGCCCCAATCTGGGCTGGCAGACGGCCATGTATTGGCGCAGCGCGGAGAAGAAGCCGGTGGTGCTGCAATTTCTGAAGATCGCCCAGGAGATCGCGGCGGAACGGCGCTAACATGTTTTCTAGTGAGTAGCCGCCCTACGCTGTCATGCCCGGCCTTGTGCCGGGCATCTACCATGCCGGGCGCCTAAACGCTGTCATGGCACCGCAGCGGGTAGACCCCCGGCACAAGGCCGGGGGTGACGAAAGAAAAGAACGCCCGTTAAGACTGAGGCCTCGCGTTCGACTTTCTCATTCAAAAAGTAATCACGAAGGCCAAACCTCTTCAGTTGAAACCTGCCTGTAACGCGCCAGGATGAATTTCCCCTGGATATCACTCGTGTGCAGGATTTGAACTTCGCCCATTGTCGCGGCAGCCTCGTTGCGAAGTTCAAATCTGAAAAGCACACGAGAATCATATACTTGGCAGAGCGGCTCTGGCTCGGAAATTCGCAAGACGTTTGCCGCCGACGATAGCGAATTTCCGAGCCGCCGCACTGCCGCGACGACGACGGCGCAGCGTTATGCCGAAAAGACATAACGCACGTTGATCGACAGGAGTTTGAGAATGGCTAAACAGATTCACCTTGCGGCTTTCATGAATGGCGGCCCAATGGGCACCACCGGCTGGCGCCACAAGGACGCCGACCCGGCTTTCATGAAGGCGAGCTATTACCGCAATGCCGCGCGCATTCTGGAAGCCGCACGTTTCGATCTCGCTTTCATCCCAGATGCGCTGTCGATGCCGCGCTCACTCGGCAATTCCTTCCGCCCGGCGGTGGAATGGGGATCTGGCACGCCGCGCCTGGACCCGCTGGTGGTGCTGGGCGTGATGGCCGGCGTGACGCAGCATATGGGCCTGGCCGCCACCATCTCCACCGGCTATCACGAACCCTATAATCTGGCACGCGAACTCGCGACCTTCGACCATATGACGGATGGCCGCGCCGGCTGGAATATCGTCACCTCCTTCCAGGATGCGGAAGCGCAGAATTTCGGGGAAGCAAAGCTGCCGCCGCGCGAAGAGCGCTACGCCCGCGCCGAGGAAGTGCTGCAAGCGACGACGCAGCTTTGGGACAGCTGGGATGACGATGCCATCATCCAGAACAAGCCGACCGGCGTTTTCGGTGACCCGGCGAAAGTCCGCAGCGTCGACTACAAGGGCAAATATGTCAGCACCCAGGGGCCGCTGTCGGTGCCGCGGCCGCCCCAGGGCTATCCGCTGCTGATCCAGGCCGGCGCTTCCCCGCGCGGCCGGGACTTCGCGGCACGCTGGGCGGATATCATCTTTTCCAGCAATGAATCCCTGGAATCGGCCATCGCCTTCCGGGCCGATATCCGCAAGCGCGCGGCCAGCTTCGGACGTGACCCGGACCAGATCAAACTGCTCTGCGCCGCTTCCGTCGTCGTCGGTGAAACGGATGCCGAGGCCCAGGCCAAGCACGAGGCTTTCGCCGATCTGGTGCATCCCCTCGCCGGCCTGTCGCGCCTCGCCTATCATTGCAATGTCGATCTGACGAAATACGATCTGGATGGACCGCTGCCGACGCTGGAAGACGTCGGCGTGCAAGGCCATTACGAGGAAGTGGTCGAATTTGCCCAGCGCGAAAAGCTCAGCATCCGCGAAATCGGCCGCTGGTACGGCGCGCGTACGGAAGGCAATATGATCGGCTCGGCCACCACCATCGCCGATAATATGGAACAATGGATGGAGCGTGGTGCGGCCGACGGCTTCATGGTGCAGGCGACGCATCTGCCCGGCGCCTTCACGGAATTCGCCGATCATGTGGTGCCTGAATTGCAGCGCCGTGGCCTGCATCGCACGGAATACCCTGAAGGCACGGCGCGTGACCTGCTGGGCCTGAACCGCCCGCAGCGCGATGAATGGATGAACCGTGCCGAACGCTAACGCATCTCCCCTCGTCGAAGCCGATTGGCTGATCGCTCATCGCGCGTCCGTTGTGGTGCTGGACTGTTCGGTGGCGCGCATCCCTGGCCCCGATGGCCGCACGGATTTCGGGCCGGGCGGCGACGCCTTTGCGCGCGGCCATATTCCGGGCGCGCGCTTCGCCGATGTCATGCAGGCGTTTTCGGACGCCTCGGCCCGCTATCCTTTTACCTGCCCGACGCGCGCTGGTTTTGACCACGCTGCACAAGCCTTGGGTTTGAACGCGGATAGCGACATCGTCGCCTATGACACGCTCGGCGGCCCCTATGCGGCGCGGCTGTGGTGCGTGTTCCGCGCTTTCGGCCTGACCAATATCCGGGTCCTGAATGGCGGTCTGGCCGCCTGGCAGTCAGCCGGAGGCGCGGTGGAAACGGGTGACGCCGCCCCGGTTCCGGCCGGCACGCTGGCCGCGACGCAAGAGCCCAATCTGTTCGTGGATGCCGCCTATGTCGCCGCGATGATCGGTCAAGGAAACATCCCCGGCCAGCCGCTGCTCTGCGGTCTGCGCGGCGCGCAGTATCGCGGCGAGGGCAGCACCGACCCCAGGCGCGGGCATATTCCGACCAGCCTCAATCTGCCTTTCCCGGACCTGCTGGACAGCACCGGCCGACTGACGCCCGAGCGCGTGGAGGCAGCGCTTTCGGCGCTGGGCCTCAGCCACGATATCGCGCCCGTTCTCTATTGCGGCGGCGGCATCAATGCGGCGGGGCTCGCTTTGGCGCTCAGCCTTGTCGGCATCGGTGACGTCAAAATCTACGACGATTCCATGAACGGCTGGCGGGATGACCTGTCTCTCCCGGTGGAGCATGACACGCCATGACCGACATCACGATGCTGACGGCGACCGACATGACGGCCGGTTTCGCGGACGGGCGCTTTACCCCCGTCGATGTCGCGGAAGCCGCCCTGGCGCGTATCGCCGGACCGCTGACGGCGCTGAACGCCATCGCCAGCACCGATCCTGCGTTGACGCGGCGCGAGGCGGAAGCGAGTGCGGCACGCTGGCAAGCCGGCACGCCGCTGGGCCCGCTGGACGGCGTGCCGGTCAGCTTCAAAGACAGTTTCCATATGCAGGGCTTTCCGCGCTGGCACGGCACAGCCTGCCATGCCGGCACGCCCTCGCCCGGTGATGCTTTGCCGGTGCAGCGCGCCCGCGCCGCCGGCATGGTGCCGACCGCCAAGACGACGATGCCGGATTTCGCCATGGTCATGTCCGGCCTCAGTTCCGAACATGGCATCATCCGCAATGCCTGGAACACAGAGACCAGCCCGGGCGGCTCCTCCTCCGGTGCCGGCCCCTCCGTCGTGCTAGGGGGCGCGGCTGTCGCGCTCGGCACCGATATGGTGGGCTCCGTCCGCCTGCCGGCAGCGCTATCCGGCCTTGCCTCCATCAAGCCGACCCAGGGCCGCATCGCCTATGATCCGCCGGGCAGCTATCGCAGCGCCGGCCCCCTGGCGCGCTGCATCCGCGACGTGGAACTGACGCTGACGGCACTCGGCCAATTTTCCGAAGGTGATTTTTTCTCGGCCGAGGGGCAATTCGTTCCCGCGAGCGAAAGCCTGACACGGCTAGACGGCCATCGCATCGGCGTCTGGCGTCAGGCCGGCTGGGGCGACGCGACAGATGCGCCGACGCTGGCCGCCGTCGCGGCGCAGGCCGATCGTCTGGCCGATCTTGGTGCCGAGATCGTCGAGATTGCCGATATCGCGGCAGACGCCGACGATTACATGGCCATCCACTGGTATATGCTGTCCATCGGCGCGCCGGACTATTTCGGCCTGACAGCCGCCGAGCGTGGCCGCATCCATCCCGTGATCGGCGCCATGTATGACGGAATGCTGACGCAATCCGCGATTTTCCTGGCGGGCGTCAACCGCCGCATTGCCGTCGCGGCCACGCGAATCGCTAAGCAGTTCGACGGCTTCGACTATGTGCTGTCACCGGCCTTGCCGGTGCGCGCCTTCCCGGCCGAACTGTCCTGCCCTGACCCATCTCTGGGCGCGATGTCCCATCAGGCCTTTGCCTGCTGGTTCAACCAGCTCGGCTGGCCGGCCGCGACCGTCGTGGTGCATGACGAAGGCGACGGCGGTTGCCCGGTCTCCGTCCAGATCGCCGGCAAGCGCTTCGACGATGCAGGCGTGCTGCAAGTCGCCGCATTGCTGGAACGGATGCGCGGCTTCGACATCCGCTGGCCGGAGGCCGCAGGATGAAAACGCTCGTCATCTTCGATGTCGACGGCACGCTGATCGATTCCGGCCATCTGCATCATGACCTGATCACCCGCATTCTGGCCGAAGACGGTCTGGACGTGACCTTTCAGCCCTGGAGCGCCTATCCGCATTACACCGATCTCGGCGTGCTGAATGAGCTGTTCCACCACTACCACAAGCGCGGCATTTCAACCGATGAACTCGCCCGCTACGACGAACTCTATGAAGCAGCGCTGCGTGAGCATCTGGCCGACAATGCCCTGCCGGAAATTGCAGGCGCCGCCGCGCTGCTTGCTGGCCTTGCCGAGCAGGACGACGTTCACGTCGCTTTCGCCACGGGGTCTCTGCGCCGCATGGCGCAGCTGAAACTGTCCCGGCTTGGCCTTACGCCGGACGACCTGGCCTTGGCGACGGGTGGCGAGCATCTGACGCGGGAAGGCATCGTCCGCGCGGCTGCGGCGCTCGCCATGGGCCAGAACGCAGCCCCCTATCGCGCCGTCATTCTGGGCGACGGGCTGTGGGATCAGCGCACCGCCGCCGGCCTCGGCATTCCCTTCGTCGCCCTGCAAACCGGCCTGCATGCTTTCGATGACAAAACAGCGCTGACGCTGCGCGATTTCAGCACCCTGACGGCGGGCCATCTGCTGTCGCTGGCCGCCCCTGTCGATCTTACGGAGACTACATCATGACACGACAGACCATTGCGACCGGCAGCAAGTATGAAGAGTTGATGGGTTATTCCCGCGCTGTCGTGATGGGCGGCACCGTCTATGTCTCCGGCTGTTCCGGCCTGCCGCCGGATGTGGAGACCAACGGCCCCGGCGATGCCGCCACCCAGCTGGCCTATGCCGTGGTCAAAGTCGGCCGCATTCTGGAACAGGCCGGCGCCACGCTGGCCGATATCGTCCGCACGCGCCTCTATCTGACAGACGAAGCCGATTGGGATGCGCTGGTCGCCGCCCATGGCATCGCTTTCGCTGCGGTGCGGCCGGCCTGCACCATGGTGCAGGTGTCCCGCCTGATCGACACCCGGATGACGATCGAGCTTGAAGTGACCGCTGTACTTCCTGTCGCATAAGGATTGATGACAAGACTTATCTCTTGTCAAATCGCTAAATCAGGTGTTGCTGCACATAATTGACCGAAGGAGAGCGTGAATGAAAACATTGTCCTGGCAGGACGCCGCCGTCCGCCACGAATTTTCCCGGCTGAAGGCCATGAAGCCCTTCTGCTACGGGCTGACCAATTACGTCACCGCCGGGCTTTCGGCCAATGTTCTGCTCGCCGTCGGCGCCGGCCCGGCCATCGGCAGCGCCATGGACTGGCCCAGTGTTTTCGGTCGTCATGCCCATGCCGTCTGGATCAATGCCGCCTGCCTGATGAGCTGTGGGCCGGATGAAATCCGCGCGGCCGCACGGGCGGCCCATGAAGGCAATGTGCCCTGGGTGCTGGACCCGGTGGCGGTCGGTGCCGGTGCGCCGGACTATGACGCCGTCATCCGCAGCCTGCTGGAATTCAAGCCCACCGCCATTCGCGGCAATGCCTCGGAACTCATCGCGCTGGCGGGCGGCAATGGCGGCGGCCAGGGCGTGGAAACGACGCTGACCTCCGACAAGGCCCTGCCCTTCCTGGAGAAGGTCGCGGCCGAGACCGGCACCATCGCGGCCGTCAGCGGCCCTATCGACTATATCACCGATGGCACCACAACCATCTCGGTCAGCGGCGGTGACGCGCGCATGACGCAGATGACGGGCGCCGGCTGCTCGCTCGGCGGTTTCATCGCCGGCATGCTGGCCAATGCCGAAGACCGTTTGACGGCGGTGGCCGCCGCCCATGCCATCTATTCCGAAGCCGCCGAGCGCGCGTCGGGTGCCATTGGCACCGGCAGCTTCGCCGTGCAGTTCCTGGATCACCTGTCGCTGCTCAATCCGGCGGAATAATCGACCCAATAACGGTTGCAGGATCATCGCTTCGGCGATCCTGCAACCGCGACTGCCAAAAATGGGAGGAAACAATCCTCCTGTCATCGCGGAGATGAAATCCCTTTCCACGGCATTCGGATTCTCAGCTTTACCATAAGGAATCTTTTCAATGTCGGCGGGCTTAAAAACCTTTTCGGCGCAGGTAACGGCCGGCGCCTATGTATCCGATATCTTCTACATCTTAGGCTGTTTCGGCGTGGTTCTGGGCATGGTGGCGCTGACGCTGCTGGATGCCGGCATCGTCAATCGCAAGAACGTCGTCGATACCATCGTGCAAAAATGGGTCTGCGGCGCCGTCGGCGGCCTCGCCTATCTCGTCATGGGCTATGGATCCTGGAACTGGCAGATCTATACGGCGCTGGGCGTGCCGCATCCGCTGCGCCAGGCTTTGTCGGACTGGTCGATCTTCGGACCGAACCTCAATACCTTTGCGCAGCATCTGGACCCGGCCTTCGTGCCCGGCGCAGATACGGCGCAGATTTTCGCGGCCTTCTTCGTGCTGTTTACCATGCTCATCTGCATGCTGATGCATAGCGCGGGCGTGGAGCGTCTGAAGCCCGTGCCGGCCGTCATCATGTCCGCCCTCATCGGCGGCCTCATCAGCCCGGCCATCGCCTATCTCACCTATGGTTCGGCGAGCGCGCTGACGAATAGCGGCCTGCATGATTTCGTCGGCGATTTCGCCATGTATGTCTTCGTCGGCATCTGGGGCTGCATTCTTGCCTGGCGCCTGGGGCCGCGCCAGACCATCGCGCCCGTATCGGCGAACTTCCCGATGATGGCGCTGGGCGCCTTCTTCCTGATCCTGGCCATTCCGCTTTTCGTGCCGGCCTGCGGCTTTCTGGTGCCGGGGGTGGGCTACTACGGCATCGCCGTGAATGACAGCGGCCTCGGCGTGCTGTTCATGAGCATCGTGCTGGCCCTCGTCGCGGGCGGCGTATCCGGCACTATCGTCGCTTACGTCAAAGGCAACCCGATCTACATTATCCTGGGCCCCATCGCCGGCTATATCTCCTGCTCGGCTTTCCTCGATATCGCTTTGCCCTGGCAGGCTTTCGCGGTGGGCTTCTTCGGCCCCATCGTCATGGCGCTGGCGGATGCGGTGATGCGCCGCCTGGGCATCGACGATCCCAAGATCGTGCCGCTGGCCTTCGGCCCAGGCCTCTACAGCGCCATCATGGCCGGCATCGTCGGCAGCGGCAAAATGCAGGGCGGCTTCTTTGACGTCACCAAAGGCACCTATGCCTATCAGCATGCGCGCATCTCCTTCGGCACGCAGCTGCACGGCACGGTGCTGATGGTAGCCGGCATCGCCGTCGTCGCTTTTGTCGTGATCTTTGTTCTGGAAAAGACGATCGGCCTGCGCGTCACCGCCAAGCAGGAAGCGCAGGGTCTGGATGCGACCTATTGGCCGCGCTTCATGGGCGGCCCGCAGGCGGTCGCCGAGGTCACGGAGCTGAAGACAGCGTCAGTGACACGGTAAACACACCTATGCGTCATGCCCGCGAAAGCGGGCATCTTCTCATCGGCGCGGTGCCTACAGCAGAAGATCCCCGCTTGCGCGGGGATGACGTATCAATGGTAGTTCACGCCTTCTTGGACGACGTCCAGTTCAGGATGAAGGACATCAGCACCTTCGTATAAGTCACGAGCTGCGCGATGGAGACCTGTTCATTCACGCTATGAGCCTGTTTCAGCGTGCCCGGCCCATAGATCAGCGCCGGAATGCCGGCGTCACCAAACCAGCCACCGTCGCAGACGCTGGGCGAGACCGTCAGCGTCACGGGCGTTTCCGTCACCTGCTCATGCATGGCCATGAACATCTTGGTGCCGGGATGGTTGGGGTCCACTTCAAGCGCCGGGAAAATCTCGCCCCGGTCGATGATCATCGACGTACCCCCCCAGACGAAGGTCGGGCGATTGACGCGCAGCCACGGGTCACCCGCCGCGATACCGGCGACATGCTCCTCGATCTCGCGCACCACATCCGCGTAATTCTCGTTCGGATAGTAATGCACTGTGACCCAGAGCCGGCATTCGTCGGCGATGAAGGCGGCGTGGCGGCCGCCTTCGATGACGGCCGGATTGATGGTGGTCGACCCCAGCGGGCAGCCCGGATATTGCTTCGTCACCGCCCAATGGCGTTCCAGTTCACCCAGGCCCTGGATGATCTTGGCCATCTTTTCGATGGCGCTGGCGCCGAACAGACCGCCGCCCGCATGGATCATGCGGCCGCGCGTGCCGTCATGATAGGTCTGCGGGCTTTTGACGGTGATCCAGCCGGTGATGACGCCACCCTGGCCTTGAATGCGCAGGTCCGTGGTATCGACCACCACCGCCATATCGGCGGTATAGCCGCGCTTGTTGCATTCCAGCGTGCCGGCCTCACCGACCTCTTCGCCGATGACGGATTGGAAGATGACGTCGCCGGGCAGCTTGATGCCGTGATCGTTCAGAATGCGCAGCGCCAGCAAGGCGCCGGCCAGGCCACCCTTCATATCCGCCGTGCCGCGCCCGATGATGAAACCGTCGCGGACGATGGGCTGAAACGGCCCGGTCTCCCAGGGTTCGCCCTCCTCCACCGCCGCGACGTCGATATGGCCGTTGACGATCAGGCTGTGATGGGTCGCCGGTTCACTGCCCTTGATGGTGCCGACGACATTCGGGTCATTCGGATGCACGTCCCAGATATCGATCTCGGCGCCGAGCTCGCGCAGGTAGCTCGCCATATAATCCTGCGCCGCACCGGTATTGCGCGCCGGCGGGGCCGGCGTCTCGAAACTCACCAGCTTGCACAGCAGATCGACAAGTTCGCCCTGGCGCGCGTCGACCGCCGCCAGCAGTGTTTTCAGATCAATGCTCATTGTGCGCGCCTCACGACTGTCATCTTGTCCTTGATGCGGCGGAAGGCGGCATTGGCCTCGCGCACCACCTGGGCCTCGTCAATGCGCGTCATGCGGCGGCCCTGCATGACGATCTGCCCGTCGATGATGGAGGTATCGACCACGCTGCCATTGGCCGCGAAGACAAGATGGCTGGACAGGTGCATGGCGGTGTCGCGCAGCAGCGGCGTGAACATGGCGTTATTGGTGTCGATGAGGATGACATCGGCCTTGGCGCCGGCCGTCAATTGCCCGGTCTCATGCCCCAGCGCCCGCGCGCCATTGCGGGTCGCCATGCGCAACACCTGGTCAGCCGGCATCAGCGTCGCATCCACGCGGCTCGCCCGCTGCATCAGCGAGGCATACTTCATCACCTCGAACATATCGGCGCTGTTATTGCACTCGACCGCGTCATGGCCGAGGCCGACATTGATGCCGAGACCGACCATTTCCGGCACGCGCGCAATGCCATTGCCCAGTTTGGCGTTGGAATTGGGATTGTGGGAAATATGGGTGCCGGTTTCCGCCATCATCTGCATTTCACGGTCATCCAGCCAGACGCAATGGGCAGCGACCGTATCCGGCCCCAGCAGGCCGCATTCATAGGCGAGTTCGGTCGGGCGCTTGCCGAATTTCTCCAGGCAGAAATCGACCTCGGTCTTGCTCTCGTTCAGATGGACATGAACGCCGGCGCCAAGCGAATTGGCCATGGCGCGGGCTTCGCGCAGCAGATCGGCCGAGGAGAGCGGCAGCCATTCGATGCCGATACGCACCTGGATGCGGCCATTGGCGCGGCCATGCAGCGACGTATAGGCGTCGTGATTGTCCTGAAGACTGTCCAGGTCATGCTCGGGCAGTGCCACGTCATTCGACAGCACGGCGCGGATGCCGATATCCTCGGCCGCCTGCGCCAGCGCGCCCAATTGACGATACATGTCGTTGATCGTCGTGGCACCCGACTTGATTGATTCCATATAGCTCGCCGCCGCCGCCCAATAGGCGGCTTCCGGGTCCAGCGCGCGGATCAGCGGATACCAGCATTCGTCCAGGTATTCCCAGAGCGGCATGTGGTCGTTGTAGCCCTTGCCGATGGCGGTGTGGAAATGCAGGTCCACCAGGCCCGGCATCACCACCTTGTCGGTGGCGTCGATGACGATGTCATCCGGCAAAGCCAGGAAGGGTGCGGATTCCGGTTCCACCGCGACGATGCGGTCACCCTTGATGATAACGCGGCCGGTCTCGAAATAGGTGGCGGCATCGTCCAGCGTCAGGATCATACCATTGCGAATAACTGTCCGCGACATGGGCAGGCAATCTCCTTGTGATAGTCGGAAACGTCAGGAAATCAGGGAACGCCGATGGTATCGGGCGCCCAGTACAGGATGCGCTTCAGCACGCGGTCGACGATGACCCAGAGCACAATCGCCATGACGGAGAGGATGCTCAATGCGGCGAACATCACATCTGTCTGGATGCGCGCATTGGCATTCATCATGACATAGCCGAGACCGGCGGAAGACCCGACCCATTCGCCGATGATGGCGCCGATGGGCGCGATGGCGGTCGCCACGCGCAGGCCCGAGCCGAAGGCCGGCAGGGCCGCGAACAGGCGCACATGGCGCAGCATCGCCCAGGGGGACGCGTTCATGGTGCGGGCCAGATCAAGCCAGCCGATATCCACCCGCCGCAGGCCGTCGAAGAAGGAGGCGGTGACCGGGAAGAAGATGACCAGCACCGCCATAACGACCTTGGACGCCATGCCGAAGCCGAACCACAGCACCAGCAACGGCGCCAGCGCGAAGACCGGTATCGCCTGGCTCAGCAGCAGCAGCGGCATCAGCCAACGTTGCAACAGCGGCGAAAAGACCATGGCGAGGGCCAGCGCCATGCCGAGGATGGTGCCGGCAGCCAGACCCAGGATGATTTCCGAGAAGGTCGTGGCGGTGGCACCGATCAGCGTCTGCTGCTGCGCCACCAAAGCCTGCGCCACCGTCACCGGGCTCGGCAGCATATAGGGCGGCAGGGAGGTGAAAGCGGTGATCGCCCACCAGACCAGGATCATCACCACCAGCGTCACGATGGGACGCAGAATCTTGCTGAGGGTTTGACGGGTCATTCTGTCTCAAGCTCCGTCAAAACGCGCATCAGATGGCCTTGGGTTTCGAGCAGATGCGGATCATCCGGTGCGCGCGGCGGCTGGCCCGGCACCAGAATCGGCGCGCCCAGCACGGCCGGGTGGCCGGCGAGCGCGACCAGATGATGGCCCAGGCGGCAAGCCTCGAAAGGATCATGCGTAATCAGCAGCGCAGTGCGGCCGACCAGCAATTCAGCCGCCAGTTCCTGAATGCGCGAGCGGGTGAAGGTATCGAGCGCCGAAAAGGGCTCGTCCATCAGCACGATGGGCCGGTCTTCATACAGCGTGCGCGCGATGGCCGTGCGCTGCTTCATGCCGCCCGAGAGTTCCATCGGCAGCGCCTTGGCGCGCTCGGCGAGGCCGACGCGCTTCAGCAACTCCATGGCGCGGTCCAGATTGGGCTTCTCGCCACGCAGGCGCGTGCCGAGCATGACATTCTGCACGACGGTCAGCCAGGGATAGAGCAGATCCGTCTGGCCCATATAGGCGATACGGCCTTGCAGCGGCTTGCCGTCGCTGGCCCGCACCGTGCCGGCGGAGGCTTTGGACAGGCCGGCGACGATCTTGAGCAGGCTGCTTTTGCCGACGCCGCTGGTGCCCAGCAGCACCACGAACTGGCCGCCGGTAATCGTCAGGTCCAGGTTCTGGAAGATAGTGCGCTCACCGAAGCGAAGCGTCAGCCCTTCGATGACGATGCCCGGACAATCGGCGATGGTCATACAGCCGCCCCATCCTGCCAGCCGATGCCCCAGAACTGCGCTTCCAGCAGGCTTGCCGTCTTGAAGGTGTCGAGCAGCGAGGCATAGCGCGCTTCCGCGCCACGGCGCTTGCCGAAGGCATCAAGGTCGATGATCGATTGCGCGACCGTCGCGCGATAGTCCTCGCCCGAATAGCTGTTGATCCAAGGTGCGTAAGGATTGCCTTCCAGCACCGTTTCCGGGTCCGCCAGCAGGTTCTGGGCGATTTCAGCATAGCCGACCAGGCAAGGTGCAAGCGCAATTTCCAGATCCAGCCGGTCACCCGAGGAGCCGCGTTCCAGGAAGAAATTGGCATAGGCCGTCATGCGCAGGTCAGGCGGTGCGCCTTCCAGTTCCGGCTGGGAAATGCCCCATTCTTTGCAATAGGAGACGTGCAGCGGCATTTCGACGTCGAGCAACGCCGTCATGGTGCGGTTGGCGGCGACGAGTTCACTAAGGGACTCGCTTTTATAGCCGGCCAGCGCATAGCCGCGGGCATATTGGATCAGGTAAAGATAGTCCTGGATCAGGAAGTTCTGAAACCACGCCTGCGGCAGCGTGCCGCGCCCGAGCGCACGCATGAAGGGATGGTCGATATAGCTTGACCATTCGCTGGCGGCATCGCGGCGCAGGCGGCCGAACAGGCCGAAATCAAAATCCGGCGCCTGGGCGCCGGTGACGATGTTGGAAACCACGCTAACAATCCTCTTAATGTGCCGACCCGGTCGAGGTCGGACAGGCACCGGCCGCCGCTTGCGCGGCAGCCAGCGCCCTTATGCGTCCGTCGGTCAGCTCGCCTTCAATTCGATGGCGTAGTCGGACAGCGGCGGCTGCGTCTTGATCAGCTTGTGATCGTACATGAACTTTTCATAGTCCGTGTAGCGCTTCTGATCGAGCGTGAAGGGGTTTTTCGCGAAATAGCTGAGCGTCTGGTACCAGGCCGTCTTGTTCAGCTTGTTGTTCAGATCCGGGTGCTGCTTGATGAAGGCAGCCCACATCTCATCCGGATGGGCTTCCAGATAGGTGGTGCCTTCCTGTAGCGCTTCGAGGAAAGCGGTGATCTTGGGATCATGCGCTTCCTTCTTATTGGCGATGAAGACCAGCTCATCATCCGGCGGCACGCCGTAATCCTCGGGCGTGAAAGTGACGGGGGTCTTGCCCATGCCCTTCAACTCGTTGACTTCGAAATTGCGATAGGCGCCGATGACGCCATCGACCTGATGCGAGGTCAGCGCAGTGACGAGCGCGAAATTGACATTGACCAGCGTCACGTCCTTGGGCGACACGCCGGCATATTCCAGCATCGTATCGACCACGGAATCATCCAGGCCTGCGACCGAGAAGCCGATCTTCTTGCCCTTGAAATCCTTCATGGTCTTGATGCCGCTGTCGCTGATGGTCGCCAGCACGTTCAGCGGCTTGTTGATGACGGTGCCGACGCGCACGACCGGCAGACCCTGATCGGCCATCAGGTAAAGCTGCGGCTGATAGGTCAGCGCGAGGTCGGCCTGGCCGGCGGCGATCTGGCGCGGCGGCAGGCTGGGATCGGCCGGAGCGATGATCTTGACGTCGAGGCCGTGGCGCTTGAAGGCGCCGGAATATTCGGCCGAGAGGATCGTTGCGTGATCAGGATTGACGAACCAATCCAGCAGCACCGTCAGCTTTTGGTCGGCGGCATGAGCCTTCGGCATGGCGATGGGCGCGGCGACCAATACAGCAGCAAAACCCAGTAAGAAACGACGCAACAAAAGCACCTCCTGTTGTAAACTGGCTGCCAGAGCCCCTGCCCTGGCGGCGGTCGTAAGGTTCGCTGCTCTCCACGCCATGAGCGGGACGCATAGGCCTGGCCCCGATCACCATCGTGGTCAATCCATCTGGCTTAGGCGCGCTCCCGCGATATGGAAAGAGCCAGCGGTTTGGCCTTCCTCAATAAGCGAGGAAGGTCAGCACCGCCTTGTTGAAGACCTCCGGCTCGGTCTGCGAGACGGCGTGGGCGCCATAGGATAGAACCTGCAATTCCGCGCCTGGAATGCCACGGGCGAGTTCTTCCGAGGATTCCAGCGGCGTCAGATTATCGTCCCGCGCCACCAGCACCAAGGTCGGGCATTGGATATCGGGCAGATAGGCGCGGCCGTCGAAGGATGTCACCGCATTGACGCGCGCTTCCAGAATGGTCGGCGTCGTCGATAGCTCGGCATTGCGGGCCAGCGCGGGCTCGATCGCCGCCCAATTCTCGCAGACATAGCGCGGCGGGAACAGGAAGGCCGGCGAGGCCCGGTGATACATGGCCGGGCCAAAGGCCTTCAGCAGCTTCACCCGCATTTCCATGGCCAGCGCCATCTGGGGGCAGAGCGTCGCCCAGGTCGCATACAGCACCATACGGCTGACCCGATCCGGATGGCGGGCGGCCAGAACCTGGCCGATGGCGCCGCCGGTGGAATGGCCGACGAAGAGCACCGTCTTCTCGCCCAGCGCATCCAGCAGGCCGACCAGATCATCGGTCAGCCCTTCGATCGAATAGCTGCCTTCCGTGCGGACGCTGGCGCCCGTGCCACGGTGGTCGTAGCAGATGACCTTATAGTGCCGCGACAGCGCCTCGACATTCGGCTTCCAATAGGACGCGGTCCCGGCCAGTCCCGTGACCAGCAGCAGGGTCGGCCCGCTGCCGGTAATTTCGTAATGGAACTCTTCGCCCCGAACCTGCACTGTCGGCATGCCGCTACTCCTGATCCTTCGCTCGGCCCCAATGAAGAGCCGCACCGCGCGCCGCGTCCGGCACACAAACTCACAACGTTGCGAGGACGAGCATAAGAAGCCTGTGTGACAATCCCCAGCCGAATGTGATGACTGCCACGTTGCCGATTGGGCAACACCAATGGCATCATGCGCGTCTGATTTGCGGATGGCCCACGGGCCGATGACGGAGCCCTGAGATGAATCTGAGCGCCTATCGCTATTTCAACGAGGTGGCGGAAACGCGCTCCATTCGCCGCGCGGCCGACCGGCTGCATGTGGCCCCCTCGGCCATCAGCCGGCAGATCGCCATTCTGGAACGGATGCTGGGCTCCCTGCTGCTGGAACGCACCAATACCGGCATTCAGCTGACACCCGCCGGCCTGGTGCTGGAGCGCTATACCCGCCACATGTTCCGCGACCTGGAGCGCGTCCAGGAAAGCATCAAGAATATGAAGGGCCTGCGCCTGGGTGAGGTAAAGATCTGGGTGATCGAGGGCCTGCTGGTCGACTTCCTGCCCCGTGCCATTTCGGAGTTCAACGAGGAATTCCCGGCCATCAAATTCTCGGTCTATTCCGAGTCGTCCGACCGCATCATCGAGGCGCTGATCCGCGACGAGACCGAAATCGGCATCGTTTTCAACGTCAAGCCGCGCCCTTCTATCGAAGTCGCCGCGCAATATACCGAGCCGGTGATGTGCATCGCCCATCCGTCCCATCCCTTCGCGGACCGGGAGAGCGTGACCTTGGCAGAGGTTTGCAGCCAGCAGATTACCTTGCCGGTCGCCAGCTTCGGCCTGCGCCAGTTCATCGATCAGGCCATTACCAAGCAGCGGCTGACCCCCGATATCCTGGTCTCCACCAACCATCTGGAAATGACCAAGGCCATGGCGCTGACCGGCAAGACGCTGACCGTCGCGCCCGCCCTGGCGCTGCGCAAGGAACTGCGCGAAGGCCGGCTGAAGGCAATTCCGATTTCGGACCCGGATTTCGCCTCGGCCACCTCGGCCGTCTGCATTCATCGTGACCGCCGTCTATCCTACGCCGCCGCCGAGTTTTTGAAGCGCGTCGTAAAATCCTTTCGGGCGGCCGTCGATTCGCCACGCGGCCTTGCATAGATAGACCGGAAACCAACAGTTACGGCATAGCTCGCGTTGCCGGAAACGCAACACGACGCGGATCAGATTGGAGCACGTACCGCCGGTCTTTACTGCTAGCTTTGCGACACTGCGATGACGGACCCCTGCCGTTGGGCATCATCTTAAAGCTAAGAACGGATAAGCCTATGACCTCAGTAGAATTGGGTGTGTTCCTGCCGGTGGGCAATGGCGGCTGGATCACCTCCACCACCAGCCCGCAGCTGCCCGCGACCTATGCCTATAACAAGTCGGTCACCATTCTCGCCGAAGAGATGGGCTTCGATTTCGCCCTGGCGATGGCAAAGTGGCGTGGCTACGGCGGCCCCAGCCAGCATTGGGACTTCACGCTCGAATCTATGTCCATCATGTCGGGCCTTGCGGAATGCACAAGCCGCATCGGTGTCTGGGGTACGGTCCACACCATGATCTTCCACCCGGCCGTGATCGCGAAGATGGTCGCCGGGATCGACGAGATTTCCGGCGGGCGTTTCGGCTTGAACATCGTCGCCGGGTCCAATCCGGCCGATCTGGGCCAGATGGGCCTGTGGCAGGATCTGGACCATGAAGGCCGTTATGCCCTGGCCGAGGAATGGGTGACGGTCGCCAAGCGCCTATGGACCGAGGAACGCGTCGACCATGACGGCCGCTTCTACAAACTGACCGATTGCATGTCGAACCCGAAGCCCAAGAAGGCGCCGCCCATCATCTGCGCCGGCGCGTCCGACCGTGGCTTCCGCTTCACCATCAAGAATTGCACCGGCAGCTTCCTGCTGGGCAGCAATCGCGATGATTTCGTGAAGACCGCGCTGCGGGCCAAGGAACTGGCGGCCGAAGCCGGCAGTGACGATTTCAAGACCTATGGTCTCTTCACCATCGTGCCCGGCGCCACCGACAAGCAGGCCCAGGAGCGCGTCGATTACTATAATTCCGGCGTCGATGCCGAAGCGCTGGACAACCAGACGCGCGAATATTCGATGGACCCAAGCCTGAAGCAGAATACCATGGCGAACCGCTTCATCGCCCAGGGCGAAAGCCGCAATTCCATGTCGCCGGCCGCCATCATCGGCTCGCCCGAGACGATCGCCCGCAAGCTCGCCGATATCGTGATCAACGGCAAGCTTAACGGTATCACCGTCATCGTGCCGGACTTCATCGACGACTTGAAGACGATCGGCATCGATGTTGTCCAAGGCCTGCACGACCATGGCGTGCAGACCAATGCCTATGCGCATCAGCACGGTGGGTGAATAGAATGACCGTCATCAACCCCACCGGGCTGAAGCAGCAAAGCTACTACAACCACGCCAAGATCCGCCAAGGCACGCCGGTCTTCCCGACCGGTCAGGTGTCCTGGGATGAGAATGGCGCGGTGGTCGGCGCGGGCGATATCGATGCCCAGGTCGCCCAGACCTACAAGAATATCGGCCTGATGCTGGCGGGCCTTGGTGCGACGCCGGACGATATCGTGAAGACGGTGACCTATGTCACCGATCCCGGCTTCGCGCCCGCCATCCATCGCGGACGGCTGAAATTCTTCGACGGTGTCGAACTGCCCGCCAGCACCTTCATCCATGTCGCCGGTCTGGCGGATGCCGACCTGCTGCTCGAAATCGATCTTGTCGTGATGATTCCCGACAAGGTCTGAACGCCCGTCTGAAAAACATACCCCGGCAAACCGGGTCCTTTTCCGAAACATTCAGAGAGAAAGTGATCTCTTCGTCAGATGACCTATACCATTGATCGTCGCCGTTTCGTGGGCCTGGCTCTCGGTACGGCTGTTCTGTCGGGCGCCACCATCGGCAGCTCGCGCGCTTTTGCCGCCGACCAGATCGAGGTCGCCGGCTTGTTCAGCGGCAATGTGACCCAGGGCAACTGGGATCCGCCGGGCTATGCCGCCTTCACGGCCATGGCCAAGAAATACAATTTCAAACCCTCCTATGTCGATAACGCGACCTATGAGGCGGCCCCCTCCATTCTGCGCCAAATGGCCGGTCGCGGCGTGAAGATGATCATCTGCCACAGCTCCGGCTTTTCGGCGGCGATCGAGGAAGTGGCCAAGGAATATCCGAACACCCAGTTCGTTCTCTACAGCTATGCCTCTGACACTGCCGGCTTGAAGAATTACTCCGCCTGGTCCGTCAACTGGGATCAGTACGGCTTCGTCACCGGTGCCGCCGCCGCTGCGTCCAGCAAGGCCAAGCATATCGCCATCATCGCCGGTGAAGAAATTCCCTCCGCCAAGCGCGCGGTTGAATTCACCGTCAAGGGTGCGAAGTCCCTCGTGCCGGATATCAAGGTCGACACCGTTTATGTCGGCTCCTTCACGGATATCGCGAAGGCCAAGGAAATCGCGACCGGCGTCATCGCGCGCGGCGTCGATGTTCTGATCCCCTCCGCTGACCTGGCCGATGTCGGCACGCAGCAGGCAGCGGAAGAAAATCAGGCCTTCACGATCGGGTCTTATATGGATCAGAGCAAGGACTATCCGGACGCGGTCGTCACCAGCACGGTGCTGAACTTCAACAAAGCCTATGACCAGATGGGCCAGTTCTTCACCGAAGGTAAGCTCAACGGCTCTATCTACACGATGGATCTGTCGAATGACGGCTGGACCATGGCGACCCCCTTCCGTCACGTCGATGCCAGCGTGCAGGCGAAGATTTTCGATCTGATGAGCAAGATCGGAAAGAACCAAGTTTCCGTTGAATAGTCTCTGACCATGCCGCCAGACCCTTATCTCACCCTCACCGCTATCACCAAGGCTTTCACGCCGGGGCATCCTGTTCTCGACAATGTCACGGTCGCCTTCCGCCGCGGTGAAATCCACGCCATCCTGGGTGAGAACGGGGCTGGCAAAAGCACCCTGCTGAACATCCTGTTCGGCATGTATCAGCCCGATATGGGCGGCATTCTGCTGGAGGGCCGTGAAGTCATTCACCGCTCTCCGGCGGACGCCATCGCCAACCGTATCGGGATGGTGCACCAGCATTTCAAACTGGTGCCGACCTTCACGGTGGCTGAGAACCTGCGTCTGGCGGCCCCGCCCGCCATTCGCCCCAGCCTTGCCCGCAATGCCGATATTGCCCGGCTCGCGGATAGTTTTGGTCTTTCCATCGACCCGAAAGCCATCGTCTCCACCCTGCCCTTGTCCTTGCAGCAGCGCGTGGAAATTCTGAAGGCGCTCATCAACAAGGCCGAGCTGGTCCTGTTCGATGAGCCGACAACCATTCTGAACCCGGCCGAAATCGCTGCCTTCTACAAGGTTTTGAGGCAGATCGCGGCAGCCGGCCGGGCTGTCGTCGTCGTCACGCACCATCTCAACGAGGTTGTGGATCACGCGCAGCATGCCTCCGTCATCCGGCGCGGCAAGCTGATCAGCTCCGGCCCCGTCGCCGGCCGCGCGCGGGAGGATTTCGTCCGCGACATGGTGGGGCATGAGGTCGATCTCTCGGCCGCGCTGGACGGCACGGGCGAAGCGCCCGGCGCCGTGCGGCTCAGCCTTCAGAACGTCTCGGTGGCGGCCACGCCCTCCTCCTCCGGCCTGCGCGATACTTCCCTCACGCTGCGCGCCGGCGAAGTCGTCGGCATTGCCGGGGTCGAAGGCAATGGCCAGCGCGAATTGTTCGAACTCGTCGCCGGTGCGCTGACACCCGACAGCGGCACGGTCGAGGCCGGACGAAGCCATGCCGACGGCCGCCCCCGCGTTGGGCTGGTGCCGGAAGACCGCCATCAGGAAGGTCTCGTTCTCGACCTGCCGATCGCGGTCAATCTCCTGCTCAACAAGATCGACGAAGCGCCCTATGCGCGCGCCGGCCGCCTGAACCATGCCGCCATCACCGCCCGCGCCGAAGAAATGCGCGCGGCGTCCGACGTCCGCAGCCGCAATGTGCATGTCACGCCGCGCATTCTCTCCGGCGGCAACCAGCAGAAGATCGTGCTGGCGCGGGCCATGAACGAGGACGCCGATATCATCGCCGTCTATCAGCCGACGCGCGGCCTGGATGTGGCGGCCAGCGAGGAAATTCTGCGCCGCCTGCGCGATGCCGCCAATGGCGGCCGCGCCGTGCTGTTCATTTCCAGCAATCTCGACGAAATCATGCGCATCAGCGATCGCATCATCATTTTCTATGCCGGCCGCGCGGTCGGTGAAGTGAACGGCCGCGCTTCCCGCGAAGAGATCGGCGCACTCATGACCGGAGGCGCCGCGCATTGACCGCGACCATCACCGAAACCAAGACAGGCTGGCCGGATCGCATCAACGAGGCCGCGCGGAAACTGACCCAGGGCTATGCCCTGGTCGTCATCATCGCCTTCGCGGCCAGCCTCGCGGTGGGTCTGCTGATCCTGGCCGCCCTCGGCGTCTCTCCCTGGCAGGCTCTCTCCGTCATGATCAACGGGGCCTTCGGGTCGCGCATGGCGATTGGCGATACGCTGGTCTTCATGACGCCCCGGCTGATGACCGCGCTCGCCGCCCTCATCGCCATCCGCTGCGGTTTCTATAACCTCGGCGCGGAAGGCCAGTTGCAGCTCGGTGCCGTGGGTGCCGTTCTGCCGGCGACGATGCTGCCGCATTCCCTCGGCCTGCTGCTGCTGCCGATTTCTCTGATCTCCGGCGCCATCTTCGGCGCCCTCTGGGGCCTGATCCCGGCGGTGCTGAAACTATGGCGCGGCGCCAATGAAATCATCGTCACGCTGATGATGAATTTCATCGGCATCTATTTCGTCAAATATCTGGTGGAAGGGCCGCTGCAACCTGCCGGCTCCAACTTCAATATGTCCGCCAAGATCGCCAATGCCGCGCAGCTGCCGTTGCTGCTGCCGGGCACGCGCCTGCATCTGGGTGCCGTCATCGCCGTCGTGACCGCCGCCTTGCTGTGGTTTCTGCTCTATCACAGCACCTTCGGCATTCGTCTGCGCGCCGCCGGTCTCAGCCCGCGCGCCGCGCGCCTGCAAGGCATGCCCCTGTCCCGCCTGATCCTGTCCTCCATGCTTATCTCCGGGGCCATTGCCGGTGTCGGCGGCGCGATCGAAGTGCTGGGCGTGCAATACCGGCTGATCGAGGGTTTCAGCTCCGATTTCGGCTTCGACGGTCTGGCCGTCGCCCTGCTGGGCGGGCTGGAGCCGCTCGGCGCCGTCATCGTCGCGCTCTATTTCGGCGCCATCAACAGCGGCACGATCGCGCTGCAAAGCGTGCTGAGCATTCCCTCCGCCATGGCGATGATCATGAGCGGATTGCCGATCCTGTTCCTGGCCACCATTCAGGGCTTCCGGCTGGTGAAGGGCCGCAAGTAATGTCGTTCGATCCCATCACCATTTCGCTTCTTCTGGCCGCCGCCGTGCGGCTGAGCGCGCCGATGCTGCTCGCCTCCCTCGGCGAGCTGATCTCCGAACGCGCCGGCGTGCTCAATATCGGGCTGGAAGGCCTGATGCTGTTCGGCGCCTTCGGTTCCGTGCTGGGCTTGCAGGAAAGCAATGTGCCGATGATCGGCCTGCTGAGCGGCGCGCTGTGGGGCCTGGGCGCCGCCGCAATTCTGGCGCTGGCCGTCGCCCTGCTGCGCGCCGACCAGATCGTCATCGGCATCGGCTTCAATATCCTGGCCCTCGGCGCCACGTCCCTGCTGCGGCAGGAGGTGCTGAACCCGAGCTACAACGCGCCGTCGTTGCGCGCCATTTCCATCTATCGCATTCCGGTTCTGGATCATTGGCCGATCATCGGCCGCGCCTTCTTCATGCAAAGCCCGGTCTTCTACGGCGCCGTGCTGCTGGCCGTGGTGCTGGGCCTGATGCTGAAATACACCCGCCTCGGCCTTATCATCCGCGCCGTCGGCGAAGGTGCCGGGGCGGCGGATGCCGCCGGGGTTTCCGTCACCGCGCTCCGCTTCGGGGCCATGGCCTTCACCGGCCTCTGCGCCGGGCTTGGCGGCGGCTATCTGACGATCGTCGCCTCGGGCGGCGTCTTCGTCGATAATATGACCGGGGGACGCGGCTATCTGGCGGTTGCCGTCGTCATCTTCAGCCGCTGGCGCCCGCTTTGGATCCTGGCGGCCTCCATCCTCTTCGGCTGTGCGGATGCCCTGCAATACCAGGGTCAGGCCATCGGCCTGTCCATTCCGCCGCCGCTTCTGCTGATGTCGCCCTTCGTGCTGGCGCTGGTGGCCTGGGTGCTGATGGGCAAAGGCAAGACCGGCCCGGGTGAAATCGGTCTTCCGTTCTTGCGCGGCCAGAAATGAACGGCCTGTCGCTCGCAGACCTGCGCCTGTCCGATGGCGCGATGCCGCAGGTCTGGTCAGGCCACGCGGGCGGCTTCTGCCTGCTGCGGATTGCCACAGGCCAAGCGCGGCTCGACATGGACGGCAGCAGCGTCACCGTCAAAGCCGGTGACCTCGTTGCGGTGCGCATCGGCCGCCGGCTGACGATTGCCGACAGCGATGACCTGACAATCCAGGCCGCCGTCTTTCCACGCCAGGCCAGCGGCGCGCGCCTGGCCTCTCACCCCATGGCGGCGGCGCTGGTCGTGCTGCCGCCCCGCCAGGCCAGCACTGTCTTTCTGGCCGCGCTTCTGCGCGAGGCCGTGGAACGGGGCGACCGGCTGACGGACGCCGAGATGCGGCCGCTGGCACTGTCGCTGGTGGAGTTCCTGGCCGCGGCCATTGCCGCTCATGCCGTTGCCGGTCGTGTGCTCAACGGCTCTGCCGCCAAGAACGCCATCGCGCTCCGCGCCATGCAGGTGATCGAGCTGCATCTGTCCGACCCCGACCTGTCGCCGGCATTGGTCGCCCAATATGCCGGCATTTCGCTGCGCTATCTGCAGCAGCTTTTCGAGGCGACGGGGGAGAATGCCAATCACTTCATTCGCCGCCGCCGGCTGGAACGCTGCGGCGAGGATTTGCGCGATCCGCTTTACGCGGCGCAGTCCATCTCGGCGATCTGCTTCCGCTGGGGATTCAGCGATTCCGCTTATTTCAGCCGCATCTTCAAGGATGTCTTCGGCATATCGCCGTCCGGCTATCGCGGCTGCCCGCGCGTTCTGGCGGCCTGAAAGGCTGAGCCACCGCACGGCGTGCGGCGGCCCAGCCTTTGCCGCAAAACTCAGCGGGTGATGACGGCGGTGGTCGCGATTTCCACCAGAAATTCCGGCTTCACCATCTCGCCTTTCAGGCAGAAGCGCGCGGGCAGAAATTCCTTGAAGTATTCGACATAGACCGCGTTCATGGCGTGATAGTCGTCCATGCTGCGCAGGAAGATCTGGTTGAAGGTGACATCGGCCATGGTGCCGCCGGCCAGTTCGATCACTTCCTTGATGCTGTCCAGCACGCGGCGCGTCTGCGCGGTGATGTCGCCAAGGCCGACCAGGCTGCCGTCATAGGGGTCCAGCGATAGCATGCCCGCGACATAGACATGGTTGCCGGCCTTCACGCCCCAGTTCAGATGCAGCGTGCCATTGGCGGTCTTTCCCGGCAGCCAGCCCGGCGGATTGATGGCTTCGTTCATAGCGATGTCCCTTTTCCGTGCCACGACCCTGTATCGCCGTGACAATGGCCGCCATTCTACGCGCGCCCCCGCGCGCGGGCATGGACAAATGCGCACAAAATGGGTGATGGAGCCCGGCTGCCCTCTCCCCTTGGTCTGCGCGCCCGGCTGGCGCTATCCTGCACAGAGAGAAGACCAAGGATTGCGGGATGAAAGCTCCGATCATCGTGCCGGCCGATATTTTGGCCGCGCGCGTGCAGCAGAAACTGACGGAAGCCGGGGCGGATGCCGCGTCCTCTGCCCATACCGTGCGCGCGCTCATGCACGCATCCCTGCACGGGGTCGACAGCCACGGCGTGCGGCTGGTCGGGTATTATTATGGGCCGCTGCGCTCGGGGGAGATCAACGGCCGCCCGCAGATCAAAATACGCAAGACCGCCGCCGCCACCGCCATGCTGGACGGCGATAACGGGCTTGGCCATCACACTAGCTACGAGGCGATGAAGCTCGCGGTCGACCTGGCGCGCGACAGCGGCATCGGCGCGGTGGGGGCCACCGGCTCGTCCCATTTCGGTGCCGCCGGCGCCTATGCCCTGGCCGCCGCCGAGGCCGGCATGATCGGCCTGGCGACGACCAATGCGGAAAGCCTAGTGACGCTGTTTGGCGGGCGGGACGCCTTTCACGGCACCAATCCGCTGGCGGTGGCCGCCCCGGTGCCGGACGAAAAGCCCTGGCTGATGGACATGGCGACCTCCTCCATCCCCTTCAATCGCGTGCTGCTCTACCGCTCGCTGGGGCATCCGCTGCCCGAAGCCATCGCCGTCGATGGCGATGGCAACCCGGTGCGGGATCCGGCCGAGGCCACCACGCTCATGCCCATGGGCGGTGCCGATTACGGGTTTAAGGGCGCGGCCCTGGCCGGGCTCGCGACCCTGCTGTCCGCCGTCCTGACGGGCGCGACTTTGGACCATGATCTGGCCTCGCTCGGCGCCTCAACCCCGGCGAAGCCCGCCAATCTCGGCCATTTCTTCATCGCCATCGACCCGGCGCGCTTCGCTGGCGTCACGGAGATGGCGCTGGGCATGCGCCGCTATCTGGATGCGCTGCGCGCGTCGCCCCAGCGCGACGGCGCGCCGCCTGCGATGGCCCCGGGCGACCGTGAATGGCAGGTGGTGGAACAGCGCCTGCGCGACGGCGTGCCGGTGGACCCGGATACCGCGCAGGTGCTGGGTTTTTGACCCGTATCGGGCGCCGCTGCGGCAGCGCCCGATACATTATATGGCTAGACGCCTTGGGCCGCGCCGCCCTACACGCGGGCGGCGTCACACCGTCGAAGAAAGAGGCAGCGTCTTGTCCGGCCGGCACTCGTCTCCCCATTGCTCGGCACCGGCGCTTGCCGCCCTGTTTCGCGTAACGCTCTGATGTCCCGCGACAAAAACGGCATAGACCTCGGCCCGCGACGCCATCCTGGCCAGGCGGCCATCCGCATAGCGCTGCGGGCCGGGTTCGGCTTTCTGCGTCTGATCGGACCTGTCCACGCCTCTAATCTCGCAGGCGCCGTTACCGCCGCCATCGGCCCCTTTATCGGCGCGTCGAAGGTCGCGGACCGTAATCTGACCCGCGCCTTGCCCGATCTCACGGCCGCAGAGCGCAAGCGCATCATCAGCGCTGTCTGGCGCAATCTCGGCCGCAATGTCGGCGAATTGCCGCATCTGGCCGCGCTGAAGCGCACGGCCAGCGGTCCCGGCTGGGAATTCGTCGGCGAAGGCAATCTGCCGCCGGGCCAGGCCATCTTTTTCTCTGCCCATATCGGCAATTGGGAAATGATCCTGCCGATTGCCGCCCAGATGGGCCTCGCCGTCTCGGGGGCCTATCGCCGGGCATCCAACCCGGCGATGGAAGAGGCAATCCAGGCGCTGCGCAGCACGGCCCATGGCGCTGATGTCACCATGTTCGCCAAGGGCGCGGCCGGCGCCCGCGCGGCGCTATCGCATCTGGCGCAGGGCGGCTCGCTCGGCCTGCTCATCGACCAGAAGATGAATGACGGGATTGCCGCCCCCTTCTTCGGCCAGATGGCCATGACGGCCACCGCCCCGGCGCAATTCGCGCTCCGCTTCAATCTGCCGCTGGTGCCGGTCCGGGTGGAGCGGATCGGCCCGGCGCGGCTGCGCATGATCTGCGAGCCGGCATTGGACATTCCGCGCACCGGCGACCGAACCGCAGATATCGCTGCCATGACCGCCGCGCTCAACCTGACCGTGGAAGGCTGGGTACGCGCCCAGCCCGGTACCTGGCTTTGGCTGCATCGGCGCTGGCCGAAACAGCAGAGAGCGGCCGGAGAAGCGAGTTAGCCGGTTAATTTCATACCCAGTTGCAGTGAAACTCAGACCTAGTGCTGCATTGCGAAAGTTGCATGCCGGGCGTTTTCTCAAAATTGTCTTGCCGATACTGCCCGAACGGTCTAGATAGCCGCCCATCGATCTTTACTGACGAACTTTGTTCCTGCGCTACCTGCGCCGCTGACGATCTTCCTCTTTCAAAATCGACCATGAACGGTCCGTCATGGCTAACCGCCCGGGCCAAATTTTTTACGATACGATTGAAAGGAAAATCGTCATGACCGTTGGAACCGTTAAGTTCTTCAACACCACCAAGGGCTTCGGCTTCATTCAGCCCGACAACGGCGGCCCGGACGTGTTCGTCCACATCTCCGCCGTCGAGCGTTCGGGTATGCGCACCATCAACGAAGGCCAGAAGCTCAGCTTCGACGCCGTGAAGAATGATCGCAACGGCAAGATCGCCGCTGAGAACCTTCAGGCAGCCTAAAGCGAACAGCGTTTCGGGTTGGTGACCACGGACGTACTGGCACCAACCCACGAAACGCTAAAAAGAAGGTCGGGCTTGCCCGGCCTTTTTTGATTCTGGGCTAAGATTGTCGCCCTCGTCCGGCAAATGAACAGCCCCATCGTGCTCGAAACGATTCGTTTCCGCCCGGTAACAGCCCGTCACAATAACGCACTATGCGCCTGACGAAATTCGGCGAAATTTCAGATGTGTTTTTTATACAGCCCGGCTAACAGAAACTAGCCGGGCGGGTTAGTCCGCTTGCGTGATGAGCGAACTAGATATGACCAAATTCCTTAATGCGGAGCATTGTCTGACGCGCGGCACCCTGTCGGTCCCGCGCGCATCATGACGAGCCTGCGCGCGGCCGTCCTTCCCCGGCAGACCGGCCTCGCCGAGCCCGCCCCGGGCTGGCGTCCGCTGCTGCCCGCCCTGGTTCTCCTTTTCGCCTCCGTCCTCGCCATATTGCTGCTCGTCGCCCAGCCGGAGCGCGGGCAGACACAGGTCGCGATCGTTCTTCCGCCTTGGGAAGGCGCGATGCAGGCGGCTGCCATCGTCGGCCGCGCGGGCGGGCGGCTGGTCGATTCCGGCGGTCTGCCCGACGTATTCATCGTTGCCTCCGACCGTCCCGATTTCATCGCGGCACTCTACCGCGCCGGCGCCTGGTTGGTGATCAATCCCATCGCCGCGCACGGCTGCCTCTCCACGCCACACAACCAGGGCTTCTGACATGGTCGAGATCCTCGCGCTCCGCAGCCGTTTCGGGCAGCTGATGGCCCTGCTGCTCTGGGGCCATGTGCCGCTGATCGTCATCGTGTCCTGGGGGCTGGGCCAGTCGGTTCTTGTGCCGACGCTCTTCGCCGTCATCCTGGCCGCCACCTACCATGTCAGCTGGAAGATCAACGGAATCGGGCCGGCCACGCGCTATATCTCCGCCGTCGCTTTGGTGGGGGAACCGGCGCTGCTGGTTTATCTGCTGCGCGGCAATCCGTGGCAGATCGACATGCATATGTATTTCTTCGCATGTCTGGCGCTGCTGATCGCCTGGTGCGATTGGCGCGCCATCCTGCTCGCCTCAGTCGCGATCGGGCTGCACCATCTGGCGCTCGACCTGCTGCTACCGGCCGCTGTCTTTCCCAATGGCGGTGATATCGCCCGCGTCGTTTTCCACGCGGCGGTGGTCCTGCTGGAAGGCAGCGTGCTGATGTGGATCAGCAACCGGCTGGTGGAAAGCTTCACCCGAGTCGAGCAGATGAGCGCGGAAATTCAGCGCCATAATGAGACGCTGGAGGAAACGGTCGCCGAACGCACCAAGGACGCGCAGGCCGCCAGCGTCGCCAAATCCCTGTTCCTGGCCAATATGAGCCATGAAATCCGCACGCCGATGAACGCCATTCTGGGGTTCAGCCATCTGGCGCTGCGCACGGAAATGACGCCCAAGCAGCGGGACTACCTGGTCAAGATCAAATCGGCCACGACCAGCCTGCTGGACCTGATCAACGATATCCTCGACTTCTCGAAGATCGAGGCCGGCAAACTGGTGCTGGAACGGACCAGCTTTCAGCTGCGCCATTCGCTGGATTCGGTGCGCCAGATGCTGGCGCTGCGGGCGGTCGAGAAGAATGTCGCGCTGGAATTCAATATCAGCGCCGATACGCCCGATACGGTGGTGGGTGATCCGCTGCGCCTTAACCAGATCGTCACCAATCTCGTCAGCAATGCCATCAAATTCACCGATGCCGGCCATGTGCAGTTCTCGGCTCGCGTTATCCGGAAGCAGGGCGACGATCTGCTGATGGAATTTTCGGTGCGGGACAGCGGCATCGGCATGACGCCGTCGCAGGTAGACCAGTTGTTCAAGGCCTTCACCCAAGCCGATACCTCCATGACCCGCCGTTTCGGCGGCACGGGCTTGGGCCTCTCCATCAGCCGCCAACTGGTGGAGCTGATGGGCGGCACGCTGACCGTGCAGAGCGAACAGGGCATCGGCAGCCAGTTTTCCTTCACCGCGCAGCTGGCGGTTTCCAGCCAGTCCTCGGTTCCCTCGCCCGCCTCCATCGCCTATCTGCGCCACCTGCGCGTGCTGATCGCCGACGACAATGCCGGCTCGCGCCAGATCCTGTCGGAAACCCTCAGCCCCTGGTTCGGCCAGCTCGATCTGGCCGCGTCCGGGCATGAGGCGCTGGCGCTGCTGCGCACCGCCAACCGCACCGGCAAGCCCTTCGACCTCGTTCTGGTCGACTGGCGGATGCCGGGCCTGGACGGCATCGAGACCATCAACCAGATGCGCGACGACCCGAGCATCCCGAAGATGCCGACCATCATGATGGTAACGGCCTATAGCCGCGAGGAAGCCATCAGCGCCGCCGGCGCCGCCGGCATCGCGGCGTTCCTGGTCAAGCCGCTCGACACCGACGTTCTGATGGAGACGCTGTCCGCTCTTTTCGGCACCGAAGAGGTGCAGCCTGCCTTGGCACCCGAACAAACGGTGATGATCGCCGCACCCTATCGCGGTGCGGTGCTCCTGCTGGTGGAAGACAATGAAATCAACCGTGAACTGGCCTTCGAGATTCTGACGGATGCCGGGCTGGTGGTGGAAACGGCGGAGAACGGCCGCATCGCCTGCGAGATGATCGAGGCCGAGCCCAGCCGCTACGACGCCGTTCTGATGGATGTGCAGATGCCGGAAATGGACGGCATCGAAGCCACCAAGCGCATCCGCCAGTCGCTCTCGGCCACCGATCTGCCGATCATCGCCATGACCGCCCATGCCTATGAGCAGGAACGGCAGAACTGCCTGGATGCCGGCATGAACGACCATTCCAGCAAGCCGATTGAGCCGCCGCTGCTGCTGGAGAAATTGTCGCGCTGGCTCAAGCCCGACCGCGACCGGACCGTGCGCCCGGCGCCGGCCCCGGTCGAGACGGTGGCGCCCGCCCCCGCTGTCCCGGCCGCCGACGAAAACCTGCCGGCAACGCTGCCGCCCTTCGATCTGCCGACGGCGCTGGCCCGGCTCAACGGACGGCGCAAATTGCTGCGCAAGCTGATCATCGATTTCGGCTATAAATTCGCCGATGCCGTGCCGACGCTGCATCACCAGATCGATGACCAGGAATGGGACGAAGCCCGGCGCAGCGCCCATACGCTGAAAGGTACGGCCGGTGCGCTGGAAATCCGCGAAGTCGCGGAAAGCGCGCGACAGGTGGAAGACGCCCTGGCACGCCGGGTGCTGGATGACCTGCCCCGCCTGATGCAGCGCCTGGACGAGACCATGAAACCGGCCTTGACCGCCGCGCAAAGCCTGCGCGGACAATCCCCCGTCGCACCATTGGCCCCCGCCCTGCTGCGCGCCGGCACGTTGGACTATTCCGCCGTCACGTCGGAACTGGCTGAGCTGCACCAGTTGCTACAGCGCCGCAGCCTGAAGGCGCGCAAGATGTTCGAGGCGCTGGAGGCCAAGCTCGGCAATACCCCGGAAGGCCTGCGGCTTGATCCCATCCGGCAGGCACTGGCATCTCTCGATTACCCGAAGGCGCTGAGCTACCTTGAGGAACTGACGACACCTGCCAATGTGGCTGAGGACATCCTGCCATGAACAAGCGCCCGGTCATCCTGGTCGTCGACGACGAAGTTTCGAATATCGAAATCCTCAGCGCCGCGCTGGAAGACGATTACGATATCTGCTTCGCGACCTCGGCCGAGGAAGTCTACGACCTGCTGCGCAACGTCATGCCGGATCTGGTTTTGCTGGACGTGCTGATGCCCGGCACCAATGGGTACGAGGTCTGCAAGCATATCAAGGCGGATTCGCTGCTCGCCGATATTCCCATCATCTTCACCACCGCCCTGGGGCATGAGGGTGCGGAGCTGGAAGGCCTGTCGCTGGGGGCCATAGACTATATCGCCAAGCCGATTTCGCCGGCCATCGTGCAGGCGCGGGTGCGCAATCATCTTGAGCTGAAGCGCATGCGCGACCAGCTGGCGACGCTCGCCGTGACCGACGCGCTGACCGGGCTCGGCAATCGCCGTCAGCTTGAGCAGAGTCTGGCGCGGGAAACCGCGCGCCTGTCGGTCGGCGGCGGCAATCTGTCGGTCATCATTCTCGACATCGATTTCTTCAAGCGCTTCAACGATCTTTACGGCCATATGATCGGTGACCGCTGCATCGTGCAGGTCGCCGCCACGCTGCATCGTGCGGCGCGCCGCGCGGCGGATGTGACGGTACGCTACGGCGGTGAGGAATTCGCCTGCGTGCTGCCCGATATCGGCTATCAGGAAGCGATGGAAATCGCGGAGACGATCAGCATGCGGGTTTCCGCCCTGGGCATTCCGCATGACGCCTCGGATACCGCGCCCTTCGTGACCGTCAGCCTGGGCGTTGCGACCGCATCCTGCACGATGGATATTCCCCCGGGCGCCTGGATCAACGCGGCCGACCGGCAATTGTATCTGGCCAAGAATGCAGGGCGCAATCGCGTCATCGGGCGGGAATTCAGCCATGCCGAACTGCGCGAATATGTCGTGATGCTGTAAGGGAAGGCGCGGCGGCTACACCAGCCGCGCAATCGCCGCGAATCCCGTCACCGCGCCGAGTTCGACAACCGCCATGGACAGAACGGCGGGGGTGATGCCGATACGGTCCGTCAGCACCGCGAAGACGAAGGGCGAGATGGCGCCGGCCACCAGCCGCACGGACATGATCTTGCCCTGGCGCGCGCCATAGCCCTCCGCCCCGAACAGCGCCAGCGGCAGCGTTCCGGCAACGATGCTGTTCAGCCCGCTGCCGATGCCGAACAGCAAGGTGAACAGCATGGCACCGGCGAAGGATGGCGCCGTCAGGCACAGCACGACCAGCGCCACCGGAAACATCGCGGCCGAGGCCGTCGCCAGGGTCAACTGGGGCATGTCCTTGTTGAAGACGATATTGATGATGCGGCTGGCGACCTGAGCCGGCCCGAACAGCGCGCTAACAAAGACGGCCGCCGGCCCCAGCGCGAGGGCCTTCAGCATGGGCAGCATATGGACCTGGATTGCCGCGCCGACGAAGCTCTGGAAGGAGAAGGCAATTGCCATCAGCACAAAGCCGCGGTCCCGCGCCTCCGGCGGCAGCGTTCCCGGCATCGAGACCCGAATGACAGCCGGCTGGTGCGCCACCGTCTCCGGCATTCCGGGCCGCCGGCAGAACCAGAGATGCACCGGCAGACACAGGCACAGATGCAGGGCCGCGAAAATGAAATAGACCTGTCGCCAGGTCATCAGATGCTCCAGCCCGCTCGTCAGCGGCCAGAACACGGTCGAGGAAAAGCCGCCGATCAGGGTCAGATAGACGATGCTGGCGCGCGCCTTGGCCGGGTGGCGTTGCACCAGCAAGGGAAAAGCCGCGCCATATTGCACGAGGGTCGAGGCGACGCCGGAGGCGATCAAGGAAGGGACAAAAAACAGACCGGTCGGCGCCAAGGCGCAGGCTGCCAGAGAGGCCGCTGCCGCGACCGAGCCGATGCTCATGACACGGCCGGCGCCGGCGCGGTCTATCCAGCGGCCGACGAAGGGTGACGCCAGGCCCCCGGCCAGGAAGGCCGCCGACAGCGCACCGAAAATCCAGTCGCGCGACCAGTGGAAATCCCGCGCCATGGCGGGCGCCAGAATGCTGAAGCTGTAATACAACGTGCCATAGGCCAGCAGCTGGGACAGGCCCAGCATGGCGATATCGAGCCAGTCGCGGCGGCCCTGCCGTCCAGTCGCAGCCAGCATCCGACTCTCAAGACGTTATCCTTGTCTCCTCGGTAGGCGCAGTCGCGCAGCGCCGCCAGCCCTTAAATCGCCGGACTTTGCGGCTGGTGATGCACCCTGCGCATGAGTGCATGGGCCGCGACAATCGCCGCCGCAAAACCGGACGCGGCACCGACACCCAGCGCCCAGCGTGGCCCGCAATGGTCGGCCACCCAGCCGACGACCGGTGCGCCGACCAGCGTGCCGCCCAGCGCAATGCCGACGCGCAAGGCCATCACCCGGCCGCGCATCGCGGGTTCGGTCGACAGCTGCATCAGGCTGTTCGTCGTATTGGTCAGTGTCAGCGCCGCGACACCAATGACAACTAGGCAGGCTGCGAAAAACCAAACGCCGGGCGACAGTGCGGCCGCCAGGCAGCCGATGCCGAAAAACGCCGATCCGACGAGGAGCGACCGGAAGCGGGCTGTCTCCCGGCTGGCATTGAACAAAGCACCGCTGATGGTGCCGATGGCCATGGCGGAGGTTAGCCAGCCAAAACCATTGGCGCCGGTATGAAAGACCCGCACGGCCATGGTGGCGATATAGATTGTGAAATTCAGGCCGAAGGTGCCGATCAGCGCGAGCAGCAGCAGGATGGCGCGCAGGTCCGGCCGCGCCCAGGCATAGCGCAGCCCCTCGACAAAGCTTCCACGCCCGCGCCGCGCCCGCGCTTGCAGGTGCAACGCGCCGACGCGGATCAGCTTGAGCGACATCAGCACGGCGACGAAGGACAGTCCGTTGATCAGGAAAGCCCAGCCGGTGCCGACGGAGGCGATGACAAGTCCGGCCAGGCCCGGTCCGATCATGCGCGCCGCATTGAAGGAGGTGGAATTGAGCGAGACCGCATTTGACAGGTCACGCTCTCCCACCAGTTCACCCACGAAGGTCTGCCGCACCGGCGCGTCGAAGGCGGCGGCGGAGCCGAAGAGGAAGGCAAAGACGTCCACCTGCCAGAGACGGACATGACCGGTGACGGTCAGCAGGCCGAGTGCCAGCGCCAGCAGACCCATCGCCGCCTGCGTGGCCATCAGCAGCCGGCGCTTGTCGAAGCGGTCGGCGGCCGAACCCGTCCAGGGCAGCCACAGAAGCTGCGGGCCGAATTGCAGCGCCATGACGACGCCGACGGCCGAGGCATTGTGATGCGTGAGTTGCGTCAGCACCAGCCAGGCCTGCGCCGTGCGCTGCATCCAGGTGCCGATATTGGAGACAAGCGCACCCGCCGCCCAAATCCGGTAATTATGGACCCGCAGAGAACGGAAGGTGCCGCCGCGCGCCGCGCTCACGCGCGCTCTGGCCTGTTGCCGCCATGGAATCGGCCGAAATGCCGGGCGGCAAAAAGCGACAGCGCCAAAATACCCAGAGCCAGCGCCAGCACATCAGAGGTGTCACGGAGATTGAAGTTTCCCACGCGGCAGATGAGAAGATAGCCCGCGACGAGATTGGCGAAACCCCAAAGAATATTAACGGTGGAGGAGGAAAGCCCCTCCCCGCGCGGCTTGGCGAAGGGCGACTGAAAGGGCCGTCCCATCAGCCCGGCGACGCCATGCGGCACGGCATTGGCCAGAAAGACGCCGCCAAAGAAATAGGCCAGAACATGAGGTTCGAGCATGATCAAACGTTCCTGGTGTTCAGCAGGTCGATGATCGCCTGCGTGGTTGCTGTCTCGCCCAGGCGCGGAAAGACATGGGTCAGGCAATAGTCATGCGCTTCCGCCCGCCGATCCGTCATGGCGTCTATCGCCAGCGTGACATGGAAACCCTGTTCGTACGCCTGTCGGGCCGTGGCCTCCACACCGCCACCGGTCGCGATGCCAAGAATGACGACCTGCGTCACGCCAAGCGCCGTCAGCCGCGCATCCAGGTTGGTCGTCGCGAAAGCCCCCCAGCTGCGCTTCGTCACCACGATATCGCCGGGGCGCTGGCCGAGTTCGGGCACGAAATCGGTCCATCCCTCCGGCCATATCTGTGCCGGGCGTGGACGCTCCGTCCGCCCCGGCGCGCTGCCGTCGACATTAACCAGCACAACCGGCAGGTCTTTTGCGCGAAAGGCATCGGCCAGAAGGCGCGCATTGGCCAGGATTCCCGCAATCGGGTGCAGCAGCGGCAGTTCCACGATGCCCTTCTGCAAATCGACGATGATGAGGGCCGTCTGCTTATCCAGTGTGGTGACGGGCATAGGCCGCCTCCTTCTCTATCTGTGATCAGTCATCGACCAGCCGCTTAAGGAGATCGACGGCGATGCCGAGGGTTTTCTGCTCACCCGGTGAGAGCCGCGCGGCGATGGTGCGGGTCAGCCAGTCCTGCCGGGCGGCGCGGCCGTCCCGCAGCAGGGCAAGGCATTGATCGGAGAGCGACAGGATGGTCTGCCGCCCGTCATGCGGGTCCGGCCTGCCCTCCACCAGCCCCGCCGCCTCCAGCGGCGCGATGGCCGCACCCATGGATTGCGGGCGCATCCCCTCCGCGCGCGCCAGGGCCGAAACCGTGGTCGGCCCGTCTTTCTCCAGCCGCAGCACGACCGCGACCTGCGAGGGCGTGAGGTCGCCGCTGCCCGCTTGATCGCGCAGGCGGCGCTTCAGCTTGCTGGCAATGGCGCGCAGCTCGCTGGCGAGGATGGCGGCCAGATCGGGCTGGCTATCGGCTTCAGGCATGCTCATGCCTGCCGTTAGAGCAGTACGAAGGTAAACTTCCAAGTTAATCTTTGTAGATAGGCTTCACAGTTAAATTCTAAGATGCCGGTGAGAAGACCTTGCCGGGAAAGGCGCTGTCGAGCAGATCGAGAAACGCGCGAACCTTGGCGCCGATCAGCCTGCGCGAGCTTTGCAGGGCCCAAATTTCGACGGGCGGCCCGGCATGGACGCCCCAAAGCGCAAGACGGCCGGCGGCAATATCCTTGGCCACCAGCAGTTTCGGCAGCAAAGCGGCGCCGGCGCCGGCTAGAACCGCCTCCCGCACCATGAGTAAAGACGAGAGCCGCAGCACCGGCTCGGGGCGCATGGCAAGCGCCCCGCCCGCGTCGGCCGCGATGCGCCAGACCTGGCCCGGCGTGCTGGCCGAAAGCAGCACGGCCCGCACCGCAGCTCCATCATCCTGCGGCATGACCTGGCCCAAGGGCGCCACGATCAGCCGCTCGTCATGCAGGAAACAGCGGCCGACCAGGGTTTCATCCGGCGCTGGATCTATGCGAATGATAAGGTCATAGCCGTCCTCCACCGGATCGACCTGACGATCCTCCGCCGTGATCTCCAACTGCACGTCCGGATAGGCCAGGGCAAAACGGGCGGCGATGGCGCCAAGCGCGACATGGGCGAAGACCACCGGCGCGCTGACCCGGAGGCGGCCACGCGGGGTCGCCGCACCCAGCACCACGGCCTCCCCCGCTTCGGCGATCTCAGCCAGCAGACCCTCCGTCCGGTCATGCAGGCTGCGGCCCTCATCGGTCAGGCGCAGGCTGTGCGACCCGCGCTCGATCAGCCTGACCCCCAGGCTCTGCTCCAGTTCGGCCACGCGCCGCGACAGCGTGGCCTTGGATCGGCCGGACAGCCGGCTGGCACGCCCGAATCCGCCGTGGGACGCCACCAGATTGAAATCGGTCAGAGCATCGAGATTCATTACGGTGTTCCGATTTTGAGACGTTCCGTCTCTATTTTGCCGCCTTCTATCGAAAATCGGAACAGCTAATTGTCTACCCAGCGAGCAGCTTTGCCCGCATTCGGAGGAGCAACCCAATGACCATTCTTGTTACCGGCAGCACCGGCACGATCGGCGCCCAGGTCCTGGCCAATCTGCAATCGTCAGGCAGCGAGGTGCGGGCGCTGACCCGGTCGCCCGATAGCGCGATACTGCCCAAAGGGGCCAAGGCCGTTCGCGGCGATCTCGCCGATGTCGACAGCCTGCGTGCGGCTATGGCGGGCGTCAGCACGCTATTCCTGCTGGCCCCTAATGTCCCCGACGAGCTGACCCAGGCTATGCTGGCCCTGACGGTCGCCAAAGATTCCGGTGTCACCGGCATCGTCTATCTGTCGGTGATGCGGGGCGAGGCCTATGCCGACGTGCCGCATTTCGCCGGCAAGTTCACCGTGGAACGGATGATCGCGGCGCTGGACCTGCCGGCGACCATTCTGCGCCCGGCCTATTTCATCCAGAACGACCTGCGTCAGAAGGACGCGCTGCTGCAGGCCGGCGTCTATGGCTCGCCCATCGGCAGCCTTGGCGTCTCCATGGTCGATATCCGCGATATCGGCGAGGCCGCAGCCATCGAACTGGTGCGGCGCGACCGATCCCCTGCGCCGCTCGGCCGCGAAATCTACGAACTCGCCGGTCCGGATGCTTTGACGGGCGAAGGCATCGCCGCGATCTGGACCGGCCTGCTGGGGCGCGCCGTGCGCTATGCCGGCGACGATCTGGGGGCGATGGAACAGCGGATGCGTGGCATGCTGCCTGCCTGGCACGCCTTGGACATGCGCCTGATGTTCGCGCGCTACCAGTCGGACGGGGCAGTGGCGACAGCACAGGATATAGCGCGGCTGACCGCCCTGCTGGGCCACGCCCCGCGCTCCTACAAAGGCTTCGCCGCCGATGCGGCGCTCCATTGGGCCAAGGGCTGACCGTCTGGCCGGGCGGTTGGCCTCTTCGTCGGCGCCGTCACGGCGTCGACGAAGGCGCGCAAGGCTGGCGCCATGTGCCTTTGCTGCGGATAGCATAGATAAAACCCTTCGAAGGGGGCGGACCATTCTTCCAGCAGCGGCACCAGCCGACCGTCCGCGATCAGCGCCGCCGCGTCGGAATCCTTGACGAAGGCGATGCCGACGCCGCTGGCCGCCGCCTGCACCGCGAAGGCGCGGCTATTGACGATCAGAGGCCCGTCCACCGCGACCGAAAACCAGCGGTCATTCTCGCAGAATTCCCAGTCGTAGATCGTGGTCTTGCCCGGCCAGCGCCAATTGATGCAGCGGTGATGCAGCAGATCGGCCGGGCTCTCGGGCCGGCCCTTTTCCGCGATATAGGCCGGCGAGGCCACGGCGATCTGGCGGATGGCCTCGCCCAGCTTCACCGCCACCATGTCACGCTCGATCACCTCGCCCACCCGGATGCCGGCATCGAAACCGGCGGCGACCAGATCGATGACGGCATCGTCCAGCGTGATATCCAGCACAATGTCCGGGAAGTCCCGTTGAAACCGGGCCAGCATGGGCAGCAGGAAGATATCCGCCGCGATGCGGAAGGCATGGATTTTGACGATGCCCGCCGGGCTGCCGTCGGTATGGCGGGCACGGCCGAAGGCCGCGGCCAGCGCCGCGATCGCCGGCCTCGCCTCCTGCAACAACACCGTGCCGGCCTCTGTCAGCGAGACGCTGCGCGTGGTGCGGTTGAGCAGCCGCGCGCCCACGCGATCCTCCAACCCCCGAATGGTCTGGCTCAGCGCCGAGGATGACACGCCCAAAGTTTCGGCCGCGCGGGCGAAGCTCAGGGTCTCGGCCACCGCCGTAAAGGCGCGCAAGGCACCGTAATCTGCCGGCAGAACCATGGGCCGCTTCCATTCATAAGTTCAGCTAAGCAACCCGTGTAGCAGATCACCGATTATCCCGTCTCGCGGCAGGATTATCTCCCATCCAGTTCTTCAAGGAGATGGGTAATGACGACATGGCTTATCACCGGCATCGGCCGGGGCCTGGGCAAAGCGCTGGCAGAGGCCGCACTGGCCCGTGGCGATACCGTCATCGGCACGGTGCGCGAAGGCCAGCCGGATATCGCCACCGGCGCGGGCAAGCTTCACGTCCTGCCGCTGGAAATCACCGACGGGGCATCGGTGACGGAGACGGTCTCCCGCGCCTTCGCGCTGCTCGGCCGTATCGACGTCATCGTCAACAACGCGGGCTACGGCTTGCTGGGCGCGGTTGAGGAAGCGACAGACGCGGAAGTGGCGCGGCTGTTTGCCGTCAATGTCTTCGGCCCTTTCCAGCTGATCCGCGCGGCGCTGCCGCATCTGCGGGCGCAGGGAGCCGGCCACATCATCAACGTCACCTCCATCGCCGGGCGCGCGCCGATGGCCTCCTCCGGCCTCTATGCCGGCGCGAAATTCGCGGTGGAGGGTCTGTCGGCCGCCCTGGCGCAGGAAGTCGCGCCCTTCGGCATCACCGTCACCGCCGTGGCCCCCGGCGCCTTCCGCACGGATTTCCTGTCCGACCATTCCATCCGCCGCAGCGGCGCGGGCCTGGGCGAGACCTATGCCGAGACCGTGGGCAAGGCGCTGGCCTATATGGACGGCATGGCCGGGCAGCAGATCGGTGACCCGGACCGTGCCGCCAAGGCGCTGCTGACGCTGGCGGATAGTGCCACGCCACCGCTGAACCTGCTGCTGGGGTCGGACGCGCTGCGCCGCGCGCGGGCGAAGCTGGCGGCGGTCACCGCCGAAATCGACGCCTGGGAAGCGGTGACGCTCAGCACCGACTATCCTCAGGCTTGACAGCACAAAACCGGCGGCCGCGTCTCTGCGGTCGCCGGTTCCGTGGCAGAGCCAGTCAGGCGACTTGCGTCAGGCGGCGATCTTCATCGGCACGCCGAACAGGGCTTCGGCGCGAGCCATGAGTCGATGCTGCGTCAGAGGCTTCACCTGACGTGCCGATTGCGCACGCGGCAGATCCATTTCCTCGATCGGCGCATCACCATACAGCGCTTCGTGTTCCGCCCAGTTGTCGAAGGCCATGCGGCTGACATTGTCCACGAAGGTCTCGGCCGGGACGCCTTCGGCCAGGATGAGTTCATGGCTGGACAGTTCGATATGGTAATAGGTGAAGGTCTCCGGCACGTCGTATTCGCGGGTGATGGAGAGGTCGTTCACCAGAGCGCCCGCCTGCACCAGCACACCGTCGATCAGCAGCGCATGATCGGGCGAAACCAGCAGGTCGCGCAGCGGCAGATTGTCACCGAGCGCACCCGCGCGGATGCGGATGGGCAGAACGTTCAGCGGGTCGCGGCCTTTGGCGGAATTGGTGCTGATGCCAATCCAGCGAATCTCTTCCACCTTGCCGCTGGATGTTACCACCAGATCGCCGATCTCGAAGGTTTCGATGGCCTGCTCGCCGTCCAACGTGCGGATCATGGTGCCGTCGAGGAAGCAGAGGATCGAGTCACCGGTAACGTCCGCGCCAACGGTGATGCCGCCGGCATTGGCCGAGAAGACCAGTGACCCGGTATCGGGATTTCCCGAACCCGGATTGATCGAGGTTGTTCCGACATGGAGCGTGCTGGGAGCGGCAAGCGTGCCCACCGTGAAGCTTGCAATCTCACCGGTGCCATCCGCGCCACCGCCGTACAGCGTCACAGTCTGCTGGCCGAGCACCGACGCGCTGACGGTGTAGCTGGTGACCGGCGTGGTGAGGCCTTCGAATTCAATCTTGTCACTGGCATTGACGAAACCCGTGATGGATTGTGCCGTCAGAATAGCGATGCCACCACCGGAACCGTTGACGATGAAAGTACCGCCCGTGGTTGTGCCGCCGGTATTCTCGAAATTCACACTCACGCCCGTCAGCAGAGACAGGCCGGTCGCGCCGACATCGAATGTGCCGCCATTGCCGATATTGGCCGTGACAGTGCCAAGGGCGGTCACGAGGCCGCTGTTTTTGACATCACCGCCGTCGATATCGAAGACATTCCCCAATGCGCCGACGACGGAACTGAAATCGAGTTCACCACCGACATGGAAGGTATTAGCCAAACCGATCGTGAAAGTCACCGTGTCCACAACGGTCGGAACGATCGCAAAGGTGGAGAGTGCCGCGAGAAGGCCCGATATATTCTCGGATGTCGTGATGACGTTGGTTGTCGGGATGGGATAGACATTGTCTTCCCAGCTGCCGGTAATGGTTACGTTGGTGAATGTGACGAGAGATAGAGGCGGAAAGTAAGGCAGACCAACCGCATAGGTCACACCATTAGCATTACTGTAACTCATCCCAGCTCTCCATGCGAAATCGGCGATTAAGAAACGGATGTCTGACGCAGCACGTGGGTGTGCGATTTCTCCCGCTTCCTAAGCAGAATTTCTCGGGGACATCGCTCTGAGTGGGACCGTAATAAGATTAACAAAGCATGGTCAATTGCTTTCTACTTTCAAAACCAGAGTGATGACTTTGCAAAATTCAGTCATAAAAATCGGTTCTTCTTTTTTTTAACAATATGTTTTTGTTAGTTTTTTATCGATTTATCCGGCCATTTTTTGCGATATTTTCGATGAGCCAATATCGGTTCTTTACATGACTAATTCTGTCGATTGAGACCTAGTCCCGATTATTTACTGCGCATTTTATTTGCGAGCGGTTTTTGACGTTAAATCAATGGATTACAAATAATTCTGAAGGAGTTATCTTCCAGGCCGCTTAGTTTTCTAATCTCACGGCCTAGTCCGCCGCACTAGGCGCTGACCACATCAACTAAGCCGATTGACCGGGCAACATTTTTTTGTCTGATTATTTTTAAAGCCCGATCACGAAATCGTCTTTATGGATCAGCAACGAGTCTCGCGTTTGCGTGAGTGCTACCGCAGGATCGGCAGGAACACGGCAGGTCTCCGGGCATGTGGCGTGCCGTGCGCCTGTCGCGGCAAAGCCATTCGCATGACCCTTCGGTCCGCAGACGGGACGTCTCGCCAGGGCGGCCCAAGAGCAATCTGGATTTATGAGAGATTTGGCGGAGAGGGTGGGATTCGAACCCACGGTACGCTTACACGCACGGCGGTTTTCAAGACCGCTGCCTTAAACCGCTCGGCCACCTCTCCGCGGTCGGCCGCAAACTAGTGCGCCTTGCGTCCCAGCGCCAGTGCCACCGGGCCGCAAATCGCGCTTATCCGCTGTTTCTAAACCAATGCGACGCCCTGGCTGCTGAGATCGGGCGGCATGGCGCGGCCAAGGGCGTGGGTCGCCGCCCCCACGTCGCGCACGATATAGCCACGCCCCCAGACAGTGGTGATGACATCCCCTGCCCCGGCCTGGCTCAGCTTGCGGCGCAGCTTGCAGACGAAGACGTCAATGATCTTGATGTCAGGCTCGTCATTGCCGCCATAGAGGTGGTTGAGGAAGGATTCCTTGGCGACGATGCTGCCGCTGCGCAGGAACAGCAGTTCCAGGATGCGATATTCCTTCTCGGTCAGATGCACGGTCTTGCCATGCACGGTGACGATGTTGGAATCCATATCGAGGACGGTGGACCCGAGCCCGATGCGCGAATGACTGAGCCCCTTGGACCGACGCACCAAAGCCTGGATGCGGGCGCCCAGCTCGGCGTCATCGAAGGGGCGGGCCAGAAAGTCATCCGCGCCCAGGGAGAAGGCCTTCACCTTCGCCTGCGGCCGCGTGAGACTGGACAGAACCAGGATAGGCACACCGACGGAACTCCACCGCAGCCGGCGGATGACCTCATACCCATCCGTGTCGGGCAGAATCAGGTCCATGACCAGCGCGTCATAGTCGTAGCGCTTGGCGAGCTGGAAGGCTTCTTCCCCGGTCTCGACATGTTCCAGCACCGCCCCGGTCGATTTCAGGGCCCGCTGGGTTGTCGTCACCGCTTGCACGTCATTGTCAACGAGGAGGACACGCATTGGCCTACATCCTATGGTTGTAAGCCAATGGTGCTACCTATGCGTGTATTCGTCAATAACGGGCGCAACCCCAGGCTGCATCATTAGGGTAAAGGCAAGAAACCTCTAAACACAGCCTATTGTTACGATGACGACGCAATTTATTGAGCATCGCTTCATAGCGCTCACGAATTCGTGATCGCAATAAACTGACAAACGACGACACGGCTCAAACGCAAAAAGCTGCAACCGGAGGATGCAGCGTTTTAACAGTCAGCGCGATAGCGATTTTGGGGAAATGATCAGAACCGTGGTGGGCGCAACAGGGATTGAACCTGTGACCCCCACCGTGTCAAGGTGGTGCTCTCCCGCTGAGCTATGCGCCCACGGTTCCGATGGACGTCTTCCTAACCGCAGTTGCCGGAGGCTGCAAGAGGGCTGTCACAATCAAGCCCCTCTTCGTCCGGGGATCGGCTCTGCGCCGCGCGGTTTGCGGAAGTCCAACCGGCAGGCACTGCAAGTTTTGCGACTCCGCGGGCGATTCGGGCCGGCCAGGGTCTCACCGCCCGCCGTCCGAACGCCCGCGAAACGCCCTTTAACCCGCGATCCGCATCAGATGGATATCGACCAGCGGACGCTTCTGCACGCGCTTGCCCACCGTCCGGCGCAGCGACGCCTTGGCCGATTCCGCCAGCGCGAAATCGTCCCGCCGCAGGGGTGCCGGCAGGTCAGCGACGGCGGCCGTAAATTCGGCTTCCATACGCACCCGCTCGGGATCCTCGGCATCGAAAAGGCCCGGCGCGCTGATTTGCGCATTGCCGCGAATACGGCCCTGCTCATCCACCACCAGACTGCCGATAACGACACCGTTGAACAGCATGCGCCGGCGGGCCGCCAGCACGCCGCCCGACATCGGCACCAGCCGGTTGCCGTCCACCGCCAGACGGCCGACCGGCGCGCTGTCGATGATCGCGGGGCGACCGGGGGCGAGTTCCAGAATGTCGCCATCTTCCAGCATCAGCGGCTTGGCGCCGGCTTCCTCGGCCAGACCCGCATGGGCCGTCAGATGGCGCCATTCGCCATGCACCGGCACCGAATATTTCGGCCGCACCAGGGCATAGATCCGCCGCAGCTCGTCCCGAGCCGGATGGCCGGAGACATGAACCATATGGTCGTTATCCGTCATCAGCCGCACGCCACGGCGGACCAGATTGTCCTGCACCAGCCCGACCGCCCGCTCATTCCCCGGAATGACGCGGCTGGAGAAGATGACGGTATCGCCCTCCCCCAGTGCGATGCGCGGATGGGTATCCAGCGCCACGCGGGACATGGCGCTGCGCGCCTCGCCCTGGCTGCCCGACAGGATCAGCAGCAGACGATCATCCGGGACATCCGCCGCCGCGTCCTCACTGAGGAAATGCGGCACGTCGGCCAGATAGCCGCATTCGCGCGCCGCTGCCTCGATATTGCGCAGACTGCGCCCCGCAATCGCCACCTGGCGGCCGACGGCCTTGGCGGCCAGGCCGATGCTTTCCAGCCGCGCCACATTGCTCGCGAAACAGGTGATGGCCACTCGCCCGCTCAGATTGCGAATCAGTTCCGGCAGCGCGCGGCGGACTTCCGCCTCGGACCCGGAATGGCCTTCGACCAGCGCATTGGTCGAATCGCAGACCATGGCCAGCACGCCCTGGTCGCCCAGGCGCTTCAGCGTCGCTTCGTCCGACACCGGACCCACGACCGGGTCCGGGTCCAGCTTCCAGTCGCCACTATGCAAAATCACGCCATAGGGCGTGGTGATGGCCAGCGCCTGCGCTTCCGGCACCGAATGCGCCATGGAGACGAATTCGATCGAAAAATCGCCGAGGGCCAGCGTGCTGCCCGGCTGCACGACATGCAGCGTCACTTCGGCCAGCAGTCCGGCTTCCGTCAGCTTGCGGCGCAGAACGGCGGCCGCGAAAGGTGTGGCGTAGATCGGGCATTGCAGCCCGCGCCACAGCCAGGCGACGGCGCCGAGATGGTCTTCATGGGCATGGGTAATCACAAGGCCCAGCAGCTTGTCGCGCCGCTCGGCAATGAAACTCGCGTCCGGCACCATGACATCCACTTCGGGATGCTCCGGCCCGCCGAAGCCCAGGCCGCAGTCTACCGCCAACCACTGCCCATTGCAGCGGTAGAGGTTCAAGTTCATGCCGATCTCGCCCGTCCCGCCGAGCGGGAGGAAAGCAAGATCGTCGTCATAATTGGTCATTAGGCCCTTATCCTTGGTCAATCTCCTGTGGAATGGCGCTTCCAGTCCTTCGGCAGGCTGGGAGCGGAATTGCGCAGCGCCAACAAGCGCATCCCTTCCAGCGTGAGATCGGGGTCAATCGATTCGAAAATAGCGGTGCCTTCGGCAAAAAGCGGAGCGAGGCCGCCGGTCGCGATCACCTTGATCGGCACACCCAGCTCGCCACGGATGCGGGCCACAAGCCCCTCCACCATGCCGACATAGCCCCAGAAAATACCGGACCGCATGGCGGGTACCGTCGAACGTCCAATCACCACCTGAGGCCGACCGATCGCAATGCGCGGAAGACGCGCCGCGGCTCGGTGCAAAGCCTCGATCGACAGATTGACGCCCGGCGAGATGATCCCGCCGATAAAATTCCCATCCTGGTCCACGACATCAAAATTGGTGGCCGTTCCGAAATCCACAACCACCAAGGGGCCACCGTAAATGTGATGGGCGGCCAGCGTATTCAGCAGACGGTCCGCCCCCACTTCGGTCGGCGAATCGCTGCGGATCTCAAAACCCCAATCGAGCTCGGCCGAGGCGATCATCGGCTCGACCTCGAACCACTCGCGGCAGAGACGCCGCAGGTGATAGAGCGCCGCCGGCACCACGATGCCGATGACGGCCCGGGTTACCGATTTCGGCTCCAGCCCGCAATGGCGCATCAAGGTCATCAGCCAGACCGCATATTCGTCCGAGGTGCGCTGCGCATCGGTCGAGATGCGCCAGTCGCCCCGCCAGCCTTTGCCGTCATGAATGGCCATGACGATATTCGTGTTCCCGGCGTCGATCACCAGAAGCATGGCCGATTAGCCTCCCTGCCCCAAAAGTACGTCGCCGGTGGAAATGGCGCGTATTGTTGCGCCCATGGATAATAACAACTCGCCGGTTTCGGATAGTCCGGCGAAGAGACCTTCGGCCATGCTGTCGCCGCGTGCGTCGCGCACCGTGATCGGCGTGCCGATGGGGTGAGCCCGCTCCAGCCAGGCCGCGCGGATCGGCCCGAAGCCGGTTTGCGCCAATAGGCCGCGCCAATGGTCGATGCGGGCGATGAAGATGGCCGCAACGTCACGGGGTGTGGGCGGGGCATCCGTGCGCGAGCGGAGGGCGGCCGTGCGCCGGCCAGCCACCACCGGCGCCACCGCCAGATTGCCGCCGACGCCGATCACCAGCCAGTCCAGCCCGTCAGGACTCATGCCGGCATCGACCAGCACGCCGCCCAGCTTGGCACCGTCGCGCAGCACGTCATTCGGCCATTTGACGGTCAGCAGATCGGGTTCGGTGTCGAAAGCCGCCAGCGCCTCAACGAAGGCAAGGCCGGCCAGCAGCGCCCATTGGCCGGCGCCGCCGGCCTCGGCCGCATTGCGCGGCCGCAGCAGGACAGAAAGATAAAGATTGCCGAGCGGCGCGCTCCAGCTGCGCCCGCGACTGCCGCGCGCGGCGGATTGGGCGAGCGCCAGAATGGCGAGCCCATCTTCGGCGCCCGCATGGGCGCGGGCGACGCAGGCATCCGAGGTCGAGGGGATCAGCTGGACTTCTTCGAGCCGATACCCCCGGGCAAGCTGAAGCGGAACCGCCGAGGGGCTTGCTGTCACCCCAACAGGGCCATGGCCGCGGCCTGCGCCGCGGTGGTGACGGGACCGGCCACCAGAATGAACAGCAGCGTCACCGCCCCGGTCAGCGCGACGACGAAGGACAGCGACGGTGCCGGATGGTCAAAGGCCGCTTCCGGCGCATCGAAATACATCAGCTTGACGATGCGCAGGTAGTAATAGGCACCGATGACGCTGGTGATGACGCCGATCACGGCCAGCAGCCACAGCCCGCTTTGGATTGCCGCCAGGAAGACGTAAAGCTTGCCGAAAAAGCCGGACAGCGGCGGCACGCCGGCCATGCTGAGCATGAAGATGGTCATGGCGATGGCAAGGCCGGGATGATGGCGGCCGAGACCGGCAAGATCGGTGATCTTCTCCACCGAGCGGCCCTGGCGGCGCATGGCGATGATGATGCCGAAGGCGCCGAGCGTCATGAAGATATAGGTGGCGAGATAGACCAGCATGGCGCTGATGCCATTGCCGTTGCCGGCGGCCAGACCCATCAGCGCGTAGCCGACATGGCCGATGGAGGAATAGGCCATCAGGCGCTTGATATTGGTCTGCACCAGCGGCGCCAGCGCGCCGAGGATCAGCGAGGCGATGGCGATGATTTCGATCAGAAGCTGCCACTGCACGAACAGATGCCCGAAGGGCCAGGCCATGACGCGGATCAGCATCGCCATCGCCGCCACTTTCGGCGCGGAGCCGAACAGCGCCGTCACGGATGTCGGCGCGCCCTCATAGACATCCGGCGACCACATGTGGAAGGGCACGGCAGCGATCTTGAAAACGATGCCGACCAGCACGAAGACCATGCCGATGACGAGGCCGACCGACGGCGTGCTGGTAACCAGCGCGCGGGCGATATGGATGAAATCCGTGCTGCCCGAGAAGCCGTAGGTCAGCGTCATGCCATAGAGCAGGATGCCGGAGGCAAGCGACCCGAGGACGAAATACTTCAGGCCGGCTTCCGAGGATTTCAGGCTGTCGCGGGCGAAAGCGGCGACCACGTAAAGGGCGAGCGACTGCAATTCCAGCCCCAGATAGAGGGTCATGAGATTGGTGGCACCCACCATGATCATCATGCCGCTGGAGGCGAAAAGGATCAGGATCGGGAATTCGAACCGCGCCAGTCCCTCCTCCCGCTCATTGAAGTCGAGCGACAGGATGATGGCGAGGCCGGCGCCGGCCAGGATCAGCAATTGCGCGAAGCGGCTGAAGGCATCGGCGATGAACAGGCCGCCGAAGCCCAAGCCGGTCGGCGAGACCAGAACCAGGCCGCCGACACCCAGCAGGGCGCCGAGCGACAGCATGCTGGACAGCTGGAAGGCGTGCTTCTTGGGCGCGAAGACACCGGCCATCATGATGGCGAGCCCGCATAGCGACAGCGCGAGTTCGGGGAGAGCGATCAGCCAGTTCATCAGTTGGCCCCCCCGGCCGGAACGCTGCTCGGGGCGAGAGTGCCTGCCGCCGAAGCCAGATGCGCGGGCGTGCCGGCCAGGGCCACCGTATGGGCCTGGGCCATGGCATTCGCCGTCGCATCGAAGAAGGTGGAGAAGCTGGAGGGATAGATCCCCATCCAGATGGTCAGGATCACCAGCGGCACCAGCATGACGATTTCACGCGGGCCGATATCGGCAAGCACCTTCAGCTCGGGCCGTTCCAGCCCGCCGAAGATGACCTTGCGATACATGACCAAGGTATAGATGGCGCTCAGGATCAGCGTCGTGCCGGTCAGCAGCGACAGCCAGAAATTGACCTTCAGGGCGGCCACGATGACCAGGATTTCGCCGATGAACCCGGCCGTGCCCGGCAGGCCGACGGTGCCCATGGCGAAGATCATGAACAGCAGCGCGTAGAAGGGCATGTTGCGGGCCAGGCCGCCGAAACCGTCCATGCTCTGGCTGCGCGTGCGGTCCATCAGCACGCCGACGCAGATGAACAAAGCGGCGGTGATGAAGCCGTGGGACAGCATGCGGAAAAGCGAGCCTTCGATGCCCTGCACCGAGAAAGTGAAGATGCCGACCACCGCGATGGCCATATGGCCGACCGAGGAATAGGCGCAGAATTTCAGCAGGTCGCGCTGCACCAGGGCCGCGATCGATGTGTAGATGATGGCGACGACGGCCAGCGTGAACATGAAGGGCGCGAAATACTGCGAGGCCTGCGGCAGCAGCGCCACCGAGAAGCGCAGGAAGCCGTAGCCACCCATATTGGCCAGCACGCCCGCGAGCAGAACCGAACCCGCGATCGGCGCCTCGTTATGGGCGTCGATCAGCCAGGTATGCACCGGCCAGATCGGGATTTTCACCGCGAAGGCGGCGAAGAAGGCCAGGAAAAGCCAGAACTGCATGTGCGGCGGCAGCGGCATGCGCAGCATGTCGGGGATGCTGGTGGTGCCGTCATGCACCCAGAGGGCGATGAGGCCGAGCAGCATCAGCATGGAGCCCGCGAACATGAAGAGGAAGAACTTGATGGCGGCATAGCGCCGGCGTTCCCCGCCCCAGACGCCGATGATGACGAACATCGGGATCAGCACGGCTTCGAAGAAGACGAAGAAAAGCATGAAATCGAGCGCGCTGAAGATGCCGATCATGGTGGTTTCCAGCACCAGGAAGGCGATCATGTATTCGCGCGCCCGCGCCCCGCCCTGTTTCCAGGCCGACAGAATGGCGATGGGCGTCAGTGCGGTGGAGATCAGGACGAACAGAACGCTGATGCCATCCACGCCCATGCGGTAGGAGACGCCATATTGCGGCAGCCAGGACATGACCTCCTGGAACTGGAAGCCCGCGAAGCTTTTGTCGAAATCGAACCACAGAACGAGGCTGAGAACGAAGACGATGAGGCTGGTCCAGAGCGCCGTCCAGCGCGCGGCGCGAGCAACCGACTCTTCATCGCCGCGAAGGAAGAACAGCACCACCACGCCCGCCAGCGGCAGGAAGGTGAGCAGAGACAGCAGGGGGAAACCGGCCTGGTTCATCGTGCTCACCGGAAGATCAGGAAGACGGTGATCAGGACGACGAGCCCGATCAGCATGACAAAGGCGTATTGGGCCAGCGAACCGCTTTGCAGACGGCCGACGCCACCCGCCGAGAAGCGCGCGAGACCCGCCCCGCCCCGCGGAATACCGTCGATGATATCCTCGTCGCCCACATGCCAGATCGCGCGGGCGATGGCGTGATAGGGCTTCACGAAGATGACGTCATAGAGTTCATCGAAATAGTATTTGTTGAGCAGCAGCCGGTAGATCGGCGCGAAGCGCGTCGCCAGCATGGCCGGCAGTTCGGGCTTGGCGACATACATCACATAGGACAGCACGAAGCCGAGGACGGCCAGCACGGTCGGCAGGATTTCGATCAGGAAAGGCGTCTTGTCGATATCGAGCAGGATCGACGGATGGTTGATGGCCGAAATCGCGCCGTTCCAGAACTTCGCCTGGTCCGCGCCGATGAAGTCATGCGCGAAGACGCCGCCGACGAAGATGGCGCCAAGGGCCAGCAGGAACAGCGGGCCGGTCATCACCAGCGGGCTTTCATGGACATGGCTCATGACATGATCGTCGCCGCGCGGCTTGCCGTGGAAGGTCAGCAGCAGCAGGCGGCCGGAATAGAAAGCCGTCAGGAAGGCGGCGGCCGCGACGCAGAACCAGGCATAGCCGCCGCCATGGCCCATGAAGGCGGCGTTGACGATGGCGTCCTTCGAGAAATAGCCCGACAGCGGCGGGATTCCGGCCAGCGCCAGGCTGCCGATCCACATCATGACATAGGTATAGGGAATGAGCTTCGCGAGACCGCCCATCTTGCGGATGTCCTGCTCGCCCGACATCGCGTGGATGACGGAACCGGCGGTGAGGAACAGCAGCGCCTTGAAGCAGGCATGGGTGATGAGGTGGAAGATCGAGGCCTGATAGGCGCCGACCGAGACCGCCACGAACATATAGCCGAGCTGCGAACAGGTGGAATAAGCGATGATGCGCTTGATGTCGGTCTGCACGCAGCCGATCGTCGCGGCGAACAGCGCCGTGGTGCCGCCGATGACGCCGACCACCGCCAGCGCCACGGGCGCATATTCCAATAGCGGCGACATGCGCACCATCAGGAAGACGCCGGCGGTGACCATGGTGGCCGCGTGGATGAGGGCGGAAACCGGCGTCGGGCCTTCCATCGCATCCGCCAACCACGGATGCAGACCGATCTGGGCCGACTTACCCATGGCGCCGATGAAGAGCAGGATGCCGATCACGTCGAGGGCGTGCAGATCCGTGCCGAACAAATGGTAGACGGCATGGCTCTGCGCGCTCACGGCGGCGAAGATGTCCGGGAAGCGGACCGAGCCGAAGAGGAAGAAGACCAGGCCGATGCCAAGCGCAAAGCCGAGGTCGCCGACGCGGTTCATGACGAAGGCCTTGATGGCCGCCGCATTGGCCGAAGGCTTCTCATACCAGAAGCCGATGAGCAGGTAGGAGACGAGACCCACGCCTTCCCAGCCGAAGAAGAGCTGGACGAGGTCATTGGCCGTCACCAGCATCAGCATCGCGAAGGTGAACAGCGACAGGTAGGAGAAGAAGCGCGGGACCGAGCGGTCACCATGCATATAGCCGATGGAATAGATGTGGATCAGGGTGGCGACCACCGTCACCATCAGCACCATGACGGCCGAGAGGCTGTCGTAGCGCAGCGCCCAGTCGACCTGGAAACCGCCGACATGCAGCCATTCGGCGATGGCGATCGTCGTCGGATGCCCGGCGCCCGACAGCAGATGCACGCCGGAAATGACGCCGCAGACCGCGGCGATGAGCATCCCGAGGATGCTGACGAATTGAGCGCCCTGGTCCTTGAGCCAAGGACCGAACAGACCCGCGATCAGCGAGCCGAAGAGCGGTGCGAAGACGGCAATAGCGAAGATCACGTCTCAGCCCTTCATCAGATTGACGTCTTCGACCGCGATCGAGCCGCGGTTGCGGAAGTAGGTGACGACGATCGCGAGGCCGATGGCCGCCTCGGCGGCGGCGACGGTCAGCACGAACATCGTGAAGATCTGCCCGGTGAGGTCATGCAATTCGCCGGAAAACGCGACGAAGTTGAGGTTCACGGCGAGCAGGATGAGTTCGATCGACATCAGGATGGTGATGACGTTCTTCCGGTTCATGAAGATCCCGAAGATGCCCACCACCAGCAGGATGGAGGAGACGACCAGATAGGGGCCGATACCGATGGGCATATCAATGCGCTCCCGGCTTGTGGGTCACGGCGACGGCGTCGCCTTCCGGCAGCGTCACCTTCGGTCCTGGCGCGGTCAGCGCCGGGTCGGTGCGGGCCGCGTCAGGACGCAGGATGCCAAGCTGCTTCACGCCGACGCCGATCGGCACATCCATCATGGTCAGCGCATCCGCCGGCTGGCGGGCGTTCTGGCGTGCGATGTTCTGGCTCTTGGAGCGCGTGCGTTCACGATGCGTGAGCACGATGGCGCCGATCATGGCGACCATCAGCACGACCGAGGAGGTTTCGAACAGGAAGGCATATTGCGTGTAGAGGATGCGGCCGATGGCATCCGTATTGCTGATGCCGAAGGGCATCGGCGTCATGCGCAGCCCGGCGGCGGCCGGGGCGATCTTCCAACCACCCACCGCCATCACCAGTTCCAGCAGCAGGATGATACCGACCACGGCGCCGATGGGCGCGTAGCGCTGCACGCCCGCCCGCAATTCCGAGAAGTCGATGTCCAGCATCATGACCACGAACAGGAACAGCACGGCGACGGCGCCGACATAGACGATGATCAGGATGAAGGCCAAAAATTCGGCCCCCGCGATCAAAAACAGGGCGGCAGCGTTGAAGAAGCACAGGATGAGGAACAGCACGGAATGAACCGGGTTCCGGGACGTCACCACCATCACCGAGGAGACGATGAGGATGGCGGCGAAGAGATAGAAGAAGATTTGAGCGAAGATCATGGCGCGCTGTTACCGGTACGGGGCGTCTAGTTCGAGGCGCCGCGCGAGTTCCGGCTCCCAGCGGTCGCCGTTCGAAAGAAGCTTGTCCTTGTTATAAAGCAGCTCCTCGCGCGTTTCGGTCGCGTATTCGAAATTCGGGCCTTCGACGATGGCATCCACCGGGCAGGCTTCCTCGCAGAGGCCGCAATAGATGCATTTCACCATGTCGATGTCGTAGCGCGTGGTGCGGCGGCTGCCGTCTTCACGCGGTTCGGCCTCGATGGTGATGGCCTGGGCCGGGCAGATCGCCTCGCAGAGCTTGCAGGCGATGCAACGCTCTTCGCCATTGGGATAGCGGCGCAGCGCGTGTTCGCCACGGAAACGCGGGGATAGCGGGCCCTTCTCGAAGGGATAGTTGATCGTCACCTTCGGCTTGAACATGTAGCGAAGCGTGATCGCCATGCCGCCGACGAGTTCCGTCAGCAGCAGACTGCGCGCCGCACGGTCGAGGACACCCATTATTCCATTCCCCTTTTCGTCGTCGCAGCCATGGTGACCGTATGAAACTCAGCCATGGGGCAGCCATCCGAAGATTTCGAGCGCGCAGGCCGTCAGCACCATCCAGCCGATCGACAGCGGCAGGAAGACTTTCCAGCCCAGCCGCATCAGCTGGTCGTAGCGGAAGCGCGGGAAGGTCGCGCGCACCCAGATGAAGACGAACATGACGAAGCAGATCTTCAGGATCAGCCAGATCGGTCCCGGGATGAAGGCCAGGAACGGCACCGGCGACATCCAGCCACCCAGGAAGAGGATGGAGGTCATGGCGCTCATCAGCGTCATATTCGCGTATTCGCCGAGGAAGAACATGGCGTAGGTCATGGAGGAATATTCCACCATGAAGCCGGCCACGATTTCGCTTTCACCTTCCGCCAGATCGAAAGGCACGCGGTTACATTCCGCCAGGCCCGAGATGAAGAAGACGATGAACATCGGGAAAAGCGGGATGAAGAACCACAGCCCGTTCTGCGCGCGCACGATGTCGTTCAAATTCAGGCTGCCGACGCAAAGCAGGACGGAGACCATGACGAAGCCGATGGAGACTTCGTAGCTGACCATCTGCGCCGCCGAGCGCAGCGCGCCGAGAAAGGCGTATTTGGAATTGGACGACCAGCCGGCAATGATGATGCCGTAGACGCCGAGCGAGCTGATCGCGAACAGATACAGAATGCCGACATTGATATTGGCGACCGCGAGATGGTTGCCGGTCGGCACCACCGCCCAGGCGACCATGGCGAGGCCGAATGTCAGCAGCGGCGCGATGAGGAACAGAACCCGGTTCGCGCCGGTCGGCACGATGGTTTCCTTCATCACCATCTTGATGGCGTCGGCGAAGGGCTGCCACAGGCCGAAGGGACCGACGACATTCGGCCCCTTGCGCAGCTGCATCGCCGCCATCACGCGGCGTTCGCCATAGGTGGCATAGGCCACGATCATCAGCAGCGGCACCAGCACCGCGAAGGTTTCGAGGGCCGCGAGAATGATCTGGCCCAGGATGGTGGAGAAGAAACCCATGACCGTCTCTTACTCCGCCGCCTGCAGGACGGGGACGTAGGTCTCGGTACAAGCTTGCATGGTCGGGCTCGCGCGGCTGATCGGGTCGGTCTGGTAATAATCGGCGATGGTATTGCCGAAAGGCAGGTCGCTGACGGACTGGCCGAGATTGGCAGGGCCGGCCGTATCCGTCGTTGCCAGTCGCGTGAAATTATCGACCGTTCCGAAGACCGGGTTGACGGCGACAAGGCGCTGGCGAAGGGCGGCGATGCTGTCATAGGGCAGCGTCTTGCCGATCACCGCGCTGAAGGCGCGCAGGATGCGCCAGTCTTCCTTGGCGTCGCCGACCGGGAAGGTCGCCGGCTGGATCTGCTGCACGCGGCCTTCCGTATTGACGTAGGTGCCGCTCTTTTCGGTATAGGCCGCGCCTGGCAGAATGACATCGGCGCGCGCCGCGCCCCGGTCGCCGTGATGGCCCTGATAGATGACGAAGGTTTCCGGCGCGATGGCGCTGGCGTCGAATTCATCGGCGCCCAGCAGCCACAGCACGTCCACACCGCCGGAGACCATTTCGGCCCAGCCCTTGGCACCCGCCGTCGGCACGAAGCCGAGATCGAGCGCGCCGACGCGGGCGGCGGCGCGGTGCAGCACGTTGAAACCGTGCCAGCCTTCGACAAAACCGCCGACCTTTTCGGCCAGCGCCCAGGCGGCGGCCAGAACGGCGGCACCATTCGGTCCCTGCAAAGCCCCCTCGCCCACGACGATCATCGGCTTGGCGGCACCCGCCAGAACTTCGGCGAAAGCATGGTCGCCCGACAGCAGCGCCGTCAGCGTGTCAGCCCCCGCACCGATGATGTCGGACGGATAGGTGAGATCGATCGCCTGGCCGATGACGCCGACCGGCAGACGGTTCTGGCGCCAGCGCTTGCGGATGCGGGCGTTCAGGATCGGCGCCTCATGGCGCGGATTGGTGCCGATGAGCAGAACCGCATCGGCTTCTTCGATGCCGGCGATGGTGCTGTTGAAGAGGTAGAAGTCGCGACGGCTGGTATCGAAGGCAGCACCACCCTGACGGGCGTCGACATTCTTCGAGCCGAGCGAGGCCAGCAGATCCTTCAGCGCCAGCATGCTTTCGGCATCCGCCAGGTCACCGGCCAGCGCGCCGATGCGGTCACCGGCGACATCCTTCAGCCGCGCGGCGACGGCCAGGAAAGCCTCTTCCCAGGTCGCCACCTGCAACTTGCCGTTCACGCGCAGCCAGGGCTTGTCCAGGCGGCGGCGGGTCAGCCCGTCCACGATATGGCGGGACTTATCGGCCAGCCATTCCTCGTTCACGTCCTCATTCAGGCGCGGCAGGATGCGCATGACCTGCGGCCCGCGCGTATCGATGCGAATGGCGGAACCGACCGCATCCATGACGTCGATGCTGTCGGTCTTCTTCAACTCCCAGGACCGCGCCGAGAAGGTATAGGGTTTGGAGGTCAGCGCACCGACCGGGCAGATATCGACCAGATTGCCGGAGAGTTCGGAAGACAGCGCCTTCTGAACATAGGTGGTGATTTCCAGATTCTCGCCGCGCGAAACGCCGCCCAGTTCCGGCACGCCGGCGATTTCGGTTGCGAAACGCACGCAGCGCGTGCATTGAATGCAGCGCGTCATCACCGTGCGGACCAACGGACCCAAGTCCTTGTCGCGCTGCGCGCGCTTGTCCTCGGTATAGCGGGAATGGTCGCGGCCATAGGCCATGGCCTGATCCTGCAAATCGCATTCGCCGCCCTGATCGCAGATCGGGCAATCCAGCGGATGGTTGATGAGCAGGAATTCCATCACGCCCCGGCGCGCCTTGCGGGCCAGGGGGCTGTCGGTCTTCACCACCATGCCCTCACCCACCGGGAAAGCGCAGGAGGCGACGGGCTTCGGCGCCTTTTCCACTTCCACCAGGCACATGCGGCAATTGGCGGCGACGGACAGGCGGTCATGGAAACAGAAGCGCGGGATTTCCTTGCCGGCGGCTTCCGCCGCTTGCAGCACGGAAAAGCCCGCGGGAACGTCAACCTCGATACCGTCGATGGTCAGCTTGGTCATCGGTGCTACTCCGCCGCGATCGCCATGGGTTGCGTGGCCGTGGGGGAAGCGCCGCGCGATGCCTTATAGGCCGCGATTCGCTCCTCCATCACGGGGCGGAAATGCCGGATCAGCCCCTGGATCGGCCAGGCGGCCGCGTCACCCAGCGCGCAGATCGTATGGCCTTCGACCTGCCGGGTAACCTGCTCCAGCATATCGATCTCATCGACCTCGGCGCGGCCTTCGACCATGCGGTTCATGATCCGCATCATCCAGCCCGTGCCTTCGCGGCAGGGCGTGCACTGGCCGCAGCTTTCATGCTTGTAGAAAGCCGAGATGCGCGCAATGGCCTTGATCAGATCGGTTGACTTATCCATGACGATGACGGCGCCGGTGCCGAGGCCCGAGCGCATTTCGCGCAAACTGTCGAAGTCCATCAGCGCCTTTTCGGCCATGTCCTTGGTGATCATGGGCACCGAAACGCCGCCCGGAATGATCGCCAGCAGATTGTCCCAGCCGCCACGCACGCCGCCGGCATGAGTTTCGATCAATTCGCGCATGGTGATGCCCATCGATTCCTCGACGGTGCAGGGCCGGTTCACATGGCCGGAAATCGCGAAAAGCTTGGTGCCCTGGTTCTTGTCGCGGCCGAAGCTCGCGAACCATTTGGCGCCACGGCGCATGATGGTGGGGGCGACCGCCACCGTCTCGCAATTGGTGACGGTGGAGGGCAGACCATACAGGCCCATCGCCGCCGGAAAGGGCGGCTTGGAGCGCGGCATGCCCTTCTTGCCTTCCAGGCTTTCCAGCATCGCCGTCTCTTCGCCGCAGATATAGGCGCCGGCGCCGCGATGCACGAAGACGTCGAAATCATAGCCCGAACCGGCGGCGTTCTTGCCAAGAAGCCCGGCCGCATAGGCCTGCTCCACCGCCGCCTGGAGGCGCGTATATTCAAACCAGTATTCGCCGCGCAGATAGCAATAGGCGGCCGTCGCACCCATCGCGAAACCCGCGATGAGGCAGCCTTCCACCAGCTTATGCGGCTCGTTGCGCAGGATCTCGCGGTCCTTGCAGGTGCCGGGCTCGCTCTCATCGCAATTGACGACGAGATAGGCCGGCTTATTGCCGCGATCCTTCGGCATGAAGGACCATTTCAGGCCGGAGGGGAAACCGGCGCCACCACGGCCGCGCAGGCCGGAGGCCTTGATCTCATCCACGATCGCGCCACGACCGAGGCCGAGAATCTCGGCCGTGCCGTCCCAGTCGCCACGGGCGCGCGCGCCGTCCAGCGACCAGTCCCGCTGGCCGTGGATATTGGTGAAAAGACGATCCTTGTCTTCCAGCATCTTGGGGCCTTCGACCGTCATGGCTTACGCTCCCGCAGGCTTGGCCGCGCCATCGGCGGCGGGCGGATTAGCAGCGGCCGCAGCGGCAGCGGCCTCGGCTTCAGCGGCCGCCTTCGCAGCGGCTTCCGCGCGCTCGCGCTTCACCACGGCATATTTCTCCGGCGACCAGAATTCCCCGGCATGGGTCAGTGTCGTCGGGCCGCCCTCGGCCTGGCTGCCGAGACGATTGATCGTCGGGCCTGCGGCCGGCGGCTCGCCACGACGAAAAGCATCCAGCAGTGCTTCCGTGCGCGGACCGTCGAGATCCTCGTAATAGTTTTCGTTATTGACCTGCATCATCGGCGCATTGACGCAGGCGCCCAGGCATTCGACCTCGGCCATGCTGAACAGCCCGTCCGCGCTCACTTCGCCGAAATGCGAGAGGCCGGTTTTCTTGAAACAGGCCGCCACGACCTCGTCCGAGCCACGCAGCCAGCAGGGTGTCGTCGTGCAGACCTGTAGATGGTAGCGGCCGACCGGCTTGAGGTTGAACATCGTGTAGAAGGTCGCGACCTCATAGACGCGGATCGGCGCCATATCGAGCATGGCCGCGACCACATCCATACCGACGCGCGGCACCCAGCCGCTATTGGTCTGGCGCGCCATCTGCTTCTGCACTTCATAGAGCAGGAAAATAACGGCGCTCGCCTTCCGCTCGGGCGGATAGCGCTTCAGGATTTTCTCGATCTCGGCGAGGCTTGCGGCATCGAACGCGAAGCTTGCCGGCTCCGCAACCTCGGCAACGTGTGAAGAGCTCATGATTACCTGTCGATTTCGCCGAAGACGAGGTCAATGGACCCGATGATGGAGACCGCATCGGCCAGCATGTGACCCTTCGCCATCTTGTCCATGGCCTGCAGATGGGCAAAGCCCGTGGGACGGATCTTGCAGCGGTAGGGTTTATTGGTGCCGTCGGCGACCAGATAGACGCCGAATTCGCCCTTGGGCGATTCGACCGCCGTATAGGTCGTCCCCGCCGGCACGTGGAAACCTTCCGTAAACAGCTTGAAGTGATGGATCAGCGCTTCCATCGACCGCTTCATCTCACCCCGCTTGGGCGGCGTGAACTTGTTGTCGGCGATGCGCACCGGGCCGGGTTTCATCTTGGCCAGGCACTGGCGGATGATCTTCAGGCTTTCCCGCATTTCCTGCACGCGGACCAGATAGCGGTCGTAGCAGTCGCCGTGGCGGGCGACGGGAATGTCGAACTCGACTTCGCTGTATTTGGAATAGGGCTGCGCGCGACGCAAATCCCACGGCACGCCGGAAGCGCGCAGATTAGGGCCCGAAAAGCCCCAGTTCAGCGCTTCCTCGGCTGTCACCACGCCGATATCGACGGTGCGCTGTTTCCAGATGCGATTGCCGGTCAGAAGCCCTTCCATGTCATCGACGAAGGTCGGGAAGGTATCGCACCAGGCGAGCATACGCTCTTCCAGGCCGGCCGGCAGATCACGGTTGACGCCGCCCGGACGGATGTAATTGGCATGCATGCGCGCGCCGGACGCCGCTTCGTAGAATTCCATCAGCTGCTCACGCACCTCATAGCCCCAAAGGCTGGGCGTGGTGGCGCCGACGTCGAGCGCGAAGGACGTGATATTCAGCAGATGATTGAGGATGCGGGTGATTTCCGCGAAGAGCGTGCGAATCCACTCCGCCCGCTCCGGCACTGCAATGCCGAGAAGCTTCTCGATCGCCATCACATAGCACTGTTCCTGCGCCATGGGGCTGACATAGTCGAGCCGGTCGAAATACGGCGTATTCTGCAAATACGTCCGATATTCCATCAGCTTTTCGGTGCCGCGATGCAACAGCCCGACATGCGGGTCAGCGCGGTCGACGACTTCGCCGTCCATTTCCAGAATCAGGCGCAGCACGCCATGCGCGGCCGGATGCTGGGGACCGAAATTCAGCGCGTGACTGTCGATCTCGATGATCTTGGTCTCGGGATTGACGATCGTGTGTTCCGGCACGGTGCCGGTGACGGTTTCGCTCATGGCTCAGCCCTCCCGATGGGCTTTCTCGTCACCGGGCAAGTTCGTCATGCCTTCCCAGGGCGAGATGAAATCGAAACGGCGGAAGTCCTGAACCAGCTTCACCGGCTCATAGACGACCTGCTTGCGCTCTTCGTCGTAGCGGACCTCGGTATAGCCGGTCAGCGGAAAGTCCTTCCGCATCGGGTGACCGACGAAACCGTAATCGGTCAGGATGCGGCGCAGATCCGGCTGGCCCGAGAAGGGTATGCCGAACAGATCCCAGGCCTCGCGCTCCCACCAGGTGGCGACGGCCCAGAGATGCGAGACGGACGGCACCGGTGCCACACCGTCGGTCGTCACGATGACGCGGATGCGATGGTTCAGCGAGACGGACAGAAGATTGTAGACGACCTCGAAGCGCTCGGGATTCGCGGGCCAGTCGACGCCGCAGATATCCATCACCTGCTCGAAAGCGAAGCGCGGATCATCCTTCAGCACCGTCATCAGCCCAAGCAGCGAGTCCCGGTCGGTGCGAATTTCAATTTCGCCGACATCGACCTTGGAGGACAGAACGCGCGGCAAAGCGGCCGCCTCAGCCGCCAGAACCTCGAAGGGGGTCAGCGGCGCCGGAACCGGGGCTTCGGCGGCTGCGGTGTCGGGAGTGTCAGCCACGGAGAATGGTCCCCGTGCGGCGGATCTTCTTCTGCAACTGCATGATCCCGTAAACCAGCGCTTCGGCGGTCGGCGGACAGCCCGGAACATAGACGTCCACCGGCACGATGCGGTCACAGCCGCGCACCACCGAATAGGAATAGTGATAATAGCCGCCGCCATTGGCGCAGCTGCCCATGGAAATGACCCAGCGCGGCTCGGACATCTGGTCGTACAGCTTGCGCAGCGCCGGGGCCATTTTATTGGTCAGCGTGCCGGCGACGATCATGACGTCGCTCTGCCGGGGGGAGGCGCGCGGAATGACGCCCATCCGGTCCAGATCGTAGCGCGGCATATAGGCATGGATCATCTCGACCGCGCAGCAGGCCAGGCCGAAGGTCATCGGCCACAGGCTGCCGGTGCGCGCCCAGTTCACGATATTGTCGAGATTGCCGACGATGAAGCCCTTGCCGGAAATCTCGCCAGTAATAGCCTTCATCACGGCGTCCTGATCCGGTCCCGGCGGAAGCTCGCGCCCGTTCCAGACGACGTCGGTTCCGGTGGTCCCGGCTGCTGCACCGCTCATCGCTGTCACTCCCAATCCAGGGCGCCTTTGCGCCATGCGTAGACGTAGCCGACCATCAGTTCCGCCAGAAAGGCCAGCATGGTCACGAAGCCCATGATGCCGATATGGGACAGGCTGACGGCCCAGGGGAAGAGGAAGGCCACTTCCAGGTCGAAGATGATGAAAAGCAGGCAGACGAGATAGAAGCGCACGTCGAAACGGCGGCGCGCATCGTCGAAGGGCTCGAACCCGCATTCATAGGCGGAGAGTTTCTCGGCATAGGGTTTCTGGCGCGCGGCCAGCATGGCGCCAGCCATCATGGCCCCGGCGATGACCGCTGCAATCGCTCCAAAGATCAGAATGGGCCAGTACTGCGAAAGCAGAGGTTGCACCTTCATCTCCTCGGTCGGGACGCTAGACGTGTCGCACTTATGCAGCGGCTTACCGCATTTGCGAACGGACCCTAGTCCCTCCGCAAGCGGTGCGCCACCCCCCTTAACCCACTGTCATGAAAGACTTGTAATCATGGCACACCCGGCCATTAGGCATGGCAGACGGCAGGCAAGCAACGGCGAAAAGCCCCGGTTGTCCGGGGCTTTTTCGATGATGGCAGATTGACGTATTTAGGGGAAGGTTGTCGCCGCTGGCGCGAGTGACGGGGCTCGAACCCGCGACCTCCGGCGTGACAGGCCGGCGCTCTAACCAACTGAGCTACACCCGCAGCGACGAGAGGGGAATTAGCCCGCTGGCCTGACAGCGTCAAGCGCGCAAAGCCTGGAAAAACGCCGTTCTGCTGCCCGGTCAGCGATGGCCGCCCTGCCCGCTTTGGGCGTTGACATCAAGTTGACGCATATTTCGTGAGTCGCGTGGGCGGTGGAATATCCGCAGTAAACACGTCATCCCCGGCCTTGCCGGGGATGACAGACAAAACGATGCGGTCCGGCTTCATGCGCGGGCGACGACCGACGAATGCGCGACCGCGTGCAGCCACAGGCTGCCCAGCGGCGCGAAAATCGGATGCAAAAAACTGGGAAAAGAATGGTGGGCGGTGACGGTTTCGAACCGCCGACCCTCTCGGTGTAAACGAGACGCTCTACCGCTGAGCTAACCGCCCGCCGTGCCGATACGCATATCGGTATGGGAAAACCCGGTAGCGTCCCGATGCGGCCAGCACAAGAGCGCTGGACGCATCGAGCTTTGCTTTGTGCTTCGAACCGCCAGAGCGGCCTCGACCATAAAGCGGGGCCGGGGACGAGGCCCCGGCCCTTATTACCGGCTGGAAGACCAGCCGCAGCCGTCAGGCAGCCCCCAGGAGACCCAGGAACCGTCCGACAGGCTGATTAGTTCAGCGAGTCCTTCAGAGCCTTGCCGGGCTTGAAGCGCACGGAGGTGGAAGCCGGAATGGCAATCTCCTCACCCGTGCGGGGGTTACGGCCCGTGCCGGCCTTGCGATGGGCGGTCACGAAGTTCCCGAAGCCGACCAGGCGCACTTCAGAGGACTTCAGCCCTTCCGTGATCTTGGCGAAAACCGCGTCCACAACCTCACCGGCCTTAGCGCGGGAGAGATCAGTCGCTTCCGCGACCGCCGCGATCAAATCATTTTTGTTCACGCTCGAACTCCCTGTTCTCAAAAAACCTAAATCCACGACGGAGGAACACCGGGCATGTCGGTCCGGATGTCTGCGGACCCACTCCCAAAAGTTCGTGCCCCCATCGGCACAAGCCAAAAGAGTCTGCGCTTGTGGCACAAGCTCTCACGCCATGTTTCGTGCCTAAAGATGCCATAGGGCAGGAAAAAGGCGGCGGATAGTCACCCGCCGCCTTTTTCAGTCACGTTTTTGTAGAAAAACCGCCGATTAATGGGGAAGCGATGGCGCCTTGTCCCCAGTCTCCGATTTCGCGGGAATCGCGTCGTCATCAGGAGCAGACCATTCGATAGCTTCAGGCTTTCTGGCCAATGCTTGGCTGATCACCTCATCCACATGGGACACAGGGATGATCTTAATGCCCTTCTTCACATTTTCGGGAATTTCCGCGAGGTCCTTCTCGTTTTCCTTCGGAATGAAGACCGTGGTGATCCCGGCGCGCAAAGCGGCCAGCAGCTTTTCCTTCAAGCCGCCGATCGGCAGGACTCGGCCGCGCAGGGTGATCTCACCCGTCATGGCCACATCGCGCCGCACGGGGATGCCCGTCAGCACGCTGACGATGGAGGTCGCCATGGCGATACCAGCGGACGGACCGTCCTTCGGAGTCGCCCCTTCCGGCACATGGACATGGATATCCCGCTTCTCGAACAGCGTCGGCTTGATGCCGAAGGTGATGGACCGGCTGCGCACGTAGCTGATGGCGGCCGCCACACTCTCCTGCATCACGTCGCCGAGCTTGCCGGTCTGCTTGACGCCACCCTTGCCGGGCAGCAGCACGCTTTCGATGGTCAGGATCTCGCCGCCGACTTCCGTCCAGGCCAGACCCGTCACGACTCCGACCATGTCTTCCGACTCGGCCTCGCCGTAATGGAACTTTTTCACGCCGGCATAGGTTTCAAGATTCTCGGCCGTGAAATCGACCTGCGTCGCCTTGCCGGTAACGATCTCCTTCACCGCCTTGCGGGCGAGATTGGCGACTTCGCGTTCCAGATTACGGACGCCGGCTTCCCGCGTGTAGTAGCGGACCAGATCGCGCAGCGCATAGTCGGCGACGGACCATTCCTCTTTCTTGAGGTTGTGGGCCTGACCCTGCTTCGGCACCAGATGGCGCTTGGCGATTTCGATCTTCTCATCCTCGGTATAGCCGGGGATGCGAATGATCTCCATGCGGTCCAGCAGCGGCTGGGGCATACGCAGGCTGTTCGCCGTGGTGACGAACATCACGTCCGAGAGGTCATAATCGACTTCCAGGTAATGATCCGCGAAGGTGCCGTTCTGCTCCGGGTCCAGCACTTCCAGCAGCGCCGAGCTCGGGTCGCCGCGCCAGTCGGCGCCCAGCTTGTCGATCTCGTCCAGCAGGAAGAGCGGGTTGGAGGTCTTGGCCTTCTTCATGCCCTGGATGACCTTGCCCGGCATGGAGCCGATATAGGTCCGGCGATGGCCGCGCACTTCCGCCTCGTCCCGCACGCCGCCGAGCGACATGCGCACGAAATTGCGGCCCGTGGCATGGGCGATGGATTTCGCCAGCGAGGTCTTGCCGACGCCCGGCGGCCCCACCAGGCACAGAATCGGCCCTTTGATCTTCTGGCTGCGCACCTGCACCGCCAGATATTCCAGAATGCGCTCCTTGATCTTCTCCATGGCGTAATGCTCGTCGTTGAGCACCTTCTCCGCCGCGTCGAGATCGGATTTGATCTTGCTGCGCTTCTTCCACGGGATGGACAGGATCCAATCCAGGTAGTTGCGCACGACGGTCGCTTCGGCGCTCATCGGGCTCATGGTGCGGAGCTTCTTCAGCTCGGCCATGGCCTTGTCGCGGGCTTCCTTGGACAGCTTGGTCTTGCGGATCTTCTCTTCGATTTCCGCCGTCTCGTCCTTGCCGTCCTCGCCCTCGCCGAGTTCCTTCTGGATCGCCTTGAGCTGCTCGTTCAGGTAGTATTCGCGCTGCGTCTTCTCCATCTGCCGCTTCACGCGGTTGCGGATGCGCTTTTCCACCTGCAGAACGCCGATCTCGTTCTCCATATGGGCGAAGAGACGTTCCAGCCGGTCACCGACGACCGGCGTTTCCAGCAATTCCTGCTTCTCGGCAATCTTGAGCGTCAGGTGGCTGGCGACCGTATCGGCCAGCTTGCCCGAATCGTCGATCTGATTGAGCGAGACCAGGACTTCCTGGGCGATCTTCTTGTTCAGCTTGATATACTGCTCGAACTGGCCGACGACCGTACGGCCGAGCGCTTCCAGCTCCTTCGGGTCGCCAAGCTCTTCCGCCAGCGGCTCAACCTCGGCCTCGAAGAAATTCTCGACCTCGGTGAAGCGCGTCACGGTGGCGCGGCTGGAGCCTTCCACCAGAACCTTCACCGTGCCGTCCGGCAGCTTCAGCAGCTGCAGGATCGTCGACACGGTGCCGACCTTGTAGATGTCGTCCGCCGAAGGGTCATCCTGCGCCGCGCTTTTCTGCGCGACGAGCAGGATCTGCTTGCCTTCCTTGGCAACGGCTTCCAGCGCGCGGACGGATTTCTCGCGACCCACGAACAGCGGCACAATCATATGCGGGAATACCACGATGTCCCGCAGCGGCAGAACGGGCATGCGGCCCTCGACGGGCGCCTGCTCGGTCTTCACGTCGTCAATTTCACTCACGATGACCTCCTTTCAAGGACAGTCGTTCTCTCTATCGGGCCCGTCAGCGGCACCCGAGTTCAAGCACTCTCTTCGGCCCGTTCCTTGCCGTAGGTGAACAAGGGTTCGGCCCGGCTTTCGGCGACTTCGCCGTTGATGACGACTTCCTCGACATTGCTGAGGCCGGGAAGCTCGTACATCGTGCTCAGCAGGATCTGTTCCATGATGGACCGCAGGCCACGCGCGCCGGTCTTGCGCTTGATGGCCCGGCCCGCCACGGATTTCAGAGCCTCGTCCGTGAAGTTAAGCTTGACGCCTTCCATCTCGAACAGACGGCCATACTGCTTAACCAGGGCATTCTTGGGCTTGGTCAGGATTTCGATCAGCGCCGCTTCGTCCAGGTCTTCCAGCGTCGCCAGCACGGGCAGACGACCGATGAATTCCGGGATAAGGCCGAAGCGCAGCAGATCCTCAGGCTCCACTTCGCGCAGCAGCTCGCCGGTCTTGCGCTCGTCCGGGTCTTTCACGGAAGCCCCGAAACCGATGCCCGAGCCCTTGCCGCGCGCGCCGATGATCTTGTCCAGACCCGCGAAAGCACCGCCGCAGATGAACAGGATATTGGTGGTGTCGACCTGCAGGAATTCCTGCTGCGGATGCTTGCGCCCGCCCTGCGGCGGCACGGAGGCGACGGTGCCTTCCATGATCTTGAGCAGGGCCTGCTGCACGCCCTCACCGCTCACGTCGCGGGTGATGGAGGGGTTGTCGGACTTGCGGCTGATCTTGTCGACTTCGTCGATATAGACGATGCCGCGCTGCGCGCGCTCGACATTATAGTCGGCGGCCTGCAACAGCTTCAGGATGATGTTCTCGACATCTTCGCCGACATAGCCGGCTTCCGTGAGCGTGGTCGCATCCGCCATGGTGAAGGGCACGTCCAGCATGCGGGCCAGGGACTGCGCCAGCAGCGTCTTGCCGGAGCCGGTGGGCCCGATCAGCATGATGTTGGACTTCGCGATCTCCACATCATTGTGCTTCTGACCATGGGCCAGGCGCTTGTAATGATTGTGGACCGCGACGCTCAGCACCTTTTTGGCGTGTGTCTGGCCGATGACATAATCGTCCAGCACCTTGCAAATCTCGCGCGGTGTAGGCACGCCATCGCGCGACTTGACCAGATGCGTCTTGTTCTCCTCACGGATGATATCCATGCAGAGTTCGACACATTCGTCGCAGATGAAGACCGTCGGTCCCGCGATAAGCTTGCGCACTTCGTGCTGGGACTTGCCGCAGAACGAGCAGTACAGAGTGTTCTTCGAATCGCTGGTCTTGCTCATGGCAGGCTCCTCTCCCGGGTCGGCCCAGGCGTCAATCTGGTAGACTACGCCCCGGAAGCGTTAAAAAACAAGGTGGTGGCCCGATCGCCCCGACAGCCGGACCCGCCTCCCATCAAAGACCTTACCGCCCCGGCGCAAATCAGGGGATACCCGCGCCCGGGCGTGTCACCGTCTTTCTATGCGACGGCCAAGCCTTCCAAGTTTCAGGCCATCGGACCGGACTGCTTAGTCGGCCCGATGGTCTGCCCTCAGTCTCAGGCCTATTTCGCCTCGTCGCCCAGAATCGGGCGGCTTTCCACGACCTCGTCGATCAGCCCGAATTCCTTCGCCTCGGCCGCCGACATGAAGCTGTCACGCTCCAGCTTCTTTTCGATGGTGTCGAGCGACTGGCCCGTATGCTTGACGTAGATCTCGTTCAGACGCTGGCGGATCCGGAGGATCTCCTGCGCCTGAATCTGGATATCCGTCGCCTGGCCCTGCGCACCGCCGGACGGCTGATGCACCATGATGCGGGCATTCGGCAGCGCGAAGCGCTTGCCAGGGGCGCCGGCCGTCAGCAGCAGGCTGCCCATCGACGCGGCCTGCCCAATGCATACGGTGCTGACCGGGCAGCGGATGTATTGCATGGTGTCATAAATCGCGAGGCCCGAGGTCACGACGCCGCCGGGGCTGTTGATGTAGAACGCGATGTCCTTGGTCGGATTCTCGCTTTCGAGGAACAGCAGCTGGGCGCAGATCAAGGAGCTCATCTCATCGAAGACCTGACCGGTCATGAAGATGATTCGCTCTTTCAGCAGGCGCGAATAGATGTCGTAGGACCGCTCACCCCGAGAGGTTTGCTCAACGACGATCGGAACCAGCGTGTTGTTGTAGACGGTTAAGGGGTCCCGGTCTTGCATGCTCACAGTCCTTTCCCCGCTCGGGCCTTCGTCCCGGAGCGTCACGATGCGATAGGGGGACATTTCCTCATGAACCTGTCCGTATCGCAAGAGCCCTCGGCCTAGAGCCGACCCCAGCGTTTGCCGTCCCGTAATGGCGACGGGCTTTCAGCCAGGGGCGACCTGCGGCCTCAAGGCAATGTGAGGCCACAGGTCGGAAATTAAAAGAGGGGGACGCTTATTCCTCGGAAGAGGCGGCGGCCAGCTCTTCCTGCGTCACGCTCTTGTCCTCGACCTTCGCCAGCTCGAGCACATAGTCCACGACCTTCTCTTCGAAGATCGGTCCGCGCAGGAATTCGGCCGCCTGCGGGTTCTTGCGGAACATGTCCAGCGCCTCTTTCTGGCGGGCGCCATACATCATGCTGTGCTGGAAAATGGCCCGGTTCAGCTCGTCATTGGTGACGGTGATGCCGTTCTTCTGGCCGATTTCGGCAAGCAGAAGACCCAGGCGAACGCGACGGTCGGCGATCGCCTGATACTCGGTCTTCAGCGTTTCCTCGTCCTTGTCCTTGTCGGCTTCGTCCAGACGGCCGGCCTTGCGCTCTTCTTCCAGGCGATCCCAGATCTGCTTGAATTCGCTGGCAGCCAGGGTCGGCGGAACGTCAAAGGTGATGCGCTCGGCCAGGGCGTCGAGCAGCTGGCGCTTCAGGTTCTGGCGCGCTTCCGAGTCGAGCTCGCGTTGCAGGCGGTCGCGGATGAACTTCTTGAGGTCTTCCAGATCCTCGAAGCCCAGTTCGGTCGCCAGCGCGTCGTCGGCGACGGCGGTCTCGAAGGTCTTCAGCGCCTTGGCTGTGATCGCGAACTCGGCGTCCTTGCCGGCCAGCTCGGCCGCGCCGTATTCGGCCGGGAAGGTCACCTTGATGGTGCGGTTTTCACCGGCCTTGATGCCGTCCAGCTGCTCGGCGAAGCCCGGAATGAAGCCCGTGCCGCCGATTTCGACCGGAACGTCGGTCGCCGTGCCGCCTTCGAAAGCGACGCCGTCGATGGTGCCGACGAAATCGACCACAACCGCGTCGCCAGCAACGGCCGGGCGGTCTTCGGTGACTTCGATTTCCTTGCGGCGGCTCTTGAGCAGATTGTCGAGCCCCTGGGCCAGCGCCTCGTCGGTCGGCTCGGCCTTCAGGCGGGTCAGCGTGATCTCACCCAGGTTGGGGATGCTGATTTCCGGCAGGACTTCGAGCTCGATGGTGAATTCAAGATCCTTGTCGTCGCCGGCCGAGACCAGATCGACCTTCGGCTGCAAAGCCGGGCGAATGCCGCGCTCGGAGAAGAGCTGGCGGGTCGCTTCGTTCACCGATTCGTCGGAGATTTCGGCGAGGACGGCAGAACCATAGCGCTTCTGCAGCAGGCTCATCGGCACCTTGCCGGGGCGGAAGCCGGGCAGGCGAATGGTGCGGCCCAGTTCAACCAGCCGCGCCTGACGCTTCTGGTCGAGGTCAGCGAAGGGCAGCGTGACAGTGAAAGCCTGCTTCAGGCCGTCGGACTGGGTTTGGTTGATCTGCATTTGAAAGTCTGGGCTCCGGTCGAACGAAAAGGCGTTAGGGTTAACCCGTAAAGGCGGCGGTTAGTCGGGCGGAGAGAGACCGCAAGGCCGGCGGCCGAGCGGCCTGACGCCGAGCAATCATGGTGCGGGCGGAGGGACTTGAACCCCCACGACTTGCGCCACCAGAACCTAAATCTGGCGTGTCTACCAATTTCACCACGCCCGCAGGCTAAAGCCGTAGGGGCGGCGCTTTACAGGAGAAGTGCCACCCCCACAAGCGCGAGCGTAACAGAGCTTGATTGAAAGATTTGCCCCTTAGACTGGCGGCCTAGCCGCGCTGCATCGCAGCAAGGGCGCGCCTGAGCCCGTCCGCCAGATCCTCGGCGATCAGACCGGCGCCGCCGCTGTCGGCATCCGCGAGATTTGCCGCCTCGCCATGCAGCCAGACGCCGGCCGCCGCCGCTTCCCATGGGGCCATGCCCTGGGTCAGCAGCCCGGCGATGATGCCGGCCAGCACGTCACCCGACCCGGCGGTGGCCAGCGACGGCGGCGCATTGTGGTTGATGGCCGCCCGTCCGTCCGGTGATGCGATGACGGTATCCGCGCCCTTCAGCACCACCACGGCGTCGATGCGCTTCGCCGCCGCGCGAGCGGCCGCCAACTTGTCCGCGCCCACAGGGCCGAACAGCTTGGCGAACTCGCCGCCATGCGGGGTGATGACGGAAACGCCGCGCAGCTTGTCCGGCGCACCCGCGCAGGCGCCCAGCGCATCGGCATCGGCGACGATCTGGCGGCCGGCGGCGATAAGCTGCGGTAGCACCGCCCGCGCCCGGTCGATGCCCAGGCCCGGACCGCAAAGCCATGTCTTACACCGTTGATCTTGCAGCAATTCATCGACCGGCATTTCGGAGATGATCAGGCCGGGCTCAGTCGCGCGCAGCACGTCGCCATTGCCCTGCACCACGACCGTCAGCAATCCGGCCCCTACCCGCCTGGCGGCGAGCGACGCCATGCGCGCGGCACCCGCCATTTCGCTGCCCGCCAGCACGGTCAGCATGCCGCGCGTATATTTCTGACCGCTGAGGCTGAGCTGCGGCAATGTCCAAAGATCAGGGCTATTGGCGAAGGTCTTCACCTGATCTGTGAGCAGAACGCCTGCCGGCATGCCGATATCGGCCAGCACGATCTCCCCGCACAGATCCCGCCCCGGCAGCAGCAGATGGCCGGGCTTGAGGCGGAAGAAGGTGACGGTGAATTCGGCCGGCACGACATCGCCCCTCGGCTGGCCAGTGGCACCATCCAACCCGCTCGGCACATCGACGGCAACGACCCGCTTCGCGGATAATAATATTTTAAAAACAGCGCTTTCCACCTCACGGCTGAGACCGGAACCAAAGACCGCGTCGATCACCAGATCGGCGCGGGCCGCGGCCTGCTCTGTAAAATCGGCACGCGGCCCGTGCCAGGCCGCCGCCATCGCGGCGGCATCCGTGCCGGCTTTGGGCTCGGCCAATGCCGCGACGGTGACGGGCCAGCCTTCCTGCGCCAGATGACGGGCGATGACATAGCCGTCGCCGCCATTATTGCCGGGTCCGCACAGAACCAGCGTCCGGCAGGGTGCCATGCGGCGGCGAATGGCGCGTGCCACAGCGCGCCCGGCATTCTCCATCAGCGTGAGCCCCGGCACGCCCAGCAATGGGGCGGCCCGGTCGACCGCCGCCATCTCCTCCGGGGTCAGCAATTCGGCCGGAAAGCTCATATCACCCTCGCCATGTAAAAAAGGCCCAGGGATCATGCCCCCAGGCCTGCCGCCACGCCAGTCAGCGGCGCTTCGTGTGTTCGGTCAGCCGGCTCGCCGGTCGGGGCCGGAGCAGGCTTTCAGCAAACCGATGAAGGCCTCTGAAAAGGCGGGAATATCGTCCGGCTTGCGCGAGGTGATCAGCGCGCCGTCCTGCACCACTTCCTGATCCACCCAGGTGGCGCCGGCATTGGTGAGGTCGGTGCGAAGCGAGGGCCAGGACGTGACCTTGCGGCCTTTGACGGCACCGGCCTCGATCAAGGTCCAGGGCCCGTGGCAGATGGCGGCAATCGGTTTGCCGGATTTGGCGAAATGCCCGACGAAGGCCACGGCATCCTTGTTCACGCGCAGATAGTCCGGATTGGCGACGCCGCCCGGCAGCAGCAGCGCGTCGAATTCCTCCGGCTTGGTTGCCGATAACTGCCGGTCGGGCGTGAAACTGTCGCCTTTCTCGTCATGGTTCATACCCTGGATCTGGCCGTCCTTGGGCGAGACGATGGTGACATGGGCGCCAGCCTGGCGGAGCGCCCCCACCGGCCCTGTCAGTTCCACCTGCTCGAAACCATCGGTCACCAGCGCCGCGATTTTCTTGTCCGATATGGCCAATGCCTTGTCCTCCATAGGGGTGCCGCCGGCCTTGTCTGCCCGCGTTCTTGCCCCGGAAGGTTGGCGGCCCGGCAGGCTGCCTCAAGCTCGGCGCCGGGCAATGTGACGCCACCTTCTACGTGAAGCGCGGAAATTGCGCGTATTTGCGCCTTCTCCCGCCTCGCCCGAGGTGGCAGAACCCGTGGCAGATCGCACTGCCGGCTTTGGCGGCGGGTTAAGCAGGAGATGAAGATGATCGTTCTTATCACGGGTGCCTCGGCTGGTTTCGGCGCGTCCATCGCCCGCCTTCTCGCCCCCCTGGGTCATAAGATCATCGCGACCGGCCGCCGCGCCGACCGCCTGGAGGCCCTGGCCAAGGAACTCGGCACCGACCGCGTGCTGCCGCTGGTTTTCGACGTGACGGATCGCGCCGCCGTCGAAAAGGCGATTGCCGGTCTGCCGGCCGAATGGGCCGAGATCGACGTGCTGGTGAACAATGCCGGCCTCGCCCTTGGCCTGGAACCCGCCCATGAGGCCGACCTGGAAAACTGGGAGCGGATGATCGACACCAATATCAAGGGCCTGACCTATGTCACCCGCGCCGTATTGCCGGGCATGGTGGCCCGCGATCGCGGCCATGTCGTCAATATCGGCTCCATCGCCGGGTCTTGGCCGTATTTCGGCGGCAATGTCTATGGCGCCACCAAGGCCTTCGTCCGCCAGTTCACGCTCAACCTGCGCACCGATCTGCTGGGCACCAAGGTCCGCGCCACGGATATCGAGCCGGGCCTGGTCAGCGGCACCGAATTCTCGAACGTCCGTTTCGCGGGTGACGACAACAAGGCGGCCAATGTCTACGCCAATACGACGCCGCTGACCTCCGAGGACGTGGCCGAGACGGTGCGCTGGATCATCTCCCTGCCCGCGCATTTCAACGTCAATACGATCGAGATCATGCCGGTGGTGCAGGCCTTCGCCGGCATGAAGATCGTCAAGACCGAAGGCTGATTGCGGCCCTGCCCCGCCTGCATCGCAGGTCGGCAGAAGCGCAATCAGATTGACACGAACAGGGCCGGCCGATACATGCCGGCCGCTGGCCTCCCTGCGAAGGGAAGCGGGTTCGTCCCGCTATGTCGGCCTCAAAAAAAGAAGCCGCCCCAACGAGGGCGCAGCATGAAAGAGATTGAGACTATGTTTGCAGTGATCCGCACTGGCGGAAAGCAGTATCGCGTTGTCCCCAACGCGATTGTTAAGATTGAGAAGCTTGAGGTCGAGGAAGGCAGCACGGTCACCTTCGACGAGGTTCTGGCCGTTGGCGGCGAAGGTATCGCAGCCCAGGTCGGCGCCCCGCTCGTGGCCGGCGCCACCGTCACCGCGACCGTCGTCGCCCAGGATCGCCTGGCGAAGATCATCATCTTCAAGAAGCGCCGCCGGCAGAACAGCCGCCGCAAGAACGGCCATCGCCAGCACGTCACCGTGCTGCGCATCGCCGAAATCGTCGCGGCCTGAGCCCACGCTTTAAGCAGGAGATACAGAGATGGCACATAAGAAAGCAGGCGGTTCATCCCGCAACGGCCGCGATACCGCCGGCCGCCGCCTTGGCGTCAAGAAGTTCGGTGGCGAAAGCGTCATCGCCGGCAACATCATCATCCGCCAGCGCGGCACGAAGATGAAGCCGGGCGCGAATGTCGGCCTCGGCAAGGATCACACGATCTTCGCGCTGGTCGACGGTCACGTGTCCTTCGAAAAGAAGGCCGACCGCGTCCATGTTTCGGTGAAGCCGCTACCCCTCGCCGCTGAGTAAGAGCCGACCCTTATTGACGCAGCGCCCCGCGGGGCGCTGATCCAATCGACTTTCAAGGGGCCGGCTCTGTCGGCCCCTATTTTTTTTCCGGTGCGTTTATGAAGTTCCTCGATCAAGCCAAAATCTATGTCCGCTCCGGCGACGGCGGGGATGGTGCGGTCGCCTTCCGCCGGGAAAAGTATATCGAATTCGGCGGGCCGGACGGCGGCAACGGCGGGCGCGGCGGCGATATCATTTTCGAAGCCTCGGCCGATCTCAATACGCTGATCGACTTCCGCTACAGCCAGCATTTCAAGGCGCCCAAGGGCGGCAACGGATCGGGCAGCAACCGCACCGGCCGCGATGCCGAATCGATCACCATCAAGGTGCCGGTCGGCACCGAAATCATCGCCGATGACCGCGAGACCATGCTGGCCGACCTCGATCACCCGGACGCGCGGATCGTCTTCTGCCGTGGCGGCGATGGCGCCCATGGCAATGCCATGTTCAAGAGCAGCACCAACCGCGCGCCGACGCGGGCCGATAAGGGCTGGCCGGGCGAGGAACGCTGGATCTGGCTGCGCCTGAAGCTGATCGCCGATGTCGGCCTCGTCGGCCTGCCCAATGCCGGCAAATCGACCTTCCTGTCCCGCGTCTCGGCCGCCAAGCCGAAGATCGCCGACTATCCTTTCACCACCCTGGTGCCGCAGCTGGGCGTGGTGCGCCCCACGGAATACGAGGAATTCGTCCTCGCCGATATTCCGGGGCTGATCGCCGGCGCGCATGAAGGCGTCGGACTGGGCGACCGCTTCCTGGGCCATGTCGAGCGCTGCGCCGCCCTGGTGCATTTGGTCGACGGCGCCGCCGGCAGCGTGGTCGATTCCTGGCGCACGATTCGCGGCGAGTTGGAAGCCTATGGCGCCGGCCTGCTCGACAAGCCGGAAATCCTCGTCCTCAACAAATCCGACGCCATGTCCGCGCGTGAGCTCTCGGCCCGCAAGTCGGCTCTGGCCAAGGCCTCGGGCTCGCCCGTCTTCGTGGCCTCCGGCGTCTCGGGTGATGGCCTGCCGGAAGTGCTGCGCGCGCTGATGAACTTCGTGAACGTGGCCCGCGCCGACCGCCAGGAAGCGCAGAAGGCCGCCGCCCGACGGGCCGCGCGGGCGTGAGTGCCACGGCTGCCGCGCTGTCAACAGCCGGCCTGCCGGCCCTGAACCAGGCGCGCCGCCTCGTCATCAAGCTGGGCAGCGCGCTTGTCGTCGATGGCGAAGCCGCGACACCGCGCCAGCTTTGGCTGAACGAGGTGGCCGAGGATATCGCGGCACTCCGCGCCCATGGCACGGAGGTCATCGTCGTCTCCTCCGGCGCCATCGCCCTGGCCCGCCGCACGCTGAACCTGACGCAGCCCAAGCTGCGGCTGGAGGAAAAGCAGGCCGCCGCCGCCGTCGGGCAGATCCGCCTGGCCCAGGCCTGGACCGAGGCGCTGTCGGCGCAAAACATCACCGCCGCGCAGCTTCTGCTGACGATGGAAGATACCGAGGACCGCCGCCGCTACCTCAATGCGCGCGAGACGCTGACCACGCTGCTGTCGCTGGGCTGCGTGCCGGTCATCAACGAGAATGACACGGTGGCCACCGCCGAAATCCGGTTTGGCGACAATGATAGGCTGGCCGCCCGCGTGGCCGAGATGGTGCAGGCCGACCAGCTTGTCCTGCTGTCCGACATCGACGGCCTCTATACCGCCGACCCCCGCCGCAACCCGGACGCCCAGCATATTCCGGTGGTGACCGGCATGACGGCTGAGATCGACGCCATGGGTGGCGAACCGCCGCCGGGCTATTCCTCCGGCGGCATGCGCACCAAGCTGGTCGCGGCGCGCATCGCGACGAGTGCCGGCTGCGCCATGGCCATCGCGCTAGGCCATCGCGCCCATCCGGTGCAGGCGCTGGTGGATGGCGCCCGCTGCACCTGGTTCCTGCCGAGCCAAGACGGACGCTCGGCCCGCAAGCGCTGGATCGGCGGCAGCCTGTCGCCGCTTGGCGCCGTGACGGTCGATGCCGGTGCGGCCCGTGCGCTGTCTGGCGGGAGTTCCCTATTGCCGGCCGGCGTGCGCGGCATCGGCGGCGAATTCGCGCGCGGTGACGCCGTGCGCGTGCTGGGACCGGCAGGCGATGAAATCGCGCGCGGCCTTTCCGCCTATAGCAGCGAAGATGCCAAGCGCATCGCGGGCCATCGCTCAGAAGAGATCGAAGCCCTTCTGGGCTGGCGCGGCCGCGACGAGCTGATCCACCGCGATGATCTGGTGCTGCTGTAGGGCCTATCGAGTTTTTACGGAAACCGCGTCATTCCCGCGGATGCGGGAATCCTCTTTTTCCACGATTGGGCCAAGGAGATGCCCGCTTTCGCGGGCATGACGCTAGGGCCACTGACCCGGCCCAACAAACTCCAAGGCCGCGCTCGCCAAAGCTTGAAGACCGCGTCGCCCCGCTTTTCCGCCCTCGCCATGTCGTGAGCCGTGCAAAAGCCGGCAACCGCCCCTTTATACCGTTCCATGGAGCAGCAAACGGCGGTCCTGGACCGGTCCGCGATCCGCGACGATCGCATCGTGCCCAAGGGCAAGGACGAAATCGACGCGCTGACGGGCGTGCGCGGCGCGGCGGCTGTGATCGTCATCGCCTATCACAGCTATCCCGCCGCCGATTTCCCCTATGGCATCAGCCATCTGGTGGCGCGGGGCTATCTGGCGGTCGATATCTTCTTCGTCCTCAGCGGCTTCGTGATGGCGCTGACCTATGGCAGCATGTTCCGCAACCGCGTGACCCTGCCCAGCTTCTTCACCTTCCTGATGCGACGCGTGGCGCGGCTTTACCCGCTCTACATCACCTTCCTGGCGCTGCGGATCGCCTATTCCCTGGCGGTCTATGGCAGCCTGCAAGTGCCGGGGGGCTGGTTCGCCATGAACCTGCCGATGCCGGTGAAGGACATCATCGCCAATATCTTCATGATCCAGTCCTGGGGCGTGGCGAAGGCGGTAACGACGCCGACCTGGTCGATCAGCACCGAATGGGGCGCCTATTTCGTCTTTCCCTTCATCGTCGGCGGCATCCTGTTCCGCCGCACGGCCTATGCCATGCTGTCGCTGCTGGCCGCCGCCACGCTGATCATCGCGGCGGGCGCGCTGACCGGCTATGACGGCATGCATCACAATGGCGCGCTGGATGCCTATGACGGCCGCACCTTCATCCCCATGCTGCGCTGCCTGGGCGGCTTCACCTTCGGTCTGCTGACCTACCGGCTGTATCAATGGCCGCCGGCCAGACGCTGCGCGGCCTCCGGCATCGGCTGGGCCGTGCTGGCCTATCTGATGCTGGGGCTGCTGCTGCATCTGCCGGATCAGCTGATCTACCCGGCCTTCCCGCTTCTGGTCTTGTGTCTTGCCTGCGACCGGGGGGCGCTCGCCCGCGTGTTTTCCTGCAAGCCGCTGATGCAGCTTGGCGTGCTGAGCTACACGATCTACGTCATCCACAATGTCTGGATCGGCCTCATCCACTGGCTGATCAAGCATCTGCCCAGCACCATGCCGACGGTGGTGGCGCAGACCATGTCGGCGGTCTTCCTCATCGCCAGCCTCTATGCCGTGGGCCATGTCCTGCATCATTGGGTGGAGGTGCCGGGCCGCAGCATCGTCCGGCGCCTGGGCGACCGTACGGTCGCATGGCTGCGCCCGCAGGCGCAGCCCCGCGCCCTCAGTCGTGGATGAAGGTCGCCTCGATCTCTCCGAATTCGAAGCCGAGCTTCGTGCCCCAGGCCCGGTTCATCATGATCTTGGGCGCCACCATCCACTGCCAGTCGTCGAAGGTCAGGGTATGGTTCGACCCGCTGCTGGCCAGATTGAACACGTAATGCATGCGATAGGCATTGCCGGCGGTCTGGCCGCGCGTCACGCCGACCACATCGGGCGTATGGCCGATCCAGGTGCCGCTCGCGTCACGCTGAAAGGTCCAGTCCCGGTCCTGGGTCTTGCCGTCGGAAAACAGGTAATGCTCGTGCAGGCGCAGGGTGGTGCCGTCCCACATGCCGTTTTCATCGGCGGTGAACTGCTTCACCACATTGCCGTTGCGGTCGAAGAAGAAGCCGTAGCCGCGGGAATGGCCGTTGTAGAAATCCTCGACCTTGAAAGTGGGCGCGCGGCCTGAAAAGGCGGTGACCGGCTGCCGCGCGCAGGCGGAGAGCGCGGCAAGCGCGCCGATAGACAGGATGGCGAGGACGCGCATGAGGGAAGCTCCCGGCCTTGGAGGCCATGTTTCCCTTGTCTAACGTCAGTCCTCGGCGGCCGGATGCGGCACGACCTTGCCGCCCTCGACATAGGCCAGCGCCAGCGGGTGGTGGTTTTCCACCAGCTTTTGCAGCCGCTCAGTCAGCAGATGGGTATAGACCTGGGTCGTCGCGATGTCGGAATGGCCTAGCAGCATCTGTAGGCTGCGCAGATCGGCGCCGCGCCCAAGCATATGCGAGGCGAAGGAATGCCGCAGCACATGCGGCGATACCCGCGCCGGGTCCAGCCCGGCCTTCAGCGCCGCATCCTTGAGCGCCAGAAAGAAGGCCTGCCGCGTCAGCGGCTGCCGCGCATCCCGCCCCGGAAACAGCCATTTACTGCCCTTGGGATGCGTGTCCCGGAGCTTGCGGGCGACCTCCCGCGCCGTCTCGGACAGCGGCACGACGCGATCCTTGCCGCCCTTGCCCCGCACCATCAGCATCTCGGCGTCCCGCGTCAGCGCCACGGCGGGCAGCGACAGCAATTCGGAAATGCGCAGACCGCTCGCATAAAGGATTTCCAGACCGGCCTGCAGCATCAGCCCGCGCGGACCTTTGGCGGCCTCGGACGCAGCCGTCGCCAGAAGCGTATCGACCTCGGTCTCGGTGAGGTTTTTGGGCAGGACCGGCCGCGCCTTGGGCGATGACAGCAGGCGCGCCGGGTCGTCGGCACGGATGCCCTCACGCAGCAGGAATTTGGTGAGGCCACGCAGGCTGGCCAGCCGCCGCGCCTGGGTGCGTTCGGACAGGCCCAGATCGGTGAGCGAGGCCAGATAGGCGCGGAGCGCCGCCGTCTGGCAGGTCAACAGGTCGTCGCCCCGCGAGCGCAGGAAGGCCAGCACGTCTTCCAGATCGGTGCGGTAGGCCAGCAGCGTATTGCGCGCCGCCCCCTTCTCCGCCGCCATCATTTCCAGAAAAGCTTCGAGGTGACGGTTCATGCTTGGGTCCGCAATTCTGCCAAATCTATCCGCTTTACGGATATCCTTTTTCGGATTATGTTTTCCGTATGATTAAGTCCGCAGCGGACAAACGGACGGCTCGGTTTCTGCAAGGCCAGCGCGTTCCTGATTTCCAGGGATTTGAACAGCAGGCCACGCGCCGGCTTGCGGTATTGCGCGACGCGTCTTGCATCGAAGACCTGATGAAACTGCGCTCCAATCGCTTCGAGGCATTGAGCGGTGACCGCCGGGGTCAGTTCAGCATCCGCATCAACGATCAATGGCGGATCTGTTTCACCTTTCATGACGGAGACGCCAACGATGTCGAAATCGTCGATTACCATTGACGCCGTCAAACTGGCGCCGGTCCATCCCGGTGTCATTTTGTCGGAAGAGCTGGAGGCGATCGGCCTGTCGGTCTCGGCCCTGTCGCGGGCATTGGACGTGCCGCAAAGCCGGATCGCCAGCATTGTGACCGGGAAGCGCGGCATCACCGCCGATACCGCGCTCCGGCTGGCCGCCTTCTTCGGAACTTCCGCGCGGCTTTGGATGAACCTGCAATCCTCCTACGATCTGGCAGTCACCGAAGCGGAAAGCGGATCGCATATCGCAAGCGTGGTTCGCCGCATTGCCGCCTGAGGGTCTGGTGGCGTTTGACGTCATGATGTGAAGGACGTCTGCCGCGCCTCATAGGCGGTCTGCAAGGCGCGCCACCCGTCCAGCAGGCCGGGGCGGTCGGCCGGATAGGTGTCATCCAGGATCACCAGATCCTGCACCCGGTCGGCGCGGAAATGGCGGTAGTCCTGCCGCAATTCGCACCAGGTGCCGAGCAGCGTCGATTCCCCGAAATAGGCGATGCCAAGCGGCCAGACGATGCGGCGCGTCTCGATGCCGTCGCGGCTGACATAGCCGATGCTGATTTTGCGGGCATCGCGCATGGCGTCCCGCACCTCCGCCATGCAGACGGCCGGCGCCACGGACGCGCCGCGCCCCCAGACATAAAATGGCGTCTCCGCCACGGGCGCTGGCTGGCACGGCAGCACGGCCAGGATTTTGGCGCGCACGGCGGCGGCGGCCTCCTGCAAGCCGCGGTCCCCGGTGCGGCGCACCAGATCGAGGGCGACGGCAATGGTCTGGAATTCCTCGGCCGTGAACATCAACGGCGGCAGATCGTAACCCGGCCCCAGCACATAGCCGAAGCCACTGGCGCCATCGATGGGCAGGCCGCTGGCCTGGAGGCTCGCGATATCGCGGTAGATGGTGCGGGTGGAGACTTCCAGCCGTCCAGCAATGGCGGAAGCCGTCAGCGCGCGCGGGCTCGATCGCAGCAACTGGATGATGTCGAACAGCCGATCCGCCGGTCGCATGAAAGACCGCCCCTTTTAGCTCTGGCCCTTGGGCACGGTTGCTGACACCACGCTGTCAGACCATCCTCGTTATAACCCCGATCACGCGACAGGATACGGACAGCGATATGCAGCGGTGGTTGGGAATCGGGTTTCTGTCGGCCTCGGCCGTTGCTTATAGCATGGCCGGATTCTTCACCCGGCTGATCCCGCTCGATGTGGTCAGCCTGCTATGCTGGCGGTCCATCATCGCCGGCATCATGCTGACGGTTCTGGTCATCCTCCGCTATCGTGGCAATGCCTGGCGGCAGACGCGGGCCATCGGCCGCACCGGCCTGACGGTCGCCTGCATGGGCGGCTTCTCCTCCTACCTGTATCTCAGCGCCTTCCGGCATACGACGGTCGCCGATGTCGCGATTATCTACGCGACCTTGCCCTTCATGACGGCCGCCCTGGCCTGGGTCTGCCTGGCCGAGCGCGAGGGCTGGCGGGTTCTGGCCAGCAGCCTGCTGGCGCTGGTCGGCGTCGCCGTCATGGCGCATGGCGCGATCCATGCCGGGCATGTGGTCGGCGACCTGCTGGCGGTCGGCATGACCGCCACCTTCGCCATCACCATGGTCATGCTGCGGCGCGGCGGGCGTCAGGGGTCGATGATGCCGGCGGTCGCGGTGATGTGCGTCATCACGGCCCTCGCCTCCGCGCCCTTCGCCCATTTCTGGCCGCTCGCTCCGCGCACGATGATCTATCTGCTGCTGTTCGGCATCTGCCAGCTCGGCCTGGGCCTGCTGTTCCTCAGCCTGGGGATGCGCCATGTCACGGCAACCCAGGGCGCGCTGCTGGGCCTGCTGGATACGCCGCTGGCGCCGCTTTGGGTCTGGCTGGGATTCGGCGAGGTGCCGCCGTCCGCGACGCTGATCGGCGGCGCCATCGTGATGGCGGCAGTGCTGTGGACGGTTCTGCCCCAGCGCAAGCCGGCTGCCGCGCCGGCCTGACGGCTGGCGCTCAGGCCCCGGCGCGGGCCGGCTATTAGCCGTTAGGTCTTGTCAATCATGCTGTTTGGCAGGATTTCATGCACCTGATGCTGGTGCAGCGGCAGGGGAAACATGCCCAAAGCCACAAACCCGCCGCCGAGGACGACCAACAGGACGACGATGAGAACCAACAAGAAACTGCGCATAGGGTGGGCCTGCCCGTGGTAACTGCGGCTGTGCTAACCTCTGCCTTGATGACGCGCAATAACGACGACGACCTTACGGGCGATACCCTGCCCCGCCATCTGGCTGATCGCAGCATCGTGCTGGTGGGCATCATGGGCGCCGGCAAGACGGCTGTGGGCAAGCGTCTGGCCGCGACTCTGGGCCTGACCTTCATCGATGCCGATCAGGAAATCGAAACGGCCTCCGGCTATACGGTCAGCGAAATTTTTGAGCGTTTCGGCGAACCGGCGTTTCGCGATGTCGAGCGCCGGGTGATCCGCCGGCTGCTGGAAGGGCCGCGAATCGTGCTGGCCACCGGCGGCGGGGCCTTCATGGACCCGGCGACCCGCACGGTGATCCGCGACAAAGGCCTGTCCATCTGGATCCGCGCGCCACTGCCGCTTCTGTTAAGACGAGTCGCCGGGCGCACCCATCGCCCGCTGCTGATGAGCGGCGACCCGGGCACCATTCTGCAAGGGCTGATGAAGCTCCGCCATCCCATCTATGCCGAGGCCGATATCGTGATCGATTCCCGCGACGAAACAGTGGATGCCATGGCCACCCGCATGGCCGAGACCGTGATGGACCATCTGCCGGCTTTGTCCGTACCCGTGGTTCTGGCCGGCGGCGGCTATCAGGTCATCATCGGCAGCAGCCTGATTACCCGCGCCGGCGGTCTGCTGGGCGCCGTATTGCCCCAGCGCCGCGCCGTGATCGTGACCGACAAGACGGTCGCCGGACTGCATCTGCAAACCTTGCTGACGGGCCTGGAAACGGCCGGTTTCACGACTGAGACCATTGTCGTGGAGCCCGGCGAACTTTCGAAATCCATCGAAACCTGGGCCTCGGTCATCGACCAGTTGCTGGATCTGGCGGTGGAGCGGCGCACGGCCGTCATCGCGCTCGGCGGTGGCGTGGTGGGGGATCTCGCCGGCTTCGCGGCGGCGGCGACCATGCGCGGCCTGCCCTTCGTGCAGGTGCCGACGACCCTGCTGAGCCAGGTCGATTCCAGCGTCGGCGGCAAAACCGGCATCAATACCCGGCAGGGCAAGAACCTGATCGGCGCCTTCTATCAGCCGCACATGGTTCTGGCCGATACGGATACGCTCGGCACCCTGCCGCCGCGTGAACTGCGCGCCGGCTATGCCGAGATCGTCAAGACCGGGCTGATCGGCGATGCCGCTTTCTATGATTGGTGCGAGGAAAACGGCAGCGGTGTCGTCTCCGGCAATCGGGCTCTGCAAGCCCAGGCCATTCAGGTTGCCTGCGCCTTCAAGGCGCGTGTCGTGGGGGATGACGAGCGCGAGGAAAAGCCCAATGACGGCCGCGCGCTGCTCAATCTGGGCCATACGTTCGGCCATGCGCTGGAGGCCGAGGTCGGCTATGGCGCCGGTCTGCTGCATGGCGAGGCTGTCGCCATCGGCCTTGGTCTTGCCTTCGGCCTCTCGGCCAAGCTCGGCCATTGCGCGCCCGATCTGGCGCCGCGCATCCGTCGGCATCTGGACAGCGTCGGGCTGCCGTCCGAGATCGCCATGCTCAACCGCCGCTTTTCGGTGGAAAAGCTGGTCGGCCATATGCGCAAGGATAAGAAGATGCGCGACGGCGCGCTGCATTTTGTGCTGGCGCGCGGCATCGGCCAGGCTTTCACCTCCCGCGACGTGCCGCCCGAGGCTGTCGTGGAGCTGCTGCGCGAGGCCGGCTGCGAGGCTTAAGAGCTGAACTGAAGATGTGTCGTCCCCGGCCTTGTGCCGCGGGCCTACCCGGTTTGGCGCCCAGCCGGGTAGGCCCGCGGAACAAGTCCGCGGGCGACCCAAGACAACGCCCACAAACTGTACACAGTTTGGTCGTTTCGATGCAGACGGCGCCCCTCGCGGCGCCTTTTGCATTTCTGGCCTAACGTTTTTTGCCACCGTCATCCCCGCGCTTGTCACGGGGATCTTCTTCCCCGGCACCGCAGTAAGAAGATTCCGGCTCAAGGCCGGACTGACGCCCTTCGTGTCATCCCCTTTGGCATGACGTTTGCGTGAGAGCGGTGACCACCACTGCCGCGGGGCGTGCCATTGTGACGACGGTTCTGGATGTCGAGCTGATCTCGGTCACCAAGCGCTACGGCAATACGACTGCCGTGAGCGACATCAACCTGCGCATTCCGCGCGGCACCTATTGCTGCCTGCTCGGCCCGTCGGGCTGCGGCAAGACCTCTACGCTGCGCATGATCGCGGGGCATGAGGATATCAGCGACGGCGACATCATCATCGCCGGGCAGAATGTCGGCAATCTGCCGCCCGTGAAGCGCGGCACGGCGATGATGTTCCAGAACTACGCGCTGTTTCCGCACCTCAACTGCGTCGACAACGTCGCCTTCGGCCTCAAGATGCGCGGTGTCGCGAAGGACGCGCGCCGGGCGGAAGCGCGCAAGCTGTTGGCCATGGTGGAGATGGAGAAATACGCGGCCCGCCTGCCCGCCCAGCTTTCGGGCGGCCAGCAGCAGCGGGTGGCCTTGGCGCGCGCGCTGATCACCCGGCCCAAGGTGCTGCTGTTGGACGAGCCGCTGTCGGCGCTCGACCCCTTCCTGCGCGGCACGATGCGGGAGGAGCTGAAGCGCCTGCAGCGCGAACTCGGCATCAGTTTCATTCATGTCACCCATAGCCAGGAAGAAGCGCTGGCGCTGGCTGATCTGGTGGTGGTGATGGATCACGGCATCATCGTGCAATCCGGCCCGCCGCAGGAGATTTTCAACCGCCCGGCCACCGCCTTCGTGGCGCGCTTCATGGGCGGCCATAACGTCATCCGCGCGGACGGCGGCGCTTTCGCCGTGCGGGCGGATCGCTGCCGCATCGCGTCCCCCAGCCCGTCAGACGGCCATGCGGGCAGTATCGGCGGTGCGGTGTCATCGATCGAATATCTCGGCACCGTCGTCAAAGTCGGCATCGCCACGGCCGCGACCGGCGAGGTCGTGGCCCTGGTACCGGACGACCAGTTTTTCGCCGCCCCGCTGGCTCTAGGCGAAACGGCCAGCCTGACCTGGGCCGCCACCGACGCCCATCCCGTTACGCTCTGATCACGCTCACAACAAAGGATCTTTGGAAATGACCGAGACAAAAACCATCGACCGCCGTGGCCTGCTGAAAGGCGCCGCCGCTGTCGCGGGCACCGCCATCGGCTCCGGCGCCATGACCGGCTTCCCGACCATCTGGGCGCAGAACATCAAGAACATCACGCTGCGCCAGTTCGGCACCGGCGTGTCGAACCTCAATGACATCGCGACACGCTGCAAGGCCGATACCGGCATCACCATTTCCATGACGGCGATGGATACGGACGCCGCCGCCATCCGCGCCATCACCCAGCCCAATAGCTATGACGTCGCCGATATCGAATATTTCACCGTCAAAAAGGTCTTCCCGACCGGCCGCTTGCAGCCCCTCGATATCAAGAAGATCAAGTATTACGAAGACATCGTGCCGCTGTTCAAAGACGGCAAGGTGACGCCCACCGCCTCCGTCGGCCAGGGCACCGCGCCCTGCCGCGTGAGCTATGTTGAGGGCGCAAGCTCCACGAAATTCGCCGCGGCACCCACCGAATGGATGACGCTGATCCCGACCATCTATAATGCCGATACGCTGGGCATCCGCCCTGATCTGGTCGGCAAGCCGATCACGCATTGGAAGGAACTGGTGGACCCCGCCTTCAAGGGCAAGGCCGCCATCATCAATATCCCCGGCATCGGCATCATGGACGCCGCCATGACGATCGAAAGCCTTGGCCTGATGACATATGCCGACAAGGGCAATATGACGAAGGCCGAGATCGACAAGACCATCAAATTCCTCATCGAGCAGAAAAAGGCCGGCCAGTTCCGCGCCTTCTGGAAGAGCTTCGAGGAAAGCGTGGACCTGATGGCCTCGGGCGAGGTCGTCATCCAGTCGATGTGGTCGCCGGCCGTCACCGCCGTGCGGTCCAAGGGCATCGCCTGCACCTTCCAGCCGCTGGCCGAAGGCTATCGCGGCTGGGGCGGCGGTCTTGGCATCGCCAAGCACCTGACCGGCCTCGAGCGCGACGCGGCCTATGAATATATCAACTGGTATCTGTCGGGCTGGACCGGCGCCTACCTCAACCGCCAGGGCTATTACTCGGCGGTGCTGACGACGGCGCAGAAATACATGTCGCCGAACGAATGGGGCTACTGGATGGAAGGCAAGCCGGCCACCGCCGCCATCATGAGCCCGCAGGGCCAGCAGATCGCGAAGATCGGCGACGTGCGCGACGGCGGATCCTACTATGACCGCATCGGCCATATCGCCTGCTGGAACTCGGTCATGGATAACGACCGCTACCTGATCCAGAAATGGAACGAGTTCTCGGTCGCGTAAGGCCGTTTCCGGTTTGGTCTCAAACCTCCCTTCTGTCGCCCGCGGCTTCATGCCGCGGGTCTACCCGCTGCGGCGCCCAAAGGCCGTCACGGCGCCAAACCGGGTAGATGCGCGGCATGAAGCCGCGCATGACACTGTGGGGTGGTGTTCGACTTGACCTTACAAACGCTAAGTCAAAGGCAAGGGAGCTGGCTCGTTTGAGCAGTACGATCAAAGCCGCTGCAGCCAACCCGACAGCACGTTCTGGCGCAAAGCCCGGCGGCACCTCCGCCGGCGCCTGGCTGCTGGCCACGCCCTTGGCGATCGTGCTCGGGATTTTCCTGGTCATCCCGATCCTGATGCTCGTGGTCGTGAGCTTCCTGGACTACAACTCCGTCCAGATCATCTGGAGCTTCGTCGTCCAGAACTATATCGATGCGGTGTCATCGGCAGCGACCTGGCAGACCTTCGCCGTCACCCTGAAATACGCCGTCATCACCTGGGCCATCACGCTGTTCCTGGGCTTCTGGCTGTCCTATTTCCTGGCCTTCGAAGTGCGCGGCGCGGCCTGGCAGATGGGATTGTTCCTCGTCTGCTCAATCCCCTTCCTGACGTCCAATATCATCCGCACCATTTCCTGGATTCCGGCGCTGGGCCGCAACGGCATCGTCAATAGCGTGCTGCTGCATTTCCACCTCATCCATCAGCCGCTGACCTTCCTGCTCTACAGCCAGTTCGCCATCATCCTGGCCTTCGTGCATCTGAACACGCTGTTCATGGTGACACCCATCTTCAATTCCATGATGCGCATCGACCGCACGCTGATCGAAGCGGCGCGCGACAATGGCGCGGGCTTCTGGCAGACGATTCTCAACGTCATCCTGCCGCTGTCCAAAACCGGCATCGGCATCGGCACCATTTTCGTCATCACCCTGGTAATGGGCGATTTCGTCAGCGTCAGCATCATGGGCGGCGGCCAGAGCGCCTCGGTCGGCATCATGATCCAGAACGAAATGTCGCAATTGCAATATCCGGCGGCGGCGGCGAACGCCGTCATCCTGCTCGCCATCGTGCTGATCATGGTTTTTTTGATCCTGCGCGTGGTCGATATCCGCAAGGAGCTGTGAGGTGGCATCGTTCAACGTCTCATCGCCACAACCCCGTCATGCCCGCGAAAGCGGGCATCCTCTGCCGCCCAAGGGCTTGCCCATAGAAGATGCCCGCTTTCGCGGGCATGACGGAGCGACAGCGACGCGTGGCGGAGCACACCGATGAACCGGGACCGGCGCGGCAAATCCTTCTATATTCTGGCGTCGCTTTTCGCGGCGTTCGTGCTGTTCCTGTACGGGCCGATTGCGACCATCGTCATCCTGTCCTTCCAGGGACCGGACGGCGGCCTCACCTTCCCCATGCACGGCTTTTCCGTCCACTGGTTCCATGCGCTGTTCCAGCAGCAGATGGTGGGGGATTTCGGCGGGTCGATTACCCGCTCGCTCATCCTTGCCTTCATGGTCATGGTGGCGAATGTGGTGATTTCGGTGGCCGGCGGCATGGCCTTCCGCCGCCGCTTCGCGGGTTCCACCTTCCTGTTCTACCTCGTCATTGCCAGCCTGATCGTGCCGTCCATCCTCGTCAGCCTCGGCATCGGCCTGCTGTTCAGCCAGCTCGGCCTGAACCCGGCCTGGTGGAGTTCCGCCTTCGGCGCGCAATTGACCTGGACCATTCCCTTTGGCCTGCTGATCATGTTCGCGGTCTTCAACCGCTTCAACAAAAGCTGGGAGGAAGCCGCGCGCGACCTCGGCGCCGGACCCTGGCGCAGCTTCACCAATGTCATCCTGCCGATCATCCTGCCCGGCGTGGTCGGCATCGCGCTGTTCGGCTTCTCGCTCTCCTATGACGAATTTCCGCGCACCATGATGACGGCCGGCGACAGCAATACGCTGCCGCTGGAAATCTTCGCCATGACGGCGAATGTGACGACACCGGTGATCTATGCGCTGGGCACGCTGACGACGGCTTTTTCGGCGCTCGTCATCATCGTCGCCATGACCAGCATGGCCATCATCCGCCGCCGCCGCGCGGCCAAGCTTGGCTGAACGCTTATGAAAATTCTTGTCGTCAATCCGAACACGACCGCTTCCATGACCGCGAAGATCGGTGCCGCCGCGCGATCCGTCGCCGCAGCAGGCACGGAGATCGAGGCCGTGAACCCCGCCATGGGGCCTGTCAGCATCGAAGGGTTTTATGACGAGGCCTTCTGCGTGCCGGGCCTGATCACCGAGGTGATGGCGGGCGAAAAGCGCGGCGCGCAGGCCGTCGTCGTCGCCTGTTTCGATGACCCTGGCATCGACGCCGCCCGCACCGTGACATCCATTCCCGTCATCGGCATCTGCGAGGCCGCGATGCGCATGGCGGGGTTCCTGGGCCATCGCTTTACCATCGTCACCACCCTGCCCGTCTCGCTGCCCGCCATGGACGGGCTTATCCGCCGCTACGGCATGGAAGGGCGTGGCCGCGCCCGGGCCGCCGGCGTGCCGGTGCTGGCGCTGGAAGACCCGGCCAGCGGCGCGGTTGAGAAGGTGCGCGCCGAAATCCGCCGGGCGATTGCCGAGGACGGATCGGAATGCATCCTGCTTGGCTGCGCCGGCATGGCCGATCTCGCGCGCGAACTCACCGCTGAGATGGGCCTGCCGGTGATTGACGGTGTGGCGGCGGCGGTGAAGCTGGCGGAAGGCCTGGTGGGACTGGGCCTGTCCACCTCCAAGGTCGCGGGCTACGCGCGCCCAGGCGTGAAGCCGTATGCGGGAATGCTGGAAGGCTTCGCGCCCAGCTAAGGTGGCGCCGGAACGGGTGGGCCCCCGGGCTAGGCGCCCCCGAACAAGTCCGGGGGCGACATCAGAAAGGCGTTTCGATCAAACCCGAACGACTCTGATTGACCACACTAAGCGTCTCCTATGCGCCCCATTCGGCCAAGCCATCCGATTTGACCGGCTTTCTGGCTGCGCGCTCTCAGGCTAGGAATGTTCCGACCATTACGGAGCCGCCTGCGCCATGAAGCCCTTGATCATCGACCGCATCGAAACCTTCGCCGTGCCGCCACGCTGGCTGTTTGTCCGCGTTGAAACCAAGGACGGCGCGGTCGGCTGGGGCGAAGCCAGCCTGGAAGGCCATTCCGAGGCGGTTGAAGGCGTTTTCGCGTCCTTCCGGGACCGCTTCATCGGCCAGGACGCCCATAATATCGAGGAAATCTGGCAGGTCGGCTATCGCGGCGGCTTCTATCGCGGCGGCCCGGTGCTGATGAGCGCGCTGTCCGGCCTGGATCAGGCGCTGTGGGACTTGAAGGGCCGCGCGCTGGGTGTGCCGGTCTGGCAGCTGCTCGGCGGCAAAGTGCGCGACAAGGTCGAATGCTATGCCTGGATCGGCGGTGACCGCCCGGACGAGGTCGGCGAAGCCGCCCGCGCCCGCAAGGCGCAGGGTTTCCGCGCATTGAAGATGAACGCGACCTCCGAACTCAACTGGGTCGCGTCTCCGCGTGATTTGGACGCGGTGGTGGAGCGTGCGGCGGCGGTGAAGGCCGAAGGGCTCGATATCGGCCTCGACTTCCACGGCCGCGTCCATAAGCCGATGGCCCGCCGTCTGGCTGAGCGCCTGGAAGAGATCGAGCCGCTGTTCATCGAGGAGCCGCTGCTGTCCGAGAATATCGAGGGGCTGGAGCAGCTGTCGCGGATGACCACCATCCCCATCGCGCTGGGTGAGCGCCTGTTCACGCGCTGGGACTTCAAGCCCTTTCTGGAGCGCGGCATCGTCGACATCATCCAGCCCGACCTGTCCCATGCCGGCGGCATTTCGGAAGTGAAGCGCATCGCGGCGCAAGCAGAAGCCTATGACGTGGCGCTGGCCCCGCATTGCCCGCTGGGGCCGATCGCCTTTGCCGCCTGCCTGCAAATTGCGGTCTCGACGCCGAATTTCGTGATCGAGGAAATGTCCCTCGGCATTCATTACAATACCGGCGGCCATGACCTGCTGACCTATCTGGCGGACAAGTCCGTCTTCGATCTGGAAAACGGCTTCGTCAAGGCGCCGACCGGCGCCGGCCTCGGCATCAACCTTGACGAGGCATTGATCCGCGAGCTGTCGCGCGACTTCAAGGGCTGGCGCAACCCGATCTTCCGCCTGGCCGACGGCAATTTCGCCGAGTGGTGATCGGTCACCGCTAAACAGTATAGCGGGCATCGCCCATGATGGCGATGCCCGCTGTGGCATTTAAAACCGAGTCCCGCGGCGACCCACGGGGTTCGGCCAGTCTGTGCGTCACCTTCAGCCCATTCCGGCGACCGTTAACCGGCCGCCGGCATCGGTCAGCTGAACAGCTTGTGGTCGACACCCGACAGCGTAATGGTGGTGCCATCGCTGAGCGTGATGACATCGCCCATCGTCCCGACCGCCTCGCCTTTGATCGTCAGCCCTGGCTCGAAGCCGATATTGTCCTTGGCGCTGAAGCCCAGGATGGTATCGGCGCCCGGCAGGCCGTTGCTGAGGAAGAGGAAGACATCCGCGCCACTGCCGCCCTGCACCACCGTATGGGTGGTGCCGCCGCCGACGAAGGTATCGGCGCCGGACCCCATGATGGCCGACAGGACGCCAACGCCGCTCGGGTTGGTGGAGATGGTCAGGCCACCTGTCGTCTGCGAGGCATCGATGACCGTGATGCCCGTGCCGGCGACCGCGAAATCGTCCTGGGACGCGCCGGACAGATTGATGAAGGTCGCGAAAGACCCGCCGACCAGGGTGTCATTCCCGCCCGAGCCGCCGTCCATCGATGCGAAGCCCGATCCCGCGAAAACCAGATCGTTGCTGGACGAGCCGCCATTGAAGGCCAGGCTGCCGCTGCTGCCTTCGACCGTGGTCGAACCTGCACCGGCATTGATGGTCGCCGAACCCGAGGAGGCGAAGACCGTGGATTGCCCTGAACCCGTATTCAGCACATTGCTGCCGCCGCCATTCAGAAAAGCCTGATAGGGCGACGACCCGCCGGCCGTCACGGTATCGCTGGCCCCGGTGATGGCGATGGCATTGGCACCGCTCAGCGTCACCGCCACTTCGCTGGCCATGATCGCAGTGGGGGACGGAAAGGTTCCGTCATTCACCACGAAACTGCCGGCACCACTGATCTGGGTCACGATCGTGGACGGGTTGAAGAAACTCAAAAATGCCGTCTGCGCGAAGCCGGCACTGAAGTTCGACGGGATCGACCCGCCGTTAACCGTCATAATGTCGCTCATCATTAACTCCAGCTAGAATAAAGGAGACGCACTAATCGGTCAGGCCTTTGCCGGTGGTCGCTTGTCGCCTCGGCGAACCGGAAGAATCACAAAGTTTTTGTGGTCGTTTACAAGACGCAAGATCCCGACTTCATCTTTCCATGAAAGATGAAATGACATAGCAATCACGTTCAAATGGAGACAAAACCTGCGATCAATACTGACGCTTTGCCGGCTGACGAAGCAGCCGAGCAAAAACCGCCACAGATTATGGCTGCCTTATCCATCTTCAAGACAAATATGTGCAGAACCCGAGCGAATTGATCCGACCCATCCGGACCCGCCCCGCCTGCTGTCATGCACTTGGGTGAACTATCACCGCACTGACGTTTCTCCTGCCCTATGCAGTCGTTTTTCAAAATCCAAGGCTCCGGCAGCGATGTCTTAAAACCGCTGATAGAGCCAAAAATCATGCGATCTCTTGATGAGACGGCAGCCGTCGCGCCTGAAGTCTGATGGCGACCCGGAACGAAAGCCATGATGGTGAAACGTAAATAATTAGTAAAGCGAATTTTGGTCGATATAAAAATTTATCAGCCATTAACTTAGTTTTTTTGTTTGAACAAACAACCAACTGGCTTGATTGACTAAATCGACGAACCGGAATTACTTACGCCGCCAGGTCTAGTTCTTGGTTATTTTCTGGACCGGTTCGTCAATTCTGGACCAAAGACCTAGGCGCCGTGACTAGGTCTCCTTCCTTTTTCAATCGACCGGACAGGGTCAATCAAAACGTTTTTTTGGGTGCTTTTAGCGCCGGGGAACCGCTGTCCCAGGGACGATTTTTGGCCAGAAGCCGCCATTCCGGCTTGCGCAGGCGCGGACAAGTTTCCGAGAGCGCTGAGCCCAGCGCGACGAAAGCCGGCGCGCCGGTGGCGCGATCAGGCCAGTTTACGACCGGCGCCGGCCACTTCCCGCCCACGGCCGCCTTTTTCCATGAAGTCCGCGATATGGGGGCGCTTGTCGATCTGCCGGCGATAGAGGTCGAAAACCGCCTCCGTCAGCCTGCCGTCGCGGCCGAGCGCGCCATCGCCCAATTCGATCATCCGCAGATTAGGCCAAGTTTTTTCGCGAATGCCATGAACCTGCCCCAGCACCGATTCGGCGCTGCTGTCCGGCCGCGCCTGGGCAATGATCAGCGCCAGCGCCGCCGTGGAGCGGGAAATGCCGGCGTGGCAATGGACCAGAAGCCGCGCTGCCGGACCGCTGGCCTGCACGCTGCGGCCGAAGGCCAGGATGGCCGCGATATCCGCCTCAGACGGCAGGACCATCCCCGGCTGCGGATCGATGATGTCATGAAAGCGCAGTTCCAGCCGGGCATGCTCGCCATACTGGCCGAAAGCCTCCGGCACCGGATGATCAGGGTCGAGGATGGACAGCACATGCGTGGCCCCCAGCGCGGCATGGTCGCCCAGTTCCTCTATACCGCAGACGGCTATGCTGAAGCCCAAAGCGTCGATCATCACGCGGCAGTCCTGTCAAAATCCTGACGACAAACATGGGACGATCTGGTTTTGGGCGCCAGACTGACAGCGCAAACGCATTAATCGCGGTTAAGAGACAACATCCACCCGACGCAAAACCATCACGCGGCTGTCATCAAAGCCGGACCATAAGGCCGCCCCTCACTTTATTGAGAACGGACCGACCTTATGACGATTTCCCGGCGCGGCCTGCTTGGCGCAAGCGCTTCCCTGGCGACGCTGGCCGCTGCCGGCACCCGCTTTGCCCCCATGGCTCGCGCGGCCGAAGCCGCCCTCTCCCCGGCCCTGATCGCGAGCGCGAAGGCCGAGGGCAAGCTCAACCTTGTGGCACTGTCCCATAACTGGGCCTTCGAGCCGCTGATGAAGACCTTCTCGTCGCGCTACGGCATCGCCATCGACGACAGCAATTCCGAAGGCAGCTCGGCCGAGGAAATTCAGGCGGTGCGCACCCTGAAGCATGACGACCGCGCGCCGGATTGCATGGACCTGTCCCCCACCTTCGCCGTGCTCGGCACCCAGAAGAAGCTGCTGGCGCCCTATAAGGTCGCGACCTGGAAGGATATCCCGGCCGATGCGCGCGACCCGGAAGGCCATTGGGTGGGCGACTATTTCGGCATCGTCTCCTTCGCGGTGAACCGCAAGGTCGTCGCCAATGTGCCGCGCAGCTGGCGCGACCTGCTGAAGCCCGAATATCGCGGCATGGTCGCCATGGACGGCACGCCGCTGGGCTCGGGTGACGCGCTGGCCACCGTCATGGCCGCCAATCTCGCCTTCGGCGGCACAATGCATAACGTCGCACCCGGCGTCGAATTCTTCGCGCGCCTGGCAAAAGCCGGCAATCTGAACCCGGTCGCGGTGACGGAGCCCATGCTGGTCAGCGGACAGGCGCCCATCGTGCTGCGCTGGGACTATCTCAACCTCACCTCGCGCGACAATGCCGCCAAGATGGCGCCGATCGAGGTTGTGGTGCCCAATGACGGCGCGCCCTTCGGCGCCTTCTATGCCCAGGCCATCAGCGCCTTCGCGCCGCATCCCAAAGCCGCGCGCCTGTGGCAGGAATTCCTATATAGCGATGAGGGCCAGCTCGGCTTCCTGGCGCAATACGCCCATCCGATTCGCTTCAATGCCATGCTGGCGGCGGGCGCCATCCCGGCCGAAATGCTCGCCAAGCTGCCTTCGCCGGAAGCTTATAAGAAGACGCAGTTCGCGACGCTGGATCAGACCAACGCCGCCAAGAAGGTCATTTCCGACCTCTGGACCCGCGACGTGAAGGTCGGTTGATCTCCTTCCAGGGGCCGGGCAAGAGGTGCCTATGACCGAGACATCGCCCGGCTCCTGGCCCGAACTGACCACCGCGCGTCTGCGCCTGCGTATGTGGGAGGCGCGGGACGCGGCACCCTTCGCCGCGCAGAACGCGGATGAGGAAACCATGCGCTACCTCGGCGGCCCTAAAACGGCTGCCGAAAGCGATGCCTATATCGCGCGTACCAAAACGCATTGGGCCGAGGACGGCTACGGCAAATGGGCCGTGGAACTGGCCGAGACCGGCGCCTTCATCGGCGCGCTGGGCTTGCAGCGCATACGCTTCGAGGCGGATTTCACGCCGGCGGTGGAAATCGCCTGGCGCTTGACGCGCGGCTTCTGGGGCCGCGGTTATGCGACCGAGGCCGCTCGCGCCGCCATCGCCTATGGGTTCCACACGCTCCGTCTGCCCGAAATCGTCGCCCTCACCGTGCCGGACAACACGGGCTCCCGCGCCGTCATGGAGCGCGTGGGCATGAAGCTGGCGGGCGAATTCGACCATCCGCTGCTGCCGCACCCCCATCCCCTTTGCCGTCATGTGCTGTATCGGCTGACGAAACAGACATCCTGACCTGACCGGCCCCAAAAGGGCTGAGATGTCGTGCTGCATTGCGGTAGAAATGCGCATGCCCCATCGCCGCACCCGATTCCTGAGCGTCGTATTGCTTCTGACCGCCTTGGTGCCGGCCGCGCCAGTCCGCGCGCAGCCCGTGGCGGTCGATCTGACAGCCCAGCCCTGGCGGTCGCTGGGGCGCGTGCAGACGGAACTGGGCACGCGCTGCACCGGCTTCCTGATCGCGCCAAGTCTGGTCATGACCGCAGCCCATTGCCTGTTCCGCCCGACCACCGGCCATTACGTGCAGCCGAGTTCGGTGCATTTTCTGTGGCGCTATGATCGCGGCACCTATGCCGACCAGGCCAGGGCGCTGAGCTTCGTCGTCTCCCCCGGCTACGACCCGACGCAGGAATTGCGCACGCTGGGCCTCGACCGCGCTTTCCTGACGCTGGACCATCCGATCGGCCAGGACGCGGACAGCGTGCGATTCGCGCCCGCCATGCCCCCGGTCGGCACCGTGGTCTATCTGGGCGGCTATAATCGCGACCATGACGAGATTTTACAGGTCGACCGCTGCCGGATTTTGGGTTTTCGCGTCGACCGTGGCGGCAACCGGCTGCTGGAGGATGACTGTCATGGGGAGCCCGGCACCAGTGGTGCGGCGCTTTTCACGCAACTGGCGGGCGGGAGCTGGGGTGTCATCGGCCTGTCGGTCGCCAGCACCGGGGGCCGCCATGTCAAAGGCCTTGCCGAACCTCTGGCGCCCTAGCAGACAGGGGCGTCGCCTTCGTTCAAATCTCCAGGCACCTGCGTTCTGGCTGCTTTGCTGCGGTCAGCGCACCACTATTGCATCCTGCGCATAGAAACGATCGGCCCATATGGAACGCTTCTCTGGCCTATCCCTCCTTCGTCACGCTCTCGGCGGCCATCAAGGGTGGAAACCCTTCTGGCGTGAGCCTGAGCCCAAGGCTGAATATGACGCCGTCATCGTGGGTGGCGGCGGCCATGGCATGGGCGCGGCCTATTACCTGGCCAAGGAACACGGCCTGCGGAATATCGCGGTGCTGGACAAGGGCTGGCTGGGCGGCGGCAATACCGGCCGCAACACCACCATCATCCGCTCCAATTACCTCTTCCCCGAGAGCGCTGCCCTTTACGATCATGCGCTCAAAATCTGGGAAACGCTGTCCCAGGATCTGAACTACAACACCATGTTCTCCCCGCGCGGCGTGCTGATGCTGGCGCATACGGTGCATGACGTTCAGGTCTTCAAGCGCCATGTCTTCGCCAATCAGGCGGCGGGCGTGGATAATGAGTGGCTGACGGCGGAAGAGTGCAAGGCCTATTGCCCGGCGCTGAACATCTCCCAGAACATCCGCTATCCGGTCGTGGGCGGCGCCTTGCAGCGGCGCGGCGGCACGGCCCGGCATGACGCAGTCGTCTGGGGCTATGCGCGCGGGGCGGACGCCATGGGCGTCGATATCATCCAGAATTGCGCCGTCACCGGCATCCGCCGCGACGCCTCCGGCGCGGTGGAAGGGGTGGAGACCGAGCGCGGCTTCATCCGCACCAAGAAGGTCGGCGTTTCGGCCGCCGGCAATACCTCGGTCGTCATGTCCATGGCGGGCCTGCGCATGCCGCTGGAAAGCTTTCCGCTCCAGGCTTTGGTCTCGGAACCCGTGAAGCCGGACTTTCCCTGTGTCGTCATGTCCAACACCATCCACGCCTATATCAGCCAGTCCGACAAGGGCGAGATGGTGATCGGCGCCGGCACCGACGCCTATACCAGCTACACGCAGCGCGGCGGCCTGCATATCGCGGGCCATACGCTGGATGCGATCTGCGAATTGGTGCCGATGTACCGGCGCCTGCGGATGCTGCGCAACTGGGGCGGCATCGTCGATACGACGCCCGACCGCTCGCCCATCATCTCCAAGACCCCTGTGAAGGGCCTTTACGTGAATTGCGGCTGGGGCACCGGCGGCTTCAAGGCCACGCCGGGCTCGGCGCATCTTTTCGCGCATACGATCGCGAAGGACGAGCCGCATCCGATCAACGCGCCCTTCAGCCTGGACCGTTTCGTGACCGGCAATTTCATCGACGAGGCCGCCGCCGCGGCCGTGGCGCATTGAGGGAGCTGGACCGATGCTGATTATCCCCTGCCCCCATTGCGGCCCCCGGCCGGAACTGGAATTCCGCTACGGCGGCCAGGCGCATATCGCGCGCCCGGTTGATCCGTCGCCGCTGACCGACCAGGAATGGGCCTCCTTCCTGTATAGCCGCGACAATGAGCGCGGCATCCATGCCGAGCGCTGGCGCCATATCCACGGCTGCGCGCGCTTCTTCAATGTCGTGCGCGACACCACGACCGATCAGATCCTGGCCAGCTACAAGACGGGCGAAGCCCGCCCGGAAGGCGTGTGATGCCTGATTCTCTCGCACCCGATTTCACCGCCGCCACCGTGAACGAGCCCTTCCGCACGCCCTCCGGCGGGCGCATTGACCGCGCAAAGCCCGTCACCTTCAGCTTCGACGGCAAAGCCTATAGCGGCGTGGCCGGCGATACGCTGGCCTCGGCATTGCTCGCGCATGGCGTCCATCTCATGGGCCGGTCCTTCAAATATCACCGCCCTCGCGGCGTGATGACGGCGGGATCGGACGAGCCGAATGCGCTGGTCACCGTCAGCCGCGACGCGGGGCGTACGGCCCCCAATCTGCGCGCGACGCAGGTGGAATTGTATGAGGGCCTGTCGGCGATCAGCCAGAATCGCTTTCCGTCTCTGGGTTTCGATGTCGGCGGCATTAACGACCGTTTCGCGGCCCTGCTGCCGGCGGGCTTCTACTACAAGACCTTCATGTGGCCGCGCAGCTTCTGGGACCGCGTCTACGAGCCCGTTATCCGCGCCTCCGCCGGTCTCGGTAAAGTGCCGACCGCGCCGGACCCGGATCGCTATTTGCAGCGCCACGTTCATTGCGAGGTGCTCGTCATCGGTGCCGGCCCGGCGGGCCTTGCCGCAGCGCTCGCCGCCGCAGAATCCGGCTTGCGCGTCATCCTCTGCGACGAGCAGAACGAATTCGGCGGGTCGTTGCTTGCCGACACCAGTTCCCTCATCGCCGGCAAGCCCGCGCAGGTCTGGCTGGCCGAGACGCTGGCGGAACTGGCAGGCTACAGCCACGTCACCCTGCTGCCGCGCACCACGGGCTTCGGCTATTACCCGCATAATCATGTCGGTCTCGTCGAGCGCGTGACCGATCATCTGGCCAGCCCCGATGGCGCTCAGCCGCGTGAGCGGATGTGGCAGGTGCGCGCCCGCGAAGTTGTGCTGGCGACCGGCGCTTTCGAGCGTCCGCTGACCTTCCCCGAGAATGACCGCCCCGGCATCCTGCTGGCCGATGCGGCGACAACCTACCTCAACCGCTATGGCGTGAAGCCGGGCAAGCGCGCCGTCATCGCCGCCGCCAATGACAGCGGCTATCGCGCGGCGCTCGCGCTCGCCGAAGCCGGCGTCGAAATCGCCGCCATCGCCGATCTGCGCCGCGCGCCCAGCGGCACGGGCTATGACGCGGCCAAGCGCGCCGGCCTGCCCATCGAGACCGGCAAGACCATCGCCGGCACCTCGGGCAAGATGCGCGTCGATGGCGCCTCCATCGCCTCGGTCGGTGAGGACGGCACTGTTTGGAAGACGCAGGACATTGCCTGCGACCTGCTGCTGATGGCCGGCGGCTGGACGCCGACGCTGCATCTCTATTCGCAATCGCTGTCGAAGCTGCGTTGGGATGACACGGTGCAGGCCTATGTGCCGGGCGCGGTCGCGGCCAGCCAGGCCTTGCGCGCGGCGGGCGCCGCCAGCGGTGCCTATGGTCTGGAAGCGGCACTCAGCACCGGTTTCAAGGCCGGTAATGACGCCGCCGTCGCAGCGGGCGGCGATGCCGTCACCACGCGGGTTTTCGTCACCGTCTGCCCGGCGGGCGATGCCTCCACCTTCCTTGGCGCGCTGCCGCATAACCGCGACGCCAATCGTGTGCGCGCCTTCGTCGATTTCCAGAACGACAGCACGGCGAAGGATTTGAAGCTCGCGGTGCGCGAAGGCTTCCGCTCGGTGGAACATGCCAAGCGCTATACGACGACGGGCATGGCGACCGACCAGGGCAAGACCAGCAATATGCCCATGCTGGGCGTGATGGCGCAGGCCCAGGGCAAGACCATTCCCGAAATCGGCTTCACCACCTTCCGGCCGCCCTTCACGCCCACGACCTTCGGCAATTTCGCCGGGGCCGCGCGTGGGGATCTGTTCGACCCCATCCGCCGCACGGCCATCCATCACTGGGCCGAGGGCGAAGGCGCGGTTTTCGAGGATGTCGGCCAGTGGAAGCGCGCCCGCTACTTCCCCCGCCAGGGCGAAGACATGCACGCCGCCGTCGCCCGCGAATGCAAGGCGGTGCGCGGCAGCCTGGGCATCTTTGACGCTTCAACCTTGGGCAAGATCGAGGTCGTGGGGCCGGACGCGGCCGAATTCATGAACCGCATGTATGTGAACCCGTGGACCAAGCTTGGCGTCGGGCGTTGCCGCTATGGCGTCATGCTGCGCGAGGACGGGTTTGTGTATGATGACGGCGTCGTGGGCCGCATCGCCGAAGACCGCTTTCATGTCACGACCACGACGGGCGGCGCGGCTTCCGTTCTGAACATGATGGAAGACTACCTCCAGACCGAATGGCCGGACCTCAATGTCTGGCTGACCTCGGCGACCGAGCAATGGGCGGTGATCGCCCTGCAAGGGCCGAAGGCGCGTGAAGTGCTTGCGCCCTTCGTCGAAGGCATTGACCTGTCACCGGCGGCCTTCCCGCATATGGCCATCGCCGAAGGCCGCATCTGCGGCGTCAAGACCCGCCTGTTCCGCGTCAGCTTCACCGGCGAATTGGGTTTTGAAATCAACGTGCCGCCCAGCGAAGCCCGCCGGGTCTGGGAAGCGTTGTACGCCGAAGGCCGCAAGCACGGCATCACGCCCTATGGCACCGAGACCATGCATGTGCTGCGCGCCGAAAAGGGCTTCATCATCGTGGGGCAAGAGACGGACGGCACGGCGACGCCGGACGACGTGGGTCTCACCTGGGCCATCGGCAAGGCGAAGAAGGACTTCGTCGGCAAGCGGTCCCTCACCCGCCCCGGCATGATGGAGAGCAAGCGCAAGCAGCTGGTGGGCCTGCTGTCGGCTGACGGCCGCACGGTGCTGGAGGAAGGCGCGCAGATCGTGGCCGACCCCCGCCAGCCCAAGCCGATGACGGTGCTGGGCCATGTCACCTCCTCCTATATGAGCGCGGCATTGGGCCACCCGATCGCGCTGGCCCTGGTGGAAGCCGGGCGAAGCCGTATGGGCGAGACCCTTCAGGTTCTGGTGCCGGGCCGTGGGTCCGTCGCCGTCAAACTCGTCTCGCCTGTCTTCTATGACGCTGAGGGAGCACGCCTCGATGTTGTCTGATATTGTCGAGACCACGCCGATCGACGCTAATGGCGTGCGGCTGGAAACCCTGCCCGCCTTTGGCCGGCTGAATTTCCGTGGCCGTGGTGCGGCGGTCAGCGCCATGGGCGAGGCTTTCGGTCTGGCGCTCCCGCAGGAGGCCTGCCGCGCCGCCATCAGCGGCAGCCGTGCAGCGCTCTGGCTCGGGCCGGACGAATGGCTGCTGCTGCTGATGCTGCCCAGCGATACGGATGCCGTGATCGCGGCAGCGGCCACGTCGCTTGCCGGCCAGCCGCATAGTCTGGTCGATATTTCCGAGCGGCAATACGCGCTGGGCCTGTCCGGCCGGCAGGCCGCGACCGTCCTGGCCGGCGGCAATCCGCTGGATTTCGACCTGCGGGCCTTCCCCGTCGGCATGTGCACGCGGACCGTCATGGGCAAGGCCGAACTCGCCATCTGGCGCACCGAGCCCGACCGTTTCCATATCGAGGTCTGGCGCAGCTTCGCCCCCTATATTCGGGGCTTCCTGCGCGAGCATATGCGCGAATTCGGGGCCTGATCTTGCCGGCTGCTTCTGTCTTTTGCGTGGAGTGGCCTCATGATCAGCGTCTTTGATCTCTTCAAGATCGGCATCGGCCCTTCCTCCTCCCATACCGTGGGGCCGATGAAGGCGGCCGCCGCCTTCGTGGCCGCGCTGCCGTGCCTGCCCGAGCGGATCGAGGTGCGGCTGCTGGGGTCGCTCGCCTGGACCGGACGCGGCCACGCGACCGATACCGCCGTCATGCTGGGCCTGGCCGGCGAGAGCCCCGATACCGTCACGGCGGCTGCCGCGCGGCGCATCATCGACGATGCGCGCGGCGCCTATCGCCTGCCGCTGGGCAGCCAGATGATCGGCTTCGACCCCACCCGCGACATCATCTTCGATACCGAGGCCGAGACGCCGGTCCACGCCAATACCATGGTGCTGACGGCGCTGGACGCCGATGACAGCGTGCTGCTGGCCGAGCGATGGTGTTCCGTCGGCGGCGGCTTCATCGCCCGCGAGCATGAGGTGGGCGAGGCTTTCGAGGATGGCGCGGTGCCGCTGCCCTATCCCTTCACCAATGGCGCCGAAATGCTGCGAATGGGTGAGGCCGCCGGCCTCTCTGTCGCCGGCATGATGTGGGAGAATGAGCGCGCCCGCCTGCCGCAGGCTGAAATCGAGCGGCGGCTGGATGCGATCATCGCCGTGATGATGGATTGCATCGATCGCGGCATGGAGGGCGAAGGCGAATTGCCGGGCGGATTGAAAGTCCGGAGACGCGCCAAGGCGCTTCTGGAACGCATGGAAGCAGCCACCCGCCGCAATACGCCGCTGCCGCATGGCATGATGGACCGCGTCAGCCTCTATGCCATTGCGGTGAACGAGGAGAATGCGGCCGGTGGGCGCGTGGTGACGGCGCCGACCAATGGCGCCGCCGGCGTGGTGCCGGCCGTGCTGCGCCACTACCGCGACCATTGCCCGGAGAGTTCGCTGGAAGGGATGCGGGATTTCATGCTGACGGCGGCGGCCATCGGCGCGCTGTTCAAGATCAATGCCTCTATTTCAGGCGCGGAGATGGGCTGCCAGGGCGAAGTGGGCGTTGCCTGCTCCATGGCCGCCGCCGGCCTCACCGCCGCGCTCGGCGGCAGCATTCTGCAAGTCGAGAATGCGGCCGAGATCGGCATGGAGCATCACCTGGGCATGACCTGCGATCCGGTCGCCGGGCTGGTGCAGATACCCTGCATCGAGCGCAATGCTTTTGGGGCCATCAAGGCCATCAACGCGGCGTCCCTCTCGCTGCATGGTGACGGCACGCACCGCATTTCGCTGGATCAGGTGATCGCGACGATGCGGCAGACGGGCATGGATATGCAGTCGAAATACAAGGAGACGTCGCTGGGTGGGTTGGCCGTGAATTTCACGGAGTGCTGAGACCCTAGAAAATTCCGCCTGCCTGGATTATGTAACTGCATTATACGCACATATTGCAGTGACGGAGCGGGCCATGCCCCGGACCAGCCGAACACCCAAGGATAGCAGCTTCAACCTGCGCATCGACCCAGCGCTGAAGGCCGCATTCACGACTGCGACCGAAGCGGAGGACAAGCCAGCCGCTCAAGTTCTGCGCGACTTCATGCGGGCCTATGTGAAGCAGCGGGAACGGCAAGCCTTTGAGGCCGAAGCCAAGCGGGAGTCTCTGGAGGCTGCCCGAGCCGCACGTGATCCTCTCAGTGATGAAGCGCAGATCATGCGCGAAATTGCCGCCGACCTCGACGACCCAGATTTCTGGGCGGCTTAAAGGCTTTGATGCGCGGCGACCTCGTGACGATCGCGGTGTCGGGCGATTACGGCAAACCGAGACCGGCGCTGATTATCCAAGCGGACCCATTTGCTGAACTCAACAGCATTACCGTTCTGCGCCTGACCAGCGAGTTGCACGACTGGCGCAACTTCCGCGTCACCATAAAACCGAGCCCGGAAAACGGATTGCGGGTGGTGTCGCAAATCATGATCGACAAAGCGGTGACCGTTCCACGCGACAAAATCGGTCCTGTTATCGGCGTGGTGGATTCGGAAACGATGCAGGCGGTGGACGCCGCCTTGGCCCGATTCCTAGGGCTCGATCGGCGTTAACCCGCCTGAAATTCCGCCCAGACCTTCGGCAGCAGACGGATCAGCCGATCCGCCCATTCCGCCTGGCCCGTTTCCGTCGCGATCAGGTCTTGGCGGATTTCGAGTTCAAGGTAAGGCAGGTTGCGGCGCTCGGCATGGACCGGAATGGTGTAGTCGGTCAGGTCGCTGACGAAATAGGGCTCGTTATCGCCGATCACGAGGCCACCCTCTTCGTCCAGCAGCCGCTTCAGAATCAGCGACATCCGCGCATCGCGATTATACAGCACGGCCGCGTGCCAGGGCCGTGCTTCGCCCTTATAGACCGGCGTGAAGCTATGGACGGCGACGATGGCGGTGGGTTGCCCGGCAGACAGGCGCGCATCCAGCGCCGCCGCAATGGCATCGTGATAGGGCTGGAAAATCTCCACCTGCCGCGCCAGCCGCTGGTCATCCGTCAGGCCGATATTGCCCGGAATTTCGGTCGTCTCGCTGATCTCGGGGATGGAACTCGGCACCGAGGGGTCGCGATTGCAGTCGATCACAAGGCGGGAATAGACCTGCCGGATCAGCGTCGCGTCCAGCGCGTCCGCCAGCCGCAGGGCGACGGCGCGGGCCCCGATGTCATAGGCGATATGCCGCTCCATCTCGGCATCCGAGACGCCAAGCTGCCCCAGGCTTTGCGGCATCCGCCGGCCAGCGTGATCGCAGGTCAGGAAAAGATCGGAGGAGCCTTGCGCATGGTCGATGACCACGGGCGCGGGATCACTGTCTGAAAGCAGAGTCGTGGCGTCATTCATCCGCGCAGCATAGCTGGCCCAAGCGCCAGCGCCAGCCCCGGCCGGCATCCATGACTTGACCTCGTCGGCAATTGGTTCTGACCTTGGCCCGCGTCATTGAAGGATAGCGTCATGGATTTCGAAACCAAGCTCGACCGTCTGGCCGAAGTCGCCGTGAAGACGGGGCTGGGCCTGGCCCCCGGCCAGGAACTGGTGATGACGGCGCCGCTGGAAAGCCTGCCCCTCGCCCGGCTGATCACCCGCCACGCCTATAAGGCCGGCGCTTCCCTGGTGACGACCTTCTACGGCGACGATGACGCCACCCTGGCGCGGTTCGAACTCGGTTCGAATGAGAGTTTCGACACGGCCCCGGCGTGGCTGTTCGAGGGCATGGCGAAGGCCTATGGCGCCGGTGCCGCGCGCCTTGCCATTTCCGGCGAAAACCCGGCTCTGCTCGCGGGTCAGGACGCGGACAAGGTCAGCCGCGCCAACCGCGCGCGGTCAAAGGCCTATCAGCCGGCGCTACAGCATATCGTCGATTTTCATATCAATTGGAGCATCGTCTCCTTCGCCAGCACCGCCTGGGCGACGATGGTGTTCCCGGATGCGACCGAGTCCGACGCCGTGATGAAGCTGTGGGATGCGATCTTCGCGGCGTCGCGCATCGATCAGGCCGATCCGGTGGCCGCCTGGGCCGCGCATAACGCGCGCCTGCACGACCGCAAGACCTTCCTGAACGACAAGCGCTTTTCGGCGCTGCGGTTCCGTGGCCCCGGCACCGACCTGACGGTCGGGCTGGCCGACGCGCATGAATGGGCGGGCGGGTCGGAAAAGGCGCGCAACGGCATTACCTGCAATCCGAATATCCCGACCGAGGAGGTTTTCACCACGCCGCATGCGCGGCGCGTGGACGGTTTCGTGCGCAGCACCAAGCCGCTCTCCTACCAAGGCACGCTGATCGAGGATATTTCCGTGCGCTTCGAGGCCGGCAAGATCGTCGAAGCCAAGGCCCGCACCGGCGAAGAGGTTTTGCAGAAGGTGCTGGAGACGGATGAAGGCGCGGCGCGCCTGGGCGAAGTGGCGCTGGTGCCGCACTCCTCCCCCATCTCGCAGAGCGGCATCCTGTTCTACAACACGCTGTATGATGAGAACGCCGCCTGCCATATCGCGTTGGGGCAGGCCTATAATAAATGCATCATCGATTTCGAGAATAAGACCGAGGCGCAGCTGGTCGAGGCCGGGGCCAATCGCAGCCTGATCCATATCGACTGGATGATCGGCTCGGGCGAAATCGATATCGACGGCGTGACCGCCTCGGGCGGGACCGAAGCCGTGATGCGCGGCGGCGAATGGGCGATTTGAGTTAGCCCGCTCTTTCCCCTTAGGGCGCCCGCAGAACCGTCGTGATGGTCAGCGTCACGTCATCGGCGATCAGCGGGCGGTCCGCCACCATGCCGAAATCGGTCCGGTTCAGCCGGCTGTGAAAGACGAGACGCATCACCGGCACGCCCTTGGCAACGCTATGAACCAGCGTGCCGGTCAGCGCCTGCGGACGGGACACGTCGCGGATGGTCAGATTGCCGGCGATGGCGAAGCGGTCGCCCGGCAAAGCCTGCACGCTGTCGCTCTCAAACCGGATGGTGGGGAAGCGCATCGCGTCGAAATAGGGGCGCGAACGTAGGGTCGCTGCCCCGCCGAAAGGCACATTAATCGCATCGTCAAACACCAGAACCGCGATATTCACCGCTGACGGGTGATCGGTATCGAAGTGGATATGCGCGGTGAAATGCCGGAAATCGCCGTTGACCGGCACCACATTCGCGACCGTCGTGCCGAAGGCGATGCGCGCTGTCGTCTGGTCGATCACATATTCCACCGGATGCGCCACGGCCGGCCTGGACGCCAGACCGATGCCGGCGGCCAGACACAGCGCCATCAGCCAGGATTTTCGCCGAAACGGGTCGCGGCCGGTTTTTATGAAGGCCATGGTGTTTACCCCTGCTTTGGGGAGTAAACACCAATCCGGCGGTTTTATTCGGTTACTTTTGCGATGGCGAACTGGCCGCGACTGACGGCGCGGCAGGCCGCTACTTGCCCAGCACATCCAGCGTATGGCGCAGCGGCTCGCTGGACAGGCGGATGGGCGGGCTGGAGAATTTAATGCCGCCTTCGAAGGGCGCTTCCATATCCAGCATCAATTTCAATGCCGCCGAAACCGCGAAAGCGCAGAGCAAAAGCGCGATCACCGCCGTCAGGTTTCTGGGGGCGAACAGGCCGTAGCTGAGGAAGAGAACAACCAGCCACAGCAGGACCGCGCCCAGGAAGGGCGCCGGAAAGGCGCTCCATTCCTCCTGCACCAATTGCCAGCGCGCGGCGCTGATATCGCTCGACACCTGCAAGGCCTGCCCCACCAGCCAGGTCTGGCGGGCGTCGGCAGGCTTCAGGGCGAGGATGCTGTCCTGAACTTTATTGAGAACGGCGGTCGTCGCCGGATTCTCCACCGCGCGGCTGCTGCGGTTTTCGGTGAAGAGATCCTGATAGGTCCGTGCCGCATAGTCCTTCAAATCCTGACGGATCGGATCGGCGGCCGGACCGTAACGGTTCAGCACGTCCTGCATCTTGATGATGTCGCTGGAAAGTTCGGCCACATTGGCGTTGCGGGCCGAGAAGGACGTATTCGCCGTCGAGATCAGCAGGCCAATGACCAAGGCCGACATGGTGCCGACCACCGCCATGGACGCGGTGACGACAGACCGGGTTTCGGGACTGAAATGATGCTGCGGCAGCTTGCCCGACAGTGCCATGCCGAGCATCGCGCCGCCGAAGATCAGCACCATCATGATCAGAGCGACCAAAGGCGAGTGTAGGACCATTATCGTGGAGCTTCCCTGCCATGACGCTGGGCGAAAGCTCTGACCGAGGAACGGCTTCGCGTCAATCTGTCGAAAGATAACGAATAGAAGGCGCTAAGCCGCCTTATCCTGTCCCGCGATGCGCGCCAGATTGCCCAGAATGTCCTTGGCCAGCCGGATGCGCTTGGAAATATCCATATCCGCCACCACCACCAGCTTGTGGTCGGGGCGCAGCTTGATGGCCCCGCCCCGGCTGCCGATCCAGGGGATAAGCCCCGCGACATTGCCGAAGGCATTGCCCCGGAAGCCCAGCACCATGCCCTTCGGCCCGGCATCCAGCTTCTCCACCCCCGCCTCGCGGCAGATGCGTTTCAGCGTCATCACCTGCAACAGATTGTCGACCTCCTCGGGCAGCGGCCCGAAGCGGTCCACCAGTTCGGCGCCCATCGCCTCCGTCTCCTCGACCGAAGACAGGCTGCCGATGCGGCGATAAAGGCCGAGGCGAACCGGCAGATCCTTCACGTAAGCTTCGGGGATCAGCACGGGCAGGCCGAGGCCGATGGTCGGCGTCCAGTCCCGCTCGGCCGCGCGGCTTTTCTTGCCGCGTTCGGCGCGCAGATCGGCGACCGCATCTTCCAGCATCTGCTGATAGAGCTCGATGCCGACTTCGCGGATATGGCCGGATTGTTCGTCGCCCAGCAGATTGCCGGCGCCGCGAATATCCAGATCATGGCTGGCGAGCGTGAAACCCGCGCCCAGCGTATCCAGCGTCTGCATCACGTCCAGCCGCTTTTCGGCTGCCGCCGAAAGGCGGAAGCTCGGCGGCCAGGTGAGATAGGCGTAGCCGCGCTGCTTGCCGCGTCCGACACGCCCGCGCAGCTGATAGAGCTGACCGAGACCGAACAGATCGGCGCGATGAATGATCAAAGTATTCACCGCCGGCATGTCGAGACCGCTTTCGACGATATTGGTCGAAAGCAGAACATCGTATTTGCCGTCGCCGAATTCCGTCATGACGCGTTCCAGGTCGGTCGGCGACAGGCGGCCATGGGCTTCGACGATGCGCAGATCGGGCACGATTTCCAGCAGCCGCTTGCCGACGCGCTCCATATCCTCCAGGCGCGGACAGACGCAGAAAATCTGCCCGCCCCGGAAGCGCTCGCGCTGGATCGCCTCGCGGATCACCAGACCGTCGAAGGGCATGATGAAGGTGCGGACAGCCAGCCTGTCGACCGGCGGGGTCGCGATGATGCTCATCTCCCGCACGCCTGTCAGCGCCAATTGCAGCGTGCGCGGAATGGGGGTCGCCGTCAGCGTCAGCACATGCACATCGGCCTTGAGCGACTTCAGGCGTTCCTTATGCGCGACGCCGAAATGCTGCTCCTCGTCGACGATGACAAGGCCGACATCGGCAAAGCTGATGGATTTGGCGAGCAGCGCATGGGTACCGACGACGATATTGACGGTGCCATCGGCCAGACCGGCCTTGACCTGCGTCGCTTCCTTGGCCGTCACCATGCGCGAGAGCTGCGCCACATTGATCGGCAGGCCGGCGAAGCGCGCCGAGAAGCTGCGGAAGTGCTGCCGCGCCAGCAAAGTTGTCGGCACAACTACCGCCACCTGCGCACCGGACATCGCGGCGACAAAAGCCGCGCGCAGCGCCACTTCCGTCTTGCCGAAACCGACATCGCCGCAGATCAGGCGGTCCATCGGCTTGCCGGAGGCCATGTCTTCCAGCACGTCGGCGATGGCGCGGGACTGATCCTCCGTCTCCACAAAGGGAAACTTGGCACAGAATTCGTCCCACATGCCTTCCGGCGGGGCCAGGCTCGGCGCTTCATGCAGACGCCGTTCGGCGGCGATGCGGATAAGCCCGGCGGCCATGTCGCGAATGCGCGTCTTGGCCTTCGCCTTGCGGTTCTGCCAGGACGCACCGCCCAGCTTGTCCAGCGTGACGCCGGCGGTCTCCGTCCCGAAGCGGGACAGAACCTCAATATTCTCGACCGGCAGAAACAGCTTGTGCTCGCCGTCATAGATCAGCCGCAGACAGTCATGCGGGGCGTCATTGACGCGGATGGTGACAAGCCCGTCATACCGGCCGATGCCGTGATCCTCATGCACCACCAGATCGCCCTCGGCGATGTCGGTGGCCTCGGCGATGAACTGATCGGCGCGCTTGCGCTTGCGGGGCGGGCGGGCCAGACGGCGGCCGAGCAAATCCTGCTCGCCCACCACGGCCATGCGGTCACCCACAAAACCGCGTTCCATGCCGAGCGTGACCAGCGCGATGGCGTTCGGCGGCAGCTTGCGCACGGCATCCGCATTGGCCGCGACCATCAGCTGGTCGAAACCCTGTTCCCGCAGCAGCCCGCCAAGGCGTTCCCGCGAGCCATCGGTCCAGGCGGCGATGACAAGACGCTTCTTCTCAGCCGTCCAGGTGGCGGCCTGCGCCCGCAGCTTGTCGAAAATATCCGGTTGCATATCGCCGCCGGGCGCGAAGATGGGCGCGGGCCGGCCGCCGCCATCCACGCCCTGCGCGCCATCCGGCCGCCCGAAGGGGCTGAAGGTGAAGCTCGGCACCTGTGCCAGCAGGCCGGACCAGTCATCCGCGCTGAGATACAGCCGCTCGGCCGGGATAGGTCGATAGGGCGTCTCGCCGTCGCGCGGCGGCACGCGGCGCGCCTCGTAATGATCGCCGATCAGTTCCAGGCGGGAGGCCAGAACCTCCTCGGCCTGATGATCCAGCGCGATGGAAACGCCGGGCATATAATCGGCGAGCGTTTCCATCGCGTCGTAGAACAGCGGCACCCAATGTTCCATGCCGGCATGGCGGCGCCGCTCGGAAATGGAGAGGTAAAGCGGATCTTCGGTCGCGGCCTGGCCGAACAGCTCGCGCCAGCTGGTGCGGAATCGGGCCACCGATTCGGGGTCCAGCGGCACTTCCGAGACCGGATGCAGGGTCAGGCCCTTCACGGCATCGCCGCTGCGCTGGCTGTCGGTATCGAAGCGGCGCATGGACTCGATACTGTCGCCGAAGAGATCGAGGCGGATCGGGTCCGGCTCGCCAGCCGGAAACAGGTCGATAATACCGCCGCGCATAGCGAATTCGCCCGGCTCCATGACGGTGGAGGCGCGGGCGTAGCCATGGGCTTCCAAAAAGATCGCCAGCTTCTCAGGCTCGACGGTGGCGCCGGGCTTGAGGTTCAGGCTGGTGCCCTGGAACATGGCGCGCGGTGGCACGCGCTGGATGAGGCCGTTGACGGTCGTCAGCACCACGCCGCGCTGAAAGCCGCCGCCCGACAGCTGCGCCAGGGTCGCGATGCGTTCCGAGACGATGGCCGGATTGGGGGAGACGCGATCATAGGGCAGACAGTCCCAGGCGCCGAAGCGCAGCACCGGCAGTTCGGGCGCGAAGAAGGCCAAGGCCTCGGCCATGCGGGCCAGCCGCTGGTCGTCCCGCGCCGCATGCAGGATCGGCCCCTTGGCATCCAGCGCCTGGCGGACGAGCAGGGCCGCGTCCCAGCCTTCGGGCGCGCCATAGACGGTCAGACGGGTCATTATTTGCCACCTGCGGCGATCATGGCCTGGAGCAGCGGATGGTCCAGCGCGGGTGGCACAGCTTGACGGCGGGTAAGCCACTCGGCCAGATCGGGCTCCGGCAGTTCCAGGAGTCGCTCGATCTCCGTCAGCTCATCGGTCGTGAAGGCGTGAAGCCGGGATGAGACGAAACCGCCGATCAGAAGGTCAAGCTCATGCGTGCCGCGATGGGTGGCTCGGAACAGAAGGCGCCGCCGGCGCTGGTCAAGGTCTGGTACGGAATCGCTCATGGGTGATCAAAGCTATAGCCACCCAAGCCCAAAGAGTCAGCCAGTGAGCGTCGATCCCCTCAGCCAAATTCACGCGCCACTGACCCTCCTTCCCGGCATAGGCCCGCGACTCGCGACGCCCTTGGCCCGGCTGGCGGGCGGGCCGCGCATCCGCGACCTGCTGCTGCATCTGCCGGACAGCTACGTCGATCGGCGCGAGCGGCCGAAACTCAGCGCTGCCCGGCCCGGCGGCATCGTGACCCTGGAAGTCGAGGTCATGAGCCATGAAAGCCCGCGCACGCGCAGCCAGCCCTGGCGCGCCGTGGTGACGGACGGCTCGGCCTTCGCCGACATCGTGCTGTTCCACCAGGCGCGGCTGAGCCAGATGCCGGTGGGGGCGACGGTCATCGTCTCGGGCAAGCTGGAAAGTTTCAACGACCGGCTGACCCTGCCCCATCCCGATTACGTGCTGCCGGTGGGCCGTGCGCATGAAATGCCGGCGATCGAGCCGGTCTGGCCGCTGACGGCGGGCATCACCAACCGCACAGTGGGAAAGGCGATGTCCGGCGCGCTGATGCGCCTGATGGAATTGCCGGAATGGATTGAGCCGTCCCTTCTCTCCCGCCGCCACTGGCCGAGTTTTGCGGCGGCGCTGAAGCGCATTCAGGCACCGGATACAGACGTCGTCGCACGCGACACGTCCCGGCTGCGCCTGGCCTATGACGAATTGCTGGCCGAACAGATCGCGCTCGGCCTGCGCCGGCTGGCGCTGAAGAAGCGGCCGGGCCGGTCGCTGATCGGCGACGGCCATCTGCGCGACGAGGCTTTGCGGCGCTTCGGTTTTCAGCCGACCGCCGGACAGGCCCAGGCGCTGGCCGAGATCGACGCCGATATGGCCGCCGCCCATCCCATGGTGAGGCTACTGCAAGGCGATGTCGGGTCCGGCAAAACCCTGGTCGCGCTCCTCGCCATGCTGCGCGCGGCCGAGGCCGGCGCGCAGGCCGCCATCATGGCGCCGACCGAAATTCTGGTGCAGCAGCATTTCCGCACGCTGTCGGCGCTGTCGCCCGTGCCGGTGGGGCTGCTGACGGGGTCGATGACCGCGCCCGCGCGGCGGCAGGTTCTGGCCGGACTGGCGGATGGGTCCATCCCGCTGGTCGTCGGCACCCATGCGCTGTTCCAGAAGGCGGTTGCGTTCCAAGACCTGGGCCTCGCCGTCATCGACGAGCAGCACCGGTTCGGCGTCGATCAGCGGATCAGTCTGGGCGACAAGGGCGACCGCACGGATGTGCTGGTGATGACGGCCACACCCATTCCGCGTTCCCTCCGCCTCACCCAATATGGCGAAATGGATTTGAGCCAGCTGACGGAAAAGCCGCGCGGCCGGGGCAGCATCCGCACCACGCTGCATGGTCTGGGTGCGATGGGACAGGTGATCGGCGGCATCACCCGCGCGATGGAGCGCGGCGCGCGCATCTACTGGGTTTGCCCGCTTGTCACCGAAAGCGAGGCGATGGACCTCTCGGACGCCGAATTCCGCTTCGACATGCTGAATAAGCGCTTTCCCGGCCTTGTCGGTCTGGCCCATGGCCAGCAGGACGCGAAGGTGCGCGAGGACGCGCTGGCCGATTTCGCGGCCGGGCGGACGCAGCTTCTGGTGGCCACCACCGTCGTGGAAGTCGGCGTCGATGTGCCGGAAGCGACCGTCATGGTCATCGAACATGCCGAGCGCTTCGGCCTGGCCCAGCTGCATCAGCTGCGCGGGCGTGTGGGGCGCGGCGCAGAGGAAAGCTTCTGCCTGCTGCTGCATGAAGATGGACTGACCAAGATCGCGCAGGAGCGGCTGGTGCTGATGCGCGACACGACCGACGGCTTCGTCATCGCCGATGCCGATTTCCGCATTCGCGGCCATGGCGATGTCACCGGCACCAAACAATCCGGCCTGCCCGGCTACCGGCTGGCGGATGTGCCGGATCAGGAGAAGCTGCGGGAGGTCGCCGTAAAGGACGCCACCATGCTGCTGGACCAGGATCCGCAATTGCGGTCCACGCGCGGCCGCGCGGCGCATGTCTTGCTGCGGCTTTTCGACAAGGAAGACAGCGTCAGACGGATGCGCGCCGGATGAGCGGCCGCCAATATCCAGCACGGCCGATCGTCGGCATCGGCATCGTACTGCTGAAGCCGCCGTCCCATGTTCTGCTCATTCGGCGAGGACAGCCGCCCATGCTGGGTGCCTGGGGCCTGCCGGGCGGCGCGCAGGATGTGGGTGAAACCGCCGAAGACGCGGCGCGGCGGGAATTGCTGGAAGAGACCGGCCTGACGGTCGGCGCGCTGACGCTTGCCGGCAATGTCGACAGCATCGACCGCGACGGTGAAGGCCGCGTGCGCTACCACTATACGATTCTGGATTTCGCGGGATTGTGGGAGGGGGGCGAACCCCATGCGCTGTCCGACGCGGCGGACGTCACCTGGGCCGATCTGTCCGACCTTGGGCGCTACGATCTGTGGAGCGAGGCGCATCGCATCATCGCGCTGGCGCGGCAGGCTTTGGGGATTTAGGGCTGACCCGTCCCGATCGTCTGTAAGAAAATGTCAGGTTTGACCTGAAACAGCGTCATCCCCGCGAAAGCGGGGATCTTCTCACGTCGGAGCCGCGAGGCAGCAGAGAAGATGCCCGCTTTCGCGGGCATGACGGTTGCGTTTCTTCTGCTCAGACTTCCGACGCAGGAACGTCCGGACGGCCGATATCGAGCGGGCTCTGCGAACCCGTTGTGGCGATGGGCGCGGGTGCCGGGGACGCGGCCGGCGGGGCGTCGTTCAGCATTTCGATCTGGCCGGTGATCTGGCCGCCATCTTCCACCTGCAGGCGGCGGCAGCGGGCCTTGCCCAGCACGCGGCCGGTGGCGCGCACGATCAGGCTGGTGCGGGCGGTCACGACACCGTCGATGATGCCGGCGATCTCAGCCTCTTCGACCTCGATCTCACCCTTGAAGATGCCGCCGTCGATCACGGACAGCTCAGCCGCATGGATGAGATTGGCCTCGACCTTGCCCTCGACGACGAGGCGTTCGGCATCATTGATGGTGCCCTGAACGCTGATGCCACGGCCGACGACCAGCGTGCGGCGTTCGGCGGTATCCGGCAGGCCGGGCACGCGGGTCTGCGGCGGGATGCCGGGGCGCATGGCGCCGGGAGCCGGCGGCATGGACGGCACGGCGGAGGCATTCGGAGCGAAGGGCGGTCGAGCCATATCGGAAGGGTCCTTATCCTTGGGCGGGGCTGGGCGGAAAGGCGGCACGCCAAGGCCATTATCGGCTGGTTTGGCGGCAGGAGCGCTTCCACCTTGGCCCACGGGTTTGAGACTGGAAAGCGGCGCCGGTGCGGCGGCCCCTTGGCTCTCATCTTCGGGTTTGGTGCTGCGGCGTTTAAACACGTTGGTCTCGTCCCTGCCTTGACGGAGGGGTCGGCCTATCATGAACCCCCCGATATTAACAACCCGAAGCGGGGGATTTGTGAAGTCCCGCCGTGCGAGCCGGTGTTTGCGTCGTGATCACGCCGCTGCTACCGACAGGCAAATTTCGCAAACTGTCCGGGCAAGCGCATGACCACCCCCCAATACGATATTCTTTCCATCGGCAATGCCATCGTCGATATCCTGGCCGAAGTCGATGAAAGCTTCCTCGGCGAGCAGAAGATGATCAAGGCCTCGATGGAGCTGATCGACGCCAGCCAGGCCGAAAGCCTTTATGCGCTGATGCCGCCGGCCGTGCAGACCAGCGGCGGGTCGGTCGCCAATACGGCCGCCGTCGCCGGCCAGATGGGCGCGCGCGCCGCCTTTATCGGCGTCGTCGCCGACGACCAGTTCGGCGGCATCTTCCGCCATGACATTCACGGTTCGGGCGTCCATTACGCGACCCATGCCGGCCAGGGCGAGACGCCGACGGCCCGCTGCCTTATCCTGGTGACGCCGGACGGCCAGCGCACCATGAATACCTTCCTGGGCATCTCCAGCACGCTGGCGCCGGATCACCTCGATCATGACCTGATCGCGGCCTCCGCCATCAGCTATCTGGAAGGCTTCCTGTTCTACGTGCCGCATTCGCGCGACGCGGCCATTGCCGCCGCCGGCATCGCCCATGCGGCCGGGCAGCGCGTGGCCCTCAGCCTGTCGGACTTCCTGTGCGTCGAGCGCAATCTGGAGGCCTTCCAGGCCATGGTACGCGACCATGTCGATATCCTGTTCGCCAATGAGCAGGAACTGGCGGCGCTGACCGGGCTGGAGGATTTCGAAGCGGCGGCAGAGGTCGTGCGCGGCCAGGTGGAGATCGCGGCGCTGACGCGCGGCGACCGTGGCAGCGTCATCCTGCGCGGCGACGAGCGCGTGGACGTGGCACCCGTCACCACCAAGGTCATCGACACCACCGGCGCGGGCGACGCCTATGCCGCCGGCTTCATGACCGCCTTCTGCGCGGGTGAGGATCTGGCGACCTGCGGCCTCTGGGCCTCCCGCGCGGCCGCCGAGACGATCAGCCGCATGGGCGCCCGCCCGCCGGGCGATTTGTCTTATCTGCGGGGGTAATAACGTCTTCGGGAGGCGTGGACGCAGCGTCATGCCCGCGAAAGCGGGAATCTTCTTTGAGACAGCCAGGGCAAGTAGATGCCCGCTTTCGCGGGCATGACGGCGGAGGATTCTGATTAAGTCAGACAAACTCCCCAAAACAAAAAACCCCGCAGTTTTCGCTGCGGGGTTTTTATTGTCTCGTCGCCAGAGGAAGCCTCAGACGTTCTCGGTATCCAGCGCATAGCCGGCGGCGCGGACCGTGCGGACCACGTCCAGCTCGTCCGGCCCGTTGATCGCCTTGCGCAGGCGGCGGATATGAACGTCCACCGTGCGCGGCTCGACATGGATCGACGGACCCCAGATCGCGTCCAGCAGTTCCTCGCGCGAAAACACGCGGCGCGGGCGCTGCATCAGGAATTCCATCAGCCGGTATTCGGTCGGGCCCAGATGCAGCTGGCGGCCGTTGCGGGTGATGCGATGGGCCGAAAGGTCCAGCGTGATGTCGTGGAAGCGCAGCTCGCCCTTGGCCGGCACCGTGTTGGAACGGCGCATCAGCGCACGCATGCGGGCGACCAGCGCCTCGGTGCTGAAGGGCTTGGTGACATAGTCATCGGCGCCGGTATTCAGCCCGCGCACCGCGTCCTGATCCTCGCTGCGCGCCGTGATCATGATCACCGGCAGTTCGCGGGTTGCGGGACGGCGGCGGATCTGGCGGCAGACCTCGATCCCGGACAGATGCGGCAGCATCCAGTCCAACAGAACCATATCGGGCTTCACTTCGCTGATGCGGGTCAGCGCTTCTTCGCCGTCTCCCGCTTCTTCGACGCGAAATCCCTGTTTTTCGAGATTGTAGCGCAGCATGGTCATCAGCGCGGCCTCGTCCTCGACGATGAGGACAAGGGGCTTATTGGAAAGAGAGACGCTGTCAGGGATCACTACGGTCTGCCTTTAAATCAAACGCCGTGCTGGCGATTGACGGTAAAGCTGCTCTCGCCCTTCGGCCGGTCGCTCGGCATGGTCTCGCCGGTGATCGCGTAATAGACGGTCTCAGCGATGTTGGTGGCATGGTCGCCCATGCGCTCAAGGTTTTTGGCCATGAACAGAAGATGCGTGCAGGGCGTGATATTGCGCGGATCTTCCATCATGTAGGTGATCTGCTCGCGGAAGATCGCCGAATAGACGTCGTCGATCATGATGTCCGAGCGCCAGACCTCGATCGCGCGGTCGGCATTGCCCTCGCCCACGGCATCGACCGTGTTCTTGAGATTCTCCTGCACCAGGCGGCACATATTGGCGACGCCGCTGAGCGAGAAAGGCACAGCCATATCGTTCAGAACCAGGCTGCGCTTGGCGACATTGGCGGCATAGTCGCCGATGCGTTCCAGGTCGGCCGCGATCTTCATGGAGGAGACGATCAGGCGCAGGTCGGCCGCCATCGGCTGGCGCAGGGCCAGCAGACGGATGGCGAAATCCGTGATTTCCCGCTCCAGACGGTCGACCGCTAGGTCGTCCTGCACGGCATAGCCGGCGGCGGTGGCGTTATGCTCCACGAGCGCGCGGCTGGCATTGGCGGCCTGCGCTTCGACCATGCCCCCCATCTGCGTGAGGAGCGCCTTCAGCCGGCCAAGCTCCTGCTCGTAGCTTTTCACGATATGCTCGCTCTCACCCTGATTATCCATGTCAGCGCTCAACCAAATCGACCTGTGATGTATTCCTGGGTGCGGCGTTCCTTCGGCGTGGTGAACATGGTGGCGGCCGCATCGACCTCCACCAGCTCGCCCAGGTAGAAGAAGGCCACGCGATCGGCGCAGCGCGCCGCCTGTTGCATGTTGTGCGTCACGATGACGATGGTGAATTCTTTTTTCAGCTCGTCGATCAACTCTTCGATCTTGAGCGTGCTGATCGGGTCGAGCGCGCTGGTCGGCTCATCCAGCAGAAGCACCTCGGGGCGCACGGCGATGGAGCGCGCGATGCAGAGACGCTGCTGCTGACCGCCGGACATGCCGGTGGCGGGCGCCTTCAGGCGGTCCTTCACTTCATCCCACAGCGCGGCGCGGGTCAGCGACCACTGCACGCGCTCATCCATTTCCGCCCGGCTCAGCTTCTCATGCAGCTTCACGCCGAAGGCGACGTTGTCGTAGATCGACATCTGAAAGGGCGTCGGCTTCTGGAAGACCATGCCGACGCGGCGGCGCAGCATATTGAGGTCGATATTGGCGCCGACGATGTTCATTTCGTCGAGCATCACCTCGCCCTCGGCGCGCTGGCCGGGATAGAGGTCGTACATGCGATTGATGACCCGCAGCAGCGTGGACTTGCCGCAGCCCGACGGGCCGATCATGGCCAGAACGCGCTTTTCGGCGACGTCGAGATTGATGCCCTTCAGAGCATGGCTCGCGCCGTAATAGAAATGAAGATCGCGGATCTTCATGCGCGGCTCGGCAGTCATGGCGCCAGCCTCTTGATTGGCCGCGACCGGCCTAGCCTGTTCCGTCACCGACATCTCACATCACCTGCCTTTGGGTAACCGATCAAAACCAGATCGAATCTCAGCCGACCGGGCCCATTCACGAGCCCGCATAGCCGAGTGGCCTCATGGGAGCCATGGGCCTTGCGTTAAGGTTTGATGACGGCCTCTGCCGCCTTCCAACCCCATGGCCCCGACCTTGGCACAAAAAAGGGCTGCCGAAGCAGCCCTTTTTGACGAATATCGGATGACGTTTGGCGGCTTATTCCGCCGCCTCGGCCTTGGCACCCAGGTCAACGACGCGCAGATAGGGGCGCAGCGTCTTCCAACCCTGCGGGAAACGCGCCTTCGCGTCCTCGTCCGACAGGCTCGGCACGATGATGACATGCTCGCCCGGCTGCCAATTGGCGGGGGTGGCGACCTTGGTGCTGTCGGTCAGTTGCAGGCTGTCGATGACGCGCAGGATTTCATTGAAGTTACGGCCCGTGCTGGGCGGATAGGTGATGCTGAGGCGCACCTTCTTGTTCGGGTCGATGATGAAGACCGAACGCACGGTCACCGAAGGATCGGCCTCGGGGTGGATCATGCCGTAGAGCGTGGAGACGGTGCGGTCCTTATCGGCGATGACCGGGAAATTGACGGTCGCGCCCTGCGTCTCCTCGATATCCTTCGCCCAGCCGGCATGGTTTTCCGTGCTGTCGACCGAGAGGCCGATCGGCTTGACGTTGCGCTTGTCCCATTCGCCGGCCAGGCGCGCGACGGCGGCCAGTTCGGTGGTGCAGACCGGCGTGAAATCCTTCGGATGGCTGAACAGAATGCCCCAGGACTGGCCGAGATAGTCATAGAGATCGATGCGGCCCTGGCTGCTGTCCTGCTGGAAATTGGGGGCGAGCTGGCCCAGCTGGATGGTCATGATTGTGGTCCCTTCGGCGTTTTCCGGCGCCAGATTGCACCCCGCGAAGGCCCGATCAAGCGCCTCCGAAAAGAAAGACAGTCTCTTCCCCCACCGCCGCGCTGATGGATTTTTCTTCCCCAAATCAGCAGATTGAGGGTGATATATTTTTAGCCGTTCCGTTCCAATCTTGCCTCGGAAAAGAGTTTCCTAAAGCCTGCGGAGGCTTCAGGCGCGGTCGTCGCCCTCCGGCGCCGGGCCGGGCGATGCGTGACAGGCGGCAGCCTCGCCCCCGATCAGCCGGTGCACATGCGACAGATGGCCGGCATACCAGCCGTCCGGTGTGAAGGGCCGCAGCCGCACGCCGGGCGGAATGGCGACGCCGGCACTGTCCCGATGCGAAAGCTGGCTGCAATCGATGAACAGCGGCGGTGTGGCCGCACCATCCGGCCCCTGGCCGATCGTCCCCAGCCACAGCGCGACATGACCGATTTTGCCACGGCTGTTGCGGAAATAGAGCAGGTCGGCCGGCTGCAAGGCGGCGACCACGGCCGTGAAGCGGTCGCGGATGAGCTGCGCCGTCAGGCACGCTGCGCCGCCCGCGCCCGGCAGCCGGCGCGTTTCCGCCTGACGGCCGATGCCAGTCGGCAGTTTCAGGCCCAGCGCATAGTTGAAGACGAAGGAGGTGAAATTGCTGCAATCGAGGCCGGTGCCATTGGCCCCCGCCTTCACCGGCAGCCAGGGCCAGCCGGCCGGCGGCTGCCAGGACGGCAGATGATGATGCTGGTACGGCAGGCCGATATGCCGCGCCGCCACGCTGATCACCCGTTCGCGCCGATAGGCGTCGTCATCGCGCGGCAGAGCGGGCGCCGGATATTGCCGGGCCGGCGGTCCCCAGGCGGCTCCGCGCGCATGGGCATTCTGCGCCTGCCAGACCGATGCCGGCTGATCGGATTCGGCATCCGGATCGTCCCAGGGATCGGCATCGAAACCGGCGTCCAGCATCGCCTGCGGCACCGTGAAGCGCAGCGCATAGGGAGAGACATAGCTGCCGCCGCCGACATCCGGCGTCGCGACACTGCTTGACTGGACAGACGTAGAAGGTGGCGACATTTGCGCTCGCGCGTCGTGAAGGCTAAATCGCCCGATACCGGCCAAGGCAGCGGCGCGCAGACAAATACGCCTGCTCGTTCTCACGGCCGCTGCCGTGACGTGCTTACCAGCCGCGCTCATCACCCACCCCAGGAAAGATCAGGACAGAAGATGCGTTTTGAAAAGGGACGGCAACTCACGGCGCGCGGCTTCCTGTTCGATATGGACGGTACCCTGGTCGATTCGGGGCCGGTCGTCGAGCGCGTCTGGGGCAAATGGGCCGAAACCCAGGGGCTGGACATTGCCGGGCTGATGCCCGTCGCCCATGGCCGCCGCGCCATCGAGACCATCGCCATGTTCGGCAAGAATATTCTCGATCTGGAGGCTGAGGCACGCAAGCTGGAAGAGGCCGAGCGGCTGGATGTGGATGGGCTGTCCGAAATCGCCGGCGCGCGCGCGCTGATTGCCGCCCTGCCCGCCGATCGCTGGGCTGTCGTGACCTCGGCCGACGAATCCCTGGCCCGCGTCCGCCTGGGCGCCTGCGGCTTTCCCATCCCCCGCGTCTTCATCACCGCCGAGTCGGTGGAACAGGGCAAGCCCAACCCGCGCTGCTATCAACTGGGCGCCGAAGGTCTTGGTTTCGACCCGAAGGACTGTTTCGTCTTCGAGGATGCCGATGCCGGCCTCGCCGCCGGCCGTGCCGCCGGCGCGCAGGTGATTGCCGTCGCCTCCACCCAGTCCTCCGAAGGGCTGGACCGCAAGGGCGAGCTATGGGTTCCCGATTTGGCCGGGCTGCGCGTCACCTTAGACGGCGATTGGATCCATCTGACGCATGATTGATGGCGGGCTGTCTGGCTTCCATCGGGTCCGCCTCGATTTGGCCAAGGTCGCGGGCGCATAGTCTTGGGCAATAGGTCATCGAGGATGCGGACGATGGGTCTCGGACAGCGAATGATGGGTGCCGGGCGGCTGAAGGGCCTGGCCTTCGCCGCGATCGGCGGCGTGGCGTTTCTGGCCGGCAGCGGCGTCTTGGCGCCGCAACCGGCGCTGGCCTGGTGGCGGGGCGGCGTCTGGTACGGCGGCCCCGGCCCCGGCTATTACGGACCGCGTCCCTATTACTATCCGCCGCCGATCGTGGTGGCGCCGCCGCCCGTCTATTACGCGGCCCCGCCGGTGATCTATGCCGCGCCGCCCCCGCCGCCCACCGTCTATTACCCGCCGCAGACGCCCGCGCCGACGGCCGCCGCCCGCGCCTGCTATACGCCGACTTCCACTTGCCCGATGGAAGTGGCGCGCGCGCCCGGCAGCACCTGCTACTGCTCGGACAGCAGCGGCGACCGCATGTATGGCCAGGCGCGATAGCGCGGAGCGAAAGGCCAGGACTTGAGCTGGGACTTGAGCCGGGGCGGCTTCTGCTTCATGAGCCCCAGGCCGCGGGAGGTTTCGCGGCCTGATAAGGGCGACTGAGATGAAAGTGACCGCGCTGATCGTCTGTGCCGGGCGCGGCACGCGCATGGGGCCAGGGGCGCCCAAGCAATACCGCCAATTGGGTGGGATGCCGGTGCTGCGGCACACGGCCATCGCCTTTCTGGATCATCCGGACGTCACCGATGTCGCCGTCGTCATCCATCGCGACGATCTGGCGCTGTATGAGGAGGCCGCGCGCGGCCTGCCGCTGCTGCCGCCGGTCATCGGTGGCGCGACGCGCGACGAAAGCGTGCGGCTGGGCCTGGAAGCGCTGGCGGAGCGCGCGCCGGATGCAATTCTCATTCATGACGGCGTGCGGCCTTTCGTGACGGCTGAGACCATTGCCGCCAGCATCGCCGTTCTGGATGGGGCCGAGGCCGCCATCGCCGCCATGCCGGTTTTTGACACCATCAAATCTGGCGCGGACGGCGTGGTGACCGGCACCATCGACCGGTCAATCCTATGGCGGGCGCAGACGCCGCAATCCTTCCGCTTTCAGACCATTCTGGCGGCCCATCGCGCCGTTGCCCTGCGAACGGACCTGCCGCCGATCACCGATGACGCCTCGGTCGCGGAAGCCCTGGGCATTCCCGTGCGGATCGTTCCGGGGTCGGAAGACGCCTTCAAGATCACGACGGAGGCAGACCTCCGCCGTGCCGAGCGCCATCTGCGCGGGGATGAGTAGAGGGAAATTACGCCGCCCTCACCTCCCAAGAGCTTTCACGCCGCCAGTCGTCGCAACTCGGCCTCGGCCACATCCTCTTGGATCACATTCGCTGACTGAGCCAGGATACGGAGATAGTCGCCCATCTCCTCCTTATTCCGCACGACCGCGATGGGAACCACTTTGCGCTCGAGCAGGAAAAGATCGTGCAACATAATACCTGAAGTATAGACGGAACTGTGATGGTTCGTGACTGCCTGAAAGGCTAGTGTCGGCCCTCCCAACTGCACCAGGGCCGACACAGTCCATTTGTGAGCGGAGGCACCAGAAAGCTCCACCCTCTCGCTCACATTTTGCTTACCGAATATTTTTTTAAGCTTCGGATAAAGATGGTCTTCAATGTCCGTCTCACTGCGTTTCGCCAGACGTTCAACGATCGTCCGGGCCAATTCAGTTGAGGCCCCAGCAACATCCGCTATTCCACCCGCAAGCTGGTCGGATTGGGCCATCCAGTGAAGGGTTTGACGTCCTGCCTGCACCCCATGCTTCTGTGCCACTTTGGGGGCATTGCGCTGGAACAAATATTCGCCACCCAGCATTTCGGCCTCATGATATGCGAGCCCACAGTCATTAATATGAAACTGCGGGCCGACATATTTCACCTCCACCGTTGCCGCAGCGCCACTTGGGTAAAATAGCGGAAGGGTGACGAGTTGGCGGGTGCCTTCGCGCGTGACTTGAACGAGCGAGCGGGCAGCCGCCTCAACAGCATCCGCTTGGGTAGCGTTAAAAAGATTAGTCGCTGTCATGCTACAAAAGTTGCCTCGACCAAGGTGGCTCGGGTATTTTCTCTATGTCGCTGATTTTGAACAATTTTTTCCCAAGCTTTAATGGGCCCAGGAAATCCACGGGATCTTCGGATACAGTAGCCCACGGCAAGTTATTTGTTAACATACGCAATTCCGTCTCAGACCAGTTTAGCGCGAACGGATGTATATGCGTTCCATAAATTTGGCGCTTGTCAGGATTTTTATGGATAGGCGACAGGGGGCGCCAATCCAGCCGAACAAGCGCCTCCCGCGTGCGGGAGTTGCTTACTCCGACCTCAACTTGGAGTGTAATAGCTTCATTTGGCTGATGGGCATAGGCACGCCCTCTGAGCGCAAACTCTGCGATGGTGACGCCTTCTATTGCCAAAGGAGCAAGAAAACCTATCGTCCCACTTTCCGGGTTTGACGGCAGAGACCACTCGACCGCCCCCGATATGAGTTTCCACTGATCAACGATAAATTGAAACGAATACGACATGAATTTTTAGTATCGTACACAATCTATTTTGAATAGATCCAGCTTGCCGACAGGTAGCCCCCCTGCCACATTGAGAGATTCCTACGCTGGAAACTTTATTCTAGTCTTTCTCGATCAGGCTCACGCCATTCGCCTCGGCAATGAAATCCGCCAGCATGGGCACGTAGTCATCCCCCCTGCCCGCACCCACGGCGGCGGCGAAGGAATTACGCACGGCGGCACCGACCGGATTGGCGAATTGCACGGCATTGGCATAGGCCGCCAGATAACTCGTGTCCTTCAGCGCATTGCGAATGGCGAATTTATGGGCGTCGCGGTCGCGCTCCAGCGTATATTTCATGAAGGTCTGGTAGAAGCCGCAATCCATCCGGCCGCCGCGAATGACGCTGTCGAAAACCTGCGGACTGAGCCCTGCCTTGGCCCCCAGCGCCATGGCTTCCGCGTAAAGTGCGGCATAGCCCATCGACAGGAAGTTGTTGAGCAGCTTCATGGTATGTCCGGTGCCGACCGGCCCCGTCTGTACCACGCGGCCCGCGAAAGCCTCCAGCAGCGGGCGGATACGATCCACAATGGCGCTGTCACCGCCGACCATCACGTCCAGCGTGCCGGCCTCGGCATCCTTCGGCGTGCGGCCCAGCGGCGCGTCGATCAGCGTGATGCCTTGCGCCGCCAGCCGGCTTGCCAGCGCCACCGTCTGCGCCGGGTCTGACGTTGAACAGTCAATCACGACCAACGGCTTGCCGGCGGCGGCCAGACCGTCCGGCCCTTCCGTCACCGCCGAAACCTCGGGCGATCCGGTAACGCAGAGCACGACGATATCGCTGGCTTCCGCCAGCGCACGGGCGGAGGTGACTTCCGTCGCCCCTTCGGCCACCAAAGCTTCCACCGCCGTGCGGCTGCGATGGGCCAGAACGGACAGCGGCCAGCCTTTCTTCAAGATATTGCGGGCCATGCCCTGGCCCATCAGGCCGAGGCCCACAAATCCCACGCGTTCTTGTGTCAAGGCTGGCTCACTTTCCTGGTCAAATATCAATCGTCACGACAGGCCGCTATCAGATAATCTGCGCCGCACGCACGTCATTTGGCGACAGGCGCGCCCCCAGCGGCAGCACGATGCGGCCATGGGTTTCGTTGATCACCTCTGCCGCCGAAACGTAGAAGGCGATGATCGCCGTGAGAAGCCCGGTATAGCCGCCGATGCGGGTGGCCGCGCCGATGCCCCATGTGCCCAGCGCCAGCAAGCCGAAGGTGACCCACAGCGCCAGGAAGATATACGACACGGCGCGGTTCAGCGTCAGGCTGCCGATCCACATGTAGAAGGTGAAGACGCCCCACATGAACAGATACCAGCCGACGAAGGCCGCCGGCACATGGGCCGCGAAAAAGGCCACGAACAGCGCGAAGGACCACCAGAAGGCGCCGTAGGAACAGAAGGCGACGAAGCCGAAGGTATTGCCGCGCGGCAGTTCCAGCAGGCCCGCGCAGAACTGGGCGGCGCCGCCGAAGGCGAAGGCCAGAGCAAGCACCATCGGCACCCCGGCCTCGGAATACCAGCCTGCATTGACCATGCTGAGCATCCAGGTGGTGAGAGCGAAACCGGCAAGCCCAAGCGGCGCCGGATTGGCAAGCTTGTTCATCTGATGTCTCCCTTTGTCCGGCTTGTTGGCGCGGATCTTTTGGTTGGGCGGCGGGCGCTGGGCCTGCCACATGAGAAGGCTACACCCAGTTCCGCGGCTTGTGGAAGGGTCGGATCATTGCGGGTGCCGCGGCCATGCTGGCCCTGTTTCGTTTCGACCCGCCCGTGTTAGGCTGACGCCTGCAACCGATCCTGGAGCCTGAGATGACGAGCCCGACCTGGCACGAAAAAGCGGCCAACCTCAAATTCGAAACCCGATCCTTTATCGGCGGCGAGATGGTTGAGCTGACCGGCGGCCATTTCGAGACCATCAACCCGGCTGACGGCAGTGTGCTGGCCGCCATCTCCCAGGCATCGCAGGCCGATGTGGACCGTGCGGTGGCCGATGGCCTGAAAGCGTTCAAAAGCGGGTCATGGTCGCGCATGGCGCCGCGCGACCGCATGGCCGTGCTGTATCGCTTCGCCGATCTGATCGAAGACTCGGTGGAATTGCTGGCCCTGCTCGACACTTTGGACATGGGCAAGCCGATCAACGACATGGTCACGATCGACGTGCCGTCGGCCGCGCATACCATTCGTTTCTCGGCCGAATGTATCGACAAGATGACGGGTACGACGACGGCGACCCCCGACAATGTGCTGCATTACACGACGCGCGAACCGCTCGGCGTCGTCGCCTGCATCGTGCCGTGGAACTATCCGTTGCTGATGGCCGTTTGGAAGATCGCGCCCGCACTCGCCGGCGGCAATTCCGTCGTGCTCAAACCCGCTGAGCAGTCACCCTTGTCAGCCGTGCATCTGGCTCGACTTTTTGTCGAGGCCGGCGGCCCGCCGGGCGTCTTCAATGTCATCAACGGCATGGGCGAAGTCGCCGGTAAGGGTCTTGCTCTGCACATGGACGTGGCCAAGGTCAGCTTCACCGGCTCCACCGAAGTCGGCAAGCTGATGATGATCTATTCCGGCCAGTCCAATATGAAGCGCGTCGCACTGGAATGCGGCGGCAAGACCCCGCAGCTGCTGATGGGCGACCTGCCGGATATCGCGACCGCCGCCAAAACGGCCGCCTGGGGCATCTACAATAATATGGGCGAGGTCTGTAACGCCGGGTCGCGCTTGCTCGTCGACAAGAAGATTCATGACGAGTTCCTGTTCAGCTTCATGCGCGAAGCCGAATCCTGGGTGCCGGCAGACCCGCTGCTGGAAAGCACCAATATGGGGCCGCTGGTCACCTTCGAACATCAGAAGCGCGTGCTGAACTATATCGATATCGGCAAGCAGGACGGCGCGCAGCTCGCCTTCGGCGGCAATGTGCCGCAGGGTCTGGAAAAGGGCGCCTACGTCGCCCCGGCTCTGTTCACCGGCGTCGGCCCGAAGATGCGCATCGCCCAGGAAGAGATTTTCGGCCCCGTTGCCGCTGTCATTCCGGTGGACGGCATCGAGAACGCCATCGAGGTCGCCAACGACACCATCTATGGCCTCGCCGCCGGTATCTGGACCTCCGATCTTTCCACCGCGCACCGTCTGGCGCGGGAAGTGGAAGCCGGCACCATCTGGGTGAACTGCTTCGACGAGGGCGACATGACCCAGCCCTTCGGCGGCTACAAGCAGTCCGGCAGCGCGCGCGACAAATGCATGGACGCCGTTCTGGCCTATACCCAGTCGAAATCGACCTGGGTGAAGCTGGGTTAAGTCAAAACCTTGGCTTTCACTTACGCTTTGGTCCGCCACCCGGCCGTGTCGGGTGGCCAGGGCCGCTGCTACGGCCGGCTGGATTTGCGTCTGGCCCGGCCGAAGCAGGATATCCTGACCCTGGTCGCAAAACTCGCGCCGCTTCGGGGGGCTGCGATCCATACCAGCCCCCTGCATCGCTGCCGGCTGGTGGCGGACGCCCTGGCTGCCGATTGGGGCCAGACCGCCCAGCGGGACGACCGGCTGATTGAAATGGATTTCGGCGCCTGGGAAGGCGTGCCATGGGATGAGGTTCCCCGCCACGAACTCGACGCCTGGGCGGCCGATCTGCAAGGCTTTACCCCGCCCGGCGGTGAGAACGGCCAGCAGCTCATCGCCCGCGTCTCGGCTTTCTGGGCGGAGATTGCGGCCCAGGGCGGCCGCCACGTCGTCATCACCCATGGCGGGCCGTTGAAAGTGCTGTGCGCGCTCAGCGAAAGCCAGCCCATCGATCTCGCGCGGCCTGCGCCCCCCATGGGCGGGGTAATAGAGGCCCGAGCCTGACACCCGAGACTGCCCGATGCCTGACGCCCCTGCCGCTTCCAATCCTGTCCTGCGCGCCCTGCGTGACCCGCGCCTGCGCTACCGGCACGGCAGGCTGATCCACGCCGTGCGCTGTGCTCTCGGCATTTTCCTTGGCCTCAGCATCACCTATCTGGCGCATATCCCGAATGGCGAATGGACCTCCATCTCCTTCATCATCGTCATGGTGGGCCTACAGCATCACGGCAATATCCGCAGACGGGCGTTGGAACGGGGCGCCGGCACCTTGCTGGGCGCGGCGGCCGGGCTGGTGATTATCGGCATGCAGAGCACGGTCGGCATCACCCCGCTGACCTTTGCCGTCATGGCCCTGTTCTGCGGTGCCTGCGGCTATCACGCCATCAGCCGGGGCGGCTATGTGGCGCAGCTTTCCGCCATCACGCTGCTGATCGTCACCGGCTACGGCATGGATTCGATCAGCGTCGGCCTGTGGCGCACGGTGAACGTGCTGATCGGCATCGGCATCGCGCTGGCCTTGTCTTTCACCCTGCCGCTTTACGCGCGGGACTTCTGGCGCTTCGGCATGGCCGAGGCGCTGCGCCGTTGCGCCGATCTGGTGGCCCCGGCCCCCGCTCAGCCGGCAGCGGATGACGCGCCCCGCCGCGCGGGCGTGGAGACCATCACCCCGGTTCTACAGCGCCTTCGAACCCTGATGCCGCCGGTGGCGCGCGAGACGAAACTGTCCATGGCGCAGCTGGAGGGGATTCAGAACAGCCTGCGCCTGTTTCTTAGCCTGCTGGAACTCGTCACCAGCCCCGAACCCGCCGCCCATGGCGCCCTGCCCGGCACGACGGATTGGAACCTCGCCACCGATGAAAGCGCGCGTCTGGCCGCCCGGCTGACCGCCATCGCCGAAGGGTTGGAAACCGGGGCCTGGGCCCTGCCCTGGTCCGCACCCCAGCCGCAGGAAAGCCAGGCCGCGCGCATGACGAGCGCCGAGCTGGAAACGCTGCGCCGGCATCTGCTGGCGGCCCCACCGCTCTGGTCCGTTTGACCCCATGCCTGCCGGACCGCCGCTTGACCCTGAACCGACCCGCCCCCTAGCGTGACAGCCATGCCAGATATTGAGCCGGATGACGGCGCCCTGCTTGCCCTGGAAGCCCCCGAGGACCAGGAAATTGCCATCACGCGGGAAACGCTGCGCGATGGCGCGGTTTTGGCGCGCATCATGGCCGAGGCCCCGGCGGACATGAAATTCATGACCGAGGCGGAACTGGCCGCCAGTCAGGCCAAGACGATGGCCGCGCATCCGGCCGACCAGGATCTTTGGCTCTTCGGCTATGGCTCGCTGATGTGGAATCCGGTGATCGACTTCACCGAGCGCCGGGTGGCGACCATCTATGGTTTCCATCGCGCCTATTGCATCTGGCTTCTGCTGGGACGCGGATCGCCTGCCCATCCCGGCTTGATGCTGGCGCTGGACCGGGGCGGATCCTGCGCCGGCCTCGCCTATCGCATTCCGGCCCATCTGCTGGCGCGCGAATTGCCGCTGCTGTGGCGACGGGAAATGCCGGGCTATACCTACCGCCCGCAATGGTTGACGGCGCATTCGGCGGAAGGACCGGTGCGCGCGCTGACCTTCGTGGTAGACCGCGCATCCCCCCGCTATACCGGCAAGCTGACGGATGATGAGATCGTCTGCCGCGTGGCGACCGCGTCGGGCATTCTGGGCAGCTGCACCTCCTACCTCTCGGACACGGTGCGGGTGCTGCAATCCCTTGGCCTGGAAGATGTCCGGCTCAGCCGCATCGCGAAGCTGGTGGCGGCGCGGAAGGCCCTGGCGGCGGGCGCAACCGCAGACGCTCCGTGACGGAGCTCCATTTATGACACCGCAACGATCCGGCTCGTTTTCATCACATCTTTGATAGCGCATTTTTCCAAGACTGGCGTCGCAGCATGCGATGCAGCATTGCAGTTGGCGAAATGCGGTCTCACTATCCGGGATGAATGGCGATGCGTCTGCTTGCCCTTGCAGCCAATACCGGCCTGGCCGCGCTTGTCCTTGCGTCAAGCCTGCTGTCCTTGCCGCAAGCCAATGCCGCGTCTTCGCAAGGCCAATTGTATGTGTCCATGACCATCCTAACCAGTTGCACAATGACAAGCGAGCCGCTTGGTTTTCCGTCTTCCGCCCCATCGGCCTCGACCGACGGGGCAGGCAGCATCGATATCACTTGCACAAACGGCACCCCCTACGCGCTCGACCTCAGTGCCGGCTCCGGCCAGGCCGCAACCCAGGTCGTGACGGGCGTCGGCACCGGACAAACCGTGACCGTTCCGGTCTATGACCGGATATCCTCCGAGCGATTGCCGACGGCACAGACCTATGGCGACACGGCTACGGTGACGATCGATTATTGACTAGCCTCGCTGGTCCGTCTGTCGAATGCCTGGCGGGACTGATCGACCCGGGACAGATTTTCGGCGGCCCAAACCCATACCCCGCAAAAGGCGGTCCCTAAAGTGAAGCCCAGTTCCGTCAGCTGATATTCGACCTTCGGCGGCACGACCGGATAGACCTCCCGCGTGATCAACCCATCGCGTTCCATCGTCCGCAATGTCTGGGTCAGCATCTTCTGGCTGATGGTGCCAATGGCCTCCGCCAGCTTGCCGAAACGCAGCGTCTTTTTCTCGGCCAGTATTTCCAGGATCACCATCGTCCATTTATCAGCCACCCGGCCGATCAGGTCGGTGACCAGCGCTTCGATGCGTGGATCGATCGCGGTCGGCGGCGTCATGGCCGCATAGCGTTTGGCCGCCGCGATCTGCTCGGCCGTGAATTTGGCGGTGATTTCCATGGCTACACTCTCCGTTTGGTAAGTATAGAACTTTTCGGTGCCTTCTTCCTAGCAGGAAGTGTGCGGCGTAATGAGCGCTCGACACAGCATTGCCGAAAGCAGCCGTCATGAAACTCAGCCAGCGAACGATACTGATTACGGGAGGCACCAGCGGCATCGGCCTGGAACTGGCCCGTCAACTCATCGCGCGGGACAATGTGGTGATCGTCACGGGACGCAGCGCGGACCGCATTGCGCAAGCCAAGCGCAGCCTGCCGCAGCTCCATGCTGTCCAAAGCGATGTGACCGAGCCCGACAGCATCAGGCAGCTTTATGAAACCCTTGTCGGACGCTTCCCGACCCTGGATACGCTGATCAATAACGCCGGCATCATGCGCAGCCTAAAGCTGCCGCAGCATCGGGCTTTGGAGGATGTCACGTCAGAGATCGATATCGATCTGACCGGGCCGATGCGCATGGTGCAGCAATTCCTGCCGCATCTGCTGCTGCGGCCCAATGCCTTGATCGTCAATGTCTCGTCTGGCCTCGCCTTTGTCCCTTTCGCGGCGTCGCCGATTTATTCGGCGGCCAAGGCCGGGCTTCATGCCTATACGCGCTGCCTGCGCGCGCAGCTTCACGGCACGCGCATCACAGTCGTTGAACTGGCGCCGCCCTTGACCGAAACGCCGCTCTATTCGGCGGAATACAAGCAGCAGATGAATGGCCAGAAGGCCATGGCCGCCGACACGCTGGTGCGGGCGGCCATTCGTGGCATTGAGGCCGGAAAGGCTGAAATCCGGCCGGGACTGGCCAATGTCCTGAAGATCGCGAGCCGTGTCGCGCCGGGCACCATGTTCCGGCAATTGGCGAAAGTCGGCCGCGACTAAGCGGCCGCCACGACAGACGATTACGGCGCCGCCTTGAACAGATCCTGGAAGATGAGCGGTCCCCAGACAGGGCCGCGCGCATGCACCAGCGCACCGCCCTCCTGGAGCTTGCCCAGGCTGACAGGCGCGAAGCCGAGCTGCCTGGCGAGGTCTGCCACGGGCGCGATCGCATCCGCATCGTCACTCGACAGAAAGACGACGCGATGCCCGCCCGCGACAGCCGGATCGGCCGCCAGCTTGGCCGCAGGCAGGTGGTTGAAGCCTTTGACGAAACGGGCGCCGGTGAAGGCCTTCGCGGCAAAGGCCGAGGACAGAAGCCCGTCCATCGCCTCCAGCGGGCTCTGGCTGTTCATGGCGTCGATGACCGTCTTGCCGCCCCAATGCGGCAGGGCTTTTGCTACGTCGCCATGCTGCTCGAAGGTGACGGCGAGGAAGATCGTCTCGGCCTTCAGCGCATCCCCCAGCGATTTGGCGATGACCTTGGGGCCGATGGCCTGGGCTTGCGGCGCCAAAGCCTCCGCCGGGCGGCGGCTGGCGACGGCGACCTCGATATTATTGCGGGCAAAGGCCTGGGCCAGCGCCTGGCCTATCTTGCCGAAGCCGATAATCGCGTAGCTCATACTATGTCTCCGTTCTGATTGTTTGATGCGGCAAGCTGTCAGATGGCCGAGAAGCCGCCATCGACGGCCAGTTCCATGCCATTGACGAAGCTCGAGTCATCCGAGGCCAGAAACAGCGCGACGGAGGCGATTTCCTCGGCGCGCCCCATGGTTCCGCGCGGAATCAGGGATTCGAACATCTGCTTGGCTTCCGCCGTCAGAACCTGATCCTGCATCGCTGTGGCGATGGGGCCAGGATGCAGCACGTTCACCCGGATATTCCGGCCCTTCAGCTCATTGAGCCAGCCACGTGCGAAGGCGTGCAGCGTCGCCTTGCTGGCCGCATAGACGCTGTAGCCGGGAAAGCCTTTGAGCGAGGCGACCGACCCGGTCATGAAGATCGATCCGCCATCCTGAAGCAGCGGCAAGGCCTTCTGAACGGTAAACAGCGTGCCGCGCGCGTTCAGATTGAAAATCGTATCGAAATGCGCCTCGGTGATCTCGCCAAGCAAGGCGGCCTCGCCCCAGCCGGCGCTGGCATAAAGGACATCGATTTTGCCCTTCTCCCGCCTGACCGTCTCGAAGAGCCGGTCGAGATCGTCGAGATTGGCCGCGTCGCCGCGCACGCCGGTGACGTTGCGGCCGATCTCTGCCACCGCCGCGTCCAGCGCTTCCTGCCGGCGGCCGGTGATGAAGACATAGGCGCCTTCCTCCACGAAGCGCTTGGCGCTGGCCAGCGCCATGCCGCTCGATCCGCCGGTGACGACGGCAACCTTACCCTCTAGCTTAGCCATGACTTGTCCTTTCAGGTCTTGCGGGGCGAACCCCATGACCATCGACATAGGTCCGCCGTCGGCCGCCGTTGAGTGCGGAAGCGCGCACAAGGGTGGTGCGAAAACGATCCGCCTGGACGGGCCATCACGCTTGCTGGCCGCCATTTCTACGCTAGGATAAACCCGGCAATGACCTGGGAAAGCGCACCCTTCGGTGCCGGATTGCACCATGATCGACTGGGATGACATTCGCTACTTTCTGGCCGTGGCACGCGGCGGCTCGGTGCGGTCGGCCGCTCAAAGCCTCGGCGTGAACCACGCGACCGTGCTGCGGCGCATCGGCCAGTTCGAGGAACGCCTGGGCGCGCAGATGTTCGAAAAGCTGCCATCCGGCTATCGCCTGACCGAAGCCGGTGAGGAGGTTTTGGAACTCGCGGAGCAGATGCGGGCCACGTCGCACCAGTTGGAGACGCGGGTCTTCGGGCGCGACCAGACCCTGCGCGGGCCTTTGCGGGTGACGCTGGCCCCGCCGCTGGCGACCCATCTGCTCATGCCGGATTTCGCCGATTTCGCGCGCCTGCATCCGGAGATCGAGATGGAAATCCTCTCCTCCGGCGAATTGGCCAATCTGACCAACCGCGAAGCCGATGTCGCCATCCGCGTCGTCTACGACCGCAAGACCCTGCCGCTCAATCTGCATGGCCTAAAGGGACCGGACCTCTTCGGCGGCATCTATATGTCCCGCGACCGGCTGGCCGCGTGGCGCGCCGGCACGCCTGCGCCCATGCGTTGGATCGTCATCAGCATGCATGGCGTGCCGGATTGGGCGCATGAGGGGGAGGTTCGCACCACCGGCGTTCCCTTCCGCGTGACGGATATCGCGGCGCAGATCGTCGCCGCGCGGCAGGGGCTTGGGATGACGACACTCCCCTGCTTCGTCGGCGACGCCGACCCGCTGCTGGCGCGCGTGCCGGGTACCGCATTGCATCTGTACGGCACGCTGTGGCTGCTGACGCAGGGGGAGACGCGCAAGACGAAGCGCGTGCGGCTTTTCACGGAATTCCTGTCCCGCAGGCTGGGCGCCTACGCGCCGCTTGTGGCGGGCCTGTCCCCGTCGCGCGACTAGTAGGCGGAATGCTGACGCTGCTCAGAACGTCTCAGCTTTTCACGGAAACGACGTCATTCCCGCGCAGGCGGGAATCCTCTCCCTTTGGCACTGCGACAAGGAATAGAAGATGCCCGCTTTCGCGGGCATGACGGTTGGGGATGCGCTTCAATCCAAACCTGGAATTTTTTAGGCGATCTCAACCACGAACATGCGCGCCTCTTGCGCCTCTGCCGCCTGCTTTGCGGGGTCTATGACACGCAGATTGACGTGAACCTATGCCGCCATGGAAAGCCCTGATTTTACGGTATCAGAGGATAATGAGGTTCAAGTGTTTTAACTAATTCTACAGCGCCCACCAATTCTTCGTAAGGGCAAACCATTCCAAAATTGTGCAGGACAAAGTCACCATCGAATAGATAGACGTCACAGGATACGTCTGTCGGCGCTAAATTCCAGCGCAGTTTAGGTTTAGTTCGCCAAATGGCATTTGCTGCCGATGTAATTTTGTTTGCTTCACCTACCAATAAAGGTTTGGTGACTTGGTATGTTATTCTAACTCCTCGCCTCGGCCTCGCCATAGGTGGCCGGGGCCGGGTGCGGCGGCCCATCGGCATGTTCGAGTGCGGCCAGGGCCATGATGCGTTCTTCCGAGGCGTCATCGAAGGCAATCTCCCCCGCCAGCCGGCCTGACCGCATGACGAGGATGCGATCTGAAATGGTCAGCACTTCCGGCAGGTCGCTGGAAATGACGAGAATGGCCAGACCGTCCCGCGCCAGTTCGCGCATCAGCGCATAGATCTCGGCCTTGGTTGTCACATCCACGCCGCGCGTCGGCTCATCCACAATCAGCACGCGGGGCTTGGCGGCCAGCCATTTGGCCAGCACGACCTTCTGCTGATTGCCACCCGACAGCAGGCCCACAAGCTGATCGACCGAGGGCGTCTTGATGCGAAAGCGATCGACATAGCCGTCGATCATGCGGCCTTCCGCGATGGGCTTGACGAAATTGGCATTCGACAGCCGGCCCAGGCCCATGGCCGCCAGTGACAGATTGGACCCGACGCTCATGCCCAGAACCAGCCCCTGCTGCTTGCGGTCTTCCGGCACCAGCCCGATGCCGAGCCGCATGGCGTCACCCGGCTTGCGGATGCGCACGGGCTTGCCTTCCAGCACGATCTCACCGCGCGGGGCGGCGGGCGCGCCGAAAATGCCCAGCGCCATTTCAGACCGACCGGCGCCGATGAGCCCGGCAACGCCGACAATCTCGCCCGCCCGCAAGTCGAATGATATGTCATTATAGCGCTTGCCGTCCGACAGGCCACGGACGGAGAGCATCACCGGCTTGCCGTCATGCGAGGGGCGGATGCGCTGCACGCCCGCCAGGTCGCGCCCGACCATGAGCCGAACAACCTCTTCCGGGTCTGTTTCGGACAGGCGCGTCGTCTTCACATGCCGCCCGTCGCGCAGCACGGTGACATAGTCGCAATTATCGAAAACCTCGCGCATACGGTGCGAGATATACAGAATGGTGACGCCGCTGGCCTTGAGGTCATGCACCACCCGGAACAGGACCAGGCTATCGGCTTCCGACAGGCTGGATGTCGGCTCATCCAGAATGAGCAGACGCGGCTCATGCACCAGGGATTTGCAGATTTCGATGAGCTGCTGCTGCGCGATGGTCAACTCGCCCAGACGAATGTCGGGGTCGATGTCGATGCCCATCCTTGCCAGTGCGGCCTGCGCCCGCGCCCGCTGGGCCGTGCGATCCACCATGACGCCGGCAATACGCGGCTCAGCCCCCAGAAAGATATTCTCGGACACCGTCATATTCGGCGCCAGCATCAATTCCTGAAAGACGATGGATATGCCTTTGGACGCGGCATCGCGCGTACCCGAAAGCTGCAACTGATTGCCGTCAAAAATCAGCCGGCCGGTATCGGGCCGCAAAGCCCCGGCGATGACCTGCATAAGCGTCGATTTGCCGGCGCCGTTTTCCCCCATGATGGCGTGGATAGTGCCCACTTCCACCTGAAAGGTAACGTCGCGCAGCGCCTGCACGCCCGGAAAGCCCTTGGAAATATCTTCCACCGCCAGCAGCACGGACATCGCTTGATCCTTGAGCGGCCCGCATCCTCAACCGTCATGCCCGGCTTCATGCCGGGCATCCACCCGTAGCGGCGCCGAACCGGGTAGACCCGCGGGACAGGCCCGCGGGTGACGTGTTTTGTTACTTCGACGCCTTGGCGATGAAGCTGTCGACATTATCCTTGGTCACGACATCGGTGCCGGTATCGGTGATCTTCGGCACGGTGCCGCCCTTGGACAGCGTCTCCAGCATGTCGATGGAACCGGTGCCCATGGCATAGGGGCGCTGGCCGACGAGCACGGTGGCATCCCCTTCCTTGAGCAGCTTCAGCTGCGGCAGCAGCGTATCGAAGCTGACGACGACGAACTTGCCGGACTGGATGTCAGCCTTGCGGCTTTTCACCGCACGGGCATAGGCGGCGGGGGCGAACATCGGCCAGCCGCCGGAGAAATAGATGCCGTCCAGATGCGGATATTTCGCCAGCACGTCCTGAATGATCTGCACGCCGGCATTGGAATCGTCATTGCAGGAATAGGGCGAGCCCGCGACTTCCTTGAAGTTCGGCCCAAGCTGCTTCTTGAAGCCGGCGATGCGGTCATTCAGGTTGGCGGCGGACAGGCCGCCCGTCAGCACGGCATAGGTGCCGCCATTGGGCAGCGCCGCCGCGAAGGCCTTGCCTGCCGTCTCGCCGCCGCCTTCGTTATTGGTGCCGATGAAGCCGATGCGCTGGGAATCCGGCGAATCGGAATCGAAGGTGATGACGGGAATGCCGGCCTTGATGGCATCCGCGATCACGCCCTTGATGCTGTCCGGGTTGTTCGGGGCCACCGAAATGCCAGCGACATGCTTGGTGATGAGATCGCGCATGATGCTGATCTGCGCCGCGTCATCAAGCTGCGACGGGCCGGTGAAATCGCATTTCGCGCCGATCTTGGCGGCTTCCGCCTCACAGCCCGTTTCCGCATCGGCATAGAAGGGAATGCCGAGCGCCTTAGGCACCATGGCGAAGGTCTTCTCGGCCGCCTGGGCGCGCGTGCCGCCCAGGCTTGCCAGACCAAGGCCCATGGTCATCACCGCCGCCGTCGTAAGCAGGATTTTCTTCATCGTCATGGTGTCGTTCCCTGTCTTTTTGTTCTGAGGGGCTTTTACGCACGTCTATCGTGTTCGCCAGAAGCCCTTGCGGAGCTGATCGATGAACACCGCCAGCACGATGACCGAGCCGACGAAAACGCCCTGCCAATACGCATCCGTGCCGAGCAGCACGAGACCGTTGCGCAGGACTTCCAGAATGACCGCACCGACGAAGACGCCCAGAATGGTACCCTCGCCGCCGGTCAGCGCCGTGCCGCCGATAACGGCCGCCGCAATGACGCTCAGCTCCTTGCCCAGTCCCTGATTGGAAATGGCGGAGGAGAGATAGCTCACCTCGATGATGCCGGCGATGCCGGCCGTCACCGCGGAAATGACATAGACGCTGATCTTGAGACGATCGACTTCAAGCCCGGTCAGGCGTGCCGCGCGCTCATTGCCGCCGATGGCGTAAAGCTGGCGGCCATAGACAGTGCGGCTGAGGGCCAGGCCCGCGATGACGGACAGCACAACGAAGACGATGAAGGGATTGGGCAGGCCGAAGGTGGCACCGCCGCCGAGATTGAAAAAGATGCTGTCATCCGGCAGAAAACCGTCAATCGAATGGCCGCGCGTGATGACCAGCGCCAGCGCGCGGGCAATGGACATGGTCGCCAGCGTCGGCACGAAGGGCGGCATCCGCAGCTTGGTGACGCAAAGCCCGTTGAACAGCCCGATGGCAGCCGAAATCAGCAAGGCCAGGATGCAGGACGGAATGGCACCGAAGCCGATATTCATGAAGGCCGCCGAGGAAACGGCCGCCAGGCCCCAGACCGAGCCGACCGACAGATCGATGCCGCCGGTGATCATCACCATGGCCTGTCCCAGCACGACGATGCCGACGAAGGAGAAGTTGCGGGCATCGTTGAGCATGTTATTGGGCGAGGCGAAGTCCGGCGCGAAAAAGGACAGGCCGATGACCATGATGGCCAAAGCAGAGATGATACCAGTTTCTCGCGACCGCAGCATGCGGCCAAGAAACGATTTCTGGGCGGGCGCAGGCGCGGCCTTGCCAGACGCGCTCATGCGCGACCCCGCCCCAGGCCCATATCGCCATCTTGACTGCCCAATCCTGCCTCCATCCCTATCCGGCTTAGCCGTTTTTATCCGTCCGCGCTTATGGTCGCGGTATCGTTCGGGGCCGGATTGGTCCGACCACCCAATGAGACGGTATAGCGCCCCTGCGCAGGGCGGCAAGCCCACAGTTTGAAAACAATGTTAAAGCTGAGAACAGAACAAAAATTCTGAGAGGAAACAGATGAGCGAAGATCTAAGCGGCAAGGTTATTGTGGTGACGGGTGCCAGTTCCGGTATTGGCCGGGCGGCGGCCCAGCTTCTGGCCGCCAAGGGAGCGCGGCTGGCTTTGGTGGCGCGGAACAGCCCGCGCCTGACGGCGCTGGCCGAGCGGCTGGGCGAACAGGCCATCGCGGTGCCGGCCGATCTGTCCCGGCCCGAAGATACCGACGCCATGATCGCCCGCACGCTGGCGCATTTCGGGCAGATCGACGTGCTGTTTGCCAATGCCGGCATCTATCTTCCCGGACCGGTGGCGGAGGGCAACCCGGATGACTGGGAGCGTATGATGACCGTCAATGTCACCAGCGTCTTCCGCGCCGCCCAGCGCGTACTGCCGGGCATGATCGCGCGGGGAACGGGCGATATCATCGTCACCAGTTCCATTTCCGGTCATCAGGCTTTGCATTGGGAGCCGATCTACAGCGCCAGCAAGCACGCCATCCGCTCCTTCGTGCATGGCTTGCGGCGCCAGGCCCTGCCCCATGGCATTCGCGTCGGGTCCATCTCTCCGGGCGTGGTGCTGAACGAGCTGTGGGGCATCGACGATCCGGCTGAAATCACCCGCCGGGTTGCGGATAAAACCGGTTTGATGTCGGAAGATATTGCGGACGCATTGCTCTACAGCCTGACGCGGCCACGCCATGTCACGATCCGCGACATGGTTATCCTACCGGCCGGGCAGGATATCTGAGGCCGCCACGCCGCAATCATCATTTGACAGCGGCCGCACAGCCTACCTAACCTCCCGCAGCATTGATCTGATCAATGCTGCGGGTGCGAAACTCCACACACAACCGAAACCGCCCGCAGGAAAGACACGCCAAAAGACCATAATAAAAGACCAAGAAAAAACGAGGGCTATTGATGATGGATAAGCAGCCGGAAACAGGTGGCGCCTATCAGCATATCGTCCGTGCCGAAGGCATCAGCCTGTCCTACGGCAAGATCCGCGCCTTGCAGGGGATTGACCTCGCCATTGGCCGCAATGAAATCGTCGGGCTGATCGGGGACAACGGCGCCGGCAAATCGACGCTGATCAAGGTTCTGACCGGCGTGGTGCGGCCGACATCCGGCAAGCTTTATATCCGCGACAAACCTGTGGACTGGACGCATTATTCGGTGCGGGAAGCGCATCGGCTGCGCTTCGAGACGGTCTATCAGGAAAAGTCCCTCGGCGAAAAACAGCCGCTGTGGCGCAATATCTTCGTGGGGCGACAGATCACCAACCGCTTCGGCTTCATCAAGGTGGCCGAGGAACGCCGCATCGCCAACGACCTGCTCAAGAACCAGCTCGGCTTTCGCGGCGTCGGCATCGACGCCGATTCCACCATTTCCAAACTCTCCGGCGGCGAGCGGCAGGGCATTGCCATCGGCCGTGCCATGCATTTCGACAGCGACCTTATCATTCTCGACGAGCCCACCGTGGCGCTGGCCATCAGCGAGGTACGGAAAGTTCTGGATTTCGTGCGCTCCATCAAAGCCTCTGGCCGCGCCTGCATCTATATCGAACACAACTTGGCGCATGTGCATGCCTTGGCCGATAGGTTGATCGTGCTGGATCGCGGGCGCATCGTCGCCGATATCAAATCGGGCGAGATGACGCTGGAGGAATTGACGAAATTCCTGATCGACCTGCAACAAAGCGGCCATGCCGTGGGAGTAGGCTGATGAGCACGCATCTTCCTGCCTCGCCTGCCCGCCGGCCGACACGCCGCCTGCCTCTGGCGCAGATCGAAGGTCTGCCGATCATCCTGGTCTTCCTTGTGCTGGTGGGCCTGTTCATCGTCACCGCCCCGCAGGTCTTCCTGCATTGGCCGATCTACCTGTCCTTTCTGACAACCGTGCCGCCGATGCTGGTGCTGGCCATCGGCCTGACCCTGGTGGTGGCGGCCGGCGAGATTGACCTCTCCTTCCCCTCCACCCTCGCCTTCTCGGGCTTCCTGTTTTCGGTGTGCGAAAGCAGCCTCGGCAATCCCTGGCTCGGCGTCATTGCCGCGCTGGCCGGCGGCGCGCTCATCGGCCTCGTCAACGGGCTGCTGGTGGCCTGTATCGGCGTGCCCTCCATCATCGTCACCATCGGCACGCAGTTCTTCTGGGCGGGCACCGCCTCCATCCTCTCGGGCGGGCAGTCCAACGCCTTGCAGGAGTTGGACGGCAGCGTCGTCTATACCGTCTTCGCCGGCAATCTGTTCGGCTTCCTGCCCATGCAGTCGCTCTGGGCCTTGGGGCTGGCCGTCTTCATGTGGTTCATCCTCAACCGGCACCGTTTCGGCGAGCATATCCTGTTCATCGGCGACAGCCGGCACGTGGCGCGCGTCGCCGGCATCAATGTCATGCGCGAGACGGTGAAGCTGTTCGTGCTGATGGGCGTGCTGGGCGGCTTTGCCGCCGTGTTGCTGACGCTGGAGAACCTCAACTATTTCTCGACCCAGGGACAGGGCTACCTGCTGCCCGCGCTGGCCGGCGTCTTCATCGGCGGCACCTCGGTCTTCGGCGGCACCGCGACCATCGTCGGCACGTTTTTCGGCACTTTCATCATCGGCATGTTGGAAGCGGGCATCGTCGCCACCGGCATCGCCGGCTTCTGGGTCCAGGCGATCGAAGGCGTGGTCTTCGTCGCGGCGGTGACCCTGCATCTTCTCATGGAAAGCCCGGGCAAGTTGAAGCAGCTACGCGCCCTGGCGGGTCTGGGCGGGCGCCCATGAGCTGAATTCCCCCAAAGCCCGACAAGAAAAGCAATCAGAGGAACAAGAAGAATGACCAAAACCAAGGCATCCCTCATCGCCTGCCTCGCCTTGGGCGGCACCGCCCTGCTGAGCAGCCCAGGCTGGGCCACCCAGCCCACCACCAGCGGCCCGCTCGGCCAGGGCATGACGATCTATATGCAGATGGGCGGCAATCCCGGTGACGGCGCCACGCTGGCGCGGCAGACCGGCGCGGCGGATGCCGGCCACGCCTTCGGCATCAAGGTGGTGGAGCAATTCTCCGCCTGGAACCCTGAGACCATGCTGACGCAATTCCGCCAGGCCCTGGCCGCGCGCCCCACCTGCATCGCGGTCACTGGCCATCCGGGTGACCCCGCCTTCGATCCGCTCATCGCCAAAGCCGAAGCGCAGGGCAGCATCGTCACCGTCGGCAATACACCGCTCCCCCTTGCCGAAAAGACGTACGACGAAAAGGGTACCGGCTATGCCGGCGTCGATCTTTACATCGGTGGCGCGATCACCGCCCAGGCCATGCTGGCGGCGGGATTGAAATCGGGCGACGAGGCTTTGGAATACGGCGTCTTTAACGAGACGACCCGCAGCCAGAGTGACCGCGGCCTGACCGACACGCTGGAAAAAGCCGGGGTTAAGGTCACCAAGCTCAATATCTCGCCGCAGGTCGATTCCGATTCCTCCCTCGCCGTTCCCATTCTGGTGGCCTTCCTGGAATCGCATCCCAACCTGCGCGCCATCGGCACCCAGCATGGCGGCGTCACCGGGTTCATTCCCCAGGCCCTGCGGCAAGTCGGCAAGAAGCCCGGCCAGATCATTGTCGGGGGCATTGATCTGGCGCCGTCCACCATCGCCGGGCTGCAACAGAAATACATCACCGCGACACTGGACCAGCAGCTGTATTTGCAGGGCTTCCTGCCGGTCATGCAATGCGTGCTGTCAGCCAAATACGATTTCGCCGGCCTCAACATCAATACCGGCGCCGGCGTGCAGACCCCAGCCACGATCGACGCCCTGATCCCGCTCATCAAGCGCGGCATACGCTGAGCCAAGACAGCCTCGTTTAGGGCTTTGCCCGAGGCACAATGATGGGGATGATGCCTTCCCAGCGTCACTCCCATCATATTTCGGATTTGCATCATTTGCCTGACCGCACAATCCAATCACACAATTTTGTGAAACTGCATCCAAAACCGAAGTCGCGCGTTAGCACTCTATCGGTGCTAACGCGTTCGCTTTGGCATCACTGAACAAAACCGCCTGTTTTCTTGCGTTTTTTGAGTGTGAATGTCATGTACGGTGGGAATGACGGCATCTATGCCTGACTCGCCCCAGACATAAAATTTGGCCGTTGACTACGTTATATGAGGATTGAGACGAGTGACTGATCTCTACCTGGCATCCGCCATTCATCCGGGTAGCTTCACGGCGTTAACGAGCGCGCCGACAAAGCTTGGCGTGCCGGTCAACCTTCTTTGCGTTGCCTGGATCGATGACAATCAACTGACACGCGAATGCTTCGCAAATGCAGCGGGCGCCATGCAGTCGCTGCTCGTCATCGTGCCGTTCGGCTCATCATCCGAATTTCTGGCCGATCCGCCGCCCACGGCCGATCTGGTGGTCTATCATCATCGCGGCAGCGATACCGCCGCATTGCTGCTTCTGGCCAAGGCCAGCGTTGAGGCTGGCGCGACCAGTCCACTTGTCATTCTGGCGGACGATATCTCCGACGATTTGCGGAAGGTTGTCGATAAATTCCCGCAGGCCAGCACAACGCTGCTGCATACCAAGCGTACCAGCTTGCAGATGGTCGTCGCCTCGCTGTTCCTGATCCATCATGGGCGGGAGGTGATACCGCCGGCCGTGTCGCTGCCGCCGGTACCCTTGCCGGGGGAAACGCCCACGGCTGCGCCCTTGTCGCAGACCGGCATCGCGCCGATGGGCGGCGGCAATGACAGCGGCCCGCTGACGAAGCGTGAACGCTCGGTGCTGGAACTGGTGCGCCAGGGCTATGCGAACAAGAATATCGCCGAAGACCTGCAAATGAGCGTCAGCACTGTCAAGGCCCATATCCGCAACATCATGCAGAAGAAGCGCGCCAGCAACCGCACCCAATTGGCGCTGGGCGCCGAGCGGCAATTGCGCAGCACCGCCGTGGCGCAGGACGACTGAGGCGGATCAGGCTGCCGCCTGGGTTGATGATACGACATTGCGCAGCGCATGAATGATCCGCTTCGGCGGCAGACTGAGCGGCAGCAGAACCCCGCCGCCATGCTGCCTGATGCGTTCGGCCGGGGCGCCGATATCAAAGGCCACCACCGGCAGACCCGCCTGCCATAGCTGGCTCAGGACATAGGACCAGGTCTCCGGCCAGAGCGCCGGCAGAAAGGCAAGGTCTGATTGCTGGGCCTGCATCAGCGCCACAGCCTCGTTTTCCTCATAGCGCCCGGTAATGGTCACGCGCCCCGTCTCCAACAGCCGCGCATCGTCGCAGGTGAAGCCGACGATCTGGAACAGGATCGGCAGATCCTCGGCCTGCGCCAGGCGGGCGCAATCCAGCAGGATCTGATAGCCTTTTTCATAGCCGATGGCGCCCGCCACGCAGACTTTGCGGATCTTGCCGGGCGCGCATCGTGCAACGGGCCTATCGTGCAGGTGAGCCAAATCCCGCTCCCAAGGCAAGACCTGCGGCTTGACCGGAAAGCGGCGCTGAAAACGCGCCGCCGTATCGGCCGTCGGCGCAATGACGACACGGGCCCTGGTGAAAATCGCGCGCGACCAGTCGATCAAGGCAGCGGGGGTGATGTCGCGGTCCAAGGCACTGCCGCGGTCGCGCACGCATGTGTCGCAGGTCGCCAGGTCCGGCTCACCGCAATAATGGTTGCCCTGGGCGGTCAGGGTGATGCGCGGGCAGAACCAGGCATAGTCATGCAGATGCAGGTCGAAGGGCGGCCCCAGCGCCATGACCATCGCAATGGTTGCCGGCTCATGCCCGATGAAATGATGCAGTTCGATCGAGTCCAGCCGGCAGCTTGCCAGAAAATCCGCCAGCAGCGACGGTGCGGCGAAGGCCGCAAAGGTCAGATTGGGCAAGGCCAGGGAGGGCGTCTCAATACGGCACAAGGCCGCGCCGGCCCGGTCGCGGCCGGGTTTGAGAATGAGCGCCAGAAACCCTTCCTCCTCCGCCTGCCGCGCCCGCATCAGCACATGCCGCTGCACACCGCCTTCGCGATTATGCGTCACGAACAGGATGGCGGCGCGGTCCCCCTGCAACCGGTGCAGCCGGGCGCTATCCACCGCGCGGCGCTGCTCGCTCAAAGGATCAGCCTTCAGCCAATCCGCGATCAGGCCGTCATAACCCGGATGCAAAGTATTGAGCATGACGAGGTTGCGCCGCACCAGGCTGTCCTTGGCGGCGGCAAAGGACTGACCTTCCAGATGGCCGATATAGCAGCCGGTGGCGGCGACATGCCGCCAGCCCAGATGGCGCGCGCGCATGCAAAAATCGTTTTCCTCGCCATAACCCTGGGCGAAGACGTCATCCCGCAGCACCCCCGTCTCGATCAGACAGTCATGGCGGATATAAAGGCAGAAGCCGTGGCCGGTGGGGATTTCGACGGTGGCACCGCCATTCTGGGCGGCGAAGAGGCCAGCCAGTTCGTCGATCTCCTCCTCGGTCGGAATCGCATTGGCGCGCTGCGAATCCGGGTAGCTGAGGATGGTGGCGGCGTTCGAAAAGGGCGTCGCCGTGCCGATGTCCGGCGCGCCATAGGTCGCGTCCCGCAGGCCGGCAACCCAGCCCGCCGTCACCAAAGTATCGCTGTTCAGCAGGATGATATCCTGCCCGGCCGCCGCCGCCTGGCGCATGGCGAGGTTGACCGTGCCGGGAAAACCGCGATTGACCGGCTCCACTCGCAGCAGAATATCTTCCTTTCCGGCCAGCGCGCGAAGCGCCTCGACCAAGGCCGGTTCAGGGGAGGCATCAGAAATGACGAGAATCACCTCATCCGGACCGCGATGCGCCAGCACCGAACGGATGCAATCAATAGTCGTACGCAATCCGCGGTAGACGGGAATGGCGATCAGCACCTGCCGGGAAGCCGGCATCCCCGGCGCCGGCCGGTTTTGAGACGGTGTTTCGGGTCTGCGGCCGCGATGGACCGCCGGAATGCTGATCTCGGCCGCGATCTCGCCCTCCGCCCCTGCCTCGCCCTCCGTCAGGGCTTCGCCGGAGGCCGGAAAGCGGCGACGCAGGCGCTGGGCTGCCGCCATGCCGCTGTCGATGCCGCCGGACGGCCATAGCGGGCTGCCATACAAAGGGCGGCCATGCGGGCCGGCCAGAGCGATGCGTCCCGGCGGCAATGCCGCGAAGGGCAGCGTGAAGCGCCGCTGCCAGATCAGCCGTTCCGTATTGGCAGGCGTCAGGATCAGGTCTTTCGCGGCCAGGGTAATCTCCCCCGCCGGGCCGGGAAGCCGAACCAGCGGCTGGACGGTCGGCTCGCCCGGCAGCCAGCACCAACCGGCGATACCGGTCTCAACCCGCTCCACGAAGCCCTCGCAGCGGATGATCGACTGTGGCTTGAGGCGGCTGCCCAGAAGCGGCACGCCGGAGGCCGTGACTTCGATCGACTGCGCGGCGAAGCCGGCCTTGCCGAGCGGAAAGCGGATAAAACCCTGGTCGCGCAGGCGCGCCGTCAGCCGCAAGGGCTTGCCGTCCAGCATGACCCGGAGCGTGGGCGCGCCGCACCGGGTCACGGGGCCGCCGACGATCAGGTCACCGCCATTGGTCAAGCCGCACCAGCCCCGCGCGCCCGTCGCCCGCAGAATCTCGTCCAACAGCGCGACCGCAGGCCGGTCCAGCAATGGCGCGTTGCGGCTGAGGGTTTCATGGATCTCCACCGCCGCCAGGTCGGGCCGGCCGAACCGCAGGCGGGTCTGCGCCAGGCGATACCAGGCCGCGTTCCAGTCGCTACGCCGGGCCAGAAGATCGAAAGGTTCCGCCGCATCGGCGTGTCCCAGATGCAACCGCAGATCACCGATCAGGAGCGTGATCAGGCTGCTGGAGGGCGCCTGGCGCTGGGCATAAAGCAGATGCGACAGCGCGTGTTCAGCCTGACCGTCGCGCAGCGCCACGGCCGCCATGCGCACCGCATCGACCGCACGGCCATTGGCCTCCAGCCTGGCCAAGGCATCGGCCTGCGATGCCAGAAAGGCCATGCCGCCGTCGCGGACAGCCCAGACCGTCAGCAGTGTTTCGACACCGGGGGGCGCGGCGCCATCGCCCTTCGGGACGATGCTCATGTCACGACCCCGATGTCACGGGATGCCGCCAAGGGACGCAAACACAGCACTGAGCCACAGGACAATAACCTCTCGATACGGGTTTGCCTGTCCCCTGCCATAGCGTGAAAAAACGACGATTTGGTAAAGATCCGCCTCGTCACATGCACCTGCCTTGCCGGCGCAAATTTTTTAAATGCGACGCGCCGCACAAACGCGCGCATTCGTATCGCTAATTTTTAGTTAACACACCGCGTTATTCCCGCCGCGCTTTACCCATTCCTGTCGTCACATCACCTCTCTTCTATAACCGACCGATCAGACCTTCATGATTCTCGGGGGCAGCGCCGTGAGGCTTATGCGCAGAGGATCGCGGTCCTTGTCGTAAAGACAGGCAATACCGACAGCGTTGTTATGAATTCATTCATAATTTGACGATAGTTTTCGCAAAAGCGCTCAGCACTGACGCTCAGCCTCTGACCTTTTGAAGGAGACGGGATAGATGTCAGACTCCGTAACCCAATCCGGCGGCACGCAGCCGGCAAATTATTCCGCCGCCGGAGGAACCAACTCAATCTTCCAGGCCAATTTCGGACCGGGGACGACCTATTCCACGACCACGGATAGCGGCGTCAGCACAATGCCCGGCGCTTTGGTCGTTTACGGCACCGGCACGACGCAGACCATTTCCGGCCCCAGCATCGTCAATGACTCCAATCCCCTCGGCAGCAACGCCTTCACGATCACCAGCCCGACGACCATCATTGCCGCGCCCAGCGATACCATCACGGCGGCGACCGCCGCCACCACGGTCTATGGCGGCTGGGACGGCATCACCCAATTCTCGCTCGGCGGCGACAATAGCTCGATCACGGGCGGTCCTGGTGCCATTACCGGCATCTCGACCGGTGCCAATACAACGCTGATCGGCGGTTCCGGCAACAGCATCTTTACCGTGACCGGCGCGAACAGCCTGGCCGTCGCCGGCCCTTCCGGCATCACCGGCATCGATGCCAGCACCGCCACCGCGCCCATCACGATCGCCACCAATCCCAACGGCAATTCCGGCACGCTGGTCGCAAAGCTGGGATCGGGCGCCGATAGCGTGATCGGCGGCTCCGGTGCTTCCACCGTCACTGCCGGCAGCGGCAAAGACGTCTTCGGTTTCGTCAACGGCCATGCCGGCGGTACGGAAGTCATCATCGGGTTCAACAGTTCCGACAATCTCGCCTTCGGCGGCTATGGCTATTCAGCCAATAATCTTCCGACGGAAACGGTGACATCGGCCGGCGATGTGATGACGCTGACGGACGGCACGCAGATCCTCTTCGCCGGTGTCGACCACAAGATTTTCTGAGACTGGGTCTCGCAGATTCACACGAGGAGGATTAGGATATGGCGAATAGCAACGGCGTTACCTATACATATACCGGCACGACTCTTACCCGCACCTATAACGGCGCTGTCACAGGTTATACCGGGAGCAGCGGTTCTCTCGCATCGGTAACCTCTTTGCCGTCAAGTAACGTATTTACTGACGGAACAACACAAACTCTGACGAGTGTTATATTTACCACGTCCAACTATGCCGTGATGAATGGCGTCACGGATACGGTCAACGTCACCTCTCTTGGTGGGACTATCAACCTCTATGTCGGCGGCACCACGACGATCAACTCCTCACTGAGCGCTCTATCTGGACTCAATGTTTTTGTCGACGGCGGCTCAGCAACCCTCGCCGGGGGCATCACCGCTTTGAGCGGCGCGGTGATTACATTGGACAATGGCGGCACATTCACCAATGGCACGGCTTTGCTCAATGTCCTGTCTGGCATTACGGTCAATTATAGCGTGAATGGCGGTACGTTTTTAATCGATGGCAATGGGTCCGCCGCCACCGTATCGGGCGTTACCATCAATAATTTCAGCACGCAGGCGAATGCCAATCTTGAATTCGCGCATCTGCCCTCAGCCGTGACATCCTATACGATTTCGGGAACTGGCAATCAGACGATCACCTTGTTGAATGGCAGCACCACCATCGGCACTGTCACTGTCAATGGCACGAGTTTCGCCACTGGGACATATACACAAGGTCAATCCGGTCCCCTTACTTTCAGCTATGATGGCAATGGCGATATCTTTGTATCGGCCGGAACTTCGATTTTCTACTGCTTCCTGCCCGGCACGCATATCCTGACACCGCAGGGCGAGGTTCTGATCGAAGACCTGCGCGATGGCGATATGGTCATCACCGCTTCGGGCGAAAGCGTGCCGATCGCCGCCATCACCACCTCCCGCCTATCGACCCAATTCGCCGATCACAGCAAAATCATGCCCGTGCGGATCGCCGCCGGTGCTTTCGCCGAAGGACTGCCGACGCGCGATCTTTATGTCTCGCCTGATCATTCCTTCTTCTTCGATGGCGTTCTGGTGCCGGCGCAGCTTCTCATTAATGGCAGCAGCATCCGTCAGGTCAGCCGGGCCGGGGAGATCACCTATTACCATCTGGAGCTTGAACCGCATGACCTGATCATCGCGGAAGGCGTGGTGACGGAATCCTTCCTCAATACCGGCGGCCGGCAATACCAGAGCCAGGGCAGCGTGGTAACGCTGCTGCCGCCGGCCGAGCCCAAAACCTGGGAAGATGCCTGCGCGCCGCTGCTGCTCGCCGGTCCCCGGCTTGAGGCGATTCGCGCTGCGCTGAACGGGCGGGCCGAGATTGCTCTGGCATCGTCAGGCCCGCTGACCGCCGCCGCCTGATCTGCACGCCAGAATGCCTCAGACACAAAGCCACCGTTTCAACGCGGCCTGTGTCTGAGGTTTCGCGCGCCATGATTCACGACCATGCCGCGACAATCGCGGCCGATATTGCCGCCCTGGCCGATTGCAGTCTTTTCGACGCAGGCTGGTATAGGATGGAATACCCGGACTCCGTCGCCGGCGGCCGCGATGCGCTTCTGCATTTTTGCGACATCGGCTGGCGCCAGGGATGCAAGCCCAATCCCTGGTTCGATCCGGCTTTCTATCTCGACCAGAATAGCGATGTGCGTGACATCGGCCGGAATCCCCTGCGGCATTATCTGGACCACGGCGAGGCGGAGGGGCGTTGCCCCAGTCGCGGTTTCGACCCGAATGCCTATCGCGCGCATAATGCGGATATCCGCGATGCCGGGCTTAGTCCCCTCGCCCATTTTCTGGCCTACGGCGCGGCCGAGGGCCGCGACCCTTGCCCAGTTGTTGTCATGGTCGCAGATCAACACACCCGGGTGGCGGCCGATGACACAGGCTCGGACGGCGATCCCTATGGGCTGATTGACGGCTCCGGGTTGTTCGATGTGGATTTCTATCTTACCAGCTATCCCGATGTGCGCGGCAGCGGCCAAGACCCGCTGACCCATTTTCTGGATTTCGGATGCCAGGAAGGCCGGCGGCCCAATCCCTATTTCGACCCTGACTGGTATCGCCGGCATTATCTGGCCCGCCAAGCCGATGCGGCGAAAAACCCCCTTCTGCATTACATCACGCAAGGGGAGAGGCACGCCTTGCGCCCGATTCTTTATTTCGAGACGGAATGGTACCGACGTAGCTATCGGCTGGCCGATGGCCAGTCTCCGCTTCTGCATTATCTGCGCCACCGCCGCTCGCAGCGCTTCAGTCCGCTCTCCTATTTCGATGTCGACTTCTATATGCGGCAATGGGGCCAGGACGTCGGCCGCAATCGCGACCCTTTCGCGCATTTTCTGCGCGTCGGCATTACGCGCGACGTCGATCCCTCTCCCGCTCTCAACATGGCGCAATACCGCGCGGCCGTTATGCCGGGACGCACGCCGCCGCCTGACCCGCAGCCGGGCGCCGAATTTCTCGAAAAAATTCGTAGAGAGCAATTTAATCCACTCATATTTTTTCTTTCGCAACAAATTCCGCTGGATGATGCTCTCACAACTTCCGGCTGATCATGCCCTTGGCTCAAAGGGCGGATAAGAGACTTAGTACAGTGGGTTTACGTCACATAAGGTAAAGACATGCATATGTTGCCGTTCAAGCTTCTGGATTCGCTGTTTCCGATTTCGCCGGATAACCGCGTGACCATCCCGGCCGCCCTTTTTCGGTTTCTGCTGTCGGAACTGTCACGCAGCACGAAGCTGGATGAGGAGGATTATATGCGGCGCAACCCCGATGTCGCGCTCGCGATTCGCCAAGGTCTTTGGTCCTCGGCGCATGATCATTATGCCATGAGCGGATATTTCGAAGGCCGTACTGGCGCCGGTGCCGGCGCTGTGGTGTCTGAAAGCTGGTATCTGAAGAATAATCCTGATGTCGCCCGCGCCGTGAAGGACGGCGAATGGAAATCCGCCGAGGACCATTACCTCCGGCAGGGCCTGTTTGAATGGCGGATTCCCAATAAGGATATTCAGGATGATATAACGGCCTGGAAACATATGATCGCCGCATCTTAGCTGCGCAGGATTGCGCGGCATATCCTGCTCTAAGACGCAGCACGTCACGACGCATGATACGCGGCCTAAGCTCTGAACTTCAGGAAATATTTTGGATAACCTACTCGCTGACTCATTCTGTGGCGCTCGTTCCATAGCACCCGTTCTGTGGCACTCGTTCTGTGGCAGTGGCCGCTGTCGACAAGATTGTGGCGCAAGATGCAAAAACGTTTTTACTAGGATTTTTACTCAAGGCCCAATCAAGAAGCCGCCTGATTTTTCGAACGTTTTTATCATGTCACGTTGTAAATATTCAGATTTTTAATAAGAATGACCACCATCGCACAATCGTTTTTAACGTCGAGTTCTGCACATTTGACAAATACCAGTCGGTTTTCTTTGATTTTTCTGATTTATCAGAAATATTTCGGCGCTTTCGCCCCATAAATTCGGGGGCTTTTATCGCGATGATGGCGAAATTGACCTCGGGATATTGCGAAGTCGTTCTCAAAATTCTGGTCGAAACGACAGAATTCAACCTACAAGATCTAATGCTTTGGTGCTGATTTTGCAAAAAACCTGACCTTTTGGCGTCACTCTGTCGTGAGGACTCTGCCATAATGCGCTCTGTTGCTTGACCTTATCGGTCACTAAGGCAAGTTGGGACCGGAAATGCTTAAGCCCAAAATTATCCAATGCATCCAAATCTACCCCAAGTGCGTAAACCGGATTAGAGACGAAACCATTGCGGATATGCTATATTCCGTTACAGTATCGTCTATGTAAAAATCCTCGATACGGCGGACCGTCACAGGCTGACGCGTAGTAATCGGATTAATTTACTTTTGCATTGGCGAGATGCGTTTATCTCGTTCAGCTTGAAGGATCATGGCTGTGAATGAATTTTTTCAAGCAGTGGTGTCGCCCCAACGTCAGTTGAGCGCAACTGCGTCGCCATCCGACCGGTTGGCAACCACCCCTCAGATGATTTGCGTGGCTCTCATCGACAGCCATCAATTCACGCGAGAATGCTTCATCAGCGCGGCATTCTCCATGCAGCCGATGTTGGCCTTCACGCCTTACGCATCCGTCGGAGAATTCGCCGGCAGTTCCATCCAATCCGTGGATCTTGTCGTCTATGTTCATCACGGCGCCGCATCGGTCGGGCTTGAGGACGTCACCGCTATTCTGCGTTATGTGCCGCCGCGCTGCCTGATCGTGATTTCGGACTGGCTTACCGAAGATAGCGGCCATCTGCTGAATGAATTCGAAACTCGCTCGGCCGCCGTTGTTCAGGCAAGGCATTCCAGTCTGCAAAAGACGGTTTCAACCTTCTACCTCGTCCATCATGGCCGCCAGGGCAGCATCAGCTTGCCGGTGCAGCATGACAGTTGGATGTCGCAGCGCGAAACGATGCCCCTGCGGCACGGCTACGCGTCCCGGGTCGAAGTGTCGGATCTGACGCGGCGCGAACGGATGGTGCTGGAGCATGTGCGGCAGGGCGAATCCAACAAGGAAATCGCCGAAGGGCTGATCATGAGCATCAGCACCGTGAAGGCCCATGTCCGCAATATCATGCAAAAGACCGGCGCCACCAACCGCATTCAGCTTGCCTTGAATGCCGAGCGCTATTCCGGGCAAGCCAACTGATCAGGCGACCGCCTCACGGATGGTCCGGCTTTTGCTTGCTAGTCGTGCATGCTCAAGAAGCGCGCTGGCCTCCCGGCCGGCCAGGACATGGTGCAATGGGCACCCAGCCTGGTCGGCCGCACCGGACCGATCTACCGCGAACTCGCTGGGGCGATTGCCACAGCCATCCGTGATGGCCGGCTGCTGCCCGGTGACCGGCTGCCGACGCAGCGTATTCTAGCCCAGAAACTGGGCGTCGATCTGGCCACCGTGACGCGCGGCTACGCGGAAGCGCATCGCCAGGGCCTGGTCTCAGCCACCGTTGGGCGCGGCACCTTCGTGCGGGCAGACGTGCCTATGCTGCGCCATGTCGGACGCGGCCACCCCGTCATCGACATGACGATGAACCTGCCGCCCCTCCCGGCCGAACCCGCTTTGCACAGTATGTTGCAGGACGGTCTGGCCCGCCTGCTGCGCCGGCAGGATATCGGCGCGCTCATGACTTATCACTGGGATACCGGCAGCGCCGAGGACCGCGAGGCCGGGCAGTCCTGGCTGACCCCGACGCTCGGGCGGATCGATTCGCAGCGCCTGCTGCTCTGTCCGGGCGCGCAAAGCGGCATGATCAGCGTCATCACCAGCCTGGCCCGCGCGGGGGATGTGATTGCCACCGAGCAGATGGCCTATCCCGGTCTGCGCGCCGCCGCCGCGCAGCTTGGCATCACGCTTGTCGGCGTCGACATGGATGATGAGGGGATGCTGCCGGAGGATCTGGACCGCGTCTGTCATGAAAGCCAGCCGCGCCTCATCTTCTGCACGCCGACCATCCAGAACCCGACGACGTCGACCATGTCGATTCCGCGCCGCCAGGCCATTGCCGATATCGCGCGCCTGCACGGGTTGCCGATTTTGGAAGACGATGCCTATGGGCTGTTTCCGACCGAGCCGCTGCCCTCTCTGGCCCATTTCGCGCCGGAACTCGTCTTTCATCTGGCGACCTTCGCCAAAACCCTGACGCCGGGATTGCGGCTGGCCTATCTGGTGGTGCCGACGCTGAGCCATGTCGACCGTTTGACGGCGGCCTTGCGGGCGACGGCGCAAATGGGATCGGCGCTGATGGCCTCGCTCGTCACCGGCTGGATCAGAGAGGGCGATGCGCAGCGCCTGTTCAAGGCCATCCGGCAGGAAGCGACGGCGCGGCAGGCCATGGCCGATACCATCCTGGCCGGACTGGACAAGGCCCGGCACCCCGAGGGGCTGCATCTGTGGCTGACGATGCCACCGCATTGGCACTCCGCCGATTTCACCGCCTATGCCCGCCGCCATGGCCTCGCTTTGGTGGCCGAGGATAGTTTCGCGGTCGATAGCGCCGCCCATGCCGGCCGCCATGTGCGCATCGCGCTGGGGGCAGCCGAGGATCGCGGTGCTTTGGCGCAGGCTTTGATGGCAATCGCGGCGGCGCTGCGCCACCCCATGCCGCAGGCCTATACGACCGTCATCTGACCTGTGCCGGACCGCAATGCTCACGAATACGTGAAGATCAATGCCTCAAATATAGCCACTGGCCATCGGCGATATTTTTCGGCAATTGCCTGATTTTTGTCCATGGCTTGGCAATTTTCGGAGCGGATTATGTCCGGCATTGGCAGGACTGCCGAAACTTGTCTGTATCGCGCGTGACATTGTCTGCGCTTGTCTGATTTTTTTGCCCGACAATCGCCCTGCATTGTCGCGTTGCGGCGGAATTTTTCCGCGTGCTTCTCTGGCTCGTGGAAACGGGCGTCAGAGGAGAAAACCATGCCGGTTGTCGAAAAAGCCAAGAACGAAATTGGTGAGCATCTCGTTGATTTCGAAGAGAAGGTCTTTGAGGATGTAAAGGCCGAGCCTGGCCAAAAGGCTTTGGTCACCTTCCATACCGTGGCCTTTGAGGGGTCAATCGGCCTTGTCAACCTGTTGCAGGCGACACGCTTGCAGCGCAAGGGGTTTGACACGTCGGTGCTGCTCTATGGCCCTGGCGTGACCTTGGGCGTGATGCGCGGCTTCCCGCGCCTGGGTGACGAAGCCTTCCCCGGCCATCAGAATTTCAACAACCAGATCAAGAAATTCATTGCCGAGGGCGGCAAGGTCTATGCCTGCCGCTTTGCGCTGCAAGCTTTGTACGGCCATGGTGAAGGCGCGCTGATCGAAGGCATTCGCCCCATCAGTCCGCTCGATGTTCTCGACATCGTGCTGCTGCACAAGCGGGACAATGCCGTCATCCTCGATACCTGGACGCTGTGACCGGGCATTGAGGAGACACGCCATGCCGCGCAGTATTCGCGCCGCCGCCGCCCAACTGGCGCCGGTTCTGGACAATGCCGATGGCACCGTCGAGAAGGTGCTGGCCACCATTGCGGATGCGGCGCGGCAGGGCGTGCAGTTCATCGTCTTTCCTGAAACCCTTGTACCCTATTATCCCTATTTCTCCTTCGTGCAGCCACCGGTGCTGATGGGCCGCGAGCATATGCGGCTCTATGACAATGCACCGACGGTGCCGGGGCCGGTGACGGATGCGGTGGCCGCTGCCGCGCGGCAACATGGCATGGTCGTCGTCCTTGGCGTGAATGAGCGCGACCATGGCAGCCTTTATAATGCGCAGCTGATTTTCGATGCCGATGGCAGCCTGGTTCTGAAACGCCGCAAAATCACGCCGACCTTTCATGAACGCATGGTCTGGGGCCAGGGTGACGGGTCCGGGCTGCGAGCCGCGCAAACGGCCGTCGGTCGCGTGGGTGCCTTGGCCTGCTGGGAACATTACAACCCCCTCGCCCGCTACGCGCTGATGGCCGATCACGAGGAAATCCATGCCAGCCAATTTCCGGGCTCGATGGTGGGGCCGATCTTTGCCGATCAGATCGAGGTGACGATCCGCCATCACGCGCTGGAAAGCGGCTGTTTCGTCGTCAATGCCACGGGCTGGCTGACGGATGAGCAGATCAAAAGCATCACGCCGGATGCCGGCTTGCAGCGGGCGCTCCGCGACGGCTGCAATACCGCCATCATCTCCCCCGAAGGCGTTCATCTGGCGCCGGCGCTTAAGGAAGGCGAAGGCCTGGTCATCGCCGATCTGGATATGAGCCTGATCACCAAGCGCAAGCGCATGATGGACAGCGTCGGGCATTATGCCAGACCCGAACTGCTTCAATTGATGCTGCGCGACGCACCCGCCAATCCCCTTGCCCGCGCCAGCGACCTTCCTTCCACGCCCGTTTCATGGAGCAGCAGCGATGCAGACCAGCCTTTCGGAACGCCGTCCTCTGCCGAGCCCGCCACCCGCCTTGAGCCGTCATCTGATTACCGATCTGCAATCGCTCGGGCTGCGGCTGGCTGACCCGGAAGCGGGTGCTGCCGGCAGGCGGGGTGGCGCCGGGCCTTCCGACCATAAGGCGATCACGCTCGGCGGACAGACGGTGATGGTGCCGATCTATACCGGCCAAGCGCAAACCTCGCCCTTCGAGGCCGGGCTGCCGGATGATCTGGGCCGGCGGATTTTGCTGCGCGACGGCGCGCCGGTCGGGCGCATCACCTTTCCACGCCCGCCGCGCTTCTACGGCATGCAGACGCTGGACGGCATTCCCTATTGGAAGATCGCGGTTCTGCATGGCGCGGATGTTCTGGCGACGACATTGATGCAGACCTGCATTCGCTATAACGACCGCCGCACCGCCTGCCAGTTCTGCGCCATCGGCCAGTCGCTGGAAGCCGGGCGCACCATCGCCCATAAGACGCCAGCGCAACTGGCGGAAGTCGCCCGCGCCGCTGTCATGCTCGACGGCGTCAAGCATATGGTGATGACGACCGGCACGCCGAACGTCATCGACCGCGGCGCCAGCCTGCTCTGCGACAGTGCCGTCGCCATCAAGGCCGCCGTCGATCTGCCGATCCAGGGCCAATGCGAGCCGCCGCGCGACCATGAATGGTTCGGCCGCATGCGCGATGCCGGTATCGACACTTTGGGCATGCATCTGGAAGCCGCGACCCAGGCCGTGCGCGCCCGCATCATGCCCGGCAAGGCCACCGTCTCGGTGGACCGGTATAAGGAGGCTTTCGCGCAGGCCGTGCCGGTCTTCGGACGCGGCCAGGTCAGCACCTATATCCTCGCCGGCCTGGGTGACACGGCATCCGAAATCCTGTCGCTTTGCGAAGAGCTTGTCGGCATGGGCGTCTATCCCTTCGTCGTGCCCTTCATTCCCATCACCGGCACGCCTCTGGAGAACCATGCGCCGCCGACGCCGGACTTCATGCATAGCGTGCTGGCGCCATTGGGCCAGATGCTGTCTGAGGCCGGATTGCAGGCGGCGACCGTCAAGGCCGGCTGCGCCAAATGCAGCGCCTGCTCCTCCATCGCAAGCTACGGGGGCTGATGGCCATGTTCGACGGTCCCATCCCCCTCTTCATGCCCGGCGAATACCGCTTCACCCTGGCCACAGCCCCCTGGGAATTGGCCGCTCATCACGCGCTGCGCCGGCAGGTTTTCTGCGCCGAGCAGCGGATTTTCGAAGGTGACGACCGCGACGCCATCGATGACGTCGCGACCCATATCATCGCCTATACCTGCATTGCCGGCGCGCCGGATGAGATTGTCGGCACGGTGCGCATTCACCAGCCCGAGCCAAGCTTGTGGTGGGGGTCTCGCCTGGCGGTTGCCGCCGAGCATCGCCGCCTGGGCCGCCTGGGCGCGGAATTGATCCGCCTTGCCGTCTGCACCGCCCATACGCGCGGCTGCCGCACCTTTCTGGCCCATGTGCAGCGCCAGAACGTGCCCTTCTTTCGGCGCCTGCACTGGGATGATCTGGACAGTGTCGATCTGCACGGCCATCCGCATCACGTCATGCGGGCGCAGCTGGCGCATTACCCGGCGCATGGCCGCGTCGTTACCAGCCTGCTGCGCCCCGTGAAGCAGGCCGCGTGATGCTGGCGCAATCCCTCGCCCAGTCTTTGCGCAATCTGCGGGGCCTCGCGCATAAGACCGATATCGCCACCGTCGCCCGCCATCTGGGCACCGCGCCCGAGGGCATTCGCCTGGGTGACGATTGCGCCGCCATACCGGACGGTGACGGCTATCTGCTCCTCGCCATCGAAGGATTTGTGCCGGACTTTCTGAAGGCGGAGCCCTGGTTCGCCGGCTGGTGCGGCGTCATGGTGAATGCCAGCGATATCGCGGCCATGGGCGGCCGGCCGATTGCGGTGGTGGATGCGCTGTGGAGCGCCGATAGCGCGGAATCAGAGCCCGTTCTGGCCGGGCTGAAGGCAGCCGCCGACGCCTATCGCATTCCGGTCGTGGGTGGACATACCAATGCGCGCGCAAGCTCCGCCCAACTGGCCGTCGCCATTCTGGGCCGTGCCACCAATCTGCTGACCAGTTTTGACGCGCAACCAAACGAAGTTCTGCTGGCGGCGATTGACCTGCGCGGCGCCTATCATGACCCGATGCCCTATTGGGATGCTGCCACGCGCGGCGCCAGCGCCGAAAGGCTGCGCGGCGATCTTGATCTTCTGGCGCAGATTGCCGAGGCCGGATTGAGCAAGGCCGCCAAGGATATCAGCATGGCCGGGCTTGTCGGCACGGCGCTGATGCTGGCCGAATGCTCGCGCATCGGCATGGTAATCGACCCGTCTGCCGTGCCGCGCCCGGAAGGCGTGCCGCTGGAACGCTGGCTGAGCAGCTTCCCGAGTTTTGGTTTTCTGATCACCGCGACGCCGGATAATGCGCCTGCCGTTATCGCCGCCTTCGCGGAACGCGGCATTGCTTGTGCCGAAATCGGCCAATGCACGACAGGCACGACGCTTGATCTGCTCAATGCCGATGGCACGACCGAGACCTTTTGGGATCTGGCGGAAGCGCCCTTGATCGGCTGCGCGCCGGCATGAGCCCCCGCATCGCCATCTTCACCCATTCCACCAATCCGCGCGGCGGCGTGGTTCATGCCATGCAACTGGCTGAAGCCCTGTGTCGCCAGGGTGTAGACGCAACACTCATCGCGCCCGCGCTCTCCGGCCAGTATTTCTTCCGCGAGCCGTCTTGCCCCAGCCTGCTGATCCCGGCGGCGCCGGCGCTGAGCACGGTTGAAATGGTGGAAAGCCGCATCGGCGAGATCGAAACCGCGCTGCGCGGCCAGCGTTTTGACATTCATCACGCGCAGGACCCGATCAGCGCCAATGCGCTGGCCAATCTGCGCGCTGAGGGTGCCATTCCGGGCTTCATCCGCACCGTGCATCACCTGGATGATTTTGCCGATGCGCGTCTCGCCGCCTGGCAGGATCGTGGCTGGCACACGGCCGACCGTCTGCTGACCGTGAGCCTGCTATGGCAGGAAAAGCTCTGCGCTCTATCCGGCCAGCACGTGCATTTGACAGGCAATGGCGTCGATCACCAGCGGTTCAGCCCAGGCGAAAAAGCCCAGACAGGCCAGAAAACCTTCCTCAGCCTGGGCGGGATCGAGGAACGCAAGAATACCATCGGCGTGCTGCGTGCCTTCCTGCAAGTCCACGCCCTGCGGCCCGATACAAGACTGGTCATCGCCGGCGGCGCATCCCTGCTCAATCACAGCGCCGCCCATGGCGCTTTCGCATCGGTGCTGCGTGATGCGACGCCTGAGGCGCAGGCCGCCGTGCAGGTTCTGGGCGTCGTCGACGACGACGCCATGCCGGCGCTGTATCGCAGCGCCCATACGCTGGTCGCCCCCGCCTTCATGGAAGGCTTCGGCCTTTGCCCGCTGGAAGCGATGAGCTGCGGCATACCGGCCATCGTCTCTTCTATCCGGCCCTTTACCGATCATCTGGCGGCGCATGAAGCGCTCTGGGCCGATCCGGCTGATCCGTCATCCATCGCCGCCGCCATGGCGCGATCTCTGAACGACGCCGAACGCGCGCGCCTGTCACATCTGGGGCCGCAGACCGCCGCGCGGTTCAGCTGGGACAAGGTCGCCGAAGATCATCGCGCCCTGTACGAGACTTTTGCCGAGGAGTGCCTCGCCGATGCCTGAGATGGAATTCGCCCTGCGCTGGCCGGACGGCAGTGAAAGCCGCTGCTATTCCCCCTCCCTCGTCGTCGAGGATCATCTGACGGTGGGGCAGGCCTATCCGGTCGCCGATCTCGTCACCCGCACGCAAGCCGCCATGACGGAGGCCAGCCGCCGCGTCGAGGCGAAATTCGGTTTTCCGTGCAGCCGCGCCATGGCGACACAAGCCACTGTCGCGCGGCAAGCCAGCCGCTGGCAGAGCGAGCCTGGTGCGGAAATCACCGTCCTTTCCTTTCATCGCCTGACGTGATGGATCAACAATCATGAACGCGCTTTCCCGCCCGCCTTCAGACACTCCCCTGCCGCCCCATGTCTCCGTCGCCATTGTCGGCGGCGGTCAGGCCGGGCTTTCCATGAGCTGGCATCTGCATCAGGCCGGTATCGACCATGTGGTGCTGGAACGGCACAGCGCCGGCCATAGCTGGCGGAATGAGCGCTGGGACACGTTTTGTCTCGTCACGCCCAATTGGCAATGCCAGTTGCCGGGCTATCCCTATGCCGGCACGGACCCGGACGGGTTCATGCTGCGCGACGAAATCGTCCGCTATATCGAGGGTTTCGTGGCCTCCTTCCCGGTGCCGTTGCACACGGGCGTCTCCGTCCGCCGCCTGTCGCGCGACGGCGACGGTTTTCTGATCCAGACCGATCGCGGCACCCTGACCGCCGATCAGGTTGTGGTCGCGACGGGCGGCTATCATGACCCGGTGCGGCCCAACTGGTCCTATGCCATAGACCCCGCCATCACGCAGATCCATTCACAGGAATATCTGCGGCCGGAGCAATTGCCGGCAGGGGCCACGCTGGTTATCGGCAGTGGCCAGTCCGGCTGCCAGATTGCGGAAGACCTGCATATCGCCGGCCGCGACGTGCATCTCTGCCTGGGTGACGCACCCCGTGTCGCGCGGCGCTATCGCGGGCGCGACGTCGTCGGCTGGCTGGACAGCATGGGCTATTACGACATGCCGGTGGATCAGCATCCGCTGAAGGAAGGCGTGCGCGACAATACCAATCACTATGTCACGGGCCGCGACGGCGGGCGCGATATCGACCTGCGCCAGCGCGCGCTGGAAGGGATGCAGCTCTACGGCCGCGCCGAGGGGCTGGAAGACGGCAGACTGGTCATCCGCCCCGGTCTGGCCGGTCTGCTCGATTCCGCCGACGCGACGTCCGAAAGCATCAAGACCAGCATTGACCGCTTCATCGACAAGGCAGGGATCGCGGCACCCGAGGAAGCCCGCTACACGCCGGTCTGGACGCCGGGACCGGATGACCTGTCGCTGGACCTGAAGGACGCCGGCATTACCAGCATCGTCTGGTGCATCGGCTTCCGCGCCAATTTCCGCTGGATCGATGTGCCGGTCTTCGACGGGCGCGGCATGCCCGGCCACAAGCGCGGCGTCACGGCCCAGCCGGGCCTTTACTTCCTTGGCCTGCCCTGGATGCACACCTGGGGGTCTGGCCGCTTTTCAGGCGTCGCGCGGGATGCGGGCTTTCTGGCCGAGCGCATCGCCGCCCATGTGCGCGTCGATGCCTGACGACGCCCGCTACACGGCAGCCGTCGAAGCCTGCCGCACGGACCCGGCCAGCTATTGGCTGAGCGCGAGCCGCGATATCGCTTGGCGCAGGCAACCTGAAACCGGTTTTACACTCCGGCCGGACGGCATGGCGGATTGGTTTCCCGATGGTGTGCTCAACATCACGGAAAGCGCGCTGGACCGGCATGTGGCGGCGGGTCATGGCGGCAGAACCGCGCTGATCTGGGAAAGCCCGGCCTCGGGCGACGCTGCGCGCTATACCTATGCCGAGCTGCTAAACGCCGTCGGGCGCTGCGCGGGTGCCTTCAAGGCCCTCGGCGTGATGCCGGGCGACTGCGTTCTCATCACCATGCCGCCGGTGCCGGAAGCCGTCATCGCCATGCTGGCCTGCGCGCGCCTGGGGGCCGTGCATGTGGTGGCCTTCGCCGGTTTCGCAGGGCCGGAACTCGCCAGCCGCATTGATGACGCACAGCCGCGCCTGATCGTCACCGCCACCTGCTGCTATACCGCCAGGCGGCCGATGCCGCTGCTGCCCGCCGTCACCGAGGCGCTGCTGCGGGCCGCGCACCAACCCGATGCCTGCCTGCTGCTGCACCGCGCGGGTACGCCTGCTGCACCGCTGCCGATCCCCGTGCATGATTTCGCAACTGCCATGGCCGCTGCCACGCCCGCCAGCGCCCTGCCCGTGCCTGCCTCGCATCCGCTGTATGTCCTGCATACATCCGGCACCACCGGCCAGCCCAAGGGCGTGGTGCGCGATCAGGGCGGCAATGCCGTGGCGCTGATGCGCTCCATGGCCGAGGTCTATGACATGGGGCCGTGCGATGTATTTTTCTCGACCGCCGATCTGGGCTGGGTAGTGGGCCATTCCTACGGCGTCTACGCCCCGCTGCTGGCCGGCTGCACCAGCCTTCTGTACGAGGGCAGCGCCACCGCCACGCCGGACGCGGGCACAATCTGGCGCCTGTGCGCGCGGCATAAGGTGCGCGTGCTGTTCACCGCGCCCAGCCTGCTGCGCGCCATGCGCGCCAGCGACCCGGATGGGTCGCATCCCGCGCAGGCGGACCTCAAAAACCTCGCCGCCATTTATGTGGCGGGTGAGCGGGCGGAAAGCAGCGTGCTGCACTGGGCCAGCCACGTCACGAACCGGCCGGTGCATGACCACTGGTGGCAGACGGAAACCGGCTCGGCCATCGCCGGCAGCCTGCGCGGCCTGGGCATTGTCGCCACGCGCGGCATCGGCCGCGCCGTGCCGGGCGCCGATCTGTGCGTTCTCGCCCCCGATGGCGCGCTGCTGCCGCCGGACAGCGAGGGCGAGTTGGCCATCCGCCTGCCGCTGCCGCCCGGCTGCCTCACCGGCCTGTGGCGGGCCGAGACACGCATGGCGCAGACCTATCTGGACCGTTTTCCGGGCTTCTACCGGACCTTCGACCATGGGCTGATCGGCGCGGATGGCGAGGTGCAGGTTATGGCGCGGCTGGACGATGTGCTGAAGGTCGCCGGCCGCCGCATCTCCGCCGGGCGGATCGAGGAGGTGCTGTCCCGCCACCCCGCCGTCATCGAATGCGCGGTCACGGCCAAGCCCGACGGGCAGCGCGGCGAAGTGCCGGTGGCCTATGTCGTGCGGCGGGACGACGCCATTGCCGAAAGCCGCCTGCGCGCCACCCTGATCGCAGCGGTGCGGGATGAGATCGGCGCCCTGGCCGCCCTGCGCCAGATCGTGTTTCTGGATGCCTTGCCGCGCACGCGCTCGGGCAAGGTGCTGCGCCGCGTGCTGGCCGATCTGCCGACGCTTGCGTGATCCGGCTTCATCCTTCAGCCTCCGCGTCAGAGACAAGAAGGATGACGTTTTGACTGATCTGAGCCTGTTGTCCGCGCAAGATCTGGCGGTCGGCTATCGCAGCGGTGCCTTTTCCCCGGTCGATGCGGTGGATGCCTTGCTGGCGCGCATCCATCGCCTCAACCCCCGGCTTCATGCCTTCATCGATCTTTACGCCGATGACGCGCGCCTGGCGGCGGAAGGCGCTGCCCTGCTACTGCGCGCGGGGCATGATCTGGGGCCGCTGCACGGCATTCCCTTCGCCATCAAGGATCTGATCGAGGTCGCCGGCAAACCCTATGCTGCCGGGTCCAAGATTCATCTCGGCCGCCCGGCGCGGCAGACGGCACAGGTGGTGCGCAAGCTGGTGCAGGCCGGGGCCATCATGCTGGGCAAGGTCCATACGGTGGAATTCGCCTTCGGCGGCTGGGGCACCAATCTGCATCTCGGCACCCCGCGCAACCCGTGGTCGGCAGAGGCGCATTACACGCCGGGCGGGTCTTCCAGCGGATCGGGCGTGGCGGTCGGCGCGCGTCTGGCGCCGCTCGCCATCGGCACGGATACGGGCGGGTCGGTGCGCATTCCCGCCTCCTTCAACGGCATTACCGGCTTGAAGGTCACGCGCGGGCGCATCAGCAATACCGGTATCGAGCCCTTGAGCCCGACGCTGGACACGCCGGGGCCGATGGCGCGCACGGTGGAAGATGCAGCCGTCATGTATCGCGCCATGCAGGGCGCGGACCCAGCGGACGCACTGACCTTCGGCATTATCCCCGAAGACCCGCTGCCCGGGCTGAAGCGCGGTGTCGCGGGCCTGCGCCTGGGCCGCATCACGGGAAGCGATTGCGGCGTGATCTGGGACAATGAGGTCGCCGCCGCCTATGAGGCCGCAACCGAGGTACTGGCACGGCTGGGTGCCACCATCGTGCCTATCCGCTTGCCCGGTCCCTTCTCGGACTATGCCCGCCTGTCCCATGTCGTGATGGCGGCGGAAGCCTATGCTGCGCATGGGCATCTGGCCGAGGATGCGGCAAGCCCGATGGGCGAGCCTGTCCGCGCGCGCATTCTGGCGGGGCGCGTTGCGGCGAAGGACTACCTGCAATTGCTGTGGCGGCGCCCGGACATGCAGGCGGAATTCCTGGCCGCGATGGATGGCGTGGATGCGCTGCTGACGCCGACCACCCCCTATCCCGCCCGCGCGGTGGAAGGCGTGGACGAGACGACCGCGCCGAGCGAGATGACGCGCGTCGTCAACCTGCTGGGCCTTTGCGCGCTCGCTCTGCCGGACGGGTTTTCAGCCCAGGGCCTGCCGCTATCCTTGCAGATCATCGGCCGGCCCTTTGCCGAGGCCGAGGTGCTGCGCATCGGCTTCGCCTATCAGCAGGCGACCGACTGGCATCTGCGCGCGCCGGCCCTGTGACGCCGCCGAAACGCAGGCCGCCCCAGGCGGCGCCTGTCCAGACCGACCAGGCGGTGGCGGCCATATGCGCCGTCATCGCCCGCATTCCCAAAGGCTGGGTCGCGACCTATGGCCAGATCGCGGCCATGGCCGGGCTGCCGCGCCGCGCCCGGCTGGTCGGGCATATTCTGCAAAACCTGGACAACGGCGCCCAAATTCCCTGGCATCGCGTCGTCAATGCCAAGGGCGAGATTTCAACAGGCCAATCGCGCAACGGTGGCGATGTCCTGCAGCGGCGCCTGCTGGAACAGGAGGGCGTGGAATTCAACGATCGTGGCCGCTTCAATCTGGAGCGCTTTCGCTGGCGGGATTCCTGACCCCTGTCAGACCGGTGCCGCCATCCCGCTGGCCCGCACTGGACAATTGCGCTCTAAATCCGTGCGGCTCCTAAAGTGTTAGGGAAATTCACCGATCTGGTGAATCGCCTGGAAAGGATATTGCGTTACAAGCGGCCCGGCGCACGCGATCGTTCGAGGTGACTTTGCCCCTGCCCCACAGCCAGCCGTCCCAGCCGCAGCCCTTGCCCGCCGCCGGCCGCACAGGCTCCGTGCAATGGTTGATGGAGACGACGGCCGCCGATTTGCAGCACAGGGCAGCGCCGCGAACGGCCAGCGCAAAGCGCCGTGGCATGCGCCCGCAGCTTTATCGGGCAGGCATGACGGTGCTGGGCGTGATCGTGGTCGTAGAGATCGCTCTCTTTGCCGCGCCGCATTGGCGGACGGACCTGCTGGGTCCGAAACCTGTCGCCGAGCCAAGACCGGTACCCCCGGTTGCCGCGCCCGCGACACCACCCCCGACCGTTATGCTGGTCGGGCCGGACACCCCGCCCGCCCCGGTTCCCGCCCCAGTTCCTGCCCCGGTTCCTGCCCCGGTTCCCGCCGCCAAGCCGCAGCCGATCGCCAAGCCGGTGACGGCCCCGCCTTTGGTCGTCGCGGCTCCGGTTAAACCTGCGCCGATGCCTGCGCCGCCGGCCCCTGCCGTGCCCGCAGTGAAACCGGCAGCCGTCGCCCCGGCCGTTCCCCAGGGCGCGGCCATGCCCGCAGTCGCGCCGGCGCCGGTTGCCGTCACCTATCCCATGAGCGTGATGCTGAATTTTCCGGCGGGCGAAGCTGCGAACGCGGCGCGCTTCGCGCGCCTGCTGGAAGCCGAGGGCGATGCCGTTACCAGCATCGTCATCGCACCGGACCCGAACCGCTGGCCGGGCGTCGCCTTCTTTTTCGAATCAGACCGCGCCAAGGCGACGCTGATCGCGCGCCAGCTATCCTTCGTCACCGGCCGGACGGAACATGCCCGGCTCAGCGACCGTCATCCCTATCCCCATGCCGGGACGATCGAGGTCTCGCTCCTCGATCACGGGATGCCGGCGGGCCAGTAGCCGAACGACGACTGGCCCTGGGCGTTTAAGGTTTTCGCTGAAACACCGTCATTCCCGCGCAGGCGGGAATCCTCGTCCTTTGGCACAGCGGCGAGGCTTAGAAGATGCCCGCTTTCGCGGGCATGACGGCTCTCCGCGGTTAGTTCGTCGCCCGCGCGCCGATTTCCTTGCGCTTGGCCGCAACCTCATCCGCCGTCACGGCCGGGGCCGCATTGCCGAAGCTGTTGCGCAGATAGGTCGTCACCGCCGCCAGTTGGGCATCGGTAAACTTCCAGTCGAAGGGCGGCATGGAGGCAGCCGTCGGGTTGATCTCCGTCGCCGCGACATGACCGCCGGCCAGAATGGTGCGGATCATATTTTCCGGATTCTGCGCCTGCACCGAGGGGCTGTGCACGAAGGCCGGCGCCATGCCCGGCACGCCGGTGCCGTTCAAGGCGTGGCAGGCGGCGCAGTTCTCGGCATAGATCGCGCGGCCGGCGACCATCGCCGGAATATTGGCCGGCACCGGAGACGGCGCGCTATCGTCGGACGCCGGCAGGCTTTTCAAATAGACGGCCATGGCATGGAGGTCCGGCACCGTCAGATGCTGGGTGGAATTATGCACGGCTTCCGCCATCGGGCCGGCCGCGACCATGCGGTCATTGGCGCCGGTCTTGAGGAAGTCGACGATATCGTCTTCCGACCAGGAGCCGAGACCGATGCGCTTATTGGACGTCAGGTCGGGCGCCCACCAGCCGGCGAGATCCGTGCCTTGCAGGAACTTGCCGGACTCATCCGCGCCCAGCAGGTTCTTGGTCGTGTGGCAGGTGGAGCAATGTTCCAGACCCTGCACCAGATAGGCGCCGCGATTCCATTCGGCCGTCTGGGTCGGGTCATTCTTGTATTGCTGGCCGCCGAGATCGAAGAACAGCATGTTCCAGCCGACCATCATCAGACGGATATTGAAGGGGAACGGCATCTGGTTGGCGATGACGTCGTGATGAACCGCCGGCAGCGTATCCAGATAGGCCTTGATGTCGGTCAGATCGGCGTCCGAGACCTTGGCATAGGCGGTGTACGGCATGGCCGGGTACAGCCGCTTGCCGTGGTCGCCGATGCCGCGATGCATGGCCAGGATGAACTGCTTCGTGGTCCAGCCGCCGATGCCGGTGTCCTTGTCAGGCGTGATGTTGCTGGCCGCGACAAGGCCGAAGCCGGTATTGAGCTGCAGGCCGCCGGCATAGGGCTGGCCGCCCGGCGCGGTGTGGCAGGCAATGCAGTCACCGGCGAGTGCGAGGTAATGGCCGCGCGCGATCTGACCGGCGGTGGGCGCCGGCGCGGCGGTCTCGGCGATCTGGCTGCTGTAATAGGCGCGGTTGAAGGCATAGAGCGCGCCCGCGCCAATAACGCCCAGAAAGCCTAGGCAGACGACAGCGACGACGATACGGCGAAAGGTGAACATGGTTGTGTTGACCTCTCTTACAGCGACACGAGCGCGCCGGGCGACTTCAGATATTTTGTCTTGATCGCCTCCGCCGCCCAAAGCGTCAAAGCGCCGACCGTGCCGGTCGGGTTGTAGCCGCCATTATTGGCGAAAGCGCTGGCGCCGCAGACGAAAGTATTGGGCACGTCCCAGCTTTGCAGATAGCGGTTCACCGCACTCGTCATCGGGTCATCGCCCATGATGGCGCCGCCCGTGGTGTGGGAAGACAGATTGTCCATCGGCGAGAAGTGTTTGGCGGTCGGCTCGTTCCTGAAGACCATCTTGGCGTTCATGGCATGGCCGAATTCCACCGCACGATCGGCCATGAAATGGCCGGAGCGCTTGTCGTTCTCGTTCCAGTCGAAGGTCACGCGCAGCAGCGGGCGGCCGAAGCGATCGGTATAGGTCGGGTCGAGGTCAAGAAAGACGTCCTCATGCGGATAGCTGTTGCCCTGGTTGTAGATGGAATTGCCGACCTGATAGCTGTCCTTGTAGGTCTTCTTCCATTCGCTGCCCCAGCGCGGCGTGCCTGGCGGCACGACATTGGCCGAGCCGATCGGCCGTCCATTGGTGGAATGGATCAGCATATTGGCGCCGCCGATGAAATCGAGCTTCGCGTGATCGAAATTATCGCTGTTGTAGTCATCGGCCGATTGCGCCAAGGCGCCCGCGCCGATGAAGGGATTGAGGTTCTCGTTCTCGAAGAAGACGCCTGCGCCTGACACCGTCTGGTTCGCATAATTGCGGCCGACGACGCCGGTGAGCGAAGCCCGGTCATAGGGCTTGCCGATGCCGGACAGCAGCATCAGCCGCACATTGTCCATCTGATAGGCCGAGATCACCACGATATCGGCTGGCTGTTCCCATTCACGGCCCTGCTTGTCGATATAGGTGACGCCCGTCGCCATCTTTTTGTCGGGCGTGAGATTCACCTTCATCACTTCGCTTTCGGTGATGACGGTGAAGTTGGGGCGCTGGATCAGCGCCGGCAGGATGCAGGCATTGGGGCTGCTTTTCGACCAATTGCCGCAGCCGAAGAATTCGCAATAGCCGCAATAGGTGCAAGGCGCCATGTGAATGCCGAGCGGATTGACATAGGCGCCCGAGGTATTGCCGGCCGGCACCGGAAAGGAATGCAGGCCGAGTTCCTTGGCGCCGATATCGAAAAGTTCGGCCGCGCGCGTACGCTCCAGCGGCGGCAGCGGATAGTCGCGCTGGCGCGCCCCTTCGAAAACATTGCCGCCGGGCTGGATCACGCCCTTGATATTGCCGGCCTTGCCGGAGGTGCCAGCGTAGCGCTCGAACTTGTCGTAGAAGGGTTCCAGGTCGTCATAGGTCACGCCCCAGTCCTGCACCGTCAGACCGGTAACGAAACGACCCTTGCCGTATTTGGCAACCGTATTGCTGTAGGTCTGGAAATCATTCGGCAGGAAGCGCCAGGTCATGCCGTTCCAGTGGCTGCCCGCGCCACCCGCGCCCCAGCCGAACTGGTAGGTATTGAAATCGCGCAGCGGCCGCGCCTGCTGGCCGGGATTGTTGCGGAAGCTCATGGTTTCCACAGACAGAGGCTGTAGCAATTCGCGGCGGGTCGCGTAGCGCAGCTCATCCGTATCCATACTGGTCGGGAAATCGGTGCTGGTATCGCGCCAGCCGCCACGCTCGATGGCGACGACATTCAGGCCGGCCATCGTCAGTTCATTCGCCATCAGCGAACCGGCCCAGCCGAGACCGATGATGACGGCGTCAGCCTTCGGGCGTTTCAGTGCCATGGGGTAACCTCACATGCAGTCGGATGGGCAACAGGGACCAAGCTGCCCATCAGGCAGGATTCCAACCGGGCCGCCCCATCAGGCCGACCGGTTCCAGATCGAGTTTTTCGCCGCGACGGCCGATGACGTCGCGATAGTCATAGCGGGCGCCGGGAAAGCCGATCAGCTTCCAGCCCGCCATGTCCTTATTGCCGCCATAGATGGGATCAGCGAAATAGCCTTCCCGCACATTCTGGATCAGCTGATTGAAGAAAGCCGTGCTGGTGACTGGGCCGGTGTAGAAGGCGCCGGCTTCCATCTCATGCAGCAACGCGTCCTGGTCGGCCGCCGACAGGGTGGTGAAAGCGGCGCCGCCATGTTTCGACGCGCAGAAGGCCACGAGCGCGGCCAGGCCTTCGCGGTAGCGCTGCGCGAAGGTTTCCAGCGTCTGCGGTCCCTGCTGCGGCGTGCCGGGGCGATAAGGCCCCTTCAGATAGTAATTGGTGCCTTTGCCATAGTTGCCGGCCAGCTGCTTATCGATGAAGACGGCGCAGCCGGCTTCCTTGCCACCGATGCTGAGGTCATCAGCCGGAATGATGCGATCGGCAATCGCGCCGACTAGCGCCGCCTCGTCGGCCGTGAAGAATTCCCAAGTATAGGGCTGCGTCGGTTCCACCGGCGGCGGCGTGCCTTCGCTCGGCGACCAGGGCAGGCTGCCCGATATCTGAGCGGCTTCGGCCGCCGGCAAAGTGGCGGCGGTGCCGACCAGCGCGGCTGCCGTTCCCAGCAGGTCGCGACGCAGAATGGGAGATGTCACGGTTTTGCACTTTCGCATGTGAAAGACGCATCGAGGCTGCGGCGAAGAGCGACCATCGCACGGCCAGCGACTTCCATTGGATCGAGAGTCTTCAATTCATCGTTAAAAACTTCGAGGCCGATCGGTCCGGCATAGCCGATATCCGCAAGCACCCGAAGCAGGCCGCCAATAGGAAATTGTCCATCGCCCGGCAAAAGACGGCTGTGCCGCGCGACCTGCTTATGCTGGCCGGGTGCGATGGGTTTGCCATAATCCGAGAGCTGCACGAGCGCGATGCGATCCGCCGCGATGCCGGCCACATCGGCGACCGTGCGATCGCGCGAAAAAATATGAAATGAATCGACCACGAAAAGAAGATTGGGTCGTTTCGCGGCATCCAAAATCTGAGCTGCCATCGGCAATGTATGGACGCGCGTGCTCCAGGCCATCGGCTCATAGGCGATGCGCATCCCCATCTCCGCCGCGCGGTCTGCCAGCCAGCCGATATCCGCGACGATGCGATCGGGCTCGCAATCCGGGTCCGTGGATGCCGGCGCCAAAAGCGTATGCGCGCCGAGCGCATGGCCGGTTTCCAGCATCGCCAGTGCCTCGTCGCGCTTGGCCGCGCGCTTGCTGTCAGGCGCGCCGTCGAAGTCGAGCAGAACCTGATAATCGACAAGGCCGAGGGCGCGATCGGTCAGCGCGCTGCGCACGGAGGAGACGCTGCCGGCCGCTTCCACGTCCTGACGCCAGATTTCGACCGCGTCGAATCCGGCGGCGCAGATGGCGGCAATCTTCTCATTCACCGTGCCGCCCAGAAGAATCGTATTGATAAACAATTCGTTGAGGGGCGGAGCCGGACGAGGCGGCGGAGACTGGTCGGTGGGCATGGGCGCAAAATGCGCCGCCAGACATAAGAGACAAGCCTGACAAACTAGTCAGATCGATAAGATTGACTTATGTCATAGACATGGAGCTGCGCCATTTCCGGACTTTCGTCACTGCCGCCGAGCTGTTGAGCTTCGGCCAGGCCGCCGAGCGTCTTGGCATTGCTCAGCCTGCCATCAGCCAACTCATCAAAACCATGGAAGATGAGCTGGGCTTTCAATTGTTCCGCCGCCTGCGCCGTGGGGTGGAACTGACGCCGGCGGGTGCCGCCATGCTGCCGGAAGCGCGTGCAACGCTGGAGCAAGCGCAGCGCAGCCTGCGCGTTGCCCGCAGCGCGCGGCGCGGTGAAATCGGGCGCCTGGATATCGGCTATAGCTTTTCGATCATGGCCGAGCCTTTGCTGCCGGCGCTGATTCGCCGCTTCGTCGCCGCCTGGCCCGACATCACGTTGGAATTCTCGGCGCGCGCCGTGGAAGACAATATCAATCAGGTTCTGGAACAGACTTTGGACGTCGCTTTCGTGCGCACGCCCTTCGGCAGTCTGGCGCGGGAACTGGTGGTGGAGGAGTTCAGCCGTTCGGAGCTGGCAGCGGTGCTGCCGCTGGGTCATCCGCTGACGCAGGCCAGTGCCGTCTCGCTGCTATCGCTGTCGACCGAGAAACTGATTCAGATCGACGATCAGCCCGGCTTCGGCCTGGGACAAAGCGTGCAGAACCTGTTTGCGGCGGCGGGCCTCGCCCCGCGCATCGGCCTGCTCGTGAATAATATCACCGGCATTACGGGCATGGTGGCGGCCGGCATGGGCGTCGGCATCGTGCCGCGCGCCATTGCCGAACAAGGGGGCGCCGTCGTCGTGCGCCCGCTGGCCGATTGCGATGCCCATATCCCGGTCTGCATGATCCACCGCCGCCAGCTGTCGCCGCAATTGCAGCGTTTCATTACGATGGCACGCACGATGGCGCAGATTGAGGAAAAACCCGTGGTGCTCCCCTTCTGAGGTCAGCGCCAGCTTTTCGATCAAACGGGGGCTGATATCGCCGCCAGCGCCAGCAGGACCGCGCATTCCGTCAGCTGCTCGGTCGCACCCAGCGTATCGCCGGTATAGCCGCCGAGGGTACGGCGGCCGAGTGCGGCCATGGCCAGAACAGCGATGACGGTCATGACGACGACCGGCAGCAGGTGATGACCGTGCAGGGCGGTCAGGCTGAGCAGCAGGGCAATGGCCCAGCCGGCATAGACGCGCGTGCGGTCCAAATCCCCCAGCGCCGCCGCCAGCCCGCCGGGCCGCGCCGGGGTCGAGAGCAGCACCACGCCGGCCATGGCAGCGCGGCCGGCCATGGCCGCCGCCAGCAGCGCCGGCACAACCAGATGCGGCTCCGCGATCTGCGCCAAGGCCCCCACCCGCAGACCGACAGAGGCGATCAGCGCCAGACCGCCGAAACTGCCGATGCGGCTGTCCTTCATGATCGCCAGCCGCCGTTCGGCTGTGGCACCGCCGCCGATACCGTCCGCCGTATCGGCCAGCCCATCCTCATGAAAGCCGCCCGTGGCGATCACCATGGCCAGGACAGAGAGCAAGCCGGCCAGAAAGGGCGACAGATGCCAGTGCCAGGTCAGGCCATAAACGGCCGCGCCGATCAGCCCGACGACCAGCCCGGCCAGCGGCCAGGCCCAGACGCCCGCCGCCATGGAGCTGACGCTGCGGGCCTTCGGCAGCGGCAGGCGCGTCAGCAGCCCGAAGGCCGAGACCAGATCACCCAGGATCGCCATGGCGCGGCGCTCCACTCAATCGCGATTCGTGACGCCGGCCTGGGTGAAGGTCGCCATACCGGTATGGCAGGCGACGGCGGCCCGGACGATGGAGACGGCGAGTGCGGCGCCTGACCCCTCGCCCAGCCGCATGTCGAGATTCAGCAGCGCCGGGCGGTGCAGTTCCTGCACCAGATGGCGATGCCCGGCCTCGGCCGAGACATGGCCGATCATGCAATGGTCCAGCCCATCGGGCAGCAGTTTCGACAAAGGGGCGGCTGCGGCGGAACAGACGAAACCGTCCAGCAGCACCGGAATGCTGTGGCGGCGGGCAGCCAGCACGGCGCCGAGAATGGCGGCGGTCTCCCGTCCGCCCAGGCGGCGGGCGACTTCCCATGGGTCATTCAGCGCCTCGCCATGCAGCGCCAGCGCGCGGTCGACGACGGCGGCCTTGTGGCTAACCCCATCGGCATCCAGCCCGGTGCCGCGTCCGGCCCAGCGCGCAGCCGGACCGCCGAAGAGGGCCGCCGAGATGGCGGCGGCGGCCGTGGTATTGCCGATGCCCATTTCGCCCAGGCAGAGCAGATCGGTGCCCGGCACCACAGCGTCATAGCCGACGGCCAGCGCGCGGCGGAATTCCAGCGGCGTCATGGCGGGCTCGACCGTGAAATCGGCGGTCGGCCGATCCAGCATCAGCGGCACCACGGAAAAGGCCGCGCCATTGGCTTTGGCGATCTGATTGATGGCCGCGCCGCCGGCCTCGAAATTGGCCACCATCTGTTCGGTCACCGAAGACGGATAGGGCGAGATGCCCTGCGCGGTGACGCCGTGATTGCCGGCGAAGACAACGACATCGACCTGATCCAGGCGCGGCATGTCCCGCCGCTGCCAGGCGGCCAGCCAGGAAACCGCCTCTTCCAGCACGCCGAGGCTACCCGGCGGTTTGGTGAGAATGGCTTGGCGCTGCATCACGGCTGCGGCTGCGGCCACATCGGCGCCAGGCAGTTTGCGCACCAGATCCTGAAGAAAATCTGCGGTATTGGCCATCATACCAATCACTCCTCCGGTGCGATGAGGTGAAAGAAGCTGCCCGTGACCTGGCCCCGGCAACTGCCGGCAGCACCTAGGGCCGAGCCCTTCGCGTCCGCAAGTTCGACAAAAGGTGAGTCGTCTCCTGGGTCGGAGACGGTGGCGTAGTGGAATTCATGGCCGCGCAGACGCATGCCTTGCGGCCCGAGCGGATTGTCAGACAGCAGCCTGGCGCGGCGATAGCCCAGGTGCATTTTTCGCACTGCAAAACTCGTCGCGTGGTTGAGCAGTCTCACCATTTCGTGAGTTTGTCCAGCGGCGTCCGTCACCGTTGCGCCCAAAACCATGTAACCGCCGCATTCGCCATGGACAGGTCTGGTTTGGGCGAAAGCGCGAAGGCCGGTCTTGAAGCGCGTGGCGGCGGCCAGCGCGGCCCCGTGCAGTTCCGGATAGCCGCCGGGCAGCCAGCAGGCGCTTGCGCGCTCATCCGGCGCTTCATCCGCGAGCGGCGAAAAGAACGAGATGTCGGCGCCTTGCGCGCGCCAGCCGGCCAGAAGATGGGGATAGACGAAGGTGAAGGCGGCATCTTTGGCGACCGCGATGCGCTGTCCCGGTGGGCGGATGGCCGGCATGTCGCTGATCACGGCCGGAATGGGCCTCGCCAGCCCGATGATGGCGTCCAGATCGAAGCGCGTTTCCGCAAGCGTCGCCAGCGCATCGATACGGGCCGCGAGGTCTCCCGTCTCCTGCGCCTGCACCAGACCCAAATGCCGCTCTGGCAGCGTCAGCTTCGCGTCGCGCGGCAGGCTGCCGAGGACCGGCAGGCCGATGGCCGCCATGGCCGGGCGGATGCCGGCCTCATGCTTGGGGCTGCCGCAGCGGTTGAGGATGATGCCGGCGATGTCGACCCCCGGCTCGAAGCCCATGAAGCCGCGCGCGACCGCTGCCGCCGTCTGGCTCTGGCCCGACACATCGGTCACCAGCACCACCGGCAGGCTGTAGCGCGCGGCAAGATCGGCGGCGCGGCCCGAAGCGCCGGCCGGCGCGTTGCCCACATCGGCACCATCAAACAGGCCCATCGACGCTTCGATGATCAGAATATCGGCGCCATTGACCGCCTCGGCCAGCAGCCCGTCCAGCAGCCCAGCCGGCATGGCCCAACTGTCCAGGTTCAGGACCGGCCGCCCGGTGGCGGCGGCATGAAAGGCCGGGTCGATATAATCCGGGCCGGATTTGGCGACCGCGACCACCAGCCCCCTGGCCTTCAACGCGGCGGCCAGACCCAGCGTGACTGTGGTTTTGCCGGAGCCCGAGCGTGGCGCGGCAAGGATGAGACCCTTTGCCATCAGCGGCAGAGTTCCGGCTCCACCGCCGCGACGAGGTCCATAATCTTCGCGCGCATGGCGACGATGCGGCCGATGACGATCAGCATGGGCGCTTCCTCATCCGCGTCGCCCACCGTCTCGGCGATGTGGTCGAGGTCGGTGACGGTCACGGCCATATCGGGCGTGGTGGCCCCGATAATCAGCGCGGCCGGCATATCCGCGCCCATGCCGCCGGCCATCAGGCGGCGGGCGATGGTGCCGATGCGCTTTGCGCCCATATAGAGCACGATGGGCTGGCCGAGGCTGGCCATCACTTCCCAGTTCAGCGTCGCGTGCTGGCTTTCCGCGCCATGGCCGGTCGCGAAGATGATGGCCTGATTGATGCCGCGCATGGTCGCCGGGATGAAGGCCGCCGCCAGACCCGCCACGCCCGCCGTCAGGCCGGGAATGACGCGGAAGGGAATGCCTGCCTCGACCAGCGCCAGAACCTCCTCGCCGCCCCGGCCGAAGACGAAGGGATCGCCCCCCTTCAGCCGCAGCACGCGCCGGCCGCGCTGGGCCTGCGCTACCAGTTGCGCGGAAATGCCCGCCTGTTCGGCGGAGGGCCGGCCGCAGCGCTTGCCGGCATAGATCAGTTCGGCATCGGGCTTGAGCAAAGACAGGATATCCGGCCCGACCAGCGCATCCGTCAGCACGACATCGGCCTGGGCCAGCGCCGAGACCGCGTGCAGCGTCAAATGCCCGACATCCCCCGGGCCAGCGCCCGCCAGCCAGACATGGCCCGGTTCCAGCCTCGGCCCCTGTGCCATGAGGCGCGACAGCGCCGTCTCGACCGTCATTCCCATTCTCCACCGTGACTTGCCGTCACGGCCCCTATAGGTTCCGGCGTGTGGATACGCCCTCTCTCCGTCGCGGCTGGACGACCGGCGCTTGCGCCACCGCCGGCACGCGCGCGGCGGCAATGGCCCTGCTGACCGGCCAATTCCCCGACCCCTGCACCATCCGGCTGCCCGGCGGCCAGGAGGCCGCTTTCGCCCTGGCCGAGACCAGGCTGCTTCCAAACGCCGCCATGGCCGCTGTCGTCAAGGACGCTGGCGACGACCCTGATGTGACGCATGGCGCTCTGATCCGCGCGACGGTTTCCCGGGGCGATACGGGCAGCGGCATTCTGTTCCGGGCCGGCCCCGGCGTCGGTCAGGTGACCCTGCCCGGCCTGCCTATTCCGCCGGGCGAGCCCGCCATTAACCCGGTGCCGCGCCGCATGATGACGGAAGCGCTTGAAGCCGTTTCGACCGAAGCCGGTGTCGGCTGCGACTGGGTGGTGGACATCGGCGTCGATGACGGCGAAAGGCTCGCGGAAAAAACCCTCAATCCGCGACTGGGCATTCGCGGCGGCCTGTCCATCCTCGGCACGACGGGAATTGTGATTCCGTTTTCCTGCTCGGCCTGGATCGACAGCATTCATCGCGGCGTCGATGTAGCGCGCGCGCTGAATCTCTCCCATGTCGCGGCGGCGACCGGCCGCACGTCGGAGGAAGCCGTGCAGGCGCTGTACGGCCTGCCCGAACAGGCGCTGATCGATATGGGCGATTTCGCCGGCGGAACGCTGAAATATCTGAAGCGCCATCCCGTGCCGCGCGTCACCATCGCCGGCGGCCCGGCCAAGATGACCAAACTGGCGCAAGGGCGGCTGGACCTGCATTCCAAGCGCGGCGCGGTGGATGCCACTGAACTGGCCGCCATTGCGCGCGGCATTGGTGCGGATGCTGCGCTGACGGAGGCCATCGCGAACGCGAATACGACGCTCCATGCCTTTGAACTTGCGACAAACCTGCCGCTTGCCGCCGCTATCGCCGCCCGCGCCCATGCGGTCGCGCAGGATGTGCTGGGCGACGCGCCCATTGCCCTGGATATCGTGATCTTCGACCGCACCGGCCAAGTGATGGCGCGGCACGGTCAGTTGTCCTGACCGCGAAAGCGGCGGACGTAATCGAGGTTGTAGAGCGCGCTTTCGCGGAAGCCGGCCGGGTCTATCGCCGGCCCGACCAGCACCAGCGCCGTGCGCGCCACCGGATCAGCCTCATGCAACGCGACCAGCGTCGCCAAGCTGCCGCGCATGACACGCTCATCCGGCCAGGTGGCGCGGGCGACGATGGCGGCCGGGCAATCCGCGCCGTAATGGGGCGTCAGCGTCTCCACGATCTCACCCAGCCGATGGATCGCCAGATGAATGGCGAGGGTCGCCCCCGTCGCCGCGAAGGCCGCTAGTTTTTCACCCGGCGGCATGGGGCTGGCACGGCCGTCCATGCGGGTCAGAACCAGGCTTTGCGCCAGACCCGGCACCGTCAGTTCTCGCCCCAAGGCGGCGGCCGCGGCAGCGAAGGCCGGCACGCCCGGCACCATCACCCAGGGGATGCCTAAGCCATCCAGCCGCCGGGTCTGCTCGGCGACGGCACTGTAGAGGGACAGATCACCGGAATGCAGCCGCGCGACGTCCTGCCCGGCAGCATTGGCCGCCGCATATTCGGCCGTAATCTGATCCAGGTTCATCGGCGCGGTATCGATCAGCCTTGCCCCATCCGGGCAATGGACCAGCATGTCACGCGGCACGATGGACCCGGCATAGAGGCAGACCGGGCAGCGGGCCAGGATATCCCGCCCGCGCAGCGTCAGCAGGTCCGCTGCGCCCGGTCCGGCACCGATGAAATAGACCGTCAATGCACGCGCCCTTCCGCCAGCGCGCAGGTGACGCCGCCAGCCGAAATGCGCGGCAGAACCAGCCGGCCGGACGGGCCGGTCGCGGCCAGCGCCGCCGCCTCGGCGACGGAGGCAAGCCCGACCTCGGCCTCGGCCCGGCGGGATCGTGTCAGGCAGCGCCCCTGCTCCCCCTTGAGGTCCGATTTGGCGATCCAGAGGATGGTCAGGCCCAGGGTTTCGGCGGCTTCCAGAATGCCGGCCTCGGCATTGCGGAATTCCGGCACAGCCAGCAGATCCGGCCTCTCGAAACCCAGTTCGGCGGCATCCTCCAGCAACTGGATGATAGCTTCGGCGGAAATGCCGGTGCGGCAGCCAATGCCCGCAACAATCATGGTTTTACCGCCCGATATTGCAGTACGGTCCGTGCCGGCGCGAAGCCCTGCATCGTCCCCAAAGGTTCCAGCCGCTCGATGCCGATGCGCGTCAGCCGGCCGCCCCAGCGCGCGTGCAGATCCAGCACCGCGCGCTCGGTCTCCAGCGTCACGGCATTGACGACAAGCCGGCCGCCGGATTTCAAAGCCGACCAGCAAAGTTCTGTTATTGCGGGATTTGCGGCGCCACCGCCGATGAAGACCGCATCCGGCACCGGAAAGCCGTCCAGCGCGTCCGGCGCTTGCCCCTGCCGCACGATCAAAGCAGGCACCCCCAGGTTTTGGGCATTGCGGGTGATGCGCGCGGCACGATCGGCCCGCGCCTCGATGGCGATGCTGCGATTGGCGGGGTGGCGCAGCATCCATTCGATGCCGATGGAGCCCGAACCTGCGCCGATATCCCATAGCAATTCGCCGCGCCGGGGGGCGAGCGAAGCGATGGTCAGCGCCCGCACTTCCCGCTTGGTGATCTGCCCGTCCGTCTCGAACCAGTCCTCATCCAGACCGGGGCTGAGCGGCAAGGCAGGACCGCCCGCGACGTCCAAAGCCATCAGGTTGAGCGCGGACACCGCATCATGAATACCGCGTGACGCCTTGAAACTGAAGGAATCCTCCTGCGGTCCGCCGATCTGTTCCAACACCCGGATGGTGGTATCGCCGAAACCCCAGCGCGTCAGCAGCGCGGCCAGAGCCGAAGGCGTGCCGGCATCGGCCGATAGCGCCAGGATGCGGGATTTTGGCTGAAGCAATGGGCGAATGGCTTCCAGCGGCCGGCCGCAAAAGGAAATGGTCGCGACTTCCTGCAAAGCCCAGCCCAGCCGGCTGGCGGCCAGGCTGAAGGCGGACGGCGCGGGAATGGTGCGGATTTCGCCGATGGGAATTTGTTTGGCGAGCAGCGAGCCCATGCCGAAGCAAAAGGGATCGCCCGAGGCCAGCACCACCGCCCGGCGCGGATGCCAGGACGCGATGATCGGCACGGCATCCGTGATCGGGCTCGGCCAGGTATAGGCCTCGGTCTCGCCGATCAGGGAGGCCGCCAGATTGAGATGCCGCTCACCGCCCGCCACGATCTGCGCCTGGGTCAGCGCCGCGCGGCCGGCAGCCGTCAGCCCCTCGACACCGTCCTCGCCGATGCCGACAATCGTCAGCCATGGCACACGGCTTACCATTGCGGGTTCTTATCCTGGGCGGCACGACCGAGGCATCCGGTCTTGCCCGGCTGCTGGCGGTGCAGGAATGGGTTGCCCCGGTCCTGTCCTTCGCCGGGCGCACCGCCTCTCCGGTTCTGCCGCCCATTCCGCATCGCATCGGCGGTTTCGGCGGCGTGGCCGGTCTGGACGATTATCTCCGCGCCGAAAGCGTCGATCTGCTGATCGACGCGACCCATCCTTTCGCGAACCAGATATCCACCAATGCCGCACAAGCCTCTGAGATTGCGGGAATTCCAAGGCTGGTTCTTCAGCGCAGCGGCTGGCAGCCCGTACCCGGCGACGACTGGCGCATGGTGACCAGCGTCACCGAGGCAGCGCGCGCCATCGGCGCCAAAGCGCAGCGCGTCTTCCTCACCATCGGCCGGCAGGATCTGCTGCCCTTCCGCGATCTGGCGCCGCAGCATGACTATCTGATTCGCAGTGTCGATACGCCCGACCCCGCGCTGCTGCCGCCGCATGCGGAGATTGTCACCGGACGCGGCCCCTTCGATGCCGAGGCCGAACGCGCCCTGTTGAAAATCAAGCAAAGTCAGATCGTTGTGACGAAAAATTCGGGCGGCGCGGATGGCAAGCTGGAGGCGGCCCGCGCGCTGGGCCTGCCCGTGATCATGGTCGCGCGGCAAGCGCCGCCACCGGGCGAGACAGTTGAAACCCCGGCCGAGGCGCTGGCCTGGATCAGCGCTCATGCCGGTCGCGCCCCAGCCGAACGCGGCCCGGTCGATCGCGGCCCGGCCGAACGCGGGGCATAGACCCAGTCGCTCAAACCATCGCCACGCGCGATGCGCCGCGTTTCGGCCGTGCCGATAAGGACCATGGTCCGCATATCGGCGCGGTCCGGTTCGGCCGCCGCTTCCGCCAGCGTCAGAATCTCGATCCGCTCATCCGGCCGCGTGACGGCGGAAGCGAAAATAACGGGCGTCTCTAGCGGCAGAATGTCGCGGAGTGCCGTCAAAGCAGCACCCAATTGCCAGGGCCGCGCGCGGGAGATGGGATTGTAGAGAGCGAGCGCGAAACCGGCCGAGGCCGCCGCGCGCAGCCGGTGCAAAACCAGCTCCCAGGGCTTCAGATTGTCAGAGAGCGAGACGACCGCGAAATCATGGCCCAGCGGCGCGCCGACGCGGGCGGCAGCGGCCAGCATGGCGGAAATGCCGGGCAGAACCTGAATATCCAGCGCCTGCCACGCGGCCGGGCCGTGCTCGATCGCCTCAAACACCGCGCTGGCCATGGCGAAAACGCCGGGGTCACCGCCCGAGACGACGGCCACCTGCCCGCCTGCCGCCGCGCAAGCGAGCGCCGCCTGGGCGCGGGCGATCTCCTCCCGATTGTCGGACGCGTGGCGCATCAGGCCGGGCCGCTCCGGCACGCGGGCGACATAAGGGAAATAGCCGAAGACATCGGTGCAGCGGGCGAGTGCGGCCGTGACTTCCGGCGTCACCAGCGCCGCATCGCCCGGCCCGAGGCCGATGACGAACAGCGCGCCGGGCAGTTTGTTGCTCATCGCTGACCTTGGCGGCCGGGGACGAGGATCATGGAGAAATAGGGCGCCGCGCCGTCCGCGATCTCGGCCAGCGGCAGAATGCGGCTATCGGCCATGGTGCCGCGCTCGACATAGATGGCGCGCTCGGCCCGTCCCTGCGCCGCCAGCACGCGGCGGACCTTCGCCAGATTGCGGCCCAGCTTCATGATGACGGCGGCATCCGTGCGCGCGAGTGCCGCCATCAGCTCGTCTTCCGGCAGGGTGCCGGGCACGACGGACAGCACGTCATCGCCATGGGTCATCGGCGCCTGCGCCTGAGCCCAGCAGCCGGTCATGCCCAGCACGCCGGGCACCACCTCCATGGGGAAACGCTCACGCAGGCGGTCAAACAGATACATGGACGAGCCATAGAAAAAGGGATCGCCCTCACACAGCAGCGCCACGTCCTGGCCCGCCGCCAGACGCGCGCCGATGGCCTCGGCCGCATGATCGTAGCAGCCGGTCATGGCGTCGATATAGCGGCCGTCGGTATGGGGGATTTCGACCGTCACCGGATAGTCGAAGCGCAATTCCTCCACACCCTCGCGCAGATAGCTGCTCGCGATGCTGCGGGCATGGCCCTGGCGGCCGACCTTGGCGAAGAAGGCGATAACCGGTACCTGGCCCAGAATGCGCGCGGCCTTGACGGTGATCAGATCCGGGTCGCCCGGCCCCATGCCGAGCGTGATGAGACGACCGCTCATCACTCGGCGTCGCTCGCCAGCGCATTGACGGCCGAAACCGCCATGGCGCTGCCGCCGCGCCGGCCTTCGACGATCAGATAAGGCAGGCGGCCATCGGCCCTGAGCGCTTCCTTGGATTCCGCCGCGCCGACGAAACCGACCGGCAGGCCGATGACGGCGGCGGGCATCGGCGCGCCGGCATCGAGCAGTTCCAGCAGATGAAACAAGGCCGTGGGCGCATTGCCGATGGCGACGACCGCGCCGCGCAGCCTGTCGCCCCAAAGGTCGAGCGCCGCCGCCGACCGGGTATTGCCGATGCGCTTGGCAAGCGCCGGCGTTTCCGGCGCGTCCAGCGTGCAGATCACCTCGTTATTCGCCGGCAGGCGCGCACGGGTAATGCCATGCGCCACCATCTTGGAATCGCAGAGGATCGGCGCGCCGGCCAGCAGCGCGGCGCGGCCGGCCGCCGCGAAGCCGCCGCCGAAATGGATGGCGTCCGCCACTTCCACCATGCCGCATCCATGGATCATGCGCACAGCGATGCGGCTTTCTGCATCCGAAAAACGGGACAGATTGCTTTCGGCCCGGATGATGGCGAAGGAGCGTTCATAGATGGCAGCGCCATCGCGGATGTAATCGTCGCGGTCGGTCATGACGGCAGGCTGTGCATCACCGCAGCGATTTGCGCCAGTGTTTGCGCCAAGGTCAGATGACATTTCGCGGGCATATCGGCGGTGCCGCCGTCATGCACGAGGTCGAAGAGGCCGTCGCGGCCGATGAGCGTCAGCGGCGCCTTGCCAGGATGGGCGCAGCCTTTGGCGCAGCCCGAAAGGTGGATGAGCGAATCGCTGGCCCGGCGGTGCTGCGCCAGCATCGCCGCCGCCATGTGGGTTTCGACTTCGCCCCGCGCGCAGGCGGGCTGGCCCGCGCAAGTCACGATGGACAGCCGCCCGTCATCGGCGGTGGTGATGAAGCCGAGGCTTTGCGCTGAGGCCAGAAGCCCGGTCGCGTCACCTGACCTGACGCCCGCGATGCACAGGCTTTTCCAGGGCGTCGGGCGCAGATGGCCGTCGCCATGGGTTTGCGCCAGACGCGCCAGGCCGCCGAAGGCGGCGGCGGTCATCTGGCCGAAGGCCGGCGCGACCAGGGCAAAGCTATCGGCGTGATAACCGGGTTTGGGGGCGGCGCCGGCGCGCGTGATGACGCGGGCCGTCTGTCCCGCCAGGGCCTGAATCCGTGCGGCAATATCGCCGGGCGCGCAGGCTTCGCCATTCATCTGCCAGCCGCTTTCGCGATAACGGATGGTGATGTCCAGGCCGATGCCGGTCAGCGGCAACGCCCCACCGCCATCGAGGACGATGCCGAATTTGGGCGCGAGCGCCATGTCATGAAGGGCGTGGGTGACGGCGTTACCGATTTGCACCGTATCCGCCGCCATGGTGGGGTCCGCGCCCAGAAGCGGGGAGACCAGCAGCCGGCTACCCTCACCCGCCGCACCGCCCGCCGCTTCGATGGCGTCCGTAAAAGGCGCGATGGTGGCCGGTTGCAGGCCACGTATCTGGATATTGGCGCGGTTGGTGACTTCGATAATGCCATTGCCGAAGCGCGCGGCGGCCTCGGCCACGGCCAAGGCGAGGTCAGCCGAAATACAGCCCGCCTGCGGACGCACGCGGGCCAGCCAGCCGTCGCCCGATTCCATCGGCCGGAACAGGCTGGGGCACCAGCCCCGCACCATGTCCGGGGCCGTCATTCCGCTGCCTCGCTCATGAGCGCCGCGAGACTGTTGCGGCGAGGCCGCCAAAAACCTTCCGCCAGCGCGCGGTTGAAATGGCGGCGCATAGCGGCCAGCGCCGCCGGGTTTTCGGCCGCCAGAAAGGCCGATACCGCCTCGTCCCCCAGCGTCGCATCAAACAGCAGATCGAATTGCGCGTCGAAGCGGTCCGGCAGGGTGACGGCGAAGCCGGTCAGGCTTTCCGTCGCGCGGGCGATTTCGGCGGCGCCGCGATAGCCATGCCGCATCTGCCCGGCGATCCAGCGCGGATTGGCTGCCCGCCCGCGCACGACGCGGCGGATTTCCTCGGCCAGCAGTCTGGCCCTTGGCGCATCGGGGTTCGCCGTATCCAGGTGATAGAGCGCAGGCGATGCGCCCAGCATAGCGGCGGCGGCGGCGAAACCGCCCTCATGCGCCGCGTAATCGGGGCTTTCCAGCACGTCGGTTTCGGCATGGTCCTGGCCATGGACGAAGCCATCGGCCGCCGCGATGCGCGCGGCGAATTTTCCGTCCGTTCCGTCCAGAGCGGTCGATCCTGCCATATAGCCGCGCGCAATGTCCGCACGATTGGCCGCGAGATCGACGCCCGATCCATAGCGTCCGTCCTCCGGCGCAAAGACGCGCGCGCCGTGCTGGCCGGCGAGCGGATTGAGGTTCACCGGTTCTTCCCGGCCTGCCACCGCCCGCACCGCCTGATCAAATAAGGAAATCTGACCCGCGAAAGCGTCCCGGAACAGGCCGGAAATGCGCAAGCTGATATCGACGCGCGGCCGGTCAATCTCGGCCAGCGGCAAAACCTCGAAGCCGTTCACGCGGCCGGTGCCATTGTCCCACAGCGGACGCACGCCGAGCAGGATGAGGGCAAGCGCGAAATCCTCCCCGCCCGTGCGCATGGTGGCCGATCCCCAGAGGTCGATGACCAGAGCGCGCGGCCAATCCCCCTGTTCCTGACGATGGCGGGCGAGCAGCGCTTTCGCGGCCTTTTCGGCCAATTGCATGGCCGTGCGTGTCGGGATCAGGCGCGGATCGAAGGTGACGAGATTGCGGCCCGTGGGCAGCACGTCCGCTCGGCCGCGCGTCGGCGCGCCGGCGGCCCCTGGCGGGATGAAACGCCCGTCCAGAGCGGCCAGCAGAGCCGTCATTTCCGCCTCCGCGCAGGCATCGAGTTTTGCGGCCAAGGTGTCAGGCGCGATATCGGGGCTTGCCGCAACGAGCGCCGCCAGCAGACCGGCGCGCTGGGTTTCCGCCGGGGCCTGCCCGAAAACGTGCAGCCCGTCGCGGATCTGCATGTCCTTCACGTCGCAGAGATAGGCGTCGAGCTTGGCGAGTGCTGCGTCCTCGCCCTCCTCCTCCAGCCTTGCCCCGGCCTCTGCCAGCAGGCCGGTGGCGCGGGCTTCCGTCAGAATGTCCTTTTTCAGCTTGGCCGCGCGGCGACGGTCCAGCCCATCGGCGCTCGCGAATTCGTCGATCAGCCGCTCCAGCGTTTCGGCGCGGCCGGACAGGCCGGCGCGTTGCAGTGGCGGCGTCAGATGACCGATGGTCACCGCGCCCAGGCGGCGCTTGGCGGGCGCGGCCTCTCCGGGATTATTGACGATGAAGGGGTAGATCACCGGCAGGCCGCGCGTCAGCCGCAGCGGCCAGCAATCGGCGGACAGCGCCGCCGGCTTGCCCGGCAGCCATTCCAGCGTGCCATGCGTGCCGAGATGGATGATGGCATCCACGTCCCGGCGCAGGCCATCATAGAAGGAGATGTAATCGGCCGCAGGCGGCGCATCCGGGTCATGATAGGCCGTCTTGCGGTCGGCCGAGCCGGCACGATCCGGCTGCACGGCGATACGGATATTGCCGCGCGTCAGCACCTCTCTCCGGCCCAGCGCTGCCAAGTCCAGCGGCGCATCGCGTCCTGTTTCATACCCCACGTCCTTGAGACGGGACAAAATGGCTTCGATGCTGGCGATAGAGTCCAGCCCCACGGCATAGCCGAGCTCATGGCTGACAGGCCCTTCGGCGGCCGGATAGTCGGACAGGATGATGGCGACGCGCCGTGCGGCGGCGGGTGTTGCGGCGAGCCGCACCCAGCCCAAAGCACGGTCGGCCGCAAGGGCCACACCATACGCGTCCGGCATCAGCCGCGCCTGACCGCTCTCATCCCGTTCCTTGAAGGAAATCGCCGTCGTCAGCAGCCTGCCGTCCGCCTCCGGCAGGACCACCTGCATGGCGAGATCGGCCTGGGACAGGCCGCGCGCGGACGCATCCCAGGCGACACGCGACGAGCCCGCCTGCACGCATTGCAGAATGGGGCATCCCGCTGCCTCCAAAGGCGAAGGCGCCTCGCCCAGCCGCGCCGAAAATCCGGTCAGGTTCAGGATGACGGCTGGTTTCCATGCGATCAGCCAGTCCCGCACGAAAGCCGCCCCGGTCGGGCTTTTGAGGCTGTCGACATAAAGCGCGCGCACACCCAGACCGCGCGCCGCCAAAGCCTCGGCCAGCGCCGTGACCGGTGCCGTTTCACCGGCCAGAAGATGCGAGCGATAAAAAAGGATCACCGCGTCGGGCGCGCCTATCGGCTGGCCGAACAGGCCGCAGGCCGGCAGCGGTTGTGCTTCGCCGGGCTTATCCGTCCACAACCCAGCCGCATGAGCCGCGCCCTGCAAAGCGCGCGCGATATTGGCCACACCACTTTCGCGAAAGCAGCGGTCTATCGCCAGCCGTGCCTCGGCCGCCATGGTGGAGAGCGCGGCCAGTTTCGGGTCATCGCCCCTTCCGTCACCCGGCAGCACGGCCAGCGGAACACTGGCAGCCCGGCAGGTCGCGGCAATCTCCTCGATACCGTAGCGCCAGTAGTCGATGCCACCGAGTAGGCGGATGACGACGACCTTCGCTTGGCCGACAATTTGCTCGCACAGCAGATCGACCGAGAGCGGATGCAGGAAGCGGGAAATCCGCTCCAGCCGCAGGCTCGGGAAACCAGCGGGCAGCGGGGCCGCAGCGGCCGCACTCAGGTCGCTATCGGAAAAGGACAGGAACAGGATATCGGCGGGCGCGCCGCCGGGCTCCGTCGCCTGTTCGCCCTCCTCCAGCCCATGGCCTTCCCGAAACAGGATATGCATGGCGGTTCGGTTTCGCCCTCAGCCCTGGATGGCTTGGGTGATCGCCGCCTGATCCAGCCCCTTGCGGCCGATGACGACGATGCCGCCCGCCGTTTCACCCGGCGCCCAAGCGCGGTCATATTCATGGCGGAAACGGCTGCCGACGCCCTGCACCAGCAGGCGCAGCGGCTTGCCTTCCACCGCGACGAAACCCTTCATGCGCAGCACGTCATGCACCGCCGCCGTCTGCTGCAAGCGGGCAATCAGCGGCTCGGGCGCGCTTTGCGCTGGCAGCGGCACCACGAAGCTCTCCCAGTCATCATGCTCGTGATCGTCCAGCCCGTCATGATGGGACGGGCGGCTGGCCAGATCATCCTCGGCCGCGGCGCCAAGGCCCAGCAGGATGGCCGGGTCGATGCGGCTTTCCCGGCTGGGCAGCACCTTCACCGCGCGCGGCAATTGCGCCGCGATACCGGCGGCCAGACCCGCGATATCGCTTTCGGCCAGCAGATCGGTCTTGTTGAGCAGAACCAGATCGGCAGAACCGAGCTGATCCTCGAACACCTCGGCCAGCGGATTGTCATGGTCATAGGCCGGGTCTTCCGCCATCAGCCGGGCCACTTCCTCCGGGTCATCCGCGAAACGACCGGCGGCGACGGCCGGCCCGTCCACCAGCGCGATGACGCCATCGACGGTGACACGGCTGCGGATGGCGGGCCAGGTGAAGGCCTTCAGCAGGGGCTTGGGCAAAGCAAGGCCCGAGGTTTCGATGACGATATGCTCGGGCGGGTTGGGCCGATCCAGCAGCGCTTCCATGGCGGGCAGAAACTCGTCCGCGACGGTGCAGCACAGGCAGCCGTTGGAAAGCTCGACGATCTGATCCTCATCGCAGCCCTCGATGCCGCAGCCGGCAAGCACGCCGCCGTCGATGCCGAGGGAGCCGAATTCATTGACGATGACGGCGATGCGCCGGCCACCGGCATTTTGCAGCAAATGGCGCACCAGGGTGGTTTTACCGGCACCGAGGAAGCCGGTGATGATGGTGGCGGGAATGCGCGGGGTCATTGGGCAGTCTCCATGGCCGGGATACGCCCGACGACGACATTCTGGCGCAGGCTTTCCGGCCGGCGGCTGGGCAGCAGCGCGCCCGTTTCATGCGCCGCATAGGCACGGGCATAGGTGACGATATCGGCTGCCAGATCGGGGTTGAGGCGGCTGAGCAGATAGCCCCATTTGCCCGGCGCGGTGACGGCCAGGCTGCACCCCTCGCCGCAGCGCGCTAGGCATTTGACGCCCTGAAGCCTGAAAGGTTCCGTGTCGGTCATCAGCTCCGCCACGCGGTCATGCAGCGTGGCACCAGGACGCGGCTCATCCGGATGGCCGCAGGTCAGGCAGATATGGAGCGTGGTCGGGGGTGCGGCGTCGGTCGCCAAGGCGCGATCTCCAATCATTCCTGCATCCGGACGCCGGATGAAAACGGGGATGCGACCAGGGACACATGTCCTTGGTCCTGGGATCGCGGTCATGATCCAGGGCACCCCGCCCGGAAAGACCAGAGACGTCAGATGATGGCAGGTCTCCTGGCTCGCGGATCAGGCGCCTTCCCGTCTGCCTTCCCAGATGGCAATCCATCCAGTGGCCGGTGACGGAGGCTTTCCGCTTACAGTTGCGGGGGCAGCCGCGGCTTGGGACGAGACCCGATCCTCTCGGGCCGTCCGCACCGCATTCCCTTTTCATCCGCCGGCACGACCGAAGCCGTTTGGCGGAACCATCGCGAATGATCTAAGAGGCGCGGCCATGGCCCGTCAATCAGATAGCAGCGTGACCCTGATCCTCGGCGGTGCGCGATCCGGCAAGAGCCGTCATGGCGAAAGCCTCATCGCGGCCCTGCCCGCGCCGTGGACCTATATCGCGACGGCGGAGGCCTGGGACGAGGAGATGCGGACGCGCATTGCCGCCCATCGCGCCCGGCGCGACGACCGCTGGCGGACGGTGGACGCCCCCCTCGCCTTACCCGAAGCGCTGCGCGACGCGGGCGACGCGCCGGTTCTGGTCGATTGCCTGACGCTATGGCTGACCAACCTGATGCTGGCCGAGCGGGATGCGACGGCGGCGACCGACGATCTTCTGGCCAACCTTGCCGCCCGCGCCGCGCCGACCGTGCTGGTGGCGAACGAAGTGGGCCTCGGCATCGTGCCGGACCATAAGTTGGGGCGGGATTTTCGGGATGAAGCCGGCATCCTGCATCAACGCATCGCGGCCCAGGCCGACCGCGTGCTTTTCATGGTGGCCGGCCTGCCGATGGTGGTGAAATGACCGAACAATCCGACCACTCTGACGCCAATGCCGCCTGGGCGGCGAAAATGGCCCGCCGCAAAGCCGTGCAGGACGCGGAAGTGGCCAGCAAGACCATCGAGAAGGGTCTGCTCATGGTCCATACCGGTCCCGGCAAGGGCAAGACGACGGCCGCCATGGGCCTTGCCTTGCGGATGCTGGGCCGCGAGCGGCCGGTCGCCGTCGTGCAGTTCATCAAGGGCGCCTGGAGCACGGGGGAGCGCTTCGCCTTCCAGCGCTTCGACGATCTGCTGACCTGGCACAGCATGGGCGAAGGCTTCACCTGGGAAACGCAGGACCGCGCCCGCGATATCGCCGCCTGCCGGCGCGCCTGGGACGAGGCGCTGGCCCAGATGGCGCGGCCTGACCTGTCAATGCTCATCCTGGATGAGCTTTGCATCGCGCTGCGCTACGACTATCTGAGCGCTGACGAGGTTGTGGCCGCATTGCAGGCGCGCCGCGCGGATTTGCATGTGGTCGTCACCGGCCGCAACGCGCCGCCCGCCCTGCTGGAAGCGGCCGACCTCATCACCGAGATGCAGGCGACCCGTCATCCGTTCAAGGCCGGGGTCAAGGCGCAGGAAGGGATTGAGTTTTAACACTGTAACGCCGATTTTTTCGCGCGGTCCCGTCACGCATGCCCTGGCAAGGACTCCGTGACGGAAAAGCAATTTTGTGATTTGATCGGTATATGAACCCACCCCCTGATAGCGGGCTTCACTGGCTTGACCTGATCCACGCGCCTGTTTTCGTTCTCAACGTCGAAACCGGGCAGGTTCCCCGCGCCAATGCCGCCTTCTATCGCATCCTGCCGCCCGCTTCCCCCGTCGCGCCAGTCGCCTTGTCCGATCTGCTCGGCGACGGCGCGGCCCTTAGCCTGCTCGGCTTCATTGCCGCCATGCCTAGGGATGGCTCGCGCAGCACGCTGAGCCTGACCTGCCCGACGGCTAATGGGCCTTTGATGCTGATCATGCATCTCAAGCCCATGCCGGGGCAGCCGCATGTCTGGGTCATCACCGTCGATGACCGCACCTTGTTTTTCCAGGGCGGGGCGTCCGGCAATAGCGAAGATACGTTTCGCGGAATTATTCAGGAGCTACCGATCGGCATCGATATTCTCGATTCCTCGCTGAGCGCGGTCTTTTATAACCGCTATTCCGACAGCATCTATCTCTACGATTCCTATTATGACCTGGATATGACGGAATGGTTCGAGCGCGCCTTTCCCGCCCTTCATGACCGGGGTCGCGCACGCGTGGAATGGACCGACGCACTCGCGGCGCTGCAACACGATCCCGATCAACCGCAGACCATGGAATGGCGGGTCATGTGCCGGGACGGTGAATACCGCGTGTTACTAAACCGCGTCAGCAAAATCGGTAGCCATTACACGTTCATCTATTGGGATATCACTGAGCAGCGGCGGCTGGAGAATCAGCTTCGCACGCTGGCTATGACAGACACGCTGACAGGACTGCATAATCGCCGGCATTTTTTTGAAGCATCGGAAACGCTGCTGGCACAGGCCCGCGCTGAGCGTCTCGACCTTTGCCTGATCATTCTCGACATCGATCATTTCAAGCAGATCAACGATACAATGGGCCATCGTGCCGGGGATGATGCGTTGATCGTCGTCGCCGACCGATGCCGGGCGGCGCTGCGACCAGGCGATCTTCTGGCGCGCTTCGGCGGCGAGGAGTTTACGATCGTCCTGACGGATATCCCGTCCGACGAAGCCCAAGCCGTCGCCGAGCGCATTCGTGCCGCAATCGCGGATCAGCCGATCCTGCACGATCATGAGACGTTTTGCGTCACCGCCAGTATCGGCCTGGCGGCAGCCGAGCCGGGCATGGCCAGCATGGATCAGCTGGTCGAAAAAGCCGACAAGGCGCTATACGCGGCCAAGCGGGGCGGCCGTAACCGCGTGGTGGTGGCGGCCATACCCTGACGCGCCACCCTTGCCGTCAGAACCGCCAATCCGCGCGGATTGTGCCCATATTATTGACATAGGCGGGGCTGTAGGTGCCGTCATATTCCGCCTCCAAAGACAGATTATGCCAGGCGACCAGCTGCGCGCCGACCGCAAAATTACCGACCAAGGCAGGCGTAAAGGCATAGGTGGAGAATGACGCATCCGGCAGCCCCACGAAACTGCCTTCCTGCTGCCAGGTCGGGTCGATAAACCAGGTCATGCCGATATCGGCATAGAGACGCGCCACCAAATTTTTGTAGTCCAGGCGCTTGCCGATTTCGAAGGTGGGGGACAGATCCGGCACGACTTTGTCGGTTGCCTTGTAGCTGACGTCCAGAAAACTTCCGCCGCTTTCAGTGAAAGGCGTCATATGGGTGTAGGTCAGATCCACATCCATCATCGGCCGGATATACCAGTCCTTGAACGGAATATCGTATTCGGCGCGCAGGCGGCCGGTGCCGCGATTGAGCTCCTGCTGCGCCTGCGTCGTCAAAGTGCCGTCTTCCGTACCGGTTTCCGTGCGTGACAACGTGGTGCTTTGATTGCCGTAGCTGAGCGACCCCGCCAGCAACAGGCGGCTGGTCACGAAATGCTTGACCACAATACCGACGTCCAGCGTGTTGCTGCTGGCTTCGCTGTTATCGGCGGAATCCGCACTCCAGCTTTGGCCTGGCGCGATGGCGCCGCCGATGAACCAGCCGGGCGCGAACTGCTTTTCCCCGCCCAGTTCCACCGCATAGCTGGAGCCGTGATAGCCGGAACCGCCGGCATTGCCCGCCATCGTCGATGCGGAGGCGATATTGCGCAGATAGACGCAATCCTGCTCGTTCAGCAGCGTGGTGTCTTCCACGAAGACCGGACAACTGTGCAGCGTCTTCTGGAACTGCAAAGCGGAAAAGAGCATCGCCATGGCGGGAACCGCTGCCTGCTCATCATCCGACATCGACAGCGTATGAGCATAGGTCTCGGGATCCGTGATATTGCCGAGATAGGTGAAGACCTGACTATAGTCGTCCAGGTTGCCCGCATCCCATGCGCCTTGCAGGGCCTGCGCGACGGACTTCATATTGTCCGTCACATCCGGCAGGGATGATACGGATTGAGGCATGAAATTCGCCTGCGTTATCTTCACGCCTTCCGCGTTGCTGCCGGTATTGACCAGACCGTAGGTCAGGGCGACGGTCGGCGATGCCATAAAAGCGCTATTCACGCTCAGGCTTTGCGCTGTCACCACCGATACGGCCGGCATATCCGCAGGGTTGAAAGCCGATGGCAGGTCGATAAGATTGACTGCAATCTGACCGCTGTTGAGCTGCGCCGCGCCGCTCACGTTCAGCAGATCGGATTGCAAAGTGTCGTAATCGACATCCGCGCCGATGGTGCCGCCGCTATTGACGAAGTTGCCGGTGACGTTGGTGGTGCCGATGACGTCGCTCTGGGCGATGTTGAGCCTGCCACGGTTGGTAACCAACCCGGCCGCACCGACATCAAGCACGTCTCCGGCATTGAGGACACCACCGGTCAGGATATTGACCGCGTTGCTTTCCCCTGCCTTGCCGCCATCGAGGTCGATGCTGCCGGTGATGGTGCCCGCGTCATTCACGGTGTCATTGCCGAAACTCGCCTGAACGGCATTGCCGGACAAGGCGCTGAGGTCGCCGTCCGCGCCGATGGTCAGCGTGTTCGTGGCACCACCGTCGATCAGAACGCCGACGCCGGTGCCGTCGCCGCCGACCAGGGTGCCGTCCCAGTTGATGGTGATATTGCCGCCGGCCTTGGACGGATCAAGCGATCCATCCGCCTTCTGCATGCCGCTTTGCGCGATGATGGCGGAAGCATCGTCGCCCAGCGTCACGATGCTGCCGCGGCCGTCGACGGTGATGGCGCCACCCGTGCCGCCCGTGCCGGTGCGCGAGGCCGAGCTGTTTTCCGCCACCACGACAGGACCGATGGCATTGGTGACCAAACCGCCACCGCCGCCCAGGCTTTGCAGATACAGGCCGTCGGCCTGCGCACCCATCGTCAGGATATCGGCATCGGCCCCCACTGCAACCGCAATGGCACTGCCATTGCCACTGGCAGCCGTGCTGGAGACGGTCGATGTCAGCCAGGATGCCGTGCCGCCATAACCACCGCCACCCCCCACAGACTGCGCGACGACGCCGATGGAGCCGTCACCGAGCGTCAGCAGGTCCGACGCACCGGACAGATTGACCGTGACGACGCCGCCATTGCCACTGGCGCCCGTTGCCCCCAACTTCGCCACCATGCTCGTCAGAGAGGCAAGGTTGCTGTTCAGCGCCGCGCCGCCGCCGCCGCCGATTGACTGCGCCAGAATGCCGAAAGATGCGGCGCCGGCCGTCACGATCAATCCGTCATTTTCAATGCTGACGGTGCTGCCGCTGCCGCCGCCACCGCCACTGCCGCCAATGACGTCGGCAAAGGCCAAGGACGGCGTCAGACTGATCTCGGTCGTCGATTGCGCCGTGCCGCTTTGACCGGCGGTATCGTCGCTGACATCCGGCGTGCCTTCCAGCAGGCTGACGCCGCCGCCGCCGCCAATGCTTTGCGCCATGATGGCCTGGGATTGATCACCCAAGGTTTCGATGACGCCGCTATTGATGGCACTGACCGTGCCGGCATTCTGGGAGGATCCACCCGAACCGCCGACCTGAAGGGCTTTGCTCAGGCTCAGACCTTTCGCACTGCCCGACGATGCGCCGCCGATACCGCCGCCGCCACCCACGCTTTGCGCCAGAATTCCCTGCGACAGACTGCCGAGCGTCGTGATGTCGCCCGCATTCGTGACGGCAACATCGCCGCCGACACCGCCGGAACCACCCGTGCCGCCCACGGATAAGCCGACGTTAATCGCATTGCCCTGGTTGAGCGCACCATTGCCGCCGACGCCGCCACCACCACCGATGCTTTGCGCCAGAATGCCGTCCGACTGGTCACCATAGACGAGAATGCTGCCATCATTGGCGACCGTTACGTTCCCGCCATTGCCGCCACTACCGCCGGTTCCACCGACACCGACATTGAGCCCGACATCGACCGGAATCGTCACGCCAGCGGCAGAAACTTTATCGACGAGCGCCGACGAAAGACCGCTTCTTGTCGCCTCGCTCGCATCGTTCAGGCTTTTAATCCATTTATTGTAGTCAGCGAGGTAGCTGCCCTTCGTTCCGCCCACGAGGGTGACCGCTTTGCTGAGCACATAGTCGATACCTTCGACGCCCTTCGCCGCCAGCGCCTTGGTAACCACCTTATAGCCGCTCTTGGTATAATTGATAAGCTTCGTGTATTTAACGCCCGCTTTCGTTATCGTGGCGCTGTCGGTTTTGAATTTGACCGCGACCGTGGAAGACGCGGTGCTGGTAACGCCCTGACTGCCGGCGGAACCGCCGCCGCCGCCGATCGACTGTGCGACAATGCCGGACGAGCCGTTTTCCGCCGTGTCGATAACCCCGCTCGCGGCATTTTCCACGGTCACCGTGCCGCCGTTGCCGCCAAGGCCGCCCGACCCACCGACGGTCACATTCAGGTCCAACGATACATCACTACTTGCTTTGGACGCAGAACCGGTACTGCCGACGCCTTCGGCGGTGCCGCCGCCCCCGCCAATCGACTGTGCGAAAATGCCGGTCGAATTCAGGCTTGTCGTTTGGATCGTGCCGCTATTGGTCACGGTCACGGCGCCGCCGGACCCACCATCGCCACCACTGCCGCCAACCGCGAAGTTAAGCGCGACCGTGAGGCCGGAATCCAAGGACGAGGTGAGGGACGACGTGTACGTATCGAGCAGCACGGTTCCGGCATTGCTGCCCCACAGCGCATTGGCCAAATCCGTCGAAATGCCGAATCCCGTTCCGGTCTTGGCGGTGGCAACACCGCCGTCGCCGCCGCCGCCGCCCACGCTTTGCGCCGTGATACCGTTGGAAAATGCGCCGGTCGTCAGAAGCTGGCCTTCGTTGACGACACTCACATTGCCGCTGACACCGCCACTGCCCCCTGACCCGCCCACGGCCGTGGAAACGCCGAAAGCGCCGTCCAGTCCGACAAGTTGCGTCGATGCGGCGGTCGCACCGCCATTGCCGCCGCCACCGCCGATTGATTGCGCAAATATGGCCGCCGCCTGCTGGCCGCTGGTGCTGATGGCGCCAAGATTGGCAACCGTCACATCGCCGCCATTGCCGCCCAAACCGCCGGAGCCGCCAACGGCAACCGTGATGCCGATGGTGGGCAATTCGGCCCCCACGGAAACGGCCGTCGCGGTTGCCGACCCGCCATTGCCGCCGCCGCCACCCACGCTCTGCGCCAGAATGCCATTGGCATAATTGCCGCTGGTGGAAATCGTGGCGAGATTGCCGACATCCACTTCCCCGCCAGTGCCGCCCTGCCCACCCTTGCCGCCGATGGAGACACTGGCGTCGAACAATGCGCCGGCCGACAAAGACCAGGCGGCACCGCCCGTGCCGCCGCCGCCGCCCACGCTTTGCGCGAAAATACCGGTCGCCGAGGCCCCCGTGGTCGTGATGGTCGGTTCATTGGTCAAAGTGACGTTGGAGAGCGTGTCTGGCAGCGTCCATCCGGCATAAGGCAGGACCGTGACGCTACCGCCATTGCCGCCGCCGCCGCCATTGGCCGCCGATGCGCTGCTGAAAAAGAGACCGAGCGAGGTCGCACCACCGCCCGCACCGCCGACGCCGCCCACGCTTTGCGCCAGGATGCCGTACGCATTGGTGCCGGCGGTGGCAATGCTGCCGCTGTTATAGACGGCGACCGTGCCGCCATCGGCCCCTTGCCCGCCCTTGCCCGGGAAGGCGCCAAACAAGGTTGAGCCACCCGCACCACCGCCTCCGGCGGCGGTTGCACTGCCGGGCGCCGCGGTCTGGAAGCTGGAATAGAGCGTGCCGCCGCCGGTGCTGTCCGCGACGATGCCCGCAGAGCCGGTGCCGGACGTGGTGATGGACCCGGTATTGGTAACGGTGACGCTGCCGCCGCTGCCCGCCTCGCCCCCATCGCCACCGATGCCGAAAAGGCTACCGGCACCCTTGCCGCCATTGCCGCCAGCCGATTGCGCGACGATGCCGAAACTATAGTTGCCCGTGGTGCGGATCGTGCCGTTCTGATAGGCGACGACCGTCCCACCATTGCCGCCCTTGCCGCCCGTCTGCGCCCCCGAAGAGACGGCCTGCACGCCGCCATTGCCGCCGACGCTCGCCAGATAGACGGCACTCGAACTCGCGCCCGTCGTGGTGATGGTGCCGTTATTGGTGAAGGTCACCGCACCGCCATTGCCGCCCTGGGAAACGTCGGCGCTCGCGAATGACGCATCCCGCGCCACGCCCGCGCCGCCGACCGACTGCGCATAGACGCCGATCGCATTCGAGCCGCTGGTGCTGATGACACCGGTCGGCCCGATCGTAACCGTCACCGCGCCGCCATTGCCGCCGGGCGATGCCGCCGGCACCGAAGTGCCGCCCGTGCCCGCCGCGCCGCCCACGGACCTTGCCCAGAGCGCCGCATAGTAATTGCTGACGGTCGTGGCCGTGCCGGTGACCGTCACGGTCACCGTGCCGCCCGCGCCACCGGCCCCCGCGGCGGTGCTGTTAGTTCCTCCCGCGCCGCCTAGCGACAGAACCGATACCAGCGCCGCTATGGCCGTGTCGTTGCCAAGCCGCGTCCCCCCGGCATTGCCGCTGAGGGTCAGCGTGACCGCGCCGCCATTGCCGCCACGGGTGCCGGAACTGGAGCCGGTGCCGCCGGTCGAACTGAGAGAAACGGCCGCGTTAAAATTTCTGGCGACCAGGGTCGTCTTGTCGTACGACTTGGTAATGGACGCGCCCGGCGATCCCGGGAACGACCCGGTGCCGTTGGCGCCCTTATTGCTTTCGCTCAGAACCTGAGCCATCGCGGCGGAGGCTGGCACGCCGATGGCGAAGACCGGCACGAGGCAGGTAAAGGCCCGCAGGCTTTGCAGCAATACCCGGCGGTCCCTGCCCATCACGCGCACTCCATTCCCGCTTCGAAGCGATGGGGACATTCGCGCCCCAAGGCTCCGCATTCAACGCACGGCTACTTGATTTAACAAAGATCCGAAGGCCGGGCCTTTCGGCTCAGGCGGCTTCGGCATGCCGCGCCAGCCGTCGGGCACGGTCCATCAGGGCCGCCCGCATGTCAGGCGGCACCTGACGATGCGCCTGCACACGCGGATAAGCCATTTCGGCCACTTGCCTGTCGCCATGCAGCGCCTGATATTCCGCCCAATTGTCAAAGGCCATGCGTGTGACGTTGTCGACGAAACTCTCAGCCAGCGTCCCTTCCGCCCAGATCAGCGCATGTTCGGGCAGCTCGACATGATAGTAGGTGAAGGTTTCCGGCACATCCGCTTCACGCAGGATGGAAACGCCATTCACCAAAGCGCCGGCCTGCACCAGAACATGGCCGACCAGCACGGCATGTTCGGGCGAGACCAGCAGGTCGCGCACCGGGCGATTTTCGGCCAGCGCCCCCGCCTTGATGCGGATCGGCAGCATGCGCAGCGGATCACCGAACCGGGTGGAGACGGTGTTGCGGCCGATCCAGCAAACCGGCTGGACCGCGCCATCCGCCGTCACCACCGCGTCGCCGATGCGCAAGGTCTCGACCGCGACGTCACCGACCGGCGTGCGGATCAAGGTACCGGGATAGTAGCAGACCGCCGTCATCATGACGTCGCCGTTCTTATCCTGCGACAGCGTATAGTTCTGCGCCGACGCGCCCGTCATCGTCAGGTGATAGATCTCTGTTCCGCCTGACGTCAGCGTCACGGAATCGCCTGCGACCGTAAGGCCGATGTCGCTCGACGATGTCAGGAAGGCGAAGTCGACCTGATCCTGCCCGGCGAAACCGGAAATCGTCACATCCGGCACCGTGCCGCTGTCTTCCAGGATCAGCAGGCCGCTTGTCGCGCTGAAGGTGATGGCGCCCGCCGTTGCGGCGCCGGACATCAGATCGACCGTGCCGCCCGCGATCACCACATTCGTGGCCGTGCCGCCGGCCATGACGGTTTCGGTGCCGCCATTGCCCAGCACGGTCGCGACCGTCACGCCACCGCTATCCGTCACCGCGCCGCCGCTGATCACGGTCAGCGCACTGGTATAGCCACCGGCCCCCACCGACACGCGGCCGGCACCACTGACGGTTGCGCTGGCAAACGCCAGGATTCCACCGGAATCGGCAATACCGCCGCTGATGGCAATAGCGCCCGACAGATTGGCATAGGCCGAGACCGTGTCGGCGATCGTGCCGCCGGCATAAACCAATGTGCCGCCGCTATCGACGACCTCACCAATAAGGCTGCCACCGCTGGACAGAACCATGGCGCCACCGGCGGAAATGATGCCGGCCTGTTCGGTGCCGCCGGCGCTCACGATCTCCGTTCCGCCGCCCAGCACAAGGCTGCCGCTGACCTGCCCGCCAGCCGCCATGATCTCGGTACTGCCGCTGCCCACCACGGTGCCGCTGAGGCGGTTCACGGTTGTGACCGTGAATACCGCGCCGCTTTGCAGCACCGTGCCGACCGCCGCACCGCCCGAGGCTATCGTCAAGGCACCGCCGCCGTTAAACACCGTGCCGCTTACGGTGATTCCCGAGGAGACCAGCAAGGCACCGCCACTGCTGAGGATGGTGCCGCTGGCCGTGCCGCTGGATGCGACAATTTCGGTGCCGCCACTCTTCACGACGGTCGCGACGCTTTTACCGCCCGAAACCAGTTCAGACCCGCCGGCCACAATGACGGCCGCGCTGGCAACGCCGCCGCTGACGACGATCTGCGTGCCGCCGCTGCTGATGACCGTGCCGCTGGCAGTGCCGCCCACGCCGACGATCTGCCGCCCGCTGCCGAGCAGCACCGTGCCGATCGTGGTGCCGTAGTCGGTCTCCGTGCCGCCGCTGCTGATCGTGGTAGCACTGGCAAGGCCACCGAGCGAAACGACCTCCGCCCCGCTGCTCAGCACCATCGTGCCGATCATGGTGCCGCCGGACAGAATGGAGGCGGTACCCGCGGATAGCACGCGAAGCCCGCTCGCGAGGCCGGCATTTGCGATCACCTCGCTGCCGCCGCTCGACAGGATATCGAACTCCGACACGCCGCCCGAGGAGACCGTGACGATGCCGCCGTTAAAGGTCACGCCGCTGGTGGTGCCGAGGTTGGTGACGGAGAAAAGCGTTCCGCCAAAGGCTCCGCTGGACAGCAGGCCACCAGACAGAAGACCGCCGCCGTCGATGACAAGAAGCCCGCCCTGCGTGCCGCCGGCTTGAAGCAGTTCGGTGCCGCCGCTGCTGATGATGCCGTCAATCGCCGTGCCGCCGGACGTCACAAGCAGCACGCCACCATTCTGCTCGGTGGCGGCACTCACATAGCCCTTGCTCTGCGCGGTCAGCGTGCCGCCGCTATACACATAGGCGGCGATCGACGTGCCGGAGGCATAGACGGTTTCAGTCGCGACGATGGCGTCACCGGCCGCTGTGCCGCCGGACGAGACTAAAACCGCAGCGCCCTGGCCGCTGACGGTCGCTTGCGACAGCTGGCCGCCGTTGGAGACGACGACCGAGCCGCCGGCCAGCACCTGTGTCGCGCTGCCCGTGCCGCCGGAGGAAATATACTCAAAGCCGCCGAAGGACAGCAGCGTCCCACTGGCGCTGCCGCCGCTCAGAATAAGCTCGACGCCACCGCCGAGGACGGTCGAGCCGCTATCGATGGAGCCGGTATTGGAAACCACCAGCGATCCGCCGCTGGAGACGACGGATTTGATGGCCGAGCCGCCCGACAGCGCCGCTTCCGTGCCGCCCGACAGGATCTGGGTCGCGACGCTGCTGCCGCCGGAGGAGATCTTCTGATAGCCGCCACGCGACACAACGGTGGCGGAATCAATCGCGCCGAGATAGGCGTTCTGGACACCGCCTGAACTCAGGATGGTGGCGCTGACGACACCGCCGCGGAAGGTCTGCTGCTGCCCGCCGGCCAGCACGACCGTGCTGAGCCCATTGCCGACCACCATTTCGGTCGCGCCGCTGTTGATGATGGAGCCGCTGTCGGTGCCGCCGGCGGAGATATATTCGGAGCCGCCCGCACCCAGATTAGCGCTGACCGCCGTACCGCCCGCCGCCACCAACAGGCTGCCCGAATTATAGACCAGCGTGCCGCTGGCGACACCCCGCGCCAGGACAGTCTCTGTCCCGCCCGTCCCCATGGTGACGCCTTGCGTCGTGCCACCGGCGCCGACGGTGATGGTGCCGCTGTAATCGACGACGCCTGTGACGAAACCATAGTCGACAATGGCCTGACCGGCACTCAACTGGCCGTTGCTGCCGATCAGGCTGCCGCCGGCACTGATGGTTTCGGTTCCCACCACATAGCCGCCACTCAGCAGAAGCGTGCCGCCCGCAAGAACGGTGCCGCCATTCTCATAGCCGCGTGAATACACAATCTCCGTGCCACCGGAACTGACGACCGTCGCCGAGGCGTAGTTTGACGTCAGAACGTTGGTGCCGCCGCTGGCGATGATGAAGGTGCCGCCGGAACTCACCACCGTATTGAAGTAATAGCCGCCGGACAGCGCGACGGTTTGAACGGCGCCGCTGCTGATGATCGTGCCGTAGGACGAGCCGCTGCCGAGAATGAAGGTGCCGCCGGAGGATAGAGTGGCGCCCGAGATGCTGCCGCCGGACATGACGACCGTGCCGCCGGCATTGATGGTGGTGCCCGTCACCACGGCGCCTGCTGAAATGATCTGCGTGCCGCCGGACGACACAACCGTGCCGCTTGCCCGACCGTTGGAGACGACCTGACTGCCGCCCGCGTTGACGGTCACGCCATAGGCCACCGCCGATGTATAGATCTCCTGCGTGCCGCCGCTGCCGATGATCGTGTCACCGGCCGTACCGCCGGAGACATATTCCTCGCCGAAAACCTTTCCGCTATAATCGCGGCCGTTGGATATTGCAGATTCAACCGCACCCGCCGACAGAATACCGCTGATGGACGTCCCGCCGGACAAATAGACGTAGCCGCCGCTCGATACCTGATCGAACAAGGTCGTGCCGCCGGCATAGACAAATTCCGCGCCACGGCTGATGACGGTGTCATAGGCTTCACCGCCGTTGGAAATCTTCTGGACGCCGCTGGTCAGCACGGTCGTGCCGGTCACGGTACCATAGGTCTGTTCGGTGCCGCCGCTGCTGACGACGGTGCCGGACGCGGACCCACTCAGGAAAACGGTTTCCAGGCCGCCCTGTTGGACCACGGTACTGACCATCGTGCCGTCGGTATAGATATAGGCGCTGCCGGCCGACTGGATGACATAGCCGCTGGCGACGCCGCCACTGGACACCAGTTCATAGCCGCGGCTCGCGACCGTGCCGCCAAAACCGGTGGCACCGAGGAGAACTTCCGAGGCCGCGCTTTGAATCACGGTGCTGCTGGCTGTCGCGCCGGAATTGACCGTCAGCACGGCCGAACTGCCATAGACCGTGGCACCGCTGACCACGCCGCCGGATGAGACCGAAACCGTCTCGACCGATCCCGAAATCAGCCAGGCATTCGCGACGCCGCCATCCGCAATGGTGGCGGAACCGCCGCTGCCGATCGTGACGCCACGCGCGATTGCGCCGAGGCCCGATATCAGCGCTGAACCGCCGGCGCTGACCGTGTCGGCCGAGGTATAACCGCCCGGCCCGACGACAAGCGCGCCGCTGCCGGTCACATTGGCGCTGAGAACGGTGAAGACACCGCCCGACAATATGATGTCGCCGGCAAGCGAGGTGGTGGACGCCGCCGTGAAGGCCGACAGTACGCCCGTGGAGAGATTGGAGCCGACGACAATGCCCGTGCCGCCGTTCGTCACCGTCATCGCCGACGAGCCACCGCCCAACACCCGCGCCGTGCCACCGGACGCGACCACGATGCCCTGGGCCAAGCCGCTGGAATACACGGTCAGATTGCCGCCCGTGCTGACGGTGACGCCTGCGGCGGAGGCACCGCTGCCGACAAAGCCCGCGCCGCCGGTCGCGACAGTCATATTGACGGCGGAACCGCCATTGCTGACGGCCGCGATACCGCCGGCAGAGACGACGGTATTCGACGCTACGGCGCCGCTGCTGATCGTCTCGATGCCGCTATTGAGGATGAGCGCACTCGTCGCTGTCCCGCCTGCGGACAGGATGAGGCTGCCACCGCTGCTGACGGTCGCATTGCTGACGACGCCACCAGATATCGCCGTCTCGATGCCACCGCTATTGACCGTCGTGCCGAAGGCCGTGCCGCCGGACAAAATTTCCGAGCCGCTGGAATTGACAACCGTGCCGCTGGCGACCCCACCAGACAAAACATAGGCGTAGCCGCCGCTATTGACGACGGTGTTGACGACGCGGCCACCCGCCGCCGCGCTGACGGTGCCACCGCTATAGACGGTGGTATTGGACAAAAGCCCGCCGGAGGAAGCGATGGCCGTAGCCGAATCACCGAAGGTGCCCGCATTCGTGCCGCTCAGAATCGTGCCGACCGCCGTGCCGCCGGATGAAACGATAAGCTGTTCGTGCGATCCAATACGCGTGCTGGCGTAAACCAGCGTGTTGCTGGCAAGACCACCGGCGAAGACGATTTCCGTACCGCTGCTGCCGACATTCGCACTGACCGTCGTGCCGCCGGCATAGACGTTAATGCTATTGCCGCTGGACACAGCGGCGCCGCTGTTCACCTGGCCGGACGTAACGCTGGTGATCGTCATTCGCGAACCTAGCCCGATCAATTGATCAAAAGGGTAATATTTTCGATGTCAATACGGCCAATCGCCATCGGCCGCAAGTTGCACATTCAATTAAAATTTACTGCGATAGTGGTAAATTTGCCGCTGCACACTTCAGTTTTGGCGACAGTTTTGGCCAAAACTCCGGCACGTCATGCAGATTGGCCAGAGCGTCCCCAGGGGCAAGCGCGTCTCAACAGCGCACGCGCCCTTGGACTGCGCACAAAGTCACACTGCGCGCTTTTGGATTATGAAACGGGAGGCCGCGTGATCTCGCAGCCCGTCACATCGGACGCCGGACGACGATTGCCGGGCCGTCAGCGCGCCGCGGCCTCGGCGACGGTCAGCGGGGCCGCGGGCGACCCGAAATCCGGCACGCTGCGAATGGCGCGGATGACCTGTTCGGCGGTGATGAGCCGCGTGCATTCGAAGGCCCGCGGCGTATCCTTGTGCCGGGGACACCACAGGAAATCCGACGGATCGAGCTCGTGCCGCAGGTCGTTCGAGCAACTGTTGCAAGCATGCCAGTTGATGACCCGGAAGGGCGTCTGGAATTCATTGAGCGGATGCGTGAAGCCGCTGATCATGACGGCGGGAATGCCCGCCGCCCAGGCCAGCCAGGCAAGGCCGCTGGACAGGCCCACGAAAAACGCCGCGTGGCGCAGCCAATTGACGCGCTCATCCAGCGGGCGGCTGCCGGTCTGATCCTCGGCACCATGCGGAATATGGTTCCAGACGATGCCACGGCCGTTGACCGTATTCTGGTCAATGCAGATCACCCGGTAGCCCTGCGCCTTCAGGAAGGAAATGACCTCGGGCCAGCCGTGCGGATTGTTCCAGTATTTGTTTTGCGATGACGCCTGGGTCGCGATGCAGACATAGGGTTCGGCGATGGGCCGGCGGTCCTGATCCGGCAGGAAGAGAGGCCGGCGGTCGATGGGCGGCACACCCAGAATATAGGAGGCCGTGTGGCAAAGGCCGGCGAAACGATAGTCGGTCGGCTGATAGAGATTGTGATGGTCGTTGTAGAAGACCAGCACCTTGTAGCTGGCGTAGCAATCGGCCGGGTCGGGGTCCGCGTTGGTGACGAAACGGATATGCGGATAGGCCTTCTGGAGCAGCGGGCGGATATCGGGCCGCACCCGGCACAGCATCACGCAGCGATGGCGGGCCGCGAAGGCATCGACCGCGCCCACCCAGGCGATATGGTCGCCAAGGCCGCCAAGCTCCATCTTGACCATGACGATGCGGTCTTCCGCCGCATAGACTTGGGAAAAGACCGAGACATCGTCCTTCCAGATTTCCAGCCCGAAGCGGACATAGAAGCGCTTGCTGCTGGTCATCATGCCGCCGGTCATGGCCTGGTCGAACAGGATATTGCCGGTATCGACGTCGCGCATCCGCACGCGCCACTGTCCAGGCGGCAAGGCCACCCGGCATCCGTCGTTAAAGTCATAGCGGATGCCGTGCGGGCCGGCATGGACCGGAAGCTTGCTGTCGGGGGCGGCGGCGGCGCTCATGACGGGTCAGTCTGGTCCATTCGGCAGGTTAGTTCAGGGCGCGTTATGACGCCCTGCGCCGGATAAACCAAGCCGCAGCTGGTGTCAGTCTCGCAAAACGCTGAGAAAAGTCTCCGTAAACCGCGCCGGCGTGCCGGCCCAGACGCGTTCCCGCAAGGCCTGCCAGCGTTCCTTGCGCTCGCCCAGGTCCATCGCCAGCGCCTGATCGATGGCCTCGGCCACCTCATCCGCGTCATAAGGGTTGACGATCAGGGCTTCCTTCAGCTCATCCGCCGCGCCGGCGAAGCGGGACAGGATGAGCACGCCCGGGTCGGCGCTGGATTGCGCGGCGACGTATTCCTTGGCGACCAGGTTCATGCCGTCGCGCAGCGGCGTCACCAGCCCGACCCGCGCCACGCGATAGAAACCGGCGAGGCTTTTGCGGCTCAACGCCCGCGTCATATAGCGAATCGGAATCCAGTCGAATTCCGAATAGCGGCCGTTGATATCCCCCACCAGCCGGTCCAGCGTGCGGCGCAACTGCTGGTAGCGATCGACATCCTCGCGCGAGCGCGCCGCCACCTGCAGCATGGAGACCTTGCCGCGATGCTCGTGAAAGCGCTCCAGCAGCTGGTCGAAGGCACGGAAGCGGTTGGGCAGGCCCTTGGAATAGTCCAGGCGGTCGGCGCCGATGACGAGCGCGCGGCTGAACAGGCTTTCGCGGATGCGGCGCACTTCCGCCCCGCGCGCCGCCCGCACGGCGGTCTGCGCAAATTCCTCGGCATCGATGCCGATGGGTGCCGTCACCGTCTTCACCAGCCGGCCTTCGAAGACGAAGCTGCCGTCATCGGCCGAAGCCAAGCCCAGAAAGGTCTCAACGCAGGACAGGAAGGCATTGCGATGCTCGTCGGTATGGAAGCCGACGACGTCATAGGCGCAGAGGCCTCGCAGCAATTCGAGACCGCAAGGCAGCGCGTCGAGAATTTCCGGCGGCACGAAAGGAATATGCAGGAAGAAGCCGATTTTTTGTGTAGCCCCGCGCGCGCGAAGATTTTCGCCGACCAGGAACAGCTGATAGTCATGCACCCAGACGAGATCGTCATCCTTCAGCAGCGGCAGCAGGGCCTCGGCGAAATAGGCATTGACGTCGCAATACCCCTGATGCTGGTGCCGGTGATAGTCGAGATAGTCCAGCCGGTAATGCAGCAGCGGCCATAGCGCGCCGTTCGAGAAGCCGACGTAGAAATCGTGATATTCTTTCTCGGTCAGGTCGATCGTCGCATAGGTCACGCCCTGGGCATCATGCAGGCTGGGCGTGCGGCCGTTATGGCCGCGCTTGCCGCTCCAGCCGAACCAGAGTGTGCCGGGCGCCAGGCCGCTGCCGAGCGCGACCGCGAGGCCGCCGGCGCGTGGCGCCTTTTCGGTCGGGATCTGCACCCGGTTGGAGACGATGACGAGGCGGGACAAGGCGCTTCCTTTCTAACGGTGCAGCGGGCAGCGAAGCGAAGTCAGCGGGCAGCGCCCTGGTCGAGACGATCCGCCTGCCGCGCGAGCCAGGCGCGCACCGAAGCCGGCTCCCCGTCGAAGACGCGATGCACATGCAGCCCCTGCCCGCCCAGGGCTTCCGCCGCCGCCATGCCTTCCTCATCCGTCACGTCATCGCCGATGAAGACCGGCGCGCGGCCGGCGAAGGGCGCATCCGCCATCAGGTGGCGGACGGCATGGCCCTTGCCGACGCCCTCGGCGCGGATTTCGAAGGCCATGAGCGCCGGCAGAATCTCTGCGCGGCCCCCAGCCGGGGCGATGAGGTTTTCCAGAAACTGCCCGATATCCGGCCCATGGCTCGGCGCCTGCCGGTAATGGACGACGAAGCCGACCGATTTTTCCTCGAGAAAGGCACCGGGCCAGAGATGGAGCGAGGCCTTCACCGCGCCGATCCAGTCGCCGCGCTCGGGCAGATCGGCCGCATGCGCCTCGATCTGCCCATCCGGCCGGCGCAGCCGCGCACCGTGTTCGGCCGCGACCGCAAGGCCTGGCAGCGGCAATAGCCGGTCGACGTCGGACAGCGGACGGCCGGTAACGATGGCGACGGCGCCGCCCAGTGCTGTGGCAAGCCGGGTAATCACATCCGGCAATTCCGGGGCGACCCAGACAAGATCGTGCCGCTCGGCGATATCCAGCAGCGTGCCGTCCAGATCGAGGAACAGGGCGCTATGCGGGGTCAGGTCGGGGATCGTCGCAGGCTCGGTCATCCGGGACAGGCTCTCTTGGGCTGCAGGGGGCCGATGACCGACCCTCTTTGCCTCTAGAGATAGGGCGCTTCGGCGGAAGCGCTACCCCAAAACCCGGTCAGGCAGCATCCCGAAACGCATCCAGAATATGCTGCATGCGACCCAAAGCATCGACCAGCCAGGCATCGAATCGCATGCCGTTCCGCCCCCAGTCCGGATGCTGGCCCTGTAGAATGGCGCCGGCATCAGCAGCCTTCGCTGCTGGCGGGCGGAGAGCGCATAGGCGGCGGTCGTCAGGTCCGGCCCGGTTTTGACTTCGACCAGGGTGAGAATACCGTCGCGTTCCGCCACGATATCGACCTCCCCCGCCGGCGTGCGCACGCGCCGGCCATGAATGATCCAGCCCCCTTGCCCCAGGGCATGGACCACCCGCGTTTCACCCTGCAGCCCCTGGCGCTGCGACCGGGTGCCTCGCGCCTGACGGCGGCTGCGATCCGCATGAAGGGTCAAGAGCCTCTCCTGTTTTGCACGCAGGGGTTGTATCGCATCAATCGAACAAAATGGAAACAATTATAGTGATCCCGGACCGAACGCCGATCGGCGTGCTGGCCCCTGGGCGCATCAGCCCGGTCAGTCTAGGCTGGGCGCAATACCGCAGCAGAAGGGAAAGCAACATGCCCAATCAGGACGTCCATTCCGGTCCGGGCCTTCATCACCAGACCTTCGGGCGGTTGTCGGACGGCCGCGCGGTGACCGAATATCGCCTGCGCAATGCGGCGGGTTTCGAACTGCGCTTTCTCGACCTGGGTGGCATCGTTACCACCATCCTGGCGCCCGACCGGCAGAACCGCTTCGCCAATGTCAATCTCGACCACGCCGATCTGGCGCTCTACGAGCAGAATCCCGGCTATTTCGGCGCGCTGATCGGCCGCTTTGCCAATCGCATCGGCGGCGCGGCCTTCACGCTCGGCGGCAAGCGCTACGACCTGGCCGCCAATAACGGCCCCAATACCCTGCATGGCGGCGCCGTCGGCATCGACAAGGCGATCTGGGACGTGCGCGCCGCACAAAGCGGCACCTCTCTGTCAGCCGTGCTGACCCATACCAGCCCGGACGGCGAAGAAGGCTTTCCCGGCGCGCTGAAGATGGAGATCGTCTACAGCCTGCATGAGGAAAACGAATTCCGCATCGACTACAAGGCGACGACCACCGCCGAGACCGTCCTCAACCTCACCAACCACGCCTATTTCAATCTCGCCGGCAATGATCAGGGCTCCATCCTCGACCATATCATCGAGATCAATGCCGAGCGCTTTACGCCCGTCGACCTGAACGGCATTCCGACCGGCGAGATCGCGCCGGTTGAGGGCACACCGCTGGATTTCCGCACAGCCAAGCCCATCGGCGCGGGCATCCGCATTCCGCATCCGCAGATCCTGCGCCAGAACGGGTATGACCATAATTTCGTGCTGGAAAAACCCGCGCCGCATGCGCTGACGCTCGCCGCCCGTGTTTATGACCCGAAAAGCGGCCGCATCATGGAAGTGGAGACGACCGAACCCGGTGTGCAGTTCTATACCGCCAATTACCTCGGCGGCGGCTCGGCCGGCACGGCCGGCGTTGCCTATCGCCAGTCGGACGCCTTCTGCCTGGAGACGCAGCATTTTCCGGATTCACCGAACCAGCCTGATTTCCCGACGACCGTGCTGCAACCCGGCCATATCTTCACCTCCAGCACCATCTACCGCTTCAAGACAGATCGCGACTAAGGGGCGCGTCACAGCGCGTTTAAAAAGTCCTTCGCCTGTGACGTTACCGCCGCGCGCTTGGCCGCATCCATGCGGCCAAGCGAGGCATAGATCAGGCTCATGCGCTGATTGGCGCCAAGCCGTTTCTCATTTTTGATCAGAAAATTCCAATAAAGAAAGTTGAAGGGACAAGCCTTGTCGCCGACAACGGTTTTGACGTCGTATCGGCAATGGCGGCAATAGTCCGACATGCGGTCGATATACTTACCGCTCGCCGCATAGGGTTTTGACCCCAGATAGCCGCCATCGGCATGCAGCACCATGCCATGGACATTGGGCAGTTCCACCCATTCATAGGCGTCGAGATAGACCGCCAGATACCATTCCGCAACCTCCTTCGGTCTGGCCCCGATCAGCAGCGCGAAATTGCCGAGCACCATCAGGCGCTGAATGTGATGCGCATGGGCCAGCCGCCGCGTCTGGTCGACGCATTGCGCCATGCAGTTCATCGCCGTCTCGCCGCCCCAATAGAGCCAGGGCAAGGGCCGCTGCGCATCAAGCGTGTTGCTCTCGGCATAGTCCGGCATTTTCAGCCAGTAGATGCCGCGCACATATTCGCGCCAGCCCAGGATCTGGCGGATGAAGCCTTCAACCGCATTCAGCGGCGCCTGGCCGTCGCGATAGGCCGTCTCGGCCGCCGCACAAACCTCCCGCGCCCCCAGAAGCCCAGCGTTCAGATAGGGCGAGAGCAGCGAATGGAACAGCCGGTCTTCGCCCTGCCGCATCGCATCCTGGTAATCGCCGAAAGACGGCAGCGCGTGGCTGATGAAATGCGCCAGCGCGCGAAGCGCATCCTTGCGCGTCACCGCATAGTCGAACCCGTCAAGACTGCCGAAATTGCGGCCGAAACGCGTGGCGACCAGCGCCAGAACATCCTCTGTGATCCGATCCGGCTTGACGAAGAAGTCCGGCGGCAGATGAATGCGCGCGGGCAGCGGCTTGCGATTATCGGCGTCGAAATTCCATTGCCCGCCGACGGGTTCGCCCTCATCCATCAGCAGGCCGGTCTCGCGCCGCATGTCGCGATAGAAGAATTCCATGCGCAGCTGGCGCTTGCCGTCCGCCCAGCCACGGAAGCGCGCGGTTGGACAGAAAAACCGGTCATCCTCGCGGATCTCCACCGGCACGCCGCAGGCTTGCTCCCAGCCCTGCATATCGTCCAGCACGCGGAATTCGCCCGGGAACGTGGTAATCACCTCCGCTGCCTTATGGCGCTGCACGGCACGCTGCACTTCGCCGGCAAAGCTCTGCGTATTGGCTGTGTCATCCAGCGTCACGTAATCGACGGTGAATCCCTCTGCCCGCATCTCCTCGGCGAAATGCCGCATGGCCGAGAACAGAAAGGCGATCTTCTTGGGGTGATGCGGCACATAGTCGGTTTCCGTCCCGACCTCGGCCAGCAGCAGGATATCGGTGGCGGGCTCTGCATCGCGCAGCGCGGCAATGTCCCGCGAGAGCTGATCGCCCAGAATAAACCGCAGCTTTGGTCTGTGCTTTTTCGACATAGGCCCGATATGGTGTGACATGGTCGCCGTCAAACGGCGCTGGCGGCATTTTAGCGCAGCGGAGGACAGGATGTCGGAGATTCTTTCGGCCGAGGGCGCCATCGCCGCCCTTCTCAAACGCTGCATGGTGACCGAGCCCGGCAAGGTCAAGCTCGGCGATTACCCGACCGACGCGCGCATCACCGGCCTCGACAAAAAAAGCGGCAAGGATGCGCTGCTACGGGAGGTCAAAGCCATCGCCGCGCTGCAACAGCGGCTGTTCGCCGCCAAGCACTGGGCGCTGCTCATGATCCTGCAATCCATGGACGCGGGCGGCAAGGACAGTTCCATCCGCCGCATCTTTCGCGGCATCGACCCGGAAGGCGTGCGCGTCACATCCTTCAAGGCACCGTCGCGGGAAGAGCTGGGGCAGGATTTTCTGCGCCGCACGCAGCAGGGCCTGCCGGTGCGCGGCGAAATCAGCGTCTTCAACCGCAGCTATTACGAGGAAGTGCTGATCACCCGGCTGCACCCGGAAATGCTGGCCGCACAGCATATCCCGAAACCGGAATTGACGGATCAAATTTGGAACAACCGGTTGCAGGATATCGCGGGGCATGAGCGCTATCTGAGCCGGCAGGGCATGCCGGTTCTGAAATTCTTCCTGCATATCTCGAAGGAAGAACAGCGGCAGCGCTTTCTGCGCCGGCTGAACCGGCCGGACAAGCTGTGGAAATTCGACGGCGCCGATATCAGCGAACGTAAGCTATGGGACCGCTACGACCACGCCTATGCCGAGGTCTTCGCCGCCACCGCCGCGCCCCATGCGCCCTGGTTCCTGATCCCGGCGGACCATAAATGGGTGGCGCGGTTGCTGATGGCCCATGCGCTGCGCCGCGCGCTGGAAAAGCTGGACCCGCATTTTCCCAAACTCGACGCCGAAGGCGTGAAAGCGGCGGACGCCGCGCGGAAAGCGCTGGAGGCGGAAGGCTAATCCCAGACGGGCGGGCTGCCGATCACCGCTTTGATGGCATCGATCACCGCCCGCAAGCGCGCCGAGGGCTGCGCCAGGGCGCGCAGCATCCAGATGCCGGTCGGGTCGGCATTCCAGGCTTCACCATCCAAAACCAGCCGCGTCAGCAGGCCAGCCTTGACGTCAGGCCCCACGACCCAATCCGCCAGCAGGGCGATGCCCATTCCGGCAAGCGCCGCGAGCCGCATCGCCTCGAAGTCATCGCAGCGGAAGACGGCGGGCGGGTTTGCGCCGTCGCCGACCCGCCGCCCCAGCACATCCGCCCAGCCGAGCAGGTCGGCACCGTGCAGCTTGTCGATGAGACGATGCCGGGCGAGATCAGCCGCTGTCTCAGGCTTGCCCGCACACGCAAGATAATCAGGGCTTGCGACCATAAGCCGCCGCTGGTCGGCCAGACGCGTCGCGATCAGCCCGCTATCGGCCAGATGCCCGATGCGGATGACGGCATCGAGGCGCTCCAGCACCGGATCGGCCAGCCGCTCGGTCAGATCAAGCTCCACACAAAGCTGAGGATGCTCGCCCATCACCGCTTCCAGCGCCGGGATGACATAGCGCTTGCCGAAGGTGGGGAAGCAGGCCAGGCGCAAGGTGCCGGAGACCGATCCGTCAAAAGCCGCGACTTCGGCATGGGCATCGGCCAGCTGATCGAGCAAATTCTGCGCGCGTTCCATTAGCCGTGTACCGGCATCCGTCATGCCGAGCGCGCGCGTAGAGCGCACCAGCAGCGGCACGCCGAGGGACTGCTCCAGCGTATCGATCTGCCGCACGACGGCCGAGGGCGTCTGCCCCCGTCTGCGAGCGGCGGCGGAAAAGCTGCCGTGACGGACGACATCGACGAAGACCGCCAGATGCTCGGCGAAGCGGGGGTCTATCATAGCAGGCGGCCTCATCTTTGCCGGATACGCAAAAGCGTTTCATCGCGACTCTGCCTTATCGCGCGCCCCAAGCCGGCGCAATTCTGCGGTCACCGGCAGGGCATCGCGCCCTTCCCAAGCCAAGGACAAAACCGATGAAAGTGCTTGAACAGATCCTGTCCCAATCGGCCTATTCGCATGAGGTCGACATGCCCTTTGCCGAAATCGACATCGCCGACTGGCTGTTTACTTTGCCGGAAGCCGAGTATCTGCGCTGCTGCCCGCCCGACCATATCGCGGCTGGCATCACCACCACCGATGACGGACGCCGCATGTCGATCAATGTCGAAATGGTCGGCACCGGTCTGGTGGTGCAGCATTACGTCGCCGAGGAAGCGACGCCGAGCTATTGCCGGATGAATTCGATCTCGGACGTCTTCACCGCCAATGGCCGCACGCAGGTGAATGTGGTCTGGGAATTGATGGCGGAAGACGCGGGCAATGGCCACACGCGCTATACCAATCGCGTCACCGCGCATCCGACCGACGCCTTCATGGCTTTCCTGGCTGAACACGGCATCGATTTCGAACAGGCCGCCGCTGGCCGGCAGGCGGCCGGCAGCGACCATAACCGCCGCGAGACGCCGCTTTTCGCGGAAAGCATCGCCCGCCGCGCCCTGGCCCGCCGGACTGCGACGGCGGAAGCGTAATCTACGTCCCGCCCGCCAGCAGCCTGTCGCGCAAGGTCGTCAGATCGCGCGTCAGGCGCTGGATCTCGTCTAGCGTCAGGCCCGTCGCCTCGAAAATGCAGCCCGGCACGCTTTGGGCCTGGGCTTCCAGCGCCCTGCCCGCCGCGGTCAGCACCACGCGCACCTGCCGCTCATCCGCAGGATCTCGTCGGCGGGTGACGAAGCCCGAAGCCTCCAGCCGCTTGATCAGCGGCGTCAACGTATTCGACTCCAGGAACAGCCGGCCGCCCAGCGCGCCGACCGTCTGATCGTCCTCGGCCCAAAGCTGCACCATGACCAGATATTGCGGATAGGTCAGGCCCATCGCCTCCAGCAGCGGCTTATACAGGCGGTTGAAGGCATGGCCGGTGGAATAGGCCGCGAAACAGAGGAAATCGGGCAGCGCCGGCATGGCGGTTGGGGCGTCAGACATGGTCATCTCCTGGCCGGACAATCACCGGCCGATCACGAAAGAGAGATAGGTCGCGCACGATCCTATCGCAACGCTTGACACCCTCATACCACTCGGCTAGTTAAATCGCACACGATTTAATCGTGAGCGATTATCAAAAGGAACGACGCCATGTCCGTGAATGTTCTCTATACCACCGCAGCCCGCGCCACCGGCGGCCGCGATGGCCAGTCCGGCACGCTGGACGGCAATTTCTCCGTCAAGCTGGCGACCCCGAAGGAATTGGGCGGTGCGGGCGGCGAAGGCGCCAACCCCGAGCAGCTTTTCGCCTCCGGCTATGCCGCCTGCTTCCTGGGCGCCATGAAATTCGTCGCCTCCCAGGGCGGCCCGGCCAAGGTGCCGGCGGATGCGACGGTCACGGCGACGGTCGGAATCGGTCCGCGTTCGGAAGGCGGTTTCGGCCTTGAAGTCTCCCTCGCCGTTTCCCTGCCCGGCGTGCCGAAGGACGCGGCGGAAGCGCTGGTCGCCGAGGCGCACAAGGTCTGCCCCTATTCCAACGCGACGCGCGGCAATATCGACGTCAAGCTGAGCGTCGCCTGAACGCGGCGAAGCCGAAACGCAAAAGGCCCGGGAGCGATCCCGGGCCTTTTTCATGTCTGCCGCGTGGGGCGCCTAACGCCGCCGCCGGCTGCCACGCTCGCGCATCACCAGCCAGCCGATACTGGCCGCGACACTGCTGACGACCATGCCCCAGACCATGTCCTTCACCGTCAGCGTCAGATCCCAATGCTTCAGCACCGCGAAATTGGTGAGGTCATAGGTGCCGTAGGTGAAGAGGCCGAAAAGCGCCGCATGAACAATGACCCAGGCCAAGCCGCGTGACCGCCCGGGCCGCATGACGAAGACCATCAGCCCCAGCACGTCCAGCAGATAGAAGGCAACGGCCGGTGCGACGCGGATGCTGGGGGCCAGCATATCGCCCATGGTGGCACGGTAGCCGGGGCCCATCAGCCCAAGCCAGATGATATCGAGCGCCAGAAAGACCAGCAGAGACAAGATATAGGCCAGAACCGCCATGGCATCCTCCCGCGTGGTAGCGCCATTCAGCGCTGCGCCGTCTCCCAGTTCCGTGCCTGATAGAAGGGCGCGTTGGAGGGCGCAAGCATCGGCTTGCCCAGGATATGATCGGCCGCCTTCTCGCCCATCATGATCGTCGGCGCATTGAGATTGCCGGTGGTCACGCGCGGCATGATGGAACTGTCGACGATGCGGAGTCCTTCGAAGCCGATGACACGAGTTTCGGGGTCCACCACCGCCATAGGGTCCGAGGGATCACCCATCTTGTTGCTACAGGAGGGGTGATAGGCGCTTTCGACCTTCTGGGCGATGAAGGCGTCGATCTGCTCATCCGTCACCACATCCGTCCCCGGCTGCAATTCCCGCCCGCGATAAGGTTTGAAGGCGTCCTGGCCGAAAATCTCGCGCGTCAGGCGCACGCAGGCGCGCATTTCGGCCCAGTCATCGGCATGGCTGAGATAGTTGAAGAAGACCTTGGGCTTGTCGCGCGCATCGCGGGAGCGCAGGCGCACCCAGCCCCGGCTTTTGGAGCGCATGGGACCGACATGCGCCTGCATGCCATGTTCGGTGGCCAGGCTGTTGCCGTCATAGGAAATGGCGAGCGGCAGGAAGTGATACTGGATATCCGGGTACGGCACGCCGGCACGGCTGCGGATGAAGCCGCAGGTCTCGAAATGATTGGTGGCGCCCAGACCGTCCTTCCGCAGCAGCCAGCGCGCGCCGATGAGCCCCTTGGCAATCAGCGACTGCGCCGAGAAGAGCGTGATGGGCTTTGTCACCGCCATCTGGAAATAGAATTCCAGATGATCCTGCAAATTCTCGCCCACGCCCGGACGGTCGGCGACCACCGGAATGCCAAGGCTTTGCAATTCCGCGGCCGGGCCGATGCCGGAGAGTTTCAGCAATTGCGGGGAATTGATGGGTCCACCGGAGAGGATAACCTCTTTCCGGGCGCGCACCTCAATCTCCTGCCCGCCCTGGCTATAGCGGATACCGACGGCGCGGTGGCCTTCCAGCAGAATCTGACTGGCCAGCGCATTCGTCCGCACGTCCAGATTTTTCCGCTTCATGGCGGGTTTCAGATAGGCGTTCGCCGCACTCCAGCGCTGGCCCTTCCGGACCGTCTGGTCCATGCGGCCGAAACCTTCCTGCTGGAAGCCGTTGACGTCTTCTGTTGTAGGGTAGCCCGCCTGTTCGGCCGCCTTGACCCAGGCATTATAGAGCGGATTCTTGGTCGGGCCGTACGAAGTGTAGAGCGGGCCGTCACCGCCGCGATAGGCGTCCCCGCCCTCCTCCCGGTATTCCGCCCGGCGGAAATAGGGCAGCACATGGCGGTAGCCCCAGCCCCGCGCGCCGCCCTGCTCCCAGCCTTCGAAATCCATGGCATTGCCACGGATATAGACCATGCCGTTAATGGAGGACGACCCGCCCAGCACCTTGCCGCGCGGCGTATGCATGCGCCTGCCGCCCAGATGCGGCTCGGGCTCGGTCTCATAGAACCAGTTATATTTCTCCCGGTTCATGGGGATGGAGAGTGCCGCCGGCATCTGGATGAAGATGGAGGAATCCGATCCGCCATATTCCAGAACCAGAACGGTAGTCTTGCCGTCTTCCGTCAGGCGGTTGGCCAGCACGCAGCCGGCGGACCCGGCACCGACGATGATATAGTCGAAGGCGTCCATCAGTAGGGGCTTTCCACCGGCGTCAGCGCCACATAGACGCTCTTGATCTGCGAATAATGATCGAGCGCGGCGCGGCTGTTTTCGCGACCGAGGCCGGATTGCTTATAGCCGCCGAAAGGCAGTTCGATTGGCGTGATGTTATAGGTATTGATCCAGCAGGTGCCGGCTTGCAGTTCCGCGATGACGCGATGGGCGCGCGTGATGTCCTGCGTGAAGATGCCGGCGCCGAGGCCGAATTCCGTGTCATTGGCGCGCGCCACGACCTCCGCTTCCGTATCGAAGGTGAGGATGGTCAGCACGGGTCCGAAAATTTCCTCGCGCACGATGGTGACATCATCGCTGGTGGCATCGAAAATGGCGGGGGAAACGAAATTGCCGGCGGCCAGGGCGCCCTCCGTCACCCGCGTGCCGCCGCAGAGCAGTTTGGCGCCCTCAGCGACGCCGCGCTGGATATATCCCAGCACCTTCTGCATATGCGGCTCGGAGATCAGCGCGCCCATCTGCGTTTCGGGGTCCAGCGGGTCACCGATGCGGATTTTGGCCGTGCGTTCCAGCAGCCGGGCGATGAAGCGGTCCTTGATGCTGCGATGGACGAAGACGCGCGTGCCGTTGGAGCAGACCTCGCCGGCCGAATAGAAATTGCCGAGCATGGCGCCGCCGATGGCGCTTTCGATATCCGCATCCTCAAAGACAATGATGGGCGACTTGCCGCCCAGTTCCAGCGTCACATGCTTCAGCGTCTCGGCCGCCGCCGCCATCACCTTCTTGCCGGTCGGCACGGAGCCCGTCAGCGAAATCTTGGCGATGGCCGGATGCGCCACCAGCAGGCTGCCGGTGCGCCCGTCACCGGGCAGAACATTGAAGACGCCATCCGGCACGCCGGCTTCCGTCATGATTTCGGCCAGTTTGAAGGCCGTCAGCGGCGTCAGTTCCGAGGGCTTGAAGATCATCGCATTGCCGCAGGCCAGTGCCGGCGCGGATTTCCAACAGGCGATCTGGATGGGATAGTTCCAGGCGCCGATGCCGGCGACAATCCCCAGCGGCTCCCGCCGCGTATAGCCCATGGCATTGGGGCCGAGATCGACGCTTTCTCCGGTGATGCCGCCCGCGAGGCCCGCGAAATACTCGATGCAATCGGCGCCCGAAATGACATCGACGACATCGGTTTCCTGGATCGGCTTGCCGGTGTCCTGCGTTTCCAGCCTTGCCAGATCATCATTCTTGGCACGCAGCAGGTCAGCGACACGGCGCAGCACGCGACCGCGCTCCATGCCTGTCATCCGTGCCCAGACCTTCTGCCCGGCCCGTGCGGCGGTGACGGCGGCATCCAGCGCTGCCGCATCCGCGATCTCGATCTCGGCCAGCACCGCGCCGGTCGCCGGATTGCGGGTGACGAAGGTTTCGGCGGCCGGATTGGGGCGATAGGCACCATTGATCCAATTGGCGATGCGCGGGGGTTTGCCAGATGAGGTGGCAGGCACGTGCGACATGGTCGGTCCTTCAGGGCTCACGGGGAGCTGCGTGTCGATAAAGCCGGCCGCGATGCGGCGGGCGGCTTCGGAATCCGCCGGGCTCCAGGCGGCGGCCAGCGTCGTGCGCAGCCACAGCCCGTCGATGATGGCGGCGATGATGACGGCAAGGCGCTCGGCTTCCGCCGCCGTGGTCATGGAGCGCAGCGCGTGGCGGAGATTGGAGAGAACACGCAGCTGATAGATGCGCTGCACGCGCTTGAGACGGTCGGAATGGATGGCCTGGCCCCAGAAGGCGAGCCAGACGGCGCTGGTCTGGCTGTCCATTTCCTCGGGCGCGAGATTGGCATCGACGACGGCTTGCAGGCGTTCGCGCGGGGTGCGCGCGTTACGCATGCGGGCAGCGGCGGCGCGGCTGAGGCGCGACGCCAGGCTGCGCAGCGTCGCTTCCAGCAGCCCGTCCTTATCCCCGAAATAATGGGCGACGAGACCCGCAGACACGCCGGCATGCTTGCCGATGAGCCCCAAGGTTGTCGCATTGAAACCAACCTGCGCCATGACGTGAATCGTCGTGTCGATCAGTTGCTTGCGGCGACTATCTTCCTGATCCCGGCGCGACAAGCGTCTCTCCACTGTAAGCGGCGGATCCGCCGCGACGGATTTGTATGATTGCTTGAACGTTCAATCAAGCCGAGAAACACGTCATGCTTGAAAGGCTCGATATTAGGCAGTTATTGCCTAATTGCGCAGCAAACCGACAATCTTGTGCGCTGCAACAGCATTATGTCGCATTTTTTCTGTCGAAAAACGCGTGACCGACAAGGAAGATTGAAAGTATGTTCAATCCATGGCTCCGGGCGGAGCGGCTCTGAGCGCTTGAGACCTTCCAAAACGCGAATAAAGGACGGCAAGATGCGTAAACACCTTCTTCAGGCTGTAGCGGCTGTGGGATTGATCGCGGGTAGCGCTGGGCTTAGCGCCGGCGCCCATGCCGCCGCCGATCCGGCCTCCTGCAAGAATATCGCCTTCTCCAATGTCGGCTGGACCGATATTTCGGCCACCACCGGCACCGCGACCTATATCCTGGATGCGCTGGGCTATAAGACCACGACGACCATCCTGTCGGTGCCCGTCACCTTCGAGGAAATGAAGCAGAAGAAGATCAATGTCTTCCTCGGCAATTGGATGCCGACGATGGCCGACAATATCAAACCCTATGTCGCCGCCAAGACGGTCGACGTGCTGGGCGCCAATCTTGAAGGCGCGAAATACACCCTCGCCGTTCCGACCTATCTGTACAACCAGGGGCTGAAGTCCTTCCAGGACATCGCCAAGTTCTCCAAGGAACTGGACGGCAAGATCTACGGCATCGAGCCGGGCAATGACGGCAATGCCCTGATCCTGACCATGATCAAGAACAACACCGATGGCATCGGCAAGTTCACGCTTGTTCAGTCCTCCGAGCAGGGCATGCTGGCCGAAGTGACCCGCAAGACCAAGGATCACAAGGGCATCGTCTTCCTGGGCTGGGAACCCCACCCGATGAACACGAAGTATGACATGCAGTATCTGTCCGGCGGCGATGCCATCTTCGGGCCGAATTACGGCGGTGCGACCGTCTACACCAATACCCAGGGCGGCTATGTGGAACAGTGCCCGAATACCGGCAAGTTCCTGACCCAGCTCAAGTTCACGCTGGAGATGGAGAACAAGATCATGGGCTCCATCATGTATGACAAGCAGGACCCGCAGGTCGCCGCCGCCGCCTGGCTGAAGGCCAATCCGGATGCGATGACGCCTTGGCTTGCCGGCGTCACCACTGCCGACGGCAGCCAGCCGGCCGAGTCCGTGGTCAAGAAGTCGCTCGGCCTGTAATCCGACGCCGTTTTGTCTGTTGCCATGTCGCCCGCGTGCAAGCCGCGCGGGCGACACCGACGCTTTCAATAGCGCTCTTCCCCTGCTTTCCGATCATCGATTTCCGCTGGCCGCCCTCATAAAAGTCTGAACGGTTCAGGCGTTTTATGATTTGATGCCGACAGGACCGTTGCGACCATCTGGAATGGAGTGCCTTTATGCTGAACGGGCTGGCGGATATCGTCTCAGGCCATAAGATCCCGCTCGGCGACTGGATCGCCAATATCGTCAACTCGATCAGCGGGTCCGACGCGATCGACGCCGTCTCCAACGGTGTCGCCGCCGCCATCAACGGGCTGACCTTCGTGCTGGAGGCGATTCCCGCGATCGTCCTGATCATCGCTGTCGGTCTCATCACCTATCTTATCCAGAAGTCCTGGAAGCTGGTGCTGTTCGTGGTCATCGCGCAGCTTTTCATCCTCAACCAGGGCTATTGGTCGGCGACGATGGAAACGACCTCGCTGATCATCTTCGCGACCGTCATCTCCATGGCGATCGGGGTGCCGATCGGCATCGCCTGCGCGCATCGGCCCTGGCTGTTCACCTTCGTGCGGCCGCTGCTGGACCTGATGCAGACGCTGCCGACCTTTGTGTATCTGATCCCGACCGTCGTGCTGTTCGGCCTGGGCGCCGTGCCGGGCCTGATCTCCACCATCATCTTCGCCATCGCAGCCCCCATCCGCCTGACGCAGCTCGGCATCGCCTCGGTGCCGCCGCCGCTGATCGAAGCGGGCGAGGCTTTCGGCGCGTCGAAAAGCCAGCTGCTGTGGAAGGTGGAACTGCCGCATGCGCTGCCGACCATCATGGCCGGGCTGACGCAATGCATCATGCTCAGCCTGTCGATGGTCGTGATCGCCGCCCTGGTCGGTGCCGGCGGCCTGGGCGTGCCGGTGGTGAGCGCGCTGAACACGCTGCGCGTCGATGTCGGGTTCGAATCGGGCCTCTGCATCGTCGTGCTGGCGGTTATCCTGGACCGCGTCTGCCGTCCGCGTGACAGCGAGGGTTGAGAGAATGAGCGACACCTATCCCGCTATCGAATTCTCCAAGGTCGATATCCTCTTCGCCGGCAAGGGCCGCGCCTCCGGCAAGTCGGAGGCCGCCGCCATCGCGCTGATGGACCAGGGCCATACCCGCGAGGACATCCTGGCCAAGACCGGCACGGTCATGGGCGTGAAGGATGCGTCGCTGACCGTGAACGAAGGCGAAATCTGCGTGCTGATGGGTCTGTCGGGCTCGGGCAAATCCACCCTGCTGCGCGCCGTCAACGGGCTCAACAAAGTCACGCGCGGGCGCGTTCTGGTGCGGGACAAGGACCGGCAGGTCGATATCGCCAATTGTGACGCCGGCACGCTGCGCTATATGCGCACGCGCCGCATCGCCATGGTGTTTCAGCAATTCGCCCTGCTCCCCTGGCGCACGGTGCGCGAGAATGTCGGCCTCGGCCTGGAACTGCGCGGCGTCTCGGCGGCCGAAAAGCGGCGCATCGTGGACGAGAAGCTGAAGCTCGTCGCCCTCGACAAATGGGCCGATAAATACGCCCGCGAATTGTCGGGCGGCATGCAGCAGCGCGTCGGCCTGGCGCGCGCCTTCGCGACGGATGCCGATATTCTGCTGATGGACGAACCCTTCTCGGCGCTCGATCCGCTCATCCGCACCAAATTGCAGGACGAGCTTCTGGCGCTGCAAAAAGAGGTCAAGAAGACCATCATCTTCGTCAGCCACGATCTGGACGAGGCGCTGAAGCTCGGCAACCAGATTGCGATCCTTGAAGGCGGGCGCATCATCCAGGCCGGCGCGCCCGAGGATATCGTGCTGCGCCCGGCCAATGATTACGTGCGCGAATTCGTGCAGCATATGAATCCGCTGAATGTGCTGCGCGGCCGCACCTTTATGACGCCACTGGCCAGCCTGCCGCAGCGCGACGGTTTCGCGGTGCTGGATGCCTATCGCCCCGTACTGTTGCAGAGCGCCGGCACGGTTGATGGCAGCACCGTCACCGCCGCCGGTGTAGCGGTTCCCGTCGTCGCGGTCGCGGATGCGGCGACCGACCTGCCGCAAGCCGGAACCTGTGCCGCCGTCGATTGCGAAGCGACGATGAAGACCGTCATCCAGCTGCGTCAGGCGACCGGCATGCCGGTGCTGATGACCCAGGCCGGCCAGATCATCGGCATGTGCGGCGAGGACGAAATTCTGCACGCCCTGGCCTCCGAAGGCTGGCAGACGGTGCAGGCAGAGGCGGCGGAATAGCGCGCCTGTCTTCCGGGCCGGACCACCTCACGACGATGCGAAGTATCGCGCCCGCATTAAGGTCTAGTAATTAAGGCGCCCAAGCCCAATCTCCGAGCCATAAGCAAGGAGGAAATGATGCCTATTCTTCTATGGCTACTGGGCGTTCCCATTCCCATTATTATTCTGCTGCTGTTGTTCTGGCATTGAGAGATCAGACCATGGCAATCATCGGCGAGACTGTACCCGGCGTGGTCACGGCCCGTCCGGGTGTCACTTGGGCTGCCATCTTCGCCGGCGCGGTGGTCGCGACCGCCGTCACGGTCATGCTGACCGCGCTCGGCTCCGGCATCGGCTTCGCCTGGGTTTCCCCCAATACGGCGACCAATCCATCGCCGATCGCCTTCACGGTCACGGCCGCGATCTGGCTGATCATCGTGCAATGGGTCGCGTCCTTTTTCGGCGGCTATCTGGCCGGGCGGTTGCGGCCGGCGACCGGTCAGGGACTGCACCATGACGAGGTGATGTTCCGCGATACGGCGGCCGGCTTCGTCGCCTGGGCCGTGACCGCCCTACTGGTTCTGGCTCTGCTCACCACCGGCCTCGGCTCGGTGCTGGGCTCGGTCGGCAAGGCCGCCAGCGCGCTGGTGGAAAGCAGTGCGACGAGCAGCGCTTCCAGCCCGATGGCACCGAGCAGCTATATGCTGGACAAAATGTTCCGGCCCAGCCGCAATTCCGCACAGACCAGCAGCCCGGCCGCCAAGGCGGAAGCCGGCCGCATTCTGGCGACGGAGGTTGTCGGCCCGCTGGACCCGCAGGACCATGACTATCTGGTGCAGCTGGTCGAAGCACAGACCGGTCTGGCGCCGGCGGATGCCACTGGCCGCGTGGATCAGGCGGTTGCCGATGAAAACCAGATGATCGCGAAGGCCAAGCAGGCCGCGAATGTCGCCCGCAAGGCGGCCGCCTATTTCGCGCTCTATACCTTCTTCTCGATGCTGGTCGGTGCCTTCATCGCCTGTGTCGCCGGTGCCATCGGCGGACGGCAGCGCGATACCTACTAAAACGCCTCAGCGATACGCGGCGTGACAGAAGGCCGGGGCGCATTGCCTCGGCCTTTTTTCGTAAATCGCCTATGCTGTTGCGATGCAGCGGAGTCTGTGACCGATGGCGCTTGTGATCACCGTCGCCCAGCAGAAGGGCGGGGCCGGCAAAACCATGCTGGCCGCCAATCTGGCCGCAGCCATGGCCACCGGACAGCGCGTCTGCCTGCTGGATATCGATCCGCAGCGCAGCCTGACACGCTGGCATGAGATCAGAAGCCGTTACGCCAAGCCGATCCCCGCCATCGGCCTGTCCGATGTTTCGGGCTGGCGGCTGCGGGCGGAGCTGGACCGGCTGACGGCCAGCCATGACGCCGTCATCATCGACACACCACCCCAGGTCGATACCGAGGCCAAGCTCGCCATCCGCGCGGCCGGGCTGGTTCTGGTGCCGTTGCAGCCGAGCCCGCCCGATCTATGGGCGGCCCAGGCCACGGTGCAGCTGGCCAAGGCCGAAGGCCGGCCGCTGCGCCTTGTGCTCAATCGCGCCCCGGCATCCTCGCGCCTGCGCACGCAGGTGGAGCGTGAGGCCGCCGCTGCGGGTTATGATATTCTGGGCAGCACCATCGGCAACCGCGCCGGCTTCGCCAATGCCTTCGCCCAAGGCCTGGGCGTGACCGAGGCGAGCCCCAAATCCCAGGCGGCGGACGAATTGCGCGCCGTCCTGGCCGAGATCGAAAAGCTGACGACATGACCGCCCTAGCCGCCCTGCCCATGTATGCCCTGCCGGAAATGGCGACGGCGAATGCCGCGCTCTGGACCGCCTTGCGCGCGGCCGCCGCAATAGACGAGCCGGCGGACCTTTCGCCCAGCCCCCTCGCCCTGCCCGGCACCATCGCGCCGGAGACCGTCTTCAGCCAGATGTGCGGCTATCCTTTGCGCAAGATCTACCAGGGCCAGTACCGGCTGCTGGGGACACCGCTGTATGACCTGCCGGGTTGCCGGCTGCGGCCGGACGGCGTGCCGACCCATTGCTCCTTCCTCATCGCCCGCGCCGATTCGCCGGTTTTCGTGCTGGAACATCTGCGCGGCAAAAGCTTCGTCATGAACGGACCGGATTCCAATTCCGGCATGAACCTGGCCCGCCGGCTGGTCGCCCCTTTCGCGCGCGACGGCCGGTTTTTCGGCGAGGTTCTGACCAGCGGCAGCCATCTGCGCAGTATGGAAATGGTGGCGGATGGCTTGGCGGACGCGGCGACCATCGACTGCGTGACCTATGGTTTCGTGGCGCATTATAGGCCGGAGCTGACGGCCCGGCTGCGGGTGATCTGCGAAACGCCCGCCAGCCCCGCGATTCCCTTCATCACCGCTTCCGCCACGCCGCTCGCGCTGGCGGCACGCCTGACGCGGGCCTTAACGGCCCCGCTGCCCGCGCCATCTCTGGCTTTGGCCTTTGAGGCCCTGTCTATCCGTCGCGTGGCACCGCCCCGGCCGGATGCTTATGATGCGGTGCTGGCGATGGAGGATGAAGCGGCGGCGCTGGGCTATGCCACGCTGCGCTGACCGGCCGGACCGGCCTGCGCGGCGCGGCCTGCGCGGCGCGGCGCGGCGCGGCCTGCGCCGGGACGGCCGCCCACAGGCTCGTCGAAGACCCTGAGAGGGCAAAAGCTTTGGCCGAATCGCCCCAGACTTACGCACAGGCTTATCCACGAAATCTGGGGATAAGCTGCCGAGTCGGTTCTAAGCTAGATGCGTGAAATGCATGCCGTGAAACACAACATGCGTTTGACACATGACCGCGCGCCTGCTCAATCGCCCGCCGCCGCGATTTGATCCACGTTTGCCGGACGCGACGCGGGCCGGCCCGGCAAAGCCGCGCGCGGTGCCGCAAAGCCCGGATGCGGGCCGCGATGATGCGGCGTGGTGAGATAGCGCCGCGCCACATCCCAATAGCCGTCATAGACCAGCCCGCCATTGGCCCGGACGATCGCCGCGCGATGCGCCCGGTAATAGGCCGGAATGCGATACCAGGGCATGCCCGGCGCGTCGTGATGCACGACATGAAGATTGTTATAGAGAAACAACAATCCGAAGATCGGCGCATTCTCGACAATGGCCGTGCGCTCGGCCTGGTCGGGCGCCGCCCGGTGTTCCGCGAAGGAGCGGATGGAGGCCAGGATACGGCCGGGGATGACGAAGCACAGCAGATAGAGCCAGATGGGCATCTGGCAGACGCCCATCACCCAGACCAGCACGAGAATGACGCCCAGCGCGTGGGGCAGCCAGATGCGCTGCTCGGCGCGATTGCCGCGCAGGCAGGCACCGATATGCAGCCACAGGAAAATCACCATGCTGCGCAGCGCGCCGAAGGTGATGCGTCCGAAAAACGTATTGCTGAAGCGGAGGAAAGCCAAAGCGGGCTTCCCCAGTCGGCCGAAGCGCTCTTCCGTCAGGTAATAGGTTTCCGGGTCTTCCAGCGGGTCCGTCAGATGTTCGTCGCGGTGATGGCGCAGATGGCTGAGGCGATAGATCTGGTAGGGCAACCACAGCGTCAGTGGCGGAAAGCCCAGCGCGTCATTCAGCCGGCGGGAGCGCGTGGGGTGGCCGTGCAGCAGTTCATGCTGCAAGGACATATGCCAGGCGATGCACCAGCCGCCCGCCAGCGCCAGCAGCGGCCAGGGAATATGTCGGTAGAAAAGTGTCAGCCCAAACCAGCCACTATAGATGACAAGACATAGCAGCACCGTCGGCCATTCGATGGCGGGAACGGGCGGCTGAGCGGCATGGGATCGGTTCGGCATAATGCGATGCTGATCCGTGAAACCCCCGCCATCAAGAAGGAAACCAATCCGTGATCGTGGATAATGCGCACCTTTCGTGACTATCGCCACATTTACACCCTCTATGGTGCGTTTGGTCATATCTGTTTATAAAACACGGCATGACCTTCACCTCCGCCGACCGTGCCGAGCTTGTCCGCCTGTTCCGGGAAAGGCTGATCACGGTCATGACCCGCAGCGGCCTGAACCAAAGCGCCTTCGCGAGCCGCGTCGGCGTCGACCGCTCGACCCTGTCGCAATTGCTGTCCCCCGCGAATGACCGGCTGCCACGCCTGGAATCGGTCGCCAGCATTGCGCGGCTGGGCCAGGTCTCGCTCGACTGGCTGCTGGGCCTGCGCGATGCCGAAACCGCCGAGCCCGAACTGCTGACGGATACGCTGAGTTTCGAGCGCGATGCCGCCTCCCCGCTCGATGGACGGCTGGTACGCTGGCTGGAGGAAGCGGCCGGCTACAAAATCCGCCATGTCCCGGTCAGCTTCCCGGACGTGCTGAAGACCCCGGCGGTGATCGACTTCGAATACGAGCATTTCGTGGAACTATCGCCCCAGCGGCGGCTGGAAATCACGCAATCCCGGCTCGATTACCTGCGCCGGCCGGAGACGGATATGGAGGCCGCGACCCCGGCCCATATGATGGAAAGCTTCGCGCGCGGCAGCGGCCGCTGGCAGGGGCTGCCGGCCGATATCCGCCGCGCCCAGCTCGATCATCTGATCGACCTCTGCGACGAGCTTTATCCGCGCTTCCGCTGGTTTTTGTATGACGGGCGCGAACTCTATTCGGCCCCCGTCACCATCTTCGGGCCGGTGCGCGCCGCCATCTATATCGGCCAGTCCTTCCTGGTGATGCAGAACCGCGACCATGTGCGGTCATTGATCAGTCATTTCGACCAGCTGCTGCGGGCGGCGAAGGTCGACCCCCGGCAGATGCCGGACTACCTGCGCCGCCTGCGCCAGCTTTGCCGGTAGGGGCCGGTCCGACAAGGGCGTCGTTTTCAGACAAGCCGGAGGGCGCAGCAATGCGTGACGCCATTGGCTTGCCACGCGAAGCTGGGGCAGCTTGGTGCACAGCACAGATTAACCGTGAGGGACGAATCAGATGGCCGCGTTTCCTGAGAAAGCCCGTGTCGTCATTATCGGCATAGGCGGTATCGTGGGCGCATCGGTCGCCCATCATCTGATCGAACGCGGCTGGGACGATATCGTCGGCATCGACAAGTCCGGCATCCCGACCGATATCGGCTCCACGGCGCATGCCTCCGACTTCTGCTATGCCACCAGCCATGACTATCTTTCGACCTGGACGACCCTCTATTCGGTCGATTTCTACGAAAAGATGGGCCATTACGCCCGGATCGGCGGTATCGAGGTTGCGCGCACCGACAATGACGGGCGCATGGATGAGATCCGCCGCAAGGTCGCGTCCGGCAAGGCTTTCGGCACGCGGGCCAGGCTGATCAGCCCCGCCGAGATCAAGGAAAAATTCCCGCTCATCGAGGAAGACCTGGTTCAGGGCGGGTTATGGGATCCGGATGCGGGACTCGTTATTCCGCGTTCGCAGACGGTCGCCGGCAAGCTGGTGGATCAGGCGGTGGATGCCGGAAAGCTCCAGATTTTTGCGAATACCTCGGCGCTGTCTCTCATCATCGAAGACGGCCGCATCAAGGGCGTGGTCACGGAACGCGGCACTATCATGGCCGATCATGTTGTGGTCTGCACCGGTCTCTGGGGCCGCCTGACCGCAAAACTGGCGGGCGAGGATCTGCCGATCTTCCCGGTCGATCATCCCCTGACCTTCTTCGGCCCCTACAAGGAATTCGAAAACACCGGCAAGGATATCGGCTGGCCGCTGCTGCGCGACCAGGGCAATTCCGCCTATATGCGCGACACCGGCGACCCCAAGACGGCCGAGGGCGGCCAGATCGAATGGGGTTATTACGAGGAAGCCGAGCCGCGTCTGGTACATCCGCGTGACCTGCTCTCGAAAGAAGAGGCGCGCCTCTCCCCCTCTCAGCGCGATCTGGACCTGGAACAGGTTCTGCCGGCGCTGGAGCGCGCCATGGAGCTGACGCCAATTCTGGGGGAGCTCGGCTATAACGAAAGCCATTCCTTCAATGGCCTCCTCCAGACGACGACCGACGGCGGCCCCTCGATCGGCGAAAGCCAGAAGGTGCGCGGCCTGTGGTATGCCGTCGGCATCTGGGTCAAGGACGGGCCGGGCATGGGCAAGCTGGTGGCTGACTGGATGACGGATGGCCGCACGTCCATCGACCATGCCAGCATCGACTATTCCCGCTTCAACGATTTTGCGCTGACCGAAAAGTTCATCGAGGAACGCTGCCTGGAAACGGCAGCCAAGATCTACAATCCGCCTGTGCATCCGCGCGAACCCTTCGGCGGCGGCCGCAATATCCGCCGCTCGCCCTTCTGGGAACGCGAAAAGGACTTGGGCGCCTATTTCATGGAACTCGGCGGCTGGGAACGCGCCCATGGCTATGCCGCCAACGAGCACTTGCTGGAAAAATACGGCGACCGCGTGCCGGTGCGCGCGAATGAATGGGATACCCGCCATTTCTGGCGCGTCTCCAATGCCGAACAGCTGGCGATGAGCGACGATTGCGGCATCATCAATCTCTCGCATTTCCATATTTCGGATATCGAGGGGCCGGATCACGTCGCTTTCATGGAATGGCTCTGCGCCGCCAAGATCGGTGGCGATGCCAGCATCGGGAAAGGCATCTACACGCATTTCCTGGATGACGAAGGCAATGTGCGGGCCGATTTCACGGTTCTCCGCATGGCCGACCGCATTCGCATGATCAATGGTGCCGATGCAGGACCGCGCGACATCCACTACATGCGCCGCACGGCGCAGGACAAAGGTTTTGATGTCACCGTCACGGACATCACCGAGAAGGTCATCACCATCGGCATCTGGGGCCCCAATGCCCGCGTGAATTTGCAGAAGGTGGTGGAAGACCCGGAAGCGCTGTCGCTGGAAAACTTCGGCTTCGCGACCTTCAAGCCGGTTCGCATCGCTGGAAAGGGCGTCACGGCCTTCCGCATTTCCTATGTCGGCGAACAGGGCTGGGAATTGCACATGGCCTATGAGGATGGCCTGGCCGTGTGGGACGCGCTGCGCGCCGAAGGGGTTATGGCCGTCGGCGTCGAGACCTATGCCAATTCGCGCCGCATGGAAAAAAGCTTGCGGTTGCAGAACGCGGATCTGCTGACGCATTACAATCTGCTGGAAGCCGATCTCAATCGTCCGAAGGTCAAGGAAGCCGATTTCCGGGGCAAGGCGAAGCATCTGGAACATCGCGCCCGCGACCATCAGCCGGCCAAACTCTGCACGCTGGTGCTGACGGATAACGTCGACAGCAAGGGCGTGGCGCGCTTCCCGCTCGGCATCCTGCCGGTGATGGACCCCGCGACGGGCGAGACGCTGGTGGATGAACTGGGCCGCCGGTCCTACACGACCTCCATCGCCTTCGGCCCCTCCGTCGGCAAGAATATCGCGCTGGCCTACCTGCCCTGGTCCTATTGCCAGGAAGGCCGCAAGCTGGTGGTTGAGTATTTCGGCGAAACCTATCCGGTGGAGGTCGTTTCCGTCGGCTACAGGCCGCTTTACGATCCCGAGAACAAAAAGCCGAAAAGCTGAGCTTTAGAGCTTACCAAAATAGGTTGTGTTGATTTTCCGACCGTCATGCCCGCGAAAGCGGGCATCTTCTGCTTTTCGCAGCGCTACAAAAGAAGATCCCCGTGACAAGCACGGGGATGACGATCGTTCAATGACATCTCACACACGCTAGGCTGCAAGCGGCCTCTCCTCCAGCGCGTCGATCAGGCGGCGGCGCATGGCCTGGAAAGGCGCGCTGGTGCGGTCGCGCGGGAAGGCATAGGCCGGGTCATGCTCGGGGATGGTGACATCGAGCACGATGCGGCCGGGCGGTCCGCGCAGGACGATGACGCGATTGGCGAGCGCCAGCGCCTCATCCATGTCATGCGTGATCAACAGAATGGTGGCACGAATATGCTGGGCCACATGCAGGATATGCGCCTGCATTTGTTCCCGGGTCAGCGGATCGAGCGCGCTCAGCGGCTCATCCAGCAAGAGCAGTTCAGGCCTTGGCGCCAGTGCGCGGGCCAGGGCCACGCGCTGGGCCATGCCGCCCGATAGCTGCTTGGGCAGATAGTCGGCCGCCGCCGACAGGCCGACCAGAGCCATGGCGTCCTCCACCGCCTGCTTGCGTTCGGCCTTGGGCAGATGGCCGAGGCCGAAGGCGATGTTGCGGCGCACGGACAGCCAGGGCATCAGCCTTGGCTCCTGAAAGACGAAACCCACTTCCGCCGGGCGGATAGGCTTGCCGCCCAGCGTGGCGGTACCCCGCGTCGGTGTTTCCAGCCCCGAGAGGCAGCGCAGGAAGGTGCTTTTGCCGCTGCCGCTGCGCCCGATGATGGCGGTGATCCCCTCGCCGTCCAGCGTCAGCGAGACCGGACCCAGAACCGGTGCGGCTGTGCCGAAAGCCTTGGTGAGGCCCGCGATGTCCAATTGCCGGGTCATGCGCCGCTCTCCGCAGACAGTTTGTCCTGCCAACCCGTCAGCCGCGCAGCCAGGCGTGCCACGATCCAGTCGGTCGTTTTGCCCAGCACGGCGAAAGCCAGGATGGCGACAATGATCTGGTCGGGCCGGCCGACTTCCTCGCCATTGGTCAGGATGAAGCCGAGGCCGTTATTGGCGCCCATCATCTCGGCGGAAGCGATGAACATCCAGCCCAGACCCAAACCGCCGCGAATGCCCGTCAGATATAGCGGCATGGCGGCGGGCAGCTGGATGCGCAGCATCAGCCGCAGGCGGCCGTAATCATGCACGCGGCCGACTTCGATCAGCTTGCGGTCGACGCCCGCAATCGCCGCCATGAGGTTGAGATAGACCGGAAAGAAGACGCCGACCGCGATGAGGATGACCTTGGATGTGTCGGCGATGCCGAACCAGAGGATGAACAGCGGCACCCAGGCGAGCGACGGCACGCTGCGCAGCGCCTGCAAGGTCGGGTCCAGCAGCCTGCGGGCGAAGGGCATGGCCCCCGTCGCCATGCCGGCGACGGTGCCGGCCACCGTTCCGAAGACAAAGCCCAGCGCCAGGCGATAGACCGTGACCAGGATGTCATTGGCCAATGACCCGTCCTGCGCCATGGCCCAGAAGGTCTGGGCGATGGTCACGGGGGCCGGCAGCAGATCGGCTTCGATCCATTGCTGGCCGGCCGCCAATTGCCAGGCCAGCAGCAGCACGGCCGGCACGATCAGCCCGATGGTCCAGCCCAGCGTCAGTCGGCCGCCTTGCGCGGCCGGACGTTCCTGCGCCTGATCCCGGGTGGCGAGCGCTTCCGCCGTGGCGCTGTGCTCAGCCATGGGCGAGCTGATCCGTAAAGCTGCGGTTGTTCAGTTCCGCGACCGTCTTGGCGACATCGACGCTCGGCTTGATGAAGCCGAATTGCTGATAGATCTTGCCGTCAGCGGTGATTTTGGCGAGGCCCGCGTCATCCAGAACCGGGTTGGTGAAGCTCTGCCGCCCGATTTCCAGCTTGGCCACATCCGGCGTCAGGCTGGCTTCCTTGACCAGATTCGTCACAAGCAGATCAGGATTGGCGATGGCCTGCTTGCGCACGATCTCATAGGCTTGAATCAGCTTGAGGATCAGTTCGGGCTGTTTCGTCGCGTAATCCTCGCGCACCACCAGCACGTTCGGCGTGATGATAGCCGGGTTGCGGTAGAAAAGCCGGTCGCCGTTCTGCAACTGCCCTTCCGCCATGAAGGGGTCGAGCCCGGCCCAGGCATCGACATCGCCGCGCGTCAGCGCCGCATGGCCCAGTGGATGCTGCAAGGGTACGATGGTGATGTCGGCCGGCTTCAGACCGGCGCCGGACAGCGCCTGGAGCAGGAAGGCATAGGGTTCGGTGCCCGGTGTCACCGCAACCTTCTTGCCCTTAAGGTCCGCGACCGTCTGGATGGGGGATACCTTTTTCACGACCAGCGCCGTCGTCTCGGCATGGTCATTGACATAGACGGTCTGCACCGGCGTGCCGTTGGCGCGGGCCAGCAGCGTGGCGGAGCCGGCGGCCGAACCCAGGATGATGGCGCGGCCACGGAGGAATTCCAGCGCCTTGTTGCTGCCCTGGCTGAGCACGAAATTGACCTTGGTATCCGGCAGCACCTGTTTCAGCGCGTCGCTGTTCTTCAGCAGCAGGCTGAGCGGGCTGTAATAGGCGTAATCGATGGTGATCTCACCCGGCAGGGCGGCACGCGCCCGGCCGATGGAAAACAGCGGCAAGGCACCGGCGGCGAGACCGGTGGCGAGAAACCGGCGGCGATATACACTTTTCATAAACGCTATTTCTCAAATGTTCCGACGTTTATCTCTCCGCATTTTGTTATTTTTTTCAATAGATGAATTCATGAATCTGCCCGATATTTTCCGCTGTCAAAAATCGCTAATTCTCCATCTGCCGGCAATTTTGGAAAAATCATCTCTCACCCCCCAGGGAACCGCCTGTGCGCGCGAATTTTGGCCTGCCGCCGATTTGTGCTGAAGTCGCATCGAAGCGAAGGAAGAGCGTGATGGGCGAATTGATCCGCGTCGGCGGCCTGGATATCCGCTTTCTGCACACCAAGGATGACACCGGCGGGGCGCTGGACGCCTTCGAGATGACCGCCCACCCGAACGCCCGCATGCCGGTGCCGCATTACCATGAAAGCTGGGACGAATGTGTTTATGGGCTGGAAGGCACCCTCACCTTCCGCGTGGACGGCCAGGATGTCCCGCTTCCGCCCGGGCAGTCCCTCTTCATCCGGCGCGGCGTGGTGCATGGCTTCCGCAATGACACGGCAGCCCCCGCGCGCTGCCTGTGCCTGCTGACGCCCGGCGCGCTCGGCCCCGCCTATTTCCAGGATATCGCCGCCCTGCTGGCGGTAACACCACCGGACGTTGCCCGCATGAAGGAGACTATGCTCCGCTACGGGCTGGTGCCGGTCGCAGCCTGAAAGGCGGCGTGGGTCGCGCCCCATGTTCCGGTGGCGTTTGTGATCCGGAAAGTCAACGAACCGCACCAGCGGCCATGGCATATGAGCCGGATTGCCCATCCGGCGCAGCGAGAGTGCTATTCCCATGTCTTCCAAAGTAATTCCGTTTGACGCGCCCGGACGGATCGAAATGGTCCAGGGACGCCACGGCCCGATCATGTATCACGCCAATGACATGTATGTCGGCGCCAGCCTGCGACTGTACGGCGAATATTCCCCGGCCGAGGCAAGATTGTTCGCCCAATTACTGCGGCCCGGAGCCACCATCGTCGAGGTCGGTGCGAATATCGGATCGCAGACCGTGCATCTGTCGAAACTGGCCGGCCCAAAAGGGCGAGTCTTCGCCTTCGAACCGTTTGGCATCAATTTTCGTCTGTTATCCGCCAATCTCGCGCTCTGTGGCGGTCATAATGTCCAGGCCCATCATATCGCACTCGGTGATACAGACGGATTTCTACGGTATTGCTGGCCGAGCGATGAGCATCGCCAGAATTTCGGCTCCTATATGGTCAAGACCGGGGAGCCGAACACGCCGATATCGGAACGTATTCCCATTCGCACGCTCGACAGTTTCGCGCTGAATGCTTGCGATTTTCTGAAAGTCGACGTCGAAGGCTTTGAAACGGCGGTTCTGCGTGGCGCGGCGGATACCATCCGCCGCTGCCGGCCGATCATCGTCGCCGAGAATGACCGCAGGGGCCAATCACCGGCTTTGATCCAGCTCCTGCAAGACTACGGCTATCAATGCTATTGGTGGTACACAGCGCTGTTCGACGCTGATAATTTCTTTGCCGAGCCCGAGAATATTTTTGGTGGACTGTGCTCGGGCAATCTATTTGCCGCCCCTGCCGAATTGAACCTGTCCATCGTCGGCATGACGCCCGTATCGGGGCCCGATGACATCGGCCAAGAAATCTTCGTCGATGACTGACCAGGCATCCAGAACCCCTAGAGTTTGTCAGCCTCGGTTAGAATCACCTTCAACCGTCATGAGGCCCGCCACGGAAAATACCCGCTTTCGCGGGTATGACGCTGTTTCAATCAAAAGCTGATAAACTCTAGCCGTCAGATGCTCTGCTGTATCTGACGGCGCATTTCATTGGCCAGCGGATGCAGAATGTCCGGGGATGTGCTGCCAACCAGACTATAGCCGAGGCCCTGATCGGCCCAGGCATAGCCGTTGACGGCGCCATTGCTGTGCTCGGCCATGCGCGCTGACTTGTCGATGGTCATCGGCCGCACCAACATGCCCAGGCGCACGCCCTGGCCATTGTCATACATCAGCAGCCCGGCCGGGCCGAAAGGCGTTGCGACCAGGCGGCCGCCCATGAAGCGATAGCCGGCGGCGGTCAGATCCGGCACCGCGATGCTGCGTTGCAGGCGGCTGGAAATCCAATCCACCAGCTGCGCCTTGTCCTCGGCCTTGAATTCCACCGGATGGGCCTGATCGGCACCATAAACGTCATAGGTATAGGCCGCTTCCTGGGCCAGACCGGCGATGCCGTGCTGCATCATCTGCCCCGGCGCGGGTCCGCGCAGCGACCAGCCGCCGGCCCCCCCCAGCGCCAGCAGCACGACGGCGGCGGCGGCCATGCGCCATGGCACGCGCCGGTCGGGCCGGCGCGCTTCCAGCAGATGCCGCAGGCTGAGTTCCGGCGGGATCGGCTCGGCCGCGACCGGCGCCAGAGCCGCGCGCAAGGCCGCGCGCTGGCGGATATAGGCCGCAACCCGAGCGGCGCTGTCGGCATGGGTTTCAAGATGCGCCTGCACTTCCGCCCGGCGCGCATCGTCCAAAGCGCCGTCGACATAGGCGTTCAGATCGTCTTCCAGGATCGGTCTCATTGGACGCTCCGTAGATGGGGTCGCGCAGGCGTGGCGGTGGCGGCAGCCGTGTCGTCCTGCATCAGGCGGCGCAGCCGCTCTCGCGCGCGGGCCAGGCGGGACATGACGGTGCCGATCGGCACGTCCAGCACGCGGGCGGCATCGGCATAGCTGAGTTCCTCCACCGAAATCAGCAGCAGCACGCTGCGCTGATCCTCCGGCAACCGGTTGACCGCCGCCATGATGTCGGTCTCGCGCAGGCCGTCTTCCTGATGGGCGGGCTCGGAAATGGTGGATTCATCGATATCCTCCAGCTCGATATGGCGGCCGCGCCGCACCGTCTGGCGCATCCGGTTGACGGCGAGGTTATGCAGGATGGTGAACATCCAGGCCCGCGTATCGCCGTCATCCCGCCGCTGGTGCCAGCGGCTGATGGTCCGCTCCAGGCAATCCTGCACCAGATCGTCGGCCGCTGCCGCATTGCCCGTCAGAGCCCGCGCATAGCGCCGCAAGGCAGGGATCAGCGGCTCGATCAGCCGTGCCATGTCGCTCATTTGGCCGCCGCCATGATGGGTCTCTCCTGGTCGCGATGATGCGGCCTCAGCCATTAGACAACGGGCAGGGCAGATTATTCCCCAGGTCTCAGTTTTTTATATGCCTTGGACGTGAAGTGATCGAGAGAGCCGTACTAGCCATGCTCCTCATGCAGCGCGCGGATTTCGTGCTCTGGCCGGCGCAGTCCCGTGGCGCGGATCGCATCGTCGGCGGCCATATTACTTGGCTCGGAATTGTCACCTTTATAGATAAAAACTAAATTATGATAAAAATGGATGGATTCGATATGCAGATCAAAGTAATTCGGCTGATAGTCGTTGATTTCAGCATGGTTCAATCCATGCACGAGACTCTTGAAGAACCCCATGCTGGTCGTTAGGGCATCGCGGTCATGCGGATCGCCGCCAAAACCAGGCCAATAGGACGTCTGCGTGTCCTCAACCACGTAAATGCCGCCGGACTTGAGAAGTGGGAACAGCGTCGTGAACGAGGCAATGACATGCTCACTGCGGTGGCTGCCATCATCGATGACGATGTCAAACCCACCTGCCTCCGCATTCATGCGCCGCAGCAGCGCAGCGTCATCCTGACTACCCTGGTAAATCTTCATCCGATCCGTCGCGTGAGGGGACTTATCGAAAAAATCCAAGGCAAAGATGCGCGCCTTAACAAAATAGTCTTGCCACATGCGCAGCGAATTGCCGCCTGCATGCGGATCCTCGTAACCGCCAATCCCAATTTCCAGCAAGTTGGCTTCCCGGTCACGAAAATCACGGAAATGGGTCTCGTAATGTTTCGTGTAGCTATGGCCGCCCCATTTGTCGCTTTTATACCTGATGGCCAGGGCAGTAAGAGGACCAGTCGCAGACATCAGGCGGTCTCCAGGCGATAAAAGCAAATCCGCCCACATAAACCTGTTTCCGCCTATGGTCTTTGACAGCAGGCACCTTTTTCGCCAGCGAAAGGGGCCACGCGCGCTGCGCGAAGCCCCTTTTTTCAGCCTAGGCCGCGTGGGGCGGTTCAGTTCTCGGAGGCCGCCTCGTCCCACTGGCCGAAATCCGCCAGCGGCAGCTTCTTGGGCTGCTGCGTCACCTGGGGCGCGGACAGACTATTCGCCGGCTGCGGGCTATTGGCGGCGAGCGTCGGCAACTGGCTGCTGTCGCTCTGCTGCGTGGCGACGGAGGATTGCTGCATCTGCTGCGCGGGGATTGTGGTTGCGGAGGCAACTGCGCTGCCCAGCATCGTCGCCACCACAGCCGCACCCATGAACCGCATGATAGTCATAATGGAAAACCTTTCCCAAACCGATGAATGCCACTCACTGACTGCATGTTTTGAAAGCAGCGCGAGAGGGGGTCGGCGGATAGGCCAGTCTGAACTGCCATCCTTGCCGTCGATCTCCTGATGACATAGACGGCGCGGCGGGCAGGTTTATTCCATAGGGCCAGTTTCTTTTTTTACCGGCGCGGAATGGCGCCTGAAAAGCGCCCCGGCGCCGTGCGGCAGGATTAGGACTTTTTCTCCTGCCGGATGGCGGGGTTGCCTTCCGCCTTGGCGTCCGGGTCCACCTGGCGGGCGGCGCGCAGGCCTGATTCGATCGCACCTTCCACCCATCCGGTTTTCAAGGTCGTGAAATCCCCGGCGAAATGGATGCGCCCCTCCGGCTGTAGCCATTCCTTGATCATCCAGCCGCCGCCGAGCGGCATGGCACCGAAAGACCCCTTGATCCAGGGCTGCTCGGACCAGGCGAAAGACTTGGTCATGACGATATCGCCGAGCAAAGACGGCATATCCTGCTGAAACTGTTTGACGACGACATCGGCGCGCGACTGGCGCGGATGAGCCAGAACGGCCTCGGCATTCTTGTCGTTCAGATAGAAGAAGACATTTCCGTATCCGCCGCCCTCATTGCCTGTGATGTCGATCACACGCTCCCACGGTCGGTCTCCGCCAGCCATCGGCCATCCATAGGCGCCCTGTTCCAGCCATACCGGGCTTTTGGTTTGTGCAATGACCTTGACGGTCTTGTCCCACAGCATTTTCTGAAACATCTTCAGCTTTCCGGACGACCAGCCGGGATTGACCTTGACGTCGCCCAAGACGCTGAAGGGGATCGTCGATATCACGGCGTCGCCGGAATAAGCCTTTCCGGACGCCGTGACGACGCGGATTTTGGGTCCGTTGTCGTCGATCTCCGTGACAGGCTCACCCAGAACGATATTTTCGATGCCGATCGTATTGGCCAAAGCCATGGGAAGCCGATTATTGCCGCCCTGGACACGAAACAACGCGGGACTGCCGAAATGATAGGCGAACCTGGGTGCGGCTGCCAGGGCCTGGGCCTGCACACTGAAGGTTCCCGCATGAGCACTCAGGAGTTGGCAAAACGCCTCGGACGCGCCGTGGTTGCGCAGCAGATCGCCTATCGTGACATCGTCCAGCGCTTCGAGCGCGCCCGCATCGGGCCAAGTCGCGTCAAGGACGGTATCCGTATCAAGCCCGGCCCTGAATAAATAGCGGTTGAACGACGAGGCAAGGGTGACGTTGCGCTCCTCCCGCGTCAGAGGCCAGGGCCGGTCGGCGAGGTTCCAGCCGTCCGCCGTCTTTCCGTCCACGAAATAGCGCGGCAAGCCGTCATTGAGGGCGAGAATGGGCAGCTTGAAGCGCCGGATATAACTGAGCGTATAAGGCATGTTCGACCGAAAATGGCCGCCGCCTGCCTCCGAAAACTGCCCACCCATGAGCGGCACGGACAAAAGCCGTCCGCCAATGCGGTTCTGAAATTCGATCACGGTGACTTTGTGTCCGCGCCGCAACAGCGACAGCGCGGCCGTCAGACCCGCCATGCCGGCGCCCAGCACCAGGACTTCTTTCTGTCCGGGACGGATATCGGCCTTCGCGGCCGGTACCGTCGCCGCAAGCAGCGGCGCTGCCGCCGCGACCCCGGCCAGCATGCGTCGCCTTGTCAATCGCGGCGTGTGATTTGTCTCAGCACCCGCATCGTCTTGGGGCGGGGTGTGATCGTCTGGTGCTTCGCTTGACATTCGATGCCGGACCGCAAGTTGCGCGGATGAGATGGCAGAAAGGCTCCTGCATGGGAAGCCTCGCCTCGATCAAGCGTGCGGCGGCCCGGCTAAACGGGCGTGACGAAACGCCGAATGTCTTTCAGGCCGCCAGGCGGCGGATAGGGCGCGTCATCGCCGTCATGGCAGCGGCGGCCTCACCGGCCAGGCTATGCGCCCGGGCATAGCGCAGGGCGGCCGTCTGCGCCGCGTCATAGGCCGCCGCATCCGTCAGCAGACGCCGGCAGATGCTTTCCTCGATCGGCAGAACGGCAGCCTCATACCCCGGTGCCAGACCTTCCATGGAACTCGGCGAGGCCAGAACCGGCAGGCCCGCGCGGATGGCGGACAGGATCTTCATCTTGGCGCCCGTACCCGACACCGGCGACAACGCCAGCCGCGCCCGCTTCAGGGTCGCGCCCAGATCGTCAACATAGCCCAGCAGGCTGATCGTGTTGTGGCGCGAGGCCAAGGCAATGACATCGGCATCCTCGCAAACCTGGCCGCAGACCGCGACGTGATAGCGAGACAGCCAATGGCCCTCAGCCTCGTAGAGGGCGCAAAGGCCACGGCCGTTCATCTGATAGGCGGACCCCACGAAGATGAAATCGAATTCCGTGCCGCCGACCTGCGGCACGGGCGCGGCTTGCGACGGCAAGGTCCATGACGAGATGAAATAGGTCGGCACCTCGGGCAGCATCATCTTGAAGACGGTCGTCTCGGCCGGGGAAATGGCGAACAGGCCCTGCACCGCGGCATAGGCGCCGAATTCCGCCCGCAGCTTCAGAAGCGAGGTCAACGCGAAGGGGCTGGTGCCATGCACCCTGGCGCCCTTCAGGAAATGCAGGTCATGCGTTTCGATCAGGCAGCGGGACGGGTCGACACCGTTGACCTCGCAAAGACCTTTTTGATAGTTGATGATGAAGGTGGATGTCGACTGCTGAAGCGCCTGCCATTCCGGCGTCGCGCCGCCGATCTTCAACGACAGAATCTTCTTGGCCTTGAAAGGGAACAGTCCGAGCAGCAGTTTTTTGGCGTAGCTGAGATACTTGACCGATTTCGGGCGGGATTCCGTGATGAGATCGATATTCGGCCAGCGCGCGGCGAACAGGCTTCTGCGCTCGGGCGTCCAGGAATGCTGCTGACCGCCGGAGAAGCTGTAAAGTGCCACGGATTTCGGTTCATCCGCCAGCCGATCCATCAGATCGACGACGCGCGCATGGGCACCATCCATCTCGGGCAGGATGGAACCGGGAAAGAACACGACGATGTCATAGGTCCGCTTGGTCATGCACAGACTCCCGTTTTGTCAGATTGGTCTGCGCGCGACGCAAATTCACGCTGAGACTTATGCTTCAAACTCCCGGTTCATTGCGGCGAATACTTGGACATCTTGGTATTGAGCCGGGCGCTTGACTGAAATTAGCGGCACACGAAGCCGTGAGCAATCTAACCAAATGAATGAAGACCGCAGTCAAAAGCTTCTCAAACGCATTAAGACCTGCGGCCGATCCCGAACACAAAAAAGGGGCCGCGCGGGCCCCTTTTCCGATGCAGCCCGCAGTGCGCCGGTTTCAGCTCATCCAGTTGCCGCCGTCGACATTCAGCGTCTGGCAGCAGATGTAATCCGCATCCTTGCTGGCCAGAAAGACGGCCGCGCCGGTCATGTCATCCGCATGGCCCATGCGACCATAGGGCACGGCGGCGCCGACCTGCCGCTTCTTCTCGCCCAGCGGCAGATTCTCGTATTTGGCGAAAGCCGCGTCCACCACGTCCCACATCGGGGTATCGACCACGCCCGGCGCGATGGCATTGACGTTGATGCCGTATTTGATGAGGCCGAGACCGGCGCTCTGCGTCAGGCTGATGACCGCCGCCTTGGAGGCGCAATAGGCTGCGACCAGTGCTTCACCCCGACGGCCGGCCTGGGAGGAGAAATTGACGATCTTGCCGCCCTCCCCCTGGCTGACCATCTGACGGGCCACGGCCTGAAGGGTAAACAGCAGCCCTTCGACATTGACGGCGAACTGCTTGCCGTAGCTTTCGCGCGTCACTTCCAGCACCGGCGCCATTTCGAAAATGCCGGCGCCATTGACCAGAATGTCGATCCGGCCGGCGCGTTCCACCACGGCTGCGACCATCGCGTCGATCGACGCCTGCTTGGTGACATCAAGCCCGACGCCGAAAGCGCCATGCCCGATTTCGTTCGCGACACTTTCCGCTTCCGTCCCATTGATATCGGCCACGACGACACGCGCGCCTTCGGCGGCGTAGCGTGTGGCGATCGCGCGGCCAATGCCGCGCGCCCCACCTGTAATGATGGCAACCTTGTTCTCAAGCCTCATTTAACCGCTCCGAAGGTCAGGCCACTGACCAGTTGCTTCTGGCTGATCCAGCCGAAGATAAGAATGGGCGCGATGGCAAGCACGGAGGCCGCCGAAAGCTTGGCCCAGAATAGACCTTGAGGTGCCGAGAAGCTGGCGATGAAGGCCGTCAGGGGCGCCGCGCTATGGGCCGTCAGGTTCAGGCTCCAGAAGGCCTCGTTCCAGCACAGGATGATGCCGAGCAGGCCGGTGGAGGCGATGCCGGGCATGACCAGCGGCAGCAGCACATGGACCAGCACCTGGCGCAGATTGGCTCCGTCGATGCGGCTGGCCTCGATGATGTCCTTCGGCAGGTCACGGAAGAAGGTGTAGAGCATCCAGATGGCGATCGGCAGGTTGCTCAGCATATTGATGATGATCAGCGCGGTCTTGCTGTCCAGCAGCCCGGCGTCACGGCAGAGCAGATAGATCGGCACCAGCACGCCCACGGCCGGCAGCATCTTGGTGGACAGCATCCAAAGCAGCAGGCCGCGCGTGCGATGCGTGGGGTAGAAGGCCATGGAGAAAGCCGCCGGCACGCCGATGATCAGCGACAGCAGCGTGGCGCCCACGGAAATGGCGATGCTGTTCCAGGCGAATTGCAGGTAATTCGCCTCGGCGAAAATATCGCGATAATTGATCAGCGTCGGATGGAAGATGATCAGCGGGGGCGACTGCACCGCCTGCACTTCCGTCTTGAAGCTGGCCAGCACCATCCAGGCGATGGGAAAGAACATGAGCAGGGCCACGATCCAGGCAATGGTGCCGGCGATCGGGCTGCCCTTTTTGGCGACACCGTAGCTCATACCTCAAGCCTCTTGGCGACGCTGCGCGTGAGAAACGCGGAGACGATATTGGCGAGAATGATGGCGATGACACCGGCGGCCGATGCGCCACCGACATTGAAGGCCAGCAGAGCGCGCTGATAGATCAGGAAGGTCAGGTTCGTCGTCGCATAGCCGGGACCGCCGCCCGTGGTGACGTAGATTTCCGCGAAGACGCTGAGCAGGAAGATCATCTCGATCATGATGGTGACCGAAATGGCGCGCGACATATGCGGCAGCTGAATATTGAAAAAGATGTCCAGAGCTGAAGCACCGTCCAGACGGGCTGCTTCAAGCTGCTCCTCGTCCATCGACTGCAATGCCGTGAACAGGATCAGGAAGGCATAGGGCAGCCATTCCCAGCACAGGATGGTCATCACCGAGCCCAGCGGAAAGACGCTGAACCAGGCGACCGGTTGCAGGCCGACCATGCGGAACATGGCGGCGAACAAGCCGCTGACCGGATCAAGCAGCAGGTTCTTCCAGACGAGGGCGGAAACCGTCGGCATGACAAAAAATGGAGAGATCATCAGCACGCGGGCGACGCCCTGGCCACGAAAGGGCTGGTTGAAGATCGCCGCCAGCACGGTGCCGAGGCAGATGGTAATGACGATGACGCCGACGACGATGATGACCGAGACCACCAGCGAATGCAGCAAAGCCGGGTCTTTGAGCAGGAATTCGAAATTGCGGAATCCGGCCCAGCCGTGGATCATCGGATTGAGCAGGTTATAGCGCCGGAAAGCGAAAAACAGCGTCATCGCCAGCGGCACGATCATCCAGATCAATAGCAGGATGACAGATGGGGCCAGCAAGGGCAGCGTATTGACGCCACCGCCCGGACCCTTCTTTTTCTGGCGCGGCTTGGGTGAAGCCGGCGCCCCTCCGCTCGCAGTCGTGGCACTCATGATGATCCTTTCCGGTCCGCCCCGTCAGCCTGCCCGCAGTCAGTCTGCCGTCTTATTCTGAACCGTTCGCGAGAGACGAACGGCCCGGGCGAAATAGGCCCCGGGCCGCCCTGTCTTGGTTTAGACGCAGATCACTGCGTGTAGCCGGCCTGCTCCATCGTGGAGGAGACGGAAGCCTGAGCCTGCTTCAGCGCGCTGTCGACCGTCTGCTGACCCGTCAGGGCAGCGGCCACCAGCTGGCCGACCGTCGTGCCGATCGATTCGAATTCCGGGATCGAGACATACTGGATGCCGGTATAGGGAACCGGGTTCAGCGTCGGATGATCGAGGTCAGCGGTTTCGATGGCGGTCTTGACGGCACCGGCGAAGGGCGCGGCCTTCAGATAATCAGGGTTGGAATAGGTGGAGAGGCGCGTGCCGGGCGGCAGCGTCGTCCAGCCTTCCTTCTCACCGACGAGGTTGATGTAATCCTTGGAGGTCGCCCAGGCGATGAATTCCTTCGCCGTCGCTTCCTTGGTGGAGGTGGCCGGCACGGCCAGCGCCCAGGCCCAGAACCAATGCGAGCCGTTCGGCGTCACATCGACCGGTGCCGCGGTGAAGGCGGTCTTGTCGTAAACCTGGCTGCTGTTCTTGTCATAGATCAAGCCGGCGCCCGAGGTCGCGTCGATCCACATGGCGCAATGGCCGGTGGAGAACAGCGCCTGGTTTTCATTGAAGCCGTTGGAGCTGGCGCCCGGCGGGCCGTAGTCCTTCAGCAGATGGACATAGAAGGTCAGCGCGTCGTTCCAGGGCTTCTTGTCGAGCTGGGCGTTCCAGCCCTTGTCGAACCATTCGCCGCCATAGGTGTTCAGCAGCGTGTCGAAGAAGGCCATGTTCTCGCCCCAGCCCGGCTTGCCGCGCAGGCAGATGCCGTATTGCTGCTTGGACTTGTCGGTGAGCTTGGCAGCGTATTGGTCGATCTGCGCATAGGTCGGGTTGGACGGCATGGTCAGCCCGGCCGCCTGGAACAGATCCTTGCGGTAATAGGTGAAGGAGCTTTCGGCGTAGAAGGGCAGCGCATAGAGCTTGCCGCCTTCAGTGAGCGATTGCAGCACGGACGGGAAAACGTCCTTGTAGTCATAGTCGGCGATGCCATCGAGCGGCTTCAGCCAGCCCTGCTTGCCCCAGAGCGGCGCTTCGTAGGAGCCCAGCGTCACGATATCGAACTGGCCGCCATGGGTCGCGATGTCGGTCGTCACGCGCTGGCGCAGCACGTTTTCTTCCAACACCACCCAATTGATGTGGTTGCCGGTCTTCTGCTCCCAGGTGCTGGAGAGCTTCTGCATCACAACCATCTGCGAGTTGTTGACGGTGGCGATGGTGATGGTTTCGGCGTGCGCAAGGCAGGTGCCGGATAGAAGTGCCGCTGCGAAAGCGGCAATCGCTTTTAGACGCATGTCCCGTTCCCTATGGTTTTCTTAGTCGATTCTAGACGACGCTCGTTGGATCGAGCGTATGCTCAGATCGCGGGCAGAACATCAAGACCTGACGGAACTGTCAAGATGTCTCCACACGACCGTTCACTTGTTCAGTCAGCGGTCAAAAGTGCCTGGGCCGTCGCTTCGTCGGTAATCAGCCCGTCGATCATCTGGCCGGTCATCGCCGCACGAATGGCCGCGACTTTCTGCGCACCGAACGCCGCGCCGATCCGCAAGGCCTGCGTGGACAGCGCATGTTCCCAGATGCCCACCACACGTTGATTGACAGGCCCGCCCAGCAATTTGCCCGCTGCATTGAAGGACCAGCCGCAAATCTCGCCGACCGCGCCATCCTCGATCAAATTCGCGAGCTCGAGGTCTGACACGCAACCGTCATTGTGCAGCGCACATTTCCAGTCGATGGAGCCGACGCCGACCAGAAGGCAACGCGCCTGCGGCAGCAATTCGCGCATCGTCGCGTAGGGTTGTTGCTTCTGCAACACATCACGCTCCTCCACCGTCGCCGCGATCACCGGGCAAGGCAGCGAGAAACATTGCGCACCGGAAAGCTCCGCTACACGCAAGACAGGGTCTAGGGCAATAGCGCGGCCCATGGGCAAAATACTGCCGCAAAGCGAGAAGACTTTATGCTGCGGCGCAGCAACCGGTGACAGTTCATTCGCTATAGCGCGCAAGGCTCGCCCGGTGCCTAAGCCAAGCACCACAGGCGTGCGCTGCGACAGCCATTTTTCGATGAATTGCGCGCCTGCGATGGCAATCGACCCCAGTGTCGCCGCAGTGCTCCCCATGGTCGGCACCACTTCGCAAACCGACAGTCCGTAGCGGCGGGATAGCGCATCGCCGGCTTCCATGCAGGGGCCGACTTCATGGTCGAAGCGGAACTTGATCAGCCGCTCCGACAAGGCCAATGAAATGAGGCGCTGCGCCGCCTGTCGCGATATATTGAGCTGCGACGCGACTTCATCCTGGGTGTGGCGGCCGACATAATACAGCCAGGCGGCACGCGCCGCCTGTTCCAGCCGCAGCCCCTGACGAGACCGCGTATCCACCATCGACCGATCGGGCGACTTGTCCGCCATGAACCTCCCCTGGATGTCATCGCACCCTTGGAACGAAGTAATGCTCGGATTATGGGCATTTGCCAAGGGCGTATTGGTCGATCAATCCTGATTTTCGTGGCTGCGCTGCACCATGGGCAGCCAGGGCCAGTCCCCCCGCGCCGGACGGTCCAGGCGCATGCGCGGGCGCGCGCCGAGAAAGACCGCGGCCGCGCCGGCCCTTTGCACCAGGCCGCGATCGACGAAGGGTATGCCCGCACAGCCGCCCGCCAGTGGCCGGTCCCAATAGTCCAAGGCCAGGATAATGCCGATACCGTCGCAGGCGCCTGGCGGGTTATCCGCGCGCCATAGCAGCGTCCGATAGCCGCTCGCCTGCCGTAACACGCAGCCCTGCGGCGCGCAGGCAATGCCGGAAGCAGCCGTCAGCGGCAGAACCGGGCGACCGCCAAAGAAGCGCCGCCATTCCCCCAGCGTGAAATCGTCCTTGGTCGCCGAGAGCAGATAGACGGCTTGCGGCATCCGGAAGGCGATGAGCCGGTAATCCGGCGAGACCAGGATATCCGGCGGGCGCTGCAAGGGCGGCAGCAGAAAGACCGCAAACAGCAATGGCGGCAGACCCAGCAGGCGCAGCCGCGTCTGCCACAGGCAGAGCCAAACGAGGCTGAACCCGGCCAGAACCAGCCCCCAAAGCGGCGCGGGCGGCACGGCGATGGAGGCCGCCGGCAAGCTGGCGGCCAGCCGCGCGATGTGGACAAGGAGACAGCAACCCCAGCCCATCGGCACGAAGCCGAGGGCGGCCAGATGCAGCGGCCATAGCGCCAGCCCCACCAGCCCCAAGGGCAGCACCCAGAAGGCCGTCAGCGGCACCGCCAGCATATTGGCCGGGATGGAATAGGTTTCGACCTGCCCGAAATGATAGGCGGCGAAGGGCGCGGTCGCCATGGCCGCCATCACGCTGGTGATCGCGACCAGGGTCAGATCGCGCAGCAGAAAGCCCAGAAAACCCGCCCGGTGACGCAGCAAGCCCAGCGGCGCACGGCGCAACTGCTCATACCCGGCGATGAGCACCAGAACGGCCGCGAAGCTCATCTGAAAACTGACGCCCGCCAGCGCCTGCGGTTGCAGCATCAGCAACAGGCTGGCCGCCAGCGCCAGGCTGCGGAGCGACACGGCCCGCCGGCCGGCCAGCAACCCAAGCGTGATCAGCGCCGCCATGATGAAGCTGCGGATGATGGGCAGATGCATCCCCGTCATGGCCATATAGGCGCCACCCACCGCAATGGCCGCCACGCCCGCAATCTGCTTGATGGGCAGTCGCAGAGCGATCCAGGGCCAATGCGCCAAGGCCCAGCGCAGGGTGACGAAGACCGTCGTCATGACGATGCCGATATGCAGCCCCGCGACGGCCAGGATATGGGACAGGCCGGCGGTGGCGAAGGCCTGCCGGTCCGCCAGCGGAATGGCCGAACTCAATCCCGTCAGCAATGTCGCCGCCACGCCGCCCGCCGTGCCGGGGGTCAGGCCAAGCACGCGGGCCGCGACATGCTCCCGCAATCCCTGCCACCAGAGAGACAGGCCGCCTGGCCGGGCCGGCGCCTGTCGCTGCGCGAGTCCGAGGGCGAATCCGACGCCGGCAAGTTTCTGAAAATAAGCGTCCCGCCGCTGATCCCAGCCGCCGGGAAAGCTCGGCGCGTAGGGCGGCCGCAGCAAGGCGCGAAGGCGCAGATGGTCGCCCGGCAGAATAGGCCCGATGTCATTACCGCGCAGGCGGATGCGCAAGGCCCGGTGCAGCATAGGGCCGCCATCCAGCCGCACCGCGCTGAGCAGCACGCGCCGGCCCTGCGGCAGCGGGTCAACCGCGACGACGCGGCCATCGACCAGGGTGGCATGGCGCGGCAGGTCCGGCAGCGGCGGCAGGGAATGGGTTTTGATGCTCGCGGCGGCGAAACCGAGGCTGGCAGCCACCAGGCACAGCCCTGCCGCGCGCCCAAGATGGCGGCGCCACACCAGCACGAGCGTCGCCAGGCTCAGCAGGACCGGGGGAAAAGCCACCCAGACCGGCGGCATAGCCGGCAGAGAAAAGAAAGATTGCCGGCGGCGATACAGACGGCCAGCCATGGGGAGAAGCGACCTTGTTCGGCCGATATCCATTTTTCCACAAGCGCCGAAAGCGCCGGTCGCCATCGCGTCAGAAAGGGGGCCGCCAGACCCGCGCGGACGTTTTCAGCCAAGGGCGAAATGCTTTAAGCAGCCGGCATGACCGACAAGCCCCTCATCCGCACGCGCTTCGCCCCCAGCCCCACGGGGCTGCTGCATATCGGCGGCGCCCGCACCGCCTTGTTCAATTTCCTGTTCGCCCGCCACCATGGCGGCGAATTCGTGCTGCGGATCGAGGATACCGACCGCGCACGCTCCACGCCCGAGGCGACCCAGGTGATTTTGGACGGTCTGGCCTGGCTGGGCCTGACCTCCGACGCGCCGCCGGTCTACCAGAGCAGCCGCGAGGCGCGTCACCGTGAAGTCGCCTTGCAGATGCTGGGCGAGGGCCGCGCCTATCGGTGCTATGCGACGAAGGAAGAACTGGACCAGATGCGGGCCGAGGCCACGGCCGCCGGCCGGCCGCCCCGCTACGACGGCCGCTGGCGCGACCGCGCCGCCGGCGCGGACGAGGAAGGCAAGCCCTTCGCCATTCGCCTGCGCGCCCCGCGCGACGGCGCGACCGAGGTTGACGATCTGGTGCAGGGTACCGTCCGCGTCGCCAATGCCGAGCTCGATGACATGATCATCCTGCGCAGCGACGGCACGCCGACCTATCTTCATGCCGTCGTGGTCGACGACCATGACATGGGCATTACCCATGTCATTCGCGGCGACGATCACCTGACCAATACCTTCCGCCAGATCCAGGTCTACAAGGCCATGGGCTGGGACATGCCCTTTTTCGCCCATATTCCGCTCATCCACGGCGCGGACGGGGCGAAACTCTCCAAGCGCCACGGCGCCGTCAGCGTGCTGGAATTCGAGCGCGAAGGCTTCCTGCCGGAGGCCCTGTGCAACTATCTGCTGCGCCTGGGCTGGGGTCATGGCGACGCGGAAATCCTGAGCCGCGACGAGGCCGTTGCGCTGTTCGACCTGAAGGGTGTCGGCCGGGCCGCGAGCCGCATGGATTACGCCAAGCTGACCCATCTCAACGGCGTCTGGCTGCGCCAGGCCGATGACGCGCGGCTGACGCAGGATGTGGTGCGGCGCCTGTCCGCGAATGCCGATCTGACGCTGGACGACGCCGCGAAAGCCCGTATCGAACTGCTGATGCCGGCGCTGAAGGAACGCGCCAAGACGCTGGTGGAACTGGCGAACGCCGCCGCCTTCCTGGCGCGGCCCCTGCCCTTGCCCTTCGAGCCCAAGGCGGAAGCGCATCTGACGCTGGACGCCCGCCAGATGCTGGCGGAACTGGCCCCGCTGCTGGCCGAGACCGATTTTACGACCGAAGGTGTGGATGCCGCGCTGCGGGCCTTCGCCGAAGTCTCCGGCAAGAAGCTGGGCCAGGTCGCGCAGCCGCTGCGCGCGGCGCTGACCGGATCGACCACCAGCCCGCCGATCGACGCGACGCTGGCCGCTCTCGGCCGCACCGAGGCGCTGGCCCGCATTGCCGCCGTCAGTGAAGGTTGAAGGGAGCCTGAGACCATGCGCCACCTGCTTGCCATCGAAGGCCTGTCGCCGCAGGACATCGGCGATCTTCTCAACCTCGCCGAGAGCTATGCCCTGCTCAACCGCTCGGGCAAGACGCAGCGCGACCGGCTGCGCGGGCGGACGCTGATCAACCTGTTCTTCGAGGACAGCACGCGCACGCGCACCAGTTTCGAGCTTGCCGGCAAGCGCCTGGGCGCCGACGTCATCAATATGTCCGTCTCCACCTCCAGCGTGAAAAAGGGCGAGACGCTGCTGGATACCGCGTCCACGCTGAACGCCATGCAATGCGACCTGCTGGTGGTGCGGCATGACCAGTCCGGCGCGCCGAACCTGCTGGCGCAGAAGGTGGAAGCCGCCGTCATCAATGCCGGCGACGGCATGCACGAACATCCGACCCAGGCCCTGCTGGATGCGCTGACCATCCGCCGCCATCGCGGCCGGCTGGACGGGCTGACGGTGGCCATTTGCGGTGACGTGGCCCATTCCCGCGTTGCGCGGTCCAATATCCATCTGCTCAACGCCATGGGCGCCACCGTTCGCGTGGTGGGACCGACGACGCTGATGCCGAACAGCATCGCCGAACTCGGCGTCACCGTTTATCACGACATGCCGGCTGGACTGGCGGACGCGGACGTGGTCATGATGTTACGATTGCAGAAAGAACGCATGACCCGCAACCTTCTTCCCAGCAGCCGCGAATATTTTCGCTTCTTCGGTCTTGATGCGCAGAAGCTGGCTTTTGCGAAGCCGGACGCGCTCGTCATGCATCCGGGGCCGATGAACCGGGGCGTCGAAATTGACAGCGCAGTCGCCGATGACCCGACGCATAGCGTGATCAGCGAACAGGTGGAAATGGGGGTCGCCGTGCGCATGGCGGTGCTGGATATGCTGTCCCGGCCGGCCGCCTCTCCTCTCGGAGGGCGCCACTGATGAACGGCATCGTGACCACCAGCCTGCGCGATACCGTGATTGCCGGGGCGCGGGTGATAGACCCGGCCAGCGGCCATGACGCCGTCGCCGATGTGCTGATCCAGAACGGCCGCATCGCCGATATCGGCCTCGGCCAGGGTCATCCCGAAGGTGCTGAACGCGTCGATGCGATGGACGCCGTGCTGGCGCCCGGCCTGCTCGACATGCGGGTGGAACTGGGCGAGCCCGGACGCGAGGATCGCGAGACCATTAAATCCGTCTGCCGGGCGGCGGCGGCGGGCGGCATTACCAGCCTCTGCGCCCTGCCCGATTCGGTGCCGGCGACCGACGACCCGGCCCTGGTCCGCGCCCTGATCGCGCGCGGCGAGGATACCGGCAGCCTGTCCATCCTGCCCTATGGCGCCGTCACGCGCGGCTGCCTGGGCGAGCAGATGGCCGAGATGGGACTGATGAAGGAGGCCGGTGCCGTCGCCTTCACCGATGGCGCGCGCGCCATTGGACCCGCCCGGCTGATGCGCCTCGTGCTGGCCTATACACGCGGTTTCGGCGGCATCGTGGTGCAGCACCCGGAAGACCCGAGCCTGGCCGAAGGCGGCGCGGCGACCTTGGGCGAACTGGCGACCCGCCTGGGCCTGCCCGGCATTCCCGCCGCGGCGGAGGCCATTCAGGTAGCGCGCGATATCGCGCTGGCCCGCATCACAGGCGGGCGGCTGCATTTCGCCCATGTGTCGACCGGCGAAGCGCTGGATCTGATCCGCGCGGCGAAGGCCGAAGGACTGGCGGTAACCTGCGATACGGCGCCGCCCTATTTCGACCTCAACGAAATCGCCATCGGCAATTTCCGCACCTATGCCAAGCTGTCGCCGCCGCTGCGCACCGAAGCCGACCGCGAAGCCGTGGTCGCGGCGCTGGCCGACGGCACCATCGACGCCGTGGCGTCAGACCATCAGCCCCGCGACGCCGATGACAAGCGCCTGCCCTTCGCGCTGGCCTCGGCCGGCGGCGCCGGCATCGCGACTCTGCTGCCGATCACGCTGGCGCAGTTCCATAGCGGCCATATCAGCCTGCCGCGCGCCATCGAGCTAATGACGGCCGGCCCTGCCCGCGTGCTGGACGTCTCCGCCGGACGCATCGCCAAGGGCGATGCCGCCGACCTCTGCCTGTTCAACCCGGACCGGGTCTGGAAGATCGAAGCCGGCAAACTGCCGGGCAAGGCGCAGAACACGCCGTTCGACGGCCGCGCCGTCGAGGGCCGGGTGGTCGGCACCTGGAAAGCGGGCAAGCGGGTTTTCGGATGAACAACGCAACCAGTCACCACGAGAGCTATGGCTCAGAGGCGATTGGGGATATTCGGGGTCACATAGAACACACCGGAGATGACCGGGGGCACGGTCAGACTATAGGATATCCAGTAGCGTTCCTCGATGATCCATCTCCGGCCCTGTCGCTTCAAGGATGGGTAAGGTCGCGGCGCAAGCAATCCGGCATGCGGGGCAGACACGATCCGATGGCTGGCTTTTTCAAGCGCATTCAAAAGATTGCGTGCGGCCTCTATCCGTCCTCTCGCCTCGAAATGCGCAATCAGGCTATCGACCTGCGCCTCGGCCTCCGGACTAAGGGCAATCAAGCTTTCCGGGCAGGCGTGACGGCAGCTTTATTCGCCTGCATCCGCTCGATACTGGCGCGAATCCTGTTAAGCACAGGTTCCAGCGGCACAGTTTCTCCAGCCGCGATCTGGGCCTCGCTACGCGCGAGCGAGTCTGCCATCCAGGATGGCAGCAGGGTGTTTGGCACATCGTCCATGTCGAATAGCTTAATCCTTAGCCGGGGCCATTGCCAGTGATACCCATTCTTCCCATCATCCTGGGCTATCTGCTCGGCAGCATTCCTTTCGGTCTGATCATCACGCGGTTGGGCGGCGCGGGCGATATCCGCCAGATCGGCTCGGGCAATATTGGCGCCACCAATGTGCTGCGCACCGGCCGCAAGGGTCTGGCGGCGGCGACGCTGCTGCTGGACGGGCTGAAGGGCGCGGCCGCCGTGCTGCTGGCCGCTAATTGGCCGCTGATGGCGCAGTTCCCGCATGCCGGGCTGTGGGCCGGCCTCTTTGCCGTCATCGGCCATCTGTTCCCGGTCTGGCTGCGCTTTCGCGGCGGCAAGGGCGTGGCTACCGGCCTGGGCGTGGCGCTGGCCGCCTGCTGGCCGCAGGGCGTGCTGATGTGCCTGATCTGGCTGGTCGGCGCGAAGGTCACCAAAATCTCCTCCGCCTCGGCGCTGGCGGCCTTCGTCGCCGCGCCCTTCCTGGCCTGGATCTTTGCCGGCCCCGGCCATGCGCTTCTGGCGCTGCTGGTGACGCTGCTGGTGCTGGCGAAGCATCACGCCAATATCCGCCGCCTGATGGCGGGCACCGAGCCCCGAATCGGCGCCGCATGACGCAGGCACCCTCCGCCCTTGTCGACCGCATCCGGTTGGCACGGACGGAGGGTGTCGGCCCCATCGGCTATGCCCGGCTCATGGACCGGTTCGGCAGCGCCGCTGGCGTGCTGGAAGCCCTGCCGACTCTGGCCAAAACCGCCGGGCGCAGCCGCCTGTCGATCCCCAGCCGTGGGGCCATTGAGGATGAGATCGCGGCGACCGTCAGGCGCGGCGGCCAGTTCCTGACGCTGGGCGATGCCGCCTACCCCCCGCTGCTGGCCCTGCTGGCCGATGCCCCGCCGGTTCTGGTGGTGCTGGGCGATATCCGCCATCTGTCGCGCCGAGCGGTGGGCATGGTCGGCGGGCGCAATGCCTCCCTCAACGGCCAGCATATCGCCGCGAGCTTGGCGGCCGATCTGGCGGGCCAGGGCCTGACCATCGTCTCGGGCATGGCGCGCGGCATCGATGCGGCGGCCCATGAGGCTGCCCTCAGCGCGGCCGGCGGGCTGACGATCGCCGCCGTCGCGACCGGCATCGACCGCCCCTACCCGCCCCAGCACGAAGACCTGCAACGCCGCATCGCGACCCAGGGCGCGGTGGTGACAGAAGCGCCGCTGGGCACCGAACCGCAGGCGCGGCATTTTCCGCGCCGCAACCGCATCATCGCCGGGCTGTCGCTCGGCGTCATCGTGGTCGAGGCCGCCCGCCAGTCGGGCAGCCTGATCACCGCGCGGCTGGCGCTGGAAGCCGGCCGCGACGTTTTCGCCGTGCCCCGCTCGCCGTTGGACCCGCGTTCGCAAGGCAGCAATGATTTGATCCGACGCGGTGCGATATTGACCGAAACGGCCGAGGATGTGGTGGGCCTATTGCCCCCAGGGGCTGATGATTTCTTCTTTCACCAACGGCAGAGCGGCACGACTGATGCCTTAGAAGAGTCGCCTCCCCCGCCACCGGCCGAGGCCAATAAAATCCGCGCGGCGGTGCTCGCCGTGCTGGGTCCCGCTCCGACATCGGTTGACGATCTGCTCCGACACTGCCAGTTCACGAATAGAGCCGCTCTAGTGGCCACCCTGCTGGACCTGGAACTCGGCGGCTTCGTCGAATCCCTGCCTGGCAACCGGGTGGCTCTGATCGCAAATCAGGGCGGATGAGCGCCTAGTTCAGGATGAGCATGTCGGACGTCGTCGTCGTCGAATCCCCCGCCAAAGCCAAGACGATCAATAAGTATCTCGGCGATGGCTATACGGTTCTTGCCAGTTTCGGCCATGTGCGGGATCTCCCGCCCAAGGACGGGTCCGTGCGCCCGGACCAGGACTTCGCCATGGACTGGGAGTCGGACGAGCGCGGCAGCCGCCAGGTCTCGGCCATCGCCAAATCGATCAAAAAAGGTACGACCCTTTATCTGGCGACCGATCCGGATCGCGAGGGCGAGGCCATTTCCTGGCATGTCCGCGCCATGCTGGAGGATCGCAACGCGCTGAAGGGTGTCACCGTCCATCGGGTGACCTTCAACGAAATCACCCGCAATGCGGTGACCGCAGCCATGGCCGCCCCGCGTGAGCTGGACCAGCCGCTGATCGAGGCCTATCTGGCCCGCCGCGCGCTGGACTATCTGGTGGGCTTCACGCTGTCCCCCGTCCTGTGGCGCAAGCTGCCCGGCAGCCGCAGCGCCGGCCGCGTGCAATCCGTCGCCCTTCGTCTGGTCTGCGAGCGCGAGGCCGAGATCGAGGCCTTCCGGGCGCGGGAATACTGGACGATCGAGGCGCTGCTCTCGACCCCGGCCGGCGCGCCCTTCACCGCCCGCCTGACGCATCTGGACGGCCTCAAGCTGGAACAGTTCGACCTGAACAACGCAGCGACGGCGGAAGCCGCCCGCAGCCGCGTTCAATCCGGCGCCTTTGCCGTCAGCACCATCGAGCGCAAGCGGGTGCGGCGCAATCCGATGCCGCCATTCACGACCTCCACCTTGCAGCAGGAGGCGAGCCGCAAGCTCGGCTACGGCGCGCAGCAGACCATGCGCATCGCCCAGCAGCTGTATGAGGGTGCGGATGTCGGCGGCGAGACGGTCGGCCTGATCACCTATATGCGAACTGACGGCGTGCAGATTGCCCGTGAGGCGATCCACGCCATTCGCGACCATGTCGGACAGGCCTTCGGCAAGGATTACCTGCCCGGCGCGCCGCGCGAATACAGCACCAAGGCGAAGAACGCCCAGGAAGCGCATGAGGCCATCCGCCCGACCGATGTGCAGCGCCGCCCGGAAGACGTCGTCCGCTATCTCAGCCACGATCAGGCACGGCTGTATGAGCTGATCTGGAAGCGCGCCGTCGCCTCCCAGATGGCGCAGGCCGAATTCGACCAGGTCGTGGTCGATATGAAGGACGGCGCGCGCAATGTGCTGCGCGCCAATGGCTCGCTGCTGGCCTTCGACGGCTTCCTGAAACTGTATCGCGAGGATCGCGACGATCAGGCGGATGAGGACGACGAAAGCCGCGTGCTGCCGCCGATGACCGAGGGCGACCCGCTGGGCCAGCGGGAAATCAAGGCGAGCCAGCATTTCACGCAGCCGCCGCCGCGCTATACCGAAGCCTCCCTGGTTAAGAAGATGGAAGAACTCGGCATCGGCCGGCCTTCCACCTATGCCTCCACCCTCTCCGTTCTGCGCGACCGCAATTACGTGCGGCTGGACGCGAAGCGGCTGGTGCCGGAAGATCGCGGACGGCTGGTGACGGCCTTCCTCTCGAGCTTCTTCAACCGCTATGTCGATTACAGTTTCACGGCCAATCTTGAAGAGAAGCTGGACGAGATTTCGGACGGCCGCGCCGATTGGCGGGCGGTGATGCGCGCCTTCTGGCACGACTTCTCCGAGGCTGTGGATCAGACCAAAGACCTCAAGATCACCGATGTCATCAATGCACTGGATGACGATCTGGGCCGCCACTTCTTCCCGCCCAAGGACGACGGCAGCGATCCGCGCGTCTGCCCCGCCTGCGGCACCGGCCGCCTGGGCCTGAAGCTTGGCCGCCACGGCAGTTTCATCGGCTGCTCCAACTACCCGACCTGCCAGTATACGCGGCGTCTGGCCGTGAATGCGGGCGAGGAAGGCGAGGAGACGCTGAAGGAAGGCATGCGCCTGCTCGGCCAAGACCCTGAGACGAAGGAAGACGTGTCCGTGCGGCGCGGCCCCTACGGCCTTTATGTCCAGCTCGGCGAACCACCGCCGCCCTCGACCGACAAGAAGGCGAAGAAAGAAAAGCCCAAGCGCATGTCCCTGCCGCGCGGCATGGACGGCGAGACCATCACGCTGGACCAGGCGCTGGGTCTGCTGACCCTGCCGCGCCTGATCGGCCTGCACCCGGAAACGGGCGAGCCGATGGAGGCCGCGATCGGCCGCTTCGGCCCCTATATCAAAATGGGCGCGGTCTATGCCTCGCTCGACAAGGATGACGACGTGCTGGCGGTCGGCGCCAATCGCGCGGTCGATCTGCTGGCCAAAAAGCTGGCCTCGGTGCGCAGCCTGGGCGCGCATCCCAAGGACGGCGAAGGCATTGTGGTCAAGAAAGGCCGTTTCGGCCCCTATGCCCAGCACGGCAAGATCGTCGCGACTTTGCCGCGCACTGTCTCGATGGACGATATCACGCTGGACGAGGCCGTGACGCTGCTGGCCGAAAAGGGCAAGGAGCTGAAGCCCAAGGCTGGCATGAAGGGCAAGACCGCCGCACGCGGCAAGGCCAAGCCCGCCGCAAAGGCGACCAAGACCGCGAGCGCTGAGGCCAAGCCGAAGGCCGAACCGAAGAAAGCCGCCGCGCCGAAGAAAGCGGCTGCGGCAAAGAAGCCTGCTGCCAAAAAACCGGCTTCGCGCAAGCCGGCGCGCAGCGAAGCCGCCGATTGACGGCGGACGCATTGACGAAGACCGCCCGCAAAAAGCCGAAAGCCGCCCGTCAGACGACAGGGACTGAGACCGCGCCTCAGTCCCGTCCCTTTCCGAGCCGCGAGCAATTGCGCGAATTCATTGCCGAGAGCACGGGCCGCGTCGGCAAGCGCGAGATTGCGCGCGCGTTCGGCCTGGGCCCGGAACACAAGCTGGCGCTGCGCGATGTGCTGCGCGACATGGCCCATAAGGGCGAGGCCGCGCCCGCCGGCCATCGCCGCTTCGCCTCCCCCAGTGGCGCATCGTCCAATGCCCCCGGCCCGGCTGCGCCGGAGCCGCAGGCCGGCCGCCTGAGCCGGCGGCATAATACGGCCGTGCCGGAAGCGATCATCGTCGAGATCACCGGCATCGATACCGAGGGCGATGCCATCGGCCGCCCCGTCGACTGGCGCGGCGACGGCCCGGTGCCGACCATCTTCATGCAGCCGGAAGCGCGCGGCCAGGCCGCACTCGCCCCCGGCCATCGCGTGCTGGCGCGCATCCGCCCCATCGGCAATGCCTATGGCGCGCGTAAATACGAGGGCCGCACGCTCAAGCGGATCGAAGGCTCCGCCGGGCGCGTCATCGGCATTTTCCGCCGGCGCGGCGGGCTAATGCGGATAGAACCGACCGACCGCCGCGTAAAGGCCGAATGGATCGTGCCGGCGGGCGAGGATGGCGGCGCCCAGGACGGTGAGATTGTACGCGGCGAGCCGCTGCCCATGGGCGGTCTGGGCCTGAAACCGGCCCGCGTGACGGAACGGCTGGGTGACGCCAGCGGTGCCAAGGCCGTCAGCCTGCTCGTCATCGCGACGCTGAATATTCCGGATAGCTTCACCGCCGAGGTGATGGCCGAGGCTGAGCATGCGCGCGGCGTCAGCCCCGACGGGCGCGAGGATCTGCGGCAGATTCCGCTGATTACCATCGACGGCGCGGATGCGCGGGATTTCGACGATGCCGTGTTTGCCGAGCCCGACGGTGACGGTTTCCGCCTCATCGTCGCCATCGCCGATGTCTCCCATTACGTGACGCCGGGCAGCGCGCTGGATCGCTCGGCCCGCGAGCGCGGCAATTCCGTCTATTTTCCGGATCGCGTCGTGCCGATGCTGCCCGAGGCTTTGTCCAACGGCTGGTGCAGCCTGCGCCCGAACGAGGACCGCGCCTGCCTTTTCGCGGAAATGCGCATCGGGCCGGACGGCCGCAAGCGCGCGCACCGCTTCGGCCGCGGCCTCATGCGCTCGGCCGCGCGCATGACCTATGAAGAGGTGCAGGAGACGCGCAATACCGGGCGCGAGACGCCGGCCTTTTCGCTCGATCATCTCTATGGCGCTTATGAATTGCTGCTGGGCGAGCGCCAGCGGCGCGGCACGCTGGACCTTGACGTGCCGGAATGGAAAGTGTCGCTCGACACGGAAGGCCGCGTTTCCGATGTCAGCCGCCGCCAGCGCCTGGACAGCCACCGGCTGATCGAGGAATTCATGGTGCTCGCCAATATCGCGGCGGCCGAAGAACTGGAGCGGCTGAAACGCCCCTGCGTGTATCGCTGCCATGCCAAGCCGTCAGACATTAAACTCGACGGGCTTCGTACCTATCTGCACGGCATGAGCATCAGCCTGCCGGCCGGCGACCAGATTCACCCGCGCGATCTCGACTCCGTCCTCAGCCAGGTGGCCGGGACCGAGGAAGCGCCGCTCGTCAACGACGCCGTGCTGCGCAGCCAGTCCCAGGCCGAATATACGATCGAGAATATCGGCCATTTCGGTCTGGCATTGACGCGCTACGCGCATTTCACCAGCCCCATCCGGCGCTATGCCGATCTGATCGTCCATCGCTCCCTTATCGCCGGGCTGGGCCTGGGCAGCGACGGGCTGCGGCCGGACGACGCGCAGAAGCTGGTGGATACCTGCGAGCATATCACCGGCACCGAGCGCCGCGCCGCCCAGGCCGAACGCGATGCCGTGGATCGCTATATGGCGGCCTTCATGGCCGACAAGGTCGGCTGCATATTTGATGCGCGGATTTCCGGTGTGACGCGCTTCGGCCTTTTCGTTACGTTGATCGATACCGGCGCTTCCGGAATGATTCCGCTGAGTGCCCTGCCCGATGATTTCTGGATGCACGACGAAGCGACGCAAAGTTTGAACGGCAAGCGCAGTCGGGTGGTCTTCCATCTGGCGCAGACCGTCTCCGTCAGGCTGGCCGAGGCGAAGCCCGTGACCGGCGGCCTGCTGTTCCAGATGATGATGCCCGGCCGCGACAGCCGGCCGACCGCGCCGCCGGCCGGTGGCAAGCCGACGCCCGGCAAGCGGCCGCCCAGACCCGCAGTCAAAGGGAAGCATCCGCGGGACGGCGCCAAAAAAGCCCGCACCAGGCGGACGTGAGGCGCCAAGCCTTTCTCATCGTGCTGCTGTTTTCCCTGCCCTTCCGGGCGGAGGCGCAGAGCAACTGGAACCAGAACCTGGCCGGCAGCGTTTATACCGCCGCCTTCGGCTTCATGGGTCCGCGCACGTTGGAGCCGATTCCTCTCGCCAATCTGACGCTATGGGGGCTGCGCGGCCTGACCGCGCTTGACCCGTCCATCGCGCCGTCGCTGACGCCGCATGCGATCGACCTGAATGATCGCGGTGCCGTGGTGCTGAACCTGCCGCTGCCGAAGCCGGATGACACCGCCGGCTGGGCGTCGCTCGCCGCCCAGATCTGCGGCAAGGCGGCGGCCCTGTCCCCCGCCGTGGCGCAGGCCGGCACCAGCGGCATCATCACCAGCTTCTTCGACGAATTGTTCAATCATCTTGACCCCTATTCCCGCTATATCGCGCCGGATGACGGCGGCGGCCCGCCGCCCATGGCCGACCCTGGTTTCGATATCGCCCTGACCCGCCATCATGCGGCGATTGTGGGCGCCATCGACCCGGACGGACCGGCCGCCGCTGCCGGGCTGAACGCCGGCGACCGTATTCTGGCGATCGACGGCATCTCGACCTATCGCCAGGAGCTCTACAAGCTGAACGCGGCGCTGGCGGGGGCCGCCGGATCTGAAGTGACGCTGCGGGTTGCGGCGCGGCGCGCGCGTCCGCATGATTTATCCATCATCCGCGCGCCGGTGACACCGGTAACCGTCAGCTCCGGCATCGCCGGCCCCAATCTGCTGGTCCGCATTAGCGAATTCGACACCGGCACGGCTGCCGCCTTCCGCCAGCAGGTGGTGACGGGCCTGGCCGCCCATCCCGAGGTGCAAGGCCTGATCATCGATCTGCGCGGCGACCGGGGCGGCTTGCTGGAACAGGCGATCGGCGTCGCCAATAGCCTGATCAATACCGGCACCATTGCCCGCGCGGCCGGGCGCGACCCGGAATCGGACCAGCAATGGCAGGCCGATGCCGGCGATATCGCCCATGGGCTGGCCGTCGCTGTGCTGGTGGACGGCCGCACCGCGAGTGCGGCCGAAGTGCTGTCGGCCGCGCTGGCCGATAATCGCCGCGCCGTCGTCATCGGCAGTGCCACTTTCGGCAAGGGGCTGGTGCAGGCCGCGACAAACCTGCCGGACGGTGGCCATCTGCTTGTGACCTGGGCGCGGCTGCTGGCCCCGCTCGGCTGGCCGCTACAGGGCCTGGGCGTGATGCCGCAGATTTGCACCAGCGGGTCCGCCGACGCCGTGGAAAGCCAGTTGCAGGCGCTGACGGCCGGGCAGCAGCCGATGGCGGCGACCTTGCAGGCCGAGCGCGCCGCGCGGCCCGGCATGAATCTGGACCAGATTCTGCAACTGCGCGAAGCCTGCCCGGCGGCTTTGGGGTCCTCCCTCGATCTACAGGCGGCGCAGTTTCTGCTCTCGACCCCGCCCGCCTATCAGACGGCGCTGATCACCGCCGGCGGCTGAGGGTTTTGGTCCTTACGGACTTAATCTGCACCGGCCGGATAAGGCGCGGAACGCGCTAAACCAGCACGACCACGCGCTGGGAGGGCTGAGCGAAATCCAGCACCGGCCCGGCCGGCACGACGCCGGTTGGGTTGATCATGTCATGGCTCTGATAATAATGGCCCTTGATGTGCTGGAAATTGACCGTCTCGGCCACACCCGGCGTCTGATACAGCGCGCGCGTATAGTCCCACAGATTGGGATAATCGACGATGCGGCGCAGATTGCATTTGAAATGGCCGACATAGACCGGGTCGAACCGCACAAGCGTGGTGAACAGCCGCCAATCGGCTTCCGTCACCTGATCCCCGCAGAGGAAGGCGCGGGTGGATAGCCTGTCCTCCAGCCAGTCCAGCGTCTCGAACAACGGGAAGACCGCTTCCTCATAGGCTTCCTGGCTGGTGGCGAAGCCGGCCTTGTAGACCCCGTTATTGACGCGGTCATAGATGCGGGCGTTGAGCGCGTCGATCTCGGGCCTGAGCGCCTCCGGGTAATAGTCCCCTGCCCGCGCGCCCTGCCCGTCGAAAGCGCTGTTGAACATGCGGATGATCTCCGCGCTTTCGTTATTGACGATGGTGCTGGTCTGCTTGTCCCACAGCACCGGCACGGTGACGCGGCCGGAATACTGTCCGTCCGCGCGGGTATAGATATCGAACATGGTGGCGGCGTCATGCGGGTCGGCCACCACGCCGGGGCCGGGATCGAAGGTCCAGCCGCGCTCGCGCATGACCCAGTTGACGGTGGAGACCGGGAGGAAGCGCTCCAGCCCCTTGAGCGCGCGGAAGATGAGGGTGCGATGCGCCCAGGGACAGGCGAGCGAGACATAGAGGTGATAGCGCCCGGCCTCGGCCTTGAACCCGCCCTGCCCGCTGGGGCCAGGCGCGCCGTCCGGCGTGATCCAGCTGCGGAACTGGGCGGCGCTGCGCTGGAAGCGCCCGCCGCTGGATTTGGTGTCATACCAGCCGGTGTTCCAGACGCCGTTTTCGGCAAAGCCCATGACCCTGTTCCTTCTCCGCGCCTGGGCTGGGGACAGCCGTAGCGACGCCGATGGCGATGCGCCTGCAGGCGGCAAAAATCAAGGATTTCAGAGGGAAATGGTGCCGGCAGTGGGAATTGAACCTACGACCTACTGATTACGAATCAGTTGCTCTACCCCTGAGCTATGCCGGCGCTGGGGGTGATCTATCGCTATCCGGCGCGGGACGCAATACCCTGGTTTTGGGGGAGCGGTGTGCCGGAAATGCCGGGCCGTCGGTGGCATGGGCGCCGGAGAGCGGTCAGCGGCCTCTCCCTCTTCAGCCCAAGCAGCAGCCTGCGCCGAACGGCGTAAAACAGGCTTTTGCAGCGGAAATGGCAACGGGTTGCCCAAGCAGGTGCTTCATAACCCTCAACCTGCCTGCGCGCCGGAAGTCATATCAACCATGAACCGACCCATATCGTTATGATTTTCATTTCGAATTTTTTTCTCGAAACGATATTGGACCATTGCCAGCCGTTTAGACAAAAGTTATTAAATGTTAACTAATCACGGCATCGCGGTCGTTATCGGTGTTGTTGCCCCTTAATTTCCGGACAGTGCGACCTCACCGGTTGAATTTGCATTGAGAGCGATGAACTCCCGAGGGGATCGATAGCCAAGTGCGCGGTGTGGATGCAAGGCATTGTAATGCTCGAACCAGGCGGGGAGCGATTGGATAACGGTGGCGGCGTCCGGTTTCGGATTGAAGGCCACATAGTCACGCTTGAAGGTTCGCACGAAGGCTTCCGCCATGCCGTTGGATTGCGGGCTCTCAATCGGCGTCCGTAAAGGAAGGAAGCCAATCTCACGCGCAAAGCGACATGTGTCGGCTGCCGTGTAGCACGCGCCGTTGTCGGTCAGCCATTCAATAGTCTTGGGCAACCGGTTGAGACGGCCGAAGCGCTGCTCGACCGCCGTTACCATCAGATCGCGGATATCGTCGCCTTTGATGCCCGCCGTTGTCGCGACATGGCTCATGGCCTCTCGGTCGCAGCAGTCGAGAGCAAAAGCGACACGAACACGTTCCGCATTGTCGCAGGCGATCTCAAAACCATCGGAGCACCAGCGGAGATTGGATTGCCCGACCGCGACCCGGCCATCATGCTGACGTTCAGCCCCGCCCCCTGCGTGTTTCTGCAGGAGAAGGCCGTGCTTCTTCATGATCCGATAGACACGTTTGCGGTTCGCAGGCGCGTCACCCTGGGCTTCAGACCGACGGCGCAGCACGGCCCATACCCGCGGATAGCCGTAGGACGGCATCTCGGCGATCACAGCCATGATCTCGCTCAGCAGCGGCTCTTCGGACAGAACTGGGCGCCCACGGCGCTTGGAAGGGCCCTTCGTAACGCGGAGCGCGATATTCGACCGCGCCACCCCGAGCGTCTCGCAGACGGCCGTCATCGGGAACTGTCTCGTGGCAGCGACAGTAGCCGCAACGGCCGTTTTTTTGAGTCGGTCGCGACCTCAAGCGCCTCTTTCAAGATCTCGGTTTCCAGGGTCTTTTTGCCCAAAAGACGCTGGAGCTCGCGGATCATATCCTGCTGTGCTCGGAAAGCAGATGCCGGGACAACCTCTTCCTCGGCTTGCGTCGCGGCCAGTGCCCCTTGTTCGGCCAGGCGTCGCCATGTGAAGAGCTGGTTCGGTGAAACACCGCGCCGACGTGCGACAAGGCTGACCGTGGCGCCAGCCTCACGGGTCTCGTCGACCATCGCCAACTTCTCTACCACGGACCAACGCCGTCGGCGTTCCGGTCCAGGCAAAACCTCGGCTCGAGGATAAGAACCACTCATAGAACCGACCATATAACCAACCCTTAGCTAAGGGTGAGTCACGTCCGGCGATTTAGGGGGCAGCTCCAATCGGCATGGCCGGTGATCTGGTGCTGATGCTGAATCTACCTAACCTACACTTCGATTTAAAATCGAATGTTGTCATTATTTTATTGCTTTCTCAT
>NZ_JAESVB010000003.1 GCF_020618775.1 Acidisoma silvae | reverse complement strand
CGCCGGATTCATCGGCTCCAATATCGTCGCCGCTCTCAACGACCATGGACGGCGCGATGTCGTCGTCTGCGACCATCTCGGCTCAGACGGCAAATGGCTCAATCTGCGCAAGCGCATCGTGCAGGATATCGTGCCGCCCGGCGAACTCCTCGACTGGCTGGAGGATCGCACCGATATCGAGGCGGTGATCCATATGGGCGCCAATTCCTCAACACTCGCTTCCGACGGTGACGAGATCATGGAAAGCAATTTCCGCTTTTCACTGAAACTGCTCGACTGGTGTACCGAACGCCAAGTGAAATTCATCTACGCCTCCTCGGCCGCCACCTATGGCGACGGCGACGAGGGTTTCGATGATGATATCGGCCTGCCTTATCTGCAGACATTGCGACCGCTGAACCTTTACGGCTGGAGCAAGCATCTTTTCGATCAGGTCGTGGCAACGCGGCTGGAAGCGGGACAGAAACTGCCCCCCGTTTGCGCCGGCCTGAAATTCTTCAATGTCTTCGGACCCAATGAACATCACAAGGGTCCGATGATGAGCCTGGTCTCCAAATACTTCCCCGCCATCAAGCGGGGGGAGACCATCGACCTGTTTAAAAGCTACAAGCCCGAATACAGAGACGGCGAACAGCTGCGCGATTTCGTCTATGTCCATGACATCACGGACGTCATTCTGTGGCTGCTGGACGGCTATACAGGCACGCAGCTTTTCAACCTGGGCAGCGGCCACGCGCGCAGCTTCATCGACCTTGTCGGGTCAATCTTCGATTCCCTCGGTCTGGAGCGCAAAATCCGCTTCGTGGAAATGCCCGAGGCGATGCGCCCCCGTTATCAGTATTTCACGCAAGCTGATTCCGCGCGCCTGCACGCCGCCGGCTACAACAAACCCGGCACGCCTCTGGAAGAAGCGGTCGAGCATTTCGTGAAAACTTATCTGAATACGACGGATAGTTTCCGCTAGCCGCCGCGCGACATCGCCGCCGCCTGCTCAACGGCGGCGCGCAGGCTGGCCGCACTTGCAGAGCCCGTGCCGGCGATCGCGAAAGCCGTGCCGTGATCGACGCTGGTGCGTACGAAGGGCAGGCCGACGGTGATATTCACGCCCTCGTCCAGGCCCAGATATTTCACCGGGATCAACCCCTGGTCATGATATTGCGCGACCACGACATCGAATTCCCCCATGCGTGCGCGCATGAAGATGGTGTCGCCCGACAGCGGCCCGCTGACCGCGATTCCCTCTGCCCGCGCGATGGCGACGGCGGGCGCGATGATCGCGTCATCCTCGGTGCCGAAGGCGCCGCCCTCGCCCGCATGCGGATTGAGACCGGCGACGCCGATGCGCGGGCGGGCGATGCCGAATTGCACTCCGGCGCGATGGGCGAGGCGAATGGCCCGCAGTTCATTCTCCACCGTCACGAGCCGCACGGCCTCGCTCAGCGGCACATGGATGCTGACGAGCAGCACACGCAGCTCCTTATTCGCCAGCATCATCGCGTAATCCGTGGTGCCGGCACGTTTGGCCAGGATTTCGGTATGGCCCGGATAGTCGATGCCGGCTTCATGCATCGCGGCCTTATTGATCGGCGCGGTGACGATGGCGCTGATCTCGCCAGCCTGCACAGCCGTAATCGCGCGATCGATATAGGCAAAGGCCGCGGCCCCGGCCCGCGCGTCGATCTGCCCATAGGCTAAATCGTCCGGCAGGGTGCTGACCGGGATAACCTCGATCCGGCCTGCACCGCCACGCGCATCGCGCGCGCTGGCAATCTCCACGATCTCGACAGCCGCCCCCAGCAGCCGCGCCGCGCGGCGGAGAAGCGACACATCGCCGAAAACGACGGCCGGATGCGGCAGTCCTTCGGCGAAAAGTTTGACCACGATTTCAGGCCCGACACCGGCCGGGTCGCCCATCGTGATGCCTAGCGGCTGCGTCATGCACATAATTCCCCTGCGGCCTGCGCTTCCCCTAGACCTTCGCGCCTCGTGTACAAAGCCCGGGACAACGGATTTCGACGCATGAGAGGATCGCGCGCGGCATGGAGACGGAGCAGAAGGTGACCGCCCTGGCCCAGGCCATGGAAGCGACGGGTTTCGCCCAGGCCAAGGCGGCCGACATGCAGATGATTCTGCAAGCGCAAGGGCTGGCCGATTGGGCCGGTTTCGCCGCCAGCTGGGACGATCTGGGCCTGGACGGTTTCATGGCCGATGGCGGGCGCTATCGCCGCCGCCGCTTCGCGGCCTTCGCCGCGGGGCCGGACGGCATTCGCCGCAAGCCGCATCAGCCGCATTACCAGAGCCGCGACTATAACGCCCTGAACGGTGGCATCGCCCGCTGGTTCGACCCGGTGACCGACGCGGTCGCAGCCCATCCAGCGACGACGGCCGTGCTGCGCATGTGCCACGGGCTTTTCACGCGCCTGACCGCGCCGGACCGACGGCCGGAGCATTGGCATGTAGAGATGCATCAGTTCCGCATCGAGGCCCAGGCCGGGGCGGAAGGCCGGCCGACGCCCGAGGGGCTGCATCGCGACGGCGTCGACTGGGTTCTGGTGCTGCTGGTGCGGCGCGAGAATGTGGCAGAGGGCGAGACCAGCATTACCAGCCTGGACAAGACGCTTATGTCCCGCTTCACGCTCGCCGAACCCATGGATGCGGCGCTGGTGGATGACGGGCGCGTCTTTCACGGTGTCACGGCGGTGCATCCGCTGGACCCGGAAAAGCCGGCTTTCCGGGACGTCCTGGTCATCACCTTCCGCCACGAATAGTTTTTCTTCCCTTCGTCCAGCCCAAACGCTTCGGGGACTTTATGGCCAAGCTCAGCGTCAATCTGAACAAGATCGCCTTGCTCAGGAACTCCCGCCATACGGGCGTGCCGGATGTCGAAACCTTCGCGCGCGCGGCACATGAGGCCGGCGCCCATGGGCTGACCGTCCATCCCCGCCCGGACGAGCGGCATATCCGTCGCACCGACGTCTTCATGCTCGACCGGCTGATGCGTCCCTGGCGCCCAGGCTTCGAGTTCAATATCGAAGGCTATCCCGAGCCCCGGCTAATGGATCTGGTGGCCGAAGTGAAGCCGGAGCAATGCACTTTGGTGCCGGATGCCCCAGGCGCCTTTACCTCCGACGAAGGCTGGAAGCTGGGGCCGGACCAGATGGCAGTCGCCAAGCCCGCCATCGCGCAGCTGAAGGCCCTGGGCGCACGCGCTATCCTCTTCGTCGATCCGAATCCTGACGTGGTCGGCCGCGCGGTGGAAGCCGGGGCCGACGGAATAGAAATCTATACCGGCAGCTATGCCCAGGCTTTCCGTGACGGCAACCACGCGGAAATCCTGGCCGCCTGTGCCGAAACCTGCGCCCGCGCGCGCGCCGCAGGGCTTGCCGTCAATGTCGGGCATGACCTCAATCTCGACAATCTGTCGCCTTTGGTCGCGGCCCTGCCGGGCCTCGCGGAAGCCTCCATCGGCCACGAACTGACGGCCGATGCCCTGATCTTCGGCTGGGCGGACGCCATTGCCCGCTACAAGGCCGCGCTGGCGGGGCAATAGCTCGCCGGTCAGCGGCTGGAGCTGCGTTACGATATAGTGTAACACTCCTCTGGACAGGTGATTTTGATACGTTATAACATTTCAAAATTACCTATCATGAGGACGGCTATGCGATTGAAGACAGCATTGGCACGCGGCCTGGCAGCCGCTGCCCTGACAGGAGCCCTTGGCCTGGTCACCCAGGCGCGGGCCGCAGGCATCATTCAGGCCATCGGCGTCGAGAATGAATATGCCGATGTCATCGGCCAGATCGGTGGTGACTATGTACATGTCTCCACCATCATGTCGGACCCCAATACCGACCCGCATTCCTTTGAGGTCAGCCCGAAAATCGCCGGCAGCATCGCGGGCGCCGATCTGATCGTCGAAAACGGCCTCGGCTATGACAGCTGGGCCGATAAGATGATCGCGGCTGCCCCCAAATCCGGGCGCGAGGTCATCAACGTTCAGCATTTGCGCGCCCTGCCGGACGACACCGCAAACCCGCATCTGTGGTACGATCCGGCCACCATGCCGCTGGTCGCCAAGGCGATCGCGGAACAGCTGTCCCGCCTCGACCCTACCCATGCCGGCTATTTCGCTGAACGTGAGACAGCCTTCGAAACCAGCCTGAAACCCTGGCTGGCGGCGCTCGCGTCTTTCAAGGCGACCTATCCCGGCACCGCCGTTGCGGTGACGGAGCCGGTTGGCGACTATATGCTGCATGCGGCCGGGGCCAAGATCGACACGCCCTGGGCGCTGGAAGCGGCCATCATGAACGATACCGATCCGGCCCCGCAGGATGTCAGCAAGCAGAATGCGCTGTTGAAGAACGGCGCCGTGAAAGTCTTCCTGTATAATCAGCAGGTGACCGATCCGCTGACGCAATCCTTTCTGGAACTGGCCCATAAGCAAGGAATCCCGGTCGTCGGCGTCTATGAAACCATGCCGACCCCAGGCTACAGCTATCAAAGCTGGATGTTGGCCGAGGTGACGGCCCTTACAAAGGCGGTCGCGGACAAGACCTCCACCGAAAGCCTGCTCCGGGCCGCCAAATAGATATGGATATGATGAGCACCCTGACGGAAACGCTGAACGTCTCCGCTTTAAGCGTTGCCTTCCCTGGCCGTCAGGTGCTCAAGGACGTGAGCTTTTCGCTTATGCCCGGCGAAGTCTGTGGGCTGATCGGATCGAACGGATCCGGCAAGACCACCCTGCTGCGGACGATCCTGGGCTTGCAGGCAGCGACCAGCGGTGCCGTTCATCTCAACGGCGCTGTCGGCTATGTGCCGCAGAAGATCGCCTTCGACATGGATATGCCTTTGCGGGCGCGAGACGTGGTTGGTTTGGGGCTGGACGGCAACCGCTTCGGCCTGCCGCTGCCCTCCCTCGGAAAACGCCGCAAAGTCGAGGCCATGCTGCGGGCAGTCGGCGCCGAGGCCTTTGCCGACCAGCGCGTCGGCGACCTGTCGGGCGGCCAGCAACAGCGCGTGCTGATCGCCCATGCGATGATCCGTCGCCCCCGCCTGCTGCTGCTGGATGAGCCGCTGGCCAATCTGGATGTGCGGGCTGTCGCCGATATCGTGGGCCTGCTGCACCGCTTCGCGCGGGACGAAGGCGTGACCGTGCTGGTCTCCGCGCATGACATGAACCCGCTGCTCGGGGTCATGGACCGCATCGTCTATCTGGCGCAAGGCCGTGCCGCGACGGGCAAGACCGAGGAAGTGGTGCGCACGGAAGTGTTGAGCCGTCTCTATGGCCATCATATCGATGTCATTCGCGTGCATGGCCGCGTGCTGGTGATCGCGGCGGGTGCGGCCGATGAGATTCCCATCGCGATCGAAAAGCATCCGGTCCATGTCTGCGAAATTCCCTGACGCAGCCATGTCCTTTTTTAATCTGATCTTCGCGCCGGGTTTTTTCGCCAGCGCACCGGTGCAGACCGCGCTCGTCATCGGCAGCGCCGCCGCCATCGTCTCTGCGCTGATCGGCGTCTTCACGGTGCTGCGCGGCCAGTCCTTCGCCGGCCATGCGCTGTCCGATATCAGCAGCGCCGGCGGCTCGGTTGCCTTCCTGCTCGGCATCAGCGCGCTTTGGGGCTTTCTGGGCGTCGCCGTCCTGGCGGCGGGCGCGCTGGAACTGGCCGGGCTGCGCCGCTCCAAGGAACGCGATCTGGTGACGGGCATCGTGCTCGGCGCCGGGCTGGGGCTGACAGCCCTGCTGCTGCATCTGGATATCGGCACGCGCAGTTCGGGCGGCGCCGCGATTTCGGTCATGTTCGGCTCGATCTTCGCGGTGCCGGCATCGATGATCGTGCCGATGCTGGGCGTCAGCGGCCTCGCGGTGCTTATGATGGGACTGATCTACCGGCCGCTGCTGCTGACCTCACTCGATCCCAATCTGGCTTCGGCGCAAGGTGTGCGGGTGTCGTCCATCGGCCTGCTGCATCTGCTGATCCTGTCGCTGGCCGTGACGCTCTCGGCCATGACCATTGGCGCGATCCTGTCGACCGCATTGCTGATCGGGCCGGCTGCGGCCGCCGTGCAGATCGCCCACCGGCCCGGCCGCGCATTGCTCCTCGCCGGCCTGTTCGGTCTGATTGCCACCTGGGGCGGCGTGCTGCTCGCCTATGACAGCTACACCTGGACGCCTGGCCAGGCCTGGCCAGTCAGTTTCTTCATCACCAGCCTGGTCAGCCTGATCTATGTCGCCGCCAGGCTCTGGGCGAAGCGGCCGGTCGCGCGCCGGACGGCAGAGGCCTGACGCCGATGTTCGCGAGCTATATGATCAACGGCTGGATCATGGCGACAATCATCGCCGTCGTCGCCGGCGCGGTCGGCCTGTTCGTCGTGCTGCGCGGCATGAGCTTCGCGGCCCATGCCTTGCCGCTGGGTGCCTTTCCGGGTGCGGCGGCGGCCAATCTGCTCGGCATCAGCGAGCTGTGGGGGCTGATCGGCTTTTCCGGTCTCGGCGTCATCGGGATCACGCAACTGGCTCAGCGGCAGCGGCGGGATGTCGCGACCGCGCTGATGCTGATGGCGCTGCTCGGCCTGGGCACCTTGTTTCTCAGCCTGTCGGGCCATTACGCCCAGGGCGTCTATGCCCTGCTGTTCGGTCAATTGGTCAGCGTCAGCCGTGCCGAAATCTGGCCGGTTCTGGCGCTTGGTATCCTGATCATCGCGGCGCTCGGTCTCGGCTTCCGGCCGTTGCTGCTGAACACGCTGTCACCCGATCTTGCCGCGACCCACGGCATTTCTGCGGGCCGCGCCGATTTCGGCTTTCTGGCGCTGGTGGGTATCGCCACCGCCATGGCGCTGCCGGTGGTGGGCGCGTTGCTGGTCTTCAGCCTGATGATCGGGCCGGCTGCGGCGGCCCGCAGCCTGACGAACCGGCCGGCGACCGCCCTGCTGCTATCCGTCTGCCTTGCCGTGCTGACTGTCTGGGTTTCGATTGCCGCCGCCTATATCAGCGACTGGCCGACCGGCTTTTTCGTCGGCACTCTGGCGGCCTTGCTGTTTGCCGTCGCGCGCCTGTCCCGCCGGTTTCACCGACTGCCCTGAAAAACTATGGAACTGTCACCAAAAATAGATTGCCTGGCACACTGATCCGTGAGCTTTCCCATTGGCTCGAGGCAATGGAAGATTCACATGACTCGTCTCTCGATCGGTGACCGCGTATCGGATGCCAGTGGCTCGCATGAAGGCAAGATCGTCGAGATCGACGGCGACACCGCCTATGTCATGCAGCCCAATGGCGTCGAGATCGAGTTTCCGCTCGGCCGGCTGAAACCCTATGAGGAAGCCGGAGCGAAGGCGGTGAACGGCACCACCGGACAGCCCCCTGTCCAGACGCTCAATTTCGTCCAGCGCCGGCTCCTGGCCTCCGTCCCCGACGAGATCCGCCATGCCGTGGCGCAAAGCTATGAGAAAGGCCGGGACGGCGGCACGCGCCAGGCCTTCGACGATCTGCCCGACGACAAGAAGCTGGAGACGATCCGCATCTATCTGCCGTCCCTGCCGCGCAACCTGCTCAGCCCGCATCTGAAACTGGTCGTCGCCTTCCGCGATCTCGCGCGGGACATCGGCCCGCGCGGCGATAGCCGCAAGGCTCGCACCTAGCGTTTGTCAGCTTTAGCTGGAATTACCCTCAACCGTCATTCCCGCGGACGCAGGAATCTTCTCCGTGTCACGGTGGCTGACCCAGAAGATACCGGCTTGCGCGGGTATGACGGTATTTCAATCAAAACCTGACAGGGCCCAGCCTAGCGAAAGCGGCTGGGCCGGAAGGGCGCCGGGTCGATCGCGGGCGGCTGGCCGTTAAGAAGGTCGGCCACCAATCGGCCCGTGCCCGCCGATTGCGTCAGGCCAAGATGGCCATGCCCGAAAGCATAGACGATGTGCGGTGATGCGCGGGACGGGCCGATGACGGGCAGGCTGTCCGGCATGGAAGGACGGAAGCCCATCCATTGCACGCCGCCTTCCGCCGACAGGCCCGGCAGAAAACCCATCGCCTTTTTTAGCATCGCCGCCGAGCGCTTGAAATTCGGCGGCCGGTCCAATCCGCCCAGTTCCACCGCGCCGCCGACGCGCAGGCCCGTCGTCAGCCTGGAGATGACAAATCCATGCGCCCCGAAAATCAGCTGGCGGCGCAGGTCGAAGGAGCCCAGCGGCAAGGTTGTATTGTAGCCGCGCTCGGTTTCCAGCGGCAGATAGTCGCCGAGCAGGTCGGTCAGGCGGCGCGACCAGGCGCCGGCCGCGACCACGACCTGCTTCGCCGCCAGGATGCGGCCGTCCGTCAGCACCACGCGGGCGCCGCTCTCCTGCGGAAAGACCTGCGAGGCCTCGCCCTGCAAAAAGATGCCGCCACGGCCTTCCACATCGGCGGCCAGACGGGTTGCGAAGATGAAAGGGTCGCTGACATTGCGCCAGCCGGGCACGAAGGTGCCGGCAATGAATTGCGGGGACAATCCCGGCTGCAAATCCGCCATCGCTGCGCCGCGCACATGCTCGAAGGCGATGCCGGCCTTCGTCCGCTGCGTCCAGCCGGGCAGGGAGTCCTGAAACTCCGCCTCGCTTTCATAGAGTTCCAGCGAGCCGTCGGGATGGATCAGGTCGCCGAGCCCGCTTTCCGCGATCATGCGGTCCATCTCCGCCTCGGCCAGCCCCATCATGGCGACCTGCGCCGCAATGCTGGAGGCGATGCGGTCTGCCCATCCGGCCCGCCAAAAGCGAAGCAGCCAGGGCGCGATACGCAGCGCATAGCCGGGCGGAATGGACAGCGGCCCCAGCGGGTCCATCAGCCAGCGCGGCACGCGGGCGATCTTGCCGGATGTGGCGAGCGGCAGAATGTCCGAGAAAGCCAGCGCGCCGGCATTGCCGGAACTGGTTGCCGCCGCAACGCCGCCGCGTTCCAGCAGCGCCACCTGCCGCCCCGCCGCCTGCAGCTTCTGGGCGGCGGCCAAAGCCACGATGCCGGCGCCGATGATCAGCACATCGATCGGGTCATCTGGAAAGACTGTTTCGAGGCCGATCTCGATCGCTTGTCCGCTCACGCGTGATCCCTCAACCTCTGTGCGAGGTCGAGAAGAATGGCAGCGGTCGCGCCCCAGATATAGTGGTCATCATGCGGCCAAACCCAGATATCCCGCCAATCGCCGGTTTTGAGCTTCATGCGCTGCCGTTTGGGCTGTTCCGGGTCGAGCAGAACGGATAGCGGCAGAGTCAGAATCTCGGCCACCTCCTCTGCTGCCGGATGCAGCGGCACGCCCGGCGCCAGCAGCCCGATAACGGGGGTGACCAGAAATCCGGTGCCGGTTTCGATATTGGACAACCGTCCAATGAGATCGACGGCACCGGCGGGCATGGCGATTTCCTCCCAGGCCTCGCGCAAAGCCGCTGCCTCGGGGCTTGCATCCTGGGCGTCGATGCGCCCGCCGGGAAAACTGACCTGACCGGCATGATGGCGCAAATGCGTGGCGCGCTTGGTCAGCAGAATGCGCGGGGAAGGGTCCAGAATGATCGGCACCAGCACGGCGGCGGCCAGCCCCTGCGCGGTACTGTCTGCGATGTCTCGACGCTCGGCCACCGCGACCGGGCGGGCCAGACGCGCCCGCAGCTCGGCCTCGATCATGACGTCAGATCTCGTCGTTCGGCATTTCGCCCAGCGGGAAAAACACGCCCGAGCTCCATACGCCCAGCATCATCTTGCCGCGCACGGTCTGCGGTTCGGCCAGGGCCGCCAGTTCATAAAAGACCGGCCGGCTGATTCGCGCCTCGATGGGATGGGCGCCATTGCCCGACCGCAGCCGGACATAGGGTTTGGGGTCGCCGCCGCCTTCATCGTTGAAGCGCAGCGGATGGTCGAGATCGACCGTCACCATCTCATCCGTATTGGTGCGGAAGGTGACGATCTGCGCGCTGTCGGCGCCGGTCCAATCCATTTCGACGACCACGAAGGGCGCATCCTCGACCACGATGCGGCCGCGCTCGGCCGGCGTCTCCAACCAGAAGCTGCCATCCGCCTCGCGCTTCAGCACGCTGGCAAAGAGGCAGACCAGTTCCTTGCGGCCGATCGCCGTGCCCTTATAGAGCCAGGTGCCGTCACGCTTGATGACGAAGGGCAGGTCGCCGCATTCGGCAGGCGGGCGCCGCAGCTTTTTCGAGGGTGCGTTCAGGATTTCGGCGACCGCCGCCCGATCCGGCACCACTACCTCGATCCCCGTCACATGCGGCGCGCCGCGCATGCCCTGGCCGCCGATCTCAGGTCCGGCATCCGCATGGCCCCGCATTTTCATTCTCTTGCCCTCGCCAGACACAGCCATACCCCAACTCATCCCGGTCTGCCGTTTCACGGAAGCGTTCCCGGACTAATCCACACCATCTTCCTGAGCCGACTTCGCCTCGACAACAAATATAAGTAGGGTCTCTCCATTCGTGAGGTCACCCCCTCACGGAAAGCGACGACAGCCAAGGAACGCCATGCTTTTCGAAATGGGACGCCCGAGCGGACAAGGCAATGAGGCGGAGGCGATTCTTGCCAGCGCCGACGCACTGGGCGAAAGGCTCGCCGCGCTCCGCGCCGAAATCGGCCGAGTCATCTTCGGCCAGGCCGAGGTCGTGGATCTGGCGCTGACGGGCATTCTCTCCGGCGGCCATGTGCTGCTGGTCGGCGTGCCGGGCCTGGGCAAGACGCGGCTGGTCGATACGCTGGGGCGCACCCTGGGTCTGGACACCAAGCGCGTGCAGTTCACGCCCGATCTGATGCCCGCCGATATCCTGGGCAGCGAAATACTGGACGAAGCCAGCGAGACCGGCCGCCGCGCCTTCCGCTTCCTGCCCGGCCCTGTTTTCTGCCAGCTGCTGATGGCGGATGAGATCAACCGCGCCAGCCCGCGCACGCAATCCGCATTGCTGCAGGCCATGCAGGAAGGCCATGTCGCCGTCGCCGGCCATGACCGTGCCTTGCCCCGCCCCTTTCATGTTCTGGCAACGCAGAATCCTATCGAACAGGAAGGCACCTATCCGCTGCCGGAAGCGCAGTTGGACCGTTTTCTGCTTCAGATCGACCTGCGCTATCCGGCGCGGGAGGATGAGCGCGCCATGCTGCTGGCGACCACCGGCGCGGCCGCCGCCGAAGCCGATGCCGTTCTGACGGCGGAGGAGCTGATGGCGGCGCAAAGCCTGGTCCGCCATATGCCCATCGGCAACGCCGTGGTGGATGCCATCGTCAATCTTGTGCGCGATGGGCGGCCGGATGGATCGGGCCTCGCCGTCGTGCGGGATCATATCGCCTGGGGGCCTGGCCCGCGCGCCGCGCAGGCGCTGATGCTGGCCACCCGCGCCCGCGCTCTGCTGGACGGGCGGCTGTCGCCGAGCCTGGCCGATATCGCGACGCTCGCTCCTTCCGTGCTGCGCCACCGCATGGCTTTGTCCTTCGGCGCCCGCGCCGAAGGCGTGACGCTGGATGCCGTGATCGACGCCATGGTCGCCCGCATTGGCGCTTAGCCCTTTGATGTCTCAAAGGTCGCTCGCGGCGGAGGCGCTGGGGCAGTCTCTGCCACCGCTGCTTCTGGCGGCCGAGCGTGTCGCCGCGACCGTCGCACAGGGCGTGCATGGCCGCCGGCGCACCGGGCGCGGCGACAGTTTCTGGCAGTACCGGCCCTTTGCGGACGGCGACTCAGCGGATCGCATCGACTGGCGGCAGAGCGGCCGGTCCGACCGGCTCTATGTGCGGGAGACGGAATGGGAAGCGGCCCAGACCGCCTATATTTGGGTCGCGGATGGCGCGGCCATGCGCTGGCATTCGCCCACGCAGGTACCGAAGCGGGAGCGCGCCGTATTGCTGGCCTTGGCGCTCGCCGCCCTGCTGCTGCGCGGTGGCGAATATGTCCGGCTGCTGGGCGCAGCCCCTCATCCGGCCTCCGGCCGCGCCGCGCTGCCCGCCATCGCCGGCCTGCTCGATCAAAGGGACATGCGCGAAGAGCCCTTGCCGCCACGCCTCTCCGTGCCGCGCCATGCCCATGTCATCCTGATCGGCGATTTCCTGGAACCTTTGGACAGCGTGCAAAGCGCCGTGGCCGGCTTCGCTGCCCTGCCTGTCACCGGGCATCTTCTGCAGGTGCTGGACCCGGCCGAGGCCGACCTGCCCTTTCGTGGCCGCGTGCGGTTTCAGGGATTGGGCATGGGCCAGACCGCCGGCAGCATTCTTGTGCCGAAGGTCGAAACCATCCGCGCCGAATATCAGAAGCGCTTGCAGGCGAAGATCGCCGGCCTCAGCGCCATCGCGCGCGCCGCAGGCTGGAAGGCCGGTCTGCACCGCACCGATCATGCGCCCAATACGGCTTTGCTCGCGCTGTATGAGGCTCTGGCCAATCGATGATCTTTGCCGAGCCCTGGCTGCTCCTCGCCTTCCTGGTTCTGCCGCTGCTGTGGTGGCTGCTGCGGGCCAGCCCGCCCGCGCCGCGCACGCAAAGCTTTCCGGCGCTGCGCCTGCTCGCAAACCTGGAAGAGACCGCCGAAAGCCCCGAGCGCACGCCGGCCTGGCTGATGGCGCTGCGTATTCTGGCGCTCGCCTGCCTTATCCTCGGCCTCGCCAATCCCGTCCTCAATCCACGCCGGCAACTGGCCGGCGGCGGCCCCTTGCTGGTCGTGCTGGATAATGGCTGGGCGGCTGCCGGCGATTGGGCCGATCGGACAGCGACAGCGCGTGCCGCCATTCAGGCGGCCGAACGCCAAGACCGGCCCGTGGCATTGCTGACGACCGCCGCCGAGATCGACGGCCGCCTGCCCGCGATCCAAGGTCCGATGGCAGCGCGGGATGCGCAGTCGCTGCTGGCGGCCGCCATGCCGCAGCCCTGGGCGCCGGATCGCGCCGCCGACCGCCGCGCGCTCGACGGCTGGCATCACCCGGCCAGTTCGGTTCTGTTCATCGATGACGGCATCACCGCGCCCAGCGGCGAAGCGGCATTTCGCGCGGCCCTGGCGCAAGCGGGCCAAGTGACCGACGCCCGCGCCATCGGCACGGCCGCGCTGCTGCCCGCGCCGCAGGAACGCGACGGCGGACTGGTCATCCGCCTTGCCGCCGTGCCGCAGCCGGTTGCGCGCCACTTTGCCTTACTGGCCGAAGGCAGCGACGGCCGTACGCTCAGCCGTATCGCTCTCCCCCTTCCGGCAGGACAGACAGAGGCCTCGGCACCGCTCGGCCTGCCGACCATGCTGGCCAATACCGTCACGAAGCTGAGCCTGGTCGGCGCGCCGAGCGCCGGGGCTACGCTATTGCTGGACCGGCAATGGCGGCATCGCATCGTCGGCCTTGCCTCGACCGCCGGCACCAGCACCGCCGATGCGCCGCTGGTCGGGCCGCTATTCTATCTCAACCGCGCATTGGGTCCGGATGTCGAAATCCGGCGTGGCGGATTGATGGACCTGCTGGGTCAGCCGCTTTCCGTGCTCATCCTCAGCGACCGGCCGCTGACCGCGCCGGATGAGGTCGCGGCCGTAACGCGCTTCGTCCGCCAGGGCGGTCTGCTGATCCGCTTCGGTGGCGTTCTGACCGGGGAGACCGCCGATACGCTGCTGCCTGTCCATCTGTTGCAGCAGGATCGCAGCCTGGGCGGCGCGTTGTCCTGGAACAGGCCAGAACCGCTGGCCCCCTTCCCGGCGACCAGTCCCTTTGCCGGCCTTGCCGTGCCGAAGGACGTGACCGTCACCCGCCAGCTTCTGGCCGACCCGGCGTCACTGACCGGCGTGAATGTTTGGGCGACGCTGGCCGACGGCACGCCGCTCGTCTCCTCGGCCAGGCTCGGCCAGGGCCGCATCGTGCTGTTTCACGTCACGGCGGATGCCGACTGGTCCAGCCTGCCGCTGTCCGGTCTTTTTCCGGATATGCTGGACCGGCTGATCCACCTGGCGGCCGGCACGGGTAACGGCGACCCGAAGGCGCGGCTGGCGCCCTTTTCCGTCATGAACGGCTTTGGCGAGATGAACCCGCCCAGCGCAGCCGCAAGCCCGATCGAGGCCGACCAGCTGGCGTCGACACAGCCATCCCCCAAAGCGCCGCCGGGTCTTTATGGCGTGGCAGGGGATCGTCATGCCCTTAATCTTGGGCCGAGCCTGCCGGCGCCGACCGCGGCCGAACTGGTTCCCGGTGCGACCCGCGCCGGATTGTCGGGCCGATTGGCCGAGCGCGATCTGGGGCCTTATCTCACCGCGCTTGCCATCGCGCTCCTGATCCTCGACCTGCTGGCCAGCCTCGCGCTGCGTGGCGCGCTGCGCTGGCATCGGCAAGGCAGCGCCGCACTGGCCCTGGCTGTCGCCATCGGCCTGACAGCCAGCCTGCCTGCCTGGGCCGCAAACGTGCCGCAGGCCGCACTCCAGACCTCCCTCGGCTATGTCGTCACCGGCAATGGCAGTGTCGATCGCCTGTCACGGGACGGTCTGGCCAGCCTGTCCGATTTCGTCAGCAGCCGCTCCGCCGCCGTGCTGGGTCCACCGGTCGGCGTCGTGCCGGGCCGCGACGATCTCAGCCTCTATCCGCTGCTGTATTGGCCGATCCTGCCGGGCAGCGCGGCGCCGACCGTTGCTGCCACCGCCGCGCTGAACCAATTCATGGCGAATGGCGGCATCATCCTGATCGATACCCAAGGCAGCGACACGGGCGCGGCAGGCACAGGATCAGGCCTACAGCCGGGCGCGGCACAGGCGTTGCGGCAGGCGGTCGGCGGGCTGGACATTCCACCGCTGACGCCGCTGTCGCCGCATCATGTTCTGGCCCATACCTTCTATCTGTTGCGCGACTTTCCCGGCCGCTACGACGGGGCGCCGATCTGGGTGACAGAGACGCCGGAAGCCAGCAATGACGGTGTCAGCCCCATTATCATCGGCGCCAATGACTGGGCCGCTGCCTGGGACATGAACCAGGACGGCAGCTTTCCCTACAGCACCATTCCCGGCAGCGAGCAGCAGCGGCTCTACGCCTATCGCTTCGGCATGAACCTGGTGATGTATGCCCTGACCGGCACCTATAAGGGCGATCAGGTTCATGTCCCGGCCATTCTGGAGCGGTTGGGGCAATGAACAGCGTCTCCACCGTCGTCGGCGCAAATATCGCGCCGAACCTGCCGCTTTGGCTTCTGGCTGTGCTTGGCGCCGCCGGGCTGCTTGTGCTGATTCCGGCCTTCCTGGGCCGCACGCCCGGCCGCTGGTGGCGGCTGCTGCTGCTGGCCTTGCTGCTTGGCTGGCTGAGCGGGCCGAAGCTGGTGCGCCAGCAATGGCGCGCACGGCCGGATATCGCGCTCCTCGTCGTCGATCACAGCGGGTCGGAGACGATACTTGGCCGGACGGCGCAGATCGACGCCGCGCGCGCCCAGGTTTCACGTGAAGCGGCGGCCATTCCAGGCCTGGAACTGCGGACCATCACGGTGCCGGAAACGGGCAGCCAGGGCACGCAGCTTTTCGCGGCCATCAATACGGCCCTGGGCGATATCCCGCCCGACCAATTGGCCGGGGTCGTGGCGCTGAGTGACGGCGAGATTGCCGATATCCCGGAAAAACCCGGCTTCGCCGCGCCCTTTCATCTGCTCTTGCCTGCCCGCGGCGAGGAGACGGACCGCCGCCTGCGGCTGATCGACGCACCGCGCTACGGCGTTGTCGGAAGCACCGTCACCCTGCGCTATGAGGTGGAAGACCTCGGTCCCGCCCCGTCCGACGGCACAGCCACCGTCACCGCCATGCGTGACGGAGAGACCCTTTCCACCAGCACCGTGCAGGCCGGGCAGATCCAAACCCTGACCTTGCCGGTGAAGCAGGAGGGCCCCTCTGTCATCGTGTTGAAGGCGTCCGGCCTCGACGGCGAGGCCTCTCCCATCAACAACCAGCAGATCGTGACCATCAACGGCGTACGCGACCGGCTGCGCGTGCTGCTGATTTCCGGCCAGCCCGACCCTGGTGAGCGGGCCTGGCGCCGCCTGCTGAAATCCGACCCCGCCGTCGATCTGGTGCATTTCACCATCCTGCGGCCACCGGATAAGGACGATCTCACCCCGCTCGACGAGCTGGCGCTGATCGCCTTCCCCGAACGGGAGCTGTTCGAGCAGAAGATCGCCAATTTCGATCTCATCATTCTGGACCGCTTCCAGAACCAGGGCATTCTGCCCTCGGCCTATCTCGGCAATATCGCCCGCTATGTGCGGCAGGGCGGCGCCTTGCTGCTGGAAGCGGGGCCGGAATTCGCGGGTGCGGGCTCCATCGCCCATAGCGATCTCGGCAGCATTCTGCCGGCACAACCGCTCGGCAGTATGAATGGCAGTGACGGCTCCTTGAATCTGCCTGCGGGCTTTGGGCCGCCGCCAGTGAGCGGAGCGGGCATTACCACAACCCCCTTCCGCCCGGCGCTGACCGATATGGGCCTGCGCCACCCGGTGACGGCCGATCTGCCGGGGGTGGACGGCGCACATACGCCCCACTGGGGTCAGTGGTACCGGTCGATCGATGCGACCGATGTTCACGGGCAGGTGCTGATGGACGGCGCTGCCGGCAAGCCGCTGCTGATCCTGGACCATGTCGGGCAAGGCCGCGTCGGTCTGTTGCTCTCCGATCAGATCTGGCTCTGGGCGCGGGACCATAACGGCGGCGGCCCGCAGGCGGAGCTTCTGCGGCGGGTCGCCCATTGGCTGATGAAGGAGCCGGCGCTGGATGAAAACCGGCTCAGCGCCGGTTTCGATGGCGACAGGCTGCATATTGATGAGCGGCAATTACAGGCCAATGCGCCACCCACTGTCACGATCACGAACCCGAATGGCCAGGTGATCAAGCAGCCGATGATGGTGGCCGGGCCTGGCCACGCCGTTCTCGATGTCCCGGCGCCCGGTCCCGGCCTGTGGACGGTGACGGACGGAATCCGCACCGCCTATGCGGCGTCGGATATGGCCGATCCGCCGGAATGGGCTGATCTGCGGGCCACCGCCACCAAGGCCGGCGGGGTGATCGATGCGACCCATGGCAGTGCGCATTTCCTGGGGGCCGGCGGCGCGCCGCAATTGCGTCTGGTCGAGGCCGGCGATGTGCCGGGCGGGCCAGACTGGATTGGCCTGCGCCGCAACCACGCTCATGTCACCACCGGCATCGCGCTGACCCCGCTGCTGCCGGGCTGGGCGGCTCTGCCCTTGCTCATTCTCGTTCTGCTGATCGCCTGGCGCCGCGAAGGACGCTGACGCGCGGGAACAGTTCAGCCGAAGGTCGCAGCGTCTGAGCTCGATTGGTCATGACTTTTGGCGAGATCTGTGATATACGCATGAACCATGATGAAAAATCAGGCCGTTATCCCGTGGGCCGCGTCGCCTGCGTTGAAGCGTGCCCTTTATCCGTCGTCCTTGAACCTGTGTCAGGTTGCGGCCAATGCCTTGGCCGCGCTGTGACACGTCCGTTCCGGTACGACTTTATTTCGTGGAAGGCTTGAGCCCATGAATGCCTCTTCTCCCGAAGCATCCGATACCCTGATGCCGGAAGACGCTATCGCTACGACCTCTACGACGACCCCGGCGGTCCCGACCGCACCCTTGGCCTCCGGCTTGCCCAACGCCGACAAACCCGCCAAGCCGCCGGTGCCCCTCGGCAAGCCGGAAACCTTCGCCGAAGGCGATTATGTGGTCTACCCGACCCATGGCGTCGGCAAGGTCGAGCGGATTGCGACGGAAGAGATCGCCGGCCACAAGCTGGAACTGATCCATATCACTTTCGAAGAAAACCGCATGACGCTGCGGGTGCCGGTCGCCAAGGCCCGCACCGCCGGCTTGCGCAAGCTTGCCACGCGCAAGCTGTTCGACGATGCCTTGGCCGTGCTGAAGGGCCGCGCCCGTGTGAAGCGCACCATGTGGTCGCGCCGCGCGCAGGAATACGAGGCGAAGATCAATTCCGGCGACCCGCTGGCCATTGCCGAGGTCGTGCGCGACCTGCACCGCAATTCCGGCCAGCCGGATCAGAGCTTTTCCGAGCGCCAGATCTATGAAGCGGCGATGGATCGCCTGGCCGCCGAACTGGCGGCGCTGGACAAGACCGACAAGCTGACGGCGGCGCAGAAGCTGAACGATTTCCTGAAGACGCTCTGACCTCCCGAGCGGGTCAAAGAAAAAGGCGGAAGACCCCAGGGTCTTTCGCCTTTTTTGTTGCCTTGTCCCGGCCGCAAGGCCGGGACGCGACAGTTTGATCAGTTGTTGTTCCGGTTGCCCATGATCTGCATCATCATCATGAAAAGGTTGATGAAGTTCAGATACAGCGCCAGCGCGTCATAGACGCTGCGCTTGGCCGCCATCTCGGAATCATTGGCATAGCCATACTGGATATAGTCGGTCTTGATCCGCTGCGTGTCATAGGCGGTCAGGCCCGTGAAGACCAGGACACCGATGATGCTGATGCCAAGCTGCAGCGGCGCGCTGTGCAGGAACATGTTCACCAGGCTGGCAATGACGATGCCGAACAGGCCCATGATCATGAAGCTGCCCATGCCGGTCAGGTCACGCTTGGTGACATAGCCCCAGGCGCTGGTCGCCGCGAAGGTCGCCGCGCAGATGAAGAAAACCGAGACGATCGAGGTCTGCGTGAAGACCAGGAAGATATTCGTCAGGCTGGCGCCCATGACGGCCGCGAAGATCCAGAAGATCGTCTGCGCCGCCTGGCGGGACAGCTTGTTGACGCCGAAGCTCAGCACCATGACGAAGATCAAAGGCGCGAACATCAGCAGATAGGCGAGGCCGGATGGGCGATGCACCAGGAAGCCCTGGGCGCTCTGCACCTGCGGGTAGAGAACGTCGATCGCGCCGGTATTGGCGATGCCATAGGCGACGATGCCCGTCAGCAGCAGTCCGGACGCCATCCAGTTGAAGACGCGCAGCATATAGGCGCGCAGTCCGGCATCGATGACCGCTGCCGACGCGGCGGCTGGCGCGCCACGATAGGTTCGGAAGTCGGGACCAAAAGCCATTGTCAGAAAATCCTTTTAACACCGTGCAATACGGCTCGCCCTATTGTGGCGGCTTCGCGCGCCCGATCAAGCTAAATCCATTATACAATTTCGCAACAATTGGCCTGCGGCTTCGGCTGCCGCGTGACAATTCCGTTCAATCGCACACAGCAAAAAGCCGGCGCGACCAGGAGTCACGCCGGCTTTCCATCATTGCCGCAACCGTCTTGAGAAAGGGTGGCCTCAGGAGGCGTTGGACTGGAAGCGCGCCAATTGGTGATGCATGGCGTCCAGAAGCGGCTGAACCTGGCCGCCATGCTGGGAGATGACGCCCGCGTAATCATTGCGCTCGGTCAGGCGCAGGCTGGTGCCCTCGGCCAGGATATCGATGATCTTCGGCTTGCCGCCGACGGTCGCCACCACCCATTGCACCTGGGCTTCCGGCTTGCCGGGCACCGTCACATCGGTATCGACCACGATGCCGGCGTCACGCATCGCCGCCTGGCCCATGGTGAACTTCGCACCCTGGAAGGAGGCGGCCTGCCCGGTCACGGCATAGACCAGCAATTGCCGGAAGGTCTGCATGTAATCCTGCTGCTGGGCCGGGGTCGCCACGCGCCAGAAACGGCCGAGGACGAAACGGGCGACGCCGTCCACATCCACCGCGCCGCGCACCAGCTGCTGCATGGCGGCCTGTTTCTGCGCATCACCCTGGGAGGAGTTGATGACGCCCAGGAGCTGCGTGCAGGTAGTTTCGATCATCGTGCGAGCGTCGGACACATCGTCGGCCCGTGCCTGCGACGTGAGGCCCACGGAACTGGCCAGCAGCATCGCGGTGGCAAGGAAAGTCATCACTCTACGGCGGCGGATGCGCATATTCGTCTCCGAGTCTAAAGCGCGTTCTGGACTTAGTTCTGGCCGGCCGGCGCGGCGGCCGGCTGCGGGAACCAAGCCGGAATCGTATGGCGGTTGTCATCGCGTGCAGCCTGGATGGCGGCCTCACGATGCTGACGATAGAGGCTTCTGAAGGTCGCATAGGGGTCGAGCGCCATGCGCTTGACCTCGTCGATCGGCTTCAGCAGGTCGGCACGCGTGTTCACGATGGTCAAGGTCGTACGGGCATAGCCCAGGTCGCTCACGATAGCGCCCTGCCCGACCCAGAAGAACGGATCAGACACGACGCCGACGCCGAACCCAGCCGCGTCACGCGGATCGGACGGGCCGAGCACCGGCAGATACAGGAAGGGACCGGTGCCGACGCCCCACAGCGCCAGGGTGATGCCGAAATCGGCCTCATGCGAAGGCCAGCCCATGCCCGTCGCGAAATCGAAGATACCGGCGACGCCGAGCGTGGAGTTGACGACGAAGCGCATGAGGCTGTCGCCGGCACGGCGGGATTTCGCTTCCAGGATGTCGTTGATGAAGACGACCGGCGTATGCAAGTTGTCCAGCACATTGCCGACATGGTTACGAACCGTGCGGGGCACAACATAGGCATAGCCCTGGGCCACCGGCTTCATGGCATAGGTGTCGAGCGCATTATTGACCGCGTAGAGCTTCCGGTTCATCGGCTCCAGCGGGTCGTCATTCTGCTTGTATGCGGCCAAAGCCTCGGGATCGGATGCCGGCGGTTTGGTTGCACAGCCCGCGAGGCCCGTCATCAGCACAGCCGCCATCAGTCCAGCGGCCCAGAACCTCGATGTCACGCAACAACCCCCTCGTTCACCACGGTCATAGCACTCACATACTCTCGATCAGCGTTAGCTACAGACCTAGAACAAAATCGCTGCGACGCAAAACTGCTCAAATCTGCCGGGCGCTGTCGGTCACCGCCGTCTTGCATGAACGGCACGAGACTGCCACGGAGTTTTACCGTATGAGACTGATGCCGCGCATGACGAGTCCTGACTGATGAACCTTCCTCTCACGCCCCGTAATTCCCTGCTGGATAATGCAGGCTTGGCCCGACCGGTCCTGGAGCGCTGGCTAAGCGGCCCCCGCTTCGGCGCTCTGCCGCTGCCCGATGGCGGTAGCCCTGCACCGGCTTTGTCCTTCGAATTCTTCCCCCCCAAGACCGAAGCGCTGGAAACCCAGTTGTGGTCCTGCATCCGCCGCCTGGAGACGCTTAATCCGCGTTTCGTTTCCGTGACTTACGGGGCCGGTGGCAGTACGCGGGAACGGACACACGCAACTGTGATCCGCCTGGTACGGGAAACCGCGCTGGTTCCCGCCGCGCATCTGACCTGCATGGGCGCCACGCGCGGCGAAATCGATGAGATCGCGGCGCGCTATTGGGAAAGCGGCGTCCGTCACATCGTGGCGCTACGTGGCGACCTGCCGGCGGGCCAGACCGATGTCGGCTCGGAAGGCTATCAGACCGCCCTGGAACTGGTGGAAGGCCTGAAACGCATCGCCGATTTCGAGATCAGCGTCGCAGCCTATCCAGAGGTTCATCCGCGCGCGACCTCTCCCATCGCCGATCTCGACAATCTCAAGCGCAAGCTGGATGCCGGCGCCACTCGCGCCATCACCCAGGCCTTTTTCGACAGCGCGACCTATCTCCGTTTTCTCGATATGTGCCTGGCCGCCGGGATCACCGCGCCTGTCGTGCCCGGCATCCTGCCGGTGACGAATTTTGCCCAGGCCCGGAAATTCAGCGAGCTCACCGGCACCGTCATCCCCGATTGGATGGCCAATATGTTCGAAGGGCTGGACGAAGACCCCGAGACGCGGCGCATGGTTTCCCTCGTCATCGCGGCCGAGCAGGTGCGCCTGCTACAGGCCAATGGCGTCGACGAATTCCACTTCTACACGCTTAACCGCCCGGACCTGACCTATGCCATCGCCCATATCCTGGGTGTGCGGCCGCAGGCGCCCGCGCCGACAGCGGATGAGACCTCGGCCGCGTGAGTGACTATCTCGATCGGCTGAATTCCGAACAGCGCGCGGCGGTTGAAGCGCTCGACGGTCCGCTGCTGGTGCTGGCCGGCGCCGGCACCGGCAAAACGCGCGTGCTGACCACGCGCTTCGCGCATATTCTGATGTCCGGCCGCGCCGGGCCCGGCCAGGTGCTATCCGTCACCTTCACCAACAAGGCCGCGCGCGAGATGCAGGAGCGCATCGGCAGCATCCTCGGCCAGCCGGTGGCAGGGCTTTGGCTCGGCACCTTCCATTCCCTCTGCGCCCGCATCCTGCGCCGCCACGCCGCCCTCGTCGGGCTGGAATCCAATTTCTCCATTCTCGATACCGACGACCAGTTGCGGCTGCTGAAGCAACTGATGCAGGCGGCGGGCGTCGATATCAAACGCTGGCAGCCGCAGGGACTGATGGCGATCATCCAGCGCTGGAAGGATCGCGGGCTGACGCCCGAACGCGTGACGGCCGCCGAAAGCAGCGACTTCGCCAATAATCGCGCCGAGGAATTGTATGAGGCCTATCAGGCGCGGCTGCGCAGCCTGAACGCGGCCGATTTCGGTGACCTACTGCTGCATGTGACGGAAATCCTGCGCACGCAGCCGGAAGTGCTGGCGCAATATCACCGCATGTTCCGCTATATCCTGGTCGACGAATACCAGGACACCAATCTGGTTCAATATCTGTGGCTGCGCCTGCTGGCCCAGTCGCACCAGAATATCTGCTGCGTCGGCGACGATGACCAGTCAATCTATTCCTGGCGTGGCGCGGAAGTGGAAAACATCCTGCGCTTCGAGAAAGACTTTCCCGGCGCGCGCATTGTCCGTCTGGAATCCAACTACCGCTCGACCAAGCAGATTCTGGGCGCGGCTTCGGGTTTGATCGCGCATAACGAAGGCCGACTCGGCAAGACCCTGCGCTCGGGCCGCACCGAGGCCGACGGCGACAAGGTCCAGGTTCTGGGCCTTTGGGATTCGGACGAGGAAGCCCGCGCGGTCGGCAGCCGCATGGAGGAATTGCGGCGCGAGGGTCACAAGCTTTCCGAAATCGCCGTTCTGGTCCGCGCCGGCTTTCAGACCCGCGCTTTCGAGGAGCGGCTGATCACCATCGGCATTCCCTATCGTATCGTCGGCGGCCAGCGCTTCTACGAACGGGCGGAAATCCGCGATGCCATCGCCTATCTGCGCCTGATCGCGCAGCCGGCCGACGATCTGGCTTTCGAGCGCATCGTCAATCTGCCGCGCCGTGGCGTCGGTGACGCCGCCTTGCGCAACCTGCATCTGCACGCCCGCACGCATCAGGTACCGCTGATGGCCGCCGCCGGACGGATGATTGCCGGTGGCGTGATCAAGGGCAAAGTCCGTGAATCGCTGCAAGCCCTGCTGATGGGTTTCGACAGCTGGCGGGACTTGCTGGCCCGCGACGGTCATGTCGTCACCGCCCAGACCATGCTGGACGAAAGCGGCTATACCGAGATGTGGAAGCAGGACAAATCGCCGGACGCGCCAGGACGGCTGGAAAACCTCAAGGAACTGATCCGCGCGCTGGCTGATTTTGACAGCCTTGCCGGCTTCCTCGATCATGTCGCCCTCGTCATGGAAAATGAAGAGAGCACCGAGACCGACCGCGTCAGCCTGATGACGCTGCACGGCGCCAAAGGCCTGGAATTCGACACGGTCTTTCTGCCCGGCTGGGAGGAAGGTCTGTTTCCCAGCCAGCGTTCGATGGATGAAAGCGGGCTAAAGGGCTTGGAGGAGGAACGCCGCCTCGCCTATGTCGGCATTACCCGCGCCCGTAAGCGCGCCATCATCAGCCATGCCGCCAATCGCCGCATCTATGCCAATTGGCAGTCGAGCGTGCCGAGCCGCTTTATCGAGGAACTGCCGCCCGAGCATGTGTCGCAAAGCGGTGCCGCGCGGGCCGAGCGCATGCAGCGGCTGAATGCCGATCCCATCTTCTCCGGCGCCTTCCCGCTGACCGCCACGCGCCCGCGCCAATCGCCCGGCGCCTGGGAACAGACGGCACGTCCGGCGCGCCAAGACAGCATTCCCGTCGGCACCCGCGTCTTTCATCAGAAATTCGGCTACGGCACCGTGCTGGCGGTGGAAGACAATCGCCTCGACATCGCCTTCGAACAATCCGGCGAAAAGCGCGTGCTCGATACCTTCGTCGAACGCGCCTGATATCTGACTGAGAAAGACCCTTCGATGGCCCGCCGCGCAACCCCGCTCGAAACCGTCTCCCTGCTGGTGCCTGAGGAAGCCCTGCCCTTCTACGAGCAGGCGCTGCTCAGCATCTGCCCGACCGTCGGATTTTTCCGCGATGAGGATGAGGGCCCCTGGCGTCTGGAAGCCGTGAAGCCGATCGGCGAGCGGGACGATGAGCTGGCAAACAACCTGCTGCTGGCGGCCGCCCTGTCGGGCTATGATATTCCGCTGGAGCGTCAGCCCACGGAGGCCGACGGCTGGCTCGCCCGCAATCTGGAGCAGTTCCCGGAACAGTTGATCGGTCATCGCTTTGCCGTGCGCGGCACGCATGAAACGGCGACGCCCGTCTACGGCCGCCTGACCATGACGGTCGATGCCGGCCTCGCCTTCGGTAGCGGCGAGCATGGCTCCACGCGCGGCTGCCTGCGGGCGCTGGAACATATCGCCCATCTGAAACCCCGGCAGATTCTGGATCTCGGCACCGGTTCGGGCATTCTGGCCATGGCTGCGGCCAAGCTGCTGCATCGCCCTGTCATCGCGACCGACATCGACCCCTGGTCGGTGCGGGTGACACGGCAGAACGCGGAACTGAACGGCGTCGCGCAATTCATCCGCCCGGCGCTGGCGGATGGCTGGAAGTCCCGCGCGACCAGCGCCGGCGCGCCCTATGACCTGGTCTTCGCCAATATCCTGGCCCGCCCGCTCTGCTCCATGGCCTATAGCCTGTCGCAGCATCTGAAGCCCGGTGGCTATGCCATTTTGGCCGGCCTGCTCGCGACCCAGGAACGCATGGTTCTGGCCGCCCACAGACGTCAGGGCATGGTGCTGGAAAAGCGCTTCCCCGAAGGTCAGTGGACCGCGCTGCTGTTGCGCAAGCCCTGATGCGGCTGCCCAGCCACAACCGCTACGACTACGCGCCGATCACGCGGCGCCCTGACTACGACTGGCCGAACGGCACCCGGCTTGCCGTCTATATCGGCCTCAATCTGGAGCATTTCGCCTTCGGCGAAGGCCTGGGCGCGGAACTTGCCCCCGGTGGCCCGCAACCCGATGTGCTGAACTATGCCTGGCGCGACTACGGCAATCGGGTCGGCGTGTGGCGGCTGCTGGATCTTTTCGATGCGCTGTCCCTGCCCAGCACCGTTCTGCTCAACAGCAGCATCTATGACTATTGCCCGGAAATCGTCGCACCGTTCCGCGCGCGCGGCGATGAGATCGCAGGGCATGGCCGCAGCAATGCCGAACGCCAAAGCGTTTTAGGCGAGGCTGAGGAAAAGCGTTTGATTGCCGAGACAACGGTCGCAATCCGGCATCATGAGGGCAAGCCGCCCGCGGGCTGGCTCAGCCCCTGGATCGCGGAAAGCACTGTCACGCCCGATCTGCTGGCCGAAGCCGGTTACGGCTATACACTGAACTGGTGCCATGACGACCAGCCGGGCTGGATGCAGACGCGGGGCGGCGGAAAACTGCTATCCGTGCCTTACCCGCAGGAACTGAACGACATTCCGGCCATCGTCGCGCGGAAAATCGAGGCCGCGACCTTCGCCGATATGATCATCGACCAGTTCGATGAAATGCGGGATCAGGCCGTAGCGCAGCCTTTGGTGATGGGCATCGCGCTGCATCCCTATATCGTCGGCCAGCCCTTCCGGCTGCGGCAGCTACGCCGGGCGCTGGCCCATATCACGGCGGCGCGGGACGATATCTATCTCTGCCGCGCGGGCGATATCGCCGCCCATGCGGGCGCTTGCCTGCCTGCGGACTAATCCGCGCCGCTTACAAACAAAAAGGGCAGATCCTTGCGGATCCGCCCTCTCAAGCCCGAACCGGCGCCGCCATTAGCGGGCGTCGCGGTTCGCCATCGAGAAGACGCTGCGGATTTCGCTGCGGTTCAGGCCGATATCGGCGAGTTCGCGGTCGCTGAGGCGATCGAGTTCGTTGATGACGGCGTTGCGGCGGCTCACATTGCGCAGCCAACGGCCGACGCGAACGACGGAACCCGAGAGGCTAACCGGGCGGGCAACGGGAGCGGCGGCGGAAGAGGTGTTGATGAAGGCGTTCATCGGAGTATGTCCTTGTTGAGAAGGCCTTCAGGGTTTCTGGGGGGCCATTCGTTGAACGGCGATATAGCAAGCTTGCCGTTCTTCCTGATGCGGCAAGAAACTCGAGCTGACATGCGATAGAAGCATGATCACAGCAGAGTTATGAGACTGACACATATCTTTCACGGAAACTCCGCCATGCCGTCATTTTTTGACCGTCTTTCTTCTTTGAGAGCCAATTTTGCTGCGGCCGGCATAGACGGCGTGCTGATCCCACGTTCCGACGAGCATCTGGGCGAATATGTGCCGGCCTGCGCCGAGCGTCTGGCCTGGCTGACAGGGTTCACAGGCAGCGCCGGCCTTGCCATTGCCCTGAAAGACAAGGCCGCGATCTTCATCGACGGACGCTACGTGACCCAGGTGCGGGGCGAAGTGGACGGCGCGCATTGGACCTACCGCCATGTCACGGACGAGCCGCCGGCCGATTGGCTGAAGGACGTGGCGCCTGCCGGTGCCCGCATCGGCTATGACCCGCTGCTGATCGCGGAAGACGCGCTGGATCGCATCGCCAAGGCAGTCCCCGCCGTCACCTTCGTGCCGCTGGCGCAAAATCCTGTCGATGCGATCTGGACGGATCGCCCGGCTGAGCCGGTCGGCGCCGTCATGGCCTATCCCGAGGCATTGGCCGGCAAGTCCGCCGCCGACAAGCGCGGCGAGATCGCCGATATCTTGAAGGCGGCTGGCGAGGATGCGGCGATCATTACCGATCCGCCCTCCATCAACTGGCTGCTCAATATCCGGGGCGCCGATGTGCCTTTCGCGCCCATCGCGCTGGGCTTTCTCATCATTCGCGCGGATGCGACCGCGACGCTCTTCATGACGCCCGAGAAGCTCGGCGCGGAAGTGCGGAAGACCTTCGGCAATCACGTCACCGTCGAACCGCGCACGGCGCTCGCGGCCGGGCTGGATGGCCTGGCCGGCAAGACCGTCCGTGTCGATGCCGGTGCCTCGCCCGTCTGGTTCGCGCAGCGCTTGCGTGCGGCGGGTGCCACCGTGACGGCCGGCGCCGACCCTTGCGCTTTGCCCAAGGCCTGCAAAAACGCCGTCGAGCAGCAGGGCGCCCGGGACGCGCAGGCAAGGGATGCCGCAGCCCTTTGTCGTTTTCTGCATTGGCTGTCGGTGGAAGCTCCGGCTGGACAGCAGACGGAAATGTCCGCCGCCGAAGCGCTGGTCGCCTTCCGCGCTGAACTAACCGAATTCAAGGAAGAGAGCTTCCCAGCCATTTCCGGCGCGGGCGAACATGCCGCCATCATGCATTACCGTGTCTCGCCCGAAAGCGACCGCGCCATCCAGCCGAACGAGGTCTATCTGATCGATTCCGGCGCCCAGTTCCTCGACGGCACCACGGATGTGACCCGCACGATCTGGACCGGGCCAGATGCCGCGCCGGATCTGCTGCGCGAGCGCTTCACCCGCGTGCTGCAAGGCCATATCGGCATCGCCACCTTGCGCTTCCCGGAAGGCCTGACCGGGGCGCATGTCGACGGTTTCGCGCGCCATGCGCTGTGGCAGGTCGGGCTCGATTTCGACCACGGCACCGGCCATGGCGTCGGCGCCTTCCTGTCCGTGCATGAAGGGCCTGTCGCCATTTCCCGCAATTCCCGACCCATCCCCATCAAAGCGGGGATGCTGCTGTCCAACGAGCCCGGATACTATCTGCCGGGGTCTTACGGTATTCGCCTGGAAAATCTGCTCATCGCTCAGCCTGCCGCGGCCAGGCCGGATGGCGTGAAGCCTTTTCTGGAGTTCGAGACCATTACCTGGGCCCCCTTCGATCGCGCCTTGATCGCGACACCGCTGCTGACGGATGCCGAACGCACCTGGCTCAACGCCTATCACGCCCAGGTTCTGGCCAAGGTCGGCCCGCATCTGGCGGGTGCTTCCGCTTCCTGGCTGCAAACCGCCTGCGCACCGCTGTAACCCCAAGCCTTGCCCACCATTCTTCAAGTCCTGCCCTCTCTCGACAGCGGTGGCGTCGAGCGGGGCACGGTGGAAATCGTCGAAGCTTTGGCAGCGCGGGGCCATAAGCCTCTGGTCGCCAGCGCGGGCGGCCGGCTTGTGGCCGCCATCGAGCGCGCGGGCGGCACGCATGTCACGCTGCCGCTGAAAACCAAGAACCCGTTCAAGATCTGGCGCAATGCCACGGCGCTGGCCCAGCTGATCCGCGATCAGCGCGTCGATCTGATCCACGCGCGGTCCCGCGCGCCGGCCTGGTCGGTTCTGCGGGCCAGCAAAATGACGGGCGTGCCCTTCATCACCACCTATCACGGCGCCTATTCAGACACCTCGAAGGCCAAGCGCTTCTACAACAGCGTCATGGTGCGGGGTGCCCTGGTGATCGCCGCCAGCGGTTTCATCGCCGATCTGATCCAGCAGCAGCACGGCGTTCCGCCGGACCGCATTCGCCTTATCCCGCGCGGCGTCGACCCGCAGGTTTTCGATCCGCGCGGGCAGCTTGGGCTGCGCGTGGCGCGGCTCGCGACAGCCTGGGAATTGCCCGAGGATGCGAAGGTCATCCTGCTGCCGGCGCGCATTTCCCGCTGGAAAGGGCAGGACCAGCTGATCGAAGCGCTGGCGCGGCTGAAGCGGCCGGAGGTCGTCGTGGTCTTCGTCGGATCCGATCAGGGCCGGCATTCCATCGTCCGCAGCCTGCTCGATCAGGCGAAACGGCTGGGCGTCACCGGGCAGATCAAATTTGTCGGCCATTGCGCGGATATGCCGGCCGCTCTGATGCTGGCCGACGTTGTGGTCTCGGCCTCGACCGAGCCTGAGGCTTTCGGCCGCGCGGTGATCGAAGCGCAGGCGATGGAGCGCGTCGTCATCGCCGCCGACCATGGCGGTGCGGCGGAGACGGTGACGCATGGCGAGACGGGGATTCTGGTGCCGCCCGGCGATGTCCGGGCGCTGACGGAGGCCTTGTCCGCGACCTTCGATGCCTCTGCCGAAGATCGGCAGGCCATGGGAGAGCGGGCGCGCGCGTCTGTCCTCAGCCATTACACCATCGCCACCCTGAAAGGGGCGACGATGGCGGTCTATGACGCGGTATTGGCCGGACGCCGGCCAATACCGTGAGCGATTACTCGGCTGCGGCGGCGATACCCGTGCCGTCGCGGCTGGGTGTGAAAGTGCCGTCGCGCAGCGCTGTCTCGATATCCTCAAGCGACGCGCCCGAGGTTTCCGGCACGAAGATCATGACGAAGATCGCCGCCACGATGTTCACCCCGGCATAAAGCCACATCGTGCCGCCGAGCGAGATCCACTGCACCAGCGACAAAGCCGTGCCGGTGACGAGCAGATCGGCGCCCCACAGGGTCGCTGCATGGGCAGCGGTCGCCTGTCCGCGCATGGATAGCGGAAACATCTCAGACCCCAGAAGCCAGCCACAGATCTGAATGCCGCCGGAATTGAAGATCATGAAGGCGATCAGGAAGAAAACCACCATATAGGAGCCGATGGACCCGGCTCCCGGATGCATCATGAAGCTGATGCCGAGGCCGACGAGGCTGAGCGCCGATAACGGCTCGAACCACAGCATCAGACGGCGACGGCCGACCTTGTCGACATTGAAGGACGCGGTCGCGGTCACGACGCAATAGGTGATGGCGACGCCCAGGCTGGCCATCAGCGCGGAACTGGCACCAAACCCCGCGTCATGCAGGAAGGTCGGCGCGTAGTAGATCATCATCTCCAACCCGCCGCATTGGGTGAAGAAGGCAACGCCGAGGGCGGCGATGAGGGCGGGACGCACCCAGGGCTGGCCAAGGCCGCGCCAGCCACGGTTATGCGGCTTGATCTTCTGCGTCGTCTCATGAATGTGCCGCGCCTCGCGCCGCACGGCACGTTCCGAGGTGCGGACGCGGGCCAGTTCCCGCATGGCGCTGTGAATGCCTTCGTTTTCCGCCGTCCAGCGCGGGCTGCGCGGCAGGAAGAAACTGGCACAAAAGACAAAGAGCGCCGGAGCGGCTGCCAAACCCACCATGACACGCCAACCCCAATCCACACGGCCGACGAAACCGATGATATTGGCTGCAAGAATGCCGATGCCGATGGCGATATTGAAGGTCGTCACCATGCCGCCGCGCTTATCCTGCGGTGCCAGCTCGGAAATATACATCGGCACGACCTGGGTTGACCCGCCAACCGCAAGGCCCAGGAAAACACGCGCAACTGTCAATGCTATGACGTTCGGCGCGAAGGCGCAGGCCAGCGCGCCCAGCACGAAAACGCCCGCGACGATGGCGAGAGACGGGCGGCGGCCCAGCTTTTCGGAAAGATAGCCGGTGCCAAGCGCGCCTATCACCGCGCCAAGCAGAATTGCAGAAGTCACCAGCTCCTGCTGCGTACTATTGAGATGGAAATCGCGCGAGATCAGCAGCAAAGCACCGGAAATAATTCCGGTATCATAACCATAAAGCCCGCCGCAGATCGCGGCGACGATCGCCGTAAGCTGCAGCGTTCGCTTTGCTACTGGTGAAATCTCGATGTTTCGCGTTTCGGTGAGGGCGGCGCCGCTGGGGCGCTCCAATACTGTCTCGGCTGCCATGCAACCAATTTAAGGCAGGATCGTGGCAGAGCAAGGCATTTTTGTGCGCTGCAACAGCAATTGCAATCCCACCAGGCAGCAATTTTCCAAAAGCGTCGGTAATTTCAGAAAATACTGAAAGATGACAAATTCGTGTTTGCTCAATCAACAAACCTGAATCACGCCTTGAATTTACCTGTCGGCATCGCAGGGCGATGATTTTAGTCATTCGGCGATCATCGGCGGCGCATTTTCTCTGCGCTACGCCTCAATATTCTCAATGAACCGTTTTGGCCGCCGCACAGAGGGCAGCGGCCAAAACGTCGAACTCAACCTTCGGCGGCGTCGTCGCGGAAATAAGGCTCCACCGGGCCATTCATTTTCATCGTCAGCGGATTGCCGAAGCGATCGACCGATTTGCCGACCGACAGCCGCACCCAGCCCTCGCTCACACAATATTCCTCGACATTGGTCTTCTCGACCCCCTTGAAGCGAATGCCGACGCCCCGCTGCAAAGCGGCCTCGTCGAAAAACGGGCTTTTGGGATTAACGGAAAGACGGTCGGGCGGTGTGTCGGTCATCGGTTCGGCCTTTAAGGAAGTAGCAGGATAGTTTCGAGCAGAGGCAGGCTGATCACAAGCCACGCTCGGCAAGGAAGGCCTTGAACGCCTCGGCATAGCCGGGGTGCCAGCGGGACAGCGGCGGCCGGTTCTCGGTCACATCCATCGCTGTCCACAGCATGCGGGCATTGTCCAGGTCGCGCGTCACGTCGTTATCAGGGCAGATGATGTAAAAATCCCCGGCCGCCATCCGCTCCGCCATGAAGGCAACGACCTCGTCCGGCGTCCAGGCGCCGGCGGGCTTGGCATCCGTCGGCACCCGCGTCATGCCGGTGAAGGTAAAGCCCGGCACCAGAAGATGCGCCTGCACCTGGCAACCCGGCTGGCTGCGCAGCTCATGCGCCAGGGCCTCCGTCACCGCCTTAACGCCAGCTTTGGAGAGGTTATAGGCGGTATTGCCCGGGGGCTGGGTGATGCCCTGCTTGGAGCCGGTATTGACGATGATCGCGGGCTTTCCGTCCGCCATCATGCGGGGCGCGAAAGCCTGCACGCCATGGATGACGCCCCACAGATTGACGTCCAGGATCGCCTCCCACACGGCAGGATCGCCGAACAGCGCGCCATCGCCGCTGCGCCCGGCATTGTTCATCAGGAAGTCGACCTGACCGAAGCGGTCATAGGCGGTGTCGCGCAACTGCTCTACGGCGTCGCGCCTGCCGACATCGGTAGGCAAGGCGAGGATCTGGGCGCCATGCTGCGCGGCAATCGCGTCGGCCGTGGCCAGCAGCGCGGTCTCGTTAAAATCCGCCAGAACCAGCTTCATGCCCCGCGCGGCGCAGAATGCGGCCGTCGCCCGGCCGATGCCGCCGGCGGCGCCGGTAATGACAGCCACCTGGCCCGGCTGGAAGACGGCAACAAACGCTGAAATTGTCTGGGTCATGGTCCTGGCGCTCTTCCGGGTGGCGGAACAGCTTTTTACCGCAGATCGGACAGGCCGCCGATGATGAAGGGCATCACATATGAGAAAGGGCGCCGAACCAGGTTCGACGCCCTTCCCAAAATCAAGCAGCCGCGCATCCGATTACTCGGAAGCGGCAACCTCGCCGATGATCTCGACCTTGCCGCCAGCCGCTTCGATCGCCGCAACCGCGGAAGCGGAAGCGCCGGAAACGGAGACGGTGAGCGCGCGGGTCACGGCGCCACGGGCCAGCAGGCGAACGCCCGAGACCTTGGCGCGGCTGACGACGCCGGCTTCGAACAGATTGGCTTCGGTAATCGTCTGGCTACCGTCCAGCACGCCGACGCTGACCGCATGCTCGAGCAGGTCGAGGTTCAGCGGCGCATAGACCTTGCGGGAGATATTCTTAAAGCCACGCTTCGGCAGACGACGATAGATCGGGAGCTGACCGCCCTCGAACCCGTTGAGGGACACGCCCTCACGCGCCTTCTGACCCTTAACGCCCTTGCCGGAGGTCTTACCCTTGCCGGAGCCGATGCCACGGCCAAGCCGCTTCGACTTCGGACGCGCGCCGGGATTATCGCGCAGTTCATTGAGCTTCATGGTTCAATCCTTAAGGTCTGACCGGGGTCAGACCTTTTCTTCAACCTTCACAAGATGGGCGACCTTGCGGATCATACCGCGCACCGAGGGAGTATCCTCCAGCTCGCGCACGCGGCCGATCTTGTTAAGGCCGAGACCGATCAAAGTCGCCTGCTGGCCGGGCTTCTGCCCATTGCCAGAGACGAGCTGCTTCACAACGACCGTGCGATCAGACGGCATCGGCAACCTCCACAGCGCCCTCATGGGCGACTTCGCGCTTGCCCAGGATATCCGACACCTTCTTGCCACGACGGGCGGCGACGGAGCGCGGGCTAGCGCAATTCTGCAAGGCGTCGAAGGTTGCCTTGATCATGTTATGCGGGTTGCGGCTGCCCATGGACTTGGCGACGACGTCGCCAATGCCGAGGGTTTCCAGAACCGCACGCATCGGACCGCCGGCGATGATGCCCGTGCCCGCCGGAGCGGAGCGCAGGATAACCGCACCGGCACCGTAGTGACCCAGCGCATCGTGATGCAGCGTGCGGCCTTCCTTCATCGGCACGCGGATCAGGCTACGCTTCGCCCGTTCCGTCGCCTTGCGGATTGCCTCAGGCACTTCTCGCGCCTTGCCGGCGCCGAAGCCGACGCGGCCCTTCTGATCACCAACCACAACCAGAGCGGCGAAGGCGAAACGACGGCCGCCCTTCACCACTTTGGCTACGCGGTTGATCGTCACCAGCTTGTCGATGAACTCATCGCTATGCTCGCGTTCGCGCTCACGCTCACGTCCGCCGCGGCCACCACCCTCTCTCGGTTCCCGTGCCATTGCTTCGTTCCCCTTAGAAGGCCAGACCGCCCTCACGGGCGGCATCGGCCAGAGCTTTGACGCGACCGTGGTAGAGATAAGACCCACGGTCGAACACAACTTCCTTTACGCCAGCGGCAAGAGCGCGTTCGGCTACCAGCTTGCCAACAGCCGTCGCAGCGTCGGTATCGGCCCCGGTCTTGAGATCCTTGCGGAGATCCTGATCGAGGGAGGACGCCGCGGCGAGCGTACGGCCCGCCACATCGTCGATCACCTGCGCATAGATATGCTTGCTGGAACGAAACACCGACAGCCGGACCCGGCCACCGGACTTCTGGCGCAGCTGGAAGCGGAGACGCTCCCGGCGACGCACCCGGAGATCCTGGTTCGCGCTCATTACTTCTTCTTACCTTCTTTACGGCGGATGGTTTCGTCGACGTATTTCACGCCCTTGCCCTTATAGGGCTCCGGCGGACGCTTCGAACGAATTTCAGCAGCAACCTGACCGACCAACCGCTTGTCGACGCCTTCGACCTTGATGCTTGTCGGCTTCTCGCAGGTGATCTTGATCCCCTGGGGGATCGGATAGACCACGTCATGCGAATAGCCGAGGTTGATCACCAGGTTAGCGCCCTGGACGGCGGCACGATAACCGGTGCCGTTCACTTCCATGGTCTTCGAGAAGCCCTCGGACACGCCCTTCACCATGGTCGCGACGAGAGCACGGGTCGTGCCCCACATCATGCGAGCCGGTGCGGCCTTCGTCTTCGGCGTGACGGTCACGCGACCGTCCTCGACCGTGGTTTCGACCAGATCGGTGAGCGGCAGCGTCAGCGTGCCGAGCTTGCCCTTCGCCGTCAGGATGTTGTTGGCGATAGCCACATCAACCCCAGAGGGGATGGTGACCGGATATTTACCTACGCGCGACATTCCCCAGCCCCCCTTAGAAGACCCGGCAGAGGACTTCGCCGCCAACATTGGCAGCGCGGGCCTCTTGATCGCTCATCACGCCACGGGGCGTGGAGAGAATGGAGACGCCGAGACCGCTATAGACCCGCGGCAGCTCCTTGATCTTCGAATAAACGCGACGACCCGGGCGGGAGACACGAGTGATCTCCTTAATGACCGGCTGGCCTTCGTTATACTTCAGCTCGATACGAAGCTGGGCGACACCCGGACGCAGCTCTTCGGTCGAGAAGCCGCGGATGTAGCCTTCACGCTTCAGCACGTCGAGAACATTGGCGCGGAGACGCGAGCTCGGCGCAACGCAAACGGTGTGGTTGGCTCGCTGCGCATTACGGATGCGCGTGAGCATATCCCCCAAGGGATCTGACATCGACATAGTTGATCCCTTTCCTTACCAGCTGGCCTTAACCATACCGGGGATCTGCCCGGCGCTGGCGAGGTCTCGCAGTGCGATACGGCACAGGCGGAACTTGCGATAGTTGGCGCGGGCGCGACCGGTCAGTTCGCAACGCAGGCGAACGCGCGTGGCAGAGCCATTGCGCGGCAGCTGCGCAAGCTTCACGGACGCTTCGAACCGGTCTTCCACGGGGATGCTGCGATCGGAAACAACCGATTTCAGCGCCTCACGCTTGGCCTTATCGCGAGCGGCCATCCGCATACGCTTGGCATTGCGGTTGACCTGGGAAGTTTTGGCCATCCTGTTTTACCCTCCGGAACCTATCGGCCGACCGCCTTGCGGTGGCCGTGGTTTTCCAAATCTCGACTTGTTAAGCTCAGTTCGCGAACGGAAGTTCAAAGGCCTTCAAAAGGGCCTTCGCTTCCGCATCGGTCGTCGCAGTCGTCACGAAGACGATGTCCATGCCCCTAACCGCGTCTATCTTGTCATAGACGATTTCCGGGAAAATGATCTGCTCCTTCACGCCCATGGCAAAATTGCCACGACCGTCGAAACCCTTGCCGGTGATACCGCGGAAATCGCGAACGCGCGGCAGCGCGATCGTGACCAGGCGATCGAGGAACTCATACATGCGCGCGGAACGCAGCGTCACCTTGCAGCCGATCGGCAGACCCTTACGGATCTTGAAGCCCGCGATGGCCTTTTTGGCCACGGTCTTCACCGGCTTCTGGCCGCTGATCAGCGTCATTTCGGCATAGGCGGCTTCCAGCTTCTTCTGGTCGGCAGCCGCTTCACCCACGCCCATATTCAGCACGATCTTTTCCAGACGCGGCAGCTGCATGGTGTTCTGGTAGTTGAACTCCTCCTGCAGCTTCGCACGGATAACATCGTTGTAGCGTGCCTGCATACGCGGCACGGCCTTAATCTCGCTCACCCTCTAGCCTCCTCAGCTTTCGATGAGAGCGCCGGTCTTCTTGGCAACACGAACCTTGCGGCCGTCTTCCAGAATCCGGAACCCCACCCGGGTCGGCTGATCGCTCTGCGGATCGATCAGCTTCAAATTAGACAGGTCGATCGCACGTTCACGACGCACCAGACCACCCTGCTCGCCCATACGGTCCGCCTTCTGGTGCTTCACCGTAATGGCGACACCTTCGACGACAGCCCGGTTCAGCTTCGGCAGGACCTGCGTCACTTCACCGCGCTTGCCCTTATCGGAGCCGGAGATGACGAGGACGCGGTCGCCCTTACGAATACGCGCGGCCATGATCAGATCACCTCCGGCGCGAGGCTGATGATCTTCATGAACTTGCGGGCGCGCAGCTCGCGCACGACGGGCCCGAAGATACGCGTGCCGATCGGCTCGTTCTGCTTGTTGATCAGAACAGCCGCATTGCGGTCGAAGCGGATGGCGCTGCCATCGGCGCGGCGCACCGGATAAGACGTACGAACGATCACCGCCTGGTGAACGTCGCCTTTTTTGACCTTACCCCGAGGAATCGCGTCCTTGACGGCAACCACGATCACGTCGCCGACGGAAGCGGTCTTACGCTTCGAGCCACCGATGACCTTGATGCACTGAACGCGACGCGCGCCGGAATTATCGGCGACATCGAGATTGGTTTCGGGATGAATCACTTACTCTATCCCCTCTTAGGCCTGAGCCGAAGCGGCAGGCGCTTCAGTGATTTCGACCGGAGCGGACAGGTTCACACCATTGCGCTCGATCACCAGCCAGGCTTTGCGCTTGCTGATCGGAGGGCATTCCTCGATCCGCACCATGTCGCCCGGCTTGCATGTGTTAAGTTCGTCGTGCGCAGCGTAACGCTTCGAACGGCGAATGAACTTCTTGTAGAGCGGATGCATGACGCGACGTTCGACCAAAACCGTAACGGTCTTGTCCATTTTATCGCTCACCACCCGCCCTGACAGGACGCGCTTAGACATCGCCCTTATCTCCTCAGGCTTTGGCGGAAGCGCGTGAGCGCTCCGCAATAATGGTTTTCACACGAGCGATCTCACGTCGCACAACACGCACGCGCCCGACACTCTCGGACTGGCCCGTAGCACGCTGGAACCGAAGGTTGAACTGCTCACGACGCAGGTCTACCAGTTGTGCTTCCAGCTCATCCGCGGTCTTCGCGCGAATGTCGGTCGCAGATTTGTTTGCCATAATTACGCCTCCCCGATACGGGTGACGAATTTGGTCTTGATCGGCAGCTTCGCCGCACCGAGCGTCAGCGCTTCCTGCGCGATCTCGGTGGAGACGCCGTCGATTTCGAACATGATGCGACCAGGCTTGACCCGAGCCACCCAGAACTCGGGATTGCCTTTACCGGAGCCCATGCGGACTTCGGCGGGCTTCTGCGAAACCGGAACATCCGGAAAAATGCGGATCCACACGCGGCCGGCGCGCTTCATGTAGCGCGTGATCGCCCGGCGAGCGGATTCGATCTGACGCGCGGTGATGCGCTCGGGCTCCATGGCCTTGAGGCCAAAAGCACCGAAAGTCAGCTGCGTGTTACCTTTGGCGAGGCCGTGGATGCGGCCCTTATGCGCCTTGCGGTATTTAGTGCGCTTGGGAGAAAGCATTGTCCGTGTCCAATCCTTACCGCTGCGGCGCCTGTTCGGCGGCCTTGCGGTCCTGTGCCATCGGATCTTGGGTCAGGATCTCACCTTTGAAGATCCAGACCTTCACACCGCAGGTCCCATAAGTCGTCTTCGCCGTAGCAACACCGTAATCAATGTCAGCGCGCAGCGTATGCAGCGGCACGCGGCCTTCACGGTACCATTCCATCCGCGCGATTTCGGCGCCGCCAAGACGGCCACCGCAGTTGATGCGGATGCCCTGGGCGCCAAGACGCATGGCGGACTGAACGGCACGCTTCATGGCGCGGCGGAAAGCCACACGCCGCTCCAGCTGCTGCGCGATATTCTCGGCAACCAGCGTCGCGTCGATCTCAGGCTTACGGATCTCCATGATGTTCAGGGAGACTTCGGCCTTCGCCATGTTCGTCAGGTCCTTGCGCAGAACCTCGATATCCTGACCCTTCTTGCCGATCACCACACCCGGGCGAGCGGCATAGATGGTCACGCGCGGCTTCTTCGCCGGACGCTCGATCACAACGCGGGACACGCCGGCGCCGGAGAGCTTCTTGCGAAGATGCGAACGCAGCTTCAAGTCGTCATGCAGCAGCTTGGCGTAGTCCTTGCCAGCATACCAACGGCTTTCCCAGGTACGATTGATACCGAGGCGAAGACCGATCGGATTGACTTTGTGACCCATGTTACACGGCCTCCTGCTCAGCGGGTGCAGCTTCCTGCGCACGCTCGGCAACGACGATCTTCAGGTGGCTGAACCACTTCTCGACGCGGGCGGCGCGGCCACGGCCACGCGCATGGAACCGGCGCATCACGATGGAACGGCCAACCTCTGCCTTCGTCACCACCAGACGATCGACGTCGAGCTGGTGATTATTCTCGGCATTGGCGATCGCGCTCTGCAGCGCCTTGCGAACATCGTTCGCAATGCGACGCTTGCTGAAGGTCAGCTGGGCGACGGCGACGGCGGCCGGCTTGTTGCGGATCAGAGCCGCAACAAGGTTCAGCTTACGCGGGCTGACGCGGATATTGCTTACCAGCGCCTGCGCTTCGGTCTCTCCAAGAGACCGGGGATGTTTCGGCTTGCTCATCGATCAGCCCCGCTTTGCCTTCTTGTCGGCCGAATGGCCCGTGAAGGTACGCGTCGGCGAGAATTCACCGAACTTGTGCCCGACCATGTTCTCGTTGACCTGGACGGGCAGGAACTTATGCCCGTTGTAGACGCCGAAGGTCAGCCCAATGAACTGGGGCAGAATCGTCGACCGGCGAGACCAGATCTTGATAATTTCGTTGCGGCCCGAAGCGCGTGCCGCCTCGGCCTTGTTCAGGAGGTACCCGTCTACAAACGGGCCTTTCCAAACGGAGCGTGACATGGACTCAGCCCTTGCTCTTGTTGCGCCGGCGGATGATCAACTTGTCCGTCCGCTTGTTAACGCGCGTCTTGTAACCCTTGGTCGGCTTGCCCCACGGCGTCACCGGATGGCGACCACCGGAGGTCCGGCCTTCACCACCGCCATGCGGGTGATCGACCGGGTTCATGACGACGCCGCGGTTATGCGGGCGACGTCCGAGCCAGCGGGACCGACCCGCCTTACCGATGTGAATGTTCGAGTTGTCCGGGTTGGACACGGCACCGATGGTGGCCATGCACTCGGCGCGGACAACACGCAGCTCACCAGACATCAACTTGACCTGGGCATAGCCGGCATCCTTGCCGACGAGCTGAGCGAAAGTCCCCGCGGAGCGCGCAACCTTGGCGCCCGCACCCGGCTTCATCTCGATATTGTGGATGATCGTGCCGACCGGAATGGCCGCCAGCGTCATCGCATTGCCCGGCTTGATGTCGGCGCGAACGCCGGACACGACCTGGTCACCGACAGCAAGACGCTGCGGCGCGATGATGTAGGCAAGCTCGCCGTCCTGATACTTGATCAGCGCGATGAAGGCCGTACGATTCGGATCATATTCCAGACGCTCGACCGTGCCGGGGACATCAAACTTACGACGCTTGAAGTCAACGATACGATAGCTCTGCTTATGTCCGCCGCCACGGAACCGCACCGTGGTGTGGCCATGATTGTTGCGACCGCCGGACGAGCTTTTGCCGACCGTCAGTCCCTTAACCGGCTTTCCCTTCCACAGGCCTTCACGCGACACCATAACGGTGCCGCGGAGGCTCGGGGTAACGGGATTAAATTGCTTAAGCGCCATGATCTATCCCCAAAGCCTCAGGTGAGGCTCGTCGTGAAGTCGATCGACTGGCCGTCGGCCAACTGAACGATCGCCTTCTTGACATCCGCACGCTGGCCAGGACGGCCACGGAACCGCTTCGTCTTGCCCTTCGTGACCAGGGTGTTCACACCCAGAACCTTCACGCCGAACAGGCTTTCCACCGCGGTCTTGATCTCCGGCTTCGTGGCATCCAAAGCGACACGAAAGGTCACCTGGTTGCGCTCGCTCTGGGCGGTCGCTTTTTCGGTGATCACCGGAGTGCGGATGACCTCGTAGATGGCCTCACGCGACATTTTCTCAGCGCGCTTGCGCGCGGCAAAACCGGGGGTGCTCATGCTGCGATCTCCGCCGCGACGACGGCCTTGTCAGCCAGGCGCGCCGTCAGACCTTCCAAACCGGCCGAAGTCACGACCAGCAGATCATGGCGCAGAATGTCGAGGACATTCGCACCGACCGTCGGCAGCACGTCGACACCGATCAGGCTGCGGCTGGCGCGCAGGAAACCCGCGTCCACATCCGCATCGACGAACAGCGCTGAGGTCCAGCCCAGGATCTTCAGCTTCGCAGCGAGATCCTTGGTCTTCTCGACGCCGGCGGCGCTGTCGATGACGATCAGCTTGCCTTCAGCCTGCTTCTGCGACAGGGCCGAGATGAGACCCAGGCGACGCACCTTCTTCGGCAGGTCATACCCATGGTCGCGCACAACCGGACCGTGGACAACGCCACCGGTGCGATACTGCGGCGAACGCAGGCTACCCTGACGGGCGTTACCCGTACCCTTCTGGCGGAACGGCTTCTTGGTCGTGCCCGAAACCTCGGACATGCCCTTCACCTTGTGGTTGCCGGAGCGGCGACGCGCCTGCTGCCAATGCACCACACGCGCCATGATGTCAGTGCGCGGAGCGGCACCGAAAATCTCGTCAGCCAGCTCAACCGAGCCAGCCGATCCGTTATCAAGAGTTTTAATATCGATCTGCATGTCGCAATCCTCAGCCCACCAGCGCGGCGGGATAGGCAGCGTCGGCAGGCCGCGCACGCTTAATCGCGTCACGCAGCAGCACATAGCCGCCAACGGCACCCGGAATAGCGCCCTTAACCATCACCAGACCGCGCTCGACATCGATGCCCGCGACCTCAAGATTGAGGGTCGTGATGCGCTCGCCACCGAGATGACCGGCCATCTTCTTATTCTTAAAGGTCTTGCCGGGATCCTGACGGTTACCCGTCGAACCAAGGCTACGATGGCTGACGGACACGCCATGGCTTGCTTCCAAGCCGGCGAAATTCCAGCGCTTCATGCCACCGGCGAAGCCCTTACCCTTAGAGATGCCAGCGGCGTCCACTTTCTGCCCGACGGAGAAGTGGGCCGCGGAGATCACCGAACCCGGTTCGAGGAGAGCATCCTCGGCCACGCGGAATTCGAAAACCTTCTTCGCAGGCTCGACCTTTGTCTTGGCGAAATGGCCACGATTCGGCTGGCTGACGTTCTTTACCTTGGCCAGGCCGAAACCCAGCTGGACGGCGGTATAACCATCCAACTCTTGCGTACGGGTGGACACCACCCGCACCTGGTCGAGGTGCAGAACAGTGACGGGAACATGGCTCCCATCATCTTTGAAAAGCCGAGACATGCCCAGCTTCTTGGCGATCACTCCGGTGCGCATAGAGGCGGTCTTTCCAGTCTCAGATCTTGATCTCGACATCGACACCCGACGCGAGGTCGAGCTTCATCAGGGCGTCCACCGTCTGCGGTGTCGGCTCCACGATGTCGAGAAGGCGGCGATGGGTCCGGATTTCGAACTGCTCGCGGCTCTTCTTATCAACATGGGGGGAACGGTTCACCGTGAACCGTTCAATGTGCGTCGGCAACGGGATCGGGCCGCGAACCCGGGCACCTGTACGCTTCGCCGTGTTCACGATCTCCTTCGTGCTCGCATCGAGCACGCGGTGATCATACGCCTTCAGGCGAATGCGGATGTTTTGATTGTCCATCGTCAGGCTTCCAGTTTCGCGGCCAAATCTTCCTAGCGCGTAATTACGCGGTCACACTCGCAACCACGCCGGCGCCGACGGTGCGGCCACCTTCGCGGATCGCGAAACGCAGACCGTCATCCATGGCGATCGGCGCGATAAGCTCGACTTCCATCGACACGTTGTCGCCGGGCATAACCATTTCCGTGCCTTCCGGCAGGGAGACGACGCCGGTGACGTCCGTGGTGCGGAAGTAGAACTGCGGACGATAGTTGGTGAAGAACGGCGTGTGACGGCCACCCTCTTCCTTCGTCAGAATATACGCTTCGGCCTTGAACTTCGTGTGCGGCGTGATGGAGCCGGGAGCTGCCAGAACCTGGCCGCGCTCGACGTCTTCACGCTTCGTGCCACGCAGCAGCGCGCCGATGTTGTCGCCAGCCTCGCCCTGATCGAGCAGCTTGCGGAACATTTCAACGCCCGTGCAGATCGTCTTGACGGTCTTCTTGATGCCGACGATTTCGATTTCGTCGCCAACCTTCAGAATGCCGCGCTCGATACGACCGGTCACCACCGTGCCACGACCCGAGATCGAGAACACGTCTTCGATCGGCATCAGGAACGGAAGGTTACGCGGACGCTCCGGCTGCGGAATGTAGTCGTCAACCGTCTTCATCAGCGCCAGGATCGCCTGCTCGCCGATTTCCGGGGTCTTGTCTTCCAGAGCGGCCAGGGCGGAGCCCTTCGTGATCGGGATGTCGTCGCCCGGGAACTGGTAGGAGGAGAGAAGTTCACGAACTTCCATCTCAACCAGCTCAAGCAGCTCGGCATCGTCGACCATGTCGACCTTGTTCATGAAGACCACCAGCGCCGGCACGCCGACCTGACGGGCGAGCAGGATGTGCTCACGGGTCTGGGGCATCGGGCCGTCAGCGGAGGACACAACCAGGATAGCGCCGTCCATCTGGGCGGCACCCGTGATCATGTTCTTCACGTAGTCAGCATGGCCCGGGCAGTCGACATGCGCGTAGTGGCGGGCGGCGGTCTCATATTCCACGTGAGCCGTGGAGATCGTGATGCCGCGAGCGCGCTCTTCCGGAGCCTTGTCGATCTGGTCGTAGGCCGTGAAGGTCGCGCCACCAGCCTTTGCCAGCACTTTCGTGATGGCGGCGGTTAGCGAGGTCTTCCCATGGTCAACGTGACCAATGGTGCCAATGTTGCAGTGAGGTTTGTTACGCTCAAATTTGGCCTTAGCCATCGTCTTCTCTCCGTGAGCCGACTTGCTACCGACGTGTCAGGCTGAACTAATGTTACCAGCGATAGTGGCTGAAAGCCTTGTTGGCTTCGGCCATACGATGGGTATCTTCACGCTTCTTCACGGCGGCGCCGCGATTGTTGACCGCATCCAACAGTTCGTTGGAGAGCCGGTCTTCCAATGTGTGCTCGCCGCGCTTGCGGGCCGAGTCGATGATCCAGCGGATCGCCAGAGCCTGGCGACGCTCGCTGCGGACTTCCACGGGCACCTGATAGGTGGCACCGCCAACACGACGCGAGCGCACCTCGACGGTGGGCTTCACATTGTCCAGGGCTTCATGGAACATGCGCACCGGGTCGGCACCGTTGCCGCCGCGACGCTTCAATGTGTCCAGAGCACCGTAGACGATGCTTTCCGCAGTGGACTTCTTACCGTCGTACATCAGCACGTTCATGAAACGTGTGATGACGATGTCGCCGAACTTGGCGTCCGGGAGAATTTCGCGCTTAACCGCGCGGTGACGACGAGACATAAACCGACCCTCTTACTTCGGACGCTTCGCGCCATACAGCGAACGGCGCTGACGACGCTTGGCGATACCCTGAGTGTCGAGCACGCCACGCAGGATGTGGTAGCGGACACCGGGAAGATCCTTAACGCGGCCGCCGCGGATCAGCACGACGCTGTGTTCCTGAAGGTTATGACCTTCACCAGGAATGTAGCTCACAACTTCGTAGCCGTTGGTAAGACGCACCTTCGCCACCTTACGAAGCGCCGAGTTCGGCTTCTTCGGCGTGGTGGTATAAACGCGCGTGCAGACACCGCGCTTCTGAGGGCATCCCTGCAGAGCCGGTACCTTATTGCGCGCCTTGTTGGGTTCGCGCCCCTTAGCAATCAACTGGTTGATCGTCGGCATAGACCTCGTTTCCGATCTTCACATCCCACAGGGCCAACCTCCGTTCGCACAAAAGGCCGCAGGACAAGGGCAAAGCCTTGCGAGCGGTCAATGTCCTCGCCGCGGTCTGAGTCAGAAACCAGGTTTCCGACGGCTCCGCAGCTGCGGCAATTACGAATGGTGGCTTGAACCCAAACACTCAGTCTGGGGTCCGGCCGAGGGCGCGATACCTACGGGCCGGGGTCCGCAGAGTCAAGCGCGCTACGACAGTTCAAGCACGCAATTGCCCCCGCAGGCCGGGGAGGTGATATGCATCCGTACCGCACCACGGCTAGAACGCCAAGAGGCGCAGCCGTGACACCTTCATCGTCATCCCCCAGGGGCGGGACGCTAGGGTATTGGCAAGACACGGTACTGCGGCGATTGAACGATAGGTTAGGAATAGAGTGTGGAGCGCATGACCCCTTCAGACCCGATCGCGGCCGCACAAGCCGACGCAAGCCCCGCTCCGCGCCCAGCTAATATGCTCGCGCATATCAGCGCCCGTGGCGACGTGCGCGGCCATGACGGGGTCTGGTTGGGCGAGCCCGGCAGCGGAAATGCGATCGAGGCGGTGCTGCTCGCGCCGGCCGGCAAGGGACCGCCCCAGCTCAATCCAGCGCCGGAATACCAGATTGTTTACAGGGGTGGCCTCAAGACGCCCTGGACCGCCGCCGGACAGTCCTGCGGCAGCCAGGGTTATGGCCTGTCGGCGCACAGCATCCGCTTTCGCCTCTCCGCCGAATCCGCCCCCTTTTTCGACTGCCGCTACGATCTGAGCTTCACCGACGGTAGCCAACAGATAGACCTGCCGGCGACGGAGATTGCATTGCCGCCGCCGGGCGCCTCTCTCGCGGCCGTGCGCCTGCACATCACGCCGCGGCCGGCCGCGCCTTACATCGTCCTGACCGATATCGATCTCACGCAAAGCCTGCCCTGGCCGGAACACGGCACTGCGGGGCAACCCTTCCTGCGCTTGCGCCTATTGTCCCCGGCTTTCGGCACAGCCGCCCCCAGCATTCGCCACGGCGCGCAGATTGCCGCCGAAATCTGGTCCGGCCTGAACCGATCCTACGGGCGCGGGGTATTCCCCGGCCGCACGCTGTCCCTGCGGGAAGTCCCGGACGCCACGATCCTCCCTTCAGGTCTGATCTTCGACCGTGACCTTAATCACGTGGCCATTCCCGGCATTGACGTGACGGCCGAGGCGGTTGCGGAAGGACGCGAAGCCGCAGCGACCGCTGCCCAGACGGGCGGCCGCCGGGACATCGCGGAGCTGAGCCTGCTGTGCCGCGCCCAGCCCGCCATCCCAGGCGCCGGGGCCGGTCAGCTGGCCGTGATGCTGGGGCAGGCCTGGCTGGCCCAGAAGATGCTGGGACGGGCCCTGGGGCGGATCATCGTCCAGCCATCGCCGCTGGCCGATCGGATGCGGGAGGCCCTCCAGGGACCGGCGCTCCACCCCACGAACCTCACTGTGCTGGATCATCAGCCGACGCGATGCCAGCGGCTTATTCTGATCGACGGCTTGAGCGACCCGGGCCTTTATCAGTCTCCGCTCTGCCTCGCGGCCCTGCGTCAATTGGCTGAGCCCATCCCGGCCGTGGCACCGCTGAAAATTTTTGTGAGCGAGACGGACCCGACCGCCGCACCACGCAATCAGGAAGAGATTGAGGCCACTTTGCGCGAGCAGGGCTTCGCCATCGTCGAAACACGAGGCATGACGCTGCCGGAGCAGATTGCTTTATTCAAAGGTGCGACCGTGGTGGTCGGCGCGTTCGGCGAAGCGCTGGCCAATATCGGCTTCTGCGCACCCGGCACGCGGGTAGTGGCACTCGGCGCCAGCACCGCCACGGAAACCACCTTATGGTTTCTTAGCCAGCACGCCGGGCTTGTCTATGAAGAGATCCGAGGCCAACCCGCGTCCGACGGCCCCCAGCCGGGCTTTACCCTGAGCACGGACGACATTGCCTATCTGGCAGCGCTTTAGACTTCGTCAGCTTTTGATTGAAACAGCGTCATACCCGCGAAAGCGGGCATCCCCGGCGGCGGGCCTCAAGACGGTTGAAGGTGATTCAAGCCGAGGCTGACTAACGCTAGGCTTCATATCCGGGCCACTCAAACCATCCGGCCAAGGTCGCAGCGCCGGATGGTTTGCGATGTGCGCTTGGCGCCGGCGCGGCAGCAGGTCCGGCAGAGGACATCTTCTTGGTATATTTATTCTGAATAAGCATCAATAACATCATATGTTATGATGTGTTATCAATTATAAATAGACATGGCGCAATGCAATGCAAATTCCCGTGATATCCATATCGTCACAATCATATCATTCATAACAACACATCGAAATGTGTGACAACTTAGCAACATCCCTGGATATATCTACGTTCTTCCTGTTGCAGTTAAGTCGCGCCAGGACTAATCGATGTTCAGTTTCGTTGAGCGTTTGATGAGCCGCTGGCGTTCAGTGGGGGAAACGAACAACGCTGATTGGGAGATAAAAAAATGCGGAAATTGCTGTTAGGCTGTGCGGCGACGCTCACCGGCATGATCGGCTACGCGGGCCTTGATGCGGCTCACGCGCAGACCGCGGCCACCAACCTTTCCCCCGGCCAGGTTTCGGTTCGTCTGAATGGACGCGTCAACTGGTACGCTGGCATTGAATCGTCATCGATCGACAGCAACAGCTCAACCGGCCAGAAGACCTCCACCGACAGCTTCCTCGGCTATATGCGTCTGTATCCGGGCTTCGACGGCGTTGCCGCGAACGGCCTGCATTACGGTGCCGCCGCCGAAATCCGCATGAACAGCGGCCAGTCGGCCAGCGACGAAACGCTGTATGTCTTCCAGGCCTATGGCTATCTCGGCCTGCCGCAGCTTGGCCAGGTCAGCTTCGGCCAGCAGAACGGCCCGTCCGTTCTCTTTGAGACCGGCTTCTTCGAAGGCTTCAACGACGGCGGCTGGAACGGCGATATCGAAGGCATGGTGCCGGCGGCCGCGAACCCCGTCTATCCCTTCCCGGACAGCGGCTCGGCCTATGATCAGGCGTCCGACAAGATCGTCTACCTGTCCCCCACCATCTCCGGCTTCCAGCTGGCCCTCGGCTTCACGCCGAACCAGACGGCCTCGAACTACGCCCCGGCCGTCACCTCCTCGGCGACCCCGATTTCGGGCGGCATGCCGCGTAACATGCTCGACATCGGTGGCCAGTACACCGGCAAGTTCGGCCCGCTGGGCGTGCAGGTTGGCCTTGACTATACAACGGCCGGCCAGGTCGCGAATACCGGCGATCCGGAAGGCGTCACCGGCTACAAGAACATGAGCATCTTCACCGGCGGCGCGACGGTGACCTATGGCGGCCTGACCATCGGCGGCAATGCCGTAACCGGTGCCTTCAACATGGCCGACGGCTTCACCTTCCAGCTGGAACCCGATGGCGGCAGCAAGGCCACCGGCTTCCTGGCCGGTGCGCAGTATACGATGGGCCCCGTCGTGTTCGGCGGCAGCTTCTTCCGCTTCAACCAGACCGGTGACCTGCCGGGCGGCATCGATACCGGTTCGGGCGCGACCATCACCTCCGCCGGCCTCACCACCGGCCAGCAGCAGAACGACGGTGTGGCCGCCGGCCTCACCTACACCCTGGTGCCGGGCGTGAACCTGTTTGCCGACTACCTCTATGGTATTCGCCAGCAGGGTGGCTACAACTTCGAAACCGGCAATGCCGGCACCGAACACAACCAGATCCAGTCCCAGCTCTTCGGCGTCGGCACCCAGATCCAGTGGTAATGACCTGACCGGGACGAAGGGCGGCATCGCTGCCCTTCACCTCTGGCCAAGACTGAAAAAGCCGGACCGTGCTGCTGCACGGTCCGGCTTTTTCGTATGGGCTCGCTATGAACGATCAAGGTTTAGGCGGGTTGACCTTCTGCACCTGGGCATAGGCACGCACCGTCGCGGGGCGCGCCTTGATGGTCTCATGCCAACGCTTCACATGCGGAAAGTCGTCCAGATTCTGGCTTTGCCGCTCATGCGAGACGATCCAGGGATAGCAGGCCATATCGGCGATTGAATAATCCCCGGCCAGGAAATCCCGGTCGGCCAGCCGGCGGTCCAGCACACCGTAAAGCCGCCCCGTCTCCTTGATATAACGGTTCTGGGCGTAGGGAATTTTTTCGGGCGCGGCGTGGTTGAAATGGTGGTTCTGCCCGGCCATCGGCCCCAGACCGCCCATCTGCCAAAACAGCCATTCCAGCGTCGCCACCCGCTCCCGCAGATCGCTGGCAATGAATTTTCCGGTTTTCTCGGCGAGGTAGAGCAGGATCGCACCGGATTCGAACACCGAAATCGGCGCGCCACCGCCCGCCGGCGCCTGATCGACAATCGCAGGGATACGATTGTTCGGCGCGATTTTCAGGAAATCCGGCTGAAACTGCTCATCGCGGCCGATATTGACGGGCAGGATGCGGTAGTCGAGCCCGGCCTCTTCCAGAAACAGCGTCACCTTATGGCCGTTCGGCGTCGTCCAGTAATAAAGATCAATCACGCGATGTCTCCCTCATGATCTGGACCTGCGGCCCGCCTATTCGGCGGGCGCGGCCAGAATTGTCGAATCGGATTCGATTCGTCCCTTCGCCAGCACGATTCGGCGGTCATGCAGGCGCGCGACCGACTCCCGATGCGCGATCGAGATGAGGGTCGTCTGGGGCAGGCGCACCCGCAGCAGCGCATACAGGGCGATCTCGGCCTCGGGATCCAGATTCGCCGTCGCCTCGTCCAAAAACAACCATTCCGGCTTGGCGAGCACGGCCCGCACGATCGCCAGGCGCTGCTGCTCACCGCCTGACAGAACCTGCGACCAGCCGCGCTTCTCTTCCAGTTCCGGCAGAAGATGGGCGAGGCCGCAGGCCGTCATGGCCTCGGCCAGAACCTCGTCAGGCACAGAAGCCGGGTCCAGCGGATAGGTCGCCGCGCGGCGCAGCGAGCCGAGCGGCATATAGGGCCGCTGCGGCAGGAACAGGCTTTGGCCGGCCGGCAAGGTGATCGTCCCCTGGGCATAAGGCCAGATACCAGCCAGCGCCCGGAACAGCGTCGACTTGCCCGAGCCCGAGGCGCCGGTGATGACGATGGACTGGCCGGCGGCGACGCGGAACGTCGCATGTTCGATCAGCTTTTGTCCGTTCGGCAGCGACAGGCTGACATCGTCCAACACCACGGCCTCACCGTGCTGGTCGCGAACGGCGCCGTCCGGCAGTTTGACATGCGCGGCCTCGATCGAGCGGTGGAAGGTACCCAGACGTTCGACGGTCGCACTCCAGGACGCGATATTGGAATAGTTCGAGACCAGCCAGGACAAGGCGGACTGCACTTGCCCGAAAGCGTCGCTGATCCGGGTCAGCACGCCCAGCGCGATGGCGCCGGAGAAATAGCGCGGTGCGGCAACGACGATCGGAAAGATATTCGCGATCTGGCCGTAGCCCGTCGTCAGGAAATTGAGGAACCGCGTCCGCCGCATGATCGCCCACCAGTTTCCGACGACGAAGCCGAAGCGGCCGTTCAGCGCGCCCCGCTCCTCCGCCTCACCGTGATACAGCGCCACGCCCTCGGTATTCTCCCGCAGGCGCATCAGGGCGAAACGGAAATCGGCTTCCACCTTCTGCTGATTGAAGGTCAGGCGCACCAGCGGCCGGCCGATCAGATGGGTCAGCCAGGTGCCGACGATGGCGTAGATCAGCGCGACCCAGACCATATAGCCGGGGATGGTGACGCCCAGCAGGGTGATGGAGCCCGAGATGGTCCAGAGGATGCCCAGGAAGCTGAACAAGGTGACCACGTTGTTCATGAGATCGAGGCCGAGGCTGAGCGTGCTCGTCACGAAATTCGCGATATCCTCGCTGATTCGCTGGTCGGGGTTGTCTGTCCCGTCCACGTCCAGCTTGGACGTCAGGCTCATGCGGTAATAGGTGCGGTCGCCGATCCAGTCGTCCAGATAGCGGGCGGTCAGCCAGCGCCGCCAGCGGATCTGCAGCCATTGGCTGAGATAGGTCGCATAGACCGCGACCAGGATATAGACGGCGGCGATTTCGCAGAAGCCGGGCAGAAATCCATGCGCCGTCTTCTTGTAGAGGAAGATTAGCTGCGTGAAGGACGTCCAGTCCTTCGACTGGATGGAATCAAAAAAGGCGCCGTTCCAGAAGTTCAGCATCACCGTCATCCCGACCAGGGACAGGTTCAGGGCAATGGTCGAAACCAGCAGGATCAGCGCGCTCCATTTCTCCTCGGACCGGAAGTAAGGGATGGAGAGATACCAGGCATCCCGTAGCACGGGCCCCACACGGCGCATCGTCTGGCGCATTCTTGATCCTATCGGCTAACGGGATGCTGGAGGGCGATTACTGGCTCTGCTTAAGCCGGAGGCGGATGACGCCCTTCATGTCGGCCGGGACGATCGCTTTGCCGTGGCGCAGAATTTCGATTTTATCCTGTTCCGCCAGTCGACGGGCGGCGACGCGAACATGCGTCAGAACCGGGCGCCAGTTTTCCGACAGAGACATGGCCACATCCGCTGGCGTGATGGACTTGCCGTCCGGGGTCTTGCTCAGCCTATCGAGGATTGCGACCTCGTAGCTGTTCGGCGCCTTTTTCTTGGCCTCGGACTCGGCGGCTGCCGTTTCATCCGCAGGACCGTTCAACTCATCCATGACTGCAAAATATTCCTGATGTAACGCTGAGGCGGACCTTAACCACGCGCGCCCCGGACAGTCACGGGTTGGGACTTATCTTTTACGTTAGAGAGCAAGCTGCGGAACCGCTCGGGCATCGAAAAGCGGGGCTATTTACAGGCCAGTAATATCTTGGCTCCTAGCCTCCATCCGGTTTGCCCCTCCCTTGATCGCGCTCTTCGAATTGGGCGTTCCCTCTCCAGAAGGCCCAACGGCACCCGCACTGCTGCGGACCGGCACCCGCAGGCCGAATTGCGGAAAACCGTGACACGCGACGCTCTTGTCCTGGATTATCAGCCCCGCCACTGCCTGCGCACCGGCGATCTTCTGGCCGTGGAAGCGATTCTGCGCTGGCCTATGCGGCGGCTTGGCAGCGCCACCGGGCCCAACCTGCCCACCACCCCGGATCGCGGCCTTGCCCGCATGTTGAGTGAACTGGTCCTGCACGCGGCCTGCGCCGAAGCCAAAACCTGGGCACGGCCCGATATCCGGATTTCCGTCAAGCTGCTGGGCCCGCAACTGAGCAGCGAGGATCTTTGCCGGCAGGTGCGCACCGCCCTGGCACAAACCGGCCTGCCACCGGAATCCTTGGAAATTGCTATCCCCGAGCAATTGGCCTTTCGTCTGGATGACGATGCCGCCACAGCCTTCGCCGGCCTGCGCGATATCGGGGTCAATCTGCTGCTGGATGAATTCGGCCATGCCGTCGCCAGTCTGGTCGCGTTGCGGGATCTGCCGTTGACGGCCCTCAAATGCGACCGCCTCATGCTGCGTGGACTGCCGACCGACCACGAAGCCTTGGCGCTGACCCGTGCCGTGATCGAGACATCCCATGCCATCGGCCTCTCCGTCTGCGCCGACGGGGTCGATCAGGGCCGCCAGCGCGCGACGCTGGAAGCTTTGGGACTGGACGAGGGCCAGGGCATGATCTTCAGCCCGCCTCTGCCGACAGCCGAGATGCGCCTTTACCTACAGCGGCTGCGCTAGGCCGGCCGACGCATCAGGCAAACCATGACCACGACGAAACAGGCCGTCGCATAGATCAGATCCATCGTCGTGAAGGAGACAGGCAGGCCGGGGATCAGGAAATTCGGCGCGTCGCAGGGCTTGGCCGGGGTCGCCGGCAGATTGTTCATCAGCGTGCTGAGATTGCCCTTGAAGATATTGGCGGCACTGCATTCCGGCAGCGGGCTCGCCCATAGCTTCTGCTCGACCCCGACATGCAGGCCGGCCAGACCGATGGCGGCCAGAAAATCCAGCACACCGAGCCAAAGCAGGAAACGGCGCAGCGGCTGCGGCACAATCAAGCCCAGCACGCCGATCAAGATGGCAATGCGATAGGGCCAGCGCTCCCAGTAGCAAAGTTCGCAGGGCGCCATGCCCAGCCCGTATTGCGACCCATAGGCGACAGCGAGCGCGGCTGCCCCCAGCAGCAGGACGATCAGAGCGGTCAGTCGGTCCTGGGCAAATCTCATATTTGTCTTATGAAACGCGGCGCCGGCTATGCCAACTGGCCTGCCCTGACAGCACATCTTCATAATCCGCTTGGTTTTGAGCAGCTTTCGCGCGATACGCTGCCGGGATTCATGATGAACCATTCGACAGCTCTGCATTCATGACGGCTATCCTCGTTTTCGTGACGGCAGCGCTGCGGCACCCTATCCTGCAGGCGCTTTCGGTCATCGGCGCGACCTTTATCCTTGAGGACGCCGCAACCGTCGTTACGGCGATCCAGGTCCAAGCCGGAACTATTTCTCTCGCGGTCGGCCTCGGCGCGCTTTATGTCGGCATCGTGTTGGGTGATATCGGCCTTTACGGCATGGGCCGGCTCGCCGCCGTCATTCCGTGGATGGAGCGGTTTATTCCGCCCCGACGCCGCGATATGGGCCGGGACTGGCTGAATAGCCGGCTCGCAAAAGTGATCCTTATCAGCCGCTTCTTGCCTGGCCTGCGCCTTCCCACTTATACAACCTGCGGATTTCTTGGCGCGTCCTTCCTGGTCTTCACTTTGACGGCGATCGGCGCGACTTTGATTTGGACTAGCCTGCTATTCAGCGTCTCGATGAAGCTCGGGCACTATATCCTGGCCTATCTGGGCGCGTGGCATTGGGTCGGCATCGCTGTCCTGTGCATTGTGCTCCTGGTTGCCAGCCGTCTGGTTGCCCGGCAGTTGAGAGGAAAAGAGACGACGTGAGCGATATTCAGCTAGCTTCGACGCCTCTTTCGCGGCTGCGCCGCTCGGGCAAGCCATCGGCCGTCCCCTCTGAACGCATAACGTCCTTCTTTGAATTCTGGCCGGGCTGGATCGCCTATACGCCCATCGTGCTGCAATGGATCGCGCTCGGCATCCGCTACGGCAATCCGATCCTGGCGACGGCTGCCAACCCGACCATTGAGGCCGGCGGCCTCTGCGGCGAATCCAAGCAATCCATCCTGGATCAGATCACCGGCTCGTCGCGGGACTGGGTCGCGCTTTATACCGTCTGCACCAGCGGCGCCTATGCCGAATCCGACGATCTCGGCATCGCAGAAGCGGCGATGCGGACGGCGGACCTGTCCTACCCCGTGGTTGTGAAACCCGATATCGGCTGCAACGGCACCGGCGTCTGCCTGGTCGACAATCGTGCCGATCTTGCCCGCTACCTCGCCGCCTTTCCGCGCCTTACGCGCTACATGCTGCAAGCCCTGATTCCCCATGAAGGCGAAGCCGGCGTTTTCTACATCCGCCGTCCGGGCGAAGAGACCGGCACCATCACCTCGCTGACACTGAAATCCTCGCCCGTTGTCGTCGGCGACGGCACTTCCAATCTGCGGGACCTCGTGATGGCGGACCCGCGCTGCGCCCAGGTGCCGCATCTCTATCTGCCGCGCCTTGCTTCCCGCCTGCATGAAGTGCCGGAAGCCGGCGAGCGCGTGAAGCTGGTCTTCGTCGGCAACCACTGCAAAGGCTCGACCTTCAAGAACGGCGTCAAGCTGATCTCCCGCGAGCTGACCGAGCGGATCGACGCCATCGCCCGCTCCATCCCCAATTTCCATTTCGGCCGTTTTGATATCCGCTATGACCACGCTGCCAATCTCAGCGCCGGCGAAGGCTTCCGCATTATCGAAATTAACGGCGTCGGGTCGGAGGCGACCCATATCTGGGATCCCCAGACGACGCTGCGCGAAGCCTATGCGGCGCAGTTCTTCCACTACCGCTCGGCCTTCGAAATTGCCGCCGCCAATCGTGCTGCTGGGCACAAGCCCACAGGGTTCTTCACCCTGCTGCGCATGTGGCGAACCCAGAAGCGCCTTCTGGCCTCCTATCCCGCCAACGACTGACACAGCCCGCATGACCGTGCCTGCCAAAATCCGGCGCCTGCGGGCGGACCGGCTGCTTGTCGATCGCGGCCTCGTGGACAGCCTGTCTCGCGCCCAGGCGGTGATCATGGCGGGGCAGGCCTATCTGGACACCCGCCGCATCGACAAGGCCGGCGACCTTATCCCCGAAAACGGCGCCATCAGCCTCAAGGGTCAGGACCATCCCTGGGTGTCCCGAGGCGGCCTAAAACTGTCTCATGGCCTGGCGCATTTCGGCTTTTCCGCCGATGGACGCACGGCCATCGATGTCGGCGCCTCCACCGGCGGCTTCACGGATGTTCTGCTGACCCACGGCGCGGCGCGCGTCTATGCCGTCGATGTCGGTCATGGCCAGCTGGCCTGGAAGCTGCGCAGCGACAGCCGTGTCGTGGTGATGGAGAAAACCAACGCGCGGCTTCTCACGGCCGATCAGGTGCCTGGGCCGATCGAGGCCCTGGTCTGCGACGCAAGCTTCATCGGCCTGCGGTCCGTCCTGCCTGCCCCGCTCGCCCTTTGCGTGCCGGGCGCCTGGGCCATCGCTTTGATCAAGCCGCAATTCGAGGCGACGCGGGCCGAAATCGGCCCGAAGGGCGTCATCACCGACCCGGCCATCCGCGCGCATTACTGCGCCGAGATAGAGACCTGGTGGAAAGGGCTGCCGGGCTGGACGGTACAGGGCATCGTCGAGAGCCCCATCACCGGGCCGGAAGGCAACCACGAATACCTGATCGGAGCGACCTTTCAGCCCGAAGATTGACCGGACAGCGGCCGATCAGAGCGAGGACAGGATCGCGGGCGCGAGGGCAGAAATCTTGGCCGCCGGATGGGCCGGGTTGCGGAAGCGCAGCTCCCCCTCGGCCGCCGCGTCCGGCCCGGACAGGCCGAACATTTCCATGCGGCTGTAGCAGGTGACGGCGACCACATTGCCGGCCTCGTCGGCTGTCATGAAATGACGGGCCGCGCCTTCCAGCTCCAGACTGTCCATCAGGCCGCGCCATTCCGGCCGGTCGATATCCTCGACGAAGATCGAAAGAATGGCCGGACGCTCGGCGGAAACGCGGGCCAGCGCCCAGCGGCTGAGTTCGCTCCGCAGCAGCGCCGCCACATCGTTGCGGCGGCCGGCGCGGGCCGCCATGGCCCAGATGCCCTCAGCGCAGGCCGAAACCGAAAAATGGGCTTCCGGCCCAAATTCCCGCCGCAGGCGTCCCATCAGATTTTCGACCGAGGCATTATTGCCGGACAGAACCAGAGGCTCGATGCGCAGCACGGCATCCTGATCCTGATCCAGCCGCGCGCCGGATTGCAGCATGGCGACGACACGGTCATGCAGCTGGGTCTGCATCGCCGCTTCCTTGTCGCGCAGGCCGGCGGCCAGCGTCATCTTCAGCAGATAGCGGCCCGGACGCGCATTCAGCCAGGGCTTCATCTGGCCTTCGACGCGGTCGCAGAGTTCCGCCCAGGCGAAGCGATGCACGTCGCGCCCAGCCTCAGCCGACATCGTTTCGCAAATGCATTCGACTTCGGCACCGTCGCGGCTGAGCAGCAGATCGTAACGCGCTTCCTGTTCCAGCCCAGCATAGATCACGGTGAATCCGCGCGCCTGCTGCAAAGCGGCGGTGCGGAAAAGATGCAGAAGATCGACCAGCCGGCCCTCTTCCTGCAACGCATCCTGCAGGCGCGATTGCAGTCTTGCCCGACCGGCAGCGCTGAAGCTGCCCGCCGCCAGAACCAGTTCCGCCAGAATGGCATGCAACCGCTGCTCGGCAACCGAAGGCGCCGGCGCGCCGCCCGCACCGTCACGGCCGCGCATCCGCTCTATCGCGAATTCCAGAGCGTGGCGCTGCTTCAGCAGACCGCCGACACGGTTGGCCGCAGAGGCGCGCGCCGACAGATCCGCGATGCGCGCGGTCCATAGATCGCCGCCGGCCAGCAGAACGAACTGATCAACCACAGGCAAAGCGGAAACCGGAAAATCTTGAGCCGTCTGCTGGAGAGTCTCGGGCGAAAGTGCTTGGGTCATGTGGCAGCGATACGCGATGCGGCCTCAAGCCTCAATCAATCCCCGCAACACAGAGTTGTGAGAGCGAAACCTTAACCGAGGCGGGGGCCGTTCTGCGCACGGTCGCGCAGCAGATGATCGGCCAGCACGCAGGCCATCATCGCCTCGCCCACCGGCACGGCGCGTATGCCGACGCAGGGATCGTGCCGCCCTTTTGTCGAGACCTCCGTTTCCTCGCCGGCCTCATCGACGGATCGGCGCGGAATGAGAAGCGAGCTTGTCGGCTTTACCGCGAAACGAACCACAACGGGCTGGCCGGACGAGATGCCGCCCAGGATGCCGCCGGCATGGTTCGACAGAAAGGCGATGTTCCCATCAGCGCCCATGCGCATCTCATCGGCATTGTCTTCCCCGCGCAACGACGCCGCCGCGAAACCGTCACCGATCTCGACGCCTTTCACGGCATTGATGCTCATCATGGCGCTGGCGAGATCGGAGTCGAGCTTGCCATAGATCGGCGCGCCGAGACCGGCCGGCACGTTGTCGGCCACGATTTCGCACACTGCGCCGATGGATGACCCATCTTTGCGAATTTGCAATAATTCCTGTTCCCAGGCGATGGCGGTCTCGGCGTCCGGGCAGAAGAAGGCATTCCGCTCCACCGCATCCCAGTCCCAGCGTGCGGGCTCGATCCGATGCGCGCCCATCTGCACCATGGCGCCGCGAATGACGACGCCCTCGCCCAGCACCTTCCGCGCCACAGCGCCGGCCGCAACGCGCATCGCGGTCTCCCGCGCCGATGACCGGCCGCCGCCACGATAATCCCGGATGCCGTATTTCAGATGATAGGTGAGATCGGCATGACCAGGCCGGAAGCTGCGCGCGATATTGCCGTAATCCTTCGAGCGCTGATCGACATTGTCGATCATCAGGCCGATCGGCGTGCCGGTGGTCACGCCCTCGAAGACGCCGGACAGGATGCGCACCTGATCCGGTTCCTGCCGCTGGGTCGTGAAGCTGGATTGGCCGGGACGGCGCTTGTCCAGATAGGGCTGAATATCCGCTTCCGTCAGCGCAATGCCGGGCGGGCAGCCGTCAATGACGCAACCAATGGCGGGACCATGGCTTTCGCCCCAGGTCGTGACGCGGAAGAGATGGCCGAAACTGTTATGAGACACGCGAAATTCCGCCCGGCCTTCGTGTTTTAGCCCGTGACGGCGGCGATATCGGGCGCCGCCGGGTTTTTCATGCCGACGACGTGATAGCCGCAATCGACGTGATGCACTTCGCCTGTCACGCCGGTGCTGAGGTCGGACAGAAGATAAAGGCCGGAACCGCCGACATCCTCGGTCGTGACATTGCGCATCAGGGGCGCGTTCAGCTCGTTCCATTTCAGGATATAGCGGAAATCACCGATACCGCTGGCGGCCAGCGTCTTGATCGGGCCGGCACTGATGGCATTGACGCGAATATTCCGGTCGCCGAGATCGGCGGCCAGATAGCGCACCGAGGCCTCCAGCGCGGCCTTGGCCACACCCATCACGTTATAGTGAGGCATAACGCGCTCGGCACCCAGATAGGTCAGCGTCAGTAGCGAACCGCCATCGTTCATCATGGCAGCGGCACGCTGCGACACGGCAACGAAGCTGTAACAGGAAATATCCATCGCCTGCAGGAAGGCGGCCCGCGGCGTGTCCAGATAGCGCCCGCGCAGATAAGCCTTGTCCGCCCAGCCGATGGCATGGACCAGGAAGTCGATCTTGCCCCAGCGCTTCTCGACCTCGGCGAAGGCCGCGTCGATGCTGGCTTCGTCGGACACGTCGCAGGGCAGCACGATATCGGCGCCGATGCTTTCGGCCAGCGGGCGCACACGCTTCTCCAGCGCCTCGCCCTGGTAGGTGAAAGCAATCTCCGCCCCCTGGGCGGCGCAGGCGGCAGCGATGCCCCAGGCGATCGAGCGATCATTGGCAACGCCCATGACCACACCGCGCTTGCCGGCCATAAGCGTGCCTTTGGGCGGTTGGGGGGCCGAAGCTTCTTGAGACATGGGCGACCTCATTCAGATAGGACAGCGACGGACAAACCGATAAGGCCCCGGCCAAAGCGTGAAAGCAATGACCGGGGTGGAAAACCGCCTCGTGACACAGGCTGGGGGGACGGGACAAGGGGACGCTGCTCTGCACGCTGTGGAGCCATCGCCGCGCCTCGCTTGGCCGAGCCCGCCGGGCAGGCCAGAATGGCGCATATTTCGCCCGGCCAGAAATAAGGACAGCGCCGTATCATGTCTTCCACGACAGTATCGGATACCGATCCCTTCCGCCTTCTGACCGATTGGCTGGCTGAGGCCAAGCGCACGGAAATCGCCGACGCCAATGCCATGACGCTGGCGACGTGCGGTGCCGATGGGCAGCCCGATGCGCGCATTGTGTTGCTCAAAAGCCACGACGAGCAGGGACTTGTCTTCTACACCAATTACGAAAGCCGGAAGGGCCAGGAGCTGGCCGAGAATCCGCGTGCCTGCCTGAATTTTCACTGGAAGACGCTACAGCGCCAGGTGCGCGTGCTCGGCCGGGTCGAAAAGGTGGATCCGGTCGAGGCGGACGGCTATTTCGCCTCCCGCCCGCGCATCTCCAAGCTTGGCGCCTGGGCGTCCGACCAGTCCCGGCCGCTGGCGGAGCGTTCCGTTCTGGAAGCGAGGCTGGCGGAGGCCGAGGCGCGCTTCCCCGACAACAATGTCTCGCGCCCGCCCCATTGGTCCGGTTTTCGGGTCGTGCCACTGCGATTCGAATTCTGGCGCGAAATGCCTTACCGTCTGCATGACCGGCTGATCCTCAGCCGCGCCAGCGAAACCGGCGCCTGGGAAACGAGCCGCCTCTTTCCCTGACCCTGACGTTACGGCACTAGCCTTACGACAACAGAGACCCCGAGACGGAACGGACTGATCCACATGCCGCTGCGCAAGGTTATCCTGCTTCTGAACGAAACCGCGGCGGGGAAGGCTGCCCTCGATACGGCGCTGGACACGGCGCGCCTGTGGCAGTCGCACCTCACGGTTCTGCATGTCCGCGTCGACGCGCGCGACGTGGCGCCCCTGGCCGGTGAAGGCCTGTCCGGCGCCATGATCGAAGACATGATGGTGGCGACCGAGAAGGAAAGCGCGGTCCGCGCCCATGACGTGCGCGTGCTCTTCGAGCAGGCGGTCAATACGCATGGCGTCACCATTGGCGAGCCGCGCAGCGGTGTCGCCACCGCCAATTTCGTTTCCGTCGCCGGGCGCGAGGAAGAAATCATCGCCCAGCAGGCGCGTCTGGCCGACCTCACCGTGATCCCGCATCCGGAAGCCGGGCAGGATGTTTCCTCCTCCGACGCGCTGCATGCCGTGCTGTTCGATTCCGGCCGCCCGGTGCTGCTGGCGCCGGCGACGCCGCCGGCGAGCATCGGCCGCCGCATCTGCGTCGGCTGGAACGGCACCGCCGAATCCTCTTCCGCCGTCCAGGCCGGCATTCCCTGGATGAAGAAAGCCGAGACGGTGCGCATCCTGACGTCAGAGGATTATCAGCGCCGTGGCCCGGGCGCGGCCGACCTGGCGGCCTATCTGGCGCTGCATGACATCCGGGTTGAGGTTGCGACCTTCCGCGCGATCGACAAGAATGTGGGTGCCGGGCTGATTGCCGCCACGCGCGAATTCGGCGCCGATCTGCTGACGATGGGCGCCTATTCGCATTCGCGCCTGCGCCAGCTCATTCTGGGCGGCGTCACCCGCCATATCCTCGAAAATTCGGACCTGCCGGTGCTGATGAGCCGTTAAGGCTTCAAATGTGTCGCCCGCGTGCTTGTCACGCGGGTCTACCCGTTTCGGCGCCCAAACACCGTCTGGGCGCCGAAACGGGTAGATGCCCGGCATAAAGCCGGGCACGACAATTGAGAGTCAGGCGGCTTCCAGCCGGAACACCGTCACCGGGCGTTCCTTCGTATCCTCAAGCTCCAAAGTCGTGGGCACCATCATCCGCTCGATGACCTCCATGCCCTGGCGCGGCAGATAGGCGCGGCCGGGGTCGGCGACCCAGACCTCCGCCCCCGCCGTCACCATGGCGCGCAGCCAGGGCAGAATATGCCCGGTCATCGGTGCCTCGTAACAGACGTCGCCGCATAAAATCAGATCCCAGCGGCAGGCGTCCCCCACCACGTCCCGCGTCTCGGCGATGACGGAAACCCCGTTCTCCGCCGCGTTCAGCAGAGTAGAGGCAATGGCCAGCGGATCGATCTCGGCGGCTTCCACGGATGCGGCACCCGCCTTGGCGCAGGCGATGGCCGCCAGGCCGCAGCCGGCCGCGAAATCCAGCACGCGCTTGCCTGCGACGAGATCGGGCCTGTCGAGAATGATCCGCGCCAGCGCCTGACTGCCCGGCCAGGCGAAAGCCCAGAAGGGCGGTTCGATCCCGGTTTCCGCCAGCCAGGCCTCGGTCGCCTGCCAGATCGGGGTGATCTCGGTCGCAAGATAGAGGGAAATTTCGGGCACGATGGCCGCCGCCGACAAGGCCGTATGCGCGCGGAGAAAGGCTTCGGAGTCGGCAATCGGCATCAGATGCGGCCAGCCAGGAACGAGAGAGCCACGGCAAGGCCGACCCACTTATTGCTTTTGAATAAAGCCAGGCACAGCGGCGCATTATTGACGTCCAGCCCGGTCACCTGCCGTGCCAGCATCCAGGCCGGCAGAATCAGCACGGGCAGAAACCACAGCGACAGATGCGCAAGACTGCCGGCGACAAGCAGCAGCACCACAACAAGCCCGTAGCAGACGGCGAGGAAGGGCACGGAGGTTTCGGCGAAGAGCCGGGCCGTGGAACGGACGCCGACAAGCGCGTCATCCTCCCGGTCCTGATGGGCGTAAATCGTGTCATAGCCCAGAATCCAGAAGAAGACGGCGGCATAGAGCGCCAGAGCGGCCCAGCTGAAATGCCCGGTCGCGGCGACATAGCCCAGCGGCGCGCCGAAGCCGAAAGTAATGCCCAGCATCGCCTGCGGCCACCAGGTCACGCGTTTGGCCGCCGGGTAGAGCGCGACCAGGATAAGCGAAGAGACGCCCAGAATCTGGGCTGCGTGATTAAGGCTGAGCAGGATGGCGAGGCCGATGGCCAGCAGCAGCACCAGGAACCCCAAAGCCTGCCGCATGGACAAAGCGCCCGAAGCCAACGGCCGCCCGGCCGTGCGTTCCACCAGGCGATCGATCTTGCGATCCCACATATCGTTCACGACGCAGCCCGCGCTGCGCATGACGACTGAGCCGATGGCGAAGAGGATGATCAGGCGCAGGCTGGACCAACACGCCGCACGCGGCAGCAGAATGCTCCACAGGCCGGGCAGAAACAGCAGCCAGGCGCCGATGGGACGATCCAGCCTTGCCAGGATGACATAGGGGACGAGGCTGGTTGGGAGCTTGCCGACCCAGCCGCCACGTTCGATATCTGTATGCGCCGTCATGACAGATCTATCCGCCCCACCCGATACCGGGTCCATTCGCCTTTACGTCCAGGCCGATCTCGCGCCCGGCAAGCCTGTCCTATTGGACGAAGGCCAATCGCGCTACCTCGGCACTGTCATGCGTCGCTCGGCGGGCGACAGCCTGCGGCTGTTCAACGGCCGCGACGGCGAATGGCGGGCGGTCATCCGTGAAACCACCAAGCGTGGCGCGCGACTGGAAGCGGAAACGCTGATTCGCCCGCAGGTGCCGGAACTCGACCTCTGGCTGCTGATTTCCATCATCAAGCGCGAGGCGCTGGAATGGGCGGTGGAAAAGGCGACCGAACTCGGTGCTGCCGCCATCCTCCCGGTCATCACCCAGCGCAGCCAGCCGGCCCGGCCGAATCCGGAACGCCTTCGCGTCATCGCAACGGAAGCAGCCGAGCAATGCGAGCGTCTGACCGTGCCGGTGGTCCATGCGCCCCAGCCGCTTGACGGTTTGCTACGACAATGGCCCAATGAGCGGGCGCTGATCGCCGCCGTGGAACGGGACGATGCAGCGCCGCCTCCGCCGCCGATATCATCGGCGGCCGGTCTCCTCATCGGGCCGGAAGGTGGCTTCGATCCCCGGGAGCTTGACGCATTGCGCCGGCTTCCGTTTTTTGTGCCTGCGTCGCTCGGCCCTCGCATTCTGCGGGCAGAGACCGCCGCTATCGTGGGTCTCGCCTTGCTGCAGCGCCCATAGCCATTCTTGATTAACGACGCTTGAGCGGAACAGCCGATGTCTAACCCCGGCGAGGGCGACCTCACCCCTATCGACGGCCTCAGCCAGCTGGCCGGCTATTTCGAAGCCGGCTGCAAGCCGGCCGCGCGATTCCGCATCGGCACGGAGCACGAGAAATTCGGTTTCCGCCACGACACCCTGGCCCCGCCGCCCTATGAGCCCGGCGGCATCCGCGCCATGCTGGAAGGCATCGGCGCCGACGGCTGGACGCCGATCCTGGACAAGGGCCAGCCCATCGGCCTGACGCGCGGCGGCGCCTCCGTTTCTCTGGAACCCGCCGGACAGTTCGAACTGTCGGGCGGCCTTTGCCAGACTCTTCACGAAACCAAGGCCGAACTGGACGAGCATCTGGCGGAAGTGCGGAAAGTGGCCGAGCCGCTCGGACTCGGCTTCGCGCCGCTCGGCTTCCATCCTCTCGCGACGCGCGACGAGATGCCCTGGATGCCTAAGGGCCGCTACGGCATCATGCGGGCCTATATGCCGAAAGTCGGCACGCGCGGGCTGGATATGATGACCCGCACCTGCACCGTGCAGGTCAATCTGGATTTCGCGAGCGAGGCCGACATGGTGCGCAAGCTGCGCGTCAGCCTGGCACTGCAATCCTTCGCCACCGCGCTTTTCGCCAATTCGCCCTTCTATGAGGGCAAGCCCAATGGCGCGCTGTCCAACCGCGCTCTGGTCTGGACCGATACCGACAATGCCCGTTCGGGCATTCCGGCCGTGGTCTTCGAGGATGGGTTCGGCTTCGAACGGTTCGCGGATTTCGCGCTCGATGTGCCGATGTATTTCGTCTATCGCGACGGCCACTTCATCGACACGGCAGGCCGATCCTTTCGGGATTTCATGGCGGGGAAGCTGGCCGGGCTGGAAGGCCAGCGGCCGACCATGGGCGACTTCGCCGATCACCTGACGACGCTCTTCACCGATGTGCGTCTCAAGCGTTTCCTGGAAATGCGCGGCGCGGATGCAGGCTCGCCAGCGATGATGACCGCCTTCTCGGCCTTCTGGGTCGGACTGCTGTATGACGACGCGGCGCTGACGGCCGCCGAGGAACTCGTGCGCGGACTTTCGGCCGCCGATCTCATGGTCACGCGCGCGGCCGTGCCGACCCAGGGACTGGATGCGCCCTGGCGGAAAGGCAAGCTTCGCGACCTGCTGACGCCTTTGCTCACCATCGTCGAAGACGGTCTGGCTGCGCGCGGCCAAGGCGAAGGCATCTATCTGGAACCGCTGCGCGAGATCGCCGCCGGCGCCCCCACCCAGGCCGAATATTGGCTGGCGCGCTATAACGGCGCCTGGGCGGGCGACGTGCGGCCTATCTTCGCGGAAGCCGCAATCTGACCGACAGTTCCGATATCTTCGACCGCGCGGCCGTCCGCCGCCACCGCACCCGCGCGGCGCGGACGGTGGCCGAAGTCGCGCCCGTGCTGGAAGATGTCGCCGACCGGCTGCTGGATCGCGCGACGGAGACAACACGGCATTTCTCGGCAGCCCTCGATATCGGCGGGCGCGGCATTATTGCCCCGCGCCTGCGCGCCATGGGCATTCCGACCCTTGCCATGGACCTCTCGATCGAAATGGCAGCGCTCAGCGGCGCGCCCTATCTGGCGGCGGATGAGGAGTTGCTTCCCTTCGCCCCCGGCAGTTTCGATCTCGTCGTCGCCAATCTGTCGCTGCATTGGGTGAATGACCTGCCCGGCGCGCTGATCCAGATCCGCCGCGCGATGAAGCCCGATGGCCTGTTGCTGGCCAGCCTGCCACTGCTGGGCACCCTGGACGAGTTGCGGCGCGCGCTGACGGAAGCCGAGTCGGACCTGCGTGGTGGCGTCAGCCCGCGCATCTCCCCCTTCCCCGAGCTCCGTGACCTCGCCGGGCTGCTGCAACGCGCCGGCTTCACCTCTCCGGTCGCGGATCAGGAGGAGATCGAGCTGCTCTATGGCAATCCGCTGGCGCTGCTGCGGGACTTGCAGGCGGCGGGCGAGCGCAATGCTATCCGCCAGCGCAGCCACACGGCGGCCCCGGCGGCCCTCTTCCCGTCAGCGCTGATGCGGATGCCGACCAATGACGAAGGCCGCCTGCGCGTCACGCTGAAACTCGGCCTGATGACGGCCTGGTCCAGCCCAGGCGCCTGATTCTTAAAGTCGCCCGCGCACTCGTTGCGCGGGTCTACCCGTCGCGGCGCCACGAGGGGTAGTTGCGCGGAACAAGTCCGCGCATGACCGTTTAGATGGGCGGCAGGCCCGCCAGATCGCGCCAACCGGCTTCGTCCAGCACTGTCAGACCGAGGGCCGCAGCTTTCTTGGCCTTGGAGCCCGCATCGGCCCCTGCCACCACGAAATCGGTGTTCTTGGATACGCTATCCGTCACCCGCGCGCCCAGCGCTTCCGCCCGCGCCTTGGCCTCGGGCCGGGTCATGCTGTCCATGCCGCCTGTAAAGACGATGGTCTTGCCCGCGAGCGGCGTATCGGCCCCAGCCTGCGGCGCATCCTCGATCGTGAGCGCCGCCGCCAATTCATCCAGCACCGCGACATTGCGGTCCTCGGCGAAGAATTCCACCAGTTCCTCGGCCACAATCGGACCGATGCCGAGAATGCTGCCCAGCGCCAGCCGCGAATCCGATCCGACGACGCGCGCCGCCAGCATCTCGTCCCGCCAATGGGTAAAGCTTGCGTAGTGGCGAGCCAGCAGCTTCGCATTCGTCTCACCGATGCGGCGGATGCCAAGGCCATAGATGAAACGCGCCAGCGGAATCGTGCGGCGGGCTTCGATGGCGCGCATCAGATTGCCGGCGGAGAGCTCGCCCCAGCCTTCGCGCTTGGCGATATCAGCCTCATGCTCCGACAAGCGGAAGATATCGACCGGGGTTTTCAAAAGCCCATCGGTAAAGAACTCGGACACCGTCTTGTCACCCAGGCCTTCGATATCGAAGGCCCCGCGCGAGACGAAATGGATCAGCCGCTCCACCTGCTGGGCGGCGCAGACCAGGCCGCCCGTGCAGCGGCGCACGACCTCGCCCGGAGGACGCAAGGCCAGAGACCCGCAGACCGGGCAGGTTTCGGGCGGCACCCAGGCCATCGCATCCGCAGGCCGCTTCTCGGGGATGCTGCCCAGAATCTGCGGAATCACGTCGCCCGCGCGTTGCAGCGTCACCGTATCGCCGACGCGAACATCCTTCCGCGCAATCTCGTCCTCATTATGCAGCGTGGCGCGGCTGACGAGCACGCCGCCGACATTGACGGGGTCCAGTTCCGCGACAGGGGTCAGCGCGCCGGTGCGGCCCACCTGAATGCCGATGCCGCGCAGGATCGTCACAGCCTGTTCAGCCGGGAATTTCCAGGCGATGGCCCAGCGCGGCGCGCGGCCGACGAAGCCCAGGCGGCGCTGAAGCGCCACGTCATCCAGCTTGTAGACGACACCGTCGATATCATAGGGCAGTTCCGCCCGGCCCAGGCCGATATCGGTCTGGAAGGCTTCCGCCTCCTGACCGCCCGCCACCTGTTTCCGCAGCGGGTTCACCTGAAAACCCCAATCGTCGAGCCTTTGCAGGAAATGCCAGTGGCTGTCGGCAATCTCCTCGCTCGCCTCGCCCACCGCATAGGCGAAAAAGGAGAGCGGACGGGAGGCGGTGATCTTCGCGTCCAGCTGTCGCAAGCTGCCGGCGGCGGCATTGCGCGGATTGGCGAAAATCTTATCCCCAGCCTCTTCCTGCGCCGCATTCAGCGCCAGGAAATCGGCCTTGGTCATCAGGACTTCGCCCCGAATTTCCATCCGCGCCGGCGCCGCGCCCGTCAGCTTTTGCGGAACGGTTTTGAGCGTGCGGATATTCTCCGTCACCAGCTCACCCTCGAACCCGTCACCGCGCGTCGCGGCAGCGATCAATTCGCCGTTTTCGTAGGTGATGGAGAGGGAGAGGCCGTCGAGCTTCGGCTCGGCCACGAATTGCAGGGCGGAATCGTCCTTCAGTCCCAGGAAGCGGCGGATACGCGCTTCGAACTCAATGAAATCCTCGGCGCCGAAAGCATTGTCGAGGGAGAGCATCGGCACGCGATGCGACCATTTGCGAAAGCCTGCGGCCGGTGCCGCACCAACCTTCTCGGCCGGCGATCCGGCCTCGGCGAGGTCCGGATGTTCCGCCAGAATCTCATTATAGCGGCGACGCCAGCCGTCATATTCGGCATCCGTGACGTCAGGCGCGTCCTTCTGGTGATAGGCGACATCGGCCGCCGCGATCTTCATCGCGAGGCCCATCAGCTCCGCCCGTAGCGCCACTGTACCCTTGGCTTTCGGTTTCCGGCTCATGCCGCATTCCCCAATAGGCTGTCGGCCGCCGCCCGCGCGGCCTCCGTCACTTCCTCGCCCGCCAGCATGCGGGCCACTTCCTCGCGCCGCGCCGCGCCGGTCAAAGGTTCCACGCGGGTGGCGCTGCGCCCGCCATCGACGGCCTTGGCGACGCGCAGATGCGCCTGGCCGCGTGCCGCCACCTGCGGGCTGTGGGTCACCGTCAGCAACTGGATATCATGGGACAGGCGCGCAAGGCGCTCTCCCACGGCGGCGGCCGTCGCGCCGCCGATGCCGGAATCGACCTCGTCGAAAATCAGCGTGCCGACTGGGGAGCCACGGCTCAGCACCAGTTTCAGCGCCAGCATAAGGCGGGACAGCTCGCCGCCCGAGGCGATCTTGTCGATCGCCCCCGGCGTCTGGCCGGGATTGGTCGCGATCAAAAACTGCACCTGTTCCACGCCGCGCGCGGACCAGGCGGATTCCGGCAGGTCCGTGATCTCCGCGACAAAGCGCGTCTTATCCAGGCGCAGCGGCGGCAGTTCCGCCATGATGGCAGCCTGCAACTCTTTCGCGGCCTTCTGGCGCGCCACGGACAGATGCTTGGCCGCCGCGATGAAGGCCAGACGGTCAGCGGCTGCCGCCGTCTCCAGCTCCGTCAGATGGGCGGAGCCGGTATCGAGCGCCGCCAGCCGTTCCGCCAGCCGGTCGCGCAACAGGGACAGTTCCGCCACCGTCACGCTATGCTTGCGGGCGGCGGCGCGCAGCCCGAACAGCCGCTCCTCGGCCCGCTCCAGCTCACGCGGATCGGCTTCGACCTCCTGCGACAGGCGGGACAGCAGGGTCTCGGCCTCAGCAATCGCTTCCTCGGCCCGGTCGATGGCGGCCAGCGCGGGCGACAGCGGATTGTCCTGCTCGGCCTCGGCCGACAGACTGCTCGGCAGCAGGCGTTGCAGGCTGCGGGCGGCGGCCCGCAAAGCGGCCCCCGGCCCCGGATTGCGGCGCTCGCGCGGGGCGATTTCGGACAGAGCCGCCGCAATCGCCTCAGCCCGGCGGGCGGCCTGCTGCATGGCGTGGCGGGCCTGGGCCAGCGCCTCTTCCTCGCCCGGCTCTGCCGCGAGGTCGGTCAATTCGTTCACGGCATGGCGCAGCCATTCCTCATCCCGCTGCGCTTCGGCCATCGCCTTGCGCGCCCGATCGAGCGCGGCAAGCCTGTCCCGCCAGCGCCGCCAGACGGAGACGACGCCGTCCGTCACCACAAGATCGACGCCGAAGGTATCCAGCAAAGGCCCATGGGCGGCAGGATCCGCCAGCCCGATCTGGTCGTGCTGGCCCTGCACCTCGACCAGCAAAGCCGCCAGCCGCCGCAGCAGACCGGCGCTGACCGGCTGATCATTGACGAAGGCACGCGACCGGCCGTCCCGATTGACGATGCGGCGGATGACGATGTCTTCCTCTGCCCCCAGCCCCTGTTCCATCAGCAGGCCGAAGGCCGGATGGGTCAGTTCAGGCGTGAAGAAGGCCGTGACGCTGGCCTGGTCCTGGCCGGCGCGCACGAGACCGCTGTCGGCCCGCGCACCGAGGGCCAGGCCCAGACTATCGAGCAGGATGGATTTGCCGGCACCGGTCTCGCCGGTCAGGACCGTCAGGCCCTGACCGAAATTGAGATCGAGACGGTCGATCAGCACCACATCCCGGATGGAAAGCGCGCTCAGCATGGCGCCTGTCCAGCCACGGGATCGGGAACTAGAACAGCCAGCCGAAGAAGCCGCCCGAGGATTTGGGCGGCGGCGTGGTGGTCGGCGTCGCGCTCACGCTGCCGGTCGCGTTCGTGGTCTCTGAATCCGAGTCGGCTGCGTTTTCGGCGCCGGTCTTGCGGACGATGACACCCTGCGAAGCCAGCGCCGAATAGGCGGATTTGTACCAAGGGCTGCCCGGATAGTTATAGGCCAGCACAGCCGCGGTGCGCCGCGCCTCATCCGTCATGCCGAGCTTGAGATAAACTTCGGTCAGGCGTTCCAGCGCTTCGGCGACGTGGTTCGTCGTCTGGTAGTTGTTGATCACGACCTGGTAGCGGCCGACGGCGGCAGCATAGAGATGCTGCTTTTCGTAGAACTTGCCGACGACCATTTCATGCCCGGCCAGCTGATCCTCGCCCAGGTCGATCTTGAGCTGGGCATCGCGGGCGTACGAGCTGTTCGGGAAGCGGTTGACGACTTCCTGTAGCGCCGTGATGGCATCATTGGTCGTGGACTGGTCACGCTGCACGTCCGAGATCTGCTCGTAATAGCAGAGCGCGCGCAGGTAATAGGCATAGGCGATGTCACGATCCGCCGGATGCAGGTCGATATAGCGGTTCAGCGCGCTGATGGCGTCGGTGTAGTGGCTGCGCAGATATTCGGTATAGCCGTGCATCAGCTGGGCATTGGTCGCCCAGGGCGAATAGGGCGTATTCTGCTCGATGTCGTTAAAGTCGTTAACGGCCGCCTGATAGTCCTGCTTCTGAATGGCGTTGATGCCATTGTTGTAGACGACCTCGGGCGGCAGATGCGCGTTACGGGTCGAAATCTGGGCCGCGGTCGGGCCAGAATTGAACATCCCGCAGCCGGACAAAGCCGGGGCGAGGATCAGGACGATCGGAAGTATCCGGCGGTGCTGTGACATAGTCGGCGACTTATACCATTCCATAGCTTGCGCGAAGACCCTTAGCGTCTTGAAGCGGAGGCCGCTACCGGTGACCGCCGGGAACCCAGGCCACTTCGCGACCCGAACCGGCATTCAGCGCCCGGCTGAGGACGAAAAGATGATCTGACAGGCGGTTGAGGTAACGAAGTGCTGCTGGGTTGACCGGTTCTTGCGCCGCGAGCGCGACCACCAGACGTTCCGCGCGGCGCGTGATGGTGCGGGCGAGATGGGCGTAGGCCGCAGCCGGCATGCCGCCCGGCAGCACGAAGCTCGTCAGCGGCGGCAGATCGGCATTCATCGCCTCGACCTCCGCTTCCAGCCGGAAAATGGCACTGTCGTCAATTCTGAGGCGGCTGCGCTGAGGCTGCGCCTCAGTCTCGGGCGCGCAGAGATCGGCACCGAGATCGAAAAGGTCGTTCTGGATTCGGCCCAGCATGGCGTCCTCGGCCGGACGGTCAGCGGTATGCAGGCGAATCAGGCCGATGGCGGCATTGGCTTCATCGACCGTGCCGAAAGCCTCCACCCGAAGCGCATCCTTGCGCACCCGCACGCCGGTGCCGAGCGAGGTCATGCCCTCATCGCCGCCACGGGTCACCACCCGGTCGATCCGGATCGTCATGCGCTCTCTCGTCCCAATGCTTACCAACCCGCAACGCGGCTCAAGCCCGGATAGCCCGCCCTTGGACCGCTGTCACGCACCGGTCCTCCGAAAAGCTCCATTGTGCACACGCGAAAGCAGGATTATGTCCTCCGCCGCATGGATGTGTCCGCACCCGAACAGCCGGTTTTGAGCGGCGCCCCGACAGGGGTCGGGCCGATGGCCGTCTATCGCCAGGCCGTGGCTGAGAAACGGATCGTCGCGGACCCCGCCCAAGCGGCCGCCGTCGAACGCCTGCAAGCCCTGTGGAGCAAGCTGCGCCACTACGATCCGCCGGCACGCCTGGCACGCAAATCCCTGATCGGCCGCTTTCTGCGCCGCAAGCCGGTGGATGAAGCGCCAGGGTCGGAGATCAACGGCCTCTATCTTGTCGGGGAGGTCGGTCGCGGCAAGTCCATGCTCATGGACATGTTTTTCGAGACCTCGGACGTGCCGCGCCGTCGGCGCATCCATTTCCACGCCTTCATGCAGGAGACGCACGCGCGCGTCTTCGCCTGGAAGCAGGAAAATCCGGGTGGCGACGATCCTATCCCGCCACTCGCCGACCGCATCGCCGATGAGGCGATCCTGCTGTGCTTCGACGAATTCCAGATCAACGACATCGCCGACGCCATCCTGCTCGGCCGCCTGTTCGAAGCGCTGTTCGAGCGTGGCGTCATCGTCGTCGCGACCTCCAATACCGTGCCGGACGATCTGTTCCGGGGCCAGCCTGGGCGCGATGCCTTCCTGCCCTTCATCGCCGTGCTGAAGAAGCACCTGGATGTGCTGGTGCTGGAAGCGAAGCAGGACTATCGGCGGCTGCGCCCCAGCAACGACGAAGATACCTGGCACGTACCGCCCGGCCCCGCCGCGCAGGCCAAGCTGGATGCCGCTTTCGCCGAGCTCAGCCGGGGCGCGCCCGTGAAGCCCGAGCAACTGCATGTCATGGGCCGCATCCTGGCCGTGCCGCAGGCCGCCGCCGGCATTGCCCGGTTCGACTTCGCCGATCTGTGCGCGCGCAATCTGGGCGCCGGGGATTATCTGGCCATTGCGACCCATTTTCAGGCCGTCGTGCTGGACGACATTCCGCTGCTGACGCCGGACAATCACAACGAGGCGCGTCGCTTCATCAACCTGATCGATAATCTGTATGATCATCGCGTGAAGATCATCGCCTCCGCCGCAGCGATGCCCGATCAACTCTATCCTAGCGGTGATGGTGCCAAGGCTTTCGAGCGCACGGCGTCACGTCTTATGGAAATGCGGACGGAAGCCTATTTTGAGCTCGCGCATCTGACTTAGTTTGCAGATCCACACCCCATAAACTGTCGCCCGGGGACGACATGAGAAAGGACTAGGCCCGCGCGCCCTGAGGCAAACGGCCTGCCTTGAATCCCTTGGATTTGGCCGCAGACTTGCGCGACGCCACCGGCACCAGATTGTTTAGGAACATGGTGCTGGCCGCCGACCAGGAAAAGCGCTCGGCGAAGCGGCGGCAGGCCGAGCGGTCGGCCGACAGGGCCGCCAGCGCCGCGACCCGCAGATCCTCGTCCAGCCTGCCGATGCCAGGGTCCGCCGCCGTGATGATGTCGCGCGGCCCCATGACCGGATAGGCCGCGACCGGCGTGCCGCAGGCCAGCGCTTCCAGCATCACCAGCCCGAAAGTATCGGTCTTGCTGGGAAAGACGAAAACGTCGGCCGAGGCATAGGCGCGTGTCAGGTCCGCCCCTTTCAGCATGCCGGTGAAGCGGGCGTCCGGAAAGCGCTTCTCAAGGCTGGCGCGATCCGGCCCGTCGCCGACCACAAGCTTCGAACCCGGCAGGTCCAGACCAAGGAAAGCCTCGATATTCTTCTCGACCGCCAGGCGGCCGGCATAGAGAAAGACCGGACGCGCCAGGCCTTCTGTTTCCTGCCGCAGATCCGGCGTGAAGCGTGCCGTGTCCACGCCCCGCGTCCAATGGCAGACATTGGCGAAACCGCGCCCTGACAGCTCTTTGATCAGGCTGGGCGTCGCCGCCATGACGGCGGAACCTGCCGCGTGGAAGGAGCGTATCCAGCGATAGGCGATCCACTCGGTCCAGGCACGCGGAAAGGGCAGGCGCGCCGCGATGTATTCCGGGAAGCGGGTATGGAAGGACGTGGTGAAGGCGTAGCCGCCGGCACGGGCGAAGCGTCGCGCGGACAGGCCCAGAGGCCCTTCAGTCGCGATATGCAAAGCGTCCGGCTTGAAATCCCGCAGCATCTTATGCAGCCGCTGGCCGGGCATCAGGGCCAGGCGGATTTCCGGGTAAAACGGGCAAGGCAAAGTGCGGAACCGGTCCGGCCCGAAGACCTCGACCTCAATACCGCGGGCGCGCAGCTCGCCGACCAGCTGACCCAGGCTGCGGACCACGCCATTGACCTGCGGATGCCAGGCATCCGAGATGATGGCAACGCGCTGGGGCCAGTCTGTCATGCCGGGATCGGCGCGTTCTCGGCCAAAGCGTCTACGGCCGGGACAGACGGCGCCGCGAGGCGCGCAGGGGCTGCCGCGTGGCGGCTGGCGCGCAGGACGCTGGGCCAGTCGATCAGCTCGAAGCGGCCGTCATGATGCTCGACCAGGGCGGTGCAGCTTTCCACCCAGTCGCCGGTGTTGAAGTAGCGGATTTCGCCGATATTGCGCATTTCCGCGTGATGGATATGGCCGCAGATGACCCCGTCCATTTCGCGGTTGCGGGCCTCCTGAGCCAGCGCGACCTCGAAACTGTCGATGAATTTGACGGCTTCCTTCACCTGACGCTTCAGCCAGGCCGACAGCGACCAATAAGGGTAGCCGAAATGACGGCGGCCCCAGTTGAACCAGCGATTGGCGGTCAGCGCCACGGTATAGGCATGGTCGCCCAGATGGGCCAGGAACTTGGCGTAGCGGACGACGCTGTCAAAAGCATCGCCATGGATGACGAGCAGCTTCTCGCCCTTGGCCGTGGTGTGGACGGCCTCTTCCATCAGCTTGATGCCGGCGATTTCCAGGCCCAGCGGCAGCCAGGCCCGCATCATCTCGTCATGATTGCCGGGAATATAAATGACTTCGGCACCATGCTTGGCATGACGCAGAATGGTGCGCAGGATCGCGTCGTGATGCTTGTCCCAGAACCAGGACTTGCGTAGGCGCCAGCCGTCGATAATGTCGCCGACGAGGTAAAGCTGCTCGCAGCTGGCATCGGCCAGAAAGGCATTCAGCATTTCAGGCTGGCTGCCCTTGGTGCCAAGATGCACATCCGAGATGAAGACCGCGCGATAAAGCGGAGCCTTCTTCGACTGAGCCTGCTCACGCTGCTGGCGGGCGGCGATATCGTAAGACATGTCGTTCATGGCGCGACTCGCGATCGATTGTCCGAACGCGCATCGACTAATCCGTCGAGACCGCACACCCTAGTGACACTTGGATGAACCACTCAAAACGTCATAATCCATGCCTAGATAAGCAGGAATGGCATCCCTAGCGCCAATTGGGTCGGCTGTTACCCTTTGCCGCCCCGATGCGTATAGTGACGCAGCCTTGAAGGATCACCATCGCTATGGCGAGCCGCCGCTTTCTGTTTATCGAACCGGGAGCCTGGGTGCGCCATCCCGGCTGCCCGGAATGGGGGCCTGGCCAGGTGCAGTCCGTGGTGAATGACCGCATTACGGTGAATTTCGAGGATGCCGGCAAAGTGCTGATCAATGCCCGCGTCGTCAGCCTGGAACTGGTGGATGATTGATGGGAAGCCAGAAGCCGCCTTTGATTGATCCCTTCGGCCGCACGATCTCCTATCTCCGCATTTCGGTGACCGACCGCTGCGACCTTCGTTGCGTCTATTGCATGCAGGAACAGATGACCTTCCTGCCGCGCGAGGAATTGCTGACCTTCGCGGAGCTGGAACGGCTGGCGCGGCTTTTCGTGCGCCTCGGCACCACCAAGCTGCGCATCACGGGTGGCGAACCGCTGGTCCGCCGGGACGTGATGCAGCTGATCGCGTCACTCGGTCAGGATATCGGGCCGGCCGCTCTCCAGGAGCTGACGCTGACCACCAACGGCAGCCGGCTTACCCAGCATGCGGCGGCGCTGGCCGCCTCCGGCGTGAAGCGCATCAATGTCAGCCTCGATACGCTCCGGCCCGACCGTTTCCACGCCATCACGCGCGGCGGCAAGCTGGACCAGACGCTGGCTGGTATCCAAGCTGCAAAGGCCGCCGGTTTGCGCATCAAGATCAATACGGTGGCCCTGCGCGGGCTGAACGAGGATGAGATGGACGATCTCATCCTCTGGTGCGGTGATCAGGGTTTCGATCTCTGCCTGATCGAGACAATGCCGCTGGGCGAGACCGGTGAAAATCGGCTGGACCAGTATCTGCCGCTGTCGATCCTGCGACCGAGACTGGATAACCGATGGACGCTGTCGCGCGAGTTAAAGCCTGAGGCGGCGGCGACCGGCGTCGCGCCAGGGCCGGCGCGCTATTGGCGGATTGCCGAGACGGGCGGGCGGATTGGCTTCATCACGCCGCTGACGGATCATTTCTGCGACAGCTGCAACCGCGTGCGGCTGACCTGCACCGGCACGCTGTTCCTATGCCTGGGGCAGGAGGATCACGCGGATCTGCGCACGCCGCTGCGGGCGGGGGCCAGCGATATGGAAATGGAAAGGCTGGTGAGGGACGCCGTTGCGCGCAAGCCGCACAAGCATGACTTCATGATCGCGGCAGACAGGCCCCAGAAACAGCTAACCCGCCACATGAGTGTGACGGGCGGCTGATCATGTCAGTTCGTCCAGGCAAACGCCTCCGCTAACCGCAGAGGCGTCAGTCCATCCGAAAATCAGACAGTGGCGGCAGCAGCGGCGCTCTTGCGGGCGGCGGCGCGCTCGAGGCGGCGCTTGATGACCTTCGCTTCGGTCGTCAGGCGGCTTGTCGGCGTGCTGAGCAGGAAGTTGTCGATCCCGCCATTGTGCTCGATCGTGCGCAGGCCACGCGGCGTGACGCGCAGGGTGATCGGCGCACCCAGGATTTCAGACATCACGGACGCATCCTGCATATTGGGCAGGAAACGACGGCGGGTCTTGTTATTGGCGTGGCTGACATTGTTGCCAGACATAACGCCCTTACCGGTGATCTCGCAGCGACGGGACATAGGAACCTCGACACATCAAACAGGAACACACGCGTTTAAACTGTCACACGGCATCCCGACGGAGGCGGGCTTATGACGAACGCAGCGCCAAGCGTCAACCCGTGGCAGCTGATTCTTCTCGCCCGCCGTTAGGGGGTCAGGCATGCCCCTGCGCGGGCGGATGCGACAACTCGGCCATTTCGCCCGATTCCACGCTGGCTCGCGCCTGATCCAGCACCGCCAGCACGGCCGCGCGCGGCAGGCTGCCGGACAGCATGCCCAGTGCACCGCCCAGCAGGGCGGAGGCGATGGAGATCGGGTCGATATGCTCCTTCGTCATATATTCGATGGCCTGATCCACGACCGCACCGGCATGGCGCAGGTTGGGCTCGGCCGCCGCCAGACGTTCGAAATCGGGGGCATTACGGTCGCTCATTCGATCACTTCCTTTGTCGTCTGCGGCACAATCTCGGCGGAAACGGCGCGCTCGGCGGCGGCCCCTTCCTCCTGCTCGGCCTGCGCCGCCCACATCTTGGCATAGATGCCGCCATGGGCGAGCAAATTCCAGTGGCTGCCGCGTTCCGCGACCTGGCCGTGTTCCAGCACCAGAATTTCATCGGCATCGACGACCGTGGACAGCCGGTGCGCGATGGTCAGCGTCGTCCGGTCCTGCGCAATGGCGCGCAATGCCGTCTGAATTTCCTGCTCGGTCTTGGTGTCGAGCGCACTGGTCGCCTCATCCAAAATGAGAATGGCCGGGTTTTTCAGCAGCGTGCGGGCGATGGCGACGCGCTGCTTCTCCCCACCCGATAGTTTCAGCCCGCGCTCACCCACCTTTGTCTCATAACCCTGCGGCAGGGTCTTGATGAAGGCATCGAGCTGGGCAAGACGCGCGGCCTCCTCCACCTCCGCCACAGTCGCGCCTGGGCGGCCATAGGCGATGTTGTAGCGGATGGTATCGTTGAACAGCACGGTGTCCTGCGGCACCACGCCAATGGCGGCGCGGATGCTTTCCTGGGTCAGATCCCGCAAATCCTGCCCGTCGATGCGGATGGCGCCAGAATTCGCGTCATAGAAGCGGAACAGCAGCCGCGTCAGCGTGGACTTGCCGGCGCCTGTCGGCCCGACCACGGCCAGATTGCCGCCGGGCGGAATGGCAAAGCTGACACCCTTCAGGATTTCCCGCTCGGGATTGTAGCCGAAGCGGACGTCCTCGAAGGTCAGCGCCGCCGTGCGGCCCTGCGGCACCAGCGGATGCGCGCCAGGCTTGTCCGCGATCTCAGCGCCGACGCGCATGAGGCGGAACAGATGCTCGGTATCGACCAGCCCCTGCTTCACCTCCCGGTAGACGAAGCCCAGGAAGTTCAGCGGCGTATAAAGCTGCATCAAATAGGTATTGGCGAGGACGAAGCGCCCGACCGTCATATGGCCGGAAGCGACGCCCCGCGCCGACAGCAGCATGATCGCGCCCAGCGCCAGGGCGATGATGATGGATTGCCCGATATTGAGCAGATTGAGCATGACCTGGGACCGCGTGGCCGCGCGCTCATACTTCTCCAGCGCGCGGTCGAAACGCTGAATTTCCAAAGCCTCGTTGCCGAAATATTTGACCGTCTCATAATTCAGCAGGCTGTCGACGGCCTTGGTCTGCGCATCGGCATCCGAGTCATTCATCAGCCGGCGGTAGCGCACGCGGTAATTGGTGAAGATCAGGGTGAAAGCGACATAGAGCGCGACCGCCACGATGGTCGTCAGCGCATAGCGCCAGTCGAAGATGCGCCACATGATGATGGTGACCAGCGCCAGCTCGAACAGCGTCGGCACGATATTGAAGACGGCGAAGCGCAGCACCTGCTCGATCCCCGTCGTGCCACGGTCGATGGCGCGCGACAGGCCGCCCGTATGGCGGTCCAGATGAAAGCGCAGCGACAGCTTGTGCAGATGCTCGAAGGTTTGCATCGCAATGCGGCGCACGGCCCGCTGCTGGACGGCGGCAAAGACGGCATCCCGCAATTCGGCGAAGGCGCCGGAGGCGATGCGCAGCAAGCAATAGCCGACGATCAGCGCGATGGGGACGGTGATGGCGGCGGCAGCCGGGCCATTGCCATTGCCCAGCGCATGCGCGCCCTTCGGCGCCAGATGATCGACCGCCTTGGCATAGAAGATCGGCACATAGACCGTGGCGACCTTAGCCAAAATAAGGAGCGCGACAGCCGCCACAACGCGCACGCGGGCCATGGTATCGCCCGGCGGCCAGAGGTAGGGAAGAAGCATCCGCATGGTGCGGGTGGCGGTGGCGGCCTCAGGGGCGGCAGCCGCACCTTGACCGACGGGATTGGAGGGCGGTGCAGAGGCCATGGATCGCATGTGGCATGACCCCTTCCCATTGCAAAGGCTTCTCGCGCATGGCTGACCGCGTCGCTGATTTCTTCCTGCGGCATATTACATCTTCGCGCACGGCGACCCTGCCGGGCGGCCGTCTACCCTTCCGGGTCGGGGCGCTCGCGGTCGGCTGGCTGAAGCCCGATTTCGCCCAAATCTTTGCCCAGACCGCAGGTCTCACGCCGGATGAGGGTGGCGGCATAACATTGCCAGATGCCCGCGTAGCCGAACTGCCCGCGCTTGCGCAGGCCATCGGAGAATCCGGCCGGTATCGTCTGCGGGGCGAAATGTTCGACGTCCGCGCGGGTGAGGAAGGCCCGGCCATCACCATGCTGGATCGCGGCGCGGTGCCGTCCTTCGGCATCGTCTCCCATGGCGTGCATTGCAACGGATTGGTGGAGCGCCCGGACGGGTTGCACATCTGGGTCGCCCGCCGGTCTGCGACCAAGCTGCTCGACCCCGGCAAGCTCGACCATATCGTCGCCGGCGGCATTTCCGCCGGCATGGGCGCCGACGACACGATGATCAAGGAAGCCGGCGAGGAAGCCGGTATCCCGCCGTCGCTCGCGGCCCAGGCCCAGCGCGTCGGGCGCCTGCGCTACGACATGGAACGCGGCGAGGGTCTGCGGCGCGATTTGCTTTACTGCTACGACCTTGTTTTGCCAGCGGATTTCACGCCGATGCCGAGTGACGGCGAGGTTGAGGCCTTCGAGCTCTGGCCGATCGAGCGCGCCGTGAAAACAGTGCGCGACACCGATCATTTCAAGTTCAATGTGAACCTCGTGCTAATCGACCTGTTTCTCCGCCGCAGCCTGATCGCACCTGCCGAAGCCGCTCACACTTTGCGACATGCTTTAGATCAACCCGCCTAAAAGCACTGCACAAAAACTTTTAAATTCAAAAACTTATGCCGTAACACAGGGCAACAATCATTGACTGGCAGCGCCTCTTAATGAATGCTTCTCTGCGCCCAGATAAAGGGAGGCTGTTTTTGGCCTTTCACTTGGATGAACTGGGGATTGAAGGCATGGATGGATTGCCGGGATATTATACCGAGACGGCAATCCCTGCTGCATCCCGCACGATTCGCAACCCCATCGATTGCCGCGGCGTCGGCCTCCATAGCGGCCGTGAGACCCGGCTGGCTTTGCTGCCCGCCGCTGCCGGCACCGGCATCGTCTTCCGCCGGACCGATGTCGGCGTCGAAATCCCAGCCATCTTCGACCGCGTGCTCGACACGCGGCTGTGCACCAAGCTGACTTCGGCCGAACGGCCTGACATTTCCGTCGGCACGATTGAACACATCATGGCCGCCCTCGCGGCGCTGGCGATCGACACTATCATCGTCGAAGTCGATGGGCCGGAAGTGCCGATCCTGGATGGCTCTGCCGCCCCCTTCCTGTTCCTGATCGACTGCGCCGGCGTGATGGATCTTGCCGCCCCGCGCGCGATGATCGAAATCCTGCGCGCCGTCACGGTCTCCGACAAAGGCGCCACCGCGACCTTCGAGCCGCTGCCGACCGGCGGCAGCTGGGTCGGGCTCGATCTATCTGTCTCGATCGACTTCGCGGCGGGCGCCATCGGCTGCCAGTCACTTGACCTGCGTCTGACCGAGACGAATTTCCGGACTGAAGTCGCCCATGCCCGCACCTTCACGCTGGCCCATGAAATCGAGCAGCTGCGTGCGGCCGGCCTGGCCCTTGGCGGCAGCCTGGACAATGCGGTGGTGGTCGACGGCGAAGATGTCGTGAACCCCGCCGGTCTGCGCATGAGCCACGAATTCGTTCGCCACAAGGTGCTGGACGCGGTCGGCGACCTGTCGCTGGCCGGCGCCGCGATCATCGGCCGTTTCACCGGCGACTGCTCGGGCCATCGCACCAACAACCTGCTGTTGCGGGCGCTGTTCGCCGATCCCACGGCTTTCCGCCGCGTGACGGCCGGCGGCATGGTCAGCCGCAGCTATGGCAGCGCCATGCAGATGCCGCTGGGCATCGCCGCCGCTGCGGCCTGAACGGGCGCAACCCAACAATTCCTTAATCCAGCTGACACTGGAAACGCCTTCTCAAGCGGCCCTGGCAGTGCCACATCCTGTGCCATGAACCGTCGTATCCTTCTCGGTGCCCTACCCGCCCTCGCTCTGACGCTCGCGGCCCTGCCGCTGGGCGTCGCTCATGCGCAGTTGGCGCCCAGCGCACCCACTACGCCCCAAGATCAGGGCGATATCGACGCCATTCAGACCTATCTGAACGGCGTCAAATCGCTGCAGGCGCGCTTTCTGCAGGTCGATGCCAATGGCAATTCGGTCGGCGGCAATGTCTGGATGATGCGCCCTGGCCGCATGCGGTTCGAATATGACGGGCCGGACAAGCTGCTGCTGGTCGCGGGCCATGGGCTGCTGGTCTATTACGATCCGGCGGTAAAGCAGACGACGAATATCTTTCTGTCCGCGACCCCGCTGGGACTGCTGCTTCAGGATAATCTGAAACTGTCGGGCGACGTGACCGTCACCGGCATCGCGCGGGCTAAGGGACAGATCCAGCTAAGCCTGGTGCGCACCAGCAAGCCCAGCGCCGGCACCATCACGCTGATCTTCGCAACCGACCCGCTGACGCTGCGCAGCTGGATCATCCGCGACGCCCAGGGCCGGCAGACCCAGATCAGCCTCTATGACGTGAAATACGGCGGCGATTACCCCAACAGCATGTTCACTTTCGTCGGGCCCCAGTTCGAACACTGACCGGCCAATCGCAGAATTCCATATTGCGCTGCGGCAAAAGCCTGTAGGGGAACCAGCTTACGCCAAGCTTGGCTTCCCCCTTCCCGGCAAATTGCAGCATGATCAAGATTGACGGCCTCGTATTCAATGCCTGGGGACGGCGCTTTTTCGACCGCGCCTCCGTCACCCTGCCCGTCAATGCCAAGGTTGGCCTTGTCGGCCGCAACGGCGTCGGCAAATCGACCCTGTTCAAGCTCATCCTCGGTTCGCTGCAACCCGATAGCGGCGAAATCGTCATCCCCAAGACGGCGCGCGTGGCCGCCGTGGATCAGGAACACGCGGCAACGCCGATCTCGCTGCTCGAGACCATCCTGGCGGCCGATGTGGAGCGTGACGCGCTTTATGCCGAGCTGGAAACGGCCGAGCCCGAGCGCATGGGCGATATCTACGGCCGGCTGATCGAAATCGACGCGGACCGCGCGCCGGCCCGTGCGGGGGAAATTCTGGGCGGCCTCGGCTTTTCGGTCGAAGACCTGGACCGGCCGATGGCCGAATTCTCGGGCGGCTGGCGCATGCGCGTGGCGCTGGCCTCCGCACTTTTCGCCCAGCCCGACCTACTGCTGCTGGATGAGCCGACCAACTATCTCGATCTGGAAGGCGCGCTGTGGCTGGAAGCGCGGCTGCAGAAATACCCCTATTCCGCCCTCATCATCAGCCATGACCGCGAATTGCTGAACAATTCCGTGCAGAACATCCTGCATGTGAACGAGGGCAAGCTCGACCTTTATACCGGCGGCTATGATGATTTCGAGCGCCAGCGCGCCGAGAAGCTGCGCCTGCAAGCCTCGTCCCGCGCCAAGCAGGAAGCCGAGCGCGCCCATCTGCAAGGCTTCGTCGATCGCTTCCGCGCCAAGGCCAGCAAGGCGGCCCAGGCACAGTCGCGCATGAAGCGCCTGGCCAAGCTGGAGCCGATCGGCGAGACGATCGAGGAACGGGTGGCCCCCTTCATGCTGCCTTCGCCTGTCCGGCCGCTGGCCCCGCCGCTGATGCGGCTGGAAGGTGTCGATATCGGCTATGGCGATGACCCGGCGATCCTGACCGGTCTCAACCTTCGTCTCGACGTCGATGACCGTATCGGCCTGCTGGGCGTCAACGGCGCCGGCAAATCCACCTTCGCCAAGATGGCGGCAGGCGCGCTGGCCATCCGCTCGGGCCATATGCAGCGCGAAGGCCGCATCAAGGTCGGCTGGTTCCACCAGCATCAGATCGAGGCGCTGGACCCGGACGACACCCCTTTGGAAATCATCAGCCGCGCCTTGCCCGAAATCAGCGAATCCGCCCGCCGGTCCCGCCTCGCGCAATGGGGTCTGGCGCGTTCGAAGCAGGAAACGACGGTTTTCGACCTTTCGGGTGGCGAGCGCGCCCGTCTGCTGCTCAATCTCGTGGCCCAGGCCGCGCCGCATCTGCTGATCCTGGATGAGCCGACCAACCATCTGGATATCGACAGCCGCCGCGCGCTGCTGGACGCGCTGAACGAATATGAGGGCGCGGTGATCCTGATCACCCATGACCGGTCGCTGATGGAACTGGTGGCGGACCGGCTGTGGCTGGCGGCGGACGGCACGGTGGTGCCCTTCGACGGCGACATGGACGATTACGCCAAATTCGTCATCGAGCGCGCCAAGGGCGGCGCGGCCCCAACCCAGATCGCCCGCGAGGGCAAGAAGAAGAAAAAGAAGGGCTGATTTACGGCACGATCAGCGTCTTGAGCCGGTCGCTGCCGCCGCTGATCAGCCGCTCATACGCGTCCGGCACCTCGGCCAAGCCGATCGGCGTTTCGGCCAGTTGCGCAAGCTTGCCGGCCAGACGCGGCAGCAGAGCCAAAGCCTCGGCCTGCTCGCCGGCATAGACGGCGCAGCCGCGCAGATCGAGTTCGCGCTCGACGATCAGGTTCGGGTCCAGCGTGCCTTCGCCGTGGAATATCCCAACCATGGCAAGCCGCCCGCCGGGGGCGGTGGCGCGCAGCAGGAAGCGCAGCACGTCCAGCGAGCCGGTGGCGTCCAGGCAGAAGCGCGGACCATTCCCGCCGCAGGCATCCCTTACCGCGTCGTGGTCCAGCGGCACCGGCTGCACGCCGACGACCTCCCGCAACAGGCTGGCGCGGGCCGCGTTGCGCTCAGCCAGCAGGATCGGCCCGAACCCGTGTTCGGCCAGCAATAGCGCCGTCAGCCCGCCGATGGTGCCGCCACCCGTGACCAGGATCGGCGCGCCGGGCGCCGGGTCCAGCCGCCGCATGGCATGAAGCGCAACGGCCAGCGGCTCAGCCATAGCCGCGATCTCGGGCGCCAAACCGGCAGGGGCTTTCAGCAGGCCGCTGGCTGGTAGCACCACCTGTTCGGCAAAGCCGCCGTCGCAGACCTCGCCCACGAAACCGAGTTTTCCGCACAGATTGGCGCGCCCGGCCAGGCAATTGGCGCAGACACCGCAGGTGACACGGGAATCCGCGACCGCCAGGTCACCCGGTTCGAGGCCGGTAACGCCAGCCCCCACGGCCAGAACCTCGCCCGCGAATTCGTGGCCGGGGGTCACCGGCAGATGCGCGATCCACATGCCCGTGCGGTAGTTGTGCAGGTCCGAGCCACAGATGCCGGCCGCTTTCACGGTGAGCAGAACCTGCCCCGGCCCCGGCGCGGCTGGCAGCGGAATCTCCTCCACACGCAGGTCACCGGGTTTGTGAAAGCGAACGGCGCGCATGGCGGTCTCTGCGGGTCTAGTGGTTGTGCGTATGGCCGTAGAGCGCGTCCGGCGAAATTTCCGGCGCCGCGATCTCAACCAGCCCTTCCGGCCGGGCCGCGCGATAAAAGCAGGAGCGGCGGCCGGTATGGCAGGCGACGCCGCTCTGATCGACCAGCAGCAGCAGGGCGTCGCCGTCACAGTCGATGCGAAGGTCGATCAGCGCCTGGGTCTGGCCCGAGCTTTCGCCCTTGCGCCACAACTTGCCCCGGCTGCGGCTGTAATAGCAGACGCGGCCGGTGCTCAGCGTTTCCGCCAGAGCCTCGGCATTCATCCAGGCCATCATCAGCACTTCGCCGGTATCGTGCTGCTGCGCGATGGCGGCCACCAGCCCGTCGGCGTTGAAGGAAACGACGTCCGCGATGTCAGCCACCGGTGGCCTCATGCAGCTTCGCGAAACCGCGTTCGAGGTCAGCCTTGATATCGGCCACGTCTTCCAGGCCGATATGCAGCCGCATCATCTCGCCACCGAACTGGCCGGTGCCGGCGGAACGGCTGATGGTACCCGAGGTCGGCAGGATCAGGCTTTCGAACCCGCCCCAGGATGCGCCGATGCCGAACAGGGTCATGCCGTCGATCATGGCACCGACCGCATCGATGCCGTGATGCGGCTTCAGCACGACGCCGAAGAGGCTGGTGGCGCCGGTGAAATCCCGCTTCCAGAAGGCGTGACCGGGGCTGTCGGGCAGCGCCGGATGCAGCACGCGCAGCACCTCGGGGCGCGTTTGCAGCCAGCTTGCCACGTCAAGCCCGGCCTCCATTTGATGCTTCAGCCGCACGCCCAGGCTGCGGACGCCGCGCAGCGCCAGCCAGCAATCATCGGGGCTCGCATATTGGCCCAGCGCCGTCGCGGCATCGCGCAGGCGCTTCCAGTCGGCGTCATTGGCGACCGTCACGGCGCCCAGAATGATGTCGGAATGGCCGCCGATATATTTCGTCGCCGCCTGGATCGAGACGTCGCAGCCATGCTGGAAGGGCTGAAAGAAATGGATGCCCCAGGTATTGTCGATCATCACCTTGGCGCCGTGGGCATGGGCGACGGCGGCCAAAGCCGGCACGTCCTGCACTTCGAAGGTATGGCTGCCCGGGCTTTCCAGGAACAGCACCTTCGTCCCGGGCCGCATCAGCCCTTCCAGCCCTTCGGCCGTGATCATCGGATCGTAATAGGTCGTCGCGATGCCAAGCCCCGCCAGCATGCCGTCGCAGAAGCGGCGCGTCGGGCCATAGACATTGTCCGGCACAAGCACATGCTCGCCCGTCTTCAGGAAGGCGAGCAGCGGCGTGGTGATGGCCGACAGGCCGGAGGAGACGATCTGGCAGCGCGTGCCACCCTCGATCTCGGCAATCGCGTTTTCCAGGGCGAAATGCGTCGGCGTGCCGTGGGTGCCGTAGATCTGCGCCTGCGCATAGCGCTGACTTTCCATGCCAGCGCGATGCGCCAGATCAGGATGCAGCACGGTGGAGCCACGAACCAAGGCGGCATTGACGAAACCATGAGCGCGGGCGCCGGGGCGCCCCACCTGCGTCAGCCGCGTCGCGAAACGTGCGGTTTCTGAAGTCTCGTCCAGTCGGTCATCCGGCATCGCTTGCAACTTCCACTGCGGTATCGGGGCGGCCGCCCCATTCCGTCCAAGAGCCATCATAAAGCGCGCCTATGGGCAAGCCCGCGACAGCGAGGCCCAGCGTCAGCACCGCCGCCGTGACGCCGGTGCCGCAGCTTGTCACGACCGGCCGGTCGCCGCCCGCGCCCTCGGCCGCAAAGCGCGCGCGCAACTGGTCCGGCGGCAGCATGGTGCCGTCCGCCGCCAGCAATTGATTGAAGGGGATATTATGGGCGCCCGGCATATGGCCGCCGCGCACGCCCGCGCGCGGTTCCGGCGCCGTGCCGGCGAAACGCCCGGCCGGCCGTGCGTCCAGAATCAGCGCCGAACCTTCCGTTACGATCGCCTTCATCGCCGTGACATCGCGCACCAGATCAGCCCGAGCCGTCGGAACAAAAGCCGCCGCCTGCGGCACGGCGGGGGCTTTGATTTCGAGCGGTCGCCCTTCGGCCTTCCACTTAGGCAGCCCGCCGTCCAGCACCGCCGCGCGGTCATGCCCGAACACGCGCATCATCCACCAGCCGCGCGCCGCCGAAAACAGCCCGACCTGATCGTAGAAGACCACGGTCGCGTCATTGGCAATGCCAAGGCGGCTCATATGTGCCGCGAAGGCTTCCGGCGACGGCAGCATGTGCGGCAGGTCGGTCGCGTCGTCCTTGATGACGTCGATATCGAAGAAGCGGCTGCCCGGAATTCTGGCCTCGGCGAACAAGCCTGCCGCGCTGCGCGGGTCGTTCGGCAGATAGAAGGAACAGTCGCAGATGATGACCTTCGGATCGTCGAGGTGATCCGCCAGCCAGTCCGTCGTCACGAGCGGCGTCATATCGGGCTCCATCGCTAGGCGAGGCAGTCTCTACCCAGCGGCGTCCACCGACAAGGTGACGTCACCGTCTCACGTTTCGCCGCAATCTGTTGTAACAAGACGCCTCCCGCTCGCTTGGCCCAGAGGATTGCGCGCATCTTGACCGAAAGACTGCTCATCTGGGTGCTGCTCGGCACGCTGATCGCCGGCTGTCTGGCCGTGCTGCAACCCTTCATCGCGGCCATTGCCTGGGCGGCGATCCTGACCTTCACGACCTGGCCGATCTTCGTCTGGCTAAGGGTGCGCCTGCGCCTGTCGCGGGCCATGGCCGCGCTCGCCATGATCGTTATGTCGGCCCTGGTCATTCTGCTGCCGCTGGGTCTGATCGCGCAGAGCGGCTTGCAGAATGCCGCCAATATCCGCCGCATGATCAATGAAGTGCTGATCTTCGGCCTGCCGCCGGCGCCCGGCTGGGTGGCCAGTCTGCCCTTGTTCGGTTCGACCGTCAGCGACCTCTGGAACCACTGGTCGGCGGACCTGGAAAGCCTGCTCGCCGCTATTCATCCCTATCTCGGCATGGCCGCGAAAGAAGGGCTGCATATTCTGGTGGTGGCGACAGATGGCGTGGTCCGCATGGGCCTGGCGCTGTTCATCGCCTTCTTTTTCTTCATCTATGGCGAGGCCCTTGCTCGCCATATCGGCAATATCCTGTTCCGCATCATCGGCGCCCAGGCGGACCGGCTGCTGGCCATTGTCGGTGCCACCGTGCGCGGGGCAGTCTACGGCATTCTCAGCACCGCCCTTGTGCAGGGGGTCATGCTGAGCCTGGGCCTTTGGATCAGCGGCGTACCGAATGCAGCACCGCTCGCCCTGTGCGGCACCTTCTTCTCCCTGGTTCCAGGCGGCGGCGCGCTGATCTGGGTGCCAGCGGCGATCTGGCTGCTGAGTTCCGGCGATACCGTCGCGGGCCTGGCCCTGGCCGCCTATTGCGGCATCGGCATCTCGATCGCCGATAGTTTCGTGCGCCCCTGGTTCATCGCCCGCGGCGCGCATCTGCCCTTTATCCTGACCCTTCTCGGCGTGCTGGGCGGGGCCTTGGCCTTCGGCATCCTGGGTGTCTTCCTTGGCCCAGTATTGCTCGGCGTCGGCTTCATTCTGGCCGAGGAATTTTCGAGCGGCACGCCGGTCGCCAGCGCCAGGGATATCGAGGAAGCCGACCGGCACGAAGCGCGGCTGGCCGCCAAGACTATCGCCGCCCTGCGCCGCAGCCGAGGGCGTTGAACGCCGTAACTCTAGTGTTGGACAAATTGACATCACCTTGTCGTTGGAGTAAATCCCAACATGAAGGCCCGGCTTCTCCTAAACGAGCGGCAGCAGCTACAGGATGACGCTTTCGTCGCTTTGCGTGTCTGGGCGGTGCCGAATTCCGTTCGCGGGTCAGATCATCGCTACAAATACTCACTCGCGCTGATCGTCAGCGGCGTCTGTGTGCTGCGTTACGACAATGAAGCGGGAAAAGGCGACCACAAGCATTTCGGCGACGTCGAAATACCCTATGATTTCATGTCCCCGGAAAAGCTCATTGATGATTTTTGGCGGGATGTAGACCAGTGGATAGCAAGCTGAAGAGCGTCACCCTCTCCGTCTCATCGCGAGACGCCGTGAACCAGCGTCTGGCTGCGGCTTTCGCCGGAGAGAATCAGGGCGCCCATATCTCCTTCCCGACGGTCGAACTGCTTTGGCAGACCCTGACCACGAAGCGCTGGGAAATCCTGCAAGCCATGACCGGTGCGGGCGTCTTATCCATCCGCGAAGTCGCGCGCCGGGTCGGCCGCGACGTCAAAGCCGTGCATGGGGACGTTACGGCTTTGGTTCTGGCCGGCGTGATCGACCGCACGGCGGCAGGCGTCGTTTTTCCCTATGACGCCGTGCATGTGGAATTCACGCTGGGCAAATCGCTCAGGCCGCCGGAAGCAGCCTGAGCGTTACGTCGGACCTTAATAGGTCACAACGGTCCGGATCGACTCGCCACGCTTCATCAGATCGAAGCCGTCGTTGATCTTCTCGAAGGGCAGAACATGGGTGATGAGATCATCGATATTGATCTTGCCGTCCATGTACCAATCGACGATGCGCGGCACGTCGGTGCGGCCCCGCGCGCCGCCGAAGGCGGTGCCCAGCCACTGGCGGCCAGTGACCAGCTGGAAGGGCCGCGTGCTGATCTCGGCGCCAGCCGGCGCCACGCCGATGATGACGGACTTGCCCCAGCCGCGATGGGCGCATTCCAGCGCCTGGCGCATCACCTTCACATTGCCGATGCATTCGAAGGTGTAATCGGCCCCGCCCTTGGTCAGATTGACCAGATAAGGCACCAGATCGCCCTCGACCTCGCTCGGGTTGACGTAATGCGTCATGCCGAATTTCTCGGCCATCGGCACGCGGCCTGGGTTGAGGTCGACGCCCACGATCATCTCGGCACCCGCCAGCCGCGCACCCTGCACCACGTTCAGGCCGATGCCGCCCAGGCCGAAGACGACGACCTTCGCACCCGGCTCGACCTTGGCGGTATTGATGACGGCGCCGATGCCGGTGGTGACGCCGCAACCGATGTAGCAGACCTTCTCGAAAGGCGCGTCCTCGCGGATTTTGGCCAGCGCGATTTCAGGCAGGACCGTGAAGTTCGAAAAGGTCGAAGTGCCCATATAGTGGTAGATCGGCTCGCCGTCGCAGGAGAAGCGGGCCGTGCCGTCGGGCATCAGGCCCTGGCCCTGGGTCGAGCGGATGGCGACGCAAAGATTAGTCTTGCGGCTGAGGCAATATTCGCACTGGCGGCATTCCGGCGTGTAGAGCGGAATGACGTGATCGCCCTTCTTCAGGCTGGTGACGCCGGGGCCGACATCGACCACGACGCCGGCACCTTCATGGCCGAGGATCGACGGAAAAATACCTTCCGGGTCGGCACCGGAGAGCGTGAATTCGTCCGTATGGCAGATGCCGGTTGCCTTGATCTCAACCAGCACTTCGCCGGCGCGCGGGCCTTCCAGGTCGACGGTCTCGATGCTCAAAGGCTGCGTCTTGGCGCGGGCGACGGCGGCACGGGTCTTCATGGGGTAAGCTCCTAAACGAGAAGATCGGCAGGATAATCGGCGGCAGGGCTGCCCTGCTTGAGCGTCTTTTGGCCCAAGACAAGGCATTTGGCCATCAGGCTCGGCAAGGCTTGCGCGTCAAGATCGGCGGCCGGACACAGAAAACCTTGCCCGATCGCGCCTTCGGGGATTGTCACAAGCGACGCGCCATAGACATCCAACAGCAATTCGAAATGCGTGAAGACATGACGCACGGAACCGAGCTTAACCCAATGCGCCTGCGTTACCGGCGCCTGGGCCAAGGCGTCCTGGCGGGTCCATTCTTCCGCGCGCCAATCGGTGCCTGGGATTTCCGCCATGCCGCCCAGCAGCCCTTTGGCCGGGCGGCGGCGCAGCAGCACACGGCCTTCGGCATCCGACAGATGGAAATGCGCGCCATGGCGGCGCGGGCGCGCGGCCTTTGGTGTCTTGCGCGGCAGGCTGGCGGCGATGCCTTTACGATGCCCCTCGCATTGCGGCTGCCAGGGGCAAAGCCCGCAGGCCGGCGAGGTTGACGCGCATAGCGTGGCGCCGAGATCGAACAGCGCCTGCGCCGTGTCGGACGGCGCAGCCCGCGCGGCCTTCTGCTCCATCAGCGCAGCCGCCCGTTCCTTAATAAGCGGCTTGGATTGTGGCAGCGGCGTTTCGATCGCCCAGACGCGGCTCATGACCCGCTCGACATTGCCGTCCACCGGCACGGCGGGCAGGCCGAAGGCGATGGCCCCCACGGCAGCGGCCGTGTACTCCCCGATGCCGGGCAAATCCCGAAGCCCGTCTAGATCGGCAGGAAATTCGCCGCCCAGTTCCACCACGCGGCGGGCGCAGGCGAGGAGATTGCGGGCACGGGCGTAATAGCCAAGCCCTGCCCAGGCCGCCATCACGGCATCATCCGGCGCTTCCGCCAAATTCCTTACGGTCGGGAACAGGCTAAGGAAACGTTCATAATAGGGAATGACGGCAGTCACCGTCGTCTGTTGTAGCATGACCTCGGAGAGCCAAACCCGATAAGGATCGGCGGTCTCGCCAGGCTCCGCCCGCCAGGGCAAGCTGCGGCGATGACGCGCATACCAATCGAGCAGGCGCGCGACAGAGGGTGAAGGCTGGATGGCTTTGGACGAGCGGAATGGCGGCACATCGAAGAAGATGACGCCAGCGGAGGCCGGTCGCAAGACGCCTGCTTCCGAAGCGCCGTCCCGCACCTATACGATGCGGCCGATCGGCGGCCTTATCGCTCGCGTCACCCAGCCCGGCTTTCGCCGCCGCGCGCCGGCCACGTCCCAGATCATGATCGACTGGTTGGACATTATGGGACCGGTGCTCGGCCCCCGCACCCAGCCACAGAAATTTTCCGCCGGCACGCTGACCATCGCCTGCCAGGGGCCGGTCGCGATGGAATTGCAACATCTGACGACGCAATTGATCGCGCGGCTGAACAACCATATCGGATCCTTCGGCGAAAATGCGCTGATCAAGCGCCTGCGCTTCGTGCAGCAGACGACCTTGCCGGTCGCGGCCGCCCCGCGCGCACCCGCCCGCAAACCGCGCCCGGCCGGGCCGCCACCCGACATTGCCGGCATCGAACCCGGCCCTTTGCATGACGCTTTGCAGCGTCTGGGCATCGCCATCCGCACCCATCGGGGCGAGGGTTGACCGTCACTCCCCTGTCATTAGCCAATGACTGAATTATCGACAGTTAGTGGCTGATCTGCTACGTACCACAACATATTGAAGGTTGCTGCTATGATTACACGTCGCTTCCTGGTCACCACCGGCGCTGCCGCCATGGGCACGATGGCCCTGCCGCGCCTGGGCCATGCCGACAGCCTGCCGGCCACGGAAGGCCCGCGCTCCATCGGCTCTGCGACTGCGCCGGTGACGGTTGAGGAGTTCTTCTCCCTCACCTGCACGCATTGCGCCCATTTCTCGATGACGACGATGCCGGACGTGATGGAAAAGCTGGTGAAGCCGGGCAAGCTGCGGATCGTCTATCACGACTTCCCGCTCGACGCCGTGGCACTGGAAGCGGCAATGGTCGCGCGCTATCTTCCGACCACGCAATATTACCCCTTCATCACGGCTCTCTTCGCGAGCCAGGATACCTGGGCCTTCGCGCCGGGCGTGAACTATACGGACGAGCTTTGGAAGATGGCGGCGCTGGCCGGCATGGGCCGTGACGTTTTCGACAAGGCCGTCGCCGACAGCGCTCTCAAGAACTGGATCCAAACCCAGCAGGTAGCAGACGAAAAGATGTACAATATCGAAGCCACGCCCTCCTTCCTCATCAAGGGCAAGACCCAGGCCGGCGACATGGAATACAGCGACTTCGTCTCCGCCATCGGCCTGGCAGGGTAATCGCACTTGCCCGCCCGGGTCGCCCGTCTACGCATCGCGGGGTTCAAGAGCTTCGCCGATTCGACCAGCGTCGAGATTTTGCCGGGCCTGACCGGCATCATCGGTCCGAACGGCTGCGGCAAATCGAATATCGTCGATGCGCTCAGATGGGCGATGGGCGAGGGCAATGCCCGGTCACTGCGCGGCGGAGAGATGGACGACATCATCTTCGCCGGCACCACCACGCGCCCCTCCCGCAATATGGCGGAAGTCACCGTCACGCTGGAGGATGCGCTCGGCATCATTCCGCCGCCGCTGCATGAGCAGTCCGAGCTGGAAATCACCCGCAAGATCGAACGCGGTTCGGGCAGCGCCTATCGCATCAACGGACGCGAAATGCGCGCCCGCGATGTGCAGACGCTGTTCGCCGATATGGCGAGCGGCGCGCGCAGCTGCGCCATGGTCGGACAGGGCCGCGTTGCCGCCATCGTCAATGCCAAGCCGGAAGAGCGCCGGCAAATCCTGGAAGAAGCCGCCGGCATTGCCGGGCTTTCTGCTCGCCGGCATGAGGCCGAGCTGAAGCTTCGCGCCACGGAGGCCAATCTGCAGCGTGCCGATGACATGCGCGGGCAGGTGGAAATTCAATTGCAGGCCCTGCAGCGTCAGGCGCGCCAGGCCGCGCGCTATCGCAATATTTCCGGCCTCATTCGCGCCAGCGAAGCCGAATTCCTGGCCATTCAGCATCTGCGGGTGGAGCGTGCTCGCGAAGCCGCTCGCCTCACTTTGGAAGAAGCGAAGGTTAAGGCCGCTGAAGCGGCGGAGGCCAATCGTGCCGCCGAACAGGCGCATGGCCAGGGCCATGACATTCTGCCCGCACTTCGCGCGGCGGAAGCCGAGGCCCGCACCGCGCTGGAACGCCAGCGCGTCGCCAGCGAACAGCTGGCCGCCGAGGAAGCCCGCGCGAAGGCCGCCATCGGCGCCGCCAATCAGCGCCTGGAACAGGCCCTGCGCGATCTCGGCCGTGCCGAAGGCCTGATGCGCGACGCCGCCGAGGCCGAGCAGCGCCTCGGCGCCGAAGACGCGACCCTGGCCGCCGCCGAGGCCGAGGCCGAAGCGCGGCTGGCCGAGGCTGTTGCCGCCATGACCCGCGCGGCCGAGACGGCGCGCGAAGCGGAAGCGACGGCCCAGGCCGCGACCGAACGCAATGCGGCGCTGACCGCCACCGCCCAGGCGCTGACCGGTCGGCTGTCCCAGGCCGAACAGCGCGCGCGGCGCGTGGGCGAACAGGTCGCCCGGCTCACCGTCGAGCGGGACAGACTGGCGCTGGACCTGATCGCGCCGGACAAGCTCGCCGAAGCGAAGCAAGCGGCCGAGACGGCAGAAGCGGCGCGGAAAGAGGCAGCGACCCGGCTGGAAACGGCCGAAAAGGCCCGTGTGGCCGCGCAAAGCGCGCTGACGAAAGCCCGCGAACAGGCCAATACGGCGGAAGCCGCCGCCACCAAGCTGCGCGCGGAAATCCGCGCCCTCAATGAAGTGCTGAGCGTCGGCGGCACCCAAGGCGGCCCGCAGCTGGTCGACGAACTGACCGTTCCGGCCGGCCTGGAAGCCGCCCTTGGTGCCGCTTTCGGCGAAGAACTGAGTGCATCGGCCGGAAAAGAAGCCGCGCGTTACTGGCGGGAATTGCCGGCGATCGACGGCAGCGCCGCCATCCCCGAAGGCTGTCAGCCCCTGGGCGAGGTGGTGCAGGGTCCGCCTGCTCTGGCCCGCGCCCTGGCTCATATTCTGCTGGCCCCGGCCGATGGCGCGCCCGGTTTGCAGGCGCAGTTGCGGCCCGGCCAGGTCATCGTCTCCAAGGAAGGCGGTGTCTGGCGCTGGGACGGCTATACACTGCGCGCCGGCACACCGACGGCGGCGACCGTGCGCCTCACGCAGCGCAACCGCCTGCGCAAGCTGCGCGAGGATGGGGCTGCCGCCGACCAGGCCGCGGCAGAAGCGAAAGCCGCCCAGGACGCGGCCCAGACGGCCGACCGCGCGACGGTGACCGAGGAACAGGCCGCCCGCAATGCCCGCCGCGAGGCCGATCAGGCAGCCGAGCGTCTGCGCAATACGGCAGCAGCCCTCACCACCCGCGCCGCCGCCGCCGAGCAGCGGCTGGCCGGTGTCGTCTCCCAGCTGGAAGCCGCCCAGCCGGAAAAGACCGAGGCCGACGCCTCGCTGGCCGCCATTCGTGAGGAAGCCGCCAATCTCCCCGACCTATCGGCCATGCGCGCCGAGGTCGAGACCGCCCGCAGCGCCCTGCAACTGGCGCGGCGCGAGGAAAGCGACAGCCGCGCCCGCCATGACGGGCTGCTGCGTGATCGTTCCACCCGCGCCCAGCGCCGGCAGGCTCTGGCACAGGAACGGCAAAGCTGGGCGGAACGGGCCGAGGCCGGCAAAGCCCATCTCGCCGATCTCGACCAGCGACGGCAGGAAGCCGCGACCGAACATGCGGCACTCGCGGCAGAGCCCGAGCGGCTGGCGACGGCCCGCGCGGCGCAGACGACCGAATTCGCGGACGCGCAGGCTGCCCATCAGACCTCGGCCAGCCGCTTGAAGGCGGCGGAGGATGAGGCCCGGGCCGCCGAAAAGGCCTCGCGCGCCGCTGAAACCGCTCAGGCGCTGACGCGCGAAAACCTTGTCCGCGCCGAAAGCGCGGTGGAGCAGGCGAACCACGCCTGGGGCACGGTCGCCGAACGCATTCTGGAACGGCTGGGCGCGGAACCCGCCTTCCCGGAAATCACGGTCGAGCCCAGCCAGGAGAATGAGGACAAGGCCCGCCGCCGGTTCGAGCGCCTGACCAAGGAACGGGACGAAATGGGCCCGGTGAACCTGCGCGCCGAGCTGGAATCGGAGGAGATCACCCGGCAGATCGAGCTGATTGACCGCGAGAAGGGCGATCTGGTCGCGGCCATCGCCAAGCTGCGTGGCTCGGTCGGCCATCTCAACCGCGAAGGGCGCGAGCGGCTGTCCGCCGCCTTCGCGGAAATCGACAAGAATTTCCAGGCATTCTACGCGCGCATGTTCGGCGGTGGCCGCGCCCATCTGGCGCTGGTCGGGTCCGACGATCCGCTGGAAGCGGGTCTTGAAATCTATGCCCAGCCGCTGGGCAAGAAGCTGTCGACACTCTCGCTTCTCTCGGGCGGAGAGCAGGCGCTGACCGCGCTCTCGCTCATCTTCGCGGTTTTCCGCAGCAATCCCGCGCCGCTGGCGGTGCTGGATGAGGTGGACGCGCCGCTGGATGACGCAAATGTCGAGCGGCTCTGCACCTTGCTGAACGAAGTTGTGAAGGAAACCGGCACGCGCTTCATGGTCGTGACCCATCACCATCACACCATGGCGCGGATGGATCGGCTCTATGGCGTCACCATGATGGAGCGTGGCGTCTCCCGCCTGCTGTCGGTCGACCTCAACCGTGCCGTCGCCATGACGGAACCGCCCCCGCCGCGCATGGCCGCCGAATAAGCCGGTCGCGCAAGGCTATGGAACAGCCCTCGGTTTCTTTGGGGGCGTTGATCCGATCGGGGCGCGTGCTATCAGTTCCCGCCGCTTTAGGTTTGGGGATCGGGCGAATGACGGACGTGACTGAGACGAACGACAAGCTGACGGCCGAAGATGCGGTGCCGGCCCATGCGCCGGCGAGCGTGGCAGCGCCCGCCCATGACGCGTCGCTGGCTGACCGGCTGATCGCGGAAGACATTGCCATCCCCGGCGAAGCGGCAGCCGTCGCCGTTGAAGACAGCGTGCCGGAGGTCATCGCCGCGCCGGCCGAGCCGAAAACCTTCCCCTATGATCTGGAAAGCCCGGAACTGGCGCGCGCCTTCCTGGACGCCCGCACGCCAAGCGCCTGGACCGACCGCGCGATCGACGAAGAGACCTACCGGCATCTGTATGACCTGGTGAAGCTCGGCCCGACCTCGGCCAATACCTCGCCTCTGCGGCTGGTCTTCGTCCGCAGCCCGGGAGCGAAGGAACGCCTGCGCACCGCGCTGACGCCAGCCAATGTGGAAGCGGTCATGACCGCGCCGGTCACGGTCATCGTCGCCTTCGACCCGTCCTTCTATGATTTTCTGACGCGGCTCTACCCGCAAGCCGATGCTCGTCCCTGGTTTGCGTGGAACGACGATTTTTCGCAGGAAACCGCCATGCGCAACGGCAGCCTGCAAGGCGGCTATCTCATCATGGCGGCCCGCCTGCTGGGCCTGGACTGCTGGCCGATGTCAGGCTTCGACAATGCCCGCGTCGATGCGCTGTTCCTGGACGGACGCGGCTGGCGGTCCAATTTCCTGCTCAGCCTCGGCTATGCCGAACCCGCCAAAACCGGGCGCAACACCCGGCTGATGTTTGAAGAAACCTGCGAGGTCATCTGATTTCATGGCAGCACGCTATGACATCGGCCGCCGGGATCGGGGTTAGGCTTGGCCCCGCCTCTGGCCTATGCTAGCCCCCGTTCCATGACACTACCGCTCATCGCCGTTCTGAACGGCCCCAATCTCAATATGCTCGGCCTGCGCCAGCCCGAAGTCTATGGCTCGGCGACGCTGGATGATGTCGAGCAGCTCTGCGCCGAAACGGCGGAAGGGCTGGGCCTTGCCATTGATTTTCGGCAGACGAACAGCGAGGGCGAGCTGATTTCCTGGGTGCAGGAATGTCGCGGCCGCGCCAGCGGCATCGTCATCAACCCGGCGGGACTGAGCCATACTTCGATCTCGCTGATGGACGCACTGCTGTCGGCTGAACTGCCGGTCGTCGAAGTTCACATTTCTAATATCCATCGCCGTGAGCAATTCCGGCATCACTCTTACATTTCCAAAATAGCAACGGGTGTGCTGTGCGGTTTCGGAACACATGGCTACGCCCTGGGTTTGACCGCGATGGCACGGATTCTGGAGGGCGGCCTATGAACCGGATGTCTTTTGATCCTGAGGATATTCGCGAACTCGCGGCCATTCTCGACGAAACCGGCCTGAGCGAGATCGAAATCTCGGAAAAGGACCGCCGCATCCGCATCGCGCGCGCGGCAGCTCCCGTCAGCTATGTTCCGGCGCAGCCGGCCGCGGCCGCACCGGCGGCGGCCGCGCCGGTCGCCGCCGTTCCCGTCGCCGCACCGGCGCTCGATGCCAGCCATCCAGGCGCGGTCACCAGCCCGATGGTCGGCGTCGCCTATCTGTCGCCCGATCCGGAAAGCCCGAATTTCGTCTCCGTCGGCCAGCGCGTCGAAGCGGGCCAGACCCTGCTTCTGATCGAGGCGATGAAGACCTTCAATCAGATCAAGGCGCCGCGCGGCGGCACCGTGTCCCAGATCATCATCGGCAGCGGGGCCCCGGTAGAGTTCGGCGAAGTCCTGTTGATTCTGGACTGATCCCAGATGTTCAAAAAAATCCTCATTGCGAATCGCGGCGAAATCGCGCTGCGCGTTCAGCGCGCCTGCCGCGAAATGGGCATTGCCTCCGTCGCCGTGCATTCCACGGCGGATGCGGATGCCATGCATGTCCGGCTCGCGGATGAGAGCGTCTGCATCGGGCCGCCCGCCGCCCGCGACAGCTACCTGAATATCCCGGCTATCCTCTCGGCCGCCGCCATTACCGGCGCGGACGCGATCCATCCCGGCTACGGCTTCCTCAGTGAGAATGCGAGCTTCGCGGAAATCGTCGAAGCCCATGGCATCGCCTTCATCGGCCCGACCTCGCAGCACATCACCATGATGGGCGACAAGATCGCGGCCAAGGACGCCATGCGTCGTTTGGGCGTGCCGCTGGTGCCGGGGTCCGATGGCGCGCTGGCCAATCTTGCGGAAGCCGCCGAAGTCGCCGAGCGCATCCAATATCCCGTGCTGATCAAGGCCGCCGCCGGCGGCGGCGGTCGCGGCATGAAGGTGGCGCATCACGCCGGCGAATTGGCCGAAGCCTGGCAGGTGGCACGTACCGAAGCCAAGGCCGCTTTCGGCAATGATGCCGTCTATATGGAAAAGTATCTCGATAAGCCCCGGCATATCGAAATGCAGGTGATGGCCGATTCCTACGGCAATGTCGTGCATTTCGGCGAGCGCGACTGCTCCCTGCAGCGTCGCCATCAGAAGGTGCTGGAGGAAGCAGGCTCGCCCGCACTGAACGCCGCACAGCGCGACGCGCTTGGGGAAACGGTGACCAAGGCGCTCAGCCAGCTCGGCTACCGCAATGCGGGCACGCTGGAATTCCTGTATCAGGACGAGCAGTTTGCCTTCATCGAAATGAACACGCGCCTGCAGGTCGAGCATCCGGTGACGGAACTCGTCTGCAATGTCGATCTGGTGCGCGAGCAGATCCGCATCGCGGCCGGTGAGCCCCTGGGCTACGACCAGTCGACGGTGACCTTCTCGGGCCATGCCATCGAAGTGCGCGTCAACGCGGAAGACCCGGAAACCTTCATTCCCAATCCGGGCCTGATCACCACCTTCCACGCCCCGGGCGGTCTCGGCGTGCGTGTGGATAGCGCGCTTTACGGCGGCTACAAGGTGCCGCCCTTCTACGATTCGATGATCGCCAAGCTGATCGTTCATGCCCCGGACCGCGCGCAGGCCATTGCGCGCATGCGCCGCGCCATCGACGAATTCGCGGTCATCGGCGTGAAGACCACTCTGCCGCTGCACCGGCGCATTCTGGACGATCCCACCTTCCAGTCGGGCGATTACACGATCCACTGGCTGGAGAAATTCGTCGCCGGCGAAGCATGAGGTGCGGGCCGTGGCGCGCCGGCTTGATCGTTTTCGGTCTTTGCCTGTCGCCCGCCATGGCCTTCGCTGATCTCTCTCTGACCTGGCCTGCCACGCAGGCCAATAGGGTCGAGGCCGACCATCGCCTCGACCGCCTGCAGCAGGCACTGCGGCAGGAGCCCAGCGCGACTTTGGTGCTGACACGCTGGTGCGCCGACTACCATCTGGCCCCTGTCCCTAAAATCGTCGCTCAGCGGGTCGAAGGCCCGCCCAAGGATCCGCCTGAAAGCGTCCGCCACAATCTACGGCTGGCCCCTGGGGAAGCCGTCGGCTATCGCCGGGTTCAGCTCTTCTGCGGCGACCTTGTGCTGTCGGACGCCGATAATTGGTACCTGCCGGATCGGCTGACGCCGGCCATGAACGGGCTGCTGGACCATACCGACACGCCTTTCGGCCTCGCCGTGCGCAGCCTGCATTTCCGGCGCCAGACCATCAGCAGTGAAAAACTTTGGTATCCGGCCGCAGATCCGTCCGGCGGCAGTTTCGCGATCCCCGACCATGTGCTGCGCAATGTCGGCCTGCTGACAACGCCGGACGGGCAACCCATCTCTCAGGTCATCGAAAACTATACCGGTGCTGTACTCGGACGGGCGCCCGGCAGCTCGCCCTGATCGTCCGACCATTCGCATTTTGCCATGCTCGGACTGCGCATTGTGGGTAGCGCCTGCCAAAATGAAGGCGCAAGAATAGCGCAGAAAATAAAAGGATCGGTCCCGCAAAGGGACTGGGGGGCCCGACCATGCTGAACACGCTTTCGTCCACCATGCATCTCAATCTGCTCGACAATGTCGCCATTGCGCGCGTCGAAATCCCGCAGGGCACCGTGCTGCCGGATCGGGGCGTGACGGCCGGACAGCGCATTCCCCGTGGCCACAAGATGGCGCTGAAGGCGATCCCCCAGGGCGAGCCTATTCTACGCTACGGTCAGGTTATCGGTTTCGCCAAGACGGATATCGCGGCAGGCGACCATATCCACGTCCATAACTGCGAAATCCATGCGTTCGCCCGCGACCATGCTTTCGGCGTCGATGCGAAGCCGACCGACTATATTCAGCCGCAGGCGACCTTTCAGGGCATCGTTCGCGCTGACGGCCGTGTCGCGACCCGCAACTACATCGGCATCTTGACCTCGGTGAACTGCTCGGCCGGCACGGCGCGCTATGTCGCGGAAGCCTTCCGCCGCAACCCCTTCACCGGCGACCAGGGGCTGCTGGCCGATTACCCCAATATCGACGGCGTCGTGGCGCTGACCCACAAGACCGGCTGCGGCATGGCCATCGCCGGAGACGGCATGGATACGCTCCGCCGCACCATCGCGGGCTATGCGGAACATGTGAACTTCGCTGCCGTGCTGATTATCGGCCTGGGTTGCGAAACCAATCAGATCGGCCCGATCATGCAAAGCCGGGGCATCCAGACCGGCACCAAGATGGCCACCATGGTCATTCAGGAGACCGGGGGCGCCCGCAAGACGGTTGAGGCCGGCATTGCCAAGGTCTGCGAACTGCTGCCCGAAGCCAATGCGGTGACGCGCGTCACCGTGCCAGCCTCGCATCTCAATGTCGCCCTGCAATGCGGCGGATCGGATAGTTTTTCGGGCCTCACCGCCAATCCGGCGCTGGGCTATGCGTCCGACCTCATCGTCCGTCACGGCGGCACGGTCGTGCTGACCGAAACCACCGAAATCTATGGTGCCGAACATCTGCTGACGCGCCGCGCCGTCAGCCCCGCCATCGGCCAGAAGCTGCTCGACCGGCTGTCCTGGTGGGAGGATTACACGCGTCGCAACGGCGGCGAGATCGACAATAACCCCTCCCCCGGCAACAAGGCCGGCGGCCTGACCAATATCGTCGAAAAGTCGCTGGGCGCCGTCGCCAAGGCGGGCACCACCAATCTGGTCGATGTGGTGGGCTATGCCGAACCGGTAACCGAAAAGGGGCTCGTGATCATGGACGGGCCTGGCTTCGACCCGGTTTCGGCCACCGGGCAAATTGCCGGCGGCTGCAACGTGCTGTGCTTCACCACCGGGCGCGGGTCGGTCTTCGGCTGCAAGCCGACCCCCTCGCTCAAGCTCGCCACCAATACGCCGCTCTATGACCGCCAGCCGGACGACATGGATATCAATTGCGGCACTATCGCCGATGGCGTCGAGACGGTGGAGGAATGCGGCCAGCGTATCTTCGAGACGATCCTGCGGATCGCTTCGGGCGAGCGCACCAAGAGCGAGGAAATCGGCTTCGGCGATGACGAATTCGCCCCCTGGCAGCTGGGCGCCACCGTTTGACGCAAGCTGCCCCGACCGCGACATCCGCCGAGGAGATCTATCAGGCGGTCATCATGGATCGCGCCCGCCGGCCAAGGCATCAGCGGCGCCTGGAAGCCGCGACCGTTGAGGCGGAAGCGCGCAATCTCCTGTGCGGTGATCGTGTTTCAGTGCAGCTGGATATCGGCGCAGAGGGAACAATCACGGCGCTGGGCTATCAGGCGCGCGCCTGTGCCATCTGCATCGCGGCGACCGACCTGATGGCTGAGATCCTGCCCGGCATGGACGCGATGGCCGTCAATCAGGCCACGACAGGGTTTGAAGATGCGCTGCGCAGCGGGCGGACGATCCCGGCCGGCAGTCCAATCGCCGCAATGACGCCCTTCGCGCCGCTGCACGGCACGCCGTCCCGCATATCCTGTGCGCTGCTCGGCTGGACCGCCGTCACCACCGCCCTGGCCGGGCAGCGGTGAACGGCAGTTTGGTCAGATCGCGAAGACGATCGGCGCGTGCGCGGGCCGCTTAAGACCTTGCGCCTGGGCGCGCTGAATCAGCGCTTCCAGGGTGACGCTTTTCAGATGCGTCTGCACATGCCGCTCAAGTTCGGTCCACAGCGGCTCGACGACGCTGCTTTGCAATTCCCCGCCCGCTTCGGTCTCGCCCTGGTCGCTGCCGTCGCCGGTCACGGCATCGACGATTTCGTCCAGCGTGATCTGCCGGGCGCTTTTACCCAGGCGATAACCGCCCTTGGGGCCACGCGTGCTGTCAAGCAAACCGGCACGGGCCAGGCCCTGCAAAACCGGCTCGATGCCGCGCCGGGCCATGGAAAGTCTGTCGGCGATGTCACCGGCACTTTCCAGACGCTGCCGACCGGCATACCACCCTATATCCAGCATTACTGCGACGGCGGTATAGGCACGTTCACGACGCATTAGCATGGGCTATATCCCCATCCGACTCGCGGGCCAGATAAATTCACTTCTACCAAGGGTTATATAAGCTGATGAGGGCAACCAAAGTAGAGGCTTCATCGAAGCGGACGAAAATTTCTTCTGAAAAACGTGCATCCCAGACCACCGCGCCAACCCATCATCCGATGGCCGAGCCGCGCGGGCGCGTTTTCAGCAGCATTCTGGACGCGATCGGCGGCACGCCGCTGGTGCGCCTCGCGCGCTTCATCGAGCATGAGCGCCTCAATGCCGAAATCATGCTCAAGCTTGAATTCCTCAACCCGTTGGGTTCGGTGAAGGATCGCATCGGCCTCGCCATGGTGGAACAGGCCGAGCGGGAAGGCCTGCTCATTCCCGGCCAGGGCCATATCGTCGAACCGACCTCGGGCAATACCGGTATCGCACTGGCTTTCGTCGCAGCCGCCAAAGGCTATCGCCTGACGGTCGTCATGCCGGACTCGGCCTCCATCGAGCGCCAGAAGATGCTGCGACTGCTGGGCGCGACGGTTGAATTGACGCCCGCGCGCGGCGGCATGGCCGGCGCCATCGCCCGGGCCGACGCGATCATTGCCGATTCGCAGGATGCCTGGATGGCGCGGCAGTTCGACAATCCCGCCAATCCCGAAGTCCATGCGGCGACCACGGCCGAGGAGCTATGGACCGATACCGGAGGCGAGATTGACATTCTGGTGGCCGGCGCCGGCACCGGGGGCACCATCACCGGCGTCGCGCGCGCGCTGAAACCGCGCCGCCCCGGCTTTCAGGCCGTGGCCGTGGAACCGGCCGAGAGCGCGGTGCTGTCGGGCGATGATCCCGGACCGCATGAAATTCAGGGCATCGGCCCCGGCTTCTGTCCGTCGATCCTGGATATGGGCCTGATCGACCGGGTCATGCCGATCTCCGAGCGTGACGCCATGAAAACCGCCCGTCTTTGCGCCCGGCTGGAAGGCATCCCGATCGGCATTTCCTCAGGCGCCACGCTCACGGCCGCGATCCAGCTCGCCCGTGAGCCTGCAAACAAGGGCAAGCGCATCGTTGCCATCGCGGCATCCTCGGCCGAACGGTATCTTTCCACCAATCTTTTCAATGGCTTGTGACAAGTAAATCCTAGCGACCGAGAAGACATTAGTCGCTATAACGAATATGTGACGGAACTGCATGCCTGTTTGCTGCATTGCGCAATGGCACGGGCATGCGGTTGCGCATATGTTGCTTCTCAGAACAAATGCTGAGGAGCATCACCGTGACCACTCTCGCCCAATCCCAGAACCGTAGCGTCGCGCGTTTCCTGGCTGATGGCGTCCAGTCCGTCCGCGCCCGCTACGTCGCCTACAAGGCCGTGGTGGCCGAGCGCCGCCGCATTACCCGCGAGCTGATGACCTATTCCGATGACGAACTCGCCGAGCTCGGCTTCAGCCGTCTCGACATCCCGGCGATCGCCACCGGCACCTACCGCCGCTAAACGCGTCACGCTCCTCGCGTCCTGGCTGGTCCTGACAAGGGCCGGTCAGGCAGGAGCCCGCGCTGTGCTACCGGTTCCTGCGCGACTTGCGCTGGCGGCTTCGGCTCCGCTAAGGCCAATGTCATGCTGGACCGCAGATCGACTGACTTCGATAGAAGTGACGACCGCCGCACGACGCGGCCATGAGCCTGTCGGCGCTCCGCCGCGGCGATTTGGCCGGTGCGCGGGTTCTGCAGATCAATGAGGATCTGACGGAATTTCCGGATGAGATCTTCGGTCTCGCCGATACGCTGGAAATGCTCGACCTTGCGGGCAACCGGCTCACATCCCTCCCCGCTGACTTTGGCCGCCTGCATCGGCTGCGTACCTTTTTCGGCTCCGGCAATCGTTTCGCCGTGCTGCCCCCAGCGCTGGGCAACTGTCCCAGCCTGAGCCAGATCGGCTGCCGCAATGCGGGCATCACGCAGGTTCCGGGCGAATCGCTGCCACCTGGACTGCGGTGGCTGACCCTGACCGATAATGCGATCGCAACGCTGCCCGATGCTTTGGGTGAACGCCGGAACCTGCAAAAGCTGCTGCTCTCGGGAAACCGGCTGAGCGCCCTGCCGGGCAGCCTGCAAGCCGCAGACAATCTCGAGCTTTTGCGGATATCCGCCAATGCCTTCACGACCTGGCCCGGCTGCGTCACATCCTTGCCGCGCCTGGCCTGGCTGGCGATGGCGGGCAACCCGTTCAATCCGCCGCCCCCGCCGCGCGCCACGCATCGCCTGATTTCCTGGTCCGGCCTCACCAGCGAGGCGGTTCTGGGCCAGGGCGCATCAGGCATCGTTCATCGGATGACCTGGCAGGACGAACAGCGCGCGGTGGCCGTGAAACTTTTCAAGGGCCGCATGACCAGTGACGGCGCGGCCATGGACGAGATGGCGGCGATGCTCGCCATCGGCCAGCATCCCAACCTGACATCCCCGCTCGGCGCCGTGAGCGAGCACCCCGATGGCGTCGAAGGTCTGGTCATGCCGCTGCTGCCCGATGGATGGCGGCCCCTGGCCGGTCCGCCGAGTTTCGAGACCTGTTCGCGCGACGTCTATGACCCCGGCATGCAGCTCGACCGGGCAACCGCACTGCGGCTGGTGCGGGGCATTGCCGAGGCCACGCAGCATCTGCACGCCAAAGGCCTGATCCATGGCGATCTCTACGCCCATAATATCCTGTGGGACGGGGCGCGGGGCGCGGCCGTGCTGAGCGATCTCGGCGCCGCCGGTTTCTATCCACGAGGTGCCGATGCGGCCGCCTTGCAGCGCATCGAAACACGCGCCTGGGGCATTCTGGCGGAAGAAGTCGCTGGCCGCTGCCCTGAGGGTTTCCAGGCTTTGCAAAGTCTCGCCGAGCGCTGCCAGCACCCCAGGCCGCAAGCGCGCCCGCTGATGGGCGATGTCTGCGCCGAACTCGCCCGCCTATAGGCGGGAATTCGCGCGGCGGCGCAGCCGTGGTTTGGGCAGGGGCGCAGTCGCATCCAGCAACGCATGCATGGCCGCGACTGTCTCCGGCGACAGCGTGTGAATAGTCTGCGCCAGCCGGTTGGCCAAAGCCGTCTGCTCGGGCAGCAATCCGGCCGTATTCACCGTTACGCGCGGATGCGAGAGCTTGGCGAGCCGCGCCAGTTCTTCCGCGTCATCCCAGATCAGCCCGAAAAACTCGCAGACCTGATGCACGAGGCCCGCGCTCGGGCGGCCTCGGCGGCCATGTTCCAGCGCTGAGAGATAGGCGGGCGTGACCTGCAACTGCGCCGCCAACTGTGCCAGCGTCACCTGGCGATCGGCGCGCAGCGCGCGCAGCCGGGCGCCAAAGGGGGTCAACGGGTTCGCCGCAGCAACAGCACGACAGCGCCGGTGTTGGCGCGATGCGGATGCGCCGCCGCCAGAATGCTGTTCCTGATATGCGGCAGGTTGAGCCAATGCGGCAATTCCCGCCGCAACACGCCGCCTTCACCCGCGCCCCGGCCGGTGACGATCTCGACGCAGCGCAGACCATCGGCCCGCGCCGAGAGAACGAACCGCTCGAAGGCGGCAAAGGCCAACTGCACCGTGCGGCCATGCAGATCAAGCACGCGCTCGGGCCGCATCTGGCCGCGCCGCAACCGGGTCCAGGACGCGCCGTCCAGGCCGCCGGCCAGCTTGCCGACTTCGATTTCCGGGATTTTCCAGGTCGCGGCCGGTCGTCCGGCCGTTTTTATTATGGCGGAAGCCGATGGGGTCGGAACAGAAGGCGCTGGTGCGTCAGGCGGCTTGGCGACCGCCGCGCGCGCTTCCTCCATCGCCCTGGCCTGAGCCGGACGCAACGGCTTCGTGCCGATGGCCTGGGCAAAATTCAGCCATTCGCTCCGTTCCTTGTCAGAGAGACGGCGTCGGGACATCGGCCGTTCCTGCTGGCGGGCGGTGGCCGAAAATCGCGGTGCCGACGCGCACTTCGGTCGCGCCGCAGGCTATGGCATCCGTGAAATCACCGGACATGCCCATCGACAATTCCGCCAGCCCATGGCGCGCGGCGCAGGCCTGCAACCAGAGGAAATGAGGCTTGGGGTCAGTCTCCGCCGGGGGAATGCACATCAAACCCCGCAATCTCGTTCCGAATCGGGCATGAACCGACTCGATAAAGGCATCGGCCTCGGCCATGGCGACGCCGCCCTTCTGCGCCTCGTCGCCGACATTGACCTGAACGAGCAGGTCCGGCAGGCGCCCTTCCCGCTCGGACGCATCAGCTATGGCGTCCGCCAGCTTCGGGCGGTCCAGGGTTTCGATGACATCGGCGATGCGCACGGCGTCACGTGCCTTATTGGTCTGTAGACCGCCGATGATATGCAGACGGAACGGCGTCGGCTCTTGCCGCAGCAAGGCGAATTTCCCCAAGGCCTCCTGGACGCGGTTCTCGCCGAACACCCGCTGGCCCGCCGCCATGGCGGCGCGCACGGCGGCCTCGGGGTGAAATTTCGACACCGCGACCAGGCTGACCGCGCCAGGATCACGGCCGGCCGCCTTTGCCGCGAGGTCAAGCTCCCCGCGCACGCGCGCCAGCGCGCCGGCGATCGCGGGCAACATCGGATCGGCGGGACAGTCGGACTGGTCTTCGGGCATGGCGCCAGACTCTGCGCAACCCACGCCCAGGGTCAAGCACAGCTTCGCAACGAACCCCTTCCGTTGTCTCGGAACCTTAACACCCAGCCAACCCGCCCCTGTGGCAGATAGCGCACACACCACTGTGACAAATTTGTTGGTCGTGGTTTCGGCCGATTTGCTTGTTGGCCAACCCGCGGTCCTGCCAGGGCCGCGGTCTTTCAACCGGAGGATATCTCTTCGATGCGACAATTTCTTCTGGCCGGCGCCGCGACGCTGACGGCCGCTCTCGGTCTCGCGGGCGCTGCCCAGGCCCAGGTTTCCAGCCCTGACTTCACCAAGTCCATTTCCCCCGGCTCCATCGTCGTCCGTCTCGATGGCCGCGTGTCGCAGTTCTTCGGCGTGAGCGGCTTCAGCGGCCAGAGCGTCAGCGGCACCAAGTATTCCGGCGACAACATGGGCGGCTATTTCCGCCTGTATCCGGGCTTCGACGGCGTTGCCGCCAACGGCCTGCAATACGGTGCTCAGGCTGAAATCCGCGAAAACACCGGCACCAGCGCTTCCGCTGAGACGCTGTATGTGCTGCGCGACTTCGGTTACCTCGGCCTGCCGCAGCTCGGTCTCGTCCGCTTCGGTCAGCAGGAAGGCGCGCTCTACCTGAACGACGCCGGTCGCTTCGAAAGCGGCAAGGAAGCCTTCGATGACGGCGGCTGGAACGGTGACATTCAGAACTTCTTCGTCAATGCCAACGAGCGCCCGATCTATGCCTGGACCTGGAGCAACAGCACCCGCACCACGGACAAGATCGACTACATCACGCCGTCCTTCAGCGGCCTGAGCTTCTCCGCCAGCTTCGAGCCGAACCAGACCGCCGAGAACTACGGCCCGGCCGTGGTCTCCTCCTCGACGGCCACCGACCTGCGTCGCAACACGTTTGAAGTCGGCACCACCTACAAGGCGAAGTTTGGCGGCCTCGGCCTGACGGTCGACGGCGGCTACATGAATGCCGGCGCGGTTTCCTACACGGGTACGGCTAAGTCGACCCTTCCCTACCAGGGCCTGAGCGTCGGCAGCGCCGGTGCGGTCCTGACCTATGGTGGCTTCATGGTCGGCGGCAACACCAAGTTCGGCAACATGAACGGCCAGTTCGAGCCGAACTACGCTGGCGGCGCCAACGCTGTCGGCTGGCTCGCCGGCGGCCTCTACACCACGGGCCCGCTGACGGTCGGCGCGAGCTACTTCAACTACAAGAGCCAGGGTGACTGGTCCTCGCCGAAGACCGAAGGTCAGCGCGACGAAACCGGTCTGTCCGCTGGCGCGACCTATGTCCTGGTTCCGGGCGTGAAGCTCTTCGCCTCCTACCTGTATGGCACCCGCTGGCAGGGTGGCTACAACTTCGTGACCGGCGCCGCTGGCTCCGCGAACAACAAGGTGCAGGCCCAGGTCTTCGCGATCGGCACCTGGCTCTACTGGTAACACCCAGCGCTACAGGCTTTGATGCCTTAGGAAGGCGGCCGGCAGAGATGCCGGTCGCCTTTTTTATTGGCTGACGCCTAACGCACGCGGCTGAGACTGCTGGTCATCGCCCTCCTGGCGCGCGCCGCCGGCACGCGTCGGCCGGCCGCAACTAACCCTGTCATTTCAGAGACTTAACCACGAAGGGCGGCCGGCATTGCTGGTCGCCCTTTTCCGTTTGCGAAACTTACTGGCCACATCAAATGTGCAAATTTGTGCTTTTTAAGTCACAGTGTTTCGTAAATGTCATGCTTATCCTCTCAGACCGTTGCGGTTTCGTGGCACGGATGATCAATATTCGCCGCGCTACTTCCGAGGCGAGGCAGTCCGAATGGGCATCTCGTGGATCCAGGTAGGGGCGAGTGTTTTGCAGGCCGGTCATCCGGCATTAACCAGGAGGAACTAATGCGTAAGCTCCTACTAGCGACTGTCGCCACGATGGGCGCATCCTTGGGTCTGGCGGCTGTCGCCCAGGCTCAGACTGCCGCTCCCGGCTCCGTGACGGTCCGCCTGAACGGCCGCGTCAACTGGTATGCCGGCGTCGAAGGCTCGACGCTCGACAACAATACCAGCACAGGCGTCAAGACTTCGACCACCAGCTTCCTCGGTTATCTCCGCCTCTTCCCGGGCTTCGATGGCGTCGCGGCGAACGGCCTGCATTACGGTGCCGCCGCCGAACTCCGCATCAACGGCGGCGCTTCGGCCGGTGCCGAAACCCTGTTCGTGCATCAGGCCTACGGCTATCTCGGCCTGCCCCAGCTCGGTCAGGTCAGCTTCGGCCAGGAAAACGGCCCGGTCGTTCTGTTTGAGACCGGCACCTTCGAAGGCTTCAACGACGGCGGCTGGTGGGGCGATCTTCCGGCGATCATCCCGGGCAATGCCCAGGTCGTTTATCCCTTCGTCGATAACGGTGGCCTGAGCCAGGAAACCAACAAGATCGTCTATCTGTCGCCGACCTTCGCGGGCTTCCAGTTCGCGGTCGGCTTCGAGCCGAACCACAATGCTGAAAACTACAGCCCGGCCGTGGTCTCGACCCCGAACACGATTCAGGGCGGCCAGCCGAAGAACCTGATCGACGTCGGCGGCCAGTACACGCAGACCTTCGGCCCCGTCGGCATCCAGATCGGCGCCGACTACCTCAACGCCGGCCAGGTCGCCTCCACCAGCTCGGTGCCGACCGTCGGCTATAAGAACCTGAGCATCTTCTCCGGTGGTGCGACCGCGACGGTTGCGGGCTTCACTGTCGGCGGCAACGTCGTCTACGGCGCCTATAACCAGGTCTCCGGCTATTCCTTCCAGCTGGAGCCCGATGGCGGCAATGCAGCCATCGGCACCCTGTTCGGCCTGCAATATACGGCTGGCCCGCTGACGGTCGGTGGTAGCGTCTTCCGCTTCCAGACGACGGGTGATCTCGTGTCGAACGGCTCCGGCGGTTACGGTCTCAGCGCCGGCCAGCAGGTCAATAACGGCCTCGCGCTTGGTGGCACTTACACGCTGGTTCCGGGCGTCAACCTCTTCCTCGACTATGACTATGGCTGGCGTTACCAGGGCGGTTACGACTTCGCGGCCGGCGATGCCGGCACGGACAACAACCGCGTCCAGTCTCAGCTCTTTGGCGTCGGCACCCAGATCCAGTGGTAATCTGAAAAATCTGGTTGCAATGATTGAAGGCGGCGGGACCCAGTCCCGCCGCCTTTCTTTATGGGCTATCGCTGCTTGAAGCTTGGCAGGACTGGCCACGGGCAGTAGAGACAAAGCCCCCGCATCCCTGCGGGCAATTTCTCCGGGCAGGCTCAATGGAATTGACGATACGGACTTCCACTTTCCTCAGCAGGGGCTTCGCCGCCGCCGCCCTCGCCGGCGTCCTCGCTTTGACGGCTTGCGGAAATGCGCCGTCGACGCCGGTCGATCCGCTGGTCCTGAACGGCGACGAAGTCAGCGGCGCCGGCTTCAAGAACGGCGGCGGCCTGCTGGGTGCAGACGGTCTCGCCTTCGGCATCAACAAGAACCCCCATGCCAATGGCGGCAGCGGCGGCGCCACGGCCGGGATCGGCGTCAACGCCTATCTGTGGCGCGGCGCGCTCGACACGCTGTCCTTCATGCCTCTCTCCTCGGCAGACCCCTTCGGTGGCGTTATCATCACCGACTGGTATCAGCCGCCGGGTGACAATGGCGAGCGCTACAAGGCAACCGCCTATATCCTGGGTCAGGATCTGCGCGCCGATGGCGTCCGCGTGACGGTGTTCAAGCAGGTCATGCAGGGCGGCCAGTGGACGGATGCCGAAGTCTCCCCCGGCACCAACGAGCAGGTCGAGGACAAGGTTCTTGCCCGTGCCCGCCAGCTGCGCGTGCAGTCGGCCACCAACTGACCCGAGCATCCGGCCAAGGGCGACCCGTATCGCCTTGGCCGGAGCATCGTTCGTTTTCTTGCTTGAGGATCGCCTGCGGTCGCCCGACCGCAGGACGTGCCGGATAGACACCCGATGACTGACGCCATTTCGACCGAGCCGCAGGCCCCGCGCTATGATTTCCGGACCCAGGAGCCGCTTTGGCAAAAGGCCTGGAACGAGCACGCCTGCTTCACGGTCGAAGATGTACCGACGGACGGACGCCCGAAATACTACGTGCTGGAGATGTTCCCCTACCCGTCGGGGAAGATCCATATGGGCCATGTGCGCAATTACACGCTGGGCGATGTCGTCGCCCGCTACCGTCGCGCCCGCGGCTTCAACGTGCTGCATCCCATGGGATGGGACGCTTTCGGCCTGCCGGCGGAAAACGCCGCCCGCGAGCGCAAGTCCCATCCGGCGACCTGGACCTGGGACAATATCCGCAATATGCGCGGCGAATTGCAGCGCATGGGCCTGTCGATCGACTGGTCCCGCGAATTCGCCACCTGCCAGCCGGAATATTACGGCAAGCAGCAGGAACTGTTCCTGCGCTTCTTCGAGACCGGTCTGGTCGAGCGCAAGGAAAGCTGGGTCAATTGGGACCCGGTGGACGGCACCGTGCTGGCCAATGAACAGGTCATCGATGGCCGCGGCTGGCGCTCCGGCGCGCTGATCGAAAAGAAGAAGCTGTCGCAGTGGTTCTTCGCGATCACCAAATTCGCGCCCGAACTGCTTGCCGCGCTCGATAACCTGGATCGCTGGCCGGAACGCGTGCGGCTGATGCAGGCGAACTGGATTGGCCGCAGCGAAGGCGCGCGCGTCCGCTTCCCGCTGACCGCGCCCAAGGGCGATATCGCCGATGTGGAAGTCTATACCACGCGGCCGGATACGCTGTTCGGCATGTCCTTCCTGGCTCTGGCCCCCGAACATCCGCTGGCGCTGGCGATCGGCGCCCAGAACGCCGAGGCCGATGCCTTCATCGCCGAATGCCGCCGTTTGGGCACAACCGCCGCCGCGATCGAGACCACCGAGAAGCGCGGCTTCGCCACCGGCCTGACCGTCCGCCATCCCTTCATCGAAGGCGCTGAAATCCCGGTCTGGATCGCCAATTTCGTGCTGATGGATTACGGCACCGGCGCCATCTTCGGCTGCCCGGCGCATGACCAGCGCGACTGGGATTTCGCGACCCTCTATGGCCTGCCCATCCGCCCGGTGGTGAAACCCGCCCAGGGCGAATTGCCGGAAGGCGAGGCCTATACCGGCCCCGGCACGCTCATGAATTCCGGTTTCCTCGACGGTCTCGGCGTCGATGAAAGCAAATCCGCCGCCATTGCCCGCCTGAAGAAGATGGGCTGGGGCGAAGGCGAGACCAATTGGCGCCTGCGCGACTGGGGCGTCAGCCGCCAGCGCTACTGGGGCTGCCCGATTCCAGTGATCCATTGCGACAATTGCGGCACCGTGCCCGTGCCGGTCGACCAGTTGCCGGTCGTACTGCCCGAGGACGTGACCTTCGACCGTCCCGGCAATCCGCTGGACCATCACCCGACCTGGAAACACGTCAATTGCCCGCAATGTAACGGCGCGGCGGTGCGTGAGACCGATACCTTCGACACCTTCGTCGATAGTTCCTGGTATTTCGCCCGCTTCTGCTCGCCGCAGAATGCGTCCCCTGTTTCACGTGAAGCGACCGATTACTGGATGCCGGTCGACCAGTATATCGGCGGTATCGAACACGCCATTCTGCATCTTCTCTATGCGCGCTTCTTCACCCGCGCCATGCAGGCCAGCGGCCAGATCGGCGTGGACGAGCCCTTCGCCGGTCTCTTCACCCAGGGCATGGTGACGCATGAAAGCTATCGCGGCGCCGATGGCCGCTGGCTTTACCCGACCGAGGTCGAGCGGCTGGCCGACGGCCGCTCGGTCGTGACCGGCACCGATGAACAGGTGACGGTCGGCCGTATCGAGGCGATGTCGAAGTCCAAGCGCAATACGATCGACCCGGGCGCCATCATCGAGCGCTATGGCGCGGATACCGCGCGCTGGTTCATCCTGTCCGACAACCCGCCTGAGCGGGATATGGAATGGACGGAGAGCGGCGTCGCCGGCGCCTATCGCTTCACGCAGCGCCTATTCCGCCTCGCGGAAAGCATCGCGTCCCTGGGGCAGGTGGAAACACCGGCTGAATCGAGCCCGGCCGCGCGCAAACTGCGCCGCGCCACGCATCGCACTATCGCTGCCGTCACCGAAGCGCTGGAAAGCTTCAGCTTCAATGTCGCGGTCGCCCGCCTGTACGAACTCGCCGCCGCCATGACCGAGGCCGAGAAGGACGCGACCGCTGCCGCAGATGACAAGGCACTGTCGGCGGCCCGGATCGAAGCGCTGGAAATGCTGACGCGCATCACCGCGCCGATGATGCCGCATCTGGCCGAATCCATGAACGACCTGTTGCATGCCGGCAGCGGTCTGGTCGCCAACGACGCCTGGCCCGATTTCGACGACAGCCTGACGGCGGCCGAGACGGTGACGATCGCGGTTCAGGTCATGGGCAAGCTGCGCGGTACGGTGGAATTTCCGCCCGGCAGCCCAGCCGAGGCGGTGATTGCCGCCGCCGAGGCCGAGCCCAATGTCGCGCGCCTGCTGGAAGGCAAGCGTATCGTCAAGAAGGTCCATGTGCCGGACCGTATCGTCAACTTCGTCATTGCAGGCTGACCGGTCATGAGCGCGCTCCTCCGTCGCCGTCTTCTGCATTTCGGGGGAGCCGCGCTTGCTTTGGGCGGCCTGGCCGGCTGTTCCCTGCATCCGGTCTATGCGCCGGATGCCTTCGGCAATGGCCCGACGGGCGGCGCCTCCATCCAGTCGCAGTTGCGCGAGGTCGCGGTGCCGGTTCTGGGCCAGCGCTCAGGGCAGCTTCTCCAGGAAGCGCTACAGACGAGGCTTTACGGTGGCGAGCAGCCGAGCCTGACCCGCTACAACCTATCCGTCTCCTTCAACATCAGTCAGGTTGGTTTGGGCGTTCAGGGGGACAGCACAACAACCTATGTCCGCTTCGTCGCAAGCGCCCCTTGGTCGCTGGTCTCTCAGGATGACCCGCAGCACAAGGTTTTGATCAGCGGCTATGCCCAGTCAGCCGACGGTCTGAATTCATTCGACAACCAGCCTTTCGGGCAGGAGCTGGAAACCAATACGGTTACCCAGCGGACGGCCGATGCGATTGCCGATCAGATCACCATCAGCCTCGCGCATTATTTTGCGGTGGCTGAACGCAAGCGCGAGCAGCAGGCCGCACTTGCCAAGCAGCCGGGCTGATCCGTCCGGTTTTCGCTGGTAAGGTGCGCCGGCCATGAAACTCGACGCTCGCGACTTCACCGCTCTCTGCAAGGATGCCGGCCGTCTGCGGGCCGTGGTCATCTACGGACCCGATGCCGGGCTGGTGCGGGAGCGCGGCGAAACGCTGGCGCGCGCCGTCGCCGGCGGCCTGGACGACCCTTTCCGTTTCACCGAACTCACCAAACCCGATACCGGCACATTGGCGCTCGAAGCGACGGCCATGTCCTTCACAGGCGGCAGGCGCGTGGTGCGCGTGCGCGAGGCCGGCGACACGCTGGCGGCGACGCTGACGGCTGCCTGCAAGGACGCGGAAGGGTCACTGATCATCCTGGAAGCGGGCGAATTGACACCGCGCTCGAAACTGCGCGCCTGGGCCGAGAAGGATGCGCGGGCCGGCGCCCTGGCCTGCTACGCTGAGGAAGGCGCGGCGCTCAAATCCACGCTGCGCGGCCTCTTCGAAGGCGAGAAGGTTGCAGTCGCAACCGACGCCCTGGACTGGCTGGTGCAGCATGCGGGGGCCGATCGCGGCGTGATCCGCGCGGAGGTCGAGAAACTCGCGCTGCTCGTGGGCGAGGGCGGCACGGTCGACCTCGATGCCGTGCAGATGGTGGCGGGCGATCAAGCCGATCTGTCGATCGAGGATGCGCTGTTCGCTGCCGCGCGTGGCGCTGTTGCCGAGGCAGACCGCGCCACAGCCGCGGCGCTCGCCGAAGGTGCTTCCGCCGTCGGGCTGATCCGCGCGGCGCATGGGCATATGGACAAGCTGGCCCGCATCGCCTCTGCCCGCGACATGGGTCTCAGCGCGCAGGATGCGGTCAAGGCGCTGCGGCCGCCGGTCTTCTTCCGGCGGGAGCGCGCCATGCTGGACGCAGCCGAGCTTTGGCGGGGCCCAGCGGTCGCCGCCATTCAGCTGGCGCTGAGGGATGCCGAAATGCAGTGCAAGCGCACCGGCCTGCCGGCGGAAGCCATCGCCCATGCGGCGATGCTGGCCATTGCCCGCCGCGCCGCGCGCATGAAAGGACGCTGAAGCGTCAAGCCTGCACCGGCCCCTCAGGCTAATCTTTAGTCAGTCTTCGAACGCCTCGACCGCAACGCGGTCGCCGACGAGATAGGAATCAGCCACCAGCCGCAGCGGCCGGACATCGACATGCGAGGTCCGGCTGGCCAGAAGCTCCGCAAACATGGCGTAGATGCGCGGATATTCCTGGCTGTCTTCGGCAATCGCCGGCTTGCCGTCGACGGCAAGCTTGGCGCCGCCATCGGTCAGTTCCAGAAGCTGGCCCTCGGTCGTCTCAGCGGTGATGTTCCAGCTTTGCGGACCTTCCTGGCGCCAGTCGAAAATGGCCGTCAGATCGGCGCCCGCAACGGGATCAGGGGTCGCGAAGGTCATCTCTGCACCGATCGGCGTCTGCTTATTGGCAGGCACTTCCAGCCGTGCATGCGCCACGAACAGCGGCTCCGGCGCGATTTCGGTGACGATGGACAGCGCATTGATGCCGGGGTCGAAAACGCCGAAGCCGCCCGGCTGCCAGATCCAGGCCTGACCAGGATGCCAGCGGCGGACATCTTCCCGCCAGTCGACGCGCAGGCGCGCCAGCCGCTTGCCGGCCAGAAGGCGCTTCGCCTCGGCCACCGCCGGGTTGAAGCGAGAATGCCAGGTCGTGAAGAAAACCTTGTCCTGCGCCTCGGCAATGGCCGCCAGTTCGGCGATTTCGCCAAGCGTGGCGGCGGGCGGCTTTTCGATCAGCACGTCGCGACCGGCGAGCAGCGCCTGCCGCGTCGTCTCAAACCGGCCGGCGGGTGGCGTGCAAAGGGCGACCGCCGTCACATCCGGCATGGCGGCGTAAAGCTCGTCCTGGGTGCGAAAGCTGGGCAGGCCGTTGACGGTCGCAAGCCGGCCGCTGACGATGGCCGCAAGCTCGAAATTCTCATTGGCCGTGATCGAGGGCACATGCTGATCGATCGCAATCTTGCCCAAGCCAACGATGGCAATGCGGGTTTTCATCTGTGACGGCTCCCTAGACGACGCGGCTCTTATGCCGCGCCCTTCTGTTTTAGAATAGTCCGATGATTCGTCCCTGCTCGTCCAGCCCGATCCGTTCGGCGGCAGGCACGCGCGGCAGGCCGGGCATGGTCATGATCGTGCCGGCCAGCACGACGACGAAGCCAGCGCCGGCCGCCAGCCGCACTTCCCGCACCGGCAGACGATGCCCGGCAGGCGCGCCGAGCAGCGTCGGGTCGGCGCTGAAACTATACTGGGTCTTGGCGATGCAGACCGGCAAATGGCCGAAACCCGCCGCCGTGATGGCCGCCAGGCGCTTCTGCGCTGCCGGCGTCAGATCAATGCCGGCCGCCCCGTAAATCTCGCGCGCCACCGTCTCGATCTTGGCGGTCAGGCTGAGGTCATCGGCATAAATCGGCGCGAAATCGGCGCTGGCTTCGGCAATGCGCGCCAGGACAGCGCGGGCGAGTTCCAGCGCGCCGGCCGCGCCATCGGCCCAATGCGTGCAGGGGACCAAAGTCACGCCCAGCGGCGCCAGCAGATCGGTCAGGGCCTGAACCTCTTCCGGTGTGTCGCTGGTGAAATGGTTCAGCGCCACCACCACCGGCAATCCGAATTTCCGCATATTCTCGATATGGCGCAGCAGATTGGCCGCACCCTTGAGAACGGCCGGAACATCGGGTTTGCCCAGCGCGTCCTTGGCCACACCGCCATGCATCTTCAGCGCGCGGATGGTCGCCACAATGACGCTGCAGGCAGGCTTCAGCCCGGCCTGGCGGCATTTGATATCCAAAAATTTCTCGCCACCCAGATCGGCGCCGAAGCCGGCCTCGGTGACGACGACATCGGCGAGGTTAAGGCCAAGCCGGGTCGCGATGACCGAATTGCAGCCATGGGCGATATTGGCGAAAGGCCCGCCATGGACCAAGGCAGGCGAGCCCTCCAGCGTCTGCACCAGATTGGGCGCCAGCGCATCGCGCAGCAGCGCCGCCATGGCGCCATCGGCCTTGAGGTCGCGCGCCGTCACCGCCGTGCCATCGCGGCGTTCGGCCACCACGATGCGACCCAGCCGCTCCTGCAAATCATCAAGATCGCGGGCGAGACAAAAAATCGCCATGACTTCGGAGGCGACGGTGATATCGAACCCGTCCTCGCGCGGCGCGCCGTTGGAGACGCCGCCCAGGCCATTGACGATGGACCGCAGCGCGCGGTCATTCATGTCCATCACCCGGCGCCAGCGGATGCGGCGCGGGTCGATTTCCAGCGGATTGTCCCAGAACAGCGAATTGTCGAGCATCGCCGCCAGCAGATTATGGGCGGCGGTAATGGCGTGGAAATCACCTGTAAAATGCAGGTTGATCTGATCCATCGGCCCGACCTGGGCTCGACCGCCGCCGGTTGCCCCACCCTTGATGCCGAAGCACGGGCCGAGGCTGGGCTCCCGCAGGCAGATCATGGTGTTCGTGCCGAGCTGGTTGAGCGCGTCGCCCAGGCCGATGGTTGTCGTCGTCTTGCCCTCGCCGGCCGGCGTCGGGCTGATGCCGCTGACCAGCACCAGCGCGCCTTCCGGCCGCGTTGCGGCTTTCGCCACGAATTCCAGCGAAACCTTGGCCTTCAGGCGGCCATAGGCTTCCAGCGCATCATCAGGAATGCCGGCGCGGGCGGCGATTTCGGCAATGGGGCGAAGAACCGCGGCCCGGGCAATGGCTTCGTCGTGACCCATGCTCATACTGTCATTTTCTCTTTCATTTGCACCCGCAACCCGTCAGCGGCGCAGGCCAAGCTCATCCAAGGCCCGGCCCATAGCCAGCACGGCCTTTTCTATATCGGCACGATCAATGGCGCCGATAGCGCCAATGCGCATGCTTGGCGCGTCGGTATTCCTGAAATTGCTGATCAGCACGCCATGACGCTTCAGCGTCTCGACAAAAACCTGCAAGTCCCATTTGTCACTTTCGGGGGCCAGCACGTTCATGATGATCGGCCCTTGCAGCGCGCGCGGCAGACAGGGCTTTAGGCCCAGCGCCAGCATACCGTCATAGAGGGTAGCCATATTGTCCTGGTAGCGGCGCAGCCGGGCCGGTGGGCCGCCTTCCGCATCCAGCCGGTCCAGCGCGGTGTGGAGTGCCGCCATCGGCTGGATCGGCGGCGTGAAACGCGCGGCGCCATGCCCGTTTTCCAGCCCGTTCTGATACAGATCCGCCAGATCGAAGGACCAGCTATCGGCATGGCCCTGCCGTTCCAGCAGCCGGGCGATGGGCGAGACGCACAGGCTGAAGCCCGGCAGCCCTTCCAGGCATTTATTCGGCGTAAAGACCAGAGCGTCGATTTCGGGATGCGCCGCGATATTGGCCGGCAGCGCGCCGAAAGCCGATACCGCATCCAGGATCATGCGGCGGCCGTGCTTGCGCACCACGGCACCGACCGCCTGCGGGCCATGGATGATGCCGGTGCTGGTCTCGCTATAGACCATGCCCAGATGCGTGAGGGTCGGATCGGCGGTGAAGGCGGCATCGACCAAAGCCGGGTCGAGCGGCTGGTCCAGTGGCACATCCAGCGCAACGACGCGCCGGCCGGCGGCGCGCGCCAGCCGCATCATGCGCTGGGCATATTGGCCGGAACCCGGGATCAAAATGCCGCCGCCCGCGTCTTGGCCCTGATCTTTTGCGGGCGGCACGAAGGTCCGTATGGCGGCCTCAATGATGAAATGGCCCGAACCAGGCAGGGGCAAAGCCGCGTGAATGCCTTCGATCCCCCCGGCCAGGATACGCAGGCGGTTGAGCAGGCTGCCAATCTCCCCTCGCACCGCGTGGTCCCAGGGGGCAATATCGCGATTGGCCGCGGCACGGACATCCGCATGGGTCATGACAGGACCGGGAATCAGCAGCAACATCAGGCGAACTTTCTCAGGCGCTGGATGTCAGGGCTTGGCATGATGCGCTGCGCAAATCCACCCCATGGATGCCATCGCAGGCGCGCGGATTTGCTGTTAAGGAGATTGGCATGACGATGCCCTTCACTCTTCCTCCCTGGCTGCCTTGGTGGGTGCCAATTCTCGTTCTGATCCCGGCGATCCTGTACGGGCTGGTCTTTCTGCTGATGCCCTTCAGCGTTCTGGGCCTGAAGGGGCGGCTGGACGTGATCGAGGCCCGGCTGGACGAGGTGCAGCACGAAATCCGCACCCTGTCGCTGCGCCTGGGCGAGCCCGCCCGCAATTACCGGTCGGACGAGGACGCCTATGACACCAATCCTCTGCCGGCACCTGCCGCGCAGGCGCCTCGCAGCCGCCCTCCGGTGCCACCGGCGCATGACCCCTATCGCTATGATGATGAGCCCGAGCAGCGCACGGATCGCGGCGCCCGCGCCCCGCGTGCCGAGCGCTATGAACCTCGCCCGACACGCGCCGAGCCGCGTTTCGACCGCTGACGTTTAGCCGCCCCATCGCAAGCCAGCCAGCAAGGACGCCCATGCGCATCAGTGCGATCCAGATGAACCCGGGTGCGGACAAGGCGCAAAATATCGCGCAGGCCAGGGACCTGATCCAAGGCGCATTGACCGAAGGCCGGCCACGCATCGTGGCGCTGCCGGAAATGTGGACCTGCCTTGGCGGCGACCGGCCGACCAAATTCGCCGCCGCCGAGACCTTGCCGCCCGAAGGGTCGAAGGAGACCGGCGGCGAGGCCTATGAATTTCTGCGCGAAGTGGCGCGCAGCAATAGCATCCACGTTCATGGCGGTTCCATCGCGGAACGCGCCGGCGACAGGCTTTATAATACGACTGTGGTTTTCGATCCGGACGGGACGGAGATCGCGCGCTACCGCAAGATCCATCTCTTCGACATCGTGACGCCGGACGGGCTCGGCTATCGGGAAAGTGCCACCTTCGGGGCCGGCGATCGCGTTGTCACCTTCCAGGCCCATGGCGTCACCTGCGGCCTGTCCATCTGTTACGATATCCGCTTCCCAGAACTTTTCCTGAAGCTGCGCCAGGCCGGCGCCGAGATCATCTTCCTGCCGGCGGCCTTCACGGTGCCGACTGGACGCGACCATTGGGAGGTTCTGTTGCAGGCCCGCGCCATCGAGACGCAAAGCTGGATCGTCGCCCCGGCCTGCTGGGGCCGCCACCTCGATGCCAGTGGCGAGCCGCGCATGACCTTCGGCCGCACGCTGATCGCCGACCCTTGGGGAATCGTCACAGCCCGCGTGCCAGACGGCACCGGCTGGATCACGGCCCGCGCGGACGCAATCGTCACCGATCGCATCCGCCGTGACATGCCCGTGCTCGCGCATCGGAAACTTGCATGAGCGTCAGCCATACGCTCAACCGGTCCGGCGCCCCGCTCGCGGCGGAGCCGATCCTGCGTGTTGCCAGCCTGACGCGCATCGCCTTCGTCGCTTCCTCGGCGCCGCAGGCGCAGGAGCGGCTGGAAAAGCTCACCGCGCTTTATGGCAATGTGCCGGTGCTGGAATCCCAGGTCGTGGTGGCGCTGGGCGGCGACGGTTTCATGCTGGAGACGCTGCATAGCGTCCTTGGCCGGGGCATTCCCGTCTATGGCATGAATTGCGGCTCGGTCGGCTTCCTCATGAATGGCTATGTCGATGAAGCGCTGCCCGAGCGCCTGGGGCTAGCCCAGGGCGCGGTCCTGCATCCTTTGCGCATGCATACGGTGACGCAGACCGGCGCGGTCGAAGAAGCGCTGGCGCTGAACGAAGTCAGCCTGCTGCGCCAATTGCGGCAAACGGCAAAGCTTCGCATCTCGGTCGACGGCCGCGTGCGCATGCCGGAACTGGTCTGCGACGGCATCCTGATATCCACGCCTGCCGGCTCCACCGCCTATAACCTGTCGGCCCATGGCCCGATCATCCCGCTTTCGGCCAATCTGCTGCCGCTGACGCCCATCAGCGCCTTTCGCCCGCGCCGCTGGCATGGCGCCTTGCTGCCCAGCTCGGCCGACGTGCTGTTCGAGGTGCTGGAGGTCGACAAGCGCCCGGTGGCGGCGGTCGCGGATTCCTTCGAAGTCCGCCACGTCATTTCCGTCGCCGTGACCGAGGAACGCTCGATGTCGGTGACGGTGCTCTTCGACCCGGACCAGGGCCTATCCGAGCGTATTCTGACGGAACAATTTACGGCATGAACGACGCCCCCGATAATCGCAATCCGACAGACGCCGCGGCCCTGCACGCCCTGATCGAGACCATGGCGCGGCTGCGCGACCCGGTGGGAGGCTGCGCCTGGGATCTGAAGCAGAGTTTCGCGTCTCTCGCCCCTTATGCGGTGGAAGAGGCTTACGAGGTCGCAGAAGCAGCCGAGACCGGGGATATGACCGGCCTGCGGGAGGAACTGGGCGATCTGCTGTTGCAGGTCGTCTTCCATTCCCAGATTGCCCGCGAGACGGGTTTGTTTTCCTTCGCCGAAGTGGCGCGGGGCATCAACGACAAGCTGATCCGCCGGCATCCGCATATTTTCGGTGACGCCGCCCAGCGCGACAGCCGCGCCCAGACCATCGCCTGGGAAGCGCAAAAGGCCGAGGAACGCGCCGCCAAGGCCAAGACGCAAACCCCCGTCAGCGCTTTGGACGGTGTCGCCACCACCCTGCCCGCCCTGACGCGCGCGCAGAAACTCTCGTCCCGCGCCGCCCGTGTCGGCTTCGACTGGCCGAAGCTCGACGATCTTTTCGATAAGCTTGAGGAAGAGGTCGCGGAACTGAAGGCCGAAATCCCGACCGGACAGACCGACCGGATCGCGGATGAGATGGGCGATCTGATGTTCGTCATGGCCAATCTCTGCCGTAAGCTGCACCTGGACAGCGAAACCGTGTTGCGCGCGGCTAACGCAAAATTTACGCGCCGCTTTCAGGGTGTGGAAGCGCTGCTGGCAGAGCAGGGACGCCAGCCGAGCGAGGCAGGGCTTGAGGAAATGGAAAATCTCTGGGTTGCCGTGAAGGTCGCTGAGAAGAGCGGCTAGGGGCGCGGTTCGCCGCCGCTCATGGTAAAGAGCGGCATGGTCGACACGCCCGAAGACAAGCCTTACCGCACCTCCCGCCCGGCCGCGCGCCGCAGGCCTTGGCGGCGCATTCTATTGGGCGGCATTGCGGTCATCATCGTGGTGCCCATCGCCGCCGTGACGGCGGCGGTGCTGACCTTCAATCCGAACAGCTACAAGGACCAGATCACGTCCGCCGCCAGTCAGGCGCTGGGCCGTCCGGTGACGATCGCCGGACCGATCGCGGTCAAGCTATCGCTGATCCCGACGCTGACCGCGAGCGACGTGCGCATCGCCAATATCGCCGGTGGTGCCGCGCCGCTGATGGCGCGTGTCAGCAGCATCGAAACGCGTATCGCGCTGCTGCCGCTGCTGCACCATCAGATCGATATCGAAGCCCTGGTGCTGCGTCACCCCACCATCCTGCTGGAAAAGACAGCCGACGGGCGGGCCAATTGGCTGTTCCAGCCGGTGAGCAATACAGCGGCGCCGGCCGCCGTTCCGGCCCCACCGGTGACGGTCGATACCGGCCATGGTCCCTGGCAGGTCACAGTCCATTCGCTGGATATCACCGACGGCACGGTCGACTGGCGGGACGATCAGGCCGGCCAAACGGCGACGGTGCAGCTGCCCAAGGCCAGCCTTGCCGCCCAGGGTGACGCGAATGCCCGGCCCGAAGACGAGCCGCTGGCCATCGACGCCGACCTGCTGTGGCAGAAGCAGCCGATCCATCTCGCCGGCAAGACCGGCCCCATCGCGCATCTGACCAACCCGGCCGATCAATCCAGCTGGCCGGTGCAGCTGACCGTAACGGCGGCCGGGGCGACGCTCTCGGCCCAGGGCGGCGTCACCGATCCGCGCCAGGCTCGCGGCTATGACCTCACGCTACAGGCCCAGGTTCCGGCTCTGGAGGCCATCACCCCGCTGCTGCCGCCCGGCCTTCTGCCTGCCGGGCAAAGCCTGCCGCCGCTGCATGGCGTGGCGCTCGGCGCGCATCTGGCGGATGGCGGCCAAGGTGGGCCGCATTTCAGCAATCTCAGCCTTCAGGCTCAGGCCTCCGACCTGTCCAGCCTTGCGCCCGGCCTGAAGCTCGATAGCCTGTCGCTGGTAACGCCGGCACCGGATCAGCCGGTTTCAGTCAATATCCTGGGCGACCGCCAGGGTCTGGCCTTCACGCTGTCCGGCTCCCTCGGGCCGATGGCCGTACCCACGCCGGGCGCTGCCCCCGTGCCGCTGCCGGTCGACCTGACGCTGAATGCCGCGCAAAGCAATCTGCACGCCCAGGGTACTATCCAAGACCCCTGGACCATGCATGGCCTGAGCCTGGCGCTATCCGCGCAGATCGCGAATCTGGCGCTTCTCGCGCCATTGGCCGGTGCGCCCCTGCCCGCCTTTACATCCCTAAATGGCACCGGCACGCTGACGGATGCGGCCGGCACCGGCGGTCTGGCCCAAGGCGTCGCCCTGACTGCCGTGAACCTGACGGCGCCGCAGGGCGATCTGGAAGGCGCGCTGAATATCGCTTTCGCGCCGCGTCTGTTCATCGGCGCCACGCTGCGCTCGGCCAAGCTTGATCTCGATCAGGTGCTGAATGCGGCACAGACCGCGCCTGCCCCGGCTCCCCAGCCGGCGACGGCGCAACCGGCGCCGGCTGCTGCTGCGCCTGTTGCTACCCCTCCCGCCAAGGCCGCAGGCCCGCGCAAGCTCATCCCGGATATCGCGCTGCCCATCGCGAGCCTGAAAAGCTTCGATGCTGCTGCCAATCTCGGCTTCGCCGATCTGCATTTTGGCGGCGCCGACTATCGCGCCCTTGTGGCCCATGCCTCGCTTTCCGGCGGGCTCCTGTCCCTGCAACCCTCTTCCGTCGTCGTGCCGGGCGGCCAGCTGCTGGCAGCCGGCACCATCGATACGCGCCCCCCAGTGCCGACCGAGAGCTTCGCCATGCAGGCGCAGAACCTAGCCATCGCGCCGCTTTTGAACGCCCTGCGAATTCCGGTCGCCGCCAACGGTCTGGTGCAGGTCTTCGCGAACCTGACCGCCAGCGGCGCGACGACGCGGCAGATCGCTGGCAGCGTCAGCGGGCATTTTGGCCTTGCCTCGGTCGATGGCGTGATCGACGCCCATGCGCTGTCCAGCCTGATAGCGCCCGCGATCCGCGCCGGCGGCGTGGTGCCGGCCGAACTGCTCAATGCCGCCGGACAGGTGCCGATGCGCTGCCTCGCCATCCGCCTGGACGCGACCAACGGCGAAGCGGCGGTAAATGCGCTACTGCTGGATACGCCGCGCCTGCTGGTGCAAGGCACAGGTTCCCTCAATTTCGGGCAGGAATCGCTGAACCTCGCCCTGACTCCAGAACTTTACCTGGGCGAGATGGCCGTCACCGTGCCGCTGGATATGGGCGGCACTTTCGCTGACCCGCACGCCGGCAAGGTCGGCAAGGTCGTCATCGCCCAACAGCCGGGACAGAGCGGCAGCAATGGCCTGAACGGCCTTGTGCAATCGCTGATCGGCGGCGGCAAGCATACCGCACCCGCCGTGTCGCCGGCCTGCGGCCCGGCGCTGACCCTGGCCCGCAACGGCCAGCCCGGCCCGACGCCGAGCGGCAATGCCGACGCGGGCATTCTGCAAAAGCCGATGAACCTTTTCCAAAAGCTGCTGAACGGCCAATAGAAGGTGCATCCTCTTATCTGAACGGCTGACCCGCATCATGAAGCGCTTCTGGACTGAAACCTCGATCACGGCGGAGCCCGGCGGCTTCACCCTTCTGCTGGACGGCAAGCCGATGCGGCTGCCGGGCGGCGAGACGCTGCTGATCGACCAGCCCGCCCTGGCGGAAGCCATAGCGGCCGAGTGGCAAGCAACGGCACCGGGTCAGGACGTGCAGCCGAAAAACATGCCGCTGACGCAGCTGGCGGCGACGGCGCTTCTGCGTATCGCCGCCAACCCCACCGATACCGCGACCGCCATCGCGGCCTATGGCCAGAGCGATCTGCTGTGCTACCGCGTGGCCGACCCTGCCCCTCTGGCGCAGCGCCAGCAGGCGGAATGGCAGCCTTGGCTGGACTGGGCGGTGCAGCGCCATGACGCGCTTCTTGCCACCACCACCAGTGTCGGCTTCGTCGCGCAGAGCCCGCAAAGCCTGGCCGCGCTGGCTTTGGCCGTGTCGCGGCATGATGCCCACGGGCTGGCCGTGCTCGGCGTCATCGTGCCGATCTTCGGCAGTCTCATCCTTGGCCTCGCCGTCACCGAAGGCGTGCTCGACGCGGAAGAGGCTTATCGCCTATCCGTATTGGACGATCTGTTTCAGGAAGAGCGTTGGGGTGCGGATGCGGAAGCGGCCGCCTACCGCGCTGCCGCCCAGCGGGACGCAATGGCGGCTGGCCGCTATCTAGACCTCACGCGGAGGGATGAATGAGCAGCAAGCGACTGATCATCTCGGGGCGCGTGCAGGGCGTGGGTTACCGCGCCTGGATGGCCGACCAGGCCAATACGCTCGGCATCGACGGATGGGTCCGCAATACGGCGGACGGGTCGGTGGAAGCGCTAATCAGCGGAACCGCGGATGCGGTGGAGGAATTGGCCCGGAATTGCCGGCGCGGCCCACGCTTCGCGCAGGTGGAGGCGATCGAGGAAGAAATCGCGCCCCCGCCGGAGGAACCCGGCTTTCACATTCTGCCCAGCCTCAGAGGCTGAGCATGAATTCAGCCTCGAGCCTGTCAGGTTTCATCATAATCGCTCAGCCGTCATGCCCGCGAAAGCGGGCATCTTCTTGTTGCCACTCGTAGCAAAGAAGATTCCCACTTTCGCGGGAATGACATTAGTTCAACGAAATCCTGACAACCTAGGCCAAAATCAGGCTTCCGGTGCGGCGACGGCGATCGGAATTTCCCGGGCTTCAACGGCCACCGGGCGGCTTTCCTCGGCTTCGCTTTGGCCTTCGAACTCATCGCCCGCAGACCCGTCATCATTGCCCTGGCGGCGGTTCTGGTTGGTCTGCTGCGCCGGCTGCTGCTGTTGATGCTGGGCCGCCGCCTGGTTCATGGCGCTGACGATGCGGAAGTAATGCTCGGCATGCTGGAAATAGCCCTCGCCCATCACGCGATCTCCCGCGCTGGTCGCATCCCGTCCAAGCTGCAGATATTTCTCGAACAACTGCTGCGCCGTGCCACGGATACGAAGATCGGGACCATTGCTGTCGAAGACATGGTTGCGGTTCAGCGGAATACCGTTGGAGCCGCCGGAGCTCTGGTGCCGGATCTGGCCACCATTGCCGCCGCCCCCACCACCATTGGCGCCGTTTCCACGATGGCCGCGACCGCGCATACGTTTGATGTTCATTACTAGGACAAGTCGCTTTCCTGTTAGCAGACTGGCCAGCTCGTGAAAGTCACGAGGGTCTATCGGCAGCCAGTCGCACGCTTCGGACTTTGGGGTTCCACGATTTGGCTTCGGGACAACCGCCCAAGCAACAGCACCGGAGAACGCTGCAGGTCAGCCGTCCAGGACCGCTTCACCTTGCAGGCGGCACGCTAGCCCGCGTGCCACGGGAAGCCAACCGTTTTTTTAAGGGTGGGACACAGCCAAGACTCGGGGCTGCCCGGCGAGATCGCGCCGCACGTCGATAACCTTCAAAGACAAGGTCTCTGCCAGCGCCACCAGCGCCTCAGCCTGACCGATGCCGAATTCAAACAAAGCCAGCCCGCCGGGCAACAAAATCCGGGGCAAATCGCCAAACAGACGGCGATACGGGTCAAGCCCGTCCGGTCCGCCGTCGAGTGCCAGATGCGGTTCGAACCGTTCGACCTCCGGCATCAGGCCCGGAATGTCGCCGGCTGGAATATAGGGCGGGTTGGACAGGATGAGGTCAAACCGCCCGGCCAGAGCATCGGTCCAGCGCCCGACCATGATCGCGGCCCGATCGGCCAGACCCAAACGCCGCGCATTGGCCTCTGCGACCAAAGCAGCAGGCGGCGACAGATCGACGCCCAGCCCCCAAGCGTCCTGAAATTCCGATAGCGCCGACAGCAGCAGACAGCCAGTGCCGGTACCAAGGTCCAGAATGCGCGATGGCGGCCGGTCGCGACGATAATCCAGCGCGGCCTCGATCACGGTTTCCGAATCCGGGCGTGGAATCAACGTATCGGCAGTGACGAGGAAATCGAGACTCCAGAATTCCCGGTGGCCGATGATCACGGCCGCCGGCTCGCGCGCGGCCCGGCGCGTGACCATGGCCTGAAATGTCCCGGCTTCCGCCTCCGTCAGCTTGCCGCCCCGGCGGCGCAGCAACCCGGTCTGATCGGCGCCGATGGCGTGCATCAGAAGGATGCGGGCCTCACGGTTCGGCCCCTCGATCTCGGCTTCCGTCAGCCGTCGCGTCGCATCACGCAAAGCGGCGTCGAGATCCATGATCAGGCCGCGGAGGCGAAGCTCGCAAGGCGCGCCGCCTCATCATCGGCCATCAGCGCCTGCACAACCTCGTCCAGCTCGCCCATGATCACCCGGTCGATTTTATACAGGGTGAGGTTGATGCGATGATCCGTCACCCGGCCTTGCGGGAAATTATAGGTGCGGATGCGCTCGCTACGGTCGCCGGTACCGACCTGGGACTTGCGGTCCGCCGCGCGGGTGGCATGCAGGCTTGCGCGCTCACGCTCATACATCCGCGCGCGCAGGATCTTCATCGCCTTGGCGCGGTTCTTATGCTGGCTCTTCTCCTCCTGCATCGCGACGACGATGCCTGTCGGAATATGCGTGATGCGGACGGCGCTTTCCGTCTTGTTGACGTGCTGGCCGCCGGCGCCCGAGGCGCGATAAACGTCGATGCGCAGATCCGTCTCATTGATCTCAACATCCACCTCTTCCGCTTCCGGCAGCACGGCGACGGTCACGGTGGACGTATGGATACGGCCCTGGTTCTCCGTCTCCGGCACGCGCTGCACGCGATGCACGCCGGATTCGAATTTCAAACGGGCGAAGACATTGCGGCCGGTGATGCTGGCAATGCCTTCCTTCAGGCCGCCCAGCTCCGTCTCGCCATATTCCATTACCTCGAAACGCCAGCCCTGGCCCTCGGCATAGCGCTGATACATGCCGAAAAGCTGGGAGGCGAAGAGCCCGGCTTCATCGCCACCCGCCGCCGGACGCACTTCCAGGATCGCCGAACGCTCGTCCGCCTCGTCCTTCGGCAGCAGCGCCAGCTGAATATCATGCTCCAGCACCGGAATCCGCTGTTTCAGCGACTGCGCCTCGGCCTCAGCCAGTTCGCGCATTTCCGGGTCCGCCAGCAGCGCCGTCGCTTCGCTGAGATTCTGCTCGGTCGCCCGCAGGTCGGAGATCAGACCCACGACCTGATCGAGTTCGGCCAATTCGCGGGAGGCACGCACGAATGCCTTGCCCTGCACGCCGGATGCCAAAAGGTCGCGGAGTTCTTCCGATCGGGCCAGAATATCGTCGAACTTGGCGGCCAGACTCACGCGGGCGATCCTGATGGCAGGGCGCGCACGGCTTCCAGAAGCGCGTCGAGCGAAACTTCGCTCTGCGTGCCAGAGACGAGATCCTTCAACTGCGCGACGCCACGCGCGGCTTCCTCGGACCCGAGAATGATCGCGGCCCGCGCGCCGGCCTTGTTCGCGCGTTCCATGCGGCGGCGCAGGTTGCCCTTATAGCCGATATCGGCCCGGATGCCGCCCGCGCGCAGCCGCTGCACGATGCCGAAGGCGGCGGCCTCCGCGTCGTCACCCGCCGGAATAACGGCGATTGGCGCCGCATCGGTCTTGGGCTCGGCGATGAGCATGGCCAGGCGTTCGATCCCGGCGGCCCAGCCGACGGCCGGGGTTTCCGGCCCGCCCATCTGCTTCACCAGACCATCATAGCGGCCGCCGCCCATGACCGTGCCCTGGGCACCCAGCTGCGTCGTCACGAATTCGAAGGCGGTGTGGTTGTAGTAGTCCAGGCCACGGACGATGCGTGGATTCTCGACGAAGGGAATGCCGAGCGCCGTCAGGGAATTCCGCACAGAGTCGTAAAAACCGGCTGCAAGCGGCGTCAGATGAGCGGCGATCGTCGGTGCGTCAGCGACAATCTTACGGTCGCCTTCGTCCTTGCTGTCGAGGATGCGCAGCGGATTCTTCTCAAGCCGCTGCTTGCTGTCGGCGGACAGATCGGCCGCGAAGCGGGTGAAGTATTCGACCAGCGCGGCGCGATAGGCGGCACGGCTCTCGGCATCACCCAGCGTATTGATCTCAAGCGTCACGCTGTCGGCGATGCCGAGGGCGGTCAGAATCTGCCAGCCGCAGGCGATCACTTCGGCGTCCGCCAGCGGCTCGGCCGGGCCGATCAGCTCGATGCCGATCTGGTGGAACTGGCGGTAGCGGCCCTTTTGCGGTCGCTCGTAGCGGAACATCGGCCCCGCGTAGAAAACCTTCAGTGGCAGGGACTGCGTCAGCCCGTTGCTGACCAAAGCGCGGCACACGGCGGCCGTGCCTTCCGGACGCAGCGTCACGCTGTCGCCGCCGCGATCGGTGAAGGTGTACATTTCCTTCGTCACGACGTCCGAGGTCTCTCCCAGCGTGCGGGAGAAGACGCCCGTATCCTCGAAGATCGGCGTCTGCCATTCCTCGAAGCCGTACAGGCCCGACACATGGCGTGCGGTCTCGGTCACGTGGCGGTAGCGGCGCTGGTCCTCGCCAATGAGATCACGGGTACCACGGACAGGCTGAAGGCTGGACACGAATATGGGTGCCTTGACTGAAGGTTCTTGTTTCTTAGTAGCAAACGAAAACCCGCCCCCCTATGCGGAGAGCGGGTAGCAGGCGCGAGCCGGTAATGAAGCGGACTTATTCCGCCGCTGCGGCCGGCGCGGCTTCCGCCAGCGCCTTGGCTTCGGCATTGCGGATCGCTTCGGCGCGCTGTTCCACCAGATCGACGACGTGGTTGATCATATCGCCCTTGTCGATCGTATGGTCCTGCTTGCCGGCGCTATAGACCATGTGGCGGCCGGCACCGCCGCCGGTGACGCCCAGATCGGTCATCAGCGCCTCGCCCGGCCCGTTCACCACGCAGCCGATGATCGAGAGCGTCAGCGGCGTTTCGATATGTTCCAACCGCTCTTCCAGCGCCTGTACCGTGCGGATGACGTCAAAACCCTGACGCGCGCAGGACGGGCAGGAGATGATGCGCACGCCGCGATGGCGCAGGCCGAGGGATTTCAGGATTTCCCAGCCGACGCGGACTTCTTCCTCGGGCTCGGCCGAGAGGGAGACGCGCATCGTGTCACCCACGCCGGCCCAGAGCAGCGAGCCAAGGCCGATCGAGGATTTGACCGTGCCGGTGCGCAGGCCGCCCGCTTCGGTGATGCCGATATGCAACGGATGATCGCAGACTTCGGCCAGCTGCTGATAGGCCGCGACCGCCAGGAAGACGTCGGACGCCTTCACGCTGATCTTGAACTCGTGAAAATCGTGGTCCTGCAGGATCTTGGCGTGTTCCAGCGCGCTTTCGACCAGCGCATCCGGGTTGGGCTCGCCGTATTTCTCGAGCAGATGCTTCTCCAGGCTGCCGGCATTGACGCCGATGCGAATGGAACAATTATGATCCTTCGCAGCCTTCACCACTTCGCGCACGCGCTCGGCGCTGCCGATATTGCCCGGATTGATGCGGAGGCAGGCAGCGCCGGCCTCGGCGGCTTCGATGGCACGACGGTAGTGGAAATGGATATCGGCCACGATCGGCACATTGGCCTGGGCAACGATTTCCTTCAGCGCCTTGGTGCTTTCCTGATCGGGGCAGGACACGCGCACGATATCGACGCCCGCCTTCTCGGCCAGCCGGATCTGCGCGACGGTGCCGTCCACATCCGTCGTCAGCGTGTTGGTCATGGTCTGGATGCTGATCGGGGCATCGCCGCCGACCTTCACATTGCCCACGCTGATCTGGCGGGACTTCCGGCGGATGATCTGCTGATACGCGCGATAGTTCATTACTTGCTCCTGTTCCCGCCGGAACCCGGCTGGGACTCGAACGCCGTCACTGCGCCGCGGGAAGCGGCACTGCCGGGGCAGCAGGCGTCACCGCACCCGCCGCCTGACCGCTGGCCGCTTTCAAGCCTTCGGCATCCAGCGGAATATTATGCAGGACATGGCCTTTCAGCGGCCCGATGACATTGCCCGCCAGCATGATCTGCGTGCCTTCGGCATTGCCGGTGGTCAGCGTCAGCTGCGGCTGATCCGGCACCTTATAGCTGTCACCCGGGTGCAGGATGGTCTGATAGACGACCTTGCCCTGCGCATCCTTGATTTCGATCCAGGCATCGGCCGTCGCCTGAATGACCATGCCGGGATCGGTCGCGCCCGGCGTCGCCGTGGACGCGCCGGAAGCGGCACCGTCCGTCGCCTGCACGGTCGGCGGCGTTAAAGCGGCGACCTGCGCATTCGGGCTCGGCACCACAGCCGCCGGCAAGGGCGGCGGAACGGCGGCAGCGGCGGATGACGGAGAAACGTCAGGTTCGGCAGGCTGAGCGGATGCGACGACCGGCGGCGCGGTCGCAACCGGCGACGTGGCGGGGGCAGCAGCCGGCGGTGTCACGCTTGCCATCTTGGGTGCCGGCGGCGGGGCCAGCGGCTCCAGATGCGCGGGCAGCGCATCGACCGTTTCGGTCGAACCGGTGCTGCGGCTGGAATAATGATACCAGGCGACATAGCCGCCGATGGCGATCACCGCGCCGACCAGAACCAGCGCCCCGGCCGGCATGCCGCGAGACGGTACGGGCGCAGGGAAATCCAGCTCGGTCTTGCGGTTGACGTCCTCACGCTCGGCGCGGAAGCGGCGGATGGCCTCATTGGGGTCAAGCCCCAGCGCTGTTGCGTACGTGCGGACGAAGCCGACGGCATAGGCCGTGCCGGGCAGATCGCGGATATCGCCTTGTTCAATCGCGCGAACAAACGCCGGCTTCAGGCGCAATGCCTCAGCGACTGCGTCGATATCCCAGCCGAGACGTTCACGGGCTTCACGAAGGTCGCTCCCGATACGGGAGGCACTCTCCGGCTGGTCAGCCCCTGGGTAGCTCCGATCCATGATCTCGGTATCTGTGCGCTTGTGAAGGGATGCCACTCTTCTAACGTTCCGTGCGGCTCGGTGTCGTAGCAAAGCCGTCACACGAACCCGCGTGCGAGAGCCGCCACCCCGCCGGGTTTTGGGAAAGAGGACAATGCCTCGTTTCTCGCGGCCCGTCGACTGGCCCAGGGTTAAATCTAGAATAACCTATCACAGGGTAACGAATGCTGGACGGAGCATAACCCCGTCCAGCATCTCGCCGATCACATTCGCGATAAGTTACTCAGCGGCGACGTCAGGGCTTTCCAGCTTGGTGATTTCCTGACGCAGCGTACGGCCCTTTGTCTGGCCCGAAGCCACCTGGCGCAGACGGTTCATAACGCTGCCCGTGCCCGCCGGGATAAGACGCCCGACGATCACGTTTTCCTTCAGGCCCTGCAGCTGATCCATCTTGCCGGCGGTTGCCGCTTCGGTCAGCACGCGCGTCGTCTCCTGGAAGGAGGCGGCGCTGATGAAGCTATGCGTCTGCAAGCTGGCCTTGGTGATGCCCTGAAGCACCGGCATGCCAATGGCAACGCGCTCACCGGCATTCATGCGCTTATCGTTCTCGATATCGAATTCAGAACGATCGATCTGCTCGCCGATCAGGAAGGTGCTGTCGCCCGGATCCGTGATTTCAACCTTCTGCAGCATCTGGCGAACGATCACCTCGATGTGCTTGTCGTTGATCTTCACGCCCTGAAGTCGATAGACGTCCTGGATTTCGTTGACGAGGTAATCGGACAGCGCCTCGACACCCAGCACGCGCAGGATGTCATGCGGCACGCGCGGACCGTCGACCAGCGGATCGCCCAGACGCACGAAGTCACCTTCCTGCACCGAGACGTGCTTGCCCTTCGGCACCAGATACTCGGTCTCTTCGCCGGTCTCGTCGTTCTTCACGATGATGCGGCGCTTTGCCTTGTAATCCTTGCCGAATTCCACGCGGCCATCGATTTCGGCGATGATCGCATGATCCTTCGGACGGCGCGCTTCGAACAGTTCGGCCACACGCGGCAGACCGCCGGTAATGTCACGCGTCTTGCTGCCTTCGCGCGGGATACGCGCCACCACGTCACCGGCCGCAACCGTCGCGCCATTCTCGATCGAGAGAATCGAGTCCGGCGAGAGGAAGTAGCGGGCTTCGGCGCCGTTCGGCAGCTTCACCACGTCGCCCTTGGCATCCTTCAGCAGGAGGCGGGGACGCAGATCGACGGCCTTGGTGGCCTGCTTGTAGTCGACGATGACCTTGGAGGTGAGGCCGGTCACTTCGTCCATCCGTTCGACGAGGGTGACACCCTCCATCACATCGGCGAACTCGATGACGCCCGCACGTTCCGTGATGATCGGCAGGGTGTAGGGGTCCCATTCGGCCAGCTTCTGCGTGCGCGCAACCGTCTGGTTGTCGTCGGTCAGCAGACGCGCGCCGTAGGGGACGCGGAAGCGCGCACGCTCACGATTGTTGCCGTCCGTCAGCACGATTTCGCAGTTACGGCTCATGACGACGGGAACACCGGAGGAGTTCACAACCACGTTGCGGTTGCGGATCACCACCGTGCCGTCATGGCTCGCTTCCACGCTCGACTGCTCGGCACCACGCTGCGCCGCGCCACCGATATGGAAGGTGCGCATCGTCAGCTGCGTGCCAGGCTCACCGATGGACTGCGCGGCGATGACACCGACAGCTTCACCGGCATTGACCGGCGTGCCACGGGCCAGGTCGCGGCCATAGCAATGGCCGCAGCAGCCGATCGGCGCCTCGCAGGTCAGCACCGAGCGGATCTTCACCGCCTCGACGCCGGCCTTCTCGATCATCTCGGCCTCGACTTCCTCGATCAGAACATTGTTCTTGAGGAGAATTTTGCCCGAGGCCGGGTCGATGATGTCCTCGGCCGTTGTGCGGCCCAGGGTGCGTTCGGACAGCGAGGACACAACTTCACCGCCGTCCATGACGGCGCGAACCGTCAGGCCCTTCTCGGTGCCGCAATCTTCCTGGACGATGATGCTGTCCTGCGCCACGTCCACCAGACGGCGGGTGAGGTAACCCGAGTTCGCGGTCTTCAGCGCCGTATCCGCGAGACCCTTACGGGCGCCGTGGGTGGAGTTGAAGTATTCGAGAACCGAGAGGCCTTCCTTAAAGTTCGCGATGATCGGCTGCTCGATGATCTCGCCCGAGGGCTTCGCCATGAGGCCGCGCATACCGGCGAGCTGACGCATCTGGGCCGGCGACCCACGCGCGCCGGAATGGCTCATCATCCAGACCGAGTTCGTCGGCGTGCCGATTTCCTGCTTGGAAATCTCCTTCATCATCGCGGCGGCGACGTTATCCGTGCAGCGCGACCAGGCGTCGACGACCTTGTTGTAGCGTTCGCCAGCCGTGATCAGACCGTCCTGATACTGCTGCTCGAATTCCTTCACTTCGCCCTGGGTCTTGCCGATCAGCTCGCCCTTGGACGCCGGGATGATCAAGTCATCCTTGCCGAAGGACAGGCCGGCCTTCGCCGCGTTGGAGAAGCCGAGGCCCATCATGCGGTCCGCGAAGATCACGCATTCTTTCTGGCCGCAATGGCGATAGACCGCGTCGATGACGTCAGAGACGTTCTTCTTCGTCAGCTGCTTGTTGAGCAGGGCGAAGGGCACGTTCGGATGCAGCGGCAGGATCTGGCCGAGCAGCATACGGCCCGGAGAAGTGACGATAACCTTGCGGACGACTTCGCCGTTCGGCTCCATCACCTGCATGCGCGCACGGATCTTATCGTGCATCTTGATGCGCTTGGCGGCGAGTGCGTGTTCCAGTTCGCCGATCGTGCCGAAAGCCGGCGCGTCCTTCTCATCGGTCGCGCGGTATTCGGGCGTTTCCAGCGAGAGGTAATACAGGCCGAGCACGATATCCTGGCTCGGCACGATGATCGGCTTGCCGTTCGCGGGGCTCAGGATGTTGTTGGTCGACATCATGAGCACGCGGGCTTCAAGCTGAGCCTCGATGCTGAGCGGCACATGGACCGCCATCTGATCGCCGTCGAAATCCGCGTTGAAGGCGGTGCAGACGAGCGGATGCAGCTGGATCGCCTTACCTTCGATGAGCACGGGCTCGAAAGCCTGGATGCCCAGACGATGCAGCGTCGGCGCGCGGTTGAGCATGACGGGATGCTCGCGGATAACCTCTTCCAGGATATCCCAAACTTCCGGACGCTCTTTTTCCACCATGCGCTTCGCGGCCTTGATGGTGGTCGCGTGGCCATACTTCTCAAGCTTCGCGTAGATGAAGGGCTTGAACAGCTCCAGCGCCATCTTCTTCGGCAGGCCGCACTGGTGCAGCTTCAGCTCGGGACCCACGACGATGACCGAACGACCGGAATAGTCGACGCGCTTGCCGAGCAGGTTCTGACGGAAGCGGCCCTGCTTGCCCTTCAGCATGTCGGACAGCGACTTAAGCGGACGCTTGTTGGCACCCGTGATGGCGCGACCGCGACGGCCGTTGTCGAACAGCGCATCGACCGATTCCTGCAACATGCGCTTTTCGTTGCGGACGATGATGTCCGGCGCGCGCAGCTCGATCAGGCGCTTGAGGCGGTTGTTGCGGTTGATGACGCGACGATAGAGATCGTTGAGGTCGGAGGTCGCGAAGCGGCCACCGTCCAGCGGCACCAGCGGACGCAGTTCCGGCGGAATGACCGGGACGACGTCCAGGATCATCCAGCTCGGCTGTGAACCGGACTCGGCGAAAGCCTCGACCAGCTTCAGACGCTTCACCAGCTTCTTGCGCTTGGCTTCGCTCGTCGTCGCCTTCAGCTCCACGCGCATGCGGGTCTTTTCGGCGTCGAGATCGATATTGGCCAGGATGTGCTTGATCGCCTCAGCGCCGATGCCGGCCCGGAAACCGTCTTCGCCAAATTCATCCTGCTTCGAGAAGAGCTGGTCCTCGGTCAACAGCTGATGCAGCTTGAGGTCCGTCAGGCCCGGCTCCAGCACGATGTAGTTCTCGAAATAGAGAACCTTTTCCAGATCCTTCAGCGTGGTGTCGACCATCAGGCCGATGCGCGACGGCAGGGACTTCAGGAACCAGATATGGGCAACCGGCGAGGCCAGCTCGATATGGCCCATACGCTCACGCCGCACCTTGGCGAGCGTCACTTCAACGCCGCACTTTTCGCAGATGATGCCACGGAACTTCATGCGCTTGTACTTGCCGCACAGGCACTCGTAGTCCTTGATCGGCCCGAAGATGCGGGCACAGAACAGGCCGTCCCGTTCCGGCTTGAAGGTACGGTAGTTGATGGTCTCCGGCTTCTTGATTTCGCCGTAGGACCAGCTGCGCACCTGCTCGGGGGAGGCAATCTTGATCTGGATCTGGTCAAAGGTCATCGGCTGACCGGTCTGACCCAGGATTTTCATAAGCTCGTTCATGCGGGCTTCACCTTCACACCCTGTTCCTGACTTGGCCGAAGCCGCGCCAGGAGGAGGGATTTATCGAACGCGTTGTACTCGTATCAAATCTTCAGACCGGAAGCGGGCGAACCCGCTTCCGAAATCGAAGATCAGGCCGGCTGATTGTCCAGGTCCACGTTCAGACCAAGGGACTTCAGCTCCTTCACCAGCACGTTGAAGCTTTCCGGAATGCCGGCCTCGAAGTTGTCCTGCTCGCGCACGATGGCTTCGTAAACCTTGGTGCGGCCCGACACGTCATCGGACTTCACCGTCAGCATTTCCTGCAGCGTATAGGCGGCGCCATAGGCCTCAAGCGCCCAGACTTCCATTTCACCGAAGCGCTGGCCACCGAACTGCGCCTTACCGCCCAGCGGCTGCTGGGTGACGAGGCTGTACGGCCCGATCGAACGCGCATGGATCTTGTCGTCGACCAAGTGATGCAGCTTCAGCATGTAGATATAGCCAACCGTGACCTTACGTTCGAAGGGCTCGCCGGTGCGGCCGTCCGTCAGCGTCACCTGGCCGGAAGTGGCAAGGCCAGCCTTGGTCAGCATGCCCTCGATATCGGCCATGCGGGCGCCGTCGAAAACCGGCGTCGCGATGGGGATGCCCTTCTTGAGGTTCTGACCGAGTTCGATCAGCTCCGCCGAGGTCATATTGGCGATGATGTCGCGATGGACCTTCTCGCCATAGATGTCCTTCAGATAGTCATGCAGTTCCAGCTGACCGGCGCCGGTGCGACGGTATTCCTCGACCAGCTCACCGACCTGCTTGCCAAGCGCGGCGCAGGCCCAACCCAGATGGGTCTCCAGGATCTGACCGACATTCATGCGCGACGGCACGCCCAAGGGGTTGAGCACGAGATCGACATGCGTGCCGTCTTCCAGGAACGGCATGTCCTCGATCGGCGTCACGCGGCTGACAACACCCTTATTGCCATGACGGCCGGCCATCTTATCGCCCGGCTGCAGCTTGCGCTTCACCGCGACGAAGACCTTGACCATTTTCATGACGCCAGGAAGCAGCTCGTCACCGCGCTGCAGCTTGTCGACCTTGTTCTCGAAACGCTGCTGCAGGCGAACGACGGAGGCGTCGAACTCGCGCTTGATGAGCTCGATTTCGGCCATCACCGCATCGTCCTGCACGCCCATGTGGCGCATCGTGCCACGCGGATGTTCGGCCAGGACTTCCTCGGTGATGTCGGTGCCGGTCTTGATGCCCTTGAAACCGCCCGAGGCCTTCTGGCCCAGCAGCTGTTCCTTCAGCCGGTTCAGGAAGGAACGCTCCTGAATGGCCTTCTCGTCATCACGATCCTTCGCCAGACGCTCGATCTCGGCGCGCTCGATCGCCATCGAACGCTCGTCCTTGTCGACGCCACGACGGCTGAAGACGCGGACATCGACGATGGTGCCGGAGACGCCCGGCGGCAGACGCAGCGAGGTATCGCGAACGTCGGAGGCCTTTTCGCCGAAGATGGCGCGCAGCAGCTTCTCTTCCGGCGTCATCGGGCTTTCGCCCTTCGGCGTCACCTTGCCGACGAGGATGTCACCCGGATGCACTTCCGCGCCGACATAGACGATGCCGGCTTCGTCGAGATTGCGAAGCGCTTCTTCACCCACATTCGGAATGTCGCGGGTGATTTCTTCCTGGCCCAGCTTGGTGTCGCGGGCCATGACTTCGAATTCCTCGAGATGGATCGAGGTGAAGACGTCGTCCCGCGCGATGCGCTCGGAAATCAGGATGCTATCTTCGAAGTTATAGCCGTTCCACGGCATGAAGGCGACGAGGACGTTGCGGCCCAGCGCCAATTCACCCAGTTCCGTCGACGGGCCGTCGGCAATGATGTCGCCGGCCTGAACGCGGTCACCCACGCGAACCAGCGGGCGCTGGTTGATGCAGGTGGACTGGTTGGAACGCATGAACTTGCGCAGACGGTAGATGTCCACACCGCCCGTGCCGGCCTCGCTGGAGGAGGCCCGCACCACGATACGGGCGCCGTCGATCTGGTCGATGATGCCGGCGCGGCGCGCGACGATGGTCGCCCCCGAGTCACGGGCGACAGCGGCTTCCATGCCGGTGCCGACCAGCGGCGCATCGGCCCGGATCAGCGGCACGGCCTGACGCTGCATGTTGGAACCCATCAGCGCGCGGTTCGCGTCATCGTTCTCAAGGAACGGAATGAGCGCGGCCGCGACCGAGACCAGCTGACGCGGCGACACGTCGACGGCCGTCACCTGATCCGGCGGCACCAGGCGGAAATCACCCTGATGACGGACGGAGACCAGCTCTTCCGAGAAGCGGTTGCCGTCCAGAGGCACATCGGCCTGGGCGACGATCAGCTTCTCTTCTTCCATGGCGGACAGATACTTCCAGCCGTCCTTCACTTCGCCGTCTTCAACCAGGCGATAGGGCGTCTCGATGAAGCCGTATTTGTTCACCTTGGCGTAAGTGGCCAGGCTGTTGATCAGACCGATGTTCGGGCCTTCCGGCGTCTCAATCGGGCAGATGCGGCCGTAATGGGTCGGATGAACGTCGCGGACTTCGAAGCCAGCGCGCTCACGGGTCAGACCGCCCGGCCCAAGCGCGGAAAGGCGGCGCTTATGCGTCACTTCCGACAGCGGGTTGGTCTGATCCATGAACTGGCTGAGCTGCGAGGAGCCGAAGAATTCACGTACCGCGGCGGCGGCCGGCTTCGCGTTGATCAGGTCATGCGGCATGACGGTGTCGATATCGACGGAGCCCATGCGCTCGCGAATGGCACGCTCCATGCGGAGCAGGCCGACGCGATACTGGTTTTCCATCAGTTCGCCGACCGAACGCACGCGGCGATTGCCGAGATTGTCGATGTCGTCGATCGACCCACGGCCGTCCTTCAGCTCGCACAGAATCTGAACGGTGCGCAGGATGTCTTCCTTGCGCAGCACGCGGACCGTGTCTTCGGCCTGGACGTTCAGACGCATGTTCATCTTCACGCGGCCGACGGCCGAGAGATCATAGCGGTCCATGTCGAAGAACAGGCCACGGAACAGCGCTTCCGCCGTTTCGCTGGTCGGCGGCTCACCCGGACGCATGACGCGATAGATGTCGATCAGCGCGTCGTCGCGGTTGGTGTTCTTGTCGACGGCCAGCGTATTGCGGATCCACGGACCCTTGGCCTGGTCGATGGCCAGCGTCGGCAATTCGGTGATGCCGGCCTCTTCCAGCGCCGTGAGGCGGGCGTCGGTCAGCTCTTCACCGGCTTCGACGAAGATCTCACCGGTGTTCTCGTTCACCAGATCCACCGCCATGAAGCGGCCGATCATGTCGAGACGGGTCGAGAGGACGGTCTTGGTCTTCTCGGCAATGCGGCGCGTCAGGCGCGTCGTCATCTTCTCGTCAGGCTTGGCGACGATCTCGCCGGTCTCGGCATCGACCAGATTCTCGAACAGCTTCATGCCGCGGAAGGCTTCGGGGTCGAAGGGACGCGCCCAACCCTTCGGCGTGTGGCTGTAGACGACCTGGCCGTAGAAGGAGGACAGGATTTCCTCCGGGCCCATGCCGCGGATTTCGCCGATATCGACCGGCTCACCCTTGGCCGCGCGGGCTTCGCGCAGCTTACCCGTCTCCATGCTGTCCAGCGCATAAAGCAGCGTCGTCACCGGCAGCTTACGCTTGCGGTCGATACGGACGTAGACGAGATCCTTGCTGTCGAATTCGAAGTCCAGCCAGGAGCCGCGATAGGGAATGACGCGCGCGGTGAACAGGAACTTGCCGCTGGAATGCGTCTTGCCCTTGTCGTGATCGAAGAAGACGCCCGGCGAACGGTGCATCTGGCTGACGATGACGCGCTCGGTGCCGTTGATCACGAAGGTGCCGTTATCGGTCATGAGCGGCAGATCGCCCATATAGACCGGCTGTTCCTTAATATCGCGGATGGAGCGGGCGCCGGTGTCCTCATCCACGTCCCAGACGATGAGACGGAGAACAACCTTCAGCGGCGCGGCGAAGGTCATGCCGCGCTGAATGCATTCCTCGACGTCATATTTCGGCTCTTCGAGCTCGTAATAGACGAATTCCAACCGGCCGCGGCCGGCAAAGTCATCGATCGGGAAGACGGACTTGAAGACTTCCTGCAGGCCCGTCTGCGTCCGGCTGTCCGGCACGACGTTCATCTGAAGGAAGGCCTCGTAGCTGGCCCGCTGCACATCGATCAGGTTTGGCATCGGCGCCACTTCCGGGATGCGTCCGAAGCTCTTGCGAATACGCTTCCGCCCAGTGAAGGATTGGTTCGAGCCACCTGAAATAGCGTTCATCGCTTGCCCTTAGCCCTCGATTGTACCACCGCGCCGAAACCATGCCGGCCGGTCTCAGTATGATCCTGCTCCGCGAACGAAGCCGACCAAGTCCATCCCGCTCCGCGTCCGTCAGGACGGCTGAAGCTCAGCCCCAAGCCCGCAATCGCCAATCCAAAGATCGGCCGGGCCTGTTCTACAAACTTAAACGGGTGCGCGTCGCCGCAGGAACAGCAACCCTACCCCGCAACCACGGAAAGGGTGGAGATCAAGCTGATCTCCACCCCGTTCGCAGTTCGCATCTCCCATCCCGGGCCTGGAAGCCCAGGATGGTCAAGATCACTTGATCTCGACAGAAGCGCCATTCTCCTCGAGGACCTTCTTGATCTTCTCGGCTTCGTCCTTGTTCACGCCTTCCTTGACCGGCTTCGGAGCGCCCTCAACGAGGTCCTTCGCTTCCTTCAGGCCGAGACCAGTGATGGCGCGGACTTCCTTAATAACGTTGATCTTCTTGTCACCGGCCTTGGCCAGGATGACAGTGAATTCGGTCTGCTCTTCGACCGGGGCAGCGGCAGCGGCCGGGCCGGCAGCAGCGGCGACGGCAACGGGAGCCGCGGCGGAAACGCCCCACTTCTCTTCGAGAAGCTTGGAAAGCTCAGCGGCTTCGAGAACGGTGAGCGTCGAAAGCTCTTCCACCAGGCGGGAAAGGTCAGCCATGTGCAAAATCCTACTATAATAACTTTGATCGGTTCAATGCAAGCCGGGGGTTTCCCGGCATCACATCCATGAAAGTCCAGGCTCAGCCAGAAATCAGGCCGCCTCGTCCTTCCTGGAATAGGCACCAAAGACCCGCGCGAGGTTGCCGGCCGGCGCCTGAACAACAGCTGCGATGCGCGTCGCCGGGGTATTGAGCAGCCCCAGGAACCTTGCACGCAGAGTGTCGAGCGACGGCAGTTCGGCCAGCGCCTTAACGCCAGACGCATCAAGCGTCTGGGAGCCAAGAGCACCGCCGATGACGACGAACTTCTCGTTAGTCTTGGCGAACTCAACAGCAACCTTCGCCGCCGCCACAGGATCCTTAGACCACGCAAGCGCGGTCGGGCCCTTCAGCATTGGCTTGATGCCGTCGAATTGGGTACCTTCCAGGGCGAGGTTGGCCAGACGGTTCTTAGCAACCTTGAAGGTCACCCCTTCGGCCCGCATTTTGCGACGCAGTTCGGTCACATCGGCAACCGTCAACCCGTTATTACGGGTCACGACCACCATGGACGTCTCTGCGAACACAGACGCGAGCGAAGCGACGAACTCGTGCTTCTCCGTACGGTCCAAGTTCAACTCCGCCACCTTGGCGACAACCCTATTGGGCGCCGCCGGGTTTCCCATGAGCATCAGCGGCGTTTACACGCCGCAGACGCTCGGTTCGCCTGTCCTTTTAAAGCCGGAACCGCCAAAGTTCAGTCAGCAGCCCTCGAAAGGTCTGCCTCGTAATCGCTGGCTTCCCCGTCTTCCAACCGCCGGCCTGCTGGCCGTTTAAGCACCGACCCATGTCGGCTCACGTCTGGTCTTGGACAGGTTCGGAGAGGTCCCCCTCTCCTAAGCGCCCCGTGGCCGAGGCCACGGAGCGAATTCGATAGACTTACTGCGCGGCCGAGGCCAGCAGGGTCGAGACATCCACGCGGATGCCCGGGCCCTGAGACGAGCTCAGCGCGGCCTTCTGCAAATAAGTGCCCTTGGCACCCGTCGGCTTGGCCTTGGTCACTGCGTCGGCGAGCGCGCGGATATTCTCGACCAGCTTCTCTTCGTCAAAGCTCGCCTTGCCGACGCCAGCATGGATGATACCGGCCTTTTCGGCGCGGAACTCAACCTGGCCAGCCTTGGCGGCGGAAACGGCGCCCTTGACGTCCATGGTCACGGTGCCGAGCTTCGGGTTCGGCATCAGGCCGCGCGGCCCGAGGATCTTACCAAGACGACCGACGAGAGCCATCATGTCCGGGGTCGCGATGCAGCGGTCGAATGCGATCTCACCGGCCTGGACCTTCTCGGCCAGGTCTTCGGCGCCGACCACGTCGGCACCAGCGGCGAGCGCTTCCTCAGCCTTCGCGCCACGAGCGAAGACGCCGACGCGCAGCACCTTGCCGGTGCCGTTCGGCAGGCTGATCAGGCCACGGACCATCTGGTCGGCGTGACGCGGATCGATGCCGAGATTCATCGAGAACTCAACCGTCTCGTCGAACTTGGCACGGGCATTGCCCTTCACCAGCTTGATCGCTTCGGCGAGCGAATAGACCTTGTTGCGGTCGAAAGTCTCGTAGCCGGCCGTCAGGCGCTTGTTCTTGGCCATGGGATCAGCCCTCCACCACCGAAAGGCCCATCGAGCGGGCCGAACCTACCAGCATGCGGACGGCGCCATCGACGTCGTTCGCGTTCATGTGGATCATCTTGGTCGCGGCGATCTCGCGCAGCTGGGACATCGTCACCTTGCCGACGGTCGCGCCCTTGCCCACGGTCGGCGAACCCTTCTTGATGTTCGCAGCCTTCATCAGGAAGTAGGTGTTCGGCGGGGTCTTGGTGATGAACGTAAACGTACGGTCAGCGAAGGCGGTGATGACCACCGGAACCGGCATGCCCGGCTCCATACCCTGCGTGACCGCATTGAATTCCTTGCAGAACTGCATGATGTTCAGGCCGCGCTGGCCGAGCGCGGGGCCCACCGGCGGAGACGGATTGGCCTTGCCGGCCGGGATCTGCAGCTTAACGTAGCCGACGATTTTTTTCGCCATAACCCTCGTTCCTGTTTAAACGCGAACAAGGACCGCGGTTCATCCGAGAGCGGTTTCCCGTTCTCTCCCGCGTTCCGATAGAGGGGCGCGACATAAAGGAAGGACCGCTCAGAGTCCAGCGATGTGACAAAAGCGATATCGCCGAGCAGCCATGCTGCCTTTACGGCAGATCAGACCCGCGCCCGCGCGGAAAGACGGTCAGGCGGATTTTTCAGCGAACTCGGCGACCAGATCGCGAATCTCGGCAGGTTCCGTCTGTTCCATCACCCGGCGCGCCAGCCGCGCGCATTCGGCGATCGAAATATTGCGCACCACCAGCTTTACCTTCGGCACCGCGCTGGCATTCATGCTCAGCGACCGCAGCCCAAGGCCGAGCAGCAGCGGCGTCAGCTTCGGATTGGCGGCCATTTCTCCGCAAACCGAGACCGGCTTGCGCAGGCGCAAACCGGCCTCGACCGTGAATTGAATAAGCCTCAGCAGGCCAGGATGCAGCGGGTCATATAGTTTGGCGACTTCGATATCGCCGCGATCGGCCGCCATGGCGTACATCGTCAGGTCATTAGTGCCGATGGCGAAGAAATCGGCCTCCAGCGCCAGGGCATCGGCGGACAGCGCCGCCGCCGGCGTTTCGATCATGATGCCGAGCGGCGGCATGCGCGCCGGCAATTCCTCACCCCGCCGCTTCAGACGACGGACGACCTTCTGCAAAATCTCCCGCGTGGCGCGGACTTCCTCGACCGAGGTCACCATCGGCAGCAGAATTTTGACCGGTCCTTTGCTGCCGGCGCGCAAGATGGCCGCCAGCTGGGTTTCCAGCAATTCGGGATTGCGGAGCAGCATGCGGATACCGCGCAGGCCCAGCGCCGGGTTGATGCCTGAAATCTCTGTGGTGAAGCCGCTGTTCTGTAGCGCCTCGATCTCTTTTTCGCCGCCCCAGTCGAGCACGCGAATGGTGACGGGATCGCCCTCCATGGCCTCGACCGCCGCGCCATAGACCTCCGTCTGCTCGTCCTCGTCCGGCAGCTCGGCCCGGTTCATGAACATGAACTCGCTGCGGAACAGCCCGATTCCCTCGACTCCGGCCTGGGCGATGAGCGGCAGTTCCAGCGGCACTTCCAGATTGGCCAGCAGTTCGACCGTCTGGCCGTCCATCGTCTCGGCCGGAAGACGCCGCAGCTGGGCCAGCTTCTGCCGTTCCCGCGCGAAACTCGCCGAGGACCGCTTGGCGCTAGCCATGGTGGCAGGGCCGGGATTGAGCGTGACTTTGCCCAGGCTGCCGTCCAGCACCAGCAGCGCGCCGCTGCGAATGGCATCCGTCACGCCCTCGGCGCCCAGCACGGACGGAATGCCCAAGGCCCGCAGCATGACGGCGGTATGGCCGTCGGTGCCGCCTTCCTCCGTCACGACGCCCGCCAGCCGCGCGGGGCTTAGAAGCGCGGCGTCGGCCGGCCGCAGCGTGTCGATGACCAGAATGGTGCCCTGGGCCAGCTTCGCGAAACTCTGGAAGGGCGTCTCGGTCAGATTGCGGATCAGGCGGCGTCCGATTTCGCGAATTTCCTCGGCCCGTCGCTTGAGACCGGCGCGGTCGCGATCCGGCAAAGCCAGGATGGTGCCGGCCAGCTCTTCCACCTCGTCATGCACGGCGGTGTCGGCGGCGGAGAGGGTTTCGATCCGCTTACGCACGCCCCGCAGCAGGCGCGAGGGACCGATCATCTGCATATAGGCGTCGAGCAGCGGCTCCAGTTCAGCCGCCCCCTCGGCCGGCAGCATCGCCAATTGGCCACGCAGCTTGGCCAACTGACGGCGGGATTTCTTGACCGCGCCGTCCAGACGGTCCAGTTCGCCGTCGACTGCCTCGGCCGTAATCGGCGCCGTGGTCAGAACGGGTGTCTGATCCTGGAAAAGATAGGCAGGCCCGACCGCGATACCGGCAACGATGGGCAGGCCGGTGAAATGCTGTTCAGGCGGGACGTCCCGCTCGACGGTCGTTTCCCGAATGGTGCGCGGCTTGGGGACCGCCTTCTGCTCAGTCTTCCTCATGGAAGCCGGCTTCGATCAGAGCGGCAACCGCATCGAGCGCTTCCTTGGCATCCCAGCCCTCGACCGCGACGGTCACCTTGGATCCGATCCCCGCGCCCAGCATCATCAACCCCATGATGGAACGGGCCGAGACTGTCTGGCCGTCTTTGGCGAGATTGATTTCCGCGCCGAACTGCTCGGCCAGCGTCACCAGTTTGGCGGCGGCACGGGCATGCAGCCCGCGCTTATTGACGATCAGAATATGGCGGGACAGGCCAGCCCCGCCGCCCCCCACGTCATTCGGGCTGAAACAGCGACGCGGCGTGGGCATGGTCAACCGCAGGTTCCGCGCACGCCTTGCAGCACCTGAGAGGCGCAGGCGATGTATTTGCGCCCGGCTTCCTGGGCGCAGGTCACGGCGCTTTCCAGCGTCTGCTGACCGCGAACTTTCGCGAGCTTGACCAGCATCGGCAGATTGACGCCCGCGATCACCTCGACCGACCTTGAATCCATGAGCGAGATCGCCAGATTGCTGGGCGTGCCGCCGAACATATCGGTGAGAAGCACGACGCCATCGCCGGAATCGACGCGGTCGATCGAGCGCTGAATATCGCGCCGCCGATCTTCCATATTGTCGTCGGGACCGATGCAGACCGTCTCAACCCCGCATTGGGGTCCGACGACATGCTCCATTGCCGACCGCAACTCTTCGGCGAGATGGCCGTGAGTGACGAGTACAAGACCGATCATAATAGGTTCAGTGGCCTCCCATGGCCAAACGCGAGTTCATGCGGCAGCCGAACCCGAAAGGCTTTTTTCACGTTCCGGTCGATCGAGCTCTCGATGCACAACCATCGGTTGCCAACCTGCTTCCCGTAATAGCTTAGCCAATGTTTCGATCAGAAAAACGGAGCGATGACGCCCACCTGAACAACCGATTGCGACGGTGACATATTTCTTACCCTCCTGCACGAAGCGTGGGAGTAAAAGCAACACCATCGATCGGATAAGGGTCTGGAAGGCCGCACAGTCCGGATCTTGAGCCACATATGCGCAAACTTCAGCGTCCAATCCAGTGCGCGGCCTCAGCGTCTGGTCATAGTGAGGATTGCGCAGGAAGCGGGCGTCGAAAACAAGATCGGCTTCGGCCGGCAGGCCGCCGCGATAAGCGAACGAAATCAATGTGAGCGACAGGCCCTCATCGAGCGAGAGGCCAAACCGCTGCCCAATCCTTTGCCGCAACACAGGCAATGGCAAAGCAGAGGTGTCCAGAACAAGGTCGGCTGCGGCCTGCAATCGGTCGATCAGCGCGCGTTCGGCGGCGATTCCGTCACGCACCTGGCCCTGCGGGGCGAGCGGATGGCGGCGTCGTGTCTCGGTATAGCGGCGCATGAGAACCGCATCATCGGCGGTCGCGAAAATCAGCTCGGGCGTGATCTCGGTTTCAGTCTTGAGGCGTTCGATCGCAGCCAGGACGGCCGCTGCCTCGAAACCGCGCGTGCGCGCATCAAGCCCGATGGCCAGCGCCTGATCCGTCCGTGAGAGCAGGTCATCGAGCAGCGAAAACGGCGGGTTATCCACCGTCTCATAGCCGAGATCTTCCAGCGTATGGAGGATGGAGGATTTGCCGGCACCGGATAGCCCCGTCACCAGAACGATGCGACGCTGCGACGGGGGCGTCGTCATGCGAAAGCGCCGCTATGCTGACTGGCGCGGCCTGTCACGACCTCGAAAGCCAAAGCCAGGCGCTGCGCGGCACTGGCCGGGCGCGGATCGACCGCAATGGCTGGAAGGTCGAGAACTTTATCCCGTCGCGGCTGCGGCAGCCGATCGACCGGCTGGGCCGTCAGCTCCGCGACCAGAACCGGCCGAGCGGAGGGGACAAAAGGGAGCCGCATGATGCCGAGGCCACGCACCTCGATCAGGCCCGCCAAGGCCGCAGGCGGGCGCGCCATGCCGTCGTCTCCGATCGTCACCTGATCATCCGCCACCAGATCAAACCCCCGGTCGAGCAAACGTAAAAGCAGGTCAGATTTGCCGGAACCGGGCGCACCGGTAAGCAGAATCCCCAAGCCATCTCGCGCGGCACAACTCGCATGCATCAGCATCCGGCGGACAATGCGGCAAGACTGAGGCGGGGGAAAGCGACAATCGCGACGCATCATGCGCCGCGAAGCTTATCCCAAGATAATCCCCAGGACTCTAAAGCAGGGTGCGAAGGAGAGTGGGGACAACAAGAATCGAGATATATTGCAGACTTACAGAAAATCCCTCGTGCGTGAAGCGAAGGTCGAGACCGGCTCGCCCACAGTCTTATCCACAGGGGTGTGGATTCTCGCCTCAAGCACGGTCCAGGCCTCATCCAGCGCGGAAACCAGCGCCGCCCGGGCCAAGCCGGCCGGCAGGGGCGCGCCAATGACGATGTCGATGACCCCGGGGCGCTTGGTAAAGGCATTGCGTCCCCAATGGGCGCCGGAATTGGTCGCGACTGGAATGACGGGTACGGCCATGGCGCCGGCCAGTGCCGCGATCCCAGGCTGTATAACGCGCGGCTCGCCAAATCCGGCGCGGGTTCCTTGCGGAAAGATCACCACTTGCCGCCCATCGTCGCGTGCGGCCTGGCCGTCGCGCATCAGATCGCGGATGGCCTTCGCACCGGCCTTGCGATCCACCGCGATCATCCCGGAGGGCTTCATCAACCGGCCGAAAACCGGAACCTTCAGAAGTTCCTGCTTGAGGACATAGGCGGGCTTCGGCATCAGCATCCAAATCGCCGTGTCGAAGGCCGATTGATGGACGGAGGCGATGAGCGCCGGCCCGTCAAAGGGAAGATGTTCCAGGCCGATGATCCGCACGCGTATGCCGCAGCAGATCCGCAGCAGTCGGATGATCACCAGCGCCCAAAGCCGGCCCAGCCGAATCAGCCGCTTTTCCCGCCCCGTAACGAGATAGACATAACCCCAGAGGCTCAGGACCGTCGTGGTCGCGATGAAGCCTAAATTGAACAGCAAGGAGGTGGCCGTCAGCCACAGGCGCCTCATGCGTCGTGTATCCCTCGAAGAAAGCTGGCGACCCGGCCGAAGCGCAGCTGGGCCAGCAGCCATTTGGTGTATTCCGAGACCAGCAAACGCCATACATGCAGGCGCGCGCCGTCGTAAATCGCCACCGGCTGCACGCGCATGGGATAGAGCGTCACACCCGGCATGGACCGTGACAATTCCAGCAGCGCACGGGGCATGTGATAGCCGGCCGTCACCACGATCAGCCTGCGGATATGATGCACCTCCACCCAGGCCGAGGTTTCATCGGCATTGCCGACAGTCGTCTGGGCATGATGGCCGATGGTGATGTGCGAGGCAGCGGGCGGCCGGGCCAGATGCGCCGAACGCTCCATATCGCGCAGCGAGACCGTTACCGGCACGCCTGAGATCAGCAGCTGATCCGCCCGCCCCTGGTTGAGCATCTGAAAGGCCGTCGCCAGCCGGTCCTCGCCGCCCGTCAGCACGACGATGCCGTCCGCCTGCGGCGGCGGGTCGGACGGCATATAGGTATTGCGCAGGAACCAGAGAAAGCCGCCGCACCAGGCGACCAGCGCCAGCATGACGGCCAACGCCAATAGGCGCGCGCCCAGCCGGCGCGGCGGCAGGCGACCGGATTTCTGGCGCGCGGCGTCAGATTTCTGCCGCGCTGTCCGCCGCCGGCGCCGCGGCGTTACGGCAGGCGTCTGAGCCATCGGCGAACCGTGCCTTCGGCGGTGACATAACCAATGGCCGCCGCCGCCAGCGGCAGCGCCGGCAGAGCAATCCATAACGGCAGGGGCAAGGCGATCAGCGGCGTCTGATCGGATAGGCTGGCGCTGCCCTGGGCGAAGGGTGCGGCCAGATAGGCAAGCCACAGCAGCACCGGCAACGCTGCCAGCGCGCCGCCGACACCGCCGGCCGCAGCCAGCCGCATGGCGCGCCGGGCGAAGCGGCCGGCGATATAGGCGTCCGTCGCCCCCAGACCATGCACGATCTCAATGGCATCGCGCCGCGCCGACAGGCCGGCCCTTGTCGCGACGGTCACCACCGCAATCGCGACACCCACGACCAGAAGCAGCATGACGGCGGCGCAAGCCTGCAGGCTGCGCGCCAGCGCCGACAGGCGGCCCGCCCAGACATCCGCGCTTTCCGCTGCGGTATCGGGGGCGACAGCCGTCAGCCTGGCGGGAAGATCGGCGGCCAAGGCCCGGCCAGGGTCGAGCGTGACGGCAATCACGGCCGGAAGCGGCAGGGCGAGAGTCGTGCCCGCATCACCCAGCCAAGGCTTCAAAAGCGCCGCGAGATCGTCGCTGCTCATCGAACGGGCGGTGACGACACCGGGCTCGGCATGCAGGATGGCCATGACCGCGCTCAGACGCGTGCCATGCCCGCTCGCCGCCGGGTCATTCGGTGTCGGCACTTGGATGGTCAGTTCCGCCTCCGCCCCCTGTTGCCAGTGCTGGGCCAGCATGGCGGTCGCCAAAGCCCCCGCCAAAGCAAGCGCTGCGAGAAAGGCCATCGCGGCGACCAGAAACGGCAGCAGTCGATCCGACAGCGCGCGTTTCAGCCCAAGATCGTCGAACCCCACGGGGCGCAGATTGCGCGCGGCCTTGGCGCGGCGCGGCGCGGCCGCGCGCGGAGCCCGCGGCGGCGGCGGCGGCGGCGGCCCCGAGGCCTGGTAGCGCGGGCTCATGGGCTGGCGTGGCTGATCACTCATCTTGGACAAGATGTCCGGCTTCAAGGCGCAACATCCGGGCAGGATAGCGCGCCAGCAGCGATTCGTTATGGGTCGCGACGATCGCCGTGGTGCCCAGACGGTTCAGTTCCTGAAACAGCTGCATCAGCCGCTCGGCCTGGGCATCGTCCAGATTGCCGGTCGGCTCGTCGGCCAGCAGCATAGCCGGGCGATTGATGACGGCGCGGGCAATGGCAACGCGCTGCTGCTCGCCACCCGACAATTCATAGGGGTGGGAGTCGATTTTCGCGGCGAGCCCGACCCAGCGCAGCATTTCCATCACATCCGCGCGAATCTGGCCCTCCGGCCGGCCAGCGATACGCAGCGGCAGCGCGACATTGTCGAAGGCGGTCAGATGCGGCAGCAGCCGGAAGTCCTGAAAGACGACGCCGATTCGCCGGCGCAGACGCGGCAGCTGGCGTCGCTCGGCACGGCCGATATCGGTGCCTTGGATAAACATGCGCCCGCGCGACGGCCGTTCTGCCAGATAAATCATGCGCATCAGGCTGGTTTTACCGGCACCGGACGGACCGGTCAGCCAGCGGAAGCCGCCCTCCGGCACATGAAAACTGATGTCGTGCAGCACTTCGGCCTGGGCCGCGCGGCTGGCACCGTAGCGCAGCGTGACGGATTCAAGACGGATCATGGATGCTCGACCGACGATAGGGCATGGAGAGCAATCTAGAACAAAACTTGCCCGCATGCCTCATTACAAGCCATGCATCCGGTTTACCAGGGCGACCGACCAGGCCGGCGAAGGTGCAAGGATCAGGCAAAACGGCAATTTTCTTCCAAAGCAGGCAGGATAGTTTCGAGAACGGACCGTCCGTCGCGAGACAGAGGATTGCACGCGGCGCCGCTCTTGGCCACAATCCGCGCGTAAACAATGGGTTGGTTCGCTCCAACACAAGGGTAACGCCGCAAATGCGACTAGTGTGTCGTGAATGTTCCGCAGCCTACGAAGCTCCGGAAAACCTGTTCGGACCGCAACCGCGCGAGGTGCGGTGCAATCGCTGCGGCTATCAGTGGACGGTCGTGAAACCCGCGGCCCCTGCCGAGACCACCGTCGCGCCCATGCCGATGCCCGTGCCTCCGGCCGAGCCTGTCCCGTCGCTGGCCGCGCCATCGCAGGCGGGTCTGCCCGTCGACGATGCACCGCTTCCTGCGGCACCACCGCCAGTGACCCCTGCCGCCATGACCCCGCCGCCCGATACCGCCAGGCTGGCGGACACCTTGGCCTCGCGTCCCGGTTCGGCGGCGCCTGCCCCTGTCATCGCGGCCGAGTCCAGCGCGTCGACCCGCACACTGCTGGACGACGTCGCGGCGGATATCGATGATGACCCCAGGCCCGACGCCGAAGAACGCCGGCTGTCACATGAACTGTCCTTTGGAGAGACCGACTATCGCGCGCCCGGTGGCCGCAAACCGCATCGCGGCCGCCTGATCTGGTTCATTCTGCTGATCGTGATCGTTCTGATCATCGCGGCGATCCTGTTCGAGCCGCAATTGATCGCGGCGGTCCCGGCTCTGGGCAGTCTCTACGCCGCCGTCGGTCTCTGAACGGTCAGCGTGTCGGTCGGGGCACCGCCTCGGCATAGTCGTAAAAGCCCCGCTTCGTCTTGCGGCCTAGCCAGCCGGCCTCGACATATTTCACCAGCAGCGGGCAAGGCCGGTACTTGCTGTCGCCCATACCGTCCTGCAGCACGCGCATAATGGCGAGGCAGGTATCGAGCCCGATGAAATCGCCCAGTTCCAGCGGTCCCATGGGCTGATTGGTCCCCAGCTTCATCGCCGTATCGATGGCCGAGACCGAGCCCACGCCCTCCATCAGCGCATAGGCCGCTTCATTGATCATCGGGATCAGGACGCGGTTGACGATGAAGGCGGGGTAGTCTTCCGCCACGGCGGTCGTCTTGCCCATACGGGTGGCCAGCGCCTGCACAGCGCCGAAGGTGGCGTCATCCGTCGCGATGCCGCGAATGACCTCGACCAGCTTCATGACCGGCACCGGGTTCATGAAATGCATGCCGATGACCCGGTGCGGCCGATCCGTGACGGCCGCCAACCGGGTGATGGATATAGAAGAGGTATTGGTGGCGATGATGGCGTCCGGCTTCAGATGCGGAACCAGATCCTTCAGGATGGCGGTCTTGATCTCCTCCCGCTCCGTCGCCGCCTCGATGACGATATCGCATTGGCCCAGCGCGCGCGTCTCGGATGCCGTGGTGATCCGCCCCAGCGCCGCCGTCCGATCGGACTCCGTGACCGCCCCCTTCTGCACCTGACGGTCCAGATTCTTGCCGATCGTCGCCAGAGCCTGGGCCAGCGCTTCCGGGCGCAGGTCGGTCAGCACGACATCGAGACCGCTCAGCGCCGCGACATGGGCGATGCCGTTGCCCATCTGGCCCGCACCGATGACGCCGACGAGCTGGATCGCATCCGCAGAACCGTCAGCCACCATCGCACCGTCCCCACAACCGATTGAGCGGCCAGTATCGGCGGCTTTGCCGCCCCTGCCAACCGGAGTACCGCGCTTGGCCACTCCCACCATTGTGATGCCAAAGCAGGCCTTAGGACCTAGGTTTCGGGATGAGAGGCGGGGCCAGACGAGCCGCCGCGCTTCACCGCGTCCAGACTATCCGGTAAGCGATCAGGGCGTCCTGGACGCCGGAATTTGAATAAGGACAGACAAGGGTCGATGTGGGTTCAGACAAAGCTGGCGGCTATCGCACGCCTGAGCAGCCGCCACGCCCTTTGGGTGGTCCTGGCGGGTATTATTCTGGCAATCGGCAGCGTGCTCTATACGCCGCGTCATCTTGGCATCGATACAAATACGGACGACCTCTTCTCCCCCAAACTGCCCTGGCGGCAGTCGCAGGAGGTTCTGAACAAGGCCTTTCCGCAGTTCAACGATCTGCTGGTCGGCGTCATCAGCGCCAAGACGCCTGAAGAGGCGGATCAGACTGCGGCCGCCATCGCGCAGGCGGCCATGGCCGACAAGGCGCATTTCCACACCGTCCGCCGTCCCGACGATCTTGAATTTTTCAAGACGGAAGGCCTGCTGTTCCTGGATCAGCCCGAGTTGCAGAAGCTGCTGGACAGTCTGGTGCAGGCGCAGCCCTTCATCGGCCAGCTCGCCGCCGACCCCTCCATGCGCGGCCTGCTGACGGCCATCGGCCTGATCGGCCAGGGCGCCGCCCAGGGTCAGGTCGATCTCACGGGCTACAAGACCGCGCTCGACGGTTTCGACCGCGGGCTGAAGGCCTCGGCCGACGGGCATCCGGAACCCGTCTCCTGGCAGAAGCTGCTCGGCGGCTCGCTCAGCGACCGCGCCGGCGCCAATCGCTTCGTGCTGATTCAGCCGACGCAGGATTACGGCGCGATCGAACCCGGCGCGGTCGCGACGGACGCGCTGCGCGCCATCGCGGCGAAAGTGCCGACCATCGCCGATGGCCGCGCCACCTTCCGCCTCACCGGCCAGATCGCGCTGGCCGATCAGCAATTCGCCTCCCTGACCCAAGGCGTCGTCACCGATACAGTGATTTCCGTCGTCCTCATCATCCTATGGCTGGTACTGGCCGTCCGCCGCATCCGCTACATCTTCGCCATTCTGCTGACGCTGGTGCTGGGGCTGCTGCTAACGACACTGTTCGCCGCCATCGCCATCGGCACGCTGAATCTGATCTCGGTTGCTTTTGCGGTTCTGTTCGTGGGCCTGGCGGTCGATTTCGCGATCCAGATCGCAGTGCGCTATCGTGACGAGCGCCGGCTTTCGCCGAGCGCCGAACATGCGCTGGAACAGACGCTGCGCAAGGCCGGCAATTCCGTGCTGCTGGCCGCCGTCGCCATTGCGGCCGGCTTCTTCGCCTTCGTGCCGACGAGCTTCGCGGGCGTGGCCGAACTGGGATTGATCGCCGGCTTCGGCATGCTCATCGCCTTCGCCTGCACCATCACCTTCCTGCCTGCGCTGATCACGCTATTCCGCCTGCCTGCGGAGAAGGGCGAAATCGGCTTCGGCGCGGCCGCACCGGCCGATATGTTCCTGTGGCAGAAGCGCCGCCCGGTGGTGGGCATCTTCGCCATCCTCGGCATCGTCGGCCTGGTTATGATCCCGCTGATCAATTTCGACAGCGACCCGCTGGATACGCAGGACCCGCATTCGGAAGCGATGCAGACGCTGCGCAGCCTGCTCGATAATCCGGTCACCGATCCCTATAGCATCGACGTTCTGGCACCCTCACCGGCCGCCGCCGCGACGTTGGCCGACAGGCTCTCTAAACTGCCGCTGGTCGATCACGCTCTGTCCCTGTCGAGCTTCGTGCCGGATAACCAGCAGCCGAAGCTGGACGCGATTGCCGATACCGAGGAACTGCTGGCGCCGACGCTTTCCCCTGGCCCGGCCGCGCCCGTGACGCCCAGCGATATCCGTCTTGCTATCAAGGCGACGCAGCGCGCCATCAACGCCGCCAAACCAAAACTGCCGGCCGACAGCCCACTGCTGGCCATCGACGACGATCTGACCAAGCTGAGCGGCCAGACGGATGCGCAGCTGATGGCAGCCAATGCCGCACTGACGGAATTCCTGCCGATGCAGCTGGCCAATCTGCAAAAGTCGCTGTCGGCGCAGCCGGTGACGATCGCCAATCTGCCCCATAACCTGACGGTGGACTGGCTGACGCCGGACGGCCAGGCGCGCATCCAGGTGCTGCCGAAGACGACGGCCATGAACAGCGCCGGCCTGCGCGCCTTCGTGCATCAGGTGACGGCGATCGCACCCAATGCCGGCGGATCAGCGGTCACCGTCATCGCCAGCGCGACCACGATCATCGGCGCCTTTCGCGAGGCAGCGGTGCTGGCGCTGATCGCCATTGCCGTCATCCTGTTCCTGTTCCTGCGCCGGCCGCTGCATGTGGCGCTGATCATGGCGCCGCTGGTGCTGTCCTCGCTGATCACCGTGCTGGTCATCGTTCTGCTGCCGCTGCCGCTGAATTTCGCGAATATCATCGCCCTGCCGCTGCTGCAGGGGGTGGGCGTTTCCTTCAACCTCTACTTCGTCATGAACTGGCGGGCCGGCGAGCGCAGCTTCCTGGCCTCCCCCACCGCCCGCGCGATCCTGTTCTCGGCGCTGACCACCAGCACGGCCTTCGGCTCGCTCGCCTTCTCCCATCATCCGGGAACGGCGAGCATGGGCCTGCTGCTGCTGCTCAGCCTGGGCTGCACGCTGGTCGCGACCTTCATTTTCGAGCCGGCTCTGCTGTATCTGGTGCCGGCTCCGAAAACCGCCCAGCCCGCGGTACCGGCGCCTGCGCCGGCAACCGAGGATATTCATTCCTAAACCTGGCGATAATTTCGCCTGAGAAAAGCGCCCCGCGGGATCACCTGCGGGGCGTTTTATTTTGCCCTGGATTCGATCTGATATCGAATCATAAACTAGACCGATGTGGGACAGACTGCATTGGCTAAGCCAAGGCCTGCGGCGCTCAGCCGGGATCGTGCTGGATGGGCTGATGCCGCCCTGCTGCCCGGGCTGCGGCGCGCCCGTTCACGGAATACAGGGCCTCTGCGCCACCTGTTTCGCGGCGCTCACCTTCATTAGCGCCCCCTATTGCGCGCGCTGCGGCCTGCCCTTCGCCCTGCCGAACGCCGCCAGTCCCGCATCCGCCTGCCCCGCCTGCCAGACGCGGCCTCCGGTCTTTCAGCGCGGACGCGCTGCCTTTGTGTATGACGAGGCCGCGCAACGCCTGATTCTGCCCTTCAAGCATAGCGACCGGACGGAATTGGCGCCCCTGCTCGGGCGGCTGATGGCGCGGGCTGCCAGCCCGCTGCTGGCCGAGGCTGACCTGATCCTGCCCGTGCCTTTGCATCGCAGCCGCCTCGCCGCACGGCGCTACAATCAGGCGGCCTTGCTGGCTCTGGATCTCGCCAGGCGGGCTGGCAAACCCTGCGCAGTCGATGCGCTGCTCCGCCGTCGCGCGACCGTGCCGCTGGGCAATCTGTCGGCGGCCGGGCGTCACCGGGAGGTGGACATGGCTTTTGCGATCCGGACGGCTATGCGGCAGCGTCTGCAGGGTCAACGGCTTCTCATCGTCGATGACGTCATGACGTCAGGGGCGACCCTGAATGCCTGCGCCAAGCTGCTGCTGCTGGCAGGCGCGGCCGGCGTCGATGCGCTGGTGGCCGCCCGCGTGCCTGATCCGCGTCTGCGGGAGGATTGGCAGATCGGCCATGCCCTTGCAGAGGCCGGCGAGCCCGGCAAATCTCATCACCGAACGCATGAATGAGAGATGACCATGGCTCAGATTGAAATCTACACCCAGCCCTACTGCCCCTATTGCACGCGCGCCAAGGCGCTGCTGGACAGCAAGGGCGCGGCCTATAAGGAAATCGACGCGCCCAATGGCACGCCGGAGCGTGCGGAATCCCGCACCCGCACGGGCCGGACCTCGGTGCCGCAGATCTTCATCGACGGCAAGCATATCGGTGGCTGCGACGATCTGGTGGCGCTGGACCGCCAGGGCGGCCTGGACCCGGTGCTTGCGGCCTAACTGAAATCGAGCCTGCACCGGCCCTCACCCCCGTCCGGGATGAGAGCCGGTGCAGACTAACCCCTCAGGGCTTCAAAATCGTGCTGCCGGTGGTCTTGCGTGATTCCAGAGCGCGATGGGCTTCCGCCGCGTCCTTCAGCGGAAAGGTCTGGTCGACCTCGATCTTGACCTGACCTTTCTGCACGACATCGAAGAGGTCTTCCGTCGCTGCCAGCAGAGCCGAGCGCTTGGCCGTATAGGTGACGAGGCTGGGCCGCGTCAGAAACAGGCTGCCCTTGGCCGCCAATTGGCTGATATCGACAGGCGGCACGGCACCCGAGGCATTGCCGAAGCTGACCATCATGCCGAGCGGCGCTAGGCAGTCGAGGCTGGCCGCGAAAGTATCACGGCCGACGCTGTCATAGACCACGGGCACCATGGCGCCGTTGGTGATGTCGCGGACGCGGGCCGGAATATCCTCATCAGCCAGCAGCACGTGATCCGCGCCATGGGCACGAGCGATGGCCGCCTTCTCGGCACTGGAGACGACGCCGATGACGATGGCGCCGATATGCTTGGCCCATTGGCACATCACCAGCCCGACGCCCCCGGCCGCCGCATAGACAAGGATGGTTTCGCCGGGGCTGACCTTATAGGTCCGATGCAGCAGGAATTGCGTGGTGAGGCCGCGCATCATCATGCCGGCGGCGGTCTCGAAACTGATGGAGGGCGGCAGTTTCACCAGCCGATCGGCCGGCATGACGCGCTTTTCGGCATAGGCGCCGAGCGGCATGGAGACATAGGCGACGCGGTCGCCTTCAGCGAAATCCGTGACGCCCGGCCCCAGCCGCAGCACGGTGCCGGAGGCTTCCATGCCCGGTGTCATCGGCAGCGGCGTCTTGTAGAGGCCGCTGCGGAAATAAAGGTCGATGAAATTGACGCCGATCGCGGCGTGATGGATCAGCACCTGCCCCGGCCCGGGCTCCGGCGTCGGCACCTGTTCCCAGCCGAGAACCTCGGGACCGCCCGTGGCCTGCACCCGGATAGCATGGCTCATGGCGTGATCCTCTGTTGCTGGGGGGCGGCGGCCTGAGCCTCAAGATCGAGCAGGAAACGCTTTGTCTCCACCCCCTCGCCGCCACTATAGCCGCCTATGGTGATACGACCATTGGTGCCGGTACCAACGACGCGATGGCAGGGAATGAGCAGCGGGATCGGGTTCTGCGCCATAGCTGTGCCGATGGAGCGGGGCGACCCGCCCGCCGCCTCGGCCGTCTTGGCATAGGTCCAGGTCTGGCCGGGCGGAATGGTCGCGATCACGCTCCAGACGCGGCGGCGATAGGCGGTGCCATAGGGATCGAGCGGCAGGGTCATGGGACGAAGCTGCCCGTCGAAATAGTCCTGCAACCAAGCGCGGGCCTCGGTCAGAACCGGCGTCGGGTCCTGGTCGCGGCCCCAGCCCCAATCGACCGCGACGATCCTCTCCTGCTCAGCCGAGACAGTGACGGGACCAATGGGAGTGTGCAAAGAAAGTTGCGGCAAGGCAGCGCCTGAACGAGGTGACGGCGCATGGCAAGCCTCGGGGCGGTCAATTGTCAAGCATCGTGGTTGACCTGCCCCGCCGCATGCTGGACGGACCGCGGGGCTTATTGCAGAAATATCTGGCAGATCACGGCCGGCGCGACCGGTCTGCCCGGGCCGGACTTTGGCAGGCTTGCCGCTGCCGACAGGCGCTTTGCAATCGGCTCCGGCGAACAACATAGTTGTATTATCAACCAAAGGATTGATCTCATGGTCGATGACGCGGAACAGAATACTGTGATCGATCCGGCACCGTATTTTGACGCCCATATCTTCGTCTGCTGCAACCGCCGCCCCGATGGCCATAAGCGCGGGTCCTGCGCGGCGCGCGGATCGGAGGCCTTGCGCGACTATATGAAAGCGCGCGTCAAGGAAGCGGGTGTTCCGCATGCGCGCGTCAACATGGCCGGCTGCCTGGACCGCTGCGAAGACGGGCCTTGCCTCGTCATCTATCCCGCCGGCACCTGGTACAGGATCGAAACCCGCGCGGACGTTGACCGCATCATCGAGGAACACCTGCTGCAGGGCGGTGGCGCCGATGACCTGCAGCTGCCCGCCGGCCGCTCGGCCTAGCCGGTACCGCAGGGGCCATTCCGACATGGATGAGGATACGATCTTCGCGCCGATGACGGCGATCGGCCGCAGCGCTATTTCCGCGCTGCGACTGAGCGGACCTAAGACCGAGGCTGCCATCAAGGCACTGGCCGGCACCTGCCCGGAACCGCGCCGGGCCAGCCTGCGCCGCCTGCGCGATGCATCCGGGGAGGTGCTGGACGAGGCAGTGGTGATCTGGTCGCCCGCCCCAGCCTCCTATACCGGCGAGGATGTCGCCGAACTACATCTGCATGGCGGCCGGGCCGTGATGGACGGCGTGGTCGAGGCGCTGCTGGCTTTGGGGCCACGCCTGGCCGAACCGGGCGAATTCAGCCGCCGTGCCTTTCTCAACGGGCGGATGGACCTGCTTCAGGCAGAGGGGATCGGCGATCTGGTTGCGGCCGAAACCGCCGGGCAGCGGCGTCAGGCGCTGCGCCAGATGGAAGGCGCTTTAGGCCATGTCTATGAGGACTGGTCCAATCGTTTGGCCGGGACGCTCGCCCATCAGGAAGCGCTGATCGACTTTCCGGATGAAGCCCTGCCGCCGGAAGTGGAGGTCATGCTGAGCGGCGAAATCACCCGGCTGACAGAAGCAATCGGCACCCATCTAAATGACGGCCATCGTGGCGAGAAGATGCGGGACGGCCTGGTTTTCGTCATTCAGGGCGCGCCGAATGCCGGCAAATCGACGCTCATGAATGCGCTGGCCGGGCGCGACATCGCCATCGTTTCGCCCATCGCCGGCACGACCCGCGACGCGCTTGAAGTGCAGATCGTTCTGGGCGATGCGCCGGTGACGCTGATCGATACCGCAGGGCTGCGCGAGACGGATGACCCGGTCGAGGCCGAAGGCGTGCGCCGAGCCCGCGCGAAAGCCGCCCAGGCTGATCTTGTGCTTGATCTCGTGAGTGGCGAGACGGACGATGCGACCGCCCCTGCCACCGATGGGCCGCCCAGGCTGATAATCGCGACCAAAGCCGACCTTGGCGCTGCAACGCCCGCCGCCGATCTGGCCGTCAGTGCAATCGATGGCACCGGCATGACGGCGCTGCATGAGCGGCTCAGCGCCTTCGCGCGCGAGGCCACCGCGCAATCCGGCCCACCCGCACTGACGCGCCAGCGCCACCGCGCGCATCTATCGGACGCGCATCGGCATCTGTGCCTCGCCATGGATGAGCCGGAACCGGAATTGCGGGCCGAGGAGATGCGCATCGCACTGGCCGCACTTGGCGGCATTACCGGCAAGATTGGCGTTGAAGCTCTGCTTGACCGGATCTTTGCTGATTTCTGCATCGGAAAGTAGCGGCCGGACGAGCGCGGCTGTATGACCGCGCCATGAGCGATTTTTCTGTCCCAAACTCCGATACCGCAGGCGAGCGTTTCGATGTCGTGGTCATTGGCGGCGGTCATGCCGGCTGTGAAGCGGCGGCGGCCTCGGCGCGCATGGGCGCGCGAACGCTGCTTTTAACCCATCGCATCGAGACTATCGGCGCGTTGTCCTGCAACCCGGCCATCGGCGGTATCGGCAAAGGCCATCTGGTCCGCGAGATCGACGCGCTGGACGGTGTCATGGGACGCGCCGCCGATCGCGCCGGCATTCATTTCAAGGTGCTCAATCGGAGTAAAGGCCCGGCCGTGCGCGGTCCGCGGGCGCAGATGGACCGGCATCTGTACCGGATCGCCATGCAGGACATTCTGGCGGCGCAACCCAACCTCACCATTATTGCCGGCGAGGCCGCCGATATCGAGCAGGATGGTTCCGGCGCCGTTGCCGCCGTGATCGATGCGGCCGGCCACCGCTACGCTTGCGGTGCCGTCGTCATCACGACCGGTACCTTTCTGAACGGCACCATCCATGTCGGCGCCGAAAAGTCGCCCGGCGGCCGCATCGGAGAGGCTCCTGCTCTGCCGCTGGCGCAAAGGCTGCGCGCGCTCGGCCTGCCGATCTCACGCCTCAAGACTGGCACGCCGCCACGGCTGTTGCGCGCCAGCATCGACTGGGAAAACCTGCCGGAGGATGAGAGCGAGGCGGTGCCGGAGCCTTTCAGCACGCTGACCCAGAGCATCGGCAACCGATTGATCAGCTGCCGCATCACCGGCACGACGGACGCGACCCATGACCTGATCCGCGCCCATATTCACGAATCGGCCGTCTATGGCGGCCATCTCTCCGGACGTGGACCGCGCTACTGCCCCTCGATCGAGGATAAGATTCACCGCTTCCCCGATCGCAATCGGCATCAGATCTTTCTGGAGCCGGAGGGCCTGCCGGAGCATCCAGGCGGCGACCTCGTCTATCCCAATGGCATTTCGACCAGCCTGCCGGCGGCGGTTCAGGACGCGATTCTCAAGACCATTCCCGGCCTGGAACAGGCGCAGGTTGCCCGTCACGGCTATGCCATCGAATATGATTTCGTCGATCCGCGCGCCTTGGGGCCGGACCTGGAATTGAAGATCCTGCGCGGGCTGTTTCTGGCCGGCCAGATCAACGGCACCACCGGATACGAGGAAGCCGGTGCCCAGGGCATCATCGCCGGCATCAATGCCGCGCGCCGTGCGGGTGACAGCGCACCCGTGCAGGTCGATCGGTCGGAGGGCTATATCGGCGTTCTCATCGACGACCTCATCACCCATGGCGTCACCGAACCCTATCGGATGTTTACCTCACGCTCGGAATATCGTCTGTCCTTGCGGGCCGATAATGCCGATCTGCGCCTGACGGATAAGGGCATCGACTGGGGCTGCGTCGGCCAAGAGCGGGCTGCGGCCTTCCACAGGTTTCGGGATGACCTGACCCAGGCCCGCGTTACCGCGCAGGCCGACATCCATACCCCGCCGCATCTCGCCGGTCTGGGGCTGAATGTGCGTGCCGATGGTCGGCCGCGTAGCGTCTACGAGGTGCTGTCCCTGCGCGATCTTGCGGCGGATCAGCTCAAAGCCGCCTTTCCGCGTCTCGGGTCGCTGCCCGCGCGGGTCTATGAAGCCCTGGAAACCGAAGCCCGTTATGCCGCCTATCTCGACCGTCAGGAGGCCGAGATTCGCAGCTTCAAGCGCCAGGAAGACATCACGCTGCCGGAAAGACTGAATATCGCCGCCCTTGGCGGCCTTTCGGCCGAACTTCGCGACAAGCTAACACAGCATCGCCCGCGTTCTCTCGGAGCTGCCGCCCGTATTCCAGGCATGACGCCGGCCGGTCTCGCCATTATTCTTGCCGGACTACGTAAACTCGACGCGGGCGTTTCACGTGAAACAATGGGGGCATGACATGGTGACGACTGCCCTTGCCACCACTTTGCCCAGCGCCGTCCGGCAGCGCCTGGATCTCTACGCGGCCTTGATCGTCAAATGGAATCCAACGATCCAGCTGATCAGCGCCAAGGATATCGGCGGGATTCACGCGCGCCATATCGAGGATTCCCTTCAGCTCCTGCCCCTCATCCCAATAGGACTCGACGGCGCCATCGATCTCGGATCCGGCGGTGGCCTGCCGGGCATGGTTCTGGCTCTGGCAACCGGTATCCATTTCGACCTTGTGGAATCGGACCAGCGCAAAGCCGCCTTTTTGCGCGAAGCCGCCGTCGCGACAAATGCCCCCGTTACCGTCCATGCCGAACGTATCGAGGCGCTTACCATTCCGCCCCGCGCGCTCATCACTGCCCGCGCCCTCGCGCCCTTGCCGAAGCTTCTCGCCCTCGCCTACCCACTGCTCGCACCCGGAGGCACATGCCTTTTCCCAAAGGGCGAGCGCGCGGAGGTTGAGTTGCAAGAGGCCGAAACCAACTGGTCCATGCGCATCGACAGTATTCCCAGCCGCACCTCGGCCCAGGCGCGGCTTCTTCTCATTCACGATCTTCACCCCAAAGGGCAGAGACCATGAGCGCCTCATCCCGCCTGCGCGCGATGATCGACGCCGACCGCAAGCTGGTCACGGCCGATCTTGCAGACCGCAAGCCAGCACCGCCGCCCTCGTCGACCCGCGTCCTGGCCATCGCCAACCAGAAGGGCGGCGTCGGCAAGACCACGACGGCCATCAATCTGGCAACGGCCCTGGCCGCAACCGGCTATGCCGTGCTGCTGATCGATCTCGACCCCCAGGGCAATGCCTCCACCGGCTTTGGCCTGCCGCGCAATGCGCGTGGCAACGGCACCTATTCGGTGCTAGCCGAGGGCACGGCCATCGCGGATGCCGTACGCGACACCATGGTGCCAGGCCTGTCCATTCTTCCCGCTGATCCCGATCTTTCAGCCGCCGAGCTGGAACTCGTCGCGGTCGAGCGACGGGAAACCCGCTTGCGCGAAGCTCTGGCTGCCTGGCCGGCCTTGGCGCAGCACCATTTTGTCATTATCGATTGCCCGCCCAGTCTCGGCCTGCTGACCCTCAACGGCCTTCTGGCCGCCAATGACGTCATCGTGCCTCTGCAATGCGAGTTTTTTGCGCTTGAGGGCATTACGCAGATCACCCAGACTATCGAAGCGGTCAAACGAAGGCTAAACCCTGGCCTCTCGCTGCATGGTATCGTGCTGACGATGTATGATCGCCGGAACAATCTCTCGGATCTGGTGGCGGATGACGTCCGCAGCTTCTTCGGTAAGAAAGTGTATGAGACAGTGATTCCCCGAAATATCCGCATTTCCGAAGCGCCCAGCCACGGCAAGCCGGTGATGCTTTATGATTTCCGCTCGCCAGGCAGCCAGGCCTATATCCGCCTGGCCGCGGAACTCGTCGATCGCCTGGGCATGTCTTCGGATCACGCGGCGTGAGCGCGCGCGACGCTGGCCCCCGTCTCGGCCGTGGTCTCGCTGCCCTTTTGGGCGAAGACAGCAGCGCGGCCCCGCGCTCTGCCGCCATTCAGCATATTGCGCTGGACCTGCTGACGCCCGGTCCCTTCCAGCCGCGCACGCAGCTGGACCCGTCGGAACTCGCCGCACTGGCTGCTTCGATTCGCGAACAGGGCGTGCTGCAGCCGATTCTGGCACGACCTGACCCTGCCAATCGCGGCCATTTTCAGATCATCGCCGGCGAACGGCGCTGGCGCGCCTCCCAGCAAGCCGGCCTGCACGAAATCCCAGCCCTGGTCAGGGATCTTGAAGACACGGCCGCCATGGCGGCGGCACTGGTCGAAAACCTGCAACGCGAAGACCTCAATCCGATCGACGAAGGCGAAGGCTATCGCCGCCTGATGGAGGAGTTTTCGCTGACGCAGGAGCGCGTTGCCGACAGCGTCGGCAAGTCCCGCAGCCATATCGCCAATACCGTCCGCCTGCTGAAACTGCCCTCTGCGGTTCAGATCGAGCTGCGCCGCGGTAGCATCAGCGCCGGCCATGCCCGCGCACTTCTAACCCATCCAGACCCGGCAAAGGCCGCTTTGGCCGTCATCGCCCAGGGGCTGAACGTGCGCCAGACCGAGGCGCTGACAGCGCGCCAGGGTGAGGACGGCACGCCGAAGCGGCGCGAGGCGCCGTCCAAGGATGCCGATACGCGGATGATCGAGCGCGAGTTGGAAGAGCGTCTTGGCCTTGCTGTCTCCATCAACGCGCGTGGGCGTGGCGGCAGCCTGCAGCTTCAATACAAAAGCTTCGAACAGCTGGAAGGGCTTATCGCCCTTCTCATGCAGCGATAGATCCGGTTTTTCGATGATCCACTATCAGCTTCAATGTCATCAGGGCCATGCCTTCGACGGCTGGTTCAAGGACAGTGCGTCCTTCGACGATCAGGCCAAGGCAGGCTTCGTTTCCTGCCCCGGCTGCAACAGTACCGAAGTCACGCGGGCACTGATGGCGCCATCGCTCGGGCGCGGCACCAAGAAATTCGAAACCGCTGTGCCTAAAGCCGAAGCCATCAAGACGGACAGCCCGGACAACCGGCCGGTGGCTGCCGCTAATCCGTCCATCGCCGCCATCGCGGAAAACGGCCTGCCGGACAATGTCCGCGCCCTGCTGCAGCGCCTGCGGTCGGAAGTCGAGCGCAGCTGCGACTATGTCGGCACGGAATTCGCCGAGGAGGCGCGCCGCATCCATTACGGAGAGACCGACCCGCACGGCATCTATGGAGAAGCGACCGCCACCGAGGCCGAAGCCCTGGCCGAAGAAGGGATCGATATCGGCGTTCTGCCCTGGCTGCCGCGCTCCGACAGCTGAATTATTCGGGAAGCCTGCGCTCAGCCTAGACAGGCAGACCGTGCTCGCGGGCCCAGCTGCTGAGCGGGTCGCGCAGGCTGGCCGCCAGCGGATTATGGCTGCGGATGGCGCTCAACACCTTCCGGAACCCGGCCAGATCAGCCTTGCGCAGCAGGGTTTTGACCCGCGGCAGTGCGGCCGGCGACATCGACAGCGAATGGAAACCGAGCGCCACCAGGATCAGCGCTTCCAAGGGCCGGCCGGCGGCCTCGCCACAGAAGGACAGCCATACGCCCTCCGCTTCCGCATGGCGCACCACGGAATCGAACAGATCCAGTACGGGCGGTGAAATCAGGTCATAGCGGCCCGCCAGATTGGGCGTGCCGCGATCGGCCGCGAAGAGGAACTGCATGAGGTCGTTCGATCCGACCGAAACAAAGTCGACTTCCTTCATCAGCTGCGGCAGCTGCCATAGCAGCGCCGGCACTTCCAGCATGGTGCCCACCTGCAATTGCTCAGGCCCGTGCTCCAGACGCGCGACCTCCGCCTCCAGCAATCCGCGTGCCGCGCGAAACTCGGCGATCGTCGCCACCATCGGGAACATGATCGACAGCGGCCGCCCCTGCGCCGCCGCCAGCATGGCACGCAGCTGGCGCCGCAGGATCATCGGCCGGTCCAGGCCGATACGCAGAGACCGCCAACCCATGGCCGGGTTTTCGCTTTCCGGCAGAGAGGCATTCGGCAACAGCTTGTCGCCGCCCAGGTCGAGGGTGCGAAACAGAACCGGCCGCCCGGCCGCACGATCAAGAACGCGCGCATATTCCGCTGTTTGTCGGCCCATGAGCTTATCGCTCGCCAAAAACCCGTCTTCCACGGCCTGATCCGCCGTCGCGGTGCTGGGCCGATGCTGGGCCAGAAGTGAAATTTCCGTGCGGTAAAGCCCGATCCCGGCCGCCCCCGTCGCTTCCAGCTGCGGCAATTCCAGCGGCAGGCCCAAATTGATCATCAGCGACACGCTCACGCCATCCGCCGTCACCGCCGGCAAGTCGCGCAATGACGCCGATTGCGCAGCCTGCGCGCGCTCAAGGGTAATGGCATTGGCATAGGCGTGGCGCACCTCGTCGCCCGGACGCAGGATGAAAATCCCGTCCTCGGTGTCCAGAATACCCTCATCGCCGTCCTGGCAGGCATCGACAGCGCCCCGTGCGTCCGATAGCGCCGGCAGGCCCAGGGACCGGGCCAGAATCGCCGCATGCCCGGCCGCGCTGCCTTCCTCGATGACAATGCCGGCCACGCCCCGCGCGTGCCAATCCAGCAGTTCCGCCGGCCCCAGGCGCCGGGCCACCAGGATTGCCCCAACCACGTCCTGCGCATCGCCCCCGACCCGCGGCAAGCCGCACGGATCCAGCCGGTTGAGCTGCTTGACCAGGCGATTGCCCAGATCCTCGATATCGACCAGACGTTCGCGCAGATAAGGATCGGCGATGCGCCGCATCTTTTCGCGCAATTCGCCCAGCACGCGGGTCACGGCAGCCTCGGCCGAAAACCCGCCTTCGATCATGGCGGAGACGCGCTTCAGCCAGCCGGCGTCGGCCGCGATCATGCGATAGGCGGCCATGACATCCCCCGAGGCGTCGTCCGTCATGGCAGCCGAGGTGCCGCGAATAAGCTCCTCCAACCCGTGCCGCATCTGTTCGCTGGCGGTCAGCAGACGCTGCTGCTCAGCCACCGGATCTGCCGCCAGAACCTGACGATGCGCGAAGTGCTGCTCGGCGCGCACGATCGGCCCCATGACGATGCCCGAGGCCAGCGCCAGCCCGTCGAAACGCCGTGGCAAAGTCGCACCGAAACCCTCGTCCCGTACCTCTACCGCACCTGCCGCCGTCAGCATCTCGGCAAGCAGCATGGCGACCGTCTCCACGGCCTCCTGTTCCAGCTCGGTGAAGCGTCTCGGCTCGCGGTTCTGCACCGTCAGCACGCCGATGATATGGCCGGAGCGGCGAACGGGAATGGCCAGCAGGGAGGCGAAGGCCGCCTCTCCCGTTTCCGGCCGCTGGGCGAAGGCCGGATGCGCGCGGGCATCCGCCAGATTGAGCGCGCTGCCCATGGCAGCCACCAGCCCGACAATGCCCTCGCCCAACCGCAGGCGCGTGCGGCCGACAGCTTCCAGTTCCAGGCCACAGGTCGCGATCAGTTCCAGAACCTCGCCCGTCCGCATCACATAAAGCGAGCAGACTTCCGTCGCCATTTCGCTGGCGACGAGTTCGATCAGCTTGGGAAGGGGCGTATTCCCAAGGGCCAGGCGCTCCCGCAGATTTGCGAAGAGCCGCCTGGGAGTCCAGGGAAGCGCGTCAGACCGAAGCGGGGGCTGGTCCACGGCTTGCCAGCATTGCTTCGGCCTCGTCGAGCAGCTGCGCGATGACGACGGCCACCGGCCGTTCCTCGCGCACCATGCCCACCGATTGGCCGGCCATCACGGACCCTTCCTCCACATCCCCCTCGATCACCGCGCGCCGCAGCGCGCCGGCCCAGAAATGCTCGATCGACAGCTGGCCTTCCTCGCGGGTGACTTCATTCGCCTGAAAGCGCCGCAGGGTTTCAGCCTGCGTCGCCAGAAAGCGCTTGGTGCCGGCATTGACCAGCCCGCGCACGGGAATGACCGGAAAGCGCTCGTCCAATTGCACGGAGGGCAGCGCGTCGCGCGCATTGGCGCGGAAAAAGGCTTTCTTGAAATTGGCATGGGCGATGCTCTCGCTGGTCGCAGCGAAAAGCGTGCCGAGCTGGGCGCCGGCCGCACCCATTTCCAGCATGCCGAGGATCGCGTCCCCCCGGCCCAGGCCACCGGCCACGAAAACCGGCACATCGCGCATGACAGGCAGAATTTCCTGCGCCAGAACCATCAACGAGACCGGGCCGATATGGCCGCCGGCTTCCGATCCTTCGATGACCAGCGCGTCCGCGCCGGACCGCACCAGGCGCTTGGCCAGAACCAGCGCCGGGGCGAAACAGACGAGCTTGGCGCCGCCGTCCTTCACGGCCTTGACCGCCGCGCCCGAAGGCACGCCGCCCGCCAGGACGATATGGCCGACACCCGCACGCAGGCAGACCTGGATCAGCTCGTCCAGCGCCGGATGCATGGTGATGAGATTGACGCCGAAGGGCTTGTCCGTCAGCGCCTGGGTTGCCGCAATCTCCGCTTCCAGCAGGCTCGGCGACATCGAACCGCAGGCGATCACGCCGAAGCCGCCGGCATTCGAAATCGCGGCAACCAGATGGCGCTCGCTCACCCAGCTCATCGCCCCGCCCAGAATGGCATAGCGGCTGCCGAGGAAGTCAGTTCCCCGGCTCCACAATGCCGCCAGTTGCGGCGATACCGCGCGGTCCAGGCTTTCGGTCGCAGTCACGGCATTGCGCTCCAGATCAAGCAGCATCGAGGCCATAGGCCGTATGAAGGGACCGTACCGCGAGTTCGGTATAGTCGGACGCGATCAGGATGCTCACCTTGATCTCGCTGGTCGAGATCACCTGGATATTGATCCCCTTCTCGGCCAAAGCCTTGAACATCGTGCTGGCGATGCCGGCATGGCTGCGCATGCCGACGCCGACGACGCTGATCTTGGCGACATTGGTATCGGCCAGAAGATCGGCATAGCCGATTTCAGAGCGCTTATCCGCCAGCGCCGCCTGGGCGAGCGCCAGATCGGTCTTGCCGACGGTGAAGGTCATGTCGGTCATGCCTTCGTCCGAAATATTCTGCACGATCATGTCGACATTCACATTCTGGTCCGCGAGCGTGGTGAAGACGGCCGCCGCCACGCCCGGCCGATCCGGCACCCGACGCACGGTGAGCTTTGCCTCATCGCGCGAATAGGCGATTCCGGACACGATTTCCTTTTCCACGATCTCTTCCTCATCCACGACAAGCGTGCCCGGCAGATCCTGGAAGCTGGACAGGACCTGAACGCGCACGCGTTCCTTCATCGCCAATTCGACGCTACGCGTCTGCAGAACCTTCGCACCGACCGAGGCCAGCTCCAGCATTTCTTCGAAGGAAATGCGTTCAAGCTTTCGTGCTTTCGGCACCATACGCGGGTCGGTCGTATAGATCCCATCGACATCCGTATAGATATCGCAACGGTCCGCCTTCAGCGCGGCCGCCAGCGCGACCGCCGAGGTGTCGGACCCACCGCGCCCGAGGGTCGTGATGCGGTTGTCCGGACCGATGCCCTGGAAGCCGGTGACGACCGCCACCTGGCCCTGCCCCATGCGGCGCACCAGTTCGCTGCCCTCGATCCGCTCGATGCGCGCCTTGCCATGCGCGCCATCGGTATGGATCGGCACCTGCCATCCGGCCCAGGAGCGCGCCTCGATGCCCAACGTCTGCAGCGCGATCGCGACAAGGCCCGCGGTAATCTGCTCGCCGGTTGAGACGACCGTGTCGTATTCCCGCGCGTCATGCAGCGGCGACAGGCTCTGGCACCAGCCCACCAGCTGGTTGGTCGTGCCAGACATGGCGGAGACAACAACCGCCACTTCGTTCCCCGCTTCAACCTCGCGACGGACACGCTCAGCGACATTACGAATACGATCGAGATCGGCGACGGAGGTGCCGCCGAACTTCATGACAATCCGGGCCATGATACCTTTCCAAAGCAATCCGCGACTAGGACTGCATTCCAAACTCTGCCTCTCGGGTCGTCACGGGCATTAGGCACGCGGCGGCTGAGGCTTTATGACTGCCGGCGGCCGAAGCGGGCATCCGTGCGGCCGGAAGACATAGCCGCGCTATAGCTCAGGGGCAATGATGCAGGACGGAACTCTTTCAGACGCGGAAATCGCCCGCTTTGACGCGCTGGCCGATGCCTGGTGGACGCCGAAAGGGCCGATGGCGCCGCTGCATCAGATGAACCCGCTGCGGGCTGACTGGGTCGAGGCGCAGGTGCGACGGCATTTCACCACCATTCCGGCGGCCGAGATGCTGGATATCGGCTGCGGTGCGGGCCTGTTGTCGGAAGCGCTCGCCAAGAAAGGTTTTTCGGTTCTGGGCCTGGACGCCGCCCCTGCCGCTATTCGTGCTGCGCAAAAGCATAGCGAGGGACAAAATCTTCCTCTCCGCTATCGTCTGGGCCGGTTGGAGGATCTGCTAGCCGAAGGGCATCGTTTCCCTGTCGTGACGGCGCTGGAGGTGATCGAACATATTCCGGAGCCGCAGGTTTTCATGGACCTTTTGTCCCAGGCCGTGGCACCAGGCGGAATGCTTTTCGTCTCCACGCTCAACCGCACGCTGCGGTCTCTGCTCACCGCGAAGATCGGGGCCGAGTATATTGCGCGGCTGTTGCCCACCGGCACGCATAGCTGGCAGCAATTCATTGCACCTAAAACCTTGGGCGGCATGGCGGGACAGGCCGGGCTGCGCACAATCGCCAGCGCCGGCATGAGCTTCAATCCGTGGCGGCAGCGCTGGGTCGAAAGCCGCGATCTTTCCATCAACTACATCATGGCCTTCAGCAAAGGCTGACACCCATCCGTCGCGCCGATTGTTGCGACGCAGAATTTCTCATGCGTCGTTCAATCGCTCAAGCCATAAAGTCACTTAAAGACCGTTATTTCCCTGTTTCTTGGTCATGCGAGCGCCATCGGACCCGGAAACTCCGACGCAGCCCTCAAAACACCGGTCGCTAGGGCACAGAACCTCGGATTGCGACCGAGCGATTGTCTTCCCGCATTGACAATTGCGCAGCCAGAGAAGACAATCCCGCGCAATAAATGAATAAGTCTTAGGGGAGGTTATCGGTCTATGGCCAGCATGGTCCATTGTGCAGGTGATCGGACGTGAACCGCATCATCAATGATCCGGAGCAGGTGGCCGACGAAACGATCGCCGGCGTGCTGAAAGCATTTCCTGAACTGCTGTCGCCGACCGCGCATCCGCGCGTGCTGCGCGCGACGCAGCAGCGCGGTCCCGGCAAGGTCGGCATCGTTACCGGCGGCGGTTCCGGCCATGAACCTGCCTTCCTCGGCTATGTCGGTCCCGGCCTTTGCGATACCGTCGCCTGTGGGGAGATCTTCGCCTCGCCCACCGCCAAAAGCTTTCATGAGGCCTTCAAGGTTGCCGATCAGGGTGCTGGCGTCGCCTGCCTCTACGGCAATTACGCTGGCGACAATATGAACGTGAAGATGGCAGTGAAGCTCGCGGCCAAGGACGGCGTCACCGTGCGCACCGTCGTCGCCAATGACGATGTCGCCTCGGCGCCGAAAGACAATCCCGGCAACCGCCGTGGCGTCGCCGGCGAAATTATGATGTGGAAGACCGCCGGCGCGCTGGCCGACGAGGGCGCCAATCTGGATGACGTCATCGCCGTCGCGCAGAAGACAATCGATGCCACGGGCAGCGTCGGCATCGGCCTCTCCGCCTGCACCATCCCCGCCGCCGGCAAGCCGAATTTCACCATCGCCCCGGGCATGATGGAAGTCGGCATCGGCCATCATGGCGAGCCTGGCGTCGCCGTCATGCCGATCAAGCCGGCCAGCGACATGGCCGCTCTCATGGTCGAGCATATTCTGGCCGACAAGGAATTCGGGAAGGGCGATGACGTCGCCGTTCTCGTCTCCGGTCTGGGCGCCACGCCGGTGATGGAGCTTTACCTGCTCTATAACCATGTCGATGAGCTGCTGCGGGCTCGCGGCATCACGCCGCGCCACCGCTTCATCGGCAATTACTTCACCTCGCTGGAAATGATGGGCGCCTCCGTCACCGTCACCCGCGTCGATAGTGAGCTGGACCGCCTACTGAGCCGGCCGGCGCATTCGCTCGGCCTGACGGTTCTGGGCCGCTAACTGCAAACGAGTCACGCGGCGCCCCCATGAAGGGGCGTCGCGGTTTTGAGGGACACCAAGATATGAGCAGCACAAGCCTGCCTAACGATCTTCCCGCCATGATGGACGCGGTCGTTGCCTACGCACCGGGCGACTATCGTTTCGAACAGGTCGAGGTTCCGCGCGCCGGACCGGATGATATCATCATCGAGGTCGAGGCCGTCGGCATCTGCGCCGGCGACATCAAATGCTTCCAAGGCGCGCCGTCCTTCTGGGGCGACGACAAGGGCCAGCCGAAATACGTCAAGCAGCCCATGATCCCGGGCCATGAATTCATTGGCCGCGCGGTCGAGATCGGCGCCAATATCGAGCGCGAGGGCAAGTTCAAGCTCGGCGACCGCCTGATCTCGGAACAGATCGTGCCCTGCGACAAGTGCCGCTACTGCCAGCGCGGCGAATATTGGATGTGCGAGGTCCACGACCTTTACGGTTTCCAGAACAACGTCAACGGCGCCATGGCACGCTATATGCGTTTCCCCAAGACCAGCCGCACCTATCATGTGCCGGAAGAGCTTTCCCTCGAAGCCGCCGCCCTGATCGAGCCCTTCGCCTGTTCGGTCCATGCCGTGAACCGCGCCAAGATCGAGCTCGACGATATCGTCGTGCTGGCCGGCGCCGGCACGCTGGGCCTTGGCATGGTCGGTGCCGCGCGGCTGAAGAACCCGACCAAGCTGATCGTCCTCGACACCAAGGCTGACCGTCTGGCGCTGGCCAAGAAATTCGGCGCCGATATCGTCATGAACCCGCTGGAAGTCGATGTGGTGGCCGAGGTCAAGAAACTGACCGGCGGCTATGGTTGCGACGTCTATATCGAGGCGACCGGCCATCCGGCCAGCGTCCGCCAGGGCCTCAACATGATCCGCAAGCTGGGCCGTTTCGTCGAGTTCAGCGTCTTCGGCGAGGAAGTGACGGCGGATTGGAGCATCATTGGCGACCGCAAGCATCTGGATATCTACGGCGCCCATCTGGGCCCCTATTGCTATCCCTTCACCATCGCCGCCCTCACCGATGGCCGCATGCCCTATGAGGGCGTCGTCACCCATCAGCTGCCGCTGAAGGATTTCAAGACCGGCTTCGACCTGATGAAGAAGGGTGACAATTCCATCAAGACCATCCTGATTCCGTAAGGCATTTTTCTCGGAATTTTTGCCTGCTTCGCCGCAGGCAGCGGGTAGATCCCCGGAACAAGTCCGGGGATGACGAATGCGCATACGGCTGAGTATTTACTAAGGCGTCATCCCCGGGCTTGGCCAGCCACGCTTAACCCGGGGATCCATCCTTGGCTGCCCGCATAGGCTTATCCGCATCGCTAAAAGGCGGGCGCACTGGATAAAAAAGAAAATAAAAAATGTCCGATCCACACCGACGGCCCTGGCCCATGCTGCAGCGTTCGGATGAAAAGGACGCTGAACTCGACGTGATGACGGAGATCGCCGCGCTCTATTACGCGGATCAGGTCACGCAGGAAGAATTGTCGCAGCGCTTCGGCATATCACGCGCCAAAATCGGGCGCCTGCTCAAGCGCGCGCGGGAAGAGGGCATCGTCGAAATCCGCGTGCGGCCCCATCCCGGTGTGGCAGGGGAAATCGAGAAGGAATTCATCCGCCGCTTCGGCATAGACCGGCTGATCGTGGCGGTGGACCATCGCGACCAGGAAACGCAGCGTCAGGCCGTGGCTAGCCTCGTCGCCGCCCACCTCACGCGCGTGCTGCGCGACAGCATGATCGTCGCCGTTGGCATGGGCCGCAATGTCGCCTCCGTCGCCGATGGTATCGTCACCCCCTCCAACCAGCGGTCCGTGACTTTCGTCTCGGCCATCGGCGGATCCCTGCGGGCCGGTGAGGTGATGAATTCCGATCATATCTGCCGCCGCCTCGCCAGCCGTTTCGGCGGCGAAAGCGAAACCCTCTATGCACCGGCTTTGGTTGAAACGCCCGCCATTCGGGACGTGCTGCTGCAAAACGATACGGTGCGGCAGACTCTGGACCGCGCGCGGCGCGCCGATATCGCCATCATCGGCGTGGGCGATCTCAGCGAAGACAGCAATATGGTCCGCATGGGCTGGTTCACGCCGCAGGAAGTGACGGAAGCGCGGCTGGCCGGCACCATTGGCGATATGATGGGCTATGATTTCTTCGATATTCAGGGCCAGCCCTCCGGCCGCCCGCTGCATGGCCGCATCATGGGCCTGACGACATCGGAATTGCGCCGCATCCCCAATGTCGTCGCCATTGCCAGCGAAAGCACCAAGGCCGCCGGCATTCTGGGCGCGCTGCGCACGAACGCGATCAATACGCTCGCGACCAGCCTCAGCAATGCCCATACCGTGCTCAGCCTGGATGATGCGACGCGGTCTCGGCCATCGGTGACGCCTCTGCCAGCAAGCGGTAGCCCACTCCCGGCTCGTTGATCAGCAGGGCCATCGTCTCCGGCGCCAGCTTCTGGCGCAGATGCCAGATATAGACGCGCAAGTATTGCATGTCCTCGGCATGGGCCGGCCCCCAGACGGCTGTCAGCAATTGCCGGTGCGTGACCACGCGACCCAGATTGCGCATCAGAATTTCCAGCAGCGCGAATTCGCGTTTGGACAGCGAAAGCAAGGCGCCATCCTCGCGCAGTTCCCGCTTCTCCAGGTCCAACGTCAGCGCCCCGGCCCGCAGCACAGGGTCCAGCCCGTCCTGCATCCGCCGGTGCCGCAGCCCGGCGCGAATGCGCGCCAGCAACTCGCCCAGGCCGAAGGGCTTTTCGACATAGTCGTCCGCACCATTGTCCAGCGCCATGATCTTCTGCGCTTCCTGGTCCCGCGCCGACAGGATGATGACCGGCACGGCGCTGAAAGCCCGCAGGCGCTGCAACAGCTTCTGTCCGTCCTCATCCGGCAGGCCCAGGTCGAGCAGCACCAGATCGGGTGCACGGCTGGCCGCCAGCCGCAGTCCCTCGGCGCCGGTCATTGCCGGCTCAACCTCATAGCCAGCAGCGTCCAGGGCAGGCCCCAAAAAACGATGGATCTGCTTCTCGTCGTCAATGACCAGAATGCGGGCGCCGGTCATGCCTGTCGGTCTCTTTCTGCCAGGGGCAGCGTGATGGTGATGACGGTGCCGGGCAGGCCGTCGCGCGGCAGGTCGGGCCGGGGGCTTAAAGCCGCGATCGTGCCGCCCATCGCCTGCACAAAGCCCCGCGCGATGGCAAGGCCAAGACCCGTGCCGGGTGTCACGCGATCCCCGTGCTTGGCGCGATAGAAGCTGTCGAAGACCTGAGCCAGATCTTCCGGCGGAATGCCGATCCCCTCATCGGCCAGGGTGATCACCACCCTGCCCTTGTCTTCCGAGGCCTGCAGGCGAATGCCGGCCCCAACCGGTGAATATTTCACCGCGTTTTCCAGGACATTCGCCAGTGCCTGTTCCAGCAGAGCGGGATCGGCGCGGCAAGCCAGCCCCTCCGGCAGGCTGACGGCCATATGCAGCGAGCCAGGCACACGGCCGCAGACCGCATCGAATAGGGGCGCCAGTTCCACCGCCATCAGGCGCGGCGCGATATCGCCGCCCTCCAGCCGCGTCAGGTCCATGATATTGGCCAGGAAGCGGGTCATCCGCCCGACATCCTCCTCGATACTGGCCAGCAGATCCCGCCGCACAGGCTCGGACAGCCTCTCCCAACTGGCGCGCAAGGTTTCGGCTGCGCCGCGAATGCCCGTCAGCGGCGTGCGCAGGTCATGCGACAGGGAATTGAGCAAGGCCGTCCGCAGCGCCTGGGTTTCGGACAGAGCCTCGCCCCGCGCGGCCTCGGCCGCCAGACGCACGCGTTCCAAGGCGACGGCCGCCTGATCGGCCAGCGCCAGGACAGCCTGCAGACTGGGTGTCGACAGCGGCCCAGCGGCTGGCGGGCGAAAGCCGAGAACGCCTGCCACCCCCCGGCTGGTGCGAATAGGCAGGAACCGCCAGGAAGCGGACGGCAGCGTGGCCGTGCCGGCCCCGGCCTCCTCCTGCCGCGCATAGGCCCAGCGCGCGGCGGCCAGGCTGCTCTCGTCCAGCGGGGCGCTGTTTTCAGGGCGCAGCGCACGCAAGGTGAGACCGGCTGGCGTATCCGTCAGCACGGCGGCTTCCGGCGCGAGCGCCGCCGCCTGCTGCGCGATTTCGACCATCAGCTCGTCCTCGGTCGCGGGCTCGCCCAGGCGGCGGCTGAAAAGGCCGATACGGCGCAGACCTTCGATCCGCCCTTGCGCCGCCACGGCCTCGGCGCGAACGCGGCCGGCCAGCAGGCCGGTGGAACTGGCCACGATACCGAAGACGATCACCGCCACGATATCGCGCGGGTCATTGATGGTCAGCTGATAGAGCGGCGGCAGAAAGAAGAAGTTCCAGCTGAGGAAGCCCAGCGCCGCTGCGAAAAGGCCGATGGCAAGGCCATAGAAGGCCGCGACCGCCATAACGGCCGCCAGGAACACCATGCCCAGTGCCTCATGGTTCAGCCAGGGCTGCGCCAGCTCGCCCAGGCCGACGACCAGCGCGATGACGCTGACGCCCGCAAGCCAGGGCAGCGGCGTACGCGGCAGTCTGGGCCAGAGGCGGCGCGGCGACCGCTCGGCCAAGGACGGCACGACCAGCAGGTTAAAATCGTTGCCCTGTCGTAAAAGCTGCTCGGCCAGCGACGGCCGTGCCCAAAGCCGGCGGCCGATATGGCGAAAGCGCCTAGGACGCGGCGAGCCGATGACGATCTGCGTCACATTGCGGCTTGCCGCGACATCCAAGGCAATCGCCGCGATATCGCGCCCCGCCCGCGTTTCCACCTCCGCCCCCAGCCGGGCCGCCAGGGCTTTCGGCGCCTGCGACTTGAGCACGCCGGACAGGCCGTCCTTCGGCCGTTCGACATGCAGCGCGATCCAGGGCGCGCGCAGCGCATCGGCCAGTTGCTTCGCCCGCCGCACCACGGCTTCGGCCGAGGCATCGGCGCCGATCAGCGCCAGAATGCGCTCGCTCGCCGGCCAAGGCCCCTTGATGGCATTGGTCTGCATATAGAGCCGCACATCGGCATCGACATGCTGCGCTACGCGCCGGAGCGCGATCTCCCGCAATGCCGTCAGATTGCCTTCCCGGAAGAAGGCGTCCAGCGCCCGCCGCGCGGTTTCGGGACGGTAGATCTTGCCATCCGTCAGCCGCTTGCGCAGCTCGGTCGGCGTGATGTCGATCAGTTCGATCTCATCCGCCAGTTCCAACACCTGATCGGGCAGCGTCTCCGTCACGCGCACGCCGGTGATGCGGGCGACATCATCGTTCAGGCTTTCCAGGTGCTGCACGTTCAGCGTCGCCCAGACGGGAATGCCGGCTTCCAGCAGGGCCGTCACATCCTCCCAGCGCTTGGCGTGCTGGCTGCCCGGCGCATTGGTATGGGCCAGTTCATCGATCAGGATCAGCGCCGGCCGGCGCGCGATGGCGCCGTCAAGATCGAATTCGGCCAAAGTTTGCCCGCGATAGGGAATCTGCCGGGACGGCAAAATGGGCAGGTCGCCGATTTGCGCTTCGGTCTCCGCGCGCCCATGGGTTTCAACCACGCCGATCAGCACATCCGCGCCTTCGCGCGCCCGCTGCCGGCCGGCACTCAGCATTTCCCAGGTCTTGCCGACGCCGGGGGCCGCACCAAGAAAAATGCGCAAGCCCGCGCGGCCCTTCACGCGAAGGGCAGCCGCCAAAGCATCCGGGTCCGGGCGATGATCGCCACGCATGGCGTATCATACCGTCATTGCCGGTCAGGGACGAAACAGATCCCGGATCAGGCGCGGGTCGACATCCTCCAGCCGGGCCGGCTGCCAGCGCGGCTTGCGATCCTTGTCGACCAGCATGGCGCGCACGCCTTCCGCGAAATCGGGCAGCCGGATCAGGCGCTGTGCCAGCCGCAACTCGGCCGCGAGCGCGCTGTCCAAGTCCAGCCGCGCCCCCGCCTTCAAAGCCGTCAGGCTCCAGCACAAGGCGGAGGGTGAGTGGCGGTTGAGTTCGGCCAGCGCCGCGCGCGCCCAGTCGCTGTCCATGGCCGCCAGCCGCGCCAGAATGGCCGGCACGCTCTCGGCGGAAAAACATGCGTCAATCGCCGGCAGCAGAGGCGCCAGGGAATAGAGCGGCAAAGCGACAGCGAACTGTGAAATGGCACCCCGTCCGTCCTTTGCCAGCGCATCGCCAAGCTCTGTGAGGCGGTCGGACGGCACGAAGGCGGTGCCGAGCCCAGCATGAACCGCATCGGCCCCCGCCAGCCGTGTTCCGGTCAGGCCGAGATAAAAACCCAGCGCGCCGGGCAGGCGTGGCAGAAAATAGCTGGCGCCGATATCCGGGGCGAAGCCGATCGCCGTTTCCGGCATGGCGAGCAGGGCCGTCTCGGTCAGGACGCGGTCGGAGCCATGGATGGAAATGCCTAGGCCGCCGCCCATGCAGGCGCCCTGGATCAGGCTGACATAGGGTTTGGGGAAATGCGCGATGGCCGCGTTCAGCGCATATTCCTCGGTGAAGAAGGTATCGGCCGCGTCACCGGCCCCGGCCAGAATATCGGCGCGCACGCGGCGAACATCGCCCCCGGCGCAGAAGGCCCTGCCCTCCCCCTCCAGAACGACGATCTCGATATCCGGGTCATCCTGCCAAAGACGCAGCTGCCCGTGCAGCGCCCGCACCATGGATAGGTCAAGCGCGTTGAGGGCCTGCGGGCGTCGCAGCAGAAGCCGCCCGGCCCGGCCGTCGCGCTTCGCCTCCAGACCGGCGGCTTCGTTGGTGGATGTCATCCCCACGTCTCCCCTGATGCGGAGAAGCTTGGACGTTCAATCCCCCGTTACGCAATCCTTACGCTGCGCGCGTCTGATGCGGGGCCTGCGCCCGGTCCGCCAGCAACCGCCGCACCCTCTCGACCGCCGGCCCCGTCACGCGGATCGGCGCACAGGCCAAGGCATCCCGCAGGAACTGCACGTCTCTCGGCGCATCCTCGGCGACCAGGTTGCGGCCAAGACCCAGCGCCCCGCGATCCCCGATATCAAGATAGGTTTCCGTCGCCAGCCCATTGGCCAGAACCACATCGTGATGGGCCAGCTCAATATGATGATAGCTCACCTCTGTTCGCCCCACCTGCATGACGCTTGACCCATTCAGCAGATATTTGATCGGGATCAGCACATCCTCGGCCAGCACGGCATGGTCCGGGGAGAGATACAGGTTCCGATGCGGCGCACGGGGACCGAAGGCATCCGCCCTGATGCACACTGGCCGCACGGCATCGGGCGTTTCATGTCCCAGGCAATCGACCACGGTTTTGCCTGTCCAGACGATGGGAAGAACCTCGCCCGCAGCGGTCAGCACCTCATCACCGATCTGCAAAACCTCCACCGGAACGTCCCCGCGCGGCGTCGCGATCCAGGTGCCTGCGACGAAACAGGGCACCAGCGTCACCACCGTATCCGTCCCGACCGTCTGCACATGCAAAGTCCCGGCTTCGAGCGCCGTGAAGGTCAGATTTTCCGTCGTCCCGCCGCTGGTCAGCGACAGGGCCGATCCGTTGATACTCGATGAAACTCCCGTCACGCCGGTGAGGAGGATGCTGTCGCCGGATGTGAAGCCGGTAACGGTCTCACCGCCAAAACCGGCGAAAGTACCGGCCACCTGCCAGGCATCGCCATTGTCGAAGGTAATGGTATTGAAGGCCGTGATCTGGCCGCCAATGCCGCTCAAAGTGCCGGTCGTGCCGGATGTCTCGGCCCCCAGTTCCAGCCGACTGCCGCTACCACCGCCAATAACTTGGCCCACGAAAACGGCGCCGCTCTGCACAACCAGATCATTGGCGACACCATCCGCGAAAGCCACCGCCGTCCCGGCGGCGCCAGCATCGATGGTGCCGGCATTGATGACGGTGCCTCCACCATTGACCATGACGCCGACCGACACAGATTCGATCGTCGCACCGGCAAGATTGGTAATACGGCCGCCGGCCTGCAAATAAACGCCGACATCGCTGCCATAGACATAGCCGGCATTGCTGACGGTCGCCGCAGCGCCCGCCGTGACGATACCGTCATAGGATCCGATGACCGAGCCACTGGCCATATTCGTCACTGTGCCGCCGGCCGCCAGATAGATGCCATAGCCGTTGAGGCCGACAGCATCGATCATCGCGCTATTGGTGACGATTCCGGCCGCGCCATAGACGGAAACACCCGAAAAATCGCCATAGATTCCGGTTGTGCCGGCATTGATGACGGTGCCGCCATTTTCCAGCGCCACGCCATTGCCCTGCAATGTCGTCGTTTCGATCAGGCCGGAATTATTGACGGTGCCGGCGCCACCCGCGATGTCGACGCCGCCGATAGCGCCAAAGATCGTGCCGGCATCCAGATTGGTGACACTGCCGCCGGCACCGAAATAAATGCCATCGTAAAGGTTATTGGGTGATCCGGGAGCGATCTTAGTCGGGCTGGAATCGATCGTGCCGCTATTGGTGACGCTGCCTTTGCCGCCGGTGATCTGGATGCCGTTGTTGTAGCCGGCGATGACGCCGCTATTGCCAATGCTGCCCGCCGCCGCAAGGTCGATACCATTGGCGCTCGGGCCGGATGCAGCCACTGTACCTGCGTTGACGATGGACCATCCCGAAACCGCTATAGTATCCGCTGGACCAATGATGGCGTCGCCCGAAATCGTCTCGACGGAGCCCGTCGATGTCACCGATGTCGGACTGACGGTCAGCGTCACGCTTTGCGTAATCGCCGTCGAAATCGTGCCAGACATGATACCCCCAAAGCGCCGATGGGGAGATCTATAGTGAGAAGTTCTTTTTTATATCTTAATAGAAACATTTTGCGCCATTAAGAATGGCGTTTTTAACGTTTGCTTTAATCCTGAAGCCGCATGGCGATTGACTGCGCATGGGCCGTCAACCCTTCGGTCTCGGCCAGACGCACCGCGGCCGGCCCGACGGCCGCCAGCGCCGCCGCATCGCCCTCGACCCAGGTCGTGCGCTTGATGAAATCGAAGACGGACAGGCCCGAGGCGAAGCGCGCCGTGCGTCCGGTCGGCAGAACATGGTTCGGCCCGGCCACGTAATCGCCCACAGCTTCCGGCACGAAGCGGCCGAGGAAGGCCGCCCCCGCGTGCCGCACCTGGGCAAAAAAGTGCTGAGGCCCCGCCAGCATCACTTGTAGATGTTCGGGGGCCAGGCGGTTGACCAGGCTTGCGGCTTCCGACCAGTCGGCAACCAGCAGAATGGCGCCATGCCTGTCCCAGCTCGCCTGGGCGATGGCGGCGCGCGGCAGGGTTTTCAACGCTTCCGTCACCGCCGCCGCCACGGCATCGGCGAAAGCCGCGTCATCGGTGATCAGAATGCTCTGGGCCGATTCATCGTGTTCCGCCTGGGCCAGCAGGTCCATCGCCACATGGGCCGGGTCATTGGCGGCATCGGCGACGACGACGACTTCCGAGGGACCGGCGATACCGTCAATGCCCACCCGGCCGAAGACCTGCCGCTTCGCTTCCGCCACATAGGCATTGCCAGGACCGACGATGCGGTCGACGGCCGGAATGGTCGCGGTGCCATAGGCCAGCGCCGCCACCGCCTGCGCGCCGCCGACGCGATAGATTTCTGTGACGCCCGCGCGGTCTGCCGCCGCCAGAACCAGGGGGTTGAGCACGCCGTCCGGCGCCGGCACGCAAATGGCAATCCGGTCGACACCCGCAACCTTGGCCGGTATGGCGTTCATCAGCACCGAGGACGGATAGGCGGCCTTGCCGCCGGGTACGTAAAGGCCGACCGCATCCAGCGCCGACCAGCGCATGCCCAGCCGATAGCCGGCCGCATCCGTCATCACCAGATCGGCTGGCATCTGCGCGCGATGAAACGCCTCGATCCGCGTCGCCGCCAGATCCAGCGCCGCCATCAGATCCGGCGCGATTGCAGCTTTGGCCGCCGCGATCTCGGCCGGCGTCACTGCCAGCCGGTCCGCCGTCATGCTCACGCGGTCGAAGCGGGAGGTATAGTCGCAGACAGCGGCGTCACCCCGCTTGCGGACATCGTCGATGATGGCGGCCACCTGCGGCCCGACCGTCTCGGTCGTTTCCCGCGCCTGATCCAGCAAGGCCGCAAAATCGGCGGCGAAACCGGCGTTGCGGGTCGAGAGGCGCTGCATCAGATCTGCCCCTGTTCCACAGCCTGGCGGAAGCGCGCAATCCAGGCGCCGATGACCTCGGGGCGGGTCTTCAGCGCGGTGCGATTGACGATCAGCCGGCTGGAGACCGAGGCAATGACCTCCGTCTCCACCAAGCCATTCGCTTTCAGCGTCGAACCCGTCTGCACCAGATCGACGATGAGGCGCGATAGGCCGACCTTGGGCGCCAGTTCCATGGCCCCGCTGAGATGCACGACCTCGGCATGGATGCCACGGGCGGCATAGTGCTTGCGGGCGATATTGGGATATTTCGAGGCGACGCGGACGCGCGACCAGCGCGACGGGTCATCCTTGCCCGCCGTCTCCTCGGGCTCGGCGACCGAGACGCGGCAGCGGCCGATGCCGAGGTCGAGCGGCGCGTAGATTTCCGGATAGTCGAATTCCATCAGCACATCGGCGCCGCAGATGCCGATCTCGGCCGCGCCGAAGGCGACGAAGGTGGCGACGTCGAAGGAGCGCACGCGCACGATATCGAGCCCCGGATGGCTGGTGGGGAAGCGCAGGCGTCGCCCGCTCTCATCCACCAGGTCTTGCGGCAGGGTGATGCCCATATGGCCGAACAGCGGCACGCATTCGCCCAGGATGCGCCCTTTCGGCAGGGCCATCACGATGGGGCTTTCGGCGTCGGGCGCCGTGTCCAGATCAGAGCGGGAGAGTTCTGCGGATTGGGTCATCACGGCGGGGGCTCTAGCATCGCTCGGCCCCCAGGGCCAAGCGCGCTCAGTGAGCGGCGGCCAGGATATAGCTGCAGAGGAAATGAAGCAGCGGATTGCGGGCGACTTCTCCGGTCGCGGCCGGCGGCGGCGGTTGGCCGTTCATATGCTGCTGCCGATACTCCGCCGCCTTGAACCAGGAGGCCGGGTTGAAGTCGCGCATCGCCCCGATCGCCAGGTAATGCGCGAAAATATCGCGCGCCCGTCCCAAATCGGCCGCGTAGGTCTTCACGTAAAAATCAATGTCGAAAATGGGCAAAGGGCTGAAGCGCCGGGTCGCGCGATGTTCCAGGTAGTGCGTCAGCGCGGTCTGATCGGCGTCCAGCCCATAGGTGCTGCGATACCAGGCCGGATCGAAATAAAGGCTCGGCCGATGGCCCAAAGCCTCCCCCTCAAGCACATAATGGCAGAGCGGGCTCATATCCTGGGGCGGGTTATAGCGCTGACGATACCAGACGCCGTCGAAATAGGGATTCGGGCGACGATGCTCCCGCCAGCCTTCAGCCGCGTAATGATCGACGGCATCGAGCCCCGCCTGATGCACATCCGGCCCGTTGATATAATAATAGTTGGCGTCGACGAGACCACTCTCACGCACGATCTCGCGCTCATCGCGCGGCAGGCGGCCTTCCTGGCGTCCCCGATGGAGGTAATGCTCGAAGAGGTCGATCCCGGCCTCTGCCACGTCCGGGTTCTGCGCCGCATAATAGACCGGATCGAAGCGACGGTTGGGACTCAGCCGGCCGCCGCGACGGCCGTTCAAATAATGGATAAGGCAGGAATCGCCCTCCGGCACCGCCTGCGCGGTCCGATACCAGCCCTGATCGAACCAGGAAATGGGGCGATGCCCGGCGCTCTCGCCATGGTGCAGATAGTGCAGCAGCGGATCGCCCGCAGGACGGCTGGGCAATTGCGACAAGTAGAAGAACGGATCAAAGGCCGGATTCGGCCAGCGCTCTTCCTGCCAGCCGAAGGCAAGGTAATGATCTACCGGATCGATGGCGGCCGAGGCGACATCGGGATAGGCGCTGCGGTACCAGACTCCATCGACCGCCGCACGGGCAATAGCGGCTTGATCCGGTCGATCCGGCGCGGACAAAACGATCGAATCCAAGAGCGGATCTTTCCCCAAGACGGCAGCCTAAATCGCAATCACGTCGCGAGGTTATAATGCGGGCAAGGCAAATGCGAAATGCTTAAGGCACATGCCCCAGTGCACAGTCATGATCCTGCAAATCCTCGCCGCTGCCGAAATCACCATGCGCCAGGTCGGCTTTGCCTGCCAGCAGGATGAAGCCGGGGCCGGCGGCAGGAAACTCGGCACCCACCAGAACCAGCGTGTAATTGCCCATCTGCTGAGAGGCTCCGGGCAAGCCGCTTGCCAGCAACTGAAACGGATCGATTTTGCCCAGCTCTTCCCCCATGATGCGCATGACCGCATAGGACTGGCCATGCAACGGCTCTGGGAATGGCGTCCAGGCGGGAGTGATCTCGTTCATATGACGCATCAATGCCGCCTGCGTGGCCTCGCTGATACAATCGATATGGATATGCAACTGATCCTGCGATCGACCATGGATGGAATTTATCGCAAGACTTAGATCCACGCGCGGTAGAAAATGCCCCAGCCGCGCGGTCACCAGAGGCGTCTGGGACCAGGCCTCGGCGAAGTAATTCGGCGTCGCCGGCTGTAACAGAGCCGGGCTTTCGATACCGGTGATCCGCGTCGTCGGGATCAACAAATACTGCGTCTTACCGACCAGATCCTTCAGGATCGCATAGCCTTCGGATAGGTCGACGCTTGTACAGGGCGCCGGATGGCCGAGATTTTTCTGATCGACCACGCATTTGCCGTCGACGATCTTCCAGAGCGCCAGCGGATCGCTGGCCGCGCCCAGAACCACGATCGGCGTGACAGCCGCCAGCACCAAAGCCGCCGTCAGGATAGCCCGTGGTATTAGGCCCGATGTCCGGCGCCATCTCTCGGCAAAACGCATTCTTTACCTCAATCGCATTGGCGGTTTTGCCGCCGGCTCCCATCTGCCAAGAGCATCACCCAGTCTACCCTCTCCCCAGGATCGCGCATAGGAACCGAGCATGACGATTGAACTGTCCCTGCTGCTCTGGTCCGTGGTCATCGGGCTGCTGCAATGCCTCGCGACCGGTTTCGCGGTCACCCTGTCGCGCGGCGTCACTTTTGGCGGCAGCGCCCGTGATGACCAGAAACCGATCGAAGGCATTGGCGGACGTGTCATCCGCGCCTTCAAAAACTTCAGGGAAACCTTCCCCTTCTTCGCCGCCCTGGTCCTGGCCGGCTCGGTTCTGCACCGGCATTCGGCCCTGACCGTGATCGGCGCCAACCTCTATTTCTGGGCGCGCGTCGTCTACTGGCCGCTCTATGTCACGGGCGTGCCGATGGTCCGCTCGCTGGTCTGGCTGGTCAGCCTGGCCGGGCTGCTGCTTCTCCTCATCGGCGTCGCCTGAAGCGCCGGACGCGCGTCCCGCTCAGATGGACCGCATCAGCCCGCCATCGATGCGGAGATTTTGGCCGGTGATATAGCCGGCCCCCTCCGACAGCAGGAAGGCGATGGTCGCCGCCACCTCTTCCGACGTGCCGTAGCGCTGCATCGGCACGCTGGCCCGCCGTTCCTCCGTCCCCGGCAGGCTGTCGATCCAGCCGGGCAGGACATTATTGATGCGGAGGTTCTGGGCCGCGTAGCGGTCGGCGAAGAGCTTGGTGAAGGCCGCCAATCCGGCCCGGAATACGGCGGACGTCGGGAACATGGCGGTCGGCTCGGCCACCCAGGCGGTCGAGATATTAACGATGCCGCCCGCGCCCTGCGCTGCCATGATGGGGGCGACCAGCCGCACCGGCCGGATCACACTCATAAGATAGACGTCCATTCCCAGATGCCATTGCGCGTCCGTGATATCGAGCAGATCGGCGCGCGGCCCGTGGCCGGCCGAGTTCACCAAAGCATCGATCCGGCCCCAGCGCGCCATGGTCAGGTCCACCAGCCGCCGCAGATCATCCTGAGACTGGTTGGAGCCCGTGACGCCGACGCCGCCCAGTTCCTGGGCCAAAGCCTCGCCCTTGCCGGAGGACGAGAGAATGGCGACCCGATAGCCATCCGCAGCCAGTCGGCGCGCGGCAGCGGCGCCCATGCCGGACCCGCCCGCCGTGATGATGGCGACTTTCTCGCTCATGACCCATTCCCTTGCTATGCCATGACGGCCGATGCCGTCCTCAGCCATACTGCTGCGGCATCCCTTCCCTGTGCCAGCAAATAGACGTTGATCTTCGTGCTGCACTGCGGTACCAGCCGCACATGATTGTTCGTGAGATGCGCGAACGGTGATCCAGCTGTTCTTGCAGCCCTTTTACGTGGGGCGCATCCGGGTCATCCTTTTCTGAGCAATCCTCTTCAAACCTGTTCCACTCTGCATCGCGCGGGGAGCTTGAACACGAACCGCCTGGATATGAATGCCAGGGCGGCGTGGAGACTATTGTGACCGATACCCCTAAGACGACGAACGACAGCTTCGCTGGCCTCGGCCTCAGCGAGCAGATCCTGGCCGCGCTCGCGGCGCAGAATTTCACGGCACCGACGCCCATTCAGGCCCGCGCTATCCCGCAGCTGCTGGCCGGCCGCGACATGCTCGGCCTTGCCCAGACCGGCACCGGCAAGACCGGTGCCTTCGCCCTGCCCGTCATCCAGCATCTGCTGGCCGATCCGCGCCGCGTCCGCCCCTTCTGCACTCGTGCGCTGATCCTGGCGCCGACGCGTGAACTGGCGCTGCAGATCAATGACAGCATCAAGAAATTCTCCCAGGGCACCGGCATCCGCACCGTGGTTATCCTGGGTGGCGTCGGCCGTTCCCCGCAGGTCGACCGCATGCGCCGTGGCACCGATATCGTCATCGGCACGCCGGGCCGCCTGCTCGACCTGATGAACACGCAGGAACTGCTGCTGGAGCAGGTTAGCCATTTCGTCCTCGACGAAGGCGACCAGATGCTCGACCTCGGCTTCATCAAGGACATCCGCACGATCCTGTCGCGCCTGCCGCAGAAGCGCCAGTCGATGCTGTTCTCGGCCACCATGCCGAAGGAAATCGGCCAACTGGCAAGCAGCCTGCTGCGCGACCCGGTAACCGTCCAGGTCAAGGCCGAGACGGCGACGCCCGACAAGATCGAGCAGCATGTCTATTTCACCGATGCCCCGGCCAAGAAGCGCCTGCTGGTGACCTTGCTGCGTGACCCGGCGCTGGCCCGCGTCATCGTCTTCACCCGCACGAAGCGCGGTGCCGACAAGGTGGCCGAACATCTGACCGCATCCGGCATCAATTCCGACGCCATTCACGGCAACAAGAGCCAGAATGCCCGCACCCGCATTCTGGATCGCTTCAAGGCCGGCGAATCCCGCGTGCTGGTCGCGACCGACCTCGCGGCCCGCGGCATCCATGTCACCGGCATCACCCATGTCGTGAACTATGAACTGCCGAACGAGCCGGAAAGCTATGTCCATCGCATCGGCCGCACGGCCCGCGCCGGCGCCAGCGGCATCGCCTTCGCCTTCTGCGACCCCAGCGAGCGCGGCTTCCTGAAGGATATTCAGCGCCTGACGGGCGTCATCATGAAGGTCGCCGGCCCCGTTGCCGCGAACGACCAGCCCGATGGCGTTTTCCATGACATTGTGGAGGACGAGGCCCCCCGCGCGCCGCGTCCGCCGCGTGCCCATGCCCCGGCCAATCCGGGCGGTGCGCCCGGGCAGGATCGCCCGAAGCGCCGTGGCAAGCGTTCCGGCTCCGGCCGTCGTCCGCGCCAGAACAAGGCCGCGTAAGCAGCCCAAAGTTAAGACTGCGCCTCACTGAAAAGGGCGAGGGCTGGTTATACCGGCCCTCGCCCTTTCTGTTGGATGCCAGCACGTTTGCCTCTGGCGCGGGCGGGCGGAGATCCGTAGGAAAAGGCGTCTTTCCAGGGTTGATCTGAATGGCCGTCTATACCGAAGTGACCGACGACGCGCTGCGCGCCTTCCTCTCCGACTATGATATCGGGGAGGCCATTGCCTTTCGCGGCATCGCCGAAGGGGTGGAGAACAGCAATTACATGCTGCGCACCACGACGGGCGATTTCATCCTCACCTTATACGAAAAGCGCGTGAACCCGGACGACCTGCCCTGGTTCCTCGGCCTCATGCAGCATCTGGCGACCGAAGGCGTGAATTGCCCGCAGCCCGTGGTGGCGCGTGACGGCAATGCCCTGCGGCTGCTGGCCGATCGCCATGCCGCCATCACCACTTTTCTGCCCGGCGTCTGGCCGCGCCGCGTGCAGCAGGCGCATTGCGCGCCGCTGGGCAAGGCCCTGGCCGAACTCCATGCCGCCGGCGCGCGTTACGCGCCCGAGCGGATCAACGCCCTTGGCCCCGCCGGCTGGCGCCCGCTGCTGGAACGCAGTCTTAGCCGTGCCGATGAGGTGACGCCCGGATTGGGTGCTGAATTGACCAAGACGCTGGATCAGCTGCTGGCAGCCTGGCCCGAAGGCCTGCCGCGCGGGCAGATTCACGCCGATCTTTTCCCCGACAATGTCTTTTTCCTCGACGGGCAGATTTCCGGCCTTATCGACTTCTATTTCGCCGCGACCGATCTGCTCGCCTATGACCTCGCCATCTGCCTCAATGCCTGGTGTTTCGAGGCTGACGGCGCCTTCAACGTGACGAAGGGCAGGGCGCTGATCGGCGCTTATCAATCCGTGCGGCCGCTGTCGGAAGCTGAAATCACCGCCCTGCCGGTCTTGGCCCAGGGTTCGGCACTGCGCTTCCTGCTCACACGCTTATACGACTGGCTTTACGTGCCGGAAGGCGCCCTGGTGACGCCGAAAGACCCTGTCGAATATCTGCGCAAACTGCGCTTCCACAGTCATGCCAAGGGAATCTCCGCCTATGTCGGATGATATCCAGCCGGAAAGCGAAGCCACGAAGCCGCGACAGGTCGTGGAAATCTGGACGGACGGCGGCTGCAAGCCCAATCCCGGCCCCGGCGGCTGGGCCGCCATCCTGCGCTTCGGCGCGGCCGAGAAGGAATTGTCGGGCGGAGATCGCACGACCACCAATAACCGCATGGAACTGACGGCGGCCGCCGAGGCATTGGAAGCGCTGACGCGCCCTTGCACCATCATCTTGAATACCGACAGCGAATACCTGCGCAACGGCATTACCCGCTGGCATGCCGGCTGGGTGCGCAAGAACTGGCGCAATGCGGCCGGCGACCCGGTGGCGAATATGGACCTCTGGCGGCGCATTCTGGATGCCGCCAAACGGCACGAAATCGACTGGCGCTGGGTGCGGGGCCATGCCGGCGATGTCATGAACGAACGCGCCGATGTTCTGGCAACCCGCGCGCGCGAGGATATGCTGGCGGCCGGTTAACGGCGCGGCTGGGCCGCCACACTGACCGGCCCGGATAATGGCGCTGCGCGTTCGGCCAGCGCGCGACGCAGCGCGTCTAGCTTTGGCCCTGTCACCACAAGCGGCGCATAGCCCCGTGCGTCCCAGTGCAGCTGCGCATCCTCGGCCTGTGGCGCGAAAACCGGATATGCCTGCACGACCGTGCCGCCATTGGCAAAGCTTGATCGATCATCCATCGCCAGATAGGTCTCGACCGGCAGGCCTTCCGCCAGGATGACATCATGGCTCGACAATTCGATATGATAATACGTTAAATTTGCTCGCACTCCTTGTCGGATATTTTGGCCGTCGATGAAATATTTAACCGGAATCAGAACACCGTCGAGATAGACGGCATGGTCCGGCGAGAGGTAAAGATCACGTTCCGGCACGCCTCGACCGAAAGCATGGGCCGCCACACAGACCGGCAGAACAGCGTCCGGCTGGGGATGGCGCCTGCAATCGATAGCGCGATGGCCGATCCAGGTAATCCGCCTTGCCTCCCCGGTCACTGTCCGCACCTGGTCACCGACCCGCAGAGCTTCAACAGCCACGTCACCCCGGGGCGTGCGGATGGCGGTTCCGGCAGCAAAGCACATGAGCTTGAAACCAAGAATACCGTCGGCGATGTCGAACATCACGCTCACGCCCCAGAAGGCATTGAGACCGGTATTGATATAGCCGGTGGTATTGCCGATCGCGTTGCCGTCCGAAACCTGAAAGCCGCCGGATGAGACGTTCAATACCCAGCCACTGTCGTTCGGTGATGCGGCGCCCGCGCTAAGCATGGCCCCCGACAAGGTGCCGCTGGTGTGAACGGTCGTTCCAATGTGGATCTGGGTCTCTGGCGCGCCGGTATCGAAGACGTAATCGGTGGTTCCACTGGTCGGGGTCGAGGTCGGGGTCATATTGTTTTCGACATAGCCGCTGATGATATACATGCCTTCGGCCAGCAGTTCCTGGTAGGTCGATTCCCCGGAATTGGCGAAAGTATCGAGCGCGTTTTCCCCCTGCATCAGAACGACCGTCGTGTAGCTTGCGATATCCTCGGCGGTCAGCCCGACCTGCAGATTGCCAACTTCCCCCGAACTGTCATTGGTGCCGACCGTGATGATGAAACCGTCGGACAGGCCCGAACCAAGCTGGGCCAGAACATTTTCGATGCCATCTTCAGCGGAACCCAGGCCGACGCCGAAATCGCCGTAGAAATTATCCTCCAGCGGTGCCGTGGATGTCGTCACATTCGTCAGGTCGGCATTCCAGGCCTGATTGGTAAAAGTGTTGGGATTTTCCGCCGAGGAGATCAATCCGATATCGGCAGCGGTAGAGATTGAATTTCCACCAGTCGTCTGGAAGGTCAGATTCGTTGAGACGACCGACGCCGTATAGGTATTGCCGCTGGTATAGGAGAATATCGCGGGTGCGGAACTGACAGGCGTGTAGGAAGACCACCAGGCGGGATTGTAGGAGGCGTAGAATCCCGTGCCGCCGGTATCGAATTCATACATCTTGTAGGTTGTGCCGCCATCAAGGCTGATTTCGATGCCGACTTTGTAGCCGCTATTATATGGAAGAACGTAAAGCGGGATATCCACCGGCACGACCGCCGCCGATGCCAAAGATGATCCATCATCTTTCGGCGACGGAGCGAACGTCACCTCTGCCGTCCCTGATGTCGTATTCGTCACCGTAAAATCGCTGGCAACATAGCTGGACGACGGGTCGAGGCTGACAAAGGCGGACACGAGACCGGACGCGCCCATCTCCGTTCCCGCGATCTCAATCTCATGACCGGAAATGATGCTGAGTACCGCCGATCCGCCGGAAATCATGTCGAAGGTCAGGGCGTCGCTGGCCGCGAAGCCACTGATCAGGATTTCACCGGCCGACAGGGCACTGAATTCGATACTGGCCTCGATGCCGCTGAAGGTGACGGCACCGCTTACTATGGCACCGGAATCCACCACCAGCGCGCCGCCGGCGGTCAGGACCGTATTGATGGCGGTGCCACCCGACTGAACCTCAAGCGAGCCGTAGTTCTGAACCACAACCCCACTCGCCACGCCGCCGGACAGGATATAGGCGGACGTGCCGCTGCCGACGGCGGCAGAGTCCACCCCCATCGATACCGTCACGCTGCTTGGCCCCGCTATGGCCACGGCACCTGAGGTGATGATGGCACCACCCGAGGCAGTTGTCGTGCTGACGGCCGCGCCAGATAAAAGAATCAATGTGCCGCCGGCTGAGACTGTCGTATCGACGCTGCTGCCTCCGCTTTCGACCAGCACGACGCTGCCATCCGAGATCCTATCTCCGGTCAGCACGCCGCCAGATTCGACCACCACGGCGGCGCCTGAGATGACGCTATCCGCCAGAATGCCGGCGGCACCGCTGGCCTCGACCTTGGACACCGCACTTTCGACAATGGCGTAAGCACCGCTTTCCAGACTGCCGCTCGACAGCGTCCCGAAGATATAGGCGGCGCCGCCGCTCTGCACCGTGACATCCGTGGCGCTGCCGACGAAGCCCACATAAAGCGTCGCGCCATCAAGGATGGTTGCGCCCGTCACGACACCAGCGACGGAGCTGACATTATAACTCCCGTCAACGGTCAGATTGCCGCCGGCGCTGACCGTCACCCCCGTCGCCGATCCGCCGGCTTCGACGATGGCGAAGCCGGACACGACGACCGTCCCAGAGGCGAACCCGCCCGAGAAAACATATTCGACCGAGGCCTGATCAATGATCGTGCCGCTGGCGATGCCGCCACTGCTCACCACCTCAAAGCTGCCGCTGAGCGTCACATCGCTGGTCAGGCCGCCGGAATAGACATGCAGTGCAGCGCCGGATGACAGGGTGCCGCCACTGACCACCCCGCCGGGCAGCACCAGTTCTTCCACGCCACTGCCCAGGTCTTGCGAGAGGGACGATGACTGTAGCGCAACGTCCGAGAATGACTGGATAACAACAATGCCGCTTTGGACGATGGCCGCACCGGCCGGCATGTCGGTGACCACGGCACCGGGTGTCATAATCAGATAGCCACCGGACTCAATGCTACCACCACTGACGATGCCGCCCGATTGAACAAGAACAACGCCACCGCTGCGCAGGCTGACATCTGCAAGCGTTCCATAGGTATCGACACCGATTAGCCCGCCGCTATGGACGGTGCTGCCACTGGCAACAGTGGTCGTCGACATCCCGGACCAGTTACCATTGATTGCCTCATAGGCGCCCTGGTCGATGACCGTGTCGATCGCACTACCCTCGTCGATCAAAATCTGCGCGCCGCCGGATGCGATATGCGCGGCCGATGCGAGGCCGCCGGAGGACACAAATTGAGAGCCGCCGCCTGCGATAGTGGTTGAGAGCGATTCCGCACCGCGGTGGATCACCTGCCAGGCATCGCTGCTGACAGAGCCACCGACCGCAAGGCCGCCGGAAGACAGAACCTGGAAACCATGCTCCGTCACGACGGCACCACTATCGACGCCGGAGATCACCTCGGTCCCCGCAGTAATCTTGGCGGAAATCGCTGTCCCACCCGCTTCGACCAACAGGCTTTGCCCGCTGCCCACCGGTGCGATTTCATGACCGGATTGAACGCTGCCGCTACTGATGATCGTGGTCACAGGCGCGTCTCCCCAATGCAGACGACGACAGGCTGGCGGACGATATCGTCGCGTCTTTTTATTCTGAAGGGAGACTAATGCGATTCAAGCGCTGAGCCTAGCGCCCTGTTTGCGATAGCCGCAAAAATGTTTTGATTTCGAATATATTAAATAGCCCTAAACGGCGGGCGGCTAACTCGTCCATATGCCGCCGGATGGTCCGGATCAGACTTCCGTTTTCCCCTTCGGGCGCCTTCCGCGCTTGGGCGGGACAATCGGCGCCTGATCAGCCGCGCCGATATCGGCGACACCCGCTTCATAGGTCATTTCGCTGCGCCCGATATGCCTGTCCAGAATGGCCAGCACGGACGCCAGATCATGGGTGGCGACAGCCATTGCCATCTCGCCATGTTCGACGAAGGATTTCTCGATATGAAGCGGTTTGGTCGACAGATGCGTCCGCAGTGCCGCGATCTTGCCGGCATGCAGGGCATAGGCGTCGGCGATGTAGTGGTTCCCACAAAGATCGAAGCTCGCCTTGTGATAGGCGGAATCGAGATCGAGATAGCGGCGCTGGTCGCCCGCCGCACGCGCCTGTTCCATCTCCGTCACGCAGCGTTGCAGGCTATCCGCCAGCGCCGCCGGGTCTCGCGCGAAGGCGAGGGTAAAGGATGTCTTTTCCAGGGTTCTGCGAAACTCGCATAATTGCCGCACCCCGTCAGACGACAGTGTGAACACAAAGGCACCGCGCTGCGGCACAATGCGCACCAGGCCTTCCAAACGTAACTGCCCCAGGGCTTCCCGCACCGGCGATTTGGAGACGCCGAACTGCTCGGCCAGAATCCGCTCGGACAAAAGCTCACCCAATCGAAACCGGCCGGATACGATACCATAGCGCAAACGTTCAAGAACGACGTCTGTCAGCGAGCGCGGCCGGCCGGTTGGGGTCATGGTTATCTCTTGGAAGGAGTTCCCTGCCTTGTAAGCCAAGCGCCGGCCGGCGTCACGCCTGACCGGAATGGCTCACGGCAGAGGCCAATAGTTGCTTTATCAACTAAATACCTTCAGCATATGAGACCGCAGGGACGGTCTTTGCCAGACGCGGGGTTGCGCCTAAGCTGCCCTGGACAAGGACTGACACTGATCTGTCTAAGATCCGGCGGCAGCGGCCGGATCGCAGAGGAGAGCCCCGCGCATGAACGGTCACACCCAATACAGCAAGCCGCGTTCGGTCATGGTGACAGGCGCCGGCGGTAATCTTGGCGGCAAGGCGGTGGAAGCCCTGGGCGCCGCGCCCTGGTGCGAGCGGATTCTCGGCACGGTCTTCGGAAACGAGGATCCACAATTTTCCGATGCCGCGCGGGTGAAGCTGACTTTGGTCCGCACCGACCTCAGCCACGTCACCCCTGCGCTCGACGCGGCGATGGTGGGGATCGAGGGCCTGCTGCATTGCGCGGCAGCCAACCCCATCCCGGAAGCGACCTGGGAGGAGGCAGCCATCTCCTTCGATATGATCCAGGCGCTGGGTCTGGCCGCCCTGCGTCATGGCGTGAAACGGGCGGTCTTCCTTTCCTCCAACCACGTCATGGGTGGCTACAAGGATGCCCCGCTGGCTGAGACGATCGGCCCAGGCGGGCTGACCACCCGCCTGCCGCCCGCGCCCGGCACGCATTGGTTTAATGGCATCGAAACCGTCGATTCCACCGGCTATGCGGCCTCCAAACTAATGGGTGAGCGCTGCATGGCGCTGCTGGCGGCGGAATCGGGCGGCCGCATGACGACCGTCACCATCCGCATCGGCTGGGTGCTGCGGGGCGAGAACAAGGCCAGCGGCATCAATTACTCCGGCACGCCGGGCGGAGCTGCGAGCGAGGCGGGATTGGACACAGCCAGCGCAACGGCGCTGCGCTGGTTCCGCGCCATGTGGCTGTCCAATCGGGATTTCGCGCAGCTGATCGAAAAAAGCCTGACGGCCAATCCCGTCGGCTGGCCGGGTCCGGCCATTCTGGTTAACGGCAATTCGCGCAATCGCGACATGGGGTGGAGCCTGGAGGAAGCACAGGCCTGGCTCGGCTATGACCCGCAGGACGATCTTTATGTCGAGCTGCAAAAAGCCTGACCCGGAGCAGAGCGTGGCCCAAGATCAGAACGATATGCTGTTGGTGGTCGGCACCTATACAACCACCCTGCCGCATGTGGCGGGCAGGGGAGCGGGCATCCAGCTGCTCGGTTTCAATAGCCGGACGGGCAGCATCAGCGATGGCCCGGCTTTCGGCGGCATCACCAATCCCACCTGGCTGACGGTCTCCCGCGATGCCAGGCGACTTTATAGCGTGCAGGAATGCGCCGAGGATGATGGCGCTGCAATCGACTGCTTCGCACTCGATACCCAGGCGCGGAACCTCACGCATCTGGCATCCGTGCCGAGCCAGGGCAGCTGGCCTTGCCATCTCAGCCTGGACAACGCCGAGCAGCAGCTTTTCGTCGCCAATTATGTGAGTGGCCGCTTCGCCACCATCCGGCTGGACGCCGATCGCGTGCCGACACGGCAGGTCAAGGTCATCCAGCATGAGGGAAGCAGCGTAAACCCCGAGCGCCAGGAAGGGCCACATCTGCATCAGGCCGTGCCGACGCCGGACGGCCGCCGTGTCATTGTCTGCGACGCGGGGCTTGACCGCCTGATCCGCTATCCCCTGACGGAAGATGGCATTGCACCGACGCCCGATCTGTCACTTGACACCGAGCCCGGCAGTTTCCCCCGCCATCTCGCCTTTCTGCCCGACGGATCGGGCTTTCTCGTCATTCACGAACTGGCGAATACCGTGGTCTCCTATGATATGGCCGGGGATGCGATCACGCGTTGCGGCAGCCTGTCCATTCTGCCGCAAGCTTGGACCGGCACCAGCAGCGCCGCCGCTGTGCATATCCATCCCAGTGGCCGCTTCGCCTATGCGTCCAATCGCGGTCATGATTCGCTCTGCGCGATTGACCTGCGGGATAGCTTGGAGAGATTGAGCGTGATCGGCTGGTACAGCGCCTGCGGCAAGGCGCCACGCGATTTCGCAATCGACCCCGCCGGGCGCTTCCTGATCGTTGCAACCCAGGACAGCGACAATCTGGCGGTTTATGAAATCAACAGCGAAACAGGCGAACTCTTTTTGGTGACTGAACGATATTCAATCGGCACACCGGTCTGTCTGGTCTTTGTCAACCGGAAGAGTTTGTGAAATTCATCGCTCGATTGTCAAAAGTTCAAGCTGGATCATCGAGGAAAGGTGAGGGCACCGTCTTTGGACAACAAGGATAATTGAGCGGTAATCGCCCGTGACCGTTCCCAAGTCTTGTTGCAAGCCGGCCGAACCATGCGGCCGCGCATATCAGATTGGAACACGTCATGCGCAATATCGGTTATATCGCTCTTTCCTCGGCGCTTCTTCTGTCGCCGCTCGCCGCCACCGGCGCTTTCGCGCAAAGCACGACCAGCAGCAGCGCCGCATCCAACGCGCCGGCTACCAATGCCGTGCCGGTGCCGTCCAAGACCAAGCCGCAGTCCGGCACGATGATGATGAGCGGATCGTCGAATCAGATGATGGCGCCGGGCAGCCAGAATAACGCCAGCGGCAATCCGCCGGGCGCTCAGCCGGGTACGGGCTCAGGCATGGGCAAGGCCAGCGGCACCGCTGCCGGCAATTGATTCTTGCTATCTGGCGACAGTGAAATGAGGCGGGGGCTATGTCCCCGCCTCATTTTTGTATGACGAATCAATCGACCAGTTGCGCGTCCAGCGTAATCTCGGCCTTTAGCAGTTTGGAGACCGGGCAACCGGCCTTGGCCATATTGGTCAGTTCCGTGAACTTTTCCGGCGTGGCGCCCGGCACGGTCGCCCGCAGCGTTAGATGCACGGCGGTGATGGAAAATCCCTCACCATCCTTGTCGAGCGTAACCTCGGCGGTCGTTTCCATATGGCTGGCCTTCAAACCGGCTTCGCCCAGAATGAGCGACAGCGCCATGGTGAAACAGCCGGAATGGGCCGCGCCGATCAGCTCTTCCGGATTGGTGCCGGGCTTGCCTTCGAAGCGGCTGGCAAAACCATAGGGATAGGCGCTGAGCGCGCCGCTTTTGGTGGAGATGGCGCCCTTGCCGTCCTTAATGCCGCCTTCCCAGACAGCCGAACCAGTCGTTTTCATGCGTCTCATCCTTTTCGTTATGCCGATCCGTCCGTAGACTTCGTCGCAGGCCGGACTGGTGTGGAGGTAGACTGACCTGCCTTCCCTACAAGGCAATCCGGCTTCACAATCCGGGCGGGAAGGCTGCGCAGCGGCCGAGCGAAGCATGGCGGAAAAGCGCAGGCAACGCCACTGTAGAGGGCGCTCTAAGCCGTGATGATCATGAGGCCGACATGAAGCATTTGTATCTGTCCCCGCATCTGGATGACGTTCCGTTGAGCTGCGCAGGCCTGATTGCGTCACAACTGGCGGCGGGCGAGGCCGTGCGCGTCGTCACCGTGTTTACCGGTGACGGAACCGGACCGCTGTCATGCTTGGCGCAGCGGTTTCACGCAGTCTGGGAACGTGGCGAGCAGCCCTATGTCGCGCGCCGCGAGGAAGACCGACTGACCTGCGCGCTGATGGGGATCGATGTCCATCACGAGGGGCTGCTGGAAGCGATCTACCGGCGTGATGCAAGCGGAGACGTGCTTTATCCGGACCGCACTGCCATGTTCCGCAGCCTGGATGAAGCGCAGGACAGGATTGTCGATACAATCGCAATAATCGTCTTGAACCAGGCCCGGGATTTCGGCGCCGAGGTGATCTATGCGCCTATCGGTCTTGGCCGGCATGTCGATCATCAGGCCGTCATCGCTGCCGCCCAGCGTATTGCCGCACGGGAAGCCCTGGAATTGCGGCTTTACGAGGAATGGCCTTATGCCGCCGGCCGATTCCCGAAGGAACGGCCTGGAAATCTTGCCGAGACAATGGCTTTTTTTCGATGGGACGCCGTGCCGTCCGTCACGCCGATCGATATCGGCCATCGCCTCGCCGTCGCGCGCTGCTATGCCAGCCAGATCGAGGAACTGTTCGGCAGTGACGAGGCCATGGTCAATGAGGTCCGCGCCTATACCTATGGTGTCGGCGGCCGCTTTCCTTCTGAGCGCGTTTGGACGGTTCGGGCTTAGCCTGCCAAGGCGGCAATTTCGGCCACCAGCGCCGCCGTCGTCACCTGCCGGCAATAGCCTTTGTTATTCGCAAGCGATGTCTCATGCCGTTCGGCACTTTGCGTGACGCAGGCGTCCGTCGGCAGCGTCACCAGATAGCCGAGATCGCAGGCATCGCGCACGGCGGAATCGACACATTGATCGGTCAAGGCCCCGACGATGATCAGGTAGCGCACGCCGAGATTACGCAGCACATAGTCGATATTGGTGGAGATGAAGACGGAAGAAGAGGTTTTCGGAATGATGATCTCATCCGGCAATGGCTTCAGCGCGTCCAGAACCTGCGCGTCGCGTGAGCCCTTGGGGCAGAACAGCCCGCTGATCTTATAGTCCAGGCCTATGTCGCGGCCGTCCTGGGTCAGGCTTTCGATCACCGTATAGATAATCTCGATACCCGCCTGCCGCGACGCCGCCTGCAGGCGCTGCATATTCGGGATTCCCCGGCTTTCCATCTCGCGGAAAAAATAGCCGTATTTGCGGTCGATCTCCGCCGGGTCGAGACCGATATATTCACCGCCGCCCGGCATGGTATAATTCTGCGTATCGATGAGCAGCAGCGCGGTTTCGCCCCGCACCACCGGCACGTCGCGGCTGAGTTTGAAGTCCTTCATGGCAAATCCTCAGTAGATGGCGGCGTAGCGGTCGCAGATATCGGACGGCTCCAGCGCGTCGAGCGCGCGGATTTCCGAGCGTTTGAATTCGAGATAGGCGGAGAGCAATGGCTCCCCGAACCAGTCCTTTGCCGCGTCAGTCGCTTCCAGCAGGTCCAGAGCGTCATCCAGCGAGCGGGGCAGGGTGCGCACACCGGCTTCCGCCCGCGCCGTTTCCGGCATCTGCCAGAAATCCGGCAATTCCGCCGGCAAGGCCATGTTCTTCCGAATGCCGTCGAGACCGGCATGGACGATGGCGCCCAGCGCCATATAGGGGCAGGCGGTCGCGTCACCGACGCGGAATTCGATATTGAACTGACGGTCGGCGCGATCCTCCGCGCCTTGGAAGAGCGGCGCCACGCGGAGCGCCGCGCCGCGGTCCTGGCTGCCCAAGAAAGCCCAGACCGGCGCCCAGCGGTCAGGCTGCAACCGGTAATAGGAGGCGACGGACGGTGCAGTCACGGCCGTCAGCGCCGGCAGGTGATGCAGCACGCCCGCCACGAAGGGCGCCATGCGCGCGGAAATGCCATAGGGGCCGGCCACGTCGCGGGACGCCGGCTTGCCGTCCTTGTCCCACAGGCTGAAATGGATATGCGTGCCGCTGCCGACGCCGTCCGGCGCCATAACGGGCGCCAGCGTCACGCGATGGCCGCTGCGCTCAGCCACAGCACGCAGAATCTCGCGGGTGATGACCGCTTCATCGGCGATACGCATGCCGTAGGTCGGCTTCACCGTCACCTCGAACTGGCGCGGCGCATATTCCGGCAGGAAACTGTCGGGCGTGATGCCGGCCGCGCGCAGGGCGCCGACAACGCTTTCGCCGAATATCCCCTGCCGGCGGAAGGAACTCAGTGAATAGGCATCGCCTGGCCGGTCCTCGATGCCGAGATGGACGAATTCCTGCTCGAAGGCGCCTTTCAGCCGCAACCCGGCCTCGTGCTCCAGGGCGGCCAGGCCCCGGCGCAGAAAGTCACGCGGGCAGCAGGACCAGGGCGCGCCGTCCAGTTCCTGGAGATCGCCGATATAGAATCGCTCGGCCGCCGCGCCGTCGAACGGCACCAGCACGCCAGTCGTCGGGTCCGGCTTCATCACCAGATCGCCTTTGGTGCCGAAGGGCGAAGAGAAGATGGTGCCGAAAGCAGAAATCATGATGTTGGAGCCCGTCATGCCCATGCCCTGGCTCAGACGCTGGTCCAGTTCCACGGCCGGGAAAGCCTTGCCACGGACGAGGCCCGCCAGATCGCAAATGCCGACGAAAACCAGTTCTTCCTGATGCATGGAGATGCTCCCCTCTTCTGCTTTGGCGGATGATGAAGCGAGAGGGCAGGCGGGTAAAGGCAGTGTGTTGACCGCTTGAGCTTTGCACCGCGCCACCAACATCAAGCACTCAGACACAGAAGGGAACGGTTCATGACCGACCATGTTTATCGGCTGATCGAAGTCGTCGGCTCGTCGCCCAGCAGCGTTGAAGACGCCATCCAATCCGCCATCGCCAAGGCGTCCAGCACCATCCGCCATATCCGCTGGTTCGAAGTCATCGAGACACGCGGGCAGGTGGAGAACGGCAAGGTGGCCTACTATCAGGTCACGCTGAAGGTCGGCTTCTCCCTGGAGGACGAGCATGTGAGCCTGCGCCCGTAATCATTCCCGGTGGCGTGCATTGGGGCCTCTCACGCCCTGGGCAGAGATCAGAAATTCCAAGACGGCAGGCCAGACGGGTCGCAAAATAATGCGGAACGGCGTATTTTAGGTCACAAATGGCAATGTGACGCCACGGAATGACGCCGCTTCAGTAAGGATTGCGCTATGCCCGCCTATCGTTCCCGCACTTCCACTCATGGCCGCAACATGGCCGGCGCGCGTGCGCTGTGGCGGGCGACAGGCATGGGCGACAGCGATTTCGGCAAGCCGATTATCGCTATCGCCAATTCCTTCACCCAGTTTGTCCCTGGCCATGTCCATCTGAAGGATCTTGGCCAGCTCGTTGCCGGGGAAGTGCAGAAGGCTGGCGGCGTCGCCAAGGAATTCAATACCATCGCGGTCGATGACGGCATCGCCATGGGGCATTCCGGCATGCTCTACAGCCTGCCCTCGCGCGAGCTGATCGCGGATGCGGTGGAATATATGGTGCAGGCCCATTGCGCCGATGCTCTGGTCTGCATTTCCAACTGCGACAAGATCACGCCCGGCATGCTGATGGCCGCGATGCGGCTCAATATTCCGGCCATCTTCGTCTCCGGCGGCCCTATGGAAGCCGGGAAGATCAAGGCCGACGGCACCGGCGGTGCTGTGGTCGAGAAACGCGCCGACCTCATCACGGCCATGGTCGCGGCCGCCGATCCGCATGTTTCGGATGCCGATGCCGAAGTGCAGGAACGCTCGGCCTGCCCGACCTGCGGCTCCTGCTCCGGCATGTTCACCGCCAATTCCATGAACTGCCTGACGGAAGCTTTGGGCCTGTCGCTGCCCGGCAATGGCAGCCTGCTGGCAACGCACGCCGATCGCCGCAAGCTGTTCGTGGAAGCCGGCTGGACCATCGTTGACCTTGCCCGCCGCTGGTACGAGCAGGATGATGCCTCGGCCCTGCCGCGCAATATCGCGAGCTTCAAAGCTTTCGAGAATGCGATGTCGCTGGATATCGCCATGGGCGGGTCGACCAATACCGTGCTGCATCTTCTTGCCGCCGCGCAGGAAGCCGAACTGCCCTTCACCATGGCCGATATCGACCGGCTGTCCCGCCGCGTGCCAAACCTCTGCAAGGTCTCGCCCTCCGTGATGAGCGTCCATATGGAAGACGTGCATCGCGCCGGCGGCATCATGGCGCTGCTGTCGGAACTCAACCGCGCCGGACTGATCCATACCGATCTGCCGACCGTTCACAGCACCAGCATGGGCGCGGCGCTTGAGCAATGGGATGTGGTGGGCGCGGACCCCAATGGCACTACCGGCACGCTGTATCGCGCGGCGCCCGGTGGCGTGCGCACGGTGGAAGCCTTCAGCCAGGATCGCCGCTTTGCGGAATTGGATACAGACCGCGAAAAGGGTGTCATTCGCAATGTCGAGAATGCCTTCAGCAAGGATGGCGGTCTGGCCGTGCTGTTTGGCAATATCGCGACGGAAGGGGCCATCGTGAAGACGGCGGGCGTTGATGCGTCCAACCTCGTCTTCTCCGGTCCCGCGCATATCTTCGAAAGCCAGGATGACGCCGTGCGTGGCATTCTGGGTGACGAAGTGAAGGCCGGCGAAGTGGTGCTGATCCGCTACGAAGGCCCCAAGGGCGGCCCCGGCATGCAGGAAATGCTTTATCCGACCAGCTATCTGAAGTCGAAAGGCCTGGGCAAAGCCTGCGCGCTGATCACCGACGGTCGCTTCTCAGGCGGGACGGCGGGCCTGTCCATCGGTCATATGTCCCCCGAAGCCGCCGAAGGCGGCGCGGTCGGTCTGGTGCAGAACGGCGATATCATCGAAATCGACATTCCCAACCGCATCCTGCGCGTGGCGCTGACGGATGAGGAACTGGGCCTGCGCCGTATCGCCATGGAAGCCAAGGGTGCCGCCGGCTGGAAGCCGGAAGGTCGCGATCGCGTGGTTTCCCCCGCGCTGCGCGCCTATGCGGCGATGACGACCTCGGCCTCGCGTGGCGCGGTGCGCGACGTGTCCCAGGTCGAGCGGCGGTAACGCCTTTCCCAATCGGCTTAGCAAAAGGGCGGGGCCGCTAGGTTCGCCCTTTTTTGTGACTACCAATGCTCGCTATTAGCGATATTTCTTGATCAGACGCTCGCTATTAGCGATATTTGTGCATGGAACTGATCTTGCTCCCTGAGGCAATGCAGTCTTTACGCAAACTTCCAAAAGCAGATGCGAAACGGCTTCTGGAAGCGCTGCAGATGGTTGCTGACCAGCACCCGCAACGGCTTTCTTTTGTGACAGAAATGGTTGGGACATCTGGCCAGGATTGGCGTCTCAGAAAAGGCGACTATCGCGCGCTGTATCACATCACCGACGACGCTATTATCGTTTTTGACATAGGCGGCCGAAAGGACATTTACCGATGAGCACCGCTCTCACGCGCCCGAAAATCATTGAATCGGATGACGACACCGTCACGCTGAACCGCGATGAGTGGCAGTCCTTTGTTGAAAATGCTGAAGACTTGGCATCGGTCGCCAAGTTTCAGGCTTTTGTTGCAGAGATCGGTCTGGACAGGGTCAAGCACCTCGGCTTCACCGGCCAGGAAGCAGCGAAAATGCTCGACGGGGCTTCGCCTATCACCATCCGACGCGAGCGTGCAGGGATGACGCAGCGCGCCCTCGCCCAGGCAGCCGATATAAGCCCAAGCTATTTGGCCGAAATAGAAACGGGCAAGAAGCCCGGCAGCCTGGCCGTGATGGCAGCGATAGCCAGTGTGTTCGGAGTGCCTATCGAAAACCTCATGGTCTGATTTCTTCCTGTCTTCACGAAAGGCCCACCATCGCCTTACGACGGAACATAAAAGCGCGCTGCAATTAATCCGCATAATTCAATTGGTTAGACCACTGTCGTTGCCGCAGTGCAGCGAGTGATAGATAAAATCTATTGAAACGCACATATTTATCTATTTGGTAGATATGGTGCATCGCAGTATGGTCCTTCTCGGCGGTACTCGCACTGAGCCAGAAGGAAAACACATGTCGATCAACGTTAATTCCAAGATCAAACCCTTCAAGACCCAGGCCTATAAGCAGGGCAAGTTCATTGAGGTCTCCGAGCAGGACGTCCTCGGCAGCTGGGCTGTCTTCTTCTTCTACCCGGCCGACTTCACCTTCGTCTGCCCGACCGAACTCGGCGACGTGGCCGATCACTACGAAGAGCTGCGCCGCATGGACGTGGAAGTCTATTCCGTCTCCACCGACACGCATTTCGTCCACAAGGCGTGGCACGACACATCCGACACCATCGGCAAGATCCAGTACACCATGCTCGGAGATGCTTCGGGCGCCATCACCAACAATTTCGGCGTGATGCGTGAAGGCATGGGCCTCGCCGACCGCGCGACCTTCATCGTCGATCCGGACGGTATCGTGCAGTCCGTGGAAATCACCGCCGAGGGCATCGGCCGCAATGCGAAGGAACTCCTCCGCAAGATCAAGGCCGCCCAGTATGTCGCAGCCCATCCGGGCGAAGTTTGCCCCGCGAAGTGGGAAGAAGGTGAACTGACCCTCGCCCCGTCGCTCGACCTCGTCGGCAAGATCTGAGCCTCGGCTCACTGACTAACGCCGCCTGTCCTAGAGCCCGATGACCCCCTTGGGTTGAATCAACCCAAGGTCTGAATCGGTCTCTAAATTGTCTCTTGGGCAGGCGGCACCTCCCCTCCTTTAGCCGCCGGAGATCATCCATGCTGGATGCCAATCTGAAGACGCAGCTCAAGGCCTATCTGGAGCGGGTTGTCCGTCCCATCCAGATCACGGCTTCTGTCAATGACAGCCCCAAATCCCGCGAGATGCTGGAGCTTCTGCATGAATTGCAGGATGCGTCCTCAAAAATTTCCTTGTCCGAATCCCATGATGATGGCGAGCGCGCTCCGTCTTTCGCGCTGACGACACCGGGGCAGGACATCAGCCTGCGCTTCGCGGGCCTGCCCATGGGGCATGAATTCACCTCTCTCGTCCTGGCATTGCTGCAGGTCGGCGGCCATCCGTCGAAGCTCGAGCAAGCCGTGATCGAGCAGGTCCGTGACCTCGACGGCGAGATGACCTTCGAGACCTATTTCTCGCTCTCCTGCCAGAACTGCCCTGATGTTGTGCAGGCCCTGAACCTGATGGCGGTGCTCAACCCGAACATCAAGCACACGGCCATTGACGGCGCGCTGTTCCAGCAGGAAGTTGATGCCCGTCAGGTCATGTCCGTGCCGACCATCTTCCTCAACGGCCAGGTTTTTGGCCAGGGCCGCATGGGCGTGGAAGAAATCGTCGCCAAGCTCGACACGGGGGCTGCGCATCGCGAAGCCAAGAAGCTTTCGGCCGAAGCGCCGTTTGAGGTGCTCATCGTCGGCGGCGGTCCGGCCGGCGCGGCGGCCGCCGTCTATGCGGCGCGCAAGGGCATCCGCACGGGTGTGGCGGCCGAGCGCTTCGGCGGCCAGGTGCTGGACACCATGGGCATCGAGAATTTCATCTCCGTCCCGCATACCGAAGGCCCGAAACTCGCCCAGGCGCTTGAAACGCATGTGCGCGAGAATGACGTGAAGATCATGAACCTTCAGAAGGCCGCCGAGCTGAACCGCGAAGGCGATCATTTTGCCGTCCATATGGAAAGCGGTGCAGTGCTGAAGGCCAAGACGGTCATCCTGTCGACCGGCGCACGCTGGCGCCAGATGGGCGTGCCGGGCGAGGATATCTATCGCAACAAGGGCGTTGCCTATTGCCCGCATTGCGATGGCCCGCTGTTCAAGGGCAAGCGCGTCGCCGTCATCGGCGGCGGCAATTCAGGTGTCGAAGCCGCCATCGACCTCGCCGGTATCGTGAAGCATGTCACGCTGATCGAATTCGACACCAAGCTGCGGGCGGACGCGGTGCTTCAGCGCAAGCTGCATAGCCTGCCGAACGTCACCGTTCTCGTCTCCGCGCGCAGCACGGAAGTGAAGGGCGACGGCCAGAAGGTTTCCGGTCTGGTCTATGAGAATCGCGTGACCGGTGAGCATCACACGATCGATCTGGAAGGCATCTTCGTCCAGATCGGCCTGCTGCCGAATACGGATTGGCTGAAAGGCACCATCGACCTGTCGCCGCGCGGCGAGATCGTCATCGACGGCCACGGCCAGACCTCTCTGCCGGGCGTCTTCGCGGCTGGTGACTGCACAACGATTCCGTACAAGCAGATCATCATCGCGGCGGGCGAGGGCGCGAAGGCTTCGCTTTCGGCCTTCGATTACCTGATCCGTTCGTCTGCCCCGCAGACGGAAGAAGCGAAGGCCGCTTGATCAGCAGCCAGTTGGTTTGCCACCCGCGCGCCTGTCGCGCGGGTGGCAACAACCGATGAACCTCCGCGAACTGCAATATCTGGTGGCCCTGGCCGACCAGCGGAATTTCCGCCGGGCGGCGGAGCTTTGCCTGGTCAGCCAGCCGACGCTGTCGACGCAAATCCGCAAGCTGGAAGATGAGCTTGGCGTGACGCTGATTGAGCGGTCACCCCGCAATGTCATGCTGACACCGGCAGGCCAGGATATCACCGCCCGCGCGCGGCGTATTCTGAACGAAGCCGCCGCCATCAAGGATGCAGCCAAGCGGATGAGCGCCCCCGAATCCGGCGTGCTGCGGCTGGGCATTTTTCCGACGCTTGGCCCCTATCTGCTGCCGCATGTCATGTCCGGCATCAAACAGCGCTTTCCGCATCTGGAACTGTTCCTGACAGAAGAGAAAAGCGACCCGCTGCTGGAGCGTCTGCAGGCCGGCAAGCTGGATGCTGTCATCCTGGCCCTGCCCGTCCATGACCCGCAATTGCAGACCGAGCTTCTGTTCGAGGAGCCCTTTCTGCTCGCGGTGCCGAATAATCATGATCTGGCGGCGCGACAGACCATCCGCATCGCGGAACTGGCCAAGTATAATCTGCTGCTTCTGGAAGACGGGCATTGCCTGCGCGATCAGGCGCTGGCCGTCTGCGACACATCGGGCTCACGCGAGACCACCGGTTTCCGCGCCACGAGTTTGGAGACCTTGCGCCAGATGGTCATGGCCGGCATCGGCATGACGCTGATCCCGGCGCTGGCCGCCCATGGCATGGCGGGTCCGCAATCGCGGCCCGTGCATCTGCTGGTTTTCGAGGATGCCAGTCCCAGCCGCCGTATCGCGCTGGTCTGGCGCAAAACGTCGGCCGTCGAGCCTTTGCTGCGGGATCTGGCCACCGCCTTCCGGTCCCTGCTGCCACCCGCGCTGCTGGATGCCCATGCGCTCGCCTCCGCTCCCACGCTGAACGACGCCTGACCTCCTGGCATCGCGGTCCCGGGCCGGCTAGATTGCGGCACCGGGAGCCGACCGCGCCATGCCCACCCTCTGCCGATCCTGCGATTCTGTCAGTGAGGCGCCGAAGCGGCTTTGCCCGGCCTGCGGATCGCGCCGGCTCATCAGCCACCCGGAACTTTTTACGCTCAGCATTGCCCATATCGACTGCGATGCCTTCTATGCCAGCGTCGAGAAACGGGACCGTCCGGAACTCGCCAGCCGCCCGCTAATCGTCGGCGGCGCGCATCGCGGCGTCGTCAGCACCGCCTGCTATATCGCGCGGCTGTCGGGCGTGCGCTCCGCCATGCCGATGTTCAAGGCGCTGAAGCTTTGCCCGGATGCCGTCGTCCTGAAACCGGAAATGGCGAAATACGTGCACGAATCCCGCCGCATCCGCGCGCTGATGGCGGATATGACGCCGCTGGTGCAGCCGCTGTCGATCGACGAGGCCGCGCTTGATCTGTCAGGCACGGAAACCCTGCATCGCGCGCCGCCCGCCGTCATGCTGGCGCGCCTTGCCCGGCGGGTAGAGGATGAGATCGGCGTCACCATCTCCATCGGCCTTTCCCATAACCGGCTGTTGGCCAAGCTCGCCGCCGAGCGCGACAAGCCGCGCGGCTTCTCCGTCATCGGGTCGGAAGCCGCGGCACTTCTGGCCAATGAGCCCGTCAGCCTGCTGCCCGGCATCGGCCCGGCCGCCACCGCCAAACTGACCAGCCTCGGCTTTACCCGCCTTGCCCAGTTGCAGGCGCTGGATATCGAGACCGCCTATCGCATGCTGGGGGCGGACGGTCCCGCGCTCTGCCGCCGCGCGCGCGGCGAGGATGACCGCCGGGTCGATCCCGAGCGCGAGACGAAATCCATCAGCGCCGAGACGACCTTCGATACGGATATCCGCACTCTGCCGGAGCTTGAGAAAATCCTGTGGCAGATTGCTGAAAAGCTGGCGCGACGCCTGCGGAAAGAGGAATTCGCCGCCGGCGGCATCACGCTGAAGCTTAAGACCGCCGAGCATAAGCTGCGCACCCGCAGCCTGCGCCTGGCGGTGCCGACCGCGCTGCCGGATTTGCTGTATGACGCCGGCCGTTCCCTGCTGGCGCGCGAAATCGACGGCACCGCTTTCCGTTTGCTGGGTCTCGGTGCGCAGCCGCTGCGGCCGGTTGAGGACGCCGATCCGGTTGACCTCGCGGACCCCGATTCCAACCGGCGGGTCGCTCGCCAGCAAGCGCTGAACCGGCTACGAGACAAATTCGGCACCGGCATCATCGGACGCGGACGAGGCTTCACCCCATGACCTGCTATCTGGGCATCGATCTCGGCACCTCCGCCGTCAAAGCCATTGTCGTCGATGAGCGGGAGGCTGTGCTGGCCTCCGTCTCCATCGCCGTGCCGGTGCCCACGCACCCGCTGCCTCTGGCCTCGGAACAATCCCCAGAAAGCTGGTGGCAGGCGGTGGAAGCAGCCCTCGACCAGCTTGCCGCAGGAAACGCAGATCTTATGGGACGGGTGCGCGGCATCGGCCTTTCCGGCCAGATGCACGGGCTCTGCCTGCTCGATGCCGAGGACAGGCCAGTGCGGCCGGCCATGCTGTGGAATGACGGCCGTGCCGAGGCTGAAGCGGAAGATTTGCAGGCTGAGGGCCAGGCGCTTGCGCGTCAACTCGGCGTGCCGGCCATGGCCGGTTTGACCGCCCCCAAACTGCTCTGGCTCCAGAAGCATGAGCCGGAAAGTCTGGCACGCGCGAAACGCCTGCTGCTGCCGAAGGATTTCGTCCGCCTGCATCTGACCGGGCATTACGTCACCGATGTCACGGACGCCGCTGGCACCTGGCTTTTGGATGAAGAGACGCGGGGCTGGAGCGACGCCGCCATTCGCCGCATCGGGCTTGATGCCGCGCTGCTACCGCCGGTCGTGGAAAGCCCGACCGATACCGGCACCATCAGGCCCGCCATCGCGCATCGCTTCCGTCTGTCGCCCACGACCGTGGTGGCCGGCGGGGCAGGGGATACGCTGGCCGGCGGTTTGGGGATCGGCGTCGTCAATGACAGCAGCAGCTTTGTCGCACTCGGCACGTCCGGCCAGGTCTTCGTCGCGACCGAGCGCTATCGCCCGGCGCCGGAACAGGCCGTGCATAGTTTCTGTCATGCCTTGCCTGGGCGCTGGTGCGCCATGACCGCCGTGCTCAATGGCGCCAGCGCGCTATCGACCATGAGCCGGCTTGGCGGTGCGGCCGATATCGCGACGCTGCTGGAAGAGGTGGAAGCCGGTTTTACCGGCCCCAGCGACCTTTTGTTCCTGCCTTATCTCACTGGCGAGCGCAGCCCGCATAACGACCCTTGGGCGCGGGGCGTGCTGTTCGGCCTGACGCCGGACAGCAATCGCGCGTCGATGATCCAGGCAGTGCTGGAAGGCGTCGCCTTCAGTCTGGCCGATGGCGTGGCGGCGCTGAACTCAGCCGGCATTCAAGTGGGGGAGGCCGGTTTCATCGGCGGCGGCGCCCGCAGCCGGCTCTGGGCGAAGATCATCGCCTCGGCCACGGGCCTGACGCTCAACCGCTTTGCCGATGGCGCGCATGGCGCAGCCTTCGGGGCCGCGCGGCTCGGCCGCATGGCCGCCGGCGGCGGGCTGGTTGCGACCCAGCCCGAAATTATCGAGACCATCGCGCCGGACGCTGCCCTGCGCGATGCCTACCAGCCGCGGCTCGCGGCCTATCGCAGCCTCTATCGCACCCTCAAACCGGAGTTCCGGCGTGAGAAGGATGCTGGCTTTTAACGCTTCGACAAATCCACCACGCCGGCGAAACCTGTCTCGGTTCCGAAAGCCAGATGGCTGCCGCTGTCGTTCCAGGCCAGGGCCGTAATGGCGCCATGGCCGGGCTCGGCAACCGGCACGATGCGCTGGGATTCGATATCGGCCAGCACCACGCGGCCATCGGCGAAACCGGCGGCAACGACATCCGAACGCGGATTGAACTGCACGCGGCTGACGACGACGCTGGCGCCGCCCGCCAGTTCCAGCGGCGGCTTGCCCATGGGGCCGCCGCCGAAGAAGGGCCACATGACGATGGTATCGGCGCCGGATGAGGCCAGCCAGCGCCCCGAGCGCGAGAAGGAAATCGATTCCGGCTTGGTCGGATAGCCGCTCATGCGCATGTGCTGGCTGTCCGTCAGCCGCCAGCCGTGCAGCGCGTTTTCTTGCATGCTGGTGACGACGGATTCCCCGTCCGGGTGCAGGGCGACGCCGATATGGCTGCCCTTCCATTCCAACCGGCGCGGCGTATCGGTCTTGGCGGCCACAAACCACAGGCTTGCGCCATTGTAATGCGAGGCCGCAATCCGCTTGCCGCGATTGTCGAAGCTGATGCCGGTGACGGTGGAAGGATGTTCCAACACCTTCAGCTTCTGGCCGCGCGCGTCGAACAGGTGAACCTGCTTGCCGGCGGAACAGGCCAGGATCGGCACGTCCTTGTCCCGGCCACGGCCACGGCCCGGCGCGAAGCTGGTCACATGGTCCACCCATTTGGAGCCGAGATCGCTCAGCGTTACCGCCTCGCCGTCCGGCTTCACGCGGCGGAAATCGCCGTCGTCGCCGCCGGTCACGACGGCTCCCGGCACCACATCGGCGGCAAGGCTCAGCACCGCGCCCTCATGCACGAAAACACTGGTCCATTCGGCCTCGGCGTCAGCGACCGGCGCAAAATGCACCGCGCCGTCGCCCAGACCGAAGGCCACAAATTCGCCGCCACGATCGAAGGTGATCTGAACGACATAGGCATCAATGGCGCGATGGAAGCCACGCGTTGCGACGAGACTGTCCCGGACCGGGGATTGAGCGGAGGACATAAGGCTGATCAATCCACCTGGCAGGATTCGAAGCCGCGACGCAGCTGCGGACGGTTGAGGTCACGGCCGATGAAGACGATACGGCTCTGGCGCTTTTCGCCGTCTTTCCAGGGGCCGATGAAATCGCCATCGGCAATCATATGCACGGCCTGGAAGGCGAAACGGCGATCTTCGCCCTGATAGTCCAAAATGCCTTTGGTCCGCAGCAGGTCGGCGCCCTTGGCGTTGAGAAGCGCGCCGATCCAGCCATTGAACTTCTGCGGGTCGATGGGGCGCGACACCGTGAAGCTCATGCTGCTGATCTCTTCGTTATGCTCATGCTCGTCCGAATCAAGGAAATCCGGGTCGAGGGCAAGAATGCGGTTGAGATCGAAGGCCTTGCGCTCCAGCACCGCCTCGATCGCGACGCTCGACTTTTCCGAGCGGATGATCGGCGCGATGGCGTTGATAGCGCGGATGCGCGCTTCCACGGCCACCAGTTCGGCGGTGGTCACGAGGTCGATCTTGTTCAGCAGGATGACATCCGCGAAGGCGATCTGGGCGGCGGCTTCAGCGCTGTCGGCCAGACGCGCGGGCAGGTTCAGAGCATCGACCACGGTGACGATCGCATCCAGCCGCGCCTTCGCCTTCACACCTTCATCGACGAAGAAGGTCTGCGCCACGGGGGCCGGATTGGCGAGGCCGGTGGTCTCGATGATGATGCCGTCGAACTTGGTGCGGCGCTTCATCAGGCCGGCCAGGATGCGGATCAGATCGCCGCGTACGGTGCAGCAGATGCACCCGTTATTCATCTCGAACACTTCCTCGTCGGCATCGACGACAAGGTCGTTATCCACGCCCAACTCACCGAATTCATTGACGATGACGGCGTATTTCTTGCCGTGATTCTCGGTCAGGATGCGGTTCAGCAGGGTGGTCTTGCCCGCGCCTAGATAGCCGGTGAGAACGGTGACGGGCACGAGCGTCGGGGCGGTCGGGGCAGGTGCGTCGGTGAGGGTGTCGGACATGAGATACTCCGGATCACGAAGGCAATAACGAAAATCTATACAGGACTATATAGGTCCTCTCACCCTGCGGGGCGAGGGCTCGGCTCTGCTGCCACTGCAGGCGAGGGCTGGCGCCATCGCGCTTCCGCGAGGCCCCAGCCGAGCACGACGAAGAAATAGCCGCTGACGGGCAGGCTGAGGAAAGCGCTGGTCGAGGCAATCGGCCAGAGATGGATGAAGGCCGCCGCGAACAGGCCGACACGCACGGCGTCCGGCCTGCGCCACAGGCCGCGCGCCATATCGCGCAGCCAGGCGATGACCATGAGCGAGAACAGAATCAGGCCGGGATAGCCGCCATCCGTCGCCGCCTGGAGATAGAAATTATGCGGATGCTGTTTGCAGGTCGGCAGACCGCCGCCGATGTCGCCGGGCTGATGCGTCCAGCCGACCCAGTAGCGCATATCTGGGCAACCGTCGCGGAACCCGTTGAAACCACGACCGACAATAGGGTTCTGCTCGGTGATCTCATCCGCGCGGCGCAGCAGCAGGCCATACGGGCTGGGGCGGAAATGATCCATCTGCGTCGAGAACTTCTCGACCAGCCGGTAATAGGTATGGGGCGAAATGACGGGGGAGGCGGCGATGACCAGACCGCCCACGACAACAAGGCCGATCGCGACCGGCCGCAGCTTGGGTAGGAAGAGCGCTGCCACAGCCAGGCCCAGGATGGTCAGCAGCACCGGCATGCGCTGGCTGATCAGCACCATGCAGGCGATCCCGACGGCGGCCAGCAGAACGCCCGCCGCGCGATACCAGAAGGATTTGCGCGAAATCAGGGCCATGACCGGCGGCAGCACGGCCGGAAACAGGATCCGCACCAGTTCGGGGGCGGCGCGCGGCTTGTAGAAGGGGCCGGTCAGCTCGCCGTCAGCCCAGCGGCCATAGCCATAGAAGTTCTTCCCAAAAGCGTACTGATACAGCACGCCGGCACAGATATAGGCCGCGACCGCCTGCACCACCCAGCGTAGCCAGAGGCGCGGGCGCGGGTCGCGCAGCACCCAGTTCTCCAGCGCGGCAGCGAAAACGCCGTAGCGCAGCATGACCAGCGCCTGGACGAAGTTGGGCCAGGTGCCATGGAAGGGATGCGGCAAGGGCAGGGAGCAGATCATCTCCCAGATCCACCAGGCGCCTGCGAAAGGCACCCAGCCCTGGCGCAACCAGGCCCATTGCCGCGTCCGCGCGCACTGGGCCAAGAACAGGATGGCCGTGACGGAAAAGAAGATATCGGCCAGCGCTCGCGCATTCAGCAGCGAAGGCGTGACGAGCAGAACCGCGACCAATGCCGCGCGTTGCAGGAGAAGACTGATCGGCATCACGAGGTCAGCAGTTCCATTCTCAAAGCATCAAGCCGGCGGCGAGCCTCCGGCACATCATAGGCACGCGCTCTGGCTTGGCCCGCCTGTGACAAGGCAGAGAGCCGGGCCGGATCGCGCGCCAGACCGACCAGCGCCGCCGCGATACCCGATACATCATCGGGGTCGATCGCCACAGAGGCGCCAAGCGCCAATTCCGCCAGGCCCCCCCGATGTGATGACACCAGCGCCGCACCGGCCGCCATGGCTTCCAGCGCTGCGAGGCCGAAGGGCTCCTGCCAGCGGCTGGGCACCACGGCGATGGCCGCACGGCTTAATGCCGCCATGACGGCCACATGATCGCGATAGCCCAGGCGCTCGATCCCCGCCTTGTCGGCCGCCGCGCGCAGGCTTTCGGTAAAAGACGTTTCGGGACTGTCAGGGCGGAAACGATCCGCCCCGATCATGACGGCACGCCAGCCGGGCAGCTGGGGCAAAGCCTCGGCGCAGGCGCGCACGAAGCTGTCGGCGCCCTTATCGGCCACGACACGGCCCGCGAAGAGAATGACCCGGTCCCGCTCGGCAGAAGACGGTGACGGCGGCAGGGCAGCCAGATCAAGACTATTCGGCAGGATGCGCGGCACAGGAACGCCGCTGTCCGATCCCTCCATCCAGGCATCGGACAAAAAGCGGGAGACGCAGACCACGGCACCAAGAGTTCGCGACAGGGCGGCGCGCGCCGCTGCTGTTTTGGCCCCGCGCATGGCGCGCGGGTCGTTATGCAAAAACAAAGCGATGCGGCGCGCAGGAAACCGGGCCGCGAGGCGCCGGGCCAGATCCGGCCGGTTATGAACTTCGATCAGATCCGCTGACAGTCCGCGCAGCACCCGCGCAACCGCTGCGGCATAGCGCGCGTCCCCGCCCCCAAACAGGCTGGACATCGACCAGCGCTCCTCCGCCGCGCGAAACGGCAAAGGAAATATCGCCCCCTTTTGCGGCGCGCCCACAATCGTCACGGTGAAACCGGCCCCCGCCGATGCCGCCAGCCGCGCTTGCAGCAAGGCGATGGCGCCGGCCGATTGCGGACCAAACCCTTCGCGCGGCGGCAGAATGACAGCGACGCGCTTCCCAAAAACCTCAGCCACAGTCAGGCTTTCGGGCCACGACAGATGACGATTTCGAGAACATCCGGGTCTGCGTCCGGAATAGATTCGACAATGGCATGACCTTGGGCGGCCACCATGCGCGGCACGCTGTCGCGCGGCTCCGCACCGCGCAGGCGTACACGAAGAAGAGAGCCCTCGGCCAAGCGTTCAAGCATCAAACGCGTTCTCACAAAGGTCATCGGACAAGTTTCGGTGGTCACGTCAAGAAATGCCGCCTCGGCTGTATTTGCGTTCATGATATTGCTTTACTTGACGACCTGTTAACCTTGTTGCCCTGATTAGCCATTTCGATGTAGAGAAGGCCCGAATCGGCGATGCACTCTATAAAACCCACGCAACATCACATCGCTGGATTGTTTGAATTCTACCTATACGGCCGCTTATCTCGGAAATATTTAGCGCAAGTCGCGTACGTGCCTTATCATCCGGCCAGGAGAATGATGAATGTCTGACGATGCCGCCAATCTTAGTGTCCTTGGCTGGACCGCCCAGATCGTGTCCGCCCATGTGTCTCATAACACGGTAGCACCCGAAGCCCTGCCCACACTCATCCAGGAAGTCTTCCGCACGCTGTCCAATGTCGGCGCGGCACCGGAAGTGGTCGAGAAGCCGCAGCCGGCGGTTCCCGTGAAAAAGAGCGTATTCGGCGACTACATCATCTGCCTGGAAGACGGCAAGAAGCTGAAGATGCTGAAGCGCCATCTGAAGACGGCCTATAATCTTGAGCCCGAGCAGTATCGCGAGCGCTGGGGCCTGCCGCCGGATTACCCGATGGTCGCCCCCAATTATGCGCGCCAGCGGTCATCGCTTGCCAAAAAGATCGGCCTCGGCACCAAGCCCCGCGCGCCCGTGAAGGCGAACGGACGCTCCACCCGAGGCGGCTGACGCCATTCTGCCACTCTGAGCTTTGCCTCCTCTGGCGGCTCCCCCTATAACGATCCGGGCGGCCTTGGGCTTGGCAGGATGCCAGTCTGAGCGCCGCTGATCGTAACGCCCGGAACGGCGGGGATAGAACCGGAAACCAACGATGATGTCGCGCATCGAGCGCCTGTGCATCGAAAAGGGCCTGAAAATGACGGGGCAGCGCCGCGTCATCGCCAGTGTTCTTTCCGAAGCGGAGGATCACCCCGACGTAGAAGAACTGTATCGGCGAGCCGTCGCCCTCGACAATCGCATGTCGATTGCGACCGTCTACCGAACCGTGCGCCTGTTCGAGGAAAATGGTATTCTCGAACGCCATGATTTCGGCGGCGGACGCGCGCGGTACGAACCGACGACGCCCGGCCCCCATCATCATCTCGTCGATGTCGATACGGGCCGTGTCATCGAATTCATCGATGCCGAATTGGAAGACGCCATTCGCGGCATCGCCAAGCGCCTTGGCTTCGATCTTGTCTCGCATCGGCTTGAACTCTTCGGACGCCGCTTGCCCGAACAGACGATGGCGGCGGAAACGCCGGCCCCGGCGAAGCGCAAGCCCAGCCGTGGCACGGCCGCGTCCGAAACGCCGCCGCGCCTCGCAAACGGCCCTGGGGCCGACCGTGGGCATTAAGTGAGCGTGATCGAACCGCCGCTGCCTGACCTGAACCGCGAGGAAGGCATCGGCGAATTGCGTGCCGGCAATCTCGGCCTGCGCATCGCCCGCACCGCAGGGGAACTGGATGCCGCCCAGGCCCTGCGCTACCGCGTCTTTTACGACGAACTCGGCGCCCATCCTGATGAAACCGCCGCCCGCACCGGCCGCGACAGCGACCGCTACGATGCTGTCGCCGATCATCTTCTCGTCGTCGATCATGACCTGGGTGACGGGCCGGACGCCGTGGTGGGTACCTACCGCCTCATTCGCCGGGAAGCCGCCGAGACCATCGGCCGCTTTTACTCCTCAGACGAATACGACATTTCGCTGATCGAGCGCTTTCCCGGCCGCGTCCTGGAACTTGGCCGCTCCTGCGTCGATGCCACCTATCGCGGCCGCGCCGCCATGCAATTGCTGTGGCGCGGCATCGCGGCCTATGTCTTCACACATAACATCGATCTGATGTTCGGCTGCGCCAGCCTGCCGGGCAATGACGTCGACGCCCTGGCCGCCGAGCTGACCTATCTCCACGCCAATCATCTGGCGCCGCCCGATATCCGCATGAAGGCCCTGCCGGAACGCTATGTCGATATGCAGCGGATGGACCCGGCCGCGATCGATGGCCGGCAGGTGCTGGTCAGCCTGCCGCCGCTGATCAAGGGCTATCTGCGCCTCGGCGGTTTTGTCGGCGATGGTGCGGTCGTCGACCCGCAATTCAACACGACCGATGTCGCGGTCGTCGTGCAGACCGATCTGGTCACAGGCAAGTATTACCGGCATTTCGAACGCGAACGCGAACAGAAAGACAGGCGATAGCTAATGGCGTCTTCCAGTGTACTCGTCACCTCTCCCGTTCTGGCACAAGAGGGGGTGACGCTCCTGGAAACCGCAGGTCTGGCCGTTCACTACATGCCCGCTTTCTCCAGCCCTGGCGCAGTTGCCGCCCGCGCGGCGGAGATCGGCGCCGCCGGCATCATCGCCCGTCAGGGCGCCATCACCGCGGCCGTGATGGATTCCTCCCCCAATCTGCGCATCATCGCCCGCCATGGCGCCGGCACTGATGAAGTCGATCTCGACGCTGCCCGTGCGCGCGGCATGCTGATTACCCGCACGCCGGGTGCGAATGCCCGCGCCGTCGCCGAACATACAATCGCGCTCACCTTGGACCTGCTGAAACAGATCCACAGCATTCAGCCGGTCATTGCGCAAGGCGGCTGGCGGGCGGGCGACATGTGGGCCTCGGACGCCCATGGCAAGCGCCTCGGCCTTATCGGCATGGGCCCTATCGGCCAGCACACGGCCCGCATGGCGGCGGCCTTCGGCATGGAGGTCATCGCTTATTCCCGCCAGACCGACCCCGCCGTCTATGTCCATGCGCGGCGCGAGGACAGCCTGGAGCAGCTGCTGGAGACGAGCGATATCGTCTCGCTCCACACCGCCCTGGTGCCGGAAACCGACAGGATGATCAACGCGGCTGCGCTGGCCCGGATGCCGAAGGGGGCCTACCTCGTCAATACCGGGCGCGGCGGCCTGGTGGATGAGGATGCCCTGCTGGCGGCGCTGGAGTCCGGCCATATCGCCGGGGCCGGGCTGGACGTGCTGACGCAGGAGCCGCCGCCGGCCGACCATCCGTTCCGCGATCACCCCAAGGTCATTCTGACGCCACATATGGCAGGCGTCACCGCAGGGTCGATGACGCAGATGGCGGTGGACGCCGCCGAATGCGTGGTTGCAAAACTTACCGGCGGCGTAGTGCCTCCGGACCGGATCGTCGTTCCTGGCCGTTAACCCTTGACCCTGCGGGTCGGCTCCGGCGCCGGATTGACGAAACCGAGCCTCTTGAACGTCTCTTCCATATGCGCGGACAGGGGGGCGGACACGGTCAAGGTGCCGCCGGCCGGATGGGGCAGGTGAAGCTTGCGCGCATGAAGATGCAACTGTCCCAGCATCGTCTCCATGTCCGATTCCCCGCCATAGGGGATATCGCCCAGGATCGAATGGCCCATGGCGGCGCAATGGACGCGCAGCTGATGGGTACGGCCGGTATGCGGATAAAGGCCGAGCCAGCTGAACTTGCGACCGGCATGGTCCAGTGTCTCGTATTCCGTGACCGCCTTCTGGGCGTCCGGGTCTGAGGGATGGGCGATGGCGCTGCGCGCGCCGCCAATGCCCTGCACGCGCGTCAAAGCCCGGTCAATCCGGCCTTCCAGCGGCACCGGCAGGCCCATCACGACGGCCCAATAGGTCTTCTCCACCTTCCGGGTGCGGAAGGCGGCGGCAAGCTTGGCGGCGATCCCCGGCGAACGCGCCAGCAGCAGCACGCCCGAGGTGTCACGGTCCAGCCGATGCACGAGGCGCGGACGATGCTCGCTACCATAGCGCAGCCCGTCCAGCATGCCGTCCAGATGCTTGGTAATGCCGGCGCCGCCCTGCGTCGCCAGGCCTGGCGGCTTGTTCAGTACGATCACCGCGTCGTCGCGGTAGAGCACCATGCGTTCCAGCTCTTTGATCTGTCGCGCGTCTGCCACCGGCACTGGCCGCGGCGCATCCTGGTCTGCGGCGGCGAGGGCGGCCGGGGGAATGCGCACGCCCTGGCCGGGCTGCAGGCGCGTCGAGGCCTCAACCCGCTTGCCAGCGACCCGGATCTGCCCGGTGCGGCAGAGCTTTTCGATGGCCCCCTGAGTAAGGCCTGCGAAATGCCGGCGGAACCAGCGGTCCAGCCGGATATCGGCCTCGTCGTCCGAGACAATGCGTTCTTCAATAGTGCTCATTCGCCGCGCTCCCGCTCTCGCTGCAGGCGCAGCTTGGCCCAATAATCCAGACGTTTGGCAATCTCGCGCTCGAAGCCGCGTTCCGCCGGATTGTAGAATTGCTCCCGCGACATGCCGTCGGGGAAATAGTTACGGCCTGAAAAGGCCTCTTCCTGATCATGGTCATAAGCATAGTCTTCGCCGTAGCCGAGGTCCCGCATGAGCTTCGTCGGCGCGTTGAGGATATGGGCCGGCGGCATCAGACTACCGGTTGCTTTCGCGGCCCGTTTAGCGGCACCGAAAGCCTTGTAGACCGCGTTCGATTTCGGCGCCGTTGCCAGATAGACGACCGCCTGGGCCAAGGCCAATTCGCCTTCCGGGCTGCCCAGCCGCTCATAGGTCGTCCAGGCCGTCTCCGTCACCAGCAGGGCCTGGGGATCGGCCATGCCGATATCCTCGGCCGCGAAGCGCAGGATGCGGCGGGCGATATAGCGCGGGTCTTCGCCGCCGCCCAGCATGCGGGCAAACCAATACAGCGCCGCATCGGGGTCCGAGCCGCGCATCGCCTTATGCAGCGCGGAAATGAGGTTGTAGTGCTCCTCGCGGTCCTTGTCGTACAGCGCCGCGCGCTTCGACAGCAGATCGGCGAGCCCGGTCGGATCCAGCGCCTCAGTCTCATCCGGCAGCGAGAAGAGCTGTTCGGCCATATTGAGCAGATAGCGCCCGTCGCCGTCCGACATGGCGGCCAGCGTCGCCCGCGCCTCTCCGGTCAGCGGCAAAGCGCGGCCGATCTCGGCCTCGGCACGGTCCAGCAATTGGCCAAGGGCTGCATCATCCAGCCGCTTAAGCACCAGCACCTGGCAGCGGGAGAGCAGGGCGCCGTTCAGCGCGAAAGACGGGTTTTCCGTCGTCGCACCGATCAGCGTCACAATCCCTTCCTCGACCACAGGCAGGAAGGCATCCTGCTGGGCGCGATTAAAGCGATGGATTTCATCCACGAAAAGCAGCGTGGCGTCGCCGGTGCGGTTGCGCCGCGCCGCTTCCTCGAAGACGCGCTTAAGATCCGCGACGCCCGAGAAAACGGCGGAAATCTGGGAGAAGACCAGCCCAGCCCGCTCGGCGATGAGGCGCGCGATGGTTGTCTTGCCAACGCCGGGCGGTCCCCAAAGAATGAGGGAAGACAGAGACCCGCGCTCCAGCATCCGCGTCAGCGTGCCCTGGGGCCCAAGCAAATGATCCTGGCCGGTGACGTCACCGAGTGTGGCCGGCCGCAACCGATCGGCCAAAGGCCGCAATTTGCCGCGCGCGGCGCTGGCCCGTCCCGAACCCGCCAGGGCAGGCCCCGGCGCCGGTGCGCCAAACAGATCGCCTGGGGGGGAAGGGGAGCGCGCCACGCGAAATCCTTCGGACTTAAAAAGCGAAAGGGCGGACACCTCGCGGGGTCCGCCCTTTCTTATCACCAGACGCTTCGGCGAGGATTACGCCTCGGCGCCGAAGCCTTCTTCCTCGGTCGCCACTTCCGGCTTGGGGCCGCTGTCCTGGCCCTTGGCGGAAACGTCACGATCGACGAATTCGATGATCGCCATCGGAGCGGCATCGCCATAGCGGATGCCGGCCTTCAGCACGCGGGTGTAGCCACCGGCACGCGCCTTGTAGCGACCGGCCAGCGCCTCGAAGAGCTTCGTGACGATGGTGTCGTCGCGCAGCTGGGCATAGGCCTGGCGGCGCGCATGCAGATCGCCGCGCTTGCCAAGGGTCACGAGCTTCTCGGCGACCGGGCGAAGTTCTTTCGCCTTCGGCAGCGTCGTCGTGATCTGCTCGTGCTTGATCAGGGCAACGGCCATGTTGCGGAACATGGCAGCGCGGTGGGTAGAGGTAACGTTGAGCTTACGCCCGGAAACGCCATGACGCATGGTTTCAGTCCTTTGACCTGTGCGTGCTTCTAGTCAAAACGCGGTTAAAGTTTGAAGCCGTACGTCAGAACGGCTCTTCGAGCCGGCGGGCGAGGTCTTCGATATTCTCAGGCGGCCAGCCCTGGACGTTCATGCCCAGCGCGAGACCCATAGCAGTCAGCACTTCTTTGATTTCGTTCAGCGACTTGCGACCGAAATTCGGGGTGCGCAGCATTTCCTGCTCACTCTTCTGAACGAGATCGCCGATATAGACGATATTGTCGTTCTTCAAGCAGTTGGCGCTACGGACCGAAAGCTCGAGCTCGTCGACCTTGCGAAGCAGGTTGCGGTTGAACGGCAGGTCATCCTGCTGCTCTTCCAGACGAAGCTGCTGCGGCTCATCGAAGTTGATGAAGAGCTGAAGCTGGTCCTGCAGGATGCGAGCGGCGAGCGCCACCGAATCTTCCGGGGTCACGGCGCCGTTGGTCTCAACCGTCAGCAGAAGCTTGTCATAGTCGGTGACCTGCCCAACGCGGGTCGGCTCCACCTTGTAGGACACGCGCTTCACCGGCGAATAGATCGAGTCGACCGGGATCAGGCCGATCGGCGCATCTTCCGGACGATTGGCGGAAGCCGCGACATAGCCCTTGCCGATATTGACCGTGAACTCCATGCCCAGCTTCACGCCTTCGTCCAGCGTGCAGATGACCAAGTCAGGGTTCATGATTTCGATGTCGTGGCCGGCCTGGATCTGCTCGGCACGCACTTCGCCGGGGCCGGTGGCCGACAGCATCATGCGCTTCGGGCCTTCGCCATGCATGCGCAGCGCCAGCTGCTTCACGTTCAGCACGATGTCGGTCACATCCTCGCGGACGCCGGGAACCGTGCTGAATTCATGCAACACGCCGTCGATCTGCACGGCCGTCACAGCGGCACCCTGCAAAGACGACAGCAGGACGCGGCGGATAGCGTTGCCGAGCGTCATGCCAAAGCCACGCTCCAGCGGCTCCGCCACAACGGTGGCCACGCAGGAGGGATCGTTACCCGGCTCGACTTCGAGCTTTTCGGGTTTGATCAGCGATTCCCAATTTCTCTGCAATACCACGTTCGCCTCATAAAAGAACAAGCCGGGCGCCGGGCCCTCACCACATCAGACGGAGAGGGCCGGCAGAATCCGGCAACAGGACGGCCAGACGCTCCGCGTCAGACGCGGCGGCGCTTACGCGGGCGGCAACCATTGTGCGGAACAGCGGTCGTGTCCCGAATGGAGCTGACCGAGAAGCCGACGGTCTGCAGGGCGCGAAGCGCGCTTTCGCGGCCGGAACCCGGGCCGCTCACCTCGATCTCGAGGGTCTCCATGCCGTGGTCGCGCGCCTTGCGGCCCGCGTCTTCCGCCGCCATCTGCGCCGCGTACGGGGTGGACTTGCGGCTACCCTTGAAACCCTGGGCGCCAGCCGAAGACCAGGCAATGGTATTGCCCTGGGCGTCGGTGATGGTCACCACGGTGTTGTTGAAGGTCGCGGCAACATGCGCCACGCCGGAGCTGATATTCTTGCGCTCTTTTTTACGCGGGCGAGAAGAAGCGGCGGGCTTCGCCATAGATAAATCCTGTCACTGATGACGTGGCCGCCGCGGCGTAACCGGGCGGCCAAAACGTCGCAAAAATTTCCAACGCAAGGTGAAACGCTGGGGGTAAACCCCTTAGCGGGTCACCTTCTTCTTACCGGCGATCGCCACGGCCTTACCCTTGCGGGTGCGGGCATTGGTGTGGGTGCGCTGGCCGCGAACCGGGAGGCCACGACGATGACGCAGACCGCGATAGCAGCCGAGATCCATCAGACGCTTGATGTTCATCGACACTTCACGCCGCAGATCGCCTTCGACGCGGAATTCCCGGTCGATCAGCTCACGGATGCGGAGGACTTCGTCGTCAGACAGCTGGTTAACCCGGCGATCGGCGGCAATGCCCAAGCGCTCGCAGATTTGGACGGCGTTGGTCGGGCCAATGCCGTAGATATAACGCAGACTGATGACAACCCGCTTGTTGGTCGGGATGTTCACCCCGGCAATACGCGCCACGCTTCACACTCCTCAAGCGCCGAACGCTCGGGTGCGTTCAGCTGGTCGTCCCGGATATGGCCGAGAAAAAGTACCGACCAGGACCCCTGCCCTCGATCGGTGGAGGTGCGGAATAGCGCCGCCCCTAACTGAGAGTCAACGGCTGTAGATCAACTTTGCGTGAGCGCATGGGTGACTCTGTGCTGGGACAGGGTCTCCAAAGCGGCTTCGATCGTGCCAGCAACCTCGTCAATCTCGGCCAGACCGTCCACAACCACCAGGCGGTCCTGCGCCGCGTAATAAGGCAGCAGGGGGGCTGTCTGGCGGTTGTACGCCTCGAGGCGGGCTGTTACGACCTCGCGCTTGTCGTCCGGGCGACGGATGAAGTCATGCGCGCCACAGATGTCGCAGGTGCCTTCGACCTTCGGGTGCTTGAACTCGTCATGGTAGCTCGCGCCGCATTTCCCGCAGGAGAAGCGGCCAGCGATACGCTCGATCAGCACCTCGTCATTCACGCGCAGTTCGATGACGGCATCGATTGGCGTGCCGCGCTTCGCCAGCATGACGTCCAGCGCTTCGGCCTGCGGCACGGTGCGGGGAAAACCATCCAGGATGAAGCCATGGGCGCAGTCGGGCTTCTCGATGCGGCTGGCCAGCATGGCGACGATGATATCGTCGGACACGAGACCGCCCTGATCCATGATCGCCTTGGCGCGCAGACCGACATCGCTGCCGGCCGCGACTTCCGCGCGCAGCATGTCACCGGTCGAAATCTGGGCGATGCCGTGACGGCTCTGCAGACCCTTGGCCTGGGTGCCTTTGCCGGCGCCCGGCGGCCCGAGAAGAATAATGTTCATCGGCCCCTCCCGCGCCCGCGGCCCCTTTTGATCAGGCCTTCGTATTGATGCGCGATCAGATGGGACTGGATTTGCGTGACGGTGTCCATAGTGACGGACACAATAATCAGCAGACTGGTGCCGCCGAAATAGAAGGGCAGGCTGAAATGCCCGATCAGCCATTCGGGCACCAGGCAGACGACGACGAGATAGAGCGCGCCGACGGTCGTGAGGCGGGTCAGGATGCGGTCGAAATAGGACGCCGTATTGCTGCCCGGGCGAATGCCGGGGATGAAGCCGCCCTGCTTCTTCAGATTGGTCGCCGTCTCCTCGGGGTTAAACACCACCGCCGTATAGAAATAGGAGAAGAAGATGATCATCGCGGCATAGAGAATCATATAGACGGGCTGGCCGTGGGCCAGAGAGCCCGCCAGCCATTGCAGCCAGGCAGGGCCATGGCCGCCAGCATGGGCAAAGCCGATGACGGTCGCCGGGATCAGCAGGATGGAACTGGCGAAGATCGGCGGGATGACGCCGGCCGTGTTGATCTTCAGCGGCATATGGCTCGATTCGCCGCCATAGACTCGCTGACCGACCTGGCGTTTGGGATATTGGATGATGATGCGGCGCTGCGCACGCTCCATAAACACTACGAAGCCGATGATGACGACGGCGCCGATGATGAAGGCCAGCACGAAGATGGGCGACAGCGCGCCGGTCTTGCCGAGTTCCAGTAGGTGCACGAGCGCGCTGGGCAGATTGGCGACGATGCCGGCGAAGATGATGAGCGAGGATCCGTTGCCGATGCCGCGCGCGGTGATCTGCTCGCCGATCCACATCAGGAACATGGTGCCGCCGACCAGGGTCACGACGCAGGTGAAGCGGAAGAACATGCCGGGGTCGACGACGGCGGCGCCGACACTGCCACGCATGCTCTCCAGCCCGACCGCGATGCCGTAGCTCTGGAAGATCGCGATAATGGCGGTGAGATAGCGGGTATACTGGTTCAAGCGGCGCCGGCCGCTGTCGCCTTCCTTCTTCATCGCTTCCAGCGACGGGATAGCGGAGGACATCAGCTGAATGATGATGCTGGCAGAGATATAAGGCATGATGTTCAGCGCGAAGACGGTCATACGACCCAGCGCACCGCCCGAGAACATGTCGAACATGCCCAGGATGCCGCCGCCGTTTTGGGTCATGAGCTGGCTCATGACCGCCGGATCAACGCCGGGAACCGGGATATAGGTGCCCAGGCGGAAGACGATCAACGCCCCGAGGGTGAACCAGATCCGCTTCTTGAGTTCGGTTGCCTTGGAAAAGGTCCCGAAGTTCAAATTTGCCGCAAGTTGCTCGGCCGCCGAGGCCATCCCAAGTTCCCATCAATGCGACGGGCACCGGCCGGCCCTCGCCGTAACCTCAGCGCCCGTCTTCTTCCGAAGACGATTAAACTCATGCCCCGCTAAAACAGCCGAGGCCTCTGCGTCAGCCCCTTATCAGCGGACTGCCGAAGACGTCCATCCAACTCGCCGCCAGGGCCGCATCAAGTTCGGCCATGCTGACGATTATCCCGAGCGCATGAAGGCTTGTCACCCCATACTCGCGGATGCCGCAAGGAACAATGCCTTCGAAGTGGTCAAGCTGCGGTTCCAGATTGAGAGAGATGCCGTGCCAGGTCACCCAGCGCGTCACGCGCACGCCGATGGCGCCGATCTTGGCCTCGGTGCCGGCTGCCCGATCCGCGATCCAGATGCCGACCCGGCCGGGCCGCCGCTCACCCTTGATATTGAACCGGTCCAGCGTCCGGATCAGCCATTCCTCCAGCCCCCGCACATAGGCACGCAGGTCGCGGGCGGGAACGCTGCCATGGGCGCGGTCCAGGTCGAGCATGACATAGGCCACCCTCTGACCGGGGCCGTGATAGGTCCATTGGCCGCCGCGCCCGGCGGGGAAAGTGGGGAAGCGATCCGGCGCCTGCAGGTCTTCGGGCTTGGCCGAACTGCCGGCGGTGTAGAGCGGCGGATGTTCCACGAACCAGACCCGCTCCGGCTCTTCTCCGGCGCGAATGGCCCGGACATTGGCCTCCATCCGCGCTAAAGCCGCCGGATAAGGGGTAAGGCCCTCGGCGATCTCCCACAGCACACGCGCATCTGATGCCACTTCTATGCGTGCATCAGATGGCAAATCGTCGATTGCTGCGATCTCAATCATTGGCTATACCCCGGCACCCACGATGCGGTCGTGGCGGAATGGTAGACGCGCAAGCTTGAGGTGCTTGTGGGGGCAACCCCGTGGAAGTTCGAGTCTTCTCGACCGCACCATCTTCTCTCTCTAAAATTTAAGGCTTTGATTCCCGGACATTTGTCCGGGAAGTGACGTTGCATCGGCTCTCTCATCTTGGTCTTATAGCGCCCCAAGGCTGGCGCTACGACGGCGCATAAGGGGGAAGCAATGGACGACAATCTCCGTAAAGCCGCACTCGACTATCACCGCTATCCGCGCCCTGGTAAGCTCGCCATCGAGCCGACCAAGCGCATGGCAACCCAGCGCGATTTGGCGCTCGCCTATTCCCCCGGTGTCGCCGCCGCCTGCCAGGCCATCGTCGCCGAACCGGACGACGCCAAGCTCTATACCGCGCGCGGCAATCTGGTCGGCGTCATCTCCAACGGCACCGCCGTGCTGGGCCTGGGCAATATCGGCGCGCTCGCCTCCAAGCCGGTGATGGAAGGCAAGGCCGTCCTTTTCAAGAAATTCGCCGGCATCGACGTCTTCGACATCGAGGTCGATGCCGCAGACCCCGACCGCTTCTGCGATGTGGTGGCCGCACTGGAGCCGACCTTCGGCGCCATCAATCTCGAAGACATCAAGGCGCCGGAATGCTTCAAGATCGAAGCCGATCTCCGCGCGCGGATGAATATCCCGGTTTTCCACGACGATCAGCACGGCACCGCCATCACGGTCGCCGCCGCCGTCACCAACGGCCTCGTGCTGCAGGGCAAGACGCTGGCCGAGATCAAGGTTGTGACCTCGGGCGCCGGCGCCGCCGCGCTGGCCTGCGTCGATCTGCTCGTCACCATGGGGCTGAAGGTCGAGAATGTCTTCCTGACCGATATCGAAGGCGTGGTGCATCGCGGCCGCAATAATATGGGTCCGAACCTCGCCCGCTACGCCAAAGATACCGAGGCCCGCACCCTGGAAGATGTGCTGGACGGGGCGGACCTGTTCCTCGGCCTCTCCGCGCCGCGCGTCCTCAAGCGCGAATGGCTGGCGAAATTCGCGCCCCGCCCGGTGATCATGGCGCTTGCCAATCCAGAGCCGGAAATCCTGCCCGAAATCGTGGCCGAAGTGCGGCCGGACGCCATTATCGGCACGGGCCGCAGCGACTACCCCAATCAGGTCAATAACGTCCTCTGCTTTCCCTTCATCTTTCGCGGCGCGCTCGACTGCGGTGCCACGACGATCAACGAGGAGATGAAGCAGGCGGCGGTTGAAGCCTTGGCCGGCCTTGCCCGCATCGAGGCGAGCGAAACGGTGGTCGCCGCCTATGGCGGGGCCGCACCGATCTTCGGGCCTGACTATATCATCCCCAAGCCCTTCGACCCGCGCCTGATCCTGGAAATCGCCCCGGCCGTCGCCCGTGCCGCCCATGCCAGCGGCGTGGCACGCTTTCCGATTGACGATTTCGCCCAGTACAAGCGCGAGCTGGAGCGCTTCACCTATCGCTCCGGCCAGCTCATGCGGCCGGTCTTCGCGGCCGCCCAGCAGAACCTGCGCAGCATCGTCTATGGCGCGGGCGAGGACGAGCGCGTGCTGCGCGCCGTGCAGACGGTGGTCGATGACGGCATCGCCCGCCCGATCCTGCTCGGCTCCCGAGAGGGGATCGAGCGCAAGGTGCGCGAGATGGGCCTCCGCCTCGATCTCAACAGCGCCGTGACCATCTATGACCCGGCGGTCGATACCGACGTCTTCGCACCGCTTCTGGCCAAATACAAAACCCTTGCCGGACGTCGCGGCGTGCGGCCGGATGCGGCGGAAATTCTGGTCCGCAGCCATTCCACCATCTGCGCCTCGCTGATGGTCTCCGAGGGCGTGGCCGACGGCGCCATCTGCGGCGGCTACGGCGATTGGTGGCGGCATCTGCAATACGCCCTTCCCATCATTCCCCGCCGGTCCGGGGCGTCGCGTATCTACGCCATGACGGCGGTCATCCTGCAGGAAGGCGCGCTCTTCTTCGCCGACACGCATATGAACCTCGACCCGACGGACGAGCAGATCGCCGAGATGACGGAACTGGCGGCCGAAGCCGTCGCATCCTTCGGGCTGACGCCAAAGGTCGCCTTGCTGTCGCATTCCTCCTTCGGATCGAGCAATTCGGAATCCGCCCGCAAGATGCGCCGCGCTCTGGGGCTGATCCGCGAGCGTCTGCCGGATCTGGAAGTCGATGGCGAAATGCAGGCCGATGCCGCTTTGGCGGAAGCAACGCGCGCCCGCGCGATCAATGACAGCACGCTGACTGGCACAGCCAATCTTCTGGTCTTCCCGACGCTGGACGCGGCCAATATTGCCTTCAACCTGATCAAGGCCTCGGGCGACGGGCTTCAGGTCGGTCCGTTGCTGCTCGGCATGGCCAAACCCATCCATATTCTGGTGCCGACGGCCACCGCGCGCGCTATCATCAATATCAGCGCTGTGGCCGCCGCCGACGCAAATTCACGAAGATAACCTTGGGTTTTTCCTGGCACACCCTAGATTAGCTGCGAGCGCCGCGTGTTCGGGAAAAACCTAATCCTTTTGGACCGACTAACAGTTGCTTTCTAATTTGCTATCGCGTCCTACTTCGATCCTAAACTCTGTTGCTTAGGAGTAACTGATGTCCGCCAAACCGTTGAAAAAAGCGGTGCTTCCCGTGGCTGGTCTTGGCACGCGCTTTTTGCCTGCGACCAAGTCCATGCCGAAGGAAATGCTAACCGTTGTCGATCGCCCGCTCATTCAATATGCGGTCGACGAAGCCCGCGCGGCCGGCATCGAACAGTTCTGCATGGTCTCGGGCCGTGGCAAGACGGCACTCATTGATCATTTCGACGTCTCCTACGAATTGGAAGCGACGCTGCGCGAACGCGGCAAGCTGGAAGCGCTGGAGCAGCTGCACCGTGACCGCCTGCAGCCGGGCTCGATCAGCACCGTGCGCCAGCAGGAGCCGATGGGTCTCGGCCACGCCATCTGGTGCGCCCGCACCTTCATCGGCGACGACCCTTTCGCGATCCTGCTGCCGGACGATCTCGTTCTGTCCGACACCCCCTGCATGACGCAGCTGGCCCAGGCCTATAAGGAAACCGAAGGCAGCGTCGTCGCCGTGGTGGAAGTGCCGCGCGACCAGACCAACCGCTACGGCATCCTCAAAACCGGCCATGACGACGGCAAGCTGGTCGAGGTCACGGGCCTCGTCGAAAAGCCGAAGCCCGAAGTGGCTCCCTCCAACCTCTCCATCATCGGCCGCTATGTCCTGATGCCGGAAGTGATCGGCCATCTGTCCAAGATGGAACGCGGCGCCGGCAATGAAGTGCAGCTCACCGATGCCATGGCCAAGATGATCGGTCATTCGCCCTTCCACGGCCTGCGCTTCGAGGGCGAGCGTTTCGACTGCGGTGACAAGGTCGGCTTCCTGGAAGCGCAGATTGCCTTCAGCCTCTCGCGTCCTGATCTGGCGCCGGAAGTGCGCGCCTTCCTCAAGAAATACACCGGCTAACAGGCTTTAAGGACGTCCCATGTCATTCACCCATGCCTTCAACGCGACCTCGTTGCGCGAATACGATATTCGCGGCGTCGTCGGTAAGACCCTGACCGAGGCCGATGGTTTCGCCATCGGCCGCACCTTCGGCAGCATGATCGTGCGCAAGGGCGGCTCGACGGTTGCGGTCGGCTATGACGGCCGCACCCACTCGCCGCTGCTGGAAAAGGCTTTGGTCGACGGGCTGAAGGCATCGGGCATCAATGTTCTGCGCGTCGGGCGTGGCCCGACGCCACTGCTCTATTTCGCGGCCTTCACGCGCGGCACCGATGGCGCGGTGATGGTGACGGGCAGCCACAACCCGCCCGAATATAACGGCTTCAAGATGATGATCGGCAAGAAGCCGTTCTTCGGAAAAGACATTCTGGAACTCGGCCGTCTCGCCGCCGCCGGCGACGTGGTGGAGGAGACCCAGGGCCATGACGAGACCGTCGATCTGTCCGACGACTATGTCGCGCGTCTGGTGAAGGATTGGGACGGCGGCGAGCAGAAGCTCAAGGTCGTCTGGGACAATGGCAACGGCGCCGCCGGTGAAGTCCTGCAAAAGCTGGTCAAGCATCTGCCCGGCGAACACACCATCCTGTTCGGCGATATCGACGGCCATTTCCCGAACCACCATCCTGACCCGACTGTGCCGAAGAACCTGGAAGCGCTGATCGCGGCCGTGAAGGGCACCAAGGCCGATCTCGGCATCGCCTTCGACGGTGACGCGGATCGCATCGGCGCCGTCGACGGTAACGGCAATGTCTTCTTCGGTGACCAGATGCTGGTCGTCTTCGCACGTGACGTGCTGAAGGCGCTGCCGGGGGCCACCATCATCTCCGACGTCAAGGCCAGTCAGGTTCTGTTCGACGAGATCGCGGAAGCCGGTGGCAACCCGCTGATGTGGAAGACCGGCCACAGCCTGATCAAGGCGAAAATGGCCGAAACCGGGTCGCCGCTGGCCGCCGAAATGTCGGGCCATGTCTTCTTCGCCGACAAGTGGTACGGCTTCGACGACGCCCTGTATGCCGCCATCCGCCTGCTGGGCATCACCGCCCGCTCGCCGCTCAGCCTCGCGGAAATCCACGACGCCCTGCCGAAGGTCATCAATACGCCGGAACTGCGCTTCGAATGCGATGACGTCCGTAAGTTCGCGGTCATCACCGAAGTGGCGGCGCGGCTGAAGGAAGCGGGCGCCGATGTGTCCGAGACCGATGGCGTGCGCGTGAAGACGGCCGACGGCTGGTGGCTGCTGCGAGCCTCCAACACGCAATCCGTCCTCGTCGCCCGCGCGGAAGCGAAGACGGAAGAGGGGCTTGAGCGTCTGAAGGCTGACCTGGTGACGCAGCTGGAAAGCTCCGGCATCGAAGCCCCGGATTTCGAGCACGCCGCCTCTGGCCACTAAGCCTTCCCCACTACCTTCACAGGACTTTCGGCGCCTTGCTGATCTTCCTCTACGGCTCGCTGCGCGATCCGGTCCTACTGGGCCAGATCGCCGGTGACCCGCGTCTCGGGCGCAGCCTGCGCCCGGCGCGGCTGAGCGGTTATGCGCGCGTGCATATCGGCGGCTGGAGCGCGCGCTACGCATCCGTCGTACGCCAGCCCGGGTCTTTGGTCGAAGGTTTCGTCGCGAGACTGACCGCCCCGGCAAAGCCCAGGCTCATCGCCTATGAGGGGTCATCCTACGAGATGCACCGGGTCCGTGCTTTGATCGACGGACAGCATCGTATGGTCGGGATATGGATGGCCCGCGCCGTGACCCGCCGCGTGTGGTCTGACCCGACCGACCTCAAGCGCATTCGGATGGAGCGCTCCTCCACCCGCCACGCCTGACAAAAAAGGCGGCCCAAGGCCGTTTTTTTCGTGGGTTGCGCTTAGTTCTCGCCCTGCGCCTTGGTATAGCCGTCGCGGCCGTCGAAACGTTGCAGCTTCTCGACATGCATCCAATGATGGCCAGCACCGATTCCGGCCAGCGCCTGGGCGATAGCGGCGTCGGCATTGTCGCGCGGCGCCTCAAGCATGAAGCGGCACCGGAACAGATCGACCAGGAAGGGGCGGCCGGAATGCGCCGGCCAGACCTGGACGCCACGGTTTTCGATCATCTTCAGCGTCAGCCCGCTGCCCGCGACCGCCGTCTGCAAAGAGGCCGCGAGCGCGGGGGGCTCGGCGCCGGTTTCGATGAAGACATCCACGCCCGTCACTTCGCGCGTCTGCGGCGGATGATGCCAGACGCCTTCCGGCCATTGCGGCAGCGTCAGCGGCTGATAGGCGCGCGAAGCGAAGCCGCTGGTGCGGCCCAGATTGGCGATGACTTGATCGGTATAGGCGGTCGTGCCGACGCCGGTGCCCTTGGGCGCGATATCGCCGGTGAGGTTGCGGGCCTCCTCCAAAGTCACCAGCAGCGCCTGCTCCACTTTTTCCGCCGCCGCGAAGTCGCCGATATGGCGCAGCATCATGATGGCCGACAGAAGAAGCGCCGTCGGATTGGCGAGATCCTTACCGGCGATCTGCGGCGCTGAGCCGTGCACCGCCTCGAACATCGCGGCATGGTCGCCGATATTGGAGGAGGGGGCCACGCCCAGGCCGCCCACCAGGCCGGCGGCGAGGTCAGAGATGATGTCGCCGTTCATATTGGTGGAAACCACAACATCGAACTGCTCGGGCGCGATGACCATCTGATGCGCGCAATTGTCGATGATCATGTGCGAGGGTTCGAGGTCCGGGTAGTCCGGCATGATGCGCTCGAAGACACGCTTCATCATGCCTTCGGTGAACTTCATGATATTCGCCTTGGTGGCGCAGGTGAGCTTTTTCCGGCCCTCCGCCTGCGTCAGCGCGGCGGCGAGGCGCAGAATGCGCTCGGAGCCCGGCTCGGTAATGAGTTTCAGGCACTGCGCGGCGCCCGCCGTCTGCATATGCTCGATACCGGTATAGAGGTCTTCGACATTCTCGCGCACGATGACCATGTCGATCCCCCGGCCTGAGAAGGGGGTCTTGATGCCGGGCAGTTCCCGCACCGGCCGGATATTTCCGTAAAGCTCGAAGAATTTGCGCAAGGTCACATTGGCGGATTTCTCGCCGTAACCGACCGGGGTTTCCAGCGGTCCCTTCAGGACGATGCCGTTGCGCGCGATCGAATCCAGTGTCTCCTGCGGCGCTCCCGTGGCGATGCCGCGCTTGAAGACTTCCGCGCCCGCCTCGGCCTCTTCCCAGTCAATCTCAGCACCGGCCGCAGCCAGGATGCGCTGAACCGCCTTCATCACCTCGGGGCCGATGCCGTCCCCGGGAATGGCTGTCACTTTAGTTTTATGAAAACCCGTTGAGTGGGAAGAATATGAGGACTGGGCGCTCATGACGCCTCCTGGCATTGTGACGGTGCTAAAATTTGCGCGCCGCCGGCCGATGCTGCAAATGAGACTACTGGCGAAGCACCTATGCAGGTTTATCATGCACTGCAACATAGGCTGCGCATGACGTGGACGGAAAAGGGTGCGGCTCCCGCTTCGCCCACGGAGGATAGACTTGAGCCTATCGCGCACCTTGACGCCTGCTCCTGACTATCCGGACGTCGGTAACCCAGACCTGCTCGACCGCATTCCACTCGACGCCGATGTAGTGCTGGATGTGGGCTGTCACAAAGGCGCGCTCGGCGCGGCCTACCGCTTGCGCAATCCACGGGCTCGCGTGCTGGGCGTCGATCATATGCCCGAGGCCGTGCGGGTCGCGGCCGGCCGATTGAGCGAAGTCGCTTGTATCGATATCGAAAGCGATCCGTTGCCCTTCGAAGTGCCCGATGGTTACGACTGCATTATCTATGGCGATGTGCTGGAACATCTGCGCGATCCCTGGCGGATCATGCGTGAACACGCAAAGCTTCTCAGCCCGCGCGGCGTCATGCTTATCTGCGTGCCCAATGCGGCGCATTGGAGCGTGCCGCTCCGACTGATCAACGGCACCTTCGATTACGAGGACCAGGGCGTGCTGGACCGCACGCATTTGCGCTGGTTCACCCTCGCCACGATGGAAAAGGCCCTGGCCCAAACCGGGTTGCAGGCCTGCGACGTGACCCCGCGCACCTTCGACCAGAAAGGCGCCGAAACCGCAGCCGACCTGCTGAAGGACGTGCTGCCCGCCATGGGCCTGTCGCGGGAAAATTTCCTCGCGCGCAGCGCACCAATGCAGTTCATCTGGCGGGCGCGCAAGACACCGGCCCAGCCGATCGCCATCCGCTCGACCATGCTGAAGCCCTTCGCGGCCGTCAGCGATATCCGCGTCATCTATCCGATGCGCGCCTTAAAGACCGATCCCTCCGTCTCCGTGCAGGTCGGCGATATCGATACCTTCCCTCAGCCCAGCGAGCGCCAGCCGGCCATCTGCGTGCTGCACCGCCCGCTGCTTGTCGGCGACGAAGGCGTTGCCGTCTTCCGCCATCTGATGCAGCGCGGCTTTCTGGTGGTCACGGAATTCGACGATCTGCCGGATTTCATGCCGCAGCTGCGGGACGAGCGGCTGATGAATTTTCGCGCCGCCCATGCCGTGCAGACCAGCACCCCTGTTCTGGCCGAAGCTTTGCGCCAGCAGAACCCTGAAGTCGCCATCTTCCCGAATGGCATTTCCGAGCTACGGCCGATCGTCAATTTCATGACGCCGGGCAGCGTGACCCTGTTCTTCGGTGCCCTTAACCGCACTGTCGACTGGCAGCCCTATATGCCGGTGCTTAATGCGGCCGCGGCAGCGCTGGGCGCGCAATTGCAGTTTCAGGTCGTCTATGATCAGGCCTTCTTCGATGCGCTGGAAACGCCGCATAAGTCCTTCACGCCGCTCTGTGACCACCGCACCTATATGAGTCTGCTGGCCCAGTCCGAGATCAGCTTCATGCCCCTGCTGGACAGCGCCTTCAATCGCGCCAAGTCGGACCTGAAATATATCGAGGCCGCGTCAGCCCGGGTTGTTCCGCTGGCCAGCCCCACCGTTTATGGGGATTCGATCGAGGACGGCGTGACCGGCCTGATCTTCCGCAGCGAATCCGATCTTTACGAGAAGATCATCCGCCTGGTGACGGCACCCGGCCTTGGCATCACCATCGGCAATGCCGCCCGCCAATCCGTTGCCCAGGCCCGCATGGATGCCTATGGCGTCGCCGACCGTGTCGCCTGGTATCGCAGCCTGCTTGACCGGCGCGAGGAACTGACACGCGCGATCTATGACCGTGTGCCCGAACTGGCGCCCTAAAATCCGCCATCCTGAACAAAGGCCATGACATGACAAGCGGCGCGGTCGTCGCTGACATCTGCATCTACCCGGTGAAGGCCCTGCAAGGTGGATCCGTCCCCCGGGCCTTGGTCGAGCCATGGGGACTGATGCACGATCGGCGCTGGATGGTGGTGACGCCCGACGGCCGCTTTGTGACCCAGCGCGACATCCCGCTCATGGCCCGCATAGGCGCGAAGGCGACCGCAGCCGGGCTGCATCTGAGCAATGGCACAGGCGCCGCACTCGCGATTGCCGTTCCCGATGCGCGGGCCTTGCGCCGGCAGGTGACCGTGTGGCGGGACGAGGTGCCGGCACGCGACGCGGGACAAGCGGCCGCTGATTGGCTGAGCGCCGCCACCGGCATTCCCTGCGGCCTCGTCTATCTGGACGATACGACGGTGCGACCCGTCGATCCGGATTACAGCCGGCCGGAAGACCGCACCGCCTTCAATGACGGTTTTCCCGTGCTGCTCGCCAATACCGCCTCGCTCGACGCCTTGAATGCGGAAATGGCGGAGGGCGTTCCCATGGCGCGCTTCCGGCCGAATATCATCATCAGCGGCACCACGCCTTGGGCGGAGGACCGCTGGCGCCGCATTCGCATCGGCGACGCGGTCTTTCGCATCGTCAAACCCTGCGCGCGCTGCATCGTCACCACCGTCGACCAGGAAACCGGTGAGCGTCCCAACAAAAGCGAACCCCTGAAGACGCTTGGCCGCATCCGGCGCGCGCCCGGCGGTGTCATGTTCGGACAGAACATGATCCCGGACGGCACCGGCGCGATCGCGGTCGGGGATCCCGTCGAAATTCTGGAAATCGGGGAGAGCAATCTTGTCCCCATGCCAGCCACAGGAGCCAAGGACGCATGAGCGATCAGACACCGAAAGGCCCCAGCAGCCTGACGCCCGATCAAGTCGAACAGCTCTATTACGGTGCGGCGCGTGACGGTCAGCTGGAATTGCTGGCCGAATTCCTCCGCCAGGGCGCGGATCCCAACCGGCCCGATGGCCGCGGATTTTCGCCGCTCATCCTCGCCTCCTATAATGGTCAGGCCGAAGCCGTGGAGCTTCTGCTCAAGGCCGGTGCCGTGGTCGATGGGCGGGATGCCAAAGGCGCCACGGCGCTGGCCGGGGTCGCCTTCAAGAACGAGCTGGAGATCGCCCGACGACTTATCGCCGCCGGCGCCGATGTCGATGCGCCCAATGACATGGGCCGCACGCCGCTGATGTTCGCCACCATGTTCGGCCGGCTGGCGATGATGGATCTGCTGTTGGAGGCCGGCGCCGACCCGACACGCGCCGATGCCGAAGGCAAAAGCGCCCTCGACCTCACGGCCGGTCAAAGTGACCCGTCAATTTTCGAGAAGCTTCAGCGCGCCGCAGCCGCTCGCGACGAGGGCTGAGACGCGCTGATATCGTCTGACGCGGTCAGCCTTCGGCGGCCGCGCCGATACCCGGGCGCTGCAGCATGGCCATCAGCTCCCGGCGTGTCGCAGGGTTATCACGGAAGGCGCCGAGCATGCGGCTGGTCACCAGGCTGGTGCCCGGCTTGTGCACGCCGCGCGTCGTCATGCATTGATGGGTCGCTTCGATGACCACGGCGACGCCATGCGGCTGCAGCACCTCGTCCAGCGTATTGGCGATCTGCGACGTCATCTTTTCCTGAATCTGCAGCCGGCGCGCATAGGCATCGACGACACGGGCCAGCTTGCTGATGCCGACGACACGGCTTCTCGGCAGGTAAGCGACATGGGCGCGGCCGATGATCGGCGCCATGTGATGCTCGCAGCAGCTTTCGAAACGGATGTCGCGCAGCAGCACGATCTCGTCATAGCCTTCCGTTTCCGAGAAGGTGCGGTTCAGGACGGCATAGGGGTCGATATCGTAGCCGCCGAAATACTGCTCATAGGCGCGGGTGACGCGGCCCGGCGTGTCCAGCAGGCCTTCGCGGTCGGGATCGTCGCCGGCCCAGCGAAGCAGCACGCGGACAGCTTCTTCAGCTTCGGCGCGGGAGGGCTTGTTCGTCTTGTTTAGCGTCTCTGCCATATCCGTATCCACGTAAGCTGTATTTCTAGCGAGGATTAAGCGCCATTGCCGATATCGGCAACGGGCAACGGGAGGTTTCCGATATCCCGTTGCTTTATTTTACGTCTCCCGGCGGCAAGCCGTGAAATCCGGTGCCAGCCAGAACCGACAGCGTCATGAAAGGATAGCCGGCAAAGCGCAACGTCAGCGGCGGCTGCGTCGTCAACGTGTCAAACAGCGGCGCGAAGCGGGCCGCTATATCCGCCTGATGCGTATCTGGCGTCAGCAGCAGCATGGGGCGGCCCAGAAAGCGATTGGCCGGGGCGACAATGCCGTATTCCCGCGTGTCCTCGGCCAGAACGGTCACGGGAAATTGACCGCCCAATGCATAATCAACCTTCCCGGCGTCGTTCCAGCGGGTCACCGCGATGACGAGGCCAGGGGTCTTCAGCAGCCCCCGCGCGGCCAGCTGCGGGCGGAGGTCGTTCCAATCCACCCCCCCGGCGACATCGGTGCCTTTGCCGAGAATGCCAGGACCAAAGGCGGCTGACAGCCAGTTGAAGCGCATCTGGCTGCCGACCAGCGCCAGGGCGATCAGCACAAAGGCGGCCGTGCCGACGATGACGCGGCGCAGGCGAGGCGCGCCGGCCTGCAAGCGGCGCGCAACCTCGGCGCCCAGCAGCGGAAACAGCATCAGCGTGCCGGGTGCGGACCAATGATACAGGATATGGCGCGACGACCAGAGGGACACCACGGCGAAGAGCAGAACCGGCGTCGCGGCGAAAAGCGCCAGCAGCCAGCTTTTGGGGGCGGCAGGGCCGCGTTGCAGGGCGCGCAGCCAGACCAGGATCAGCGGCACCCAGATCCAGGGCAGCACGAACAGAGCCTCTCCGGCCCAGACGCCGAAGGGCGCGAAGGGCTGGAAGCGCAGCCCGCCGGCGCGGTCCCCCTGAAAGGCGAAGGACGCCCAGTGATGCTGCTGATTCCAGATCACTACAGGCGCGAATAACAGCACCGCAAGCAGGCCGGCGATCCAGGGCTGCGGACGCCTGAGCCAGACGCGGGCCCCGGGCACTGTCGCCAGAAAAAGCGGCAAGCCGATCAGCACCAGCGCGCCGTTGTATTTCGACAGCATGGCCAAACCGGCGCACAGGCCGGCACCAAGCCAACTGCCCCAGCGATGGCGATCCGGGATCAGACCGGTGGCACAGAGCGAAAACCACAGAAAGCCGAGCAGCGCACAATCCAGCGGCCCATCCGGCAGCACCCAGCCGCCCGATGTCAGCGTATAGACGGGCGACAGGTTCATCAGCAGAGCTGCCCAGAACCCCGCTTGTTTATCGTGAAACACTGCGGTGGTGATCTTGGCCATCAGCCAGGTCGAGACCGCGAAAAGCAGGATGAAGGGCAGGCGCACGATGACCGGCGCATCCGAGCCGGTGATCCACATCGCCGCATGGGTCAGCCACCAGGCGACCGGCGGATGATCGAAATAGGAGAGTTCCAGATGATGGCTGACCGCCACCATATAGGTCTCGTCGATGCCGAGGCCCATGAGCGACGCCATCAGGAGGCGCAGCAGGCCGGTGACGATAACCAGCAGAATGAGCGGAGACACGATCAGATCAGCCCGGCCAGACGATCGTCCGCTTGAAATCCGCGTGTTCGAAAAGCTCAGGCGCCAGCCGCTGGCCGGGAAGACTAACCAAAATCATCTGTATCCCTGACTTTCGCCCATGCTTCATGGCAGGGATACAATCCGTGTCCCCGGTGATCAGAACGATCCGGTCCGTCAGGCGCTCATCGGAATAAGTCGCTATGTCGAGACCAATGCGCATATCGACGCCTTTTTGCTCGAAGTCGGGCACGAAGTCATCATCCGACAAAGCGGTGGGAGAGATCGGAATACGCTTGGGCTTGAAACCTCTGAATTTCAGGACGCCTTGGCGGATGGCAAACAGGTCTTTGCGCCCCAGCGCCCGCAGCCAGTCTCCTGACCCGGTAAACTGATGCATCTTGCCGGAAACCGGTAAACGCGCCTCTCCCACATAAGGGGCGCAATCATAATAGAGAATCCGGAGCAGATTTTCCTGAGCCTGCTCGATGCAGGCATGAGCGACCTTCTCGATTAGGGTCGGGTCATAGGCAAGCTTGTTCTGCCTTGCCTGCACACGCAAATGGCCGCCATCAATCATCACTATCGTTCGGATCATATACGAAACGATAAAGCCCCCGGACTTGAGGGTCCAGGGGCTTGGATCGCATAACGCAGCCCGCCTACGGGCGTAGCGGATAGACCCCGAACTTAGGACATGACAGCCCGAAATTCAACGTCCGCCTTAGTGGTTGTTGCGGGACTCGCCGCGGGTTTCCAGCACATTAATGTATTGGGTCGCCGGTTCCAGGCAGGCGCCGGTACCCATCTGCCCCACCATGCTGCGATAGATCTCTTCCCAGGGCGTCTTATTGTCGAGCACGGGCGGCTTATAGGCCGCGCGCCGCGTCGCCAATTCCTCGTCGGAAATCAGCACGTCGACGCGCCGGGCATTGAGATCGATGCTGATGCGGTCGCCGTTCTTCAATAGCGCCAGATTGCCGCCGACAGCGGCTTCCGGGGAGATATTGAGGATCGACGGACTGCCGGAGGTGCCGGACTGGCGGCCATCACCCATCGTCGGCAGGGCATTGACGCCGCGCTTCAGCAGCACCGCCGGCGGCTGCATATTCACCACCTCGGCGCTGCCCGGATAGCCGACCGGCCCGACATTGCGGATGATGAGGACGGAATCCTCGTCCACGCCCAGATCCGGATTCTCGATCCGCTCGTGATAGTCTTCCGGCCCCTCGAAGATCACGGCCTTGCCAAGAAACACATTCGGATGCGCGGGGTTGCTGAGGAAGCGCTCGCGGAACTCCGCGTCGATGACGCTGGTCTTCATCACCGCCGTGTCGAAAATATTGCCGGACAGGACGATATAGCCGGCGTGTTCCTTGAGCGGCGCGTCATAGGCGCGGATGACCTCGCGGTCGCCGTCCTCGGTCGCGGCCAGATTCTCGGCAATGGACTTGCCGGTGACCGTCAGTGCCGAACCGTCGATCTTCCCCTTGGCCAGCAGCTCCTTCATCACGGCCGGCACGCCGCCGGCGCGATGGAAAGACTCGCCCAGGAAGCGGCCGGCCGGCTGCATATCCACCAGCAGCGGAATCTCCGGCCCCAGACGCTGCCAGTCGTCCAGGCTGTGATCGACACCCATATGGCGCGCGATGGCGATCATGCTGATCGGGCAGTTGGAAGACGCGCCCAGCGCCGCGGCGGCGACCACCGCATTGTCGAAGGCGGTTTTGGTCATGATGTCCGACGGGCGCAGGTTTTCATGCACCATCTGCACGATCCGCCGGCCGGTTTCGTAGGAAATCTGACCGCGCTCGCGGTAGGGCGCGGGAATGGCGGCACAACCAGGCAGCGACATGCCGAGCGCTTCCGCCAGCGCATTCATCGAACTCGCCGTGCCCATGGTATTGCAATGGCCGATGGAAGGCGCCGAAGCCGAGACCATCTCCATATATTCTTCGTAGCCGATCTCGCCTTCCGCATAGAGCTTGCGGGCGTGCCAGACGACAGTGCCGGACCCGGCCAGCTTGCCTTTGAACCAGCCGTCCAGCATCGGGCCGCCGGAGAGAACGATCGACGGAATATTCACCGTCGCCGCGCCCATCAGCAAAGCGGGCGTGGTTTTGTCGCAACCGGCCGTCAGCACCACGCCATCCAGCGGATAGCCGTGCAGCACTTCGACCAGGCTGAGATAGGCCAGGTTGCGGTCCAGAGCGGCCGTCGGCCGCTTGCCGGTTTCCTGAATCGGATGGCAAGGGAATTCCAGCGGCACGCCGCCGGCTTCGCGAATGCCGTCGCGCACGCGATGCGCAAGGTCGAGATGATGGCGGTTGCAGGGCGAGAGGTCAGACCCCGTCTGCGCGATGCCGATGATCGGCTTGTCGGACTGAAGTTCCGCCCGCGTCAGGCCAAAATTCATGTAGCGCTCCAGATAGAGCGCGGTCATCCCGGGATCATGAGGGTTGTCAAACCAACGACGGCTGCGCAGGCGCTTCGGCCCGTTCTCGTTATCTTGGCTCACCATTCACTCTATTCCTTCGTCTCGTCTTGTCCGGCAGCGCCATTCTTAGGGATTGGCTTAAGGTCCGAACATAGAAAGATCACGCTGCCCCCCGACCATCGGCGTGTCAACCGAGGGAAGTCTGGTAAACAGGGTAAAGCAGCCTGCTGGCGCAGAACGAGAAGGACCGGACGCATGGACCTCGCACTGGAACTCACTTGCCTTATCCTGGAGCGGGAGGAGGGGTTTGCCGTCATTCGCCTCAATCGGCCGGCAGCCCTCAATGCCTTGAACAGCACCATGATGGATGAGCTTTCCGCCGTCATACCGGCGCTGGACGCCGACCCTGCCGTTCACGCCATCATCCTCACCGGATCGGACAAGGCTTTCGCCGCCGGCGCCGATATCAAGGAAATGGCGTCCAAGACATTCGCCGAGGCCGTCTCCGAGGATTTCATCACCCGCAACTGGGAGGCGGTCACGCGCTGCCGCACACCGGTCATCGCCGCCGTCGCCGGCTATGCGCTCGGCGGCGGCTGCGAGCTTGCCATGATGTGCGACATCATCCTGGCCGCCGATACGGCCCGCTTCTCCCAGCCGGAAATCACGCTGGGCATTCCGCCCGGCGCGGGCGGCACCCAGCGCCTGCCGCGCGCGGTTGGCAAGGCGAAGGCCATGGAAATGATCCTGACGGCCCGGATGATCGGCGCGGAGGAGGCCGAGCGCGCCGGTCTCGTCAGCCGCGTCGTGCCGGCGGACAAGCTCATCGAAGAGGCGAAGGCTGTCGCCGCCAAATTGGCCGCCTTGCCGCCGGTCGCCGTTCAGCTGGCGAAAGAGCTGGTCAATGCGGCCTACGAGACGCCGCTGGCGCAGGGCATCAAGCAGGAGCGGCGGACCTTTCACGCGGCCTTCGCGACCGAAGACCAGAAAGAGGGCATGACGGCCTTCACCGAAAAGCGAAAACCCGCCTTTCTCGGCAAATGACGCCCCCAACCCATCAGCCGAAAGCCTGACCGCTCATGACGACCCACACCACGCCCCTGCCACCGGGCTATTCTCCGCTACCGCCCGGGCATCTCGCCAATATCGTGACGTTTCTGGAAATGGGCGCGAAACCTGACCCGCTGCCTGCCGCCCTCTTCCCGCCCGAGGTCACGCTCACCTCGTTCGATCCTGCCGACCTCGCCGGCTATAGGGCCCTGTTCCGCCGCGTCGGCGACCCCTGGCTGTGGTTTTCCCAGGCCGCCCTGCCGGATGCGGAACTGGCGGCGCTTCTGGCCGATCCGCAGATAGAAAGCTTTGCTTTGCGGCAGGACGGAGAGGCGATCGGCATCCTTCAGCTCGACTTCCGGGAGGCAGAGGCCTGCGAGCTGCTCTTTTTCGGCCTTGCCCCCGGTTTCACGGCCAAGGGTCTCGGCGGCGCCCTGATGAGGGCTGCCATAGCCCGCGCCTGGGCCAAGCCCATCAGCCGCTTCTGGCTACATACCTGTTCTTTCGATTCCCCGGCGGCGCTCGGCTTCTACCAGCGTATGGGCTTCACGCCCTATGCGATGCAGGTCGAGGTTCACACCGATCCGCGCCTGACCGGCGATCTGCCGGAAGACGCCGCACCGCAGATTCCGTTGATCAGGCCCCGGTCACCCTAATTCCTTGGCACCGCGCTGCCGATGATGGTGATCAAGGCTTCGGCCGCGCGGCTGAGATAGCGCTCGGTCCGGCGCAGCACGTAAAAGGGCCGGTCAGGCAGTTTCAGATCGATGGTCTGCAACAGTCCGGCTTCCAGGCTGGGCGCGGCAACGGAAGCGGACAGGGCCGTGGCACCCAGCCCGGCCTCAACCGCCGCGCGCACCGCCTCGTTCGACGGCAGTTCCAGCAACACTTTCAGCGAGCCTGAAAAGACACCGAAGCTGCTCATGGCCGCCTCGAAAGCCGAACGTGTGCCGGACCCCTGCTCCCGTAGCACCCATGGACCGTCGGCCAACTGGTCCAGCGTCAGGCTTTCGGCCGCGACCCAGGGATGGCTGGGCGCGACGAGGACGACCAGCTGATCCCGCGCCACCTCATCGGCGATCAGCGCCGTGTCGTTGATGGCCCCTTCGATGAAGCCCAGTTCCGCCGTGCCTTCATGGACGGCCGCCGCCACCTGCGCGGTATTGCCGATGGACAGCCTGATCTCGACGCCCGGATGCGCGTGGCGGAAGCGCACCAGAAAACGCGGCAGCCAATAGCTTGCGATAGTCTGGCTGGCCTGCACCGTCAGGGTTCCGCGCTTGAGATCGCCGAGTTCCGATAGGACCAGCTCGGCTCTTTCGGCCCGCACCAGCACGGCCTGCGCCTCAGGCAGGAACAGCCCGCCCGCTTCCGTCAGCGCGATGCCGCGCCCGACGCGATGGAACAGTTTCGTGCCGTAGCGCTGCTCCAGATTGGCGATAGCGCCGCTGACCGCCGATTGCGCCAGATTGAGCGCCTCTGCCGCCCGCGTCATATGCTGACGTTCGGCTGCGGCGACGAAGATGCGCAACTGTTCCAGGTTGAGCTGATGGCGCATCGCGCGCACTCAGCCGACGCGGCGATAGACGATCTGCCGCGCCAGCCAGCAGCCGACCGTCAGACTATCCACACGGCCCGAGCCATCCCGCGTGAAATGCAGCGTCCAATCCCCGGGCGGCGTGTGGTCCAGCGCGCGGGGGCAGGGCAGCAGCCAGCAATCTGGTCCGAAAGACTGCAAAAGCTGCATAGCGCCCTGACCCAGAAAGCCGGAAAAGGCGCCATACAGCGTGCCGCCGGCGGCGATCACGGTGACCTCGGCGCCAAGCTCGTCCGACCGGAAGACGCCATCGACATCGACAGACGGCTCGCCCTCATGCGGCGTCAGCGTCGTGCTGAGGTTCTCACCCGCCCGCGCCATATGCAGCGCGCCATTCCGCCGCGTCAGACGGACGGAGGCGGAGGCGAAATTATCCGCGCCGGTGGGCGACAGAATCTCAGCCCCGTGTCCGAAATCGAGCCGCAGCTTGCCGCCGGCCGCAGCTTCGATCCGCGTCGCAATGCCGGTTTCCGGCTCCAGATACTGGCCGACAAAAGGCCCGGTATCTGCGTTGGCGCGCGGCGCGGGCGCATCCTCGCCCAGCATGGCGGCCAGGATATCCACAACCGGACCGCGCGGATCGGCCATATGATTGAACAGCGTCACGACCGAAATGCGCTCGCTCGGGATATAGGCCCGGAAGCTGCGGAAGCCCCGCAGGGCGCCCCCATGACAGGTCGCATCCCGCCCAAAAAACTGTGTCCGCGCCAGGCCGAACCCATAGGAGGCCGCTGCGCCATCGCGGAAGGTGACAGGCGCGGAGAGACGGCTGTAGAGCGCCTCCGGGTCGTTCCGCGTCGCATCGATATGCTGCTCCCAGGCGATCATATCGTCCAGCGACGCGCCGATGCCGGCATCCCCAGTCCACTGGATGCGGTTCACCGCCGGGCGAAACCCTGCCTCGACGCTGCCCTCATAGCCGACCGTGCCACCGGCGACCCAGGAGGTATCGGCATTGAGCAGCGCATAGGGCATGCCGGCAGGATCAAAGATGCGGCGGCGCAGGATCGTGCCGAAATCAAGCCCCGCCCGCTCTTCCAGGATGTCCGAGATCAGCCGGAAATTCTGGTTCACGTAGGAATAGCGCGTGCCAGGGCTGAAATGCAGGCTGCGCGTGCGGCTGATGATGCGCTCGGCATCCTGTCGCGTGAACAGCCCTTCCACCGGCGCGCCATACAGCATGGCAACAGCCCAATAGTCGCGCAGACCTGACTGGTTATGGGCCAAGTCGAGAATGCCGGGTTTCTCGCATTCCAGCAGCGGCAGGCGGCGGTGCAGGTCACCGTCCAGCACGGTCGGGTCCGGAAACTGGTCCAGCAGCGCGGCACAGGTGAATTGCTTGGAGATCGAGCAGATCAGGCTGATCGTTTGCGGCGTGAAAGGGATGCGGCGTTCGGCATCGGCCCAGCCCCATGTATGACGGGCCAGCACCACGCCATCCTTGACCACCGCGACCGCGCCGCCAGGCCCCGCATAGCGCTGCGGCACAGCGGCCAGGACATGATCAAGTGCGGCGGTCGAGACGGTCATCGGCAGGCTCCTAGGGGCGCAGGGCGGATAGAAAGAGACCTCCGGCGCCTGGTGGCAAGGGTTTATGCGCCTTTCCTATTCGCGGTCGAATATTGCGATGACGGAATCGAGATGCGTCGCCATGCGTGCCCGCGCCAGATCGGCATCGCGCGCGACAATCGCATCCAGCACCGCGCCATGCTCGCGCTCCGATCGAAACGCCATGTCCTCCGGCGTATAAAGATGCTGCAAATGCCGGAACAACGGGCTGTAGCGATGACCGAGCAGCAGCGTGATCAGCATCTCGTACGCGGGATTGGCGCTGGCCTGAGCGATGGCAATATGGAATTGCCGGTCCCCCGGATTGGTCCGCGAACCCTCGCGATTATCGCGCTGGTTGCGCGCGAAAGCGATGCGCAGCGTGTCGATCTGCACGGAGGTCGCATGACGCGCGGCCAAGGCAGCCGTTTCCGGCTCAACCAGTCTTCGCGCTTGCAGCAAAGCGAAGGGCGGAATCTCCGCCGACAGATCCAGCGTTACCGGCAGTTCCGGATCGGGTTCCGCGAGATTGATGCGGACCAGCTGAGCCATGATGTCACGCGTGGCCGAGGCATCCGGCACGCGCAGCACTTCCATGCCGGCGCCCACGCGGACATCGACCACGCCCAGCACTTCCAGCGCGATCAAAGCCTCGCGCACGGAGGATCGGCTGACCTCAAGCGCTGCCGCCAATTCGCGTTCGGAGGGCAGAAAGCTGCCGGGCGGATAATCCCCGCTGCGGATGAGTTCACAGAGCCGATCTGCGATCTGGCTGTACAGCCGGCCCTTCTGGATGGCTTCGAGTGCCATTCTTTTTCCCATTTGGTTCCGCTTGGCAGGACTTTACCGAACTACTACAACAGATCGGATGGTCCGGCCATTGGTCCTTCAGGACCCAAGAACGATAGATAAACGACAGACAAACGATCGCTAATCACCAATAGCCCAGCCGGATTATGGAGAGACGCAAGATGAGACTTCAGGGAAAGCGCGCCTTCATTACGGCCGCCGGGCAAGGCATTGGCCGCACCACGGCCGAGCTCTTCATCCGCGAAGGGGCGGAGGTGATCGCGAGTGACATCAACGCGGCAGCGCTTGAGACTTTGCAGGGCGCACGTACCCTGGTGCTGGACGTGCTCTCACCCGAGGCCGTGCAGAAGGCGGCGGCGGATATCGGCACCGTCGATATCCTGTTCAATTGCGCGGGCTATGTGCATCAGGGTTCCATTCTCGATTGCGACGAGAAGGCCTGGGCTTTCTCCTTCGATCTCAACGTCACCGCCATGTATCGGATGATCCGCGCCTTCCTGCCGGCCATGCTGGATGCCGGGCGAGGCTCGATCGTCAATATGGCGTCCATCGCCTCCTCCGAGAAAGGCGCGCCCAACCGCGCCGCTTACGGCGCATCGAAAGCCGCCGTCATCGGGCTGACGAAATCCGTCGCCGCCGATTATGTGACGCGCGGCATTCGTTGCAACGCCATCTGCCCGGGCACCGTGCAGTCGCCCTCTCTCAATGACCGGATCAAGGCGCAGGCCGATGCCGGGCATATCTCCGAGGATGACGCCCGTGCCGGCTTCGTGCGCCGCCAGCCAATGGGACGCCTGGGTTCGACCGAGGAAATCGCCTATCTCGCGCTGTATCTGGCGTCGGACGAAAGCAGCTACACCACCGGCACGGCACAGATCATCGACGGGGGCTGGTCGATCTGACGCGCCGGTTGCCGGATCAAACACGATGAAAACATTGATCTGTCCCGAGCCCGGCGCGCTGCGCCTGATCGATCGCGACGAACCCAAACGGGGTCCGGGCGACGTGCTTCTGCGCGTCCGCCGTGTCGGCATCTGCGGCACCGATTACCATATCCTCGGTGGCACGCAGCCCTATCTCAGCTATCCGCGCGTCATGGGCCATGAACTGGGTGCCGAGATCGTGGAAGCACCGGCCGGTTCAAGCCTGGCCACCGGCACCACCGCCGTCGTCGTCCCCTATCTCAGTTGCGGGCAATGCCGCGCCTGCCAGCGGGGCCTGACGAATTGCTGCCGCCGCGTCAGTGTGCTCGGCGTGCATCAGGATGGCGGCATGGCGGAATACATCGCCGTACCGGCGCAGAACGTCATCGCGGCCCCTGAACTGACGCTGGATCAGGCGGCGATGGTGGAGTTTCTGGCCATCGGCGCGCATGGCATCCGTCGCGGCGCCGTGCAAGCGGAGGATCGTGTTCTGGTGGTGGGCGCGGGGCCAATTGGCATTGCCGCCACCATCTTCGCCCGCGCGCGCGGCGCGGAGGTGACGGTCATGGACCTGCGGCAGAACCGGCTGGATTTCGCCAAGCGGGAACTGGGTGCGACCCATATCGTCACCGCCGGCCCGGATACAAAGGCGCAGCTTGAAGCGATGACCGAAGGCGAGTTCTTCGATGTCGTGATCGACGCCACCGGGCATCCGCCGTCGATGAATGCCGGGCTGTTCTATCTCGGCCATGGCGGACGCTATGTGCTGCTCAGCATCGTGCCAGCCGATATTTCCTTTCCCGATCCGGAATTTCACAAGCGTGAGACGACGCTGATCGCCAGCCGCAACGCGCTGACGGATGATTTCGCCGAGGTGATGCGCGCCATGGCGGCAGGGCAGGTGCCGACCGCCGCCCTTGCCACCCACCGTGCGCCGATGACGGAAGGTGCCGCCGCCATTCCGGTCTGGGCGAAACCCGAGACCGGGGTCATCAAGGCGCTGCTGGAAGTTTAGCTTTTCTTCATCAACGTACGGCGATGGGCTTCGACCACGTCCAGCGCCTTTGTCATCTCATCGAACCAGCCGGTGCGGTTGAAATAGGCGCGCACCGTCTCGTTCAACCCGCCGGGCGTCTCATAATTCTGCGGCGGCAGGCCGTGGCCCTGCCGTTCGGCGGCGAGCGCCAGTTCAGCGAGGCCGGAATAGAGCGAGCGCACGAAAGGCGTCGCGACACCGTCAGCGATATTCCGGCTTTTCATCCAGTCGATCACCGTATTTTGCAACTGGAAGGTGGCGGACATGAGGCCCGTCGCCATGCTTATCGTATCGAGGTCCGATTCCCGCGCAGGAATCACGAGTTCGCCGACGCCACCGAACAGTTCCTCAACCGAGGCGTCGGACGGCGTCATCAGGATCGGCCCTTTGCAGAACTCGACGCCGGGCAGCGGGATCATGCGCACGACGCGGGTAGCGGGCGCGACCTGCTGCAACAGCACATCCACCGGGACGCCGGCCAGAAAGCTGACGATGATCTGATCGGCCCGGAACGGCAGCCGGCCCAGATCGGAAATCTGCTTGGGCAGCACACCGATGAGAACGATGTCGCTTTTCTCGACGACGGCCTCATTGCTCTCTTCCCGCACCGTATTCTGCGGAAAGTCGGCGGCCAGAGCCTTCGACCGGCCCTCAGACCGTGGCGAGAGATGGTAAGTATGTTCGGCGGCGGCTGTCGTTTGCAGCCCGCGGATCACCGCGTCCGCCAATGTGCCCGTACCCACAAATCCCAGATGCGCCATCTTGCCCGTCCTTGCCCAATCTCAATGCAAGACTCAGGAAGCCGCGATCCGCGCCTGAGCGCAAGCGGCCGGCCGTCAGATCGACCAGGATACGTCCGATGATTGGGCCGCCACCGCAGGCGGCTTGACCAGTGCTGCCAATTGCCCGGCCAGGAATTCAGCCTGCTGGCGGATATCGGGCACCGCCGTCATTTCCCAGAAGGCGCCCTTGGTGACAGGGCCGATGGCGAACAAGCGACGGGAAATGCCGCCGTCGCGGCCCAGCAGCGCGCAGGTCCGGGTAATATCAAGACCCAACGACAGCGCATCCGGCCGCACCATCCCCTGATCCAGCATGCGGCGGACCAGCGGGTCACGAATGCGGCCGAAATCGCTTTCCGGCCCGGAACAGTTGATCACGCGTCCGACGGTCAAGCTGTCCAGCTCGTCCTTGAAGCGCGGCCGATAGGTCACTTCCACCCCGTCCGGCGTCACGCTGTAACCCCGGATGCGTCCGGCCTGAATGCGCAACTGGCCAGTGCGGCGAGCCTCCGCGATGCGCGCCGCGACCGGGCCGGAAATGCGATGGCGATGCGTATCCCACCAGGGACGCAGATGACGCAGGAAGCGCAGACGGTCCTCATGCGGCATGGCCTGCCAGATTTCCGTCGTCATCGGCCGCAATTCGTCGATCACCGCCTGCCAGGATCCGCCGGCCTCCCGTGCCTGGCCGCTGCGATCCCGCAGAAAACGCGCGAGATTGCTGAGCCGCGTCGGAAATTCCTCGGTTTCCGGCAGCGCCGTTTTGACCGGGCCCAGAAGATGATTCTGCGGCAGCAATCCACGGCGGGACAAAGCGACGATCGGGCCGCGATGGGCGCGGTCGAGCAGCGAGACGACGGTATCGACGGTCGTCAGACCGGTGCCGATCAGCAGCAGCGGGGCTTCCGGGTCCAGATTATCGAGCAGGTCAGGCGCCCAGGGGTCAGGGCGATAATGCTCGGTATCATAGAAACTCGCATCGGCGACGGGCGGCGGCGAGGGCGGGAAATTACCCACCGCCAGCACCGCGCGGTCGACCGGCAGGGCTTCGCCATTGCCGAGCGTCACCACCATGCCGCCCGATCCGGGTGCGATATCAGTGACATCGGCCCGCAGCAATTCAAGCTGTCCGCAATGAAGGGTGGACTTCATCTCGTTTTCAAGAAGATCGCTGATATAGCGGCCAAAAATCGCGCGGGGAACGAAGGTCGTGGGCAGCGGTTGCAGGCCGTCCAGCAGTTCGGGCGGACAGGCTTTCAGCCAGTCCAGGAAATCGGAGGGCCGCGCCTGGAAGGCGCTCATCTTGGCAGCCGGGACATTCAGAAGATGCGAGGAATTGCCAGTGGAATAGGCGGCGCCGCGCCCGAAATGCTGGTTGCGCTCGATCAGGACGATGCGGGTCTCGGGTGAGCATTGCCGCATCAAATGCAGCGCCAGCAGGGTGCCACTGAAGCCCGCGCCGACAATGGCGATGGTCTGTTGGGTCATCCTGTCTCCCTTCCGAAAAGACCGTTTCGCGGACTGCAATCTTTGCGACAAACGTCACGGCCCGATGGTGGTAGGCCAACAGCAGATGACACGCAGCCAGATCGGCGCAAGCTCGAAAATAGCATGCGCTTTCATGCCCCATTATGCCAGCATCTATTTCCTATTGGTCAAGTAGAAAATAGCCCTCCATCAGGGCGGTCAAAGAGAAAGCATCGCTCCCGCCTGCGGCACCTTAGCCAGATCGGCGATGGTGCAGCCCTCCAGAACCGCGGCCGCCGCATCGCGCACCCGTTTCATGAGGTCGGTCAGCTGGCAGGTCTCGATATCCTTGCAATCCTTGCAGACACCGAAGCGGGTCTTGCTGGCGCAAGGTGTCAGCGCGATGGGCCCATCGATGATCCGCATGACATCGGCAACCGATATCTGGCTGGCCGGCATTAGCAGCTTATGGCCGCCGACCGGGCCCCGGCGGCTTTGAATGAAACCTTGGTCGCGCAGCTGCACCAGGATTGCTTCAAGGAATTTCCTGGGTGTGTCGCTGCGCTCGGCAATGGTCTGCGCACTGGTCCAGTGATCAGCCTCAGCCTCCTCCACAAGGATCAAAATGGCACGGAGGGCATATTTAGCGCGGCTGGATAGCATGGTCGGTCCGTGTAAAGGCCAATGATGGGCTCATACTATGGAAGTTTGGTTTTGGCCTTATGCCATCTGGCGCGGCAAAGGTGATAAACTCAAGGTGTAATCGTGCCGGATCGGCGTTCAGCCTCTGCCTTCAGCCGGCGTTCGGTCCAGGATTCCATCAGTTGAATGATCGTCGCCGCCGTCTCCTCGATGGACCGGCGGCTGACATCGATCACCGGCCAGCCGCGGCTGGTGCAAAGCCGCTTGGCCCATAGCAGTTCGGCCGTGACGGCCTCCAGGTCGGTGTAATCGCCCCGATCCGGCGCCTGGCCTATCGCTTGATGCGTGCCCAGCATCCGCAGGCGATGACGGCGGATATCGATCAGCGATTGCGGATCCAGCGTCAGCCCCACGACAGGGCAGCGCGGATTATCCAGCGCATCAGACAGCGCGATGCCCGGCACCAGTGGAATATTGCCCGCCTTGATGCCGCGATTGGCCAGATAGAAGGAGGTCGGGGTTTTGGACGAGCGCGAGACGCCGACCAGAATGATATCGGCCTCTGCAATCCCGGCCTGAGCCTGCCCGTCATCATGCGCCAGAACATAATGAATGGCGTCGATCCGCCGGAAATAATCGGCATCCAGTATATACTGTCGCCCCGGCCGGGCAGAGGCCTGCTCGCCCAGATGGTCCTGCAGCATCGTCATGACCTGATCCAGCACGTGCACGATCGGCACGCCCAAGCGGTCGCAGGCCATATCCAGCTCGCTGCGCAGCGCGCGATCGACCAGGCTGGACAGCACCGGACCGGGCTCGGCCTGCAATCCGTCCAGCACCCGATGCAGCTGAAACCGCGTCCGGATCAGGCTCCAGCGATGGGGCACGATGGCCAGATGCTCGAACTGAACGGTGGTCGCGCGGGCGATAGCGTTGAGCGTCTCGCCGGTCGCATCCGAGACCAGATGGAGGTTCAATCTGTGCGTGGACATCTCGGGATCATAACGGGATAAGTGGGGATAAGGGAGAGCGCTTCGGCTGGGCGGCGCGCCATGCGGGGACAGCCTGCAATTCCAGCGTACATGTGAAGATGTGTACGGCCCTAACCGGGCTGTAACGGGGCGGTCACAGAGTCTTGAGAAAAAACAGCGCGCTAATCCCTCTCAAGCCTGTGGAAAACTCTGGGGAGAAAAACTGGGCCGACCGGGTACCCCGCTTTTCCACACCCCATCTACTACCCCCACCTACTTAAAATTCTATTCTGAGTTAGTAGGGAGACCGACCTTCTTTGGGGATAACCGTGAAAAGACTTTTGGACGCATTTCTGGGGAAAACCGTCTGGCCACCGCCCATTTGGCTGATGCGGCAGGCTGGAAGATACCTCCCGGAGTATCGGGAACTTCGTTCTCAAACTACTGATTTTGTTAGTTTTTGTCTGGATCCGACACGGGCTTCCGAGGCGACCTTGCAGCCTATCCGCCGCTTCGGCATGGATGGCGCGATCCTCTTCAGCGACATCCTGATCCTGCCCTGGGCTCTGGGACGGGAGCTACGTTTTGATGAAGGCCATGGCCCACGCCTGCCGCCACTCCGGACTGTGGATGAATTGCAAAACCTGCAGGTTCAAGGATTCCTGGAAAAGGTAACGCCGGTCCTGGAAACCATCCGGCTGACCCGCGCCAGGCTTGCGGCCGAGCATCCCGACACCGCGCTGATCGGCTTCGTCGGCGCGCCCTTCACGGTGGCCTGCTACATGGTCGAAGGGGGCGGTTCGAAGGATTTTGCCGAGACGCGTAAAATGGCCGCCCAAGATCCCGCTCTGTTCGATGGGCTGATTGACCGGATCACCCAGGCCAGCATCACCTACCTGCTGGCTCAGATCGCAGCCGGAGCGGAAGCGGTGATGCTGTTCGACAGCTGGGCCGGTTTGCTGTCGCCGACCAGCTTCGAGAAACATGTCATCCAGCCGACAGCGCGCATCGTGGCCGCTATCCGTCAGCATCACCCCGATATCCCGATCGTGGGCTTTCCGCGCCTCGCCGGCACCATGGCGGCAGCCTATGCGGAAAAGACAGGGGTCAGCACCATGGGCGTCGATACGGCGGCAGACCTCAATCTCGTCAGGCAGTTGGTGCCTTCGACGGTAGGGCTGCAGGGCAACCTTGATCCCTTTGCTCTTCTAAGCGGGGGAGAGGTGATGGAACAGGAAGCGCGTGCTATCCTGGATGCCATGAAGGGTCGCCCCTTCGTCTTCAATCTCGGCCATGGCGTGATGCCGCCGACACCCCCCGATCATGTGGCGCACCTGGTCGATTTCGTTCGAGGTCAGTGAGTGGATCAGATTTCAACCCGCCAGGCCGATGCATCGGTAAAACCGGCTCGGCCGCGGGTTGCGGTCGTCCTGTTCAATCTCGGCGGCCCGGACAATCAGGACGCGGTTCGTCCCTTCCTGATGAACCTCTTCACGGATCCTGCGATTTTGCGGGTGCCGCCTTTCATCCGCCCTTTTCTGGCGCGCTATATCGCGCATAAGCGCGTGCCGGCGGCCCAGGAGAATTATCGGCTGATGGGGGGCGGATCCCCGCTTCTGCCTTTGACAGAACGACAGGCAAGCGCGCTTGAAGCGGACCTTAAGCAGGATTGGGACGCCAAATGCTTCATCGCCATGCGCTATTGGCATCCGTTCAGCGAGGCGGCGGTCGCAGCGGTCAAGGCATGGCAGCCGGAGGAAATTCTTCTCCTGCCGCTCTATGCGCAGTATTCCAGCACAACCACAGGTAGTTCTCTGGTGGCGTGGCGGGAGGCCGCCGCCAAGGCGGGCCTCGCCGTCAAAACCACGACCCTCTGCTGCTGGTTCGAGGATGAGGCTGTGCTGGCCAATGCGGCGGCGCTGGCGCAAGGGACCATCGACGCCGCAAAAGCCGCCCTGCCCCCCGGCACGCCCCTCAGAGTGCTATTTTCGGCCCATGGGCTGCCCCAGGTCATCGTCGACCGTGGCGATCCCTATCAGTTCCAGATCGAAGCCTATGTGGCCGGTCTGCGGCGATACCTCACCGATCCTGCGATCGACAGTCTTGTCTGCTACCAATCCCGCGCCACGCCGCAGCAATGGCTGGCGCCCAGCACGGATGATGCGGTGATGGAAGCGGGACGGGACGGGGTGGCGCTGGTCGTGGTGCCCGTCGCCTTCGTCTCCGATCATTCAGAGACGCTGGTCGAGCTTGATATGGAATATCGCGATCTGGCGGAGAAGCACGGGGTGCCGGGCTATTTCCGGGCGCCGGTGCAGAATGACGATCCTGGGTTCATCGCGGCCCTGGCGGGTGTCGCCCGCCATGCGCAGTCTAGGGGCCCAGGCCTCTGTAGCACGGCCGGTGGCCGTATTTGCCCGACGCCACATGGCAACTGCCCTTTCGCCCAGGCCGGGCATGACACGACCTCAAGGATGGCGATACCCGCATGCTGACGGCTTCTGAAGTTCTCGCCCGGCGCGATCAACCGATCGACCTGGTCATTTTCGACTGTGACGGTGTTCTGATCGACAGTGAAGGCCTGGCCGCCGTTGTGCTGTCGCGGCAGCTGAATGATCTCGGCTGGATGATCACCGCCGAGGACTGCATGCACACCTTCATGGGCACTTCGCTGAAGGACATTATCCGGCGCACGGAAGCGGTGATCGGCCGCCCGGTGCCGGCAGATTTCGGGGCGACTTTCTCGGCCGCCATGGTCAAGGCTCTGGGTGACGAGGTCGGTGCTATTCCCGGCGCCGCCGAGGCGCTGGAGCAACTGACCGAGGCCGGCATGAAGTGGCGCGTGGCCTCCAATTCCAGCCATGCCGAGATGGCGGTCAAATTCGGCCGCACGGGCATGGCGCATCTGGTCGGTGACCGTCAGCACAGCGCCGAGGACATGATCAGGATCGGCCTGAACGGCAAGCCTGATCCGCATCTGTTTCTGGCCGCGGCCGAAGCCGGCGGCGTGCCGCCGGAGCGCTGCGTGGTGATCGAGGATTCGGTACCCGGTTCGCGCGCCGCCCGCTTGGCCGGCATGACCTGCCTCGGCTTTTCGCCGCATGCCCCCGGTCAGGAACTGGTCGTGGAAGGTGCTGGGATTTTCAAGGACATGGCGCAATTGCCGGCTTTGCTTGGACTGGCGAAGGTCTCCGTCTGATGCTGCTGATCAGCCTCTATCCGTGGATCAAGGCCTTCCACGTTATCAGCATGGTCGCCTGGATGGCCGCGACCTTCTATCTGCCGCGCCTCTATGTCTATCACTGTCAGGTGCCGGTGGGCTCTACGGAAAGCGAGCGCTTCAAGATCATGGAGCGGCGGCTGCTGAAGCAGATCATGAACCCGGCCATGATCGCGACCTGGATCTTCGGCATTATCCTGCTGGCGACGCCGGGCGTTGTCGTCTGGAGCACCGGCTGGTGGTATGTGAAGCTGGTCTCGGTTCTCGCACTCACCGGTTTTCACGGTGCGCAATCAAAATGGCGCAAGGATTTCCTGAACGACCGCAATAAGCGGCCTGAGAAATTCTATCGTATCGCCAATGAGGTGCCGACGGTTCTGATGATCATCATCGTCATCATGGTCATTGTGAAGCCGTTCTGAGGCGGTCGCCTCACCCTGCCTGTCACCCGCGGAACAAGTCCGCGGGTGACAGGCAGGACGTCGAATCTTAAACCCGTCATCCCCGGGCGGGGCCGCCCTCGGCTTGTGCCGGGGACCTACCTGCTGCGGTGGGATACCCCTATCAGAAGAACCCAAGCGCCTTCGGGCTATAGCTGACCAGAAGGTTCTTGGTCTGCTGGTAGTGATCCAGCATCATCTTATGCGTCTCGCGCCCGATGCCGGACTGTTTGTAGCCGCCGAAAGCGGCATGGGCCGGATAGGCATGATAGCAGTTGGTCCAGACGCGGCCGGCCTGAATGCCACGGCCGAAGCGATAGGCACGGCTGCCGTCGCGGGTCCAGACCCCGGCGCCGAGGCCGTAGAGCGTGTCATTGGCCATTTCCAGCGCTTCCGCCTCGGTCTTGAAGGTGGTGACGGACACGACCGGTCCGAAAATCTCCTCCTGGAAGACCCGCATTTTGTTATGGCCCTGAAGGATTGTCGGTTTGATGTAGAAACCATCCTTCAGGTCGCCGTCGAGCACGTTGCGCTCACCACCCGTCAGGATCTTGGCGCCTTCCTGGCGGCCGATATCGAAATAGCTGAGGATCTTCTCAAGCTGTTCCGATGAGGCCTGGGCACCGATCATCGTGCTGGGGTCAAGCGGATTGCCCTGGCGGATCGCCTCCACCCGCTTGATCGCGCGTTCCATGAAGCGGTCGTAAACCGATTCCTGGATCAGCGCACGGCTGGGACAGGTGCAGACCTCGCCCTGGTTCAAGGCGAACATGGTGAAGCCTTCCAGCGCCTTGTCGAAGAAGGCGTCATCCTCGTTCGCGACATCGGCGAAGAAGATGTTCGGCGATTTGCCGCCCAGTTCCAGCGTCACCGGAATGAGATTCTGGCTGGCATACTGCATGATCAGCCGGCCTGTCGTCGTTTCGCCCGTGAAGGCGATTTTGGCGATGCGCGGGCTGGATGCCAGCGGTTTGCCGGCTTCGAGACCGAAACCATTCACGATGTTCAGCACGCCGGGCGGCAGCAGGTCGCCGATCAGCTCGGCCAGCACAAGGATGCTGGCCGGGGTCTGTTCGGCCGGCTTCAGAACCACGCAGTTCCCGGCGGCGAGCGCCGGGGCCAGCTTCCAGCAAGCCATCAGGATAGGGAAGTTCCAGGGAATGATCTGGCCGACGACACCGAGCGGTTCATGGAAATGATAGGCGATGGTGTCATGGTCGATTTCGCTCAGCGACCCTTCCTGGGCCCGCACGCAACTTGCGAAATAGCGGAAATGGTCGATGGCGAGCGGAATATCGGCGGCTGTCGTTTCCCGGATGGGCTTGCCGTTGTCCCAGGCTTCGGCCAAAGCCAGCTTGTCCAGATTGTCTTCCAGCACCTGCGCGATGCGCAGCAGGATCAGGGCGCGGTCGGCGGCCGGGGTGCGTCCCCAGGCGTCCTTCGCGGCATGGGCGGCATCGAGTGCCAACTCGATATCGTCCTTGTCCGACCGGGGAACCTCGCAGACGACGCGGCCATTGATGGATGATGTATTTTCGAAATAGCGGCCACCGACGGGCGCGACCCATTTGCCGCCGATGAAGTTTTCATAACGCTTTGCGAAAGGCGGAGCCTGTAGCAGGCTGTTCGGAGCCATCTGGTCCATCTTTTGTCTCTCCCTTGAGCGTTTGTCGTTTTCGCTCGTTTTACTTGCCTGTCTTTTGACAGATTTGCCCTTTGACAGGTTTAAGCCGGCAATTGTTTGCTGTTTTTTAATCTTGCCGAGCGGAGATCAGGCTATCAGGCCGAACGGGGCGACTGCAATTGGCGTCTGCGGCAGGTCAGCTCTTTTTCGTGGGATGAGCTTTTCACGGCTACACGGGGTCTTGACTTGTGCCGCCTGACAGGCCAGTTGAAAGCTATATGAGTGGTTGGTGTTCTTCCAGCCATAGAGCGGCCGCGTCTTTAACCGGTATCAGCCGCCTCCCGTATCATACCCGTCCAATCAACCCCCAAGCACGTCCCGTCGCTTGTAGGCCATAAAATCCCGGCCGATCTGATCCCCCGAAGGCGTTCCTATGCATCTCGCCGAGCTTAAAGCCAAAAGCCCCACCGATCTCCTCAGCCTTGCTGAGTCTTTGCAGATCGAGAACGCGTCATCGCTGCGCAAGCAGGAAATGATGTTCGCCATTCTCAAAAGCCTTGCGGAGAATGATCAGGCCATTCATGGCGAAGGCACACTCGAAATCCTCCCCGACGGCTTCGGCTTCCTGCGCAGCCCGCAGTCCAATTATCTGCCGGGCCCGGACGACATCTATGTCAGCCCGCATCAGGTCCGTCGCTTCGGTCTGCGTACGGGCGATTCGGTCGAAGGGCAGATCCGGGCGCCGAAGGACGGCGAACGCTATTTCGCGATGTATAAGATCAATACGATCAATTACGAGGCGCCCGAAGCGGTTCGGCACCGCACCAATTTCGATAATCTGACGCCGCTTTATCCAAACGACCGCCTGAAGATGGAAATGGAGCTGCCGCCCTCCCCCGTCAAAGGGGCGGCGAAGGATTATACGCCGCGCGTCATCGACCTCATCTCCCCGATCGGCAAGGGCCAGCGCGCGCTGATCGTGGCGCCGCCGCGCACCGGCAAGACCGTGATGTTGCAGAGCATCGCGACCGCGATTTCCACCAATCACCCGGAAGTCTTCCTGATCGTTCTGCTCATCGATGAGCGGCCCGAGGAAGTGACCGACATGGCGCGCAGCGTGAAGGGTGAGGTTATCAGCTCAACCTTCGACGAGCCGGCGACCCGCCATGTTCAGGTGACGGAGATGGTAATCGAAAAGGCCAAGCGCCTGGTCGAGCATAAGCGTGACGTCGTTATCTTGCTCGACAGCATCACCCGTCTGGCCCGCGCCTATAACGCGGTCGTGCCCAGCTCGGGCAAGGTGCTCACCGGCGGTGTCGACAGCAATGCGTTGCAGCGTCCCAAGCGCTTCTTCGGTGCGGCCCGCAATATCGAGGAAGGCGGCAGCCTGACCATCATCGCGACTGCGCTGATCGATACCGGCAGCCGCATGGACGAAGTCATCTTCGAAGAGTTCAAGGGCACCGGTAACTCGGAAATCATTCTCGACCGCAAGATCTCCGACAAGCGCACCTTCCCGGCCATCGACATCACCAAATCGGGCACCCGCAAAGAAGAGCTCTTGGTGGAGCGCGCGACCTTGTCCAAGATGTGGGTGCTGCGCCGCATCCTCAACCCGATGGGTTCGACGGACGGTATGGAGTTCCTGCTCGACAAGCTGAAATACAGCAAGACGAACCAGGACTTCTTCGACGCGATGAATACCTGACGCTCGTCCGGCAGCGAGGCGGGGTCGGGTGCTTGGAAAGGACTAGCACCGCATGGCCCAGCCTTCTCTGCCGGCGACCCCTCTGGATGACGCCGACGCGCTTTGCCGCCTGAGCGCGACAGAGCTGCTCGCACTTTACGAAAAACGAGAGCTTTCCCCGGTTGATGTCACACGCGCGGCGCTCGCACGCGCCGAGGTGGTGCAGGACCGTTTCAACGCCTTCGTCCGCATTGATCACGAAACCGCACTCGCCGCGGCCGCTGAGTCCGAGGCGCGCTGGCATGACGGAAATCCGATCGGCCAGCTGGACGGTATTCCGACGACCATCAAGGATATCGTCTACGTCAAGGACAGCCTTGCCCAGTACGGGTCGCGCTCACCGGGCGTGACCTCCCCGGCTGATGCCCCTTCGGTGGCTCTGCTGCGCCAAGCCGGCGCAGTGTTTCTCGGTCTGACCACGACTCCCGAATTCGGCTGGAAAGCGCTGACCGACGGTCCGCTGACCGGCATTACCCGCAATCCCTGGAATCCCGATCTCACGCCGGGCGGCTCCTCCGGCGGGGCCGCCGTTGCAGCCGCAACCGGCGCGGGCGCGCTGCATCTGGGCACCGATGGCGGGGGTTCCATTCGCGTGCCGGCGGCCTTCACCGGCATCGTCGGCCATAAGCCCACCTTCAGCCGCGTGCCGGCCTATCCGGCCAGTGCTTTCGGCACAGTCGCCCATATCGGTCCGATGACGCGTACCGTGGCCGACGCGCAGCTGATGCTACAGGTCATGTCCGGGCGCGATCTGCGCGACTGGTTCCAGAACCCGCTGTCCTTCTCCCCAGCCGATGCCGCCCCGCCGACCGACCTCAAGGGCATGATCTTCGGTGTCTGGCGCACGCCGCCCTCCGGCTATGTCGATCCTGAGATCGCGGCGGCTTTCGAGCGCGCTCTGGCGCGGCTGGCAGCAGCCGGGGTGGAACTTGTCCCTGTCGACCTGCCGGTGGACGAGAACCTGCTCGATCTGTTTCACCGCCACTGGTTCGCGGGCGCGGCAGCGCGCCTGTCCGCGCTGTCGGAAGCCGATCTCGCCAATGTCGATCCCGGCCTGCGGCAGATCGCGGCTCAGGGCGCTGAATACAGCGCCGTCGATCTCATCAAGGCGCATGGCCGCCGGGCTGCTTTCGGTGCGGCTTTCGACATGCTGCTGGACGGTTTCGACGCCATCATTTCCCCGGCCTGTTCGGTTCTGCCCTTCACGGCGGGGGAGGAAGTGCCGCTGGGCTCCGGCCTCGGCCGTTGGACGGAATGGGCGGGCTTCAGCTACCCGGTCAATCTTGCCCAGGCGCCGGCGGCCATCATCCGCTCCGAGATTCTGCCGAATGGCCTACCGGTTGGGTTGCAAGTCATCGGTCCGCGTGGAGAGGACGGCGACGTTCTCTCCATCGCGGCGGCGATCGAGGCGCTTTAGATTTCAGAGGGTCGCCCGCGGCTTCATGCCGCGGGTCTACCCATTTCAGCGCTACAAGCTGGGTCTCAGAGTCAAGCCCGAGGACGAGGATTGTTCTCTCAGGCAGCCTGGCCGCTGGCGACGGTGCTCAGCGCCAGGCGCTGAACCCCGGCGAAATCGACCTTGCCTGAGCCCAGCACGGGCACGGCGGCAATCACACGGATTTCCGCCGGCACCGTCAGCTCCGTCGCACCTTGGGCGCGGGCGAAGGTCAGAAAGCTCGCGCGGTCGGCATCGACCTGTTCCGTGAACAGAATAATTCTCTCGCCCTTGCGGGCGTCGGGGATGGCAGCCGCGACCGATACCGCCTCCGGCCAAAGCTCAGCCGCCAGCATATCGACGACTTGTAGCGAGATCATCTCGCCACCCAGCTTGGCGAAACGCTTCGCGCGGCCCTTGATGGTGATATAGCCGTCGGCATCGATCGTTACGATATCGCCGGTATCGTGCCAGCCTTCCGGCAGCGGCTCGATCACGCCTGGCGCATCGACCCGCAGATAGCCGAGCATGATATTGGGTCCGCGCACCACCAGCCTGCCGCCCTCGGCAATGCCCGGCACCGGATCAAGCCGCATCTCGATATCCGGCAGCATCTGCCCGACAGTGCCGATGCGGCTGAAGGTCGGCGTATTCAGCGCCAGTACCGGCCCAGTCTCGGTCACGCCATAGCCTTCCAGCAGCTGGATGCCGAATTTGTCCTGATACAGCGCGCGCGTCGCGGCCTTCACCGGCTCAGCCCCGGCCACGACGTAGCGCAACGTGCGGAAATCGTCCGGTTTCGCCTGACGCGCATAGCCAGCAAGGAAGGTATCGGTGCCGATCAGCGCCGTCGCGCCGGTTTTGCGGATCAGGTCTGGGATGGTCTTGTAATGCAGCGGCGAGGGATACTGGAACACCTGCACGCCGTAATAGAGTGGCAGCACGACCCCGGCGGTCAGGCCGAAGGAATGGAACATCGGCAGGACGTTAAAGATCTTGTCCGAACTATTGAATTCGATGACGGTCGCGACCTGCGCGATATTGGCCAGCATATTGCGGTGACTGATGGCGACGCCTTTCGGCACGCCTTCCGAGCCCGAAGTGAAGACGATGGCGGCGGTATCGTCCGCGCGCCGCTTCGCCATGGGCCGGTTGCCTTGCAGAAGGCCGCGCAGCTTGTCGACGGTACCGATCTGCTTACGGACGTCTTCCAGATAGACGATGCGCAGCTGCTCGCCGTCCGGCGAGGCTTCCAGCCCTTGGATGAGCTTTTCAAGCTCGCCCTTCTGGATGAAGGCGCGGGAGGTAACAATGCTGCGCACTTTCGCAGCCTTGCAGGCATGCAGCAGATTCGCCGCGCCCGCCGTGAAGTTGAGCATGGTGGGCACGCGGCCCGAGGAGATCAGGCCCAGCACCAGGGCCATGGTTGCATTGGCATTGGGCATCAGCACGCCCACCGCTTCACCGGGGGCGGATAGGGGGCTGAGCTTGCGGCCCAGAATGGCCGCGCCCAGCAGCAGGCGCTTGTAGGTAATGGTGCCGGAGGTCGCATCCTCGGCCGCAACACGGTTTTTGCCATGGATGCGCGCGGCTCGGGCCGTCGCCTCGAATACGGTCATGTCCATCGCAGCTTCTTTCGGCTGAGTGAGGGTTGAAGGTAGCGTAGCCAGCATCCAGACGGCGACCAACAGACAGGCGATGCCGAGCAGGCCGAAGATCACCGGCACGGCAAGCCCCGTCCCCAGCAGCGCCGCCGTCAGGATAGCACCGATCGCCATGGCGCCGGCGCCGATGACATTCGCCCCGGCCACGATGCGCGCCCGATGGTCGGGCTTCGCCCAGGCCTGCAACGCGGCGAAGGTCGGCACGGCCAGCAAGCCGCCCGAGATCGAGATAAGAACCAGATCGGTGAAGACATGGGCGGTCAGGTTCGGGTGGTCTTTAACACCCAGGGTCACGCGCGCCAGGTCGAGCAGGAAGACGCCGACCAGGGCCGTGCCAATGACGGAGGGCATCAGTTTCGCGCGCCCACCCGTCAGTCGCGCGGCCAGAAGCGACCCCACGGCGATGCCGACACAGAACAGCAGCAAGGCAAGCGTTGCCGTCTGCCGGTCGGCGCCGAGCGACAGTTTGATCAGCCCGGGCAGCAGGCCGAGGGCAATGGCGCCCACCAGCCAGAACCAGGCATTGGCCAGCGCCACCCACCAGATGCGCCGCTCGTCGCGCAGATGGGCGACAAGGGAGAAGGTGGAGGCGAAGATATTGCGTTCGATCCTCAGATCGGGTGCAGCTTCGCCGGTTTGGGGAATGAGCCTGGCACAGGCCCAGCTCGCCAGCGCGAAGACCAGAACGGTGCCGGCCAGGACCAGCCGCCCATGCGGCAGGGTGGAGACAAAACCGCCGGCCGCCGTGCCGCCGATGATGGCCAGGAAGGTGGCACCCTCCACCAGTGCATTCGCCGTCGGCAGCGCTTCCGCCTGCAACTGGTCGGGCAGGATGCCGTATTTCACGGGACCGAACAGGGCGCTGAGCGTGCCGAAGGCAAAGAGCGCGACGAACAGGATCGGGATGCTCTGCAGCAGAAAGCCCACAACCGCGAGAACAGCGACTGCAATTTCAACCAGTTTGATTCGCTGGCACAGGCGCGCCTTGTCGTAACGATCCGCCATTTCGCCGCCGATGGCCGAGAGCAGGAAGAACGGCAGGATGAAAATGGCGCCGGCCAGCGTGATCAGCGCATTGGCCGCATGCGGCGGTTCCCCGCCATGGTTGCCGGCACCGATGGCACCCCACAGGATGAGGAACAGAAGCGCGTTCTTCAGAAAATTGTCGTTGAAGGCGGCGAAGAACTGGCACCAGAACAGAGGCGCGAAACGGCGGGCTGTCAGTAGCGATCGTATCATAGTCCAGCGGTCTCCTCGGCGCTCCCGGCATCGTGTTTCGGGGCGCTTCGCTTCATACGGGCGCGATCAGGCATGGGATGTGACGCCTGCGCCTGTCGGCCCTGCTCGGAAAAACTTTCCCTCAGGCGGGCGCTCGGCTATTCCGCCTTTAGATATCGAACGGAACGAACACCCATGCCCGATACTGCCATCACCTCCCCAGCCGGAGATTACAAGGTCCGTGATTTCAGCCTGGCCGATTGGGGCCGGAAAGAAATCTCGATGGCCGAGGACGAAATGCCCGGCCTGATGGCCCTTCGCGCGGAATATGGTGCCAGCAAGCCGCTGGCCGGCGCCCGCATTGCCGGCTGCCTGCATATGACCATTCAGACCGCTGTGCTGATCGAGACGCTGGTGGCGCTGGGCGCGACCGTGCGCTGGTCTTCCTGCAATATCTTCTCGACCCAGGACCATGCCGCCGCCGGCGTCGCCGCCGCAGGCATCCCGGTCTTCGCCTGGAAAGGCATGAACGAGGAAGAGTTCTGGTGGTGCATCGAGCAGACGGTGCGCGGTCCGGACGGCTGGACCCCGAACATGATCCTGGATGATGGCGGCGATCTCACGGTACTGATGCACGACAAATATCCTGAAATGCTGGCCGATGTGCGTGGCATTTCCGAGGAAACGACGACGGGCGTGCATCGCCTGTGGGAAATGGCCAAGGCCGGCAAGCTGCTGGTGCCCGCCATCAACGTCAACGACAGCGTCACCAAGTCGAAATTCGACAATCTCTATGGCTGCCGTGAAAGCCTGGTGGACGCCATCCGCCGTGGCACCGACGTCATGATGGCCGGCAAGGTCGCCGTCGTCGCCGGCTTCGGCGATGTCGGCAAGGGTTCGGCCGCGTCTCTCCGCAACGGCGGCTGCCGCGTGCTGGTGACCGAAGCCGACCCGATCTGCGCCTTGCAGGCGGCGATGGAAGGCTATGAGGTCGTGACCATGGAAGACGCCGCCCCGCGCGGCGATATCTTCGTGACCGCGACCGGCAATGTCGATGTCATCACCATCGAGCATATGCGCGCCATGAAGCACCGCGCCATTGTCTGCAATATCGGCCATTTCGACTCGGAAATTCAGATCGACGCGCTGCGCAACCTGCAGTGGGACAATGTGAAGCCGCAGGTCGACGAGGTCATCTTCCCGGACGGCAAGCGCCTGATCGTGCTTAGCGAAGGCCGCCTCGTGAACCTCGGCAATGCCACGGGTCACCCGAGCTTCGTGATGTCCGCCTCCTTCACCAACCAGGTTCTGGCGCAGCTGGAACTGTGGCAGGCGAAGCCCGGCGCCTATGAGAAGAAGGTCTATACCCTGCCGAAGGTGCTGGATGAGAAGGTCGCAGCGTTGCATCTCGCCAAAGTCGGTGCCGTGCTGACCAAACTGAGCCAGAAGCAGGCCGATTACATCGGCGCCGGTTCCGTCAGCGGCCCCTTCAAGCACGATCTTTATCGCTACTAAGACCGGCTTTCGCCGGAGACGACAAAAGGCGGTCCCTCACGGGGCCGCCTTTTTTGTGCCGAAGCGGTGAGGGGCGTCAAAGCCCCAGCAACTGCGCCGTCTCATGCAGCGGCAGGCCGACGACGCCGGAATAGCTGCCCGCGATATAACGGATGAAGGCTGCGGCCTGGCCTTGAATGGCATAGCCGCCAGCTTTGCCCTGCCATTCGCCGGTCGCGATATAGGCGTCGATCTCGGATTGGGAGAGGCGGGCGAAGATCACCACGGTTTCGACCAGCTTCTCCCGTATCGCTCCGCCGTCGCAGACGGCAACCGCCGTCAGCACGCGATGCCGGCGGCCTGATAGGAAGGTCAGGCAATGCCGCGCCTGCTCTTCCGTTTCTGCTTTGGGCAGAATGCGCCGCCCGGCGGCGACCACGGTATCGGCAGCCAGAATGCGAGCGTCAGGGAGCAACTGGGCGACGGCCAAAGCCTTGGCCCTGGCGACGCGCCTGGCATAGACGCGCGGCAACTCACCCCGAACCGGTGTCTCATCGACATCGGGGGCGAGAATACGATCGGGCGTCAGACCAAGCTGGGCGAGAAGCTCAAGGCGGCGGGGACTGGCAGAGGCCAGAACCAGGCCGCGATCAGGCTGGGTTCTTATTATTTGAACCGGAAGGTGATGCGACCCTTGGTGAGGTCGTAGGGCGTCATTTCAACATTGACGCGATCGCCGGCGAGCACGCGGATGCGGTTCTTGCGCATCTTGCCGCTGGTATGGGCCAGGATGACGTGGTCATTGTCGAGTTTCACGCGAAACATGGCGTTGGGCAGAAGCTCCGCAACCATACCGCTGAACTCGATCATGTCCTCTTTTGACATAGATCGGTAATATTCCTCTTATTGTCGTCGGTACTGCCGTAAATGGCGTGCCGCCTCGTTCCGGTCAAGCTTTCCCTCATCTTGCCGAGACCTGGTACTAACAGGGCTGTCAATCAGCCGTTGCAGGGCCTGCTACTGGGCAAGCGACCGCAGATAGCGGGGCCAATAGCCGAATCCGCTGACATCTGGCGCGGCCGCCGTCGAAACGCCGCCTTCGCAGATGAAGCCGAGCGAGGATTGCCCTTCCGCCAGTCTGACGGTGCCAAGGCCGAGCGGGGATGTGATGGTCGCCAGGAAGGCGCCGAGGGCGGCGCTCGGCAGAGACCAGATTTCGCCCTCGATCACCGCGCCGCCGTCGCCGATATCGATCAGGCCGGGGCGAAGAATGCGGCCTGGAATGGCGACCATTTTGTAGCATGCGGCGGTGTGGCAGGCGCGCTGAAAGCGGCCGCCGAGACCGCGCAGCTGCGGGTTCAGCGGCTGGCCGGTCAGATGAGCACCGAAGACCGCGATTTCGATCTCCGGCTGGCTGCTCACGGCCGGCACGACGGCGGCATCAGGTTGCGGCAGGCCGGTGGCACCCAACGGGGCGCCCGTGGCCTTGTGCATGCTGTATGCGACGGCAGCCAGTTTCGCGTCATGCCAGGCTGGGCCGATCAGCGTCACGCCAGCCGGAAAGCCATTCGGCTTGAAGCCGCTCGGCACGGCGATGGCGGCAAGGTCCAACAGATTGGTGAAGTTGGTGTAGTAGCCGAGGTCGGTATTGCGGGCGACCGGCTCGGCCTCCAGATCCGCCAGGCTGAAGGCGCTACCCGTGGTCGGCACGAGCAGAAAATCGGCCGACTGCCACACGGGGGCAATCGTCTGCCGTAGCTCTTGCAGCCGGTATTGCGCCTGGAAGATCTCGACCGCCGTGGGAGCCAGCCCGACTTCCACGATCTTGCGCGTGACCGGGTGCAGCACATTGGGTTCGACCGCCAGAAGCGGGCCGACGGCGGCCGTGCGCTCGGCGGTCCAGGGCCCGTAAAGCAGATTCGCGGTCTCCACCCAGGGCAAGAAATCGATTTCGATCTTGGTGCCGCCCAAGGCTTCCGCGCGGGCGACGGCTTCGGCGAATAGCGTCCGCGCGTCTTCGTCGCCAAAAAACTTCAGCTCCGCCTGATGCGGCACGGCGAAGGTGAAGGCCGCCGGCGCGGCGCGCAGCGCGGCCTTGAACCCGGCCGGAGCAGCGACGGAATAGGCGTCAGCCGCGTCGAACCCACCCGCCACGTCGAGGACGGATAACGCATCCGGCACCGTCAGCGCGAAGATGGAGACGCAGTCGATGGAGCGGCAGGCCGGCACCATGCCGGTATTGCTGATCAGGCCGCGCGTCGGTTTCAAGCCAACGAGATTATTGAAGGCGGCCGGCACCCGGCCGGACCCGGCCGTATCTGTGCCGAGCGCGAAGCTCACCAGCCCGGCCGCGACTGAGACGGCCGAGCCGGAGCTTGATCCGCCCGGCACCATCGCCGGGTCAAACGTATTGCGGGGAATGCCATAGGGGGAGCGGACGCCGACCAGCCCAGTTGCGAACTGGTCCAGATTGGTCTTGCCGATAACAATGGCGCCGGCAGCCACCAGCTTGTCCACCACCGCCGCCGAGGTCGGAGGATGATATTCGAAGGCCGGGCAGGCGGCGGTCGTGGGCAGGCCCGCGACATCGATATTGTCTTTGACGGCGAAGGGAATGCCGTAAAGCGGCAGAGCGGCAATGTCGCCCAGGCGCGCGGTGAGTGCCTCAGCCTCGACCATCAGCACGTCATCCGTGGCGCGGGAAATCCAGATGGCGGGATCGTCGATGGCGGCGATACGCCGCAGCGCCTCGGCGATGACCTGCACGGGCGTCAGGCTGCCGCTCAGATAAGCGGCACGCAGATGGGCGATATCAAAGGACATTCCAGGCATAATCGACCCCGATCGGATAATCGGGGTCGATATATACAAGATCGGGGCCATTCAAGATCAGGGCCAGCGGTCAAGACCAAACCGGCTCTGGAAGGCCTGACGATGCGATCCGCGCTCAGCGCGGAGTCAGCACCATGACCATCTGACGGTTTTCCATCTTGGGCATCTGCTCGACCTTGCTTTGATCGTCCATGTCGCCACGGATACGTTCCAGCACCTTCACGCCGATGTCCTGATGCGCCATTTCACGACCACGGAAGCGCAGGGTGACCTTCACCTTGTCGCCCTCGCCGATGAAGGACTTCATGGCGCGAAGCTTCACCTGGTAGTCGTTCTCGTCGATATTCGGCCGAACCTTGACCTCTTTAATCTCGACGACCTTCTGGCGCTTCTTGGCTTCGTTCTTCTTTTTTTGTTGTTCGTATTTGAACTTGCCGAAATCCAGGATCTTCACGACCGGCGGTTCAGCATTCGGGCTGATTTCCAGCAGGTCGAGACCCACCTGAAACGCACGCTGCATCGCGTCGCGGGCGCTCATCACGCCGATCATCTCGCCGTCCTGGTCGATAAGGCGGACCTGCGGCGAGCGGATTTCTTCATTCACACGCGGACCGTCGTTACGCGGCGGTTGGGGCGCTTGGGGTGGCCTAGGGATGGAGCTCTCCTGTCGATGTGTAGGACTTGGTAGGCAATGTTGATGGGGTGGAACGGATAGCGCTCCGCACGGCGGGATGCAATCACATCCACCCAGACGCAGCATATATCAATGATGGCGGCGCCTCTTCGCAAGAGGCGCCGGGATCAAGCCAGCTTTGTCCGGATCGAGGCGGCGGTTATGCGGCCGTAGGCTCGGCCGGGCGCAGGTCGGGCGGCAATGCCTCGGCGCCGAGCAGATCGACGGCTTCCATCAGTCCCATCACCGTCTGCTTGTCGTCGCCCAGGCGGCGCAGGCTGACCTGTTCCAGCTCCGCCTCGCGGCGGCCGACCACCGCAATCACCGGCACATGCGCAAGCGAGTGTTCGCGCACCTTGGCGTTGATCTTCTCATTGCGCAGGTCGGTCTGCACGGAAAGGCCGCGCGCCCGCAACAGGGCCGCGACTTCCTCGGCATAGTCATTGGCGTCCGACACGATTGGGGCGACCACCACCTGCACCGGCGCCAGCCAGAGCGGGAAGCGGCCGGCATATTGCTCGATCAGGATGCCAAGGAAGCGCTCGAAACTGCCCAGGATCGCGCGATGCAGCATGACCGGGCGATGCTTGGCCCCGTCCTCGCCGATGAATTCGGCGTCCAGACGCTCCGGCAGGATATAATCGACCTGCAAAGTGCCGCACTGCCAGTCGCGGCCGATGGCGTCGCGCAGCACGAATTCCAGCTTCGGACCATAGAAGGCGCCTTCGCCGGGATTGTCCTCATAGGCGATGCCGGCTTCGCGGCAGGCTTCGTGCAGGGCCTTTTCGGCGCGATCCCACTGCTCATCGGTTCCGGCGCGGGCATCCGGACGGTCGGAGAACTTCACGCGGAATTCCTCGAAGCCGAGGTCGCGATAGATCGCCGAAAGCAGGGTGACGAACCGCACCGTTTCGGAGCCGATCTGGTCTTCCGTGCAGAAGATATGCGCGTCGTCCTGCGTGAAGGCGCGCACGCGCATGATGCCATGCAGCGCGCCCGAAGGCTCGTAGCGGTGGCAAGCGCCGAATTCGGCCATGCGCATCGGCAGCTCGCGGTAGGAGCGCAGGCCCTGGTTGAAAATCTGCACATGGCAGGGGCAGTTCATCGGCTTCAGCGCCAGCGTGACGTCAGGCTCTTCGTCGACCGTCGCCACGAACATGTTCTGGCGATACTTTTCCCAGTGGCCGGAATGTTCCCACAGGGTGCGGTCAACCAGCTGCGGCGTCTTCACCTCGGCATAGCCGTTGGCATCCAGGCGGCGGCGCATATAGGCTTCCAGCGTCCGGTACAGGCGCCAGCCTTTGGAATGCCAGAACACCGATCCTTGGGCTTCGGATTGCATGTGGAAAAGGTCCATGGCTTTGCCGATGCGGCGATGGTCGCGGCGCTCGGCCTCTTCCAGCATCTTCAGATAGGCGTCGAGCTCTTTCTGGTCGCGCCAGGCGGTGCCGTAGATGCGGCTGAGCATGGCGTTGCGATGATCGCCGCGCCAATAGGCCCCGGCGACCTTCTGCAGCTTGAAGGCGGTGCCGACATCGCCGGTGCCGCGCATATGCGGGCCACGGCACAGGTCGATCCAGTCACCCTGCTTGTAGAGGGTGATGGTCTCGGTCGGCGGCAGGTCCTGGATCAGCTCGGCCTTGTAGCGTTCGCCCTTCTCCCGGAAGAAGGCGATGGCCTCGTCGCGGTCCCAGACTTCGCGCGTGAAGGGCGCGTTGGCCGCAATGATCTCGCGCATCTTCGCTTCGATCTTGGGCAGATCTTCCAGCGTGAAGGGCTCGTTGCGGGCGAAATCGTAATAGAAGCCGTTTTCGATGGACGGGCCGATGGTCACCTGCGTGCCGGGGTACAGCGCCTGCACGGCCTCGGCCAGGACATGCGCCGTATCGTGGCGGATCATCTCCAGCGCTTCCGGGTCTTTGCGGGTGATGAAGGCGAGGCTCACATCGGAATCGATTTCGCGGGCGAGGTCGAGAATCTTGCCGTCGACGCGCATGGCCAGCGCCGCGCGGGCCAGACCCGGTCCGATATCCGCCGCCACCGTAGTGCCGGTGACGGGGCCTGCGAAATGTCGCACGGAGCCGTCAGGCAGGGTGATGGCGGGCATGGCAAATCTTCCGGTTTAAGGGCCGCGATGGATAAGGGCGCCTATCTAGGGTGCAGGCCCCATGGCCGGCAACCCTCAGCCGCTCAGTCCTGCTGAGCGGTTGGTTCGGCCAGCGGTCCCAGGGCGGCATTGATGCCGAAGGGGCCGGGCAGGCTGCCTTTGGGGAAAAGCCGGTTCACATGGCCCATCTTGCGGCCTGCCCGTGCTTCCGCCTTGCCGTAGTGATGCGGGATCAGGCCTTCGGCCGCGACGATTTCAGGCCACAGCGCCATGTCATCCGGCCCGATGAGGTTCTTCATCATGGCGTCGGAATGCCGACCAGCGGCCGGCAGCGGCAAGCCGGCAACGGCGCGGATATGCATTTCGAACTGGCTGGCCGGGCAGGCATCCATGGTCCAATGGCCGGAATTATGCGGGCGCGGCGCGATTTCATTCACCCGCAGACTGCCATCGGCATCGACAAACATTTCGACGGCCAGAAGCCCGACGAGGTCCAACGCTTCCGCGACCTGACGGCCGAGCGCCTGGGCGCTGGCCGCAGCCTCTTCGGTAATCCGGGCCGGGGCGAAGGTCAGGTCCAGAATGCCGTTCTTGTGGTGGTTCTCGACCGTGTCGAAACTCGCCATCTGGCCGTCCGCGCCGCGCGCGACGACAACGCTGACCTCGCAGGCGAAATTTACCAGGCCTTCCAGCACCAAAGGCTTCGGTTCCAGGCGATGGAAGGCGGCCAGCGCCTCCTCGGGTGTGGCCACCCGCGCCTGGCCGCGCCCGTCATAGCCAAGCCGGCTGGTCTTCAGGATGGCGGGCAGGCCGATCGTCTCGATAGCCGCCCTCAGGCTGGCCTCATCGGTCACTTCCGCCCAGGGCGCGGTGGCGACACCGGCGCCGTTGAGGAAGGATTTTTCCAGCACCCGGTCCTGGCTGATGCCGAGGATTTTGGGCGAGGGGTGCACCGGCTTGAGGTCGGCGAGGAGCGAAAGGCCCTCGGCGCTGACATTCTCGAATTCGAAGGTCACGACATCGACGGCGGCGGCGAAGGCGCGAAGGGTAGCCGGATCGTCATAGCCGCCGGGCGTGATGCCGGCCGCGACCTGAGCCGCCGGGCCGTCCGCTTCCTGGGTCAGGATATGCGCGCGATAGCCGAGCCGGGCTGCGGCCATGGCCGACATGCGGCCAAGCTGGCCGCCGCCGACGATGCCGATGGTGCTTCCGGGCGCCAGACTTTTCGCCAGAAGGCTCACGCCGCCGGCTCCTCGACCGGTTCATGGCCGACGGCCGCCGTCTGCGCCGCCCGCCAGGCTTCCAGCGCTTCCGCCAGATGCGGATTGGACAGGGACAGAATGGCGGCGGCGGTCAGGGCGGCATTGATGGCGCCGGCCCGGCCGATGGCGAAAGTGCTGACCGGCACGCCGCCCGGCATCTGCACGATGGAGAGAAGACTATCCATGCCCTTCAGCGCATGGCTTTCGACCGGCACGCCGAGGACGGGCAGGATGGTCCAGGCAGCGCACATGCCGGGCAGATGGGCCGCGCCGCCGGCACCGGCGATGACGACCTTCAGCCCACGCCCACGCGCCGCCTTGGCATATTCGGCGAGCCGGTCCGGCGTGCGATGGGCCGAGACGATCCGCGTTTCATACGGAATATGCAGGGCGGCCAGGGTTTCCGTCGTGTGGCGCATGGTTGCCCAGTCGGACTGGCTGCCCATGATGACGCCGACCAAAGGCGGCTGTTTCTCAGCGTCATGAGAGGGATGGGCAGAGGGCTGAGACGTCATCTTGATCCGTGCGAGCAAAAAGAAGCGTTCTGTATCAGAACACTAGGCGATATTGTCGGGGATGAGGCGGCTTTCCAGCCGGGCGATCTCATCCTTCAGAGAAAGCTTGCGCTTCTTGAGGCGCTGGACATTGAGCAGGTCCACCGCCCCGATATCGATCATCCGGACGATGACGGTATCGAGGTCGCGGTGCTCGCTCCGAAGCTCATGCAGGCGGCGTAGCACGGTGTCACGATCAGAGAGCATGGTGCCTGTTTAGCATGAGGTCCTGGTCGCTCATACCCTTCGCGGTTGCGGCAAGGCAATCGCGATATTGTGTGCGTTTCCGCTGGAATATGACAAGCCGATGGCAGTAGCGTTTGGAGGTCCGCCCGGTTCCGTCCTGGATGGGCGGGCTTATGACCCTAAGTGCTTGTTAGAAGGGAGATCCCATGTCTCTACAGGCCCGTATTGATAGCCTTAAAGATCGCCATGCCAGCCTGGAAGCGCGTTTGGCATCCGAGGACCGCAGACCGGCCCGGGATACTGAGACCATCGGCACTCTCAAACGCGAAAAACTTCGATTAAAGGAAGAAATGGCCCGGCTTTCAGCCAGTAGCGGCCATTAGCTCCGGGATCGGCACAATCCCCCAGAATGAGAGACCAGAATGAAAAAAGGGTAGGCGCATCGCCTACCCTTTTTTTGTCCTGAACGCGGAAGCGCTGATCAGGCCGCGTCGTTTTCGGTCATCGGCGGCGGCGGCGGCGGCACCTGGCGGCCTTCCTTCAGCAGCCGGTCATTCGCCTGGGCGATGGCCTCGTTCAGGTCGCTCTGCTTGCAGAGGCCGAGGATGACGGGGTCGCGCGGCTTGATATTGGCGCTGTTCCAATGGCTGCGCTCGCGCACCTTCTGGATCGTTTCCTTGGTCGTGCCGAGCAGCTTCGACAGTTGCAGTTCCGACAGCTGCGGATAGTTGCGCAGCAGGAAGGCGATGGCGTCCGGGCGGTCATTGCGCTTTGCGACCGGCGTATAGCGGCCGCCACGGGTCTTTTTCGTGGCCGGTACGGCCGAGGCCAGGATGCGCAGGCGGGCATTCGAATCGCGCTCGCAACGGGCGATATCCTCAGCCGTCACCTGGCTATTGGCGACCGGATCATAGCCCATGATGCCCTGGGCCACTTCGCCATCGGCAATGGCCTGCACTTCCAGCGGATGCATGCCGCAGAATTCCGCGACCTGCTCGAAGGTCAGGGCGGTCTTGTCGATCAGCCAGACGGCGGTGGCTTTAGGCATCAGAGGAAGGGTCATTGTCGAAACACCTAGAATCACCCGCAGAGCGGATGTGAGGTAAGCGGTTCATGTCCGGATCAAAGCCGATATGGACGTCCGCCCCTTCGCCGGTCAAGTCGCGAAACTCTGTTATGATAGAGGGGCAGAGGCCACAAAACCGGGGCAAGCCGCCTGCGTTCAACCCTCGGCGCGCGTTTCTCAGTCTTGGCTGCTGCGGTCCCAGTGCCAGTTTTCAACGGTATAGAGGCTGGGTTCGCTGACGAAGACCAGCATCCGGTAATCATCGCGCGTGAAGGCCAGTTCGGGGGCCTCATGCATGCCGATACTCGTTAGCAGCATGGAAGACGCGGCATTCGTTTCGCGGGCGACGGCGATGACGCGGGAAATGCCGGCGCGCTCATGCGCGAAATGAAGGGCGGCGACGGCGGCTTCCCGCGCATAGCCACGACCCCGCGCCTCCGTCTCGAAGGCGAAGCGCAGCGCCATGCCGCGCCCGTCCGGCCGCCGCATGATGCCGGCGATGCCGTGGAATTCGTCCGTCAGGCGGTCGCGCGCCGACCACATGCCGATGCCGTAGGCGCCCCAGGCGCGGACATCGGCGGCCAGTTCCTCCGTCGCTTGTTCGGGGCTGCGGACCCCGCCCAGCATCATGGCGTATTCGCGCGGATCGGCCTTGAGCGCCGCGATTTCGGCCGCGTCACGGCCGGAGACGGGCCGCATGATCAGCCGCCCGGTACGCAGAACCCATGCGGGATTCCAGCCGTCCGTCGCGGGCGGGATGGTCCAGGGATCAGTCACGATGCAGGCCTTCCAGCGGAAGGGCTGGCCAAGGCGATTATCTCGCGCTGGCCGCCTGCCGCCTCAGCGGGCGAGGGGACGATACTTGATGCGATGCGGCTCGGTCGCCTGGGCGCCCAGTCGACGTCGCTTGTCCTCTTCGTAGTCCTGGAAGTTACCCTCGAACCACTCGACATGGCTGTCGCCTTCGAAGGCCAGGATATGGGTGGCCAGGCGATCGAGGAACCAGCGATCATGGCTGATGATAACGGCGCAGCCGGGATATTCGGCCAAGGCCTCTTCCAGGGCGCGCAGCGTATCGACGTCCAAATCGTTGGTCGGCTCATCGAGCAGAATGACGTTGGCTTCGCTCTGTAGCATCTTGGCCAGATGCACGCGGTTGCGCTCACCGCCCGAGAGGATGCCGACCTTCTTCTGCTGGTCCGAGCCCTTGAAGTTGAAGGCGCCGACATAGGCGCGGCTCGCGATGGTGCGCTTGCCGAGATGGATAACGTCGGTGCCGCCTGAGATTTCCTCCCAGACGTTCTTATTCGGGTCCAGGCTGTCGCGCGACTGGTCGACATAGCCGAGCTTCACGGTCTCGCCGATGCGCAAGCTGCCCTCGTCCGGCTGTTCCTGACCCAGGATCATGCGAAACAGGGTGGACTTGCCGGCGCCGTTCGGCCCGATGACGCCGACGATGCCGCCCGGCGGCAGTTTGAAGTTCAGCCCGTCGACCAGCATGCGGTCGCCGAAACCCTTTTTGAGGTCGGTCGCCTCGATCACCACGCCGCCCAGGCGGGGGCCGGGCGGGATGACGATTTCGGCGACGCCGCCGGCGCGTTCCTGGCTCGCCTGCTGCATCTCCTCATAGCGCTTGATACGCGCCTGGCTCTTGGACTGGCGGGCGCGGGGCGAGGAGGAAATCCACTCGGCTTCGGCCGCGAGCGCGCGCTGGCGGGCGCTCTCTTCCTTCTCTTCCTGGGCCAGGCGCTTGCGCTTCTGATCCAGCCAGGAGGAGTAATTGCCCTCGAACGGGTAGCCGCGGCCGCGCTCGATTTCCAGAATCCAGTTGGTCACGTTGTCCAGGAAGTAGCGGTCATGGGTGATGATCATCACCGTGCCGGCGAATTCCCGCAGCGTATGTTCCAGCCAAGCGACGCTTTCGGCGTCCAGATGGTTGGTCGGTTCGTCGAGCAGCAGCAGGTCGGGCTTTTCCAGCAGCAGGCGGCACAGGGCCACGCGGCGGCGCTCACCGCCCGAAAGCTTCGTTACCTCGGAATCGGCCGGCGGGCAGCGCAGCGCGTCGAGCGCGATTTCAATCCTGCGGTCCATTTCCCAGCCGTCGCCGGCGTCGATCTTTTCCTGCAAGGCCGCCTGTTCGGAGAGGAGAGCGTTCATCTCATCCTCCTCCATCGGCTCCATGAACTTTTCGGAGATTTCGTTGAAGCGGGTCAGCGCCGCCTTCACCACGGCGAAGGCCTCGGCCACATTCTCGCCCACGGTCTTGGTGGGGTCGAGCTGCGGCTCCTGCTCCAGATAGCCGATGCGCACGCCGTCCGCCGCCCAGGCCTCGCCACCGAATTCCTTTTCGATGCCGGCCATGATTTTGAGCAGCGTCGACTTACCGGCGCCGTTCACGCCCAGCACGCCGATCTTCACGCCTGGCAGGAAGGAGAGGGTGATGCCCTTGAAGACCTCGCGACCGCCCGGATAGGCCTTGGTCACGTCCTTCATCACATAGACATACTGGTAGGCGGCCATGGCGATGCTCCGAATGCGCGCGGGGACGTGGCTGCTGCTCTAGGCAATGTCGGGGTTAGGGGCAACCATCAAGCGAGGGCTGCTTCACTGCGCCTGGCAGGAATCGAACCCGCAACCAAGCCGTTATGAGCGGCCCGCTCTAACCGTTGAGCTACAGGCGCAGAGGACCGCATATCCCCCGAAGGGGGGCCGCTTGGCAAGCTCTGCCATGCGCATAGAACCTCTTTCGTGTAACCCCGGGTTGGGCGAAACTTTCGGTCAATCTGGGGAGAGAAACCTTTTCATGTCTTTCACGTCCACACGGACGGGGCAGGCCGCGCCTGCCATGGCGCCCGCCGGCACCGGCCGCATTGTCCTGGCCAGCCTGATCGGCACCACGGTCGAATTCTATGACTTCTATATCTACGGCACGGCGGCGGCGCTGGTGCTGGGGCCGGTGTTCTTTCCGGCCCATGTGCCGCAGGCGGAACAGCTGGCGGCCTTCCTGACCTTCGGCATCGCCTTTCTGGCGCGGCCCGTGGGCGCCTTCCTGTTCGGCCATTTCGGTGACCGCGTCGGCCGCAAATCCACCCTCGTCGCCTCGATGCTGGTGATGGGCCTGTCGACGGTGCTGATCGGCCTGCTGCCGGGCTATGCGACCGCCGGCTTTATCGCCCCCATCCTGCTCTGCATCATGCGGCTGGGCCAGGGCATCGGCCTGGGCGGCGAATGGGGTGGTGCGGCTTTGCTCGCGACCGAGAATGCGCCCGCCGGACGCCGCGCCTGGTTCGGCATGTTTCCGCAGCTAGGGCCATCCATCGGCTTTCTGCTGTCGAACGGACTTTTCCTCCTCCTGTTCAGCGTGCTGACGGAACAGCAGTTTCTGGACTGGGGCTGGCGCATACCCTTCCTGGGCAGCGCCGTGCTGGTCGGTATCGGCCTCTACATCCGTGGCCGCCTGCCGGAGACGATCGCCTTCCAGAAAACGCTGGACCGTGCCGAGCGCGTGGCCTTGCCGGTGCGTGACGTCATCACCCGGCAATGGGTGCCGCTGTTGCAGGGCGCCTTCGCCATGGTCGTCTGCTACGCGCTTTTCTATATCTCGACCGTCTTCGCGCTGGGTTACGGCACCAAGATCGGCCATATCCCGCGCCAGACCTTCCTCGGCCTGCTGTGCATCGCGATTCTGGGCATGGCAATCGCGACCCCCATTGCCGCCCTGCTGGCAGACCGCTTCGGCCGCCGCCCGGTGCTGGCGGTGGCGGCCATTGCCGCCGGCCTCTCGGGCTTTCTCATCGGGCCGCTGCTGGGCAGCGGCCAGCCCGATCTGGTGCTGCTGTTTCTGGTGATCGAACTGGTGCTGATGGGCTTCACCTTCGCGCCCATGGGCGCGCTGCTGCCGGAATTGTTCCCGACCAACCTGCGCTACTCCGGCGCTTCGGCCGCCTATAGCCTGGGCGGAATCCTGGGCGGATCGCTGGCCCCCTATATCGCGCAGCGGCTGGTGGCCTATGGCGGCCTGGCCTGGGTGGGCCATTACATCACCATCGCGGCCGTCGTCAGCCTGATCGCCGTCCTGTCCATGTCCGAGACATCTCGGCGTGATCTTGCCGATCGGTAAGGGTTTAGACTTGGCAGTGGCGCGCGAATAGACGAGGGTGCGCCCCGATTTAACTTTGATAGCAGTCCGGAGACCGTCATGGATGTGACCAAGATTCCCACGGGTAAGGCCCCGCCGGGCGACGTCAATGTGGTGATCGAAATCCCGCAGGGTTCGGCCGTGAAATACGAGGTCGACAAGGAGAGCGGCGCCATCTTCGTCGACCGTTTCCTGTTCACGCCCATGGCCTATCCGGCCGCCTACGGCTTCATCCCCGGCACGCTGTCCGAGGACGGTGACCCGGCGGACGCGCTGGTGCTGGTTCCGGCCCAGGTTGTGCCCGGCGCCGTTATCCGCGCGCGGCCCATCGGCGTGCTGTTCATGGAAGACGAATCCGGCAAGGACGAGAAGATCGTCTGCGTGCCGCATGACAAGGTGCATCCGCAGTTCAAGGATCACACCGAACTATCGACCCTGCCGGAAATCACCCGCAAGGTGATCGAGCATTTCTTCACCCGCTACAAGGATCTGGAACCCGGCAAATGGGTGAAGGTCGTGGGCTGGGGTGACCGCGCGGCCGCCGAAAAGGCGATCCTGGACGGCATGGCCGCGCATGAGGCCGCCAAGGCCTGATCACCGGTCCATTTTGTGATCGGCTGGGCTAATGAAAAGGGTGGCGCGAGCCGCCCTTTTTCTTTGACTTGACGGCATGACGGATAATCAGACGCTGGACCTGACAGCCGCCCGCGCCGCCGTGGAAGACGGGGCGCGCCGCTATTTCGCGGCCCGGCGCACGATGATCGGGCCTTTCGTGGATGCGAATTTTTCCTTCACCGGGTCGCTCGCCTTGCACCGCGCGGCGGTGGGTTGGGATATCGCCCGCGCGCCGCTGAACCTGACGCTGGCGTTGCCGCAGGTGGCGATGCAACTGGGGGCGAAGGCTGCCCGCAGGCTGCGCGCCAAGCGGGTGGAAAAGCTGCTGGACCGTTCCATTCTGCTGCCCACCGATGTGGCGGAGGAGATTGAGTGGCGGATCATGACCGTGCTGCTGGGCCTGCCGATGGCGCAGAAGCATCGGGTCAGCAATCGCAACGCCCTGACGGATGCCATTCTGGAAAGCCCGGTTCTGGAAGGGACGATTGAGACCCTGCTGGCTGAGATCGGCCGGCATCGGGCGGACCCTGCCTTCGCGGCGCGGCTGCGGGAAGCGATGGCCGAATACGGGCTGACGCGCGGCGCGGCGGCCGAGATTACGACGGGACTGCTCAACCTCGGCGCCGGCGCGCTGGCCGTGCAGAAGCTGACGCCGGGGGCGGCGACGCTGGGCCCCGCGCTGGCCGGGGTGATTTCGCAACATGTGGCGGCGTCCAGCTTTCCGCTGGGCGCCTGGGCGGCGTCCGCCTGGTATGTGGTCTTCCCCATCGCCCCCCCGGCGGCGGGGCTGGTGATGGGCACGACGGGCGGGCTGATGCTGGCCTCGGCGTCACTGGCCGCCTTCGCCGGCATCATCGCCGACCCGGTGCAGCGGCGATTAGGATTGCACCAGAAACGATTGACGAAGATGGTGGACGCCCTGGAACGGCAGTTCTTTGACCCCACTGCCCAGGGCTTCGCCGTGCATGACCATTACGTGGCCCGGCTGCTGGACCTGTTCGACATTCTGGGCGCGGCGGCGCGGGTTGTGGGCAGGGGGTGAGCCGGTGCGCTTCAGTCGGCGTGTTGCGCATGGTCGCTTCAGCTGGCGGCTCGCTGCGCCACCTTTGCTTTGGTTTTCACGCGGCGCATTGGCAGCGCCTTACCCTTACGTTGAAAATAGGCGATTTCCAGCAATGTCGGCCAGAGTTCGAGCGCCGATTTGATGAGGCTCACCTCTTCGCTCACAATTCGGCTGACATTTTGCTGAAAGAAGTCTGGCTCCAGATCATAGAGAGAGCGGCGCAGATTTTCACTGAAGCTCTTGAGGGCAATCACGCGATCTGGTGCCTCGGTCTCTTGAGCAGCCTTGGCGATACGATCGAGCAGATGATTGGCTTGATCCAGAAGATCAGCGCTATCCTGTAGACTGACGTAACCATCATAGTCGAATTGGATGCCGTGTTCTTCGACACGACTTAGCGTCATACGGATTTTGTTTTTCAGAAGACTGCAAATTGACTCATTAAAAATCTCCGCTGCCAGCGGGCTGCGCATGTAGTTGCTCTTGATATGCGTTTGCGCGGAATCCACATGCGCCGAGATGACATTGGGCTGTTGAATCCAGAGTCGGTAAATGTAATCCTCAAAACGTAGGCGGATTGGGAAAAACGGCGGCAAGCCATGAGAATTATCATAACCAGCGACACCGCAATCCATGCGCCAATTTCTATTGGTGACACAGGGACGGAAATTTACCAGCACGTAGGAATCGTTCAGCGCTTCTGGATCAAGACTTGATTCATCCTCTAAAAAAATGGAGAGATAATCGACGGCGTCAATATCATTTGTTCCTGTTCGGAATGTCTGGGCTATTTTAACCAAGGCATGTTTTGGGACTTTTCCGGCCTGCAGGCCGAGTGAATTTTCCCGAACGAAACCGAGTGAGGTATTGGATTCCAGATCCATACTGCTGTCGATCAGCAATTCGCCGCGTTCATAATTCGATGGTGCTTCAAAAGCGGTCTTGCCAAGGATATCGCGGAAGGACTGAATGATATCGAAACTTCGCCGCGTATGGCCGTTTGCACGGCGATTAATAAGCTTGCCGCGACTGATCTCCCCTTCACCCAGGGATTCCGGGCTATCCTCAATGAGGGCAAAGGGTCGCATATCATCGTCAGAACTGACGAAATGGTCGCCAATCGTGTACATCAGGCTGAAGTTGCGGTTGCCGCCGTAGCTGGGCCTGAACAGATTACGGACAAGTGCCTCGAGTTTGCGATCGCGTAATCTGCGACAGATCAGACCGATGAACTGCTCTTTCTCGGCTGGACCGATATAAAATACCTCGTTGTAAGTCTTTATTTCTTCAAGATTAGGAAAATATTTTTCGTGATTTGCGATGGATGAATCGTCGAATATCATGATCGGTACGGAATGGCCGTTATGCCAAAAATTTTCGTCGTAGGCCGTTACGGTGTCTGAGACATCGCGCAGCCTGTTGGTAGGAATGCCGAAATATAAAGTATTTTGTGTCATTCTATGTTCAGATTTTTTTTAGAAAAGAGAAGATGGCACGACTACGCATGATAGTAGCGGTGCGAATACGAATAGAGCGTCGCTCATCATGCGTATTACTGGACATTTTCTGAAATGCTACGAGCCTTGCTGCGCTATCAGCGGATCTCTGAAAACTCATTTAAAATAGAGGGAAGTTTCAGCAATGAATCACAGTATAAGAAGAATAAAAGGCTGAAAAATATATCGCGAAATCATCGCAAGCGGTGTCCTCGTCAGTGTTGTATTGACCCCTCACAAGGCTGGTAGCGGCTGCCGTTAAAAATCCATAGTAAAAAAGGGTTTTCTGCATTTAAAAGATATAAAAGCCCGTAATATATTGATTGATATGGATTTTTCTATTTCTTGTCAGGCCTGCGAACCTGCCGATTGCAGATAGTCGAAAGCGCTCGCAGGATTTGCCGCACCTGCTGTTGCACGACAGTATTCCCTGCTTTTGGATGGCGTCTCATGTCTGTCTTATTGGATTACAATCGCGTTTACACTGCACTCGTGACGCCATTCCGTGACGGTCGCATCGACGAGGAAGCGTTTCAAATATTATGTGATAAGCAGCTTGAGGCTAGGACAGATCTTGTTATCGGTTCAGACATTGGTGAAGGCCTCAGCCTGGGTGAATCTGAATTGCTGCGGCTTGTCGAGATCGCAAACGATACCTCGCGACGCCGCAGTCTGGTTTTGGCCTATCTCGATTTTTCTATGCATCGGCAAACGGATGATTTGGCGCAGCTTTTGATTCGCGGCGGTGCAGACGCGCTTATTTGTCGTTTGCCACATTCATCATCCTTTGGACCGGAGGAAGCGCAAAGCTGTATCCGGCGCGTGAGCCATGCCATCGATAGGCCTGTCTTCGTCGAGCATGGCGATGCGCTCCTCCGCCCACATATTTCGGAAGACATGATTGAATCCCTTTTCCGCTCTGATCTCATCTACGGTCTGGTTCTCAACCACCTGGATCCAATTCGTTTTTCGCGCCGACAGTCGATACTGGGGGAAACTTTTGTACAATTGATAGCGGATGACCGCCTGGCGGCTTGCCATATCGCGGCGGGCGGCCAGGGCTGGATCAGCCCAATAGGCAATGTCGCCCCCCGTGCCTGCGCTCAACTCGTTTCTACCTGGAATTTAAGCGATGTCGGACAGTTTCGTACGATTCGCGATGTCTTGATATCATCTTCGTGCGCTTTGAATGCTGTCCATCCTTCTGTGGGTTTGAAGGCTATTCTCAAGAAAAGCGGCATTGCGGACGGTTCAGTGCGCGCGCCGCTGCGCTGTCTTCATCAAACGGCGGAAAGCACGCTTCTCCACGCGGTGGCGGCCTTGCAAAACTTGGATCGCGCGGCGCGGCGCGGTCGTGATTGATTCATATATTTGCATTTAACCATTTCTGGCGGAGCGATCGTGATCGTGCGCTATAATTCTCGCAGTAGCCGCAATCTATCTCGGCAAAGGCGCGGCATAAGGTCGGGCCAAGCGATGAACGGCTTCTTGTTTGCCGAGATAGGAACGCTGCCGAGCGGCATGGTTCTGACGGTCAACTCAATGCTTGCTCAGCAAGGTATTGACCCTTGGGACGAAACGGCCCGTTTGCAAAATATGCCTGTCCTGGAAGCCACAAGCCAGTTAGCCGCGCAGATCAGAGCATCGGGGCTGGAACTTGCTAATGCAGAAGCGGCAAAGGCTATCGCCGCCCGGCTGGCGAGGATGCTGTCGTTGGCGCGGCAGGAGAAGAGTGGTACTTCCCATGCAGAAGCCGGATTTATATCGCGTGGGAAAGAGGTTAGAGGCCCAACCGCGCCACCGCGCTCACGAACAAGACTGCCGATCGTGCGGCTCGTCATTATCGCGGTCGCGGCGACGACGCTGATTGTGATCGGTATTTTCGACCCTCATGATATATTGGCTCGCCCCGACATTCAGAAGTCGTCGGAGCCAGTGCCTGCCTCTATCCCAGCACCGCCTGTGACACATCAATCTTCCTCGGAATCAGGTGCAGCGCTGCAAACGTATCCGCGATCTTCTGCTGGTCCGCCACAATCGCCGGAGTCACCGGCTCGACCCCGTATTTCTGCCGCGTGAACCAAACCTTCAGAATTTCGGGCGAGACGCCGATGGTCTTGGACAGGTCGGTCGCGATCTGATCGACATGCTTCGGTTCCCAGGCCTCGATCTCCTGAATGGCACCGATGGCGGCCTTCAGCGCCGGGGCGTTCTGCGTCGCGAAGTCATGGCTCGACAGATAGAAGGCGCGGTTGGGCATCAGCCCCGTGCCGTCTGTCAGAATCTTGGCACCCGCCACCTGGGCCGATGCCTCGAACGGGTCCCACACGGCCCAGGCGTCCACCGCGCCTGATTGCAGGGCCACGCGCCCGTCCGACGGCTGCAGATAGACCGGCGTGATATCGGACCAGGCGAGGCCGGCATGGCGGATGGCCGCCACCACCAGATAATTGGCGCTGGACCCTTTCGCGACCGCGACCTTTTTCCCGCGCAGGTCGGCCACCGTCTTCACGCTACTGCCCGGCTGCACCAGAATGGCGACGGAGCGCGGGGAGGGTTGCGTCGCGGCGGCATAGACGACAGGCACGCCGGCCGCTTGAGCGAAGATCGGCGGCGGCTCACCCGTAAAGGCCAGGTCGACCGCGCCGTCATTCAGGGCTTCCAGGATCGGCGGGCCGGAGGTGAAAATGGCCCAGCTCACGCCATAGCCCAGTGGCTTCAGCCGCTTTTCCAGCAGGCCTTGCGCCTTTAGCAACGAGAGGGCCACGGAGGCCTTCTGGTAGCCGACCTTCAGCACGCGGTCACCGGCCTGCGCCTCAGTCCCCAGGGCCAAGGCCGGCAGAAGCGCGCCGGATGCCTGCAATATTCTACGGCGTGAAATCGTCATTGACCGGTTCTCCCGCTTCCTAAGGCTGAATATACGGGGAAAATCGGGCCGTCAAACGATACACCGATTGAAAATCGTTCTTTATGAAAGAAATTTGTCACACAGTCGCGGTCGATAGCGCTATGCGCCTGCGGGCAGTGCCGTCGAGCCTCGTCGGTCCACGCGTCTGAAGGATAATCGGATGGAATATTCGCGCCGCTTCAAGTTCCTCATCTGCGTTCCGTCGTTCAATGAGAGCGATATGGAGGGCGCGCGCCTCACCCAGATCGTGCAGGAGATCGAGCAGGACGGTTACGCGGTCCTGCGCGCCCGGCGGGAGGAGGATGCCGAGCTCGTCATCCGCACCGACGCGGCGCTCGGCTGTATCGTGGTCGACTGGGGCAAGAAGGGCGTCAGCGGCAAATCCTCGGCGCTGATCGACCTCGTGCGCAAGCGCGGGCTGGACGTGCCGATCATCATCCTGGTGCGGCGCCAGACGCTGGAGCAGATCCCGGTGGAGGTGCTGGACAATGTCGACGGCTTTATCTTCCTGGCGGAAGAAACGCCGGACTTCATCGCCAAAAACCTCGTCGCCCGCCTGCGGCAATATGCCGACAGCCTGAAGACGCCCTTCTTCGGCACGCTGGTGGACTATGCCGAGCAGGGCAATATGCTGTGGACCTGCCCGGGCCATAATGGCGGCGCCTTCTATCGCCGCAGCCCCATCGGCCGCATCTTCGTGGAACACTTAGGCGAAGCCGTCTTCCGCGACGATCTCGACAATTCCGTGCTGCAACTGGGTGACCTGCTGACCCATGAAGGCCCGGCTCTGCGCGCCGAGCAGGAGGCCGCCAAAATCTTCGGGGCCGAGCGCACCTATTTCGTGCTCAACGGCACCTCGGCCTCCAACAAGATCGTGCTCAACGCTCTTCTGGCCGAGGGCGATCTGGTGCTCTTCGACCGCAATAACCATAAGGCGGCGCATCACGGCGCCTTGCTGCTGGCGGGTGCCACGCCCGTCTATATCGAAACCGCGCGCAATCCGCATGGCATGATCGGGCCGATGAGCCTGGCCGCGCTGGATGAGACGCGCCTGCGCGAAGCGATCCGCGACAACCCGGCCGTGAAAGACCCCGACGCCTGGCTGCGGGAGCGGCCCTTCCGCGCGGCGGTGGTGGAACAATGCACCTATGACGGCACCATCGTTTCGGCCGAGGAAATCATCGCCCGCATCGGCCATCTTTGCGATTACGTGCTGTTCGACGAAGCCTGGGCCGGCTTCATGAAGTTCCACCCGCTCTTCCGTGGCCGCTTCGGCATGGGGCTGGACAAGCTGGGTCCGAATGACCCCGGCATCATCGTCACCCAAAGCAGTCACAAGCAGCTGGCCAGTTTCAGCCAGGCGAGCCAAATCCATGTGAAGGACAGCCACCTCGCCGGGCAGCGCCGTCAGGTGACCTCGCAACGCTTCAACGAGTTCTTTCTGCTCCACGCTTCCACCAGCCCCTTCTATCCGCTCTTCGCCTCGCTGGATGTCGGCGCGCAGATGATGAAGGGCCGCTCGGGCGAAGTTCTGTGGGACGATACCGTTCGTCTCGGCATCGAGCTCCGCAAGAAAATCCGCCTCGCGGCGCGGGAATATGGCGAGCATGAGACGGACCCGACCCGCCGCTGGTTCTTCGAGCCCTTCGTGCCGCGTTTCGTGCAGCCGTCGGAGGCTGCGCGCAGCTCGGAAGGGATGCGCTGGGAAGATGCCGAGACCGATCTTCTGGCTAGCGATCCGGCGCAGTGGGAATTGGTGCCGGATGAATTCTGGCACGGCTTCCCCAGCCTGGAAAAAGGCTGGGCCATCACCGACCCCAATAAGCTGACCATTCTGACGCCGGGTTTTTCGGACAGCACTGAGGACCGCTATGCCGATCACGGCATTCCGGCCCCGGTCGTCGCCGAATATCTGCGCGAAAACCGTATCGTGCCGGAAAAGAACGACCTCAACTCCCTGCTGTTCCTGCTGACGCCGGGCGTGGAAAGCAGCAAGGCCGGCACGCTGCTGTCCCATCTCGTCACCTTCAAGAAGCTGCATGACGAGAACCGGCCGCTGGAAGACGTCTTCCCCGGCTTCGTTGCGCGCCGCCCGGCCCGCTATACCGGTGTCGGTCTGCGCGACCTCTGCGCCGAAATGCACGCCTTTTATCGTCGGAGCGGCACCAGCGCCTTGCAGGCGGCGCAGTTCCGCGCCGAGCATCTGCCCGAAATGGCCATGCATCCGCATGAGGCGACGCGGGAACTGGTGCGCAACAATGTCGATTATGTGCCGCTGGACGAGGCCGCCGGGCGCATCGCCGCCACCCTGTGGCTGGTCTATCCGCCGGGCATCGCGACCGTGGTGCCGGGTGAGCGCGTCGGCGGCCGCGCCCAGCCGATGATCGACTATCTGAAGGTCTTCGAGCGCGCGTCCAACCTCTTCCCGGGCTTCGAATCCGAGGTTCAGGGCCTCTATCGGGAGACGAAGGATGGGGTTATGCGCTTCTACACCTATGTGATCCGGGAGAAGGGTGCGGCGTGACGGCAGCGGACGACAAGGCTCTGGTTCTCTTTTCGGGCGGGCAGGATTCGGCGACCTGCCTCGCCTGGGCGCTCGACCGTTTCGGGTCGGTGGAGACCATCGGCTTCGATTACGGCCAGCGCCATCGGGTGGAATTGGATGTCCGCCCGGCCTTCCTGGACGCGCTGCGGGCTGATTTTCCCGCCTGGGCGGGGAAGCTGGGGGCCGATCACCTGATCGATGCCGGCATCGTCGGCAAGCTCAGCGAGACGGCGCTGACGCAGGAGACCGAAATCGCCATGCAGGCGGACGGGCTGCCCAATACTTTCGTGCCCGGGCGCAACCTGCTGTTCCTGACCATGGCGGCCGTCACCGCCTATCGCCGGGGCATCAAGCATATCGTCACCGGCGTCTGCGAGACCGATTTCTCAGGCTATCCCGATTGCCGGGACGATACCGTTAAGGCGCTGCAATTGGCCCTGAACCTCGGCATGGACCGGCGCTTCGTGCTGCATACGCCGCTCATGTGGATCGACAAGGCCGCCACCTGGGCGCTGGCGTCTGGCCTCGGCGGCGACGCGCTGGTACGGCTTATCAACCAGGACACCCATACCTGCTATCTGGGGGACCGCAGTACGCGGCACCCTTGGGGCTATGGCTGCGGCCATTGCCCCGCCTGCAACCTGCGGGCGGAGGGTTGGGCGCGCTTCGTGGCGGATGCTCCGCAGCCCGTCTGACCCTTGGCACGCGCACGCGGGATGCCAGCTATAGGGCTTGCCCGGAAGGACGGTTCTGAATGAATTCCGCCATCGATTTCGTGCTTACCTTGATCCTGCGGCTGGTCGGCGTCGTCATGGCGGTGATCATCCTCATCGAGAATGCTTTGCGCCATCTGCTGGAACAGGCGGGCATTCACGGCCAGACGCAATCCGCCGTGCTGGTGGTGGCGGCCATCCTGGTCATCGTCGGCGCGCTGCGCCTGCTGGGCGGCATCTTCGGCCTGCTGATTACCGTGCTGCTGATCCTGATGATCCTGAACCTGCTCATGCCCGGCTTTCATGTGCCGATGAACGTGCATGCCTGAGTGAGGGCGGAAAGGGCTTCAACGGCCCGTCGGACGGCGGCAGAGTCGCTGGGCTGCAATCATAAAAACGAGCCAGTTCCATGACGGCCGATTTCGAAACCCAGGACGACACCACCCCTACAGACACGCTGCACTTGGCGACCACGCGGCAAGTGACCCTGTCGGACATCGAGACCCGCATCGAGCATGATCTGCTGGGGGAGGCCGCGGTGCCGGCCTCCGCCTATTGGGGCGTGCATTCCCTGCGCGCGGTCGAGAATTTTCCGATAACCGGCGTGGCAGTCGGGCATTTCCCGGATCTGGTGCGGGCGCTGGCCATGGTGAAACAGGCGGCGGCGCGCACGAACAGGATGCTGGGCGATCTTCCGGCCGAGAAGGCCGCCATGATCGAGCGCGCCTGCGAGGCGCTGCTGGCCAGCCGTGATTATCATGACCAGTTCGTGGTCGATGCCGTGCAGGGTGGCGCCGGCACATCCACCAATATGAATGCCAATGAGGTTGTCGCGAACCTGGCCCTGGTTCTGGCCGGGTATAAGCGCGGTCGTTACGACCTGCTGCACCCCAATGACGACGTCAACATGGCGCAGTCCACCAATGACGCCTATCCCACCGCTTTGCGCGTGGCGACCTTGGAAGGCGTGAAGCCCTTGCAGCGGGCGCTGCGCGACCTGTCGCTGGCCCTGAAGAAGAAGGGCGCGGAATTCGCCGATGTCCTGAAGATGGGCCGTACCCAGTTGCAGGACGCGGTGCCGATGACGCTGGGCCAGGAATTCGACGCCTTCCATGTCACCGTCAAAGAAGACGTGCAGCGCCTGGGCGAGGTCGCGGCGCTGTTTCATGAGGTCAATCTGGGGGCGACGGCCATCGGCACCGGCATCAATGCCGATCCGCGCTACGCGCCTTTGGTGGTGGAGGAACTGGCGGCGATCAGCGGCCATCCATTGTCGCTCGCCCCCAATTTGATTGAAGCCACGTCCGATATGGGCGCCTTCGTGCTGTTTTCCGGCGTGCTGAAGCGGATTGCCGTGAAGCTTTCCAAAATCTGCAATGACCTGCGGCTGCTCTCCAGCGGTCCGCGCACGGGGATCGGCGAAATCAACCTGCCGGCGCGGCAGGCGGGGTCTTCCATCATGCCGGGCAAGGTCAATCCGGTGATCCCGGAAGTCGTCAGCCAGGTCGCCTATCTCGTCATCGGGCATGACCTGACGGTGACGATGTGCGCCGAGGGCGGGCAGTTGCAGCTGAACGCCTTCGAGCCGACCATCGCCTATAGCATCATGACAAGCCTGCGCATGCTGACCTCGGCCATCGACAGCCTGACCCAGAACTGCATCACCGGCATTACCGCCAATCGGGAGCATTGCCTGGACCTGGTCAACCACAGTATCGGGCTGGTGACGGCACTGGCGCCGACGCTGGGCTATGAGGTGACGTCGCGCATCGCCAAGCGGGCTCTGGCGGAAGGGCGCGGCGTGCGGGAGATTGTGCTGGAAGAGGGTTTGCTGGAGGAGCGCGTGCTGGATGAGCTGCTGCGGATTGAGGCGATGACCCGGCCGTCCCGTCACATCACGCCGCGCGCCGTGGCCGCCACGAAGGGATGAGCGCTGCTGCTTCGCGACCTGAAGGGCGATGGCGCCCTCTGCCTTGGCTGATCCCGGCTGGGCTGGTTCTGGTCACCGTCCTGACCCGCGCGCCGAGCTTCGTCATGAGCGTGGTGGATTGGGACGAGAGCCTGTATTTCATCATGGCCCAGCAATGGCGGGCCGGGCATCTGCCCTATACCGCCGTCTGGGATAATAAGCCGGTCGGCATCTACGCGATTTTCGCTGTCTTTCAGAGCGTGTTCGGCGACAGCGTCCTGTCCATGCGCCTGGCCGGCGTGGCGGCGATTGCCGGCATGGCCTTGCTGACATGGCGCATCGCGCGATATTGTTTGCGCGATCAACCGGCCGTGGCGGCGGAGCTTTTTGCCGGCATCGCCGGTCTGCTGGTGATCGGCACGACGATCCCGGATGACGGCATCGCCGCCAATACCGAAATCTTCATGGAGTGTTTCACGCTCCTCGGCATGCTGTGGGCGTTGACGGCGCAAGGGCCGATCCGCGCCGGTCGCGCGGTCGGCATCGGCCTCGCCCTCGGCTTTGCCTTCATGGTCAAATATGTCGCAGTTTTCGACATGTTCGCGGTTTACGCCGCCATGCTGATCCTGCCGGGGCGTCTGCGGCGCGGCGTGGCCGGATTGTGGGACGCAATCCGGCTGGGGCTGCTGTTCAGCCTCGGCGCGCTGGCACCCTTTCTGGCGACGGTTCTGCTTTATGCCGCGCAGGGCAAGCTGCCGGTGATGGTCGAGGCGAGCCTTCTGTCCAATACGCGGCGTGTCGCTTTGCCGGTGTCGGGCAATCTGGCGGAGCGCGCCTACCGGGCGCAAGCGATGCTATTCCCGGCGCTGTTCCTGTCCCTGGTCTGGCTTGCGGCACGCGTGATCCGCGCGCCACGTCAAACTCTTGTGCTGGTTGCTTGGCTGGTCACCAGTGCGGTCGGCGTCGCCTCCGGCGGGCTGTATTTCAGCCATTACTTTCTGCAACTGCTGCCGGTGCTCTGCATCACAACGGCGCTGATGCTGGCTTGGCTTTTCCGTAACCTGCCGCGTTCGGTCCGCGTTGCCGTTGGTGTTTTGTTCGTGCTCAACCTGATCCCCATGCTGTCCCGCAGCAGTGCCGATATGGGCCGCATGGTCGCCAATATGGAGCGGCCGCCTGTCCCAGGCTTCGCGCCGCTGCGCGATACCCCGGCCCAGCTTGCCGCTGACCTCAAACCAGCGCTGGCGGCCGTGCCAGGGGCTGAGGCCTATGCCTTCGACGGCGAGCCGATCCTCTACGCGCTGCTGCGCGAACCTCTGCCGACGAAATTCGTTTTTCCGTCTTTTCTGCTCTCAAAACTCCTGGCCCATACGGTCGGCATCGACCCGCTGGCCGAGTTGAACCGCATCCTGGCGGCCAAGCCGATGTTCATCATCCGCCGCACCAATCCGGATGACAAGGACGCGGCGACCCGCAATCTGGACGTCTACGCCGCCATGAATGCTGCACTGGCGGCAGATTATACGGTGTGGAAGCGCTACGATACGATGGTGGTGTATCGTCGGAAGTCAGCGAAGTAGGGAGACGATCGGTGGTTAATCCGAACGCGCCAAAGCCCACGAAATTAGCGGCCCTACGCGCAGCTTTGCGTGAAGGCGAGGAAAGCGGACTAACGACGGAGTTTGACGTTGAAGCGTTTATTGCGCGGAAGCGGATGGATCCTCGGGTCAAGCCCGAGGATGACGAAATAATTGATAGGTCATCTTAATTTTGTCATCCCAGGGCTTGTCCCGGGGATCTACCCTTCGTCGCAAGTAACAGGCAAACTTGCGAGACTTCTAACCATCCCCCAGACTGAGCACAGCGAAGTCCCTCGCCATTGCCTGCAACCGATCCAGCCCCTCGGCGGAGCCGAGCACGGCGGCGGTTTCCTGTTTCGACAATTGATCGATCGCCTTCTGCAAGCTGTCGGTCTCGGCGAGCTTGGTCAGCCCCACCAGCAGCGGCACGTCGATCGGGTCTTGGCCCGGCCGGCGGGCCGGCGGCAGCATGGCGCGATGGGCGGCCAGCAGCGCCGCATCCCCCAGCAGATGCCGGATGGCATGGGGGATCGGCGGCGTGCTGCCGCTCCGCAATGCGGCGGCACTTTGCAGAATGGCATTGGGCTGCCGCTCCTCAGGAATGCTGAGCAGGCCCATCCGTTGCAGCGCGACACCGACACGGCTCGACGCCGTCAGCATCACCAGCGGCACGGCCAGCACAAGGCCGAGCAGAACGGGCGTCATCCAGAGAAACAGGGCCGGGGAGACGGCATAGGCGATGACGGCCAGAATGACGCCCGTCGCCATGAATCGCCAATATTGCCGCCAGACCAGACGCAGCGGCACGGCATCGCCGTCCCGCTTTTGCGCGTTCCAGCCGCTGTCTCGCCCAGCTAATATCTGCATCACGCCTTCCGTCTGGATCAGCATGGCGACGGGCGCGATCAACCCGCCGATCAGTGTTTCCAGCAGCAGGCTGAGCAGCGCACGGAAGGCACCGCCCGCGCCCCGCCGCAGCGGGCCGTTCACCAGCAGCAGGATATAGGCGAAGAGTTTCGGCGCCAGCAGCACCGCCATGGTGCCGATGAAAACCCATTTCGCGAGCACCGGATCGACCTGCGGCCAGCGCGGAAACAGGGATTTGGTGGCGCCGAAATATTGCGGCTGCACGAAGCGCGATTGCAGCGAGACCAATACGCCGACGAGCAGGAACAGCAGCCAGAGCGGTGCGGTGACGTAGCTGCCGATGCCCATGAGCAGATGCAGGCGGCTGACCCAGTGCAGCCCGCGCGCCGGCAGCACGCCGACATGTTGCAGATTGCCCTGCGCCCAACGCCGGTCGCGAATGGCGACATCGGTCAGCGACGGCGGGCTTTCCTCGTAACTACCCCCCAAGGCCGGGACCATATGAATGGCCCAGCCGCCACGCCGCATCAGGGCTGCTTCGACGAAATCATGGCTCAACACTGCGCCGCCGAAAGGCTTTCGTCCCTTGAGATGCGGCAGGCCGGCCTGTTCGGCGAAAGCCTGGGTGCGGATGACAGCGTTATGGCCCCAGTAATTGCCTTCCGACCCGTGCCACCAGGCAATGCCCTGGGCGATCACCGGCCCGTAAATCCGGCCGGCGAATTGCTGCATCCGGGCGAAAAGGGATGTGCCGCCGGCGATGACGGGCAGGGTCTGGAGAAGACCGACGCCGGGATGGGCTTCCATGGCGGCGGCCATGCGCAGCACGGTCTCGCCTTCCATCAGGCTGTCGGCGTCCAGCGTCAGCATCTGCGGATAGGCAGCCCCGAAGCGGCGCACCCATTCCGCGATATTGCCCGCCTTGCGATCGATGTTTTTGGCGCGGCGCCGGTAAAACAGGCGCGGCGCGCCCGCACCGATCTCGGCGCGGAAGGCGAGGAAGGCAGCCTCCTCGGCGATCCAGACATCCGGGTCCGTCGTGTCGCTGAGGATGAAGATGTCGAAGTTTTCGCCTTGGCCGGTCGCCGCCAAGGAGTGGTGGATGGCCTTAAGTCCGGCCATGACCCGGGCCGGTTCCTCATTATAGGTCGGCATCAGCAGCGCCGTGCGATGGCGCAACTGCGGCAGCGGGCCGTTTCTGGTGATGCCGAGGCCCAGGCCCCCGCCGGCGAGGCTCGCGAAAAATCCGCCGACCGCGCTCATGAAGGACAGCGCAATCCAGGCGAAGAGCACAAGGAACAGGATCAGGATCAGGATGCCGAGGACGCTCGGCCCATTGCCGTTGAAGACCTTGTACATTTCGGCGCCGCCACCGGCGGTCATGATGACGGCACCGCCGATGACGAAAAGCCGCCGGAAAAAAAGGCCGCGCGGTGCCGTGACCGGGCGCGGGCCGCGCTTGGGGGCCACGCCCAGCGACTGCACCGGCATCGCCAGCGGCGCCTCCGCAGGCAGGTAACCGGGCAAGGTCATGGTCATGGTGTCCAGCGGTAGAGCCAGGTTTCAGACAGCGGCGTCTGGTCGTTCATCAGCACGCCGCTGAGTTCGATAAGCTTGGCGTCGCCCGGCTCCAGCGTAAACATGATGCGCTGGCCGCCGGTGGCCGGATTGGGCTCCACCACCACCGCGCTGATCTTGCCGGCGCTGGCGGAAAGCTGGGCATGCGGCTTGGCGTCCGCCGGCAGGGTCTTCACCGCGTCGCCCACGATATCGAGGACGATTTCCAAGCCGGAATGGTCGTCGGAATTGCCGATGCGGGTGTCGACGATACGGCCGAGCTGGGTCGGCTGCGGATTATCCCAGCCCCAATGCATGCGATACGTGAAATTATACTGGCCCTTGGCGGCCAGCTTGTCCTTCGGCCGCCAGAAACTGACGATATTGTCGTTGACCTCGTTCGGGCTTGGGATTTCGACCAGATCGACCGCGCCCTGGCCCCAGTCGCCGATCGGTTCGATCCAGAGGCTGGGCCGCTTCTCGTATTGCAGCGCGACGTCCTGGTAATCGAAAAAGGCGCGCTTGCGCTGCATGAGGCCGAAGCCGTGTGGGCTGGAATCCTGGAAGGCGCTGAATTGCAGCGCCGCCGGGTCATTCAGCGGCCGCCAGAGCTGCGCGCCGGACCCCGTCCACATCGACAGCCCCTCCGAGTCATGGGCAGCCGGCCGCCAGTCATTCACCTTGTTGCGGTTATTGGCATCGAAATAGAACATGCCGGTCAGCGTCGCGATGCCGGGTTCGGTAATGTCGACGCGCGGAAACAGGCTGCTTTCGACGTCGAAGACGGTCTCATTGCCTGGCGTGATGGTGAATTTGAAGGCGCCCGTGACGCTCTGGCTGTCGAGCAGCGCATAGACGACAAGGGAGTTCTGGCCGGCCGGTGGCCGCACCAGCCAGAAGGCGCTGAAGCGGGCGAATTCCTCGCCCTTCGGGTCACCGGTGCCGATGGCAAGCCCGCGCGCGGACAGGCCGTACACCTGCCCTTTGGCGACGGCGCGAAAATAGCTGGCGCCGAGGAAGACGCAGAATTCCTCGAAGACATCGGGCTTGTTGATCGGGCTCAGGATGCGCAGCCCGGAATAGCCAAGATTATCCGGCACTTTCAGCTTGGGATTGTCATAGTTGAACAGGTCGGGTGTGTAAGGAACGGGGGCTGCCTTGCCGTCCGCCACTTCGAACATGTCGACCTTGGCCGGATACAAAAATCCGCGCGGAAAGAACTGCGCCTGAAAGCCCAGTTTCTGGTCATGCCACAGCGCCTGGTCCGGGCGATAATTGACGCCACGGAAATCATCCCAGGTCATATGGGCGATGGCGCTGGGCAGCGTGGTATTCGGCGCCTGATAGGGTTCGGTCGCCATCTTCTGCGCCAGATGTTGCACCGTGGACCCGTCGAAAGGCCCTGCTTCCGGCGCGGTGCGGGGCGCGGACGCTGCCTGGCTCGGCCGCAAGCCGAGAGAAGACAGGAATGCGATACCGGACAGACCGAGGCCACCCTGAACCAAATCCCGACGCAGCAAATTGGGCACAAGCAATCCTTTCGCGGTCAGACCATCCGCCGGGAAGTGGTATCGCAATGCAGCATGGCAAGCGTAAGGCCGGGAATGGCCAGTTTATGGCGACGAGCGGCCTTGTTTCAGGCGGCGATGGGGCCTGCCTGGTCGGCCAGTTCCTCGATGATCGGGCAGCCCGGACGATCGCTGGTTTCACAGGCATGGGCGAGGGAGCGCAAAGCCGCGCTGATTTCCGCGATCTCCCGGGCTTTCACTTCAAGCGCGGCGGCATGAGACAAGGCGAGTTTCTGAACTTCCGGCTTGGAGCGGCTTTCGTCCCGCCATAGAGCAAGCAGGTCACGCATCTGCTGCACGGAGAAGCCGAGATTGCGGGCCCGTTTGAGGAATCGCAGCGTCTGCACATCCATCTCGCCATAGCGGCGATAGCCGGCGGCGGAGCGGCCGGCCGGCGCGATCAGGGTCACGCGTTCATAATAGCGGATCATCTTGGCTGAGACGCCCGATGCCGCCGAGGCTTCACCGATATTCATCATGGTGGGAAGGATAGATTTGGAGCCGATAGCGGTCAACGAACGGGTCGGGTTTGACGCGCCCGGTGCATGGTCAAGCTGACGGGTTTAAGGCATGATCACAGTTTGGTGAGGGAAGCGCGTAACGCTGTGACAGACTGGTTTCAAATCAACGAGGAATTGCGCCGGATCGCGACGCGCCAAATATTTTTTGTTGGCGGTGCGCCCCGTTCGGGCACGACATGGCTGCAGCAGATCATCGACCAGCATCCGCAGGCCTCCTGCCGGGGCGAAGGGCTTTTCGCCAAGGAGATTTTCTCGCTGTTTGACGGTGTCATCGCTGCGCGCCGCAAATCGCTGGCGGCAAAAAATGCCGAGATCTTCAGCCATACCAAGGGTTATCCGCTTCCTGGCGATGGCGACAGCCGTTTTCTGGCGGCCAGCGCGATACTGCTGGCCCTTCATCAGCAGGCAGACGGACGTGATTGCCTGGCTTACGGCGAGAAGACGCCGGAAAACGTTTTTGCCTTTCCGGCATTCAAGCAGTTGTTCCCGCGCGCCAAGCTGATCACGATCCTGCGCGATCCCCGCGATCTCCTGACCTCGGCCTGGCATTTTTTCCAAGGGAAAAATGGGAAAAATGCCGATGAAGGCACAAAATTGGCCTTTTTCCAATCGGCGATATCGTCGATCAATCAGGGGATGCGCGTGACGCTCAACCTTCAGAAAGTTGATCCGTCATCATGCTGGATGGTGACCTATGAGCAGTTGCACCAGAACCCGGTGCCGCATGTCGAGGGCATTTTTCGCTTTCTGGGACTGGAAACGACGCCGGCTATCGTGGGCGGTTGTCTGGCCGCCACGCGGTTCGACAAAATGACCGGCGGCAGACCGGCGGGAGATAGCGCCAATGGGTCTTTTCTGCGCAAAGGCATTGTCGGCGACTGGCGGTCGACGCTCAGCCCCGCGATGAACGACCTGATTTTGCAGGAAACAGGCTGGGCTTTTCCGATTTTCGGATGGGTGCCGTAAAAGGCAATTGTTCACGCAACATGTATAAAAGAAGAAGGCCCAGGACGCGCGCGCATCCTGGGCCTTCAGCATTGTTGACGGCCGCTTTTCAGGGGGCCGGACGAGGAATTAGACGGCCGCGGAAACTCCGGCGGCGATCATCCAGGTCATAACACCCTGCGGCATCACACAATGAGACACTGGATCACCTCCTTTCAGTTGGTTTCGACTAAACGCAGTCTGTCACCCGCTTTCGCGCCGATGCAACAGAAATCGTGTTCTCAAAAATCCATCGTCAAAGCGGCCAGGAAATTATTGCCGCTAATCGCACTGTCCATGCTGTAGGCAAGGCCTTGCTCGGTCAGGCTTGCGATCAGCTTGACGCGATCACGCTCCATCAGCCGATAGCGCATCGTCACATCGACGTCATATTGGCCTGAGCGGCTGGTGGGGGGCGGTGCCAGCGCCGGGTCCTGCACCAGCACCACAGGAATGCCGGCCGTATCCGTGGGGCAGCCGACGACACCATGTTCCAGGGTCATCGGCGGTCCGGCCATGACGGCCGGATTAACACTGACGCCGGCCCGGATGCAGAGCGCGGGGTCGGGCGCTTCCTGCGGATGCACGAGGGCCACCGCAACCGTCACCGGTTTCGCGGGCGGCTTGGCAAAGAAGGGAATGCCCGCCTCGGCCGACAGCGCTGCAAGCAGCGCCAGGGCGCGGCTATCGGCATGCTTCGCCTTATAGACCTTGACGGTGCTGATGGTGACCTGAGCTGAAGACCCGTAGCCAATCGTCTGGGCTGACGCGGCGGCGGCCGGCAGCGTCAGCAGGGCGGTCACCAGCGCCGTTTTCCGCAAGGCGCGTCCAAATCGGGGCCAAAACATGGCAGCTCCAACACAATTTTGCCTCAATTGCGCCCTGGTGCCTTATTCTAACCATGAATTGCAATTCTAAACTTGCGGAATTCAGGCCTCACTTCGAAAGGCCCCTCCAAGCCTTTGAAACTGCTAAGTTAATGTTTATAAACTTTTGTTGCGGTGCAGTATGACATACGAGAGCAAGGCCCTGGCGGACCGGTTATTGGCCGCGCGCGCATCGGGCGAGCCCATTGCCCTGACGGAGGCCGAGACGCCGCTGACGGAGGCCAAGGGCTATGCCGTGCAGGCCGATGTCACCGCAGTCCTGGGCAAAATCGGTGGCTGGAAGGTTGGCGCAGCAGGCCCCGAGGCCGCGCCTTCCTGCGCGCCGCTGCCCGCATCGGGCATTCTGCCCTCTGGCACCACGCTCGACGCGCGTTTCACGGACCGTCTGGTGGAATCCGAAATTGCCTTCAAGCTGGCGGCCGATCTGCCGCCGCGCCCGCTTCCTTATACTCGTGCCGAGATTATCGCTGCCATCTGGAGCTGCCATCCCGTTATCGAAGTCGTGCAATGGCGCCTGCGCGATTACGCGACGGCGACCAACCCGATGAAGCTTGCGGACAGCGTCGGTCATGGCGCGCTGATCGTGGGTGACGCGGTTCCAGGCTGGCAGGACGTGGATTTTCCCAATCTCACTGTGACGCAGGCAATCGAGGGCGTGGAGCCTAAGCTTGGCCTCGGCAATCCTTGCGGCGACATGATCCGCCTCATCGTCTGGCTGGCGGATGTGGGTGCCGTCTGGGCTGGTGGCCTCAAGGCCGGGCAGATCATAACCTGCGGGTCCTGGACCGGCTGCCTGCCGGCCCCCACCGGGGCCGGTGTGCAGGTGACATTTGCGGGACAGAGCCCTGTGTCGGTGCGTTTCTCCTGACCCTAGCCTTAACGGCTGCTGCTATCCTTCCCACTTTCCGTTCGAACCCGACAGCAGGAGAAGACAATGGCAGCAGCCAATGCACGCGACGCCGGCCAGTTCACGATCGGCGGCGATCTGAAGGTAACGCGCCTCGGCTTCGGCGCCATGCGCATCACAGGCAAGGGCATTTGGAACCAGCCCACCGATATCCCTGAAGCGAAGCGCGCGCTGGCGGCACTCAGCGACCATGGCATCGATTTCATCGATACGGCCGATAGCTACGGGCCCTTCGTCAGCGAAGAGCTGATCGCCGAGGTGCTGGCGCCCTATAAGGGCCTGACGGTCGCGACCAAGGGCGGCCTCACGCGCCACGGCCCGGATATCTGGATGCCCGTCGGGCGCCCGGAATATCTGCGCCAATGCGTGCTGATGAGCCTGCGCCGCCTGAAGCTGGAGAAGATCGACCTGTGGCAGCTGCACCGGATCGACGCGAAAGTGCCGGCCGAGGAGCAGTTCGGCGTCATCGCCGCGATGCAGACGGAAGGGCTGATCCGCCATGTGGGGTTGAGCGAGGTTTCGGTCGAGCAGATTGAGGCCGCGCAGAAACACTTTCCGGTCGTGACCGTGCAGAACCAGTACAACCTCGTGAACCGCAAAAGCGAGGCCGTGCTGGATTATTGCGAGCAGAAGGGTATCGGCTTCATCCCCTGGGCGCCGCTGGGCTCCGGCCATCTGGCAAAACCCGGTTCGGTGCTCACCAAGATTGCGGAAAAACTTGGCACAGGCCCCAGCCAGGTGGCGCTTGCCTGGGTGCTGAAGCGGTCGCCGGTCATGCTGCCGATCCCCGGCACCGGCAGCACCGCGCATCTGGCGGAGAATGTCGCCGGCGCCTCGATCCATCTCAGCGACGAGGATTTCGCGGCGCTCGACGCCCAGGGCCAAGGGGAATACGCCAAAAGCGTCTAAGTCCAGCCTTCGGGCATGACGGCTCTTGCGTCGCGTCGCCCTGCGCGGATAAGGCTGGTGCGATAAAAACGGCCGCCAAGAGACCGTCATGCTGAAACGCCTCTTTGTCCTGTGCTTCGCCTGCGTCGTTCTGCCGGCCGTCTCGGCCTGTGCGGCTGAACCGGCAGTGACGGAACGCCGGGTGACGGCAGACGGCCTGGTCGGCAATTTCTTCCGCCCATCCGGTGTTGAAACCGCCATACCGGCCGTTTTGGTTATCGGCGGGTCGGAAGGCGGGCTCAATCCCGCTGTCACCCGCCAAGCAAGGTTGATCGCGCAGCACGGGATGGCCGCCCTGCAACTGGCCTATTTCGGTATGTCCCCCTTGCCGGACACGCTGCAACTGATTCCCGTCGAATATTTTATGCGGGCGGTGCAGTGGTTGCAGGCGCAGCCTGGCATTGATCCCGCGCGCATTGCGATCCTCGGCACATCGGTCGGAGGCGAGGCGGCATTGCTCGTCGCGTCCCATGACACGGCTGTGCGTGCCGTGGTGGCGGCGGTGCCATCGGGCATCGTTTGGCAGGGTATCGGGCCGTGGGGCATGGTGAAGCCCGCTTCCAGCTTTTCCTGGCAAGGCCGTGCGTTGCCGGATCTACCCCATCCCACCGGTGAGCCTGGCGATACCTTCGACCGCTATGCCTCCGGTCTGAACGGTTTGCCGGCGCACCGCGACGCCATCATGGACCTCGCGCAGATCGACGGTTCGGTGATGATGGTCTGCGGCGGGCGGGATGCTGTCTGGCCGTCCTGCCCCATGGTAGCGATGGCCGCCCGCCAGTTGAAGGCGGCGCATTTTACCCATGTGGTGGAGATTTTCGCTTTCCCGCATGCGGGGCATGCGGTTTTCGGTCCACCGATATTGCCGGCGGCACTATCCAATCCCGATTTTGTGGACCTCGGCAGTCTTGGTGGCACGGCAAGCACCAATAATGCGGCCCGCGCCGTCGTCTGGCCCGCCTTCTTCATTTTTCTGGACAAAGCTTTTGGCGAAAGAACGGTTGCGAGCGCGACGCCCGCGGGCCGTTCTGCCTCGCCCTGACCCGGTTGCGCGTAACGGCGCTTGATCTATACAGATTAACGACAAGATCTTGTTTCAATAAGACAAAAAGCGACGACGCGGTTCGGGGGCGTTTCCTCTCCGGCTGCCGAGGGAGAGAGACCGGATGACAAGCATAGCAGTGCCGGGACGGTTCAAGGATCAGGTCGCGGTCGTGACCGGCGGCGCGGCCGGCATCGGCCTCGCCATTGCCGCGCGCATCCGGCAGGAGGGCGGGCGGGTCAGCCTGTGGGATCGTGATGCCGCGCGGCTTGACGCGGCCCGCGCCGAAATCGGCGCCGACCATGTTGTGGCGCTCGACATCGCCGATGCGGATGCGGTGTCAAAGGCAGCGCAGTCCACGGCCGCCGATCTCGGCAGCATCGATATTCTGGTGTGCAGCGCCGGCATCACGGGGCCGAATGTGACGCTGGCGGATTATCCGGTGGATGACTGGAAACGCGTCATCGACGTCAATCTGAACGGGCTTTTCTATTGCAACAAGGCCGTGGTGCCGTTCATGACGACGCGCGGCTATGGGCGTATCGTCAATATCGCCTCCATCGCCGGTAAGGAAGGCAACCCGAATGCCTCCGCTTACAGCGCCTCGAAGGCAGCCGTCATCGGGCTCACGAAATCGCTCGGCAAGGAATTGGCCAAGACCGAGATCCGCGTCAATTGCGTTACCCCGGCAGCCATCCGCACGGCGATTTTCGACCAGATGAGCCAGGTGCATATCGATTTCATGCTGTCCAAGATTCCGGTCGGCCGCTTCGGGGAGATCGCGGAGGCCGTGTCCCTCGTCTGCTGGCTGGCGAGTCGGGAAGCGTCCTTCAGCACGGGGGCTGTCTTTGACGTTTCCGGCGGGCGGGCGACCTATTGACCGTGATCCATCATGGCTAAGTCAACCGCCCGTATCGGCCGTAAACAGCTTCCACCTGCGACGATCACGCTGAAACATGTGGCGGAACGCGCCGGCGTTTCGCCCATTACCGTCAGCCGCGTCATCAACACGCCGGACGCCGTGTCCGAAAACCTGCGGGAGAAGGTGGCGGTCGCCATTGAAGCGCTGGGCTATGTGCCCAATCGGGTGGCCGGCGCGCTCGCCTCCGCCAAAAGCCGCGTCGTGCCGATCATCGTGCCGTCGCTCAGCAATATCGTGTTTCTGGAAGTGATCCAGGGCGCGCAGGATGTTCTGGATGCCGCCGGCTTCCAACTGCTGCTGGGTGATACGCAATTCGATCTGGAGCGCGAGCAGGCGCTGGCCAATACGCTGCTCGGCTGGTCGCCTGCCGGCATGATCATCGCCGGGCTGCGCCATACCGAGCGGACGCGCGCCATGCTGCGGAGCTGGCACAGGCCGGTGGTGGAGGTGATGGAATATGGCGCCAGGCCGATCGACATGAATGTCGGCCTGTCCCATTACAAGGCGGGTGACGCCATGGGCGAACATCTCGTCTCGCGCGGCTATCGCAACATCGCTTTCGTCGGGGCGCGCCTGAAGGCGGATTACCGCGCCACGCAGCGCTTCAAGGGTCTGGAACGCTGTCTGAAGCGGCACGGGCTGCTATGCCGTCCTCCCTTCAGCCAGGACGCGATATCAAGCGTTGAACTGGGCGGTGACGCGCTCATGCGTCTGCTCGATATGGATAAGAAGCTGGATGCGATCTTTTTCGCCAATGATGATCTGGCAATCGGCGCCATTCTGCGCGCGCAGCGGGAAGGCATTGCCGTACCGAAGCGGATCGCCATTGCCGGTTTCAACGGTCTTAGCCTTGGTCCGCTGGTGCAGCCGTCGCTGACGACGATCATGTCGCCCCGGCAGCGCATCGGCCAAATTGCGGCGACCAAATTGCTGGCCCGCATCCACGGACGCGACAGTGGCGCGGCGACGGTCGATGTGGGTTTCTCACTTCGCGAGGGTGGCAGTACCTGACGGCAGTTGGGGGGTGGTAACGCCGATCATGTCGCCTTCCCGCACCAGGCCGGCGAGCGCCGCTTCAGACCAGCCGCGTGTGCCCATGGGGCGTACGGGCAGCACCATCCAGCGATAATCGGCCGTGCTGTCGACGACGCGCAGTGCCACATCATCGCCCAGGACCGTGCCCCATTCAGCCAGAAGGCGGCGCGGGTCACGCACAGCGCGGGCGCGATAGCTGTTCGACTTGAACCAGAAGGGCGGATAGCCCAGCACGGCGCGCGGATAGCAACTGCACAGCGTGCAGACGACAAGGTGATGCTGCGTGCGGGTATTTTCCAATACGCCGAGTGGCGGCATGCCGCGCATGGGAATGCCGAGGGACTCGGCCGCACGCGCGCCGTCCGTCAGCATCAGGGTACGAAATTCGGGATCGACCCAGGCTTTGGCCACCATGGCGGCGCCGCGCGCCGGGGTGGCGGCATCGGTGATGGTGATGCGCTCGGCGATTTCGGCCGCTGTCGTAATGCCTTTGGCGGCGAGCAGGGAGCGGAGTGCCGTCAGAAGCCGGTCATGATCGACGTCGGATGTCTGCATCACACGGGCTCCAGCCAGGGTTCGTAGAGTTCGACCAGTATCTCGGCCTTCGGCTTGCCGTCGCCCCATAGGGAAGAGGCGTCGAAGACGACGTGATACAGCGACAGGCGCCTTGCTTTGCGGCCGAAGGCGAGATCCTCGGGATTGGGAAAATCGCCTAAGTGGCGCTGCACGGTGCCGGTGGCGCCGCGCAGGTAATGCGGCGTGCGGATATGGCAGGGGCCGCGCGTCTCCGGCCAGTCATCCCGCACGCGCACGCGCTGGCCCGCCGCGATCATGGGATATCCTTCATCGCCTGGGCCAGTTCGGCCTGGGTGAAGACACCCTTCTGCAGCAAGGTCGCGGTCATCGAGAGCAGCCAGCGCTGATAGTAGGAGAGGCGCAGATAATCGGCTTCCGGCAGCGCCTCGATGCCGCGCCGCAACTCATCGACGGACATGACGGATTTGGCGCCGAGCAGCTGGCGGATGGCATCGACCTCGCGATCGAAATCGGTCAGCTCATGCGGTTCGGTATCGACCGCTTCGCACATATAGCGGGATACCCCGCCCATATCGTGCAGGGCGCGGGGCACATCCTTGTCCGCCAGTTCGGTCATCGCATGATCCTCACCGGGTGTTCCTCACCGGGTCAACCCGCGGGCGGCCACCGGCCAGACTGCTTCCACCTGACCGTTGCGGATCGCCACGACATCGTTGTGCAGATTGGTGACGACACAAACATGGTTGGGCAGGATCAGCAGGCGGTCGCCGATCTTAGGCTTCATCTCGGATTGGCTGAGATCGACCATGCCATGTTCCTCGGTCACGCGTTCGATCACGGCGTCGGGATAGTCGAGGATGAGGCCGTAGCCGGGAACCTTGCCGCCGGGCATGACATCGCTGGACAGCGTTTTCGAACCGCAGTCGATCACCGCGCGATGCGGTTCCGGCCGGCTGATGACGGTGGCAATGATGTGGAGCGCGCAATCCGCCAGTGTCGCGGCCTCGGCTTCGACCATCATGCGGTCATTATAGATATAGGTGCCGACGCGCATTTCGGTGATGGCCGGGGTTTCATGCGTGCTGTCCCAGCCCGGCGTGCCGCCGCTGGAAACGATGGGCAGCGCTACGCCGGCGTCCTTCACCGCCTGAATGAAAGGGCCGGTCAGGGGGGTATTGCGATAGGTCATGAGCCCGTCGAAGCGCAGGCCCGGTACCTCTTTCACGGCGGCAATGAGGTCCAGCGCCTCGGCGACCGAAACGACGCCAGTGCGCTTCTGGCCGCTGTCGAATTCCACCAACACGCCGATCGGCGCATGAGCCTCACGGGCGGCGGCGGCCAGCGTGTCCAGTGCCAGCTTATTGTCGATGGCGACGCGCATCTTGGCCAGCAGCGTCAGCGCCGCCAGACGGCGCGCCTTTCCGGCACCGATCAGCGGATAGGAGATGAGAATATCGTCCAGCCCGGCGGAGGCCATGACCTCGGCCTCGCCCAGCTTCTGGCAGGTGATGCCGACCGCGCCCAGGTCCATCGCCCGCTGGGCGAAGACCGGCAGCTTATGCGTCTTGATATGCGGGCGCAGGGCGATGCCATGGCGGTTGGCGTAATCCTGCATCCGAATCAGATTCCGCTCGACCACATCGAGGTCGATGACGGGAACGGGCGTGTCGAGCTGTGGTAGATCAGTCATGGGACAGAACCGCGATGCAATCGACTTCGACCTGAATACCGTTGAGCTGGCAGCCGACGGTCGTGCGGGCCGGCGGGGCTGCCGGAAAGAATTCTGTGTAAATTGTGTTCCACTCGCGGAAGCGGGTGACGTCGCTGAGATAGCAGTTGATCTTCACGACATCGTCTAGGCTGCTGCCCGCGCCCGTCAGGATGGTCTGTAGATTGGTCAGGGTCTGCCGCACCTGGCCCGCGAAATCATCCGGCATGATGCCCGTCTTGGGCTCGGTCGGGCCTTGGCCCGAGACGAAGACGAAGCCGTTGGCGACAACGGCGTGGGAATAATGGCCGCCTGCCTTCGCGGCGCCGTCGATCATGAGAGCCTGACGCATGGTGTCGTTCCTATCCTCGTCCTAAAACCTTGCCGGGCAGCCGGCCCGTTATCTGTCCGTCCGCGACCGCCGCCTGACCTGCGACCCAGACATCCGAAATGCCAGAGGGCGCCTGCACCGGGTCTTCGAATGTCGCGTGATCGGTGACGGCATCTTCGAACAGCACCATATCGGCAATCATGCCGGGGCGCAGCAGGCCACGGCTATGCAGGCTGAAACGCTGGGCCGCCACGCTGGTCATGCGGCGCACCGCATCTTCCAGCGTGAACCAGCCCTTGTCGCGGCGCAACGGCCCGATGAGGCGGGGAAAGGTGCCGAAGGCGCGGGGGTGCGGGCGCGTGCCTGGGCGCGGCAGGCCGTCGGACCCCACCATATGCAGCCGATGGCAGCAGGCGGCGTGCAGGTCGTCTTCGCTTTGCTGGAACATGACAATGGCGGTCTGGCCTTCATCCTCTTCCACAAAACGCACCAGAAGATCGAAAGGATCGATACCCAGCTGTGCCGCCGCCGCATCCATGCGGCTGCCTTCCAGCGATTTCAGGCTTGGATTGGTGACGCCCGATATCAGCACATTGCCCCAGCCGATCAGAGAGATTTTCGACTGGATATGGGTATCGCCACCCTGGCCGTCTTCCACCCATTGTTTCAAGGCCGCGTGTTGTGCGGGGTTCCGCAAGCGTGCGCGTAGCGCGTCGAGCCCGCCTTCCTGCGCCGATGGCGGCAGCAGTTGCAGCATGTAGGAACTGCCGGCGGGATAGGGATACATGTCGAAGCTGATATCGATCCCTTCCGCGCGGGTCTGTTCCAGCAGTGCCAGCGCCTTGGGGATCTGGCCCCAGTTCGGCCGGCCGGCCGATTGCAGGTGAGACAGCAGGCCCGGCACGCGGCTGTCGCGCAGGATGGTGATGAATTCCGCGATGGAGCGCAGAAGGCTGGCCTCATAGCTCCGCACATGGGCGGCCAGGATGCCGCCTTCGTCTCGCACCGTCTCGGCAAGGGCGACAAGTTCGGGCAGTTCCGCGAAAGCGCTGGGCGGATAGACGAGGCCGAGGGACAGTCCGGCGGCGCCGGCGCGAATCTGCGGTGCCAGCAGCACCTGCATGGCGCGGATTTCGTCCGGCGTCGCGGGCCGTTTCTCATAGCCCATCACGGCGAGGCGCAGGGCCGCGTGGCCGACGAGAGAAACGAGGTTCAGCGCAATGCCGGGGTTTTCCAGGGCGGTCTTGTAGCCGCCGAAATCCGCAAAAACCTCCTCGCGCGCGGTTTCTCCCAGAAGGCCGGAAAAATGGCCGCGCAGCAGGTCCACTGCATGGGGCGGGGCCGGATAGAGCGAAAAACTGCAATTGCCGGTAACGATGGAGGTGACACCCTGCCTTGCCTTTTCGGGCCGCTCGCGTTCGCGCAGGAAGGCGAGATCGTCATGGCAATGGGCGTCGATGAAGCCCGGGGCGAGATAGCGGTCTGCGGCATCCAGCACATCGGCCCCCGTTTTGGGCAGGTTGGTGCCGATGCCAGCGATCCGCCCGCCCGAGACGCGCAGGTCGCCACGAAACCACGGCGCACCGGTGCCATCAATGATACGCGCGCCGGTCACGACCAGATCCTGTGTCATCGCCAATCTCCTCGGGGCCAGAGCCTATACGCACCCGTTCGCCTCGGCCATGGTGCCCAGGCTTTGTTGATGGACGCTTTGTTGATGGACGACAGGATAGGGAGACAAGCATGAGCGCGCAGCGATGGGCCTTCATCACCGGGGCCGGCGGCGATATCGGCGGCGCCACGGCGGCACTTCTGGCCCAGCGTGGCTGGGGCGTGATCTGCGCCGATATCGACGGGGCTAAGGCCGAGGCGCGGGCGGCGGCCATCCGTGCCGAAGGCGGCGCGGCGCAGGCCATGACGCTCGACGTAACAGATGAGGCGGCGGTGAATGAGGCTGCCCGAGCGGCCTTGGCCATCGGCGACGTGCGCGCGCTGATCAACAATGCCGGGCGTGCTTTCGGCGCCAATATGCGCGTGATGGATTACGCGACCTGGCGGCGGGATATGCTGCTCAATCTCGACAGCGCTTATCTGTGCATTAGCGCATTCCAGGATCATTTGCTCAAGCAAGGCGGATCGATCGTCAATATGGGCTCGGTCAACGGTCTCGGCATGTTCGGCCATCCTGCCTATAGCGCTGCCAAGGCAGGCCTTATGCATCTGACGCGGGTGCTGGCGGTGGAATTCGGCGACAGAGGCGTGCGGGTGAATGCGGTCGCGCCGGGTACGGTCAGGACACAAGCCTGGGACGAAAGGCTCGCCGCCAATCCGGCCGTCTTCGATGAGCTGACAGCCTGGTATCCGTTGCGGAAAGTCGCGGTTCCTGCCGATGTCGCGGCGGCCGTCGCCTTTCTGGTGTCCGACGATGCCGCGCATATTACGGGTGTTATTCTGCCTGTGGATGGCGGCATCAGCGCGGGCGTTACGAAACTGTACCAGTCGATCACGCAACAGCAATAGGATCGGCGCTGTCGCTGGCGCGCGCAAAAAATCGTTGCATGGCAGCTATACAAGCCCGGCGGAGCGCGCCTACACTCCGCCCCGGTTTCCGCCAGCCATCTGCAACACAAGGGTTTTTCATGCGCATCGCCTGTCGTTCCTTCGCAGTCGCCGGCATCATGGCGGCTGCGGCCCTTGGCCTTTTGACGACGGCGGCATCCGCCACCACGCTCAATCTGGTCGTCGCCGATTACGGCACCGGGCCGAAGGACACGAGCCAGATCTATTGGCAGAAGATTGCGGATGATTTCCATGCGGTGAACCCGTCCATCACCGTGAAGGTGCAGACCATCAACTGGAATGATTTCGACACCAAGGTGCAGACCATGGTGCAGAATCGCCAGTATCCGGACATCACGGAAGGCGACTATTTCTCGAATTATGCGCAGGAAGGCCTGCTGTACAAGGTCAGCGACGTCTTCACCGATCCGTCCAACCTGATGCCGGTCTTCAAGGATCTCGGCAGCTATAACGGCGTGCAATACGGCTTGCCGTTCACCACCAGCGCCCGCGCGCTGTTCTATAACAAGGCGATCTTCGCCGAAGCCGGCATCACCAATCCGCCCAAGACCTGGGAAGAAATCCAGACTGACGCGGCCAAGATCGAGGCCAAAGGCAAGATCGGCTTCGGCCTGCCGCTGGGGCCTGAGGAAGCACAGGCTGAGACGTTGCTGTGGTTCCTGGGCAATGGCGGCGCCTATCAGGATGGCGGCAAATGGGTGATCGATAGCCCGCAGAACGTGCAGACCCTGCAATTCATGACGCAACTGGTGAAGGCGGGCGATACCGAGCCCAATCCCGGCACCAAGAACCGCACCGACCTGTTCAACGAATTCGCCCAGGGCCAGATCGGCATGATGAACGGCGAGGTCGCATTGCTGCCGATGATCACGGCGGCCAATGTGCTGAAGCCGGGTGACCTTGGCACCACCGGCATTGCCGGCCGCACCGGCCCGATCGACAAGACGCTGGGCGTCTGCGATTTCGTGGCTGCCTTCAAGACCGACGGCACCAAGCAGGTCGCCATCAAGAAGTTCCTCGATTTCGCCTTCCAGGACAAATACCAGCTCGATTTCGTGCATATGTATCTGGAACTGCCGGGTACGACCTCGGCGGCCGAGGCATTGGCCAAGACCGATGCGACGCTGGCGCCCTTCGTGAAGGCACTGCCGAATGCGGTGCAATATCCGAATGATCCGGTCTGGGCGCAGGTCAAGACGCAGATCCAGCAGATCATCGGCACGGCCATTGGCCCTGACCCGAAACCCGTTCTGACGACGATCCAGCAGACTGCCCTGAAGGGCAGCTGAGGCAAGACGCACGGACGCCGCGACCACCGGCGTCCTTGCTATACAACAGGGCGGAGCCGCGCCTAGAGTTCGGCCCGCCAAGAAAAACACCAGGAGAAAGGTCCCCCATGCGCCTCACCTGTCGTACCTTCCTCGCCGGCGGCCTGTCCGCGGCACTCGCTCTGACCTTTGGCCTGCTCGGGCCTGTCTCCGCCCATGCGGATACGGTGCTGACGGTGGTGGCCGCCGATTACGGCACCGGCCCTAAGGACAGCAGCCAGATCTATTGGCAGAAGATCGCCGATGATTTCCATGCGGCGAATCCGTCGATCACGGTGAAGGTGCAGACCGTCAACTGGAACGATTTCGATACCAAGATCCAGACGATGGTGCAGAACCGGCAATATCCGGACATCACCGAGGGCGACTATTTCTCCAACTACGCGCAGGAAGGCCTGCTCTATAAAGTCAGCGACGTGATGACCGATCCGTCGAACCTGATGCCGGCCTTCACCAAACTGGGCAGCTATCAGGGCGCCCAATACGGCATGCCCTTCACCACCAGTTCGCGCACGCTGTTCTATAACAAGAAGCTCTTCGCCGAGGCCGGCATCGCCGGGGCGCCCACGACCTGGGACGAGCTGATGACGGATGCCGGCAAGATCGCCGCCAAGGGCCATATCGGCTACGGCATGCCGCTGGGGCCGGAAGAGGCGCAGGCCGAGACGCTGCTGTGGCTGTTGGGCAATGGCGGCGGCTATCAGGACGCCAGCGGCAAATGGACCATCAACAGCCCGCAGAATGTCGAGACGCTTGAGTTCATGACCAAGCTGGTCAAGGCCGGCGATACCGAACCCAACCCCGGCACCAAGAACCGCGCCGCCATTCTGGAGCAATTCGCCCAGGGTCAGATCGGTATCGTCAACGGCATCACGACGCTGCTGCCGATCATCAAAAGCGCCGGTGCGCTGACCGATGCCGATTGGGGCACCGCCCCCATCACCGGCAAGGCCGGTCCGCTGGACAGCACGTTGGGCGTTTGCGACTTCATGGCCGCCTTCAAGACCGATGGGTCCAAGCAGGCAGCGATCAAGAAGTTCATCGATTTCGCGCTGAGCGACAAATACCAGATCGCCTTCTCGCAGGAATATAACCTGCTGCCGGGCACCGTTTCGGGTGCCGCCGCCTTCTCGAAGCTCGATCCGGCGCTGGCCCCCTTCATGGCGGCGCTGCCCAAGGCTGTTCAATACCCGAGCGATACCGTCTGGGCGCAGGTGAAGACGCAGATCCAGCAGCAGATCGGCACGGCCATCGGACCGGACCCGAAAAGCGTGCTGGATAGCCTGCAGCAGACCGCCGAGAAGGGCGAATAAGAGGCGTGTCGGCCAGCCGCTTGCGGGCTTCCAGCTTCGCGCCTTTGCTCTGGGTCGGGCCGGCGATGGCATTGATTGCCCTCGTCGTGCTCTGGCCTGTCGTGATCATGATCCGCACGGCCTTCCAGCATATCAGCCCGGATGGTTTCATCCTGGGCTGGGCCGGCTGGCGGAATTTCCGCTACCTGTTCGAGGAGCCAGACCTTTACGGCATCCTGATCCGGACTGTGATCTGGGTCATCGTCGTGGTGGCGGCGACGATGCTGATCTCCCTGGCCATGGCGCAGCTCTTCAACCAGAACTTTCCGGGGCGGCGCGTCGCCCGCTGGGCGCTGATCGCGCCCTGGGCCGCGTCGGTCATGATGACGTCCATCGTCTTCCGCTGGGCGCTGGACCCCAATAACGGCGTCATCAACGTCTTTCTGCACGATATCGGCTGGCTCGCCCGCTTCAACACCGATGCGTCCGATTGGCTGGGCAGCCCGGGCACCGCTTTCGCCTGGATGATGGTGGTCGCGGTCTTCGTCTCCATCCCCTTCGCGACCTATGCGCTGCTGGCCGGGCTTCAAAGCATCCCGACCGATATCTATGAGGCAGCGAAGGTCGATGGGGCCGGCGCCTGGCGCACCTACCGCACCATTACCCTGCCGCTGCTGCGCCCTGCCTTCGTGGTGGCGCTGCTCATCAACGTCATCAACGTTTTTAATTCCTTCCCCATCATCTGGGAAATGACGCGCGGCGGCCCCGGCCATCAGACGAGTACGACGACGACGTTCATGTATCAGCTCAAGCAGAGCTATATCGGCGAATCCGCCGCCATGTCGGTGCTGAACTTCGCCCTCGTGATGATCGTAGTCATGCTCTATCTGCGCGCCACGGCAAAACGGCGGGAGGATATCTGACATGACCGCCACACGCTCGGCTTTGGGCCGTTTTCCGGCGCGCACCCTCATTTTCATGGGCCTCGCCTATCTGGCCGCGATCATCTTCCTGCTGCCCTATCTGGAAATGATCATCGCGGCGCTGCGCCCGTCCAATCAGCTGCTGGACCGCGATTATCTGCCGACGCAGTTTAACTGGCACAGTTTCATCGATATCTGGGGTACCGGCTTCGGCCATAACCTGCGGGTGAGCCTGGAAGTCGCGGGTGGCGCCACCATCCTGGTGCTGCTGGTCGCGATTCCGGCCGCCTATTACACCGCGCGGCATCGCTTCCGGGGCCGCAACGCCTTCATGCTGCTGGTGCTGATCACCCAGATGTTCCAGCCGACCGCCATGCTGGTCGGTCTCTACCGGGAATTCCTCGACCTTCAGATGCTGGACAGCATCTATGCGCTGATCCTGGTCAATGCCGGATTCAACATGGCCTTCGCCGTCTGGATTCTGAATGCCTATGTCACCGGCATTCCGGCGGAACTGGAGGAAGCGGCCTTCATCGACGGGTCGACGCGCATCGGCGTGCTGTTCCGCATCACCTTGCCGCTGGCGCTGCCCGGTATCGTCACGGCGCTGATCTTCACCTTCATCAGCGCCTGGAACGAGTTCATCGTGGCGTTGACGCTGACGACCTCCCAGGCAGCCCAGCCGCTGACCGTCGCGCTGAACAATTACATCGGCCAGTACCAGGTCGATTGGAGCCACCTCTTTGCAGGCTCGGTGATTGCCACTATCCCCGTCATCATTCTTTTCGCGTTGATCGAGGGTAAAGTGGTGGGTGGATTGACGGCAGGCTCGATCAAGTGAGTGGCTCCCCCTATGCGACCGGCTTGCGCCCGCCTCTGGTGGAAATCTGTGTCGACGATCTGGCAGGCGCCCTGGCGGCCGAGGCCGAGGGCGCTGACCGCATCGAACTCTGCAGCGCGCTGTCTGAAGGCGGGCTGACGCCGAGTTTCGGCCTGGCCCAGGCGGTTCTGGGTCGCGTGCGGCGTATCGGCGTCCGCATCATGATCCGACCGCGCAGCGGCAATTTCGTCTTCTCCGCCGAAGAGGTGGAGGTGATGCTGGCCGATATCGCGGCGATCCGCGATCTGCCGAAGGCGTCCAGTGTGAATATCGGCTTCGTCTGCGGCGCGCTGACGGCGGCCAGCGTGGTCGATGCGCGGGCCATGGCACGGTTGAAAGCCGCTTGCGGCGGCACGCCGATGACCTTCCACAAGGCTTTCGATGTGACGCGGGACCTGCCGGCCGCGCTGGAAACGCTGTTGGGCCTGGGCATCCGCTCGGTTCTGACCTCGGGCGGCAAGCCGACCGCCGAGGCCGGGGCGGAAGTGCTGTCCGCCCTCGTCAAGCAGGCGGCTGGGCGGGTGGCCATCATCGCGGGCGGCAGCGTGCGCGGCGGCAATGTGCGCGCGCTGCTGGAACGGACGGGCGTGCCGGAAGTGCATCTGCGCGCCATGCGGCCGGATGCCTTCGGCCGGCTTGTCACTTCCACCGAGGAAATCGCGGCCTTTATCCGGGCCGCTCGCAACCCGGCATGACCGGCGCCGTCGTTCTCGCAATCGATGTCGGCGGCACCAGCTTCAAGGGGGCTGTCATCGACGATGCCGGCCGCACGCTGATCGCGGATAGTGCCGCGACCGGGGGCGCGCAGGGCGAGGAGGCTTTCGCCGTCCTGGAACGCTTTGTCGCGGGGATGATCGCACAAGCCTCGGCGAAAAATCTGACGGTTGCGGCCTGTGGCCTGATCGCGCCCGGCATGGATGAGCGCAGCGGCCATGTCATGTTTTCCTCCAATCTCGGCTGGCGCGATTTTCCGCTCGTCCCACGGCTGATCGCAACGCTGGGGCTTGGGATCGTCGCGGGCCATGACGTCCGCACGGCGGGTCTGGCCGAGGCGCAGCTGGGGGCGGCGAAGGGTTTTGCCGATTCCGCCATGGCGATGATCGGCACCGGCATCGCGGCGTCGCTCGTCAGCGGCGGGCAGGCGGTAGCGGGTGCGGCGCAGATGGCCTGCGAACTCGGTCATATTCCGGTCTATCCGGGGGGCGAGGCCTGTGCCTGCGGGCAGTTCGGCTGTCTGGAAGCCTATGCCTCGGCCTCCTCCATCGCGCGCCGGTATCACGCGGCGGGTGGCAGTGCATTGACGGCCGCCGAGATTGCGGGGCGGCTGGCGCATGATCCGCTGGCCGCCAGGATTTGGGATGAGGCGGTGCAGGCGCTGTCGATCAGCCTTGCGACGGTGACGTTGCTGCTGGACCCGGCGGTGATCGTCATCGGCGGTGGCCTGGCCGAGGCCAATGAGGTTTTGCTGGCGCCCTTGCGCGTGGCGCTGCGGCAGCGGCTGGCCTGGCGGGCGCCGCCGCCGATTGTGAAGTCCGTGCTCGGCAGTCGCGGCGCCTTGCTGGGCGCCGCGATCCTTGCCTTTCGCAGCCTGGGGTCAGGTGACGCGGCGGCTGGGTGGCAGGCCGGAGCCTAGTCCGGGCGGGACGGTCGCCGCCGGTTTCTCGCGCAGCCGGATTGTCAGCACAAGCAGGCCTGACAGCAGCAATGCGCCCGCGAACAGAACGGCGGTCGCCGTGAAGCTGCCGGTACGATCCTGTAGATAGCCGCCCAGAAACGGTCCGAAATAGCCACCGAGGTTGCCGAGTGCGTTGATGAAGCCCATAGCGCCGCCCGCCAGGGCGACCGGCAGCACCCGCGACGCGGCGGCCCAGAATGGCCCGTCATAGGCCAGCGCCCCGCCGATCGCGAGGCAGATGAAAACGATCGAGAGCACGACACTGCTTTGCGCGACGAGCACCGAAATGATCAGCGCGACGGCGGCCGTGGCAGTGGCATAGAAGACATGGCGCCCGTAGCGGCGGTTCCGGTCGGCCGCCCAGCCATTGAGGAACAGGAAAACGATGGCGGTGAGGTAGGGCAGCATCGCGATCAGCCCGACCGTGCCGAAACCTTGCTTCGTCAAAGTTTTCAACAGCGTCGGCAGCCACATATTGAGGCCGTAGAAACCGACCTGGATCAGGAAATAAACGCCGACGAATTTCCAGATCGTGCCATTGGTGAAGATGTCGCGGAAAGGACCGGGCAGCGGTTCGTGCAGGCGGTCCTGCGAGATTGACGTTTCGATATAGCGGCGTTCCGAGGCGGAGCACCAAGGCGCGTCGCGCGGCCGGTCGCGGATGAAGATCAGCCATAGCGGCAGGGCGATGATGAAGGGCAGGGCGCCCTCGACCATGAACAGGGTCCGCCAGTCCGACATGGAGACGATCCAGCCCGAAAGTGGCTGCGTGATGATGGAGGAGATGGCGAGATTGGCCATCCAGAAGGCATAGGCGCGGGCGCGTTCCTGCACCGGGAACCAGTGGCTGATCAGCACCAGCACGGCGGGCCAGATGCCGCCTTCGGCGACGCCGAGGAAAAAGCGGACGATGACAAGCTGGTCGAAACTGTGGACGAAGCCGCACAGAAAGGCCATCGCGCCCCAGCAGACGATCATGATGGCGACGAATTTACGCGCCGACCAATGCTCGGCCAGCCAGCCGCCGGGAATCTGGAACAGCATATAGCCGACGAAAAAGATGCCGCCGGCAAAACCCTGCTGGGCCTTTCCGACGTGGAACTCATGCCCGATGCCGGCAAAGGCATAGGAGATGTTGGTCCGGTCCATGAAGGAGATGATGTAGACGATCATGGCGATGGGGATCAGTCGCACCCACCGCTGATTGTCTGTGAAGCGATGGGTGGTCGGGCGCGGTTGCGCGGTGTCCGGCATGTTCTATCTCCCCCGGCCCCGCTTCTATGGCGGGGTCCTGTCAGTGCCGGAGTCTTTGTAGGACCGAAGCCTCAGTCCCTGAAAGAGAATCTAGTCTCGCATAGCAGGATTATCGGCTCAGGCCTTGGCGGGGGCCGGGCGGCTGTGATGGCCGCTCATCTCCTCGCCGGCCGAAGGCGGTAGCTTGGCGCAGAGTGGCCCGGCAAACAGCGATGCGATGCTGACCACGATAAAGGCAACGCGGAAATCCAGCAGATCGGGCTCGTGATGGCCGAAGATATGCGCGGACAGCGCCAGCGTGCCGGCTGCCACACAGATGCCCATGGACAGCATCAGCTGCTGAAAGACCGTGTAGAAACTGGTCGCCGCACTCATGCGGTCCGGCTTCAGATCGGCATAGGCAATGGTGTTGTAGGCCGTGAATTGCAGCGACTGGAAGAAGCCGGCGGCCAGCAGAACGGTGAAGATCGCGGCCCGGGGCCAGCCGGGGGTGAAGGCGGCGCAGGCGGCGATGCCGAGGGTCGCCAGCAGCTGATTCCAGATCAGCACGCGACGGAAGCCGAAGCGCTTCAGGAGGGGGCCGGCGGTGAATTTCATCAGCATGGCACCGGCGGCAGCCATGAAGGTAATGGCGCCGCTGGCCGCTGCCGTCATGCCGAAGCCGAGTTGCATCATCATCGGCAGCAGGAAGGGCACGGACCCCCAGGTGATGCGGGAGAGCGAACCGGCGATGGTCGAGATGCGAAAGGTCTGCACCCGCATCAGCCGCAGGTCGAGAATCGCATTGGTGCGGCGCCGGGCGTAGATGACATAGGCGGTGCCGGCCAGGGTGCCGATGACCAGAAGCGGCACAGCCGTCGTCCATTCCGTGCCGCGGCTGGCGACCGTGAAGCCGAAGGTCAGGCAGGCCAGGGCCAAGCCAGACAGCACGAAACCAGGCAGATCGAATCTCGTGCGCTGGTCGGAGCGGATATCCGGGATCAGCAGCGTCGACAGGATGCAGCCCAGGATGCCGATCGGGATATTAATGAAAAAGATCCAGCGCCAGGACAGGTAGGTGGTGATGAAACCGCCCAAGGGCGGCCCGACCACGGGGCCGACCAGAGCGGGCACCAGAAACCAGGCCATGGCCGAGACCAGTTCGGATTTCGGCGCGCTGCGCAGCAGGATGATCCGCCCGACCGGCACCATCATGGCGCCGCCCATGCCCTGGATCAGTCGGGCCGCCACGAGCAGCGGCAGGCTGGTGGTCTGCGAACAGAGAATAGAGCCCAGCGTGAAGAAAATGATGGCCGCGTTGAACACGCGCTTGGTGCCGAAGCGATCCGCGATTGTGCCGCTGGCCGGGATGAAGACTGCGAGGCTGAGAAGATAGGCGGTCAGCGCGATGCTCATATGGAGCGGGCGAACCCCGAAGCTGCGGGCCATGCTGGGCAGGGCGGTCGCCAGCACAGTCGCGTCCAGCTGTTCCATGAACAGCGCGCAGGCGACGATCAGCGCAATAGTGCGGACGCGGCTTTGGGATGGGGTCGAGGACAAGGAAAACGGCATTGGCCCGGTAAACACAGCCATTGAAATTCGATGGCGGTACCATGCGCCCCAGCCGGCAGCGCGGCCAGAGGCCCGCACCGGTTTTTGATCACGCTCGCGTGCAATGCAGCATCGACGTCACTGACCAAACGGTCAAATTGTCACAACGATTTGAAAATAAATGATATCAGCGCGGCTAGGCGACGTAAAAATCCCGATTGGGTTACGAATTTGCCATGTGACTGCCTTTTTTCCCCGGCTATAAGACAAGGCCTGTGAAACAGATTGCTAAGAACTGTGATGTGATTCGCAAGGTTGGTTTTAACCGCCTTGGCGACCATCGGCCCCGGGGCAATCGGCCCGCGCTTTGTTTACGCGACGACTCTCTTGATCGTGTGGAACGCGCGCAGGACCATTTGACTTGGGTATGGGGGAATGAATGAGCGCTGTTCCTGACCGTCTTCAGATGCTGCGTCCGACGCAGCTGGATGATCAGCACGCACCGAACCGTCGCAGCTGGCGCGGTCGCAAGATGCCGTCGTCCGGTGCGCTGCGCCGGCGCCGTATGCTTGTCACCTGGATGAAGCGCTTGCTGCCGCTGGGCGCGCTGATGCTGCTCAGCCTGGTGATGCTGTGGCCGGAACTGATCAATCAGCACAATCCCGCTCGCGTCTCATACCATCTCGGCACCGGACCGGACGGCGCGGATCAGGGCAGCATGACCAAGGCGCATTACGAGGGTATCGACGATACCGGCCGCCCGTACACGATGACGGCGGATCAGGCTGTTCAGACGGACGCCGATACCGTCGTGCTGACGCATCCGGCCGGCGATATGACGATGAAGGCCGGCTCCTGGATCATGATCCAGTCGAAGGACGGCCTCTATCATGCCAAGGCCCAGCATTTGGACCTGACCAACCATGTCGTTCTCTACCGGGATGATGGCACCACCGTGCGCACCTCCCAGGCCGCGATTAACCTGAAGGATTCCAGCGCATCGGGCCATGAGGTCGTCAATGCGGACGGTCCCTTCGGCACCCTGTCGGCCAAGGGTTTCAATATTACCGATCGCGGCACGCGCCTGCACTTCACGGGTCCGTCTAAGCTTGTGCTAGACGGGAGTAATGAGTGACCCCAAGGCGCTAGACCGGAACACCCCTATGCTGACAATGACGGCGCGGCACGCGCCCCGCTCAACGCGGGCGGCGCGTCTCGCGGTTCGCCTTTTTGCTTTATCCGTGGCGGCGGCGCCGCTTGGCGCTGTCATGGCCCATGCGCAGGCGATCGATTTCTCCCATGGCGGCCCGGTGACGGTGACCTCCGATGGCGGCATCGAGTGGCGTCAGCTCAGCCAGGAAGTGATCGCCACCCAGAACGCGAAAGCCGTGCGCGGCAATGTCACCGTCACGGGTGACGAACTGATCGCCCATTATCGCAAAAAGAAAGCAGCACCCGGTGCCGCGCCGACGCCCGCCCCTGCATCCTCGGGCACGTCCGGCGGCGGTCAGGCCACAGACGGGCTTGAGGGCGATAATGAGATCTATCTCCTCGAAGCGCTGGGCCATGTTCATATTTTCACGCCGACCGATCAGGCCTGGGGCGATCACGGCGCCTATGACATGGATCAGGCCGTTTTGGTGCTGACCGGCCATGCGCTGAAGATGACGACGCCGACCTATGTCGTGACAGCCAAGGATTCGCTGGAATACTGGTCGAACCAGCATATGGCGGTCGCCCGTGGCGATGCCGTGCTGGTGACGAATACCGGCCGCCGCATCGCGGCCGATGTGCTGGTCGCCTATACGGACAGCAATGGCCCGAACAACCCGTCCCAGCCCGCGACCAAAACCACGGTCGCCGCCAAGACGCCGGCCGGTCAGGGCGCCGCAGCCTCCGACCCGAACGATCCCGCCTCTGGCAAGCTGAAGCGCGTCGACGCGATCGGCCATGTCGTCATCATGACGGCGACCGAAATCGTGCAGGGCGAGCGTGCGGTCTATGACCCCAATCTCGACATCTCCCGCATTGCCGGCAATGTGCGGATTACGCGCGGGCAAAACGTGCTGGTGGGTGACGAGGCGCTGGTCAATATGAAGACCGGCATCTCCCGCCTGCTGTCCCAGGGCTCGACCCAGGTCAAAGGCTTGATCGTGCCCGACCAGGCGCAGGTGCCAGGCAGCCCGGCGTCCGGCAGCCCGGCGCCCGGCGGCCCGGCTGCCAAAAAACCGACCTCTCACTAGGATAAGACCAGCATGCAGTCGGTCGAGGAACCCGTTCAGATGGCGGATGTCGCGCGCACGCAGCCTAAGGCCGGTGCCGGGCTGGTCGCACGGGGCTTGGGCAAAAGCTTCAAGCAGCGTCCCGTGGTGAAGGGTGTCTCGCTCACCGTGAAGCGTGGCGAGGCGGTGGGCCTGCTGGGGCCTAACGGCGCCGGGAAGACCACGACCTTCTATATGATCATGGGCCTTGTGCGTCCGGACAGCGGTGAGATCACGCTGGACGGCAATCCCATCACGGCGCTGCCCATGTATCGCCGGGCGCGGCTGGGCATCGGCTATCTGCCGCAGGAGGCGAGCATTTTCCGTGGTCTGAATGTCGAGCAGAATATCAAATCGGTGATCGAAATCACCGAAACCGACCCCGACAAGCAGCAAACCATGCTGGACGGGCTGCTGAACGAGTTCGGCATTTCCCATCTTCGCCGCACGCCGTCATTGGCGCTGTCGGGCGGCGAGCGCCGCCGCCTGGAGATTGCCCGGGCCTTGGCCAGCCGCCCCGGCTATATCCTGCTCGATGAGCCGCTGGCGGGCATCGACCCCATCGCAGTCGGCGAAATTCGCGATCTTGTCTCTCATCTCAAGCATCGCGGCATCGGCGTGCTGATTACGGACCATAATGTCCGGGAAACGCTGGAAATTATCGACCGCGCCTACATTATGCACGACGGCCAGGTGCTGATGGAGGGGAGGCCATCCGAAGTGGTGAGCCACGAAGGCGTGCGAAGGGTCTATTTGGGCGATCGTTTTAGTATGTAGGCACTTTTGCTGCAGCGCGATGCTGCTAAGCTGCCCCGATGTCCATAGGAGCAAAAATCGGGCCAAGACTGGTCCTACGCCAGTCACAGTCCCTTGTGATGACCCCGCAGCTGCGGCAGGCCATCAAGCTCCTTCATTACTCAAATCAGGAACTGGCCGGCTTCGTTCAGGAAGAGCTGGATCGCAATCCGCTTCTGGAACAGGATGAGCGGCCGGAAACGCCGCTGCTGGACCGGCCGGCAACCGATCAAAGGCCGGAATTACCGGCGGTCGAGGCGGACAGCCTCTCCCATGTGAATTCGGACAATCTGCCGACGCCGGAACAGGCGCCGCTCGATGGCGACTTTTCCAATGCCTATGACGCGGGCGGTGTCGCGGATGGCGGCGGTCAGGGTCTGTCCTTTGCCGGTACCGGGCGTGGCGGCAGTCACAGCTTCGATTCCGATCCCCATGGCATCGACGATCTGGCTGAAAACCCGACCAGCCTGCGCGAGCATCTGGCGCAGCAGTTGCGGCTGGGCTTCGCCGACCCGGCTGACCGGCTGATCGGCGCACATCTGATTGCGCTGCTGGATGGCGCGGGGCGGATCAGCGCTGAACCATCCGCGGTTGCCTCGGCCCTCGGCACCAGCCTGGCCAAGGTGGAGGCGGTTCGTCATCGCATGATGCGCTTCGACCCGCCCGGCATCTTCGCCCGCGATCTGAAGGAGTGTCTTGCCGCCCAGCTGCTCGAAAACAACCGCTTCGACCCGGCCATGGCGATGCTGCTCGACAATCTGGAACTATTGGCGCGTCGCGACATGAAGCGTCTGATGGCGCTGTGCCGCGTTGATGCCGAGGACATGACCGAGATGGTGGCGGAGATCCGCCGGCTGGATCCGAAGCCCGGCGCCACCTATGAAAACGGGCCGGTGCAACCGCTGGTGCCGGATGTCTTGCTGCGTCGCGCGCCGGACGGCAGCTGGCATCTTGACCTGAATCAAGAGACGCTGCCGCGTCTTCTGGTAAATCATGTTTTCCACGCGCGCGTTGCCGCAGGTGCGAAGCGGGAAGATCGTGTTTTCCTGTCGGAGCAGCTGCAGAGTGCGAACTGGCTGGTGAAGTCGTTGCGGCAGCGCGCGCAAACGATCCTGAAGGTGACTGCGGAAATCGTGCGTCAGCAGGACGGATTTTTGCGCCACGGCGTCACACATTTGCGGCCGCTGACATTGCGCGACGTCGCTGATGCGGTCGAGATGCATGAAAGTACCGTCAGCCGCGTCACTGCGAACAAGTCCATGGCAACCCCGCGCGGCGTGTTTGAACTTAAATTCTTTTTTACCACGGCGATCGCCGGCACGTCGGGCGAAACCTTCAGTGCCGAGGCCATTCGCCATCGTATTCGCGCTTTAATCGGCGCGGAATTGCCGAATGACATTTTGTCAGATGATGCAATCGTGGCCGCCCTGCGCAAGGAAGGCGTGGACATCGCCCGCAGAACCGTGGCCAAGTATCGCGAGACGCTGCAAATCCCAAGTTCGATGCAGCGCAAGAAGGAGAAGGCAGCCGCCTGACGGATAGCCCGTTAACCGATTGACAGACTGAAAATCAGGCCCAGTCTTCTAAAGACGTCCCCTGATCCGCGCATCTGCGGATAACGTTCCCGCAGGGGGAGTATCTGGAGGTAAAATGCAAATTACGGTCTCCGGTAAGCAACTTGATCTGTCCGACGCGCTTCGCTTTCGCGTCTCCGACATGCTTGAAACGATCGCTCGAAAGTATTTCGGCGATGCGCTTGAGGCGAATGTCACTTTCAGCCGCGCTCGCAGCTTTTTCACTTGCGACATCAACGTTCACGCCGGGCGCGGATTGACTCTGCGCGGCGAGGGCGAGGCGGCGGATGCGAACAGCGCCTTCGACGATGCGGCGGAACATATCGCCAAGCGTCTGCGCCGCTACCGACGGCGCGTGAACGAGCATGCGCGCGATATTGCGCAGCAGCGTGAGACGCCGGAGATTCTGGAGCCTGCCCAGCATTATATTCTTCAGCAACGGGACGAGGATTCCGTCCCTTTGGCGGAGGGGCCTAGTTCCAACGGTTTGACCAATGGGCATTTCGCGACGGTCATTGCGGAAAACCCGTCCGTGATCGCGCGGCTGACGGTGGGTGAAGCCGTGATGCGAATGGACCTGGCGGATCAGCCGGTGGTGATGTTCCGCAATGCGGTCAGCGGCCAGTTGAATGTCGTCTACCGTCGCGATGACGGCCATATCGGCTGGATCGATACCGCCAGCGAATAGGCTTGCGCGACGGCGACGGCTCAATCGCCCGAACAGGTTCTCGAAAAGGCTCAGGCATTGTCCCCCTAGGACGGTGCCTGAGCTTTTCGCTTTTTGGGGAAATGCATGGCTGGTCTGTGGCTATGCATTCTTTGAAAGTTCCCGAAAAATGAGGGTTTTTCTACCGGACTGATCGACGGGAGAAGATCTGTCTTTTCTTAAATCGGCTTATTGCAATTAGGAGTAATTTCATCTTTTAGGGGTCATCAGCCTCAGAATAGGGCTCGGATAGAGATGGTCTTCGCCTCGGCTTCGCTCCGCTCACCTGCTGAACAGAACGCCCGCCAGCTTTGTGCCGATCTGGATCGATGCATCATCGACCCGATGGATGCCTCGGCGATTCTTGATGTCGCGCTCAGCCAGGCGTTTGACGGGCGTATCGCGCTCGTCTCCTCCTTCGGCACCGAATCCGCGCTACTGCTGCAGATGGCGGCCCAGATCGATCGCTCGGTTCCTGTTGTCTTCCTCGATACCGGCAAGCTCTTCCCCGAAACGCTGGACTATCGCGATCGGCTGGTGGACCAACTCGGCCTGACCGATATCCGCGTCGTCACGCCCGCCTCGGTCGCGATTGCCCGTGAGGATGCCGAGGGCAAGCTTTGGCGGGAGGATGCCGATCGTTGCTGCGAACTCCGCAAAACCAAGCCGCTGCAATCGGCGCTGGATGGGTTCGATGCCTGGATTACGGGCCGCAAGCGGTTTCAGTCTCTTACGCGCGCAGCGGTCGGTATCTTCGAGCCGGCGTCCGACGGGCGGATTAAAGTGAATCCCCTGGCGCATTGGACGGTCGATCAGATCGCGGCTGAATTCGACCTGCGGGAGCTGCCGCATCATCCTTTGGAAGCCTACGGCTTTCTGTCGGTCGGCTGCACCACCTGCACGGCGCCGGTGGCGCCAGGCGAAGACCGGCGCGCCGGCCGTTGGCGCGGCATGGCGAAGACCGAATGCGGCATCCATATGCCGGCACTGGCCTTCGCCTGAATTCAGTCAGAATAGGATTGCAGTAAAAAGGCCGGTCCCCAAAACGGGGCCGGCCTTTTTTGCATCAGGCCGTGACGCTTTAAGCCAGATAGGAAGGACGCTGACTGGGCATCACCGCGCTATTGCGGGCGAGGTAGGAGGGGCGCTGGCTGGGCATGACTTCGCCATTGCGCGCCAGATAGGTGGGCCGCTGGCTCGGCATCACCACGCTGTTGCGGGCCATAACCTCGCTGCCGGTGCTGTGATGTGCCTGACTGGTCGCCAGGCCCGCGCCGCCAATTCCGATAACGGCCGCGGTAACAGCCGCAATAATACCTTTGTTCATGATCCGCTCCATCTCGATGAGGGCCAGCGTCCGATGGCGCCGGCGCGGGAGGGTGCTCCGTCAGAGCAATTCCGTCCTGTTAGTATTCGATATGGAACCTAGCCGGCGCGAAAGAAGATCTGATTGCGGATAGGGGTATAAACAAAACGTTTAGAGACGCTCACGCCCTGGTGATTTTCCGTGATGACATCGTCACTTTTCGGGAGTGCTGGCAGTGTCGCTGTTCTCCAGGTGAAGATCGTGGGCCATGGCGGAGAGGACCGCACGCATGCTGCGGTCTGCCGCCGTCGGATCCCGGCGGCGTATGGCATCCACCACATCCTGATGCGCGGAGAATGTCGCGTCGTACGAATGGGTGGCGCCCGTCGAAAGACGGAAGGCCGCCAGCAGAACGGAGGAGACGGTCTGTCCCCATTGCGCCAGGAACAGATTGGCGCTGGCGCGCAGGATGGCGACATGAAAATTCAGATCGGCCTGCACCCGCTCTTCCAGGGTGTCCGCGTCCATTTGCGCAAGCGCCGTCTCAATTTCGGCCAATTGCGCAGGCGTTGCGCGCTGGGCCGCTAGAGCGGCCGCACCCGGCTCGATCAGCTTCCGGCATTCCAGCAAGCCGCGCACGAGGTCTTCGTCCAGGATGGGACCGGACCAGCTCAGCAGTTCCGGGTCCATGAGATTCCAAGACGAGCGCGGCAGCACGCGCGTGCCGGTGCGCGGCCGCACATCCAGCATGCCTTTGGCGCTGAGAACCTTGATGGCCTCTCGCAGGGCCGAACGGCTGACGCCAAGCGCGGCGCTGAGATTCTGCGTATTCGGCAGGCTCTCCCCTGGCTTGATGCCGCCCGACAGAATGCGGTGCGCCAATGTTTCCACCACGTCACGATGAACGCGCGGGCGGCTTGAGGTCTGAACGTCAGCCAAAACGATATCCGATAATTACAATTTTTCTTATCTGCACATCATAGCGTGCAAGATCGGGCTGGCGAGGGCAGAGTTTGCCGATCCGGCGCATTCTGTGCGTTCTTGCCTGCCCGCGGGGCTGGTGCGGGTCACCGCTTGCCGTTACTTCTGCGCGCCCGACTGACTGATCTTGAGGAAAAACCTTATGCGACCGTCTGGCCGCGCTGCCGATAGCTTGCGCCCTGTCTCCTTTTCCACGGGCGTCGCACGCCATGCCGAAGGCTCAGCCCTGATCCGGATGGGGCATACGGAAGTCCTTTGCACGGCCAGCGTGGAAGGCCGCGTGCCGCCCTTCATGCGCAACCAGGGACTGGGCTGGGTGACGGCCGAATACGGCATGCTGCCGCGTGCCACCCATAAGCGCGGCGAGCGCGAAGCGGCGCGGGGCAAGCAATCCGGCCGCACGCAGGAGATTCAGCGCCTCATCGGCCGGTCCTTGCGCGCGGTCGTGGACCGCAAGGCCATGGGCGAGATGACCATCACGCTGGATTGCGACGTTCTCAATGCCGATGGCGGTACGCGCTGCGCCGCCATTACCGGCGCCTATGTCGCGCTGTCCCTTGCCTTCCGCCATCTGGTCGCCAAGCGCGTCCTGGCTGCCGTGCCTCTGATCGGACAGGTCGCTGCTGTGTCCTGCGGGCTGGTGGCGGGGGAGGCGATGCTGGATCTGGACTATGCCGAGGATTCGGCGGCCGAGGCCGACAGCAATTTCGTGCTGACGGCGGACGGCCGCATCGTCGAAATCCAGGCGACGGCTGAGCAGACACCTTTCACCGAAACGGATTGCCTGACCTTGATGACCCTGGCCAAAGCCGGCACGCGTGAGCTGTTCGTCGCGCAGAATATCGCCATCGAAGCCGCCGGGAGTGCTGGCTGATGGCCCGCCCGCTCGATCCCGGATCGCGCCTCGTCCTGGCCAGCCATAACCAGGGCAAGCTCGTCGAAATCCGCAAGCTGCTGGAGCCCTGGGACATTCATGTCGTGCTGGCGGGTGACCTTGGCCTGCCTGAGCCCGATGAGACCGAGACGACCTTCGCCGGCAATGCACGGCTGAAGGCGCAGGCGGCGGCCGAGGCCAGCAGCCTGCCGTCGCTCTCCGACGACAGCGGCTTCTGCGTCGGCGCGCTGCATGGCGCGCCCGGCATCTATTCCGCTCGCTGGGCGGGCCCGTCGAAGGATTTCCGCGCCGCCATGCAGCGTGTGCAGGATGAGGCCGGAGACGGTGGCGATCGCAGCGCCTATTTCATTTCCGTTCTTTGCCTGGCCTGGCCGGACGGCCATTACGAACTTTTCGAGGGCCGGATCGAAGGCGAGCGCGTCTGGCCGCCGCGCGGCAATCGGGGCTTCGGCTATGACCCGATGTTCGTCCCGCATGGCGAGACGGAAACCTATGGCGAGATGGACAGTGCGCGGAAAACCGCGACCAGCCACCGCGCCCGGGCCTTTGCGGCCCTGGTGCGCGGCTGCCTGGGCGTGCCGCCCTCCAAGGAGGGCTGACGAAGGTCAGTGGCCGGTGACGTCCCGGCCGCTCTCGTCCTTCAGCACATCGACGACATAGAATTCCGAGACCAGCACCAGTCCCACCGCTGCCAGGGGCGTTGCCAGGATAATGCCCATCGGCCCGAGCAGGGAGCCCAGGAAGGTCATCGACAGAATCAGCAGGGCCGGCGGCAGCTTCACCATGCGGTCCTGCACCATCGGCGACATGATGTAGCCTTCCACAAAATGGCAGATGCCGAAGACCACGGCAGCCAGCAAGGTCATATGCATGCCCTGGCCCAGCGCGATGGCCAGCGCCGGGATGGCGGCCAGGATGGCGCCGAAATAGGGTACGAAGGTCAGGATGCCGGCGATGACGCCAAGCGCGAGGGCCATCGGCATGCCGATGATGAGCAGCCCGATCGTGGTCAGAAGACCGACCACCGCCATGTCGATGAGCTGACCCAGAAACCACCAGCGCAGCACGGCCGCGACCTTGCCCAGAACCTCATGCACGCGCGCCCGGCGGGATTGCGGCACCAAAGTCACCAGACCCTTCACATAGAGATCGGGGCTTGAGGCGAAATAGAGCATGGTCACGATCAGCACGAAGAAGGCCGCGATCGCGCCTACCGTCGATGTCGCGGCGGTCAGCATGGAGCCGGCCATCGCTTCGGCGGCCTGGCTGCCGGCGCTGCTCAGTTTTTCCAGGATACTGCGGCCCCAATTGGTGTGGCCGTAGCGGCTGGCGAGATTGCCGCCTTCCTGGGTCAGCGTTTTGCCGAGGTCGATCGCCTGCTGCACCAGCTGCGGCCCGACCCACCACCAGAAGCCGATAAAGGCCACCACGACCAATATCATGATGACGGCCATGGCCCAGCGTGTCGGCAGCCCTGTGTGCCGGCGGATCCATTCGCTGGCCCCGCGCAGCGACACGGCGAACAGCGTCGCCAGGAATACCAACAGAAGCTCCTGATGCAGCAGCCAGATCATCACGCAGGCGACGGTGGTGCCAAAAACCCACAAAATGGTATCGCGAATGGACCAGCCGGCGGCGGAGAGTTTGTTTGTCGTCCCGAACATCTTGGCCCTTGGGTTGAAAGCTGATCTGGTCAGATAGGGTGTGTCGCGCTGATGTCGATTGTTTGATGTTCGGCGCAAGCCTAGAAATTTGCCATGACCGTGCTCAGCGCCGAACCTTTGGCCCTTTATATCCATTGGCCCTTCTGCCTCGCCAAATGCCCCTATTGCGATTTCAATAGCCATGTCCGTGAGGTTTTGCCGCAGGCGCGCTTTCGCGCCGCACTGATCCGCGAACTGGAATGGGAGGCAGCGCGTCTTGGGCGGCGCCCGCTGCGCTCCATCTTTTTTGGCGGCGGCACGCCGAGCCTGATGGAGCCGGAGACGGTGGCGGCCATGATCGACGCGGCCGGTCGTTTGTTCGCGCCCGAACCCGATCTGGAAATCACGCTGGAAGCCAATCCAACCAGCATCGAGGCTGGGCGCTTCGCGGGCTATCGCGCTGCCGGGGTCAATCGCATCTCCGTCGGCATCCAGAGTCTGAACGAGGCCGACCTCAAGCGTCTCGGGCGGCAGCATTCGGTGCCGCAGGCCATCGCTGCGCTGGAAATCGGGCGAAAGATCTTTCCGCGCATTTCCTTCGATCTGATCTATGCCCGTCCCGGCCAGACGGAGGCCGCCTGGCGCGCGGAACTGGCCCAGGCGCTGGACCTGGCCGCCGATCACCTGTCGCTCTATCAGCTGACCATCGAGCCCGGCACCGCCTATGAAGGCCTGCATCGGCGGGGCGAAATCGTGCTGCCGGATGCCGAGACGGCTGCCGGCTTATATGAGGCGACGGTGGACGAGGCCGCGCGCTTCGGCCTCGCGCCCTATGAAGTCTCCAACTACGCCAAGCCGGGGTCGGAAAGCCGCCATAACCTGACCTATTGGCGCTATGGCGATTACATCGGCATCGGGCCCGGCGCGCATGGGCGGCTCAGCCTCGCCGATGGCCTCACAGCGACGCGCCGCCATCGTGCGCCGGAGATATGGGCGGATCGGGTGGAGGCGGCGGGCCATGGATCGGGCGCGGATGTCATCGTTACCCAGGTCGAGCAGGCCGAGGAGATGCTGCTGATGGGCTTGCGGCTGAGCGAGGGCATTTCCGCCGCGCGTTTTCAGGCCCGCACCGGCATGGCGCTCAACGATGCCATCGATACCGAGATGCTGCCGGCGCTGATCGAAGAAGGCTATCTGATCCACGACGGCGACCGGCTGCGGGCGACACCCGAAGGACGCCTGCGGCTCGACGCCCTGCTGGGTGCTTTGGTGCGCTAGCCGGGATCAGCTGGTGATTTCATGCGTGATGGCGTCCCGCACCAGATCGTTCAGGCTGACGCCGCGCGCTGAAGCAGTATGGACGGCATCGGCATGCAGGGTCTCGGGGATGCGGACAAGGAATTTGCCGCTGAACGAGCGGTAGGGCTCGATGCCATTCTCGGCACAAACGCTCAGGAACGCCCGAAGCGATGCCCGCCCTTCTTCCATCAGACCCTCGACGCTATCGGCATAAAAGTCCGCGCCGCCATTGAGGCCCAGGAATTCACCCCGAAACTGTCCGGCCTCTTCATCGAACGAAATGACGGCTTTGAGGCCGTCGATCGTCAGGGTGTTCATGGCGGCTTCACTCCATGGCTTTGCAACCAGCGGCGGACCGACGTGACCGCGCCTTTGTCCGTGTCCGGCGTAGGATGCGGGCGATGGAAGACCTGCACTTCGCCGAAAAGGATGACCGCGATGCGTGATCCTTCACGCTCCTGAATCCGGCCGCCCAACTCAATAAACAGAGCCTCGATATCGGCCCAACGAATCGTTCCCGATGTCGGGTGCCGGAAGATCGCCTCCAGCGTTTTGGTGTGACGGCGATGCATTCTAGATCATGATATGATGTATGATATCAATTTTTGGTATCAAGGCACCACTGCAAAAAACAAGAAGACCGCGAAAAGCATCAGGTGGATGGCGCCCTGAAGAATGGAGGTGCGCCCGGTCGCGATGGTCAGCGTGCTGAGCAGCATAGTCAGCGCCAGCATGACCGTCTCTTTCGGGTCGAGCCCGAGCGTCAGCGGCTGATGGAGATAGACGGAGACCGCCGCCACGACAGGGATCGTCAGGCCGATGCTGGCGATGACGGAGCCGAAAGCGAGGTTGAGGCTGGTCTGCAGCCGGTTCAGCCGCGCGGCGCGCACCGCCGCCAGGCTTTCCGGCAGCAGAACGACGGCGGCGATGATGACGCCGACCAGCGATTGCGGCGCCCCGCTATGCTCGACTGCCGCTTCCACCGCTGGCGACAGCGCCTTGGCAAGACCGACGACCGCGACCAGGGAGACGATCAGCAGACCCAGCGCCGCAAGCGTCATCGCGTTGGAGGGCGGCGCCGCGTGACTGTCCTCATCGGCGACTTCGGGCAGGAAATACTCGCGATGGCGGACCGTCTGCACGAAGACGAAGACGCCATACATGACGAGAGAAACGAGGCCGACGAATTCAAGCTGCGAGAAGGTGAAACTCGGTCCCGGCGCCTGCGTGTAATTCGGCAGGATCATGGTCAGGCCGGACAGGGCGATGATCACGGCCAGCGCGCCATTGGCGCCCTGGACGCGGAATTCCTGCTCCCGATGCCAGCTGGCGCCGACCAGAAGGCAAAGGCCGACGACGCCGGCGCAGACGATCATGACGGCCGAAAAGACCGTGTCGCGGGCCAGTGCCGCCTTCTCCGCGCCGCCGCCCAGCATGACGGAGACGATCAGCGCGACCTCGATGATGGTGACGGCAACGGCCAGGACCAGCGTGCCGAAGGGCTCGCCCAGCTTATGGGCGATGACCTCGGCGAAATGCACGCCGGCAAAGACGGCACCGCCCAATGCCAGGACGAAGATCACCAGGATCGGTCCCTCGACCGGAAGGACGGTCTTGGCGATCAGGAGAACCCAGGCGATGAGCGGGCAGGTCCAGCTCCACCACGGTATGGCTTTCACGCGACGCTCTCCCTTGGATCAAGCGTCTAGGAAGCCCGCCCCGAGAGGCCGGTCAACCATCGGGATGATGGCAAGCGCGATTAGCGGGCGAATTCGCGCATGAAGATGCCGATGCTCCAGTCAACCCTTTGCGCCAGTTCGTCCTCGGTCGGCGTGTCGCGCAAAGCGAGCAGCAATTCGGCCCTGAGGCTGGCGAAGGCGAGGTTGAACAGCGTTTCGGTCGCGAGCGTCAGATCGGTGATCTGAAAAGCGCCGCGCTCGATCTGAACGGCGAGCCAGTCGCTCATACCGGTTTTAAGATCGAGGCAGCGGCGGGTGACGGCGTTATTTGCCTTCGGGACACTGGCGACATTGGCCAGTGTCAGCCGCGTCAGACTGATCTGGCGCGGGCTGAGCATGACGCGGCCGAAAGACATCAGCACGCCGCGCAGCGCTTCTGCCACGGGCTCGTCGCCCGGCGTCGGCACAGGCGGCAGCGCTGCCAGCCCTTCCAGCATCAGGGCATCGAAGAGCTCGGTCTTGGAATCGAAGATCTGGTAGATCGTCTTCTTCGACATGCCGGCTGAGGCGGCGATATCGGCCATGGTGGTGGCGATATAGCCCTTGGCCAGAAAAACCTTCTCGGCAGCGGCGATCAGAAGCTGGCGGCGGTCGGCATCGCTGATGAAGCGGGGGATGGGGGCTTTGAACACAACGTCCTCAACCGGCGTCGCGTCCAAAAAGGCATCTCCAAGATAGTCCATCATCGCAACTGCTCCACTTGCCGCTAAGTGATCACGTTTGACCGATCATGACGGTTTGTGGCGCGGTTGTGCCTGTCGATTTTTGGTTCGTTCTGTTGATTTAACCCAATTCTTGCCTAGGCCCTGTGCTGGCGGCCAACGCGCAGCTCGGTCAGTACCACCATGCCGCCGCTGATCAGGATCAGCGCGGCACCCAGGAAGACGCCGACGGCCGGGATATCACCGAAAATCAGATAGCCGAAGACGAAGCTCCACAGCAGGCCGCTGAATTCCATGGGCGCGATGACACTGGCCTGGGCCAGCTTCACCCCTTCGATCAACAGAAGCTGGGCGGCGGTGGAAAGCAGGCCGAGGCCGAGCATCAAAGCAAGCTGGCCCAGGTCGGGCGTTTTCCAGATGAAGGGCATCATCGCCCCACAGCAGATCAGGAACAGCATGGCGATGACGAAAACCTGGTCCCAGCCGCGCAGCTCTTTCGAGACCTGCCGCATCAGGATCATGGCATAGGCCCAGATGACGGCGGCCAGCGCCACGCTGATGGCGGGCAGAAGCGGGCTTGACCCATGCGGGCGTGCCGCCAGCAGAACGCCGACGAAGCCGATGCCGAGCGCCACCCAGCGCATCGGCGTCACACGTTCACCCAGCAGCGGGCCCGCCATCACCGCGATGATCAGCGGGCTCGCGAAATAGATGGTGATCATCTGGGCGAGACCCAGATACCGGCCCGCCGAGTAATAGAGCAGCCAGGCGACGAAGGTCAGCCCCGCGCGCACCAGCAGCTTGTTCCGCATAGGGGAAAACAGGCCACGGGTGACGACACTACGGCCACCGATGGCAAGGCAAAGCACGACGACGGTCAGGCTGCGCATGAACAGAATCTGCGGCGCGTCGAAATGCGCGACCAGGATTTTGACCAGCGCATCATGCAGAGCGAAAGCCGTATAGGAGATCAGAACAAGGATCAGGCCCGTTCCGGTCGAGGACCGTTCGAGCCGGTTCCGCCACGCGGCAATACTCGTCGCGACGCCCATGCCCTGCCCGCCATTCCCTTTGATGCCTCGCGCTTCGAGTTACGCTATGATCAGCATGAAGGACATCTGGCGCGGCACTCTTCTTGTCGCATGGCAGAGGTTCTGAGGGATAGGATGAGGGCCGTCAGGCCCTAAGGAATGCAATGGATCGGCACGGCGTCACGCTTCCCCCCAACCAGCCGGCGGTCCTGCCGCAAGGGCTGGACAGCCGCTCGGCCGCCGTGCTGCGCGAAATCGTCGAGCAATATGTCGAGACCGGCGAGCCCGTGGGTAGCCGCACGCTGTCGCGCCGCCTGCCGCTGACGCTGTCGCCGGCGACGATCCGCAATGTCATGGCCGACCTGACCGATGCCGGGCTGCTCTATGCGCCCCATACCTCGGCCGGGCGCCTGCCGACCGATCGGGGCTTGCGCCTGTTTGTCGACGGCCTGCTGCAATTCGGCGATCTGGCGGAGGAGGAGCGCGACGCGATTGACGCCGCGCTCAGCAGCCATGGACGCAGCTTGCAGGATACGCTGGCCGAAGCCTCCACCCTGCTGTCGGGCCTGTCGGCGGCAGCCGGCCTGGTGCTGGCGCCCAAGGCGGAAGGCGCGCTGAAACATATCGAATTCGTGCCGCTGGCCTCGGGCCGGGCGCTGGTCGTGTTGGTCTCTTCCGAAGGACAGGTCGAGAACCGGGTGATCGACATTCCCATCGGCGTGCCGCCCTCCGCTTTGCAGCAGGCCAGCAACTTCCTCAATGCCCGGCTGGCGGGACAGACTTTGGCCGATTTCCGCACCAATATGTCCGATGAGATCGCCCGCGACCGCAATACGCTGGACGAATTGGCGGCTGGCATCATCGAAGCCGGCCTTGCCACCTGGGGCGGCGAGGGGCGCGGCGGCAATCTGATCGTGCGCGGCCAGGGGCGTTTGCTGGCGGACGTCACCCAGATCGAAAAACTGGCTTCCATCCAGACCCTGTTCGAGCGGCTGGAAGCGCAGGAGACGATGCTGCGCCTGCTGGAACTGGCTGAGACCTCGGACGGCGTCCGCATTTTCATCGGCGCCGAAAGCGGGCTGTTCGGGTCAGCTGGCGTGTCCATGATCGTGGCACCGGCCCGCAACGCCACCAACCGCATCGTCGGCGCCATCGGCGTCATCGGGCCGACGCGGATCAATTACGGTCGGGTTATCCCGGTGGTGGATTACACCGCACGGGTAGTGGGCCGCCTGCTGGGGTAAGGGTTTTGGCTGAAAGCGTTGCGCTACCGGTCTCTTCCGATTGGTGTTAGGCTTGCCGGTCAGCTAGAATTCCACTTCCAGTTCGGTGATTTCTTGGGGCTCTTCCTTCGCGGCAGCCACCCATTGCGCCATATCCGGCCAGGCCATGATGTCCCGGCAATAGCGAGCCGCGCGCGCATCCAGCGCCACGTCATAGGTCAGGAAGCGGGTCACGACAGGTGCATACATGGCGTCGGCGACCGACAGCCTCTCACCGAACAGGTAAGGGCCTTTCCAGGTCTCGAAACAGTCGTGCCAGATCGTCAGGATCCGCTCGATATCCGCCCGCGCCGCCGACCAGATGGTAAATCCGGGCCGGTGCGCATGCAGGTTCATCGGCAAAGACGAGCGCAGAGCCGAAAAACCGGAATGCATCTCACCGCTGATCGCCCGGCAGCGGGTGCGCGCATGCCTGTCCTCCGGAAACATCCCTGCCTGCGGTCGCAATTCGTTCAAATATTCAGCAATGGCCAGCGTGTCCCAGACCGTGATGCCATCATGGATAAGGCTCGGTACTAGGATGGACGAGGACCGCAGCAAAAGTTCGGCCCGTGCGGCGGGGTCGTTCGGATCGACCACCCTTTCATCAAACGGCAGGCCGGAGAGGCGCGCTATCAGCCATCCCCTGAGACACCAGGAGGAATAGTTCTTGCTGCTTATGAGAAGCGTGGCTTCGGCCATGAATGGTGTCCTGTCCCCGAAGGATGGCAATCCACTCTATCAGGGTCTTGGCTTCCAACGGAACGGATGGCTTGGCGTGCCGAATAAAAACCAGCAGTCGATCTTCTATGAGATGGCGAAGCCCGTCGCCGGCCTGCCAGGCTCGGACGTGATGGCGGCCATCGGCACCCCGATGCTGTATCAGATGTATCAGGCCCAGCAGGATATGATGGCGCCGGCCCGCCAGTATTTCCAGTTTTTGACCAATGTTCTGAATCAGTTCGATCTGACCCGGCCCGAGGCGCTACCTCTGCGCCTGGCGGCGGCGGGGGCTGAAAGCCTGTGGCGCACCGCCAAGACGCATGACCGTCCGGCCTATGGCATGAAACCCGTGGTCGTCGGGAACGTGCCGGTCGAAATCACGGAGGAAGTCGTCTTCGAAACGCCTTTCTGTTCCCTGCTGCATTTCCGGAAACAGACTGCCATCCGTCAGCCGCGCGTTCTAGTGGTGGCGCCGATGTCCGGCCATTTCGCGACGCTTTTGCGCAATACCGTGCAAACCATGCTGACCGATCACGACGTCTATATCACCGACTGGAAGAACGCGCGGGATGTGCCGCTGACGGCCGGCACCTTCGGCTTCGAGGATTATACCGATCACGTCATCCAGCAGCTGGAGGCGATCGGGCCGGGCGCGCATGTTCTGGCCGTCTGTCAGCCGGCCGTGCCGGTTCTGGCCGCCGTCTCGGTCATGGCGCGGGAGGGCAATATCGCGACGCCGCGCAGCATGGTGCTGATGGCCGGCCCCATCGACACGCGGCTGAACCCGACCAAGGTCAATGTTCTGGCGCAGGAAAAGCCGATCGAGTGGTTCGACAATTCCGTCATCGGCATCGTGCCCTGGCAGTTCCGGGGTGCCAATCGCCGCGTCTATCCGGGCTTCATGCAATTGAACGCCTTTGTGGCGATGAATTTCGACCGCCATCTGCGGGCCGAGATTCTCCAGGCCCGCAATATCGCGGCGGGGGATGAACCGCGCGCCGATCTGCACCGGAAATTCTATGACGAATATCGCGCGGTGATGGATTTGCCGGCCGAATTCTTTCTGGAGACCGTCAAGCGCATCTTCCAGGATCACGACCTGCCGCTGGGCCGCATGACCCATCGCGGGGAGCGTGTGGACCCATCCGCCATCCGCCGGACGGCGGTGCTGACGGTGGAGGGCGAGCGGGACGATATCTGCGGCATCGGCCAGACGATGTCGGCGCTCGATCTGTGCAGTGGCCTGCCGGCGACGATGAAGCAGCATCATCTGCAAACCGGCGTCGGCCATTACGGTGTCTTCAGCGGCAGCCATTGGGCGCGGGAGATTTACCCCAAGGTCCGTGCCGTGATCGAACAGAGCAATTGAGCAAGTCGCCTGTTCGCAAGAATGGGTTAATGATTGCTTTATCATCCCCGGATTTATTCCGGGGATGATAAATAAAGAAGGTCGGCTGGTGCCTTCCTTAGCTGACCTTATACAAAACGGCCGTCAAAGGGTCGCTGGACGAACCGCTGGCCTGGAAACCGGCCGTGACCAGGCCGCCCGCCGCGATATCGGCATTATAGCTGGCATTGCCGACCAGATAGGTATTGCCGATATGAGAGACGATCACCGCATTCCAGAGATTGGTGATGGTGCTGGGCGTTGTTATTTCAACTTCCCAGGACGAGACGCCTTGGCTGCCGCTATTGCCCACCGTCAAACTATCCAGAAAGCCGCCGGTCCAGCTTTGCGTGGTATGGGCGATAACGCTGACGGCGGGTAGCGGCGTTGATCCGCCGCTGCCGACAGCCGTGCCCGATCCGCCGCCCGTACCCGCTGATGTGCCGGTCGATCCCGCGCCGGTGGAGCTTGTCACCGCCGGAACCAAAGTCGCCGTCGCCTGCGTGGTCGCAAGCGTCGCGCCGGATGGCGTCGATAGATCAAGCATGAAGGTGAGCTGCGAGGTGACGGCGTGGGTGCCGAGCAGCGTGGCGCTGACGATCTCGGCGGTTTCGCCGGGCTGGAAGGTCAGCGTGCCAGATTCCGCGACATAGTCCGTGCCCGCTTTCGCAGTGCCGTCCACGGTCTGGTAATGCACGGTCACCGGGCCGGCGGAGGCCGAGGAAAGCTTGACCTGAAAATCCACCGTCAGCGGGCTGACGCTGGTGCCGGTGCCGGAATGATACAGCGCCGGGGTGATGGCATTCATCTTGGTGGTGTCGACCGTTGCCCAGTCATTTTCCAGGATGCCGCCGGTATCGCCCGATGTCGGGTTCCAGTCCCAATAGGCCCAGCTGATTCCCTGTGCGCCGCCGACCCCGCCCGGTGCGTCGATGTAATTGACCAGGGAGTGGATCCATTCCTGGTCGCTGGTCGATTGCAGGGTGGAGCCGAATTCGCCCAGGAACACCGGGGCGATGCCGTCCTTATAGATATAGCCCCAATACTGGTCCCAGACCGAGGTCAGGTTGTTCGGGTAATTGGCGGCATTGAACCAGGATTGGTCATAGACGGAAGCGGGATAGTCATGCGGCGAATAGACCAGCTTGCCCGGGTCCGTGAGCGTGATGGGGTGGCTGGCCACGCCCATCAGATTGCCGCCCCACCAGGTGCTTTGGCCGCTATAGGTCTGAATGCCTTCGACCATGATCAGCCAGTTGGGATTGACCGCCTGGATGGCGTCACCCGCTTGCGTCGCGGCGGCGGCCCAGTCATTGGCACTGCCGTCGCCCCAGGTGGCGGCACCATGCGGTTCATCCAGCAGATCGGCGCCGATGACGGCGCTATTGCCGGCGTAATGCTGCGCCAGCATCTGCCAGGTCGAAATCCATTGCGCAGCCGTATAGCCGTTGTCGTACCACAGGCCGTTATCGTTGGGGCCGGACCCGGCGGCGCTGCGATGATCGTCAAGAATGATCTTAAGGCCGATCTGGTTCGCATAGGCGACGATTTTGTCCATGATGCCCAGGCCGTTCAGCCCGGCCAGATCGGGATTGAGCGTGTAGTTGATGCCGCTCGGCGTGCTGCTGCTGGCGAATAATTGCAGCGAAAAGGGCAGGCGAATGGCATTGAAGCCGAGCTGAACCATCTGGTTCATCATCGTCTTGTAGTTCTGAATCCACAGCCCCTGCGGCGCGTAGGAATTCGTCTCGAACCCATACCAGTTGATGGCGGCGAGTTTCACGGCGGTGCCGGTGGCAGAGACGATCTGATTGCCGCTGGTGCTGAGATAGCCGCTGGGCAGCAGCGTGCCGCCGCTGCCGGTCGATGCCGTGCTTTCCTGCACGGTGACATTGGCCGCCGTTATCTGCGGCAGAACGACGGGCGCCGGGTCGATGATGGTGCCGGTGGCGGATGTCGTGGCCAGGGTGGCGCCGCTGGGTGACGAGAGTTGCAGCGTATAGGCCTTGCTGCCGGTCGTGCCCGGTTTCGTCTGGACTGTGACGCTCGCCTGGGTTTTGCCGGCGGCGATAGTGACCGTTCCGCTGGCGGCAGTGTAATCCACCCCGGCCTTGGCCGTGCCGTCGACCGTTTTATAGGCGACGGTGACAGGTGTGGCGGACGCCGCCGACAGCGTCAGCGTGAAGGTTTCAGGCGTGCTGGCGGCCGATGTTTCCGTGACGCTCGCATTGGCGGGCGTGATAACCGGCAGGACGGGCGCCGTGCTGGTGGAGATGCTGCGCCCGTTGAAGACATAGCGTGTCGGCAGCACGGGATTGCCGCCATCGGCCTGGAAGCCGAGGGTCACGGACTGTCCGGCCGCGATGGTGCTGTTATAGGCCATATTGGACAGCACATAGCTATTGCCGGAATGGCTGGCGATCTGGGCGTTCCAGATATTGGTGATGGCATTGGCCAGCGTGAAGCCGATCGTCCAATTGCTGATGGCGGTGCCGGACGTATTGGTAATGGTGATGCCGCCGGTAAAACCGCTGCCCCAGTCGCTGGTATCGGCGAAGCTGACGGTCAGGCCGGGCGTGGTGACTGTGGTGGTCGGCGATGTCATGGGACAAGCCCCTCAATGCCTGCGGGAACAAGAAAGGTTCTGCATGGCAATGAAAAGCATAGCAGGGCAATTGAACTTCCTGCAGCAGCCTGCTGACGGTCAGGCCGGCGCTTGATTGGCCTCGATCAGCGTCCGGCGCAGCCAGGCGAGCCCGGCATCCTGATCGGTGCGGTTGTGCCAGATGATCTCGACATCGACCTCTTCCGGTGCCAGCAGCGGCCCGAGATAGACAAGTCCGCCATCGGCCGTCGCCCAGTCAGCCAACCGGCGCGGCAGGGTCGCGACCAGGTCCGTATCCCGCAGCAGGAACGGTATGCTGGTGAAATGGGGCACGCTGAGCGCGACGCGGGCGGCATTGCTCGCGTCCTCGCGCGAATGCAGCACCAGACGCTCCATCCAGACGCGGCGGATCATGCCGCGATCGTCAAAGAACCCGTCCCCACGCCCATCGGCCTCACCTGTCAGATCGACGACGACATGCGGGAAGGCGGCGGCTCGGGCAAAGGTCGGCACGCCCTCCGTTAAAGGATGGCCGGCGCGCACCACAAGGCCGCCACTGTCCCGTACCAGCAGCTGGCGGCTGAGATCGGGTGGCAAATGGTCGAACCATCCAATGACGAGATCGACCGCACCGGTATTGAGCAGCCGTCCGACATCGGTGCGATTCACCGGCATGACGCGCAGGTCGATCAACGGGGCTTCTCGCAGCAAGCGCCGCATCAGGGGTGGCAGTAGAAAAGCCGTGGCATAATCGCCCGCCGCGATGCGGAAGGTGCGGATGGAATCGGACGGCAGGAAAGGCTCCGCGTCCAGCGTGCGGGCAAGCAGGGAAAGCCCATCCTGAATGCCGCCGGCGAGCGCCAGGGCGCGGGGCGTCGGCGTCATGCCCTGATCGTCCCGGATAAAAAGATCGTCCTTCAGTGCCAGGCGCAGCCGTGCCAGAGCATGGCTGACGGCGGAGGGCGACAGCGCCAGGGATTCCGCCGCCTGGGTAACACTGCGGAAGCGCATGACCGCGTCGAAAACGTTCAGGAGGTTGAGATCGACCTGGCGCAGGCGCATGCGAGGCGCTTTCCATCGGTGCGTGACGCGCCTGTCCTAACCTAACCGCGGAAGACTGCAACTAATCCGCTGGATAGACGCCGTGCATGACCGTGTCGAAGTGATTTTCGATGGCCGTGGTGCAATGGCAGGAGAGAGCGCTCAGGCCGCTTTCATTGGCCACCACGAAGACGCCGCGACGGGTCTCGATATAGCCTTCGGCGCGCAGTTTCGACACGGTGCGGGTGACGAAGGTACGGCCGACGCCCAGAAGCTCGGCCAGCTGCTCCTGTGTCATTTCGAATTCGCGCTCGCCCGTACGCCGCAAGGCGGCCAGAAGCCATTTCGCGGCGCGCTGGTTGATGGTGTGCTTGGCATTGCAGGCGGCGGTTTGAAACACCTGGGCCAGAAGACAGTCCGAATAGCGTGAAAACCAGTGCCGCAGGTGGATCGAGTCGATCTTGGCGTGTTCCAGTGCCGAGGTTTTGATGCGCAGGAATTTGCCGGAATTACGCACGGTCGCGGTAGCAAAGGACGGCAGGCTGCCGTTGGAGACGATTCCGCCGACCGCACCTTCGCGGCCGATGAGCGCCACCTCGACCGCGTCGTTGGTGGCGCTGGTGCTGACCATAAAGGACGCGAGGGCGGAGTTGCAGGGAAACCAGGTTTCCGTCACGGGCTCGCTTGCCCGTTGCAGCACATCCCCCGCTTTCAGATCGAAGATCATCATATGGGGCGTCAGCCGATCCCGGTCATTGTCCCGCAAGGTCGAAAGCAGGCCATTGCCGGTCAGCTCCTGCGGTGTCGGCGTCGCCATGCGCATCTCTCCTATTACTTTGGTCGAACCGTCTACAAGTGGACCGACGCCCTGCGGCTTCTATGTTACTCGTGAACACAAGTGGTTGAAGTTCATGAGGAAACCAGTGCCTGTGTGCCCCAAAATACCGTGTACGCCCGCGCGCTGGGGCAGTTTTTCGTCGTGACCGCGCAGAAGATGCCGCCCATGCTTGAGGGGCAGTCCGTCCTTGTCGTCGAGGATCAGGTGTTGATCGCGCTCGATATGGAAGACATGCTGCACGACCTCGGCGCCGGGGAATGCTGGATGGTCTCCGGCGTTGCCGAGGCAACGCGCCTCATCGCGATGAAAACGCCCGATCTGGCACTGCTCGACTTCAATCTGGGTCATGAGACATCGGAGGCGGTCGCCGACAGGCTGATGGCACTCGCGGTGCCTTTCGTCTTTGTGACCGGCTATGGGGACGGGCTGGCCATCGCGGATCGGTTCCGGCATGTGCCGATCGTCGGCAAGCCGGTGACGAAGCTGACGCTCGCAGAAAAAATCAAAATCGCCCAGGGCCAAGCGTCGTTATGTCGCCGGCAGTAAAGTGATAAAACAACCTAATCTTCGCCCTGGCCGCATACCAGGCTGATATTTTTGCCTCTTCAGAAGAGGCGGCGCCCGCGCAATGCGGCGGGCCGCGTGACGTGATTCACACAACAAATCTTTGGTCTTTGCATCAAAAATCGGTGCCAGCGCTCGAATATGGCAAGGATTACTTTGTCTGTTGTGCGTAAAGCTTGCCTGATGCAAGCAAAGGTCCATGACACGAAACTGTCACCGTCTGGATCGGGGCTAAGGCACGCCCGGACAAAGATTGCGTCAGCCATCAATTTTTTGACGGATAGTGGGCAAAATCCTTTGACACCAAAATCTTTATGTCAAAAGTACTAATACTTTCTGTTGCAACGCGGTATTTTATCCTCTAGGTCCGTTATCGCAATATATTGCTACATTTTTTCGAACGTGTTCGAAACATGATTATTATGACTCAGATAATTCTGACAAATTTAAATTAGCAAATATATAACTGAGGAGTTGTGAGATGGGTGAATCTACCGTCATTGGTGGAACGGTATCCTATAACTTTATTCCTGGAACGATCAGTCAGGTTTTTGACTTTGCGTCCAACGATATCCTTGTGGGCGGTGCCGGGTCGGCGACCTATCTTCTCGCCGGCAATACGACCCTGCTGTTGAACGGAGGTTCAGGCAGCAGCACCGTTCTGGCGGAGGGCAACGATTCCATCATCGGTGGTTCCGGCAAGGTTGTGGTAGACGGCGGCGCCGGGTCACTGTTCTTCACCGGGGGTACCGGCAATGCCGTGGTGCAGGCCGGTGCGGGAAGTGCCACCCTGTTCGGCGGATCCGGTCACGGGACGACAACTTTTTCGGCGGGCTCCGGCAATGCGACCCTGGTCGGTGGTGCCGGTGCCACGCTTCTGGTCGGTGGATCGGGAACGACCGCCGCCTATGCCGGCACAGGGCCGACCACGGTCGTCGGCGGCAGCGGCAAGATTAGCTTCGACGGCAGTGCAAGCTCCCAATCTGAACAGTTCTTCACCGGGTCCGGCACGGCGGCTGCGACGATTGGGGCCGGCAGCGCGACCATCTTCGGCGGCAGCGGCGCTTCCACCATCTCGGCCGGCAGCGGCAAGGAGATCTTCGACTTCATCGCGGGTCATGCCGGTGGAACGGAGGTCGTTCAGGGCTTCAGTTCCTGCCATGATAAGATCGAGTTCACCGGCTATGGCAGCACGATACCGGTCGCCTCTGAGACTTTAACGAAAGGTGGTGACGTCATTACGCTGACGGACGGCACGAAGATCACGCTGACTGGGCTGGATCACAAACTTTTCTGATTGCGATGACGTGCTTTATTTGAGTGAAACGGCTTTCGCAAAATCCAAAGGGATTTACAAAAGATTTCGTCATTCCCGGGCTTGTCTCGGGGATCCAGTCGCAGCGGTATCAATACGCCTGGATGCCCGGCATAAAGCCGGGCATGACGAAAAGAGCTGTTCTGGCTGGACAGAAAACGATCTAGCGCGGATTCCCACACACTTGATAGATCATCTTTGATTTAAAATCAGCTTTCGGTCTCGCCGGACAGCGCCAAGGCCCGGGCATAGACCTGTCGGCGGGGCAGGCCGGTCTCGGCCGCGACCTGGGCAACGGCTTCTTTCAACCGGGTGCGGCTAAGCTCGGCGCGCAGTCGCGCGTCGAGATCGAATTCGGGCTCGTCCGCGTCGGGGTCGAGCGGGCCGAGCACGACGCAGATTTCCCCGCGCGGTGGATTGGCCTCGACCCCGGCGATGAGGGTGGAGAGCGGACCGCGCCGCACCTCCTCGAAATGCTTCGTCAACTCGCGCGCCAGCGCCGCCGGACGGTCGCCGAAGACGGTCTGAAGGTCGGCCAGCATCTCGGCCACCCGATGCGGGCTTTCGTACCAGATCATGCTGGCCGAGAGGCCGGCGGTCTCGGCTGCGCGCAAGGCAGCGAAGGCCGTACGGCGCGCGGCACCGCGCGGCGGCGGAAAGCCCAGAAACAGATAAGGGTGCGGCGGCAGGCCTGACAGCGTCAGTGCCGTCACCGCCGCATTGGGGCCGGGCAGTGCCGTGACGCCCAGGCCTGCGGCGACAGCCGCGCGGACCAGCCGGAAGCCGGGGTCGGACATCAGTGGCGTCCCGGCATCGCTGACGAGGGCGAATTTGCGGCCGTTCCGCATCGCTTCCAGCAGGTGCGGTGTCAGGCTTTCCTCGTTATGATCGTGAAAACTCTCCAGCTTTGCTTTCAGTCCCAAGGCAAAGAGGAGGCGTTGCGTGACACGGCTATCTTCACAAAGCACAATATCGGCCAATCTCAAGGCCGATATCGCGCGACTTGTCACATCCCCCAGGTTGCCGATCGGTGTAGAAACCAGCACAAGCTGGGCAGGGCTGCCGTTCACGCTCGGCCAGACGCCAAGGGCGGGCTGAACCGGCTCCTGCTCCGACGGAGGATTTTGAAGTGCGTCTAGCTCCGGCATCTGCTCTCCTCGCGGCCCTCGGTCTCGCGGGCTGCGCTGTACCTTACGGGTCTCCCAGCATGGGCGCTGGCCCCGGCGCGCCGCAAGGTCTGACCGGCGGCGGTGCAGCTGCGCTGCCAGCGCCGGCGGGCAGCCGTGTCGCCATATTGGCCCCGATCACCGGCCCCTATGCGGGGATCGCGACCGAACTCGTCAATGCCGCCAAGCTCGGCCTGGGCGCGACGGGTGGCAGTGGACTGGACGTGCTCGATACCGGCGGCACACCGCAAGGTGCCGTGGCGGCTGCGCAGAAGGCGATTGCCGACGGTGCCGGCGTCATCATCGGGCCGCTGACCAATTCGGAAGCCGCCGCCGTCGCCGGTGTCACCGGTCCGGCTCATGTCGATGTGCTGGCTTTGACCTCGGATTCTTCGGTCGCCCGCCCAGGCCTGTGGGCGCTGGGCATCACCCCGGCCGAACAGGTGCGGGCGCTGACCCAGGCCGCGAGCGCACAGGGCCACGGTCAGGTCGCAGCCCTGCTGCCCGAAAATCCGCTGGGCGACGCCATGGCCCGCGCTCTGCAAAATGCGGGCGGCAATGGCCAGGTGCAAACCTATTCCAGCTTTTCCTCGATGAATTCCGCCCTGCGCAGCCTGTCGGACTATGCCGGCCGTCGTGGACCGATCGATGCGCAGATCAAGAGCCTGCGCGGGTCGCATACGGTGGAAGGCCGACGCGAGGCCGCGAAACTGGCCCGCACCCCTATTCCGCCGCCGCCCTTCCAGGCGTTGCTGGTGGCCGAAACCGGCAGCGGCCTGGGTGAGTTGGCGTCGCTCATGCCCTATTACGACGTCAATCCCGGCCCGGTTCTGGTGCTGGGGCCGGGCCTTTGGGCGGCCAATCCGGCTGCCGTCGCTGCCGCCGGCTTCCGGGGCGCGCTTTACGCGGCGCCCGATCCGGCCGTGGGGGCCAGCTTCCAGTCCAGCTATGCCCAGGCCTATGGCGGTGCGCCCTCGGGCATTGCGGCCATCGCCTTCGATGCCGGTGCCATCGCCCGTGTGACGACGCAGAACGGACAGATCGATCAGGCGGCGCTGACCAATCCCTCGGGCTTCGCCGGGGCGGATGGGCTGGTGGCTTTGGGTGCGGATGGGTCGGTCAAGCGCGGCCTGGCGGTGTTCCAGGTGTCCCAGGATGGCGCGCAGATCGTGCAGCCGGCGCCCAAATCCTTCGCCTCCGGAAGCTGATCCACCCTTCATGACCACCCGCGTCGCCAGAGTATCGCATCATGGATAACCCGCGGGTGCCCGGCCTTGGCCGGTGGATGCTCCTGATTCTGGCGGTGCCGGTTCTGGGCCAGATCCTGATGGTTCTGGCCGGCACCGCGCCGCTCGACATCGTGCTGGTCCTGATTGTCGTGGAAATGCTGGCGGCGATGGTCGTCGCCTTCCTGTGGCGGCAGGATTTGGAGCGGCTGCGCCGGGTGGTGACGGGAGAGCCGACCGATCCGCCGCGCCTGCCGGAGATCGAGCGGGTTGGCACCTTTCTGGGCCAGGCTGTCATCAGGACGCGCGAACGCCTGGTCTGGCTGGAAGGCCAGTTGGACGCAGAGCGCGCGATCATCGAACATCTGCCCGAACCGCTGCTGCTGGTGACGGCGGACGGGACGGTACAGCGCACCAACGAGGCCGCGCGGCAAACGGTCGGCGATGATACGGCCGCCGTGCTGCGCCACCCGCTGCTGCGGGGCGCCATCGACCGTGCGTTGGCGACCAATACGCCGCAGGCCGCCGATCTGCTGTTCGCCGCGCCCGTCACGCGGGAAATCCATGCCATGGTCACGCCGCTCGACGGCGGCCTGTATGAGGAGCGTCACGTCTCGGTCCTGCTCGTCGATCACACGCGGGAGCGGGCGGTGGAGCGCATGCGGGCCGATTTCGTGGCCAATGCCAGCCACGAGTTGCGGACGCCGCTGGCCAGCCTGATGGGCTTCGTCGAAACTCTGCAGGGGCCGGCCAAGGACGACCTGCCGGCCCGCGAGCGGTTTCTGGACATCATGGCCCAGCAGGCCGCGCGCATGAACCGGCTGATCGACGACCTGCTCAGCCTGTCGCGGATCGAGCTGTCCGAGCATCAGCCGCCGCAGGGTAAGATCCTGTTCAGCGACCTGGTGGAGCGGACCTTGGCCGCCTTCGAGCCGCGCATCGTCGCGCGCGGGGTGCGGCTGGATCTGCGCCTGGCCGATCTGCCGCCGGTGCCGGGCGACGTCGACCAGATGGCCCAGGTGCTCAGCAATCTGTTCGATAATGCGCTGAAATACGGGCGCGAAAGCGGCTGCATCACGCTGACCGTCGAGGCTGTCTCCGGCATGCCCTGGCCGATCCGCCCCGGCGTCGTCATGGCCGTCGCCGATGACGGCGCGGGCATCCCCAAAGCCCACCTGCCGCGCCTGACCGAACGTTTCTACCGTGTGGACAAAGGCCGCTCGCGCGCGGTCGGCGGCACCGGACTTGGCTTGGCTATCGTCAAGCATATCGTGAACCGCCATCGCGGCCAGTTGACCATTACCAGCGAAGAAGGCCAGGGCACCCGTTTCAGCGTCTGGCTGCCGCGATGACGGCTTTCCGTCACGCGGTGGTCTGATGCGAGACGGTTGACGAAATTCGCGCCATGCGTATCTGGCAGATCGCAATTTCGTGTATCCGGCGCTTGCACGGTGCCTTTCTCAAACCTAAGTCAGGGCCCATGACCGAAACTGAAAATCCCAATACCAATCCGGCTGAAGAGCCCATCGACCTTCCCGCCGCCGAACTCTCGATCGAGGACCGGCTGGCGACGCTGGAAGCCGAGCGTGACGAGATGCGCAACAACTGGATGCGGGCTGAGGCCGAAATGGCCAATCTGCGTGCCCGCACCAAGCGCGAGGTCGAAGACGCGCGGCTTTTCGCCGTGCAGAAATTTGCCAAGGACGTTGTGGAAGTTGCCGAAAATCTGAAGCGCGGCCTGACCAGCCTGCCGCCGCGTGCCGAGGGCGAGGCCGAGATCATCGGCAAGCTGCGGGACGGTTTCGAAGGCATCGAGCGCAGCTTCGTGGCGACCCTGGAGCGCAACGGCGTGCAGACGGATGACCCGACCGGCAAGCTGTTCGACCCCAATCTGCATCAGGCCATGAGCGAGCTGGAAACGGTCGAGCATCCGCCCGCCACCGTCGTCCAGGCCTGGACTCAAGCCTGGACCCTGAACGGGCGCCTGCTGCGTCCGGCCATGGTGGTCGTGGCTAAGGCGCCGGCTGAGCAGGCCTGAGGCCAATCTTGCGCGAGTCGGTGGGATTCGGCGGCAATGCCCAAAATTTGGGCAATGCCGTCTTGTCTTGGCAAAGTCGCGAAGCTATCTAGGTTAAAGTTGTTCCCAAGGGGGGCTCCGATGCTTCGGGTCGGCCGCCCCCGCTTATAAAGGAGACTAAGCATGAGCAAGGTCATCGGTATCGACCTCGGCACAACCAATTCCTGCGTCGCGATCATGGAGGGCAAGGATGTCCGCGTGATCGAGAATAGCGAAGGCGCCCGCACGACGCCGTCCATGGTCGCCATCACCGAAAGCGGTGAGCGTCTGGTCGGCCAGGCCGCGAAGCGCCAGGCGGTCACCAACCCGTCCAATACCCTTTATGCCGTGAAGCGCCTGATCGGCCGCCGCTTCCAGGATCCGCTGGTCTCGAAGGACAAGGGGCTGGTGCCCTATGCCATCGTCCAGGGCGACAATGGCGACGCCTGGGTGGAAGCCCGTGGCGAGAAATACGCGCCGAGCCAGGTTTCGGCCTTCATTCTCACCAAGATGAAGGAAACGGCGGAAGCCTATCTGGGTGAGACCGTCAGCCAGGCCGTGATCACCGTTCCGGCCTACTTCAATGACGCCCAGCGCCAGGCAACCAAGGATGCCGGCCGCATCGCCGGTCTTGAAGTCCTGCGCATCATCAACGAGCCGACTGCGGCCGCGCTCGCCTATGGCATGGACAAGAAGTCCGCTGGCACCATCGCGGTCTATGACCTGGGCGGCGGCACCTTCGACGTTTCCGTCCTCGAAATCGGCGACGGCGTCTTCGAAGTGAAGAGCACCAACGGCGACACCTTCCTGGGTGGTGAGGATTTCGACATCCGCATCATCGACTATCTGGCCGACGAGTTCCGCAAGGAAAACGGCATCGACCTCCGCAAGGACAAGCTGGCTCTGCAGCGTCTGAAGGAAGCGGCCGAAAAGGCGAAGATCGAGCTTTCCTCCGCGAAAGAGACCGAGATCAACCTGCCCTTCATCACGGCCGATGCCTCAGGCCCGAAGCATCTCGTGCTGAAGCTGTCCCGCGCGAAGCTGGAAAGCCTGGTCGATGACCTGATCCAGCGCACCCTGGAACCCTGCCGCGCCGCGCTGAAGGATGCCGGCGTGACGGCGGGCGAAGTCGACGAAGTGATCCTGGTCGGCGGCATGACCCGCATGCCCAAGGTCATCGAAGCCGTGAAGCAATTCTTCGGCAAGGATCCGGCCCGCAATGTGAACCCGGACGAAGTGGTCGCCATCGGCGCCGCCGTGCAGGGCGCCGTGCTGCGCGGTGACGTGAAGGACGTGCTGCTGCTGGACGTGACGCCGCTGTCGCTGGGCATCGAGACGCTGGGTGGCGTCTTCACCCGCCTAATCGACCGCAACACCACGATCCCGACCAAGAAGAGCCAGACCTTCTCGACCGCCGAAGACAACCAGACCGCCGTGACCATCAAGGTCTATCAGGGCGAGCGCGAGATGGCGGCTGATAATAAGGCGCTGGGCCAGTTCGACCTGGTCGGTCTGCCGCCCGCACCGCGCGGCGTGCCGCAGGTGGAAGTGACCTTCGACATCGACGCCAACGGCATCGTGTCGGTCTCGGCCAAAGACAAGGCGACCGGCAAGGAGCAGCAGATCCGCATCCAGGCCTCGGGCGGCCTGTCGGATGCCGATATCCAGAACATGGTGCGTGAGGCGGAAGCCAATGCGGCGACCGATAAGGAACGTCGCGCTTTCGTCGAAAACCGCAACCAGCTTGAAGGCCTGGTCCACCAGACTGAGAAGACCCTGTCGGAAGGCGGAGACAAGATCTCGGCCCAGGATAAGGGCGAAGCGGAATCCGCGATCGCGGCGGCCCGCACGGCGCTGGAAGGTACCGATGCGGCGGCTCTGGCCGCAGCCAGCGAGCGTCTGACCCAGGTCGCGATGCGTGTCGGCGAGGCGATGTACAAGGCGCAGTCCGAAGCCGGCGCTGCACCGGGCGGCGAAGCGCCGGGTGGTGCCAGCACAGGCCCGAACGGCGAACATGTCGTGGACGCCGAGTTCGAGGAAATCGACGACAAGAAAAAGTCGTCCTGATCCGGGCTTTTTCCGGATTAGCATCTCTGTGACGTGAGAGACGCCTGCGCTTCATCCGAGGCGCAGGCGTCTTCCTTGCATGGGGGTTGGTTGGATAAGCGGCTCGCTGACAAGCAGAAGGCGCCGCTGCGGCCGGTAAAGGGCTGAGGGCATTCTATGGCGAAGAACGACTATTACACGACCTTGGGCGCGGCGCGCGACGCGAGCGCGGACGACCTCAAAAAGGCTTATCGCAAGCTGGCGATGCAGTTTCACCCGGATCGCAATCCGGGCGACAAGGCGGCCGAGGCCAAGTTCAAGGAAGTGAACGAGGCCTACGAGATCCTGAAGGACGAGCAGAAGCGTGCGGCCTATGACCGCTACGGCCATGCTGCCTTCGAGAATGGCGGTGCGGGTGCCGGTGGCTTCGACTTCTCCCAGGCCGGTGGCCTTGGCGATATCTTCGACCAGATGTTCGGCGACTTCATGGGCCGGCGGGGCGGCGGTGGCGGCGGTCGCGCCACGCGGGTCGGCGGCGATATTCGCGCCAATATCGAAATCGATCTGTCGGAAGCCTATTTCGGCACCAAATCGACGATCAAGGTTCAGACCCGGGTCAATTGCGATGCCTGCGACGGCACCGGCTCGGAAGCCAAGGACCGTGCAGCCAGCGATACCTGCTCGACCTGCGGTGGCATGGGCAAGGTTCGGGCGCAGCAGGGTTTCTTTCTGGTCGAGCGCAGCTGCCCGACCTGCGGCGGGTCGGGGCGCGTTATCCGCAATCCCTGCCGCGTCTGCCATGGTCAGGCGACTGTGGCACGCGAGCGCAGCTTGCAGATCACCGTGCCGTCCGGCGTGGAAGACGGCACACGGATTCGTCTGACCGGCGAGGGCGAGGCGGCAGGCGCCGGCGGCCAGCCGGGAGATCTGTATGTCCATATCTCCATCCGTCCGCATGCCATCTTCCAGCGCGACGGCGCCACCATTCTATGCCGCGTGCCGCTGCGCATTTCTCAGGCGGCGCTGGGCGGGGAAATCGAGGTGCCGGTCATCGACGGGTCGCGCGCCAAGGTGAAAATCCCAGCCGGTACGCAATCGGGCGAGCAGTTCCGCCTGCGCAGCAAGGGCTTCTCCGTTCTGCGCAGCGCGGCGCGGGGCGATATGTATATCCAGGTTGCGGTCGAGACGCCGCAGCATCTCACGCGCCGCCAGCGCGAGCTGCTGGAGGAATTCGAGCAGGAAGCGACCCAGCACGCCAAAGGCAGCCCTGAGGCGGAGGGCTTCTTCGCCAAGGTGCGCGAGTTCTTCGACGGCAAAAGCTGAACGGTTCAGTTCGGGTCAGCGGATAGCCAGTCCTCGCACAAGAGGCCTGGCACTCGGTTGAATTCCCTCAGATTTCCGGTCACGACGGCTAGGCCCCGCGCACGGGCCTGGCCGGCGATGAGCAGATCGAACGGGCCGATAGTCTGGCCTGCGCGCTCGAGCGCCATGCGGATATCAGCGGCATGCGCGGCAGCAGCTTCGTCAAAAGCAAGAACAGTGAGTCTGGCTGCAAACCGTTCGACGTCGCGGCGGTTTTCGATCGGTCGTGCCGATTTGCCGGCACCGTGCAAAAGCTCGGTCAAAACGATCGTTGAGATGCACAGGCCTTCGGCTTCCGCATTGAAGCGCGCGCGCAGACCGGTCGGTCTGTCGCGCATCACGCGGATGCAGAGATTGGTATCGAGCAGATACCGCAGCATTTAGAAGTCGTCGCGGTCTTGCATGGCGGGTTGTTCGCGTGACCCGAGATCAATGCCCGGCGATGCAAAGAAGTCGTCCCAGACCGCATCGGCCGGCGTGACGATACGTCTTGCGCCGTCCTTGACGATAGTCACGTCCTGGACCTCATCTGGAAAGGCGACGTCGCGTGGCAGGCGCAGCGCCTGGGACCGGTTTGTCATGAAAAGCTTGGTGCGGGTCATACCGTTTCGCTTCCGCCGTTACCCAATCATAACGGAGCGAACGTATATGTCAAAGGGATATACTGCTGGATATCATCCGGACGCGCGGATTAACGCGCCCGGATGCCACCAGTTCAGGCTTCGCCGTAACCGACGATGCCTTTGATTTCCGTGAAATCGTCCAGGCCCCAATGCGACCATTCGCGGCCGTTGCCGGACTGCTTGAAGCCGCCGAAGGGGGCGGAGATGGTGGTGGAGGGGGCGTTGATATAGACCGTGCCGGCACGCATCCGGTTGGCGACGCGGCGCGCCTTTTCCAGGTCTTCCGACTGCACATAGGCGGCCAGGCCATAGACCGTGTTGTTGCCTTCGGCGATGGCACCTTCTTCAGAATCGTAAGGCATGATCGACAGAACCGGCCCGAAGATTTCTTCCTTGGCGATGCGCATCTCGGGTGTGACATTGGCGAAGACGGTCGGCCGCACGTAATAGCCTTTCGACAGACCGTCGGGCAGGCCGGGGCCGCCGGCGACGAGTTCCGCGCCTTCGTCGATGCCCGACTGGATCAGGTTCTGGATCTTGTCGAACTGCACCTTGCTGACGACCGGGCCGAGGTTGGAATTCTCGCTGCGCGGATCGCCGACCGTGAAATTGCCGGCGGCGGTGCGGGCAATTTCGACCACTTCGGCGTGACGGTCGCGCGGCACCAGCATGCGCGACGGCGCGTTGCAGCTCTGGCCGCTATTGCTGAACATATTGGCGACACCTTCCGTCACCCGGCGCGGGAAATCGGCTTCGGGGAGCAGAATGTTCGGCGACTTGCCGCCCAGTTCCTGATGCACGCGCTTGACGGTCTCGGCGGCGGCCTTGGCGACCAGGATTCCGGCGCGGGTGGAGCCGGTGAAGGACATCATGTCCACTTCCGGATGGGAGGAGAGCGCCGCGCCGACCACGCCGCCTTCACCGTTCACCATATTGAAGACGCCCTTCGGCACGCCGACGTCATGCATGATCTCGGAGAAGATGATGCCGGTGATGGGGGCGATTTCTGAGGGCTTCAGCACCATGGTGCAGCCGGCGGCGATGGCCGGGCCGACCTTGCAGGTGATCTGGTTCAGCGGCCAGTTCCACGGCGTGATCATGCCGACGACGCCGATGGCCTCGCGGGAAATCTGCATGCCGCCTTCCATATAGGAGAAGCGGTAGTCCTTCATGACGCGCACGATTTCGCGCAGATGCGCCTGGCCGATCCAAGCCTGGGCCGAACGCGCGAAGGACAGCGGCGCGCCCATTTCCATGCTCACGGCCTGGGCGATATCCTCATAGCGGCGGTCATATTCCGCCAGGATCGCTTCCAGCAGTTCCAGCCGTTCCTTCGGCGAGGTGCGGGAGAAGCCGTCGAAAGCCGCGCGGGCGGCGGCGACGGCGCGATCAACATCGGCGACCGTGCCGCCGGAGATCTGGGTGAAAACTTCCTCGGTCGAAGGATCGACCACGTCGATGGCTTTCGGCGCGATCGGGTCAACCCAGGCACCGTCGATGTAGAATTTCAGGTGGTTGCTCATGGCGGCCTCCGCGGATCGGCTGTTGTGTGTCGGCCGATCATCGCCTTCATTTGGGCAGCCGGCAACTCCCCGTCATTCCGGTGAATTGCCGACACCCTGCCATTGCCCCGAGGAGAGCCTGACCTGTGCGCCAAGATGTGATCGACAGCCTTGTGGCGGAAGCCAGCCCGTTCATGGGGGAGCGCATTACGGTCAATGCCAGCGTACGGGAACAGCATAGCCATGGCGAAGGCTCCGGACTGATCGGCATGCCTGACCTCGTCGCCTTCGCCGAGACGACCGAGGAAGTGTCGAAACTCGTGGCATTGGCCCATGCGCGGCACCTGCCGGTCGTGGCTTTCGGTACCGGGACGTCGCTGGAAGGCCATGTGAGCGCTATCGAGGGCGGGCTGACCATCGACCTGTCCCGCATGGACCGCATCCTGGAGGTCAATCCGGAAGACATGGATTGCCGGATCGAGGCCGGCGTCGTGCGCAGCAAGCTGAACGAATATCTGCGCGACCAGGGCCTGTTCATGCCGATCGATCCGGGGGCGGATGCCTCCATCGGCGGCATGTGCGCGACGCGCGCTTCCGGCACCAATGCCGTGCGCTACGGCACCATCCGCGACAATGTGCTGGGTCTGACGGTGGTGATGGCGGATGGCCGCGTCATCAAAACCGGCGGGCGCGTGCGCAAATCCGCCACCGGCTACGATCTGACACGCCTTTTCATCGGGTCGGAAGGCACGCTCGGCATCATCACCGAAATCCAGCTCAAACTGCATGGCATTCCGGAAGCGATTTCTGGCGCCACTTGCCAGTTCGAGAGCATGGCGGCGGCCGTGCAGACGGTGATCGAGGTCATGCAGGCCGGCATCCCCATCGCCCGCATCGAGCTGCTGGACGAGAGCCAGATGGAAGCCTGCATCGCCTATTCCAAACTCACCGGGTTTGAGGTTCTGCCCAGCCTGTTCTTTGAGTTTCACGGCACCCAGGCCGGCGTGCGGGAACAGGCCGAGGTCGCCGAAAGCATCGCGCTCGACAATGGCGGCCGTGCCTTCGCCTGGGCGACCGACCCCGAGGAGCGCAACAAGCTATGGAAGGCCCGTCATGATGCCTATTGGGCGGCGCGCGCCATGCGCCCGACCTATGGCGCCTTCGTGACGGATACCATCGTGCCGGTCTCGAAACTGACCGAGGCCGTGCTGGGCGTGAAAGCCGCCATCGTGGACGCTGGCCTGTTGGCGCCCATGGTGGGCCATGTCGGTGACGGCAATTTCCACACGGTCATTCTGGTGCCGCCGGAGGACGGTGGGCAGGAGCGCGCCTGGACGCTAGACCGCAAGATCGTGGAGATCGGCCTGTCGCTCGGCGGATCCTGTTCCGGTGAACACGGTGTGGGCCGCGGCAAGCGTGACTTCCTGGTGCGCGAACATGGCGAGGAGACCATTGAGGTCATGCGCATGGTCAAGGCGGCGCTGGACCCGTCCGGCATCCTCAATCCTGGCAAGCTGCTGCCGGACCGCGTGGGGCAGAACTGACAGGCGTTTTGACCGGCGCGCTAACGCCGGTCAGTTGCCGATACAATCAACCCGGCGTGTAGCCGGGTTTTTTGTAGAGCGTCGCGGGCTTGTCGGTAATGTCAGGCTTGAAGACCTTGTCGGCCCAGTCGGCTTGCTCGAATTCCTCGATACTGACGGAGACGAGGTCATCTGACAGGTTCGCGGAGGATGCGACGGCCGCCGTGACGGCGGCCGCAATCTCCTGCTTCAGCTGTTCCGACCGTCCGGTGGTCAGTTTGACGATGACATGCGGCATGTTCTTTTTCTTTCCCGATGCAGTCGGGATCAGATTAGCGCTGATCTATTGGCCAGGCTACTGGCCGCCGATTGCCAGGGATTGCCGTCAGGCATTGGTGCCGCCGTCGACCGTCAGGCTCGCGCCCGTGATATAGGAAGCATGGGGCCCGGCGACAAAGGCCACCAGCGACGCGATATCATCGACATGGCCGTAGCGCTTTAGCGCCGTATTGGCGATCTGCGGTGCCGCCCAGTCGCCCACGGCCGGGTTGAGGTCGGTATCGATCGGCCCTGGCTGGATATTGTTGGCGGTAATTCCGCGTGAGCCGACCTCGCGGGCCAGACCCTGCGTGAACATCTTCACCGCGCCTTTCGTTGCCGCATAGGCCGCCAGGCCAGGGGTCATCATACGCTCACCCACGCAGGAGCCGATCGAGATGATGCGGCCACCATCCTGCATATGCCGCAGCGCCGCCTGGGTTGCGATGAAGACGCCACGGATATTGATGGCGACGACGCGGTCCAGCTCCTCCAGCGTTGCTTCGATGAAGGGCTTGGGAATGGCGGTGCCGGCATTGTTCACCAGGATGTCCAGACGGCCCAGATCGGAGACCGTCTTTTCGACAGCGGCTTGAACGGCTTTGGCGTCGGCTGCGTCGGCCTGAATAGCAATCGCCATGCCGCCAGCCCGTTCTATGTCGGAAACGACCGAGGCGGCAGCAGCAGCCCCGCTGGTGTAGGTGAGCGCGATACTGGCACCGTTCGCCGCCAGTGCGCGGGCGATGCCGGCGCCAATGCCACGCGACCCACCGGTCACGAGAGCAACCTTGCCTGTCAGATCAGCCATCTTTTTATTCTCCTGCTTGAACCGGAGACGAAATGTAGAAGCCGGCGGCCGAGGCGTATAAGACTTTCTAAGGCGGGGGATATGCCTGCCAGATATAGGGGACACCGTGGAACTAAGGCATTTGCGCTACTTCGTGGCCGTCGCCGAGGAAGGCAGTCTCAAGCTTGCGGCGGAAAAGCGCCTTCATACCGCGCAGCCCTCGCTCAGCCGGCAGATCAGGGCTTTGGAGGATGAGGTCGGCGCGCAGCTTTTGCAGCGGAGTGCGCGCGGTGTGGAACTGACCGAGGCCGGACGGATATTCCTGGACCATGCAAGGCTGTCTTTGGCCCAGGCGGAAGCGGCGGTCGAAGCGGCGCGGCGCATTGCCCAGCCCGCCAAGCCGATTTTCGGCGTGGGCTTCGTGACGGGCCACGAGGTCGATTGCATTCCCCCCACCACGGCGCTGCTTCTCAGCGATCTGCCCAATCTGGAAGTGCGCATCTTCAGCAATTTTTCCGTCAATCTAGCCGATGATCTGGAGCACGGCAGGCTTGATGCCGCCTTCCTGCGGCGCGAGCCTCGTCCGAACCTTGAATACTGCCCGGTGATCAGCGAGCCGCTGGTGGCGATCCTGCCGGCCCGGCACGTCCTCGCAAAACGAAAGGTCATCGAACCGCAGGCGCTGGTCGGCGAGACTTTTATTGGTGTGTCGTCGGTCGCGCCTGTATTGCGTGACACCGTGCAGCACTATCTGCGCCGATCAGGTATCGATATCCGCCCGCATCTGGAAATCGACAATTTTTCGATGGCGATTTCGCTTGTCGAGACAATGCAGGCAATCGCGCTGCTACCGGCATCGATCGCGGATTACATCCCGCCGTCGATCGTCTGGCGTCCGCTGGCTGGGGCGCCCGCGATGATCGACCTTGTGCTGGGCTTCTATCGCGGCAATCCCTCGCCCGTTCTGGCGAAATTCCTGTCACGCCTGGACGATCTGCGGGCGCTGGTCAGGGAGAGGCGCCCGCGTCGGGCGGCGCGGTAAGGACGCGGCCGCCCGTTTTACCGTCAGGTGCGATTGGCGCGGCGCAGGACGGCATGCATCAACACTTCCGCGCCGGCCGCACAATGTTCGGGTGACGTGTATTCGTAGTCGCTGTGGGAAATACCGTCCCGGCTCGGCACGAAGATCAGCGCGGTCGGGCAGACAGGGCCCATGCTGAGTGCGTCATGCCCGGTATTGGCCGACAGCCGCATCACGGAATGGCCGAGATCCTTTGACACATCCTCGATCAAAGTTACCATGTCCTCGGGGAAGATAACCGGCTCCCGCGTGGCGTCGGCGATGATGTTGAAGGTGACTCCGCTCTCCGCGCCAATCTGTGCCAGTGCCGTGGTGATCCGCTCGCGGAGTGCCAGCATCGTCTCCCGCGCGGGTTCCACCATCATGACCGAGAAGGTGGTACGATGCGGGACATTGACGCGATTATTCGGCCAGACATCGAGCTGCGAGACGGCCGCGCGGCTGCCGAGTTCGGTCGCGATGCGCTCGATCTCGACCAAGGCCTTGGCTGACGCCAGCAGGGCATTGCGCTGGGTCTTGAAATGCGTCGCCTGTGTATGGCCGTTGGCGCCGAGGCATTCGAAGGTGATGTAGACGAGGTAATTGCTGTGCGAGACGACAGCGATGGTGGTGCCGGTACGCTCCAGCTCCGGCCCCTGTTCCACATGCAGTTCGACATAGCTGTCGATTTCACGGCCGCCGACGGGTTCATCGCCCAGATAGCGGATGCGCTTCAGCTGGTCGCCAAAGCTGTTGCCGTCGCGGTCCCGCGCGGCATGGGCGGTTTCCAGGGGCAGGGCGCCGCCGAAAACGCCCGAGCCCATCAGGCCTGGCGCGAAACGCGCGCCTTCCTCATTCGTCCAGTTCACGACCTCAATGGCGCGGCGCGTTGCGATCCCCGCACGGCCGATGGCGCGCGCGGCTTCCAAAGCTGCCAGCACGCCCAAGGGGCCATCGAACTTGCCGCCGGGGGATTGCGTGTCGAGATGGCTGCCCATCAGCACCGGCGGCAGGCTGGGGTCCGCGCCTTCGCGCCGGGCGAACATATTGCCCATGGCGTCCACTTTCACCGTGAAGCCGGCATCCTCGCACCAGAGGCGGAACAGGTTGCGCGCAGCGGAATCGGCCTCGGTCAGCGTCAGCCGGTCGCAGCCGCCCTGGGCCGTGGCGCCCAGGCAGGCCATGGTCATCAGGTCCTGCCACAACTGGTCCGGGTTGATTTTCGGTGCGTTGCTCATAGCGCTGTCCTTCTCTGTCCCTGACAGGGGTAACATGCTGCACCTGCGAAGCAACTCAGCCTGGGACAAAGTTTTTGACCAACAATGAAAAAAAGTAGTAACGTTTATACAAAGCATGGAGTGGAGACCTTGAGCATCACCACGCTGTCCAGCCGGGAATTCAATCAGGATACGGGACGCGCGAAAAAAGCTGCGGCCCAAGGCCCTGTTTTCATCACCGATCGTGGTCGGCCGGCCCATGTGCTTCTCAGCATCGAGGAATACCGGCGGCTGACGACACGGCGCCTTAGCCTTATCGACGCGCTGGCTATGCCGGGTCTCGCGGATATCGACGATGATTTTGCCGGGCCGCGAACCTTGCCGCAGGCGCCCGATCTATCCTGATGTTTCTCCTCGATACCAACACCGTATCCGAGATGCGCAAAGTCGGGGATGGCCGGGCCGACGCCCGAGTTATGGCCTGGGTCGCGGCCGTCGATGCGGCTGACTGCTATCTTTCCGTCATCACGCTGATGGAGCTGGAACTTGGCATCGCGCGGATAGAACGACGGGACGTGGCTCAGGCAGTGCGGTTACGCTACTGGGTAGACCGTCATGTGATGCCGGAATTTGCGGGGCGCATTTTACCTGTCGATATGGCGGTCGCAGTGCGTTGCGCGCGCCTTCATGTGCCGGACCCGCGTCCCGAACGCGATAGCTATATTGCCGCCACCGCCCTTGTGCATGGCATGACCGTCGTCACGCGGAACACGGCGGATTACGCGCCGACCGGCGTGGCGCTCCTCAATCCCTGGACGCATTAGACGAAGCTGGAGCTGGCGGTTCCGCTTTTCCGCGTCATGCGCTAGACCCCCGGCGATCGCACGAAGCCGCCCGAGGACAATCACACCCCATGATCCGCCTGGATAATATCAGCAAGCAGAACGGGCAGCGCCTGATCTTCATTGAAGCATCGGCCGCCTTGCAGAAGGGTGAGAAGATCGGTCTGGTCGGCCCCAATGGCGCGGGCAAAACGACGCTCTTTCGCATGATCACGCGTGAGGACGAGCCGGACGAAGGCCAGGTGCTGACCGAACGCGGCGTGACCATCGGCTTCTTCAGCCAGGATGTGGGCGAGATGGAAGGCCGCAGCGCGGTCGCCGAGGTGATGAACGGCGCGGGCGCGGTGAGCGAGGTGGCGGCCGAACTGGCGGAGCTTGAGACCGCCATGGCCGACCCGGACCAGTTCGACAAGCTGGATGAAATTCTGGAGCGGTTCGGCACCGTGCAGGCGCGCTTCGAGGAAATGGGCGGCTATGCGCTCGATTCCAAAGCCCGTGAGGTGCTGCATGGTCTCGGCTTCAGCCAGGAGATGATGGACGGCGATGTCGGCCGCCTCTCGGGCGGCTGGAAGATGCGCGTGGCCTTGGGCCGCATTCTGCTCATGCGTCCCGATGTCATGCTGCTCGACGAACCGTCGAACCATCTCGACCTGGAAAGCATGATCTGGCTGGAGCAATTCCTGCGCGGCTATGACGGCGCGCTGCTGATGACCTCCCATGACCGTGCCTTCATGAACCGCGTCATAAACAAAGTCATCGAGATCGACGGCGGCAATCTGACGGTCTTTTCCGGCGACTACGAATTCTACGAGCAGCAGCGCGCGCTGAACGAAAAGCACCAGCAGGCGCAGTTCGAGCGGCAGCAGGCGATGCTGGCGAAGGAAATCGCCTTCATCGATCGTTTCAAGGCCCGTGCCTCGCACGCGGCCCAAGTGCAGAGCCGCATCAAGAAGCTGGACAAGATCGACAAGGTGGAGCCGCCCAAACGCCGCCAGACGACGGTGTTCGAATTTGCCACCCCGCCGCGTTCGGGCGATGACGTCGTGAATATCAAAGGTGTTCACAAGCGATACGGCAATCGCGTGATCTATGAGGGGCTTGATCTCATGATCCGCAGAAAGGAGCGTTGCTGCGTCATGGGCGTCAACGGCGCAGGCAAATCCACGCTGCTCAAGTTGGTTGCTGGGTCATCGGAACCCGATGCCGGCACGGTTGCCATCGGCGGCAGCGTCAAGATGGGCTATTTCGCGCAGCACGCGATGGACCTTCTGGACGGTGAGAAAACGGTGTTCGAGACGCTGGATGCCGCCTTTCCGCAGGCCAATCAGGGAGCGCTGCGCTCTCTCGCCGGCGGTTTCGGCTTTTCCGGCGATGAGGTTGAGAAGCGCTGCCGTGTTCTGTCAGGGGGCGAGAAGGCGCGGCTGGTGATGGCGCTGATGCTGTATGATCCGCCGAATTTCCTGGTGCTGGACGAGCCGACCAACCATCTGGATATCGCCACCAAGGAAATGCTCATCGAAGTGCTGAAGGATTACGAAGGCACCATGCTGTTCGTGAGCCATGACCGGCATTTTCTGGCAGCACTCTCCAACCGCGTGCTGGAACTGACGCCGGAAGGCGTTCACTACTACGGCGGCGGCTATACGGAATATGTGGCGCGCACCGGCCAGGAAGCGCCGGGACTTCATTAGCGTTTGTCTGAACGCTACTACGGCGGCGATCCGACGCGCCTTTTTGCGCTTCCGGTGCTCACGGCCTTCTACGGCCGCTCCGCTCCGGTTCTCAAAAGGCACGCCGGTCAGCGCCTATGGCGCTTCTCGCGCGCCGTAGCGCATTCAAACAAACGCTAACGTCTGCCAGGGTTGGCTGAATCCCTCGTTCCAATTCGTCATCCCCGTGCTTGTCACGGGGATCTACCCGATTCCGTCCATGCATAGCGCGCTCAAGCGGGTAGATATGCGCAACACGTGTGCGGATGGCGCGTGAATGAGCTAAAGCGTCTCCGGGATAGCGACCGCCACGCCGTTCTCGATCCGGAAAACCGGTATATGGCCAAGCGCCTTGAGAAGCGCGGCATCCGCGCCGAGGGCCGCTTCCCAGTCATGTCCTTCGGTCAGGATGGTGCCGATGCCGACAATTTCAGCGCCGGCGCGCCGCAGCAGCCGCAGCATGGCCGCCAAGCTCGATCCGGTTGATGCGACATCGTCCACCACAAAGACACGACGGCCTTCCAGCAGCGGCACCGCGCGGCGGTCCAGCATCAGCGTCTGCACGCCGTGCGACGTCACGGAGGTCACGCTTTCCCGCAGCGCGTCCGCCAGATGGATCTTTGGCGACTTTTGCAGGATGACATAATCATCCAATCCCAAAGCCCGCGTTACCTCGATGGCGACGGGAATGCCCAAAGTCGCTGGCCCCACCACGATATCGGGCTGATGCGGCCGGGCGATATCGGCGAGTGCGGCGCCGATGCGGGCGCCGAAGCGCACGCCACGGTCGATCACCATCAGCAGTGCGATGGCGATCGCGTCATTCAGCGCGATAAGCGGCAGTGCCTCATCAACACCCGCGATGGAGACTGTATGGAATTCAGGGGAAAGGGTCATCGGTTGCGCATTGCCATGGCGGCCCAGACTTCCGGGGCGCGGGGGATAGGGCCGATGGCGCCATAGCCGGTGGTGGAAATGGCGGCGGCAGCGGCGGCGTAATGGGCGGCATCCTCGGGCGTTTCGCCTTTCAGCAGACGCGCGATGACGGCACCGCAAAAGGTATCGCCGGCGCCGGTCGCGTCCACGGCCGCGGCCGGGAAGGGCGGTATGCGCTTGCGACCCTCTGGCGTGCCGAGATAGACGCCCTCGGCACCCATCTTCAGCAGCACAAGGCCGGGGCCGAGGCCGAGATAGAAGTCTAGCACGGCGTCCGGGTCGGTCAGCCCCGTCAGCGCGATGGCGTCATCCAGGCCCGGCATGGCGATATCGGCCTCGCCGACGGCGGCATGGATGACGGCGGCGGCGCGGCGCGGCCCCCAGAGCGCGGGGCGGTAATTGGTGTCGTAGGCGATGGCGACGCCATTCTGGCGCGCAATGGTAAAGGCGTGAAACACGGCGTCGCAGGCGCTGTCGGAAATGGCGTGGCTGATGCCGCTGGCGAACAGGATGCGCGCTTCGGCGATGGCTTTCTCCGGAATATCGGCCGGCGTCAGGAAGGACGCCGCCGAGCCCTTGCGATGATAGTTGAAGCGATGGCCGCTGGCCCCATGAGTCACGAAATAAACGCCGGTCGGATGTGCGGTCGAGCGTTTCACGTGTGACGCATCGACGCCTTCGGCCTCCCACAGCGCCAGCAGGGCTTCGCCCGCCGGGTCCTGCCCTACGGCGGAAATATAGCCGGTGGAAATGCCCTGACGCGCGGCAGAGACGACGACGTTTGACGTGTCGCCGCCAAAACCCTGTTGATACAGCACGCGGCCGTCCGGCAGCGGCGGCTGCTGGTTGAATTCCAGCATCGGTTCCCCGATGCAGAGTAGTTCGGCCGCCATCCTGTCCGCTCCTTGCCCGTCAGGCTTTGACGAGAATCTGCTGGGCGACCGCCATCACCGCCGCGCGGTCATTGGCTGCGACCAAGCCTTCATCCACCAGCTTGCCACCCATGCCGACGAAGGATGCACCGGCCGAGAGATAGGCGTCCAGATTGGACGGATCGACACCGCCCGTGGGGCAGAAGACGATTCCGGGGAAGACGCTGGTCAGCGCCTTCACATGGGCAGGGCCACCGGCCGAGGCCGCCGGGAAAACCTTCACCACCTGGGCGCCGGCCTTCAGCGCGGCGCGGACTTCGGTCGGTGTCGTGGCGCCGGACATCAAAATGGCGCCGGCTGCCCGGCAGGGTGCCACCAGATCGGGATCGACCCAGGGGGACACCACGAAACGCGCGCCCGCGCGCAGGCAGGTATCGGCCGTCGCCGCATCCGGCACGGTACCGGCCCCCACCAGCAAGGCAGGGTCCGAGGACAATTCGCGGATCAGCGCCGGCGCATCCGGGATCGTCATTGTGATCTCGAAAATGCGCAGGCCCGCGTCATACAGCCAGCGCACGGCGGTGGCGGCATGGGCGGCATTTTTCATGCGCACCACGGGCACAACCCGGGCCGCTTTCAGCTGCCCGATCAGGGGATGTTCGCTCATCAGATTGCCTCGTCCTGTTCCGGTGGCGCGATCAGACCGCTTGTGACACGGCTGCCCGCGCCGTTGCCAGCACGGCATCGATCAAGGCATCGGCATCCTCTGTCCGGCTGCGATGGTTCACGAAAGCGGCGCGGATGGCGAGATGGCCGCCGATGACGGTCGTGGATGGTGCGGCGAGCCCGGCTTCCTGCATATCGGCGACGATCTGCGCATTCAGAGCGTCCAGCGTTTCGGCCGCAGCGGCGCGATAGCGGAAGCAGACGATGTTGAGCGGCACCGGTGCCAGCAGTTCCAGCTCCGGTTCACTTTCGATGCGCCCGGCCAGATGGCGGGCGACGGCACAGCTTTGCTCGGCGACCGCGCCCAGGCGGTCCGCGCCGAAAACCTGAAGCGCGAACCACAGTTTCAGCGCGCGGAAGCCGCGTGACAGATCCGGCCCCAGATCGGCCGGCCAAGGCGCATTGCCGGAAAGGCCTCGCGCGGTCGCCGTCAGATAGGCGGCGGGGCTGGCAAAGGTTGCGATCTGGTCGGCCTGGTCGCGCACCAGAATGCAGCCGGCGTCGTACGGCGCCTGCGCCCATTTATGGAAATCGAAGGCGATGGACCGCGCGCGTTCCATGCCCGCGACCTTGGGGCTGAGCTTGGGCGAGAGTGCCGCCAGCGCGCCGAAGGCGCCGTCGACATGAAACCAAAGGTCTTCCGTCTCAGCGATGTCGGCGATGGCATGCAGGTCATCGAAGGCGCCGACATCGACCGATCCGGCGGTGCCGACGACCAGAAACGGCAGAAAGCCGGCGGCGCGGTCGGCGGCGATGGCCGCGCGCAAGGCCGCGAGGTCCATGCGGAAATCGGGGCCGACGGGAATGCGGCGCAAGGCGTCGGACCCCAACCCCGCCATATCCAGGGCATCCGGCGCGCAGCGATGGACGCCGCCCGAGGCATAGGCCGTGAGCTGAGCATTGCCGATGCCGGTTTTGCGGCTGTCCTGGCCGAGTGCGGCACGCCTGGCCATCAGCACCGCGATGAAATTCGCCATGGAACTGCCCGTGACGAGCAGGCCGCCGGCCGTTTCCGGCAGGCCGAAGGCGCTGTTTGCCCAGCGGATGACCTGCCGCTCGGCCTCGATCGGCGCATGGTCGCGCCCGCCCAGATTGGCGTTCAGCCCACCGGCCAGCATTTCCGCCAGCATGCCTAAAGGCGTGCCGCCGCCATGCACCCATCCCATGAAACGGGGATGCGTATTACCGGTACTATAGGGGAGGATCGTCTCACGGAATCGCGCATAGACGTCTTCGGCGGCTGCGCCCGTGACGGGCAGAGGCTGGCGGAAACCGTCACGCACATCGGGCGGCAGTGGCTGCCATACCGGCTGCTGTCGCCGGCCTTGCAGATGGTCGACCATATCGTCGAGCATCCTGTGACCAAGCGCGCGGAAACTGTCCCAATTCTCGGGATCAAGGTCGCTCGCTGCGGTCGCATTGGTCGGAAAGTCGGTCACGCGCTGCCCTCATCTGGCGGGAAAAGCGCGTTCAGAGAACCCCCTGCCGCCGATCCGTCAAGCGGTCATCGGCGGCGGAAAGCCTTTGGTCAGCAGCGGCCACCCCAGGCGCCGACCCATTGCTGGTCCCGGTGCAGGCCGCCGATATCAAGCCCGGTGCGCCCGAAGGTCTCAAAACCGGAAAAGTCCCGATCCTCGGCTGTTTCGGTCGCAACGACCGGCGGGACAGGGGTATTGGCAGTAAAGCCCAGACGGGCTGCGATGGCTTGGAACATAATGCCGCTCCACTTTCGTCGTGTTCGTGGCCCAATTAAGACACAATTGAGCCACAATCGCTATCACGAGCGGGTGAGGTTTCGGCAGTTTCCGATCACGAATTGCGTCATAAATATGGCGCGTGCCGTGAAACGTCAGAGAATGATGCGCGCGCCGGTCAGCCGTAACACCAGAACGGTGACGAGAATGGCGACCACGATCACCGTCAGAATCCAGCGCAGCCACAGATAGGTGCCGGGCACCCAGCCGCGCCGATGCGCGCCATGTTCGCCGATATTGGTCGCCAGAAAGCCGGCGATCAGCACGCAAAGGGCGATGGAAGGGGCGGGGATCAACAGGCCGATCAGCAGCGCCACCCAGCCGATCAGGGCCGGCACGACGCCCATGACCAGACGGGGACGATGGGCCGGATCCTGGCTGCGCGGCAGGGGGGCAAGGCCCGCGAGGGATTGCGGCGGCTCGGCAATCGCGAAGCCCCAATGCACGGCACCCAGGAACGACAGGATGACGGCGCTATAGGCCAGCAGAGCCGTCATGGCCTGGGCATCGGACGGGCTGCGCCAGGCGGACGCCAGGTAGCCGGTGACCAAAAAAGGCACCAGACCGAGAAAGCCGAGCAGCAAAATCATGGGGGAGGGGGCGCGCATGCGGTCTTCCTTATGTGATCCGAAATGTGAAGTCAGGACGGCTCGGCTGGGATGGCAGTTCTGTGGCAAGGCTCGGTCTAGCGGAATAACGGGTGGAGATGCTTTCGCCGTCCTGCTCTAACATGGGATATGGGCCGATTATCGGCTTGTGACAGCGGAGGCGCGTAAGGCGTGGAGATCTCGATAGAGGTGATCGGCATTCTGGTGCTGATCCTGATCAATGGCCTCTTTGCCTGCAGTGAGCTTGCCCTTGTTTCCGCCCGGCGGGCGCGCCTGGCAGTGCTGGAACGCAAGGGCGTGGCGGGGGCCGCCGTCGCCCGCAAACTGGCGGAAAACCCGCATATTTTTCTGCCGACGGTGCAGGTCGGCATCACGCTCGTCAGCGTCATCACCGGCATGTTCAGCGGCGAGCGCGTGACCGGCGATGTCGAACATGCACTGCTGCATGTCGGCGTGCCGGAGCGTTTCGCCTATGGTTCGGCCTTCTTCCTGACCGTCGTGCTGATCACCTTTCTGACCATGGTGCTGGGCGAATTGGTGCCGAAGCAGCTGGCGCTGCGACGGCCGGAAATGGTCGCGGCGCGGGCGGCGCCCATGCTGATCGTCATCGCGCGGGTGACGAAACCGGCCGTCTGGCTGCTCAGCAAGACATCAGCCGCCATCCTGCGCGCCTTTGGTGTCGCGGGCACGCGGCCCGATCATCCAAGTGAAGAGGAGCTGAAGGCGCTTCTGGCGGAAAGCACGCAGTCCGGCGTGCTCGACAGCGAAGAGAAGCTCATGATCGAGCGCGTGCTGCGCCTGGCCGACAAGCCGGTGCGGGCCATCATGACGCCGCGCACGGAAATCGCCTGGATCGACCGTTCGGCCCCGCTGCCGGAAATGATTGCCCGGTTAAGGGCCAGCCCGCATTCGCGTTTTGTGGTGGGTGACGGGTCGGTGGACAATGCGGTCGGCATCGTTCTGGCCAAGAACCTGCTGGACCAGTTGCTGGCGGGCGGCGCTGTCAGCCTGGATGACGCCGTGTTGCAGCCGATGATCGTGCCGGATGCGATTTCCGCGCTGGATGCCTTCGAGCGGCTGAAGGGCGACGCCAATGGCATGGCCTTCGTCATCGACGAATATGGCAGTTTCGAAGGGCTGATCACGGCGGCCGATATGCTGGAAGCGATCGTCGGCGATGTCGATGAGACGACGACCGAGCAGCGCCCCGGCCATGTCGATGAAGCCGAGGAAACCAGCTTCGCGCTGGACGGGCTGATGCCGCTGGATGAGCTGATGGAAAAGCTGTCCATCAGCCATGTACCGGCCCAGGGCACCTATCACACCGCCGCCGGGCTGATCCTCGCTCTGCTGCGCCGCGTGCCGCAGGTGGGAGACCGGATCGTTTTCGGTGGTTGGCGGTTCGAGGTTCTGGCCATGGACGGGCGGCGGGTCGACCGGCTGACCGCCGACCGTGAGACTGACGTGACGGAGACGGAAGCATGAGCGAAGACAGCGGGCGGCTGACCCGGGCCGATGGCGTGGAACTGGCGTGGAAGCGCCTGTCGGGCAAGGGCCCCACAATCGTCTTCCTGCCCGGATTCCATAGCGACATGGAAGGCAGCAAGGCCATCTTCCTGGCGGCTTTCGCAGCCGAGCAGGGCCTGCCGATGCTGCGGCTGGACTATTCCGGCCATGGCGTCAGCGGCGGCCGCTTCGAGGATGGCACGATCGGTATCTGGACGGCTGACGCTCTGGCTGTGATCGATGCCATGACGGATGGCCCGCTGCTTCTGGTCGGCTCGTCCATGGGCGGTTGGATCGGCCTGAATGTCGCGCTGGCGCGCCCGGATCGGGTCATGGCCTATATCGGTATCGCCGCCGCGCCCGATTTCACCGAGACTTTGATCTGGGGAATGATGCCGACAGCGATCCAGGACAAGCTGATGGCGGAGGGCGTGGTCTACGCGCCGAGCGATTACGGTGACCCGCTGCCTTTGACCCGTGCGCTGATTGAAGACGGGCGCCAGAATTTGCTGCTGGATGACCCGGTTGCGCTGACCTGCCCGGTGCGGTTGTTGCAAGGGCAGAAGGACGTGGAAGTACCCTGGCACACGGCACTGAGCATCGCGGACAAGGTCGAAAGCCAGGATGTCCGCGTGCTGCTGATCAAGGACGGTGACCACCGCCTGTCGCGCGATGCCGATCTGGCCCTGCTGCGCGAGACGGTGATGGAACTGCTGGCGGCCTGACGGGCAGCCAGCGGCAAAATAGGGCGAGCGTCACACTCGCCCGCAGAGTCTCAGCGTTCGGCGCCGACGTAGTGCATATCCATCGAGACGGCCGGGCGGCGCATCAGCTCGAAGCCCGAGAGGTGGAGATAATCGACCAGCCGTTCCGCCGTGACGCGGGCCATGGCGTCATCGCCCCGGCGGCGGCCACGTGCGCCAGGCCAGCTGCGCAGCACATAGGCGAGTTCCTTGACCACTTCCTGATCTTCCGCAGGGCGCAGCGAGTGATGCAGCGTGTCAGCCATGACGCGAACCTCGTTTTGAGAACATCCGGAGGTTAGCGAATGAAACAGGAACAAGGCAAGAACATTTTTTGACCTGCGAGTCAGGATCGCGTGCTTTGGTTAAGCAGGCTGGGACCGGTATCCCGCTCACCGGAGCCTGCGCTGGTTCAGCGTGTGGCGAGCGTCGAGACCAGTCCATTGGCGCTGGCCGCCAATCCCGTGAACATCGCGAAATCGGCTTTGCTGACGGCCACGAAAACGCCGACATGGCGGCCCGGCGCGAAGACGACATAGGTCATGAAACCCACACCGCCGCCGCTTTTGGCGACCAGGGCGGGCATCGCGCCTTGTGCTGCCGTCATGACCCAGCCGAGGCCAAGCCCCGCCATGGGCCCTGCCTCATCGAAGCCAATCGCCGCCGGCATAGTCTGCCTTTGGCGATAGATCGCCTGATCCTCGATATTGGCCGGATTGTCCGAGGATACCAGGGCTTGCAGCCAGCGCGCCATGTCGTCGCCGGTGCTGTACAGACCGCCGCTGCCGGCCGAGGCTGAGGTATCCACGCAGGGTCCGACGCCGCCCAGGCCGGACCCTTCCATCAGCCGCGCGCATTGCGCGGCATTCGGGCTGAAGCCCGTATCCTTCATGCCCAGCGGGCCGGTGATGAATTGCTGCAAGGCGAGCACATAAGGCTGATGGTCGGCGACAGCCAGGGCATCCGCCAGAAAGTCGAATCCGACATTGGAATAGGCTGTGATGGTGCCGGGCGCCCAGGGCAGTTTTTCGGTTGCAAGCCACTTCCAGCGGTCTTGCAGTGTCGGCCAGGTGCGCGGTGGTGCATTCGGCGGCGCTTCGCCGATTTCGCGCGGCAGCGCGGCGGAATGGGTTGCAAGGTCAAGCAGGGTGATGGCCCGCTGCCCGAAACGCGGCACGATGGAGGATGGGAAGCCCGACGGGACGTAGGCGCTCAAGGGCGCTGACAGGGAAACCGTGCCGGCGTTTTCGAGAGCCACGAGGAGTTGTCCTGCGAAAACCTTGGTGACCGAATTCAACCGGAACAGGCTGCGCCCGTCCGGCACCGTGTTATTGCCCTTCGCCGTCTCCCCATAGCCGAGCACGATGTGCTGGTCGCCGCGTACCACAACCATCACCATGCCTGGCGCGCCGGATTCCATAAACATGACATTGCCGGTCAGATCGGTTGCTTCTTCAAGCACAGGATCCGGGGCCGATGATGCGGGCTTGTCTTGTGGCGGGGTGGCTGCCTGCGCCGGCGCCGCCAGGACAAGGTGTTGGCTTAGGAGCAGGCTGGCAATCAGGGGTATCCAGGCTGGCCGCATGAAAAGGCATCCTTAGCTCAGGCGCGGGGGCTGGCTATCCGGCCGCGCATCAAGATTTTTCATCACTCTTGGCAAAGTCTAGGTCAGCGGTTTCACATACTTCAAGTCTGGAGCAAAAAACCATTCGGTATCGGCTTCGAAACCGGAAGTTGATTGAACAAAAAACTCTCCCGGCCAATGCGATTTTTGCCCCTACCGCGCGGTCGCCTGCCATCCACCACCCAAGGCCTTGAACAGCGCCACCTGATCCTGGATCAGCGCGGCGTCGGAGGCGGCGAGGGCAGCGGCGGTCGTTACCTGCGACTGTTCGCTGGTCAGCAGGTCCAGATTGCTGATCTGCCCGGCGGTGAATTGGGCCTGGGCCAGAGTCAGCGCGTGGCGGGCGTCGGTCGCGGCATCGGCCAGGGCGGCGTGATGGCCGAGTTCGGCCTCATAGGCCGTCAGCGCCTGTTCGGTCTCCTTCAGGGCCGTCAGCACAGTGCCGTCGAAACTCGCCAGCGCGCCCCGTGCATTGGCGCGGGTCTGCGCCAATTTGGCCAGCGGCCCGGCGAGATTCGGAAAGGTCCAGCTGATGGCCGGACCCACGCCCCAGGTGAGACCGCTATTCGAACCGAGCAGATTGAACTGCGTCGCCGCCCCGCCAAAGAAGCCGGTAAGCGAGACTTTAGGAAACAGGTCTGCCTTGGCGGCGCCGATTTCGGCCAGGGCGGTGGCCAGCTTGCGATCGGCCGCGCGCACGTCCGGCCGGCGTTTCAGCATGGCCGCGCCATCGCCGACCGGGACCGGTGCGGCAAGCTGCGGCGGCTGCGTGCAGGATTCCAGGTCAAAGGGCGCCTGGGCCGGTGTTTCCCCCAGCAGAGCCGCGATTTCGAAAATGGCGGCACGGCGCTGGCCTTCCAGTGGCGGCAGGGTGGCCTGCACCTGGGCGACCAGCGTCTTGGAGCGCGCAACATCGAAATCGGTGCTGCCGCCGGCGGCTTCCGAAGCCTGCACGATGCGCAACTGATCGGCGGTAATGGCGAGAGAGCGCTGGGCGACGGCGATCTGCTCACCCAGCGCGCAGACCGAGCCATAGGCGCGGGCGGTCTCGGCCGCGATGGTAACGCGCAGGCCGTCCAGCGCGGCGGCGACGGCCTGGGCATTGTCCCGTGCGGCCTCGACCTCGCGCCGCACCTGGCCGAAGAGGTCGACCTCATAGGCCATGTCGAAGGTCGTATCGAACAGCCAGCTATCCTGCGGCTCCCGGCCGGTGACTTCGAGAACGGTATCCAGCGTCACGTCGCGGCCATAGGTCGCGGTGCCGCCGATGGAGGTCTGCGGCAATTGCAGCGCGCGCGCGCCCTCGAACAGCGCGCGGGAGGCAGCGAGATTGGCCTCGGCCACCTTGATGTCGTCATTGGCCGCGAAGGCTTGCAGGATCAGGGAATTTAGGCGCGGATCCTGATACAGCTGCCACCAGCCGTCCGGTAGCGGATCGGCACTGAGGCTCGCATTGCCGGCGGAGACGAAGTCGCCCGTCGCTGTCGGCGGGATGGCGGGGGGGTGGTAATCCGGCCCCAGCGTGCAGCCGGCGAGGAGGCCGAGCAGGCCCAGACGAAGCAAGCGTGTCATCAGGCGGCCCGCCTCGCGAAAAACGGACGGTGAGAGGCCGGTCCATGTGGCGGCGCACGCATGATCACGATCATGATGAAAAGGGCCAAGACCGCGAAAGCCGAGACGGCGACGAAACAATCGATGGTTGACTGGGTCGTCGCCATGGCGCGGATGTCGGACCCCAGGATCAGCGGTGCAGCCATCGCCGGCTGGTCATGCCGGGCGATGACCTGCCCATAGCCTTGCAGGCGATGGATAACGGCGGGGTCGCCCGCCTTCACATGCAGGCCGATGAGATTGGAGGCCCGCTGTTCCCGCACGCGCGCCAGCGTGCTGATGAAGGCCTGCCCGGCTTCGCCACCGAAAAGACGGGAAATTTGCAGCAAGGCGCCGAAGGACAGCGCATCCTGCGGCCGCAGGCGCAGCACCGCGTTGAAGACGATCCCCGAGAGCGCGCAGCTTTGCCCCACCGCCTGCAGCAATTGCGAGATCAGAAACTGGTCCGAGCCCCAGACCGGCGTCAGCGTATAGGCCGTCATCATGCAGGCAATGCCGACGAGGCAAAGGCCGAAACAGGCGACGAAGCGCGGATCGGTCCGGCGCAGGAAGATGGCGGCGAGCAGGCAGATGATGAGCTGCGGCACGGCGATCCAGATCAGCGTGTCGCCTACCTGCAACGCGCGGAAGCCGCGCACACCGCCGAGGAAATAGGGGATGAGGAAGGAGGTCGACAGGATGGTCAGGCGCAGCAGCGCAATCATCAGCAGCAAAAAAGGCATCGGGTGGCGCAGCAGAACCTGAAAATCGAGCCAGGGTCTTTCAGCCGTCCGTTCATGAAGCACGAAGCAGAGCAGCAGGAAAAAGCCGGCGATGAGCAATCCCCAGATCAGGCCGGAATTCAGCCAGTCCACCCGGTTGCCCTGGTCGAGCGCGGCATAGAGCAAAGCGAGGCCGACGCCGCAGGTGGTGAGGCCGTAGATATCCTTGTTGATGCGCAGCGCGGGCGGCGGTTGCTGGCGCACGCCATAATGCAGGCAAATCGCCATGCCGAGGCCGAGCGGCACATTCTGCCAGAAGATCCAGTGCCAGCTGAGATGATCGACATACCAGCCTTCCACCGAGGCCGAGATATTGAGCGAGAGTTCAAGGTTGAGCGCATAGAGCGCCACGCCATAAGCCCAGAGCCGGGGCGGCATGCTGCGCAGGACATAGCCGAGCGTGAGTGGAATGAAGCAGCCCGAGCCCAGGCCGGCCAGAAACATCAGTACCAGAAGCGTCGGCAGGTTCTGCGAATAGGGAATGATGGCCGAGGTGACGGTGAAGAGCAGCGCCGCCAGGATGAGGATCCGGCGCGGGCCATAAATGCTGCCGACCCAGACGGCGACGGGCGTGATCAGCATCTGTGCGACGGTGAAGGCCGTGGTAATCCAGGCGCCTTCGTCAAAACCGGCGCCGATGGCGCCGCGCACATCGGCCAGGCCGAAGCTGGACAGGCGACCCGTCAATGTCGAGATAAAGGTGCCGAGCAGGACGGCGGTCAGGCCCAGCCAGGGGATTGCCGTATTGGCGGGCGCGGGGGCCGTTGCCGTCGTGGCGCTCATGGCGTCGACCCGTCGGCCGAATGCGTGTCGATGGACGGGATGGCGGACATGCCGGCGCGCAGCCGCGCCGCGAGGCCAGCGGCGTCGGTAACCGCGATCTTCACCGTGATGCGCTGCACGATCTTGGTGAAATTGCCGGTCGCATTGTCGGGCGGCAGCAGCGCGAATTCCGAGCCAGAGGCAGGCGAGATGGCGATCACCCTCCCATGCAGCACCGCGCCGGGGAAGCTATCGACCTTGATTGTTGCATCATCACCGACCACGACATGGGTGAGCTGGGTTTCCTTGTAATTCGCCATCACCCAGATCAGCGGCAGTTCGGTCAGCGTCGTGATCTGCGCGCCGGGGCCGACATATTGGCCGGGCAGCACCTGCCGCGTACCGATGACGCCATCAGTCGGCGCCGTGATGTGCGTATAGCCCAGATTGATCTCGGCCAGCCGCAGGGCCGCCTGCGCGGCGCTGATATTGGCCTGCGCCTGCTGTTCCTGCGCGGCCAGCAGGTCGATCTGCTTCTGCACGGCGTCCGCCTGCGCCTGCACCTGTTGCAGCTTGGCAGCGGTGACGGCGTGCGTCGTCTGGAATTGTTCGACGTCGGAGCGCGAGGTCGAGCCCGAGGTCAGCAGCTGCCTTTGCCGCGCGACGTCGCGGGAATTCTGGCCGAGGGAGGCGGTGGTTTGGGCGACGATCGCCTGCGCGGCATGAAGATTGGCTTCCAGCAAAGGCCGCTGGGCCTCAGTTTCCGTAAGCGCCGCCTCGGCCTGGGCCAGCACAGCCTGGGCGCGGGCGACATCGGCGCGATAGGTGTCATCCTGGATGGTGGCGATCACCTGGCCAGACTTGACGGTCGCGAAGTCCTGCACCGGCACGGTCGCGATAGTGCCGGAAACCTGCGCCGCGAGCGGCGTCAGATTGGTTTGCAGATAGGCATCGTCCGTCACCTGGTAGCGCTGCTCGCCTTCCCAGCGGTTCCATTGCGTGAAGCAGACATAGATGATGGCGGCGGCAAGCACGAAGCTGAGCAGGCGCCAGACGATGCCGAAACAGATGGCGATGCGCGAGCGCCGCGGTGCTGGGGGCGGCGTTTGTGGCGCGGCCGGCGGCGGGTCAGCGGGCGCCAAAGGCGAAAGCTCCCATCAATCCGTTCCGCAGCCTTGCCACCATCATCGCAAATCCCATTCCAGACCGACGCTGCTCAGAGGCTGGCAGGTTGACCATTTCGCCCAGGCAATACCAGGGGCAGCGCGCGATGTCGGCAAATTTTCATCCCGCAACGGGATGCGGATTCGTTGCGCGGGATGTGGGCCTTGTCTAGGCGGCGGCTGTCGTCTCCGTCGCGATGATGCGGCCGAGGCGATGCACGGCCTCGCCGATCCATTCCGGCTTGGCGCCCGCGAAGCTCAGCCGCAGAAAGGGGCCGGTCGGTTCCGCCGGAAACCAGAAGCGCCCGCTGCCGACCAGCACGTCCTCGGCCGCCGCGCGGCGGGCGATATCGGCGTCGGACTTGCCGGGCGGCAGGGCGACCCACAGATGCAGCCCGCCGGCCGGCACATGATCCAGCGCCGCCTCGCCCAGTTCCGCCCGCACGGCGGTGACGAGCAGGTCGCGCCGTCGCCGCAACTCGGCCCGCAGCGCCTTCAGGTGTTTGGGCCAGCTTGCCGCTGTCACCAGTTGCAGGGCGGTTTCCTGCATCAGGCCGGGTACCGAGAAATCATCCGTCAGTCGCGCCATGCGCAGCCGCTCCAGCGCCGCGCCGCGTGCGCAAATGGCGCCGATGCGCAGGCCTGGTGCCGCGCATTTCGTCAGCGAGCGGATATAGACGACATGACCGTTGCGGTCGGCGCTGGCGAGCGGCGGCGGCGGGTCACCGTCCAGGGCAAAATCCCGCGCCCAGTCGTCTTCGATCAGAAACGCGCCGGCGCGCGTGACGATATCCAGCACAGCCTTCCGCCGGGCGGGTGACAGCACGGCTCCGGTCGGGTTGGAGAAGGTCGGCTGGCAATAGAACAGCCGCGCGCCCGTGCGGGCAAAAGCCTGTTCCAGCAGATCGGGCCTGATGCCGTCTTCATCCATCGGCACCGGCACCAGCCGCAGCCCCGCGCTGGTCGCGGCGGCGATGGCGCCGGTATAGGTCGGGCTTTCCACGATAACCGGATCGCCGGGCTGGGCCAGCGCCCGGAAGGCGGAGGCATTGGCGGCCTGGGTGCCGGGGCAGATGGTGACCTCGGACGCCGCATAGGCGTCGCCCGTCTGTGCAGCGAACCAGGCCCGCAGGGCTTCCAGCCCTTCGATGGGCACGCGTGCCCAGACACCGGGGCGGCGCAGCGCGCGACCGCCCGCCGCCGACAGCAGCGCCTGGGGCAAGGTCTCTTCCGGCAGATAGCCAAGGCTGAGCGCCATGACATCGGGTTTCGGCATCCGCAGCAGGGATTGCAGCCCGTCCGACCGGGTGCGGGGGGAGCCGAGGGCGAGGCTCTGCCAGCCGAAATCCGCCGCGGCCGCCGCTTCCGCCGCGCGCCGGCCTTCGCGCACGAAGGTGCCTTGGCCGGGCCGCGCCTCGATCAGCCCGCTTTGCACCAATATGTCGATGGCGCGCTGCACGGTAACCGGGCTGACGCCAAGATCGCGCATCAGGTCGCGCACTGAAGGCAGGCGCGCGCCGGGCTGGGCTGCGTCTGCCAACTGGCGCAGATGTTGAGTAACACGTGCGGTGCTGTTATTCGTTTCTATGGAAAACATAGATAACGCTACTGTCTTTTCCCCGATAACGCAACCGCGCCGCCGCGTCGGCGTCATTCGTGCCATCTGGCCGGTTTTGCGATCGATGTGGAAAACGGCGCGCAGCCGGCGAGAGCTGGCGCGGATGGATGCGCATCTTTTCGCCGATATCGGCATTTCCAGAGGTGAGGCGCTGATGGAATCGGAACGTCGGCCCTGGGACCGGCATGTGACGGCGGACCCCAGCCGGCGCAGCCGCGGGGATTAAGGCTTTACAGCAACGCCCGGTCAAATGACGTCATCTGACCGGGCAGACTGCTTCTAAACGGATCGCGTTACGGTTGATCTTTCAATGCCCAGGTAATTGCAGCCTCGGCATGGAGCGCGGTCGTATCGAACAGCGGCACCGGACTATCTTCCGCTTTCACCAGTAACATGATTTCAGTGCAGCCCAGAATGATCGCCTCCGCCCCTTGCGCGGCCAGACGGGCGATGACGCCGCGATAGGCGTCGCGGGACTGGGATGTCACTTTTCCGGCGACCAGCTCCTGATAAATGATCCGATGGACCAGCGCACGGTCCTCTTCCTCCGGCACAAGCACCGCCAGCCCGTGCTGATCACGCAGCCTGCCTTTGTAGAAGTCTTGCTCCATCGTGAAGGCGGTGCCGAGCAGCCCAACTCTATGAAAACCGGCGGCCTTTATTTTTTCGGCCGTGGGGTCAGCGATATGAAGAAGCGGGATGGCAACGGCGGACTGAATGGCTTCTGCCATCCGATGCATGGTGTTCGTGCAGATGAGCAGCACATCGGCGCCGCCGGCCTCCAGACGCTGCGCGGCCTCGATCATGAGTTTGGTCAAACCCGTCCAGTCGCCCTGATGCTGAAGGCGCTCGATGTGGGAAAAATCGAAGGACCAGAGCAGGCACTGCGCTGAGGCTGTTGGACCGAGGCGGTCACGCACGCCTTGATTTAGAATGCGATAATATTCGGCAGAGCTTTCCCAGCTCATGCCGCCGATCAGCCCGATCATGTGCATCGAAAGAGGATAGAGCAGGCTTCAAGGAAGGCAAGGTTGACGATAACCTTCGCCGTCACGCAGCGGAAGGGCGAGACTTTCGGCGGGAACTGCCCTTTTTCTTGCGAAACGGTCCCCCATATCCGCCCAAGCGCCGCATCACCCCGTCCCGTCGGTCGGGCCGCGTGCTGCAGGGAGGTTTCGCATGTCGGACGTGGACGAGGCGTCGGCGCTTCCCGGTGCGGGTATTCCGGCATCCGAGACACCACGGCCACAGGGACTGCTCATTTTGCTCGTCTTCGTCGTGGTCGTGACGGCCCTCTATTTCGCCAAGACGGTCCTGATTCCGATCACGCTGGCGATCATGCTCAGTTTCGTGCTGGGGCCGGTGGTGGCTCTGCTGCGTCGGTGCCATTTGCCGAAGGTGGTCGCGGTGCTGCTGGCCGTGCTGCTGGCGTTGGCGGTCATTCTGCTGCTCGGCGGCATTATCGGCATGCAGATCGCCGATCTGGCTGGCAGCCTTCCGCATTATCAGGCGACGATCATGCAGAAGTTTCATACCGTGCAAAGCTATTTCACGCAGCATCTGCAGGCGGTGATGCGCCATTTCGGCAATGCCGCCGATACGCCGCTGCGGCGGGATTCCCTTGCCACATCCTCGCCCGGCGGTACGGGTAGTCAGATGGTTGAGGTAGCACCCGATTCTACAACGCCCTCGACCTTTGCCTTGCTGCGCACGGTGCTGGAACCGGTCGTGGCCCCCATCGAGACGGTCGGCATCGTCATCGTCTTTGCGATCTTCTTTCTGTTGCAGAAGGAGGATCTGCGGGACCGGCTGATCCGGCTGTTCGGCTCCACCGACCTGCATCGCACCACGCTCGCCATCGACGATGCCGGAAACCGGCTGTCGCGCTATTTCCTGGCCCAGACCTGCATCAATGCCGGTTTCGGTGTCGTCATCTGCATCGGCCTAACCTTCCTCGGCCTGCCCAATCCCATCCTATGGGGCGTGCTGGCGATGCTGATGCGCTTCGTGCCCTATATCGGCTCGCTGATTTCCGCCCTGCTGCCGATCGCGCTGGCCGCCGCGGTCGATCCGCATTGGGGCCTGGCACTCGCGACCCTGATCCTCTTCGTCGTGGCGGAAGGGATCACCGGACAGGTTCTGGAACCCATGACCTATGGCAGCACCACGGGCCTGTCGCCGGTGGCGGTATTGGTCGTCGCGGTCTTCTGGGGCTGGATCTGGGGGCCGATCGGCCTGATCCTGTCGACGCCTTTGACGCTCTGCCTGGTCGTGGTCGGGCGGCATGTGAAGCGGCTGGAATTCTTCGACGTGCTGCTGGGGGACAGGCCGGCGCTGACGCCGGTGGAAACCTTCTATCAGCGCCTTCTGGCGCATGACCCGGACGAGGTACAGGAACAGGCGGAGCAATTGTTGCAAAGCCGCTCGCTCAGCGCCTATTACGACGGCGTGGCGCGCAAGGGTCTGGAACTGGCGGCCGGCGATATTCTGCGCGGGGCGATGAAGTCGGTGCAGGTGGCGCGGCTGCGCGCCGATATCGCAACGCTAATCGCGGAACTGGATGAATATGACGATGTCGATCCGCCGCATCGGCTGCTGATGCAGGAGGAGGCGGTGGCGGGCGTGGAGCGGCCCAACCGCGTCATCGTCAAGCAGCCGGCGCCGGACGTGGACCTGCCGCCCCCGGAAGGCGCGATGACGGTGGCGCCCTTGGCACTCTGCGTCGGCGGGCGCGGCCCGCTGGACGATATCCCCAGTGCCATGCTGGCCCAGCTGCTCGGCAAGCACGGGTTCGAAACCCGGGAATTGACCCATGACGCAGTATCCCGCGCCCAGATCAATGCCTTGGACACGGCGCGCGTCGCGTTGATCTGCGTGACCTGCCTGGAACTCGTCGGCCAGCCGCCGCATCTGCGCTACCTGTTGCGCCGGCTGCGGCAGCGCCTGCCCAATGTGCCGATCGTCGTCGGGCTCTGGACGCCGGAGGCGGAGATCCTCAGCCACCAGGATCTGGCGCGGATGATGGGCGCGGACGTCTATGTTACCTCGCTGCGCGACATGGTGATCGAAGCGGTGGCGCGGGTCAGCGTCACCGGCTAACGCGGCGGCGAAAGGCCAGAGAGGCAAGACTGATCCAGCCAAGCATGGTCAGGAAGCCGCCCGTGGGTGCCATGGCCGGTATCTCGGTCCCGGCCAGCGCCAGGCTATAGACCGCGCCGCAGAACAGCAGCGTGCCGAGCAGAAAACCCCAGCCCGCGACCGTTACGGCGCGGATAGCCGGGCTGTGGCGGGCAAGAATGCCGCAGCCGATCAGAGCCAAAGCGTGCCACATCTGCATCTCGACCGCCGTATGGACGAAGGCGAGATCGGCGGCGGATATCCGGCCCGGCAAAGCGTGGGCGGCCAAGGCCGCCATCATCACGCCGGTCAGGCCCGAAAGGCCGCCGGCGCCGAGCCATACTCTATCCATGCATCTTACCCCTCGTTCCTGCATCGCATTTCCGCGCGCCAATGGCTTGCCCTACCGCACAGAGCCCGCTATATGCCGGCCCTCGGTCGGAAGCGACCGATCCAGGTAACGGGACGTAGCACAGCCTGGTAGTGCGCCTGCTTCGGGAGCAGGAGGCCGGAGGTTCGAATCCTCTCGTCCCGACCATTTTTTCCCCAAAGCCAATCGACGTCTCTGGCCACGTGTAAGCGCTGCGCGTGTTTGGCCTGGTTTCGTGCGTCGCCATTAGTCTGCACATTTTTCTCGTAACGCGACAGATGACGTTCCGGTCGAAAAATGGTATGACCGTTCCTCCTGAGACGCGGAGGGTGCCATGACTGCCATTCATGACCGAATTGCCGCCGTGACGGAGCGTGTGCGGGCGCGCAGTGCCGCCAGCCGCGCCGCCTATATGGGTCGCACGATGAAGGCGGCCGCTGCCTATCCCGCACGGTCCAGCCTCGGCTGCGCCAATCTGGCCCATGCCTATGCGCCGATGGCGGCCGGCGACAAGCATCGTCTGGCGAGCGGTGCCGCGCCCAATATCGGCATCATCACGTCCTATAACGACATGCTGTCGGCCCATCAGCCCTACGAGCAGTACCCTGAGATCATCCGCCGGGCCGCGCGTCTGGCCGGCGGCCTGGCGCAGGTCGCCGGCGGCGTGCCCGCCATGTGCGACGGCGTGACGCAGGGCAATCCAGGCATGGAAATGTCGCTGTTTTCCCGCGACGTCATCGCCATGAGCACCGCCATCGGCCTGTCCCATAATGTCTATGACGCGGCGCTGATGCTGGGCGTCTGCGATAAGATCGTGCCGGGTCTCGTCATCGGCGCGCTGCAATACGGCCATTTGCCGACGATCTTTGTGCCCGCCGGCCCGATGACGTCCGGGATTTCCAATGCCGAGAAGGCGCGCGTCCGCCAGCAATATGCGCTGGGCGAAGTCGGGCGCGATGCGCTGCTAGATTCGGAAATGAAGGCCTATCATGGCCCCGGTACCTGCACCTTTTATGGCACGGCCAATTCCAACCAGATGCTGATGGAGGTCATGGGCCTGCATCTGCCGGGTGCGGCCTTCGTGCATCCGGGCACGCCGCTGCGCGATGCGCTGACGGCGGCCAGCGCCCGCCGCGTTCTGGAAATCACCGCGCGCGGCAATGACTTCATCCCCATCGCCGCGATCGTGGACGAAAAGGCCGTCATCAACGGCATCGTGGCGCTGATGGCGACCGGCGGCTCCACCAACCACACCATTCATCTTGTCGCCATGGCGCGGGCGGCGGGCATTGTGATCACCTGGGACGATTTCGACGATATCTCGGCCGTCACCCCTTTGCTGGCGCGTGTTTATCCCAATGGAAAGGCGGATGTGAACCATTTCCATGCGGCGGGCGGCATGTCCCTGCTGATCCGCGAATTGCTGGCGGCCGGCCTGCTGCATGATGATGTCACAACCGTCATGGGGCGGGGTCTGACTGCCTATACGCAGGAGCCCGCTTTGCAGGATGGGCATCTGGTCTGGCAGGACGGGCCGGCGGTCAGCGGCGATCCCGCCGTTCTGGCGACGGTGGAAAAGCCGTTTTCGACCGACGGCGGGTTGCGGCTGATGCGCGGCAATATGGGACGCGGGGTCATCAAGATTTCGGCCGTGGCGCCGGCGCATCGCCATGTGCGCGCACCGGCCATCGTCTTCGACACGCAGGAGGCGCTGGCCGCCGCCCATAAGCGCGGCGAATTGCAGCGCGATTTCGTCGCGGTTCTGATCAGCCAGGGGCCGCGCGCGAATGGGATGCCGGAACTGCATCAGCTGATGCCGGTTCTGGGCGCGCTGCAGGACCAGGGTTTTCGCGTCGGGCTGGTGACGGACGGCCGCATGTCCGGCGCATCCGGCAAGGTACCGATGGTCATTCACCTCTCGCCCGAAGTCAGCATGGGCGGCCCCATTGGCCGCGTACGCGACGGCGACATGATCACGCTGGATGCCGAGGCCGGGACGGTGGTGGCGGAGGTCGATCAGGCCGAATGGGACAGCCGCGCGGTCAGGACCGGCGTGGCAGACGCGCTGGCCGATACGCTGGGGCGCGGCTTGTTCGACGGGCTGCGCCTACGCTGCCTGACGGCCGAGGAAGGCGCCTGGAGTTTCGCAGCGTAAAGCGTTTCAGGTTTGAATTGAAGCCGTTCCCCAACCGTCATGCCCGCGCAAGCGGGCATCTTCTACGCCTTGCCGCGGTGGCATAGGGAGAAGATTCCCGCCTTTGCGGGAATGACGTCGTTTTAGTGAAAACGTGAGGCGGCCTAAGCCTCGTCATCCTGCTCGGGCGCTTCGCGCTCGGCGTCGTCCTCGTCCTCGGTCTCGATGATGGCGAGGACAGCGCCAATGGCGGCCGTCTCATCCTCATCCACCAGGATGGTCTTCAGAAAGCCGGTGGCCGGGCATTCCAGGTCCATATCGAGTTTCGGCGTGCTGATGATGGCGATGACCTCGCCCTGTTCCACGGCGTCACCCTCGGATTTCACCCAGGTGCGCATCTGGCCTTCTTCCATCTCCTCGCCCAGCACCGGCATGACCAGTTCGATATCCATGACCGCTTCCCTCGATTGACGTCGCAGCCCCTGCGGGCGAGCGCCAGACTATCCCATTCATGGGCATTCGTCGCGGGGGTGGGATCGCCGATATCCGTCGCTCAGCCGGTCAGCGCCAGGTAATGCGGTCCCGAATGACCCTTGCTGGGATGCCGACCGCGAGACTGTTCGGCGGAATGGTAGTGGTCACGACCGACCGGAAGCCGACGGCCGACCCGGCACCGATGACCGCCCCTTTCATCACGGCCACTTCCTCGCCCAGCCAGACGCCGTCTTCAATCATGACGGTCTGGGCTGGATTGATGCGGTCGCCGCTGTCCATATCCAGAATTTCATGCATGTCGCTGACGGTGATCAAGGTCTTGCTGGCGATCAGGCAGCGATCGCCGATGATGATCGACGCGGGTTCATGGAGATATAGTCTGGTGTGAAAGGCGAACCAGCATTCCGCGCCGATACGCACATGGCCATTGTCGGCGGCATAGACATCCAGCTTCGCCAATCCGGAATTTTCGCAAGCCTGGAAGGAGCAGTTCTCGACAAGCTTGATATTACAATCCGCCAGTGTGCAGCCGGCTTCTATGATAAGTGTATTATTATTGCCGACCGTATTAACCACTCCGGAACTTGTGGCGATAACATCAGGATTGATTTCGATCCGGTTGTTCTCGCCCTGGTCCACGATCAGCAATGGCACGCGTCATCTCCCACCCAATCGACAGGCAACGACAGCAAAAGTCGTTGACGATTTGTCGCGGTCGGATCTTAGCCGGCAATGTTTTATTATATTATTAAAGCAATGAGCAGAGGTTGCTAACGATCTCAGACTCGTTGAATCTTAGTAAGGCGGTGCCTTGCGCGTCTTCTGGGCCTTGGTGGCTTCCGTCCACCAAGCCAGGTCATCCGCGAAGCGTGGAAAGGCGCGCGCCAGAGCTTCGCCGGCACTGCCGGTGGGCTTGCCTTCGGCGTCCAGCGTCGCCGCGATCGGCCCGACCGTCAGCGTCGAGGAAATCACCACCATGCCCATCTCCGACAAGGTGCAATGCCAGGCGGAATTAGCCCGCGCGCCGGACAGCCGGCCGGCGGAATAGCTGGCGATGGCCGCTGGGCGCCAGAACCATTCCTCCAGGAAATGATCGGTCAGGTTCTTCAGCCCCGGCTGTAGGCCCCAGTTATATTCGCCCGTCACGAACAGAAAGGCATCGGCCGTGCGGATTTTTTCCGCCAGCGCCTCCATGGCGGCCGGCGCTTCGCCCTTGGCATATTCCTTGTACATGCGGTCCAGCATCGGCAGGCCGATCGCCTTCGCGTCGATCAGCTCCACGTCATTGCCGCGCGCGGCCAGCCCCTGCACCAGATAATCGGCCAGGCGGATGCCCATGCGGTCGCTGCGATAGGAGCCGTAGAGGACAAGGATGCGGTCGCCCATGGTCTGTATCCTTCCGTTCGGCCGATTTATTCGTCGAAGCCCGCGCAGCCTTCGACCGTCGTCAAACCCACCGATTCCTGGGCGTAGGCTTTTTCATAGGCCTTCATCACATGCAGCAGCTTGACCGCGAGGGCAGGGGAGGATGGCGCCGCGATGGTCAGGATCTTCACCGGGTCGTAGTCGGTCTTGCCGGTTTTACTGTCCAGCCACTGGCCGGACCCGTCGCTGACGGTAAAGCCGTCCGGAAAGGTGGGCGTGATGACCTTGGCGGTGAATTCAGCCCAGTCGCTGGTGCTGACAAGGCCATGGCCCTGAATCGTCCGGCCGAAATAGAGTGTCGCGATTTCCATCGGGCTTTCACCCGTGACGGGGCAGGCCGCCAGCGCGGCGGGAGCGGCGCAGAGACTGCCGAGACCCATGGCAAGAAGCGTGAGCGATATCTGTCTGGCGATCATCGGGATTGTCCCACGGTTTTGCGCTTGCGGCGGAAGCAGTCTGCCGCGTGGTCGTCCACCAGCCCCACGGCCTGCATCCAGGCATAGACGATGACGGGGCCGACGAATTTGAAGCCGCGCTTCTTCAAGGCTTTCGAAATGTTCTGCGACAGTGGCGTTTCCGCCGGCAGGGCGACACCGTCGCCACGGATCGGCTTGCCGCCCGTAAAGCCCCAGGCGAAGTCGGAAAAGCTCAAACCCTCTGCCTGCATCGCCAGATAGGCGCGGGCGCCCCCGATGGTCGCCTCTATCTTGGCGCGGGCGCGGATGATGCGGGCGTCAGCCATCAGCCGCTCGACATCGGCGGGGCCGAAGGCTGCCACCACCTCCGGCACGAAACCCTGGAAAGCGTCGCGGAATCCCTCCCGCCGCTTGAGGATCGTCTGCCAGGACAGCCCGGCCTGGAACCCTTCCAGCATCAGGGTTTCCCACAGCATCCGGCTGTCATGGATGGGCTTGCCCCATTCCTCGTCATGGTAGCTGGCCATCAGCGCGTCGCTATTCGCCCAGGAACAGCGCAGCAGGGGTTTGGGTGCGACGGTCATGGTAATGATGTAGCGCGGCGGCGGCCGGCGGTCACCGATGAAACGCCGGCCGGCTCAAGCGAATATCTGTGGCTCAGCTATGGATGCGCGATAGGAACTGCCGGCAGCGGTCGGATTTCGGGTTGAGGAAGACCTCGTCCGGCGTGCCTTCTTCCTCGATCTTGCCCTGATGCAGGAAGACGACGCGATTGGCGACCTGCCGGGCAAAGCCCATTTCATGGGTCACGACCAGCATGGTGCGGCCTTCCTCGGCCAGCTTGCGCATCACGGCCAGCACTTCGCCGACCAGTTCCGGGTCCAAAGCCGAGGTCGGCTCGTCAAACAGCAATACCGCCGGCTCCATGCACAGCGCGCGGGCGATGCCGACGCGCTGCTGCTGGCCGCCGGAGAGCTGGATAGGATAAGCGTCGCGCTTGGCCGTCAGGCCCACCTTCTCCAACATCGTCTCGGCGCGCTCGGTCGCCTCCCGGCGGCTGAGGCTGAGCACATGCATCGGCGCCTCGATCAGGTTCTGGATGACCGTCATATGGCTCCAGAGATTGAACTGCTGGAAGACCATGCCCAGTTCGCGACGGATACGCTCCACCTGCCGGGCGTCGGCGGGTTCCTGGGTACCGTCGCGAAGGCGCTTCATCTTGATCAGTTCGCCCTTGATGCGAACCTCGCCGGAATTCGGCATTTCCAGCAGATTGATGCAGCGCAGGAAGGTGCTTTTGCCTGAGCCGCTGCTGCCGAGGATGGCGATGACGTCATGCTCATGCGCGGTCATGGAAATGCCCTTCAGCACTTCATGCGGCCCGAAGCTTTTGTGCATGTCGTTAACGCGGAGTGCTTCCACACCGGTCTTGAGAAGCGCGGTTGCGTTGTCTGCCTGCACCAGAGCCATTATCCGCTGACATCTTTCTCTGAAAGCCGATTGATCCCTGCAACAGATGCCGGCTGTCAAGCGAATGACGCTTTTGCCTGAAAAAGACGTTTCGAGTGGCCTGAAGATGACGCCCCCGCTTGCGGTCGCCCGGTTTTGGTAGCAGAGGGGCGGCGGCGGCTATACCGGCCCTGTCGCCTCATGGCGTATGGCCTGCCGTTTGCATATTGCTTTTCAACGGTATCCGGCTGTCCGGGCGACCAGCCCCGCCAGCAAGACCAAGGGAGATGACCTGATGAAGAAGCTTCTGGCTGCCGGCGCGCTGGCTGTGATGATGCTTGGCCTGACCGGCACGGGCCCGGCCCATGCCAAGGCCTTCACCGAAATCAAGTTCGGTGTCGATGCGACCTATCCGCCTTTCGAGAGCCTGTCGCCCTCCGGTGAGTTCGTCGGCTTCGACATGGATTTCGGCCGCGCCATCTGCGCCTATCTGAAGGTGAAGTGCGTGTTCGTGTCGCAGACCTTCAGCGGCATCATTCCCGCGCTGCAGGCCCGCAAGTTCGACGCCATCCTGTCGTCCATGTCCAAGACGGCCGAGCGCGAGAAGGCGGTCGCCTTCTCCACCCAGATGTATGATGAGCCGACCAGCCTGATCGCGAAGAAGGGTTCGGGCATTGCAGCGACCGTCGACAGCCTGAAGGGCAAGACGGTCGGCGTCGAAGCCGGCACCATTCAAGAATCCTATGCCAATGCCTATTGGAAGCCGAATGGCGTGAAGGTCGTCTCCTATCCGGGCCAGGATCAGGTCTATGCCGATCTGCTCAGCGGCCGGTTGGATGCGTCTTTGCAGGATTCCGTCGAGGCCGATTTCGGCTTCCTGAAGACCCCGAAGGGCGCCGATTACGCGCTCGTCGCCAATATCACGGATGACCCGAAGGACGTTCTCGGCTCCTACGTCGCCATCGGCGTGCGCAAGAATGAGACGGCGCTGCTGGCCAAGATCGACGAAGCGATTGCCGCCCTGCACAAGAACGGTACCTACGACAAGCTGCAGGCGAAATACTTCAACTTCAGCATCTATCAGCCGAGCGCCAACTGATACCGCTCTGACGAGGAAGGGTCGCGTCCGCGAGGATTGCGGCCCTTCTTCCATCGCTGCTGCCGGAAGGGGAAGTTGAATGTTCAATCTGGGGGGCTACGGCCCGATCATTCTGTCCGGCACGCTGACGACGATCGAGCTGTCTATCCTCAGCCTGATCGTCTCCTTCCTCATCGGTCTTCTCGGCGCTTCCGCCAAACTGTCCCGCAGCCGCATCGCGGTCGGCATCGCGACCATCTACACCACCATCATCCGCGCCGTGCCCGACCTCGTTCTCATGCTGCTGCTGTTCTACAGTCTACAGATTTGGCTGAACGATCTGACGGATGCGCTGGGCCTGGATCAGTTCAACCTCGACCCCTTCACCAGCGGCGTCATCACGCTGGGCTTCATCTATGGCGCCTATTTCACCGAAACCTTCCGGGGTGCCTTCATGTCCGTGCCGCGCGGGCAGATGGAAGCCGCGCGCTCCTTCGGCATGCGCCGGTTCTATGCCTTCCGCCGTATTCTGTTCCCGCAGATGATGCGCTTCGCGCTGCCGGGGCTTGCCAATAACTGGCAGGTCATCCTGAAGGCGACGGCGCTTGTCTCCATCATAGGCCTGTCGGACATCATCAAGGCGACACAGGATGCCGGCAAGGCGACCTTCAACGGCTTCTTCTTTTCGGTACTGGCGGCCGTCGTCTATCTTGTTCTGACAACCGCTTCCAACGGCGTGCTGATGCTGCTGCAGAAGCGATATTCCGTCGGCGTGCGGAGGGCGGCGTCATGATCGACATCATCCAGCAATACTGGCGGCCGCTGCTTTATACGGACGGCTATACCATGACCGGCGTCGCCATGACGCTGTGGCTGCTGGTGATTTCCTGCCTGATCGGTTTCTGCCTGGCCGTGCCGCTGGCCATTGCGCGGAATGCAAAGAATCCCTTTATCCGTGGCCCGGTCTGGACCTATGTCTTCGTCTTCACCGGCACGCCGCTCTATGTGCAGCTGCTGATCATCTATACCGGCATCTACAGCCTCAGCATCGTCCAGCACACAAGCTTCCTGAACAGCTTCTTCAAGCAGGGCATCGACTGCACGCTGCTCGCCTTCGCGCTCAATACCGGCGCCTATACGACGCAGATTTTCGCGGGCGCGATGCGCGATATGGCTTTCGGCGAAATCGAGGCGGCGCGCGCCATCGGCATGTCCCGCTTCACCCTTTACCGTCGTATCATCATCCCGTCCTCCCTGCGCCGGGCTTTGCCGCTATACAGCAACGAGGTCATCCTCATGCTGCATTCGACGACGCTGGCCTTTACCGCAACGGTGCCGGATATCCTGAAGGTCGCGAATGACGCCAATTCCGCGACCTACGAACCTTTCTGGTCCTTCGGCATCGCAGCCGTTCTCTACGCCTGCATTTCCTTCACGCTGATCTTTCTCTTCCGCCGCGCGGAACACCGCTTCCTGGCCTTCCTGCGCCGGTAGCGTTAAAGCCGCCCGGACAGCTGGGAGAGCCGGTATGAAGATCTGTGTCTATGGCGCGGGCGCCATCGGGTGCCATGTCGCGGCACGTCTGGTCGCGGGTGGCGCTGAGGTTTCCGTCATCGCGCGCGGAGCGCAGCTTGCGGCAATTCAGGCCGATGGCCTGCGAATCGAAACGCCGGACGGCATGCTGACCGCGCATCCGCGCGCCAGCGATGACCCGCGCGATCTGGGGCCGCAGGACGCCGTGCTGGTGACGGTGAAAGCGCCGGCGCTGACCGCCGTGGCCGAGGCCATCGCCCCTTTGCTGGGGCCGGATACGCCCGTCATCTTCATCATGAACGGCATACCCTGGTGGTATTGCCACGGTCTTGCTGGCGATCTGGCGGACAGGCAATTGGCCGAGATCGACCCGGACGGCACTGTCTGGCGCAATATCGGGCCGGAACGCGCCGTCGGTGGCGTCGTCTACTCCTCCTGCACCGTCATTGCCCCCGGCACGGTCCGCGTGCTCAGCAAGGAGAGCCGCATCATCCTGGGCGAGCCGACGGGCGAGGATTCATCAAGAACGCAGGCGGTCGCCGCTGTGCTGCGTGCGGGTGGCTTTACCTGTCAGGTGACCGACCAGATCAGAGATGCGATCTGGACCAAGCTCAGCTGGAATATCGCCACCGGCCCGATCTGCGCACTGTCGCGCTCGTCCATGACGGTCGCCCTGGCCGATCCCACGATCGCCGCCGCGGCCCGCTGCTTGATGGCGGAGGCGGTCGCCATTGCCCATGGCCTTGGCTGCATGATCACGCCGGATATCGACGCGGTCGTGGCGACGGTGGCGCGCAGCCCGCATAAGCCGAGCATCCTGCAGGATCTGGAGCTGGGCCGGCCGATGGAGATCGATGCGCTATATACTATTCCGCTGGCTTTGGCGGAGATGGCATCCGTGCCTGCGCCGACCCTGGCCTTGCTGACGGCCCTGCTGCGCCTTCACGCCCAGGCCGCCGGGATTTATCGGCAGCCATAGCGCGACCGAAGACTTATTGGCTGATCGCTTCCAACTCCTGGTTCGGCTTGATATGCCGCAGGAAGATGACGGCGCACATGCCGATGGAGACGCCGACCGCGAGCACCAGCCAGGTAACGGTCGGCGTGGTCTTGTCGCTCAGCAGGGTCCAGAGCAGCGTGCCGATGACGAAGCCCAGCACCTGCATGGCGCTCAGGAAGCCGACGGCGGTTCCGCGCATGCGCGTCGGGAAGCTTTCCGCCTGATAGGCGTAGCCCGCCGAAGCCCAGGTGCCGTTCGTGACCTGATAGAGCAGGAAATAGACGATCACCACCAACCAGGTTTGGTGCGCATAGAGGAAGATGAGGCTGAGCGGCGCCACCAGCAAGGCGGTGACGATGATGACTTCGCGCCGACCGACACGCTCACCCATCCATCCGCCCAGGATGTAGAAAAAGAATCCGATGCCGCCCGTCACCAGCAGCAGCGTGCTGGCCTCGGAGGAGGAGAAGCCTTTGAATTTGGTCAGCCAATAGGTGATGTAGAAATTGCTGGCGACGTAGCTGGCGCCATAACAGATCCAGGCGAAGGTCAACCAGATGAGTTGTCGGCGAATCTCGGGTGACGCCGCAAACAGCTGGCCGATCGTCACGCGTTCCATCTCATCCGTGGCGACCGCGCGTTCGGCGAGCAGGGCTTGCAGCCGCCCGTCATCCCCCTTTGCGTGTGCGTCGCGCACCTGCTGCACATGCTCGTAGCGGTCGGATTCCCGCACGAAGATACGGCCGACGATGACGCCGACGATGGGAATGACGCCGAGTAGGAAGACGAAGCGCCAGCCCATATGGCCGAAGGCGAGATAGACGCCGGACGCGAAGAACAGGCCCAAAGGCCAGCCGCCCTGCACGATGGAATACAGAAATCCGCGTCCCTTGGCCGGCACCTGTTCATTGACGATGGTGATGGAGACGGCGAGTTCGGAATAGGCGAGTCCGGAAGCGAGCGCGCGTACGGCAACAAGCTGCCAGAAATCCTGCACGAAATAGGTAAGGCCGGTGAAAATCGCCGTGCCGGCCAGGCAGATCATCCAGACGCGCCGCCGCCCGAACCGATCCATGCTGTAGCCGGCAAAAATCGTGATGCAGAATTGCGCGCCATAGACGAAGAAACCGAGGATGCCGATGCCGGTTTCGGAAATATGCAGGCTTTTGGCGATATCCGGCAGCGCCAGGACCAGAAGATTGACGTCGTAGGACGCCAGCGCCCAGCCCGCCAAGGCGACGAGCACCAGATAGACGATATACCGCTTGCCCAGAACCGCTTCCGCCATAGCCACGTCTCCCGTCCATTCCTCTGACACAGCCACTCACGGGCTGTTGACGAGAGGCGGCCCAAGCAGGCGCCACCCCTCGAACGGCAGATGGCGTCGGGACGAACGCTTTCAACCCAACTGGTGTGATGACGTTACCAGCCTATCACGACTGAATGCCGGGACCGTTTCAGGCCGAAGCGCTTTCAGGCTAAATCTGCGCCATGACCCTTCGCGCCATCGTGACCTTCCCAGACCCGCGCCTGCGCCAGATTGCCCAGCCGGTTACTGATTTCGGCGAGGGGCTGGCGGCTTTGGCTGCGGACCTGCTCGATACCATGCGCGCCGCACCCGGCATTGGCATCACCGGCCCGCATATCGGTGAAGCGTGGCGCATCACCGTGCTGGAACTGACGCCGGGTGAGGTGCGCATCTACGTCAATCCGCGCATCCTCTGGCAGTCAGAGGATAGACGGACGCATGAGGAGGGCAGCATTTCCATGCCGGGTGCGGCCGAAACCGTAGAACGGCCGGTGCGCCTGCGCCTTGCCTATCAGGATCTGGCGGGTGAGGCGGTGACGGAGGAGGCCGATGGCCTGCTCGCCACCTGCCTGCAACATGAGATCGACCAGCTTGACGGCATCTTCTGGATCCAGCGCCTGTCCCGTCTTAAGCGGGACATGCTGGTGAAAAAATGGACCAAGCGGCAGAAGCGCTGACCGGGCTTACGCCCGCAGCAGCTGCTCCGTCAGCGTCGCCCAATAGGACGCGCCGAGCGGCAGAACCTCGTCATTGAAATCGAACATCGGATGATGCAGCCCGGCATCATTCGGACCGCGCGCCGTACCCAGCATGATATAGCTGCCGGGCTTTTCGTTCAGCATATAGGAAAAATCTTCCGCACCCATCGTCGGGCGTTCCATTTCCGCGACACGGGCCGGACCGGCTACTGTCTCGGCGGCACGCGTGGCAAGCTTGGTCGCCTCCACGTCATTCACCGTCGCGGGGTAGTTGCGCTTGAACTCCACTTCCGCCGTGGCGCCGAAGGCCGCTGCCACGCCGGTCGCGATCTGCTTCACGCCGGCCTCGATCACATCGCCGACCGCGGGTGCGAACCAGCGCGTGGTTCCGGTCATCACCGCGCGTTCCGGGATGACGTTGGAGGCCACGCCCGCGGTGATGCTGCCGATGGTGACGACGCCGGCCTCGGTCGGCTCCATGCGGCGGGAGATGATGGATTGCAGGCCGGTCACGATATGGGCGGCGACCAGAATGGGATCGACACCCTCATTCGGCTTGGCGCCATGCGCGCCCCGGCCGGTGATGGTGATGGTGATTTCGCCGGTCGCGGCCATCACCGGGCCATTGCCCCAGATGAAGGTTCCGGCGGGTACGGTCGGCCAGTTATGCATGCCGAAGACCTGCTGCATCGGAAAGCGCTCGAACAGGCCTTCCTCCACCATGACCTTAGCCCCGGCATCGCCCTCTTCGGCCGGCTGGAAAATAACATAGACGGTGCCGTCGAAATTGCGCGTCTCCGCCAGATAGCGGGCGGCGCCCAGCAGCATGGTGGTATGGCCGTCATGGCCGCAGGCATGCATCACGCCGGGATTGAGTGATGCGTAGGGCACGCCGGTTTCCTCGGGGATGGGCAGTGCATCCATATCGGCGCGCAGGCCGATGGCGCGGCCGTTCTCGGCATTGCGGCCCCGGATGATGCCGACGACGCCGGTCTGGGCGATACCGGTCACGACCTCGTCAACGCCGAATTCCCGAAGACGCTCGGCCACGACGGCGCTGGTGCGCGGCAGATTGAAGCCGAGTTCGGGATGCGCATGCAGATCCCGCCGCCATGCGGTCATATCCTCATGGAAATCGGCGATGCGGTTGATGATCGGCATGGGGCACTCCACTCCTTCGACAGGCCATGGTGCAGCGCCGCTAGGGGTAAGGACAACCCCTAACCTGAATAGCACGCTGCCGTTTCGCTAAAGCCGTTGTGAAGCCGGATGGCCTGACACTTCCCCGATCAGCCCCATATCCCGCAGCGGGAGGCGCTTGCCCATTCGCCTTCGCCCTCGTGCCGGTATGACGAGACGGAGAGATGCCAATGACATTTCAGAATAAAATCAAAGGGCCAGCGCCTGAGAAGCTGGGTGCCTCGGCCGTCATGCCGGGGCAGGCGCCGCGCATCTACCAGTTTCATCCTCTGCTGGCCGGGCCGATCCCCGATTGGGGCGCATGGTTCGACCACGCTGCCGGCCTCGGGTTCACCCATGTTTTGAGCGCGCCGTTTTTTGCCGGTCCCAGTCTGCAACTTGCTGTCGATTTCTTCCGCGTTTTCGATGCACTCCATTGGGACGGCACGGCAGCGGAAGCGCTATCTGCCTACGCCAAGGCAGCGCGGAATGCGGGCCTGACGCCGTTGCTGGACGTCTATCCCGGCCGTCTGGCCGCCGGAACCGCTGGCCGGGCCTTCACCGCGCCTGCCGAGGCAACCGCGCGCGACCCTCGCCATTACGCGGGCCTCGCCGGCGCGGCAGAGGCCGATTGGGCCCATGCTTCGGCCGAGCTGGGTGATGTCTGGGTCTCTCATCTCGATCAGTGGCAGCAGTTGGGCATTGCCGGTTTTCGCGTCGATCTGAGGCAGATCGCGGCTGCGGCGCGCCCGACGTTCCTGCAATTGCTGCGCGGCGTTGTGCATGGCCCATTGCTGGGCTGGACGCCCGGACTGCCCTGGGACGAGGTGAAGGCGCTGGCCGGCAGCGGGCTCGACTATGTCTTTTCCTCGCTGCCCTGGTGGGATTTTCGCGGCGACTGGTTCTGGGACGAGGCGGCGATGCTGGACGGCATCGCGCCCAGCATCGCGCCGCTGGAAGACCCTTTCGGCAAGCCGCTGGCAGCCTCCATCGGCGATAGCGGCCTGCTCGGCATTGCCCAGAAGCGGCTGATCAATTTCGTCTCCGCGACCGGCCAGGGCCTGATGATGCCGATGGGCTTCGAATCCGGTGCGACCCGGCCCTGGGATGTCCGGCGCGGCTATGGCCTGCCACGGGCGGTGCAGCCCGATCTGGCGGTGGCGCTGCGCCAGATCGCGGCCATTCCCGGCCAGGGGACTAGTCTGCGCATCGGCAGCCCGACGGGCGATGTGCTCTCCTTCGTGCGGAGCGAGGCCGATCTGCGCTTTGCTGCGGAAGCCGAGTTGATGCTGTTCAACCCGTCCCTGCGGCGGCGTGTGGTCGCGCCGATTGAAAGCGCCATGACGGCGTTGAGTGGCCGCTTCGTGCCGGGCGCGGCGATCGCGCCGCCGGTCACGCTGGAGCCCGGCAGCTTGAAAAGCTTGCTGCTGCGCAGCCACCAGCCGGCCGACAGAACGCTGCCGGCCCTGACCGAGACCGTGAAAACGGCAGCCCATGCCTCACGCCGCGTCGCGATCGAGGCGGTGTCGCCGTCCGTGGATGACGGGCGGTTTCCCGTGAAACGTCTGGCAGGTGAGATTGTCTCCGTCACCGCCGATATTTTGTGTGACGGGCATGACCAGCTGTCGGCGGCGCTGCATTGGCGCAAGGCCGGTGATACCGGCTGGCAGCAGACGCGCCTCGCGCTCGTCAATAATGACCGCTGGCAGGCGCCATTCTTCTTGGCGGAGATCGGCGTTTACGAATTCTTCGTCGAAGCCTGGCGCGATCAGTTCGCGACCTATCGCGATGAACTGGGCAAGAAGCATCGCGCCGGCGTCGATGTGACGGTGGAGCTGATGGAAGGCCGCCATCTGCTGGCCGCTGCCGGCGCGCCGCTGGGCCAGGCGCTGGCGCGTTTCGATCTGGCAGCGAAGGAAGATCAGATCGCCTTGCTGCTCTCGGCTGAGATTGCGCAGGCGATGATGGAGATCGATCCGCGTCCTTTCGCGACGCGTTCCGGCGTTCACAGTATCGATGCCGACCGGCTGGAAAGCCGCTTTGCCAGCTGGTACGAAATCTTTCCGCGTTCGATGAGCGATGATCCAGATCGCCACGGCACGTTCCGCGACGTCGAGCGGCATCTGCCGCGCATTCGCGACATGGGCTTCAATGTTCTTTATTTCCCGCCCATCCATCCCATCGGCCATAGCAATCGCAAGGGGCCGAATAATACGCTCACGCCGGGGCCGACCGATCCCGGCAGTCCCTATGCCGTCGGCAATGCCGATGGCGGGCATGACGCCATTCACCCGGAACTCGGCACGCTGGAAGACTTCCTGCATATGCGGGACGCGGCAGCGGCGCATGGGCTGGAAATTGCCCTCGATTTCGCCATTCAATGTGCGCCCGATCACCCTTGGCTGAAGCAGCATCCCGGCTGGTTTGACTGGCGGCCGGATGGCTCCATCAAATATGCCGAGAATCCGCCCAAGAAATACCAGGACATCGTCAATGTCGATTTCTACGCCAAGGATGCGGTTCCCGGCCTATGGGTCGCCTTGGCAGAGGTTGTGCTGTTCTGGTGCGAACAGGGCGTGCGCATTTTCCGCGTCGACAATCCGCATACAAAGCCCTTTCCCTTTTGGGAGTGGCTGATTGCGGAAGTGAAGGCGCGCTTCCCGGATGCGCTGTTCCTGGCGGAAGCCTTTACGCGGCCCAAGATCATGAACCGTCTGGGCAAGATCGGCTTCAGCCAGTCCTATACGTATTTCACGTGGCGCAATACGCGGGCGGAACTGGAAGAGTATCTCACGACATTGACGACGGGGCCGGAGGCCGATTTCTTCCGGCCGAATTTCTTCGTCAATACGCCGGATATCAATCCGGTCTTCCTGCAAACATCCGGCCGGCCCGGCCATCTTATCCGCGCGGCGCTGGCGGCCACCTTGTCAGGGCTCTGGGGTGTCTATTCCGGTTTCGAACTCTGCGAAGCGACGCCGCTGCCGGGGCGCGAGGAATACCTCAATTCCGAAAAATACCAGATCCGCAAATGGGATTGGGATCGGCCGGGTAATATCGTGGATGAAATCACTTTGCTCAATCGTCTGCGCCAGCAGAACCCAGCGCTGCAATCCCATCTCGGGGTCCGCTTCCTGCCGTCCGACAACGAGCGCGTGATGATCTACGAAAAATCGAACGCTGACCGCAGCAATGTCATCATCGTCGCGGTCAGCCTGGATCCCGTAAATGCGCAAAGCGCTGGCACCGAAATTCCCTTCTATACCTGGCGTGTTCCCGACAATGGCGCGCTTGCTGTCACAGACCTCGTGCCGGGCCGCCGCCTGACTTGGCAGGGCAAATGGCAGCGCTTCACGCTCGACCCTAGCTTCCCCTTCGCCCTATGGCGCGTTGAGCCGGAGATTGCCTGATCATGGATAGCATGACGCCGACCCAGACCACGACTTACATGGATGATCCGCTCTGGTACAAGGACGCGGTGATTTATCAGATTCACATCAAGTCCTTTTTCGATGCCGATAATGACGGTGTCGGCGACTTTAAAGGCCTGTTGCAGAAGCTGACCTATATTGCCGAATTGGGCGTGACGGCGGTTTGGCTGCTGCCCTTTTATCCGTCGCCGCGCCGCGACGACGGCTATGACATTGCCGATTACCGCTCCGTCCATCCCGATTACGGCGATATGGATGACGTGAAGCGCTTCATCGACGCCGCCCACGCGTTGGGCCTGCGCGTGATCACCGAACTCGTCATCAATCACACCAGCGACCAGCACCCGTGGTTTCAGGCGGCAAGGCGCGCACCGCCCGGCTCGCCCGAGCGTGACTTCTATGTCTGGTCGGATACGGATACGAAATACGCCGGCACGCGCATCATCTTCGTCGATACCGAAAAGAGCAACTGGACCTGGGATGACCAAGCCCAGGCCTATTACTGGCATCGCTTCTATTCGCATCAGCCGGACCTCAACTTCGACAACCCGGCGGTGATGGAGGAAGTGCTCAGCATCATGCGCTTCTGGCTGGATATGGGGGTCGATGGCTTGCGCCTGGATGCCGTGCCCTATCTGGTCGAACGCGAGGGCACGAATAACGAGAACCTGTCCGAGACGCATGATATTCTGAAGCGTATCCGGGCCGAGATGGATGCGCATTCACCCGGTAAAATGCTGCTGGCGGAAGCCAATCAATGGCCCGAAGACGCGCAGGTCTATTTCGGCGATGGTGACGAATGCCATATGTCCTTCCACTTTCCGCTGATGCCGCGCATGTATATGGCGATCGCGCGGGAAGACCGCTTTCCGGTTACCGATATCATGCGCCAGACGCCCGATATTCCGGATAACTGCCAATGGGCGATTTTCCTGCGCAACCATGACGAGTTGACGCTGGAAATGGTGACGGATAGCGAGCGCGACTATCTGTGGGAGACCTATGCCCATGACCGCCGCGCGCGCTTGAACCTCGGCATTCGCCGCCGGCTGGCGCCGCTGCTGGAGCGTGACCGCCGCCGCATCGAATTGATGAATACGCTACTGCTGTCGATGCCCGGAACGCCCGTCATCTACTACGGTGATGAGATCGGCATGGGTGACAATATCCATCTCGGCGACCGCGACGGCGTGCGCACGCCCATGCAATGGTCCTATGACCGCAATGGCGGCTTTTCCCGCGCCGATCCGGCGTCGCTTGTTCTGCCGGCGATCATGGATCCGCTGTACGGCTTCCAGGCGCTGAATGTGGAAGCGCAGGAATCGGATCGCCACTCCCTGCTGCATTGGACGCGGCGCATGCTGGCCGTGCGCAAAAGCCACCCCGCTTTCGGCCGGGGCAACTTGCGCTTCCTCTATCCCGGCAATCGCAAGATCTTTGCCTATTTGCGTGAAATTCCGGGGGATGAGGGCGAGACGGTGCTATGCGTCTGCAACCTGTCGCGCACGGCGCAGGCGGTGGAGCTTGACCTGTCGACGCTCGCCGGCCGGGTACCGGTCGATATCGTCGGTGGCTCGATCTTTCCGCCGGTCGGGCAATGGCCCTATCTGCTGACGCTGCCGCCTTACGGCTGTTTCTGGTTCCTGCTGGCGCAGCAGGCGGAATTGCCGGCCTGGCACACGCCAGCGCCGGAGCCCCTGCCGGAATTCGCGACGCTGGTGGTGCGCAACGGCGTCACCGATATTGCCCTGCCCGCCGTGAAGCGCGTGCTGGAAGGCGAATCCCTGCCCGCCTATGTCGCCAAGCGCCGCTGGTTCGGTGCCAAGGGGACACGCATCGACCGTCTGACATTGGCCTATACCGTGCCGCTGCCGGGGGCGGCCGATATCGTGCTGGCTGAAATCGAATGCGACAGCGGCGGCCAGATTGATCGTTACGTTCTGCCGCTGGGCATCTCCTGGGAAGGCGAGGGCGAGACCGCCCCGGCTCTGGTGCAGCAACTGGCTTTGGCGCGTGTGCGCCTGTTCCGCCGCGTCGGCCTGCTGACGGATGCTTTCGGACTCGATGCCTTCGCAACCGGGATTGCCGCCCATCTCATCGGCCGCAGCCGCATCGCCATTCCGGACGGCGAAATCCGCTTCGAGCCCAGTTCGATCGCCGATGCGGTGGTGCTGGGAGAGGCGCCGGAAATCCGCAGGCTGTCGGCTGAACAGTCGAACAGCTCGCTGGTGGTGGGTGATGACCTTGTCATCAAGCTCATCCGGCATGTCTATCCGGGCATCAATCCGGAAGGGGAGATGACGCGTTATCTGACGGAAAAGGGCTTTACCAATACCGCGCCCTTGGTGGGCGAGGTGTTGCGTGTTGATGCCGATGGCACGCCGACAACCCTGATCATCGTGCAGAAATTCGTCCGCAACCAGGGTGACGGCTGGAGCTGGACGCAGGACTATCTGACGCGGGCGGTGGCGGAACTGGCGCTTGTCGGCCCGCAGGATGGGGCGGAGGAAGACCTGTTCGGTCAGTACACGACCTTCGCGCGGGCTCTGGGCCAGCGTCTGGGCGAACTGCACGCGGCCTTGGCCGAACCGTCAAGCGACCCGGCTTTCGCGCCGGATGTGGTGGACGCGGCGATGGCGGATGAATGGGCGGACTCCGCGATCGAACAGATTGATCTGGCGTGCGCCTTGCTGAAGGAGCGCACGGACTGGCCGGATGCGGAGACCGAGGGGCTGGCGCGCGACGTGCTGGCCCAGCAGGCGGCTTTGACCGATCTGGTAAAGCGGCGGGCCAGAGAAGGGATCGGGTCGCTGCGCACGCGCATTCATGGCGATTTCCATCTCGGTCAGGTGCTGGTGGTGCAGAACGACGCCTATATCATCGACTTCGAAGGGGAGCCCGCGCGGCCCCTGCATCAGCGGCGCATGAAATCTTCCGGCCTGCGGGATGTCGCGGGCGTGCTACGCAGTCTTGATTATGCAACGGCAACGGCGGCGGGCGCGCATGCCACCAACGCCTTGTCTCCGAATGCAGCCGAGCGGCATGGCATTCTGCTAGACCAGTTCCGCTTCTATGCCGAGCAGGCATTGCGCGACGCCTATCGGGCGGCGCTGCTGGGGGCGGCCAACCCCTGGGTGAAGCCCGAGGCCGAGGACGCGCTGCTCGATCTGTTCCTGGTCGAAAAGGCCGCCTATGAAATTCGCTACGAAATCGCCAACCGCCCGGCTTGGCTCGCGATTCCGCTGCGCGGCCTGCATGATATTGCAGCCCGGCTCTTGGTGCCGGAGGTGGTGGCATGAGCGCGGTTCTGACGGATCGCCACGCGCCTGATGCCGGCGCCATCACTGCCGTCGTGCAAGCCCAGCACGGCGATCCTTTCGCGGTGCTGGGTCCGCATGAGGTAGAGGGCGGCTGTGCCATCCGCAGCTTCATCCCCGGTGCCATCAAAGTGGAGGTGCTGTCTCGGGAGAGCGGCCAAAAGCTGGGTGACCTGTCTCTACTCGACAGTTCGGGTTTCTGGAGCGGCGTCATCCCGGCTTATCTGCCCTATCGGCTGCGGGTGACGCGGCCGGATAGTCTGACGGTCGTCGATGACGCTTACGCTTTCGGTCCCGCGCTGGGCGACGTCGATATCTATCTGCTTGCCGAAGGGCGGCACCGTGAGATCGGCGGGGCGCTGGGCGCGCATTTGACGCGCCAGGATGGCGTCGACGGCACGCGCTTTGCCGTATGGGCGCCGAATGCGCGCCGTGTCTCGGTCGTCGGCAGTTTCAATGACTGGGACGGCCGCCGGCATCCGATGCGCTTTCATCCCGGCGGCGGCGTGTGGGAGATGTTCATTCCCGGCGTCACGGCCGGCGCGGTCTATAAATATGAAATCCTCGGGCCGCAGGGCTGGGTTTTGCCGCTGAAAGCGGACCCGGTGGCCAGTGCGGCGCAGATACCGCCGGCGACAGCCTCCATCGTCACGGATGACCGCTTCATCTGGACCGATCATGACTGGATGGAGACAAAGCGCAGCCGCGCCAATGCGCATGACGCGCCGATTGCCGTCTATGAGGTCCATGCCGGATCCTGGGCGCCCCAGGGTGGCGATTACCAGGACATATGGAGCGAGCTGGCCGAGAAACTCGTACCTTATGTGGTCGCCATGGGCTTCACCCATGTCGAATTCATGCCGGTGATGGAGCATCCCTTCGGCGGCAGCTGGGGCTATCAGCCCCTGGGGCAGTTCGCGCCGAGCGCGCGCTGGGGCAGTCCAGACAATTTCGCCAAACTCGTCGATCGCTTTCACGCATCCGGCATTGCCGTGATTCTGGATTGGGTGCCGGCGCATTTTCCGGGTGACGCGCATGGCCTGGCGCAGTTCGACGGCACATCGCTGTATGAACATGCCGACCCGAAGGAAGGATTTCACCAGGACTGGAATACCTACATCTACAATCTCGGCCGCAACGAAGTGCGGGGATTCCTCATCGGCAGCGCGCTGCACTGGCTGGAAAAATACCATATCGATGCGCTGCGCGTGGATGCCGTCGCTTCCATGCTGTATCGCGATTACAGCCGCAAGCAGGGCGAGTGGGTGCCGAATATGTATGGCGGCCGCGAAAACCTGGAAGCGATTTCCTTCATTCGGGAATTGTCTGAAGTCGTTGCCGGCCGTTGCGCGGGCGCGGCCTTGATGGCCGAGGAAAGCACTGCCTTTCCGGGCGTCAGCCGCCCCGTCAGCGAAGGCGGTCTCGGCTTCGACTATAAATGGAACATGGGCTGGATGCACGACACCCTGCATTACATGCAGGAGGACAGCATCAACCGCCGCTGGCATCACGATCAGATCGCTTTCGGCCTGGTCTATGCCTTTTCCGAAAACTTCATCCTGCCGCTGTCGCATGACGAGGTCGTCTACGGCAAAGGATCGCTCATCCAGAAGATGAGCGGCGACCATTGGCAGAAATTCGCCAATCTGCGCGCCTATTTCGGCTTCATGTGGACGCATCCCGGCAAGAAGCTGATCTTCATGGGCGGCGAATTCGCGCAGGAACGGGAATGGGATCACGATCATCCGCTGGACTGGTTTCTACTCGACAGGCCGGACCATGCCGGCGTGCAGTTGCTGCTCAGCGATCTCAATGGCGTCTATCGCAGCCTGCCGGCGCTGCATCGCCGTGATAGCCGTGGCGACGGCTTTCAGTGGGTGGTGCTGCATGACAGTGACCACAGCGTCTTCGCCTATCTCCGCTATGGCGAGGAGGGTGACAAGCCGGTTCTGGTCGTCTGCAATCTTACCCCTGTGCCGCGCCAGGATTATCGGCTTGGCGTGCCACGCACGGGCGGCTGGCGCGAGGTGCTGAATACCGATGCCGAGCGCTATGGCGGGTCCAATCTCGGCAATGGCGGATGGATCAACGCGACAGAAGAGGGCTGGGGCGATTTCGCGGCCAGCCTGACGGTGACCTTGCCGCCTTTGGCGACCGTCATCTTCGAAGCCGCCTGATGACGGCGCCGGCTGTCTGCCGCATTCTGGAAACGTCGCTCTATGTCGGCGATCTCGACGTGGCGCAGGCTTTCTATGAGCGGGTTTTTGCCTTCCCGGTTCTGTTCCGCGACGCGCGCATGTGCGCGCTGAACGTGCCGGGGCGGCAAGTGCTGCTGCTGTTCAAACACGGCGCCACGGCAGAACCGAGCGAGACGCCCTTTGGCACCATCCCGGCCCATGGGTCGGTGGGCGTGCAGCATCTCTGCTTTTCCATCGAGCAGGATGAGGTTCACCGCTGGCAGGCGCATCTGGAAAGCCTGGGGCTGGCAGTGGAAAGCCGCCTGGTTTGGGCCAAGGGCGGCACCAGCCTCTATTTTCGTGACCCGGACGGCCATTCGCTGGAAGTCGGCACGCCCGGCCTTTGGGCCAATGACCCGATCGGGTGACGGGTCACATTGCCACGGCAGCGCGGGCGCCTTTGGCTTTGAGCGTTGCATAGGCGGCGATAACGGCTTCGACGAAGCGGCTGTCCCGCGGCAGATCATCACCAAAGACTTCCGTAATGCCAATAACGGCGCGCACGCGGGCAGAGTCATCGGCGGCAGAGGTCTGAACGGAACGCAGCTTTTCAGCCAGCGGGTCGCGCACGTCGATGGCGCTGCCCTGCTCATCGACGCCGCCCGTGTAGACAATCCAACCAGCCACCGCGAGGGCAAGGCAGGGCAAAGGCAGGTTCTGCGCCAGCCTTTCGCGGATAGTGCCAAGCAGGCGCTGCGGCAGCTTCTGCGATCCGTCCATGGCAATCTGCCAGGTGCGGTGACGGATGGCGGGGTTGCTGAAGCGGTCGCGCAGCGCTGCGACATAGACCAGCAGATCGGTGCCGGGCGGCGGCGGCACCACGGGCACGATTTCATCCCGCCATAGCCGGTCAACGAAACCGGCATAGGCGCTGTCCTGCATGGTATCGGCTATCGTCTCATGGCCGCCCAGGTAGCCGAGATAGGCGAGGGCGGAATGCGCACCGTTGAGCAGTCTCAGCTTTATATGTTCGAAGGGCTCGACCTGATCCACGAACTGCGCGCCGCCAATCTCCCAATGCGGGCGTGCGCCACCCACAAAGCGGTTCTCGATCACCCATTGCCGGAAGGGTTCATGCACCACGGGTGCGGCATCCGCGAAGCCGGTCAGCGCTTTCACCTCCGCGATATCGGCCTCTGTCGTCGCCGGCACGATGCGATCGACCATGGCACAGGGAAACGCGCCTTCCGCCGCAATCCAGGCCGCCAGATCGGGCGAAAGCCGCGCCGCGAATTCACGCACCAGGCCGGAAACGACATGCCCGTTGGCGGGCAGGTTGTCACAGCACAGAACGGTAAAAGGCGGCAGGCCTGCCGCCTGCCGTCGGCGCTGCGCTTCCACCATGAAGCCGATGGCGCCTATCGGCGCGGTCGGATGTGCCAGGTCATGCGCGATCGTCGGATGCGCCCAGTTCAGCCTGCCCGTCGCCGGGTCGTGGCAATAGCCTTTCTCTGTCACCGTCAGCGTCACGATGCGCGTGCCGGGCGCGCTCATCGTCGCCAGAACGGCCTCGGGGTCTTCCGGTGCCACCAGCACGCCTGTCAGGCAGGTGACGAGGCGGGGGCGATTGCCCTCCGGCTGCCGCTCCAGCGCATGATAGAGGCAGTCCTGCGGCGCCAGACGGTCGCGCTGGTCCGGCCGCTGCAGGCTGACGCCGAGAATGCCCCAATCATGCTGGCCGGCATCTTCGGTATAGAGGGCGAGATGCGCGCGGGCGAAGGCGCCGAGGCCAAGATGGACGATGCCGGTGTCCCAGCCCGCCTGATCTGTCGTTCGCTGCAACCGCATGACGCTTCCTTCCGCGTAACTCAATCCAGGCGCGCTTTGAGCCCATCCCGGCAATGGGCTAGTTTAGCCATGACAGTCGTCAATTGGTATATCAGCAAGGAATAGAGCGATGTTCGTGGCAATGAACCGCTTTCGCGTCATCAAGGATGAGGCCGGCGCCTTCGAGGACCGTTGGATCGGCCGGGACAGCCAGCTTCATACGGTGCCGGGCTTCGTCAGCTTCAACCTGCTGCGCGGGCCGGAACGCGAGGATCATATCCTCTATGCCTCGCATACCATCTGGAAGGATCAGGCCGATTTCGAAGCCTGGACAAAGTCCGAGGCCTTCCGCAAGGCCCATGCCGGCGCGGGCGGGGCCAAGCCGCTGACGCTCGGCCACCCGGAATTCGAAGGCTTTTCCTCGGTCGATGCCGCCGCGCGGGGCGAGCAATCGGCCTAATCGAGGATTTTCTGCATCAGCACGAGGTCAAGCCAGCGGCCGAATTTCTGGCCGACCTCGGGCATGCGGCCGACTACCGCGAAGCCGAACTGCTCATGCAGTTTGATGGAAATCGCATTGTCCGCCGAAATAGCGCCGACCATCACATGCAGGCCGGCGGCGGTTGCGTGGTCCAGCAAGGCGGTCAGGAACGTGCGGCCAAGGCCGCGACCCTGAAAGCGCCCATCGACATAGATGGAGTGCTCAACCGTCAGAACGTAGCCGCCATAGGCGCGAAAGCTGCCATAGGTGGCAAAGCCCGCGATCTCGCCATCAATTTCGCTGACGAGAACGGGCTGGCCGGCGGCGACCCGTTCCTGCCACCATTGCAGGCGAGCTTCCAGCGTCGTCGGCACCGTCTGCCAACTCGCGTTCGTGTGCTCGATGGCGTGATTGGTAATGGCAAGAATGGCAGGCAGGTCCTGCTCGGTGGCCGCGCGTATCTGCACTCGTCTCTATCCTCAGCCTCTATTCCGCCGCCTGCGTCAGCGCGCGATGCCCATCGACATCGCCGCGCTGCGGCCCTCGCTTGCCAGAGATCAGCCAGTCCGACAACCAGCGCGCGCCCGGGCCGAGCGTGCGATCCGCCCGGTGGATCAAGGACATCGACAAGGCGGAATCGCCGCCGCGTGCGCCCCATTCATCAGGCTTGATGATGCGCAGCCGTCCGTCGGCGATGTCTTTCTCCACCATATGGAGCGGCATGCCGCCCCAGCCGAGGCCACCCAGCAGCATGGCGTGCTTGGCGCCCAGATCGCCGATGCGCCAGTTGCGGCGCGAGAGTACGCCGTAGTCCCGCTTATCCGTGCGGCCGGAAGGGTCGGTCAGCACGAGCTGCACATGGTTCTGCAACTCGTCGCTGGGGATCGGGCCGTCGATCGCCGCCAGCGGGTGGCATTGGGAGACGACGGCGACCATGCGCAGCGTCTCGATCCCATGCTCCTCCAGTCCCGCGCCCTGGGTGGTGAAACTGAGGGCGATGCCGATGGTGCAGGTGCCGTCGACCACCAGATTGGCGGTCGCGCCCATGGAGGCGACGAAGATGCGCGTCGGCACGGTCGGGTAGCGCGCGCCGAAGACCCGCAGCGCATCGACGATGCGGTCCATGGGAAACATCGCGTCGACGACGATGGCGAGTTCAGCCTCCAGCCCCTCGGTGATGCCGCGCGCCTGATCTGAAAAGGCGCCGACATCGCTGATGATGCGGATGGCGCGTGGCAGCAGGGCGCTGCCGGCTTCCGTCAGACTGGGCCGATAGGCCGAGCGATCAAAAAGCGCCACGCCCAGCTGGTCTTCCAGTTTTTGCACGGCATAGGTCACAGCCGATTGCGCGCGGTTCAATTGGCGGGAGGCCGCCGAAAAACTGCCGGTTTCGGCCACGGTCACGAAGACCAGAAACTGGTCGAGGGAGAGTCCGCTGAGGTTCATGGCTGAACTCTATCGGATTTATAGATGAACTTCAGCTGATTTTTATCAGTTTCTTGGGCGAGCGACTTGCCGTTAAGTCGCCGCCATCAACCTTCTCCGGGACGTTCGATGACCCAAGTTCTAGTGATTGAGAGCAGCGCCAACCTGGCCAACTCCGTCAGCCGCGACCTCACCAAAGCCTTCCTCGCCGGCTACAAGGCGGCTCATGCCGATGCCGGCGTCGTGACGCATGACCTCGTCGCCGATCCGGTGCCGCATCTCGGCGTCGATCTGATCGGCGGCTTCTTCGGCAAGCCGGAAGAGCTGACCGAGGCCCAGGCGGCGGCGATCGCGCTGTCTGACAAGCTGATCGGCCAGGTCGAAGCGGCTGACGTCATCGCCATCGGCGTGCCGATGTATAATTTCGGCATTCCCTCCACGCTCAAGGCCTGGATCGACCATATCCTGCGCGCCGGCCGCACCTTCAAATATACCGAGAACGGCCCGCAGGGCCTGCTGACCGGCAAGAAGGTCGTGCTGTTCCTGGCCTCGGGCGGCATCTATTCCGACGGTCCCTACAAGCCGTACGATTTCCAGGAGACCTATCTCCGCACCGCCCTCGGCTTCATCGGCCTGACCGATGTCACCGTCGTGCGCGCTGAAGGTCTGGCGCTGGGCGCTGATGCCGCCGCCAAGGCCGTGTCGGATGCCCGCGCTGCCGTCGCCGCTCTCTCTCTCTGATATCCGCTCAGTCCAAGGAATAGACCATGATCCGCAAGATCCTGCTCGGCACCGCCATCGCGGCCGGCCTCGCGTCCACCGCCATGTCCCACGCCTCGGCTCAGGTTGTGACCACAACCGCCTCCAAGGTCACCGCCGGCACCTATAATGTCGAGCCCTACCACACCCGCATCGTCTTCTCCGTCTCGCATATGGGCTTCACCACCTGGTACGGCGACTTCACGACCGCCAGCGGCACGCTGACCTTCGACCCCAAGAGCCCGGCGAAGAGCGCGCTCGACATCAGCTTCCCGACGGCGAGCGTCACCACCACCAACACGAAGCTTGACGGCGAGCTGAAGAGCCCGATGTGGTTCGATGCCGCCCAGTTCCCGACCATCACCTTCAAGTCGACGAAGATCGTGGTGACCGGTCACAACAAGGGCGTGATCGAAGGTGACCTTACCTTCCACGGCGTCACGCATCCCGTCACCCTGACGGCGCATTTCAACGGCGCCGGCACCAACCCGCTCGACAAGAAATACACCATCGGCTTCGATGCCCATGGCTCGCTGTCGCGCGCGGATTGGGGTGTGAAGACCTACGAGCCGCTGATCGGCGACAAGGTCGACCTGCAGCTCAGCGGCGCCTTCGAACTCGCCAACTAATCTGACCCCGTCTCGCTAAACGGAGCGCGATCGCCATGGCGTCCCTGAAAACCTCTCTTTCGGAACGCTATACGGCGGTCGCGATTCTGCTGCATTGGCTGATCGCCGCAGGCATCCTGGCGCTGATCGTGATCGGGCTGCTGATGACGCAGTTCCAGAGCACCATCGGGCCGATGGAAACCTTCAGCCTGTTCCAGCTGCACAAGTCGATCGGCATAACCGTGCTGCTGCTGGCGGTGATCCGCATTCTGTGGCGCTTCACCCATAAGCCGCCCAGCCTGCCCGCCGATATGCCGCCCGTCGAAAAGGGCGCGGCGCACGGCCTGCATTGGCTGCTGTATGTTCTGATGCTGGGCCTGCCGCTGACCGGCTGGGCCGTTGTCTCCTCATCGCCCTTCAACCTGCCCACCGTGCTGTACCACCTTGTGCCCTGGCCCGATCTCCCGATCCTGCCGCATCTGGCGAATAAGGGTGCCGTCAGCCATGTGCTGGGCTGGGTGCATGCCTATGGTGCCTGGACCTTGATCGGCCTGCTGGTCGTTCACTTCGCCGCTGTCTTTCGGCACCAGGTCATCAAACGTGATAATATCCTGGCGCGTATGGTTCCGGGCATGAAGCTCGGCGGCCGCCGCCAATAACCGATCGCTCTCCGACCGAAAGGGACGGATCATGATGTATCGTTCACTGGGCTTAGCCGCGGCTCTTCTTGTCGGCGCTTCCATCGCGGCCCCCATCTCGGCCTATGCCGCGACCTGGACCATCGATACCGCCAAAAGCACGCTGGGCTTCACGGGCAGCCAGAGCGGCACGCCCTTCAACGGCAAATTCGGCAAGTTCTCCGGCACCATCGTCTTCGACCCCGCCAATCCCGGCGCGGGCCATGCCGATGTGATTATCCAGACGGCGAGTGCGGCGACCGGCGACCAGCAGAAGGACGGCGCCATGCCGGGTTCCGACTGGTTCGCGGCCGACAAATTCCCGACCGCCGAATTCAAGGCGGCCAGCTTCAAAGCGATCGGCACCGGCACCTATGAGGCCGACGGCACGCTCACCATTCGCGGCATGACCAAGCCGATCGCGCTGCCCTTCACGCTGGCCATTACCGGCGATACGGCGACCGCCAAGGGCAAGGTGCAGCTGATCCGCACGAATTACGGCGTCGGCCAGGGGGCTTGGGCCAGCGCGCAATATGTGGCGCTTGAGGTTGCCGTGAACGTCGACATCACAGCCGAGAAGACCGCGCCATGAGCGCCCAGGGAAGGCTGCCGGCTTATTTCATTCCGCATGGCGGCGGTCCCTGCTTTTTCATGGACCCGCCGCCCGGCGGGCCCGGCACCTGGGACCATATGGCGGATTTCCTGCGCAGCCTGCCGGGTGATCTGACGGAAGCGCCGCGCGCCATCCTGATGATCACCGGCCATTGGGAAACCGCTGGCCTCTCGGTCACGTCCGGCGCGCATCCTGGCCTGATCTTCGACTATTACGGCTTCCCGGACAGCACCTATGAGCTGACCTATCCGGCTAAGGGCGATCCGGTGCTGGCCGGCCGCGTGGCCGACCTGCTGGAAGAGGCTGGTTTCCCGACGGAACTGGACGCCGAGCGCGGCTTTGACCACGGTATGTTCATTCCGCTGAAAGTGGCTTTCCCGGACGCGGCTATTCCGGTTGTGGAACTCTCTGTGCGCAAGGATCTGGACCCGGCGGCGCATATCGCGATCGGACAGGCGCTGGCGCCCTTGCGGGACGAAAACGTGCTGATTTTGGCCAGCGGCATGAGCTACCACAATCTGCGCGGCTTTTTCGCCAATGACCGGCGCGTGGAAGCGATTTCGGAGGGGTTCGACGACTGGCTGGTGAAGGCCGTCGCTCAGCCGCAGGCGGCGCGGGACGCGGCGCTGATCGGCTGGGAATCGGCCCCTTACGCCCGTGTCTGCCATCCGCGCGAGGAACATTTGATTCCGCTTATGGTCGCGGCCGGTGCGGCCGGCAGTGACACGGCGACGCACGCCTATTCGGATGTCGTGCTGGGCAAGAAGCTGTCGGGCTTTCGGTTCGGCTGAGTGTTAGAGTCCGCCAGTGTTAAGTCGAATCGCCTCTAAAAATTCGTCATGCCCGGCCCCCGTGCCGGGCATCCACCCGTTGGGGCGCCACAAAGTGTTGATCCCCGGGACAAGCCCGGTGATGACGAATCAAGGAATAAGTCGAAAGTACTTCGCCGCCTGGGCCACGCAGCGCTCGAAGATATCCAGCGCATCGAAGGCGCGGTCACGCCCGTCTTCGGGCAGGACCATCGCGGGGCGGCCGTCTGACTGTACCGCGCCGGGAATCATAAGGTTATCGGGTAGGCCGAAACCTTCCACCGTCACATCCGGCAGCGGATCGGCATTGTGCTTCAGGAAAGCGCGTGAGCGTTCCTGGAACGACACAGCCGAATTGGAATAGCCGAAAATCGGCCGGCCGCGCCCCAAAAACCAGCCCACTTCGATGAGCGTGCCGGAATCGGCCGATGTGCCGCGAAACGGCGTCAGATTGGCGATGATGATATCGGCCGCCGCCATCATCTCCAGGTCTTTCGCGAAGATGGCAATGCCGGCCGCGGCATCCGTCATGGCCGCGAGTGCGGCGATATCCTCGTTCAGCGGCGGCAGGCCGCGAATGCCATATGCCGCGCAGATGTCCACTTTCCGCGCCGCGTGCGCCACGGCGTTCGGCAGGAAGACGTCAGGACCGGCGAGATAGGCTGTGATCATCAGTGGATGATGCATGGACTTTCCCCTACCCACAATCGTCATCCGCGCACTTGTTGCGCGGATCTACCCGATTTGGCGCCGAAACGCCGTCTGGCGCCGCAACGGGTAGATCCCCGGGACAAGCCCGGGGACGACAAAGGATATGGAAGTTGCCGCCTACTTCTTCCGATTGCTCACCAGGTCATCCACCACCGCCGGATCGGCGAGTGTTGATGTATCACCCAAGCTGTCCACCTCGTTCGCCGCGATCTTGCGCAGGATACGCCGCATGATTTTTCCGCTACGCGTCTTGGGCAGGCCCGGCGCCCATTGAATGACGTCCGGCACCGCGATCGGGCCGATTTCCTTGCGCACCCAACCGGCCAATTCCTTCAGCAGCGCTTCGCTGGCTTCAACCCCATGCTTGAGCGTGACATAGGCATAGATGCCCTGGCCCTTCACGTCATGCGGATAGCCGACGACGGCGGATTCCGCGACATGGTGATGCGACCCCAGCGCGCTTTCCACTTCCGCCGTGCCCATGCGATGGCCGGAGACGTTGATGACATCATCGACGCGTCCGGTGATCCAGTAATAGCCGTCGGCATCGCGGCGCGCGCCGTCACCCGAGAAATACAGACCCTTGTAGGTGCTGAAATAGGTTTTGATGAAGCGGTCATGATCGCCGAAGACCGTGCGCATCTGTCCCGGCCAGCTATCGGCGATGCACAGATGGCCGTCGGCCTCGCCCTCCAGCGGCGTGCCGTTGCTGTCCACGATCAAGGGCGTCACGCCCGGCAGCGGCAGGGTGGCCGACCCCGGTTTCAGCGGGTTCATGCCGGGTACCGGCGAAATCAGATGGCCGCCGGTTTCCGTCTGCCACCAGGTATCGACGATCGGGCAGCGGCTATCGCCGACGACGGTATAATACCATTCCCAGGCTTCCGGGTTGATCGGCTCGCCCACCGTGCCGAGCACGCGCAGGCTGGACCGGCTGCTGCGCGTCACCGGTTCGTCGCCGTCGCGCATCAGGGCGCGGATGGCGGTCGGCGCGGTATAGAAGATTTCGACCTTGTGCTTGTCGACCACGTCCCATAGCCGCCCGCTGTCGGGATAGGTGGGCACGCCTTCGAACATCAGCGTGGTCGCGCCATTCGCGAGCGGGCCATAAACGATATAGGTATGACCGGTCACCCAGCCAACGTCAGCCGTGCACCAGTAGATTTCACCGGGCCGGTAATCGAAGACGAGGTCATGGGTGAAGCTGGCCCAGACCATATAGCCGCCGGTCGTATGCAGCACGCCCTTGGGGCTGCCGGTGCTGCCGGAGGTATAGAGGATGAACAGCGGATCCTCGGCGCCCATTTCCTCGGGCGGGCAATCGGCGGAGGCATCGGCCACCAGCGCGGCATAGTCATGGTCGCGGCCGGCGACCATGGGCACCGTGGCGCCGGTCACGGCCACGACGACGACGGCAGTGACATCCGGGCAGGTCTTCAGCGCCTCATCGGTATTGGCTTTCAGCGGCACGCGGCGGCCGCCGCGCCGGGCCTCGTCCGAGGTGATCACGACGGAAGATTTGCAGTCCAGGATGCGGCCCGACAGGCTTTGCGGCGAGAAGCCGCCGAAGACCACGGAATGAATGGCGCCGATGCGCGCACAGGCCAGCATGGCGACCGCCGCTTCGATCACCATCGGCATATAGATGGTAACGCGATCGCCCTTTGTGACGCCCAGCCCTTTCAGGGCATTCGCAAATTTGCAGACGCGGGCGTGCAATTCCCGATAGGTGACGGAATCCTGTGTGCCGGGTTCGTCGCCTTCCCAGATGATGGCGGTCTGGTCGCCGCGCGTTTCCAGATGACGGTCGAGGCAGGAGACGGAGGCATTCAGCGTGCCGTCTTCGAACCATTTGATCGAGACATCACCGTCAAAACGCGTGTTCTTGATCTTGGTCGGTTCCTTGACCCAGGCGATGCGGTCCGTCGCCTCCCGCTTCCAGAAGCCTTCCAGGTCGGCCGTCGCCTCGGCGCGCAGTCTGGCGGCACGCGCGGCACTTTCCGTCAGCCGGGGTGAGGTCGGCTGGCTGGCATAGTCGACATGATCGGGCATAGGGGCATCCTCCGTCATTCACGGCGCCTGCTCGGCACCATCGCATCCGGCTTCATCGTCCGGTTGAGGCCAGAATCAAAGCCTTCATGCCGGAAGTCAAACGCTTTTCCGGCGCTTTCCGGCCGCATCCGGCATGGTCAGGGCTGGCCGCCATGGGCGAAATCGCGCAAGCGGGACACAATGACCGAGAAGGCTTCCGCCACGGTCTCGCTCATCGCGCGGCCGCGCAGATAGCCATGCACCAGCCCATGGCCGGGATGCAGCGTCACCGGCACGCCGCAATCCCGCAGGGCGGCGCAATAGTCATGCGCGTCCTCGGCCAGCGGGTCGATATCGGCCGCGAAAATCGCGGTCGGCGGCATGCCGGCGAAATCCTGCGCTGCCAGGGGCGCCACTTCCGGATCGGTCGTGACCGTGGGTTTGCCGCCCAGATAGGCGCCGACATAAAGGCTGAGGCTGGCGGCCGGCAGCAGCGGCGCCTGTTCCTTCGGGCCGCCGATGGCGCGGCGGAAATCGGGATGCAGCATCGGGTAGATCAGCACCTGCGCCCAAGGCATGGGCTTGCCCTTGCGGCGCAGCCGCAGCGAGAGCGCGGCGGCCAGCGTGGCACCTGCGCTGTCACCCACCAGAATGACATGCTGGTGGCTGTCGAGCAGGTCGTCATAGGCGGCTTCGGCATCGTCCAGCGCGGCCGGATAGGCATGTTCGGGCGACAACCGGTAGTCGAGCGCGATGACGGCGACCTCGGCCCCGGCAGCCAGATCGGCGCAAATACTGTCATGACTGTCGAGCCCGCCAACGACGAAGCCGCCACCATGCAGGAACAACACGGCGCGGCCGGGAATGGCGTCCGGCGTTGCGAAGCTGCGGACCCGCAATTCCCGCGTCGGACCTTCAGCGTGAAGAATGCCGTCCCGCGCGCGCAGGCCCTTCGGGTGCGGCAAAGCGAAGGCCGCGCACATGCGCATATAGGCCTCGCGCACCTCTGCCGTGGTCGCGTCAATACCCAGGCCTTTGCTGAAGCTGTCGGTGCGCTTGATGAAGTCGCGCACCCCGGCATCCAGATCGAACTGGGTCATGATCCGCTCCCTAGTCGGCTGTGGCTGACGAGCCTGTTTGGATTTTATAGGCCATGCCGATTTCAACTTCGTCGATGGCCTGGCGAGTATATTTCAGCGCGGCCTGGACATGGCCGGCCTTGTCCTGTGGCGCCTGGGTCAGTGCCGCGGCGGCGGTGTTGAGCGCATCGAGCGCGATATTCATGTGGCCTTGGTGATGCAGCGCGCAGCCGGCGACAAGGCTGCCGCCGGCGAAGGCGCCAGCCAAAATCATGCCTCTGAGGGCGGTCTTGCGGATCATGGTGCCACCGCCTGGATTTCGGCCTGGGCCTTGGCGATCAGCGCCTGGGCCGCCGCCGGATGGCCGCCCTTATTGTCGCGGGTCGCGGCAAGCGCGTCATGCGCGTGGGTCAGGGCATTCATGGCCGTGACCAGATGCGGTTCTTCGGCAATCGCCGTCGCGGTCAGCGCGCCGGTCGCGAAAGCGACCGCCACCCAAAGTCCAAACCGTCCGCCTGTCATCCCTGGCTCCCGAATCGATGCGACCAGGATAGCCGGAACGCGGTCGGGCACCAAAGTCGGAGGATTGAGGCTCAGGCCACGGTCTGTTCCGCGGCGGCCCTTTCGCGAATCGCCCGCGCCATGGCGGCGATCCCGTTACCCCGGTTGGTCGACAGCGCTTCCAGCAAACCCAGTTCTTTCAGGAAGATAGGATCGGTCGCCAAAATTTCACCAGGGGTTCTGCCGGAATAGACCCGCAGCAGGAGCGCCACGAGGCCGGAGACGATGGCGGCGTCGGACGCGCCGGCGAAGAACAGAAGCCCGTCCCGTGCTTCCGCTTCCATCCAGACCCGGCTCTGGCAGCCGGGCACCCGATGGGCGTCGTTCGCCCAATCGTCCGGGAAGGGCGGCAGCTTGCGGCCAAGCTCGATAATATAGCCGTAGCGCTCCATCCAATCGTCGAAGACGCCAAGCTCGTCGTCGATGGCGGAGACGGCCGCGACGGCCGTCTCCTCCTCAGGCGTGACGAAGGGAGAGGCCTCCGTCACAGGATAAACCGGCTGAGATCGCCCTTGGCGGCCAGCGGCGCCACGCGGTCCCGCACATCGGCGGCATTGATCGTCACCGTATCGCCCGGCCGGTCGGAAGCCGTGAAGCTGATCTCCTCGAACAGCTTCTCCAGCACCGTCGACAGGCGTCGGGCGCCGATATTCTCGACCCGGTCGTTGATATCGGCGGCGAGTTCGGCCACCGCGTCGATCGCATCCTCGGTAATGTCGAGCGACACCTTTTCCGTGCCCATCAGTGCCACATACTGTTTCAGCATGCTGTGTTCGGGCTCGGTCAGGATGCGGCGCATGTCTTCCCGCGTCAGTGGCGACAGTTCCACGCGGATCGGCAGACGGCCCTGCAATTCCGGCAGCAGGTCGGACGGTTTCGCGACATGGAAGGCGCCGGAGGCGATGAACAGGATATGGTCGGTCTTCACCGCGCCATGCTTGGTGTTCACGGTCGTGCCTTCGATCAGCGGCAGCAGGTCACGCTGCACGCCTTCGCGGCTGACATCGCCGCCACGGAAACCGCCATCCGACCGGGCGCAGATCTTGTCGATCTCGTCCAGGAAGACGATGCCGTTATTCTCGGCATGAGAGACCGCGTCCTTAATGAGCTGCTCATTGTCGAGCAGCTTGTCGGCCTCTTCGCGTTCCAGAGCCTTGCGGGCGGCGGCGACCGGCATCTTCTTGGCCTGCGGCTGGCGGCCGAACATGCCCTTCATCATATCGCCGAGGTTGATCGCCTGGCCGGGCTGGACATCCATCTGGCCGAGCGCGTTCGGCGGCGGTTCGGCGACCGAAACCTCGATCTCCTTCTCCTCGAATTCGCCATTGCGCAGCATGCGGCGGAACTTGTTGCGCGTATCGGCGGCGGCACCTTCACCGACCAGCGCGGTGACGATGCGTTCCTCGGCATTGAGCTCGGCCTTGGCCTGCACGTCCTTGCGGCTGGCGTCGCGCATCATATTGATGCTGGCCTCGACCAGATCACGCACGATGCTTTCCACGTCACGGCCGACATAGCCGACTTCGGTGAATTTGGTCGCCTCGACCTTCAGGAAAGGCGCCTGGGCGAGTTTCGCGAGACGGCGGGCGATTTCGGTTTTGCCGACGCCGGTCGGCCCGATCATGAGGATATTGCGGGGAACGATCTCTTCGCGCAGGCCTGTCGGCACCTGCTGACGGCGCCAGCGGTTGCGCAGCGCGATGGCGACGGCGCGCTTGGCGTCATTCTGGCCGACGATGAAGCGATCGAGTTCGGATACGATCTCCCGGGGGGAGTAGGTAGGGACTTCCATGTCTTTCTAATCCTAGCACCATGGCCCGGCCCCGCTCGGCGGCAACCGGTCATAGCCTGATAGAGAATTGCCCGTCGTGAAGACGACCGGGCAGGGCAAGCGTCAGATGGTTTCGACGATAAGGCTGTGATTGGTATAGACGCAAATATCGCCGGCGATCTTCATGGAGCGGCGAACGATATCCTCGGCCGAGAGGTCCGGCATTTCGATGAGCGCGCGGGCGGCCGAGAGGGCGTAATTGCCGCCGGAGCCGATGCCGATGATGCCGTCTTCCGGTTCCAGAACGTCGCCATTGCCGGTCAGCGTATAGGAATGGTCGCGGTCGGCGACGATCATCATGGCTTCCAGGCGGCGCAGGTAGCGGTCCGTCCGCCAGTCCTTGGCGAGTTCGACGCAGGCGCGTTCCAGCTGGTTGGGGAAGCGTTCAAGCTTGGCTTCCAGCCGTTCCAGCAGGGTGAAGGCGTCGGCTGTGGCACCGGCGAAGCCGGCGATGACCTGGCCATTGCCGATGCGGCGGACCTTCCGCGCATTGCCCTTGATGACGGTCTGTCCGAGCGTCACCTGGCCGTCGCCGCCGACGGCGACCTGGTCGCCGCGACGGACTGAGAGGATGGTTGTGCCGTGCCAACCGATAGGATCGTGCGGCGATGGGGATGTGTTGAACATGGCTCCGACATGGTTCTGCACACGATTTCGTGCAAGCGGTCGATCACGCTCCGGTCATGCCGCTGGCGCAGGGGTGATCTTGCTAAATTCCGCGCCGGCCGAACAGGGTCTCGATCTCGGCTTTAGAGAGTTTGAGGAAAGTCGGGCGCCCGTGGCTGCAGGTGGCGGCGCGCGGCACCTGTTCCATCTGCCGCAGCATGGCGTTCATCTCGGCCGCATTCATGCGCCGGCCGGCGCGAATGCTGCCGTGGCAGGCCATGCGGGCGAGGACGGCGTCGAGCTTCTGGGACAGCGCCGTGCTCTCCTCCATCTCGGCCAGTTCCTCGGCAATGTCGCGCAGCAAAGGCGCCGGGTCGGCGGTGCCGAGCACGGCCGGCATGGCGCGAACCATGACGGCGCCGGGGCCGAAGGGCTCGATTTCCAGCCCCAGTTGCAGCAGGTCGGGCGCGGCCTCGGCCAGCCGGGCGGCGTCGCCCGCCGGCAGGTCGACGACGATCGGCAGCAGCATGGGCTGCGGGCGCGGCCCGTCCGTGCCGATGACCTGCTCGCGCAGCGCCTCATGCGTCAGCCGTTCATGGGCAGCATGCTGATCGACCAGGATCAGCGTGCCGTCCTCGGCGACGGCAATGATGTAAGTGTCCAGCACCTGAGCGACGGCGGCACCCAGCGGGTGGCCTGGTTCGGCTGGCTGTGGTGGGGCGGCCGGCAGCGTGCGGGCGAAGGGCGCGCCGGCCAGGGGCAATTGCGCCTCGGCCAACATCATGGCCCGTGGCGCCAGCGGTTCAGGAAAATCCAGGGTCGCGACGTCGCCCGGCGGTGCGTCCCAGCCGGAAGCCGCCGGGCCGTGATAGGCCGGGCCAGGATAGGCGGGGGCCGGGATTGCATCGGGCCTTGCATAAGCATTGACGGCACGGCCATAGCCGCGAATGGCCGCGCGCGGCTGGAATTGCAGGGCCGCCGGGCGGGACAGGGCGGACCGCAGGGCGCTGATCAGCAGGCCGCGGATACGCTCGCCGTCACGGAAGCGGAGTTCCGTCTTGGCCGGATGCACGTTCACGTCGACCGCGCGATGCGGCAGGTCTAGCCAAAGCCCCGCCACCGGAAAACGCCCACGCGGCATGACCTCCTGATAGGCGACGCGCAAAGCTGTCTTCAGCAGCGGGTCCACGACAGGGCGGCCGTTGACGACCAGATATTGCGCGGCACCGGTAGCGCGATGGGTTGCCGCCGCCCCGGCAAAGCCGGACAGCCGCACGTCATCCCGCTCAGCCTCGACCACCAGCAGCGTCTCGGCCTCATCGGCGCTCAGCAGCGCGGCGAGGCGCGCCCGGCGGTCGGCGGTGGGCAGGTCGAAGATCAGGCGGCCATCATGCTCCAGCCGGAAAGCGGTTTCGGGGGCTGCCAGGGCCAGACGGCGGATGACGGCTTCGGCATGGTCGGCTTCCACACGCGGGCTGCGCAGGAAGGCGCGCCGCGCCGGGGTCGCGAAAAACAGATCCGAGACGATGATGCGCGTGCCGATCTGCCCGGCGGCGGGCTCGACCTCGCTGACCAGCCCGCCTTCGACGCGGATGGTATAAGCGCTGTCCGCGCCGGCCGGGCGGCTGGTGATGGCAAGACGGGCGGCGGCGCCGATGGAGGGCAGAGCCTCGCCGCGAAAGCCCAGGGTCGTGATATGGACGAGGTCGGCGGCCTCATCCAGCTTGCTGGTGGCATGGCGCTGAATGGCGACGGGCAGTTCGGCGGCAGACATACCGCAGCCGTCATCCGTGACCTCGATGCGGCGGATGCCGCCCTCATGGAGCGAGACGGATATGCGCGTCGCCCCGGCATCGAGCGCGTTTTCCACCAGTTCCTTGATCGCGGCCGCCGGCCGCTCGACCACTTCACCGGCGGCAATGCGGTCCACGACATGGCTCGGCAGGAGGCGAATCGTCGGCATGGCGGCGAGTTTGGCATAGAAGCTGGGGCGGCTGCCATGGGAAGCGGTGGAGGCTGACTTCAACTGGCGATGCGCGTCTTGGCTTTTCCGGCGGAAGGGCGGCCGCCCTTTTTGCCATTCTCGCGCGCTGCGGAAGCCTTCCTTGCGCTGCGCACCTCTCCGCCTGCCGCGCCGAGCCTCTGCGCCATCCAGCGCCGCGAACCCAAGATCCCTTCCAGAAGGGCAGGAAGATAAAGATCGGCGTCGATCCTGGGCCAGCGCAGGCCGAGACCGAGAGCCTCGATCTCGATCTCGGACAGGTCTTCAGCGGTGGCTTCGTGCAAACCTTCCACATCTTGCGGACGGATTCCGAGTTCAACGCCCGTGGACAGGCGCACGATGACCCGGTCGCGCTCACGATCGTAATGGGCCGTTTCGGCCAGAGGACCCTCTTGGCGTTTACGACCGCGCGCGACGGCCGCCGCAAATTCCCTCGTTGTCATTTCAGCCATGAATCTCTTCCCATGCGGCTAAAAGCACTTGCTGGTGATCGGCAGCTAAAGCCTGCGCTTTCCGGGCATCATGTTCAGCGCATGGCCCCACCACTTCCCGCACAATAACCTGGTCTGCCACATTGATGACGACCGACCAGCCCGGCCCAAGCACGTGTATATGGGCCGGTGGATGATCGTTGACGTAAATGACAAAGCGCCAACCGTTGATCCTCAGAATTGTTGGCAAGGCTCAACATATCCCGAAAAACCCAAGCGCTTTGATTACACAGATCATCCCTGGTGTGAAAGGAAAATGCGGCGGCTGATCTTGAACGCTGGTCAGCCTCCCGCAGCGGGAGTCGCAAAATTCGCCCAGACGGGCTAGGTGCCGGGCCGAGCCCCAAGGTGGGGCCGTTATCCAGGTTCAAGGCATGGCTTACGCGGTCAAGGAAATTTTCTACACGTTGCAGGGTGAGGGCCGGAATGCCGGCCGCGCCTCCGTCTTCTGCCGCTTTACCGGCTGCAACCTGTGGTCCGGCCGTGAGCTGGACCGCGCCACCGCCGCCTGCCAGTTCTGCGATACCGATTTCGTCGGCATGGACGGGCCGGGCGGCGGGCGCTTCGCTGACGCCCAAGCCCTGGCCGCCGCCATCGCCTCCCATTGGCCCCAAGGCGCAGGCGGCAAGCCTGCGGGCGGCAAGCCATTTACCGTGCTGACCGGCGGTGAGCCTCTATTACAGGTCGATGCCGATCTGACGGCCGCATTGCATGCCGAAGGCTTTGAGATTGCGGTCGAGACCAATGGCACGGTGCCGGTGCCAGCGGGGATCGACTGGGTCTGCGTCAGCCCCAAGGCCGGGAATGCCGTCGTCGTCACCACCGGCGACGAGCTGAAGCTCGTCTATCCGCAGGCCGGTGCCGAACCCGCTCTGTTCGAGGGTTTCGCCTTCGACCACTTTCTACTCTCGCCGATGGACGGCGCCGAGGCCGCCGCCAATACGGCGGCGACCGTTGCCTATTGCCTGCAAAACCCGCGCTGGCGCCTGAACCTGCAGACGCACAAGTTTCTTGGAATCGCCTGATGTTTGAGTTGACGAAGCATTTCAAATTCGACGCCGCCCATACGTTGGAGCGCTGCATCGATGCCGAGCCGAGCCGGCGCATCCATGGCCATTCCTATCGCGCGGCAGTCACCGTGCGCGGCCGGCCTGACCCGGTCAGCGGCATGGTCATCGACCTCGGCCTGTTCGAGCGGCTGCTGGCCGAAGCGCGGGACGGGCTGGATCATCGCTTTCTGGACGAGGTGCAGGATCTTGGTCCGGCGACGCTCGAAAACCTATCCGTGTGGATTTGGAAGAAACTGGCCGATCATTGTCCCGGTCTGAGCAAGGTCGGCGTCTATCGCGACAGCGAAGGCGACGGCTGTGTCTATTTCGGGCCCGACGCCTGATCCCGCCCCCCGTCTTCTGAGGGCTGCCTTCTTAAGGCAAATGTAAGACTATCAGCGCATCTTTTGTCCTGGACTGCGGCGAACAGCACAGGGCAGACGGTTTTTAATGACGGCCTTCCGAGCGACAACCGAGCCGGAGCGGAAGGGGACGCTGGCCGCCGATGTCTTTCTCGGGCGGCAGCCGATCGTCGGCAAGCATCGCGAGTTGTTCGCCTATGAACTGCTGTTCCGCTCCGGGCAGCCGAATTTTGCCGCTGTCGTGGATGATGTGGCGGCGACCGCGACCGTCATCGATACGATGTTTTCAGCGCTCGGTCTGCAACAAGCGCTGGGCGATCGGCGTGGCTTCATCAACGTCAACGCAGACGTTCTGATGAGTGATATCGTCGAGATTCTGCCGCCCAGCCGGATCGTTCTTGAAATCCTCGAACATGTCGATTTGACGCCCGCCATCCTCGCGCGCTGCAAGCAGTTGCGGGCGCGCGGCTTTCAGCTCGCTTTGGATGACGTCGTCGACCTGAAGCCGGAACATCGCGTGTTCCTGCACCATGTCGACTACGTCAAGTTCGAGATTGCCGGACAGGAGCGGGCCGCCCTGGCCAAGCTGGTGCGCGACGTGCGGGCGCATGGTGCGCGGCCCTTGGCGGAAAAAGTCGAGGCGGTCGCGCAGTATGAGGATTGCAAGGCCATCGGTTTCGATCTTTTCCAGGGCTATTTCTTTGCCCGGCCCACGGTGTTGACGGCGCGCCGCATGCAGCCTTCAAAAATGGTGCTGATCCGCATCCTGCGCCTGCTGGCGCAGGACCCTGACAACAGCACGCTGGAAGTCGCGGTGAAGGAAGCACCAGATTTGGCCATGCGGCTGCTGCGTATGGCGAGTTCCGCCGCCTTCAGCCCGGTGCATAAAGTCACCAGTCTGCGGCAGGCGATTTTCCTGCTCGGCCATCAGGCCATCGGGCGCTTGGTGCAGATCATGCTGTTTGCCGAACATGGCGGCACCAAATTGGGCTCGGACCCGCTGGTACAGACGGCAGCCGTGCGCGGCCGGCTGATGGAAAACCTGGCGGTCGCCCTGGGCCGCGCGCATCTGCGGGAAGAAGCCTTCACGGTTGGCATTCTCAGCCTGGCTGACAGTCTGTTCGGTCAAAGCATGGCCGAACTGGCGGAGCTGCTTAATCTTGCCGACGATCTGCGGGCGGCGCTGGTGGCACGCTCGGGCGCACTCGGGCAATTGCTCAATCTGGTCGAAGCGAGCGAAAGCCGCGATGCGAAAAGCCTCGCCGCCATGGCCGATCTTTGGGGCGATCAGGACCGGATGGACTTCAACCGCTTGCAGGTTGAGGCGATCGCCTGGGCGAGCCGACTTTAGGAGCCACCGAAAATAGGCGCCGATTCATAGTTCTGACCACCATAGTAAACGCCTTCGATCAGCACTGTGTCTGGCACAATCAGGAATGCTATCGTGACGCTGCGTTCAAAACCGATGGTTCGCAAACCGGGAACCAGATCATCGCGACATGTGCCGCGTTCGGGAAAGATCGCAAAGCCGGCGCAATAGTCGATGATGCGCTGAACAAACGCATCGGCCCGTGCCTCGCCGGCCTGTCGCGCAATATACGCGTAAATCACATCGAGATGGGCCTCTGCACGTGCCGTGAAGAGAACCCGCACCGGGTCACTGATCCAGCGCCGAGGCTCTGCGGCGTTTGATGCGATCAAGAATATCAGAAGAGGGAACGGCTTGAGAGGGGTCCGCCAAATAGGCGGCATGACCCGCGACAACGTCTTCCCGCAGCCAGCGTTCGACGGCGGCATCGCGCTCCATCAACGCCCGCATACCGTCGCGGATGACTTCGCTGACACTCGCATAATCACCGGAGCGGACTTTTTGCTCGACGATTTCCGCCATTTCGGTGGGCAGGGTGATGCTGAATTGCTGTGTGCTGCGCATGACGTGCTCCTTCCGATCACCCTAGCATGAATAGGATTGAATCCTATTCAAATTGGTTAGAAGCAAATCGGCCGGCCCCGAGGGACCGGCCAGGGGCGCAAAAATCAGCCTTCGCCGCGCAGCGACAGGAACTTGTTCATCAGGCCGAGGGTGGAACCGTCGTGATGGCCGTGATCGGCCTTCGGCTCCAGCGAGGGGATGATGGCCTGGGCCAGCTTCTTGCCCAGTTCCACGCCCCACTGGTCGTAGCTGTTGATGCCCCAGATGGCGCCCTGCACCGCGACCTTGTGCTCATAAAGAACGATCAGGCGGCCGAGGCTATAGGCGTCCAGCTTCTTGTACAGAACCGTGGTGGACGGACGCTGGCCGGTGAAGACGCGATGCGGCGCAACGCGCTTGATGGTCTCCTCATCGGCGCCGGCCTTCTTCATCTCCTCGGTTACTTCTTCCAAGGACTTGCCGGCCAGCAGCGCTTCCGCCTGGGCAAACACATTGGCCGCCAGGATGCGATGCGCCTCGGGGCGGTTGTGATCGGCCTCGGCCGCCAGGATGAAGTCGACCGGCACATGCGCCGGACCCTGATGCACCAGCTGCATGAAGCTGTGCTGCGCATCCGTGCCGGGTTCGCCGAAGACGACCGGGCAGGTCTGATGCGTCACCTGGTCCCCCGCAAGACGGGTGGACTTGCCGTTGCTCTCCATTTCAAGCTGCTGGAGATAGGCCGGGAAACGGGCGAGGCGGGCGTCATAGGCAAGGATGCACAGCGTCGCGGCATGCTGAACGTCCAGGTTCCAGATGCCGGCCAGCGCCATCAGCACAGGCAGGTTCTGTTCCAGCGGCGTGTTGCGGAAATGGCCGTCCATGGCGCGACCACCGGCGAGGAAATCCTCGAAAGCGTCCCAGCCGGCGGCGAGCGCGACCGACAGGCCGATGGCCGACCAGACGGAATAGCGACCGCCAACCCAGTCGCGGAAACCGAAGACGCGGTCTTCCGGAATGCCGAACTTACCGGTTTCCTTCATATTGGTGGAAAGGGCAGCGAAATGATGGCTGACGGCATCTTCGCCCAGCGCGCCGGCAATCCAGTCACGCGCCGCATGGCCGTTGGTCATGGTCTCCAGCGTCGTGAAGGTCTTGCTGGCGACCAGTACCAGGGTGCGCGCCGGGTCCAGTTCGCGGGACAGCTGGGCGAAGGCATGGCCGTCGACATTCGACAGGAAATGCGGGCTGATCTTGGCGCCATGCACGAAGGTCAGCGCCAGGCTGACCATGCGCGGCCCGAGGTCCGACCCGCCGATGCCGATATTCAGAACGTCGGTGAAGGGCTTGCCGTCGGCGGCGACGATCTCGCCCGCATGAACGGCGCGGACGAATTTCTCCATATGCGCGCGCTCATGGGCGGCGACCTTCGAGGCATCCTCGAAACCGCCTTCGGGCAGCACGGCGCGGAAGCCGGCATCGGGCAGGCTGCGCAGCGCCATATGCATGGCGGAGCGATGCTCGGTCATATTCACCGGCTCACCGGCGAAGAGGCGCACGATGAAATCCTCGACCTTGGCGGCGCGAGCGAGTTCGAACAGGCCGGTCATCGCCTCGGGGCTGATGGAGGTCTTGGAGAAATCGAGGAACATATCCTCGAAGCTGGCGGAGAATTTTTCGGCGCGGTTCGGGTCCGCCGCGAATAGCGGGGTGATCAGGCGGCCGCCGGGGGCGGCTGCCAGGGCGTCTAGCTTATCCCAGGCGGCTTTCGTCGCGGAGGCAGGCAAAGGGGTGGGTTCGGACATGGGTCTCTCCTTCGAGGAAGCGCGTTCAACCGGCTACAAGCAGCCGTCGGACATGGGCGGCGGTCGAGGCAGCCAAGGCGTCGAGATCATAGCCGCCTTCCAGCAGCGAGACGACGCGTCCACCGGTATGGCGGGCGGCCAGTTGCAGGATGGCCCCGGTCACCCAGGTGAAGTCCTCCTCCACCAGATCAAGCTGCGCCAGCGGGTCATCCCGGTGCGCGTCGAAACCGGCGGAGATGATCAGACAGTCAGGTGCGAAATCATCGAGCGCGGGCAGAATGCGGCCAGACCAGGCGGCCTGGAAAGCCGCCCGGCCGCTGCCGGCCGAGAGTGGCGCATTGACGACCTGCCCGGCAATCCCCCGCTCATCTTCGGCGCCCGTTCCTGGATAGAAAGGAAATTGGTGGCTGGAGCCGAAGAAGAAATCGGGGTCATTCCAGGCAACCGCCTGCGTGCCATTGCCGTGATGAACGTCGAAATCCACCACGGCGACGCGCTGGCGGCCCCAGGCGGCGCGGGCGTGAAGGGCCGCGATAGCCGCGTTGGAGAACAGGCAGAACCCCATGGCCCGCGCCGGCTCGGCATGATGGCCGGGCGGACGGGTGGCCACGAAGGCGCGCGTCGCACGCCCGCTTGCCACCGCATCGACAGCGGCAATGGCGCCCCCGGCCCCATGCAGCGCGGCCTCGGCCGAGCCCGCGCTCATCACCGTATCCGGGTCGATATGAACGAGGTCGCCCTCGTCGGGATCGGTGCTGAGGATGAGGTCGATATGGGATTGCGGGTGCACCAGGCGCAGCTGCGCCTCGGTCGCGGCCGGTGCGTCTTCCCGCATAAGGTCAGCAAAATCGGGATGGGCTAGCGCTGCCCGCACCGCCTTCAGCCGCGCGATACGCTCCGGGTGTCCGGGGCCGGTGTCATGCGCGAGGCTGGAAGGATGGGTGAGAAGCAGCAGGCTCATGCCTCAGATCGTCCGCAACATGCCGCCATCGGCATAGAAGGTGGAGCCGACGCAATAGCTGGACCGGTCCGAACACAGGAAAACGAACAGATTGGCGACTTCCGCCGGGGAAGCGAAGCGCTTGATGGGCGCGAATTCATCGGCAACCGACTGCAAATGCCCCTCCCAATCGCCGCCGGTTTCCGCCGTCAGTTCCTTGGCGGTCTTGACCCAGTCCGGCGTCAGGACAAGGCCCGGATTGACGGTATTGACGCGGATATTGTCTCCCACAACCTCATTGGCGAGGTTCTTGGAGAACATGACCAGGGCCGCTTTCGTGACATTGTAGATCGGCTCGTAGCCCAGCGGCTGGGTCGCGCAGATCGAGGCATTGTGCAGGATGACGCCGCCGCCGCGGCGGCGCATAGCGGGCACCAGGCCACGGGCCAGCCGCACGGCCGCCATGACATGGAGGTTCCAGTAGAAATCCCATTTCTCGTCGGACGCGTCCTGGATCGTCTCATTGCTGCCGGTGCCGGCATTATTGATCAGGAGATCGGCGCCGCCGAAGGCGCTTTCGGCTTTCGCGACGATGGCATCCACGGCGGCGGCGGCCGAGACGTCACCGGCCACGATTTCCACCCTGACGCCGAATGTGGCCGTGATGCGCGCGGCCTCGCGTTCCAGCCGCGTTTGATCGCGGGCCGACAGCAGAAGATTGACGCCTTCCGCCGCCAGTCCCTCGGCGATCGCCAGCCCAATGCCCACGGTACCGCCGGTGATGACGGCAACCTTGCCCTTCAGTCCCAGATCCATCTTTTTCCCCTGTGATTTGTTCGCAGGCCTTCTTCAGCGAGGCCTTGAACGGATGCGGCAGTCGGTGCGCCTAGTCGCCCGACCGCCGTTTGATCGAAAAACTATAGACCCCGGCTTCCTCGCTCCAGGCAACCAGGACATGGCCGGTTTCCCGGCAATAGCTCTGGAAATCGGCAACGGAGGCTGCGTCGGTGGCCAGCACGCGCAGCCGCTCCCCCGCCAGCATGGTGCGCAGCGCGCGATTGGCGCGCAGCACGGGCAGGGGACAGACCAGATCCTTAAGGTCGAGCACGGTTTCGCTCATGCCGCGCATCCTGGACGCGGAGGAAAGCGCAATCAAGGGAGGACCGGGCCTTCGCGCGACCCATCTGGGACAGTGCCGTTGTGCGCTGAAGGCGTGGCGCTCGCAGCCGCGATCCGTTATCTGGCGCGGTTAAGACGACTTCATTGCAGAAAGGACCGGAGCCATGACCGGAGCCGAAATCGAACGCGTACAGACCTACCTCCGCCGCCTGCTGGGCAGCGACAAGCTGACCATCATTCCGCCGATGAAGGCCGGCTTCCCGATCGAAGTCGCCGTCGAAGGCGAGACGATCGGCACGGTCGACAAGGACACGGACGAGGGCGAAATCTCCTATGCCGTCACGCTGACGATCCTGGACGAAGACCTGCCGCCGCTGCCGAAAGCCGCTGCCAAGGCGCCGACCCGTCGCAGCTGAGTCGCCGACCCGCCACACGGCAGTCGGACGGCCAGGGGTGTAGTCAGGCTGTCACTAGGGCCCGCGCCGCTTCGTTCGGTGGCATGACGAATTAGCGAAGGGGGGGCGCGTAAGCGGCGCCCCCTTTTCTTTTTGTGCTGCCCTGGTGGGCGGATGGCTCCCCAGACCGCAGGTCATGCGGCTTTTCCTGGCTAGGCCGGCGCTGGAGGGGTAATTGTTCGTTGTTGCGTATTGAGGGCGGTGATGCGGACTTCGCTGGCTGCGGCTGCGGCTGCGGTTTTGCTGTTGGGCGCCCCAAACCTTTCTGTTTGGGCGGGTGTGACCGGCCGGGATGAAGCCATGATGTCCTGCGCTCTTCTGGCTGGGCAGACGGCGCTGCCGACCGGCCTTTGCCATCATCTGGCCAAGGCAATTCTGACGTCAGGCGATCAAATCGATCTGTCGCGCCTGACGGTCGCCAACCCGGTGGTGCCGCTGCTGGCACAGCTTCCGCCGGCCGACACCTCTCCCATGGCGCCCGGCACCGCGCTGAAAACCGATGCGGCCTGGCAGGCACATCTCGACCGGGGCGTCGCGAACTATCGCCAAATCTTCAATGGCCATGGCCATGCCTATGCGCTACCGGCCGTGCCGAACGTGCTTTGGCCTGGCGGCAATCCCTTCGGGCCGACCACGGCGGAGTAACGCGGTTCGGACGGAGAAGCGGGTAGCATGGTCTTGATCAATCAGGGTGAGTATCGCGATCCCTGGCGCGGCGACGGTGAAATGGGCGAGGCGCCCTGGCTGCACGACAGCGCGCTGATCCGCAATACCGATGTCGGCGCCTGGACATCCATCGGTCCGAGCTGCGAGATCTTCGACAGCGTGATCGGGGACTGGACCTATCTCGTGAAGGACGATCAGGTCTTTAATGCCGAGATCGGCAAGTTCGGCAATATCGCGTCCGGCGTCCGCATCAACCCGACCAACCATCCTTTCTGGCGGGCGACCCTGCATCATTTCACCTATCGCAGCCGCAGCCACGGATTGGCGGCGGAAGACGATGCCGAGATTTTTCAATGGCGGATGCAAAACCGCGTCACCATCGGCCACGATGTCTGGATCGGCCATAACGCGACGCTGCTGCCCGGTGTTTCGGTGGGCGATGGCGCTGCCATCGGCGCCGGCGCCATCGTCACCAAGGACGTGCCCGCCTTTACCATCGTCGCCGGCAATCCGGCCCGTGTCATCCGCCGCCGGGTGACGGAAGAGGTCGAAGCCGCCTTGCGTCTTACCGGCTGGTGGCACTGGACCCACGCGCAATTAAAGGCGGCGCTAGCCGATTTCCAAGCGCTGGACGCGGCGGATTTCGCGGCGAAATACGCGCCGGCCATCTGATTTTCAGGCTGTCGCCAAAGGATAGATGGCGGTATGACCGCCATCTATCTGGTAGATGCCGCAATGGACGCCGAAAACCTCGGCCAGAAGATCGGGCCGCATGGCGTCCCGCACCGGACCGATATGGGCGAGCGCGCCGCCCGCCAGCATCAGCACGCGGTCGGCATAGCGGGTGGCGAGGTTGAGGTCATGCAGCACCATGACCGTCGCGATCCCCTCCCGCCGCGTATAGTCCCGCACAATTTCGAGCAGCTTGAGCTGATTGGCGAGGTCGAGCGCCGAAGTCGGCTCGTCCAGCAATAGCAGGCGCGGCCGCCGCACCAGGGCAGCGCCGAGCGCCACCATCTGCCGTTGCCCGCCGGACATTTGGCTGGCGACGCGATGGGCCAGCGGTTGCAGGTCCAGCAGCGCCAGCATCTCTTCCGCCCGCGTCAGGCTGTCGGTGGAAACGCCCCAGCCTAAGCGGCTGCCATTCTGCGCCAGCAGCAGCATGTCGAGCGTGGTCAGTTCGGCGCTGGGCTGGGCTGAGCCTTGGGCCATATAGCCGATGCGGCGGCTGCGTTCGGCGGCATTCAGACTGTCCAGCTGCGTGCCGTCCAGCGCCACCCGGCCGTGATGGGCCAGCAGACCGGCCAAGCCACGGACCAGGCTGGTCTTGCCGGCGCCGTTGCGGCCCAGGACGGCCAGGCATTCCCCGGCGGCGACCGAGAAATCCAGCGGCTTGACGATTTCGGCGCGGCCGATGCGGACGGAGAATTGTTCGACCGCCAGCATCAGACGGCGGCCCGGCGGCGGTTGCCCAGAATGAGGACCAGAAAGAAGGGAATGCCGAGCATGGAGGTGATCATGCCGATGGGCAGGATGACGCCCGGCAGCACGATCTTGCTGACGAGGGAGGCGAGCGTCAGGATCAGCATGCCGCAGGCGGCCGTCAGCGGCAGGGCGAAGCGCTGATCCTCCCCCACCAGCAGCCGCGCCATATGCGGTGCCACCAGGCCGATGAAACCGACGATGCCGATGCTGGCGGTGGCAGCACCGGCCATCAGCGCCGCGCAGATCATCAGGATAAAGCGCAGGCGCGCGACGCGGATGCCGAGAACCACGGCCTGCTCGCCGAAGCCGCGCAAGGCCGTCAGCGCCCAGGATTGCAGCAGCAGGAAGGGCAGAATGGCCACCAGCACGCTGGCATTGATCCAGACCTTCAGCCAGGTCGCGCGCAGCAGAGAGCCTAGTAGCCAGAAGACGAGGGACTGCAACTGGGTCGCGTCGGCGAAATACTGGGCGAAGGCCAGCAGCGCGCTGAAGGTGAAATGGACCGCGATGCCGAGCAGCGTGATCGTCTCCACCCCCATGCCGCGCCGGCCGGCGAGCACGGTGATCAGCACGACGGTCAGCAGCGAGAAGACGAAAGCATTGCCGGAGACGAAAAGCTCGCCCGGCATCCAGGCGAAAAGCGCACCGAAGACGCTGGTTTGAAAGACGATGGCCAGTGCCGCGCCGAACCCCGCTGCCGCCGCGATGCCGAGCGTGAAGGGCTCGGCCAGCGGATTGCGCAAAGCTGTTTGCAGCAACGACCCGGACAGGGCCAGTTCCATGCCGGTGACGGCCGCCAGCAGGGTGATCGGCGCGCGGATATCCCAGAGGATGGCCAGCGTTGTCGGGTCCGCCTTCGATGGATGAAACACAGCGCCCAAAACTTGGCTCAGCGTCAGCGTGCCGGACCCGACGATGAGGTCGGCCACCATGGCGGCGAGACCAAGGGTAATCATCACAGCGAGCAGAAGGCTGCGCCCCAATACCGAACGGCGGTAATGGGCGGCGATTCCCGTGAGCGCGGTTGATCGATCAGCCAAGGATGGGGCGACCTGTGCTCACGGTGCGACCGGCGGCGCTTTGGACGCGAAGGTGAAGGCGCCGACCGGCATATCGGTGAAGCGGGTGATGATCTCGCGATAGGTCGCGGCCGGGTCGAGGTCCGCGAATTGCTTCGGATAGGCGAATTTGGCCAGATATTCGAGGCCGACGATATTGAAGGGATGGCTGTAGAACTGGTGCCAGATGCCCCAGACCCTGCCGTCCTGGGCGGGTGCCAGTTCGGCAAACCCGGGACGCTGTTCCAGCCGGGCGAGCGACTTTTGGACTTGGGTATTGTCGGCGTCATAGCCGAAATCGGCGAAAACCGGAGGCCGGTGCGCGCCTTCCGAGCCGGTCATGACATAGACATCGGGTTTTTCCGCCAACACCGTTTCCAGCGTCACGTCGCCGCTAGGGCTGTGTAGCAGGTCTCCACCGATATTGACGACGCCGATCGTGTCCAGCAGCGCGCCCCAACCGAAATGGCCATGGGTGAAGCAGCACTGATCCGGGCCGGAACGGCCGGCCAGCGCTTCCACGAAGACGCGCGCCTTGGGCGTGACGGTGTGCGTCACCTTGGTGATCTGGGCCAGATGGGCGGCGTAGAAATCCGTATAGTCCTTGGCTTCCGCCTCGCGGTTCAGCACCTCCCCCAGGACGGTGACGGATTTCGGCGCGTCGACCACAGGCTGGACGACGCTATCCACGAAGATCAGAGGAATATGAAGTGCGGCCAGCTGCTGCATGACGCCGGCGCTTTCCAGATTGCCCTCGGTCCGGCGCTCGGCAATGACAAGGTCGGGATGGGCGGCGAGGATCTGCTCCATATTGACCTCGCCATCATCGCTGAAGCCCATATCGGGTATCGCGTCGGCGGCCGGCCATTTCTGGGCGATGAGCTTCCAGAAATTGGTGTCATCCCGCCGTTCCAGATTGTTCCAGACCTTGACCCGGCCGGTCGGGTTGGTGCGGTCCAGCAGCGCCAGCATCATCATGTCGCGGCCATCCTGGAGCGCAAGGCGCTTCGGCTCATGCTGGATGGTGACGGTGCGGCCGGCGGTATCGGTGACGGTCAGCGGATAGGTGGTGGCGGCTGCGGGTTTGGCGGCGATCAGACCGCAGGCGAGTGTCGCGGTCGCGGCAAGCGTCAATTTCAGCACAAGACAATCCCTAGCAGTCCACGAGCCAGGGTCTGCTACTGTGACTGAGAGTTATTCTCAAGTCATGCAAGCCATGCCTTACTTGCTTTCAGCAGCCAAAAGCCCCGGATTGCCGGAATTTAATGGTTGATTTTAGAAGATGCGATGCAGCAACGAAATGCACGAATCGCGCAATAGCGAAGCTTTACATGGGGAATAAGCAACACAATAGCATTCTGCCGGGTGCCGCACGGCAGCCGGCAGAATGGCGTTCATTGCCCGACCATCAATCTCACGATCTCCTCGGGGTCGACATGCCCGACCTGACGCTCACCCGCCACCACGCCCCGCCGCAGCACGACGATACGGTCGCTGACCGCGAACATATCGGCGAGGTTGTGGGAGATGAAGATGACGCCAAGGCCCTTGGTTTTGAGCGAGCGGATGAGGTCCATCACCTTGCGCTGTTCCGGCACGCCGAGTGCGGCCGTCGGCTCATCCATGATCAGCACCCGCGCGTCCCAATGGATGGCCCGGCCGATAGCCACCGCCTGGCGCTGCCCACCTGACAGCGCGCGCACCGGCCTGTCCAGCCTGTCCAAATGCACGTCCAGAACCTGGATGGCCTTTGCCGCTTCCTCCCGCATGCGCTTGCGGTCGATGCGCGGCAGGAACAGGAATTTGCTTTTGATCTCGCGACCCAGAAAGACATTCCCGCCGATATCGAGATTATCGGCCAGGGCCAGATCCTGATAGATCGTCTCTATCCCTGCCGCGCGCGCCGCCTGCGGTCCGTCGAAGGAGACGGGCTGGCCGCAATAGCGGATTTCGCCTTCGCTGGGCTGAAAGACGCCCGAGATGATTTTGGTGAAGGTCGATTTGCCAGCGCCATTGTCCCCGGCGAGAGCGACGACTTCCCCGGCACGGAGGCTGAAATCCACCCGCTCCAGCGCATGGACGCCGCCGAAGCGCTTGGAAATGCCGCGTGTCTCCAGAACGATGTCACTCATCCTGCCGTCCCCCACCCAAGCGCCGCTGGCTCTGATCGACGAGCACGGAGACGATGATGACAAGCCCGACGGCAATGAACTGCCAGAAGGGTTCCACATTCAGGAAAACGAGTCCGTATTGGATCACGGCGATGATCAGCGCGCCGATGATGGTGCCGATAATGGTGCCCGACCCGCCGAACAGGCTGGCGCCGCCGATGACGACGGCGGCGATGCTGTCCAGCAGCAGGGGCTCGCCTGCCTGCGGTGCGCCTGCGGCAAAGCGGCCGGTATAGAGAATACCGTCGATCCCGGCGGTCAGCGCCGAAAGCATATACAGGATGATGGTGACGCGGCGGACATTGACGCCTGCGCGCAAGGTCGCCTGCCGATTGCCGCCGATCGCATAGGTATATTGGCCGAACTGCGTCTCGGCCAAGGCGTAATGGAAGATCAGGATGACGATGCCAGCGATGAGCACGACCGCCGGAATGCCGATGATGCGGCCATTGCCCAGCCAGGTCAGCCAGCTGTTCTGCACCGGCACCGTGGTGCCATTGGCCAGCAGATAGGCGGCGCCACGGGCGACGCCATACATGCCCAGCGTGCCGATGAAGGGTGGCACCCGCAGCCGCGCCACCAGCACGCCGTTGATCCAGCCGGGAATCATGGTGGCGCCAAGGGCGATGACGACGCCGCCCAAAAGGCCGATGCCGGGACCGGCGACGGCCCCCAGGCTATTGGCGACCTGGGCCGAAATCACGGCGGCGAAACCCATGGTGAAGCCGACCGAAAGATCGATGCCGCCGGAGATGATGACCAGGGTCTGGCCCAGGCCGAGCAGGACGGGCGCGACCGCGAAAACCGCGATGGAGCGGATATTGAAGGCGCTGAAGAGGAAGGTTGAGCCATAGGCGATCTGCGACCAGATCTCGAAGACGATCAGCAGAACAATGAGGAAGATCCAGGCCCTGGCGGCGGCCAAGGCCGCCAGGGTGCGCCGTCCCCGGGCCGAGCCCGGGGGGTGTCGCGTGGAGGCAGCCGCAGTCACGCCGAATAGACGAATTTCTGGATCGCCGGATCATCGACATTCTGCTTGTCGATGATGGTGAAGCCGGTGGCGATGGCGGGCGGAATGGATTGCCCGGTCAAATGCGCATAGGCGGCGGCGACGCCGAACCAGCCGATTTCGGCCGGATGCTGGGCGATGGCGATATCGATCAGTCCGGTCTTGATATTGCCGATGATGGTCTGCGGCGCGTCGAAGGCGACGACCTTCACCTTGCCGCCGGCGCCACCCTGCTGAATGCCGTTGGCAGCACCCATGGCCGAAAACAGATTGGCGCCGAAAATGCCGGCAAGATCGGAATTGCGTGCCAGAACCGATTGCGCCTGACCCGCCGCCTTATTGGCGTCGTCATCATTGAACTGCGTCGGCAGCACGGTGATGCCGGGAAAGTTCTGCTTCATTTCGGCGATGAAACCCGCCGTGCGCTCATCCGTCGTGGAAACGCCGGGCTGGATATTGGAAACATAGACCTTGCCCTTGCCGCCAAGCTCTTTCGCCAGCGCCCGCGCGCCCATCTGCCCGCCCAGCGTATTGTTGGACGCGATATAGGAGAGCGGGAAATCGGCTTGGCCAGTGCCGGTCTGATAGACGCCGCTGCCGATATAGGTATCGACCGTGATCACCGGAATGCCGGCGGAGACGGCGCCTTGCAGCGGTTGCACCAGCTGCACCTTGTCGGTGGGTGCAATCAGCAATGCATCCGGCTTGCGGGCGATGACGGCATCCAGCACCGGCACCTGTTCCACCGGGTTGAAGGACGGCGCGCCCTGGAAGACGAGGTTGACACCGAGCGCCTTGGCCGCCGCCGCCGCACCGCGATGCATGGTGATGTAGAAAGCATCGGTGGTCAGGCCCGGAATCAGGGCGATGGTGAAGGATTTGCCTTGGGCCTGAGCCCGGCCCGACGATAAAAGCGTTGCAGCACCTGCAAGGCCAAGCCCCAGTCCGCCGATTACGGAACGCCGTTCCATCCCAGGTTTCCCCCGTTTTTTGTTCGTCATTGGCCAAGTATCTTGGCAGGCCGCCCCATTTTTAGTGCGTGCACATCGCTATCAGGCCAGGATTTTGGGGGCGCGGCTAGCCCTGTTTTGAAATTTTGTCGTGCCCGGCCATGCTGGTCTTACGCAAGGCCGGGGCTGATGCGCGTGCGGCCGTTGAGCGATGTGGCGTCCGGCGCGTCGGCGGCCGTGAACAAAGCCGAGCGGTTTCGCCCCGTTTCCTTCGCGCGATACAGCGCCCGGTCGGCGGCGGCCAGCAGAGACGTGCCGTCGACGATGCCGCCCGTCTGGTCATAGGGCGGCGCCATCACGGCGACGCCGAGGCTGATGGAGACGAAGCCAACCAGACCGCCGTCATGCGGTATCTGTGCTGCCGCAACGGAGTCCCGCATACGCTCGGCCAAAGTCATGGCCTCTATCTCATCCGTATCGCGGATGATCGCCGTGAATTCCTCGCCGCCATAGCGCATCACCTCCGCCAGGTCGTGCGGCAGGCTGTCTCGCAGGCAGCCGGCAACGATCCGCAGGCAAGCGTCGCCCGCCGGATGGCCGTAGCGGTCGTTATAGGCTTTGAACTGGTCGACATCGACCATGATGACGGCGATCGGCCGCCTGTCGCGCCGTGCCGCGCCCGTCGAACGGGTCAGGCTTTCATCCAGATGCCGGCGATTGGGCAGGCCGGTCAGCGCGTCCTTGAAAGCAGCGCGGCCATGCGCCCATTCCGATTGTTCCTTCAACAAGGCGACGAAGGCAAAGCTCAGAACGAGGTAGAAGCCCATGATGGCGAAAGCCGAGACCGGGACGGCGATGAGGTCAACGCCGATGCCGATGGGGTGGACCATGGAGACGCATTGCAGCAGGCCCCAGATCAGGCACAGCGCCGCAATCACGATCAGCAGGGCGGAGACGAAGCGGCGTCCCGCGCGCTTCGGAATGGGGCTTGGCCACAGGGCGCTCACGGATAGCAGCAGCAGAGGCGCGGCCAGCAGATAGGCGGCCGCGTAGCGCGCGCTGGGTATCTCGAAAAAGCCCGGAATGCAGGCCAGAAGCAGCCAGATGGCGCTGGCGATCGGCAATCCTGGTAGCCAGGGGCGCTGGCCTGCCGCCGAACGGCATCCCATCCAGACACAGCCGAGACCGGTCAGCACGGCGGGATGGGCGAAGATGATGCCGTCCAGGCCCGGCCAGGTCAGCCGCACGATAAAGGCCAGACCGCTGATCAGCGATCCCGCCGTCATCCATAGCAGCGCGGATTGCTGCCGATTCTGAAACCAGATGACGAGATAGTTCAGACAGGTCGCGAGGATGACCAAACTCATGGTCAAGGCCATCGTCATCGGCTGCGGAAGGTGCAATCCCGTCACTCTGCCTCACCATTACATAGGCAAGCTACGCCGCTTGACCGGCTGTCGCCAATCTGTCGGACTGCCCGCATGAACAAAGATAATCCGCTCCTCTGCCCCTGGACGACCCCTTTCGGCGTGCCGCCCTTCGATGTCATCGAGCCGGCGCATTTCGCACCGGCCTTCGATGCGGCCATGGCTGAGAATTTGGCCGAGATTGCGGCTATTGGCCAGAATCCGGATGCGCCCAGCTTCATCAATACGGTGGAGGCGCTGGAACGGTCGGGCCGGCTGCTGAACCGCGTCGGTGCCGTCTTCCACAATCTGGTCAGCAGCCAGGGCGGCGAGGCGCTGGAAGCGCTGGATACGGAACTCGCCCCCAAACTGGCGCAGCATGGCATGAAGGTCGCGCTGGATCCGGCGCTTTTCGCGCGCATCGCGGCGTTGCACGATACAAGCGAAGCGCTGGGCCTGGACGAAGACCAGAAGCGGCTGCTGGACCGCTCCTATCTTGGCTTCATCCGCTCTGGGGCCGCGCTGGACGAAGCCGGGCGCGCCCGCATGACGGCGATATCCGAGCGTCTGGCGGCGCTGCACACGGCCTTCGGCCAGAATGTGCTGCATGACGAAAAGGCCTGGTTCCTGCCGCTGGGCGAAGCTGACCTGGACGGCTTGCCGGATTTCGTGCGCGCCGGCGCGCGGGAGGCGGCTGTCGAACGCAAGCTGGATGGCTATGCCATTACCCTGTCGCGGTCCCTTATCGAACCTTTCCTGACCTTTTCGGCGCGGCGTGACCTGCGCCAGACGGCGTATGAGGCTTGGATCGCGCGCGGCGTGCATCCCGGCGCGCATGACAATCGGGTGCTGATCCCCGAGATCCTGGCCTTGCGGGCCGAGCGCGCCAAGCTTCTGGGCTTTGCCGATTTCGCCGGCTTCCGGCTTGCGGATTCGATGGCGGGTTCTCCGGTTGCGGCAGAAGCGCTGCTGGCCGAAGTCTGGGAACCGGCCAAAAGCAAGGCGGCCGCCGAACGCGACCGCCTACAGGCAGCCGCGAAGGCCGAAGGGGCGAATGATGCGATCGCCCCCTGGGACTGGCGCTATTACGCCGAGAAGGTGCGCCAGGCCGATTACGCCTTGGATGAGACGGAGCTGAAACCCTATTTCCAGCTCGAGCAGTTGCAGCAGGCGGTCTTCGACACGGCGGGCCGGCTGTTCGGCCTCAGCTTCGTGCCGTTGCCCGATCTGCCGATGTATCACCCGGACGTCCGCGCCTATGAGGTGCGGGACGCGGGCGGGCATGTCGGCATCTTCCTGGCCGATCACTATGCGCGGTCGGACAAGCGCTCCGGCGCCTGGATGAGCAGTTTCCGCGACCAGGAAGCCATGGACGCGGCGGTGTCGCCGATCATCGTCAATAACAACAATTTCGCGAAATCCCAGCCGACGCTGCTGAGCTTCGACGATGCCGAGACGATGTTCCATGAATTCGGCCATGCCCTGCACGGGCTGCTCAGCCGCGTGCGCTACCCCTCGCAATCCGGCACCTCCGTGCGGCGGGATTTCGTGGAAATGCCGAGCCAGATCTACGAGCACTGGCTGTCGGTGCCCGAGACGCTGAAGACCTATGCGACGCATTACCAGACCGGGGCACCGATCCCCGACGCGCTGGTGGAACGACTGCTGGCCGCGCGGGGTTTCAACGAAGGCTTCGGCACGGTCGAATATACATCCGCCGCGCTGATCGACATGGCGCTGCATCAGCATCCCGACCCCGCCTCGATCGATATCGAGGCCTATGAGCGCGAGTTCCTGGCGGGCATCGGCATGCCGGCCGAGATCGGCATTCGTCACCGTCCGGCACATTTCCAGCATCTCTTCGCCGGGGGCGGCTACGCCGCCGGCTACTACTCTTATATGTGGTCCGAAGTGCTGGACGCCGACGGGTTCGAGGCCTTCAAGGAGGCCGGGGATGTCTTCGATCCGGTGATGGCAGCCAAGCTGCGTGTGCTGCTTTCGGCCGGCGATACCCGCGACCCGATGGCGCTCTATGTCGATTTCCGGGGCCGTCCGCCGCAGACGGCAGCCCTGCTGCGCAGCCGGGACTTGATCCCGGCGGCCTGACCGCTGGACCGGCTCACGCCCTGGCTCTGCCTTGCAGGGCGTGAGATCTCACATCTGGTTGACTCATTATACCACCAGACATAGTGTCCGCGCCGAATCGCGGCACACCGCTACAAGGCAGGTCGATAGCCGCGATCGTCCAGGAACTTGCGCTCATTTTTTAAGCGCGAATGAAGCCCAGAGAGGAACTGCCATGTCGGCGGACAATGCGGCCGTGCGCGCGACCGTCAGAAAAATTTCGTTGCGATTGTCAATCTTTATCGGATTGATGTTCTTCGTCAACTTTCTCGACCGGGTCTCGATCTCCTTCGCCGGGCCGAGCGGCATGAACCACGATCTGGGCCTGTCCGCCGCGCAATTCGGCTTTGCCGCCGGTATCTTCTTCATCGGCTATATCATCCTGGAAATCCCGAGCAATCTGGCACTGCACCGGTTCGGCGCGCGCGTCTGGCTCGCCCGCATCATGATCACCTGGGGCATCGTGACCGTTCTGTTCACCTGGGTGCAGAGCGTTACCCAGCTGTACTGGCTGCGCTTCTTCCTGGGCATCGCGGAAGCCGGATTCTTTCCCGGCGCCATCCTGTTCCTCAGCCTGTGGGTGCCGCAGCGTTTCCGCAGCCAGGTTCTGGCCAGCTTCTATATCGCTCAGCCGCTGACCATCGTCATCGGCTCGCCGCTGGCGGCGCTGCTGATGCAGTTGCACGGTGTGACCGGCCTTGCCGGCTGGCGGACGATGTATCTGGGCGTCGGCCTGCTGGCCGTCATCGTCGGCATCGTCACCTTCTTCCTGCTGCCGGATCGGCCGTCCGAGGCCAAGTGGCTGACCACGGATGAGAAGAGCTGGCTGAAGGCCGAACTGGCGAATGAAGATGGCGTGCCGCGCCATGCCTCTCCGATCAAGGCCATGACCAACGGCCGCGTCTGGCTGCTGGCCGTCGTCTATTTCGGTCTCGTCTACGGGCTTTATGCCATCGCCTTCTTCCTGCCGACGATCATTGCCGGCTTCCAGTCCAAGACGGGCGCGCATTTCGGCGTCATGGAAAAGGCGCTGATCACCGCCATTCCCTATCTGCCGGCGGCGATCGTGCTGTTTCTGTGGAGCCGTGACGCCACAAAGCGCGGCGTCCGCGCCTGGCATATCGGCATTCCGGCCCTGGCCGGTGCCATTGCCATTCCGCTGGCCGTACAGGTGTCCGACACGGTCGCGGTGATGGCGCTGATGACCGTCGTGGCCTGCGCCATCTTCGCGGCCCTGCCGGTCTTCTGGTCTATCCCCTCGCGCTTCCTGACGGGGGGCGCGGCGGCGGCCGGCATCGCGCTGATCAATACGGTCGGCAATGTCGCGGGCTTCGTGGCGCCCTATATCACCGGCTATTTGAAGAGCGTGACGGGCGGCTATCAGCTGCCCATGCTGATCGTCGGCGTCTTCATGGCGCTGTCGGCGGTCGTCATTTTCAGCCTGACGCTGAAACAGGCTCCGCCCGCACCGCAGGCGAACGGAACCCGCCGCGCCACGCCTTAGTCGATCGCGACCATCACATCTGACGCCTTGATCACGGCGATCGCGGAATCTCCGACCTTGAGGTCGAGTTCCGCGATCGCCGCATTGGTGATGGAGGAGGTGATGATGACACCCTGGCCGATATCGATGCGGACATGACCGGTCGTCTGGCCCAGGACGACCGAAACGACGGTGCCCTTGATCTGATTGCGCGCGCTGAGTTTCATGGTTCCGTTCCGTGACGTGGGACGGCCGAAGTCTAGCGCAGCGCCATCGTCTCGTCTTCGTTCCAGACCTGGATCGCGCCCGGCGGCAGCGTGACACGAATGGGGCCTGGGCACAGCCCCTCATCCGGTGCCTGAACCACGGGCAGTTCAGCATGTCCAACTCTGATGATCACCCGCCGCCGTCCGGCCTGGGCCGGCTCGATGGCGATGATCTCCGCCGGCAGTTCTCCGCTCGGCACAATGCGGATTCGCTCAGCCGCGATGGTCCAGCCGATACGGTCGCCCGGCCGCAGGGCCGGACCGGATATGGGCAAAGTCACATCGTTGCCGATGTCGATGGCATTAGGGGCGGCGACGATTCCTTTGGCCGTCGCCTCGGCCCCCAGAAGATGTGCCACCAAGGCCGAGCGCGGCCGTAGAAAAACGTCATTGACCGGTCCGGCCTGCAAGACCTGTCCCTGGTCCACAATGATGATGTCATCGGCGAGGGCGAAAGCATCAGCCGGGTCATGCGTGACAAGGATGCTGGTGGCCGTGATCTGCGCCTGCAAGGCTCGCAGCGCGGCGCGCAGTTCCGCCCGCCGTGGGGTGTCGAGCGCCGAAAAGGGTTCATCCAGCAGCAGCAAATCGGCCGGGCGGCCAAGCGCACGGGCCAGGGCGACGCGCTGCTGCTGACCGAGCGACAGGGCGGCAGGGTACCGCTGCTCCAACTCGCATAGGCCGAGTTTTTCGAACCATTGCCGTGCCACGGCCATATCGGCGTCACGGGCGAAGGCAAGTTGCTTCTCGGCTGTCAGATGCGGAAACAGGCCATAGCTCTGCGGCACATAGGCGACGCGGCGCGCCTCGGCGGGTGCCTTCGCCCAATCCTGATCGCCAATCGTCAATCGGTCGCCAGCCTGAGCGTCCAGACCGGCGAGGGCGCGCAGCGTCAGGGATTTGCCGGAGCCGGACGGACCCAGAATAGCGATCCGCCGGGCCGTGGTTTGGTAGGAAACATCGAGGGAAAACCCGTCCAGCTTCCGTGTCAGCGTGAAGGCGAATGCCTTCGGGGGCTGATCGCCGGCGGGTGATGGCACGGGCGGTAGCATTCCGCTTGCCGCCTCGGCGGGGCGCAGTCTGCTCCGTCGCGGGGTGGTCAGTCTCGTTGCGAAAAACATGATGAGAAGGGCCGCACCCAGAGTCGGCAGCAGCACCGGCACCATGGCCGGCAGGCCTTCTCCGCCGAAGGCGACATAGGTGTAAACCGGCAGGGAATAGGGGTGATAGGCGACCATGACGGTCGCGCCGAATTCGCCGAAGGCCCGCAGCCAGGCCAGAAGCAGCCCGGCGGCGATGCCGCGTGCGGCCAGTGGCAGGGAGACACGCATAAAAACGCTGCCCGGCGCATGGCCCAATGTGCGGGCGACATCCTCCAACACGGGATCGACCTCGGCGAAGGCCGAGCGTGCCGCGATGATGAGGAAAGGGGCGGCGACGAAGGTTTCCGCCAGCACGATGCCGGCGAAACTATCCGTCAGCGCGCCATGGGTTAGGATACCGATCGGGCTTGCATAGCCGAGCAGGAACAGCAGCAGGATGCCGCTGGACAATGGCGGCAAGGCCAGCGGCAATTGCACCATAAAGCCGAGCAGCCGCATGGCGCGGGCAGGGCGTCTGGCGAGGAGATAGCCCAGCGGAATGCCGCCCAGCGCGATCAGCAGCGTGGCAGCCGTCGCGCTGAGGACTGAGACCAGGGTCGCCTGGCCCAGCCCCGGCCAATCCGCCCCGCGCCAATCCGCGAGGCCGATATGGGCAAGCCCCGCGACGAAGGGCGCGGCGAGATAGAGGGCGAGGAGCCCGCCGAGCGCCGGGAGGACCGGCAAACGGTGTCTCCCCGCCATGGTGGTCTTACTGCCCGGATTTCGCCAGCGCCTGAATGGCCGGCGGCACCTTCGTGGCGTCGCCCGTCACCTTCAGGGCGGTCAGGCCCAGCCCATGCGCGCGCATGATGGCCTTGCCCTCGTCACCCAGCAGGAAGGCCAGGAAGGCGATGCCGGCATCGGCATGCGGCGCGCCGTTCAGCACGGTTGCCGTGTAATGCGCGCTGAGCGCGGTTTCCTTCGGCAGGGTGACAAAGGGAATCTTCAGGTCCGTCGTCTCGGTCGAATAGAAGAAGGCGGCGTCCATCTGGCCGGATTGCAGGCGGCCGACCAGGGTTTCCTCGGGCAGAACCTGGGCCGGGTTTTCCGGCGCGCCCAGAACTTTCTCTGCAAGGCCGGGCAGCTTGTAGACGGTCTCGGCCTTTGCCAGCAGATCGACGGTCAGCTTGCCCTTGGGGTCCAGCTTGGGGTCCGTGCGGCCGATGCGGATGCCCGGCATCTGCATCACCTCGTACCAGGGCTTGGTCTTCAGATCTGCGGCGAATTTGCTGTTCGGGTCGTAGCCGATGACGAGCGGGGACTGCGCGAAGCCGACATACCAATCGACCCAAGCACCATTGGCGGCGCCTATCAGGCTGTCATTCACCTTGGGCGAAGCACTGATGAAGACGTCACCAGGGATCAGCTTGCCCTTGATTTCATTGGCGAGCTTGTTCGACCCACCGGCATAGCCACGGAAGCTGCCGCCGGTCGCCTTATCGAAAGCCGGGCCGATGCCATGCTCCATCATATTCACCATCGAACCGGCATAGAGGACATTGACCGTGCCGATGCCTGACGCCGCACGGGCGGCCAGGGGGAGCAGACTCAACGACAGGCCACCCAAAAGAACGTCACGACGTTGCACGGCAAGTCTCCTGATCCGTATGGCGCGCCGGATGCGCGTTATTCCCGGCTGACGATAACGGTTGGCATGGCATCCGGCCAGCCGGCCTAACCGTCAATCGGCCCCTGAATTTCTGCTGCGAGTGCCGTGACGTCTTCATCCGTGGCGGCTGTGATGGCGGCTTCCGCCGCACGGAAGCGGGTGATGATCGCTTGGCCCAGCGGCGTCAGCGCGGCACCGCCGCCGTGGCGTCCGCCGGCCTGCCGCGTCGTTACCGGGCGGCCGAAGATGCGGCTGGTGTCCGCAACCAACTCCCAGGCGCGGCGATAGGACATGCCCATCTCCCGTCCGGCAGCGGCGATGGACCCAAGCCGGCCGATATGTTCCAGCAATTCGACCTTGCCGGGCCCGATATGGCCCCGGTCATCGAAATAGATGCGAAAGCGGATGGCGGGCAGGGCGGCATCTCCAAATCTCGGGCGGACGATACTCCCCCCAGATGACCCCAAAGAAAAATTGAATTATAGCAAAGTCAAAATAAACGGGGGATACCAGGTGGCGCGTGCGTGGTTTTACGGGACGGTTTCCGTCTGCGTTTTGGTGCTGAGTCCGCTGTCTGCCTTTGCGCACAAGACTGGCGACAAGGACAAGACTACCGCCGCCTATTACATTCAGCCCTCGCAGGTAAATCTGGATCAATTGCTGGCGCCGCCGCCGCTACTAGGATCCGCGCAGGAATCGACCGATCTCGCGACCGTCATGCAGGCGCAGTCCGACCGCACGGCGGAACAGGCCGTCAATGCCGAGGCCGACCACGAACGATCTGTCTTCCGCTTCGCCGATGTTCTGGGGCCGCAATTTGCGCCCGCGAACCTGCCTTTCGCTACCGGGTTTTTCACGCGCGTTTTTGCGGATGAGAAGGCGATCGTCACACAGACGAAAGCGCATTTCGACCGGCCGCGTCCCTTCATGGTCGATTCCAACCTGTCGCCCATGGTCGAGCCGCGCAAGACGCCATCCTATCCCAGCGGCCACACCACCTGGGCCTATGTCATGGCGATCATCCTGGCGAATATGGTGCCGGAAAAGGCCGGCCCGCTGTTCGATCGTGCCGCCGCCTACGGCTATAACCGTGTTGTCGCCGGCGCGCATTTCCCGACCGATATCGAGGCGGGCCGCATTTCCGGCACCGTCATCGACAGCGTCTTTTTCCACAACCAGACTTTCCTCGCCGATTTCTACCAGGCCCGTGCGGAAGTCAGGCAGGCGCTGGGCCTGCCCAGCATGGGTGACATGGACCGCTGACGGCCCCATACCGGGGCGGCCCAGCGGTCACGGGCTTATCGGCTCATGGTTCCGATCCATCTATGGTGACGCGCCCCACCTGAGGATCGCCCCGCTTTGATCTCTGCTTCCATGCACCTCGCCCTGATCAATTTCTTCACCGGCGATATCCAGGGCGGGCTGGGTCCGTTTCTGGCGACCTGGCTGGCCTGGCAGGGTGGGTGGAGCCCGGCGCGCGTCGGCTCGGTCATGACCGTGATCGGTCTCTTCGCTCTGCTGCTGAACGGGCCGGCGGGCGCCATCGTCGACCATACCCGCTATCCGCGCGTGGTACTGGCGGCGGCCTGCGGCGCCATTCTGCTCGGCACGGCCATCATCGTGCAGTGGCACGGGCTGTTCTGGGTCATCGTCTCGCAATGCCTGACGGGTGCCGGCGGTACGCTGATGCTGCCCGCTCTGACGCTGTTCACCCTCGGCATCGTCGGCAAAAACCGCTTTCCGCAGCAGCAGGGGCGTAATCAGGCTTTCAACCATGCCGGCATTGTCACGGCCGCTTTGCTGATCATCGGCCTGGGGTCGATCCTGGGGCCGACCGCACCCTTCTGGGTTTTCGGCACCATGGCCTTCGGCGCCATTATTGCGATCTTCGCGACCCCGGCGCGGTCCTTCAACGGCCGCCGCGCCCATGGCTGGGAAGAGGGCGAGGCAGACCATGTCGAGCATCGCTCCGCCATGCGCGATATCCTGCGCAATGGCGGCCTGATGCGCCTGGCCGTGGCGCTGACGCTGTTCAACCTCGCCAATGGCTACATGCTGGCGCTGATCAGCCAGCGCCTGGTCGTCGCCGGACATGACGGCACCAGCTGGCTTGCCGCCTATGTCGTCATCGCCCAGGGCGTCATGATTCCGGTCGCGCTCTGGGCCGGGCATCTGGCGGATCGGCGGGGCCGCCGCCGGCTGCTCACCATTGCCTGCCTGGTCCTGCCGCTGCGCGCGGTCCTCTCTGCCTTCACGACCGACCCCTGGGTGCTGATCCTGGCGGAGATCATGGACGGTATCAGTTCCGGCCTGATCGGCGTTGCCATTCCGGTTGTGGTGGCGGACCTCACCTGGGGCACGGGCCGGACGCAGACGGCGCTCGGCGCGCTCAATACCATCCAGGGCGTGGGCGGTGCGCTGTCCGGCTTCTTCGGCGGCACCATGATAAGCTGGCTCGGCTGGCAGGGTGCCTTCTTCGCGCTGGCCGTGCCGGCGGCGGCCGCTGCCGTTCTGGTTCTTGGCATTCAGGAAAGCCATCGCGAGATCGGCGGTCGCGCGGGGGAAGCCGTTCAGCCCGGCGATTGAAAACTTGGGATTAATTGCGCCTGCCCCGGTAGCGGAGCCCGCATGGGCGCGTTATCATCCGAACATTCGCGCCAAGACGATGACCGTAGAACAGCAATAAGCGGAAACGGATGCCATGACGACAAAGAAGCCCCTGCGCAGCCAGGAATGGTTCGGGCGGCAGGACAAGATGGGATTTTACTACCGGTCCTTCCTCAAAAACCGGGGCTTTCCCCAGGATCAGTTCGAAGGCCGGCCGGTGATCGGCATCTGCAATACCTGGTCTGAACTTAACCCCTGCAATTCCCATTTCCGCACCATCGCCGAACATGTCCGCTACGGCATTCTGGATGCCGGCGGCTTTCCGCTGGAATTTCCGGTCTCGTCGCTGGGCGAGGTGACGATGCGGCCGACGGCCATGCTGTATCGCAATCTGGCGTCCATGGACGTGGAGGAAGCCGTGCGCGCGCATCCGCTGGACGGTGTCGTTCTGCTGATGGGCTGCGACAAGACAACTCCGGCCTTGCTGATGGGCGCGGCATCGGCTGACCTGCCGACCATCGGCGTTTCCGGTGGGCCGCAGCTGCGCGGTGTCTATCGCGGCAAGATCATCGGCTCCGGCACCAATATCATTTCCATGAGCGAGCAGCTGCGCGCCGGTGAGATAACACTCGAGGAATTTCATGAGGCGGAAGCCGGCATGAACCGCTCCTCCGGCCATTGCATGACAATGGGCACGGCCTCCACCATGGCCAGCATGGTCGAAGCACTGGGCGTATCTCTGCCCGGCAATGCGGCCATTCCCGCCGTGGATGCACGGCGCAACGAGCTGGCCCGGTTTTCCGGCCGCCGCATCGTTGAAATGGTCAATGAAGATCTGACGCTATCCAAAATCCTGACCATCGAGGCTTTCGAGAATGCCATTCGCACGCTGGCGGCGATTGGCGGGTCAACCAATGCCGTGGTGCATCTTCTGGCCATCGCCGGACGCATCGGCGTCGATCTGTCCCTGGATGATTTCGACCGGCTTGGGAAAGGGGTTCACTGCCTGGTGAACCTGATGCCGTCAGGGCAGTTTTTGATGGAGGATTTCTATTACGCCGGCGGTTTGCCGGTGGTGCTGAAATCCCTGATCGAGCAGGGGCTGCTGCACGAAGGCGCGCTGACCGCGAATGGCCGCAGCATCGGGGAGAATGTCACCAAGGCCGAAAACTGGAATGCGGAGGTCATCACGCCCTTCGCCGAACCCTTCAAGCCGGATGCGGGCATCGCTATTCTGCGCGGCAATCTGGCCCCGAATGGGGCGGTCATCAAGCCTTCCGCCGCTTCGCCGGAATTGATGAACCATACCGGCCGGGCTGTCGTGTTTGAAAATGTCGAGGAGATGCACGCGGCCGTCGATGACGATGATCTGGATATCGACGCCTCCTGCATCATGGTGCTGAAGAATTGCGGCCCGAAAGGCTATCCGGGCATGGCCGAGGTCGGCAATATGCCGTTGCCGCACAAGCTGTTGCAGCAGGGCGTGCGCGACATGATTCGTATTTCGGATGCGCGCATGTCCGGCACCGCTTACGGCACGGTGGTGCTGCATGTGGCGCCCGAGGCCGCTGCCGGCGGCCCGCTGGCCTTGGTGCGGAACGGCGATAGGATCACGCTGGATGTGGCGGCCGGCAGCCTGCATCTGCATGTCTCCGCTGAAGACCTGGCGCAGCGGCGCGCGGCCTGGGTACCGCCCGCGCCCGCCGCCGATCGTGGCTATACCAAGATCTATATCGATCATGTGCTACAGGCCGATAAAGGTGCGGACCTGGATTTCCTGGTCGGTCGCAGCGGTGCCGCAGTACCGCGCGACAACCACTGATAAAAAAACAAAGGGAAGGAACGAAACAATGGCAGATATCACACGGCGCTATACGGGCATTTTCCCGGTGGCCCCCACGATCTTTCATGAGGACGGCACCATCGATCTTGCCGGCCAGCTGCGGGTCATCGAATTCATGATCGATTCCGGCTCCGACGGCATCTGTATTCTCGCCAATTTCTCCGAGCAGTTCGTGCTGTCGGATGAGGAGCGGGACATGCTGACGGTCGCGATTTTGAAGCAGGTCGCCGGCCGTATTCCCGTTATCGTGACGACGACCCATTTCAGCAGCCGCGTCACGGCGGAACGCAGCAAGCGCGCCCAGGATCTGGGGGCGGCCATGGTCATGATCATGCCGCCCTATCATGGTGCTACCTTCCGCGTGCCGGAAGCCGCGATCTACAGCTATTTCCAGACCGTCTCGGACGCGATCGACATTCCGATCATGATTCAGGACGCGCCCGTCGCCGGCACGCCGCTTTCGGCACCCTTCCTGGCGCGCATGGCGACGGAAATCGAACAGGTTTCCTATTTCAAGATCGAGGTGCCGCAGGCGGCGTCGAAGCTGCGCGAGATCATTCGCCTGGGCGGCGACGCCATCGAAGGCCCCTGGGACGGTGAAGAGGCGATTACCCTGCTGGCCGATCTGGACGCGGGCGCCACCGGCGCCATGACGGCCGGCGCCTATGCCGACGGTTTGAAACCCATCATTCATGACTATCTGGCAGGGAACCGGGAAGCGGCGGTGGAGCGCTACGGCCGCTGGCTGCCGCTGATCAATTACGAGAACCGGCAGGGCGGCTTGCTGGCCTGCAAGGCTTTGATGAAGGAAGGCGGCATCATCGCCTGCGATGCGCCGCGCCACCCGCTGGTGCCGCTGTCGCCGGAAACGCGGGCCGGCTTGCTGGATGCCGCCAAGCGGCTTGATCCGCTTGTCCTGCGCTGGGGCAAGTGAGCGTTGAGCCTGACACAAAGGAGAGACGCATGAGCTTGACCGGAGAGATGCTGATCGGGGCCGGCGCATTGCGCGGCACCGGCCAGAGCTTCACGGGGTATGATGCCGCCAGTGGCGCGGCCTTGGACCCCGCTTATGGCAGCGCGACGGAAGCCGATGTCGCCCGCGCCTGCATACTGGCCGACGAGGCCTTCGCCCCCTATCGCGCGGCCTCGCCCGAGATTCGCGCCAAATTCCTGGAACTCGCCGCCGCCAAGATCGACGCGCTGGGCGATGCGCTGACCGACCGCGCCTGTGCCGAGACCGGCCTGCCGCGCGGCCGGATTGAAGGCGAGCGTGGCCGCACCGTGGGCCAGTTGCGCCTCTTCGCGCAGGAAGTGCGGGAAGGCAGCTGGCAGGACGTGCGGCTGGACCCGGCATTGCCGGATCGCAAGCCGCTGCCCCGGCCGGACCTGCGCATGCGCATGATCCCGCTCGGGCCTGTGGCGGTGTTCGGCGCCAGCAACTTCCCGCTCGCCTTCTCGGTCGCGGGTGGTGATACGGCCTCGGCGCTCGCCGCCGGCTGTCCGGTGGTGGTGAAGGCGCATCCGGCGCACCCTGGCACGTCCGAAATGGTCGGCCGTGCGGTGCAGGCGGCCGTGAAGGAAGCGGGCCTGCCCGAGGGCGTTTTCTCACTCCTCTTCGGCGTCGGCGATGCTTTGGGCACGGCGCTTGTTGCCGATCCGCATATCAAGGCCGTGGGCTTCACTGGCAGTCGCGCCGGCGGCCTCGCCCTCGGCAAGATCGCGGCGGCCCGGCATGAGCCGATCCCGGTCTATGCCGAGATGAGCAGCATCAACCCTGTCCTGCTTCTGCCCGGCGCGCTGGCGGCCAATGGCGCGGCTTTGGGCAAGGCTTTCGTGGGCTCGCTGACCATGGGCGCCGGGCAGTTCTGCACCAATCCGGGCCTGCTGCTGGCCATTCCGTCTGATGGCCTGGATGCTTTCGTGACGGCGGCTGGTGAGGCCATGGGTGACGCGGCGGCCGGCGTCATGCTGCACAAGGGCATTCTGGCGGCCTATGAGAAGGGCGTCGCCAAGCTGGCCGGTTCGGCGGGCGTCAAGGCGCTGGGCGAGGGGCATAAGGCCGAGGGGAAAGCGGGTGCCGCCTTCTTCGGCACCGACGCCGCCACTTTCGCGAAGACGCCGCATCTGGCGGACGAGGTTTTCGGTGCGGCCGGCCTGCTGGTGGCGGATGCCGATCTCATGGCCTTGGCTCGTCTGATCCAGGGGCTGGAAGGCCAGCTGACCATCACCGTGCATATGACGGAGGATGACGAGGCGCTGTTCACGGCCCTGCTGCCGGTGCTGGAGACCAAGGCCGGGCGTATCCTCATCAACGGCTGGCCGACGGGCGTGGAGGTTTGTCACGCCATGGTGCATGGCGGGCCTTTCCCGGCAACCTCGGACGCGCGCACCACATCGGTCGGCACGCTGGCCATCCGCCGCTTCCTGCGGCCGGTCTGCTACCAGAATGTCGCGGAAGAGCTGCTGCCGGCGGCCTTGCAGGACGCCAATCCGCAAGGACTGTGGCGCCGGCTTGATGGCGTCATGACGGCGCCGGTCTGATCGCCGCGACATAATGGCTTCAGGCTAAAGACGGCGCGGCACACCACCGCGCCGTCTTGCGTCTGCGGTACCGATCTTGCTCAGTTTGCCGATACTCTTCGGCAGACATGATCGGACGGACGATGACGCAACGGAAGATGCATCTGGTGGCCTTTCTGATGACAGGACCGACCTGTCACCATCATGGCGCCTGGCGGCACCCAGAGACCGATATCGACGGCATTCTGACGCCGGAGCGGTACGAGCATATCGCCCGCGTTCTGGAGGCGGGCTGCTTCGACGCCCTGTTCTTTGCCGATATTCTTGGCATCTATGACACCTATGCCAATAGCTATGACACGATGCTGGAGCGCGGCGGCCAGCTTTGCCTGCTCGACCCTTCGGTCATCCTGCCCATCATGGCGCGGGTGACGGAGCGTATCGGCCTCGGCCTGACCTATTCGACCACCTTCTACAATCCGTATCAGATTGCCCGCATGTTGGGCACGCTGGACCATATGAGCCGTGGCCGGGTCGCCTGGAATGTCGTTGCCTCCCATTCCTCGCTGGAAGCGAAGAATTTCGGCCTGGCCGAAATGCCCAGCCGCGCTGAGCGCTATGACCGGGCGGATGAGGTGCTGGAGGCCTGCGGCGCGCTGTGGGATTCCTGGGAAGACGGCGCCCTGGTGCTGGACAAGAAGAACGCCCGCTTCGTGGACCCGTCCAAGGTCCATTACGCGAATTACGAAGGCCGCTGGATCAAGACGCGCGGACCGCTGACGGTGCCGCGCAGCCCGCAGGGACGGCCGGTCATCATGCAGGCCGGCAGCTCCGACCGGGGACGGGATTTCGGCGCGCGCTGGGGAGAGATCATCTTCACGCTACAGCACCAGAAAAGCGACATGCAGGCTTTCTATTCCGATTTCAAAGGCCGGATGGCGCGTTTCGGCCGCGCGCCGGAAAGCTGCGTCGTGCTGCCCTCCATCGACGTGGTGCTGGGCGAGACCGAAAGCATCGCGCGCGAGCGGGCGCATTACGTCAATGAACTGGTGCATACCCAGATCGGCATGGCCTGCGTCTCGGGGCAGATCGGCGTCGATCTGTCGAGCCATGACCCGGACATGCCGCTTCAGGACGTGGCGACCGAACTCGGGTCGCGCGGCTCTGTCGATGTCATCCTGCAAGGGACCGAGGCCGAGGGCCTGACCTTGGGCCAGGCGGCGCGACGTTTCGCGACCAGCGAACTCTGCCCGCAGTTGGTCGGAACGCCTGAAATGGTGGCTGACCGCCTCTGCGACCTGTTCCAGGACCATGCCTGTGACGGCTTCATTCTGACGCCCACCACCTTCCCCGGCATGTATGAGGAGTTCTGCCGGTCTGTGGTACCCATTCTGCAGGAGCGCGGGGTGTTCCGAAAAACCTATGCGGGATCGACCTTGCGGGACCATTTGCAGGACTGAATTTCAGCCCCATCGGCGAGTTTTGAGCAATTTCAACGAGATGGCTTGGTAAGACTGACTCGCCAAGTCATCTCAGTATGGAATTTGCGGTCGATATAAATAAAAAACTGGAATTTGTGATCGAAATAGGCCAAAACCGCTTCTGCAGGAGGCGGCCTGATGGGCCGCGCTCGGGCGCCCGACTGAAACGCTGACTGACCTCGATCAGACTATAAAAAAGAAGAAAACCTTCGGGAGAAAGAGAAAGCCGGCAGACAGTCGCCGCGCGCCAGTTGTCTTCGTACGTCGCAAACAAAAGTCCAAATCAAAATCAGATGCGTCTGCGTTGATTGCCCAAAGAGGCAATAGGGAAGGAACAAAAAGAATGAAAACAATTCTGCGTAAAGCTGCCGCCTGCTCAGCGGCCATTGCCGCCCTGGCGGTTACCACCTCGCTGCATTCGGCAAGCGCTTTCGCGCAATCCGAGCACGAATATACCTTTGCCATGATCACGCATGCCCAGCCCGGCGATACCTTCTGGGATATCATCCGCAAGGGCGCGAATGCCGCGGCGAAGAAGGATCACGTCAAGCTCCTGTATCTGTCCAACCCGACCGCGTCGGGTGAAGCGCAACTCGTCACCAATGTCGTGGCCCAGAAGGTCGACGGCATTGCGATTACGCTCGCTTTCCCGGATGCCGAAGAAACGACGATCAAATCCGCCATCGCCGCCAATATTCCGGTCATCGGCTTCAATGCCGGCACGGATGCCTGGAAAAGCGCTGGCCTGCTCTCCTATGTCGGGCAGGATGAGACGATTGCCGGCAAGGCCGTCGGCGACAAGCTGAACAAGCTCGGCGCCAAAAGCGTTGTCTGCGTCGATCAGCAGCAGGGCGCGGTTCAGCTGGAAGCGCGTTGCGACGGTATCAAGGATACTTTCAAGGGTAGCTTCTACGTTCTATATGTTCCCGGTTACGACATGGCCGCGACGCAGTCCCGCATCGTCGCCAAGCTGCAGCAGGACAAGAGCGTCGATTACATCGTGACGCTGGGCGCACCTTTCGCGCCGACCGCCATTCAGGCGGCCGATACGGCGGGCAGCCAGGCCAAGGTCGGAACGTTTGATCTGACACCGCGCGCCGTCAGCTTGATTCAGCAAGGCAAGCTGCAATGGGCGATCGACCAGCAGCCGTTCGTCGAAGGCTATCTGGCGATTGACTTCCTGTGGCTGAACAAGGTGAACGGCGATGTCGTCGGCGGTGGCCAGCCGGTTCTGACCGGCCCGGCTTTCGTCGATAGCTCCAATATCGCCGATGTCGCGAAATTCGCGAAAGCCGGCACGCGCTGAAGTCTGTCGAACTTTACTGAAATGGTGCCATCGGAAAACAGATCGCACGCATTTTTACGCCGTCATCCCCGGGCTTGACCCGGGGATCCATTCGTTGTGGTGCCCCGACGATTGGATGGCCGGGTCAAGCCCGGCCATGACGAATTTGGGATGGGTCTCGATAGACGGTGGCAGACTGTAAGAAGAAAAGTTTCGGTCGGCGACGGCCGGGAGGAGGATCAGGTGAACGCTATCACGGAGAGCGTGGAGACACGCGTTGCGCGACGTCAGGTACAACAGACGCCGCTATGGAAACGCATTCTGAAGCGACCGGAAGTCGGTGCCTTGGGCGGCGTTATTCTTGTCTTTGTGTTTTTCTATGTGATGGCGCCACCCTTCCGCCAGCTCTCGGCTTTGTCGACCGTGCTTTACCAGGCTTCCATCCTCGGCATTCCGGCGGTGGCCGTCGCCTTGCTGATGATCGGCGGGGAGTTCGACCTCAGCGCCGGCGTCGCAGTCGTGTCATCATCGCTCGCCGCCTCGATGTTCGCGACCGAGGTGACGGGCAATCTCTGGATCGGCATGCTGCTGGCTTTGGTTCTGTCGCTCGGCATCGGCGCCTTGAACGGCTATCTGCTCGTCCGCACCAAGCTGCATAGCTTTCTTGTCACGCTTTCGACGTTCCTCATGCTGCAAGGCCTTAACATCGCCATCACCAAGCTGGTGACAGGCAATGTCGCGACGGCCGATATCAGCGGCATGGACGGGTTCGATCTCGGCCAGCGCATCTTCGCTTCCAGCTTTCATGTTTTCGGCACCAGCGTCAGCATCGCTATCGTCTATTGGCTGATCTTCGCCGCCATCGCGACCTGGGTTCTGCTGCGCACCCGCATCGGCAACTGGATTTTCGCGGTCGGTGGCCAGGGCGACAGCGCCCGCGCCGTGGGCATTCCCGTCAAGCGCGTCAAGATCGGCCTGTTTATGGTCGTGGGCTTCTCCTGCTGGTTCACCGGCATGCATATGCTTTTTGCTTACGACACCGTGCAGTCCGGTGCCGGTATCGGCAACGAGCTTCTGTATATCGCCTCCGCCGTCGTCGGCGGTTGCCTGCTCACCGGCGGCTACGGGTCTGCTGCCGGGTCTGCGCTCGGCGCCTTCATTTTCGGCATGACCACCGAAGGCGTCATCTACGCGGATTGGGATCCGGATTGGTTCATGTTCTTCGTGGGAGCGATGCTGCTTCTCGCCACCGTCTTCAACGGTTGGCTGCGCATCCGCGCCCTGAGCCGGAGCAAGTGAGATGACAAGCAGCAATACGCCCATCATTCAGCTGACCAATGTCGGCAAAAGCTACGGCAATATCAGCGCGCTGCGCGATGTCAGCCTGACTGTGCGCCAAGGTGAGGTGACCTGCATCCTGGGCGATAACGGCGCCGGCAAATCGACGCTCATCAGCATCATCGCCGGGCTGATCGGCCATGACCAGGGTACCTATGCGGTGGACGGCAAGCCCGAGCATTTCACCTCGCCGCGCCAGGCGCTCGATCTCGGCATATCGGCCGTCTATCAGACCCTGGCGCTGGTGCCGCTTCTGTCCGTGTGGCGGAACTTCTATCTCGGCTCCGAAATCCGCAAAGGGTCTGGTCTGTTCAAGCGTCTTGACGTCAAGACCATGCAGCAGACGGCGGAGCGCGAGGTCGAGCGCATGGGCATCAATATCCCCGATCTGGAACAGCCGGTCGGCACGCTGTCGGGTGGCCAGCGGCAGGTCGTCGCCATTGCCCGTGCCGTGCATTTCGGCGCCCGCGTTCTGATCCTTGATGAACCGACGGCCGCCCTTGGCGTGACCCAATCCGGCCTCGTACTGCGCTATATCGCGACAGCCGCGCGGGAGCACGGGATCGGCGTCATCTTCATCACCCATAATCCGCATCACGCCTATATGGTCGGCGACCATTTCATGGTGCTGGCGCGGGGCGAGGTTGAGCTGGATACGCCGCGTGCCGATCTCAGCCTGGAAGACCTCATGTTCCATATGGCCGGCGGCGCCGGGCTGAACGCCCTTCAGCACGAACTCCATCGTGGCGAGCCGACGACGGCCGGGCAGGCCGCGTAATGAAAATCGGCGTTGTCTCGGATAGTCTCGGCCATCTTCCTTTCGAGGAAATGCTGGATACGGCGGCCTCCCTCGGTATCGAGGGGGTGGAGATCAATGCCGCCAACTGGACGGCCGCGCCGCATCTGGACCTGCCGGGCGTGCTGGCCAGTGTGGAGAAGCAGCGCCAGTTCAGCCGCGCCTTCGCGGCGCGCGGCCTGGACCTGATCGCGCTCAATGCCAATGGCAATCAGCTGCACCCGACGGAAGGGGAGCGCCAATCGGCGGCCCTTTACGACACCATCCGTCTGGCCGGCGCGCTTGGCGTCGATACCGTCGTGCTGATGTCCGGCCTGCCGGCAGGGGGGCCTGGGGATCGCTTGCCCAACTGGGTCATTTCCTCCTGGCCGCCGGAGACGCAGACCATCCTGAAATGGCAGTGGGAAGATGTCCTGCTGCCCTATTGGCACAAGCTCGCCTCTTTCGCGCAGGCACAGGGCGTGAAAAAACTCTGTGTCGAAATCCACGGCAACCAGCTGGTCTATAACGTCCCGGCGCTGTTACGGCTGCGGCAGGCAATCGGGCCTATTGTTGGCGCCAATCTGGACCCCAGCCACCTGATGTGGATGGGGGCCGATCCGTTGGCGGCGGTGGACGCGCTGGGCGAGGCGATCCTGCATTGCCACGCCAAGGATACCTATCTCAACAAGCCGCGCCAGGCCGTGACCAGTCTGCTGGAAAACGGGTCGCTGACCGATATCGCCGCGCGGTCCTGGAGCTATATCACGCTGGGCTTCGGCCATGGCGAGGGCTGGTGGCGGGACTTCTGCTACCGCCTGCGTCTGGCCGGCTATGACGGCTGGCTGTCGATCGAGCATGAGGATGTCATCCTCTCCCGCATCGAAGGGCTGCGCCGCTCGGTCGATCTTCTGCGGGCCTCGGCTCCGACCGAGCCGAGTGACTTCAAGCTCCAGGTCTTCTGATGACGATCCCAGGGGTCGCAACCGCGCGGCCTCTGGGACGCCAGGTCAGATGCCCTTGCGTTTGACGATCGCCAGAATGGTGAAAAGGCCGCAGGCCAAAGCCGCGAAATAGGGCAGGCCATGCGTCGTGATTTCCATCGCGGCACCGGCGGCGCTGGGTCCGATCGCGGCGCCCCCGCCCCAGGCAATGGACATGACGGCATAGATCGAGATCAGGTCGCCGCCTTTGAAATGGCTGCCGACCTGGGCCATCATCACCGTATAGATGCCGACGAAAACCCCGCCCCAGACAAAGAGAAGCGGATAGGCGAAGATCGCCGAGTGGATCGCCAGGGGCCAGATGAGGGCGCCGATGGTGGACGCGATGCCCAAGCCGATTGCCAGACGGCGGCGATCCATCCGGTCGCCCAGCCAGCCGATGGGCAATTGCAGCGCGATCGCACCCATCAGCAGGACCGTGAGCAGAAGCGTTGCCGCCTCCTCGCCCCAGCCGACATGCATGGCATAGATCGGCAGGAAGGACATGCCGGCGGTCTCGAGCGCAGCATTCAGAAGTGCGGCGAACAACGCAACCGGCGCGAGGTAAAGGTAGCGCAGGGGATTGCCGTGACTGGGCTGCTCGAAGGAGGGCGCATGGACCCAGGGCATGGCGATGGAGAGCAGCGCGACTAAAGCGAGGCCGCCGGCAATAAGAAAGGGCAGCATGCCGCCGGTGCCGGCGAAGGTCAGAATAAGCGGCCCGAGCGCGAAGCCCGCGGACAGCGCCACGGTATAGCTCGCAATCGTCCGGGTGCGGCTTTTGTCGTCGCTGAGCTGATTGAGCCAGGTCTCGGACATCACAAACATCGTTTCCGAGACGACGCCCAGCAGGAGGCGCAGCGGAAACCACAGCCAGACCGTCGGCATGGCGGGAAACAGAACCAGCAGGATGGCGGCGCCCAGCAAAGCCAGGGTGATGGGCAGTTTCGGCCCTATCCGCCAGGCCAGCCTCGGCAGAATCGGCGCAACCAGCAAGACGCCCAGGGCATGCATGGTGGCATTGGCGCCGATGAAACTGTCATCGAAACCCATTTGGCGCAGCACGAGGGCAATCAATGGCGCCGTCAGGCCGTAGGTCAGGCCGAAGATCAGGCCGGTCGCGATCAGCGAGATGATGGCGGGCAGGCTCGAGCGGGTCTGATGACCTTCCGAAATCAGGCGGCGGCGTTGTTGCACGTATTGGGCTCTCGTTTCGCGAAGCCGGGCGAACCAGGTCTCGCGCCGGCCGTCCAGGATGCTTTGCAGGGTTTGCGCGTAATCGACGATCAGGCCAGGCGTCCAGGTCATGGCCTCCGCCCGCGCGCGCCACAGGGCGAGCAGCCACATCGCGGGGTCGGTGAGCAGAAGAAACAGGCGGCGCCAGGGCCGGTCCTGCCCGAGCGCGCCTTCGACCGCCGCGTCGAGCGCGAGGGCGACGGTCGAGGAGCAGTTGCGGCTTGTCAGGTTATAGATCGGCTTGGCCTTGTAGTCGGTCAGGAAGGACCGCAGGGCCGCGCTGTTGTAGCGGTGAAAGACGATGTCACGGTCGGGACGGCGCCAGCCCTCGCATTCCTCTTCAAGGGAAGGCCGATAGGCCGCCGGCACATCGTTTTCCGCCGTGGCGCGCAACAGCCGCGTGAATTCACCGGTCGAGTGGTCAATGTCATTGGCCGGACACAGGCTGATATAGGTGTTCGGCGGCAGAGACATGGCGGCATGGCCGGTTGAAATCACACCGTTCTTGTCGGCAGCCGCGATATACCGGTCAACCAGGAAGCGGCGCTGGGGATTGGGCATGGATCCCAAGGGCGTCCAGACATGGACGACGAGGCCGTGCTCATTGGTCCAGGAATCCGGCTCCTCGTAGGAGGAATGCAGCAGGCCGCGCGCATGCCAGTTGGGGCCGGCATAAAGCGGCAGTTCGGTGACCGATTCTCCGGGCTTGAGGCGGCGCAGTTGCAGGCCGAGATGGGCCAGGCTCCAGGCTGCGGCGACCAGCGCGACGCCGATGCAGAACGGCACCGTATTCCGATAGGGCAGGGGATAGGGCAGCCAGATAATGGCGGCCATGATCACTTCGATCACGCCGGCAACCGTGGCGCGGACCCAGCGCACCGAGCGCACGACGATCGCGGCGGCCGTGCGAAACAGGCCATCCAGCAGCAGCGCGCCGCCCAGCATGAAGGTGGCGACGATATTGTCGTCCCAGGGCACGTCGATCGCCATCAGGCCGAGGGCGAGGAAGCCGAGCGATTTCAGCACCGGGATGGTCGCATTGGGAAAGCCGATCGCGGCGAGCGCCACCAGACGGACGCATCCTTCCAGGATGAGCAGGCCACCGATGATGTCGGTCACGACGACGATGCCGACATGGAACAGGTGCAAGGAAAAAACGATGCCGGCGACAACGCAAAGAAGAGACAGGAGAATGAAGACCCACCAATGCGTCCGCAACGAGCGTGCTCCAAGCAGGAGCAGGATAAGACGAATCATCAGTCAGTCCCTAGGGTCCATGGCAGGCCTGACTACCGGACCTGACGCCTGGTGTCAGTCCGGCATGAAAGCCAATGCGGTATTCGATCCCGCATAACATCCGGTCGGCATTGCAGCGTCAACATATTCGCTGGGTGCGGATGTCGGCGTCTGGCCGCCTGGCCTGCGGGGCAAAGGCCGTGAAGGCCGGAACGGGTGGGTTTTCGCTGCACGCGCTGGCTCGGTTGCCGAAGATACAGCGGCAGACTAACCTTTGTGCCGCAAAGCTGTGTGCAGCAGGGAGGACGTCGCCCGTGAAACGCCTTCCGCTCAACCTGATCCTGGAATTGGCCGCGAATATCCTGGCGCCCTGGGCCGTCTATTCCTGGCTGGCACCGCATTACGGGGATACCACGGCGCTGATCGGCTCGGCCGCGCCGCCACTCGCCTGGAGCGCCATCGAACTGCTGCGCAGCCGCAAGCTGGATGCCGTCAGCATGATCGTGGGCGGCGGCATTCTGCTGACAGGGGTGGCCACACTTCTGGGCGGCAGCCCGAAGCTGCTGCAGATCCGTGAAAATGCGGTCACTGGCCTGATCGGTGTCGTGTTTCTTGTCAGTCTGGGGCTAAGGAAGCCGCTGATCTATCATCTGGCCGCCGCCATCTTCGCGCGCCAGGGCGGCGACGCGGCCGCCAGGCTCGGGCATTTTGCCGCCACCGAGCGCGGGGCCAAGTTTTTCCGGCACCTCACTCTGCTTTGGGGACTAGGCCTCGTGGCGCAGACGGCCGTGATGGTCTGGCTGGTCTATGTCTGGCCGATCGGCCGCTACCTGCTGCTGTCTCCCGTCATCGGCTACGGCATTCTGGGCCTGCTTTTCGCCGGCACCGTCTGGTACCGGCGAAGAGCGCAAGCGCTTTAGCGGACAGGCGTCACAGATTGTCCTTCGCCATCATCATATGGCAGCCCTTATTGCCGTCGACCGTCTGCGTCACCCGCAGGTCGCCGATCAGGGAGCACAGCATATAGGCCTGGTTGCGCGAGAGATTGGTGCGGGCCGCGATATGGTCGACCATTTCCCGCACCGCTTGTTTGGCGGCGTCGTCCAGATCCTCGTCCAGGCCGATGGAAATGAGATGGGTGGCACTTTCCGCGAAGGGCCGCTCGATCTTCATGTCCTTACGCACCGTCAGGCGGAAAGTGCCGGTCAGCGCTGTTTCCAGTGCGGTGACGCAGACCTCGCCGTCGCCCTGCACGCCATGGCCGTCACCGGCCGTGAACAAGGCCCCTTCGTTGAAGACCGGCAGATACAGCGTCACGCCCGGCTTCAGCTCCTTATTGTCCATATTGCCGCCGAAGGCGCGGGGCTGGATGGTGCTGACCTCGCCCCAGGCGGCGGGCGGCGCCACCGCCATGATGCCGAAGAACGGGTCCAGCGGCAGTTCCGTCCCCCAGGGCAGCGTCATCACCTGCCGCTCATGGTCGATGGTCGGGTGGATGGTCTCATAGTCGAATTCTTCCGGCAGGGTGCCGACCAGCGGCATGATGCTGACGAAACCAAAATCGATGCAGGGCTTGGCGTCCAGGATATCGATTTGCAGCGTGTCGCCGGGCATCGCACCCCGCACATAGACCGGACCGGTCAGGAAATGGCCGCCCTCGCGTGGATGGGCGGCGATGCCCTGTCGCCAGATCTCCGGCACATCGGCCGGGTGGGGCGGAAAGGCGCTGGCACCCCCGGCGGGCAGCGATGAAAGGGTAACGGTATCGCCGGAATCGATGGTCAGAACCGGCGGGAAGGCCGCCGACATGACGCTGCGGATCATCGTCTCCGGCGTGAAGGGGATGTCGTGATGCTGAGCCATGGCGCGTCTGTCCCGATTGTGCAGCTGCTATCGAACCGTCTCGGCCCCGTATCGCGCAACCAAAACCACACATGGGCGGGAAAAAATCTGCTCTCGCCGGCATGGCTCGCAGAGATGTGGGCCGGAAGCCCATCAGAATTTTGAAACGAATCTGACATGAGCCTGATATGATTTGTAACGGCTGTCGCCAGATGGGGCCAAGAAACCCAGCGCAGCCGGGCTTGCACCGGAACAGGGAGATTTGGTCATGTCGGTGGAAAGGATCCTCAAAGGCAAAGGCCGCGACGTTGCGACCATCACGGGCGCGCAAAGCCTGGAAGCTGTCTGCAAAATTCTGGCCGAGCGGCGGGTCGGCGCGCTGCCGGTGATGGAGGGGCCAAGCCTCGCCGGCATTCTGAGCGAGCGTGATGTCGTGCGGGCGCTGTCCGTGCATGGCGCGGGTGCGCTGGGCCTGCCGGTATCCTCGGTCATGACGCGCGAGGTGCGCACCATCACGCGCGAGACGCGGGTGGAGGAGGCGATGGGCATCATGACCCAGGGGCGGTTTCGTCACCTGCCCGTCGTGGAAGGCGGGCAGCTCATCGGCATCATCAGCATCGGCGATGTCGTGAAGGCGCGACTGGATGCCCAGCAGATGGAAGTCGAAGAATTGCGGTCCTATGTCGCCGGGGCGGCTTAGCTTCGCTTATGGCGATGGGTAGGCGGCTGCTCCCTCTTAGTCGTCATCCGCGCACTTGTTGCGCGGATCTACCCTTCTGGGCGCCGCCACGGTATGCGAGCGCCCAATCGGGTAGACCCGCGGCATGAAGCCGCGGGTGACGATGGTTCCATTCGGCTCAGAACGCCGCCAGACCGGTAATCGCGCGGCCGAGGATCAGCGCGTGGACGTCATGCGTGCCTTCATAGGTGTTCACGCTTTCCAGATTGGCGGCGTGGCGCATGACATGGAATTCGGCGGAAATCCCGTTGCCGCCATGCATATCCCGCGCGGCGCGGGCGATATCCAGCGCCTTGCCGCAATTGTTGCGTTTAACGATGGAAATGGCTTCCGGCGCCAGCCGCCCCTCATCGAACAGCCGGCCGACGCGCAGCGCCGCTTGAAGTCCGAGCGCGATTTCGGTCTCCATATCCGCGAGCTTCTTCTGCACAAGCTGGGTCGCGGCCAGCGGGCGGCCGAACTGCTTGCGGTCCAGCGTATATTGCCGTGCGGCATGGAAGCAGAATTCGGCCGCGCCCATGGTGCCCCAGGCGATGCCGTAGCGCGCGCGGTTGAGGCAGCCGAAAGGCCCCTTGATGCCGGAAACGCCGGGCAGCAGGTTTTCCTCCGGCACGATGACCTCATCCATCACGATCTCTCCGGTCACGGAGGCGCGCAGGCTGAGCTTGTTTTCGATCTTGGGTGTGGTGAGGCCTTTCATGCCGCGTTCGAGAAGGAAACCGCGAATGGCGCCGTCATGCGCGTCGGACTTGGCCCAGACGACCATGACATCGGCGATGGGGCTGTTGCTGATCCACATTTTCGCGCCGGACAGGCTATAGCCGTCCGCCACCTTCACGGCGCGGGTGCGCATGCCGCTGGGGTCTGACCCGGCATCGGGTTCGGTGAGGCCGAAGCAGCCGATGAATTCGCCCGAGGCCAGCTTGGGCAGGAATTTCATGCGCTGCGCGTCCGAGCCATAGGCGTGGATCGGATACATGACGAGGGAGGACTGCACGCTCATGGCCGAGCGATAGCCGCTGTCCACGCGCTCCACTTCGCGGGCCACCAGACCGTAGGAAACATAGCCCAGACCGGCGCCGCCATACTCGGCCGGAATGGTGGGGCCCAGCAGGCCCAGGGCTCCCATCTCCTCCATGAGTTTGCGGTCGAAGCTTTCCGTCATATAGGCATCCATGATGCCTGGCTGGAGCCTTGCCTGGGCGAAGTCGCGTGCGGTGTCGCGCACCATCCGCTCCTCCTCCGTCAGCTGGTCATCCAACAGAAACGGGTCGGCCCAATCAAAGGTCGGCTTAGCTACGCGCTCATGCGCCATGGTCGCTTCCTCGGTCCGGATCGCCCCTGCGGCTTGCAGGGGATTGGTCATGAAATCGTAGTGGTGATCAGGCAGGGCGGCAACGATCCGGGCGTTTCATAGGCGCGCGGTCGTGCTAGAGTGATGTTGCAGCTGCGAAGGGACACACATCGCGTGTTGGCATATGACTTCCTCGTCATCGGCAGCGGGCCGTCCGGGCGTCGTGCCGCCATTCAGGCGGCCAAGCTGGGCTATTCCGTTCTCGTCATCGAAAAAGGCCGGCGTGTCGGCGGTGTGTCCGTTCATACCGGCACCATCCCGTCCAAGACCATGCGGGAAACCGTCCTCAATCTGACCGGATACCGGGAACGCGGCTTCTATGGTCGCGCCTATCGGGTCAAGAAAGACATTGCGGCCGAAGACCTGATGGCGCGTCTGCATAAGACGCTGGACCATGAGGTGGATATTCTGGAGCATCAATTCGCCCGCAATTCCGTCCGCACCATGGAAGGCATGGCCCGCTTCGTCGATCCGCATACCGTGGAAGTGACGGCCGAGCATGGCGAGGTCAGCCTCGTGCGCGGCGAGAAAATCCTTATCGCCGTCGGTACCCGGCCCTATCGGCCGAAGGACGTGCCCTTCGATGGCGTCAGCGTTTTGGACAGTGACGAGATCGTCGAACTGAAAAAGCTGCCGCGCAGCCTGACGGTGGTCGGCGCCGGTGTCATCGGCGTGGAATATGCGACGATCTTCAGCGCGCTGGATGTCGCTGTGACATTGGTGGAAAGCCGCAGCACCTTCCTGGACTTCATCGATCACGAGATCATCGAGGATTTCGTCCACCAGTTGCGTGACCGCAATATGGCGATCCGCTTCGGGTCCAAGGTCGCCTCCATCACCATGGAAGACGGCTGGCCGGTGACGGTCCTGGAAAGCGGGCGGCGCGTGCGCAGCCAGATGCTGCTCTATTGCGCGGGCCGTGTGGGCGCCACCGATTCCATCAATATGGAAGCGGCTGGGCTGAAGGCTGATGATCGCGGACGCCTGCTGGTCAATCCGCAGACTTTGCAGACGGAAGTGCCGCATATCTATGCGGCGGGTGATGCCATCGGCTTCCCCAGCCTGGCCTCAACCTCCATGGAACAGGGGCGCATTGCTGCCTGCCACGCCTTCCATATGCCGCTGCCGCCGGCGCCCGAATTTTTCCCTTACGGCATCTATGCCGTGCCGGAGATTTCGACGGTCGGCATGAGCGAGGAAGACGTGCAGCGCCGGGGCATTCCCTATGAATGCGGCATCGCGCGGTTTCGGGAGACCTCGCGCGGCCATATCATGGGTCTGGAAACGGGGATGATGAAGATGATCTTCTCCATCCGCACCCATCGCCTGCTCGGCGTTCATATCGTCGGTGAAGGTGCGACGGAGCTGATCCATATCGGTCAGGCGGTGCTGAACCTGAAGGGCAAGCTCGAATATTTCATCGAGAATACTTTCAACTATCCGACGCTGGCGGAAGCCTACAAGATCGCGGCACTCGACGCCTATAACCGCCTGGCCAAGGGTGCCACGGCGGTGGCACCCGTGTCGTCCGAGACCGGCGCTAAGGCGGCGGAGTAGAAATTTCCTTGTTATCCCCGGGCTTGACCCGGGGATCCATCTACCCAGGTGAACGCGCAGAACGCTCCATAAACGCCAGAATAGCCTCCGCGCCCCGCTCGCCGGCCGGTGTTGCCGTCATTGAAAAGGTCAGATCGCGCCGCGCTTCCTGTTGCGGCCTGAACGCATCAGGGTCAGCCAGCGCGCGGTCCAGCACCGCCGGCAATTCCGCGACGCTGCGGATGACGTCACCCAGCGACCAATGGCCGAAATCGGGGGAGGCCGCGCGATCCTCCCCGCCCGTATTGAAGAAAATCGCGGGTCTCGGCCGCGCGATCCATTCATAGATCTGGCTTGATACATCACCGAGATAGATATCGGTGGCGCGCGTATAGCTCATATCGACGGACCGCCTGCTGCCGGTATCGATATGGATGCGTGGATGATGACGCAAATATTTCGGCAGGCTGCCGCGCCAGCCGATGCGCTTGTGAATGGGCGTGATATGCAGAGCGCGTTTGAACAGCATGGTATGCGGCGCGAAAATCAGGTTCAACCGGTCCTGCCGCGCAAACCAGTCCAGCACCGCGCGTCCGGAGGGATACCAGGATGAAATATGTGGATTGAAATGCGGATTGTAGACGACGGTCGGCAGGTCGTTGTCGAAAAATCTTTCGGCGGGACGGCCGAGTGAAATATCGAATTTCGGATAGCCGATGATGGCATGATTGTCCGGGGTGATCAGTCCACCGGACAGCATGCGGTCTCGCACCTTCTCACCTGACAGAAGAACAAGATCGAAATTTCTTGTCGTATTGCGGAAACCCGCCGCGCCGTCACCGGCGCCATGCGGAATATAGATCAGTTTCGGGTGGGTGACGCCGAAGCGCGTGCGCAGCAGCGTCGTCGTCGTTTCCGGCACTACGATGGCGTCGAATGTATCGAGAAGCCTCGCGTGTTCGCGCAGAATGGCGATGCGCTTATAGGGTGCGATGGGCCGCAGCAGGCGATCGGCAGCGCGGTCGGGCCAGCGCAGCGTCAAGTCATGGAACGTGATCTGCGCGCCCGGCGCGATCAGGCTTGCCGCCGTTTCCCGCTGCTCGGCGCTTGATGTCAGCACATGAACGTCGATGCCGCGCTGGGCCAGGCTTGATGCCACCGGGATGGTATGCGGAATCTGATGAATGGCGTCGTGATTATAGAGAAAGGCGATCTTCATCCGGCGCGCGCCAGCTTCTGCCGAAGGATATGATAAAGCCGGGATGTCTTGGCCGATAGCGACGCGTCCATCCGTTTCACGTCCAGCAGCGTCATGCCGCCGACGGCCGAAAGCGTGTGCAGCCCGTCCGTATAGGGTTCCATCCAGGCTGGCGCTTGCAATCCGTCACGATCTTTCGCCACGAATGATCTTTCATCCATCTGCGAAATTTCTAGTAGCCGGATGGCAGCGCCATAGGTGCCACGGCAATCCTGAACCGGCAGGATGATCGATCCACCTTGCACAATGGGCGTGCCGCCGGGCCGCGCGCTGGCGTTGCTGATATGGACCGGGTTGCCGGGATGCACCTGCCACGGTCCAGTCAAGCGATCGGCATAGGCGATATGCAGATGGCTCTGTTTCGCGGCCTTGCTGTGCGACGGCGCGTAGAACAGCCACCAGCGGCCCTGCCAGAAGAACGGCGTCGCGTCGATGGCCGCCCCATCGAGCGGGATCTGGCAGGCTGGCTCCCATTGATCGGGGAAGCGCTTCGCGCGGTACAGCGTCAGCGTGCCGGACTGGAAGGCCTCCGGCAGCATCCAGGTCTCGCCCCCGGCCTCGAAGACAAAAGGGTAGGACAGATGCCAGGGTTCGCGCAGCACCGTGCGGCTGTCGCGCAGGGTCAGGTTCGCGTCATAGATCAGCAGGTCGATATAGCCGCGCCGGTCGCGGTAGCTGAAACCTTCGGCGAAGACATGCAGATGCCCGTCGCGCCACAGGCCGAAAGGGTCGGCCCGGAAGGATTGCGCAGGCATCGCGGGCGCCCAGGTGACGTCGCTCTCATCGAATCCTTCCGCCAGAATCGCGGTCAGCGGGCGGTTGATGATCGCGATGCGCCAAAGATCCATCGGCCGCAGCATTCAGTCCGCATCCTTTCGTCTCGATCCTCGTGCCGCATGCTGGCCGGGCGCCCATGGCTGGGCTCTGGCCCATGCATGAACGGCTGGATGCGACCCAGTAGCATTCGTGATAGAGAAGGCCCAGAAAATCGATAGAGCCGCCCGTGTCATGCCATGGCTGCGGGCGCAGTCAGTCATGGAGACCAGACCTTGCCCAGCGAAAAGGACGTGAACGCGACGATCGTCGCCGTCATCCGCACCCTGGACGGCGTGACCCCCGCGATGGCGGATGCCGTCACGCCCGAGACCAATATCCTGCGCGATCTCAATCTCGATTCGATCGCGGTCATGGACTTCATCATGGAGCTGGAGACGGCCTTCAATACCGTCATTCCGCTCGATACCGTCGCCGAAATCGCGACCGTTGGTGATCTGGCGCGGGCCATCACAGCCGAACAGGCGCGGACAGCCGCCTGACATGCTTGGGAAATACGCACATCTGACGCAGTCCCTGGCGGGGCTGCGGGCGGCCGGGACCAATCCTTTCACGGTCGCCTTCGATGAAATCCTCTCGCCGACCTCGGCCCGGCTGAACGGCCAGACCGTGGTTCTGCTCGGCACCAATAACTATCTGGGCCTGACCTTCGATGAGAGCTGCATCGAGACGGCCGTCTCGGCGTTGCAGACCGAAGGCACCGGCACCACCGGTTCGCGCATCGCCAATGGCACCTATAGCGCCCATGTCGCCCTGGAAAAGCAGGTCGCGAGCTTCCTGGGCCGGCAGGATGCCATGGTCTTCACCACCGGCTATCAGGCCAATCTCGGCATCATGGCGGCGCTCGCCGGGCGGGATGACCACCTGCTGCTGGACGCCGACAGCCATGCCAGCATCTATGACGGCTCGCGCCTGTCGGAAGCCCAGGTGACGCGCTTCCGGCATAATGACCCGGATGACCTCTATCGCCGCCTGAAATTCCTGGCCGACAAGCCGGGCGATAAGCTGATCGTCGTCGAGGGTATCTACAGCATGCTGGGCGACGTCGCGCCCCTGGCCGAATTCGCGGCTGTCAAACGTGAAACAGGCGCCTATCTCCTCGTCGACGAAGCCCATTCCCTGGGCGTGCTGGGCGAGAACGGGCGCGGCTTGCAGGAAGTGGCCGGGGTCGAGGCCGATGTCGATTTCGTCGTCGGCACCTTCAGCAAAAGCCTGGGCAGCATCGGTGGCTTCTGTGCCTCCGACATGCCGGGGTTCGAAGTGCTGCGCGTCGCATCCCGCGCCTATATGTTCACGGCCTCCATGCCGCCGTCGATCGCGGCCAGCGTAACGCAGGCTTTCAAGGTCATGGCGGCAAAGCCCGAGCTACGGCGGACGCTGATGCGAAATGCGGACGCGCTCTATCAGGGACTGTCTAAGGCCGGATTCCGCCTCGGCCCGACGCCGAGCCCCATCGTTTCGGTCCGGCTGACCAGCCCGGAACTTGCGGTCGCCTTCTGGAACAAGCTTCTGGCGCGCGGTCTTTACGTCAATCTGGCGCTGCCGCCGGCGACCCCGGCGCGCGAATCCCTGCTGCGCACCAGTGTCAGCGCGGCCCATAGCGAGGCCGATATCCGCTTCGCGGTGGACGCCATTACGGCGGTCGGCGAGGAGCTTGGCATCGTCGGCGCGGCGGTCGTCGCCTAGCGCAAAACCCCCATCCGCCGCAGCCGCCACAGAATGGCGGGGGCGGCCAGGATGGGGTGGCGGCGCTGCCAGGGCGACAGGTCCAGGCGGACACCGCTGTGGCGCTGTAGCTTCCACAGCAGATAATCGGCTCCGCCGGTAAAGGTGAAGGCGGCCTTCACCAGTCGCATCAAATTCAGCGGCTTGCCGCAGATGCGGCGCAGCGTCCAGCCGCCGAAAGGCGCCTGGGATGCCGGTTTTCCGCCCGATTGAAACAGCGCGTCGAACCAGGCCGCATTGGTCTCATACAGAACGCTTGGCTGGTTGGCGCGTTCCGGCCGCAGCTCCGCCCGATAGGTTTGGGCGAAGAGCCCTTCCCATAACGCCCCGGACTCGGCGGTTGCCGGGTTCAGCCAATGCCCCCAGGCGAGAGCCGTTTCGGCCGCTTCCGCCAGCAAATCGGTCACGCGCCGACGCGCGGAGCCATCCCGCGCATAAAGCAGAGAGCAAGGCTGGGAGAAGCGCGTCCAGATCGTCGTATCCAGCGAGCCGGGCCGCACGCGGCGGGCGAATTGCCGGACCGACAGCATGGCGACTTTGGCACGCAGCCCGGTCTCGCCTGCCGGCGGCGCCATCAGCATGACATTGGGCGGCAGCGCCGCGTTCAAAGCAGCCGGGATGGTCCGGCGATGAAAGGCGCGATGCCCGTCATACAGAACGTAAAAATCGATGAGTCCGGTAAGATCGCTCGTCCGCCGGCAGGAGCCGTAGAACAGAATGGCTGCGACGCTTGGCCCATGTCGGTCGAGAATTTGCCGCACCAGGGCGCCGAGCGCTGCCGGGGCAGGGCGATCAAGCTCCGCAGCGACCAGGGACTGAAGATCCCGGCCGGCATCGGATGTCACGGAGCGACGACCGTGACACTGGCAGCCGTGGACAGCAAAACGCCACCGGCGCGCGGCTCGAAAGCCTCACCGTCCAGAATGAAAGGCTGGGTCAGCAGCAGGCGCAGGCTATTGCCACGGCCTGAGCGATAGCCGCCGCGCAGCATCCAGGGTTTCGGCCGGTGCATCAGCATATTGGTCAGCCCGGCGGCAAGGCGGCGAGGGGAGGCGTCGATATCCAGCCAGCGGATGCCGCCCTGGCCTTTGCCCCAGAAGGGCCAGAGGCCGAGCATGAGACTGTCCAGGGTCGTCGCCATGACCAGCATCCGCTGGCCATCGACGGCCGGGCGGTCGCCTACCGTCAGGGTCATCGGCCAGCCTTTTTTGATGGCGGGGTCGCGGCCGAGAATCGCGCGCAGGGCCGTGACGGTGACGGTGACGGCGACTTCCATGCCGTGGCGCAGCCCGCTGCGATGCACGGCGGCATTGGCCACGCGCTTGACCTCGGTGAAGCTTGCGGCGCCGAACAGGAAGCCGCGCACGGGTGCACGCGCCGGTTCCTCCGGCCAGGAGACTTGCAGCAGCGGGCAGACTTTTCGGGTCAGCTGGTTCGCCGCAGCGGCGGCAAGCAGCTTTTCCAGCGCGGCGCTGTCGCTGCCGGCGCTGCCCAGAACGCGGGCGGCAAGATTGGTATTGCCGGCCGAGAGAATGGCGATTTCGGGCATTTGGCCCGGATAGGATTGCGGCAGCGCGCTGACGACGTCGCGCAAAGTGCCGTCGCCGCCGCAGACGATCAGCAGTGTCACGCCATCGGCCGCGAAGTGCGTCAATGTCGCCTGCAATTCGGGTAAGCCGTCCGGCGATGCCGCCTGCACCTCAGGATAGCGCGCCAGCACTTCGGAGAAATCGGCGGGCTTCGTCTTGTTGGCGTGGCTGCGCGGATTGATAATCAAGCCGATCCGCTTGGGCGCTGGCGTGGAAGAGGTTATCTGACCCAATGCAATTCAGCCTTGCCCATCTATCCGACCTGCATTTGCCGCCCCCGGCGGAAGCGCTGTCGATGCGAAGTCGAAATATGAAGAGCTTTCTTGCCAAACTATCCTGGCACAGAAAGCGCAAACGAATTCATACATGGCGCCCGGCCGCGGCTCTGCTTGCCGATATCGCGGCCCATGCGCCTGATCATATTGCCCTGACAGGAGATTTGACGAATTTCGGGGAGCCGGCCGAATTCCTGGCGGCGCGCCGATATCTCCAACAGATGGGATCACCGAACGATCTCTCGGTAGTCCCCGGTAACCATGATGTGACAATTCCGTTGCCATGGCAAGACAGTCTTGGTCAATGGCGTGACTGGATGTGCAGCGATGCAAAGGAAGCGGCATCCGGCGCGGAGGGCTTTCCCTTTCTGCGGCGCAGAGGCGATGTCGCGATCATCGGCGTCAATTCGGCCGTTCTGACGCCGATCTTTTATGCCGGCGGCGCTGTCGGTGACGCGCAACGGCAAAGGCTGGCGGATCTGCTGGAATTGACAGGCCGGCAGGGGCTTTTTCGCATCGTGCTCATTCACCATCCGCCGACCATGAGCCGAGGCGGAAGACGCAAGGCGCTGCGCGACCGGGCGGCCTTGCGCGACGTTCTGGCGCGGCATGGCGCCGAACTGGTCCTGTCCGGCCATCACCACATCACCCGCCTGGCCGGGGTAAAGGGGCCGGTAACCGCCATACCATCCTTAGGCGTGCCGGCGGCGCTGGCAAGTACTGTGCATCCCGAATGGGCCGGATGGCACCTGCATCGTATCGAAAGAACGCCTGCGGGCTGGCATCTCACATCCACGTTGCGACGCTACAATCCGATAAGCAATGTGTTCGAGCCAGCGGGCGACTGGCGTTTCACGCTGCCCGTCAGAACGGATGCAATGCCATGGTGATATGAGCGCCGGCCGCCGTCACCGGGAAAGCCACGGCGTGGAAACCCGGCGGCGCCAGAAGGTTGCGCGGATTGTTTGAGAAGCCGTAGTCCTCGGCGGGCAGTCCGACGAAAGTCTTGTCGAAGCGGTGGTTGTTATTGGCATCGTCATAGATCGCCACCGCATAGGTGCCGGGGCCTGAGAGCGCGAAGCAGCCTTCGACGGAATTGGCCGTCACCGGCACACGAATGATCGCGATGCTTCCGTGATGGGCCAGGAATTTTCCCGGCACGTCGCCGTAAAGGGTGAAGGTGATATTGCCACCGCTATGGCGGATATTGGTAACCGTCATCAGCAAATGCGGCGCGGTCGGGGACACGCCCGGTGCGTCGCAGGCTGTGCCGGATTGCGCGGCAAATGCCTGAAAACCACCGGACGCGGCCAGCAGCAGCCCCAAAAAACAGGCCTTGGCCGCGCGTTTGGACGAAAGCATCATCGGGGTTCAGCCATCCGGCAAACATGCGTGAGAAGGATAAGTCCGATGAATGATATTGCGACGCAATAGCGATGCGGCTCATAACAGTCACCGTATGAGCGCATGAAGCAGGCCACTCTCGCAGCCGCACGGTTTTTCTGCAACAAGACCCTATCATCATCGGGTTGACCGATGGCCCGCCGCCTTTGCGATGGCGGCGATGGACGAATGAAACGGTAGATAACTTGGGCTTTTCTGTCCGCACCCCCCGCGCGCGGTCCCCACGCACACTGGAACGCTACCTGCTTTCGCTCTGCGCCCGCCCTTTCGCGGCGACGCTGCTCGTGGTGCTGCCGGCGCTGCTGCTGGAACGCCTGTTGCGCCTCTTCGATCTACTGGCCGATCAGGACGTGCCGGCCCAGTTCGTCGGCCGCATGCTGCTCGATCTGGTGCCGCAATACCTGGGCCTGGCCCTGCCGGCCGCGCTATTCCTGGGCATCTATTTCGTCATCGCCCGGATGAGCGCGGACAATGAGCTGGAAGCGATGCAGAATGCGGGCCTGTCCATGGCCTGGATCAGCCGCCCCTTCTTCATCCTCGGCTTCCTCCTCATGTTCGTCGCCTATGGGCTGTTCAGTTATGTTCAGCCCCTGGCACGCTACGCTTTCCGGGAGGCCTTCTGGGCGGCAACCGAAAGCGGCTGGAATGCGACGATCCCGCCCGGGCAGATCATTCATGTCTCGAAAAACCTGGTCGTCACCGCCGATGGAGTCGACCGCGCCACCGGTGCGCTGCGCCATGTGCTGGCCTTCCAGCGCAAGGAGAATGGGACGGAGGAGGTCACCACCGGCATCACCGGCAGCCTGTCCCTGGTCGCACATGGCAACGACGTCTTTCTGACGCTCAACAATGGCAAACGGCTGGATCTGAAGCCCAACGGCACGATCGGAACCGAGACCTCGGCCACCTCCGCCATGGAACGCGCCTTCGTGTTGCCCCTGCGCGCCTTTCGCAAGCGCGGCGATGACGAGCGGGAGATGACGACCGGTGAGCTGTGGTCGGCGCGCTACGATGCGCACCCGCCCGAGCCGCTGCGCCGGTTGAACGGCGAGCTTTACAGCCGCATCATCCGCTCGATCTCGATGGCCGTGCTGCCGCTGATGGCGGTGTCCATCGGCATTTCGGCCAAGCGCGCCAAGCGCCAATACGGTATCGCGGTCGGCTTCCTGATTTTGATCCTGTACGATCACGCCATCCAGCTGACGGCCGCCCTCGGCACGGCAGGGCTGATCGATCCGCGCGCGCCGCTCTGGGGGATCTTCGCGGTCTTCACCCTGTTCTGCGGCTGGATGTTCAGCCGCGCGTCCCGGCATACCAGCGAAGGGCCGCTCGACCCGCTGTTTAACCGCTTGGAGGACGCGACCGCCCTGGTGGCCGGCGGCCTGCGGCGGCTGAGCGGCACTTTCCGGCGGAAGCAGCCGGCCCGATGATCCGCGCCTATCTCAGCAAGCTTTTTCTTGGCCGGATGCTGGCGGCGCTGGCCGGCCTGTCCGCCATGCTGCAACTCATCAATCTGCTGGAGAATGCCGGCACGATCTTCGCCCATGGCGGGTTCCGCGACATTCTGCATTTCATCGTGCTTCAGCTTCCGACCATCGTCAGCGAAATGCTGCCCTTGGCCATTTTGATCGGCGCGCTGCTGACCTTCCGCCGCCTGGCGGCCGATCTGGAAGTGACGACGCTGCGCGGCGCGGGCATGAGCCTATGGCAGATGGTGGGCGCCTTGATGCCGGTCTGCCTGGTTCTATGCGTGGTGCAGTTCGGTCTGCAGAACGAGGTGGCGCCGCGCGCCGATCGTGCCTTCGCGAATTGGTGGGCGGCGACCATACCGCCGCCCGCGAATAATCCGCCACCACGCCTTTGGCTGCGGGGCGGCAGCGACGTCGCGGCGGTCGACAGCGTGTCGACGGACGGGCGCACACTGCACGGTGTCATGGTGCTGGAGCGTGACGCTGCGGGTGAAATCAGCCTGCGCATGGACGCGCCGATCGCCCGGTATGGTGCCGCTGGCTGGGTGCTGGAGCAGGTCCGCGTCACGCGGCCGGACGCGACGCGCGTGCAGGATGTCGCGACCGCGCCCTGGCCGCAGGGGCCGGTTCCCGCCAATATGCAGGAGTTGGCCTGGCCGACGGCCAGCATCACGCTCGGTCGTATTGTCGCGGTGCTGCACGGCCGCTGGGCCGGGTCGCAGGGCCCCAACTACTACCTGACCGCCTTGCACGCGGCCGTTGCGTCTTTGCTGAGCCCGGTCATCATGCTGCTGCTGGCAGCGCCTGTCCTGCTGGCGCCGCCGCGCTCGGAAGGCAATACGCGGGCGACCGCAATGGGACTGGTGCTCGGCCTGGGTTACGCGACCTCCGCCGGCCTTCTGAGTGCCTTCGGCCAGTCCGGCACCCTGCCGCCCTGGCTGGCCGGCTGGATGGCCGCCGTGTTCTTTTTCATCTTCGCCTGCCTGCGTCTGAGCCAAGCCGATGACAGCGAAGCATGACATTTATTCAAATTGGCCGGTCTAATGTCCTTGACAGTCTGACCTGCCCGGATGTCTTCCGGGCGGCCGAGGCCAGGGTAAAGGGTCTGTTTATATCTGGTTTCAGCTATCGGGACGCGTTGTTTCGCGTTGTGTTGGCACTTGTCCGGGATGGACGGGGGCCGGTTCTGGGGCGTCGTGCCGGTATTCCATGCGTCATTTTTGTATGGAAATGGAAAACTTCGGCATGCCGGCCTTCATGACTGGCCATAGGCGAGGCAGATGTTACGATCCGCTGCGATCGAGACTGCCTTTTTGCGGTGAGAGCGATTGACCATGGCGTCCAAGACATCCGGTATTGCAGCGGGCGATTCCGCCGGCGGAATCGAAATCCTGCCCGTGACCGGGACGGCGCTGCTGAAGCGCTTCATCCGCCTGCCGGACCGCATCATGGCGCGCGATCCGAACTATATTCCGCCGCTGCATTCTGAACGGATGGCGGCGCTGACGCCCAAGGGCAATCCCTTTTTTGGCCATGCCGACGCCGCCTTCTGGCTGGCGCGGAAGAATGGCGTCGATGTCGGCCGTATCTCGGCCCAGATCGATCATCTGGCGAAACCCACGCCTGAAGCGCCGATCGGCAATTTCGGCATGCTGGTTGCCATCGACGATAAAGCGGTTTTCGCGGCACTGCTGGCGACTGCCGAGGCCTGGCTGGCCGATCGCGGCATCAAGCGCGCGCAGGGGCCTTTCAGCCTTTCAATCAACGAGGAATCGGGGCTGCTGATCGACGGTTTCGATACGCCGCCGATGCTGATGATGCCGCATGACGCGCCCTATGTCGCCGGCCATCTCGATGCCGCCGGCTATGGCAAGGTGCAGGATCTTTATGCCTATCTGTGCGACACCACGGCCGCCCTGCCGCCGCGTTCCGCTGCCATGGTGGCGCGGGGATTGCCCAGCAACGTCACGCTGCGCCCCATGCAGTTCAAGACGCTGAAGCAGGACATCGCCTCCCTCGTCAGCATCTTCAACGATGCCTGGGCGACCCATTGGGGTTTCGTGCCGATCACTGAGGCCGAGGTCGACCATATGGCCAAGGCCATGAAGCCCCTTTTGCATGAAAAACTGATCTGGTTCGCCGATGTTGACGGCGAGCCGGCGGCTTTCGGCCTTTGCCTGCCGGACCTGAATGCGGCGATCCGCGATCTGTCAGGCAGCCTGCTGCCGCTGGGCTGGGCCAAGCTGCTGTGGCGCTTGAAAGTCTCGGGCGTGCCGACCGCCCGCGTGCCCTTGATGGGCGTGCGCAAGCGCTACGGCGAGGGCATGCTCGGCCGCCTTCTGGCGCTGCATGTGGTCGAATCCCTGCGGCGCGAGGCTTTGGCCAAGGGCATCAAGGCGGTCGAGATGTCCTGGATTCTGGAAGAGAATTTGCCCATGCGCCATCTGGCGGAAGCGGTCGGCGGGCGGGCCTACAAGACCTACCGCGTTTACGAGAAAACCCTATCGGCATGAGTGGCTCTGCCCCGCTGACGGCCCTGATTCTTGCGGGCAGCCGCGACGGCGCGGCCGACGCGCTCGCAATCGCCGGCGGCGTCTCGCACAAGGCGCTGCTGCCCGTGGACGGCACGCCCATGGTTTTGCGCGTCATTCGCGCCCTTCAACGGACACCGGCCGTCGGCCGCATCATCGTCGTCTGCGAACGCGTGGATATTCTCGATGACTTGCCGGAAGCGGCCTCTGTTCTGGTCCGTCACGCCGAGACTTCGCCAAGCGCCAGTGTTGCCGCCGTATTGGTAGAATTCGGCACACCACTGCTTGTGACGACGGCGGATCATGCGCTGCTGACGCCTGAAATCGTCAAATCTTTCCTCGCTCTGGCACCGTCCAGCGTCGATGCCGTGGCCGCCGTGGCAAGATCGGACGTTATTTACGCGGCTTATCCCGACACGCGCCGCACATGGCTGCGCCTACGCGACGGTCTGTTCAGCGGCTGCAACCTGTTTCTGTTGCAACACCCAAAAGCCAGCCAGGCTGTCAATTTTTGGCGCAAATTAGAGGCGCATCGCAAGCATCCTCTGACAATGGCGCGGTTGATCGGATTGTCGGCGCTCGTCGGTTATGCATTCAAAACCTTGACAATGGATAAGGCGACTAGGCTTCTTAGCAAACGATGCGGCGCTTCGGTTGCCGTAATTACTCTTCCTTTCGCGGATGCGGCGGTCGACGTCGATAAACCCGCGGATCTCTTTCTTGTCGAAAGAACCCTGGCAGCGCGCCGCGCGGCCTGAGTTCTTCTTATGTCAAACGTCGCTTAGTCTGGATCACCGAATTTGGATCTCCATCTTCCGACTGGACCAACTCCCACGCTGAGCGGCCTCGCGCTCCGTGCCGGTGATTTCGACACCTTGCCCGAAGCGCTGGATTACGCGGCCGAGGGCATGAGCGGTCTCAACTTCTATTCCGCGCAAGGCGAATTGGGCGAAGCGCTGAGCTATCGCAGCTTGCGCCATGATGCGGTGGATCTTGCCTATCGCCTGATGGGTCTGGGTCTGTCACGTGGTGACAGCGTCGCCATCATTGCCGAAACCAGCCCGAATTTCGTGCGCATCTTCTTCGCCTGCCAATATGCCGGGCTGGTGCCCGTGCCCATGCCGCTGCCCTTCGCCTTCGGCGGGCGCGAGACCTATATCGCCCATATCGAGCGCTTGGCGGATGAGGCCGAGGCGCGCGCGCTGTTCGCCTCCACGACCTTACTGTCCTGGCTGGCGCCGATGGCCGAGACCCGCAACCTGCGCTTCTGCGGCACCGTCGCCGATCTGGCTGAACTCGACATCCAGGACGTGGCCCTGCCCGAGATCACGCCCGAAGACACCGCCTATCTGCAATTCTCGTCGGGCAGCACGCGCTTCCCCAAGGGCGTCGTCATTCAGCAGAAGGCCCTGATGGCCAACGCCGCCGGGATACTGGCCCAGGGCATGGAAATCGGGCCTGAGGACCGCGCCGTCTCCTGGCTGCCGCTGTATCACGACATGGGACTGGTCGGTTTCCTGCTCAGCCCGCTCGCCGGTCAGGTCACCGTCGATTTCATCGCGACGCAGGATTTCGCCCGCCGTCCGCGCGTGTGGCTGTCGCTGATTTCCCAGAACCGCGGCACGATCTCCTATTCGCCGAGCTTCGGCTTCGACCTTTGCACGCGCCGCCAGAAGACGATCGACCGTGACAGCCTCGATCTGTCCTGCTGGCGTATCGCCGGCATCGGCGGCGACATGATCCGCCCGGCGGTTTTGTCCCAATTCGCCGAGACTTTCGGCGTCTGCGGTTTCAAGCCGCAGGCCTTCCTGCCGAGCTACGGCATGGCCGAGGCGACGCTCGCCATCAGCTTCGCCCCCGTTGGCCTCGGCATCGAGACCGAGACCATCGATCTCGACCGGCTGGAGCAGGACGGGCTGGCGATGCCGCCGCAGCATGCGGATTCCCGCGCGCGCACGGTCGTCCACTGCGGCCTGCCCCTGAAGGGTCACAAGGTCGAGGTGCGGGGCCGTGACGGCGCGGTGCTGGCGGATCGTGCGGTCGGGCGCGTCTTCGCGCGCGGTCCCAGCATCATGCATGAATACAAGGGCCGCCCGGTCGAGACGCTGGAAAGCCTGTCGGGTGACGGCTGGCTGGAAACGGGCGACCTTGGCTATCGCATCGGCGAGACGCTGGTGATTACCGGTCGCGCCAAGGATCTGATCATCATCAATGGCCGCAATATCTGGCCGCAGGACTTGGAATGGACGGTGGAACGCGCCGTGCCGCAGGTCCGCACCGGTGACTGCGCCGCCTTCTCCATCGAGGAGAATGGCAGCGAGGTTCTGGTGGTCGCGGTCGAGGCACGCGGCATCGCGGATGCCGAAGCCGGCAAGCTGCTGATCGAGGAAGTGCGTGGCGCACTCGTCAGCCATCATGGTGTCGACAGCCGCGTGGTGCTCGTGCCGCCGGGCAGCCTGCCTTACACCTCCTCGGGCAAGCTCAGCCGCGCCAAGACCCGGCAGAGCTACCTGACGGCGGCGCTGCCGACCGTCGCCGCGATGGCGGCGTGACGCTTCCGGTTGCGGCCCTGACGGGCGGCACCGGTTTCCTGGGTCGCTACATTGCCCAAGCCTTCGCCTCTGCCGGCTGGCAAATACGCCTCCTGACGCGGCGCGCGCCTCTCCACCCCATGCTGGAAAACCTGCCGCTGGATCTGGTTCTGGGCGGGCTGGATGACCCCCGGGCGCTCGGTCAGCTGGTGAGCGGCGCGGATGTCGTCATTCACGCGGCCGGCCTCGTCAAAGCCCGCAGCCGGGCCGAATTCCTGGTCGTCAACCGGGATGGGGCGGCGCGGCTGGCGGCGATCGTCGCGCGCGCGCAGACCCCTCGGCTGGTGCTGATGTCCTCTCTCGCGGCGCGCGCGCCCGGATTGTCGCTTTACGCCGAGAGCAAGCGGGCAGGGGAGGACGCCGTCCGCGCGCTGCTGGACGAGACCCGCTGCGTCATCCTGCGCCCCTCCGCGATCTATGGACCCTGGGACCGCGAGGGGCTGGCCATGCTGCGTCTGGCCTCCGGCCGCTTCGCCCCGGCCATCGCGGCACCGGAGCCGCGCATCGCCATGATCCATGCCCGCGATGCGGCGGCGGCGGCATTGGCGGTGGCTACATCCGACGTGGCGCGTGGCTGCTACGAGCTGTCTGACGCGCGCTTGGATGGCTATGGCTGGCGGGAATTGCTGGCGGTCATTGGCACCGCATTGCGCGGGCGCGCGCCAATTGCCGTGCCGGCGCCGGACGCGGTTGTGCGGGCGGCGGGCGCGATCAGCGAAGGGATGGCGTCACTGTCCGGCCAGTCCGCCATCTTCGGGCGCGGCAAGGCGCGGGAAATTCTGCACCGGGATTGGAGCGTCGATCCTGCCAAGGCCATTCCGGCCGTGCTTTGGCAGCCGCAGATCGACCTGCCGGCCGGGATGGCGGAAACCGCCGCCTGGTGGCTCAGCGCTGCATGAAGCGCAGAATGGCGTCGGCGGCGCGAACCGTCGCCCCATGGCGCTCCCCGAGCGAGGCTTCGGCCATCTGCTCCTGCCTGGCCCGATAGAGTGCGTGCCGCGCTGGCGCGGCGCGGATCGCTGCCATCAGATCCTTCGGATCGTCCACGACATCGCCCAATTGCCAATGCGCGAAATTCGGATCGCCCTGCCATGCGATGCCATGGGCATTGAGGAAGACGCAGGGGCGCGGCGTCGCCAGGAATTCATAAACCTGGCTGCTGACGTCGCCGACATAGATATCGGCCGCACTCGTATAGGTCATGTCCAGCAACCGGTCTGATCCCGTGTCGATCAGGATATGATCCGTGCTGCGCGCATCCCAATCGGCGCGGGTGCGGACGTTCTGGCGTCGGAACATTTTCACATGCGGCGCGACGATGAGGTTGAAATCGTCCTGTCGTGCGAAATCCTCCAGTATCGGGCCGATGAAACGCGGCCAGGAGGTCAGTTTCGGTGCCTTATGCGCGTTATAGAGCACGACAGGACGCTGACCCTTGAACAGCGGCGCCTGTGTCCGCTGCAACGCCGCGCAGACATCGAGTTTCACGGCACCGACCACGGCATAGCCGCCCGGCGGCACGACATTCTGCGCTTCCATCCGCTGCACGCTTTTGGGTCCGGCGACGAGGACGAAATCGAAACCCTTGGTGTGGTGGGTAAAACCCCGTGCGCGGTCGCCGAAACCATGCGGCAGCAGGATCAGCTTGGGATGCCTGATGCCCAAGCGCCGCGCGTAGCAAACCGTATCCTCGACCGCGAAGACCGCATCATAGGAATCGAGTTCCCGATGATTGTCCCAAAGGGTCAGCATCTTGAACATGCCGAAGCGTCGTAAGGCGGTTTGCAGAAGCGCGGTCAACCATGACCGTTCGAGCCTGCGATATTGCACCGGCTCTGCACCATAGGCCTGCCTGATCCGCTCAAGGTGATGCGGCGATTGCGGGTCATTGTAGTAGCTCACGACCTCCACACCGGCACGCCGAGCCAGCTCCAGCGCGATGGACGCGCCGTGATAGCATTGATAAGCCTCGGCAATGTAGAGGAAGGCGATTTTCATCTTGGCTCCTGTCTACAAACTCGGCCGCCGGCCTGGCAACGGACGCTGATGGCGCAGCAGTGGCGCGAAGGATCGCTGGGAAAGGTTTTCGCCAATCTCGGCTGGCTGCTGGCCGGCAAAGGGGTCGGCGCGGTTCTCAGCCTCGTCTATCTGGCGCTGGCCGCCCGCACGCTGGGGCCGCGCGGCTTCGGCGAATTCACCCTCATTACCGGCGGCGCCCAGGCTGTTGCTGCCTTTGTCAGCTTCCAGACCTGGCAGATCGTCGTTCGCTACGGCCTGCCGCATTTGAAGGCAGGGCGGAGCGATGCGGCGGCGCGTCTGGCGAGCTTCTGCCTGATGCTGGACCTGGGCGGCGCGCTGGTCGGCTGCCTGGTGGCGGCGCTCGCCGTCTGGCTGCTAGGGGACTGGTTGCGCTGGCCGCCCGGCCTCGCCTGGGACGGGCTCGGCTTTACCTTCGTCATTCTGCTTACCGTGCGGTCTACCGCCGTCGGCGTCCTGCGCCTGCATGACCGTTTCGGCGTGGGCGCCAGCGCGGACGCGGTGACGCCGATCACACGCTTCGCCGGTGCGCTGGCCGTGGTCGCCTGCGGTCCTTCCGTCCCCGGCTTTCTGCTGGCCTGGACGGCGGGTGAGATTTTCACCGCCGTTGCCTATTGGATGGCGGTGGCGCGCACGGTGCCCGGCGCCATGGCCTGGCCCAACCGCCGCCGCCTGCGGCTGGCGGTTTTGGAGAATAAAGGCATCTGGCGCTTTTCCTGGCTGACCAATCTCAACACCACGCTGGATGCCGGGGCGAAGCAGGCCGTGGTGCTGCTGGTGGGCCTGGCGGCAGGGCCGGTGGGCGCCGGGCAATATCGTCTGGCCTATCAGCTCACCCAGGCACTGGCGCGGATTTCGGACATGGCCTCGCGCGCCATCTTCTCGGAACTGGCCCGCGCCCATGCGGCGGGCGGGCGTGAGGATTTCCGCCGGCTGATCCTGCGGGCGGTGGGTCTGGCCAGCGGGGCCGGCACCGTCATCATGGTCATTCTGCTGATCGCCGGCCGGCCGATTCTGGGCCTCATCGGCGGCGAGGCCTATCGCGGCGTCTATCCGCTGCTGGTGCTGCTGGGGCTGGCGGCTGCTTTCGACCTGGCCAGCGCGATTTTCGAGCCGGCGCTGATCGCCATGGGCCGCGCCACCCAGGTGATCGCGGCGCGCATCCTGGCCTGTATCAGCCTTTTCGCGATTCTGGCGCTGTTCCTGCCGCTTTGGGGCACGCGGGGCGCGGCGGAAGCCGTGCTCGCCTCATCCGCGATCGCATTGCTTCTGTTCGGCGGCGCGTCCTGGCGGGCGATCCGCTAACCCCGGCTGGCGCTGATCGTATAGCTGCAGATGGTTCCGTTATTGTTATAGGCGGCACCAAGCTTCTTTGGCTTTTCCGGCGCGGTTTCGCTGGCCGTCAGGTTATTGGCGGCGATCTGGCCGGTGATCTGCACGGTGCCGCTGCCGTCCTGCATGGACAGGTTGCCGGTCGCATCGACCTGACCGGACAGGCGATGGTGATGGGTCCAGGCCTGCCCGTTCTTCACATGGATGATGATATCCGTCTCGCGCTGGCCGCAGCCGGATATGGCCATGGCGGGTGCGGCAGCACCGGAATAGACGCCGTCATAGGCGCTTACCCCGTCCGCCCGCGCCGGTGAGGTGCCAGTGGCAAAAGCCAAGGCTGCGGCGGCGATGGTCAGGCTGACGGCAAGGTGACGCTGAAGGTGATGGCGCATGATGACCTCGTCTTATTAAAAGCGGCCTTTAAACCGGGGCGGTATGGGCAGCAGGCTGCGGCCATGGATACCGAGGTCGATCCTATAGGTATCCGTCTGGCGGCCAAGCTGGCTGTCGATGGTCCGCTGGAGCAGATCTGCAAGCGGGGCTGCGGTCGTGTCGAGATCGGCATCCTCCGCCTTCGGCAGATGGCCGACATCGCGCACCAGGCGCAGCCAGGCCTCGTCAGGCTGACGCTGATGGTCACCGGCAGTCTCATCGGCCCAGGCCATGCTCCGCGTGCGGGACAGGCGCGCCAGGCCCCGCGCGACATCGAAATAGCGCAGATGGAAAAGATACAGGTGGTCGAAGGCCAGTGGCGCGTCGACGCTGTGAAAGCCGGGCGCCCATCGGATCGGCTCGCGGATCAGGCTGGGCTTGCATAGGGCGGAGTTGAACCAGGCCCAATGCCGCTGGTCGCTGACCGGCCGGGCGATGTCGATCGCCGCTTCCTCGGCCGCCAGATGCCAGACTTCCAGCCCTATCGCATGCATGACCGGCCCACGCATGGCGCGCGCGGCGTCCGTCAGATTGCGATGGCAGCGTGGGTCGGCGACCAGAATTTCATCGACATCGGTGTAGATAACGCAATCATATCGCGTCAGGAGGCCGACCGAAAAATCGGAAACAAGCTGGGATCGCCAATCGTCGTCCTGCGGACTGCGGGGCAGGCGCAGGATGTTGACCGAACCCAGATTGTCAGTTGTTCCATCATCGGAGCCGTGATCGATGATAAAGCAGTTTTCGAGGCCGACCTGGGCGCCGTAATGGCGGCACCACAGGTCCATGAAATCAGGCTCGTTATAGACCATGGTGACGGCGGCCAGCTTCACAGTCTTACGGTCTCCGTCAAGCTGGGACAGGGGATCAGGCGACGTCCGGAAAGCTTTGCGACAGGCGGCCGCCCTGACGCAGCGGCTCGATCCGCCGGGCGAGGCCGGTTGTGTCGTCAGTCTCCAGATAAACGCCGCAGATGGTGGCCGGCCCGTCCGCCGGCTGCAGACGCTCGCCCGGCATCTTGCGCCAGAAACGCTCGGCCGCGCCGCTTTTGGCCATGCCGATGACGCTGTCATAGGCCCCGCACATCCCGGCATCCGTCATATAGCCGGTGCCCTTTTCCAAAATCTGGTAATCGGCGGTCGGCACATGGGTATGGGTGCCGACGACCAGCGACAGCCGCCCGTCGAAACTATGGCCGAAGGCTTCCTTTTCGCTGGTCGCCTCGGCATGGAAATCGACCACCGCCGCCTGGATATTCACCCCCAGCCTGTGGCGGCTGAGCAATTCCTCGGTCGCCCGGAAAGGGCAGTCCAGCGCCTCCATGTACAGCCGGCCCATGGCATTGACGATCAGGGCGCGGCGGCCGTCGGCAAGCGTCAGGATCACGCTGCCGGCGCCGGGCGTGCCGGCGGGGAAGTTGATCGGACGGATGACGCGCTTTTCGGTCGCGATATAGGGAATGATCTCCCGCCGGTCCCAGGCATGGTTGCCGAGCGTGACGACATCCGCGCCCGCGTCGAACAGGGCGCGCGCCATTTCGGGCGCCAGGCCGAAGCCGTGGGACGCATTCTCGGCATTGACGATGACCAGATCCAGGCGAAGCCGCGCCCGATAGTCGGGCAGGGCGGCGGCCACGGCGTCCCGTCCGCCACGGCCGACAAGATCGCCCAGAAACAGAATACGCATAACGTCCCTTTACAGTCCGACCTCAGGCGCGGGCGGAAAGGCAAGCACGCCCGCTTCGGTCACGATGGCATTGAGCTTCTGGTCGAAGGGGCCGGTCGGCACAAGCGGCATCTCCTGCGCGGCAAAGGCGCAGCCGATGCGGAGCGCGCCGGGAAGCTGGGCCAGGCTGCGGTCATAGAAGCCGCCGCCATAGCCGAGACGGTTGCCCGCGCGGTCGAAGCCCAGCAGCGGCATCAGCAGGATGGCGGGTGTCACCTCCGGCCCGTCCGGATGGCTGGTGCCGAAGCGGCCGGGCAGCAGCGCGTCACCGGGATGCCAGCGGCGGAAGATCAGCGGCGCGCCGCGCTTGCCCGTGACGGGCAGGCCGATCGGGTGGCCGCGTTCGGCGAGTGCGATCAGCAGCGGCCGGATGTCGATCTCATCGCCCATTGGCCAGAAGCCTGAGACGATGCTGGCCTCGGGCAAGGTGAAATGGGCCAGAAAATGCCGGGTAAGGCTCGCCCCCAGCGCCGGGTCCAGCCCGCGCCGCTGCTCCGCCATAGCCAGACGCGCCGCCGCTTTCGCGGCAATCAGCGCGTCGTTTTCGACAAGGGAGGGAATGTGCGGAGCCGCCATGGCCGTTGGCGTATTCATCCTCCTAGAGCCTGCGTGTGCAGGTGGGAACCAGATACCATGACCACGATCATGACAGCGCCAGTCCCCAAGGAGAATGCTTATCGGCCCCAGGGATGATTTACCTATCGAACCGGGCAGCCCCGCAAAACATACTTAGGCGCGTTCTAGGGCTTCCGCAATCTCTTCCGCTTTCGCGGCAAGGCGGTGCACCGTTGCGTCGAAGTCAGGGTCGATCACATTCACATAGACGATTTCGGGCTCGGCGATGGGAGCCACAGGTGTCGCCACCGGTGCGGGGACGGCGGCGGTCGTCTGCGCCGGGGCATGAGCGGCAGCGGCCAAAGCGGCTTCCTTGTCATGCAATTCGTCGGCGAGCAGCAGGGAAGCCAGCAGCAGCAGGCGGGCTTCGCCATGCTGGCCGATGGCCTTCACACTGTCGATGCGGCTTTGCAGCAGCTTCGCCATCGCGGCCAGATGGCCTTCCTGGCCATCCTCGCAACCGACGAGATAGTTGTAGCCGTTAATCTGCAAATTCACCTGTGCCATGGCGGCCTCCGTCCTGCTTGCTGTTCCCCGTCAGACAGGGATCAGGCTTGGCGCTCGATACCAAGGGCATTGCGCAAACCGCCGATGAGATCGTCAAGCTTGGCGGCGATTTCCTGGCGGGGAATGTCATCTGCCGCCGCGGCGGGCGCAGCGGCGGCCGGCTGGGCGGCGTCCGTGTCGTCAGTCTCGGAAGGGGCAGAAGCGGGACGGGGTTTGCCAACCTGCGCAGCGATTCTATTCAATGCTGCTTCCAGCCGGCCGAGCGCCACGCTGGTGTCCTCGAATTCTGCCATTGGGCCTCTAGTCGAATATGTCTGAACCGTGCTTGGTCGCATCAGCACAGGTCAGGCGAATAACGTCAAGGATTTCGCTCATGCGGGCAGGGCCGCCGGCCGTCACCATTCACGGCCTGGAAGATGGCGACAGCGTGCTGCGCCCGGGCGTGCCGGTGATGATCCTCTCAGCCCCGGGCGCGGCCCTTTATGCCGGCGCCGGCTGGTGGCGGGCGCTGATCGCGGAACTCCGCGCGCGCCATCCGGGCGCGGTTTTCGTGGACCTGCTCGATTGTGCCGACGCCCCCGGACGCGCCGCCGAAGCCTTGCGGGCAGGCCAGAAGGCCATTCTGTTCCACGCCGAAACGCCCGCGATTCTCGCGGCAATCCAGGCCATGGCGGAGGCCTGCCAGGCCCAGGTCTGGACCGAGCGACCCGAGGCGCTGGACATGGCCGAGCGCGGCGCCGCGCGGCGATTGGCGGCCTGGCTGGCCTTACCAGCCTGCTCGGGGTGACAAGCCGGGGGCTTTTCGCTAACTCCTTCGCCTATCCTGACGCGCGCTTTGCATTGTCTTCACCCGCGATGATCGCTCCGATCCTCGCTTTTTTCGGGCCGTCTGATCATGTCCGGTGATAACCCCTGCCGCCTTTATCTCATCACGCCTGCGGCCTTCGACCCGGCCGTGTTCCGTGACACGCTGGCCGCGGCCCTGGACGCCGGCGATGTCGGCGCCGTGCAGCTGCGGCTGAAGAACGCGAGCGATGACGAGGTGCGCCGGGCGATAGACCTGCTGCGGCCGGTCGCCCAGCAGCGCGACGTCGCCTTTCTGCTCAACGACCGGCCTGACCTTGCGGTCGCCGGCGGCTGCGACGGCGCCCATGTCGGGCAGGATGACACCAAGGCGCGGGACGCCCGGCTTATCCTCGGGCCTGACCTCACGCTCGGCGTGTCCTGTCACGGCAGTCGCGAACTGGCCATGGAAGCCGGCGAAGCCGGGGCGGATTACGTGGCTTTCGGTGCCTTCTACCCCACCGGATCGAAGGCCGATGCGCCGGTCGAAGCCGAGCTGGAGGTTCTGGCCTGGTGGCATGAGATCATGGAACTGCCCTCGGTCGCGATCGGCGGCATCACGGTCGATAATTGCGCGCCCCTGGTAACAACCGGGGCGGATTTCCTGGCCGTGATCAGCGCCGTCTGGTCGCATCCCGAGGGCGCTGCCGCCGGCGTGCGCAGCATGAATGCGGCCATCGCCGCCGCGCCGCCGGCCAGCATCTGACCTGCCCAGACATAAACATATCGTTATGGATTGCCGCTCATGGCCCCGCTGACCGCGCTGGCACTACCCCTTCTGCGCCGCATGGAGGCCGAACGCGCCCATAAGCTGGCCATTCTCGCCATGCGTCTGGGCTTCGCGGCTGAGAACCAGAAGGTCGATCCCGCGCGTCTGGCTACGAAGGTCGCGGGCCTGACCTTCAAAAACCCCATCGGTCTCGCCGCCGGTTTCGATAAGGATGCGGTGGCGCTGCGCTCCCTCATGCGCATGGGCTTCGGCTTCGTGGAGGCCGGCACCGTCACCCCGCGCCCGCAGGCGGGCAATCCGCAGCCCCGCCTGTTCCGGCTGACGGAAGACGAGGCGATCATCAATCGCATGGGCTTCAACAATAAGGGCATCAAGCCTTTCGAGCGGCAGCTGGCACGCCATCGCCGCATCGTGCCGGTCGGCGCCAATATCGGCGTCAACAAGGAAGGCGCGGACCCGGAGCGGGACTATCCGGACCTGCTGCAAAAGGTGGCGCCGGTCTGCGACTATGTCGTGGTCAATGTCTCCTCCCCCAATACGCCGGGCCTGCGCGACCTGCAGAGCGAGGAGCGGATTGCGGCCATTCTGGCGGCCATGCGCGCCGCCGTGCCGGACGCGCCGCCGATCTTCGTGAAGCTGGCGCCCGATCTGTCGGTGGAGGGCATGGAAGCTGTGGTCGAAGTGGCGGTCAATGCCGGCATCGCCGGCCTGATTCTGACCAATACGACCCTCGCCCGGCCCGACAGCCTGCGCAGCCCGAATGCGGCGGAGACGGGCGGTCTGTCCGGCCGGCCGCTGTTTACACGCTCGACCGCCATGCTGGCGCGCGCTTCGCTGGCCGCAAAAGGCCGTCTGGCGTTGATCGGCGTCGGCGGCGTGTCGTCAGGCGCGGATGCGCTGGCGAAGATCCATGCCGGGGCCGATCTGGTGCAGGTCTATTCGGCCTTCATCTATCAGGGGCCAAAGCTGATCGCGCGCATCAAGGCCGATCTCGACAAGGCCGTGAAATCGGCTGGTGTGAAAAGCATCGCCGAGCTCAAGGGCATCAGCGCGGATGCGCTGGCAAAAGGGATCTGATGATGCGTCACCTGGAAGGCCTTGCCGCGATCGCCGATGACTATGACGGCTTCATCCTGGACCTTTGGGGCGTCATTCACGACGGGCGCAAGCTCCTGCCGCATTCCAAGGCGACGCTGGAAGAACTGCGCAAGCGCGGCAAGCGCATCGTCATGCTGTCCAATGCGCCGCGCCGGGCGGAAATGGCAGCCAAGGGACTGACGCGGCTTGGCATTCCGCCCGAGCTCTACGACGGTGTCATGACCAGCGGCGAGAATGTCTGGGAAGCGCTGCACACGCGCGATGACCCTTGGTACAAGGCGCTCGGCCGCCGCGTCTTCTTCCTCGGGCCGGCGCGCGACCTGCCGCTGATCGAGGGGCTGGACCTGGAGTTGGCGCTGACCCCGGCGGAAGCCGATTTCGTGCTGAATGTCGGCGCGGATGAGGAGATTACCGACCGCAACCTGGCGCCCCATATTCCGGCGTTGGAAGCCTGCCTTGCCGCTAAGCTGCCTATGGTCTGCGCCAATCCGGACCTGATCATCGTGCGGGACGGCGAGCAGATCATTTGTGCCGGCCTGCTGGCCGAACACTATGCCAAGATGGGCGGCGAATTCCGCTGGCGCGGCAAGCCCAGCCCCGAAGTCTATGGCCCGACCTTGGCCTTGCTGGGCGTGGAGCCTTCCCGCGTGTTGGCGGTGGGGGACGCGCTGCGCACCGATATCGCCGGCGCGCAGACGGTCGGGCTCGCATCCTGCTGGGTTCTGGACGGAATCCACGATCTGGCGGGCAAGCACAGTCTTGCCGAGCAGGAAGCGGCGGCCATGGGTCTTGCACCCCTGGCGACGCTTCCCAGCTTCCGGTGGTGATGAGATATTCCTTCCGCTTTACCCTCCTCGCCGCCGGGGTTCTGACCCCGATCCTCAGCCATCAGGCTCTGGCCCGAATGCCGGAGCCGCAGCCGCCTTCGGTCGTTTTCGGGGACCTTTACCGCGCCGTTGAAATGGCGCAGGTCTTTCCCGACCAGAAGACCTTCGCGGACGCGATCCCGACAGCCGCGCCGGCCGATATCATCAAGGCTTACGAAGCCGAGAAGGGAAAGCCCGGCTTCAACCTGACCGATTTCGTGACGGCGCATTTTCGCGAGCCGGTGCTGAAAACCGTTTCCTACCAGCGCCGCGCGGGTGAGACGGTCAGCGATTACATCAACGACATGTGGACGGTGCTGCTGCGTCAGCCCGGGGGCGCGGAACAATATTCGTCCCTGCTGCCGCTGCCCGTGCCTTATATCGTGCCGGGCGGGCGTTTCAGCGAAATCTATTACTGGGACACCTATTTCACCATGCTGGGCCTGGAGCAGGACAAGCAGGGGGCGCTGGCGCAGGACATGGTGCGCAATATCGCGTCCCTGATCACCCGCTACGGCCATATGCCTAATGGCAATCGCAGCTATTACCTCAGCCGGTCGCAGCCGCCCTTCTTCTCGGCCATGGTCGATCTGCTGGCGCAGAAGAGCGGGCCGTCGGTCTACAAGACCTATCTGCCGGTCATGCGTGCGGAATATGACTACTGGATGCAGGGCGATTCGGGCCTGAAACCCGGACAGGCCCAGGCTCATGTCGTGAAACTGGCCGACGGCACCGTGCTCAACCGCTTCTGGTCGGAAGCCGATACGCCGCGCGACGAGAGCTATCGCGAGGATATCCTGACCGCGAAGACATCCAGGGAAGCGCCGGCCGTTTTGTATCGCAACCTGCGCGCGGGCGCCGAATCAGGCTGGGATTACAGCTCCCGTTGGTTCGCGGACGGCAAGACGCTGGGGACGATCGACATTACCGATCTGCTGCCGGTCGATCTGAACAGCGAGATGTTCCATCTCGAAAGCGACCTCGCCTATGCCTACGGGCTGGCGGGCAATACGGCTGAGGCCAAGCTATTTGCCGACAGGGCGGCGAAGCGGCAGGCCGCCATTCAGACGTTCATGTGGGACAAGCCGGCCGGCGATTTTTCAGACTATGACTGGCGCAGCCATAGCCTGACGCATGTGCTGACAGCGGCGACCGTTGTGCCGCTGTTCTTCCATGTGGCGACCGCTGAGGAAGGCCAGTCGGTCGCCAAGGTGGTGCAGGCCAAGCTGCTGGCGCCGGGTGGCATTCTGACCGCGACCAGCAATAGCGGCCAGCAATGGGACGCACCGAATGGCTGGGCTCCGCTGCAATGGATGGCGGTTCAGGGTTTTCGGAATTACGGCGCGCCCGATCTGGCAAAAACGATCGCCGAACGCTGGGAGACGCGCGTGAACGAGGGCTTCGCCCGCGACGGCGTGCTGGTCGAGAAATACAATGTCGCGGCTCCGGCGGGCGCGAATGCCGGTGGCCATGGCGGCGAATATGCGCTGCAGGTCGGTTTCGGCTGGACCAATGGCGTGCAGGCGGCGCTCATGGCGGAATATCCGCTGCCGCAGCCCGAGGCGGCGGCAGCTTCGACCCCCGCTGATTCAACGACGCCCGCAACGCTGCCAAAGCAGTAGATGCGACGATTGTTACGTCTTGCGCGGATTTGATCCGTGCAAGACGCGAAATCCAGGCCGGCCGCTATCCTTGGTAGAAAGCGGGGCGTTCCGGCTGCTCCACGGCGATGCGATTGCCGGTGGACCAGGCCTTGAGGCAGGCTTCCGTTACCAGCAACGTCATATAGCCGTCCCAGGCGGTTGACCCCTCATTGCTCTGGCCGGTGACGATGGAGCGAACCCAGCTTTCGAATTGCAGGCGATAGGCGTCCGCGAAACGCGCCCGCCAATCCGGCGGCACCACCAGCCCGTCCCGCGCCGCGTGGCGCAGCGATGTCGGCGGACCGGGGCGCAGCCGTACCGTGCCTTCCTCGCAGACAAGTTCGGCCTGAACGTCATAGCCGTAGCGCGCGTCGGTATAGACCTCGATATCGACGACCGTGCCGGAGGCCGATTGCAGCACGATGAATTGCGGCTGCCGTCCCGGCGCGTGGCGCGGCTCGGGCGGGCTGATGACGGTCGCCGCCACGATCTCCTCGCCCAGCACAAACCGCGCGGCATCGAATTCATGACCGGCGGAATTGGCGATGATGAGTTCGGACGTCAGATAGCTGGGTGAGCTTTCATTGCGGTGCTGGCAATGCATGAACAGCGGCGACCCGACTTCGGCGCTGGCGACGACCCGCCGCATCTCGGCATAGCCCGGGTCGAAGCGGCGCATATAGCCGACCTGCACCAGCTTTCTGCCCGCCGCCATTTCGGCGCGCATAAGAGCTTCGACCTCTCCACGCTCGGCGGCGACGGGTTTTTCGATCAGCACCGGCTTGCCTGCGGCAATCGCCTTCAGGCCGAGCGCCGCATGGGTGCCGTCCGGCGAGCAGACCAGAACGGCATCGACTTCCGCATCCGCGATCAAGGCATCCGCCTCCGCGATGGCGAGGACGCCGAGTTCCTGGGCAAGGGCGGAGGCTCTGTCGGCCGCGAAATCCTGCACCGCCGTCAGCCGCGCACCGGGAATGCCGCCGGCCAGCTTGCGGGCATGGTCCGTGCCCATGACGCCGGTACCGATGACGCCAATTCTCACTTCATTCATGACGATGATCCTGGATCAGGCGGTCAGGGACAGGGGCGCATCGGGAATGGGCATCTGGCTCGCGGCCGCGCCCCAGACCGACTGGTCGTAATTCACGACCGCGCCGGTCATCAGCCCGGCATCGTCCGAGACCAGGAAGTTCACGGCACGCGCAGCTTCCTTGGGGTCGATCAGCCGGCCGAAAGGCTGTCCATCCACAGCCTTGGACAGCCAGTCCGCGTCACCGCGTTCGGCCGTCTGCAGTGCGATTTCATGGTCGGACGCCATCCAGCCGAGATTGAGCTGATTGACGCGAATGCGGTTCTTCATGACGGCGAAAGCAGTATTGGCGGTCAGCGTCGCCAGCCCACCCTTGGACGCGCAATAGGCGCTGATGAAGGGCTGGCCGGATAGCGCCGACATGGAGCCGATATTGCAGATCGCGCCTTCGATCCGGTTGCGGATCATCTGGCGGATGGCGCTCTGCATCAGAAAAAACGGTCCGCGCAGATTGGTCGCGATCATGCGGTCGAACAATTCGGGCGTGGTGTCCAGAATGGTGCCGCGATCGGTCAGTGCGCCGGCATTGACCAGCACATGCAGCGCGCCGGATTCGGCTTCGGTTTCAGCGACGACGCGCCGGCAATCCGCGACCGAGGCAAGGTCCGCACGGATGAAATGGGTCGAGCATCCGGTCTCATCCTCGATCCTTTGGGCGACGGCGCGGCCTTTCTCGGCGGAACGGCCGGTAATGACGAGGCCGGCAGCCCCGGCTTCGGCCAATCTTTGGGCGATGGCCGCGCCCAGTCCCTGCGTCGCACCGGCAACGAGGCAGATCTTTCCGTCCATTCGGTTCATATCTTGGTCTTCGGGCGTCTCTGGGCGCCCTTGGACGGGCGCTCCGGTTATGGGGCGCCCAGAATAGGCGGATTTGCGATCCCGAAAAGCTCAGAAAGCCATCAGAATTGCCTCAAGAGAACGTCATCTGCGCTCGGCCAGGCAGGGTGGGCGGCTGCCCGGCGGCCGTTCTGCGTGAGGCCACCATAGCCATAGGCGTCACCATCGACCGCGTGGACGAGGACATAGCATTCGGTATGCAGCGGGCCGAGAAGCTTTTCCATTTCCACGAAAGTCTCCTCCACGAAGCGGGTTGTCTCGGTCTTGGTATTGGTCTTGTCCGTGACCTTGATATCCAGCCAGAAGGCCGCCAGCCCGGCCTCCGTCGGATGCTGGCCGGCAATGAACCAGCCCTTCGGATCAGCATATTCGACGAGCACGGCCGTCACCTCCGGCTGCTTGCCGAGCTTTTCAGCGGCCAGGCGCGATGCCAGAGCCGCGATCTGCGGACGGAGATCAGACTGTGGGTTGGGTGTCGTGTAGCGGACGGTGATCATCGGCATCTCGGTATTCCTTGCGATGTTGATGCCGATGATTGTGGCGTTTCGTTTTTGATATGAAAACGCTATGATATGAAATACTCATCATAGTAGATTGCTATGATGCTTGATCTCGAATCCGTCCGGCTTTTTGTTCTCACGGCTGAATACGGCAGCCTGACCCGAGCGGCGGAAGCCGCCGGGACGGTGCAGCCGGTCGTCAGCCAGCGGATCAAAGCCTTGGAAAAAACGCTCGGCCGCAGGCTGCTGGACCGCACGCCGCGCTTCGTCAGGCTGACCGACCAGGGCCATGCCTTTCTGGATCGGGCACGGAGTCTCCTTGCCGCGCATGATGCGGCCTTAACCGAGGATGACGCCCAACCCCGCCGCGTTACGCTGGGTGTCAGCGACCATGTGCTGGGCGCGTCTTTCGATATGGCGCTGCGCCGTATCCGCGCGGCCCTGCCGGCGCGCGCCTTCCTGACCGTGACGCTCGGCCAGTCCCAGGCGATCCGGGATCGTTTCGACAAGGGCGATATCGATCTGGCCATCATAAGGCGCGACGCCGGTGGTTCGGATGGTGAAGTGCTGGGCGAGGATCCGCTGGAATGGCGCGCGCCGCCGAATTGGTTGAGGCCGACAGGGCCGGTGCCGCTTGTCACATTGCCGCCGCCCTGCGGCGTGCGCGCCGTCGCGATCAAAGTGCTCGATCATGCAGACCTGTCCTGGGACGATGCCTTCATCGGCGGCAGCTGTCTGGCTTTGATAACGGCGGTTCGCGCCGGGCTGGGCGTGGCGCCGCTGGGGCGCATTGTCGCGGCCCAACAGCAGGACTTGACCCTTGCAACGGGACTCCCGCCCTTGCCCTCGTCCCAGATCGTCATGCTGGCCCGCACGCCGGATCACTGTCTTGCGGAGATTGCCCGGGTGCTTGCCGCCAGCGTCCGGGAAATGCTGTCTTACGCTACGCCCCGGCGGTTACCCGCACATGCCAATGCCGCACATTCACGCTGAACGCGCGCTCCGCTAAAGACAGGGCCTATCGCGCGCATCCTGTCGTGATCCGCTCGGACATTTGCCCAGACCATCTGTGAAACGAGCCTCCATGATTTCTAAACTGGCCGGGTTGCGGAACCTGGCCGCGAAAATCCCGGTCGTGCTGTGGTTGGTGACGGCCATATCCTCGGCGCAGCTGGCCTCCTCACTCTCGGTCGCGGTCATCCATCGCATCGGCAGCCCGGCCGCGACGTCGCTCAGGCTGATCTTCGGCGCGGTCTGCTTTCTGATCCTGGCCCGGCCGCGCATCTGGGCGATCGGCCGGCCGCAACTGGCCGGTGCCTGCATGCTCGGCCTGATCACCTGCGGCATGTCCTTCTTCTTTTTCGCGGCTGTCGGCCGCATTCCCCTCGGCATGGCGGTGTCGATCGAATTTCTGGGGCCGCTGGCGGTGGCGCTGGCCGGCAGCCGGCGTCTGCTCGACCTGGTATGGGTCATTCTCGCGGGCTTGGGCGTGTGGCTGCTGACCAAGCAGGATCACGGCAGCGCCGATACGCTGGGGCTAATTTTGGCCGGTGCCTCGGGCGTGTGCTGGGGGGGCTATATTCTGATGACCCGGCGGGTCGGCAAAGCCTTTTCCGGCTTACAGGGCCTGGCCTTGTCCATGAGCGTCGCGGCTTTGGTCGGTCTGCCGATCGGCGTCGTGCCGCATTGGCAGGCGCTGGGCCTGGGCGCCGTTCTGATCATGGCGGCCATTTCCCTGCTCAATCCCATCCTCACCTTCGGGCTGGAAATGGCCTCGCTCAGGCGGATGGAACCGCGGCAATTCAGCATTCTGATGAGCCTGGAACCGGTGATGGCCGTGGTAATGGGTTTTCTCGTATTGGGACAGCGGCTGAGCGCCACCCAATTGGCCGGCATGGCTTGCGTGACGCTGGCCAGTTTCGGCACCGTGGCGGCGCGCCCGAAAGAGGCGCCGCCGATTGCAGAAGGAGAGTTATGATGCCCGTGACCGGTCTTGATCCCTATGACGACCAGAATATCTTCGCGAAGATTTTGCGCGGCGAGATTCCCAACAAGACGGTCTATCAGGACGAATTCGTGCTCGCCTTCCATGACATTGCCCCGCAGGCGCCGGTGCATGTGCTGGTGATCCCGAAAGGCGCCTACGTGTCCGCGCGTGATTTCGCGGCCCGCGCTTCAGACCAGGACATCGCCGGCTTCTGGCGGGCCGTCGGCCGCGTGGCGGCCGATCTGGGGCTGGAGACGGAAGGCTACCGCCTGCTCAGCAATCACGGGCTTAATGCCGGGCAGGAAGTGCCGCATTTCCATGTTCATCTCTTCGGTGGCGGTCCGCTGGGCCGGATGATCCAGCCCAGCTGAGCGCCTCTTCTGGGGAGCGCTGTTACGGCGCTTCCCAGGTGCCCTTGTCGCCGGCGCGGAAGATCGCCTCGATGACGCGCATATTGGCGATGGCGTCTTCCAGGGGAAACTCCAGTTTCCCGTCGCCCAGAATGGCGCGGGACACGGCATCGCCCTGCAGGGTGTATTGGTCGGCCGGGCCGAATTCTTCCACCAGCGCCTGGGCACCGCCAAGGGCGCGGCCGTCGTCGAGCAGGATCTGCACCGGCACGTCGGTCGGTGGGTTGAAGGGAATCAGCACTTCCACCCGCGCCTTGGTACCGATCACCGTCACGCGCTGATGCGGCACAAGCTGGGTGGAGCAGGTGAAGGTGAGATGCCCTTCCGGGAACTGCACCAGCGCGCTGGTCAGCCGGTCGGTGCCCATGGTGGGGTCACGCTCGATCAGGGCAGCGGCGCGCTGCGGCTCCGATCCCCAAATGTAGCGTGCGGTCGCGATGGCGTAGCAGCCGATATCCATCAGCCCGCCGCCGCCGATCTCCGGCATATTGCGGATATTCTGCGGGTCATCGAGGAAATAGCTGAAGGCGGTCTGAATGGCGGAGACGCGACCCAGCCGGCCTTCCTGCACCAAGGCCCGCACGCGCTGCCACCATGGCGCGTAGCGCACCATGAAGGCTTCGGCGACGATCAGCCCGGTGCGGTCGCGGGCCGCCAGCAGCGTCTCGGCCTCCTTGGTGTCCAGCGCGATCGGCTTTTCGCACAGCACATGCTTGCCGGCGTCCAGCGCGCGGATAGACCAGGGCACATGCAGGTGATTGGGCAGCGGATTGTAGATGGCGTGAATCTCGGGGTCCGCCAGCAGCGCCTCGTAACTGCCATAGGCGCGGGGAATGCCCAGGGCATCGGCGGTCTTCTGCGCGGAAGCCTGATCGCGTGAGGCGATGCCCAGCACGCGGCTGACCGCGCCCTTCTGCATCGCGGGGATGACCTTCTCGCGGCCGATCTTGGCCGTGCTCAGGATGCCCCAGTTTACCGTCTGTCCCATTTTTTCTTTCCCGTCTCTGACTTGGCCGCTCTGCCCTTTGCGGCGAGCGAGGACGACTATCGGCCGGGCGACCGGCGATAGCCAGAGAGGCAGCGATCTAAAATAACCATAAAAAATAGTTTAATAATTGATAAAATCTAGAAAATGCCAATCAATTCCCTATTAATCCACTCGACATTCGTGTTTAGTTGAATCTATCCTGCGTTTCGGCGTAATTGTCCCCGCCCTTGGGAGATTGTCCTTCATGGCTGCATCCGGCGAATTCGAGATTGAAACCCAGCCCGGTCTGGCGCGGCGCATGCTGGTGGCCGGGGCCATCGCGGTCGCGCTCTGTGTCGTTGGCCTGATCGCCTCTGCCAATGCCGCCGAGCCGCTGACGATTGCCGCGACGCCGGGGCCGATGGCCGATGTGGTGCAGCACGCCGCCGACCTTGCGAAGAAGCAGGGCCTGCCGGTGAAGGTTATCGTTTTCTCGGATTGGGTGACACCGAATGTCGCGGTGAACGAGGGCTCGGTCGAAGCCAATTTCTACGAGCACAAGCCCTTCCTGGCCGTGGCCGTGAAGGCGCGCGGCTTCAAGCTGGTGGCGGTCGCGCCTGGCGTCATCATGCCGGTGGGGCTGTTCTCTCATAAGGTGAAAAGCCTCGCCGATGTGAAGGACGGTGCGCAGGTTGCCGTGGCGAACGATCCGGTGAACCGCGCACGCGGGTTGCAGCTTTTCGCCAAGGCCGGGCTGATCACGCTCAAGCCCGGTGTCGGCGATGCCGCGACCGTCCATGACATCACCGCAAATCCGAAGCATCTGCACTTCATCGAATTGCCGGCGCCGCAGCTGGTGCGCGCCTTGGATGACGTGACGGTTGCCCAGGTCAGTTACTCGTTCTTTCTCGCCTCCGGCGGCGATCCGAAGACGGCGCTGATTTCGGACAGCACCGGCAACAAGCATTATGCCATCCAGTTCGTGGCCCGCCCGCAGGATGCGACGGACCCGAAGCTTCTTGAATTCATCAAGATCTTTCAGTCAGACGATGAGCGCGCTTATCTGACCCAGAAATACGGCACCGCCGTCATGCCGGCCTGGTAAACAGGGGCGCCTGTTGGATCATCATCTCGGTCAAGACCTTTCATCGGCGGCTGCGGCGACAGAGCAGCCTTTTCTGAAGGTGAGCGGGCTGTCGCGCCGTTTCGGGACGACAGCCGCGCTTGACGACGTCTCCTTCTCGCTGCCGCGCGGGCAGGTTCTGGGCATCATCGGCCGCTCGGGGGCGGGGAAATCGACTCTCATCCGCTGCCTGAACGGCCTGGAGCGGCCGGATAGCGGCCGGGTCGAAATCGACGGGCGCGATATCGCGCCGCTGTCCGAAAGCGCTTTGCAGGCCGAACGCCGGCGCATCGGCATGATCTTCCAGCATTTCAATCTGCTGTCCTCGCGCACCGTGCTGGACAATGTCGCGCTGCCGCTGAAACTCGCCGGCATTGCAAAGCGGGAAAGACGTGATCGCGCCGCTGCCTTGCTGGCGCGTGTCGGGCTGGCGGGTCATGAAAGAAAATATCCGGCGCAGTTGTCGGGTGGGCAGAAGCAGCGTGTCGGGATTGCCCGCGCGCTGGCTTCGGACCCGGTTTTGCTGCTGTGTGACGAGGCGACCTCGGCGCTCGACCCTGAGACGACGGTGTCTATCCTGGCTTTGCTGCGCGACATCAATCGCGAATTCGGCCTCACCATCGTCATGATCACGCATGAAATGAATGTCGCGCGCCGCATCGCCGACCGCGTGCTGGTCATGGAAAAGGGGCGCGCGGTTGAGGAAGGCCCGGTACGCGACGTGCTGACGGCTCCCCAGGCCGAGGAAACGCGCGTGCTGCTGCACGCGGCCTCGCTGGGCTTTGAAGATGGGGAGGGGATCTGATGCTCCAAAACCTGCCCATTTCCGGTGACGATCTCTGGACTGCGTTTCAGCAGACGATTGAGATGGTGGCGGTGTCCGGCGCCATCGGCTTCGTCGTCGGACTGCCGATGGCGCTGTTGCTGGTCGCGACCGCGCCGGGCGGGATCTGGCCGCAACGGCTGATCAACCGCAGCCTCGGCCTTCTGGTGAACGGCGTGCGCTCCGTGCCCTTCATCATCCTGCTGGTGGCGCTTATTCCGCTGACACGGCTGATCGTGGGTTCTTCCATCGGCACGGCGGCGGCCATTGTGCCGCTGGCCATCGGTGCCACGCCCTATTTCGCCCGTATTGCCGAGGTGTCGTTGCGCGAGGTCGATGGCGGGCTGGTGGAAGCCGTGCGCGCCATGGGCGGCAGCCGGCTGCGCGTGATGTGGGAAGTGCTGATCCCGGAAGCTCTGCCCGGCCTCGTTTCCGGCTTTGTTGTGACGCTGGTCACGCTCATCGGCTCCTCCGCCATGGCCGGGGCGGTCGGGGCCGGCGGCCTGGGCGATCTCGGCATCCGCTTCGGCTATGACGAGTTCAGCACCGCCGTCATCGTCATCGTCGTCGCGATTTTGATTGTGCTGGTCTGCGGCGTGCAGTTTCTTGGCGACAGGCTTGCCGCGCGTTTCGACCACCGCTGACCGGGATATCCGCCATGTCCGAGACCTTTGTTCCCCAAGTGGCAGCGCCTTTGCCTTTGCCGGTCTCTGTGCCGCCGCTCATTACCAGTCACGCGCAGGCCGTAGCGGTTGCGCAGGATTTCGCGGCGAGCGTTAGGGACGGTGCCGCCGAGCGCGACCGGTCCCGCAGCCTGCCGATCGCCGAGATCGAGCGCTATTCAGCGACCGGCCTCTGGGGCATCACCGTGCCGCGCGCCTATGGCGGGCCGGAACTGCCCATCGCGACTTTGGCGGAAGTCATCCGCATCACCTCGGCCGCCGACCCGTCCATCGGGCAGATTCCGCAGAATCATTGGGCCTTTCTCAATATGCTGCGCGCGGAGCGCGACGAGGCCCGCAAGGCCTATTTCTTCGGGAAGGTTTTGCAGGGTCATCGCTTCGGCAATGCGCTGGTGGAAATGGGCACCAAGACGGCCGCCGACTGGAAGACCACCTTCACGGCTGACGGCGACGACTACATTATCGACGGCACAAAATTCTATTGTACCGGTGCGCTGTTTTCGCATTTCATCCCGACCGTCGGGCGCACCGAAAGCGGCGCTGTGCTACGCGCCATCGTGCCACGCGACACGCCGGGCGTGACCATCATCGATGACTGGTCAGGCTTCGGTCAGCGCACCACGGCCAGTGGCACGGTGAAATTCGATAAGGTGCGCGTGCCGGCCTTCAATATCATCGGCCTCGGCGGATTGCGCGAACAGCCGCTGGTCTATGGCCCGATATCGCAGATCATGCAGGCGGCGATCGACGCCGGCATCGCCCTGGGCGCCTTCGAGGATATGCTGGAATTTATCCGCACGAAATCACGCCCCTGGGTCGACAGCGGCAAGGAGCGTGCGGCGGAAGACCCGCTGACCATCAGCCAGGTCGGCGATACGCGCATCAGGTTGCGCGCAGCCGACCTTGTTCTTGCCTATGCGGCCGGCGTGATCGACGACGTGCTGCAAGACGAGACGGTGGACGGCATTGCGCGCGCATCCCTGGCCGTGGCCGAAGCCAAGGTTCTGACGACGGAAGTGGCGCTGCATGCTTCCAGCCAGTTGTGCGAATTGGCCGGTACCAGCGCGACCCTGGGCAAATACAATTACGACCGCCATTGGCGGAATGCGCGCGTGCATACGCTGCATGATCCGGTGCGCTGGAAATACTACGCCATCGGCGATTATGCGCTGAACGGCACCGCGCCGCCGGTTCATTCCTGGATCTGATTTTTCCCGAACTGTCATCCCCGGCCTTGTGCCGGGGATCTACCCGTCGCGGCGCCGCAACGGGTAGACCCGCGGGTCAAGCCCGCGGGTGACAGTAAAAGTTGGGTGGCGCCGAAGTTTAGGACACGGTCAATGAAACAGCTTCGCCTGAACGCCTTTGCCATGAACACGCCGGTGCATCAGTCGCCCGGCCTGTGGCGGCATCCGCGCGATCGTTCGGTGGAGTTCAACACGATCGGGCTTTGGCTTGATCTGGCAAAGCTGTGGGAGCGCGGCCTGTTCGACGGCGTTTTCCTGGCCGATGTGCTGGGCCCCTATGACGTCTATGGCGGCAATGCGCGCGCGGCCATCGCCCATGCCGCGCAATTGCCGACCAATGACCCGCTGCTGCTGATCCCGGCCATGGCGGCGGTGACTCAGAATCTGGGATTCGGCGTCACCGTCTCGCTCTCCTACGAAAATCCCTATCAGCTGGCGCGCCGGTTTTCGACGCTCGATCATCTGACCGGCGGGCGCGTCGGCTGGAACATCGTGACCAGCTATCTGGACAGTGCCGCGCGGGCCATGGGCGCTGACCGCCAGCGCGGCCATGACGACCGCTATGTGGTGGCGGAAGACTTCATGACCGCGATCTACAAGCTATGGGAACAGAGCTGGGAGGACGGTGCCGTTTTGGCCGACAAGGCGCGCGGCCTCTATGCCGATCCGGACCGCGTTCATGTCATCCGCCATGACAGCCCCTATCTACAGATGGAGGCGCTGCATCTGGCGGAGCCTTCGCCCCAGCGCACGCCGGTTCTGTATCAGGCGGGCAGTTCCCCCGCCGGGCTTGCCTTCGCCGCCCGCCATGCGGAATGCGTCTTCGTCTCCGGCCCCTCGACCGCCGTCATCAAGCCGCGTGTCGCGCGTCTGCGCCAGGCGCTGGTGGCCGCTGGCCGTGCACCCGACAGCGTCAAAGTCTTCGCCCTCGCGACCGCCATTACGGCGCCCACCGAAGCGGAAGCGCATGACAAGCTCGCCGATTACCGCAGCTATGTGGACCCGGTAGGCGCGCTGACGCTGATGGGCGGCTGGCTCGGCGTCGATTTCTCGGGCTACGCGCTGGACCAGAAGATCCGCTATATCGACAATGACGCCGGCCGTGCGGCGATGGAAAACTTCACCCGCGCCGATCCGGGCCGCGACTGGACGGTGGGCCAGGCGGCCGAGCATGTCGCCATCGGCGGTGCCGGGCCGGTTTTCGTGGGGTCGGCCTCTCAGGTCGCCGAAAGCATGGCCGCCTGGGCGGCAGAGACCGACATTGACGGGTTCAACCTCGCCTATGCCGTGCTGCCGGAAAGCTTCACCGATGCGGTGGACCTGCTGGTGCCGGAATGGCAGGCGCGGGGCCTCTACAAGACGGAATATGCCCAAGGCACGCTGCGCGGAAAGCTTTTCGGCCAGGGCGCGCGTCTGGCCGCGCCGCATCCGGCAGCCGGGTTCCGCATGTCGCAATCGGCTATTTAGCCGGTCGCTTCCGCGCCAGTCTTCATCCACGGCTCCCGGCACCTATGGCGGGTCAGGCTGCGCCGGGCGTGGGAGATTTGCACCCTCGCGGGCCTGCCTATAAAAATCCCCAGCGGCATGGCCGTGCCCTTTAGTGACTGTGGAGGCTTGATGAAGATCCTGGTGCCGGTGAAGCGGGTTGTCGACTACAACGTCCGCGTGCGCGTGAAGGCCGATGGTACCGGCGTTGAGCTGGCCAATGTCAAAATGTCGATGAACCCCTTCGACGAAATCGCGGTGGAAGAAGCGCTGCGCCTGAAGGAAGCCGGCAAGGCGACCGAGGTTGTGGCCGTCTCCATCGGGCCGGTTCAGGCGCAGGAAACAGTGCGTACCGCGCTGGCCATGGGCGCCGATCGCGGCATCGTGGTCGAAGTGGCTGACACGGTGGAGCCGCTGACGGTCGCCAAGATCCTCAAGGCCGTCGTGGCCGAGGAAAACCCGGAACTCGTCATCCTCGGTAAGCAGGCGATCGACGATGATTGCGGCCAGACCGGCCAGATGCTGGCGGCGCTGCTGGGCTGGGCCCAGGGCACTTTCGCTTCCAAGGTCGAAGTCGGCGACGGTACGCTCAGCGTCACCCGCGAAGTCGATGGCGGTTTGCAGACGGTTTCGCTGAAACTGCCGGCGATCATCACGACGGACCTGCGCCTGAACGAGCCGCGCTACGCCAGCCTGCCGAACATCATGAAGGCGAAAAAGAAGCCCATCGCCATCAAGCCGGTGGCGGAATACGGCATCGACCCTGCGCCGCGCCTCAAAGTGCTGAAAACGACCGAGCCTGCGGGCCGCAAGGCCGGCGTCAAGGTTGCCTCCGTCGCCGAACTCGTCGCCAAGCTGCGCGACGAAGCCGGCGTGATCTGAACCCGAGAACGAGAGGACAATCCAGATGAAGACGCTCGTTCTGGCCGATCATGACAATGCGACGCTGAAGGAAACGACGGCCCGCACGGTCTCGGCCGTCGCTGCCATCGGCGGTGAGGTTGATGTGCTGGTGGCGGGGCTGGGTGCCCAGGCCGTGGCGGCAGCCGCTGCCAAGCTCGCCGGCGTGTCGAAGGTGCTGCTGGCGGAAGACGCCGCCCTGGCCCATGGCTTGGCCGAGCCGCTGACGGCGCTGATCCTGTCTCTGGCGCCCGGCTATGACGTGCTGGCCGCCCCGGCTTCGGCCACCGGCAAGAATGTCATGCCGCGCGTCGCCGCCCTGCTGGACGTCATGCAGGTCTCGGACGTGGTGAAGGTGGTTTCGCCCGATACTTTCGAGCGGCCGATCTATGCCGGCAATGCCATCCAGACGGTGCAGGCGACGGACGCCAAGAAGGTGCTGACCATCCGCACAGCCGGCTTCCCGCCAGCCGCCGAAACCGGTACGGCGTCCATCGAGACCGTGGCGGCAGCCGCCGACCCGGCGCTGTCCAGCTTCGTGGGTGAAAACCTGTCGAAGTCCGAGCGCCCGGAACTGCCTTCCGCCAAGATCATCGTCTCGGGCGGCCGCGCGCTGGGTTCGGCCGAGAAGTTCCAGGAATTCATCCTGCCTGTGGCCGACAAGCTGGGGGCGGCCATCGGCGCGTCCCGTGCGGCGGTCGATGCCGGCTACGCGCCGAACGACCAGCAGGTCGGCCAGACCGGCAAGGTGGTCGCGCCCGACCTCTATATCGCGGTCGGCATTTCCGGTGCGATCCAGCATCTGGCGGGCATGAAGGACAGCAAGGTCATCGTCGCGATCAATAAGGACGAGGATGCGCCGATCTTCCAGGTGGCCGATTACGGCCTGGTGGGTGATCTGTTCACCATCCTGCCGGAGCTTGAGAAGGCGCTGTAATTCGCGCTCTTCCCGTTGTTTCACAGGAAACGCCGCTGGGGTCACTCAGCGGCGTTTTTTGTTTCAGAGAATCTGCAATCCCAGATGGATTGCCATGGGCGAGAAATCCCTGTCGTCGAAAAGCAGCTGGTGGCCTTTTTCGATGCAGAAGGTGCCGATCAGCAGGTCGATGCCCGTGCGGATGGTGATCCCTTTGCCCCGCAGGACGCGATAGTTTCGCGCGGCAAGCTCGGCGACGGTTGGGTCTGACATCGCCACGATAGGAAATTGCCCTAAATTCTCACGTAGGCGGACGGCCAGAGCTTCGGATCGGGCGCCCATCAATATCTCCATCAGGATCAAATCACCGACGAGTAGCGTGCGTCCCGTCCAGATCTTGCGAAGCTTCTGAACACCCGGGCTTTCAATACCGCGAAGGTTGTTGATCCAAACGGAACTGTCGACCAGGATCAGCGGCGGTTGGAGCGGATGGCGTCCAGGTCTCCCTCCCACCCCATACCGCGCATAGTCTCAATGGCCTGACGCTGCCCGGCCGTTTCAACCAGCAGCCGTAATGCATCCTCTACAACGGCCTTTTTTGTCCGAAGGCCGCTCACTTCCAGGGCTTGAGCGAGAAGATCGTCGTCAATGTCGATATTCGTGCGCATGGTCTTTATGTGTATATTGAAGCTTAAACATACACATTTTTGGCGGCAGGGACCAGTTATTCCGTTACGCTACGCTTGGCACAGGCGCCGGCGGTTTCGGGAAAAGCTTACCTGTCGCAGCCAGCCGGACCGTGCCGGCCGCGATGACGCCGACCAGGATATTCGCGCCGACAAATAGAATCGGCGCGAGGATGGCGACCGCGCCGCTGTCACCATGCAGCAGCATGATCATCGGCACGGCCGCCAGCGCGGTGCCGCCGAAACTGAAGGCCCAGTAGGAGGCCGCGAAGGGCTGCTGCCGGATCCATGGAATGAGCCGGATGAGCAGCAGGGACAGAAAAAGCCCATAGCCGAACATCCCATGCGCCAAGGTCGAGGGCAGGCCGGGCGTCACCGCCAGATAAGTGACGGCGCCGACAACCGGCGGGGCAAGCTGAATGCCAAGCGTCGGCCGTAGCGGCACGGCCATTTGCGGGCCGGTGTAAAGCCGATGCAGCAGCACCGATTCGATGGCCAGCCAGGTAAAGAAGCCCATGCCGAAGAAGAGTGAGCCCCAATCGGCAAAACCGAGGCCAGCAGCGCTGGTGCCGGCGATGAAGGTGCCGGCGACGGCCGGCAGATAGAGCACGGCGGTGGTGTCAGCCGCCTGCCGCTCGCCCTGCCATAACAGTCCCGTGCGCCACAGCGCGAAGCCCAATGTAAAGACAAGGCCGCAGACGAACAGAATAAGAGTGATCGGCCGGCAATAGGGCAGCACGGCATTGCCGATCAGCATGGTGGCGCCGCCGATCAGCCCGATGAAGCAGCACTGCACCGGATGGCCGAGTTCAGCGATGGCCTCGGCCCGGGCATTCAGCCATTTGCCGATATAGGAGATGATGAGCAGCGCCCAGATGACGGTGGCGGCGGCGAGGATGATCTCACCGACAGCGGCGGGCAGGGCCCAAAGCCGATGGGCAAGGCGCCAGCAGGTGCCGAGGCCGGACAGGCCCAGCACAATCCCGAACATCGCGGCCGGCGCACGAGGCATTTTTCCACTCTCTCAGTCTGTCGGCAGAGTTGGAAACGTTATCGAATCAGGCGTGCGGCGTCGACCGCCTTACCGCTGCAGCCGAACGGGTGCGGCGCCGCGCCGATGCTCCCAGCCCAGGCGCTCCAGTTCGGGGCTGTCATTCTCCTCGCTGGGATAGCCGAGGCAGAAATAACCGATGAAGGTCCAGCGCAGCGGCACGTCCAGCACGGCCGCGATATCGGCGGGATCGAGGATGGATACCCAGCCGAGGCCAAGCCCTTCGGCCCGCGCGGCGAGCCAGATCGTATAGACCGCCATGACGGCGGAATAGGCGGTTGTCTCCGGCATGGTGCGGCGGCCGAGGCCATGGCCCTGTTCCGGGTCGGGTTCGGCGAAGACCGCGAAATGACAAGGCGCCTGATCCAGTCCGGCCAGTTTCAGCCTTGCGTAATGGCCAGCGTGATCGTCGGACTGGTCGGCCAGAGCAGCGGCATTGGCACGGGCGAAATTCTCCCGCATCGCGGCCCGGCGCTCCGTGTCATCCACGGTCACGAATCGCCAGGGCTGGCTGAGGCCCACGGACGGCGCAAGACAGGCGCTTTCCAGCAGCCGGTCGACCAAGGCTGGGTCAACCAGATCGGTGCGGAAATGCCGCACGTCCCGCCGCCAGCGGAACAGGTCCAGCAGGCGCGCCTGAAAGGCATCGTCGAAAACCGGGCAGGGGTGGACAAGTGGGTCCGTCATGGTCCGGAGGAAGCACGGGGACCGGCCGCTGTCATCTTTCTTTTGAAGCGCGCAGACCCGCGACGGCGGCAGCGACCGCCTCATCGAGCGGGGTATGCGGCTCCTCGCCCAGAACGGCCAGCAGACGGCGATTGTCGAGCGTGATCGTCTCCCGCCACAGGTAACGCATTTCCAGCACTTCCCGCATCGTCGTGTTGAAGGGCGCGGCGGCATAGACCAGCGCCCAGGGAAAGCGGCGGACGGGCAGATTGCCCCCATAGGCGCGGCTGACCGCTTCGGCCATCTGGCGGTCCGCCAAGGCATGGCCGCCGAAATGCAGCGTCTCGGCGGGCGGCAGGCCAGCCTCCATCGCCGCGAGGCGCGCGATGGTCTCGCCGATATCGGGCAGATAGGCCCAGGCGCGACGGACGCCCTGCCGCTCCGGCGTCTGAATGCGGCTGAGCCGCTTGCCGCCTTGCAGCATGATCATGCTGACCCAGGAACTGGGCGCGTGGGGGCCGAAATAATCCCCGGCGCGCAGCGTCAGATAGCGCAGACCCTGCTTGGCTTCGGCGGCCAGCATCCACTCCATCTCCATCCTGATGCGGCCTTTGCGGGTTGTCGGGTGCTGCGGCGATTGCTCGCCGAGAACGGGCCAGGCGTCCGGCCCGTAAGGATAGACGGAGCCGGGATAGATAAGCCTTGCGCCACTGGTCTTGGCGGCCGCCATGGCATGATGGAGCATGGGGATCGCGAGGCCGCGCCAGTTGCGATAGCCGGGCGGATTGGCGCCGTGGAACAGAACATCTACGCCCTCCGCTGCCCGCAGCATGTCCGCAGGGTTCATCGCGTCGCCCTTGATCCATTCGATCCCTGGACGATGCGGCACCGCCCGGCGGGTCAGCGCCCGCACGCGCCAGCCATGGCGCAATAGCGCTTCAGCGACCGCACCGCCGACGCCACCCGTCGCGCCCGTCACCAAGGCGATCTTGCCTGTTCCTGCCGCCATCATCCGTCTCCCGCTTTGCTTATGGGCAAAGAATGAGCGCGGCAGGCCTGAACGAAAATTGGTGAAAATCCTGCGGTCGCTATACAAAAATCTATGGCCGATCCCGACTGGACCCTGTGGCGCTCCTTCCTCGCTGTCTTGCGGACCGGCAGCCTGTCCCAGGCAGCTAAGCAACTGGCGCTGACCCAGCCGACGCTCGGCCGGCATATTTCCCTGTTGGAGACATCGCTGGGGGCTGTGCTGTTCACCCGCTCCAATGACGGGTTGCGGCCGACCGAAGCGGCGCTGTCTCTGCGCGATCAGGCGGAGACCATGGCGGCGGCGGCGGATCTTCTGACGCGCATTGCCTCGGGCGAGGCCGAGAGCATGGAGGGCCTGATCCGGCTGACGACCAGCGAATTCATGGGCGTCGCCGTGCTGCCGCCGCTTCTGGCCGCATTCCGTGTACGGCATCCGAAGATCGATATCGATCTGGTGATGAGCGACCGCAATCTAGACCTGCTGCGGGGCGACGCCGATCTCGCCGTGCGCAATGTGGCGCCGGCGCAGGAGGCTTTGCTTGTGCGGAAGATCGGGGAATCGCCGGTGCGCCTCTTCGCGCATCGGGACTATGCCGTGCGTCATGGCCTCCCCAAGTCGCTGGGCGCGTTGCAAAGCCATGCGCTGATTGGGCGGGACGACTACGCCAGGCGGGTGCCGGCCTTCGCCGGTCTCACGCTCCGCTTCGGTTTTGCCTCGATGAGCGACGTCGCTTTGCTGGCGGCTTTGCGCGCAGGCATGGGCATCGGGGCCTGCCAGCAGGGCGTGGCCAATGCCGATCCGTCTCTTCTGCCGGTGCTACCGGAGGTGACGATCGTGCAATTACCGGTGTGGATGGCGATGCATGAGGATCGGCGCGGGCTGCGCCGTTTGCGCCTGCTGTTCGATCATCTGGCCGAAGGGCTGAAAGCCTATCTGGCCGGCTCTAATTGAGCCAAGCGGTGGAGCGGCATCGAGGCCGCTCCACCAGAATCAGACTTTTTCCACCTGATTGTATTCGAGGTCGACCGGGGTGGAGCGGCCGAAGATGGAGACGCTGACCTTCACGCGGCCCTTCTCCTCGTCGACTTCTTCCACGGTGCCGTTGAAGCTGGTGAAAGGACCGTCGGAGACGCGAACCTGCTCGCCCACTTCGTAGACCACGGACGGACGCGGACGTTCCACGCCTTCCTGGCTCTGCTTCATGATGCGATCGGCTTCGGCTTCGGTGATCGGGCTCGGCTTATTGCGATTGCCCAGGAAGCCGGTCACCTTCGGCGTGTCCTTAACCAGATGCCAGGCCTCGTCCGTCAGCTCCATCTTCACCAGGACATAGCCGGGGAAGAACTTGCGTTCGGTGTTGATCTTCTGGCCGCGACGGACTTCCGTCACTTCCTCGGACGGAACCAGGATCTCATCGAAATGGTCAGCGAGACCTTTCTGGCCCGCCTGCTCGCGGATCTGCTGCGCGATCTTCTTCTCGAAGCCGGAATAGACGTGAACGACGTACCAACGCTTGGCCATAACCAGCTTTCCTCAGCTACCGCTGCTGAACAAGGTGCGCACACCAAGTCCGATGAGCTGATCGGCGGCGAAGAAGAAGAAAGACGCGATTACGGCCATGCCGATCACCATTGCGGTGGTGATCAGGGTTTCCTTGCGGGAAGGCCAGGTAACCTTGGAGACTTCACTCCGCACATCGCGGAGAAATCCAGCGGGATCGAAACTCACGCTCACCACGCCTGCCCGGAAATCGTCTTCAACGCGCACACCTATCTTGAACTATCTTGAAACAGCAGCGCCGGCCGGATGGTTCAAGGTCCCGGCCGGTGCAAAAAATTTACCGAATGGCAGGGGCGGAGGGTCTCGAACTCTCAACCTCCGGTTTTGGAGACCGGCGCTCTAGCCAATTGAGCTACGCCCCTGCAGGCTCGGTAATTGACGCTAGACACATTTTACGGCCGCTTCTGTCAAGCCCTAGCATTCATAACGGATCCGAACAGGGCGGTGACGATTCCTCCATGTGACGCTCTGTTCACGATCTCGAATGCAGACGGAACGGTTGGCCGTCCTATGTAACTGGCAACGGGATGTTGTCCTGGCGCCGATATCGGTGTCGCATCCGCTGTTTGAGCATAGGAGTTACGCATCATGACCCGACGCCTCCCCCTAAGGTCTGCTTTGGCTGTCGCCCTGCTCACGGGCAGCGCGCTGGGTGGATATGCCCTATCCTCGCCCAGCTTCGCGGATGCCGCGCCGTCGGGCGCCGTCGATGTCAGCCACCTGCCGCCGGGCGCATCCGCCCAGGTGCTGCCTGATTTCACCGAGCTCGCGTCCCGCGTAAAGCCGGCGGTGGTGACGATTTTGTCCGACCTCAATCCGAACGCCATGGCGGATGACAGCATCGGCGGCAACCAGGGCGGCGGGGATCAGGGCGGAGACCAGGGCGATAACGGATCGGGTGGCGATCAGGGGCCGCAGGCGCAGAACGGTCTTCCTTTCCCGCTGCCTTTCCCCTTCAACATGATGCCGGGCGCGCCGGGCATGGGCGGCGCGCAGCCGCATCCGCAGGCGGTGGAAGCGGCCGGGTCCGGCTTTATCATCAACGGCAACGGCACCATCGTGACCAATAATCACGTGGTCCAGGGTGCCAAGACCATCACCGTCACCCTCTCGGACGGCACGCGCCTGCCGGCGAAGCTGATCGGCCGTGACCCCAGCACCGATATCGCCGTGCTGAAGGTCGATGCGAAGCATCCGCTGCCCTATCTGGACCTTGGCAGTTCGGCGAAGGTGCAGACCGGCCAGTGGGTTATCGCCATGGGCAATCCCTTCGGCCTGGGCGGTACGGTGACGGCCGGTATCGTCTCGGCCGAAGGCCGTGACATCGGCGACGGCCCCTATGACAGCTTCCTGCAGATCGACGCCCCCATCAACAAGGGCAATTCCGGTGGTCCGCTGTTCGATCAGGCGGGTGAGGTCATCGGCATGAACACCGCCATCCTGTCGCCCTCGGGTGGCAGCATCGGCATCGGCTTCGCCATTCCGGCCGATACGATCAAGGCGATCGTCGCGCAGATCATAAAGGACGGCCATGTCACGCGTGGTTTCCTGGGCGTCGAAGCCCAGTCGATCGATGCCGGCATGGCGCAGGCGCTGCACCTGCCCGGTGACAGCCAGGGCGCGCTGAACGGCGCGCTGATCGCGCAGATCGAACCGAGCAGCCCGGCGGCGAAGGCGGGTCTTCAGCCCGGCGACGTGATCCAGAAGGTCAACGGCACCGTCATCCATACGCCACGGGATCTCGCCATCAATATCGCGGGCATTAATCCCGGCCAGAACGCAAACTTGAGCATCGTCCGCAACGGCAAGACGCAGGACGTTTCTGTCGAGATCGCGCAGCTGAAAAGCAAGGTCGCGGCCAATAAGTCCGGTTCGCCGGCATCCAGCCAAGGTGGGGTCGGTCTGGCGCTGGCGCCACTGACGCCGGATCTGCGCGGCCAGCTGGGCGTGCCGGACGGTACGGATGGCGCGGTCGTGGCCCAGGTGCGTCCGAATTCTCCGGCCGACCAGGCGGGAATTCAGCAGGGCGACGTCGTGCTGGGCGTGAACAGCGCGGCCATCGGTTCTCCCAATCAGGCGGCGAGTGCCATTCACGCGGCACTGCAGAGCGGCGGTGGCGCAGTCGCCCTTCGCATTCTGCGTCAGGGCCAGCCGATCTTCGTGGCGATCACGCCGGACAAAACGGCGGGCTGATTGCCACGCGCAGGGCGGCATAAGCCGCCCGTTTGAGATTAATATCGCACCCGGTTGAGACTTGCGTCTCAGCCGGGTTCTTTTTTGCGCGAAACCGTGCTGAGAGTCATAGTCGAGAGGGAATGAAGCGGCCGGCAAAGGCTGCCTGGACCGCAAGGCCTCTTTGGGAGAAACGACGATGCAAGCCTTGGTCATGGAAGAGATCCGCCGCCTTCAGTTGCGCGAGATCGATGTACCGACGGAAACAGGCCCCGGAGAGGTCAAGATCGCCATGAAGGCGGTCGGCATCTGCGGCAGCGACCTGCACTTCTACCTTCACGGCCATATCGGCCCCTTCTGGGTCAAAGAGCCGATGATCCTGGGCCATGAAGGTGCCGGCCAGATCGTGGCGGTGGGCGAAGGTGTCACCAATCTCAAGGTCGGTGATCGCGTGGCGATGGAACCGGGCATTCCGGACTGGACGTCGCGCGCCTCGCAGCTCGGCCTCTATAATCTCGACCCTGCCGTGCGCTTCTGGGCGACGCCGCCGGTGCATGGCTGTCTGGTGCCGGAAATCGTCCATCCCGCCAATCTTACGTTCAAGCTGCCCGATGGTGTCAGCTACCAGGAAGGCGCCTTCGTCGAGCCGCTAGCCGTCGGCATGCAAGCCGTCAACAAGGCCCATATCCTGCCCGGCCAGACGGCCGTGGTGCTGGGTGCCGGCACGATCGGCATGATGGTGGCGCTGGCGGCACTCGCGGCCGGCGTTTCCCGCGTCATCATGACCGATGTGCAGAAGGAAAAGCTCGCCATTGCTGGCGGCTATGCCGGCATCGTGCCGGTGAATGTGTCAGAGGTGAAGGCGGCGGACCGTGTGCGCGAACTGACCGACGGCTGGGGTGCGGATGTGGTGTTCGAGGCCTCCGGCAGTCCGCATGCCTTCAAGGGCATTTTTGATCTCGTCTGCCCGGGCGGTTGCGTTGTCCTCGTCGGCATGCCGCCGGCCGAAGTCGCGCTCGATGTCGTCGGTGCGCAGATCAAGGAAGCGCGCATCGAGACGATCTTCCGCTATGCCAATGTCTATCCGCGCACGATCGATCTGCTCGGCTCCGGCAAGATCGACCTCAAGCCGCTGATCTCGCGCACCTTCCCCTTCGCGGAATCGGTCGCGGCCTTCGAATTCGCGGCCCAGGGCTCGCCTGAGGTCGTGAAGACGCAGATCGTCTTCTGAGGACAAACCCATGAGCCTAGCCGAGAGGTTTTCGCTGACGGGCAAAAAGGCTTTGGTGACCGGTGCCTCCAAGGGCATCGGTACCGAGCTTTGCCGGGTGATGAGCGAGGCGGGGGCGGATATTGTCGCTGTCGCCCGCGATGCGGCGGGTCTCGCCGAGGTCAAATCGGTCGTCGAGGGCAATGGCCGGCGCTGTCTGACGATCAGCGCCGATCTGGGCCAGGCTGACGCGCCGGAACGCGCGGCGCGGGAAGCGCTGGCGGCCTGGGGCAAGATCGACATCCTGGTCAATAATGCGGGCGTCAGCTTCCCCAAGCTGCTGGTCGACCAGACGATCGAAGAGTGGGACTTGATTCAGGCGGTCAATCTGCGGGCGCCATGGCTCATCGCCCGGACTTTGGTTCCGGCGATGATGGCGCAAAAAGCGGGCAAAATTGTCAATGTCAGCAGCCAGACCAGCGCGGTCGCCCTGACCGAACACGGCGCCTATGCGGCGTCGAAGAACGGCCTGAATGGCCTTACCAAGGTCATGACGGCGGAGTGGGCGGCCTACAATATCCAGTGCAATACCGTCTGCCCGACGGTGACGATGACGCCGATGGGCCAGCAGGTCTGGGGTGACCCGGCGAAGCTTGGCCCCATGGTCGCCAAAATCCCGGCCGGGCGCGTCGCGCAGACGGTGGAGGTCTGCGACGTGATCCTGTTCCTGTGCTCCCAGGCGTCGGACATGGTCACCGGGCAGGATATCTTCGTCGACGGCGGCTATACGGCGCTGTGACACAGCGGCTTGCCGAACCATAAGATGTCACCCCCGGACTTGGTCCGGGGGCCTACCCGCTATCCTGGCGAGACGGCGTTTGGGCGCCGCAAGAGGTAGACCCGCGGCATGAAGCCGCGGGTGACAATTTTTCTGAGGCGCGGCTTGCCTCAGCCCTTGCGGCCGATTTCGTAGAGCGAAACGGCGGCGGCGGCCGAGACGTTCAGGCTCTCCATCTCACCCGGCATCGGCAGCTTGGCGAGTTCGTCGCAGGATTCGCGCGTCAGCCGGCGCAGGCCTTCGCCTTCGCCGCCCAGCACCAGAGCCACACGGCGACCGGCAAAGGAGGGTCCGTGCAAAGCCTGGGTCGCTTCCGCGTCCAGCCCCACCACCCAGCAATCGGCGGCCTTCAGCATGACGAGCGTGCGGGCCAGATTGACGGCGCGCAGCAGCGGTACCGTTTCCAGCGCCCCTGAGGCCGCCTTGGCCAGAGAGCCGGTTTCTTCCGGCGCATGACGCTCCTGCAAAATAACCCCGGCAACGCCGAAAGCGGCGGCCGAGCGCAGGATGGCGCCGACATTGCGCGGGTCGGTGACCTGATCCAGCACCAGAACCGGGCCGGGACGTTCCAGCACTTCCCCGATCGTCAGCTGCGGCAGCAGGTCGGCCAGAACGGCAAGGCCCTGATGCACCGAGTCGCGGCCCAGCATCTGATCCAGACGGGCGCGATCGACGGTTTCTGGCTGGATGGCCCAGGGTTGCGGCAGGCGGGTGCTGAGATTGGCGGCACCGTCCTCCGTCGCCAGCAGCCGGCGCAGGCGGCGGGCCGGATTAGCGAGCGCCGCCTGCACGGCATGGGTGCCGTAGATCCAGACGGTGCCGCGCGGCGTGTCGGCCGCATTCGGACGCGCCGTGCGCGGCGCGAAGCTCTGCTCGCGCTCCCGGTCACGGTCGAGCCCCTCACGCGCCCGGTCCTGCACGCGGGCAGGGGCGGCCAGCGGCGTGCGCTCGGGCCTTTCGGTGCGCTGCGGGCGGTCACTGTCATAGGAGCGCGGCCGGTCGGTCTGCGGCGCGCGGCGATCCGGGCGTTCGTCACGCTGCGGCCGTTCTGCGCGCTCCATGCGTTCCGGGCGCTCTGCGCGTTCCGGCCGTTCGGCGCGGATGCCGGGCTTGGCGCCACGTTCGGGGCGGGGTGCGGCAGGCCTTGGCGTCGCCGGGCGCGGTCCATGAACATTACGCAGGCCTGGCTTGGGGCCGCCGGGGGCCGCCGAGCGCGGTCCGGCCTGACGCGGCGCCGGCGAACGCGGCGCGTCCTCGCGAGACACGTCACGATTGCGCGGATTGCTTGCGCCGGATGCATAGCTTGAACCGCCCTGCGGCTTGCCCGGGCGGCTGTCGCCACCACGCCCTGCACTTGAAGAAGAGCCTTGATGGGGCTTGGAATATGCTTTGCCGCCGGCCGGCTGGCCGCGAGAACGGTCTGAACGGGGCGGTTTCATGAGGAGCTTCCTTGCATGGACGGGGTGATGGGCTATCGCGGCCGCATGTCAGATTATCGGCCGCCGCACCCATAGCCTTCGTTGACAAGAACGAGCAAATGAGGGATTTGCACGTCCCACGCTGGAGGGGTGCCCGAGTGGCTAAAGGGGACGGACTGTAAATCCGTTGGCGCACGCCTACGTTGGTTCAAATCCAACCCCCTCCACCATTCTCCTCATTCAATGTCAGGATGCCGCGGCGCTCTCAGCGCCTGCTTTGCCCCATGACACGCATGTCAGGTGTGATCCTGTGCGTCAGCAATCAGCCAGTCAGTCAGTCATCCATAGGCGCTCGCACAAGGCCGCTGCGGCCCATCAGATGCTGTGCCTGATGGGGCCCGCTGCCCTGGCCGGTCGCGGTTAGGCCCAGGCGCTGCCGACGAAGGCCGCCTGCGTGCGGTTGGTGACGCCGAACTTGCTCATGATGTTGCGCACATGGACCTTGGTGGTGCTTTCGCTCATGCCGAGTTCGAAGGCGATAATTTTATTGGGCTTGCCTTCCTTCAGCTTGGCGAAGACCTGCGCCTGCCGTTCCGTCAGCACATCCAGGCCGCTCTTCTGCTTTTCGACGGCATGGGTCTCCAGCAGAAGCTCGGGCGGGATGAACGTGCCGCCGTTCAGGATGAAGTCGATCGCGGAATAGAGAATCTTGAAACCGGAATCAGCGGTCGACAGCAATCCGCGGACACCCGACTGAATGGCCTGCCGCGCCACGGCGGATAGTTTCGCTTTCGATTGATCGGTAACGACCAGCAGGCGGACATCATGGCCGCTGACCGCTTCGAGCGCGGCTGCAATTTCGGCATCGAGATCCTGATGGATGTAGATCATAGCAACAAGCGGCTGATCGTCATTCGCTTCGATCGCTTCGGTAACCGTCGCGAAAGACTGGACGTCCCATTTGTCTTTGGCGGAAGCGCCAAGAACTTGAACCAGGCATTCGCGGGACAGACGCTGCCCGTCGATCACGGCAACGCAAGGATGATGCGGCGCTGCATGCGTCGCCAATTCTGCTGACGAACCATGAAAGGTCCGGGTTACTTCAGAAGCGCTAAGGTCATTTATAAAGGTCATGATGTTTCTCAAATCGGCGTGCGTAATTCGGTGAATGATGTGTCGTGGGGATAATCGCCACTTCGTATGCACAGCATTTCGCACGAACGGTTTCGATGGATGCAGCCCCATTTGGGGCACATATTCGTGCCCATAAATTTTTAGACCCCTCAAAATTGTCTTGAAAAGCTCGGAAACGCTTGGAATTTATACAAAAGACAGAGCAAAAGACTGAGACGTACACAATTACGTTATGGGCCAGAGGGGCCAGTTTTATTGAAATGAGCAGTCTAGATAAAGAAGTCTAGGTCTAAGGACTTAGTTCTTGTTTGTGCGCATCGAGAATCAAAGCCGATTTTGCTCGAAAACTCGGCCGGCATATTCGATTTTCATGAAATTAAAAACAAAAATCTATAGATAAATAAACAACATTTTTTAAGAGTTGGTATTTTATTGCGATTTATAACAAGGCAACGGAAGGATGGTGCGCGTGGGAATTTTGGCCGGTTGAGGTGTGTGAATTGCTCCTTTGTCTGATACGAAAAAACTGTTCCGAAATCGTTTCAGTGGTACCCGTTTAGAGGTATAATAATACACGCTGCCGGCCGGTCGAAAGCGAGTCGCAATCGCGTCGCGATGATGGCCTGCTCATATGGATTAAATAAATTCTACCTCTTATGGTTAGGTTTGGCTGCAAATCCTGGTTTGCGTCATACGGTTTGCGAACGGCCTTTCGGTGAATCCCTCCCCACCATCCGAATAGAATCGACACCTTAAAACTAGTCCGAACGCATTGATGGGTTTGGGCGACGGGCGGGCGCGCTATCGCCCAAAGCCAGACATCACCAAAGCAAGTGATGGCTGTGCTGCATCGGCCGGATAACTCATTTCACTCAGACACCCGTCACGTGCGCAGGCCCGTAAGCCAAGAGGGCAGCGGAGATATTAGGTAGACCCTTGAATTCTCGTGCGTTAGCTGCGCTCTATGGACCTATGTGATGAACGCTGACGGGTATGGTTTTAACGGTGGATAGTCGAGTGAGCGGAGATTGGTCCCGCCAGACCGCGGCCCCCCCACCCGGTCTCGCCGATCTGACGGTCGCCGCGCATGGCGCGTGAATCTCCTGTCGAAATTCCCAATCTGCACGAACTTCTGATCCAGGAGGTCGTCGACTACGCAATCTATATGCTGAGCCCCACCGGCGAGGTCATCAGCTGGAATACCGGGGCGGAGCGGATCAAAGGCTATAGCGAGGCCGAAATCCTTGGCGCGCATTTTTCCCTTTTCTATACCGATGAAGATCGGATTGCGGGCATTCCGGCGCGCGCTCTGAAGACTGCCACCGAAAGCGGGCGTCTGGCGGCGGAAGGCTGGCGGCTGCGTCGTGATGGTAGCCGCTTCTGGGCCGTGGTGGTACTCGCAGCGATCTACAAGGACGGCGAGGTCGTCGGCTTCGCCAAGATCACCCGCGACATGACAGAGCAGCACGCGGCCCAGGTCGCGGCTCTGGAAAGTGAGCGCCGCTTTCGCCTGCTGATCGAGAGCGTGACGGACTACGCCATCTGCATGCTGGACCCCGCCGGCTATGTCACGAATTGGAATGCCGGGGCCGAACGCATCACCCTCTATCGATCGGCCGATATCGTCGGCTGCCATTTTTCGGATTTCTATACCGACGAAGACAGACAACTCGGCCTGCCAGCCCTGGCGCTGCTCGCGGCACGGACGGACGGCCGCTATGCGACAGAGGGCTGGCGTGTGCGCCGTGACGGCAGCCGCTTCTGGGCCAACGTCCTGCTGGACCCGATTCAGGATAGCGGGGTTCTTGTCGGCTTCGCCAAGATCACCCGCGATCTGACCGAGCGGCGCGAGGCGCAATTGCAGTTGGAGGCATCGCGCCAGCAGCTCTTCCAGGCTCAAAAAATGGAGGCGGTCGGCCAGCTCACAGGCGGCCTGGCGCATGATTTCAATAATGTCCTGACCGGCATCATCGGCAGCCTGACCCTGATCGAATCGCGAATCGCCGCCGGCCGCTATGACGGGCTGTCGCGCTATATCGCGGCGGCCCAAGGGGCGGCAGGGCGGGCGGCGGGGTTGACCCACCGGCTTCTGGCCTTCGCGCGGCGCCAGACGCTTGATGCCAAGGTGACGGCGATCAATGACCTCATTCTTAATATGGGTGAGCTTGTTCAGCAGACCGTGGGCAGCCGGGTGACGCTTTCCACCGATCTGACGCCCAATCTCTGGGCCGTGCGCTGCGATTCCAATCAGCTGGAAAGCGCCATCCTCAACCTTTGCCTCAATGCCCGCGACGCAATGCCGTCCGGCGGATCGATTGTCATCCGTACCATCAATCAAAGGATCGCGGATCGAGCGGCGCGGGATCTGCGTCTGGCGGACGGCGACTATATTGCGGTCAGCGTGACCGACACCGGGACGGGCATGGCGCCCGAGGTGATCGCGCGCGCCTTCGATCCCTTTTTCACGACCAAGCCAATCGGGCAGGGTACGGGGCTAGGCCTGTCGATGATCCATGGTTTCGCGGAGCAGTCCGGCGGCCGGGCCCGCATCGCCTCCGAGCCGGGCCAGGGCGCGACCGTCACGCTGTATCTGCCGCGCCACAGCGGCGAGGCGCCCGATGAGACGCTGCCGGAGCCGGAATTTGAGGCGTCCTACGAAAGCCGCCGGGGATCGACGATCCTGGTGGTCGATGACGAGGAGGCGATCCGCATGCTGGTCGTCGAAGTGCTGTCAGATTTTGGCTATGTCTGTCTGGAATCCTGGGACAGTGATCACGCCATCGAAACTTTGCGCGCACATCCGGAAGTCCGGCTGATGATCACCGACGTCGGGCTTCCCGGCGATATGAACGGACGCCAGGTGGCTGAAGCCGCCCGGACCTTCCTGCCCGACCTGAAAGTGCTGTTCGTGACCGGCTACGCGGACAGCGCCGTCATCGGCGAAACTTTCGGCGACGGCACGCGCATTCTGGGAAAGCCGTTCTCACTTGATGTTTTGATCAATCAAGTAAATGATCTCTGCGCCTGAGCGTGGCTGATGTTGTCAGGGTGGTTACCAGCGGCGGCGGTCACCTGCGTGGGCCAGCAGAAACATCACGACCAGCACGGCCAGAACAAGCAGTCCTGCCTGGCCAAGCGTCAGATGGTGCATCAGCCGGAAGATAAAGCTGTAGATCAGCGCATGGATGATGCCGGAAGCGATGGTGTGGCCCAGCCAGTCCGTCCAGCCGTGGTGATAGCCGTAGCCGTAATGGGCCGATAGCAGATCTGACAAACTGCCGAGCGTCACGTCGAAGTCTGATATCATCCGGGGAAAAGCTCGCCATTGACCTTGAAGGCCGCGCGACAGGCATCCGAATCCCTCGCCGCGTTATAGTGGTTTTCGCAGTAAATCAGCTCTTTGAGAAAAGCCTTGTGGTCATGCCGATAGGTCGTGACATGCTCATCGGTGCAGGCCGCCAGCGATGCGGGTATCATGATGATCAGCAGCGCTCGCGTTGCCTGCCGTGGAAATTGCAAAATCAACGGTCTTGCTCCCGTTCTCTCGAGGCCAAGGGCAGGACCGCAATCTGTTTGCGATATTGCCCGTCAGCGTATTAGCAGCGCTGTCGCATAAAGGCCAAAGCCAAAAACCGTGTGCGCGATCAGCCCCATGATGCGGACGCGATTGGGGTTGGGCGTGCGCGATGCCGCCCAGCCGAGGCCAAGACCCGGCACCAGCAGGAACCAGCCGCCGGCGATGGTGACGATGCCCCAGATCCAGGCCGGCCAGAAGGTCGGATGCACGAGCCAGCCGGGACCGGTGAGCGCCACAAGAATGGCGCCGTAGAGCGCGCCGACCACATAGTGAAAAACCCAGCCCATGGAATTTTCGAGCGCGAAGGGCGCGGCGGCGGCGATATCGTCATGAAAGACGCGGCCGTTTCCCAGATGCCCGACCCAGCGGCCGACCGGCCTCCAATTGGGGCGTGACTGGCCAGGGAAGGCCGCAAGGATAAAAGCCCAGATATCCATCAGGATCGTGGCCCCGATGCCGATCAGAAGGCCGCGCCACAGAAGATCAATCATGAATTGCCTCGGTTCAGGTCAGATATGCGGACGGTAAGCGCAATGATCGCCATAGGCCATGGGTCGCGATCAGCCCGACAGCAGGCGCAGAAACTTTCGCAGCTTGATGCGCAGCTCATCCGGCGGCTGCCGGTCTTGCGGCTCCTCGGCCGCCATGTCGCGGGCGATCACGGCCTGGCTGCGATGGGCCAGGTCTTCCAGCCCGGCCGCCAGTTCCGGCGAGGTCGCGATGGCGGCCGCGATAGCGGTCTTGTTCATCCGGAATACACGCACGGGCGTGATGGCCGTGGCGGTCGCGCCATGGGGCGTATCCGTGATGAGGCCGATCGCACCCAGGCTCTCGCCGGGGCTCATGCGGCGCAGCAGATGCGGACCTGTGGCCGTGTTGCGGGTCACTTCCACGACGCCGCTCGCGATCAGGAAAAGATATTGCGGCTTGCCGCCTTCCTCCATCAGGCGGTCGCCGGGTTGAAGCACCTGTTCCTTGAAATGTTCGGCCAGCTCGCTGCGGTCTTTTTCCGGCAGGATGCCGAAGAGATCGGATTGTTCCAGAAGCTCGGCCGGACTCGGCGTGCCGGCAGACACCGGCCTTTCCGTGCCCTCGGCCGCTGCGAAAGCGATATGGGCATGACGCAGGTGCCTATGGATCTGGGTCCAAATCTCGCTGCGGGCGGCGCCCAGCAGCGCGCTCGACGAGACCGAATAACTGATGGAATAGCTCACGCCATGGGGATGCAGGCCCGTGCAGATGACAGACGGCGCCGGGATGGACAGAGGCAGAACGGCAGACTGGATTGCCGCTTCCAGGGTCGTCAGCGCCTGTTCGGGCGGAATGCCCGGGTCGAGCTTGATCTCCAGCGTATCGCCCCGGGTCATGACGGGCAGACTGCGATTGACCAGGCGCGCCTTGGCGATGACGCTATTGGGCACGATGGCGATATTACCGTGGCCGGTCGCGATCTGCGTGGACCGCCAATTGACCTGCGTCACATGACCTTCGATCCCGCCCTCGATCCATAGAAGGTCGCCGGGCTTATAGGGCCGCTCCAATCCGACCGCGATGCCGGAAAAGACATCGGCCAGCGTGTTCTGGGAGGCGAGGCCGAGCACGATGGCGATGACGCCGGATGTGGCGACCAGCCCCGCGATCGGCACGCCGAATACGAAATTCACGATGGCGAGCAGTGTCGCGACACCGATTGCGCCGGCAATCAGGTCTGACACCATCTGCGTTTCGCGCGGCCGGTGTTCCAGCACGACGACGATGCGGACGACGCTGATGGCAACACCGGCGACCAGAACCCACCAGCCGGCTTCGATCACGTGATCCCAGAAGCTGCGGCCGGAATAGATCGGGCTATAGTGGGGATGAAGCGGCGATACCATGAGGCGCTGGACGACGATCGTCAGCACGGCAAAGACAAGATAGCGCCACAGCAGCTTGAACCAGACCGGCCAGGCCGGCCGCAATCGCCCGACGACGAGCGCGGCGGCCAGCAGGGTGCTTGCCACAATGTGCAGAGTGAGTTCTGTTTCCATCAGTCCCGTTGTCGCCACGTCCAAAATACTGGCCCTGTTCGTTCTGGGAGAGGATGGTTGTAAAACGACCGTCCGCGCGATCTAAAGATGATGCAATTTTTAGCAATGCCCAAGGAGAGCTTCGCATGACGGTGTCAAGACGTAAGCTGCTGGCGATGACGGTGCCTTTGGCGATGGCGGCTGGCGGTGTGCGCGCCCAGTCCGCCGCAGGGCCGACGGCCACGATCACGCAGTTTTATGTACCCTTGCTGCAAATCATGAAGGAAGGCCGCCACACGCCCTTCCAGCAGCGTTACCAGACGCTGGCACCGGCGGTTGACCAAGCCTTCGATCTTGAGGGTATTCTCCGCGTTTCGGTCGGCGCCTATTGGTCCTCCGTGCCGCCCGCGCAGCAGCAGTCTTTGCTGACCGTATTTCGGGCCTTCACGATCGCGAACTACGTCTCGAATTTCCATGCCTATAAGGGCCGGGTCATCGCGGTATCGCCGACGACCCGCGCCGTCGGCGCGCAGCAGATCGTTTCCACAACCATCACGAAACCGTCACGCGATCCGCTGCGCATCGATTACGTGCTGCGCAATGAAAGCGCGGGATGGAAAGTGGTCGATGTGCTGCTGGACGGCACGATCAGCCGTGTTGCCGTGCAGCGCTCTGATTTCGCCTCTCTGGTCACCAAGGGGGATGCGAGCCAGCTGATCGCGACGCTGAAATCCAAGGTGTCCACGCTGTCGGACGGCGCCATCACGGTTTGATGACGCCCGACCGCATTATCCCAGGTGGATGATGCGGTCGGCGGCTTCGGCCCAGCCGTCGCTGTCATTATCGGCGACGGTGATATGGGCGCTGGCCTTTACGCCGTCCGAGGCATTGCCCATGGCGATAGCAAGGCCACTGGCCGCGAACATCGGCAGGTCATTGGGCATATCGCCGATGGCGGCCATCTCCGCCGGATCGACGCCCAGGAGTTTCGCGATAAGGCGTGCCGCTTCGCCCTTATTGGCCCGCGCATTGGTCACATCGACATAATAATCCTGGCTGCGCAGCACGGCGGCGGCCTCGCCGAGTGCTGCCGACAGGCCGGTGGCCGCGACCGCACAGCGGGCAAAATCGTTGCTCGATCCCATGACCTTGTGAACGGCGCCCAGATAGGGCGCGAAATCGGAAACCACGCGCCAGCCCATGCTGATGGAAAGCTGTTCGCGGGCGATATAGGCGGCGTTTTCGTTCTTCAGCAGCCATTCGCCACCGGCGAAGACCCAGACATCCAGCCCGTCGCGCTCCAGCCGCGCCACCGCTTCGCGGCAGGCGTCTTCGGGGATGGTATGTTCGGCGACGGTGCGGCCTGCGGCGTCCTGCACCAGCGCGCCGTTGAAGCCGGCGCAGGGCGTATCGAGGCCGAGCGGCGTACGCAGCACCGCAAGGCCGCCCGGCGGCCGGCTGCTGATCAGCGCCAGCCGGATGCCGGCCTGACGCAGCCGTGCGGCGGCCAGGATGGTGCTGGGGGCAAGCGTGCGGTCATGCCGGACGATGGTGCCGTCGACATCGGAGACCAGAAGGCTGGGCCGCGTCATCGTTTGATGGGCAGGCTGTTCATGGCGACGACCGTCTGATCGAAATCGACGATGCCGGCGTCCGAACCCAGGCCGCCCGCGACGAGGGCGCCACAGGCACCGGCGAAGCGCGCTGCCTTTTCGATATCCCAGTCATGGTGCAGCGCCGTGATCAGCCCGCCGGTGAAGGCATCGCCGCAGCCGGTGGTGTCGACGACCTTGATGTCATGGGCGGGCAGCCGGAAGGTGGTATCGCCGGTCGAGATGAAGGCGCCGTCGCCACCCATCGTCAGCACGCAGGTGCCGACGCCGAGGTCATGGAAATATTTCGCGCAATCTTCCGGTGTCTCATGCCCGCACAGCGCCGAGGCTTCCTCGATGCTCGGCACGAAATAATCGACATAGGCCATCGCCGGCTTGATCTTCGCCATCAGCGGCGCTTCCGCGAAAATGAGGTCGAAGGTCGTGGTGCGGCCGGCCGCCTTGGCGGCGGCCAGCAGCGCGCGGGTCGGCTCGCCGTCCATTTTGCCCAGAAGGCCGTTGCCGCCCATATGGACGAAGCGCGCGTCGAGCACGCGGGGGTATTCCGCTTCCGTGATCAGCAGGGCGTCGGATGAGCCGCGCACATGCAGGCAGGGCCGCTCGCCATTCGGCCGCACGGCCAGGATGGAGGCCGCCGTATGCACGCCCTTGTAGCGCTGCATGGCGCTGGTATCGATGCCGAAGCCTTCCAGCGTCGCGCGGACGAAGAAGCCCTTTTCATCCTCCCCCACGGCGCCGACCGCGAGGGCCTTTAGGCCGAGCTTGGCGCAATCGATGATGGTGCCGCCGGCAGTGCCGGCGACAGTCAGGCGGATTTCCTCGATGAAATCCGCCGTGCCGCCGTCCGGGATGCGCCGTACCGGGCGGCCCAGAATATCGATGCAATACAGTCCTACGACGCTGACGTCATAGGTCGGCTTGGTGGTGTCGGACATATTTCCTGTTCTCTCCCCGTGAATTCTTTGATCCATCGGTCGGCACGTCTTGGGCCGCGCGATGCTGGCATCGCGCGGCTGAAAGCTAGATCATCGCAGCATTGCCGCGACATTGCCGCCGTCGACGGTGATGATGTTGCCGGTTGTCTTGGCAAGCCGCGCCGAGGCGACGAAGGCCTGCGCCACGTCCTGGGCCGTGACTTCCTGGCCCAGAATATTGCCCGCCATATAGTCTTCCGGTGTCACGCCACGCGCGGCGGCCCGCGCCTCGATCATCTCCGGGTTGAGCAGGCCCGAGCGGATACGGTCCGCATTGACGCCATTGGCGCGAATGCCCTCTGCGCCGTGTTCCAGCGCATATTGCCGGACAAGGGCGAGCAGGGCTGCCTTGGCCGTGCCATAGGCGCCGAAATTGGCGCCGGGATTGACCGCCTGTTTCGAGACATTGAACAGCAGCGCGCCGCCCAAACCCTGAGCGCGCATCACGGAAACGGCGGCACGCGCCATGTTCTGATGGCCGAAGAAGTTGAGCTCAAAACTCTGCCGCAGAACCGCGTCCGGCATATCGGCCATCATGCCGGTGGAGGCCGAACCGGCATTGGAGACGAGGATATCGAGACCGCCGAAATGGGCTGTCACGCTGTCCACCGCGCGGGCGACATCGGCCGTATCGGTCACGTCGCAGGTCACAGCCAAAGCCCGGCCGCCGATGAGCTTGGCGGTGGCTGCGGCCGCCGCCGGGTCACGGTCCAGCACGGCGACCTCAGCGCCTTCAGCCGCGAAGGCGCGGGCGACGGCCTGGCCGATGGCGCCCCCACCACCGGTGACGGCCACAATCTGCCGGGCGAGCGGCTTTTCCGCGCCGCGGCCCAGCTTGGCCTGCTCCAGCGACCAGTATTCCATGTCGAAATGGTCGGCTTCGGTGATGGATTCGAAAGTGCCGACGGTCTCGGCGTCCAGCACGGCGTCGATCCAGGCTTCCGCGACATCCGCCGAAACGCTGGCCTCGGCGGCCGTCTTGCCGATACCGACGACGCCGAAGCCGGGAATGGCCAGCACGCGCGGCAGCGGGTCCAGCGGCTTCTTGATGCCGCCGACGCGCGCATTGTGGCGCGCAAAATACGCCTGATAGTCGAGCACGAAATCCGAAATCGCGGTCTCGGCTTCAGCGCCCCAGTCGGCCAGCGTAGCGGTGCTGACGGCCGGCAGAATGGCGGGGCCGGATTTGATGCGGATGACCTGTTCCGGGGTCGCTACGCCACGCTTGCCGTAGCTGTCCAAACCGGTACCGTTCACGAAGCGCAGGATGCGGTCGCTGCTGCGATGATTGAGCAACCAGCGCGCCGGCGTCCCATCGGGGGCATATTTCGCCAGAATGCCGCGCAGAACCGGGAAAATGGCGGAGGCCGGTGCCGGATCGGCGGGTAGGGCAACCGCATGCAGGGCCGGATTGTCGCGTCCGTTTTCCGCGACATAACGCTCCATCAGCGTGACCATTTCGATCATCAACTCATAGGTGGCGCGAGCGGTTTCCCCCATCGTGAAGATGCCGTGCTTCGCCAGAAGAAGGCCCTGCACACCGGGATTGCGGTCGAAGACGTCGCCGGCGGTCTTCGCGAGCTGAAAGCCCGGCATGATATAGGGCACGAAGGCGACGCGGCCGCCGAAGATGCGCTGGCATACGGCTTCCGCGTCCGGCAGGCAGGCGATGGCCGTCGACACCACCGAATGCGTATGGTCGATGAATTTCTGCGGCAGATAGGCATGCAGCAGCGTTTCCACAGAGGGGTTCGGCGCGCTGGTATCCAGCAGGTTCTGCCGCTGGGCATTGACCATGTCCTCGTCCGACATGCGATCCAGCGTCCGCAGCCGGTCGAGCGGTGCGCGGCGGACGGCGGGATGGCCGTCCGGCTCGATCACCGCCAGATCGCGTCCGCTGCCCTTGATGCAGAGAACATCGACCAGATCGCCGAACAGATCGGGCAGGCGCGTCTTGACCGAGGTATTGCCGCCGCCATGCATGACGAGCCAGGGCACGCTGCCCAAAAGGCGCGAGCTATAGGTGCGCAAAGCGAGATCTTCGCCCACGCCGCGCTGCGCGTAATAGGCCACGCAAGCGCGGGCATCATCATCCGACCAAAGGCTTTTCATCGTTCTCGGTGCCGTGTTCTGGACTGCTGTGTATGGACGTTCTGAGGCGGCTGCTCTGAGGCAGTCTTGTAACCTGTCCCGACTGTAGAGGTGGCTCTGGACAGATGTCAATCAAGTCTGACAAAGTTACAGCCAAGGGATGAGGGCGTCGGAATGACAGAAACCAAACCGGCCGAGGCGAAGCAGGTCGCGCCCGGCCGCATGCGGCGCGACGCGCTGACGCCCCCTGCGGAATTCGCCGGCGATGCCATCGTCTGGGCAGCCTGGCTTTATTACGAGGAAGGGCTGACGCAGGAGGAAATCGCCCGCACGCTGGGCATTTCGCGCGGTTCCGTTGTCACCATGTTACAGGAAGCGCGGGAGAACGGCACCGTTTCCATTTCGGTCGCGACCGCGCATTTGCGCGGCGTGACTTTGGCGCGGGCGATCATGGCGCGGTTCGGCATCGCGGAATGCCTTGTCGTGCCGGGTGATGACGGGCGCCTGCCGGATCACGAAAGAGTGGGCCATGCGGCGGCCAAGCTGCTGTCTGAGCGACTTCGGCCGGATGACGTGCTCGGCGTGTCCTGGGGGCGCACGGTTCTGGCGGTGTCGCAGGCCATTCCGCCGAAACTGCTGCCCGGCGTCTCCGTCGTGCAGATCACCGGCAGCGCCATCGGCACCTATCGCTTTTCGGCGGAGGCCTGCGCGTCGAATATCGCCAATCGCATTGGCGGGCGCTGCATCTATCTGCATGCGCCGGGCATCGTTTCCAGCCCCGAGGTGAAACAGATGCTGATGCGGGAGCCGACCCTGGTGGAGCAGTTCCGCATCATGAGCAGCTGTAACCGAATCATCTTCGGTGTCGGCAGCGTGGAAGCGTCGAGCACGGCTTTCGACACCGGCTTTCTCTCGCCGGAGGAAGGGCAGCCTTATCGAGACCGCGGCGCAGTGGCTGTTCTGGCCGGGCGTTTCATCGATACCGCGGGCTGTGTCGTGAGCGGCGAGCTGGACGACCGGCTGATCGGCATGACCATCCCTGATATCGCGCAGATCCCCGAGCGCATTTGCGTCGCGGCGGGCCATGACAAGGCGGCACCTATCCACGCGCTGCTGACCGGGGGCTATGTCACGGTGCTGGTGACGGACGAGGCGACTGCGCGGCAGTTGCTGGACCTGCCTGAGCGGTCCGGGGCCTAACGAAAAACGCCCCGGGCTGGGTTACAGCCTGGGGCGTTTCAAGCCGGATGCCGAGGCGGCGGAGCCACCCCGGCAATTGGAAAAGTTCAGCTCAGAACCTTGGACTTCTCGTCGATCGCAGCCATCAGCTCGTGCCAGGATTTCACGAAGCCCTTGGCGCCGGCGGCCTGGAGTTCTTCAGACAGCGCCGTCAGATCGACGCCGGCATCCAGATGCGCCTTCAGGACTTCGGCGAAATTGCCGCCATCCGCCGTCAGGGCGCCCGCAAGCTTGCCGTGATCGGCGAAGGCCAGCAGCGTGCCTTCCGGCATGGTGTTGACGGTGTTCGGCGCGGCCAGACCGGAGATGTAGAGCGTGTCGGACGCATTCTTGTCCTTGGTGCCGGTGGACGCGAAGAGCAGGCGCTGCGGATGGGCGCCGAGGTTCTCCAGGCGCTGCCAGCGGTCGCTGGCCAGCAGGTCGCGATAGGCCTTGTAGGTCTGCTGACCGACGGCGAGGCCGAGGGTGTTCTTGATTTCGGCCGGAACCTTGTCGCCCACCGCGCCGTCCCAGCGGCTGATGAACAGCGAGGCGACGGAACGGACGTCCGGGGACTTGCCTTCGGCGACGCGGCGCTCAAGACCGCGCAGATAGGCTTCGGCGCAGGCAAGGTAATGATCGGCCGAGAAGAGCAGCGTCACGTTGATCGGCACGCCGGCATAGATGGCGTCTTCGATCGCGGGCAGGCCTTCCGGCGTGCCGGGGATCTTGATGAAGAGGTTCGGCTTGTTGGCCTGGGCGTGCAGCGCCTGGGCCTGCTTCACGGTCGCGGCGGTGTCATAGGCGAAAAGCGGGGAGACTTCGAGGGAGACGAAACCGTCCACCGTGCCCGTGCGCTCATAGATCGGCAGGAAGAGGTCGGCGGCGCGGGACAGATCCTGGATCGCCATGTTGAAGAACAGGTCTTCACCCTTGTGGCCGGCATCCAGCTGCTTGTGGATTTCCGCGTCGTACCAGCTGCTTTTGGAGATCGCGTTGTCGAAGATGGTCGGGTTGGACGTCAGGCCCGTAACCGACTTGGTCTCGATATAGCTTTTGAGCGTGCCGCTATCGAGAAGGTCGCGGGTGATATTGTCCAGCCACAGGCTCTGGCCGAGCTCGTTGAGTTCCTTGGGGGCGGTCGAAGCCATGATGCGGTTCCTTTATCGCTTGCCTGTGTGGCGTGTCGTCTGGATATCGGCCGGCACGTCGCAACGCTGAGAGGCGGATTATAGCAGAGAGCGCGGATTATTTCGCTGCCGCTTGTTCCAGTCCGTAGATGGCAACGCCGAGTAGGGCAGCGTTGATCATGATGATATGAACCGGGACATTGCGCAGCATATTCGCAAACCGGCCTTTGGCGGCGAAAGTTTGCATGAAAGCGCCGTCCTGAAGCTGCGGCACCAGGCGCGGCGGCATACCACCTGCCAGATAGATGCCCCCCGTCGCCATCACTTTCAATGCCAGGTTGCCGGCCTCGGCGCCCCAGATATCGATGACGATGCGCATGGTTTCCGCCGCCAGCGGATTATTGTCGGCGTCATGCAGCGCTGCGTTCATGATCAGCGGCGTGCGGTCATGGGCCTCATGCAGCTTGGCGGCGAAAGCGGGCGATTCGGCCGCCGGATCGCGCGAGCGCACGAAGTCATAGACGTTCGGCACGCCGGAGCCGGCGCAGACGCGCTCATACCCCGCATGGCGGAAGCGGTCGGTGATATAGGACCAGAGCCCGTCCTGGATCTGGTTGATGGGCGCGAAATCGGTGTGGCCGCCTTCGGATTCGCAGGCGATATATTTGTCGCCGGTCCAAATCAGGAAGGCTTCGCCAAGACCGGTGCCGGGCGCCATGATGCCGATGGCGGCATTCTGCACCGCGCGTCCGGGATTGATGACCGTCGTCTCCTCCGGCAGCAGATGCGGCACGGCATGGGCGATGGCCTTGAGATCGTTCAGCAGGCTGACGCGCTCAAGCTTCATCTCCCGCGCCAGAACCTTTTCGTCCAGGTTCCAGGGCAGATTGGTGAGATGGGCGTGGCCGTCGATGACGGGACCGGCGACATCGAAAGCGGCGGAGGTAACCTCGACGCCCTTGTTGGCCAGGAATTTTTCGATGATCGGTTCCAGCCCCGGATAGTCCTGGCTGGGAAATTCTTCTTCCGCGACGAAATCACGCGGGCCGCGTGCGGCATCAATCAGGGCGAGGCGGGTTTTGGTTCCGCCAACGTCACCGGCAATGAGCATTTATCAAGCTCCTTCCAGATCGGGTCGATCTGCATCCATGAGCCGGCTTGCCACTCAGACGCTGTATCGCTCGTCCATGACCGATCTCGGCGGCACCATAGCGTGATGCGTGATGAGGTCAAACGCGGCCGGGCGGCCTTTTAGCCGCCTGCCGCGCGGCGTCCTTTCGGCGGGTTTGCCAGCCTTTCCGCCCCGCTCATGATGACGGAGGCGCGCTGCAACATGGCCGCCAGCGAGGCTTGCGAGCTCGTGCCTGTCTGGATCAGCAGCTTCTTGAGGCGCGTGCGCACGGTGCCAATGGGCAGGCTGTGGGTTTCCGCGAATTCGGCCAGGCTGTGGCCTAAAGCCAGGCTTTCCGCCAGTGCCGCATGAGGTGCAGAGAAGCCGAAGGCGGCCGTGGACCAGCCGTGCGCCAGCAGCATGGGGGCGCGCAGTTCGGCAATGGCAACGATAACCAGTGGCTGGCCGGGTATCCCGTGCAACCGCATAAGGGCGCTGGCTTCGTCCTGCCGGGTCAGAAAGCGCAGCAATTCCCCGGTGCCCGTCGTCATCACGCGGCCGACGGCTTCCAGCAGCGCATGGGTATCGCTGGCGCGGCGCACGGTCAGCCGGCCCTGATGCTGGTAGAAGGCCCGCGAGGTTTCGAGCAAAGCCGGGCCGATATTGCTGGAGGCGACGATTTCGCAGTTCTGGCGGACGAGGAAGGTCGGCACCGCGAACATATTGAGGGCGAGCGCCGCTATATTGGGCGCGCCGCCGCGATCGGCCAGCTGCTCGGGTATCAGCATGGCCACCGACGCGATCAGCGCGGCAGCCGATTCAAGCTCCGGCGCCATGACGCTGACCGCCCGGACGGAAGCCGGCGGCATGACTTTGGCACGCTCTGGTGAAATCATGGATTCGTAACCTTACCCCTTGGCCCGAATGCCACGGAGTGCAGCGCTTAGAAAGCCTGTACTAGTCACGCTCTACAAGCATAACCGAGGGGAAAGATCGGCATCCCCACCCCCTGCGTTTATCTTTATATCAGCCTCCGCGCTGACGAACGGCGCAAGGCTTGACGCAATCGCACGTGCCGCGAGCCCTAAAGGGGCACAGCAACGACGTAACGCGTCCTTTTTGGTCCAGCCGGTCCCAACACTGACCGGCGTCCTGAAGGGAAACGATATGTTTTCTGTTACGCACGCTGCGATGCTCTCTCATCGCAAACCTGTCTGAGGATTGTGCCGGCTAGACCGGCCTGATCCACAGCGTTCTCCGTCTGCCCGCAGCCTTCGCTGCCGGTGACGGCATCTTTGCGTTCCATCCTTGTTCAAGACGTCACATTCGCGGCCAACCGCGGGTGTTAGGAGGGTTGCCCGATGAGCCATATTCGTCCCCGGAATGCCGTGACTGCTTTGCGCCGCGCCGCCGCGTCTCCCGTATTCCCGCCGTCCGTGGATGAGATCATCCAGGCTGGCCGGCCCGAGGAAGCGATCCATTGCCTGCGTCCCGGCGTGCTGCGCGCGACGGCTGCCCGTTTCGTCTCGGAATTCCGTGGCGACGTTCTCTATGCCGTGAAATGCAACCCGGACGCCGATGTGCTGGTCTCCCTGTGGGAAGGCGGCGTGCGGCATTTCGACTGCGCCTCCGCCGCCGAAGTGGCCCTGGTGCGCGGCCTGTTTCCCGAAGCCGTCATTCACTTCATGCATCCGGTGAAGGCCCGTTCGGCCATCCGCGACGCCTACCGCGTGCATGACGTGCGCGACTTCGTGCTCGATAGCGCCGACGAGCTGGCCAAGATCATGACCGAGACCGGCCATGCCGATGATCTGGGGCTGGTTGTGCGGCTGGGCCTGCCGAAGGGCAATGCGATGTATGACCTCTCGGGCAAGTTCGGCGCCCCGCTCGAGGAGGCCGTGGCTTTGCTGCGCGCTACCCGCCCGCTGGCCGTGCGTCTTGGCGTCTCCTTCCATGTCGGTTCGCAATGCATGGACCCGCTCGCCTATCGCCGCGCGCTGGCGCTGGCCGGTGAGGCGATCCGTGCCGCCGGTGTCGCGATCGACGTTGTCGATGTCGGTGGTGGTTTCCCGGTGAGCTATCCGGACCTGGAGCCGCCGCCGCTCGGGGCCTATTTCGCCGAGATCGAAGGTGCCTTTGACGATCTGGATCTGCCGAACGCGCGCCTGTGGGCCGAGCCCGGCCGCGCGCTGGTTGCCGCGGGCAGTTCCGTCGTCGTGCAGGTGCAGCATCGCCGCGGCGAGACGCTGTATATCAACGATGGCGTCTATGGCAGCCTGTCGGATGCCGGCGCGCCCGGCTTCCGCTTTCCGGCGCGCCTGATCCGTGACGGCGGCGCGCGGTCGGCGGCGGATCTGGAGGCTTTCGCCTTTTTCGGCCCGACCTGCGACAGCGCCGACTTCATGAAGGGCCCCTTCTTCCTGCCGGCGGATATCCGCGAAGGGGATTGGATCGAAATCGGCCAGCTCGGTGCCTATGGCGCCTGCCTGGCGACGGAGTTCAATGGTTTCGGCTGTGCCGAGACGGTGGCCGTGCGTGACCAGCCCATGCTGCAGACCCCGGGCCATCCGGGTGACGACCTGCTTGATCTGGCGGCCTGACCAAGCTGCCGCCCTCCATTCCGGGGGCGGCGGTTCTTCTCTCACCGTCTTCTCACTCGGGAGTTCTCATCCGTGAAGCATGTTTCCTTTTCGGGCCGCCTGGTCATGGTGGGTTGCGGCAGCATCGGCCAGGGCGTTCTGCCTCTGATTCTGCGCCATATCGGCATGGAGCCGTCCCAGATCACGATCGTCAATTCCGACGAGCGCGGCAGCCGGGTCGCGGCCGAAATGGGCGTGACCTATATTGTGCAGCCGCTGACGCGCGAGAATTTCCGCGATGTGCTGAGCCCGATGCTGGGGCAGGGCGATTTCCTGCTTAACCTTTCGGTCGATGTGTCTTCCGTGGCGCTCATCGCCTTCTGCCGCGATGTCGGCGCGCTCTATCTCGATACCTGCGTCGAGCCCTGGCTCGGCGGCTATACCGATACCTCGCTCTCGGCCTCGCAGCGCTCCAACTACGGGCTGCGCGAGTCCGCTCTGGCTCTGCGTGAGGGCGGCAATAGCGGCCCGACCGCGCTCATCACCCATGGCGCCAATCCCGGCCTCGTGTCGCATTTCGTGAAGCAAGCGCTGCTCAATCTCGCCAATGACACGGGCGTGGTCACGACCGTGCCGACGACGCGCGCCGAATGGGGCGCCCTGGCCCAGACGCTGTCGGTCAAGGTCATCCATATCGCCGAGCGCGACACGCAGGTCGCCAATATCCCGAAAGAGCGCGACGAATTCGTCAATACCTGGTCGGTGGACGGTTTCGTGGGCGAAGGCTGCCAGCCGGCGGAACTCGGCTGGGGCACGCATGAGACGGTCTGGCCGGCGGACGCACGCCGCCACGACTTCGGCTCGGGCGCCGCGATCTATCTGGAACGCCCCGGTGCCTCGACCCGCGTGCGGACCTGGACACCGCTGGAAGGCCCCTTCCACGGTTTCCTGATCACCCATAACGAGTCGATTTCGATTGCCGACTACTACACCGTGAAGAACGGTGATGAGGTCGCCTATCGCCCGACTGTGCACTACGCCTATCACCCGGCCGATGACGCGGTGCTGTCCGTGCATGAGCTGGCGGGCAAGAACTGGAACATGCAGAGCCGCACCCGGCTGATGATGGACGAGATCATCTCCGGCACCGACGAATTGGGCGTGCTGCTGATGGGCCATGCGAATGGCGCCTATTGGTACGGGTCGCGCCTCACCATCGAGGAAGCCCGCAGCCTGGCGCCCTATAACAACGCGACCAGCCTGCAGGTGACGGCGGCGGTACTGGCCGGCGTGATCTGGGCCATGGAAAACCCGGATCGCGGCGTCATCGAACCGGACGCGATCGACCATGACCGCATCCTTGAGATCACCAAGCCTTACCTGGGCGAGGTCGTCGGCGTCTATTCCGACTGGACGCCGTTGCTCGATCGCGGCGTGCTCTTTCCGGAAGCCGTCGATACCAGCGAGCCCTGGCTGTTCGGCAATTTCCGCGTCGTCTGAGGCAAGGGGATTGCCGCTGGGCCTTGCGATACCCGCCGGAAGGCGGGTATCAAGGCTGCCATGGGCGGGCGTAGCATAGTGGTAATGCTCTAGCCTTCCAAGCTAGCTAGGAGGGTTCGATTCCCTTCGCCCGCTCCACGACATTGCCTCAATACAAAAAAGGCCGCGGATCGCTCCGCGGCCTTTTTGCGCAATTATGTCAGTGAATTACGGAGTGCCGCCTTTCCGGCCGGCGGCGGCACCCAGGCGCAGGCGCAGCGCTTGCAGCTTAATGAAGCCCTGCGCATCGACCTGATTATAGGCGCCCTGATCGTCCTCGAAGGTCACGACCTTCATGGAATAGAGGCTGTTCGGGCTTTCGCGGCCGATGACCGTGACATTGCCCTTATACAGCTTCAGGGTGACGCGGCCGCTGACGGAAGCCTGGCTGGTATCGATCAGCGCCTGTAGCATCCGCCGCTCCGGGCTGAACCAGAAGCCGTTATAGATCAGTTCGGCATAGCGCGGCATCAGGCTGTCTTTAAGATGCGCCGCTTCGCGGTCCAGCGTGATGCTTTCGATGCCGCGATGGGCGGCAAGCAGAATGGTGCCGCCCGGCGTCTCATAAATGCCGCGCGACTTCATGCCGACGAAGCGGTTTTCGACCAGATCCAGGCGGCCGATGCCATTGGCCTTACCGAGTGCATTGAGCTGTGTCAGCAGGGTGGCCGGCGACAGCGCCACGCCATTGATCGCGACCGCATCGCCATTATGGAAGTCCATGGTGATGGTCGTCGCCACATCCGGCGCGTCTTCCGGCCGGATGGTGCGCTGGTAGACGATCTCATCCGCTTCGATGGCGGGGTCTTCGAGGATTTTGCCTTCCGACGACGAGTGCAGAAGATTGGCATCGACGGAGAAGGGAGCTTCGCCGCGCTTGTCCTTCGTCACCGGAATCTGGTTCTTTTCCGCGAATTCGATGAGCCGGGTGCGGCTTGTCAGATCCCATTCGCGCCAGGGGGCAATCACCGTCACATCCGGCTTTAGGGCGTAATAGGCGACCTCGAAGCGGACCTGGTCATTGCCCTTGCCGGTCGCGCCATGGGCGACGGCGTCGGCGCCGACCTCTTCCGCGATCTCAATCTGGCGCTGGGCGATGAGCGGCCGGGCGATGGAGGTGCCGAGCAGATACTGGCCCTCATACAGCGCATTGGCGCGGAACATCGGGAAGACGAAATCCTTCACGAAGGTTTCGCGCAGATCGTCGACGAAGATCTGCTTCACACCAGCCATCTCGGCCTTGCGGCGTGCGGGTTCCAGTTCCTCGCCCTGGCCCAGATCGGCCGTAAAGGTCACGACTTCACAGCCATAGGTCTGCTGAAGCCATTTGAGGATAACGCTGGTATCAAGCCCGCCCGAATAGGCGAGCACGACTTTCTTTACGGATTTCGCGGCCATCTTGGTCTCCGGTCACTGACGATCCCACAGAGGCATAAGCATGGGGCAGGGTGGCGACAAGCGTCGCCATCGCGATATGGATGTGCATGAGCAAACGGCGTCGCTTCAGACGGGCTTTTCTGGTCCTGATTTTCCTTCTTCTGGTCCTTGTCGGGGGCTGGACTGGGGTTTGGTATCTTCTGGCCGGGCGGCTGGCGGACAATCTGACCGCTTGGGAAAGCCAGGCCCAGGCGGCGGGCTTCGTCATCCGGCATGACCCGCCGGTGCGAACCGGCTGGCCGATGGCGGCCGGCATCCGGCTGACCCATGTCTCGGTTGAGGCCGATCAGGCCGCTCTGCCGGGTGGCGCCGTCTGGCAGGCGGCTCAGGTGACGCTGGCACGCGACATCCGCCATTCCGGCGATCTGTTCATCGGTATCGACGGGCGGCAGTCCATTGCCCTTGGACACAAGCCGCCGGTCGCCTTCCAGGCGCAGAAGATGGCGGCGCTGGCAGCCTTGCTGCCGGATGGCCGGCTCGGGCTGATCCAGGGCAATGCCTCGGCCATCCTGGCCGCCTGGCCCGCCGGCGAGGGCAAGGTTCAGCCCGTCTCCATCACGGCGATGGCCGCCGCGCTACAGGCGGATGGGCCGGAGACTGTGCTGGCGATGCAGCTGCAGGGCATCGGTCTGCCGCGCTCGCATATGGGGGCGCTGGGCAATCCGAAATTTCTGTCTTTCGACACGGTGATCTCCGGCCCGTCCGCCGCGCCGCAGCTTGCCCTTTGCGCCTTCACGCTCGAAGACGGTCCCCTGACGCTGAACGCGACCGGCCGATTGGCGCTTGCGGCTCGTCAGAAACCGAAAGGCTTGCTCTCGGTATCGGCCAAGGGCTTGAACGTGGCACTCGAAAAACTGGCGGATGAGAAGGTCATGACACGGGCGGAGGCGCGCGCCATGGGGGCGGTCGCCGGCCTGGTGATGACGGCGGATATGCCGGCCGCGCTGTCGCTGGATGACGGTCTCGTAAGGCTTGGGCCAATTCCTTTGTTCCGCTGGCCGCAGTAGAGGCGAGATTGCCGCGAATGGCAGGGTTCAATGCGCAATAGCGGATGGCGAAACCGGTTCTGGCGTCTTAAGTGAGTTGCATGAACGATCTTCCCGCTTTTCTTGATAGTGGCCGTCCCAATCTCCCGGATGTTGTCGTCCCGCAGGGCGTGACGCCGTTTTTCCTGCCCGACCGGCCGGTGCGTGGCCGCCTGATCAAGCTTGGCCCTTTGGCAGAGGCGCTGCTGGGCCGCCATGCGCATAATCCCCATGCCGTCACCCGGCTGGCCGGCAAGGCGCTGGCGCTGACGGCCGCCCTGGCGACGGCTTTGAAATATTCCGGAACCTTCAGCCTTCAGGCAAAGGGCGACGGCCCGGTCAATCTGCTGCTGACCGATTGCACCGATGAGGGCACGCTGCGCGGCTATGCCCGTGGCGACAATGACAGGCTGGCGCTGCTCGACGACGCCGATGCCGCGACGGACGCCGAACTGCTGGGCCAAGGCTATCTGGCCTTCACGGTCGATCAGGGGCCGGAGACGGAGCGGCATCAGGGTATCGTCGCCATCGAAGGCGCCGACCTGTCTGACATGGCTTTGCATTACTTCGCGACCAGCGAGCAGTTTCAGTGCGCCATCCACCTGGCTTGCGCCCAGACCCCGCAAGGTTGGCGGGCGAGCGCGCTGATCCTGGAACGCATCGCCTCGGGCGGCGACGGCAATCTGGCCTTGTCGGATGCCGAGCAGGACGAGAGTTGGAACACGGCGGTGACGCTGGCCGCCACCGTCACCGAGGCCGAACTGCTGGATGACCAGGTAACACCCGAACGGCTGCTGTATCGCCTGTTCCATACAGAGGGCGTGGCCGCCGACCGCGCTCGCGCGCTGGGCTATGGCTGCCGTTGCTCCCGCGCCAAGCTGACCGGCATTCTGGAGCAATTCACTCCGGAAGAGCTGGACGAGATGGTGCAGGGCGACGACATCACCATGACCTGTGAATTCTGCAACATGCATTTCAGCTTTCCCCGTGCCGATCTGCACGGTCAATCTGCCGCTCGCCCGCAATAGGAGAAGACCTTCGTGACACGCTCGATGTTCCGCCATCTGCTGCTTGGCGCCGCGATGTCGGCGCCGCTTCTGCTCGCCGGCTGCGGCGGGGATGATGGTGTGCCGCAAAACTTTCCGCCTTTGCGCTACAACTACCTGGCGCCGATCTCGCTCAATGTCGCGTCCATCCAGACGCAGGTGGCCTTCGCGGGCGGCCAGAATGGCACAGACCTCGATCCGATGAGCCCTGAAGCGCCGTTGCAGGCGGTGCAGCAGCTGATCCAGGATCGTCTGGTCGCGGGCGGTGGCGGCGGCACGGCGACAATCACCGTCAACAGCGCCTCGATCAATCAGGTGAATGACACGGCGGTGGGCAATATCTCGCTGCGCCTGACCGTGCGCTCGGCCGATGGGCGGTCCCGTGGCTATACGGATGCCAGCATCAGCCGCACGCGCACCATGCCGGACGATACCAGCCAGGCGGCGCTGCGCGCGTTCCTGTATGCCATGACGCAGGACATGGTGAACGCCGAGAATGTCGAGCTTGAATATCAGATTCGCCAAAACCTGCCGCGCTGGATCGTGGGCGGCGGCTCTGCCGTGATCGGCGGCCCGTCCGGGCCGACGCCCGTGCAGGCGGTGCCGCTGAGCGGTCCTGGCGCGCCCGTGATGGGCGCGGCCATGCCGCTGACGGCACCTCAGCCGCTGGGCGCGACCCAGCCGGCGCCCGCCATGCCCGCCATGCCCGGCATGACGATGCCGGCTGCCGTCACCGCACCGCCGGTCAATACCGATACGATGCCGGGCGGCGATTTGGGCATGCCGCAGGGCAATCCGGTGCCGACCGACCAGGACCTGTCATCCCCGGCTGTGCCGGCCATGCCCGGTGCGCCGACGCAGCTGACGCCGGCCATGCCGGCCGGTGCAGCCGCTATGCCGCAGCTTGTTCCCGTTCAGCCGAATGGCACGATGGGCGCAGCTGTGCCGGCCGCTGCCATTCCGGCGCCGGCGTCGGCTCCGACACCCGCCCCGGCCCCTGTGGCACCCAAGCCGGCGGCGCCCGCATCATCGGGCGTCCTGCCGCCGCTGCCGGCCAATATCACGCCGTAAGCGGGTCGGTCTTTTCACGTGGAACAGGCGGCGTCATTCAGTCCCTGTTCCACGATGGACCTCAGCTCCAGTCCGGGATTCCCGACGCCGTCAGGCTTTCGACTTCAGGAAGGTCGATTCCGAAACGCTCGGCCAGCAGATGCCGCAAAGCCCGACGGTCGGCCAATTCCCAGGTTTGAGATTCGCCCGCCCGCCAAAGCGTGACATTGCGATTCATGACCGAGACCCGTCCGTCCGGCGTGAAGCGGTTCATCATGATGGCCGTGGTGAAGATCGACGCTGGATGGGTCGAAACGAAGTGGTTCGAGACATCGGCATCGATCGGATAGTCGGTCGCCAGTTCGGTGACCCAAAGCTCCGTCTCGGTTGCGCCGTCCCGTCCGTGCAGAACCCAGGCTCCGTCGGCAAAGCTGAACCAATGGTTGGTGCCGGTGGCGGGGGATGCGCCGATATCGGCCAATAGCACCGGGCCGCGTGCCGCTGGGCCGCCGAAGCCGGGATCAGCGACGAACCGCCCTTCCGGCAGATCGACCAGCACGAAGAGATGCGTGCGGGACGACAAATGCCTCGGAGCCGCCAAAACCACGCGCGCCAAATGGCACGAGGTGCGAAAGCCGATCGCCTGCAAGACAGCGTCAAAAAGCGTTGCCTGTTCAAAGCAATAGCCGCCGCGTCGGCCGCCGATCAGCTTACGCTGGATATCGCCCAGATCGAGACTGATGCGGCGGCCCAGCAGCACGTCCAGATTTTCGAAGGGGATTGCGCAAAGATGGGCCTGGATCAGGCCAGTCAGCGTTGCGAGGTCAGGCGCAAGCGGTCCCACCCATTCAATGCGGCGCAGGTAGCTTTCAAGATCGAGCATGCACGAATCCGGTTAATGATCACCCTCTTCCCAATAGACGCCGGGAGGAGGGGATCGTCACCGGGGAAAGCGGAACCGCAACGAAAGCGCTGGCCTTCGTTGCGCAGCACTTCAGCGCGCGGTGCCGCCGATGGTCAGGCCCGCCATCTTCAGATGTGGCTGGCCGACGCCGACGGGCACGCCCTGGCCCTGCTTGCCGCAGGTGCCGATACCGGGGTCGAGCGCCATGTCATTGCCAATCATCGTGACCTTGGTCAGCGCGTCCGGTCCGTTACCGATGATGGTCGCGCCCTTCACCGGGGCGCCAAGCTTGCCGTCCTCGATCATATAGGCTTCGGAGGCCGAGAAGACGAACTTGCCCGATGTGATGTCCACCTGGCCGCCGCCGAAATTCACGGCGTAAAGGCCGCGCTTGGTCGAGCGGATCATTTCCTCCGGCGTATGGGCGCCGTTCAGCATGACCGTATTGGTCATGCGCGGCATCGGCGCGTGGGCATAGGACTGGCGCCGGCCATTGCCGGTGGCGCGCATATTCATCAGCCGGGCGTTCAGCCGGTCCTGGATATAACCGACCAGGATGCCGTCCTCGATCATGACCGTGCGGCTGGTCGGCGTGCCTTCGTCATCGACCGTCAGGCTGCCGCGCCGGTCGGGCAGGGTGCCGTCATCGACGATGGTGACGCCGGGGCTGGCCACGCGCTGGCCCAACAGGCCGGCGAAGGCCGAGGTTTTCTTGCGGTTGAAGTCGCCTTCCAGCCCATGGCCGATCGCTTCATGCAGCAGGATGCCGGGCCAGCCGGAGCCGAGCACGACTTCCATCTCCCCGGCCGGTGCTGCGACGCTTTCCAGATTGAGCAGCGCCTGGCGCAGAGCCTCGTCGGCGGCAGCGCGCCAGATCGCGCCATCCATGATCTGGGCATAGGAGAAGCGGCCACCGGTGCCGTGGCCGCCGGTCTCCCGCCGGCCGTCCTGTTCGACCACGATCGAGACGTTGAGGCGCACAAGCGGCCGCAGGTCCGCGACCCGGCTGCCGTCGGCGCGCAGAATCTGCACGGCCTGCCACTCGCCGTAGAGCGAAGCCATCACCTGCGTCACGCGCGGGTCGAGTGCGCGGGCATAGGCGTCGATTTCGGACAGAAGCGCGGCGCGGACGGCGAATTCCGTCGTGCGCAGCGGATTGTCGCCGCTGTAGAGGCGCTGATTGGTTGCCTGGGGGGCGGCCATGAATTCCCCGGAATGGCCGGCGCGTACCGCCCGCACGCTGTCGGCCGCGCGGTTCAGTGCCGCTTCTGAAATTTCGCCCGCATGGGCATAGCCGGTGGCCTCGCCCGAAACGGCGCGAAGGCCAAAGCCGAGGGCGGTGTCGGAACTGGCGGTGCGGATGCGCCCGTCTTCCAGGGCCAGGGCCTCGCTCTCCCGATATTCCAGGAAAAGCTCGCCGTCATCGGTGCCGGTCAGCGTGTCCTGCACCAGCCGCTCGGCGGCGGCACGATCAAGCGCGCTGCCGTCCTGGCCGAAGAACAGCCCGTCGGTGGTTTCCAGTGGGGTCGCGGAGGGCAGCATGGCTTGGGGACTTTCACAAGTTCGGGCAGGCGGCGCGGTGGTGCCGGCCCCTGGCAGGCAGATGGCGATGCCAGAGGCCTATTGCACCATCACAGTCCTGCCTTGGGCAAGCACCGTGTCATGCGATGCCTGCGCGGCCGTTGTGAAAGGACGGTTAGTGAAGGGTAAGACTGACATCTACATGACGCCATTGCGGCGGGGCGATGAGGCTGCCCGCGTGGCTGACGCGGACGGAGTGCAGCGGTCCCTCGATCTCGCGTTTCCAGAAAGCGAGGAAACGGTGCAGCGTCGGATAGTCCGGGGCCAGATCCATCTCCTGCCAGATATAGCTCTGCAATACGGCGGGGTGGTCAGGCAGATGATAAAGGATTTCCGCGGTCGTGAGGCGAAAGTCACGCAGCTGGAGAGCCAGGGTCATTCTGTCATCCTTGCCGTTTGAAGGGGTCTGCCGTCGCCGATCTCATGCTGTGGATCTTCGGGATGAAGCGCGCGCTTGCCCCGAAGCAAATGGACGATGGCAAGTTCATCAATCTGACACAAGAAAAAACACAGTAAGATCAGCATATTAGCACTCGACTATTGAGAGTGCTGCCGAAATCATTGACAGTCCTTGGGGGAGTAGTTAGACCGCTGGCACTCTCACGAAGAGAGTGCCAAGACGCGCAGGCCGGTGCCGCTTTTTGGGCTGGTTGCGGGTTGACGCTCAACAAACCCCATTCAGGAGCGATCCGAATGAAGTTCCGTCCCCTACACGACCGCGTTGTTGTTCGCCGCTTGACCGCGGAAGAGAAGACCTCCGGCGGCATCATCATTCCCGATACCGCCAAGGAAAAGCCGATGGAAGGCGAAGTCATCGCCGTCGGCGCCGGCGCCCGTAACGAGCAGGGCGCGATCGTCGCTCTGGACGTGAAGGCCGGCGACAAGATCCTGTTCGGCAAGTGGTCTGGCACCGAGGTCAAGATCGATGGTGAAGAACTCCTGATCATGAAGGAGTCTGACATCATGGGTGTGATCGCCTAATCACGCGACGGCGGCCTTAGGGCGCCTCGCTTAAACCGATCCTGTCTCTATTTTAGAAGGACGTAGTCCAATGGCAGCGAAAGACGTTCGCTTCTCCACCGACGCACGGGCCCGCCTGCTGCGCGGCGTCGATATTCTGGCCGATGCCGTTAAGGTGACGCTGGGTCCCAAGGGCCGCAATGTCGTCATCGACAAGAGCTTCGGCGCTCCGCGCATCACCAAGGACGGTGTGACGGTCGCCAAAGAAATCGAGCTGGCTGACAAGTTCGAGAACATGGGCGCCCAGATGGTGCGCGAAGTGGCCTCGAAGACCAATGACCTGGCCGGCGACGGCACGACGACCGCGACCGTGCTGGCCCAGGCCATCGTGCGCGAAGGCCTGAAGGCCGTTGCCGCCGGCATGAACCCGATGGATCTGAAGCGCGGCATCGACAAGGCCGTCGGTCTGGTCGTTACCGAGATCAAGACCCGCTCCAAGAAGATCAACTCCCCGTCCGAGACCGCCCAGGTTGGCACCATTTCCGCCAACGGCGAGGCCGATATCGGCCAGAAGATCTCGGAAGCGATGCAGAAGGTCGGCAACGAGGGTGTCATCACCGTCGAAGAGAGCAAGGGCATTGAGACCGAGCTCGACGTTGTCGAAGGCATGCAGTTCGACCGCGGCTATGTCTCCCCCTACTTCATCACCAATCCGGATAAGATGGTGGCTGACCTCGACAGCCCCTACATCCTGATCCACGAGAAGAAGCTCTCCGGCCTGCAGCCGATCCTGCCGCTGCTGGAAGCCGTTGTTCAGTCCGGCAAGCCGCTGCTGATCATCGCCGAAGACATCGAAGGTGAGGCTCTCGCCACCCTCGTCGTCAACAAGCTGCGTGGCGGCCTGAAGATCGCGGCCGTGAAGGCTCCGGGCTTTGGCGATCGCCGCAAGGCCATGCTGGAAGACATCGCGATCCTGACCGGTGGCCAGGTCATCAGCGAAGATCTCGGCATCAAGCTTGAGACCGTGACGCTGAACATGCTCGGCCGCGCCAAGAAGGTGCTGATCGAGAAAGAGAACACCACGATCGTCGAAGGCGTGGGCTCGAAGGAAGACATCGCCGGCCGTTGCGCGCAGATCCGCGCTCAGGTCGAAGAGACCTCCTCCGACTACGACCGCGAGAAGCTCCAGGAGCGTCTGGCGAAGCTCGCCGGTGGCGTGGCCGTGATCCGCGTTGGCGGCTCGACCGAAGTCGAAGTGAAGGAGCGCAAGGATCGCGTCGATGACGCGCTGCATGCGACCCGCGCGGCGGTTGAAGAAGGCATCGTTCCGGGCGGCGGCGTCGCCCTGGTGCGCGCTTCCACGATCCTCGTCGGTGTTAAGGGCGACAATGCCGACCAGACCTTCGGCGTCGACATCATCCGCAAGGCCATCCAGGCTCCGCTGCGTCAGATCGCTGAGAATGCCGGTGCCGATGGCGCCGTCATCGCCGGCAAGACGCTGGAGAAGGACGACTACAACTGGGGCTACGACGCGCAGAGCGGCGAGTTCAAGGACCTGGTTGCGGCCGGCATCATCGACCCCGCGAAGGTCGTGCGCACGGCTCTGCAGGATGCGGCCTCCGTTGCCGGTCTGCTCGTGACGACCGAGGCGATGGTCGCCGAGCGTCCCGAGAAGAAGGCTGCTCCGATGCCGGGCGGTGGCGGCATGGGCGGCATGGGCGACATGGACTTCTAAGATCGTGATTTCGCCGGGGCGGGAGGTCATCCTCCCCGGCGGATTTTCCGTTCTAGTTCAGGAACAAGGGGCAGGCATCGTCTGCCCCTTTTTCTATGTCCGGACTGGGAATTCCATAGTGATTGACAACCCCTTCCGTTTTCTGCATGGCTAATGCGCATTCAAATTCTGGCCTAATCTTGTTGCGCCTCTGTCTGGCGGCGTCGTCAAGTCTACAAGGCCCGATTGTTGCGGCGCGCGGTTTATCGAAGACGGAGATGGGTACAGCTATGGCGATCGGCACTGTTAAGTGGTTCAACACCACCAAGGGCTTTGGTTTCATTATGCCCCAGGATGGTGGCAAGGACGTTTTCGTCCATATTACAGCGGTCCAGGCCGCTGGCCTGCGCGGCCTGAACGAGGGCCAGAAGGTCAGCTACGAAGTCGCCATGGAGCGCGGTAAGGCAGCCGCGACGAACCTGAAGGCGATCTGATACCGATCTTCTCGGGTTCCTGCCGGGAGCCTTTCTGGACCGTGCATGAATAAAAAGGGCGCGCCTTGCGGCGCGCCCTTTTGTGCGGCGTGGTGGTTTTAGAAGGCGCTCGGTCAGCGAACCAGACGCAGGCGCGGGCGGTTGGCCTGGGTCAATTCGCGATAGATCGTCAGATAATCCTCCGCCATGCGGCGCGCGGTGAAGCGCGTGTCGAAGGTGGCGCGCACGACGTCGCGCGAAATCTCCGTCAGGTGGCGAAGCGCGGCAATCGCGCCCTTTTCGTCCTCGACGATGAAGCCGGTGACGCCATCGTCGATGATCTCGGGCACCGAGCCGTGGTTATAGGCGATCACCGGCGTGCCGCAGGCCATGGCCTCGATCATCACCAGGCCGAAAGGTTCCGGCCAGTCGATCGGCATCAGAAGCGCCTTGGCACCGCTGAGGAAGGCGGGCTTCTGGGATTCGTTGATCTCTCCCACCAGTTCCACGCCACCGCCTTCGGCGATCAGCGGTTGGATGACGGTCTCGAAATATTCCTGGTCGACCTTGTCAACCTTGGCCGCGATCTTCAGCGGAATGCCGGCGGCCCGCGCGATGCGGATGGCGCGGTCGGGACGCTTTTCCGGGCAGATACGGCCGAGGAAGGCGAGGTAGGTCGGTTCGATTGCCTGCGGCGCCAAAAGATTGGCGGGCAGGCCATGCAGCACGGTGCCGACGTAATTGGCTTCCTTCAGCGGCCGGCGCTGCGATTCCGAGATCGAAATTACGTTCATATCCGGCAGTTCGGCATAGACCGGCTTCAGCTCCGGCAGGTCCAGGCGACCATGCAACGTCGTCACGTAGGGAATATTGTGCCGGGCAAAGAGCGAGGCAGGCCAATAGTCAAGATGGAAGTGCAGCACGTCGAACTCGTCGGCGCGGCGGCGCACCCGTTCCAGCAGCATGGCAAGCGGGGCCAGGCTGTCACGAATGGTGGGGTCCAGGCGCAGCGCCTGCGGCCAAACCGCATCAAGCTCTGCCTTGGTGACGCTATCGCCGCTGGCGAAGAGGGTCACGTCATGGCCGAGAGCGACAAGTTCCTCGGTCAGGTAAGAAACAACGCGCTCGGTCCCACCATAGAATTTGGGGGGAACGGCTTCCGCGAGGGGCGCGATCTGGGCAATTCGCATGCTACTCTCTCCTGCGTCGCTGGGGCATCTGCCTTGCTGCAACAACAGATAAGAAGCGTTTTGGGCCATGCTGAGGCAAAGCCGTGCCACACTTGCCACAGTTCCGCAGTTACAGCTGTAACAGACGGAAATGCTTTGAAATTTAGCCGCTATCACAAGATGGTGCGACGCAGCAGGCAACAAAAAACCCGCCGGTAAGGGCGGGTTCTTTGAAATCGCAGAAAGCCAGAAAGCTTTAGAAGCCTTCACGCTCCAGGCGCTTGCGCTCCATCTTGCGGGCGCGGCGCACGGCTTCGGCGGCTTCGCGCGCGCGGCGCTCGGACGGCTTTTCGAAATGGCGACGCAGCTTCATTTCGCGAAAGATTCCTTCGCGCTGCATCTTCTTCTTAAGCGCCTTGAGCGCTTGATCAACATTGTTGTCACGAACGAGAACCTGCACTTGGTCGCCTGCTCCATCTCATGGAATTGCTATAAAGGGTCGGGACCACAAACGTCTGCATGTCCCGGATCAGGCGGGCGCTATACCATGGCCCGTCGCCTGCTCCAAACGCTTTCCGTTTCACACTTGTTGGAGCTGACATTGGCTATTCTCAAAATCGCGCGCATGGGCCACCCGGTTCTTTTGCAGGAGGCATTGCCCGTCGAGGATGTGGCGTCCCCCGAGATTCAGCGTCTGATCGACGATATGATCGAGACCATGATGGATGCCGGCGGCATTGGCCTCGCTGCCCCGCAAGTCCATGTTCCGCTTCGCCTTTTTGTCTTCCATGTGCCGGCCGCGCGGGCTGCCGAGGGGGAAGGGGAGAGCCAGGACGACGGCCTTCCGCCACAGGCGCTGATCAACCCGGTCATCACCCCCATTAGTCCCGAACAGCGTCTGGGCTGGGAGGGCTGCCTGTCGATTCCGGGCCTGCGCGCCGCTGTCCCTCGCTTCGCGCAGATCACCTATTCCGGTCTGGATCGCTCCGGCGCTTCGCTGGAACGTAATGCAAGCGGATTGCACGCTGTCGTTATACAACACGAGTATGACCATCTCGACGGCGTCCTCTACCCGATGCGCATGAGCGACTTCTCTCTCATGGGTTTCAACGAGGAACTGGCCCGCTTTCAGCCGGTTCTGCCCCATTAGGGGCTATACCCCTGCGTAAGAAGCATGAAAGAAGCCGAGCTATGATCGAGACTCCTGACCTGCTTTTGAATGACGAAGACCTCGCCACGCTAGGGATCATGCTGCCGCAGGTGCCTTTCCACGGCTGGACCCGCCGCGCCCTTGTCGCCGGTCTGCGGGACGCCGGTCGGGATGCCGCGGAAGCGGAATGGCGTTTCGCCGGTGGCGCACCCGCGATGATCGCGCTGTTCTTCGCGCGGGCTTTGTCACGCGCCGTGACAGCCGCCGGGCCGCAGGTCGGCAGCGAAATCCGGCTGTCCAAGCGGGTGCGCGCCATCGTCGCCAGCCTGTTGCAGGAATTGGGGCCGGATAAGGACGCGCTGCGCCGGGCCATCACCTGGCTGGCGCTGCCGCTGAACGCCGGCCGGACGGCGGCCATTGTTTCCCGTCTCGTGAATGGCATCTGGGCGGCAGCCGGCGATCAGTCGATGGATGCCAGCCGCCATACCAAGCGGGCGACGCTGGCGGCCATTCTGGTGCCGACGCTCCTGTTCTTTCTGTCCGACATGGATTTCGACAACGAGCCGACGCTGGCCTTCTTTGACAGGCGGCTTCAGGGCGTGGGCCGGATCGGCCGGCTGCGCGCCCGCATGAAATCGGGCTGTGACGGGGCTATCGGCCGGCGGGCCCGTTTTCCACGCAGGGCGGCAGCATGACTGACGCCGGCTGTCACGGTGCCGTCACGCTGAGCGGGCTAGGATAAGCCATGCCCCGGGTCCGCATCGTCCATACCACGGAATATATCTATCGCCGGCCGGTCAAGCTGACGGAGCATCGGCTGATGATGCGTCCGCGCGACAGCCATGACCTTCGTCTCATGGAAGCAACGCTCGGCATTATCCCGCCGGGGGCAAGCACCCGCTGGGCGCATGACGTCTTCAACAATTCCGTTTGCCTGCTCGATTGGGCGCATGGGTCGACCAGCAAGCTGCGCATCGTCTCCCGGCTGGACCTGCAGCATTATCCGGTCGCGACCGAATTGCCGCTGGATCCGGCGGCGGAAATCTATCCCTTCCGCTATGCCGGCAATGAATATCCCGATCTCAGCCGGCTGATCGAGCCGCATTATCCGGATCCTGACCGCCGGGTCGAAGCCTGGGCGCGGCGCTTTCTGCGCCCGGAGGGCAATACGCCGACCTGGGAATTGCTCATCGCCATGACCAAGGCGATCAAGGCGGAATTCACCTATGAGGGCCGCGACTCCAAAGGCACCTATGGGCCGCTGCATACGCTGGCTCAGAAGCGCGGCGCTTGCCGGGATTTCGCGGTGCTGATGATGGAGGCCGCGCGCAGCCTTGGCTTCGCGGCGCGGTTCGTCTCGGGCTACCTTTATGATGAAGCGCTGGTCGACAGCGTTGATCCCATGGTCGGCGGCGGTGCGACCCATGCCTGGTGCAGCATCTATCTGCCCGGTGCGGGCTGGGTGGAATTCGACCCCACCAATGGTCTGGTCGCCGGCCGCAACCTCATTCGCGTCTGTTCCGCGCGTGAGCCCTATCAGGCGACGCCGCTGTCGGGCGGCTATATCGGCGAGCCCGAGGATTTCGTCTCCATGACCGTCAATGTCGAGGTCACGGTCGGCGAGCCGAAGCCTGAAGCCGAGAAACGGCCGGTGCCGCCGCCTGCCGCGCCCGTCGAGCGGGAAGCGGCCGTGTCGACCTGCCTGGCGGATGCGCCGATCGCGGCGGGGACGGAAGCATCCGCCGATCGGCGCGATGCGGATGAACGTTCTTTTGCGAGTCTCGACCTCACGACCCCTTGAGGTCGCGCAAATCGCTTCCTACTTTCATGCGGTAAAGTGACGCTGTCGCCTGTTGAGGGGCAGTCGGTCACAGGTCGCCTGATTGAGGGACAGAAATATGGATATTGAGAAATTCACCGAGCGGTCGCGTGGCTTCCTGCAGGCCGCGCAGACCATTGCCATCCGCGAATTCCACCAGCGGATCACGCCTGATCATCTGCTCAAAGCGCTGCTGGACGACCCCGAGGGCGCTGCGTCCGGCCTCATTCGCGCCGCCGGCGGTGACCCGGCGGTGGCCGCGCGTGCGGTCGAGGTCGAAATCGCCCGCCAGCCCAAGGTGCAGGGCGGCGGTGCCGGCCAGCCGCAGATCACCCCAGAACTCGTGCGCGTGCTCGATGCCGCGCAGACGGCGGCTCAACGCGCCGGCGACGATTACGTGGCGCAGGACCGGCTGCTGGTGGCGCTTGCCGCCAGCGACGGACCGGCGGCCCGTGCGCTCCGTGACGCCGGCGCGCCGGCCCAGGCGCTGGACCGCGCCGTGACGGATATGCGCAAGGGCCGCAAGGTCACCAGCCAGGCGGCGGAATCGACCTTCGACGCGCTTAAGAAATACGCCCGCGACGTGACCGAGCTGGCTCGCAACGGCAAGCTGGACCCGGTCATCGGCCGTGATGAGGAAATCCGTCGCACCATTCAGGTTCTGGCCCGCCGCACCAAGAACAATCCGGTGCTCATCGGTGAGCCCGGCGTCGGCAAGACGGCCATTGTCGAGGGGCTGGCGCTGCGCATCGTCAATGGCGACGTGCCGGAGGCGCTGAAGAACAAGAAGCTGCTGGCGCTCGACCTGGGCGCTATGGTCGCCGGTGCCAAATTCCGTGGCGAGTTCGAGGAGCGGCTGAAGGCCGTGCTGCAGGAGATTGAAGCGGCGCAGGGCGAAGTCGTGCTGTTCATCGACGAGATGCATACGCTGGTCGGTGCCGGCAAGGCCGATGGCGCTATGGACGCGTCCAACCTGCTGAAGCCGGAACTGGCGCGCGGCGCGCTGCATTGCATCGGCGCCACCACGCTCGACGAATACCGCAAGCATGTCGAGAAGGACGCGGCCCTGGCGCGGCGCTTTCAGCCTGTCTTTGTAGGCGAGCCCTCGGTCGAGGATACGATTTCGATCCTGCGCGGCATCAAGGAGAAATACGAGCTGCATCACGGCGTGCGCATCACCGATGGCGCGCTGGTGGCGGCGGCCACCCTCTCCAACCGCTATATCGCTGACCGCTTCCTGCCGGATAAGGCCATCGACCTGATGGACGAGGCGGCCAGCCGGCTCCGCATGCAGGTCGACAGCAAGCCCGAGGAGTTGGACGAGCTGGATCGCCGCCTGCTGCAGCTCAAGATAGAGCGCGAGGCGCTGAGGCGTGAGGAGGACGCGGCCTCGCGGGACCGGCTGGAGAAGCTGGAGCATGAGATCGCCGATCTGCAAGAGCGTTCGGATGCCCTGACGACCGCCTGGCGGAACGAGAAGGATCGTCTGCAGGACGCGCAGAAGCTGACCGAAAAGCTCGACCATGCGCGGAGCGAGGCGGAGATTGCCGAGCGTCAGGGCAATTACGCCCGCGCCGGTGAGCTGCGCTACGGCGTCATTCCGAAGCTGGAGCAGGAGATCGCGGCCAGCCAGTCCGGCGAGGGCGATAGCCGCCTGGTCAATGAAGCGGTGACGGAGGAGCAGATCGCTTCCGTCGTCTCGCGCTGGACCGGCGTGCCGATGGAACGGATGCTGGAAGGTGAGCGGTCCAAGCTGCTGCGCATGGAGGATGACCTGCGCCATCGCGTCGTCGGCCAGGAGGATGCGCTGAGGGCTGTGGCCAATGCGGTCAGGCGGGCGCGGGCCGGCCTGCAGGATCCGAACCGGCCGATCGGCAGTTTCCTGTTCCTCGGCCCGACCGGCGTCGGCAAGACCGAGCTGACCAAGGCGCTGGCGTCCTTCCTTTTCGATGACGAGAAGGCGCTGCTGCGCATCGACATGAGCGAGTTCATGGAGAAGCACGCGGTCTCCCGGCTGATCGGCGCGCCGCCGGGCTATGTCGGGTACGACGAGGGTGGGGTGCTGACCGAAGCCGTGCGGCGGCGGCCCTATCAGGTGATCCTCTTCGATGAGGTCGAGAAGGCGCATGAGGATGTCTTCAACATCCTGTTGCAGGTACTGGATGACGGGCGGCTGACGGACGGCCAGGGCCGGACGGTCGATTTCCGCAATACGATCATCGTGCTGACCAGCAATCTGGGCAGCGAGATTCTGGCGGCGCAGCCGGAAGGCGAGGCGGCGGCCATGGTGCAGGGCGAGGTGATGACTATCGTGCGGATGCATTTCCGCCCGGAATTCCTCAACCGGCTGGATGAGGTGATCCTGTTCCGTCGTCTTCAGCGGGTGGATATGGCGTCGATCGTGGATATCCAGCTTGCCCGGCTGCGGTCTCTCCTGGCGGATCGCAAGATTACGCTCAGCCTCGATGCGGCGGCTCAGGAATGGCTGGCGGCGGAAGGCTATGACCCGGTCTACGGGGCGCGGCCGCTGAAGCGCGTCATTCAGCGGCAATTGCAGAACCCGCTGGCCGGGCTGCTGCTGGAAGGGGCCATTCATGACGGCGAGACGGTGCCGGTGACGGCCGGTCCGGATGGCTTGATCATCAATGGCAGGCTCGCCGACGCGGCCTGATCGGGCCAGTCAGACAAGGCTAATCCCAGGCTTTTCGGCCTGGGATTAGCGCTTTCTGCATATCGTCACACTGACCACACATAATTTTGCATGGCCTGCATTCCTACCAAGGAAGTGGGTTTTATCAAGCGTCGATGGCCCGTTTCAGCGCTTATCTCGTTGTTTTCTTTTGATTTTTCGTTCTTTTTTCTT
>NZ_JAESVB010000002.1 GCF_020618775.1 Acidisoma silvae | reverse complement strand
CTTAGACGCGGTCTGCATAGACGCGGTCGGCATAGGCATCGGTAGTCTCCGTGGCGAAAGCCTGACGCTTTCCGACAAGCTTAGGACGCTCTCCGCCCCCGCTCTACCTTGGTCCGGGAAATTGGCCAAATGACAGGATTTCGGATAACGGGCATGGCTGCGGTAGCGCTTTCCCGGCCATAGGATTTTCACCAGGGCATGGCCCGTCTGGACCCTTCTTCCCTGCTCGATCTGCCCGGTGTTCGGCTTGTGCTGAAAGCTTTGCCCGGCGCGCGCATTGTGGGCGGGGCCGTGCGCGACCTGCTGGCCGGGCGCCCGGTCAGCGATGTCGATGTCGCGACGCCCTTCCTGCCCCAGGCCGTAATTGCAGCGCTGAAAGCGGCGAAGCTACGCGCCATCCCGACCGGCCTCGCCCATGGTACGATCACGGCGCTGGCCGATGGCGGTCAGATCGAAGTCACCACATTGCGCCGGGATGTGGAGACAGACGGCCGCCACGCGGTTGTGGCCTTCACGGATGATTTTGCGGTCGATGCCGCGCGGCGGGATTTTACCATCAACGCCATGTCCCTGGGGCCGGATGGGGAAGTCTTCGATTATTTCGGCGGGGAGGCTGACCTTGCCGCCGGCCGTTTGCGCTTCGTGGGTGACGCGGCGGTGCGGATTGCCGAGGACTACCTCCGCATTCTGCGGTTTTTCCGCTTTCACCTGCGCTACGGGCAGGTGCCGCCGGATGCCGAAACGGCAGCGGCCCTGGCCGCCGCCGCGCCGAAACTGTCGACCTTGTCCGCCGAGCGGTTGTGGTCCGAACTCGCCAAAATTCTGAGCGTTCCGGACCCCAGACCTGGCCTTCATCTTATGGCCGCGCTTGGCGTGCTGCCGGTTCTTTTGCCGGAGGCGACGGCCGATTGGCTGGAACGGCTGGATAGGCTGGCCAAAGGAGAGGCGCCGGCCGAGCCGGTGCTGCGGCTGGCGGCGCTGATCGGTGATCCCGACAGGGCCGATCTGGCCGCGCGGCGGCTGAAACTGTCCAAGGCAGGACGGGAGCAACTCGCCGCCTATCTGGATGGCCCACTGCCAGCTGTGGACGCGGATGATACGGATAGGCGCCGCGCCTTGGCCGATGCGCCGCACGCAGTTCTGCTGCGGCGGTCCTGGCTGCGGCACCTGCCGGGCAATGCCGCGACCCTTTTCCGCTCAAGACTTGCGATGAATGAGCGCCCCGTTTTCCCCCTGCAAGGGCGGGACGGCGTGGCGCTGGGCCTGACGCCCGGCCCGGCGCTGGGCCTGGCTTTGCGGGAGGTCTGCGCCTGGTGGATCGACCGGGGCTGCATCGACGACGCCCAATCCTGCCGCGCCCAATTGGCGAGGGTGGTCGGGCGGCCTCCTTCTTGATACACGCGCGCTGACATGAAAACTCTGCCGACTGACGACTCCACCCGCGCCCTGGTCGCGCGCCTCTGGCGCGAGCATCTGCATATCTACAAGGGACGGCTGGTTGTCGTCGCGATCCTGACGGCGCTGGTCGCCGGTGCCACGGCGCTTTACCCGGCCGTGATCGACCAGGCCTTCACCATGTTCGTGCGCAAGGATCCGCGCATCCTGTATCAGATTCCGATCATCGTGCTGGTCGTCACCGGCTTCAAGGCGGCGGTGCAATACGGCCAGGCGGTTGCGACGCAGAATCTCGTGCTGATCGTCATCCGCGATTTGCAGAATCGCATGTTCGGCCATCTGATGGACAGCGATTTGCAGCGGCTGGAGCGCGAGGCCCCGGCCCAGCTCGCCGCCCGCTTCACGACGGATGCGGCGACGATCCGCGATGCCATGACGCGCGCCGTCAGCGGCGTGTCGGACGTCATGACCGTCGTCGGTCTGGTCGCCTCCATGCTCTATATGGACTGGTTGCTGAGCGTGCTGGCTTTGGCGCTGTATCCGCTGGCCGCCGTGCCGGTGCAGCGCATCGGCAAGCGCGTGCGCCGGGCGTCGGGCAATATGCAGGAGCGCATGGGCGAGACGGCGATGATGCTGAATGAAAGCTTCGCTCAAAGCCGCACGGTGCGTGCCTATCGGCTGGAAGGTATCGAGCGCAAGCGCGCCGATGACGTCTTCGGCCATTTGTATCGCGCGCTGATCCGCATGGTGCGCACGCGTTCGGCGGTCGATCCGGTGCTGGAAGTGCTGGGCGGCGTGACCGTCGCCCTCGTCATCGGTTTCGTCGGCTGGCGGGCTTCGGCCGGTGCCGCGACGCTGGGCAATTTTTCCGGCTTCGTCGCGGCGCTGATGCTGGCCTCCCGCCCGCTGCGCTCGCTGGGGTCTTTGAACGCGGCCGTGCAGGAGGGTCTGGCCGGTCTCGCCCGGTCCTTTCAGGTCATCGACGAGCCGCCGGGGATTACCGACAGCCCGGATGCGAAGCCTTTGCCGGCCGGCCCCGGCGCGCTGCGCTTCACCGATGTCCGCTATACCTATCCGGACGGCCGCGCCGGCCTCACCGGTCTCAGCTTCGAAGCCAAGCCCGGCCAGACGGTGGCGCTCGTCGGGGCCTCCGGCGCCGGCAAGTCCACGGCGCTGGCCCTCATTCCCCGGCTTTATGACGTTCTCTCGGGCGGGATCGAAATCGACGGGGCCGATATCCGCAGCGTCCAGATGGGCAGCCTGCGCGATGCCATCGCCTATGTCGGTCAGGATTCGCTGCTGTTCGACGATACGGTGGCGGCCAATATCGGCATGGGCCGGCCGAACGCGACGGAGGCCGAGATTCTAGCAGCGGCTGAAGCTGCTGCGGCGGCGACCTTTATTCAGGCTTTGCCGGAGGGCGACCGGACGATGGTCGGGCATAGCGGCAACCGACTGTCCGGCGGGCAGCGCCAGCGTGTCTCGCTGGCCCGTGCCTTCCTGCGCAATCCGCGCATCCTGCTGCTGGACGAAGCGACCAGCGCGCTGGACTCCGATAGCGAGGCCGCCGTGCAATCGGCGCTCGCGCATCTGCGCACGGGCCGCACCACCATCATCGTCGCCCACCGCCTTTCCACCGTCCGCAGTGCGGACCTCGTGGTGGTCATGGCCGATGGCCGCGCCGAGGAATGCGGCACCCATGCCGAGTTGATGGAACAGGACGGGATTTACGCGCGCCTGGTGCGCACGCAGGGATTGATGTCATGAGTGAATGGGATTCTGCCATCCGCACGGCGGTCAGCCGCCGTTTCGGGGAGGAAGTGGCTTTCCTCGCCACTCTGGTGCGTCATCCGTCCGACAATCCGCCCGGCGATTGTGCGCCTCATGCGGCGATGACGGCGGATCTGCTGGAGGCGCTGGGGTTTGAGGTTGAGCGTCATCCGGTGCCGCAGGATCTGGTGCGCGGCTGCGGCATGATCTCTGCCACCAATCTCATTATCCGCCACAGTTTCGGTCCCGGCCCGGTCGTGGCACTGAACGCCCATGGCGATGTCGTGGCGCCCGGCGAGGGGTGGAGTTCCGACCCTTACGGCGCCGAGATCAGGGATGGCCGCATGTATGGCCGGGGCGCCGCCGTCTCCAAATCGGATTTCGCGACCTATGCCTTCGCGCTGCTGGCCCTGAAGGATGCGGGCGCAGCGCTTGCCGGCAGCGTGGAATTGCATCTGACCTATGATGAGGAAACCGGCGGGCTGATCGGCCCGGGCTGGATTCTGGAACAGGGCCTGTCCAAGCCTGATTACGCGCTCAGCGCCGGCTTCGCCTATAACGTGACGGTCGCCCATAATGGCTGCCTGCATCTGGATGTGACGGTGCGCGGCAAATCCGCCCATGCGGCCCGGCCGGAAACGGGCCACGACGCGCTGGCGGCGGCGACGCAGATCCTGGCCGCGCTTTACGCCTTTCGCGGTGGGCTGGCCGAGCGCGTCTCGGCGGTGCCGGGTATCGGCCATGCCAATCTGAACGTCGGTCTCATTTCCGGTGGCATCAATACCAATGTCGTGCCGGACAAGGTCAGCTTCCGTATCGACCGCCGCATGATCCCCGAGGAACGGCCGGAAGCGGTGGAGCAGGAGCTGCGCGACCTGATCGCGGCCGCCGCCGCCGGTCTGCCGGGCATTGCCGTCGACGTGACGCAGATCCTAGTGGTGCGGCCGATGGAAAGCCTGCCCGGTCAGGACAAGCTGGTGGCGGCGCTGACCGAGGCCGCCGAAATCGTGCTGGGCGAGACGATCGGGGCCGAAGGCACGCCGATTTATTGCGATGCCAGACTCTATACCGAGCGCGGCATCCCGACCGTGCTGTATGGTGCCGGTCCGCGCACCATGCTGGAAGCGAACGGCCATCGCGCGGATGAGAATCTGGCCATCGCTGATCTCAAGGCCGCGACCGAAACGGTGGCCATCGCCCTGACGCGCCTGCTGTAGGCATAAAAAAGCCCGGCAGCCGATTGGCTGCCGGGCTTTTCTGGCTTGGGCGCCAGATTACATCTTCTGCTGGACGGAGCTTGCTGCCGTCGAGGTGGCGGCACCAGCGCTCGACACGTCCTTGCCGGCACCGTTGACGGTGTTGCAGGCTGACAGGCTCAGGGCCGCGCCGCCCAGCAGCAGGCCGATCATGGCGGCGCGCAGCAGGCTGAAATCGAAACGAATGGCTTTGGTCATCTTGTGGCTCCCATCAAACTCTGATGATCCAGATATGGGATGCGTCACGAATTGTGACAGCGGACCGAGACGATCACGTTTCGGTTAGAGACCGGGTCAGTCCGGATAGGCCGCCGCGACGATTTCTTTCGTGAAAAGGCCGTTGCACCCTTCCAGGGACGTATTCGTCAAGGCGATGGCGCTGATCCCGGATTCGGGATCGACCCAGAAACTGGTGCCATAGACGCCGCCCCAGGCCCAGCTGCCGGCCTTCTGCTTCGTGCCGGATGGCGCGGGGTCCCGCAGATGCGATACGCCCAGGCCGAAACCCCAGCCCGGATCGGTCGGGCCGATGCCGAGGTCCGGTATCGCATCCGCCACAAGCGCAGCGGCGGAAGCCGGTTGCAGGATCGGCGCACCGCCCAGGCGGATGGCTTCCAGGAAGCGCATATAGTCGCTGGCGGTACCCACCATGCCGGCCCCGCCGGAGGGATAGGCACCTGCGTCCGTCGCGCGGGCTGGCGAGAAATAGACCGTGCCGGCCTCCGCCTGCGGCAAAGCGAAAGGCTCGGTCATGCGGCGCGGTTCGCCGCCCGGCGCGGCGGCATCGGCATAGGCCGCCGCCAGCCGTTCAGGCGCAGCTGCGATGAAGGCGCTATCCGTCATGCCGAGCGGCCGGGTGATCCGATCCTGCACGAGAGCGGGCAGCGATTGCCCGCTGGCTTGTTCCAGCACCGCACCCAGCACATCCGTCGCAAGCGAATAGAGCCAAGCGGTGCCGGGCTGGAAATACAGCGGCAATCCGCCGAGGCGCCGCATGTTCTCGGCAAGGCTGATGCCGGAACGGTCGATCCCGTCCGATATGCCGGCCGCGCGATAGGGGCTCTCGCCGGGCTGCAGGAAGCCATAGGCGAGGCCCGCCGTATGGGTCAGCAGATGGCGGATGGTGATTTTCGCCTCGTTCCCATCCAGCGTCTTCGGCCGGAAATCAGGCAGAAAGCGGGTGACCTCGTCCTCGATCGACAGCAGCCCGGCTTCGGCGCAGGCGAGCGTGGTGGCGGAGACGATCGGTTTCGTCATGCTGGCCAGCCGGAAGACGGTATCGGGCCGCATGGGCTGCCCGGCTTCCCGGTCGGCGAAGCCGATGGCCTTGCTATAGAAGGGCCTTCCGTCGCGATGAATCAGCACGGCGGCGCCGACCAGCCGCCGCTCCGCCAAAACGCGGTCGAGCAGGCCGTCGATGGCCTGCGTGACCTTCTCGGTATTGGGCAAGGGCTTATCCTCTCGCGGGGGCGTCAGAAATCGGCGTTCTGGTCATCGGCGAAATCACCGAAACTGTCAGTCAGGGCGATGATCTCGGGTTCGGCGCGGAAGCTTTCCTTCTGGTCTTCCGTCATCAGCCGCCAGGCGACACGGGTCATGTCTTCCAGCGCGATGATCCATTCGTCGTTGCCTGCCATCTCGCCCTGAACGCGCGCAAGGGCGAGATAGCTCTCGATATCCTCTTCGTCGAAATCGCCGGGATCCGGTTTTGCCATGCTGCCGCTCCTATGTTTGCGGGTCTGATGTCGGTGCGTGGAAGCTAAGCGCTCCGTTTATGGGTGCAAGCACGTTTTCGCGAAACTTTTGTCTTGCGTTCCGACAAACGCATTTATATTGTGCGCTGCAACAGCATAGTTCGCTACAACGAATGCCAGGCGTAGCTGAGTAGACATTCTGGTTTCGAGCTGGCGCTGTGCAGCCTTAGCAACAACGGACAAGGAGCTTTTCCATGACGACTTTCACCAATACCCAGACGAAGCCCACCCCCGGCGGCATCAAGGACGCTTTCGATTTCCTGGGCGTCACCAGCTTGTTCCGCGAAATCGGCGCGCTGCGTCAGCGCATGGCCGAGAACCGCGGGGTTCGCACCGAGCAGGCCCAGATGGCTCGTGAACTGGCGACCTATTCCGACGCTGAACTGGGCGAGCTTGGTTTCAGCCGCGCCGACCTGCCGTCCATCGCCGCAGGCACCTATCGCCGCTAAGACCAGAGACTAAACCGAGGCGACCTTTCGGGGTCGTGTCCCTTGTCCGGGTTGCGGTTTTCGAGCGGGCGGCTAGCGCCGCCTCGCTCGATCCGCCGGGGCGAGATGTCGTTGAGGAAGCGACGTAAAAGAATTTCCGCGACCGGATGACGATGCGATCGATCCTGTCTAGGCTGGAAAGCCTGGAAGACAGGAGACGAGTTTGGCCAAAGCCCGCATGCATCTTGGTTTCGACTTCTCCTATTCGCATATCGGCGGCCGCTGGCGGATGCCCGGCGCCTGGCCCGGCCGCACCTTCCCTGACGTGGAACTGTTCGAGGATATCGCCCGCATTGCCGAGCGCGGTTGCCTGGACATGGTCTTTTCCGGGGACGGCACCGGCATCCCGGATACCTGGGAAGGGAAGCCCGACGCCGCCATCGAATGGGGCATTTCCTGGCCGCGCCAGGACTTGAACCCGATCATGGTCGCGATGTCGCGCGTGACCCGGCATCTGGGCTTCGGCCTGACCTATTCCTCTACCTTCATGCATCCCTATTACATGGCGCGGCTGATGAATTCGCTGGACCATGTGACGGGCGGGCGCATCGCCATGAACCTCGTTACCTCCACCCGCAAATCGGATGCCGCCAATTTCGGCTTCGACGAGTTGATGGAGCATAACAGCCGCTATGAGCGGATGGAGGAATTCGTCGATGTCTGCCGCAAGCTGTGGGACAGCGCCGAGCCTGACTGCATGGTTTGGGATTTTGAGACCGGCCGGGTGACGGACCCGGCCAAGGTCCATCACGTCAAGCACGACGGCAAATTCTTCAAGGTCGAAGGCGCGCTGAACACGCCGCCGTCGCCGCAGGGGCGGCCGGTCGTTATCCAGGCCGGCGGGTCGCCGCGCGGCGTGCGGGCTTCCGCCTATGTCGCGGATTATATCTTCGGGCCGGATATGGCGCTTAGCCGCCAGGTCAAGCATCGTGCCGCGCTGGATCAGGCGCTGACCGATCTGGGGCGTGATCCGTCCAAAGTCGGCGTGCTGTGGCAGACGCCGATCGTTGTGGCCGATACGGAACGGGAGGCGATGGCGCAGCGCGACCGGCTGCTGACCTCCATTCCGCCAGAGGCCGTCGGCGTCTTTTTGTCCTATAATAACGGCTATGATTTCTCGACCCTGCCGGAGCGCTTTACGCTCGGCGACTTGCAGAAGGAAATCGTGGCGGCGAATGCCTCGCCCATCGGCTTTGTCTATGAACTTGGGCTGGAACTGGGCGAGAATACCGAAATCACCCGCAAGGACTTCTTCGAGCATGGCGTGAAGAACGCCACTGCCTGGGACAAGACGATTGCCGGGTCCACCACGCAGATGGCCGATCTTCTGGAAGAGCATTTCGAGGCGACGGGCAGCCGGGGCGGTTTCATGCTGGGCCATACCGTCTCTGTGCCGCTCGATCTTGTCCGCATCGTCGATCTTCTGGTGCCGGAATTGCAGCGCCGTGGGCGCTTCCGCACGGAATACAAAGGCAAAACGCTACGCGACACTCTGAGCGAGGACTGAGCATGAGCGCTGATCAGGTCTATACCTTTAGCTGCATCGACGGCCATACCTGCGGCAATCCCGTCCGCCTTGTCTCCGGCGGTGGGCCGCTGTTGCAGGGTGCGACCATGAGCGAGCGGCGGCAGGATTTCATTGCGCGGCATGACTGGGTGCGCCGCGCCCTGATGTTCGAGCCGCGCGGCCATGACATGATGAGCGGCTCCATCCTTTATCCGCCGACGCGGGCGGATTGCGACATCGGCATTCTGTTCATTGAGACATCGGGCTGTCTGCCGATGTGCGGTCATGGCACCATCGGCACGGTGACGATGGCGATTGAAAACGGGCTGGCGATGCCGCGCAAGGAAGGCACGCTGGCGCTGGATGCGCCGGCCGGCCGGGTGGTGGCTGAATACAAGCGCAATGGCCGTTTCGTGGACAGCGTGCGCATCCATAATATTCCGTCCTATCTCGCGGCCGAAGGCGTTGTCATCAACCTGCCGGGCATGGGCGAGCTTGCAGTGGATATCGCCTATGGCGGCAATTTCTACGCCATCATCGACCCGCAAAAGAATTTTTCCGGGCTCGAATCGATCTCGGCCGGTGACGTTTTGCGCTTCAGCCCTATCGTGCGCGAATTGATCAATCAGGCGATCGACGTCGTGCATCCCGAGGATGCGACCATTCGCGGCATCCGCCATGTGCAATGGACGGGCGCGCCGCGTGACCCGCGCGCCCATGGCCGCAATGCCGTTTTTTACGGAGAGAAGGCGATTGACCGGTCACCCTGCGGCACCGGCACCTCGGCGCGTATGGCGCAGCTTGCGGGCAAGGGCAAGCTGCGCGTGGGCGATGATTTCGTGCATGAAAGCATCATCGGTAGCCTGTTCGACGGGCGGGTAGAAAGTGCCGCGACGGTCGGCAATTTTGCTGCCATCCGCCCGAGCATTTCCGGCTGGGCGAGGATGCACGGGATCAACACGATCTTCGTCGATCCGCGTGATCCGTTCATGCATGGGTTTACGGTGGCTTAAGGGGGGGCGCTGAAGAAAGGTTTTTTTGAGCGAATTTTTTTAAATAGTAAAATTTTACAATAGACAATTTGCATCATTTCAAATCGGGATGATTTGTTGGAATGCTGTTCATGCAAAAATAAATATTTCGTATTTTCATTGTATAAGAAAGAAAGCGCTCATCATAGCTAGAGCGCATTTGTGTCTAAATCGTATTTTCCTTCGCCCATAATCGGATCGCTTGAATTATCGAGATTTGCAGCTGCTGCAGTCGTCGTTCTATCGCATCAGTGTAATCTTATTGTTTATCTGATAGGGCAGCATGGCGGAGCAACAAAGTCATGCTGTGACATTGCCGGAGCCGCTGCGGTCGTATGGTTTTTTGTGCTGAGCGGATTTGTCTTGGTCCTTGCTCATGGCAGCGAGCAAGCTAACTTTTTTAATTTTGTTCAATTCGTGTGGAAGCGACTTGTTCGCATCTATCCTTTGTATCTGCTGGCATTGGCAGTTCCCTGCATATACTTGTTTCGAGGGCAGAGCTGGCCAGTCATTTGGCAATATACTAAGCTTGAATTTAGTCTTCTTCCTTTTAGTCCACCCTTTGAATATGTTGTTCAAGCATGGACTTTGCGATACGAAGTCGCGTTTTACATCATCCTAAGCTTATCCTTTATTCCCTACATTGGGCGTCCCTTCGTTGCCATATGGGTTGGTGCTGTTATGTGGCATCTTTTTCCCGGCCTAATTGCCATGGCGCAGCCACACTTCGTCGTTTCGAGGGAGAATGGAGCGTATGTTCATTTCTTTGCGCCACTTGATCTGTATTTTATGTCGGGATGTGTCGCGGCTTGGATGTTCAGAAGGTTCATATTCAACAATATTGTGAGTGCAGGCTTTCTTCTGGTCGGAATCTTATCCGTGGGTGCGCAGTTTTCTGGGATGCGCTGGAACCTACAATCTGGTGCGGCAGGGCAAGGCCTGACATTTGGCATCGCGTTGGCCGCAATGATAATGGGGTTGGCCGGACTAGAGCGATCAGGGGGACTCCCGATGCCTGGATGGAGCCGCTATGTTGGTCAGCTCTCTTATCCCCTGTATATTTTGCATGTTTCAATTATGCTTTTGATCAATGAACTTTGGCCGCTCCGCAATTTATCGTATTTGGAGATGGCGTTGCGGTTGCTTTTGATATGCTTTGGATCGCTAGTGACGGCTATGGTGGCGGAGCGGCTACTAGATCGCCCCATTCAGCAAGCGAGTAAAAAAATCTTGTCCTTTATAGCCACCATGACGGTGGAAGTGCCGACAGTCGTGACGTCACGAAGTTCGGTAGGAAAAGTCTGACAGAGGTGAATATCGGGTGCTGCTTTGCGCCGCGTTCTGCTTTGCCTTGCGTCGCCAAAGCACCTCACCGTATTGGTGGCGTTGGCCTGAAGTCTGTCAGGTTTTGATTGAACCATCGTTATTCCCGCGCAAGCGGGAAGCTTTTGACTAAGGCGCCGTCACGAGGAGAAGATGCCCGCCTGCGCGGGCATGACGGCTGACGGTAATGCTAACGAAGCCTGACAAATTCTAAATTGGGCGGTTCGGTCAAAGCCAGTGCCTTAACCTCCCGCGTCACACTTCGCGGCACGTCCAACCTTCGGTTGACGAAACCCTTGCCGCCGCCTCTATACCGACAGGGCGCGAAACCCCGCCGCATGGCGACCAAGGACTCGTTTTCAGCCGATGAGCCTCTCCGACCTGTTTCTGATCGCGAGCGGCATCTGCTTCCTCGGCTGCCTGCTTCTGGCCAGCGCGGGCGCCGCCCGGCGCTCGGCGACCCTGCTCTGGTGGGGCGTCGGCTATGGAATCGGCGGCTTCGGCATGGGCGCGGTCGCCGCCGCCTATATCTACCATAAACTTGCCTTCGCCGCCGTGGGGTCGGGCCTGGTGCTGTCGGCCTATAGCCTGCTTTGGATCGGCACCGGCGCGCTGTCGAAGCTGCGGCCGGCCCGCTATTGGGTCATTCCGCTTGGCCTGGTCTGGGCGGTGCTTGCGCAAATCCCGCCGCTTGCGGGCAGCGAAACGCTGCGGATGATCACCTTCGGGCCGCTGGTCGCGGGCGTGCTGCTGGCCTTGGCCTGGGATGCCTATCGGCTGCCCGGCCGCTTCGCGGCGCGCCTGCCGCTGGCCGCGCTGGCCGGCATGCATGTTGTCTTCTCCGTCGTGCGGTCGGTGGCGCTGATGGTGGATGCCACGCCCGCCGCACACCGGGCCTGGCTGTTCGCGACCCCGGTGGAGGCGATCTTCTATCTGTTCTCCGACGCTTTCCTGATCATCAATCTGGTGCGGTCTGTGCAGGAAGGCGCGCTGGCCCAGGAAGCCTATACCGATTTCCTGACAGGCGTCCTCAACCGCCGGCGCTTCACCCATTGCGCGGAGGAGACCCTCAGGCGCGGACCCTGCACGCTGCTCATGCTCGACCTCGATTATTTCAAACAGGTCAATGACCGGTTCGGCCATGCGGCAGGGGATGCCGTCTTGCAGGCCGTGGGCGAGGTCTGCCGGCAGGAAGTGCCGCAGGCCGATCTGGTCGGCCGCCTGGGGGGCGATGAATTCGCCATTCTGCTGACCGGGACAGCGGATCGTGCGCAGGCCATCGCCGAGCGCATCAGCGCCGCTTTTGCGCAGAAAAGCGAGGCTATGGGCTGGCCCACCGGCATCAGCATCGGTCTGGCGCGCAGCGCCGATACGCGGACGACGCTCGCGGACCTGACCGCCCAGGCAGATGCCCAGCTTTATGACGCCAAAGCCAGGCGGCCGACGCTGGAGCGCCGTGCCGGCGCGGCGGCGGGCTAGGCCGCTTCCGTCAAAGCTTCGATGAGCAGCGCCAAAGCCGCTTCGCCGAAGGCGCGCATATTGGCAACGCGGTCGCCCGACCCCGTTTCGATGGTGATGACCTTCGACACCGGACCGGTGACGGCAATGCAGCAATGGCCGGCGGCGTCGCCATAGCGATTGCCGCTGGGTCCGGTGGCGCCCGTCTCGCCGATACCCCAGACCGCATCCAGCCGCCCACGCACGGTATCGGCCAGCAGGATCGCGTAGGGTTCGGTGGACGCCCGCTCGATCGGTGCGGGGAGAGGCTGTGGCAAGTCCAGCAATCCCTGCCGCGCCTGCGCCGTATAGATGACGCTGCCGCCGCGAAAATAGGCGCTGGCGCCGCCGATGGAGAGCAGAGCGGCCGAGATCAGCCCGCCCGAGGAGGATTCGGCCACGCCGATGGTCTCGCCACGGGCTTTCAACAGCGCGCCGGCACGTTCGGCGAGGGGGATCATTGTCTGCAAGGGCTTATCTCCGTCTCCGCCCCAGTCGAAACCGGGGCGGAGCAGAGGTCAAGCCGCCGCCGCACCGCCCAGATAGGCCGCCTGCACCCGCCGGTCCTGCGCCAGCGTGGCGGCATCGCCTTCCAGCATGATGCCGCCATTCTCCAAAACATAGGCGCGGTCGGCGATTTTCAGCGTCTGCCGCGCGTTCTGCTCCACCAGCAGAATGCCCATGCCCTGATCCCGCAGGCGCTTGATGATGGCGAAGATGGACCGCACCACCAGCGGCGCCAGACCCATGGACGGCTCATCCAGCACCAGAAGTTTGGGTTGCAGGATCAGCGCGCGGGCGATGGCCACCATCTGCTGCTCCCCGCCCGAGAGCGTGCCGGCCAGTTGCAGCCGCCGCTCCAGCAGGCGCGGAAACAGAACATACATGGCGTCGATGCGGCGCTTCAGCTCGGCCTGCTGGTTGCGGATGAGATAGCCGCCGAGCTTGAGATTTTCCTCGACCGTCAGCGGGGCAAACAGCCGCCGACGCTCCGGCACATGAGCGAGGCCAAGGGCGGCGATCTTGTGGGCAGGCAGGTTGGTGATGGCCTGCCCGTCCAGCATCACCTTGCCGCCGCGCGCGGGTTCCAGACCAGAAAGGGTGCGCAGGGTGGTGGTTTTGCCGGCGCCATTGCTGCCCAGCAGGGCCACGATTTCCCCTGTGCCCACGGTCAGGCCAATGCCGTGCAGCACTTCGACCTTGCCGTAACCCACTTGCAGGCCTTCGACATTCAGCAGCGTCATGCCACGGCTCCTTCGCTGACGGCGGCGAGGCTGTCCTCGTCTTCATCCTCGCCCGCGCCGAGATAGGCTTCGATGACGCGGGGATTGGACTGCACCTCGGACGGCGAGCCGGAGGCGATGACCTGTCCACGATCCATGACGATGACGCGGTCCGACACGCCCATCACCAGCAGCATGTCATGCTCGATCAGCAGCACGGTGGTGCCGAGGTCGCGAATGCGGCGGATGAGGCCCATCAGGGACTGTTTTTCGGTCGGATTCATGCCGGCGGCCGGCTCGTCCAGCAGCAGCAGTTGCGGCTGGCCGGCGAGTGCGCGCGCGATTTCCAGCCGGCGCTGATCGCCATAGGGCAGATCCCCGGCGCGCAGACCTGCCTGTGCCGTCAGGCCCACGAATTCCAGCCAGTTGCGCCCGGCGGCATGATGCAGATGCGTCTCCCGCCGCGCATAGGACAAAGCCAGCATTTCGGACGCGAGGGAGACATGGAAGCGGTGATCCATGCCGACCAGCACATTCTCGAAGACCGTCAGATTGTCGAAAAGCCGGATGCCCTGGAAGGTGCGGGCGAGGCCGCGCGCCACGACCTTATGCGGGGCGAGCTTGGCGAGCGGTTTGCCGTTCCAGATGATGGCGCCGGCGCTGGGGGGAATAACACCGGTCAGGCAGTTGAAGACCGTGGTTTTGCCGGCGCCGTTCGGCCCGATGATGCTGAGGATTTCGCCGCGATGGACGGTGAAGTTGACGTTGGAAACGGCTTTCAGCCCACCGAAGACGCGGCTGACGTCGCGCGCTTCCAGCAGCACATCGGGCTCGCCTGCCGTTGTTTCGGCAATCTGCTCGGCAACCTCGGCATGGGGCGTGGCATGGGCGTCCTCCGCCGAGGGCGGCGCGATATGGCGCAGCCGCGCCGGCCAAAGACCCTGCGGCCGTACCAGCATGAGCAGGATAAGGGCGATCGCGAAGACGAATTCCCGCCACAGATTGAGGAAGCGCAGCGCCTCCGGCAGGCCGGCGATGATGATGGCGCCGAGCAGAACGCCGGGAATGCTGCCGCGTCCGCCCAGCACCACAATGATCAGAATGCTGACGGATTGGGCATAGGTGAAGGAACTGGGATCGATCGTGCCGAAACGTGCCGCGAACAGGCTGCCGCCAAGGCCGCCGATGAGCGCGCCGATGACATAGGCCAGCATCTTGACGCGCAGCGTCGGCACGCCGACGGCCTCCGCCGCATTCTCGTCCTCGCGCAGGCTGGTCCAGGCGCGGCCAAGGCGCGACCGGCCGAGGCGGATCACCAAAATGAGCACGCAAACCAGAAAGACGAGCCCGAGCGCATAGACCGATTTCGGCGATGTCAGGTCATGCCCCAGCAGATTGGCGGGGTTGATGCCGTAGATGCCGTTGGGGCCGCCGGTGATATCGAGATTGGTCGCGATGATGCGCACGATTTCGCCGAAGCCGAGCGTAACGATGGCCAGATAATCGCTGCGCAGCCGGAGCGTCGGGTAGCCGATGATGATGCCCGAAATGCCGGCGAACAGCAGGGAGAAGGGGATCGTCTCCCAGAAGTTGAAGTTGAGCAGCGTTTCCAGCAGCGCCGTCGTATAGGCGCCGATGGCAAAAAAAGCGGCGTAGCCGAGGTCGAGCAGGCCGGCATAGCCCACGACGATGTTCAGCCCCAGGGCGAGGATGCCGTAGGTGACGATGGTGAGCGCCACATCGACGATATAGTTGTGACAGAAGAAGGGAAGAATCGCGGCGACCGCAAGGGCGACGATTCCGGCGGCGGAGATGGGGCGGTTGAGAAGTCCCTGCATCGTCACATGCGCTCCACGACACGCTCACCGAAGAGGCCGGTGGGTTTGATGACGAGCGTGCCGATCAGCACGAGGAAGACGATGACGTCGGTCCAGCGGGAAGAGATATAGCCGGCGCTGAAGGCTTCCAGCAGGCCGATGAGCAGGCCGCCGGCCATGGCGCCGGGGATATTGCCGATGCCGCCGAGGACGGCGGCCGTGAAGGCGCGCAGGCCGACGACGAAGCCCATGAAGAAGTTGATTTCCGTATAATACAGCCCCTCCATCACCCCGGCGACGGCAGCGAGTGACGAGCCGAGGAAGAAGGTGATCTGAATGACGCGCTCGACATTGATGCCCATCAGCCGCGCGGCGTCGCGGTCGACGGCGAGCGCCCGCATGGCGGTGCCGATGAAGGTGTGATGCACGAACAGATAAAGGCCGCCCATGAGCAGGAAGCTCAGGACGATGATGCCGACCTGGATATTGGTGATATGGGCACCACCGAGCATGAACCCTTCCGATCCGATCAGATGCGGATAGGTGTTGAAGCCTGCACCGAAGATGAGCAGCACGCCGTTTTCGAGGGCGATTGAGACGCCGAGCGCGGTGATCAGGATCGACAACGGCGGTGCCGACAGCAGTGGCTGGTACGCGAAACGCTCGATCACGACGCCGATGCCGCCGGTCAGAAGCATGGCCAGGATCAAGGCCAGCAAAAGGCCGATGCCCCAGGGCATGTGGCTGGCGGCGACCGCCGTCAGCACGGTCCAGCCGATGAAGGCGCCGACCATGAAGATATCGCCATGGGCGAAATTGATCAGCCGGACGATGCCGTAGACCATCGTATAGCCAAGCGCCACGAGGGCGTAGAAAGAGCCGGTCGTTAATCCGGCGACCACGAGTTGGATGAATTCGCTCATGAGCGTCTAGTCCCGACCGGCTGCATCATCTGTGTCTTACTGCACCGGAACCCACTGACCGGCCGGGGTCTGTTTCACGTAAGGCGCCCAGGCCTCGTCCTTGACGATAACGGTGATGTAAGACGCGACCGCACGGTCACCGACGCTGTTGAAGGTGATATTGCCGGTCAGGCCCGGATAGTCCGTCACTTTGTGCAGAGCCGCGATGAGGGTCGCCGGATCGGTGGAGCCGGCGCTCTTGATCGTCTTGGCGGCAATTTCCACCGCGTCATATTCATAGACGGAATAAGGGCCGGGCGCGGTATTGTAGGCCTTCGTGAAATTCGTCACGAAATCCTTGGCGCCGGTCAGGAATTGCGGCAGCGGGGCGCAGGTGGCCATCCAGCCGTTGGCGGCCATGCCGGCGGTCTTGATCAGCGTCGGGTCGTCTGTCGCATCGCCGCCCATCAGCTTGGGCGCGAGGTGCAGCGCCGCCGCTTCCTTGGCCATCAGGCCGGCTTCGGCGAAATAGCCGGTATAGTCGATCACATCCGGGCCAAGCGAGGCGACATGGCTCAGCACCGCCGAATAGTCCATCTGACCCGGGGTGACGGCATCGTAATAGACGACATCGATGCCGAGTTTCTTCAGGCCGGCGACGGTATTGTCTGCCAGGCCCTTGGAATAGACGGTGTTGTCGTCGATGACGGCAACTTTCTTCGCTTTCAGGTAGTTGGCCATGAAGGCGGCGGCGAAGGGGCCCTGCTGGTCATCGCGGCCGATGGTGCGGAAGACGTTGTTGAAGCCAAGCTGGGTCAGTTTCGGATTGGTTGAGGCATCCAGGATATAGGGGATGCCGGCGCGGTGCAGCGCGGTGAGTTCGGGCAGGGCGGCGCCGGAGCAATAGCCGCCCGCGACAGCGGCCACACCGGCATCGACCAGTTTCTGGGCCGCCTGCACGCCCTGCTGCGCGTCACAGGCATCATCCTCGCCGAGAATTTCGATCTGCTTGCCGAGCACGCCGCCCGAAGCATTGATATCGGCGGCTGCAAGCTTCGCGGCGTTGAGGACATCGACGCCGGCGCTGGCATAGGGGCCGGACAAGGGAACCGGCACACCGATCTTGATTGTGTCGGCAAAAGCGGCCGCGCCCCCGAGTGTCATCAGAAGGGGCAATCCGGCGTAGAGGATCGGCTTGATCATGCAATTCTCCGACAGCTTGGCTGGTGATAGGGAATGAGCAGACAGCACGTTCAAACGGCGCGATTGTCTCGCGCAGTTGATTTGGCTGATGCAAATCCCAGGCCAAATTGTCGGGGCTGATATGAGAACCGCGCAGTGCGTCTTATCGGCCGCAGCCACCTGGCGCCCCCCTGTATAGGCAATCAATCTATAATTTTTATGAAAAAGATATTTTTTATCTCTTGGACGAATGAGTAACGACAGGCCTATGTCTTGCCGGCTGCTCTCGGGTCAGGAGGCCAATATGCCGCATCAGACGCCGTCGGGTTTGACCGGCATCATCCGCGATTTCACGCCCAATTGGTTCACCGTGACCATGGGCACCGGCATTACCGCGCTCGCCCTGAACCAGTTGCCCTTCGCGCAGAACCTGCTGCATCCGCTGGCAATCTGCCTCTGGCTTTTCAACATCCTGCTCTTCGTGAGTTTCAGCCTGCTGTACGCGGCCCGCTGGACGATGTTCTTCCATGAGGCGCGACGGATTTTCAGCCATTCCGTCATGTCGATGTTTTTCGGTGCCATTCCGATGGGGCTGGCGACCATCATCAACGGGTTTCTGGCTTTCGGCCTTCCCTGGTTCGGGTCGGCGGCGGTCGGGATCGCGACCGGCCTGTGGTGGATCGATGCCGCGATGGCCGTTGTCTGCGGCATCGCCATCCCGTTCCTCATGATCACGCGTCATGAGCACAGCCTGGACAAGATGACGGCGGTCTGGCTGCTGCCGATCGTCGCGGCGGAGGTGGCCGCCGCCAGCGCCGGGCAATTGCTGCCGCATCTGGCGGGCGGGCAGATGGAACTGACGATCCTCGCCCTCGGCTACGCGCTTTGGGCTTTTTCGGTGCCCCTGGCGCTCAGCCTGCTGGTGATCCTGTTCCTGCGCCTGGTGCTGCATAAGCTGCCGCATCGCGACATGGCGGCTTCGGGCTGTCTGGCCTTGGGACCGATCGGCACCGGCGCGCTGTCTCTGCTTCTGTTGGGCGCGGCGGCCCCCCATGCTTTCGCGACCATCGGCCTGGCCGATATCGGGCATGTCGCCAAGGGCATCGGCATCGTCGGCGGCCTGGCATTTTGGGGTTATGGGGTCTGGTGGTTCCTGCTCGCGGTGCTGACGACCGCACGCTACCTGCGGCAGGACGGCATGCCCTTTAACCTGGGCTGGTGGGGTTTCACCTTTCCCCTTGGCGTCTATAGCCTCGCCACCCTGGCGCTCGCGCATCAGACGGGACTGGTCTTTTTCTCCGTCATCGGCTGTGGATTGGTTCTGATGCTGGTCGCGCTTTGGGCGCTGATCGCCGCCCGAACGGCAATGGGCGCCGTGCAGCGCAAGCTGTTCGTTTCGCCCTGCCGGGTGCGCGGGGCGATCCCGTCGGACTTCATGGCCGACGAGGTCTGAACCGCGCCGGCCCTATTTACTGAAGGCCGGCCGCGACGCCGCTCAGCCAGGGGCGGTCCAGGATGACGACCTCGGCATTGGAGGGGGTTGTGATCCGCTTCTCGGCCTTGAAGCGGCTGAAGGTACGGCTGACGGTTTCGATGGTGAGGCCGAGATAGTCCGCGATTTCGCTGCGCGTCATCGGCAGGGCGACGCTGTCCGTCGGTCCCGCACAGGGCATGGCGGTTTCCAGTCGATTGACCAGAAAGCTTGCGACGCGCTCCCGCGCCGTCTTGCGGCCAAGAAGAAGCATCTGTTCCTGAGCGGCAACGAGCTCATTGCAGGCGGTTTGCAGAAGCCGCTCTTCCAATGCCGGAAAATCGTGCAACAGTTCACGCAGCTTGGGGCGCGAGAAACGGCAGACGCGCGTCGGTTCGATCGCTTCCGCGCTGAAAGCGTAAGTATTGGAAACGGCGAGGCCCAGAAAATGCCCGGCACCGGCGAAGCCCGTGACCTGCTGGCGTCCATCGGGCAGAAGTTTATAAAGCTTCACGGTTCCGCGCGTGACATTGAAGAAATCACTCGCGGAATCGCCTTCCTCGATGAAGGTTTCGCCCTTGGCAATGTCGCGCACGATCGCGGTGGCTGCCAATCTGCCAAGATCCTTGTCATCGATGGCGCTGCAAACGCTATAGCCGCGCGCGGCACAGGACGAGCAGGGATCATGCTCATGCTGAGGCAAAAGAAGAATCGATCGGGGACGATGCATATTGTCCACCTTAAACATATATGACCTAGCCGTGAACCTACGCTTAGGAACGGTGCAGAAGCAAATATGCCGCGCGCCTGCGCCAGTCTGGCCAGCATCCAAAAATGTCATGGCTCCTTGATCCAGGTCAAATGCTTTGCGCGGGCAACCGCTAACCTGTTCCGATGAATTCACGTATGCGAAATGACGTGGTGGTGGAAGCGATCACGGCTGGGGATATCCGGCCGCTATACCCGCTTGTCATGGCCACGGAACCCGGATTGCTATGGTCGCAGTGGGATCGTTACGCAAAACGTTTGGTGCGTGGTGGTCCGCGCGCCAAGGAAGGGATCGTGGTCGCGCGCCGTCGCGGTCATCTCATGCCTTGCGGGGCTGTCTGCTACCGGCTGGATCGCGATCTGCGCCACGGCCTGATGCTGACGGCCGAACATTTCGTCGCCGTCGACCTGCTGTATCCGCAAGCGGTTCTGGCTGCTTTGGCAGCGGCCTTGGATGACATTGCCGATCGTTTCGGCTGCGCCGCCATTCGCTCCGTCCTGCATGACCGTGATGTGACGGTCGCCGAAAACTTGAGCATCGTCGGCCATAGTCGCGACGGGTTGACGCTGACCAAGCATCGCCTCTGATCCGATATCTGCCCTTCTGAAAGCAAAACACCCGCGCCGTGATAGCGCGGGTGTTTTGCTTTGGGACAGAAAGCGGCCCGGTGACGGGCCGCAGGCAGAAGACCTCAGGGATATTTCCGGCGCACGATGCGCCAGGCGATGAGGTAAAGGCACAGGTAGATTCCGGGAATGACGAGGATGAATCCCTCGAGCGTATCGGCCATCATGGCTGATCTCCGTTTTTCAGAAACCTGCGTCGCGCCCGTCGGCGCGACTGGTTTCCTGAGTTTCGAACAGAACCGCGCCGCAGGTGGCGATCAGCACAATCATCACCGTGCCGACGATCCAGGCGAAATACCAGGGCGCGTAGTCGCCGGCGACAACCGCGAAGAGCAGCGACAAGGCCAGGACAGCGGCTAGGCCGATCAATTGCAGAAGACGTGTCATATCATGCGTCCCTTACTGGTTGTGCGAGCGCATCAATAGGAATGTTCGTCATGGACAACGTCCTCGACCCGGACCTTGCCGCGCATGACGCTGAAGCACCAGGCCGTGTAGCAGATGATCAGAGGGACGAAGATGCCAGCCACGATGAGCATGCAGATCAGCGTGTAGTTGCTGCTGGTGGCGTTCCACACCGTCAGGCTCTGCGCCGGATTGGTGGTGGACGGCATCAGGAAGGGGAACATGGCAACACCCGCCGTGCCGATCGTGCCGACCCAGGACAGCGCGCCCAGCCACCAGCCCAGCCCCGGCTTATTGGCGCGGAGTGCCACCGAGGTCAGCACCATGCTGGCGACACCCAGAATGGGGAGCACCCACAGGATGGGCATGGCGTGGAAGTTGTGCATCCAGGCGCCGGTCTGCATGGCGACCGCCGGGCCGCCCAGCGGCGTCGATTCCATGGCCGGGTTGACCGTGCCGGTGAAGACGAAGCCGCGGATGAACTGGATCCATACCCCGCCGAGGACGAAGAGCACCGCGGCGATGAGACCGGCTGCCGAGGCATAGGTGCGGGCGCGGCTATAGATCGGCTTGACGCCACGCAGCATCAGCATGGCCCCGCCCTGCTGGATCGACAGAGCCAGAGACAGCAGGCCGCAGAGGATCGCGAAGGGATTGAGCAGATACCAGATGAAGCTTTCGTCCTGGTGATACTGGGCCGTCCAGTCGAAATGGAAGCCGACGCCTTGCAGAACGTTACCGAAAGCGGCGCCGTAGATGATCATCGGCAGCGCGCCCGAGACCAAAAAGGCCCAGTCCCAGGTCTCGCGCCAGGTATTGCCCGGCACCTTGGAGCGGTATTCGAAGGCGACGGGGCGCATGATCATGCTGAAGAGCAGCAGGATCATGACGACGTAGAAGGTGGAGAAGGAGGTGGCATACAGCGTCGGGAAGGCGGCGAAAATCGCGCCACCGCCCAGGATGAACCACACCTGATTGCCTTCCCAATGCGGCCCGATGATGTTGAGCGCGGTGCGGCGCTCGCCATCATTACGGCCGACGAAGCGCAGCAGCGTGCCGACGCCCATATCCATGCCCATCATGACGCCAAGACCGATGAGCAGGATTCCGAGCAGGCCTGCCCATATCAGTTTCAGAATTGCATAGAGTTCCATGATTTTTTCCTAACCCCTGCTGTTCCGCTTACTGCCAGGACTTTTCGGCGTAGCCGGGCCGGCTGAAAGTCGCGGGACCAGCACCTTCCACGGGCTTGGGCGCCGCGTGTTCGGTCGGACCCAGACGCGCGAACTTGAACATCAGGTAAAGTTCAGCGGCGATGAAGGCGCTGTAGAGCAGCACGAAGCCGATCAGCGAGAAGATCATATAGCCGACGGTATGCGAGGAGGCCGACATATAGGTCGGCAGCCAGCCATAGACCGTCCAGGGCTGGCGGCCGTTTTCGGCGACGATCCAGCCGTATTCGCAAGCGATGATCGGCAGCGGGATGGCCCACATCGAGGCCCGCAGCAGCCAGCGCTGCGTCTCGAGCTTGTTGCGCAGACTGTAATAGGCGCCGAGCGCGAAGACCACGACGAAGGCGAAGCCGCAAGCCACCATCAGGCGGAAGCCCCAGAATTCGACGAAGACATTGGGGATCGTTTCGCGTGCCGTGCGGTCCAGCACCGCCGGCAGATTGTCGGCCGTCAGCTTCGACAGGTCCTGGTCTGGCGCATAGCGCTGCGCCAGGAAGCCGTAGCCCATGGTCTGCTCATACTGGCGGAAGGTGGCAAGCGCCGCCGGGTCTTTGTCCTCGGAATACTGATGCAGCGCCATCACGGCCTTGATGCCGTTGACGGTATCGACCTTGGCCTTCTGTTCGAGATCGATGATGCCCGGCACGGCGGTCGTGAAGGAATGTGCCACCAGCGGCCCCAGCACATAGGGGATGTTGATTTCGGCATAGTTCTTCTGCGCCACGTCATCCGGGATGGCGAAGGCGGTCCAGGGCGCGGATGGCGGGGTCGTCGTGTGCCAGATGCCTTCCATGGCGGCCAGCTTCGTCGGCTGCACCAGATAGTCGAGACGGCCGAGCGCATCGCCCAGGGTCACCACGGCGAGGGAGGAGATGACGCCGAACAGCGCCGCCATGCGGAAGGAGCGCGCCGCGAATTCACGGTGCTGCTTGCGCAGCATGTAATAGGCGCTGATGCCCATGACGAACATCGCGCCCGTCACGAAGCCGGCGATGGAGGTGTGCACGAACTTTGCCTGCGCATCCTCGCTGAAGACGAGTGCGGCGAAATTGGTGAATTCCATGCGCATCGTGTCGGGGTTGAAGGTGGCGCCGACCGGGTCCTGCATGAAGCCGTTGGCGACCAGAATCCACAGGGCCGAGAGGTTGGAGCCGAGCGCCACCAGATAGGTCACGGCCAGATGGCCGCCTCGGCTCAGGCGGTTCCAGCCGAAGAACATCAGGCCGACGAAGGTTGATTCCAGAAAGAAGGCCATCATGCCTTCAATGGCCAGCGGCGCACCGAAGACGTCGCCCATGAAATGCGAATACATCGACCAATTGGTGCCGAATTCGAATTCCATGGTCAGGCCGGTGGCGACGCCGATGGCGAAGTTGATGCCGAACAGCTTGCCCCAGAACTGGGTCATGTCTTTGTAAATCTGCTTGCCGGTGATGACGTAGACGGTCTCCATCGCGGCGAGCAGGAAGGTCATGCCGAGGGTCAGCGGCACGAACTGAAAGTGGTAAAGGGCGGTCAGCGCGAATTGTAATCGCGATAGGTCTACGACGCCGTGGTCCATGTCATGCTCCAACACAATACGCATTGCTGCGGCGTCTATCATTTTAGTGGCCGAGCGTAACGAAATCCTAGCCGACAGGGGCTGAAGGCGCCTTGATCTGAGTCAATGCGCCTGGATGGGGATGTGACAGTGTGACGTCATGGACCGATCAGCCCCCGATTTCCGGCTCCTCAAGACGCGCCAGAAGGCGCGGCGGGCCGCCTGGCTCGCCGAACTCGGCAAATCCGGCGGCGGCATGACCCGCATCGCCGGCACGGTGCTGACGCTTGAAAGCGTGGCGGCCATCGGTTTCGCCGCCGCCCTCGCCTATGGGCTGACCGCCTTGCCGCGTGGTTTGCCGGCCGCAGCTCCCTGGCTGGTCTTGGGTGTGGTGAGCGCCACCGTTCGGGGCGGCTGTGGCTTTCTGTCCGCCCGCACAGGGGCCGAAGCGGCGCGCCGCGCCAAATCCATTCTGCGCGACCGCATGACCCGCCACAGTCTGGCACTGCCGCTCAGCCAACGGCCGGAAACCGGGGCGCTGATGACCGCGGCGATCGATCGGGTGGAGACGCTGGACGGTTATATCGCCCGGTTTCTGCCGGCCAAGGCAGCGGTCTCCGGCCTATTCCTGGTTCTGGTCGCGACGGCCGTCGCCAGCCCGGTCGGCGCTGCGATCCTGGCAGCGACTTTACTGCCCTTTATCTTCCTCATGATCCTGGCCGGCACGGCCGCCGCCGATCAGGCCGCCGCTCAGTTCCAGGCCATGATGCGCCTGGGCGCCGTCTTCGCTGACCGCATCCGCGCCTTGCCGCTGATCCTGGCCTTCCAGGCCGAGGCCGCCGAAACCTCCCGCCTGGCCCAGGCGGCCGGGGATCTGAAACGCCGGACGATGGCGGTGCTGCGCATCGCCTTCATCAGCTCCGCCGGGCTGGAGTTTTTCGCGGCTCTCGCGGTGGCGCTGGTCGCGGTCTATTGCGGTTTCAACCTGCTCGGCCTCGCGCCTGAATTCGTCCAGCCTTTCCATTTCGGGCATCTCGATCTGGCGCGCGCCTTCTTCATCCTGGCGCTGGCGCCGGAATTCTATCTGCCGATGCGCCGGCTGGCCGCGACCTATCACGACCGGCAATCGGCTGAGACGGCGGCGGACGGGCTGATGGCGATTGCGGCGCAGGCGCCTCCGGCGGCGGCCGCGCCGCTGGCCCTTCAGGCCGCGCCACGCATCCGCTTCGATCATGTCATGCTGCGCTATCCCGGTCATGACCATGCCGTGCTGGATGCCTTCACGCTCGATATCGCGCCGGGCCAGACCGTGGCGCTGCTCGGACCCAGCGGTGCCGGCAAGACCTCCATTCTCAACCTCCTTCTGGGACTGGTGGAGCCGACGCAGGGGCGCGTTTTCATTGACGACCATGCGCTGGGGCCATTGGCGACCGTCGCCGGGTCTGTCGGCTGGGTCGGGCAATCCCCACTCATCACCGCCGGCACGCTGGCCGAGAATATTGCTTTGGCCCGGCCGGATGCGACGGGGACGGAAATTCTGCTGGCGGCGCGCGAGGCCGGGCTCAGCGCCATGCTGGCAACCCGCGCCCAGGGGTTGCAGACCGATATCGACGAGCGCGGCAGCGGGCTTTCGGGCGGGGAGCGTCAGCGTGTGGCGCTGGCACGGTTCTTTCTCAATCCCGCGCCCCTGCTGCTGCTGGATGAGCCGACGGCGCATGTCGATGCGGCAGCGGAGGAAGCCTTGGTGGCGTCCATCGCGAAGGCGGCACAGGGCCGCACCACGCTGATCGCAACCCATTCACCGCGCCTGGCCGCGATCGCGGACCGGATCGTGCGGCTGGAGGCAGAGTGATGACCGTGCTCTCTCAACTCATCGCGGCCGAGAAGAAGGCCCAGCGCGGATGGCTGGCGATTGCCTGCCTGGCGTCCATGGCCGTCGCCGCCGGGTCGGTGGCGCTGCTCGGCGTCTCGGGCTGGTTCATCACCGCCAGCGCGCTGGCCGGTCTAGCCGGGCCGCTGGCCGCCGGTGCCTTCAACTATCTGCTGCCGGCGGCGATCATCCGGCTTTGCGCCATTCTGCGCACGGGCGGGCGCTATGCCGAGCGTGTCATCGGCCATGATGCGGCGCTCGGCGCGCTGGCGCGGCTGCGGCCGAAGATTTTCGCGGGCATCATGGCCGCGCCGGTCAAGTTTGCCCTGGGCCTCTCGGTGGGCGATGCGTCCAGCCGCATGGTGCAGGACGTCGATCTGCTGGAAGCGCGCTTCGTTCGCATTCCCGTGCCATGGGGACTGGCCGTTGGCGTGCTGACGGGCATGGTCATACTGGTGCCGGCCGGGATTGCGCCTGCCTTGGCGACGCTGGCCATCCTCGGCATCACCATTGGCTGCGGCTGGCTTTTGGCATGCCTGTCGGCGGAAGCCGGGCGGAATGTGCAGCGGGTGACGGCACGCCTGAAGGATCGCTACGCGACGCTGGTCTCCTCCGCGTCCGAACTCCGCGCCTATGGGCTGGAGAATTGGGCGGCGCAGGAGATCGCCCGCGAAAGCGAAGCGCTGCTGAAGGCTCAGAAGCAGCTGACCGCCTGGGGCGGCTGGTTCGCGCTGCTGCAAGCGACGGCTGCCGGGCTTGCCGCGATGCTGGCGATGGCGCTGAGCGCCCATCAATTCCTGCCGCTGGCCGCCATGGCGGCGCTGGGCGCGGCGATGACGGTCGATTGCGCCGGGCCTTTTCTGCGCGGCCTGGAAGCGCAGGGCGGCTGGGCGGAGGCCGCGCATCGGCTGGAACGTCTGCTTGAGGCGCCAACGGTCTCCACCGGAATAGCGGTGCGGCCGGCTGAGCGGCCGGAGATTCGCTTCCTGCGCTTCGGCGCCGTGCTGGTGCCGGGCAGCGTCACCGGGCTGACCGGGCGTTCGGGCATCGGCAAGACGACCATTCTCGAAAAGCTGGTCGGGCTGCGCCATGACGATGATGTGACAATTCTGCTGGATCGCTGGTCCCTGCCGGTGATCGACCCGGCCGATCTGCGCCGAGCCTTTGCCTATGCGCCGCAGGATGCCGCGATGCTGGCGGGCTCCGTGCGCGACAATCTGCGGCTGGCGGCCGGTGAAGCGACCGACGACCTGCTGTGGCAGGCGCTGGAGGATGCGGCCTTGGCCGATACGATCCGCGCGCTGCCTCAGGGGCTCGACACCTGGATCGGCGAGAATGGGGCTGTGCTGTCGGGTGGCGAGCGGCGGCGCCTGAGCCTGGCCCGCGCCTATCTGCGCGCCGCGCCCTGGCTGCTGCTGGACGAACCGACAGCCGGCCTGGATCAGGCCACGGAACAGCGCGTGGTGGAGCGGCTGCGCGCGCGGCTGGCCGCGAGCGGGCAGGGTGCGATCATCGTCTCCCACCGGCCGGCGCCGCTCGCGCTTTGCACCGCGCTTATCACCTTGCATGAGAGCGGGGCTGAAGTGTTGGGGCAATCGGCCGAGGGGCCTTCACGCCTGGGCGGCCACTCCCTACATATCAGTCCAGCCGTTTGAAGCTCCCCTTTCCGCTGTCCGGTACCCTGAATGCCAAAAACCGATCTCTATGCGACCCTTGGCGTCGCGCGCGACGCGACGCCCGATGCTATTCGTAAGGCCTATCGCGCCTTGGCGAAGAAGCATCATCCTGACCTCAACCCCGGCAATGCCGAGGCTGAGGAGCGATTCAAGGCGGTCGCTGCCGCCAATGACATTCTGGGCGATGCCGACAAGCGCGCCCGCTACGATCGGGGCGAGATCGATGAAACGGGTGCGGAAGCCCCGCCCGAACATCCGGCCTATCGCCGCTATGCCGATGGCGCGCAGGGTCAGCGCTATCGCCAGTCCGGCGGTGACACGGTTTCGGAAGATGATTTCGGCGATATTTTCGAGAATTTGTTCCGCAATGGCGGCGGCAATCCCGGCGGCGGCACCGGGCCGCGTCGTGGCCGCGACCAGCAATATACGCTGACGGTCGATTTTCTGGACGCGGTGACGGGCGCCACCAAGCGGCTGTCCCTGCCGGACGGTCGTGGGCTCGATGTCCGCATTCCGCCGGGAATCGAGGACGGGCAGACCATGCGCCTGAAAGGCCAGGGCGGCCCCGGTCGCAACGGCGGCCCGGCCGGCGACGCGCTGATCGAGATCAGTGTCGCGCCGCATCGCTTCTTCCGCCGCGAGGGGCGGGACATCCATGTCGAACTGCCGATCACGCTGTCTGAGGCTGTGCTGGGTGGGAAGATCGTGGTGCCGACGCCGACCGGCTCGGTCGCCATGACGATCCCGAAACAGGCCGATAGCGGCACTGTTCTGCGTTTGCGCGGGCGCGGCATTGCGGCCCAGGGCAGCCAGCCAGCGGGTGATGAGTTGGTGACGCTCAAGCTGGTTCTGGGCAAGCCGGATGAAGGTCTGGAGGCGTTTCTGCGTGAAAAGCCCGGCGACCAGGGTTTCGATCCGCGCCGCAGCATGACGGAGGCATCATGATTACGATCGAAATATTGTCCCGCATGGTGGCCGGCGCGGACACCAGCCAGGTGCAGCGCTGGATCGACAATGCCTGGATCCGCCCCGATGGCGAGCCGGGCCGCTACCAGTTTCATGATATCGACGTCGCCCGCGTGCGCCTGATCGTGCAACTGCGCGACGACTTGGGCGTCGACGACAATGCGCTTCCGGTTGTTCTGTCGCTGATGGATCAGCTTTACGAGACGCGTCGGCAGATGCGCCGGCTCTGCACTGTCATCGAAACATCGGTACCGGACGACCTGCGATCGGCGCTATTGGATCGCCTGTCGCAACGTTAGGCTGTATCGACCACAAAAGGACGAGATCATGAGCCGGACGGGTTCCATCCTGACGCTGAATGCCGGCTCATCCAGCGTCAAATTCGCGCTGTTCGATGCCAGTCGCGATTTGCACCAGTCCATGCGCGGCGAAATCGAAAACCTCAGCAGCGTGCCGCATTTCCATGCCGTCGATGACCAGGGGCGGGTGCTGATCGAGCGGCGCTGGAAGGCGGAGGATAATGCGTCCTATCCCCATGTCATCGAAGAACTTCTCTCCTTCATCGAAAGCCATCTCGGCAAGGGCGGTCTGACGGCGGTCGGGCATCGCATCGTTCATGGCGGCGCCGATTTCACCGCGCCGGTGAAGCTGACGCCGAAGGTGATCGACGCGGTGGAAGCCTTGACGCCGCTGGATCCGCTGCATCTGCCGTTGAATATCGCGCCCATCCGGGCGGTGGCGGAAGCCCGGCCCAGATTGCCGCAGTTCGCCTGTTTCGACACGGCCTTCCACCATACCATCCCCAAGGTGGCGCGGACCTATGCGATCCCGCGCGATCTGACGGAGAAGGGCGTGCGCGCCTACGGCTTTCATGGCCTGTCCTACGAATATATCGCGGGCCAGTTGCAGCAGCATGCGCCGGACCTCGCGGCCGGGCGCGTGATCGTGGCGCATCTCGGTGCCGGCGCCAGTCTATGTGCCTTGAAGAATGGCCAGAGCATCGCGACCACGATGGGGTTCAGCGCGCTGGACGGGCTGATGATGGCAACCCGTTGCGGGATCATCGATCCAGGCGTGCTGCTGTATCTTGGCCGCCACGGCTATAACTTCAAGCAGATCGAAGAGATGCTGTATCGCAAATCCGGTCTGCTCGGGGTCTCCGGCATCAGTGGCGATGTCCGCGAATTGCTGGCGAGCGACGCGGATGAGGCGCGGGAGGCACTGGATCTGTTCAGCTATCGCCTGGCCTGGGAAATCGGCGCCTTGGTCAGCGCGCTTGGTGGAGTGGATGGGCTGGTCTTTACCGCCGGCATCGGCGAGCATTCAGCCGAAATCAGGGCGAATGTCTGTGCGCGCCTGGCCTGGCTTGGGCTGCGCCTGGACCCCTGGGCCAATGAGGCCCATGCCGGCGTGATCAGCCTGGGCGAGAGTACGGTCGCCGCCCGCATCATCCCCACCAATGAAGAAGCGATGATTGCGCAGCATAGCCAGGCTTTGCTCGCACATTAATCGGACTGGCGCGGGAAACCCGCAAGGACACAACCTGCCACTGTTTTTCTGCGCGGCTTGTGGCATAGATCGTGCAGCCGTCCCACATGCGTGGGACGGCGCAAGTCGTCCAGACAAATAAGCCATGACCCAGGGATGAACGATCAGAGCCTCAAACAATTTGTGGCGCTTGTAGAGGAAACGCCGGTTCTGGGTGCCGTCTATGACGGGACGGATCACCTGCGTTATGCCAATGCGGCCTTCCGGTCGACATTTGCCGTGGCGGCGGATGAGATGCCGTTTTGGGACGAGATCATGCGCCGCAATCTGCGGTCCGGTGTCGGCACCGTCATAAAATCGGCGGATTTCGAATCCTGGCTCATCTCCACCAAGTCGCGCCGTGGTAAATTGCCTTATCGCGCCTTTGAGATGGACTTGCAGGACGGGCGCTGGTTCCTGATGACGGAAACGGTGAATGCGGATGGCTGGATGCTCTGCATCGCGACGGACATTACCCCGCTCAAGACCGGTCGCCGGGAATTGCGGCAGGCGCGGGATTTCGCGCTGCGCGCCTCCCAGACGGACGAGTTGACGGGCATTTCAAGCCGCAGGGCCATGATGGGCGCGCTGGAGATGCTCAACGAGGCGGTGACCGAAGGCCGTGTCGCTGCTGGATGCCTGTGCATCCTCGATCTCGATCTGTTCAAAAACGTCAATGACACCTTCGGCCATCAGATCGGCGATCAGGTTTTGGTCGAATTCGCGCGCCTGACGCAAACGGCGACGCGCCGCCGCGATCATTTCGGCCGCATCGGGGGAGAGGAGTTCATGCTCATCTTTCCGGACACGAGCCTGGAGGAGGCGACGCGTGTGGTCGAACGGGTGTTGCATATCGTCCGGCAGGCAAGGCCTATTCCGGTGGCGCCGGCTTTTTCCTGCACCTGTTCGGCCGGTATCGCCGCCGCCATTCCCGGTCAGACTACCGGCTCACTCTATGCCCGCGCCGATCTGGCGCTGTATCGGGCGAAACATGCTGGCCGGGACCGGCTTGAATTGGCCGTCTAGGTCAGCACAGCACCAAAAAAGGCGGGGCCTTTCGGCGCCCGCCCTTTGGCTGTCAGCCAAGCCTGAAACTCAGGCTGCGACCGTCTCGTTCAGCGCCGGGTAATCCGTATAGCCCTCGGGGCCGCTGGCATACATCGTCGTCCGGTCAAGCTCGTTCAGCGGTGCGCCGGCTTCAAGGCGCGCAACCAGATCCGGATTGGCAATGTATTTGACACCGAAGGAAATGGCGTCGGCCCAGCCTTCGGCCAAAGCCTGCTCGGACTGCTCGATCGTGAAGCGCTCATTGGCGATATAGACGCCGCCGAATTCGGCCTTCAGCGCGCGGCCGATGGAATCATCCGCCTCATGCTCGCGGGCAAACAGGAAGGCGAGGCCCCGCTTCTTCGCTTCGCGCGCGACATGGCTGAAGGTGCCGAGCAGATCGCTGTCACCCATGCTGTGGCTGTCGGCGCGCGGCGCCAGATGCAGGCCGACGCGACCGGCGCCCCAGACGGAAATCGCCGCATCCACGGCCTCGAACATCAGGCGGGCGCGGTTTTCGACAGAACCGCCATAGGCGTCGTCACGGGTGTTGGTACTGTCCTGCAGGAACTGGTCCAGCAGATAGCCGTTGGCGCCATGCAACTCGACGCCATCGAAACCGGCATCCTTCGCGTTCTGCGCAGCACGGCGATAGTCTTCGATAATGCCGGGGATTTCATTGAGCGCGAGAGCGCGCGGGGTCGGGTAGGGGCGTTCCGGGCGCAGCAGGCTGACATGGCCGGTCGCCGCGATGGCGCTGGGCGCCACCGGCAGGTCGCCACCGAGCAGCGCGGGGTCGGAGATGCGGCCGCAATGCCAAAGCTGGGCGACGATACGGCCGCCGGCGTCATGCACGGCATCCGTGATGATCTTCCAGCCCTTGACCTGTTCGGCCGACCACAGGCCCGGCGTCCGCTCATAGCCGACGCTTTTCGGGTTGATATTGGTGGCTTCGGTCAGGATCAGACCGGCGGTCGCGCGCTGCACGTAATAGTCGCGCATCAATTCGGTCGGCACGCGGTCTTCCGTCGCGCGGGCGCGGGTCAGCGGTGCCATGATGATGCGATTGGGCAGGTCCAGGCTGCCGACGCGGATCGGGTCGAAAAGGGTGGGCATGAATGGCAATTCCTTCTACGGGCTGAGAAAGCCCCGGCAAGGCGCGCCGCAAACCCAAAAAAGCGGCGAAAGCGGTCGCGCTGGTGTTTCGTGTTCGACGAACATCGAATATAGAAGGTCCCATCATGGCGCAAGAGCCCTACTTTCACCCCGACCTTGACGCGATCTCATTGGCCGATGTGCTGCATGCGCTGAGCGACCCGGTGCGCCTGGCCATCGTCAAATCCCTGGCGCCGGGGGAGGAAACGGCCTGGAATGCCTTTATGGTCGGCGTGGCACCCTCCACGCTCAGCCATCACATGAAAGTGCTGCGCAATGCCGGGATCATCGCCAATCGGCGGGATGGCATGCGCTGCATCGTCTCACTGCGCCCCGAACTCTCGGCACGCTTCCCTGACCTGCTTGAAACCGTGTTGCGCCTGCTACCCGAAGCCGCCTGACTGACCTGCAAAAGCTGGGAGGCTCGCATGGTCAAGGTTGCTGTTCTGGACGATTGGCAAGGCATCGCGCGGACAAGCGCGGACTGGTCGGCGCTCGCAGCCAAAACCGATCTTTCGTTCTTTGCAGACGCTTTCGATAGTGAGGATGCGGCGGCCAATGCGCTGGCCGATTTCGATATCCTGCTGACGATGCGGGAACGCACGCCCTTTCCGGCATCCCTGATCAACCGGCTGCCGAAACTCCGCATGATCGGCATTACGGGGGCCCGCAATGCCTCGCTCGATGTCACGGCCTGCAAGGCCCGTGGCATTGTGGTGAGCCATACCGAAAGCAGCGGCCCCGGCGGGTCGGCGACCGCCGAACTGGCGCTGGGCCTGCTGATCGACTGCGCCCGTGGTGTCACGGTGGGTGACGCCACGATCCGCGCCGGCGGCTTTCAGCGCGGCGTGCCGGTGGGGCAGACGCTGGCCGGCAAGACGCTCGGCATTATCGGCCTCGGGCGCCTGGGCCAGATGATGGCGGGCTACGGCCAGGCGCTGGGCATGAAGGTGATCGCCTGGAGCCAGAACCTGACGCCGATCGCGGCCAGCCAGGCCGGTTATGATTACGCGAAAAAGGACGACCTGCTGGCGAAGGCGGATGCCGTCAGCCTGCATCTGGTGTTGTCGGACCGCACGCGCGGCATTATCGGGGCCAAGGATCTGGCGCGGATGAAGCCTGGGGCCATCCTCATCAATACGTCCCGCGCCGGTCTGGTCGATGAGCAGGCGCTGCAAGCGGCGCTCCGCGAAGGCCGCATCCATGCCGGGCTCGATGTCTTCACCGACGAGCCGCTGGGCGCCGATGACGCCTGGCGGACCATGCCCAATACGGTGCTGACGCCCCATATCGGCTATGGCGTGGCGGAAACCTGGGCCGATTTCTATCCCCAGAGCGTGGAGAATGCGCTCGCCTTCCTGGGTGGCGCACCCATCCGGGTCATTTCCGGCTGAGGTCCGTTAGTCTCTCTCAACCGTCATACCCGCTTGCGCGGGTATGACGGTGTTTCAGTCAAAACCTGACAAACGTTAAGGCTTACGCCCAGACCTCGCGATACAGATCCTCGATCGTCGCGGCGTCCGGAATGCGCGGATTATTGCCGGGCGACCCTGAGGCCAGGGCCTGTTCCGCCATCAGGGGCAGAAGCTGAGTCCAGCGGTCCGCATCGATGCCGTAGCTTTGGGGCGTCGGCACGGCCAGATCACGGTTCAGCAGGGCCAGTGCCTCGGTCAGCATGGCGACCGCCGTCTCTTCGTCGTCGCTGTCCGCCGCGATGCCCATGACGCGCGCGCAGGTCGCGTAGCGCGCCATGGCGCCGGCCGCCGACCAGCGCGTGATGGCCGGCAGCAGCATGGCATTGGAGAGGCCGTGGGCGACATGGAAATGCGCGCCGATCGGCCGGCTCATCCCATGCACCAGGGCGACCGATGCGTTGGAGAAGGCGATACCCGCCTGATGCGATCCCAGCATCATCGCCTCGCGCGCGCGACGGTCATCCGGCTGCTCATAGGCCGTGCGCAGATGCGGCCAGATATTGCGCATGGCGAGCAAAGCCATGCCGTCCGAAAAGGGATTGGCGCGGCGGGAGACGAAGGCCTCGATCGCATGGGTCAGCGCGTCGATGCCGGTATCGGCCGTCAGGCGTTTCGGCTTGCTCATCGTCAGTTCGAAATCGACCACGGCGGCGATGGGCAGATAGGCGAGGCCGGCGCAGAGCATCTTTTCGCCCTGCACCTCATCCGTGATGATGGTGAAGCGCGTGCCTTCCGAACCCGTGCCGGCGGTGGTGGGGATGGCGATAATGGGCAGGCCGGGCCTCTCTTCCAGATGCGGCGTCTTCAGCGCCTGCATGGACCCGCCGCGCTGGCTGAGCACGGCGGCTGCCTTGGCCGTGTCGATGGGGCTGCCGCCGCCGAAGCCGATGACGCAGTCGAAGCCGCTTTTGCCGATCATGTCGACGACCGCATTGACCGAGGCGACCGTCGGATCGGGCACGACCTCGGTAAAGGCGCGGGCCTGGATGCCGTCTGCCGCCAGAATGCCCGTCAGCCTCTCCAGCCCGCCGCTTTGCGCCAGATAGGGGTCGGTCACGATCAGCGGACGGGTGAGGCCGAGCTGCACCAGCAGCGCGCCGGTTTCCCGGATGGCACCGGCGCCGATGCGGATCAGCCGAGGCAGTGCGATGGCGGCCATGGCCTTATTCTCCCGAAAAGCGGATTTCGTTTTTAGAGCGGGGATTTGAGCCGATAGGCGACCTCACCCACAATGCCGCGGCGGAATATCAGAACACAGATCACAAAAATGCCACCTTGGATGACGATCACCCAGGCCCCGAAGGGGGCTAGATAATATTGCATGGCGACGACGATCAGCGCGCCGACGACCGGCCCGAAAATGGTGCCGATACCGCCCAGCAAGACCATGAGGACGACAAGCCCTGACGTGGTGACGCCGACATCGGACAAGGTCTGGATGCCCATCACCATGGCCTTCAGACCGCCGGCAATCCCCGCCAGCACTGCGGCCAGGATAAAGATGATGCGCTTGTAGCTGGCCGGGCGGTAGCCGAGGGAGACCATGCGCGGTTCGTTGTCGCGCACGGCGCGGATCACCTGCCCGAAGGGCGAGTGGATGACGCGATGGACGAAGAGGACGCCGGCGAGGAAGACGACGCCTACGACCGCATAGATGACGCGGTCATTGCCGAGGGGAATCAGGCCGAAGAGCGCCGAGCGCGGAATGCCCTGGATGCCGTTTTCACCGCCCGTGAAGCCGGTAAGCTGCACGGCGCCGAAATAGACGATCTGTGCCAGGGCCAGGGTGATCATGGCGAAATAGATGTCCTGGCGGCGGATGGCGAGCCAGCCGAAGACAGCGCCCAGCAATCCGCCCGCGAGACCACCGGCGAGAATGCCGATTTCAGGCGTCAGCCCCAGGCTTTGCACCAGGTAACCGGCGGTATAGCCGCCAAGGCCGAAATAGGCAGCCTGCCCGAGCGATAGCAGCCCGACCGACCCCATCAGCAGATTGGTGCCCAGCGCAAAGAGCCCGTAGCACATCACCTGCATGGCCACGATGGGATAGACGAAGAAGGGGGCCAGGATCACGATCGCGACGAGGATCGCGAAACTGACCGCCTGTGCGCGTGAAAAACCAGCCATTCAGGCGGCCTTGCCGAAAAGGCCGGCCGGCCGCGCCAGCAGCACGATGGCCATGACGACGAAGACGACGACCGCCGAACCCGGCGGATAGAACACATCGGTAAAACCTTCGATGATGCCGAGGCCGAACCCGGTGAGGATGGCGCCGCCGATCGACCCCATGCCACCGATGACGACGACCGCGAAAACTGTGTCGATGAGGTCCGATCCCATACCGGGATTGACGGCGTAAAGCGGTGCGGCGAGCACGCCGGCCAGGCCCGCCAGCGCCACGCCGCCGCCGAAAGTCAGCGCCAGCAGGCGCGGCACATTGACGCCGAAGGCCTGCACCAGCGCTGGGTTCTCGGTCGCCGCCCGCAGCAGCGCACCCAACCTTGTCTTTTCAACGATCAGCCAAGTGCCGCCGCAGACGATGATGGCCGCGAAGACCACGAAGCCACGATAGAGTGGCATATACATGAAGCCGAGATTGACGACGCGGGCGAAGGCGGCCGGGGGGTCATAACTGACGCCGGAGACCCCAAAAAAGTTGGTCGCCAGCCCTTGCAGCACCTGCGCCAGCCCGAAGGTCAGCAGCAGGCCGTAGAGGATATCCAGCTTGTAGATCGGCCGGATCAGGAACCGCTCCGCCGCCATGCCCAGCAGCCCGACCGGGAGGGGCGCGCAGATGATAGCGCCCCAGAAGCCGATGCCCAGATAGGTCAGCAGGCCCCAGGTGACGAAGGCGCCGACCATGAACATTGCGCCATGGGCGAAGTTGATGATGCGCAGCAGGCCGAAGATGATGGCCAGGCCCATCGACAGCATGGCGTAGAAGGAGCCGTTGATAAGGCCGAGCAGAAGCTGCCCGAAGAGCAGCGGCAGCGGCTTGCCGAGAACCATCACCATCGCGGGTCAGCTTTTCACCAGCGGGCAGCCTTCGGTCGCCAGCGGTGCGAAAGTATCCTCGGCCGAGGTCGTGTGCAGAAGATCGTAATAGTCCCAGGGAATGCTGCTTTCGCCGGGCTTCTTCACGCGGAAGAGATAGGACGGACACATGAAGCGCCCATCCTCGCGGACGCTGCATGACCCGAAGGCGTCATCCTCCGTCGGCATCTTTTTCATCTGCGTCACCACAGCCGGACCGTTGCCCGCTTGATCGACCCCGATGGCATCGACCGCTTTCAGGAAATGCGTGGTGCCGCTGTAGCAACCGGCCTGCGCCATGGACGGGTAGTTGTTGGGCGTCCTGGGCAGAACGCGCTTGGTGAAGGCGCGCGTGCGGTCGCTCATGTTCCAGTAGAAGCTTTCCGTCAGCACGAGGCCCTGCGCGATCTCCAGCCCGATGCCGTGGATGTCGTTCAGATAGATCAGCAGCCCGGCGATCTTCATGCCGCTTTGCGTGATGCCGAACTGATGCGCCTGCTTGATGGAATTGACGGTATCCTTGCCGGCATTGGCGAGGCCCAGCACCTGCGCGCCGGATGATTGCGCCTGCAACAAAAAGGACGAGAAATCGGTGGTCTGCGGAAAGGGATAGTCGACGTCGCCGACGACCTTGCCGCCGGCCGCTTTCACGACGGCCGAGGTCTGATCACGCAGCAACTGGCCGAAGGCATAGTCGGCCGTAATGAAGAACCAGGTTTTGCCGCCCTGCGCCACCATGGCGCCACCCGTGGAATGCGACAGCATATAGGTGTCGTAACTCCAGTGAATTGTGCTCGCATTGCATTTCTTGCCGGTGAGAAGAGAACTCGCGGAATTGGTATTGATGTAGGTTTTATTCTTCTCGCCGGCGACGGCCGCGATGGCGAGGCCGACAGCCGAATTCGGCACGTCGATGACAAGATCGACGCCATTGTCGTACCATTGCCGCGCCAGGCCCGCGCCGACATCCGGCTTGTTCTGATGATCGCCCTGGATGACCTTGATGTCATAGCCTTTGGCGACGGCGCCCCAATCCTCTATCGCCTGATGCACGCAGGCGACGGAGGTTTTGCCGCCGATATCGCTATAGACGCCTGAGAAGTCGGTGCAGACGCCAATGGTGAGCTGTTTGCCCGCGGCGGCCCGCGCGCGGCTGCCGGGCAGCGCCGTCATCGCGCCGATTGTCAAAGCACTGCCAAGAACTGTACGCCGTGTCATGGTCATCTTAGCCGTCTCCCCGTTTCTTGTTGTGGGGTTCAGTGAGGGCCCCAGTTTTAGACGCCTAGCCGGTTGTGCAGATCGTCCATGCGCGATGCCAGTGCATGGGCGGGAATCATGTCGACAATCTTGCCTTGCTCGACCAGGTAATGGCGGTCGGCGAGCTTGGAGACGAAGCGGAAATTCTGCTCGACGAGAAGGATGGTAAAGCCGCGGCGCTTGATCGCTTCGATCATGTGGCCGATCTGCTGGACGATGACGGGGGCCAAGCCTTCCGTCGGCTCATCCAGCAGCAGAAGTTTCGCGCCCGTGCGCAGAATGCGGGCGATGGCCAGCATCTGCTGTTCTCCGCCCGAGAGTTTCGTCCCCGGGCTGCGGGCGCGTTCGTGAAGATTGGGAAAGAGCGCGTGGATTTCGGCGATCGTCAGACCGCCGGGGGCCACGACAGGCGGCAGCAGCAGGTTTTCCTGCACGCTGAGAGAGGCGAAGATGCCGCGTTCCTCCGGGCAGAAGCCGATGCCCTGCCGCCCGATCCTGTCGGGTCGCGCCGCGATCAGCTCCTGCCCGCGAAAGCGGATGCTGCCGGCGCGTTTAGGGATAAGGCCCATGATGGATTTAAGCGTCGTCGATTTGCCGGCGCCGTTGCGGCCCAGCAGCGTCACCACCTCGCCTTCCTGCACTGTGAAATCCATGCCGTGCAGGACATGGCTTTCATCATACCAGGCATGGAGGCCGGAGATTTCAAGCATGATCTTGGCCGAGATAGGCGGTGATGACGGCGGGGTCACGTGAAACGGTTTCGTAGTCACCTTCCGCCAGAACGCGCCCCCGCATCAGCACGGTGATGCGATCGGACAGGCCGGCGACCACGGAAAGATTGTGCTCCACCATCAAGATCGTACGGCCCTGGCGCAGGCGTTTGATCAGATCGACGATGCGCTCGACATCTTGCTCGGTCATCCCGGCCGTCGGCTCGTCCAGAAGAAGCAAGGGCGGGTCCAGCGCCAGGGTTGTGGCGATTTCCAGTGCCCGTTTGCGTCCGTAGGAGAGTTCGGCGGCTTTGGTATGGATAAAGGCGCCGAGACCGACATCCTCCAGCAAGGCGCAGGCACGATCGTCGAACCGTTGCAGATTGCGATCGGATCGCCAGAAATCGAAACTGGCCCCACGTTCGCGCTGTAGAGCGATACGGACGTTTTCCAGTGCCGTCATATGGCCGAAAACGGCCGAGATCTGGAAGCTGCGGACAAGGCCGCGGCGGGCGACGTCGGCCGGTTTCAGATATGTAATATCATCGCCGCGATAGATGATCTTGCCTGCGCTGGGCTGCATGAACTTGGTCAGCAGGTTGAAGCAGGTTGTCTTGCCGGCGCCGTTCGGGCCGATCAGTGCATGAATGGAGCCAGTTTTGACCTTCAAGGAAACGTTATCGACAGCGGTGAAGCCGCTGAAACGCTTGGTCAGGCCGGATGTTTCCAAGACGGTGTCGGCGACAGCGTTGTTCACTGCTCATATTCCAGTTTGCCCGGATTTTGATGAAGGCTTGCATAGATCGCGGGACCGCGCAACGGCTATCGCGCTGGCGCGTATCCCTCGCCTGGAATGAGCCGATCGCAGGAGGCATGGTCAACACGAGTGCTTAAAGAGAGCCTTGTCGTGAGGCCATACTCATGACGAAGCAAAGTCTACAGGGGCGATGCCGGCCCAGCTGCGCAGAGACCGCCAGCGTCTTAGCGGGCTGCGGTCTGATGCTCGGAATGACCGAAATGTGGTGGCGCGAGGCCAGGCCTGCTGAAGGCGGGCTTAAGCCTAATAGCAGCGCTTTCAGTCGATCTGATGAACGAAAATATTTGTGGATTCTGGGGATAACTTTACAGGGCCAGACAATAGCTGGAATGCCCCAGCATCGTTTAGTCCGAGCTTGACTGTCTCGGGCCTAGACCATGGTGAGCCCGGTGGGACTCGAACCCACGACCCCATGATTAAAAGTCACGTGCTCTACCGGCTGAGCTACGGGCTCGACTTTAGGTGGGTGGGTTGAACGGCAGTTGGGCCGCCGCGTCAAGCCATGCAAACGAAAGGCGCCCCGCGTGAAACGCGGGGCGCCCCTCAAGATACTGAAAAGTCTGCAGAAATTACTTCGCGACCGTCATATGGATGATGCGGTCGGGGTCGGTCACGCTGCCGCTTTGGCCGACGCCCTTCTTGATGTCCTGCACGAAGTCCATGCCGCTCACGACCTGGCCGACGATGGTGTACTGGCCGTCCAGCCAAGGGGTGGGCGCCAGGCAGATGAAGAACTGGCTATTGGCGCTGTTCGGGTTCGCCGTACGCGCCATGCCGACCGTGCCGGTCAGGAACTTGGCGTCATTGGTGAATTCCGCGGGCAGGTCGGGCAGGCTGCTGCCGCCGGTGCCAGTGCCGGTGGGGTCGCCGCCCTGGGCCATGAAGCCCGGGATAACGCGGTGGAAGGGCGTATTGTCATAGAACCCTTCGCCGGCCAGCTTCAGCAGCCGGGCGGAGGCTTCCGGCGCGATATCCGGCCGCAGCTTGATGACCACGGTGCCGTATTTCAGCTGCATGTCCAGAGTATCGGACGCCGCCTGTGCTTCGCTCATACCAAATCCAATCATAGTTGCGCCGAGGGCGACCTGCATCGCCTCTCTTCGGTTGAAGATCATGGCTCTCTCTGCTTCTTGGCCCAGGTGACGAGCTGCGCCTTCGTCAATGGCGGCACGAAGCTCGATACATCTCCACCCAGCAGGGCGATTTCTTTAACGAAACGGGAGGAGATGAACTGGTGCTTTTCGCTCGCCATGAGAAAGACGGTGTCGATTGTTGAATCGAGCCGATAATTCATGCCGGCGAGCTGGAACTCGAAATCAAAATCCGAGACCGCGCGCAAGCCGCGAATGATGACGCTTGCGCCAAGCTCATGCGCGAATTGCACGAGAAGGGTGGAATAGGGGCGGACGTCTATTGCCGTTCCGCTATCCGGCATGGCCTCCGCCAGAACCGAACGGGTCAGCGCGACCCGCTCGTCGAGCGACATCAGCGGGCCTTTGCCGGAATTGATCGCGACACCGATGATCAGCCGGTCGACCAGCTTGGCGCCGCGCGTAATGATATCCAGATGGCCATTGGTTATCGGATCGAAAGTCCCGGGATAGACCCCGATCTTTTCATGGCCACGCATATTAGCTGGGCTCGCCGTCGGGCAGCGTCCCATCGGGCGCGGAGGCATCCTCGTCCGGCGTGATGATATCCGGCATCTCGTCTGTCAGTGTCTCACCCGTTTCCGGCTCGGTCGGCTCCTCCATCACCGGGAAGACGCTCGTCACCGTCTCGCCCTCACTCAGCCGCACCAAGGTCACGCCCATGGCCTGGCGGCCGGTGACGCGCACCTGATCGCCCGGCACGCGGATGAGGCGCGCGGTATCGGTGACGAGCATGAGATCATCGCCCGGCACGACAGGGAAGGTCGTCACCACGGCGCGTCCGTTGCGCTTGCTGAGCGTAATGCCGCCGATGCCCTGGCCGCCGCGGCCGGTGACGCGGTATTCGTAGGCGGAAGACCGCTTGCCGAAGCCGCCATCCGTCACCGTCAGCAGGAACTGCTCGACATCCTTCAGCTCCTGATAGCGCTCGTCGGACAGCGTCACCGTGCTGTCGGCTGTCTCTTCGGCGTCGGCCTCGATTTCGATCTCGGCAGCCTCGTCGTCGCCCGCGCGGCTGCGCTTGAGATAGGCGGTACGTTCCTCGACGCTGGCCGGCACATGGCGGAGAACGGAGAGGCTGATGACGCGGTCGTCCTTGCCCAGGCGGATGCCGCGCACGCCGGCCGAATCGCGGCCGGCGAAGACGCGCAGATTATCCTCGTGAATCTGGAAGCGGATGCAGCGGCCGCGCTCGGTCGCCAGCATCATGTCATCGCCGTCGCGGCAGGTGGCGACGCCGATGAGGTGATCGCCCTCGTCCAGCTTCATGGCGATAAGGCCGGAGGCCCGCATATTGCGGAAGTCGGACAGCTTGTTGCGGCGGACATTGCCGGACGCCGTCGCGAAGACCAGATGCAGATTCTCCCACAGGCTTTCATCCTGCGGCAGCGGCAGCACGGTCGTAATGGTATCGGTGCCGAGTTCGGGCAGTAGATTGATCAGCGCGCGGCCCTTGGCCTGGGGGCCTGCTTCCGGCAGGCGCCAAACCTTTTCGCGATAGGCCTTGCCGCCCGAGGAGAAGAACAGCACCCATTGATGGGTATGGGCATTGAAGCTGCGGGTGACGACGTCATCGCCGCGCGTCGTCGCCGCCGTGCGGCCACGACCGCCCCGGTTCTGCTGGCGGAAGGTTTCCAGCGGCGTGCGCTTGATGAAATTGTCGCGGGTGATGGTGACGACCATCTGGCCCGGCTCGATCAGGCTTTCGTCATCCTGGTCGGCGGCGGCATCCGTAATCTCGGTCATGCGCGGAGAGCCGATTTCCAGCCGCACGGCGGCCAGTTCGTCGCGCATCACTTCCAGGCGGCGCACGCGCGAGCCCAGGATATCCAGAAGATCCTTGATCTTTTCGGCAACTTCGCCGAGTTCGGACAGGATCTTGTTGCGCTCAAGCCCGGTCAGGCGCTGTAGGCGCAGGTCCAGGATGCCGCGAGCCTGGGCTTCGGTCAGCTTGATGCGGCCGGTATCGGCGACGATGCTGCCGCGATCCTCGATCAGGTCCAGCAACGGAAGGATGTCTTCCGCCGGCCATTCCCGCTCCATCAGCGCCGCGCGGGCGCTGGCGGCGTCCGCAGCGGCGCGGATGATGCGGATGACTTCATCGATATTCGCCACGGCCACGGCCAGGCCGACGAGCAGATGGCCACGGTCGCGGGCGCGGGACAGGTCATGCCGCGCGCGGCGCAGAATGACTTCCTCGCGGAAGGTGATGAAGCACATCAGCGCTTCACGGATGCCCATCTGACGCGGGCGGCCGTTGTCCAGCGCCAGCATATTGACGCCGAAGGAGGTCTGCAGCTGCGTGAAGCGGAAGAGCTGGTTCAGCACCACTTCCGGCGTCGCGTCGCGCTTCAGCTCGACCACGATGCGCATGCCGTCGCGGTCGCTTTCGTCCCGCATGTCGGAAATGCCTTCGACCTGCTTGTTGCGCACCAGATCGGCGATGCGCTCCAGCAGGGTCGACTTGTTCACCTGATAGGGAATTTCGGTGACGATGATCGCCGTGCGGTCCTTGCGGATTTCCTCGAATTCGGTTTTCGCGCGCAGGATGACGCTGCCGCGTCCGGTCTCGAAGGCCTGGCGGATGCCGGCGCGGCCCAGGATGATGCCGCCCGTTGGGAAATCCGGGCCCGGAATGATGCGCATCAGCTCATCGAGGCCGATATCCGGATTCTCGATCATCGCGAAAGTCGCGTCGATCACTTCGCTCGGATTATGCGGCGGAATATTGGTCGCCATGCCGACGGCGATGCCGTTGGCGCCATTGACCAGAAGGTTCGGGAAGGCGGCGGGCAGAACCTTGGGCTCTTCCGCGCTTTCATCGTAGTTGGACTGGAAATCGACCGTATCGCGGTCGATATCGTTCAGCAGGAACATGGCCGCATTGGCGAGGCGGGATTCGGTATAACGCATCGCGGCCGGCGGATCGCCGTCAACCGAGCCGAAATTGCCCTGACCGTCGATCAGGCGCACGCGCATGGAGAAGGGCTGCGCCATGCGGACCAAGGCGTCGTAAATCGAGGCGTCGCCATGCGGATGGTATTTACCCATCACGTCGCCCGTGATGCGCGCCGATTTGCGATAGGGCTTGTCCGGCGTGAAGCCGGATTCCTGCATCGAGAACAGAATACGACGATGAACAGGCTTCAGACCGTCGCGCGCGTCCGGCAGGGCGCGGCTGACGATGACCGACATCGCATAAGCCAGATAGGACTGACGCATCTCATCTTCGAGCATGACAGGCTGCGTCGATGGCGGCAGGGAAGCGGATTGGTCAGGCGGTGTGGTGTCGCTCAACGGGTCTCTCGGAGCTGCTCAACAGGCGAGCGGGGGAGGCAGGTCGAAAAGGTGACCCGCGCGGGGATCTATCGCCGTTGCAGACGGGAAGACATCAGGATTTTATGCCCTAAAATCCTGATTGGAGCAAGGTCGGCGGCTTGTTGCGGCAGGCTGCGGGTTAAACGAAAACGCCGCTCGCGCCGCCCGGTGACGGGTGGCGGAGCGGCGCTTCGTTCAGTCCCAGGCCAGCGAACCGGCCTGGACAGGAAAATCAGTCTTCGCGGCGGCTGCCGCCCTTGGAACCGACCTTGTCGCCGATGTCTTCGCCGGTCGCCTGATCGACGACGCGCATCGAGAGCTTCACCTTGCCGCGGTCGTCGAAGCCGATGACCTTAACCTTCACGGCATCGCCCTGGGTGACGATATCGGCGGTCTTGTTGACGCGGGTGGCGGCGAGTTCGCTGATATGAACCAGACCGTCCTTGGCGCCCAGGAAGTTCACGAAAGCGCCGAAATCGGCGACCTTCACGACCTTGCCGTTGTAGATCTTGCCGATCTCGGCCTCGGCCACGATGCCGGTGATCCGGTCGATCGCCGCCTGGGTCTTCTCTTCGCTGGTGGACGCGATCTTGATCGTGCCGTCGTCCTCGATGTCGATCTTGCAGCCCGTCTGCTCGACAATGTCACGGATGACCTTGCCGCCCTGGCCGATGACTTCGCGGATCTTTTCCTTCGGCACATTGATGATCGTGATGCGCGGGGCGGTTGCCGCCACGCCGCCACGGGCACCGGTCAGCGCTTTGGCCATCTCGCCCAGGATGTGGATACGGCCTTCGCGGGCCTGCTCCAGAGCGATCTTCATGATCTCGGGCGTGATGGAGGTGATCTTGATGTCCATCTGCAGGCTGGTCACGCCTTCTTCGGTGCCGGCCACCTTGAAGTCCATGTCACCGAGGTGATCTTCGTCGCCCAGGATGTCGGACAGCACCGCGAAACCGCGATCTTCCTTGATCAGGCCCATGGCGATACCGGCCACGGGACGGGTCAGCGGAACGCCGGCATCCATCAGCGACAGGGAGGTGCCGCAGACGGTCGCCATGGAGGACGAGCCGTTGCTTTCGGTGATCTCGGAGACCACGCGCAAAGTGTACGGGAACTTGTCCTTGCCCGGCAGCAGCGGGTGGATGGCGCGCCAGGCCAGCTTGCCATGGCCGATTTCGCGGCGGCCCGGGGAGCCCATGCGGCCGGCTTCACCAACCGAGTAGGGAGGGAAGTTGTAATGCAGCATGAAATGCTCGCGGTATTCGCCGTCGAGCGCGTCGATCACCTGTTCGTCCTGCGCGGTGCCGAGGGTGGCAACGCAGAGCGCCTGGGTCTCGCCACGGGTAAACAGCGCGGAACCATGGGCGCGCGGCAGAACGCCGACTTCGGCGACGATCGGGCGGACCGTGCGGGTGTCGCGGCCGTCGATGCGGATGCCGTTGTCGAGGATGCTGTTGCGGACGATATCGGCTTCGAGGTCCTTGAACAGGCCGCGGGCGGCGTCGGCATTCAGGCCTTCAGCCGTCAGCGCGGCGGCGGCGGCCTTCTTGGCGGCGCCGACCTTTTCATAGCGAGCAGCCTTGGCCTTCTCGCCGTAAGCGGCGGCGATGCTGGTGCGGGCCAGGGCATCGACGCGGGCGCGCAGCGCCTTCTCTTCCTCGGACGCTTCCGGCAGAGCCCAGGGCTCCTTCGCCGCATGTTCGGCGAGTTCGATGATCGCATTGATCACGGCCTGGAAGGCGGTGTGGCCGAAGGTGACGGCGTCGAGCATGATCTCTTCGGACAGCTCTTTCGCCTCGCTCTCGACCATCAGCACGCCTTCGGCGGTGCCGGCGACGACGAGGTCAAGATCGCTCTCTTCCGTCTGCGCGGTGGTCGGGTTGAGGACGAATTCGCCGTTGATGCGGGCGACGCGGGCGGCGCCGACCGGGCCGAAGAAGGGAATGCCGGAAATCGTCAGCGCGGCCGAGCAGCCGATCAGGGAGACGATATCGGGATCGTTCTCGAGATCGTGGGACAGGACGGTCGCGACGATCTGGACTTCATTACGGAAGCCTTCCGGAAACAGCGGGCGGATCGGACGGTCGATCAGGCGGCTGACCAGCGTCTCGTTCTCGTTCGGGCGGCCTTCACGCTTGAAGAAGCCACCCGGAATCTTGCCGGCCGCGAAGGCCTTTTCCTGGTAGTTGACGGTGAGCGGGAAGAAGTCCTGGCCCGGCTTCACGGTCTTGGCGCCGACCGCCGTGCAGAGCACGATGGTATCGCCATAGGTGATCATCACGGCGCCGTCGGCCTGGCGGGCGATCTTGCCCGTTTCCAGGATCAGGGGACGGCCGCCCCATTCGATTTCCTTGCGGAAGTAGTTGAACATTCAATCATCCTTTCCGTGCGAGCCGGAGGAGACGGCAGGACGGAGAGCGGACCGGGATCGGCTGGAATCAGGATTTCGGCGTCTCGGGCGGCATGGGGAGCGGAATGCGTTTATACGCATCCGCCGGCCATGTGGCCGGAAACGCCGGTCTGGTCCTGATTGCGTCCTTGGTTGTCCGGGTCTGCCTTTCCACCGTACCGCCGCGTCAGCGGCTCTGTCTGTCTTACGCCGTTCGTGGCGTCCGGTAGCGCCGCTTCTGCGGCCCTTGGTCTTGGCCCCGGGAAGCGGGGCGGGCACCTTCCACCCGAAGGCGGAAGGTGATCGCAGAGACTGCGCTTTAGCGGCGCAGGCCGAGGCGGCCGATCAGCGTCGTGTAACGCTCGTGATCATTCCGCTTCAGGTAGTCCAGCAGGCGGCGACGGCGGCCGACCAGCATCAGCAGACCGCGACGGCTATGGAAGTCCTTCGCGTGAATCTTGAGATGCTCGGTGAGGCTGACGATCCGGTCGGTGATGAGCGCGACCTGCACTTCAGGGCTGCCGGTGTCATTGGTGCCACGGGCATAGTCGGAGATAAGCGACGAGCGCTTCTCGGCTGTAATCGACATCGTGTGTTCCTATAAAAAGGGGTTACAGCAGGCGCTCGGGCTTCATCCAGCCCTCTTCGAGCCGGCATAAACCGATCACGCGGCTCCCCACCATCGCACGCACGGTCCCGCCTGCGGGATCTGCGCCATCAGGTATCCGCCCCATGAGATCGACGAGGCTGATTGCCTGTCCATGTCCGAGACTGACGGCTTCGCTTTCGGTCAAGGCCAGCGCCGGGATGTCGGCCAGCGCGGTCGCGACCGGCAGCAGAAGCGCCGGAGAGATGGGGGCCGTATCCTCCCCCTGTTCCAATTTGTCCAGGGAAATCGCCATATCCTCCGTAAAGGGGCCGACCCGCAGGCGGCGCAGGACGGTGATATGGCCCAAGGAACCGCAGGCCAGCGCGATGTCGCGGGCCAGGCTGCGCATGTAGACGCCCTTGCCGGATTCCACTTCGAAGACCGCGGTATCGGCATCCGGGCGGTCGATCAGCTCGAACCGGTCGATCTGGGCCGGGCGCGGCTCCAGCACCGGGGCGCGGCCTTCGCGCGCCATGTCATAGGCGCGCTCGCCGGCGACCTTGATGGCGGAATAGATCGGCGGTACCTGCATGATGAGGCCGCGGAAGGCGGGCAGTGCCGCTTCGATCGCGGCATTGTCCGGGCGGACGTCGCTGGTGCCGGTGACGGCGCCCTGGGCATCGTCCGTATCCCGCGATTCCCCGAAGCGCAGGGTGAACTGATAGCGCTTGGTGCCGTCCATGACATAGGGCACGGTTTTGGTCGCGGCCCCGAAGGCGATGGGCAGCAGACCGGTCGCCAGTGGGTCCAGTGTGCCGCCATGGCCGGCCTTTTGGGCGTCAAAGAGCCGTTTCAGCTTGTTCACCATATCGGTGCTCGTCGGGCCTTCCGGCTTGTCGAGGATAAGCCACCCATCCAAGGGGCGGCCGCGCTGGCGGCGTTTCATCATGGCGTCAGAACAGTACAGTTGGGAAAGCGAATAAGGGGCGGGGCTATGGCAGGTGAGACGCGCTTCGGCAAGTTGCAGCAGCCTTGCCTCTTAGCGGCGCGGCTCCGGGAGTGCATAAAACGGTTTAATTGATAAATTGAGCGCGGCGGTGCTTGCGTCGGGCCGCGTTTCGATGAACTGCGCCTTTGCACCAGAGGGGCCGTTCTTCATGTTTGCTCGCCTATCGGTATCGCTCGAACGACGACTGACCCTGACCTATTTGCTGGCTTTGGCCATTGTCGCCGGGCTGACCCTCGTCTCGCATATCGTTTTGATGCGCGTGCTGGTCACCCAGAGCGGCGCCGCAGCCATCATCAGCCTGAGCGACCGGCAGCCGATGCTGTCCCAGCGTATCGCCAGCCTTGCCGCCCAATATGCCGATGGCGATCTGGCGATACGTCCTCTGCTGGTGCAGACGATCGACCAGTTCGCCCAGCAGCATGATGAACTGCTGCGTGGGGATAGGGCCTTCGGCCTGATGGCGCCGCGTCTGGGCGATCTGCATGCGCTGTATTTCTCGGGGGACAACCCGGTGCATGGCATGGTCGAGCGCTATGTCGCCGACGCGCGGCAGGTGGCGGCCCTGCCGCCTGGGAGCCCGACCCTGAAGCCCCTGCTGGCGGACCTGTTCGCTGCCGCGGATGGTCCTCTGGTGTTGGGCCTGGGCGAGGTGGTGCAGGCACATCAGCGGCGCAGCGACCAGCAATTGGCGGAACTGGCCGATATGCAGGACGTCACCTTACTGGTGATCCTGATGACCTTGCTGATGGAGGCGCTGACGATCTTCCGGCCAATGGTGCGTTACGTATCGGGCTACGCAAGGCAGCTTTTGACTCTGGCGACGGTCGATCCGCTGACGGACGTGCTCAACCGGCGGGCCTTCATGGATCAAGGCGCCCAGGCGCTGGCGCGGGCCAGAACCGCGGCGGCGCCAGTCAGCGTCTTGATGGTCGATGCCGATCACTTCAAGCGTATCAACGATACCTACGGCCATGCCGGGGGCGACGCCGTCCTGAAAGCGCTGGCCGCGGCGCTGCAGGCGGAAATCGCCGATCCCGGCCTGATCGGCCGCTATGGCGGGGAGGAATTCGTGCTGCTGCTGCCCGATATGGCCGTGGCGGCAGCCTGGGCTTTGGCCGAACGGCTGCGCGCTGCCGTGCTGCGCATGACGGCCGAAAGCGAAGGGCGGCCGATGTCCGTGTCGATCAGTATCGGTCTGGCCAGTGCCGCGGCGGGCGACGAGGGATTGGACAGGCTTCTGCCCCGCGCCGACCAGGCGCTCTACCGTGCCAAAGCCAATGGCCGCAATCGGGTCGAGGTGGCGGAGTGACCTTCGGCCGACCCCGCATCCCGGACAAAGCGGAATCGCAACCATCCCCGGCGCAATCAGGCTGACATCCGCTCAGCATTCCCTTATGTGACGGGCATGACCGACACGCCGCTTTCCCTCATCCGCAATTTTTCCATCATCGCCCATATCGACCATGGCAAGTCGACGCTGGCCGACCGCCTGATTCAGGCGACCGGCGGCCTGACCGCGCGCGAGATGACCGAACAGGTCCTCGACACCATGGAGCTGGAGAAGGAGCGCGGCATCACCATCAAGGCGCAGACCGTGCGCCTGAACTACAAGGCCAATGACGGGCTGACCTATGTCCTGAACCTGATGGACACGCCCGGCCATGTCGACTTCGCGTATGAGGTGAGCCGCAGCCTTGCCGCCTGCGAGGGCTCCCTGCTCGTCGTCGATGCCAGCCAGGGCGTGGAAGCGCAGACGCTCGCCAATGTCTATCAGGCGATCGACGCCGGGCATGAGATCGTCCCGATCCTCAACAAAATCGATCTGCCGGCGGCCGAGCCCGACCGCGTGAAGGAGCAGATCGAGGATGTGATCGGCATCGACGCGTCGGACGCCGTCATGATCAGCGCCAAGACCGGCATCAATATCGAAGGCGTGCTGGAAGCGCTCGTCACCCGCCTGCCGCCGCCGAAGGGCGACCCGGATGCGCCGCTGAAGGCGCTGCTGGTGGATAGCTGGTACGATGCCTATCTCGGCGTCATCATTCTGGTCCGCATCAAGGACGGCAAGCTGCGCCGTGGCCAGAAGATCCGCATGATGGCCAAGGGCGCCGTCCATACCGTCGATCAGGTCGGTGTCTTCCATCCTAAGATGGTGGCGGTGGACGAGCTTGGGCCGGGCGAGATGGGCTATATCAATGCCGCCATCAAGACGGTCGCCGATTGCGATGTGGGTGACACCATCACCGACGACCGCCGTCCGGCCGCTGAGATCCTGGCAGGCTTCAAACCCTCCATCCCCGTCGTCTGGTGCGGCCTCTTCCCGGTCGACGCCGATGATTTCGAGAAGCTGCGCGAATCCTTGGGCAAGCTGCGGCTGAACGACGCCAGCTTCCATTATGAGGCGGAAAGCTCGGCCGCGCTTGGCTTCGGCTTCCGCTGCGGCTTCCTGGGCCTGCTGCATCTGGAAATCATCCAGGAGCGGCTGTCGCGCGAATTCGACCTTGACCTGATCGCGACCGCCCCCTCGGTCGTCTATCATATCTATGACAGCAAAGGCGCGATGACCGAGCTGCACAATCCGGCCGATATGCCCGATGTCATGACCATCGATCATATCGAGGAGCCCTGGATCATCGCGACCATCATGGTGCCGGATGATCACCTGGGCGCCGTGCTGACGCTGTGCAACGAGCGTCGTGGCCAGCAGCAGGATCTGACCTATGTCGGCACCCGCGCCATGGCGGTCTATAAGCTGCCGCTGAACGAAGTGGTCTTCGATTTCTATGACCGGCTGAAGTCCAGCACCAAGGGCTATGCCAGCTTCGACTATCACATGGACAGCTATGCCGAGAGCGACCTCGTCCGCATCTCCATTCTGGTCAATCAGGACCCGGTGGACGCGCTGAGCTTCATCGCCCATCGCTCCCAGGCCGAGTTCCGCGGCCGCGCCATCTGCGCCAAGCTGAAGGACCTGATCCCGAAGCAGCTCTTCAAAATCGCCATCCAGGCGGCGATCGGCGGCCGCATCATCGCGCGTGAGACGATCGGCGCGCTGTCCAAGGACGTCACCGCCAAATGCTATGGCGGCGACATCAGCCGCAAGCGCAAGCTGCTGGAGAAGCAGAAAGAGGGCAAGAAGCGCATGCGGCAGTTCGGCAAGGTGGAAATCCCGCAAAGCGCCTTCCTGGCCGCGCTCAAGATCGACGCCTGACCCTTCGGCCCGGCCCTTGCGGGCTGGGTTCGCAGTCTTGCGTCAGGGCACGGTCGGCCCCGCGCGAAGCTGAGCCGAATTGTGCGGCGGGGGTGTTGCACTGGCGGTCCGGACTGGCTAGGAAGCGCTCCACCGCCGCTGGAGAGATGGCCGAGCGGTTTAAGGCGCACGCTTGGAAAGCGTGTGTGCGTGAAAGCGTACCGTGGGTTCGAATCCCACTCTCTCCGCCACCCGCCACCCGCCACCCGCCGATTACGCGGCGCTGCGCCAGGGCGCGGGCAGCTTGAGTCCTCAATATTTTTGTTGTGCAGCCGGTGTAAGCGGGCTTTCCGGCAGGGTTAGCGCCGCGACGCCTGAGCCCAGCCGGCAATCATGATCAATGCGGAGACAAGCAGCGAATAGCCGCCGGCAGCCATAAGGCTGATCGAGGGCCCTGGCTGGACGAGACCGGACATGTCGCTGGTGAAGCGGTCGCCCCAATAGATCACGGCGGTGACCACAGGCCAGGTCAGAAGCCCGGCCAATAGATAGATCGTGCCGGGACCGCTGCGCGCTTTGCGCCCCATGCTTTTACTCACAGCCTATATCCCTCGATCACTTGGCCCGGGGCCGGTCCGGTGTTCTGGACCAGAGCGGGGCCAGCGTAAACCGCTGCATGGCAAGGGCAGGCGCCTGCCAGATTCCCGCAGAAACCACCATGAAACCGTCCGCGATCGGCAGATAAATGGCTTTTCGTCGAACAAAACGGGGTAATGAGGCTAATCTTTCGATTTTGTTACCGCCACCTGTCTTAAAGTCTCAAATGAGGCTCGATAACGGAGCGAACAGATATTACTTTGGGCGCGCTGCAACGGCGCCACTGGCTAAGTAAGTCGTCGTCTCTTGAACCAGAGAGGCGGGGAGGGCCGCAAAACCTCCCCGCCGCAGTCTTCGTCGTTGAACCAGATCAAGTCGCGAAGACAAGCTATCCGGCTTTAGTGACGGATTCTACTAAAGTCTTAGCCATTTGGGCCCTTGAGGCGCAAATGTGATCGAAAATCGATTAAAAATTAGGTCTTTGGTGTTGGTAGTTGCCGGAGCCGGCCTCGGCCGGGCGCACAAACGGCACCCCCCCCTGAAACGCAAAAGAACGGAGACGGCATCTGCCATCTCCGTCCTTTCGCGTTTAGGCTTGTCGATCCGGATCAGCGCGAGGCGAGGGTCTCTTCCCGCTGCATGACCGGCATCGGAGAGATGTTCGGATGGCTCATCGTCGCCCAGACCACGTTATTGACCGTCGCCGGCTCGTTGATGATGCGGGCGGAGCCCGGAATCAGCTTGCCGTCATGATCGAAATGCAGCGCCACCACCCAATCAAAGGTGTCGTTCGGCCAGTGGCCGCCCGGCAGCATGGTCTTGGGATCGACGCCCAGCGCCGCCATCAGCTTGGCGATCTTGGTGTGATGCCAGGAAATCAGCGTCGTCTGATGCGCCGGGCGCTGCTTCAGCCAGTCCACTAAGGTACCGATCGCATGGTCAGCGCAGGGCTGCTCGATCGGCATATTCATGGCGGCAGCGAGCGGTTCCAGCGTCAGGCGCGGACGGTCGCTTTTATGCGTGTCCTCGGCCGCGACCAGAGCGTCGATATGCACCGGCGCGCCGTTCATCGAGAAATGGGAGAAGTAATCGGCATAGACCTGCGCGCGCATCGAACCGGCCGCGCTCAGCCCTGTGCCGAAGCCAGTCTTCTCGCCATGGCGGACGATCAGGATGGTCGCGTCGCTCAAGCCATTTGTGGCCGGCAGCGCGATATTGCTGTTCAAAAGCCTGGGCGCAGAAGCAACGGCCGGGGTTACCAGCGTCGCCAGAGCCAATCCGCAAGCTGTCAAAGCAAAACGCATCGCCACTCACCTCCTGATGCCGAGGATATTAGACTGTTTCAAACATATGAAACATTGATTTCGTGCAATAGATCGTAACACCCGGGGTGCAGCGATTGCATGTCAGATAATTTTTCCTGCCGCAGCTCAAATGTGCGCGAGGGTTAGACGTGCTGGCCGCCATTGATATGGATTTCGGCGCCATTCACGTAGGACGAGCCGTCGCTGCACAGATAATAGATGGTTTGAGCCACCTCATTGGGCCGGCCCAGCCGCCGCATCGGCACTTCGGCCGAGACCAGGGCGTCGGTGCCAGCTGAGAGGATGGCGGTGTCGATCTCGCCTGGCGCGATGGCATTGGCGCGCACGCCCCGACCGCCGAATTCATGCGCCATTTCGCGGGTGAGAGCCGCCAGCGCCGCCTTCGACGCGGCATAGGCGACGCCCGCGAAAGGATGCACGCGGGATCCGGCGATGGAGGTGACGTTCACAATCGATCCCCCCGCCCGTTCCAGTTCCGGCAGCAGCGCCCGCGCCAGCAAGGCGGTCGAGATCAGATTGACGTTCAGGACCTTCGTCCAAAGGGCGGCATCGCTGTCGATGACACCCAGGCGCTTGCCCTCCGGTCCCTTGGGGGAAATGCCGGCATTATTGACCAAAGCATGCAGCTTGCCACCCTCCAACCGGCTGCGCACATCCTCGGCGAGTGCGGAAAGACCGGACAGGTCTTCAAGATCGGCCTGGATATGGCTTTCCCGCGCATTGGGCCAGCGGCAGAGCGGCGAGAAGGCTTGGCGGGAGACGGTCAGCACCCGCCAGCCGCGTTCCTGAAACAGTTTGACGGTCGCATGACCGATGCCGCGGCTGGCGCCGGTCAGGAGCAGGACGGGCTGGGATTCGGACATGGATAACAACCATTGCGGGAAAGGAACGCAGCCATAGAAGCCGCTCTCCGTTCCCGCTGCAAATCGGCGCGGCCGTCAGCCTGGGCGCGACTTCGACAATAGCCGCGCGAGCGCTGGCCCCGCGATCAGTACGCAGAGAAACCGCGCGATCTGCATGGTCATGACGAAGGGCATGTTCACCTTGCTGGAGGCCGCGATGATGGCGACCGAGTCGGCGCCGCCCGGGCTTGTCGCCAGATAGGCGGTCAAGGGATCGACCCCGGTGACGAGCATCAGAATGGTGCCAAATCCGCCGCAGATCAGGATCAGCGCCAGGATCGAGGTCAATACGCGCGGAAAGACACGTCCGGCATAGCGCAGCACCGAGGCCGAGAAGCGCATGCCGATGCCCCAGCCGACCACGGCATAGCTTACCGCCAGAAGCAAAGGCGGCAATTCCAGATCCAGCGGCGTGAAGACTTTCAGCAGCATGCCGAGAACCATCGGCGTCAGCATGGCGCCGCCGGGGATTTTCAGCCGCACGCCGGCATAGGCGCCGATCAGCGCGATGGCGACGGCCGTCGCCACGGCGGTCCAGGAGGCGGGGGCCGCAAAGAAATGCTCCGTGACGCTGCCGCCGCCATGGCCCAGGAAGCGGGAGACCAGGGTCGCGACCACGGCGCAGGCCACTACCCGCATATACTGCATGAAGGCGACGAGCCGCATATCGGCGCCGAACTGTTCGGACATCAGCGTCATCACCGTCGCGGCGCCGGGGGACGATCCCCAGATCGCCGTCGTGCCCGGCAAGGCGCCGGAGCGGGAGAGCAGCCAGCCGAGCAGGCTGGAGGCAAGCAGCGTGGAGAGCGTGCCGAGCAGAAAGACCGGCCAGTCCGTAGCCATTTCAGGGAAGATCGAGACAGGCAGGTTGATGGCGATCATGGCGCCGACAATGCCCTGGTAGGTGACGAAGACAGGCGGGGCGATGCGGACTGTGCCGTCCTGGCTCGCCATCAGGATAGCAGCGGCCATGGGCCCCAGCAGCAGGGCCGCCGGCAGTTTCATCAGGATCAGCAGGACTGCCAGTGCGAAGGAGAGGGGTACAAGCACGAGCCAGCGCCGCGAGATCGGCCAGGTTTGCGGGCGGAGGGCGCCCAGGGTGCGGGCGCGCTCGGTCGTATCAGACAATGGTCGGTACCAGTGCAATTGGGCGAAGCATGAAAGGCGAGGCGAGGATAGCCTGCCAAAGATGAGATGATGCGCGCATGAGGCGTGAGCATGCTAAAGCTGGGCAAGTCGGCCGTCAGCCGGCCACAGAGCGTGTGCGGGATGAGGGTACAACGGAATGAGCGGATGCTTGTCCCGCGTAAGGGATAGTTGAGGATGGGCTCTCAAAACACAAGCGCGCTGGCCGCAGAGGCGCTCATGCCCAAACGCCAGCGCGGGCGTGATCGGGTCGACGCCATCCTGGCAGCGGCGACCGTGCTTTTCGCCGAAAAAGACTACGAGGCGGTGACGATGACGGAAATCGCCGCCCAGTCCTCGACCGCGATCGGTTCGCTCTATCGTTTCTTCCCGACCAAGGACGTTTTGGTCGCTGGCCTGCTGGAACGCTATGGCGCGACGCTAAGCGTCTCTCTGGCGGAAATCGTTGCCCGCGCGCCGCTATTGACGGCCGAGGCTATGGCAATGGCACTGGTCGCCATGGGTGACAGCCTGCGGCCGCAGCGGACCGTGACGCTGAAGCTGATCGACGTGCCGGATGACAGCATGGTGCGGCGTCAGCAGATGCGCGACACGTTCCAGGATGCGTTGGCTTGTATCCTGACACGCTATGCCGGCAGCCCCTACCGCGCGGATGATGTGGCGGTGCTGCTGATGCTGGGGCTGATGAAGTCTATCTGGTCTTTCGAGGCGGAGACAGAAGCGCAGCGGGACAGTTTCAGTCGGAATGCCGGGCGTATGATTGGCCTGTATCTGGCTGACCTCGGCGGATCGTCTTAGCCGGCTGCCTTCAGCGATCGAAGCGCGGCCAGGACCGCTGCGGACCGCGCATCGCTTCAAAAGCAGCCCCCATGCGCAGCACGCCGGTATCGTCGAAGCGCCGGCCTGCGATCTGTAGGCCGATCGGCATGCTTGAGGTCGAATAGCCGCAATTCACCGATAGCGCCGGCTGCTCGCTCATATTGAAGCCGACGCAATAGCCGATGTGCTCGAAGGGTTTTGCCGGATTGTTGAGCGGGCTGGCATAGTCCGCCGGGAAAGAGACGGTCGGCCAGACCGGCAGAAGCACATAGTCGAAAGGTGCCGTGGCTTTCTGGGTCGCCTGGCTCATGGCCGGGATCTGGGCGAAGCCGCGATAGACGTCCCTGCCGGACAGTTCGTCCCCGCCTTCGATCCAGTCCCGGATATAGGGCAGGATTTTCGCGCGCTGTTCGTCGGACAGGCCTGCGGTGTCCGAACCGAAGCGCGCCCGCCAGAAGCGGTCCAACCCCTCGATCATATCCCGGTTCAGGAAGGGGGCGAGTGGTTCGACGGTCGCCCCTGCATCTGCGAAGAGTCTTGCGGCATTGGTGATTGCGTCGACAACCTCCGGGTCCGGGTCACTACCGATGCCGGTATCGAGGCACAGCCCCAGCTTCAGGCCGCGCAACGGCAGCGGTTCAGCCGACCAGTCCAGGTCAGCAGGCGGCAGGCTCATATAGTCGCGGCTGTCGGGCAGGCTCAGCACCTGCATGGCGAGCGCCGCATCGGCGACGGTGCGGGTGATGGGACCGGCGGCGCGGCCGAGGAAGGGCGGGGAGACCGGAATGCGGCCGAAGCTCGGCTTGAGGGAGACGGCGCCGCACAAAGCGGCGGGCAGGCGTACCGATCCGCCGATATCCGTCCCGATATTGATCGGCGCATAGCCGGCAGCGGTGGCGGCAGACGCCCCGGCGCTGGAGCCGCCGGGATTCATGGCCAGATTCCACGGGTTTCGGGCGAGGCGATGGAAGCTGGACAGTCCGGAGGACAGCATACCGAAATCCGGCATGGTGGTCTTGCCCAGGATGACGGCGCCGCTTTCGCGCAGGCGCGCGGCGGCGGGCGCATCTTCGGTCGCGACCATAGCGTTAACGGCGGCGGTGCCGGCCGGCATCGTCACGCCCTTGGTCGCGATATTCTCTTTCACCGTGACAGGCACGCCGTCCAGCGGCCCGGCCGGCGTGCCGGACTGCCAGCGGGTTTCGGACTGGCGGGCAGCGGCCAGCGCGCCCTCCGGGTCCATCGCCCAGGTGGCGCAAATCTGATCGTCCCAGGCGTCGATACGCGCCAAAGCGGCGCGCGTCACCTCGACAGGGGAAAGCCGCCGCTCCCGATAGGCAGAGACAAGGACAGTCGCCGGCAGATCGGGAAGCTCGCTCATTCCGTCAGGCTAGACCGTGGATTTTGCTCTGTCTGCCCCTTTTGCGAGGATAGGCTCGTTTATTTTTGCGTGATCAAGCGATCAGCCGATATCGTATTTGCGCAGCCAGGCCAGGGCCTGTGCCCAGGCGGCTTGCGCGTCGGCCGCGTTGTAGCTTGGCCGGTAGTCGGCATGAAATCCGTGCCCGGCGTCGGGGTAATAGATGATCTCGACCGTCTTCCCGGCGGCGGCTGCCTTGGCCTGTGCGGCATAGACGTCAGTGGCATGGATGCTGGGGTCACGGCCGCCGTAAAGGCCGAGCAGCGGGCAGTTGAGATTCGCTGCCATGGTGATGGGATTGACGGGCTGGATGGCGCTGGTGGCACCCGCGACGGGACCATAGAAGGCGACCGCCGCTTTCAGCCGCTTGTCATGCTCGGCAAACAGCCAGACATCGCGGCCGCCACGACAGAAGCCCAGCACGGCCACGCGGTCCGCGTCCCCCTTCTGCGCAATGGCCCAATCGACGGTATGGCTGAGGTCGGACAGCATGGTCGCGTCCGGCGCTTTCGAGATGACTTTCGCGACGATTTCCTGCGGATCGGTCATCTTGGAGAGATCGGCGAGGCGGGCGTAAAGCTCGGGTGCGATTGCGAAATAGCCCTGCTTCGCCAGACGCCGGCAAACATCCTTGATATATTCGTGGACGCCGAAAATCTCCTCGACCACGACGACAATAGGCGGGTTTGCAACGCCCGCCGGACGCGCGAAATAGGTGGGCAGGGTGCCGTCCGCGACCGGCATAGCGACCTCGCCGAGATCGAGGCCGTTTGCATCGGTATGGATCGGCGCGGCCTGCGCGCGGGCGGCGGCCAGGGTGAAGCCGGTGATCAGGCTCGTCATGACAAAGCCACGACGGCCGAGCGGCGGCAATCCAGGCGAAGCGAGCTTATCTTCGGGCATCATTCGGGCTCCTGAAAGGGCGCGGGTCGCGTCATCAAGCCTGCGTTACGCCGAGTTTCATGTGCCAGACATAGTGCGGAAACAGGACGCGGTTAGAGGATCGCGCCATGATCAATCGCATAATATCCGCCTCTCTTCTCGCCGGCGCCGGGGCGCTGGCGGTCTTTCTATTCCAGCAGCATTACGCGGCGCCGTCCTGCAGTGCCGATACCGTGACCGCGCTCGCGACCCATCAGGTCGGTGCCGAGCTCGGCCATACCGGCTTCACGCTTACCGATATTCGGGAGACCAGCGGCGGTTTCTTTTCCCGCGTGCGGCAATGCCGGATGGATGTCGCCCCCCTCATCGGGCTGCAAGCCTTCGACAAGGCGCATTGGATGCGCGTGCTCTATTCCGATATTCGCGACGGCAAGACCGACGCGGTGACGGTGGTCGCGCATGTCGCGGGACCGACCGAGGCGGATCTGACGTCTAACGGCTAAAGGCTGAATGGCTTCAGGAGGAGAATGGTGCCCAGGAGTGGAATCGAACCACCGACACTGCAATTTTCAGTCGCATGCTCTACCAACTGAGCTACCTGGGCAACGACGCTCTTGGCGTGGCCGGCTGGGTAGCGCAGCCGGCCGCCGGGATCAAGGGGGGTATCTGCAATCGGGCTGTCACATCGCCGGTCGGCAGCCATCCATTTTAAGCGGTCAGATAGCGTGCCGTCAGATGGGCGGTGAAATCGGAGGATTCCAAGGGCTTGCCCGTGGCCGCCCGCATCAGGTCATTGAAGCCGAGGGAATTGGCGCGTCCGTGGATTTCACGCCTGATCCAGCCGAGCAGGGGCGACAGATCGCCCCTGGCAATGGCATCGTCTACGTCCGGCACGGCGCGGCGGATCGCCGCCATGATCTGGGCTGCGGCCATCGCGCCCAAAGTATAGCTTGGGAAATAGCCGAAGGCGCCGTCATACCAGTGGATGTCCTGCAGGCAGCCGCGACGGTCATCCGGTGGCGTGATGCCGAGCAGGGACTGCATGCCCTCGTTCCAGGCGCCGGGCAGGTCACCCACCGCCAGATCGCCGCTCATCAAGGCGCGTTCCAGCCGGAAGCGCAGGATGACATGGGCCGGGTAGGTCACTTCATTGGCCTCGACGCGAATGAAGCCTCGATCCACCCGGCGCAGCAGACGGCCGAGATTTTCCGTCGCATAGGCGGCTGACTTGCCGCCGAAGGCGGAGGCCAGTTGCGGCCCGAGCCAGGACAGGTAGCCGTCGCTGCGGCAGACCTGCAACTCGATCAGCAGGGACTGGCTTTCATGCGCGGCCATGCCGGCGGCCTCGCCCACGGGTTGGCGGGCATAAGCCGGCGGCAGTCCCGCCTCATACATCGCGTGGCCGGTTTCATGCATCACGCCCATCAGGCTCTGGAAGCATTCGTCTTCCGAGTAGCGGCTGGTGATGCGGTTGTCGGTCGGCGTGCCGCCGCTAAAGGGATGGGCCGAGATATCCAGCCGGGCATGGCGGTAGTCCAGCCCGGCGGCTTCCGACAGGTGCCGGCACAGCGCCTGCTGCGCCGGGATCGGGAAGGGGCCGGACAGGGGCAGCGGCGTGCCGCGCGCGGCCTGAATCGCTTCGGCGCGGGGCAGGGCATCGGCCAGGAAGCCTTCATAGGCCGTGAAGATGGGCTCCACGTCTGCCGCAGCGATGCCGCGCTGATAGAGGTCCATCAGCGCGTCATAGGGGGCCATGCCGAAGGTCTCGCCCAATGCCACCGAGGCTTCCCGGGTCAGGCGCACCACCTCCGCGAGATAGGGCCGCACGACGGCGAAATCGGAGTTTTGACGCGCCACGCGCCAGACGGATTCGCAGGCCGAATTGGCGCGGCTCTGCGCTTCCACCAGGTCGGCGGGCAGGGCGGCGGCCTGTCGCTGGCGGTGGCGCATGAGGGCGAGATTGCCAGCGGCCCAGGGCTCGGTCGGCGGTGCGGTCTCGGCTTCCGCGAGGTCATCGGCGAGTGCCGGTGCGGTCGCGAGTTCATGGGACAGGCCGGACAGCACGGCCAGCTGCTCGCCGCGCGCGGCGGCGCCACCGGGCGGCATCATGACGGAAGCATCCCAGTTCAGCATCGAGATCGCCTCGTTCACGGTCGCGATGCGGGCGAAGCGTGTGGCGAGGCGGTCATAGGCAGTCATGGGAAGTCCTTCCGGTTGGCGGGCCGTGCCGAAGCAGTCACCCAGTCAAACCGGAAACGACGGCGCGGGGCTAGCCCCGCGCGCGGGCGGCCGCGATCAACGGATCGCGTGGCAGAGGGCCAGCGCCAGAAACAGCAGGAACAGATAGAGCAGCGAAAAGCGGAAGGCCTTTCGCGCCGGCGCATGGTCCGAGACGGTATCGCCGCCGGGGCCGCGGCCGTCCTGCATGACGCGGACGGCGTAGTAGATGAACATGCCGCTGAGGATGAGGCTGACGACGAGATAGGGCAGCCCGACAAAGCCGACCATCCAGGGGCTGGCCGCGACGGGCAGCAGGATCAGCGTATAGACCAGGATGTTGATGCGGGTGACGCGCTGGCCGCGCACCACGGGCAGCATCGGCACGCCTGCGCGCTCGTAATCGCCGCTCGCATAAAGCGACAGTGACCAGAAATGCGGCGGCGTCCAGAAGAAGGTGATGGCGAACATCAGGACCGGCACAAGATCGATGCTGCCGGTGACGGCGGCCCAGCCGATGATCGGCGGGAAGGCGCCGGCAGCGCCGCCGATGACGATATTCTGCGGCGTGCGGCGCTTCAGCCACATCGTATAGATCAGCACGTAGAAGGCGATGGAGACCGCCAGCATGCCGGCCGCGACCCAATTGGTGAGGACGAACATGGCGATGACCGAAATGACGGACAGCACGATGCCGTAGATCAGCGCGGGCATCGGCGCCATGCGCCCAGCCGGAATCGGCCGATTGACCGTGCGGCGCATGACGGCGTCGATATCGCGGTCGTACCACATGTTGATGGCGCCGGCCGCGCCCGCGCCGATGGCGATACAGATAACGGCACCGACAGCGACCAGCGGGTTGATATGGCCGGGCGCCAGCAGCATGCCGATGGCGCCAGAGAAAACCACCAGGCTCATCACCCGTGGTTTCAGAAGAGCGATCCAATCCGCAAATGCCGGACCGGCGGTCAAGCTCGGCTCGGCAGACATCGCGGTAGCAGGCTTCTCCATGATCAGGTTTCGTCTTTCCTGTATCTTCCGGAAGCGCTTTCTTTACGGGAAAGACGCCGCGCCGAGTATATGTCGCTTGCCGCTACGGACGATGGCTGCCATGCGGCCGAGCACAGGCATTGTCGTTCTCTGCGACGGTCGCGCTGTCGACTCCCAGTCGACAGCGCGCAGGTTCGCTACCACAGCTGGCTGGTGCAGAGAACTCTTTGCGGACGATGGGACGCGTCCTGGGCGGGGCGCTGCTCTGCGTGGTGGGGCGCGCCGGCGCCCGATCTGCCGCTTAGCTCTGCGGCAGATGCACGAGCGTGAAAATGCCGAAGGGCGCGCAGCCGCGAATGATGGCGCGGTTCTTTTCGGCGGGCGTGAACAAGGCTTCCATCGCAAAGTCCGGATGCCAGCCCAAAGCGTGCGAGGCCGGCGCCATGGCCTGCTCCACCCAGCGGCGCGGACCGGTCTGCGCGATGAAGTGATTGACGAAGAGAAGATGGCCACCCGGACGCACCAGACGGCGCATTTCCGCGATCAGGCGCTTGGGATGCGGCACGACGGAGGCAACAAACATAGCGGCGGCAATATCGAAGCTGTGGTCCGGGAAGCCGGTCGCCTCGGCGTCCATCTCATGCAGGCCGGCGACATGGGACAGGCTCAGCTTGGCGGTGCGCTGGCGAGCGATGGCCAGCATTTCCGAGGACAGATCGATGCCGGTGACGCGTTTCTGGGTGGTGTAGAGCGGCAAAGCGAGGCCGGTGCCGACGCCCACTTCCAGCACGTCGCGGCCGGGCAGGCTATTGACCAGGCGCACGGTTTTTCGCCGCGCCGAGCTTGAGACCGCACCGAACAGATTGTCATAGACACTGGCCCAGCGCTTGTAGGCCGCCTGAACGGCCGCCTTGTCCATCGCCGAATGCGGTTGATGTTCCCCTGTCTCAGAAACCTGCATCCGGAACGGCCCTGCCCTATGAATATTCACCTTCCGGTCGCTGTCGCGCCGGAAGGCGTCTTGATGAGTATCAGCGTTACAAATCCGTGACCAGCCGCCAGGGCCGGTATCGATCCTGAAAAACGCTTTCGGCATATAGGGATGGTGCGCGTCCGGTGCGATCCCGGAACTGCTTCGCGGCGATGGAATCTGCATGGATCGCGCCCAGCACAGCCGGTGAGACGGCAAGCTTGTCCCGTGCGGCCGGGCGGGATTCGAGGATCTCGGCCAAAGCGGCGAGAGCCGCCAGGCCCTCCGCATGATCGCCGGTCAGCAATTCGTGAAGCGGCGGGGCGCGGCGCTGCCGCTGAATTTCACCCAGTCCCAATGCCGAGAAGCCAAGAAATTTGGCGCCGAGCGGGTCGGTCGCCAGACCCGCGTGAAATACATCCGCCAGCATCGGCCGCTGCCGCTGCGGCAGCCCGGCCGGATCGACCAGAATGGCGCCGGCCAGATGGCGCAACCGGATATGCCGCAGGATCGTCGGGATGACCGCGCGGTTGAGCGCCAGCTGCGCATCCTTTTTGCCGCGTTTCTCGGCCGTGGCGCTGCCGGTATCGACATCGATCGCGGTCAGCGCCGGTGTCGGCGTGATGGTGAAGCGGGCGCCGTTCGGCAGGATGACCTCGCTGTCCGCCAGCCCAGCCCAGAGCGATTGCGCCAGCGCGGACTCATCGCCCAATCCGACCGAGACGCGGGGGCGGAGGGCCTGCGGCAGGATCGCGGCCAGGCCCGGCCGGTCGACCAGGATGGCGGCATCGGGATGCAGGTGTGCCAGCTTTTCCACGGCGCCGGGACCGCGCGCCAATACTCGTGGCGGTCCCTCGGCGGCATCGGGCGGCTGTTCCGGCAAAGCGGCCAGACGGCAGCCCTTGCCGCCCTGCGGCCCGCGGGTGACGCGCAGCGCCAGATAGGCGCCTTCGCCCAGGCCCGCGGCGCCTGCCGTGTCCGGCAGAAAACCGTCCGGTTCGGAGCCCGGCAGAGCCACGAAAGCGCCGGCCATGGCAGGCACCACGGTCGTGACCCGCCCGACGATGCGGTCGTCGATGCCGAGCGGTCCGCCGGGGCGCTCGATGGCGGTGTCGAGCGCAGCCTCCCCGCGCACCGCGAGTGCCCGGACTTCGCCCGGACTCGATGTCGCCAGAATCAGGATGGGCTGATTATTTGGCAGGGAGTTTCTCGCCCGGCAGCACGCCCCAGAATTCCGACCGCTGCAGCCACCCGCCGGTATGGCCGGTGCGGACGCGGCACCAGTCGCTGGGCGGGTCGCATTTTTCGATCAGGCCGACGACGCCCGGCATCAGCTGCGCCGCCGGATTGGCGCCGGATGCAGGGCTGCGATAGAGCGTGACCGGCTGAGTGCCGTTGATGACGAAATGCCGATAGCTGACGAGCGTCGCTTCATGCATCCAGCCCTTGGTGCCGTCGGAATCCACCACCAGCCGCCAGACGTCATATTCGCGCAGGATTTCGACCGGCAGACCGACGCGATGATAGACCCAAAGGATTGGGTACTGGTCGCCGGGGCCGACCCGCATGTTCACCTCATCGGCGCGCAGCGAGACGAAGCGTGGCAGGGGCAGGCCAGTCGATGAGCCGATATTGGGATTGAAGACCGGCTTGGCGGGGGGCTTGGCCTGATCCGTGGCGGCCGGCGTCGTGCTGCTATCGGCGCGTGCCGCGATGCTCCAAAGCGCTGGAAAAATCACGAGGCCGGCAAGCACGGAGAGAACAAGGATGCGGCGGGATCGGAAGATCATAGGCCCTGCCTGCCAAGCAAGTGGCCCCGGGTCAAGGAGAGAGGGAAGTTCCTGTCTCAGGCTCAAGCTTCCTTATTCGCCTCGTCCTTATAGCGTGATGATCTGGCTATCCGCGCTTTCGGCCAGAAAAGCCGCGATGCCGCTGACCTGCACGGAGGGCAGCAGCGTGGCGGGCGTCACCCCTTCGGACTTCAACCCGGCATCGCAGGCGACCATGCGGACCTTCTGCTCCAGGCAGGCGTCCCGCAGGTCATCCAGGCCGGCCACGCCTTGAGCGCGAATCGTGCGATCCCGCGCCGCGCCGTCAAGGCCCGACCAGTCGGTCTCCAGCGCGAAACAGCCGCGATTGGTGGCGAAGATCATGGTCCGGCGACCAAGGGCGGCGGCGCTGGCGGCGAGCGCGAAGGCGTAATGCGCGCGCTCATGCGTGCCGGAGATCAGAAGAATGCTCAGTCCGGGCGATTCGCTCATAGGGCCGAGCATACCGGGCAGGCCGGATCGCGCGCCAGCCGTATCATGCGGAAGCGCGTCGCGAGCGCATCCCATAGCACCAGGCGGCCCGACAGGCTTTCCCCGATGCCGGTAATTTCCTTGATGGTTTCGCTGGCCTGGAGCGCGCCCATGACACCGGTAACGGCGCCCAAAACGCCGGCCTCGGCGCAGGAGGGGGCGAAGCCCGGCGGCGGCGCTTCCGGATAGAGGCAGCGGTAGCAGGGGCCGCCGGCATGGGGCTTGAAGACGCTCAGCTGCCCTTCGAAGCGCAGGACGGCGGCCGAAACCAGGGTGCGCTTTGCGGCGACGCAGGCATCGGCCACCAGATAGCGGGTCTGGAAATTGTCCGAGCCGTCGCAGACGATGTCGTAGCGGGGAATAAGGTCCGGCGCGGTCGCCGCATCCAGCCGCAGGCGGTGTTCTTCGATCTTGACCAGAGGATTGATGGCGCGAGCGCCAATGGCGGCGGAGGCCGTTTTGTCCTGCCCCAGCCGGTCGGTGGCATGGGCGATCTGCCGTTGCAGGTTCGACAACTCCACCCGGTCATCATCGACCAGGCCAATGGTGCCGACGCCCGCCGCCGCCAGATACAGCAGAAGCGGTGAGCCGAGACCACCGGCGCCGATGATCAGCACGCGCGCGCGCCGCAGTGCCGCCTGGCCACTGCCGCCCAGTTCGGGCAGCAGGATATGCCGGGAATAGCGCTGAATTTCCTCTTCCGAGAAGTCGAGATCCGTATCGGGCATCCGTGCCGTCACCTTGAGGCGAAACTTGCCTGACCCATGGAAACACCGGGGCGCCTGTCCGGCAAGCGCTTGACCGGGCAATTCGCTATAGCGTTAAGATCGTGTGATAGATTAAGAATATCATCTAATCTCTTCTCGTCATGGGACAATTCGGGATGCGATCTGGACAAGGCTTCGCTACGCGCGGCTTGGCGGCTCGGGTCTGGCTGTCGCTATCGTCTTGCCTGATCCTGGCCGGCTGCGGTGGCGGCCGTTACGCCGCCTATGGGCAGGCGACCTCCATGAGCTGCGTGCCTTATGCGCGGCAGGTCTCGGGCATGCCGTTGCAGGGCGACGCCTGGCAATGGTGGCACGCGGCACGCGGCCGCTATGCCGAGGCCAGCGTGCCGGCGCCCGGCAGCGTGCTGGTGTTCCGGCGCACGGGCCGGCTGCCCAGCGGGCATCTGGCTGTGGTGTCTTCCATCGTCTCGGGGCGTCAGGTCATCGTCGATCAGGCGAATTGGGTGCCCTATCGCATCACCAACAACCAGCCGGTGATGGATGTATCGCCCGGCAATGACTGGTCGGCGGTGCGCGTTTGGTGGCCGCCGTCCCATGCCTGGGGCATCACCGTCTATCCGACCTATGGATTTATCCAGCCGCGCCCGGCCGGCGTGCAACAGGGCGCGCCGATCGCGCAGGCGAACCAGAACGAGCTGCGCGTCGGCAGCTAGCTACTTGCAGTGGCTGGGCAGCAGCTGGAACTGGGCGAGGTCTCCGGCCATGGTGAAATTGCCGAAATCCATCGTCAGCTGATCGGCGACGCCATTGTCCCAATAGCGCATGGCCAGAAGCGTATCGGGCAGCATCTGCGTCGTGTCGGTTCCGTAATAGGCCATATGGACCAGCACGGTCGGCATATGGGCCAAGGGCGCGAAGCTGGTCGGCACCACCTGCCCGTGTTCAGTGATAATGGAGAAGGTGTTTTCCACGGCATCCGTCGCCGTGCCGTCGAAGATCGGCACCGCCAGGAAGGGTTTTCCGGCTTTCGCGGCTGCCAGCACGGCGGCCGTCTGCGCCATGGGAAAGAGCGTGCCGGGCGGCAGCGCCACGCGCCGGGCAGTGGGCTGGGTATAGACGGCGAAGCCGGGCCGGCCCGGCGGCAATTCGGCATAACCCGCGCGTACTTCACGCTGGTCATTGGTGTTCTGGGTGATGCGGAAGCGGAACTGCCGCCCGTCCTTGGATTCCCAGGTGGAATAGTCGGACACCGTATGAGTGTCGCCGCCCTCCCGATCCAGCACCGTCATGTCCAGCCGCTGTTGCGTCGCCCAGCCGGTGCAGCCGTTGATGACCTCGTATTCCATGGCGCCGGCGGCATTGGTGACGCCGCTATTCTCGGTCGAGTCGAGCGTCAGTTTGTAGAAAGCGCGGTGGGCCGCCAGATCGGTCGTGGCGGCGAATGCGGAATGCGCGAAGAACGGCAGGCCCAAGACCAGTCCAAGACAAAAACGGCGGGTGGCAGTCTTCATGAAGGCTTTCAGTCCGGGCGAAAGAGGATAGGGAGCGTCTTGCCGCGCGGTATCCTGCGACACATGGTACATCAAAGCACGATGACAGGGCGGAGCCCATGGCAATATCGACCGCCCACCGCAATTCGCCCGCGCCTGTGTCCCGCCTGCTGACCGTCGGCTACGAGAAGGCCGGATTCGGCGCCTTTGTGGCGACCTTGAAAGCCGCCGGCGTGCAGACGCTGATCGATGTGCGCGATCTGCCGCTGTCGCGCCGCGCCGGCTTCTCCAAGCGACAATTGGCGGCCGGGCTGGACGAGGCTGGCATTGCCTATGTCCATCTTCGTGCGCTCGGCACCCCGGCGCCGGGACGGGAAGCCAATCGCCGCCGCCAATGGCCATTGTTCTGGGAGATTGTGGAGCAAAGCCTGGCACGGCCCGAAGCCCAGGCGGCGCTGAGTGAGGCGGGCGAGATCGCGGCTGCCCGCCTCAGTTGCCTGCTGTGCTACGAAGCCGATGCCTGTATCTGCCATCGTCGGCGGGTGGGCGAGATGCTGCAGCATCGGCATGGCTTTGCTATCGAAAACCTGCGGGTCGAGACGCCTTTCGACCCCGGTTAGCGGCTACAGGCCGGCATCCTCTGCCGCGCGTTCCGCGATGACGCAGAAATCGCGCTCGGCGTCCCCTTTCGCTTCGCTGGCCAGAAAACGGTCGCGCAAGATGGAGGCGAAGGGCAGGGGCACGGCCAGTTCCGCGCCGGCTTCCAGAAACAAGCGATTGTCTTTCGCGCCCAGGCCGAGCTTGGCGCCCGGCGGGTCATAGGCGCCATCGACGATGATGCGCCCGTAATTCTTGTGAACCGGAGCGGTAAAGAAGGACTCCGTCAGCACGCTAAAGATCGTCTCCTTTTCCAACCCGCCCTTGGCTCCGATGGCGAAAACCTCTGCCAACTGCTCGATCGTCGAAAAGATCAGGAAATTGCAGCAGAGCTTCATGAGATTGGCCTGGAAGGGCTGGTCGCCGACGAGGAAGAGTTTCTGGCCCAGATCGGTCAGCACTGGCTTCACGCGTTCGATAGCGGCGGTCTCACCGCCCGCCATCACGAACAGGCTGCCGCTTTCGGCCGCCGGTGGCCGCCCCAGCACGGGAGCGGCGACGAAACCCTGGCCCAGGCCCTGATGGGCTTCGGTCAGCCGCTTCGACAGATCGACCGAAATGGTGCTGCCGGAAATATGGATGCCGCCGCGCGTGAGGCCGGCAAGCACGCCATCTGCGCCGAACACCGTGTTTTCCACCGCGTCGTCATTCGCCAACATGGTGATGACGATGCCGCAGCCGGCGGCGGCGGCCGCGCTGTCGGCAAGGGTGGCGCCATCGGCTGCCAGCGCCTCGGCCTTCTGCCGGGTGCGATTATAGACGGTGACCTTATGCCCGGCGCGCAGCAGCGTGCGCGCCATGCCGCTGCCCATGGGGCCGGTACCGATCAATCCGATATCCATCTGCTTGGTCCTTGTCTGAAGCATTCGAAACGTGAGGGCGCGCCGCGCCTAGGCCAGGGCTGTCATCGTGAAGGATATTGCCGAAACCACCTTCTCCCCGGTATTTGTAGAGCCGTGGAAAATCTTCTCAGCGGTTACCGTCGTTTTCGTCACACAGTCTGGCCCAGCCGCCGCGAGCGGTTTGAGGCTTTGGCCAAGCTTGGCCAAAAGCCGGAAACGCTTGTCATCGCCTGTTCGGACAGCCGGGTCGATCCGGCCATGGTGTTCGACGTGGGACCGGGCGAGCTTTTCATTGTTCGCAACGTCGCCAATCTGGTGCCGCCCTACGAGGAAGACACCGCCTTCCACGGCACCAGTGCCGCCATCGAGTTCGCCGTCCGCGTGCTGGGCGTGCGCAATATCATTGTCATGGGACATGCCATGTGCGGTGGCATCCATGCGCTGCTGCATCCGGCCTCGGCCGAGCGGTTGGACTTCATGTCCTCCTGGGTCGAGATCGCGGCGGAAGCGCGCGACCGCGTGCTGGCCTGCGAGCCGGTGGAAGAAGAGCAACAGACATTGTGCGAGCTGGAAGCCATCAAGCTGTCGCTGCGTAACCTGATGACCTTCCGCTGGATCGCATCGCGCGTGAATGAGGGCAGCCTGACGCTGCATGGTACGTCCTTTGATATTCGCACGGGCGTGCTGTCGCGGTTGAATGACGCGGGTGACTTCGTCCCGGCGGAATAAGCGGCGCGCGGCTGAACCGGGTCCGGAAGGGATGACGCAGTGATCGAGTTTTTCGCGAAATATATTATCTATCTGGCGCTCGGTCTGATGGGCATCGCCGCCGCATGGGTCGTCATCCAGATACTTTTCGCGTCGCCGGACATGCTGGTCTTCGCCGAAATCGCCATTGTCTGCGCCGTGCTGGCGCCGGTCCTTTGCCTGATCGGCTGGGGCGTGCGCTGGGTCGGCTGGCAGACGCGATCCTGACGGCTGCTGTCTGCGCATCACGGCTGCTGATGGAGACTTGTCATGAATGACGAGAAGACGGCGCTTGGGCAGAAGATTCTCCGTATCAAGCGGCAGCTGCGATTGAGCTGGGACGATATCGGCCGGGCGCTGGGGCATTCGCCGGTCTGGAGCTGTGCGGCCTGTCTGGGCCAGATGTCGATGACGCCCGAAACAGCGGAAAAAGCCGCCAGCCTTTTCGATCTGGATGCGGCTGAGCAGGCCGTGCTGGAAGCCATTCCCTATCGCGGATCGCTGCCGGGCGCGGTGCCGACCGATCCGCTGATCTATCGTTTCTATGAGCTGATCCAGGTTTACGGCACAACCTGGAAGGAACTCATCCATGAAGAATTTGGCGATGGCATCATGAGTGCCATCGATTTCGACATGACGCTGGAACGCCAGCCGGACCAGAAGGGCGATCGCGTCAAAATTACCATGAGTGGTAAGTTTCTGCCCTACAAGCGCTACTGACGCGCGTTTTAGTTGTTCGGTCAATTACGTCTCGCGCGGCTGGCCGGCGTCATAGACGGCCAGCTTGCGGTCATGAATGCCGAGCGCTGGCCATGACGCGCGCCATTCCGCCAGATGCGGCGTGGCAAAATGGCGATCAAGCGATGCCTGGTCCCGCCAGATTTCAGTCACGCGGATAAGCCCTGGCTGCAGCACATCCTCGGCATAGGCATAGGCCTCGCAGCCATCTTCAGCGAGGCTCCGCTCCACCATCCGCCGCATGACCGGACGTGCTTCGGCACGCTTTTCCGGCGGCAGGCGGATGGTTCCGATGATGAGCAGCATGGCATTCGTCCGATCGGCTGAAAACGGCAGCCTATCAAGGGCAGAGCAGCCGGAACAGCACGCTGCCGATATAGACGCCGGCAGCCCCGATGATGCCGGTGAGCGTGGGCGGCGCCGGCAGCGGCAGGCGCAGCCAGGCGAAGAGCAGTCCCACGGACAGGCCGGCACCGAGGGCCAAGACAGGTTGCAGTGTCATTTGACAGCCGCAATCTCTGTCAGGAAGCTGTCGAGTGCCTGCGTAAAATGCGCGATGGTGACGGCATCCGTCAGCTTTCCATCGGTAATCTTTTCCCCCACATGCGCCACGACCAGTTCCTTGGCGGGGGACAGACGGCACAGCATGGATGACAGCGTATCGCGCATCGCGGCCTGGGCGCGGACGCCACCCAAAGCACCGGGCGAGACGGTCGCGAAGAGCACCGGCTTGTCGATGAAGCCGCTTTCGAAGGCCGGTCGGGACAGCCAGTCCAGCGCGTTTTTCAGCACGCCCGGCAGGCTGTGATTGAATTCCGGTGTCACGATCAGAACGGCGTCGCTGGCAAATATGCGGGCGCGCGCAGCGGATACGCTTTCGGGGCTGCTCTCCCCATCCTGGTCCTGATTGTAATGGGGCAGGGCGCCGATATCGAGCGATGCGTAATCGGTGCCGGGGGGCAGCAGGCCGGCCATGCCGTCCAGCGTCATGCGGGACGCGGAGGCTGCGCGCAGGCTGCCGGCGATACCGGTAATGGTCAGGGTCATAAGAGTCTCCAGAAAGAAGGCCCTGACATTTAGGCGTAAATTCTGATGGAAACTTTCGAGAAGGCGCCAAAAATATGCGATCCTCAGCCAAAGTGAGGCAGGGAAAGGCCCATGCAAGACGCTGTCCTGATCAGCCATGTCGCCGGCAGCCATGTCGACAGCCATCACCATGCCCAAGGCCAGCTCTCCGTGGTGACGCAGGGCACCATGATGGTGACGACGGAGGAAGGAGTCTGGCTGGCCCCGCCCGGTCGTGGCATCTGGGTTCCACCGGACAGGGAGCACGGTGCCCGCTACAGCGAAAATTCAGTCCATATCAGGATATTTTTCGATCGGGTCATGATCGGGAATTTGCCGCATCACTGCCGGGTGGTCGATGTCACGCCCTTGCTGCGGGAACTGGCCCTGGAAGCGTCGCGGCTGGCGACGATGCCGAACGATGCCGAAGAGCGGTCGCTGGTGATGCGCCTTATTCTGCGCCATCTGCGGCGCCCCGCGTCCCGGCTCGCGCTTTTCGTGCCCTATGGCCAGGATGCCCGCCTGCGGCGAGTGACGCAGCATCTTCTGGCTGACCCCGGCAGCACGGCCGGGTTAGATGATCTGGCAAAACTGGCCGGCGCCAGCCCGCGCACGCTGCTGCGGTTGTTTCAGGCTGAGACAGGCATGACGCTCAGCCGCTGGCGGGAGCATCTGCGCGTGACGGTCGCGGTCGACCGTCTCAGTCGTGGACGCTCGATTACCGAAACCGCGCTCGCGCTGGGCTATCAGAGTCCCAGCGCCTTCACCACCATGTTCACACGACTGATGGGGCAACCACCCCGGGCTTTGCTGAGGACTATGGAATAGACCGCCTGGTCAGGCGGCGCTGTCGCGCGGATGAAACAGATGAAGATGCGCGTCGCCCCAATGCTTCAAAGCCAGAATGACGGCTTCCAGGGAACGGCCGCGTTCCGACAGGCTGTATTCCACCTTCGGCGGCACCTGCGCATAGACGCGGCGGGCGATCAGCCCGTCCACTTCCAACTCGCGCAATTGGTTCGTCAACATGCGCTGGGTGACGTCCGGAATGCGCTTGCGGATTTCATTGAAGCGCAAAGTCCCGTCCAGCAGATGGAACAGGATGACGCCCTTCCACTTGCCGTCGATAAGGCTGAGCGTTGCCTCCACCGAACAGCCGGGGCTGCAATCGAGACGGGAATGGCGGCCAGGGCTACTAACGGTATCCATTTTGACACTATGTGCTGAATTTGTGCGTACTTGGCGGAAGCGCTGATAATAGCGACACTCGCGGCCAGACGATAGAGAGGAGACGCTTCATGCGCGCCATCGGATACCAAAGCCCTGGTCCCATCGAACGGGTGGACGCTCTGGTCGATATTACACTGCCAGACCCGGTGCCGGCCGGCCTTGACCTGCTGGTCGAGGTCAAGGCGGTGTCGGTCAACCCCGTCGATACCAAGATCCGCAAATCGGCGACCCCGCCCGAGGGCGGCTGGAAGGTTCTGGGCTGGGACGCGGCCGGCATCGTCCGCGCGGTCGGACCCGACGTGGCCTGGTTCAAACCCGGGGACGCTGTCTACTACGCTGGGGATATCACGCGTCCAGGCACCAATTCGGCGTTGCATCTGGTCGATGAGCGGATCGTCGGACGCAAACCCGAAACGCTGGACTGGGCGGAAACTGCGGCCCTGCCGCTGACGGCGCTGACCGCCTGGGAAGCGCTGTTCGACCGGCTTGATGTGAAAAAGCCTGTGCCGGGCGCGGCGAATGCCATCCTCATCATCGGCGGCGCCGGCGGGGTGGGCTCCATCGCCATTCAGCTGCTGCGCGCACTGACCGATCTGACGGTCATTGCCACGGCGTCACGCCCCGGGACGCAGGATTGGATTCGCACACTTGGCGCGCATCATGTCATCGACCACAGCCAACCGATTGCGGCACAGGTGGAGGCCCTCGGCCTGGGCGCGCCCGGCTTCGTCTTCTCGACCACGCATACGGATGCGCATCTGCCTGAAATCGTCGCGGCCATCGCGCCGCAGGGACGTTTCGCGCTGATTGATGATCCCGCCGCGCTCGACATCAATCCTTTCAAGCGCAAGGCGGTTTCGGTTCATTGGGAGCTGATGTTTACGCGGTCGCTATTTCAGACGGCCGATATGGCCGCACAGCGGGAGATTCTGAATGATGTTTCCGCCTTGGTGGATGCCGGGAAAATCCGCACCACGCTGACGGAGACGCTGCGGCCGATATCGGCGGAAAATCTGAAGCGGGTGCATGGGCTTATCGAAAGCCATGCCGCACACGGCAAAATCGTATTGGAAGGCTGGGCCTAACCGCTCAGCCAGGCGGCAGGCGTGCCGGGGAGGGTCAGACCTGCCCGAGCGCCTGATCGCAACGTCCGGCCTGCTTGCCCGGATGATAGGCGCCGTCGCGACAGAGATCATCTTCGTCGACCTCTTCGCCGCTAAAGAGAATGGCCAGACCGCCGATAGCCTCGATCGCGGGGCGTGACCGCTTGGCTGGCGCGATTTGGCCTAGGCCTTCGCCCGGCACCCAGGTCCAATAGCTATAGACTGTAATGCTGCTTCCCACGCGTCCTCCTCTCGGCCGCTTCTAAAGGCTGGCCGATACAGGAATTATGACGCGCTCAGCGGAAATTGTGATATCGCATTCGCGTGTGTCTGGCAGCTGCTCGGCGCTGGGCAGATAGTTCTGATCTTTGCAGTGGCGGTGACGACTTTTGCAAAGATAGACATTGCGTTGAAACCGGATGCACGGATGCCAGATAGAGAAAGGCTTCGCAGAGAGCCGGTTCTTAAAAGAGGCAAAAGACCATGGAGATGGGAAGCAGTCTCACGATCGCAAAATCATTGATCAAGCGATATGGGGCGCAGGCGCAGGCTGTAGCCACGGAGCGTGCGACAATCGCGGCACAGCAGGATCCGGGATCGAATTTCATTTGGCAGCAAGTGCCTGCGTTGGTGAGCGAGTTGCGACGGACAGGCCTCGCACATCGCCAAAAGCTGACGGAGCTCGGTCCGCAAGCGCCTGATCGCTTCATGCGATAGGCGCGTCTTGTCACGATGAGGGACGGTTTGAAAAAGTCTGGTAGCGGTGGACGGATTTGAACCGCCGACCAAGGGATTATGATTCCCCTGCTCTACCGCTGAGCTACACCGCCAGACCAGTTTACCATGCGGCAAACGCCGCGCGGTGGGAGCGGATACCGCCCACGCCGCGCGGCGTCAACCCGTGTCGACGCTTAGGCGGGTTTCGTCGGATAGCCAGGATAGTCAGGGTCCACGACGAAGGGGAAGGGACCGGGGAACCGCTCGACATAGACGGTATGGGTCACGATGCCGCCGTCGGCCGATTGCAGGTGTAAATGATAGGCTGACGGTTCCAGCACCAGCTGCGCCTCGATATCGGGCAGCAGGCAAAGATCGGTCTGATGGGCGACGGCCGGCGCGATGATGACGATGGCATGGCCCAGGCGGCCGACGATATTGCGGTGATGATGGCCGGTCAGGATACGCTCGACCTGCGGGTGCTTCTGCAGCAGGGCGCCGAGTTCCGTGGTATTCTGCAGCCAGATGCTGTCCATGTCGGGCGCGCCGGTCAGCATCGGAGGGTGGTGGAAGACCAGCATGGTCGGCTTGTGGGGCGCGGCGGATAGCGCCTGATCCAGAAAGGCCAGACGCTTGGCGCAGAGCAGGCCGTGGCCCGCTTCCGGCACCACCGAATCGAGCATCACCAACCGCACGGGCAAATCATCCACCACATATTGGACGAAATCGGGGTCTGCCGTGACGCCCGGCAGATGGGCGAAGGCCGCGCGGAAATTGTCCCGCCGATCATGATTGCCCGGCACGACATAGACCGGCATCGTCAGATACCGGCGGAAGAGCTGGGCTGCCATTTCATATTCGCCGGGCCGGCCGTTCTCCGTCACGTCACCCGAGACGATGACGACATCGGGTTGCGGGTTGAGGGCCGCGACATGGGCCAGCGCGCGCTCCGCCAGCATATTGGTCTCTACCACCCGTGCGGCGGCGCGGCCGCGCTCACAGATGTGCAGGTCGGATAATTGGGCGATAAGCATGAAAGGATCGGTCTCCAGGCGAAGGAGACCCCAGCTTATGTCCCGACGGCGCGGAGTTCTATGGGCCTCTCGATGAAACCGCCGCCCAGCACGCGGTCGCCCTGATAAAAGACACAGCCCTGGCCGGGGGCGGGCAGAGCAGGCTCATCCAGCACCACTAGGGCGCCACCAGCAGCCAAGGGCCGCACCAGTGCGGGCGCGGGTTCGGCGCGGGCGCGCATCTTCACTGTCACCCGCAGGCCGTCTTCAGGCGCATCTGCCAGCCAATTGACCTCGCGCAGACGCACCTCGCGCACGCCACCCTGACGGGGGCCGACGATGATGCGACGGCGGGCCGGGTCCAACTGCGTCACGACCGGGCTTTCCTCGCCTTCCCGATGCGGCAGCCGCAGGCGCTTGGCCTGCCCCACGGTATAGCGCGCGATACCCTCATGCTGGCCCAGAACGCGGCCTTCGGCATCGACGATATCACCCGGCGTCATCGCCTCGGGCCGCAGCTTGGCGATGATATCCGTGTAACGGCCTTGCGGCACGAAGCAGATATCCTGGCTGTCCGGCTTCACCGCGACCTGCATACCCAGTCGCGCGGCTTCCGCGCGCACGGCGGCCTTGTCCGGCATATCGCCCAGCGGAAAGCGGCTGAAATCCAGCTGCTCGCGCGTGGTGGCGAACAGGAACCAGCTCTGGTCGCGCGCCGGGTCGACCGCGCGATGCAGTTCCGCGCCGTTCGGGCCTTCGATGCGGCGGACGTAATGGCCGGTCGCCATGGCCTCCGCGCCCAGGTCGCGCGCCATGGCGATCAGATCGCCGAACTTCACGCTCTGATTGCAGCGCACGCAGGGCACGGGCGTTTCGCCGGCCGCGTAGCTGGCGGCGAAGTCTTCCATGACCGCCGCGCGGAAACGCGCTTCGGCGTCGATGACGTAATGGGGAATGCCGATGCGGTCGGCGACGCGCTTCGCGTCGTGAATATCCTCACCGGCGCAGCAGGCGCCCTTGCGTTTCGCAGCCTGGCCGTGATCGTACAGCTGCAACGTCACGCCGATGACTTCATGGCCCTGTTCGGCGAGAAGACCGGCGACGACTGAGCTATCCACACCGCCGGACATGGCGACAACAATGCGCATGCGAATTCCTTCGTGATGCGCAGCCTTTTATCGCGAATGCGCTTACGCGGCCACGTGTTTCCGAGATGGCGGCTTCACGGCGGGCGGCGGGCTCTTGGTCTTCAGGCCGCACCAGGGCGCGGCATTGCAGCGCCAGCATTCCGGCAGCCGCGCCTTGCAGATGTAGCGGCCGTGCAGGATCAGCCAGTGATGGGCATGCATCAGCATATCCGGCGGGATGCGCTTGAGGAGCTGATCCTCGACCACGCGGACGGTCGCGCCCGGCGCGAGGCCCGTGCGATTGCCCAGCCGGAACAGATGCGTGTCGACGGCGATTGTGGGTTCGCCGAAGGCCACGTTCAGCACGACATTGGCGGTCTTGCGGCCGACGCCGGGCAAGGCTTCCAGCGCGTCGCGGTCATGCGGCACTTCGCCGCCATATTGCGCGACCAGGATTTCCGACAGAGCCACGACATTGCGGGCCTTGCCCTGCCACAGCCCGATCGTCCTGATGTAGCGGCCCACGCCTTCCACGCCGAGGGCCACCATCGCCTGCGGCGTTCCGGCCAACTTGAACAGCGGGCCGGTGGCCTTGTTGACCGAAATATCAGTCGCCTGGGCCGACAGCACGACAGAGACCAGCAGCGTATAGACATCCGAATAGACGAGTTCCGTCTTCGCATCGGGCCAATGGCCTGCGAGCGCTTCCAGAAACGGACGCACGTTCTTGTTGGGCATGCGCGCGCTTGCCGCTTTCGGGCGGGCGGCAGCGAGAGCGGTTGTTTCAGTCATGCGGGGGGATTGCCCTTATGCGGTCGTCATGCGCGGCTTGATGCCGCGCATCTACCCGTTTGGGCGCCCTTACGGGTAGATCCGCGCACCGGGTGCGCGGATGACGGCTTGGGTAATCAGGCTTTTTCGGCGATATGGGCCAGCAGGAAGTCACGGAAGACGGCAACGCGCTTCGAATTCCGCAGCTCTTCCGGATAGACGAAGAAGACATCGACCTTCGGCGCCTTCACTTCCTGCAGGATGTGAACCAGGCCTTCGGTGTCGCGGCCGAGGTAGTCCGGCAGCACGCCGATGCCGAGGCCCGAGCGGATGGCCAGCGCCATGCCGTGCAGGTTGTTGATTTCCAGCGCGGCGCGGCGCGGATTGCCCGGGCGGCGTCCGGCTTCGGCCAGCCAGTTGATATCCTCGACCGGGGGCTGGTAGCCGCCGAAGAGGATGATCTTGTGGTTGTCGAGGTCTTCCGCGGTCTGCGGCGTGCCGTGCTTCTTGAGGTATTCCGGCGAGGCGTAGACCGTCCAATGGATGTCCATCAGATGGCGCTGCACCAGATCGGGCTGCTTCGGCGGATGCATGCGGATGGCGACATCGGCTTCGCGCATGGCGAGATCGAGATCGCCGTCATCCAGCAGCATGGACATCGAGACTTCCGGATATTGCTCCAGGAAAGCCTGAACGCGGGAGGCGAGCCAGATGGAGCCGAAGCCCACCGTGGTCGTCACCTTCAGGCGGCCGGCCGGCTTTTCCTTGCTTTCCGTCAGCAGGGCTTCCGTCATCGCGAGCTTCGCGAAGACTTCACGCACTGTCTTGTTCAGTGCCTCGCCCTGTTCCGTCAGGATCAGGCCACGCGCATGGCGGTGGAACAGCGGAACCTGAAGAGCTTCCTCAAGCGCCGAAATCTGGCGGGAAACTGCAGACTGGCTGAGGTTCAAGGTATCACCCGCGTGGGTGAAGCTGCCCGCCTCCGCCACCGAGTGAAAAACCCTTAGTTTGTCCCAATCCATCGTGCCGATCCCAATCATCTAGCCATAAGGTTCATTCGAGCGGGTGACATGGCCCTCCACATCACCCCATTGCAGCTTAGTAAGCCGCTACAGAAACTTTCGAAACACTATGCGTCAGCCATTTTTCGGCATCGAGCGCCGCCATGCAGCCGGAGGCCGCCGCTGTCACCGCCTGACGATAGATACGATCCTGCACGTCGCCGGCCGCAAAGACGCCGGGCACCGAGGTGCGCGTCGTGCCGCTTTCCGTGGTGATATAGCCATCAGCGTCGAGGTCGAGCGTATTTTTGAAGACGGCGGTGTTCGGCGTATGACCGATGGCGACGAAAACGCCGTCGACGTCGATCATGCGTGTCGCGCCTGTCCGCACATGCTTCAAGCGCAATCCGTTGACGACGGCAGGCGAACCCGCGCCCAGAACTTCGTCGACAGCGTGATCCCAGATCACCGACACTTTCGCATTGGATAGCAGGCGGTCCTGCAGGATGCGCTCGGCGCGCAGCGAGTCGCGGCGATGGATCAGCGTGACGTGGCTGGCGTGGTGCGTCAGATACAGCGCTTCCTCGACCGCCGTATTGCCGCCACCGATGACCGCAACCGTCTTGCCGCGATAGAAGAAGCCGTCGCAGGTGGCGCAAGCTGAAACGCCTGCGCCGCGCAATGCGCGTTCGGACGGCAGTTCCAGCCAGCGGGCGGAAGCGCCGGTGGCGATGATCACCGAATTCGCCTCGAATCGCTCATTCGAATCGGTGAGGGCTACGAAGGGGCGGCGTGTGAAATCAACATCCGTCACGATGTCGTGAATGATGCGCGTGCCCATGCGTTCGGCCTGTGCCGCCATCTGTTCCATCAGCCAGGGGCCCTGGATCGGGTCGGCGAAACCCGGATAATTTTCGACATCGGTGGTGATGGTCAGCTGACCGCCCGGCTGCAGCCCGGCAATAAGAACAGGCGACAGGCCGGCACGCGCGGCGTAGATCGCTGCGGTATAGCCTGCAGGACCGGCACCGATGATGAGCACCGGAATGGGTTGCATTGAGGTCATGAAAAAAGTCGATCCACCGATTCGAGCAAAAATAAGATATCGGCCCACCGGAAGCTAAGGCAAGGAAAAGACTGCCGGGTCGGCCTCGATACCATTGCCCGCACCGCAGGCCAATGAAATAATATTGCGCGCGGCGCCAGCTTTGGGCGCTTTAGAGTATTTGGATCTTTCTATGAAGACCGACCCGAATGAGCTTGTCGATTTCGACGCGATCGACCGCAGAATACTGACCGAACTGCAGGTCGATGGCCGTATCACCAATGTGGAACTGGCCAGACGCGCCGGCATCTCCGCGCCGCCCTGCCTGCGGCGTGTGCGCCGGCTGGAGGAGGCCGGGCTTATCCGCGGCTATCACGCCGAAACGGATGGCTCGAAACTCGGCTGGAGCATTACGTTTTTTGTCATCGTCGGGCTGGAAAGCCAGAAGGAGGCCGTGCTCTCCGGCTTCGAGAAGCAGGTGGCGGTCTGGGAAGAAGTGCGCGAATGCCACATGATCCGGGGCGGTGGCGATTTCCTGCTGCGTCTTGTCGCGCGGGATGCGGCCCATGAGAATGTGCTGACGCAAAAGCTGACGGGTCTGGCCGAGGTGAGCCGCGTGCAGACGCTGCAGACAATCAGGACCAGCAAGAACGTCGCCGGCGTTCCGATCTGAGGATAGGCCGTCAGTCGATGGTGGCGAGCAGCCGCGCCGCCATCTCGGCCGGATTGGCCATGGCCGCCGCCAGCCCCTCGAAATAGCCGGACGCCGCGCCTGAGCGGCGGATGAAGGCGAGGAAAGCCGTGATGGAGCGGCTGCCTTCCGCGAGCGGGATTGCACCTGACGTGAGTGTCACTGTCTGCGCCGTCATGCTGCGGCCGAGATCCTGGCCGAAGCGGTAATTGCGGGACTGTGCGGATGTGCAGGTGAGGATGAGATCACCAAGGCCGCCGGGGGACAGCACGGTCTCCGCCTCTCCGCCAAGCGCGGGCAGAAGCAGGGACAATTCCCTGATGCCGCGCGCGACATAGCTGGCGCGGGTATTGGCGCCCAGGTCCAGCCCTTCCGCCAGGCCGGCGCCGATGGCGATGATATTCTTGGCGACTCCGACGATTTCCAGTCCGCGCAGGTCTGTCGTCGGCGTCAGCGACAGCAGCGGGCTGGCCAGCCTAGCGGCGATGCTGCGTGCCATTTCAGCCTCGACACAGCCGAGCGACATCCAGGCTGCGTGGCCGGCCAGCATTTCGCTGGCGAAGGTGGGGCCAGAAAGCATGCCGACCACATGGCCGGGCAGATGCTGTGCAATCAGATCGGTCGGGAAGTCATGCGTCTCCGCGTCCATGCCCTTGACGCAGGAAAGGATGACGGCGCGGGGCCGATGCGGCGGCAACCGGTCGAGAACGGAGGCCAGAGCGCCGCTGGGCAAGGCCAGAATGACGACGTCATAAGCGCCGAGGTCGATCGCCTGCAGGTCATGAATGAAGGCGGAGACAGCGGCCGAAGCCACATCATCCTTCGGCGGGTTGCGGCTGAAGACCGAAATGGCGATGTCGCCGCGCCGGTGCAGGGCGCCGGCCAAAGCCTGGCCGAAGGCGCCAAAGCCCATGATGAGCAGGGAAAGCGGGCCAGCGGTCAGGGCCATCATCCGATCCGTCAAAAGCAACGGAGGCGAGGTGCCGTGTTCCGTGGCGCTTGTCCAGCTTGGCCGGTCAGAAGCGGTAGCCGATGCCCGCGCCGATGACCCAGGGGTTGACTTGTCCACTAGCACTCAATGCCCCGTTATTCGCGGTGGCGTGAGCGCTCAGGATCAGTTTCTTGACGTCAAAATTCGCGTACCAGGGGCCGGACACACGGTAGTCGACGCCAATCTGAAAGATCGCGCCAGCTTCGGACGAGACCGAGAGTTGCTGCACCAAGCCACCCGCGGGGTCAGCGTCGAAATAGGGCAGAATCGCCAGACCGATGCCGATATAAGGGTTGAAGCGAGAGAAAGGCAGAAGGTGGTATTGCGGCACCACGAATATCGGAACGCTCGATACCTTGCCGATCGCGACATTGCCCAAGCGCGTGCCTTGCGCCGTCAGCGTCGTATGCTCGTATCCGACCTCAGCTTCGACAGCGATGTGGTTTGTGAAGAAATAGGAAATATCGACTTCCGGCGCCACACTGTCGGAATTCTGCAGATGGCCGCCAATGCGTGAAATGGTGGCGGAGCCGTGTTTGGGGATGACGCCGAGAATGCGACCGCGCACAAGAACGCTACCGGCGACTAGATTATCGCTGGAATCCGCTGTTTGGGCAGAAGCGGTCGCAAGGGGAACGGCAAGGGCGATACCAATGAGCGCCACACGCAGCAAAGTCCAAGATATCATCTGTTTTCTGGGGTCAAAAAACGGTTCAGGGGAATTAGCTTTTAGAACGTACCGGTTTCCGCGCCTAGGCGAAAAGCGAATGAATAAAACAGGAGTTGTCGTTTTACTGACGGTTGCGGCGATGATGCTGAGCTACCAAACCGCGCAGGCCGGGGCTGTTGGTCAAACCGAACTCATTCTTCCGGTTCAGCCCGGTTGTGTTACTTCGCCCTTCGGTCCGCGCATTCTGCGGCAGGCGCCTGTCGCCGGGCGCTATCATTGGGGCGCCGATCTGCGCGCTGCGGCGGGCGCGAAGGTGGTGGCGGTAGCGCCCGGGCACATCATCCGCATAGACCGGGAAGGCATGGGCGGGCTGGAGGTTCTGGTGCAGCATCCCGGCTTCCAGTCGCTATACGCGCATCTCGGCATGGTTTCCCCCGCGATTGCGAATGGCGCCAAAACCCTCAAGGCAGGACAATGGATCGGCCGCATCGGTCGCACCGGGCTGACGCTCGGCACGCATCTGTATTTTGAAATTCATATCGACGGAAAACGCGTCGATCCGGCGTCTTACCTGGGCGTTCAGCCCTGCGGCGCAGGAAAGAGCGCCGAGGTGCGGCCGAGTAGCCAGTAAGCGGTCAGTCCGATCCATTCATGCGCGGCGAGATCGACCAGTTCCAGCCGATCGGGAAAGCTGCCGCGCAAGGCCATGACGAGGCCCGGACCTGTTTTATAGCCGACGGGATAGGGAATGACCGGCCATCGGCTGTGCTGGAACAGGCCCATGGCGCGCGGCATATGCCAGGCTGAGGAGATGAGCAGCCAGGTCTGGCCCGGCTGCGGCTTCAGCAGCACCTTGAGATCACGGACGTTTTCATAGGTCGTCCGCGAACGGTGTTCGTAGATGACATCGCGATCGGCGAGGCCTAGGCCGTCGAAAAGCTGCTTCGCCACGTCGGCCTCAGTCAGATCCGCATGGACCAGTTCGCCATTGCCGCCCGTGAAGATCAGCTTCGCCCCGGGGTAGCGGCGCGCGAGCGTCACGAAGCTCGTCATCCGTTCGGCGGCCGCATTCAGCGCGGGCATGCCGTGCGCGGCGGAGATCGCGGTTTCCACCGCGCCGCCCAGAACGATGATGCCCGTCACCGAGCCGGGCAGTGCCTGCGGCTGGGGAAAGCGGTTTTCGATGGGCGCCAGCAGCCACGACCCCACGGGAAGAAACGCAATGGCGGCAAGGGTCGCGAGCGACACTGACAGGCAGGTGACCCCGGCCCGCCTGCGCTGGAAAATGACCAGCAGCAGGCCCAGGCAGGCCAGCAGCAACAACAGCATGCTGGGCGCCAGGATCAGCCAGACCAGCTTGGAGAGGACGAAGATGAACAGCGGCTTTGCCTCAACCTGCGCGTGCTGCCAGGGCGGTCAGCTGCATTTGCCGATCACCTTATGGCCGCCATAGGGATAGGTATCGGGACTGCCGCCCGGCGGCAGAACCGCAATCGCGCGGATATTTCCGACCCAGGACTGGCCATTCTGCCAATGAAACTGGCTGAGGTCTGGATAATAGCAGCCGTTCTGGATCAGCAGCGTATGATTGGCCTGGGTCGGGTCCGGCGTATCGGACAGCGCGATCCACTGCCCGGTGCCATTTGAGACAGAATAGGCCGGGAAATTGGCAACCGTGCCGTTGGTCGCGAAATCGACCGACTGCCCCTGGCAGCCGATGCCGGCCCAGAGCCGCACAAGGCCCGAGGGCGGAACGCCACAGGCGCTCTGCGCGGAGGCAACGCCGGTCAGGCCGATCAGGGCGGCTGCGGCCAGGGCTGCCGGGGCGCTGAGACGTTTTGAGAAGCGGGTCAGGGACATGCAAAACTCCTGTGCAAGCTGCTGCCGCAAGCTACGTCCTGGCTCGGCGCTAAACAACGCAACGCCGTATTAAGGAAGGTTTATCTGGCGCTGTCGCGCTGGTCTTTAGGCCAAAGCGAGCAGGCCATTCTCCGCCCTGTCGCGGCCGATGAGTGCCAGGCCTTCGGCGACGGAGACGAATTCGCCGCCGCCCGATACACGTTCCGCGCCGAAACGGGTTTCGAACAAGCCGCGCACGGCAGGCACGAAGGAGGTGCCGCCGGTCAGAAAGACGCGGTCGATTTCATCCGGCCGCAATCCGGCGGCGGCCAGCGCCTGATCGACCGAGGCCGACATGCGGGCGAGGTCCGGGGCGATCCAGGCTTCGAATTCATGCCGCGCAATGGTGCGCTCGATCGCCAGATCGCCATGGGCGAAGCGCAGGGTCGCCGTCTCCGAGCGCGACAGTTCCGCCTTTACGGCGCTGACGGTCTGATAGAGCTGATAGCCGAGTTCATCCTCGATCAGTCGGACCAGCATGCGCAGCTTGTCCGGATTATGGCTGGCGGCGGCCACTTCCTCGATGGCGCGCAGGGTGCGCGGCGCCTTCATCAGCGACAGCCGGTGCCAGCGCGCGAAGCCGGAGAAATATTCCGGCGGCACCGGCAGATCCGTACCCATGACCGAGTAGGTGTCGCCCTTGCCGAGCAATGGCGAGACGACATTGTCGATGATGCGATAGTCGAAGGTATCGCCCGCGATGCCGACGCCAGAATAGCCGAGCGGCTTGACGCCCCGGCTGTTGCGGGGGTCGAAGCGGATGACCGAGAAATCGCTGGTGCCGCCGCCGAAATCGCCGACCAGCACGGTCGCGGGTTCAGTGAGCGTGCGGGCGAAGCGATAGCCGGCAGCCTCGGGCTCCAACGCCACGTCGATCTGCGGATAGCCGGCCTGGGCGAAGGACGCGCGCAGGCGGCTTTCCCCGAAGGCGTCATCGGCAAGGTCTCCCGCGAAGCGCACGGGGCGGCCGGCGACGATATGGGCTTCCGGCTTTTCGCCCTGAAACAGCCCGTCCAGGAAGCTCGCGATCATGTCTTCCAGCGTGAAAATCTTGCCGAAGATATTGGTCCGCGAAAAACTGTGCTGCGCCAGATAGGTCTTCATCGACATGATGAGGCGGCTGTCCGTGGGGTCGTTTAGGTAGTTTTCCACCGCATAGGGGCCGGCGGCATGGCAGAGCCTGCTGCGACCTTTCTCATGCTCGTTCCAGAAGCACAGCACGGTGCGGAAGGTGTCGACCTCGCGGCTACCGACCGCATAGCGCGTTGTGGTGACGCTGCCATCGGTCTCAAGCTTTGCCAGCACGCTATTGGTGGTGCCGAAGTCGATGCCGATCAGCTGTGTCATCCGCGCCTGGTCCCGGTCAGTCAAAGGGCGGCGGTTCAACCGCGCTCGGCGGCGGATGGCAAGCCCTATCGGCCGGAACCGCCTATGCGCGACGGTGGCGGCCTGCCTTCCGGCGCGGTAGAAGCGGCGTATTGCGATGCGCGGGAGTGGACTGAACATGGATCAGGTTCTGGCGCTGCGGCCTTTTGTGCCGGCCAAGGATTTCGCGCTGTCCAAGCGCTTCTATCAGGCGCTGGGCTTCCGGCTGACCTGGGAGGAGCCACCGGTCGCCATGCTCAAGATGGGCAGTTTCAGTTTCATTCTCCAGGATTTCCACGAGCCGGCGCTGGCCGAGAACTTCATGGTCCAATTGCTGGTGCGCGATGTCGAAAGCTTTTGGGATGAACTCGACATCAATGCGCTGATGATCGATTTCGCGGTCAAGCCGCCGCAGGCCCCGGCGATCCAGCCCTGGGGGATGAAGGTCGGCTTCATCACCGACCCGTCCGGCGTGCTGTGGCATGTCGCCGAGACGCCGTTTTAGCAGGTTTCAGGCGTAGGGCGGTTTCGTGAATCCCGCAGGCGACAGCGTGAAGATTTCGTAGCCGGTCTCCGTGACGCCGACACTGTGCTCGAACTGCGCGGACAGGCTGCGGTCGCGGGTAACCGCAGTCCAACCGTCGCTCAGCACCTTCACCTCGGCCCGGCCGGCATTGATCATCGGTTCCACGGTCAGAAACATGCCGGGGCGCAGCACGGTGCCTTTGCCGCGCTCCCCGTAATTCAGCACGTCCGGCGCGTCATGATAGACGCGTCCCAAGCCGTGGCCGCAAAAATCCCGCACCACGCTGAACCGCGCAGCCTCGGCATGCTGCTGCATGGCGAAGCCGATATCGCCGAGCGTCGCGCCAGGACGTATCGCGGCGATGCCGCGCATCATGGCGTCATAGGCGGTATCGACCAGCCGCGCCGCGCGCATGCTGATTTTGCCGACGCCATACATGCGGCTGCTGTCGCCATGCCATCCGTCGAGGATGACGGCGAGGTCGATGTTGAGAATATCGCCTTCGACCAAAGTCCGATTGCCGGGGATGCCGTGACAGACGACATGGTTCACGGAAATGCAGGTTGCATGGGCATAGCCGCGATAGCCTAAGGACGCCGGGATGGCGCCATGGTCCAAAATGAATTGATGACACAAATAATCGAGCGCGGCGGTGGTGATGCCGCTGCCGACATGCGCCGTAACCATGTCCAGCGTCGCGGCGGCAAGCTGTCCGGCTCTGCGCATGGCAGCGAAATCATCGGCGTTATGCAATGGGATGGGGCGCTGCGCGCGGGATTCGGACATGGTTCAGGCGGCCTGCGTATCGTCGGCGCCTCGGCCTGTTCTTGCGATAGGCACGCCGGCATGGAGTTCCGCGATCATCTGTCCGACAAAGGGTGGAAAGGCGCTGCCTGCCAGCAGATGTGGGCGGAGAATGGCGATGGGCGCGTCGAAGATCAGGAATTTGGCGCGCGCCAGGTCTTCTTCTCGGATGGCGCCATCGCCTGTCCGGGCAATGCAGGCGCGAAAGGCCTGGTCCATCCCGCTTTCCAGACGCTCCATCTCCTGCCGCAGCGGCTCGGGTGGCGGTGCGTCCTCAAACAGAGAGACAGGTTCGTGCAGCAGCAGGAAACGGGCGCGGTCGCGATCCTCACTGGCCCAGGGCAGAAGCGCCAATGCGGCCTCCCGGGGACGACCAGCCAGCAGAAGGGGTGCCAAAGCGCCGACTAATGTGTCGTAGCTTTGATTCCAGGCGGCCGCGAAAATCGCCGAGCGCGATTCGAAGCGATGATAGATCGACCCGGTCGGCGCGCCGACATGCCGCGCGACCGCCTGCATGGTGGCGGCCCCGGGGCCACCGGCGGCCACAAGGGCGATCGCCGCGTCGATAAAATGCTCTGTTGAAAAGCGTGCTGTTCTGACCATTCATTCTAGAATGCATATTCTAGAATGAATGTCCATCATCAGTGGCGGCGGGAGTGAAGGTCTAGAAAGTCTCAACCCAGGGCCGCAGTTCAACCTCCAGCGACCAGGCGCTGCGCGGCTGGCGCAGGATATCGAGATAGGTCTGGGCCACAGCATCGGGGTCCAGCGTGCTGTCGGGCCGGTCTGCCGGGTCCGGCCGCGTGGCGCTGCGCACGCCGCCGTCGATATTGAAATGGGCGACATGGATGCCCTGCGGACCGAGTTCGCGCGCGGCGCTTTGCGCCAGGCCGCGCAGTGCGAACTTGCCCATGGCGAAAGGCGCCGAGAGCGGAAAGCCCTTGAGGCCGGCGGAAGCGCCGGTCAGCAGGATGGCGCCGTGCTTCGCCGGCACCATGCGCCGCGCCGCCTGCTGCACGGCGAGGAATGCCCCGAAGGTCGAGACCTGAAGAACCTGCTGCACGGCAGCGGGGTCCAGTTCCGCCAGCGGGCCGCGCACGCGCGCACTGGCATTGTAGATCACCACATCCGGCACGCCGATTGCCGCATCGACTTCCGTGAAAAGGCCAGCGACCGCCGCCGGGTCGGTCGCGTCCACCGCGAAGGTTTTGGCGCGCGTCTCGGCCGCAAGGCCCGAGAGTTTTTCGATATTGCGGGCGGCCAGTGCCACGGCAACGCCGGCGGCCGATAATTGCCGCGCAACCGAGGCACTGATGCCGGGTCCGACCCCGATGATGAGTGCGCGCTGATAGGGAATGAGTGACATCGCAGCCTCCTATGGTTGCGGGATCAGACCATTCCTATTCGGTCGGCGCCAGCGCCTGCCGGGCGATAACTGTCATCGGGGCAGCCGGATCAGGCCTGTTTGCGCGTCCGCTTCGGCTTGTCCGCGACAACCGGCTTCGCTTTGACAAGGGGCTTGGCTTTGGCGGCAGGCTTGGCTTTGACCAGGGGAGCGAGGAAGCGGCCGGTATGGCTGGCGGGATTGCCCGCGATCATTTCCGGCGTGCCTTCAGCCACGATCTGGCCGCCGCCGTCACCGCCTTCCGGCCCGAGGTCCAGAATCCAGTCGGCGGTCTTGATGACCTCCAGATTATGCTCGATCACGACGATGCTGTTGCCCTGGTCCACCAGCCGGTGCAGCACTTCCAGCAGCTTGCGCACATCCTCGAAATGCAGGCCCGTGGTGGGCTCGTCCAGGATGTAGATGGTGCGCCCGGTCGCACGCCGCGCCAGTTCCTTGGCCAGCTTGATGCGCTGCGCCTCACCGCCCGACAGTGTCGTCGCCTGCTGGCCGAGCTTGACATAGCCGAGGCCGACCTGGGCGAGCAGTTGGAGACGCTCGAAGATTTTCGGCACGGCGGAGAAGAACGGAATGGCCTCGTCCACGCTCATATCCAGCACGTCGGCGATGGATTTTTCGCGAAATTTCACTTCCAGCGTCTCGCGATTATAGCGGCGGCCCTTGCAGACGTCGCAGGTCACGAAGACATCCGGCAGGAAGTGCATCTCGATCTTGATGAGACCGTCGCCGGAACAGGCCTCGCAGCGCCCGCCCTTGACGTTGAAGCTGAAACGGCCGGGCTTGTAGCCGCGCGCGCGGCTGTCCGGCAGTTCCGCGAACCAGTCGCGGATCGGCGCGAAGACATCCGTATAGGTCGCCGGATTGGAACGCGGCGTGCGGCCGATGGGTGACTGATCGATATCGATGATCTTATCGAGCTGCCCCAGCCCATCGATTTTCTCGAAGGGCGCTGGCACTTCGCCCGAGCCCATCAGGCGACGCGACACAGCCTTGTACAGCGTGTCGATGACGAGCGTGGATTTGCCGCCGCCCGAAACGCCAGTGACGCAGGTGAAGGTGCCGAGCGGAAAGCTGGCCGTGACATCCTTCAGATTGTTGCCGCGTGCGCCGACCAGGGTCAGCACGCGCTTGGGATCGAAGGGCCGGCGCTTTTCGGGGATCTGGATGCTGCGGCGGCCCGACAGGTAGGCGCCGGTGATGGAATTGGGATTGGCCGCGATTTCGTCGGGCGTGCCTTCAGCGATGACCTCGCCGCCATTCACCCCGGCGGCCGGCCCCATATCGATGACATGGTCGGCGGCACGGATGGCGTCCTCGTCATGCTCCACCACCAGCACGGTATTGCCGAGGGATTTCAGCCGCCGCAGCGTGCCCAGCAAGCGCTCGTTATCGCGCTGATGCAGGCCGATGGAGGGTTCGTCCAGCACATAGAGGACGCCCGTCAGGCCCGAGCCGATCTGGCTGGCGAGGCGAATGCGCTGGCTTTCGCCACCCGACAGCGTGGTCGAGCCGCGGGCGAGGGTAAGGTAGTCCAGACCCACATCCATCAGGAAGCGCAGGCGGTCGATGATCTCGCGCAGGATGCGCCGCGCGATTTCCTGCCGCTGCGGCGTCAACTGGTCCAGCACGCCTTCGAACCAGGGCAGCGCCTTCCGGATCGCGAGTTCTGAAGCGTCGGCGATGGTGGAGGCCGCGACCTTGACGGCGAGCGCTTCCGGCTTCAGCCGCGCGCCGTCGCAGACGACGCAGGGCTTTTCGGCCTGATAGCGGGACAGTTCCTCGCGCGCCCAAGCGCTGTCGGTTTCCTTCCAGCGGCGGGCGAGGTTTTTCAGCACGCCTTCGAAGGGCTTCGTCACCGAATAGGCGCGGACACCGTCCTTATAGACGAGTTCGACAGGTTCTTGGCCGGTGCCGTTCAGGATACCGTCGCGCGCGGCCTCGGGCAGTTCCGCCCAGGGCAGCGTCATCTTCACCTTGAAATGCTTGGCAAGGCCTTGCAGCGTCTGGTCGTAATAGGGCGTCTGGCTGCTGGCCCAGGGCGCGATGGCCCCGGCATTCAGCGGCCGGCGCTCATCAGGCACCACCAAAGCGGCGTCGAAGAAGGTTTCCAACCCCAGCCCGTCGCAGGCCGGGCAGGCGCCGTGCGGGGAATTGAAGCTGAACAGGCGGGGTTCGATCTCTTCGATCGTGAAGCCGCTGACCGGGCAGGCGAAGCGGGAGGAGAAGGTGATGCGCGCCGATCCATCCTCAGGCGCGTCCGGCGGCTCGGCATAGGCGATGCCGTCGGCCAGCGTGATGGCGCTTTCGAAACTATCGGCGAGGCGCGTCTCGATGCCCGGGCGCACGACGATACGGTCCACCACCGCCTCGATATCGTGCTTGAGCTTGCGATTGAGGCTTGGGACGTCGCCGATTTCGTACAGCGTGCCGTCCACCTTCACGCGCGTGAAGCCCTTGCGCTGAAGCTCGGCCAGTTCCTTGCGGTATTCGCCCTTGCGGTCGCGCACCACCGGGGCCAGCAGCAGCAGGCGCGTGCCTTCCGGCATGGCCATGACGCGGTCGACCATCTGGCTGACCGTCTGCGCCTCGATCGGCAGGCCGGTCGCGGGCGAATAGGGAATGCCGACGCGCGCCCAGAGAAGGCGCATGTAGTCATGGATTTCCGTCACCGTGCCGACGGTGGAACGCGGATTGCGGCTGGTGGTTTTCTGCTCGATCGAGATGGCGGGCGAGAGGCCCTCGATACTATCCACATCCGGCTTGCCCATCAGTTCCAGGAACTGGCGGGCGTAGGAGGACAGGCTTTCCACGTAGCGGCGCTGGCCCTCGGCATAGATCGTATCGAAGGCGAGGGAGGATTTGCCCGAGCCGGACAGGCCGGTGATGACGACCAGACTGTCGCGGGGAATCTGAACGTCGACGTTCTTCAGATTGTGCTCCCGCGCGCCGCGCACGGTGATGGAGGAGCCGGCCTGGATTTTCGCCACTCTGTTTTCAGCCACGCTGGAGACCATATCCCGAATTGATGTTCGTGTCTTGTTCACGTACAAGCTTTGCGGCGCCGCGTCGAGCGTCCGTGCCCGCATAGCGCCCAATCATGCAAGCTTGTCATGAGCCTGTCTCAGCCAAGGACGGCAGGACAGGGCCAAGAGCCAGATGCAGATTGGGGATGGACTGAAAAAAGTAAAGCGCCTTGCCCGAGAATGGTGCCAGACTGCAAGCGTTCCGATTATGGAATGACGTCTGTCGATTTTACTGGCGATCTGGCTGGGATCGGCGATATCGGATAACCTGAATTTTTACGTTTTACGGCCGACTGGAGACTGAAAACATGGCGGGTAGCGTCAACAAAGTGACCCTGATCGGGAACCTGGGCAAAGACCCGGAGGTCCGCAATACCCAGACCGGCATGAAGATCGTGAACCTGCGCATCGCGACCTCGGAAAGCTGGAATGACAAGGCCAGCGGCGAGCGGCAGGAGCGGACCGAGTGGCACAGCGTCGTCATCATGAATGACCGGCTGGCCGATGTCGCGGAGCGTTATCTGCGCAAGGGCAGCAAGGTCTATGTCGAAGGCAAGCTCCAGACCCGGAAATGGACCGACCAGTCCGGCGCGGACCGTTATACGACCGAGGTTCTGCTGGGCCGCATCGGCGCCGAGATGGTGCTGCTTGACCGCGCCGAAGGCGGCGGCATGGGCGCGGGTGGTGGTGAACGCGCCAGCGGTGGCAGCAGCTTCGGCGGCGCCAGCCGCGGCGGCGAGCGGCCTGCGAGCGGCGGCAGCCGTGCCCCGGCTTCCGGCGGTAGCGGTGGCGGCGGTGGCTGGGACAGCGGCCCGGGCCGTGGCGGCGACCTGGACGATGAGATCCCGTTCTAAGCCTGCGGGCGGATACGGCTCTCGATGACGGAACAAAGCGATTCGCCCTTCGCCCAAGCGGTGATTGCGCCTTTCGCGCCGATGGTCCCGGGCTTGGCTCTGGCCTGGGATCTCTCCTGCACGGGCAGAGTCGAGGCCGCGCTTGCGCTGGCGCAGCAGGTTCATGAAGAGGCCTTAGCGGCGGATGATCCGCTGCTGCGGGCCAGTGCGGCGACCCATCTCAGCTGGTACTGCTTCATGCAGGGCTATTATGAGGAAGGGCTGCTGCATGTTCTCTCGGCCCGTGATTTCTACACGGCGCTCGGTGACCGGCCGCGGGAATCCTGGTCCCGCGCCATTTATGCCTGGCTGCTGATCGAGGTCGGTTCTCCGAACGAAGCGCTGGATGAGGCGATGCAGGCGCTGGAACTGGCGGAAACCGCACAGGAACAGCGCCTGATCTGCTTCGCGCTGAATGTGGTGGGCGTCGTTTTCTGGATGCTGGGGCAGCTTGACCGCGCGCAGGAATTCGCAAGCCGCGCCGTCGCCATGGCGCGCGGTATTGACCAGCCGGTCGATCTCGCCCGCTGGCTGATCAATCTCGGCGATATCGAAGCCTTGATCTGGAGGCAGAATGCCGAGGCGGTTGCCCTCGGCCGGATCATCGGTCTGGCCGAGGAGGCGCTTCAGCTGACGCGGGAGAGCGGCGACGCCTGGGCCGCGCGCCTGGTGATCTGCTCGCTCACCGAATACCAGCTCCTGGCCGGCGAATTGACGGCCGCCGCCGATATTCTTGCGGAATGGGATCTGATCGAAGGCGGTGCCGGCACGCGCTCGCGCATCTATTACCTCTATGCGCGCGGCAAGCTGGAAATGGCGGCGGAAACGCTGCCGGAAGCGGCGCGGACGCTGACGGAATGCGCGACCCTGACCGCCGAGATCTCCGATTTCGAGATTGGTGTGCCGGTTTGCGAGCGCCTGTCCGAAGCCTGCGCGGCGGCTGGGGATTTTGCGGCGGCTTTGACGTGGCATCGTGAATTTCATGCCCGCTACGTGCGCAAGCATACGGAAACCGCGCTGATCCGCTCACGTGTCGCGGCCATCCAGTATGAGACCCGGCATTTGCAGGCCCGCGTGGAAGCCGAGCAATCCCGCGCCGATGGGCTTGAGGAAATGAACCGCGCGCTGGCCCAGGAAGCGGCGGTACTGATGAGCGCCAGCATGGAGGATGTGCTGACGGGCCTGCCCAATCGCCGTGGGCTGGAACGCGCGCTGCTTGCGGTCGGCAGTCAGATCTCAGGCGCCTATGCCATCGCGATGATCGACCTCGATCATTTCAAGCAGGTCAATGACAGCCTCTCTCACGCTGTCGGTGACGAAGTTTTGAGGCAGGTGGCGACTCTACTGAAAGTCGCCACACGCGGGCAGGACCGGCTGTTCCGCTATGGCGGCGAGGAATTCGTGCTGCTGGCGGAAGGAGCCGATACCGTCATGTCGGCACGCACATGCCATCGCATCTGCCAGGTCATGCGGAATTGGGATTGGTCGCGCATCCATCCGCGCCTTCAGGTGACTTTGAGCATCGGCATTGCCCAGTCGGCGGAAGGGGCCAACCCCACGGAAGTCATGGCATTGGCGGATGAGCGGCTCTACGAGGCCAAGAATGCCGGGCGTGACCGCGTTGTCATGCATGGCCCTGCGATGGACGCGCCATCCTTGACGCCTGCTCCCCGCTTCCACTAACCGAAATGCTTCGCCGGGAATGATGTCGCCGGAGCGGTTTCGACAGCGCCATTCCTCGTCCGCCATTATCCAGCTTCCCCAGAGACTGCCATGAAAATCAATCGGCGCGTTTTGCGCGCATGGCGCCAATTGCCGTTGACCTCGCCACGGCTCTGGGCGCGCCGGCTAGCCTTCTGGCTGGGGGCGATCATGGTGGCGTTGGTCGCCATCGCTTTCGCCAATCTGGCCGATTGGGCGCAGGACGGATTCACCTGGATGACCGGCAGCCATCACTGGTTTGCGCTCTTCATCGCGCCGGCGGGTTTTGCCCTCTCGGTTTTGCTGACACAGCGGGTTTTCCCTGGCGCCCAGGGCAGCGGCATTCCGCAGGTCATCGCCGCCATGCAGATGAAGGACCCGCGCGCCGTCGCCCGCGTGCTGTCGCTGCGGGTCGGTCTGGGCAAAGTGCTGCTGACGCTGCTCGGGCTGCTGTCCGGTGCCTCGATCGGCCGAGAGGGGCCAACGGTTCAGGTCGGCGCGTCCATCATGCAGGCTTTGGGTCAGGCGCTGCGCCTGCCGCGCCTGGAGACGCAGCGCGGCCTTGTTCTGGCGGGTGGCGCGGCGGGCGTGGCCGCCGCCTTCAATACGCCGCTGGCCGGCATCGTCTTCGCGATCGAGGAACTGAGCCACAGCTTTGAGAGTCGCACCAGCGGCATGGTGCTGACGGCGGTGATCCTGGGCGGCATCGCGACCTTGGCGCTCTCCGGCAACTATACCTATTTCGGCGTGACTTCGGTCGGCCTCCCCTTGGGCGCCGGCTGGTTCGCGGTTCTGCTCTGCGGCGTCATCGGCGGCGGGCTGGGCGGCGCCTTCAGCCAAAGCCTGATCGTGATTACGCGTGGCGTGCCGGGCCGGGCCGGGCAATGGATCAGGCGGCATCCCATCGGCTTCGCCGCGCTTTGCGGCTTGCTGATCGCGATCATCGGCCTGCTGTCGGGTGGCGCCACCTACGGCACCGGCTATGCCCAGGCGAAGATGCTGGTGGAAGGCAATAGCCGCCTGCCGGTCACCTTCTTCATCCTGAAGTTCCTGGCCAGCGCGCTGTCCTATCTCAGCGGTATTCCGGGCGGCATCTTCGCGCCTTCGCTTGCGGTCGGCGCGTCGCTTGGCAGCTGGCTCGCGCATTTCCTGCCGCATAGCCCGGCCCGCGCCATCGTGCTGCTGGGCATGGCCGGGTATTTCGCGGGTGTCGTGCAGGCGCCGATCACGGCCTTCGTCATCGTGCTGGAAATGACGGCCAACCAGCAGATGACGATCCCCATCATGGCGACGGCCATGCTGGGCTACGCGACCTCGCGCCTGATCTGCCGGCGTCCCTTCTACAGCGTGCTGGCCCGCCGCTTCCTGCGCAGCGCGGAGGCCATGAATGTCGCAAAGCCGCAGCCTGAAACGACAACGGCCGAAGCGGGGTAATCCCTGCTTCGGCCGTTCGTCTCATCGGTCGGCTGTGACCGAAGGGTTTGACCCCTCCGGTCGATCGGATCAGCTGCGGCCGTAGGTGTCTTCGTAGCGGACGATGTCGTCCTCACCCAGATAGGCGCCGGACTGCACTTCAATCAGCGTCATCGGCACGCGGCCCGGATTATAGAGGCGATGCTTGCAGCCGAGCGGCAGATAGATGCTCTCGTTCTCGCGGACCATGATCTCTTCGTGGTCGCGCGTCACGATGGCGGTGCCTTCGACCACGACCCAATGTTCGGCGCGGTGGAAATGGCTTTGCAGCGACAGCTTTTCGCCCGGCTTCACCACGATGCGCTTGACCTGGAAGCGGTCGCCCAGGATCAGCACTTCGTAATGGCCCCAGGGGCGATAGCAAAGATTATGGGTGGTCGCTTCCGGGCGCTTCTCGGCCTTCAGCTTCTCCACGATCTTCTTCACGTCCTGCGCGTGGTCCTTATGCGCGGCGAGAACGGCGTCCTCGGTCACGACGACCACAACGTCATCCAGGCCCAGAACGGCGGTCAGCATGCCGTCGCTGCGGACATAGCAATTCTTGGCGTCTTCCAGCAGAACATCGCCGACGGCGACATTGCCGCCGCTATCCTTCTCGCCCAGATCCCACAGCGCGCTCCAGCTGCCGACATCGGACCAGTGGAAGTTGACGGGCACCACGGCGGCGCGGGTGGTGTGTTCGGCCACGGCATAGTCGAGGCTGATATTCGGGCAGGCGGCGAATTCCTCGCGGCCCAGGCGGATGAAGTCCAGGTCGGTCGTCCGCGCTTCAACGGCCTTGCGGGCGGTCGTCAGAACATGCGGCGCATGAGCCTGTAGCTCTTCCAGCAGGGTGCTGACGGTGAAGACGAAGATACCAGAATTCCACAGCACGCCGCCGGTGGCGATAAGCTTTTCAGCGAAAGCGGCGTCCGGCTTTTCGATGAAGCGGGTCAGCTTATGGGCCTGCGGGGTCTTTTCCAGCGGGGCGCCCATTTCGATATAGCCGAAGCCGGTCTCGGGCTTGGTCGGGTGAATGCCGAGCGTCACCACCATGCCGGTGCGGGCAACCTCGGCCGCCGTCAGCAGGGCGTCGCGCAGGGCCTGTCCATCGGGGATCGCGGCATCAGCCGCCATCATGCAGATCACGGCCTGCGGATCGTCCTGCGCCAGAATCAGCGCGGCGGCGGCGATGGCCGGGGCGCTGTTGCGGCCCATGGGTTCCAGCACGATGCGCGCGCCGGCAACGCCGGCTTCACGCAGCTGTTCAGCCACCATGAAGCGATGCGCCTCGTTGCAGACGACCATCGGGGCCGCGAATTCGCCGCCGAAGGTGCGCAGCGCGGTTTCTACGATCAGCGGCTTCTCGGAGGCGAGCGGCCAGAACTGCTTCGGAAAGCTTTCACGTGAAACAGGCCAAAGGCGTGTGCCGGAACCGCCGGAGAGAATGACCGGTACTACGGTCTGGGCCGCCGAGCTCCGGCGCGATAACTCGGTCTTAAGGTCCAACTTCATAGTCCGAAAATCCCTTTTTGCAGTCCCTGTATGGGATGTTTATGACCGCCGACGCCTCGCAATTCAATCGTCACGTCCTACGCACTTCAAAGGCGGGGGGCTAAGCCTTTCGCACGATGCCCGCTGACATTGGCTCCCGCATGCGGCGGAAGCGCCAGGAAATCGGCCAGGCCTAACAGGCAGAGAATGAACGTTCCGGCGAAGGCGAAGCGGAAATCGGCGACGGTGATCTGCTCGCCGCCAAGGATGCCATGGCCCAGGCGCAGCAAAATGGCGCCGACCGCGACCCCGATACCGAAGGCGACCTGCTGGCCGAGATTGAACAAGATATTGGCCGAACCCATGCGTTCGGGCGGGATATCGGCATAGGCCAGGGTATTCATAGCCGTGAATTCGGTCGAGCGCGCCATGCCGCTGATCAAGAGCAGCGGCATCAGCAGCCAGGCCGGCGTCCGGGCTTCCAGCAGCGCGAAGCCGAGGAAGGTCAAAGCCAGGATTGTGCCATTGACGATCAGCACGCGGCGAAAGCCGAAGCGGCGCATCATGGGCGTTGTCAGCGGCTTGATCGCCAGGTTTCCGACAAACAGTACAAGCAGAAGTGATCCGGCTTCGACCGGGCTGCGGTGAAAGCCGAGCTGGAACAGCAGTGGCAGCAGGAAGGGCGCGGCGTTGATGCCCATGCGGACCAGCGACCCGCCCCGCAGCGTCGCGCGGAAGGTCTGGATCGAGAAGGCTGTGAACTCGATCAGCGGCGCCTTGACCCGCTTTGCGTGCCGCACCGTGGCCCAGCCGCCGATCACGCCCAGCAGCATGAGGCCGAGGCTCCAGCCCAGATTGCCGGAGGCGGTGCCGGCCAGACTGGCGCCATAGACGAAGGCCATGGCGGACAGGCCGCTGAGAATGGCGCCCGGCACGTCCAGCCTTTTGGTAGACTCGCTATGGGTATTGCGGATGATCAGCAGGGTCGCGGCCAGGCCCAGGATGCCGATCGGGACATTGAGGAAGAAGATCCAGCGCCAGGACGCATAGGTCGTCAGAAAGCCGCCGACGACAGGGCCCAGAATCGGCGCGACCAGCGCCGGCCAGGTGATCAGCGCTGTCGCCTGCATGAGCTGCGATTTCGGCGTGACGCGCAGCACGACCAGCCGGCCGACCGGCACCATCATGGCCCCGCCGAGGCCCTGCAGAATGCGGGCGCCGAAGAATTCCCATAGCCCGTTCGACAAGCCGCAGAGCGCGGAGGCGACGGTGAAGAGCAAGATGGCGCTGGCGAAGACGGTGCGGGCGCCGAAGCGTTCGGCCGCCCAGCCGCTCAGCGGAATACCGGCGGCAAGCATAATCATATAGGCGGTGACGCCGAGATTGAGATCGACGGGGTGAACGCCGAAGCTTTGCGCCATGCGCGGAATGGCGGTGGTGATGACCGTCGTATCCAGCAGTTCCATGAAGCCGCTGCCGGCGACGAGAAGGGCAGTCAGCAGGGCGATGTCCGGCTTGCGCATCGCTCTCGGCTTCAGCGGCGGCCGGCGGCGGCGGTTTTGCCCCACTGGCCGCGATGATGGAGGAAGAAGGCCGCAAGAGCCGCGCAGGGCGGCAAGACGCCGAGCAGGGCGACCAGAGGCCAGCCGTCAACCGCATAGGCGAGCGGCGCGAGGGCCGAGCCGATGGAGGCCGCCAGGAAGGCGCCGGCAATGAACATGGCGTTCATGCGGCTGCGATGCTCAGGCGCCAGATCGAACAGCGCCTTTTGTGAAAAGGCGAGATTGGCCTGCACGCCACCGTCGAGCAGGATGGTGCTGATGACGAAGAGGCCGATACCGAGCCAGCTGCGTTCGGCGGCGCCAGCCCAGGTCAGCGCCAGTCCGGCGGCGACCATGATGATGGCGATCAGCGTGCCGATGGTGCTGCGCCCGGCATCCGCCAAGCGTCCGGCGATGGGGGCGGAAAGGGCGCCAGCCGCGCCGACCAGGGAAAAGACCGCGATTTCGCGCTGGCCGAAGCCGAAATGCCGGGTCAATTCCAGGGGGATCGTGGTCCAGAAGACCGAAAAGGCAAAGAACAGGCCCATCTGATAGGCCATGCGGTGCTGTAGCACCGGCGTCCGCCGCAGCATCGGCCAAAGCGAGCCCAGCACATTCAGGTAATGGCTTCGCGCGTCCGGCCGGCGGTCCGGCAGGCGCGACCACAGGGCCACACCCATGGCGAGGGTGATGACGGTCGCGACCATGAAGACCACGCGCCAGCCGGCGACGCTCGCGATCAAGCTGGCGATGGGACGGCTGAGCAGAATGCCGGTCAGCAGACCCGAAACGACGGTGCCGACCTGCCGGCCGCGCCGTTCGGGCAGGGCCAGATGGGCTGCCATCGGCACCACGATCTGTGCATTCACGGCGGTCAGGCCAATGACGAAACAGGCTGCCAGGAAAACGGTTGCCGAATGGGCAAGCGATGTGGCGATCAGCGTCACGGCCGCGAGCGAGACGGTCGTCACCATCAGCCGGCGATTTTCCAGAAAATCGCCGAGCGGCACCAGCAGCAGCAGCCCCGCCGCGTAACCGAGCTGGGTCAGCGTCACCACCAGCCCATAGGCGCCGGGCTTGAGTCCGACGGAGGGGCCGATGAGCCCAATCATCGGCTGGGCAAGATAGAGATTGGCGACGCTGATACCTGCGGCGGCAGCCAGCAGAAGGGTCATCCCCGTCGATAATCCGGCGGAGGGGCTGAGCGCGCGATCAGGGGGCATGGTCTGAGCTAGGACTTGGTTCCGCTGCCTGTCAACGTGCGGAGCCGATACCCGCCTCCGCATCAAGCCGGTCGAGCAGTGCCTGAAAATCAGCCGGCGGCTCCGTTCGGAAGGACAAGGCCTCACCCGTGCGCGGATGGGCAAAGGCAAGACTGGCCGCGTGCAGCGCCTGACGCGGGAAATCCAGCAAGGCCGTGCGCAGCTCGGGCGGCAGGTTTTTGGAGACCGCCGGAACGCGCCGCAGATAGACGCCGTCGCCGATGATGGGATGCCCGATGTTCGAGAGATGGACGCGAATCTGATGCGTCCGCCCGGTGGACAGTTTTACGTCCAGCAGCGACAGCGCCAGGCGCCAGATCTGCAGCGTGCTGTAATGCGTCAGCGCCGCCCGGCCACCGGCGGCCCGCACCGCCATGCGCTTGCGGTCACGCGGATCGCGGCCGATGGCGCCTTCGATATCGCCGGCTGACGGGCTCATCAGCCCCCAGGCGAGCGCCATATAGTGGCGATCGAGATCGCGATTGGCGAAGACTTCCGACAGACGCGTATGGGCCAGTTCGGTCTTGGCGGCGACCATGACGCCGGACGTGTCCTTGTCCAGGCGATGGACGATGCCGGGCCGCTTCTCGCCGCCGATACCGGTCAGGCTTTCGCCGCAATGGGCCAGCAGCGCATTGACCAGCGTGCCCTGGTAATTGCCGGGTGCGGGATGGACGACGAGACCGGCCGGCTTGTCGATGACGATGAGATCGGAATCTTCATAAAGCACCGTCAGCGGAATATTCTCGGGCTGCGGCAGCGCGGGCGCCGCTTCCGGCACGTTCAGGCTGTAGATGGCGCCGGCCTGAATGGCTTCTGACGGGTCGCGCACCGTCATGCCGCCGCGACTTGCCATCCCGTCCAGGATCAGGTTCTTGATCCGCGAACGGGAGAGACCGTCGAAGCGCTGGGCCAGAAAGCGGTCCAGCCGCTCACCGGCATCTTCGGGCATGACGGTGATCTCACCGGGCAGAATAGGGGTGCCGTCCTCGTCGTCGAGGTCGGCGTCAGTGTCGAAATCATCGGTCGGGGTCTTGGTCATGTGCGAGAGATACCCACAATCGATAAAGCCCGGTAGGGCTTGAGGACGCGCTTATGGAAAAGAACCGGCCACTGATGATGGTGGTCATCGGCCTCGGCATATTGGTCGTGCTGGCGACGACCGTCGTCATCGTCAAAGTCGTGAAAGATATCATCTCCGGCCATTCGCACAGCGCGCAGGTGACGAGCAGCAGCATGGCACCGGACACGATCGCGCTGACCACGAATATGCTGAGCCAGCCGGCGGGGTCGCATATCGTGACGATCACGGGGGTAGGGGACCGCCTGAGCGTTCTGATCAATGGCGGCGGCCCGGACCGCATCCTGTTCCTCGATCCCGCCACCGGTCATGTCACCGGCCAACTCATGCTGGGAAAATAGCAGGGACATGGATGCCGGCCCCCAGGTTTCTGTCCTTGGCGCTACGGCTCCGGATACCGACGCGGCCGCCCGACGGTCCCTGAAGCGGCACCGGATGGTGGCGACCGGGCTGCTGGTCGGCATGGGTGCGCTGTGCGCCGCGAGCTTCGCCTTGCCGCATGGCTTGCCGCAGCAGCTTCTGGAATCGGCATCCAAGGCCGGTGTCGTCGGTGGCCTTGCCGATTGGTTCGCGGTCACGGCGCTGTTCCGCCGACCGCTCGGCCTGCCCATTCCGCATACGGCGATCATCCCCGCGCAGAAGGAACGTCTGGGCCGGGCGCTGGGCCGCTTTATCGGCGCCCATGTCATCACCAGCGCCGAAGTCTCCCGTGTGCTCGCCCGCGCCGATCTGCCGGGGCTGGTGCATCGCTTTCTGTCCGACCCGGCGACGGCACGACCGGCCGCGACGGCTTTGGCGGCAGCCTTGCCGAAACTGCTGGGCTCGATCGAGGACGGCCGGGCGCGCCGCCTGTTGTCGCATCTGCTGCCGCGCCTGGTCGGCGGGCCGGATGCCGGGCGCGTCGTCGCCCGCGCCCTATATGGATTGGTCGAAGGCGGCCGCCATCAAGAGGTTTTCACCTTCGTCCTCGGCCAGTTGCGGACCATGCTGACCAGCAAGGAGGATGACCTGCGCGGCGGCATTCGCGACCGCGTGCGCGAGCAGGGCGGGTCGCTTCTGGGCTGGGCCATCGGCGGCAGCGTCGCCAAGCGCGTCATCGCCGGGGTCAATTCCGAGATCGACGCCATCGGCCCGGAAGGGTCGACCATGCGGCTTGCTTTCGACGACTGGGTGCGCGAGCAGATCAAGCTCATCGAGACGGACCCCGAGCGGGCGGCCGAGATCGGCGCCGCCGTGAAGCGCGTCGTCACGCATCAATCGGTGCAGGACTGGCTGCGCGATGTCTGGGAGCGGCTGCGGCTGGCCATCGAACGGGATGCCGAGAAGCCGAACGGCCATACCATTGCCGTGCTGGAAGCGACGCTGGCGAAATTCGGCGCGGCGATCGAGCAGGACCCGGCCATTCGCGCCGGGCTGGAACGTGGCGTGGCTGCCATCGTCGGCTCCCTTCTGCCGCTGGCGCAGGAGCGCGCGGCCGATTTCGTGGCCGATGTCGTCGCGCAATGGGATGCGAAGACGGTGACGGAGCGGCTGGAACTGCGCGTGGGCCGCGACCTTCAGTATATCCGTATCAACGGAACGCTGGTCGGCTTCCTGGCAGGCGGCCTGCTGTTCCTGGCCCTGCGCGCCATATTCGGAGCCAGCGCCGGCGCGCTTTGACAGGCGTGCCGAAGATCGCTCTGATGACAGGGCAAGACCGCGAAGCGGCGGGCGTCAGAGGAGAATACGCAGATGCATGTGATGATTTTGGGCGGCGCCGGCATGGTGGGCCGCAAGCTGGCCGAGCGGATCGCGGCTGACGGCGGCCTGGGCGGCAAGCCCGTTGAGCATCTGACCCTGATCGACGTCATCGCCCCCGCGACGCCGCATGGTTTCATCGGCACGACCGATTGTACGGCGGCCGATCTGTCGGTGGCCGGTGCGGCGACCGAACTGCTGGCCGGGCGCCCCGATATCATCTTCCATCTCGCCGCCATCGTCTCGGGCGAAGCGGAGATGGATATGGACAAGGGCTATCGCGTCAATCTGGACGGCATGCGATTCCTGCTGGAAGGCATCCGGGTCGAGCAGTCCAAAGGCGGGGCCTGGAAGCCGCGCGTCGTCTTCTCCTCCTCCATCGCCGTCTTCGGTGGCGATATGCCGGATGTCATCGACGACGAATATTTCCTGACGCCCGGCACCAGCTACGGCACGCAGAAAGCGATGTGCGAGCTGCTGCTGGCCGATTACGCGCGTCGCGGCTTCATCGACGGCATCGGCCTGCGCCTGCCGACCGTCTGCGTGCGCCCGGGCAAGCCGAACCTGGCGGCGTCCGGCTTCTTCTCCAACATCATTCGCGAGCCGCTGGTCGGCCTGCCGGCGGTGCTGCCGGTGAGCGACAGGGTTCAGCATTGGATGGCGAGCCCGCGTGCCACCATCGGCTTTCTGGTTCATGCGGCGGGGCTGGATACGGCGCTGCTGCGCGGCCGCACCAGCCTGTCGATGCCGGGCCTGTCCATTACCGTGGCCGAGCAGATCGCGGCATTGGAAAAGGTCGCCGGGCCGAAGGCTGTGGCGCTGATAAAGCGCGAGCCGGATGAGCGGATCATCCGCATCGTCGATACCTGGGCCAAGGGGTTCGATACCAGCCGCGCGGCCTCGCTCGGATTCGTCGCCGAGAGCGAATTCGAACAGATCATCCGCGTGCATATCGAGGATGAACTGGGCGGCAAGATTCCTGTTCTTGGCTAACGGGTCGTCGCCTCCGCCGGAAAGGTCCGGGCGAGGTGATCGATAAAGGCGCGGACGGCCGGGGGCAGGCCGCGCCGCGTCGTGAAGACCAGATGGACGATGCCGGGCGGCCCCCGCCAGTTCGGCAAAACCTGCACCAATTGCCCTGACGTAAGCCATTCCGAGACGACATGATCGGGCAGCAGCGCGATGCCGGTGCCGGCCAGCGCTGCCTGCCTGACGGTATCGAAATCGCCGCAGCTCATGCGCGGTGTCAGCGTCAGCCGATGGGTTTCGCCCGCCGGCCCTTCCAGCAGCCATTCGACCTCGCTGACATCGTCACTGGTGCCGAGAACGGGTAGCGATGAGAGCGCAGTGACATCCTCACTGACGGCACGGGCCAGCGTCGGGTTTGCCACGAGGATGCGTCGGGACATGCCGAGCGAGCGCATGGTCATGGCGGCATCGCTTTCCAGCGTCAGGCGCACGCGCAAAGCGACGTCGATCCGTTCCTCGATCAGATCGACGGGCCTGTCGAGCGCCAGGATTTGCAGACGCACTTTCGGGTAACGGTTCAGGAAGGCCGGAAAATATGGCGCGAGCACGCCGACGAGGCCGGTCGGGCAGGAGAAGCGCACCAGCCCGTGGGGTTCGCTCAAACCCGCGGCGATAACGGCCTCGGCCAGTTCCATTTCCGACAGGATCGCGCGGCAGCGCGCGTAGAAGGCCTCTCCCGTTTCGGTGACGCGAAAGCGGCGGGTGGAGCGTTCCAGCAGCCGCGCGCCGAGGCGGCTTTCCAGCCCCGCGATGCGGCGGCTGAGCTTGGATTTCGGCATATGCAGCGCCCGCCCGGCGGGGGCGAAACCGCCATGCTGAACGACCGCCGCGAAATAGGCATAGTCGTTGAGATCGATCATGATCATCGTCCTATCAATGGAACGATGAGTGCCGATATTGCCGCCTACTGGCAAGATCGTTCCCTGAGTAAATCTTCTGGCACGCAATCAGCGCAACCACAGGAGACTTCAAATGGGCAATCGGTTTCAGGACAAAGTGGTCGTCGTCACCGGCGGCAATAGCGGCATCGGTCTTGCGACCGCCAAGGCTTTCGCCGAGGAAGGTGCTTTCGTTTTCATCACCGGCCGGCGGCAGGATGCCTTGGACGCGGCCGTGAAGCAGATCGGCCCGCGCGCCACCGCCGTGCAGGCGGATATGGCCAAGCTCGAGGATATCGACCGGCTCTATGACGCCGTGCAGCGGAAACACGATCATATCGACGTTGTTTTCGCCAATGCCGGTGGCGGTGACTTCGCGCCGCTGGGCGCGATCACCGAGGCGCATTTCGACAGCACCTTCGCCTCGAACGTAAAGGGCACGGTCTTTACGGTGCAGAAGGCGCTGCCGCTGCTGCGCGACGGTGGTGCCATCGTGTTGAACGCGTCCATCACCAGCATCAAGGGCACGCCGGCCTTCAGCATCTACAGTGCCACGAAGGCCGCCGTGCGCAGCTTCGCGCGCAACTGGATTCTGGATCTGAAGGACCGCAATATTCGCGTCAACGCCGTCAGCCCCGGTCTGACGGAGACGGCTGGGTTGAACGCGCTGTTCGGTGGTGGTGACGCGGCGGAAGGCGTGAAGGCAAGCCTGCTGCAACTCATCCCGGCAGGCCGCGTCGGTCAGCCGGCGGAAATCGCGAAAGCAGTACTGTTTCTGGCCTCGGATGACGCCAGCTTCGTGAACGGCATCGAGCTCTATGTCGATGGCGGTCAGGCGCAGATTTGAGGCAAACCGCGGCCAAGATATATGATGCAGAAAGGCTTTATTGAAAATTAAGGTGCGTGGGCGTATATAGCTTTCACGCGGTGAAAGTAAGGGCAGGAGCCCCCACCTCTAGCTCGTCTAAGGTCCCGTCTCTGTCTAGGGAGACGGGACCCCAGGCTTCTAGGCTAGTTAAGCCCCACGATGGCGAGAATGACCAAAGCCAAGGTCAAAACGACCATCGCTACGCGGTAGAAAGTTTCGGGCAATTGCCCTCACCTCCTTCGCCACCCGTGATTTGGCGGCGCTGCAACAGCAGTGCCGCCAGGGTGACAACGCACGCCTAACTGAGCCCAACTTCAAAGGCTAATTATTTCGATTTTGAATCAAAAGATAATTCGATAGGTTATTGGCGCCCGGCGCGATTGCGCATCATTGCCTCGGCCTGGGCCATGATCGGCCCTAAGGGCCCGCGCATTGTCTGCCCGCTTTGCCGCATCCGCCACATCTGGAAGCGCAGCGCGGCGTAGCCGATCAGCGCCGCTGCAATGGCCATGGGCACCAGAATCAGGGCGAGTGACAGCACCAGCCCGATGACAATGGCCGCACCTGCCAGCACCCCGGCTATGGCGAGCCCACGCGCAAACCCTCCACGTGGCGCGCCCTGCGGCGGCCAGCTTGCAGTGAAGCGGGCGCCGGTCGCCCCAGGGCCGCGCGCCGCCTCCACAAAGGTGCCATCGGCGCGCATTTCGATATCATGAGGACTGTTTTCCGTCATGGGATGGAGAGTGAGCGCCTGCCGCTTACGGTTCAACCATTGCGATGATGACGAGTTCGTAATGCAACGAAGCTTGGCCTCTTAAATCGACGGCTTTTCCCGCAGCGCGACCAGAGACAGCATTTCGAACAGCACCTGGGCCGCGATATGGGCGGTATTGCTGGTCGCATCATATTGCGGTGCGACCTCCACAACATCGCCGCCGACGATATCCAGGCCTTTGAGGCCGCGCAGCAGGGCCAGCACCTCGCGCGGCTGCAATCCTCCCACTTCCGGCGTACCGGTGCCAGGCGCGAAGCCGGGGTCCACGGAATCGATGTCGAAGGAAATATAGACCGGGCCGTCGCCGATCAGCTGGCGCGCGACATCGATATAGCGGCGGATGCCGTGCTCCTCGACCTCCTCGGCATGAACCACCGTCATGCCGCTATCGGTCGAGAATTCGTACAGATATTCCGCCGTGCCGCGAATGCCGATCTGCAAAGTGCGGCGTGGATCGACGGCGCCGTCCAGCACGGCCTGGCGGAAAGGACCGCCGTGATGGAAGCGGCTGCCCTCATATTCGCCCGCCGTATCGGAATGCGCGTCGATATGGATAAGCCCGACGGGGCGCTTTTCACCCACCGCCTTCAGGATTGCCTGGCTAATGGAATGGTCGCCACCCACGGAAAGGGGAATGACGCCGGCCGCGACGACGGCCTTATAGGCGGCCTCGATATCCTCATGGCAGCTTTCCAGGCTGTAGCGGGAGCGTAGCGGCACATCACCCACATCGGCGACGCGCAACATGCCCATCGGCGCCACACGCAGCACATGCTCATAAGGCCCGATGCGCTCCACCGCGCGCACGGCGCGCGGGCCCAGGCGGCAACCGCTGCGGTTGGTGACGCCGAGGTCCATCGGCACGCCGATCAGCGCGACGTCCAGATCCTTCAAACCGTCCAGCGTCCCGAAGGCATTCTGCCGGTAGGGCGCGGCCATGAACGTCGCCGGGTCGGAATAGGGCAGGCGGCGGCGCCCATCGGGGCTGATGGTTTTGGCAGCAATCTCCTGGAAATGCGGGTCGAACACCGTTCCGCCGCCGAGGCCGACATATTTGTCCCGCAGCCGAGAGAGGTTGGAGTCGAAGCTGTCGTCCGCCATCGGTATTGCCCTCATCGAAGCCTGTAATCTGGGTAGAGAGTTCCGGGCCTGGGTTCAACCGGCAGGGCTGCCCTCCAAAACAGGACTGGCTTGGTCCTGAATGAAGGGCTAGAAGGGATCCATGTTGAAATTGTCCAAATTGACGGACTATGCGGTCGTCGTGCTGGTGCGGCTGGGGGATGATTTTGCCTTGCAGACTTCGGGCGGAATCGCGGCCGCGACCGGCGTGCCGGAACCGACCGTCGCCAAAGTCCTCAAGATCATGACGACGGCCGGGCTCGTCTGTTCCCAGCGCGGCGCACGGGGCGGGTATCGCCTCGCCAAGCCGCTCTCCGCCATTCCGGTCGCTGACGTGATCACCGCGATCGACGGGCCGATTGCGCTGACCGCCTGCGTGGAGCATTCCCCCGCGATCTGCGATTCATCGGCCCTCTGCCCCGTCAAGGGGCGATGGGACCGGGTCAATTCCGCCATTCTGGACGCATTGTCCGGGATCAGTCTTGCGGATATGCGTCCCCCCGAACGGGACGCGCTTTCTGTCGTCCCCATGACCGAGGCGAGCGCCATGCCATCCTATCATCCAGCCGGCGCCTCCGTTTCCACCACAGCCTTTGTCGAGTAAGGCCCATGCCAGCAGTTGCAGAAACCCTAGAGACCGTCAGCGCCGTTACAGGCTCCACCTATAAGTGGGGCTTCGAGACCGATCTTGAGATGGATCTCGCGCCCAAGGGCCTGAACGAAGACACGATCCGGCTGATTTCAGACCGCAAGGGCGAGCCCGAATGGCTGCTGGCCTGGCGCCTGAAAGCCTTTGCCATCTGGCAGAAGATGGAAGAGCCGCATTGGGCGAAGCCGGGCTATCCGGTGATCGATTACCAGGACATCCACTATTACGCGGCGCCCAAAAAGAAGGGCAGCGGTCCGAAGAGCCTGGATGAGGTCGACCCCGAACTGCTGCGCACCTACGAAAAGCTTGGCATTCCGCTGAAGGAACAGGCGATCCTGGCCGGCGTCGAGCAGGGTGACGAAGAGCGTCTGCCCATGGCGGTGGATGCCGTTTTCGACAGCGTCTCGGTCGCGACCACCTTCCGCTCCACGCTCGCCAAGGCCGGCGTGATCTTCTGCTCGATTTCGGATGCGGTACGCGAATACCCTGACCTGGTGCGCGAGTATCTGGGCAGCGTAGTGCCGGCCGGCGACAATTTCTTCGCAGCGCTCAATTCCGCCGTCTTTACCGATGGCAGCTTCGTGTTCATCCCCAAGGGCGTCAAATGCCCGATGGAACTCTCCACCTATTTCCGCATCAATGCGAAGAATACCGGGCAGTTTGAGCGCACGCTGATCATTGCCGAGGACGGGGCCTCCGTCAGCTATCTGGAAGGCTGCACCGCGCCGATGCGCGATGAGAATCAGCTGCATGCGGCGGTGGTTGAGCTGGTTGCGATGGATGACGCCAAGATCAAATATTCCACCGTGCAGAACTGGTATCCGGGCGATTCGGAAGGCCGTGGCGGCATCTATAACTTCGTCACCAAGCGCGGCGCCTGCCGTGGCGCCCGCAGCCGCATCAGCTGGACGCAGGTGGAGACGGGATCGGCCATCACCTGGAAATATCCGTCCTGCATTTTGATCGGCGACGGCAGCGTGGGTGAATTCTATTCCGTCGCGGTCACGAACAATCATCAGCAGGCCGATACCGGCACCAAGATGATCCATATCGGCCGCAATACGAATAGCACGATCATCGCCAAGACGATCAGCGCCGGCCATTCCGACAGCACCTATCGCGGTCTGGTGCGGATGATGCCGAAGGCGCAGAACGCGCGGAATTTCACGCAATGCGACAGCCTGCTGATCGGCGATCAGTGCGGCGCCCATACCGTGCCCTATATCGAAAGCCGCAATCCTTCGGCCAAGATCGAGCATGAGGCGACGACCTCCAAAATCGCCGAGGATCAGCTTTTCTATTGCCGCAGCCGAGGTCTTTCGGAAGAGGACGCGGTGGGGCTGATCGTGAACGGGTTCTGCAAGGATGTCTTGAAGGAGCTGCCGATGGAATTCGCCGTCGAAGCTCAGAAGTTGTTGGCCATAAGCCTTGAAGGCTCGGTGGGTTAAGGATCGCGTAAGATGCTCGAAATCAAGGGACTGACCGCCGAGATCGACGGCAAGCAAATCCTCAAGGGGATCGATCTCACGATCCCGCAGGGTGAGGTTCATGCCGTCATGGGGCCGAACGGCGCCGGCAAGTCAACGCTGTCCTACGTTCTGTCCGGCCGCGAAGGCTATGAAGTGACGGGTGGCACGGCCACCTTCTTCGGCCAGGATATTCTGGCCATGGAACCGGAAGAGCGTGCCGCCGCCGGAATCTTTCTTGCCTTCCAGTATCCGGTGGAACTGCCGGGCGTCGGCAATGCCAATTTCCTGCGCACGGCGTTGAACTCCGTTCGCCGCGCGCGCGGCGAGGGTGAGCTGGACGCGGTGCAGTTTCTGAAACAGGCCCGCGCGGCGGTGAAGAAGCTTGCCATGTCGGAAGACATGCTGAAGCGCAACGTCAATGTTGGGTTTTCGGGCGGCGAAAAGAAGCGCAACGAAATCCTTCAGATGACGATGTTGCAGCCGAAGCTGGCACTGCTGGACGAGACCGATAGCGGCCTCGATATCGATGCGCTGCGCATCGTCGCCGAAGGCGTGAACGCCTCGCGCGGCCCGAATTTCTCGGCCCTCGTCATCACCCATTACCAGCGCCTGCTGGATTATATCGTGCCCGACCATGTGCATGTGCTGGCCGACGGCCGCATCATCCGCTCCGGCGGTCCGGAACTCGCGAAAGAGCTGGAAGCCGATGGCTATGCCGGCATCATCGGCGAGGCGGCGGAGGCGGCATAATGCAGGCCGTGAAACAGCAAGCGCCGAGCGAAGCCCTGAAGGGTTTCCTGGCGCGGTATGACGGTCTGCGTGTCCGTCTGCCGGGCAATGCGGCACCGCGCGATGCAGCGGCCGCATTGCTGCGCGACAAGGGGCTGCCAACGCCGAAGGAAGAGGCTTGGCATTACACCAATCTGCGGTCTGTCGCGGCGCTCGATTTTCAGGAGCCGATCGCCGATACGCAGGCGGGTGTCGATCTGCTGGCACTGCTGCCGAAGGTTGAAGGCCCGCGACTGATCTTCGTCGATGGTCGCTACCGGCCTGATTTGTCAACGTCGCCTGACGGGCTGGAGGTCAAGTCCTTCGCCGGTACCGGCGTGTTCGGCGATTTGACGAAGCCCGAGCGTGACCGCGTTGTGGCGCTCAACACCATGCTGACCGAAGACGGCATCATCATCGACGTGCCGGCGGGTTTCGACGCCGGCTTTCTGATGCTGGCGCAACTGACGTCTGGCCGCCATCGTCGCGTTGCCAGCCATCCGCGCCATCGCATCAGCCTGGGTGAAGGCGCGCGTCTTGTGCTGCTGGAAGTCTCAGCCGGCATCGGCGAATATCTGAACAATCCGGTGATCGAGATTGCGGTGGCTGAAGGCGCGCATTTGACTCATGGCCGCTTGCAGCAGGATTCCGAGGACGCTTTCCATCTCGGCACCATCTATGCCGATACGGCGGCGAACGGCGTCTATGACTGCTTCTCGCTCGCGCTCGGCGCCAAGCTGGGCCGCACGGAAATCCATGCCCGGCTGGGCGGCGAGCAGGCGGCGGTGCATCTGAACGCGGCTCAGATCATGGGCGGCAATCAGGTCAGTGACTTTACGACCGCCATTTCGCATGACGCGCCGAATTGCCCGTCGCGCCAGACCGTGAAAAGCGTGCTGACTGGCAAGGCGCGTGCTGTTTTCCAGGGCCGCATCGAAGTGGCGCGTATTGCCCAGAAGACCGACGGCTACCAGATGAACCAGGCGCTGCTGCTGTCCCCCGACGCTGAGATCAACAGCAAGCCGGAACTGGAAATCTACGCCGATGACGTGAAGTGCAGCCATGGTGCGACGGTTGGCGCCTTGGACCCCGAGCAGCTGTTCTATCTGCGCAGCCGTGGCGTGCCGGCCGATCAGGCGCGCATGATACTGGTGCGTGCCTTCCTGACCGACGCTTTCGAGGCGGTGGCGCATGAGGGCCTGCGCGATGTTTTCGAACATGCGGTCGAACAATGGTGGGCAACGACAGGTAAGGATGCGGAGGCACCGGCGGCATGAATGCGATTCCGGGGCAGGTCGCGGCATTTGATGTCGAGCGCATTCGCGCCGATTTTCCCATCCTGTCGCAGACGGTGCGGGGCCAGAAGCTGGTGTTTCTCGATAGCGGCGCCTCGGCGATGAAGCCCCGGGTCGTCATCGATGCGATGCGCGACGCGATGGAAACGCAATATGCGAATGTCCATCGCGGTGCGCATTGGATGAGTGAGCGCACGACGGAAGCTTTCGAGGCGGTGCGGGATTCCGCCGCGCGCCTGATGAATGCCGGATCGCGCGACGAGATCGTCATTACCCGCAACAGCACCGAGGCGCTGAACCTCGTCGCCTATAGCTATGGGCGCGGCGTGATGAAGGCCGGGCAGGCCGTGGTGATTTCCGAAATGGAGCACCACTCCAATATTGTCCCGTGGCAGATGCTGCGCGATGCCCATGGCATCGAACTCCGCGTGGCGAAGATCACCGCCAGCGGTGAGCTGGACATGGCGCATCTGGAAGACCTGCTGAGCGACGGCAAGGTGGGCTTGGTTTCCATCACCCATATGTCGAATGTGCTGGGCACTTGCACGCCGGCCGAACGCATCGTGCAACTGGCGCACGCCTATGGCGCCAAGGTGCTACTGGATGGGTCTCAGGCCATCGTGCATCGGAAAGTCGATGTGCAGGCGCTGGACGTCGATTTCTATGCCTGGACCGGCCACAAGCTGTACGGCCCCACCGGCATCGGCGTGCTGTACGGCAAGCGGGATTTGCTGGAAGCCATGCCGCCTTTCATGGGTGGCGGCGACATGATCAGCTCCGTCACCTTTGAGCGCTCCACCTGGGCGCGCGTGCCGCATAAGTTCGAGGCGGGCACGCCGGCCATTCTGGAAGGCATCGGCCTGAATGCCGCGATCCAGTATGTCGAAAGCATCGGTTATGACGCCATTTCGGCGCATGAAGCGGCCCTGACCGAACACGCATTGGCGAAGCTTTCCGCGGTCGATGGGCTGACGATCTACGGTCATGCCCAGGACAGGGGCGGCGTCATTTCCTTTGCGATGGACGGCGCGCACGCGCATGATGTGGCGACGCTGCTGGACCGTTCGGGCATTGCCGTCCGGGCCGGGCATCATTGCGCGGAACCCCTGATGCAGCGTCTGGGCGTGGACAGCACCGCGCGTGCGACCTTCGGGGTCTATACGACGATCGCGGAGATCGATTTCCTGGCCGAGACGCTTGGCCGCATCAAAGCGTTTTTCGCCTGATGCCGGAGCAGGAGAGTAAGATGGACGAGTTGAGCCAGAAGCCGGATGCGACCGATGATCAGGCCGTGCATCACGCCTGGACGCCGGACGGCGAAGTGGCCCCGCCGGTGTCTGACTCGGTGAGCGAGGATTCCGTGATCGAGGCGATTGCGACCGTCTATGATCCGGAAATTCCGGTGAATATCTACGAACTCGGCCTCATCTATGCCGTCGATATTGCCGATGACGGCAAGATCAAGGTTGAGATGACGCTGACGGCCCCGGGCTGCCCCTCGGCCCAGGAATTGCCCGTTATGGTGCGCGAAGCGATCATGGTCGTGCCGGGCGTGACCGCCTGCGACGTCGAGACAGTGTGGGATCCGCCATGGGACATGAGCCGGATGAGCGATGAAGCCCGTCTTGCCATGAATATGTTCTGATCGAGGAGAAGGACGTTATGAGCCAAACCGTAGAGACGGGTTCTGCCGCTCCGAAACCCGCCCGCCGCGCGCTGCCGCCGCTGATGAAGCTGTCGGACGCGGCAGCCGCGCGCTTGGCGCAGCTTTATGCCGGTGGCCAGCAGGGCAAGCTGCTGAAGATTTCCGTCGGCACCAAGGGTTGCTCAGGCCTGTCCTACGACATGGATTTCGTCGATGCGGTCGGCCCGACCGATGAGGTCGTGACCGACAACGGCCAGACCGTGCTTGTGGACCGCAAGGCGAGCCTTTTCCTGATCGGCACCGAGATGGATTATAAGGTGGAGAAGCTGTCGGCCGGCTTCACCTTCGTCAATCCGAACGAAAAAGGCCGCTGCGGCTGCGGCGAGAGTTTTTACGTCTAATTCTGATTGTTGAAGGCGAAATGATTTCGCCTTAGGCTCATTGCTTAGTCGGTTGTGGGTGATACCGTGAACGAGACCGAGAGCCTGACGAATCTGCTGCTGCGCGAAATTCGGGACGAGGTCAAAAGCCTGCGCGTCGAAGTCGGCGATGTTCGCACCTTGTCGCTCTCGACATTCGATCGGGTGAAGCGGCTGGAACGACGCATGGAAGAACTGCGTGACGATCTGGAAACCACGATCAAGGCTGAGATCATGGGCGTAGGGGTGAATTGGCGCCGCGCTTTGGAAATCCGCATGGCGGATATCGAAGCAAGCAACGGCCCCCGCCAGCCTTAGGCCGGCTGGATCAAGTCCCAGCGGTTGCCGAGATAATCCTGGAAGACCGCTACCGCGCCATAACTCTCCTGGCGCGGTTCCTCCTGAAAGATGACGCCGCGCGCCCTATAGGCAGCCACATCCCGCGCCAGATCATCCGTTTGCAGCACGCAGAGCACACGACCGCCGGCCTGGGCGCCCATGGCCTGCCGCTGTGCTTCGTTTTTGGCGACAGCCAGACGTATGGCGACACCGCCGCCTGAAGGCGCCACTTCGACCCAGCGATCCCCATTGCCGCGATCATGATCGATGAGCAAAGCGAAGCCGAGCGCGCTGACGTAATAGGCGATTGCCGTGTCGTAGGAATCGACGAGCAGGGTGATGGAGGCGATGCGCTGGGTCATGCTGCATCTAGCCAAGCGGATCCATGCGAGACAATCGGTGTTGAAAATAATGCATAATTGCATTACATTTTTGATGGTAGGAGAGGAGGTTGAAGCAATGGCCATTCTCACGGTAACGGCGCGCGGGCAGGTGACCTTCCGCAAGGACGTGCTGAGCCATCTTGGCATCCGTCCGGGCGACAAGATTGAGCTGGACAAGCTGCCCGATGGCCGGATCGCCCTCCGTGCCGCAAATCCTGCTGGAACGATCGATGGTTTTATCGGTCTGCTTGCCGGAAAAACGACGAAAGTCGCAACGATTGAAGAAATCAACGAAGCGATTGAGGCGGGTTGGGCTGGCGAGCCGTGAAGGTCACGGTCGACACAAACATTCTGGTTCGCGCGGCGGTATTGGATGATGAACGGCAGGCGGTGATCGCAGCCAAACTTCTTCGCGAGGCGGAGATTGTCGCAATCCCTCTGTCATCCCTATGCGAATTGGTGTGGGTGCTGCGACGTGCTTACGGGTTCAATAAAATTGATATTGCAAATTCGTTGGTCGCTCTGGTGTCGACGAGAAATGTCGTCATTAACCGTCCAGCGGTCGAAGCGGGAATCGCAAGTCTTGCGGCAGGCGGAGATTTCGCCGATGGCGTCATCGCTTTCGAGGGGCGATGGCTTGGCGGGGATTGCTTTGTCTCGTTCGATCGAAAAGCGGTGTCCCTGCTCAAGAAGCAGGGACATAATGCCGCGTTACTGGCCTGACATTAGCGCAACGCCCACCGGCTTGTTCGCCGCATTGATTTTGGACAGTGCTTCGAACGTCATGGGGAAGCAGGGGCGGTTGATGTATCGACCGGAACCTTTCACCGTGCGCAACTCGCCTTTGTGCCAGACGATTTTTCCTTGGCTGATGGTGGTGGCGGCCAAGCCCGTTACTTCCATCCCTTCATAGATATTGAAGTCGATATTCTGATGATGGGTTTTGGCAGAAATCGTGCGACTGGACGACGCATCCCACAACACGATATCGGCGTTGGCGCCAATTTCGATCGCGCCCTTGCGCGGGTGGATATTGAAGATCTTGGCGGTATTGGTGGAGGTGATGGCGACGAATTCGGATGGCGTCAGCCGACCGGTGCTAACGCCATGATGCCACAGCACGCTCATGCGATCCTCGATGCCGGCCGTGCCGTTCGGAATCAGCGTGAAATTATCTTTTCCTGCTGCCTTTTGCGGTGCACAGAAGGCGCAGTGGTCGGTGGCAGTCGTCTGCAATTGTCCTGACATCAAGCCGGCCCAGAGCGCCTTCTGGTGATGCTTGGGGCGGAAAGGCGGGCTCATGACATAGGCGGCCGCAGTCGCGAAATCCTTGTTCTGATAGACGGTTTCGTCAATGACCAGTTGCTGCGGCAGAACTTCGCCATAAACGCGCTGGCCGGCAGCACGTGCGCGGGCGATGGCCTGGGCGGCTTCCTCGGTCGAGACATGAACGATGTAGAGTGGCGCGCCGATCAGCCCGGCGATGGTGATGGCGCGCTGGGCGGCTTCGCCTTCAACGCTTGCCGGGCGTGACAGGGCATGGCCTTCCGGTCCGGTAATGCCTTGCGCCAGCAGGGATTTCTGCATGAAGGCGACGGCCTCGCCGTTCTCGGCATGGACGGTCGGGATGGCACCCAGTTCCAATGCGCGCGTAAAGCTGCGCAGCAGGATATCGTCATCAACCATGATGGCGCCCTTATAGGCCATGAAATGCTTGAAGCTGTTGACGCCGTGGTCACGCGTGAGGATGCCCATCTCCTCATGCACCTGATCGGACCAATGGGTGACGGCGACATGGAAACTGTAATCGGCTGCGGCCTTCTCGGCCCAGCCGCGCCAGGTCTTGTAACTGTCGAGTAATGACGCGCCAGGGGCGGGGATCACGAAATCGATGATCATCGTATTGCCGCCGGCGAGACCGGCGGCGGTGCCGGTATAGAAATCCTCGGACGCCACCGTGCCCATGAAAGGCAGTTCCATATGGGTATGGGGGTCGATGCCGCCCGGCATGACCAGAAGCCCGCCGGCATCCAGGATTTCGGCCCCGCTTGGCGCCTCCAGATCTGGGCCGATCGCCTGAATCGCCCCCTGGTCGCACAACACATCGGCCTTATAACGCCGCTCGGCGGTGACGATCTCGCCACCGCGAATGAGAAGGGACATGGCTTCCTCCAAAGCGAAACGATAGGCTATCGTGTACCGGTCGGCCGGGATTGGGAAGGTGCTGCCAAGGGTCCGTTGACACCTCGTGCCGGTTTAAGCAGCATCCATCCATCGTCAGACCGGGGGAATGCATGTCGGAAGGGCTTGGCGAGCAAGTTTTGGGCGTTTCTGCCCGTGCGGCAGAGGTCGCGATCAAGCTTGGGGAAATGACCGCTCCGCTGTCGCGCGACGAAGCCAGGGTCGAGGCTGACCGCTGTTATTTCTGCTACGACGCGCCTTGCGTGGATGCCTGCCCGACGGGCATCGATATTCCCGGCTTCATCGGCAAAATTCGCACCGGCAATCTGCGCGGCTCGGCTGTCACCATCCTGGAAAGCAATATTTTCGGCGGCAGCTGCGCCCGTGTCTGCCCTACGGAAATTTTGTGTGAAGAGGCCTGTGTCCGTGAAGCGCAGGAGGGCAAGCCCGTCACCATCGGCAGCCTGCAACGCTTTGCGACCGATCACCTGATGGCGACCGGCGAGCAGCCTTTTGCGCGTGCGCCGCTGACAGGCAAGCGCGTGGCCGTGGTCGGCGCAGGCCCGGCCGGCCTTGCCTGCGCTCACCGCCTTGCCACGCTGGGTCATGACGTCCTGGTCTATGAAGCCCGGCCCAAGCCCGGTGGGCTGAACGAATATGGCATCGCCGCCTATAAGGTGGTGGATGACTTCGCACAGCGCGAAGTGGCTTTTATTCTCGGTATCGGCGGCATCGCTATCGAATACGGCACCCCGCTTGGGCCTGACCTGACACTGGATAAGCTGCGGCAGGAATTCGATGCCGTGTTTGTGGCAATCGGTCTTGCCGATCCGAACGCATTGGGCGTGCCGGGCGAGGGGGCCGCGCATGTGATGGATGCGCTCGGTTTCATCGAATTGCTGCGCCAGAACCCTGTCGAGGCGGCGGTACTGGCAAAGGGTCATGTCGTCGTCATCGGCGGCGGCAATACCGCTATCGACGCCGCCACCCAGGTGAAGTTGCTGGGCGCAGAGACCGTCACCTTGGCCTACCGCCGTGGGCCAGAGCAGATAGGAGCGACCAAGGTGGAGCAGGATTGGGCGCAGACGCACGGTGTCGGCATCCGCCATTTCCTGGCGCCGGTCGCAGTGGAAGCCCATGCCGTCATCTGCGCCAAAACCACGGTGAGCGGCGCCAAACTCGTGCTGACCGAGGAGCGGGTGAGCCTGCCGGCCGATCTGGTGCTGAAGGCCGTGGGCCAGAGCTTTCTGCCGGAACCGCTGACTGCCGGGACCGCGCCTGACCTGGGCGGCAAGCGCATCGGCGTGGGCGATGATTACCAGACGTCTCTGCCCGGGGTTTTTGCGGGCGGTGACTGCGTCAGCGCGGGTGAGGATCTGACGGTGCAGGCCGTCGCCCATGGGCGGGATGCCGCGATGGCTATCGACCGTTTCCTCAAAGCCTAAGAACGGGGACCGAAACCATGGCCGATCTCTCCGTCAATTTCGCCGGCATCAAATCGCCCAATCCTTTCTGGCTGGCTTCCGCCCCGCCGACCGACAAGGAATATAACGTCGTCCGCGCTCTGAAGGCGGGTTGGGGCGGTGTGGTATGGAAGACGCTGGGCGAGGATCCGCCGGTGGTCAATGTCTCCAGCCGCTACGGCGCTGCGTCCTATGGCGGCAACCGCATCATGGGCTTCAACAATATCGAGCTGATCACGGATCGGCCGCTGGACGTGAATCTGCGCGAAATCAAGTCCGTGAAGCGGGATTTCCCGGATCGGGCCATCATCGTCAGCCTCATGGTGCCTTGCGAGGAAGAAGCGTGGAAGGCGATTCTGCCGCTGGTGGAAGACACCGGCGCGGACGGTATCGAACTGAATTTCGGCTGTCCGCATGGCATGAGTGAGCGCGGCATGGGCGCGGCCGTGGGCCAGGTGCCTGATTATGTCGAGATGGTCACGCGCTGGTGCAAGCAGCATACGCGGATGCCGACCATCGTGAAGCTGACGCCGAATGTGACGGATATTCTGGCGCCGGCGCGCGCCGCGCATCGCGGTGGGGCGGATGCGGTTTCGCTGATCAACACGATCATGTCGATCATGTCGATCGATCTTGATGCCATGGCTCCCACGCCCGTCGTCGGCGGCATGGGTACTCATGGCGGCTATTGCGGGCCGGGCGTGAAGCCGATTGCGCTGCGCATGGTGGGTGAAATCGCGCGGGCGCGGGATATGGCCGGCCTGCCCATTTCCGGCATCGGTGGCATATCAACCTGGAATGATGCGGCGGAATTCATCGCTCTGGGCTCTGGCACGGTGCAGATCTGCACGGCCGCGATGCACCATGGATTCCGCATCATCGACGATCTGACGGACGGCCTGTCCAATTGGATGGACCAGAAGGGCTATGCCCGCATCAAGGATTTTCAGGGCAAGGCGATTCCCAATTTCGTGCATTGGGAAGACCTCAATATCAATTTCAAGACGCTGGCCCATATCAACCAGGATCTCTGCGTCAAATGCGGCCTGTGCCACATCGCCTGCGAGGATACGGCGCATCAGGCCATCAGCGCCGCGAAGGTCGATGGCCGCCGGCATTACGAGGTGATCGAGGATGAATGCGTCGGGTGCAACCTCTGCGCTCATGTCTGCCCGGTCGACAATTGCATCACCATGAACCCGGCTGAGACCGGGCTTGCCTTCTCCACCTGGAAAGAGCACCCCAATAACCCGCTTCGGGCGGACGCCCCGCCTTCACAGACGAAAGCCTTGGTATGAGTCTCGCCACCAATCTCGCCATCGACCCGGCCCGTCTCTGGGACAGCATTCTGGATACCGCCCGGATCGGCGGCACGGCCAAGGGCGGCATCAAGCGCCTGACGCTGACGGAGCTGGACGCCGAGGTGCGGCGCTGGTTCATCGCCGCCTGCGAAGCCGCAGGTTGCGCGGTCACCATCGACGATATGGGCAATATCTTCGCCCGCCGGCCGGGGAAGGATAACGGCCTGCCGCCCATCGCCATCGGCAGCCATCTGGATACGCAGCCGACGGGCGGCAAATTCGACGGTATCATCGGTGTGCTGTCAGGACTGGAACTGCTGCGCACATTGCAGGATGCGGGCTATGAGACGACGCATCCGATCGAGGTGATTAACTGGACGAACGAGGAAGGCAGCCGCTTCGCGCCGGCCATGCTCTCCTCCGGCGTTTTCGCCGGCAAGTTCACGAAGGACTGGGCTTATGCGCGGGAGGACCGGGACGGCATCCGTTTCGGCGATGCGCTGCGCGATATCGGCTTCATCGGTGACGAGGCCTGCGGCGCGCATCCGCTCGCCGCGCATTTCGAGCTGCATATCGAGCAGGGGCCGATCCTGGAGGCCGAGGCAAAGACCATCGGCGTTGTCACCGGCGTGCAGGGCATGCGCTGGTATGAGGTGACGGTGACGGGCGTCGACAGCCATGCCGGTTCCACGCCCATGTATCTGCGCCAGGATGCGCTGGTCGCGACCGCCCGGATGATCGAAGTGGTGCAGCAGATCGCGCTGGAACATGCGCCCAATGCGGTCGGTACGGTGGGCTTGATCGAGGCGCGGCCCAATAGCCGCAACGTTATTCCGGGTGAGACCTTCTTCACCGTCGATTTCCGTGACCCCGATGATTCTGTGTTGTCAGCGATGGAGCAGAAGCTGACCGAGCGTCTGGCGACGGTCGCCGCATCCAGCGGCGTCGCGGCTGACCTCACCTGTATCTGGAATTCCCCGGCCGTGCATTTCGACGCCGATTGCGTGACCGCCGTCCGTGCCGCGGCCGTGCAGGCCGGCTTTCCGCATCGGGATATCATTTCCGGCGCCGGGCATGATTCGGCCTATGTCGCCTCGGTCGCGCCGACGACGATGATCTTCGTGCCCTGCGCCGGCGGCATCAGCCATAATGAGATCGAAAGCGCCGAGCCGGGCGATGTCGCGGCCGGCGCCACCGTGCTGTTGCAGGCGGTGCTGGCGATGGATGCGAAGCTCTCGGGCCAGAGCTGACCGTGGACGCCTCCAACCCCTTGGCCGGGGCAGCGGTCGTTGCGGAGAACCTTTCTATCCGCTTCGGCACAGGGGATGCCGCGACGCTGGCGCTGTCCGATATCGACCTGACAATCGGACAGGGTGATTTCGTCTCTCTCATCGGCCCCTCAGGCTGCGGCAAGACGACCCTGCTGCGCGCCATCGCCGATCTGGTGCAGCCGAGCTCCGGTCTGCTGCGGGTGAACGGCATGACGCCCGAGGCCGCGCGGCTGGCGCGGGCCTACGGCTATGTCTTTCAGGCGCCGGCTCTGCTGCCCTGGCGATCCGTCGCCCGCAATGTGACGCTGCCGTTGGAGATTGCCGGCATGGGCCGGGCCGAGCGGCAGGCCGAGGCCGAGCGCAATCTGGCTCTGGTGGGTCTGGCTGATTTTGCCCGGAAATTTCCCTGGCAGCTGTCGGGCGGCATGCAGCAGCGCGTCTCCATCGCCCGCGCGCTCAGCTTCAAACCCAGCCTTCTGCTGATGGATGAGCCTTTCGGCGCCCTGGATGAGATTACGCGCGACGGGCTCAATCTGCATTTGCATGAGCTTTGGGCGAGCAGCGGGCTGACGGGCGTTTTCGTCACGCATTCCATTCCTGAGGCCGTTTTCCTCTCCACCCATATCGTCGTCATGTCGCTGCGTCCGGGCCGGGTGGTGGAGGTGATCGAAAGCGCCCTGCCGCGCCTGCGGCGCCTGGAAGATCGCGAGACGCCGGAATTTCTGGCGCTGTCGCACCGCGTGCGTGCCGCTTTGTATGACGGCCATGGGCATGGGTGAGGCGGCCCTATTCAGTCTCGTCATGCCCGGCTTCATGCCGGGCATCTACCCGTTGCGGCGCCAGGACGGCGTTTGGGCGCCTGGACCGGTAGACCCGCGGAACAAGTCCGCGGGTGACGAAAGAAAAGCGATCGGCGCATGACGAAAAAAGCCTTGCCCGTCGCGACCGTGCTGGTCGCGGTGCTGATCCTTTGGTACGCGGCGGCCGTCTGGCTGAATGCGCCGCAGGCGGAAGCGCTGATGGACCCTGACCAGCCGCACGGGCTTTGGGCAGTCGCCCAGGCCTGTTGGTCGATGGATCGGCCGGTGTTGCCGGCGCCGGACCAGATCGCCTCGGCGCTGATCTACAGCGTCTTCGGCTTTCCACTCTCCTCCCCACGCAACCTGTTGCTGCAAGCGGGCTATACGGCGGAGACGACCGTGATCGGGCTGTTCTTCGGCCTTATTCTCGGCATTTTGCTTGCCATCGGCATCGTCCATATCCGCACGCTGGACCGGTCCGTCATGCCCTGGGTCATCGCCAGCCAGACCGTGCCGGTGCTGGCGATTGCGCCGATGCTGGTGGTGGCGCTGGGGGCCATGGGCGTGACCGGGTTAGTGCCGAAAGCGGCCATCGTCGCCTATCTCACCTTTTTTCCGGTGACGGTCGGCATGGTGAAGGGGTTTCGCACGCCCGATCCGCTGCAACTGGACCTGATGCATACCTATAGCGCCGGAGAGATGACGATCTTTGCCAAGCTGCGCTGGCCTTCCGCCATGGCCTTTCTGTTTCCCAGCCTGAAGGTTGCCGTCGCCCTGGCCGTGACAGGCGCCATTGTCGCGGAAATGCCCACGGGGGCTCAGGTCGGCCTCGGTGCCCGCCTGCTGGCCGGCAGCTATTATGGGCAGACGATGATGATGTGGAGCGCGCTGGTCATGGCCAGCTTGCTGGCGCTCGCCGGGCTGCTGGCGGTGACGCTGCTGGAGCGTGGCGTGATTCTGCTGCGCGGTGGCCGGCTGTGAACGGCAGTGCGACCGGGGAGTCGCGGGCGGGCGCGCAATGGATGATGGCGGCCGCCGGGCTGCTGTTCTGTACGCTGTCACGCATCTCGCTGCGGAATTTCGGTAATCTGCCCTGGATCACGGCGGGCGTGGCACTGGTGCTGGTGCTGGCCGGCCTGTCGCTGTTTGCGCGCGGCAATGACCGCGCCGATGGTATGGCGTCCCCGGTTCTGTTCGGCCTGCTGATGCTGTGGCTGTGGGAAATGCTGGTGGTGGGGCTGCATGTACCCTTCGTCATTCTACCGCCGCCTTCGGCTATCGCACTCGCGATCGGCCATCACCTTCCGATGCTCTGGGCGGATTTCGTCCAGACGGTGCTGCATGCCGTGCTGGCAGGCTATGCGATGGGCTGCGGCAGCGGCTTTCTGCTGGCGCTGGCCATCGACCGCTCGCCCTTTCTGCAACGGGGGCTGACGCCGCTCGGCAATCTTATCAGCGCTTTGCCCATTATCGGCATCGCGCCGATCATGGTGATGTGGTTCGGCTTCGGCTGGCAGTCCAAGGCAGCGGTCGTGGTGCTTATGACCGTCTTCCCGATGCTGGTTAATACGCGGGCAGGGCTTGCCTCAACGGACGCCATGGAGCGGGACCTGATGCAGACCTATGCCGCCGGCTATTGGCAGACGCTGCGGCACCTGCGTCTGCCGGTGGCCATGCCGATGATTTTCAATGCCTTGAAGCTGAATGCGACTTTGGCGCTGATCGGTGCTGTGGTGGCCGAGTTCTTCGGCACGCCGACGCGCGGCATGGGGTTCCGCATTTCCACCGAAGCCGCGCGCATGAACCTCGATATCGTCTGGGCGACCATCGTGGTGGCGGCGGTGACGGGCTGCGCCGCCTTCGTGCTGATCGCGGCGATCGAGCGGGTTGTGACCTTCTGGCATCCCTCGATACGTGGCGCTCGCCGTTCTTGAGCGTCAGTCGCGACGCTGCTGTAACGATAGAACCGTTTCTTGCCGATTTAATTCCGCCTGATCAGTGTTCTGCGGCATCAATCTTGCTGCTTTGGCCGGTGATTGCTGCTTCACTGCGGCGAATGCCATATCGGGGGGATCATGATGCGACAACCAATGCGCCGCTTCCTGTTCGGGGTCGGCGCGGCCTTTGTTCTTGGCCTGGGGGCTTTGGCGACGACCGCGCCCTTGACCGCGTCTGCCGCTCAGGCGGCCGATCCGCTCAGCCTGCAGCTGAAATGGGTCACGCAGGGCCAGTTCGTGGGCTATTACGTGGCCTTGGCAAAAGGCTTCTACAAGGCCGAAAATCTTGACCTGACGATCAAGCCGGGCGGGCCAGACATCAACCCCGATCAGGTTCTGGCCGGTGGCGGCGCCGATGTCGTGATCGACTGGATGCCCTCGGCCTTGGCCACGCGCGAGAAGGGTGTGCCCATCGTCAATATCGCGCAGGTCTTCCAGAATTCTGGCATGGAACTGACCTGCCGCAAGGATAGCGGCATCAAGACGCCGGCCGATTTCAAAGGCAAAACGCTGGGCGTCTGGTTCTCGGGCAATGAATATCCCTTCCTGTCCTGGATGGCCAAGCTCGGCTACAGCACGGACGGCGCGCATCCGGACGTGACGGTGCTGAAGCAGGGATTCAATGTCGATCCGCTGCTGCAGAAGCAGGCCGCCTGTATCTCGACCATGAGCTATAATGAATACTGGCAGTTGATCGAAGCCGGCATGCAGCCCGCACAGCTTCTTGTCTTCAAGTATCAGGCCGAGCATGTGGCGACGCTTGAAGACGGTCTTTATGTCTTGCAGTCTTCCTTGGGTGACCCGGCAAAAGTGGACAGGCTCGCCCGCTTCCTGAAGGCGTCCAAGGAAGGCTGGGACTATGCGGCCGCGCATCAGGCCGAAGCGGTTCAGATCCTGCTCGCCGCCGATACCGCCGGTGTCTTGACGAAGCAACATCAGGCCCGCATGGTCGCGGGCATCGTCAAGCTGCTGGGAACTTCTCCCTGGGGCTATCTGCAAACTGCGGATTATGCCCGGACGGTCGACGAACTTCTGTCTAGCAAGTCCACACCTGTGATCACAAAACAACCCGATGGCGCCTATAGCCGGGCGGTTTGGGATAAAGCCTTTAAAAGCTAAGGCTTGACCAACGAGGCGGTTTCACCGCAGCGTTATTTTCTGTCTGGACTTCTCCCGTGGCGCGATGCTTGCTTGTGTCAGGCAGCGTCGTGCCTCGGCCCTCACACAGCGCGCAAGTTCTGATCTAGGAGATCTATCGATGATTACGAGACGTTCTGCGGCGACCCTTCTTGCAGGTACCGCATTGGGGGCCGCGTTCGGCCTGCCGCGCGGCGCCCAGGCGGCGGACAGCAAGACCATCATCATCGGCATCAACCTGCCCATCACGGGTGCGGATGCCGCCGGTGCGAAGCGCATCATGAACGGCGCGCTGCTGGGTATTCAGCAGGCCAATGATTCAAACGAATTCCCCGGCTACACGCTGAAGCCGCTGGTGCTGAACGATGCGACGGCAACGGCTGGCCAATACGACCCGGCGCAGGCCGCGACCAATGCCCGCAAGTTCGTTTCTAACGAGCACGTGCTGGCCGCGATCGGACCGGAAATGAGCGGCTCCGCCAAGGCGATGGCGCCGATCCTGTCCGAAGGCAATGTGTCGATGGTCACGCCGTCGGCGACCAATCCGGATCTGACCAACCCGCAATTCGCCGCGCAGTATATGCCGAGCGGCAAGCCGACCTTCTTCCGCACCGTCACGACGGACGCCTTCCAGGGTCCGAACATGGCGAATTTCTATGCCGAGACTCTCGGTGTGAAGGATGTCTATATCCTTGACGACAGCGGCGCCTATGGCGTCGGCCTGGCGGACGCCTTCCAGAAGCAGGCGGAAGCCAAGGGCCTGAAGGTTCTCGGCCGTGACCGTCTTGACCCGACCGCATCCGACTATTCGGCCGTTCTGACCAAGATCAAGTCGCTGAATGCCTCCTCGCTCTATTACGGTGGTGTCAGCAATGCCGGCGTGAAGCTGGTGAAGCAGGCTTACGCCATCGTGCCGACGATCAAGAAGGGTGGCGGTGACGGCATCTATACGCCGGACATCACGACGGGTGACGGCTTCCCGGCGGCCGAAGGCTGGTATGTTACCAATGCCTCCCCCCATGTCGCCGACGACCCGAAGATTGCGAACTGGCTGAACGAATACACCTCCGCCTTCAACGAAGCCCCGGATGACTATGCCATCACCGCCTATGATGGCGTGCTGGTGATCCTTGCTGCGCTGAAGAAGGTGATTGCCGAAGGCAAGCAGCCGAACCGCGAGAACGTGCGTGCGGCTATTGCCAGCTCCTCCGTCGATACGCTGCAGGGCACGGTGTCCTTCGATCAGTATGGCGATGTGAAGCAGCGCGTCGTCAGCGTGTTCCAGATCACCCACGATCCGAAATATCCGCTGGATGACGCCAACCATCAGTTCAAATACATCGGCGTCGCGCCGCAGAGCTGATTGGCCTTGCATAAGAAAGGGTGTCCCGTGCCGGGACACCCTTTCTCTTCAGGTGCTTCACGGTCCGGCAATGCGGTGCTGTATCCCTTCCCGTGTCGCGCATCCATTCCGTCAGACAGCCCGCCAGCATTCATGCTGCCAGCGCTGGGGAACGAGACGGCATTGCCTGCGATTCACCTTAGAAATTTCTGTTGAGAGCCGGGATCTTTTAAGAATGTCCTCCTTCGATCTCCTTCTCCAGCAATTCGTCAACGGTCTCAGCCTGGGCGCGATGTATGCTTTGCTCGCCCTTGGCTTCACGATTGTTTACGGAATCATGGAGCTGATCAATTTCTCCCATTTCAATGTTTTTATGATCGGCTCTTTTGTCGCGATGGGCGTGCTCAGCCTGTTCGGCCTCAGCGGGCAGACGGTGCTGCTGCACGGTTTTCCGCTGGTCGGCGTGCTGGTGGTGACCCTGGCCGTCACCATGATCGCGTGCGGCATGTTGGGCGTTGGAATCGAAAGACTGGCCTTGAGACCGCTGCGCGGGGTGCAGGGGCCGATGGCGATGATCACCACCATCGGCGTGTCCTACGTTCTGTCGAACGTCGTCATGCTGACCATGGGGGCGAATACAAAGAACTTCCCGAATCCCATTCCATCGGTCGCGCTCCATATCGGCACCGCACAGATCACGGTCTTTCAGTTCATCATCTGGGCCTTGTCGGCCGTGCTGATGGGCGGGCTCTATTTCTTCGTCCAGCGCAGCAAGCTGGGTAAGGCAATGCGCGCCACCGCGCAGGACCCGGATGCCGCGCTGATGATGGGCGTGGACGTCAACCGCGTCATCATGACGGCCTTCTTCCTGGGCTCGGCCCTGGCCGGCGCCGCCGGATTCATCTTCGGCCTCTATTACAACTTCACCAATTTCGGCATCGGCTTCACGGCCGGCCTGCGCGCCTTCACGGCGGCCGTTCTGGGCGGCATCGGCAATATTCCCGGCGCCATGATCGGCGGCCTGCTCATCGGCCTGATCGAAGCCATGGCCGGCCAGTATATCGGCGCCAAATGGGCCGACGTCATCATCTTCTCCCTCCTCGTCCTGGTTCTGGTCTGCCGCCCTGCCGGCCTGCTCGGGCGCCTTGCGCCCACCAAGTCCTGAAGGAGATCGGGTCCATGGATACGACAACCGCGCCCCCCGATGCCAAGCCGGGACATGAGAATACCAATGCGCTGCCGACGGTTCAGGCACCGCCCGCCAAATGGCGCTGGCTGACGGCGCCTTTCGACAAGCCGGCCGTCCGTACCGGGTCCATCGTGCTGTTGGCGGTGCTGGCCGTGCTGTTTCCGGTCATTACCGGTGACCAGGCCAATATCGATGCCGCCGGCAACGCGGCGGCCTATGCGGCCCTTGCCCTGGGCCTCAATATCGTCGTCGGCTTCTGCGGCCTGCTCGACCTCGGCTATGCCGCCTTCTTCGCCATTGGCGCCTATGCCTATGGCATTCTGACCTCCTGGCAGATCACTCCGGACTGGAGCGGTTTCTGGGTACCCTTCGCGGCGCTCGGCCTAGTGCAGAAGGTGGTGCAGAACGACCATGCACTGGTTCATTTCACCGTCTCCTTCTGGCTGATGCTGCCGATCTCGGGCGTCATCTCCGCCTTCTTCGGCATCCTGTTCGGCGCGCCGACCCTGCGTCTGCGCGGCGACTACCTCGCCATCGTCACGCTCGGCTTCGGTGAGATCGTGCCGATCGTGGCGCGCAACTGGACGGGGCTGACGAATGGCGCCGCCGGGCTGAACGGCATCGCGAGCCCGACGCTGTTCAGCTACAAATTCGGCATCGATGCGACGCCCTATTATTATGTCGGCATCGGCGTCGTTGCTTTCCTGATCTTCGCCAGCACGCGCCTGCGGGAAAGCCGTATCGGCCGCGCCTGGATGGCGATCCGCGACGACGAAATCGCGGCCGGTGCCATGGGCATCAATCTGACGCGCTTCAAGCTGCTGGCCTTCGGCCTGGGCGCAGCCTTCGCCGGCATGGCCGGCACCTTCTATGTCGCCAAGCTACAGACGGCGACGCCGGATATGTTCGGCTTCCCCGTCTCCATCATGATCCTGGTCATGGTCGTGCTGGGCGGCTTGGGCAGCGTCTGGGGCGTGGTGCTGGGCGCCGTCGCGCTGCAGCTGTTGCAGTCCTGGTTCCTGGGCGACCTGACGCAATGGGTGAACGCCTTCGGCGACAGCATCCACAACAACTATCTGAGTTCGATCGACCTGACCCAGGCGAGCGAGCTGATCTTCGGCATCATCCTCGTCATCATGATGCTGTATCGCCGTGAAGGCCTGATTCCGGCCAACCGGCGCCAGCGGGCGCTGTCCTTCGAGCAGCAGCATGCGACCGTGCAGACCCATGTGCGGGCCGAGGATGTGACGCTCAGCCAGATCGGCGGCGAAGGCTATATCCACGAGCCCGGCGCGGTGCCGATGCTGGAAATCAACGACCTGACGGTGCGCTTCGGCGGTCTGGTTGCGCTCAACAAAGTCAATATCACCGTGCCGGCCGGCAGCGTGGTGGCCGTCATCGGACCCAACGGGTCCGGCAAATCGACGCTGTTCAATACCATCACCGGTCTGGTGCGGGCGGGTGAGGGCAGTATCCTGTTCCAGGGCAATGAAATCCTGGGTCTGCGGTCCGACCAGATTCTGAAGACGGGCATTGCCCGCACCTTCCAGAATATCCGTCTCTTCACGACGCTGACGGTTGCCGAAAATATCATGGTTGGCCTGCATGCGCGGCTGAAGGCCGGGCCTTTCTCCGCCGTCTTCCGCTCCCCCAAGAAACTGACGGAAGAGGCGGCGGGACGAGACTGGGTAATCGAGATCGCGAAGATCTTCGGCAACCGCCTGATGCCGCGTCTGGGCCAGACGGTGGTGGGCCTGTCCTACGCCAATCGCCGGCGTGTCGAAATTTCCCGCGCGCTGGCCTCCAAACCCAAGCTGCTGCTGCTGGATGAGCCGACGGCGGGCATGAACACCTCCGAATCCCTGGAACTCGCCGAGCAGATCAAGGGGCTTCACGCGCTCGGCCTGACGGTGCTGATCATCGAGCACAAGCTCGATGTCGTCACGCGCATCGCCGACAAGGTCATCGTCCTCGACCATGGCGAGAAGCTGACGGAAGGCCCGGCCGACGAGGTGCGTAAAAACGAACAGGTTCTGGAAGCCTATCTTGGCCGGGGGGCTGCCGCTCATGCTTGAGTTTCGCAACGTCAATACGTACTACGGCGACCTGCACGTCCTGAAGAACGTCAATTACAACCTGGGCGCGGGCGAGATCATCTGCCTGCTGGGCGGCAATGCCTGCGGCAAGTCCACCACCATGAAGACCATCATGGGCATCGTGCGGCCGACCTCGGGCGAGGTGATCTTCGAGGGCGAGCGCATCGACCGGCTGCCGACCGCCGAGCGGGTGAAGCGCGGCATCGCGCCGGTGCTGGAAGCGCGCCGGCTGTTTCCGCGCATGACGGTCTTCGAGAATCTGGAAATGGGTGCCTTCACGCGCAAGCGTGGCGCTGATTTCGATCAAGATCTGGAGCGGGTCTATTCCCTGTTCCCGCGCGTGAAGGAGCGCCGGGACCAGATGGCCGGCACGCTGTCGGGCGGCGAGCAGCAGATGGTCGCCATCGGCCGGGCATTGATGGCCCGCCCGAAGCTGATCTGCATGGATGAGCCGTCAATGGGCCTGTCGCCGCTTTTCGTGGAACAGACCTTCGACATCATCCAGCAGATCAACCGACAGGGCGTCACCATCTTCATGGTGGAGCAGAACGCGGCCATGGCGCTGTCCATCGCCCATCGCGCCTATGTTTTGCAGACTGGACAGGTGGTGCTGGAAGGGCCGGCGTCCGAAATGCGCGAGAATGAGCATGTCCGCGACGCCTATCTGGGTGAGATGCAAGTGGCAGCCGCTTAGGCTCTGGCTGCCCTCCTAATTGTCATGCACGGCTTCATGCCGTGCATCTACCCGTCATGGCGCCCGGACGGCGTTTGGGTATCCCGACGGGTAGATCCGCGTGACGCGCTCGCGGATGACGGCTTTCTTTTGGCGACTTGAGAATAGGGCTGCGTCTGGCTAGATCAGCCGTATGACCATTCTTTACATAGACGGCGACGCCTGCCCGGTTCGGGAAGAAGTCTATCGCGTCGCCGACCGCCTCGCCCTCAAAGTCTTCGTTGTCGCCAATGGATCGCGACCGCTGCGGCCGACGGGCCGGCCCAATGTCGAAATGATCACCGTGCCCGATGGGCCGGATGTGGCGGATGACTGGATCGCCGATCAGATCGCGGCCGGGGATGTCTGCATCACCACCGATATTCCACTGGCCGCGCGCTGCCTGGCCAAAGGGGCTAAGGCGCTGTCGTCACGCGGGCATCACTGGACGGAAGATAATATCGGAACGGCCTTGGCCGGGCGGGCAGTGGCCGAGCACCTGCGCTCCTTCGGCGCCAATACGCGCGGCCCGGACGGGCTGACGAAGGAAGACCGCTCGAAATTTCTGGCGGCGCTGGACGCCGCCATCAACGCCGCGCGCAAACCAACCGCACGGCGCCTGATGGTTCCGCCCGGAGGGTTTTAAGTCCCGTCGCCGTCCTTGATGGGGCGAGGCTTCCGGTCTTCGTCGATGGCGACGAAGGTAAAGATGGCCTTGGTCACCGGCACTGTCTCCGCCTGATAGCGCGTGCGCCGCTCGGCCTCGACGGAGATTTTCATTGAAGTCCGGCCCATGGAGAGCAGGTCGGCATAGAAGCTGACCTCGTCGCCGACATGGACCGGCGCCAGGAAGGCCATACCGTCAAGGGCGACCGTGACGCAGCGACCTTTGGCGATGCGATGAGCAAGATTGCCCGCCGCCAAGTCCATCTGCGCCAGCAGCCAGCCGCCGAAGATATCGCCGGCGGGGTTGGTATCCGCCGGCATGGCGATCACGCGGATTAGAGGCTCACGAATCGCCACGGCCGACATCGCTTAAAGGCTACGCTCGATCCAGGCCTTGAGCACGCTCTTGGGAGCGGCGCCGACCTGGGTCGCGACCTGCTTGCCGTCCTTGAACAGGATCAGCGTCGGGATGCCGCGGACGGCATAGTTGCTCGGCGTCGTCGGGTTTTCGTCGATATTGACCTTGGCAATGGTCAGTTTGCCCGCATATTCGGCCGAGATTTCCTCAAGAGCCGGGGAAATCGCGCGGCATGGGCCGCACCATTCGGCCCAGAAATCGACGACGACGACACCCGGTGCCTTCAGGACATCGGAGTCGAAGCTAGCGTCAGTCACAGCCTTGGTATTGCCAGCCATGGGGGGCCTCATACTGAAAGCCGCGCCGCGGAGCGACGCGGTTAATGTTGCGTTGAACTGAAGGTGGGACATTCCCTCCCTCCAGGCAAGCTTGCTCCCGTGAGCATCAGTTGTGACGCTGGGGCAGGTAATCGAGGATTGCAGGATTTGAGCCTGACGACAGTTCTGAACGGCTTCGGCATCAGCCTGGGCGACGGTATCATCGGATTGCAGGCCCTGTCGGTTGCCCGTGCGACGGGTGCCATTCAGGGGCGAGTCGTTCTTGGCCGCACGGAACCGTCGGCGAAACCTCTGCTGCCGCAATTGTATGAACGCGCGACCGATCTGGCCGAAATCTGGCCGATGGATCTGGCGCCGCGCGACGGTCAGGTGATCGACATTCGCGACTTCGCGCATGACCCGGCTTTCGCGCGCATTTCCATGATCGATTTTTTTCTCGCCAAGCTGGGTATCAATCCGCACGCAATATCGTCCGACGAGAAGCGCAATCGCTGGCTGGCGCCACGGATGGCGCCATTGCCTGACATGGGCCTGCCGACAGGCTATGTCCTCCTTTGCCCCAAGGCCTCCATCGCGCTCAGGGACATGCCGCCGGAGGCGCATCTTGCGCTACAGCTTGGCCTGGCTGCGCGTGGCTTCGGCCCCGTCGTGACCCAGGGCGAGCCCGTGGAAGGTGCCATTGCGGCACCATTCTGCCCATCGATCGAAGCCTTGGCCGCCCTCGTCGCGGGCGCAAGGGCGGTGGTCTCCACCGATACCGCCATCCTGCATCTGGCCGATGCCTATTCCGTCCCCTGCCTGGCGCTGATGACGACGCATCGGCCCGAATGGCGGGTGCGGGACTATCCCTATTGCCTGCCCTATCGGCTGCCCGTGACCGGCGTGCCGGAAAGCGCGGAATTCGTGCGCGGTCCGGAGGATCTGGCGGCCGTCAGGGCTGCGTGGTTCTCCGATGGAGCCGGTCTGGGCTGGGTTGGGCCTTTGCTCGATCAGTTCGTGGCTTTTGCCGCCGCCCGCGCCTGAGGGCTGTGGCTTTTCAGCAGCGCATCCGGCAGCGGCATGACGGTGCCGGTCTCCGTCCAGACCAGCACGCAGTGGATCAGGTGGTCGGGAAAAATCCGCTCCAGCAGCGCGCGATAGGCCGCCATTTGCCGTAGATACAGCAGCGGCGTCTTTTCCGCCGTCGCCGGGGGCTGGCGGTTGGTCTTGAAGTCGAGCGCGACGACGCTGTCGGCCGTTACCGCCAGCCGGTCGACGACGCCGGTGATGACCTCGCCGGCGACCTCGCCCGCCAGCGGCACTTCGGCCCGGCTGCCGGGCGCGAAAGCCTCGGCCAGCGCAGGGTGGCCGAGCACCGCTTCGCATTGTGCCAGCACGGTTTCGACCTCGTCCGTGCTGACGCCGGCGCTGGCGCGGCTGAGGAAGTCGAAGGCCGCTTCTGCGCGCGTATCCGCCGGCATGTCCGGCATATGTTGCAGCAATTGATGGATGAGCGTGCCGCGCGTGAAGCGTGCGCCGCGCGATGCCGTCACGATCAACGGCGAATCGCTGGCCGGTACCGGGCCGAAGGCGACGTCATCCGGCCGGCTGGGCGCCAGCGGCGTCGGGCGTGGCGGCTCGCGCGGGGCCGGCACGGTCTGCCAGTCGGGTGCGCGACCCATCCAGCTAGGCAGGTCGGCAGTCAGACCGATGGCCTTCGCCTTGGCTTCCGGTGGCGGGCGCCGCTGCGGGGCCGTCACAACGCGGCGAAGCGGTGGGAAGGAATTGGGGTCTTCCAGCGTCTGCGCCGATAGCGCGTCGAAACCGCGCGCAATCAGCTCATGCCAGGTCGGCACCCGGCTGCCGGGCCCCCCGCTTTCCCAGCCGCAGACAATCAGCCGGTCTTCGGCCCGCGTCATGGCGACATAAAGCAGGCGGTGATGCTCTTCCACCGCGCGGGCCTGCACCATGCCCTGGAAGCTGCGGCTGGCCTCGCAATGACTGTCCTTGCGCGGACAGAGGATCGGCAATTCCAGGCCGCTATTTTCATCCTGCATCCAGAGGAGAGAGGAACGGTCGCCGGGCGGCTTGTTGGCCGCATCCGCCATGATGACGATCCGCGCCTGCAAGCCCTTGGAGGCATGGACGGTCATGATGCGCACGGCATCGCCGGCCGCGCCGGGTTCGCGCTTCGCTTCCGCCGTCGATTGCCGCAGCCAGTGCAGGAAGCTTTGCAGGGACGGCGCATGGCTTGCCGTATAGGTCAGCGCAGCGTTCAGCAGTTCATCCACCGGCTCGGCGGCTTCCGCGCCCAGGCGGCGGAACAGCCGCGCCCGGCCGCCCAGCGCGCCGAGCGCGCGGGACAGTACGGCATGGGGCGTGGCGTAATCGACTTCCGCTTGCAGCACTTCATAGAAATGCCAGGCGAATTGCCAATCCGGGCGTTCCGCCGCGCGCAGGCGCAGCGTTTCCGACAGGTATTGGTGGCCGCGCCCGGCGGCGAGGTCCATCAGGCTTTCATCTGACAGATTGCCTAAAGGACTGGTGAGCCAGCAAGCGAAGGAAAGATCGTCCTCCGGCAGCAGCAGGCTGTCGGCGAGCGCCATCAGATCCTGCACGGCGGCCTGGGCCGTCAGTTCCAGCCGGTCCAGCCCGGCGACGGGCACGCCGGCTGCCTTAAGCTCGCGCACCAGGATCGGCGCGATCGGCGCGCGTTTTTGCAGCAGGACCAGAATATCGCCGGGCTGCACCGGCCGGCCTTGGCTTGCCAGCGTCTGGCTGCCGTCGGTCAGCCGGGCGATCCATTGCGCGAGGTCGCGCGCCAGACGTCCGGGTGCCGAGGTTTGGCCCAGATTGCTGTCCGGAATGGTCCAGGCATCGGGGCTCGGCACCGCTTCGCGCGGCGTCAGCGGCCAGATTTCGACCTGCCCGCCATCTTCCGGTCGGGCCGAGACATGCAGCAGCGCTGTGCTGCCAGGTTCCACCACACCGCGGGCGGCTTCGGGGTCCGCGAAGACGGCGTCGACCAGCGCAAGCACCGGCACGACCGAGCGGAAGGAGACGTCCAGCGCGCCGTCATGCCAGTCCCGCTGGGCGCGGCGGACGCGCTGGCGCAACCGGTCCCGCCAATCGTCGAAGGAGCGCAGATCGGCGCCCTGGAAACCGTAGATGGACTGCTTGCGGTCGCCGACCGCAAAGACTGTGCGGCCCAGCGCATCCTTCTGCGTCTGCGCCTGCACTTCCCGTGCGCCGGTGCCGGCGAAGAATTCCGCCGTCAGGCTGCCGGCAATGGTCCATTGCGCGGGCGCGGTATCCTGCACCTCGTCGAGCAAAAGATGATCCAGCCCATGGTCGAGCTTGAACAGCACCCAGGCGGCGCCGGGATCGCGCAGCAACTCGTTGGAGCGGATGATGAGGTCGCCGTAATCCATCAGCCCTTCCACCTGCCGCCGCCGCGCCTGGTTGCGCAGCACCGGCAAAGCGAGGCGCAGGAAAGACGCGGACAGATCGGCCAGCCGGTCGGCGGCGAAAGCGTCTTCGATGGCGGTCAGACGCGCCTGCTCAGCCTCGATCACCGGCCACAGGTCAGGCCGGTCCGCATCGAGCTTTTTCCCGACCAATGTCGACCGGGCCAGCGGGCCGCCATCCGCCTTGAAGAAACTGCGGCTCCACACGGTCCAGTCGCGGCGGCGGCTGTCTTCGTCATCGGCCAGCCAGTCCAGCAAAGCCAGCGCCCGAATGCGGACGGTGGGCGGCCCCTGTTCGGCAATGGTGAAGAGGACGCGCCGCAATTCGGAGGCTGCGCCGCCCGACAGCGCGTCCTGCCAGATAGCCTCCGCGCTGCGCACGGCGCCCAGAACGCGGCGCTGGCTGGCGATCAGTGCCTCGGTGTCCAGCGCCAGCAGCGCCTCGGTTCTTTCCCGCGCCCCGTCCAGTTTGCGCAGCAGGCCGTCCAGGTCATCGGCGCTGAGTTCGGCGGCCAGCGCATCGACGGCGTCACGCATGCCTGGCGCGTCGTCATGAATGCGGGACAGGACAAGCTCCTGCTCCTCCCGCAGCGAAATCAGCGCGTCGCGTTCTTCGACCAGCCGGAAATGAGGGGAGATGCCGGCTTCCAGCGGAAAGCGGCGCAGCAGCGACTGGCAGAAGGCGTGGATGGTGTCGATGCGCATGCCGCCCGGCAGGTCCAGCACGATGGCAAACAGCGAGCGGGCGCGTTTGCGATGCGCCTCGCTGGGCAGAACCTCAAGCTCGGCCAGCGCCTGGTTGAGCACGTCATCGGGCAGGCTGACCCAGCGGCCCAGCCTGTCCTGCAAGCGCAGCGCCATTTCGGCGGCGGCATTGCGGGTGAAGGTGAGGCAGAGGATGCGGCCGGGGTCGACGCCGCCCAGCATCAGGCGCAGCAGCCGGTCGGTCAGCAGCTTGGTTTTGCCGGAGCCTGCGGACGCCGCGACGAAGGTGGAAACCAGGGGGTTGGACGCCGCCATCTGATGCTGGCTGGCGCGCACCCGCGCGTCATCGGCGGTGGGCGTCGGTGGCAAGGGCAGTCCGAGCTGGGGGATCGTCATGGGCTACCCTCATCCCCGCCGCCGGCCCATTCGGCTAGGCGGGCCAAGCGGCCATAGGCCGAATCCCGCGCCGCCCGGCCGGGATGCGGGCGCGCGAGGTAAGGTTTGGCCTCGTCATCGAAGGCCGCGATCAGGGCGCGTAGCGAGTCCGCCGATTGCGCGGCGAGATCGGCCAGTTCCGTGAGGCTTTCGATGGGTGTGATGACGGCTCCGGGTTCGGCCCCGCCGCGCAGGCGCCAATAGCTCATCTCGGCCGTGGGCCCCGCATAGTCTTCTCCGAAAGCGCCGGAGGCTGCCATGGCGGCTTCCAGCGGCAATTGCGGCGCATGGCCTTCGCGCACGCGCTTGTCGCTCGGCACTGTGCCAGTCTTGTAGTCGATGAGGGTGAGCGATCCATCGGCGCGCTTTTCGATCCGGTCGGCGCGGCCTTTCAGCGTGAAGGAACCCGCAGGACCGGACAGCGTCCATCGGCCGCTGACCTCGGTGCCGATTTTGGTCAGCGACAGACCGGCGCGGCGGGCGGTTTCCACCTCCGCGATCCAGTCCGCGATGCGCGCCAGGCGCGGGCGCCACCAATTGGCCAGCGCCGGCCGCAGCCGCGCTTCGCCCAGCGCGCGCTCCATGGCGATGCGCAGCCGATGAGGTGAATCCGACCGCCACTCCGCGCCCGCCTCGGTCAGGAAATGCTGCACACCGGCATGGACAAGGCGCCCGTAATCGGCGGCATCCGTCGCCTGATCCAAAGGATCGAGCTCCTTCAGCTGCAGCACATGGCGCGCATAGATGGCGTATGGGTCGGCGAGCCAGGTCTCGATTTCGGTGATGGAGAGGCTGCGCGGGCGCAGCGCCACGGCCGGTTTGGGGGCAGGCGGCCGCGCGGGTTCCGGCGCGGCGCCCGGCTGATCCAGCGCCTGCGCCCAGGTCAGCGCCGGATGGGCGGGAAGTTGCCGCGACTGTCCAGCCAGCATCGCTTCCAGCCGCTTCAGCCATCGGGCCGGCACGGCCGGCGCCCCGCCAACGCGGGACGGCGCGCTGAGAATGACGGTGGGGGCGGCGCAGGCGCCGACCAGAAAATCATGCGCGGCCTGGCCGATTTCTTCTTCCGGTGACGGCAGACCGGCCTCGGCGCGCATGCGGCGGCTGAGCCAGGGGCCAGGGTCGGGCGCGGGCGGCCAGACGCCTTCCACCAGACCGCCGAGAACGACGACTTCAGCGCTTTGCAAGCGTGCTTCCAGCAGGCCCCAGATAGAGACGCGGGGATGGATTTTAGCGCCTTCCAGGCCACGAATGGCGCGGCGGCTGCGCACGACCTTGCCTTCCAGCAGGGCTTCCAGCAGGCCGGGCAGAACCGAGGGGCTGATATCGGGCAGTGTGTCCAGCGCGGGCAAAGCCTCGGCGATGGCGGTCGCCAGCGCTTCGCCTTCCTCGCCGGCCCAGAGCCGGCCGGCGCCGGCATCGGTGGCGGTCGTCGCCAGCGCCTCGGCGGTCGCCGTCAAAGCGCGGAGCAGAGCGGAGGCAGGCTGAGCGGTATAGCCGTCTGTCAGGCGCAGCAGTGGCAGCAAAGCGGGTTCCAACTGCGCCAGCAGATCGACGGAGCGCGGCGAAGGACCGCCGCGCGTCTTGTCCAGCGCATCGCGCAGGCCGGTGAGCCCGGCCGCCGGGCGCGGTCCGCGCAGGCAATCCGTTTCCAAGGCCCGGGCGCCGGCGCGGCAGGCCGAGAGCGACAGGCCGGCGGCGGTCAGCGGGTGTTTCAGCACAGCCAGCAGGGGCACCGGCGCCAGACGGTCGGCCACCGCGCGCGCGATCAGGCGCAGGAAGGTGCCAGCCGGCGTCTCCCCCAAAGCTTCGCCCGCACTGTCATCGGCGATGACGCCGAAGCGGCGCAGTTCCACCGCGACACGCGCGGCAAGTTGGCGATCCGGCGTGATCAGCACGGCGCGGGCGGAGGGCGTTGCCAGCGTATCGCGCAGCAGGGCGGCGATGGCGATGGCTTCCTGCTGCTGGTCCGACGGCGACAGGCGATACAGCCCATCGAGCGCGAGCGGCGTCGGTTCGCGCCAGGCGCCGAGGGCTTCCGCGGGCAGCAGAGCACGCTCCAGAAGATCGGATCGGCTTGGCCCCGGTGCGGCCGAATCGTCCCAAGGCTGCACGTCTTCCCGCCGCGCGCCCATGGCCGCGATCAGGCGTTGCAATCCGGCCTGCGGATGGCTGGGCTGGAGGGATTTCCAGACGTCATCCGCCATGCCGTGGTCGAGGCCTTGCAGGATCACCGCGCCCTGCGGCAGCTTGGCCACCACCTGCGCGACATGCGCGATGGAAGGGCGGGCGGTGGTCAGCCCGGCGATCCAGACGGGATAGTCCGGCGGGGTCTCTTCCCAGGCCTTTGCCTGGGCATGGAGCAGGCGAACCTGACGCGCGACCGGGTCGATCAACTGCAATTCATTTAGGATGCGCGGCCATTGGTCGGTCGCGATGGCCAGGAAGGTCAGCGTCTTCTGCCAATGCGCGGCGAGCTCCTCCGGCACACTGGCGCGCAGCGCCTCGGCCAGCGGCACTTCAGCGCGTTCGGCCTCGTCCATCAGGCTGGCCAGTTCGCGGGCCAGGCGCCAGGTCGCATCCAGGCTGGGGCTGAGAGCGCCGCTCGCCTGTTCCAGCGCGATGATGAGGCGGGACAGCGTCGCCAGCCGCTGGGCTTCCGGCATGGCCGGCGGCAGCGCGAGGGCGGCGGGGCCGAGCGCCAGCGGCACTTCGTCCGACGCGCCGATGGCCGAGATGCGCGGCAGCAGCAGGGGCTTGCCGTCCGTCGCACGCAGAAAGGCTTCCGTCAGCGCGCGGGCGGCGCGGCGCGTCGGCAGCAGGATGAGCCCCTGGGCCAGTGGCGCCGAACCGTGGTCGCGCAGCCAGCGTTCGGCCAGGGCATCCAGAAACGGCTGGCCGCTGGGAATGGACCAGAGGCCGAGCGGTTTCACCGGCGATTGCCTGCCGCATGTTCCCGCAGCTCGACCTCGGCACGGGCCAGATCGGGCGGGGTGGAGAGGTGGAACCAGACGCCGTCATGCACAATGGCGCGCAGCGTATCGGCCGCGATGGCGCGATCCCAGATCAGGTTCAGGCTGAAGCGATCCGGCGGCAGATCCTGGAACAGGTCGGGCGAGAGAATCTGGATGCCGGCATAGATATAGGGAACCTGCTCATGCTCCGTCGGACGGCGCGGATGGCCCCAGACGTCGAGCGCGAAATCCCCCGCACCCGTGGCGCTGGCGACCTGCGTGGTCCGCTGTAGCAGCAGCACGCCCTTGGCGGTTTCGATTTCCAAGGCGCTGGCCAGGCGCAGCAACGCGGGGATAGGCCCGTCCAGCCAGAAGGCATCGCCATTGATGACGTAAAAAGGATCTTGCCCCAAATGGCCGGCCGCGAGTGCCGACGCCACGGCGCCCCCGGTGTCGCGCAGGCTGTCTTCGCGCTGGACGATGACGGCGGGGCCGCCCGTGCGGGCGGCGAGATGGGCTTCCACCGTTTCCGCCTGCCAATGGGTATTTACGACGACCGTTTCCACGCCCGCATCGGCCAGCCGGTCCAGCGCGTGATCGAGCAGCGCCCGGCCGCCCAAGGGCAGCAGCGGCTTCGCCGTCTTCACGGTGAGCGGGCGCATGCGGGTGCCGAGGCCCGCCGCCAGAAGCATGGCGGTGCGCGGGACTTGGACAGGCGAGAAGGCTGTTTGGGTCATGGCTGGTCCATAAGGCGATGAAGGCGATCCGGCCAGCCGGAAAGACGGGCGTCCCGCAGGCCATCCGCATGCGGATTGAGCGTAATTTCAAGCGCATCGGCCGGCGTATAGGCTTCCAGCCGGTCGGGCCATTCGATCAAGGTTATGTCATTGAAGGCGTCGTCCAGGCCGAGTTCGCGCAGGTCCGGCCCGGGTTCAACCCGCCACAGGTCATAGTGATGGACCATGCCCTTCGGCGTCTCATAGCTCTGCACCAGGGTGAAACTGGGGCTGGGCACGTCCAGAGTGGGGTCGCCGGATGCCGCGCGGATAACGGCGCGGGCGAGGGCGGATTTGCCGGCGCCGAGCGGGCCTGACAGCAGAACGACGTCACCGGGGCACAGCTGAGCTGCGATCCGCCCCGCCAGGGCTTCCGTCTCATCGAGCGTATGCAGCTGAAGGTCGAGCGAGGGAGAGGTACTGCCGGTCATGGGCCGGGACCATGCCCCAAGGCTGGACGGACCGGAAGGCCAGAGCCTATTTACCGGGACGGTTTGAACGGGGAACGGGCGCAGGATGGCTCAGGTCTTGGATACGGATGTGGCGATCGTGGGCGCGGGGCCGGCCGGGCTTTTCGCGGTTTTCGAATGCGGCATGCTGAAAATGCGCGCCGTGCTGATCGACGCGCTGGACGAGGTGGGCGGCCAATGCACCGCGCTTTATCCGGAAAAGCCGATCTACGACATTCCCGCCCATCCCGCGATCGAAGCCGCCGACCTCATCACGCAACTGGAAAAGCAGATCGCGCCTTTCGACGCGCCGCGCCTGCTCGGCCGTCGCGTGACGGGGCTGAGCGGCGCGGCCGGGGCCTTCACGCTTTCCACCGACAAGGGCGATCAGGTGAAGGCGAAGGCCGTGATCATCGCGGCCGGCGCCGGTGCTTTCGGCCCCAACCGGCCGCCGATGGGCGGGCTGGAGGCCTATGAGGCGACGGGCGGCGTGCAATATTACGTTCGCCGGCGCGAGGATTTTCGTGGCAAGCGCGTCGTCATCGCGGGCGGCGGTGATTCGGCGGTGGACTGGGCCTTGGCGCTGAAGGATATCGCAGCCTCCATCGCCGTCGTGCATCGCCGGCCGAAATTCCGCGCAGCACCGGAAATGGCGGCGCGGCTGGATGAGGCGGCGGCCAAGGGCGAAATCGAAATGGTCATCCCCTATCAGTTGCAGGGGCTGGAAGGCGGCCAGGGCAACCTGAGCGGCGTTGTGGTTGCAACGCTACAGGGTGAGCAGAAGGTGCTGCCCGCCGATGTGCTGCTGCCCTTCTTTGGCCTGTCGATGGATCTGGGGCCGATTGCCGACTGGGGGCTGGCGCTGGAACGCCATCATCTGCCGGTGACGCCGGCCACCTGCGAGACCACCATGCCGGGCGTCCTCGCTATCGGCGATGTCGCAACCTATCCCGGAAAGCTAAAGCTTATTCTTCAGGGTTTCGCGGAAGGGGCGATGGCGGCGCATGCCATTCACCCTATCGTGCATCCGGGCAAGGCGCTGCATTTCGAGTATTCGACCAGCCAGGGCGTGCCGGGCTGAGCGTCACGTCAGACAGACGGCAGCGCGCTCATGACGGCGCGCGCTGCCGCCAAAGGTAGTTCAGAGTGCGATCGCATCGCCATCAACCGTCATTCCCGCGAAAGCGGGCATCTTTTTGTTGCAGCCTGTAGCAAAGAAGATTCCCGCTTTCGCGGGAATGACGGTACTCAATCTCAATCTGAAGCGTCTACCCAAGAACAAGCAAAACAATAATGATGATGACGATCAGGCCGAGCCCGCCGCCCAGGCCGTAGCCATAGCTGCCGCCGAAGCCGCCGCCGACGAAGCCATAGCCGCCGCCGAACAGCAGCAGCAGGATCAGAATAATCAGAAGAAGCCGCATGGCCGTTTCCCCCAAGGTGACATTTCTGTAACCCAGTTGGGGTGCATTCCGCGTTCAGCAAGGCTCACGCCTGCGTGTGACCAGCTTGTGAAGGGTTTGTCGCGCGGATCACGTGGGCGGCGGGTTGGCCGTATGGGTGGAGAGGATGGCCTCGGTTTCGGTATCGACCTCCTGTAGCCGCACTTCATAGCCCCATAGAAAGGCGACGTGCCGCAGCGTCGCCTCGGCATCGCGCGTCGAGAGCAACTCGCCCGGCTTGGTGCGGTGTTGCAGCAGCAGCTTGCGGTCGCCGGCCAGATCGACATCGACGACCTGTACATCCGCGTCATGCAAGGCCGGGTCGTAGCTGGCGGCCAGCGACCGGCGCACGGCGCGATAGCCGGCATCGTCATGAATGGCATCGACGACGAGGGCTGAATCCGCGGTGTCATCTAGCAGGCGGAACATGCGGAACTGCCGGATGACGGCGGGCGAAAGATATTGCAGGACGAAACTCTCGTCGCGGAAATTGGCCCAGGCATAGCGCAGCGTGCCGACAGGGTCGCCGTTGCCGGCGATATCGGGGAACCAGCGGCGGTCTTCCTCGGTCGGATTGGCGCAAACACGCGCGATATCGGTCATCATGGCATAGCCGAGCGCATAGGGGTTGAAGCCCGGCCCACCACCTGGGCTGTCGAAATCCGGCTGGTAGATGACATTGCTGGTCGAATGCAGCACTTCCAGGAAGGCCGCGTCGTTGATCTGTCCTGTTTCATGCAGCCGCTGCATGATGCGCTGATGCACCCAGGTGGCGCAGCCTTCGTTCATCAGCTTGGCCTGCGGCTGCGGGTAGAAATACTGCGCGATCAGGCGGACGATGCGGATGATCTCCCGCTGCCAGGATTGCAGGCGCGGCGCCACCTTCTCGATGAAATAGAGCAGATTTTCTTCCGGCAGGCCCAGGCGCCGGCGGCGGTCTGAGGCGCTGTCCGACGTATGCTTCGGCTTGCCACCCGGCACCGTGCGCCACAGGTCGTCGAAGACGCGCTCATCATGCTCCCGCCGCTCGCGCTCCCGCTTCTGGTCCACCTTCAGGTTCAGCGGACGCGCGCCGCCGTGGCGATGCACGCCATGGCGTGACAGGGCATGGGCGGCGTCGATGACACGTTCGACGGCGGCGGCCCCATGCTGGTCCTCGCAGGAGGCGATATAGCCGCGCGCGAATTCCAGATAGTCGATGATCGCGGAGGCTTCCGTCCATTGCCGGAACAGATGATTGTTGCGGAAGAAATGGTTATGGCCGAAGGCGGCATGGGCGATGACCAGCGCCTGCATCGTCGCGGTATTTTCCTCCATCAGATAGCTGATGCAAGGGTTGGAATTGATCACCACCTCATAGGCGAGGCTTGAATAGCCGCGCTTATAGCTCTGCTCATGTTGCAGAAAGCGCTTGCCATAGGACCAATGACGATAGGTGAGTGGCATGCCATGCGCCGTATAGACGTCGAGCATCTGCTCAGCCGTGATGATTTCGATGCGATTGGGGTAAACTTCCAGCCCCAGTTCCTCGCAGGCGATCTTTTCGATCGCGTCATAGCTGCGCTGGATGGTCGGGAAATCCCAGTCAGCGCCCTCATAGAGCAGGTGGTTTTCGGTCACGCGGCCACCTTGCGAGCAAAGAGATGTCGAAAGACCGAGAAAATATCGCGCCGGTCGGAAACGCGGCTCATGGCAAGCCGACTGTCGCGTTGCGCAATCGGGCTGTAGCCGCGCCACAGATCGGTATCGCCGCGGATGACAGCCATGGTGCCGACTTCGATATAGGCGAAATACTGCACAACCGGCAGGATATCGTTTTCCAGCATGGCGGTCGATTTCTGGGTATCGCTGCTGGAATTGTCGCCGTCGGAAGCTTGCGCGACATAGATGTTCCAGCTGTCCTGCGGGTAGCGCTGCTTCTGGATTTTCAGGAACTCCGTCAGCGCGGAGGATACGACCGTGCCGCCGGTGCGCGGATCGGTGAAGAAGGTATTCTCGTCCACTTCCTCCGCCGTCTCGGTATGACGGATGAAGACCAGATCGACATGCTTGTAGCGCCGCTCCAGAAACACATGCAGAAGCAGGAAAAAGCGCTTGGCGAGATCCTTCATCGGCTCCGACATGGAGCCCGAGACGTCCATCAGGCAAAACATCACAGCCCTGGCGCTGGGCTTGGGCACTTGCGTAAAGCGGCGATAGCGCAGATCGACCGGATCGATCCAGGGGATGCGGCGCTGGCGCATCAGTGCGGTCGCCAGTTCATCCTTCAGGGCGCGCAGGCGTTCGGGATTGTCGCGGCCTTTTTCGAGCGCCGCGATTTCCGCTTCCATCGCCAAAATTTCAGGCGTCTTCGGGCGTTTCAGCCCGATCCGCCGGGCCATGGACTGCCGCATGCTGCGGGCCATGTCGATCTGCGACGGGGAGCCATCAACGCTAAGCCCCGTGCGCTGCGGCGTCATGGTTTCGGTCGCGACGATCTGGCTCTTGACGAGGTCCGGCAATTCCAGATCCTCGAAGAACAGATCCAGGAATTCGTCGCGGGTCAGCACAAAGCGGAAACCGTCCTGCCCGTCACCATTGCCCTGGCCGCCTTCGCCGGCACCACCCTGGCCTTGGCCGCCGGGCGGTCGTGTCAGCCGATCGCCGGTCGAAAATTCCTTATTGCCGGAAAAGACGATCTGGCGCTGGCCTTTGGTGAAGACGGTATGAAAGCTCGGTTCGTTCAGACTGTCGGCCGGGATGACGACACTCTGATCATGCCCGACTTCGCGAATGGTTCCCTGGTCGATCGCCGCCCGCGCGGCACGCGCGACGGCGGCGCGTGCGCGCGCCAGCACGCGCTGGCGATTTTCCAGGTTCTTGCCATGGGGATTGCGTCGGCGGTCGATGATCTCCAAGGGCTTTGGCTCACGCTGACTGTTTCACGCGCATATACCATTCCACCAGACGGCGGACCTGGCGCTCGGTATAACCGCGCGAGGTCATCCGGCTGACGAAATCATTATGCTTCCGCTCCGTATCATTATCCTTCTTGGAGCCGAAGCTGATGACAGGCAGCAAATCCTCCACCTGGCTGAACATCCGCTTTTCGATGACTTCGCGGATTTTTTCGTAACTCGTCCAGGACGGATTTTGCCCGCCGTTATTGGCACGCGTGCGCAGCGCGAACTTCACCACTTCGTTACGGAAGTCCTTGGGGTTGGCGATGCCCGCCGGCTTTTCGATCTTCGTCAGTTCACCATTCAGCAATTCACGATTGAGCATCTGCCCGGTATCGGGATCCTTGAAGTCCTGATCCTCGATCCAGGCATCGGCATAGTCCAGATACCGGTCGAACAGGTTCTGGCCGTAGTCGCCGTAGCTTTCCAGATAGGCTTTCTGGATTTCATTGCCGATGAATTCGGCATAGCGCGATGCCAGTTCATCCTTAATGGTCGCGATATAGGTGGCTTCGGTCTCGGGCGGGAATTGCTCGCGCCGGATGGACTGTTCCAGAACATACATCAGATGCACAGGGTCTGCCGCGATTTCGGCGGAGGAGTAGTTGAAGGTCTCCGACAGAACCTTATAGGCGAAGCGGGTTGAGATTCCGTCCATCCCTTCATCGACGCCGGCGGCGTCCTTGTATTCCTGCATCGTCTTGACCTTGGGGTCGGTCTCGCGAATGTTTTCCCCGTCATAGACGCGCATCTTGGCGAAGGGGCGTGAATTGGCATGCGGCTTCAGCCGTGACAGCACCGCGAAGCGGGCCAGCATTTCCAGCGTATGGGGCGCGCAGGGCGCTTCGATCAGCGCGGAGCTGGAAATCAGCTTTTCATAAATTTTACTCTCTTCCGTGACCCGCAGGCAGTACGGAACTTTCACGACGCAGACACGATCGAGAAAAGCTTCATTCGTGCGGTTGTTACGGAAACTCTGCCACTCGGCTTCGTTGGAATGGGCCAGAATAATGCCCTGGAACGGAATGGCGCCGATATTCTCGGTGCCGACGTAATTGCCTTCCTGCGTCGCCGTCAGCAGCGGATGCAGCATCTTGATCGGCGCTTTGAACATTTCGACGAATTCAAGCATGCCTTGATTGGCGCGGCTCAGCCCGCCGGAGAAGCCATAGGCGTCCGGGTCGTTCTGGCTATAGGTTTCCAGCTTGCGGATATCGACCTTGCCGACGAGTGCCGAAATATCCTGATTATTGTCATCGCCCGGTTCCGTCTTGGCGATGGCGAATTGCTTGCGGCGCGACGGGTAGAGTTTCACCACCCGAAACCGCTCCAGGTCGCCGTCCCATTCCTCCAGCCGCTTCAGCGCCCAGGGGCTGGCAATGCCGGTCAGCACCCGGCGCGGTATATTATAATTTTCGAGCAGCGTTTGCGCCATCGTGTCAGGATCGAAAAGACCGAGCGGGCTCTCAAACACAGGGCTCAGATCGTCTCCTGCTTTCAACACATAGATCGGCTCTTTCTCCATCAGCGATTTCAACCGCTCGCCGAGGGAGGATTTGCCGCCACCGACGGGACCGAGCAGATACAGAACCTGCTTGCGCTCCTCCAGGCCCTGCGCCGCGTGGCGGAAGAAGCCGACGATGCGCTCGATCGTCTCTTCCATGCCATGAAACTCGGCAAAGGCCGGATAGACGCGGATCGTGCGATTGAGGAAGATGCGTCCCGCCCGCGACTCTCGGGAGGTATCGATGATTTCGGGTTCGCCGATTGCCCGCAGCATGCGTTCCGCCGGGCTGGCGTAGCATCGCGGATCATCCCGGCAGGCTTTCAGATAATCCGCAAGGCTCATCTCAACCTCGCGCGTGCGATCCCGCAGGGTCGCATGAAGCGAGAAGACGTTATGCGGTTTATCCATCATGCGCGCGCTCTCCAGCCATTTTTAAAGGGCAGGTGCCGTCGACAAGTCTCCTTTGGCTAAAGCCAATGTCAGGAAACTTGGCGGTAGCAATGGAGCCTAGCGCAATGGGTTTGGAATTTTCATCAACAAGATTTTGTACTGGCCTAAATTATTTAACTTTTTTGACAAATGGGGCCGATATCAAAGCCTTGCACATATCGATTTTGCTGCGCTGCCGCGAACGCAAGGGCGGCTAAACTTTCCTAACCCTTGCATTCGCGCGGGCGACTCGTGGCTTAGCCTTCGCCGGGACGCAGAACGCCCTTTTTGAGAATAAGATTTCCGTACAGGCGGCGCTCGGCCGTCTGCACCACGGCGAAGCTGCTGCGCACGCGGTCATAGAAGGCGAAGCGCTCCAGCGCGACGACGCCGAACTGTCCTTGGCTATACTGTTTGACTAGTCCCTCGAACTCCACGCAAACCGGGGCAAGCTCGTCGGGTGCATGAACCTGACGCATGACGAAGGCACTGTCCTCGACAAAATCGTCGAGCGGCATGAGCTTGAGAATGGCTTCGGACAGATGGGTGGCGGAGACGCCATCGGCCCGCAGCACGCGCTCACCCATGGTGGCGGCCGGGAAATTGCAGTCGACGATGGCGATTTCGTCGCCGTGACCCATTTCGCGCAGGACGGCGAGAAGGTCGGGGGAGAGAACGGGGTCTATGAAACGTAGCACGGCCTTATGGCTCCTTCGCTCGGACGATTGACCCCGTCCTTCTACAGGAGAGTGGCGTCGTTACCCAATGGGGGTATCGGGCACATGGGCTTCCGTCGCCCGCCGCTCCTGATCACGCACTAGCCAATAGACCAGGCCGAGGGCCAAAATCGCGGCCGCGACGGCGATTGTTTCACCGACATTGATCTCCTTCAGATCGAGGACGATGAACTTTCGGAGCGTCGCCAGCAGGCCGATGAGGATGATGGAGCGGATGCGGACGATGCTGGCCTGGCTGGAGGTCACGATCAGGAAGGAGCGCTTGAACTCCAGGCCGATCAGCACCGTGAAGAACATGCCAAAGATCGCCGGATAGACGACCGGGTTGGCAGGGTCCAACTCCCCGGTCTGGATCAGGCCGATCGTGGCCATGACCAGGTGCCAGGTCGCAAAGCCGATCAGGATGACGATGACCAGGGTCAGCACCAGCATGACGAGATGCTCGAAGGTCTCATACAGCGTATTGCCGATGAAACGGCGGAGCGCGGTGTGATAATCAGCCATTATAGACAGGGTCCGATAGCAGTGAGGCCGCTGCCTTAGCCGACCAGGGCGGCGGATGCCACGTTAGGGTCTGTTAATGCTCCAGCCAGTCCCGCACCGTCGCACGGAGGAAAGCCTTTTCCTCCGGCAGATTGGATGGCGCGCCGGCGACATGGCCCCAGATGCTGGGGATGGGGGCCAGCTTTCCGTGCTTTAGGGACCGCAACTCGATCGCACTATCCTCGGGCGGAAAATACAGATCGGTTTCGCCCGGCATCAGCAGGACCTTGGCCTGGATGGCGGCGAGCGCCGCCGCGTTGTCCCGCCCGTATAGGTCGCTGGCGCTGATATCGCCCGCATACCAGGTGCGGAGCTGCGCATAGAGGTCGCAGGCCGCCAGAGAAAAACCAGGCTCCCAATGATCGTCCAGGAAGCTGTCCAGGTCGGCGGCACCGATCGAGGACAGGTGCAGCCCGGCGCGATACCAGGCCTGGCTCATGGCCCAGCCGGCATAGATGCGGGTAAAGGCGCGGCGGGCTAGCTTGGGCTCAGCCGAAAAGCGGCCCTGGCCCAGATGTTCGGGTGCGGCCTCCAGCGTCGCCATCAGGGAGGCGAGGAAGACCTGATTATGGGGGGAGGTGCGGGCGCTGCCACAGACGATGATGGCGCGGTCCACGGCCTCCGGCGCCAGGGCCGCCCAGTGATAGGCCTGCTGCGCGCCCATGGAGAAGCCATAGACCGCCGCCACCTGGGTGATGCCGAAGACCTGCGTCAGCAACCGGCGCTGAGCCAGGACATTATCGGCGGTCGTGACCAGGTCCGGGTAATCCGGCGTGTTCGACGGGCTGGAAGACAGGCCATTGCCGAACATATTGGGGATGACGACGAACCAGCGCGCGGGGTCGAACAGGCTGTCCGCGCCAATGGCCCATTCTGTGCCGGTATGCTGCGCGCCGTAGCTGGTGGGATAGACGATGACATTGTCGCGGTTCGGCGACAGGGTGCCGTAGCTGGCCCAGGTGATCTGCGCGTCGGGTAAAAGCTTCCCCGATTGCAGCGGCAGATCACCCAGCCGGAAGATGCCCGTTTCGGTTCGCATCGTCATCCGCGTCACCCTCGCCCTGTTCAAGCGGACAGCATCGCAAACGGGTGTGTGTCTGGGAAGAGCGGCTCGGCCTCAGACCGGTTCGTCCAGTTCTGTACACACTGCAGCGTGAAGCCTTGGGGGCTTGGGCCGCTGGCCGCCCAAGACCATCTGCCGCTGCACGCGAGGGTGAAATCATCAGCGATGATGACGCACCGTGAAAGATTCTGTCAAAAGGAATGTCTTATGAACACGATGAATGACCTGTTCCTGCATTTTCTGAAAGACGTCTATTACGCCGAACGCCAGATCTCCAAAGCACTGCCCAAGATGGCTAAGGCAGCGCATAGCCCGCATCTGCGCGAAGCCTTCACGGAGCACCGTGAGGAAACGCAGCATCATATCGAGCGTTTGCAGCAGGTTTTTGAGATCCTCGGCAAACGGGCGCAGACCGTCACCTGCGAGGCGATCAATGGTCTGATCGAGGAATGCGAGGAGCTTCTGGACGAAGCGAAGGAGCCCAGCGCCGTGCGTGATGCCGGTTTGGCGGCCTGCGCCCAGGCCGTGGAGCATTACGAGATGGCGCGCTACGGCTCGCTCATCGCCTGGGCCAAGTCTCTTGGGAAGGCCGATATCGTCACCATCCTGGAAAAGACGCTGGCGGAAGAGAAGAAAGCGGACAGTCTGCTGACCAAGCTTTCCAATGCCGAAATCAATACCCTCGTCAAAGCGGCGTAAGCATCGCGCCTATGGCCCTGCTCAGTGCCGCATCAGTTCGGGCAGGGCCTCGGCGGCCAGTGCGGTAAACTGCCGCGCGAGTGCCGCAACCCCTTCCGCGATCGTGCCGTCATTGACGATGCGATGGGGGGTAATGCCCTCCATCCCCATGTCGCGGGCAAGACGTGCGTCGATCGCTGCCGATGATTCCCGGCGGCGGTCTGCCAGCCGTGCGGCACGGACCGCTTCAGGCGCCGTGATTTCGATGACGCTGACGGGGTAGCGTTCGGCGGCGTCCCTGACCACCGAACGCGACACATTGGCGACGACGATATGGCCCGCCGTCAAGGCGCCGATGGCGCTATGCGGAATGCCGTAATGCAGGCCATGCGCTTCCCAGAAAAGCGCGAATTCGCCCGCCGCACGGCGCGCCAGGAAATCCGCGACCGTCGCTGTGTCATGATCCTCGAAGGCTGCTTCACGGGTCACAGTGCGGCGAGCGAAGACGAAATGCGGATTGTCCCCCAGCGCCCCCGCAGCGCCAGCGAGCAGCGTATCCTTGCCGGAACCCGATGGGCCGACGATCAAGACCAGCCGCCCGGTCATGCGACCCGGCTGCCTTGGCGCCAGACGGAGACGGCGGCCGTTAGACCGGCAACCCGGCGTACCCGCACCAAGTCCGCACGCAGTCCCGGCGCGATGCGCCCACGGTCATTCAGTTTGGCCATCCGCGCAGGACCGGTGGTGACGAAGCCGATCGCGCGGTGCAGCGGCACGCCGCTATCGGCGATGGCGAAGGCGGCTTCCAGCAAAGCGGGCGGCACGTAATCCGAGGCGAGAGCGTCCACGGCATCGGCGGCAATCATGTCGGCGGCCGAGACATTGCCGGAATGGGATCCGCCGCGCACGATATTGGGCGCGCCTGCGATGACCGTCATGCCCATAGCCTTGGCATGGGTTGCGGCCGCCAGCCGGACCGGGAATTCGCTGATATTGATGCCGTCTGCGGCGTTCGCCTCCACCTCCTCAATCGTCTCGTCATCATGGCTGGCGATAACAAGATTGCGCGCACGGACCAGTTCCAGCAGCGCCTGACGGTTGGGCGCGCGCAGACGAGCGCGTTGCGCCTGCAATTCCGCGATTTCGGCGTCGATCCGGGCGAGAGAGGAACCGTCGATGCCACGGCGCTTGCGGTAGCGCTCGAGGTCGGCATATTGGCCAACGCCGGGCGTATGGTCCATCAGGCTGACCATGCGCATCAGCGGATGATCCAGCACCGGGGCCGCCATCCGCAGCATGTCCTTGGCCGGCATTTCGCAGCGCAGATGCAGCAGGTGATCGGCCTTGAACAGACCGGTTTCAGCCAGCGCCGTCAGGTCCTTGACCCCGTCCTGAAAGGTCTGAATACGGTCTTCGTCGTCGAAATTGAGGTTACCGACACAAAGCGCGTCGAAAACCGTGGTGACGCCGGCGACCGCGCATTGTGCGTCATGCGCCAGAAAGGCCGAGCGGGACGGCCATCGCGCGCCGGGGCGCGGCAACACCTGCCGCTCCAGATTGTCGGTATGCAGGTCGATGATGCCGGGCATCAGAATATCGCCGTCCAGATCGACAGCGCCTGCGGCCACGACCTTGCCGGAAAAAATATCCCGGATCAGGCCGTCCTGCACGACGACCGTGCCCTGAACAACACTGTCCTCAAGAACGATGGTGGCGTTTGTTAAAACAATTTGGGTCATGCGGCGGCCATCTGCGCGGGGTAAAGTTTGAACAAGCGATCCGCGATGGCGTCGCGCGTCGGCAGGTCATGGACGATGCCGAGGATTGCGGTGCCAGCGGCTTTCGCCTCCGCCACCAATCCCACGACCGCATCACGGTTAATAGCATCAAGTGAGGCTGTCGGTTCGTCCAGAAGCAAAATAGGATGGCCGCCGATGAAGCCGCGCGCGAGGTTCACGCGCTGCTGCTCACCGCCCGAGAAGGTGGCCGGGGGCAGGTTATGCAGCCGCTCCGGCAGGTTAAGGCGCAGCAGCAGGGTGCGGGCGCGGGTGACGGCTTCCGCATGATCGGCGCCACGCAGCGTCAGGGCCTCGGCCACGATTTCGATGGTCGGCACGCGCGGCACCACGCGCAGGAACTGGCTGACATAGCCCAGCGTATCGCGACGCACGGCCAGGATGCTGCGCGGATCGGCGGTCGCCAGATCAACCCAACTATCCTGGTGGCGGATGAGGATGCTGCCCTCGCCCACGCGGTAATTGCCGTAAAGGCTGCGCATGAGGGTGGACTTGCCGGCGCCGGACGGGCCGGACAGCACGACGCATTCGCCGGAATTGACGGTCAGCTCCACATTCTCCAGCACCGGCATGGTGGTGCCGCCTTGCAGATGCAGGGTGAAGGATTTGTGGACGCCATGGGTTTTCAGCATGGGATGGCCGGCCGTGTTCATCATGCCTGGAGCACCGAACTGACGAGAAGCTGCGTATAGGGATGCTGCGGATCGTCCAGCACCTGATCGGTCAAGCCCGTTTCCACCACCTGGCCGCGCCGCATGACCAGAATGCGCCCGGCCAGCAGCCGCGCGACGGCGATATCATGCGTCACCAGAATGACGGCGAGGCCGAGGCGGGAGACGAGGGAGCGGATAAGGTCGAGCAGTTTTGCCTGCACCGAGACATCCAGCCCGCCGGTCGGTTCATCCATGAAGACCAGACGCGGATGGGTCGCGAGCGTGCGCGCAATTTGCAGGCGTTGCAGCATACCGCCCGAGAAGGTGCGCGGCAGATCGTCTATCCGGCGGCCGTCGATTTCGACCTGGGCCAGCCAGTCCAGCGCGACCTGACGGATATTGCCGTAGTTTCGGTCTCCCTGCGCCATCAGCCGCTCGCCGACATTGCCGCCGGCCGAAACGCCCATGCGCAGCGCGTCGCGCGGGTTCTGTTGCACAAACCCCCAGTCGGAGCGATGCAGGGCGCGCAATTGTGGCGCGCCCATGGCATGGACGTCGTGCAGCGCCAGTTCCGGATCGCGATACAGAACCTGACCGGCATCGGGCTTGTCGCTGCCGGACAGCACTTTCAGCAGCGTCGTCTTGCCGGAGCCGCTTTCGCCGACGATGGCTAGCACCTCACCCGGCCAAAGCGCCATGGAGACATGGTCCAGCGCGCGAATGGACCCGAATTGCAGTTGCAGGTCATGCGCTTCAAGGAGGGGAAGGGTCATGACGCGTCTCCTTCCATCTCACCGCGTCTGTCGGCGCAGTAATCGGTGTCGGAGCAGACGAACATGCGGCTGCCGCGATCGTCGGTCACGACCTCATCCAGATAGCTGTTCGTCGCACCGCATAGCGCGCAGGCATGAGGCGCGCGGGTCAGGCTGAAGGGATGATCGTCGAAATCCAGCGGCCGCACGGTGGTATAGGGCGGCACGGCGTAGATGCGTTTTTCGCGCCCCGCGCCGAACAATTGCAGTGCCGGCATGCGGTTCATCTTCAGCGTGTCGAAGGCGGGGATGGGCGAGGGCGACATCAGATAGCGACCGTTCACCATCACCGGATAGTCATAGGAAATGGTGACATGGCCGAAGCGCGCGATATCCTCATACAGCTTCACATGCATCAGCCCGTAATCGGCCAGCGCATGCATCTGCTTCGTCTCGGCGCGGCTGGGTTCCAGCTTCGCCAGCGGCTCCGGCAGCGGCACCTGATAGACCAGGATCTGGTCGCCAGTCAGCGGCGTTTCCGGAATGCGATGGCGGGTCTGAATAACCGTCGCGTCCCTCGTCCGCGTCGTCGTTTCAACGCCGGCGACGTGGGAGAAGAAGCGGCGAATGGAGACAGCGTTCGTGGTATCGTCGGCGCCCTGGTCGATGACTTTCAGCACGTCGTCCGCGCCCAGAATGGCCGCCGTCACCTGGATGCCGCCGGTGCCCCAGCCATAGGGCAAAGGCATTTCGCGTGCGCCGAAGGGCACCTGATGGCCGGGGATCGCGACGGCCTTCAGGATGGCGCGGCGGATCATGCGCTTGGTCGGCTCGTCCAGATAGGCGAAGTTATAGCCGTTCATTGCGGCTCTCCTGCACCCGTGTCAGGTTTTGTCTCGGCACGCCGCCGGATCTGACGGATCGTTTCGAGTTCACTCTGAAAATCGACGTAATGCGGCAGCTTCAGATGCTCGACGAAGCCGGTCGCCTCGATATTGTCGCTGTGGTACAAAACGAATTCGATGTCCTGGGCCGGCGCATCCGCGTCTTCCCCCAACTCCTCGGCGCGCATGGCACGATCGACCAGGGCCATGCCCATGGCCTTGCGCTCGCCATGGCCGAAGCACAGGCCGTAGCCGCGCGTGAATTGCGGCGGTTCCGTCTTCGATCCTCCGAATTGATTGACCATCTCGCATTCCGTCAGCGTGATGCGGCCGATATCGATGGCAAAGCCAAGCTCGGGCGGTTCGATTTCGATGGAGACATCACCCATGCGCAGTTCGCCGACGAAGGGATGGCTATTGCCGTAGCCCCGCTGGGTGGAATAGCCGAGTGCCAGCAGAAAGCCTTCGTCGCCCCGGGCCAGCGCCTGCAAACGGATATCGCGTCCGGCCGGAAAGGACATCGGTTCGCGGGTGATATCGCCGGGCACAGCGTCGCTCTGTGGTTCGGCGCCCATTAGCCCTTCAGCTTGCAGCATATCCAGCACGCGCGGCGTGACGGCAGGCGGTGACTGATCCGCTTCGGTGGATGATGGCACCGCCGCTGGCACCATGGCGCTGTCGGCGTCAGCAGCCAGCGCGAAATCCAGCAGGCGATGCGTATAGTCATAGGTCGGCCCCAGCACCTGGCCACCCGGCAGATCCTTGTAGATGGCCGAGATGCGGCGATGGATCAGCATCGCACTCGTCTCGACCGGGCGGGAGGAGGCGAAGCGTGGCAAGGTGGTGCGATAGGCGCGGAGCAGGAAGGCGGCCTCGATCAGATCGCCCTGGGCCTGTTTGATGGCCAGCGCCGCCAGATCACGGTCGTAGCAGGAGCCTTCGGCCATGACGCGATCGACGGCGCGGCCAAGCTGTTCCGCGATCTGATCGGTCTTGATCTCGGGCACCGCTGTCTCACCGCGTCTTGTGCGCGCAAGCCAGTCATGAGCGGCGTCGATCGCACGCTCACCCCCTTTGACGGCAACATAAGCCATTGTCTCAGCCTTCCCCGATCCTGACGCTTCGCGGCAGGGCACAGAATGAAGAACCCGCACAGAGCAGCAGATCGACACCGCGCGGAAAAAGGCGGTGGTTCTGCTCCCATTGGGCGATGAAATCCGCAGGCAGACCCTGCGGCGCGATCACGATCGGCGTTTCCAGACCGGGGCCGTAGAGGGTCAGCTTCGGGCCGCCGTCCAGCGCGGGCACTTGCAGGATGATGGTGGCACCCGTTTCCGGTGCGTCATCGGTACCGGCGAACACATCGGCCAGTGGCGGCAGTGCGGTCGTGCAGAGGAAAGCGGCCGTGCCGATATCCGCGGCACGCACGACGCCGGCATGGAAGGCCAGCCAGTCCCAGCTATCGGCCAGGGGCTCATCCAGCCAGAGCGAGACTTCGGCATCCACCAGCGTCAGCAGCACGGCGGCGGTGGCGGGAGCCAGCGGCGGTGTCGCGACATCGGTCGCCAGCGTGACGATTTGGCCGGGGCTCGACATGGTGCGCAGCACCAGGCGGAAGCAGGCCTGCGCTTCGGCGACGGGATCGATAAAGCCGGGTTTTTCGAGCGTCATGACCGCATCGTCGCCAAAGTGAAGAAATCGACGCGCGTGGCTTCCGCCTCTGCGCGTATCGCCTTGTCCGCCTGGGTCAAGGCTTCAGCCAAAGGCGCGATCACCCTTGCCTCAAGCCCAGCACCATCGTCCGGGTCTTGCAGGGCGGCATCCAGGGCGGCTGCCAGTTCCGCCTTCTGCCCGTCGCGCCCGGCGATATAGGCATGGCCGATCTGGCCGCGCGCATTGCGGATGGTGCAGCGCGTGACTGTCATCTCTCCGAGATTGAAGGGCGCGCCGCTGCCGCCCATACGGCCCCGCACCATGACGAGACCGGCTTCCGGGCCTCGCAGGCGGGTATGGTCAGGCAAGGCCGGCTCTGCCGATAGCTGCGCCTCGATCGCCGAACGCTCCGCCCGGGCAAGGGTCGCCATCCAAGTGCGGCGGCGGTTCAAGAAGTCCTGTGTCAACATCGTCACCCAGAATTCATCTAGACGTCTAGACATTACGACCTGTCCGGTTAAAGTCAATGACAATCGATTGACATCGACCGGACGACGAAAAAGGAAGGCTAAGTCATGGAACTTGCGATCACGGGTGGACGCGCCCTGCTGGCCGATCAGGGGCTGGTCGCCGCCGATATCGGTGTGCGGGACGGCCTTATTGCCGAGGCGTCCGGCGCTGGGCGCCGCATCGATGCCTCCGGCCTGCTGGTTCTGCCCGGCATCATCGACCTGCATGGCGACGCCTTCGAGCGGCAGGTGCAGCCGCGCCCCGGCGTCAGCTTCCCGATGGATCTGGCGGTGGCCGAGACCGAGGCGCAGCTGCTCGCCAACGGCATCACCACAACCTTTCATGGCGTGACCTTGTCCTGGGAGCAGGGGCTGCGCAGCGCCGAAACCTGGACTAGCCTGTTGGCGGCGCTGCGCGCCAATCGTCCGCGTCAGAGCTGCGACATGCGCATTCATCTGCGCTGGGAAACCTACAACCTGCCGGCGCTCGATCTCGCCCTGCGGGGCATCGAGAACGGCGATGTGCATCTGTTTTCCATCAACGATCACACGCCGACCATTCTGCGGAAGATGGGCAATGACGCGGCCGGTGCGAAATACAGCGAGCGCGCGGGCATGAAACTCGATGCCTTTCGGGCGCATGCGACCGAAATCGGCAAGCTGGCGGATCAGGTGCCGGCGGCCATGGCGCGTCTGGCGGAAGCCGCCCGCCAGGCCGGTCTGCCCATGGCGAGCCATGATGATGCGACCGTCGCGGATCGCGACGCTTTCCGTGCCATGGGTGCCCGCATTTCCGACTTCCCCATGAGCATCGAGGTGGCAAAGGCCGCGACCGAGGCCGGCGATCACGTCATCATGGGCAGTCCCAATGTCGTGCGCGGCGGATCGCATATGGGCTGGTCCGGCGCGGCCGAGACGGTGGAAGCCGGTTTCTGCGATATTCTGACGAGCGATTATTTCTACCCGGCGATGCTGCGCGCTGCCTTCATCATGGCTGAGCGTCATGGCGAGAACGGCTTGGCTGAGCGTTGGGCGCTGATCTCGGCCAATCCGGCGAAGGCGGCGGGGCTGGCCGATCGCGGTCGCATCGCGCCCGGCCTGCGCGGCGATCTGGTGGTGGTCAGCACCGAGCCTGCCCCGCGTATCGTCGCGACCATTGCCGGCGGGAAGCTGGCCTATCTCTCGGCCGAAGGGGCTGCCCGCCTGCATTGACCGGTCGCCTGCCTATGCAATCCGCTGCCGCAAGGCAGCGGAGATGCGCTCGGCACCGACGACGATGATGAAGGTCAGCACGAGCAGCATGGAGACGGTGCGATACTGGAACAGGTTCATCGCCGTCAGAAGCTGAAAGCCGATGCCGCCGGCGCCGACGAAGCCAAGGATGAGCGAGGAACGGATATTCTCATCCAGACGATAGAGCGTAATGCCGAGCAGCGACGGCATCACGGTCGGGATAACGCCATGGCTGAAAACGGCGAGGCGGCTGGCGCCCGTCATGGTCAATGCTTCCACCGGCCCCATGTCGATATCCTCGATGGTTTCAGCGAACAGCCGCCCCATCATGCCAAGGCTGTGGATGACGATGGCGAGCGCGCCGGGGAAGGGGCCGAGGCCGACGGCGGTGACGAAGATCAGCGCCCAGACCAGATCGGGCACGACGCGAGCCAGCGCGATGAGGCCGCGCGCCAGGAAATAAAGCGGCTTGGCCGGCGTGGTATTGCGCGCCGCGATCAGCGCCAGCGGCAGGGCGAAGACCAGGGCAATAGCCGTGCCGAAAATGCCCATGTCGATCGTCTCAAGCGCCGGCCACAGCGCGTCAGGCAGGCCCGCGAAATCCGGCGGGAAGGAGCGGTGCAGGATATCGGCGATGCCGGCGGCACCCGTGATCAGATCCTGCGGCCGGGCATGGACCACGAAGGCCGATTGCAGGAACAGCGCCGCACCCAGAAAAAGCAGCACGAAGGTCATGGGATGCAGGCGCCGTCGCGCCTGGGCAGCACCGGGCAGCACGTCGTTCACGGAAGCGGTGTTCAGCATGATGTCAATTCAACCTATTCCGGGCAGCCGGTTCACGCGGGCAGGGTTTCGAGCGGCGCTTTGGCGTAAAGGGCCGAGACGGCGACTTCCTGCACATCGCTGGGCTTTTCGTCGAACAGCACGCGGCCGTCTTTCATGCCGAGAATGCGGTCGGCATGGCGGCGCGCCAGATCGGGCTGATGCAGCACGCAGAGAATGCCCAATCCGTCCTCATGCGCCAGGCGCTTCAGCAGGCTCATCAGTCCTTCGGCGGCTTCCGGGTCCAAGGCGGCCACCGGCTCATCCGCCAGCAAAGCCAGCGGGCGTTGAGCGAGCGCGCGCGCGACGGAGCACCGCTGCGCCTGACCGCCGGACAGCGTGCCGGCGCGCTGGTCGGCGAAGCCGAGCAAGCCCACTTCGTCCAGGCAGCGTTCCGCGAAGGGCCTTTCGCTGTGCGGCAGCAAGCCGAGCGCCGTCTTCCAGTTCCGGTGCCGGCCCAGCGTGCCGGCCATGACATTGGCGATGACGCTGCGGCGCTTCACCAGATTCGCGTTCTGAAACACCATGCCGAGCGCCATGCGCGCGTCGGCCAGACGTTGCCCCGTCAAGTTCGAGATCGGGCTGCCGGCAACGGTGACGCGGCCGGCTGTCGGCTGCAGCATGCCGGCGACGCAGCGCAGCAGCGTTGACTTGCCGCAGCCATTGGCGCCCAGAATGACGACCAATTCGCCGGCGTTCACCGTCAGGCTTGCATCCGTCAAAGCCATGCGCCCCGTGGGGTAGCGCATGGCCAGGCCGGAAACCTCAATGAGCGGTTGGCTCATGAACCCATCTTGGCGAGGTCAAGATGCAGCACCGAGACGAGGCTGCGGATGCCGTCATAGGCCTTGTCATCGATGGCGACGTAACCTTTGCCCTTAAGGCCGGTGATCTTGAGCTCGGCCGCCGGGATGCTGGAAAGGTCGAGATGACCGAGCACATCGGCGAGCTTGGCCTTGTAGGCGGCGGGCAGATTGCCGCGCACCGTCACCGGGTCATCAGGAATCGGGGCGCTGGTCCACAGCGTCACGAAGTCGGACGGCTGATAGATGCCGGCGACCTGGGCAGAAATGATTTCCTGGCTGTTGATTTCGCCGGCCTGCACCTTGTGATGCAGCAGGGCCTCATAGCTCGCCGTATGGCTGCCGGCATAAACGGCCTGAACGCCATGGTCGGGGTCGATGCCGGCGCTCTTCAGCGCATAGGCCGGGAAAAGATGGCCGGAGGTCGAAGCGGGGTCGGAATAGGCGAAAGTATGGCCGGCAACGCCCTTCAGGGTGGTGATGCCGGAGCCCGGCCAGGTGACGACGCTGGCGGTATAGGTATCGGGCGTGCCGTCCGGCTTGGCATAGGTCGCGACGACCTGCGCGCCGGCGATCTTGGACGCCAGGATATAGCTCAGCGGACCGAATTCGGCGATGTCGACCTTGCCGGCGCGCATGGCTTCGATGGTCGCATTGTAGCTGGTACCGATTTCCAGATCGACCGGGCAGCCCATCTGCTTGGAGATGAGGTCCGCGATCTTGTGATACAGCGGCACGAAGGCGGCCGAGGCATCATAGGGGATGACGCCGTAATGGATGACGCCGCCCGGGCAGGGGCTGGCTGCCAGCGCGGAAGCGCTGGACGCGACGAGCGTCGCGAAGCCGAAAAGCGCCGAACAGGCGGCGCCCTGGAGCAGTTTGCGCATAGGGACGGGTTCCTTGGCTTTACGCGCCGTGGTGGGAGGCGGCGCGGTCTGTTCGCTCTCTAGCCCGAAGATCCAAGGATCTTTTTGACATCTAGATGAATAAGCCATGACGCCTGCGGCTTGCCCTGAGTTATGCCGCGCGGGATAGTCCCGCGACTGTTATGCGAAGAGAGAGTGGACGAATGACGATTGAGGCTGTGCGTCGCTTCCTGGCCGAGAAAGCCCCGGATATCGCCATCATCGAGTTGGACAGCGTGACGGCGACGGTGGCGCAGGCAGCGGAAGCGCATGGCGTGGAGCCTGCGCAGATTGCCAAAACCCTGAGCCTGCGGGTGGGTGACCGGCCGATGCTGATCGTCACCAGCGGCACCACCCGCCTCGACAACCGCAAGGCGCGCGCGATTTTGGGCGGCAAGCCGCGCATGCTGAATGCCGAGGAAGTGATGGAGATGACCGGTCATCCCGTCGGCGGCGTCTGCCCTTTCGGTCTGCCGCGCACTCTGCCGATTTATTGCGATCTGTCCCTGCGGGCCTTTGACGAGGTCGTGCCGGCGGCGGGCGCCATCAACGCCGCCTTGCGCATCGCGCCCGACCGTTTGGCCGGGTTGGTCGGCGGAGAATGGGTCGATATCTGCGAGGCGCCGAAGGAAGAGCAGACGGCCTGAGGGCGTGCCAAACCGCCTGTCTTGGCGTAAGGGGCGGGGATGAGCTGGTCAGGTCAAAGGCGGGGCTATCACCACGGCAATCTGCGCGAAGCGCTGATCGAAGCCGCGCAGGTGCTGATTGCCGAGCGAGGCCCGGCCGGTTTCACGATCGCGGAGGCGGCGCGACGGGCGGGTGTCAGCCCGGCTGCGCCTTATCGCCACTTCAGGGACGCGGATGCCTTGCTCGCCGAAGTGGCCCTGCGCGGCTACGAGCATTTGGCGGAAACACTGCTGCGCGCCTGGGCCGGCGGCCGTCCGACACCGGTGCGGGGCCTGGAAGCCATCGGCCGCGCCTATCTCGACTTTGCCCGCAGTGAGCCGGCTTTTTATGCCGCTATGTTCGAGGCAAGACTCAACCCGGAAGACCATGCCGGACTCTTGTCGGCCAGCGAACGCGCTTTCGCGGTCATGCGTGAGGCGGCCGAGGCTGTGGCAGCGACTTTGCCCAAGGGGGAGCGGCCGCCGCCGCTGATGGTCGCCCTGCATCTCTGGGCCATGGCGCATGGTGTCGCGGCCCTGTTCGGGCGGCGGGACGGCAGCCGCCGCACGCTGCCGATGTCGCCGGACGATCTGCTGGAAGCTGGCATTCTCGTCTATCTGCAAAGCCTCGGCCTGGCGGGCAGTCCGCGATAGGTCTTTTGCTGCTCTGCAATCATCTTGACGACGTCACGGCTCGATCCTAATGTAAATGTAGCTTACATTCACATGGAGCCAAAAAGAACATGTCTGGCGCGGCGAACCAAGGCGTATTCGGGCAAGGCCCGATCTGGCGGGATGATGCGCGAGCCTATGCGCTCTGGGCCATATCCCGGCCCTTCATGATAGCGGGGGCCATCATCGGCTTTGCACTGTGGTGGCCCATCGGTGTCCTGTTTCTGGTCTTCGCGGTCTGCAACAGGCGCTTCGGCCGTCTGGTCTTCGGCATGGAGCCCGGCGGCGGCGGCCAGGGTTTCCGGGGCGGATGCTGGGGCGGCGGCCCATCCGGCGCCCCGTTCGGCGCCTGGGGCCGGCGCGGCAGCGGGCCAGGTCGCCCAGGTGGCGGATCCAGCGGCAATCAGGCTTTTGACGATTACCGCATGGCGACGCTGCGTCGCCTGGAAGAAGAGCAGGCCGAATTCACCAGCTTTCTGGACCGGCTGCGATTTGCCAAGGACAAGGCGGAGTTCGACCAGTTTATGGACGAGCGGCGCACGCGCCCGGAATCAGGCAACGAGACAGGCTCTTCCGGCCAAAGCTGATCGGCGGCTCAAGGCCTGGGGCGGCCGCGAAGCCGCCCTAAGTCCGCTGGTTGGCTGCGCAAGTCGGAATCCTCGTGATGCCGCCATGTGACAATCTCATGTCATTTTTCTATGCGGCTGACCGTCCCGATGCTAGGCAGACAGGATCATGCACGATCCTCTCGGCAATATCGCAGCCTTCCCGACGGCAGACCGGCCCGGCGCCCGCAGCTTGCCGGCTTTCGTCCGGGCGAAACGCGCGCAGAGAGCGCAGGCGGGCCGGGCGCGGCCAAGGAAGATCGACGGCGCCTTCACCATGGCGGATGGCGTCATGCTGCCTTTCCGCGAATGGCTGCCGGCGGAAGCGCCGCATACCGTGCTGCTGGCCCTGCACGGCATCAATGACAGTGCCGATGCCTGGGAAGCGCCCTCGGCGCATTTTACCGCTTCCGGCATCGCCATCATCGCGCCCGATCAGCGCGGATTTGGCGCGGCCCCCGGCAATGGCCGCTGGCATGGCACCGAACCGCTGGTGGCCGACGCGGAAGAAATGGTGCGCGTGGTGCGCGCGCGCTTCCCAAAGGCGAAGCTGTTTCTGGCGGGCGAGAGCATGGGCGCCGCCGTGCTGATGGTATTGGCTGCCCGCAATCCGGGTCTCGCCGTCTCCGGCTATGTGCTGAGCGCGCCGGCCGTCTGGGGCCGCACGGAAATGGCCGCGCTGCATCGGCTGTCGCTGTGGTGGGCGCATAAGACGATCCCCTGGCTGCGGCTGAGCGCGGATCGCCTCGGCATCAAGCCGAGCGACAATCACGAAGCCATCAAGGCGATGCGCCATCCCAGCCTGCGGCGGCCCTCCGCCAGCATTCATGCCCTGAAGGGCCTGGCTGATCTGATGGATGCGGCGCTGAGCAGCGCCGGCCATCACCGGCCGCCGACTTTGTTTCTGTATGGCGGCAAGGACCAGTTGGTGCCCAAGCGTGCCATGGCGACCTGCTGGCGCCTGGAGCAGAAGAAGCGCCGTGGCCATCGCGTCTTCGCCTATTACCCGGACGGCTATCATCTGCTGCATCGCGACCTCGCCGGCAGCACGGTGACGCTGGACGTCGTGCATTGGCTGATGAATCCCGGGCAGCCGCTGCCCTCTGGCGCGCATCATCGCGCCGCCGATTGGCTGGAGCGCCGCGCTGCCTGACGCTCAGGCGTCTTCGAATGTCAGTTGCATCTGCGGCCGGGGGATGACCGCCGACAGCGACAGAATGCCGATGATGCTCTGGTCGATCATCACCAGGCTCTCGACATAGGTCGGAGCGGTGGCGTCACCCGTATCCGGTGTCGGCTGGCGCATGGCGTCGGTGACGGTGATGATGTCGGACACGGCATCGACCAGGAGGCCCAAGGTCTTCTCCTCCCATTCCACCACCACGACGACGGAGGCCGGTGTCGGTACGCTGGCCGGCAGGCCCAGACGTCGCGCCAGATCGACGATGGCCAGGGCCTGTCCGCGCAGATTGATCATACCCCTGATATAGTCGGGCGCATGGGGGAGTGGGGTTGAGGCGATCCAGCCACGGATTTCCCTGATATCCATGATGTTCAGAGCAAATTCCTGATCGCCCAGGCGAACCGACAGAAGCTGGTCGGCGCGCTCGCTTTGCCGTGCCGCTGCGTCCTGAGCGTGTTTTGACATCGCTTCGTCTCCTCCATGCGGTCTCAGAAAAGATCGACATCCCCTGACGCATAGTCGCTGCCTGCGTCTGCCTCGCCGCGCAGCCGATGGGCTAGCTGCGCCAGCTTTACCGCCTGCAAGGCAGCGGAAGGGTTAACGGCATAGCCGGCAGGGATGACGAGATTGAGCGAGACCATAAAGCACGAGATTTCGCTGAGGCGCTGGGACATCAGATCCAGCATCTGCGCGTCGCGCACCGTGTCCCGGTCGGCCGCGATATCGAACAAAGCGGGGCTGAGCATGGTCTGAAGGCGGTCGATGGTCAGGCCAAGTTCGCGCAATTCTCCGGCGATGGCGTCCAAAATCGGCACAAGCTGCGTTGGTCTGTCCACGGTCTGGCTTTCGCTAAAACAATGCGACGGCGCCGGCGCGGCGATCCGGCGGCAGGGTCGCGGCACGGCGCTCGTCCTCGAACATTGGCCGGCTATCACCTTGCAGGAGCACCTGCCTTGCCTTGCCGCTGGCCGGCCAGAACTGCACACGCCGGCCGAACTGACCGCGCAGGCTGCCGCCATCGAAGGTGATGCCTTCCGTCCGCAGGAAGGTCTCGGCGAAATCGGCATTGAGATGGCCGATATCGGTCAGGCCCTGAATCATGCGAGCGCCGCCGAACAGCTTGGCGCGCAGGTTCTGCCGCCGGGCGCCGGCCGCCAGCAGCGCATTAACCAGCAGTTCCATGGCATGGGCGCCGTAGCGGGCCGATGGGCCTGCGTCGCGCGCATCCGGCGGGCGGCTGTCCACACCGGGAAGAAGAAAATGGTTCATGCCGCCATAGCCGCTGACGGGATCCCACAGGCAGGCGGCGATGCAGGAGCCGAGAATGGTGGTGAGCATGGCATCCGGATGGTTGCTGACATGCTGCTCGCCCTGAACGACATGGATGCGTGAAGCGCCGGTCATGCCGTCCGCGCCGGGTGGCGCTGGCTGTTCGCCATGCGGATAATGTGGTCGCCGATCTGCGCCAAGGGCAGCTGCCGGCTGATGGCGCCGAGTTCGAAAGCCACGCGGGGCATGCCATAGACGATGCTGGTGGCTTCATCCTGACCGATGGTCTCGCAACCCGCCTGCCGCAGGGCGAGCAGTTCCTCTGCGCCGTCCCGGCCCATGCCGGTCAGGATGACGCCGATGGCGGCCTGACCGACTGCGCGCAGGACGGAAGCGAACATGACATCGGCCGAGGGGCGATGGCCATTGACCTTGGGGCCGGTATTGAGACGGCAACGCAGGGGCCCAGACTGGCTGAGCGTCAGGTGATGGTCACCGGGCGCCAGATGAATGGTGCCGGGCAGCAGGCGCGCGCCATCGGCGGCCTCGGCCACGGTTGGGGCGCAAAGCCGGTTCAGCCTCTGCGCGAAGCTGCGCGTGAAACTTGGCGGCATATGCTGCGTAACGATGGTGGGCGGGCAATTGGCCGGAAAGCGCGACAATACGGCGATGAGGGCCTCTACCCCGCCGGTGGAGGCGCCGATGGCGACGATGCGCCCATCCGGCTGGAAATCCGCGGCATCCGGCTGCGGAGCGGGGGCCAGCGTGCGCGGACGCGGGCGGAAGGCGGCGGCCGCCTTCACCACCTCGGTCAGCCTGTCGAAACCATCAGGCGCTGCCGGGCTGGGCTTGGCGATGCAGTCGAAGGCGCCGATTTCGAGCGCCCGGAGCGTGGCATCGGCACCGCGCTGGGTGAGGGACGAGATCATGACCACGGGCGTCGGCCGCAGCCGCATGATTTTGTCCAAAAATTCCAGCCCATCCATGCCCGGCATTTCGATATCGAGCGTCACCACATCGGGATTGAGTGTCTTGATGGCCTGCCGCGCCTCCAGCGGGCCGGCAGCATGACCGATCACCGTGATGGCCGTATCGGCACGCAGCCTTGCCGCGATGACGCCGCGCATGGTGGGTGAGTCATCGACGATGAGGACACGGATGGTCATGCCGGCGCGGACGCATAAGCGGTCAGGCGATAGGTCGTGATGCCGTCATGCCGTAAAGCGGAGGCGGCTGGGCCGGTTATGCGTTCGGAATGGCCGATATAGAGCGCGCCCTCAGCAGCCAGCGCCGGCACCATCCGCTCCCACAGCCGGGCCTGGGTCTCCTGGTCGAAATAGATCACCACGTTGCGGCAGAAGATGGCTTGGAACTGTCCGGCTAAGGGCCAACTGCCGATGAGGTTGAGGCGCCGGAAGGATAAAATTGCGCGCAGGTCGTCGCCCACCTGATGCTGCCCGTTATCGCCGATGACGAACCAGCGGGATCGCAGGAGGGCCGGCACGGAGTCCATAGCGGCTTCCGCGTAGAGACCAGCTTCCGCGCAGGCGATCATCTTCGGGTCGATATCGGTCGCGATGATCTTCACGTCATGGCGTGCTGCGTCCGGCATGACGGAGAGCACGGTCATGGCGATGGAATAGGCTTCCTGCCCGCTGGAACAGGCGGAAGACCAGAAGCGGATTCGCTGGCCCTTGCGCGCGGCGGTGATCAGCGCCGGCATCAGCTGGGTTCTCAGATGATCGAAATGATGCGGCTCACGAAAGAAGCGCGTCACGTTGGTGGTCAGCGCGGCAATCATTTCGCCAAGCTCGGCGGCACCCTGCGGGCCTTCAAGCAGCGTGCAATAATCCCGGAACGTGCGCAGTTTTAAAGCGCGCAGGCGTTTGGCGAGGCGGGAATAGACGAGATTGGCTTTGTTATCGCCAAGCGCGATGCCGGCTTCGGCCTGCAACAGCCGCGCGATGGTGCGAAAATCGGCGGGTTTGAACGGAAATTCGGCGTTCTGCACAAGGTCTTGGCTTTCCATCAGGCGGCCACCGCGCTGTCCGGTGGCAGAACGAGGTCAAGCGCTATCAGGCTGATCATGCGCCCATCGAGCGCGATGAGGCCGCGCACGAAATCGCTGACCGTTTCGGATGCGATATCCGGCGGCGGCTGGATGCGGCTCTGTGCCAGTGTGATGATGTCCGAGACGGCATCGACCAAAATTCCGATCTGCTTCGGACCGACCTGCACGACGATGATGACGTTGCGCGCCGTCGGCTCGGACGCTGGCAGGCCGAGACGAAGGGCGAAATCAACGATGGGCAGAACGGCGCCCCGTAGGTTGATGACGCCACGGATATAGCGCGGCGCCTTCGGCAGCATGGTGGCCGATGTCCAGCCCCTGATCTCCCGCACCGCGGTCACGTCGACGCTGAATTCCTGCCGGCCGACGCGAAAGGCGATCAATTTCCGCATCGGATTGTCGGCGGCGATGATGGCCTGACCGGGTCGCATGGTCAGAAGACTTGGGACAAGCTGCGCGGGGCCTCCAGCCGGCTGGACTCCCGGGTCGCGGAGACGATGGTGTCGACATCCAGGATCAGCGCGACATGGCCGTCCCCCATCACGGTGGCAGCGGCGATGCCGTAGACCGCGCGATAATTCGCCTCGATGCTTTTGATAACGACCTGCCGCTGACCCTGGATTTCATCGACCAGAAGAATGGCCCGGCCGCCGCCCTCGCTTTCCACCAGCAGGGCGACGCCCTGCTCCGGCTGGCCGATGCGGCTGCCGAATTCCAGCACATCGGCGATATCGATGATGGGCACATAGCCGCCGCGCAGGGCCAGCACGGCGGTGCGATTGTCCAGCGGATGGATATCCGCGCCATCGGGCCGCAGCGTTTCCAGCACCGAGGCCAGCGGCACGATCAGCGTCTGGTCAGCGGTCTTCACCACCATGCCGTCCAGCACCGCCAGCGTCAGCGGCAGGCTGAGCGTGAAGGTGGAGCCCTGACCGGGCTTCGAGGCGATGGAAATGCGGCCGCCCATGGCCTGGACGGCGCGGCGCACCACATCCATGCCCACGCCACGGCCAGAAATATCCGACACCGCGCTGGCGGTGGAAAAACCAGGCAGGAAGATCAGATTGTCGATCTCGTCGTCGGTCAGTGGCGCATCAGTGTTGATCAGTCCATGGTCGATCGCTTTCTGGCGCACGCGGGCACGATTGATGCCGGCGCCATTGTCGGAGACTTCGATGATGATGCGGCCCGACCGATGCAGCGCCACCAGACGGACCAGTCCCTCGGCTGGCTTGCCGGCGGCAATCCGCGCTTCGGGCGATTCCAACCCATGGTCGATGGCATTGCGGATCATATGCGTCAGCGGATCGGCAATGCGCTCAATGACGGTCTTATCGACCTCGGTGCCTTCGCCTTCGGTGACCAGCCGCACCTGCTTGCCGGTTTGGGCTGCCAATTCGCGGACCAGACGCGGTATGCGCTGAAAGACGGCGCGCACCGGCTGGGCGCGAATGGCCATGACGCTGTCTTGAATTTCACGCGTCAGAGCCTCCAGCTCCTCCAGGGCCATGGCGATGGCCGAGGTGCGGGCAAGCCCCGCTTCCAGCACGCGCTGGCTGACCATGGCTTCGGTGATGACGAGTTCGCCGACCAGATCGATCATCCGGTCGACGCGATCCAGATCGACCCGGATGGTGGCACCGACCGTGCCGGCGCTTTCCGCCTGGGCTGCCATCGCCTCGACCGGATGCGGGGGCAAGGTTTCAATCGCAGCAGCTGGCATCGGTTGCGGTGCGGATTCGGCGGCCGCCGTATTGTCCCAGTCCTGAAAGGCGAAATCGGGACGCTCGAAGATATCGAGATCACAATCGTCTTCCACGAAATCGAAGACCGCGCGCAGGGTTGCGGCATCGTGATGCGTCGCCAGCGTCACGGTCCAGGACAGATAGGCGTCTTCCGGGTCCATCTCCGTCAGGTCAGGCAGGGCGCTGCTGTCGATCTCGACCTCGGCCGTGCCGAGACGCGACAATTCCCGCAGCAGCAGCGCTGTTTCATTGGCATGCGCGTAGAGAGCGGCCTTGGGCGTGAAGCGGATGATCCAGGTGCGGAGCGGGCTGCTTGCCGGCGCGGCTCTGGGCAGGGTTGGAGCGGAGGGTGGTTTGGCATCGCCCTTGGCGGCCAGCCGTTCAAGCTCGGTCGCCAAGGCCTGCGCGCGGGCGTCCTGTGCCCCTTCGCCGTTGCGTGCCGCGCGGACAAGATCGGTCAGCGCATCGGCGGATCGCAGCAGCAGGGCCATGCCCGCAGGATCGATGGCGAGCCGGCCGCTCCGCACCCGATCAAGGCAGGTTTCGAAACCATGCGCGAAACGCACCAGCGTATCGAGCGCGAAAATGCCGGCCCCGCCCTTGATGGAATGAACGGCGCGAAAGACGGCATTGACGGTCTCGGCATCGCCTTGGCCGATCTCCATGCGCAGCAGGCCCATTTCAAGTTCGGAGATCTGATCTTCACATTCCTGAAAGAAGACCTCTCTGATTTCCGCCATAGGGTCCGCTGTCATGATCAGACCTCAGGCGGAGACGCGGCGGATGGCATCGACAAGCTTGGCCGGATCGAAGGGCTTGATGATCCAGCCGGTGGCGCCGGCCGCCTTGGCACGGCTTTTCTTGTCAGGGTCAGCTTCGGTGGTCAGCACCAGGATCGGCGTCATGCGCTTTTCGGCATCCCGCCGCAGCGCTTCGATAAAGCCGAACCCGTCCAGACGGGGCATATTGACGTCGGTCACGATGACATCCGCCGTCTCGCGTTTCAGAACATCCAATCCGTCGATGCCGTCTTCCGCCTGAAGAACGCGAAAGCCGGCGGCAATCAGCGAATGTTTCAGCATATCCCGCATGGTGCGGGAATCATCGACCGTCAGAACAGTCAAAGCCATCAGGCCTTATCCTTCGTCATCCAAGAAAGCATCGGCAGGAAGGCCCAGCAGGGACAATCCGGCCTCAGCCTCCTGCGACAGATTTTCGACCCCAAAGCGGCGACCATCCGCTTTCCAGGCTGATTGTGCTGCGAGCAAAAGCTGCAGCCCCAGACCGCCGATGCGCGTCAGTCTTGTCGCATCGACCTGCAAATCATGCCCACGTGCGGCCAGCAATTGCCGGTGCAGCGACGCCACGGCGGTCAGGTCAAGATTGGCGGGCAGGTGCAGCGTGTCGATGGCGTTTTATCCTCTTGGCCGATGGAGTGTAGGCGCCATTCCCTAATTTTTTCCTTGTGCTGCTCGCCCGCGTGCCATGCCGGCGTTCAAGTCACCTTATTTTGACGGTAGAAATTGCTTGACGACATAGAGCAGCTGATTGGGCTGCGGCGGTTTCGTCAGCCAGCCGGAAGCGCCGGCGGCGCGCGCCTCGTCCCGTTTGCGGCCGTCGGATTCGCCGCTGAGCACGATGATGGGGGTGAATTTGTGAACGGGCGTCTTGCGGGCTTCGCGGATGAATGCGATGCCGTCCATCTCAGGCATATTGAGGTCGGTCAGGATCAGCGATGGCTTCAGTCCATTGCTCAATTCGGTCATCCCTTCCCGGCCATTGCTGCCGGTGGTGACGTCATGTCCCGCCTTCGATAGAATCTGTGCCAGGGTCATCACGATGGCGGCCTGATCATCCAGTATCAAAATACTTGCCATCGCTGTCTGGCCTTGCGCCGCTGCTGTCTGCCGTCCGTCCTTCTATGGAAAGCGCGCAGTTAATTTTGACTGAAAAGATGCGTTAACATTACAGTAAATTTCTGCCGATAGCATCAGGCCGTAAACGGATGGCAAAATCTTCCGGCGGATAAATCCATGGGTCTTCTGAACGGCGCGGCTGAGTCTGAACCCGTGGATCTTCTCGCCTCCGCCTTGACGGCCCAGCTACGCTCGACGGTCATGGAAGGCCTGTCCGATCCCATCATGCGCAAGATTGCCTTCTCGCTCTCGCAGCGCATGCGCTCCCCGGTACAGCTGCTCAGCTGCGTCAATGCCGTTATCAGCCATGAAGCGGCTCTGTCGGCTTTGCCCGATGTCATGCTGGCCGGCATTGCCGATCTGGCACCTTTGCATGGACGCATCATCATCGCCGCCGAAGGCGAGCTGATCGGCACGGTGGTCGACGCCATGTTCGGTGCCACGACATCCGATTTCGTCACGCGGCACGACCTGTCGGCGATGGAAATCAGGATCGGCAAGCAGATGATCGAGCTGACGCTGGACGGTATCACCGACGTGCTGGCCAGCTTCACGCCGCTGAATTGGAAGATCGTCCAGTATGAAACGGCCGTGAATATGCTGGCCATCGCCGATAAGAAGGATTGGATGATATCGACGACTGGCATTTTCGAGACGTCGCTCGGCATCGGCTCCATGCGCGTCATCATTCCCTATGCCGCGTTGGAACCTTTCGAAATCAGGATCAATTCCCAGACCTGGCTGATCGGATCAGCCCTGGTCGATCATCGCTGGACCGCGACCATGGCGCATCTGACGGCCACGACCCTGGTCGATATCGCTTTCGATATTGCCCGCCTGCCGCTGCCGCTTGGCACCGTGCGGCGATTGGCCATCGGCCAGATCTTGCCCCTGACACTGCTGCCTTACGCGGTTGCATCCTCCACGGGGCTTGATTTGTTCCATGCCGATTACGGACAGGCTGACGGCGCGGTCTGCTGCCGCCCGATTGCCGGGCCGAGCGATCTGTTTCTGTCGCGGGCGCAGCGCCCGCTGGAAAAGCCGATGGAACCGCGCCCTGCCCATAAGGTTGTGGGCGACCCGCGTCAGGCGATGCGGTCGGTGGTCGATCTTGTGCGTGTCGATCTGACAGTCGCGTTAGGGAAGACGGTGATGACCGTCGGCGCCCTCAGCGATTTGAAGGTGGGCGCGTTGATCAGGCTTGACCAGCCGATCGAGGCGCCGCTGGCCTTGTCGATCAGCGGCAGGCCGCTGGGGCAAGGGGAGATCGTGACAACGGGCAATGGGCGTTATGGGCTGAAGGTCATCGATCTGACCGGCAGCGTGGAGGATATGGCTTAAGCCTGCGCCAGAAGTCCCTCCAGGCTGAAGGCGCCGGTAGCGTGCAATTGCTTGAGGGAAACGGCCAGGGATCGCGCCAGACCTTCTGCTTGCTTTTGCCCGGACAGGCTGCGCGTCACGACGGCACGCAGCGCTGCGGCGAGGGTCTCCACCCGCCGGCCGAGGTCAGACGCACCGCGACCATGCAGCAGGGTCGCGAGTTCCGAAAAGTTCCGGGTGGCGAAAGCTGGAAAATAGGCTTTCAGCCGGTCCAGCGCGGGGCCTGCGGCAATCAGCGCATGGTCAAGCTGATGCGCGCTATCGGCAATGGCCGGCGGTTGTGCGGTCAGCAGCAGATCCTGCAAGGCGGCAAGGGTCTGGGTTACGCCATGCAATGTGGCTTCCGCAGCCTGCAAGGCATGGTCAAAGCCGTCGAGATCGGCGAACCCTTTTGCCATATCCGGTCTTTCGGTCAGGGCTTCAGTTGCACATGGGCAGCGGCGATGGCATTTGCCAGCTGGTCCGGGGAAACCTGAAAGGAATCGTCCTGCACGGCCGATTGCAGTCTGGCGACGACAGACGCATCGACGCCTGGTGCCTGTCGCGCATGGGCCAGAAGCTGGGCCGAGGTTTTCGCACTTTGCGTCAGTGTCACCGCTTCATTCTCGGCCTTAGCCTGGCCGGTTGTGGCACCGGTGGGCGTTTGACCATGGGCGGCAGAGCCCCCAAGGCCGGAAACGTCACCGGCGGAAGCGTCGTTCGAAAAAGGGCGAATACCGCTGGTCATGGTCATGAGACTAATAATTGAGAAGTTCTTAAGAATTCACTGTCGAGAACACGCAAGGCGCGATCGAAATCATCCAGCGGCTCAAGACTGTTCTCGATATTGGCGTCGAGCAGTGCCAGACGCAAGGCGCTGTAGATGCGGGCCAGCGATTGTCCAAGCGGGCTGCCATCATCCGTGTTGAGAATGCCGGTCATGACGGTCAGAAGCTGATCCGCGCGCGACAGCATATCCGCCTTAGCCAGCCTATCGCCTGCCTCAATCGCCTCTTTGGCCTTGCGGGCGTAAAGACGCAGCGCACGCCAGCCCGGCCGCAGCCAGTCGATGCTGGCGCCGCTGTCGAACAGGCTTTCCCGATAGCGGTTGGCGGTGTCGGTGATCATGTCACTCACTGCCTGACCCGGTGGAGGCGCCGAGGAAGATGCTCAGATAGGCCTGCGTGACCGATGCGGAAGAGGCTTTGGTTTCCGCGAGCGTATATTCGTTGATGAGGTTTTCCAGCTGCGCGGTATTTGATTTCGTGATCTGCGCGATCTCAGCATTGATGGAAGTGACCTGCGCATTCAGGGATGTCGTCTGCGCGCCGATGGCGCCGCTGCCGCCGCTCGTGGCACTGCTGTCGCCGATCGCGCCGGTGGTGATGTTTTTCAGCGCACCATAGATTTGCGCCACGAGTTTCTGTACGGCCGCCGGGTTTTTCGCGTAGCTGGCGCTGAAGGTGCTGCTGTCAAAGGAGACAGCGCCGGAACTGCTGACGGTCAATCCCATGGCATTGGCGCTGATGCCGGAGGCGGCCGCCCCGGAAATGGCGGTCAGCAATTGGTTGGAAAGATTGGTGGCGGTGAAATTGCCAAGCAGTGGGCCGGCGGTTGCGGCGGTGGCCGCCGATCCGCTGCCGGTCGCCGCCACGTATTTGATCTGGCTGGCGATGCTGGAAATCGCCGCATTCAGCGATGTCGCGACCGATGACAGCGCCGTGGTCAGGCCTGTTGTGGAACTGCTGACGGACAGCGTGGTGCTGCCCGATCCGGTCAGGTTGATGGTCAGCCCCTGAATGATATCGGTCAGGCTATTATCGGCATTGGAGACCGGCACGCCGTTCAGCGTGAAGGTGGCATTCGTCGCGGCCTGCGCCACGGTCCATTCCCCGGTCGCGGCGCTGCTATTGCCTGCGGGATTGTAGTCGAAGGCCGCCAGCGCGCCTGTGCCGCTGACGGAAAAGGCTTGGGCGGTGCCGGTGGCGCTGCTTTGCAGCACCAGCCGCGCGCCGGCCGTTGATGTAACGACGCTGGCCGTCACGCCGTCACCGGCCTTGTTGATGGCGGCGGCGACCCCGTTCAAGGTCAGGCTGCCGGAGCCCAGGGCAATGCTTGCGGTGATGCCGTTCTGCACGAAGGTCAGCGACCCGGCGCTGCCGCCGATAGAGGCCGAGGCGCTGCTTTTCAGCCCGGTATAAATCGTCTCGGCCGTTGCCTTGTGAACATTCGCCAGGGTGTAGGTGCCGATGGCCGCCGCATTGCCGGCCGTGACGGTCGCCGTGGCCGAACTGGTGGAGGTGGCAGCGCGGGACGACAGCGTGCTGACATCGCTGATGCCGCCGAGCGCTTTCGACAGGGATGAGATTGTTCCCTGGATCGCGCCCCAGGCCGAGACCTGCGCCGTTTCGGTGGTGATCTGGCTTTTGAGCTGCGTGATGGGCGCCTGCAACCGCGCCTGATAGAGCGATATTTGGCTTTGTATCGCGGCGGAGCTCAGGGAGCTGACTGTGGCCATCGCCTCACCTTTGGGGCTTGCGGGAGATGCGACTGGGAGGTGTCAATCCCAGTCGCATCAGGTCGTTACGGTAGCAGAGACAGATAGGATTGCTGCAGGGTGGTGGAGCTTTTCAGCGCCGCCACGCCGGCCTGCGCCTGAATCTGCGCCTGTGTCAGCTGGTTGCTGACCTGCGGGATATTCGCATCCTGCACGACGCCAAGCGCGCTGGTGACGTTCTGGCTACTGGTATTGAGATTATTGATGCTCGCTGTCAGCCTTTGCTGCGCCGCGCCCAGCACGCCGCCCTGGTTGTTCAGGCCCTGAAGCGCGAATTTCACGACATTGATGGCGGTATCGGCGCCAGCCGTCGTCGTGACATTGATATCGGCAAGGGATGTCAATTTCGATCCCCCGCTCAACCCGATGGCGTTGCCGTTGGTGACGCTGAAGGCAGCGCTGGATTGCACTTCGACCTGGCCCTGAATGACGCCGCTGGCCGAACCTGCTGTGGATTTGAGGACATTATGCGTGGCGCTTGTGCCTTGGGCCGAGGCGCTGAGGCTGCCCGAGGTGACGCCGGTAATGACGATATTCTTGCCATTCGCCTGAGTGAGCGAGATCGAGGCGCCATTGGTCGAGACAGTGGCGGAAATGCCCGTCGTCCCGGTCTGGCCATTGATCTGCGCCGCCAGCGCCGACACCGTCGTCGCGTTGATCGTCTGCGCGCTGCCGCTGCCCTGAATTTTGAAAGCAAAACCGTTCGTGCCGGCGGTCGCTTTCAAGGTCACGCTATTGGTCGCCTGGGCGGTCACGCCCGTCTTGCTGGCAAGATTGTTGATCTTGGTGGCCAGCGCGGCGGCGGAACTATTGGCGGCGGCCGTGATGGTGCCGGTATAGCCGTTATTGCCGGTATAGCTGACATTGCCGGCCGCGAAGGCGCCCGCCGTCGCAGCATTGGCGGCGGCGAAGGTCGTCAGCACGCCCGTCGTCTTGCCGGCGCCGAAAATGGCGGCCGAAGCCGAGGACTGGTTGAGGCCGATGGTATTGGCGCTGGTATTGCCGATGCTCAGGCTCAGCGTCTGGCCCTCGTTGGCGCCGACCTGAAACTGAACGCCGCTGAAGGTGCCGTCCAACAAGCTGATATTGTTGAACTGCGTCTGGGACGCAATGGTGGTGACCTGCCCGGTCAATTGCGTCACCACATTCTGCAACGATTGGGATTCCGACGCGCTCTGCGTGCCGTTGGCGGCCTGCACGGCAATGGAATTGAGCTGCTGCACGACGCCGATCTGCTGCTGCAAGGCGCCTTCCGCCGTTTGTAGCAGGCTGACGCCCTGATTGGCATTGGAAACGGCCTGGGTCAGCCCGTTCAACTGGGAGGTAAAGCCCTGCGCCGTGATATAGCCTGCCGGATTGTCCGCGGGCGAATTGATCGACAAGCCGCTGGAGAGCTGCTGTTCCAGCGAATTGTTGAGATTGTTGGTGGCGGTAATCGAGTTCAGGGCATTCAAGGCGCCCTGGTTGGTCAGGATCGAGCCGACGGCGGACATCTTACGCTCCTTGGGTTCGGGTTGCCGTGCCCTCTATTCGGCAGGACCGACCAATGTTTTCCCTAAGATCCCAATTGGACGACGGCGCCATTCGGCGTGACCGTCGCCTGGAACCGTTTTCCGGTGGTTGGATTGGCGACCATGATGCTGTCGCCGATGCGCCCCGATTGCTCGGCGCGGGCTTCCAGCGTCACGTCGACAGCGCCGCTCCGCACATCGACGGCAATGGTCTGGCCGGCCTGCACCACGACGGGCTGCTGCACGGTGGTGCTGGTCAGGATAGCGCCGCGCGGCAAAGACAGCACGGCAATGGCGCCGGTTACGTCCTGGATATGGCGATAGACCTGCCGGCCGGCATAGAGCGATAAAGGTTCGTCCTGGAGCGTGACATCATCGGGCGTAATCGCGCTGCCGCCGGCAATGGGCTGGGCGGCGACCACGATCGCCATGCGGCTGTCGACGGTGACGCTGACATACAGCGTCCAGATCGGTGCCGCGCAATGCACCGCCGCCTGCTGATAGGGTTCCATGCCGCTGATGGTGACGCTGAGTGGCACCGTGCAGGCCGGCATATACTGCGCGGCGGCAACCGGGCCGAGGGTGATGGCCGCCTGGGCGGGTGCCGTCTGTGCCGCGGCCTGCCGCACGGCGCTGGTGACGGCACTGGGATCTTCGTGACGCGACGCATTGGCCAGGGCGCTGCCGGATGCCGCTAGACAAAACAGCACGAGGCTTGCGGCCGCCTGTCTCATTCCGCGGCCCGTGGCGCTCGCAGGGCAGAGGCCGGAAACACCGCCCAGGGTGGCGTGGTCTCCTCCATGGCCGGCAGAGATAGCGCGGCTGCCCGCGTTTCCTTGCCCTGGGTCAATGTCTGCGGAAAATCCTCGAGGGCCGTGCGGATGGCGCGCTGCCAGGCGGCCAGCCGGTTGGGCAGGCGTTGCGCCGGCAGGCTGTCCGGGTGGTCCAGCCGGTCATCCAGCAGCAGCCGGCAGCCGGCAGCGGCGGCCATCAGGGTGACATAGCAATCGGCTGCCGCGTCCTGGTCCTGGTCCACCGGCCGGACGAGCAGATGCGGCGCGAGCGCGCCGAGTTCGGCAGCCCAGGCTTCCTCGCTGTCGGGCGCGCGCAGGCGGGTGACGCCGCCGGTATAGATGCCGCCAGGCCGCTCGATGACGATCCAGAGGGCATCTTTTTGCGTCTCGTTGATAAGGTCGATGAGCCAGGGCGGCCCGATGCCTTCGTCGATCCACAGAATGCGCGGGCGGCTGTTGATGCCGCTGCCGATGGCCAGGTCCTGCCAGATCGGGCGAGACAGAGCTGGTTGCCATAGCGTCACGGGCCGGCTGGGCGGCAGCAGTTTGCGCAGCTGTGCCTGCAAGCCGGACGAGGTCGCGTAAAGCCTGTCGGCCGCCGTCAGCACCGGCTTGCTGTCAGGGTGCGGCGCGCGGGTGAAGATGGCGTCAAAAGCCGGCGCATGCGGAATAGCGCCATCCTCCGGATTGATGCGCAGCCACAGACTGGGCGCGCGGCGGCCGAGTTCGCCGGGCATGACGATATCCGCTGTCCAGGAGGCTGCGATGAGACCGGCACCCCGCAAGGCGCGGGCGGCGTTGAAGACCGGTTGGCCGGCTACCGGAGGGCCGCTGAGCAGCAGGCTGCTTCTGTCGGCTGGCGTTGCGCGGACAAGGCCCGGCCGCTGTTCCGGTGCCAGCAGATCGCCATGCAGCGACAAAGCCGGATGATGGAAGGGATCCTCCCAGGGCAAGCTGCGGGCGACCGGGCTGCCCAGGCGGAACTGGCCCTCGTAATCGGCGCGGATGGTCTGCCCGGCGATGATGAAGGAGACATCGGGCGTCCAGACCAGCGCATGGCCGGCGGCCCGGATCTGCGCGCCGAGATCGATCCACAGCGCGTCGCCAGAAAGGCTGGGGATGTCGCAACCGGCCAGCACGTGCCGTCTGGCCAGCAAAGCCGGCGGGGCCAGGGCGCTCGCCTCCTGGTCCACGGCCAGCCAGCCGCCCGGGCCTGGGTCATCCGACAGGTGGCCCGCCCCCATGCGGCTATCGGCGCCGATGATGATCGGCCCTTGCACGGTAAAGCGCGTGCGGTCCGCCAGCAGGGGGGCCAGCGTGCGGGCGCCGACAAGCCCGACGCGCGGATCGGCCAGCCGGCTGCGCAAGCCTTCCCGCCATTCGGGCGCCTGGGCCTGAGCGCGGGCGTCGATGATGGCGACATGCGCCGTCAGTACTAAAGCCAGGGCGTGACGCAGCGCATCGCCGGTGGTCAGCCCAGGGGCGGGCGCCACGGCCAGAACCTTGTGTTCCAGGGCTTCGGCCTTATCGGCGATCTGCTGAAAAAAGGTCGCGGTCGCGAATGGCAGGTCGGCGCCCGCCAGGATGATCGGCCCGGTCAGCACCGTGGTCATCAACATGGCGCGCAGCCAATGGTCGATGGCGGCGACCTCGGCCTGATCGCAGAGCAGGATGGTGGATGTGCCGGGATCGGCGACCTTGCGGTGATGGCGATACAGGCCCGGAAAAGGCCGCGCCACCACCGCCCCGTCCAGTCCCGAGCGCGCCAGGCTGGCGGCGATGGCGCCTTCGGCCCGCGCCATGAAAAGCGTGGAGGGGATATTGTCGCGCCGGCTGAGCGCACTGCGGGTGAACAGCGCCTCCGGCAGACGCACAACCGTGGCGCCGGCCTCGCTCAGTCGCAAATGGAGGTCGAATTCCTCAGCCCCGGCAAAGGCTGGATCGAAACCGCCGATACGCGCCAGGGCCTCTGTGCCATACCAGACCCAGTCGCCGATGAAGGGCGACTGGCGCAGGCGCGTGGGTTCCCAGGCCGGCTTGTGCCTGATCCAGGGGCCGGTATCGCGCGGCACGATTTCGTCGCAATAGAGCATATCGGCCGCCGTGCGCTGCGCCTCCAGGGCGAAGCGCAGACAGGCATCGGGCGAGATGATGTCGCCAGCATTGAGAACGGCGACATAGTCGGCGCTCTCTGCCAGAGCATTCGCCATGGCACAGAGCGCGGCGGTGATCGCACCGGCCTCGGCGGCCACCCGCGTCGTGACGAGATCGGGCAGGTCGCTATCCTCGCTGGTGAGCAGCCTAATCGCCGTGGGCGCGTGCCATTGCTGACGCAGCGATTGCAGGCTTTCGGCGATGGCATGCGCACGCGCCGTAGGCGCCACGATGATGACGCAAAGACGCGGCAGCGCGCCGCTTTCGGCGGCCAGCGCTGCCAGCCTGGCGCGGGCGCCCGCGTCCAGCCGCTCGGCCGGGCGCAGCCCCGCCGCCGAACCCTCGGCCGTCTTGGCCAAGGGCGCGGGCTGATGGCTGACCCAGGGCAGAACCGGCCCTTTGCTCTCGGCCAGTTCGACGACGAAATCGACCATTTCGGCGCAGGATTGCGCGAAACCGTCCCAGGTCGTGTCTGTCGCATCCTCGTCCTGCAAGGCCTGCCACATGCCATCCACAAGCCGATGCAGCGGCGTCAGCATCCGGTCCTGATCCACCGGCTTGCTGCGATCAAGCTGCAGCGTGAGGGTCGCGATCGCCTCGCGACGACCTTGCGGGCGCCGATCGATCAAAGCCAGCCCCAGATCGTCCTCGATCTTCCTGACCTGATCGAGAGGGGCTTTCAGCAGCTGTGCATAAGTCAGCCAACTGCGTTTCAGGCCGCGCGTCTGCCGTTCCGCTGCGATGCTGTAACTTGCCCACAGCAGCAAAGCGTGAGAGCGCGACAGGCCGTTCTTTTTGTGCTGACTGGCGGCGACGGTCCAGGGGTCGCGGCTGATATGAAGCGCATGCGGACGGTGGCCCGCTTCCCGCGCCGCCCGCTCATACAGCGGCAAAAGCCGGCAGAGATGCGGATGCTTGATTGCCCAGAGCGGTTCCTGCGCGAAGCGCCGGCGGATGATTTCGCCCAGCCGGGACAGAAACCCGGGCATATCGGCCCGTTCATGCCAGTCGGGTGGCAGGCTGCGCAGATCGGCCCATTGCATGCCGAGGCGATTGAACAGATCGACGTCGAACTCGATCAGCTCGGGAATTTCATAGAAGCCGCGTGGGTTATGCTCATTCGGGTCGGCGTCGTTATGGATGGTGACGCCCAATTTCTGCAGCATGCCGGAAAGCGCCGACGTGCCGCTGCGATAATAGCCGGCAATGAAAATGGCGTCCGACATGCGCCCGGCCTCACAGATACTGAAACAGGCTGAGGTTCTGCACGGCGGCGAAGGATTTTCCGGCGGCGGCGACGGCGGTGATGGTCTCGTTCAGCTGGGTCAGCGCGCTGGGCATATCGACACCGACGGCATTCTGCACCGTCAGCTGCAATTGCGTCGATTGATTGCTGTTGCTGGTGCCGGCACTGGCGATGGCTTGCAAGGTCACGCCATTTTGCGCCTGGGCTGTCAGCAGAGTCTGCTGATATTGCGCGAGGGTCGACAGCGCGCCGTTCAGCGCCTGCGTCGTCTGCGCGCGGTCGGCCGAGGAACTGCCGGTCGCGCTCAAAGCGCTTGCAATGCTTTGCAGCAGGGCAAAGGCCGTCTGCGGACGGCTGGGCGCGATGGTGAAACTGTCGCCCGCATCCGGCGTGCCGTTGATCTGGAAACTCTGCCCGGCCAGTTGCAATGTGGTGCCCGATGTGGCGCTGCCGGTCGCGAGCACCGTGTCACCCTGGCTTGCCGTGTAGGTCAGGCCGCTATCGCCCTCGGCGAAGCTGAGCGTGATGGGCGTGGTGCCGGATTGGAAGCTGGCGGCAGCGGCCGACTGCACGATGCCGGTGGCCAGCAGCGTGCCGCTGCCGGAATTGTTCGCGTCGGCGGAAATGACGCTGTAGCCGTTGCCGGCCAGCGCATTGGTAAAGACCGTGCCGCTGGCCAGCGTGCTGGCCGTGGTATCCGGCGAAATCGCCGCCTGCCCCTGGCCGCCGTCCCCGAGATAGACCGTTGTGCCATCGGCATTGGTCTGAAACGGCACCAGCATATTGCGTGACCCGCCGAACAGATAGGTGCCGTCCGGCGCTGTACCATTGGCGAGGCCCAGCAATTGCTGTCCGGCGGCAGAGACCTGCTGCGACAAGGCCTGCATGTCCTGCGCATTGCTGCTGCCGCTTAAGGCCTGTTCGATGACCGACTGCACCGTATCGTAGAGGGTCGAGACGGCGGTGTAGCTGTCGCTGACGGTGCCGAGCTTGGTCTGGATATTGGCTTGGGTCGCGTTTTGCGTCGTCAGCGCGGTTATCTGGTTATTGGTGATCGTCGCCGTCGCGAAAGCCCCGGGGTTTTGTGCGGCACTCTGCACGGCATAGCCGCTGGCGATCTGCTGCTCCAGCGTGTTCACCGTCGCTTCCTGCTGCGTGATATTGGCCAGGAAATGGGTGTAAAGCGACGCGCTCATGGGACTGGCCTCCTGCGCCGCGCGGCCTGCATCGCGCGGCATCTCTCGTTTGCTGTCTCTTTTCGTCCGACGGTGCTGAATTTTTCCTGAACCATGACGGGCCTCACGCCGGCCGCCTGTTGTGGACCAGCGGCTGCGCGCGTTCGCGCCGGATGTCCGCGGCCCGATCTGCCGCCCGGATGTCGCGCTGGCGCGCGTCATCCAGCCTGTCCTGGCGCTGCTGCAAAGCCAGCGCCGCCATGCGGGCCGCCGCCATCGCCTGCTGGGCCTGCTGCTCCATCTCGTCGATCTGGCGGTCGGCGGCGACGCTGGCGACGATGAAATCGACCGCCCGCCGTGCCGTTCCGGCTTCCACCGGCTGCCCGCTGCGCCAGCCGCGCGACAGGGTTTCGCGATAGGCTGCCAGCAACTGGCGTTGCTGTGACGCTTGACCGATGATCCGGTTCTGCCGCGCGATCTCCTCAGCAATCGCCAGGGACTGAATGTCGGCCAGACGTTGCAGGATCGTGATCGTCGGCGCCTTCATGCCGCGCCCTCCGCGAAAACAGCTTCCAGGAGGGCGCGACTCTCTGCCAGACCAGCGCTTTCACCCGCGTCCTGCCGGATGAGCGCGGTCATCGCCGCCTCCCGGCGCAGGGCCTCGTCCAGAACGAGGTCTCGGCCGGGCGCATAGGCGCCGAGGTCGATAATATCCTGCTTGTCTTGCCGCCGCGCCCAGAGCGTCCGGAACCGCGCCGCTAGTCGCAGATGCACAGCATCGACCAGCCCAGGCATAGGCCGGGACAGGGAGGCGCAAATGTCGATCGACGGATAAAGCGCGGCGTCCGACAGGCTGCGCGACAGCAGAATATGCCCGTCCAGCACCGAGCGCGCGGCATCGGCCACCGGGTCTCCCACATGGTCGTCGCCTTCCACCAGCACGGTGTAAAGCGCGGTGATGGACCCCTGGCCTGTGCTGCCATTGCCGGCGCGCTCGACGAAAGCGGCGATGGCGGCGAAGACCGAGGGCGGATAGCCCTTGGTTGCCGGCGGCTCTCCCACCGACAGCCCGATTTCCCGCAAGGCCATGGCGAGGCGAGTGAGGGAATCGACCATCAGCAGCACATGCTTGCCCTGGGCACGCCAATATTCGGCAATGGCGGCGGCGCGATAGGCGCCGTGCAGCCGGCCGAGTGCGGTGTCATCGGCGGCGGCGGCCACCACCACGCTGCGGGCGCGGGCCGGCCCCAGATGATCCTCGACGAATTCCCGTATTTCCCGGCCGCGTTCGCCGATCAGCCCAAGGACAACGACATCGGCGCTGGCATATTGTGCCAGCATCCCCAGCAGCGTGGTCTTGCCGACGCCGCTGCCGGCGAAAAGCCCCATCCGCATTCCCCGCCCGAGTGTGGCCAGCGCATTGACGGCGCGGATGCCGGTATCGAAAGCCGTGTCGATGCGCAGACGCGTCATGGGGTTGACGGATTGGCCCAGCAGCGGCCAGGGGTGGCGGACGTCGGGCGGCGGCCTCCCGTCCAGTGGGCGGCCGCGCGCGTCGATGACGCGCCCCAGCAAGGCATCGCCGACAAGGGGCGAGGGCGCGTGGCTGACGACAAAAACCCGCGCGCCGCGCGGAATGCCACGCGGCCCCTGTTCCGGCATGAGCAGCAGCGACCCGGCATCGAAGCCGATGACTTCGGCCTCCCTTTGCTCGCCCTTTCCCAGGTCGATCAGGCAGCGCGATCCGATGGGCGCCTTGATGCCGCTGGCATGGAGGATATCGCCTTGTGAGCGGAGAACGCGGCCGATGCGGCGGACTGGATCGCGGCTAAGTGCCTCCCGGCTTGCGTCTTCAACAGACCGTCGGATGGCGGCGATGGTGATCATGCCGTCTGGTCCGCAGGCATCATGGCCGCGCGCAGCGCGGCCAGCCGCGTATCAAGCCGCGCGTCCCATTCCAGCCGGTCGATCGGGTCGCCGTCTGTGCCGCGCAATTCGACCAGGGCACCACCGCGCAGAATCGTGTCCTGCACCAGAATTTCAAGGCCCGGCGCTGAGAATTGGGCCGCCAGCGCCCTGTGATCCTCGGGGTGCAGATGCAGTATGACGGTCTGGCCGGCGCGACGCTCCGCCACCGCTTCGGCCAGAAGCGTTGTGACCAGCGCTGTGATACTGTCGATATTCATGCGGACGGCGACGCCCAGAATATGCTGGGTCAGGGACAAAGCGAGTTCGGTCACCAGTTTCGCCAAGTCGTCTTCCAGGCGGGCGAGCGGCGCCGTCAATTGATCCGTCACCTGCCGCAGGGCGGTGAGTGCTGATTCCCTGTCCTGCTCCTGTCGCGCCAGGATCGGCGCGATGGCCGCACGCGCCTCCGCCGCGCCCTGAACGCGGCCTTCGGCCTCAGCGGTGGCGCGCAGCCGCGCGATACCCTCCGCCACACGCTCCGCGATGCGGTATTCCTCCTCCGCCGCACAATCCTCCGGCGATGCGGCCACAGGGTCGGGTGGTGGCACCGCTGACCGGATGATGAAACTCATGCGCTGTCCTTGGGCGGCGTGGGCGTGGACGGATGCCGCCAGGCTAGCGTGACGGCGAGCGTGAACGCCGGTTCGACGATCGCCAAACCGGCCCGGATCAGCAAAGCGACCGTCAGAATGGTCAGAACCCATATCAAAAGGTCTGGCATATCCAACCGGTCCGGCTGATGCGCGGCGGCCCAGAGAATGGCGAGCGCCAGCACAACCAGGTTGCGCCGGAAACCTGTGCCTGCGACACTTTTGCCCCCAGCAGTGATGGCTTTGCTCATGATGATATTTCTCCCGCCTATGGTCCTGGAGGTGACTGCACATCCGGCGCGCGGATGACGATGACGACGCGGCGGTTTTTGGCGCGCCCGCTATCGGTCGCATTATCGGCAATCGGCTCGAACTCGCCGAAGCCCTGCGCGGTCAGCCGGTTGCCGTCCAATCCGCCATCGACGAAAAGCTGCACGACGCTGACGGCGCGTTCGGCCGACAGCGACCAGTTGGAGCGGAACTGCGCCGTGGTGATAGGCACATTGTCGGTATAGCCCTGCAATTCGATGGTGAAGGGCGGTGGCAGAGCCTTCAGGCTGGCGGCGACATGGGCCAGCAGCGTGCGGGCTGTCGGCAGCAGGTCCGCCTGGCCTGAATCGAACAGTACGGCCGCATCCAGATTGATGGTCAGCGTCAGCGGCGAGGCATGGATCGACACCTGATGGCCACTGGTCAGTGGGCTCAGCACCGTCTCCAACGCCACTTTGACGCGTTCGAGGGCGAGGGGATTCCTCGGCCAATTGGTGCGAGACGGCTTCGCTCAAAACCGCATGGGACGGGCTATTGGGCAGCAGGCGTGCCAAGGGCGCGGGTTCCGCCGGCTGCGGCGACAACTGCGCCCGGCGCGGCTGAGGTGGCACAGGCAGTTTGACAGGGGCCGCTTCCCGCGCGGGCTGCGGCTGATGCGGGCTGCGCGGCGCCGGCGTCTCGGTCGGTTTGGGTATGGGCGACGGCTGATGGGTCATCACGCCCTGGGTCGCGCCCAGCAGCTTGCTGGCCGTCGGACTGACGCCGTGGAAAGCCGCCACCAGCCCTCGCACCTCCTCCTCCATCCTGGCGCGATTGCGCGAGGATGCCGCGAAGAGCACGACGAACAGCGCAAACAACAGCGTCATGAAATCGGCGTAGCTGATCACCCAGCGTTCGTGATTGGCGGCCTTTTTGCTGCCCTCTTCGTCATGCCCGCCGCTGCTCATGCTGCCTGCCCCGCCGCGGCGCCGAGCGTGCTGTCATCGGCGCTGCCCTTGCGGCCGGCTTTGGGCGCGGGTTCCGGCACGAAGCTTTGTAGATTCTGGCGGATCAGCGTGCCGGACTTGCCTTCGGCCAGCAGCATGAAGCCCTGGATGACGATCTGCCGTTCCCGCCTGCGGCTTTCCGCAAAGGCAGCCAGACGGGCGCCGAGCGGCAGGAACACCATATTGGCGAAGCCGACGCCATAGACGGTCGCGACGAAGGCGGTTGCGATGCCGCTGCCCAATTGATCCGGGTGATCCAGCCGCGTCATGACATGGATCAGCCCCAGCACCGCGCCCAGCACGCCGATGGTGGGCGCATAGCCGCCGGCTGCCTCAAAAAACTCCGACGCCATCATGTCTTTTCGGAAGTCGTTGTCGGACAGGATTTTGAAGATGGAGCGCAGATCCTCCTGCGTGGTATTGTCGATGATCATCTGCAACCCTTTCTGCTGCAGCGGGTCGGGGGTTTTGCCGAGCACGGTTTCCAGCGCCAGCGACCCTTGCGACCGGGCCAGATTGGACCAATCGGCAATCGCGCCGATGAAGGCCTGGATATCGGTCTTCGCCGGTTTCAGCAGAGCCAGAACGGCCTTGACCGCCACCAGCGCGCGGCTGACGCCGAATTGCGTGACGACCGCGCCGAAGGTGCCGCCGATCACGATCATGGCGGCGGAAACGCCGATCAGTTCGGCCGGGTTGTCGCCATCCATGATGACGCTGCCCAGGATGAGACCGACCGAAATCAGCAGGCCGAGCAGGACGGTCATTGTGCGGGTGCTCCCTGTGTCAGAGCGGTGAGACGTGCTGCCAGAAATGCCAGAGCACGCTTGCGGATGCGTGACGCATAGCCTTCGCTGATGCCGAGAATGGCGGCGATCTCGCGATTATTCGTCTCCTCGAAATAATGCAGCGCCAGAACCCGGTATTCGAGCGGCGGCAGGTGGCGCAGGGCGTCCGCAAGGTGCGTCTTGTCTTCGGATTGGGTCAGCAGCAGAAACGGGTCTGCCGGTGTCTGCCCATTGCGATAGGTGGCGGCGTCGATCGCCTCGGTTTCCAGATGCACGGCGCCGCGTTGCAGGGCACCGTCCCGGCGCAGCCCGTCGATCATCGCGCCGCGAATGCGCCGCGCGGCAAAAGCCTGAAAATCGATGGAGCGCGTCGTATCGAAGCGCTGCACAGCTTCCAGCATGCCGATGGCGCCCAGTTGCAGAAGCTCATCTAGATCCGCCCAGGGCATGCGTGCCTTCAGCAGCAGGGCCGTGCGCTTGATCCAATGGCCGTACAGCGCCTGCAGTGCCGCCTCGGTGGAACGGGCGTTGCGGTCTCAGCCATCGCTGCCCCCCGGCGTGGCCGTGAAGACCACCTGCAAGGCCAAGGTCTCGGGGATTTCATCCAGCGCCAGAACCGGAATGATGGAGCCGATGGTTTTGGCGACGGCGCGGCGCAAGGCGCCCTGAATGACGATGACGGGCTTGCGGCCCCGTTCGGTCAGCGCCGCAGCCGCGTGGCGCGCGGCATCGCGCAGATGCACGGCCGTATCGGTCTCGACCTCGGGGCCGATCCCGGCCTCCCGCGCCGCGCGCAGGCTGCGGCCGACAAGGTCTTCCAGCGGCGGCTGTAGCACCGCCACCCGCAGCGTCAGGTCCGGGCCCAGGAAGGGCGTCACCAGATAGCGGCCGAGATGCCGGCGTACGGCGGCCAGCAGAACTTCGCTGTCCTTTCCGGTAGTGGTGGATGCATCAACCAGGGCTTCCGCGATGCGCTCGAAATCGCGGATGGAGACGTCCTCGCTCAGCAGAGCTTGCAGCACCTGGCGGATGAGGCCGATGGGCAGATTGGTGCGCAGGTCTTCCGCCAGACGCGGCGCCGTTTCGGCCAGGCGTGCGATCAGCGTCTCCACCTGCGCGCGTCCCAGCAGTTCGGCGCCATGGCGTTTCAGCACTTCCGCGAAATGGGTCGCAATCGCGCTCGGCGCATCGACCACGGTATAGCCGCGCTCCTCGGCTTCCGGGATGGCGGTCTGGGCGATCCAAATGGCGGCCTGGCCGAAGGCGGGGTCGCGGATCGGTCGCCCGGCCGTCATCCGTTCCGTCACCATCGGCCCTTCGATGGCCAGCCACTGCCCGGGCCAGGCCTCGCCATGGCCGACGGCGGCACCGCGCAGCGTGAAGCGATAGCCATGCGGTGTCAGTTCGCTGCTGTCGCGGATATGAACCGCCGGGATGAGGAAGCCCATCTTCCGCCCATAGCGCTGCCGTACGGCCGTCAGGCGGTGCAGCAGCTTGCCTTCGCCGGCCGCGACCATAGGGGTCAGCGCGTAGCCGATGCCCATGCCCACGGGATCGACCCCGGTGACGTCGCCGATCGTATCGATGCGGGGCTCGCCCGCAATGCCGGCGGCGACCGCTGGCGGTGTCTGCTGTGTGCTTTCCGCCCGCAGCAGGCGCCAGACGATGACCGCGAGTGCGAGGGCGATGAGCAGAAAGGGCAGATGCGCCATGCCGGGCACCAGGCCGATTGTCGCCATGACCGCGCCGGCAATGGCCAGCGCCTGCGGATAGCGGCTGATCTGGCTGCGGATCTGCTGTCCCAGATCCTCGCTGGAAGCGACGCGGGTCACGACCAGGCCGGCCGCGATGGATATCGTCAGGGACGGAATCTGCGCGGCCAGGCCGTCTCCCACCGTCAGCAGCGTATAGGTGCGGGCGGCATCGGCCAAAGGCAGGCCAGCCTGCAAGGTGCCGATGATCAATCCACCGACCATGTTCACGGCCAGGATGATCATGGCGGCCACCACATCGCCGCGCACGAATTTCGAGGCGCCGTCCATGGCGCCGAAGAAATCGGCCTCCCGCCGCAAATGCTCACGCCGCTTTTCCGCCGCCTGCGGCGTCAGCATGCCGGCATTGATCTCGGCATCGATGGCGAGCTGCCGCCCCGGCAGGCTGTCCAGCATGAAGCGCGCGCTGACCTCCGCGACACGGCTGGCGCCGCGCGTGACGACGACGAAATTGATGATGATGAGGATGAAAAAGACGATGCCGCCGACGACGTAATTGCCGCCCACCACGAATTGCCCGAAGGCTTCGATCACGCGCCCGGCGGCGTCCGGCCCGCTGGCGCCATGCAGCAGGATGGCGCGGGCGGTCGCGACATTCAGGGCCAGCCGCATCAGCGTCGTCGCCAGCAGGACCGAGGGGAAGGCCGAAAAATCGGCGGGCGAGGCGATGTAGAGGCTGGCGGCCAGAATGACGAGGCCGGTCGAGATATTCAGCGCGAAGAGGAAGGAGATGGCGACGGGCGGCAACGGCACCACCAGCATGGCCAGGATCAGCAGAATGACGATCGGGCCGGACAGATCGGAGAGGGTGATGCGCCGCGGCGCGCGCGCAAGCGCTGCCTCATTCATGGATGATGCCGGGAATGGCGTTGAGCAGGCGGGACGCGTAACTGTCCAGGCCCGTCATCATGAAGCCGCCGCCGATTGTGGCCAGGCAGGCGAGGCCGATGATTTTGACGATGAAGGGCAGCGCGGAGTCGCGCAGCTGCGTCGCCGTCTGTAGCAGGCCGGTGACGATGCCAAGCGCCAGCATCAACACAACCGCCGGGCCCGCCAGTTGGGCGAAAGCAAGCCAGCCGCCGAGCGCGACGCTGGCTGCTTTCATAACGGTGTGCCATTCGGCTGATCCGCCTCTTCGACCAGCGACAGGACGCGCACGCCATAATGGTCCTGCGCCACGGCAACGACCTCGCCGGCAGCGAGACGCTGGCCATTGGCGAAAATGCCCAGCGTTTCCCCGATGACCTTATCCAGACTGATGATCTGGCCTTTGCGCAGGGTCTTCAGCTCTTTCACGGAAAGGGTGGTACGGCCCAGTTCCACCGTCAGCACGATCGGCAGTTTCTCGACCAGCGGCGGGCTGGGAATGGCTGGCGTGTTGGACGCCAAAGGTTGCAGCTGCTCCAGCTCCACCCGCTCACCGCCCTCCGGTTCCGGGCGTGACGGCATGCCGTCTTGGCTTTCCCGATTTGGCTGATCAGGCAATGGCGCGGGCTCCGTTCGCCGCAGGCGAGGCTGGCGCGATCTTTTCGGTCGCCGGACCGGCTGCGCGGTCGGCGCCTTTCTGCCCTTGGTCCTGGGCCTGGCTCTGCGCCGAACCGTGGTCGATCTGCGCTTGTCCCAAAGACAGGCCGGCACCGGCCATGGCCTGTCTCAGATGATCCATGCTGTCGGTCAAAATCTGTGCCGTCTGCGCGTTACTCGGCAGGAAGACGAGGTTGACGGTGGCGTCACTTGCATGGGTGACATGGATGGACAGGCTGCCCAGGCCCGGCGGGTCAAGCCGCAGCACGGCGCTGGCATGGCCGGAGCGGGCGACGGTGACGACAGCGGCAGGCAAGGCGCTTGCGGGCAGGAAGCTGGTGTCGGAACCCGACGGGATCGGTGCCTTGGCCGGGACAGTATGAAGGTCATGGGCCAAGGGCACAGCAGACGCCACGACAAGGGACGGACTGGATGTGACCGCCGCTGCGGCGGGGGGCGCGGTATCGCCCGGGCTATCGTCAGTCCGTGCCAAACGCAGCGGCGTGTTGCTGGCCGGCATATGGGGCTGGGGCGGGTTTGGATTGCCTGTGAGCTTGGTGGATATCGCTGCCTCGGCCCGTGGGGCGCCAGCCAAGCTTGGCTGAGGCGGTGCCGGGTCGGTGTCGGTGTCAGCACTGGCGGCTTTGTCAGCGGATGCCGTCGCGTGAGCCGCCGGTTTTGCGACGCTCGGCAGATCGGCCGCTTTTGTCGTTGCCGCCGTCGCCGTCGTCATCTTGGCTGCTACGGCCGTTGTGGAGGATGCGCCTACAGAATCCGCGACCTGTGCCGGCACGGCGGCCATCACCGCGGACGGGTGGGTGTCTGGGGCATTCGCTGTCCGGTCCTTCTGCGCAAGGGGCTCATCCGGTCCTGTGTTAGCGGAGACCGGCGACATGGCCGCAAGAACGGAGGTGATGTTAGTTGCATTATCAATGGTGGATTCAGCCGCCGTCTGGTCGGCCAAGGCGAACGAAGCCGCTGCCGGGCCATGCTTGTCCAGGACGCCGATCTTGCGCATGACGGCCTGTGACAAGGCGCTGTCCCAGAGCGCGGGCCGGATGGTTTCCGGCTGAGCCCTGGCAGCCTGGCCGGCGGCAGCCTGGCCGGCAGCGACAGGCATGGCCTGGTGCACCATCGTCATCAGATCAGATCCTCCGACGCATTGATGACGATGCGGCCGTCATTGGCGAGCTTTAGCGCGATGGTGACGATTTCCGATTGCGCGGCCATGGCGTCAGACCGGCGCAGCGGCGGCCCATTGGTCAGTTCCTCCTTCAGAAGATCCACCATGCGGCTGGACATATTGCCGAAGAATTTCGCGCGCAGGGTCTCATCAACGGGCCGCAGCGCAATCACCAGCCGCTCGCTGGGCACCTCGCGCAGCAGGATCTGAATGGCACGGTCGCTGAGCTTGACCAGATCCAGGAAGGTGAACAGGTTTTCGCGGATTTTCTCGGCGGTTTCGGTATCTTTTTCAAACAGGGCCGCCATCATCCGTTCGGACAGGCCGTTCTGGAGCAGGTTCAGAATATCTGCCGCCTGCCTGGGGCCGCCGAGATTGGCCAGCTGCCGGCCCAGACCGCCGGCATGGTTGGCGATGATTTCGCCCAGCATGTCGCGAAGTTCATTGATGGCACCGGGCGAGACGGCGTCCAGCAGCGTATAGCGGTATAGTGCGTCGGTCGCCAATTGCTCGGGGAGATAGGAGAGCATGGCGGCGCCGGTATCATGCGGAATATGGGCCAGCAGCAGCGCCAGGGTTTGCGGCCGCTCGCTGCCCATTTGCATGGCCAGGGTCTGCGCATCGATCTTCTGAAAGGGCGATTCGGAATCCGCGCGGGACAATTGCTCCAGAATCGTGCGGGCCTGGGTCTCTCCCAGGGCTGAGGTCAGAACGGTGGTCAGAAAGCGGAATCCATCTTCTCCGATATCGGCGATGCCGAAATCCTGCACGAAGGTTGTGATGATCTGGTCGCGCAGGTCGAAATTGACCTTGGGCAGAGACGTCATCACCTGGGAGATCTTGGTGATCGTTGTCTCGTCCATATGGCGCAGGATATCGACGGCCAAAGGCTCGCCCAATTCGCGCAGCACCAGGGCCGCGCGTTCCGCGCCGCTGAGCGTGGTGGTGAGGATGGCGGTCTCACTCATTCTCGGCCACCCATGTTTGCAGCAGGCGCGCGACGGCGGGAACGTTGCGGGCGGCCTCTTCCCGCAGCGACGTATATTCAACCCGGCGCGGCAAAGCTGGCGTCGGCGGCGCGGCTGCGGCTGCGGCAAGGTCGGCCGACATGGCGGTCAGCGTCAGCGGCCGGCGGATCAGCGCCAGCGTGCCGATGCGCCGTCCCATGGGCAAAGCAAGCCCGAACAGCAGGGCGATCGCGCCCAGCACTTCCAGCACGGCATGAGACAGCGGGCCGATCGCCTCTTGCAGCATCAGCGGCGGGCCGGCCGCGCGGGCCTGTGTGAAAGGCAAGGCCAGGACGGTCACAGCGACATGGGGATAGGAAAACGCCCCGGCCAAAGCCGCCTGGATCGCCGCACGATCCGTGCTGCCGAGACCGGCCTTGTCGATGACGACGGAGACGGCCAGGCCCTTGACGAACCAATCCGGCGGCGTGACGTCGCTCTCCCGCCGGTCCGTCAGATAGGTCTCGTTCGCGCCATTGCTTGTCTTCTGCGGCAAGGGCAGTGGCGCAGGGGCTGTGGATGCTGGTGTGGCGTCCGTGGCCGGTGCGGGGGCGGACCCTGCGGCACCGGGCGTCGGTGGTGGCGCGGTCGCGGCCGTTGTCGCCGCCGGCGGTTCGTTGGACAATGCGCCGGGGATGCCGAAGGCGCTGGTGCCGGCGCTGGCACCTGTCTGTGTCGTCTGGGTTTTTTCCGTGCGGTCGATCATCTGATCGGGGCCATACAGAACCTGATGCGTGGTCATCCTGGTGAAATCGACATCGGCCGAGACGGCGACGCGGAAATGATCGTGGCCCAGAACGGGGCCGAGCAGGCGAGACACCTGGGCCGAGGCCAAAGCCTCGATCTGGCCGATGGTGGCGAATTGGGTCAGCTTGTCGGACGGGTTGGCGCTGGCCGGATAGAGGCGCAGGCCTGTGGTGGTTGAGACCGTGATCTGCCCGACGTCAAGGCCCGGCACGGCGCCGGCGATGAGCGGCGGAATGGCGGGTGCGACGGCCTGGGCGTCGGCCATATCGGCCTCGATGATAACGGAGGCGCTGGGCTTCGGCTGGTCCGCCAGGAAGGGCGTGTCCTTGGGCTGGGCAATGAAGACCTGGGCGCTTCTGACGCCGCTGAGGCTTTCGATCGATTGCTGCAGTGCGGTTTGCAGCGCCTGCGTTGCCATGGCCGCCTGCGCGCCGTCGGTCGCCGTCATCGGCGCGGATTCCAGCTTGTCCCAGGCATTGGCGGCACCGCTGGCCGGCAATTGCTGGGCGCCGAGTTGCAAGCGGGCCGAGGCCAGCAGGGGCTGCGGCACCAGAATGACATTGCCGGCGGCCTGCAATTGATAGGGTATGCCGAGTTTCTGCAGGGCCGCGATGATTTTGCCGCCATCGGCGGGCGACAATCCGTCATAGAGCGCGACGAAAGGCGGGGCGCTGGTTTCAAGATACAGGACGCAGGCCAGCGCAAGGGCAACGGCCACCGCGCCGAGCCACACCATCATCGGCAGCCGCCCGGCGAAGCCGCGCATTCTCTCGACGATCTTTCGCCAGTCACGCATCAGAATTGCATGCTCATGACAGATTGATAGGCCGCCACGACCTCATTGCGGACAGCGACGGTGGCATTCCACCCGATCTGTGCGCGGTCGCTGGCAACCAGGGCCTTGCCGAGCGTGGCGCCGTTGGCACCGGTCGCGAAGCCGGATTCGGCCTGCGCTGCCTCATTCTGGTTCGCGCTGACCGATTGCAATGCCTGGTCAACCAAGGGCAGGAAAGAGCCGGTGCCTGTTCCAGATTGCGGCGCTGTCGGGTCGGTAGACGCCAGCCCTATAATCGCCGAGACGGACGGCACCCCATTCACCAGCATATGTATCACCTGTTCAGCAAAGCGGGACGGGCGTCCGGGACGGAATCTGTCATGACAAATCATGACACGTCATGATGACCAGAACCACGTAGCAGCGGAAAAGCGGACTGTTATCAGTCGATTGCTGTCATAGAGCCAAAAAGATAAACAAATCGTTTCCAATGATAATTCATAAAAATTCGATGCGTTATTGCGATTGTGTCGCACCGTAATTCTGACTAGAAAAATGCAATGCGATGAATTGCCGCATCAATTTTTTAAAAGATTATTAATAGATATTTTGTATTCACCGTAATTCATAAATTCTGAATGAAGAGCAAGACGGCCAGGGCGCTAGGAGGCATTATGCCGGTCGCATTCACGCAATATTATGGTGCTGTTCTGGATGCCGCGCAGCAGCGTAGCGATCTGCTCGCCAATAACATCGCCAATGCGGATACGCCGGGCTTCAAGGCAAGGGATATTGCCTTCAGCGACACCATCGCCGCCGCGCTGAGTCCGGGAAGCTCCGATCAGGACGGGAATAATACCGACATGCCGCTCTATCGCGAGGCTGCGACCGTCGGTCTGGACGGGAATGACGTTTCTCTGGACAGCGAGCGGCTGGAATCTGCGCAGACGGCGGAACGCATGCAGTCGGTGTCGATCTTCCTGCGCCAGTCGACATCCGACCTGATCACGGCGCTGCGCCCCAACCCGAGCGGCCTGTAAGATGGCGGATGTTTTTGCCATTACCGGCAGTGCCATGAATGCGCAGAATGCCCGTCTGAGCACCATCGCGTCCAATCTCGCCAATGCCAATTCCATCGCCGCACCGGGCGATGCGCCTTATCGCGCGCATGAAGTGGTCTTTCAGGCGGGACCGGTCGATGCCAGCGATACCGAACCCGGCGACGACGCCGATCCGGCGGGGCAGGTTGCGTCGCTTGGTGTCAATATTGTCGGCACCGTGCTGAGCAACGCGCCGCCGGTGCAGACCTATGACCCATCCAGTCCCTATGCCGATGCCCAGGGCTATGTCACCGGCTCCAATGTCTCGCAGGTCGGGCAGATGGTCGATCTCATCAATGCGTCCAACAGCTATTCCGCCTCCGTCGCGGTGCCGCAGCAGGCGACCCGTGTCGATCAACAGATGATCAGCGCATTCCAGGTGAGTTGATGACCAATCTGGCTATTTCCAACGCGACAGCGGCGACGGCGGCCGCCGCTTCCACCACGGCTGCGACGGGGGCGGCTTCCTCGGGCTCCGCCGCGACCATGAACCAGGCGGATTTCCTGCAATTGTTGATGGCGCAATTGAAATACCAGTCACCGACATCGCCGGCCGACCCGACGCAGCTCGCCTCCGAATTCGCGCAGATTTCGACGGTCACCGGCATCAATCAGCTCAACAGCACGGTCAGTGCCATTCAATCGGGACAGGCGGCCTCGCAACTGGCGGTAGCATCCACGCTGGTCGGCAAGCAGGTGACGGTCGCGGGCGATGCGTTGCTGCCGGACGCTTCGGGCAATGCCACCGGCGCTTTTTCCCTGGCCGATGCGGCGCAAAACGTGACGGTGACGATCATCGGTGCGAATGGCACGGTCGCCGGAACCAAAAGCCTCGGTGCCTTGCCGGCCGGGCAGCAAAGCTTCGCCTGGGGCGGCGGCTCTGCCGGCCAATCCTATACCTATCAGGTGTCCGCCGCCGGTGCCGACGGCACGGCGGTCTCGGTTACACCCTATACGGTCTATACGGTAAACGGCGTCAGCGCCTCCGGCTCGACCCAAAGCGTCGATGTGCAGGGCCAATCGGCACCCATTCCCATTTCCTCAATCCAATCCGTTCTCGGGGGCAATGCGTCATGAGTCTGGACACCGCCTTTTCGGGGCTGACGGCAGCCCAGACCGGACTGGACGCCGTTTCCAATAATCTCGCCAATGCCAATACAACGGGGTTCAAGAGCCAATTGGCCTTGTTCTCGGATGTTTTTCCGGTGGGCGAGAGCGGCGTGCCCGGCATTGGCGCACAATCCGCCGGCATCGATACCAATCTCATCCAAGGGACGCAGATCGCCACCGGCAATAACCTCGACAGCATGATCCAGGGCAGCGGTTACTTCGTCATCGATAATAACGGGGCGACGCAATATACACGCGACGGCGCCTTTCAGCTCAGCAATGCCGGCCAGCTGGTGACGGCGACCGGCGCTTCCGTCATGGGCTATCCCATCGATGCCACCACGGGCACGCAAAGCAGCACGTTGCAGCCGATGACGGTCAATACCGGGTCGCTTTCCGCCAATGCGACCTCCAAACTGGGGCTGACCGTCAGTCTGAATGCGGCGGACAGCCAATTCGCATCCCCGGTGACGCCGGTGCCCGGCGATAGCAGCACCTATAACGAAACTACCTCTGCCGTCTCCTATGACAGTCTTGGCAATCCCAATACCGTCAATCTCTATTTCCAGCAGGAAGCACCGGCGACGGCGGGCGGCACGCCAAGCTGGAATGTCTATGCCGAACCGGTCAGCGCCAGCGGAAGCGTGATCAGCGCGCCGTCGCTGCTCACGACGCTGACCTTCAATTCCAGCGGTGCGCTGTCATCGGGCAGCCCGGCGACGTTCGCCGTGGACTGGCAGAACGGTTCGGCTGGTTCCTCGGTCGCGGTGAATTTCACCGGCACCACGCTCGGCGCGCAAAGCTTCGCCATCGCTGGCACGACGAATAACGGCTATCCGCCCGGTAATTATCTCAGCACCTCGGTCGCGTCGGACGGTTCGGTGGAAGCGACCTATAGCAATAACCAGACCCAATCCATCGGCACGCTGGCGCTGGCGAATTTCATCAATCCGCAAGGGCTGCAGAATGTCAGCGGCAATCTGTACGCCGTGACCAATACCTCGGGCGATCCCGTCATCAATACGCCGGGCATTGGCCAGGCCGGCACTTTGCTGAGCGGCAATCTGGAACAATCCAATGTCTCCACCTCCTCGGCGCTGGTCGATCTTATTCAATACCAGCAGGCCTATCAGGCCAATGCGACCGAGTTGCAGGCCGAGCAGCAGAACTTCACCAAGCTGATTCAGATCTGATCATGAGCGCTGACAGCTATTACACCGGCATGGCCAGCCTGCAGGCGATTTCCGCCAAGATGGATGCCTTGTCCGCCAATCTGGCCAATACGCAGACGGCGGGCTATCAGGCCGTGCAGGCCGTGGCCCAGGCCGCGCCCTATGCGGGCGCCAATGCGCCGCCGGGCGCGGATGTGGTGGCTTTGTCGCCGGGGCCGGATTTGCGGCCAGGTGCTTTGACCCATACGGGCAATCCGTTAACGGTCGGCCTGGGCGGCGACGGCTGGCTGGAAGTGCAGACGGCTTCCGGCACGGCCCTGACCCGCAACGGCACGCTGCAAATTTCGGCAGAAGGGCTGCTGGCTGATGGCGACGGCAACCCTTTGCTGGGGGCGGACGGCAACCCGATCAGCCTGCCGAAACTCACCAGCCTGACCATTGGGTCGGATGGCGCCATTTCCGGCGTTCCGGTCGGCCAGCCGGGCCAGACCACATCCTATGGGCAATTGGCCCTTGCCGCGACGCCAGCCGGGGCGATGCGGGCGCTGAGCGGATCGCTGTTTCTGCCCGCCGATCCGACGCAATTACAGCAGAGCCCGGCGGCCAAGCTGTCGCAAGGCTACCTCAACGGCAGCAATGTCGATTCCGTCAAAAGCATGGTGGAGCTGATCGATGTCAGCCGCTCGTATCAGATGCAGACCAATCTGATGAAGACGAGCAGTGACAATAGCCGCGCACTCAATACCGTTCTGGCGCAAGGATAGGGCGATGGACCACGCATTGGACACGATGGCGACCGGATTGCAGGCCAGCCAGATCATGATGGATACGATTGCCGACAATCTTTCCAACGTGAATACGACAGGGTTCAAAGCGGAATCGGCGCAGTTTCAGACGCTGCTGTATCAGAACGGCATTCAGCCCGGCGCGCAATCCACCGGCACCACCATCTATCCCTCTGGGCTGGAACTCGGCACCGGCGTGAAGGCGGCGGCGGTCGCCACCATTCTGACGCAGGGGTCGCTGACCAGCACGGGCAATCCGCTGAATGTCGCGATCAATGGTGCGGGCTATTTTCAGGTCGTGCTGCCAAACGGGCAGACCGCCTATACGCGGGACGGTAGTTTTCAGCTCAACGAAAACGGGCAGTTGGTGACCTCCAGCGGCTATCAGGTTCTGCCCAATATCACCATCGCCGCCAATGCGACCAGCGTGACCATCGGCACGGATGGCACCGTCTCGGTCACCCTGCCGGGCTCGCAGCAGGCCAGTCAGGTCGGGCAATTGCAGATTGCGAGTTTCGTCAATCCGCAAGGCTTGCAGCCTTTGGGCGATAATCTCTATGCCAGCACATCCTCCAGCGGAACGGCCACGCCGGGCGCGCCGCAAAGCAATGGCCTCGGCTCGATCAACCAGAATTACCTGGAAGCCTCCAATGTCGATGTCGTACAATCCATGGTCAATATGATCGCGGCGGAGCGGGCCTATCAGCTTGGCACGCAGGTCATCGCGGCGGTCGACAATCAGATGAATTACCTGGCGCAGGCGGCCCAGGGTGCATGACCAAAAGGGCGATCTGCGGATCGCAAAGCCTGTGTCTAGTCCTGTGTCTTCTTTTGGATGGCTGCGCCACTCAGGCGCCGAGTTCGCGGTCTCTGGTGCCGGAAACGGAATTCCCCATCGCCGTGCCGCGCGGGCCGCTGGCCGAAAACGGGTCCATCTTTCCGCCGAACAGTTCCGGCTCCATCTATGAGCCCAAGCGGGACTGGCGGCCCGGCGATCTGGTCGCCATCGACATCGTGACGACAACGGCGGCCAGCAATAATGACGCAACATCGCTGTCCCGCGCCGGCACTGTCAGCAATTCCGTCACCAGTTTTTTTGGCGTGCCATTGAATATCGGCAGTCTGGCAGGAACGCCCTTTTCACCGACGATCACGACGGCATCAGCGAATAAATATACCGGTAGCGGCACGGAGGCCGCATCCAATACCGTCAGCGGCCAGATCGAAGCGGTGGTGACGCGGGTGGACCCGAACGGCACGCTGGCTTTGGAGGGGCGGACGAATGTGAATGTAAACGGAAACGTCACGGCTCTCGTGGTAACCGGCTATGCCAGCCCGCAGGATATCACGGCCAATGCCACGATCAGTTCCAACAATGTCGCCGGCATGAATGTGCAATATGTCGGCAACGGACCTATCAACGATTCCCATCAGGTGCCGCTATTACAACAGGTTCTCGACAAAATCTGGCCCTTCTGATTGCAGCAGTGATCGGCCTGCTGTGCGGCCCGGTCTGCGCGGCCGAGCGCACGACGATCGGGCAATTGGTGACGGTCGCCGGTGCGCCGTCGAACCAGCTCTATGGCTATGGGCTGGTGGTGGGCCTGTCCGGCACCGGGGACCAGACGACGCAGGTTCCTTATACGCAGCAGACCATTTTAAACATGCTGCGCAATATGGGCATCACATTGACCAATGTGAATGTCATGCAGCCGAATGATGTGGCATCCGTGATGGTAACGGCGGAAGTGCCGGCTTTCACGGCAGCCGGGCAGCATGTGGATGCGATTGTCTCGGCGGTGGGTAATGCAGCGTCGCTCGCCGGTGGCGTGCTGCTGCCGACGCCGCTGCGCGGTGGCAATAGCCAGGTCTACGCCCAGGCGCAGGGGCCGCTGCTGGTCAGCGGCTTTGCCGTGAGTTCCAATGGGTCCAGCACATCCACCAATGTGCCGACGGTGGGCTCCCTGCCCGGTGGCGTCATCATGTCGGTCGGCATTCCGGCGAGTTTCGCGGAAGGCGGCGCGACGCGTCTGCTCGTCAATACGCCGGGCTATCAGATGGCGCAGCAGATCGAGGATACGATCAACCACTTTCTCGGCTATGGCACGGCGGCCGCCATCTCGCCCGGCGAGGTCGATCTCAATAATGGCGGCAGCGCCTCCGTCAAATTCCTGGCCGATCTGCTGAGCCTGCCGATCACGCCGGCCGATGAGGCGCCGACCATCGCGGTCGATGCGCAAAGCGGCACCATCGTCATGAATGCGGGCGTGGAGCTGGGGCCGGCCGTGGTATCCCACGGTAATCTGACCGTCAGCATTCAGCAGCAGAATGCCGTGAGCCAGCCAGGGCCTTTCAGCAATGGCACCACGGTCGGCGTGCAGAATACGGTGGTGCAGGCAAGGCAAGGGAGGGCGGAGGTCGTCTATCTACCCAAGCGCGCGACGCTGGCCCAGGTGGCGCAGGCCTTGAACGCGGTTGGGGCGACGCCGGCTGATCTGATCGCCATCATCCAGGCGCTGAAACTGGCGGGTGCCATTACCGGCACCGTGAAGGTGTTCTGATGACGATCGGCAGTCTCGATGCAACGGCGCCGGTACCGTCAACGCAGACCGCGCAACTGGGGCAGACGGTGGAGAGGCTTGCCGGCAGCCTGTGGTACAATCTGATGACCGAGATGACCCGCACCGGTGGTGATGCCGGCGCGCTCGGCCCCGGCGGCGAGACCTATCAGACTATGTTCCTCTGGGAGATCGCGCAGAAGGATTTCGGCAAATACGATGCGCAGATCGAGCAGGCAGCGCTGCGGCAGATTGGCGGCCAAGGGACCACGCCTGTCATTCGCAACGCGACACCGATCGTCTCGGCGACCGCATTGCCGCAGGGTGGGATCGATGTGGAGACCGATGCCGATCAGGCGCGGCAGGCGCGGTTCCTCACGAAAGCCATCTGGCCGGCGGTGCAGGCCGTGGCCAGCCTGCTCGGCGTGCCGCCGGTCGGCGTGCTGGCTCAGGCGGCGCTGGAAACCGGCTGGGGCGCTGCCGCCCCTGGCAATAACCTCTTCGGCATCAAGGCGGCAGACAGTCAGCCGGCCAGCGACCGCGCGACGCATGAGATGATCAATGGCGTGCTGGTGCCGTTGACCGATCGGTTTCGCGATTATGCCTCGGCAGATGCGAGCTTGGCGGATTATGCGCGGCTCATCCAGTCGCGTTTTCCGCAAGTGGTTGGGCAGGCTTCGGTCGAAGGCTTCGCGCTTGCCTTGCAGAATGGCGGTTTCGCGAGCGACAGCGCCTATGCCGCCAAAATCATCGCCATCGCCCATTCGCCGCTCATGCAGCAGAGCTTGCAAGCTTTGGCGGATGAGCCGGACAAGTTTTGACCGCCCGGCGCGAATATAGCGGTCTGACGGGGAGAATAAGCCCATGAGCGGGCTGAATGCGGCGATGAACATTGCGCTCACCGGTATCGAGGCCTTCGAGCAGGGCATCGGCACGGTGTCGCAGAATGTCTCCAACCAGACGACGCCCGGCTATGCGGTCGAATCGCTGACGCTCTCGACGCTGTTTAACCAGAGTTCGGGTAGCGGTGTTGCATCGCAGGTGACGCGCGCGGCCGATGGTTTCGCCGCCGCCCAGCTGCGAACAGCGACCAGCGCCAGCCAGGCGGCCTCCGTCACCGCATCGTCTCTCACCGCGCTTGCCGGTGCGCTGGCGAATAACGGCGATGTGCAGACGCAGATCAATCAGTTCTTTCAGGACGTCAGCGCGCTGGCCGGCAACCCGACCAGTGCCGCGCAAAGGCAGACGGTGCTGTCGGACGCGCAATCCGTCGCCGGCGGTTTTCAGAGCGCGGCGAGCGCGATGACGAGCAGCCAGGCAGGGGCGGTGACCGCGCTGCAAAGCAATGTCGCCGCCGCAAATGGCCTGCTGACGCAATTGGCGGTGATCAATACGGGGCTGGGTACCAGCCCGAATGACCCTAGCCTGCTGGACCAGCAGGAGGCGGCGCTGAATTCCCTGTCCTCCCTGCTGTCGGTCAATGTCATTCCCCAGGGCAGTAACGGGCAGGTTCTGGTGGCGACCGGCGGCACGATGCTGCTGAACCAGGCCGGGGCGCAGAGCCTGACCGTGCAGCCGGGCACGCCCAGCACGGCGCCCGCCATTACGGTCGGCACCGCAGCGGTGCCTTTGGCGACCACGGCGAATGACGGCGCCATCGGCGGCAACATTGCCAGCTGGCAGGCGGGCGCGGCCGCTCTGCAATCCCTCAATGCCTTGGCCGCCATCTTCGCCTCCGCGGTGAATACCAGCCAGGCGCAGGGCGTGACGGCAAGTGGCGGCGCCGGCGGCGCGCTGTTTGCGGTGCCGCCGCCCAGCGTCACGCCGGCCGACGGCAATAGCGGTGGGGCGACCGTCACCGCCGCTTTGACGGACGCCAGCAGCCTGCCGACCGATGGCGGGCCGTTCACGCTGACCTATAGCAGCGCCAAGGGATGGAGCGCTGTGGATCAGGCCAGCCAGCAATCCTATGCCCTGGGGCAAGGTGCCAGCCTGAGTTTCGCAGGGCTAACGGTTGCGATCTCCGGCGCGCCGGCGGACGGTGACGCTTTTACGGTCAACCCCGCGCCCGCAGCGGCGCAGAGCTTTGCGCTGGCAGCGTCGAGCCCCGATGCCGTCGCGGCGGCGGACCCCTATGTCGCGACCGCCGGCGCGCTGCGATCGGACGGGTCGATCGTCAACGGCAATGGCGGCACCATCACAGCCGGCAGCAGCACGGTGACGAATGCGCCGGCATCCGGCGCGGTTGTGGTGCCGTCTTCGGTCTTCGGCCAGCCGCTGCAGATCACCTTCACCAGTGCCACGGATTTCACGGTCACGACCGCAGCCGATCCGTCCACAACCATCGCCAGCGGCGCGCTCAGCGGCAGCAACCCGACTGCAACTTTGGCACTGGCCTATCCCGATACGGGGGCCACGGCCGGCACCTATTGGCAAGTGCCGATGTCCGGCACGCCGGCGGCGGGCGATGTTATGACATTGACGGTGGGCGGCAGCGGCGACGGCAGCAATGCGACACGCATGCAGGCGCTGTGGACCGCCGCAGGGGCGACCAGCAGCGGCACGATGGAACAGGCCTTCATTGGCCTCGGCACGGGTCTTGGCAGTGCCGCCGAGCAGGCGACCACACTGTCGGGCACCACGTCCGCGCAGGTAACGACGGCGACCACCAATCTGCAAACGGTGGGCGGTGTCGATATCAATCAGCAAGCGGTTCTGCTCAGCCAATATGAACAGGCCTATCAGGCTGCGGCTCAGGTCATATCGGCGACGCGCATGATGTTTCAAAGCATTCTGCAAGCCGTGCAATAGGGAGATAGTTGCAGTTTGTTTACTTCTCTCAGGTAAAGCTGAGGGGATTGGTGAGCGGGCAAGCGATGCGCAAGATTCTGGTTACGGCCGCCGTCGCGCTGGTCTCTCTGCTTGTCGGGATCGGTGGAACATTAGGCGTCACGCAATGGCTGTTTCATGCGCCGCCGGCAGCGGGCAATGCACAGGCCGCTATTCGTAAGCCGGAAAAACCGGTGATCAAGCCGACCTTTTTCGCGTCCCTGGCCGATGTCACCGTCAGCATTCCACCGCAACCCGGTCTGCCTGCAACCTCCTATGTCGTCTTCTCCGTCAAATTCGCAACCAATGACCAGGCGGCGCTCGTCGCTTTCGATGAAATGCAGCCGGTCATCAAATCAGCCATCATCACGCGGCTGCTGAATGAAACGACGCAAAGCCTGCAAAGCCAGCAAAGCCGGACGGAGCTGATGACCGGCACGCTGAGTATTGTGAACAACATCCTGAACAAAAATCTCCGCTACAATCCGCCCAATCCTTTCACGGCCGCCTATATCGCCAATCTCGTGACGCAGGATTGACGATGGGCACAGGTGCCAATGCATCGCTGGTGCTTTGGCCGATGGCAGTCGTTCTTGCCTTGCTTGTCGTCGCTGCCCTGCTTGCGCGCCGGTTTCGTCAGCAGCGAATGCCGGGTTGCGATAACGCCGCGATTGAGATTCTCGCCAGCCGGCGCCTGGGTCTGCAAGTCTCCTTGCTTCTGGTGCAGGTCGACGGGCGAAAATTTCTATTGGCCGCGACCCGATCCGGCATCGTGCCGCTGGCGCCGGTCGAATCCGGCCCAGAACGTGACAGGCGGGGCTGAGATGCGGTGGGCATGCGCCATCGTCATCACGGTTCTGTTGGTCGTGATGCCGTATCATGTTTGCGCGCAGGGCGTGCCGCTGCTGACCGCGACGCCGGGGCCAGCGGGCGAAACCTATTCGCTGGATGTGCAGACACTGATCCTGGTCACGGGGCTGGCCTTTCTGCCCGGCCTGCTGCTGCTGACAACGGCCTTCACCCGCATCATCATTGTGCTGTCGATCTTCCGCCAGGCGCTGGGCCTGCAAACGACGCCGCCGAATATGGTGCTTGCGGCTTTGGCTTTGGCGCTGACCTTTTTCGTTATGCGCGGGGTCATAGCGGAGGAGCAGCGGGTCGCGGTCGACCCCTATCTGGCAGGCAATATCAATTTCCATCAGGCGGTCGCGGCCGCCCAGCCGCCGCTGCAAAACTTCATGCTGGCGCAGACGCGCAAGCAGCCGCTGCATCTTTTCGTCGATCTCAGCGGCGGCGAATACAAGACACCGCAGGATGTGCCTTTCGCGGTTCTGGTGCCGGCCTTCGCGACCTCGGAGCTGGAGACGGCGTTTCAGATCGGTTTTCTGGTCTATATCCCCTTCGTGCTGATCGACCTCGCGGTCGCCTCCATCCTCATGTCGCTGGGCATGATCATGGTTTCGCCGACGCTCATCGCTCTGCCGCTGAAGCTGCTGATGTTCGTCTCCATCCACGGCTGGACGCTGATCCTGGGTTCGCTTGCCCATAGTTTCGCCGGGGCCGGGGGCTGATGCCGCTCTATGTCAGGCTTTTCGGCGAGGCGCTGGCCGCGGCGGTTGGCTGTCTGGCGCCGGTGATCCTGTGTATTCTGATCGTCACCATTGCGACCGCGCTGGTTCAGTCCAGTCTGCAACTGGAGGATACGGCGCTCAGCCTGCTGCCGAAAACCCTGGCCGTTATTCTGCTTGTCCTGGTCTTCGGTCTCCATCTGCTCGGCGGTATCGAGCGGCTGATGATTGCCTGGCTGACCCATGCGGATGGATTGGTGCGGCAGCCATGGGTGTGATGGCGCCAAACCTTGTCGCCGGAGATATTTTCGCCTGGGCCGGTCGCGTGCTTTGGCCTTTGTTGCGCCTGACCGGTCTTTTCCTGACGGCGCCGCTCTATAGTTCCAGCTTCATCCCGGCACGGGTAAAGGCAGTCTTCGTGCTGGCCTATGCCTGGGCGCTGTCGCTCTGGCTGCCGCATCTGCCGCCGTTTCCCGACATCCCGGCCGTCGTGCTGGCGCAGACCGTCACCCAGATCAGCACCGGTGCCGCCATTGGGTTGACAGCGCAGCTTGTCGTGTCGGCGGTCGCGAGTATCGGCGAAATCGCTGGCCTCTCCATCGGCCTCAGTTTCGCTACCCTGCAATTCCGCGATACCGCCGGCAATACCGAGACTCTCTACGATTTGATGTTCTGGCTGGGTCTGGTCGGCTATGTCAGCCTCGGCGGGCCGCTCTGGCTTTTCGCGGCCGTCGCCCACTCCTTCCAGGGCGGCGGACTGACGCCCCTCTCAGCCCAAAGCTGGGGCGATCTGGCGGCCTTCGGTGGCGTGGTCGTCAATGCTGGCGTCATGCTGGCTTTGCCGGTCATGGCAGTCGCCCTCTGCATCAATCTGACGGTCGGGCTGATGACGGTCTTCGCCCCGCAGCTCAATCTGCTGACCATCGGCTTTCCCCTGCTTATCCTCGGCGGGCTGACCATGCTGTCGGCCTCAGTTCTGTTCATGAACGGCGCGATCCAGGCGCTGCTGGACGATGCCGCCCGCATGGTGGCCCGCATGATCACCCATGTCTGACCATGCGCCCGACGCCGAGAAGAAACATGCGCCGACCGAGCGGCGCCTGCGTCAGGCTGTTGAGCGTGGCGACATGGTGCGGTCAACCGACCTGCCCAAGGCGACCGCGACCATCCTCACCGTGCTGATCGCGCTCCATGCCTCTGCCCTGGTCGGCGGCATCATCCTACAGGTCGCTCGCACGGCGCTCATGACAGCGGGAACGGCTCCCTCGGCGGCGGCGGCGGCGGGGGCGGAGATGACCCTTGTCATGCAGTCGGTCCTGCCGGTGCTGGTGCTGGTGGCCCTGCTGTCGCTGCTGGCCTCTTTTTTGTTCGGCGGCTGGGGTTTTTCCCTTTCCAGCCTGTCGCCGGACTTGGGCAAACTTTTCTCCCTCAGCGGCCTGGGCGAGATCTTCAGCGTCTCACACCTGACCGAGACGGTGAAATCCTTCGTGAAATTCGTCGTCATCGGCGTTGTCGGCGGCCTCTCCCTTCTGCAGGAGCGGGACAGTTTACTCAGCCTCGGCCATGTCCGGCCCTTCAGCGCGGCGCCGGCTTTCGCCCTCATTCTGGGGATATTATCCCGCATTTGCCTGGCCATTGCCCTGATCGCCGCCACCGATATGGGTTTGCAGCTTTGGCTGTACCGCCGCCGCCACCGCATGTCGGACGCGGAGATGCGGGAGGAGATGAAGGATGCCGTGGGCAATCCGCAGGTGCGGCAAAGACAGCGCGCGGCGCAGCGGCGCATTGCGCGGGCGCGGCAAATGCGGCGCCTGCCAGAAGCCTCCGTCATCGTCACCAATCCGACGCATGTTGCGGTGGCACTGCGTTTCCGCAAGGGTCAAGACGCAGCGCCCTTTCTGGTCGCGAAAGGCGTGGACCTGATGGCGGCGGAGATCGTCGGCAAGGCGCGCGGCTACGGCATCCCCATCGTCGAAGCGCCGCCTTTGGCGCGTGCCGTCTATCGCCATGTCGAACCGGAGGAGCCTATTCCCGTCGCCCTCTACCGGGCCTGTGCGGAAGTGCTGGCGTATATCTGGCGGCTGGAAGCCTGGCGCGCGGCAGGCATCGCCGCGCAAAAGCCGATGCCGCCGAAAATCCCCGACATCAGAATGCCGCAGGATCAGGGCGAGGCGTGATTCTGCTGGCCTGGGGCAAGAAAAGGCTCCCGGCTAGGAAAGAAAATCACGGTGGTTTCGACATTAGATGTGAATCGCAACCGGGGAGCTGTCGATGTCGGGCAATGCCGGAACACATGTCGAATTCTATCCGTCCGTGGGAGAGTCGCAGCAGGCCATGGCGGCAGGGCGGGCGCGGCGCACGAAGCGGGGGATTGCGCAATTTCCCGTGCAAATTCTGATTCCGGAGGAAACGCGGGACGCGCTGCGGCAACGCTCGGCCGATACCGGTGCCTCCATCCGGCATATCATTCTGCGCTCGCTGGCGGCCGACGGCTTTCCGGTTCCGCGCGACAATCGCCGGCTGCGACGCCTGAGCTGACAATGGCGGCCGGTGCTTAACCTGGCCGCAATATCGGCCTGTCATGCTTCCCCCTCATCCGCAAGGAACGACCTGGGGAGGGATGACCGATGACCTTGCATCACTGGGTGAAGGCGGCGGTCGGGGCAACCTTATGTCTGGCCCTGATGACTGGCTGGCCCGCCCTCGGCCCGGCGCAGGCCGCAAGCGCGCTGAACTGCGCGGCCGCGATGACGCTGGTTTCCCTTCATCCGGGCATAGAGGCGCCGAGCGTGGTGACCGATGTTCTGGCGCAATGGCAGGCGATGGATCGCCAGACCATGGCGGCCGGCCACCCGGCCATCGCCGCGCAGATGGTGAATACGCCTGCGGTCATGACCCTTCTGGCCCGGCAATGTCAGGACAATCCGGGGCAGGCTTTGCAGCAGGCTTCCGCGCAAGTCTATCTGCGCGCGCGGGCGGCGATCGACGGGTTTTAAACCTCGTCGACGGTCTTCGTGCCTTCGGTCAGCAGCCAGTCCCGGAACAGCCGCGCCTGACGGCGCAAGGGGAAGGCGCTGGGCGTGATGAGATAGAATATGCCGATCGTTTCCAGCGGCGCCGGAAAAGGGCGGATCAGTCGTCCCTGTTTCAGCGGAGCCTCGACGAAAGACCCGTGGCTGAGCGCGACGCCGATGCCTTGTTCGGCGAAAGCGAGGGCGGATTCCATGGAGTCGATCTGCAGCACCGATGTCTCGGCATCGGGGGTGACCTTGGCGAGTGTCAGCCATTCCGACCAGCCGCGCCGGTGACCGCCCACATGCAGAAGATGCTGGCTGGCCAAATCCTGGGGCGTGCGCAGCGCGCTGGCCAGTTGCGGCCCGCAGACCGGAAAGACAGGGTCATCCATCAGCACGATGGCATCCAGCCCGCTCATGCGGTCGCTGTCGAAGCTGATCTCGATATCGAATTCGTCCCAGTCCGTATCGACCCCGGCTATGATGGGCGAGATCTGTAGCGAGATTTCGGGATAGGCCGTCAGAAAGCCGCGCAGGCGTGGTGCCAGCCAGTAGGAGACGAAACCGGGTTCGGCGCGCAGCCGCACCGCGCCTTCGCTACCTGAGCCGAAAATATCGGATGTGCCCAGCCGCAGCCTTTCCAGGCTTTCGCGGACGACGCGCAGATAGGCTTCACCCGCATCCGTCAGCCGCACGGCACGCGGCAGGCGGACGAAAAGGCGCTCGCCCAGCTGCTGTTCCAGCATGCGCATATGCTGACTGACGCCAGCCTGAGTCAGGCCCAGTTCCTGCGCGGCCTTGGTGAAACTGAGAAGCCGGGCCGATGCTTCAAAGCTTCGAACCCAGTTGAGGTTAAGAGCGCGCCGCAATTGGGGACCTCGTAGGCAGTGACATCCGCAGGATTTTCAGTGCCTAAATAGGCACGGCTACCCGAGCCCTTGCAAGGGAGTTGCGACAGCCTGCGGGTTGAACCCTGGTCGAGCGGCCTTCTTCAGGCCAGCGCGGGCTCAGCCAGTTTGCGATCGTCGTAGCCCTGGGCATGGGCTTCCCGCCACCGGAAGGCGGTTTCCACCACCGCGTCGAGATCGGTGTAGCGCGGCGACCAGCCGGTATCGGCGCGCAGAGACTCGGCGCCGGCGATCAGCACGGCCGGGTCCCCCAGCCGTCGCGGGGCCAAATGGGCGGGCACCGGCCGGCCGGCGACGCGGCCCACCGATTCGATGATTTCCGTCACCGAATAGCCGCGCCCGGTGCCGACATTATAGCGCACGCTGCGGTGGGTCAGCTGGTCCAGCACGCGGATATGGGCGTCGGCCAGATCCTCGACATGGATATAGTCGCGAATGCAGGTGCCGTCCGGCGTCGGGTAATCATTGCCGAAGATCGCCAGCGGCGGCCGGCGCCCTAGCACCGCGTCGATTGCGAGCGGGATCAGATGCGTCTCCGGGTCGTGATCCTCCCCGATGCGGCCGCGTGCATCGGCGCCGGCAGCATTGAAATAGCGCAGGCAGGCACTGCGCAGGCCACAGATTTCATTGGCCCAGTGCAGCGCGCGTTCGATCATGAACTTGCTTTCGCCATAGGGCGAATGCGGCTCGATGGTGACGGCCTCGTCGATGGGGATGCGTTCGGGCGTGCCGAAGAGATTGGCGGTGGAGGAAAGGACGAAGCGCGAGACCTTGTGGCGCACACAGGCCTCGATCAGCTTCATGCCGTTCACGCCATTCTCGAGCAGATATTTGAAGGGGAGCTTCATGCTCTCCCCCACGAGGGACAGAGACGCGAAATGGAAGACGGCGTCCCAGGGGCCGTCGCTCAGAATGTCGTCGACGGCCTGGGCGTCCGATAGGTCGGCCACGATCAGCTTAGCCCCCGGCAGCACGGCCGCGCGATGGCCAAGCGACAGGTTGTCCAGCACCGTGACGTCGGCATCCTGTTCCAGAAGAGCCGCGACAAGGTGACTGCCGACGAAGCCGGCGCCGCCGGTCACCAGAAAGCGCTTGCGGCTCATGGGCGAGGACCTCGTTACAGAATTGTTGCCGTGACAGGACGTGGTTTTACCAATCCGGTCTGCGGTGCGTCAATCGGCTGAAAAGATGCGCGGCCTTCGATCTAAATAAGTAGGTTGTGTCTTTAAAAACATCACGAGAGGGTGACTGGTTTTTTCTTAGCCGGAATAATATTCGGCGCTTGTTTACGGCCTGACGACATTGTCGATAGAGACGCAAAGGCCGGATGCTTCAAAGAACGTCACCCACTCATATTGCGCGGGGGAGAGCTGGTCGCTCTCCGATTTGACTTCAACAAAGCGATAGCGGTTGTCCTTCCAGAGAAACAGATCGGGAAATCCGCGCGCATGATGACGGATATCCTGCGCGAAGCGGCGCAGCACGGCGGCCAGGCCGGTCGGGGGCAATCGCTCGATAAGGGCTAAAACGCAATGAATGACATCGTCCTGCCAGGGGACGAAGGGATTGGTCAGGCCGCGTTTGGTGGTAAACGTCGTCTGCGCGAGTGACAGTGCCTGCCCGTTCTGCGCCAGTTCCGCCAGTCGCGTTTCGATGGCATTGGCCCGACGTTTATAAAAATCGATATCGTAAAGATCTGACGGCGCGGTCTGCAATGGCGAATGAAAGGTGCCAGGGCCGGTATCGTAAATGCTGTCCCAGAGCAGAAGGCCGAAGGTCGCGTTCCATAGCCAGTTTTCGGCATGAATGCCGTTCCAGCCGCGTGCGCGGTAATGCAGGAGCGTTGCCTCTTCAACCGTATCGGCTGCATGCGTCAGATGCACGATGCGGCCCAGTTTCTGCAGGCTGCGGGCGTCGCTGGTCTGTCGGACCCGCGATAGCCGGCGTTGCAGATGCCGCGCGGCATAGGCTTCCTCCGTGCTGCGGGGGGCGGCCAGCATGGCGTCGACCAGGCGTTTGGCCTCGGCGCGGCGTCCGTCTTTCAGCAATAACCGGGCATGGCGGTCGCGCACCTTGCCCTGCGGGCTTGCGGTGTAAAGCGCGAGGGCGAGCGCGGGTTCGCGCGCGCGTTCCAGCAATCGCCCCAGCCGGTCGATCAGCCGGTCGAAGACCGCCTGGCCGGCTGTCAGAGCGCCGCGATCTATCCCCTGGCTCTGCCACCATGCGAGAGTCTCGGCGGCGCTGGCAGTCTCGCGGATGACGCGAAATTCCGCATAAAGATTGGCCATGCGAAAGGCATCCGTTGCTTCGGTGCGGCTGTGGAAGCGGATGGCAAGCTGATCCGGCGCCATCGCCTCGGGTGTCAGGAAGCCAAGTTCGCGCACCACGAAATCGGAGAGATTGTCCCGCAACTCGCCGAAGAACAGAAAGCGGAGAAAAGGCCAAGCGTCCTTGGCCGGCAACCGGACGACGCGGTAACGGGCCAGAAGCCCGGCCAGCCAGTCATCCCGCGCATCCCAATCATGAAGCCAAGCCAGCAATGCGCCGCGTTGCTTGGGTGCCGCGACATCTCTCGGCCGCAGCGCGGCCGTCAGCTCGGGCAAGGTGAAGCAGCGGAGCAGTGGGTCGCTATCTTCGCCCGTCTGGCAGCTGTGCAGCAGGTCAGCAGCCTGCAACTCGGCGATGGCAGGCGCCAAAGCGGCAATCTCGGGATAGCGCAGCTTGTCGACCCGGAAGCAGGGGCCAAGCCGATTGGCCAGGCGCGCATAAAGCATCTGCGCCGGCAGGGTCAGACCCCGCAGGCGGTCGATATGCCGCGCCTCGTCCTCCGACAGCAGGAAGCCGTAGCGCGCCGCCACGGACCTCAGCACCTGCATGAAATGGTCCAGGTAATAGGGCAGCGGCGCGGGTTGCATTGCCGACCCATCCCAGGGATGACTAATCCCCAGGTCTTTATCCTCGACCTGATCCGGCTCGGCTTCGCCGCGCATCAGCCTCCCCAATCACCCGCCAAAAGCAGATTGCGCCTATGATCGTACGTCCTCATCCCAGTCCCATCAGCCTGCTGTTCATCCTGCGCGGGTCGATCATTCGCGCGATTGTCGCGGAGCTGGTGGTCGTCTTCCTGGCCGCCGCCTGCGTCACCGGGGTCTACCATCTCAGGCCGATGTGGTTTTCCGGAATCAGCCTGGCGCCCTTTACCCTACTGGGTCTTGCGCTCTCGATCTTCCTGGGTTTCCGCAACAATGCCTGTTACCAGCGCTGGTGGGAAGCCCGCCAGCAATGGGGCCAGCTGATTGCCGAGACCCGGTCCTTCATGCGTGATCTTGGCGCCCTTCTGCCGGGTCAGGAGGAGCGACGGCAGCGCCTGGGGCGCCGCGCCGTTGCTTTCGCCCATGCGCTGCGCTGCCAGTTGCGGGGCGAGCCGCTGGAGGCGGCGCAGCCCTGGCTGCCCGCGCAGGACTGGGCGGCCCTTGCGGCGCTGAGAGGCAAGCCGGGCGAAATCCTCAATATCCAGTCGCGTGAGATCGCCGGGGCGCTGCGCGACGGCGCGATGACCGATATCCTGTATCGGCTTTTTTCCGAGCGTCTGGCGGTGATGGGTAATATTCAGGCTGCCTGCGAACGCCTGCAGTCCACGCCGACGCCTTTCGCCTATACGCTGCTTCTGCACCGCACCGCCTGGCTGTTCTGCCTTCTGGCGCCGATCGGCATTGCCTCCACCCTGGGATGGATGACGCCATTCGCAACGGTCGTGCTGGCCTATGCGTTTTTTGGACTTGATGCGCTGGGGCAGGAGCTTCAGGAACCCTTCGAACGGACGGCCAATGCCGTGCCGCTGGACGCGCTGGCGCGCATCATTGAGATTTCTGTCCTGGAAGCCTTGGGGGAGACAGAGATTCCGAAACCGCTACAGCCGCAGGATTTCGTTCTGCTCTAGATACTTACCAAACGCCAATGATCAGCGTGTCGGTGGCCGCTGATAGAGGCGGACCAGCGCCCTACCGCCCTTGCGGGTCGGTGGGGCGCCTATCCTGAGAGGCGGAGAGCCTCAGACGTCTTTCTTCAGCGACGGGCTGGCCTTGAAGCGGACGGTCTTGCCGGCCTTAACCTTCACCGGCTCGCCGGTGCGCGGGTTCAGAGCCTTGCGGGCCTTGGTCTTCTTCACCGTGAAGGTGCCGAAGGACGGCAGGGTGAAGCCGCCGGTCGTCTTCAGCTGATGCACGATGGAGTCCACAAGGGCGCTCGCGGCGCGGTTGGCCGCAACACCGGTGCAATCAAGAGACTCCTGAAGAACGGAGGCGAGGAAGGCTTTGCTCATGTCTCAAAATCCTGAGTTTGACGGGTGCCGGCCCTAATGTAGTTTCCAGCACCGTGCAAGCCCTTCCGAGATTCAAAGAATGCTGGCTTGGGCTGCGTCAATTGCGTGGCGGCTGAAACTTGGCAGTGGGGTCGCGGGACGGCGGGGTTTCAGCGCTGGCGCGCCTTGCGGTCAGACATGAAAAAGGGGACCTGCCTGGCGGCAGATCCCCTTGCCATGCATCGCGATCACATCAGCAACGGCTGGCATATTCCGATTCATAGGCGCTGATGGCTGCCACTTTGGAGGCAGAGGCCGAGCTTTCGTCGAAGCGATGGGCCAGCCACTCCTTCACCAGAACCCGGGCAAGTTCCAGGCCGATGACGCGCTCGCCCAGGCAAAGGACCTGTGCATTATTGCTCAGGATCGCGCGCTGGACCGAGAAGGGGTCATGCGCCGTCACGGCGCGAATGCCGGGCACCTTATTGGCGCTGATGGCGACGCCAAGGCCGGTGCCGCAGATCAGCAGGGCGCGATCGGCGCGGCCTTCGGCCACCATCCGCCCTGCCGTTACCGCGACATGCGGATAGGCCGTCTTGTCATCACCGCTGACGCCGATATCGATGACCTCGGCGACACGCGGATCTTTCCGCAAGTCCGCAGCCAGGGCTTCGCGGAAGCGCGTGCCGGCATCGTCACATCCGATGACGATGGTAAATTTTTGCTCAGACATCGGTCTCTCCCATGAATTCCAGAACGACGCGGCTGCAAAGGGCGAAGGACACAGCCCCCGCATCCGGGTGGCCAAGGCTGCGCTCGGCCAGGGGGCGGGCCCGGCCCAGGCGCGGGATCAGTTGTTTTGTGCCCTCGGCGCCTTGTTCCGCCGCCGCAGCGCCGGCCGCCCAGGCCCTCGGCAAAGCTTCGCCTGCGGCCATGGCCGCACCGAGCGCGTCCACAAACGGCACAAAGGCATCGACCAGGGTTTTATCGCCCGGACGGGCGCGTCCCAGCGTCAGCACGCTGTCGAGCGCCTGGCGCGCCGCCTTCGCGACAGCGGCACCGTCAGCCGACGTTTGATCGGTCAGTGCGCGGCTGGCGGCCAGCAGGCCAAGGCCCCAGATGGCGCCGGAGGTGCCGCCCGCGCGGTCGGCCCAGGCATTGGCGGCAGCGGCCAGCACGCTTGCCGCCCCTGCGCCGGCCTCGGCGGCCCGCTGCGCGGCGGCAGCACCGGCGGCCGAGCCGCGGGCCATGCCCTGGCCGTGGTCGCCGTCGCCCGCTTGGGCGTCGATGCGGCCCAGTTCGGCCTCGGCGTCTTTCAGGGCTGCGGCGAGCCGGGCGAAGCCGGCGGCGATTCGCTGTCCATCGGCCTGCGATTCGGCGCTGCCCGGCGCGATCGGAGCGTCCACCACCTCAGCGGTCAGGGCGTCGATGTCTGCCGGTTCTGCGTCGATGCGGCCGACCGCCAGCACGGCGGTATCGCAGGGGGCAAGCCAGAAGCCCTCAAGCTCGTCGTTCAGCCAGGTCAGGGTCAGCGAGCAGCCTTCCATGTCGAGGCTGGTGACATATTCGCCGACGAGCGGAGCGACCGCGACCAGACCATGCGCCTTCAGTTTGGCGGCGACGCTGGTCCAGAGAACGAAGAGTTCTTCCTGCTTGGTGCTACCGAGCCCGTTGAGGATGACGGCAACACGCTGTCCAGCGCCCTCTGGTGCTTCCTGCACCAGCCGGTCCACCAATAGCGCAGCGAGGTCTGCCGCCGGCAGGATCGGGCTCTCGGCGATACCGGGTTCGCCATGAATGCCCAGCCCGATGGCCATGCGGCCGTGCGGCACGGTAAAGAGCGGCCCATCGGCACCCGGCAGGGTGCAGCCGCCGAAGGCGACACCGAAGGAGCGCGTGCGGTCATTGGCAAGGCGCGCGACGCGCTCAACGGCGTCGAGGGAGAGGCCGGCTTCCGCTGCGGCCCCGGCAATCTTGAAGACCGCGACATCGCCCGCGACGCCACGGCGCTTAGGCATTTCCTCGGCGGATGCGCTGGCAACGTCGTCGGTGATGGCCAGCGTGCGCGCGTCGATGCCGCCGCTGCGCAGCCGCTCAGCCGCCGCGCCGAAGTTCAGCACGTCACCGGCGTAATTGCCGTAGCCCAGGATGACGCCGCCGCCGCGATGCGCTTTTGCCGCAACGTCATGAACCAGACGGGTGGAGGGGGAGGCGAAGACGTCGCCTGCAACCGCCGCATCGGCGAAGCCGGGCCCGACATAGCCGGCGAAAGCCGGGTAATGCCCGCTGCCGCCGCCGATGACGAGCGCGACCTTGCCGGGCTCGGTTTTCGTCGCGCGCAGCACGCCTCCGGGGGTGGCGCGCACCAGACGGGCGTGAATATCACAGAACCCGTGAAGCGCCGCAGCCGCGAAATCGTCAGGGTCGTCGAATAGATGGGTCATGGGAATAATCTGCCCTAGCGAAGCGGAATCCGGTGCGGGAGCATCGCGGTGCGATGCTCCCGCAGTCGCAAGTTACTGCTTCAGCGTGAAGGGGGCCACGAAATCGCCGACATTATCCTTGGTGATAAGGATGCAGTCGAACAGCTGCTTCTCGGCCGAGGCGCCGGTCTTGCCGGTCTTGAGGAATTCATCGGCCTCATCGACCGCCTTCTTGGAGAAGATGGCGACCGGCTGCAGCACGGTATATTGCAGCTCACCGGCCTTGATAGCGGCAACCGCGTCCGGCGAACCGTCGAAACCGCCGACCTTGATCGAGCCGATCTTGCCGGCTTCCTTCAGGGCGGCGATGGCGCCGAGCGCCATTTCGTCATTGCCGCTGATGACGCCGATGATATCGGGATGCGCCTGCAACATGCTCTGCATCTTGTCATGACCCTGGGTGCGGTCCCAGTTGGCGACCTGAGAGGCCGTCTTCACCAAGCCGGGATACTGGCTCAGCACCGTTTCGTAGCCGTTGGAGCGCGTGGCGGCGTTGTTGTCGGAGGGCGCGCCGAGCAGTTCGGCATAATTGCCCTGCTGGCCGACATCCTTCACCCATTCCTGCGCACCGATTGCGGCGCCCTGGGCGTTGTTGGAGACGAGCTGCGCTTTGGCCAGGCCCTGCTGGTTGATTTCGGCATTGACCAGGAACACGGGAATGCCGGCGGCGACCGCCTTCTTGACGGCGCCGATGGAGCCGGACGCATTGGCGGGGTCAAGGATGATGGCGACCGACTTATTGGTGATCGCGGTGTCGATCAGGTTGCTTTCGGAATTGGTGTCGCCCTTGTTGGCGCCGACGGTGGCCTTGTAGCCCAGCGCTTCGGCTTCGGCCTGGGCAACCTTGCCTTCCGTCAGCCAGTAGTTATTGGCCGGGTCGTTGACGATGATGGAGATGAGGCCGCCGGCGGCGTGTGCGGCGGTGGGCGCCACAAAGGCACCCGTGGCGAGCGGGGCTGCCAGCGTCATGGCCGTCAGCATCCAGGCTTTGGTCTTCTTGGACATGGTCGTTCCCTTTGTTTGTAGCAGGCTCTGCCGGTTGCCCGGCTATTCTCTCACCGTCGCGGTCTGGCCTGGGTCAGGCGGGCTTGCCGGTTTGCTGAGGAGAAGCTTTCGGCGCGGGTTTGGCGCGCTTCTTGTACTGAACGGCATTCAGCAGCACCGCGAGGACGATGACCCCGCCGGTGAAGACCGTCTGCCAGTAGGAGGAGATGCCGATGATCACCAGGCCATCGGACAGGAAGCCGATGACGAAGGCGCCCAGCAGGGTGCCACGAATATTGCCGCGTCCGCCGGTCAGCGCCGCGCCGCCGATAACGACGGCGGCAATCGCCGTGAGCTCGTAGGACGTGCCGGCGGTCGGACCGGCCGAAGTCAGCTGCGAGGACAGGATCAACCCGGCAATGGCGGCGCAGACGCCCGACGCCATATAGACCAGGATCTGCACGCGCTTGGTCGGCACGCCCGACAATTCGGCCGCACGCTCGTTTCCGCCCGAGGCATAGAGCCAGCGGCCGAAGGCGGTGCGGTTCAGCATCAGGCTGCCGATGATGGCGATGACGATCATCACCAGCACGCCGATGGGAACATTGAACAGCCGGTTGAAGCCCAGCCAGTTGAAGCCGGTATTGCCGAGATCGGCCTGGCCGCTGAGATTGTTGTAGGTCAGGCCGTTGGTGATGAGCAGGGCGATGCCGCGCACCACATACATCACGCCCAGCGTGGCCACGAAGGCCGGCACCTTGAAGCGGGCGATCAGCACGCCGTTGACAAGGCCCACCACCGCGCCAAGCGCGCAGGACAGCACGACGACCACCCAGACCGAGGGATACAGCGTCACGCCCAGCGCTTTCAGCGTCACGCCCTGCATCAGGAAGCCGGCGATGATGCCTGACAGGCCAAGCGTGGAACCGACCGACAGATCAATGCCGCCGTTCAGGATGACCAGCAGCATGCCCATGGCGAGAATGGCATAGATCGCGACATGCGAGGCCATGGTCAGGAAATTGCCGACCGAAAAGTAATAGGGCGACAGGAAGGAGAAGACGATGATGATCGCGATCAGGGCGAAGAAGGCGCGGCCCTTCAGCAACATCTGGCCGATATCGAAGCCGTCGCTGAAAAGACCGGACCGGCTGCGCTGAAGCGTCTGGCTGGTGTTGCTCATGCTATGTTCCGCTACTCTGTGCGATCTGTGTCAGGCGACCACGGCTTCGCCGGAGGCGGCCATGATCTCTTCCTTGGTGGCGTCAGCGCTGAATTCGGCCGCGATCTTGCCGCGGCTCATGACGACGATCCGATGCGCGATACTGAGGCATTCGCCGACTTCGGAGGTCGAGTAGATGACGGCGAGGCCGGTTTTGGCGCGTTCGGCCAGAAGCTTGAAGACTTCCGCCTTGGCGCCGACATCGATGCCACGGCTCGGCTCGTCCAGCATGATGACGCGGGGATGGGTCGCCAGCATCTTGCCGATGACGACTTTCTGCTGATTGCCGCCCGACAGTGAGCCGATCGGCGCTTCACCGCCGGAGGTCTTGACCGTCACGTCTTTGATCGACTGCTGGATAAGGCTACGTTCCAGACCGGTCGACAAAAACAGACCGCGCACGAAATTGGTGATGCTGGCCAAAGACAGGTTTTCACCCACCGACATGGTCTGCACCAGGCCGTCGCGCTGGCGGTCTTCCGGAACCAGCGCCAGGCCTTCGGCGATACGCTGGGCAATCGTCAACCGCGACACGTCTCGGCCCTCAAGCAGAACTTGCCCGCCGGCTTTCTGCACGCGGCCGGCGACGCATTCCAGCAATTCGGTGCGGCCTGCGCCCATCAATCCGTAGATGCAGACGATTTCCCCGGCGCGGACATCGAGCGACAGGTGATCGACCGACAGTGTATCGGGTAGCGCGCCCGGAACGCTGATATCGCGGATGGAGAGCGCAACCTCGCCGAATTCATAGCCTGTCGGCGGGGAGCCGAGATCGAAATTCTCGCCCACCATATTGCGGACGATCCATTCCAGATCGATGTCGCGGGCCTCGGCCGTGGCGGTGATATTGCCATCGCGCAGAACCACCGCGTAATCGGTGATCTGCAAAGCTTCTTCCAAATGATGCGAAATATAGACGATGGAGACGCCGCGCGCCGTTAGGTCACGGATGACCTTGAACAGAACCTCAACCTCGCTCGCGCTCAGCGCGGAAGTGGGCTCGTCCATGATCAGGATTCGGGAATCGACGGACAGCGCCCGGGCAATTTCGACGATCTGCTGCTGGCCGAGGCGCAATTCCTCGACCGGGGTCAGCGGGTCGATCTCTTCTTCCAATTCCTCCATGAGCAGCTGCGCCTGGCGCGCTTCCTCGGCGAAATTGACCCCCGTGGGCGTCATGATTTCGCGGCCCATGAAGATATTGTCGCGCACGCTCAGATTGGGCGCGAGGCTGAGTTCCTGATGGATGATGGAAATACCGTGATCGCGCGCTTCGGTGGAATTGGCGAAATGCACCGGCTTGCCGTCCAGCGTGATGGTGCCGCTGGTGGGGTTGATAACCCCCGACAGGATCTTCATCAGCGTCGACTTACCGGCGCCGTTTTCGCCGAATAGCGTTGTTACCTTGCCGCGATGGATGTCGAAATTCACGCCCTTCAGGGCATGGGTATTGCCGTAGGATTTGACGACGTCGCGGGCCGAGAGAACGACATCTGGCGCGAGGTAGGAGCTGGGTAGTTGATCCATCACTGCACCTCGACCTTGACCGGGGTGATCAGCCAGCTGTTCGGCACCACATACTGGAAGGAGCCGACGACATTGACCGTCTTGCCGGTGAGGTTCTTGGTATCGATCTTGCCCAGAACCTGCTTTTTGATCTCGTTATTCAGCGATGACCCGGCATTCTGGTAGTCGATCTGATTGGTGAACTGCCCGAAGTTGATCTGGCCGGTAGCGTCGCGCACCGCCGTGCCGTTGATCGCCGGGCCCATCTGCACGCGCACGAAAAGATTGTCCGGCACGCCGGCGATCTTCATGAAATAGATGCCGAAATTGCCCTTGCCGACGACGGCCGTGAACTTGACCGAATATTCGGTGCCGATATCGGCGGCGAGGCCGTATTGCTTGGCCGCAGCCGCCGGATCCTTGGCGATGGCGGCTGCCAGCGTTGCGGCATCCACGGCCTTGGCCTCGATCGCGGACTGGATTTTCGGAAATTCGCTCTGGCCGTAGGTCGCGGGGTCGAAGGCGCCCGGCGTCGCATCGGCCTGGCTGCCGATCTTCACGATCTTCGTGTTCAGCGCCATGGCAATGACGAGCACGACCACGACACCGCCGCCGATCAGGCGGCGCAAGGCGGGGGAGGTGCGGGCAACGGTGCGGGTGGCGGTATTTGCGCTCATGACATCAAACCGTATGGAAATGGGGCAGGTCGCCGCATGGCCTGACCGCGTGAAGGGCGCGGGCGGCGGGCGGCACGAAGAGGCGCGTCATGGCTATACGCATCCCGGACATCTCTGTTCTTTTGGCGGGCAAAAGAGACAAGGCCCGCAACGGAAAAGAAGACTGGGGACTTGCGTCCCTTCTTGTCGACGGCAGTCAAAGGGGCAAGCGATGCTTGCCCCTTTTTGGTCAGGTCGCGAGCTGTTTGATCAGCCCTGCGGCCAGGGTTTCCAAAATCATGTCACAGGACGCGGCGCCGGCATCCAGCGTGCCGCGCGAACGCTCACCCAGGCGGCTGGCGCGGCCGACCTTGGCCACCATGTCGCGCGTCGCTTCCAGCCCGGCGGCGGCGGCGGTTTGTAAGGCCTCGAGCGCTTCGGTGAAGCTTTTGCCTTCGGCGACAGCGGCATTGAAGGCCTGGCTTGCGGGAACGATGACATCCACCAGGGTCTTGTCGCCCGGCTTCGCTTCGCCCAGCCCTTGAACGGCGGCGAGGCCGGCTGCCAGCATCGCGGAAAAGTCGGCGGCGTCCAGGCTGTCCTTGCCGTCCAATACTTCGCTCATATCGGTAAAGAAGGTGCCGTAGAGCGGACCCATGGACCCGCCGATATCGCTCAGCAGCGTGTCGCCCAGCAGTGCCAGACCTTCCGGCAGCGTAAAGGACGGCAGGGCGCGCAGACGCTCACCGGCGATGCGAAAGCCTTTGCCCATATTGACACCATGATCGCCATCGCCGGTCTGGCCGTCGATTTCGCTCAACTTGCCCTGTTCGCGGACGATGATGTCGGCCAGATCAAACATGACCGGGGCGGCGGATTGCAGATTGACGGAGGAAGCGCTGCTCACGCTTGCATCTCCGCAGATAGAATGTGCTGCCTCAGCATATGAGGACCGCCTCCCGTTATCTTATCTTCATTAGTTGCAGACATTCTCCGTCGCGCCCGTGCAAATGTCAACTGGCCGGCACACATGCGCAGTGCCGATCCGGTCGCGAAACCTTGACCTCGGTAGGCAATGGGGGAATTTGGGGTAAGCCTCCGGCGTTTGCGCCGGTTTTTACGTCATGATGTCGCAGACTGTCTGTCTGCCGGCCCGATGCAGCGTGAACGTCTGATCGGCCTATGAGATTTTGCTCTGCACAATTTCACCGGCCGGGCTTCGTCCTTTGCCCAAAATAAAACCGCGACAGCCCTGTGGGCTGCCGCGGTTGCCGTGCCGAACAGAAAGGCGATTGCGGTTCCGGCCGAGACTCAGTGAATGGAGAGGGAGGCGGGGCTGACCGAGACCGCCTGCCAGCGGCGGCCAGGTGACGCCGTGACGGTTGCGCCATTGAAGACATGGCCGCTGTCAGACAGCGCGATGGCGACGCGATTGGCATGGTCGCACCCCGCCATAGCAGCGAATTCGGTGGTGATGCGCGTCAGCTTCTCGAAAGCTTCCTCATGCTGCTCGCGCTGCTGCAGCGCGAAAATGTCGATGAGCGCGGCTTCATCCTCGCTGAACATGGAATTGCAGACGCAATTGACTTCCAGGCTGCGGTTGGCGCCACGGCTGAGCGCCTGCATGAAATGGTCGAAATGGAAACAGGCTTCGGAGGCGCGCAGCTGGTCGAACACGCCCTGGATGCTGTCGCTCACATCCCGCCTGCGGCAATGGCCCAGCACCCAGGCGCGCATCGTCCATAACAGGCTGTTTTCAAGCTGGGGGAGATTGTCGCAAAGTCCGACATATCTGTTCATGAGCATGACGAAAAATCCTTGTCGGGCCGACACGGTCGTGATCGACGGTCAGGGGGATGGCTGCGGCTTTCAGGGCCACATGATATCGGCGCGGTCCCAGGTCGTGCTGCGGCGGCGGGCGACCGACAGCGCCGGGCCGGGCAGGCGGCGGCAATCGCTGTCCGGTTTCGGCAGCCAGTAGCCATGCGTGGCCAGAACGGCGCCCAGCATGGAAGCGGCATCGGCGAGCGCGGAGACCAGCGCGGGATGCGGGCAGAGCATGGCCGTCAACTCGCTCAGAACGGCGTCGTCTTCGGCCTGGGCGGCGGCTGCGGCGCGCAGCAGGTGGCGTTCCTCCACCGTCATGCCCAGCTGGCTGAGTGGCGCGATATCCAGGCCCGCGCCACGTCGGGCCGTGAAGTCCCGGTTGATATCCCGAAAGAGCGCGATGATGGATTGCAGATCGCGCCAGTGATCCCGGTGACCCGTCATCCAGACACTGAAGGGCAGTCCGGGGCCGCGTCTGGCGCTGCGGATAATCCACAAGGCCAATTGCTCGGCCTGACTGCCTTTTTCGTCGCTATCAGTCATCATTCGCCTCTATCGCGGCATGGTCAGCGGCGCGTCGTGGGGCTGCGTCGTGTAAAATTGCGAACGATTCGCAATTGCAGGCTAACCGAGGGCTTCTGCCTCCGTCAAGGAATGATAGTGATAATCATTATCAATATTTTCGAAGCCCTGGCGTGGAGCCGTATCGACGCCAGGCCTCACAAAACCGGGAGCGGGGCTGGTTTGCGGGTGCGTCTTCGCTGGCCTTGGCGGAAAGGCCAAGATTGCGGGGGCAGGATGCCTATGCCAAAACCCTCGGGCGCTTGGACGGGGCATCCGGTCGTACCGAGACCCTGTTTGTTCCTCGTGACCGCTCTCAAGGACCGTGATCATGGCCGATGAAAAAATGCTGACGCAGATGGCTCAGAAAGGCGGCTTCATCGCCGCGCTGGATCAAAGCGGCGGGTCCACGCCTGGGGCGCTCCGGGCCTATGGCATTCCGGACAGCGCCTATAGCGGCGATGCCGAAATGTTCCAGCTGATGCATGAGATGCGCGTCCGCATCATGACGGCACCCGCCTTCACCGGCGATAAGGTGATCGGCGCCATCCTGTTTGAGAAGACAATGGATGGCGAGGCCGAAGGCAAGCCGGTTCCGTCCTTTATGTGGGAAGAGCGCGGCGTCGTTCCCTTCCTGAAGATGGACAAGGGTCTGGAAGCCGAGGCCGACGGCGTCAGCCTTATGAAGCCGATCCCCGGCCTGGACCCGCTGCTGGAACGCGCGGTCAAGCTTGGCGTTTTCGGCACCAAGATGCGCTCGACCATCAATCTGGCCTCGCCCACCGGCGTTGCCGCCATCGTCGCCCAGCAGTTCGAAATCGCGGCGCAGATTTCGGCCCATGGGCTGATGCCGATCATCGAGCCGGAAGTGCTGATCAAGAGCCCGCAGAAGGCCGAGGCTGAGGCTCTGCTGCAGCAGGAAATCCTGAAGGCGCTGGATGCCCTGCCGGCGGGCCGTCAGGTGATGCTGAAGCTGACCATCCCGACCGTGCCGGATTTCTATAAGCCGCTGGTCGAGCACGCGAAGGTCGTGCGCGTCGTGGCGCTGTCGGGTGGCTATTCCCGCACCGATGCCTGCCAGCATCTGGCGGCGAACCACGGCATGATCGCCAGCTTCTCCCGCGCGCTGACGGAAGGGCTGACCAAGCAGATGAGCGACGCCGAATTCAACGCCGCCATCGGCGCGGCTATCTCGGAAATCTACACGGCCTCGACCGTCAAGGTCTGAGCCCAAAAGGTTCCCCATGAAAAAGCCCGGCGGGAGCAATCCCGCCGGGCTTTTTCTTTGAAGATTTCGTGTCGTTCTACAGCGCCGGGCGCTGGGTCGGGGGCGCCATGAATTCCGGCCCGATCGGCTCCCGCACGGTGCGGGCCAGGATGGCGTCGATGTCCTTCTTGGTCTCAGCGTCGAGCGACCAGCCGCTGACGGCGGCGATCGCCTCCAGCTGGCGCGGATGGCGCGCACCCCACAGCGCGATCGTCGGGCCCTGGTCCAGAACCCAGCGCACGGCTAGCGCCAGCACATCCTTGCCGAAGCGTTCCTTCGCGAGCTTGTCCAGTTCTGCCACCGCAGCGGCGTAGCGCGGCAGCGTGTCAGGCTGGAATTTCGGGTCGCGGTTGCGCAGATCGTCGCCGTTGAACTTGGTCTCGGCGGTGATGCGGCCGCTGAGCAGGCCACGGCAAAGGGCACCGTAGCTCAGCACCGTCAGGCCGTTTTCAGCCGAATAGGGCAGCACGTCCGCTTCGATGCCGCGCTCGAACAGGTTATAGGGCGGCTGCACGGCATCCAGCCGGGCGACCTTGGCGAAAGCGGCCATCTGGGCGGGCGAATAATTGCTGACGCCGATGGCGCGAATTTTCCCCTTGTCCAGCAGGCTTTGCAGAACGGCCGCCGTCTCCTCGAAAGGCGTTTCCAGGTCCGGCCAATGAACCTGATAGAGGTCGATCACATCCGTCTGCAGGCGACGCAGCGAGTCATCGATTTCCTGCTCGATACGGGCGCTGCGGCTGTCGCGGAACACCTTGCCGTCCGACCAGGCGAGCCCGACCTTGGTCGCGATCTGCGCCTTCGCGCGCAGGCCGCCTTCGGCCAGGGCTTTGCCGACGATTTCTTCCGAATTGCCGAAACCGTAGACCGGGGCGGTGTCGATCAGGGTCACGCCCATTTCGACGGCCGAGCGGATGGTCGCGATGGCTTCCTTCTCATCGGTGCCGCCCCACATCCAGCCGCCGATGGCCCAGGTGCCGAGACCGACGCGGGACGTGACGACCCCGCTTTTGCCGATTGTCATGGTTTCCATGATTCTTCTCCGATCAGATGAGTCCGATGGCCCTGGATATAATGCGTTGTGTCCCAAGCACAGCCGTAGGAGGCTGAGCCGAATTCAGTAACCGCATGAGGGCAGTTCACAATGCCGCTGCTCGACCGCTCGACCTTGGCCGATCTCAACGCCTTTTCCACTATTTTGCGCCATCGCAGCCTGCGCGGCGCGGCCATTGAAATGGGGGTTACCGCTTCGGCTCTCAGCCATGCCATCCGCCGGTTGGAGACCCGGTTGAACGCGAAGCTGTTGAACCGGACCACGCGCTCCGTCGCGCCGACGGTGCTGGGCCTGGATCTGGCGCGGGCGCTGGAAAGCGGCTTTGGCATTATCGACGATGCGCTGCGGGTGGCGGCCGGCACCCAGGCTGAAGTTTTGGGCGAAATCCGCCTCAATGTGCCGGCGGATGCCGCTGTTTTGCTGCTGCAACCAGCCTTGCCGGCTTTCGCAGCCAAAACGCCAGGCACGCGATTGACGGTCAGTGTGGATAATCGGCCGGTCGATATCGTGGCCGAAGGTTTTGACGCCGGTATCCGCTACGGCGACGCCGTGGCGCAGGATATGATCGCCATCCCGCTGACCGGCGCCCTGCGCTGGGTCTTGGCGGCAAGCCCGGCCTATCTGGCGCGCATGGGCCGGCCGGACAGCCCGGAGGACTTGCAGCAGCATCACTGCATTCGCCTGATGCTGGGCAATAATGCCGTCTATCGCTGGGAATTGGGGGATGGCGCTGCGATGATGCGGGTCGACGTGCCGGGCATGCTGACCTTCAACGACACGCAGACCTCGCTCACCGCCATCCGTGGCGGCTTAGGCATCGGCTATGTGCTGGAAGCCCTGATAGCGGATGATCTCAAAACCGGAGCGCTGGAAGTCGTGCTGCCCACCTGGTCATCTCAAGGCGCGGGCTTCTGCCTCTATTATCCCAGCAGGCGGCAGAGCCATCCGGCTCTGGCGCGGTTGATCGCCATCATGCGTCGGCAATGGAACGATCGCACCGCGCCGGATGGTCAGGCCGTGTGAGACAGCCAGCCCAATAGGTTACGCCACAGCTTGCCGTAGCCGTCCCAGGCGACGAAGTCGTTCGGCACCCAATGCGGTCCGATATCGGAGGCCCAGGCGGCCGTCCGACCGCGACCATGGCCGCCTGTGACGAGCAGCGGATGCCCGCCTTCCTCGGCCGGCAGTCGGGCGAGAATCTCGGTGCCCGGCTTGGCTTCGATCTCGTTCGCGCCCAGCAGAACCGGCCAGGGGCCGGTGATGCCGGACAGGATCGGATGCTCGGGCATCAGGATATCGGCCTGAAATCCCTCGGGCACTTCAAGACGGTCGTCATAGGGCAGACAGGTCACGGGCAGGGCGTCTTCCACCGGCGTGCGGCGCCAGCGGGCCTTTCCGTCGATCCCCTGGAAGCTGAAATAGCCGCCGATCATGGCCAGGCCACCGCCGGCGGCTGTCCAGTCGCGGATGAGCTTGAGGCGATTGGGCACCGGCTTGCCCTGAAGCCAGACGGACTGCGGCAGCAGCAGCGTATTGGCACCGATATCGGACAGCAAAATCACCTGATATTGCTGCAATTCTTCCAGTGCGAAGGGGAATTTCTCCGCCGCTTCGTGCGACGGCATATAGGTCAGTTCAAAAGGGCTGTCCTTCAGTACCGCCACCAGGGGTTCCGCGCCCAGATGAAAGGTAACGCTGCCGAATTGGTCGAAACCTTTCAAATGCGTAGCGGTCGTGACCCAGCTTTCGCCGACCAGCAATACCTTCGTTCTTGCCATGGGATGCGCGCTCCTTGTGCGGTGAAACACGGCGCGCAGCGTCGTGCGAAGAACCTGACGACCCCTTACCGATGGCAGTGTATGGATCGTTTCAGTAGACCGGCCCACCCATCGGGCAGCCCATCTTCATCGTCAATACAAAAGCGACTGCCCCGGAATGCGCTTCAGGCAGTCTAGACCTGTTGCAATGGCTTGTGTGTTTCGACTTCGAACTAAAACCGATTGGTTTTCACGTGCCGCTCCTCGTCCGCGAAACCTGCGCGACCATGCCGTTTCGGGTGTCAGCCGCCGGCTGTGACAAGGTCGAGATCAGTCCAAAGATTGTCCGGCAGGTCCATTTCGAACCACGCGATATTCTGCAGCAATTGCGCTGTGGTCTGCGCGCCGATGACGACGGTTGCGATGCCGGCATGGCGCAGCGGAAACTGGATGGCGGCGGCGGCCAGCGGAATAGCATAGTCCGCGCAGACGGCGCGCAACGCGTCCACGCGGGCGACAATCGCGCTCGGCGCATCGACATAGTTGAACTTTTGTGCGCCACCCGGCGGCGCGGCCAGAATGCCGGAATTGAAGGCCCCGCCGAGGGCAATGGCGACGTGGCGCTTTTCGGCCAGGGGGAGAAACGTCTCTGCGGCTGAACGGTCGAGCAGGGTATAGCGGCCAGCCAGCAGGCAGGCATCGAGGTCGGTTTCCTCCAGCGCCTCTCGAATGATTTCCCATTCGTTAACGCCAAGGCCGAAGCCCGCAATGTCGCCATGCGCCTTCAATTCGGCCAAGGCGCGGAAGCCGCCGCCCCTGGTCAGGGCGGACCAGTGATGGGCCTGCCGGTCACCATGCGTCACGGGGCCGATGTCATGGACATACAGAAGATCAAGTTTGCGCAGACCCAAGCGCTGCTGGCTGTCGTCGAAGCTGCGCATGACGCCGTCATAGCTGTAGTCGAAGACCTCCCGGAACGGCAGGGCGTTCTGGAAGCCGGCATCAAACGGGTTTTTCGGCGGCTCGGGCGGCAAAGCGCGCCCGGCCCGTTCGGTCGTCATAAGCCGGCCGACCTTGGTCGAGACGACAAAATCCTCGGTCTTTTCTTGCAACAGTCGGCCGAGCAGGTGTTCCGACCGTGTCAGCCCATACATCGGCGCGCTGTCGAAATAGCGGAGGCCAGCATCCCAGCCGGTTTCCAGAACCGACATCGCGTCAGCGGCCGAGACCGGCGTGTAAAGCCCGCCGAGGGGCGCGGTGCCGAGGCCAAGCGCCGTCACGGTCAGCCCCGTTTTGCCGAATGCGCGGGGTGTCTTGGCTTTCATGGTCATGCGTCCGTCCCTGGCCCGATCTCCACCGCCATGCTGTGCGGCGGTGTTTGTTTGGGCCAGAGAGTGGCGGCAAGCCTTGCCCCCGGCAAGAGGCGTCAGCCTTGTGCCAGCCTCGCCGCGTGCCAGCGCAGATGGTCTTCGATGAAACTGGCGATGAAGTAATAGGAATGATCGTAGCCGTCCTGACGGCGCAGCGTCAGCGGAATGCCGGCCTTGTCGCAGGCGGCTTCCAGCAGCTCCGGCTTCAGCTGATCGGCCAGGAACTTATCGGCCAGGCCCTGATCGACCAGAATATCGGCGATTTTGGCACCATCCTCGATCAGCGCCACGGCATCATGGCCACGCCAGGCGGCGCGATCCGGCCCGAGATAGCCGCCCAGGGCCTTTTCGCCCCAGGCGCATTGGCTGGGGGCGACGATCGGCGCGAAGGCGGAGGTCGCGCGGAAGCGGCCGGGGTTGCGGAGCGATAGCGTGAGGGCGCCATGACCGCCCATGGAATGGCCCATGATGGATTGTCGCGTCATATCGACGGGCAGGGCGCTGGCGACGGCGCGCGGCAGGTCCTGAAGGATGTAGTCCGCCATCTTGTAATGGCGGGTCCAGGGCAGGGCGGTCGCATTCAGATAGAAGCCGGCACCGAGGCCGAAATCATAGGCGCCTTCGGCATCATCCGGCACGCCTTCGCCGCGCGGCGAGGTATCGGGGGCGATCAGGATCAGGCCAAGCTCGGCCGCGACCCGCTGGGCACCGGCCTTGACCGTGAAATTCTCTTCCGTGCAGGTGAGGCCGGCCAGGAAATAGACGACCGGCAAGGTCTCGCCGATGCCGTGCGGCGGCACGAAGGCCGCGAAAGTCATCGGCGTTCCCGTCGCCTCCGAGCTGTGGCGGAAGACATATTGCACGCCACCGAACAGGCGCGCGGCTGAGATCTGGTCCATGAGCGGTCACCATCAAGCGAATAGGCCGGCACCATGCCGCAGATCGCGACCCGATATAAGGTGTGGCACAGGGGCAGGGTTGCCGCATCCCACTGGCCGGCAGTAAGAGTGAATGCGAATGCGTCGCATTTTTGATAAACGGACAGACCCCTGACGATTGGCCGGTATCGGCTCCCTTATTGATGATATGACAAGCGTGCCTGCGTCCGTGTCGGCACCGGAGAAGCTGTGATGCAGGCTGTCCTTTCCGCGCCATCCATCGATCATGTTGTTGATGGCGCATCACCGCTGTTCGCTTTGCACGAGGCAAGCTTCACGGTGGAGGGGCGATGCCTGTTGCAGCCGCTGACGCTGACATTGCCGGCGCGGCGCGTTATCGCCCTGATCGGCCATAACGGCTCCGGCAAATCCACGCTGTTGAAGCTCCTGGCGCGGCAGGAAACAATGACCGGTGGGCGCATCGCCTTTGCCGGCCAAGATCTTGGTGACTGGGGTGATCGGCCTTTCGCGCGCAAGCTTGCCTATCTGCCGCAGCAGACGCCGGCTGCCCCCGGCATCCTGGTGCGGGAACTGGTCGCCCTTGGGCGCTATCCCTGGCACGGTGCGCTGGGCCGTTTCGGCCAGACGGATCGGGAGAAGGTGGCCGAGGCGATGGCCTTGACCGGCATCGGCCCGCTGGCGGACCGGCTTGTCGATACGCTGTCGGGCGGGGAGCGGCAGCGGGTCTGGCTGGCCATGCTGGTGGCACAGGATGCCGAATGCCTGCTGCTGGATGAGCCGATCGCCGCCCTCGACATTGCCCATCAGGTGGAGGTGCTGGACCTTGTCCATCGTCTGGCGCGGGAGCGGGGCCTGGGCATCGTCATCGTGCTGCATGACGTGAACATGGCGGCGCGCTTCTGCGATGACGTCATCGCGCTGAAGGGCGGGCATATGATTGCGCGCGGCACGCCGGAGGAGATCATGCAACCCGAGCAATTGCAGGCGATCTACGGTCTGCCGTTGGGCATTCTGCGCCATCCGGCGACGGGCCGCCCGATCAGCTATGTTCTCGATTGAGACATGAATGGCCTAGAAAGACAAAAAGCACCCGAAGGTGCTTTTATCTGCCGGCTATCTCACCATCTGAATTCTGGTGGGATAGTTGGAGCGGGCGATGGGATTCGAACCCACGACCCCAACCTTGGCAAGGTTGTGCTCTACCCCTGAGCTACGCCCGCGCTCCGTTGAGCCGGGTTCTAAGCGGGTTACGATCTGATTGCAAGACCACTCCGGCCTTGCCGCCATGCGTCAGCCCCTCTAGCTCAATCTGCCGTTTTCAGCTCCGCGAACCGGCTCGGCCATTCATATGAGGCCGGTCCATGTCAGAGGTTTGGGCTGGCCGCGATCCGCATTATGATCGGTCCCAACGACGACCGACGACCATAGAGAGAAGCACAGTCATGGACCTTATCGGCCAGCCCGCCGCCACGCCCGCCACCGGTCCCACGATTATCGATGGCAATCAGGCGACCTTCATGCAGGACGTGATCGAGGCCTCGCGCCAGATTCCGGTTCTGGTCGATTTCTGGGCGACCTGGTGCGGCCCCTGCAAAACCCTGACGCCGACGCTGGAAAAGGTGGTGACGGCGGCCGGTGGCCGCGTCCGTTTGGTTAAGATCGACGTGGATGCCAATCGGGCGCTGGTCGCCCAGCTCAGCCAGCTTGGCCTGCCGCTGCAATCCGTGCCGACGGTCGCGGCCTTCTGGCAGGGCCAGATCGCCGATATCTTCCAGGGCGGCTTGCCGGAAAGCGAAGTGCGCCGCTTCGTCGAGGCGCTGCTGAAGATGGCGGGTGGCACCATGCCGGCGGCCGATCTGCTGGCCGCCGCCCGCGCGGCGCAGGAAGAAGGCGATATCGAAAGCGCGGCCGAGTTGTATCAGGCCATGCTGCAGGAAGAGCCGGAGAAGCCGGAAGCCTGGGGCGGGCTGATCCGCTGCTTCCTGGCGGCGGGACGGGAAGAGGAAGCGGAAGCGCTGCTGGCGGAAGTGCCGGCCAAGATCGTGGATCATGCCGAAGTCGCCGGCGCGCGCAGCGCCCTGCTGCTTGCCATCGAAGGCAAGCAGGCCAGCGGCCAGTTGCGCGAACTGGAAGCACGCCTTGCCGCCGATGCCGACGATCATGAAGCCCGCTATGAACTCGCGACCGCGCTGAACGCGACCGACCGGCGCGCGGAAGCGGCGGCGGCGCTGCTCGACATCATGAAGCGCCAGCGCGGCTGGAACGAGGACGCGGCGCGGCTGCAATTGCTGAAGTTCTTCGAGGCCTGGGGCCTGGATGACCCGGCCACCATGGCGGCGCGCCGCAAGCTGTCCGCCCTGCTGTTCAGCTGACCGTCATGGCCTCGGGCATAAGGGCGTTTCATCCTGTCCTGGGTGAATTGCCGGCCGAGATTCCGGTCTTTCCGCTGTCCGGCGCCATGCTGCTGCCGGGCGGCCGCCTGCCGCTGAATATTTTCGAGCCGCGCTATCTGGCCATGGTCGAGGATGCTTTGGCGGGCGGGCGCATGTTCGGGATGATTCAGCCGGATAGCCTCAAGCCCGGGGATGCCAAAGGCCCCGGCCTGTTCGGCATCGGCTGCCTGGGCCGTGTCACCAGCTTCGCGGAAACAGAGGACGGCCGTTTGGCGATCGCACTTCTCGGCGTCACGCGCTTTGCGGCGACGGAGGAGGTGGAGATGCGGCGCGGCTATAGGCGGCTGCGCGTGTCCTACGAGCCCTTCGCCCAGGATTTGCAGGAAACGGATGAGGGTATCGGCCTGCCGCGCCAGGGTCTGCTCGCCAGCCTGCGGCTCTATTTCGACAGGCAGAAACTGACCGCCGACTGGGATGCGATCAATGAACTGGACGATCAGACCCTGCTGACCAGCCTCTGCATGATGTGTCCCTTCTCGCCGTCCGAGAAACAGGCCCTGCTGGAAGCGGATACGCTGACGACGCGGGCCATGACCTTGGCCACCCTGCTGGAATTCGGCCAGCACCAAACCGATAGCGAGGGCAGCGACCCTCGGTTCAGCTGAAGGAGACTTGGCGTGAGTGATGTAACGGGTGGCGCTGCCGAAGAGACGGCCGTGCCGAACCAGCCGGTCGATCCCCGGCTGCTGGAAATTCTGGTTTGTCCCTTGAGCAAGCAACCGCTGATCTATGACCGCGAGCGTGACGAACTCATCAGCCGGGCGGCAGGCCTTGCCTATCCCATTCGTGGCGGCATTCCCATCATGCTGCCGGACGAGGCGCGCGCGCTGGAAGATTAGAGCGACTCAGTATGACGTAGAATTATCCCGTCCCATGTCTTGCCCGGCTTCATGCCGGGCATCTACCCGCCTGGGCGCCCAAACGGCGTTCAGGCGCCGCGACGGGTAGACCCGCAGCTGAAGCCGCGGGTGACGATAGGGAAGGTTTCAGTCTCAACCTGAAAAACTTTAACGCCGCAATTTCGGCATCGCGCCGGCGATCAATTCGATCTGCCGCGCGATGCGCCTGAGACTATCGGCGACCGGTTCGTCCGGTGGCGCATCCAGCGCCGGGCGCGGCGGTAGGGTTAGGCTGGCCACGCGCCCCGGGCCATCGTCCAGAATGCGCGCGGCGCAATCCGCGCACCATTGCCGCCATTGCAAGATGATTTCGATGGGAACCGGCGGCGGCTTGCCTTCGGCGATCTCGCCCGCCCAGGACACGCGCAGGACGGTGGAGCGGCCCATGATGCGCCGCAAGGCCGCGTCTATGGTCAGCGCGGCATTCACATGGTTGCCGGAGATCAGGCGCGGCTCCAGCATGCTGCGGCTGAGAGCCGACTCCAGCGTGTTGCTGGTAATGCCGCATTGGCGGCGGCCGCTGTCCCAATGCGCCATGTCGGTGTCGCCCAGCATCAATCCCAAGGTTCCGTCGACGAGTTTGGCATGGGCGGCGATGGCGCCGTGCACTTCCTCCATGGCGCGTTGCGGCTGACGGCCAGGCCACAAAGCAAGGCTGCAAACCAAAGCGAGCAAGCCGCCGATGACGGTATAGAGCGCGCGCATCAGGGCGATGGTGATTTCGGACGCGCCGGGCGCGGAAGACTCAACCAGCAGAATGACCATCGGCGTCAGCGCGGACAGAAACAGCCCGAAGCTGACCCGCCGCAGCGTGAAGGCGATGACGGCGAGGGGAAACATCGCCAGGCTGACGGTCAGCGGCGTATGCAGGAACAGGCTGAGACCCGAGGCGATCAGGCCGCCCAGCACCGTGCCGCCGATGCGCTCCAGCATGCGCTGCCATGTCAGGCTGAAATGCGGCTGCATCGTCATCAGCAGTGTGATGGTCAGCCAGCGTTCGTATTCATGCTCCTGGTGCAGCGTATAGGAGAGGCACAGGATAGCGGCGAAGCCGGCCATCCCGGCATGGCGCAGATGCGACGATGCCCGGTGCAGATTGCTGAGGATCGGCCCCAGCACGCGCTCGGGCCATGGCAGCGCCGAGCGCCCGTCCATGAAGCTTCCGGGATTGAGGTTTTCCGGCGCCGTCAGGCTGGCGGCGACGAAAAGGCGCTCGGCAATGGTTTCCACCAGCTTGCGCAGCGGATCATAGGGCGGCAGTTCGCCAATATAGCCGCGCACGCCGTTCAGGCTTTTCGTCAGGCGCGGCAGGTCGATGCTTTCATCCGTATCGATGGCATGAGCGATCGAGAGCATGTCTTGCCGCAGATGCCGCAGGATGCGCCCGGCGCGGGTTTGATTGACGCGGCGGCCGGCTTCCAGAAGATCGGCCACGCCGCTGAGCGCGGCAAAGGCCTGATCGGCGGCTTCCAGCCGCAGCCATGCGCGCGAAACACGCGGGCCGCTGCCATGGCTGCGGGCCAGCGCCAGAACATCGGTGCGGGCGGTTTCGATAACGACGCGACCGCCGCCGCGAAAGACCCGCGCATTCTGCTCCCAGCGCGCGGCGGCCAGCGGTGCGTCCAGCCGCAAAGCCAGGATTTCCCGCATGTCCTGGGTCATGGCGGCGAGTGACCGGTAGCAATCGCCGATGACATGGCGGAAGGGCAGCGTGGTCTGGATGCGCCAGATGACGCTGGTCAGAAAAATCGCCCAAAGACATCCGATAAAGAACATGCCGCCAGAGATCAGAGCCGTAGGCAGGCTCGGCTGCGGCACGTCGACCGCCAGCACGATCCAGACGGAGAGCAGATTGCCGACCTGCATGCCAGCCGGGCCGTAGACGCGGGCGAAACTCGCCATGAAGATCGCGATTCCGGCCAAGGGAATGGCAAGATAGAGGCCCTGCGCGCGGGCGAGCCCGAAGAGCACGCCGATGGCCGCACCCAAAACCGCGAAAGCGAACAGCGCCGGCAGCCGCTCGCGCCCCGGCGTGCCGGCATCGGCCAGGCAGGTCAGCAGCGCGCCGAGGGCGGTCAGCAGAAGCAGCGGAAAATCGAACCAGGCGTGCAGCACCACGAGTGCGGCGACCGAAAGCCCCGCGCGCACACCTTCCTGCAGGCTGAAAGCCGCGAAATCGACGGCGAAGGAGGAGCGCTTGAGGGCGGTCACGTCGGCTGGGAAACTTCCAATAAAAAAGGCCGCGCGGCGAACCGCGCGGCCTTGGGTAAGCGGGGTCGATCAGGCCGCCTTGGCCATTTCGCGCAGCACGTAATGCAGGATGCCGCCATGCTGGTAATAAGCGACTTCGTCCAGCGTATCGACGCGGCAGAGCAGCTTCACCTCGTCCTTCGATCCGTCCAGGCGATGGATGACAAGCGTTACGTCCATGCGCGGGCTCAGCTCTTCCAGACCCAGCAGGTCCAGCGTTTCCTGACCGGTGAGGCCCAGGCTCTTGCGGTCCATGCCGTCCTTGAAGGTCAGCGGCAGCACGCCCATGCCGACAAGGTTGGAGCGATGGATACGCTCGAAGCTTTCGGTGATGACGGCCTTAACGCCCAGCAGCATGGTGCCCTTCGCCGCCCAGTCACGCGACGAGCCAGTGCCGTATTCCTTGCCGCCGAAGACGACCAGCGGGGTCGCTTCCGCCTTGTAGAGCATGGCCGCGTCATAGATCGGCATCACCTTGCCGGACGGGTAATGCGTGGTGACGCCGCCTTCGGTGCCCGGCGCCATTTCGTTCTTGATGCGGATATTGGCGAAGGTGCCGCGCATCATGACTTCATGATTGCCACGGCGCGCGCCGTAGCTGTTGAAGTCCTTTTGCTGCACCTGGTACTGCATCAGATACTCGCCGGCGGGTGAGCTTTTCTTGATGCTGCCGGCCGGGCTGATATGGTCGGTGGTGATGCTGTCGCCAAGCAGCGCCAGAATGCGGGCGCCGGTCACATCCGTCACCGGCTTCGGCGTCATCGTGATGCCATCGAAATAGGGCGGGTTGCGGACATAGGTGGAGCTGTCGTTCCAGCCATAGGTCTTGCTGCCGGCCTCGACCTCGATCTCCTGCCACTGGCGCGGGCCCTTGAAGACGTCGGAATAGCGCGACTGGAACATTTCGCGGCTGAGCGTGCTGCCGACGATGCCGTTAATTTCGGCGGCGGTCGGCCAGATGTCCTTGAGATAGACCGGCTGGCCGTCCTTCGACGTGCCGAGCGCGGCGGTGGTGATATCCTCGTTCATCGTGCCGAGCAGCGAATAGGCGACGACCAGCGGCGGGCTGGCGAGGTAATTGGCGCGCACATTCGGATGCACGCGGCCTTCGAAGTTGCGATTGCCGGACAGAACGGAGACGGCGACCAGCTTGTTGCTTTCGATGGCATCGACGATGTCGTCATCCAGCGGGCCGGAATTGCCGATGCATGTGGTGCAGCCGTAGCCCACGGTCTGAAAGCCTAGCGCGTCGAGATCGGCGGACAGGCCCGACTTGTCGAGATATTCGGTAACGACCTGGGAGCCGGGGGCCAGCGAGGTCTTCACCCAGGGGCGCGGCGTCAGGCCAAGGGCGCGGGCCTTGCGGGCCACGAGGCCGGCGGCGACCAACACATAGGGGTTCGAGGTATTGGTGCAGCTGGTGATGGCCGCGATCACCACATCGCCATGGGTGATGGTGTAGTTGCGGTCGCCGACCTTGGCGGTGGTGCTGACATCATTCGCCGGCACGCCCAGGCTTTTGGTCAGCTCGGTCTTGAAGGCGGAGGAGGCGTTCTTGAGGGAGACGCGATCCTGCGGGCGCTTCGGGCCGGCGATGGAAGGCTCAACCGTCGAAAGGTCCAGTTCCAGCGTATCGGTGAAGACCGGGTCCGGCGTGCTCGTGTCGCGCCACAGGCCCTGCGCCTTGGTATAGGCTTCGGCCAGCGCGATCGCCTGATCGGTGCGGCCGGTGAGGCGCATATAGTCGACGGCAAGCTTGTCGAGCGGGAAGAAGCCGCAGGTCGCGCCATATTCCGGGGCCATATTGGCGATGGTGGCGCGGTCGGCGAGCGGCATATGGTCGAGGCCGGGGCCGAAGAATTCCACGAACTTGCCGACGACGCCTTTCTTGCGCAGCATCTGGGTGACGGTCAGCACCAGATCGGTCGCGGTCACGCCTTCGTTCAGCTTGCCGGTGATGCGGAAGCCGATGACGTCGGGGATCAGCATGGCGATGGGCTGGCCGAGCATCGCGGCTTCGGCCTCGATGCCGCCGACGCCCCAGCCGAGCACGCCGAGGCCGTTCACCATGGTGGTGTGGCTGTCGGTGCCATAGAGCGTATCGGGATAGGCGAAGGTCTCGCCGTCCGCTTCAGCGGTCCAGGTGTTCTGGGAGATATATTCCAGATTCACCTGATGGCAGATGCCGGTGCCGGGCGGCACGACGCCGAAATTGTCGAAAGAGCCCTGGCCCCAGCGCAAGAAGGTATAGCGCTCGCTGTTGCGCTCGAATTCGATGTCGACGTTCTTTTCCAGGCTGTCGGCGGTGCCGCTGATATCGACCTGGACCGAGTGATCGATGACGAGATCGACGGGAATGAGCGGGTTCACCTTGTCCGGGTTGCCGCCGAGCTTGAGGATGCCGTCGCGCATGGCGGCGAGGTCGACGACCGCTGGAACGCCGGTGAAATCCTGCATCAGGATGCGGGCCGGGCGGAAAGGCACTTCGCGGGTGGAACTGGCCTTCAGCAGCCATTCCGCCATGGCCTTGGCGTCGTCCACCTTATAAGTGCGGCCGTCCTCGTAGCGCAGGATGTTTTCCAGCAGAACTTTCAGGCTGACTGGCAGGCGGGACAGGTCACCCAGGGTCTTCTCGGCCTCAGGAATCGAGAAGTAGGTGTAGCTCTTGCCACCGACGTCTAGGGTCCGCTTGGTACCCAGACTATCCTGCCCGCTCATTTTCATGCTGCTTCTGTCCCTAAAGGAGGCGTTGCTCCCGCCCGGGGAGGCGCCAAGAATCTTATAGCGGCTTAAACCATACCCACCCGCCCGGGTCCACGACGCAGGCGCATGGATAGGCTCTGTTTGCTGCGGGGCATCATAGTGAAACTGCTGCTATCGAGGGTCAATCCGCGCAATTCCTTGTCCCCATGGATAAACCGCGTGTTCAGGCTAGCAGGAGCGTCGGCTTGCTCGAAATTCTTAGCGTCGCGGCCATTCGTGGCGATCATCTTCTGTTCGAGGATTTGTCCTTTGCGGTCGCTTCGGGCGAGGCCATTGCGCTGACGGGGCGTAATGGCGCGGGTAAAACCACGCTGCTGCGCATGATCGCGGGTCTGGTGCCGCTGGCCTCGGGCCGGGTGCTTTGGGCGGGCGAGGACGCAATGGCCGATCTGAACGCCTATCACGCGCGCCTCGCCTATCTCGGTCATCAGGATGCCGTGAAGCCGGGCCTGACCGTCACCGAAAATCTGTCCACCTGGGCCGCAGGCCGCCGCGCGGAGCGGGAGGCCGGCATCGAAGCCGCGCTGGAGCAGGTGGATCTGCTCGATCTCGCCGATATTCCGGCCCGCATGCTGTCGGCCGGACAGAAGCGGCGATTGGCGATCGCGCGGCTGTGCTTGCGACCGGCGGCGCTCTGGCTGCTGGATGAACCCGTCACGGGCCTGGATACGGCCTCCGTCCTGCTGTTCGGGGATATGATCGCCCGCCATCGCGCGCAGGGCGGCATAGTGATCGCGGCCACCCATCAGGATCTGCCGATGCCCGGCGGCCGTTCGGTGCGGCTGTCATGATGACGATTGCCGTGCGCCTGCTGGCGCGGGAGATGCGGCTGTCCTTCCGTCATGGCGCGGATAGCCTGGCCGTTCTGCTGTTCTTTGTGCTCGCAGCCAGCCTGTTTCCGCTGGGGATCGGCCCGGCGCCGGCGCTGCTGGGCAAGATCGCCCCGGGTGCGATCTGGATTGCGGCGCTGCTGGCCGCCCTGCTGCCGCTCGACCGTCTGTTCGGCGCGGATTACGAGGACGGCTCGCTCGACCAATTGCTGTTGCAGGGCCTGCCGCCCGGATTGCTGGGCTTGATCAAGGCCGCATCCCACTGGCTTTTCGCCGGCCTGCCGCTGGTGATCGTCGCCATGCCGGTGGCGCTGATGCTGAACCTGCCGACGGCAGCACTGGTGCCGCTGGAACTCGGCCTTGTCCTGGGCAGCATGACGCTGTCGCTGCTGGGCACGACCGGCGCGGCCCTGGTGATCGGCGCGCGGCGCGGCGGCGTGCTGCTGCCGCTGATCGTGCTGCCGCTGGCGACGCCGGTGCTGATCTTCGGCACGGCGGCGGCGGGCGCGGCCGAAACCGGGGTGGCGGAAAAGCCCGCGCTGCTGCTGCTGGGCGCTTTCCTGTGCCTGGCCGTTATTCTTTGCCCCCTCGCGGCCGGCGCTGCCGCCAAAGCCGCCGCCGAATAGCGGCAACGGCTTTTCCCAAACGAAAAACCCCCGCGCAAAGCGCGGGGGTTTCCGAGGCAAACTCTGCGGTGGCAGACAGATCAGACGATCTGTTCGCCGTGCAGGGTGATGTCCATGCCTTCGACTTCCTCGTCCCGCGTGATGCGCAGGCCAATGGTGAGGTCGATGATCTTGAGCAGGACGAAGGAGATGCCGCCCGACCAGATCAGGGTGGCGCCGACGCCGTAGCACTGGATCAGCAGCTGCTTGGCGCTGCCGCCGGAACCGCCGTAGAGCGGGCCGAAGGCGAAGACGCCGGTGAGCAGAGCGCCGACGATACCGCCGATGCCATGCACGCCCCAGCAATCCAGGCTGTCGTCGTAGCCGAAGAAGTTCTTCACCGTGGTGGAGAAGAAGTAGCAGATCACGCCGGCGGCGATGCCGATGATGATCGAAGCGCCGGGCAGAACGAAGCCGGAGGCCGGGGTAATGGCGACGAGGCCGGCGACGGCGCCGGACACGATGCCGAGCAGGCTCGGCTTACCCTTGGTGATCCATTCGGCGAACATCCAGGCCAGAGCGGCAGCGGCGGTCGCGATCTGGGTCGCGGCCATGGCCATGCCCGCACGGCCGTTGGCGGCGACGGCGGAACCCGCATTGAAGCCGAACCAGCCCACCCACAGAAGGCTGGCGCCGATCATGGCGTAGCCGACATTGTAGGGGTGCATGTTGTCGTGGCCGTAGCCGACGCGCTTGCCAAGCACGATGGCGCACATCAGGCCGGCAACGCCCGCATTGATGTGAACGACGGTGCCGCCCGCGAAGTCGAGCACGCCCATGCCGCCGGCCCAGCCGGTGGTGGACCAGACCCAATGCGCGATCGGGCTGTAGACGACGATCGACCAGATCACCATGAAGACGCACATGGCGCTGAACTTCATGCGGTCAGCGAAGGCGCCGCAGATCAGGGCCGGGGTGATGATCGCGAAGGTCATCTGGAACATCATGTAGACGCTCTCGGGGATGGTCTGATCGACCGTGCCGCCGAGAAGGAAGTCATTGTTCCAGGTCTTGGCGAAGCCCTTGAGCATGAACTGGGACAGATCGCCGACATAGGCATTGCCGGTGGTGAAGGCCAGGCTGTAGCCGACAACGCACCAGACGATGGTGACAAGGCAGCAGATCGCGAAGGACTGCATCATGGTCGCAAGAACGTTCTTCTTGCGCACCATGCCGGCATAGAACAGCGCCAGACCCGGAATGGTCATCATCAGCACCAGCGCCGTGGATGCCAGCATCCAGGCGGTGTTGCCGGTGTCGATCTTCGGCGCGTCGGCGGCGAAAGCCGGAGCGGCGAAGCCCAGCAACGGCAGGGCTAGGGGAAGGGCCCGGAGGAGACTCCGGGAGCTTTTAAAGCGTTGCATGGATGGTCCAGTCATCCGGGTTTCCTTCAAAGAGCTTCTGAGTCGAGTTCGCCCGTGCGGATACGCACGACACGCTCGACGTCCATGATGAAGATCTTGCCGTCACCGATCTTGCCGGTATGTGCGGCCTTCATGATCGCCTCGACAACCTGTTCGGCGAGATCGGAGGGCACTGCCACTTCGATCTTCACCTTGGGCAGGAAATTCACGTGATATTCGGCGCCACGGTAAATTTCCGTCTGCCCCTTCTGACGGCCAAATCCTTTGACCTCAGACACGGTGAGCCCCTGCACGCCCAGCGGAGTCAGCGCTTCGCGAACGTCGTCAAGCTTGAATGGTTTGATAATGGCCATGACCAACTTCATGTCGGCGTCCTCCGTTCGTGGCATCGTCTTTGCCCGCCCCAGCGGCGAGGGCTCTAATGGCCAATTGTTTATTCAAGACCCATGCCAAGTTCGTGATGATAGCACCGAAAGGGGTATTTCTAATCTTTTCTCCATGTCGTGAAAGGGCTGCCTAAATTTTATGCATCGAAAATTGGGTCAAGCGCCTGCGGGCGAGGCAGAAGCTGCTCTTTCAAGGTCAGTGACTTACGGCCTATAGACCGCGACAGAGGGACCAGTTGCGATGAGCGATACCGAGTTTGACGTCTGCATCCTGGGAGCCGGGCCTGTCGGCGGTGCCCTGGCCTGCCAGCTGGCTGAAAGCGGCGCCCGCGTGCTGATCGTCGATCGCGCCGCCCTGCCGCCAATGGAAGATCCCGGTTTCGACGGTCGGGCCTATGCGATCGCCGCCGGAACCCAGCCTCTGCTGGACGATGCCGCGCTGTGGCAGGCGTTGCCTTTCCAGCCTTGCCCGATCGAGCAGATCCATGTCTCGGACGGCAAGCCGGGCCGGCCTGCCTCCCCCCTGTTCCTGCATTTCGATCGCCGCGAGCTGGGGGAGGCGAGCGGTCCTTTCGGCTGGATGGTGGAAGCGCGCAGCCTGCGCATCGCACTCAACCGCCGTCTTCACGCGGGGCGGGGCGTCACCCTGGCGGCGCCGGCCACAGCACGGGTGGAACGGCGCGCGGATGGCGTGACGGTTCGGCTCTCCACCGGCCTGGTCGCGCAGGTGCGCCTCGTCATCGCGGCCGAGGGACGGCAAAGCCCGCTGCGGCGGGAGGCGAATATTCCCGTCATCCGCTATCCCTACCGGCAGAGCGGCGTGGTCTGTGCCATCGCCCATGAATACCCGCATGAGAATACGGCGCTGGAGCATTTCCTGCCCGGCGGTCCCTTTGCCCAGCTTCCTTTGGGCCCAACGGCCGGCGCGCCGCACGTCTCGGCCATCGTTTTCACGGAAAAAACCGCTGTCGCGGACGCGCTGATGCGGATGGACTCCGACAGTTTCACCCATCAGGTGGCGCGGCGCCTGGGGGACCATCTGGGGCCGATCCGGCTGCTGGGCCGTCGCTGGAACTATCCGCTCTCGGCTTTGCTCGCCACGCGCTATGTCGATCAGCGGCTGGCTTTGGTGGGCGACGCCGCCCATGGCATCCACCCCATCGCCGGCCAAGGGTTCAATCTCGGCCTGCGCGACGCGATCGTTCTGTCCGACCTGATCGGCGAGGCCCTGGCCTCGGGCAACGATCCGGGTGAGGCCGATATGCTTGCCCGCTATCAGCGGCAGCGGCGGCCGGACAATCTGGCCATGCTGGCGGCGACGGACGCTCTGGACCGGCTGTTCAGTAACGACAATCCCGCCATCCGTCTGGCCCGCGACCTCGGCATTGCGGCGGTCCATCGCTTGCCGCCGGTCAAGCGCTTCTTCATGAAGCGCGCGATGGGGATCAGCGGCTAAGCAGCCTTGTTAAGCGCCGCGACCCGGCGCGCGGGCGATGGGCGCCACGAATTGCGGCGCGGCGTCGGTGTCCCAGGGAAAGAGAATCCAGGTATTCTGGCTGACCTCGGTGACGAAGGTATCGACGATGTCCTTGCCGGCCGGCTTGGCATAGACGGTCGCGAAATGCGCTTTCGGCAGCAGCTTGCGGACGACGCGCGCGGTAGTGCCTGTATCGACCAGATCGTCGATGATCAGGAAGCCTTCGCCGTCGCCGGCCGCCGTCGGCGCCTTGGTGACGACCGGATGGCCGATCGACTCCTCGTTATAGGTTTCGACCGAGACGCTTTCGATCAGGCGGCATTCCAGCTCGCGGGCAATGATGGCAGCCGGAATAAGGCCGCCGCGCGTCACGGCGACGATCCCTTTCCAGGGGCCGGTATCGATCAGCCGCCAGGCTAAGGCGCGCGCATCGCGGTGCAACTGGTCCCAGGTGACGGTGTAATATTGCGGCGCCATCAAAAAAGCTTCCCTCCGTCCGGCACCTTGAAATCGGGCCTGATCAAAACGATGCCGCCTTGCGCATCCGGCAGGCCCAAGGTCAAGACCTCGCTGACGAAAGGACCGATGCGCCGGGGCGGAAAATTGACCACAGCACAGACCTGTCGGCCGATCAGCGTGTCCGGCCGGTAATGCACGGTAATCTGCGCGGAGGAGCGTTTCACGCCGAGATCGCCGCCGAAATCGATCCACAGCTTGATCGCAGGCTTGCGCGCCTCGGGAAAGGGTTGAGCATCGGTGATGGTGCCGACACGAATGTCGAGTCGCTCGAATTCGTCGATGGTTACGGGTTCCGTCGTCACGGCGCGCTTCCTTTCGGATAGTCTTGCTGGCCCTTGGCTGCCGGACAGCGTTTTTTGACGCAGGCAGAGGGCCGTTCGGCCCTTCCTAGATGAAGCACGGCATGACGGAAGGTTAAAGCTCAGAAATTGCAACGGCTTTCGTGAGCAGGCTCTGGGCGAGCGAGGGATTTTCGTGACAAGTAGCAGTATGACATCAATCGCCCCTCTTCCGCTTCAGCCCCGGCTGCCGGCTTTCGGCGGCGGACTGCGCCTGAGCGCGGGCCTGACTCTGGCGGCAGCGCTGGGCCTGGCCGCCGCGCCGGCCATGGCGCAGCAGGGTTTGCCGAGCTTCCGCAACCTTGTGAAAAAGGTGGTGCCGGCCGTCGTCAGCATTGCGGTGACGGAAAGCGCGGCAGCGGCGGCAGCCGATGACGGTGGCGACCAGGGCGCGCCGACGCCGCAGGCGGGCCACCAGAAAGTGTATGGTGCCGGGTCGGGTTTCATCATCGATCCCAGCGGAATCATTGTCACGAACGACCATGTGGTGGGGGGCGCGACCAAGATCACCGTCTCTCTGGCCGACGGCACCCAGTTGCCGGCCAAGATCCTCGGCGTCGATCAGTTGACCGATATCGCTGTCATCAAGGTGACGGCGGACCGGCCGCTGCCTTATGTCAGCTGGGGCGATTCCCGGCAGGTGGAGGTCGGTGACTGGATCATGGTTGCGGGCAACCCTTTCGGCCTGGGCAATACGGTGACCGCCGGTATCATTTCGGCCCGTGGCCGTGACATCATGAGCGGGCCGTTCGATGATTTCCTTCAGCTGGACGCGCCCATCAATCCCGGCAATTCCGGCGGCCCGGCTTTTGATCTGAATGGCGGCGTGGTGGGCGTCGACACCGCCATCATCTCGCCTACCGGCGGTTCTGTCGGCATCGGCTTCGCTATCCCAAGCGAGATCGCTCAAAACGTCGTCTCGGTCCTGGAGCAGCACGGCCATCTTGATCGCGGCTGGCTCGGCGTGGGCTTGGCCGACGACGAAAGCGGCGACGGCGTGCGCGTGACCATGGTGCAGGCGTCCGGCCCGGCCGGCCATAGCGGCCTGCGAGCCGGCGACCGCATCCTGTCGGTCGATGCGAAGAAGGTCGATACGGCGCTGGGGCTGATCCGCGCGGTGGCCGAAATTCATCCCGGGGAGCGCGCGCGCCTCGCTTTCATCCGGCATGGCCGCGTGCTGTCGGCCAATGTCACGGTCGGCCTGCGTCCGGAGACGCAAGCGCAATGAAAAACCGTGACACCATGTTCGATGCGTTGAGAGGGGACTGAGATGCGTATTCTTCTGGTCGAGGATGACCGCGACGTCGCCGGTTTCGTGGTCAAGGGACTGCGGGAAGCGAATCACGTCGTGGAACATGCGGCGAATGGCCGCGACGGCTTGTTCATGGCGGCAAGCGAGCAGTTCGATGCGATCATTCTGGATCGCATGCTGCCTGGTGGGGTCGACGGACTGCGCCTTCTGGAAACGCTCCGCGCACAGGAAAACACCGTGCCGGTGCTGTTTCTCTCGGCGCTGGGCCAGGTCGATGACCGCGTGAAGGGCCTGAAAGCGGGTGGCGACGACTATCTCACCAAGCCCTTCGCCTTCGCGGAACTGCTGGCGCGGGTGGAAGCGCTGACCCGGCGCGGCAAGGCGGATTCCCCGGTGACGCGTCTGGCCGTGGGCGATCTGGAAATGGACCTGCTGTCGCGCAGCGTGAAGCGCGCCGGTCAGAAGATTGACCTGCAACCGCGCGAATACCGCCTGCTGGAATATCTGATGCGCCATGCCGGTCAGGTCGTGACGCGCACCATGCTGCTGGAGGGCGTGTGGGACTATCATTTCGACCCGCAGACCAATGTGATCGACGTCCATGTCTCGCGCCTGCGGCAGAAGGTGGACAAGCCCTTTCCGAAGCCGCTGCTGCATACGGTCCGCAATGCCGGCTACATCATGCGGGCCGATAATGAGGGCTGAGGGCCTATGGACGCCGCGCGTTTCAAACTGAGCGCGATACGGCTGCGGCGTCCGCCGCGGGCCGGGACGGTGGCGCGTGTGCCGCATTGTCCGGGCGACCGCCGGCGGGCGTTTTTCGCGCGGCTGCGCGGCTCGCCGCTGTTGCGGTCTGCCGGCCTGCGCTTCGCCGCTCTTTACGCGATCATCTTCGGCCTCAGCGCGGTTGCGCTGGCGATCTTCCTATGGTGGGCGACCGCCGGCCTGCTCAACCGGCAGGTGGAAGCCGCCATCAATGCGGATGCGCAAGGATTGGGCGAGCGCTACCAGGAAGGGGGCGTTCCTGCGCTGATCCTGACCATTCAGGATCGCCTGTCCCAGAATGTGGACGAGAACGCGATCTATCTTCTGGCCGATAACGACCTGCACCCCATTGCCGGCAATCTGGCTATCTGGCCGAAAGAGGTCTCGGGGTCCGATTCCTGGTTCGAGCTGACGGTTCAGCGCGGCGACCGCCAGGCGCTCGCGCGGCTGCGCCGTTACGACCTGCCGGGCGGCTTTCATCTGCTGATCGGGCGCGACGTCGGGTCACGCGCCAAGCTGCGCTCGTTGCTGACCGCCGGCCTGCTCTGGGCCGTGCTGGTCATGGTCGTGCTCGGTTCGGCGGGCGCCATCGCCATTCAAAGCCTGTTCCGCCGCAGCCTGGCCGATGTCTCGGCGACCGCGAATGCGATTTCGCGCGGCGACCTGTCCAATCGCGTGCGTATTTCCGGCCGAGGCGATGAGTTCGACCGGCTGGCTGAGACCATCAACGACATGCTGGACCGCATCGCGCGGCTGATGGATGGCGTCCGCCAGGTCTCCAACGCCATCGCGCATGACCTGCGCACGCCGATCACGCGGGCGCGGGCGCGGCTGGAAGATGCGGCGCTGCATGCGCGCGACGCCGGTGATCTGCATGCGGCGGTGGAACGCGCGACTTCGGATCTGGACGGGATCGTCTCGGTCTTCCAGGGTCTGCTGCGCATTGCCGAGATCGAGGCCGGTGCGCGCCGCTCGGCCTTCGCCTCGCTCGATCTCTATGCGCTGCTGGCCGATATGCATGAGCTGTACGGCGCGGCGGCGGAAGAGCAGGGGCAGCAGATCGACCTTCTGGCGCAGCCGCCTTTACCCATGTTCGGTGACCGCGACCTGCTTCAGCAGGCAGTTGCCAATCTTCTGGAAAACGCACTGAAATTCTCGCCCCCCGGCAAGCCTATTCTGCTGGGCGCGGGCCGGCTCGGCGACCGCATCGAAATCGTGGTGGCCGATTCCGGCCCCGGCATTCCGCCCGAAGACCGCATGCGGGTGACGGAGCGCTTCTATCGTGGCGAATCCGCCCGCAGCACGCCGGGCTCCGGTCTTGGCCTGTCGCTGGTGCAGGCCGTGGTGCAACTGCATAACGGCACATTGCGGCTGGAAGACAATCATCCCGGTGTGCGGGCGGTGCTGTCTCTGCCGGCTGAATTCAGCGCCAGCCGCCGCCTGGCGAAGACCGATCTGCGCATGCAGGCGCTGCCGCGCTAGCCCGGGCAAGCGCGCTCTGGCGTCAGCCGGCGTGCCATGTCACATCCCCGTCATCTGCCTGCAACCGATGGGCGGACGGGGAGTGAACAATCATGACATCTGTCGCCGACATCGCCGCGCGCCTCGATCGCCTGCCCGGTACCCGCCGCATCTGGATGATGGTGGTGCTGCTGTCGCTGGGCGGCTGTTTTGAATATTTCGACCTCTTCCTGACCGGTTCCATCGCGCCCGGTCTGGTCCATGCGCATATCTTCACGGCGACGACCGCGGGCTTCTTCGGCAATAACGGCATTGCCAGCTTCGTCGCGGCCTTCTTCATCGGTCTTTTCATCGGCACGCTGGCCTTCGGCTTCGTGGCGGACCGCTTCGGGCGCCGGCGGATCTTCACCGTCTCCCTGATCTGGTACAGCCTCTGCACGCTGATCATGGCCTTTCAGACGGATGCCGCCAGCATCAATCTGTGGCGCCTGCTGGCCGGCATCGGCATCGGCGTCGAGCTGGTGACGATCGATACCTATATTTCCGAGCTGATGCCGAAACATTTGCGCGGTCGCGCTTTCGTCATCAACGCCGCCATCCAGTTCAGCATTCTGCCCATTGCGGCTGCCCTGGCCTGGTGGCTGGTGCCGCAATCGCCGCTGGGTTTCGACGGCTGGCGCTGGCTGGTGATCATCGGTGCGGCTGGTGCAGTCGTCGTTTGGTTCATCCGGCGGCCCTTGCCGGAAAGTCCGCGCTGGCTGGCGGGGCGTGGGCAACTGGCCGAAGCCGATCGCATCGTTGCACAACTGGAAGCGGACGTTCCGCCGGGCGCCTTACTGCCGGTGACGCTTGTCGCCGCGCCGGTGGCAGAGAAAGGAAGGCTGCGGGAAATCTGGCATCGCCGCTATCTGGCGCGAACGGTGATGCTGATCCTGTTCAACGTCTTCCAGGCGGTCGGCTATTACGGCTTTGCCAATTGGGTGCCGACCTTCCTGATCCAGCACGGCATCACCATTACCCATAGTCTTGAATATACCTTCCTGATCGCCATCGCCGCGCCCTTCGCACCGCTGCTGTTTTTCGGTCTGGCGGACAAGGTCGAGCGCAAGGTGCTGGTCATCGTCAGCGCGGCGGCGGTCGCCGTCTTTGGCCTCTGTTTCGGCGAGGCGCGCAGCCCGGCGGCGGTGGTCGGCTTCGGCGTCCTGGTGACGATGGCGAATAACGTCCTGTCCTTTGCCTTCCACAGCTATCAGGCCGAGTTGTACCCCACGCGCATCCGCGCGGTAGCGGTGGGCTTCGTCTATTCCTGGAGCCGCCTGTCGGTGATCTTCATGGCCTTCGTCATCGCCTTTACGCTGCGGGACTTCGGCGTTTCCGGCGTCTTCATGCTGATCGCCGGCAGCATGGTGGTGGTGATCGCGGCGACCGGCCTGCTCGGGCCCCGCACCCGCAACCGTTCCCTGGAAGAGATTGCTGGCTGAGGATGTGGGTGGCCGGGGTTAGCCCCGGCCAGATCAGGCAGTCGAAAGCAAAAAGGGCGGCGCCACCGGCGCCGCCCTTTTTGCGGGTGACGGGTCACCCCACAAACGAAAGGGGCGCTCCTTGCGGAGCGCCCCTCACCATTCGGCAAGTTCCCGAAAGGGAAATTACTTGATGATGATTTCGACGCGGCGGTTCTGCGGCTCGCGGACGCCCGGGCCGGTCGGAACCAGCAGGTGGGTGTCGCCATAGCCCGCGATGGAGATCGCGGAAGCCGGGACGCCGTCGGCGATCAGCTGAGCCTGAACGCTCTTCGCGCGGCGGATGGACAGACCCATGTTGTAGGAGGCCGTGCCCGACGTGTCGGTGTAGCCGTTAACAGCGATCTGCGTGTACTGCACGTGCGTCGAGTTCGAAGCGGCCTCGGCGATGATTTCCTTGGCGCGCGGCGTCAGGTTGTACTTATCCCAGTCGAAGAAGACGAGGTAGGTACGGGCCGGAGCCGGAGCCGGAGCAACCACCGGAGCGGGCGGCGGCGGCGGAGCGGACGGCGTGTTGAAGGCGTAACGCAGGCCAATAAGAACCGTCTGAGTGGTGGACGGGCCAAAGGTCACGTCGTTCGGGGCGCCCTGGTAGGTCGCGCTGAACTTCTCTTTGTTGGTCTGGCCGATGTAGTGGTACTCAGCCGTGATCGAGAGGCCCGGAGCCGGGGGAACCGGGATCGAGACGCCAGCGATGCCCTGGTAAGCGAAGCTGCCCGAGGTGTCGCTGATGTTGGAAACGCCAGCCGAGGTCACAGCGCCGCTCGGGATGGAGGTCCAGAGGTAGCCAACGCCGGCACCGACATACGGGAAGATGTAGGGGCTGCCGACATCGATGTCATACAGAGCGTTCGCGAACGCGCCGTACTTCTGCTGGTAGCCATGGTAAGCGTTGTTCGGACCATAAGCGCCCGGCTTGATGTTCTTGTTCGAAGCACGAAGGTAGATGCCCTCGATTTCGAGACGCAGACCATTGCCGAGGCCGTAGCCGATGCTGCCGCTACCGGAAACGCCACCCTTGTAGAAGGCGCGACCGCCAGCGAGACCGCCCGGGCCACCGGTAACCTTCGTGCTGCCCTGGTAGTCATAGCCGGCGCCAGCGCCGACATAGAGACCGGTAACCGGCTGTGCCTTCGCCAAGCTGGGAAGGGCAAGAACCGGAACCGCCAGCACAGTCGCCGCCATAAGCGTGCTGCGAAGCTTCATTGTATTTCTCCTCTTTGACCGACGCATACCATTCAGCCGGGCCGGTCGCTCGGAGGCGTTGCCTGCTGTTCGGTAAGATAAATCTATCATCTTCTTCTAGCTTTCCCAGTCTTTCCGCTGCGTTTCCGACACACCGTGATAAAAATAACACAGAAGGCGGAACGAACGGTCCAACTCGGTGAATCCAAAGGAATTCTTAGCTCTTTAAGCATTCATTTGCCGGGTGCGGAAGCAGCCAAAATATCACCAAGCGTTACTGTAGAAACACTAACACGTGAAGACCGTGACTTGGCTACTTAATGGCATCCCTTGACGGACACATCCGTCGCCGGATCCGTCATCCCGGATAGCGCCGGTTCCGCCGCGAAAACCCAGCCGCGGAACTTCGGTGGGGTTCCGGCAGGGGCTTTTGTATCAGTCACTTGCAGGAAAACAGCGGCGTCCGGCGCCAGGTCCGGCGGGCGCACGTAACAGGCAAGAACCGTTATCGTCAGGAAACGTTCCGTGAAAGGGGTGCCAACATTAGTTGTGACCTCCCGGGCGCTGCCGTAAATCTTGTCGAGGACGATGAGATCGGCCTGGCTTTTCGCGACCCAGCTGGTGGAAGCCGGGATCGTGGCGGTACTTGCCGGTGGCGCGGCCTCGGGGGCGGGTGGTGTGACCGGCGGTGCAATCTCGCCGCTCGCCGTCGTGTTCGCTGCGGCGCCGCTGCCCAGCACCTTGCTTTCATCGGTATTGGGGGGTGCTGCGAGCGACTGCCCTTGAATGGCGGCCGTGGACGGATCCTGCGACTGCGCCCAGCTGCTGCCGGTCGGCAGGGCTGTCAAAACGGCACAAGCCGACAGGGCGACAAGGCAATGCCGGACTGTCGTCGTCATGCGCGGCCGTGCCGAGGATCACGCAACCGGTCGACCATGCCGTGCAGAAGGCGGCGCAGCGCTTCCGCGTCGACATCCATCAAAATCGCGTCTTCGAAATAATCCTGCAGGCACTGTGTCAGGTCGGCCTGATTTTCGCGGAGCTGACGCAGCTTTTCGCGGCAATCGACCGCGCTGCCATCCGTTCGCGGCCAGTGATTGCCGTCCGGGTCAACGATGGCCGGATCGGCGGCAACCGGACCGGCGCCCGTGGTCATTGCGCGCCGCCCGGTGTGCTGCTGCCCGCAGCGTCGCCAGCCTGTCCGCTATTCTTCTTTAGGCCCGAGACAAGATCGGTGACGCTGAAGATGAACTTGCCGAGCAGGTCTTCAAGACTGACCGAGCCCTGCGTGATGGTCACGCGGCCGCCGGGCTTGAGCATGGTTTCTGCGCCACCGGGAACCAGGGCGAGATAATCGCCGCCCAGCAGGCTCTGGCTGCTGATGGCAGCGCTGCTGTCCGACGGCAGGTCGATATTCTTCTGCACCGTGAAATCGACGACCGCGAGATAGGTCTTGGGATCGATTGTCGTATTGGTGACGGAGCCGACCTTGACGCCCGCCATGCGCACGTCGGAACCGACGCTCAATCCATCGATACGATCGAATTCAGCCGAAAATGTATAGCCGGGAACGCCGGCGGAGCCCGATGTCGCAAGCGCATAGGCCAAAAAGCCCGCAGCGACGACCAGAACGGCAAGGCCCGCCAGTATCTCGGCGGCGTTACGCCGCGCCACGCTTATTCTCCCGGTGTCCAGGCGTCGTAGTCGCCGGTTGCCCGATGACGGCGACCGCCGCGATAATCATGTCCCGGCGGGCGATAGCTGTAGGCCGTGCCGGTGCGGTTCGGCAGGTGCGGCTTCATCCAGGGCAAGCGCGCGCTTTCCGAAAGCGGCGCATCAACCGTGTAATGCAGCCAGGCATGCCATTCCGGCGGTACGGTGGAAGCTTCCAGCGGGCCGGCGTAAACCACCCAGCGGCGCACATGCCGCCCGGGTACCGCCGACTTCTCTTCGAAGTAGCGATTGCCAAACACATCCTTGCCTACGCCACGGCCGCGAAAGCGCGTGAAGAGGGAGGTGCCGATGTAGCCGATCTTCGCGAGGTTCATGCTGCTTCTATAGGCGAAGGCCGGACGCTGGTCCATCGGGCAGCGCCGATCTTGCTGCTTCGTGTTCGGCATGGGCGATTTGCCGGGAATGGAGGGGTCGGATCGCTAGAAGTTGTGGGTAACGTCGAATCGACGCCCCACATGTTCTTCCGCTTCCCGACTCGATGAGGTAACTTGTCAGCATGAAAGCAAGCAAGGCGTGGCGGGGCGTGCGGTTGCGTTGGGTGGAGGCGGCGGCCGATCCCGATTCCGCCCCGATTCCGGTCCTGCTGCCGACCACCTGGGATGACGGTGCGGCGGTGGCACTTGCCGGGCTTTTGCCGGACGCCCGGCGCGTCAGCCTGGCTGATCTGGCCGATGGCTGGATCGGGCTGGCCGCAAGCCGCGCTGAGGCGGCGGAGGTTTTCGCCGCCACCAGTCTGGCCGACACATTGCACGATCTTCTGCTGCGCCGGCGCGCGGCGCCCGGCGGCAGCTTGTGGACCGACCCGGCGACCAGCCTGGGCGCGGCACCGCGTTTTGTCCTTAATCTGCCGGCCTTCCTCGACCCCAGCACCGGCTTCGACCTGGCGGGCTTTCAGGAAGCGGCCGAGGTCGCGACTGTCACGCTGACGCTGCTGCGCCCCGACGCCAAGCGGATCGCTGTGGGTTTCGCCGATCTGGACGGGCTGCTGGCCGGTCTGGGCATCAATTATGACAGCATCGCCGGCCGCGACATTGCCGCCTGCGTCGCCGCAATTTTGCGCGGCCACGCGGAAGCGGCGTCCGCCCGTCTGTCGGGCCTCACCGGATTGCAGGTTCTGCCGGATATCTGGTCGGCACCGCCGCTGCATTGCGCCGTGCCCGGTCTGGCCGAGGCCGCTGCCCGCGCCTTTCATGACGCCGCCGCCCTGCATAGCTGCGCGCATGAAGTGGTTGCGGCGCAGACGCCGGCCGATGTCGCGGAAGCCATTTTGGGTGTCGAGACAACCGGTCTCGCCCCTGCCTTCGCCCGTGTCTCGGGTGACGGCCGCCTGACGCGCGCGGCCCGGCAGTTTTTGGCCGTGCGCAATCTTTCAACCGATCAGGCTCTGGCCGCGATGCTGCAGGGCGAGCAGCCGCTGCCTGCGGCTGCCGCCGAAGCGCATGCGGCCATGCACGCCGCTCTGGCGCCCATCATGCCTGTGCTGCCGCTGGTCCAGCCGCGCCGCAACCGTCGCGGCATGATGCAGCAAGGTCAGCCTTTGTCGCCGCATCCGGCGCAGCCGGTCGAGCTGCCGATGCGCCGCAGCGGCACGATGCAGAAAGCCGCCGTCGGCGGCCATCGCGTCTATCTGCGCACGGCCGAATACGAGGACGGCAAGCTGGGTGAGATCGGCATTTCCCTGCAAAAGGAAACGCCGGCCTTCCGCGCGTTGATGGATGCCTTCGCCGCTTCCGTCAGCCTTGGCCTGCAGCACGGCGTGCCGCTGGAGCAATTCGTCGAAACCTTCGTCGGCACCCGTTTCGGTGCGGGCGGCCTGGTCGAGGGCGATCCCAGCGTTGGCGCCGCAACCTCGACGCTGGATTACGTCTTCCGCCATCTGGCCGCCGCCCATCTTGGCCGCAGCCTGCCCGAGCCGGACGAAAGCGAATTGGCGCAGTCGGCCTCCGTCGTCGATTTGGAGCCGACCCTGCCACTGGAATGGCCGCAGGAAACGCCGGAGACGCGCCGGCGCGGCTTGCGACTCGTCTCTTAGTCTCGGAATCGCTACGATCGGCCCATAGATCGGTCACAAAGCGCTATCAAACAGATTGGGCGGCCGACGGGCAGGATGATCTCCTGCCTGCGGCGCCGAACTTTTGAGATTGCTCCGAGCGTGAAGGAACAGAGATGCGCGTCACGATGATCGGCGGGGGCTATGTCGGGCTGGTGTCCGGCGCCTGTTTTGCCCAGTTCGGCATGGAGGTCGCGGTCGTCGAGGTCGATGAGCGCAAGCTCTCGGCCTTGCAGCAGGGAAAGATTCCGATCTTCGAGCCCGGCCTTGATACGCTGGTGGCCGAGAATGTCGCCGCCGGGCGGCTGTCTTTCACGGGTAATATGGACGAAGCGCTGGTCGGCGCCGAGGTTGTGTTCATCGCCGTCGGCACGCCAACCCGTCGTGGCGATGGCCATGCCGACCTGACCTATGTCTATCAGGCGGTGGAGCAGGTCGCGCGCAAGCTGACGGGCTATGCGGTGATCGTGACCAAATCCACCGTGCCGGTTGGGACCGGCCGTAAGGTCGCCGAAATCATGCGTGCGGCGCGGCCGGATCTGGATTTCGATGTCGCCTCCAACCCCGAATTCCTGCGGGAAGGCAGCGCCATCGGCGATTTCATGCGGCCGGATCGCGTTGTCATCGGGGTCGAGAGCGAGCGCGCCGAGGCTGTGCTGCGCACGCTGTACCGGCCGCTCTTCCTGATCGAGACGCCGATTGTGGTGACCGCGATCGAGACCGCCGAGCTGATCAAATACGCCGCCAATTCCTTCCTCGCGATGAAGGTCACCTTTATCAACGAAGTGGCTGATCTTTGCGAGCGCGTGGGCGCGGATGTGCATGACGTCGCGCGCGGCATGGGGCTGGACGGGCGTATCGGCCGCAAGTTTCTGCATGCCGGTCCCGGTTTCGGCGGCTCCTGCTTCCCCAAGGATACGCTGGCGATGGCGCGTATCGGCCAGGACGCCGGCGCGCCGCAGCGGCTGGTGGAAACGGTGGTGCAGGTCAATGACGCGCGCAAATCGACCATGGCGAAGCGCGTCACCACGGCCTGCGGCGGGTCCGTGCGGGGCAAGAAGATCGCGGTCTGGGGCCTGACCTTCAAGCCCGAGACGGACGACATGCGCGATGCGCCGTCCATTCCCGTCGTCAGCCGGCTGGTGGAGGAGGGGGCCGATATTCACGCCTTCGACCCTGAGGGGATGGAGGCCGCGAAGCCGCATCTGCCAGGTGCCGTGGTCTATGAAACCGACGCCATCGCGGCGGTGACGGGTGCGGATGTTCTGGTCGTGCTGACCGAATGGAATGTTTTCCGCGCTGTCAGCCCGGCGCGGCTGAAGGCGGTCATGAAGGGCCGCGTCATCGTCGATCTGCGGAATATCTTCGATCCCACGGCCATGCGGGCGGATGGGTTCAAATACAGCTCCATCGGCCGCGCGGTGCCCGACCGGGCGTGAACGCGCTTTTCTAGAGCGTTTTAGGTTTGGGCTGGCGCCCCTCTCAGACCGTCATGCCCGCGAAAGCGGGCATCTTTTACGCTTCGTCGCAGTGCCAAAGGGAAAAGATTCCCGCTTACGCGGGAATGACGATGGTTCAGTGAAAGCCTGAAACGATCTAAGCCTGGATATCGTATTCCGGATGGCGGCCCTTGGCGTCCGACCAAAGGCGCGCGCCGCCGTCGATGCCGGCCTCGTTCGAGACCAGCCGGACGGAGGTCGACAGGCTCAGCGTCACATGTTTGGAATTGCCGCCGCCGATATAAAGACGGTCGAAATGCGTGAGCGCGCGGATGGTCGCGATCACCCGTTCCACACGCTTGTTCCAGCGCTTCTTGCCGATCTTCTCTAAAGCCGCGTTACCCACATAGAGATCGTACGTGTATTTCTTGTGGATCGGATGCGTGGACAGCTCAAGATGCGGCGCCAGCTCGCCGTTGTAGAAGATGCCGGTGCCGCAGCCGGTGCCGAGCGTGAGGATGACTTCCAGGCCTTCGCCCTTGATCACCGCCAGACCCTGCATTTCGGCATCGTTCACGATTTTGGTCGGAATGCCCTCGAAGCGATGGGAGACGAGGGCCGCCAGGTTGACGCCGTGCCAGACATCCTCGCCCAGATGCGGCGCGGTGAGGATGACATTGGCCCGCACCGCACCGGGAAACCCGATGGCGATGCGGTCAAAATGCGGCAGCGGCTTCACCAGATTGGCAATCGCTTCCACCAATACGCCGGGCGGGCAGGGATGCGGGGTCGCCACCCGCACCTTGTCCGCGATCATGGCCCCGGTGTGATCGATGACGGAGGCCTTGAGCCCGGTTCCGCCGATATCGATCGCGAGGATATTCAGTGCCTGCGCCGTTTCCGGCTGGGACGCTGATCCGGTATTTTGTCCGGTTTCGTTTGGCGTCAGATCGGCAGCCAAAATCTCCCCTCCCTTTCCAGAAGATGATTCGCTTCTTCGGGCCCTGCTGAGCCCGCTGCGTAATTCGGAAAGGATGCGTCGTGGAGAGCCCAGTTGTCCACAACAGGTTGCACGACACGCCAGGCCGCTTCCAACTGATCAGCACGCTGGAACAGCGTGGCGTCACCGATGAAGCAGTCGAAGATCAGCGTTTCGTAACCGGTCGAGGGCGCCTGCTTGAACCAGTCATCGTAGTTGAAGTTCATCGAGACCCGCTCGAAGGTCAGCATCGGACCGGGCTTCTTGGCATTGAACTGAAGCCTGATGCCTTCTTCCGGCTGGATCGAGATGATCAGCCAGTTGTCGCCCAGCACATCGACGCGCGTATTGCGGAACATCGCGAAGGGCGCTTGCTTGAAGCGGATCGCGATTTCCGTCTTGCGCTTGGACATGCGCTTGCCGGTGCGCAGATAGAAAGGCACGCCGGCCCAGCGCCAGTTGTCGATCATCACCTTCATGGCGACGAAGGTTTCAGTGACGCTGGTGGGGGAGACATGCGCCTCGTCCCGATAGGCGGGAACCGGATCGCCGCCAAGCTCGCCGGCCGCATATTGTCCGCGCACGGCATTATCGGGCGCGAGCGCATGCATGGAGGTGAAGACCTCCGCCTTTTTTGCGCGGATCGCTTCCGCGTCGAAAGCCGAGGGCGGTTCCATCGCCGTCATCGCCAGGAGCTGAAAGACGTGGTTGGGGACCATGTCGCGCAGCGCGCCGGTATGTTCGTAGAAGGAGCCGCGCTGTTCCACGCCCACCGTCTCAGCGACGGTGATCTGCACATGGTCGATGCGGTCGCGATTCCAGACCGGCTCGAACAGGCCATTGGCAAAGCGCAGCGCCATGATGTTCTGGACGGTCTCTTTGCCCAGAAAGTGGTCGATACGATAGACCTGATCTTCCGACAGGACCGACAGCACCTGCTTGTCGAGCGCGATGGCCGAGGCAAGATCATGACCGAAGGGCTTTTCGATCACGACGCGCCGCCAGCTTTCGCCTTCCTGGACGGTCAGGCCGGCACGGCCGAGGCCTTCCACGGTTGAGCCGAAGAAGCGCTCGGCGACGGCCAGATAGAACAGGACGTTCTTGCCGAGACCTTTTTCGTGATCGAGCTTTTCCAGATGGTCGCTCAATCGCTCGAACGTGTCTTCGCTCGAGAAATCACCGGAAAGGTAGGACATGGTGGCGGCAAGCCGCCCCCATGCCGTTTCGTCCACGGCGTGATCCTGATCGGCCCCTTCTCCACCCTTCTTGCGGGTGGAGACCAGGAAGTCATGCAGGTTCTGCGCCCAGGCGTCCTTGTCCTGCTGCACGAGATCGACGCCGACGAGGGCGAAGTTCTCAGGCAGCAGACCGGAGCAGCAGAGATTGTACAGCGCAGGCATGACGAGGCGTTTCGTCAGATCGCCCGCCGCGCCGAAAATCACCATCGCGCATGGCGGGGCGACCGGAGGGGCGCGGTGGGTTGCGCTGTCGCCGCTCATCCCTGGATGCTCGGCGCGTGGCTCTTGCCTTCGACGTGGCCGCCGAACTTGTTGCGCATCGCCGAGAGCAGCTTCTCGCCAAAGCTGTTGTCGATGCGGCTGCGGAAGCGGGCGAAGAGAGCAGCGGTGAGGACTTCGGCGGAAACCGCTTCCTCGATCGCGGCATTGATGGTCCAGCGGCCTTCGCCACTGTCATCGACCTTGCCGGTGAATTCTTCGAGGTCCGGGCTCTCGTTCAGCGACATGGCGGTGAGGTCGAGCAGCCAGGAGGAAACGACGCTGCCACGGCGCCAGACTTCGGAAATGTCGGTGAGGTTGAGGGTGTAACGCTCGTCTTCCGGCAGCTTGTCCGAGCTTTTGCCGCGCATGATGTCGAAGCCTTCGGCATAGGCCTGCATCAGGCCGTATTCGATGCCGTTATGGACCATCTTCACGAAATGGCCGGAACCGGCGGGGCCGGCATGAATGTAGCCCTGCTCGGCGCGGGCATCGCCGCTGAAGTTCGGCGTGCGCTCGATTTCGCCGAGGCCGGGGGCGAGGGTTTTGAAGATCGGGTCGAGGTGATCAACAATCGCCTTCTCGCCGCCGATCATCATGCAATAGCCGCGCTCGACGCCCCAGACGCCGCCCGAGGTGCCGACATCGACATAGTGCAGGCCCTTCGGCTCCAGCGCTTTGGCGCGGCGGATGTCTTCCTTGTAGAAGGTATTGCCGCCGTCGATGATGATGTCGCCCGGCTCCAGAATGCCGGTCAGAGTCTCGATGGCCTTCTCGGTGATTTCACCGGCCGGCAGCATGACCCAGACAGCGCGGGGCTTCGCGAGGGACTTCACGAGTTCCTCGAGCGAATGGGTCGGGGTCGCGTTTTCCTTTGCCAGCGTGTCGACGCTTGCGGGGTTCACGTCGAAAACCGAGACCTCATGGCCGTGCTGCATAAGTCGGCGGGCAATATTGCCGCCCATCCGTCCCAAGCCGATCATACCGAGCTGCATGCGAGCCTCCTTATGAGATTGTCCGGCGGGACGATATCGTGATGATCGCCCAGAGACTAGCGGCCGGATTCCTACAGTTTCGTGTTTCCGGTTCTCATCCGGTCCAAAGTCGCGGATTTTCGTCGTCACCTTTGCCCTGTCGCTTGGCTTTAGTGCTGAGGAGGCCTTGGTGGATTTCCATGCGGGGCGGGACGGGGGGCTTCGGCGTGCGGCGCCGGTCGCGGGGCTTCCATGCGCGGCGCGGGCGCCGGTCGCGGCATTTCGACCCGAGGAGCGGCAGGTCGCGGCGCTTCCACCCGTGGCGCCGGTGCCGGGCGAGGCGCCTGGACCCGAGGCGCCTCCGCCCGAGGCGCTTCGGCCCGAGGCGCTTCCATGCGAGGTGCCACAGCGCGGGGCGCCTGCGGCGCAGGGCGGGGTGCGGCTGTCCGGGGTGCCTGGATTGGCGGCGTGGTAGGCCGAGCAGCCTCGGTGCGGGGCGGTTGGCCGGGCTGGATCGCCGCCGGACGCGGCGCTTGCGGTTGGCCAGGGGCGGCATGCGCCTGCATTGGCGCCTGCATGGGCATCGCCTGCGGATGGGCGGCCGCCGCATGACCGGCCGCCGGAGCCAGAGCCGGCAGATTATGGGCCGCGATGCCGGGCGGGCCGGCTTGAGGCGCATGTGGTTGCGGCATCGCTGCCGGCCTAGCGCCGGGCACGGGCTGGCCGCCTGTAAGCTGGCCGCCGCCATGGAAGCTGGGCGCGACCGCGCCATGGGCAACGAGCATCGGCGGTGCTGCGCGTCGGCCGCCGGCCTCGCCTGCCTGTATCGGGCGGAAAGCCGGGCCAGGTGCCGCCGCGCCATGGGGCTGCTGGCCGGCCTGCGGTGCGGGCGGCAGGCCATGCTGTCCGCCGCCACCGGCGCCGGGGCGGAAGGCCTGGACCTGCGCGCCCTGCGGCAGGCCGTGGGCCACGGTCGCGATGGGGCGTCCGCCGACCATGGCGTCGCGCGGCGCGAAAGTGGCACCCTGGCGATTGTAGAAGCCGCCACCTGCGCCCGGCCCGTTATTCTCGTTGCCGACATCGCGGTAGCTGATGCGGTTGTTCACGACCGTCACGTTGCGCTGATAGAACTGGTTGTAGTTCTGCACATAAGGGCGGTTATAGGCGCCGAAATAGCGCGGCGAGACCGGATAGGGCGGGTAATAGGCTTCGCGCGGCCCGAGTGGCGCCCAGCCGATGGCGCCGGAAGCGAAGGCCGCCGCCGTCAGCACGCCGGCCGCCGCGCCGATGAAGGTGACGAGCGCCGGGGCGTAGACCGGCTGATAGCTGGCCTCATTATAGCCGGGGTCGCCGGCGGGCTCCGGCACCCAGCCCCAGCGGTCGCCGTATTGCGCCCAGCGGCCGTAATGGAAGGGCGCGAAACCCCAGGGCGCGTTATCCACCCAGGTCCAGCCCCAGGGCTGGACATAGGCCCAATGCCCGTCGCGATAGGGTACCCAGGACGACGCGACCTGCGGAAACCAGACTGCGCCGACACCGGCCTGCTGCGACCAACTGCCGTATTGGGTCAGCACGCTGGCGCCGGTCATCTGCGCTGTCACGGGCGGGGCGGCGGTCGCGGTCGGCGGCGGGGGTGGGGCCGCCTGCTGCAGCATGCTGGTCAGGAACTGGTCCTGCTGCATGCCGCCCAATTGGGCCTGCACCGGATTGGTGCCGGAGACGACCAGGGTTTGTTGTGCCGCGATGGCCTGCGGGCCGCTGGCGCCGAGGCCGGTGAACTGGATCGCGCCGGTCACCGCCGTCACATAGGTCGGCGTATTGCTGTCGCCGGCAAAAATTTCATATTGGCCGGCGCCGGTAATCTGCGCGGTGCCGCGCGGTGTCTGGATCACCACGCTCTGTCCGTTTTCGAGGGCGACGATATTGAGGAAGATCTCTCCCTGCGACAGAGCGGCGGTGATGGTCGACTGGTCAATTTCCTGGGCCGTCAGTTCGGTGCCGCCGGCCAGCGCGATGCGGCTGGAATCGATCATCACCGAAGCCTGGGCCTGGGGCTGGGTCCAGACCGCGTCGCCGGTCGCGACCGGATAGTTCTGCGTCGCCGTCGCCCAGGCATTCTGGCTGGCACTGTGGAAGGAGACGGCGCCCGAGAGGTTGGACAGCCAGCCGACGCGGGCAGGCGGGTCACCCGCATCAGCGGCTGTATTCGCGGTGGCGCCGGGCGGCGCCGGTGGCGGCGCGGCTTGGGCGAAAGCGGGCGCGCTCGCCGCCAGATTGGCGCTGACCAGGCCGATACTGGCAATGACGGTCGGCACAAGCGACCATCGGACGCGATAGGACATGGCAGGCTGCCTCAGGCTGTGGACGCTTCTGTGAGCCGTAGTTGGAACTCACATGAGGCCGAAACGGTGTTTCGCCTGTGGCAGAGATAAGGCTCTCCGGAATGTGATTACGGAGGCGGGACTGTCCCGGCGGCGATCGGCCGCAACCGGGACAACGCGCGTGGCTTAGAAACGAACCTCGGTGCCGACATAGAAGGTGCGGCCGGGGCCATTGCCGGTGGTGCTGAGGAAGGGTGTGTAGTCGGCGTTGAGCAGGTTCGCGACCTCGCCATGGACATTGATATTGTCCGTCACCTGGTAGCTCGCGAAGAGGCCGACGATATTGTAAGGGTCGCCGCTATTGGGAACGGTCGTCGCGGCGGTCAGGGTGGAATTATAGCCGGTCGTCCAGCCGCCCGAGGTGAACTGGTAATTAGCGCCGACGGTCAGCTTGCGCTGTAGCAACCGTCCGGCGACGGTTGTGGCCACGACATTATCGGGCAGGTATTGCGATGCGCCGAGGCCGCTGAAGGTCGCCGGCAGATCCGAATGGGAATGCGTATAGTCGAAGGTCGCGAAGGCGAAACCGGCATCGTATTTCGCCGACAGTTCCACGCCATCGACCTTGCTGGTGCCGGCGATGTTCTGGAACTGATAGGCTTTCTGGCTCGCGACATAGGCGCCGGTGATGTAATTGCTGACATTCATCAGGTAGAAATCGCCACGCGCGGTGAAGGCATCATCCGCCGTAAAGATGCCATGGGCGCTGCTATTGGTGCCGAATTCCCAGCCGGTATCGGTCTCAGGCTTCAGATAGGGGTTGGGAATGAAGCTGGCCGAGACGGTGCCAGGGTGTTCGCCGCCCAGCATGGTTTCCTGCACCGTCGGCGCGCGCATGGACTCAGACCAGGTGACATAGGGTTGCAGCCAGGGTGTCGCTTGAACCGCGAGTGTCAGCTTGGGTTCGACTTTTCCATGCGACTGGTTGATCACGTAATTGCCATAGCCGGTCGACAGATAGCCATTGCCGTTTTCCGAGAAATACTGATAGCGCAGGCTCGGCGAGACGCTGAAGATGCCGTAGTTTAAGGTATTATTGGTAAAGACGCCGACCTGGGCCTGCTGGCCGGTACCCGGATTGACGCCGCCGTTACGCGAACCGGCATTGTCATGGAAGATCTCGAAGCCGTTGGCGCTGGTGATTTGAACGCCATGGACATTGAAATGGGATGTGTTCTGCGCGTCGCCGCCGATGCCCTGGTCATAGATTTTGCGGCCGACATAGGAGCCGGTGCCGCCCGTGTATTTCATGTTCAACTCGTTATAGTAAACGTGCGACACGAAATCGACGAGGTCGCCGCCCGGCGTATAGGCGTAATTGGCGCTCATCGTATTGTTGTGGATCGTCTGGTAATAGCTGTCGGCATAGAAATTGTTGTTGTAGATGACGGCGCCGAAACCGAAGGTCTGGTCGGTGCCGATATGCACTTCGGTTTTGGCGAGGCCAGAGGTCAGGTTCTGGCCGCTATGGGCGACGGAGTTGTAGTCGCCGTCCTTGTAATCGCCGGAGACATTTCGATCGATCGCCGCGACAACACCGACGCCATCCTTCTGGGCGCCGACGCCGATCATGGATTGCAGGCCGGCCGAATTGCTGCCGAGCGATACGCGGGACAGCGCACCGAAGGTCTGGCCGTCCTTCACGATGTCATCGACGCCGAGCGTATGAAAATTGACCGTGCCGGCCAGCGCGCCGCCGCCAAGGCCGGTGACCTGGCCACGGCTGATGTCGATGCCGGACAGTAGATTGGGATCGACATAGGTGAAGCCTGCGGCTTCATGATCGGTAAAGCCGAAGCTTTGCCGCACGCCGTCGATCGACATATTGACGCGGCCGCTGCCTTCGAAACCGCGAATATTCACAGCCACGCCGGCCTGCTGCGAACTTTGCCGCGTATAGACGCCGGCGGTGGAGCGCAGAACATCGTCCAGCTTGCGGGAGCCGTGTTCCTGCACGGTTTTATGACTGATAGAAGTTGAATTATCGCCCGGCTGCGCCTGTGTCGCCCTGACGACCAAGGGTTTCAGGCTTTGGGTCTGATCCGTGTCGCTCTGGGCGGAGGCGAGGGCCGGAATCAGAAGGAAGGCCGTGCCGAGAGCGGAACTTGCCAGTAACCAGCGCGAACGCGACGTCATAACAGGGAATCTCCACGATACTTGATAGCGCAATCATGTGGCGCCAGCGCATTCGCAGTTTCTGCCGTCGGCGGATGATCGCGCGGGAGGAGAGAGGAATGCCTGTCGCCAAGCTCACGAAGAGTTAATGCAATTAAGAGTCAATTGCAATGCGAATAATTCGCAATTGAACGACGGGCCTTGGCTTATGCCACCGGCACGATATGCGGCACATCGAAAGCGGGATGGCGCTGCACGATGACGCGCACGCCGAGCGCGGCCTCGATGATATCCGCCCGCAGAACGTCATCGGTCCGCCCTTGCGCCACAATGCGCCCTTTGCTCAGGATGATGACCTGATCAGCGAACATGGCAGCCAGATTGGGGTCATGCAGAACCGCGAAGACGCCCGCGCCGCCGCGTGCCAGCGATCGCGCGACACCCAGAATTTTAAGCTGATGCGACAGATCCAGATGGTTGGTGGGCTCGTCCAGCAGCAAGAAGCGGGCGCCAGAACTCGGCGCGCCGGAAATCTGCGCGATGACACGCGCCAGTTGCACGCGCTGTTGCTCGCCGCCCGAAAGGCTGGTGAAGGCGCGATCCGCCAGCGCTTCCGCGCCGGTCATCCGCATCGCGTCCTGCGCGATGGCGCGATCCTCCGTGCGCGTGGTGAGACCGGCATGGGCGCTGCGGCCCATCAGCACCACCTGAAGCACGGTAAAGGGAAAACTGACGCTCGTCGTCTGTGGCAGCACGGCACGAAGCCGTGCCAAGGCCATACGCGGCAGGTCGGCCAGTTGCGAGCCATGCAGATGCACGCTGCCCCGATCGGGGGGCAATGCGCCGGACAGAATATGCAGCAAGGTTGATTTGCCGGCGCCATTGGGGCCGATCAGCGCGGTGACCTTTCCGGGCGTTACCGTCACGGTGACATCGCTCAGAATCGGCGTTCCGCGCCGCGCGAAATGGATAGCCTGAGCCGCCAGCACAACAGTCAGCCTTCCGCCGCTGCGCGATGGCGGAGCAATTGGACGAGAAAGAAGGGGGCTCCGACCGCGCTGGTAAGGATACCGATCGGGATTTCCTGCGGCAGCGCCAAAGTGCGCGCCAGAAGGTCGGCCAGGGTCAGTAGGCTGGCGCCCAACAGCAGGGCCGCCGGCATCATCACGCGATGATCGGGCCCCACCAATTGCCGTGCGATATGCGGCACGACAAGGCTGACGAAGCCGATGATCCCTGTCAGGGCGACAGCCGCACCGACGGTCAGCGCGGTCAGCACGGTGACGGTGCGTTTCGTGCGCTCGACCGCAAAGCCGAGATGAAAGGCTTCGGTTTCACCGAGCAGCAATCCATTCAACGGACTTGCCAGTTTCAGCAGAAGCAACGCGGGGATGGTCAGCAAAGGTGCCGCGACGATGAGATTGGGCCAGGTGACGCCGCTGAGACTGCCAAGGAGCCAGAAGTTGAGATCGCGCAGGCTTTGGTCATTGCTCAGGAAAATCAGCAGGCCCAGGGTGGCGCCGATGCCGGCATTCAGTGCCACTCCGGCCAGCAGCATGGTCGTAACATGCGTGCGCCCCTGGCGGCTTGCCAGATGATAGACGATGCCGGTGGTGACAAGGCCGCCGAGGAAGGCGGCAAAGGGCAGCATCGCCGCGCGATATTCCAGCGGCATATGGGTCAGCAGCCGGTCGCCGAGCACGATGAGCAAACCAGCCGCCAGTGCGGCGCCGCTGGATATGCCGATCAGGCCGGGATCGGCGAGGGGGTTGCGGAATAGGCCCTGGGTCGCGGCGCCGGCGGCAGACAGACTGGCGCCGACCATCAGCCCCAGCAGGACGCGCGGCAGGCGAATGGATATCAGCACGGTTGCCTGAAGCGGCGTGTGATCGCCCAAAGCCGGCAGACCAAGCGCTCGACCTAAAACCAACAGGATGGCGCGCGGGGGAATGGGAACGGCGCCTATCCCGGCCGACAGCAAGACGCTGACAATAAGCAAAAGCCCCAGCATGAGCATAACGATGCGCGGCCGGGTCAAGTGCGTGCGCAAGACCGCTCGGCCGGACAGCACTGCACGGCTCATCTTTCGACTACTGGGCCGATGGCAGGTCAGGGTGCAGGACGGCGGCCAATTGCGCGGCGGCCTGCGGCGTGCGCGGGCCAAAGCCCAGCAGCAGCATGCCGTCCATCACCACGATGCGTTTGTTGCGCGCGGCCGGGCTGCCGGCCAGATCGGGCAAGGTCAGCACGGCTTCTTCGCCGCCAAGCCCGGGCAAAGCGAAATCGGGAATCAAGATGACATCGGGTGCGCTGGCGGCGACGATTTCCGGCGAGAGCGGTGCATAGCCGGGAAAGCCGGTGACGGCGTTCTGTCCGCCGGCGAGGCGGATGATGGCCTGGGCTGCGGTGCCGTCACCGGCTGCCAGGATATTGCCTTTGCCCCCGGACATCAGGACCAGAACCTTCGGATGGCGTTGCACATGGGTGAGACGAGCGGCGAGTTTTTGCCCACTATCCTCCACCTGCGCGGCCAGCACATCCCCGGCTGCCTGCTGGCCGAGCGCCGCCGCGACTGTGTGGATTTTATCGAGCACGCCGGGCAGGCCGGGCTGGTCAGGAATCATGATTATCGGCACGCCCGCGCCTTGTAGCTGCGTCAGCACGCCCTGCGGACCGGATCCGGCCTCGATCAGCAGCAGATCGGGGTGCAGCGCCAGAATGGGCTCGGCCGCCAGACGCCGCATATAGCCGATATCGGGGCGTGTCTTGGCGCCTTCGGGATAGTCGCTGGTGCTGTCGACGCCCGCCAGCCTGTCCTGCTGATGCAGGTCGTAGACGATTTCGGTGACGGCACCGCCGACCGAGACGATATGCGTCTGCGCAAAAGCGGCGTTGAAGGGCACCGCAAATATCGCGGCGGTCAGGAGGGTACCGGCCAGCAGGCGAGGGGGAAGCCAAGGAAGCGCGCGCACGTCTGTCTCGATTTTACAGGGAGGAAAAGGGATGCCGGGTTTGCAGCCTGCCGGCCGCCGCATCGGCCGGCAGGCTGGCACGGGCGACGGAAATCAGGCGGCTTGCGTGGCGCCCGACGTCAGGAAGCCCGGTGCGCCGTCCATCACCAGTTCCTGCACCACAGCGAAGCCTTCGAATTCCGGACGGCCGAGTGCCATGGAAACGCCCTGCGCGGCCTGCACATGGGCGGCACGAAATTGCTCGGATTTCGTCCAGGCTTCGAAATCTTCGCGCTCCTGCCAGATGGTATGCGACACGAAGAGAACATGGTCGTCTTTCTTCGGTCCTTCCAGAAGATGGAAAGCGACGAATCCGGGAACGGTTTCCAGATGCGTCTCGCGCGCCAGCCAGCGATCGCGGAAGGCCGTGTGATGGTCTGGGTTGATTTTGAATCGGTTGGTGGCGATGAACACGATCGTATTCCTGTAGTTGATCGAACAAATTTGTCCGCAAGGCCGTCCGGCGGTGGCATGCGGGGAAGGGTGAAGCAGGGTGAAAGGTGATCATCCTGGCGCGAACGCACCCTAGGATGCCTCACTATCAACTGCAAGTGATTCTCAATCGCATAATATACGAGTCTCGAATCCTCGCCCGATGGTACGGCCGGTCGCTCAAAATTGAAGGCGGCTGGCCTGGTGGCAGAACAGGGATGCCTTGGTTCGGCCTCGCTTCCTGCATCTCCGCGCCCAAGTTGAGGTCCAGTCTGAATGTCTGGGTAGAAGCCCAGGGCTCAACCGGGGGTGCCGCATCATGGCCCGCAGAGTATCGTTAGTGTTCCGCGCAGCCTTGGCCGGCGCGTCGCTGCTGGCCTTGGGCGGTTGTTATTACCCGGACGGGTATTACGGATCGCCCGGCTATGGATCGGCCGGCTATGCAGCCCCGGCCTACGCACCATCTTATGCGCCCGGCTATGCGCCGGGCTATGTCGCGGCCCCTGTTGTCGTTGGTGGCGGCTATTGGGGTGGCGGCGGCGGCGGTTACTGGGGTGGGGGCGGTGGTCCGCCCCCTGGCGGTTGGCATGGCGGTGGCGGTGGCGGTCCGCCGCCGGGTGGTTGGCATGGCGGTGGCGGTGGCGGTCCGCCGCCGGGTGGTTGGAATGGCGGTGGTGGCGGTCAACCGCCTCAGAGTGGCTGGCACGGTGGCGGCGGTGGTGGCGGTCAACCGCCGCAAGGCGGCTGGCATGGTGGCGGCGGCGGTGGCGGCCAGCCCTATACGCAGCAGCCCTCAAACCAGCGGATGTATAGCCACTAGATCGCCGCCGCTTGCGGCTTCTGTCATTCTGCTATGCACTGCCCCTGTAGCGTGTGAGAGCAGGGGGAAGCCGTGGGCAGTTTTGATCGCGTCGTTCGCGGCGGTATTGTGGTGACCGGCAGCGACACGGTGCGCGCCGATATCGGCATCATCGGCGAAACCATAGCGGCCATCGGCCTCGATCTCTCGACGGACGGCGCCGATGTGATCGACGCAGGCGGTCTGCTTGTCTTGCCGGGTGGCGTCGATCCGCATTGCCATATCGAGCAGTTGGAGCCGGACGGATCTTCCTACGAAGATAGTTTCGCCCATGCCTCGGCATCCTGTTTCGCGGGTGGCACCACCAGCGTAATCACCTTCGCGGCGCAGTTCAAAGGCCAGCGGCTGGGACCGGTGCTGGCCGAATATCATCGCCGCGCGGCACAGGGCATGGTCGACTACAGCTTCCACCAGATCATCAATGATCCCTTCTACGCCGTGGTGCAGGAAGACATCCCCGAAGTCGTCGCGTCGGGCGTGCGCAGCCTGAAAGTCTTCCTGACCTATGACGATGTGCGCATCGATGACCGGCAATATCTGCGCGTGCTGGCCGCTGCCCGCCGGGCGGGGGCCATCGTCACGGTCCATGCAGAGAATTACGATGCGATCGGCTGGCTGACCGAAGCGCTGCTGAAGGCCGGCATGACGGCGCCCAAATATCATGCCTGGGCGCGGCCGACGGTGATCGAGCGTGAAGCGACGCACCGCGCCATCGCGCTGGCCGAACTCATCGATCAGCCGATTCAAATCTTCCATGTCTCCGGTCCCGAGCCGGCGCATGAAATCGCCGCGGCACAGGATCGCGGTCTGAAAGTCTGGGGAGAGACCTGCCCGCAATATCTGGTGCTGGATGCGGCCGATATGGACCGTCCGGGGTTCGAGGGCGCCAAATTCGTCTGCAGCCCGGCGCCGCGCGGCCAGGCGGAGAGCGAGGGGCTGTGGCAGGCGATTCGCGCCGGGACCATCGACATCATTTCCTCCGACCATAGCGGCCATAGCTTCTATAAGGAGGGCATCGGCAAACAGAAAAACGGCACCGAGGCGCCTTTCACGCGCGTCCCCAACGGGGTTCCTGGCCTGGCGGCGCGCATGCCGATCATCTTCAGCGAAGGCGTGTCCAAGGGCCGGATCGACCTACAGACCTTCGTGCGCCTGACCTCGGTCAATGCCGCCAAGCTGTTCGGCCTCTATCCGCGCAAAGGCACCATCGCGCCGGGCGCGGATGCCGACCTCGTGCTGTGGGATCCGACCCGTCGCGTCACCATCACCAATGACCTGATGCAGCATGCCATCGATTACACGCCCTATGAGGGGCTGGAGGTGATCGGCTGGCCGCAGATGACGATAGCCCGCGGCCGTGTGGTGATGCAGGACGGCGTGGTGACGGCCGAACCGGGCTCGGCCAAGTTCCTGGCGCGCGGCCCTTACGAGCTGATCCGTCCGCGCGGCGTGCTGCCCAACGGTTTCGATACCAGTGCGATCATGATCTGAGCACCGGCCAAGCAGCTGGGCCTGCGCGAATAGCTGCCCGGCAGCGCGGCAGGCCTCGTTCCGCTTGCAAAGACGGAGCCAATGCGTAATAGGAGCCCCGCTTCGGTTCCGATTGTCGGGACAGGAGCAAATTCGCACGCAGGGCGCCTTTCTCGGCCGAAAACGACCGGGTCCGGTGCTTACAAGCTACGCCCTGCGGAGGGTTAACCGGACGAATAGGAAAGGAGCACGCTCATGGCGATGCCCGAATACACGCTGCGTCAGCTGCTGGAAGCTGGCGTTCACTTTGGTCACCACACCCGTCGCTGGAATCCCGCGATGGCGCCGTACCTCTTCGGCGTCCGCAATCAGGTCCATATCATCGACCTGCAGCAGACCGTGCCGATGCTGGATCGCGCCCTGCGCGCGCTGCGCGACACGACCGCCAATGGCGGCCGCGTTCTGTTCGTCGGCACCAAGCGCGCCGCGGCTGAGCCCGTCGCCGACGCCGCTCGCCGTTGCGGCCAGTATTACGTCAACCATCGCTGGCTCGGCGGCATGCTGACCAACTGGAAGACGATCACGGCCAGCATCAAGCGCCTGCGCCAGATCGAAGAGCTGGTCGGCGGCGACACCCAGGGTCTGACCAAGAAGGAAGTTCTCGAGATCACGCGCGACCAGGAGAAGCTGGAACGCGCGCTCGGTGGCATCAAGGAAATGGGCGGCCTGCCCGATATCCTGTTCATCATCGACACCAACAAGGAAAAGCTTGCCGTTCAGGAAGCCAACAAGCTTGGCATCCCGGTCGTTGCCGTCCTTGACAGCAATTCGGACCCGGCCGGCGTGACCTACCCGATCCCGGGCAATGACGACGCCATCCGCGCCATCATGATGTATTGCGATCTGGTGTCGAACGCCGTTCTCGACGGCATCAGCGCTGAGATGGCCGCTTCGGGCCGTGACATCGGCGCGGCCGAAGAACTGCCGGCTGGCGTTCTGCCGGACGACGAAAGCGAAGACGAGGCTCCGGTCGTGGCTGCGGAAGCTCCCGTCGAAGCCTGAGACCTTTCCAGCCTGTCGGGTGGCTTTGCGGCCCGACAGGCCGGTCTGATGACGTAGGGCTCCCAGTCCATGATTGAGGGCGAGATTCCGATTTCAGGTCGCATGACCTGAAATCGTCTCGCTTTGGGGGCCTTCTCTGGATGTTCGGGGCCGATATAAAGGCTCGCCTAGAGGAACCGATGGCGGAACTGCCGATCTGGGGCGCCGCTTAACCACACGGAGATCGAAATGGCCGAGATCACAGCCGCGCTGGTCAAGGACCTGCGCGAGAAGAGCGGCGCCGGCATGATGGATTGCAAGAAGGCGCTGTCCGAGAATGGTGGCGACCTCGATGCCGCCATCGACTGGCTGCGCAAGAAGGGCCTGTCCGCCGCCGCCAAGAAGTCCGGTCGCGTCGCGGCCGAGGGCCTGATCGGCGTTGCGAGCAGCGTCAATGTCGCCTCCATGGTCGAGGTCAATGCCGAGACCGACTTCGTTGCCCGCAACGAAACCTTCCAGGATTTTGTCGAGACGGTCGCGAAGATCGCGCTTGAAGTCGGTGAAGACGTCGAGGCCATCAAGGCTGCCGCTTTCCCGGGCACCAGCCACACGGTCGGCGATGAGCTGACCAAGCTGGTCGCGACGATTGGCGAGAATATGACGATCCGTCGCGCCCGCGTTCTGCGCGTATCGAGCGGCGTCGTCGCGACCTATGTTCACAGCGCGCTGAAGCCGGGTCTCGGCAAGATCGGCGTGCTGGTGGCTCTGGAAGCGCCGAGCGAGCTGGACGGTCTCGAAATCCTGGGCCGTCAGGTCGGCATGCATGTCGCGGCCACCCGCCCGGACGCGCTCGACGTCGATTCGGTCGACCCTGCTGCCCTGGTGCGCGAGCGTGAAGTGCTCAGCGAGCAGGCGCGGGCCTCCGGCAAGCCGGAAGCGATCATCGAGAAAATGGTCGAAGGTCGCATCCGTAAGTATTACGAGGAAGTGGTTCTGCTGGAGCAGGTCTGGGTGCATGACGGCGAAAGCCGCGTCCGCGCCGTGGTCCAGAAGGCCGGCGCCAAGCTGATCGGTTTCGACCGCTTCCAGCTCGGTGAAGGCATCGAGAAGCAAGTATCTGATTTTGCTGCTGAAGTTGCAGCAACCGCCGGCATCGCTCCCGCCAGCGTCTAAGGCTAACCGTCGGGGGTGGCGTGTTGCACGCCGCCCCCGCGCGCCTCCGCACACACATTTTCGTGGTCGCGGACCTGCTCTGCGCGTTTGCGCCGGGATTGAGACTCTGACACTTGTGGCGCTATCACCCTATCTCTAGGGTGCGGCCGCCCAGGCCCTCTGGGCCGCATCGGCCAGTGACGTGTCGCTACAGGAATTCAAGGACAACATGGACGGTCAGCCCCTTTACAAGCGCGTGCTCCTTAAGCTGTCGGGTGAGGCGCTGATGGGGCCCGGCGAATACGGGCTCGACTCTAACACCGTGAAGCAGATCGCGGCCGATATCGGCTCCGTCGTCGCCATGGGTGTCGAAGTCTGCGTCGTTATCGGCGGCGGCAATATTTTCCGTGGCATGAAAGGTGCGGCTGCCGGCATGGACCGCGCCCAGGCCGACTATATGGGCATGCTGGCGACCGTGATGAACGCGCTGGCCATGCAGAGCGCGCTGGAAATCGCCGGCCTGCCGACCCGCGTGCAATCCGCGATCCCCATGGCCAGCCTCTGCGAACCCTATATCCGTCGGCGCGCTCAGCGGCATATGGAGAAGGGCCGCATCGTTATTTTTGCGGCCGGCACCGGCAACCCGTTTTTCACGACCGACACCGCCGCCGCCTTGCGCGCGGCCGAGATGAGCTGCGACGCCATCCTAAAAGGCACGCAAGTCGACGGCGTCTATTCGGCTGATCCTAAGAAAATTGCCGATGCCAAACGGTTTGACACGCTGACCTATCTGGAAGTGCTCTCTCAGGATCTGGCCGTGATGGACGCGGCGGCGATCAGCCTGGCGCGGGAGAGCAAGCTGCCGATCGTGGTGTTCAACCTCCACCGTCAAGGCGCATTTGCGTCTGCCATGCGCGGTGAAGGCCCCTATACGATCATCCGCGACGTTTGACGAAGGAGGGGCATGTGCCCGCTGACCTGAATGCTCTGAAGCAAGACCTGACCCGCCGCATGGACGGCGCAGTCGAGACCCTGCGCAAGGACCAGAGCGGCCTGCGCACCGGTCGTGCGAGCCCGGCTTTGCTGGAGCCGATCCGCGTTGAATCCTACGGCGCGATGATGCCGCTGCCGCAGGTCGGCACCATTGCCGTGCCGGAAGCGCGCATGATCACGGTCCAGGTTTGGGACCGCAGCATGGTCAATGCCGTTGTCGCCGCGATCCGCGATTCCGGGCTTGGCCTCAACCCGGGTGCCGACGGCCAGACCGTACGCGTGCCGATTCCTCAGCTGACCGCAGAACGCCGCGTCGAGCTTGCCAAGGCCGCGAATAAATATGCGGAAAGCGCCCGTATCGCCGTGCGCGCCGTGCGCCGCGACGGCATGGAGCAGATCAAGGCCTTCGAGAAGAAGAGCGAAATCGGCAAGGACGAGGCCGAGGATTGGTCTGGTATCGTGCAGAAGCTGACCGACAGCTACGTCAAGAAGCTCGACGAGATGGCGGCCGATAAAGACCGCGAAATCCGCCAGGTGTGAGACAGTCGATCGATGAACCGCGCCGTGCCCTCTGAGAGGGCCGCCGTTACCAGTGACGCTGGCGGCAAGCGTTCGAAAACCAGTGGCAGCGTGACCCCTTGCCACGTCGCAATTATCATGGATGGCAATGGCCGCTGGGCCAAGTCGCGCGGTATGCCGCGCGTGGCCGGCCATCATAGCGGCGCCAAGGCCGTGCGCCGCTGTGTTGAGGCCGCCATCGACCAGGGTGTCGAGTGGCTGACGCTGTTCGCCTTCAGCAGCGAGAACTGGCGCCGGCCGGAAGGCGAGGTCATGGAACTGACCAGCCTGCTGAAGCAGTACCTGCGCAGCGAAGTGGCTGAGCTTGCCAAGCAGGGAGTCTGTTTCCGGGTCATCGGCGACCGCGCTCGCTTCTCTCCCGAATTGCGCGCGGAATTCGACCGTGCCGAGCGGGAAACGGCCGGCAATCGTCGCCTTAACCTCACCGTCGCGCTGTCCTATGGCGGGCGGGATGAGATTGTGAAAGCCGCCCGCGCCATGGCCCATGCCGTGCAGGCGGGGACGCTCGATGCCGAAGCGGTGGACGAGCAGGCTTTCGGCAAATTCCTGTGGACGGCCGCCATGCCGGACCCGGATCTTCTTATCCGCACCAGTGGCGAGCGGCGTCTGTCGAATTTCCTGCTGTGGCAATGCGCTTATGCCGAGCTTATCTTCATGGATGTGCTCTGGCCGGATTTCGATGCCACGCATCTGGCCGCTGCCCTGGCCGATTTCGCCCGGCGTGACCGGCGCTACGGCGCCAGTGTCGGCTGAACCATCCAGTCTGATGCCGGAGACCGGCGCCTTGCCGCCGTCTCCGCCGCCGGCCAGGAAGGGACGATGGGGCGATCTGGGCAAGCGGGTCGGGTCCGCCATTGTCCTGGCGCCGCTGGCGCTGACCTGTCTGTGGTTTGGCAAGGGCGCCTGGGCCATTCTCATCGCCGCCTGTGCTTTGGGCTGCGCCGCCGAATGGGTGGGCATGAACAAGGCCAAGCCCTGGGCCTGGCCAACCGTGCTGCTCCCGCTGGGCATGGCCGCGATTCCGCTGATCGATCATAATTTCGGCGGCCTCACGGCGCTTGGTACTGCCGCCGTTTTCGCGGTGATCGGCTGGCTGGTCTTCGGCCGCGATACCCGTGCGCTGTGGCTGGCCGGTGGCTTCGTCTATCTCGCCCCCGCGGTCATCGCCCTGGTGCGGCTGCGGCATCTGCCCAGCGTCGGGCGCTGGGACATGGTCTATCTGGTGCTGATCATCTGGGCGAGCGACATCGGCGCCTATCTGGTCGGGCGGCTGGTCGGCGGCCCGAAACTGGCGCCGGCGATCTCGCCGGGCAAAACCTGGTCCGGCGCCGTGGGCGGAACGCTCGCGGCGGCCCTGGTGGGCCTGGGCGTCGCGGGGCTGGTCAGCCACCGCATTCCGCTCGTCCATTGCGTCGTGATCTCCATCATCATCGGCATTGCCTCGATGATAGGCGATCTGCTGGAAAGCGGTTTCAAGCGGTATTTTGGCGTAAAAGATTCCGGGCGCTCGATCCCCGGACATGGCGGCTTGCTGGACCGGCTCGACGGTATGCTGACGGCGGCCCCCACCGCCCTCGTGATAGCGCTATTGATCGGGGAAGGAGTGTGGCTGTGGCAGTGAAGACAATCAGCATCCTGGGCAGCACGGGCAGCGTCGGCACGCAAACCCTGGACCTGATCCTGGCCGAGCCCGACCGCTACCGCGTCCGCGCGCTGGTGGCTGGCCGCAATGCCCAACTGCTGGCGGAACAGGCAAAACTCTGCCGGCCGGAAATCGCCGTCATCCATGACGAGGCCGGGCTCGATACGCTGACCGAGGCCTTGGCCGGGACCGGCATTGCCGTCGCCGCCGGGCCGGATGCCGTGAACGCGGCGGCAGCTTTGCCGGCCGACTGGACCATGGCCGCGATCATCGGCATGGCCGGGCTTCACCCGACGCTGACGGCCATCCGCCGTGGCGGCGCCATCGCCTTCGCCAATAAGGAAGTGCTGGTTTCGGCCGGCGACATCATGATGGACGCGGTGACGGCGGCAGGCGCCCGTCTGCTCCCGGTCGATTCCGAGCACAATGCCGTCTTCCAGTGCTGGGAGCCGCAGAACGCGACGGCCATCGAACGCATCGTGCTGACCGCCTCCGGCGGGCCTTTCCGCCAGACCGAGCGGGCAGCCATGGCCGCCATCACGCCCGAGGCCGCGCTGAAGCATCCCGTCTGGTCGATGGGCGCCAAGATCACCATCGACTCGGCCACCATGATGAATAAGGGGCTGGAAGTCATCGAGGCGGCCCGCCTGTTCCGGCTGCCGAGTGCGGCGGTCGAGGTTCTGGTCCATCCGCAATCGGTCGTGCACGGCATTGTCTGCTATGCCGATGGCAGCATGCTGGCCCAGCTTGGCGCGCCGGACATGCATATCCCCATCGCTCATGCCCTGGGATGGCCGGACCGTCTGGTGACCAATGCCAAGCGGCTGGATCTCACCACGCTGTCACAGCTTGAATTCATGGCGCCTGACACGGACCGCTTCCCGGCGCTGCGCGTGGCGCGGGAGGTTCTGGTCGCCGGCGGTGGCGCGCCGGCCATCATGAATGCCGCTAACGAGGTGGCTGTGGCCGCCTTTCTGGCGCGGCGCATCGGTTTTCTGGATATCGTTGGCACAGTCGAAGCCGTGCTGGACCGGCTGGGCGTGCCGCCGGCGCCGGATCTGGACGCGATCATCGCGCTCGACGCGGCGGCGCGGCATGCGGCCGACGCCCTTATCCTGTCGCGTGCCGCGTGACGGCACCCCGGCCAATCCGCTAAAGACGGACCATTATGCACGATCTCATCAGCCTGCTTCGTACCGTCGTCTCCTTCGCCATCGTTCTGGGCGTGCTCGTCTTCGTCCATGAGATGGGCCACTACCTCGCCGCGCGCTGGCGCGGCGTGCATGTGGAAACCTTCTCGATCGGCTTCGGCCAGTCGGTGGCGCGCTGGACTGACAAGCGCGGCACGGTGTGGAAACTGGCCTGGATCCCCCTTGGCGGCTATGTGAAGCTGCACGGGCAGGAGCGTCCGGAGGATGTGTCCGACGAAGACCGCGCCGCCTGGCAGCAAGGCCGCACCTTCCACGAAAAATCCGTCTGGTCGCGCATGATTGTCATTGCGGCCGGCCCGATCGCAAATTTCATTCTGGCCGCCGTGCTGTTCATCGGTCTCTTCATGGCCGTCGGCAAGCCGATCGACGCGCCGGTCATCGGCCAGATCATGCCGGAATCCGCCGCCTCCCACGCCAAGCTGAAGACCGGCGATCTGATCCAGAGCGTCAATGGCGTCGCGGTCAAAAGCTTTACGGACATCCAGCAGCAGGTGGCACCCAATCCGGGCAAGGACATGGGGCTGATCGTGAAGCGGGGTGACGCCTCCATCATGTTCCGTGTGACGGCCGGCGCGGTGTCGGACGGTCATGGTGGGCAGAAGGGCGTTCTCGGCATCATCGAAGGGCCGCCCAGCTTTCAGCGTCTGGGGCCGGGCCAGGCCGTGGTTGAGGGGCTCAACCAGACCTGGACGGTCGGAAAGGAAACGCTGGCCGGATTGTGGCAAATTGTAAGCCATCGCACCGGGCTCAATCAGCTCGGCGGGCCGCTGCGCATCGCCTCGCTGTCCGGTCAGGTCGCCGCCATGGGCGTGGCCAGCCTGATCTCCTTCATCGCCGTGCTGTCGGTCAATCTCGGCCTAATCAACCTCTTTCCGATCCCCGTTCTCGATGGCGGTCATCTTCTTTTTTATATCGCAGAGGCGATCCGTGGCCGGCCGCTTCCGGTCAAGGCTCAGGAATATGGCTTCCGGGCTGGATTCGCCCTGTTGCTGTGCCTTTTCGTCTTCGCGACCTGGAACGACGTCAATCAATTGGGCTTCGTTCACTGGGTGACGCATCTCGCCGGATAACGTAGGAAGGACCCGATGTCGCGGTGAGAAAGACCTTGCCGCGATACGGGGGGCTGAGATAGGGCAAAGCCGCCGGTCCGTGTCTTGCGGTCGGGGCTGATTGCCGGACTATCCAGCAACTGCCGCGTGTCGCCAGACCGGAAGGTTTGGCCTCTCGATGGCGGAAGGTCCGACGGTCGGGGCCCACTGACGTTTTTGCCCGCCTGCCGATCGGGCTGGTTCTGCTACCGGCTTAAGCCGGAACTGAGGGAGACGCGTTCTTTGCTTCGCACTCGTGCTGCGCTGCTCGCAACAGCCTGCCTTCTGCCCGCGTTTGTCCCCGGTGCAGCCCATTCGCAAACTTTGCGCCCTCACACGAAACACGCGCGGCCGACTGCCGTTCCCGTGCAGTCGGGCAATACGATTGCGGCCATCGAGGTGCAGGGTAATCACCGCATCGAGGCCGGGACCATCGAGTCCTATATGCTGCTGACCCCGGGCGAGCCCTTCGACGCCAAGGCGATCGACCAGAGCCTGAAGACGCTCTACGCGACGGGCCTCTTCAAGAACGTCTCCATCACCCGCGTGGGGAATAATCTGGTCGTGGCCGTCAGCGAAAATCCGCTGATTGCCCAGGTCGCTTTCGAGGGCAACCACCAGCTGGTCAACAAGGACCTGGTCGGCATCGTCTCTCTGCGTGGAAATTCGGTCTATACGCCGCAGGCCGCTGAACAGGACCGCCAGGCGATTCTCGATGCCTATGCCCATAAGGGCTATTATTCGACGACGGTGGTGCCGCAGATCATTCTGCTGCCGGAAAACCGCGTCAACCTCGTCTATAAGATTCATGACGGTAAGGCGACCTTCATCAGCCGCATCGCTTTCGTCGGCAACAAGCACTTCAGCGAAGGCGCGCTGCGCGACGTCGTCAGCAGCCGCGAAAGTGCCTGGTGGCGCTTCCTGTCCACCAGCGATTCCTATGATCCTGGCCGCGTCGGCCTGGATCAGGATCTGCTCAGCCGCTTCTACCATCGCAGTGGCTATCCGGATTACCAGCTGCTGAATACGGAAGCCGAACTGGCGCCCGATCGCTCGTCTTTCTACATCACCTTCGTGCTGAACGAAGGGCCGCGCTATCGCATCGGCAAGGTCAATATCGTCTCGCATCTGCCGCATCTGGACGGTGCCACGACCAAGGGCGACCTGCAGCTGGGCTCCGGCGACTGGTATAACGGCGACGCTATCACCCAGAGCGTCCAGGCCATCACAACTGACGTGCAGGGCCGCGGCTTCGCCTTCGTTCAGGTCAAGCCGATCGAAACCAAGCGCGTGACCGCGACCGGCCAGCATGTCGTTGACCTCACCTTCGAGATCGACGAAGGCCCGCGCGTCTTCCTTGAGCGGATAGACATCACCGGCAACAGCCGCACGGAAGACAAGGTCATTCGCCGCGAGTTCCAGATCGCGGAAGGCGACGCCTTCAACGCGCAGAAGATCAAGGACTCTCGCGAGCGGCTGAATGAGCTGCAGTATTTCAAGAGCGTGGACATGAGCACGCAGCCGGGTTCCGCGCCCGACAAGATCGTGCTGACGACCGCCGTTCAGGAACAGGCGACCGGCTCCTTCACCATCGGCGGTGGTTACTCAACCGATGACGGTGCGCTGGTCGATCTCGGCCTGAACGAAAAGAACCTCATCGGCACGGGTATCGATGCCGGCATCACCGGTGTGCTGGCGCAGCGCGCCAGTCAGATCGATCTGTCAGTGACTGACCCCTATTTCCTCGACCGGAACCTGATGGTCGGCGGCGAGGTCTTCGACACCACGAACAACAACCTCGATATCTCGCAATACGAGGAACAGCGGCTGGGCTTCACGGCGCGCACGGGCTACGCGTTCAACAACTTCCTGTCGCAGACCTGGAACTACTCGCTGGTCGATCGTGACGTTTACAACGTCGAATCGGACGCCAGTATCTACGTCAAGAACGAGGCCGGCTGGTCCCTTCTGTCTCAGGTCGGCCAGTCGATTACCTGGGATCATCGCAACAGCACGCTTGACCCGCATACCGGCTATATCATCCGGCTCGGCACCGACTTTGCCGGTTTGGGCGGAAGCTCGGACTATGTGCGCGTAAAGCTGGACGCGGGCTACTATATCCCGCTCGACTATTTCACGGGCAACAGTTCCTGGACGCTGGCTCTGCGTGCCGGCGCCGGCAAGCTGTATCGCTACGGCAACGGCAACTACTACATCATCGATAACTTCTTCCTTGGCGGCGACAATATGCGCGGCTTCCAGGAAGGTGGCGCCGGTCCGCATGATACGGCGACGGGCGATAGTCTTGGTGGTGACACCATGATGACCGGGACGGCGGAAGTGCATTTCCCGCTGCCGATTTCCAAGGATATCGGGCTTTCGGGCCGCGTGTTCACCGATATCGGCACGCTCTATGGTACAACCGATTCTTACGGTGGCGTCTATCAGAACAAGTCGCCCCGCGTGTCGGTCGGTATCGGCTTCTCCTGGAATACGCCTTTCGGCCTGATCAACATCGATCTTGCCGATCCGATCGTGAAGTACAAATACGATCAGACTCAGGTTTTCCGCTTCGGCTTCGGCACGAACTTCTAGCTTTCATCCCGCTTCGGTAAGGTTGTAGATCCTTTGCGATACCTTTCTCGTTCTATTGTCGCCGTGGCGGCGGTGCTGATCCTCACCCCTGGCGCAGTCTATGCCCAGACGTCGCAGGGCTGGTTCGTTCCCAGCCAGGGCGGCGGCGGTGGCAGCGCCAAGCATGGTGCCGCCGCACCCGCGCATACCGCGCACCGTTCGGCAGCGATGCCCGACATGGGGCCGGCCATTCCGGTTGCGCCGGCCGCTGACCCGCAGGCCGAGGCTGCGGCCCAGGCTCAGGCCAGTGCGCCGATCCCGACCTTGCCGACGCTGATGAAGGAAAGCCCGCCGCCGGCGCCGATCATCGGTGTCATCGGCGTGCCGGACGTGCTGCAGGCTTCCACCGCGGCCCAGGCCGTGCAGAAGGAAATCGAGCGCCGCCGCGCGGCACTGACCGCCGAAGTGCAGAAGGAACAGGACATGTGGCGCCGCGTGCAGGCGGCACTGGCCGATCCCAATGCGCATTACAGCCAGGATGATCTGCGCAAGCGTGAACTGGCGCTGCAGCAGCGCATCGGCAATTCGCAGCTTGCCTTCCGCAACAGTGAAGCCCGCATCCAGGCCGCTGCCCAGGTGTCTCTCGGCCAGATCGAGCGCACGCTGATCGCCGTTATCCGCCAGGTGTCCACCAGCCGCGGCATGAATCTGGTGCTGCACCGGGCGCAGGTTGCGCTCAATATGAATGAGTTCGACATTACGGCCGAAGTCATCAAGCAGCTGAACCAGGTGCTGCCGTCTGTGACGGTTCCGCCGGACGCGGCTTTCGCGAAGGTGACGGCGGCCTCCATGCAGGCCCAACAGCAGGCTGAGCAGGGTCAGGGCGGCCCGATGGGTCAGTAAGGATCGACGGTTTGGTTCAATCCGTAGCTGGGGACTCGCGCTTTTTTCTGCGCGCGGGTCCTTTTCCACTTTCGGCCATCGCTGAGACGGTCGGCTTGGAGTTGGCGGGGCTGCCGATGGACCGTGTTTTCGCGGGCGTCGCACCTTTGCAGACGGCAGGAGCTGACGAGATCAGCTTCCTGACCAATCGAAAATATCTCGACGTGCTCAGCGAGACGCGGGCAGGGGCGGTGATCCTGGAACCGGCCTTGGTCGCGCAGGTTCCGGCCGGCGTCCTGGCAATCGCCTCGGCGCGCCCGACCACAGTCTGGGCGCAGGTCGCGCGGCTGTTCCATCCGCTGGAACTGGTGACGCCCGGCATTCACCCGACTGCGGTCGTGGACCCGACGGCGCAGATTGCGCCCGAGGCCGAGATCGGCCCCTATTGCGTGATCGGCGCCCGGGTCGAAATCGGGCCGCGCTGCCGGATCGGTCCTCTGGTTTCCATCGCCGATGGCGTCATCGTCGGCAGCGACACGCGTATCGGCTCTCACGCCTCGATCAGCCATAGTCTGATCGGTGACCGGGTGTTCATTTTTCCCGGCGTGCGTATCGGGCAGGAGGGTTTTGGCTTCGACCCGATGCCGACGGCGCGGGGTTTCACCACGGTGCCGCAGCTTGGCCGCGTCATTATCGAAGATGACGTCGAGATCGGCGCCAATTCCATGATCGACCGGGGGTCTGCCCAGGATACCGTGATCGGCGCAGGGTCGCGTCTCGACAATGCGGTGCAGATCGCCCATAACGTGCGCCTTGGTCGATGCTGTGTTATCGTGGCGCAGGCTGGTATATCCGGCTCCACGACTTTGGGCGATTACGTAACGCTCGCCGGCCAGGCGGGGGTTGCGGGCCATCTTCATATCGGTCAGGGGGCAAGAGTCGGGGCGCAGGCTGGCGTCATGGCGGATGTTGCACCCCGGGCATCGGTTGTTGGCAGTCCGGCTGAGCCCGTGAAAGAGTTTTTTAGACAGGTTGCCTTCTTGCGCCGGATGATGCGGCGCGAGGAAGCAGCGAAAAATTAGCGCGAATGCGGGCCTGAATTGATGGATGCAGAGACTGATCAAGGTCGCGAGGTGATGCCCGCAACCGTCGAGCGGCATAACGTGAATCTCGCGGAGATCATGCTTGATATTCCGCATCGATACCCGTTTCTCCTGATCGACAAGGTTATCGACATCGAGAAGAACGTCTCGGCTGTCGGGATCAAGAATGTCACGATCAATGAGGGCTTCTTCCAGGGACATTTTCCCGGCCATCCGGTGATGCCGGGCGTGCTGATCATCGAAAGCATGGCGCAGACCGCGGGTGTGCTGGTGGTCGAGACGCTAGGCCCGGAGTCCCGCGGCAAGCTCGTCTATTTCATGTCGATCGAAAGCGCCAAGTTCCGCCGCCCGGTCGTGCCGGGCGATCAATTGCATGTCCATGTGAGCAAAGAGCGCAATCGCGGCAACGTCTGGAAATTCCGCGGTGTGGTGCGGGTAGACGGCGTCTCGGTCGCGGAGGCGAATTTCTCCGCCATGATTCGCGATCGCGACGCCTCGTGAGTGCCGTTCATCCCTCGGCCATCGTCGAGGATGGTGCGGTTCTCGGCCAGGGCGTCGAAATCGGCCCCTTCTGCCATATCGGCCCGAATGTGGTGCTGGAAGATGGGGTCCGCCTTGTCTCCCATGTTGTGGTCGACGGTCATACGCGGATCGGCGCGGGCGCGGTTCTGTTCCCTTACGCCAGCGCCGGCTTGCCGCCGCAGGATCTGAAATACAAGGGCGAGCCGACGCGCTGCGAAATCGGCGCCGGCACGCAGATCCGCGAGCATTGCACCATCCATCGCGGCACCGCGACCGGCACCGGCATCACCAAGGTCGGTGAGAAATGCCTGCTGATGGCGGTGGTCCATGTCGCGCATGACTGCGTGCTGGGCGACGGCGTCATCATCGCGAATAACGTCGTCATGGGCGGCCATGTCAGCATCGGTGCCGGCGCGGTCATCGGCGGCAGTGCGGCCATCCACCAATTTGTGCGTATCGGTCACGGCGCCATGGTCGGCGGCGTTTCCGGCGTCGAGGCCGATGTCATTCCTTTCGGCCTGGTCATGGGCAATCGCGCCCGGCTGGCCGGGCTGAATATCGTAGGTCTGCGCCGCCGTGGCCAGGAATCGGCAGATATCCGCCGACTGCGCGCGGCCTTCCGGCTTCTGTTCCAGCAGGAGGGCGTCTTCGCGACCCGCCTGGCCGAAGCCCATCAACGCTACGGCGCTGATCCCTTGATCGCTGAAATTCTCGCCTTCATCGATGCGCCGAGTAAGCGCGGCCTGATTCGCCGCGACACCCGCACGGTCGAGACCGAAGACGCGGCCTGATCATTCGTCATGGAACCGGCCCTTGGCATCATAGCCGGAAGCGGACCGCTGCCGGCGCAGGTGGCCCGGGCCGCCGAGGCGGCCGGGCAGCGGGTTTTCATCATCGGCCTTGAGGGCCATGCCGAGCCGGATCGGCTGGCGCCTTTTCCCCATGCCTTTCTGCGTTTCGGCGGTGCCGTCCGCATCCTGTCCCTTCTTAAAGAACAGAACTGTCGTGACCTTGTCCTGGTCGGGCCGGTCAAGCGGCCGTCCTTCCGCGACCTGCGGCCGGACGGGGAAGGCCTGAAACTCCTCGCCCGCATCGGCAAGGCCGCCTTCATGGGCGATGACGGGCTGCTGAAGGCCGTCATCCGCGTGCTGGGCGAAGAGGGGTTTCGCGTCCGTGGCGCGCATGAAATTCTGGGCGGGCTGGTCGGCCGCGCCGGGCTGATGACCCGCACGGTGCCGGACGATCAGGCGAAATCCGATATCCAGCGCGGTATCGCCGTTTGCCGGGCGCTGGGCGTGGCGGATGTCGGCCAAGGCTGTGTGGTGCAGGCGGGAATTGTGCTCGCGGTGGAAGCGGTCGAGGGAACCGATGCCATGCTCGGCCGCTGCGGCGGCCTGGCCTGGCCGGGGCCGGGCGGTATTCTCGTGAAACTGGTGAAGCCTGGGCAAGAGCGGCGGGCCGATCTGCCGACCATCGGTGAGCAGACAGTACGCGGCGCGATCGCGGCCGGCCTGCGCGGCATCGCTTTCGAGGCGGGCGGCACGCTGATCGTCGAGCGCGAAAGCATGGTCGCGGCCGCCGATGCGGCAGGCTTTTTCGTGATCGGCCTGGGGCCGGAGGCGCTTGGCGCGCGTACGACCACAGGACGAAACTGATATTTTACTGTCACGGTGGCCAGCTTGGAAATGCCGGCGGCAGGGCGCACTCTGCCGCCGTGTTGCGGCCGGCCTTGGCTGCAGTTCCGATCTCAGTCTGAAGGACCAGAAATCATGAGCGGCACGTTTTCCTATCTCCACACCATGCTGCGGGTCGGCGACCTGGACCGCAGCATCGGCTTCTACACGACGCATCTCGGCATGAAGGAATTGCGCCGGAACGACGTCCCGGACGGTAAATATACCCTGGCCTTTCTGGGCTATGGCGATGAGAGCACGCACACGGTGCTGGAACTGACCTATAACTATGGCGTCGAGACTTATGATCTCGGCACCGCCTTCGGCCATCTGGCGCTCGGCGTGCCGGATATCTATGCGACCTGCGACGGTCTGCGGGCCGCCGGTGTCAAGATCAGTCGCGAGCCCGGCCCGGTGAAGTTCGGCACCACCGTGATCGCCTTCATCGAGGATCCGGACGGCTACAAGATCGAGCTGATCGAGCGTAAATAGGCAGCTAGGCAGGGGCTCGGCGCTAGCAAGAGCCCCTTTTCCCTCTGAAGATCAAGCTGCAACACCTGATTCTTAAACGAAAAGAATTTCGCGCGATTCGCGTGTGGTGACCCACTTCACGATTTTTATCGATGAAGTTTTTTTCACCAAATCCAAGACGGTTTGACGTAGCATTTCCTTGAGATTCGGGGGTGCCGGCACTCGCCACGCAGCCTTGGCTTCCCTGTCAAGCACAAGATGTGGTTGCTCTCCCGGGGTGTTAACCACTAGATTTGGTTAACGACGCGGCCGCGCTTCAGGCCAATCCCCCAATAGACCAGACTCTCTGACAGAGGATCATCGCATGCGCTTCGAACGCGAACTGACGGCCGGATTGGATGGTCGATACGGCGATATCGAGTTTGTTCGCGCGACGAGTGAAATCCGCAATCCCGATGGTTCGGTGATTTTCCGCCTCGCCGATATCGAGGTGCCCAAGGCCTGGTCGCAGGTCGCCTGCGACGTTCTGGCGCAGAAGTATTTCCGCAAGGCGGGCATCCCGGCGGCGGTGAAGCCGGTCGACGAACCCGGCGTTCCCGCCTGGCTGCGCCGCCATGTGCCGGATACCGATGCGCTGGCGAAGCTGCCCGAAGGCGAGCGTCTGGTCGGGGAAAAGCAGGCTCAGCAGGTCTTCGACCGCCTGGCCGGCACCTGGACCTATTGGGGTTGGAAGGGCGGCTATTTCGATTCCGAGGAAGACGCCCGCGCCTTCCGCGACGAGCTTTGCTACATGCTGGCCCGCCAGATGGCCGCGCCGAATTCCCCGCAATGGTTCAATACCGGCCTGCACTGGGCTTATGGCATCGACGGTCCGGCCCAGGGCCATTTCTATGTCGACCCCGCCAGCGGCCAGGTCGTCGAATCGAAAAGCGCCTATGAGCATCCGCAGCCGCATGCCTGTTTCATCCAGTCCGTCGCCGACGATCTGGTGAACGAGGGTGGCATCATGGACCTGTGGGTCCGCGAGGCGCGCCTGTTCAAATACGGTTCCGGCACCGGCTCCAACTTCTCCCGCCTGCGTGGCGACGGCGAGCGCCTGTCGGGCGGCGGCCGTTCCTCGGGCCTCATGAGCTTCCTCAAGATCGGTGACCGCGCGGCTGGCGCCATCAAGTCCGGCGGCACCACGCGCCGCGCCGCCAAGATGGTGACGGTCGATGTCGACCACCCCGATATCGAGGCCTTCATCGACTGGAAGGTGATCGAAGAGCAGAAGGTCGCGGCCCTCGTCTCCGGCTCCAAGATGACGAAGCGCCAGCTGGATGGCGTCGTGCGCGCCGCCCGCGAAGCGGCGCCTGATCTCGGCGACGCGGCCTATGACGTCACGAAGAATAGCGCGCTGAAGGCTGCCGTGCGAAAGGCCAAGGATTGCGCCATCCCGGAAAACTACATCCGCCGCGCCATCGACGCCGCCAAGAACGGCGCCGAGAGCTTCGACTTCCGCACCTATGACACCGATTGGGACAGCGAAGCCTATCTGACGGTTGCCGGCCAGAACTCCAACAACTCCGTCCGTCTCACCAACGACTTCCTGCAGCGCGTGCTGGATGACGGCGAATGGAACCTGATGCGCCGCATCGACGGCAAGGTTCACAAGACGCTGCGCGCCCGCGCGCTTTGGGACAAGATCGGCTATGCCGCCTGGGCCTCTGCCGATCCGGGCCTGCAATTCGATACGACGATTAACGAATGGCATACCTGCCCGGCCGGTGGACGCATCAACGCGTCCAATCCCTGCTCGGAATACATGTTCCTGGACGACACCGCCTGCAATCTGGCGTCCCTCAACCTGCTGACCTTCCGCCGGGAAGATGGCAGCTTCGACACCGCGCTCTATACGCATTGCGTCCGCATCTGGACCGTCGTGCTCGAAATCTCCGTGCTTATGGCGCAGTTCCCGTCCAAGGAAATCGCCCGCCTGTCCTATGACTATCGTACGCTCGGTCTCGGCTACGCCAATCTGGGCGGCCTGCTGATGGCCGAAGGCATTCCCTATGACAGCGACGAAGGCCGCGCCATCTCCGCCGCCGTCAGCGCGGTGATGACGGGCGTCGCCTATCGCACCTCCGCCGAAATGGCGGGTGAGCTTGGCCCCTTCCCGGAACATGCGCCGAACGCCGAGAGCATGCTGCGCGTCATCCGCAACCATCGCCGTGCGGCGATGGGCGAGACCAAGGGCTACGAAGGTCTCACCGTTCTGCCCGTGCCTTTCATGCGCGAAGATTGCCCGGACAACGGTCTGGCCGGCGCGGTCGCCGATGTCTGGCACGAGGCTTTGGCACTCGGCGAAAAGAATGGCTACCGCAACGCGCAGGTTTCCGTCGTGGCGCCGACCGGCACTATCGGTCTGGTCATGGATTGCGACACCACGGGTATCGAGCCGGACTTCGCGCTGGTGAAGTTCAAGAAGCTGGCCGGTGGCGGCTATTTCAAGATCATCAACCGCGTTGTCCCCGATGCCTTGAAGACGCTCGGTTATGACGCGGCGCAGACCGACCGCATCATCCGCTATGCCGTGGGTCATGCGACGCTGGCCGGCGCGCCGGCCATCAATGCCGAGAGCCTGACGGCCTTCGGCTTCGGCCAGGACGATCTGGCGAAAGTCGAGTCCTCGCTGCTCAGCGCTTTCGACATCAAGTTCGTCTTCAATAAATGGACGCTGGGCGAGGAGATGCTGACCGGCAAGCTCGGCTTCACCTCGGCCCAGATCGAGGCACCCGGTTTCGATCTTCTGTCCGCGCTCGGCTTTACCCGCGCGCAGATCGAAGCGGCGAATACCTATGTCTGCGGTGCGATGACGCTGGAAGGCGCGCCGGAACTCAACCCCGCGCATCTGCCGGTCTTTGACTGCGCCAATCCCTGCGGCCGCATCGGCGTGCGCTTCCTCTCCGCCGAGAGCCATATCCGCATGATGGCGGCCTCTCAGCCCTTCATCTCGGGCGCCATTTCCAAGACCATCAACATGCCGAATTCGGCTTCGGTCGAGGATTGCGCGCAGGCCTATATGCTGTCCTGGCGCCTGGGCCTGAAGGCCAATGCGCTGTATCGCGATGGTTCCAAGCTCAGCCAGCCGCTATCCTCGCAGCTGATCGAGAGCGAGGATGAGGCGGAAGAACTGATCGCCGCGCCGCCGACCGTGCAGGCCGTCGCCATGGCGGAGCGTATCGTGGAGCGTGTGATCCAACGCGCTGAGCGCCGGCGCCTGCCGGATCGCCGCAAGGGCTATACGCAGAAGGCGACCGTCGGCGGTCACAAGGTCTATCTTCGCACCGGCGAATACGAGGACGGCTCACTCGCCGAGGTCTTCATCGACATGCACAAGGAAGGTTCCGCCTTCCGCTCGCTGATGAACAACTTCGCCATCGCGATTTCGATCGGCCTGCAATACGGCGTGCCGCTGGAAGAATTCGTCGAGGCCTTCACCTTCACCCGCTTCGAACCGGCGGGCATGGTGCAGGGCAACGAGGCCATCCGCATGGCGACCTCGATCATCGACTATATCTTCCGTGAACTGGCGATTTCCTACATCGCGCGCAATGATCTGGCCCATGTCGACCCGGCCGATCTGATGCCGGACACCATCGGCAACGGCGCGTCGGAAGGCAATTTGCCGCGCAGCGGCGATGCGACGGCCGAGCAGGCGCGCTCGATGCTGGCCGATATCCAGCGCGGCGTCAGCAAGGGCTTCGTGCGCGGCACCATGGGCGTGCCGCCCGCGGCCTCGGCGGCGGTGTCCGGCATTGCCGCCACCACCAGCCTGCGTCCGGCGATGATGGCGGAAGCGGTGACGCCGGGTGATGACCGCGCCGCCAAGATGCGGGAAGCCAAGGTGAAGGGCTATGAGGGCGACAGCTGCCCCGAATGCGGCAATTTCACCATGGTGCGGAACGGCACCTGCCTGAAATGCGTCACCTGCGGGTCCACCAGCGGCTGCTCGTAATCGGGTAAAGCTGTGACGGTCTGACAAGGGCCGGCCGATCCCGATCAGGGATCGAGCCGGCCCTTTTTAATTGACGGCCTATGATCTGCCGCAATGGCCGTCACGGATGCATAGGCGTCTAATAGGGCAAAGCCTCGCCAACGCATTGTCACTGTCGTATCACAGAGACTGCGAATGAGACTGACTGCCTTGCCTGCGGAGATCAGCGATGAATACAGCAACCACGCCCCAGGCTGCGGCCGGGACAGATCATGAAGCCCAGCAGAATTTCGGGACGGCCGGCATCAAACCCATGGGCCGCCCCAGCCTGACCACCCGGATTGTCATGCGAGTCGTGTCCTGGGTCGAAAAGCTCAATCTCAGCTGCGCCAAGCTCGGCAATCCGCCCGTCTATGACAAGGCGACCTTTCCCTGGGCCGTCGAGGTTGAAAAGGAATGGCATCTGATCCGCGCCGAGCTGGACAAGCTTCTGCTGCGCAAGGCCGATCTGCCGAGCTTCCACGATATCTCGACCGATGTCTCCACCATCAGCACCGATGCCGGCTGGAAGACCTTCTTCCTCACCGGTTACGGCCTGACCTCGGAGAAGAACACGCAGCAATGCCCCGAGACCTGGCGCATCGTGCAGAAAATCCCCGGTCTGCAGACGGCCATGTTCTCTATCTTCGAGCCCGGCAAGCATCTGCCCGCCCATCGCGGCCCCTATAACGGCGTGCTGCGCTTCCATCTGGGCCTCATCGTGCCGAACCACCCTGACAAGATCGCCATCCGCGTCGATCAACAGGTCTGCAATTGGCAGGAAGGAAAGGCGCTTATCTTCGACGACGCCTTCGAGCACGAAGCCTGGAACCATTCCGACGAAACCCGCGTGGTTCTCTTCGTCGACTTCAACAAGCCGCTGCGCTTTCCGGCGAACCTGATCAACGCCGCCTTGCTGCGCATCGCAATCTTCACGCCCTTCATCAAGGAAGGGGCGGATAATCATAATGAGTGGGAGAAGAAGTTTTACGCGGAGGCCGAAGCCCTGCGTAATGCGCCGCCGAAGCACTGAGCTCAGTTCGCTTAAAAGGACCTGTCATGACGAAATCCGCTAATTTCCGCGAAGCCGATCACGAGATCGAGCCGATCTTCCTCGAGCGCTGGTCCCCCCGCGCTTTCACCGAGGAAACCATTTCCGAAGCCGACCTGTTCTCGATGTTCGAAGCGGCCCGCTGGGCGCCGTCTTCCTACAATTCCCAGCCCTGGGTCTTCGTCTATGCCCTGCGCGGCTCCGCGCATTGGGACAAGCTGCTCGGGCTGCTGAACGAGTTCAACCAGTCTTGGGCCAAGCGCGCCGGTGCCATCGTCGTCATCGCGTCCCACACCACCATGCTGCCGCCGGGCGCCGAAAAGGCCATTCCGTCGCATAGCCATTCCTTCGATGCCGGTGCCGCCTGGGGTGCCTTTGCGTTGCAGGGCTCCAAGCTCGGCTGGCACACCCATGCCATGGTCGGCTTCGACATTCCGCGCGCCTTTGCCGAACTCGGCTTCCCGGAAGGCGTCCGCGTCGAAGCGGCGGTCGCCATCGGTCGTCAGGGCGACAAGTCGATCCTGCCGGAAGGTCTGGCCAAGCGCGAAACGCCGAGCCCGCGCAAGCCGATCACCGACTTCATCTTCGAAGGCTCTTTCTCGAAGTAAGGCTGCATTCCGCCGGGGCAGCGCCACGGCGGAACCGTCTATACTGCCTGGCCGGCGGCAAAACCGCTGGCCCAGGCCCATTGAAAATTATAGCCGCCCAGCCAACCGGTGACGTCCACGGACTCGCCGATGAAATGCAGACCCGGTACGTCATTGGACGCCATGGTCTGAGAGGAGAGAGCGCGGGTGTCGATGCCGCCGCGCGTCACTTCCGCCTTCGCAAAACCTTCCGTACCTTCCGGCGTCAGCCGCCAGTTCTGCACGCGCTCGGCCAGAGCCCCGATCACCTTGTCACTCGTCTCGCCGATCGGCGGGGCCTGATCGTCTTCCGGTGCGAGCGCATGGGCCAGGCGCTGCGGCAGATGCTCGGCGAGCGCCGTGCGCAATGCGACCCGAGGCCGGGTACGCTTGGTCGCCAGCAGCGCCTCGCGCGCATTCGCCCCCGGCAGAAGATCGACCGTGAAACTGTCGCCGGCCTTCAGATAGCTTGAGATTTGCAGGATCGCGGGGCCGGAGAGGCCGCGATGGGTGAAGATCATCGCCTCGCGGAAGCGCGTCTTGCCCGCCGTGGCCACCACCTCGCAGGGCGTGCCGGACAGGCCGCGCATCAGCGGCAGATCGGGCTGGTCAAAGGTCAAAGGCACCAGCGCCGGCTCGGGTTTGATCATGGGCAGGTCGAATTGCTCGGCGATGCGATAGGCGAAGCCGGTGGCGCCCAGTTTGGGAATGGATAATCCGCCGGTCGCGATGATGAGGGCCGGCGCCCTGAACTCCTCGCGGCCCTCTGTCTTCACGTGAAACATACTCTGGCGACTGACGGACGCGATGGGCGTGTCGAAGCGGAAGATGACGCCGGCGTCCCGGCAGCCCTTCATCAGCATGGCGACGATCTGCTGCGCAGACCCGTCGCAGAAAAGCTGCCCGAGCGTCTTTTCATGCCAGGCGATGCCGGCGCGATCGACCAGCGCGATGAAGTCTGCCGGCTTGTAGCGGCTGAGCGCCGATTTCGCGAAATGCGGATTGCCGGACAGAAAGCGGTTGGCCGGAGCCTCCCGGTTGGTGAAGTTGCAGCGCCCGCCGCCGGAGATAAGGATCTTGGCGCCGGGCTCGGCATTATGGTCCAGCAGCAGCACGCGGCGGCCGCGCTGGCCCGCCGTCATGGCGGCCATCAGCCCGGCGGCGCCGGCGCCGATGATGATGGCGTCGAATTTCGTCTCGGTCGTCATGCCTGTCCTAGCCTTCGAGCAGATGGCCGAAGGCGCGGAAGGGGCGCAGCCGGTCGCAGATGATCTTCAAAATGGCGAGCATCGGCACCGCCAGAATGGCGCCGGCCACGCCCCACATCCAATACCAGAAGATGAGCGACAGCATCACCGCGACAGGATTGATGGTGAAACGGCTGGCCAGCAGCATCGGCGTGATGATCTCGCCTTCCGCGACATGGATGCTGAAATAGAGACAGGCCGGCAAAACCGCGATCCAGGCGAAACCCGAGGTCACGATGCCGACGGCAAGAAAAACAAGAATGCCGACGAAGGGACCGAGGATTGGCACAAAGTTCAGGCAGAAGGCGACAACGCCCCACAGCACCGGTCCCGGCACACCGCAGATCCACATGACCAGCCCGGTGGCGCAGCCGACCACCGCGTTGATGATGGTGATCGTCAGCAGATAGGCGGAGAGGTCGCGCTCCATATGCATGGAGATCTCAACCGCTTCGCGTTTGTCATCGAAGCGCGGCAGAACTTCGACCAGACGGCGCAAAAATGTTTCGCCGAAGACAAGAAGGTAGAAAAGTACCAGAAGCGTTTCGAGCAGGTTGGAGGCGACGGTTCCGGTACCGCTGAAGACCGCTGTCACCATGCCGACAGGGTGCGAAAGGATAGAGTCCGCGCTGCCGAAATGGATGCCCATGCCCGACAGGAGATGATCCAGTCTATGCACGGTCGGCTGCAAAACCGCGAAACGTTGTTGCAGCATCGGCCAGGCCTGCGGCAGTTGCGCGGCCCAGCGCGAGGCCGGGCTGGACAGCAGCGCGCCGAGACCGACGAAGACCCCCAGCAGCAGAATGATGCAGACTAGGGCGCCAACCGCTTTGGGAATGCGGATGCGTTCCAGCAGCTTGACCAGCGGCTGGAACAGAAGCTTCAGCACCATCGCGAGCACGACCGGCAGAATGATATCCCGCGCGACGTAAAGACAGCTGAGCACGGCGATGATGGTCAGGATGCCGAGGAACACGGTATTCCAGTTGCGCGGCAAAGGCATTTCGCGCGGCTTCGGGTCGTGCAGATGCGGGTCACTGACCGCGATGCCGAGTGCGCGCCCTAATTCGCCACGCGCTTTGCGCGTGGCGGTTTCCATGGGTCCGGCTGTGGGCTTCGCTTCGTTCAAGGGCGTGGAATCGGGCATTCCGTTTATCCGGCTGTCAGCAGTTGCGGCGCCAGATCAATTGCCCAGCCAGGGTGGCGTCGGCAGGCCCTTGCTCTTGAGGAAGGTGGGGTTGAAGAGTTTGGATTGATAGCGGCTGCCGCCGTCGCACAAAATAGTGACGATGGTGTGCCCCGGCCCAAGGTCGCGTGCCACGCGGATGGCGGCGGCGACATTGATGCCGGCCGAGCCGCCGATGGACAGGCCCTCATGCTGCAAAAGGTCGAAGACCTGTTCTAGCGCTTCTGCGTCAGGGATGCGAAGCGCGTCATCGATGGCGGCGTTGTCCAGATTGCCCGGCACGCGGGACTGGCCGATGCCTTCCGTGACCGAACTGCCGGCGATTGAAAGGTCATTCGACTTTACCCAGCCATAGAGGCCGCTTCCTTCGGGGTCCGCGAGCACGATGCGGATGCCTGGGTTCCGCGCCTTCAAGGCGTCCGAGACGCCGGCCAGCGTGCCGCCGGTGCCGCAGGCGCAGGTGAAGGCGTCGATGCGGCCGCCGGTCTGCTCCCAGATCTCAGCCCCCGTCGTCGCGGCATGGCCGGCACGGTTGGCAAGATTGTCGAACTGATTGGCGTAGACGGCGCCCAACTCCTCCGCGAGACGGCGGGAGACATGGACGTAATTGCCGGGATCACGAAAGGGTGCGGCCGGCACAAGGCGCAGATCGGCGCCGATCATGCGCAGGAAGTCGATCTTCTCCTGGCTTTGCGTCTCCGGCATGACGATGACGGAGCGGTAGCCGCGCGCATTGGCGACCAGCGTGATGCCGATGCCGGTATTGCCGGCCGTGCCTTCGACGATGGTGCCGCCCGGCGCAAGCAGGCCGCGCTCCTCGGCATCGGTGATGATGGCGAGTCCGGCGCGATCCTTGACCGAACCGCCCGGATTCATGAATTCGGCCTTGCCCAGAATAGTGCAGCCCGTCGCCGCGGAGGCGCGTTTCAGCTTGATCAAAGGTGTGTTCCCGATCGCGCCGATAAGCCCGTCTGCAATGCCTGCCGTCATGCGCTGATCTCCGACCCTTGCCAACTGCCGGCACAAGCGGCCTTCTGAAGCCTGTTTAACCGTCCGAGGACACACATGATCGAAGATATCGAACCCGGCAAGGTTTGGGACGCCCTGGTGGCCGACCCCAAGGCTCAGGTTTGCGACGTGCGGACCGATGCCGAGTGGAATTTCGTCGGCATTCCCGATCTGCACAGCCTGGGGCGTGAGCCGGTGCTGATCCCCTGGCAGGTCTATCCCACCATGCAGCGCAATGGCGGCTTCCTGGACCATCTGCGCGAGGCTGGGCTGACGCCTGAGACGCCGATCTACTTCCTGTGCCGCAGCGGCGCGCGCAGCCTGGCGGCAGCCCAGGCGGCAGCAGCGGCGGGCTTCACCCAGGTTTATAACATCGCCGATGGGTTCGAAGGGCCGCTGGACCCCGAAGGGCATCGCGGCAAGGTCGGCGGCTGGAAGGCCCAGGGCCTGCCCTGGCAGCAGCGCTAATTATCGCAGGCGGGAGGACGACCATGACAAAGCCCGATCTTGTCGCCCTATGGGAAGAGCATTGCCGGCACGAATTCGCGACGCGCGACGTCGATGCGACCATGGCGACGATGGTCGCCCAACCCTATGTCAATCACATCCCGACCATGACCGGCGGCGTCGGTCATGATCAGCTCAAGCGTTTCTACAAATATCACTTCATCAGCGGCAATCCGCCCGACTTCCGTCTGACCTCGATCAGCCGGACGGTGGGCGAGGATCGCATTGTCGATGAATTCATCATGCATTTTACCCATACGACGGAGATCGACTGGCTTCTGCCGGGTGTTGCGCCCACGGGCCGGCAGATCGATATTCCGGCGGTCGCCATCGTGCAGTTCCAGGGCGACAAGCTGGTGCATGAGCATATCTACTGGGATCAGGCGACTGTTCTGGTGCAGGTGGGCCTGCTTGATCCCGCAGGACTGCCGGTCGCGGGTGCCGAGACGGCGGCCAAGGTTGCCGACAAGTCCCTGCCCAGCAACGCGCTGATGGCGCGCTGGGCCAGCAGCGAAGGCAAGCCGATCTGATTTTGGCAGACCTTCATCGAGTGAATGCGTCATCCCGGGCTTGACCCGGGATCTTCTTGCTTGGGCGCCCGCGCAGTAGATTCCCGCGTCGCGGGAATGACGCTACTTCGATGAAAGCCCGACAGACACGAAACGCCGCTGCTTCGCCTATTGATTATAGGCGACGCGAATGACGACCATCCAGGGATAGCGCGTGTCGAGCACGGTGCCGTCCGGCCCGGCCAGCAATCCCTGGTCGGTGACCGGAACATGGGTGAGGGCCACGGCATCTTCGACATTGCCGCCGATGATGCTGATCTGGTCGGGCGCTTTCGCGACGACGAGGCCGCAATGGCTGGTATAGCGGCCGGCCGGCAATTGCGCGTAGGTCAGATCGGCCGCGCCCTCGCGCCCGAAGCAGATAAGATCACCCACCACCGGCGCATAGGCATCGGGCGCTTCCGCCTGGATCGCATATTGCCCGAGATGGCTCTGCGTCTCCGCCACCGCCGCGTTGATATAGACGCTGTGTGATTCGGAATAGGGAAAGGCGGGGCCTGCGCCGGCCATGCGCATGACGAAGGAGATGAAAGCGGCGGACCAGGCGAAACTGCCGTCGACGTCGGGCGAGAACATGACGCCGGACGCATCATGCTCGCCCGTCCAGCCTGCGGTCGGATTGCTCTCGTTCATGCCGAGCCACCAATAGAGCCCGACGCGCTGCCAGAAACCCGGCTGGCGCTCTGCCTTGGTATCGGGGTCGACCGGGCCTTCATCCTTCGGATCAGCGTCATAGACGACCTGGCCCCAGGCCCGCCATTCGGCAAAGGCGATGGCGACGGCCGAGGCACGGTCGAAATTGCCGAAGCAATTGCGGATGAAGGGCGGTTCCTGCCCGTCATCCGACTGTGCCGTGCAGGTCGCCAAGGAGGGCGGCGAGACCCAGCCGCCCTTCAAGGTGGTTGTCGTCTGCTTATGCGCGCAGGCTGTCAGAGCGACGGCCGCGAGGGTCAGACCAAGAGCCGCTTTCCTCATGCCTGCGCGCCGAGCCTCAGGCGCGTTCGGGGAAAAGCGACAGCAGCCCTTCGGGGCTGGCCGCGCAGCGCCCGCGTTCGGTGATCATGCCGGTGACAAGGCGTGCCGGCGTGACATCGAAAGCCGGGTTGGCGGCGCCGCTGCCGGGCGGCGTCACCTGGATGGTGGCGAGGCTGCCGTCAGCGGTTTGACCCGTCATCCGCGTGACCTCGGCGGCGGACCGCTCCTCGATCGGAATTTCCCTGACGCCATCCGTGATGGTCCAGTCGATGGTGGTCGACGGCAGCGCCACCCAGAAGGGGATGCCGTTGTCATGAGCCGCCAGCGCCTTGAGATAGGTGCCGATCTTGTTCGCGACATCGCCGCCGCGCGTGACGCGGTCGGTGCCGACGATGACAAGATCGACATCGCCATGCTGCATGAGATGGCCGCCGGCATTGTCGGCGATCACCGTATGCGGCACGCCGTGGCTGCCCAGTTCCCAGGCGGTGAGCGACGCGCCCTGATTGCGCGGGCGGGTTTCATCCACCCAGACATGCACGTCGATCCCTTCATTGAAGGCCATGTAGATCGGCGCGAGCGCGGTGCCCCAGTCGACTGTCGCGATCCAGCCGGCATTGCAATGCGTCAGGATATTGACGCGCTGTCCCGGCTTCTGCGCCGCGCGGATCAGTTCCAGACCATGCCGGCCGATGGCTTCGTTCTGCGCCACATCCTCATCCGCAATCGCGGCCGCTTCCGCGTAGGCGGTGGCGACACGCTCTTCCACGCGGGTATTGCGCAGCCGTTCCAGCATGCGGTCGATGGCCCATTTCAGATTGACCGCCGTCGGCCGCGTGGCGGCGAGCATGGCGGCATCACGTTCCATCGCGTCGGTCGAGGCATCGACGCGCAGCGCGAGGCACAGGCCGTAGGCGGCGGAAGCGCCGATCAGCGGCGCGCCGCGCACCTGCATGGTGCTGATGGCGACGGCCATCTCGTCCACCGTCGCGATGCGCAGGATGTCGAGCGACCAGGGAAGTTTGGTCTGGTCGATGATGCGTACGGCCCAGCCGTCGTCATCCAGCCAGATGCTGCGATAGGAGATGCCGTCAATCTTCATGGTGTGTGACTTTGCGCTGATGGTCCGGTAACGCGGTGATGCAGGACTGTGACGAGCGTGAAAAGACGTCGCGCGGTGTCATGGTCAATCGTGACCTTGCTGGCAAGCCGCGCGGCGACCAGGGCGGCCCCTTCATTATGCAGCCCGCGCCGTCCCATATCGATGGCCTGAATGCGAACCTCCCGGCCGTCCTGAATGGCGGCCGCATAACTGTCGAGCATGAGCCCATAGTCCTTGATAAGGCGGCGGAACGGGCCAAGTGCAAGACCGATCAGGGCGACAGGATTGCCGTCCTCGTCACGAATGTCGAACAGCAGCCGACCGTCGCGCAGCGAGAGTGCTAATACGAAAGGCCCGGGTCCTGCATCGAGCGGTGCGAAATAATTGGCCGTTTCCAGGTCGATGATCGCCTGTGCGCGATCGGCTTCGATCAGCGCCGGCAGATGGCGCGCCATGCCATCTTCAAGACGGATAAGCGACAGACGCGGGGAGGGGACTAAAGAAACAGTCATGCAACTGACTCAATGCCTGCCGCGCACGCGCTTTGGTGTCTGGTCGCATGCAAAATCCGGAGCGTGTCGAAGACAGGATCGGTCATGGCGCGAACACTGTGATGCGAATGGTTCAGTTGGTGAAATCTGCTGCGGTCATCGGGCAAGGCCCTGCGTGTTTCATAGCATCCAAGAACACGAAATGCCGCATCCGAATCGGTTGCGGGGCTTTCGTCCCGATCACTTGCGTGTCGGCCGGGCATTTTCAGACCCGCATGGACAGGGAATGGCAGCCCTGCGGTGGCGCGGTGCGGCAGAACCGGCCGCCGCTTGACTTTCAGTGCGCCCGGCACGGGAAGAAGAGAGAAGGTTGATGATGGTGTCAGAGGAAATCCGGATCCGATCCTGCTTGGTTGACCCGTCCTGCTTGGGCTGTCCTTCAGATCAGCCACTGCCGTTACGAAATAAATTGTAAATTCGCTGATAGTTTTATCGTCTTTTTCTTGACAGTTTGATTCAAGACTTGAGATAGCGAAAAAGCCGTACTGAAACGCGAGTCGCAAATGGGGCGTGCTGGTCGGCAGGTTGAGGGGGACTAAGCTATCAGGTGGTAACGCATCGGCATGATGCCATGTCGCGCGGTGGGCTTCGTCAGTCATCACTCGGGTTCATTTATCCGAGCCTGACATCTTCGCCGCGATGAAACGTGAAAGCGAGCCTTGCCCAGTGCCAAAGCAGTGCGCGCCATTTTTGAAGAAACGAGTGGCGGATGGAACTTTCTCCATCCGACTGAAATCAAGCCAATCTGAGACAGAAGGAGAATGACATTGAGTAACGATAAACAGGGCGAAACGGGTTCTGCCCCGCGCAGCCAGGCTCTTGCCGTTCGTGCGCCGGCCCGCCGCGCGCCCGTGAAGCGCGCTGTTGCCGCCCGCACCACGACGGCCCGTAAGACCGCGGCCGCCAAGCCCGTTGCGGCGAAGATCACGAAGACCGCTGCCAAGACCGTGAAGGCGCCTGTCCGCGCAACGAAGGCTGCGGCCAAGACGACGAAGACGGTGAAGGCTCCGGTTCGTGCGACGAAGGCCGCCGCCAAGACGGTGAAGACGCCGGTCCGCGCTGCCGCGAAGAAGACGGTTGCGGCTAAGACGGTGAAGACCGTGAAGGCGCCGGTTCGTGCGACGAAGGCCGCCGCCAAGACGACCCGTGCGGTGAAGACGCCTGTCCGCGCCACCAAGGTCGCGAAGCCGGTGAAGGCCGTGAAGACGGCAAAGACGGTGAAGCCGGCAAAGACGGTGAAAGCCGTGAAGACCGTGAAGACGCCGGTCCGCGCGACGAAGACCACGACCGCGCGCAAGCCGGCCGCGACGAAGACCGCCAAGACGGCGGTGACGAAGACGACGGCGCGCAAGTCCTCTGCCGTTGCCGCGAAGCGCGCTCCGGCTGCGAAGGCAACGCCGGCCCGCAAGACCGCGACGACCGCGCGCAAGACGCCTGTCGCGCGCAAGCCGGCCGCGACGACCCGCAAGGTCGCGACGACGACGCGCAAGGCCGCCGCTGCCACGCGCACCCCGGCCACCGCCCGCAAGACCGCGACGACCGCGCGCAAGCCCGTCGTGCGCAAGCCGGCGACGACCCGCAAGGTCAAGGCACCGGTTGTGAAGGCTACCCGTGGTCGCCGTCCGGCAGCCGCTGTGACGCCGGTCGTCGAAACGCCGGTGCTGCCGCCGGTTGTCGAGAAGAAGATCCGCCGTCCGCGCAAGCCGAAGGAAGTGACGCCGGCGGCCGCCGTGGAAAGCCCGGTGGAATCGCCCGTCGAGACCGCGACGCCGGAAGCCGATACCGAAGAGTAATCGGTCCTTCCAAGACGAAAAAAGGCCGGCCGATGATCATCGGCCGGCCTTTTTTATTTAGGGCAATTGAGATTGTGCAGTCACCCTATGCGGCGCGTCGACAGGCGCCAGGCGCCAGGTCAGCGATCCAGTAAGGTCGCGAAACGTCCTGCCTGATCGGCCCAGCTGGGCAATCGGCGGCCCGCGGCCCAAGCGGCGTCGCTCAGACTTTGCCGCACGGCGCGATCGAAGATCAGCCGGCGTAGGCCTTTCGACAATTGCATAGCGTCGCCGACGTCCACCACGACGCTGCCGCCGGCCGGAATAACGTCGGGCGTCGCCGCACCTTTCGTGACGGCCAGCGGCAGGCCGCGCCGCACCGCTTCCGCGACCGCCATGCCATAGCCCTCATAGCTGCTGCCGGAGACGAAGATATCAGCGCCGGCCCAAAGCGACTCGAAATCGGCGGGCGCGCAGGGGCCGGTGAAGGTGATGCGGCCGGCAAGACCCGGTTCTTCGGCCAGGGCCTGCAAGGTCGCGCTATGGGCGGGGTCGATGGTGCGGTCGCCGCAAATGGTCAGCCGCCAGTCGAGATCCTGTAGCGGTTGCAAGGCTCTCAGAACGGTCTCATAGCCTTTGCGGGGGATCGGGCTGGCGACGGCCAGCAGATGGCAGCCGGCACCTTCAGTGCCCCGGCTACGCGGCGCATCCGGCAGGCCCGGCGTGATGACGGTCACCTTGTCCGCCGACACCGCCGGCAGGGTCGCAAGCTGTGCGGCGACTGCGTCGCTCGGCACCGCGATGCGGGTGAGCAGAGGCAGCAGGCTTGCCTCCGTCGCGGCATAGAAGGCGTGCTGCGCGGCGGTCAGATCAGGCTCGAAGGACATCGGGTGATGGATCATGCCGATGGCGCCGGCGGCCTTCAGCTCGGCGCCCAGATCGGCGAAGGCGTAGAGGCAAAACCCGTCGATGACGAGCTGTCCACCGGTGGTCTGCGCGGCCTTCAGGCAATGCGCGGCACTGTGCCGGGCCGCGTCATCCGGCCAGGTGTGCCGGCCGGCAATCGGCACGAAACTGATCGTCTGGCCCCGCGCCGAAAGTTCCGCCGCGATCTTGCCGTCATAGACGATGGCACCGGTCGTCGGCGGATAATTACCCGGAACGAACCACGTGATAGCCATGGGCGAGATCAGACCTTTAGGTGATCGGGAATGGTAAAGCCGAGGCGATCCGGGATCGACCAGATTTCCTTGATGGCGCGGGTGCGGCTGAAGCCGGCACGCTCATAGGCCGGCAGGGCGCGGGGATGGTCGGCCGTGCAGGTATTGACCGTCATGCCGCGAATGGGGCCGGACCAGGCATTCTCCACCGCATGGCGCAGGAAGGCGCTGCCCAGCCCGCGCCCGACGGCATGCGGCATCAGGCCGAAATAATTGAGATTGATGAAGGGCCAATGCCCGGCATCCAGCTCGTAGAAACCGGCGGGATTGTCATCGATATAGAGAACATTGATGGCAAGCTGCGGATTGCGCAGGATCGCGGCCAGTTCCGCCTCCGGCATGACGCGGCGCAGCCACCATAGATAGGGATGGCCCACCTTCATCTGCAGATCGCGATAGGCGTCGTTGCTCGGCGCCCGCCACTGCCGCACCGTCGCATTGGGCGGCAGCTGAGGTACGGGCGATGTCGGGCGTTCCGTCATGCGGAGAAAGGTGACCGTGACGCCAACCCGCGTCACGGCATCGCTTTCCCGTGGTCCGCTTCCACGCACCTTGCCCAACATCCCGCCCAGTACCATCAATCGTCCAGGAAGCTGCGGAGCTTACGGCTGCGGCTGGGATGCTTCAACTTGCGCAGCGCCTTCGCCTCGATCTGCCGGATACGCTCGCGCGTCACGTTGAACTGCTGGCCGACTTCCTCCAGCGTGTGATCGGTATTCATGCCGATACCAAAACGCATGCGCAGCACGCGTTCCTCACGCGGGGTGAGGCTCGACAGAACCCGCGTCGTCGCTTCGCGCAGATTGGCCTGGATCGCGGCATCCAGCGGAATGACCGCGTTCTTGTCCTCGATGAAATCACCGAGATGGCTGTCTTCCTCGTCACCGATCGGGGTTTCGAGGCTGATCGGTTCCTTGGCGATCTTCAGAACCTTGCGCACTTTTTCAAGCGGCATGCCCAGCTTCTCGGCCAGTTCCTCGGGCGCCGGTTCGCGGCCGATCTCGTGCAGCATCTGGCGCGAGGTGCGGACAAGCTTGTTGATCGTCTCGATCATATGCACCGGAATGCGGATGGTACGGGCCTGATCGGCGATCGAGCGCGTGATTGCCTGACGGATCCACCAGGTCGCATAGGTGCTGAACTTGTAGCCGCGACGATATTCGAACTTATCGACCGCCTTCATCAGGCCGATATTGCCTTCCTGAATCAGATCCAGGAATTGGAGGCCGCGATTGGTGTATTTTTTGGCGATGGAAATGACGAGGCGCAGGTTCGCCTCGATCATTTCCTTCTTGGCGCGTGCGCTGTCGCGCTCGCCACGGCTGACGGTCATATAGACGCGGCGGAATTCCTCGATCGGCAGGCTCGCGTCATTGGCGATGCCACCGATCTGAGCGCGCAGATCCACAACGCCTTCGGTATGCTTCAGGACGAAAAGCTGCCAGCCCTTGCCCTTCAGCGTGCCGATACGCTCCAGCCAGTTGGGGTCGAGTTCGTTGCCGCGATATTCTTTCAGAAAGTCGTCGCGCGGCACTTTGCAGGATTCGGCCAGGCGCAGAAGCTGGCCTTCGAGTGCGGTCAGGCGCTGATTGAGCTGCTTGAACTGCAGCACCAGCTCCTCGATGCGATTGTTGTGCAGACGCACCTGCCGCACCTTCGCAACCAGCTCTTCGCGCTGCTTGGCGTAGCTCTTTTCCGAGCGAAGGTTTACTTCCTCGCCGCTGGTGATCGATTCCAGCCGCTTGTGCTGAACCTTTTGCAGCTTTTTGTAGAGGTTCTCGATCTCGTCGAAGGTCGCCAGCGTCTCCGGCTTCAGCTTTTCCTCAAGCGCGGAGAGGGACAGGCTGCTGCCTTCGCCCTCTTCATCGTCGCTTTCCTCGGCCGCCTCGAAAGCCGGCGGCGGCGCGGGTTCCGCGTCGTCGGTCTCGCCTTCGGTCTCGCCCTCGGCCGGCGGATTGCCCATGCCCTGGGTTGCTTCGAGATCGATGACGTCGCGCAGCAGAATCTTGCCGTCCTTCAGCGCCTCATGCCAGGCGACGATGGCGCGGAAGGTCAGCGGGCTTTCGCACAGACCCCCGATCATCATGTCACGGCCGGCTTCGATACGCTTGGCGATGGCAATTTCGCCCTCGCGCGACAGCAGCTCGACGCTGCCCATTTCGCGCAGGTACATACGCACCGGATCGTCGGTACGACCGGCGCTCTCGGCATTGATATTGCCGCTCTGCTCGGAGGCTTCCTCGTCCTCGGCGTCGACCGGCTTGGCGGCGACGGCCTCGCCTTCCTCGCTCTCCTCGCCCTCGATGACCTGGATGCCCATCTCGCTGAGCATGGACATCACGTCCTCGATCTGCTCGGAGCTGTTCTGCTCCGGCGGAAGGACGGCATTCAGCTCGTCGAAGGTGATGTATCCGCGCTCTTTACCCTTGGAGATAAGGCGCTTTACGGCGCCCGACTGGGTATCGAGAGTCGTTTCGGTGTCGGAGTCCGGCGCGGGTGTCTCAGCCGTTGTCGTAGGCTTCGTTGCCATCATTCACACCTCTTCGCCGTGGGTCCGCATTGTAGTCATGCCCCGATACCGAGGCAAAATTCCGTCTAGTCTCATTGAATATTGTCCATGTCGCCCGACCTCAGCCGCTGCAAGGCCTCAGTCAAAGCGACAAGCTGGCGGGCTGTCTCGGCGTCCTGGGTCTGGCTGAACTGGCGCTGCTTGGCAGCCACCTCTTCTTCCAACTGCGCCTGTCGCATAAAGCCGTATATCTGCCACCAACTCGAAGCCGCTTCCGTCAGGGACGCGTTCGGCATCGCGCTCGCCGGAAGATGCCGCGCCTCCAGCACGACAGACACATCCCCATCATACCCGAGCCGGCGGAGATGGGCGTTCAAGGCCTCTCTGTCAAGCTCGGGGTGGCCGTCCAACCATGCGGCCAGAGCATCGCGCAGCCGCGTGAGGTGGGGGGGTAGGTCCAGCATGCCCAATGGCTCTTCCAGGTCCGGCAGCAGCTGCGGATGGGTCAGCAGAATAGCGAGCAAAACGCGGGCGCGTTCGGCGGACTGCACATCGGTCTGGATCAGCGGCCGGGGCGGAATCGGAACGGGCGGCGGTGCATTTTTCCAGTCGCCGCGACGGCCGCCCGGCGTGAAGGGGCGATTGGCACGCGCCTGCGGGGCCGGGCGATTGCCCTGGCGGACGGCATACCATTCGTTTTTCCAGCGGTCCCGCAGCACGCCCCAATAGGTGCTTGAGATGGCCTTCTGCGTAATGGCGTTGGCGGCCGCATCCAGTTCGGTCTGAAACCGCGCCCAATCATCCGGCGACTTGGGCTGGATCTCGTCCTTCAGCAGATCGTAAATGGCGACCGTCAGATCGTCCTGACCCAAGGCATCGGCCATGCCCTGGCGGCCGCGCTTGGTGACGATACTGTCCGGGTCTTCGCCCTGGGGCAGGATGGCGATCCCGATCCCGTGCTCGGGCGTCAGCAGCGGCAGCGCGAGGTCGATCGCCTTCCGTCCGGCGCGCCGGCCGGCGGCGTCGCCGTCGAAGCAGAAGACCGGCCGGTCGTGATATTGCCAGATCGCTTCTACCTGCTCGGGCGTGATGGCGGTGCCGAGCGGGGCCACGGCCGGGAAACCCGCCTGTGACAATGCGATGACATCCATATAGCCTTCCACGACCAGCAGGCTCTGCCGCTCGCCCTGCCGCCTGGTATTGGCGAGATCGGCACGGGCGAGGTCCAGCCCATACAGCGTGCGACGCTTGGAAAAGACCGCCGTTTCCGGCCCGTTGAGGTATTTGGGCTGACCGTCGCCCATGATGCGCCCGCCGAAGCTGATAGGCCGGCCGCGCGCGTCGCGGATGGGGAACATCACGCGGTTGAAGAAGAAATCGACCATACGGCCGTCTTCCGTCTGCTTCATCAGCCCGGCCTCGACCAGCCGGTTCATCTCGATGCCGGCGCGAGCGAAGTCACTGGCCAGCGCGCCACGGCCGGGGCCGGAAAAACCCAGGCCGAAGCGGCGGACGGTCTCGGCGCTCAGGCCGCGCCGGTCCAGATAGTCCCGCGCCTCGCGGCCATTGGGGCCGGCCAGTTGATCCTCAAAAAAACGGCCGGCCGCTGCCAGAATATCATTCAAATCGGCGCGCTGCTTTTCTGCCGCTGCTGCCTCCGGGCTCGCCTTCGGCACTTCCATGCCGGCTTCGGAGGCAAGCTGCTCGATCGCCTCCATGAAGCCCGCGTTCTGGGTCTGCATGACGAAGCTGATGGCATCGCCATGCACGCCACAGCCGAAGCAGTGATAATGGTCGTTATAGACGTAGAAGGACGGCGACTTCTCGTTATGGAAAGGGCAGCAGCCCTTCCAGTCCCGGCTGGAGCGGGTGAGCTTCACCCGCCGCCCGATGAGCGGCGCGAGCGGCGTCCGCGCCCTGAGCTCATCGAGGAAGGAGGGGGGAAGCGCCATGCCCTGTGGTTAACCCGCGAGGGCCGTTTTCACAATCGCGCCGATGCGCGCCATGTCCAGCGCGGCGCCGTGCTTGGTCTTCAGAACGGCCATGACTTTACCCATGTCCTTGACACCGGTAGCACCCGTCTCTGCCACGGCGTCCGCCACGGCCGCCTGCATTTCCTCTTCGTTTAGGGCGCGGGGCAGGAAGCTTTCGATGACCACGATCTCGGACTGTTCCTTGGCGGCCAGTTCCGGACGGTTGCCTTTTTCATACAGCTCGATGGCTTCCCGGCGCGGCTTGATCATGCCGCGCAGCATGGTCAGAACCTCGTCATCGGAAATACGCTCGACACCTTTGGGCCGTGCGGCAATATCGGCATCCTTGAGCTTGGCCATGATCAGGCGCACGGCGGAAAGCCTTTCGCTGTCGCCGGCCTTCATGGCGGTCTTCATGGAAGCTGTGATGTCGTCGCGAATGCTCATGCTCTGCTCTCCAGTCAAGCCCAGCCAAGTGACGCCACATGCGCTGGGAAGATTTTTCCCATGCGGTGTTTCAGCGTTGAACTGGGAAATAATTTCCCGTATCTGGACGTCATGCCCCTAGCAGTCAATGATATCGTACAGCGCCTCGGCGGTCCCGATGCTGCCGCGCGGCTGACCAATGTAAGCCCGGAAGCCCTGCGAAAGTGGAAGCAATCCGGGGTAATCCCGTCGAAACATTGGCGCACCATTATTGCCGCCACGGGCCTGACGCTCAATGACATGCCCGGTGCCGCTGCGCCCGACAGCGCTATCGAACCAGCCGTGAAGGACGATCCGATCATGCCGGATGCCAACCATTCTGCAACAGCGTCTGTGGTGCCCGAAGGGGCGACCGCCGTTCTTGTGCTGGCCGATGGCAGCCTGTGGTGGGGGCGCGGCTTCGGCGCTCATACGCTGGGCAACGGCGCCCGCGTCGGTGAAGTCTGCTTCAATACCGCGCTGACCGGCTATCAGGAGACCATGACCGATCCGTCCTTCGCCGGGCAGATCGTCACCTTTACCTTTCCCCATATCGGCAATGTCGGCGCCAATGCGCAGGATGACGAAGCCGCGACGCCTTTCGCGCTCGGCCTGGTGACGGCGCAGGACATCACCGCGCCCAGCAATTGGCGTGCGACCCGCAGCTTCACCGCCTGGCTGGAAGCGATGGACCTGCCGGGCATCGGCGGCATCGATACGCGGGCGCTGACCATGCGCATTCGCGACGGCGGCGCGCCGACCGGCGTGCTCTGCTATCCGGCTGACGGACAATTCGACATCGCCGCTTTGCAGGCCCAGGCCTCCGTCTGGCCCGGCCTTGAAGGCATGGACCTCGCGAAGGACGTCTCCTGCACCCAGACCTACGAATGGGACGAGACGGTCTGGGCCTGGGGCGAGGCGCAAGGCCGCCAGACAGCGCCGCGCCATCATGTCGTCGCCGTCGATTACGGCGCCAAGCGCAATATCCTGCGTTCCCTCGCCTCGGCCGGCTGCCGCGTGACGGTGGTGCCGGCGACCGCGACGGCGGAGGAGATCCTGCGCCATCAGCCGGACGGCCTCTTTCTCTCCAACGGTCCGGGTGACCCGGCGGCGACGGCGACCTATGCCGTGCCGGCGATCCAGGGCGTGATGGCGGCCGATATTCCGGTCTTCGGCATCTGCCTCGGTCACCAATTGCTGGCGACCGCCCTGGGGGCCAAGACCTATAAGCTCGATCGCGGCCATCGCGGCGCCAATCAGCCCGTGAAAGACCTCGAAACCGGCAAGGTTGAAATCACCAGCCAGAACCACGGTTTCGCGGTTGACGAGGCCTCTCTGCCGGCCGGCGTCGCGGTTAGCCATATCAGCCTCTTCGACGGCAGCAACGAAGGCATCCGCGCGCCGGGCAAGAAGGCCTTTTCCGTGCAGTATCATCCCGAGGCGAGCCCCGGGCCGAGCGACAGCCACCACTTGTTCCATCGCTTTGTCGCGATGATGGACGCCGAGAAGGCGAAGGGTTGAGTCCATGCCGAAACGTACAGACATCCGTTCGATCCTGATCATCGGCGCCGGCCCCATCGTCATCGGTCAGGCCTGCGAATTCGACTATTCCGGCGCCCAGGCCTGTAAGGCGCTGCGCGAGGAAGGCTATCGCGTCATCCTCATCAATTCGAACCCGGCGACGATCATGACCGATCCGTCGCTGGCGGACGCCACCTATATCGAACCCATTACGCCCGAAATGGTCGAGCGGATCATCATCCGTGAAAAGCCGGACGCACTGCTGCCGACCATGGGCGGGCAGACGGCGCTGAATACGGCGCTGACGCTGGACCGCGCTGGCATCCTGGCCAAGCACGGTGTCGAACTGATCGGCGCCAAGGCCGATGTCATCGACCGCGCCGAGGATCGTTTGAAGTTCCGCGACGCGATGACCGAAATCGGCATCGAAAGCCCGAAAAGCGCTATCGCGCATACGATGGACGAAGCCCGCGAGGCGCTGGCCCTGGTGGGCCTGCCCGCGGTCATCCGCCCCAGCTTCACGCTGGGCGGCACCGGCGGCGGCATTGCCTATAACAAGGCGGAGTTCGAACGCATCGTCAGCGGCGGTCTGGATGCCAGCCCGACGACCGAAGTGCTGATCGAAGAAAGCGTCCTCGGCTGGAAGGAATATGAGATGGAAGTCGTGCGCGACAGCGCCGACAACTGCATCATCATCTGCTCCATCGAGAACGTGGACCCGATGGGCGTCCATACCGGCGATAGCGTGACGGTGGCCCCGGCGCTGACGCTGACCGATAAAGAATACCAGCGCATGCGCGATGCTTCCATCGCCTGCCTGCGCAAGATCGGGGTCGATACCGGCGGGTCGAACGTGCAGTTCGGCCTCAACCCGGCCGACGGCCGCATGGTCGTGATCGAAATGAATCCCCGCGTCTCGCGCTCCTCGGCGCTGGCCTCCAAGGCGACCGGTTTCCCCATTGCCAAGATCGCGGCCAAGCTTGCGGTCGGCTATACGCTGGACGAGCTGAAGAACGACATCACCCGCACCACGCCCGCCAGTTTCGAGCCGACGATCGACTATGTCGTCGTCAAGATTCCGCGCTTCACCTTCGAGAAATTCCCCGGCACGCCGGCGCTGCTCTCCACCAGCATGAAGTCGGTGGGCGAGGCGATGGCCATCGGCCGGTCCTTCGCGGAAGCGCTGCAAAAGGGTCTGCGCAGCATGGAGACCGGCTTCTCCGGTCTCGATCCGATCGAAGCGCCGGGCGACGGCACGGCGGAAGCCTTCCGTGCCGCTTTGTCCCAGCCCACGCCCGACCGCCTGATCATGGCGGCGCAGGCGATCCGTGCCGGGCTGAGCCTGGAAGAGATTCACGACTGCTGCAAGTTCGACCCGTGGATACTGGCCGAGCTGAAGCGCATCGTCGATGCGGAAGCCGAAGTGCAGGCGCATGGCCTGCCGCAGACCACGCTGGGCCTGCGGCGCGTCAAGGCGCTGGGCTTTTCCGACCGGCAGCTGGCCAAGCTCACCGGCCAGACGGAAGCGGCGATCGGCGTGGCGCGCGAAAAGCTCGGCGTGCGTCCGGTCTATAAGCGCATCGATACCTGCGCGGCCGAATTCACCTCCGCCACACCTTATATGTACTCGACCTATGAGACGGGCTTCGGCGAGCCGGTTTGCGAAAGCGATCCGACAGGCCGCAAGAAGGTCATCATCCTCGGTGGCGGTCCCAACCGCATCGGCCAGGGCATCGAATTCGACTATTGTTGCGTCCACGCGGCCTATGCGCTGAAGGATGCCGGGTTCGAGACCATCATGGTCAACTGCAATCCGGAAACCGTCAGCACCGATTACGACACCTCCGACCGGCTCTATTTTGAGCCGCTGACGGCGGAAGACGTGATTTCGCTCATCCGTCGCGAACAGCAGAACGGCGAAGTGCTTGGCTGCATCGTGCAATATGGCGGGCAGACACCGCTGAAACTGTCCCAGGCGCTGTCGGCCGCCGGCATTCCGGTGCTCGGCACCAGCGCGGATGCCATCGACATCGCGGAAGATCGCGAGCGCTTCCAGGAACTGCTGCACAAATTGGGTTTGCGCCAGCCGGAAAACGGCATTGCGCGGTCCACGGATGAGGCCGAGGCGATTACCGAGCGCATCGGCTATCCGGTCGTCATCCGCCCGAGCTATGTGCTGGGCGGCCGCGCGATGGAAATCGTGCATGACCGCACGCAGCTTGCCCGCTACATGCGGGAAGCGGTGCGCGTCTCGGGCGATAATCCCGTCCTCATCGACCGCTATCTGAATGACGCCATCGAAGTCGATGTCGACTGCATCGCCGACGGCGAACAGGTCTTTGTCGCCGGCGTGATGGAGCATATCGAGGAAGCCGGCATCCATTCCGGGGACAGCGCCTGCTCGCTGCCGCCCTATTCGCTGTCGCCCGCGATTGTGGAAGAGCTGAAGGCCGAGACCGTCGCCATGGCCCGCGCGCTCAACGTCATCGGCCTGATGAACGTGCAGTATGCGATCAAGGACGAGACGATCTACGTGCTGGAGGTCAATCCCCGTGCGGCCCGCACCGTGCCCTTCGTCGCCAAGGCAACGGGCGTGCCGATCGCCAAGATCGGGGCGCAGGTCATGGCCGGCGCCAAGCTATCCAGCTTCAGCCTGGACGGGCATGCCGAGCGGCCGCATGTGGCCGTGAAGGAATCGGTCTTCCCCTTCGCGCGCTTTCCAGAGGTCGATACCATCCTGGGGCCGGAGATGAAGTCGACCGGCGAGGTTATGGGCCTCGACACCAATTTCGCCCGCGCCTTCGCCAAGGCGCAGCTGGGGGCGGGCGTGCGCCTGCCGATGGAAGGCGCGGTCTTCCTCTCGGTCAAAGACGGCGACAAGGCGGCACTGGTGCCGCTGGCCCGTCGCCTGACCGAGATGGGTTTCCAGATCGTCGCGACCAAGGGTTCGGCCGCGCGCATCCGCGAGGCCGGGATCGAGGTGAAGGCGGTTGCCAAGGTGATGGAAGGCCGCCCGCATTGTGTGGACGCCATTCAGTCGGGCGAGATTCAGATGGTGATCAACACCGCCTCCACGCCGCAGTCGGTCCGGGACAGTTTTGATATCCGGCGCAGTGCCCTCACGCTCGGCATTCCGCATTTCACCACCATTGCGGGGGCGCGGGCCGCCGTTCACGCGGTAGCGGCTATGAAAACTGGGCCGCTTGAAGTTGCGCCGCTACAGTCGTACTTTCGATCCCCGTTTTAACCGCCAGCCCTAGCTTCGCTGGCAACTCCCGGATCCTTCGGGAGGCTGGGGCCGGGTCACGCCGTGATCCGGCCTCATTGCTTTGTTAACCAGTCCTAGTTGACTGATGACTGCGAGGACGTTGCGTGCAGAAATTTCCGATGACCGGGCCCGGCCTGGTCCGCCTGGAGACCGAGTTACGGCAGCTGCGCAGCGAAGAGCGGCCTGCCGTTATTCGCGCCATCGCGGAAGCGCGTAGCCATGGCGATCTCAGCGAGAATGCCGAATATCATGCGGCGCGCGAGCGCCAGTCCTTCATTGAAGGGCGTATTCAGGAGCTTGAGGAGATCATCTCGGCGGCCGAGGTGATCGATCCGGCGACACTCTCTGGCGAGAATGTGAAGTTCGGCGCCCATGTCCAGCTGGTGGACGAGGAAACCGAGAAGGAAGCGACCTATCAGATCGTCGGCGTGCATGAGGCCGACATCAAGCAGGGCCTGCTTTCGGTGTCGTCTCCGCTCGCCAAGTCCCTTATCGGCAAGAAAAAAGGCGATACCGTCTCGGTGCCCGCGCCGGGTGGAGACCGATCCTACGAGATTATTACGGTCCGCTTCGGCTAAGCGGAGGGTAGCATGACCCTCCCCAATTTCGCGGATATCGAGGCCGCGTCCGGCCGTATTGCCGGCCGTGTGCTGCGCACGCCCGCCGTGCGGAGTGACGGGCTGAGTCGGGCGACCGGCGCGGATATCGTCCTCAAGCTCGAAAACCTTCAGGCGACCGGCGCCTTCAAGGAACGGGGTGCCGCCAACCGGCTGGCGCTGCTGACCCCTGAGGAAGCGGCGCGCGGTGTCATCGCCATGTCCGCCGGCAATCACGCCCAGGCGGTCGCACGCCATGCGCATCTGCTGGGCGTTTCGGCTACCATCGTGATGCCGAAATTCACGCCGAGCACCAAAGTGACGCGTACGGCGTCCTGGGGGGCGCGCGTGGTGCTGCATGGCGAAAGCCTGGCGGAAGCCGCCGCGCATGCGCATCATCTGGCGGAGACGGAGGGGTTGGTCTTCATCCATCCCTATGACGATGCGGGCATTATCGCTGGCCAAGGCACCATGGCCTTGGAATTGTTGCAGGATTTTCCGGACCTCGATGTCCTGGTAATTCCGATCGGTGGTGGCGGCCTTCTCGCGGGCTGTGCGACCGCCGCGCGGGCGATGAAGCCCGGCATCGAAATCCTGGGTGTCGAGGTCGAAGCCTATAGTGCCATGGTGCAGCGCATGGCGGGCCAGCCGGTTTCGGTCGGCGGCCAGACCATTGCCGAGGGCATCGCCGTCCGCGATGTCGGCGAAATGCCGCTCGAAATCCTGAAGACGCTCGGGATCGAAATCCTCATCGTCTCGGAAGCCTCGGTCGAGCGCGGCGTGGGCATGCTGGCCGAAGGTGCCAAGATGGTGACGGAAGGTGCGGGGGCGGCAGCTTTGGCGGCCGTGCTGCAATATCCGGATCGGTTTGCCGGCAAGCGGGTCGGCTTGCCGGTCTCTGGCGGCAATATCGACGCCCGCATTCTGGCCAATACCCTACAGCGCAATCTTCTGCGCGACGGGCGGATGCTGCGCCTGGTCCTGGAAATGCCGGACCGGCCCGGCATGCTGGGCGATATCGCGACGCGCATCGGCGACGAGGGCGGGAATATTCTGGAAGTCGCTCATCATCGTTTGTTCAGCTCGCCCACCGTGCAGGCGGCGCAGCTGGAAGTGATGATCGAAGCGCGTGACGCGGCGCATGGCTCGTTCATCGAGTCGAAACTGCGCGAAGCCTATATCGTCCGCAGGCTGTAAAAAAGAGATGGGCGCCGCGAGGCGCCCATCTCTTATCTATAACAGAACTAATTTTCCGTCTTCGAAGCGATAGACTTCCTCGTATTTGAAGGCGAGGGGGCTGCCTTTCTTCGCGATATGCGGCTCGAAGGTGAACATCGGCACGCTGTCCAGCCGCACGGTGCAATTGGCATCCATATAGGCGCGGCCATGCAGGTCATCGCCGATATTGTGGCCGAAATTGCCGAGGAAATCCAAGTTCGTGAAGCCGAGTTCGGCGAGCCGCGCGGCCATGGCGCCGTGCAGCTGTTGGAAGGTCATGTCCGGCCGCGCGACCGCCAGCAGATGGGCATGGAGCGCCGCTTCCGCCGCCATGCCTTCCGCCTGCGCCGCGCCCGCGACCTCGGGCGGCACGATTGCGCCGTCCTTGAGAAAGAAGCTGCGGGCGCAATCCCCCCAGATGCCGTCGATTTCCGGCGCGACATCGATCGTCACCATGTCGTCCGGGGCGATCGGAATCGTCGCCGGCTGATAGACATCGCCTTCTTCGGACACATGCAGGCGCGGTCCGGCGAGGATGACGGCCGGTATCCCGTACCACCAATAGCCGGTGGCACCATGCGCATCCATGATGCGCCGGCAATCCTCCATCAGGCTCGCCTCGGTCGCGCCGGGGCGGATGCAGGATGCGATTTCGTCCAGGCTATCGCGCGCCAGCGCCTGCGCCGTCTGGTAGCGGGCGAGGTCCGTGCCGGTGAGTGCCAAGCCAGCCACCTTACGGCAGATAATCGTTAGTGTAATAGAACGAAGGTGCCTTGACCTCGGAAATCTGCCCGATATCTTTCAGGGCCTGGGCCAGAACAGTCCATTGCTGGTCGTTCTGCTTGAAATACCCATCCGGTCCCATCATCAGCGCGGCCGTATAGGTCCAGCCGATGACATTGTAATTCTCGCTGCCGGCGGCGGGATAGGCTTTGGTGAAGATCTTCGCGGCCTCCGTCGGGTGGGCGATGCTCCAGTCGATCGCTTCGGCGGTCGCGGCCAGCCAGGTCTTGGTTGTCTGAGCATTTGCCTTCAGCCAATCCGGAGAACCGGTGAAGACCCAAACCGGAATATTGGGCACGCCGATCGCATCATTGCAGGCCATGACCGGTTTTTCATGGGCGCCGTCTTCCACTTCCGCGAGACCATAGGCGGCTGCATTCGTCGCGATATCGATCTTTTTGGACAGCAGCATCGGCATGTCATCATCGGTCGCGATGATTTCCTTGACGTCGCTTTCCTGCAGCCCGGCCTTTTTGAGCACGAAGCCCATCATGGCTTTGGTCCAGGAATCCGTGAAGACGCCGATGGATTTGCCCTTGAGCTTGGTGACGTCGATGGTATCGCCGGGGCGGGCGATCAGGCACCAGCTATTCGTTTGGGTGAAATTGGCGATGGCGGTGACAGGAATGCCCTGATTGGCGGCGAAGACCAGATCGGTCGTCGCTTCGAATCCGATATCGGCGCGGTTGGTTGCTAACATGCGGGCGGTTGTCTGAGCATCAGGCGGAAACAAGACAGATACATCTAGACCATGCTTCGCGTAGATGCCTTGCTCTTGCCCGACAACAATAGGTACCATGTCGAAATCAGCCACAGGCCAGTCATAGACGAATTTGAGCGGCGTCAGGCTGGCGGCCTGGGCAAGCGATGCATGTGCCCCCAGCGAGACAGCTAAACCGATCGCGAGGCTGGCGAAGGACTTGAGCGCAACGGCGGACCGCATGGGAGGGCCTTTCGACGAGATATCATGATGAGGGGCGGCGACGATAATACCAAGGCTAGCGTATTGTCGAAGATGTGAAACGGTTCATGTCGAAAGTTCAAGTAAAAAAGCCATTTGGGACGAAAAACATATGGGCGGGGGGTGTGGCGCGGCTTAACTACTGAATACAGTCGGTGCAGAGTGTAATTTGTTTTGCGCGATGCTGGCTGGCCCTCGGCTTCGCCATCTGCCTTATATTGCAAAGGGGAATGAAGAATGAAACGCAGGCTGCCTACCGCCGTTTCAATTCCTGACCCGGCGCACCGGGACGATCCAGCGCGCCGGCCGACGATCCGGGATGTCGCGCGCATGGCTGGCGTCGCCGTCAGTACCGTGAGTTACGTCATCAATCGCAGCGGTCAGGTTTCCGAGGAAACACGATTACGCGTCAACAGCGCGATCAATGCTCTTCGTTACGAACCCAATCTTCTGGCCCGTAATCTGAAAGCGGGCCGCGCCGGTTCCATCGGTCTCATCGCGCCGGATCTGCGAAATCCCTATTTCGCAGCCGTCGCCTCCGGCGTGCAGGACATCGCCCAATCCCGCGACATGCTTCTGGTATTGTGCACGACGCAATCGGCCCAGCATTGGGAGAATTATTACAGCCAGGTGCTGCGCGCGCGGCGGCTGGACGGCCTGTTGTTTCTCAGTGGCAGCGGCATGCTGACACCCTCGCTGATGGAACTGGTGCAAAGCGACAGTCTGGTGCTGGTCGATGAGCGGCTGCCGGGCCTGGACGTGCCTTCGGTAGTGTCCACCAATCGGCGTGGCGCCCGCGCGGTCGCCGACCATGTGCTGAGCCAGGGGCATCAGCGCGTCGGCATCATCTCGGGCCCACCCAATCTCTGGACGGCCGGGCAGCGCATGGCGGGCTACCGGGAGGCTTTGGCGGCGGCGCGGATCGATCCGGACGCCGTACCGGTCGTGGCCGGCGACTACCAGCAGGAATCAGGCTATGCCGCCGCGCGGATTCTGCTGAGTGGCGCGCCTGCCGCACGCCCGACGGCGCTGATCTGTGCCAATGACCTGATGGCCATCGGCGCCATGGTCTATTGCCGCGAAATCGGTCTCGACGTACCGCGTGACATCAGCCTCTGCGGCTTCGACGACATTCCGCTCGCCAGCCTGGTTCAGCCGGGGCTGACCTCTGTCGATCAATGCGGCGAGACGCTCGGCCGCTCGGCCTGCCGCCTGCTGTTGCGACTTATCGCGCAGCCAAGCGCCGAGGATCAGGACCCGATCGAGACAGATCATCCCACCAAGCTGGTCATCCGTGGCTCTGTCGTGCCGCCTGTGGCGGCTTGACCGGACGATCATCCAGAAAGTTCCGGCCGACCGCCCTGGATGCATAGGCACCGGTGGCAATCATTGTTAGACCCGGCTGAGCTTCGAGGGGTCAGTCTATGCCGCACGACAATCCGCTGATCGCCTTGCTTGTCGTGGGGCTGGGTCTCGCCTTCATCTTCGGCACCATCGCCAACCGGCTCAAAACCTCGCTTCTGGTTGGCTATCTGGTCGCCGGTATCGTCGTCGGTCCCTTCACACCCGGCTTCGCCGCCGATCAGGCTCTCGCTCTGCAATTGGCCGAGGTCGGCGTCATTCTGCTGATGTTCGGCGTCGGGCTGCATTTCTCGGTCAAGGACCTGATGGCCGTGCGTGCCATCGCCGTGCCCGGTGCCATTCTGCAGATGGCGGCGTCCATCCTGCTGGGCGAGGGGCTGGGCTGGCTGATGGGCCTGTCAGCCGGTGGCGGCCTTGTTCTTGGTTGCGCGCTCAGCATTGCCAGCACCGTCGTGCTCATGCGCGGCTTGCAGGAACGCCGGCTGGTGGACAGCGATGCCGGGCGCATCGCCGTCGGCTGGCTGGTCATTCAGGATCTGGTCACGGTGCTGATCCTGGTGCTGCTGCCGATCATCGGACCGCTCTTGAGCCATACTGGCGCCGCCCATTTGGGCCTGCGCGCCATTTTGCTGATGGTGGGGGAAACGCTGGCCAAGGTCGCAGCCTTTGTCCTCGTTATGCTGCTGATCGGGCGGCGGCTGATCCCGGCGCTTCTGCATTTCATCGCCCATACCGGATCGCGCGAATTGTTCCGGCTTTCGGTGCTGGCCGTGGCCCTCGGCGTCGCCTTCTTCGCAGCCGAACTGTTCGGCGTCTCCTTCGCGCTGGGCGCCTTCGTCGCCGGCATGGTGCTGAGCGAATCCCAGCTCAGCCTGCGCGCCGCCGAGGAAACCCTGCCGCTGCGCGATGCTTTCGCGGTTCTCTTCTTCATCTCGGTGGGCATGCTGTTCGACCCCAGGGCCGTGATGCATGAGCCGCTGAAACTGCTTGGCGTGCTTCTTGTTGTGCTGATCGGCACGCCTGGCATCGCCTTTCTGCTGCTGCGGCTGTTCCGCCGATCCTGGGCGGTATCGCTGACGATTGCCTTCGGCCTTGCCCAGATCGGCGAATTCTCCTTTATCCTGGCAGGTCTTGGCCTCGGTCTCGGCCTTATCGACAATCATGTCCGCGACCTCATTCTCGGCGCGTCCATTCTGTCGATCATCATCAACCCGCTGCTGTTTCATCTGCTGAAGCGTTACCGCCCCTGGATCGAACAGCGCGACGGCGTCGTGCCGGCGGTGGTCGCGGCCGAGGCCGAAGTCCGGGCTCCGCTGCCGCGAACGGAACTGACCCAGCACGCCGTATTGATCGGCTATGGCCGCGTCGGGCGCCGTGTCGCCGATGGTCTGCGCGCCGACGGCTGGCCCTTGCTGGTGATCGAAGCGGGCGAGGGCACGGCCCGCAGTCTGGAGGATTCGGATGTCGAGGTCATGACCGGTAATGCCGCCGATCCGGCCGTGCTGGCCGCTGCCAATATCGCGGGAGCGAAGCTGGTCGTCGTCGCCATTCCGGATATTTTTGAGGCCGGGCAGATCGTGGATCAGGCGCGCACCGCCAATCCTCATGTCCGCATCATCGCGCGCGCGCATTTCGATGCCGAGGTGCCGCATCTGACGCGCCTTGGCGCCAATCTGGTCGTCATGGGCGAAGAGGAAATCGCGCGCAGCATGCTGGCGCAGACCGAGGCGCTGACGGTCAGGGTCTGACCGCGCCGCAGAACGCAAAGCCTGGAGTGATTAATGGCAGGTGAAAGCCTTTGGACCGCGATCAGGCGGGACAGTTCCTGGCAGGCTGCCTCCAGCGGTGGCCTGGCGGCCTTCGTGGGGTTTGGCTCGTCCTTCGCCATCATTCTGCACGGTGTGACTGCGGCAGGGGCCAGCCCGGTCCAGGCTGCGTCGGGTCTTTTCGCGCTGCTGGTCATGACCGGTCTGTTCAGCATCGGCGTCAGTCTGGCGCTGCGCATTCCGCTCATCGTCGCCTGGAGCACACCGGGCGCGGCTTTGCTGGTGACCAGTCCGGCCTTGCATGGGGGCTTTTCCTATACGGTGGGCGCCTTCGTCATTTGCGGCCTGCTGATCATGGTCACGGGCTTCTGGCCGGTGATGGGGCGCGTGGTCGGCGCGATCCCGCGCTCGCTGGCCAGCGCCATGCTGGGCGGCATCGTCTTTTCGCTCTGCCTCGCGCCTGTTCTGGGCCTGCGGCACAAGCCGGCCTTCATTATCCTGATTCTGCTGACCTGGGTGATCGTCGGGCGCGTGAAGCGGACGCTGGCCGTGCCGGCGGCCGTCGTCATGGCGGTCGTGCTGGCATCATTCGATCTGCATGATGCGGCGGCGCTGTCCTTCTCGTTGCCGCTGACCTGGATCACGCCGCATTTCTCCGCATCGGCGCTGATCAGCGTCGCGGTGCCACTGTTTGTCGTCACCATGGCGGGCCAGAATATCCCCGGTTTCGCCGTGCTGAATATCCACGGCTACCGGCCGAAACATGGCTTCATTCTGATCTCGACCGGCTTGGCCAGCGTGCTGGTGGCGCCTTTCGGCGGTATCCCCATCAATCTCGCCGCCATTACGGCCGCCATGTGCGCCGATGCGGAAGCGCATCCCGATACCGGCCGCCGCTGGTGGGCCAGTGCTGTGGCGGGGGGGACCTATCTGGTCATCGGTCTCTTCTCCGGCCTCATCACCACCTTCATCGCGCTATCCTCTCCGATCCTCATCGCCGCCGTCGCCGGCATCGCGCTGTTCGGCGCTTTGGCGAGCAGTCTGGCCGGCGCGGTGGCGGAACCCAGCGAGCGCGACGCCGCTATGGTGACCTTTCTGATGGCGGCGTCCGGACTCAATATTTTTGGGATCGGCGGTGCTTTCTGGGGACTTCTAGCGGGTGGGGCGATCCTCGCTTTCCAACGGGTTCGACATAAAATGAGCTAGCTAAGATATATCTTGACTCAGACTAAATTAGATATATCTTAGGCATGTCGATAACAAGGAGACGACATGTTTAAGCATTTCAAACACCCCCATGGGGATCGCGACGGTCGGCATTTCGCGCGGGACGAGTCCTGGGGACCGGAACGCGGTGGCCGTGGCCGCTTCGGCCGCCACGGTGGCCCGCATGAGGGCGGTATGCGCGAGGGCGGCGGCCGTGGTGGCCGTTTCTTCGAACAGGGCCAGCTGCGCCTTGTCCTGCTCGGGATGATCGCGGAAGCCCCGCGTCACGGCTATGAGCTCATCAAGGCGATCGAGGATCGTCTGGGCGGTGGCTACAGCCCCAGCCCCGGCGTCATCTACCCGACGCTGACTCTGCTCAGCGAGCTGGGCTACGCGACCGTCAGCGAAACCGAGGGCGGCCGTAAGCTCTATACGATTACGGATCTGGGTCGGGCGCATCTCGCCGAAAACCAGACAGTCGTGGATATGATCTTCGCGCGCATTGATCGTGCCTCGGCGGCGGCACCTGGCCGGCGCTCACCGCAGATCGTGCGGGCCATCGAGAATATGAAGACGGCCCTGCGGCTGAAGATGGAAGGCGGCCAGCTCACCGACATTCAGGTTCAGACGATTGCCGAAGCGCTGGATACCGCTGCGCGGACCATCGAAAACGCCTGACCGGCCGGACCGGCCAGACTAAAATGGGCCTGAGCGTCAGGCGGCGACGGCCGCCTTGTCGCCCCAGGCGAGGTCTATGACCAACGGCACATGATCCGACGGTTGGGTGAGGCCTCGCTCAGCCTTGTCGGGGGCCGCCGCGATGAGCGTTTCGGCCAGACGTGGGGAAAGCAGCGCGAAATCGATACGCAAGCCCCGGTCACGCTCCCAGCATCCGGCCTGGTAATCCCAGAATGTATAAGCTGGCGCGGTCGGATGCAGCGCGCGCACGGCATCCGTCAGTCCGGCATAGATCAGTCGGCGATAGCGGGCGATGCTTTCGGGGCGCAGCAGCGCGTCCGTCGGGGATAAAGCGCCAGGCGCGAAATCCTGCGCCGTGGGGCAGACGTTGAAATCCCCGGTGATGAGGAAATCCCTGTCCTCGCGCAGCAGCGTTTCCGCCCGCTCGCATAGCTTGTCCATCCAGTCGATCTTGTATTGAAATCCGGCTTCGCCGCCGGAATTGCCGTTCGGCAGATAGATGCCGATGACGGTGATGCCATCGGTCTCGACTTCGATATAGCGCGCCTGACTATCGTCGGCCGGTAGGCCCGGCAGGGCGCGGTGACGGATGGTGATGTCGCGGTGGGACAAGGCGGCGACGCCATTATAGGCTTTCTGGCCCACGACCTCGGACTTGTAGCCCAGTTCCGCGAAAACGGCGCGGGGGAACTGGGGCGCCTCGCATTTGATTTCCTGCAACACGACAATGTCGGGCCGCACACGGGCCAGCCAATCTTTCACATGCGTCTGCCGCACGCGGACGGAATTGACGTTCCAGGTGGCGATGCGCATGGGCGGTGATCCGCGAGCTTGAGATCAATCGACCGAAAAGCTGGAGCCGCAGCCGCAGGCGGATGTCGCATTCGGGTTCTTGATCGCGAAATGCGCGCCCATCAGCGCGTCCGAATAGTCGAGCTGCGCACCGCCCAGCAGATCCAGGCTGCCCTGGTCCACCAGCACGCGCGCGCCGGACTGTTCGATCACCAGATCATCCTCGGCGGGCGGGGTCTCATCCAGGTCGAATTTATATTGAAAGCCGCTGCACCCCCCGGCCAGCACCGCAACCCGCAGCGCGGAGGGGGCGGCTTGGCTGCCGAGGATCTCGGCAATGCGCGCGGCGGCGCGATCGGTCAGGCCAAAATTCGACGTGTGCGTGCTCATGCGGCTAATATAGCCGGTAGCAGCATCGGGTTGAAGGGCTACGTCACGTTCATGGAGCTTGCCCCTTATGCCGTCCGAGCAGAGACCTCGCGCGGCCGGTTGGTGTCGGAACCGTCCAGCGGTATGCGCGGTCCGTTCCAGCGTGACCGCGACCGCGTCATCCATTCCACGGCCTTTCGGAAGCTGCAGTATAAGACGCAGGTTTTCGTCAATCACGAGGGCGATTTCTACCGCACCCGGCTGACCCATAGTCTGGAAGTGGCGCAGATCGCGCGGGCCATCGCGCGCGCCTTGCGGCTGGATGACGATCTGACGGAAGCGCTGGCTTTGGCCCATGACCTGGGCCATCCGCCCTTCGGCCATGCCGGGGAGACAGGGCTGAATACGGCTTTGGCCGCTTTCGGCGGTTTCGACCATAACGCGCAGTCCCTGCGCGTGGTGACGGTGCTGGAAGCGCGCTATGCCGGGTTCGACGGCCTCAACCTGACCTGGGAAACGCTCGAAGGGCTGGTGAAGCATAACGGCCCGATCGCCACCCCGGCCGGTTATCTCGCGGCCTATGACGCCATCCATCCGCTGGATTTGCACACCTTCGCCAGCGCCGAAGCGCAGGTCGCGGCACTAGCGGACGATATTGCCTATCACAGCCATGATCTGGATGACGGGCTGCGGGCGAACCTTTTTTCGCTGAGCGATATCGAATCGCTGCCCGTGGTCGGCGCCTGCCTGGCCGAGGTGCGAACGCTTTACGGTCCGCTGCCGGAGTCCCGCACGCGGCATGAGACGATCCGCCGCGTGCTGGACCGGCTGATCCGTGACGTGGTGGAGGAAAGCCGGGCGCGTCTGGCGCGCATGGACCCGGATTCGGTCGAGGCTGTGCGTCACGCGCCTGAGGCGGTGATCGCCTTCAGCCCGGCACTGGCCGAGGCCAATCGGGAGATCAAGGCTTTTCTCTTCTCCCATATGTATCGGCACTGGCGGGTGAACCGCACGACCGCCAAGGCCCGCAAGGTGACGGCGGCACTGGCAACGCTGTTCCTGGAAGATACCAGCCTGCTGCCGGACGAATGGGGCCCGCGCGCCGGGGCGCCCAATTGCGCCGCCGCGGCCGAGACGGTGCGCGACTACATAGCGGGCATGACCGATCGCTATGCACGGGATGAGTTTCGCCGGTTGACCGACCTCGGCGTTCAAGGCTGATACGCGTCATGAGCCAGAATCTGTTTTCCGACTTGCGCGACCATGTGGTGGCGGCCCTGACCGCCATCGTTCCTGATCTGCCACCTGAGCTGCTGGCGCGCGTCGAGGTATCGCCGACGCGCGACCCGGCGCATGGCGATATGGCGACGAATGCGGCCATGGTCGCGGCCAAGCCGGCCGGGCAGAACCCCCGTGCGCTCGCCCAGGCGCTGGCTGAGAAGCTCGCTGGCCTGCCGCTGCTGGCCTCGGCCGAGCCCGCTGGCCCCGGCTTCGTCAATCTGCGCCTCAGCACGGACGCGTTGCTTGGGCTGGTGCCCGTTATCCTGGCGGCCGGCGAAAGCTATGGGGACAGCCGTTTTGGCGGCGGCACGCGCGTCAATGTCGAATATGTTTCCGCCAACCCGACCGGGCCGATGCATATCGGCCATTGCCGTGGGGCCGTGGTGGGTGATGCGCTGGCGGCCGTGATGGCCAAGGCCGGGTTTGACGTCACGACCGAATATTACATCAACGATGCCGGCGGTCAGGTTCAGGCGCTCGCCTGGGCATCCTATTGGCGCTACCTGCAGGCGGCCGGCAGCACCATCACGCCGGAAGAATTCGAAACCCAGACGCCGAACGGCCTGCAATATCGCGGCGAATATCTGATCCCCGTCGGCGAAGCACTGTTCCGCGATTTCGGTGCCTCACTCGCGACGCCCGATCTGGGCGTGGCGCCGGCCGATCTGTGGTTCGAGACGGTGCGCGACCGCGCCCTGGCCATGATGCTGGCCGAAATCCGCGAGGATCTGGCGTTGCTCGGCGTGCAGCAGAAAGTCTTTTCATCCGAAGCCGCCTTGCTGGCCAGTGGCGCCACCAATCGCGTCATCGCCGAGCTGGAAGCCAAGGGCCTGATCTATGAGGGCGTGCTGGAGCCGCCCAAGGGCAAGACCCCGGATGATTGGGAGCCGCGTCCGCAGACGCTGTTCCGTGCCACCGATTTCGGCGACGACGTCGATCGGCCGCTGCGCAAATCCGATGGGTCCAACACCTATTTCGCGAATGACATCGCCTATCACGCCGACAAGATCGCGCGTGGCGCGGATATCCTGATCGACATTCTGGGCGCCGATCACGGCGGCTATGTCTCCCGCATGAAGGCCGTGGTGAAGGCGGTGTCGGACGGGCGCGTGCCGCTGGAAGTGGTGCTGTGCCAGATCGTCCATGTCATGCGGAACGGCGAACCTGTCCGCATGTCGAAACGCGCCGGCACTTTCGTGACCTTGCGTGACCTGCTGGACGAAGTCGGGCGCGATGCCGTGCGCTTCACCATGCTGATGCGCAAATCCGATGCCCAAATGGAATTCGATCTCGATCAGGCCGTGGCGCAGACCCGCGAAAACCCGGTCTTCTACGTCCAATACGGCCATGCCCGTTGCCGCAGCGTGCTGCGCGCGGCCGTGGAACAGCTGGGCGCGGCGGCGATGACGCCGCAAGCGCTGGCCGGCGCCGATCTGTCGGCGCTGGACGACGCGCAGGAAATCGCGCTCATCCGCGCCTTGATGAACTGGCCACGCCTGATCGAAGGGGCGGCGGCGGCGCGAGAGCCGCATCGCGTCGCCTTCTATCTTTATGATCTGGCTAGCGAGTTTCACATGCTGTGGAACAAGGGGCGTGATGACGCAACGCTGCGCTTCTTGCAGGCGGATGACCCTGCCGGCACGCGCGCCCGTCTGGCTCTGGTGGCCGCGACCGCGACTGTCATTCGCTCGGGGCTTCAGGTCTTGGGTGTGACGCCGGTGGAGGAGATGCGCTGATGCGGGACGACGATCTGCGCATTCCGCCGCCGGGCTATCGCTCGGCCCCGCAGCGCCGCGCCGAAGAAATGCGCCGGATGCTCTATATCGGCGGTGGTGCCGGCGTCGTCATCCTGATCGCGGTGATCGCCTTTTTCGCGGCGACGGGCAGCGGCGGGTCTGGCGGCGTTGCCGTCATCCAGCCGCCGGCGACCCCGGTGAAGGAAAAGCCGGCCGATCCGGGTGGCCTCGCCGTGACGAGCCAAAGCAGCGGCCTGCTGACCAATGGCAGCAGCAGTGCTGTGGCACCCGCGCCGGAAACGCCGGACCCGGCGGCGCTGGCCGCTGCCGCCCAGCAGGAACAGCAGGCATCGGCGCCGCCCGTGAAACCGGCTCCGGCTGTGACGCTGCCTTCGGCTCCGCCGCCCGCCGCACAGGCCCAGGCACCTGCCGTCTCTATCCCATCCGTGCCGGAAACCCCGGCGGCGGGCGGCGGCAAGCAGACGGCCATGGCCGTGCGCCCGCCCTCGCGCGAGGCCGCGAAGACGCATGATCTGGCGCAGGAATATCGCCCGCCGGCCGAGGCCCACCATGGACCCATTCGCGTGCAACTGGCAGCGCTGGACAGCCGCGAAGCCGCGATGCGCGAATGGGATCACCTGTCCCACCGCATGCCCGCACTCTTCGGAGGCCGAAGCCCGATCTTCGCGAGCGCCGAGGTCAACGGTCATACCTGGTGGCGCGTGCGCACCGCTGGTTTCAGCTCGGTCGCTGAAGCCACGAAATTCTGCCAGGACGTGCGCGCCCATGGCAATGCCTGCACCGTGGCCTCGTTCTGAGCCAGTCCTTGAAACCGGCGATCCTCGGGATTTCAGGCCTTGCACTGACGGAAGCGGAGGCGGCCCTGTTCCGCCAGTTTCCGCCGGCCGGCGTCATCCTGTTCGGCCGCAATGTGCAAAACCCGGAGCAGCTTACGAAGCTGACTGCCGATCTGCGCGCCGCGCTCGGTCCTGACGCGGTCATCATGATCGATCAGGAAGGCGGGCGCGTGGCACGGCTGCGGCCGCCGCATTGGGCCGGTCATCCGGCTTGCGGTGTCATCGGCACGCTTTACCTGTCCGCACCGGCCGCGGCCGAGCGGGCGGCCTGGTTGCAGGGCGCCGCAATCGGCGCCGAATGCCGCGCCCATGGCTTCACCATGGTGGCGGCACCGGTGCTCGATCTCGCCTTTCCCGGTCAGAATCAGCAGGTCGTCGGCGACCGCAGTTTTGGCGCCGCGCCGCAGGCGGTCGCGGTACTGGGCCGGGCCATGGGGCAGGGCTTGCTGGCGGCCGGCGTTATTCCGGTCGCGAAGCATGTGCCCGGTCATGGCAGGGCGACCGTCGACAGCCATCACCATCTGCCGGTGGTGGACGCGCAGGGACCGGATTGGGCGCGGGATCGTGAACCGTTTCGGATTCTGGCCAAAGAATTTGCCTGCATGATGACAGCGCATATCCTGTTCGCGGGCATTGACGACCACCGGCCGGCGACGCTGTCGGATACCGTGATCGGCACAATCATCCGGCAGGATATAGGCTTCCCTGGATTGCTGCTGTCGGATGACCTGGCCATGCACGCGCTGACGGGCTCGCCTTTGGAACGAGCGGAAGCCTCGCTGGCCGCCGGCTGCGATATCGCCCTGTTCTGTCCGGGTGACGCAGATGGCAACCGCGCCATTCTGGAAGCGCTGCCGGATGTGGCCGGTCTCGGCCCGCGTCTGGCGGCGATGAAGCCTGCAACAGCGCCGCTCGATCTCACAGCGCTTCTGGCCGAACGGCAAAGCATTCTTGAAGGCGCGGCATGATGAACGGCGTCATTCTTGAAATTGTCCTGGCCGCCGTCGCGGCCATTCTGGCGATTACATTGCACGAGGCGGCGCATGGTTTCGCGGCCTGGGGTCTGGGCGATGACACGGCAAAGCTGCAAGGGCGGCTGTCGCTCAATCCGCTGCGCCATGTCGATCGGGTCGGCACCATCATCCTGCCCGGTATTCTGCTGATCGGGCAATTGGTGGCACTCGGCCATATCGGTTTCATGTTCGGCTGGGCGAAGCCCGTGCCGGTGGCGGCCTGGCGCTTTCGCCATCCGCGTCAGGGCATGGCCCTGGTCGCCGCCGCCGGACCTGCCATGAACTTTTTCCTCGCCTGGATCGGTGCGCTATGCGGCTGGCTGCTGCCCTATGTCTCACCGCAGATGATGGCGCCCAGCGCCAGTTTCATTCAGGATTTCATTCTCGCCAATATCGTGCTGGGGCTTTTTAATCTTCTGCCGATTCCGCCGCTGGACGGCGGGCGCATCATGGTAGGGATTCTGCCCTTGCCCCTGGCCGCCGCCTGGGCGCGGATGGAGCGCGCGGGCATTGCGGTCGTGCTGTTGCTGCTGTTCATCCTGCCTTTGGCCGCGCGGCAGGCCGGCTATAATTTCGACCCAATTCACGAAATTCTGAGCCGTATCCTGCCCTGGGCCATGCGCCTGGTCTTCAATCTGGCTGGCCAAAGTGTCTGACGCCGCCAAGCAATCCGGCCCCGATCTGTTCGGGGAGGACGCAAACCACAGCACGCATAGTCTGATGCTGCGGCTGGAAGGGTTCGAAGGGCCGCTGGACCTTCTGCTTGATCTGGCGCGCGCGCAGAAAGTCGACCTCGGCAATATCTCCATTCTCGCGCTGGTCGACCAATATCTGGTCATCATCGAAGGCGCGCGGCGCATCCGGCTGGAACTGGCCGCCGATTGGCTGGTCATGGCGGCCTGGCTCGCCTGGCTGAAATCCCGCCTGCTGGTGCCGCAAGGCGTGGAGGAGGCCGAGGATACGGAGCAGCTGGCCGGCAATCTGGCCGAGCGTCTGGTGGAATTGCAGGCCGTGCGTCGGGCCGCGCAATGGCTGGGCAATCGCCCGCAGCTTGGTTTCGATGTCTTTGCGCGGGGCGCGCCGGAAGACCTGACCGAGACCGACCGGTCGGGCCTCAGGCTCGATCTGCCGGGACTGCTGCGCGGCTATATCAGCGCGCTGCGCCGGGGCGTCTCCCAACGCCATTACACGCCGCGCCCGATGATCTTCTGGAGCGTGCAGGACGCGCTGAAGCGGCTGGGCCGGCTCATGGGCCAAATGCCCGACTGGACGGAACTGTCCAGCTTCCTGCCGGATGATCCGGCCGCCGAGCCGCTGGGCCGCCGCGCGGCGCTCGCGAGCACCTTGCTGGCGGGGCTCGAAATGGCGCGGGGCGGCGCCATTGCGCTGCGCCAGGAAGAGCTGTTCGGGCCGATTATGGTGAAGCGGGGGGCGGAGACGCCTGAGGCTGACCAGCCGCCGCCGGAAGAAGTCCCGCCAGAGCATTGACGGCGGCGCTCGCCGCCGTCGTGGTATGCAACGTGGTCGCGAGCCTGGCGGCGGCCTTCTGCGCAATGGCATCATCGGTCAGGCCGAAATGGCTGATCGCGTCGGGCACGACCTGTTTCACATAGCCGACCATGGCGGCCAGCGCCGCGCTCTTCACATTGACATTGGCGAGATGCGTGTCACCCGCTTCCTTGGCCAGTTGCAGGCCAAGGCCGAGCGCGGTTTCCAGCGCCGAGGTCAGCGCGCCGCGATGCGTCTGGTCCAGATTGAGTTTCAGGAAAGCGCTGAGCTTCACGACAAGAATAGGGCTCAGGGCGGCAATGCCGGCGGAGGCAAGCGTGACGGCGCCATCCGTCAAAGGCGAGATCCATTTTTCTTTCCTCATGTCGCTATATTGACTGAACATCTACCCGCGCACGCTGAGGCTGACCCCAATCTTCTCGATCATGCTGCTGACGGAGGCGAGATGCGCCTCGATCGCCGGCAGCCGGTCCACCTTCTGGCTGATTTTCGCGAAGTCGCTTCGGGCTTCGGCCTTGAATTCGTTCAGCGTCGCGGCAAGCCTTTGCTCGACGGCGGCCAGTTCCGGCTTGGTGGCGCTGCCGTCCCGCAATTGATTCACCTGCGTCTGGGTCTTGTCCAATCCACGCTCCATCAGGGCTTCCAGGGATTCCAGCTCGCGCCGCGTCTCGGCGCGCAGCCGGCTGTTCTGGCCGACCAGCCAGGCGAGGCCCGATGAATAAAGCGCAAACAGCGTCAGCGTGACGGTCGCAACCCCGATCCAGTCATTGGTCGTCATAAGGGTCTCGCTAACTGGCGGCGGCGAGGGGAATGCCGTAGCTCGTGGCCTGAAGCGGAAAGTTGATGCCCCAGGCACTGCCGAGTTGGTCTGTCATCTCCCACCCCGCCGGCCAGCCGATGCTGGCAAAATTATCGGTCACGGCATCGCCACGGCCGATCTGCGTCGAGCCATAGGGGTAGAACAGCAGGCAATCGGAGGCAGGGTTTGTAGGCGCGCTGGCCAGCGTGATTTGCAGATGCGTGGCGTCGATGCGCGCCGCAGCATTGGCCGTAATGATCGGGCCGGGGGATGCCACCGATCCGCCATCCATCACCGCCCAGCCCATGCCGGCCGCTGCTTGCAGGGGCAGCAGGATATTATTGCCCTGATCATGCTGGAGGGTGACGACAAGCGTCGCGCCGCCAAGCTGCGCGCTGAGAATTTTCGGTCCCAGAAAGGGCATCGTGTCAGGAATGGTCGGCAGCGTATCCGCAAATCCGGCGGCCGCCAGGCTGCGGGCCGCGCCATGGGCGCCGCGCAGGCCGAAAGTGATCTCATCCGTCTCGTCCCGATGCGTGGCATCCCCGCCAGTCCAAAGGCCCGTGGTCGCGTCATAGCTGGCGCCGAGCGGAATGCTGTCGGCCGTTTGGGCCAGAAATAGGTTCAGATTGTCGCTGCCAACTGCGGCTATGTCGCTGATCGCCTCGCGCACCATCTGCAAACCGGCATCGCTTTCATAGGGAATAGCGTTCCACATCAGCAGCGGCAGGTTTGCCGCTGTTCGCCCCAGCATGGCGCGGGTGAGCGCGGCCAGGCGTCTGATCGTGCCGGCATAGAGCGCCTTCTGCGTATAGGTGGCCGTGCTGTCCTGTTCGGTCCAGGGCCACAGGATGGCCCCGATATCCGCCAGGTCTTCGCCCGTCGGGATCGCGGATGCGCCGGTCAGATAGGCTTCCGTCGCCAATCCATCCGGACCCAGCGCCCAGGTGGACGGGTCGGACCCATCACCGGGATTGGTGAGAAATGTGCCGCTCCCTGCGCCGGGCGGAAACAGCGGCGCGGTGGAATTGGAAATGGGATGGCCGTTGACCTGCGTATAGCGATCGGGACCGAAATAGGTGCCGGAAGGCTGAAAGACGATATTGCCGGCCAGCGCGCCCAGATACCATGCAAGCCCATTCGCCATCAGTTGCGCGCCGCCCGAGGCCACGAAGTAACTCGCATTCGACTGGCCCATGATCAGCAGGCTGACACCACGCCGCGCACCCAGAAACCAGCGCGTGAAATAGGTGGTCAGCGTGTCGATTTCGGCATTCGCCAGGGCGCGCGCCCAGGTGACGAACTCATGAAACCAGAGCTGGGCTGCGCCTTGCAGCGTCATGTCATGCAGCAGGGTGACGGCGCCAGTGACGCCGGCGGCCAAGGGATTGGCGATGGTGCTGACAACCAGAACGCCGTCGAGCCAGACATCGACACCCGCCCCCGGCACATTGCGTAGAATAATCGCGTGGCTATGTCGCCGCGCCATGCTGGCCGAGAGCGTGACATTGGCGCCGGTCGGAAACAGGGTCAGCGTCGTACCGGTGGAAGAGAGTGACAGCACAACCGTGCCGTTCACGGTAATCAGCGCTACCGGATTGGCATCGACGTCATAAGTGCCCTGCCGGCGGTTCGGCCGGCTCCAGACCAGCCCGTGGGTCCAGGCGATATCGGGGGAAAGGCTGATGGCGCTGATGGCAAGGCCGGTATCGGGGTCGAGCGTCGGCGCATAGGTGGCCTGGGGGATCGGCGCGCCCAAGCCGCCCAGCAAGCCGTTCAGTCGTGGTGTCGCCAGCAGGGAGGCCGGCGTCATGCCGCTGCCGCTGTAATAGTGATAGGGCGTGATGGGCTGGCCGCGGCCGGACAGGTCGGCCAGCGCAGTGACAGGCGCGTTCCAGGCCGTCGCCGTGCCGGCATCCCACCAGCCGGACAGGCTAGCGATATCAGCCGGTGTCGCGCCAGGGGCCGACCCGCCGCCCGGTGGTCCGCTGGCTTCCGCGCCAGTGGTGAGCAGGGACAGGCCCGTCGCCACCAGCAGCGGCGTATTGGGGGCAGCGAGTAGCATTAGCTGACCGTGACGAGAGCGGAGACGGCATGAACGCTGCCGTCGGCCATCGCTGCCCAGGCGTAATAGCTGCCGGCCGTGGCGGGTGCGGTCAGATAGGCGCCATACAGCGCGTCGCCATTGCTTTGGCTATTGACATAGAGTCCGGCCGTCCAGCCCGTCGGTGCCGTGGTGGCGGAAGTTGACCAGCCAAACTGGACGCTCGCGCTCGTGCTGCCGGGGGCAAGCACGGCATTGACGCCGATATTGGTCTGACCGGCCGTATAGGGGCCGATGGGCGGCGTCTGGAAACTGAGCGTGGTTGTGCCTGTTCCGCCATTGCCTGAGCCGCCGCTGCCGCCCGATCCCGAACCGCCGCTACCTCCGGACCCGCTGCTACTGCCGGCATTGGTGGATGAGACAAGAACGCCGGTACCGCCGTCCAGATTGACGATGAAGGTTTCGTTGATGCCCTGATACCGGATCTGCACATCCGCCTGGACAAAGCCGAGCGCCGTGCGGTTGGCGGGGTTGTTGACGCTGTCGCACAGAACGGCGAAGGGCGCCGACCCATCCGTGCTGCCCAGCAGGCCCTGGCTTTGCAGATTGGCCAGAAAGCCGAGCAATGTGCTGCGGATGCGGCGCAGCAAAGCGGCGTTGATGACCTGTCCGACGAAAATTCCCATGCCGGCTGACAAGGTCGCGGCGATGTAGTGTGTCAGGCGCGTATAGCTGTCGCCATGGATCGCCGGATTGCTGGCGCTGTTATGGCCTAGCCGCAGACTCCAGACCGGCTGTCCGCCGGCGCTGGGTGTGGTGATGAGATCGATGCCGGCGCTGAACAGGGCCTCCAACTCGGCCAGACTATAGGCGCGCGTCAATCCGCTGCCGGGCAGGCCCACGCCTTCGCTGCCGCCGATGGCGTAAAGCGGCTTGTTAAGGCCCGATTGTTCGGGCGAGAGATTGGTCAGCCGCCCGGCCGCGAAGGCTTGTGGGCTTACCAGCCGCTGGGTCTCGTTCGCCGCATCCCACCAGGACAGCCAGTCTCCGAACAGAAGTTTCACGGCCGAGCTGTCGATACCCGCAGCGGTCTTGGTGGCGACGGCATGGGTTATGGTGTCATTGGCCGGCCCGGCCAGCATGGCGTAAAGCCCTTCCGATTCCGCGAAGACTGCGACATCCGGCCAATGGGCCGCATCCGTGCCGTCGCAGAGGTCGAGAATGGCGCAGCCTTGGCCGGTCAGCGCATACATGCCGCGCAGCGGCGCCATGCTGCCGATCAGCGTGGCGGTGGTGACGCCGCCTGCGCCATCCGTGCCGCCGGCAAGCGGATAGCTTGCGGCCTGTGGTGCCGTGGTGCCGCCTTGCGTGCCAGCCGTCACCAACCGCGAGGCGCGGGCCATGCGCTGACCGGCGCCGGTATTGATGGCCGTTGCCAGCGCGGTCCAGAAAGCTGCACCCGTTCCGGTGATATTGTCGAACCGCTCCGGCGGCTGGCCGGGCAGGCCGATGATGGCGGCCCAACTGCCGGCCAGACTGCCCGCCGCCAGCGTCACGGTGATGAGATTTCCGACCGAACCGGAATGGAGGGCCGTGAAACTGACGCAGCCGGCCGGGCCGGGGCCAGCGGCTGCGGCCTCCGTTCCATCCGTCACCCGTACGCAGCGGAACGCAGTGGCACCCTGCTGCATGGCAATGGCGACATGCGTGCCCATGTCGAAGCCTCTCGCCATCACGGCGCCGAAGGCTTGTGCGTAATCCGCCATGCTGCCGATGACGACCGGCGGCCCCACCGGCCCCCAGCCGGCGGTGCCGACCATGCCGATGACGTTGCTCGGCACGCCGTTCAGCAGCGTGGCGGCCGGCGGCACCAGCTGTACATACAGATCTGGCACGACCAGTGCGGTCATGTTCAGGGCGCCTTGCTGGGTGATCATGCTTGCTCGATTTGCGTATGGTGGCACAGCCGCTGCTATGGTCCCGTGACAGTGAACAGGACGGAGCAGGCAGCCAGTGTTGATTGCGCAGATTTCAGACCCGCATCTGCGGCCAGGCGGGGCGCTGTATCAGGAGACGGTGGATTCGAACGCCGACCTTGTCCGCGCCATCGACCAACTCAATCGGTTTTCACCGCAGCCGGATCTAGTCGTGCTCACCGGCGATGTCGTCGATAACGGCTCGCCTGAGGAATATGCCGTCGCGCGTGATTTGCTCCGTGACCTGAAGGCACCGCTGCTCGTCATTCCCGGCAATCACGATGAGCGGGATGCGTTCCGGGCGGCCTTCCACGACCATGCCTATCTGCCGCCCGACGGCCCTTTGCATTACGTGGTGGAATTTGGAGAGCGCCGGGTGATCGCGCTGGATGTGACGATACCGGCTGAGCATCACGGGTTTTTCGATGATGCGGCGGAAGCCTGGCTGCAAGCGGCGCTGATGGCAGAGCCTGACCGGCCGACCATCATCATGATGCATCAGCCGCCCATCACGACGGGCGTGCCTTATCTGGATGACTATCGCTGCCTTGGTGCCACGCGCCTGGCCGCCTGTATCGCGAAGGCGCCTGGGGTGGAGCGTGTGCTGTGCGGCCATGTCCATCGTCTGATGCAGATGCGGTTCGGCGGCACGCTGCTTTGCACGGCCCCCAGCACCACCACGGCTATCGCTCTCCGGATAGACCCGGCGGCCGAGCCCGCCTCCTTCATCGAAACGCCCGGTTTTCTGCTGCATGACTGGCGGAATGCAAAGGGGCTGCTGACGCATTACCTGCCGATCGGAACCTTTCCCGGTCCTTACGATTTTGCGTGATCAGCCGACGCTGAAGGCGGGGCTGACGGCGGTGGTGGCGCCGTCAGCCGTCTCCACCCAGCCGTAATAGGTGCCGGCGACGGCCGGCATGGTCAGATAGGCGCCCCAGAAGGTGTCGCCATTGCTTTGCGTATTGACCAGCAGGCCGGCGGTCCAACTGGTCGGTGCTGTGGTGGCGGAACCTGAAATGCCGAATTGCACGGCCGTTGCGGCCGTGCCGGGGTCCAGCGTGGCGTTGACGCCGACGCCCGTTTGCCCAAGCGCATAGCTGCCGGATGGCATGGCGGCGAAGGTCAGCGTCGCCGTGCTGGCGGGCGGCGGGGTTGACCCGCCATCGCCGCTGCCTCCCGACGCAGCCGTGGTTCCGGCCCAGAAGACCAGATTGCCACCGGAATAGGTGACGGCGCTGAGATGCGCGGAGGTTTGCGCGGGCAAAGTGCCGTCCCCAGACCCCACGGTGATGCCGGTGCCCATGGTCACGCTGCCGGTGGAGAGGTTCAGCACGTCGCAGGCGAAGCCCGATCCCATATTCGCGAAATTGGCCGTCAGCGTCATCGGCTGGCTGCAAACCAGAATGGCGGCGTTATGCGCCGTCGCGTCCAGCACCGTATTCGTCGTCAGCTCGACGACGCGTTTCTGCGCGATAGGCAGTTTGGCGGCGATATAGGTCCAGACCGCTGCCATGCTTTGCTGCACCAGCGCGGTGCCGCCCTGATCGAGCGGAAAGCGGTCGGTGTCATGAATGATGCCGGCTGCCTGCAATTCCTCCACAGTCTGGCCATTGAGCAGGCCGGTCAGGGAACCGCCGAGGGCGATGGTGCTGCCTGCCATCACCAGGCCGCTGCCGAGCGTCACTGGCTCCGGCCCGCCCGCACCAGCCGATATGCGGCCCAGCAGCGTTCCGGTCGGCGTGACGATCGCAGGCTGCTGGCCGGCGAGCAGGGTTGCCAGCGTCACACGATTGGTGCCGTTGCCCTGGTCGATCGGCATGGTATCGGTGGGTGAAATCGCCTGCGCCGCAGGCAGGTTGGCGATTGTGGGCATCCTGAATTCCTTCCCGACGCAGCTTCAGGCGATGGCAACCCAGCCGGTATTGCCGGTACCCGACTGCTTGACCCAGAAGACGGAGCCTGCGCCGCCAGCGAGATTGCGATAGTCCGAGCCTGGAGGCGCGCTCATCGTGCCATTGGGCGACCCGTTACCGATGGTCGTCATGCAGCCGGTTGCCTGCGCATCATTGGCCCAGCGCACCGCACCCGCGCCCGCAGGGTGCAGGCGCAGATCGCCGCTGCGGGATCGCAGCGACAGGCTGCCGTCACTGGACGGCGCCACGTAATCCGTCTGCTGATAGCGGTTGGCGAACCATCCGCCGTTCAGGCCGACCCATTCGATCTCGGAATTGGCCGGCACCGTGATGGTGGTGCCAGACCCGGTCATCTGGCTGGGATTGCTTCCCGAGACCGCCCAGCCTGCCGCGACGCCGCAATAGATCGTCAGCCGCCGCCCGGTTGAGACCGGAATGCCGATCACGGCCGTGGCACTGGCCCCGCTGCCGCCACCACCGCTCAGCGTGACGGTCGGGGCCGATGTATAGCCGGTGCCGAGCGATGTCATGCGGAAGCCGATGACCGTGCCGTTGATGACGAAAGCGGTGGCGGCAGCGCCATTGCCGCCACCGCCGCTGAAGGTGACGCTGGGCGCCGCCGTATAGCCGCTGCCGGCCGCCGCCAGTTTCAGAAAGGTGACGTAGCTGGCGTAATTTCCGGCATTGAGCGACCGCAGCGACTGCACGGTTTGGGAAATATTGAGGATGCCGACGCCATCAACGACGTCGGGATAGAGCATGGAATAGAGCCCGGCATAGCGACCGCTTGTCGTTGTGCTGGGGTCGTAAAGATAGACGGAGGGCGCGCCATTCAGAAGATTGTCGTTAATCGCCACGCTATCGGTCAGCGGCAATAGGCACAGGCTGAGATCGGCACCGCTTGTGGTGATGAAATTGTTGCGCGCCACCTGCACGCTTTGCGGCCCGTCGATCAGCAGGATGCCGCCGCCGCCGGCCGGCATGTCGATGACATTCTCGGTGATGGAGACGCCGGTGGAGGCAACGCCGATCGGCGCGCCATCGGCCGTCGTCTCGTTATTGTAGATGACGACGCCGTAATAGCTGGCGGCGGCGATGGCATTGCCGGTGATGCGCGGTTCCCTGGCACCGCCGGCATTGATGGCGATGCGCGAGGTCGACACGATGTTGTCGGCGATCATCGTGAAATTGGCGGCGCCGGCATCGATGCCGAAACCGGCATGGTTGGAGACGACATTGCCCGTCACCGCGGAGACCCAGCAATTGGCAAGAATGCCGCCGCCATTCACATTGGCGCCGCCGTTATTGTAGACGACATTACCTTGAATATTCAGGTTATAGCCCTGCCCGACAATGCCGTATTCCGTATTGTCATGGACGACATTGGCGGCGATGACGCATAGCATGGCCTCTGCGCTGGTATTGGCTATCGTCGCGGGTGCCGCATCGGCATTGGCATAGTCACCGACCAGAATGCCGATCTGGTTGCCATAGCATTGATTGCCGCTGATGACGGCCAGGCGTGACTTGATTGTGCTGGCCGCGCCGGCAAGATCGACCGAAATCCCGGCAATGCTATTATTGTGGAGATGGCAGGCGGTCACGGTCAGACCGTCCACCGCCTGGGCGCTGATGCCGTTGACATTGCCGTAAGCCTCGCAAGCCGTCACCGTATGGCGCGCCGCCGCTGGGTCGGACGGGTTGAACAACAGGCCAGACCCGGCGACGGCATTTGAGAAGGTGCAGCGCAGGAAGGTCGAGCGCAGGCATGACGCAGCAACCGAAACCGCCGTCACGCTGCTCGCCAGACTGGTATTCGCGTCAAAGATGACGCCTTCGACATGCACGGCGGGTGCCGTGAGCGTCATCCAGGCCGTGGCCGCGCCCTGCGTCAACCGTCGGATCACCGTTTGGCCGGGGACGCCCAGAAGGGTCAGGGCAGCGGCATTGCTGAGCGAGAGGGCGCCATTGACGATATAGGTTTTGGGGCCGAGCCGGATCGGCCGCAATGTCGCGGCGGCGGCGGTGAAGGCGGCGCTGTCATCGGTCGTGCCATTGCCGAGCGCGCCGAAATCCTCCAGCGCTATCGCGTCGGCGGCATGGCTGCCCAGGCTGCGGGCGACGCGGCCACCCGTGGCGGTCATCTGCATGGGGGAAGCATCGAAACCGGGCAGCGTGGCGAGGCTGGACAGAAAGCTGCTGTAGCCGACCGATTTAGCGGTTCCGTTCTGCGACAGGGGGATCAGATCGGTGGCGGCGGGTGCGGCGCCGCCCGGCAGGCCGCCGATGACGAAAGGCGCGGGCGCCGACAGTGTGCCGTTCGCGAGCGTCAGATTGCTGCCGACCGTGATGGCCAGTGGAGCGCTGGCGGTAGCACCGCTATTGCCCAGAATGGCGCCCGGCGGCACAGAAATGACGGGCTGAAGCCCGGCCAGCAACTGCGCCCGCGTCACCTTGCGCGCACTGCCGCTTTGCGTCGTCATCAGTTCGTCGGTATCGGCACTCGCGACCGCAGCCTGCAACTGGTCGATCGTGGGCATCGGCTAACTTTCAATAAAGATGGGATTGCCGGAATTGTCCAGGATCGGCGCGCCGGTTTCGGTCATCAATTCCATGCCCAAAGGCGGCTCGCTGGAAAGCGCCAGACAGGGCAGATAGACCGTGCGCTGAAATCCCCGGCCGGCGACGGTCTCTATCGCCAGCGTGACCGCATAGGTGGTGCCGCTTTGCCCCGCCCCGAACCACAGGACCGCGCAACGACCGTCGGCAGAAGAACTGTTGAGCGTCAGATCGCCGGCCGCCGCCGGCACGATGGTGACATCGAGGAAAGCAATACTGTCACCGTCATCGCCCCACAGGGCCGGGGAAATGTCATAGGCATAGTCAAGCACATCGGCAGGGTCTTTGGCGGGCCAGGCATTGGCGCGATGCGCGGGCCAGGCGCCGCGTGGCCTGGGGCCGAAGCCGGTAATGCTCAACAGCCGGGCGGCGCTCGGCTTCCAGCTATGGTTCGCTTGCGTTGCCATTTCAATATTCCAGGATCACGACGCCGCCGGCGCCCTGTCCGCCATTGCCGGCGGTATTGTAGGTGCCGCCGCCGCCCGACCCCGGCGCACGGCCGTTGACGGCGGTATTGCCGGCGGTCGATGCGCGGCCGCCACCGCCATAGAGGCTGGCGCCGCCCTGGCCGCCGATGACGGTGGTGCTGTTCTGCCCGTCCGACCCGTAGCCGCCATAGCCGTTGAACTCGCCGCCGCTGCCCTGGCCGCCGGTGCCGCCGGGCGTGGAGCCGCTGTCCTGAAACTGGCCACCCTGGCCGCCCGTGGCGCTGAGCAGTGCGCCGAAACTGGAGGTGCCGCCGGTGCCGCCCGAGGCGCCGGTCGCACTGCCTGTGCCGCCGCTGCCGATGGTGACGGCGATGGTCGCACCGGGCGTCACGCTGAAAGTGCCGCTGGCAAACCCGCCCGCGCCGCCGCCGGCCCCGGCGTAAGTGCCGTCGGTGCCACCGCCGCCACCGCCGCCGCCCACCACGGTTGCGCGGATCAGCCGCACGCCCAGCGGCACCGTAAAGGTCGTTGACGCGGCATAGGCGACGCGGCGTGAAAATCCCGGTGTCAATGATGGCAGCTTGAAATTCAGGAAGGGCGCGGCTGGATGTGTCACGATATTGGCAGCAATGGCGGTGCTCTGGCCGTTATTGACGGTGATCAGATAAAGACCGGACCAGCCGGAATCGACCGCAGGCGCGGTCTGCGTGCCGGTATTGGCCGCAGCCCCTGCCTTCAATTGCAGTTGCACGCGTTCGATGCGTTGGGTGTTCTGCGCCGTGCCCGAATTGGCCGGACCCGAATAGGGTTGAGACGGGTCGGCCGCGTTCACATAGGGCAGCACGACCGGTGTGGTATCGCTTTCCGCGAAACTCGCCTCGATCAGATAAATCACGCTTTGGCCGGGTGTCGCGGGCGGCGTCAGCGCGAAGCTGACGGGTGCGAGATTGATGCCCATTTTGACGGTCTGGTCGGTCGCATCCGCTGACAATGACCCATAGCTCAGCGTATCCAGCGCACCGAATTGCGTGATCGACCCGGCGCCGACCGTCACGGTCAGAGACGCCGGCGTCGTCGGCTGACAGGCTAATCCATCGGCGACGATACTGGTTCCCAGAACGGCTTGCAGCGCGCTGCCGATCGCCACCATCGTATTGCGGTTGAGCGACAGAAAATCTGTGTCCAGTGGAATGGAGGCGGGATAGACGATTTGCCGGTCCATATGCGGTCCTCAATTGGAAAGGGCGGTCCAGGCAAGGCTCGCCGCCGGCAGGGATTCCACGACGGCGGCCAAAATCTGAGCATCCGTCACGGTGCCGCTGATCAGGCTGGCATTGCCCCAGGCCAGCGCGCCGCTGTTCCAGCCGCCAAGGGCGAAATCCGTATCGGCCTTGCCCCAGCCGCCGACATTGGCGATACCGCCGCCCTTCGGCCGATAGGCCGTGACGAAGCATTGATAGGGAAGATTGAGCGATCCCCAGCCGCCAGCCGCATTCCAGGCGAGACCTGCACTGCCATAGCCGCCTGTATCGGCGGCATTGGCGGGCTCAAAGACGAGCGGCGCGCGGCCGGTCAGCTCCGTCATATTGGCGATCAACGCGCCGCGCGTGCCACGCAGCCGGCGCAGGTTATGCAGAATGCGTGTTCTGAAGGCGGTATCGGTCTCGCCACTCTGCCTTGCCCAGCGAGTGCCGCCATAGTCCCGTGCAATCAGATCGAGCCAGCCGGCGGATGCCGTGGCAATCCTCGTCTGTCCGCGCACGAAGACAACAAGCGCGTAGAGCGATGCCCAGACGCTGGCCAGACCGTTGAGCAATCCGGCGAGAATTGGCGCATCATCGGTGAACCAGCCTTGCGGCAAAGCTGCGCGCAGCCTGGCGACACAATCCGCCTGATCACCAGTCATTCCATGGGCTTTCAGCTAATGGCAAGCGTGCCGAGTTTGATGACCGCGCCGGGGGCCGCCGTCAGGTCCGCAGTGCTCCCTTGCAGGGTCAGACCGGTCAGGTTCAGCACGTTCGGGCTGGCGTCATAGGCAAGCTGCGCGATGCGCGTATAGGGAAGGGGGGTGCCGACACCGAGCGCATCGACATAGGTTGTGATGGCAGCGTTGACGGCGGCAATGACGGTTGCGCTGTCGGCGCCTGCCGCCAAGGTGAGGGCGAGCGAGATATCGGCGGCGATGCGGGCCGGTGCTTGAATGGCAAAGGTCGAGCCGATAGGCCGCACGGCGTCGACGGCGCGCTGTACGCCGGCCAGCAGGCTGGCAGCAGGATTGCCGGACCCGTCATCCACCGTCACCACGAAATGGCCGGGCAGATAGTTGCCGGCGGCATCGGTATTTTCCTGCACCGTGCAGGAAAGGCCCTGCCGCAGGCTGAGAACGGCAAAGGTCACAGCTTGCAGGGTGGCGCGCGTCCGGCTGTCGATGAAGCCCTGAAAACGCAGGCGAAAGGCGTTGTCCGATTCCGCATCCAGCCCGCCGGTCAGCGCATTGGCGTTGCTGACCGTGTCGATCCCCGGAATGGCGCTGGCGATCATCGTGATCGTGCCGGGCTGGACATTGCCGATGGCGCCCGCAACGGCCGCCGTCACCGGCACGGTTACGGAGGCCAAGCCCGCACCGATGACATAGCCGGACAAGCTTGCTGACCAGGCCGCATTGCCCGTGTCTATTGTCACCGCAAACTGGCTTGCATTGTCGCCAGTCGTGACGGTAACGCCGACGGGAACAAAAGCGGTTTGCGTCGCGGTATAGCGGCTGAAGGTCACGCTGCCCTGTGCCGCGACGGCGGCCAGCCGGGTAAAGCCGAAATCGGCGCCGAAACTGTCGGCATCCGCGCCGCTGCTGGTCGCCAGCCGCGTCGTCTGCAACGTCAATAGAATCAGCCATTGCAGCCACAAGGCCAGAGAGGCATTCGCCTCCAAAATTGCGCGCAATACCGACCCGACGCTGAAATCCAGCAGCCGGGATGCGCTGGCTTGCACGGCGGCGGCGGCCTGTTCGACAAGCGTCGTGAAATTCTGAAGCGATAGCTGCATGATGGCGCCCTTCAAGCCGATACTGTGACGCCGACCGCCTGGGCGCTCGCGTCATTGGCATCGCTGTAGCTGACGGTGAGAGAGACGATGCTGCCATCGGCTTCGACGGTCACGGATGGGGCTGGGCTGCGCGCGACGGCGCTTTCAAGAAAGATCTGGCTTTTGACCAATCCGGCAATGCCGGTAGCCTGTGCCGGCTGTCCGATCATCGCCGGCAGGCCGGCGCCGTAGGTCAATTGCCAGATATAGTCTCCGGCATTGGTCAGTAGCCGGCGCAACACGCGCTGCTGCCCGAGGGCGCTGCCGCCGGCCGCAGCCAGATCGCCATGCGCCGCGACCGCGAGGTCACCGCCAAAGACAAGATCGAGGTCTGACATGCTTTAAGCCTGTGGGTTGGGTAGACCGGTATTGCCGGATCCGTTCTGCACGTCTGGATGGGTGTGCTCGTCATAGATCTGCCGCAACTGCTGCAGTGACCCGTGCGCGCCGCTCTTGTCCGTGATATCGCCGCTGACGGTGACATCGCCCTGAATATTCACCGGACCAAGCAGGTTCCAGACGGTCGCCTTGCCCTCGATGCTGCCGTCATTAAGCAGCTTCAGATAGGAGCCGGTGGCGTGGACAAGCCAAAACTCGCCCACCGGCGCGTTCGGTGGCATGGCCTGTAATGAGAACAGAGTCCCGAGCACGATGCCATGCTCGGCATGTCCCTCCTGCGCCAGAACAACCACCTGTTGGCCGGGCGATGGCAAGGCCACAATACCCCAACCGCCGCCGGCCCATTGGCTGCAGACCGGCAGCCAGCCGGTCAAAACGCCTTCCGGCTGCAATGTCACTTTCACGCAATAGCTTGTGGGATCGACCGATTGCACCAGCCCACAGCGCAACTGACCCGCCGCACCGCTGATGGCACTGGCCTGGGCGCGCATTGCATTCGTCCAGAGTTCCATCATGGATTTTGCACCAGCGGCGTATTCACGGCACGCACGGTTTGTACAAAGCCGTCCTGTAGCGAGACGCGGCGCAGGACTTCATCCACCACATAGGTCTGATCGAAAGCGGTGCCGGTGCCTTGTAGCGTCACGAGCGCCCGGGGGCTGAGTGACAGATCACCCGGCATGGTGGCGGTTACCACGCGTTCATGCCGGCTGAGATCGGCCAGCGTCAGCGCTGCCAGGTTCATCGCCTGCTCGGCGGTCAGATTGGGCCGCAGCAGCACATAGGTCGATGCGGTTGCATTGGTCGAGGTTCTGGCATTTCGCACGGTGCTGGACGCCGAAGCATGTACGGTTTGCGTGATCATTGTCTGCTGCCGGCTATTCCAGCTTTGCACGGTGACAAGGATATCGCGGGCAAGGGCCAGGCTGCGCTCCATCCGCAAGGCGGTCATCGTGCTGCAGCCGGTGCCGCCCGGCATCCATTGCCAGACCGCCGGCAGCTGTGCGGTGAGGGGCGGCGCGAAGGTCAGGCTTTGGCCTTGCACGAAAAGATCATAGCCTTCTGCTTCGGCCAGCGCGCAGAGCAAGTCCCATTCCGTGACAGTCTTGCTGGACTGATAGAGCGACAGGATGCTGTGGCCGTCCTGGTAATAGCGGCCGACCGGGGTTACGGTTGCAGTCACCTTGGGGTTCAGGCCATGACGCATGGCCAATGTCTGCGCTATTTCGCTGGCGGTCTGGTTGACGAAACTCTCCGCCGATAGCGTGTCGATCAGCAATGCGCTGAAATCCCGCCCTGTCAGTTGCACGGTGCCAGCCACCATGTCGATCGCGATTTCGTCGATCGGGCCCGTGATCAGGTTTTGCCAGATGGCTGCGACAGGCGGCATGCCGGCTGGTGCCAAGCCAACACGAATATCGGCCTGCGCATCCGTCAGCGTGCTGAAACGGGCGGCGGGGAAGGATGCGTCGCGCCCGAGTGCCAGAAGCAGGCGGAACCAGCCGGATATCTGGTGATTGCTGGTGCAGATTTCGGCTTCCTCAACGCCCGCCACAGCCTCTCCGTTGATCAGCAGCTGAATATGGACCGAGCGGGATTGCGCGCCGCTATTGATCGGCAATGCCGCCTCCAGCGGAAGGGTTCATCGGCGGCAGCATCAGCACCGTGACACCGCTCAGCATCGGGTCTTCCAGCCTGTTCAATTGCGCGATGCGAATCCATTGCGTCGCATCGCCCAATCTTGAGGCGGCAATATGAAAGAGGTCGCCGCCCGCGACCGTGATCGTGGTCATGCTGTGTCAGCTCCCGATTGCGGTCAGTGTGCTTAACCCGCGGCCGAGATAGGATTGCGCGGCGGTCAGCGATGCCAGCTGGCCTGCACTGGCCGTTATTGCGGTGACGGAGGCCGGGGCAGCGGTCGGTTCCGTGCCTGCCAAGCTGAGGTCGAAATCCGGCAAGGCTGCGCCCGTCGTGGCAACCTGCCCGGCCAGATCGGTCTGTGCGGCCGTCACGGCCGCAACATTCTGCCCATAGGCGCTGCTGCCGAGGGTGGTGCCGCCGGCTGTCGCTGTGGTAGATTGCGCAAGCCCCAGACTTGCGACAGGCGAGGGCAGAAGGCTCGCCGCAGTCGTCAGATCGGCAGCCACACTTGCTGCGATGGAGACTGCCTTGGCCGCCACGCCATAGACAAGATTGCTCTGCACCGAACAGCGCAGCTGATAGGGAATCCACCAGGGCTTGCGATAGTCGAAGTTCGCTTCAGCCAGAATGACGATGAAATACTGTTCCGATCAAAATAGCGGTACGGTCAGGCCCGAGATGCGCAGCGCGTCCAGAAGCTGGGCTTTGGTATCGGCATCCTGGCCGGAGATGATGCCGCTGAAGGTGATGTCGCTGTCGCTGCCGCCCAGCACATCGGTCACCCGGCCCCCGCCCGGCAGGTCATGCACGGCCAGGCGCTGGCGGCCGCCATAATGAATGGCAGTCGGAATTTCGAAGGCGCTCAGCGTATAGGGGCCGAGCGTGACGGTCGTTGTCATGGCAAAAATTCTCGAAAGGTCAGCCGGCTAGTCCGGGCCAGATGGGCGCCATGCGGCTATTGAAACGGCGTGCGCTTGTGGGCGGTCTGGCCGCCTGCCGGCCCATGGCGTCGGCAAGCCAGCGGCCCATCTGCGCGCCGTCGATGACCAGATCACCTTGCAGGCTTGCCGTTTGCGGCGCTTCCGGCTCGGGCGGCGGCCGGGTGTGCTCCGGCGGATGTGGCGGAGGCGGGGTGATGGCCGGTCGTGGCGTCGTTGGCGGGCGCTCAGCGGCAATCCTGATGGGTGTGGCGGCCTGCGACATCAAGGGCGGGGGCGCTGCCGGCCGGATGGGCGCGGCACTGACAACGGGCGCGATCCTTGGTCGTGGCGAGGGCGTCGCCGCGGCTTCCTGTTGTCTTGCCTCCGGACGTTCTTGATCAGCGGACGCGAACACCTTTGGCTTCAGCGGTTGTGGTGCCGATGGTGCGGCGGGTGCTTGCGGTGTCAGCGTCACCGTAGGCGACGGCTCTTTGGGTCGCATGATGGACAAGGCGACGCGCTGCGCCGGCAACGGCGGTGTCGGCGCCGGACGTTGGATGACGGGGGCGGCCGGCGCTGTCGCGCGACTGGGTGCTGCGATAGCGGGTATTGGAGGTGTATCGGGTGGCTTGGGAGTGGCGACGGTCGGCGGTGAAACGCGGGCCGGCTGGGACGGCGGGACAGACGGCTCACTCTGTGGCGCAGGCTTAGGCGGCATAGCGGGCGTCAGGCTAATGGCTAATTTCGGTCTTGGCGGTGCCCCCGAAGACGGGGGAGTGACCAGCGGCGACGGCGTTAAAGGGGCAATCTGCGAACGCGGCGCGGACTGTCTCACAACCTCGGCCGCGCGCGGCGCGGGCAACGCGGCAACCGGCCTGCTTTGCCACATCGGCGGCGCTGGGACGGCCGGCCTGATCACCGGCGGCAGCCATGCCGGCCCCGCGACAGGGGCGGCAAGCGCTGCGGTTTCGATGGCGGCAGCTGGCGGCGCCGCAGGCCGTTCGGCCGACGCCTTATTTACGGATGGTGCGTGGTAGCGCGGCAGATGAGTGGTTGCCAGTTTTTGCATCTGCGCCGCGCGATCACCGGTCGCCCGATCAAAGGCGGCCAGATCCTGTTGCAACCTGCGCAGCCCTTCCGCCACGCCATTGTCCAGCACCAGGGACAGGCCGATGCTCTCGATATCGCTCAACCGACGTCCCTTTCCAGTTGCGCGGTCAGCGCGTCACGAAGCTGTCCGCGATCCTGCGCGGTGGGGTCCAGAAAAGGCTGCGGTGCGTGCGCGGCATCCCCCTGTTCCCGACGGATGAGTTCCCGCGCCGTGATGGAGAGGCGCAGCCGGTCTGGCGCTGTCTGTGTTATGGCGATGGCGTCATCCGGCGCATCCGCGCGCTGCAATGCGGCTTCCCTCAGATGCTGCACGGCGGTTCGCAAAAGGCTCTGGCCGATCTCATCCCAGTCCAGCCTCAGCAGGCGGCGCAGGTCGTGCATCTTTCAAGCCTCCCAACCCAGCCTGTCCCAGTCGTAGCGGCCGCCGTCCATCTCTCCCAAGGCGACGGTAAAGGCGCGCCGGTCGATCAGCGGCAGCGAAAAGGCGATGTCGAAGGGCACCCCGCTCTTCACGAGAAAAAGGCACTCGATCAGATCGCGGTGCCGGCTCAGTTTCCCGCTTGCTCTCGCACCTCGTCATCGCTCGGCGAAGGGTCCAGAACGGCGCCGGCAGCGCGCAGCCCGGCATCGCCCAGCCTCTGAATCAGGCTTTCGATCTGGTATTCGTTGGCCGGTGTCGGCACCGGCACGCCGTCAATGGCGGTGACGGCGCAAGCGACCATGGCCATCCCGAGATAAGGCTGGTTTTGCGCCAGAACGGGCCCTACGGATTTGAACAGGCGCAACTGGTCCAGCACCTGGGGCTGGCGCACCGTCAACACACGCCCGGTCACGTCGATCGTGTCCATCTGCGTGTTCATGATACGCGGCTGCGGCTGGTGGCAAAAAATTCCAGCCGCTGCTTCACGCTGGCATCGCCCTTATACAGACCGGACGAGGCGAGCTTGAAAACGACCGTGCTGAACTGATAGGTGGACGTCGATCCGTCCACCTCGTCGATATATTGATACAGCGTGCCGGCGGCCGGCGTGGTCCCGGCCAGATAGCTCTGCTCGATCTGCGCCAGCATGTCGTCGGCGGCAGAAGACCCGCGCTCCAGATCGAAAGCACCTTCCCAGCCCTTGGGTAGTTCCGCGCCCAGCATGGTGCCGTCCATCCTGTCGACCCGAATGGCCGCCGTCATCTGCCGGCTTTCGAAACCGGTGACATGGTCCAGGTCGACGCGACCGAAAGGCCCCAGAACGACAACCTGGCAGTCCTTGCCTGTGGAAAAGCTGTTGAGAGCCATGGTGCCTATGCTCCGTTACAAATTGGGGCGGCTCGCCAAAGTCTGGCTGGTGATCTGCACCGTCTGACCGCCTTCGACATTGACGATGAATTTCTCATTGATGCCCTGGTACTGAACCTGGACATCGGCCTGCACATAGCCGAGCGCCGTGCGGCTGGCGGGGTTGTTGGACAGATCGCAGACAACAGAGAAGGGCTGGCTGCCGTCGATGCTGCCCAGCAATCCCTCCGTCAGCATGGCTTGCAGGAAAGACAGTAGCGTCGCGCGGACGTTCTGGAACAGCGTGCTGTTGATGACCTGCCCGACGTAAAGCCCCATGCCGGCAGAGAGCGTAGCGGCGATGTAATTCGTCATCCGCGTATAATTGTCGCCATTCACGGCGGCGTTCGACGAGGAATTATGGCCGCAGCGCACGCCCCAATAGCTGCCGCCCGGCTGCGGATTGCAGATGACGTCGATGCCGTTCTGAAACAGCAGCTGAAGCTCGGCGCTGGAATAGGTGCTGGCCTGGCCGGAACTGACGGTGCCGCTGCGCTGGCTGCCGGCAATGCTGTACAGCGCCTTGTTGAGGCTGGATTGCTCGGGGGAGAGATTGATCAGCCGCCCGGCCGCGAAGCCTTGCGGTGACACCAGGCGCAGTTGCGCGTTGACCTGATCATTCCAATACAGCCAGTCGCCGAACATCAGCTTGGCGGCATAGCTATCCAGGCCGGCGGCCGCCTTGATGCTGACGGCATTCTCTGTCGTATCGCCGGAAGGGCCGGTCAGGATCATATAGATCCCTTCCGACAGGCCGAACTCCGCCTGCACCGTATATTGGCTGCTGTCGCTGGCATCCGCCAGCAGGGCGACGGAACAGCCTTGGCCGCGCAGGGCATACATGCCGGTGCGAGGCACGCTGTCCTGTCCGATCAGATTGGCGGCGGTTACAGCGCTCGCGCCGTCAGTGCCCGGCGTTCCGGTCACGAAACTGATGCTGCCGGTAACGGGCGCGGCCGTCCCACCGGCATAGATGGCCGTCACAATCTGGGATGCGCCGCGCAACGGCCCGTTACCGGTATTGATGGCGAGAACCATGGCCTGCCACAAAGCAGCGCCCGTGCCGGTGATATTGTCGAAGACCTCCGGCGTATTGCCGGGCAGGGCGATGGTAATGCGCGTGCTGCCGGCCTGCGATCCGGCCGAGAGCGAGACGCCAATGCCATTGCCGTAACTGCCGGTGTGCAGCGCCGTCAGCGTGATGGCGCTTTGCACGGTCAGCACCGCTGGCGTATCCGTGCCGTCCGTCACCCGCACGCAGCGGAAATTCTGCGCGCCCTGCTGCACGGCTGTGGCCAGTTGCGTGCCCATATCAAAAAGGCGCGGCATGACAGGGCCGAAGCCGGTCGCATATTGCGCCATGCTGCCGATGATCACGGGCTGGCCGACCGGGCCCCAACTGGCGCTGCCGACGATGCCCAGAACATCCGTCGGCACACCGTTCAGCAGCAGCGTCTGCGGCGGCACGATCTGCACGTAAAGATCAGGCACCACCAGAGCCGTCGTGTTGATGGCGCCCTGTTGCACGATGGGCATGGGACTTCCTTGAAACTAGCCGAGAAGCGGCGCGAGGGGGCCAGCAGGCGAGGACAAAGTCCCGCTGCCGAAAACCATGGCCGGTTGCAGGGCGGTGAGGATGGTGGCGTAGTCGGCGGCATAGATCAGGTCGCGGCGGTAAAGATGCGCTGCCTCCATCTGGTCGATGGTCGCGCCGCCTTCGAGGGTGATGCGTGCGGAGGTACCGTCCGCGAGTGTCAGAAAACGGCTATCCGCCATGGCCGTGTCGATCCGGCCTGCGGTCTCATCCCGCAGCAGCGGATCAGGGCACCAGCAGCTGACGCGAAAGCTCTGTATCTGGCGCCGGGTTTCCCGAAAGGCGCTCTGTGCTTGTTCGACGCGGGCCAATAAAGAGGCCGCACCTGGCACGACCAGAATGGCATTGGCATTCTGCACGAAATAGCCGGCAGCGGTGACCTGCGCAGCAAGGGCGGCGGCAATCAGGGCTGTCGTATCGCCCGCCTGCACCAGATAGACGAAGCTTGTGCCGTCTACCGCGATACCGGCCATTTGCCCCGCGGCCGGCGTTCCGGTGAAGGTGACGATGTTCTGCCGCACTACCACGGTCAGCGTCGGCCTGCTGGCGGTCGTCACGGTCCAGCCTGCGGGATAGCGCGTGGTATCGCGCGGCGATCCGCTCGGAAAAATGCTGACATTGACGATGCCGGCGGCAAGATCGGCCTGCAATGCGGCGGTCGTCGGCCAGCCGCGATAGATGCGGCACAGGGCGGGTGGCGTGCCGATGGTGGAATCGCCGTCACTGCCGTCCGGATAGATCGTGCCGGCAATCACGCGAACCAAAGCGGTTTCGACGTCCGATTGATCCGCCATGTCACGTCGCCGCCTGAATGGCCGTCAGGCGCCAGCCGAGCGCGCTGCGTTCGACGGCGGAGATGATGGCCGTGAGGCCCGTCTCATTCTGCACGAGATCGTCACAGCGCAGATCGGCCAATTCAGAGGGCGGCAAAGCAGGCAGCAGAATTGCCCAGCTTGGCGGTCCAGGCTCGCCCGGCAGGGTGCCACCATTGCGGCTGCCGCTTGCGGCCGTCAGCATGCTGGCAGGCCAATCGACCAGAACGGGCACCTGCCTCTGTGGCGCGACACCGCCATAGGCATTGATGCCGATGGCGTCTGCCCCTTCCGCCCGGCTGAGGCTGACGGTGCGATTGGTCTGCACGCAGACGGTGGGCAGAAGCGGCGGCTGGCTGGCAATGAAGAAGGTGCCGCCCGCGCCCACCAGATAATCGCCGGGCTGCGTATAGCTCGTGTCGTGAACGGCAAACCACAGCGGCTGGCCATAGCGCGCGCCGCGATGCCAGTCGCGATCTTCGCCATGCAATGCCACCGGCAGGCGCAGAATACGATTGCCGGGTGCAAGCGGCATGAAGGCGGAGCGCGGGCGAAAGACATCGTAATCGTCACCCATGCGCAGCGCCGCGAGGCCCTGTCCGCGCGCGACCCGGTCTTGCAATTGTGTCGGGGTCATCACACCACCAGGGTCATACCGGGATCGGTCAAGGCAGGCCCAGGCGGCAGGCCCAGAAAACTGCATAGCCGGCGCCGCCATTCGTCAAGCAGGGTCAGGCGATCCCGCAACTCATCCTTGTTGCGCGTCCAGACGGCGGCCTGGTCGGTATCCAGGCTCTGGCCGGTATGCGGCACCGCCGCTTCCAATCCGCGCAAAGTGCCCAGATAGGTGCGGCAGACGGTTTCCTCGGCGCCGGAGAGATTGTTCAACCGGAATTCCATCAGTCCATAGGCCTGAAAGAAGCGCCAGCCCTGAAAGCCGCTGGCACCCGTGCCATAGGCCGGGTATCCGCAGAACCGTCTAAGGTCGGTCTTCTCGGCGTCGGTAAAGGCCATGGCTTTGTGCTCTCAATATGCCGAGCCGGACCCACGGGTGAGATAGACCGTGCCGCTGCCGCTGCTGAGCAGAACGGCGGCCGCCGTCACCGTGGCGCCCACCGTCAGCAGCAATTGCACGCCGGCAGGCACAGGCAGATCACCGCTGGTCGCGGTCAGGCTGGTGCTGGCGCCCAGGCGCAGAAAGGCGATGCTGCTTGTGCTGTTGAAGACGAGCAGGGACGGGCCGCTACCGCCCAAAGCCACCGCATTGCTGGCGATGCCGGCCGCAACGCTGACGGTTGCTTCCGGACTGAAGGCGGCGATGCTGCCGCTGGCCATGACCGTTACCCCACATGCTCGACCATCACCGCGCGCTTGAACGCGGCATTGGTCGCGGTCGGCACGGTCAGCGGCGTCGTGGTGGTGTCGGACGGCGCGCAGAAGCCGCCGATCCAATACCAGCTTTGGGCAATGATCTGCTGCAGTCGGTCGATCGGCTCGCGCGTTACCATGGCGACGCCATCGACAATGGTGACGATGGAGTCCTTCGGCGCCACATCATCCGCGCCGATGCCGGCGAAATCGCCCTCGATCAGCGCGCCTTGTCCGCAGATGATGGGGCGGCGGATATGCAGGTTCGCCAGCGTCGGATGCTGCTGCACGAAGGCTTCCGTGGTCGGGATGAAGCGCAGGCCCAGGAAGTCGTTGACCATGCCATCCTGGAAGACGGCATTGCTGGAGGTTGCCCCGGTGAACAGAGTCTTGAAATCGGGGTCGGCAAATAGCTGCCGGGCCGAGACCGGATCCAGATAGCAGTTATAGACGCCGTCGATTTCCGGCACCGCGTTCTTGCGCAAGGTCGCGACGGCATCGAGCAGATTGCCCATGGCCAGCGTATCGGTCGCTTGCAGCAGCGTGGTATTGGTGCGGCCGCCCGGCCGCAGAATGGCGCTGGCCGTGGCCGCTTGAACACTATTGCCGCCGGTGCCATCCGCCACCGTGACATTGCTGCCAAAGGTCAATTCGCCGGAAATGCCGTAAGGCGTGGTGGAGGTATTCACGCTGTCGGCCGCCGCGCCGATCAGCGTATAGCTGTCGCTGCCGATCGTGACGGCCAGCGGATTGCCGGACGAGACCGCTGCCTGCACGCCATTCACGAAGATCGTCTGAAAGCCGCGAATGTCATCCACGGCGATCGTCGGGCCGGCGCTGGCAAGTGTCGCGCTTACGCGGGTATTGCCGCCGAAATAGGCGTTGAACAGGGCGTTGCGCGCCAGTTCATCCAGGCTGCGGGCAGCCTGTTCGCCATTGGTATAGGCGTTTTGCAGAAACTGGCTGGCAATGCCGACGCGGCTGGTGACCATATTGAGGTCGGCCGTCGCGGCATAAAAATTCAAGGTCAGCGTATATTGCTCAACGCCCCAGCTCGACGGCGTCAGGCCATTGTCGAGATTGGTGTTGAGCGCGGGCGATAGCGGGGTTGTGACACTCGGCTTCAGCCCGGCGCGGGTCTTGGTCAACGTCTCACCGATGCCGACCGCAATCTCGTCCCGGTCCGCAACCGCGCGATAGCCGAGGCGCGATCGCAAGGCTTGCTGAAACTCGCGTTCCAGAAAGCCCTGCTGGATGATCGGCTGCAAGGCTGCCGGAAAATTCTGGATGCCCATGGCGATCCTCTCGATGCTGATTGGGGGGATGAAGATCAGGTGCGGCGGAGGATCGCGGCGCGCGCCGCGCGGTATTCATCCTTCGTCATCTCGGTCGCCGGCTTCATGCGCGGCGGCTGTGGCGAAGGCGGGGCGGCGGTCGTGCTGGTGGTGGACGCCTGGCCAAACAGCCAGGGTTTCAGGCGCCGGAAGCGATCCATCAGCGCCGTCGCGCCCGTCACCTCGCCTTGCTCGCCGATAGTGAGGGTGGATGTGTCCAGCAGCTTCAAGCCATCGAGATCGACCATTCCGGCGCGTAGCGCCTCGGTCTTCAGTTCCGCCGTCAGAAGATTGGCGCGGGCCTGTTCGGACAAGCTGCGTATCTGCTCTTCCAGCGCGGCGGCGCGCGCCTTCAGCGCTTCCACGCTGTCGGGTTCGGTTTCCGGTGTAATAGTTTCAGCAGTCGTCATCCATTCTGTCCTTGGCAATGCGCGCCAGCTCGGCGGCGACATCGGTGACGCCATAGGCATCACTGATGCTGCGCACGGCGGTTTCGCGGCTGATCTGTCCGGCGGTGGCGAGGGTGGAAAGGCTTTGGGCTGCGGCCAACTGGTCTGCCGCTGTGGGCGGATACCAATTTGGCCAATCAAGCGTCAGGCGCGTGTCGACGGGCGCTTTCGGCGCCTGCCGGCCAAGAACCGTAATCGGATAGCGTTCGGCGGCGCGCAGAACCATCCGCAGCAACGGCAGAATGCCGTTTGTTCCATAGGAAATAAGGAGATTATCGGCGAGCCAGATGAGACCCTGGTTCATCAATTCCAGCGCACGGCCGGATTGCGCGGCGGCGATGCGGTCGGCGGAAGACCGGTTGCCATGCACGCTTTCCAGTGCCAACTCGCGCAGCACGCGCACGTAGTCGATCACCGCATTGGCGGCTGTGCCGCCAATCTCCAGCAGCTTGGCGTCGCCGTCCTTGCTGACCACCAGGGCATTGCCGGCGCCTTTGATAATTTCGCGATCGGCGGTCGCCGGTTCCTTGATGAGAAGCGTGGGGTCGGAACTATAGGTCAAGCCACGTCCGGCCTGGGACAATTGGTAGTCTATTTCGATGCTTGTCTCGATAGCGGCGCGGAAGGTGCAGCCGCCATCGACGCTGTCACCCCCGGGTAGGTTGCGGATCCACACCAGGGGTATGAAGCCCAGGCGATGATGGATCGACCGGCTGTCGTCGATGGCGGGCGCGACGACAGCGGGCAGGCCGACGGGCCAGGGCTGGTACCAGGTCTCGCACTCGCTGTCCCAGACGCGGCGGAACAATAATCGATGTCAGGGTCCGCAATCTCATAGCCTTGTGCCCGCAACATCGTGCCGCGCACCTTGTATTGCTCGGTCACGCTCAGCAGCACATCCGGCGCATCCAGCCGCCAGCAGGGCGTCAGATACAGACTGTCGAGGGCAGAGACATAGACACGGCCTTTCAGGATCCGCAGAAGAATCGCGACCGAGCCGACGGAGCCACGCAGCGCCGCATCCGTCATTACCGCATTCAGCCCGCAATCCTGCATCAGGTCGGACAGGAAACTGCGCAACGTCAGATCGTCACACAGGATGCGTGGAAAATGCCCTTCGCTGAACAGCAGGGCGACGCTGTCTTCCACCACCGTGCGGCACAGCGCATAGCGGATCGAGGGGCGCCGCTGGCGGATGGGAATATACTCGCCACCCGCGCCGCGCTCCTCATGGAACTGATAGGGCAGGCTGTCATACAGCGTGCCGTTCAGCACGCGGCACAATAGGTCAAGCTCGGCGACGCGCGGCGGATAGTCCGCATCGCGCGGCAGCAGGGCACGCAATGTGTCGAACATGGCAATCCGTGTTTACAGGATCATCGGCCCAGCAAGGGCACTTGCAAGCGGCGGGCGGGTTTTGTGGGTGTCGCGAGCGTCATGAAGGCGCGCGACAGTGCATCGACCTGATCGTCCTTCGCGCCATGCGGAAAATCCCTTAGCTCTTCGGCGAAGCTTCGATTCCATGGGGCCTGGATCAGGCTGACATTGCCGGCTTCCACCTGCGCCGCAATCGGACTGGCGCGGGTCAGTTTCGATCCGGTTTCGGGTGATGACCGCACAGTATATCCGGCCAGTTTCCGGGTCAGATAGGCGATCTGCGCCAGGCCAGCCTGGCCTGGGTCTTGCGGCAGAGCGATCACCACGGCGGTGCCGTCCTGCACGGCGGCCGACAGGATCGCAGCCTCGACCTCGCCGGGCGTGCCGCGCAGGCGGCGAATGTCCTGCACGATGAAGCGGTCCTCTGTGTCACGATCCAGCCGCAGTCCCACCGTCCAGTCCGGGTCGCGGCCCGGCGCCGGCACGGCAGCGGCAAGATCCCAGGCGCGGACCCCTGCCAGGGTTTGAAACTGGCCGCCATCGGTCAGGCGCAGGCGCTCGGTCAGAAACAGGCCGCCGGCCGGGGGGCGCGGGTCCTGCTGAAACAAAGCGGCGAAGGCGCGTTCGCCCATGGCCACCTTCTTGCGCAGCAGGGCCGCCGCATCCTCCCAGTCCGGCCAAAGCGCCTCGCCGGGCGCACGGCCCAGCGGGTCGGCGGCGACAGCCAGCGCCGGCAGTTTCACGGACGTCCAGCCGGTCTCCATCTCCAGAATGCGTCCGCCCAGATCATCCTGATGCCAGCGCGTCATGACGAGGATGATGCGGCCACGCGGCTTTAGCCGCGGCAGCAGGTCTGACCGGTACCAGTTCCAGGCATGTTCGCGGGCCAGCGGCGAATCCGCTTCCGCCCAGGATTTGACAGGATCATCGATGATGACAAGGTCAGCGCGGCGTCCGGTGATGGGTCCACGCAGGCCCGTCGCGAAATACTCTCCGCCACGGCTGGTGCGCCAGCGATGGGCGGCACGTTCGTCCCCGGCGATCTTATAGCCCAGAATCTCGGCCTGTTCCTGCACCAGAGCCCGCGTGCGGCGGCCGAAATGGCTGGCCAGACTGTCAGTATGGCAGCAGGTCATCAGCGCGGCGCGCGGATGCTGCGCCAGATACCAGGCCGGAAACAGGATCGAGACATAGGTCGATTTGGCCGAGCCCGGGGGCATCAGCACCATCAGCCGGTCCATCTCGCCGGTGCTGACGGCCTCCAGCCGCTCCATCAGGTAGCGGTGGTGGCGGGCCGGGCTTTGCTCTGCCGATGCCAGGACTTCGTCCGCAAAAGCCGCAAGCCCCAAATCCATGCGGAAATCGGGGCCTCTCAGGTCGGATTGGGTGGAGAAAGCGGCTGATCGTCTGATCAACCTAGAAGCGGTTGATCACGTCAACGACGCAAACAACCATCATGTATATTTATGTGGGAAATTCTGGGGTATTTGTCCAGATAAAATTTACGATATCAAAATAAAAATCAAACCTGCACTTCTTCGATGATGCCGAAGCGCTGCATATAGCTTTTAAAGAAGGTTCGTTCTCGCTTCGCGTCCAGGCCGTGTTCCGCGAAATGATAGACGTTCTGGCCGTAGCCACCACGCTTTCTGCGGTTGATTTCGGTCTCCATGGCCGTGCGCGCATCGGCATGCAGATCCTTGCCGAAATGGCCGTAAAGACGGTCGATGGTGCCGATCGGGTCAGCGATCAATTCGCGATACTGGATATGGCAGATGCCCGGCTCATTGCTCTGCGCCGCATCGTCCCTGTCGGCGACCTCCATCATCTCTTCCACACCCTGATGCCAGCGCCCGGTCACCTGGTCGCCGATATCCGTCTTGTTTTGCACGCCCGTGAAGGGCTGGCGCAGGATTTCCGTCAGCTTCGCGACGGAGGGCAGCACCTTCAGCGGATCGCGATGCACGAAGACGATGCGCGCATCGGGATAGACTTGGCGCACCGCATCAAGGGCAAAGACGTGATCGGGGCATTTCAATACCCATTGCACAGCTTCCGGTGCGTCGCCGCTTTGATATTGCAGATGCTGGAGGAAGCGTTTGTGAAAGCGATAGGCCAGGCTATGGCCCTGGGCATCCTGCCAGGCCAGATAGCTGGGAATGCGAAAGGTCGTATCGAACCGCAGCGACTGAAAGATCTGAGCGGTGATCTCCGTACATTCCTGCGGCATATCGGCGGTCAGCGGATGCACGTCCCGGAAGCCGGGGGCGATCTGGCCGAAATAGCGCAGGTCGCGATCCGTCTGCGCGCGCCGCTTGTCCGGCCCGTGCAGGGGCGGGTAGGGCGCCATGGTTTGCCAGCAACTGGGGCTGCGGGTCATGGGGTCGCAGTCCAGCAGGCGATGCAAGAAGGTCGTGCCGCTACGCGGAAGGCCGGTAATGATCAGCGGGCGGTGGATGGGCGTGCTGACGATGGCAGGCGCGCTTTCCTCCTCGCGCCACATCCGCATCAGGTTGCGCAGGCAGCGGATGGTGTCCCAGCGGACGGCAAATCGTCCGAACAGCGACAGATCGGCCTCGCGCTCCAGCGCGTTGAACAGCACCGTCAGGCCCTCGGCGAATTGCGCCATGCCGAATTCCGGGCCGAAAGCGCTGGCCGGTGCGCCGTTTAGGGCTGTCTTGATCGTCGCTTCGGCATTGAGCGGGCGACGCCCGAGGCCGGTCACGCGTGACATGCGATCAGCAATGGAAAGGGCTGAGGAGGCGATTGTCACGGGCGAGGCGTTTCCTTCACGATCCTCGCGGGGTAGCGGCCTGCTCATAGACGGTCAAGCGACGGCGGCCCCCGGGCAGGCATAACGGTCATTCCGGCAAGGTTCCGGAGTCATGATCCTAGTCAATGCCGGCAGCCTGACGCCGCAAACCATCGAGAATGATGCGGATACCGTCGGCGTGCCAGCGCTGCACGGCTTTGTGATCGGCACCCAGCGCCTCCCCCAGACGGCGCCAGGAAAACAGATGGCGTCCATGAATTGGGTGAACCAGCGCGCGGCAGCCCACGATCCGGCGGAGCAGATAGCGGTCCTGCGGGATCAGCGCGAGATAGCCCATGGCCTTGTCCATGCGGCTGATGCGGGCGGCTGATGGCATCGGCGCCCGCAATTCCGTGAGCGACCAGCCATAGGATTCGGCCGCCTCCCGCAGAACCGGCAGCGCCGTGGTGCGCAGATGCGGTGAAAAGCCGGTGGGCGGCAGAGACAGCAGGGTGGCTCCGGCTTCCTCCAGACAGGCGATCAGCGCCTGCGCTTCGGGAGAGGCATCCGGCCGTCCGGCTGCGGCGCGCCGTTGCGTTTTCTGTGGCCAGGCCGTCGGCTGTGGCGTCGTCATGCGCGAAACTCCTGACGGAAGATCGAGCGGTCGCTCACCTTGGCGATCACACATTGGCGGGGCGCGGCTGATCTGTGTTGAGGGGGAGATAAAGGCTCAGCTAGGGTCACCGGAGATGCGGGCCGAGCGGTGGTTTGTTATCTATCAGAAACGTTAGATTAACTAACATATTTGGGCAAGAGGAAATTGACACGCAAACCAGCAGCCAGCGCCGCGCCGGGCCGGACCGGTTTGGGCCAGGCCGAGACGACAGGGCTGGCCTCCGGCGTGGCCGCCCGCATTCGGCAGCGCCGTCAGGCGCTACGGCTGACGCAGGATGATCTGGCGCGCCGCATCGGCGTCTCCCGCAGCGCCGTGGCGCAATGGGAAACCGACCGCACCGGTCAGGTTCGCGCCAATCTCACGCGGGTGGCCGCCGTTCTCGGCGTCTCCGTCGGCTATCTTCTGGACGGGGGGCATGACGCTGCCTTTTTGACCGCAGAGGGATCGGACGAGCGCGCTTTGCTCAATCTCTACCGGGATCTGCAGGAGGACGGACGGGCCGAACTTTTGCGGATTGCCCGCGCCATGGCGGCGTCGCTCGTCATCCAGCACAACGGCGACAATACCGAGCCCTTGGGAACCTAAGCCTGGGACTGTGCCGTCAATCGTAGCTCGGTCGCGGATTCGTCGCCGAAAGCCGATCGAAATGCCGCAGGATGAGTGCGATCTTGCGAAACAGCAGGCTCACATCGGCCAGTTCGCGCTCCAGCCGTTCGTCTGGTGCCAGCTGCGCCAGCGACGGTTCGCCGGAAATCAGCCGCGCGCCGGCCGATACGCGCAGCGCGGCGGCCGCTTCTCCGTCGACGGTCACGGCGACGGGCTGGCCGATATGGCAGCGGCGGCGCAGGGTCTCATGCTCGGCTTCCGGCACCCGGTCAGCGAGCGCCTCGGTCAGATCGGCATTGAGCCAGAAATAGACCTTCCGTGCGGCAACCAAGTCCAGAAAGCGCGCCTCATCGGCACCGGTTTTGACAGCTTCCCCGGCTGGCAGGGTCAGCGCGAAGCAGCGAATGGTCTCCGTCAGATCCCAGTCGGCCGGGTTGTCGCCGGGCGGGTTATCATTGACCGCTGTCAGGCCGTCAGTCGCCGCAATGCAGCGCTCCACATGACCGACGAAGCGATGCAGTGTCGCGCGCCGCCTGTCGCCCGGAACTTCCGCGAAAGCCTGCATTTCGGCTAGCGCCGCCTGCCAACGCAGGATCAGGCCGTAATTGCCGCCGAGCGCGCTGGGGCCGCTGTCCAGGCAGTCGAGTCCCGCCTGGGCGCGCGGCCACTCGGCCCGCCCGCAGTAAAGCGACAGGCCCGAGGGCAGCGGGTTCCGCGCCAGGCGCGCGGTGACCTCGGCTGGGGCCAGCAGGGCACCCGAGAAGGGCGGGCCCGTGAAGAATTTCGAGCCGGTGATCAGCACCATCCAGCCGCGTGCCAGATAATCGCGGATCGTGCCGGGATGCAGCCGCGTCTGGCAGGCGTCGACGATCACATCCATCGCGCCCGCAAAGCGCTGCCACAGCGCCATGACGGAATCGATGCGCGGCGCCCGCAACCCCGTTTTCGAGACATTCAGAAGATGCAGAATCGGCCGCTGCCCGGCGGCAATCGCGCTTTCCACCGCCGCCACACAATCGGCTTCGATGGCAGACGCACTTCGCACAGCGCCATCGGCGCCGCGCACGGCGACCGAGACAAGGACGGTATCGGGGCGGAAGCCGTCGATGAGCGTGGCTTTCGTCACCGCCACGCCCAGCGCGGTATCGGCGGCAAAATGCTGGCCGCGCGCGGCCAAAGGCACACCGCTGCCGGTTTCTTCCGGTGCGAGAAGAATATTGGTGATCGGGCGGTCGGCACCGGCGCTGGCGAGTGCCAGGGAAATCAGCTCGGCATCCGTGCCGGACGGCGCCAGAACGATGCCGGTGCCGGTCACCAGATCGAAATGATAGGCGAGCGCCGCGCGCACGCGGTCGGCTTCCGTGAAGACGGCTGCCGCAGCCGAGCCGCCGAAGCTGGCCGTGATCATGCGGCGCCGTGCGGCTTCCGCGCCCAGATAGCCGCGCTCCGAGACCGACGAGGCGGTGGAGGAGGCGAAGGTCACCGCCCAGGGGCGGGGCCGGTGGCTGCAACCGTAGCCGTTCAGGCCAGTAAAGGGATCGACGCCCAGGCGCGCATCGCCGCCCTGCTCCATCAGCCATTCGCTAGGCCCGAGGATGGACCAGGCATCGATGAGTTTCGCGTGCGATGCGGGGCTCAGATCCTGGCCCGGTCCGGCCTGCTGATAGATGCTCAGCTTGGCCCATAGACGCCGGGCCGTGGTCAGGTCCGGAGCGGCATAGCCCGTCAGGGGCGCGATCCAGCCGGGCAGGGTGGCCCCGGCAGACCCATAGGTCTCCAGCGCCACGGCCAGAGCGGCGCAGCGGGCAGCGGCAAGGCCCGCGAGGGCCGGGTCGGCAATACCGCTCAGCCAGGCCAGTTCCATGGCGTGGCGCATATGAAACAGGCTTTCGGCCGATGGCGACAGCAGCGGGGCGCCGAGCAGAATTCGCGGCTCGGTGGTCAGCAGGAAAGGTTCGGTCAGGCTCTCATCGACGCCGATCGCGACATCGGCGAGCAGCAGCCGCAATTCGGGGTGGCGCAGGTGGTCGGTGACGGCGCGTGGCATAACGTCGGGCGGCATGACGCTCCCCTTATCCTCTGGCGCATGCCGCTGAATCGCGTCACGCAACGGCCATGTCGCGCTCGCGCACGATGGGCCTATGCTATGACATGGTGGGGCGGCAGGCCCGGTTACTGACGCTCACAGACTGGCAGCCCACCCACGCGGGCAAAGAAACGCGGTCCATGTCGCTCAAGGCAAAATATTATCGCGCCATGGCGTGCAAGGCCATGCGTTTCTTCCTCCCGCCTTCAAGGCGAAAGCTGGGGCAATTTTTACAAAAGGTAAGGATGTCACAGAACTGCAACGCGACTGTCATCCCAGTCCCGGTTATCCCCTCGTAAACGCCTCGCACCGCGGTCACTCGGATCGTTGTTAATCAGGCTTTGGAGAATGTCATGTCGGACGGCACGCTGCTTCCGCGCGTTACGCGCGCTCAATTTCTGAAATCCGTCAGCCTCGCGGCTGTTGGCCTCACCATTCCTGGCATCGTCGGCGCTGCCCACGCGGCCGAAGATGTGACGATCCTCGAGACGGGCTCCAGCCTGCTCTATCCGCTCTTCAACCTCTGGGTTCAGGGCTATAGCAAGATCGCGCCGACGCTCCGCATCACGACACAGAGCACGGGTTCCGGCACCGGCATCGCCCAGGCGATCAAGGGCATCGCGCAGATCGGCGCGTCCGACGCCTATATGGCCGGCCCGCAGGTCAAGAAGAACCCGACCATGCTGAACATCCCGCTGGCGATTTCGGCTCAGAACATCATCTACAACCTGCCCGGCCTGAACGGCAGCGCGCTGAACATGAGCGGCCCGGTTCTCGCGGGCATCTACAGCGGCAAGATCACCAACTGGAACGACAAGGCGATCGCCGCCCTCAATCCGGGCGTTGCTCTGCCGAACCACGCCATCCTCCCGATCCATCGCACCGATGGCAGCGGCGACACCTTCATCTTCACGCAGTATCTGTCCAAGTCGACCCCGGAATGGGCCTCGAGCGTTGCCTTCGGCACCACGGTCAGCTGGCCGGCGGTTCAGGGTGGAATCGGCGCCATCGGCAACCCGGGCATGGTGCAGACTGCGGCCCAGAACCCCTACTCGATCGCTTATGTCGGCGTGAGCTTCCTGGCGCAGATCCAGGCCGCTGGCCTCGGCGTCTCCCCGCTGCAGAACAAGGCCGGCAAGTTCGTCCTGCCGAACCCGCAGACCATCGTGGCCGCCGCTTCCGGCCTCATCGACTCCACCCCGGCCGATCAGCGCATCAGCCTGATCTTCGCTGACGGTGAGATGGCCTACCCGATCATCAACTACGAATACGCGATCGTCGACTCGAAGCAGCCGAGCGCCGCGCTCGCCAAGGCGATCAAGGGTCTTCTGACCTGGGCGATCGATCCGACGGGCGGCAGCACCGGCGACTATCTCTCCAAGGTGCATTTCGTTGCCCTGCCGGACAAGATCCGCATGCAGAGCCACGCCCGCATCGCGACGATCGCCGCCTAATCGCATGAGCCAGGCTCAGATGGATTCCACGTCGGCCGGGCTTGCCCGGTCGGCCGTGAAGGCAAAAGGTCGGCGGGGGCCCACAAACCCCTTCCGCATGGCTTTGATCGGTCTGGCCGGGGTTATCCCGGTCGTCATCGCTGCCGTTCTCCTTTTCCTTGTCGTCTATGCCTGGCCGGCGATCCGGTTCAACGGCATCGACTTCCTGCTCACCAAGACATGGGATCTCGGCAATCTCTATGCCGATCCGGTTCCGCGTCATGGTGTGCTGGCCCCGATCGGTGCGACTTACGGTTGCCTTGTCTTCGTGGCCGGGACACTCGCCAGCTCCTTCCTTGCCTTGCTGGTGGCGGTTCCGGTCAGCCTCGGGATCGCGGTCTTCCTGGCGGAAGGTGTAAAGCGCCAGCTGCGCACCCCCTTCGCCATCGTGGTGGAATTGCTGGCCGTGGTGCCGAGCGTCGTCTACGGCCTCTGGGGCATCATCGTCCTGGTGCCGATCGCGGCCCATATCATCGCGCCGGTCCTTGCCGCGGTTTTCCCCTTCATCCCCTTTCTGGCGCAGGCCGGCGGCAGCGGCTTCGGCCTGCTCTCCTCCTCCCTCGTGCTCGCTTTGATGGTCATTCCGGTCATCACCATCACGGTCTTCGACGCGCTCACCCGCATCCCCAAGGAAGCGAAGGAAGCTGCCTACGCGCTTGGCACGACCAAGTTCGAGATGGTCTTCTTCACTATGCTGCCGATGATCCGCCCAGCCGTCATCGGTGCGGTCATCCTGGGCCTGGGCCGTGCGCTGGGTGAGACCATGGCCGTTCTCATGGTCTCCGGCGGTGCGCTGAACTATATGCCGACGACGCTGATGAGCCCGATCAGCACCATGGCCTCCTTCATTCTGTCGCAGCTCGACAGCGCCGAGCAGGACGAATCGGGTCTTGCCGTGCAGTCGCTGGCCGAAATTGCCATCGTGTTGTTCGTCATCACCGTTGTCGTCAATATCGTGGCCCGTCTCCTGGTCCGCAAAGGCGCCAGTCGCTAACCTTTTTGATCAGGGCAGGCGGCAATCCGCCGCCGGCCCTCTCGCTTCTCGATTTTGGGATAGAGACAATGACTGAGGCGGCCTTTGCCCCCAGCTTCAACCGCGCCGCCACGAAGCCGCGCGCGGTTGCCGGCCGCAAGCTGCGCAGCAGCATCGGCTGGGCCTTCTGCGCCTTCAGCTTTCTGCTGGTCGCAGCGCCGCTGATCGACATTATTCTTCTGGTCCTGGTCCGCGGCTTTTCCGCCTTGTCTGTGCAGCTTTTGACGCAGGTGACGCAGGGCGTCAGCGGCGGTCTGCTCAATGCCATCGAAGGCACGGTCGTGCTGTCCATCGGCGCGTTGCTGTTCGGCGTGCCCATCGGGGTTGGCGCCGGCATCTATCTGGCGGAATTCGGCAACGGCCGCTTCGGTCAGATCGTCCGCTTCATGGCCGATGTGCTGACGGGCGTGCCGTCCATCGTGCTCGGCTATTTCTCCTACGTGACAATGGTGAACTGGCTGGGCTGGAAGTTTTCGGTTCTGGCCGCCTCCATCACTCTCGCGATCATGGTCCTGCCCTATATGGCCAAGATGACGGAACTGGTGCTGCGCCAGATCCCCATCCCCATGCGCGAAGCGGCCTATGCGCTCGGTGCCGGGGACAGCAAGGTCGTCATGCGCGTGCTGCTGCCCGTTGCTTTGCCGGGCATCCTGACCGCCATTCTGCTGTCGCTGGCCATTTCGGTCGGTGAGACGGCGCCGCTGATCTACACCGCCGGCTGGTCCAACTATCTCTGGAACGGCCAGGTCGTGCATCAGCCGATCGGCTATCTGACCTATGTCATCTGGAGCTTCATCAACCAGCCCTTCGCCTCGGCCCATGCGCTGGCCTTCGCCGCCGCCCTGCTGGTGATGATGACAGTTCTGGCCATCAACCTCGCCGCCCGCGCCATCCTGCGCGTCCGTGGTGCCTGACAGGGTCTGACAGCAGAAACAAAAACGGCGGCCCTCGCAGGGGCCGCCGTTTTTGTTTGGGTCAGGGTGACGGCTACCAGCGCAGAAGGCGCTCGGCCGCTTCCGCCATCTCGGCCTCGCCGCCGCAATAGCTGAAGCGGACGAAATGCGCGCCATGCCGGTGGTCGAAATCGACTCCTGGTGTCGCGGCGATGCTCAGTTCCCGCAGCATGCGTGCGCAGAAATCCGTGCTTGCCTCGCCACGGTCACTGATATCGGCATAGAGGTAGAACGCGCCTTCGGCAGCGCTCAGCCGCGTGAAACCGGCGCGCGGCAGAGCCTCCAGCAGCAGGTCGCGCGACCGCCGGTAGCCCTCCCGCCGCGCGTCGAGTTCCGCTCCGCAGTCGAAAGCGGCCTCGGCCGTCACTTGCGCGATATGCGGCGCGCTGATGAACATATTCTGCGCCAGCCGTTCCACCGCGCGGCAGAGATCTTCCGGCAGCACCATCCAGCCGACGCGCCAGCCGGTCATGGAAAAGTATTTCGAGAAACTGTTGATCACGATGGCGGACGGGCTGAAGGCGGCGGCGGTCGCGATCGGGCTGTCGTAATGTAGCCCGTGATAGATTTCGTCGCTGACCAGCCGCACGCCATTGGCGTCGCACCATTGCGCGATGGCGGCGAGTTCGTCCCGGTGCAGCATGGTTCCGGCCGGGTTGCAGGGGCTGGCCAAAATCAGCCCTGCCGGGCGTGGCTCCAGCCGCTCCAGCATCGCGACGGTCGGCTGAAAGCGGGTCTCGGCATCCGTTTCCAGAATGACGGGCTTCATGCCGAGCGCGGTCAGGATATTCACGTAAGGCGGATAATAGGGGGCGGCCAGGGCGATGCTGTCGCCCGGGTCGAAGGCCGACAGGAAAGCGAGCGGAAAGGCGCCCGAAGCGCCCGTCGTGACCGCGATGCGGGCCGGGTCGAGGCTCGTCCCATACCAGTCCTGGTAATGCCGGGCGATGCGATGGCGCAGGCTTGTCAGCCCGAAGGCCTCCGTATAGCCCAGTGGATGGCCGCGCCCGAGCGCGGCCATTGCGGCCTCAACGGCCTGAAGCGGCGCACCCAGCGCGGGCTGGCCGACTTCCATGCGAATGACGCGCGGGTCATGCGGCCCCGCTTTCGCGGCATGGGCATTGGCGGCGGCGATGACATCCATCACCCGAAAGGGCGGGATATCGGCGCCCCGCCCGATTTTCAGGGCCATGCCGCGACGCCCTGCCGGTTAGTTCGACTTCTTGCCGATATGGCCGATGGCGATGCCGGTACCGCGCGGATCGGTCACCCAGACGCAGCTCTTGAAGTCGCCCGGCACGCGATCCGGGCAGTTCACGCCATTGATACGGCCCGGCTCGGGCACCGTCATGCCGAAGGCGCGGCCACGGTCATGCAAGGCGTTATAGGCGGCAATGCCGGCTGCCAGCGGCGCGCCTTCCTGGCCTGTGGCACCAATGGCGGCCCGGAAGGAATTCGTAGGCTTGTTCCAGATCAGCACAGGGGCGAGCAGCGGCGCGCGGCCATGGTCGGGCGCGGCGGCCAGCAGAATGCCGGTGCCGGGCGCGATGCGGCCGGTGCCGAACAGATTGTTCATGGTGAGTGAGCAGGCGACGGCCGCACCCGACCCGTCCAGCGTCACGAAGCTGGTCGAGGCCGCCAGCGGCGGCAGACTGCCGGCCGGCAGATTGGCGTCCTTCAGCAAAGCCTGCGGATCGGCCTGATCGGTGCCGTTGCGATAGGCGGTGGCGACGGCCAGCGCCGCATTATTGGCGCCGGCGGGGTTGGTCGGGTCCTTGCGCATCTGCTGGTAAGCGGCGGCAGCCGCGACACCGCCGTCGGTCGGCAGGAAGTTCAGCACATTGCGGTCGTCATGCAGCGTAAGGGGTGTTTCTTCCAGCGGCACGGCATGGTCCAGATCGGCCTGGCTGATCGGACCGCCGGCCTGGGCCGATGCCTGGGAGAAGCTTTGCGCGAACGGGCCCTGATAAAGATTGGCGACGCCCTGGGCGCGCAAGACATCCAGCGTGTTGGCCAGATCCGGCTGCACCATCGTCTCGCCGGCCTGCAAGGGCTGGCCGGCGGCATTGGCGAAGACGGCGCGGGCCGAAGGGTCCGCCAGAAGCGGGCCGGCCACGACGGACAGGTCATTCGCCAGCGTCTTGGATACCGGCACGCCGAGAGCGGCCATGCGCTGGGCCGGCGCTATCAGCTGCTGGATCGGCGTATAGCCGTAGATCGCCTGCATCAGCAGCAGGCCGCGTGCCGTCATCGGCACGGCTGCCGGACGGCTGCCGGCGGTCGCGGCGGATGGCGATGTGAAGACGAAGGCCTCGGGCTGGGCGACGCCATTCGTCTTCACGAAGGGTGAGTAGGCGACGCAGCCGCCGCCACCGCCCAGCGAGGCGCGGGAAGGCAGGGTGACCATCAGCGCGAAGGCGACGGCCGTTGCCGCATCGGCGGCCGTGCCGCCATTGGCCAGGATGGTGCGGCCGGCTTCGGCGGCCAGGGGCTCGTCGGCAATGACGACGCCGGACCAATCGGCCTTCGTCACACCCGGAACCGGCGCGTCATTCGGGTTCGGCCCGGCGCCCGGCAGGCGACGATGGGCCAGGTTGCCCAAGCCGCAGGCACTGAGACCGACGGCAAGCGCCGCCATGGCCGCCGTGGACCGGAAGAGGGATTTCGTCTTCGAAAACCGAATGGGCGAGGCCGGAAAAATTGCCATCATCATCTTCGCGCGAAAAGCGCGCCACTCCAGTTGGGGTCGGGGGCCGGATTGGCCCAAGCTATGGAAGGGTGCCATAAACGGCTTCATATGCGGCGGCAACCGCATGGGTGCGCTTCCGGCGCGCTTATTGAGTGTTCCTGGGGAAAGTGACCGCCATGTCCTATCGCTCTGTTTTCCTGGCCGCCGGCCTGATTTTCACGTCAGTGGCTGGTGTCGGCCCGGTTTTCGCCCAGCAAAGCACGTCGGCGGCGGACGGCTCGGCGCTGACACCGGCGCAGCGCGCGGCCGTCAACGCCCTCATCCGGCAGGAACTGGTGGAAGACCCGTCCATCCTGCGCGCCGCCATCGGCGCATTGCAGGCACAGGATCAGGCGTCCCAGGCGAACGCCCAGGGCAAGGCCATTGCTGCGGCGCAGCCCGAACTGGTGAGCAATGCGGCCGATCCCTCGATAGGCAATCCCCATGCGCCGATTACGGTTGTGGAATTCTACGACACGCGCTGCCCTTATTGCCGGGTCATGCGGCCGGAATTTTCGGCGCTGGTGAAACAGAATCCCAATGTCCGCGTCGTCTTCAAAGATATCCCGATTCTGGGCGATAACAGCGTCGTGGAAGCCCATGCCCTGCTCGCGGCGCAGCGCCAGGGCGGCTACGAAAAGATGCAGGCGGCCTTGATGACCGAGCCGGCGCCGCCAACCGAAAGCCATCTGCGCAATCTGGCCGATCAGCTTGGCCTGAACGGCAATCAGCTCATCCATGACATGAGTGACCCGGCCATCACCCAGCGCCTGACCGCCAATACGACGCTCGCGCAGCAACTCGGCATCACTGGCACACCGGGCATCATCGTCGGCACCCAACTAGTGCCGGGTGCCATCAGCCTCGATGATCTCCAGAAGCTTGTTGCCGCCCAGGCGAGCTAACTAACCACCCAGCGGGACGCGCGCCGTCAAGGTGAAGGGCGCGCCGCTTTCGGCCTGGGTATAGACCGCGAGACTGTCGCAAACGCGCGGCTGAGTCAGGCTCGACGCGAAAAAAGCCTCGGCGGCCGGCAGCAGTCTGGCCATCTCGGCCGCGTCCAGCCGGCGGGTCAGCGTCAGGTGAAAGCGCCATAGCTGGAAGACGTAAGGGTAGCCCCAGCGCGCCAGCATGGCCTCTTCGGGGGCAGAAAGGCCGGCTTTTCGCCGCCGTGCCAATTCCGCCTCGCTCGGTCGCGCCCGGCAATCGTCGAGGCTGGCGACCGTCACATCGGCCAAGGCCTGCAGATCGGGGCTGGGCTCGGCTTCCCGCACCGCCAGAAAGCCGTGCAGGTTCTGTACGGAAAGACGGGGCATCGCGAAAGGCCGCAGCCCCTGCGCCAAAGCCTGTACCGCTTCAAGGAAAGCTTCGTAGCTGACGCCATCGGCAAGGCGCATCGGCGGTTTCAGCGTGCCGTGAAAGCCATAGCCGGACGGGTCGCGGGTCAGGTCAGGGTCGGTCACGGCTTCGGACGGCTGAAATTCCTCGCCACTTTCCGGATCGCGGCCGAGCCATTGGCAGCCGGCCGTCCAGAGCGGATCATCCTTGGCCGGCGCGTAATAGACGGCGACACGAAACCCTGCTGCGCTGCTCATGCCACGCGCTCCCCCTGCCGCCAGACGCCGCGCACGATCGGCACGCCGTCATAGAGGCGCACGCGCACCAGATCGGCCTGCAATCCGGGTGCGATCCGGCCGCGATCGGCGAGATTCGCCATCCGCGCGGGATGATCGGTGACCAGCGCAATCGCCTGCGGCAGCGACAAGCCCGCCACCGTCGTTGCCATGATCGCGGCTTCCAGCATGGCCGCCGGCACATAGTCGGAGGCGAAGGCATCCACCGCGCCGGCCCGCAGCAGGTCGGCTGCCGCCACATTGCCGGAATGGGATCCGCCGCGCACCACATTGGGCGCGCCGGCAATGGTCGTCATCCCGTAGCTTTGGGCGGCTTGGGCGGCTAGCATCGTCACAGGGAATTCGGCGATGCGGATGCCGTCCGCCACATTCTCGGCAACGTCTTCCAGCGTGCGGTCGTCATGGCTGGCCAATGCGATGGCGCGGCCCTGCATTTTATCCAGCACGACCTTCCGGTTATGCGCCCGCCATTGGGCGCGGGACGCGCGCTGCTGGGCGAGTTTGGTTTCGACTTCCTCTTCCGTCAGCCCGTCGCGGCGCAAAAGGTCGCGGTATTTTTCGACATCGCCCCATTGGCCGACGCCGGGGGAGTGGTCCATCAGACTGACCAGCGCCAGCCGCGCGTGATCGGCATAGGGCAGAAACAGCGCTTCCATGTCGGGCGCCGGCAATTCGCAACGCAAATGCAGCAGATGCTCGGATTTGAGCAGACCGGCGGCGCTCAACTCATCCATATCGGCCACGCCATCGACGAAGGTGCGGGTCCGCTCCTCCTGAAAGCCCAGGTCGCCGACGCAGAAACTGTCGAAGACGGTGGTGACGCCGGCGACCGCACATTGTGCGTCATGCGCGATCATGGCTGAGCGCGAAGGCCAGCGCGCGGTCGCCCGTGGCAGCACCTGGCGTTCCAGATTGTCGGTATGGAGATCGATCAGGCCGGGGATCAGCAGATCGCCGTCGAGGTCGATGGCGGCGGAAAGGGCGCTGGCGCCGGCATCGATCGCTGCAATCCGCGTGCCCGCGACCGCCAGGCTGCCGTTCAGGACGTCATCGTCAAGGACGATGCGGCCGCCGGTGAAGACGGTTTCAACGCCCATGGGTCGGGCCGGCGGACGAAGGCAGAGCGAAAGGCAAGGTCATGATCGCTTCACGGAAAATGCGGGTTTCCGAGGTTAGCCGGTCTCGCAAGGCAGGGTAACCCCGGCTTCGCTCGGCGAATATCGCTGGCAAATTGCCACGCAGTTTGTTAGTTTTACTAACGTAACGATGCGAAAGCCCAGGCACCATGCTGAGCAACGCCATCCTGAATGCGCTCTGGCCGCAGGGAGACAGAAAAATCCCCGGCCTTAGGGCTGCGCTCGTCGCCGCGGCCCCCGGCGTTTTCATAAAATACGGTCTGACGCGCGATCTGCTGGTGGCCCATGCCATGGCGCAGTTCAGCCATGAATGCGGTGGCGGGACGGAGATTGAGGAAAATCTGAACTATTCGGCGGCAGGATTGGTCGCGACCTGGCCAAACCGGTTACGGCTGCGACGGCTGGCGCTTTTGCCTATTCGCCTGAGAAAATTGCGAATGCGGTCTATGACGGCCGGCTCGGCAATCTGCCCGGCAGCGATGACGGCTGGACTTTCCGCGGTCGCGGTGGATCGCAGATCACTGGCCGCGCGAACTACCAGAAACTCAGCACGACGATAGGCCTGGACCTGATCGCCGACCCTGATCTGGTCAATAGCCCGGCCCACTTTCTGGAATGCGCGGTGGCGGATTTCGTTCAATGCGGCTGCCTGCCCTTCGCGGCGGCAGACGATAGTCCCCATGTCACGCTGCGCCTGAACGGTGGCCTGATCGGACTGGCTCAGCGCCGGGCCTGGCTCGTTCGATGGAAAGCGGCCTTGCGGCCGCCTTCCATCGCATAGGTCAAAGCCGGTCGATGCTATGCACCAAAGGCAGGGCGCCCGGGTTGTGGCCCATGCGGCCGAGGACGATTTCGCGGCTCGTCAGCGGCCGGCCGTAATAGGTGAGGTCGGCATCGCTCTGCGGCTGCACCAGGGTGCCGTCCAGGCTGATGCCGGCATAAGCGCCGGACGACGACGCCCAGACCACGATATCGGGCCCGGCATTGGTGGTAGTGGCACCCGCAACCGTGGAGCCCAGGGTTGCCACCGCAAGCCCGGCATTGGCACCGAACTGAAATTTGTTGCGCATCAGGGCGTCCAGGGCGCGGCCGCTCATGACGAACATGATCATCTCGGATTCCTGAGCGCCGATCTGTAAGCCGAAGCTTGCCGAGGCAATCGTGTAGAAGGCTGGGTGGCTCCAGCTGCCGTCTACGCCCCGCGCCATCATCACCGCGCGTCCGCCCTCGCCGCCGACGAAGAAGCCGGCTTTGAAGATGCGCGGGGCGATCAGCACGGCGCGCGCGCGGTGCATCAGTTGCAGCGCATTGCCGAATTCCTTGTCGCCGCGCAGATCCTGTAGAGTCCCGAGGGCGTGGTTGACGGTGTCCTGCGGTCCGCTATCGGCATGCGCTGCCGTGCTGATGCCGGCTGTCGCCAGCAATCCGGCCGCCGCCGCTGTCGGGAAAAGCATTCTGCGTGTCAGCATCGCAATGGCTCCTGATGGTCTTCTGTTGACGCGCAGATATGGCCGCTTCGCTCCGTTGCAAGCGAAAGGGCCCCATGCGTTGAGCTCCTATCCTGGCTGGCTTGACGTTTGCCGGACTTGTTCCAGCGTCACCGAATTCACACATTCGACGTTGAAAAATGGCAGGTCAGAGAAGGCGGATTTGGCTCAAGCGCGACGTTTCGAAGGTTTTACTCGCACGCTGGAACGCGGCGCTTTCCTTGGCATGTGCTCCGTATTGCGGAGCCTGTCACCCGCCCGTGCGTCCAATATCGGCGGTGCGATCGCCAGGGCGATTGGCACTAGGCTTCCGGTGGTCAAGGTGGCGGACGCCAATCTGCGCTACGCCATGCCGGAACTGGATGCGGCCGAGCGCAAGCAGGTGATACGCGGCGTTTGGGAGAATATCGGCCGCACCACGGGTGAACTGCCGCATATGCGCGCTCTCGCGCGTACGGCGTCAGGCCCGGGTTGGGACATCAGCGGGGAAGAGATCCTGCAAGCCCAGATCAGCAAGGGTGGGCCGGCAATTTTCTTCTCCGGGCATATCGGCAACTGGGAAATGCTGCCGCCAATTCTGGCCCATATCGGCATTCCGATGGCGAGTTTCTATCGGGCGCTCGCCAATCCGGCAGTGGACGCCGCCGTCAATGGCCTGCGTCATCAGGCGGCAGGTATGGCGCTGCCAATGTTCCCGAAAGGTGCCATGGGCGCGCGCGGGGCTTTTGCGCATCTCCGCCAGGGCGGCTATCTCGGCATGCTGGTCGATCAGAAGATGAATGACGGCATCGCCGTCGATCTGTTCGGACGTCCGGCGATGACCGCGCCGGCTCTGGCTGCGCTGGCACTCCGCTTTCGTTGTCCTGTCATCCCAGGCCGCATCCGCCGTCTAGGCCCGGCGCGGTTGCGGCTGGAGGTTGAAGCACCGCTGGCGCTGCCGGATTCGGGGGATCGGCACGCCGATATCGCTGCTCTTATGCGGCAGGTGAACGACGTGCTGGAGCGATGGATCAGGGACGATCCCGGATCCTGGCTTTGGCTGCATCGGCGCTGGCCGAAGCAGGACGTTCGCGCGGCACTCGCCTGACGCGCGTCGCCTCAATGACTGCTGCCGACACCCGCGAAGAAATCGGCGGAACCGTCGATATGGGCGGTCGCGGTGCCCGGCGTGCCGGGCGCACCTTCGGCGCAGGCCGAGAGCAGCAGGACGGCCAAGAGCCAGATCGGGAGCGTGGCGAGATGCTTCATATGCCTAAAATATGTGGGAAAATTTCCCACGTCAATCGACCTGGAGGCTGAGCCGGCCGAAGCCGGCTCAGCCTGCGAGGCGCTCAGGGTTTCGCGGCGGCTTTCGTCGCGGCCAAAGCAGCGGCCTGGCCGCCGGCTGCATAGAGGTTGAGGCGCGAATAGACGCCGAAGGCGGATCCGTTATCCAGAAACCCGCCGCCAGGGCCTTCCGTCACGGTCAGGATCTGATCGGCTTCGGCCAGGGTCAGGCTGGGGAAAGCCGTGGTCAGCAGATAGCCCGCTTCCGGCGCCAGCGTGGCGACGTCTTCCAGCTTGCCGGCGTTTTTCGGGAAGACCACCGGCAGGCCGTAAGTTTGGGTCGAGGCATAGAAGGCGGCATCATTGGCGGCATCGCTGAAGCGGCCGGTATCTTCCGCCGCGCAGACCGCGACCGTATCGCCGCAGCCGGCTTCCAGGGCCTTGACCATATCGGCGCGGGCCGTCTTCACGGCGGCCTGATAGTCGGAAATGACCGTGGCATGCTTCACCGTCTGCCCGACATAGGCAGCGTCATTGGCCAGCAGATGCGCCATGTCATAGGTCGCCAGCGTGCGGCCGCCCAGCACGTCCATGGCATAATGCGCACCGACGATGATGCGGTCGTTACCGTATTCCGCACCGCGCACGATCATCTGCTGAAAGCGCTCGGGCACAAGCTCGGCCAGCAGGATGGAGCCGGTATAGCCGTAGGTCGTATGGCCGCTGGGAAAGGACGGGCTGTTCGTCAGGTTCATCATCGGCCCGCGATTATAGACGGTATTGTCGGCGGGCGCGTTGAAGTAGTCGGGACCGACAATCGGGCGCATCGGCTTGATGGTCTGGAAGGGGCGCGAATCGCCGTATTTGTCGCCGTCCGGACTGCCGGCCGGAAGGTTATAGGCCTTGCCGAAAATATCGGTCGTGCCGTCGATATCCTTGAAGATCGCGGCGGCATCGGCCGAAACGGCTGTCTTTCCATCCGTCGTGCCATTGGCGAAGAAGAACTTGCCTGACCCGGCGTCGGATGAGGTGAGGCCGCCGCTATAGGCGATCAGCTGTTCCACGGCGGGCGACAGGCTGGTGAAGGTCTTACGGTCGATATAATGCGCGCGCGCCAGATAGGCGCTGCCGAGCGTCGTACCCAGCCCGTCGGACAGTTCGGCCAGATCGCCGTCGGTGATGAAGACGTCCCGCAGCGCCTGCTGCGACTGCATGCCGAAGGGCAGCAGCGTTGGTTGGCGGATGGCGCCGCTCTGGATGCCGGCCGTCACCGTATAGTCGGAGGCGAGGGCCGCTAGCCCGGCAGGCTTGTTCATCAGGGCAGATACGGGGGCCAGTCCCTTGAGGACGGCGAGATTATCAGCTGTCTGCGCTTCCGCCGTCAGCGGAGCCAGCAGGCCGAAGGCGGCGGCGCCCAGAAGCAATGTGCGTTTCACGGTCTCTTCCTTCAGTACAACTTGACCGCTTGGGCTTAACACCATGGCGGGCTGACTTGGAGACCAGCGCCGTCCGGGGCAGCGATTGCAACAAAAAGGTCGCAAATGCGCGGCGGTAGTCCGCGCTCGCCCGCCAGCGATGGCTGCCTAGGAAGACTTTGTCATGTATGGAGGAAAAGGGCCCGTGGCTCCCGAAGTAGGACTCGAACCTACGACCGAGCGATTAACAGTCGCTTGCTCTACCAACTGAGCTATTCGGGAACAGCGGGCGGGGCACCCTATAGCGGAGGTGTCACGGCAGTGCAACGCCACCAGGGGCAGGTTTTTCTGTGCAAAAAGCAGACCTCCCTCCCGCATCTGTGCGGCCTTCACCTCTGACGGGGAGCATGCTAGAGCGCTTGCATCGCGAGAGTGGCGGAACGGTAGACGCAGTCGACTCAAAATCGACCGACGAAAGTCATGGGGGTTCGAATCCCCCCTCTCGCACCAATCCGCAAGGCGGATTCCCCACAAATTAATCCAAAATTGTCTGCGGCCACGGCCTTTTATGCGCCGGTCCCAGGCCCAAGTCTTGGCCGTTTCGGTCGACGCATGATTTGGGGATGGACGCGGTGCAGCTCTTTCAATGTCAGGTTTGCAGCCAGCTACTCTTTTTCGAGAATACGCTTTGCGAAAGCTGCGGCTCGCGGTTGGGCTACGACGCTCTGGCCTCTCAGCTTGAGGCGGTAAGCCAGGACGGTGACCTCTGGCGGCCTGCGGCGGGTGGCGAGGCGCAATATCGGTTTTGCGACAATGCCCAGCATAATGCCTGCAACTGGCTGCTGCCGGCCGAATCCGAGGATATTTTTTGCATCGCCTGCCGGCACAATCGCACCATTCCGGCGCTCGGCGAAGCCGATCATCTTGGCCAGTGGCAGAGGCTGGAAATGGCGAAGCACCGTCTTTTCTACCAGCTCATCAAGCTCAATCTGCCGCTGCCGACATTGGCGGACGACCCGGACCACGGGCTTGCCTTCGATTTTCTGGCCGATCCGCCGGGCGTCGGCGCCCCGCGCGTGCTGACCGGCCATGACGACGGGCTGATCACGCTCAATCTGGCGGAAGCGGACGACGCGGCGCGGGAAAAGCTGCGCACCGAAATGGGCGAGCCCTACCGCACCCTGCTTGGGCATTTTCGCCACGAGATCGGGCATTTCTACTGGGATGTCCTGGTCCGCGACGGTCATAAGCTTGAGCAGTGCCGGGCGGTTTTCGGGGATGACAGCCAGGATTACGGCCAGGCCCTACAGCGCCATTATCAGGATGGCCCGCCGCCGGGCTGGCAGAACGACTTTATTTCCCATTACGCGACATCCCACCCCTGGGAGGATTTCGCGGAAACCTGGGCGCATTACCTGCACATCGTCGATACGCTGGAAACGGCCAAGGCTTTCGGCGTGCGCATTCACCCCATGAACGCGGTCGATCTGCAGGCCGATATCACGCTCAATCCCTATGGGGCGGGAGCGGTGGAAGGACTGATCGAGGCCTGGCTGCCGCTGACCTTCGCGGTCAATAGCCTCAACCGCAGCATGGGGGTGGGTGATCTGTACCCCTTCATCCTCACGCCTGCCGTCATTCACAAAATGGATTTCATCCACCAACTGGTGCAGCGAACGCTGCCGGATGATCAGCCAGCTGCATGAACCGTAAAAAGCCGGCCGGGGTTTCCCCCGGCCGGCGCGTACCTGTCGCCAGGTAAAATCAGATCAGTGCTTGCGTGCGGCGTCGCGGACGCTGTCCTTGGCGCTGCCATAGGCGTTCTGTACCTTGCCGCCGGCCTTTTCGAGCTTGCCTTCGGCTTCGAGCTTGTGATCGCCGGTCACTTTGCCGGCTGCTTCCTTGACGCTGCCCTTGATCTGGTGGCCGATACCAGCCGAACGATCCTTGTCCATTGTCATTTTCCTTTCCGGTTAAGAACGCCCGATTGAACGTCCCTATGCATCCGGAAATGGGATCGAGGCGCGTCGGGTTGAAGCCCTTTTAAGACGCCGCAGCGTCACGTCCCCGTGTGGGCCAAGGCATGCAAACAGGCATAAAAAAGCCGCCCATCCCAAGCGGGAGGGCGGCTTTTCTGAAGCGCTTGCTTCAGTAGCTGCGGCGGTTGAACAGCGCGTGATACAGAACCAGCAACACGATGGAACCGATGACGGCGACGATCAGGCTATAAAGATTGAAGCCGGTGACGCCGTGGGCGCCGAAAGCGTTGAAGATAAAGCCGCCGACCAGCGCACCGACGACCCCGAGCACGATATCCATGAAGAAGCCTTCACCGGAGCGATTGACGATCTTGCTCGCGATGAAGCCGGCGATGAGGCCGAGAATGATCCAGCCGATAATTGACATAATGGTCCCCTGTTCAAGGCCAAGTCACCGTTCGCCGGGCTTGGCTGTCTGAGGGTGAAGAAGGGAGCGACCGGCGCAGCTTCAAGAGACAGGACCGGTCAGGGAAGAAAACCAAGGGCAGCGGGCGCGCTACTGTGGCGCAGATGTCACAGTTTTGCGCGCTGCGCCTGCTTGATGGCGGGATAGAGCGCCCGATACAGCGGCAGCCTTGCTTCATAGGCCGCTTGCAAAGCCGGGTCCGGCATGATCGCGGCCAGCCGCCGTGGTGGCGTGCAAAGTCCCACCGGGTCTTCCCCGGTCGCGGCCAGCCGGCCGAGCCGCGCCGCGCCAAAAGCGCCGCCATGTTCGCCGTCGGCCAGCCGATGCAGCGTGATGCCCAGAACGGAGGCCAGGATCTTGATCCAGGTCGTGCTGCGGGATCCGCCGCCGATGACATCGGCTTCCGTCACCACGGTGCCGGCGGCGCGCAATGCGTCCAGACAATCCCGGAAGGAAAAGGCGACGCCTTCCAACACGGCCTGGGTGAGGGCGGCGCGGCTGGTATCCGCGGACAGGCCGACGAAAGCTCCGCGAATGCTGCCGTCATTATGCGGTGTCCGCTCGCCGGACAGATAGGGAAGAAAGGTGACGTCGGACGGCGCTGTCGGCGTCTCGGGCAAGGCCTGCAATAGCGCCGCTTCTTTTTCGCCGGCGACGCCGCTCCACCACGCAAGGCAGGCGGCGGCCGACAAGGTGACGCCCATCTGGTGCCACAGGCCGGGAAGGGCATGGCAGAAGGCATGGACGGTGGCTTCCGGGTTGGGCCGGAACCGGTCGGTGGTGGCCCAAAGCACGCCGGAAGTGCCGAGCGACACGAAGGCGCTGCCGGGGCGAATGGCGCCGAGACCGACGGCACCAGCCGCATTGTCTCCGGCACCGCCGGCCAGAACCGGCGCTGTTTCCATGCCCCAGCGCGCGCGCAGCTCTTCGGTCAGTTGTCCGGCGGGAGCGCTGCCTTCGACCAGGCGCGGCATGGCGGAGAGCGGCAATCCGGTGGCGGCGAGGGCGGCTTCCGACCAGGCGCGAGCCCCGGTATCCAGCCACAAAGTGCCGGCGGCGTCGGACATTTCCTCGATCATCTCGCCTGTCAGGCGATAGCGGAGATAGGCTTTCGGCAGCAATACGGTGTGCAGCCGGGCGAAGATCGCGGGCTCATGCTTGCGCACCCATAGCAGTTTCGGCGCCGTGAAACCCGGCATCGCCGGATTGCCGGTAACCTGTCTCAGCGCGGGAAAGGATTGTTCGAGCTCGGCACATTCCGCCTCGCAGCGCGTGTCGTTCCACAGGATAGCGGGCCGTAAAGGCTCTCCCGCCGCATCCAGCAGGACCGCACCATGCATCTGGCCCGAGAGGCCGATTCCGCGGACAGCGGCCATATCTGCCGCATGGCTTCGTGCCAGGACGTCGAGGGCCCGCAAGGTCGCTTGCCACCAGTCTTCGGGGTTCTGCTCGCTCCATCCCGGGTGCGGTCGCGAGACATCAAGCTGTTCGGTATGGCTTGCGCGGACGGTTTCGGTCTCATCGACCAGAACCACCTTGATGCCGGACGTGCCGAGGTCGATCCCAAGATACATGCCGTTCCCTCTTTAATCTTATATTTAGCTGTTCTGCCGATAACAGAAGAGCGCCAAGCGGGGGAGGCGAATTCTCTGTACTGTTCGGTTTTTCGGAATTGCCTTGCTGAATTGTTAAATTTCGATGCGATGCAGCAAAGTTTCAGATTTGCGTCTAGTCCACGGCACAGATGTGTGGCACGTCGATCACAGATATGAGAGCCTGCGACTTCGTTAAAAAAATCTTCAAAGTGTTGTTGCTGCGCAGCATGCGAGGCTTTAAAGATTTCAGCCGGTTAATGTCCAGTTTAGAGTTCTACGGCACTGTGTGTGCAACCCGGTTCAGGTCGGGTCATTTATTGCGGGGGTGACGACTATGAGCGGCTCTACATCAACAGTGAACGGCGGAACAGTTCCGAATAACTATACGAATTCGGCTGCTGCTTTCGCGAACTACTTCAATTCGACGACCAGCATTACGGTTCTTCCCGACACGACGTCCGGCGCGGCGACCGTGAGCGGCTCGGCAGTTCTGACGAGCACGAATTCGGCGATGACGATCTCAGGCGCTGACGCCGTGGCCGATACCACGACGGGCAGCAACGCCATCACCACCACCAGCAGCACGGCCATCTTCACGGCCCCGAACGACACGGTCACGGCTGCTGGCAACTCCAGCACGGTCGTTGGCGCCGATTCCGGCACGACCACGTTCATGTCGACCGGCTCGAACTCGTCCGTCGTCGGCGGCGCTGGCTCGATCTCGGGCGCCGTTTCCGGCAGCAACACCACCCTGATCGGTGGCACGTCCAGCAGCGCCTTCTCGGTCGCTGGTGCGGGCAACCTCGCTGTCGCCGGTTCCACCGGTTCGACCACCATCAACCTGACGCAGACGGGCACGGCTGGTAACATCATTGCCACCAACCCGAATGGCGGCAATGCAACCCTGCAAGCGACGCTCAGCGCGAACGGTGCCGACTCGGTCATCGGTGGCGGCGGCGCTTCCACCATTACGGCTGGCGCCGGCCATGACGTCTTCGGCTTCGTGAACGGTCACGCTGGCGGCAGTGAAGTCATCATCGGCTTCAACTCCAGCGATAACCTGGCGTTTGGTGGCTACGGCTATTCGATCACCAACACGCCGAGCGAGACCCTGACCGCCGCTGGCGATGTCATTAAGCTCAGCGACGGCACGACGATCACGCTGCAGGGCTACGACCACAAGCTCTGGTCGTAATTCGGCCTTCTGCCGGCGCCGTCTATCGCGCCGGCTTCCTAGCTTGCTACCCGAAATGCCCGCGACGTTGTCGCGGGCATTTTGCTTTGAAGCATCAGGGATGGCGGATTTACGGCCGAAACCGCCAGAAGATGGGATCGCGGCCCTATCGCGGGTGCGGAGCCGGGCGTTAGGGTGGCGCTTCAATCGCTGATCCGATAGGCCCGATGTCTGCACATTCCGAAAAGCCTCTCCCGCCCAGTCTTTATGCGGAGACGGCCATTCCGCCGCTCGATCTGCCCCGGCTCGAAGTGCAGGCACGGGCATCAGTCACCGTTATCGGCGGCGGCATTACAGGATTGTCATCTGCGCTGCATCTGGCGGAGCGCGGCATTGATGTTCTGCTTCTGGAAGCGCAGCAGCCGGGCTTCGGCGCCTCCGGCCGTAATGGCGGGCAGGTCAATCCCGGCCTGAAGCCCGATCCGAATGATGTCGAAGGTGATTTCGGTGACCTCGGGCAGCGCATGGTGCGGTTTTCCTATGCCGCGCCCGAAGCCTTGTTCCGTCTGGTTGAGCGTCACCAGATCCGCTGCGAGGCGCAGCAGGGCGGCACCCTGCGGGCAGCGACCACCGCCAAAACCCTCGTTGGCCTGAAGCATCTGGCGACGCAATACCAGTCCCGTGGCCTGCCCGCCGCATTGCTGGACCGGAGCGACTCGGCCGCCGCCACTGGTACCAATCGCTATCACGGCATCCTGCGTGACCCGACGGGCGGATCGGTGAACCCGCTCGGCTATGCACGCGGTCTGGCCCAGGCCGCTATCGCGGCGGGTGCGCGCATCCATGCCAATAGCCCGGCCACGAAGCTTGAGCGTCAGCCGGCCGGCGGAGGTTGGCGAGTCTCTACGCCCCAAGGCTCAGTCCTGACGGACCGTATCGTCATCGGTACCAACGGTTATACGGATGATCTCTGGCCGGGCTTGCGGAAATCCATCGTGCCTGTCTGGTCCGGCATCACGGCGAGCGAGCCGCTCTCCGACGCGCAGTTGCAGCAGGTCATGCCGGGTGGCGGCGTGTTGTACGAACTCGGCTCCATCACCGTTTATTACCGTGTCGATGCGACCAACCGGCTGCTTATGGGCGGCCGCAGCAAGCTCAGTGAAATGCGCGGTCCTGCGGTCTTCGGCTTTTTGCAGACATATGCCGAAAAACTTTGGCCCTCCCTGCGCGGCATCCGCTGGACCCATGGCTGGAACGGCCAGTTGGGCATGACGCCCGATCACTACCCGCATCTGCACGAGCCGGAGCCTGATGTGCTGATCGCCCTCGGCTATAACGGTCGTGGCGTCGCCATGGCGACCGCCATGGGCGGTATCGTCGCCCGCCGCATCGGCGGCGAACCGACCGAGGGGCTCGATATGCCGGTGACCGCCCTCAAGCCGATCCCCTTCCACGCCTTCTGGCCGCTGGCAGTGCAAGGCCGGCTCGCCTGGGGCCGCTTGAAGGACAGTCTGGGCCTATGACGGCACGGCAATTCCTCGTCGGCAGTCGCATTCTGACTGATGATGGGCTTCGGTCCGATTTCGGCTTGCTGATCGATGGCGGGGTGATCCTCGACCTGTTGCCTGACACCGCCAATCCGGCGCCGGAGCGGCGTCTGCCCGGCGGCAGCATTCTGGCGCCGGGCTTCATCGACATTCAGGTGAATGGCGGCGGCGGGGTTCTGTTCAATGAGACCCCGACGGCGGACGGTGCCATTGCCATCGCGGCAGCCCATCGCCGATTTGGTACGACCGCGATATTGCCGACGGTCATCACCGACAAGGCCGAGGTGATGCAAGCCGGTGCCGAGGCCGCCCGTCAAGCCATGCGCCGCCCCAAAAGCGGCATCGCCGGCGTGCATCTTGAAGGCCCTTTCATCAGTCTCCGCCGGCCAGGCGTGCATGACCCGGCGCTGATCCGCCCCATGAATCAGGTGGATGCCGACTGGCTGGCTCGTCAGGCTGGTGACCTGCCTCTGCTTTTGACCGTCGCGCCGGAAGACGTCGCCGATGATCATCTTCGCCAGCTGGCCGCCGCTGGTGTTGTGCTGAGTGCCGGTCATACGGCGGCGTCCGCCGCGCGCATTGCCGAGGCGATCGGCCTGGGGCTGCGGGCCTTTACCCATCTCTTCAATGCCATGCCACCCTTGGCAGGCCGAGAGCCGGGACCGGTCGGTGGGGCGCTGCTTGATCAGACAGCCTGGTGCGGCTTGATCGTGGACGGGGTGCATGTCCATCCCGTATCGCTGGGCGCCGCCCTTGCCGCACGGCCGCAGGATCGGATGCTGCTGGTGACGGATGCCATGACCGTCCTTGGCACGGATGCCGATGGTTTTGATCTCTACGGCCAGCGCATCCTGCGCCGCAACGGTCGGCTGGAACGCGAGGACGGCACCTTGGCTGGCGCCGATCTCGATATGGCTATGGCGGTCCGCAATACGGTCGCCATGCTGGGCTGTCCGGTTGAACAGGCGCTGCGCATGGCGTCCACCTATCCCGCCGATCTGATGCGCTTTAAGGATCGCGGGCGGATTGCATCTGGCCTGCGGGCCGATCTGGTATTGCTCAGCGATGACCTGCATCCGCTGGGCACTTGGCTTGCGGGCGAGTGGGCGGCCGCCTGAGGCCGCCCGTTTCGCGTCAGACCCCGACGGCCGCCAGAATCAGCACCATCGCCAGTGCCCCGATGGAGAGAATCGTCTCCAGCACGGACCAGCTTTTCAGCGTCTGCTCCACGCTCATGTTCAGATACTGCTTCACCAGCCAGAAGCCGCCGTCGTTGACATGGCTGAAGATGAGCGAGCCGGCACCGGTCGCAAGAACAAGCAAGGGCGCAGAGGCGCCCGGCGCATGGGCGGCGATCGGCGCCACGATACCGGCCGAGGTGATCATGGCGACGGTGGAGGAACCGACCGCGAGGCGGACCACAGCTGCCAGCAGCCAGGCCAGCAGCAGCAGCGACACATGAGCGCTGAGCGCCATGGTGACGATGGCGTGCGAGACGCCGCTATCGATCAGCACGCGGCCGAAGCCGCCACCGGCACCGATCAGCAAGGTGATCATCGCCGTCGGTGCCAGGCATTCATTGGTAAAGGCCAGGATGGTTTCGCGCGTCATGCCGCGCAGAAGGCCGAGCGTATAGAAGCTGAGGATCACGGCCAGCAGCAGCGAGATATCGGCATTGCCGATGAAGTTCAGGAAGACGTAAAGGCCCGAACCCGCAGGCGTGAGGACGGTCGCGAAACTGCCCAGCAGCATCAGGATCACGGGTAGAAGAATCGTCAGTAAAGTGATGCCGAAACCCGGTAGCTTGTCGTCCGGAATGTGATTGATGAATTGCTCGGCCATCGGATTCTCAGCCGGCAGCGGCGTGCGCGGTCCGATGAACAAGGCATAGACCGGCCCCGCGATAATCGCGGCAGGTATCCCGACGATCAATGCGAGCAGGATTGTTTTGCCGATATCGGCATGGAAGGCCTGAACCGCCAGCATCGCTGCCGGATGCGGCGGCATCAGCCCATGGACGGCGGAAAGGCCGGCGACCAGAGGCAGCGCCACCAGCAGAAGCGGACGCCCGGTGTTTTTCGCGACATTGAAGGCGATCGGGATCAGCAACACGAAGCCGACCTCAAAGAAGACCGGCAGGCCGACGATGATGCCGATGAACAGCATGGCCCAATGCACGTTATTGGGACCGAACCAGCGGATCAGCGTATTGGCGATTTGCGCGGCGCCCCCGGATTCCGCCAGCATTTTACCCAGCATCGTGCCGAGCGCGATGATGATCGCGATATGGCCGAGTGAATTGCCGACACCCGTTTCGAAGGATTTGACAACCTTGTCCGCCGGCATGCCGGCGGCGAGCGCCATGGCGAGCGAGATGACAAAGATCACGATGAAAGGATTGAGTTTAAATCGCGCGATCAGGATGATCAGCGCCAAAACGGCAACGATCGCTAAGCCGACGGCATAGGCGGGGGGCATGGCGTTTCTCCGGGACGTTATCGTTGCCCCGACATTCCACACTCAAGCCCGCCAGCGCAATGGTCCGACCTTCAGCTGTCTATCGGCTTGCCCCGCATGCGCTTGACCCCACTGCGCAGCGCCTTGCCTTCCAGGCGGCGCTTCTGGCTGCCCAGCGTCGGTCTGGTGGGGCGCCGCTTGCGCTGCACTTCGGCCGCTTTGGTCAGCAGTGCCACCAGCCGTTCGATGGCGTCTTCCTTGTTCCGAATCTGGCTGCGATAGGCCTGGGCGAAGATGACGATGACCCCGTCCTGGGTCATGCGCTGCCCGGCTTCCGTGCGCAGCCGGCGCAAGAATCCGGCCGACGGCTCCTCCATCCGCGTCGCGTCGAAACGCAGTTCCACGGCGGTTGACACCTTGTTCACATTCTGCCCGCCCGGTCCCGAGGCAAGGACAAAGCGGAAGGTGAGATCGTCTTCGTCGATCGACAGGGATGCGGTGACGGGAATGCGTGCCATGGCCGGCCGAAGGCTCCTGTCAGGACCATAATGGGATTGCCCGACAAAACGTTACGTCAGAAGATCATTTTGCCGCCAGCGGCGGGATGTTCGCAGCATTCGCCGCAATTGTCGCGGCTGTGGGGGATGATCTTACTGTCAGAAAATACTTACCGCGCCGCCATGGTCGTTCTGACGATCATTCAGATCGCGATCACGATCATTAAGCTGCGCAACTAACCTTGGCTGGGGGCCGTCTTTCCGCGTGAGAGGCGGCCCCTTCCAAAATAAACCCCTCGGCGTTCGCAGCGCCGAGGGGCCGGAAGGCAAGGCGGTTGATCCACTGCCTGAAGAGACTTACCGCCGCCAGATATAGAGCAAGCGCCAAGCCAATTCCAGCGCTAGGAGCGACGCCATCCTTTTGCCGTCTCCCGGCAAGAAAGCCGGGCGTGACGGATTGGAGGGCTGCCCGACTGCGGAGAGGCGTTAGCTGACGGCGCGCAGCTGGGCGCGCGGCCGGTTTGCCATGTCTTCGTAGACAGACACATAGTCCGCAGCCATCCGGCGCGCACTGAAGCGTTCCTCGAAACGCGCACGAACGGCCTTGCGGTCAAGCTCGCCCAGGCGGTTCACGGCGCGCACGGCGTCATTTTCGTCGCGGGTAATGAAGCCGGTCAGCCCGTCCTCGATCACTTCCGGCACGGAGCCGCGTTCATAGGTGATGACCGGCGTGCCGCAGGCCATTGCTTCGATCATCACCAGGCCGAAGGGCTCGGGCCAGTCGATCGGGAAGATCAGGGCATGAGCGGCCGACAGGAAGTCGGGCTTCTGCATTTCGTTGATCTCGCCGATGAACTCGACATGCGGCAGTTTCAGCAGAGGCTTAATCACCGCTTCGAAATATTCCTGGTCAGCGGTATCGACCTTGGCGGCGATCTTCACGCGCAGTCCGGCCTTGCCGGCGATGTGAATTGCCTTGTCTACGCCCTTCTCGGGGGAAACGCGGCCGAGCACCGCCAGATAGTCCTGCTTCACGTCGCGCGGCGTCAGGATATGCGTCGGCAGGCCATGATGCACGGTCCGCACCCAGTTCAGGTTCGGCACCGGCGCGCGCTGGCTGTCGGAAATCGAAACCAGTGGCACCTTCGGGAAGGCGCCGTAGATATCGACGAATTCCGGGAGGTCCAGGCGGCCATGGATAGTCGTCACGAAAGGCGTCGGCTGCCGCGCGAACAGAGAAAAGGGCAGGTAGTCGTTATGAAAATGGATGACGTCGAATTCGTCCACGCGGTCCCGGATGATTTCCATCATCTTCATATGCGGCGCCATGCGGTCGCGGATATTCGGATCAAGGCGCAGCGCTTCCTCGCACATCGGCTCGAGCTTGGCCGCAGTACGGCTGTCGCCGCTGGCGAAGAGCGTCACCTCATGGCCCTGCGCGACCAGCTCTTCCGTCAGGAAGGAGACCACGCGCTCCGTTCCACCATAAAGGCGCGGCGGCACGGCTTCATAGAGAGGGGAGACCTGGGCAATACGCATCGTCGAACTCTCCTGAAGGTCGGCATCAACCATAGGCTGACAGGTAGATGCGACGACAATCGTTAGCTTCTAATAGGATAGCAGCAAAACTTAACGCTCTAGTTCAGGTCCCTGAACTTCAAGCTAAAGCATCGTCACCGAATGTGGCGAAATCTCGGCGCTAAAGCTTTGAAATATAGGCAATCACGCAAAACACGCCCTATTTCCGCGACAATCTGTGTCTAGCTTCACTCTCAACCCGATGTGATGCGCGTCTCACAGCGTTGCTCACCACTTGGGAAAGCGAAGAGCTCCTTACGAGATCACGCGGGCGGATCAACGGATTTTACTACAAAGTTGATCGGTCTGCTGAAATGAGGGTGACGACGATGCAGGGTTTCACGAAGTCTTCGGATCAGGCGGCGCAGGGCAATGCCGATTTCGACATGACGACCGCACCGCGCCAGACGGCGACGCTGCTTGGGCTGCGGGCAAAGCCGATCCGCTTTTTACTGCATTTCGTCATGCGTCATCCTTGGGCCCATGCGGGCGTGCTGGTCTCGGTCCTGATCGCCGTGCTCTGCTCGGTGCTGACTCAGTACGGTCTGAAAAATGTCGTGGATGCCGTCTCTCACGGTCATAGCCCTGCGGCCATGCATGGCGTGTGGATGGCTTTTGGCGTCCTCGCCGTGCTCATCGCGGCCGATAACCTCATGTGGCGCGTCGGCGGCTGGATTGCCGCCAAGCTCTTCGTACAGGTGACAGGCGATGTGCGCCGCGACCTGTTCAGCCATCTGGCTGGCCACTCGCCCAGCTATTTCGCGGATCGTCTGCCCGGCACGCTGGCCGGCCGCGTCACCGCGACCTCCAACGCCATTTTCACGACCGAGAACACCCTGGCCTGGAACATCCTGCCGCCGGTTGTAGCCGTCATCTTTTCGATCGCGCTGGTCACCTCGGTGAATCCGCTCATGGCGCTCGTCATGTTCGGCATCAGCGCCGGTCTGGCTCTGATCATCTTCTTCCTGGCCCGCAAGGGCGGCCCGCTCCATCGCTCCTATGCCGGCTCGGCCGCACGGGTTGACGGCGAACTGGTCGATGTCATCGGCAATATCGCGGTCGTGCGCGCCTTCGGTGCCACCTTCCGCGAAAGCAAGCGGATCGCCGAGACGGTGGGCGAGGAAATGTCCGCGCGCCATAACAGCCTGAAATACCTGGAAAAGCTGCGCCTGCTGCATGCCGTGATCACGGCCATCTTCTCGGCCGGCGTCATGGCCTGGGTCGTGGTTCTGTGGAGCCAGGGTCACGCGACGCCGGGCGACATCGTGCTGGTCGGCTCGCTGTGCTTCACCATCCTGCACGGCACGCGTGACCTTGCGGTCGCGCTGGTCGATCTGACCCAGCATGTCGCCCGTCTGGAAGAAGCGACCGCGACGCTGCTCATCCCGCATGCCCTGCCGGATGCGCCGCAGGCCCGTCCGCTGCTGCTGACGGCCGGTGGTGTCACTTTCGACGATGTCCGCTTCGCCTATCCGGGCCGTCCGGAAGTGCTGAAGGGTGTCGCGCTCAATATCCAGCCGGGTCAGCGCGTCGGTCTGGTCGGCTCTTCGGGCGCCGGCAAGTCCACCATTCTCAGCCTCATGCAGCGCTTTTATGACCCCAGCGAAGGCCGCATCCTGATTGACGGGCAGGATATCAGCCGCGTCACGCAGGAAAGCCTGCGCCAGGGCATGGCCGTGGTGCCGCAGGATATTTCGCTCTTTCACCGCACGGTGCTTGAGAATATCCGCTACGCTCGTCCCAGCGCGACAACGGCCGAGGTGCTGCATGCCGCCGAACTTGCCCGCTGCCGCGATTTCATCGAAGCACTGCCGGAAGGCTTCGAGACGGTCGTCGGCGACCGTGGCACCAAGCTCTCGGGCGGCCAGCGCCAGCGCATCGCCATCGCCCGCGCCATCCTCAAGAACGCGCCGCTGCTACTGCTGGATGAAGCAACCTCGGCGCTCGACACCGAATCCGAGCAGGCGATCCAGGGTGCGCTCGACACGCTGATGGAAGGCCGCACGGTCGTCGCCATCGCGCATCGTCTCTCTACGCTGCGCAATTTCGACCGCATCATCGTCATGGCCAATGGCGAAGTGGTGGATGACGGCTCGCCGACGGAACTCGCCAACCGTGCCGGTCCTTACCGCGATCTGCTGGCGCGGCAGAACGTCATCCCCATGCCGCGCGCCGCCTGAACCTGACTGCCCTTTCTCCGATCCGACCGCTTGATCCAAGGAATTGATGGCGATGGATGAGACAATTTTCGGCCGGGCCCTGACCGAGCTGCGCGATGCCGCAGCCGGGTCGCTCGCCACCGCCGATGCCGGACGGCTTATCGTGGTGTCCAACCGCGTCGCCCCGATCGAGGAAGGTCAGCCCACGGCCGGTGGTCTTGCTGCCGGCGTGCTGGACGCCCTGCAGAATATGGGCGGGCTCTGGATCGGCTGGAGCGGCGAGATTTCGGACGCCGGCAGCCGCATCCTGCCGGAGAAGCAGAAGGGCAAAATCCGGCTCCAAACGGTCGATTTCGCCAAGGCCGATTACGACGAATATTATCGCGGCTTTGCGAATTCGGCGCTCTGGCCGGTCTTGCATTACCGCTCCGCGCTCGCCCGCTTCTCGCGCAGCGACTATGCCGGCTACCGCCGCGTGAACGAATTGTTCGCGTCTGCCGTGGCCGACGCGTTGGCACCCCAGGACGTGGTCTGGGCGCATGACTACCACCTGCTCGGCCTCGCCGCCGCGCTGCGGGAGAAGGGCGTCATCAACCGCCTGGGCATTTTCCTGCACACGCCTTTTCCGGCCGCCGCCGTCTTCATGACCATTCCGGTCCATGCCGATCTGGCCCGCGCGCTCTGCCAATATGACCTGATCGGCTTTCAGACCGAGTCCGACCGCCGCGCCTTCGAGGATTACGTGCTGCGCGAGGCCGATGGCCATCTTTTGCCCGGCCGCGCACTCATGGCCTTCGGCCGCGTCGTGCGCACTGGTGTTTATCCCATCGGCGTCCAGACCGAGGAGATCCGCGAACAGGCCGAGCCGCCGGCGGATTGCCCGCAGATGGCGCGCCTGCATCGCTCCATCGGCGACAGCAAGCTTATCATCAGCGTCGACCGGCTGGATTATTCCAAAGGCCTCAATGAACGCTTCCAGGCCTATGAACGCTTCCTGGAACAGAATGAAACCCGCCGTGGCGACGTCACCTTCCTACAGATCGCGCCGCCCTCCCGCAGCGATGTGGAGGGCTACCGCGAAATCCGGCTTGAGCTCGAGCGCGAGGCCGGGCGCATCAACGGCCGCTTCGCCGAGCTGGACTGGACGCCGCTGCGCTATCTGAACAAAGGCTTCGCGCGGCAGATGCTGATGCCCATGTATGCGCGGGCCGATATCGGCCTCGTCACGCCCATGCGCGACGGTATGAACCTCGTCGCCAAGGAATTCGTGGCCGCCCAAAACCCGATCGATCCCGGCGTGCTGGTTTTGTCGCAATTCGCGGGTGCCGCCTGTGAGCTGAAGGCCGCTTTGTTGGTCAATCCGCATGATCCGGATGAGATCGCGGCGGCCTTGGAACGCGCTTTGTCCATGCCGCTCGCCGAACGCCGGGAACGGCATGCCGAGATGATGGCCGTTCTGCGCCGCAACAGCCTCACCGTCTGGCGGGACCGGTTCCTGGGTGATCTTAACGGACGGGCCTGAGGCGCGCGGGTGGGGCCGTTTCGTTTCTTAATAATCGCGTGACGGGATGCCCCAAAACCGCCGCTATCGGCGCGCTCTATGACAGTTCCACTACGATTGCTGCGGAGAGACCATGTCTGCCGTATCGCCCCGTTCTGATCAGCCGGTTGTGACCCTGCGCACCCGAGCGTCCGCTTGGCTGGCCGCCCAGTCGCGGGCCAGGCTCGCCATCGCGCTGTTCCTGGCTGTCAGCCTGGTCGGCTTCGTCGCCCGCTTCTATGGCATCGACAACATGCCGTTCTGGCTGGACGAGGTGACGACCGTGAACCGGTCGAACCTGCCCTTCTGGCAGATGGTGGTCGATTCCCTGTCCAATCACCATCTGCCTTCCTATTTTGCGCTGGCCGCGGCTTTCGGTCATTACGGCACGACGGAATTCGTCCTGCGCCTGCCCTCGGCCCTGTTCGGCGCCCTCAGCTGCGGTGTACTGTTCCTGGTCGGGCGTGCGCTCGGTGGCTGGAGAGCCGGTCTCGTTGCCGGTCTGCTTTTGGCGCTGTCGCCGCTTCAGGTTCAATACGGCCAGGAAGCGCGGTCCTATACCTTTGTCATCCTGATGATGGCGATCGGCTTGCTGGGCTTCGTGCAATTGGCGCGTGACCCGCGCCGCGCGAGCCTGCCGCTCAATCAGCCCGGCGCAAAACTGGCGCCTTGGGTCATCTATACCCTTGGCACGCTCGGCGCATTGAATGTTCTCAGCACCGCATTTTTCTGGCTGATATCGGCCAATGTCGGGGCTGCCGTCATCCTGCTGCGGGACAAGCAGATGGACCGGCGCCGTTTTCTGATGCGCTGGCTGATCGCCCAGGCCGTTATTCTGGCCGGGACACTGCCCTGGTTCGGCGCCATGGACATTTTCACCCATGGCAAGATGACGAATGCGACCAATTGGGTTCCGCAGATCACGGCTCACAGCTTCTGGTCCGTCTTGGGATCGCTTTATATGTGGCGCACCACGCGGCTGGTGAGCTTTCATGTCTTCCCGGCGGCCGTGCCAGGTTTCGGCATGCTGGTTCTGGCACTCGCGATCCTAGGCTTCCTTTACCTGGGTCGCCGCCGTGTGGCGGAGCCCGCACGGGCAGGCTCGGGTCAGGCCCTTCTTCCCGCCTTGATCGTGCTGGCCATGATTCCGCCGCTGCTGATTTTGGCGATTTCGATCGTCAAGCCGCTCTGGATGCCGCGCTACCTGATCTGGAGCTCGGTCCCCTTTCTTCTGTTCGTGGGGCTCGGCGTCAACCAGTTGCCGCGCCGTTGGCAGAACGGCGCTGTAGCCGCCATCGTGCTGCTCGCGACCGTCAATCTGGTGCCTTATTACCATGTCGAGACCAAGCCGCGCTGGGATCTGGCCGCGACCGAGCTGAAAAAGGACATGAAGCCGGGCGACCTTATCCTCGCGTCCGATGACCTGCCCGTCTATATGATGAACTTCTTCCTGAGCCGAAAGGGCGATGTCATCGCCGAAAACGACTGGACGAATGACGTCTTCCGGGCTGCCAAACAGCTTCAGAGCGGCGGCCGGGTCTGGGTCATGATCGGCCGTGTCGGTCAGGCGGATCGCACGCCCATTCCCAACTTCAAGCGCATCATCGGGCCGCTGGGCCAGCCGGTTGCGGCCGTCCATGTCGGCGATCTCATCACTATGACGCTTTATGACAAGCCACCGGTTCCAGCGCCGAAAATCGCCAAGGCTGAGGATTGCCGCATTGTCGTGAGCGACAAGGGCCATACCCATGTCCATCCGATCACCCCATCAGGCTGTGACAGGCTTGCCCTTCAATAGGGCCGATATCTCAGCCGCAAACAAAAAGGGCGTCCCGCTTGGGACGCCCTTTTTTGTCAGCCGGGGCTGAAAGTCTCAGAATTCGACCTGCTCGACCGCGACGACTTCCGGCACGTAATGCCGCAGCATATTTTCGATCCCGTGCTTGAGCGTGGCGCGCGAGGAGGGGCAGCCGCTGCAAGCACCCTGCATATGCAGCTTCACGACGCCGTCGCGATACCCATGGAAGACGATATCGCCACCGTCGCTGGCCACCGCCGGGCGCACCCGCGTATCCAGCAATTCCTTGATCTGATCGACGATTTCCTGGTCCTCGGGGGACACGTCTTCCTCGGCGATCGCCTCGCCGGCGGATTCGATGATCGGGCGGCCGGCAACGAAATGCTCCATCAGCGTACCCAGAACCTGCGGCTTCAGATCGCCCCAGGCTTCGTCCTCGGACTTGGTGACGGTGATGAAGTCATTGCCCAGGAACACCCGGGACACGCCGGGAAGGTCAAACAGCGCGCTCGCCAGCGGGCTGCGGCCAGCGCTTTCGCTGGAGGCGAAATCGGCTGTCGCATTGCCCATGACTTCACGCCCGGGCAGGAACTTCAGCGTCGCGGGATTCGGGGTGCCTTCGGTTTCGATGAACATGCGCCTGGGCCTGCTTCTGTCTATGTCGCAGCCTTTATACAGGACAAAGGCAGTCCTGTAACTTGCCGCCCCTCCGGGCCTGGGTTGCATTCCCGGTAACGGCGCTGGACCGCGCTCCTAGGCGGACGCCTTCCCCCACTGTCATGCCCGCGCCTGACGCGGGCATGACAGTGTTCAATGAAAACAAGAGCTATCCGTAAGGCCGGGCCGACTACGCCCCGCCGCGCACCACCTTGTAGTTCTGCCGCACGACATCGAGCAGTTCCGGCACCGAGGTCTCGGCCGAGGCGCGCTCGAAAGTGACCTCGCCATGCTGGAACATCATGATGCGGTCGGCGACCTCCAGGGTCTGCGCATAGTTATGCGCGATCATGATCAGCGACAGATCGGCCCGCTTCTTCAGCCGGTCGATGAGGTCCAGGATGAGGCCGGATTCGCGGGCGCCCATGGCCGCCAGCGGTTCGTCCAGCAGAAGGATCTTGGCCTTGGAATAGACCGCGCGGGCAATCGCCACCGCCTGACGCTGACCACCCGACAGCCGCGCCACTTCCTCATTCACGTCGGGAATATTGACGCCGATATCTTCCAGCGCCTCGGCCGCCCGCCTTTTCATTTGGGCATTGTCGAGCAGGCGGAAAGGACCGGCCCGCAGCGGCTCGCGGTTCAGAAACATATTGTGGTAGATCGACAGGCCCGGCACCAGCGCCAGATCCTGATAGACGCATTCGATGCCGAGTTCACGGGCATGATCGACGGATTTCAGCGCAACGTCTTCACCGTTGATGGTGAGCTGGCCGCTTGTTGGCGCCTGGAAGCCGGTCAGGATCTTGATCAGCGTCGATTTGCCGGCGCCGTTATCGCCCAGAATGCCCAGCATCTCGCCTTTTTGCAGACGGAGCGAGACGCCGTTCAAGGCCGTCACCGCGCCGAAACGCTTGACGATATCGCGGGCGCGGAGCGCTTCCTGGCCGCCGGCCACTTGCGGCGGCACTGCGCTGCTTTGCACGTATTGGGACTGGCTCATTTCAGCTTCCCCATATTGCGCAGGCGCGCGAAGTGGATGTTGAAGACCATCGCGATCAGGATCGCGGCCCCGATGATCATGTCGAAGGTGAAGGCGTTGATGCCGTTGATGGTGAAGCCATCCTGCAGCACGCCCAGCATCAGGCCGCCGAACAGGCCGCCGATGATCGTGCCGGACCCGCCCATGAGGGACGTGCCGCCGATGACGGCTGCCGCCACGGCCATGAACATCATGTTGGACCCGCCGGCCAACGGATCGGTCGAGCCGATGCGCGAGGCTTCCAGGATGCCGGCCAGACCTGCCAGCGCACCGGTAATGACGAAATTGCCGATCTTGATCTTGGTGACATTGATGCCGGATTCGGCCGAGCCCAGCAGGTTGCCGCCGACCGCAATGGTATGCAGGCCCCAGCGCGTATTGCGCAGCATGCCATGCATGAACAGCACAAGGATCACGGCCCAGGTGATTTCGGCGTAGCCGCCACCCATCAGGAAGGAAAAGATGCCGTCATTGGGTGTATCGACCGGAAACCCACGGGAGATCGTCAGCGTAAAGCCGTTGATCAGGAACATGGTCCCCAGCGTCACCACGAAGGACGGCACACGCAGCTTGACGGACACGAAACCGTTGAAAAAGCCGATGGCACCGCAACCGATGATGGCCAGGATGAAGGCAATGATCAGCGGCAGGCCGGCATCATGGGCGAAATACATGATGAAGGGCGCGAGCGCGAAGACCATGCCGGCCGAGAGATCGATTTCACCGCAGATCAGCAGCATGATTTCACCGCAGGCGATAACGACCCATGGCGAAATGAACTGCGACAGCGTCTGCAGATTGGCGTCCGTCAGGAAGTTGACGTTCGTACTCTCGAAGTAAATGATAAGCAGAATCGCGACGACCAGAATACTGGCTTCGCGGACACGAAGAAAGCCGTGCAGGCCACGCTTGCCGATATGGGGGCGCGGTTTGGTGCCCAGCTCGGTCTGCGCAGGCTTATGAGTATGTGCGCTCACTGAAGTTCCAGTCACTATCAGGGGCATACGGAATGATGGCGGGCGCCGTTGCGGGCGCCCGCCAGGTGATCCGCCGCCGCGTTAACCGATCGGGCCGTGGGACGGGACGATTTGAGGTGCGCCGGAATTGCCTTCGTAGCGGGTCTTGGTCGCCAGATACGGACCCACGCTTTCCTTCGTCACGAATTTCAGGCCGGTATTGATATCGGCCGGCCCGACAAGACCGCCGGAGGCCTTGAACAGAAAGGCTTCCAGCACGGTATAGAAACCCTGGAGGTAGGGCTGCTGGTCGATGGTGAAGTCACCGAAACCTTCGTTGATCAGCTCGAGCGTCTTGGGCAGGAGGTCGAAACCGCCGCCATGCACGCCCTTCTTGGCCAGGTTGTAGAGCTTGATCGCCATGGCAACGCCCTGGGTGGACCCGCCGTCGACCGCGAAGAGGCCCTTTACGTCCTGATGGCCGAGGTAATAGGCCTGCACCTTGCCGATTTCTTCGTTCAGCGTCGGGCCGGTCGCGATTTCATCGACCGTGATCGACTTGCCGGACTTCGAGATCGCGTCTTTTGCGCCATCGAAACGAGGCTGAATGTTGAGCTGGCCCGGTGTCGCGATGAAGAGTGCGACCTTGCCGCCATCGACGAGGCTCGCGATCTTTTCGCCCAGGGCATAGCCGGCCTTGTAGAGATCCTGGCCGATATAGGCGAGGCGCTTATTGTCCGAACCGGGAGGGGCATCGGCATTATAGGCAAAAACCGGAATACCGGCGGCAAGCGCACGCTCGGTCGGGTCGTTGAAAGCCTTCGGATCGACGAGGCAGGTCGCGATCGCATCGGCCTTGCTCGCAATCGCGGCATTGAAGGCATTGACCATCTGGCCGGCGTCGCTCGTTTCCGAACCCGTCCACTGGTAGCTGCAGCCAAGCAGCTTGCAGGCATCGGCGATGCCGTACTGGGTCGGAACGAAGAACGGGTTCGTCGTCACATGGTTGATGAAGACGAATTTCCAGCGCGGATGATCCGGGAAGGCTGTTTCCGCAGCGCGCGCCTGGGTCGCGAGGCCGGCCAGCATCGTGGCGGCTGCACCGGCGGTCGCACCGGTCAACAGGCCGCGGCGCCGAAGGGCGGCCGTCGAAGGCGATGACGTATCGGTGGACGAGACCGCGGGGCGGTCCTGTTCTTCACTCATGGAAGGCTCCCCAAACATGATCGCCTGAAGTTGGCCCCAGGCGTCCGTTCATCGTTATTGTGGTGTCGCGGCTTGGTCCGCGGCACACTCGCACCGTGCAGGTGCTCGCCCGCCTATGTGAACACGGGCTTTTGTAGTGTCAATGGTCAGACCTATGGGGCTTCTGCGATTGCATCGGTTCGAGCCCAAATTTAAAGACCGGCCGGTCTACAAGACAAAAGTATTGAAAGAGCGCAAATGACGCAGCCGTCTCCGGGGGCAAGATTACAGATAGCCGAGGTCAATCGGCTGTCAGACGCCGGATTTTGCGATCGTTTCGCGGGCGTCTTCGAAAAGACGCCCTGGATTCCGGCCGCCGTCGTCGGCCTGCGCCCTTTCGCGTCCAAAGCGCAATTGCTCGCCGCCATGGCTGATGCCCTGGCTCAGGCCGAGCCGGCGCGCAAACTCGCTCTCCTGCGGGCGCATCCCGTACTGGGCGGGCAAGCCGCCAAGCGAGGGGAGGTCACCGCGCATTCCAAGTCGGAACAGGCCGGACTCGGCCTGGACAGCATGACGGGCCCGGAGGAGGAGAGTTTCGCGCAGCTCAATCAGGCATATCTGGACCGTTTCGACTTCCCCTTCATCATCGCCGTGCGCGGTCAGCGCGACCGTAGGGCCATTCTGGCGGCCATTCAGCAAAGGATCGAGCAGCCTCTGGCGGTCGAGCGGGAGAGGGCGCTGGCTGAGGTGGTCCAGATCGCAGGCTTCCGCCTCGACGGGCTGATCGCGGACGGGGAGGCCGACGGAGCGAAAGCGTCGGCGCTCACGCTCAGTCTCCATGTTCTCGACACGGCGGTCGGGACGGCGGGCGTGGGGCTTGCCTTCACCTTCTCCCGTATCGAGGCCGATGAGGTTCGGTCCCCGCTGGCTGCGGCCCAGACGGATGCCGGCGGCCGCTGGGCCCTGGACCCGCAGACCGTCCTGTCGCCCGGCCTCTATGAACTGGTCTTCGCGGCCGGCGACTATCAGGCAGCGCGCGGGCGGGAAAGTTTTTATGACAGCATCGCGCTCCGGTTCCGGACACAGCCGGCCGGTGGCCACTATCATATTCCGCTCATCCTCTCGCCTTTCGGCTATTCGACCTATCGAGGCGGTTGAGGGTATACGAACATTTGCGCAGTTGGTTTGGGGCCACTGTCGCAAAAGAATAAAAAGAACACGCGTTAATGGGCCGTTGCTTTCTTGACACCAAAGGGGGGCGTCGGTAGCAGACGGGTGCCCTGGGCTGGCAAGCGTTTGCACAGGCCCGTTGACGGTTTGGGGGCAGATAATGAGTGGCGACCACGAAAGAGAGTCTTTCGAGGCCCGTCTGGCGAAAGCGCGTGACAGCGCGGGGCTTGATCGACCGGTCCGCAAGGGTCCGTCCGAAAAAGTGGCCGACAGCAACGCGATCCGCATCGCCATGCGTCTCGGGGTCGAGATGGTCGCGGCGCTCGTTATCGCTGTGGTGATCGGTTGGGGTCTCGACCGGCTTTTCCACACGCGGCCGTGGATTATGATCGCTTTCGTGCCTGTCGGCGCGGCGGCGGGGTTACGTAACGTTTTTCGGGCCATGGGTCCGGGAAGCAACAGCTAGTCTGGCTACTGGGAAACGTTCATGGCTGGTCCTTCGATTGATGCGCTTGGCCAATTCCGGCTGACGAGCGGCCTTGGGCCGATCGGCCACGCTGTCAATTTCACCAATTCGAACGAGATGATGCTGCTCTCGGTCGGCCTCATCGTCGTGGCCTTTGGCCTCGCGCTGCGCACCCGCGCGCTGGTGCCCGGCCGCATGCAGTCCCTGGTTGAGACGCTCTATGAGTTCGTCCACGGGATGTGCGTCGATACGATCGGCGAGGAGGGGCGGAAATTCTTTCCGCTCGTCTTCACGCTGTTCATCTTCATTCTGCTCGGCAATCTGCTCGGGCTGTTTCCCTATTTCTTCGCCTTTACGAGCGGCATCGTCGTGACGCTTGCCATGGCGCTGTTCGTTTTCCTGTTCTCGACCGCGGTCGGCTTTTACATCCACGGCTTCAAGTTTCTGAAGTTCTTCGTGCCGGCCGGCGTGCCGGGCTGGATGCTGCCCATGCTGGTGCCGATCGAGATCATCTCCTATCTCTCTCGTCCCGTGTCGCTGTCCGTTCGACTTTTCGCGAATATGACGGCCGGCCATGTGATGCTGGAAGTGTTTGCGGGCTTCATGATCCTGCTGACGGCGAGCCTTGGCGTGTTCGGCGTCGTCGCCTCCATCATCCCGCTCGGGCTGAACATCGCACTCATGGGCCTGGAACTGCTGGTCGCTTGCCTGCAGGCCTATGTGTTCGCCATCCTCACCTGTTTGTATCTGCACGACGCCGTGCATATGCACTGAACTAAAATCCTGAAAGGATAACGGATTATGGATATCTCTGCTCCGCTGCTCGCGAAGGACATCGGCGCCGGTCTGGCCACCATCGGCGTTGCAGGCGCTGGCGTGGGTATCGGCAATCTGTTCGGTAGCTTCGTCTCCGCCGTTGGCCGCAACCCGGCCGCGCGTGACCGCATGTTCCGCGACGTTCTCCTTGGCTTCGCGCTGACGGAAGCGGTGGCGCTCTATGCGCTGGTTATCGCTCTCGTCATCCTCTTCACCTGATAGACGGACGCCGAAACCGACCATGAACCGCCTATTCACCACGACTTCACTGACCGGCGGAGTAGCGCTTGGGCTTCTGGCCCAGGCGGGTGTCGCTCACGCGGGGTCGAACATGCCCCAGATGGATTTCAGCAATCCGCTGAACGGCAGTCAGGTGGTGTGGCTGGTTATCATCCTGGTCGTCCTCTACCTGATCCTGTCGCGCTGGGCGCTTCCTGGCGTGGGCGCGGTTCTCGCGGACCGCAGCCAGCGCATTCAGCGCGATCTGGACGCGGCGCATGCCGCGAAGGTGGAGGCGGACGCCGCAGTGGCCGAATTGCACGCGGCGATCAAATCCGCCCGTGACGAAGCCAATGCCGAAGTCGCCCGCGCGACCGAAGCGGCGAAAGCCGCGGCGGCGCAGCAGGCGGCAGAGCTGTCCGCCAAGCTCGACGCGCAGCTGGAAAAGGCTGAGGCTGAGATTGCGGCGGCCCGCACCCAGGCACTTACGGCGATCCGCCCGATCGCCGCCGAGACGGCGGGCCTGCTCATGACGCGGCTCACGGGTCAGGCTCTGGACGAGACCAAGCTCCACCAGGGCATTCAGGATGCGCTCGCCGCGCGCGGCCTCGCCTAACCAGGAATCCGCAGGATGGAATACGAATCCCTGATGACGGCCCCTTGGTCCCACGGGACTTTCTGGGTCTTCATTGCCGTCGTCATCTTCGCTGTCCTCTTCGGCCGCAAGATTCTGACGCCTGTCATGGGTGCGCTCGACCAGCGAGCGGTAACCGTTCGCCAGTCGCTTGACGAAGCGTCGCGCCTCAAGGTTGAAGCGGAAGCGATGCTGGCCGATGCCCGCGTCAAGCGGGCGGAAGCCATCGCTGAAGCGAGGGAAATTCTCGAACGCGCCAAGGCCGAGGCCGCCCGCACGGCGGCTGAGCTCAAGGCCGAAGCCGAACAGCGTGCGAAAGCGCGTGAGCGCATGGTGCATGAGCGGATCGCAGCCGCCCAGGCCTCTGCGGTGGCCGAAGTCCGCAACACCGCGATCGAGGTCGCGATTGCCGCGACATCCGCCGCGCTGCGAAGCGGATTGTCCGCCGAGCAGGATGCGGCGCTGGTCGATCACGCGATTGCCGAAGTGCCGACCGCCTTCACGCGTCGCGCCGCCTGATCGGCACAAGACCTATCGAATAAAAAAGGCCGGTCCCTTGCGGGGCCGGCCTTTTTTTATGTTCGAAACCCTAGCGCCTTACAGATAGGGCAGCAGCAACCTGGCCGCCGCATCCCGCATGCGGATCGGGAAGGGCCGGGCATTCAGCTCTTCCAGGGTCAGCGGCAGGCTGTGGTTTTCGGCCACAATCTGGCCCAGGCTGGCAGCGAGCGCCTTGTCATAGGACTCGATGCTCAGCTCGAAATTCAGACGGAAGCTGCGCATGTCCCAGTTACTGCTGCCGATCAGCGACCATTCGCCCTCGATCACCATCAGTTTGGAATGGCGGAAGGGCGGTGGGCAGCGCCAGATGCGCACGCCGGCTTCCAGCAGCGGCCCGACATTGGCCTGCGTCGCCCAATCCATCGTGCGATGCACATTCTTCGACGGAATGACGATATCGACCGCGACTCCGCGCTGGGCGGCCAGCCCCAGCGCGGTGATGACGCGCTGATCGGGCAGGAAATACGGTGTCATCACCTGGATGCTGGTGCGGGAACAGGCAATCGCCTGCAAGATCGTCTGCTCGATCTTTTCCAGATCCTCGTCCGGCCCTGCCGTCACCACGCGGGCGATGGAATGGCCATGGGCGCGCAGTTCCGGATACCAGGCCTCGCCCTCCAATTCTTCCTGCGCGACGAAAGCCCAGTCGCGGATGAAGGCATAGGTCAGTTGGGCGACGATCGGCCCTTCGATACGGAAATGCGTGTCCTGAATCGGCTCCGGCGGATTGTTTGCCAGCAGGTTCTGGTCGGCGACATTGACCCCGCCCGTGAAACCGATGCGCCCGTCGACGACCAGAATCTTTTTATGCGAGCGGAGATTGAGGAAGGACATCCGCCAGGGCAGGGCGGAATGCATGAAGCGCCCGGCGGGAAGGCCGGCCTGCCGCAGAGCCCGATAGGCCGGCGACAGCAGCCAGCCGCTGCCGATGCCGTCGACGATGACGCGCACCGTCACGCCACGTTTCTGCGCTTCCGCCAGGGCTGCGATGAAACGATGCCCGATCTTGTCCGCGCGGAAGATATAGGAAGAAAGGCCGATGCTGTGTTCGGCGCGGGCGATCGCCTCCAGCATGGCCGGATAGGCCCCGTCGCCGTTGTTCAAGATGTCGATCCGGTTGCCGGTCTCGATCGGCCGGCCGGTGATGCGGCTGATGCCGAGTTGCAGCGGCGCCAGCCGGTGATCCGCGTCCGCCGCATCGCCACCTTTGCGGTGACGGCGGGTGCGTGCCGCTGATGGCGCGCGAAGCCGGATCGCCCGGCGCCGCACGCGATTGATTCCGAGCACGAAATAGGTGGCACCGCCGAAAAACGGTGCCAGCCAGGCGAGGCCGATCCAGGCGGTGGCCGAAGCCGTGTCCTTTTTCGTGAGCAGGACATGGACGGTGACCGCGACGGCGATCACCAGACCGATGGAAAGCTCCAATCCCGGCTTGATCCGCGTCACAAACTCGAACCAGTCAATCATCGGCAACTCGCATCCTGAAATCGAAACCTGTCCGCAGATGGCGTCACTGCGGCGCAATCCATCCTTCGGAGGCGAAGAATTGCTTGATATTCGATGCCACCTTGTCGCCGAGATTGGCGGCTTCCGGCTCCAGCCCAGTGCGCGACCGTTGCACGGTGCCGGCGGCCATGCCTGCCACGGCAAGGCCGACATGGCTGGCGGCGCCTGCCGCACCCAAAGCCAAGCCCGGCGTGCGTCCGCTGGTGGCGTCCGCATGGTAGCTTTCCAGCGGCCGCACCATGCCGCCCGGCAGCGCGCGCAGGACGCTGACATCGGCCTCGACCTGACTGGCACCGGCGCCAAAGCCGATCATCGTGCGGCGCGCGGCATTGCCGGCATTGATCTTCGTGATCTGGCCATGAATCAGGATGGCGCCTGGGGGCGCGGCCTCGCCCGGATAGGCAGCGCGGCTGGGCAGGCCCATTTTGGTGACATCCTCGACCAGGGTCTGGGTAATGGTCGCGGTGACAGACTGGGCGATCTCCGCCCGTTTGGCGTCGGGGTTCTGTCCCTTGGACTGGAGCTTGGCCAGCACGCCCGACGCGAGCTGCACCTGGGCCGGGTCGACCGTGAAGGGATAGACCAGCACGATATCGGGCCGCTTTTCGATCACAGCGGGATAGCCGGTCGGTGCCGCGTAATTGGCCGTGTTTTGCACATGGGTCGCGCAGCCCGTCAGGGCCAGAAGGCCGAAGGCAGCGAGCGGCCAGAAGCCAGCCCGACCGAGGTTACTCAAGTAGCTCATTCTAAACCCTTTTGCGTCAAGTGATCGGACCAGACCACGCCCCGGCACGCGCGTCGATGTGTCTTTCTGGTTCGATTTCGCAGCTTGTCGTTGGCAGCCTTCATGTCCGCAGGGTGGCACGCTGCCGCGAGACCCGCTAACGCGTGGTGATGAGATCCGTTCGAGGGAGGCTGATGTGATGGATGATTTTACCTCGATGCAGGAGCTGACGCCGGAACAGGCCGTCGCCCGTTTGGAATTCGCCTATGACCACGCCTGCTTCACCTTGCGGGAGGCCTTGGCGCGCTACGTCAAAACCGGTGTCGCCCCGACGGCCGCCGAACGGCGCCATTTCCGCTATCCCCGGCTGGATATCACCTGGCGCCCGACCGGAGCGCTTCCCTATACAAGCCGTGCCTGGGCCAAATTGCAGGTTCCGGGCGTCTATTCCACGACCGTGACCCAGCCGGCTTTCTTCCGGCCCTATCTGCTGGAGCAGCTGGAACCGCTGGTGGCGGAATTCGGTGCCAGCCTCTCGGTCAGCGTCAGCGACCTCGAAATTCCCTATCCTTACGTGACCGAAGGCGGGGACGAGTTCTCCCACGGCACCGTCCAGGTGGCGGAACTGGCTCGCATCTTCCCGACGCCGCGTCTATCCACGGTAGGGGATGAGGTGGCCGACGGTCTGTGGATTTTCGACCCCGACAAGCCGCGCCCGCTCGCGCTGTTCGACGCCGTGCGCACGGATTTTTCGCTCAAGCGCTTGCAGCACTACACGGGTAGCCACTGGCGCAATATTCAGCCCTGGATTCTGCTGACCAATTACCAGCGCTATGTCGACGGGTTCGTGCGCCATGGGCTGGAGGAGCTGCAGCGGCCGGGTTCGCCCTATGCCGCGCTCTATCTGCCGGGTGGCGCCGTCGTCACACGTGAAACGCCGGTTGAGGAGGCTGACGCCATTGTCGCCCGTGCGCCCTGGCAAAGCTTCCAGATGCCGGCTTACAGCCTGACGCGGCTGGACGGGGAGGGCGGCACCACCATCGTCAATATCGGTGTCGGTCCGTCCAACGCGAAGAACATCACCGATCATCTGGCGGTGCTGCGGCCCAATTGCTGGCTGATGATCGGCCATTGCGGCGGTCTACGGCAAAGCCAGGTGATCGGCGACTATGTCCTCGCCCATGGCTATCTGCGGCGGGACAAGATTCTGGACGAGCTGCTGCCGCCGGAGGTGCCGGTGCCGGCTCTGGCGGAAGTGCAGCTGGCGCTACAGGAAGCGGCCGCGCGCGTGACCGGGGATCGGGGCGAGGCGCTCAAGCGTCGTCTCCGCACCGGCACGGTCGTCACCTATGACGACCGCAACTGGGAACTCCGCTGGAGCCAGGAGCGGCGGCGCATCAATCTCAGCCGTGCCATCGCGGTCGATATGGAAAGCGGCACGTTGGCGGCACAGGGCTACCGGCTGCGCGTACCCTATGGCACGCTTCTTTGCGTCTCGGACAAGCCGCTGCATGGCGAGATCAAGCTGCCGGGGGCCGCGACGGCCTTCTATCAGCGCGCGGTCGGCGAGCATCTGGCGATCGGCCTGCAGACCATCGACCTGCTGCGCGGCCAGTTGCATTCGCTGCATTCCCGCAAGCTGCGCGCCTTCGACGAGCCGGTGTTTCGGTAAAGCCAAGATAACTGTCTTGTCCGGCTTCATGCCGGGCATCTACCCGTTGTGGCGCCCAGACGCTGTAATGGTGCTCGAATGGGTAGGCCCCCGGGCTAGGCGCCCCCGAACAAGTCCGGGGGCGACGTTTCCTCACTCAGCGATAATACCCGTAATGCGGTCCGCCATAGCCGCCGCCCCATCCGCCGCCGTAATAGCCGCCGGGGCCATATGGGTAGTAGCAGCCGCCCAAAGCCAGCGCGATCAGGGCGCCGGCCCCCAGCCGAATCAGTGTAGATTTGGACATGACAAACCCTCCGTTTATCTGAAACGGAGGGTCGGCCCGGCTTGCAGTCCTATCGTGACGGTGGCGTGGCCGAACTAAGGAGGATTGTTACAGACCAAGTCCGCCGAGCAGGCTGGCGGCATTGGCGGCGTCCGTCAGAATCTGCTGGCGCAGCGCGTCGAAGCTCGGGAATTTCTGCTCGGCGCGTAAAAAACTGTGCAAGGACACGCCAATCTCCTGCCCGTACAGATCGCCGTCGAAGTCAAAGATATTGACCTCAAGCCGGCTTTCCACCGTCTCGGCCACCGTCGGGCGCAGGCCGATATTGGCGACGCCGCGCCGCGTTTCACCATTCGGCAGGCTGACGGTCACGGCATAGACGCCGCGTGCCGGCTCCAGATGCCGGCCGAGCGGCAGGTTGGCGGTCGGGAAGCCGATGGTTCGGCCGCGCTTTTCGCCATGGGCAACCTCGGCGCGGATCGCCCAGGCGCGGCCGAGCAGCGCATTCGCCCGTTCGGGATAGCCGTCCTGCAGCAGGCGGCGGATGCGGGTGGAGGAAATCGGTCCCTCCGCGTCGCTCAAAATCTGCGCCGGCGACAGGCCGATGCCTAAGCTCTCCGCGCGGGCAGCCAGGTAAGGCACATTGCCGCCGCGGCGATGGCCGAAGGCGAAATCCGGCCCGCAGACCAGATGGCTGGCGCCGATCCGCTCATGCAGGATGCGGTTCACGAAATGCTCGGCCGGCTGCTGGCTGAAGTTATGGTCGAAGCGCTGCACGAACAGATACTGCACATGGAGCGCCTCAAGGGCGGCCGCCTTTTCCGTCAGCAGCGTGAGGCGGAAGGGCGCGTCGCCGGGCCGAAAGAATTCGCGCGGATGCGGCTCGAATGTCACTACGCCAAGGGGCGCGCCAGGGCGGGCGGCATGGGCCGTCTGCACGACGCTCGCATGGCCCAGATGAACCCCGTCGAAATTGCCGAGTGCGACGGTCGCACCGCGGGCTTCGGCAGGAACGAGACAATCGGCGTCGATGATCTGAATGGTCATGGTGCCGTTTGAGAAGCCAAGGGGCGGGATGCTGTCAAGTGACGGTGCCGATCAGGCGCGGGGATGGGCGCGCCGCCAGGTCGCCATCAGCTGCGCGGTATCGACGGCGGTATAGCGCTGGGTGGTGGAGAGGCTGGCATGGCCCAGCAACTCCTGAATGGCGCGCAGATCGGCGCCCTGGGCCAGAAGATGGGTGGCGAAGGAATGCCGCAGCGCATGCGGTGTGGCATGTTCCGGCAATCCGTTCAGCCGCCGGAAGTCCCTGAGCGCCTTTTGGGCGATGGCCGGGTCCAGCCGCTTGCCGCGCGCCCCCAGAAACAGCGGCGCATCGGGCTCTGCCTGCCAATGCAGGCGCAGCCAGCGCTGGGTCATGTCCCGCGCGATCGCCAGCACCGGCACGATGCGGGTCTTGCCGCCCTTGCCGGTGACGCGCAGCGGCGCGTCCGATCCCGGCAGCGGCGCGTCCGACCGGTTGAGGCCAAGCGCTTCCGAGATACGCAAGCCACAGCCATAGAGAAGCGTGAACAGCGCAGTATCCCGCGCCTGGATCGCAGCATTGTCCGAAATCTCGGCGATCTCACGGGCGACGGTCTGCGCATCCACGACCGTCAAGGCGCGGGGCAGCGGTTTCTTGGCGCGGGGCGTCGCCACCAGCCCGATCGCGGCATTGGCGATGCCCTTCTCCCGCTCGACATAGCGCAGGAAGGACCGCACGGCAGAAAGCTTCTTGGCGCGGGTGGCATTGCCACGGGACTCGGACGCCTCCTCCGCCAGCCAGGCGCGGAAATCCGCGCCCGTCAGCTGGCCGAGTGCCGCGAGATCAGGCTCGCCGCCCAGATGGCGGGTCAGAAAGCCCAGAAAGCCGGCCAAATCACGCCCATAGGTCTCCAGCGTCAATGCGGCGGCGCGCCGCTCCGAGCCGAGCCAGAGCAGCCATTCCTGTCGCATGTTTTCTGCCAGCATCGCCTGTCCGATCGTCTGCCGCGTCTCGCTCTACCTCTAGCGGCGGCGGCCAAGCTGTGCGAGGGGCGAAGCATGGACGGCACCGAACTGGATTTATGGGGGGAGGCGACAGCGCCCGCGCCTGCACGGCGCGTCTCCGTGCTGCTGCCCTTGCCGCTGGGCCGCCCGCTCGATTACCGGTTGCCGCAAGGCGAAAGCGCCGAGCCCGGCACCATCGTGCTGGCACCGGTCCATGGCCGCATGCTGCATGGCGTCGTCTGGGACAGCGATCCCGACCCGGCCTTTCCGCTCTCCCGCCTGAAAACCGCCTCCGTCGTGCCGGGCCTGCCGCGTTTGGCGCCCGCGCTCCGCCGGCTGATCGATTGGGTGGCGAGCTATACGCTGTCCGCACCGGGCGAGGTTCTGGCCATGGCGATTCGCGCGCCGCTGCTCGCACCCTTGCCGGATCGGACGGTCACGTTATTCGGCCTTGGCCAGACTCAGCCGGAAGGGTCGCAGCTGACAGCCGCGCGCCGCCGCGTGCTGGACATTCTGGGGGACGGCGAAGCGCAAAGCCTGCCCGATCTGGTGCAGGAAGCCGGCGTTGGTGCCGGCGTCATTCGCAGCATGGCCGAGCGCGGCTGGCTACAGGCCATCGAAGGCGCCAAGGCACCGGCCTTTGCCCAACCTGACCCGGCACATCTTGGTGCCGCAAGCCTGTCGGGCGATCAGCGGGCCGCCGCCGATGCGTTGGCGGCAAGCGTTGCCGACCGCACCTTTTCCGTGACGCTGCTCGATGGCGTCACCGGGTCCGGCAAGACGGAAACCTATCTGGAGGCGGTCGCGGAGGCGATCCGCCTCGGTCGCCAGAGCCTGATCCTGCTGCCGGAAATCGCCCTTTCGGCGCAGTGGCTGGAGCGATTCGCCCGCCGCTTCGGCGTGCCGCCGGCAGTCTGGCATTCCGACCTGACGCCGGCCACGCGCAGGCGGACCTGGCGGGCGGTGGCGGACGGCACCGCCTCGGTCGTGGTCGGTGCGCGCTCGGCCTTGTTCCTGCCCTTCGCCGATCTCGGCCTCATCATCGTCGATGAGGAACACGAATCGGCCTTCAAGCAGGAGGAAGGCGTCATCTACCACGCCCGCGACATGGCGGTGGTCCGCGCACGGATCGAATCCGTGCCGATCGCGCTGGTCTCCGCGACGCCCAGCCTGGAGACGCTGGCCAATGTCGAAGCCGGGCGCTACCGCCAGCTCTCGCTCGCCTCCCGTCATGGCGGCGCCAGCCTGCCGGAGGTCGCGGCCATCGACCTGCGCGCGACTCCGCCAGAACGCGGTCGCTTCATCGCCCCGCCGATGATCCAGGCGATCACCGATACGCTGGAGCGCGGCGAGCAGGCGATGCTGTTCCTCAACCGCCGGGGCTATGCGCCGCTGACGCTCTGCCGCCATTGCGGCCATCGCTTCGCCTGTCCGCATTGCACTGCCTGGCTGGTGGAGCATCGCCAGCGCCGCATTCTGCAATGCCACCATTGCGGCCATGCCGAGACCATGCCGGATGCCTGTCCGGCCTGCGACGCGACCGATACGCTGACCCCCGTGGGGCCTGGCGTCGAGCGGCTGACGGAAGAGGTGGAGCTTCTGTTTCCCGATGCCCGGCGGCTGGTCATGGCCAGCGACACGATCGGCGGCCCTGAAGGGGCGGCACGTGCTGCCCAGCAGATCACCGATCGCAAGGTCGATCTCATCATCGGCACGCAGATCGTCGCCAAGGGCTGGCATTTTCCGCATCTCACGCTGGTCGGCGTCATCGATGCCGATCTCGGTCTTGCGGGCGGCGATCTGCGGGCCGGAGAGCGCACCTTGCAGCTTCTGCATCAGGTCGCCGGTCGTGCCGGCCGTGCGGAGGCGCCGGGCCACGTGATGCTGCAAAGCTATGCGCCCGAGCATCCGGTCATTCAGGCGCTGATCAGCGGCGATATCGCAGCCTTCATGGAAGCGGAGGCGGAGGGCCGGCGGCCCGGCCATTGGCCACCCTTCGGACGGCTGGCGGCCCTCATCATTTCGGGTGAGGACATGGTCGAGACCGACCGCCTGGCGAGCGAGCTTGGTCGCCGCGCCCCCCATGCGCCGGGCGTCGAGGTTCTGGGCCCGGCGCCGGCCCCCCTCGCCATGCTGCGCGGGCGGCACCGCCGACGCCTGCTGCTGCGCACGCGAAAAGACATCGCCATACAGCCAATTCTCAAAAATTGGCTCGCCGAGGTCGTGATTTCGCGAAATGTTCGCGTTGATATCGATGTCGATCCAGTCAGCTTTCTTTGAAAGCCTCTGCGCGACATGCGAAAAATAAAGGGCTTATGAGGCGATCCCGGACGGAAAGGCGTCTTACCTCCGTTGCTTCGCTGAAACCCCTATGATAGTTCCGCCCCATCGACGACATTACGCGTAGGCGTCTCGGGAACCGTTTCTCGGACAAGCGTCACGAGAGCGTCTCGACAACAGATGACGGGTAGGACAAGTGGCCTCGGGCGCCGGCACTCAATCTTCGAACCAGATCCTCGCGGGACGCTATGCGACCGCGCTTTACGATTATGCAGGGGAGATGGGTTGGCTTGATCGCGTCATCGAAGAGATGGACGCGCTGGGCCGGCTGATCGACGAAAGTGCGGATTTCCGTGCTTTCCTGTCCAATCCCCTGATCGATATTCAGGAAGGGACGAAAGCTGTCCGCGCTGTGCTCCTGGCACAGGGTTTCGGCAGCATCGTTCAGGATTTCGTGGGTGTGGTTTCCAGCAACCGCCGCCTGTTCTTCCTGCGGTCGATCGTGACGGCCTTCGCCGCCCTGGTCGACAAGAAGCGCGGCCTCGTCCGCGCCGAAGTCGTCTCGGCCCATCCGCTGACCGACCTGCAATCTACCCAGCTGCGTGCACGTTTGACGGAACTCGGCTACGGCCGCGTCAATATCGAGCAGACGGTTGATCCCTCGATCCTCGGCGGCCTCGTCGTCAAACTCGGCGCCCGCCTCTATGACACCAGCCTCAAGTCGCGCCTCCAGCGACTGCAATACGCCATGAAGGGAGCAGCCTGATATGGAGATCCGCCCGGCAGAGATCTCGGAGATCCTGAAGAAGCAGATTGCCAGCTTCGACTCCGATGCCAACGTGACCGAGACGGGTCAGGTTCTGAGCGTCGGTGACGGCATTGCCCAGGTTTTCGGGCTGCAGAACGTCATGGCTGGTGAACTGGTCGAATTTCCTGGCGCCGGCCTTAAGGGCATGGCGCTGAACCTGGCCGCCGACAGCGTCGGCATCGTCATTTTCGGTGACGACAGCGGCATTCGCGAAGGCGATACCGTCGTCCGCACCGGCGACATCGTGAACGTGCCCGTCGGCAAGGCCCTTCTGGGCCGTGTGGTCGATGGCCTCGGCAATCCGATCGACGGCAAGGGGCCGGTGGCCACCACCGAGCGTCGCCTCGCCGAAGTGAAGGCCCCCGGCATCATTCCGCGCAAGTCGGTGCATGAGCCGATGCAGACCGGCATCAAGTCGATCGACGCGCTGATCCCGATCGGCCGCGGTCAGCGCGAGCTGATCATCGGTGACCGTCAGACCGGCAAGACTGCCGTCATCGTCGACACCTTCCTGAACCAGAAGACGGTCAACGCGGGTGATGACGAGAGCCGCAAGCTCTATTGCATCTACGTCGCCATCGGCCAGAAGCGCTCCACCGTCGCCCAGCTCGTGCGCACGCTCGAAGAATACGGCGCGATGGAATATTCCATCGTGGTCGTCGCTTCCGCGTCCGATCCGGCGCCGCTACAGTTCCTGGCACCCTATACCGCCTGCGCCATGGGCGAGTATTTCCGCGACAACGGCATGCATGCGCTGATCGCCTATGACGATCTGTCCAAGCAGGCGGTTGCCTATCGCCAGATGTCCCTGCTGCTGCGCCGTCCGCCGGGCCGCGAAGCTTTCCCGGGCGACGTCTTCTATCTGCATTCCCGCCTGCTGGAACGCGCAGCCAAGATGTCCGACGCCATGGGCGCGGGCAGCCTGACGGCGCTTCCCGTCATCGAAACCCAGGCGGGTGACGTCTCGGCCTATATTCCGACGAACGTCATCTCTATCACCGACGGCCAGATCTTCCTGGAAACGGAGCTTTTCTTCAAAGGCATCCGCCCTGCCGTGAATGTCGGCGTCAGCGTCTCCCGCGTCGGCTCCGCCGCGCAGATCAAGGCAATGAAGCAGGTTGCGGGCAAGATTAAGCTGGATCTCGCGCAGTATCGCGAAATGCAGGCCTTCGCCCAGTTCGCGTCCGACCTCGACCCCACCACCCAGCAGCTGCTGGCCCGTGGCGCGCGTCTGACCGAGCTCCTGAAGCAGCCGCAGTTCCACCCGCTCGCGGTGGAAGAGCAGGCGGTTGTGATCTTCGCTGGCGTCCGTGGCCTTCTGGACCGCGTGCCGGTGAACAAGATCGTGGACTTCGAGCGTCACTATGTGAACGACCTGAAGACCAGCAAGCCCGAGATTCTGGAGTCGATCCGCACCAATCGCGAGATCAAGAAGGACGTCGACGAAAGTCTGACGGCCTTCATCAAGAAGCTCGTTGACGAATACGTGGCCTAAAGTCGGCGGAAGACAGAACCCATGCCGAGCCTGAAGCCACTTCGCAACCGGATCAACAGCGTCAAGTCGACGCAGAAGATCACCAGCGCCATGAAAATGGTCGCGGCGTCCAAGCTGCGCCGCGCCCAGGCGCAGGCCGAAGCGGCGCAGCCCTATGCCGAACGGATGGAGCGCATGCTCCGTGCGCTGGCCACCGCCATGGCGGACCAGCCGGCAGGTGCCGCGCCCGCGCTTCTGGCCGGCACGGGCCGGGACCAGAAGCATCTCGTCGTCTCCGTGACGGGGGATCGCGGTCTCGCTGGCGGGTTCAACGTCAATTCCGCACGCACCGCGCGCAACCTCGTCCGTAAGCTGACGGCCGAGGGCAAGCAGGTGAAGATTCTCGCCGTCGGCCGCAAGGGACGTGACTATCTGCGTCGTGAATTCGCGAGCCAGATGGTGACCAATCCGATGCCGGGCGGTCGCAAGCGGCCCGAATTCGGCGATGCCGAGCTGATCTCCGGCGTGATCCAGGACATGGTGGCGAAGGGCGAGGTCGATGTCGTGACCTTGGTCTACAACCACTTCCGCAGTGTCATGGCGCAAGTGCCGACTGAGCTGCGTCTGGTGCCGATGACGCCGGAAAAGCTTGATGAAACGCCCAAGGATGCGGATCAGGCGTCCTACGAATTCGAGCCGGAAGAGGATGAGATCCTCGCGCGCCTGCTGCCGCGGGCGCTCAGCATTCAGCTCTACCGGGCGATGCTCGATAATGAGGCCGGCTTCTTCGCGGCACAGATGACCGCGATGGATGGCGCGACCCGTAATGCGGGCGATATGATCAAGCGCCTGACTTTGACCTATAACCGCGCCCGCCAGGCGAATATCACGTCTGAGCTGGTCGAAATTATCTCCGGCGCGGAAGCCGTTTAAGAAGCGCACAGAGCAGGATACGAAAATGGCAAACAATTCTGTCGGTCGCGTCACTCAGGTTCTGGGCGCTGTCGTTGACGTGCAGTTCGAAGGCGAACTGCCTTTTATCTATAGCGCGCTGACCACCAAGGTCGGCGAGCGCGAGCTCGTTCTTGAAGTGGCGCAGGAACTGGGCGAGCACACCGTCCGCACCATCGCCATGGACAGCACGGACGGCGTCGTTCGCGGCCAGGAAGTCACGGATAGCGGCAAGCCGATCTCGGTGCCCGTCGGTCCCGGCGCTCTGGGCCGCATCCTCAACGTCATCGGCCAGCCGATCGACGAGCGCGGCGAAGTCCCGGCCGTCCGCTACATGCCGATCCATCGCGAAGCTCCGGGCTTCGAGGAACAGGCGGCCAATGCCGAAATCCTCGTCACCGGCATTAAGGTGGTCGACCTGCTGGCGCCTTACCTGAAGGGCGGCAAGATCGGCCTCTTCGGCGGCGCCGGCGTGGGCAAGACCGTGCTGATCCAGGAGCTGATCAACAACATCGCGAAAGAGCACGGCGGCGTGTCGGTCTTCGCGGGCGTTGGCGAGCGCACCCGTGAAGGCAACGATCTGTATTACGAAATGATCGATGCCGGCGTTATCAAGACCGAAGGCGAAGGCTCCAAGGTCGCCCTGGTTTATGGCCAGATGAACGAGCCGCCGGGCGCGCGCATGCGCGTCGCCCTGTCCGGCCTGACCATGGCGGAATATTTCCGCGATGACGAAGGCCAGGACGTTCTGTTCTTCGTCGACAACATCTTCCGCTTCACGCAGGCGGGCGCGGAAGTGTCGGCCCTTCTCGGCCGTATTCCGTCGGCGGTGGGCTATCAGCCGACGCTGGCCACCGACATGGGCGCGCTTCAGGAACGCATCACCTCCACGAAGAAGGGCTCCATCACCTCGGTGCAGGCCATCTACGTGCCGGCCGATGACTTGACCGATCCGGCGCCCGCGACCTCCTTCGCCCATCTTGACGCGACGACGGTGCTGAACCGCGCCATCGCCGAGCAGGGCATCTACCCGGCGGTCGATCCGCTGGACTCCACCTCGCGTTCGCTCGACCCCCGCATCGTCGGTGACGAGCATTATCAGGTTGCCCGTGACGTCCAGAAGATCCTGCAGACCTACAAGTCGCTGCAGGACATCATCGCCATCCTGGGCATGGACGAGCTTTCGGAAGACGACAAGCTGGTCGTGGCGCGCGCGCGCAAGATCCAGCGCTTCCTCAGCCAGCCCTTCCATGTGGCGGAAGTCTTCACCGGCTCCCCGGGCGTCTTCGTGCAGGTTGCCGACACCATCAAGGGCTTCAAGGATCTCGTTGCCGGCAAGTATGACGATCTGCCGGAAGCCGCCTTCTACATGGTCGGCACCATCGAGGATGTCATCAAGAAGGCCGAAGCGCTGCGCGCCAAGGCCTGAGCGGCAGATTAGGTAAGGATAAGCTGGTGCCTATCTCAATCGAGATCGTGAGCCCCGAGAAGCTGCTCGTCTCCCAGTCCGTGGATATGGTTGTGATCCCGGGCTCGGAAGGCGACCTTGGCGTGCTGCCCGAACATAGCCCGATGATCACCCTGCTGCGCGGCGGTGAGGTCATTCTCTATGAAGGCGAGCGGGTGACGTCGCGCTATTTCGTGACCGGCGGTTTTGCCGAAATCACGGGCGAGCGTGTCACCGTTCTGGCCGATACGGCCGAGCTCTCCTCGGCGCTGAATCATGCAGACGGCGAACGTCAGTTGCAGGAAGCGAATAAGGCGCTGTCGGAGGCCGAAAAGGTCGGCCAGACAGATCGTCTGGTCGCGCTGATGGAAAATGTCCAGGTCGCGCAGGCCGTGGTCGATGTGACCGCTGCCGCTCACTGAACCTGAGCCGTTATCATTTAAAAAAAGGCCGCCCGGGTGATCGGGCGGCCTTTTTTGTGTCCGGGGCCGGTGGCCGTCAGCCCGTCAGCGACAGCAGCAGGGATTCCAGCCGGCGGGATTGCCGTTCGGCATTGAACTCGCCCTGCACCAGGCCGCGCCCGGCCGTGCCTAGGCCCATGCGCATCTCAGGCGTGGCGAGCAGGCTGGCTATGGCGCGGGCCAGAGCCTCGGGGTCTCGCGCAGGCACGATCACGCCCGTGCGTCCGGGCAAAATGACGCCGTCCAGACCAGCCTGATCGGTGCCGATAACAGGCAGTGACAGGGCCATGGCCTCTATCGCGACACTTGGCAGACCTTCGGCGTCACCGTCCTTCGCCCGTTCGCTCGGCACGACCAGCATGGATGCCTGGCGCATGGCCTGCGCGACCTCGCCCGGCGTCTGCCAGCCCAGGAAGCGGAGCTGCGAGAGACCTTCCGCCTGCGCGCGAATATCAGCACCCAAAGGGCCATCACCGATGATCGTCACGGCGGGTTCCCGGTTCTGCCGGCGCAGGATCTGCAATGCTTCGATCAGCACCGGCAGGCCTTTTTTAGGCACGAATCGGCCAACGAAGAGGATCGGCCCATTGGCACGCGGCGCAGGCGAATCGGCGGGGATATCCGTGCCGATGGGATGCACGATCAGCTTGCCAGCCGGAAATCCGCGCTGGAGCAGCTTCTGCCGCACGCTTTCCGAGACGCAGATGAACAGTTTCGCTTCCGCCAGCAAAGCGGGCAGGCGGCGGGCGTAAAGGCTTTTGGTGAGACCGCCGCGATAGTGCTTGTCCTTATGCGCGTCGCCGCCATGGAAGGTAACGGCAAGCGGCAGGCCCAGCCGCTGCGCAATCGGCAGAGCCAGGGCGCCCCCGCGCCCGAACTGCGCGTGAATGACGGCCGGATTGAGGGCGCGCAGCGCAGGAAGGTCCGGCACGAGGCCAAAGTCCTTAAAGGCTTCGCGCTGGATATCGCCGATCAACCCATCCCGGCCCAGACGCCGGGTGGCAAAGCCGTTTTCCGCGGCAACAGGCGTGATCCGTCGACCGAGCCAGACCGGATCGAGCTGGGAAAAGCCGGAATACTGCCGGCGCATGAAGGAGGCTTCGGACGGGGGCAGAATCACGTCCCGGTAGATCAGCGCTGTGCGGCCCATAATATCAGATCGGCAGCGTGATGGTGATGCGCGCCCCGCCCTCGGGCCGGTTGGCCAGCGTCAGATCGCCGCCATGGGCGCGGGTGATATCCCGCGCAATCGGCAGGCCAAGCCCAACGCCCCCCGTTTCTCGGTTGCGGCTGGTCTCCAGCCGCTGGAACGGCTGCATGACGCGCTCCATATGCTCGGGCGGAATGCCGGGGCCGACATCCAGCACCTCGATCTTGATCTGCCTTGCGTCGCGCGCCGGCGGCGTCAGTTTCGCATGGGCCGAGCCGCCATATTTGACGGCATTGCCGATTATATTGGTCAGGGCGCGTTTGAAGGCCTGTGGGCGCAGGCGGGCCGTCAGATGGCTCGGTCCTTCGTAGCGCAATTGGTCGGCAATATCGGGGGCGGCGTCACCGGCCTCATCCAGAACCGTGCGCAGCAATTCGGCGAGGTCGATGGGGGAGACCGGCTCATTCGGGCTGGCAATACGGCCGAAGGCGATGGTGGCGGAAACCATCGCCTCCATCTCGTCCAGATCGCTCAGCATTTTGCCGCGCTGCTCGTCGTCTTCCATGAATTCGGCGCGCAGGCGCATCCGCGTGATCGGCGTGCGCAGGTCATGGCCGATGGCCGTCAGCAATAGGGTGCGGTCTTCCACAAAGCGGCGAATGCGGCCAGCCATGGTATTGAAGGCCTTGGCGGCGGCGGCGGTTTCGGAAGGGCCGTCTTCCGGCAGTGGCGGCGCATTGACGTCGCGGCCCAGCGCTTCGGCGGCGGCCGCCAATGTCCGCACCGGTGCGGTCAGGCGGCGCACCGCCCAGATCGTCATCGCCGCGGCCAGAGCGGTCATGACGATGAAAGCGATCAGAAACTCGATGCCCTGAAACGAATCGGGGCGCGGCACGCGGCTTGAAATCACCAGCCAGCGGTTATTGGGCAGTTCAAGCGCCGTATATTCGTGGCGGGTTTCCGGGTCGAAGCCGAACTGGACGCGCTGCGGCCGCAATTCGGGCGGGATCGGAAATCCGTCCATATTGAACAGGATCGCATGCCGAATCGGCGGGGGTGTCGGCAGCAGGTTGTTGAACTGGGCGTCAACGGTATCGGCCAGGCGCGCGGAGAAGTTCTTCGGCACGGGAATGATCTTGAGCCGCGCATCCTGCTGGGCCGCCGGAACTTCCACCAGATCGCGATAGATGCTCATGATGCGGAAGCTGTAGACGCGCAGCCCGGCGACCCGCACCAGGTCGTTGCGGTCCAGCGTATGGATACCGAGACCCAGGGTCTGGACGACGACCAGCCCGACGATCAGCACCAGCGCCGTGCGAGCCGCCAGGCTTCCCGGCCAGAGCCGGATGCGAAGCCGCCTCGGGGCGGCGGACTGCGCCTCAGGCGTCGCGCGGCCGGATGCGCTCACGCGCGTTCGACAGTCGCGGCCAGCACATAGCCGCCGCCGCGGACGGTCTTGATCAGCTGGGCGCCACGGCCCTGGTCGTCCAGCTTGCGCCGCAGCCGGCTGACGGCGACGTCAATCGCGCGATCAAAGGGGCCGGCCTGACGGCCACGGAGAAGGTCGAGAAGCATATCGCGCGTCAAAACCCGGTTGGCGCGCTCCAGCAGCGCGAAAAGAAGATCGTATTCGCCGCCCGTCAGCGGCACTTCAACCCCATCGGGGTTCACCAGCCGCCGACGCGCCGGCTCCAGCGTCCAGCCGGCAAATCGCAGGGGCCGCGCCGTCCGGTCATTGGTCCCGGCCGTCTCCTGGGTGTCATTGGCGCGGCGCATGATAGCACGGATGCGGGCCAGAAGCTCACGCGGGTTGAACGGCTTGGCGATATAGTCGTCCGCGCCAAGCTCCAGCCCGATGATGCGGTCGGTATCCTCGCCCATGGCGCTCAGCATCACGATCGGCACATCCTCCTGGTCGCGCAGCCAGCGTGCCAGATCCAGCCCGCTTTCCCCGGGCAGCATGAGGTCGAGGATGACGAGCTGAAAGGCGCCCCGGGTCCAGGCGCGCCGCGCTTCGCGCGCGTCCCGCACGGCGGTGATCCGAAAGCCGTTCTTTTCCATAAACCGCGTCAGCAGGTCACGGATCTCGTGATCGTCGTCGATGACGAGAAGGTGAGGGCGTATATCCATGAACAAAACATAAGAGAGTCTGCGCCAAAGGTGCAGACCCTTCCTGCCTCTGTTGCATTTTGTCGCGTTTCAGTCCGAAGCCCGTCACAGAAGGCGGTCATCCTGCGCTTCTCGACAGACAAGGGATCGTTCCATGGGACGCCTCGCAACGGCCGCTATCATCACCATCGCCCTGGCCGGGGCCACCGTTCAAAGCTTTGCCGGCACGCTACCGTCTGACAATAAGGCCGATATCGCGGCACAGGCATCCGTGCCGGTGGACGCGCTGCTGGCCGATGCTGCGGCGCCCGCGCCGATGTCGGCTTCCGCCACGCCGGACGCAGACCAGCCGCCGCCGCCGCCGCCCGGCGGCTTTCCGCAGGGTGGACCGGATGGTCACATGCCGCCCGGCCCGATGGGATTTGGGCCGCATCCAGGCATGCATGGGCCTTGGGACCGGATGCGCCATCTCGCCCAGACCTGGGGCCTGTTCTTCAACCAGAAGGACAAAAATCTGAGCGACAGCGACGTCCAGACGCTGGCCACGGCTGTCTTGCTGATGCACGGCAACCATAGCTGGAAGGTCGCCGACATCGCCGATGCGGCAGACGGCACCGTCACCTTCGCCTATGCGACAGCCGATGGCTCCGTCATCGCCCGCTTCTCGATGGACCGCCATTCCGGACGCCTGACGCGCATCGGCTGACCGGGCAGTTGACGCTCACCTGTGGGACGGAGGCGACATGGTCTCCGTCCCACAGGAATGTGTTCCGGCATTAAAACCAGTCTTGCATGCGTTGAAGGGTTGATCGTTTGCCTGCCGACCAGCGATACATTGGTCAGAGCAGGGGCGACATGATGGTGAAAAAGTCTGGAACGTCTCGCGCGGGCGTACCGCAGCAATCCGGCGTCGTTACGGTTTTGGTCGATCGTCAGGCGGTTCAGCTGCACCGGACGAACGGAATGCCGTTCAACGCCGGCGTTTTGAACGTGCTGCTGGACGGAAATCCCCTGGCGCAGGTGTCACTTGCCCGCCCGACGCCTACCCTGTCCTTCACATTGCCACCTCAGTTGCTGCCGCGCGTGGTCGATATCGTCGATCAGGCAACCAATGTCAGCGTCCTGGATAGCCCGCTTTCGCTTGACGATGCGCTGGCACCGCGATTCGAGCGGGCTGAATTCGACAGAGGCGAATGCCTTCTGGAAGCCAGCATGTCCGGGTACCCGGTCGAATCCCTCGCCGCCGTTCTGGTCGATGAGCACGGGCTTGTCGTGGTCGCCGGCATGCTGGAGGCAGACAGACGATCCGACAATGCGCGCATGCGCTACACGGCCAAGCTGCCGCTGCTGCGTCTGGTGCCGCATGGTCCGGCGCTGTCTGTGGCGCTTTATATCGGCGGTCGCCGCATGCCCAACAGCGTGCCGATTTCGGCCATCGCGACCGGCTATGCCGGTGCGATCAACCAGAGTAATCCCGACCAGATCAAGGGATGGGCACTTGACTTTGCAAAGCCCGAGCAGCCCGTCAGCCTCGATATTCTGATCGGCGAGCGCCGGGTCGCGACCATTGTCGCTGACGAAGCCCGACCGAACCCGGCAGCGCAGGGCGACGGCCAGGAACAAGGCTTCACGGTTGATAAGGCCGTGCTGGGCGCTTTGGAGAATGGCGATGTCATTTCGGTTCTGCTGGCCGGCAAGCCGACGCATCTGGTCGATAGCCCGCAACGGGTGCAACAGGCGGCGACCATTCGCGGTATCTTCGACAATATCAACGGCAATCACGCCTGCGGCTGGGTTCTCGATACCACCCAGCCCGACCAGCCACGCACCGTGGAGGCCGTGTGCGATGGCCGCGTGATCGGCACGGCCATCGCCAACGGCCTGCGTCGCGACGTGCTGGAAGCGGGACTGCCGACCGACCGCTGCGGCTATCGGATTCTTCTAGAGGCGCCGATCCATACCTTGTTCGGCCGCAATATCATCGTGCGCATCAAGGAAAGCGGCGTCATTCTGAATGGCAGCCCCCGGCAGCCAGAGATCAATCCCAATATCAAGACCTACCTGACACCGGATCGTGGCATTTCGCCGCGCATCCTGGAACGGCTGCGTCAGCGCATGAACGCGGCGGCGGACGGCATGGGTTTGTCGATTGTCATGCCGATCCACAATACGCGCCGCGATTGGCTGACGGAGGCGCTGCGCTCCGTCTGCATGCAATGGTGCGGCGCCTGGGAACTCATCTGCGTCGATGATGCGTCCACCGCGCCGCACATCGCGGGCATGTTGGACTGGTTCGCGCAGACGGACAAACGCATCCGCGTCATCCGCTCGCCCGCCAATGAGGGCATTGCCGGCGCAACGACGCGCGGCATTCAGGCCGCCCGCTATCCTTACGTCACGTTGATGGACCATGACGATGTTCTGGAACCTGACGCCGTCCATCATCTTCTGGCGACAGTGCGCAGGACAGGCGCTGACTTCATCTATAGCGATGAGGTCCTGACGGCGGAGGACAGTTCGGTCGTGCTGGATGTGCGTGCGCGCCCGGCCTTTTCACACGACTACTACCTGTCGCATCCCTATTTCGTTCACATGGTCGCGGTGCGGACGGAGATCGCGCAACGCATCGGCGGATTCGATGCGGCGCTTCCCATTTCTGCCGATGTGGACTTCATTCTTCGCGTCATAGAGGAAAGCGGCTCTGTCGCACATATTCCGCGCGTGCTCTATCGCTGGCGCACGCACACCACCAGCACCGGCCATGACAAGCAGGGCCAGGTGATGGCCGCGACCACGGCCGCCATCCAGCGCCACCTTGACCGGCTGAAGACCGGGGCGGTTGCGAAGCCCGCGGCTGAGTTCAACCAGTTCGAGATCGCCTGGCCCGATCCGGGCGGCAGGGTTCTGATCATCATCCCGACCAAGGACGGGACGGATCTGCTGCGTCAATGCATCGCGTCGATCGAGGCGACGGTGCCGCCGGAGGATTATCGCCTCATCGTCATCGACCATGAATCGAAGGAAGCGGCGTCAAAGAAATATCTGGCGCAGATCGCCAAACGCCATACCGTCATGCCCTATAAGGGTAGTTTCAACTATGCGGCGATGAACAATCAGGCCATTCGCCTGCATGCCGAGGATGAGCCTTTCATCCTGTTCATGAACAATGACATCGAGGCGGTCGAGGCCGGCTGGCTTCAGCGCATGCGCTCGCTGGCCGGACGGTCGGGTGTCGGCGCGGTCGGCACGGCCCTGATGTATAGCGACAGGCGCATCCAGCATGGCGGCGTCATCGTCGGTGTCAACGGCATGGCCGATCACGCGCTGCGCTTCGAACCGGTCTGGAACCAGGATGGCAGCCGTAATCTCGGCTATAACGCCTCGCTGCCCGCCGTGCGGGATTTTTCGGCCGTGACGGCGGCCTGCATGATGATGCCGCGCGCGGTATTCGACGAAGTCGGCGGCTTCAATGACGGCTACGCCGTCGGTTTCAACGATACCGATCTCTGCCTGCGCATCGGTCAGGCCGGCTACAAGCTCCTCTATGACGGCCGCACGCTGCTGTTTCATCATGAGTCGGTGACGCGCATCGCAAAGGCCCAGCTCAAGCATCCCGAGGATGATGCCCATTTCCAGCGGGACTGGGAGGCCGTTCTGTCCGCGGGCGATCCCTTCTACAGCCCGCTGCTGGAACTCTATGGCGCCGACCATAAGCTGCGGCTCGGGCCCTGCGCGTCATTGGCACCACGGGTCGTGGCCGTCACCATGGGCAGGACCGCCTTGCCGACCCAGGCTTCGGGCAAAAAGCCCCGGCCGGCGAGGCGGACGTCAGGCGTGCGGGCGCGCGCGACCGCCGGCTGAGGCGTCGCTCTCCACAGCTAGGGTCTCATCCGCCACGGTCAGGTTTTCAGGCGCGAACAGCTCGTCCGCGACCGGTCCCCGCACACTATTGCCGTGGTGGCGGTGCGGCTTCCGCACCCGGTCGATCTGCGCATTCAGCTCGGCGCCGAACAGGACCGCATAGGCGCTGACCCAGAACCACATCATCACGCCGACCGCCGCGCCCAGCGCGCCATAGGCGGCGCTGTAGCTGGCGATATTGCTGACATAGAATGAAAACAGCACGGAGATCAGCAGCCATAGGATAGCGGCGGCCAAGGCGCCCGGCAGCACCGGCCCGACGCCGTCCGGATGCGGGGCCGGCCCGATCTTGTAGAACAGCGACAGCATGCCGAGAACGAAAGCGAATAGCCCGGCGATGCCGGACAGATGCGCCAATTGCGCCGTATAGCGGGACAGGCCGAGCGCCGAAAAGGCCGTCGGCAGACCGACCAGCACGCCGATGCCCAGAACGGCGGCCAGGATCGCGCCGAAGGTCATCACCATCGCCAGGGCCTGGAACTGGAAGACGCTGCGGGTCTCCTTGCGGCGATAGGCGAAATTCAGCGCCCAGATCAGGGATTTGGTGCCGGATGCCGCCGACCAGAAGGCAATCATGAGGCTGACGGCCAGGCTGATGGTGAGCGTGCCGCTATGGTTGCTGACCAGTTCATGCACCCGGTCGGACAGCAGCTGGTAGGCCGCACTGGGCATGATCTGGCGCAGATAGGCCAGCTGCGGCTCGACCGTCACCGGGTCGAAGGCCATGCCGTAGATGGAAATCAGCATGGTCATGGCCGGGAACAAGGCCAGCGTCGCATAGAAGGCGCAGCCGGCTGCGTTCAGCGACATATAGTCGGAGACCATGGCGAGCGCGGTGGCACGGAGTACGCGACCAGGGGGCGTCCGCATTTTCTCCTGGATTTCGCGTTGCAGCTTTTCCGTGACCATCCGTCGAGGCTTCCTTGCTGGTCCGGTGTGCGGCCGAACCGGCGCAGTTTCAACTGCAAACATATCGTCTTGTATCACCAAGGCGATAGCCATGCGCCCCCGCTGCCGTCAGCCCGTCGGCACCTCGTATTTCGCCCGCAGCGCCTCTGCCACGCGACCAACCTCCTGCGTCAGGACCATGACCTCGCGGTGACATTCCATCTGATCGGCAAGATCCAGCCGCCGGAACCGCCGGCAAGTCGCATTGACCGCTTCGGCACCGATATTGGCCGCCGCGCTGCTGAGCGCATGGGCTTCCGCCTGGAACAGAACGCTGTCGCCGGCGCGGGCAGCCACGCGCAGCGACAGCAGCAGGGATTCGGCATCGGCGATGAATTCCTGGGCCAGTTCGGCTGCGAAGGCAGTGCCGCCCAGCTGCTCCAACTCCTTCAGCATGCGCGTACTTAAGGTGTCCGGCGGACGGTCCCCCTTGGCCGCAGGCGTGCTCTGCTCGGCCTCATGATGCTCGGGCGCGGCATCGGTGCCCGTGAAATCGGCGATGATATCCAGCAGCCTGCCGGCCTCGACCGGCTTGACGATGCACAGATCCATGCCGGCCTCGATGCAGCGTTCGGCCATTTCCGGCGAGGCATCGGCGGTCAGCGCCAGGATCGGCAATCGCTTCTCGCCCACCGCGCCGAAGCGCTGCAGCTGCGTTGCCTCCAGCCCGTTCATGACCGGCATGTTCACATCCATCAGGACGAGAGCGAAATCCTCTCGTTCCATCGCATCCAGCGCTTCCTCGCCATTGCCCACGATCGTGAAGCTATGGCCGCCGCGCTCCAGGATCTTCGCGACAACCGATTGATTGATGCGGTTGTCATCGGCGATCAGGATATGGAGCGAATGCCCGCGCGAACGGGTGGCGAGCGGTTTGGCTGTGTCGTGCTCCAGCCGGGCCGCGATCGTATGCAGGACCGTCTCTATCTCGGCGTCGTCAGGCTGGGCCTTAAGATAGGACACGCAGAAGCGGCGAAGGTCGCGGCCGAAATGGCTGGCGACCGGCCTTTCGGTGTTCAGCAGGACGACAGGCGGCCGATCCTCGGTGAGCCCATGCGGCAAATCGCGGATAACACCGCTGGCGCCGGGCAGGCTGGCCGTATCCAGCAGAACGGCATGAGCGCCGCGGGTCTCGCGTATGGCGGCGGCCAAAGCAGCCGTATCATCGGGCGGAACCAGACCAAGGGTCAGGGTCGCGCCCAAAGCCTCCAGGCGCGGCGCCAGGTCGGCCACCGCCTGCGGTGTCGCGCTCAACAGGGTCAGGCGCAGCGGCGGCAGTGCTGGCGGTGCCGCCGGTGCCAATCCCAGCGGCAGTTCGAGGCGGAAATGACTGCCCTCGCCAAGACGGCTGTCCACGGTGATCTCGCCGCCGTGCAGCCTGGCGAGGCTGCGCGCGATGGCAAGGCCAAGGCCGCTGCCGCCAAACCGGTCGATGATCGTCGCATCCGCCTGGGAGAAACTGTCGAAAATCTTGGATTGCGCCTCGGGGGCGATGCCAATGCCGGTATCGACCACCTCGAAGACCAGGGTGATCGTCGTCTCGCTCCGCGCCAATACGCTGACCGCGATCAGCACGCCGCCGCGTTCGGTGAACTTGACGGCGTTGCTGGCCAGATTGCGCAGCATATCCATCACCTGGCGGGGATCGCCGATGAGATGGGCCGGCGTGGCCGGATCGACATAGGTGGCGAGGGCGATTGCCTTGCTGGCAGCCGGAACCGCCACAAGCCGCTCGATCTCATACAGAAGCGCCGGCAGGTCGAAGGTTTGATCCTCGCCACGGAGCTGGCCGGCCTCGATGCGCGAAAAATCCAGAATGCCGTCGATCAGCGCCAGCAGGGACCGTGCCGCCGCACCGGTCGTGCCCACCATTTCGCGCTGCTCGCGGTCCAGCTTCGTTTCGGTCAGCAGGTCGCTCATGCCGATGACGGCGTTCAGCGGCGTCCGCAGCTCGTGGCTGACACTGGCCAGGAACTGGCTTTTGGCCTGGCTTGCCTGTTCGGCCTGTTGTTTGGCGACCGACAGGCTGCGGATAAGGGAGCCTGCGTAAAGCGGTATCGCGACCAGGCCGGCCACCAGCCCCGCCGAGAGATAGGGATCATGGCGCCAATAGCCCGTCGTCACCACGCAAAGTGTGAAGCCGAGCGCGGCGCAGGTCATGGCTGCCCGCAAATAGGCCAGGCCGAAGCGGAAGCCGTAGCCCAGAACCGCCCAGAGATAGATCGGATAAAGCGGTGCCGCGATCTGGCCGCCGATATGCATGCCGAAGGACAGCGTGCCCGTATCGACTACCAGTTGCAGGATGATGCGCGTGCGGGACGGCCGGCCGCGGATGACCAGATCAAGGAAGAACAGCACACCAACGGCGGCATAGAAGCCGCTCGTCAGCAGGGGCATGCGGGGCTGGTCTAAAGCACCGCGCAGCCAGAGCACGACCAGATAGAAAAAGACCCCGCAGCCAATGACCAGCCGGTTGAGGATGATCTGGTGTTCGGTGCCCATGCCCGTGCGAAGACGCCGCCGCAAGGCGGCGAGCGTATCGCGGATGCGGGAGGGGGCTGCCCGCGCGTCTTCGGTCGCAGGAATCAGTTGCACGGGTTCCGATGGTTTTGCCGGTACTGGGGATGATCGGCCGGCTAGGCGCGACCTTAGGAACTGGATCATTGGTGTGGCATTCATGCCCGTGTTCGGGCCAGGGTAGCCTTATTGTCTCGCTATAGCCGGACTGGTCCAGCCGCCGGCTGCCCTTATCCGGTAGTACCGTCGTCAGTTGCCACTGCCTTGGCGGAGTGTGAAGCAAAAAATCTCTCAAGTTCCAACGGTGGCAAGGCCCGGCTGAACAAATAGCCCTGCACCTCGTCACAGCCCTCGTCTCGAACCACCGCGAGCTGCTCCGGCGTTTCCACGCCCTCGGCAATGATTCGGAGGCCAAGGCCGCGACCAAGACCGATGATTGCGCGGATGATGGCAATGCCTTCGGACCGCGCCGGAATACTATGAATGAAGCCTTGGTCGATTTTGAGGCCGTCGACACGCAGACGTTCGATATAATCGAAAGACGCGTATCCGGTACCAAAATCATCGACGCAAAAGGAAACGCCTTGCTGCTGTAGGCTCATGATCTGCCGGCGCGCGGCATCGTGATCCTCAAGCACCGTGGTTTCCGTCAGCTCCAAATCGATCAGATGCGGCGACACGCCCGATCGTGCGATGGCGTCGCGGACGAGCAGGGCGACATCGTTGTTGCGAAACAATGAGGCGGAAAGATTTATGCCGACCCTGATCGGCATGCCGCGTCTTTCCCATTCGCCCGCCTGTCGGCAGGCGGCATTCAGCACCCAAAGATTGATTTCCGTCATCAATCCGGATTCTTCAGCGATCGGCAGAAAATGGTTCGGATAGATCAGCTTTTGGGCATCAGGCGCCCAGCGCAGAAGCGCTTCAACGCCGACAATACGTTCGCTGCGCGCGTCAAGCTGCGGCTGATAATGCATCACCAGCTCGTCCCGCCGAAGGCCGGCACGGAGATCAATTTCAAGCTGCGCGGATTTCCGAACGGCCGACTGCAAAGTCGGCTCGAACCGGTAAATCCGGTTTCGCCCCAGGGATTTCGCACGATACATGGCGAGGTCGGCGTGTTGCATCAGGGTTCCGGGCGCGGATCCGTCTTCCGGGAAGATCGCGGTGCCGACACTGGCGCTGAGATGGATGCTGTGCCCCGCAATGGGGAAATGGGCCTCAAAACTGCGGCGGATCGTCTCGGCGATCGTGAAGGCGCGCCTGGACGCATCCTCGGCCGTCAGGCCGGTTTGCAGGACGGCGAATTCATCGGCCCCGATACGGGCCAGCGTTGACCCATCGCTTAGGGTGGCCAGCATGCGCTTGGCCACGGCTTTCAGCAGCAGATCGCCGCTGTCATAACCAAAAGCATGGCTCACGCTTCTGAACCGATCGAGATTCAGAAAATGCAGCGCGAAGATCAGCCCATCGCTGCTGCGGTCGATGGCTTCGTCCAATTGCAATGTCAGGGCGTGGCGGTTTGGCAATTCCGTCAGCGGGTCATGGTGGGCCACGTAATGCAGGTGGTCTTCCGCCCGTTTGCGCTCGGTGATGTCCAGTGACGTGGTCAAAACACCGGTCACGTCGGCGTCGCCCGATTTGAGCGGTGCCTTCGTCGTCAGGAAAACGCGCTGGACACCAGCGGCATCCGTTATCGCTTCCTCGAATGCCGGCAAAGCGAGGCCGCTGTCGAAGACCCGTCTGTCCAATAGGCGCGAGCGTGTTGTGACGCTTTGGCTGGCGTCTCTATCACCAAAAAATTTTATGTGTTCAGCGTTGGAAAAAATGCAGTCACCCTGGTCGTCGTAAGCGCTGATCATCGCCGGGACGGTGTCGATCACCTGCGCAAGCCGGTCGCGGCTATTGCGGAGCAGCGCCTGCCGCTCCTGCTCGATGCCGGCCAATTCCTCAGCCAATGCATTGGCGCGAATACGGATTTGCTTCTGGCGCGAGCCGATCTTCAGCAGGTTCCGGGCGCGGGTGATGAATTCCTGATGGTCGATCGGCGTCTGCACGAAATCGGTGGCGCCGGCTTCCAGGGCTTCGAGGCGAAATGCGCGGTCATCATAGGCTGTAATAACAATAATAGGGACATCGACCCCGTTCGGCAGGGATCTGATCTGCTGCGTGAAGGCTGCCCCGGTCATTTGCGGCATTTTGTAATCTGTGATGACCAGGTCAGGCATCTTGCCGCCGATCGCCTTCAGGGCAGGATCGGGCGTGGCAAAAGCTTCGACTTCAATATGGTCGTCTAAAAAGCCCGCAAGCCGAGAGAAGATGCTGCGGTTTGTAGCGCGATCATCGACGATGACGACAAAGGCCATGAGGTCCCCGATAGCCGCAGCAGGTTAAAAGGGCGGAATGGCCCCACCTGGAGGTAAGGCTTAAGCCTATCGTGTAAGCGCCGTTTTTCCAAGCAGGCAGCGTAATCACGGATATTTAGCAAGGCAATTGTGCTGTGGTGCAGGAAACTTGCTGCTCGTTTCTTCAAACCTGTGAACAATAGCGTGTCCGATGACAGCGGGGATCGTCCCGTCCGTCGGAGCAAGCCGGATATCGCACTCACAGGAGATCACGATGACCTTTGTCAACCCATCCATTGGCTTTGTTACGAACCCGACTGAAATGTCAGAGGTGGTTGCCGCGAGAGCGCTCTACACGCTGACGCACAACTACTATCCGACCATCCGGCCGCAGCTTGATTCCTCAGCCAAGGCGCTTTTTTGCTACATGCGCCCCGAAGGGCGGCCGAGCTACACGCCCGAACTCTTGCGGGATATGAGCCTGGTCCAGAAGGAAATTTACCGGGCCACGACCGGCGCCGAGCCGTTCCGTTATGTTGTGGTGGGCTCGCGCGTGCCGGGAACGTTCAATCTGGGCGGCGATTTGGATCTGTTCGGTGCCAAGATCCGCAGCCGGGATAGCGAATCGCTGCGCGCCTACGCCCATGCCTGCGTCGATATCGTCTATCATAACGCCTCAGGCTATGGGCAGCGGGTGACGACAGTGGCCCTGGTTCAGGGCGCGGCCCTGGGCGGCGGCTTCGAAGCGGCGCTCTCCTGCCATCATATCGTTGCCGAACGCAGTGCGACCTTCGGTCTGCCCGAGGTTCTGTTCAATCTTTTCCCCGGCATGGGCGCCTATTCCCTTCTGTCCCGCCGGCTGGACGCCGTCCGCGCCGAGCGGATCATCCTCAGCGGCAAGATCTATTCCGCGGCCGAATTGTACGAGATGGGCCTTGTCGATATGCTGGTGGAAGACGGCGAGGGCGAGGTCGCGGTTCGTGAATACCTCAGCCGCATCGACCGCCGCTTCAACACCCACCAGGCCGTGCTGCGGGCGCGCCAGTGCGTCCATGCCCTGACCCGCCAGGAATTGATCGACGTGGTCGATGTCTGGGTCGACGCGGCGATGCGACTCGATGACGCGGACCTGCGCAGAATGGACCGTCTCGTGCGGGCGCAGACCCGGCGGCATGGCAGCGGCGCGGAGACACGCCTTGCCGCCGAGTGAAAGGACGGGACGATAGAGACGGCGCAGCGGATGAGGTCGGGGCTTTGAATTTTGTGGCGCCCAAGCCTTGCCCTACACTGCCGCCGATAGACGGGAGAGCGATCGCTATGGTTCGAAGTGAGATGGTCTGCATGACGGACGGCCCTGCTTCTGGCGGAGCCTCAGGTCAGGCAGAGCTTCTGCCGTCCTGGGACCTGGCGGATCTGTACGACGGCGTAGACAGTCCTGCTCTCCTCCATGATCTTGAGACGAGCAAAACCCGCGCTGCGGCCTTTCGGTCCGACTATGCGGGAAAGCTTGACGGTCTCGCAGCGGGGGCCCTTGCGGGGGCCTTGCGCGAGTATGAAGCGATCGAGGAGACGCTGGGCCGCGTCATGTCCTATGCCCAGCTTCTGTTCAGCGGTGACAGCTCGGACGCGAAAATAAGCCGCTTCTATCAGTCGATGAGCGAGAAGGTTACGGAGATCTCGACCGATCTCCTTTTCTTCACTCTGGAGCTCAATTGCCTGGACGAGCAGGCCCTTGCCGCCAAAATGGCGGACCCGGCGCTTGGCGCCTGGAAATCCTGGCTCGATGACCTGCGCATCTTCAAGCCGCATCAGCTCTCCGATGATATGGAGCAGCTTTTGCATGAAAAGGAGGTCACGGGCGCCAGCGCCTGGAGCCGCCTCTTCGATGAGACCATGGCCGGACTGCGCGTCTCGGTCGCCGATGAAAGCCTGACGGTCAGCGATGCCCTGAACCGGCTGTCCGACCGTAACCGCGAAACCCGGCAGGCAGCGGCCGGTGGTATCAGCCAGACCTTTGCCGAAAATATCCGGCTTTTCTCGCTCATCACCAATACCTTGGCCAAGGACAAGGAAACGATCGACCGCTGGCGCCATTACCCGACCCCGGCCAGCTACCGCAATCGCTCCAATATGGTGGAGGACGAGGTGGTCGACGCGCTGGTTTCGGCCGTGACCAGCAATTATGGCCGCCTCTCACACCGCTATTACAGCCTGAAGGCCCAGTGGCTCGGCCTGCCCAAATTGCAGCATTGGGACCGCAATGCGCCCCTGCCTGCCGATACTGACCAGAAGATCAGCTGGGCCGATGCACGCGCCCGTGTCCTGTCGGCCTATGGCGCGTTCAGCCCTGTTCTGGCGGAGATCGGCCAGCGCTTCTTCGACCGGCCCTGGATCGACGCCGGCCTGCGCCCCGGCAAATCGGGCGGTGCCTTCGCGCACCCCACCGTGCCGTCGGCCCATCCCTATATTCTCATGAACTATCACGGCCGCACGCGGGACGTGATGACGCTCGCCCATGAACTCGGCCATGGCGTGCATCAGGTTCTGGCCGGCGAGGCTCAGGGCTATCTCCGTTCCGGCACGCCGCTGACCCTGGCCGAGACCGCGAGCGTCTTCGGGGAAATGCTGACCTTCCGCGCCATTCTGGACGCGGAGACCGACCCCGCCCGCCGCCGTATCATGCTGGCCTCCAAGGTTGAGGACATGCTCAACACGGTCGTCCGCCAGATCGCCTTCTTCCAGTTCGAAACCAAGGTCCATGCCGAGCGCCGCAGCGGTGAGCTGCTGCCGGAACGCCTGGGTGAGATCTGGATGGATGTGCAGACCGCGAGCCTTGGCGACGCCTTCGAATTCACGCCGGATTACGCAGCCTATTGGGCCTATATCCCGCATTTCATCCACTCGCCCTTCTATGTCTATGCCTATGCCTTCGGGGATTGCCTGGTGAATGCGCTTTATGCGGAATTCGCTGGCGGCCATCCGCGCTTCCAGGAAAAGTATCTGGATATGCTGCGGGCCGGCGGCACCAAGCGCCATAAGGAATTACTGGCGCCCTTCGGCCTGAACGCGGCCGACCCTGCTTTCTGGACATGCGGCCTCGATGTCCTTGCCGGCTTCATCGATGAGCTGGAGGCGGCAGGCACGCCCGCCGCTGCCGGCAAAGGGGCCTGAGCGGCATGGCTGAAAAAGGGCGCGACGAAGCCAGTTTCTTCGGCAGCGTGCGGCGGTTCGCCCGCACCTCCGGTGCGGTCGGCGGCATTGCCGCTCGCGTCGCGGGGGAACGTGTCTTCGGCATCAAGACCGATCGCGCCGCCCATGCCGAGGATCTGCGGCAGGTGCTGGGTGGGCTGAAAGGCCCGCTGATGAAGGTCGCCCAGATCCTGACGACGATCCCGGACGCCTTGCCGCCGGAATATGCGGCGGAACTGTCGGAATTGCAGGCCAATGCGCCCTCCATGGGCTGGCCCTTCGTCCGTCGCCGCATGGCCGGCGAACTCGGCCCCGATTGGCAATCCCGCTTTCAGACCTTCGCTCAGGAAGCTGCCGCCGCGGCCAGTCTGGGGCAGGTGCATAAGGCCGTCCTGCCGGACGGGCAGGTGGTTGCCTGCAAGCTGCAATATCCGGACATGCCGAGCACGGTGGAAGCCGATCTGCGGCAGCTCAAGATCGCCATGGCCATCTATCATCGCATGGACAATGCCATCCAGCATGATGAGATCTACAAGGAATTGTCCGAGCGTCTGCGGGAGGAGCTGGATTACGAGCGCGAAGCCGCACAGATGCGGCTGTATCAGGCGATGCTGGCCGAGGTCGCGGACGTGCATGTGCCGACGCCGATCGCGGACCTGACGACCAACCGCCTGCTGACCATGACCTGGCTCGACGGTGGTTCCCTACAGCGCTGGCTGGATACCGAGCCCTCGCTGGAAGCGCGCAATCGGGTGGCCGAGGCGCTGTTCCGGGCCTGGTATGTGCCCTTTTACCGGTATGGCGTCATCCATGGTGACCCTCATCTCGGCAATTATCAGGTGCGGCCGGACGGCAGTGTCAATCTGCTCGATTTCGGTGCCATCCGCGTCTTTCCGCCCAGCTTCGTGCGCGGCGTCATCGATCTTTTCGAGGCGGTGCGCGATGGTGATGACGGTCGTGCGGCCGAGGCCTACCGCAATTGGGGCTTCGCCGATGTCACGCCGGAAATGGCCAATGTCCTGAACGGTTGGGCGCGCTTCCTGTACGAGCCGCTGCTGGATGACCGCGTGCGGCGTATTCAAGAAACGCCGGACGGCCAGTTCGGCCGGTCGGTGGCGGAAGAAGTGCATTCCGGCCTCAAAAGCATCGGTGGCGTTCGCCCGCCGCGCGAATTCGTGCTGATGGACCGTTCCGCAGTCGGTCTCGGCAGCGTCTTCCTGCGTCTCAAGGCCGAGCTCAACTGGAGCAAGCTCTACCGGGAAGTGACGGAAGGCTTCGATATTGACGTCTTGGCCGAGCGTCAGGCCGCGGCTTTGGCGGCCGCCGGGGTGCCGCCGACCAAGTAACCCGGCAGTATCCAGGCAATTGCCCGTCGAATGACAGGTTGGTAGGGAAGGGGCAGCGCCCGAGACAGGGCGTCACCGGAGGACGTCATGCCCCAGCCCACCCGCCGACGCGCCAGTTTCTGGCGTGTCCTTCTGATTCTACCCATTCTGGCGGTGATCGCGGTCGGCTGTTTCAACAGTACCGGCCCCAGCCTGTGGGGATTCCCCTTCTTCTATTGGTATCAGATGCTCTGGGTGCTGCTGTGCTCGGCCATCGTCGGCCTCGTCTTCTTCATCGAGGGGCCGTCGGCCGATGCGGGGGATGACGCATAATGGCGCCGCTCGCTCTGCAACCTGTCGCACTCGTCGTCTTCCTGATCCTTTTCGTGCTCGTGACCGTGCTGGGCTTCCTGGGCGCCAAATGGCGGCGTGGCGACCTGGACACCCTGCATGAATGGGGATTGGGCGGCCGGCGCTTCGGCACCTGGATTTCATGGTTCCTGCTCGGCGGCGATCTTTATACCGCCTATACCTTCGTCGCAGTGCCGGCCTTGGTCTTTGGCGCGGGCGCGGTCGGCTTCTTCGCTGTCCCTTACACGATCATCATCTATCCGATCCTCTTCGCCTTCTTTCCGCGCCTGTGGTGGGTGTGCAAACGCCACGGCTATCTGACGGCGCCGGAATTCGTCCTTGGCCGTTTCGACAGCCGCGCGCTGTCGGTGGCGCTGGCGCTGACCGGCATTCTGGCGACCATGCCCTATATCGCGCTGCAGCTTGTCGGCATGCAGGTGGTGCTGGCGGCTTTGGGCCTGCAGGGCACCGGCATCTGGTCCGATGTGCCGCTGTTCATCGCCTTCATCGTCCTGGCAGCCTTTACCTATACCAGCGGCCTGCGGGCACCCGCGATCATTGCGGTCGTCAAGGACATCCTGATCTATGCGACCGTGATTGCGGCGGCGATCGTCATCCCCCTGCATCTCGGCGGCTGGGGCAAAATTTTCGCCTCCGTGCCGGCCGCGAAACTGACACTGCCGGTGCCGGCCGCGCATAGCCTGGGCAGCTACGGCGCCTATGCGACGCTGGCTTTGGGATCGGCGCTGGCGCTGTTCCTCTATCCGCATTCCATGACCGGTATTCTGGCGGCCAGCAGTGGGCGGGTGATCAAGCGCAACGCGGCGCTGCTACCGGCCTATTCGCTGGTGCTCGGCTTTCTTGCCCTGCTCGGTTTCATGGCCATTGCCTATGGTGTCGCGAAAAATCCGGCCTATGCCGCCGGCTTCGCGCAATATAAGGGCAATTTCGCGGTACCGGCGCTGATCCTGTCGGCCTTCCCGTCCTGGTTCGCAGGCGTCGCTTTCGCGGCGATTGCCATCGGCGCGCTGGTGCCGGCGTCCATCATGTCGATCGCGACGGCCAATATCTTTACACGCGATATCTACAAAGCCTTTCTTAAGCCGCATGCGACGGACAAGCAGGAATCCGGCATGGCGAAGCTTGTCTCGCTGATCGTGAAACTGGGCGCGCTGGCTTTCATCGTGCTTCTGCCGGCAACGACCGCGATCCAGTTCCAGCTGCTCGGCGGCATCTGGATCATTCAAACCCTGCCGGCCGTCATGCTCGGCCTGTCGCGCCTGCGCCTGCGGCCGGAAGCGCTGCTGACTGGTTGGGCGGTCGGCATGGTGATCGGCACGGCGATGGCGGCGTCGACCAGCTTCAAGTCGGCGATTTTTCCATTGCACCTGCCCGGTGGCTTTTTGGCCCCTGGCTATGCCGCGCTTTATGCGCTGATCGCCAATCTCGCTATCGGCTTCGTGCTGTCGTGGATTTTGAACGCCTTCCGCTCCGAACAGGCGGCAAGAAACGACCCTGCCGCCCGCTTCGAGTTCTGAGTAGCTTTAGCCGCTTGAGCCACCGCCACCGCCCGGGGCGGTGGGGGACGCGCCGGTGCTATTGGTGCCCGGAACGGTGCCGGTCACCGGGTTAGTCGGCGCCGATGTGGCGGGCGAATCGACGGGTGAGGTAATGGCCGGTTCCTTGGCGGTCGTGCCCGGCTCGGCACAGCCTGCCAAGGCGAACAGCGCGCCGGCCACAGGAAGAACCAGGGATAATTTTCTGATCATGCGAACCTCGCCTCGGATTGTTTCAAGCTTGGCAGGTGAGGTTTAATCGTATCGGGTTCAACGCAGGCGCTGGGCACGATGCTGTGACGCCGCACTGCCGCATCGCTTGCCACAGGGCGCGCGACATTGGACAAGCGGCATCATGACCGTGCCAATCTCCCTGTCGTCTTTCGATGCCGTTTTCCCCGATGCCGATGCCTTTCTGCTCGATCAGTTCGGCACCATTCATGACGGCGAAAGGCCCTATCCCGGCGCATTGGCGGCGATGATGCGCGCGCGGGCGGCCGGCAAGCGCATATTCATTCTCTCGAATTCGGGCAAGCGGGCGGCGCCGAATAGGACGCGGCTGGAAAAGCTGGGCTTTCCGGCAGAGAGCTATGATGGTTTTCTGACCTCGGGCGAGGTTGTCTGGCAGATGCTGGCCGATCGCCGCCTGCCCGGATTGAGCGCCGCGCGCCGTGTCCTGGTGTTGTCCCGGGGCGCGGACAAGGACACCTTGGCCGGGCTTGATCTGGAGCGGACGGAAGACCCGGCCACGGCCGATCTTATTGTCCTGCTCGGTAGCGAGGCTGACCGTATCGGTCTCGACGCCTATCGCGCGCGACTGGAAGGCCCGGCCAGTCGCGGCATTCCCTGCCTATGCGGCAACCCGGATCGGTTGATGGTTTTGAGCGATGGCGGGGTCGGTCCGGCACCAGGCAAGATCGCGGAAATCTATGCCGCGATGGGCGGCCCGGTCATCTGGATCGGCAAACCCCATGCGGCGATCTATGAGGCGGCTTTCGTCGCCTTGCGGGGCATGGTTGGGCATGACATTGCCCGCAACCGCATCTGGGCTGTGGGCGACAGTCTGGACCATGATGTCGCCGGTGCGGCGGCGCAGGGGTGCCGCTCCATCCTCGTCACCACGGGTATTCTGGCCGGCAGCACGCCGGCCGATATCGCGGCCGAGATGACGCGCCATGCTGTCACGCCGAATGCGATTCTGCCGCGCTTCGCCTGAACGCACTCAGTGCTGAAAGGCAGCAATCAATGCGGCGCGCGCAGAAAGCGGCAGAAGCGGGCCGAGCGGTGCCGGGTCAACCGGCTGCGGCCCGCTGCCGGTTGGGTTGAGCAGAATGCTACGCACCTCGCCCTCAGGGGCCAGCAACAGGCTCATGATCGGTGAAGACCAGGGCCAGCTGTCGCGTCCCAGGATAGTGGTGCGGCCAGCGGCCGGAAAGGCGATCAGCCCGTCCGACTGTCGCAAGACGGTGTGCAGGGCCGTGCGGTAGCGCATCCAATCCAGGTCGGCGCGGATATTGCCGATGGTGACGGTGACGGCCAGCAGCGTCGCCGTCATGACGGCGAAACGCGGCTTGGTTCCGGCTTGCCAGCTCCTGTTGCGCGTTGCCAGAACAAACCCAAAGAGGCCGGCCGCGACCAGGCAGGCATTGCCGCGCCCGGCAAAGGCGCTGATGGGGGCTGCCGGCAGCGCGACTGCGGCCATCGCCAGAGCGGCAAACAGCACGATGACGCCAATGCGCGAATGGATTTGATAACGCGCCGGTAGCATGCCCAGCCGCAGGCAGGCGAATGCCAGCATTCCCGCGATTGCCGGGATGTGCGCGGCCCCCGCCGTCCATAGCCAATGCAGATTCGCCAGATCGCGCATGAAACTCGCCCGATTGGCCGGCACGCGCGGATGCAGGATGTCGTATGCCGCGTGCAGGCTGCCGATGGCGAGGCAGAGCGCGGCAATGCAGAGAATCCAGCGCGCGCATCCCGTGGTCTTTCGTGCTCGCGATACGCAGGCCAGGATCAGCAGAGGGCCGATGACGACCGTCGATTCATAAAGCCGCAGGCAACCGGCGGATAAAAACAGAATCAGGCTCAGCCGGGCGGGGGTGAGGGGCGCTATCGCCACCAGCAGAAACAGCAGGCAGCAATAGGCGGCAGCACAAGGGCCGTCCGCCACGCTCGCGAAGGCTGTCGCCATCGCGCCGGTCAGAAAAACGAAGACGGGGACAAGCGCATAGGCAAGCCGGTCGCGCGGCAAGGCCAGAACCGCCAATCCCGTCAGCAGGGCCGGCGTCAGATTGGTGGAAAGGCTGAACAGCAGTGCCACGGCCTGCGGGCTGGTGGCCCCCAGCCGCATCCCGAGAACGACAGGGGCCTGCACCAAAATCTGCGCCGTCAGACGCGAGGGTTCGATGACAACAAAACCCTGTTGCAGCCACAGGCGTGCGGCGTAATAGCAGCCGTCCGCGAAAAGACCCCGCAGAATACATCCCGCCCAGACCTGGGTCAGGACCAGCAGCGCAAGCGCAGTCAGGAGGGGCGCCTTGTCATCCACTTAAATACGATAATGGAATGATTTTGGGTGCGCTAGAGTTTGTTTAGTTTACGCAGAAGCCCCAACCGTCATGCCCGCGTAAGCGGGCATCTTCTTGTCCTGTGTAGCAGCGAAGAAGATTCCCGCTTACGCGGGAATGACGTTGGGGGTGATCCCAACTAACTCTGGCAGACTTTAATAAGTACCCGGCACGTACATGTCGCGCGGCACCGGGCCACGGATGTAATCCGGGTTCCGCACGCGCTCGGGCAGGACCACCGGCGTATGCTCGACCTCGCCATAGGGAATCTGGTTCAGCAGGTGATGGATGAGATTGAGACGGGCGCGCTTCTTGTCCACGCCTTCCACCACCCACCAGGGCGCTTCCGGGATATGCGTATGCTCCAGCATCGATTCCTTGGCTTTGGTATACTGTTCCCAGCGCACGCGGGATTGCAGGTCCATCGGGCTCAGCTTCCACTGCTTCAGCGGATCATTGATGCGCATCTGGAAGCGCATATGCTGTTCCTCGTCGGTGATCGAGAACCAGTATTTGATCAGGATGATGCCGGAACGCACCAGCATGCGCTCGAATTCCGGCGCGTCCACGAAGAAGCGGTCGACATCTTCCTCGGTGCAGAAGCCCATGACGCGCTCGACACCGGCGCGGTTGTACCAGCTGCGGTCGAACAGCACGATCTCACCCGCCGCCGGCAGATGCGAGACATAGCGCTGGAAATACCATTGGGTGCGCTCGCGCTCGTTCGGCGCGGGCAGGGCGGCGACACGGCAGACGCGCGGATTGAGGCGCTGGGTGATGCGCTTGATGGCGCCGCCCTTGCCGGCTGAGTCGCGGCCCTCGAACAGAACCACGACCTTCAGGCCCTTCTGCTGCACCCAGCTTTGCAGCTTCACCAGCTCGCCTTGCAGGCGGAACAGTTCATGGAAATAGAAGCGGCGGTCGATGCTGCCGTCCGGCGTCTCGTCGCCGCCTTCGGACACCAGGCGGTGCAGACGGCCGTCGTCGAGCTCCATTTCCAGCTCTTCGTCGAAACTGTCGAGGAATTCGGAGCGGACGCTCTCGAAAAGGGCCTTGTGGTCGGCTTCGTCTATGCTCATCGCGCTCTCACCCTATCCGTCATGCGGTCCAGATCAGCATAAATGCAGGTTCACACGAAGAATAATGACGATCAGGCGGCAAATGAAAAACGGCCACCCGCCCCAGGGGGCGGATGGCCGTTTCGATCAGCTCCCGGTTAGGGGCAGATTAGTTCTTGGTCTTGTCGACCAGGGCGTTCTTGGAGATCCAGGGCATCATGCCGCGCAGCTTGGCACCCACTTCCTCGATCGGGTGCTCGGCCAGACGGCGGCGGGTCGCCTTGAAGCTCGACTGGTTGACCTTGTTCTCCAGCATCCAGTCGCGGGCGAAGCGGCCGGACTGGATGTCGTTCAGAACGCGCTTCATCTCTGCCTTGGTTTCGGCGGTGATGATGCGCGGGCCGGTGACGTATTCGCCATATTCGGCCGTGTTGCTGATCGAGTAGTTCATGTTGGCGATGCCGCCTTCATAAATCAGGTCGACGATCAGCTTCACTTCGTGAAGGCACTCGAAATAGGCCATTTCCGGAGCGTAGCCGGCTTCCACCAGGGTCTCGAAGCCAGCCTTGATCAGCTCGACCAGACCGCCGCAGAGCACAACCTGCTCGCCGAACAGATCGGTCTCGCATTCTTCCTTGAAGGTCGTCTCGATGATGCCCGCACGGCCACCGCCGACGGCTGACGCATAGGACAGCGCGATGTCCATGGCATTGCCGGACTTGTCCTGTGCCACGGCGACGAGGCAGGGAACGCCGCCGCCTTTCTGGTATTCGCCGCGCACCGTGTGGCCGGGGCCCTTCGGCGCGATCATGAAGACGTCGATGTCAGCGCGCGGGTCGAGCAGGTTGAAATGCACGTTCAGGCCATGCGCGAAGGCCAGAGCGGCGCCTTCCTTCATATTGGCGTGCAGCTTCTCGCGGTACAGGTCGCCCTGGCCCTCGTCCGGGGTCAGCACCATCACGACATCGGCCCATTTGGCCGCGTCCGCCGGGTCCATGACCTGGAAGCCCGCGGCTTCGGCCTTGGCGACGCCGGTGGAGCCGGCGCGCAGGCCGATCGCCATTTCGCGCACGCCGCTGTCCTTAAGGTTCAGCGCATGGGCATGGCCCTGGCTGCCGAAGCCGATGATCGCGACCTTCTTGCCTTTGATCAGGTTCACGTCGGCGTCGCGATCGTAATAAACGCGCATCTTCACTCGTCTCCCATTGAAAACAGTCTCGTCCGCGGCCTGACGGCCAAGGCCGGGGTCTTAGATAATCGTCCGCGTCCCGCGTGCGATGGCGGCCACGCCGCTGCGGGAAATCTCGGTCGTCCCAAGCGGCCGCATCAGATCGATGAAGGCATCGATCTTTTCGCTGGCGCCGGTCAGCTCGAACACAAAGCTTTCGATCGTCGTATCGACGATCTTCGCCCGGAATGCATCGGCAATCCGCAGCGCCTCCACGCGCTGCTCGCCGCGCGCGATGACCTTGATCAGCCCCAGTTCGCGGGCGACATGCGGCCCGTCCGCGCTGAGATCGGCCACTTTATGGATCGGCACCAGTCGGCCCAGCTGCGCCTTGATCTGCTCGATCACCGCATTGGTGCCGCGGGTCACCACCGTGATGCGGCTGCGCGACAGGTCGGCATCCACCGGCGCCACGGTCAGGCTGTCGATATTATAGCCACGGCCGGAAAACAGGCCAATGACGCGGGCCAACACGCCGGCTTCGTTATCCACCAGAACGGAAATGGTCGCGATACGCTGACCGTTCGTCACGTCACTCATTACACAAGCACCATTCCGGCATTGGTCACTTCGGCATTGTCGCGATTCTTGTCCGGCCCCAGCAGCATCTCGTTATGCGCCGCGCCCGAGGGGATCATGGGATAGACATTCTCGCCCTGATCGACCGCGATATCCGCGATCACGGCGCGGTCGCATTTGATCATTTCCAGGATGACGCGGTCCAGATCGTCGACCGAGGTCGCGCGCATGCCCACACCGTGGAAGCTCTCGGCGAGCTTGACGAAATCGGGCAGCGCCTCGCTGTAGCTTTCCGAGTAGCGGCTGCCATGCAGCAGTTCCTGCCACTGGCGCACCATGCCCATATACTGGTTGTTGAGGATGAAGACCTTCACCGGCAGGCGATACTGCGCCAGCGTCCCCATTTCCTGAATATTCATCAGGATCGAGGCTTCGCCCGCGATATCGATGACCAGGGCGTCGGGTTTCGCCACCTGCACGCCCATCGCGGCCGGCAGGCCATAGCCCATGGTGCCGAGCCCACCGCTGGTCATCCAGTGGTTGGGGCGCTCGAAACCGAAATGCTGGGCGGCCCACATCTGGTGCTGACCGACCTCGGTCGTGATGAAGGTCTCGCGCCCGCTCTGGCGCGTCAGCTCGAACAGGCGGCGGACAGCGTGCTGCGGCTTGATGATGGAACCCGGCGCATCCGGCTGCACGAAGGCAAGCGACCGCTTTTCGCGCCAGCTGTCGATCTGGCGCCACCAGGCGGTGATGGCGGCGCGATCCGGCTGGGCATTCAGGCTGCGGATGCGCTCCAGCAGAGCGCGCAGGATTTTCCCGGCATCGCCCAGGATGGGCACATCGACGGTGACAACCTTATTGATGTTGGAGGCGTCGATATCGGCGTGAATCTTCTTGGAATTGGGGCTGAAGGCATCCAGGCGCCCGGTCACGCGGTCGTCGAACCGCGCGCCGATATTGATCATCACGTCGCAGCCGTGCATCGCCATATTGGCTTCGTACGTGCCGTGCATGCCCAGCATGCCCAGGAAATGCGGGTCGCTGGCGGGCAGGCTGCCCAGGCCCATCAGCGTATTGGTGCAGGGAATGCCGGTCTCGGCCACCAGTTCGCGCAGCAGGGCCGAGGCTTCCGGTCCGGCATTGATGATGCCGCCGCCGGTATAAAGGATCGGGCGGCGCGCATTCTTGATCAGCGCCACGGCCTTATCGATCTGCCCCGCGTCCGGCTCGGTCTGCGGGCGATAGCTGCGATGGGGTTCGCGCGTCGGCTCCACATAAGGCGCCGGCTTGATCAGGATATCCTTGGGCAGGTCGATCACCACCGGGCCGGGCCGGCCGCTGCGGGCGACATAGAAGGCCTCATGCACGACGCGGGCGAGGTCTTCCGAACGCTTCACCAGATAATTGTGCTTGGTCGCCGGCCGGGTGATGCCGACGGTATCGGCTTCCTGGAAGGCGTCATTGCCGATCAGATGCGTGGGCACCTGGCCTGTCAGGCAGACGAGGGGGATGGAATCCATCAGCGCATCCACCAGGCCGGTCACGGCATTGGTGGCACCCGGGCCGCTGGTCACCAGAACGCAGCCGACTTTGCCCGTGCTGCGGGCATAGCCTTCGGCCGCATGCACCGCCGCCTGCTCATGGCGGACCAGGATGTGGCGAATGGCATTCTGCTGGAACAGCGCATCGTAAATCGGCAATACTGCGCCGCCGGGATAGCCGAAAATAACCTCTACGCCCTGCTCCTTAAGCGCGCGGAGAAGCACCTGGGCGCCCGCGGCAGGAGTTTCGGCGTGGTTCATTTCGGCATTCATGGCGGTTCCCCGACTGCAGCCTGATTGCTGGGTGCCGGTAATGAACCCCTGGGCAGCGCGGCGTCAACCGACTTCGCGAATAAAACGAGTCAGATCAGCTATTCCGCTTTCCGAAAGTTGCGCGGGATCGGCGATTTGCGCATGGATCGTATGCAGGTGCCCCTCATCGGCCAGTTCGTGGTGCCTGAACCAGGTCGCCTGCCGCTTGATATAGTGATGCGTATTCGCCACCGCCTGATTACGAGCGGCGTCCAAAGCCATCTCGCCGCGCAGATGGGCGGCAAGTTCCGGCACGCCATGGGCGCGCATGGCGGGCAAGGCCGGGTCCAGCGCCTGTTCCGCCAGCAGACGCACCTCGTCCTCGGCACCGGCTTCCAGCATACGGTCGAAGCGCAATGCCGCGACCGCCTGCAATTCGGCGCGGGGCGGATCCAGCTGGATGGCGCGGAAGCGCCAGGGCGGCGGCGGCAAAGTGACATGGCGGCGCCAGGACGCGAGGCCCCGGCCTGTGCTCAGCAGCACTTCATAGGCGCGGGCGATGCGCTGGCTGTCGCTCGGATGCAGCCGGGCTGCGGTTTCCGGGTCGCGCACGGTAAGTTCGGCATGAAGCGCATGCGGGCCCAGTGTCGCCAAAGCGGCGCGGGCTTCGGCTCTGGCGCTTGGGTCGATGGCCGGGATTTCCGACAGGCCGTTGCGCAGCGCGGAGAAATAGAGGCCTGTGCCGCCGCATAGAATGGGCAGCAGGCCGCGCGCATGGGCGTCGCTCATCTCGCCGAGCGCGGCTTCCCGCCACCAGGCGACATTGCCGGGCTCGGCGGCCGCCCGCGCGCCGTACAGCGCATGCGGCACTTGGGCTTCGTCCGCCTCGCTCGGCCGCGCCGTCAATATACGGAGTTCGCGATAGATCTGCATCGAGTCGGCATTGATGACGACACCGCCCAGGCGCTCGGCCAGGAGCATCGCCAGCGCGGATTTGCCGCTACAGGTGGGGCCCGCCACAAAAATCGCCAGCGGAAGGCGGCCGCTGAGCCCATCGAGACCAAAGAAATCCTGCGCCATCACCGGTTGTTCGGCGGCAGAGCAAAAAGAACTCTCCCATTCCCGCAACAGAGCTTGCGTGATGCCCAGGGGCCGGTCAGTTTGCGCCCGTTATGCGCCATATCCTCACGCTCATTGCTGATCGCCAATCCACAAGCCTCTCTGCTGCCATGATCCGTCGGGTAGGGGAAGCCATCAATGGTGGGGATCCCACCATCCTCTCCGAAGGCGAGGCAGCCGATATTCCGATCGAGGATGCGCCGGACGCAATCGCGTTGCAGGAAGCGCTCGACAATGCGCCGGTCGACTGGATCGTCACCAAGACGCGCGGGCGCCGCAAGGGCCTGCTGGTCGCCGACATGGACAGCACCATCGTCACCAGCGAGACCTTGGACGAGCTGGCCGCCTATGCCGGCGTCCAGGCCGAAATCACGGCCATCACCAAGCTGAGCATGAACGGCGAGCTTGATTTCTCCGAGGCCCTGCGCCGGCGTGTTGCCATGCTGCGTGGCCTGTCGCTCGATGCCTTGCAGCAGACCTGGGACAAGACCGAGCTGATGCCGGGTGCCAAGGAACTCATCGCGACGATGCGCAAGCATAATGCGCTGACGGCCCTGGTTTCCGGCGGCTTCACCTTCTTTACGGGCAAGGTCGCCGAGCTGGTTGGTTTCGATCGCCACCATGCCAATGTGCTTATCGACGACGGTCAGGCGCTGACGGGCGAGGTGGGCGAGCCTATTCTCGATCGTGACGCCAAAAAAGCCGCGTTGCTGCGGATGGCGGAGGAGCGGGGGCTTAAATTGGCCGCTACCCTGGCAGTAGGGGACGGCGCCAATGACTTGGCAATGCTAGCCGTCGCCGGATTGGGCGTGGCCTATCACGCCAAGCCGATTGTGGCGCGTGAGGCCCGCGCCCGTATAGACCACGGCAATCTCCGCGCTCTACTCTTCGCCCAAGGCTATCCGGACTCCGCTTTCGTCACTGCGTAACCCTGGCTGAAGGATATTCGCCCATGTCGACGCCTGTTCATGACTGGGTGAAGCCAAGGCTGGATGCGCTGGTCGCGGAAGCGATCAGCAACGGCATGGACCGTGATGTCATTGTCGCCGTGCTGACTGATATCGTCGAAGGCCCCAGCTATAACCGGGCGGTCACCACGGAAGCCGATCAACTGCAACCGGACGGCCTGACCGATCCACGGCAGGAACCGGTGCCGACACCCACGCTGCCGATGACGCGTGAAGGCTGGTTTCCCTATTCCGTATCGACCCTTCCCGATTCAGAATAATGCGCAGGGCGGATTTCGGCGTCTTAGCGCGTGTGCGGATCCTATGCGCTTGTCTGCTGGTATTGGGGCTGGGTCTGGCAAGCATCTGCGGCGGAGCCCGGGCGGATTCGCCGCCGGCTGAGACCGCCGGACCGGTCGCCGGCTTCACCGGCAAACCGATCACGGTCGGGGTCACGTCCCTGCCGCCTTTCGTCATCAGCAAGGATGGCCACTGGTCCGGCATGGCGATTGATCTCTGGCAGGAGGCTGCCGGAAAACTCGGCCTGACCTATCACTATGTCGCCTATCCGGACATCACCGCCCTTCTGGGGGCCGTGATGAATGGCAAGGTCGATGTCGTCCCGGCCAATATTACCATCACCACCGGACGCCTGCAGCGGATGGACATGACCCAGCCCTGGATGGATGCGGGGCTGCGCGTGATGATCGATCAAAACGCGCATCGCAGTTTCGGTGCGCTGGTCCACGGACTTTGGGTCAGCGGCCATGTCCGCGTCTATCTCTGGATCTTCGCCATCATCCTGCTGGCGACGCTTGGCCTCACTTTCATCGACCGGCGCTTAGATGAAGAGTTTCCCAATCAATGGGGCGCCGGGCTTTCCCATAGTTTCTATCATGTGATGTCAATCGTGACCTCCGGCAAGGCGACGTCCCACAAGCTGCTTTTCGGCTCCTGGGGGCGGTGCATCGCGGCCATCTGGATGGTCTTCGGCACCGCGACCGTCGCCTATGTCACGTCATCCGTGACCAGCGTCATGACAGCGACAACACTGCTTGGGCAAATTCACAGCGTCGCCGATCTCGGCGGCAAGACGGTCGGTGTCGTCGCGGGCACGGTGGGTGAGGATTATGCTGTGGACGCGGGTCTCTCGCTGCAAAGCTTTCCGACGTTGGAAGACGCGGCAACGGCCCTGGTGAAGCATCGCATCAATGCCGTGATCGATGACGCGGCTCTGCTCGAATACTATGACAATAACCATCCGGAACTGCCGATCACCGAGGTCGGCGCGATTTTCCGTGAGGCGAAATACGGTTTCGCGCTGCCACGCAACAGCGCGCTGACCTGGCCGCTGAGCTTGGAAATCGTGGCCGACGGCGAGACCGATTTCATCCAGCAGTTGCAGGCGCGCTATCTGGGGGTCGAACCCTGATCGTCTTGCCGTCCGAGGGTCAGAAGACGGGCGGTTCGTAATCGACGCTGATGAAGGTCAGCCCGTCCGGTGGGGCGGTCGGGCCGGCGGCGGCGCGATCGCAGGCGGCCAGCGCTTCCGCCATGCGTGCCGGTGCCCAGGCGCCTTCGCCGACGAGTTTGAGCGTACCCACCATGTTGCGCACCTGATGGTGCAGGAAGCTCCGCGCTTCGGCTTCGATGATGACGTGATAGCCGTCGCGGCGGACATCCAGCCGGTCCAGCGTGCGCAGCGGCGATTTCGCCTGGCAGCTCGACGCCCGGAATGACGTGAAATCGTGCCGGCCAAGCAGGAAACGGGCGCCCTCCGCCATGGCACCGGCTTCCAGCGGATGCGGCATATGCCAGACATGGCCCATTTCCAGCGCCGGGCGAGCACTGCGATTGAGGATGATGTAGCGGTAGCGGCGGCGCTTGGCGTCAAAACGCGGATGCCAGCCTTCCGGCGCCAGACGGGCTTCCTGCACCACGACGGCATGGGGTTTCATGTGAAAATTCAGCGCCTCGCGCAGACGCTGGGGCGGCAGGTCACGCTCCAGAGTGATCATGGCGACCTGACCGATGGCGTGTACCCCGGCATCGGTGCGACCGGCGATGGCGGCGGCGACAGGCGCGCCACCGGCGAGTTTGCTGGCGGCCTCCTCCAGCACCTGCTGGACGGACAAACCATTGGGCTGCGTTTGCCAGCCGACGAAGCCGCGCCCGTCATATTCCAGTAGAAGCGCGTAAGCCGTCATGCGCCGAGCTTGCTGCCGGGGAGCACCGCCAGGCCGCGCAGGAAATCGGCGGCGGCGGCCGGTGCGCGGCCGGCCCGCTGTAGCCGGGTGATGCGCAGCGCGCCCTCGCCGCAGGCGACGGTCAAGGCATTGTCGAGAACTTCTCCTGGTTCGCCTTCGCCATCCGCCAAGGCGACGTCCAGCACTTTCAGCGGGTCTGTGCCGAGTGTGGTGAAGGTGCCGGGCCAGGGATCGAAGGCACGGACCTGCCGCTCGATCGCGACGGCTGTCTTGCTCCAGTCGATCCGCGCATCGGCGCGGGACAGTTTCGGCGCGTAAGTGGCCCCTTCCGCGGGCTGCGGCACGGCCGGCGGATTATCGGCCAGAACGGTTAGCACGAGATCGGCACCGATCGCCGCCAGCGCGTCATGCACGTCCGGCAGGCGGATGCGCGGGCCGAGGGTGATGCGGCCTTCCATCAGCATGGGCCCGGTATCCAGCCCTTCGTCCATCTGCATGATGGTGACGCCGGTCTCGGCGTCGCCGGCCAGGATGGCGGCATGGATCGGCGCCGCACCACGCCAGCGCGGCAGCAGGCTGGCGTGAATATTGATGCAGCCGCGCTTCGGCGCGTCCAGCCAGGCGCGCGGCAGGATCAGGCCATAGGCCGCGACCACGGCGGCATCCAGATCCAGGGCCGCGAACTCAGCCAGGGCCTCGGTATTGCCGCGCAGCTTGGCGGGATAGCGCACGGCCAGGCCCAGCGCCTCTGCCGCCCGGTGCACGGGGCAAGGCTGCAAGTTTTGCCCGCGCCCGGCAGGGCGGGGCGGCTGGCAATAGGCGGCGACGACCTCGTGCCCGGCCGCAACCAGGGCGCGCAGCGCAGGCACTGCGAAGTCCGGCGATCCCATGAAAGCGAGGCGCATGGCGGGCTATCCCTCAGCTGCTCTTCTTGAGCCGCTTTTCCTTGACCATTTTACGCAGGATCATGTTGCGCTTCAGCGCCGACAGATGATCGACGAACAAGACGCCGTCCAGATGATCGATTTCATGCTGCAGGCAGGTGGCCAGCAAGCCATCCGCTTCGATCGTCTGCGGCTTGCCGTCCATATCCTCATAGGCGACCGTCACGCGGGCCGGGCGCGTGACATCAGCATATTGTCCGGGAATCGACAGGCAGCCTTCCTCGCGGATGGCTTGTTCGTCACTCACCTTGGTGATGCGGGGATTGATCAGCGTGATCGGCGCGGGCTTGTCCTCCGGCTGCAGGTCGATCACGGCCAGCCGCAGGTCCAGCCCGATCTGTGGCGCAGCAAGGCCAATGCCGGGGGCGGCATACATGGTGGAGAACATGCGCGGCACTATATCGCGCAGCATCTCGCGGTCGGCTTCGGTCACCAGGCGCGTCCTGGCCTTCAGCTTGGGGTCTGGGGCAATGACGATGGGCAGGAGATCGGCGGAATCGGGCGTTTCGGAGGTCATTGCGGGGATTTACCTGTCAGTGCCGCATGGATCAACGGAGAGGCTTGCATTCCGGGTCTTGCAAGGGCGCGCAGTTCTACCCACTATATGTTGAACGCGGGCGCCAATTTTGGGCTCGCGAGTGCTTCGCTCTACGAAGAGGAGGCTCACGCCGATGAGTACCCGTGTCTTTACCTCGCCGCTTTTTCTCGGCTTCGACCATTTGGAGCAGATGCTGGAACGAGCATCCAAAACCCAGTCTGAAGGCTATCCGCCTTATAATATCGAGCAAACCGGTCCGTCCGGGCTCCGTATTACCTTGGCGGTCGCCGGCTTCAGCATGGAAGAACTGCAGATCACCCAGGAAGACAATCAGCTGGTGATCCGTGGCCGCCAAAGCGAGGACAGCCAGAACCGCGTCTTCGTCTATCGGGGAATCGCGTCCCGTCAGTTCCAGCGCGCCTTCGTGCTGGCCGAAGGGATCGAGATCAAGGGCGCATGGCTGCACAATGGATTGCTGCATGTCGACCTGATCCGGCCGCAGCCGGAAACCCGCGTGCGGACGATCCCGATCGACACGATGTCCAAGTCGTCGCCTGTGCCGTCTCGTCCGCGTCGCGACATCCGAGAGGTGACCGAGGTGCGTAATGAGATTGGATCCCAGATCGGGGTCTCCCGCATCGTCGGGGAAGATTAAGCCTTGCGCTTGGCAGGATGGGCTTCCGAGCCATCCTAGGAAAGGAATGAACCGATGCGCATTCAGAATGCCGTGGACACTGGAGATCAGGTCGTCGGCCAGATTCTCGATATCCGTCAGATCACGACAGCCCAGCTGGCCCAGCTTGGCGTGTCGCAGCTTGCCTATATCAAGCAGATCGTGGTCGGCGGAGAATCCGTCTTTGCGATTCATGGCGCGGATGGCACGCCGATGGCAGTCGCGCCGAATCGCGAACTCGCCTGGGAGGCGATCGTCGAGCACGAGATGATGCCGACGCTGGTTCACTGACCCGGATTGCGTGAAAAACTGGCTTTGCCGCAGGGTTTGAGATAAGGTGACGGTGGTAGGTTTCATCAGGCAGTGCCTCACATCCCAGCCTGAACTTAGTGCCTTTCCCTGACAGGCAGCAGGAAATGGCATCTCGCTAAAGGGGCCGCCCTGCGTCCACAGGACGGCCCCCCTCGCTCAATGCAGCTTGATGACCGTGGTCACGATTTGAATGATCGTGAGCGCCACCATGACCGCATGGTAAGTTTCGTCAGACAAATACCTCACCTCCCACAGCCGCCGTCGGACTGCGCGGATCAGGCCAGGCGCCGCGCTGGGCGGCGACGGCATCCTCCGTGGAGACTGGTTTCGTGCGCAATCATTATATTTCGATTCCGAACTGAATCGGTGCGAATGATCCCTGCGCGGGCCGCCATGCGTGCCGGGAAAGCGATTTTTGCTTTCGCCCGGTGCCGATCCTCGGGCATGTGTCGCTGATGGCGAAATCGACTGCCCGCTATATCTGCCAAAGCTGCGGCGCGGTGTCCCCCAAATGGGGCGGCCGCTGCGAGGCCTGCGGTGCCTGGAATACGATCACGGAAGAGGTCCAGCCGGCGGGGCAGGCGAAAGCCTTAGCCTCCGGCCGCCGCATCACACTGGTCGGCCTGGAAGGGGAAGCGGCACCGCCGCCCCGGATGGAACTGGGGCTGACGGAGCTTGATCGTGTGCTGGGCGGCGGCCTTGTGCCGGCCTCGGCCATTCTGGTCGGTGGCGATCCCGGCATCGGCAAATCGACCCTCATGCTGCAGGCCGCTGCCAGTCTGGCGCGCGCCGGCCGTCGCGTCGTCTATATATCGGGCGAAGAATCGGTCGATCAGCTGCGCATGCGGGCGCGGCGGCTGGGGCTGTCCAGCGCCCCGGTAGAGCTCGCATCCGCGACCGGTGTGCAGGATATCGCGGCCACCTTGAGTGGCGCAGGCCGGGGTAAGGAACAGCCGGTCTCCCTGCTGGTCATCGACTCGATCCAGACCATGGCGCATGAGGCGCTGGATTCCGCGCCCGGCACGGTGTCTCAGGTGCGTGCTTCGGCGCTGGAACTGATCCGCCTTGCCAAGCAGGAAGGCTTCGCCCTCGTCCTCGTTGGCCATGTCACCAAGGACGGCGCACTCGCCGGGCCTCGGGTCATGGAGCATATGGTCGATGCCGTGCTCTATTTCGAAGGCGAGCGCGGGCATCAGTTCCGCATCCTGCGCGGCGTCAAAAACCGCTTCGGGGCCACCGATGAAATCGGCGTCTTCGAGATGACGGAAGAGGGGCTGGGCGAGGTGGTGAACCCGTCGGCCCTGTTCCTGGCCGAGCGGCGCGGCAATATCGCGGGCTCAGCGGTCTTTGCCGGTCTTGAAGGCACGCGGCCGGTGCTGATGGAAATCCAGGCGCTGCTGTCACCCAACCCTGGCGGGTCGCCCCGCCGCTCCGTCGTCGGCTGGGATTCGGGGCGGCTCGGCATGCTGCTCGCCGTGCTGGAAAGCCGGGGTGGCCTCAGGCTCGCCCAACAGGACGTCTATCTCAATGTCGCCGGAGGCCTGCGCATTACCGAGCCGGCGGCCGATCTGGCGGTCGCGGCGGCCATCGCCTCCGCCGCCGCTGGCCAGCCGACGGATCCGAGCCTCGCCTTTTTCGGGGAAATCGGCCTGTCCGGCGAGGTGCGTCAGGTCGCCCAGGCCGAGGCGCGACTGAAGGAAATGGCCAAGCTTGGCTTTACCTCGGCCGCCATGCCGCGCCGGCTCGGCGGCGGCACGCGTCGCCCTATCGCCGCACCTTCCGGACTGGGCCTGATCGAGATCGGACATGTGAGCGATCTTCTCGGCCGGTTTCGTGATAAGCCGCCGGGGGCTGCTGCCATGCCGACGACCGACAAGACTCCAGAGCCGGAGCCTGCCTTGGAAGATTCTGAATGACGTGGTTCGACCTCGCCATGCTAGCGGTGCTCGCCATTTCGGCGCTGCTTGCCTTTTATCGCGGCTTCGTGCGGGAAGTGATGGGTGTCGGCGCCTGGGTTGGCGCTATCGCCGTCGGCTTCTGGTTTGCGCCTTTCGTCGAGCCTCGTGTCCAGCATTGGATCACCGATCCGAAGCTCGCTTACCCGGCGGCGATTGCGGCGGTGTTCGTCGTCGCGCTGATCGTCTTTTCGGTCATCAGCGGCTGGATCGGTGCATTGGTACGCGGCTCGGCCTTGGGCGGCGTCGACCGCACGCTGGGCATCGTCTTCGGCCTGGCCCGGGGCGCCGTTCTACTTATTATTTGCTATGTCCTGGCCGGATTGGTGACATCACCGCAGGACTGGCCCGAGCCGATACGTGATGCACGACTCCTTCCCTATGTGTATGAGGGGGCGCAACAGGCGGTGGCATTTATGCCGGACGGTTACCATCCCCATCTGATGGCGCCCCCGGTCTCGCAACCGCCAACCTTGAATGACTTGCTGCAGCCTGCTCCCAAGGGTTCGGCTTTGTCTCCGGCCCAGGGACAGACCGGGCAGGCCCAATGAGACCGCATCATGGCGCGGAATCGCGGCTTAAAGGAAGTTGAGTCGATGATGGACGTTTACGGTGCTTTCCGGGCTGAAGAACCCGGCGACGACGATAAGATGCACGAGGAATGCGGCGTCTTTGGCGTCTGGCACGCGCAGGATGCGGCCGCCATGACGGCGCTCGGGCTGCATGCCCTTCAGCATCGCGGCCAGGAAGCCACCGGCATCGCGACCTATGACGGCGATCGCTTCCATATCCATAAGGGCCTCGGCCTCGTCGGCGACAATTATAGCGACGCCAAGACCATGGCGGGACTGCCCGGCGGTCACGCGATCGGCCATAACCGCTATGCCACGACCGGTGAAACGGTTCTCCGCAACGTCCAGCCGCTGTATGCCGACTTCGCCTTCGGTGGCTTCGCCGTCGGCCATAACGGCAATCTCACTAATGCCGCCGCCATCCGGCGTGATCTGGTGCGGCGTGGCTGTCTGTTCCAGTCCAGCATGGATTCGGAAGTCTTCATTCATCTCATCGCCATCAGCCTCTATTCCACCGTTCTTGACCGGCTGATCGACGCGCTGAAGCAGGTGGTGGGCGCCTATTCGCTCGTCGCGCTCAGCCAGGACGGGCTGATCGGCGTGCGCGACCCGCAGGGCGTGCGTCCGCTGATCCTCGGCCGTCTGCCGCATCCCGACGGCAAGGACGGCTGGGTTCTGGCCAGCGAGACCTGCGCGCTGGAAATCGTGGGCGCCGAATTCGTCCGTGATATCGAGCCGGGCGAGGTCGTGGTCATCAACGACCAGGGCGTGCGCAGCGTGAAGCCCTTCCATCGCACCACCTCGCGCTTCTGCATCTTTGAATATGTCTATTTCGCGCGGCCTGATTCCGTCATGGAAGGCAAGCCGGTCTATGCGGCACGCAAGGAAATTGGCGCCATGCTGGCGCGCGAATCCGGGGTCGACGCCGATGTCATCGTGCCGGTGCCCGATTCCGGCGTGCCCTCGGCCATGGGCTATGCGGCGGAAAGCGGCATCCCCTACGAACTGGGCATCATCCGCAACCACTATGTCGGCCGCACCTTCATCGAGCCGACCGATCAGATCCGCAATTTGGGCGTCCGGCTGAAGCATTCCGGCAATCGCGCGGTGCTGGAAGGCAAGCGCGTCATTCTGGTCGATGATTCGATCGTGCGCGGCACCACCAGCCGCAAGATCGTGGAAATGGTCCGTGCCGCTGGCGCGACCGAGGTGCATATGCGCATCTCCTCGCCGCCGACCACCCATTCCTGCTTCTACGGCATCGATACGCCGGAACGCGGCAAGTTGCTGGCTGCCCGTCATGACGTGCAGGAAATGGCGGAGCTGATCGGCGCCGATAGTCTCGCCTTCGTCTCGATCGATGGTCTGTATCAGGCTCTCGGTGCGGCCCGACGCAACGCGGCCGATCCGCAGTTCTGCGATGCCTGCTTCACGGGTGACTACCCGATCGCGCTCCATGATCTGGCCGACCCGCCGCTGACCCTCGTCACCAAGGCCAGCTGAGGCAGCTGATTGATCGCGCGGCCCGGCTGCCCAAGCCGGGTCGTTTCGATAAGAAAGGCGTGAGCACGGCCCGGGGACGCTTTGTCCGGGGCGATAGTGCTGGACGCAGTGTCCATTTTCTCAGCATCATATCGGAATGATACCGATCGGCCGGCTCGGTGCCGCGCCGGGGGCTGCGATTTGAGGCTGCGCTATGCCTTCAGCGGACGATGCTTTTGCCAGTCTGACGCAGCTCGGCCTTCTGCATGATCTTTCCGGATTCGTCCCGAAAGTTCTCGATCTTCTGCCGATCGGCCTGCAGATCGACAATCTCGATCATCAGACCCTTTACGTAAATCGCAGCTTCACGGCCCTCTTCGGCTATGGCCTGAAGGATATCGAATATAACGATCTGTGGTTTGACCTCGTCTATCCGGACCCGGTCTATCGCGCCTTCGTCAAGGCGCGGTGGCTGGAGAACGTCCAGGCCGCGACAGAGCAGGATACGTCGATCGACGGCTATGAGCGCCTGGTACGCTGCAAAAGCGGCGTCGATAAAGTGGTGGAGTTCTATATCCGCCGCGTCGGCGACTTTTTCGTCTACCTTTATATTGACGTCTCCCCCCGCCACGCGATGGCGGCGGAACTGCGGCGCCTGGCCCATACCGACGAATTGACGGGCCTGCCCAATCGTCGCTTCTTTTTTGAAATGGGCGCGGAGCTTTTTGCCGCCCGGCGCCGCCCCCTATCCCTGCTGACCTTCGATATCGACCACTTCAAATCCGTCAATGACGGGCGCGGGCATGCCGCCGGCGATCAGGTTCTGGTCGAGGTCGCGGCGCGTTGCCGCGCCGTGCTGGAGGATGGGCAGACGCTGGCCCGGCTGGGCGGGGAAGAATTCGGCGTTCTTCTGCCCGGCTGCGGCGCGGGCCAGGCTCAGGCGGTCGCCGAACGGATCCGGCTGGCGGTCGCGGAACAGCCCATTGCGCTGCCGCCCGAGCCTGTCCAGGTCACCGTCAGCGTCGGCGGTGCCTGCGATGCGACGGAGGCGGGTGACCTTGGCAGCCTGCTGCTGCGTGCCGATCATGCGCTCTACGCCGCCAAGCGCGGCGGGCGGAACAAGACCCGTTTCACGACACGCTGACAGCGCCTTGGCGGCAATCCCCAAAAGACAAAATAGGATTTTTATCCTAAATAGTGGACGCCTATGCGTCGGTTTTGAACGATTAATCATATTGACACGAAGATATCGCGAAGTGGTGTTGCACGCGCCTGCGTCCTTGCACTACCGATGCTCGGCGATCACGCGATCAGCATTTTGGCTTCGAATAGGATGCAGAACAAACATGCATCCGATTTATTGTCATGTCATTACGTGATTGTTCTGTTTGATAATCGCTAGATAAAGACTGCGGACTTCATGATGCGAGTGACAGGCAGATTGCGGCTTAACCTTGTGGCAGCATCAGCGCTTTTTGTGGGGTTGTTTGGGATTAGCCTTCATGCCGAGGCTGCCACCAAGCATGAGGCGCATAAAAGCAGCAGCCGCGCGACGCATCATCAGCCGTCCCACACGCAGCACGCCAGCCGCAGCCACGCCCATTCGACGCATCATGTCGCATGGGCGCCCGGGCATCACGCCAGCTTTCGGCATAAGTCTTGGGTGCATCATGTCGCCTGGCATAGCCGGCAAACGAGCGCCTGGTTGGAATGCGTGCCCTATGCCCGCCGGGTGTCCGGCATCGAATTGCGCGGCAATGCCAATACATGGTGGCGGGAAGCCGATGGCCGTTATGAGCGCGGTCAGACCCCGCAGGCCGGCGCGGTGCTCAGCTTCCAGTCCAGCCGCCATATGGAACTCGGTCATGTCGCGGTCGTGACGCAGACCGTCAATCCGCGCGAAGTCCTCATCAGCCAGGCCAATTGGCCGATGCCGGGTCAGCGCAACGGCAATGTCTCGAAGGCCATTTCCGTTATCGACGTTTCGCCCGACAATGACTGGACGGCTGTTCGTGTCGAACGCGGCCATTCCGGCGATTACGGCTCGGTCTATGCGACCAATGGTTTCATCTATGGCCATTCCACGGCTGACACCCTGATGGCGGATGAACTGCCGGCGAAATCCTCGCCTGCGGCGGCCCCCGCCGGCATTTCGGCCGGCTGGTCGCAGACGGTTCAGTTGGCCTCGGCGCCGAGCTACGGCAACGGCCCGGCCATCGCCGATTCCGCACCGGATCGCAATCTGCGTTAAAGTCTAAGATGGCGGAAGCGTTGCTTTCGCAACTTTCTGGTGCCGGTGATGCGGTCTGCCCCCCCCCCGGCATTGCATAGAATTCGACAGGAAATCGCACCTTCGCCGTGGACTGAGACTGGTCCCGAGGTCATCCTCCCAGCGGGGTGACGCGAGCGCCGCGAGCGGCGCCCGGCAGTTGCAGGCAGCGAATTCCAGGGTCGGGCATGAGTGACATCCAGCATACAAGTCTGACCTATCGTCTGGCGCGGCGGCTGGAATCCTATTCCTTTGCGGCAGCCCCCGAGCAGATCGGCGTGCTGGAAGGGGTCAGGGCCGCACTCGCCGTCGCCAGCCTGGTCGCGCTTGCGGTCTGGCTCGGGCGACCCGAACTATCCTGGGCGGCCTTCGGCGCCTTCTGGGCCTGCCTGTCGGACCCCGGCGGCCGGGACAGCCTGCGCCTGCGCGTGCTGGGCATTTTTGCCATCGGCGGCACGGTTACCGCCTTCCTGGCGGCGGCGGCGGCGGGCATCAGCCCCGTCGTCGCGGGTCTGGCGTTGCTCCCGCTTGTTTTCCTGCCGGGCCTGGGCGGCACCTATGGCCCGGCCGTCAGCCAGGCCGGCACGCTGATCGCGGTGGTCGCGGTGGTTGCCGTCGATTTTCCGCGCGCGCCGGCCGACGCCCTGGCGCTGGCGGGCATCTTTCTCTGCGGTTGCCTCTGGGCGATCGTTCTTTGCATCTTCGTCTGGCGCATTCCACGCTACGCGCCGGCCAGGCGCGCCATCGGCTCGGTCATTGCCCGCCTTGGCGACATGGCGGCCGAACTGCTGAACGGTGAACGGCATCACCGGCAGGGGCGGGCGGTGTGGGATGCGATGAATGCCGAACATCGCCGGGCCGTCCGCGCGGCCATAGAACGCGCGCGTGGCATCGTGCTCGGTGTCGAAAATGGCAGCGCCTATTTTATGGCGGAAATCGATGCGGCCGACCGCATCTTCGCCGGCCTGATCGCGGCCGGCCACCATATCGCGGATCGCGACACGCCATTGGATGACGGGCCGGAGCGCAGCCTGCTGTCCCGCCTGCCGCTGCTGCTGGCCGAAGCGCATCGTCAGGTCATGCGGCGTGACCCGGCCTCGGCTTCGCTGGCCGCCGGCGCCGATGCTCTGTTGCGGGATTGCCGCGCGACCAATAGCGCGATGACGCGGGCGATCGGCGCCACTGTCCAGGCTTTGGCCGATATCGCCCAGCTCTGGCGGCAGCGGGCAACCGCTAGTGATGTTCTGCCGGCCGCGACGCCCGGGGGTGGGCTGGGCCTGCGGCGCGCAGTGCCACCGCCAGTTCTGCATCACGCCATACGCCTCGCGATTGCCGTCATCCTGGCCTATGCCCTGGCCCGCTGGCTTGACCTCGCCTTTTCCTATTGGGCGACCATGGCGACGGTCGTTGTCTTGCAGCCGATGGCCGCGACGACATGGCCGCGCACGGTCGAACGCATGCTGGGTAGTATCGCCGGCGGCATTCTGGCGGCACTGATCCTGACCGTCCTGCCGGTCAAGCTGGCGCTGCTTCTGGTCATTCTGCCGGTCGCGGCGGCAGCGATTGCCTTCCGCCTCGTCAATTACACGATCTTCGTCATCTTCCTGACCGCGCTCTTCGTGCTGGTGACGGCGCTGTTGCAGCCGGTCCACGGCATTCCCTGGGCGCGGGTCGTCAACAATATCCTGGGTAGCCTCATCGGCCTGTCCGCGACCCTGCTGCTATGGCGGCGTCAGGGGCCGACGCCGCGCGTGCTTCTGGCTGCCGCCGTCGAAGCCAATCTGGCCTATGCCGCCGCTGTCGTCGCCAGTGTGGGCACGTCGCCCGCGCTCGATGCCTTTCGTCGCGCGGCCGGCATCGGCAGCAATGCGGCAGAGATGCTGCAGCATCGCATGGCGCTCGAAGGGCAGCGCCGGCGCGCCCGTCTGGTCGAGATGGAAGCCGTCCTCTACGCCTTGCGCGGCGTGGCGGGCGCCTCGACAGCGCTGGCACTGTCCGACCGCGAAAAAAGCACCGAGGACGCCGAAAGCATCCAGCGGCAATCGGCCGTTCTGGTGCAGGCTTTCCGCCAGGGCGGGCCTCTCCCCGATCCGCAGATCGCCTGCGCGGCCAGCGAGGACATCGTTCATACCATCGTCAGCGTGACACTGGCCGCACGGAGCTATTTGGAACCGGTTTCGGCTGTGACGGCGGATCGGCACGGCTCCGCCATTTGACCTTGCCACGGGGGAAGCCGGTAGCAGGCTGGCCTACCCGACCCACTGACCGTTTTGCAGGAATGCCCATGTTTGACAGGATGACGCGGCGACGGGTTCTGGCTGGCGCCGGTGCCACTTTGGCGCTGCCTCGCATCGGCGCGGCGCATGCGGCCGCGCCGATGCGGCTGACCGCCGGCACCCGAATGCTGGAGGTGAATGGCCGCGCCGCGCGCGTTTACAGTCTGGTCGATGATGGCGGGAGACCCGGCCTGACGCTCGATCCGGGTGACCGCTTCAACGTGACGTTGCAGAATGCTCTGGCGGAGCCGACCATCATCCATTGGCACGGACAATTGCCGGATTGGAAGCAGGACGGTTTTCCCTGGCCGCAAACGCCGCCGCTGCCGGCCGGCTCGTATAAGGCCTATGACTTCGTGGCCGTTCCAGGAACCTTCTGGATGCATTCGCATCAAGGCCTGCAAGAGCAGGGTTTGATGGCCGCGCCATTGATCGTGCGGGATGCGGCGACGGTCGCCGAGGATCGGCAGGAGGTCGTGCTTACGCTGCACGATTTCAGTTTTCGCGCCCCCGATGAACTGCTCGCAGGCCTCACCAAATCGGGCGGCATGGCCGGCATGGCGATGGGGTCCATGAATTCCATGCAGATGACATCAGGATCGATGTCGGACTCAAGCATGAGCAAGATGCCTATGAGCGGTATGTCCACGACCGACATGCCGCCGTCCGGCAGCGTCGACCTGAATGACATCGGTTACGATGCCTTTCTGGCCAATGACCGCACCCTGGCGGACCCTGACATCGTGCGCGTGGAAGCATCCGGTCGCATCCGTCTGCGCGTCATCAACGGTGCCTCGTCCAGCCAGTTCTGGCTCGATCTTGGCGGGCTGACCGGTCAGGTGGTGGCGGTTGACGGTCACGCGGTGCGTCCGGTCGGTGGCCGCCGCTTTCCCCTCGCGACCGCGCAGCGGCTCGACATTCTGCTCGACCTGCCGGCGGCCGGCAGCTTTCCGATTGTGGCAGTACTCGAAGGCTCCGACCGTCAGACCGGTTTTATACTCGCGACACCCGGCGCGTCTGTTGGCAAAGTAGCCGATAAGGCCAGCAAAATGACGCCACCGGTTGACCTGTCACTAGAGCGGCGTCTGTCCGCTGTCACGCCGCTGGCCGCACGGGCTGCGGACAGCAGGCAGACCATCGTCCTGTCGGGCGCCATGCAGCCCTATGCCTGGTCCCTAAACATGGCGGCCTGGCCGAAGGTGCCGCCGCTTATGCTGACGGAAGGGCAGCGCGTGGAAATCGACCTGATCAATGCCTCGACCATGGCCCATCCCATGCACCTGCATGGTCATGCCTTCCAGGTCGTGGGGATCGGCGGCAAGCCTGTGCAGGGGGCGGTGCGGGACACCGTGCTGGTGCCGCCGCTCGGCGGCCAGGTCCGCATCGCCTTCGATGCCGGCAACCCCGGCCGCTGGGCCTTCCACTGCCACAACCTCTATCACATGATGACGGGTATGATGATGGAGTTCCGCTACCGGGGTATTGAAGTGTGATAGATCAGATTTGGAGAGGGGTTATTTGATTCGTCACCCCCGGCCTTGTGCCGGGGGTCCAGTCGGTGCGGCGCCCAAACGCTGGGATGCCCGGCTCGGGGGCCGGGCGGGGCCGCCCGCGGCATGACGATATTATGCGCCGATTTCAGGTAAAGATGGCCGGTTCCTGACTGGTCAGGAACCGGCCATCTCTTCCCGCATCACTTCCAGTTCCAGCCAGCGTTCCTCGGCGCTCGCCAGATCGGCCTCCGTCTGGGACAGCTTCTCGGTATAGGCGGCGAATTTCTTCGGATCCTTGGCGTAGAGCCCGGGGTCGGCCATCAGCCTTTGCAGCTTGGCGATCTCCGCCTGCATCGTGGCGATCTGCCCGGGCAGCTTCTTCAAGGCATCGACATCCTTGAAGCTCATCTTTTTCGCGGACGGCGGGACGCCGGCGGGCTTGGCCGCGGACGAGGATTTCGCCATCGCCTGGGCGGCAGCCCGGCTCGGCAGATCGGATTTGCGCTGCACGATCATATCCGAATAGCCGCCGGCATATTCCGTCCAGCGCCCGTCGCCTTCGGCCGCCAGGGTCGAGGTTACCACGCGGTCGAGGAAGTCGCGGTCATGGCTCACAAGCAGCACGGTGCCGGCGTAATCGGCCAGCATGTCCTGCAACAGATCCAATGTCTCGAAATCCAGATCGTTGGTCGGTTCGTCGAGGATCAGCAGATTGGACGGACGGGCCAGCGCGCAGGCCAGCAGCACGCGCCCGCGCTCCCCGCCCGACAGCGTGCCGACAGGCGTGCGCGCCTGTTCGGGCTTGAACATGAAGTCCTTCATATAGCCGATGACGTGCCGCTTCTCGTCACCCACCTGCACCATGTCGCCCAATCCGCCGGTCAGCGTATCGGACAGCGTCTTTGTCGGGTCCAGCGTCGCGCGCTGCTGGTCCAGCGTCACCGTTTCCAGATTGGTGCCGATGCGGATGCCGCCCTGGTCGGGATCGACCTGACCGGTCAGCAGTTTCAGCAGCGTCGACTTGCCGGCGCCGTTCGGCCCGACGATGCCGAGCCGGTCACCGCGAATGACCCGCAGATCGAGATCCTTCACGATCGGCCGGTCATAGGTTTTCGACACGCCTTCTGCGACGAAAACGAGTTTGCCCGAGCCTTCGGCCTCGCTCGCCGCCATCTTCGCGCCGGTCGCGACGGTATTGCGGTCGCGGTATTTGGCGCGCAGATCGGCCAGTTCGCCGACGCGCCGCACATTGCGCTTGCGCCGGGCGGTGACACCGTAGCGCATCCAGTCTTCCTCGCGGGCGATTTGCCGGGACAGCTTGTGATGCTCGGCCTCCTCCTGCGCCATCAGCTCCTCGCGCCAGTCGTCATAGGCGGCGAAGCCCCGATCGACGCGGCGCGTGGTGCCGCGGTCGAGCCAGACGAGCGAGCGGGACAGGTTGGTCAGCAACCGGCGGTCATGGCTGATCAGAACCAGGCCGGTGCGCATCCGGCCGAGCTCGCTTTCCAGCCATTCGATGGCCGGAAGGTCCAGATGGTTGGTCGGTTCGTCCAGCAGCAGCAGATCGGGCTCGGGCGCCAGCGCGCGGGCGAGGGCGGCGCGGCGCGCCTCACCGCCCGACAGATGGGCCGGGCTTTCCTCGCCGGTCATGCCCAGCGAATAGAGCAGGCTGACGGCGCGATAGGGATCGTCTCCCGGTCCCATCCCGGCCTCGACATAGGCGAGGGTGGTCGCATAGCCTGACAGGTCGGGCTCCTGCGGCAGGTAGCGGATGGTCGCACCCGGCTGGATGAAGCGCGTGCCCTGGTCCACGGGCAGCAGACCTGCGGCAATCTTCAGCAGCGTCGACTTGCCGGACCCATTGCGGCCGATGAGGCAGATGCGGTCGCCGGCGCCCACCGCCAGCTCCGCCCCCCGCAGCAGCGGCACGGAGCCGAGATTGATGTGGATATCCTGCAGCATGAGAAGAGGGGGTGCCATGGGCGGCTTGTCGCCGATCCTTAGCCTGCCGCGCAAGCGGGGTCAGGGCACCGCAGCCAAGCCTCGGCTCCAATGCGCTTCAAATGGGGGCAAGATGACGCTTCCTTAAGATACACCGGCCCTTGCTTGACAGGCCTACCTCTTTCCGCGACATGCGCAGAGCGTGTTCAGAGGTCAAAGACTCCTATGTCTCAGCGTAAACCAGGCGGCTGGGGCGACAGCCTCAAGACCATCATCTATGCCGCACTGATCGCAATCTTCATCAGAACGTTCCTCTACGAACCGTTCAATATCCCATCCGGCAGCATGATTCCGACCCTGCTGGTGGGCGACTACCTGTTCGTCTCCAAATTCAGCTACGGCTATTCCAACTATTCCTTCCCGCTGTCGCCGAACCTCTTCCAGGGGCGGATCTTCGGCAGCCTGCCGAAGCGCGGCGATGTCGCGGTCTTCCGTCTGCCGCGCGATCCGAGCATCGATTACATCAAGCGCATCGTCGGCCTGCCCGGCGATACCATCCAGATGAAGCAGGGCCATCTCTATATCAACGGGACCGAACTGCCGCGTGACCCGGATGGCGGCTATACGACGGAAGGCGACGGCGACGGTCCGCCGATGGCGCTGAAGCAGTATATCGAGACCATGCCGGATGGGTTGAAGCACCCGATCCTGAAGGCCTCCGATGACGGCCCGCTCGACAATACCGACGTCTATCACGTGCCGCCGGGCTATGTTTTCGGCATGGGCGACAATCGCGACGACAGCCTGGACAGTCGCGTGCTTGACGCCGTCGGCTATATTCCGGTCGCCAATCTGGTCGGACGTGCCAATATCATCTTCTTCTCGATCGACGCCAAATATCCCTGGTGGGAAATCTGGCAGTGGCCCTTCGAGATCCGCTGGAACCGCATCTTCCAATCCATTCATTGACCGACACGCAATCGCCAAAAGCCAAGTCCGCGGCCTCCTCCGAGCTTCTGGCGGAAGAGGCCCGCGCGGCCGTGGAGCAGATCCTCGGCTACCGCTTCGCCAATCCCCGGCTGCTGCAGGAAGCGCTGACGCACCGCTCCGCCGCCGGTGCCGGCCAGGGCTCCAACGAGCGCCTGGAATTCCTCGGCGACCGCGTGCTGGGCCTGACCATTTCCGTCTGGCTGACCGAACATTACCCGCGTGAGCAGGAAGGCGCGCTTGGCCGCCGGCTGGCGCAGCTCGTCTCCCAGCCTGTCCTCGCGGAAGTCGCCGAGCGCCTGGGCCTGCCGGCCTTGCTGTCGGTGGCCCCCGGCGAGGCAAGGGCAGGCGTGCGCCGCCGCGCCTCGGTTCTGGCGGATGCGGTCGAAGCCCTGCTCGGCGCCATGTTCCTCGATGGCGGGCTCGACCCCGTGCAGCATTTCGTGCGCGCCAATTTCGCGTCCGCCATGCTGGCTGCGGCCGAACCACCCAAGGACGCCAAGACCGGCCTCCAGGAATGGGGGCAGGCGCGCGGCCTCGGCCTGCCGGCCTATGACATCGTCTCCCGCGACGGCCCCTCGCACGAGCCGCATTTCGTCATCAGCGTTCGGCTGGGCGAAACGGAAGCGCGCGGGGAGGCCGGTTCACGCAGGGCTGCCGAGCAGGAGGCCGCTCAAGCATTGCTGGACCAGCTCAGGCGCGCTACGGACGGGAAAGCCAAGCCAGGACCGAACAATAAATGACCGATCAGCGAACCGCGCCGACGCGCTGCGGCTTCGTCGCCATCATCGGCGCACCGAATGCGGGCAAGTCGACCTTGCTCAACCGGATTGCCGGAGCGAAGCTCTCCATCGTCAGCCCCAAGGCGCAGACCACGCGCTTCCGCATCATGGGCATCCTGATGCACGGGGTGGCGCAAATTCTGCTCGTCGACACGCCCGGCATCTTCCAGCCGCGCCGCCGGCTGGACCGCGCCATGGTCAATGCCGCCTGGACGGGCATGCAGGATGCCGACCTGACCGTGCTGATGGTCGACGCCAAGGCCGGCATTTCCGACCTTACCGATGGCATTCTGAAGCGCCTGGAAAATTCGGAGCGCGAAGTCTGGCTGGTGCTGAACAAGGTCGATCTGGTCGAGCCGCAGCGGCTGCTGCCGCTGATCGCCGAGATCAACGCCCGGGTGAAATGCGTTGAGACCTTCATGGTCAGCGCCGTCACCGGTGAAGGCGTGGCCGAACTGCGCGATGCGCTGGCCGCCGCTGTGCCGGAAGGCCCGCATCTCTACCCCGACGAGGAACTGACCGACCTGCCGGACCGCTTGCTGGCGGCCGAGATCGTGCGCGAGCAGATCCTGCTGCAGACGCATCAGGAAGTGCCGCATGAAACGACGGTCGAGACCGAAAGCTTCAAGGAACGGCGCGACGGGTCCGTGCGGATCGATGCCAATATCACCGTCTCCCGCTCCGGCCATAAAGCCATCCTGATCGGCGCCGGCGGCGCCCGCATCAAGGAAATCGGCGCGCGCGCGCGGCTTGAGCTGACGAAGCTGTTCGACCGCAAGGTCCATCTCTTCCTCACCGTCAAGGAACGCGCCGGCTGGGACGAGAAGACGCAGCATATCCGCGCGCTGGGCCTGGACGACTGAAGGAGCGCCTGGAGCGTTTCAGATTTTGATTGAAACGCACCTTTTACTGTCGCCCGCGGCTTCATGCCGCGGGTCTACCCGCTGCGGCGCCCAAAGGCCGTCATGGCGCCCAACCGGGTAGATGCGCGGCATGAAGCCGCGCATGACGCAATGAATAATGTTTCCGCCTCATCCTGAAACGCTCCAACCTTCGACAAACAGGACGCCTTCATGAGCCGCATCGCCTATGTCAATGGCCGCTATGTGCCGCTGGCCACAGCCCAGGTCCGGGCAGAGGATCGCGGCTTTCTGTTCGGGGACGGCGTTTATGAAGTGGTGCATCTGCATCGCGGCCGCTTCGTGGATGAGGAGAAGCATCTCAACCGGCTGACCCGGTCGCTGGGCGAGCTGCGCCTGGCCTGGCCCGTCGGCCGGCGCGCGCTGGAAGGCATCATCCGTGAGGTGGTGGAGCGGAACCGGCTGCATGACAATGCGCTGGTCTATATCCAGGTCACGCGCGGTGCCGGCAAGCGGGAGCATTATTTCCCCAAGGCCGGAACCCGGTCCACGCTGGTCGTCTTCGCCCGTGCCTTGCCGGCCTTCCCCAGGGATGTCGATGCCTGGGCCACCAGCATCATCACCGGCCCCGACCAGCGCTGGGATCGCTGCGACATCAAGACCGTCAATCTGCTGCCCAATATCCTCGCCAAGCAGGCGGCCAAGGAAGCGGGGGCATTCGAGATGGCGCAGGTGGATGCCGACGGCATGGTCACCGAATGCGCTTCCTCCAATATCTGGATCGTCGATGCGGCCGGCCAGTTGCGCACGCGGGCGCTGGGCCATGAAATCCTGCCCGGCTGCACGCGCGCCGCGCTGTCTGAGCTTCTCTCGGCGGAAAACCTGACCTTGTCCGAAACGGCCTTCAGTCTGGAGGAGTTGCGCGCCGCTCGTGAAGTTTTCATCACGAGTGCAACGAGTTTCGTGCGGCCGATCACCAGGGTTGACGACGATTCCGTCCAGGACGGAACGGTCGGTCCGGTCACGCGCAAGCTTTTCGCGGCTTTTACCAGACATGTGCAGGGCGGCTTGCCGAACGCCGCCTGAGGCGCGAAGGATAGCGCAAACGCGCCGCCTCGCGCCCTGGCCGTGAGCGGCGTGGAGGGCGGCTAACGATAGGGACGATCTCGCATGAGCAACCTTCGCCGCTCCGTCACCCTCGCCAGCCGCCCGAAAGGCGCGCCGACGCTCGATAATTTCGAGATGCGGGAAGAGGTCATGCCCAAGCCCGGCGAAGCCGAGGTACTGACCCGCACGCTGTGGCTGTCGCTGGACCCCTATATGCGCGGCCGGATGAGCGACAAGGCATCTTATGCGGCGCCGATCGCGATCGGCGCGCCGATGACCGGCGAGACGGTGGGCGAGGTGGTCGAATCCCGTGATCCGCGTTTCACTGCCGGTGATATCGTGGTCGGCGCCTTCGGCTGGCAGTCCCATATCGTGTCATCGGGTGATCGCCTCACCATCGTGCCCACGGGCGTGCCCTATTCCGCCTATCTCGGCGTGCTCGGCATGCCGGGCGCCACCGCCTATGCCGGCATGACGGAGATCGGCCAGGTGAAGCCAGGCGAGACGGTCGTCATTTCGGCGGCCTCCGGCGCGGTCGGTGCCGTCGCCGGCCAGCTCGCCAAGCGGGCCGGCGCGCGTGTCGTCGGCGTCGCAGGCAACCCGGACAAATGCCTCTATATCCAGGACACGCTCGGCTTCGACGAGTGTATCGACCATCGCGCGGTCATGGATCTGGGATCCGCCCTGCGTGACGCCTGCCCCAAGGGCATCGACGTTTATTTCGAGAATGTCGGCGGCGACCTGCAGGACGCCGTCTATCCGCTGATGAATGATTACGGCCGCATGATCATGTGCGGGATGGTCGCCGAATATAACGACACCAAACCGCGCCCCGGCCCCAATCTGATGGATGTCGTCAAAAAGCGCCTGCGCATCGAAGGCTTCATCGTCACCGACAAACTACAGCGCTTCGTCGACTGGCGGGCCATGGCCACCCCTTGGGTCGCCGACGGCAGCCTGCATTTCCGCGAGCATGTCGTCGATGGGCTTGAGAATGCGCCCGAGGCCTTCATTGACCTTCTGCGTGGCCATAACTTCGGCAAACTCGTCATCCGCGTGGCTGAACCCTCCAAAGGAGTCTGATCCATGGCCGAGCAATTGAGCCCGCAGGACGCCGCCAAACAGGCGGCGGCCGACGCGGCGGCGGCGATGATCGAGGACGGCATGCTGGTCGGCCTCGGGTCCGGCACCACGCTGCGGCGCTTCGTCCGCAGCCTCGGCGCCCGTTGCCAGGCCGGACTGAAAGTGACCGGCGTGCCGACGTCGGAAACGACCCGCGCGCTGGCCATCGAGGTCGGCGTGCCGGTGGCCGATCTCAACGATGTCGGCGAACTCGACATCGTTTTCGATGGCGCGGATGAGATCGACCCGCAGGGGCAGATGATCAAGGGCGGCGGCGGCAATCTGCTGTGGGAGAAGATCGTCGCGACGGCAGGCAAGCGTTTCGTCGCCGTCATCGACGGCAGCAAAACCAAGGACCAGCTTGGCCAGTTTCCGCTGCCGGTGGAGGTTATCCGCTTCGGCTGGCACGCGACGGAACGGCTGATCCGCGAATTGCTGATCGAAAGCGGCTATCTGGAACCCAAAATTGTGCTGCGCGGCGGCCTGGATACCCCCTTCGTTACGGATTCCGGCCATTACATCCTGGACTGCGCGCTGGGCGTGATCACCCATCCCGAAGCGCTGTCGGTCGCGCTGAACCGGATTCCAGGCGTGGTCGAGAACGGGCTTTTCATCGATATCGCCCGCTCCGCGATCATCGGGGAGCCGGACGGCGCGCTGAAGACGATCGACTATCCGGATCGGCTGGCCGGCAGCTAAGGATTTTTCCACCCTCGCCTGTCTATCCTGCGGCAAAGGGCGAGGGGGGCAGGCCGCATGCCGAACAGTTTCGATCTCGAGCAATTCGTCAGGGCGCAGGAGCAGGTCATGCCGCAGGTTCTGCGGGAATTGCGGGCGGGCCATAAGCGAAGCCACTGGATGTGGTTTGTGTTTCCGCAACTGCTGAGCCTGGGACACAGCATGATGTCCCGGCAATACGGCATTCCGTCACTGGCGGCGGCGCAGGCCTATCTGGCGCATCCGCTGCTGGGAAAGCGGCTGATGGAATGCACGCGGCTCACGCTTCAGGCCGATCAATGGTCGGCCTTGGCGTTTTTCGGTAGCCCGGACGACATGAAGTTTCATTCCTCCATGACGCTGTTTGACCGTGCCCGTCCGGACGCCTGCTTTCGCGAGGCGCTGGACAGGTTTTTTCACGGCAAGGGTGATCCGCGCACGCTGGAAATTCTGCGCATGGCGCGCGGATCCTGACAGAGTAAAGTTTGCTAGGTTTTCACTGAAACAGCATTCCCGCGAATGCGGGAATCGTCTGGGGCAGACGCTGCAAGCGGGAGAAGATGCCCGCTTTCGCGGGCATGACGATTGAGGGCGATTCAAACCAAGCCTGACAGACTCTAAGCCTTGGCGCGGCGTTTGCGGGCGGTGACTTCGATTTCGATCTTCATGCGTGGATCGGCAAGGCCTGCGACGATCATCATCGAAGCCGGACGCACGTCGCCGAAATATTTGCGCAGCACCGGCCAGCAGGCTGGGAAATCATCTCCGTTGGGCAGAACGTAATTGGCGCGAACGACTTCGGCGAAGCTGGCGCCTGCTTCCTCCAGCGCCCAGCCGATATTCTTCAGAGTCTGCTCTGTCTGCTCGGCCACATCCTCGGAAATGGTTTTCGCCGCGTAATCGAAACCCGTGGTGCCGGAAACGAAAACCCATTCCTCATCTACCACCGCACGCGAATAGCCGATCTCGGTCTCGAATTGCGATCCGGAGGAAATGAGGCGGCGCATGACGGCTCCTGATTGGTTGAGGGGCGGCAGCTTGGCGCTACCGGCCCTCGGCGACAAGCGGGTTCTCGGGCCAGTTATGCCTGGGGTAGCGGCCGCGCATGTCCCGCCGCGCGTCGGCCCAGGCCCCTTGCCAGAAGCTGGCGATATCGGCGGTGATGGCAATCGGCCGCCCGGCGGGGGAGAGCAGGGACAGGCGCAAGGGAATGCGCCCGCCGGCCAGTTTCGGCGTCTCGGCGAGCCCATAGAAATGCTGGGCGCGGGCAGCGGCCATCGGCACCGGCTCGCTGTAATCGACCGCCGCCCGCCCGCCGGGCAGGGACAGATGCGTCGGCAGATCGCGGTCGAGGCGGCTACGCAGCGACCAGTCCAGCCGGTCCAGCAGCAGGGATCCGATATCGAGCCTGGCGAGGTCGCTCAGCCGGGTCAGCCCGTGCAGATGCGGTGCCAGCCAGTCCTCCATACTTGCCGTCAGGCTTGCGTCGTCGCTCGCGGGCCAAAGATCGGGTTCGACGCCGTTCATCAGCGTCAGCCGCGCCTGCACGCCGCGTGCGAATTCGGTCCAGGGCAGGCGCGACGGGTCGCGCCGCATCGCATCCAGCAGGGCGGCGGCGGCTTCCGCCGCATCCGGCGGGCCGGAGCGGTCTTCCAGGATCAACGCGCCCAGGCGCCGCCGCCGGCGCGCCAGGATGCTGCCGGTGACAGGGTCGAGCGTGGTTTCCACCGTCTCCGTCACGCGCCGGGCGAGGTTCGGCGGCAGGGCTGCCGGGTCCAGGGGGGCGGCCATGCGGATGCGGGCGGAGGTCTTCATTTCCAGGGATGCGACGGCCAGCAGGGAGGCGCGGGCCAGCGGATCGCTCAGCGGCACTTTGGCGCCGCCGCCGCCCGAGAGGCGAAAACTGCCGGGCTCACCCCTTCGCTGGGCCAGCCGGTCCGGAAAGGCGGCCGCGATCAGCGGGGCCGGGTCTCCGGCCGCCGTCACGTCGCCGCGCAGGCCCAGCCGCCCGCGATAGCTTTTTGCCGCCTGCCTGATGCGCTGCACGGCGCCGCGATCGGCCTGCGCACTGCCATGTCCGGCCAGGGCATCCAGCCTGAGCATGATATCGGCCGGCCCATCCGGCCCCGTGCGGAGTGGGTCGCGTTCCTCCAGCAGCGCCGCCAAATCGGCGGCCAGCGCCTTCTGGCCAAGCGTTTCCGCCGTCAGCATCATCGCGGCCAGACGCGGATGCGCGCCGACCGCGCTCATGCGCTGGCCGAGCGGCGTGATGCCGGCTTCCGGCGTCATCGCGTCCAGATCGACCAGCAAAGCCAGCGCTGCCGCCAGCGCGCCTTCGGGCGGCGCATCGGGGAAGGGGAGTGCCGCCGGTAGCGTCCCCCATTGCGCGCAATCCAGCAGCAGGCCCGAAAGTTCAGCCTCCAGGATTTCCGGCCGGTCATAGGGCCGCAATCCGCGCTGAAGCGCGCTGGTCCAGAGCCGGATGGCAATGCCGGGCGCTTCGCGTCCCGCACGACCTGACCGCTGGTCGGCGGCGGCCCGGCTGATGCGTTCGGTCACCAGCCGGGTCAGGCCGCTATTGCTGTCCATGCGCGGCGTGCGGCGGAAACCGCCGTCGATGACGATGCGCACGCCCGGCACGGTCAGCGAGGTTTCGGCGATGGAGGTGGCCAGCACCACCCGCCGCTGGGTGGCCGGGCGCAGCGCCAGATCCTGGGCGGCGGGCGGCAGGTCGCCGTGCAGCGGCAATACCAGCGCATCGACGCCCTGCAAGGCCGTCTCCGTGCGGCGGATTTCCCCCATGCCGGGCAGGAAGGCCAGGATATCGCCGTCAGCTTCGGCCAAGGCGCCCCGAATGCTGCGGGCCATCGCCTCCGGCAGGTCGCGCAGCTCCGTCACGTCGCGGGCGCTATGCCGGATATCGACCGGGAACATGCGTCCGGCACTTTCGATGATCGGGGCCTGCATCAGCGCCGAAAGGCGCGCGCCGTCCAGCGTTGCGGACATGGCGATCAGCCGCAGGTCCGGGCGCAGCAGGCGCTGCGCGTCCAGGCACAGCGCCAGCGCCAGATCGGCTTCCAGCGAGCGCTCATGAATTTCATCGAGGATGACAGCGGAAATGCCGTCCAGCCCAGGGTCGGACAGCAGTCGGCGCACCAGCAGCCCGGTCGTCACCACCTCGATCCGCGTGGCCGCCGACACCGCGCTGTCGATGCGGGTGCGAAAGCCCACTGTCTGGCCAACGCTTTCGCCGATCAGGCTGGCCATGCGGGTCGCGGCCGCGCGGGCAGCCAGGCGGCGCGGTTCCAGCATCACGATACGGCCCTCCGCCCAGGGGGCGTCGCGCAGCAAAGCCAGCGGCACCGTCGTCGTCTTGCCTGCGCCGGGCGGCGCCACCAGGACGGCATTGGGCTGCCTGGCCAGGGAGTCCAGCAGCGACGGCAGTGCCTCGGCCACGGGCAGATCGGTCAGAAAGTCTTCAAGCACAAGGTAAAGTCCCGCATTTCGCTGGTCAGGTTACACCAGCATCACTGGAGATGCAGCGCATCGGCCTGTAAAAGGTCGGCATGATATATTGTGCCCGCAGGCTGAAGCTCGTCCCGCGCATGACCGTCGTGGCCATCGTCGCCTTCGTCACGGGTTTCTGGCTCGTGGCGGGCAGGCCGGCGCAAGCGGCGCAGAGCCTCTTTGCCTCAACGCTGAATAACGAGGTCAGCGTCGTCTCGGACGTCGACAGCGTGGCACCGGGCACGCCGTTTCATATCGGCCTGCTCTTCGGGCTCGGCCAGCATTGGCATATCTACTGGACCAATCCGGGCGATGCCGGCGCCGCGCCCACGGCGGCGGTAACGCTGCCGGAAGGGGGCAAGGCCGGTGATATCCAATGGCCTATTCCGAAGGTCATCAATGACGGGCCGGTGACGAGCTACGGCTATAGCCGCAAGCTGGCGCCCGTTCTCCTGCCGCTGACGATCACGCCGCCGAAGAGCATCGATGGCGCGCATTACACCGTGAAGGTCGCGGCCACCTGGCTCGTTTGCAACGACATCTGCGTGCCGGGCCAGGCGGATTTCTCTCTGGCCCTGCCGGTCGAGGCCAAGCCGCGTCCCTCGCATGAGTCGGCCCTCTTCGCCGGGGCAGCGGCCGATATGCCGCATGAGACGGATTGGCGCGGCTGGATCGAGCCGGACGGCACGCTGACGGTCGATGGCGCCGGCGCGTCGCGCGACCGGGTGGCCAGCGCCTATTTCTTTCCGACGAGCCAGGGCACGATTGACCAGGACTATTTCCAGCCGGTGAAGATGAGCCGGGGGCGCCTCGTGCTCGGCCTGAAACTGGCGGCTGATTACAAGGCGGATCAGCCGCTGGAAGGGCTGCTGGTGCTGACGGCGGCCGATGGCAGCGAAAGGGCGGCGATGATCAGCGCCACACCTGGCCTGCCGCCGGTGCAGATGCCGGGCAAGGCCGCCTGGATGGTGCCTTTGGATGTCCTGGCCTCCGCCCGCTATCTCAGCCTGATCGGCGCGGCGCTGCTGGGCGGGCTGATCCTCAATCTGATGCCCTGCGTCTTTCCGGTCCTCGCCATGAAGGCGGCGCATCTGGCTCATCTGGGTGATGCGACGCGTGGCCGGGCGCGGCGGGACGGCTTCGTCTACGGCCTCGGCATCCTGGTCAGCTTTCTGGCTCTGGCGGGCGTGCTCTTCGGTCTGCGTGAAGGCGGCAGTGTCGTCGGCTGGGGCTTCCAGTTCCAGTCGCCGGATTTCGTCCTGGCCATCACCTGGCTGCTCTTCGCGGTCGGGCTGAGTTTTTCCGGCATATTGACCGTCGGCATGCGCTGGATCGGCCTTGGGCAAGGCCTCACGGAAACCGGTGGCGCCTTGGGCAGCTTTTTCAGCGGCGTGCTTGCGGCCGTGGTCGCCACACCCTGCACTGCGCCTTTCATGGGTGCGGCCATGGCGGCGGCCCTGTCAGGGCCACCTCTGCCGGGGCTGCTGATTTTCGTGGCACTCGGTATCGGTCTCGCTCTGCCGATGGTCGTGCTGAGCTGTATCCCCGGTATCGGGCGAATTTTTCCGCGCCCCGGCCGCTGGATGGTCATCCTGCATCAGGCGCTGGCCTTTCCGGTCTATGCCAGCGTGCTGTGGCTGGTCTGGGTCGCGAGCGAGGAGGGCGGATCGTCCTTGCTGATCTATTCAGGCCTGGGCCTGTTGCTGATCGCCTTCGCGGCCTGGGCCGGGCGCCTGGGCGGCCGGGTCGCGCCGGTCATCGCGAGCTTGGCCGTGGCGGTTCTGATTCCGGTCTTGTGGGAAGCGCGAATTGCGCCAGCGGCGCAAGCCGCGCCATCCGCCTCCGTCGCGGAAGCCTTCACGACCGATAAGCTGAATACGCTCCGCGCCGCCGGCAAGCCCGTTTTCGTCAATCTGACGGCCGCTTGGTGCGTCACTTGTCTTGTGAATGACCGTCTGGCGCTGGGCCGCGCCGTCGTGCAGCAGGGCTTCCGGCAGACCGGCGTGACCTATCTGGTCGGTGACTGGACGAAAGCCGATCCCGCAATCACCGCCTATCTCAAGGAATATGGGCGCAGCGGCGTGCCGCTTTATGTTTTCTACCCGCCGGGGCATCACCAGCCGATTCTGCTGCCCCAGATCCTCACGCCCAATCTTGTCCTGACGACCATCGGCGCGGCCGGCTAGGCGCGGCCGGCTAGGCGCCGCCGCCGGTTAACGCCGGTTATTCCAAAGAATTCGGCGGCATCCGGCAATCGGCGGGCGGCGTCGGCCCGGTATAGCGGGTCCAGAAGCGAGTTGCGCCCAGCATGGGCAGCAGGAAATAGCCGCGCAGGCGCAGTTGATCGGCGGACATCACCCGCACTTTGGCGCTGTAGTGATGGCCGCTTTGCGGATCGACGATGGAGCCCATCCAGGCCCGTTTGCGCGGGTGCAGGTCACGAATGAACACGAAGCGGCATTGAGAGGCGTGATTCCAGGTCTGCGGCGTCGGGTCTGTCGGGTGATCGATCTGAAAGCCGACCAGCGCGCCGCAGCGTAGGCCCTCGCCGCAGGGATAGATCTGCACCACGCCTTCGCCCTTGCCCGTCACCCAATAGCCGCTGGGGTCAGGGGGCGCGGCAGAGGCTGGCCCGTAACCGGCGGCCAGCAGCAGAAGACCGAAGACGGCAGCCAGGATGATGCGCATGGCTGCTTTCTATCATCATTGTTCCGGCAGACGTCCAGCCTGCTCGCAGACAGGCAGGCTTTCGCCCGGCGCCCATCAGATCCCGGCGCTCATCAGATCAAGGGGATGTCAGGCCAGGACGGGAAGGCGGTCCGTCAGGGCCGCGATCACCGTCTCAATTCGCTGCGCCTCGTCCTTGCTGATCCGCAAACCGAGTTTGGAACGGCGCCAGAGGATATCCTGGCTGGTGCGGACCCATTCGTATTGAACGAGGTAGCGGAGTTCGGCTTCGGTGATATCGGCGCCGAAGGTTTCGCCCAGATCGGCCTGCGAGCGGGCGTCACCCAGCAGGATCGTGACGCGCGTGCCATAGGCGCGCAGCAGGCGATGCAGATGACGGTCGGACAGGAAAGGGTAGCGCCGTGCCATCTCCGCCTTGAGGGCCGGAAAACCCTGCATGGGGAAATCCCCACCCGGCAGGTTTTCTTTGCCCGTCCAGCCTGCGGCCTTGCCCGTCGCGGGCGGCAGATGCGGCGCCAATTGCGCCAGCGCCGATTCCGCCAGCCGGCGAAAGGTCGTGATCTTGCCGCCATAGACGGACAATAAAGCGGGCGCACCGTCAGGCGCGTCCAGCTTCAGCACATAATCCCGCGTCGCCGCCTGGGCCGCCGTGTCGCTGTCCTCGTTATACAGCGGCCGCACGCCGGAATAGGTCCAGACCACCATGTCGGGCGTAATCGCCTTGGCCAGATAATCGCTTGCCGAGCGGCAGAGATAGGCAATCTCTTCGTCGCTTGCCCGCACATCGGCCGGGTCGCCCTTGTAGTCCTGGTCGGTCGTGCCGATGAGCGTGAAATCCTGCTCATAGGGAATGACGAAGAAGATGCGACGGTCGTCATTCTGGAAAATGTAGCAGCCGGGATGATCGTACAGCTTGGGCACCACGATATGGCTGCCCTGGACAAGGCGGACGGGCGCACGGGTATTGTTGTGCAACACGCTCTGCCCGACATCGCCGACCCAGGGGCCGGCGGCATTGACCAGCGCGCGGGCGCGGATGGCGTAGGTCTGGCCGGTCGCCTCGTCCTGCAAGGTCACGCGCCACAGCCCATCCTCCCGCACGGCCTCCAGGCAGCGCGTGCGGGTGCGAATGGTGGCGCCCCGCGCGGCGGCATCCATGGCGTTGAGCACGACGAGGCGGGAATCCTCGACCCAGCAATCGGAATATTCGAAGGCATGGACATAGTCGGGCTTCAGCGGCTGGCCGGTGACGTCCCGTCGCAGATTGACCGAGCGGGTCGGCGGCAGCTTCTTCCGGCCGCCGATATAGTCATAGAGAAACAGGCCCAGACGCAGCAGCCAGCGCGGGCGCAGCTTTTTGTGATAGGGCAGGACGAAGCGCAGTGGCCAGACGATATGGGGTGCTACGCCCCACAGCACCTCGCGCTCCATCAGCGCTTCGCGCACCAAGCGGAACTCGTAATATTCCAGATAGCGCAGCCCGCCATGGATCAGCTTGGTGGAGGCCGAGGAGGTGCCGGAGGCGAGATCGTTCTTCTCGGCCAGGAACACCCGCCAGCCGCGCCCCACCGCGTCGCGCGCAATGCCGCAGCCATTGATCCCACCGCCGATCACGGCAAGGTCGTAAATTTCGGCGGCTGCGTCGCTGGTCATGGTTCGGGCCTTATGCGCGGAACGGGTCGCGAGCGCTCATAAAACCGAACTATACGAAAAAGCAAGCGAGCATATCACGCGCCACTCAACCGTGATTAAAGGCAAGGCTATAGCGCGATATGTTCGTTTCAGGCCATCTATGGCCATGGTTGCGCAACCTTATGCGCGTGCTGATGCGCGCTCCGCATGCCGGCTGAGCGCATGGCGAACCGCTTCCGCCTGGATCTGGAACAGGGCCAGGAAGAAGGGCCGCAGCGTCTCCACCAATTTCTGCGTGCCCATATGCGGGCCGCCCGGCCCGTTTTGCACGACCAGGCCGAATTCCATGCAGGTGCGCATGATGCCGAGCGCATGGGTCCGCGATATCGCGAAATGCCGCGCAAGATCGGACACGCGATAGGAGCGGCCTTCGGGAATGCCGGTCAGCAGCAGAAACAAAATGGTGAAGGCGGCATCGCGCTCGATCAGGGCTTCCAGGGCGGGATCGGCGCCCGTGGCGCGCAATCCGGCTCGCCAGAAAGCGAGATAACTGCGGGCAATATCGCCCAGAATTTCGCTATCGCTCAGCAGCGGCAATACCGTGGCAAGATCGGGGTTGATCAAGCTATTGGCGCGGAGCACGCCAGCCAGCCTTTCGCGATGCAGCGTCAGCAAAGTCTCGGTCGGCGCCAGCTTCCGCTTGCGGGAGTCTTCGGCGGGTACGGCCTGGAGGAAGCCGCCGACCCGCAGAAGCGCCGCCAAAGCCGTCATCCGGTTGGGACTGCTGAGGCGGTAGCGATTGGCCTCATCGCGCAATTGGGCGACCGTGAAGCCGGTCTGGCCGCTGCTGAAATGCAGGTCCAGCATGATGAAGCTGGCGATGACGCGCCCACGATCATTGGCGATGCGATTGAGCAGCCAGCTGCCTCGATAGAAGCTGACGAAGGATATGGCGGCGGCGAGCATGGCCTCGTCGAAGCGGGAATGTCCGGACAGGGGCGTGTCCAGGCCGTCGCTGGACCGCTGATCGCCAGGCGTCTTGGGGTCATAGACGGAAAAGGCGGGGGTTATCTCAGGCGGCATCGAACAATCGGTTTGTTCCACGAGGGGTAAGTCCAAAAGCTTAAATAAGGGACTAAGCCTTGGCAATCGTATGATGAATGACCTCTTGGCACAGTGCGGCTGCAAACTTGCCTTACTCTCCGTCTAATCTGCCTCAAGACCGCGAAGGGCGACACGGTCGCTGGAGACAAAGCATGGGCGGAACAGGCCTATTTCAAACCCTTGGCCGCATTGCCGCCACCCGCCGCAACAGCCTCCTCTGTGCGGTTGTCCTGGCATTGGGCTGCGCCACGCGCCTCTATCACATCGGGTCGATGCCCTATTGGCTGGATGAGGTGACGACCGTCCATCGTTCCAGCCTGTCTTTCGGGGCGATGGTGCATGATTCTCTCGTCGCGCATCATCTGCCGTCCTATTTCTGGATCGCCTCGCTGTCCGGTGCTTATGGCCTTGGCGAAAGTGTGCTGCGGCTGCCATCCGCGATTTTCGGCGGCGCGACGGCGGCCATGCTCTATATCATCGGCATGCGTGCCGGCGGCTGGAAGGCCGGGTTGGTGGCAGGGTTGCTGATGGCGCTGTCGCCACTCCAAGTGCAATACGGCCAGGAAGCGCGGTCCTATACTTTCGTCATGCTGATGATGGCGATGGGCCTATGGGGCCTGGTTGAAATCGCCCGCGATCCCCGCGCCGCGACGCTGCCTTTCCGCAGTCCGGGCGCGCGCCTCTTTCCGTGGGTAATTTATACGCTGGGCACGCTGGGTGCCCTGCAGGTTCTCAGCACAGCCTTTTTCTGGCTGATTTCCGCCAATGTCGCGGCTATCGCCGTCGGCCTGGACCCCGCCGTCGACCGGCGCCGCTTCTGGTGGCGATGGGGGATCGCCCAGGCGATCATCCTGGGCCTGACCTTGCCCTGGTTCATGGCCATGGCAGTCGCGACGCGCGGCAATATGGGCAGCGGCACGGATTGGGTGCCGGCGATGACGCTGCACAGCTTCACGTCCACGCTGGGCTCGCTCTATTTCATGCGTATTTCGCGGCTCATCAGCTTTCACCTGTTTCCGGTCGTGGTGCCGGGTTTCGGCGCCCTGCTTCTGGCGTTTGGCCTGCTGGGCGTTGTTTATCTTCGCCGTGCGGGCGGGCAGCGCCGCCTGGCCAGTGTGGCGCCGACGATGCTCTATGCCCTGCTGGCCGTCGCCATCGTGCCGCCGCTGTTGATCCTGCTGATCTCCATCGGCAAGCCGCTCTGGATGCCGCGCTATCTATTGTGGAGCGCGGTGCCCTTTTTCGTTTTCGTCGGTCTCGGTGTTGCTGTCCTGCCGGGCCGGTGGTTGCCGCTCTCTACCGTTACGGCGATAGCACTGCTCGCTTCGGTCAATCTGGTGCCGTATTACCAGTCCGAGACCAAGCCGCGCTGGGATCTCGCGTCCCGCGACCTCGTTAATATCCTTGAGCCCGGGGACATGATCCTGGTGCCGGATCGCGGCCCCATCACCATCATGAATTTCTTCCTGGCGCGCGATGGGCAGTCGATTCCGGATGATCTCTGGACGCGCGACATCTTCAAGGCGGCGGTCCATGTGCAGGATGGCGGCCGAGTCTGGGTGGTGGAGGGCAAGGTGGGACAAGCGGATCACACGCCGCCGAAAAGCTATAACGCCATTCTGGCGCCCCTGGGATCGCCCATCGCGGTCCTGCCGGAAGGCGATCTCATCACCTTCAAGCTCTTTGACCGTTCTCCGGACGAGAGTCTGATCGCGCAGGGCGACGCCGCGCCGCGACTCTAAGCCTGAATGGGAAGGGAAGACTTCGGTGGAGCGGGTAGCGGGAATCGAACCCGCGCATTCAGCTTGGGAAGCTGACGAGCTACCATTACACCATACCCGCGTATGCGCCCGATGACGTGCTTCTAGCGGTCCTTGCGTGGTTTGAAAAGCTCCCCCAAGCCCCACGCCGTTGACGGGGCTGCAAAGCCGGTCCTATGCATGGGACCAGGGCATGGGTTTGCCCTCCTCGTGATTTGTCCGGCCGGATTGCGGCGAGGCTAAAGAAGCGCGCTAAAGAGGCCAGTGAGGGCTCGTGCCTTTGCTGCATCCACGGCCGGGTTTCTCTCAGAGAGGCCCATTGCCATGACGAAACTGCCCAAGACCCTCCGCCCCGCCAGCCTGCTGGTGCATGGCGGCACCATGCGCAGCAATTTCGGCGAGACGACCGAGGCGCTCTTCCTGACCTCCGGCTTCGTCTATGACAGCGCCGAGCAGGCCGAGCAGACCTTCCTCGGTGAGGTCGAGCATTTCCAGTATTCCCGCTTCGGCAATCCGACCGTGCAGATGCTGGAAAGCCGCCTTTGTCTGCTGGAAGGCGCTGAAGCCTGTCGCGCCACGGCCACCGGCATGGCGGCGGTCAATGCCGCGCTGCTCAGCCATTTGAAGACCGGTGACCGCGTCGTTGCGTCCCGTGCGCTGTTCGGCTCCTGCTACTGGATCGTCTCCACCCTGCTGCCGCGCTACGGTATCGAGACCGTCTTCGTCGACGGCGCCGATCTGGACGCCTGGGCCGAGGCTTTGAAGACGCCGACCCAGGTTGTGCTGCTGGAAACGCCGTCCAATCCGATGCTTGAAATCGTCGACATGAAGGCGGTCTGCGATCTGGCCCACGCCTCCGGCGCTATCGTCGTCGTCGACAACGTCTTCGCCACGCCCTTGCTGCAAAAGCCGCTGGAATACGGCGCCGATGTCGTCGTCTATTCCTGCACCAAGCATATCGACGGCCAGGGCCGTGTGCTGGGCGGCGCGGTGCTCGGTTCCAAGAAATGGATCGAAGAGGTGCTTCAGCCCTTTACCCGCAATACCGGCCCGGCCATCTCGCCGTTCAATGCCTGGCTGTTGCTGAAGGGGCTGGAAACGCTGACGCTCCGCGTCGATGCCTCCTGCCGCGCGGCCGAGCAGGTCGCCCGCTTCCTGGAAGCGCATCCCAAAGTCGCCCGCACCTGCTACCCGACGCTGGAAAGCCATCCCCAGCGGGAATTGGCGATGCGCCAGATGAGCGCGGGCGGCACGCTCGTCACCTTCGATCTCGGCTCGAAGGAAGCGGCCTTCGCCATGCTGAACCGGCTGGCGCTGATTTCGATCTCCAACAATCTGGGCGATTCGAAATCCCTCATCACCCATCCGGCTACGACGACGCATATGCGTGTCGATGCCGCCGAACGGGCGAAGCTCGGTATCACGGCCGGCGTCGTGCGCCTGTCGATCGGTCTGGAAGATCCGGCCGATCTGATCGACGACCTGACCCAGGCCCTAGAGGGGGCGCTGGGTGCGGTGGCAGCCTAATGGCCGAAGGCCTGATCATCCGGCCCGCTGCCGCATCCGACCAGGATGCGGTCTGGGCTATCATCGGGCCGATCATCGCGGCGGGGGAGACCTATGCGCTTCCCCGCGACTGGTCGCGTGAGCAGGCGCTCGCCTACTGGTTTCTGCCGGTACATGCGGTTTTCGTGGCAGAGCTAGCGGGCGAGGTCCTGGGCAGTTTCTACCTCCAGGCCAATCAGCAGGGTGGTGGGGCGCATGTCGCCAATGCCGGCTTCGCGACGGCTGGCCAAGCCACTGGCCGGGGCATCGCCCGCGCCATGGGGCATTTTGCTTTGGCGGAGGCCAAGGCACGAGGGTTCCGTGCCATGCAGTTCAATTTCGTCATCAGCACCAATGCGGCGGCGGTCCATCTCTGGACCAGTCTCGGCTTCGAGACGCTGTGCCGACTGCCGGGCGCTTTCGCCCATCCGGCGGTCGGCCATGTCGATGCCCTGCTGATGTTCCGGCGGCTTTAAGCCGCAGGTGTCGGTGCCGGTTTCAGCCAGCCATTGGCGACCGCGTCCGCAAAAACGGTCTCGGCGGCAGCCCATAGCGTGGGCGAGCCGAGGGCGATGCGCTGGGTCAGCGACTTTTCCATTTCGATATTGAAGTCGGGGCGCACGTTCCAGGTGCCGCCGCCGACGACATGATTGAGCAGGATCGGCTGCAGGCGGTCGCAGGCTTTGGCGAAACGCGCATCCGCGCTCTCGGCCGTCTCGAACTCATCCCACATGGCGCGAAAGGCTTGCCCCTGTTCGGACGGCAGCATGCCGAACAGAATATCGGCAGCTGCCTGTTCGCGCTCGGCCTGGCCGGTATCGGTCAGCGTCAGATGCAGCGGCGTATCCCCGGCTTCGATTTCGACCAGATCATGCAAAATCAGCATCTGAACGACCCGCCAGATATCCACGGGCTCGATCGCGTATTCCGACAGAACCATGGCGAACAACGCCAGGTGCCAGGAATGTTCGGCCGTGTTTTCCCGTCTTGATCCATCAGCGATGTGGTTCAGACGAATGACGCCCTTCAGCCGGTCGGCCTCAAGCAGAAAGCGCATTTGATCGGCCAAACGGCCGCCGATCTGATCCAGCCAGGCGGATGATTTCAAGCGATTGGTCCTTTCAGAAGATTGACCCCTAACGCCTAATGCTTTGGGTCAGGTTGCTTAGTAAATTTTCGTTAAGACCTGAGAGAGAAACTGGCCATGCATTGCGACACGAGGAAGTTTTGTAAGTGCAGCAGGGGACGTCATTGATGACTAAGCTTGCCCGCATGATCGTGCCGGAGTCCTTGCAAAATGTGCATCGCTATCATCGCGATGTCCTGCCAGCGCTTTTTGGTGAAAACCCGCCTGTCGAGCAAATCTATCCCGCGGTGCAATTCGTGTTCCTCTGCTTCACGAATCGCTGCGGGTCGAACTTCCTGGCTCAGCTTATGGCGGCAAACGGCAAGCTCAATCTGCCCGAAGAAGTCTATAACGCGGATACGATCGCCCCACATGTGCGGGAATGCGGGCTGCGCTCATTCCCAGCCTATATGAATTTTCTTTGCGATCGTCTGAAGCGGGGCGAGCGGTTCGCCTCCAAAATCGGACTCGAGCAATTGCTCATGCTTACAGAAACAGGGGTCTTGGATCAGATTGCCGATCGCAGCCATTTCCTGCTGCTGGAGCGGCAGGATCATCTGGCGCAGGCGATTTCGATGCTGGTGGCGATCCAGAACCAGCAATGGACCTCGTTGCAGACCGCGCGGATGCCGGACGAGGCGCTGGTCTATAGTCGTGCGATCATCGATGAGCAGATAGCGGAAATCCAGACGCAGAATTTCGGCTTCTATCGCTTTTTTGCGACCAACAACATCGTCCCCAAACACCTGACCTATGAGGCGCTGACCAAGGCGCCGCAGGCCCACCTGACGGATATCGGTGCCTGGCTGGGCATCAGGGGGATGCTCGCCGCAACGGCCTCACTCAGCATCCGCCGGCAGGAAACGCCCGTGAAGCTGGCTTGGCGCGAACGCTACGAAGCGGGGCTGTAACCCGGCCCTCAATGATCGCTTTCGGGAAATTCGACGTCCCGGTGGACGTGAACGGACATCAGGATGCCGAAGGCGATCATCGCCGTGATCAGCACCGAGCCACCATAGGAAATCAGCGGCAGCGGCACACCGCCCACGGGAATCGCCCCCATGACCATGGCAATATTGACGAAGACATACAGAAACAGATCGACGCTGATGCCAAGTGCCACCAGCCTCCCGAATTGATGGCGACATCGGAGCGCGATGAGCATGCTGCCGAGCACAATCAGCAGCAGCAGCCCCAAGACGCATAGACTGCCGACCAGGCCGAATTGTTCGGCGATCAGGTCAAAGATGAAGTCGGTCTGCTTTTCGGGCAGGAAATCCAGATTGCTCTGGCTGCCGTTCAGGAAGCCCCGGCCCCACATGCCGCCCGAACCCAGCGCGATCTTGGACTGTAGAATATTGTAGCCGGTGCCGAGCGGGTCGCGTTCGGGATGCATGAAGGTCAGGATGCGCTGGCGCTGATAGTCGTGCAGATGGTGATACGCGACCGGGAGAGCCGCGCCGAAGGCCGCGATGACGATGACGAATTTCCACCAGCGCACGCCGGCCGCCACCAGAATGGCGGTGCCGATTGTGCCGGTGATGACGGCGGTGCCGAGGTTCGGCTCTTTCAGGATCAGCCCCACCGGCAGAAGAATGGCCAGAACCGGCACCGCCAGAAAGGTGATGCGTCCCACCTGTTCATAGCTTGCCTTCTGAAACCAGCGCCCCAGGGCCAGCGCCAGGAAGATTTTCATCAGCTCGCTCGGCTGCAACTGAAAACCGCCGATCGCGATCCAGCGCTGCGCGCCCTTGCCGACATGGCCGAATTTGGCGACCACCAGCAGCAATACGATCCCCAGCGCATAAAGCCACCAGGAATAGCGGGAGATGATGCGGATATCCGTCATCGCGATCGCGACCATGATGACAAGGCCGATGCAGAAGCGAACGAGCTGCTTCTGGGCATAGGGTTCAGGCGACCCGCCGGCCGCTGAATACAGCGCCACATAGCCGACCGCCGCAAGGCACAGGATCAGCAGCACGAAAAACCAGTTCGTCTGCCAGACCTTGCCGGCAACGCCCAGCGAGCCTTCGCGCCACAGACGCCGTTCCATCATGACCGATGTCTCACGAGCTTTGCAGGGGCGGGGCGGGCGGCGGGTTCAGGGGCTTGTCGCGTCCCGCCGGGTCCAGCGTCAATGCATCCATCATGATGTCGCGCGCCACCGGCCCGGCAGCATCTGCGCCGGCATTGCCGTGCTCGACAACGACGGCGACCGCATAACGCGGTGCGTCGAAAGGCGCGAAGCCGATGAACAGAGCATGCGGGCGCAAGGCCCAGGGCAGGTTCATGGAGTTGAAGCCATGCTCGCGCTGGGCGCGGCTGACCCGGATCACCTGCGCACTCCCCGTTTTGCCGGCCATCTGAACGCCCGGCATGGGCAGTTTGGCGATCTTTCCCGTGCCGTCCGGCGCATTGATGACTTCGAACATGCCCTGACGGACCAGATTGAAGTAGTGGTTCGGCATGCTCATTTCCGGCCAGTCGTCGGCCGCTGCCCCGGTTTGCAGCACGCCGTCGCGGTGGCGCGCCACATGCGGCTGCACCGCCCGGCCGGTTGCGACGCGAGAACACAGGGTCGCGAGCGACAGGGGCGTCGCCAGAATATAGCCCTGGCCGATGCCGCTGACGACCGTATCGCCCAGCGGCCAGCCTTTATGCTGCCGGGCGCGCCATTCCTTGGTCGGCATGAAGCCGCTGGCGACATTGGTCAGGTCCATGCCGATATCGGTGCCGATACCGAAGCGGCGGGCATAGGCGGCGATGGTGTCGATGCCGGTGCGCAGCGCCACTTGGTAAAAGAAACAGTCGCAGCTGTTCTTCAGCGCCGTCGTCACGTTCTGCATGCCGTGGCCCCAACTGCGCCAGCAGTAGAAGCGCGCATTACCGAGGTCGAAATGGCCGGCGCAATTCAGCATCTCGTCCGGGCCGAGCGCGCCGGAACTCAGCCCCGCCATGGCGACCGCCGGCTTGAAGGTGGAGCCCGGCGGATAGACGCCGGCGGCGGCCTTGTTCACCAAAGGCTTGCGCGGGTCGTTCATCCAGCTCTGCCATTGCGTATTGCTGACGCCGCTATCGAACAGGCTGGGATCGAAGCTGGGCTGGCTGACCATGGCCAGCACTTCGCCGTTGCGCGGGTCCATGACGACGGCGCTGGCGCTGAGACCCGCCAGATGGTTCGCCGTCGCCTGCTGCAAGGCGGTGTCGATGGACAGGCCGATATCCGTGCCCGGCGTGCCTTCCTGCCGGTCAAGCTCGCGAATGACGCGGCCAACGGCATTGACCTCAAGCTGCTGCGCGCCGGCATGGCCGCGCAGGGCGATGTCATTGAAGCCTTCGACACCGGTGCGGCCGACGCGCATGCCGGGCATGGCCAAGGTCGGGTCGGATTTCAGATCGGCATCGTGCGGGGGCGCCACATAGCCCACGACATGGGACAGCAGTTCGGATTGCGGATAGATGCGGGTCGAGCCGACATCGATCAGCACGCCGGGCAGATTGGGTGCGTTCACCTCGATCAGCGCCATCTGATCCCAGGTCAGGAAGTCCTGCAGCATCACCGGCACGTAGCGCTGGTGGGTATGCAATTCGCGGGTGATGCGGCTGCGCTCGCTGTCCGACAGCGGCACCAGTTTGGAAAAAGCATCCAGGACCGAGCTGGTATCATTGGTCTGCTCGACCATCAGCAAAGCACGCCAGTTTTGGCGATTGTTAGCCAGCGCCGCCCCGAAGCGATCGAAAACGCGGCCGCGCGACGCCGGCAGAAGACGGACGCTGACGGAATTGCCGCGCGCCATGGCGGTGTATTTTTCACCGTCCACCACCTGCATCTTGTACAGCTTGGCGCCCAGAATACCGAAGACGGCGATCTGGCCGCCGGCGACGAGCAGCGCCCGGCGGGTGAAGATCCCGCTCCGCATGATTTCCTTCTTCATGCGCGCCTCATATCAGGACGCGGCCCGATGTGACGTGTCTCTTTCGTAAGGCACATCAGACCCGCTCCGGTGCGGCGATGGTGCGATGCGCCTGGCTGAAGCCCATGGCGAGCAGCGGGTAGAGGCCGGCCGTCAGCAGAAACTGCGCAAGCGTGGCGATGGGTGGGTAGATCACCCAGCTCATCAGGCAGGCGAGAGCCCATTGCATGAGCGCCGCGACAGCGGCGACCGCGACGAAAACCAGCCAGACGAACAAAAAACCCTTCTGCGGCAGATACCGGCGGCTGCGCACGACCAAAAGCTGCGTTAGCAGTAAAACCAGCACATTGGTACCCAGCGGCATCTCGCCCAACAGATCCGCCAGCACGCCCAGGATGAAGGTCAGAGGCGGCGGCAATGATGCTGGGCGGAACAGTGACCAGAAGAAAACAGCGGCGAGCGTGAAGGCAGACATCAGCTGCGCCTGGCCCGGCAGGCCGAAGGGGGCGGCCAGCAGGATGATGCCGACAATCGTCGTCGCCGCCGGAAAGCCATGCCGGGCGGCGCGATCCAGGCGCTGGCCCCAGCTCCGCCGTGGCCGGATACCTGGCGTTTTATCCACGAACTAGTGGGCCTTTACAGGCGCGCCCTTGGCGGCGGCGGGAGGCTGCTGCTGCATCAACTTCCGTCCCGGCGGCGCGTCCGGTGCTTCGACCCCGGTATCGTCGTAGTCGAACAGGCGAACGATGGAGAGATGGTCGAGATCCGCCACCGGATAGACCTGCGGCACATGATCGGCATTGTAATGCACGGTACCGAGCGGCAGGCCGGCGGGAAAGGCGCCGACGGCGGCACTCGTCATGACGCGCTCGCCCTCGACCGGCGCCGAGCCTTCCGGCCAGTAGCGCAGCACGGGTAGCGCACCATTGGTGCCTTCCATGATGGCATGGGCGCCACCGCTTTCCATCGTCACCGGCACGCGGCTGTTGATATCGGTGATGAGAAGGACGCGGGCACTGCGGCTGCCGACCTCGGTCACCCGCCCGACGACGCCACGATCATCCATCGCGATTTCGCCCAGAACCACCTTATGCGGCGGCGTCACGGCCAGCAGGACGGAGCGCGCATAGACGCCGCCGGTATCGGCGACCACCGGGGCCGTGGTGAAGGCCGGGGCGGCGGGCGGCATCCAGTTCAGCTGCGCCTTGAATTCCTGGTTCTGCGCTTCCAAAGCGAGGGCCGCCGCCTGCCAGCGGCGCAGCTTCTCGTTCTCGATGCGAAGCCGGGCGTTTTCGGCGCGAATGTCCCAGATCCCCACGATATCCGCGCTTGTCCCGCGCACCTCGGCCAAAGGTTCGGCCATAACCGCGTAGATCGGGGACAGCAGATCGGCCAGGGCAACCCGAACCTCCACCGCCAGCACGGCATCGGCCTTGCCGATCAGCATTAGGCCGAAAGCTGCCGCGATCAGAACCGGCAGAGACAGTTTTTCCAGCGCCTGGCGGACAGGAATAGACAGCCTTATCACCGCGTCTGGGTCTCCGAGACTGAGGATGCGAGCAAGACCGCGCCTATACGCGCCGCGGGTCCGAGAATCGACTCAAACCTTTGACACAAGATGACGGGTCTGTCCCGCCATGGACGGGGCCCGCCTCCGATACTGAGGAGGCAGGCCCCGCTTTGGTCAATACATCGAGGTGAGGACGTTCTGCAGGCGCTTCATTTCTTCAAGCGCGCGCCCGGTGCCGAGCGCCACGCATTGCAGCGGCTCTTCCGCCACCACGACCGGCAGGCCGGTCTCATCGCGCAGCACCTGATCCAAGCGGTGCAGCAAAGCGCCGCCACCGGTCAGCACAATGCCCTTGTCGACGATATCGGCGGCCAGTTCCGGCGGCGTGTTTTCCAGCGCGACCTTCACGGCTTCGACGATGGCGCTCACCGGTTCGGTCAGGCTTTCGGCGATCTGGCGCTGGCTCACCATCACTTCGCGCGGCACGCCATGCATCAGGTCGCGGCCCTTCACTTCACGCCAGGGGCCGTCGATGCCGGGCGCATCCGTCATGGCGGCGCCGATATCCATCTTGATGCGCTCGGCCGTGCTCTCGCCGATCAGCAGGTTATGGTGGCGGCGGATATAGCTGATGATCGCCTCATCCAGCTTGTCGCCGCCGGTGCGGACGCTGCGAGCATAGACGATGCCGCCCAAGGAGATGACGGCGACTTCCGTGGTGCCGCCGCCGATATCGACGACCATGCTGCCGGAAGGCTCGGTCACCGGCAGGCCGGCGCCGATGGCGGCCGCCATCGGCTCCTCGATCAGCAGAACCTTGCGGGCGCCGGCGCTCTCGGCGCTTTCCTGAATGGCGCGGCGCTCGACGGCGGTGGATCCGGAGGGCACGCAGACGATGATGAGCGGGCTCGCGAAGCCGCGGCGATGATGCACCTTGCGGATGAAATGCTTGATCATCTCTTCGGCCACTTCGAAATCGGCGATCACGCCGTCACGCATGGGGCGGATGGCAGAGATGTTGCCCGGGGTGCGCCCCAGCATGTTCTTGGCTTCCTCGCCGACCGCCAGAACCTGCTTCTTGCCGCGCACATCGGCGATGGCCACCACCGAGGGTTCGTTCAGCACGATTCCGCGCCCTTTGACATAGACCAGGGTATTGGCCGTCCCGAGGTCGATCGCCATGTCGGCGGACATCATTCCGAGGATGCGAGAAAACATATAGAGAGAACCTTCCACGCCGCAGCAACGCGCGCGGGCTTACCTGCGTGCCCAAGCCTTCACAAGGGGGTAGAAAAGCATCTCTTGCTCCCTCAAGGGATTTTAAGGTGGAGTGAGACTGGCGCGAGCGGGATCCATCGGCTAGCTAGCCGCCCCGCCTGGCCTTCCTCGCCAGTCCCGTGACCTTTGACCGGAAGACGATGACGGTATCCGACGACAGCCTCCGCCTGGCGGAAGCCCTGATTTTTGCATCGGCCACGCCGATCTCCCCTCAAATACTGAGGCCGCTTCTGCCTGAGGAAGAGGCGGTGGCGGATGTCGTCGCCGCCCTGAAGGAACGCTATGCCGGGCGCGGCGTGGAACTGGTCGACGTCGCGGGCGGCTTACAGTTCCGCACCGCGCCTGACCTGGCCCCCCGCTTGACGCGGGTCATCGAGGTGCCGCGCCGCCTGCCGCGTGTGGCGATGGAGACGCTGGCCATCATCGCCTATCGCCAGCCGGTGACGCGCGGCGAGATCGAGGAGGTGCGCGGCACCGCGCTGTCCCAGAACACGCTGGACGCCCTGCTGGAAGCCGAGCTGATCGCCCCGCGCGGCCGCAGGGAAAGCCCCGGCCGCCCGACACTGTGGGGGACGACGCCGAACTTCCTGACCAAATTCGGCCTGAAGGCGCTGTCGGACCTGCCGCGGCGGGAAGATCTCATCAATGATTCAGCCATCTTCGGCGGCTCGCCCACGCTGCCTTCTGCCGGACAACCGGCGATGAGCGGCGAGGATGAGGCCAGCGAAGCGGACGACCGGCAGGACGACGATGCGGAAACTGAGGGCGTGATCCCTCCGGCGACAGAGGAAGACGCGCCGGCGCAGGGCTGAGGCGGAGTTTCCCATTGGGAAACTTCCTGCTAGCAGTCGGGCGGGGGAGCATTCGCCAGCCATGTTCGATTTTCTGTCCTGGGCCCATATCGCCGTCATTGCCGCGGCCGCGCTGATTTTCATCGGCCCGAAAGACATGCCCGTCGCGATCCGCTCGATCACCGGCATGATCAAGAAGGCTCGCAAGATGGCGGGCGAATTCCAGGGCCAGATGGATGATCTGGTCAAGGAAGCGAACCTGCACGAAGTCCGAGACAGCATCGCGGAACTGCGGGGCGGGCTGGATGTCCGCAAGCAGATCGGCAAGATGATCGACCCCGATCGCACCATCCGCTCGGCTTTTGAAAACCCGATGACGGGGTCCGCCACGGGCAGCGTCATGACGGGGATGGATCGCACCGGTGTCGAGGCGGTCGAGGTCGGCGCCTTCCCGGAATATACCATCGAACGGCCCGAGGATCTGGAGCCGGCGGTGGCCGAAGCCGGGCCGATGCGGCCGTCCTTCGTGCCGCCCACCATTGGCCTCACGGGTCAGCGCCCGGCCTTCATACCGCCGGGCATCCGCCGCTAACGGCATCAACCTGTAGAGAGATTGAGGCAGCCTGACGTGGCGCGTGAAAACGACGTAATCGACGACAAGCCGATGCCGCTGCTGGAGCATCTGGCGGAACTGCGCCGCCGCCTGCTGTGGTCGGCTGCCGGCCTGCTGATCGCTTTCCTGGCCTGCTACCACTTCTCGTTCCAGATCTATTCCTTCATCGCCCATCCGCTGGTGGCGGTGATGAAGAGCCGGGGCGAAGAGCCGACGCTCATCTACACGCAACTCTACGAAGCCTTTTTCACCTATATCAAGGTCTCGCTCTACGCGGCCGTTTTCGTCGCCTTTCCGCTGATTTCGACCCAGGTCTGGCTGTTCATCGCCCCCGGCCTCTATCGCAGCGAGAAGAAGGCTCTATTGCCCTTCATCGTCGCAACTCCGGTTCTGTTCCTGGCCGGAGCCGCGCTCGCCTATTACGTGATCTTCCCGACGGCCTTCCGCTTCTTCCTCAGCTTCCAGACGCCGACCGCCCACCCGGCCGCTGACGGCATGCAGATTGAGCTGATGGCGCGCGTCTCGGATTATCTTGGACTTGTCATGAAGCTGGTCTTCGCCTTCGGCGTGGCCTTCGAGCTGCCGGTGGCGCTGACGCTGATGGGCAAGGTCGGCATCCTGCGCTCCAAGACGCTTAAGAAGTTCCGGCGCTATGCCTATGTCGGCTGTTTCGTCATCGCCGCCGTGCTGACGCCGCCGGATGTGCTGACGCAGACCGGCCTCGCGGTGCCGCTGATCATTCTCTACGAAATCTCCATCCTCTGCGTCCGGCTGGTCGAGCCGAAACTCGACGAGGAATAAGCGCGGGGCGTCCCGCGCACGACTTGCAAGACTGAAAGCCTGAGCCATGCATGACATCCGCGCCATCCGCGCCGAACCGCAAGCTTTCGACGCCGCCATGGCGCGCCGGGGATTTGCGCCGCAAAGCGAAGCGATCTTGGCTCTGGATGCCGGCCGTCGCGCGGCCCTGTCCGATCTGCAAGCGGCACAGGCGCGGCGCAACGAATTGTCGCGCGATATCGGCAAGGCCAAGCGCGAGAAGCTGGATACCGCCGCGCTTGAGCAGGAAGCGGTAGCGCTGCGCGGACAGATGGAGCAATTGCAAGCCCAGGCCGACGATGCCGATCTTCAGATCAAATCCGTGCTCGAAGCCCTGCCCAATATCCTGGACGCGGCAGTGCCGGACGGCCGGGACGAGAGCGCGAATGTCGTGCTCAAAACCTGGGGGCAGGTGCCGGCGTTTGACTTCACGCCGCGCCAGCATTTCGAGCTGGGCGAGGCCCTGGGGCTGATGGATTTCGCGGGTGCCGCCAAGCTGGCCGGGGCGCGTTTCACCGTGCTGCGCGGCGCTTTGGCGCGGCTGGAACGCGCGCTCGGCCAGTTCATGATCGATCTGCACACGCTCGAGCATGGCTATGAGGAAATGGCGGTGCCGACGCTGGTGAACGACGCCGCGGTCTACGGCACCGGGCAGCTGCCCAAATTCTCGGAAGACCTGTTCCGCACTACGGACGGCCGCTGGCTGATCCCGACCGCCGAAGTGCCGCTGACCAATATGGCGGCGGCCGAGATCACGCCGGAGGCGAAGCTGCCCTGGCGCATGACCTCCCTGACCGATTGCTTCCGCAGCGAGGCGGGCTCGGCCGGACGCGATACGCGCGGCATGCTGCGCCAGCATCAGTTCCGCAAGGTGGAGATGGTCTCCATCACCCACCCCGATCACAGCGATGCCGAGCATGAGCGCATGACGCGCTGTGCCGAGACGGTGCTGGAGCGGCTGGAACTGCCCCACCGCCGCCTGCTTCTCTGCACGGGCGATACCGGTTTCGGTTCGGCCCGCACGCATGACCTGGAAGTTTGGCTGCCCGGCCAGCAGGCCTGGCGGGAAATCAGCTCCTGTTCGAATATGCGGGACTTCCAGGCGCGGCGGATGAATGCGCGCTTCCGCGCGGCGGCGGACAATAAGACGCTGGCTTTCGCCCATACGCTCAACGGGTCCGGCCTCGCGGTTGGCCGCACGCTGATCGCGGTGATGGAGGCCTATCAGCAGGCGGATGGTTCCATCCGCGTGCCGGACGCGCTGCGTCCCTATCTGCCCGGTCTGGACGTCATCGCAGCGGGCTGACGGCTGCCCACCTTATCGTCGTGCGCGAGCTTTGTTGCAAACCTGGCCGCGGTGCGTCGAGATGGGTGGCGCGAGGGTAGAAGCGGCCGGGCCAAGTCGGACTTCAAAGGGCGTCACTTCGAGGGCGAGATCGTGCGGGCCGCGTTCGACGAGCTGGCGCGTCGATGAGACATACGTGAAGGTCCGAGGTCAGTGGGCCTAGCTCTACAGGGCCCTCGACAAGCACGGGGATACCATCGACTTCTACCGCTCGCCGACGCGCAACACGGCGGCGGCCAAGCGCTTCCTCGACAAGGCGCTGCGCGGCTTGAAGGACTGGGAAAAGCCCAGTGTCATCAACCCCCGCCTTCGTGCCCTCGACCAACCTTTGTAACAGAGCCGCCGAAAATGGCGCTGCGCGATCGTAGTTTTTAGACTACAGTCGCAGATATGATCGAGCTAAAGCAAACCGAGACCTTCGCCAAATGGGAAGGCCGCCTAAGCGACAAGCGGGCTAAGACCCTGATTGCGGCGCGGCTGGCCCGCCCGGCGCGCGGATTGCCGGGTGACGTGGAACCGGTAGGGGAGGGGGTCAGCGAACTGCGCATCCACTACGGCCCCGGTTTCCGGGTCTATTTCTAACAACGCGGTTCTGTCCTGATCGTGCTGCTCTGTGGCGGAGACAAGAAAACCCAGGCCCACGACATCGCAACCGCTAAGAAACTCGCCAAAGAATGGAGTGATACCGATGGCTGAAAAACTGACGACTTACGATCCAGCAGCGGCCTTGGTCGATGATGAGGAAATTGCCGCCTTCATGGCTGATGCCTTCGAGAGCGGAGATGCCAGCTACATTGCGCATGCACTTGGCATTGTCGCGCGGGCGAAGGGCATGACCCAGATTGCCAGTCAGACCGGCCTATCCCGCGAACAGCTCTATCGCTCGTTCAGCGAGGCAGGCAATCCAACGCTCAAGACCACGCTTTCAGTCATGAAAGCCCTGGGCCTTGACCTGACGGCCAAGGCCCATCCCGCGCAATGACCTAACGCTTGGCGCTTTCTACGGATCTGTTGCAAACCTGATCGCGGTGCGTCGAGATGGGTGGCGCGAGGGTAGAAGCGGCCGGGCCAAGTCGGACTTCAAAGGGCGTCACTTCGAGGGCGAGATCGTGCGGGCCGCGTTCGACGAGCTGGCGCGTCGATGAGACCTACGTGAAGGTCCGAGGTCAGTGGGCCTACCTCTACAGGGCCCTCGACAAGCACGGGGATACCATCGACTTCCAACAGAGCCGATCCGCGCAATAAATGCGCGGATGACTGGGACAGCGTTACGCCGCGGCCGCCAGCGCCGGCACCGATTTCAAGGCATTGATGACCTGGGTGCTGGTGATCAGCTTGGTGCATTCGAACTGCCGGTCCGTGCCCTTGTGGCGCGGGCAGAACAGGAAATCCGCGTGATCGAAGCGATGGCGGATATCGTTCCAGCAGCTGTTGCAGGTATGCCAGTTAATGATGCGATAGGGCGTGTCGAATTCGTTCGTCGGATGGGTGAAGCCGCTGATCATCACCACCGGGCAACCGGCGGCCCAGGCCAGCCATGACAGGCCCGAGGACAGGCCGATGAAGGCGGCGGCATGGCGCAGCCAGCGTGCGCGCTCGGCCAGCGGGCGGTCGCCCGTCTGATCCTCGGCGCCATGCGGGATATGGTTCCACATGATGCCCGCGCCCGCGACCGCCTTCTGGTCGATGCAGATGACGCGGTAGCCCTGCGATTTCAGGAAGGCGATGACCTCGTGCCAGCCGTGCGGGTTGTTCCACTGCTTGCACTGGGTCGAGGCCTGCACCGCGATGCAGACGTAGGGTTCCGGGATCGGGCGGCTTTCGTCCGGCAAAGTCAGGCGCGGGGCCTCTTCGGTCGGGTCCACGCCCAGAATGTAGCCGGCCGTGCGGTGCAGGCCGACATGGCGGAAATCGGTCGGCTGCCACTCGAATGTGGCGTCGTCGAAGAAGAGACCCAGGCAATAGGTGGCATAGGCCTGTTCCGCCAGTTTCTGCTCCTTCACCTCCTCATGTGTCACCAGACGCAGGCCCGGATAGGCTTTCTCGAACAGGGGAATGATCAGTTTGGACATCGCGCAGGTCACGCGCGCGCCCGTCACGGCGGCGAAGCGAGCCGCATAGGGAAACCAGCCCATGGTGTCGCCCAGCGTGCCGATCGGGAAATGGATAAGCACATCGCGGCCACGCACGTCATATTCATGCGTCAGGACCGGCGTTGCCTTGCCATCGGCGTCGATATCCCAGACGTCGATGCCGAAGCGCACATAGAAGCGCTTGGAGGAGCGGATCGACGCGCCCTTGTTGTCGCTCTGGAACAGGATATTGCCGGTATCGAGGTCGCGCAGCCGCACGCGCCAGTTGCCTTCCTCACGCGCTGGCAGAACCACGCGCGCGCCCTGGTTGATATCGAATCGGATGCCTTGCGGGCCGATCTGCGTTGGCAGTTCTGCCGGCGGCGGAAAGCTGCTTTTCGCGGGTTCCGTCGGCTTCGCAGCGGGCGCTGGCGCGCTGGGCTGCGCTTCCGGCGAGACCGGCTTTTCCGCCGATTCGTCGATGCTGTGCAGGCTGCCGTCCATCGCCATATCCTGACCTAGAGAGTGCGGCGTTCCTAAATCGGAAGGCACAGGGCATCAAGGGGCGGATGGCCTCAGCCCGTCAGCATCTTGATACCGACCAGGATGAGTACCACGCTGAGTGCCGGCTTGAGATAGGCCTCTTTCGCGTAGCGCGCGCAAAGGCTGCCGATGACGATGCCCGGAATCGAGCCGATCAGCAGGGATCCGAGCAAGGGAAAGTTCACGGCGCCCAGATACCAATGGCCCATGCCAGCTATCAGGGTCAGCGGCACGGCATGGGCGATGTCGGAGCCCACGATCCGGACAACGGGCAGGCGCGGATACAGGAACAGCAGGGCGATCGTCCCCAGCGCTCCGGCCCCGACCGAGGAGATGGACACCACGACGCCGACCACGAAGCCGACCAGAATGGTCAGGCTGACCGACTGGTGCATTCCGTAATCCGGATTGCGCCGTATCGCGAAACCCAGAACCCAGTCTTTCGCCAGCAGGGACAAGGCGCTCAGCAGCAGGGCGATGCCCAGAACCAGGGAAATGGCCGAGGTGACGGCGTGGCTGGTGGTGCCGAAATGGGCGATGGTCAGCAGCGTCAGCACGGTCGCCGGCATCGACCCGATGGCCAGCAGCCCAACGATCCGCCAATCGACCGACCGTCCGGCATTGTGGATCGAAGTGCCGACCGTCTTGGTTGCGGCAGCAAAGAGCAGGTCGGTGCCGACGGCGGTGGAAGGGTGGAAACCGAACAGCAGCACCAGCAGCGGCGTCATGAGGGAGCCGCCGCCCACGCCCGTCAGTCCGACCAGCACGCCCACCAGCAGTCCCGACACGATATAGGCCGGGGAAAACAGGCCGGCATGCGCAATCGTCATTCAGAAAAACCTCTACCACTCGCCTGCGGGCGTTAGCGGAATAGGCAGGTCGAGGGAATAGAGGAAGGGCCTGCCGCTAAGGGCGGGTCGCGACGACGCGCTCGCACGGGGCGGCATAGCGCCGCCAGATCGCCCGCTTGATCAGCCGGCGGCTGTCCTGGGCGGACAGGCGCTCATCCTGCGCGATCCGGCTTGCCTCGGCACTGAGCGTCTCGTCACGGATGACGTCGTGGAACCAGCGGGCATAATCGCCGGCATGCAGATGATGCAGCCAGATGGTGTCATCGACCTGTTCACCGAGTTCGATGAAGTCGTAAAGATTATGCGCCGGTCGATTTAGCCGCCCGGTGAGGTCACGAAAATAAAAGCTGTGCCAGGCACCGACATCGCCTGTCGCATATTTGCCGATATGGCGATGGTGCGGCTGATGCGGCGGGAAGGGCTGCACCACTATCGGCCTGTCCCCGCTTTTCGGCTGCCATAGCAGCAGCGTGCCGGGCGGGGGGTGCGGCAGATCAGGCGGCAGGGCATGGCCGGTGATCTCGGCGAAGCGCGCCAGGAATTGCGCTGGATTGCTGCCGAAGGCGAGCACCGTCTCGATCGTCCGCAGCACTGCCACATCGAGCGATTCCGGAACCATCGTGACGAAGATCGCGCCGGGCGCGCCGCGCGGCATATCCCCCCGGCCGGGCGTGCCGCCTGCCGGCACCATTTCATGCGCCTCGTCCAGAACCAGCCAGTGCGGCCGGCCGGTCGTCTCCCGCAGACCGGCCGTTTCGGTGATCAACTGGTCGAACAGCCGCCGCCTTTCGCTCAAGGTCAGTGCCTGTGAATTGACGACGAGATTGACCTGGGCCTCCTGCTGCAGCGTCAGGGCATCGTGAATATTGGGCGCGGTCGCGGCACTGCCGACACAGACCGCGTGCTGCAACTCGTAATAGTCGCCTTCCGGGTCCATGACGCAGAAGCTGAGCCCCTGTGCCAGCATCTGTTCGGTGAGCGTGGTCGCGAGCGTCGATTTGCCGGAGCCGGAGGGACCGACGAGCAGAACATGGCCCGCCGCCGGGCTGAGATAGGCCGCCTGTCCGGCGTCGTCGGTACCGATGGCGATGCCGTGTTTCCTAAGCGGAGCTAGGCGCGCGTCCTCCGCCTCGATCCGCGCCATCAGCTCCACGACGCCGGCCCCGTGATCCTGAGTGAGCTGGATATCCACAGTCTCTTTCAGCGGCGGCAGGGCATTGGAAACGGCGGCGGCGCAGCCGCACATGGCGAGGAAGGCGTGGTCATTCTCGGCATCGCCGACGCCCGCGACGTTTTTCGGCGACAGGCGCAGTTCGGCCAGTGCCTCCGTCAGTCCGGACGCCTTGGAGACGCCGGGCGGCAATACCATCACCGCGCCCTTGTTGAAGGCGATCCGCAACTCCAGCCCGTGGTCGCGGATGGCCGCCAATACCTTCGCTTCCTGCGGCTCCCAGGTAGCGACGACGCAGCGGCCGACGGACAGCGGTGTCACACCCAGTTGGCGCAGCCGTTCGACGAAACCGGCCGGCGGGGGCGGCGCCAGCAGGCGTTCCTGGCCCGTCGCCGGGTCGTAGAGCAGCGCCCCGTTCTCGGCGACGATATGGTCGAAGACCGACAGGTCCGGCAGGGCCGCTTTCAGGTCGGGAATTTGCCGGCCTGTGACCAGGATGACGCGCCGGCCGGATGCCTGGAAGCGACGCAGGCCAGCCAGTGTTTCCGCCGCGAGAACGCCGTCATGGGCCAGCGTTCCATCATAATCGGCGGCGAGGGCCAGGAAATACATGGAGCCTATCCTCTGCCTTGGCAGGTCTTTTCATCCATGTTCGATGATGTGTTCGCGGTCCGCATTGACCGGGATCAAAAGACAGCGTTGCGTTCCCGCCGTCAAAAGCGGGAGCCTTGGCGATGATAAGGCAGGCGATGAGAGTTTGGGCCGGATGTTTGACAGTGATCGGCCTGGCATCGGCGGCGCCCTTGGCCCAGGCCGGCGGCACAAAAACGGAAGTCTGGAGCGGGGCCTATCATTGTGCCCAGGGGGCGACGGGCCTGACGCTGACCCTGCTGGTGCAGCCGGACGGCGGCACCGTCGGCCTGTTCGAATTCTATCCCGTCTCGGCCAATCCGGCCGTGCCGACAGGGTGTTTCGACATGGCGGGGATGATGGACCGCAACCACCATCTGGTGCTGGCGCCCGGCGCGTGGCGGCGGCGACCCGACAATTATGTCACCGTCGGCCTGACCGGGGACGAGACCGCCGGCGATCATCTGGTCGGCACGATCCAGGGACCGGGCTGCACCACCTTCGCGCTAACACGGCAGACGACGCCGACGCAGCCCTCGGCCTGCGCCAGCGTCACCTCATAGGTATCAGAACATCGAGCTGTAGCGCTCGGTTTCCCAGGCGCTGACGGTCAGGTGGTATTCTTCCCATTCCGCCGTCTTGTATTTGATGAACTCATCGCGGAGTTCGCGGCCCAGCGCCTTTTCCACCAAGGGGTCTTCCGCGAAGGCGGCGACCGCTTCCTGCAAGGTCTGCGGCAGGAAGTCGATGCCACGCTCGCTCCGTTCGGCCTCGCTCATGGCATAGAGATTGTCTTCGTTCGGCGCGCCGGGGTCCAGCTTTTCGCGCACGCCTTCCAAACCTGCGGCCAGAACCAGGGCTGCCGCCAGATAGGGGTTCACCGCGCCATCGGCATTGCGGCTTTCGCAGCGCCCGCCACCGGCCGGCACGCGCACGGAATTGGTGCGGTTGTTCGATCCATAGGAATTGAAGACCGGTGCCCAGGAGTAGTAGCTCATGGCACCACGGCGAACGAGGCGCTTATAGCTGTTGACCGTCGGCGCGAAGGCGGCACACAGAGCGCGGCCATGCTTCAGAATGCCGGCAATGAAGTGATAGCCGATCTCGGTCAGGCCGAGGCCGCGCGGGTCATCCTTCGGATCGCATTTGAAGACATTGGCGCCGCTGACGAGATCGAACAGCGACATGTTGAAATGCGCGCCATTGCCGGTCTTGTCGGCGAAGGGCTTCGGCATCATCGTCGCCACCAGGCCTTCTTCCTTGGCATAGTGCTTGGCCATGAAACGGAAGAAGGTGAGGCGGTCGCAGGTCGTCAGCGCATCGGCGTAGTTGAAGTCGAATTCGAACTGGCCGTTGGCGTCTTCATGATCGAAGGAATAGAGATCCCAGCCGAGATCGTTGATGCTGGTCGCCATCTTGTCGAGCCAGGAGAAGTTATCCACGAAACCCTGCACGTCGTAGCACGGCTTTGTCAGCTTGTCGTTCGCATGGGGCACCGACAGGCTGCCGTCTTCATTCTGGCGCAGCAGGAAAATTTCGCATTCAACGCCGAGATTGAAACCGAAGCCCATCTCATTCGCCTGCGCGATCATGTTCTTCAGCGCCACGCGCGTGTTGAGCGGATAGGGCTTGCCTTGAAACTCGTTATCCGCCGGCATCCAGGCGATCTTGGGTTCCCAGGGCAGCTGGATGATATGGTTAAGGTCGGGGACGGATGTCAGCTCATCGTCGTTCGGCGCTTGGCCGAGACCATCCAGCGCATAGCCGGTATAGCGTTCAGAGCCATGGGCCATGTGTTCCAGATGGCTCAGCGGCACGACCTTGGCCTTCTGCACGCCGTGGATATCGACATAGGCGCCGATGCAGTATTTCACGCCGCGTTCGGCCAGATCGGCCTGTATCTTCGCGATGGTCTCAGAGGAGGTCATGCAGGAAAACCTTTATAGGGTCTATGGATTGCGGCGGTCAGACTGTGACCGCCGGGGTAGCGTAGGGTTGGTCAAGCGGCGGCATCTCGGTCATGCCGCGTGTCACGATGGCGGCCAGATCTTCGACCATCCAGGAGAAGAGTTCGGCACCCGCTGCCGCCGTCGCCGTGCTGGGGCGGCCTGTCACGCCATTGGCGCTGGTGCGGTTGACGGGATGGGAAAAGACAAGGCCCGCTGTGCGATCTTCGTCATCGGCTGCGGCCAGAAGATCAGGGCGAACAAGTTCTGGCGCGGCATGCAGCATGAGCGCTGTCTCAGCCTCATTCGCATGCCAGTCCTCGGCATCCTTGAAATGAGCGGTCCGCACGCGGTCACTCATCAAGGCGGAATTGATCAGCGCCACCATCAGATCATCGTATTCCGCGCGCAGCAGTTCCAAAGCGCAACGCAAGGGCGCGGCATTGGTGACATGGCAATTGACGATGAACAGGCGCCGCACGCCGCTGGCATAGGCCCATTGCCCGGTCTGCTGCACGACATCGATCAGCGTGCGCGGATCGAGCGCGATGGTGCCGGGCCAGCGCTTGCTATGGCCGAGCGAGCAGCCATAGGGCAGCGTCGGCAGCATCGGCGCGCCCGTCGACTTCGCCACCGCTGCGCAGAGCTTGTCGGCAAGCACGAAATCCATGCCGCAGCCCATATGGGGGCCGTGCTGCTCCACGGCGCCGATAGGCAGAATGGCTGTGCCATTCACGCCCTTCAGATCGCCGGGCAGCTCCGCCCAAGTCCGCTCGCTCCACAACATCGTCTGCGTCACATGCCAAGAATGGGATGCGGCACGTAGGGCGCTTCCAGCTGCGCCACTTCCTCGGCCGTCAGCGTGAGCGAGACGGCGGCTGCCGCATCGACCAGCTGTTCCGGCTTGGTCGCGCCCACAACCGGAGAAGCCACGGCAGGCTTTTGCAGCAGCCAGGCGAGCGCCACCTGCGCCATCGGCACGCCGCGCGCTTTGGCAACCGCCTCCACCGCGTCCACTACCAGGCGGTCGGCTTCCTCGGTCTTGGTATAGAGCATCTTACTGTAATTGTCCGACGCCCCTCGGCCTGTCTCGGCCTGCGCCGCCCAGGGCCGCGTCACGCGGCCGCGCGCCAGCGGGCTCCACGGCGTCATGCCGATGCCTTCTTCCACGCAGAGCGACATCATCTCGCGCTCTTCCTCACGATACATGAGGTTCATGTGGTTCTGCATGGAGATGAATTTGGTCCAGCCGATCTTCTCTGCCGTGTAAAGGCATTTCGCGAATTGCCAGGCCAGCATGGAGGAGGCGCCGATATACAGCGCCTTGCCTGCCTTCACCACGTCATGCATGGCTTCCAGCGTTTCTTCCATCGGCGTCTCAGGGTCCAGGCGATGGATCTGGTAGAGATCGACATAATCCATGCCCAGCCGCATCAGGCTGGCATCGATCTCGGCCATGATCGCCTTGCGCGAGGTGCCGCGCCCGTTCGCGTCCGGGCGCATGCGGTTGAAGACCTTGGTGCCGATCACGACCTCGTCGCGCTTGGCATAGCGCTTGATCGCGCGACCCAGAACTTCCTCGCTGGCACCATTGTTATAGGCATTGGCCGTATCGAAGAAATTGATGCCGAGCTCGATGGCCTGCCGGAAGAAAGGCTGGGACTGTTCTTCGTTCAAAATCCAGGCGTGAGACCCACGCGCCGGATCGGAATAGGTCATGCAGCCAAGCTGGATGCGTGAAACCTTGAGGCCGGAACGGCCGAGGCGGATATAGTCCATGATTGTCAGTCCCGCACGCGGTCGCGCACGAAATCGGCCAGCTGCCAAACCACCTTTTCCAGATGGCTGAGGCGGCCGGGGCGCGCGAGGTGAGAGGTCGCGCCGATCTGCTGCATGTCGTTCACGTCCAGGTCTTCCTGGGCGATACGGTCACCGATGGCGCGGGCCTTCTTCACGATCTCCTCGAATTCCGGCAGTTCCTTGGTCGCGCGCGGCACCAGCACATTGCGGCGCCACAGGGTCTTCTGCGGCCCGACCGGGATGAGGCCGGTGACGCTGATGCGGTTCGGCGTGATGCCATACAGCGTCATCGGATAGACGAGCGCCAGGCTGTCCAGGCGCAGTTCTTCATCCGTCAGGTTGCGGAAGGGCGGCAGGCCGTTAGCATAGGCTTCCTCGGTCTTCGCGTCCGGGCGCAGCGGCTCCCAGGCGATGGTCCAGCCGGGGCGGCTGTCATCGACATAGGTGAGGCGGCCAGGATGCATCGGCTCGACCGTGTCACGATGCGCACCGATATGGTGGTAGCATTCCATGAAGGTCTCGACGGCGATCTTCCAGTTGAAATCGCAGGCGTAATCCACCTGCCAGCCGACGACGAGATCATCCATCTCGTATTTCGCCATCAGCGCGGAGAAGTCGGACAGCTTGTCCTTGATCGAATAGGCCTTGTCATCGAAATTGATGTAGATGACGCCGTCGACGATTTCGCTGCGAATTTCGGGCAGCTTGCAGTTCTTGGTGTCGAAGCCGTTGACCTGATCCATCAGCGGTGCGCCCAGCAACTGGCCGTCCAGCGCATAGCCCCATTTGTGGAAGGGGCAGGAGAAGACGCGCGTATTGCCCGAGCCTTCGGCGATCGGCGCCCAGCGATGCAGGCAGATGCGCGACAGAACGCGAATGCGGTCCTGCGCGCGGACCACGACCAGCAATTCGCCCAGAATATCGACCGAGAAATAGTCGCCGACATTGGGAATCTGCGAGACATGGCCGACGCAGAGCCAATCCTTCTTGAAGATCTTTTCGACCTCGTAGTCGAAGAACGCCTGGCTGGTATAGGCTTCGCGCGGCAGGGTCTCGGAATCTTCCAGTTTCTGGTGCGAGCCGGCGAGCACGCCTTTAAGGACGGTTTCAAGATCCGGTTCAGGGGCTTTGAAGCCCCGCATGTCGAGCGCCATGATGATCGTCTCCGAATACGGTTCTTAGGAAAAAGCTGGCGCGAGCGATTTCGCTGCCAGTTGGTCCAGGGGGCCGAGCGCTGCTTCCACGAGCGGGATGACCTCGGCGCCGAAACGCTCCAGCGAGCGCGCGGCGCGCTGGATGGGCATATCGCCGAACTGGAAGAAGCAATTGTAGTGAACGGGGTTCAGGGCGCGGATTTCCGCGATCAGACGCTCGGCCACATAAGGGGCGTCGCCGATGATGAGATTGTCGCGGAAGACGTCGAGGCCAGGCTCGTTTTCCAGCGGCGGCGCGTCGAGATGCGCGCCGGCGAGGTCCAGATTAGGGTGACGCAGGGCCGCGACCATGCGAGCGACGAAGCGCGCGCGCTCGGCGGCTTCCAGCGCTTCCGATGCGCTGTCGGTGACATGGATATATTGCTGCACGCCGAAGGGCATTGGCCGGTCGCCGAAGCCTGCTTTCGCCCAATTGGCCTGCGCATGGGCGTGCATGGCGGGTAGCGCCGGGGAGCCGCGCCAGCCGGCGGTGACGAAGGGAACGGCGCCGAGCGGCACCAGCTTCGCCAGCACGCGTGGGTCGAGACTGGTAAGATACAGCGGCGGCAGTGGCGTCTGCTGCGGGCGCAGCGCAAAAACCGAAGGCGGGATAGTGATGAATTCGCCCTGAAATTCCGCGCGCCCAGTGGTCAGCGCCTGTTCCACGATATCCCAGTATTCCAGGAAGATATCGGTCTTGCGCGCGACATCGGCGCCGAGCCGGTCGAATTCATAGGCCTGGTAGCCGCTGCCGACACCTAGCACCAGACGGCCGCCGCTGAGCTGGTCGACCATGGCGATTTCCTGGGCGACGCGCATGGGATGGTACAGCGGCAGCACGACGACGGCGGCGCCGACCTTGATGCGATGGGTCAGGGCCGCGAAATGCGCCGCCATCATCAAGGGGGATGGGCTCACCGAATAATTCGTAAAATGATGTTCCGCGAACCAGGCGACGTCGAAGCCGATCTCTTCGGCCAAGCGGATCATGATGCGCGTATCGTCGATGACGCCAGCGACACCGTTCGGATTGTCGCGGATCGACATCAGGTTGAAGAGGCCGAACTTCATGGTCTAACGGCTCCGGCGGATATGGCCGCGGCTGAAGCGGTGCTCGATGCGGCTCTGCACCGTGCTCAACAAGCTCGTCACGCCCAGGTACCAGATACAGGCGACAAGCAGCAGCGGGATGGTTTGAAAGGTGCGCGAATAGATGGTCTGCGCGGAATAGAGCAGATCGGACAGCGCGATGACGCTGACGATCGACGTCGTCTTCAGCATGCCGATGGTCTCGTTGCCCGTGGGCGGCACGATGAAGCGCATGGCCTGCGGCAAGATGATGCGGCGCATGGCGGTGATTCGCTTCATGCCCAGCGCACGGGCGGCTTCGGCCTGCCCGCCGTCGACGGACATGATGCCGGCGCGCACGATCTCGGCCATATAGGCGGCTTCGTTGAGGCCGAGGCCGAGAATGGCGGCGGTATAGGGCGTGATGAGATCGTTGACCGATCCATGCAGAAGATGCGGCGCCAGGAAAGGAATGCCGATCGCATAATTCGGGTAAAGCGCGGCCAGATTGTACCAGAAGATCAGCTGCACCAGCACTGGCGTGCCGCGAAAGAACCACAGGAAAAACTGGGCGGCGGAACTGATGATGGGATTGTCGGAAATGCGCATCACGGCGACGATAACGCCGAGAACGACGCCCAGCAGCATGGCGATGGCGGTCAGCCATAGTGTCGTCAGCAGGCCCATCAGAATGATGTCGGCGAAGATATAGTGGCCGACGACAGTCCATTGAAAGTTGGGATTGATGATGACGGAGCGCAGAACCACAGCCGCGATCACGGCAATCACCGCGATGACAACCCAACGGCCGGGATGCCGTGCCGGCACCACCACGAAGTCCGGCGCCGGGGCGGGGACAGGGCGGATGGGCGTGGCGGTCTCGGCCGAGGGGGTGTCTGTATCGGTCACGGTTGCGGCTATGCTTTGCTTCGTCTCAGGCTTGGCGGATCAGGGAACGGGCGTCGGCAGCGGCTGCACGGTCGCCTGATTGATCATCGGGTTCGGCAGTTCCAGCAGCTTCAAGTCCCACTTCTCCATGATCTTGTCATAGGTGCCGTCGGCCTGGATGGCTTTCAGGCCGGCCAGCGTCGCTTCCGCCAGCTGCTTTTGATCCGGACGCACAACCATGCCTGTATACAGTTTCGGGATCAGGTCATTGGTGTAGATCTTGATCGGCTTCGGCGCGTGCTTCTGAATATCAGCAGCGGCGGCGGCATCGCTCATCACGAAATCGACGCGGCCGGAATAGAGCGCCAGCAGCACGGCATCGGCGGAGGGATAATTGTAGATGGTCAGGCCCGGCTTGCCGCTCTTCTTGCAGCGCGTGGTGATGGCGGTCAGCACGTCATTGAAATCGGTGCCGGCCTGAGCCGCGGTCTTCAACCCGCACAGCGTCGCCGTGTCGTCGCTGATGGTCGTATTGCTGGCCAGGGCGTAGATGGCCGAGGTGCCATAGGAATTGTCGATGAACGTGACCTGCTTCTCGCGCTCGGCGCTGTCGGAGATGCATTCCATCGCCATCGGGTAGCGGCCGCTCTGCACGCCGGGGATCAGCCCGTCGAAATCGGTGGAGACGGCGTGGATCTTGACGCCGAGCTTGGCGCCGATGGCGTTCCACATATCCGGCTCATAGCCGATCATGGTCTTGTTGTCGTCGGCGAAGGATTCGCAGGGCGGGTAATGGGCGTCGGTCGCAATGGTCAGCACGCCGGCCTTGCGGACGTCGTCCGGCAGCATGGCGTTCAGCTTGCTGTCCTGGGCGAAGGCGGCGTGCTGAGCGACGATCGCCGAGGCGGCGAGCGCCGCAGGCATAAGAATGAAACGAGCAAACTTCGATATCATCGGGGATGAAGGCCTTCTCTGATGCGCAGTCTGTGGAAGGGATCGCTTAGCTCGATTGGCAAGTTAGGGTTCACGTTCACGAAGGTCAAAAGTTTAAGTGAGCGATTAATTAAAAAAATTCATTCGTTGCGCACCCACTGCCCAAGATTCGTTCAGCCAGGCAGAAGATGCACCTTTCGTGATCATCACGCCTTCAGCACCTTCGACAGAAATGCTCTGGTGCGCGGGTGGCGCGGTGCCGTGAACAGCCGTTCCGGCGTGCCGTGTTCCACCACCACGCCTTCATCCATGAAGGCGATGGTCTTGCCCACTTCGCGGGCAAAGCCCATCTCGTGCGTCACCACGATCATGGTCATGCCGTCGCGGGCAAGATCCCTCATGACATCAAGCACTTCGCCGACCAGTTCGGGGTCCAGCGCGCTGGTCGGCTCATCGAACAGCATCAGTTCCGGCCGCATGGCCAGCGCGCGGGCAATGGCCACGCGCTGCTGCTGGCCGCCGGAAAGTTCGGCCGGATAGGCATCCACCCGATGCGACAGGCCGACGCGGGCCAGCAGGCTGCGCGCGTGTTCCATCGCCTCCTGCCGCTTCTCGCCCTTCACCACGATCGGCGCTTCGATGACATTCTCCAACGCCGTCTTATGCGCAAACAGATTGAAGCGCTGAAACACCATGCCGATCTTTTCGCGCTTGGCGGCAATCTCATTCTCGCGCAGCTCATGCAGCTTGTTGCCCTGCTGGCGGTAGCCGATGAAATCGCCGCCCACCGTCAGCGTGCCGCCGTCGATCTTCTCCAAATGATTGATACAGCGCAGGAAAGTCGATTTTCCGGAGCCGGAGGGGCCGATCAGACAGGCGACTTCGCCTTGCTGCACGGTGAAGTCGACGCCGCGCAGAACCTCCACATTGCCATATCGCTTGATGACTTGCCGTGCCTCGACGAGAGGATTGGACATCGGTTGGTCTCCTTCCTGCTTAGGCTTACGCGACCGGCGCCCTGTGGCGCCGTTCAGATGATGAGAGGATAAGGTTGTGGCGAATGATCAGATCATGGCCGGGCGTGTCGCCCTGATAACCGGCGGCGGCAAGGGCATCGGCCGCGCCATCACGCTGGAACTGGCGCGTGCCGGCTCGGATGTCGCGGTGCTGGCGGCGCGCGATCTGGCCCAGGCTGAAACGGTGGCGGCGGAGGCCCGTGCCTTGGGCGTGCGCGCAATGGCATTGGTGGCTGATATCGCCGATGACGATTCGATCACCGCTGCGGTCGCATCCGTCGCGGCGGAACTCGGCGGTCTGGATGTGGTCGTGAATAATGCCGGCGCCAGTGCGCGCGCCAGGCTGCTCGATCTGGCGGCCGAGGATTGGGACCGCGTCTTCGCCATCAATGCGCGCGGCGCCTTTCTGGTCGGCCGCGCGGCGGCGCGGCAGATGATCACCCAAAATCAACATAATGGGGGCAAAGGCTGCGCCATCATCAATATCGCCGGCGCGTCCGCCCATCGCTGCTATCCGGGGGCGGGTGGCTATGGCCCGTCCAAAGCGGCGGTGGTCAGTCTGACGCAGCAGATGGCGGTGGAATGGGCGCCGCATGGCATTCGCGTCAATGGCGTCAGCCCCGGTCCGATTCGGGAAGGTGGCACCGGCTGGGAAGCGCGGGAGCCAGCACTCGCCGCCGAGGTGCAGAAAATTCCGCTCAAGCGGGCGGGGGAACCGCGCGAGGTCGCCCGCGCGGTTCTGTATCTTGCCGCCGATGCCGATTACGTCACTGGCCAGATGCTGATCCTGGACGGCGGCAGCGTCACCACCTGGTACATCAGCGGCTAGCATGGCGCGGCCTCGTCGCTTGACCAGTCATGGTCCGTGGCGGTGAGGCCGCAGACATAGCCCCAGAGCATATTGGGGCCGATGGTGGTGCCGGCACCTACGGCGCGGGTGCCGATGGGGTTGGCCATGGCCACGCCCGCGCAGAACAGGCCGGGGATGGAGCTGCCATCCGGCCGCAGCACGCGGCCCGTGGCATCCGTGCGCGGCCCGCCTTTGGTGGACATGAAGGCGCGGGTGAAGGGCAGCGCCACGAAAGGACCGCGCGAAATCGGCGCCATGCCCACCGGCCCCGTCGCGGCCCGGCCAAAATCGGCATCCCGACCGGAGGCCGCGAAGCCATTATAGCGCGTGACCGTCGCTTCTAGGGGCGCTTCCGGCAGGCCGATGATCCGCGCCAAGGCAGGCAGCGTCGGCGCCTGCTTCAGCCAGTTCTTCCCATAACGCCGGGCGTAAAAGCGCAGCACCGGCGCGCGTTTCCACAACACGGCGTCGGAAATCAGCCAGACAGGGTCATGCACCAGCGCACCAGTCGCAGGGGCGCGTCGGTCCAGTTGCTCGCCGAGATTGAAGCATTGCTCATCGACGAAGCGCTGGCCGCTGCCGTCGACCAGAATGGCGTTCGGCTCCTGATGGAAATAGATGGAAAGTCCGTGCGCCTGATCCTCGTAGCGCGTCGGCACGGCGGGCGCGAAATTGGCCTGATCCATATGGGCCAAGGTCGCGCCGGCGGCCTCGGCCATGCGATGCGCGTCGCCGGTATTGCTTCTTGGACTGGCCGGGAGGGCAGTCGGGCCGGGGAAATGCCGGTCGCGCCGTGCCACATCCCATTCGAAGCCACCGCTGGCGAGGATAACGCCTTTTGTCGCGACAATGCGCAGCGGCTGGCCGTTATGGATCAGCATGGCCCCGGTCACGCGGCCTTGCGCCATCGTCAGGCTGTCCAGTGGCGCGTTCAGCAGCAATGTGCAGCCCTGGTCCAGGCAGCCGCGCAGCAGTCCCGTCACCAGCGCCGTGCCCTTGCCGCGCCGGCCTGTCGCCAGGCGGTAAAGCAACGGCCAGGCATGGCGGAAGGCGGCTTTGACGGGGTGATGATAGAGGTCGACCGCCATGGCCTCCTGAAAACTATAGGTATGGGGAAAGAGAGGCGGCCGCAGTTGCGCCGTGAAAGGGCGCGCCAGCCGGCGTGGCAGCGGCAGTGGAGAGACCATGCGGCCGCGTGGCTTGGCGCCGGGCAGGGCGGCCAGCGGATCGGCCTGATTCGTGAGCTGGAAGGTAAGCGGCGTATGGGCTTCCACGAAGCGCAGCATGGCGCCTGCGCTCTGCGCCATGCGCGCCCATAGCGCGTCCTCGGTTTCGGCCCAGCCGTCAGGGGCGGCGGCGCGCAGATAGGCCAAGGCCTCGGCCGGACTATCGGCAAGGCCGGCTGCCTCCGCGACGTGGTTCGCCGGCACCCAGATGGCAGCGCCCGACAATGCGGTGGTGCCGCCGATGACGCCGGCCTTTTCCGCGATGATGACGCGCGCCCCCTGTGCCGAGGCGGCCAGCGCCGCCGTCAGCCCGGCGGAGCCCGTGCCGGCCACCAGGATGTCGCAGGTCATATCTGAAAGCGGCGCGCGATCGATCATAAGTCTTGCGTTAATGCAAAACCTGTTCCAACCTTGATTAATCGGTTAGTTAAATTTTAATCTATGCCGGCCGGAATTGGGATGCGTTGAGACGATGACGAGGCTGGGCGTGGCGACGCAGAAAGGACGAGGGCAGGCTTTGGTCACCGTGCCTGAAACGCGAACCGCCAAACCGGCGGTCAAGCCGCGCGCCACGCGTCCGCGCAAAGCCCAGGCGCGCTCGTTGGATGTCGCGGATGCGCTACAGCGTGCGGCGCTTGATCTGTTTGCGCAGCAGAATTATTCCACCGTCACCATCAAGGACATTGCGGCGGCGACGGGCATCAATTCCGCGCTGATCTATTACTATTTCGGCAGTAAGGAGGATCTGTTCCTCAAGGCCGTCGAAAATACGGTCGAAGTCGCCTTCCGCAAATTCGACGATGTCAGCGCGGGCGTGCAGTCGCCGGAGGCGATCATCGTCTCCTGGATCGAAATTCACGTCATCCAGTTTCTGCTGCTCCGCAAGCTCGCCAAGATCAGCCTGGATTACGCCAGCACGCGCAGCCGCACGCCGAAGGTCGACCGTGCCATCCGCAGCTTCTATGACAAGGAATCGCTCGTGCTCGGAAAGGCCATTAAGGACGGAATCGAGCAGGGGCTGTTCCGCCCCGTGGACCCGGACAGCATGTCCGTCTTCATCTCCACCTTCCTCGACGGTTGCCTGTTCCGCTCCGTCATGTTTCCACGCTTCAACCATCGCCGTGCGATGGACGATATGCGGGATTTCGTGCTCGGCCATCTCAAGCTCGGCTAAACCCTTTCCCTCCCAGATTCGCCTTATTCATTGAAAGAAAAAACAGATGGACAGTTTTTCGGCCGTGCCTGATCCGGCAGTCGGCGTCACGCCCTTTCACCTCGCCTTTCCGGTGGACGATCTGGCGGCGGCGCGCATTTTCTACGGTACTGTGCTGGGCTGCCCGGAAGGCCGCAGTTCCGACACCTGGATCGACTTCAACCTCTTCGGCCATCAGATCGTGGCGCATCACAAGCCGCGCGACATCGCGGGTGACGCGATTGCCCACCATAATCCGGTCGACGGGCATGATGTGCCGGTGCCGCATTTCGGCGTCGTGCTCACCATGCCGCAATGGGAAGCCCTGGCCGGCCGGCTGAAGGCTGCCGGCACCAAATTCGTCATCGAGCCCTATATCCGTTTTCCGGGCCAGCCGGGCGAGCAGGCGACCATGTTCTTCCTGGATCCCGCCGGCAATGCGCTGGAATTCAAGGCTTTTGCCGATATGGAGAAGCTTTTCGCGACCACCTGAGCGCAGGCGCGGCGGGATCGGTCAGGCGCGCGCGCTATGCAGCCGATCCAGCCGCAACCTGTCACGCTTGTCCGTCAGCCGTTGCAGGACAAGAAAGACAGCGGCGAAGGCGCCGCAGCAATTGCCGCCGACCAGCAGGAACATCAGCAGGATCTGGTATTTCGCTGAACTCACCGGGTCCATGCCGGCCAGCAGCTGGCCGGTCATGATGCCGGGCAGCGTTATCAGCCCCGCCGCCATCATCTGATTGATGGTCGGGATCAGCGCCGTGCGGATGGATTGCGCCGCTAGATCGCGCAGCGCCGCATAGCGGCTGTCGCCCAGTGCCAGCCGCGCTTCGATCGCGGCGCGCTCCCGCACCGCGCCGTTGAACAGGCTGTTCAGCGACAGGCTGACGGAATTCATCACCCCGCCCAGAATAATGCCCGTCAGCGGCAGCGCGTGACGCGCATCGTACCAAGGGTGCGGCCGCAGCGCTGTCGTCAAAGCGAGTACCACGATGATGAGGGTGGAGATGACCGTCGCACCGCCGCCGACACCGTAATGCCATCCAGCCGTCAGTCGCCGGTCCTGCCGGGCGCCGACCTCATAGGTTGTCGCCCCCGCCATGACCAGCGCCACCAGCGCCGTCAGCCAGGGGGAACCCACGCTGAAGACGAAGCGCAACACGAAGCCGATCAGCAGCAATTGCACCACCATGCGCGCCGCCGCCCAGAGCAGGGTGCGATGGATGCCGAGCGACAGAAGCAGCGACAGCAGGGCGCAGAGGAAAATCAAAGAGGAACCGACGGCCAGATCGGTCGGGGACAGCGCGATAGGGTGCATTATCGGGCCTCGGACAATCCATCACGCGTCATGAACAGGCGGCGGGTCGCGATGCGCTCGGCCTGGTCCGCGTTATGCGTGACGACGATAAGGCCGGTGCCGGTCTGGCGCAGTCTGCTGAACTCGTCCTCCAGCAGCCCGGTGCTGGCCGGGTCCAGTGCCGATGTCGGCTCATCCAGCAGCATGACGGCGGGTTTGCGAATGGCCGCGCGGATGAAGGCCAAGCGCTGGCGTTCGCCGGTGGAGAGCTGGCTGACCGGGGCGTCCATCACATCGGCGCGCAGGCCAAGGCGAGGCAGAAAAGCGGCGGCATCCGGCAATGGCTGCATATGGGCGGAGACGGTCTCGGCCCACCATCCGGATTCGGCCGCCAGATACATGACCTGTCGGCGCCAGTGCGGTCCAGGCATCGCCATGCGGGATCTGCCATTCAGCCGGGCATCGCCCGTGTTTTCGTCCAGGTCGGCGATCATGCGCAGCAGCAGGCTTTTGCCGATGCCGGATGGGCCGGATATCACGAGGCATTCGCCAGCGGCGAGCGTCATCGAGACGGGACGGCCAAGCTTGCCGCCTAGGTTCCGCACGTCCAGTAGCATGGTCTCTCCTTGGCAGCCTCTATAGGGGATGGGGCTTTGCACCGAAAGACGGGGCGGCGGGTCGCGCCGCGGTCGAATTTGCGCAGCATCAAAGTCAGCCACTACAAAGCCTTTCGTCTTGACGATCAGTCTCTATCCGCCTCCGTTGAAAGTGCCATGACCATGCCCGCATCCACTCCCCGCGTCGCCATGATATCCGGCGCCAGTCGCGGCATCGGCGCCGCCATCCGTGACCGCCTGGCCGCTTCGGGCTGGCAGCTGTCGCTGGGCATGCGCAAGCCGGTCGACGCCGGCGATGCGCTAGTTCATGCCTATGATACGGCAGCGGAGGACGCTGAGGCGGCCTGGGTGGATGCCACCGTCGCGCGTTTTGGCCGGATTGACGCCATTATCTGCAATGCCGGCGTGCTGGTCGGCAAATCGGTGGTCGAGGTGAGGGATGCCGAAATGGAGGAGATGCTGGCGGTCAATCTGCGCGCGCCGCAGCGCTTGGCCCGCGCCGCCTGGCCGCATCTGGCCAAGACCGGTCAGGGGCGTGTCGTCATCATCTCCTCCCTGTCCGGCATTCGCGTTGCCAGTGCCGATTCCGGCGCCTATGCGATGACGAAACATGCGGTGACGGCGCTGGCGCATGGCCTGCGCCATGCCGGCTGGGACCAGGGCATTCGCGCGACCGCCATCTGTCCCGGCTATGTCGCAACCGACATGGGCAAATCGGCGGCGAGCGATACGGTTGACCCATCCATCATGACGCAGCCGGCGGATATCGCGCAGACAGTCCAGTTCGCGCTCGATCTGCCCAATACGGCGAGCGTCGCGGAAATCGCCGTCAACTGGCAAGCGGAAGGGAGGCTGTGACAGGGGGCGGCAGGGCGAAGGCCGGACTCTAGGTTCGCAATGTTTCAATCAATCGGTTAAGGATGGGCAGCCTCTCCGGTTGCGAGAGCCAGGGGAGGGTGTGTCGATGGCGGCGCCGGCAGCGAGCAGAAAGAAAGCGGTCAAGGCAAGCGATACGGCCGAGAAGCCTGCGCGCGGCCGCAAGCCTCGCGCGCAGTCCGACGTCGCCGAGGCTTTGCAGAGCGCGGCGCTCGATCTTTTTGCCGAGCAGAATTACTCCACCGTCACCATCAAGGATATCGCGGCGGCGACGGGCATCAATTCCGCGCTGATCTATTACTATTTCGGCAGCAAGGAAGACCTGTTCCTCAAAGTCGTCGAGAACACGGTCGAAACGGCGTTCCGGAAATTCGATGACGTCACGTCCGATGTGCAATCGCCGGAAGAAATCATTGCCTCCTGGATCGAAACGCATGTCCTGCATTTTACGCTGATGCAGAAGCTTGGCAAAGTCAGCCTTGACTATGCCAGCACGCGCAACCGCACGCCGCGCATAGACCGCGCCGTGCGCAGTTTTTACGAGAAGGAAGCGGTCGTCCTGCGCCGCGCGATTGAAATGGGCATCGAGCAGAAGCGGTTTCGCGCGGTTGACCCCGAGCGGATGTCGATCTTCATCTCAACCTTTCTGGATGGCTGCCTGTTCCGCTCCGTCCTGTTTCCACGCTTCAGCCATAAGCGCGCGATGGAAGACATGCGCAGCTTCGTCCTGGCGCATCTGAAAGGCAGCTAAGATGTTGCTGTTTGCAAAGAGTGACGGCTGCACCGTCAGGTTTTAGTGGTAGCGATTTCCGCGAGCTTGCTTGACAGGTCTTCCACCACGGTCAATAGGCGCGAAATCTGATCCTCGCGCATCTTGTCGATCTTTTCGTGCAGCAATTCTATCTCCAGCTCGGCTTTGATATTGACGTCATAATCGGTTTTGGCGTCGCGGCGGTCGATGGAAGCCTGACGGTTCTGGCTCATCATGATGAAGGGGGCTGCATAGGCGGCCTGGAAAGACAAAGCCAGGTTCAGCAGGATGAAGGGATAAGGGTCCCAATGCTGCATCCAGGCAGTGATATTCAGCACGATCCAGATCGCCAGGGTGATGCTTTGGATGATGATGAATTTCCATGACCCCATTGCCGCCGCCACCTTGTCGGCGACACGTTCGCCCACCGTATAGGCCTCGGCAGGGTCGCTCGGCGGCTGGCGGCGCAGATGCCGCAGGCGTGTCAGAAGAAGCCGCTCCTCGTCGTGCAGCCGGTGGAAGGTCGAATCGGTCATCGTCTTTACCCTTGTTGACAAGGTGAAACCGGGGTCTTCGCGAATCCTAATCCTCGGTGCCCTAAAAACCAATTCACCGGCAATGCGCCACGTATCCACCCAAAAAAGGCCGTTGCGTTATCCCATGGCACAGGTAAACAGAACCGTTTCTTTGCATCTTGTTACTTGGCCGCAATTCTGATGACGGCTCCTCTTCTGAACTAGCCTGAAGGATAGGGCTGCCTGAAAGATTCAAGCGATCGAGCCGAGGCATGAAGATGCCTTCGGTATTTATTTCATCGGACTTCTGGCTCGAGGTATTGTCATGACGACGCAGACCGTCTCTTCCGGCTCCACGCTCAGCAATGGCGTCGCGACCGCCGATAGTCCCATCGTCGTCCTGTCCGGCGGCACCACGGTCGGCACCACGGTCAGCAGCGGCGGTACGGAGACGGTCTCCTCCGGTGGCCAGTCCTATGACGTGACGGTCGAAAGCGGCGGGTCCGAATTCGTTTCCAGCGGATCGGTCACCAGCGCCATCATCGAAAGCGGCGGGACGGAGACGGTCGGCGTCGGCGGATTCGACTATGACGGCGTGCTGCTGGGCGGCTATCAGGTGGTGTCGCAAAGCGGCAATGCCGTCGATCTGACAATCTCCAGCGGCGGCACCGAGGTCGTCAGCACCGGCGGCGGCGCGCGGTCCACCACCATCGACAGCGGCGGCACCGAAATCATCCAGGGTGGTGTGGCCAGCAGCACCACCGTCAACGATGGCGGCCGGCTTGAGATTTCCTCGGGTGGTGTTGCCAGTGACAACGATATTGGCAGCGGCGGTATCGAATTCGTCTATTCCGGTGGCTATGCCAGCGGCACGACGGTCGAAAGCGGCGGTTTTCTCGTCGTTCTGCCAGGCGGCGTCTCGACTTCCGCGACAATCGAATCCGGTGGCTCCGTCGTCTCCACAGGCGTGCTGCTGGAAAAGGCCGGCGTCGATGTCGCGGTCTTCACCAGCACGACCGGCGCCGTTCTGGGGCGGGGCGATATTGAATATGTGCTGACGACCGGCGCGGCGCTCAATACCACGGCCAGCACCGGCTCTCTGATGCTGGTCCTGTCGGGCGGTGTGACATCCGATACGCTGGTCAGCGGGGGCACCGAGGCCGTGCATTCGGCGGGCACGGCGCTGGATACGACGATCATCAGCGGCGGTGAACTTCTCCTTCTCTTCGCAGGCAGTGCCACGGATACGGTCGTCAGTTCCGGTGGCACGGTGCTGCTGTCGGGCGGCACCACCACCGATACGACGGTCGGCGCGGGCGGCACGGAAATTCTGCGCGGCGCCGCCGCAAACACCAGCGGCATCGCCTATGGCACCACCGTCGAGAGTGGTGGCACGGTCCTGATGTCGGGAGGCGGCGATGCCTATGACACGGTGATCAATGGCGGTGGCGTCGTTACCGTCTCCGGTGGTGGCAATATCTTCAGCGCTGCCGTCAATGACGGCGGCGCGCTGCAATTGGTCGGCGGTGGCGGCGGCTGGTACACGGCTGTTTCCAGCGGCGGCACCATCGACATCATCGGCGGCGGTGTCGGCGTCAGCGCCACGGTCAGCAATGGCGGCACTGAAATCCTTAGCGCCGGCGGCGCAGAGCGCTACACGACGGTCGCGGCTGGCGGCACGCAGATCGTCTATTCTGCCTCCGTTGCCAGCAACACGACCGTCGAAACCGGTGGCCTTGAGACCGTCTCCAGCGGCGGCACGGTCAGCGCGACGGTGATCGACGGCGGCATGCTGATCCTCAGCGCCGGCGCCATCACGACGAACGGTCTCACCTTCTCGGGTACAGGCGGCACGCTGGACATCGCGGATAGTTCCGCTCTGCCCGCGACGACGATTTCCAGCTTCGTGTCCGGCGATACCATCGACCTCGATTTCCTGACTTATGCCACCAGCGACACCTATTCCGTTTCCGGCGATACGGTCATCATCTCTGCCGGCGGCTCGACCTATGACCTGACAATCGACGGTGCGCAGAGCAACGGATACGAACTCACCAAGGATCAGGACGGTAGTCTGGCGCTCGTCGTCTGCTATTATCCCGGCACGGGCATCCGCACGCCGACCGGCGATGTCGCGGTCGAAAGTCTGGCGCCCGGTGATCTGGTCATGACGGCCGACGGCCGTTGCCTGCCCATTCGCTGGATTGGGCGCAATACGGTCTCTCTCCGTTTTGCCGATCCGCTGCGGGTGCTCCCCATTCGCATTCGCGCGGGCGCGCTGGCCGATGGCCTGCCGGTGCGCGATTTGCTGGTCTCGCCCGATCATGCGCTGCTCGTCGGCGGTATCCTTGCTCATGCGGCGGCACTGGTGAATGGCATTTCGATCATGCGGGAGACGGCGGTTCCCGAAACTTTCACCTATTTTCACGTCGAATTGGCGGAACATGCGCTGATCCTGGCCGAAGGCGCGGCGGCCGAGACCTTCGTGGACAATGTCAGCCGCATGGCTTTCGACAATTGGGCGGAGCATGAGCCGTTGCACGGCCGCGCGCCGATTATGGAAATGGCTCTGCCGCGCGCGCAGTCTTCACGTCAGGTGCCGGGCGCGGTGCGGGCTGTGTTGGCCGAGCGGGCGCAGCGGCTGTTCCCGGCAGCGGCAACCCTTGTGGCCTGACCTGGGATTGATATCGGCCGCGCGGCACCGAAAGGCGCCGTGCGTCACTACCAAGACAATTCAGCAAAAGTGACGCTTGGCGACGGACGGGTCGCCAGGCGTCACTTGACAATCGGATCATTGTTCCGTTTAAGGGCGACGAAAACCGGCCGCTGCCTGTTTGGGGCGGCCCGGCAAGCGCAGGCCCATCCGCATAGCGGCCGCACCATGTCAGGCGGCGGCTCAGCGGAACCCGCCGCCAGCCTGCTGGCCCATAAGCAAAGCAAGAGAGCCTATGTCACCCGTCCTATCCATCTCTGCCGCGACAAAAACCTATAAAACCGGCCATACGGCCCTTCATGCCATCGACCTTGCCGTGGAAAAGGGCGAAATCTTCGCTCTGCTCGGCCCTAATGGTGCCGGCAAAACGACGCTGATCAGCATCATCTGCGGTCTGGTCTCTCTCACCTCCGGGCGCATTACCGTCGCCGGGCATGATATCGTCACGGGCTACCGCGCGGCGCGCGGGATGATCGGTCTGGTGCCGCAGGAGATTTCGCTCGATATCTTCGCGACGGTCGAAAACACCGTCCAATTCAGCCGTGGCCTTTTCGGTAAAACCCCAGCACCAGCCTATATCGAACAACTGCTGCGGGATCTGTCGCTGTGGGAAAAACGCGGCGCGCGGGTCAATGAATTGTCCGGCGGCATGAAGCGCCGCGTAATGATCGCCAAGGCGCTCAGCCATGAGCCCGACATCCTGTTCCTGGATGAGCCGACGGCGGGCGTTGACGTCAATCTGCGCCGCGACATGTGGGATCTCGTGCGCCGGCTGCGCCAGAAGGGTGTCACCGTCATCCTGACCACGCATTATCTGGAGGAAGCGGAGGAAATGGCCGACCGTGTCGGCGTCATCGACCGTGGGCGCCTTGTGCTGGTCGAGGAAACGGCTGCCCTGATGCGCAAGATGGGCAAGCGCCGGTTGAGCATCACGATGCAGCAGAAACTGACGGAAATTCCGCCCGCGCTGGCCGCCTGGCCTTTGCGGCTGGAAGCGGATGGCGAGCGCCTGGTCTACGAATTCGATGCCAATGCGCCGGAAACCGGGATGCCCCATCTGCTGCGGGAACTCGCCGCCGCCGGCATCGACTACAGGGATCTTGAGACCGGGCGGAGCAGCCTCGAAGACATTTTTGTCGGCCTGGTGGAGAACGGCGTATGAGCGCGATCAACCTGCCCGGTATCTGGGCGATCTACCGCGCCGAAATGGCGCGCACCCGGCGCACTGTGCTGCAAAGCGTGGCCACGCCTGTGCTGACGACCGTGCTATATTTCATCGTCTTCGGCACAGCCATCGGGTCGCGCATGCATCAGGTCGGCGGTGTCAATTACGGCGCCTTCATCGTGCCGGGGCTGATCATGCTGGCACTGCTGACGCAGGGCATTTCCAACGCCTCGATCGGTATCTACTTCCCCAAATTCACGCGCACGATCTTTGAAGTTCTCTCGGCGCCGATTTCCGGCATCGAAGTGGTGGTGGCCTATGTCGGCGCGGCGGCGACCAAGGCAGTCATGATCGGCCTGATCATCCTCGTCACCGCCACCTTCTTCGTGCCGGTGCGGATCATGCATCCCGGCTGGATGTTGGCCTTCCTGGTGCTGACGGCGCTGACCTTCAGCCTTTTCGGCTTTCTGATCGGAATCTGGGCCAATAGTTTTGAACAACTGGCTATCGTGCCGTCCTTGATTGTGACACCGCTCACCTTCCTCGGCGGGGCTTTTTATTCCATCGACATGCTGCCCCAGCCCTGGCGGACGGTCAGCCTGTTCAATCCGGTGGTCTATCTCGTCAGCGGTTTCCGCTGGAGCTTTTACGGCGTGGGCGATGTCAGCCTTGCTGTCAGCCTGATCTTCGTCCTCGGCTTCATGGCGCTGTGCCTGGCCGTGCTGTCATGGATGTTCCGCACGGGCTATCGTCTCAAGCCGTAAGATAGCGGGCGATATCGGCGGCCAGCGTCGCGGCGGTGCTGTTCGCAGGCAGTGGCGCGATGAAGGCGCCGTCCGGTCCCATCAGATACAGCACCGCGCTGTGATCGATGCTGCGCAGACCATCCGCTGAAATCGGGCCGGGTTTGACGATGACATGATAGGCGGCTTCGGCGGCGCTGATCTGCGCTTGCGATCCCGTCAGTCCGATCAGGCGCGGTGAAAAGGCGGCCGTATAGCGGCCGATCTGGTTTGGCTTGTCCCGTTTGGGATCGACGGTAATGAAGATCGGCTGAATGGCACTGCCGCGCTTGCCAAGGTCAGCGAGAGCCTGCGTCACGGTGGTCAGCGTCGTCGGGCAGATATCAGGGCAATAGGTGTAGCCGAAATAGACCAGCATATAGCGGCCGCGAAAATCGCGGTCGGTCACGACATGCTTCGTGGAATCGACCAGCGTGAAGGCGCCCCCGATGGTCGTCGCGGCGGCAGTCTGCCGCTCGCGGGCCGCCATCAGGGCATGAAGCCCGACCGCGACAATCAGAATGGCGACAAGCGCCAGACCGGCCGTCAGCTTTGCCTTATGCGCCATCACATCTTCATCCCGGGCGGCAGGCTGGCCAGCAGCCCGGCCGCCAGAAGGATGGCGATGCCAAGCCCGATTTCGAGCGCGACGGCATAGAACAAGGCAGGCCGGCCCGTCGTTTCGCGGGTCAGGCGCGGTGTGGCGAAAAACCGGTTGAATGCGGCGAGCGTCAGCAGCAGCGCGAAGAGCAGAAGCTTTAGCAGTGCCGTCCACCCATAGGCGCTGCCGGTCAAAAAGCCCCAACTGCCGATCAGCACCCAGGCCTGATAGAGGGCGGTCAGGGCCAGGACCGAGACGCAGACGATGCCGAGTGGGGAGAAGCGCCGCGCCAGCTTGGCGGCAACAGCGGGCGGCTGATGGCGCAGGCTGATGGCCAGCGCCGGCAGCGACCCCAGCCAGGCGCCGGCCGCCAGCAGATGCAGCATGAGACAGGCGAGAAGCAGTGGGTTGCCCATGCCGAAGCCATGGCCGTGACAGGCCTGCAAGCCGATCAGGATCGCCCCGAAGGCGAGGGACGCGCGATCCCAGGGCTTCGCTGCGGCCAGCGTCAGCAGAAGAGCCAGCAGCGTCACGCTTTGGGCAACCAGGATATGCCCGAAACTGGTGGCGCGGATGACTGTCCAGACGGCGCTGAGCGTGGGGCCGAAGGCCGTCACCTCTGCCAGGGACTGCGAGACCAGCACCAGCCAGACGGCGAGCGCCAGCAGTGCCAGACCAGCCAGGCAGCGGGCCTGCGCCGCCAACTGCCGGCGGAAGAAGCGGGCCTCTGCCGGTCCCAAAGCGGCGAAACCCGCCGGTGCGATCAGCGTGCGGAAGACGAGCGTGCCGAAGACAGCCAGCAGCACGGCATCGGTCACGCCTCGGGTGAAGACAAGACCGATGCCGCCGCTATCCGTCAGGTCGAAGCTGGGAACGACCACGGGATGGCGTCCGCTGTGCTTACTGAGTGATGGTGAAGGTGTAGCTGCCGTGCGTCTTGTGGGTATCCGTGTCGGTCGCGTGCCAGGTCACGGTGTATGTCCCGGCAGCAAGCGGTTTCAGTCCGATGCTGAGATGATGCGCGTCGGTGGATGAGACGGTCGCCTTGCCGCTATCCATGCGCATGCCCATCGAATCCGTTACCGTCATGCCGGTGAAAGCGGGTTCGAGCTCGTCATCGAATTCGATCCAGAGCGTGGTCGGAGCGGTGGCAATCGTGCTGCCTTTCGCGGGGGATTCGGTCTGCGGATAGGCATGGGCGAAAGCGCCGGTGGAAAAGGCGAGGGTCGCGGCAAAGGCTGCCGCCGCAATGCGAATGGTCATGAGGGTCTTGTCCTTGGCGCGAGACGCTGGATGGGCGTCGGATCGCGCTGCATAAGCGGGATGGAAATGGGGTAGGCTCTGTCAGAGCAGAGCAGGTGGCCCACGCGGCTGAGGGGCGGCCCGGTAAAGCAATGGCGTCTCAAGGACAGTCGCGGGCGACCGATCGGCGGCGATCCACCGGGTCGCGACCGGCGGCAGCGATGCCGCGACACCCGGCAGGGCCAGAGCATTGTCGCCCGCGTCCAGAACGATCAAATCATCGAAAGACGTTGCGTGGTCCGGCGATGGCGGGGGTACCTTGGGCGTCTGACCCGGATCGCACATGACCATGACGGCCTGGAGATGCGCGAGAGCGCTGGAGGCATCGGCCGGCATGCCTGTCGGCACGGTCGCCCCGAGCGCCAGCCGGCTCGCCAAAGCCAGCCCGAGCATCGCCGTCAGCAACAGGCGCTGCATGAAGCGAGCGGGCGGGGTGGCGGCGCGGGTCATCTCATGCAACGTCATAGCACCGAACGGCGCGGTGCCAATTGCCGCCGTCTTCAGGTCTGCGCGCCGGGGGGCGCTGGACGCCCTATTGTCTTTCTGAATAGAATTGCGTTCAGGCATCCGGGAGAGGGCATTGCGTCAGGTCGCCTCCCGTATTTTCAGTGATCGCGGCAGCAGACTGGGTCCGAAAGTCCTCGGCCTCTATGCCATTCTGATTGGCGCCAATCTCGGTGCCTGGGCCTGGGCTTTCGACGCCTTCCGCCATCATCCGGTGCTGCTGGGCACGGCCTTGCTGGCCTATACATTCGGTCTGCGCCACGCCGTCGACGCCGATCATATCGCCGCGATCGACAATGTGACGCGCAAGCTGATGCAGGAGGGCAAACGCCCGGTTTCCATCGGCTTCTTCTTTTCGCTCGGCCATTCCACCATCGTTGTTCTGGCCTCGATTGCCATTGCCGCGACGGCGACGGCTTTCAAAAGCCGCATCGACGGATTGCATTCGATCGGCGGGGTCATCGGCACGCTGGTCTCGGCTTTGTTCCTGCTCGCCATCGCGGCCATGAACACCGTCATTCTGCTGGGCGTCTATCGCACCTTCCGCCGCGTCAAGGCCGGTGCGCCTTACGTCGATGACGATCTCAATGCGCTGTTGGCGGGGCGCGGGTTCCTGTCCCGCCTGTTCCGCCCCATGTTCGGCCTCATCCGGCGCAGCTGGCATATGTATCCGCTGGGGCTTCTGTTCGGCCTCGGCTTTGATACGGCAACGGAAATCGGCCTGCTCGGCATATCGGCGGCCCAGGCGTCCCAAGGCCTCTCGGTCTGGTCGATCCTGGTCTTTCCGGCGCTGTTCACCGCAGGCATGTCGCTCATCGATACGACGGACGGCATTCTGATGCTGGGCGCCTATGGCTGGGCTTTCGTGAAACCCATCCGCAAGCTCTACTACAATATGACCATCACCCTGGTTTCGGTCATCGTCGCAGTGCTGGTGGGTGGCATCGAAGCCCTCGGGCTTGTGCAGGATCAGTTCAACCTGACAGGCTTCTTCTGGAATGGCATCGGATCGCTCAACAGCAATTTCGGCACCATCGGCTATCTTATCATCGGCGTCTTCGCGGCCAGCTGGGTCATCGCCGCCATCATCTATCGCGCCAAAGGCTATGACCGCCTGGCCTGACGGCCGCTCTCAGCCAGTCGGGCTGCCGGCCAGATGCCAGGCGATAAGTTGCAGCCGCAATTCCAGGCGCAGGATCGGCTCCAGCTCCAGGCCCAGAATTTCTTCCATCCGCTCCAGCCGATTGAGCAGGGTATGGCGATGCACGCCAAGCTGGCGGGCCGAGACGGAGACGTTCCAGTCATGATCGGCAAGGCAGGCGAGGGATTCCACCAAAGCGCTTTTCTGCCGCCGGTCGTTTTGCTGAAGCTTGAGGATGGCCGGAAAAAGCCCGTCACCGGCGGTCTTCTGGTCGCTGGCCTGCAAAAACCGTGTCAGCGCCGTCATCTCTTCCGCCCAGACGACATGGCGTGCCGGTTGCAGAAAGCGCGCCAGGCGCAGGGCCTCGCGCGCACGGGCATAGCCGGCCGGCACCTCGCTCACCTCGTCCAGAACCGGGCTCACGGCAATGCGGAGATGGAGTTTCGCGACTTTCAGGACATCGACGAGGGCCGTGAAAACCTCCCGCGTGATCCCGGGCTTGTTGCGTTGTAAAACACCCAGCACCATGCTGCCGCGCCGCGCCACCTGGCCGCCCAGATTCTGCCGCCGGATGAAGGTGCGGATCAGGCCCAGCGCGCTGTCGCCATTCGCCCCCTCCACATCGGCGGCGAAGGCAATAAAGGGAAGACCAGGGCGCAGGCCAAGCTCAGCCGCCGCATCCGTCGTGACACCCGCGCCGTGCAGAATATCGATGACGCGATCCTCGGCCTTGCGCTCTGCCAGTCTGGCCACGCCGGTCGCCTGGGACAGCAGCAGGGCCGCCGCCATGGCACCGGCCTCGGCCGCCAGACTGTCGAAGCGGCTGACCGTCTCGCGGTCGCTTTCCACAATCAGCCAGCCGCTGGATTGCGGCAGCGTCGGTATGGGCGTGGTGAAGCCCAGGCGCCGGCCGGAGGTGGCCAATATCTGCGTCGTGCCGCCCACCGGCCGCAATGCCGCCAATGCGGCCGCAGCCTCTGTCGTCAGACCCGTGCCGCGAAAGACATCGCTCGCGTCTTCCGTTGTCTGATGGCGGGCCAGAAGCTGGGCGCCGGTATCGACGATGCCGATGCTGCGCCCGAACAGCCTGCCCAATCTCGCGCAAAGCGCGGGCAGTCCGCCGCCGCGCATGACGATTTGCAGCAGATCCCTGTTCAGCCGTTCCGCGCTTTCCAGCGCCACATATTGCGACTGCACCAGATGGGTCAGCAGGCTATGCGTCACGTCGCGGAAGTTGATCGCCCAAGGCAGCACGATGATGGGAATGCCCAGCGCCTCGCTGCGCTCCAGCATCACGTCCGGCACGCGGTCCATATAGGTGCCGAGCGCGATCACCAGCCCCGCGATTTGCAGCTTTTCCATCACCACGAAGATATCGCGCTGCAATTGTTCATTGCCGCCGAGCACGACGCCCGCCGTCATGATCAGTTCCTGGCCGGTGAGCGAATCCTCGATATCCTCATGGTCGACGACATGCACCCAGCGCAGCCGCCGCCCTAAGCCTGCATGGCCGGACACGACCTTTGCCTGGTCAAGCGGCGCGATCTCCAGGCATTCGGAGACGGTCAGGCCGAAATCGGGGGCGGTTGCCGGGGCCAAGCCGCAAGCCTATTCCGCGCCCTGGGGCGCGCGGCGATAGGCGGCACCCGGATGGCTGTCGGGCAGTCGCTTATGCCCGGCACCGAACAGGTTTTCCCGCAAGGTTGTGCCTTCGTATTGCGTGCGGTAGCGGCCACGGCGCTGCAATTCCGGCACCACGAAATCGGCGAAGTCCCGTGCCGTGCCGGGGGCCAGAAAGCCCCGCATGAGAAAGCCGTCGAGGTCGAACGTGTCTGACCAGCGCTCGATCTCATCCGCGCATTTCTCAGGCCCGCCGCAGACGAACAGGCGCTTGCGGTCCAGCCGCGCCGCATCCTCGATGATGTCGCCGACTGTCCATCCTGCCGGAAAGGGGTAGCGCGCCATATGATCCGCGCCGGGGCCACCGGCGGCCACGATATCCTCGATCTTTTCGTGATGGCCGTAGCGGGACAGATCCATCCCCGACCCGAAGCGATGGGCCAGATAGCCGTCCGCGCTGGCCAGTTTCATATAGTCCGCCAGCTTGGCCTCGGCCTCGGCATCGGTCGCGGCACAGACGACATTGCCTTCTGCAAAGAGTCTCACCTCGTCATGGCCGCGCCCCGCCGCCGCGGCGATGCGCCGGATATCCTGCACATGGCTGAGCAGGATGTCTTCGGTATAGCCGCCGATGAAGATGCCCTCGGCATGTTTGGCCGCGAATTCGCGGCCACGGTCGGAACTGCCGGCCTGGAAGATGACAGGCGTGCGCTGCGGCGTCGGACACATCAGATGCGGCCCGGCGACCTTGAAATGCGTCCCTTCGTGGTTGATGGCATGGACCTTGGCCGGGTCGCTGACCATGGACGCTTCCTTGTCCAGGCGCACCGCGTCTTCGTCCCAGCTCTGTTCCCAAAGCTTGAAGGCGACCTCGGCATATTCCTGGGCGCGGTCATAGCGCGTCTCATGCGGCATGGGTTCGATGCCGAAATTGGCCGCCGCCCCCGGCAGGTAGGATGTGACGATATTCCACCCCACCCGGCCGCCGCTGAGCATATCGAGCGAGCTCATGCGCCGGGCGAAGGAGAAGGGATGTTCATAGGTCGTGGAGCTGGTGGCGGCGAAGCCCAGATGCTTCGTCACCGCCGCCATGGCGGGGATCAGGGTCAGCGGATCATGGATCGGCACATGCATGCCTTCGCGCAGCGCCACGTCCGGCGCGCCGCCGAAGCCCGCTGAAATGCCGAGCGTATCGGCAAAAAAGATGGCGTCGAACATGCCGCGTTCCAGTTGCCGGGCTTGTTCGATCCAGAAGGCGAGATCGCCGAAATTGCGGCGCTGATTGTCCGGGTGGCGCCACAGACCGTAATTGTTGTGACTGATGGCGCCCATTTCCAGCAGCATGAAATGGATCTGGCGGCCGTCTCTGCGTGCGCTCATGGCTCGGTTCCTGGGCAATCGCGGCGGTTCGGCATGGCGGTCATCCCTCCGCCCGCCGTTTCAGGCGGGCAAAGGTGAGAAGCGCCGTTGCCGTCAGCACGATCGCGATGATGATGGTGGCAAGCGCGTTGACCTCGGGGCTGACGCCCAGATGCACGCGCGAAAAGATGACCAGCGGCAGGGTGGTGGACCCCGGCCCGGAGGTGAATTCGCTGACGATGACGTCGTCGATGCTGAGCGAGAAAGCGAGCAGCCAGGCGGAGACGATGCCGGGCAGGATCAAGGGCAGGGTGACGAGGCCGAAGACGGTCATGGGCATCGCCCCCAGATCCAGCGCCGCTTCTTCCAGCGATGTGTCGAACCCCGCCAGACGGCTTTGAATGACGATCGCCACATAGGCGCTGCAAAAAGTGATATGGGCGGCGCAGATCGTCACGATGCCGCGCCCATGCGGCCAGCCGAAAAGCTGTTCGCTGCCCACGAACATCAGCAGCAGCGCGATGCCGGAGACGATTTCGGGCATCACCAGCGGCGCCATGACGAGGCCCATGAAGAAGGACCGGCCACGGAAGCGCCGGAACCGGCTGAGCGCATAGCCCGCGAGCGTGCCGATGATGGTGGAGCCCGTGGCCGAGATGAGCGCGATTTCGATGGAGACACGCGCGGCGCGCAGAATTTCCTGGTCATGCGCCAGAACGCCGTACCATTTCGCCGAAACCCCGGTCCAGATCGTGACCATGGGCGAGGCGTTGAAGGAATAGATCACCAGGATGATGATCGGGGCGTAAAGGAAGGCGAGCCCCGCGATGAGCATGGCCGTCAGCAGCCGCCAGGAGAGAACAGGGGTCATGACGATGCGATCAGCTTCGCGTCATTCCGCTGCCGCAGCCAGACCAAAGCCAGGATCGGAACCAGCAGCAGAAGAACGACGGCGGTGGCCACGGCGGATGCGGTCGGCCAGTCGCGATTGCTGAAAAACTCGTCGAAGACGACCGAGGCTATCATCTGATGGCCGGGACTGCCGACCAATGTCGGGATGATGAATTCACCCACAGCCGGGATGAAGACCAGCAGCGAACCCGCGACGATGCCGGGCAGGGACAGCGGCAGGGTGACGGTCAGGAAGCTGATGATGGGCCGTCCGCCAAGGTCGCTGGCTGCTTCCAGCAGGCTGAGGTCCAGCTTCTCCAAGGTTGTGTACAGCGGCAGCAGCATGAAGGGCAGATAGGCATAGGTCATCACCAGATGGACCGCGAATTGCGTGTTCATCATCTGCAACGGCTGATGAATGATACGGGTCCAGAGCAGGAAATTGTTGATCAGGCCATTGTCTTTCAGGATGCCGATCCAGGCGTAGACGCGGATCAGGAAGGACGTCCAGAAGGGCATGATGACCAATATCAGCAGCAGCGGCCGCATGCGGGGTGACGCGCGGGCGATGCGATAGGCCATGGGATAGCCGATGACCAGGCATAGCACGGTCGTAATCGCCGCGGTCAGCAGCGACCGGCCATAGGCGATGACATAGCTCGGATCCTGGAACAGATAGCTCCAGTTCTCGATATGCAGCGTGATGCGTAAGGCCCCGTCATCGGTCAGGCCCAGGATGGGGCCGATCGGCGGAATGCCGTTGATGCTGGGCGAGAAGGCAATCTTCAACGTCACCAGAAAGGGCAGCAGGAAAAACAGGGCCAGCCACAGAAAGGGCAGGCCGATGACGATCCGCCGGCCCCAGGCACCTGAGACGAGGGAGAGGAGCGGGCGCATCGTCAGGTCTCGATCACGGTCGTCGCCTGCGGCGACCAGGACAGCGTGACGGCATCGCCGATGGCAAGCGTGCTGCCGCTACCCTCCACCAGATTGGGGCGGGTCACCTGCAAAAGCGTGCCGGTCGGCAGCAGGACGCGAAAGACCGAGGCGCCGCCATGATAGGCAAGCGCCTGAATCTGTCCATGAACGTGATTGGCGCCGGATGCGGCCTGCCCGATCGTTATGCGCTCCGGCCTCAGGGCCAGCGCCACGGTCTCGCCCAGGGCCAGATTGCGGCCGGCCGCGAAGACAATCCGCCGGCCAAGGGCAGGACAGTCCATGGCGGCTTCCGCGCCTTGGGTCTCCACAACCTGGCCTTCCAGCATATTCACCGAACCGATGAAATCGGCCACGAAGAGGCTGCGCGGCGTTTCATAGATATCGCGGGGCGAGCCCACCTGCATGATGCGGCCGCCATCCATCACCGCGATGCGGGTTGCCATGGCCATCGCCTCCTCCTGGTCATGGGTGACCATGACGAAGGTGATGCCGAGCTGGCGCTGGATGGCCATGAGTTCGAATTGGGTATGTTCGCGCAGCTTCTTATCGAGAGCGGACATGGGCTCGTCCAGAAGCAGAACTTCCGGGCGTTTGACGACGGCGCGGGCCAGCGCCACGCGCTGCCGCTGGCCGCCGGAAAGCTGCGCGGGCTTGCGCCCACCCAGACCGTCCAGCTTGACCAGCGCCAGAGCTTCCTCGACGCGGCGCGCGATCTCTGGCTTGGGCAGGCCCTCGCGCTTGAGGCCAAAAGCGATGTTGGCGGCGACCGTCATATGCGGAAACAACGCATAGGACTGGAACATCATATTCACCGGCCGCTCATAGGGCGGCAGATGGGTCACATCCCGGTCGCCGATATGGATGCGGCCGGTGGATGGATCGGCGAAGCCCGCCAGCATGCGCAGCAGCGTGGTCTTGCCGCAGCCCGATCCGCCGAGCAGGGCGAAAAGCTCGCCCCGTCCGATGGTCAGGTCGATGTCGCGCACGGCCGTGAAGCCGCCGAAGCGCTTGCTGACGCCTTCGATGCGGATATGCGGCGGATGGAGCGCGTTTGCTCCATCCGTCGGCGTGAACTGCATTGTGCCGTCAGCGCTCATAGGGGGAGATCAGCTTTCGTTCTTGAAGTCTTCCCAGGTCCGCGTGCGGATGCGCTCGTAATGCGGCTGCACGGGGGACTGCATGAAGAGGCGGGAGACATCGCTTTTCGGCGGGAAGACCTGCGGATTGGTCACCAGATCCTGGCGCATCAGCTTCTCGCTGGCCGGCACGCCATTCGCGTAATTGGTGTAGTTGCTGTTATCGGCGGCACCTTCCGGGCTCAGCATGTAATTGATGAAGGCATAGCCATTGTCCTGGTTCGGCGCGTTTTTGGGCATCGCGTAGGTATCGAACCAGATGATGGAGCCTTCCTTCGGCAGCACGTAATTGACGGAGACGCCGGCATTGGCAGCCTTCGCACGCTTGGACGCCTGTAGCACGTCGCCGTTCCAGCCGACCGAGAGGCACAGATTGCCGGTTGCGAGGTCAGCCAGCCAGGTCGTTTGGCTGATCGTCTTCATATAGGGGCGGATGCCCTTGAGCACGACGGCGACCTTCTTGAGATCGGCGGGGTTCTGGCTGTCCGGGTCAAGGCCCAGATATTTCAGGATGATCGGCGTCATGATGGCGGCGCTGTCGATGATATTGATGCCGCATTTCTGCAAGGCGGCGGCATTCTTGGGGTCGAACAGCAGTGCCCAGGAATCGGTCGGCGCGTTGGGCAAGTATTTCGCCACCAGCGTCGGGTTATAGCCGAGGCCGACGGTGCCCCAGTCATAGATCACCGCGTATTTATTGCCCGGGTCGGCCTTGGCCAAGATCGCCATCAGGTCAGGATCGAGATTCTTCCAGTTCGGGATTTTGGAACGGTCAAGTTCCTGAAAAGCGCCGGCCTGAGCTTCGGTCGCCAGATAGGGCTCGGCATTGGCGACGACGACGTCGAAGCCCGTATTGCCGGCCATAATCTTGGCATCCATCATCTCCTCGCTGTCATAGACGGACAGATTGGCGGTGATGCCGGTCGCCTTCTGGAAATTGGCGAAGGCGTCGGGCGCGAAATAGTCGGCCCAGTTGAAGACGGTAACGGACTTGCCGGCGGCATGGGCCGGGACCGGCAGGGCTGCGGCGATGCTGGCAAGCATGGCGCAGCTGGCAGAGACGAGGGCGGTGCGTCGCAGCATCGAAAGCCTTCTCCTTGGGTGAAATCTTAAAGAAACGCTAGGCCAGGGCCACTCTGCTTCGCCATCGACAGGTTAGCAGGATCAGGCTGGTATTTCCTGGACAATCTGTCCAGTCCCTTGTCCAATCCGGGGCGCGTGGGCGCCACCCAGCGGCAGATCGTCCAGCACGGCAAAATGGCGGCGGCGCAGTTCGGCGAAGAAGGGCGCGGTCTCAAAACATTCTTCCGGCGCCCAGACGCCCGGGCGAATGCCGCCGCGCAGCATCAGTTGCACCCCGATCGCAAGCCCGATGGAGGTCGCCGGGTCGTTATAGCCGTCATAGGCCGGGTTCGGCTTGCCGATGACGGCGCAATTGATGCGGCTCGTCTGCCCGGCGATCTTGCCTTCGCCCACGGCCAGATGCAGCTCGTGGATTTCGCTCGCCGGAATCTGGTCGCCGCGCCGTTCGATATTGCGGCGGATCAGCGCGTCCAGCAGGTCGAGCGGCTTGACGGTCTGCCCCTTCACGTCGATCGGCTCGTCATAATCGTCGAAACCAGCGGAGCAGAGCGCCAGCCAGGCTTTGTGCTCGTGCTCAGGCAGATGCAGCTTCCACGTGAATTCGCGAATGCCCTTGTCGTGAATGCCTTCCGAGAATGGCACCGTCAGAGGCTCGGAATGCTGGGTGTACATGAATTCCGTCCGCCCCCAGGGCTCGGGCAGGATCAGCGTTTCATGGCCGCTGCGCGGTCCCACCTGCTGCAACCGCCCGTCCAGAAACTGCTGTGACGGATTGGCATATTCGGCCAGCAGGGTGGCCAGCGAATAGGGCGGCACCAGTACCGGGCTGGGGGCGCCGAAATTCTTGGCGACCCAAAAGAGATTGATGCGGTCGATCTCATCCAGCCGGTCGGCGACCGCGCGGCAGACCATGTTGGAAATGCCGGGATCGGCGCCCAGGCCCAGAACGGCTGTCACACCGGCGCGGGCCCAGGCAGCATGATGCTTCTTCTGTTCTACCGTCAGCACGCCCATGCCGCCGTAATCGACATACGGCTTGCCCGCCTGACGGCAGGCATCGAAAATCACCATCTGCTGGCCGGCGAAAGTCGGCACCGCATTGATGCAAAGGTCGCAATCGGCGAGCAGGGCGGCCAGCGCCAGACTATCCGCGACATCGACCTCGACGGCGGACAGGCGCGGATCGCCGAGCGTCTGAACCAAAGCCTGCGCCGGGCCAAGCAGCCGGTCGGCGACCACAACTTGCGTGATCTGGTCCTGAAGAGGAGAGATGAGGTCGCGGACGGTGCCGCTTGCCATGGCGCCGGCGCCGCCGAGCACAAGAATACGCATCGTTTTTATCCGTTCAGAAAAGGACGATCTGCCGCACGGCGGTGCCAGCCCGCATGCGCGCGAAGCCCGTATTGATCTCAGGCAGGGTCAGCCGGTCCGAGATCATGTGATCCAGATGCAGCCGGCCTTGGAGGTAGAAATCGACGAGTTGCGGAATATCGAGCCGGAAGCGGTTGGACCCCATGCGGCTGCCCTGAATGCGCCGATCCGCCAGCATGGCGATGGCGTCCAGTTCCAGCTTCGTACCCCAGGGCGGAATGCCGACGATGGTCGCCATGCCGCGCGGGGCCAGCATGGCGAAGGCGGCTTCTGCCGTGCGCTTTAAGCCGATGCATTCAATGGCATGGTCGACCCCGCCATGGGTCAGTTCCAGCACCTGCTCCGCGATATCGCCGGCTGAAGCGTCAATGACGTCGGTGGCGCCAAGGGTTTTGGCGAGGGTGAGTTTCGATGCCTGCGTGTCGATGGCGATGATGCGTCCGGCACCCGCCAGCGCCGCGCCATTGACGGCGGCGAGCCCGACACCGCCGCAGCCGATGACGGCGACGGTCTCGCCCGGCCTGACGCCCGCGCGGTGAAAGACAGCGCCGGTGCCGGTCAGCACCGCGCAGCCCAGCAGCGCCGCGCGATCCAGCGGCATATCGGGCCGCACCTTCACCAGCGCATGTTCATGCACCAGAACCTGCTCGGCGAAGGTCGATGTATTGTAGAACTGGTGCAGCACTTCGCCCTGCCAGGACAGGCGGCGGGACGTGCCGGGCGGCAGGTTCACTTCCGGCGTGTCGCACATGGCGGGATGCCCGGTCAGGCAGTGGCGGCAATGGCCGCAAAAGACGGACAGGCACAGCACGACCGGGTCGCCGGGGCGAACATAGGTGACGTCGCTGCCGACCGCTTCCACAATGCCGGCGGCCTCATGGCCCAGCACGAGCGGCAAAGGGTGAGGAAAGGCGCCGTCGATGAAATGCAGGTCGCTATGGCAAAGGCCGGTGACGGCCGTGCGGACCAGCACTTCGCGCGCGGCGGGCCGCGCGATTTCCACCTCCTCGATCGTCAGAGGCTGTCCCGGTTGATGGAGAACGGCAGCTTTCACGGTGTTCCCTTCCAAGACGCTGGTGCTTGGATCGGGAGTCTAGGCGATGGGGATTACCAGGGGCCATCGACAACTTGGCGGCCCGCTGTCACGGCATGATCGACGATCTGTCCAGGGCGATCCCTGGTTAGCGCAGCGTGTAGGTGAAAAGCCCGTCCTCGCCCAAACCAAGGGTCACGGCGGTGATGGCCTCGCCGGCCGCCAGACGTGCCAGAACCTCGGCGGAGAGTTCAGGCAATACGGTGCGGGAGAGGATCTTTTCGATATTGCGGGCGCCGGACGAGGCTTCCGTGCAGCGCGAAGCAATGACCTCCACCACGCCAGGCGCATAGTCGAAGCTTGCGCCATAGGCATCCGCCACACGCTTGCGGACGCGACCCAGTTGCAGCGCGATGATTTTGCCCAGATCGTCCTGCGACAGCGGGAAATAAGGTACCAGCGTCACGCGGCCGAGGAAGGCCGGCTTGAAATATTTCGTCAGATCCGGCTGCAGAGCTTCGGCCAGTGTCGCGGCGTCAGGCAATCGCTCCGGATCGGCGAAAGCGCGGGTGATTACGTCTGTCCCAGCATTGGATGTCATGATGATGACGGTATTCTTGAAGTCGATATCACGGCCTTCGCCGTCTTTCATGTTCCCTTTGTCGAAGACCTGGAAGAACACGTCCTGCACGCCGGGATGGGCCTTCTCCATCTCATCCAGCAGGATGACGGAATAGGGCCTGCGCCGCACGGCTTCCGTCAGGATTCCGCCCTCGCCGTAGCCGACATAGCCGGGCGGGCTGCCCATCAGCAGGCTGACCTTATGCTCTTCCTTGAACTCGGTCATATTGATGGTGGTGACGTTCTGGTCTCCGCCATACAGCAGGTCCGCCAAAGCCAGAGCCGTTTCCGTCTTGCCGACGCCCGAGGTGCCGACCATGAGGAAGACCCCGATGGGCTTGCGTGGATCGGTCAACTGCGCGCGGGACGTGCGGATTGCTTCCGACACTGCCGCAAGCGCATGGCTTTGGCCGATGATGCGCTTGCCCAGTGCCTCTTCCAGGCGGAGGATGGTTGCAATTTCATCCGAGCGCATGCGGCCCGCCGGAATGCCCGTCCAATTCTCGACGATGGCGGCGACAGCCTGCAAATCGACAATGGGGAAGACGAGCGGGTGTTCGCCCTGCAGCGCGGCCAGCGCGCGGGAGGTTTCCTGCAACTGGGTCCGCAGCGCCTCGGTCGACACGATCTCGGCTGCCCCGTCCTCGGCCGGTGCCTCGATGGCACTGCGGAGTTCGCCGAGCTTCGCCACGAGGGTCTTTTCGTCCTCCCACCGTGCCGAAAGGGCGCCGAGCGCAGTGTCTGTCTCCATGCGTTCGCTGTTCAGCCCGTCGATCCTGGTCTGGTGGTCGTCGCCCATGGAGGTCTCGCGCGCCAGCATCGCCAGTTCCGTGTCGATCAGGCCGATCCGCCGTTGCAGATCCTCGATCGACGGCGGAATGGTGGACTGGCTCATGGCCACGCGCGCGCAGCTTGTATCGAGCAGCGATACGGCTTTGTCTGGAAGCTGCCGGCTGGGGATATAGCGGGCGGAGAGACGTACCGCCGCTTCCACCGCTTCGTCGAAAATGCGCACCTTGTGATGCGCTTCAAGCACCGCCACCATGTTGCGGATCATCGAGATTGCGACGGGTTCGGTCGGCTCCTCGACCTTGATGACCTGAAAGCGCCTCGCCAGCGCTGGGTCTTTTTCGAAATACTTTTTATATTCCGCCCAGGTCGTGGCGGCGATGGTGCGCAACTCTCCACGCGCCAGCGCCGGTTTGATGAGGTTGGCGGCATCGCCCTGGCCGGCCGTGCCACCGGCGCCGATCAGCGTATGCGCTTCGTCGATGAACAGGATAATGGGTTTGGGGGAGGCATTGACCTCTTCGATCACCGATTTCAAACGGTTCTCGAATTCCCCTTTCACGCCGGCGCCGGCTTGCAGCAGGCCCAGATCGAGCGTCAGCAGTTCCACGCCGCGCAGCAGTGGCGGCACGTCGCCGGTCGCCAGCCGCACGGCGAAACCTTCCACCACGGCGGTTTTGCCGACACCGGCTTCACCCGTGAGAATAGGATTGTTCTGTCGCCGACGGGTCAGAATATCGATCATCTGGCGGATTTCGGGATCGCGGCCCAATATCGGATCGATCTTGCCGGCGCGTGCGCGTGCCGTCAGGTTGATGGTGAATTGACCAAGCGACCCGCTTGACGTGGGGGCTGCGGCGCTGGCGGGGCGGGACGCGTCGCTGCCCATGTCCACAGGATTTTCGGTGCTGAGAGCAAGCGCCGCCGCGAAGTCCCTGGTTACGGCCTCCGGCCCAATCTGTTCCAGCGCGGGCAGGTTCTCCCGCACGCGGCGTGACAGCACGGCGTCGCTCAGCAGGGCCCAGAAAAGATGACCCGAGCGAATCTGGCTCGCGCCCTTTTCGAGTGACGCGAAAAGCCAGCCTTGCTGCATCAGCGTGATGAGATCGGGAGAGAGTGCGGGCGCGCGCGCATTGCCGGTGCGCAGGCTGTCGAGCGATTTGAGCAACTGCGTCTCCAACCGTCCGGAATCCACTGCGAAATGCTTCATCAGCAATGGAATATCGGTATCGACGTCATCGATCAGCTTCAGCAGCCAATGCTCCACCTCCACATTATAATTGCTGCGTGACAGGGTGAGGCCCGCGGCTGCTTCGAGAGCGCGTCGGCCGTGAGGGGAAAGCTTGCCGATAAGGGACTTCAGATCGAAGGATGCCATGAGCGGACTGAAACCTCACACGCGATCGTGAGCTCGCCTCACATGCTGCACTAACCTATGACTTGGTGCAGGGCATGGAAAGTGTAAGAGGGTCTCGCGCACAACAGTTCAAAAACACGTCACGGACTTGTCTTGTCATGCGCAGAAATTGTTGCAGAATTATGAAGGTTGTCATGCTGGCAGCAAAGACTGACCGCCGGCCAATCCTTGCTGCTGATGAAAGCCTATTAGCGCTGTCAGTGCGACTGGGCCGGCACGTCCGCGCCACGGCAACCGACGAGAAAGTCGAAATCGGCCCCGCGATCGGCCTGCATCACATGCTGGATATAAAGGCTCTGATAGCCTGAAATCGGCGGCGCCATCGGCTGCCATTGCGCGCGCCGCTTCTCCAACTCGTCCTCGGCCACTTCCAGGACCAGGGACCGTGCCGCCACGTCGAGCGTGATCATATCGCCCTCCCGCACCAAGGCCAGCGGCCCGCCGGCGGCGGCCTCGGGCGCCACATGCAGCACCACGGTGCCATAAGCCGTGCCGGACATGCGGGCGTCGGAGATGCGAACCATATCGGTAATGCCACGCGCGAGGATCTTCGGCGGCAGGCCCATATTGCCGACCTCCGCCATGCCGGGATAGCCGCGCGGGCCGCAATTGCGCAGCACCATGATGCAGCTCTCGTCGATATCGAGGTCCGGGTCGTTGATGCGGCTGTGATAGTCGTCGATCGTGTCGAAAACCACCGCCCGGCCGCGATGCTGCATCAAGGCCGGGGTCGCAGCGGAAGGTTTGATCACCGCGCCATTGGGGGCCAGATTGCCGCGCAGCACGGCAATGCCGCCTTCCGGCGTCAAGGCGTTGTCGAAAGACCTGATCACCTCGGGATTGAAATTCTCGGCCTGCCGGACATTCTCCCAGACCGATTGACCGGTCACACTGGGCGCGCCCCCCTCCAGCTTGCCGATCTTGGCGAGTGCCTTCATCACCACGGGCAATCCGCCCGCGTAGCAGAACTCCTCCATCAAAAACCGGCCCGAGGGTTGCAGGTCGACGATCGTCGGAATATCGCGGCCGAGCGTATCCCAGTCATCCAAGCTCAGCGGCACGCCGATGCGCCCGGCAATGGCGATCAGATGCAGCACGGCATTGGTGGAGCCGCCAATGGCGCCATTGACGCGAATGGCATTGCGGAAGGCGGCGGGGATAAGGATGGAAGACAGGCGCTGGTCTTCATGCACCATATCCACGATGCGCCGGCCGGTGAGTTGCGCCAGCACCCCGCGCCGGGCATCGACGGCGGGCAAAGCCGCATTCTCGGGCAAAGCGACGCCCAGCGCTTCGACCATGCTGGCCATGGTGGACGCCGTGCCCATCGTCATACAGCTGCCGGCCGAGCGCGCCATGCCGGCTTCGGCATCCATGAAGTCCTTGAGCGTCATGCGGCCGGCCTTGACGTCCTCGCTGTAGCGCCAAACGGCGGTGCCGGAACCGACAGGTTCACCCCGCACGCGCCCGTTCAGCATCGGTCCGCCCGACAGCACGATGGTCGGCAGGTCGCAGGACGCTGCCCCCATCAGCAGCGATGGCGTTGTCTTGTCGCAGCCGACCAGCAGCACCACCCCGTCGATCGGGTTGCCGCGAATCGATTCCTCAACATCCATCGAGGCCAGATTGCGATACAGCATGGCGGTCGGGCGCAGATTGGATTCGCCGAGCGACATGACAGGAAATTCGACCGGAAAGCCGCCGGCCTCGTACACGCCACGCTTCACCCGCTCGGCGAGGTCGCGCAGATGGGCGTTGCAAGGGGTCAATTCCGACCAGGTATTGCAGATGCCGATGACAGGGCGGCCGTCGAAGGAATCCGGCGGCATGCCCTGATTCTTCATCCAGCTGCGATACATGATGGCATTCTTGCCGTCGCCGCCGAACCAGGCTTGGGAACGCAGGCGCTTGCCCGTCATGAATGGTCTCCGGTCACTTGCCGATACCTAGCGTCAGGCCGCCGATCAGCGCACGTTGAAACAACAGATAGGCAAGCATCGCGGGCAGGGCGCTCAGCAGCGATCCGGCAAGCAGCACGGGAATATCCAGCACGCGGCCTGATTGCAGCACGGCAAGGCCAACCGTGATGGTGCGCACGGCGGGTTCCTGCAAAAAGATCAGCGCCACCAGCAGATCGTCCCAGATCTGGATGAATTGCAGCACGCCGACGGCGAGCAGGGCGGGCGCGCTGAGTGGCAGGATGACATTGGCGAAAATCCGCCAATAGGGCATGCCGTCGATCTGCGCGGCCTCCACCAGTTCATCCGGCAGGTCGCGCATGAAGGAGGTCATCAGGAAGGTGCCGAAGGGGATGCCGAGGGCTGCATAGGTCGCGATGACGGCAAGATAATTGTCGGATGCGCCGATGGCCGCAAAATTGATGAATTCCGTCAGGATCATCGATTGCATGGGGATCATCATGCTGGCGCCGATCAGTCCCAGCAGCGCGCCGCCGCGCGGTATGCGGAGCTTCGTCAGCGCGAAGGCCGCCAGCGAACTGATGATGAGAATGCAGGCGACGGAGCCCACCGTCACGATGGTGGAATTGATCAGCTGCTGCACCACCGGCAGATTCTGGAACAGAACCTGCCAGTTCCGCCAGGACAGGTGTCCGGCGAATTCCATCGAGCCACGCCCGATCGTATAGAAGGGGAACAGCATCACGATCAGCACAAGGCCGAGGAAGGCGCTGGCGATGATACGGCCGCGCGGTCCCAGAAGCGTCTTCATGCCGTCAGCCCCAAGGGTGCCAAAGCGTCAGATCCAGCCGGCATCGACGACGAAATGCTGGGCGGTGCACATGCGGCTGTCCTCGGCCGCCAGCCACAGCACCATGCGGGCAAGGTCGGCGGGCATCAGCTTGTCCGGCAGGCATTGCCGTTCCTTGATCTGCCGCTCGCCGTCGGCGTCCAGCCACAAGTCGATTTGCCGTTGCGTCATCACCCATCCGGGAACGACCGCATTGACGCGAATGCGCTCCGGCCCCAATTCGCGCGCCAGACCCTTGGTCATGCCGCTGATCGCGGCTTTGGCGGTGACATAGGCGATGTAATTGGCTTCACCGGCGAACCAGCTGATGGAGCTGAAACAGATGATGGAGCCGCCGCCCGCCGTCTTCATGGCCGGACGCACCGCCTGGGCCGCGAAGAACTGGTGGCGCAGATTGGTTTCCATCCTGTTCTGCCAATAGTCGGGCGTCACGTCCTCCACCTTATGGCGGTCGTCATTGCCGGCATTGTTGATCAGCGCGAGCGGCGCGCCCTGGGTCGCGGCGGAGAGCGCGACGGCGGCTTTCAGCGCGTCCAGATCCTTCAAATCGCAGGGAATGAACAGCGGCCGGGGTAGCCCGCGTGCAGCGATGCGATCCGCCACAGCCTCGCCCCGATCCCGTTGCAGATCCAGAAAGGTGACCCGGGCATCCTGGGCGGCGAAGTGCTCGACAATGCTTTCGCCGATGCCCGATGCGCCGCCGGTAATGAAGACCGGGCGGCCTTTCAGGCTGGGATAGGACGCATCTTGGGCTTCCACGGCGCACTCCTCGCATAAATCGGACAACTTCGCCGCTGATTTCGGTTGACAGCGGCGACGCCAGATTAAAACATATCATATGATTTTTCCAAGGGCGATTTCGGCCGAATGTCGATTGCCCTGACTGGCGTGCCTGAAACCACTTTTTGGAGGGAGAGTTCATGTCGCGACATCAGAATGCCCCATGTGGATCACGCCGGAGTTTCCGGGCGCGATGTCTCGGGCTCGTCTTCGGTGGCCTGGCGCTCGGCGCGTTGATGGGGGCGGCGGTGCCTGCGGATGCCGGCACCATCACCATCTGGCATAATTACGGAACGGAAGTGAACGCGACGGCCTTGAACGCCGTCGTTGCGGCCTTCGAGAAAGCCGATCCGGACGTGCAGGTGAAGGTCATCAGCCAGCCGGCCGATAATTACTTCGCCTTGCTGACGGCTTCGGCCATTTCGCATTCTTCGCCCGATATCGCCGTCATGTGGACAGGCGTATGGGATTTGAAATACGCGCATCTCCTGGCGGACCTGAAGCCGCTGCTGCCAGCCGATACGCTGGGCCAGATGAAGGGCCTGCGCTGGGCGTCGCAGGATTACGATACGACCAAGGCGCTGTATGTTCTGCCCTTGGAAGACCAGTTCTATATCGGCTTCTATAACAAGGACATGCTGAAGAAGGCCGGTTTCGACACGCCGCCGCGCAGCTGGTCGGAACTGGCGACGGCTTGCCAGAAATTGAAGGCCGATGGCGTCACGCCCATGCTCTATGGCAGCGACAGCCAGGCCCTGAGCTCGGAATTCTATCCCTTCTACGACCTCAGCTATCTCATGGCGGGTGCCTATCCGGTGGGCCTGTGGAGCGGTCTGGTTGATGGAACAATAAAATGGACAGCCCAGCCCATCGTCGAGCAATTGCAAAAATGGGCTGATCTGCATAAGGACGGCTGCACCAATCCGGATGTTCTGACGACGACGAATATCCTGACGAAGTTCCAGGCTGGCCAAGCCGCCATGATTGTCGACGGCAACTGGAACCTGCAACAGCTTTACGACAAGATGGGCAGCAATCTCGGCGTCTTCCCGCTGCCCTTTTCGGACAAGCCGACGACGACCGTAGTGGAGCTGCCGGGCGATGGTCTCTCGGTTCTCAAATCCTCCAAGAACAAGAAGGACGCGGCCGCCTTCCTCACCTTCCTGATGGGCAGCGACGCGCAGAAGATCCTGGCGCAAAGCGGCCTGGTGCCGGCGCGCGACGGTGTTTCCGCCACCAATCCGCTTTATGCCGATCTTTTCGCCCTCACCGCCCAGGACGGCTATACCAAGGCGCCGATGATCGACAACGTCATCCAGCCGCCTTTAGTCGATGTCGGTCAGCGCGTGCTTAACGCCGCTTTCGCCCAACAGATGACGGTGCCGGATGCCTTGCAGAAGATGCAGGACGCCTGGGACAATCTGCCGGCTGACCAGAAGCATTGAGACAGCGGTAGAGACGGTAGGGGCGGAGTGTCGCGCGGCTATGAGTGATCTATCATCGATGACCGCGCGCGGTCTGCCCCGTCGCGCCCGCGGCTTTCATCGCCATAAGCAAAGGGCCGGTTTGACCTTCCTGCTGCCCCTGCTGCTCGTCTGGGGTCTGTTTCTGATCCTGCCGATTTGCGAGACGGCTTATTACAGCCTGATGCAGTGGGACGGCCTGTCGGCCAGTTGGAACGGCATCGGCAATTACCTGCATCTGTGGCGCAGCCCTGATTTTGGCGCCGTCTTCATCAACAATCTGCTGCTGCTTCTGTCCGTGCCCTTTGCCGTCTTCATCCCGTTCTGCATCGCTATCGTCATCGCGATGGAGCCGCCGGGCTGGCGCTGGGTGCGGGCGCTGATCTTTCTGCCGGCAACACTCTCCTGGGTCGTCATCGGCATCGTCTGGCTGCAGGTCTATTCCTCGGATGGCCTCATCAACCAGGCTTTGGACGCGCTCGGCCTGCATCGCTTCCATATCGATCCCCTGGGCAGCGTGCATACGGCCATCATCCCGATTGCGCTGACCTTCATCTGGTCGCAGGTCGGGCAGAATACCCTGATCTTTCTGATCGGCCTGTCCGGCATCGATGCCTCCGTCTTCGAAGCGGCGACCATCGATGGTGCAGGGCTGATCGCCACCATCCGCCAGATCGTGCTGCCTCTGATGACCCGTTTCCTGGTTTTCACAACCATCATCACGCTGATCGCCGCGTTCACGGCTTTGTTCAGCCTGATTTTTGTCATGACAGGCGGCGGACCCGGCTTTAGTACGACGACCATGGAATTCTATATCTATCGTCTGGCTTTCAATCAGACCGATTTCGGCATGGGCGCGACCGTCGGCATCGTGCTGCTTTGCGTCATCGCGATCGCAACCGCCCCGCTCATGATGCTCTACCGGAGGACCACGGCATGACCGGCGTCGTCCGCCGTCGCGGCCGGTCGCTGGTCGATCAGGTCGTCGACACCATCGGCCAGGATATCGTCGCCGGCCGTTTTCCGCCGGCCTCGCAACTGCCCAATGAGACGGAATGGATCGAACGGCTGGAGGTCAGCCGCAGCGTGCTGCGCGAGGCGCTGCGCGTGCTCGTCAGCAAAGGTCTCATCGATATTCGCGCCCGCACCGGCGGCCGCGTGCGTGACGACGCGGACTGGAACCTGCTCGACCCCGATATTCTGCACTGGCGTTCGCATAGCGGTGACCAGGGCAGTTTCGTGACCGAGCTGTTCGAGTTGCGGCGGGTGATCGAACCGGCGGCGGCAGGTCTGGCGGCCAGCCGCATCACCAAGCCGCAATTGGCCGACCTTGCCGCCGCGCTCGATGCCATGATGGCGGCGGGGGAGGATAGCGAACGCTTCCTGGAGCCCGACGCCCGCTTCCATCGCATCATTCTGGCCAGCGTCGGCAATTCCTTGTTCCGCGCTTTGGGTCAGACGGTGACGGTCGCGCTTGATATCACGCTGCGTCTGTCGCTGGCAGCGCCACAGGGCCAACAGCAGTCTCTGCCATTTCATAAGACCGTGCTGGATGCCATCGCATCGCGCGACAGCGCGGCAGCCTCTGCCGCCATGCTCGCGCTGGTCAATGCATCCGAGCGTGACGTGGCGGAGGCGCAAGCCGCGCCCGCCAAAAAACCCGGACCCGCCCGACGGGCCGTCAGCAAGACAGTGAGGACATAAACCGATGACTGCGACCCCGACCATGGCAGACCTGCGCCAGACCTTGTTTTCCGCCCTGCTGTCCGACTGTCTGGATCAGGTCGGGCTGCGGCGGCAGGCCATGCCGTCGCGCATCCGGCCCCTGGACGAAGCGAAGACCATGGTCGGCCGGGCGCGGACCGGCGCCTATATGGAGGTTTATCATGTCGAGGAGGGGGTTAACCCCTATGACCTCGAAATCGAGCTGATCGACACGCTGAAGCCGGATGAAATTCCGGTCTTTGCCTGTAGCAACCCGGCACGCGTGGCACCTTGGGGCGAATTGCTCTCCACGGCTGCTCAGGTGCGTGGCGCGGCCGGCGCGGTGATGGATGGCTGCGTGCGCGACATCAAGGCCATCCGCGAGATGGGCTTCCCGGTTTTCCACGGCGGCATCGCGCCGCTGGACAGCAAGGGCCGCGCGCGGGTGATGGCGATTGACGTGCCGGTGGAATGCGGCGGCGTGCTGGTATCGAGCGGCGATCTGGTCTTCGGTGATGCCGATGGGCTGGTCGTGGTGCCGCAGGATGCCGAGGCCGAGGTGCTGCGTCTGGCGGCCGAAAAGCTGCGCGGCGAGAAGGATACGCTGGCCGCTTTGCGCGCCGGCACGTCTCTGCGCGCGGTCTTCGAGAAATACGGTATCCTTTAAGCCGCAGCGCCTATCCCGCCGCCCGGGCCAGCGTTCGGCTCGGGCGTTCGCCGAAGGCTTGGGCATAGGCGGCGGCAAAACGGCCCAGATGCCAGAAGCCCAGGCGGTAGGCGACCTCCGTCACGGTCATGCCGTCATCGGGCCGCGACAGAATCTCCTTCGCCAGCCATAGCCGCCGCCAGCGGAGATAGGCGGCCGGCGACCTGCCCGTCCGCTCCAGCACGATGGCGGCCAAGGACCGGCGCGACGTTCCCGTCAGCCGGCAAAGGTCGGCCAGGCTGAGGGGCTCATCCACGGCCTCGCGCGCAATCTGCTCGAAACGCTGCATGATTCTGGTATGGCGGCCGGCGGTTGACCGGTCAGGCGCGAAATGCCCGGCGTCCCCCAGCGTCGCGATCATATCGAGCAGCGTGTTGTGCAATGCGGCGCGGGTTGATCCTTGCGCCATCAATGCCGGATGGCCGCCGACCTCCGCCATGATCGCCCGATGCCGGGCCAAAAACGCCGCAGAGAGGGTTTGCCCGGCCAAGTGCCAGCGGCCGGAGACCGGTGCCGTCATTAAGGCAGACGGCAGTTGCAGCGCTTCGGCCTGTGCGAGCACGCCGGGATGCAGAGCGAAGGACTGGATGAGGATGGGCGCCTCCGTGTGCAAGGTGGCGCCTTCCCCCGGCCGCACCAGAACCAGATCGTCCTCGCGTCCCTGGCGGCCATTGACGGTCCCCTTTGTCCCGATGGCATGCCAGATATTGAAGTTCACGACGCGCTCGCCCAGCGTCACGTAACTTGCCTGCTCCAGCCCAAGCTGCGTCAGCGCAATCCCATCCAGCAGCATGTGCTGAAAACTGGCCCTGAACGAGGTTCCGGCATCGGCAATCCAGTCGAAGCGCGCGCCCGGTATCGCGCGGTTCAGCGCCTCAGCGCTGTCGGCTTCCGTCGCGTGGTAGAACCGGGTCGTCATCGCGCGTTTCCTGCTCTGACCGTCGAAGAGATTGCATATTTGCACAAAACGGATAGCCGGAAACGAAACGTATTTCGTAACCATTCGAAATCGTAACACAATGGACGCGCTGCCGCCTGGCGCCGCGCGGGATAGAGCATGACGATTTCGCGCAGAGATATCGTGACGGCGGCGACGGCCCTGGCGGCCTTACCCGTTCTGGCCGGTGGCGTAGCAGCGCCCGCCACGGCGGCACAGCCAGACGAATCCGCCGATGCGGCGGACGGGCTGGCCATACCCATTCCCATGCGCAATCCGCCCGGCATGGGCAAGCAACGCGGCATCGCGCTGTGTGGCGGCGGAGAGTATCTGGTCGCTTGGTATATGGGCTATTTTCGGGCGCTGAACGAAGCGGGTGTCGATCTCAGCCTGGCCGATGTCATTATCGGTACTTCGGCGGGCTCGGTCGCCGGGGCTGCGATCCTGGCCGGTGCCTTGGGACGGCTGCATACCGCCATGGCATTCTTCGGCAAGATGCCGGGGCTTTTGCTGAAACTGGCCGATACGACGAAACTCTCGCCCAGCCAGAAGCGCGCGGTCGATCTGGCACTCTCCGTCGATAATTCCGATCCGGAAACCATACAGCAGATCGGCCGGGCGGCCATGGCTGCCCATAACCCCGCGAACGGTGCCAAATATGCCCGTACCATCCGCCTGCTGGTCGGGCAAAGCGCGTGGCCGTCGCCTAAGCTCTTCACGACCGCGAATGACTGTTACACGGGCGAAAGGCTGATCGTCTCCGCAGCCTCAGGAATTGATGTGACCGAAGCCTGCGCCGCATCCGCGTCCTGGCCGGGACGCGCGGGGCCGGCCTGGCTGAAGGATCGCTATGCGATGGATGGCGGCGTCTGCCAGACATCGACGCATTGCGACGTCATTGCGGGCGTGAAGAAGGCGATCGTCATTTCGCTGTCCGACGGTGGCCCGGCGGCGGCCGCGCAAGGGCTGCGCCTCGCCTCCATTCCCAATACGCTGATGGATGAAATCGCCAGCCTAAAGGCCGGTGGCAGTGAGGTGAAGCTGATCGTGGTCGGTCTGCCGCCAGGCTGGACGCATGTTGAATTGCTCAATCCCGTCAGCATCAAGCCTGCCCTCGACTACGGCTATGCCCGGGGCAAGGCGGAGGCGGCGGAGATCAAGCAGTTCTGGGCCTGAGCGATGGCCTGGCCCATCCGCTTGCGACGTCATGCCCTGATATGGGCCGCAGTCCCCGGTCTCTGCCTCGGCCATGCCGGGGCGGCATCGGCACAGACGGTGTCCTCCGTCACCTGTCTGGTGCAGGGGACCGCCGGCTCTAATGGCATCAATCCCGGCGGCTGGACCGCGAGCCTTGCCGGCATGGGGGCGAATGGCGGCAGCAATGCCACGTTTTTCGCGCTTTCGCTTGGCGCCAATGGCAATGGCAACAATAGTTCCCTGGGTGGTGCGGCTTCCGGCCCTGTGACCGTTACGGCCAGCGGTGCCATCGCAGCACCGGCCGTGCAGACACCCGGCGCGCAGGCTCTGGCCGGGCTGACCAATCCGCAAAGCGGCGCGATCTGGGCGGAATCCATCGGCGGCTGCGGCTATGCCGATGGCAACGGCGCCGGACATGGCGGCGATGCCGGTACGGTGGCGGTCACGATCCAGCCTGGCGCCGCCTTGTCACTCGGGACGAATGTCGCGGGTGTCGACGCGATCAGCGCCGGCGGGCAGGGCAGCGGCTATAGCCATGGCAGCACCCATAATGTGCGCGGTGGCGGGGATGGCGGTGACGTCACGGTCTCGCTCGCCGGCAGCATCAGCACGCCAGCACCCGCCGATAATGCCTATGGCATCTATGCCTTATCCGTCGGCGGTGCGTCCGGCGCGACCGACAACCAGTATTCCCTGCGCGGCGGCAATGCCGGCAATGTCGTCGTCAATCTTCTGCCGAACGCGTCCATCGCCTTGCAGGGTGACGGTTCGATCGGCGTCTATGCCGTCAGCGCAGGTGGCCTGTCCTGGTATGCCGATAACGGCGCCAGCAATGGCCATCAGAACGGCAATGGCGGGGATGTTGCCGTGGCCGTGCAGCAAGGGGCCAGTGTCGCGACCGCGGGCGAGCTCTCGGTCGGCATCCTGGCGGCCAGTACCGGCGGCAATGCCAATACGGATCAGGCACCGCCCAACAGTCTGGAAAATGGCGGCACCACCAATGCGGTGCCGAGCGATCTGGCGCCCCCTGGCAATGCCGGTGCCGTCGCGGTGCTCAACCAGGGGGCGATCGTCACGCAAGGCAATGTCGCGATCGGTATCGCGGCGGTCAGCAGCACCGGCGGGCGCGGCGTGGGGCTTTTGCAGCAATCCTCCGACGGCAGCTATGTCATCGACCCGGTCGGGCAGGTCGGCCCCGGCGTCGGCGCGCCCGGCACGGTCGCCGTCACCAATACCGGAAGCATCGCGACGAATGGCATCGGCGCCAGCGGCATCCTGGCCTTGAGCCTCGGCGGTTCGGGCGGCGTGATGGACAGCAAGCCGGGCCTGCTCAACCTTTTGGGCGGCCATACCGCAGGCACCGGCGCCAATGGCAATGCGGTGGCGGTGGTGGATGCCGGCAGCATCGCGACGCAGGGCGCGGCCAGCATGGGCATCCTGGCCGAAAGCATCGGCGGCGGCGGCGGCACCGCCACCGGCACCAGCGGCATTCTCGCCATCGGCAGCAATGGCGGTGTCGGCGGCAATGGCGGCGCGGTCATCGTCGTCAAGTCTGCCGGCAGCATCACGACCCAGGGCGACGGCAGTTTCGGCATTTTGTCCCATAGTATCGGCGGCGGGGGCGGCAACGGCGCCAATGCGACGGGCATCGTCGCGTCTGTCGGTGGTGGCGGTGGCGCATCGGGCGATGGTGGTGCAGTCGCGGTTTCGCTCGGCGGATTGGGTAACGTCGCCATCGCTACGGAAGGCGATTATGCGCCGGGCGTGGGCGCGCAATCCGTGGGTGGCGGCGGCGGCAATGGCGGCGCTTCGACCGCCATTTCCACCGTCCTCGTCAGTGCCGCTGTCGGCGGCAGTGGCAGCGCGGGCGGCGCCGGTGGCAGCGTGGCTGTTGCGGGTGACGGCGGCAGCGTCACGACCGCCGGAGCGCACGCGCCCGGGTTGCTGGCGCAATCCATCGGTGGCGGCGGCGGTAATGGCGGCTCGGCCAATGTCTACACGGCGGGCCTCGGTCTCGCCGTCAATACCGCCGTCGGCGGCGCTGGCGCCAAGGGCGGCAATGGCAGCACGGTGACCTTGGCCGGCACTACGGATTACGCGACGAGCGGCGATGATTCCGACGGTATCCTGGCGCAGTCCGTCGGCGGTGGCGGCGGCAATGGCGGCTCGGCGCTGGCGCGAACCGAGGCCATCGGCGTGCCGGACCTGCCGAGCCTTTCCATTTCGACGGCGGTTGGCGGCAATGGCGGGTCGGCGGGCAACGGCGCCAGTGTTGCGGTCACAAATGCAGGTCAGGTGGCGACGTCGGGAGACGATAGCGTCGGCATTCTGGCGCAATCCCTGGGCGGCGGTGGCGGCAATGGCGGGGATGGCAGCGCGCTGGCGCGCGCCATCGGTGCCAGTGCGGCCAATGTGAAAATCGGCGTCTCGGTCGGCGGCAATGGCGGCGGCGGCGGTGATGGTGGCGTCGTCACCGTCATGAATAATGACGGTGTGCAGACGGCAGGCGCCGAGGCAGCGGCGATCATGGCACAATCCATCGGCGGGGGCGGCGGCACGGCCGGTATCGGCAATGGCGGCGTGACCAGCCAGAATCTGGGTTCCGATATCGGCACGGCGGTTGACGTCACGCTCGGGCTGGGCGGCAAGGGCGGTATCGGTGGCGGCGGTGGCGCGGTCACCGTCACCAATGCGCTGGGCGGGCAGATCCTGACGACCGGCTCCGGCGCGCAGGGCATTCTGGCGCAGTCCATCGGCGGCGGTGGCGGTGCGGCCGGCGGCGGGGTGGCGTCCGGCAGTGGTGACGATGTCGTCTTCAACCTCGCGATCGGCGGGGCGGCCGGCAACGGCGTCAATGGCGGTGCGGTCGATGTGGTGAATGACGGGTCCATCAGCACCGGCGCTGTCGTCACGAATAATGCCGAGACCTATGTCAGCGGCGGTGATGCCGTCGGCATTCTGGCGCAGTCCATCGGCGGCGGCGGCGGTGTCGGCGGCAGTTCGGATGCGGCGGCGGCGCTCGGTCCGGTCTTTCAGCTCGAAGACCTCATCAACAACCCCGACAAGAGCTATGAGGCCGAACTCGCCATCGGCGGCAGCGGCGGTTCGGCCGGCAATGGCGGCAGCGTCGGTATTACCAATACCGGCAGCATCACGACGCTGGGTGAGCGGGCTTACGGTATCCTGGCGCAGTCGATCGGCGGTGGCGGCGGTGATGCCGGTGCGGCGACGACGCAGGCGAGCGCCGTCGCGGGTGGCCTGGGCCAGACCTATGCGGCCACCGTCTCGGTCGGCGGCACGGGCGGGCAGGGCGGCGCGGGCGGCGGTGTGACGGTGGATGCTTTCGGCACGATCCTGACGGCGGGTTATGGCGCGACGGGCGTATTGGCGCAGTCCATCGGCGGGGGCGGTGGTGTCGGCGCCGAAGGCACGGTGAACAATCGCACGACCATCGGCCTCGGCGGCGATTGGAACGGCGGCGGCGGTTCGGCCGGTGACGGTGGCGCGGTGACGGTTGCCACGGACAATCTGACCACGCTGGGCGATGACGCGCCGGGCGTGCTGGCGCAATCCATCGGTGGGGGCGGCGGTGCGGCCAGTGCCGGTTGCAGCAATTCGGCCGGTGCTGGCCTGGGCGGCTTTTCGGCGACGCTGTGCGTCGGCAATCAGGCCGGTATTTCAGGCAACCGTGCGCCCTGGAATGATGCTTCGGATTTCACGCTTGATGTCGGCGGTGGTGCCGGTACCAGCGGCGCGGCTGGCCTGGTGCAGCTCACTCTGGAAGGCGCGATACAAACGGCGGGTGCGCGCAGCATCGGCGCGGTTGCGCAATCCATCGGCGGCGGTGGCGGCTATGTTTCGGCGGCGGCCGCCAATATTGGTGCCACGGCACTGGCGGCTGATCCCGGCGCCAATGGCGGCCATAGCGCTGAGCAGGACGGTGTGACGGTGACGCTGACCAATGATGCCAGCATTACAACATCGGGTGCCGGTGCCTGGGGCATTCTGGCCCAGGCGGTTGCGGGCGGCGGCGGCTTTGCCGGCGATCCGTCTCAGCCTGTCGTGGGCTTCGTCTCCAATAGCCTGACCTCGTCGCAAAGCCCGAACGGTGCGGCGGGCAATGTCTCCGTCACCAGCTGGGGCAATATCCTGACGACGGGCGCCGAGGCGCATGGCATCGTCGCGCAATCGGTCGGTGGCAGTGGCGGCATTGTCAGCGCTCTTGGAACCGGCGGACTCGCCTTCGGCACCAGCGCACAGATTTACGACACGGCGATTGGCGGTCACGTGACGACCGCCGGGGCCGTGACCGTCGATCAGGTGCAGGGAACGATCGCCACGACGGGCGTCGGTTCCGTCGGCATTCTGGCGCAAAGCAGCGGCATCGTGTCGGGCACCAACAAGGACCAGACCCCCGTCATCACCATTACCATCGGCGGCACGGTGATCGGCGGCACGCTTACCGGCTATCCTGCGGGCCAAGGCCCGGCCGGCATCTTGCTGTCGGGCGGCGGCTATGTGGCGGATGGTGCGCCCGTCACCGCCAATACCGTCACCATCAATCCGGGCGGTTTCGTCGGCACGGTGGATGGCGCGGGCGGCATGGCCATCTTCACCCGGGACGGCTGGACCAATGTCATCAATGGCGGGACGCTGCTGGGTAACATCAACCTGGCGAATGGCGATGGCACGATTGCGAATAACGGCCGTCTGTACAGCGGTTCCGCGATTTTCGCGAAGACCCTGACCAATGCCGGCATCGTTAATGTCGGAGGGCCAGGGGCCATAGGCATTACTGCGGTTTATGGTGCTTACACGCAGACCGCAACGGGTGTTCTTGCCGCCGATATTGATGCCTTGGCATCGCAGAAAGCCGATCTTCTGACGGTGGGCGGCAGTGCCTCTGTCGCCGGCACGGTGCAGCCGCTGGCACTGAACCTGCTGCCCGGCACCTACACGGTATTCCTGTCCGATGCTCTGGCATCCTCGGCGACTGTTCCGTCATCACTGCTATTCAACTGGCAGCTTTCGGGCGCCAGCAGCACCGGCCTCGCCATCACGCCCTATGCCCATTTCACGCCGCCAGGCGTGGCGCTGGATGCGGCGGAAACCTCCCTCGCCCAATATCTGACGACGGGCTGGAACAATGCCGACCCGCATCTGGCCCCGATCTTCGGCTATCTGTCGCAGATTGGCGGCGGGGCAGGCGGCTATAAGGCGGTGCTGGACAGTCTCTCGCCCGAAGCTTCCCATGCGCTGTCCAGCGCGCTCATCGATAATGCGGGCAGCATCCTCGGTGCTTCGCTGAGCTGTCCCGTCTTTGCAGACAAAGCAACAGTGCTCGGTGAGGACCAATGTATCTGGTCCAAGGTCACCGGCAATTGGACCAATCTCGACCGCAGTTCCGGCCAGGGTAGCGACAGCATTTCCGCCGTCACCTACCGGCTCGGCGCGCAAAAGCAGCTGGCGCCAGGCTGGTATCTGGGCGGGTCACTCGGTCTCGGCGAAAACTGGCAATCCTCCGATGACGGATCAAGCGGAAATGGCGAGACCTTCGACGGCAGTGTCGCGCTGAAGCGGGTCATCGGCCCCTGGCTTTTCGCGGGTGCGATGGCGGCCGCCAATGGCAGTTTCCAGAATGACCGCTATCTGTCTTTGCCGGCCAGCGGCACGCAGCCGGCGGTGACGGCGGGGCTGACCAGCGACACGGATACGCTGCTGCTCGGCGGCCGTCTGCGCGCGGGCTATGAGGTGAGCTTCCCGCATTGGTATCTGCGGCCTTATCTGGATGGCGATGTAGTCTATGCCCATACGCCCGCCTATCAGGAAAGCGGCAACGCCACCTATGCGCTGCGGGTTTCGGCGAACCAGCAGACAACCTTCATCGCGACCCCCAGCATCGAAATCGGCAACCGGCTCGATATCGACCCTGAAACCGTTCTGCGCGGCTATCTGACGCTGGGTGCCAGCATCCGCTCCAACGACCAGCGCACCATTTCCGCAAGCTTTGTGGGCGCATCGGCATCCGACGGCAGTTTCGATACCGTCATCGACAGTCCGCGCGTCACGGGCAATCTGGCGCTGGGCGTCGCCCTATACCGGCGCGGCGGGTTCGAGGCGCGGGCGGAGTATGACATGGCCGACGGCACGGATTTTCTGTCTCTGGGCGGCAGTATCCGGCTTGCCTATCACTTTTAAAAACCCTCCCGCCCGTCAGGGTTTTTGATTGTCTTCAGCGATGCGCCGCAGCGCTTGCTCAAAAGCGTCCGGCGGCTGCCCGCCGGAAATGAGATAACGCCCGTCGATCACGACCGCCGGAACCGAGTTGATGCCGCGTGACCGCCACAGGTCTTCCGCGTCGCGAACCTCGTCGGCATAGCGGTTCGATGCCAGAAGCGCGCGGGCGGATGCACCGTCCAGCCCTACTGCCTCGGCGGCCGCGACAAGCACATCAGGATCGGACGGGTTTTTGCCGTCCGTGAAATAGGCCGCGAATAGCGCATGTTTCAGCGCCGCCTGCCGCCCTTCCTGCTCGGCCCAATGCAGCAGCCGGTGCGCGTCAAAGGTATTGTAGATGCGGCTTTCGTCAGACATCGCCGTCGTAAAACCGACACTCGCGGCGCGCGTGCGGATCATGTCGCGCGTGGCGGCCGATTGCTCGGGCGTCGAACCATATTTGGCCGTGATATGATCGACGATGTTCTCGCCTTCGGGGGGCATGTCGGGATTCAGCTCGAAGGGCTGAAAGCGAATCTCAGCCTCGACCGTGTCTCGCGTGCGCTCCAAGGCTTCTTCCAGGCCGCGAAGCCCGATGATGCACCAGGGGCAGGATATATCCGACACGAAGTCGATCGTTACCGGTCGCACCATCGAGACAGTCCTTCATTCGGCAGAATGCTATTATGGGGCAACAGGCGCCGTCACATCAATCTGCCGGATCAACCAGGCCATGCCCCTGCACGCCGCGAAAGGCCGGGCGTTGCAGGGGGCATGGCGAAGGGGTGACGGTCTGCCGCCCTGCGGCAGCAGAAGAATCTCAGATATCGAGATTCGCGACCTTCAAGGCATTGCCGACGATGAAGTCGCGGCGGGGTTCCACCACATCGCCCATCAGCGTCGAAAAGACCTGGGCTGCTTCCTCGGCGTCGCCGATTTTCACCTGCAACAGCGTGCGTATCTTCGGGTCCAGCGTCGTCTTCCAAAGCTGGTCCGGGTTCATTTCGCCCAGGCCCTTGAAGCGTTGAATGGTCAAGCCACGGCGGCCGTGGGCCAGAATCGCCTCGAAGGCGGCGGCGGGGCCGGCCACCTTCTCCTCGCGGCTATCGAGCTTCAGCGTCGCCGCACGGCCGAATTCGCCGGCAATGCGCTCGCGCCGTTCCGCCAGCCAGCGCGCATCGGCGCTGCGCAGCGCCGCCGCATCCAGCGTATAGCGCTCGCCCACGCCGCGCACGCGGCGGGTGATGGTGATGCCGCTCATGAGGTCGCCGGTGCCAAGCCAGCCGGCCTCGCCGTCCAGCATCATCGTGTTCAGCCGCTCGGCCAGTGCCTGGGCATGGCTGAGTGCGTCGCCGTCATTGGTCGGCATGGACAGCGCGCCGGCAATCGCGGCCTGTTCGATGATCGTCGTCGGCGCGGCTGTCGCCAGGCGGCGCACGCGGTTCCAGGCTTCGCGCAGAAAGCCCACGGCCTCCTGCAACTCATTCGCTTCGATGACGATGCCATCGGCATAGGTCAGCCGCGCCTCCGCCAGAGCCTTGCTGAGCAGGAAGTCTTCCAGCGCGCGGTCGTCCTTCAGGTAGCGTTCGTCATTGCCGCGCTTGGCGCGATACAGCGGCGGCTGCGCGATATAGAGATAGCCGCGCGTGATCAGCTCCGGCATCTGGCGGAAGAAGAAGGTCAGCAGCAGCGTGCGGATATGTGAGCCGTCGACATCGGCGTCCGTCATGATGACGATGCGATGATAGCGCAGCTTTTCGACATTGAAGCCGCCCTGGTCGATTTCGCCGCTGCCGATGCCGGTGCCGAGCGCTGTGATCAGCGTGCCGATTTCGGCGCTGCCCAGCATGCGGTCGAAGCGCGCGCGCTCGACGTTCAAAATCTTGCCCTTCAGCGGCAGGATCGCCTGGAACTTGCGGTCGCGACCCTGCTTGGCCGAGCCGCCGGCCGAATCACCTTCCACGATGAAGATTTCGCATTTGGATGCATCGCGTTCCTGGCAGTCGGCCAGCTTGCCGGGCAGCGTTGACACATCCAGCACGCCCTTACGGCGCGTCAATTCGCGGGCCTTGCGGGCGGCCTCGCGGGCGCTGGCCGCGTCCATCACCTTCTGGATGATGCTGCGCGCTTCCTTGGGATGCGTCTCCAGCCAATGGCTGATCGAGTCGGCGACAACCGCCTGCACGGCCGGCGTCACTTCCGAACTGACCAGCTTTTCCTTGGTCTGGGACGAGAATTTCGGGTCCGGCACCTTCACCGACAGCACGGCGGTCAGGCCTTCGCGCATGTCGTCGCCGGTGAGCTGCAGGCTGTCCTTCTTGCCCATGCCTTCGGAATATTTCGTCACCATGCGCGTCAGTGCCTGGCGGAAGCCGGACAGATGCGTGCCGCCATCCCGCTGCGGAATGTTGTTCGTGAAGCACAGCATGGTTTCGTGATAGGAATCGTTCCAGGACATCGCGAATTCTACGCGAATGCCGCTGGCCTTGTCTTCCAGATTGCCGGTCAGCGCGGGCGTGAAGATCGGCGCGCGGGCGCGGTCCAGCCATTCTACGAAGGCGACAAGTCCACCTTCGTAGAAGAAGCGGGTTTCGACCGCCGGGGCGTGGCGTTCGTCGCGCAGGCTGATATCGAGGCCGGAATTCAGGAAGGCCAGCTCCCGCAGGCGGCGTTCCAGAATGGCATAGTCGAATTCGATATGCGTGAAGGTGCCGGCGCTGGGCTTGAAGCTGATTTCGGTGCCGTGTTCGACATCGCTGGGGCCGATCTCCACCAGGGGCGCGTCGCGCTCGCCGTGCTGGAAGCGCATATAATGCTCGGTGTTTTCGCGCCAGACACGCACATCCATCCATTCCGACAATGCGTTGACAACGGCGGCGCCGACGCCGTGCAAGCCGCCGGAGACTTTATAGGAGTTCTGGTTGAACTTGCCGCCGGCATGCAGCCGCGTCAGCACCAGTTCAGCGGCCGAAATGCCTTCCTCCGGGTGGATATCCGTGGGGATCCCGCGTCCGTTGTCGCGCACGGTGACGGACCCGTCACCATTCAGGGCGACCGTGACTTTCGTGGCGAATCCGGCCTGGGCCTCGTCCACCGCATTGTCGATGATCTCGAAGGCCATGTGATGCAGGCCGGACCCGTCATCGGTATCGCCGATATACATGCCGGGCCGTTTGCGAACGGCATCGAGACCCTTCAGGACCGAAATGGAGGCGGCGTCGTAGGCGTGGATCTCGGGGGTCTCAACGGGCGTAGGCGCGGCGGGTTCGGACATGCCGAGAATCACTCCAGAATGCGGGGAATAGAAGGCACTATAACGATTCTTGGGTCTGCGGCCTAGCGAAACCGGGCGCTGCGAGCAGGCCGGCCGCCATGCATTGCAGGTAGTCGGCATGCTCGCCCAAAGGATGAAACGCAGTGGCATCGGTTCCGGTCAGAAAACACTGCGCCGGCAGCCGAATAAGGGCGTCGAGCAGCGCCCTGCGGTGCTGATCGTCCAGATGCACCAGTGGCTCGTCCAACAGCAGCCAGGGCGCGAAACCGCGCGCTTCGGCAATGACCAGCGCATGACCCAGAATGGTGCCGAGCAGCAGCATCTTCTGCTGGCCGGTGGAGGCGAGCGCGGCCGGGCGCCCGGTGGCGAGGTCGCTCATGCCGAAATCGGCGCGATGGGCGCCGAGGGAGGAACTGCCGGCGGCGGCATCGCGCGCGCGGGACGCGGCCAGCGCGCCGCGCAGCCAGTCCTCCACCGCCAACGCGGGTTCAGCCGCCAACCGGTCGTTGATCGGGCAGATGAGAGACAGACGGGCGGCGGGGAAGGGGGCGACCGCGCCTTCCGCCAGCATCGCATTCAGCCGCGTCACCAGCGCGCGGCGCGCAGCGGTGGCGGCGACCGCATGGCGGGCCATGCCGTCCTCGATTCCGGCAAGCCAGGCTGGGTCGCCATGGCCTTCGGCCAGAAGGCGGTTGCGCCGGGACATGGCCGCGTCATGGGCCGCCACTTCCCGTGCGTGGGCAGGGTCCAAAGCCCAGACCAGCCGGTCCAGGAACCGGCGGCGGCCGCTGGTGCTTTCGCCGAACAGCCGCTCCATCTGCGGGGTGATCCAGGTCACGGCGATATGGGAGGCGAGTTCGGCCTGGCTGGCGGCCGCGCCGTCCAGCCGCACCACGCGCCTTTCGCTGGCATCCGGGCCGCTGCCGGTGCCGATCTGTAGCGGTTCGGCCAGATCCGGCGTCTGCACGCGCGCCGCCACGGCCCAGCCGCTGCCGCCTTCCGGCCGCAGGCGCGGAAATTCCGCGACCTTGGCTTGGCGCAAGCCACGGCCCGGCCCCAGCAAAGATAAAGCCTCCAGCAGATTGGTCTTGCCGCTGCCATTGGGGCCGCTGATCACGGTGATCCGGGATTGCGGCCGCCATTGCAGGGAGGGATAGCTGCGGAAGTCCGTGAGATCGAGGCGGAGCAGATGAAACGGCGCCGCCGCAAGGGGGCTGGAAAACTCAGACACGCATCGGCATCAGGACGTAGAGCGCCGTCACGTCGCCGGCGTCGCGCACGATCGTCGGCGCCGAGCCGTCGGAGAAGAGAAATTCCACCTCGCCGCCGATCTGGTCGGTGATGTCGTTGAGGTAGCGGGCCTGAAAGCCGATTTCGAGCGGCGTCGATGAATAGGCAACGCGGCCGCCGTCCAGTTCCTCGGTCGCCGATCCCTGGTCGGGGCTGGCGGCCGACAGCGTCAGCCGGTCGAGGTCCAGCGCCAGCTTCACCGGGCGGGACCGCTCGGTCGAAATGGCGGAGACGCGGGCCACCGCCTCGGCGAAGTCCTTTTTGTCGACGCGCAGGATCTTGTCGTTATTGCGCGGAATGACGCGGTCATATTCGGGAAAGGTGCCGTCGATCAGCTTGCTGGTCAGGCGCACGGTGCCGAAGCTGAACTGAATGCGCGTGTCGGACAGCGCAACTTCCACATCCTCCTGCGCCTCGTCCAGCAGCTTGCGGGCTTCGAGCACGGTCTTGCGCGGGATGATGACGCCGGGAATGTCGTCCGCGCCTTCGGGCAGCGCTTCCTCGACGCGGGCCAGACGATGCCCGTCGGTCGCGACCGCGCGCAGCACCTTGGGGCCTTCGGGGCTGGCCACGGCATGCACATAGATGCCGTTCAGGTAGTAGCGCGTCTCCTCGGTGCTGATCGCGAAGCGTGTGCGGTCAATCATGCCGCGCAACAACTGCGCCGGCAGCTTGAAGGCATGGGGCAGGGTACCCGCCGTCATCGAAGGGAAGTCATCAACCGGCAGAACCATCAGGCTGGTGGTATAGCGGCCGGCGCGCAGGCTCAGCGGCGCGTCGCCGCCCGTGTGCTCCAGCTCTACTTCGGCGCTGTCGGGCAGCTTGCGGACGATTTCATACAGCGTCGCGGCCGGCGCCGTCGCCGCGCCGTCCTGCAATGTGGTCGCCGCCACCTGCTCCACGATCGCGATTTCCATGTCGGTCGCGGTCAGGCTGAGCGTGCCGTCCTTCACCACCATCATGAGATTCGCGAGGATGGGGATGGTGTTGCGCTTCTCGACCACGCTCTGCACATGGGCGAGAGCCTTCAACAGCACCGCGCGCTCGGCCTTGAATTTCATGGTCTAACCTCGGAAAGCCAAAAAGGGCTGGCAGATTAGCAGCAACCGCCATCCCGGCAAGCGGGGGAAACTTTGCTGGACGGAACTTAACCTAAACCGCCGCGCCTGTCGCGCGGGGCATCCGGTGATCAGGATTCGAGCATCCGGCGCAGCAATTCCACGTCCTCGGCGAAGGCCGAGTCGCCCTCCATCAGCCCGGCCACGCGGGAGACCGCATGCATGACGGTCGTATGGTCGCGATTGCCGAATTTCCGGCCGATTTCCGGCAAGCTGCGGCTGGTCAGCTGCTTGGCCAGGAACATCGCGACCTGACGCGGACGGGCGACATTGCGGGCACGCCGGGCGGAGGCCATGTCGGTCAGGCGGATATTGTAATGTTCCGCCACTTTCCGTTGAATTTCCTCGATCGTCACCCGGCGGTCGTGGGCGCGCAGGATATCGTGCAGCACTTCCTGCGTCGTCTCCAGCGTGATCGGGCGCTGGAACAGGGCGGAATGGGCGACGAGGCGGTTCAAGGCCCCTTCCAGCTCACGGATATTGCTGGTGATCTTATGGGCCAGAAATTCCAGCACGCGCGGCGGCACGGAAACGCTGGCCTTGGCCGCCTTGGCTTCCAGGATGGAGATGCGCAGCTCGAAGGTCGTGGCATGCAGGTCGGCGACCATGCCGCAGCCCAGGCGCGTGCGCAGGCGGTCTTCCAGGCCCGACAGGTCTGACGGCGACTTGTCGGCCGAAACCACGATCTGCTTGCCGGCATCGACCAGGGCATTGAAGGTATGGAAGAATTCTTCCTGCGTATTGTCTTTGCCGATCAGGAACTGCAGGTCGTCGATCATCAGCACGTCGACGCTGCGCAGATTGTCCTTGAACTCGATCGTGGACTGATTGCGGATCGCGGCGATGAATTTGTACATGAATTTTTCGGCCGACATATAGGCGACCGTCACCGGCGGCACGCCTGTGCGGCGGCTCGTCTGCAGCTTCCAGGCGATGGCGTGCATCAGATGGGTTTTGCCCAGCCCGACGCCGCCATACAGGAATAAGGGGTTGAAGCCGGGGGAGGAGGGTTGGTCCGCCACGCGGCTTGCGCAGGCAAAGGCAAATTCGTTCGGCTTGCCGACGACGAATGTATCGAAGGTATAGCGCGGGTCGAGCAGGATGCCGTCGCCGCGGCCTTCGTTTTTGTCGTCAAGCGCGTCGGCGCCGGCCGCGATGGCGCCATTGGCAATATCGGTGATCGCAGCCGTCTCGGTGGCTGTCCCGGCCGCGCTCTGCGGCGGCGCGACGGACGGAGCCAAAGGCTGCGCGCCCTGGCCCACGCGGATATCGACCCGGCGGACACGGTTATTCTCGGCCTGCCACAAGGCGCTGAGACGGTCGCCGTAATGGCTGCGCACCCAGTCCCGCAGGAAACGGGTCGGCAGCAGCACCGTCACCTCATCGCCGTCGGCGCCGCCCAGGCTCAGCTGGCGCAGCCAGGTACGATATTCGACCTCTCCGACCTCGGTCTGAAGGCGCGTACGCACACGAGACCACTCGGCAGCCAGCTCAGCCGGCGCGGCGATTTCGCTTCCTTCCAACCTAACGTCGGATGCGGCTCTCAAATGAAGCTCCATGACGCGTTGAACAAGCTGACACCCGCCCCGCTTTTGTGAAAAAGCAAGCCCACAACAAACATTTTCCCGATTTCGGGGTTTTGCGCCGCAAGCCCCGTACCGCCTTCATGACAACCAAGTTAGGTCACGCTGAGGTGCGAGGCAACCGGAATCAAATCGAGCCAAAGTAAAACTGCGCGACAAAAATAGACAGCCACGCTCAAATATTTATATAATATTTGGATTTATGCTGAACAGCCATCCGTCTAACACGCCTGTGGCGATGTTGACTGGATTTATAGCCAGGCTCTGCGCGCCGATAGTGTGCCTGTTCTTTCAGGTAAACTATCTAACCCCTAGGGGGAGCGGGCAACGCAGAACGAAATGGGAGCCTGGCTCGCGCCTGCTCCCATTTAATAAGATGCCGAGTTAGGCCGCAAGAGCCTTGATGCGGCCGGACATGCGGGACATTTTCCGGGCCAGCGTATTCTTGTGGGCAACGCCCTTGTTCGCGGCCTTCTGCAGCAGCGGCTGAGCCGCCTGGATCGCGGCCTGGGCAGCGGCCTTATCGCCGCTCGCGATTGCGGTCTCGACGGACTTGATCACGTGACGCATGCGGGTACGGCGGGCGACGTTACGCTCGGTGCGCTTTGCCGTCTGACGGATACGCTTACGGGCGGAGGCAGTGTTGGCCATGATTAATCGACATCCAAACAGTGACTATGGAGCAGCCGCATCGCCACCCCGGAATGAGGGGGCTTCTCTAAATTCGACCGGGGGGTGAGTCAAGCGAAAGGGCGGGCGGTAAAGGCGCCTCTGCCTTGCGTGATGGCCACAAAACGTTACGCATGCCATCATCACTTTTTTGTTCCACGCCCGTGGTCTGCGTCACTTTTGTGTCCTTGGGCATAGGAATGTGCTGCGCCCCGCCTGCACGATGCGGCGAATGCCCGGGCAGCCCGGTTGATCGTCGCAGCGCTCGCAAAGTTTGCCCTCACGGCCATAGACTTTCCAGGCGTGCTGGAAATAGCCCAACTCTCCGTCCGGCTGCACATAGTCCCGCAGGCTGGATCCGCCGGCTGCAATCGCTTCGGTCAGCGTTTCCTTGATAGCGGGCACCAGTCGCCTGGCCCGCGCGCCGGCCACCGTGCCGGCCAGCCGCTCGGGGCTGATGCCGGAACGGAACAGCGCTTCCGAGACGTAGATATTGCCCAGGCCGGTGACGATCCGCTGGTCCAGCAAGGCCGTCTTGATCGGCGTCTTGCGGCCGGCCAGCGCTGCCGACAGCACCGCCGGGGTAAAGGCCGCGTCCAGGGGCTCCGGCCCCATGCCAGCCAACAGAGAATGTCCGTCCTCGGCGTCCGTCGGCATCAGGTCCAGCAGGCCGAAGCGGCGGGGGTCGATAAAGCCGACCCGCCAGCCGTCCTCGGTCTCCATCACCAGATGCTCGTGCTTGGCGGGCGGGGGCGGCGGATCATCCGGCCCGTGGATGGCCATGCGGCCGGACATGCCGAGATGGATCAGCACGCTGTCGCCGCCCGACAGGCGCATGAGAATATATTTGCCACGGCGGCGGAAGCTGGTGACGCGCGCGCCCGTCAGCCGTGCGGCGAAGCCCGGCGGGATCAGGCGGCGCAGATCGCCGCGCGCAAGCGCGGCCCGGCGGAGGGTCTTGCCTTCCAGCCGCGCGGCCAGCCCGCGCATAACGGTTTCAACTTCAGGGAGTTCCGGCATCTCTCTGGCCAGCGTATAGGGGATGCACGATGACCGACAAAGCCATGCCAGACCAGATATCTTCCGACCAGATCGATTTCGGCTTCCGGGATGTACCCCGGGCCGACAAAAAGAACCTTGTCCGCGAGGTTTTTGAGAGCGTGGCCCCACGCTACGATCTGATGAACGATCTCATGTCCCTCGGTATTCACCGGGCCTGGAAGCAGATCTTTACCACGCTGCTGGACCCGCGCCCGGGCCGCAAGCTGCTGGACCTCGCCGGGGGTACCGGCGATATCAGCTTCGGCTGGCTGAAAAAGGGCGGCGGCCCGGCTATTCTCTCCGATATCAATCCGGCCATGCTGGAAGTCGGGCGGGACCGCGCGGTGGAGCGTGGGCTGATCGGTGACCTCACCTTCCTGGTGGCGGACGCCGAAGCCCTGCCGATCCCGGCCAATAGCGTGGACGTGGTCTCCATGGCCTTCGGCCTGCGCAATTGCACGGATAAGGATGCCGTGCTGCGGGAAGCACGGCGCGTTCTGCGGCCGGGCGGGCGTTTCCACTGCCTGGAATTCTCCCGGCTGGAAATCGCGGCTTTAATCCCGCTCTACGAAGCCTGGTCCTTCAAGGTGCTGCCGCGCTTGGGGCAGTTTTTCGCCAATGACGCCGACAGCTACCAGTATCTGGCCGAGAGCATCCGCATGTTTCCGGATCAGGAGACGCTGGTCGAGATGATGCGCACCGCAGGCTTCGGCCGCGTCACCCATCGCAACCTCTCGGGTGGCATCGCCGCCATCCATTCGGGTTGGAAGCTGTGACCCTCGCCGGCCGGCGCATCCTGCTCATCGTTTCGGGTGGGATCGCGGCCTATAAGGCGCTGGAACTGGTGCGCCTGCTGAAAAAGTCGGGCGCCGCCGTCACTGCCGTTCTGACAAAGGCGGGGGCGGAATTCGTGACCCCGCTGTCGCTTCAGGCGCTGACGGAAGAGAAGGTCTATCACGATCTTTTCTCGCTCACGGATGAGAGCGAGATGGGCCATATCCAGCTGTCCCGCGCCGCCGATCTTGTCGTCGTCGCACCGGCCTCGGCCGATATCCTGGCGAAGATGGCGGCGGGTCTTGCCGGCGATCTGGCGACGACACTGCTGCTGGCGACCGACAAGCCGGTGCTGGTCGCGCCGGCCATGAATGTCCGCATGTGGACCCATGCGGCCACGGCTGGGAATATCCAGACCCTCAAAAGCCGAGGCGTCACGGTGGTCGAGCCCGAGGAAGGGCCGATGGCCTGCGGCGAATTCGGCCCCGGCCGTCTGGCCGAGCCGCCGGTGATCCTCGATCATATCTTGTCCATGCTAACGCCGAAGGCGCGGCCTCTGGCCGGGCATCATGCCCTTGTCACCAGCGGGCCGACGCATGAGCCGATCGACCCGGTGCGCTATATCGCCAATCGCAGTTCTGGCCGGCAGGGCCATGCCATCGCCCAGGCGCTGGCGGCGCTGGGGGCAAGGGTGACGCTGATTGCGGGTCCGGTGACGATCGCCGATCCGCCCGGCGTGACGGTCCTGCATGTGGAAACCGCGGCAGAGATGCTGGCCGCCGTGCGGGCGGCGCTGCCGGCCGATATCGCGGTGCTTGCCGCCGCCGTCGCCGATTGGCGGGTGGCGGAGCCTGCCACGGGCAAGATCAAAAAGCAGCCGGGCGCGGAAATGCCCGCGCTGACCTTCGTCACGAATCCCGATATTCTGGCGACGATTTCGGAGCCTGGCCCGCTACGGCCCCGCCTTGTCGTCGGTTTCGCCGCCGAGACCGATGACGTCATAGCCCATGCGACGGCGAAGCGTCTGCGCAAGGGCTGCGACTGGCTCGTCGCCAATGACGTCTCCCCGGCCAGCGGCGTCATGGGCGGCACAGAGAATGAAATTCACCTCATCAGCGCGGCCGGGATCGAAGACTGGCCACGCTTGCCGAAAGACGCGGTAGCCGCGCGGCTCGCGGCCCGCATCGCGCAGGAATTGACTGGAGAGACGCCGTGACTGAAGCCCCCGTTGCCGTGACCCGTCTGCCCCATGGCGCGGACCTGCCTTTGCCCGTCTATGCCAGCGCCGGCGCGGCGGCCGTCGATTTCCTGGCCGCCATCGCGGCGCCGGTCGAGATCGCGCCCGGCGGCCGCGCGGCCATCCCGACCGGCCTGGCGGTGGCCTTGCCGGCGGGGCATGAATTGCAGGTGCGTCCGCGCTCGGGCCTTGCTCTCAAGAACGGCATCCTGGTCGCCAATTCGCCCGGCACGGTGGACGAGGATTACCGGGGTGAGATCAAGATCATCCTGCTCAATGCCGGGACCGAGGTTTTTCGCGTCGAGCGCGGCATGCGCATCGCCCAGGGCGTGCTGGCACCGGTCACGCGCATCCGCTGGCATGAGGTGGAAAGCCTGGACGAGACGGCACGCGGCGCGGGCGGTTTCGGCTCCACTGGCGTCTGATCCGTCGGGAAGGCTCCGCGGCCGGCATTTTTCGGCCCTTTGCCGCCTCGCGGGCGGCTGTCACCCGTTCATCATCGGAAGGGTGGTGACAGGCCCCTTGTCCCTGGTCTAGAGCGCAGGATGACGGCCGCGTTTCGCGGCTTCCCCATTCATTTGTCTTCAGGCCAGAGGCGCAGTCCCATGACGACATCGGCCCTGCCCGCCTTTGTGAGCGGTCGTCGCGTTCCCAATCTCTGGGATGCCGCCGCTATCCTCTGCGTGCTGGCCGGTCTGGTCTTGGTCGCCCATGCCGCGAGCGGCACCCTGGCGCCACTGCCCGCCGCCAATACCATTCATCTCGGCCTCAGCTATCTGCCGTATTACGCGCTGAGAACGACGCTGCGCATGTTCGTGGCGCTGATCTTTTCGATCATCTTCACGCTGATCGTGGCGCCGCTGGCGGCTAAAAGCCGCCGCCTCGGCGTCATCCTCATCCCGGCGCTCGATATCCTGCAATCGGTGCCGATTCTGGGCTTTTTGTCTTTTACCGTTCTTTTCTTCCTCAACCTGTTTCCGGGACGTGTGCTGGGGGCGGAGCTTGCCGCCGTCTTCGCGATCTTCACCAGCCAGGCCTGGAACATGACCTTCAGCTTCTACCAGTCGCTGACGACGGTGCCGCGCGATCTGGACGAGGCGTCGCGCAGTTTCGGCCTCTCGATCTGGCAGCGCTTCTGGCGGCTGGAAGTGCCCTTCGCCATGCCGGGCCTGGTCTTCAACACCATGCTGTCCATGTCGGGCGGATGGTTCTTCGTCGTCGCCTCCGAAGCGGTGACGGTCGGCAATACCACCTTCCTGCTGCCGGGCATCGGCTCCTATGTCTCCGTCGCGCTCTCGCATAGCGATCTGCCCGCCGTGCTCTACGCCATCATCGCCATGCTCGTGGTCATTCTGATCTACGATCAGCTTCTCTTTCGGCCGCTGGTTGCCTGGTCAGCGAAGTTTCGCTTCGAGATGACGAGCGGGGGCGAGGCACCGGACCCCTGGGTGCTGAGCGTCCTGCGCCGCACGCGCCTGCTGCAATTGCTGGGGGAACTGATCGGCGATATCGCGAACCGCATCGGCGGGCTGCGCATGAAACTGCCTATGCCGGTGGTGACTGCGAAATCACAGAAGCCGTCGCGCGTGGTCGACGGCGTCTGGTTCACCCTCGTCGGCATCGTCGTCGCTTTCGCCTTCTGGCATGTCGCCGAATTCGTGGCGGAATCCGTCACGCTCGGCAGCCTCGCCCATGTCGTGCTCCTCGGCTTCTACACGTTGCTGCGCGTTGCCGCCGCCATGATCATTGTCACGGCGGTATGGGTGCCGATCGGGGTCTGGATCGGCCTGCGGCCACGCTGGGCGCGGCTCATCCAGCCCGTCACCCAGTTCCTGGCAGCCTTTCCGGCCAATCTGCTGTTCCCGATCGTCGTCATCGTGCTGGTGCGTTTCGCGCTCAATCCCAATATCTGGCTGATGCCGCTGATGATCGTCGGCACGCAATGGTATGTGCTGTTCAATGTCGTGGCCGGGGCCTCGGCCTTTCCGGGCGATCTCAAGGAGGCTTCGGCCAATCTTGGCATCAAGGGGCTGCTATGGTGGCGCCGGGTCATCATCCCCGGCATTTTCCCCTATTACGTCACAGGGGCGCTGACCGCCTCAGGGGCTGCCTGGAACAGCTCCATCGTCGCCGAGGTCGCCTCCTGGGGGCATACCACGCTGACGGCGAGCGGCCTTGGCTCCTACATCGCCCAGGCGACCAATGAGGGGAATTCCGCGCATATCGTGCTCGGTGTCTTCGTCATGACGGCCTTCGTGCTGACCATCAACCGTATTCTCTGGCGGCCTTTGCACGCCTTTGCCGTCCGCCGCCTGACCTTCTAAGCCTCTCCCTTATCGGCCGGAGATGACCATGGACCATACGCTACCGACGGCGACGCCGATGCTGGTGAGCATTGCCAATTGCCGGCAATCCTACCCGAAGGAAGCGGCGTCTGACGTCATCATCCTCGATGACGTCAATCTGGAATTGCGGGAAGGCGAAATCGTCGGCCTGCTCGGCCGCTCGGGTTCCGGTAAATCGACGCTGCTGCGCATTGTCGCCGGGCTGCTGAAGCCGACGGCGGGTGACGTGCGCTGGCGCGACAAGCCCATTACCGGCCCGGTCCGTGGCGTTTCCATGGTTTTCCAAAGCTTCGCGCTCTTCCCCTGGCTGACGGTCGAGGAAAATGTGGCGCTGGGCCTGGAAGCCCAAGGCGTGGCCAAGACCGAGCGCGAGGCGCGGGCCGAGGATGCGATCGACCTGATCGGTCTCGGTGGCTACGAAAACGCTTACCCCAAGGAAATGTCGGGCGGCATGCGCCAGCGTGTCGGCCTCGCCCGCGCGCTGGTCGTGCATCCCGACCTGCTGCTGATGGACGAGCCTTTCAGCGCGCTGGACGTGCTGACCGCCGAGACGCTGCGCACTGACCTCATCGACCTCTGGTCGGAGGGCAAGCTGCCGGTGAAATCCATCCTCATGGTAACGCATAACATCGAGGAAGCGGTGCTGATGTGCGACCGCATCCTGGTCTTCTCCTCCAATCCCGGCCGGGTCGCGAGCGAGCTGAAAGTGCCGTTTCCGCATCCGCGTGAGCGTCTGGACCCGGAATTCCGGCAATTGGTGGACGATATCTACGCGCTGATGACCCGCCGCCCGGTGGAGCACCGTACGCCGCAGCAGGTGACCGGTCCCGCCGCGCCGCCGCCGCCGCCGACCTTCCAGGCGCTGCCGGTCGTCTCCACCAACCTCATGGCCGGTCTGATGGAGACCATCGAGGGCGAACCCTATAACGGACGCGCCGATCTGCCGGCGCTGGCCAGCGCCTTCCAGATGGAGGCGGATGAATTGCTGCCCATCGGCGAAGCCTTGCAGATGCTGGGTTTCGCCGAGTTCGAGGAAGGCGACATCAAGCTGACGGATGCCGGCCGCCGCTTCGTGGAAGCCGATACGGATGACCGCAAGGCGGAATTCGGGGCGGCGCTGCGGGCGCATGTGCCGATGATCAGCCAGATTCGTCAGGTGCTGGACGAGCGCTGGAACCACCGCGCCCCGGCGCTGCGGTTTCGTGACGAGCTGGAGGACTATATGTCCCCGGATTATGCGGACGATACCATGCGCACCATCGTCGCCTGGGGCCGCTATGCCGAGCTGTTCAGCTACGACCGCGAGGCCGATCAGTTCGCCCTCGAAGAGGACGAAGACGAGGACGGCTGAGTCTCAGGCTGCTCTGTCTCTCTTTTCCGTCACGCCGGCCTGAGTAACGTCATGCCCGTGCTTGTCACGGGCATCTACCCGCTCAGGTGCCGGGACGGCGTTTGGGCGCCGCAATGGGTAGACCCCCGGGCATGAAGCCTCGGGCGACAATTGAATGGCGACGTGCAGTCGCTGTGCCATCAAGACGATTCACGTGAAATCCTCGGCGAATCCCAGTCCCGCGCGGCTAGTGCTTTTTGCCTCTCGCCTCGGCTCGACAGGCTGTGATAGCCCGATTCGCATGTCTGGCACTCAATTTGATCTCGCCCGTTTGCAGGGTTCGCGAATCGTCTCGGTCGCGCGGCTGGCCTCCGGCCGCCCGGATACCGAATTCCTATGTTTCGGTGAGTCGGACCAGAAAAGTCCCGCCGCCGCCATCGGTGCGCTGAATGCTGCCCTTGCGCGCGGCGATACGCTCTATCCCGATGTGCGTGGCCTGCCGCCGCTGCGTCACGCGCTGGCGGACTATCTGACGGCGCTCCACAAGCAGCCGGTCGCGGAAAGCCGGGTTATGGTCACGGCCTCCGGTATGGCGGCGCTGTCGGTCGCGCTGTCGGCCATCGTGCGGGCCGGTGACCGCGTCGTGCTGCATGAGCCCGCCTGGCCCAATGCCGGCAACGCGTCCCGTCTGCGCGGCGCCCAGGTGGAGCCCATCGCGCTCTCCGCCCGTCAGGACGGCAGCCTGCATCTCGATCTGGAGGCTTTGGACAAGGCCCTGGCCGGTGCGCGCGTCTTCATTCTCAATTCCCCCAATAATCCCACGGGCTGGACGGCAACCGAGGACGAGTTGCGGCAGATCCTCGCGCTCTGCCGCCGCCACGGCTGCTGGCTGGTGTCAGACGAGGTCTATTCCCGTCTGGTCTATGACGGGCGCGATGCCGCGCCCTCCGTGCTGGACGTGGCCGCGCCGGATGACCGTGTCATCGTCGCCAATAGCTTCAGCAAGACCTGGGTCATGACCGGCTGGCGTCTGGGCTGGCTGATCGTGCCGGAAGGCGTGCGGGACGAGCTTTCGGAACTGATCGAGGTGACGCATTCCGGCGTCGCGCCCTTCATCCAGCATGCGGGTCTGGCGGCCATCGCCGATCACGTCACCCCGCCGGCCTTTCGCGCCCATTGCGCCGAGGGGCGGCGCATCGCGGCCGAGATTCTGGGGCAGGTGCCCGGCATCCGCTATGCCTCGCCGGAAGGGGCCTTCTATGCCTTTCTGCAAGTGGATGGCCTGACCGACAGTCTGGCTTTGGCCGAGCGTCTGGTGACCGACCATGGTGTTGCCATCGCGCCCGGCATCGCTTTCGGCGAAAGCGGGGAAGGGTGGCTGCGCGTCTGTTTCGCGGTCGCGCCGGCCCGGCTGGCCCGTGCGCTCGACCGGCTCTCCGCCGGTCTCCGCGCTTTCCGCGAAACCGCGTGAGGCGCGCCCGATGAGCAGTCTTTGCGCGGTATGCGGCGCGGTCGTGCGGCCGGAATTCAAGGCGCCGGCGGCGGAACTCTCCCCCGATCTGGATTTCCGCCCCGGCGAGCCGGCGCGCTCCACGCTGCGCCATTGGGTGGCGGTGTGCTCGGGCTGCGGCGCTGCCGCGCCGGACCTGACGATGCTGACCGAGGCGGATATCGAGGTCGTGCGCAACGATCCGGAATATGCGGCGCTGCGCGATCAGGCGCCCGCCTTCGCCCGCCATTTCCTGCTCTGGGCGCTGTTGTCCCAGCGCCGTGGCGACGCCTGGCCGGCGGCGGAAGCCCTGTTGCAGGCAGCCTGGGCCGCCGATGACGCGGAAGACGCGGAATGGGCGCAGGCCTGGCGCCTTCAGGCGGCCGAATTCTGGCCCGGCTCGCGGGAAGTGCAGCCGCGCCTTTGCCTGATCGACATGGCCCGCCGTGCGGGTGATTTCGCGCGCGCGGCTGTGGTGGCCGAAGCGCTGCTGGAAGAGCCGCTCGACGAAAGCTCCATGGCCATCGTCGATTTTCAGCGCCGCCTGATCGCGGATCGTGAAATCGGCCGCCAGCTTCTCAGCAGCGCCTTGCGGCCGCCGGCGGCGCGTCCGCATGTGTCCTACAATCAGGCGAATGCGGATGCCGGCGGCGGTCTGGGCGGCCTGTTCCGCCGGCTGTTCGGGCGGGGCTGATGGCACCGCATTTCAAGCTGGAAAAGGCAGCCGGTGGCCGCGTCGCCGGGGTGGATGAGGTGGGCCGTGGCCCGCTCGCCGGGCCGGTCGTGGCTGCGGCGGTGGTCTTCCCCAAGGGCGTGCCGAAGGCGCTTGCCAGCCTGCTGGATGATTCGAAAAAATTGACGGCCTTGCGCCGGGACGCTGCCTTCGCGGCGCTGCGTGCGGCCAAGGGCGTGGAAATCGGTGTCGGCGCCGCCTCGGTCGCTGAGATCGAGGATATCAACATTCTCCGGGCCAGCCACCTGGCCATGCAGCGGGCCATGCGGCGGCTGCCGCAGCGGCCCGACAGCGTGCTGGTCGACGGCAATATGGCGCCTGTCTTCGGTTGTCCCGCGCAATGCGTGGTGGGCGGCGACGCCACCAGTCTGTCCATCGCGGCGGCCTCGATCATCGCCAAGGTCATCCGTGACCGGCTGATGGCGCGGCTAGCCGCGCGCTACCCGCATTACGGCTGGGAGCGGAACGCCGGTTACGGCACGCCGCTCCATTGTCAGGGCATGGCGTCCGTCGGCATCACGCCGCATCATCGCCGCGCCTTCGCACCCGTGCGGGCGCTGCTTCAGGAAACCCTTTTGCTCGACGTGCCAACCCTCCCGGCGGAGACCGCCGCGCCCTGGACGAAAATTCAGGGCAAAGCCGCGCCGTCCCGTCACAACGCTCTGGCACTCTGAGTCCGATCATGTTGAAACGTCTTACGTGCCTCCGCCCGCTCGTCCGCCTGCCATCGGATTCAACGCCATGAGGAGGAATGTGGAACTCACGCGCGAACTGCCGCTGAACCAGCTTCTGCTTGGCGATTGCATTCAGATGATGCGAATGCTGCCGCCGGCGTCGGTTCACTGCATCTTTGCCGACCCGCCCTATAACCTGCAATTGCAGGGGCAGTTGCGTCGTCCGGATGAGAGCGTGGTCGATGGCGTCGACGAGGATTGGGACCGTTTCACGGATTTCGCGGAATATGACCGTTTCACCCATGAATGGCTGACGGAATGCCGCCGCGTGCTGCGCAAGGACGGCACGCTGTGGGTCATTGGATCCTATCACAATATCTTCCGCATCGGCGCTGCGTTGCAGGATCTGGGATTCTGGATGCTGAACGACATTATCTGGCGCAAATCCAATCCGATGCCGAATTTTCGCGGCCGGCGCTTCACCAATGCCCATGAAACGCTGATCTGGGCGGCGCGCGGCCGGGATTCCCGCTATCGCTTCAACTATCAGGCGATGAAGACCTCCAATGACGATTTGCAGATGCGCAGCGACTGGTTTCTGCCGATCTGCAACGGGCCGGAGCGGTTGCGCAATCAGCATGGTCTGAAGCTGCATCCGACGCAGAAGCCGGAAGCGATGCTGCATCGCATTCTGCTGTCCTCCACCGCACCCGAAGACGTCGTGCTCGATCCCTTTTCGGGCACCGGCACCACGGCGGTCGTCGCCAAGCGCCTGAACCGCCATTTCATCGGCATCGAGCGGCATCCGGCCTATGTCGAGGCCGCCTGGGCGCGTCTGGCTCAGACCAAGCCGCTGGAAAGCGAGGCGATGGTCATCACCCCGTCGCGCCGGGAAACGCCGCGCGTCGCCTTCGGGTCTCTGGTCGAGGCTGGTGCGCTGGCGGCCGGCACGGTGCTGTATGACAAGCAGCGCCGCGTCTCGGTCATCGTCGGGCCGGACGGCAGCGTCAGCGCGGGTGACCTGCGCGGGTCCATCCATAAGGTGGGTGCGGAATTGCAGAATGCGCCCTCCTGCAACGGCTGGACCTTCTGGCATTTCGAGCGTGACGGCGCGCTGGTGCCGATCGACGTGCTGCGGAAGTCGTGAAGATACGGCTTTCGCCGAACCATGACGCGCGGCCGGCGGATGAGCCGGTCGATATTCTCGTGCTCCACTACACGGGCATGCAGACGGGGCAGGCGGCAATCGACCGGCTCTGCGACCCCGAGGCGCGGGTCTCCGCCCATTACGTCGTCGAGGAAGACGGTACGGTCTGGAACCTGGTGACGGAAGATCGCCGTGCCTGGCATGCCGGCATTTCCTTCTGGCGCGGGCATGAGACTTTAAATGGCCGCTGCATCGGGATTGAGATCGTCAATCCCGGTCACGAATGGGGCTACCGGCCCTTTCCGGCGGTGCAGATGGCGGCCGTTGCCACGCTCTGTCAGGGTATTCTGTCGCGCCACCCCATTCCGGCGCGCAATGTCGTGGCGCATTCCGACATCGCGCCAGACCGCAAGGAAGATCCAGGCGAGCTGTTCGACTGGCCCTGGCTGGCGGCACAGGGCATCGGCCTATGGCCGGACTTTCCCGCGAATGTTGCGGCATCATCAGTTGACGAGGAAAAGCTGCGCGCGGATCTGGCGGCGATCGGCTACCCCGTGCCTGCGGTCGGGCAAGGTGCGGCGGCCTTCGCCACGCTGCTGCGCGCCTTTCAGCGCCGCTGGCGCCCCGCCCGGATCGACGGCGTGGCGGACGCGGAAACCGCGCTGCGTGCGGAGATGGTGATGAGATCTGTGCAGAACACTGGTTGACCGCAAGGCCAGGGGGGCGCAATCAGCCCGCCGCCAGACGGTTGGACGGCCGCTGTTCTGCCTTTCGGGGCAGGATGGAGGAAAGTCCGGGCTCCACGGAAATACGGTGCCGGCTAACGGCCGGCGGGGGCGACCCCAGGGACAGTGCCACAGAAAGCAAACCGCCTGTGCAAGGCGCAAGCCTTCCACGGGCAAGGGTGAAAGGGTGCGGTAAGAGCGCACCGCCGCTCCGGTAACGGCGCGGGCAGGGTAAACCCCACCGGGAGCAAGACCGAATAGGGGTGGCCGGCGGCGTATCATGGCAACATGATGCGTGACGCGAGGGCATTTCCGCCCCGTCGCCCGGGTTGGTCGCGTGAGGCGCTCTGCGAAGGGCGTCCCAGAGGAATGGCCGTCCAAGGCCGCGCAAGCGGCCCGGACAGAACCCGGCTTACAGACCGTCTGGCAATTTTCCGGTCTCCCATGGGCTTTCGTGGGCATCACGTCACGCCAGTCATGGGAAATTATGGGCCAGGACGCCCTTGCCGCTCGAAACCGGCGTCTCGTGCTGATATCGTTCTGAAACGACGCTGGAATATCACACGCGTTCGTGTACAGGCCCGCGCGTGGGCGCACGGCGGATTTCCAGGGTTTTTGGCGGAGGGCTGAGGTCTTTTGTCAAGCTGTGGCCGTAAAATTCTTTGACGCCCACATACACCCATGATAACCCACGACATCCCATGAGGTGATTGGTGTGAGCGCGTCGCGCTTCACCAAAAGTGTCAATGGAGGCGCTGCGGCCAGCGCACAGGTGAAGGGAGGGCCCGATGACACATTTTCTCGGGAGCCACCTTAACCGGCTGGACGCAAAGGGCCGCGTATCGGTTCCGGCGGCTTTCCGCACGGCGCTGCGGTCTTTCGGCACTGCCACTGAAGGCAGCGTCTGCATGATCCTGCGCCCGTCCCATAAATACCCATGCGTCGAGGCCTGGCCGCAGGCGGTCTTCGACAAGCTGGCCCAGCAATTGGATCGCTACGAGCTGTTCAGCCCCGAATACGACAACCTGGCGGCGGCGATTTATGCCGATGCCTATCCGATTGAATCCGACAAGGAAGGCCGCATCCTCCTGAACGAGATGCTGGCGGGCCATGCCGGGATCTCGGAGAATGTCACCTTCATGGGCACCGGTCCCATCTTCCAGATATGGGAACCGGAAGCCGCCAAACAGCGTGCGGCCGAAGCCCGGCAGATCGTCAATAGCAGCGGCCTGACGCTTGGCGGCGGTCCCCGTCCTGTGCCGGCGCTCGCGTCGGCGGGGGCAGCGTGATGAACGCGCAGGCGCCCGGCCATATCCCTGTTCTGTTGCACGAAGTGCTGGACGTTTTGGCGCCGCGCGCGGGCGAGGTCTATCTCGACGGCACGTTCGGCGGCGGCGGCTATACCCGCGCCATTCTCGATCAGGCCGATTGCACTATCTGGGCCATCGACCGCGACCCGCAGGCCATCGCGCGGGGCGCGGCGCTTGCCGCGCATTATCCGGGCTGTCTGCATCTGGTCGAAGGTCGTTTCGGTGACCTGATGGCATTGCTGGAAGCGCATGGCGTCGCCAGCCTGGACGGGGTCGTGCTCGACCTCGGCGTGTCCTCCTTCCAGATCGACGACGCGGCCCGCGGCTTCAGCTTCCGCAACGACGGTCCGCTCGACATGCGCATGGGCGCGGATGGGCCAAGTGCCGCCGATCTCGTCGCTAAGCTGCCGGCCGAGGAATTGGCCGATATTCTCTATCAGTTCGGGGAAGAGCGGCAGTCGCGCCGCATTGCGCGCGCCATCGTCGCGGCCCGCACCGAGCAGCCGATCACGACTACCGGGCGGCTGGCGGAAATTATCCGCAGTGTCATGCCGCCGGACCGGTCCGGCATTCATCCGGCAACGCGCAGTTTTCAGGCGCTGCGGATAAAAGTGAATGACGAACTGGGTGAAATTGAGCGTGCTTTAGAGCAAGCCATTCGCATACTGCGTCCTGGGGGGCGACTCGTCGTTGTGTCCTTCCATTCCCTCGAAGATCGGATTGTTAAGCGTTTCATGAGTGAAGCTGCGGGCCAGGCGCCCGGTCCGTCTCGATATGACCCGCGCGGCTTAATTCCCGCCACGGTCAGCAGCTTTTCTTTGGTGACACGCAAGGCCGTGCGGCCGGGCGATGCCGAAACGTCTGCCAATCCGCGGGCGCGTAGCGCGCGGCTGCGGGCTTTGCGCAGGCTTGATGCGCCGGAGATTGCGGCATGATCAAACCTTTCACCTGCATCTGCCTCGTGCTGGCGGCCGGCTCCGGCCTTTACCTGTATCAGGTCAAGCAGCGCGCCTTCGCGCTCGATGCCGATCTGCGCGGCACCTATCATGATATCGACATGGCCCGGGAAAAGACCCGCATGCTGCGGGCCGACTGGGCTTTGATGAATGACCCGGAACGTCTTCAGGGACTGTCCGATCAGTATCTGGCGCTCAAGCCCATGGGCCCGTCGCAGCTGATGACGCTGGACCAGTTGGCGGCGGCCCTGCCGCCGCCGCTTCCGCCCGGCACCAAAGTCGCGCCGGCGACGCCTGACCTTGCCGCGCCGACCACCGACCCAACCCATGGCGTGCCGATGGCCGCCAATACGGCGCCCACCGGCGCTGCGACCGACGGCACGGCCGTGGCGATGCTGCAACCCGTAGTGCCGGCGCCCTCAGCGACGGCCTCTGACATGACGGATGACACGGCCGACAATAGCCTGCCGACGCCCCCGCCTGCGCCAGCCGCTGCTGCGACCGTCGCCGTGCCGCATGTGACGGCCGTGCAGCCCCATACCCTGGCCGCCGCGATCGTGCCGCATGTGACGCATCATGCCACGAAACATCTGCAGCCGGCCGTCACGCGCCAGGATATCGCGCCGGACGGCTCGGTCACGTCTCTGGCCGATGCCGGCAGCCCGGCGCCGTCCGCGCTCAAGCCGCATCATAATGCGCATCATGCCAAGCCGACCGCGCCCAGCGCCGGCACGCAGTATTTCGCGGCCAATGACGCGACCCGCCCGGCTTACGGCGGCGACCGCATCACGCCGCGCCCGGCGACGGTCATGTATACGCCGGCCGCTGTCGGTTCTTCCCTCGGCATGGCCTCGGCCGCCAATCTCGCGCCGCCGCGCCCGCTCTATTCCTCCACCCAATAGGCGCACCCCGTATGAGTGACGCGCCCCCGCCCCATACGACGCCGAACAACCCCTGGGGCCCGCGGTCGCGCCAGGGTAACGGTGGTTTGCAGGGCGAGACGGTGCGCGTGACTTCGCCTGATCTCCGCCAGCGGGCGGCACTTGAGAAAAGCCGCACGCGCCTCGTCGCGGTATCGGCCGTCTTCCTGCTGCTGTTCTTCGCGGTCGCCGCACGCCTGTCCTTCGCGACCATCATCTCGCCGATGAAGCCGGCGCCGCGCGTCGTGCAGCAGTTCACGCCCGAGCCCGCTTCCGCCGCCACGGCGCCCCCGCCGGGCCGCGCTTCCATCGTCGATGCCAATGGCCAGATCCTGGCCGTCTCTCTGCCGGTCGCCAGCCTTTACGCCGATCCGCGCCAGATGATCGACACCAACGCGGTGGCAACCGCGCTGAAGAACATCCTGCCCGACCTCAATGAGGCCGATATCGCGCGCCGCCTCGCTTCCGCCAAAGCGTTTGTCTATATCGAGCGCCGCGTCACGCCGGCTCAGGAAATCGCCATTAATAATCTTGGCATTCCGGGCCTGTCCTTTCAGCTGTCGTCCGAGCGGCGCTATCCGCTGGGTGATACGGCGGCGCAGATTTTGGGTGGCGTCGATATCGACGGGGACGGCATCGCCGGCGTCGAGAAATATTTCAACAAGCGGCTGAACACGGATACGACGCCGCTGCGCCTGTCCATCGATGTGCGCGTGCAGGCCATCGTCCGCGACGAAGTCGCCAATGCGGTCAAGACCTTCGATGCGGTCGGCGGCTGCGGGATTGTTGAGAATGCAAATACCGGCCAGATACTCGGCATGGTCAGCATTCCTGACTTTGACGCGAACGATCTGGCCCATGCGACGGATGCGGAACGCTTCAATCGCTGCGCCACCGGCACCTACGAGCCCGGTTCGGTGTTCAAGCTGCAGACCGCCAGCATGTCGCTGGACGACAACGTCATTCATATGTGGGACTATTTCAACACGACCCATCCGCTGCCGATCGGTCGTTTCCACATCACCGATTTCGAGCCCCAGCATGTCTGGATGCAGCTCGGCGACATCATGAAACTGTCGTCCAATATCGGTGCCTCGCGCATTTCGCTTCTGATCGGCAAGGACCGTCAGCGCGCCTGGCTGCAGAAGCTGGGCCTGATGTCGCGTGAGCCGATCGAACTGCCGGAAGCCGCCATGCCGCAGGTGCAGCCGGCCAGCACCTGGGGCAAGGCAACGCTGATGACCGTCTCCTTCGGCAACGGCATCGCGGAAACCCCGCTGCATATCGCCAATACGGCGGTCGCCATCGTCAATGGCGGCACGCTCTACAAGCCGACGCTGCTGGCCCAGAATGTCGGTGACCCGCCGATCCAGGGTACGACGGTCATGCAGCAATCGACCTCGGACATGATGCGCAAGATCATGCGCTATATTGTCACCAGCGGCACGGGTGAGTTCGGTGACGTGCCGGGCTATTTCGTCGGCGCCAAAACCGGCACCGCTCAGAAGGTGTCGGAGCACGGCGGCTACAAGCTGCACACCAATTACAGCTCCTTCGTCGCGGGCTTCCCGATCTACGCGCCGCGCTATGTCGTCTATGTCGCGATCGATTCCGGTCACGCCACGGCCGCGACCCATGGCTATACCACGGGCGGCTGGATGGCGGGTCCGGCGGTCAGCCATATCATCGCGCGCATCGGGCCGATGCTGAACGTGATGCCGCGCTTCGACAATGTCGCCGAAATCAATCAGCAACTGGATTTCCCGCATCCTTATCCGGCGCCGCCCGGCTCCAACCCCTATGGGCCGAACAATCCCGGCGAGCCTGATGACCCGAATGCGATGGACAAGCCCGTGCATCCGGCCAAGCGCGGTGGCGTTGCCCGCGTAGCGCAGGATACGAAATGGGCGGCCCCTGCCAGTACGGTGACGACCCTGCGGCATGACGCGATGTATCGCGTTCCGGCACCGGCAGCAGCCGATGCGACTCATTGATCTCATGCAGGGCGCCTACGCGCAGGCCGCCCTTCGTCAGACACGCGCAACACCCTTAGACGCGCCACGCGGTTCCTGCGACGTGGAGGTGACGGGCATCACGGCCAATAGCCAGGATGTCGGCGCGGGCTTCATCTTCGCCGCCCTTCCGGGCCAGACCCGCGACGGCCGGGACTACATCGCCGATGCCGTGTCCCAGGGTGCGGCCGCCATTCTGGCGCCGCCCGGCACCCATTGGCCGGCCGGCGTGCCGCCGCGCCCGGTCATTTTCGACGCCCAGCCGCGCCGCCGTCTGGCCATCATGGCGGCAAGCCTGGCTGGCGCTCAACCGTCGCGCATCGCGGCGGTCACGGGTACCAATGGCAAGACCAGCACAGCGGATTTTCTGCGCCAGCTCTGGAGTTTCGGCGGTCATCCGGCCGCCTCGCTCGGCACGCTGGGCCTGATCGCGCCCGGCTTTCCGCAAGGCGCGGGGCTGACGACGCCGGACCCGGTCTCCATCGCGCAGACCATGGCGGCCCTGGCGCGCGCCGGCATCCAGCATGCCGCCGTCGAAGCGTCGTCTCACGGTCTGGATCAGTTCCGGCTTGACGGGCTGCGCCTGTCGGCGGCGGCCATCACCAATCTGACGCGCGATCATCTCGACTATCACGGCAGCATGGAGGCCTATCGCGCTGCCAAGCTGCGGCTCTTCACCGAGCTTCTGCCGGCCGGCGCGCCGGCCGTCGCCGCCATGGCGCTGGACGAGGAGACCCGCAACCAGCTCGCCTATGTGGCCCTTCAGCGCGGCCTGAACTACGGCACGGTGGGAGAGGGTGGCAATCTGATCCAGCTCCATCGTGCCGCGCCCCTGCCGGACGGCCAGATGCTGGATCTGTCCGTTGCTGGCCGCCGGTTCGAGGTGAAACTGGCGCTGCCCGGCCGTTTCCAGGCCGATAATGCCCTGCTCGCCGCCGCCATCCTGCTCTTGCAGGGCGATAGTGCCGTCTTCGACCGGCTGCCCCTTCTGGTCGGCGTGCGCGGCCGCATGGAACTGGCGGCGACCTTGCCCAATGGCGCGGCTGTCTATGTCGACTACGCCCATACGCCGGACGCCATCAGCCGCGTCCTCTCGGCGCTGCGCCCGCATACGGCTGGAAAACTCGCCATCGTCTTCGGCGCAGGCGGTGACCGTGATCGCGGCAAGCGACCGCTGATGGCCGAGGCCGCGCGCCTGGGCGCCGACCATGTCATCGTGACGGACGATAACCCGCGCACCGAGGCTGCGGCTGCCATCCGCGCCGAGGTCATGACGGGCGCGCCTGACGCGGTCGAAGTCGGCGGCCGTGAGGCCGCCATCGCCGTCGGGCTCGCTCTGCTGGGTCCGGGCGACGTGATGGTCGTCGCTGGCAAGGGGCATGAGCAAGGTCAGATCGTCGGCCGCGAGGTGCTGCCCTTCGATGACGCCGATGTCGTCCGCCGTCTGGTCGGGTGGCTGCCCGCATGACCGACCTCTGGACCCCGGAGGAACTGCTCGTCGCCACCGCTGGCAGCATGACGCATCCCTTTGCGGTCAATGGCCTGTCCATCGACACGCGCACCGTCGCCCCAGGTGATCTTTTCGTCGCGCTACATGGCGAGAACAGGGATGGCCATGCCTTCGTGGCCCAGGCGCTGGCCGCCGGCGCCGGCGGCGCCCTGGTCGATCATGATGTGCCGGATGCGCTGCCCTCCGCCCCGCTGCTGCGGGTCACGGATACGCTGGCCGGGCTGACCGCCCTCGGCCGTTTCGCCCGCGCCCGTTTCACAGGCAAGCTGGTGGCTGTCACCGGCAGTGTCGGCAAGACCACGACCAAGGAGATGCTGCGGCGGATTCTGGAGGCCGCAGGTCAGACCCATGCCGCCGTCGCCTCCTACAACAACCATTGGGGCGTACCGCTGACGCTGGCGCGGATGCCACGCGGCGCAAAGTTCTGCGTGTCGGAAATTGGCATGAACCATCCGGGGGAGATCGCGCCGCTGGCAGCGCTCGCCCGGCCGCATGTCGCCGTCATCACCAATGTCGCCCCGGTTCATATCGGCCATATGGGCAGCCTGCACGCGATTGCGGTGGAGAAGGCCGCCATCCTGTCAGGCCTCGAGCCAGGCGGTGTCGCCGTGCTGCCGGCCGATAGTTCGGAATTCGCGACGCTGGCTGGTGCCGCCGGCGCGCATCGCGTCATCCGCTTCGGGCGGTCGGAGACGGCCAAGGCGAGGCTGCTGGACGTCACCTCGGACGCCGACGGCGCCAATGTCTCCATGACGCTCGACGGTATGCCGCTTCGCTTCCGTCTATCCGCGCCGGGCGAGCATATGGCGCTGAACGCCGTCGCGGCCATCGCCGCCGCCGTCGCCATGGGGGTGGAGGCACATCACGCCTCGGCCGCCTTGGATGGGTTCTCGGCTGTCAGCGGGCGCGGCGCGCGCCGCCTGCTCGATTTGCCGGATGGCGCAGCGCTGCTGCTCGACGAAAGCTATAACGCTTCCGGCCCTTCGATACGGGCCGCACTCGCCGTGCTGGCCCTGCAACCGGCTGGCCGCCGCATCGCCGTGCTGGGCGATATGCGCGAACTGGGTGAGGCCAGTGCGGCGGAGCATCTGGCGCTTGCGCCGGACGTCATCGCCCATGCCGATCTGCTCTTCGCCTGCGGGCCTGAGATGAAGCGGCTCTATGATGCCGTGCCGGAACCGCAACGGGCCGCCCATACCGTCACTTCCGCCGAACTTGCGCCTTTGGTCGTGGCAGCCCTGCGCGCTGGGGACGCTGTTCTGGTCAAAGGCAGTCTTGGCAGCCGTATGGCGGCGGTTATCAACGCGCTCCCCGTCAGAGCCGAGACCGAGGAGCCTGGCTGATGCTCTACAACCTGCTGCTGCCCTATGCGGATCATCTGCATATCCTGAACCTGATCCGCTACCTGACCTTCCGGTCTGGCGGCGCCTGCCTTACGTCGCTGGTCCTTAGCTTCGTCATGGGGCCGCGTGTCATCCGCATGCTGCGCCGCTTGCAGAAGCAGGGCCAGCCCATCCGCCTCGACGGGCCGGAGCGCCACCTGGTGGAAAAGAAGGGCACGCCGACCATGGGCGGCGTCCTTATCCTCAGCGCGCTGACCATTTCCACGCTGCTCTGGACGGACCTGGCCAATCCTTACGTCTGGGCGACGCTCTTCGTGACGCTCGGCTACGGGGCGCTGGGCTTCGCGGACGACTATCTCAAGGTCTCCAAGCGCAATACCAAGGGCCTGTCGGGCCGCATGAAGCTGGTCGGCCAGGCCGGTATCGGCCTGCTCGCCTCCATCTGGATCATGGTCCATATCGGCGGCCCGCTGGGCAGCGGCATTTCCATTCCGGATTTCAAAAGCGTGCTGATTCCGCTCGGCATCTTTTTCCCGCTCTTCGGGATGCTGGTGATGATGGGCGCGTCCAATGCCGTGAACCTGACGGACGGCCTGGACGGTCTCGCCATGGTGCCGACGATCATCGTCGCCGGCGTCTTCGCGCTGATCGCCTATCTGGTCGGCAACCGCATCTTCGCGGGCTATCTGGAACTGCCCTTCGTCGCGGGGTCCGGCGAATTGGCCGTCTTCTGCTCGGCGCTGATCGGCGCAGGTCTCGGCTTCCTGTGGTTCAACGCGCCGCCGGCCGCCGTCTTCATGGGCGATACCGGCAGCCTCGCCATGGGCGGCGCGCTGGCCTCCATCGCGGTCGCGACCAAGCATGAAATCGTGCTGGCCATCGTCGGCGGCCTGTTCGTGGTCGAGACGCTGTCCGTCATCATCCAAGTCTTCTGGTTCAAGCGCACCGGCCGCCGCGTCTTTCTCATGGCGCCGCTGCACCATCATTTCGAAAAGAAGGGCTGGGCCGAACCCACCATCGTCATCCGCTTCTGGATCGTCTCCATGATCCTGGCGCTGGTCGGTCTCGCGACCTTGAAGATCCGATGACCGGCTTTCCGGCACATCTTTTCGCGGGCAAGCGCTACGCGATTCTGGGCTTGGGCAAAAACGGTCTGCCGGCGGCGCGCGCCATGCGCGCCATGGGTGCTGATACCGTGCTGTGGGATGACGGGGAGGCCGCGCGTGCCGCCGCCATCGCCGAGGGTTTCACGGTCTCCGATCTCATGGCAGGCGACTTCGCGTTTGACGCGCTGATCCTGTCGCCCGGCATTCCGCATATCCTGCCGAAGCCGCATCCCGTCGCGGCCCGCGCGATTGCGGAAACCGTGCCTGTTCTGAGCGATGCGGAGCTTCTTTATCAGGCCGTGCGAAAAGCCGGCTCCCGCGCACGCTTCGTCGGCGTCACCGGCACCAATGGCAAGTCAACGACGACGGCGCTTCTCGCGCATATTCTGACCAAGGCTGGTGTGCCGACCGCGGCCGGCGGCAATCTTGGCCCGGCCTCCCTCGCGCTGCCGTTGCTGCCCGATAGTGGTATCTATGTGCTCGAAATGTCGTCTTACATGTTGGAGCGAATCGCGACTCTCGGGTTCTCTACAGCGGTAATGCTGAATCTAAGCCCCGATCATTTCGAGCGCCATGGGAACATGAGCGGCTACGCCACTGTAAAGCGTGCAATTTTTGCCCGCATGACGGCGCATGACGTCGCCGTGGTCGGCGTTGATGACTCGCATTCGGTGGCGATGGCGGAGTCTCTCGAGTCCCAGGGACCGATGCGCGTCGTCCGAATCAGCGGTATCGCGCAGGCGACGGGCGTATTGACGCTGCCCGGTGAGCACAATGCGCAGAACGCGGCAGCGGCCACGGCCATGGCACGCGCGCTCGGCGTTTCGGATGACGCGATCGCCAATGGCATCGCGACCTATCCCGGCCTGCCGCATCGCCAGGCGCGTGTCGGCACGGTCGAGGGCGTCACCTTCGTCAATGACAGCAAGGCGACCAATGCCGATGCGGCAGCCCGTGCGCTCGGCTGCTACGACCGCATCGTCTGGATCGCTGGCGGCATGGCCAAGCCCGGCGGTATCGCGCCCCTGGCAGAATTTTTCCCGCGCATCGCCCATGTCGAGCTGATCGGGCGCGACGCACCCGACTTCGCCGAGACGCTGGCCGCTCATGGCGTGTCATTCCATATGGCCGAAACGCTGGACGCGGCTGTGCCGGCAGCCTTCGCCAAGGCAAAGGCGCTCGGCGTGCCCGTGGTGCTGCTGTCGCCCGCCACCGCAAGCTGGGACCAGTTCACGAGCTTCGAAGCGCGCGGTGACCGTTTCGCCGAACTGGTAGCCGGGCTTCCGGTTGTGAACGGGGAGGCCGCCTGATGCCCTCTCTGTCGCGTACCGATACCTCGCTGTTTGGCCGCTGGTGGTGGACGGTCGACCGCTGGACGCTGGTCTGCATCGGCACGCTGATCGGTTTCGGCTATGTCCTGGTTCTGGCCTCCAGCCCGGCGGTGGCGCATCGCATCGGCGACCCGCGTGACATGCTGATCCTGAAGCAGGTTGCGTTTCTGGCGATTGCCGGCGGCATGATTATCGGCATTTCCATGATGCCGCCCAAGGGCATCCGCTGGCTGGCGCTGATCGGCACGCTCATCGCCGTTTTGCTCACGGCTTTCACGCTGGTGCACGGGACCGAAATCAAGGGCGCACGGCGCTGGATCAATATTCCATTCCTGTCGCTACAGCCGAGCGAATTTCTGAAACCCTTCTTCGCGGTCATGACGGCGGGCCTGCTGGTCGAAGCCCGCAAGACGGAGAAATTTCCCGGCCGTCTTCTGGCGGTCGGGCTTTATGCGGTCATCGCGCTGCTGCTGAAGTCCCAGCCCGATATCGGCATGCTGGCCGTGGTCAGCATCGTTTTCCTGGCACAGCTCTTCCTGGACGGGCTCAATGTCGGGCTTGTCCTCGCGGCTGCTGCGATGCTGGTGGTCAGCTTCATCGCCGCCTTCTTCCTGATGCCGCATGTGCATATTCGCGTGGAGCGTTTCCTGCATCCGACGCAGCAGACCGCCTATCAGGCGCTGACGGCGCTGGAGGCTTTCGGCAATGGCGGCCTGCTCGGCCGTGGCCCGGGCGAGGGCATGGTCAAGGACATCCTGCCGGATGCCCATGCCGACTTCGTCTTTGCTGTCGCGGGCGAGGAGTTCGGCCTCGTCGTCTGCCTGCTGATCCTGTTCATTTTCGCGGCCATCGTGCTGCGCGGCCTGCTGCGTCTGGTCGCGGAGAATGACCAATTCGTGCTGCTGGCCGCTGCCGGCATTCTCATGAGCTTCGGCCTCCAGGCTTTCATCAATATGGCTTCCTCGCTGGAACTGATCCCGACCAAGGGCATGACGCTGCCCTTCATCTCCTACGGCGGTTCTTCCGCGCTGTCCGTCGCGCTCGAAATGGGCATGCTGCTGGCGCTGACGCGCCGCCGTGTCACGGGAGAGCGGGTATGAGAGGTCCGCGCGTGATCCCTGTGGTGATCGCCGCCGGCGGTACCGGCGGCCATTTCTTCCCGGCCGAAGCCCTGGCCCATGCGCTGGCCGGGCGCGGCTATCGCCCGGTTCTGATGACGGACGGCCGCTCGGCCGGTCGCGGGTCTGAGGCTTTCGCGAGCGGTGACCGTCATGTTCTGCCCGGTGCCGGCATTGCCGGTCGCGGCATCGTCAAAGGCGTCAAGGCGACCGCGGCGCTTGCCGCCGGTTCGCTTGTCGCCGCCAAACTCCTCCGCGCGCTGCGGCCCGGGGCCATCGTCGGTTTCGGTGGCTATCCCTGTGTCCCGCCGATCGTCGCGGCCAAGCTCAGCGGTCAGAAGACGCCGATCATCCTGCACGAGCAGAATGCCGTCCTGGGCCGCGCCAATCGCAGCCTTGCGAAACGCGTTTCCGTTCTGGCGCTGAGTGCGACCGGCACCACGCGCGTGCCGGCCGGTGTGCGCACGGTCGTCACCGGCAATCCGGTGCGTCCCGCGATCATGGCTTTGGCCGACATGCCGTATGAGGCGCCGGTCGCCGATGGACCGATCAACCTTCTCGTCACCGGCGGATCGCTGGGCGCGAAGGTCTTGAGCGATATCGTGCCGCAGGCGGTCATCGCTTTGCCGGCGGATCTGCGGTCGCGTCTGCGCGTCGTGCAGCAGGCGCGGCAGGAAGACGGCGCGCGCGTGCGGGCGGCCTATGACGCCGCCGGCATCACGGCCGAGGTCGCGCCCTTCTTTGCGGATATGGCGCAGCGGCTGGCTTCAGCACATCTGGTGATCGCCCGTGCAGGCGCTTCCACCACCGCCGAGCTCACGGTCGCCGGCCGCCCCAGCCTGCTGGTGCCGCTGCCCTCGGCCATCGACGATCATCAGTCGGCCAATGCGGCCATTCTGGAGACGGCGGGTGCCGCTTGGGTTCTGCCGCAGTCGCGTTTCACGGTGGAAGCCGTCGCTGCGCGGTTGACGGCGCTTTTGAGTGATCCGGCGGCGCTGGCCGCCGCGTCATCGGCCGCGCGCAGCATCGCGCGGGCGGATGCCGTGGCGCTGCTCGCGGATCTGGTTGAACAGTCTATGGTGCGGGAGACGCAGTCATGAGGGCGCTTCCGCTTACGATCGGAACCATCCATTTCGTCGGCATCGGTGGTATCGGCATGTCCGGCATCGCCGAGGTGCTGCATAATCTCGGCTATTCCGTGCAGGGCAGCGACATTGCGGAATCCGCCAATGTAAAGCGGCTGCGCGGCGAGGGGATCGAGGTCTCCATCGGCCATGACGAAAAGAACCTACGCAAGGCGCAGGTTGTTGTCGTGTCAACTGCCGTTAAGGCGGACAATCCGGAAGTGCAGGCGGCGCGCGCCAAGCTCATTCCCGTCGTACGCCGCGCCGAAATGCTGGCCGAGCTGATGCGGCTCCGCTGGTCCGTTGCCATCGGCGGCACCCACGGCAAGACGACGACAACGAGCCTGATCGCGGCCGTGCTGGAAGGCGCGGGGCTGGACCCCACTGTCATTAACGGCGGCATCATCAATGCCTATGGCACCAATACCCGCTTGGGCTCCGGCGACTGGATGGTGGTCGAGGCCGATGAAAGCGACGGTAGCTTCCTGCGTCTGCCCGCCGTCATCTCGGTCGTCACCAATATGGACCCCGAGCATCTCGATCACTGGGGCAATCAGGAAGCGATGGAGGCGGGCTACCGCCAGTTCGTCGGCAATATTCCCTTCTATGGTTTCGCGATTCTCTGCGTCGATCATCCGGCCGTGCAGCAGATGATCCCGCGCCTGTCGGACCATCGCATCATCACCTACGGCTTCAGCCCGCAGGCCGATGTGCGCGCGGAACGCCTGGTCATGGATAAGGGCGGCGCCAATTTCGAGGTCGTCATCACCGATCGTCTGCGCAACCGCCAGCGCCGCATGGGGCCGTTCCGCCTGCCCATGCTGGGTCAGCACAATGTCTCCAACGCGCTGGCCGCCATCGCGGTGGGTGTGGAGATGGAAATCGGTGAAACCGCTCTTCGCCAGTCGCTGGCCGCTTTCCGGGGCGTGAAGCGCCGCTTCACCAAAACCGGTGAGACGGGCGGCATCACCATCATCGACGATTACGGCCATCACCCGGTCGAAATCGCGGCGGTGCTGAAGGCGGCGCGCCAGGCCGGTGGGCGCAATGTCATCGCCGTCGTGCAGCCGCATCGCTTCACGCGCCTGCAATCCCTGTTCGAGGAATTCTGTGCCTGCATGAACGACGCCGGCACGGTCATCGTCGCCGATGTCTATGCGGCCGGCGAGGCGCCGATTGCCGGTATCGACCGTGACGCGCTGGTGGATGGGCTGCGCGCCCGTGGCCATCGCAGCGTGGTGCCGCTGCCCTCGCCCGATCATCTGGCCGAGATGGTTCATGCCATGGCGCAGTCCGGCGATATCGTCGTCTGCCTCGGCGCGGGCAATATCACCGCCTGGGCCAATGCCTTGCCGGCGCAGTTGCAGGCCTTGCAGAACCAGCAAGCGCAGCCCGGCCGCCGTGCCGGGGCGGCGGCTGTATGACAGCCGCCATGAACGCCATCGCAACCGGGGCCTTCGTCCTGCCGCCGCTGAAGGGCCGCGTCGAAGCGCAGGCCGATCTCGGCGCGCTGACCTGGTTCCGCGTCGGCGGTCCGGCCGAATATCTGGTGAAGCCGGCAGATGCGCGCGATCTGGCGCAATTCCTGGCGGCTCTGCCGGAAGATGTGGCTCTGACGGTTGTCGGTGCCGCCTCCAATCTCATCATCCGTGACGGCGGCATTGCCGGCGTCGTCATCCGCCTCGCGCGCGGCTTCTCCGCCGTGACGGTCGAGGCGGACGGCATCGTCTGTGGTGCGGCCGCGCTGGACGCGACGGTTGCCGAACATGCGGCGGCGGCCGGTCTTGCGGGTCTCGAATTCCTGTCCGGCATTCCGGGCAGCATCGGCGGCGCGGTCGCCATGAATGCCGGCGCCTATGGCAGCGACATCAAGGCCTGCCTGGACTGGGTGGAGATCGTCACGCGCCAGGGCGAGGAACTGCGTCTGTCCGCCGAAGATCTGCATCTGTCCTACCGGCATTCACAATTGCCGCCGGGTGGGGTGGTGACGCGCGCGCGTCTGCGCGCGATGCCGGGCGACCAGACCCTGATCGCCGCCCGCATGGCCGAAATCCGGGACAGCCGCACCAAGACCCAGCCGGTGCGGGCGCGCACCGGCGGCTCGACCTTCGCCAATCCGCCCGGCCAAAAGGCCTGGGAGCTGATCGACGCCGCCGGCTGCCGGGGGCTCGTCCGTGGTGGCGCGCAGGTCAGTGAATTGCACTGCAATTTCCTGCTCAATACCGGCGGCGCTACGGCGGCCGATCTGGAAGGCCTGGGCGAAGAAGTGCGCCGCCGCGTGATGGAAGCGACCGGCGTCAGCCTGGCCTGGGAGATCAAGCGCATCGGACAAAATCTCCCGCGTGTGGCGGTGGTGGCATGAAGCGCGTTGCGGTTCTGTATGGCGGCATTTCCACCGAGCGCGAGGTCAGCCTCGCCTCCGGCAAGCAGGTCATCGTCGCTCTGCGCGAAGCGGGCTATGATGTCGTGCCGGTGGAAGTCGGCGCCGATCTGCGCCAGGTGCTGGCCGCGTTGGACCCGAAGCCCGATGCCGTCTTCAATGCGCTGCATGGCCGGTTCGGCGAGGACGGCGCCATCCAGGGCGTGCTCGACTGGCTGGGCATTCCCTATACCCATTCCGGCGTGCGGCCTTCCGCCATCGCCATGGACAAGATCGCGGCCAAGGCGCTGTTCGCCGCCGCCGGTCTGCCGGTTGCCCATCACAAGGTCGTCGATATCGCCGATCTAGCGGAAGCCGATCCGATGCCGCGCCCCTATGTGGTGAAGCCGCAGCGCGAAGGCTCGTCCGTCGGCGTCTATATTTTGCAGCAGGGCGACAACCGGCGCGCGGAAATCGCACGCGGCTGGAACTTCGGCACCACCGCCATGGTTGAGGAATTCATCCCCGGCCGCGAGCTGACGGTGGCCGTCATGGGCGACCGCGCGCTGGCCGTGACGGAAATCAAGGCCAGCCACGCCTTCTACGACTATGAATCGAAATATGCCGAAGGCGGCTCCTTCCATGTCATTCCGGCTCAGGTGCCGGAGACGATCACCGAACAGGCGATGGACGTCGCTTTGCGCGCGCATCAGGCGCTGGGCTGCGCCGGCGCCTCCCGCTCGGACTTCCGCTATGACGATACGGCGGGTGCGCCCGGCCGCCTCGTGCTGCTGGAAGTGAATACGCAGCCGGGCCTGACGCCGACCTCGCTGCTGCCGGAACAGGCGGCGCATATCGGCATCAGCTTCCCCGCACTCTGCGCCTGGATGGTGGAGGCCGCGCAATGCCGCGCTTAGCCAAACGCCCCCCCATCGTCGAAGACCAGGGCCGTCTGGCCCATGCGCGCATGATGGCCAGCGCCAGCGTCGTCGATCGTCCCAGCCAGCGCGACATGCTGATGCGCCGCCTGCGCCGCATGACGCGGCCGGCCATCGGCGCCGGTGGCATCATCGTCGTCATCTTTGTGGCCAGTCTCATGCTGCGCAGTGCGGATAGCGGTGGATCGCTGAGCGGCGTGCGTTCGGTTCTGGGCGGCATCGGCTCCGTCATGGGCCTCAATGTCCGCAACATCGTCATCGACGGGCGGGAGAATACGCCCGAGCCGCTGCTGCGCCATGCGCTGGGCGTGATGATAGGCCAGCCCATTCTCGGCTTCTCGCTCAATGACGCGCGCAGCCGGCTGCTGTCGCTCGGCTGGGTGGCCGATGCGGTGGTGGAACGCCGTCTGCCCGACACCCTGGTCGTGCGATTGATCGAGCGCGCGCCTTATGCCGTCTGGCAGGACCACGGGACTTTCCGCCTGATCGACCGCAACGGCGAGACGATGGGCGAGCAGGATGTCGGCCGCGCCTCGCAGGAACTCGACCTGCCGTTGGTCGTGGGGCCAGGCGCGCCCGAGGCCACCACCGAATTGTTCGACGAGATGAAGCCATATCCCGACATCCGTTCGCGTCTCGTCGGCGCCGTGCGCGTCGGTCAGGAACGCTGGAATCTCGTTCTCAAATCCGGCGCCACCGTCATGCTGCCGGGCGAGGACCAGGATGCCGCACTCGGCCGCCTGCAAGCGCTACAGACGCGCATGCAACTGCTCGACCGACCGGTGAAGGTCGTCGACCTGCGCTTGCCTGACCGCGTCACCGTCCGCCCCGAACCCGCGCCGGATACCAGCGCGTCGGGCAAGGACAAGTCCAAGTCCGGCAATGATGCCGGCAACACCAACAAGCATTCTTGAGGGAGTGAGGTCCGTGAACGACATGGCACGCCGCTCTCTGCCGCCGGTATCCAGCGAACTGCCGCCCCGCGCGCGCATGCTGCGCACGGGCGTGTTCGGCGCGCTCGATATCGGCTCCACCAAGATCACCTGCATGATCGGCAAGGCGGAGCCGGACGGCACTCGCCGCATCCTGGGCTTTGGCTGGCAAAAGGGCCGCGGCATCCGCCACGGCGCCATTACCGATCTGGACGAGGCCGAGCGCGCCATCCGGGCCGCTGTGGGCCAGGCCGAGGATATGGCCGATACGCGGCTGCGCTCCGTCACCGTCAATCTCGGCTGCGGCCAGCCGGAAAGCCGGCTGTTCAATGTGCAGTGGCCCGTGGGCGGCCGTGTCATCGGCGAGGACGAGATTCGCAGCGTGGTGCTGGAAGGCCGGCATCGCGCCGAATCCGAAGGGCGCGACACGATCCATATTCTGCCGCTGTCCTTTTCCGTTGATGAGACCATGCGCGTCGAAGACCCGCGCGGCCTGCATTGCGAAACGCTGACGGCGCGGCTGCATGTGATCGACGCCGTCTCTTCGGCGCTGCGCAACCTCCATACCTGCCTCAACCGCTGCGATCTGGAGATTGCGGAAATCGTCTCCGCGCCCTTCGCCGCCGGTCTCGCGACGCTGGTGGAGGATGAGCGCGAACTAGGCACGACGGTCATCGATATGGGCGGCGGTTCCACCAGCTTCGCCGTCTTCGCGGAAGGGCAGTTGCTGCACACGGCCAGCACGCTGGTCGGCGGCAGTCATGTCACCAATGACATCGCGCGCCTGCTCTCCACCCCGGTCGCCCATGCCGAGCGGCTGAAGACGCTCTACGGATCCTGCCAGGCGAGCCCGGATGACGAGCGCGAGATGCTGCCCGTGCCCCTGGTGGGCGAGGAAGAACATCAGATCGCCAAGGTGCCGCGCAGCATGGTGGTCAGCATCATCCGCCCGCGCCTGGAAGAGATTTTTGAGATCGTGAAGGATCGGCTGGAGAATTCCGGCCTGTCCCGCGTCGCCGGAGCACGCGTCGTGCTGACCGGCGGGGCTTGCCAGCTTGCGGGTGCCCGTGAGCTGGCGGCCCATATCCTGGGCAAGCAGGTGCGTCTTGGCCGTCCCGTCGGATTGCGGGGCCTGCCCGATGCCGCCTCCGGTCCCGCTTTCGCCACCGGCGCGGGTCTGCTCGCCTGGGCCTCGGGCGAAGGTCGTTCGATGCAGGACATCGACCTCGAGACGAAGCGTGTGGGCGGTCCGCTCAAACGCCTGATCTCTTTCCTTAAGGAGCGCGTCTGATGCCGCAGCACGGCCGCGTTGCTTTCACCGCGTTCCTTTCCATTCCTGTCGCGCCGGACGGACAACCTCTGCCGGGCAAGTTTTTCCAAGGAGACCGCCCATGACGCTGAACCTCACCGTTCCGCAGCAGACCCACTCCGATTTCACGCCGAAGATCTGCGTCATCGGCGTGGGCGGCGGCGGCACCAATGCCGTCGACAACATGATCGCGCTCAATCTTCCGGGCGTTGAATTCATCGTCGCCAATACCGATGCGCAGCAGCTCATGCGCAGCCGCGCCGACCGCCGCATTCAGCTCGGGCCGACCATCACCCAGGGCAATGGCGCCGGCGGCAAGCCGGAAGTCGGCCGTCTGTCGGCTGAGGAAGCGGAAGCGGACCTCGAGCGCCATCTGGAAGGCGTTCACATGGTCTTCATCACCGCCGGCATGGGCGGTGGCACCGGTACGGGTGCGGCGCCGGTCATCGCCCGTCTTGCCCGCAAGCATGACATCCTGACCGTCGGCGTCGTGACCAAGCCCTTCTCCTTCGAAGGCATCAAGCGCGCGCGTTCGGCCGAGGCCGGCATCGCCGAGCTACAGCAATATGTCGATACGCTCATCATCATCCCGAACCAGAACCTGTTCCGGATCGCCAATGAGCACACCAGCTGGAAGGAAGCCTTCCAGATGGCCGACAACGTCCTCTACATGGGCGTGCGCGGCGTCACCGACCTTATGGTCGTTCCGGGCCTCGTGAACCTCGATTTCGCCGATATCCGCACCGTCATGTCCGAAATGGGCAAGGCGATGATGGGAACGGGCGAAGCCGAAGGCGAGGGCCGTTCGGTCCGCGCGGCGGAAGCCGCCATCAGCAACCCGCTGCTGGAAGACACCAATATGGCCGGCGCGCGCGGCCTGCTGATCAACATCACCGGCGGCGACGACATGACGCTGTTCGAGGTCGATCAGGCGGCCAACCGCATCCGTGAGGAAGTGGACGAGGAAGCCAACATCATCTTCGGTTCGGCGATCGACAGCACGCTCAACGGCCGCATCCGCGTCAGCGTCGTCGCGACGGGCATCGATTCCGCTGCCATCGAATACCGCCCGAAGCTGGAACTCGCCGCCAGCAACGACCGCATCACCCAGCCGGCCCAGGTCTCGGCCCCGGCCGAGATGCCGTTGCAGGCGACCGGCACCACCGGCATGCCGCCGGCCGTCGGCTTCACGCCGTCCTTCACGCCCTCGACCCCGCAATGGAGCCCGGCGCAGAACGTGACCCCGGCGGCTCAGCCGCAGGGTGGGATGATGCCGAACCTGACGCCTGCCGCGCCGCTGCCCTCCGCCGCCCCGGCTCTGCGCTCCCCGGCCGGCCTGCCGCAGCGCCCGGCCAGCACCCGCAGCCTCTTCGCCGAGCCGGTCTCCCGGCAGAGCGAAGCCCCGGCTCCGTCGCCGTCCGTCGGCACCAGCCTGTTCAACCGCGTGACCGGCGCCATCGGCAAGCGGACGCAGTCCGCCCCGGCGGCCTCCGCCGCGCCGGCCCAGGTCGAGCGTATGGAACCGGCTGCCGCCGCCGAGCCGCGCCCGGATGCCCCGGCCGCGCGCCCGAGCCGCCCGGCCGCCGCTGATGAGATGGGTGGGCTGGAAATCCCGGCCTTCCTGCGCCGCCAGCAGTCCTGACCATGCAGACGCCGTCGCCTCGCAAGAGGCGGCGGCTCTTTTTGACGATGCCGTCGCCTTGAGCGGGACCGGCCGAAGGAAACCCGCTTGGACAAGGTGACGGAACCGAAGCTTGCAGCCGCGCGGATATCCACGCGGCTGTTCTTTTTTCTGGCCGGCCTCGCCAATGCCGCCTGGGCGCCGATGGTGCCCTATGCCAAGGCGCGGACAGGCCTGAACACGGCGACCTTCGGCCTGGTCCTGCTCGGGCTCGGCGTCGGTGCCGTTGCCGTCATGCCCGTCATATCCTGGGGATTGGGACGCCACGGCTCGCGCCGCGTGCTGCTGGTCGGTGCGCTGCTGTTGACGGTCGCGATGCCGCTGCTCGGCTGGCTGTCCGACCCGCCGCTGCTGGCCGCGGCCCTGATCGTCTTCGGCTTCGGTATCGGCGCCGTCGATGCCGCCATGAACACCCAGGCCGTGGAGGTGGAGCGGCTCAGCGCCAGGCCGATGATGTCCGGTTTTCACGGCATGTTCAGCCTTGGCGGTCTGGCTGGCTCGCTGGGCCTGACGCTACTGCTCGGCGCCGGTCTGGCGGTCAGCATCGGCGCGCTGCTGACCGCAGTCCTGGTGCTGTGCGTGGCGCTGTGGCGCTTGCCGAGCCTGCTGCCGGGCCAGGAAGCGCCAGCGGCGGAGCCGGTTCCGGGCGCGTCCCGCGCCGGCCGGGCGCTGCATCCTCTGGTGATTCTGATCGGCGCGCTGTGTTTCGCGGGCTTTCTGGGTGAAGGCGCTGCGCTCGACTGGAGCGCGTTGTTCCTGCACGGCAAGGGCTTGCCGGCGGCCTATGGCGGGCTCGGCTATGCGTCCTTTTCCGTCACCATGGCTGGCGGCAGGTTGTCCGGCGACTGGCTCACGCGGCATTTCGGCACCGTGCGCCTGCTGCGCATCAGCGCCTTGATCGCGGCGGCGGGATGGGGCGCTGCCGTTTGGCTGCCGGGACCGGCGGCTCTTCTGGGCTTTGCCCTGGTCGGCATTGGTGCCGCCAATATCGTGCCGCTGCTGTTCAGCGCAGCGGCGCGCGTGCCTGGCGTGCCGGCCAGCATCTCCATCCCCGTCATCAGCGCGGTCGGCTATGCCGGCATGCTGTGCGGCCCCGCCATCATCGGCTTCGTCGCGGGCGCGACGTCGCTCAGCACCGCCTTGCTGGTCGTGGGCGTGCTGGCGCTGTCGATCTTCGGCGCGGCACGCCGGGCTGTGGCGGCCTGACGGTCGATGACGCAAGAGTGCGAGACGAGGGCTCAGGAACTTTTAGTTTAAGCCTTCCGCTGATCCTTGGTTTCGACCGCTTGCATCCCATCTACGGCCTGTCATTGCACCCGCCGGATGGAGCGCCCCCTTGGCCGAGAGTCTGAACCTGCGCCTTCGTGAAGGATTGCCGCATCCCCGTGGCGCGACCTGGGACGGGGAGGGCGTCAATTTCGCGCTCTTCTCGGCTCATGCCACCAAAGTGGAAGTCTGCCTGTTCACCGCCGACGGCAGCGAGGAGATCGAGCGGATCGAACTCCCGGAATATACAGACCAGATCTTCCACGGCTGGATCGGCGGCATCGGGCCGGGCCAGGTCTACGGCTATCGCGTGCATGGGCCTTACGCGCCGGAAGAAGGCCATCGCTTCAATCCGAACAAGCTGCTGCTGGACCCGTACGCCCGCGCCCATACCGGTGACCTGACCTGGAATCCGGCGATCTTCGGCTATCAGATGGAAAGCGGAGACGACACAACCTTCGACGAGCGCGACAGCGCGCCCTTCATGCCGAAATGTGTGGTTGTGGACCCAGGCTTCGACTGGAAGGGAGAGCCCAATCGCCATCCCGTGGCCTGGGATCACACGATTCTGTATGAGACTCACGTCAAGGGCTTCACCAAGCTGCATCCGGACGTGCCGGAAAAGCAGCGTGGTACCTATGCCGGTCTCGGCCATAAATCCGTGACCGACTATATCCGCAGCCTGGGCGTGACATCGGTGGAACTGCTGCCCATTCATAGCTTCATCAACGACAGTCAGTTGCTGGAAAAGGGCCTCACCAATTATTGGGGCTACAACACCATCGGCTTCTTCGCGCCCGATCCGCGCTATGCCTCCGAGCGCGAACAGTCTCTGCGTGAGTTCAAAGAAATGGTGGCGAGCCTGCATGATGCCGGGCTCGAAGTCATTCTCGACGTCGTCTACAACCATACCGCCGAGGGCAATGAACTCGGGCCGACCTTGTCCTTCAAGGGCATCGACAATGCCAGCTATTACCGGCTGCTGCCCGACCAGAAGCGTTACTATATCAACGACACCGGCACCGGTAATACCGTCAATCTCAGCCATCCGCGTGTTATCCAGCTGGTGACGGACAGCCTGCGCTACTGGGCGGGAGAGACGCATGTCGATGGATTCCGCTTCGACCTCGGCACCATCCTGGCGCGTGAACCGCATGGTTTCGATGAGCAGTCGGGCTTCCTGAAAGCCTGCGGGCAAGACCCGCTGCTGCAAAGCGTGAAACTGATCGCGGAGCCCTGGGATTGCGGTCCCGGCGGCTATCAGGTCGGCGGCTTTCCGCCCGGCTGGGCCGAGTGGAACGACAAGTTCCGCGATATTTCGCGCGACTTCTGGAAAGGGGAGGCATCGGCCGCCGCCATCGTGCCGCGCCTTTGCGCTTCCGGCGATATCTATGACCGTGACGGCCGCCGTCCCTTCGCGTCGGTGAATTTCATCACCGCCCATGACGGTTTCACGCTCAACGATATCGTCACCTATAATGAGAAACATAACGAGGCGAATGGCGAGGACGGTCGCGACGGCAGTTCCGACAACCGGTCCTGGAATTGCGGCGCCGAAGGCCCCACGGATGACGCGGAAATCAACGCGCTGCGCGAGCGCCAGATCCGCAATATGCTGACGACGCTGCTGCTGTCGCAAGGCACGCCGATGCTGCTGGCGGGTGACGAATTCGGCCGCACGCAGCAGGGCAATAACAACGCCTATTGCCAGGATAGCGAGATCAGCTGGCTGAACTGGCAGATCGAGGAGAAGGGCCAGTCGCTTATCGCCTTCGTGCGCAAGCTGACGACGCTCAGGCACAATTACGCCATCCTGCGCCGCAACCGCTTCCTCAGAGGCGTGTTCAACGAGGAACTGGGCGTCAAGGACGTCACCTGGATCAATGCCTCAGGCGCGGAGATGGAAGACGGCCAATGGGGTGACGAAGGCATGCGCTGCTTCGGCATGCTGATCGACGGGCGCGCGCAGCCCAGCGGCATTCGCAAGCGCGGCGGCGACGCCACCATTCTGCTCGTCTTCAACGCGGCGGCTGATGGCGTCAACTTCACCCTGCCGGAATGCGCGGGCGGCGATGAGTGGACGCTGATTGTTGATACCAATCGCCCGGATATCGAAGACGTGGTCTCGAAGACCGGCGACGTCTATACCGTCACCGGCCGCTCCGTGCTTGCCTTCGGCCATCCCAATAGCGAGGTCGATGCCGCATGACGAGCCGGGTCCATGACTTGCCCTTCGGGGCAAGCTTGCAGGGCGATGCTGTCCTGTTCCGTCTCTGGGCGCCCGGTGAAGCACAGGTCGCGATTGCTCTGGATGGACGGGATCCGGTGCCGATGGTGGCGGGCGAGGGCGGTTGGCATGAGAAGCGGATGCCCGAGGCCCATGCCGGTTCGCTTTATCAGTATGTCGTGAAAGACGGGCTGCGCGTGCCGGATCCGGCCTCCCGCTTCCAGCCGCAGGATGTCCATGGCCCGAGCGAAGTCGTCGACCCCAAGGCCTATGACTGGCAGGATCATGGCTGGCGCGGGCGGGCCTGGGCCGAGGCTGTCATCTACGAGCTGCATATCGGCACCTTCACGCCGGAAGGCAGCTTCCGCGCGGCCATCGCCAAGCTCGATCATCTGGCCGATCTTGGCGTCACGGTCATCGAAATCATGCCGGTCGCGGATTTTCCGGGACAGCGCAACTGGGGCTATGACGGCGTACTGCCCTTCGCACCCGACAGCAGCTATGGCCGGCCGGAAGACTTCAAGGCGCTGGTGGATGCCGCGCATGCGCGGGGCATCGGCGTCATGCTGGATGTCGTCTACAATCACTTCGGCCCGGACGGGAATTACCTGCCCGTCTACGCGCCGCAATTCTTCACGGATCGCCATAAAAGCCCCTGGGGCGCGGGCGTGAATGTCGATGGCGCGGACAGCCGCCCGGTCAGGGACTTCTTCATCCATAACGCGCTTTACTGGATCGAGGAGTTCCATCTCGACGGGCTGCGCTTCGATGCCGTCCATGCCATTCAGGATGACGGTCCCAAGCATCTGCTGCTGGAACTGGCCGAGACGCTGCGTGCGCGGGTGACGGACCGGCCGCTGCATCTGGTGCTGGAGAATGAGGATAACCGCGCCAGCTATCTGATGCGGGACGCCGGCGGCACGCCCAAGGACTACTCGGCCCAGTGGAATGACGACGTCCACCATGTCCTGCATGTGGCCGCCACGGGCGAGGATGTCGCCTATTACGCGCCATACGCGCATCAGCCGGACCTGCTCGGCCGGGCGCTGGCGGAAGGCTTCGCCTTTCAGGGCGAAGCGATGGACTATAGCGGCAAGGCCAGGGGCGAGCCCTGTGCCCATCTGCCGCCCTCCGCTTTCGTGGCCTTCGCGCAGAATCACGACCAGATCGGCAATCGCGCCATGGGCGAGCGCCTGACGCAGATTGCAGCGCCCGAAGCCGTGCGCGCGGTCTCGGCCGTCTATCTGCTGCTGCCGCAGGTGCCGATGCTCTTTATGGGCGAGGAACTGGGTGCCACATCGCCATTCCTGTTCTTCGCCGATTTCGAGGGCGAACTGGCCGAGAAGGTGCGGGACGGCCGGCGGGAGGAATTCGCCCGCTTCCCGGCTTTCAGTGACCCTGAGACGCGAGAGAAAATCCCTGACCCTCTGGCCGAGACCACCTTCATCGCCTCCAAGCTGCGCTGGGATGCGATCGATCCGGCGGTGCAGGACTGGTATCGGCGCATTCTGACTATCCGGCGGGAAAAGCTGGTCCCGCTTCTCGCCGGGATTCGCCATGGCGGAAAAGCACGGATGCTGGGCAAAGGGGCGGTGGAGGTGACTTGGCCGGTGACCCCGGCTGGCCGTCTGACGCTGCTCGCCAATCTGTCATCGGCGGATGTCGCGGGCGATTTTACCGTCGATTCTCAGCCGTTATGGCAAGAAGGGGCGTTGCCACAGAAGGAAAATCTCCCGGCATGGTCAGTGTGCTGGATATTTTCTCCCTGACGATGCTGCATCGCAACGACACGCGCAGCGGCCACGCGATCTTGTGTGGCCAGGAGACCATGTAAAGGCGCAGCACCGGGCAAATATACGGAATGTAACTGCCTGTTGGGGATATAGGGTGGCTATCCTGCTGGTCGAAGACGAACCGCTGATCCGCGAAATCATGGCTGAAAGCCTGGCTGATGGCGGATTCGAGGTGATTCAGGTGGCGAGCGGTGATGAGGCCGTCGCGCTGATGGATCAGCAGCCCCAGCCGATCGAGGCTTTGGTCACTGACTTTCACATGCCCGGCCAGGCCGATGGGGCGGAAGTGGCGGCGCAAGCGCGTATCCACTATCCGCAGTTGCCCGTCATCATCGCGTCCGGCCGCCCTGACGTCATAGCCCGGGTCTGGGATCCGGAACTCGGATATCGTTTCTTGGGCAAGCCCTATCTGCCGCGCCATCTGCTCGCGATGCTGCGCGAGGCCTTGAGCGCCAGCCACGCCTGACAGCGGCCATACAGCTCGGCGCCTGAGTGCGTTGAGACGAAAATTCCCGTTACCTGCCAGATAAACTTCGCAATCAAAGCGGAGACAGGACGCGAACGCCGCACTGCGGAAGGTTTCGTTCTGTGACGGATTGCAACAGCCTCTCACGAAGCTGAGATACCAAGCGTCAAGCCCTCGCGAAGCCTCTAGATATGGCTGTAACAGCGCAGCCAAGCGCATGACGAGGTGGAGACGATATGAACGGGCAGGCCCGCTTTACCAGTAAACATTGGATCGTCTTCGCCGCGTCTTTGGCTTTGGTCGACGGAATGGTTTTTGCCCCGGCCCATGCGGCAACGCCCGCACCCGTTCCCGTGACGGTGACCAAGGCCTTGGCCAAGGATGTGCCTGTCTATTTCGACGGTCTCGGCAACGTGCAGGCCTATAATACGGTTTCGATCAAGGCGCAGGTCAACGGTGTTCTGATCGATCTGCCGGCCAAGGAAGGCGCGGAGGTCAAGAAAGGCGATATCATCGCCCGCATCGATCCTTCGCCCTATCAGGCGTCACTCGATCAGGCGCTCGCGCAGCGGGCGGAAGATCTTGCTTCCCTGCAAAGCGCGCAGCTTGACCTGGACCGCTATACCAAACTGGCGAAAAGCAGCTACGCCCCGGTTCAGCAGGTGGATGACCAGCGCGCGGTCGTCGGCAAGGATCAGGCGGTGATCCAGGCGGATAACGCCATGATCGAAACCGCCAAGATCAATCTCGGCTATGCCACCATCCGCGCGCCCTTCGACGGTCGCGTCGGCCTCTATCAGATCGATGTCGGCAATCTCGTGCAGGCCAATGGCACCAGCCCGATTTTGACCGTGACCCAGGACAAGCCCATCGCGGTCGTGTTTACCCTGCCGGAGGATCAACTGCCGCAGGTGCAGGACGCGCGGGCCAAAGGCCCGCTGGCGGTGCTGGTGACGGATAAGGATTCCGGGGCGCCCATCGCCACCGGCACGCTGCTGACGCCCGACAATACCATCGCCATGGCCACCGGTACGATCGCCCTCAAGGCACGCTTCGCGAATGACGACGACCATCTCTGGCCCGGTCAGTTCGTCAATACGCGTTTGCAGGTCAAGACTTTGCCGAATGCGGTGACGGTCCCGTCTATCGCCGTGCAGCACGGGCCAGACGGGCTTTTCGTCTTTCTGGTCAAGCCGGACAATTCCGTCGCCCAGACGCCCGTCACCGTCTCCTACCAGGACAGCGGCACCAGCGTGATTTCCAAAGGCGTGTCGGCGGGGGATGACGTGGTGGTTTCCGGCCAGTCGCGCCTGTCCCCGGGTACCAAAGTCCAAGGCAAGACTGTCGATGCCGCCAAGGTGGAAGCCTCCGGCGCCACCGATGACGACGGCTCCTCCGGCTAGCGGGTGCCTCGCATCCCCGTTCGCGCGGCCTTTGTGCTGCCCCGCATCTCCGCTGGAGGCTCCCGACCTTAGATGAGTATTTCGACCCCCTTCATCCGCCGCCCGATCGCGACCTCGCTTGTGGCGGCCGCCATCTTTCTGGTCGGTCTGGCCGCCTATCCGCTGCTGCCGGTGGCTCCCCTGCCGAACGTGACCTTCCCGACGCTGACGGTCAGCGCCACCTATCCGGGCGCGAGTGCCGCCACCATGGCGTCCACGGTCGCGACGCCGCTGGAGACGGAGTTCGGGCAGATGCTGCCCGGCCTGTCGCAGATGACCTCCACCAGCACCTATGGCAGCACGCAGATCACGCTACAGTTCGATCTCAGCACCAACCTGGGCAATGCCGAGACGCTGCTGCTGGAAGCGATGAATGCCGCGCAGGGGTCTCTGCCGGCGGATATGCCGAGTCCGCCGACCTTCCGCGCTATCAATCCCTCCGACAGCCCGATCATGATCCTGGGCATGCATTCCGATCAGGCGCCGATCACGGAAGTCGATAACTACGCCGAGAATATCGTCGAACAGCAGCTGTCCCAGTTGCCCGGTGTCGGTCAGGTTCTCGTCGGCGGCCAGCAGACGCCCGCGATCCGCGTGCAGGTGGACCCGGCGCGTCTGGCCGCCATGGGCATGACGATGGAGGACGTGCGCACCGTTCTGACGGATGCGACGGTGGATGACCCCAAGGGCAGTGTCGACGGTCCCAACCGGTCCTTCACCATCTACAATAACGACCAGATGACGACGGCCGCGCCGTATAACGACCTCATCATCGGCTATAAGAACGGCGCGGCCATCCGCATCAAGGATATCGGGCAGGCCGTGGCCGGGCCGCAAAATCGCGAGCTTGCTGCCTGGGTCAATAAAAAGCGCGCGGTCACGCTGCTCATCTTCAAGCTGCCGAGTGCGAATGTCATCTCCACGGCCGATGGCATCAAGGCGAAGCTGCCGGCGCTTGAAGCCTATTTCCCGCCCAATGTGCATCTGGATGTGGTGGCCGATCGCACGCTGACCATTCGTGCCTCGGTCAGTGACGTCGAATTCACGCTCATGCTGTCCATCTGCCTTGTGGTCGCCGTCATCTTCCTGTTCCTGCGCAGCATCTGGGCGACCATCATCCCCAGCATCACCATTCCGGTCGCCCTCGTCGGCACGCTGGCTGTGATGTATGCGGCGGGTTTCAGCCTCGACAATCTTTCGCTCATGGCGCTGACCATTGCGGTCGGCTTCGTCGTCGATGACGCCATCGTCATGCTGGAAAATATCGTCCGGCATATGGAAGAGGGCATGGGGCCTTTCGAGGCGGCGCTGAAGGGCGCGGGCGAGATCGGCTTCACCATCCTCTCCATCAGCCTGTCGCTGATCGCGGTCTTCATTCCGCTGCTGCTGATGGGTGGCATCGTCGGCCGGCTGTTCCGCGAATTCGCCATCACCGTTTCCATCACCATTGTCATCTCTGCCATCGTCTCGCTGACGCTGACGCCGATGATGGCATCAAGGTTCTTGCGCCCGGAGACCAAGAAACACGGCAAGCTCTATAATTTCGTGGAGCGCCTGTTCGACGGCATGGTCAGCTTCTACGCCCGCACGCTGGATGTCGCGCTGCGCTTCCGCTTCATCACCCTGATGGTCTGGATCGCGACCGTCTCGCTGACGGTCTTTCTGTATATCGTGATCCCGAAAGGCTTCTTTCCGGTTCAGGATACCGGCACCATCATCGGTATTTCGGAAGTGGCGCAGGATGCGTCCTTTGGCCAGATTTCCCGGCTACAGCAGCAGCTGAACGCGACCGTGCTGAAAAACGCCTCGGTGCAGTCGATCACGGCGACTGTGGGCTCGGGCGTCGGCGGCCAGGCGGCCAATGACGGCCGCATGTATATTTCGCTGAAACCCTGGGATAAGCGCAAATACACTGTCACGCAGGTCATCAACCAGATCAACCACGCGACGGCGAGCCTGACGGGCATCCGCCTCTTCATGCAGCCGGCGCAGGATGTCAGCGTCGGCGCCCGCCTGTCGAAGACGCAGTATCAATATACGCTTCAGGATTCGAGTTCGACGGAGCTCAACCACTGGGCGCCGAAGGTGCTGGCGGCGATGCAGAAGCTGCCGGAGCTGCAGGACGTGACCTCGGATCAGGAGAATGGCGGCACCACGGTTTCGATGGTGATCGACCGCGAGCAGGCGGCGCGCTTTGGCATTCAGCCGGCGGCGATCGACGCCATTCTGTATGACGCTTTCGGCCAGCGCGAAGTGGCGCAGTATTTTACCGGCAACAAGGCCTATTACATCATCCTGGAGGCCAGGCCGAACGAGTTCGGCAAGATCAGCACGCTCGGCAAGCTCTACGTGAAGTCCAGCACTGGCGCTGTGGTTCCCTTGTCAACCTTCGTGTCCGAGACGACGGCGCCGGTGCAGCCGCTGGCCGTCAACCATCAAAGCCAGTTCCCGTCCGTCACCATCTCCTTCAACCTGAAAGGCAATGCCTCGCTCGGCAGCGTCGTCAGTCAGGTTGCCAGGATGAAAAGCCAGATCGGCGTGCCGGATACGGTGCAGGGCAATTTCCAGGGCACGGCCCAGGCCTTCCAGGCATCCTTGAGTTCGGAACCGATCCTGGTCGCCGCAGCCCTCATCGCCGTCTATATCATCCTCGGCATTCTGTATGAGAGCTACATCCTGCCGCTGACCATTCTCTCGACGCTGCCGTCCGCCGGCGTCGGCGCGCTGCTGATGCTGATGCTGTTCGGCTATCAGCTGACCGTCATCGCGCTCATCGGCATCATCCTGCTCATCGGCATCGTCAAGAAGAACGGCATCATGATGGTGGATTTCGCCATCCATGCCGAAAGGCGTGAAGGTCTGGAGCCGCTGGAGGCCATTCGGCAAGCCTGCCTTCTCCGCTTCCGGCCCATTCTGATGACGACGATGGCGGCCATGCTCAGCGGCCTGCCGCTGATGCTGGAAAGCGGAGCGGGGTCGGAACTCCGCAAGCCGCTGGGCTTCGCCATGGTCGGCGGCCTGCTGCTCAGCCAGGTGCTGACGCTCTACACCACGCCGGTGATCTATCTCTATCTGGATGGCCTGTCGCATTGGCTCGCCCCCAAAAAGCAGCGAAAGCTGCCGCGTCTGGCCGAGAAGATGCAGCCGGTCAGTTCGGAGGTGGCGGATTGAACAAGGGGTGACCGCCTGATGCGTCTTGACACCCAGGCGGGCTGACCCGTTCAGATAGGGCTTTCGTTTCGGTGCGGAGGCCTGTCTTGTCTCAATCCCTGGTCGAGCCTCGGCTGGAGGCGCCCCTACCGGCGCGGCATTTCCGCGAGCCCTCGCCGACCGAGGCAATCTATCTCCGCACCGGCACGCAGGTGGTGAGCCATAGCGGCGTGATGGGCGCCATCATGCAGTCTGAGTTCGAAAGGGCGCTGGCGGCGCTGGAGGCGCATTATCCCATTTTGCGGGCGGCCGTCGCGGCGGGGCATTTCGTCGAACGGCTGGCGGATGAGCCGACCGGCGTGACCTGGATCGACCGCGCATCACAAAGCCCGAGCGATCTTTACGATGCACTGATCAACCGTCCGCTCGATCTGTCAGCCAGCGTCTATGCCGCCTATGTCCTGGCGGATGCGGCGGGATTCGATATCCTGCTCGTCACCTCCCATGCCGTGACGGATGCCACCTCGCTTGTCGCCATCCATTCGTCGCTCATCCATTTCTGCGATTGTGTGCGGCGTGGCGAGGTTCCGCCTGTCGAGGAGCAAGCCTTTCCTCAGACAATCGACGCGGCGGTGGAGCATTGCCTCGCGGCGCTCAATCTGGCGGCGGTGCCAAAGACAGCGGCGCAGGTTGTGGACGCAGATTTCCTGCGTCTGCCGCAGCCGGTAAAGGCGCCGGCAATGTCGCGCTATCGGATGGAATCCCTGACGATCGAGCCGGAGTTGACCCAGGCCATGCTGGCGGCAGCCCGCAATCATGGCGTCTCCTTGCATTGCCTGCTGGCAGCGGCCTTCGGCCTCGCCATTCGCGATCTGTCAGGCCGCCCGGCGCGGCAGATGCTGATGCGCGCCTCCATCGACATGCGCCGCAGGCTGGAGCCGCATATTTCGGTCGATCTCGTCTTCTCCGCCATTACCGGCCACGTCACCCGGATCGCGGATATGGATCAGACGATTTTCGATATCGCCCGGTCTATCCAGGAGGATATTCGCAGCGGCACGCAGGACGGCCGCATCTTCCAGGATTATCATGACTATCCGCGCAATTTCGGCACGCCACAGACGGCGCCCGTGGCCCTCAATATTTCAGATATGGGCGCCGTCGCCTTTCATGACGACATCGCGGTGCTGAAGCCGATGGGGTTTGATTATGCAACCGGTCTGCCCCAGCGCTACCCGAATTGCTCGATCACCATTTTTGACGGACGTCTGACCGCCAATAGCGTTTACCGCGCGCAGGACGTCGACCCTGCTGCCATGCGTGATCTCTCGGCCGGTGTGGTCGCGGCGCTGAAGGGGGCCTGTCTGGCGGCAGCGCAGACGCCTGAATGAACCAGGGCCGCGAGACTGGTGTGCATTCCGGCCGGGCTGAAGCCCGACCGGGGCCGTCTTCGCTTATCGGTTGCGCATCCAATGATCGATACCGGCCTGCGCGCATTCGCTATCCTGTGCCGGCGTGCCGGAGCTGAGGCCGATCGCACCGACGACATCGCCGTCGACAATCACGGGCAGGCCGCCGGCCACGACCATCAGCCGGCCGCCGATGGCCGAGTTGATGCCATAGGCCGGGCTGCCGGGCTGGCTGGCGGTGCCGTAGCTTTCCGTCGTGCGCTTGGCGCCGGCCGCCGTATAGGCCTTGTCCTGGGCGATGATGCTGCTGGTCAGCTTGCCGCCGTCCATGCGGTCAAAGGCAATCAGCTGGCCGGATTCATCCGTCACGGCCATGCACATCGGCACGCCGATTTCCTGGGCCTTCGCGGTGGCGCCCGCGATCAGCAGGTGCGCGTCCGTCAGGCTTAGTCTCTTAATCGTCAGCATAGGCTTAATCCTTTTAATCGCGTCAGGCAGATTGAACTGCACGGCTTCCAAGAGAAAGGGCCGGTGGATTGCTCCACCGGCCCTTTCTCCAGTCTCGAAAGCGACGTGGCTTAGCCGGCCTTGACGTCGGCAAGGCTGGCCTTCGCGGCGGCGATCACCGCGTCCGTCGTGATGCCGAACTTCTTGTAGACGTCGCCGATCTTGCCGGAGGCGCCGAAGCTGTGCATGCCGACGAAGCGGCCGTAGTCACCCGTGTATTTGCTCCAGCCGAGTTCGACCGCGGCTTCCACGGCGACACGCGCCTTGTTGGTGCCGATGACAGACCGCTTGTAGGCCGCGTCCTGCTTCTCGAAATGGAGCCAGCTCGGCATGGAGACGACGGCGGTCGGAATGCCGTCCGCCTGCAGCGCTGTGCGGGCTTCGACCGCCATATGCAGTTCGGAGCCGGTGGCAAACAGCGTCACTTCACGCGCGCCGCCTTCGGCTTCGATGAGCACGTAGCCACCCTTCGCCGACTTGTTCTCGGTGCCGGCCTCTTTACGGAGCAGCGGCATCGGCTGGCGGGAGAGCGCCAAGAAAGCCGGGGTATGCGGCTGGTCAAGCACCAGTTCCCAGCACTCGGCGGTCTCGACCGGGTCGCCCGGACGATAGACGCCAAGATTCGGCATGGCGCGCATGGCGGCCATATGCTCGACCGGCTGATGGGTCGGGCCGTCTTCGCCGAGGCCGATGCTGTCATGCGTCATGACGAAGATCGAGCGGATCTCCATCAGCGCTGAGAGGCGGATCGAGGGGCGGCAATAGTCGGAGAAGCACATAAAGGTGCCGCCGTAGGGAATCAGGCCGCCATGCAGCGTGATGCCGTTCAGCGCCGCCGCCATGCCGTGTTCACGAATGCCGTAATGGACATAGGAGCCGATGAACTCACCCGGATGGATTTCGGTCTGGTTCTTCGCCTTGGTGTTGTTGGACGGCGTGAGGTCAGCCGAGCCGCCGAGCATTTCGGGGATGGCGTCGAACAGATGGTTCAGCACGGCGCCGCTTGCCGAACGGGTCGCCATTTCCTTGCCACTCGCGATGAATTCGGCGCGGGCAGCGGCGATGGCATTGCGCCAGTCGGCCGGCAGTTCGTTGTTCACGCGGCGCTGGAAGTCAGCCGGCGCGGACTTGAAACGCTCGTTCCAGGCGGCATGCTCTTTGGCACCCTTGGAGCCGATCTCACGCCACTGGCTGAGCAGGTTCTCGGGGATGACGAAGGGCGGGGCGTCCCAGTCCAGCAGCTTGCGGGCGCCGGCGATTTCTTCCTCGCCCGGCGCGTCGGAATGCGCCTTGTGCGTGCCGGCCTTGGTCGGGAAGCCGAAACCGATGATCGTCTTGCAGGCGATCAGGGTCGGCTTGTCGGTCACGGCCTGCGCGGCCTTGATGGCGTCGCGGATGGCGTCTGTGTCATGACCGTCGATTTCCAGCGTGTGCCATTCTTCGGCCTGGAAGCGCTTGATGACGTCTTCCGAGGTCGAGAGGCTGGTATCGCCGTCGATGGTGATGGAGTTGTGATCCCAGAAGCAGATCAGGTTGCCGAGCTTGTAATGGCCGGCGAGCGAAATCGCTTCCTGGCTGACGCCTTCCTGAAGGCAGCCGTCACCGAGGAACACATAGGTGTGGTGGTTGACGAGATCCTTGCCGTACTGGGCGGAGAGAATCGCTTCGGCCAGCGAGAAGCCGACGGAATTGGCGATGCCCTGGCCGAGCGGGCCGGTCGTCGTCTCGATGCCGGCGGCGTGGCCGTATTCCGGATGGCCGGCGGTCTTGGTGCCAACCTGACGGAACGTCTTGAGGTCCTCGATCGTCATGTCCTCGTAGCCCAGCAGATAAAGCAGGCTGTAGAGGAGCATGGAGCCGTGGCCGTTCGACAGGATGAAGCGGTCGCGGTCGAACCACTTCGGGGCCTTCGCGTCGAACTTCATGAAATCCTTGAACAGGACGACCGCGATATCGGCCATGCCCATGGGGGCGCCGGGATGGCCGCTTTTCGCCAGCTGCACGGCGTCCATGGAAAGGAAGCGAATGCAGTCTGCGAGGTCACGCAGGTTCTTGTCCTTAGGAGCGGGCACGGTCTTGATCGTGCCGGGAGAGACGTCTGCCACGGTTCTGATATCCTTCTTCACGAGGTCATCGACGCATGGGTATGGCATGGCTCGTGCCGCGCTGAAACGGGGGGACGGGCTTTTGCGCAATCTTCACGGATGGTTCTGCGGCCGATTGGGGCGACGGATGCCTTGCCGCCAAAGCGGGCCATGCCGAACAACCGTCACTACATAAGCACGAATGCCGTCATGCCGTCTCGCCTGACCGCACGGCTCATGCGGAAAGCGGGAACGACATTTGCGCTGATCACATATTTTTGTGCCGGGCCCCGAGGGGCGATACAGCCTTTCGGCGAGGCCGAAGGCTGCGATCTGCGGAAACCGGCCGGGTCAGTCGTCATCGCGCCGAGGCGACAACGACCGCCGCGATCAGTCTTCCGGGGTCAGCGTCACCATGGCCAGACCCTGGCGCATGATGCCCAGGCGTTCGGCGGCACCTTCGGATAGGTCGATGATGCGGTGGCTGGAATAAAGGCGGTCGGTAATCGTCACGACGACCGAGCGGTCGCTGCCCGGAACCTTGACCAGCACCTTGGTGCCGAAAGGCAGGGTGGCGTGGGCCGCCGTCATCTCATGCTCGTTGAAAATTCGGCCGCTGGAGGTGCGGCGGCCATTATGCCGGCCACCGTAGTAGGAGGCGACGCCGGTCTGGATCGAGGCGGTTTCGATGCCCGAAGCCGTGGCGGTGCTGGCATCCTGCGGCTCGGTGAAGCTCGTCAGATGCACGGAGGCGCCGATCGGCTTGCTGCCGGACGGATAGGAGATATTGGCGACTTCCGGATTCCAGCCGTCGCTGTCGGTCACGGCATGGGCAACCTGGACGTGGCGGCCATGGACATGGCGCATCGCCAGGTGGTGGACATGAACATGCCGGCTGTGGCGCAGGCTGGCCATCGCCACCCGCGACTTGCCGTGGCGATGCGTCACCGCAGCGGTGCGGGCATGATGAACGGTTTTTTCGGGCGTCGTCGCCGCATTGGCGGCTTGGTGCGCGAAGGTGATCATCAAGATCGGGGCGATAGAGAGCGCAATGCGCGACTTCATCCCAGGTCTCTCCTTTTTGGGGGAAGCAGCAGAACGCACTTCCCCTTGAGACCCGGCGGCATCGCGAAGCGGCGCTGCTTTCCGGATCAATCCTGTGCGACATTTTAACGTCGCTGCGAAGGAGACCCCGCTAAGGTCTTGTGAATAAAACAAATCACGGGGCCGAGTGTCAGAAGAATTATCGGTCACAATCGCGATAATGCGGAATTTTCCGTTCAATGCAAGCAAAACTGGATGAATCAAACCCGATATTTTGGACAATAAAGCCGGTGTGCCAGCTAAGTTGTTCTTGTCGCAGGGCAAGTTCATCTCGCCACATTTCTGCCTTGATTGGCTCAGATTTGGTCATAGTTTTATTTGATAAATCAACAGTTCATCACATTTGTGTTGGATCTCGATCTTTGCCTTCCGAATAAGGCGCGGTGCTGCCGCGCGCAGGCCGGCATTGCCAGGACTGGGGTGGAAAGGCAGAAAGTCTCGGGTTTTATTATGCTATTCTGACTTTTGACCCTCGCTTTGTTCTGCAGGCCCACTGATGAATATCGACGTCGATACCGCCGCAGCCGATCTTCGCGCAGCCGCCCTTGCGGCGCGGGAAGCCTCGCGCGCTCTTGCCCGCTCCAGCCATGCCGAGCGTCAGCACGCGCTGCGGGCAGCCGCCCGCGCCCTGCGCGCCCATATGCCGGCGATTCTGGACGCGAATGCCATCGATGTCGCGGGCTATGAGGGCACGCCGGCGTTGCGCGACCGTCTGCGCTTGGACGAAAAGCGGGTCGAGGGCATGGCCGTCGGGCTGGAGGAAATCGCCGATCTCGCCGATCCACTGGGGCGCGTCCAGTCGGAATGGGTGCGGCCGAATGGGCTGCAATTCCAGCGCATTTCCACGCCGATCGGCGTCATCGGCATGATCTATGAAAGCCGGCCCAATGTCGGGGCCGATGCGGCGGGGCTTTGTCTGGCCTCGGGCAATGCCGTCATTCTGCGCGGCGGGTCGGATAGTTTTAACAGCGCTCAGGCGATCCACGCGGCCATCGCCGAAGGTCTGCGCGAGGCCGGCCTGCCGGAAGCCGCCGTGCAGATCGCGCCCAGCCGGGACCGGGCTTTCGTCGCCGCCATGCTGCGCGCGGCCGGGCTGATCGACCTCATCATTCCGCGCGGCGGCAAAGGGCTGGTGACGCGCGTCCAGCAGGAATCCCGCGTGCCGGTGCTGTCCCATGCCGACGGGCTTTGCCACACCTATATCCACGCGGCGGCCGATCCCGCCATGGCGCGGACCATCCTGAAAAACGCGAAAATGCGCCGCACCGATGTCTGTGGCGCCACCGAAACGCTGCTGATCGACGCGGCCGTAGCACCTGGCCTGCTGCCGGAGATTGTCGCGGACCTCGCCGCCCTCGGCTGCGATTTTCGCGCCGATGACCGTGCGCGCGCCATTCTGCCAGACCTGACGCCGGCGGCCGAGGGCGATTTCAGCACCGAATGGCTGGACAAGATCCTCAATGTCGCGGTCGTCGATGGCGTCGATGCGGCCATGGCCCATATCGCGCGCCACGGCAGCGAGCATACGGAAGCGATCATCACCGAGGACGCGGCGGTGGCCGAGCAGTTCCTCAACGGCACTTCCAGCGCGGTCGTGCTGTGGAATGCCTCCACCCAGTTCTGCGATGGCGGTGAATTCGGCTTCGGCGCCGAAATCGGCATCGCCACGGGGCGCATCCATGCGCGCGGCCCGGTCGGCGTCGAGCAATTGACCACCTTCCGCTATCAGGTGCGCGGATCGGGCCAGGTGCGGCCCTGACGCCTTTCCCCATGCGGGGCCAGCGGGATGGCGTGCCGAAGCATGGCGACAAGCGGCGCATGCGCATCGGCCTCTTGGGCGGGTCTTTCAACCCGGCCCATGACGGGCATCTGCATGTCGCCAAGCTCGCCCGCCGGCGTTTCGCGCTCGATCAGGTCTGGCTTATGGTCTCCCCCGGCAATCCGCTGAAACCGGCGCACGGCATGGCGCCCTTCGCCGAACGTCTGGCCTCGGCCCAGGCGATGGCCGACGGCCGCCGCATCGTCGCAACCGCGATCGAGGCGAAGCTCGGCTCCCGCTATACCTGGGCGACGCTCACGAAACTGCACCGGCTTTTCCCGGGCGTGGATTTCGTCTGGCTGATGGGCGCGGATAATCTGGAAGACCTCGCGCGCTGGCAGCGCTGGCGCAGCATTGCCGCGCATACGGCGCTGGGCGTTCTGCCGCGCCCGGAACATAATATGGGGGCCATGGCGGGCCGTGCGGCGCATCGCCTGCGTCATGCGCGCCGCCCGGCGCGCGCCGCCTCCCGCCTTGCCGCAGCCCAGACCCCTGCCTGGATTTTCTTGCCTGCCGCTCAAAATGCGCTATCCGCAACAGCGCTACGTGCGGCGAAATCGGCAGCCTCTGCCAATGAGGCCGCCACAATCGATGCTGCGACGCGCAGCGCCATAAATGGAGAAGGCCAATAGCCCGCAACCCGACCACCGACCCGGCTGCACCGCGCCGCCGCGTCGCGTCCCCCAAGGCCGCTGCTGCGGCGGGGACAACAGCCGCACCCGCGACGACGCTCCGCAAGAAGGCCGTCATTTCCGGCCCGCGCGCGAAAAGCCGCAAGGTCGCTGCCACGCCGTCCGACCTCGACCGTCTGCAGGCCCTCATCGTCACCAGCCTGGAAGACGATAAGGGTGAGAATATCGTGACGCTCGATCTGGCCGGAAAGGCGAGTTTCGCCGACCGTATGATCATCGCGAGCGGCCTGGCCGATCGTCAGATCAGCGCCATGGCCACCCATTTGCAGGAAAAGCTGCGCGACAACGGCTTCGGGCGTGTGCGCCTGGAAGGTGCCGGCGGCTCCGACTGGGTGCTGATCGATGCCGGCGATATCGTCGTCCATCTCTTCAAGCCCGACAGCCGTGAGCTGTATGGCCTGGAAAAGATGTGGGGCGCTGACCTGGACGAGCCGAGCGAGGGCTGATCGCCCTGGTCACCCGATGATGCGCGTCATCGCCATCGGAAAGCAGTCGCGCGGGCCGGAGGCGGAGCTTTTCGCCCGCTATGCCGGCCGGCTGCGGCCGGCGCTGGCGCTGACCGAACTGCCGGACGGGCGCGGCGCGCCCGTCGAGATCAAGCGGCGGGAAGGGCAGGCCCTGCTCGCTGCGCTGCCGCCGCAGGCCTTTGTCGTGGCCCTCGATCAGGATGGTGCCACGCCTGACAGTCCGGGTTTTGCCCGCATGGTCGAGGGCTGGCAGGGCCTCGGGCGCCCGATCTGCTTCCTGATCGGCGGCGCGGAAGGCCTGGACGCCAGCGTGATCGCCCGCGCGGATGCCAAGATGTCACTCGGCCGCTTCACCTGGCCGCATATGCTGGTCCGCGTCATGCTGGCCGAGCAGCTATTCCGCGCCCATAGCATCCTGACAGGTCACCCCTACCACCGGGAGGGACGGCCGTGATACCAGCGGCTGACGCCTAAGAACGGAGAGCCGCGCCATGACCGACCAACTGCAACGCCCGGTAATGCTGGTCATTCTGGACGGTTGGGGTTGGCGCGACTCGAATACCGACAATGCCGTCCGTTTGGCCCATACGCCGAGCTTCGACCGGCTCTGGGGTAATTGCCCCCATACCTTTCTCAGCACCTCGGGCGAGGATGTTGGCCTACCGGAAGGCCAGTTCGGCAATTCCGAAGTCGGCCATATGAATATCGGCGCCGGCCGCGTCGTCATGCAGGATCTGCCGCGCATCACCCGCGCCGCGCGCGACGGCTCGCTCGGCCAGAACGCGGTTCTGCTTGACCTGATCGCCAAAGCCCGCGCCGGGTCCGGCATCATCCATCTGCTCGGTCTGATCTCTCCCGGCGGCGTCCATGCCCATCAGGATCATGCGGTCGCCCTTGCCCGCATCCTGACGGATGCCGGCCTCACTGTTCTGATCCATGCCATTACCGACGGGCGCGATACGCCGCCGCGTTCCGGTGCCGGCTTTGTCGCCGCCTTCGAGGCGGCGCTGCCGCCGGGCGCGCGCATCGCGACGCTGAGCGGCCGCTACTACGCCATGGACCGGGACAATCGCTGGGAGCGCGTGAAGCGCGCCTATGACGTTGTCATCGTCGGCCAAGGCCCCCATTTCGGTTCGGCGGCGGAAGCCATCGCAGCCGGCTATGGTGAAGACCTTGGCGACGAATTCCTGCTGCCGGCGGTGATCGGCGACTATGACGGCGTCAAGCCGGGCGACACGCTGCTGACCTTCAACTTCCGCGCCGACCGCACGCGCCAGATTCTGATGGCTTTCCTGGACCCGGCCTTTGACGGCTTCGACCGTGGCCCGCTGCCACCCTTCGCGGCGGCTGCCGGCATGACCCAATACAGCACCGCGCTCGACGCCTTTCAGACCACGCTTTTCGCCCCGATCGGCATGAGCGACCTGTTGGGCGAGGTTGTGGCCCGCGCCGGCCGCCGCCAGCTGCGCATGGCGGAGACCGAGAAATACCCGCATGTCACCTACTTCCTGAACGGCGGCAACGAGGTTCCGAATGAGGGCGAGGAGCGTATCCTGGTCCCGTCGCCCAAAGTCGCGACTTATGATTTGCAGCCGGAAATGTCGGCGCCTGAACTGACCGCCAAGGCGGTGGCGGCCATCGACAGCGGGCGTTTCGATCTTGTCATTCTCAATTTCGCCAATCCGGACATGGTCGGTCATACCGGCATTCTGGACGCCGCGATCAAGGCCGTGGAAACGGTCGACACGGGTCTGGGCGAAATCGCGGCGGCGGTCGCCCGCCAGGGCGGCGCGCTTTTCGTGACGGCTGATCACGGCAATTGCGAGCTGATGCGCGATCAGGTGACGCATGTGCCGCATACGGCTCATACGCTGAACCCGGTGCCTGCCATTTTGATGGGCGCGCCGGCCGGCGCCACCATCGCCAGCGGGCGGTTGGGCGATATTGCGCCGACCCTGCTGGCCCTGATGGGGATCGCCCAGCCGGCGGCCATGACCGGCGTCAGCCTGCTGCGGAGCGGTGACGCTGCCACGAGCGCCTAGCATTTCGCGCGGCCTGCGCTTTGGTCTGGTTCTGTCGGCGGCCAGCCTGATCAGCGGCTCCGCGATGGCGGCCAATGCGCCGTCCCAGGCCGATGTGAAGCAGGCGCAGGCACAGCGCGCTCTGCATCAAAGCCAGGCCGTCGCCGCCCGCGCGCGTGCAGCGGCACTGGCCGCCATGCAGACCAGTCTCTCCCAGCAGCGGGTGGACGCCGCCACGCGCCTGCGTGCGGCGGAAGACGCCACGGCGGCGGCGGCAGACCGCATGGCCGATCTGGCGGCCCAGAAAAAGAAGGTCACGGCTGATCTGGTGGCGCGCGCCACGGCTTTCGCGCCCATGCTGCCACTGATCGAGCGGCTGGCGCTCTATCCGTCGGAAACCCTGCTGGCCGTGCCGGCGCAGCCGCAGAACACCTTGCGTGGCCTGCTGGTGCTGCAGGGCCTGTCGCGAGAAATCGGACGGCAGGCGGCGGCGCTCAAGGCCGAGCGCGACAAGCTGGACGCGCTGACCGCCGATATGCAGGCGGCGGCACCCGCCTTGGCGCAGGCGACGGCCGTGCAGGCGGCGCAGGAAGCGGCGCTGGACGCGCAGATCGCCAGTGCCGCCGCCAGCCGCCAAAGCGCGGAAAGTGCCGCCGACGCGGCCGATCAGGCGGCGGCACAGGACGCCACGCGGGCGCAGAGCCTTCAGGATGCCATCCGGCGTATCGCCGCTGCCCGTGCGGCGGCGGCAGCCAAGGCCGCCCGCCTGGCCCGCCAGGCTGCGCGGGCGGGCAGGGCGGCGGCCGCTGCACGCGCCCAGGCCCAGGCGACGGCGCTGGCGGCCCCCGCCGGCAATGGCCTCGGCAGCCCGTCCGGACAGATCATGTCTCCTGTTGCCGGCAAATTGATCCGTGGCTGGGGCGACCAGACTCTGGCGGGACCGGCGACCGGCCTGTCCTACGCCACGCCGCCGGGTGCGCGCGTCGTCTCCCCCTGCACCGGCAATGTGCTGTTTGGCCAACCGTTCCGCAGCTATGGCCTGCTTGTCATCGTCGATTGCGGCAAAGGTTATGACTTTGTCATGGCTGGCCTTGACCGGCTCGACGTCAGCGTCGGACAAAGGGTGCAGGCAGGGGAGCCTGTCGGGGTCATGGGCGGATGGAATCCGAGCCAGCCGGCGGCCCGGCCAAAGCTCTATCTTGAGTTACGGCAGGATGGGAATCCGGTGAATCCTACGCCATGGCTGCGTGCCCAGGGTTGATTATTGGCTGGTTTCCTTCCCACAATGCAGGCCATGTACGGTGACGGACAGTGATCAGGATGCGCTGGTCCGTCATTTCTCCGCCCCACGACCGCGCCCCAGGGTGGCGGATTTAGGAAAGTTCGGATGAAGTTTCGCTCTGGCTTGCTGATCGGTTCGGCGTTTGTGGCGGGTCTCGCCGTCATGCCCGCGTCCGACGTTCTTCTCCACCGATTCGGCGGAGTTCTCGGCATCGCGTCGGCCCATGCCGATGACAATGCCACCGGCACCTATCAGCTGCTCAGCCTGTTCGGAGATGTCTTCGAGCGCGTGAAGGCGGATTATGTGACCCCGGTCAATGACCAGTCGCTGATCGAGAATGCCATCAACGGCATGCTGGCCGGGCTTGATCCGCACAGCGCCTATATGAACGCCCAGCAATATCGCGACATGCAGGCGCAGACCGACGGCGCTTTCGGCGGACTCGGCCTTGAGGTGAGCCAGGAGGGCGGCTGGATCAAGGTCATCAGCCCCATCGACGGCACCCCGGCGGCCAAGGCCAATATCAAGCCGAATGACCTCATCATCGCGATCGACGGCAAGTCCGTGCAGGGTCTGTCTTTGGACACGGCGGTGGACGAGATGCGCGGCGCGCCGGGATCCAGCATTTCGCTGACCATCAAGCCGGCCGATAAGCCGAAGCCGGTCGTGCTGAAGCTGACCCGTGAAGTCATCAACGTGCCGGCGGTGCATTCCGAGGTTTATGGCGATATCGGCTATATCCGCCTCTCGGTCTTCTCCGAAAATGCCGATCAGGGCATCCGCGACGCGATCAAGAAGATCAACGCCCAGACCAAGGGCAAGCTGCACGGCTATGTTCTGGATCTGCGCAACAATCCGGGCGGCCTGCTGGATCAGGGCGTGGCCGTCGCCAATGACTTCCTGAATACCGGCGAGATCGTCTCCACCCGCGCCCGTCACCCCGAGGATAGCGAAGTCTGGAGCGCCAAGCCGGACGGCGACGTCGCGGGCGATCTGCCGATTGTCGTGCTGATCAATCCGGGCACCGCCTCGGCCGCCGAAATCGTTTCCGGCGCGCTGCAGGACAACCGTCGCGCCATCATCATGGGCGAGCGCAGCTTCGGTAAGGGGTCGGTGCAGACCGTCATCCCGCTGCCCGATAACAGCGCCATGCGCCTGACCACGGCGCGCTACTTCACCCCGTCTGGCCGGTCCATCCAGGATCTGGGCATCACGCCGGATATCCCCGTGGCCGAGTCGATCGAAGCGGCGAACGCCATGCAGCCGCTGCGCGAAAGTGACCTTCAGCACGCCATGCTGAACCCCAACAGCAAGCAGCTGCCGCCGCTGGCCGCGCGCACCGATCTGCCGGCGATTGCCAAGTCGATCCCGAAGGCGCCGCCGGCGGATTGGCCGAAATTCGACCCCGCCAAGCCCGCGACCGACTTCCAGCTTCAGGAAGCGCTCAAGGTCGTGGCGGCGATGGCTCCCGTCAAAAGCGCGTCCAACTAAGCCTGTCGATCCAGGAGCCGCCCATGCGCCGTGAAGACATGCCCTACCGCCCCAATGTCGGGGCGGTGCTGTTCAATCGCGAGGGGCGTATCTTCGTCGCGCGTCGGGCCGACTTTCCGAACGCGGAAGGGGCGGCCGGCGGCTGGCAGCTGCCGCAGGGCGGCATCGACGCGGACGAAGACCCGGCCGTCGCGATCTTCCGCGAGCTGGGTGAGGAGATCGGCACCGAAAAGGCCGAGATCCTGGGCGAGCATCCCGAATGGGTGCAGTACGATCTGCCGGATGAGCTGATCGGCAAGGCATTGGGTGGCAAGTATCGCGGCCAGCGCCAGCGCTGGTTCGCGCTGCGCTTTACAGGCGAAGACAGCGATATCCGCCTCGACCTCGATCCGCATCCGGAATTCGATGCCTGGCGCTGGGAGGATCTCGCGAATCTTCCGGGCCTCGCCACGAGTTTCAAGCGCGATATCTATGCGGTTCTGGCGGAGTCCTTCGCGCGCTTCGCTGTGCCGGCCTGACCTCATCCGGCGCACAGGATAGACCGCTCATGAGCACCATCGCGCTGATCGCCGGCGACGGCCACGAACTCTCCGCCTACAAGGCGGGGCCCGCCGACGCCACCATGGGTCTTGTCGTTGTGCAGGAAATTTTCGGCGTCAACGGCCATATGCGTTTCGCGAGCGACGCGCTGGCCGAAGCCGGTTTCGCTGTCATCTGCCCGGCGCTGTTCGACCGGGCCGAGCGCGGTGTCGAACTCGGCTATGGCGCGGAGGACCGCGACCATGGCCTCGCGCTGCGCGCCAAGATCACCGAGGACCAGGTGATGCTGGATATCGAGGCCGCCGCCGCTTCGCTCGGCACCAAGACCATCGGCATCATCGGCTATTGCTGGGGCGGTACCATCGCCTGGTGGGGGGCGACGCGCAGCCAGAGCTTCAAGGCTGCCATCGGCTGGTATGGCGGCGGCATCGCCGCTACCCGCACAGAGACCCCGCATTGTCCCGTGCAACTCCATTTCGGTGCCGAGGATCACGGTATTCCGCTGACGGATGTGGACGCCATTCGCGCAGCCCAGCCGGGTGCTGAGGTTTTCGTCTATGAAAGGGCGGCGCATGGTTTCGGTTGCGAAGCCCGCGCCAGCTTCAACGAAGGCGCTTTCAGCCTGGCCCAGACCCGCAGCCTGGACTTTTTTCGGCGGCATCTCGCGGTCTGAATCCCGTAACATCCTGCTTTCATAACAGTCAGGCGTTGTTTTTATTGCCTGATTGGCTTAGCCCCTGATTGTGAGCGGCGGTCGAGCCCGCAAGCAGGAGAGTTTATGCGACTACCCCGCGTTGTCATGTGGCAGCGGATCGCCGAGATCCTGACGGCGGAAATCAGCGCCGGTGCCTTCGCCCCGGGCTCCCGGCTGCCGACCGAGACGGTGCTGGCCGAACGCTTCGCCGTCAATCGCCACACCCTGCGGCAAGCCATCGGTGCGCTGTCGGATGCCGGATTGGTCAGCGTTCAGCATGGTCGCGGCACCTTCGTGCGTCCTGCGCCCGTCATCGAATATCCGCTCGGCACGCGCACCCGCTTCAGCGAAATCCTGTCTCAGCAAAGCCGTCTGGCGGACGGCGAACTGCTTTCGGCGCGCGAACAGGCGGCCGGCGTCGAGGTCGCGGCTGGCCTGGGGCTGGATCCCGATGATCTGGTCATCGTTCTTGAAATCGTCCGTCGCGCGGATGGCCAGCCGGTCAGCCTCAAGACTGCGCATCTGCCGGCCGAGCGGTTTCGCGGCATCGATGCAGCCTTCCGGGAGACCAACTCACTGACGGTGGCGCTGCGCCGCTTCGGGGTCGCCGACTACACCCGGCGCAGCACGCGCATCTGGACGCGCCTGCCAAGCCCGGAGGAAGCCGTGCTGCTGCATCAGAAAAGCAGCGAGCCCGTACTGATCATGGAAACGGTCGATCAGGACGAAGCGGGACAGGCGATCGAATATGGCATCGCCCGTGCCGCCAGTCAGCGCGTGCAGATTCTCGTCACGACGTAGAGGCTGTCAGGTTTTCACTGAAACGACGTCATTCCCGCGGAAGCGGGTATCTTTTGGGTCAGGCACCGTAATGAGGAAAAGATGCCCGCTTTCGCGGGCATGACGGTTGGCGGTGATTCCAATTAACTCTGACGGACTCCAGCCTTAGGCCAAAGCGCCTTCGCCTCGTCTTCCGTGTAATAGCCGCGCGCGATATCCCGCCGCACCAGATCGGGTGACCGCTTGGTGGCATCGCCATAGCCACCGCCGCCGGGTGTCATCACTTCCACGCGGTCGCCGGCCTGCACGCGGATATTCTGATCCTTGGAGAGATGTTCAGGGATATAGACTTCGCCGTTGCGGTGGACGCGCACGATATTGGGCGCGCCGTCCTGGCCACCTTGCGCACCCGGCGGACCGAAACGCCCGTGATCCATGACGAAACTGGCCGTCGCCTCGCCGCGCAGAATCTCGATCTCGTAATGCACGCCGAAGCCGCCGCGATGCTGGCCGGCCCCGCCCGATCCTTCGCGCAGACCGAAGCGGCGGAACAGGATGGGGAATTTCTGCTCCATCACTTCCACCGGCGCGGTTTTGGAAATGCCGATGGTCGAACAGCCGTTCGTCAGCCCGTCATGCAGGATATTGCCGCCGTAACCGCCGCCCGAGATCTGATACATGACATAGCCGGCGCCTGTCTTGGGGTCGAAACCGCCCAGCGCGAAATTGCCGGAGGAGCCGGCGGGGGCTGCTGTCACCTTCTCCGGGATTGCCTGCACAAGCGCCAGGAACACCGCTTCCGCGATGCGCTGGGACACTTCCGCCGCACAGCCGGAGACCGGGCGCGGATAGCGCGCGTCCAGGAAGGTGCCTTCCGGGCGCGGCACGATCAAGGGTGCGAAGGCACCGGCATTCAGCGGCACATCCGGGAAGATATGCCGCACGGCGAGATAGACGGAGGACAGCGTCGTCGCGAAGACCGAATTCATCGGCCCCCGGCAGGGCGCGCTCGACTTTGAAAAGTCAAAATTGAGAGCGCCCTCAGCCTTTGTCATGGTCAGCGCGATGCGCAGGGGCGCGTTGACGATGCCGTCCGAATCGACGAAGGCCTCGCTCTCGTAAACGCCGTCCGGGATCGTGGCGATCTTGGCGCGCATCAGGTTCGCCGCGCGGCCCTTCATCTCCGTGATGACGCCCGAAACCGTGCCCAGCCCGTAGCGGGCGATCAATTCGCCCAGCCGCCGCTCACCGATCTTCAAGGCCGAGACCTGCGCCTTGATGTCGCCGATGCGCTGGTCCGCGACCCGGATATTGGCATTGATGATGGAGAGGATTTCCTGGTCCATCTCGCCGCGCTTGAACAGTTTCACGGGTGGCAGGCGCAGCCCTTCCTGCTCCACCTCGGTCGCATGCGCCGAAAAGCCGCCCGGCGTCATGCCGCCGGTATCCGGCCAGTGGCCGGTATTCTGTAGCCAGCAGAGTAGTTTGCCGTCGTGGAAATAGGGCATCGCGAAGCGCACATCCATCAGATGCGTGCCGCCCAGATAAGGGTCGTTGACGATATAGATATCGCCGGGCTCTGGTGCCGCGATCCGGCCTTCGCGGATCAGCCGGGTGATCTCACCGGTCGAATACTGCATGACGCCGACGAAGACCGGCAGCCCCAACTCGCCTTGCGCGATCAAGGCGCCGGTCTCGGCATCGTAAATCCCGTCGGACCGGTCATCGGCTTCGGCGATGACAGGTGAAAAAGCCGAGCGCGAGAAGGCAAGGTCCATTTCGTTGCAGACCTGCTGCAAGCCGGCTTCGATGACGGCGAGCGCCAGCGGGTCGATACTCTCGGACCCAGCTGCCGCGTCGGTCAGACTGGCAGGCGCGATGCGCAGATTGCCGATGGCGTCTACCCGCAGCGTTGCGCCGGCATCGACGAAAATGGTGCTGTCGGCCTGTTCCAGCACTGCGGGGCCGGTCAGTGTGCCGCCAATCGGCAAGGCATCCCGTGCGTAGAGCGGACAATCGACCCAGACGCCGCCCGCGAATACCGGCCGGCTGCCGGTCTGTGCTTCTGCAACGGTCGCCACGCGCAGCGAGGCATCCTGTAGTGCTGCCACTGGAAAGGGCTTCCGCCGCCCGGTGACGGAAGTATTGAGGTTGACCAGCGTCGCGCGGATTTCCGGCATGCGGATCTGAAAGCGCTCGAAATAGGCATCCTCGAACAGCGCTTGCAGCGCTTCGCGGGAGATATGGGCATCGGGGATGGCGACGCGGATCAGATGCGTCTGGCCGCGGAACTGCATATCGGCGGAGTGCCGGATGTCCGTCTGCTCGATCTCGCCCTGCTGGGCGGCGTTGACGGCGATGCCGCGCGCCACCTGATCGGCCAGCAGGCGATGGACCTCGGCCATATCAAGGCTGTCGAGCGGCTGGTTGAGCGTATTGACGAAATCCTGCCGCAGATCGGCGACAAGGCAACCCAGTGCATTGGTCAGGCCCGGCCGCGCCGGAATCAGCACATCCGGAATGCCAAGATCGGCGGCGAGCGCCACGGCATGCAGCGGCCCCGCGCCGCCGAAGGCAAACAGGCTCAGCTTGCGCGGGTCGCGTCCGCGCGAAAGAGAGACCATGCGGATGGCACCCGCCATATGGACATTGCCGAGCGCGATGACGGCGGCGGCGGCTTCGTCCACCGTCATGCCCAGCGGCGTCGCCAGCTTTTCGGCGAAGATGGCGCGTACTTCGTCCAGCGTCACGCGGTTGCCGCAGAGGCTGATACGCGCGGCGTCCAGCCGGCCGAGGATGAGATTGGCGTCCGTTATGGTGGGTTGCTGCCCACCGCGTCCATAGCAGATGGGGCCGGGCGTCGAGCCCGCGCTATGCGGCCCCACGCGCAGCATGCCGGCAGCGTCCAGCCAGGCGATGGAGCCGCCGCCCGCGCCGATGGTGCGGACATCGACCATGGGTACATGGATCGGCAGGCCGTAATCGATGGTCAGTTCGGCCGAGACTTCCGGCAGCCCGCCGCTGATCAGCGCGACATCGCTGGAGGTGCCGCCCATGTCATAGGTCACCGCATCGCCGACGCCGGATTGCAGCAAGGTGGTGGCGGCGGCGATGACGCCGGAGGCCGGGCCGGACATGACGGTTTTGGCGGCCTCGCGCGCGGCGAGGGGGGCGGCGATGGTGCCGCCATTGCCGTTCATGACCAGCAGATCGTGACGGAAGCCCTGGGCGCGCAGCCCTTCGGTCAGCCGGTCCAGATAGCGGTCCAGCACCGGCTGAACGGCGGCATTCACCGATGCCGTCGTGCCGCGCTCATATTCCCGGTATTCCGACAGCAGGGCATGGCCAAGGGTGATGTACGCATTGGGCCAGAGTTCTGCGGCAATGCGGCCGGCGGCCAGTTCATGCGCCGGATTGGCATAGGCGTGCAGGAAATGGATGACGAGCGCTTCGCAGCCGGCGTCGCGCAGCGCGATGACCGCCGTGCGGACGCCTTCCTCATCCAGCGGCGTCAGAACGGTGCCGCTGGCATCCAGCCGTTCCGGCACTTCCAGCCGTAATTCGCGCGGCACCAGCGGCTCGAAGACGCCGAACAGGCCGTAGGGGTGGGGTCGGGTGCGGCGGCCCACTTCCAGCGTGTCGCGAAAGCCTTGCGTGGTGATCAGCCCGACGCGGGCGACTTTCCGTTCCAGCACGGCGTTGGTGGTGACGGTGGTGCCATGGATCAGCAGGTCGAGTTCGGCCGGCGTCGTCCCCGCCGCCGTGATGCCTTGCAGCACGCCTTCGGCCTGATTGGCGGTGGTGGAGGGGACTTTCGCAAATTGCACGCGACCGCCGCTGGCACCCTCCTCGAACAGGAGTACGTCGGTAAAGGTACCGCCGACATCGATTCCAGCAACCCGCCGCGCCATAGGCCACCCCAGATCGTTTGTATGCGAACGATTAAACGGGACAGGGGGCAGCGGGTAAAGCGGTAAGTGGTGCCGCCCCGAAAAAGGGCGAAGCAGCACTGTCGATTAGGACATTGTTGAGAGACTTTAGTTTAGCTAAAGCCGCGCCCCATGGCCGATCTCAGAACTCTCTTCCGCAGCAGCGGCAAACGTCAGCGCGAGATCGCGGAAGCGGTCGGGCGAAGCGAGGGCGCGGTCAGCCAATGGGTCAGCGGCGACCGTGAAATTCCGGCCGACATGGTGCTGAAGGTGGAGGAATTCACCGGCATCCCGCGCCACCATCTGCGACCCGATCTATGGGAGACCACCGTGCCGAACGCCGCTCATGACGCTGCCCTGACGGCGCCGGACCTGACCCATCTTCAGCGCTTGGAAGCCGAGAGCATCCATATCATGCGCGAAGTGGCGGCCGAGGCCGAGAAGCCCGTCATGCTCTACTCGGTCGGCAAGGACAGCGCGGTGATGCTGCATCTGGCCATGAAGGCCTTCGCCCCCGGCAAGCCGCCTTTTCCGCTGCTGCACGTCAATACAACCTGGAAGTTCCAGGAAATGATCGCCTTCCGCGACCAGCGGGTGAAGGAACTCGGCCTGGACCTGCATGAATGGATCAACCAGGACGGTGTCGCGCGCGGCATCAATCCCTTCGACCATGGCGGCGCCTATACCGATATCATGAAGACCGAGGCGCTGAAGGCGGCGCTGGACCATTTCGGCTTCGATGTCGCTTTCGGTGGCGCGCGGCGCGACGAGGAGAAAAGCCGCGCCAAGGAGCGCATATTTTCCTTCCGCGCCCCCGGCCATCGCTGGGACCCCAAAAGCCAGCGGCCTGAACTCTGGAATCTCTACAATACCCGCAAGAACAAGGGGGAGACGATCCGCGTCTTTCCGCTGTCCAATTGGACGGAACTTGATATCTGGCAATATATCTACAAGGAAAGCATCCCCATCGTGCCGCTCTATTACGCCGCGCCGCGTCCGGTGGTGGAGTACAATGGCATGACCGTCATGGTCGACGACGCGCGGATGCGTATTCCTGAAGGCCAGACGCCGGTGACGAAAAGTATCCGCTTCCGCACCCTCGGCTGCTATCCGCTGACCGGGGCGGTGGAAAGTGCGGCCGATACCCTGCCCGAGATCATCCAGGAAATGCTGCTGACCACGACCAGCGAGCGCCAGGGCCGTGCCATCGACAAAGACAGCGCCGGCAGCATGGAAAAGAAGAAGCAGGAGGGGTATTTCTGATGGATATCCAGAACGACCTGCTCTCGACCGATATCGAGGCCTATCTGCGCCAGCATGAGCATAAAAGCCTGCTGCGTTTCATCACCTGCGGTTCGGTCGACGACGGTAAATCCACCCTGATCGGCCGCCTGCTCTACGACAGCCGCATGATCTTCGAGGATCAGCTGGCGGCGCTGGAAGCCGATTCCATAAAGATGGGCACGCAGGGCAAAGGGATCGACTTCGCGCTGCTGGTGGATGGGTTGGCCGCCGAGCGCGAGCAGGGCATCACCATCGACGTCGCCTATCGGTTCTTCGCGACGGAAAAGCGGAAATTCATCGTCGCCGATACGCCGGGCCATGAGCAATATACCCGCAACATGGTGACGGGCGCTTCAACCGCCGACCTCGCCGTCATCCTCATCGACGCCCGGCGCGGCGTGCTGACGCAGACGCGGCGCCATTCCTACCTCGCCTCGCTGGTCGGCATCCGCAATATCGTGCTGGCCATCAACAAGATGGATCTGGTCAATTACAGCCAGGATGTCTTCAACCGCATCGTCGGCGACTACATGAATTTCGCGAGCGGCCTGTCGCTCGACAATATTGTGCCGATTCCGCTCTCCGCGCTGGCCGGTGACAATATCACCGAAAAAAGCGGCAATATGCCCTGGTATATGGGCCAGCCCCTGCTGGCGCACCTGGAAACGGTTGAGACCAAGACGGCCGATCGCGCTGCCGCTTTCCGGATGCCGGTGCAATGGGTCAACCGCCCCAGCCCGGATTTCCGGGGCTTTTCCGGTCTCATCGCCTCGGGCTCGGTCAAGCCGGGCGATATCGTGCGCGTCATGCCCTCAGGCCGGGAAAGCCGCGTCTCCCGCGTGTTTCTGGATGGCGATCTGCCCTTCGCGGTTGCCGGCCAGTCCGTCACCATTTCGCTGGCCGATGAGATCGACTGCAGCCGTGGCGATATCCTGACGGGCATGGATGACCCGGTCGAAGTCTCCGACCAGTTCGAAGTGACGCTGGTCTGGATGAATGAGGCGGCGATGCTGCCCGGCCGCAGTTACCTGCTCAAGCTCGGCGCGAAGACCGTCGTCGCCTCCGTCACCGCGCTGAAGCACAAGGTCAATGTCAATACGCTGGAACAGATCGCGTCCAAGCAATTGGCGATGAATGAAATCGGCCTCTGCAATCTCAGCCTCAGCCAGCCGATTGCCTTCGACCCGTACGAGAAGAACCGGCATACCGGCGGCTTCATTCTCATCGACCGCTTCACGAATGAAACGGTCGCCGCCGGCACCATTCATTTCGCTTTGCGCCGCGCCCAGAATATCCATTGGCAGGCGATCGAGATCGACCGCGCGGCGCGCGCCGCGCAGAAGGATCAGCGCGCCTTCGTGCTGTGGTTCACCGGCCTGTCCGGCGCCGGCAAATCGACCATCGCCAATATCGTCGAGCGTCGCCTGTATGAAATGGCCAAGCATTCCACCCTGCTGGACGGCGACAATGTGCGCCATCGCCTGAACCGCGACCTGGGCTTCACTGACGGCGACCGCGTCGAGAATATCCGCCGCGTGGGCGAGGTCGCCCGGTTGATGACGGATGCCGGGCTTATCGTGCTGACCTCCTTCATCTCGCCCTTCCGCTCTGAACGGCAGATGGTGCGGGAATTGCTGCCCGACGGGGAGTTCCTGGAAGTCTTCATCGACACGCCCTTGGCATTGGCGGAGGAGCGCGACCCGAAGGGCCTGTATAAGAAGGCCCGCCGGGGTGAGATCAAGAATTTCACCGGCATTTCCAGCCCCTATGAAGCGCCGGAGACGCCGGAGATTCATATCGATACGACGGCGCTGACCTCGGAACAGGCGGCTGACCAGATCATCGCGGTGCTGGAACAGCGCGGCCTCCTGCGCGGCGCGGCGATATGAGTGTGTTGTCCGATCTGCTTGCGGCCGTGCGGCCTTTGGCTGAGGAAGCCGGCCGCACCACGCTCGGCTTCTACGGCGATACGTCCGGCATGAAGGCGAAAGCTGACGGCAGCCCGGTGACGCTGGCGGATGAAGCGGCGGAAGCCGTCATCCTGCCTGCACTCCGCGCGCTGACGCCCGATATCCCGGTGGTCTCGGAGGAGGAAGTGGCGCAGGGCATCGGCCCCGCCCGTGTCGGCGCCCGCTTCTGGCTGGTTGACCCGCTGGACGGCACCCGCGAATTCCTCAACGGCAATGGCGAGTTCACCGTCAATATCGCCCTGATCGAGGACGGACGCCCGGTGCTCGGCGTCGTCGTCGCGCCGGCGCTGGGGCAGACCTATGCCGGCACGGAGGGTGCGGCGACGCTGACGGATCAGGCGGGCGAGCGTGCCATCGCCGTGCGCGCCGTGCCGCCGGAAGGGCTGACGGTTGTAGGCTCGCGGTCCCACGGTGACGCCACGGCCATGAATGCCTTCCTGGACGGCCGGACGGTCGCGGCCTTCCGCGCCGCCGGCAGTTCGCTGAAACTGTGTCTTGTCGCGGCCGGCGAGGCCGATCTCTATCCGCGCCTGGGCACGACCATGGAATGGGACATTGCGGCCGGCCATGCCGTGCTCGCGGCGGCCGGCGGTGGCGTCACCACCGTCAAGGGCGGTGCCTTCGCCTATGGCAAGCCGGACTTCCGCAATCCGCATTTTGTCGCGCATGGCAAGGCGGCGCTTCAGACGGCGTTGTTGCCGTCCGAAGAGACAATTTCTTAAAGAAACGCTAAAATAGACCGAAATATTCTTTTGACATTAATGTTTTGATATCCGTATGAAGCGCGGTTGCGCGCCAGATGATTGCATCGCATTGTAAATATGATGCCGATTCAAAACTTATTGATGGAAAATCAAAAACCCTTCCGTTAAATGGGCCTTCCTGAAGGGTCTCATAATGAATAGTGCGGTGGCGCCGCCTGCGATTCTATTATGAACGCGCGGCGGTTGGGCAGCGGTGCATGGCGGCGCATGCTTGTGGACCGCGGGGCTTGTCTGACGTGCGGGGCCATCTGAACGTTCAAATCACCTAATAACCTTGTCGCCAAAGCCTGCGGAGAACGTGGCATGACGATCATCACCATCAGTAGCGGCACCACCGCTGTGACCCCTGCGACGATACGTGCGGGTGACGTGCTGGTGGTGGACTCGGGTGGTACAGCCCTTTCGGCGCTTATCAGCGGCGGCAGTGAACAGCTTTTCGGTGTCGATCTCGACGCCACCGTCACAGGCGGCGGCTTTCAAGCGATTTCATCGGGCGGTATCGCGAGCGGCACGGTCGTGAGCAGTGGCGGTTTCGAACTGGTCTCAGCCGGCGGCACAGCAATCAGCACCACCGTCTTGGCCGGTCTCCTTATCGCACAGAGTGGCAGCACGGTCTCTGCCCTTTCGGTCGCGAGCGGTGGCTATGCCATTATCGAACCCGGCGGCGCGGCGACCGTTACGGCCGGTTCGGCGATCAGTACCGGTGCCGTCGTCATTGACGCCGACGGCAGCGTGGGCAGCCTGGCCGTGGGCCAGACCGTCGCAAGTGGCGCGCAGGTTCTGGTGCTCACCGATGGCGTCGCCAGCGGCGGCACGCTGCTGCCGGGCGCGAGCGAGGAGATTTTCACGGGCGGCCAGGCTCAGGATGTGACGGTCGACAGCAGCATCCAGGTCGTCAATGCGGGCGCGGTGGCAATCGGCTCTGTTTTGGAAAATGGCGGCGTCCAATACGTCTTCAGTTCCGGCACCGCGATATCCACGACGGTGCTGAACGGCTATTCGATTGTCGATTCGGCTGGCATCGCGCGCGATACCAAGGTCGGAAGCGGCGGCATTCAGGCCGTTTATGGTGTCGTGTCGAACACCGAGGTGGAGAATGGCGGTGCCCTTTACATCGTCAATGTCGGGACGGCCTATGTCGGCAGTGCCTTCGACACGGTGATCGACGCGGGCGGCGCCGCCTATGTTTACGGCACAATCCGTGGCGGCAGCGTCAGCGGCTTCGCCATTCTGTCGGGGGCGACGGCGGAGGATGTGACGATTGCCGCAGGGGGCGAGATCATCGCCTTCGGTGGCACGGAGAGCGACCTTATTATCGAGTCCGGCGCTGTCCTGGTGGCAGACGGCGGCACCATCATCGACCCGACAATCGAGGCCGGCGGCACGGTCATCGCATTGCCGGGAACATTGCTTGTTACATCAACCACGGACGGCATCGGCGCGGGCCAGCTTATCACGGGTGGTCATGTGGTGATCAACGGTGGCACGAGTGCCTTTCTCTACACCGCCTCGGCTGGCTTGACGCTGCAAAGCGGCGCCACGGGCTTCGTCTATGGCGGCGGCACCGAGAGCGGAACCGTCATTGGCCTGAACGCGGTCGACCGTGTGGCCAGCGGCGGCGTTGCCTATGATGACATCATCGGCGCGGGCGGCGCGCTCATCATCGCGGCGGGCGGCGCGGCCAGCGGCAGCATCACCTTCAGCGGCACTGATGGCACTTTGACGCTTTATGACGGCCTGTCCGCAAGCACCGTCGTAAACGGCTTTGCCGCCGGCGACACCATTGACATTGAAACCATCCAGCCGAGCGGTACTGGGACGCTCAGTGCGACGATCGACCCGAGCGGCCTGCTCACCGTCACCAGCGTTACCAGCAGCACCAACGGCAGCAGCAGCAGCACCAGCACCGCGATCAATCTCGGTTCGGCCTATGCCGGGGACACGTTTTCGGCGACTGCCTCGCCCGCAGGCGGCATCGCCGTAACGCTCGTGCAGGCAACCAGCGGCACGGTCACGCCGACAACGCAGGCCCCGGTCGATATCCCGATCTATGTGCTGCCCTACAACGATTCCTATAAGCTTGGCATCGAGGTCAGCTTCGACGGTGGCCAGACCTATAAGATGGTCGAACTCGATACCGGCGCGTCCGGCTTCTTCGCCGCTTATACGCCGGACTGGTGGTCGTCCTACACGGCGGTCGGCACGGCGCCCGATGCGATGACCTATGTCAGCGGCAATGACTACGTGGCGCAGGTCGTCAATACCGCCGTCACGCTGCAGACCACTGGCGGAACACCGCTCACCGTCAGCAACGTCAATGTCGGATTGATCACCAACGCGGCAGACCAAGGCAACTTCTCGACGCAGAATTGGAACACGTCGCTGACCAGCGACCCGACGACGGCGCCTCTCGAAGATTACTTCTATGGCGATTTCGGTCTCGGGCTGAATGACAATAACGGCATAGAGGCCGTGCTCGGCCAGCTCGGCAATGGGCTTTCCAACGGTTTCGTCATCACCATCGGCAATAACCCGGATGGTGCGCTCGGTCAGGTCGGCACGCTACAGGTGGGGCTGACGGAAGCCGATATCGAATCCTATGACACGATCATCGCCCTGAACGGGCGGAACCTTGCCGATACTTTCGCGAATTCCGGCTATGCCACCTATGGGAAATCGCAAGCCACCGGCACAATCTCAGTGAACGGCACCTCTGTCCCGACGAGCTTCATCTTCGATACGGGTGCCACCCATACGACGATCTTCACCGGCACAACGCTGACCGTAGACGGCAGCCTGGAAACCGCAACAAAAACCGGAGAAAGGCTTAGCGATGGGATTAATGTTGTATTGTCATCAACCGGCGTCGGTTCGGACATCGGCTGGACTTTGTCGATCCAGGGCGCGGGCACGATCGCCGGCGTCAACGAGGTTGGCGTGGCCACTGCTGCCGACGCGACCAATCCCGGCGCCGTCAATACCGGCATCGGCGCCTATTACGGCGAGAGCATCATGTTCGACCTCGCCGACGGTATCATGGGTATCAAGGCCATTGCCTGCTTCGCTGAGGGCACGCGCATCCGCACGCCCGCGGGCGATCGCGCGGTGGAGACAATGGCTGCGGGCGACAGCGTCACAGTGGTCGGCGGCCGGCAGGAGACAGTGCGTTGGATCGGCCATCGCAGCCTGGATTGCAGCCGCCATCCGGACCCCGCAAGCGTCCTGCCGGTGCGCATCCTGGCCCATGCCTTCGGGCCGCAGCAGCCGGCCCGCGACCTGCTCCTGTCGCCTGACCACGCGCTGTTTATGGAGGGCGTGCTGATCCCGGTGAAATACCTGATCAACGGCGACAGCGTCGCGCAGTTGAACCAGCCGCGCGTGACCTATTACCACATAGAATTGGCCACCCATGACGTCATCTTCGCGGAAGGGCTGCCGACGGAAACCTATCTCGAAACCGGCCAGCGGGCTGCCTTTGTCAATGGTGGCGGCGTGATAGAGGCGCATCCGCGCTTCTCCCCGCCCGAGCTCGATGCGCAATTGCGCTGGGCGGCTCTTGGCTATGCGCCACTCGTCATCGCTGGCCCGCAGGTCGAGCGGCTGCGGGCCAGGCTTGCCGCCAACCAAGGGGCAGGCCATGCGACGGCGGCGCCATCGGGGCGCCGCGAGCGGGGGCTCGGGTCACCATAGGCCAGACCGGATCGCGCCAAGCGTCTTGCCTTCGAACTGACCCAAAACTGATTGACAGCGGCAGAAGAGCCGACCCATGATCCTTTGCATACAAACGATCATGGGTAAGCGAGGCCATGCGGCGGAGCAGCGGGACAGGATCGCGGCCTAGCGGAGATCATCGCCCATGCGGCCGGTGACGCTCTGCGTCAATGGTAGCGAGCAGGTGCTGGTGCTGGCCGATGACACGCCGCTGCTCTTCATCCTGCGCAATGATTTCGGCCTCAACGGTCCCAAATACGGCTGCGGCCTGGGCGAATGCGGCGCCTGCACCGTGCTGGTCGATGGCGTCGCGGCCCGCGCCTGCTGCCTGCCCGTGGGGCTGGTGGAGGGGCGAGAGATCACCACGCTGGAAGGTCTCGGCACCGCAGAGAACCCGCATCCCGTGCAGGCGGCCTTCATTGCCGAGGAAGGCGCCCAATGCGGCTATTGCCTCAATGGCATGATCATGACGGTGGCAGCTCTATTGGCGCGCGACAGCCAGCCGAGCGACAATGCGATTACCGAGGCCCTGCGCTATAATCTCTGTCGCTGCGGCGCCCATGTCGAAATCCTCCGTGCGGCAAAACGCGCCGTGCAGATGACCGCGCAGCGATGACCGAGAAGCGCAGCACGGCGGACTATCTGGCGGCGGGCAGCCAGCTTGTGGTGGTGCGCGACAAGGCGAATGCGACTGGCGCGGATGATGTGGAAATCTTTGTCATCGTCAGTGCCGATGGCCGCGTCACGGCCTTTAACGGCCATGTCGATCTCGGCACCGGCATCGGCACCGCGTTGGGCCAGATCGTGGCCGAGGAATTGGACGTCGCCTTTCCGCGCGTGACGGTGGTGCTGGGCGATACCGAGCGCACGCCCAATCAAGGGCCGACCATCGCCTCTGAAACCATCCAGGTCAGCGCCAAGCCTTTGGCGCGGGCAGCGGCGACCGCACGCGCCGTGCTGCTGGCCCGCGCGGCCGAGCGGCTGGATATCGCGGCAGGCGATCTCACCGTCACCGATGGCGTCGTCACCGCAGGCGCGCGCACCGTGACCTATGGCGAACTGATCGGGCAGGAACGGATTGTCCTGCGCATCGATATGGCGGCGCCCCTCAAGCCCGTTTCCGAATACCGCGTCGTCGGCCAGAAGGCCGCGCGGGTCGATCTGCCGGCCAAGGCGACCGGCGGGCTGGTCTATGTTCATGACGTCCGCGTGCCGGATATGCTGCATGGCCGCGTGGTGCGCCCGCCCTATGCCGGTGTCGATGTGGGGGATTTCGTCGGCACAAGCCTCATCGATGTCGACCAGTCATCCATCGCCGATCTGCCCGGTATCGTCGCCGTCGTCGTCATCGGCGATTTCATCGGCATCGTGGCGGAGCGGGAGGAGCAGGCGGCCCGTGCGGCCGAGCGCCTGCGCGTGACCTGGAAGCCCATTCCGCATCTGCGCGACCTGACAGATATCCCGACCGCCTTGCGGGAAAACCCCAGCACCCCGCGCGAACTGGTTCATCGCGGCGATGTCGAGGTCACGCGCGCGGGCGTGGCCCAGCCGATGGACCGCACCTATGTCTGGCCCTATCACCTGCACGGGTCCATCGGGCCGTCCTGTTCGGTCGCGGATTGTCAGCCGGACAGGCTGACGCTGTGGTCTGGCACCCAGAACCCCCATATGCTGCGCGCCGATCTGGCCAAGCTGATGGCCATGCCGGAAGCCCGGATCGAAATCATCCGCCTTCAGGCCGCCGGCTGCTATGGCCGCAACTGTGCGGATGATGTCGGCGGCGATGCGGCCCTGCTGTCCCGCGCGGTCGGCCGCCCGGTGCGCGTGCAATTGACGCGCGAACAGGAGACGGCCTGGGAGCCGAAAGGCACCGCGCAATTGATGGAGGTGCGCGGCGGGCTGGATGCAACAGGTGACGTTGCATCCTACGACTTTTCTGTCCGCTACCCGTCCAATGGTGCGCCGCTTCTGGCCTCCCTGCTGACCGGCGTGGTGCCGCCCGTGCCCATGGTTTTCACCATGGGCGACCGCACGGCCATTCCGCCCTATAGCTATGGCGCTCTGCGCGCGACGGCGCATGACATGGCGCCCATCGTTCGCGCCTCCTGGCTGCGCGGCGTCTCCTCCATGCCGAATTCCTTCGCGCATGAAAGCTGGATCGACGAAGCGGCGGCGGCGGCCGGCGTGGACCCCATCGCCTACCGCCTGCGCTATCTTGAGGATCCGCGCGCCGTCGATCTCGTGCGCGCCATGGCCGATCGTGTCGATTGGGTGCCGCATACCGCGCCCGGAACGCTGGGCGGCGAGGGCGACATTCTGCGCGGGCGGGGCTTTGCCTATGCCGTCTATGTCCATGGCCAGTTTCCCGGCGTGCCGGCGGCGTGGTCCGCCTGGGTCGCCGATGTTGAGGTCAACACGGCGACCGGCGATGTTGCCCTGACAAAGATCACGGTCGGGCAGGATTCGGGGCTGATGATCAACCCGGCCGGGGTGCAGCATCAGATCCACGGCAATGTCATCCAGTCCATCAGCCGCGTGCTGAAGGAGGAAGTGACCTTCAACCAGATTGCGGTGGAGACGAAGGAATGGGGCGGCTACCCCATGATCACCTTCCCCGAAATTCCGCCTATCGACGTGCTGATGATGGACAAGCCCGAAGAGCCGCCGCTGGGCGTGGGGGAATCGGCCTCTGTCCCCAGTGCCGCCGCCATCGCCAATGCCATTTATGACGCGACCGGCGTGCGCTTTCGCGAATTGCCCTTCACGCCGGAACGCGTGCTGGCGGGGCTGCAAGCGGCCGGTGTTGCGCAGGCAAAGCCGCCTGCGGCACTCGCCGCACCAGCAAAGCCCGCGAAGCCGCGCGGCTTCTGGGCCGGGCTCGGCATCGGCCTCGCCGGTTTGGTCGGTATCGGCACGCTGGCGCTGCCTATCCGCTCGGCCATCGCGCCGATCAGCGGGATTGACCCGACACTCTATTCGGCTTCGACCATCGCGAAGGGCAAAACCCTGGCGGCTTTGGGCGATTGCGCCGTCTGCCATACGGCCGAAGGCGGGCAGCCCATGGCCGGCGGTCTCGGCCTGGAAACGCCCTTCGGCACGGTCTTCAGCACCAATCTGACACCGGACGTGAAGACCGGCATCGGCGCCTGGTCTTTCGATGCCTTCCGTCGTGCCATGCGCGAAGGCATCGGGCGGGACGGGCGGCATCTCTATCCCGTCTTTCCCTATGACCATTTCACCAAGACGACCGATGCCGATCTTGAAGCGATATACGCCTATCTGATGGCGCAGACGCCGGTTGGTTCTGCCACGTCCGCGAACAAGCTCGCTTTCCCGATGAATATGCGGCCGCTGATGGCAGGCTGGAACGCGCTCTATCTCAAGACCGGCGCCTTTCAGCCTGACACAGCGCGGTCGGAGATCTGGAATCGCGGCGCCTATCTGGTGGAGGGTCTGGGCCATTGCAGCAGTTGCCATACGCCGCGCAACGCCCTGGGGGCCGAGCTCGCCAGCCAGCGCTATGCTGGCGGTGTGGCGGAAGGGTGGGAAGCGCCGGCGCTCTCCACCTTGTCGCGCGCGCCGATCCCCTGGAGCGAGGGGGAGCTTTTCACCTATCTCCGCACCGGCTTTTCGCCTTTGCATGGGCCGGCGGCAGGGCCGATGGCGCCGGTCATTCATGAATTGCAGGCCCTGCCGGACGAAGACCTGCGCGCCATGGCGCATTATCTGGCGAGCGACCTGCCGCCCGTCACCCCTGAAGCGGAAAAAGCCGCGATAGCAACAGCGGATGCGCGGAATGCAACGGCGCTATTGCCCTCGGCCGGGCCGGGCGGCCGCATCTTTCAGGGGGCCTGCGCCGTCTGCCACGCACCGACCGCGCCGCCGCTCTTCGGCGTGAAGCCCAATCTCGCCTTCAACAGCAATCTGCATAGCGACAGACCGGATAATCTCATCCGCACCATTCTGCGCGGTGTGCCGAAACCGGCTATCGCCGATCTGGGATCGATGCCGGCCTTCGGGCCGGTTCTGTCAGACAGCCAGATTGCCGATCTGGTGCGCTTCCTGCGCCGCCAATATGCGCCGGGCCGGCCGGAATGGGCTGATCTCGACAAGACAATTTCCCGACTGCGCGAAACCTCAACCCATATCAGCCAATAGCGGGAGCAAGAAAAATGACAGATCCTGCCGCCACCATTCGCTGCGACGCCTGCCCCGTCATGTGCAATATCCGCCCGGGTCTTGCCGGCGCCTGTGACCGCTACGCCAATGCGGATGGGCTTCTGGTGCGCGTCGATCCGCTGGTGCTGCTGGAAATGGCGGCGGCCCAAGGCAGGCCCATGGTCACGCATCAATCGGCCGAGGATTGGGACGGCCGTCTGGTGCGCGGGGCGGATACCTTCGTCACCGCCATCGGCGCCGGCACAACCTATCCCGATTACAAGCCCGCGCCCTTCATCGTCTCCACGCCTGTCGATGGCGTCGATATGGTGACGGTGGTAACGGAAGGCGTGTTCAGCTATTGCGGCGTCAAGATCAAAGTCGATACCGACCGGCATCTGGGCAATGAGCGGGCCATCGTCCGCGCTAAGGGTGAGCCTGTCGGCCATGTCACGACCGGCGAATACGGGTCGCAGATGCTGTCGCTGGGCGGTGTCGGCCATCTGACGGGCGGCGGCAAGAAGGAAGGCCGCATCACCTGCGATACGCTGCTGGCGTTGTCCAATAAGCAGGCCGTGGAACTCACCATTGATGATGGCGCCACCGTCATCGTGCAGGCCGGCAAGGCACCGATCGTCAATGACGTGATGGAGACGCGCATGCGCGTCGGCTGCGGCTCTGCCACCATCGGTATTTTCGCGCCGCAATGGCTGGGTAAGGTGGATGAGGTCGTCGTGGTTGACGATCATATCACCGGTGTCTTGTCCGAGCATCAGGGCGGCAAGCTTTTGGGTGTTGCGCCCACCGGCATTCGCATGCGCGGCCGCCGCTCCACCCCTGGCCGCTATTTCCAGGTGGCGCATCCCGGCACAGGCTGGGGCGGGACGGATATTTCCGATCCGCTCTCCATTCTCGATCCTTTCGATGCCAAGCATGCGCGGCCGGGCATTCGCATGCTGATGGTCAGCACAACGGGTGAGCATTACGGCTATTACGTGCTGGACGATGACCTGCGGCCGGTGCAGCATGACATGCCGCCTGACTTGCAGGAGTCTGTCGAGCGTATCGCCGAGAATTGCGAACCCGCTTTGTGCAGCGTGCTGTTCATCGGCGGTGCCGGCGGGTCTCTGCGCGCCGGTGTGACGGACAATCCCGTGCGCCTTACGCAATCGGTCGGGCGCAGCATAACCCGGCTCACCTGCGGCGGCGCGCCGGTCTATCTCTGGCCCGGCGGCGGCATCACTTTCATGGTCGATGTGCTGAAGCTGCCGGACAATGCCTTCGGCTATGTGCCGACACCCGCCTTGGTCGCGCCCATCGAATTCACCATGCCGCTGGCCGATTACCAGGCCATGGGCGGCTATATGGATCACGTGAAGCGGGCGACTGAGCTTGATGCGGCAACACCGCATGTGCTCGTGGAGCAATTGCCGGACAATCCCTGGCCTTTGCTGCCGATGACGAAGCATTGATGATCGCTGGGCGCGCGGTCGCCCGTCTCTTGCCGCCGACGGCGGCCGATGGCCTGCCGCGCCTGCATCTGCAGGACGGGCCGATCGACCTCGTCATCATGGCCGAAGGCAGTGCCACCGCCGTGGAACAGGCCTATCGGGCGGCAGAGGCGCGGTTCGCGACGGTGCTGGATGAGCTCTGCGCCGAATTGCCTTTGCTGCGGCAGGGCGTGACGGCCGAGACGCCCTGGCCAGACGGCGCCGTCGCGACGCTGATGCGCGCGGCGGTGCGGCCGCTGGCCAGCTGGGGCTTCATCACGCCCATGGTGGCCGTCGCCGGGGCAGTGGCTGAGACGATGCTGGCGGCCATGCTGGAAGCAGCCGCGCTTGACCGTGCGGCCGTCAATAACGGTGGCGATATCGCGATCCACCTTGGCTCCGGTCAGTCCATCGCCATCGGCATGGTGGCGAAGCCGGAACTGGGCGGCATCGACCTTTTCGGCCGTTTCACGCTGACGAGTGATAACCCTGCGCGCGGCTTGGCCACCAGCGGCTGGCGCGGCCGCAGCTTTTCGCGCGGCATCGCGGATGCCGTGACAGTGCTGGCGAAGACGGCAGCACAGGCCGATGCGGCGGCGACCGTCATCGCCAATGCCGTCGATCTGCCGGACCACCCGGCCGTGCAGCGTGTGGCAGCGAACAGAATTCAGCCTGACAGTGACCTTGGCGATTTCCTTGTCACTCGCGATGTCGGCGCGCTGGCACCCGCTGAAAAAGCCCGCGCGCTGTCGCAGGGCCTGGCGTTGGCGGATAGGTTGGTTGTGGAAGGCCTCATCGAAAGGGCCGCGCTACATTTGCAGGGTGAAACCTGCGTCACGGGGGAGAGACACCATGGCTGATATCGAACTGCGCAAGCGCCTGCTGACGGTCGAGGAGATTTTTCACGAAGGCGGCCCGGTGGCGTCAGTGCCTTTGCGCCGGGCGGCGGCCATCAGCGTCATCGCCAATCCCTTTGCGGGCCGCTATGTCGAAGAGATATCCTATTTCATGAAAGTGCTGGAACCGCTGGGCGTGGATATGGCGGAACGCTTGGTCACAGCGCTGGGCGGTGACCCGTCCGTCGTGCAGGGCTACGGCAAGGGTGCCATCGTCGGTGCGGCCGGTGAGCTGGAACATGGCGCGCTGTGGCATGTGCCGGGCGGCTATGCCATGCGGGCCGTGCTGGGCGACGCGAAGGCCATCGTGCCTTCCGCCAAGAAGGTCGGCGGTCCCGGCACGCGGCTGGATATTCCTGTCACCCATATCAACGCGGCCTATGTCCGCAGCCATTTCGACGCCATGGAAGTGGGCGTGCCGGATGGCCCTCGGGCGGATGAACTTGCGCTGGTTCTTGTCATGACAACGGGGGCGCGCATCCATGCGCGCGTCGGCGGCCTGGCGGCCGATGCCATCAAGGGCGAGGACGGTCTGCGATGACCGCCGCCATCCGCAAGCTCGTCACCATGACCGACGAGGTGCTGGTGGAAATGGGCGAGACGGTCAATCCGCCGACCCGCCGCGCGGCGGCCATCGCCGTCATCGCCAACCCCTTCGCCGGCAGCTTCACGGCCGATCTGTCTCCGCTGATCGACATCGGTGCCGAATTAGGCGCGCTGCTGACGGCGCGTGCCGTCGCGGCCCTCGGCATCGCGCCGGATGCGGCGGAAAGCTACGGCAAGGCGGCCGTGGTGGGGGAGGCGGGTGAGATCGAACACGCGGCTGCCATCCTGCACCCCAAACTGGGTGCGCCGATGCGCGGCGTGCTGGGCGGCGGCACCGCGCTGGTACCCTCCGCCAAGAAACGCGGCACGATGGGCACGGCGATCGACGTGCCGCTCGGCCATCGCAACGCGGCCTATGTGCGCAGCCATTTCGACGCCATGGAGGTCAGCATCGCCGACGCGCCGCGGGCCAATGAAATTCTGGTCGCGGTGGTGGTGACGGATAGTGGCCGGCCGCTGGCGCGCGTCGGTGGTCTTGCCGCCGCCGATATCATCGGCCAGGACGGGTTGCGGTAATATGCCGATGGAAACGGTCGAGAAAGCCTATGTCCTGGACAAGCAGATCGGCTTTGTGCTGCGGCGGGTGACGCAGCGCCATACCAATATCTTCGCGCAGATGATCGGCGACGGGCTGACGCCGATGCAATGGGCGGTGCTGGCAAAGCTGCATGAAATCGGCCAGACTTCGCAATCCGCCCTCGGCCGTGCGGTCTGCATGGATGCCGCGACCGTCAAAGGCACGGTGGACAGGCTGGAGGCGCGGGCCCTGGTCGCGCGCCTGCCGGATGCCGATGATCGGCGCAAGCTGTTGGTTGACCTGACACCGGAAGGCCGCGCGATGACGGAGCGAAATCTCGCCGCCGCCGCCGGCATCACGCAGGAAACCCTGGCCCCGCTGACGGAAGACGAGGGACGCCTGCTCTTCGCGCTGTTGCAGAAAATAATCTGACCATTCCAGGGCTGGCCGATGATGCCGAGCCGGGCCAGCCGGGCCCGAATTGGGTAGCCCGCCTTGGATGACGTGCCTCACCGCCTGATTTATGGTCCGGTCATTAACAGCGACGGGTGCCTGTAGTGAGCGATGGAATGGCCGGACAAGGCATATTCGATGAAGGGCGGAATTGCTGGCAGGTTGCGCGGGCCGATACGCTATCCGTGATCATCGATGCGGAAGCGTATTTCGCGATACTCCGCAAGGCGCTTCTGGCTGCGACAAAGCGCGTCATGCTGGTGGGCTGGGATTTCGACGCGCGGATCGGCTTCCACACGGATGACCGGGTCGCGGGCGAGCCGGATAGGATCGGCGAGTTTCTGCTTTGGCTGGTCGAGCGCAGCCCGGACCTGGAAGTCTATCTTCTGCGCTGGGATACCGGTGCGCTCAAAAGCCTGTTTCAGCCGACGACCGCCATTACGGCGGTCAAATGGGCCGTTCATCCCCGTATTCATGTCAAGCTGGACGGTCATCATCCCACCGCATCGTCCCATCATCAGAAGATGGTCTCCATCGACGATTGCCTCGCTTTCTGCGGCGGTATCGACATGACGGCTGACCGCTGGGACACCCGCGCGCATATCCACCAGGACCCCCGGCGCGTGCAGCCCGGTGGCAAGCCCTATAAGCCCTGGCACGATGCCAGCACGGCTTTGTCCGGTCCGGTCGCGGCCGTCATCTCCCAGGAATGCCGGGACCGTTGGGAGCGAGCGACGGCTGAAAAACTGCCTGCGATCGACAGCGCCGATCCACTTTGGCCGGAGGGTCTGGCGCCCCTGCTTCACGGCGTCGATGTCGCGGTGGCGCGGTCGCATCCTGAAATGAGCGACCAGACGCCCGTTCTGGAAATCGAGCAGCTGTTCATTGACCAGATCGCGGCGGCGCGACGGGTCATCTATCTTGAAAGCCAGTATTTCGCCTCACGGCGGATTGCCGAAGCCATCGGCCAGCGGCTTCAGGAGGCCGATGGGCCTGAGATCGTCGTCATCAACCCCGAGACCGCCGAAGGCTGGTTGCAGCCCCTTGCCATGGACAGCGCGCGTGCACGGCTTATCGCAGCGTTGCGCAAGCATGATGCGGGCGGGCGCCTGGCCGTTTATCATCCCTATACATCCGGCGGTGACCCCATCTATGTCCATGCCAAGATCACCATCATCGATGATCGGATGATCCGCATCGGCTCGGCCAATATCAATAACCGCTCGATGCGTCTGGATACCGAATGCGATGTCTGTATCGATGCGGAACGGAATCCGGATGCCGGGGTCGCGGCGGCGGCCGCCTCCATCAGAAACGGGCTTCTGGCCGAGCATCTCGGGATATCGCCCCAGGAATTCAGCGAAGTCTATGAGGCGCGCGGATCGCTGATCGCCGCGATCGAGCAGCTGCGCGGACCGGGCCGCTCACTTCGGCCCTACGAGATTCCGGATTTGGATGCCGTCGAGACCTGGCTTGCGGATAACGAGGTTCTGGACCCCGAAGGCCCGGCGGAATTGTTCGAGCCTTTGTCCAAGAACGGGCTGTTCCAATGGCTCAGCCCGCCGGGATGACCGCCGTCCTTCGAGCGTTTCCGTTTTGGATTGAAGCGCCTCGCCAACCGTCATGCCCGCGAATGCGGGCATCTTCTAAGCTTTGTCGCGGTGCCGAAGGGAGAGGATTCCCTGAGTTCTCACACGAAGTGCAACACCCTGCATTGGCGGAGGTGTTGGTATGGGACGGCACTACGATCAGCTTGGCGTCGAAGAGCGGTGTGAGATTGCCCGCTTACGCGCCTCGGGCGCGTCGATCCGGCAAGTTGCTGCAGCTTTGGATCGCGCGCCATCCAGCATCTGTCGCGAACTGAAGCGCAACACCGGTTCGGGGCTGAAAGCCCAGATCTACAAGCCCGGCCATGCTCAGGACCAGACCTCGGCCCGGCGCTGGTCGGGCAGCCGCTTGGAGCGTGATACGGCCCTGCGCGAGCAGGTGCTGGCGGCCCTCGCCAAAGGGTGGTCGCCCGAGCAGGTGTCAGGCCGGCTGAAACAAGAGCAAGGTCAGGCGGTCATCGGCCATGAGAGCATCTATCGCTTCATCTACGCCCAGTTGAAGCGCACCAACGACCGCGCCTGGCGCCATTACCTGCCCCAAGCCCGCGCCAAGCGCGGCCGTCGCGGGCGCCGCGGCGGATCACCGGCAAGCTTTATCCAACACCGCGTGGCACTGTCGCAGCGCCCCGCCGACGCCTTGCCCCGGCTCCAGCCCGGACACTGGGAAGCCGACTTCATGCTGTTCTCGACCTATGGTCAGTCGGTCCTCGTCCTGCATGAGCGAACCTCCCGCCTGACCGCCCTGGTCAAAACGAAAACCCGCAAAGCCTCGCCTACCGCCAAGACCCTTAAAGGCCTGCTCAGCCCGCTGCCGCCAAGCCTCAAGCAATCCCTGACCTTCGACAACGGCACTGAATTCGCCGAGCATTATCGCATCGGCCTCGATACCTACTTCTGCGATCCCCACGCCCCCTGGCAGAAGGGCGGCGTTGAGAACGCCATCGGTCGCATCCGCCGCTTCCTACCCAGAAAAACAGACCTCCTCGGCCTCACTCAGGAACAGATCTGCGCCATCGCACGCACCTATAACCATACACCCAGACAATGCCTGGACTTCCTAACCCCAGCTGAGGTCTTCTCCAGGGTGTTGCACTTCAAACGAGAATCCACATTCCCGCCTTCGCGGGAATGACGTCATTTCAGTGAAAACCTGAAAAGCCCCTAAGTCCCGCCGAGCAGGCCGCGCGCGCCCAGATTGCGCATCAGGGCGCCGATGCCGAAAGTCCAAGGGGCGGCCTCCTCGGCATAGGTGACGGTGTTGACCAGTCTCCCCAATTGCGGGGTCGCGATTGCCACCTGATCGCCGGTCTTATGGGTGAAACCCTGGCCCGGCGTGTCGCGATCCTGGATCGGCGCGAAGAGCGTGCCCAGAAACAGCATGAACCCGTCCGGATATTGGTGATGCGGCCCCGTCGCATGGGCCACCAATTCCTCCGGATCGCGGCTGATCTCGCTCATGGAACTCGCCCCGTCCAGCACATAGCCGTCTTCGGCACCGGTCACCCGTAGGGCAATCTCCCACTTCCGCACGTCATCGAGCGAGAAATGCTCGTCGAAGAGGCGGATGAAGGGGCCGATGGCGGAAGAGGCGTTATTGTCCTTCGCCTTGCCCAGCAGCAGCGCGCTGCGCCCTTCGATGTCGCGCAGATTGACGTCATTGCCCAAAGTCGCGCCCAGAATAAGGCCACGGCTGTTGACCGCCAGCACAGCTTCCGGCTCCGGGTTGTTCCAGCTCGATTTTTTGAGAATGCCGATCTGGGCGCCCAGCCCGACGGACGCCAGAACCGGGGCCTTGGTGAAGACCTCCGCATCCGGCCCGATGCCGACTTCCAGATATTGCGACCAGTAGCCGGCTTCCATCAGCATGGCTTTCGCCTGTGCGGCTGCTTCGGACCCGGGCTTGAGATCGCGCAATTGTCCGCCGATGGCATTGCCGATCTGGGCGCGAATGGTGGCGGCGGCCCGAAAATCCCCCCGCGCGCGCTCCTCGATCACGCGTTCCAGCATGGAGCGGGCGAAGGTGACGCCGCAGGCCTTCACGGCCTGAAGGTCGCAGGGCGCGAGCAGGTGGGGGGCGTCCTGCTGTCCGGACAGGCTATTCTCGATGACCTCGGCCAGCGCAAAGCTGCGGGCGGCGGGCACGTCGCGCACCGCGCTCAGCAGGTCGTCGCGTTCCAGCAGGGCTGAGACAGTGGGGCCGGCGGCCGTGATATCGGCCAAATGATCGCCGCGCAGATGCACGATGCAGGGGCCGCCCACAGCGGGATCGAAGACCCGGCCGATCAGGGTCGCCTGGTCGAGGTCCTGGGGCAGATAATCATGGGCCGTCATGCGTCGTCCTCTCCGGTTGGGGGCTTAAGCCACCCATCTTTCGGCGGAGCTTGGAAGCCTCGGGCGCCGCTGGCAAGCCTCTCCGCATGGGGCAGAGCTTGCGCAAACGCGCATCCGTCCGTCGTCCCATGCACAATAAATCAGGCAGAGGGTCCGTGAAGGCTCTGTCGCTTCAGAAATCTTTATGGTTTGCTGCCGAGCAGACGCAAGCAATGCGCGTGAACAGAGGGGACTAAGCCGGCCGCCGCACACGAGCGGCCAGAGAGACTAAAACGAGAGCGCCTAAAACAAGAGTGATCGCAAAGATCCAAAAAGGACGCCAAGAATGACAAAGATTATCAATCCCATCGTAAGTCGCCGCCAGATGGGCGGCTTGGTTCTGGGTGGCGTTGCCGCCGCCGCGCTGCCCCGCGCCAGTTTCGCCGACACCGAGAAGGTGATGGCGACGGTCGTCAAAATCCAGGGCGTGCCTTGGTTCAACTTCCTGCAGAAGGGGCTGATCGAAGGCGGCGAAAAGTTCCATCTCAATACCTCCATGGTCGGGCCGGTGACGGTCGACCCCGCGCAGCAGGTGCGCCTGGTGGAAGACCAGATCGCCAAAAAGGTCGATGTGCTCGGCCTCGTGCCGCTGGACGTGAAGGTGCTGGCACCGGTTCTGGCCCGCGCCCAGGCGGCCGGCATCATCGTCATCACGCAGGAAGGCCCCAATCAGGACGGCCGCACCTGGGACGTGGAACTGCTCGATTCGGTGGTCTTCGGAGAGATGCAGATGAAGGCGCTGGCGAAGGACATGGGAGAGACGGGCGAATACGTCATCTATGTCGGCACGCTGACAACACCGCTGCATAATAAATGGGCCGATGCGGCAATCGCCTACCAGCAAAAGAACTATCCGAACATGAAGCTCGCGACGTCGCGCTTCCCCGGCGCGGACGAAATCGATACCTCAGAACAAGTCACGCGCGAAGTGTTGCAGGGCTATCCGAATGTGCGCGGCATTCTGGGCTTCGGCTCCAACGGCCCGATCGGCTCCGGCAATGTCGTCAAGCAGCGGCATTTGCAGAAGAAGATTTCGATCGTCGGCACGATCATCCCCAGCCAGGGCAAGCCGTTGATCGATGCCGGCGTCATCCGCCAGGGCTTCCTGTGGAGCCCCAAGGATGCCGGCTACGCCATGGTGGCCGTCGCAAGCCTCCAGTTGCAGGGAACCAAGTTCGAAACCGGCATGGATATTCCCGGCATGGGCAAGGCGACGGTCGATGCCGCCAATAAGCTCATCAGCGTCGATCGGATTTTGTCTTTCGACAAAAGCAATATCGACGCGACGATCGCCGCCACCGGTCTCTGAGACAAGGCGAAGGGCTGGGCGGGCGCCCAGCCCTTTGTCTGCACAATAAGGGGCCGCCAATGCCCGACTTCATTAGCCTGACTGGAATTTCCAAGCATTTTGGCGGCGTCACGGCGCTTGCCGATGTCGATATGACGATCGGCGCGGGTGAGGTGCATTGCCTGGCCGGTGAGAACGGCTCCGGCAAATCGACCCTGATCAAGATCATCTCCGGCGTGCAGCCGCCGGATGCGGGCGGGGAGATCGTGATCGACGGCCGCCTCTATACGCATCTGACACCTGCGGAAAGCACGCGCATCGGCATTCAGGTCATCTATCAGGATCTGTCGCTGTTCCCGGATCTGACGGTCGCCGAAAATATCGCCTTCGCGCAGCATCTGCGGGGCTTTCGCGGGGCGGGGCAGCGGCGCTTGCGGTCGCGCGCCGAAGCCGTGGTCGCGCGGCTTGGCGTGGCGCTGGACCTGGATGCGCTGGTCGGCGAACTCTCCATCGCGCAGCGCCAGCTTGTTGCCATCTGCCGCGCGTTGGCGGCGGAAGCGCGGCTGGTCATCATGGATGAGCCGACCGCCTCGCTGACCCGCACCGAAGTCGATACGCTGCTGGACATCACGCGGGAATTGAAGCGGCGGGGCATCGCCGTCGTCTTCGTCAGCCATCGGCTGGATGAGGTGATGGAGATTGCCGAGCGCGTCACGGTTTTGCGCGACGGCCGCAAGCTCGGCACCTGGGACGCGCAGGACATGACGCCCCGCCGGCTGGGCTCGCTGATGACCGGTCATGAATTCGACTACAAGGTTGTCGTGCCGGACCTGTCGCAGGCGCCTGTCGTGCTGTCCGTCAAGGCGCTGTCGCGGCGGGGGGATTTCCAGGATGTCAGCCTCGATATCCGCCAGGGGGAAATCCTCGGCGTCATCGGCCTGCTCGGCTCAGGGCGGACGGAACTGGCTTTGTCGCTGTTCGGCATGCGGCCTGCCGATCAGGGCGAAATCCGCATGGACGGCGCGCCGGTTCATCTCACCTCCAATCGTGCTGCCATCGACCATGGCATTGCCTATGTCTCGGAAGACAGGCTGTCGCTGGGCCTGGTTCTGGAACAGCCGATCGCATCCAATATCGTGCTGTCGACTCTCGATAAGCTGAAGGGCGCCGGCGGCCTTTTGAGCGCCGATCGCAGGCGCCAGGCCGTGCGCCAGGGGATCGAGCAACTGGGCATCAAGGTCTCGGACCCGGAAAATCCGGTGCGCACCCTTTCGGGCGGCAATCAGCAGCGCGTCGTCATCGCCAAGTGGCTGGCGACACAGCCGCGCGTTCTCATTCTCGACAGCCCGACCGTCGGCGTCGATATTAATGCCAAGGACGGTATCTATGCCATCGTCAAGCGTCTGGCCGCCGAAGGCATGGCGGTGATGATGATCTCCGACGAAATCCCGGAAGTTCTCTATCACGCGCATCGCATCCTGGTGATGCAGGGCGGCCGCGTGAAAGGCGAGTTCCATCCGGCCGATATAACCGAAACCGCTCTGCGGGAGGCGATTGATGCCTGACTTCACCAAGCGCCTTCTGCATAGCCATGAAGGCAAGCTGCTGCTTGTCGTGGTCGTGCTCTTCGTCTTTCTGTCGCTGGCGACACGATCCTTCTTCAGCCTGCAGAATATGATCGACCTGCTGACCTCCTATTCTTTCTCGGGCATGCTGGCCGCCGGGCTATTGGTGGTGCTGATTTCGGGCGGCATCGACATCTCCTTCACCGCCTCGGCCTCGGTCGCGCAATATGTCGCCATGACCGTCGCCAATCATTTCAATGTCGGCTGGGTGGAGGTTATCCTGATCGTCGCCGCCGTCGGCATTGCCTGTGGCCTTATCAACGCCGTTCTCATCGGGACGCTGGGCCTGTCCAGCATCATCGTCACCATCGCGACGCTGAATGTCTTCTTCGGCCTGCTGATGTTCGTGACCCATGGGAATGAGATTTTCCAGCTGCCGGACTGGTTTACCAATGGTGCCAGCTGGGTTGTTTATACCGACAAGCAGGGCAATCCTTACATTTTCAATCTCCAGATGATCGGGCTGATCGGCGCTTTCGTGGTGACGGCGCTGCTGCTGACGCGCACCAATATCGGGCGGCAGATCTATGCGCTGGGCAGTAACAAGGATGCCGCGCAGCGCGTCGGCATCAAGGTCTTTCGCCTCAATCTTCTCGTCTACGGTTATATGGGCTTCGTTGCCGGCATGGCCTCGCTGATCCAGGCGCAGGATGCGCAGTCGGTCTCCCCCAATGCGCTGGTCGGGCGCGAGTTGGATGTGCTCGCGGCCGTCGTGCTGGGCGGCGCCAGCCTGATGGGCGGTGTCGGCACCGTGTTCGGCACCATCCTTGGCGTCATGCTGCTGGCCTTTCTGCAGAACGGCCTGCTTCTGCTCGGCGTGCAGTCCTACTGGTCCGAATGCTTCACCGGTGCCGTCATCCTGATCGCTGTCAGTGCGCTGGCATTGGAACGGCAGCGCCAGCGCGCCGGCATACGACGGGTGATGGCATGAGCGAGGGTTCGGTGACGACCCGCCCGCCGCCGCCGGCACCGGTGGCCAGCGCCGCAGGCTGGAAGCCAAGTCCGGTCCTGTTCCGGCTGGTGGTCCTGTTCCTGGCCCTGGTGGCGCTGTTCGCGGTGCTGCTCGGCCATCGGCTGTTCAACGGCGCGGCCATCCGCTCCATGGCTTTTCAGCTGCCGGAGCTTGGCATCTTCGCGCTGGCCATGATGGTGCCGCTGCTGTCCGGCGGGCTGGACCTGTCGATCATCGCCACCGCCAATCTCTCCGCGCTCGCCGCTGCCTATGTCTTTACGCATTTCGGGCTGGGCGGATCGGGCGCCAGCATGGTGCTGTGGCATATTGCGGCCCTCGCGGCGGCCTTCGGCGTCGCGGGGCTGGTCGGCCTGCTCAACGGCACCGTCATCGCCTATCTGGGCGTCTCGCCCATTCTGGCCACGCTCGGCACCATGACCATGGTGAAGGGCATCGCGGTGGGGTTGACCCATGGCGGCGTCATCGCGGGCTTTCCGCCCTTCATGGTCTTCATCGGCAATGGCTTGGTTTTTGGCGTGCCGGTGGTGCTGATCGTTTTCGCGGTCATCGCCATTCCCATGGGCGTGCTGCTGACCCGCACGTCCTTCGGTCAGCGGGTGACGATGCTCGGCTCCAATCTTCAGGCCGTGCGCTACTCGGGCATCGACACGCGGCGCGTGCTGGTGCGCGTCTATCTGATTTCGGCGCTGCTTTCGGCGCTGGCTGGGCTGCTGATGATGGCGCGCTTCAACTCGGCCAATGCCGCCTATGGCGAGAGCTATCTGCTCATCACCATTCTGGCCGCCGTGCTGGGCGGCATCGACCCGGCAGGCGGTTTCGGCAAGGTGAGTGGCCTCGTCATGTCGCTGATCGTGCTGCAACTGGTCTCCACCGCCGCCAATCTGCTCAATATCAGCCAGTTCCTCAGCCTTGCTTTGTGGGGCGCGGTGCTGCTGGGGGTTGCCGGCGTCGGCCGCGTCTGGGCCTGGGCAAGGCATTTTCTGCCGAAGCGCTAAACGTCGTCGGGCTTGGTTGCCACCGTCTTCAACCGTCATGCCCGCGCAAGCGGGCATCTTCTGTGCCTCGTCGGCATGCCAAAGGGAGAGGATTCCCGCTTCCGCGGGAATGACGTCGTTTCAGTGAAAACCTGAAAACCTACACAACCAAACCGCGATAGAGGTCCGCGTAGCGGGCGGCGGAGCGGGTCCAGCCAACCTCGGCCGCCAGTGCATTGCGCTGCATCGCGTCCCAGGCCGGTCTGTCGCCCCAGACGGCGGCGACGCGGCGGAGCGCAAGGTCCAGGCTGCGACTATCCGCGTGCTCCATCTGAAAGCCCGTCGCGACACCGGCGCTGAGTGCCGCCTCATTCGCGTCGATCACGGTATCGGCCAGACCGCCGACGCGGGTGACGACAGGCAGGCAGCCGTAGCGCATGGCGCAAAGCTGAGTCAGGCCGCAGGGCTCGAAGCGGGACGGGATCAGCAGCGCATCCGCGCCGGCATAGATCAGATGCGCCAGCGCTTCGTCATAGCCGATGAACAGGCCCATTTCGCCGGGCCGCGCGGCTTGGGCATAGGCGCGTTCCAATTCGGGCGCGCCCGCGCCCAGGATGACGATGGCCGCGCCCAGGGCCCGCAGTGTGGGCAGGCTTTCGGGCAGCAGGTCCAGTCCCTTTTGCGCGGTCAACCGGCTGACCACGCCGAACAGCAGCCGGTCAGGCTCCAGGCCGAAACGCGCGCACAGGGCGGCCTTGTTGCTCGCGCGCTGGCTGAGCGTCGCCTGCGCGAAGCGCTGCGGCAAAGCGGCATCCGTCGCCGGATTCCAGACGTCGGTGTCGATGCCGTTCAGAATGCCGGACAGCGCCGTGCCGCGACTGCGCAGCAATCCGTCCAGCCCCATGCCGTCCTCGGGCGTGCAGATTTCCCGCGCATAGGTGGGGGAGACGGTGGTGATGTTATTGGCAAGGCGCAAGCCGGCTTTGAGAAAGCTGATGCGGCCGAAATATTCCACGCCATGGATCGAATAGGCCTGGGTAGGCAGGCGCAAGGCGCCCAGCAGGCCGGCATCGCACAGGCCCTGAAAGGCGAGGTTATGAACCGTCATCACGCTCGGCGGCCGCGTTGTGCCAGCATCCGCCGCGTCACCGCTGAAATGCAGATAGGCCGGCATCAGGCCGGCCTGCCAGTCATGCCCGTGCAGGATATCGGGCTGGTATCCCGGCATCAGTCCACGCCCGATGGCGGCCGCCGTATGGGCGAGGGCGGCGAAGCGCTGCGGATTGTCGGGCCAGTCGCGGCCGCTGCTGTCGAGATAAGGATTGCCCGGCCGGTCGAACAAATGCGCAGCCTCAATGACGATCAGCTTTGCCTGGCCGCATCGCCCGCGCCACAGGCGGGCTGTGCCGCCGAACAGATCGGCGATGTCATGCGCGGGTTCGGCGTCTTGCAAACCCTTCATCACCGCCGGATAGCCGGGCAGCAGCGTCGTCACGGTGACGCCTTCGGCGGCCAGGGCCGCCGGCAAGGCACCGGCCACATCCGCCAGTCCGCCGGTTTTGATCAGCGGAAAGAATTCGGATGTGACCGACAGAACCTCAAGATTTTTCATAGATTAAGCGCATCGATCATCGGTTGGGTGATAAGACAAATGCCGCCTTCGCTGCGGCGGAAACGCTGCGCGTCATGCTCGGGATCCTGTCCGACGATCAGGCCTTCCGGGATGATGACGCCGGCATCGACGATGACATTGGTCAGCTGCGCATAGCGGGAGATTTTGGCATAGGGAAGAATGACGCCGCCGTCGATGGTGGAGTAGGAATGCGCGTGCACCCCGGTGGAGAGAAGCGACCGCCGCACCCTTGCGCCGGAGACGATGCAACCGCCGGAGACGAGGGACGCCACGGCCTCGCCCCGCCGCTCGCCCACGTCATGCACGAATTTCGCCGGCGGCGTCAGCTGGGCGTAGGACCAGATCGGCCAGGTTTCGTCATACAGGTCCAGCGGCGGCACGACATCGGTCAGATCGACATTCGCCTGCCAATAGGCGTCCAGCGTGCCGACGTCGCGCCAGTAGGTTTCGGCATGATCGACCGAGCGGACGCAGGATTGCGTGAAGCGATGCGCGAAGGCGCGGCCCTGCTCGACAAGAAACGGAATGATGTCCTTGCCGAAATCGCGGCTGGAATTGGGGTCTTCCGCGTCTCGCTTCAACTGGTCGAACAGGAATTTGGTGCGAAAGACATAGATGCCCATGCTGGCGAAGCACATTTCGGAATTGCCCGGCATGGTCGGCGGGTCTTTGGGTTTTTCCAGAAACGAAATGATGCGGTCGTTGTCATCCACCGCGACAACGCCGAACGCCGTCGCTTCCGCCTTCGTCACTTCCAGGCAGGCAACGGTGACATCGGCGTTATTGTCCTCATGCTGTAGCAGCATGAGCTCGTAATCCATCTTGTAGATATGGTCGCCGGCCAGGATGACGATATGTTCGGGATGATAGTCCTGGATGATGTCGATATTCTGGAAGACGGCGTCCGCCGTGCCGGCATACCACTGGGTTTCGCTGACGCGCTGGCTGGCGGGCAGGATGTCGAAGCTTTCGTTGCGCTCGGGGCGCAGAAAGTTCCAGCCGCGCTGCATATGCCGGATCAGGCTATGGGCTTTATATTGCGTTGCAACAGCAATGCGGCGGATGCCGGAATTCAGAGCATTGGAGAGGGCAAAATCGATAATGCGGGATTTGCCGCCGAAATAGACGGCGGGCTTCGCGCGTCGGTCGGTCATCTCCATCAATCGGCTGCCGCGTCCACCCGCCAGGACATAGGCCATGGCGGTACGGGATAGAGGCGAAACGGCTTTGGATTTTTCGATCATTTTTATTCCTCCCTTATCATCAAGCTTAGCCAAGGCCGGGGAGGAACAGAAGGGGCGGCCGTCGCGGACGGCGCCCGCAAACGCCATGGTGATCAGGCGGAAGCGTGGACCGTCATATGCAGGCGCGACAGGTCATAGCCAAAAGACTGAACGCGCGACAAAAGCAGAGTTTGCGTCTCAGCCGAAGGGAAGGGGTCTCGCGTCAAAATCCATAGATAGCGGCGGGAGCCTTCGCCGACGATAGACCAGGCGTAGTCATCCGCATGGTCCAGAACCCAATAGTCGCCGAGAAAGACTGGTCCGAAGAAAGCGACTTTGAGCTTGGCATTGTTGCTGCCCGCCACGGGCCGCGCCTTCGCCTCGGCCCAGCGTAGCGGGCCAGCCGGGCCACCCTGATGCGAGATATTGACGACGCGGATCAGCCCGTCAGGCCTCAGCGAGTATTCCGCCGTGACGGCTTCCGCACCGCGCTCGAACCAGGCCGTGTAACGGGCGAATTCGTACCAACGCCCCAGATACTGCTCCAGATCGACGGCCTTGCGCGGGCGAGGTGGCGGCGGCCGGTTTTGCCGGCGCGGCCGGGCGGAGACGACGCCCAGGCCGGCGATCAGCAGGGCGAGCCCTGCCAAAGCCAGCTTGGAGACGCCACCGCGCCTCTGCCGATCCGGCTGGCGGCCCCCGGTCATCAGACCGGGTGGCAGCGCTGTGCCAGCAGCCGCGCCGTATCGCCGTCGATGATCAGGCCACGGATCAGGCCGCTGCGCAAAACCGCTTCCAGCGCGTCGATCTTGTCGATGCCGCCGCAGAGCAGCACGACGTCCCGGCCGCGCAGCGCCTCGATATTCACGGCAATGGTGCGGTTGTTGATGTCATGCTCCAGCGGCCGTCCGTCCAGCGCGAAGAGCTTGCCCATGGTGTCGCAGACGGCGCCGGCCGCCACGGCTTCCTGCAACTCCTCGGGCGACAGCATGTTCTGCCGGCGCAGCGATGACCGTTCCGACAGCGCGCCCAGGCTGACGATGTAGAGATCGGCATTCTCGGCCAATGCGATCGCTTCCACGACGCTGCGCTGGGAGGCCAGAACGTCCCGGTCGGCCTTGGAATCGGCGATGAAGGGCACCGGTATGAAATGGCCTTCGCCGCCCGTGCGCGCCGCCAGCGCCTGCACCACTTCGAAGGGGTTGGAGGCTGAATTGCGGGTCAGCGAGCCCATCAGCGAGACGAAGCGCGCTTCCGGGTTGCGGACGCCGGATAGATGCAGCGCCACCTGTTCCAGCGTGCGGCCCCAGCTGATGCCCACGGTAATCGGCCCCTGGGCCAGCTTGCCGCGCAGAAAATTGGCGCCGGCGCTGCCCACGGCCCGGCGGGCGATCAGCCCCTGGGCCTCCAGCAGAGCCGGATTGCCGGCGACATCCTCGAAGCCGATCAGCGGTGTCGCAAGGCAGAAATCCAGCCCATAGAACTGGGCGATTTCCTGCTCGGTCGCCAGTTCCTGCGCGCTTTCATGCTGAATGGTGATCGTCACCAGACCCCGTTCGCGCGCCTCGGCCAGAAGCCGGTTCACGCGGGTGCGGTGCAGGCCCAGCTTCGTCGCCGTCTCTTCCTGGTTCAGCCCGGCCATATAATAGAGCCAAGCCGTTCGGACGATCAGCGCATCGTCCGATTCATGCGCGATATTGATGGATAGCGGGGCTGCTTTCCTGGTGTCGCTCTTCATTCCACATTCTTTACTAATGGCTTAGTCATTCGCCGGAGAGTTGATCCCCCGGTCCTAGCTCTTGGACCCTGATGCCCGGCAGGCCGCTTCAGTCACTGGGCCTAGCTCTTGCGATATTGCCGCATCTAAGGTCAAGCCATCGAAGGCCGCGCACAATTGTGGCAGCTCAAAGCGTTTTGTTCAATCTGTCGTTCTGATGAGGGTTGGTCCGGTCATTGGGCAGAGGCATCGGCAACAGGGCTTCCCCAATCCCGCCGTCCGGCCAGGACAGGGCTGTTAGTTCCGGCTCCTGATAGTCGAGCAGGCTGCGATAGCTGGCTTCCGCGTCTTCCAGATAGAAATCCCGGCAGATGGCATTCACCAGCCGGCGGACGCCGAATTTCAGCCCGCTGATGGAGGCACCCGACAGGCCCATGCTGGGCATGGCGCCGAAGGTGAAGTTGTGAAGATTGGCCAAGGCCGGCGCCTGGCCGGTCAGCCGTTCGGTGAAGGCGAAGCTGCGGCTGAGATAGGGGTAGCTGGCCAGAACCGGGTCTTCCTCGCCCTCGGGTGGGGTGAAGTGATCGGCCCAGGTAGCGATGGCCGGGGCGAAATGGGCCAGTTCAGGACGGCGGGACGCGTCGATGATGAAGCCCGCGCCGATGATGACGAAGTCGAAGGCAAGCTCGCCCCCCGGCACCCGGATACGGATGTCCTCACCCTCCATCCGCGCGTCCAGCCAGGGCGTGCCGGGATGGGCCGAGAATTGCGGAAAGGCCGCGCAGCGCGCCACGGTATCGGGCGGCGGCGGCTGGTTCATGGTGAAGATATGCCGCATGAAGCGCCAGCGCAGCAGGTCCGGCAGTTCCGCGAATTGGCTGAGGAAGCCAGCCTGTTCCATCCAGCGATAGGGGTTCACGCGCGGCAGCAGCCGGCGGCGGACGCACAACTGCACACGGCTGGCGCCCGCTTCCAGTGCGGTCGCGGCATTGTCGAAGGCGGATGCGCCGGCCCCCAGCACGCCGACACGCTTGCCGGCAAGGGCGGCGAAGTCGATCGGCTCCGACGTATGACCGTAGCGTGCGCGCGGCAGGTTCTTTTCAATGAAATCCGGGATCAGCCAGGCGCCGCTGCCGGCAATGCCGGTCGCCAGCACGATCTTGCGGGCCAGCAGAACCTCGCCCTTGTCGGTCGTGGCGGCCAGCAAACTGCCTTGTTCCGTAATGCCGGTGATGCCGGTGTCGTTGCGCACCGGCAGGTGCAGGATATCGCGATACCAGTCCAGATAGGCCTGCCACACGTCGCGGGGGATTTTGCCTAAACCCTCCCAGCGGGCAAGGCCGAAGCTGGCTTCGTACCAGGCGCGCGGCGTCAGGCTGCCGATGCCGAGATCGGGACCGGAGACGTGCTTGGGCGTGCGCAGCGTCACCATGCGCGCGAAACTGGTCCAGACGCCTTCGCCGCCGCGCGGCGCCTGATCCACGATCAGGATATTGCCGATCTTTTCCCGCATCAGACCGAAGGCCGTCGCCAGTCCGCCTTGGCCCGCGCCGATGATCAGCACATCCAGCACCGCTTGGCCGTTCTGGCTTTGCGGCGCCAGCCAGGGCTTCGCGGGATAGTCCAGGCAGGCAAGATCGGCCCGGACCCGGGCTTCCAGTTCGGTCAAAGTCATCGGCGGTCTCCGGCGATCGCAACCTGCAATGACAGCGATGTTGCCTATGCTGCAATGCCGAAGGCAACTCCTTCCACCATTGCGGCTGTTTAGGCGCTGACCAAGACGATGAGGGGCAAGGCCGGGTCCAGCCCGGCCGCGCCGTCTATCGCGCCCAGTACCGGCTGCCAGCTTTGGCCGTTCGGCGGCGGCGGTAGGTCGCCCGGCCGCTCCGCTGTCACGGCGCCTTGCGGCACTATCACCAGCAGGCTTCCGTCCGCATGGTCGCGGCGGAAACCGAACCAGGGTTGCGGCAGATCCAGGCCGGTATAATCGCCGTGCGCGAAAAGCGTCGGCCGCGCCTGACGCAAGGCGAGCAGCCGATGCGTGACAAACAGCTTGGTGGCGCCCTGCTTGTCGGCCGGCAGGCGCGGCAGGCTGGCGGACTCCAGCGCCCCAGCTCGCGCCGCGTAATCCACCGGCCGGCGATTGTCCGGGTCAACAAGGCTGAAATCCCAGAACTCGGTGCCCTGATACAGGTCAGGCGTGCCGGGCAAGGTCAGTTGCAGCACCGTCATGGCCAGCCCGGTCAGGCGCGCGCGGCCTTCGATCTCACCCACAAGCTGCGTCAGGCCGGTGCGAAATCCGGCGGCCCTGTCGTCTTTCAGCAAGGCAGCAGCGAAGGATTGCACCGCGCTCTCATAGGCCTCGTTGGGATTGTCCCAGAAGGTATGCCGTTTCGCTTCCCGCATCGCCTTGGTCAGATATTCGGCCAGACGGTCCTCGGAAATCGGCCAGGTGCCAACCAGCGTCTGATAGATCAGCCATTCGTCGATCAAATCCGGCGCCTCGCGGCCATTCACGTCCGAACGCAGCACCTTGTTCAAGGCGTGCCAGGCTTCGAACCGCGTGATCCAGCCGGCGGCGTCCTCGGACAAGGCCGCGATACGGGCGCGCGTCTCAGGCCCCCGCTTGGTGTCATGGGTCGCGAGCGGAATCAGATCCCGCGCGCTGGCTTTGGCCCGCGCCGCATAGATCGCATGGACATCGGCCGCATTCCGCCAAGGCTGGGCGATATCGCCGCCGACCTCGTTCACCGCCGTCAATGCGACGCTGCGATAGAACTCGGTATCCTCCAGACCCTTAGCCATGGCCGGTCCGCTGAGCTGCTGAAAGCGCCGCATGAATGCCTCGCCGGGCGAACCCGGCTCCGTCCCGCTCAGCAACCGGACCAGCGCGCCAGCCGCGTCGAAGGTCCAGGGATTGTCATGCGCCTCGACCCCGGCCAGCGTGGTCTGCCATAGGGTCGCGTCCGCCGGGTCGGATGCCGTATCGGCGCCATAGCCGCGATAGACCGGAAAGCGCACCAGAAGCGCGATCACCGCTTCGCGCAGCGTGCCGAGCCCAAATTCGGCGCTATGCGGCGTGCTGCGGGTGATGCCATGGGCCAGTTGCGTCAGCGTTTCCACCTCGCCCAGAAAACTCGTCCGCAGCATGAAGGATTTGGCGGAAGCCAGCCGCTCCTCACGGTCAGCGGCCAGCAGCCTCTGGCGCACGAGATAGCCGTCCAGCGTCTGAAAACCTTCCGGATTGACGAAGAGGCCCTGGATATCGTTCAGCCGCTCATAGCCCGTCGTGCCGGTGATGGGCCAATCGCGCAGCGCCTCATGCTCGCCCAGTATCTTTTCGACGAAAAGAATGGCGTCCGGCCCGGCTTCCTGGCGCAGCCTGATGCAATAGCCGGTGGGGTCAGCCAGTCCATCGACATGATCGACGCGCAGGCCGTCCACCTGACCGGCCCGCAGCAGGCGCAGCGGCAGGGCATGGATAAGGTCGAAAACCGCCGGGTCTTCCACGCGCACGCCGATCAGCCCGGTAATGTTGAAAAATCGCCGATAGGTCAGGCTGTCGCTTTCCGTCCGCCAATGCGTCAGCCGCCAATGCTGGCGATGCAGCACCGCCGCGATATCCATGCGCGCCAGCGCCGCCTCCACCAGCGCACGATGCGCGGGCGTCAGGGTCGACAGTTCATGACGTGCCTCGGCCACGGCGTCGGTATCGCGCTTGCGCTCGTTCTCAAGCCGCAGGAAGCGCGAGGAAAGACCGGCCAGCGTGCCTTCGTCCAGCGCTGCCGCAATCTGCAAGGCAGCCGCCACCGTTTCAGGCCGCAGCGGCCAGCTATTGTCGAAATAGCGCGCCAGCAGACGGCCTGAGTCCCAATCCGCTGCCAGCGCAATCTCGCCATCCGCGATCGCCGCCGCCTGGGTCTTGCCCAAAGCCGGAATGATGACCTGTCCCCGATCCCAGGCGATGTCGAAAAGATGTCCGGCCGGGCCTTCCGCGCCGAATTCCAGCGCGTCCATCCAGAGCGGGTTGAGGCTGTCGACCGCCAGATGATTGGGCACGATATCGAGGATGATGCCCAGACCGGCCGCTTTTGCGGCGTCGGCCAGCGCCGCAAAGCCGTCCTCGCCGCCCAGTTCGGGGTCGATCCGGCTGGGGTCGATGCCGTCATAGCCGTGGGTCGAACCGGGGCGGGACATCAGAATGGGGGAGGCGTAAATATGGCTTACGCCCAAGGCCTTCAGATAGGGGAGTTGCACCACGGCATCGGCAAAGGTGAAATCCTTGTGGAATTGCAGCCGGTAAGTTGCCGCCAGGGAAACAGCCATGGGTCGCGTCTCGTGCTATTGCGGGTCACAGGGGAAATCGATGCGGAACGGTTTGGGCAGGCGCGTGGCGAGGCGCGATGCTCCCCATCGATTGGCTAGATAGGGACGGTCCCGGGTTCGGCCAGACACAATTTCGCCAAACTTCCTGTTCCGTGAACGAGGGGGCTCGAATAGTCTCTGCCCGGCGTCGGGACCGACGCCAGTTCGTCATGCTGCAACCGCGGAATGCCCCTTTCCTTCGTCCGCGATCCTGCGCAAGTTGTGGCAGGAAGCCCCGTCCATCCTGACTACCCTGGGCCGACGGCAGGCCAGTAACTGACCTGAAACGGCCCCAAGGCCGCAGAATTGAGGAGAGACCCTGGTGACGTTAGACCATGACGCCGCGACCGCCGCTCCCGTGACCGAAGCGCATTACAGCGATGAGAGCCCGGCCGAGATTCAGGCCCGTGAGATCGCGGCCATGCGCGACAGTATCGAGCAGAAGCTCTACTATCAGGTCGGCAAGATCCGCATCGCCGCCAATAATCGGGATTGGTATGTTGCGACCGCCCTGGCGGTGCGTGATCGCGTGGTCGACGGCTGGCACCGCAGCACCGATTCGACCTACACGCACGGTGCCAAGCGCGTCTATTACATGTCGCTGGAATTCCTCATCGGCCGCCTGCTGCGCGACAATCTCGCCAATCTCGGCCTGAATGACGTGGTCAAGGGCGCGCTGGATCAGCTCGGCGTCGATTTCGACGCCATCCGCCAGATCGAGCCTGACGCGGCGCTGGGCAATGGTGGCCTCGGCCGTCTGGCCGCCTGCTATCTGGAAAGCATGTCCAGCCTGGCCATTCCCGCCATCGGCTATGGCATCCGTTACGAGCGCGGCCTGTTTCGCCAGATCGTCAAGAACGGCTTTCAGCAGGAATACCCGGAAGACTGGCTGGAACTGGGCAATCCCTGGCAGTTCGAACGCCCGGAAATCTCCTACAATATCGGCTTCGGCGGCGAAGTCGCCATGGTGTCTGACAGCGATTCCGAAACCCAGCATGTCTGGCATCCGGCCGAACGCGTGGAAGCGGTCGCCTATGACATCCCGATCGTCGGATGGCGCGGGCGGCATGTGAATGCGCTGCGCCTGTGGTCGGCCCGCGCGGTAGACCCTATCCGTCTCGATGCCTTCAACCAGGGTGACCATGTCGGCGCGCTCAGCGAGCGGGCGCGGGCGGAATCGATCTCCCAGGTTCTCTATCCCAGCGACGAGACGCCGGCCGGGCAGGAACTGCGTCTGCGGCAGGAATATTTTTTCGCCGCCGCCAGCCTGCAGGATCTGCTGCGCCGTCATCTGAAATCCTTCAAGACGGTCGAGACGCTGCACGAAAAGGCGGCCATCCAGCTTAACGACACGCATCCTTCCATCGCGGTCATCGAGCTCATGCGCATTCTGGTCGATGATCATAACGTGCCTTGGCAACAGGCTTGGGACATTACGCGCGAGACCTTCTGCTACACCAACCACACGCTGCTGCCGGAAGCGCTGGAAACCTGGCCGGTTCCGCTGATGGAGCGGCTGCTGCCGCGCCATATGCAGATCATCTATCTGCTCAACCTCATGTTCCTGGATGAGGTGAAGCAGCGCTTCCCGGGTGATGTCGCGATGATGACAAGCCTGTCTCTGGTCGATGAAACCCATGGCCGCCGCGTGCGCATGGGCAATGTCGCCTTCCTTGGCTCACACAAGGTCAATGGCGTCTCCGCGCTGCATACCGACCTGATGCGCAAGACGGTGTTTCACGACTTCAATGCGATGTATCCAGACCGCATCAACAACAAGACCAACGGCATCACCTTCCGCCGCTGGCTGTACCAGTCCAACCCGGGCCTGACGCAGCTTGTCGTCGATGCCGTGGGGCCGGAGATCCTGGACGACGAGACGCTCTTCGCCAAGCTGGCGCCCTTCGCCGATGACGCGAGCTTCCAGGAGAAGTTCGCCGCCGTGAAGCAGGACAATAAGGCGGCGCTGGCCAAGCTGGTGCGGGAGCGCGTCGGCGTTCGCCTCAACCCCCATGCGCTGTTCGATGTGCAGATCAAGCGCATCCACGAATATAAGCGCCAGCTGCTCAATATCCTGGAGACGATCGCCCTTTACAACGCGATCCGCGCCCAGCCGATGCGGGATTGGGCGCCGCGCGTGAAGATCTTCGCCGGCAAGGCCGCGCCCAGCTATCACCGCGCCAAGCTCATCATCAAGCTGGCGCATGACGTGGCCCGCGTCATCAACAGCGACCCGACGCTGCGTGACGCGCTGAAGGTCGTCTTCCTGCCGAATTACAATGTCAGCCTGGCGGAAGTCGTCATCCCTGCGGCCGATCTGTCCGAGCAGATTTCGACGGCCGGCATGGAGGCGTCGGGCACCGGCAATATGAAATTCGCCCTCAATGGCGCTTTAACCATCGGCACGCTCGACGGCGCGAATGTCGAGATGCTTGAAAGAGTTGGCAGCGATAATATCTTTATCTTCGGCCTGACGGCAGAAGAGGTGGAAGCCCGCCGCCGCCAGACCATCGATTCTTCTGATTTCATCGCAAAATCGGACGTGTTGCAGGAAGTTCTGACGGCGGTCGAGAACGGCAATTTCAGCCCGGACGACCCCGGCCGCTATCGTGGGCTGATTGAGGCCATTCGCTATCATGACTATTTCATGGTGGCCGCCGATTTCGACGCCTATTACCGGCGCCAGCGTGATGTCGCCGCAACCTGGCGTCGGCCGAGCGATTGGCGTCGCTCGGCCGTGCTGAATACCGCCGGCATGGGCTTCTTCTCGTCCGACCGGTCGATCCGGGAATATGCGTCCGATCTGTGGAACGTGCCGACTTGGCCAAAAAAGTAGAGGGATAAAGTGGCGTCCATAGAACGCGAGAGGGGCGGGTTACGTCGCGTGCGGGATTGGCGGGTCTCCCAGGGGGATTTGTCCGCCATTCTCGGCGCGCGGCATGGCGATCCCTTTGGCGTTCTTGGGCCGCATATGACGGATGCGGGGCTCGCGGTGCGGGCCTTCGTGCCCCATGCCGACAGTCTGGCGGTGATCGGGCTCGACGATCGTCTCTTCGTCAATCTGACCCGCAAACATGCGCATGGCTTTTTCGAGGGGCTGGTGCCGGATCTGATGCCCGGCACGCTTTACAAGCTACGGGCGCAGAATGCCGGCGGCGTGTGGGAATTGTATGATCCCTACGCCTTTCCGCCTGTGCTGGGCGCGCTCGATGACTATCTTTTCGCCGAAGGCACGCATCAGCGCATTTTCGAACGTCTCGGCGCGCATGTTGTGGCGCATGAGGGCGTGCCGGGCGTGCATTTCGCGGTCTGGGCGCCCAATGCGCGGCGTGTCGCCGTGGTGGGAGACTTCAATAGCTGGGACGGTCGCCGCCACCAGATGCGCCTGCGGCGCGGCAGCGGCGTATGGGAAATCTTCGCGCCCGAGATCGGCGAGGGTGCGGCCTATAAATACGAAATCGTCGGGCCGCAGGGAGAATTGCTGCCGCTGAAGGCCGACCCGGTCGGCTTCTCGGCGGAAATGCGGCCCTCCACCGCTTCCGTCATCGCGCGGATCGACAATTTTACCTGGGATGACGCGGCCCATCGGGCGGCGCGCGGTACGGGCGACGCCCGGCGCAAGCCGATGTCGGTCTACGAGGTTCATCTCGGTTCCTGGGCGCGGGGGGAAGGCAATCGCTTCCTCACTTATGACGAACTGGCGGACCGCCTGATCCCCTATGTCCATGACATGGGCTTCACGCATCTGGAACTGATGCCGATCACCGAGCATCCGCTCGACGCCTCCTGGGGCTATCAGCCGGTGGGGATGTTCGCGCCGACCCGCCGCTTCGGTGACCCGGCGGGTTTCGCGCGCTTCGTCAATCGCGCCCATCAATATGGGCTGGGCGTCATTCTGGACTGGGTGCCGGCGCATTTTCCGGTGGACGCGCATGGCCTGGCCAAGTTCGACGGGACGCATCTTTACGATCATGCCGATCCGCGCCGTGGCTTCCACCCGGATTGGAATACCGCGATTTTCAATTTCAGCCGGAACGAGGTGTCGGCGACCCTCGTCTCCAACGCAATCTATTGGCTGGACGTGTTTCATCTCGACGGGCTGCGTGTCGATGCCGTCGCCTCCATGCTCTATCTCGATTATTCGCGCAAAGCCGGCGAGTGGATCGCGAATGAGGACGGATCGAACGACAACCGCGAAGCGGTCGCCTTCCTGCGCCGGGTCAATGAACTTGCCTATGCCAATTTCCCCGGCACGGCGATGATCGCTGAGGAGTCAACGGCCTGGGCCGGTGTTTCCGCGCCGACCTTCGCCGGCGGCCTGGGCTTCGGCTTCAAATGGAACATGGGCTGGATGCACGACACCCTGGACTATATGTCGCAGGAGCCGGTGCATCGGAAATGGCATCATGACCGCATGACTTTCGGCATGGTCTATGCCTATAGCGAGAATTTCATGCTGCCGCTGTCGCATGATGAAGTGGTGCACGGCAAGAAATCCATCCTCGGTCGTATGCCGGGGGATGAATGGCAGCGCTTCGCGAATCTGCGCGCCTATTACGGTTTCATGTGGGCGCAGCCCGGCAAGAAGCTGCTCTTCATGGGGCAGGAATTCGGGCAGAGTGGTGAATGGAATTTCAACCAGTCGCTGGATTGGGGACTGACCGAGTTTCAGACCCATGCCGGGGTGCAGCGCCTGGTGCGCGACCTCAACACCCTCTACCGCAACACGCTGGCACTGCATCGGCGGGACTGCGAGCCTGAGGGCTTCCGCTGGATCGTCTCCGACGACGCTGAACAATCGGTCTTCGCCTGGCTGCGCGACGGAGGCGAGGCGGAGATTCCGCCTGTCGCGGTGGTGGCGCATTTCACGCCGGTGCTGCGGCAAGGCTATCGTATCGGCTTGCCCCATGCCGGGCGCTGGCGCGAAATCCTCAATACCGATGCCGGACTTTACGGTGGCGGCAATAATGGCAATGGCGGCGCGGTGCAGGCCGAACCCATCCCGAGCCATGGCTTCCCGTTTTCGGCCCTCATTACCATTCCTCCTCTGGCGACGGTCTATTTCGAATATGATCCAGAATAACAGGCGCTGTGGCGGCTTCAGCCGGAGGCAGATGCCGTGAGGACGCCTGTTTCTGTTCTATCCGTCGTCTCGGAACTCTATCCGCTCATTAAAACCGGCGGTCTCGCTGACGTTGCGGGGTCATTGCCGCTGTTCCTCAAGCCCGAGGGGATCAAGATCACCTCGCTCATTCCGGGCTATAGGCCCGTGCTGGCCAAACTGCCGGATGCCGAGACCATCCATCATTTCGACGATCTCTTCGGCGGTCCGGCGCGGCTGCGGCGCGCCGAGGTCGGCGGCCTCGATATCCTCTTCATCGACGCGCCCCATCTCTATGACCGTCCCGGCACGCCTTACACGAATGAGGAGAAGGAGGATTGGCCGGACAATCCCATCCGCTTCGCCGCCCTCAGCGCTGTCGGGGCCGCCATCGGTCTTGGCGAAGTGGCCGCCTTCAAACCCGAAATCGTCCACGCTCATGACTGGCAGGCTGGGCTGACGCCGGCCTATCTGCATTACCGTGCGGCGGGGCGTGTGCGCCCGCCCGCCATCATGACCGTGCATAACCTCGCCTTCCAGGGCCAGTATGCGCCGGAACTTCTCAGCACGCTCGGGCTGCCGCCGGAAGCCATGGGTGTCGACGGGATCGAGTATTACGGCGGCATCGGCTTTCTGAAGGCCGGGCTGCAATTCGCCGACCGCATCACCACCGTTTCCCCCAAATATGCCGAGGAAATTTCGACCCTTCAGGGTGGCATGGGACTTGGCGGGCTGGTGCGCGACCGCATCGGCGATGTGCTGGGCATTCTCAACGGCATCGATGAGAATGTCTGGGATCCGTCCACCGATAATCTGATCGCCGCCAAATTCGATCGGCTGCATATCAAGCCGCGACGGATCAATAAGGTGGCGCTGCAACGCCGGGTCGGGTTGCGCGAAGACGCCGATGTTCTGCTCTTCGGCCTTGTCAGCCGGCTGACCTGGCAGAAGGGCATCGACATGGTGCTGGACGCGCTGCCGCTGATCCTTGGCACGGGCGCGCAGGTCGCCATCATCGGCCAGGGCGACCGTGCCATGGAACGCGCCGTGCGCGATGCCGTCACCGCCTATCCCGGCCGCATCGGTTGCGTCATCGGCTATGACGAGGAACTCGGTCATCTCATGCAGGCCGGCGCGGATGCTCTGCTGCTGCCTTCGCGCTTCGAGCCTTGCGGCCTCACCCAGCTTTACGCCCTGCGCTACGGCAGCATTCCGGTCGTCGCCCGCGTCGGCGGCCTGTCGGATACCGTCATCGACGCGAATGAGATGGCGCGAGCCGAGGGCATCGGCACCGGTGTGCAGTTTCATCCGCCGACGGTGGAGATGCTGGAAAGTGCCGCGCTGCGGGTCGCGTCTCTTTGGCGCAAGCCGGCACTTTGGCGGCGCATTCAGCGCAACGGTATGCGCACCGATGTCTCCTGGCGGCGCTCGGCGCGGCTCTATGCCGAACTCTATCGGGAATTGGCCGAGGACGGTCCGAATGCGGTTGAGGCGCTGCGCGCATGACGATGCGTCGTGTCACCGCAGGTCTGCCCGAGCCGCTGGGCGTGACGCTGACGGAGAGCGGCATCAATATCGCCGTTTTCTCGGCCCATGCGACGGCCATCGAATTCTGCCTGTTCGATGAGACGGGCGAGACAGAGATCGAGCGGATCCTGCTGCCCGCACGCACATTCAATAGTTTCCACGGCGAAATCGCGGGAATCGGTGCCGGCGCCCGCTACGGCTTGCGCGCCTATGGCCCCTGGGCGCCGCAGGACGGACACCGCTTCAACCCGACGAAGCTGCTGATCGACCCTTACGCGACGCGGCTTGATCGCGCCTTCAAACTGCATCCCGCCATGTTCGACTGGCCGCCGGGCACCGAAATGGGGGCGCCGCCGAACCAGGATGACAGCGCGCCTTTCATGCCGAAGGCGATTATCGAAGCGCCGGAAACCGACGTCGCATTGCCGCCGCTCTCCTGGCAGCGGCAGGTCATCTATGAGATGCATGTGCGCGGTTTTTCCAAGCTGCGTCAGGATATTCCCGAAGTGCTGCGCGGCACTTATGCGGCGCTGGCGGAAGCGCCGCTACTATCCTACCTGACCGATCTCACTATCGGCGCGGTCGAATTTCTGCCCAGTTCCGCCTGGCTAGAGGAGCGGCATCTGCCGCCGCTGGGCCTGACCAATTACTGGGGCTATAATCCCGTCACCTATATGGCGCCGGATCCGCGTCTCGCCCCCGGCGGTTTTCCGGAAATCCGTGCGACCACGGATGCGCTGCGCGCGCGGGGCATCGCCAGCCTGCTGGATGTCGTCTTCAACCATACGGGCGAAGGCGATGTGATGGGCCCCACGGTCTCCTTCCGAGGGCTCGATCATCGCAGCTATTACCGCTTCGTCCCCGGCCAGTCCGGCGTGCTGGTGAATGATACGGGCTGCGGCAATACGCTGGCCGTCGACCATCCCATGGTTCTGCGCATGGTCATGGACAGCCTGCGGCTCTGGGTGCGGCGCGCCGGCCTGTCCGGCTATCGCTTTGACCTGGCATCGACGCTGGCCCGCAATCCGGCGGGTTATGACCCCCGCGCGCCCTTTTTGCAGGCAGTAGCGCAAGACCCGGCCTTGCGCGGCATCGCCATGATCGCGGAACCCTGGGACATCGGCTATGGCGGCTATCAGGTCGGCCAGTTCCCTGCCCCCTGGGGGGAGTGGAACGACAAATATCGCGACACCATGCGCCGCTTCTGGCGCGGTGACAGCTGGATGCTGGGCGAAGCTGTGACGCGCTTCGCCGGCTCGTCGGACCTTTATGGCCAGACCACCCATGCGCCGTCGCGCAGCATCAATTTCATCACCGCACATGACGGTTTTACCCTCGCCGATCTCGTCTCCTATGCGGGCAAGCATAATGATGCCAATGGCGAGCAGAACCGCGACGGGACGAGCGAAAACCAGTCCTGGAACCATGGCGTTGAAGGACCAACCGAGGATGAGGGCGTGCGCCTCGCGCGCCGCGCCGATATCCGCGCGCTACTGGCGACGCTGCTGCTGTCGCGCGGCACGCCCATGCTGGCGGCCGGTGACGAACTCGGCCGCACGCAGCAGGGCAATAATAATGCCTATGCGCAGGACACAACCATTTCCTGGGTCGAATGGCAGGACGCCGACCCCGCACTCGCCCGTTTCACGGCGAAGCTGATCGCCGCGCGGCGGTCCTGTCCGGCGCTGACCCATCTCGCCCATCTGACCGGCGAGCCGGCGGATGACACGCTGCGTCCCGATGTCGTCTGGCGGCGCGCGGACGGGCAGGGGATGCAGGGTGAGGATTGGCAGAATGGCGAAACCCGCACGCTGATCGCTGATCTGTATCGGCCGGAGGTCGCGGGCGGCGGCAAGGGCGGCAGCCGCGCGCTGGTGCTGCTTCATGCCGGCTGGTCCGGCTTTGCATTGACCCTGCCGGAGAACCGGCCCGGCTACGCTTGGCGCCGCGTCATCGATTCCGCGCAGCCGGAGGCCGAGGCGGTCCTTGCGGAAACAAGCCTGCCGGTCGAGGCGCGGACAGCGCTGCTGCTGATCGAGGAGCCGTCGCTGACAGTGGCCCATATCGTGCCGGCGGAAAGCCTCATGCTGGCCGAGCGCGATCCCGCCGGACGCCTCGCGACACTGGCTACCGCCGCTGGCCTCGCGCCCGATTGGTGGGATATCGCGGGCAATCTTCATCATGTGCCGGATGACAGCCGCCGCGCGCTGCTGCGGGCCATGAAACTGCCGGCGGACAGCGTGGCCGATATCGCCGAAAGCCTCTATCGCCTCTCGAATCTAAAGGATTTCGCGGCCCTGCCGCCGAGCCTGGTGGTGCGGGAAGGGCAGAGCATCGCGCTGACGCTGGGTCCGGCTTTGGCTGGCCTGCCGCGCGCCATCGCCCTGGTGCTGATCCGCGAGGATGGCAGCCAGGCGCGGTTCGTGGTGCCGCCGGATGATGCCGGCCGCGCGCAGGTCACGGCGGCGGATGGTCGCGTCGGGCATGTGCGTCACATCACTCTGCCGCCACAGCCCATCGGCCGTCACCGGCTGGTCTGTGCCGATAGGGCCGAACACGGCGAGACGAAGCTGATCGTGGCGCCGCAGCGCTGCTATCTGCCGCCCGACCTGTCAAACGGTGGCCGGCGTTTCGGCCTCGCCACGCATCTCTACAGCCTGCGCCGTGACGGCGATCAGGGCATGGGTGACTTTTCAACCCTGGCCGAGATCGGCCGGCAGACGGCCGCAGTGGGTGGCGCCATCATCGGCCTCAACCCCTTGCATGCGCTGTTCCCGGAACATCGCGGCCTCGTCAGCCCCTATTCGCCATCCGACCGGCGCTTTCTGGAGCCGCTTTATATCGACGTGGCGCAACTGCCCTTCATCACCGAACTGCCGGCGGTGCAGGCGGCTTTGGCTGCGGAGGCTGGCGCTTTCGCGGCGCTGCGCGAAACCCGTGCGGTAGACTACGCCGGCGTTTGGGCCGCGAAGGATCGCGTGTTGCGCGTGGCTTTTGCGGCTTTGAGCAAGCTGCCAAAAACCCACCCGGCCGTCGAAGCTTTCGCGGCCTTCCGCGCAAAGGGCAGCCGCAGCCTCGATCGTTTCGCGACCTTCCAGGCGATCAGCGCGGCCTATCCCACCCTGTCGTGGAAAGACTGGCCGGCAGCCTTGCACGATCCCGCCGGTGCCGCCGTCTTGGCCTTCGCGGCGGACCACGCAGACAGCATCGGCTTTTTCGCTTTCCTGCAATGGCTGGCCGATCACCAGCTTGCGGCTGCCGATGTCAGCGGTCGCGCGGCCGGTCTCTCGCTTGGCTTTTACCGTGACCTTGCCGTCGGCACCGCGCCGGTCGGCGCGGAAGCCTGGTCCGAGCAGGATTTCCTCATGACCGGCGTCTCGGTCGGCGCGCCGCCTGATCCCTTTTCCATCGAGGGCCAGAACTGGAACCTGCCACCGCCCAACCCCTGGGCGATGCGCGCTCAGGGTTACGAGGGGTTCGGCGAATTGCTGCGGGCGAATATGCGCCACGCTGGTGCGCTGCGCATCGACCATGTGCTGGGCCTCAACCGGCTGTTTCTCATCCCCGAAGGCGGCCGCGCGGCCGATGGCGCCTATCTGGCCTATCCCCGACAGGACATGCTGGGCATTACGGCGCTGGAAAGCCAGGCCGCACGCTGCTTGGTGGTGGGCGAGGATCTGGGCACCGTGCCGGACGGCGTGCGCGAAGCGATGGCGGATTCCGGTCTGCTCGCCTATCGCGTCTTCTGGTTCGAGCGCGAGGGCGCGGGCTTCAAGCCGCCTTCCGCCTATCCGCCGATGGCGGCGGCCTGCGTTTCCACCCATGACCTGCCGACGCTCGCCGGCTGGTGGGAGGGCGCGGATATCATCGAGCGGCAGCGCTTGCATCTGTCGGATGACGCGGCAACCGCGCAGGCGCTGTCCCAGCGCGATGCCGAGAAGCACACCGCCCTAGCGGCGCTCGCCGGGCAGGGCCTGCTGGACGACGTGGAAGCGATTGATCGTGTCGCGCCCATGTCCGATGCGGTGGCGGCGGCCTTCCACGCCTATATCGGCCGCACCGCTTCCGTGCTCGATCTTGTGCAGGCCGATGACCTGGGTCGGGAGACCGAGGCTTTGAATTTGCCGGGTACCGATCAGGAACGTCCCAATTGGCGACGGAAAGTCATGCTGCCGGCGGCAGAGCTTTGGGATAATGCGCTCGGGGTAATGATCAAGACCAGCATCGAAGGCCGGTCAGGCACATTCGCGTGACGGAACTTCTGTAAGCTTGTTGTTGCTATCACGCCAAGGAAAGACGAGGGTGGAAAACTTCATAGTTTTCCTCTTTGGCAAAGTGGACGATGACGCAATCAAAAAGCGGGATAACCCGTGGTCAGGCGAGGCGCCTGTTCAGCGCTATCCGCGTCGCAGGCCTGGTCGCACTAGGCTTGACCAGCCTTGATGCAGGTGCTGCGAGGGCGGCATCCTTGCCGCCCGCCGACAATGGCAGCATCTATACCATCCGCGTCGAAAACGACGCGACGGGCGCGACCGACGAGAATTACACCAGCGGTCTGCAAATCGGCTGGACGGGGCCGACCGGCGACCTGCCGGGCTTTCTGGCCAATGGTGGTCACGCTATTCTGGGCGCGGGCAATCAGCGCGTCAGCATCGATCTCAGCCAGCAGATGTACACGCCCTCCGATACCCAGCTTAATCCGCCGGACCCGAATGATCGTCCCTATGCGGCGACGCTGCTGCTGACCGGGCAGCTTATCCAGGATACCGCGACCAGCCGCACGCGTATTGGCGTGCAGGCGGGCGTGCTGGGGCCGGATGCCGGTGGCGAGATTGTGCAGAACGGCTTTCACACCATCATCGGCGACGACAAGAATCAAGGCTGGGACTATCAGCTCGACAATCGGCCCGAACTGAACTTTTTTGCCGACCGCACCTGGCGGGTGCCGCTTTTCGCCCTTGCCGCCTTGCCTGCCCTGAACGCCGCGCCAATCGGTGTCGATATTCTGCCGGATGTCACGGGTTTCATCGGCACCGAGCAGATCTATGCCCAGGCCGGCGGCATCCTGCGTATCGGCCAAGGGCTGGAGGATGATTTCGGTGCCGGCCGTATCATGCCGGGTATCGACGGTAGTGACGCCTATCTGCCGGATTCCGGTCTCGCCTGGTATCTGTTCGGTGGGGTGGACGGGCAGGCGGTCGCCTATAACACGCTGCTGGAAGGCAATGCCTTTGCCGATGGCCCCAGCGTCACCAAAAAGCCCTTCGTGGCGGAATTCGAAGTCGGCGTCGCCATGATCTGGCATGGCGTGCGTCTCAGCCTCAGCCAGACCTGGCAGACGCATGAATTCACCAGCCAGCAGGGCGGCCTGTTCGATTTCGGGTCGGTCGCGGTCTCGGCGCGGTTCTGACGGGATTCTGGCCGGATCAGGCGGCTGCCGCGCGTGCGATGGCGGCCCGCACCACGTCATGGAACATCGGCTCCGTCAGCCGGCCGGTATTCGTGTTGTAGCGGGACACATGATAGCTGTTCGCGAGAATCAGCCCGTCCGGCAGTTCATGCAGCGCGCCATGGCGGAAGCGGACATGGCTTTGCCGGATGCCACAGGCCTTCAGCACCGCCGTATGGGCCAGCACGCCAAGCGCAATCGCCACCCGCAGCTGCGGCATGCGCTGTAATTCGTAGGTCAGAAAGCGGTTGCAGGTCGTGGTCTCGGCCGGTGTCGGCAGATTGGCCGGCGGCACGCAGCGCACGGCATTGACGACGCGGCAGCCGGTGAGCCGCAGTCCGTCATCCGGTCGCGCATCGAAAACCCCCTCCGCCAGACCGAATTTCGTCAGCGTGGTGTAAAGGAGGATGCCGGCATGGTCGCCGGTGAAGGGGCGGCCGGTGCGATTGGCGCCGCGCACGCCGGGCGCCATGCCGATGACGGCGATGGGCGCGTCGATCGGCCCCCAGCTCGGCACCGGACCGTTGAACCAGTCGGGATGGGCGGCGCGGTTGGCCTCGCGATACTCCACCAGCCTTGGGCAGAGCGGGCAGTCATGCGGCGGTTCGGTCCATTCGGTGGCTTGCTGCATCCGGCCTCTCCCAGCTCACGCCACAACCTGGACGTGTATCTTCTTATCTCTTGTGGCATAGCGCGGCCCGGCCGCAAACGCATCATCGGGTCTATTGCTTGATATCGTCTTGCATGCGGCAGCCCCGTGCGGCAGGAGCACGCCCATGATCCTGATCGCATTCGGCGCCAACCTGCCCGGACCGGACGGCTGTGCCGCGCATGAAACCTGCCGGCGGGCCATCATGGCCGCGGGCGACCTACCGGGTCTGCGGCTGGAGGCTGTGTCCCGCTTCTACGCGACGGCGCCCATTCCGGTCTCCGATCAGCCGCCCTATATCAACGGCGTCATGCGCCTGTCTGGCGCGGCCGATCCGGCCCGGTTGCTGGCCGATGTCCTGGCGGTCGAGTCGCGCTTCGGCCGCACTCGCAGCGTGCCCAACGCGCCCCGCAGCCTGGACCTGGACCTGATCGCGATGGGCGATCTGGTCCGCCAGCCGCCAGTGCCGGACCCCATTCTGCCGCATCCCCGCATGCAAGACCGCGCCTTTGTGCTTGTCCCGCTGATCGATGTCGCCCCCGCTTGGCGCCATCCGGTGCTGGGCCGGACAGCGGCGGACCTGCTGGCGGATCTGCCCGATCAGGCCATTGAATTGGCCGAAATCCAGCCCTTTCGAGCAGGGCTGGATGCCAGCCATGCCACGGGTCGGACCTAGAATCCTTGCGCCTGCCGGGCTGACGGGTTACTGAGCGGGTTCACTCATCTTTCCACGGAGATTGAGCGGATGGCGCGTGTCACCGTTGAAGATTGCATTGTGCAGGTTCCGAACCGCTTTGAGCTGGTTCTGCTGGCCTCGCAGCGGGCGCGGAATATCGCGCGCGGCGAGGAGCTGACTCTGGACCGCGACAATGACAAAAACCCTGTCGTCGCGCTGCGCGAAATCGCGGACGAGAATGTCGATCTGGACCGCCTGGAAGGCGATCTGGTCCGCACCTTGTCCCGCGCGCCGGAGCCTGAGCCCGCCGATGAGGAGGTCATGGATCTTATCCCGACCGACCAGAATATTTTCGGCTTGCAGGACGTGTCCGCCGAGGAAGAGAGTGCCAGCATGGCAAATGATTCTTCTCTCGACCTGGAAGCGGCGATCGAGGCTGAACTCGGCGGTCGCGGTCGGCGATAAGAAGCGATGGGCGTTGGACGACGGTTTCACGCCGTCCATGGTCTGATCGGTCCTCTGCGCGCGCCTGACGGCGTGGCATCGGGCCGGCCAGACGCTCAAGGGAGTGCAGGGCAGGGTGCCGAAACCCTGCCTTTCGCGGCGCTTGAAAAGGCGCTGACCACCAAAATCCAAACCTATGACGCGAAGGTCGATACCGGTCAGATCGACCGCGCCTTCGTTCTCGCCTCTTCCGCGCATGCCGAGCAGAAGCGCGACAACGGCGACCCCTATATCACCCATCCTCTCGCGGTCGCCGATATCCTGGCGGGCTACCGGCTTGACCCGGGCAGCATCATCACCGGTCTGCTGCACGATACGATCGAGGATACGGGCGTCACCCAGGCGCAGATCGAGCAGCAGTTCGGCCCGGACGTGGCGCTGCTCGTCGATGGCGTCACCAAGCTCACCCGGCTTGAGCTGCAATCCGACCGCACCAAACAGGCTGAGAATTTCCGCAAGCTGGTGCTGGCGCTGAGCAAGGACATCCGTGTCCTGCTCGTCAAACTCGCCGACCGTCTGCATAATATGCGGACGCTGCATTTCATGGATCGCGAAAGCCGCCGCCAGCGCATCGCCCGTGAAACGATGGAAATCTACGCGCCGCTTGCCGGCCGCATCGGCATGGATGCGATCAAGAGCGAGCTACAAAATCTCTCTTTCGCGCAGCTGGAGCCTGAGGCTTTCGACAGCATCCAGGCGCGGCTCAACTTCCTGCGCGGCCAGGGTGCCGATGTCATCGAGGAAGTGCGGCGCCAGCTCATCCGCGTCTGCCGAGATGCCGGGCTGACCAATATCGAAGTCACAGGCCGCGAGAAATCGCCCTTCTCCATCTGGGAGAAGATGCAGAAGCGCAATGTGGCCTACGAGCAGCTGTCCGACATCATGGCCTTCCGTCTTCTCGTGAAGACGCGGGACGAATGCTATATCGCGCTGGGCGCTATCCATTCGGCTTTCCCTGTCATCGCCGGGCGGTTCAAGGACTACATATCAACGCCAAAGGCCAACGGCTATAAAAGCATCCATACGGGTGTGACGCTGCGCGAGCCGCGCAATCAGAAGATCGAAGTCCAGATCAGGACATTCGAGATGCACAATATCGCGGAAAACGGCGTTGCCGCGCATTGGCTGTACAAGGACCGCGACCCGCAGGCGGCGGCTGACCTGCAACGCTTCCGCTGGGTGCAGGATCTTCTCGAAATCCTGGAGAACAGCCAGGCAGCGGACGAGTTCCTGGAAAACACCAAGCTCGAACTCTATCACGACCAGGTCTTCTGCTTTACGCCCAAGGGCGAGCTGATCCAGCTGCCGCGTGGCGCGACGCCGGTCGATTTCGCCTATGCCGTCCACAGTCAGGTGGGCGATACTTGCGTCGGCGCCAAGATCAACGGTCGCCTGATGCCGCTGCGCTACGAGCTGCAGAACGGCGATCAGGTTGAGATCATGACCGCCCGTGGCGGCACGCCTTCCCCGCAGTGGGAGCGTTTCGTCGTTACCGGCAAGGCGCGGGCGCGCATCCGCCGCTTCGTGGCGCAACAGCAGCGCACCATCAATCGCGAGCAGGGTAGGGCAGTGCTGGCCAAGGCCTTCCGTCAGGAAGGGCTGGACGGGTCCGAGCGCGCGCTGGAACCTGCGCTGAAGACGCTGAAACTGCTGACGGTCGATGACCTTTATGTCGCGGTCGCCAGCGGCCATGTCGGGCCAAAGGATGTTGTCCATGCCGCCTATCCGGAAATGCGGGAGACGGCGCGGGCGCCGCGCCTGCTGCCGGGCATGGGCCTGCCGCCGCGCCCGGCCGGCCGCGCGGGTTCCAAATCCGATGACAGTGCTGCCGGCCCACCCATTCGCGGCCTTATCTCCGGCATGGTCGTCAGCTACGCCGGCTGCTGCCATCCGCTGCCGGGTGACCCGATCGTCGGCATCGTCGCCACCGGGCGGGGTGTGACCATCCACACGCGGGACTGCCCGCAGTTGCAGAGTTTCGCCGCGACGCCCGAGCGTTTTCTCGATGTCGAATGGGATGACACGCTGCCGCCGTCCGCACGGGGCGGGCAGGCCTATTCCGGCCGCGTCAGCATCATCGCGACCAATGACCGCGACCTGCTGCCCAATATCTCCAACGCCGTCACCAAGCATGACGGTTCGGTGCTCAATCTTCGTGTCGTCAGCCGGCAGCAGGATTTTTGTGAAATCCTGCTGGATGTGGAGGTGCGCAACCTGCGCCATCTCTCCACCGTCATCGCCGGCCTGCGCGCGACCAGCGGTATCACGCAAGTCGAACGGGCCAAGGGCTGATGATCATCGGTATCGGGTCTGATCTTTGCGACATCCGCAGGGTTGAAAAGGCAATTTCTCGCTTTGGCGATCGCTTTCTGGAGCGTGTGTTTACAGAGACCGAGCGGAGAAAAGCGCTGCGACGCACGGAAAAATTGCAGGCGCCGACCTTCGCCAAGCGTTTCGCCGCCAAGGAAGCCTGCGCCAAGGCGCTGGGCACAGGCTTCAATGCCGGCGTCTTCATGTCGGACCTGGGCGTCGTCAACCTGCCCTCCGGCGCGCCGACGCTGAAACTGACGGGTGGTGCCGCCCGGCGTCTGGCGGAACTCACCCCGCCGGGGATGGAGGCGCAGGTCGCGCTGACCATGACGGATGAATATCCTTACGCCTTCGCGCAGGTCATCATCTCTGCCGTGCCGTGCGTTTCTGAGTAAAGCCGGATATCAGACAAGCGAGGTCAGGTTTTGACCCGCGTGAGATGTTAAGGCGCTATCGCTGCCTTCCCCAAAAGCGGGGCAAAATTCACATATCGAAGCCCGAGTTGGCTGCGAGCGCCGCCTTCGTAACGGCGTCGATCACAACCCTTAATTTCGGCTGCATATAGCGTGAGCGTGGCCAAAGCGCATGTATGGGCATCTCGGCACCAGAAAAGGATTCTAGAACCGAGACCAGAGAACCAGACCTGAGATGGTCTCCAATCAGCCAGGTCGGAAGCTGGCAAAGGCCACATCCCGCAAGTGCCGCACTGACCATGGCTTCGCCATCACTGAATTCGTGGCGAACGCGAATTTCTTCGAATGCAGTATTGCCGGCGGCATCCTTGATGAGCCATCCAGGACGTTGATTGCGACGCCAGCCGCCAAAGCAATCACGCCGACTGAGTTCGGCCAGTTCAGTCGGCTGGCCATGGCGAGACAGATAGGATGGCGCCGCGCAGATCATGAGCCGCTGCGTCCCAAGCCGCTTCGCGACAAGGTCCGCATGATCGCCCAAGGCTCCGATCCTGATGGCTAGATCGATGCCTTCCGCGATGATGTCCGCTGTCCGTTCAGAGAAATTGACCGAGAAATCCAGCCGCGCGTATTGCAGGGACAAAGCATTCAGTATGGGCAGGATGTGGCGCCGCCCGAAAGCAGCGGGCAGATCCAGCCGGACCCTGCCCAGTGGCGTCGCCCGGCCTGTTGCCAGGCTTGTTTCAACACTTTCCAGCTGATCCATAATTCCGAGGCAGCTCTCAAAATAGGCTTCGCCTTCATTCGTCAGCGTCAATTTGCGCGTGGTGCGGTGAAGCAGCTTCGTTCCCAGCCGCGCCTCAAGACGGGTAACACTTTTGCCAATGGCTGAGTTCGTGACACCCAGCAGATTGCCAGCGGCCGTGAAACTGCCCAAACGGGCGGCCTCAACAAACTCGATAATTCCGTCGAAACGCCCGGTTTGCTCTGCCATTCTGGAACCATGGGACGAAGTGATCATCCATGCAAGGCGATTATCTCGCCCTGGAGAGGCATTACATCGGAGTAAAGATAGGGATGATTACATGAGCCTTTTATTCGAACCTTTTGACCTCGCGGGACTGCCCTTGGCCAATCGTGTCGTGATGGCCCCGATGACACGGGCGCGGGCGACAACGACGATCCCCGACGATTTGACGGTGCTCTATTACAGCCAGCGGGCAAGCGCCGGCCTCATCATCAGCGAGGGGGCGCCAATCTCTCAGGAAGGATGCGGCTACCTTTTTAACCCCGGCCTCTATACGCTTGAACAGGCAGCGGGCTGGCGCCGGGTCACCGACGCGGTGCATGCGAAAGGCGGCCGAATTTTCGCGCAGCTTTGGCATGTCGGGCGCATGTCGCACACCTCCTTGCAGCCTGCCGGTCAGCCGCCCGTGTCATCCACAGCTGTCGCTGCCGAAAACTGCAAAGCTTACGGTCTGACGGATAGTGGCGACCCCGGCATGGTGCCGGCAACCCTGCCACGGGCGCTTGAGACGGCAGATGTGGGGCGGGTGACACAGGATTTTGTGAAGGCAGCACGCTTGGCGATCGATGCCGGATTCGATGGTGTGGAGTTGCATGGCGCGAATGGCTATCTCTTCGAGCAATTCATCAACGGTGACCTCAATAACCGTACGGATCGTTACGGCGGCTCGATTGCAAATCGCCTGCGGTTTATGCTCGAAACTCTTGATGCCATAGCCGCCGAGCTTGGCTCAAACCGCGTTGCGGTCAGGATATCACCCTTCGGTCGACTTTATGACATGCGGCCCTACGACGACGAGACCGCAACATGGGTTACCCTTGCCGCCGAGCTTGATCGGCGCAACCTTGCCTATGTGCATCTCAGCGACCAGTTGACCATTGGCGCTGAAAAGATGCCTGAGGATTTTCCCGCCTCGTTCCGCCGGTCTTATCGCGGCACGCTGATTGCAGCCGGCGGCTTCAGCCGTGATACCGCCGAAACCGCGCTGGATACCGGAGACCTCACCCTTATCGCATTTGGCCGGCCATTTATTGCAAACCCGGATCTCGTGGACCGTCTCCGAAACGGCTGGCCTCTGGCTACACCCGATCGGGCGACCTTCTATGGAAATGCCGGAGAGGCGGGCTACACCGATTATCCTACATTCAAAGAATTTCAGGCTAGGGAGAAGTCCGTTGTCTGATTTGGCAGGTGCCGATTCGGGTCTTTTGCGTAAATTGCAAAATCTCCTCGATATTGAGGATATTCGAAATCTTCGCTTTCAATACAGCGACTATCTCGACGGCAACGACATTGATCTGCTCGATCGGGTGTTCGCTGCCGATGCCGTTGTGGAAGTCACAATCGGCGCCATGCGCGGCTTGAGCGAAATCAAAGCCGGCCTGGCGCAGGCCTACAAAGATTTCGATCGGGACGGTCGCAACTCATATCCTTTTCTTCACGCGGTCACGAACCATTCAATAAAGTTTCTTGGCCCGGACCTTGCCGAAGGTCACTGCTATCTCATCGACTTTGAAACAGCGTCAAAGCCCGACCCCAATCCGTTGCTGCTTCTCGGGCTCTATCGGGATAAGTACCAACGTCTCGACGGAGAGTGGCGCATCACGCATTCTCATTTGGCTGTTGTTTGGCCGTCGAAGGGCTAGAGAATCAGAAGCCCAATATTGTAAGTTAAAGTGTTGTCAGATCAAAAAATAGTGTGCGCCTTATCCGGTTTTGGTTGGTAGACATTAAAACCGAATAGACCGCTTTCCCCCGTCTCAGCCGACCGGCTTTGTTCAAGCCGGCTCCGGCACCCGCTCCACCAGCGACAGCAGGCAGCCCGGCCGGGCGGTGTGGATATTGACGAAGGCGGTTCTGCAATCACTTAGCGCGCGGTCCAGCGGCGCATCGACGTCATGTCCCGCGCAGACTGTCCCCAGGTCATAGAGGCACTGGCCGGCGGCGTCATAAGCACGGACCGATACAAGGTCATTGCCCCGCACGATCGGTGCGACAGCGTTCACCGCTTCCGCGCGCGGGCAGGCGATGTCGTGAATGAAGATCGGGCTCGGCGTCCAATAGATGCCTTGCGGCTTGGGCAGGTTGTAGGACCCGAGCAGCATGGTCTCGCCCACGCTCCCGTTCCGCAGGCAATGGCGGCAGGGGAAGCCGCCGGCTTCCGTTACCGTTACGCGGCGCAGCGCATTGCCGTTGTCATCGCGGCCGGTCCGGCGAAAGCGGTCGGCGATCTCAGTCTTGATGGCGATGCAGCGAAATGCGGGCATGGGCTTCTGCCTCCTGACGGGAGACCGCAAGGAAGCAGAAAGCAGGCAAGCCGTCTGGCCGAAACCGGACCACGTCTTCCCGCAGAATGTGATACGATCCTGGCGTGAAACCATGGTTCGCATGAGACAGCATCATGAAGCCGATCTTCGAAAAGGTGACGCCGGATGAAGGCGCGTCCTGGGCTCTCCTCGACAGGCGGATGCCGGAGCGCATTCCCTTCGAATGGCATCACCATCCCGAATACGAACTCACGCTGACGCTGAATAGCCGGGGCCATCGCTATATCGGCAGCGATGTCGATGCCTATGATGACGGTGACCTCGTCTTCATCGGTCCCGGCATTCCGCACAGCTGGTGTTCGGAGGCGGCGGTCGACCCGGCCCGCCCGCATATCGCGCTCGTCATCTGGTTCAGCCATGCCTGGGCCGACAGCCTGCTGGCGCTGTTCCCCGAAATGGCGCGGCTGCGGCCGCTGCTGGCGGCATCGGCCCAAGGCGTGTGCTTCAGCCATGCGACCCGTGCCGCTGTCCGCCCTCGGATCGAAGCCATGTCGGCGCTGGACCCGGCGGCCCGCCTGGTGTCGCTGCTGGAGGTTCTGCTGGCGGTCTCCGCCGACAGGGACGCGACGACGTTCACCAATGCGCCGGGTGCGGCGGGCCTGACGGTCGAGACGGACCCGCGCATCATGCGCGTGCTCGATCATCTGCACCGGCATTTCGCGGAACCCGTCACCATCCCGATGCTGGCGGATATCGCTCATGTCAGCGTTTCCGCGTTCCATCGCATGTTCAGGCGCCATACGCGGATGACGGCGGTTGATTACATCACCCGCCTGCGCATCGGCCGCGCCTGCTCCTTCCTGATCGCCGGCGACATGGCGGTGGCGCGCATCGCGGATGACGTCGGCTTCCAGAATCTGTCGCTGTTCAATCGCCAGTTCGCCGCCCTGAAGGGGCAGACGCCGACGGCCTTCCGGCACCGCCAGCGCGCGACCATCTATCCGGCGCAGAGTGGTTCGCGCCAGAATAGTATCAGACGCCGCGCCTAGCTGGGGCTGTGGGCGACCCGTTGCCGCCTTAGGATGGCGGTGACGTCTTTCCATAGGCCTGTCCGTGACCGATACCGCCGCCCTGTCCCGCGCCGATGATGCGCGCCCTGTCCTGCGAGCCGCAGCCCCAGGGCCTGAAGCCGCTCAGCGCCGCGCGACGCGAATCGTTTTCTTCATGCTCGGCTTCGCGACGGCCGCCTGGGCGCCGCTTGTGCCCTATGCGAAGGCGCGGCTGGACCTCGACAATCACGCGCTTGGGCTGCTGCTGCTGTGCCTTGGCACTGGGGCTCTCGTTTCCATGCCGGTCGCGGGTGCCATGGTGCATCGCCTTGGCTGCCGGATCGTCATCATCGCGTGCAGCCTGATCATGGCCGCGGCGCTCCCCGTCCTGGCCACTGCCGACAGCCCGCCCTTGATGGCCTTGACCCTGTTCTTGTTCGGCGTGGCGGCCGGTGCTTTCGGCGTGGCCGTCAATATCCAGGCGGTTATCGTCGAGCGTGCGAGCGGCCGGCCGGTGATGTCGGGCTTCCATGGGCTGTACAGTGTCGGGGGCATTCTGGGCGCGGCCGGCATGGTGGGCCTGATGGGCCTTGGCATCCCGGTCTATTGGGCGGCTCCCTGCGCCAGCCTCGTGGTGCTGATCGCCCTGCCGGTCGCTGCACCGCAACTGCTGGCGCATGGGGGGGAGGGCGGTGGCAGCATTCTCGCCATTCCCAAAGGCATCGTCATTCTGATCAGCGGGCTCTGCTTCGTGATGTTCCTGGCCGAAGGCGCGATGCTGGATTGGGGCGCGGTTTTCCTGACAGCCAGCGACGGCATGAAGGCGTCCATTGCCGGGCTCGGCTACACCGTTTTCGCGACGACCATGTCGGCCGGCCGTTTGAGCGGAGATTGGCTCGTCGCCCGGCTCGGGCGGATTCCGCTTGCCATCGGGGGGGCGGCCTGCGCCGGCCTTGGTTTCGTCATCACCACCGTCGCACCGGTTTGGCCGCTGGCGCTGCTGGGCTTTGCCATTATCGGTGCCGGCTGCGCCAATGTCGCGCCCTCCTTGTTCTCCTCGGCCGGCCGGCAGACCCGCATGCCTGAGAGTGCGGCCATCTCGGCCGCCTCAACCTTCGGCTATGGCGGCATTCTGGTGGGGCCGGCGCTGATCGGCTTCGTCGCCGCTGCCAGTAGCCTGCATATCGCCTTTCTGGGCCTGGCCGGCCTGCTCGGATTGGTCGCCATCGGCGCGCGCTATCTGCCGCGATAGACGCATGGACCGGGCCGCTGTTAAGGCCTGGGCATGAGTATTCCGACGCAGCACCCCTATGCCTTCGATCCGACCCAGGGCTTCGATCTCAATCAGCTCCGTGCGATCAGGCCGCCCACGGCCGCGCCCGGCTTCGATGCCTTCTGGCGGCCCCGTTATGAGCGGGCGCTGGGCTTGAACCCGCAGCCACGCGTCAATGCCAGCCGTGCCAGCCATCCGGACTGGCTGGTGCAGGACATTACCTATACCTCGACCGATAAATTCCCCATCGGCGGCTGGCTGCTGCTGCCGCGCGAAGGTGGTGTCACGCGCGGTCTCGTCGTCGGCCACGGCTATGGCGGGCGCGAGGCGCCGGATTTCGATCTTCCGGTGACGGAGACGGCTTTGCTGTTTCCCTGTTTCCGGGGCCTGTCCCGCAGCCGTCGGGCGCCGATTTCCACCGACCCCGCCTGGCATGTGCTGCATGATATCGACAAGCCGGATCGCTATATCCTGGGCGGCTGCGTGGAAGACCTGTGGCTTGCCGTCTCGGCTTTGACCGCTCTGTTTCCGGCAGTCGCGGGGAGAATTGGCTATAGCGGCATCAGTTTCGGCGGCGGCATCGGTGCGCTGGCCATGGCTTTCGATACGCGCATTGCGCGCGGCTCTCTGGAAGTGCCGACCTTCGGCAATATGCCGCTCTGGCTGACCTTGCCGACCGTCGGCAGCGGCCACGCCGTGCAGGCCTATGCGCGGGTGCATCCCGAAACCGTCACAATGCTGGGACTTTTCGATTCGGCAACAGCTTCGGCACGCATCACGGCCCCCATGCTGACCGCCGTCGCCCGGTTTGACCCGGCTGTCGCGCCGCCCTGTCAGTTTTCGGTGGCCAATGCGCTGCCCGCGTCCAGCCACCATGAAACATTCATCCTGGATGCCGGGCATTACGATTATCCTGGAATGATGGAGCAGCACGCGCTTCTCTTAGATAAGGTCAGGCGATTCTTCGGGGTGCTATGAGGCGAGATTACCGGCGCTGGTACAGTCCGCGACTTCACCGGGATATGGAGCTGCTGATCTTCGGCCATGCCGGGGCCAAGGTTCTGATGTTCCCGACGCGGGACGGCCGCTTCTGGGAATACGAACATCTCAACCTCGTCGGGCGCCTCGCCGACAAGGTCAATGCCGGCCAATTGCAGCTTTACTGCATCGAAGGTCTGGCGGCCGAAACCTTCTATGACACGGGCCGGCATCCGGCCGACCGCATCCGCCGCCACGCCGCCTTCGAGGATTATATCCTCAACGAGGTGCTGCCGCTGATGGCTGCGACCAATGGGCATGACTGCACAATCGCGTTAGGGTGCAGCCTGGGCGCTTTCCAGGCCACCAGCCTGGCGCTGCGGCATCCGCATCTGTTCCGCAAGCTCGTCGCCTTTTCCGGCCGCTATGACCTGACCATGAAGGTCGAATGCTTCGACGATCTTTTCGGCGGCTATTACGACCAGGACATCTATTTCCATACGCCGACGCATTTTCTGCCCGGTCTCGACGGCGGCTGGCAGCTGGAGCAGCTGCGCCGCATGGAGATCGTCATGGCCATCGGCAAGGCCGACCCGTTTCTCGATAACAACCTGCATCTGAGCCATCTGCTGGGGCAGAAGGGCGTGCAGCATCAGCTGCATTTCTGGGACGGTCGCGCCCATCGGGCCGGCGCCTGGCGAGAGATGGCGGCGCTTTACGTTTGAAGGGGATCAGCGGGACAATAGCCCCGCCATATAGGCCTGCGCGCCGACCCAATCATCGGCCTTGCCGGCGAAGCCGACATAGCCGTCCGGCCGGACAATCAGCAGCGCCGCCTCATTGGGCGGCTGGCGTGGCTCACCCGCCAATAAGTGCGGGAAGCCGGCGACGAGGCGCGCGCCCCTGGCCTTGTCGGCGGCATAAAGGATGAAGCGCGGCGTCTGATCGCCGCCCGGCGGCGAGCCGTCATAGAGGGGCGGGGGCAGGCGTTCGCCGCCCTTGAACCCCTGCGCGCGTCCGACGGAGATCGGGCTATGGGCATAGCCGATTTCGACTTCGCTCATCTGCCGGGCCATGAAGGCCTGGACCGTATGCAGGCCAAGGGCGAAATGCATCACGGTATTGCGCAAGGCTTGCGCTGCCGGATTCGTAAGCGTTGCCATGTCCGTCATCCGCCCGGCATTGCGCAGCACGATATCGCCGACGGCGCTGCGCTCGACGCTGTAGCTGTCCAGCAGATGCGTGCCGGCCGCGCCTTGCACGACCAAAGCGAGCTTCCAGGCGAGATTGATGGCGTCCTGCATGCCGGTATTCATGCCCTGGCCGCCGGCAGGGCTGTGGATATGGGCGGCGTCGCCCGCGACGAAGACGCGCCCCTGGCGATAGTCCCGCACTTTGCGTTCATGCACCCGGAAATTGGCCAGCCATTGCGGATCGATAGCGGTGAAGCCGCCGCCGGCGCGCTGGTCGATCAGCGCCTGCACGCTGGCCAGGGTCGGGTCCGGCGGGGTCTGATCCGGCTTCGCCCGGCCGATGGTCGCAACGACGCGGAAGCGCGGCCCGGGCATCGGGAAAAGGATAAAGAACCCGTCGCGGTGAAGGTAGAGGCTGATTTCGTCGCTGGGCGGCGCATGCGGGCCTTCCAGCGCGACATCGGCCAGCACCCAGTCATCCGGCTCGGGTGCGCCATCGAAGGGGAGGCCGAGGCCATGGCGCACGGTGCTATGCGCGCCGTCGCAGCCCACCAGCCAGCGAGACGTGACGGTTTCCACCTGCCCGTCGGCATGGTGCAGCTCGGCCAGGACGCCGCCATCCTGCTCAGTGAAACTAACGAGTTCGGTTTCGCGCGCGACGGTGATGCCGAACCGGCCGAGCTGCGCCGTCATCAGACGTTCCGTGTCGCGCTGCGGGATCATCAGCGCGAAATTATATTCGCTCGGGATCGAATCCAGGCGTGTGTGCCCCAGCAACTCGCTGCCGCCGCGAATGGAAGCGCCGTGGCAAGGCAGGCCGGCATCGAGGAAGGCCTGGGTGCAGCCCATGCGGTCCATCAGTTCCAGCGTGCGGCTCCAGATCACCAGCGCCTTGGAGGTCGCGGTCGGCTGCGCGGCCTTGTCGATGATCCGCGTGCTGAGGCCGAACCGGGCGAGTTCCGCCGCCAAGGTCAGTCCGACCGGCCCGGCACCAATGACGAGGACGTCCAGCATAGGAAGCTCCGTCTTCTTTTGCGGCGACTATAGAGAAGCTGGCCGCCCTGTCTTGGCTATAAGGCCGGGGCGCATCAACACATCACGGAGAGCGGAGCGGGTTCCCGCACCACGCCCGGGCAATAAAAAGCGCAGTGACGGTGGCGCCTGCGCAGCATTCCGTCATCGCCGCAACAGCGGCGGCGATCATTCTTGCGAAATCGTGCAAGCTCGCTTTCGCTGCTGGCTAGGCGATAAAAATTGGTCAATAATACTGCCATTCTTCAGGAGCGAAGCCGATGACCTCTGGCCCGATCACAGCCGTCGATGACGCCCGCTATCGTCGTGGCGCCGCGGTTCTGCTGGAAGTGCTGCGCAGCGAAGGTGTCGAGTATATCTTCGGCAATCCCGGCACGACCGAATTGCCATTGATGGATGCACTGCAAGGCACGCCGGATATCGACTATATCTGGGCTTTGCAGGAAGCGAGTGCCGTCGCCATGGCAGACGGCTATGCCCAGGCCGCACGGCGGCCGGGTTTTCTTAATCTGCATACGGCCGGTGGCCTTGGTCATGGCATGGGCAATCTGCTCAACGCCCAGGTTTCGCAGACGCCGCTGGTGGTCACCGCCGGACAGCAGGATTCCCGCCATACTATTACTGACCCGCTTCTCTTCGGCGACCTGACGCAGATCGCGCGTCCGGCGGTGAAATGGGCGCAGGAAGTGGCCCATGCCGATCAGCTCCCTATCCTCATCCGCCGCGCTTTTCATGATGCCAATGCGGCGCCCGCCGGCCCGGTTTTTCTGTCTTTGCCGATGGATGTGATGGAGGAGATGAGCGCGGTCGGCATTGCCGAACCCTCCACGATCGATCGTCGCACGGTCGCGGGCTCGCTCGATGCGCTGGCAAGCAAGCTGGCCGGTATCGCGCCCGGCCGTTTGCTCATCATCGCGGGCGACGAAGTCTATTCCAGTGACGCCGCCGCCGAAGTCGCCAAACTGGCCGAGACGCTGGGTGCCGAGGTCTACGGCTCCTCCTGGCCGTCGCGCCTGCCGTTCCCGACCGCGCACCCGCTCTGGGCCGGCAATATGCCGAACAAGGGCCGCGACATTTACGAAAAGCTGTCCAATTACGACGCCATCTTCGCGCTCGGCGGCAAGTCGCTCATCACCATTCTTTATTCCGCCGGGCCGATCATTCCGGCCGGTTGCGCGGTCTACCAGATGTCGACGGATGTGCGCGATCTGGGGCGGACCTATCAGACCGAGCTGTCGGTGGTGGGGGATATTCGCGCCTCGCTTCGCGCGATGCAGCCGTTGCTGGAAGCCGCAACTGCGCCGCGGGCCGATGCCTATGCGGGTCATTGCGGTGATATAGCAACAAGGCGTGCCGAGCAGCGCCGCGCGCTTGCCGTGCGGGCGGCTTCGGAATGGGATGCGCCGAAGATCACGCCGCTGGTCGCCGCACAGGAGGCCGCGCGCGCCATCGGGCCCGATATTCCCATCGTGGACGAAGCCATCGCCACGTCGATGCATTTGCGTGGATTCCTCAACAGCCAGTCTTCCGCGCAATATTCCTTCCTGCGCGGTGGCGCGCTGGGCTGGGGCATGCCGGCGGCGGTCGGCTGCTCGCTGGGCCTCGGACGTCAACCCGTGGTGTCACTGGTGGGCGACGGCGCCGCGCTCTACTCCCCGCAGGCGATCTGGACGGCGGCGCATGAGAAGCTGCCGGTGACCTTCGTCGTCATGAACAATCAGGAATACAATATCCTGAAAAACTTCATGAAGGGCCAGAAGGATTATCTCTCGACCCGCAGCAACCGCTTCATCGCCATGGATATTCTGGAGCCTGCGGTTGACTACCTGGCCCTGGCCGCATCCTACGGCCTGCCCGCGCGACGGGTGGAACGGCCGCAGGATATCGCCCCCGCCATCGAGGCCGGCATCGCGTCCGGCACGGCCAACCTCATCGAAATCATGATCGGGGTTGAATAGGCGCGAAAGTCGTCACGCAAAACCGCCGCGTTCCGCGAGGGCTGCGGCGTCTCGCGCGCCGTGAAGGACACGGATGATGACGACGGTATCGGCGAGCGGCCGGTAGTAGAAAGCGTAGGAGGCGTAAAAACCGACGCGAAGGCTTGCGGCGAGTTGCGGTCGCTCGGGACCGGCAAGAGGAAAATACCGCAGCCGCTCAAAGGCCTTTCCGATCTCGCGAACAAAGTCAGTGGCAATGACTTCCGATGCTTCCGACGCCAGCCGGGCCCAGATTTCAGTGAGGTCGGCTTCGGCCGTTTCGGTCAGTCGGAGCGCGAGCGGCTGGCTGACAGCACCCTCCCGCGATCCGCGATGCGTTTGGCATCGAATGCCTTCACGCGACCTTCCGCGAGGTCCAGCAGGCCAAGGGCAATGTCGGTCTTCAAGCCTGCCAAGTCCTGGCCATTCGACACGCGCTTCGCCGTCCAGTCTTGCAGCGCTTCTTGCACGACGTCGCTGCTCGATGCGTAGTCGCCGCCTTCGACAGCTTCCCGCACGACAGACGCCATCTCGGACGGCAAGGTAATCGTTAACCGCTCACTCTCTGCCATGGCTTGCTTTCTCCATGCGTAGGGTCATGAAACCTAGCACATATCAGGCTGGAGAGCAGTCCTACTCCTCCAGCCTCGCCTCGCCTGCGACGGTCGCGGAAACCGTTACCGCATCGGCCTGCGCGCTGGGCGGCGGCGCGGCCGCCGGGGCGGCTGTTGCCATCATGCGCATCATCGGGCGCGGACCGGGCTGGCTGTCGTCACCCACCGTCACGCTGCTGAAGCCATGCGTCCGCAGATGCATCAGCTTGGCGACGACATCGGCCTGCGCCGTCAGCTTGCCGATGGCTTTGGCCATCGCCTGCTCATAGGTCTTTTCGGATAGCGCAGGGGACAGCTGCCAGGTCAGGTCGCCCACCGCCAGCCCGTCCTGCTGCAACTTGCCAATCAGCCCCAGCAGCGCCCCGCCATCATGGGAGCGGAGTGCGATCCCCTGGCTCGCATGCCAGACGTCCTTGGGGTCGGTCTCATGCCAGACGGAATAATTGGTGGTGCTGGCAGTGACGGCGTCGAGCGGTTTCGCTTCGCCCAAAGCCTTGGCGACGAGCGCATTGACCTGCTGCTGCGCCGCGCCGGCGGTCGTCGCGTCGGCCTGCGCCGTCAGTTGCGCCACCAACTCGTCCGGCATCGCCGTGACGGAGGCGGTGACCGACAGATGCAGCATCGTATCGGCATAAGCCGGCAGCGCGGCACCCAGACCGGCTGCGGCAAAAGCGATCCCGAGCAAGCCTGAAAAGGGCTTCGTCATACTCGCCTCCGTTTCCGCCATGCCGCCTTGGGCGGCGCAGGCCTATAGGGCAGGGGGATGTCGCGCCGGCCAGTGCGTGGCCAGGTCATAGGCATGGCCCAATTGCAGGCAAGACAACTCGCCCTGATGCCGGCCGATGATCTGCATGCCCATGGGCAGGCCAGAGTCATTGAATCCGACCGGCACGCTGAGCGAGGGCAATTGCGCATTGGTCGCCAGGATCACGACCTCCATCCAGCGATGATAGGTATCCATCGCGCGGCCGGCGATTTCCTTCGGCCAGTCCAGTTCGGCGGCGAAGGGGAAGACCTGCGCGGTTGGCAGAACCAGATGATCGTAACGCTCGAACAGCGACGCCATATGCAGAAACCAGCGAGAGCGGACGGCCAGCGCCCGGCTGATGGCAGTGCCGGAAATATTGAGGCCGCGTGCCACTTCCCATTGCGCGGCCGTCTTCAGCAGGGTGCGGCGCTTCGGATCCTGATAGACGTCGCCCAGACTGGCCGCGACCTTCCAGGACCGCAGCAAAGTCCAGGCTTCCCATAGCTCTTCCATAGGGAAGCCGATCGAGACCGGCTCCACCGCGCAGCCAAGGCCAGACAGAACCGACAGGCCCTGTTCGCACAAAGGCAGAATGCCGTCTTCCATGGGCAGATAGCCGCCCAGATCGCCCAGCCAGCCGACGCGGCGCCCCTTTAGGGCAGCCTCCAAAGGCTGGGTCACGCTCTGGCCGCTCTCCTGGATTGAAAGCGGCATGCGCGGGTCCGGCCCGGCCTGAACGGAAAAGAGGAGGGCAAGGTCTTCGACGCTGCGGGCCATGGGCCCGGTGACGCCCAGGCTGGCGGCGAACAGATCGGCGGCGTCATCCGGTATACGGCCGAAGCTCGGGCGGAAGCCGTAGATATTATTGAAGCCGGCCGGATTGCGCAGAGAGCCGGCGTGATCGGACCCATCGGCCAGCGGTACCATATGCGTGGCCAGCGCGACGGCGGCGCCACCGCTGCTGCCGCCGGCCGTGCGGCTATGGTCATAGGCGTTCAGCGTGGTGCCGAAGACCGGATTATAGGTATGCGAGCCAAGGCCGAATTCCGGCACATTGGTCTTGCCGATGAAAATGGCCCCGGCCTGGCGCAGGCGCGCGACCATGGGCGAATCCGACGTCGCGACGGTGTCGCGGAACAGCGGTGAGCCCTGGGTCGTCGGCAGGCCGACGACATCCTCCAGATCCTTCACCGCCATCGGCAGGCCATGCAGCGGGCCGATGGGACCGTGCTGCTTCAGAATCTCGTCCTGTTCGCGCGCTTCGGCCAGCAGGGTCGGCCGGTCGACGCGGGAGACGATGGCATTCACGCGCGGGTTGACGGCGTCGATCCGCTCCAGAAAGGCTTCCATGACCGAAACGGCGGAGCGCTGGCCCGTGGCGATGTCCCGTGCCAGGGCAGTCGCGGACAGGGCGGTCGGATCGGTCCCGCTCATAATGCGGCGCCCTTCGGCTTATGCTTATGGAAGGCGCAGGCAAGCTTGTTGCCGTCCGGGTCGCGGACATAGGCGACGTAGAATCCTGGGGAATAGGCTTCGCGCGTGCCGGGCGCCCCTTCATCGGTGCCGCCGCGCAGCAACGCCGTCTTGTAGAAGGCCTGCACCTGCGCCTCGCTGCGGCCACGCAGCGCGATCATGGCGCCATTGCCGACCGAATGCGCCTGGCCGTCGAAGGGCTTGCAGATCCAGAAACCGACGCCGTTATCATAGCCCGGACCCCAGCCGATAAACTCGTCGGAGGATTCGGGGCTGCGGCTATAGCCGAGGGTCGCAAAGACCGCGTCGTAGAAGGCGGCACTCCGTGCCAAGTCACTTACCCCGACAGTCGTGTAGAGAATAAGCGACATCGGCAGAGTTCCTTGGCTATGGGCGACGGGCTGTTTAGGCGGCGACCTGTTTGGCGAGAGTGTCGAAAGCCTTGAGCTTCGCGAGCACGGCCGACATCTGGGCGAGCGGGATCATATTCGGGCCGTCGGACGGAGCGTTATCCGGATCGGGATGAGTTTCCATGAAGATCGCGCTACAGCCGACAGCAAGCGCGGCCCGTGCCAGGATCGGCGCATATTGGCGCTGCCCGCCCGAAGACGTTCCCTGGCCGCCCGGCTGCTGAACGGAATGGGTGGCGTCGAAGACCACAGGATAGCCGGTGCGCGCCATTTCCGGCAGCGCTCGGAAATCCGTTACCAGCGTATTATAGCCGAAGCTGGCGCCGCGTTCGGTGAGCAGAATACGCTCGTTGCCGGTGCTCGCGATCTTGGCGGCGACGTTCTTCATGTCCCAGGGGGCCAAGAATTGGCCCTTTTTGACATTGATGGCGGCACCGGTTTCGCCGGCAGCCAGCAGCAGATCGGTCTGGCGGCAGAGGAAGGCCGGAATCTGCAAAATATCGACGGCCTCGGCGGCAGGCGCGCATTGGCTGGCGTCATGCACATCCGTCAGCACCGGCACGCCGAACTTTTCCCGCACTTCAGCCAGGATGGCGAGACCGCCGGCCAGGCCGATGCCGCGGGCGGCGCCGCCCGAGGTGCGGTTCGCCTTGTCGAAGCTCGACTTATAGATCAGCGGAATATCCAGCGCCCGGCAGATGCCAACCAGTTCTTCCGCCACGTCCAAAGCATGGTCGCGGCTCTCGATCTGGCAGGGACCGCCGATCAGAACGAAAGGCAGGTCGTTGCCGAAGGTGACCGAGCCAACCGCGACATGCGCCATCAGACGAGCCTCGCTTGTTGCACACAGGCGCCGATAAAGCCTTTGAACAGCGGATGCGGATCGAAGGGCTTGGACTTCAGCTCGGGGTGATACTGCACGCCAATAAACCAGGGGTGATCCGGATATTCGATGATCTCCGGCAGCACGCCATCCGGCGACAGGCCGGAGAAGCGCAGGCCGGCCGCTTCCAGCTTTTCGCGGAAATGGATGTTCACTTCGTAACGGTGGCGGTGACGCTCCTCGATCACGGCAGCGCCATCATAGACGTCCCGCACCAGAGAGCCTTCCGACAATGCGGCCGGATAGGCGCCGAGGCGCATGGTGCCGCCCAGATCGCCGCTCGCCTCGCGCCGCACCAGTTCATTGCCCTGCGCCCATTCGGTCATCAGGCCGACGACCGGCGTCTCGCTGGGGCCGAATTCGGTGGAGGAGGCGTCCGGCATGCCGGCCAGATTACGCGCGGCCTCGATACAGGCCATCTGCATGCCGAAGCAGATGCCCAGGAAGGGCACCTTATGCTCGCGCGCGAAGCGCACGGCTTCGATCTTGCCTTCCGACCCGCGCTCGCCGAAACCGCCCGGCACCAGAATGCCGTGGACGCCTTCCAGACGGGCGACCGAATCCGGCTCCTCGAAAATCTGGCTATCCACCCATTCCAGCTTCACGCGCATCCGATGGGCGATGCCGCCATGCAGCAGCGCCTCGGCCAGTGACTTATAGCTGTCGAGCAGCGAGGTATATTTACCGACGACCGCGATGCGGACCTCGCCCTCGGGCGAGCGGACGGCGTCCATGATGGCGTCCCAGCGGCTCATATCCGGCTCGACATCGGTCGGCAGGCCGAAATGCCGCAGCACCTCGCGGTCCATGCCTTCGTCGTGATAGCGGGCCGGCACGGCATAGATGCTGTCGGCGTCCAGCGCCGGAATGACGGCTTCCGGGCGGACATTGCAGAACAGCGCGATTTTGCGACGCTCGTTCTCAGGGATCGGACGGTCGCAGCGGCACAGCAGCATCTGCGGCTGAATGCCGACATTGAGCAGTTCCTTGACGGAATGCTGCGTCGGCTTGGTCTTCAGCTCACCGGCCGAGGGGATATAGGGAACCAGGGTCAGATGCACGAACATCGACTGCTGCGGCCCGAGCTCGTTGCCAAGCTGGCGGATGGCTTCCAGGAAGGGCAGGCTTTCGATATCGCCCACCGTGCCGCCGATTTCGACGATCAGGAAGTCGATGCCGTCGGTCTTGTTAAGGACCGTTTCCTTGATGGCGTCGGTAATATGCGGAATGACCTGCACGGTCCCGCCCAGATAGTCGCCGCGACGCTCGCGGGCGATCACCTCGGAATAGATGCGCCCGGTGGTGGCATTGTCGGACTTGCTGGCATGGACGCCGGTGAAGCGCTCGTAATGGCCAAGGTCGAGATCCGTTTCGGCACCGTCATCGGTGACGAAGACCTCGCCGTGCTGATACGGGCTCATCGTACCCGGATCGACGTTCAGATATGGGTCCAGCTTGCGAAGACGAACCGAATACCCTCGCGCTTGCAAAAGGGCACCCAAAGCGGCCGCGGCGATGCCCTTACCCAAGGAAGAAACAACGCCGCCCGTCACGAAGATAAATCGCGTCATGGGCGTTCCTCATACAGGTTCAGACCCGGCCAGGGGAACCCCGGCCGAGCGGTTAGGCACGGATGCGAAAAGCTCAAGGCGCGGCCCGCTTAGGGCGTCGCGGGAGCGGAAGGCTGAGCCGGCTTGGCAGGCGCCGCGGGCACGGGCGTCATCGGCGCCATGGTCGAGACGGGTGCCTTCGGGCCGTTGAAGATCGAGCTGACCCCATTGGTGCTGCTGCGCGTCATCAGCGCCAGTATCAGCGACAGGGCCAGGAAAATGGTGGCCAGAATGGCCGTCGAACGGGTGAGCAGGTTCGCCGTGCCGCGGCCGGTCATGAAATTGCCCATGCCCTGGCCGCCACCGATGCCAAGGCCACCGCCTTCGCTGCGCTGAACCAGCACGACGGCGATCAGCGCCAGGGTCACGAAGACATGGATGACAAGCAGGACGGTAAACATGCGAGGCCTTTCGGGGGGATCACCCGCGCGCCTTCTAGCGAAGCTTCGCCGGGATGCAAAGCGCGGCTGCCTTGCGTTTGAAACGACTGAAGGATTTCCACCCCGGCCCGATGCCGGCCGCGGTGGATGACCATCCTCCGAAACGGTCTGCGGCGCCGCCCTTCCGGTCAGGAAAAGCGGCGCCGCAGATTAAGTCAGGATCAATCGTCCCGGTGGACGCGTTCCATACGCTCGTGGCGTTCCTGCGCCTCGATCGACAGGGTCGCGATCGGCCGGGCTTCCAGGCGCTTCAGGCCGATCGGCTCGCCGGTATCCTCGCAATAGCCGTAGGACCCGTTTTCGATTCGCTGCAGGGCCTGTTCGATCTTGGAAATCAGCTTGCGGGCGCGGTCACGCGTGCGCAATTCCAAGGCCCGATCAGTCTCGACGCTGGCTCTGTCAGTAATATCGGCTTCGACGATGCCACCTTCGGAAAGGCTGGCAAGCGTCCCGTTGGCCTCTTTAAGAAGATCTTCCTGCCAGCGAAGCAATTTCCTTCGAAAATACTCGACTTGCATTGGATTCATGAACTCTTCGTCCTCACGCGGACGATAGTCTTCGGGTAGCGTAATCATCATGCGGCAAAGTCTCCGCTGTCGCTGTAAACTGAACGACACCGAAACACGTTCGGCCGTTTGGGCCGGCTTATAGCGGGGCTATCCCCAGACGCCAAGCAGATTGCAACAACTTCAAACTTCTGCAACGTCGGCACCGGTCGACTCCGCGCCCAACAGCCTAAAGTCCGCGTTCGGCCATAAAAATTTGCAGCTCGGCCCGCGTCGCCATGGCGTCCATTCCACCCGGGGCGGTGGCCACGATCGCGCCGGCCGCACAGGCAAAACGGCCGATCCGCACCAGGTTTTCCGCTGAAAGGTCGAAATCCGAGTCGAGCAGGCCGGCCAGGAAGGCTGCCATAAAGCTGTCGCCGCAGCCCGTGGTATCGACGACCTTCACGGGAATGCCGGCGATGGTCACCTTTTCGCCCGGCGTCACGATCGTGGCCCCTGCGGCGCCGGCGGTGATGGCCGCAACCCGCAATCCGTCATGCCAGAGCGACTCGAGTGCTGCGATCGGATCGTCGATGCCGGTGATGATGGCCAGTTCATCGGCCCCCACCTTCAGGATATTGGCGACGGCGATGACCTCGCGCGCTGCGGCGACCATAGCCTCGGTGCTGTCCCACAGCAGCGGGCGCAGATTGGGGTCGACCGAGATCATGATCCCGGCGTCCTGCGCGACGGCGATGGCATGGCGCTGGGCGCGGGCGGCGGTGGGCGCGGACATGATCAGGCTGTTCACATGCAGCATGCGCGCCTGGCGGATGACATCCTCGGCGACTTCCTCGGGCGCGTAATTCGCATCGGCGCAATCCTGCCGATAAAACAGGAAATCGCGGTCGCCTTGCGCATCCAGGGTCACGACGGCAAGGCCGGTGCGGTGATCCTGCGACACGACGACATGCTCGACGGAGGCGCCGGAGGCCGCGATGGTATCGGTCAGCAGTCGGCCGAAGGCATCGTCGCCGACCTTGCTCAGCATGCAGGCCGACCGCCCGAGCTTGCCCAGGCCGACGGCGGCGTTGCCCGGCGCGCCGCCCGGCTTGGCCGCGAAATTAAGCCCGCCCGTGCTGGGCAGCGGCACCATGTCGATCAGCAGTTCCCCGAAAGACGCAACCTCGTAACCCATTTCTTGCCCCGTTCCGTATTGTTGCGCGGCTTATTGTCCAATTGTCATGAGATGTCATCTGCCACCTTCGCTTCAGGGCAAGGTGTTTCTGGCAGCCCAGGCAGCGTGAATGAGAATGGCGGCGCGCTGCGGCCGAAACTGGCCGAAAAATCCACGCGTCAGCAAGGGCAGGGCCGGCCGGGCCGCGCCCCGGCGCAGCATTTCCCGCCCGATGGTCCAGGTCAGTTCGCGCTGTGTCCGGCGAACCAGCCGTCGAAACCGCTGGGGGCCGATGGCTTCGGCAAGGCCAGCATTGGCGGCAATCGCCGCCAAGGCAGGTGCATAGGCAGCCGGGTCGGTAGCAGCGCCGTGCATCACGCTGCCGGCCCGCCGGCGCACCAGCAAGGTGGGTGGCCCAGGAACAGCGGCAAACGGCCCCAGCAGCCGCAGGCGCGGCCAGAACTCCCAATCCTCGGCAAAGCGCAGCGCTTCGTGAAAGCCCCCCGTAGCCTCCCAGGCGCTGCGGCGGATCAGGACATGGCCGCCATTGGCGAAGCGGTTGCCCAGGGTGACCCGCGCAAGGGTAAGGCCAGAAGGCGCTGTGCGGATGTCCTGCGGTGCTGCGGTCTCAGGCCTGGCCGTCCCCGGCACATAGGCGAAGGCACCGTAGGCGGCCACGGCCTGCGGATGCGCGGTCAGCGCTGCGGCGAGACGGGACAGCGCATCGGCGGATAGCCAGTCATCGCCGTCCAGAAACAGCAGCGCGTCAGCGGCCATCGCGGCAGCGTGACGCGCGCCCAGATTGCGGGCGGCTGCGACGCCCAGGCCGGGGGTGCGCAGGCTGCGCAGGAGAGGGGCTTCATGGCAGGCGATCACGCCCGGCGTAGCGTCTCTGGACCCGTCATCGACGACGATGACTGCACAGGCATCAAGGCTCTGGGACAGAGCCGAGTTGATGGCATCACCCAGAAACCGGGCGATGTCACGGGCCGCGATGACAACCGCGACCCGCATCGATCTCAGTTCGGCTTAGGCGGCGACGGAATGCGCGATGCCGTTCTCGGCCATCAGGCTGGTCAGTTCGCCGGTCTGATACATCTCGGTGATGATGTCGCAGCCGCCGACGAATTCGCCCTTCACATAAAGCTGGGGGATGGTCGGCCACTGGGAGAACTGCTTGATGCCGTCGCGCAGTTCCGGGTCTTCCAGAACATTCGCGGTGGCGAAGGGCACGTTCATGTGGCTGAGGATCTGTACCACGCGGGCGGAGAAGCCGCATTGCGGGAACATCGCGGTTCCCTTCATGTAAAGCATCACCGGATTTTCGGCGATTTCCTTGGCGATACGGTCTGCCACGACGTCCTGAGACATGAATAGCTCCTTATTCGGGCGCTGAAGTCTGCAAAGCCAGGGCGTGAAGTTCACCGCCCATTCGTCCCTGCAGAGCCGCATAGATCATCTGATGTTGTTTCAGGCGCGTGAGGCCACGAAACTGCTCACTGACCACTGTAGCAGCATAGTGGTCTCCGTCACCGGCCAAATCTTCGACCGTCACCCGCGCATCAGGTATGGCGGCGCGGATCAGGTTCTCGATCGCATTGGCGGTCATGGCCATGCCGTCTCTCCTTAACTGGACGGCAGGGCCACTGCCGTCAGCTCATCCAGGTCTTGAAGAAGCGCTCATGCGCTTCCTTCAGGTCGACCAAGGATACGGACGAACCGCCCGGGAATGTCAATTCATTCCCGCCGGTGCGGCCCAGCAGGCGGGCCGGCACATTGGCCGCGCGCGCCGCTTCCAGCAGGCCGCTGGCGTCGGCACTGGCGATGACATAGCGGCCCTGATCCTCACCGAAGAGGAAGGCATGGGTCGCATGGGCCTTGTCCAGCTCATCCAGCGCGAAGCCGCAATTCCCGGCCAGCGCCATTTCTGCCAGCGCCACCAGAAGGCCGCCGTCGGAGACGTCGTGACAGGCTGCGACGACACCCTTGGCGATCTGCTGCCGCACGAAATCGCCGTTGCGGCGTTCGGCGACCAGATTGACCGGCGGCGGCGCGCCTTCTTCACGGCCCAGGATTTCGCGCAGGAACAGCGACTGGCCGAGCCAGCCGGCGGTTTCGCCGATCAGCACCAGGTCTTGATGCGCGGCGATGGCGATGCCGCGTGCCGCGTGGGCGTCTTCGATGACGCCCAGACCGCCGATCGCCGGGGTCGGCAGAATGCCTTTGCCCTCGGTCTCGTTGTAAAGGCTGACATTACCCGAGACGACCGGATAGTCGAGCGCGATACAGGCTTCCGCCATGCCCTGAATGGCGGCGGCGAACTGGCCCATGATCTCGGGCTTTTCCGGATTGCCGAAATTCATGTTGTCGGTGATGGCCAGCGGCCGGGCGCCGGTCGCGGTAATATTGCGCCAGGATTCCACGACCGCCTGCATGCCGCCCATCTTCGGGTCGGCCTGGCAATAACGCGGCGTGCAATCGGTGGTGATGGCCAGCGCGCGATTGGACCCCTCGATCTTGACGATCGCGGCATCCGCCTGGCCCGGCTTCTTTACCGTCTGGCCGCCGACTGCCGGGTCATACTGGCTGGCGATCCAGGCGCGGGAGCAGAGGTCGGGGCAGGCCACCAGTTGCAGCAGTGCCTCGTCGTTCGGCATATTGCACTGGACGGTCGCGCTATCCAGCACGGGCAGCGGCACCGGCCACTGGATCGGGCGGCGATATAGCGGCGCCTGATCGGCCAGCGGGTCGAGCGGAATATCGGCTTCCACCACGCCCTTGTGGCGGACGACGATGCGGCCGGTATCGGTGATATGGCCGATGACCGCGAAATCCAGATCCCATTTGCGGAAGATTTCTTCCGCGATGTATTCGCGGCCGGGCTCCAGCACCATGAGCATGCGCTCCTGGCTTTCCGACAGCATCATCTCATAGGCCGACATGCCGGTTTCGCGCTGCGGCACATGATCGAGATCGAGATCGATGCCTACGCCGCCCTTGCCCGCCATTTCGACGGAGGAGGAGGTCAGGCCGGCGGCGCCCATGTCCTGAATGGCGACGATGACATCCGTCTTCATCAGTTCCAGACAGGCTTCGATCAGCAGCTTTTCGGTGAAGGGGTCACCCACCTGCACGGTCGGGCGCTTTTCCTCGGAATTGGCGTCGAACTCGGCCGAGGCCATGGTCGCGCCGTGGATGCCGTCGCGTCCGGTCTTGGACCCGACATAGACGACGGGGTTGCCGATGCCGGCGGCGGCCGAGAGGAAAATACGGTCCTTGGGCGCGATGCCCACCGTCATGGCATTGACCAGCGGATTGCCGTCATAGGCGGCGTGGAAGTTCACCTCGCCGCCCACCGTCGGCACGCCGACGCAATTGCCGTAGCCGCCGATGCCGCGCACGACGCCGTCGACCACGCGCTTGGTGCGCGGATTTTCCGGCCGGCCGAAGCGCAGCGCGTTGAGATTGGCGATGGGCCGCGCGCCCATGGTGAAGACATCGCGCAGAATGCCGCCGACTCCGGTCGCCGCACCCTGATAGGGCTCGATGAAGCTCGGGTGGTTATGGCTTTCCATCTTAAAGATGGCAGTCAGCCCGTCGCCAATATCGACCACGCCCGCGTTTTCGCCGGGGCCATGCACGACCCATTCGGCCTTGGTCGGAAGCTCTTTCAGCCAGACCCGCGACGACTTGTAGGAACAGTGCTCCGACCACATCACCGAAAAGATGCCGAGTTCGGTAAAGCTGGGCTGGCGGCCCATGATGGTCTGGACGCGGCCCCATTCCTCGGCATTGAGGCCGAATTCGCGGGCGAGTTTTTCGTCAACCGGACGGGTGCTCATGCGGCCAGCCCTTCCACGATGCTGGTGAACATGGGCAATCCGTCCGTTCCGCCCATCAGCGGATCAACATAGTCTTCGGGATGGGGCATCAGCCCCAGAACGCGGCGATTGTCGGAAAAGATGCCGGCGATATTGCGCTGGCTGCCGTTCGGGTTGGTGGCTTCCGTCACCGCACCGTCCGCGCCGGCATAGCGGAAGGCGACGCGGCCTTCACCCTCAAGCCGGTCCAGCGTCGTGCTGTCGGCGAAGTAATTGCCGTCGCCATGGGCCAGCACCACGCGGATCACCTGATCCTGGGTATAGTGCTTCGTGTAGAGGCTGTCGGTCTGCGCGACCGTCAGGTGATGGTCCTGACCGAGGAAGCGCAGGCCGGCGTTATTCAGCAGCGCGCCGGGCAGCAGGCCCGCTTCCGTCAGAATCTGGAAGCCGTTGCAGACGCCCAGCACATGGCCGCCGCCTTCCGCGAAATCCTTCACCGCCCGCATGACCGGGGACTGTGCGGCCATGGCGCCGCAGCGCAGATAGTCGCCATGGCTGAAACCGCCCGGCAGGACCACGAGATCGAGCGGCGGGAGGCTGGTCTCCTTATGCCAGATCATGACGGGCTCCCGCCCGCCTGAAACCTTCGCCAGGGCGATCGCCATGTCGCGCTCGCGATTGGTACCCGGAAAGAGAACGATGCCGGCCCGCAAACTCATTTTGCTACACTCACAGGTCAGTATACCTACAGATTCAAGACAGCGAGATCAGCAGCGGCTGATAGCACCAGTTTTCGTGCAAGGCACCCCTTGAGACGGGTTGGTGCGATACGCATTTGCCGCGTAGCACCGGGATGCTACACAGTCTCGCATTGGGAGGCGCGCATCATGACAGCGGCGACCGAGATGACCGAGACGATGGACATTGTCCTTATCGACAAGGACGTGAAGGCGCGGGCGGCAGCGGTAGCGGCCGAGGCGGGCGTGAGCCTGGACACGTTTATTCGCGATGCCATTCTCGACAAGTTGGACGAGGCCGAGGAAGACGCGGCTTTCGCCCAATTGGCTGAGGAGCGCTGGCAGGAGGTTCAAGACACCGGCCTGACGGTTGCTTGGGATGAGGCGAGAGGCTGGCTTGAAGCGCGCGCACGTGGTGAGAATCCGCCCCGGCCTACGGGCCGACGCCTCGCCCGTTAAGCTTATTTGGCGCGCATTGAACTCGCGCTCAGTGTTTTTGATGATTTTGACCGCTTTCTTGTTCACATGGAACGGTTCGCGGTCGCGGATCCGGTCAGCAGAATCCACGATATAAATCAGGCATTACAAATATTAGGCGGGAGCCCGCTGATCGGGCGGCGTGCCAGCCGCGGCAGGCGCGAGCTGGTGATCAAAGTCGGCTTGCAGCACTATAAGGTGCGTTATCGCTTTGACCCGAGTGTCGATGAGGTCACGATTCTTGCCGTCCGCAATGTCCGCGAACACAGCTACAGGCGGAAGCGCTGAGGGCACCTGTTTCCAGGCGCCCTCAAAACGAAATCAGACCACCTCGACCCGATAGCTTTCGATCACGGTATTGGCGAGCAGCTTGGCTGCCATCGCTTCGGCGGAAGCCTTCGCTTTGGCCGCGTCGGTCTCGGCCAGTTCCAGCTCGATGATCTTGCCGGCGCGCACATCGCCGACGCCCTCGAAACCAAGCGTTTCCAGCGCATGCCCGATGGCGCGACCCTGGGGGTCGAGCACGCCGGGCTTCAGCATGACGGTGACGATCGCTTTCACTGCATGGTCTCCGGGCCCTTCATGTCGCGCGTACCGGCTTCGGGCAGAATGCCGAGGCGCTTGGCCACTTCCTGATAGGCTTCCTCGACTTTGCCGAGGTCGCGGCGGAAGCGGTCCTTGTCCATCTTCTCGTTGGTCTTGCTGTCCCAGAGACGGCAATTGTCCGGGCTGATTTCATCGGCCAGCACGATGCGCATCTCGTCGTTTTCCCACAGCCGGCCGAATTCGAGCTTGAAGTCGACCAGGGTGATGCCGACGCCCAGGAACAGGCCGGTCAGGAAATCGTTCACGCGCAGCGTGAGGGAGACGATATCGTCCATATCCGGGGGCGTCGCCCAGCCGAAGGCGGTGATATGCTCTTCCGCGACCATCGGGTCGTTCAGGCCGTCGTTCTTATAATAGTATTCGACGATCGAGCGCGGCAGGCGGGTGCCTTCCGGAATGCCCAGGCGGGTCGACAGGCTGCCGGCCGCGACATTGCGCACCACGACTTCGAGCGGGATGATTTCCACTTCGCGGATCAGCTGCTCACGCATATTGAGGCGGCGAACGAAATGCGTCGGCACGCCGATTTCGGCCAGACGCAGCATCAGAAACTCGCTGATGCGATTGTTCAGCACGCCCTTGCCGGTGATGACGCCCTTTTTCTGGGCGTTGAACGCGGTCGCGTCATCCTTGAAATATTGCACGAGGGTGCCGGGTTCCGGACCTTCGAACAGGATTTTCGCTTTTCCCTCATAAAGCTGTCTGCGGCGGGCCATGACGGATCCTCGGAAACGATGATGAGGCAGCGCCGACGAGCGGCGCCACCTGGAACAGGGAACGACGTTGCGCTGCGCTATAGCAGCGTGAAACTTCCAAAGGTAGGGCAATGGCGCGGGGCATCTGCCCTGTTTGTGACGGTCTGGCTTGCTCCGCCGCTTACACCGCCCGGATGATGGCCAGAAAATCCTCGGCGATCAGGCTGGCGCCGCCCACCAAAGCGCCGCCGACGTCGGGCAGGCCCAAAATTTCGGCAGCATTGCCGGGCTTCACCGAGCCGCCATACAGAATGCGAAAGCCCACGCCCTCCGCCTGGTCGCGGATCAGCTCGCCGCGAATGAAGGCATGCATGGCGGCGATATCCGCCGAAGTCGGAACCTTGCCTGTGCCGATGGCCCAGATCGGCTCATAGGCGATAATGCCGGTAAAATCGCTGGGCAGGCTTTCGGTGATCTGGCTGCCGACAACCGTTTCCTGCTCGCCCGCGCTCCGGTCGGACTCGGTTTCACCCACGCAGACGATCGGAATCAGCCCGGCCTTCATGGCGGCGCTAACCTTGGCTGCGACGATGGCGCTGGTCTCGCCATGGTCCTGTCGCCGCTCGGAATGGCCAAGGATCACATAGCGCGCGCCGGCATCGGCCAGCATGACGGGGGAGATATCGCCGGTATGGGCGCCCGAGTCGCGGGTGTGGCAATCCTGCCCGCCGGTCGCGATACCGCTGCCCTCGACAAGCGCGGAGACGGCGGCGAGTTGCGTGGCCGGCGGGCAAAGCAGCACTTCCGCCCCCGCATCCGCCAGCCCGTGCCGGATGGCCAGGGCCAGCGCGGCCGAGGGCTCGGTCAGCCCGTTCATCTTCCAATTACCGGCAATTAATGGGCGCATTTTTTTCTCCCCGTGGGCCGTAAGGCAGCAACGCTGATAAAGGCACGGCCGGGAACTGGCAAAGTGCGGGCGCTCTGCCTATGGTGCGCCCCCTCTCTCCATCAGGCTCCAAGGTCGCGATGCTCGGTATTTTCAGAAGCTCACTCAACACATGGCCGGTCAGGATATTGTTTATCCTGCTGATCGCTGCCTTCGGCGTCTGGGGCATCGGCGACGTGATCCGTAATTTGGGTGGCGATGACGGTGCGGCAGCGCATATCGACGGTGTCTCCATCAGCCCGCAGGACGTGAACACCGCCTATCGTCAACAATTGCAGCAGACCGCGCAACAGCTTGGCAGCCCCGATCAGGTCACGTCCCAGATGCGGATGATGATCGCGGAACAGGCGGCGGCGCGTCTGGTGGCGCAGACGGCAATCGACAAGATGGCCGGGCGCATGGGCATCACGGCCCCCACGGCGGATGTGCAGAAGCAGGTCTTCGCCATGGATGCCTTCCAGGGGCCGACGCATCAGTTCAGCCATGCCCAGTTCGATCAGGTGCTACAGGCGAATGGCTTGAGCGAGGTGGAGTTCCTGCATCTGATGCAGGCCCAGATCATCCGCAACCAGCTGCTCAATTCCATCCGCGCCGCCGTAACTGCGCCGGGCGTGATGGTGAAGACGGCCTATGCTTTCCAGAACCAGACGCGCGTGGCGCAGCTGGTGCAGCTGCCCTTCGCCGCCGCCCCGGCACCGGCCGCGCCGACGGATGCCGATCTGCAACGCTGGTACAAGAATCACCCGACCGATTTTTCGGCACCAGAATACCGCCGCCTGACGCTGGTGGTGCTGAGCCCGGATGTGTTGGCTCGTGACATTCCGGTGCCGGATGCCCAGATTCACGCGGCCTATGACCGCATGATGGCCGCACAGCCGCCCAAGCCTGAGACCCGCACCGTCGATGTCGTGCTGGCGCAGAGCCAGGCCGCCGCCGCCGCGATCGCGAAGCAGTGGCAGGCAGGCGCCGATTGGGCTGCCGTGCAGAAGGCGGCCTCGGCCGCCGGTGCCACGGCGCTCGCTTTGCCGAATATCACGCCTGACCAGGTGCCCAATGCCGCTCTGGCCGATGCGGCCTTCAAAGCCGCCGCGAACAGCGTCACCGGGCCGATCCCGACCGGCGGGACAAGCTATGCCGTCTTCGAGGTGGCCGCGATCACCCCGGGCGGCCCGTCCCAGACCTATGATCAGGCGGCGCCGGCCATCAAGCTGCAACTGGCCCGCCAGCAGGCGCAGGGCCTCGTCAATCAGCGCGTTAATGCTTTGCAGGACGCATTGGCCGGCCGCACGCCGCTGGAAAAGCTGCCGGGCGATATCGGGCTTGCCGCTTTGCAGGGGTCGGTCGACAGCAACGGCCTGACGGAACAGGGCACGCCGGCACCCATCCCCGGCAATGACGCGCTGCGCCAGGCGGTGGTGGCCCAGGCCTTCAAGCAGAAGGTCGGCCAGGCGGCGTCGCTGATCACCGGGCCGGATGACAGCTATTTCGCGCTGACGGTCGATGGCATCACGCCGGCCACCATGAAGGCCTTCGCCGAGGTGAAAGCCCAGGTGCAGTCCGCCTGGACGCAGGATCAGATGCAGCGTGAGCAGAACAAGGCCGCGACCGATATGCTGCAGGCCATGAAGGGCGGCCGCACCTTGCAAGGTGTCGCCTCTGCGCAGGGGCTGACCGTTACCACCACCCCGCCGCTGACCCGCCAGGGTCAGGCGCCGCAAGGCGTGCCGCAGAACCTGATCGGGCCGCTGTTTTCGCTCAACCAGGGCGACAGCACCATGGTGCCGTCGCCGGACGGTTTCGTGGTGGCGCAGCTGACGGCCATCAATACGCCGGACCCGAAGGCGGATCCGGTCGGCTATGACCAGCTGAAGGCTTCTCTTTCCAGCGCTTTGGCGGACGATATGCAGGCGATCTTCGCGGGCGTGGTGACGGCAAAGGGCAATCCGCGCATCAACCAGACCGTGATCCAGCAAATCGCCCAGCCCTGATTTTTTCCCACCAACTGAAAGACAACGGACGATGACGACCGACGGACCCAGCACCGCTTTCCGCGCCGCCTATGAGGCAGGAAAGGGCGCGCTGGTCTGGCGGGAGAGCCCGGCGGATCTGGAGACGCCGGTCGGCGCCTTCCTGAAAATCGCGCATGGCCAGCCCTATTCCTTCCTGCTGGAAAGCGTGGAGGGCGGGGCGTCGCGCGGCCGCTATTCCGTCATCGGCCTGGCGCCCGATCTGATCTGGCGTTGCGAGAAGGGCGCCGCCGCCATCAACCGCTCGGCGCTGACAGCGCCGGACGCCTTCGCGCCGGAAGCCGCGCCGGCACTCGATAGTCTGGCCGCTCTGCTGGCGGAATCGCGCCTGGACCAGCCGGCCAATCTGCCGCCCATGGCCGGCGGCCTGTTCGGCTATCTGGGTTATGACATGGTCCGTTTGATGGAGCGTTTGCCGGAAAAGAACGAGGATGTCCTCGGTCTGCCGGAAGCGATCCTCATCCGCCCCACCGTCTTCGTCATTTTCGACAATGTGCGGGACGTGCTCACGCTGGCCGCACCCGCCTATCCGCATGCCGGACTGTCGGTCGAAGCGGCACACGCGGAAGCCAATGCCCGGCTGAACGCGATCGAGGCCGGGTTGCTGCGGCCTTTGCCGGTCGCGGCCGCGCCGGTCGCGCCCTTCACTCTGGGCGAGCCGCGCTCCAATATGACCAAGGCCTATTTCGAGGACATGGTCGTGAAGATGAAGGAATACATCACCGCCGGTGATGCCTTCCAGGTCGTGCCCAGTCAGCGTTTTTCGGTCGATTTTCCGCTGCCGCCCTTCGCGCTGTATCGCGCGCTGCGGCGGATCAACCCGGCACCCTTCCTGTTCTTCCTCGATTTCGGCACCTTTTCGGTCGCCGGCAGCAGCCCGGAAATCCTGGTCCGTCTGCGTGACGGCATGGTGACCATCCGCCCGCTGGCCGGCACCCGTCCGCGCAACGCCGATCCGATCGAGGACAAGCGGCTGGAAGAGGAACTGCTGGCCGATCCCAAGGAGCGGGCCGAGCATCTGATGCTGCTCGACCTGGGCCGCAACGATGTCGGCCGCGTCGCCGAACTCGGCTCGGTCAAGGTCGTGGAAAGCTTCGTCATCGAGCGTTTCAGCCATGTCATGCATATTTCCTCGATGGTGCAGGGCAAGCTGAAGAAGGGGCTGTCGGCGCTGGACGCGCTCAAGGGCGGTTTCCCGGCCGGCACGCTCAGCGGCGCGCCGAAGGTGCGGGCGATGGAGATTATCGAGGAGCTGGAGCCGGTGCGGCGTGGCATCTATGGCGGCTGCATCGGCTATTTCGCGCCGGACGGCACCATGGATACCTGCATCGGCCTGCGCACCGCCGTGGTGAAGGATGGCGTCATGTATGTGCAGGCGGGCGGCGGTGTCGTCGCCGACAGCGTGCCGGAACTGGAATATGAGGAAAGCCGCCACAAGGCGCGGGCCTTGTTTCGCGCGGCGGAGGAAGCGGTACGCTTCGCGACGGCACCGAAGTCAGGTGCCTAAATTTTCAGCATGACCTGACCGTCCAGTTGTGGACGCGGCAAAAGGGCGCCCGTTGTGGCGCCCTTTTTTTGTTTTTGCCGAATTTGTCATCGTTCCAGGGCCGCGCCTCGCTTTAATATGAGGGTGTCAGGGCCATCTCAGTTCATAGTCACATCTAACATTTTTTGGATTGGGGTACGGATGCTCATCCGCATCGGCTACGAGATCACCTTCGAGGTGCCGCAACCGACGCCCATGGTGTTGATGCTCAACGTGCGGCCCGAGCGCGCCGCCGATCTGACGGCGCCGGACATCATCCGCACCAATCCGTCCCTGCCGATCTCGCGCTACTATGACATGTACGGAAACCTGTGCAGCCGCGTGATGGCGCCGGCCGGTCTTGTGACCTTCCATACCGATACGGTCATCAATGACCCCGGTGTGCTGGACCCGTACGCGCCGGATGCGGCGCAATTGCCGATTGAAAGCCTGCCGCCGGAAACGCTCGTCTATCTTCTGGGCAGCCGGTATTGCGAGACCGAGAAGCTGCTGGCTTTCGCCTGGGCGCAGTTCGGGCATCTGCCTGACGGCTGGTCCAAGGTCGAGGCGATCGTCCAATACACGCATAACCACATCACCTTCGGCTATCAGAATGCGCGCGCCACCCGCACGGCCTTCGAGGGCTGGCAGGAAGGCGTCGGCGTCTGCCGCGACTATGCCCATCTGGCGCTGACGCTGTGCCGCTGCATGAATATTCCGGCGCGCTACTGCACTGGCTATCTGGGGGATATCGGCGTGCCGCCGGACCGGTCGCCGATGGATTTCAGCGGCTGGTTCCAGGTCTATCTCGGCGGCAATTGGTACACCTTCGATGCCCGCCACGGCCATCCGCGCATCGGGCGCATTCTGATCGGGGTCGGGCGTGACGCCGCCGATGTCGCCATTTCGACGGTTTTCGGGCCCAACCTGCTGAAGACATTCCACGTCATCACCGAGGAAGTGGCATCGCCCGTCGCCGCTGTGGCCTAGATATCGCATGCGGCTGTGCTGACGGCGAAGGCGCTTCGCCTTTTGCCCGCAGGATTGTAATATCGCCCCATGGTCGCAAATCTTTATCGAGGCAGGCTGGCGGATGACGGCAAGATGGCCGGGCTGCGCACCCGCCCGCCGCTATCCGTCGGTTTCATTCTGGCTGAGAATTTCACCCTCTCGGCCTTTTCCCTCTTCGTGGACTTTTTGCGGCTTGCCTCCGATGAGGGGGACCGCAGCCGGCCCATCCAGTGCCGCTGGACCATCATGTCCAGCCGCCAGACGGCGGTAAAGGCCAGTTGCGGTGTGCAAATCAACCGCGACAGCGGTTTTCTGGACCCCAAGAATTTCGACTATATCGTCGTGGTCGGCGGCCTGCTGCATACCGGCCCGCAGATTGACGACGAGACCAATGCCTATCTGGCCGCCGCCGCGCGCGACGGCGTGACCCTTATCGGCCTTTGCACAGGCGGTTTCATTTTGTGCCGCGCGGGGCTGATGAAGGGCCGGCGCGTCTGTGTCAGCTGGTATTGCTATCAGGATTTTCTGTCCGAATTCCCGGATCATCGCGTCATCGCGGACCGTATGTTCTTCGTCGACGGCAATCGCATCACCTGTTCCGGCGGGGCAGGCACGGCGGACTTGGCCAGTTTCCTGATCGAGCGGCATCTGGGCCGGGCCATCGCCCAGAAGGCGCGCCATATCCTGCTGCTGGACCGCGTGCGCGCGGGCAGCGAGGCACAGCCGCATCCCCCGGCTAATGATGAGATTGTCGGTGACGAGCGCGTGCGCCGGGCCCTGCTGCTGATGGAGCAGCATGTGGCAGACCCGCTGCCGATCGCGGAACTGGCCTCCCGCCTGTCGATCTCGCCCCGTCAGCTCGAGCGCTTGTTCCAAAGCGTCATGGGCGTGAAGCCGGCGCAGCATTACCGGCTGTTGCGGCTGCGCTATGCCCGCTGGCTGCTGGACCATACGGACCTCTCGATCACCGAAATCGCGCTCGATTCGGGCTTCGCCGACTGCGCCCATTTCTCGCGCAAATTCAAGGCTTTGCACGGTTTCACGCCGACGGACGCGCGCACGCGTGAAAAGCCGCCCGCAGTCGACCACGAGCCCGCCATGCCGACGATGCCGCCGCCCAATGCCCATCTGGCAGCGATGCGGATTTTCGAATAGCCGAGGGGCGCATCGCGCTATTTAGATAAGGCATGGGCTCGCGCGGATTTGGGCAAGGCGCTTGTCGCATCGGCGCAAACAGAGCAGCCCCCGGCCAGACAGGATAGGCCATTCTTGGACTTGGCCATTCGTGCATGGTCGATCGTCTTCAAATCGGAGGATCGGGGCGATGACCCTGAAGCAGACAGGCCTGAACGCTGAAACCGTTGCTGCCCTGCGGTCGCTGATCGCCCGGCGCCAGCCCGGCTACAGCCTGGAAGCGCCCTTCTATACCAGCCCTGAAATTTTCGAGGCGGATATGGAGCTGATCTTCGGCCGCACCTGGATCTATGTCGCGGTGGAACCGGAAGTGCCGGAGCCGGGCGACTATGTCACCGTCAATCTGGGCCGCAACTCCATCGTCATCCTGCGCGACGACGATATGGGCCTGCGCGCCTTTCACAATGTCTGCCGTCATCGTGGCGCCAGACTGGTGCAGGGCGAAAGCGGCGCGGTCGGCAATCTTGTCTGCCCCTATCACCAATGGACCTACGATCTTGAAGGCAAGCTCATCTATGCCGAGCATATGGGCGAGGATTTCGACAAATCCTGTTTCGGCCTGAAAAAGGTTCATGTCCGCTCCATCGCCGGCCTGATTTTCATCTGTCTGGCGGCCGAAGCGCCGACTGATATTGATGAGCTGGACCGGGTCATGACGCCCTATCTGGCGCCGCATGATCTGCCCAATACCAAGATCGCCGCCTCCATCGACCTGATCGAGAAGGGCAACTGGAAGCTGACGCTGGAAAACAACCGCGAATGCTACCATTGCTCGGGCAATCATCCTGAACTGACGATTCCGCTTTTCGCCTATGGCTTCGGTTTCGCGCCCGGCCAGATGGATGAGACGGAACTGGCCCAGGCCGCGCGCTATGATGAGTTGGTGACGACATCGCATGCGCGGTGGGAAAGCTGCGGCATTCCCTCGGCCGAGGTCGACCACCTGGACGACTGCATCACCGGTTTCCGCACGCAGCGCCTGCCGATCGACCAGAGCGGCGAAAGCCAGACGCTGGACACCAAGGTCGCGTCCAAGAAGCTGCTGGGCAATCTGACCGATACGGCGCTGGGCGGCCTGTCCTTCTGGACGCAGCCCAATTCCTGGCACCATTTCATGAGCGACCATATCGTGACCTTCACGACCATTCCGCTCGATGCCGAGACGACGCTGGTCCGCACCAAATGGCTGGTCCACAAGGACGCCCGCGAAGGCATCGACTATGACGTCGAGAATCTGACCAGTGTCTGGAACGCGACCAATGTGCAGGACGCGACCTTGGTGGAATATGCTCAGGCCGGTGCCCGCACCCCAGCCTATGAGCCCGGCCCGTACTCGCCCTTCACTGAAATGCTGGTCGAGAAATTCTGCAAATGGTACCTGGATCGCCTGAAGGACGGAATCGCCTAATGTCGGCTGTGACGGAAGCGGCCCAGACAGACCTGCTGGCGGCGAAGCGTCTGACGGTCGCGCCCGAAACGGGGGCGCTGCCGCAGTGGGATTCTGAGGAGGATGACGTGCTCGTCTGCCGGGAGATCCGGCAGGAGACGCATGACGTGAAGACCTTCGTCTTTTCCGGCCGGTCGCCGCGCCTGCACAGCTACAAGCCCGGGCAATTCCTGACGCTGGACCTGACGATCAACGGCCAGCAGGTCAATCGCTGCTATACCATCTCCTCCGCGCCGACGCGGCCGCATACGGTTGCCATCACCACCAAGCGCTTCGCCGGCGGTGTCGTCAGTCCCTGGATGCATGATCACCTGAAGCCCGGCATGGAAATCCGTGCCATGGGGCCGATGGGCGAGTTCAATTGCGTCGATCACGCCTCGGCCAATGGCAAATATCTGCTGCTTTCGGCCGGCAGCGGCATTACGCCGTCCATGTCCATGGCACGCAGCTTTCATGATCTGGCGCTGGCGACGGACACGGTGTTTCTGCACAGCGCCCGCAGTCCGGCCGATATCATCTTCCGCGACGAACTGGCGCTGATGGCGCGCGAGCCGAATTTCCGCGCCGTCTCGGTCTGCGAGCATGACAGTCCGCATGAGGGCTGGGGCGGCTATCGCGGCCGGCTCAGCCTGCCGCTGCTGCAAGTCGCCGTGCCGGATTTTCTGGATCGTGAAGTCTTTGCCTGCGGTCCCGCGCCCTATATGGCCGGCGCGCGCGCCATCCTGGAGCAGGCCGGTTTCGACATGGCCCGCTACCATGAGGAAAGCTTCAAGTTCGAGGATCTGGCGCCGGAAGACGCGGGCGTTTCTCCGCCCGCTAATACCGATGATGCGGTCAAGACCTTCAAGGTCGAATTCACCAAAAGCCGCCGCACAGTGGAAGTGCCGGCCGACACCAATGTTCTGGCCGCCGCGCGGGCCGCCGGCATGCGCCTGCCGTCCTCCTGCACGCGCGGTCTCTGCGGCACCTGCAAAAGCAAGCTGGTGTCAGGTGAAGTCTCGATGCAGCATCAAGGCGGCATCCGCCAGCGTGAGATCGATCAGGGCATGGTGCTGATCTGCTGCTCCAAGCCGCTCAGCGATCTGGTCATCGAGCGCTAGCCGTCAGTCCGCCGGCAACCTGCCTCTATAGATCCCGCGCGGGCGGATAAGGCTGCCGGCCGTCACCTGTTCCACGGCATGGGCGACCCAGCCCAGGCTGCGGCCGAGGGCAAAAAGCCGAAAGGGCGCGTCGGGCGGAAAGGCGCCCGTGCTCGCCAGCGCCGCCAGCGCGAAATCGATATTGGGCTTCACGCCGGTCTGTTCAGCGGCGTCCTGCCACAATTGCCGGGTCAGCGCGTCCGGCGGCAAAGCGGCCAGCAGCGCTGCGGCACGCGGGTCGCCCATCGGATAAAGCGGATGGCCGAATCCCGGCAGCTTCTGGCCGGTGGCCAGATGCCGGGTGAGGGCACGGGTCACACCGCTTTCGCGAGCATCGTGCAGCAGGACCATCGCCGCATTGGCGGCGCCGCCGTGGCGTGGACCGGAGAGCGTCGCAAGTCCCGCCAAAAGGCAGGCAGGGATCGACGCCCCGGTCGAGGCGGCCACCCGCACGGCGAAGGTCGAGGCATTGAGGTCATGATCCGCGATCAGGACCAGCGCCATGCGGATCGGTTCGTCATACGATGAATCCAGGCCCCAGCCCCTTGCCAGCCTATGGTGCAGAAGGGAGAGATCCGACGCCGCTCCAAGAGCCTGTGCCAGATAGCCGATCGCTTCTGCGCCATCGGCTTGCAGCTTGTCGATGCCACGGCCGAGCGCCGGATAACTGGCCGGGATCAGCATCGCGAGTGCCGAGAAAGGATCATTGGCCCCCTGCATCGGGCCTGGGAAACCGACCGGTCCGGTGTCATCCCATAGCAAGGCCGCGACGGTCTCGCAGGTCGCCTGCCCGGCAAGGGTAATGGCATCCTGCCCGCGATACAGCAGACGCGCATGGTGCACGGTAGAGATCGCAGTCTCAAGGGAGGGCTCACCCCAGGCCATCGTGCTGGCCGCGACGGCCGAGACCCGCCGGCTGCGGCCGCGCCGGGTCCGCAATCCTTCGATATCCTCAGTGCGATACAGGCTGCGCCGTGGGTCGGCCGGGTCCGGCTGCATGTCGACCTGCCCACGGCTGACATAGGCGTAGAGCGTCTGCGCCCTAACCCCAAGCCGAGCCAGAGCCGCGTCGCGGCCGATCCATTCAGGCATATTGATTCAATTGATCAAGATTGATGACATCTGCTGACGGCAGCATCTTCATGCTTGTCAGTCAAGGAGCAGCATCACGATGGTCAGCGGTCTGGACGATGTCGTCGCGGCGGAGACCACGCTTTCGGATGTGGATGGGGTTGCAGGAAAGCTGGTCATCCGTGGACGCCCGCTGGCCGGGATCGCCGGGCATCTCGATTTTGAATCCGTCGTCACTCTGCTGCTGGAAGACCTTGTGCCTGGTCTGCCGCAGGGGGAAGCGCTGCGCGCGGCACTGGGGAAGGCTCGGCTGGATGTCTTCAGCCGCATCGCGCCTATGATGGATCAATTGGCAAGGCTCGATATCTATGACGCGGTCCGCGCCGGCATCGCCGTCCTGCCGGACGGCATCGCGCCGGATGACACCCTGCGGCTCATCGCGGCACCCGCCGTGCTGACGCCGCTGATGCTTCGTCTGGCGGCAGGACAGCGACCGATTGAGCCGGACGCGGCGCGCCGTCATGCGGCGGATTGTCTGGCGATGCTGGGGCGACACGGCGAGGATGAAAGGCTGGCTTGCGCGCTTGATACCTATCTCGGCACCGTCTGCGATCATGGCCTGAATGCTTCGACCTTCGCCGCCCGTGTTGTCGCTTCAACCCGGGCAGGATTGACGTCCTCTGTGTTGGCGGGGCTCGGCGCCTTGAAGGGACCGCTGCATGGCGGTGCGCCCGGCCCGGTCATCGCCATGCTGGACGCGATTGCGGCGGAGGGCGATGCGCGGGTCTGGCTGGAGCGTGAGGTGGCGCAGGGCGGCCGGCTGATGGGCTTCGGCCATCGCATCTACCGCACGCGTGACCCGCGGGCCGATGCGCTGAAAGCCGCGGTGCGGCAACTCGGGGTGTCGCCGCAGGCGGCCGAGCGGCTCGCCTTCGCGGAGAAGATCGAGCAGACAGCCTTATCCGTCTTGCGGGCGGCTAAGCCAAATCGTGTGCTGGAAACGAATGTGGAATTCTATACGGCGCTTCTGCTGGAAGCGGTCGGCTTTCCGCCGGAGGCTTTCACCTGCGTCTTCGCCATGGGGCGCATCGTCGGTTGGATTGCCCATGCGCTGGAACAGCAGCGAACGGGCCGGCTGATTCGCCCGCAATCGCGCTATATCGGACCGATTTGCGCAGAGGCGGGTTAATGCGCAAAGTTTCTGCTGCATTGCAAAAGTGAGGGTTGGAGTGGGCCGGGGCGGGCGTTAAGCCGGAGGTGATCTGGCAAAGTCCCATATGCTCACGACATTCTTCATCGTTCTGCCCATCTTCGCGCTCATCTTCGTCGGCTTTCTTTGCCGCCGAACTGACATATTGGGGCCGAATTCGACGCGGGAGCTGAATCGCTTCGTGGTCTATCTGGCGCTGCCGGCGCTGCTGTTCGACATCATGGCCCATACTACCTGGGTCGCGCTCTACCAGCCACGCTTCATCGCGGCCTTCACGCTCGGCTGTTTCATCATCTTTGCCCTGACAATCGCACTGCGTCTGCGCGGCGGCCGGCATCTGGCCGATGTCAGCATCGACGGGCTGAACGCGTCCTATGCCAATACCGGCTTTATCGGCCTGCCGCTCAGCATCATCATCTTCGGGCGCGGCAGCCTGACGCTGACGACGATCTCGGCCATCATCACCGTCTGCGTGCTCTTCGCGGTTGCGATTGTATTGATTGAGATCGGGTTGCAGACAGAGGCGCATCCGGTGCGCCTGGCGCGCAAGGTCGGGCTGTCGCTGGTCAAAAATCCTCTGCTCGTCTCGCCGGTGCTCGGCGCGCTGTGGACAGCCAGTGGCGTGCATCTTCCGGGCAGTGCGGAAACCTTCTTCAAGCTGCTGGGGGACGCGGCCTCGCCCTGCGCGCTGGTCGCCCTCGGCCTGTTCCTGGGCGAGAAGCGCCGGACGGAGACAGTGGAGCCGCCGGTGCGCGGTGATCTGTCGGGTGGGTTGATGCTGGTCGGCCTTAAACTGATCGTGCAGCCGGTCCTGGCCTGGATTCTGGCAACGCAGGTGTTTCACCTGACGCCGGCGGTAACCCATCTGACCGTCGTGCTCTCGGCCCTGCCGACCGGCACCGGCCCTTTCATGCTGGCCGAATTCTATCGGCGCGAGGCGCGGGTGACAGCGAATGCCATCCTCATTTCCACAATTCTGTCGCTCGTTACCGTGTCCGGCTATCTGGCCTGGGTCAGCTAAGACGCGGTTTCGGCATCCGATCGCGGTTTTTTCAAGCATAGTTCGATACGAAGGGCGTATGATCCTTTCTCAAGACCCCGGATAGACGGGGCGCAGCAGAGAGGGGAGGCGGCCTATGGCACGCAGCATCCTGATCATTCTCGGCTTTCTGACAGGTTTTTGCACCTCGGCCGGCATCGCGCCCGCCTGGGCGCAGGCCAGTCCCATGGCGCCGGCGCCGATGGGCACGCCCATGACGCCGCAGCAGATCGGATCCTGGATCACCATGCCTGGGATCAGCGAACCGGAAGCGGCCTATGACGCGCGCAATCAGGGCTATGTCCAGGTCATGCGGATGCATGAAGATAGCTACGGCGACTGGATCGGCCAAAGCGGCTCGCGCCGCTTCATCGTCTTCCCGGATGGCCGCGCTTATCCGTTCTGATTTCGAATCGTGTGCGTCGGCGATGGCTGGGTTGGTGGGCGGCGAGGCTAGCCAATAGTCTTGCTTTTGGTCCGTGCGCGCGGTCCGCGATGACACACCAAAATACGCAAGGCAGGCCTTTAAAACGCGCAGGCAGGCTGGGACGCTGCCCTATTTGGGGCTCAGGCGAGAGTCATGCCGGTCCTATGATCGCGTGATCGTTTCGTGCGGTTTCCGCGAGGCTTCTTATGCGTCTCTTATTTTCGTCTCACCGATTGACCATCGTCAGAGGCATGCCAGCCTATGCCGATCGCTGGCGCGATGGCGGGAAACTGCCGATTTTCGCTGTTCGCCGGGCACCAAGAGGCGGCGTGCATATTTTTCTGCTCGGCGCCTGCCTTGGGATCAAATTCAACTGACACTGCTGTTGGGCGCATGTCGATTTGAATGCGCAATTATAACGCCGCCATGATCTTGGGATTGTGTAAAAAACCGCCCGTTTTAGGCTCAAATGGGTCTAGTTTTTTTTAAGAAAGATCTGCTAAAATGGCGCCGACGCCGTTGCATTATCTGCTCGGCAGTTGCCGCGTCGTTAGACTTGATGCGGGGAGGGCCGCAAACCTCCCCGCATCGCTCCACTGGCAGAGCCGCAAACTCATCCAGTTGCCGCGTCGTCTGCGAACCAGAAGACAGACCAGGGTCTTCTACACGGGCTGGCGCCTGAGTGCCATATCAGTTCCGGCGCAATTTCAATCTGCGAATAAATTTGATCGCGGACGGTTTACGCTGCGGGGACAAGGCCCGGCACGCGCCCCAGCGTGGCGATAACCTGTCTGGCGGTGATCGCACGGCTGCACTCGAACATGCGCGGCGTGTTCTTCTGGCGCGGACACCACAGATAATCGGCGCGGTCCTGGCCATCGAAGCTGGTTTGATCGTCGTTCCAGCAGGAATTGCACACATGCCAGTTGATGACCCGGTACGGCGTATGGAACTCGTTGGTGGGATGGGTGAAGCCGGAAATCATCACCACGGGACAGCCAGCTGCCCAGGCCAGCCATGACAGGCCGGAGGACAGGCCAATAAAGACCGAGGCATGGCGCAGCCAGCGGGCGCGTTCCACCAGCGGGCGATCGCCGGTCTGGTCCTCGGCGTCGGGTGGCATGGAGGTCTGATTATAACCGCGTAACTCCGTCCGGTTGCGGTCGATGCAGATGACCCGCAATCCGATGGATTTCAAATAGGCGATGGTCTCGGACCAGCCGTTGGGATTGTTCCAGTATTTCGCCTGTCCTGTCGCCTGGGTCGCGATGACGGCATAGGGTTCGGCGATGGGCCGGCTGTCATCCGGCAGCGCCAGCACGGGCCGGATTTCGCGTTACTCGATCCCCAAAAGATGCGCGGCATTGCCTTGCAGGCTCAGCCAGCGGCCGTCGCAGGTATTCCAGTCCCGGTTCACGTCGCCGAAATACATCATCATCTTATAGGTCGCATAATAGATGCGATCGTCCGGGTCGTCCGGGGTCGTGAAGCGGATATGCGGATAGGCGTCTCGGAACAGGGGAATAAGATGCGGGGACATGCAGCAGGTCAGCTTACAGCCATGCCGTGCCGCAAATTCGGCTGCAAAAGGGAACCAGGCCAGGATATCGCCCAGCGTGCCGATATGAAAGCGGATGAGAACGTCCTGGCCCGCCGCATCATAGCTATGGTCCAGGATTGACCGGTCGCCATCAAAAACTTCGATCCGGCCGCGGAAGAACCATTTCTTGGCGCTGCTCACCTGGCCTGCGCCGATCGACGTTTCATAGAGAATATTGCCGGTATCGGCGTCGGAAAGGCGCACGCGCCATTGCCCTGACGGCCGTTCCGGCAGGGCCACGCGGATACCCTCGTTGAAGTCAAAGCGAATGCCGCTGGCGGCCTCGATTGTCGGCGCTTCCATCGTTTCAGTCGGCCGCCTGATCGTATTGTGTCGTGGCGGCGACCGCGGGTACGCGCTCAAGCGCGCGGATCACCTGGGCGGGCGTAATGAGGCGCGTGCACTCAAACTGCCGGTCCGTGCCCTTGTGCCTCGGGCAGTATAAATAGTCATGGTGATCGAAGCGATGGCGCGGGTCATTCCAGCAGCTGTTGCAGGTGTGCCAGTTGATGACGCGATAGGGTGTATCGAATTCGTTGCTGGGATGCGTGAAGCCCGAGATCATCACGATGGGGCAGCCCGCTGCCCATGCCAGCCAGGTCAGCCCAGATGACAATCCTATAAAAGCTGCGGCATGGCGCAGCCAGCGTGCGCGCTCCGCCAGCGGTCTGTTGCCGGTCTCGTCTTCCGCACCGTGGGGAATGTGATTCCAGACGATGCCGCCGCCATGGACGGGCTTCTGGTCGATGCAGATAACCCTGAAGCCGCGTGCCTTCAGGAAGCTGATAACCTCGCGCCAGCCGTTCGGGTTGTTCCACATCTTGGCCTGCGTCGATGCCTGCACGGCAATACAGACGTAAGGTTCGGCGATCGGTCGGCTGTCGTCCGGAATGACAATTCGAGGCGCCTCCTCAGTCGGGTCTACGCCCAGAATATAGCCGGCGGTGCGATGCAGTCCGACATATCGAAAATCGGTCGGCTGCCATTCAAAGACGGCGTCATCGAAGAAAAGGCCGAGGCAGTAAGTCGCATAGGCCTGTTCCGACAGCTTCTGCTCGACGACCTCTTCGGGCGTGACAAGGCGCAGATTCGGGTAGGCGTCCTTCAAGAGAGGGATGATGAGTTTTGACAGAGAGCAGGTGACGCGGGCGCCCGTCGTTTCAGCCAGGCGCGCGGCATAGGCAAACCATCCCATGGTGTCGCCCAATGTGCCGATCGGAAAATGGACAAGCACCTCCCGGTCACGCAGATCCAGCTTGTGGCTCAGGACGGATGTTTCAACGCCCGCTTCGTTCACATCCCAGACGTCGATACCGAATCGCACGAAGAATCGTTTGGATGACCTAACAAATGCGCCCTTGCTGTCATTCTGGAACAGGATATTGCCGCTATCGAGATCGGTCAGGCGGATACGCCAATGGCCTTCGCTGCGTTCCGGCAGCGAGATGCGTGCGCCATGATTGATGTCGTAGCGAATGCCGCGCGGTCCGATCTGGGTCGGTTGATCGGCCGGCGGGGGAAAGCTGGAATTGACGGTCTTAGGGCTCACGGCGTTTGCCGCCGGTGCTTTCTCCGGCGGCTCTGCCTGGGGGGCTTCGTTCGGCATGAGATGAGACTTCGCTATTCTGTTCTGCGACGGTAGGACTGCGATCCGCGCATGGGCGCCGTGGATCTGCGGACTCTCTAGTTCAGGTCGCGAGGATTTGGCTAGAGGAACTTGTGTGTTCAAATGAATAGCACGAGTCCGGCGGAATCCGATTTAAGCTGGATCTGGGTATGATACAGCCATAAAGCAGACCCGTTATATGCGAAAATTTAGCTGATCGTCGTTCATGATGGCAAAAAGATCGCAGTTTGGAACACAAATTAACGAAACTTTCTGATAAATATCCTGGGTCATGAGGTCGGGTTTATGTCATCTGGGGATATTACAACGATCCGGATCAAGTTTGAGCTCTAATGGTAAGAAATGTGGGGTCGGTTGTGTTACCGGCATGTGAGACAATACAAGCTGATCTTTCTTTATTCGTTGGGAACTATCAATGATCGTCGTTCCATATAAGCTTTTTCAGGAAAAACTCTTCGTTGATAGTGAGAAAGCCTCTGTGCCGGAGCCGCTGCTGCGCTTTCTGCTGTCGCGGTTGATCGAGCTTTCGGATTTTGACGAAGAAGATTACCTCGAGCGCAATCCGGACGTCGCGACGTCCATCAGGCGTGGCGAATGCGAATCAGGAAAATATCACTACGCCAATTTCGGATATTTTGAGGGGCGTGCGACCTCGCTTCTTGCATTCTCCGAGGAGTTTTATACGGCTGCCAATCCGGATGTCGCGCGGGCGGTGGCTGCCGGCGATTGGCCGAACGGGCAGGCGCATTTCAATCGGGAAGGGCTCGGCGAATGGCGCAGCCCCAATAGCGGCCTGGTCGCGTCGTTTGAGCTGTGGCGCTCGTTGTTTGAAAGCGATGCTGGCGAGGGTGAAGCGGCTGCGGGCTTTGGCGAAGAGCCTGTTGATTTGAACGATGATGTGATTGAGGTCATGCCGATCCGCCACGTCGCAGCGCATTACTGAAGCACTAAAGCCGGCACCCGGCGCGGCCTATGTCGGAATTGGCCGCGCTACTGCCGATTATGAAGTGGCGCTCTTGATGTCTTCGCTTTTCCCACGAATTCACTATACGTCAGGGCCGCAGGCG
>NZ_JAESVB010000001.1 GCF_020618775.1 Acidisoma silvae | reverse complement strand
AGTGCGGATTTTTATATAATTCAAACAAAACAATAACTTAAGTCAAAAACCTCACCCTAAGCGGCATGATTGCCCCATTTTTCCCCATCGCATGCAGCCCATGCAAAAATGCGTGAGCACCCCCACTAGACATGCAAAAACCTGAGGAACCGCCCCGGTTCAGCGGCCGTTCCAGCCCTTATACCAGTCGATGAATCGGGGAATCCCGCGCTCCAAAGGCGTCGTCGGGCGGAACCCCGTCAGCGCATTGATTTCCGAAATATCGGCGAAAGTGTCCGTCACATCGGCGGCCGGGCGCGGCTGATCGATAATGACCGCCTTTTTCCCCAATCCCTCTTCGAGCAGGGCGACCAGCTTGGACACCGTCTCGCTCTGATTATTCCCGATATTGAGCAGGCGCGGCGCATCCCCCGCCGGCGGACGGTCCAGCACGCCGACGATGCCGGCCACGATATCGTCGATATAGGTGAAGTCCCGCCGCAAAGTGCCGTTGTCATAGAGCGTGATCGGTTTGCCCTGCTCGATCGCCTGGGCGAAGGAGAAATAGGCCATATCCGGCCGGCCCCAGGGCCCATAGACGGTGAAAAAGCGCAGGCCGCTTTGCTTCAGCCCATAAAGATGGCTGTAGGAATGGCTCATCAGCTCATCCGCCCGCTTGGTCGCGCCATAGAGCGAGACCGGCAGATCGACCCGATCCGCCTCCGTGAACGGCATCTTGGTATTGCCGCCATAGACCGAGGAGGAACTGGCATAGACGAAATGCTTCAGCCCCAGCCGATGCCGGGCCGCTTCCAGCATCACGACATGGCCGAGCAGATTGGCGGTGACATAGGCGTAAGGGTCGATCATCGAAAACCGCACCCCGGCCTGGGCCGCCAGATGCACGATGCGGTCGATCTCGGGCGCGCCCGCCATCAGGGCTTCCACCGCCGCGCGATCGGCGATGCTAAGCTTTACGAACCGGAAGCCGTCCCTGCCCTCCAGCCGTGCAAGCCGGGCATATTTCAGCGCCGGGTCGTAATAGGCATTGATCTCATCGACGCCGATTACCGTCTCGCCCCGCGCCAGCAGCGCCTCGCAGACGTGATAGCCGATGAAGCCGGCGGCGCCGGTCACAAGAACGGTCATGGGCATGGAATCCAGATAAGACACAAAAAAGGGGCGTCCGCTGTCGCGGAGCCCCTGATGTTAGCGCGATTTGCGGCCTTTCTATGAGGCCGCGTCGTCAGATGCGCGCGAGGCCGCTATTGCGCGACCCAGCCGCCATCGATGGAGAGCGGCGCGCCGGTGATGGTGGCCGCCCCGTCCGAACAGAGAAACACAGCCAGCGCGCCGATCTGCGCGGGGCTGGTGAATTGCTTCATCGGCTGCTTTTCGGCCACCAGCGCTTCCTGCTCCTGCGCGAAGCTGGTGCCGTTCTTCCCGGCCCGGTCATGCAGCTGCTTTTCGACCAGGGGCGTCAGCACCCAGCCCGGACAGATGGCATTGCAGGTGACGCCGGTATTGGCGAGTTCGATCCCTGCCACCTTGGTCAGCCCGACGAGCCCGTGCTTGGCCGCGACATAGGCTGACTTCTGGCCGCTCGCGACCAGCCCATGGGCGGAGGCGATATTGATGATGCGCCCCCAGCCGCGCGCCTTCATGCCGGGTGCCGCCGCCTTGATGCCATGAAAAGCCGAAGAGAGATTGATGGCGATGATCGCGTCCCATCTATCCTCGGGGAAATCGACGATATCGGCCACGAACTGAATGCCGGCATTATTGACCAGGATATCCACCCGGCCGAACCCAGCCTCGGCATCCGCCACCAGCTGCCGCACGCCCGCGCCGGTGCTGAGATCGGCCCCGGAATAGAGCGCCTTGACGCCGAAATCCGCCACCAGCGCCGCACGCTCCCGCTCGATATCCTCTGCCTTGCCGAAACCGTTGATGACGATATCGGCGCCCTCGGCCGCGAAGGCGCGCGCCACGCCGAGACCGATGCCGCTGGTGGAGCCCGTGACCACCGCCACCTTGCCGCGCAAGCTCATCTTTCTTCCCTCCCCTTTTGCTTTAAGAAAGATAGTCGTGCAGCACGCGCCCGTAAGGCAATGTCATGTCGGCCTTGATATGCTGGCCATACAGGATCTTGCGGACCGGCAGGTCAGCCACCCGCGCATTGACATGCGGCACCAGATCCAGCCGCGCCTCTCCGCCGAAGGCGAATTTGAGCTCGATATCGCTCATATTATAGCCGACGAGCTGCGCCACCTTCGGGCTGCCGTCGACATCGGGAATGAATTTCAAATTCACGCCCAGCTTGCCGAGCTGGCCGATGACCCTCAGCCGGTCCTCGTCGCCATGAACGAGATTGTATTCCTTATAGGTCATGGTTCCCATGGCGACGCGAACATCGTCGTACCGCAGCGTGCCGGTCAGCGTGTCATGGATCGGCCGCAGCTCCGGCAGGCCGTATTTTTTGGGAAAACCCCAAATCTCGCGCCCGGCCGTCGTCGGCGGCTCGTCATCCAGATACATTTGCAGCGTGAAATTGCAGGCCTCGCCGTTAAATTTGGCAGCGATGCCGCAGCCGCTTTCCTGATAGCTGCCGAAGCCGGTGGAATCCGGCATTTTCATCCATTCGTAGAAGACGTGATTGCCGTCCGGCTCCAGCGGCTCGGGCAGCAGCCGGCGGATGACCTCCATATCCGTCTCGTAATGGATCAGCAGATATTCGCGGTCGTAGAAGCGAAACGGTCCCTTCGGGTAGCTCGGGCTGGCGAAGGGCATGGATGTCATGCCGAGGACGTCGTCACGCTTCATGCGATTGTCCCTATCTCTGTCGGCAAGAAGGCTTGATCAACAGCGCGCGCCTGTCCAGTGATCATTGCGCGTAGAGAGCTGGCCTTCTGTTCCGGGAGTTTGCCCATGGATGCGACGCCGCTGCCCGACCGCCCTTGCCTGCCCCACCATACCGCGCTGATCCTGCAAGGGGGCGGGGCGCTCGGCGCCTATCAGGGCGGGGTCTTTCAGGCGATGGACGAGGCCGGCATCGCCCCCAACTGGCTCTGCGGCGTCTCCATCGGCGCCATCAATTCGGCGATCATCGCCGGCAATGCACCGAAGGACCGCCTGCCGCGCCTGCGCGCCTTCTGGGAGCTGATCACCCCGGAACGGCCCTCCCTGCCCTTCATCGACGGCGACCTGCCGCGCCGCTTCGAGAATGAGGCGGCGGCCATGAGCGCCCTGGCACTGGGCCAGCCGGGCTTCTTCAAACCCAATCTGCCCGGCCCTTTCTTCAGCCTGCCGGGATCGAAACAGGCGACCGCTTTCTATGACACCGGCGATTTGCGGGCGAGCCTGCTGCGCTTCATCGATTTCGACCGGCTGAATAGCGGGGAGACGCGCTGCGCGGTCGGCGCCGTCAATGTCGAAACCGGCAATTTCGCCTATTTCGACAATGACAGCATGACGCTCGGCCCTGAACATATCATGGCCAGCGGCGCGCTGCCGCCGGGCTTCCCCATGGTCGAAATCGGCATGGAATATTTCTGGGACGGGGCGCTGATCTCCAACACGCCGCTGATGCATCTTCTGCTCAATATCGAGAGCTGCAGCGCGCTGGTGTTTCAGGTCGATCTGTTCAGCGCGCGCGGCCCCATTCCCCGCACGCTGCGCGATGTCGGGCTGCGGCAGAAGGAAATCGGCTATTCCAGCCGCACCCGACTGGTCACGGATTTCTTTAAACGCGAATTCGCCCTGAAGAACCACCTGCGCAGCCTGCTGGATCGGATGCCGGAGGAGCGCCTGACGCCGGAAGACCAGGCCGAGCGGCTTCGCCTGCGGAACCTGCCACGCCTGTCGGTGCTGGAACTGATCTATGAACACGCCGTCTATGAAGGCGAGTCGCGGGATTACGAGTTCAGCCGGCGCTCGATGCTGGACCATTGGAACCGTGGCTATCGCCAGACGCAGCAGACATTGGGCCAGAAAGACTGGCTGCTGATCCCGGCGGAAGCCGGCATCGTGAGCCACGATATCAACCGGGACCGGAGTTGATGGGCTTCATGCAGGTAGGACGGCTTGCCCTGATCTGGCGGCCGCGCCTATCTTGCCCGCCATGAGTGGGAACAAGACATGAACGACCTCTTCGGCGCCGGCTCTGCCGAGGCAGCGTATTCCGCGAAGGACATCGAGGTTCTGGAAGGGCTGGAACCTGTCCGGCGCCGGCCGGGCATGTATATCGGCGGCACCGACGACAATGCCTTCCACCATCTGGCCGCCGAAATCCTCGACAACTCGATGGACGAGGCCGTGGCCGGCCATGCCAGCTTCATCGAAATGAACCTGGCGGCCGGCAATGTGCTGACGGTGCGCGACAATGGGCGCGGCATTCCCGTCGATCCGCATCCCAAGTTCAAGGACAAAAGCGCGCTCGAGGTCATCCTCACCACGCTGCATTCCGGCGGCAAATTCGCCGGCAAGGCCTATGCGACCTCGGGCGGTCTGCATGGCGTCGGCAGTTCGGTCGTCAATGCGCTGTCCGACCTTTTCGAGGTCGAGGTCGCGCGCGAAAAGCGGCTGTGGAAGCAGAGCTACGTGCAGGGCAAGCCGACCACCACGCTGATCGATGCCGGGCCGATTCATAACCGGCGCGGCACCACCGTGCGCTTCCGGCCCGATCCGGCGATCTTCGGCCATACACTGCAATTCAGCCCGGCGCGGCTCTACCGCCTCTGCCGCTCCAAAGCCTATCTGTTCCGGGGCGTCGAAATCCGCTGGAGCTGCAACCCGGCCCTGATCAAGGATCAGGCGGATGTGCCGGCCGAGGCCGTGCTGCATTTCCCCGGCGGGCTGCGCGACAGCCTGGAGGAGGATGTCGGCGAGACCGGCCGCGTGCTGCCCACCCCCTGGGCCGGCGATGCCGATTTTCCGAACAGCGCCGGACGCGTGGAATGGGCGGCGCTGTGGCTGGAGGGCAGCGGTGGCGGCTTCCTGAACAGCTATTGCAACACGGTGCCGACGCCCTTGGGCGGCACGCATGAAGCCGGTCTGCGTTCGGCGCTGCTGAAGGGCCTGCGCGCCTGGGGCGATCATCGCGGCAATAAGCGCGCGGCCCAGCTGACGGCGGAAGACGTGCTGACGCCGATGGCGGCCAAGCTTTCGGTCTTCATCCGGGAGCCGCAATTCCAGGGCCAGACCAAGGAGAAGCTGACCAATACCGACGCCACGCGTCTGGTGGAGGCGGCACTGCGCGACCGTTTCGACCATTTCCTGGCCGGCGACCCGACATCGGCCGACAATCTTCTGTCCTTCGCCATCGAACGCGCCGAGGAGCGTATCCGCCGGCGCGAGGAGAAGGACACGCCGCGCAAATCCGCGACGCGCCGCCTGCGCCTGCCCGGCAAGCTGACGGATTGCACGCGCGAGAACGCGGCCGAGACGGAAATCTTCCTGGTGGAAGGCGACAGCGCCGGCGGGTCCGCCAAGCAGGCGCGCAACCGCGAAACCCAGGCGGTTCTGCCGCTGCGCGGCAAGATCCTGAACGTCGCCAGCGCTTCGGCCGACAAGCTGCGCCAGAATCAGGAGCTGAAGGATCTGATCGAGGCGATCGGCACCGGGGTCGGCGACAAGTTCGACATCAAGCGTCTGCGCTACGGCCGCATCATCATCATGACGGATGCGGATGTGGACGGCGCGCATATCGCCAGCCTGCTGATGACCTTCTTCTATCGGGAACTGCCGGAACTGGTGCGCCAGGGGCATATCTATCTGGCGCAGCCGCCGCTGTACCGCATGACCCAGGGTGCGAAATCCGTCTACGCGATGAACGATTCCGAGATGGAGAAGTTCAAGAAATCCGCCTTCAAGGGCACCGCCAAGATCGAGGTCAGCCGCTTCAAGGGTCTGGGTGAAATGCCGCCCGCGACGCTGAAGGAAACGACGATGGACCCGAAGAAGCGCACGCTGCTGAAGGTGATTGCCGCGCCCGAGACGCGGGCCGAGACCAATACGATGGTCGAAAGCCTGATGGGCCGGCGGCCGGAACTGCGCTTTCAGTTTATTCAGGAACGCGCCCGCAGCGTGACGGTCGCCGATCTGGACGTGTGATTACGGGCGTGGCGAGAGCTTAAAGCTTGGACTGCGGTGGTTCGGCCTGGAAATTTCCATCAGCGATTTCCATCAGCCAGAGCCGCATGGCGTCATGGCTGACACCGTGTACATTGGCTCGCGCTTTTGCCACGGCTACCGCGAGGGCTTGCCGCTCCATCGCATCCTCATGACGCTCAGCTTCAGAGGCGATCGGTTCGACCATACTCAGATGATGAGACTAACCGGGCCGTCTGTCACGCTTTCTAGCCGGCGGCCTCTGCGTGAAGCCTAACCCGTCGCGCGAGGCGACAGCCTCACCTGTGAAAATTCGCGCTTTCCCCGCGATACCGGCGTCAAGCCGCCGGGGATGGCACCGCATCCCATAAATCTGAATTATTTCAGCGCCTTGCCGTGTTTTGTCGTGACCACAGTCCCGAAAGGCACAAGCGATTCCTGATCAACCGGCCAGCAGGGTTGCATGGCAAGTCTCGGAATTGCTATTGATTCTGATAATCATTCTCATTCAAACAGCCTATCGACGCGCCAGGCGGATCACCGCTGCCTGCCCCTATGCCGATGGAGATCACCGTGACCCGACGCCTCGCCTGCCGCGCCGCTACCGTTTTTCCGCTGGCGCTGGGCCTGATGCTGGCTCAACCGGCTTTGTCCCTTGCTCAAACGACAGCGGGCCCTGCGTCTGCGACTATCACGCCTCCGGCGGCGCCCGTTGCCGCAACTCCGGCGCCGACTCCATCCGCACCCGCCACGGCGCTTCCGGCAATCACGGGCATGACGGCCACCGCCGCGACGCCCGATGCGGCCGCCGTGCCGTCCGATCTGTCGGTCAAGGCGCTGATCGGCCATGCCGACCGCATCGTCAAAGGCGTGCTGCTGCTGCTGTTCCTGGCCTCGGTGCTGACCTGGACCATGCTGCTCGGCAAGGGCATCGAGCTGTGGACCGCCTGTCGCGGCATCACCCGCGGCCTGCGCCTGGCGGAAAGTGACGCGCCGGATACGGCGTCCCTGCCGCGGCCGCTGCTGTTGATGCGTCATGCCGTCAAGGCCGAACTCGCGGCATCCGAAGGCACGGCGGTTACCGGCACCAAAGACCGTCTGGACAGCCGTCTGCGGCGGCTGGAAATGCGCCTCGCCCGCCGCATTCAGCGCGGCACCGGCATTCTGGCGACCATCGGCGCGGTCAGCCCCTTCATCGGCCTGTTCGGCACGGTCTGGGGCATCATGAACAGTTTCGTCGGCATCGCCAAACTGCACACGACCAATCTGGCCGTGGTCGCGCCCGGCATCGCCGAAGCCTTGCTGGCGACCGCTGCCGGCCTTGTCGCCGCCATTCCCGCTGTCGTCATCTACAATATCTTCGCCCGCTGGGTTGGCGCCTATCGCCATGGCCTGGGCGATCTGGGGGAAATCGTGCTGCGCCATACCGGCCGCAAACTGGATCGCGGCACGGCCCTGCCTGCCCGCCCCCGCCCCATGGCCGCGGAATAAGCCACCATGGCCTTCCATATGGATGACGACGGCGACGATCTGGCTGAGAAGCACGAAATCAACGTCACGCCCTTCATCGACGTCATGCTGGTGCTGCTCATCATCTTCATGGTGGCGGCCCCGCTGGCCACCGTGGACGTGTCGGTTGAATTGCCGACGTCCAGCAGCAAGCCGGCGCCGCGTCCGCAGAAACCGCTGTTTCTGACGATCCAGGCCAGCGGCGCCATCGCGGTGGATGACACAACCGTTCCGGCCGATCAGATGATCGCGGCCATCGACAAGGAAACGGCAGGCGATCACACGCAGCGCCTGTTCCTGCGCGCCGACAAGACCGTGCAATACGACATGCTGATGAAGACGATGGATAAGCTTCAGCAGGCCGGCTATCTGAAAATCGGCCTAGTCGCACAGCAGTCTGACCAGACGGGTCCGTCGCCGCAATGACCGCCAGGACTGCCGCCTTTACCTTATCGGCGGATGCCGAGTTCATGCTCGGCCAGCGCCCCTGGACAGTACGGCGCACGGCGCTGTGGGGCAGTTGCCTCGGCCTCGTCGTCACCGGCCATCTCGTCTTTTTCATCGCACTTGCCCACCGGCCCAAGACGGCGGGCGAAGTGCCGCTGCCCCCGGCGGTGATGATTGATCTGACACCCCTGCCGGCACCGCCCGCGCCTGCGGCCCCGCCGACGCCGGCGCCTGCCGCCAAGCCGCAACCGGCCCAGCAGGTGGCGAAGGCCGCATTGACACCGCCGCCGAAAGTGCCGACGCCCATGCGGCCGGTAACGCCGCCGACACCGACACCACCCGCACCAACCCCACCGCAGCCGATGCCAAAGATGCAGACGCCGCCACCGCCGGTCACGCCGCCTGTTTTGCCGACGCCCGCGCCGCTCAATCTGCCGATTGCGGAATCCGACGCGTCGATCCCGATGCCGCCGCCACCGCCACCCGAAGCCCCGCCGCTGCCGCGCAAAAAACCGCGCATCCTGCATAAGGCCGTATCGGCCCCGCCACCGCCTGCGACCGAGACCACGCAAACGCCAAAGACGGTGGCAGCACCGGCCCCGTCCACGCCATCGGCGAGCGACGCCGATACGCCGGCACCGGCACGGCAATCGGCCTCGCCGGGATCGACGAAGCAGGACTGGCAGAGCCGCCTGCTGGCGCATATCGCGCAATACAAAAACTACCCTGCCGAGGCGCAGGAGAATAACTGGCAGGGCATGAGCGTGGTGCGCTTCACCTTCACCCGCACCGGCGTCGTGATCTCAGCCGTGCTGGTGCATGGGTCAGGCCATGCCGATCTCGACGCCGCTGCCATCGCGACCTTGCATCGCGCGTCCCCTCTGCCGCCGCCACCGGACAGCGTTGCGGGCGACCCCATCACGCTGACCTTGCCGCTGCAATTTTCCCTCGATCAGGACTGAATCTGAGCAAACCTAATCTCCACCCAATATTTAAGTTGCTTTATCAACAATTAAGTGTGGCTTTTTGGCACCAGCGGCCTAGCAAAAATACACTAATCCGCTTGCCCCGGTTGCCCCAGGGCAAGCCGCGCTGTAAACGGCTCGATATAACTGCGAATTATTCGCATTCTCATTTTAATCTGCTTGCCGGACATCACACAGACAATGCCCTTCGCTCTCAGCCCCGCACGATCGCTGCCGCGCCGCCGCGCCATCGTCTCCGCCCTTATGCTCAGCGCGGGCCTGACGCCGCTGGCCTTGGCCCTTCCGGCTGTTGCGCAGACAGCCACGAATGTCGCGACCGGCACGACCTCCGGCACCGTGCTGAAACCGCTTCAGGTTCAGGGCAAGGCAGACGGCCGCCAGAGCCCGACCGGCCCCGGCATCGGCTATGTCGCGACGCGCAGTGATGCCGCGACCAAGACCGATACGCCTATCGTGCAGACGCCGCAGGCCATCAACGTCGTCACCGCCGATCAGCTCAAGCAGCAGCAGCCTAAGACCGTCTCTCAGGCGCTGCGCTACACGCCCGGCGTTTCCTCCGAAATCTATGGTGACGGCGCACGCGGCGACTTTCTACAGATCAGAGGCTTCAACGGCTATGACAGCATCTATATCGACGGACTGAAGAGCGATAACGGCCTCTGGACCTATAATATCGAGCCTTACGGGCTGGATCGTCTGGAAGTGCTGAAAGGCCCCTCCTCCATGCTATACGGCCAGAACGAGCCGGGTGGCCTGGTCAACGCCGTGTCCAAGCGCCCGACCGCCACGCCGCAGCATGAAGTGGAAGTCCAATACGGCAGCCATAATTCGAAACAGATCGGCTTCGATATGTCCGGCCCCGTGGAAGGCACGGACGGCAAGGTTGAATACGGCATCGTCGGCATGGACCGTCAATCGGACACGCAGGTCAATTACACCCAAAACAACCGCCAGTACATCGCGCCCAGCGTCACCATCAAGCCGGACGCCGACACGCAGGTGACGATCCTGGCCAATTATCTGCGCGTGCGTGAGCCGGGTTGGACCGACCAGGGCTATCCGCAGCTCGGCACACAGCTTTTCAACCCAAACGGCACCATCTCTCCCAGCACCTTCACGGGCGAGCGCGATTTCGACCAATACACGATGGATCAGGTCGCGGTCGGCTATGAGCTGGAACACCGCTTCAATGATTGGCTGAAATTCGGCCAGAACATGCGCTATAACCACATCACCGGCGATAGCCAGGAAACCTACGGCACCGCTCTGGAATCGGATGACAATACGCTTGACCGCGCAACATTCGCGGAACACGTCAATATCAATACCGTCAAGCTGGACAACCACCTTGAAGCCGATTTCATGACCGGCCCGCTGCGCCACAAGGTTCTGTTCGGCATCGACTACAGCCACACGTCGAACGACTTCTCCTACGGCGCAGGCACCGCCCCTTCGATCAATATCTTCGATCCCGTTTACACGGCGGGTGCGACGACGCTTGCGACCTATGAATCCGATATTCAGACGGTCAACCAGATCGGCGAATATGTGCAGGATGAAATCGCTTGGCTTGGCTTCCGCCTGATCGCCGGCGTGCGGCATGACAATGCCTCGACCGATACCTATGCCAAGATCGGCGGCAGCACGACGACGCAGAATGACAGCGCCTGGACCTATCGCGCCGGCCTGCTCTATCTCTTCGACAACGGCATCGCGCCCTATGTCAGCTATTCGACCAGCTTCCTGCCGACCAGCGGTACAGACGCGGAAGGCACGCCCTATCAGCCCATCACCAGCCGCCAGTATGAACTGGGTCTGAAATACAAGCCGCCGAGCCTGAACGCGCTCTTCACGGCCGCGCTGTTCGACCTGACCGAGAACAATGTTCTGACCCCTGACCCGGCCAGCACACTGTTCGACGTCCAGACCGGCCAGGCGCGCTCGCAGGGTCTGGAACTGGAAGCCAAAGTCAGCCCGGCGCCCGGCCTCGATCTTGATGCCGCCTATACCTATACGGATGCAGTCGTCACCCAAAGCAATGCCGGCAATGTCGGTGATCTGCTGCCGCTGGTGCCCATGCATGCGGTCAATCTCTGGGCGCATTATCGGATGCAGACGACCTTCGCCCATGGCCTGGGCTTCGGTGCCGGCCTGCGCTATCGCAGCGCGATCTACGGCGATACCGCCGAAGCCTATCAGGTTGATCCTGTCGCCCTCGTCGATCTCGCCATGGATTACGATCTCGGCAATATCAGCCCCAGCATGAGCGGCCTCAATCTTCAGCTCAACGCCAGCAACATCGCCAATACGCAGTATCTGGCCAACTGCACCAATTCCATCGCCTGCTATTACGGCGCCGGTCGCGCAGTCTATGCGACGCTTGCCTATCACTGGTAAGCGCGGCCGCCTGAGCTTTCGGCGGGTCCGGGCGGGGAAGGTTTCCTTCCCCGCCTTTCGCCGTTTCTGACTGAGAGAGTAATGCCATGCTGCGCCATTTGCCGCTTCGTCCCGTCCTGCCGCTGCTTGTGGCATCAACGCTTTGCGGCATCATCGGCAGCCTGGGCACGGTTCTGGTACTGGCGACCATCGGCCAGATCCTGAACGGCCGGCTGCATTTCGGCCCCGAAGCGGCGGCCGGCTTCATGGGGCTGGCGCTTTTCTCCGTCGCGGGCTCGGGCCTGTCCGACATTCTGACCAATATGACCGGACAGCGGATCACGGCGGCGGTACGCATCGACCTGGCGCGGCGCATGCTGACGGCACCGCTGGCCGCGATTGAAAAGCCCGGCCCCCAGGGTCTGCTGCCGGTGCTGGGCGGCGATGTCGATATGATCAGCGATGTTGCCTTCGCCATCGGCGCCATATCGGTTTCGGCCGGCATCGCCATCGGCTGCCTGATCTACCTCGCCTGGCTGTCTTTGGCCCTGTTCCTGTGGCTGCTGCCGATTCTGGTCATCGGCGGCTTCATCCAGTTTCGCGCACGTGACCGTGGCATCAAGGGTTTCTGGGCCGGGCGCGCGGCGGAAGACCGGCTGCATGCGCATTATCGCACCATCATCGACGGCGCCCGCGAACTGCGCCTTGACCGCCGCCGCCGGGCGCGGATTTTTCAGCACGAGGTCATCCCCGCCGCGCAGGAGGTGAGACAGGTCACCGGCCGCGCCATCGCCTTCTTCGTCGGCGCCAATGCGCTTGGCACGCTGCTGCTGTTTGCCTTCATCACCCTGGTGTTGACGCATCCCGCCATGTTGCCGCGCGACCAGATGACCAGCTTCATCCTGATCCTGCTGTTTCTCAAAGGACCGATCGACCAGATGATGCATAACCTGCCGGTGCTGGGCCGCGCGCAGGTCGCCATTCGCCGCATCGCCGATCTGACGGCGCGCTTCACCACATTCGAGCCGAATGTCGTGCTGACGGAAGCGCCGGACGACACGCCGCGCGTTCCCGCCCGCATCGCACTTGACGGCATAACTTATGACTATCCGCAGGTCGCAGGGGCGGCCCCCTTCTCCATCGGCCCCATCGATCTCACGTTCCAGCGCGGCGAGATCGTCTTCATCGTCGGCGAAAACGGATCCGGCAAAACCTCCCTCATCAAGCTGCTGCTGGGCCTGATGGAGCCGGCACAGGGACAGATCACCGTCGACGGCGTGCCGGTGACGCATGAAACCCGCGACGACTATCGCCAGCTCTTTCATACGATTTTTTCGGATTTCCATCTGTTCGAGGATGGGCCGCCGCCCATGCAAGGTGCGGCGCTGGACCGATGGCTGGACCGGCTGGACCTGGCCCATAAGGTGTCGGTGCAGGACGGTGTCTTTACAACCACGGACCTGTCCACCGGCCAGCGTAAGCGCCTGGCGCTGGTGCAGGCCATCTTCACCAAGCGGCCGATCATGGTCTTCGACGAATGGGCCGCCGACCAGGACCCGACCTTCCGCCGCACCTTCTATACCGAGATCCTGCCGGAACTGGCCGCCCAAGGGGCGACCGTCATCGTCATCTCCCATGACGACCGCTACTTCCATATCGCGAACCGGCTGATCACCATGGAGAATGGCCGCATGATCGAAAGTGTCAGCGCATGACGGGCCGCCGCGCTTTCCTCGGCGGCCTGGCCGCGACACTGGCGACGCCGGCGCTTGCCGCCAATCCCTATCCGCTGACCGTCTCCGATATCACGGGCAACCGCGTGACCCTGGCCAAAAGGCCGCAGCGCATTCTGGTCGGCGACGAGCTTCTGTTTACCGCTCTCAGCCTGATCGATCCGGAGATCGATCAGCGCATCGTCCTCATGGATAGTTTCATGAAGCGCTACGATCAGGGGCTTTTCACCGAACTCGTCGGCCTCTACCCAAATTTCGGCAAAATTCCCCGGATCGTCGAACTCGGCTCGGCCTCCATGGAACAAGCCTTGGAAGCGCAGCCGGACCTCGTCCTTCTCAGCCTGTGGCAGAAGGACACGACGGTCGCGGCCGCCGCGCAATTCGCCTCCCTCGGCGTGCCGGTCGCCTATGTCGATCTCTTCATCAACCCCATTATCCATACCGGCCCCAGCATGGAACTGCTGGGCCAATTGCTGGGGCTGCCGCAAGTGGGCCTGGCCTATGCGCGGTTTCATGCCGCCCATATTACGACGCTTCACAAAGCGGGCCTGACCGCGCATCCCGAAACCGTCATGCTACAGGTCTATCCCGGCATCATGAGTTGCTGCTGGGCGGCGGGCGGTGCGGGCTTCGGCCGCTATATTCCGATTGCCGGCGGCACCAATATCGGCGCCAATCATCTGCCCGGCGCCTTCGGCGGCGCGCTGTCGCTGGAATTCGTCCTGGCCGCCAATCCGCGTTTCTACATCGCCACCGGATTGGCCAACCCACATCAGGATAGAGGCCTGACCATCGGTTTCGGCATTGATGAAGCGACGGCCCGCGCCAGCCTGACCAAGATCCTGGCATCGCCCGATATCGCCAGCATCCCGGCGGTGGCCGCCGGTCGCAGCTTTGCGCTGTGGAATTTCTTCAACGGCTCGGCCCTCAATGTCCTGGCCATGGAGGCCATGGCCGGGTGGTTCCATCCCGATCTGGCGAAGCGGGCCGGTATCGACCCGCAGGCGAGCTTCGACCAGATCCGCGACACCTTCCTGCACAAAAACCTGACCGGCACACTTTGGTTGGCCGAGAACGCGGCATGAGCGCGACCACAGCCGGCATTCTGGCGGCGCATCGCCAGCTGAAATATCGGCGCCGTCTGACGGTGGCCGCACTTTGCCTCGTCACCCTCATCGTGCTTGCGGCGGATGTGCTGGCAGGGCCGGCCGGGCTGCACCCTGTCAGTGTCTTGCGTGCGGCGCTGGGCATGGGCGGCAGCAGCCGCATGGAACTGATCATCGTGCAGCAGATCCGGCTGCCGCAGGCACTGGCCGCCCTTGTCGTCGGCGCCTTCCTGGCGCTGTCGGGCGCGCAATTGCAGACGGTCTTCAACAATCCGCTGGCGGAGGGCGTCACGCTCGGCATTGCCCCAGCGGCGGCCTTCGGGGCGGCGATTGCCATCGTGCTCGGCATCAGCCTGCCTTTGGTGCCGGGCGGATGGATCATCGCGGGCAATGCCTTCCTGCTCGCCTTTCTGGCGACGCTGGTGCTGATGGGCCTTGCCTCCCTCGGGGGCGGCACGCGCACGCTGATGCTGTTCGGCATCGGGCTTGTGTTTACCTTTAACGCGCTCATCGCCCTGTTGCAGATCGTGGCAAGCCAGGCCGCCTTGCAGCAGCTCACCTTCTGGATGCTGGGCAGCCTGGCCGGCGTGCGTTGGGGCATTCTATGGCCGCTGCTGGGTCTGGCCGTCATCCTCATCCCCTGGTCGCTTTCGGCCGCCCCGGCGCTCACCGCCTTGCGGCTGGGTGAGGAACGCGCCATCAGCCTTGGGCTCGATATCCGCCGCCTGCGGCTGGCGACCTTCCTGCGCGTCAGCCTGATGACGGGCGCGGCGGTCGCCAGCGTCGGCAGCATCGGCTTCGTGGGTCTTGTCGGGCCGCATATTGCGCGCCTGCTGGTGGGCGAGGATCACCGCATCTTCCTGCCCGTCAGCGCCATTGCCGGAGCGCTGATCCTGTTGCTGGCGCAATTGGGCGCCAAGCTGGTGCTGCCCGACCTGGACGTGCCGACCGGCATCACCACGGCGCTGATCGGCCTGCCGGTCTTCTTCGCGCTCATCATCACGCGCCGCGCCGGCTGAGGATACAGGACATGGAGCTTCGCATCGACACTCTGGCCTGTGGCTATCGCCGCAGGCCCGTCATCCGCAACCTGACGGTGGCCCCTCTGGCGCAAGGCAAGGTGGTCGCCCTGCTCGGCCCCAATGCGGCCGGCAAATCGACTCTGCTGAAAGGCCTGGCCGGGCTGCTGCCCGCAACGGGAAGCGCGCGGCTGGGTGAAACAGACCTGATTGGCCTCGCCCCCCGCGCACGCGCGAAACTGCTGGGCTTCATGCCCCAGGTCATCCCTGACGGCGTCGAGCTTACCGTTTTCGAAAGCCTCATCGCCAGCCTGCAAGCGATCGGGGCCGTGAACGGCGCGCAAGCCGCCGACCGCGCGGCGGCGGCCCTGTCACGCATCGATATCCTGCCCCTGGCCATGCGCAAGCTGTCGGACCTGTCAGGCGGGCAGAAGCAGCTTGTCAGCTTCGCCCAGGCCATTGCCGGCAATCCCGCCCTGCTTTGTCTTGACGAGCCAACTAGTGCGCTCGATCCGCGCCATCAGCTCAGCGTCATGGCCCGCGCCCGGCAATTGGCGGCGGAGGGCGCGCTGGTCATCATCGTGCTGCATGACCTGGCGCTCGCCGCGCGCTGGGCCGATGAGATTCTGGTGCTGAAGGATGGCGCGCTTTACGCGCAAGGCGCGCCGGCCGCCGTCATCGACAGCCGCATGCTGGCGGAGGTCTATAGCGTGGACGGCCATGCCGAACGCAATGCGGCCGGGCATCTTACCGTGCATCTCAACGGGGCGGTTTTATAGTCCACGGCAAGGAAGTGTGGATGCGCGGGACAAGCCCGCGCATGACATGATTAAGCAAACGCCTAAGCCCGCCAGAAGCCGGCGGCGATGAAATCCGACGGTGACAGATCATCCCGGCCGCGCAGCCAGGCCTTGGCCTCGCGCGCGATATCGGCCTCGGCCGCGAACCAGACAAAACGGTCCGTGTCCCGCTCAGGGAAATCCGCCTGCATCAGCGCATCCAGCAGCAAACGCGATCGGGCGGCCGGCACTGCGCCGCGATAGAGCCAGCGCAAATCGACATCAGCGGCCGAGCGCAGCGGCAGACGGTCCGCCTCGCCCGTCACCTCGATCCGCACCACGGCGCGGGTCTCGGCCGGCAAGGTTTCCAGCATGCGGGCGATGGCGGGCAGTGCGGTCTCGTCCCCCGCCAGCAGCACCCAGCGGCTGGGCGGCAATTGGCCGCCGCCGGGGCCGGACATGCCGATGACGGCACCGGCCCTGCCGCTCCGCGCGAAATCCCCGCCTGGGGCTGGCCCGTGCGAGGGGTGCAGCAGCATGTCGATCTCCACCAGACCGGCGGCGGCATCGATATGGCGGATGGTATAGGCGCGGGCCTCCGGCGCCTCCCCGGGCCAGGTAACACGGCCGGTATCGTCGATCTTGGGCTGGGCCAGCGGTGCACTCCCGGGGAAATAAAGATGCACATGCAACCCGCCGGCGACGAAGGGTTGCAGATTGTCGCCGTTCAGCGTGAAGCGGCGCATATGCGGCGTGATGTCCGTGACCGCCACCACCGTCATTTCACGGTAGGCGCGGGTCAGGCGCGGGGGCGCCTCGCGCCACAGAAAACCCAGATCGCGGTTCTGCTGATTGTCGCGCAGATGTTCGGTCATCATCGCCTGCAGAGCGGCGATGGTGCCGTTGTCCGTGGCGCGGATGGAGAGGGAAACTTCTTCCAGCCGCTGCCGCAATTCGACGGCGGCATAGCCCAGGTCGATCCGCGCCCAGCCCTCCCCGCTATCGACCTCGGCATAGGACTGCGCGGTCGCGCAAAAGGCTGCCAGATAGGCCGCCGGGTCGGGCAGACGAACCGACCCGCTGGATCGGCAGGTCAATCTCTGGCTCATCGCGCGCTCCTCGGGTCACCCATGGCTCCCGCTTAACGCAATTCATAATCATTCGCAATTGATGATCGCGCAGCCGCGCATAGCCCAGCCACTCGCCGCCTTGCTTACTGGCAAGGTGGCGGCGTGCCGCCCGAACAGGTGGATTCCATGCCGCCCGGCAGCATGAAACGCCCATCCGTGGTGCGGCCGGGCACGCGCGGCGGCGGTGCCGGCTTGCGATAGGTCTTGTGCCAGGTTTTGTGGCTGGGCTTGTACGACGGGTGCCAGGTCTTGTGGGCAGGCGCGTGATAGCCCTTGCCATGGCCGGTACCCGGCGGATGCGGTGCGGCATGCCAGGTCTTTTTCGGCGCCACATAATGATGCGTGGTACTGTGATGCGGCGCGTAATGCTTGGTCGTCGTATGGCTGAAGGCACTGCCCGTCAGGCCGATGCTGATGGCACCGGCAACAGCCCAGATCCGGTAGAAAATCATCAGACTGACAGCCTCTCGATGCGCGCCCAGACGGGCCGCCCTTCGGTGACATCGCCGACAGAACCGGCGCTGCCGATGACGGCATCGCCCGGTGCCAGCCGCAAGTTCTGATCGTCCGCCACCAAACCTACCTCCTCGCCAGCATAGAGGAGGATCAGCCCCGCCTCAGCCTGTAGCCTGCGGCCACCGCGACCCGGCCAAATCCGCGCGACCCTGCGGTCCACCATTATGTTGAGGTCGCGCGTCGGCCCATCCAGCAGATCGCAGCCGATCGCGGCCTCGCCCGGAAACGCGATATCCTCTCCAGCCAGAAGCCGTCGAGGGGGCGCGTCATCAATCTTGAGTTCGATGCCCTGGCCGGCAATGACGGTGAGTAAACGATCGATGCCCGGAAAGCTGGAGAAAGGCCCGTTGCTGGCGATTTCGGCCAGGCTGAAGCGCCAATGCCACTCGGCCTCCGCACCGTCCGGAAAGCGCCCGCGCGCGATTTCCCAGGTAGTGCCGCCGCCATTGCGCCAGGGCATGGCCTGGAAATCAGCCCCGCGGATGACCTGCCAGCCGGTCAAGCCGCGATCTTCCGCAGCGTGGCCGCGAAGGCCGCCCGTGCCGCCTGTTCCTGCGGATGATAGCCCTCGCGCACCCGCCAGATGCCGCCGACCATGACATCGCGCACCGGCAGGCTCGCGCCGGTGAAGATGGCCGTATCCAGGATATCGTCCTCCTCGGCGTCCGGCTGGGACAGGCGGTTGCGATCCAGCACCGCCAGATCGGCACGGAAGCCTTCCGCGATGACGCCGACCGGCTGGCCGAGGGCGGCGGCCCCGCCCGTCAGCGCCGCGCGATACATGGCCCCGCCGATGGAGCCCGAAGCGTCTTCCGGCAGGGACATGCAGCGCCGCCCATGCGTCAGCCGCTGGCCATATTCCAGCAGTCGCAGCTCCTCCCAGGGGTTGAGCGTGACATTGCTGTCCGACCCGATGCCGTAGCGCCCGCCGACCGTCAGGAATTCCGGCAGCGGAAAGACGCCGTCGCCCAGATTGCCTTCGGTGATCGGGCAAAGCCCGGCCACCGCGCCGCTGGCCGCGATATCGGCCAGTTCATCATGCAGAACATGGGTGGCGTGGATGAGGCACCAGGAGGCGCCGACCGGCGCTTCCGCCATCAGCAGTTCCACCGGCCGCGCACCGGTGGCGGCGATGCAATCCTCCACCTCCCGCATCTGTTCGGCGACATGGATATGGATGGTGGTGTCCTCCGGCAGGGCGGAGGCGATATGGCGCAGCACATCGACCGAGACGGCGCGCAGCGAATGCGGCGCGATGCCGACGCGCAGATTGGCCGAATCGCGGCCATGCCAGCGCAGCGATTCGAGGATTTTCAGCAGCCGTTCTTCATCCGTCGCAAAGCGGCGCTGCGCCGTTTCCAAAGGCGCGCCGTCAAAACCGGCACGCATATACAAAACGGGCAGCATGGTCAGGCCGATGCCGGTATCGGCCGCCGCGCGCACCAGCCGCGCCGACATCTCGGCCGGATCGGCATAGGGAGTGCCGTCAGTGTCATTATGCAGGTAGTGGAATTCGCCGACCGTGGTGTAGCCGGACTTCAGCATCTCGATGAAGAGATAGTCCGCGATGGCCGAAAGGTCGTCCGGCCCGACGGTATGGGCGGCGCGATACATACGCTCCCGCCAGGTCCAGAAACTATCGGCCGGGTCGCGCCGCTTTTCGGCGAGGCCGGCCATGGCGCGCTGGAAGGCGTGGGAATGAACATTGGGCATGCCCGGCACCACTGGCCCCGCCAGACGCTCCATGCGGTCACCCTGCGGCTCGGCGTCCGGCGTGACGCGGCCGATGGTACCGTCTTCCAGAATGTCGATGCGGACATTCCGCGCCCAGCCGGAGGGCAGCAGAGCGGAGGGGGCAAGCAGGCAAGGCATGGTCGGGACTCTCCCTGGCGGGCATACGCCACCCCCTACCTAGAAGATTCGCAGGCGCCGCGCACGGGGGGACCGCCATCAAAACGCCCGCACGAGGCCCTGGTTAAGACGGTTTAATTTCTACCGCCCTCTGAGCGCCGGGATCAGGGCTCGCGGATGACCCAATGCTTGCGCACCGTCTCCAGCACTTCCCAGGCGCCGGTGAAGCCGGGCTCGACCACGAAAGCATCGCCAGGGCCGGCTTCGGTCACGGAGCCGTCGTCACCGGTCAGCACGCAGCGGCCGGAAATGATGTGGATATATTCCCATTCCGCGTAGGAAATGCGCCATTTGCCCGGCGTCGCTTCCCATTCGCCGGCATAGAGATGTTCGGCCGCATTCTCATACAGCGTGAAGCTGCGCTGCTGCGGCGCGCCGGAGATGACTTTTTCCGGTGCAATGGGTTCCCACGCCGCGTCGGTGATGGCGGGGAGTTTGGTAATCAGGCTCATAAATCTCAATCCAGGCTGTTGAAGCGGCCGGAGTGTGTTGGCGCTGCTTCTGCTTGGCAAGCATGGTCTATGGTTTTGTTGCCCCCGCGCCCATAGATCCAATGCGGGCGGTGGCGCTCGATGCAGTCCAGGGCCCTCTCCCGCAGACGGCGCAGAAACGGCAGGTCTTCCGCGAGCAGGATCAGGCCCAAGGGCAGCATCCAGAGGCCCAGCAACGGCAAGATACTGAAGATGCCGCCCAGGATCAGCAGCAGCCCCGCCGGAATGCGCGCCCAGCGCGCTTGCGGCGCCAGCAGCCAATGCGTGGCATCCCGGATACGCGCGGGTAGCCGGTTCAGCAGATGCGCCAGACGGTCCGCCCTATGCCCCGGCGGCGTCGCCGTTAGTTCCGCCACCTGCCTGCAATCCTGCGCCATCACCCTCGCTCCCTCTCTCCCAGGAAGATGGGCGCGCTTAAGGCTGAGCCAAGCCGACAGCGGCTTTCCGGCAGATTACAAAGCGGTTCGGGAAGCGAAGGTGTCATGCGCGGCTTGAAATGGCGGCCCTGTCCCCCGCTATAGTGTCGTGCTGAGGCCGAAAGCTGGGGACTGAGAGCATGGCGACGGGTTGGGCCCCGGATGGGGCAGTGCAGGATCAGATCGACGATACCGTGACGGATGCGGTGGCCCGCGCCCGCGCGCGGATGCCGAAAGGCGAGAGTTCTGCCTTCTGCGTCGAATGTGACGAGCCTATTCCCGAAGCGCGCCGTCAGGCCGTGCCGGGCGTGCGGCTTTGCGTGCCTTGCCAGTCCGACCTGGATCGTAAGCCTGTCCCCGGCGGCATGAACCGGCGCGCGAGCAAGGATAGTTTGCTGAAGTGAGGCGTCGTTCGGCCAAGGATGCTGTCGCCTATCCCCGCTCGAACCCGATCTTCAACCGGTAACCCAGCACGTCGGCGGCTTTGGCGAGCGTATCTAGTTGAACCTTGACGTTGGACGGATCAAGCAATCGGTCGACCTGTGAGCGACTGGTGTGCAGTCTGGAAGCCAAGGCGCTTTTGGTTACTTTGCTTTCCTTCATCAGCCGCTCGAATTCCCAGGCGATAACCCGCTTGGCTGCCACCCCCATAACGTCGTCCCGAATGCTTTCCTCCTCCAGAAAGTCGGTGAAGGAGGAGCCGATACCGGGCGCATGCAATTTTGTCGTCATGTCTGTTTCGTCTTTTTTATCGAAGCTTTCAGTGCATTCATTCGGCTCGTCGCGATATCCAACTCGGCCTTTGGCGTCGTTCACGATTTTTTCACGAAGGCATGGAGAAGGATCGCATTTCCATCCGCGACGCAGAAAAGAATGCGATATTCCCGATCGCCAGAGATCGTACTGCGGATCTCGTGCAAACCGCTTCCCATGGGGCGGCAGGTTGGCATTCCGATCGGCCAGCCCATTTCCATGGTCATCACATCCTGTCCGATAATCTTCTTATCGGCCTTGGAAAGAGCCCTGAGGCTATCTTTCACGGGCTCCGTCCCCCGTTCCGAGCGCCAAAACCTGACCTCGATGCGCTTAGGCAGCGGTCCAAGCACTTCACTTGAACCTTATACGGTACATACTGAAAGTCAACATGGGATCCACCCTTGCTCACGCCACGGGATTATATCAATTTATTTCGATATTGCACCATTTAGACGTGAATGCGCGGGCCGATCGTGTCCGGCCATAAGATCGATGAAGGCTTTTTGGTTCTTTTTTCCAAAAAAGAGCGCGCTTTCCTCTCCCGAAGACAGCGCGCTCTGATTGGCTCTTACACGGTTTGAAGACGCGCCCGCAAACGGGCGCGCCGCAAAGCATTACACGAAATAGGCGCGGTCGAGAAAGAGCTGCGAGGTCGCGGCAGAGCGCACGCCGGCGAGCTTCGTGCTGGTCGCCGTCAGGAAGTTGTAGAAATAGCCGAAGATCACCGGCGTTTCGTCCAGCAGCAGCGTCTCGATCTTGCCGGAAAGATCGCGCTGCATTTGCAGGTCAACCGCGCCCACAAACTGGCTGACCAGCCTGTCATAATCGGGGTTCTTGAAATGCGCGGCGTTCCAGGCGCCGTTGCTGAGCAGGGGGGCCGCAAGCAGCACGTTCGGCACACCGCGATGGGCGTAGTCGGTAATGCCCATCGGCACGTCCAGCCAGTCCGACTGGCCGAAGGTCGCGTTGCCGTAATAGGCGGTCTGGGTTTCGATCTTGAGGTTGATCTTGAGACCGATGGCCTTCGCCCAATCCTGAATCAGGACGGCATAGCCCGGAATTTCGATGAACTGCTCGGTGGTCAGCGTCACTTCCGTGCCGGGCTTGACGCCAGCCGCTTCCATCAACTGCTTTGCCTCGTTCAAATCCTGCTGACGCTGGGCGACGGAGGTATTGGTGGACGGGAAGACCGGCGCGAAGGGACTGTCATTGCCGATATCGCTTTTGCCGCGGAACAGGCCCTTCACCAGACCTGTGCGGTTCAGTGTCAGCGCCACGGCGCGGCGCACGCGCTTGTCCTTGAAGGGGTCCATGTCGCAGCGCATATGGACCTGGTTATGGGCGCTGGATTTGAGCGCGATGACGGAGACATTGGGGTTGTTCAGCAGCGCCTGGCCGCCTTGGACCGAGAATTGCGCGACGACATCAACGTCACCCGCCTGCATCGCCAGAATCTGGGCCTGCTGGTCGTCGTAGAATGTGAAGTCAACGCGATCCGGCAGGGCTTTCGGTCCCCAGTAATTGTCGCTGCGGACGAAGCCCGCGCCGACCTTGGGCGTATAGTGATCGAGCTTGAACGGACCCGTACCGTCAAACGTCTTCTCATAGCCGCCGGCGTAGCTCGCCGGCAGGATTATGGCATTGTAATTGTCGGACGACACGTAATAGGGAAAATTGCCGTTCGGCGCATCGAGGTGGAAAGCGACCGTATAATCGTCGACCTTATGCGTATTGCCCTTGGACAGCACGCCCTGGAAAACCGACAAAGCATTCGACGCGCCTTTGGGGTCGGCCAGACGATCCATGGTGGCGACAACGTCATCCGCCGTGAAGGTCTTGCCGCTATGGAAGGTCACGTTGCGGCGGAGCGTGAAGGTCCAGATCGTTGCATCCGCATTGGGCGTCCAGGCGGTGGCCAAAGCCGGGCGCAGCGTGAGGTCCGGCTCGTCCATTACCAGAAATTCGCCAGTCTGCTGCAGCAGCGTGGCACCCGCCGCATCAGCCGAGGTGATGGGGTCGATCGACCCGGCCGGCGTTGTCAGCGCCACGCGAATATCGCCGCCGGGCTTGGCATCGGCCGCGCGCGCGGCCGTCGCGCCCAGCATCGGCAGGCCGCCCAGAAGGGGCAGCATCCCCATGACACTCGCATGACGCAGGAACTGCCGGCGATCGATCCGCCGTGCGACATATTCGTCGATGATGTGATTCTCAATATCACTCGCCTGGCGACGGATGGCATCGGGGAACGGCGGTTTCGCCATAGATCGGGGTATCCTTGTCACAGGGGAAAGGCGTGGTCAGGTCGACAGAAGTGGTATTGTCAGGCAGCGCGGCCGTAAAAGCCGATCCGCTCTTCGTCGCTGAACATGACGTCCGGCTTTTCGTAATAGGAGAAGACGGCAATCATCCGATCGCGCGCGCCTTCCACCGGCGTCACGCGATGCGGCGTGTTCTTGCCACGAAACACATTCAGCGTGCCAGGAACCAATTGCTTCGACCGCAGCTCTGGGTCTTCGCCGTTCAACAGCCTGGCGACGCCCTCGTAATTCGGGTCCGTCTCTGTGCGGAGATTGGAGCGGTAGTGGAAATCGCCACCACCGGACGGCGCCTGTAACAGCAATGTCACCGTGAACTCCGAACGGTCGAAATGCCAGTTCAGAGCTTCACCATCGCGATAGGTCATGACATTCACGCGGGCCAGCGGGTCGCGCATTGTATGCAGAGCGGATTTGCCCATGGTCGCGGCCAGGAAGCGCAGCAGCGGCGGGTAGTTGTAAATTGCCATGACAATGCTGTGGGGGATCTGGTCGGCGCAGACGGTATGGCCGACGGTCTCGACCTCCCGCAACGCCGGATGATCGGCGGGGAGTTCAGGCACATTGGGCCTGAAATAGATATTATGCCGGCGGCGATGCTCGAAGGACTGCGTCCGGGCGATGGGCGCGATCTCTGCCGCGATGGTTTCCGCCACGCCCGGCAGCAATAGATTTTCTAGATCGAACATGCCTTCAGCCTCAAGCGCGGCCGTGGCGGTGGCGCAGAGCTCAGCCCATCCGGCGCTGCCCTCCCGATCCAGGGGATAGCGGTCGAGATCTAAATAATCGCGCATCATGCCCTCCATTCGTCGCGGTCATGGAGCCGCAAAAGGAACAAGGGTTCAACCGGGCAAATTATGCGCCTATGATTAGAAATTCTAAAGGTGACCGATGATGCAGCGCCTGCCGCCCCTGAATGCGATCAAGGCTTTTGAGGTCGCCGCCCGCGAAGGCAGCTTCGCGCTCGCCGCCGTCGAACTGGGCGTCTCTCCGGCCGCCGTCAGCCAGCAGATCCGCAATCTGGAAGCCTTCTTCGGCAAACAGCTTTTCGCCCGCACCGGCAATCGGGTGACGCTGACGGATGCGGGGCGCGCGATCTATCCGGAAACAACGCGCGCGCTGCGCGATCTGGCGGCCATGACGACGCGCCTGCTGGAAGGCGAGCAGCGTACGCGTCTTGTCGTCAGCGTGCCCTTCTCGCTCGCGGAGTTCTGGCTGGCACCGAAACTAGCCAGGCTGGTGCTCGACTTTCCGCATCTGGCAATGGATGTGCGGGTAGAGGACGATCCCGTCGACCTGCTGCGCCAGACCATCGACCTGCGCATCAGCTACGGCGACTACCACTACCCGGCGATGACGGCGATTCCGCTGATTCAAGACGAAGTTTTGCCGGTCTGCGCCCCTGCCTTCTGGCACCAGCATCGGCGGGACGCGTTCGGGATCGAGGATATTCAGGACAGCATGCTGATCCACACCAATTGGGGACCGAGCTTCGCCTCTCACCCGACCTGGGCGGATTGGTTCGCCAAAGCCGGCAGCGCGCGGCGGCCGGATGCGTCGCTCGGCCGCCGTGTCGGCCTGTCCAGCCTTGCCTTATCATCGGCCCGTCTGGGGCTTGGCGTGGCCCTGGGGCAAAGGGCGCTCGCCTGGGCGGATCTGGAGGACGGGCGGTTGATCGCCCTCTCCTCCACCACCCTCAGGCTCGGCCACCCTTATTGCGCCTTCACCACTGGCGCGGGACGGCCAAGGCCGGAAGTGCGCGCGCTGCTGGCTCTGCTCACCGCGCCGCCGTCCTGACATTTCGTGGAACGTCATAAAGTCAACGCGTCATCCCGGCCTTGAGCCGGGATCTTCTTGCTTTGGCAACAGCGAAGAAGACCCCCGTGACAAGCACGGGGGTGACGTTGTTTTAATGACAATCTGACTGTCGAGAGAGCGTCTCAGCCCAAAATACCCGGCAGGTTGAGGCCCTTCTCCTTCGCGCAGTCGATCGCGATGTCATAACCCGCGTCGGCATGGCGCATGACGCCCGTTGCCGGGTCATTCCACAGCACGCGCTCCAGCCGGCGGGCCGCGTCTTCCGTGCCGTCGGCGACGATGACCATGCCGGAATGCTGCGAAAAGCCCATGCCGACGCCGCCACCGTGATGCAGCGACACCCAGGTGGCGCCTGAGGCGGTGTTGAGCAGTGCGTTGAGCAAAGGCCAGTCGGAGACGGCATCGCTGCCGTCCTTCATGGCTTCCGTCTCGCGGTTCGGGCTCGCGACCGAGCCGGAATCGAGATGGTCACGCCCGATGACGACCGGCGCCTTCAGCTCGCCCTTCGCCACCATTTCGTTAAAGGCGAGGCCCAGGCGATGACGGTCGCCGAGGCCGACCCAGCAGATGCGCGCCGGCAGGCCCTGGAAGGCGATGCGCTCGCGCGCCATGTCCAGCCAGTTATGGAGATGCGCGTTGTCCGGCAGCAGCTCCTTCACCTTCTGGTCGGTCTTGTAGATATCTTCCGGGTCGCCGGACAGCGCGGCCCAGCGGAAGGGGCCGATGCCGCGGCAGAAGAGCGGGCGGATATAGGCCGGCACGAAACCGGGGAAGTCGAAAGCGTCGGCCACACCTTCATCCTTCGCGACCTGACGGATATTGTTGCCGTAGTCGAGAACGGGAATGCCCATCTTCCAGAAATCCAGCATGGCGCGCACGTGGACTGCCATGCTGGCGCGAGACGCGCGGATGACGGATTGCGGGTCACGCTCGCGCTTGTCTTCCCATTCCGCCACCGTCCAGCCGATGGGCAGATAGCCGTTGAGCGGATCATGCGCCGAGGTCTGGTCCGTCACCGCATCGGGCTTGACGCCGCGCTTGACGAGTTCCGCGAAAACTTCTGCCGCATTGCCGAGCAGGCCGACCGAGACCGGCTTGCCGTCAGCCTTGGCGCGGTCGAGAATTTCCAGCGCCTCGTCCAGGGTCTTGGCCTGCACATCCAGATAGCGGGTGCGCAGGCGCATATCGATGCGGCTCGCCTGGCATTCGACGGCGAGGCAGGAGAAGCCTGCCATGACGGCGGCCAGCGGTTGCGCGCCGCCCATGCCACCCAGGCCGCCAGTCAGAATCCAGCGGCCTTTGGCGTCACCGTTATAATGCTGGCGGGCGACTTCGACGAAAGTCTCATACGTGCCCTGAACGATGCCCTGAGTTCCGATATAGATCCAGGATCCGGCCGTCATCTGGCCGTACATCATCAGGCCCTTGCGGTCGAGCTCGTGGAAATGATCCCAGTTCGCCCAATGCGGCACGAGATTTGAATTGGCAATCAGAACGCGCGGCGCGTCCTTATGCGTCTGGAAGACGCCGACCGGCTTGCCGGACTGCACCAGCAGAGTCTGGTTCTCTTCCAGATCGCGCAGGGCGGCCACGATTCGGTCAAAACTCTCCCAGTCGCGCGCGGCGCGGCCGATGCCGCCATAGACGACCAGTTCCTCCGGGCGTTCGGCGACAGCCGCGTCCAGATTGTTCATCAGCATACGCAGCGGCGCTTCCGTCAGCCAGGACTTGGCGGAAAGTTCCGTGCCGTGCGGGGCGGCGATTTTGCGGGAATTGTCGAGGCGGGTCATGCGGCGATCTCCAGCGAAGGAAGCGTGTAACCGGCAGCGTTGATAACGGAACCCGAGCGGATCAGCGCGGTGGCTGCCTCCATATCGGGGGAGAAGTGGCGGTCTTCGTCCAGCATCGGCACGCTGCCGCGCAGCAGCTTGCGCACGGCCTCCAAAGGCGCGCTGGACATCATCGGCGCATGGAAGTCACAGCCCTGGGCGGCGGCCAGCAATTCGATGCCCAGCACATGGCCCAGATTGGCGGCCATGCCCATCAGGCGGCGCGCACCGTGGGCAGCCATGGAGACATGATCTTCCTGATTGGCCGAAGTCGGAATGCTGTCCACGCTGGCGGGATGCGCCATCTGCTTGTTCTCGGAGACCAGCGCGGCGGCGGTGACCTGCGGGATCATGAAGCCCGAATTGAGGCCGGGCTTGGGCGTCAGGAAGGCAGGCAGGCCGGACAAAGCCGGATCAATCAGCATGGCCAGACGCCGCTCGGCGATGGAGCCGATTTCGCACAGCGTCAGCGCGATCATATCGGCGGCGAAAGCCACCGGCTCGGCGTGGAAATTGCCACCCGACAGCACCTCGCCCTGTTCCGCGAAGACCAGCGGATTGTCGGAGACGCCATTGGCTTCGTTGCCCAAGGTCGTTGCCGCCTGGCGCAGCACCTCCAGCGCCGCGCCCATCACCTGCGGCTGGCAGCGCAGGCAATACGGATCCTGTACACGCTCATCACCTTCGACATGGGAGGCGCGGATGACGCTGCCGTCCATCAGGCCGCGCAAGGCGCTTGCTACGTCAATCTGGCCCTGATGGCGGCGCAGCACATGGATGCGCGGATCGAAAGGCGTGTCGGACCCCTTGGCGGCGTCGGTCGAGAGCGCGCCGGTCACCAGCGCGGATTGCAGCAGCAGCTCGGCCTCGAACAGCCCGGCCAGCGCGTAGGCCGTGGAAAACTGCGTGCCGTTGAGCAGCGCCAGACCTTCCTTGGGGCCGAGCGTAATCGGCGCCAGACCGGCTTTCGCCAAGGCCGCTACAGCCTCCATCCGCTCACCGCGATAGAAAATCTCGCCGACGCCGATCATGGTCGCCGTCATATGCGACAGCGGCGCGAGGTCGCCGGAGGCGCCGACCGAGCCCTGGCCCGGCACCACCGGCACCAGATCCTGCGCCAGCATGGCTTCCAGCAAAGCGGCCGTTTCCGGGCGGATGCCGGAGGCACCCTGCGCGAGGCTGGCAAGCTTCAGCGCCATCATCAGCCGCGCGACCGAGGCCGGCATCGGGTCGCCCACGCCGGCGGCATGGGACAGCACGATATTGCGCTGGAGCTTTTCGAGATCGGCATCGTCGATGCGGATGCTGGCCAGCTTACCGAAGCCGGTATTGATGCCGTAGATCGGCTCGCCCTTGGCGAGAATTTTCTGCACCGCCGCCGCACTGGCGGCAATTGGGCCGGCCGAGGCCGGGTCAAGCGACAGACCCAGCGTGCCGTTGCGATAGATGCGGCGCCAATCGGACAGCGGCACCGATCCAGGCTTTAAAACCAATGTCATTCGGTTACCCCTAGCGCAGCTGAAGAAGAATAAGTTGAGCCGACCGATACCCTCTTTTCGTCATGCGCGGGCTTGACCCGCGCATCCAGCGCGCAGCGTCGCGACGCCCGGACATAGACCCTCGGGTCAAGCCCGAGGGTGACGATCTGAACGGTAAAGCGCATCAACCTCTAAGAGCGATCATCGTATATGTCTATACATATAATTTTTTCCTTGAGGCACACCGCTCATCATCCCCTAGCCGGGCGCCCCTAGCCGGGCGCCCCTTCCCCGCGCTGGGCGAAACGGCTGGTGAAGCGATGGCGCGAGGCCGGATAGGTCAGCCGCACCTCCGTCACCAGTTCACCGCCCTGCCAGGTGCGCCGATCCAGCGTCAGGCAGGGAGCGCCGGTCGCGATATCCAGCCGCCGAGCCAGCGCCGGGTCGGCCCCCAACGCGCCGATGACATGCTCGGCCTCGGTCCAGGCGACATGCTGCAACAGCCAGGTACCGGGTGGCGCCTCGGCAAAGCTTTCGGCCGCCGCTTCCGGCACGGCGACCAGGGAAATGCGCCGCTCCTCCAGCGCCAGCGGTTCGCCACCCCGCTCATGCAGCGTGGTGATGGAGAGCATAGGCCCATCCGCCCCGGCCTCCACCGCCCGCGACAGGATCGTGAAGCGATAGGAGAGGCCCAGCCGATCCGATTCCTCGGCGATATCGGCGATTTCCATTACCGCGCGTTCGGCCGCAGGGGCCGCCACCACCGTGCCGGCCCGCCTGCGGCGCGTCACCAGCCCGGCGGCGGCCATGGCGGCTATCGCCTTGTTCACCGTCATGCGCGCGCAGCCATATTCGGCCATCAGCGCATGTTCGGCCGGGATCGGGTGGCCGGGCTTCCATTCGCCCGAGAGAATGCGCGTTTCGATATCGGCGCGGATGCGGTCGCTGAGGTTCAATCGAGCGCGCCCAGGCTTTCGGGCAGAACCTGCCCGCCGTCGATGACCAGCGTCTGGCCGGTGATATAGCCGGCCTCCTCGGTCGCGAAGAACAAGGCCGCATTGGCGATATCCTCGACCGAGCCCAGCCGTTTCAGCGGAATGGAGGCGGCCATCGACTGCATATAATCCTGGCCCATGGCGATCAGCCCTTCGGTCGCGATATTGCCCGGCAGCACGGCATTGATGGTGATGCCCTTGGCCGCCAGTTCGATGGCGGCGGTGCGGATGAAGCCCAATTGCCCCGCCTTGCTGGCGCCGTAATGGGACCAGCCGGGAAAGCCCGTGATGGGCCCGGTGATGGAGGATGTCACCACAATCCGCCCGCGCCCGGTTTTCGCCAAGGCCGGCATACAGGCTTTGACGGAGAGGAAAGTGCCGCGCAGGTTGATGCCCATGACCTCGTCGAAATCGGCCGCCGTCATGTCCTCCAGCTTGGCCGAGGGGAAGATGCCGGCATTGGCACAGAGGATATCGATGCCGCCGAAATGATCCTGCGCCGCCGCCGCGATGGCATGCGCCCCGGCCTCGGTCGCGATATCGGCGGCAATCGCCACCGCCCGGCCACCCGTGACGGCAATATCCTCGGCCACCAGGGTCGCCGCATGGCGATCCCGCGCCACCACGACGACGCGGCAGCCGGCTTCCGCAAAGCGCTTGGCGATGCCCCGGCCGATGCCCTTGCTGGCGCCGGTAACGACCGCGACCCGGTCGGCGAGTGATGTGAACATGCCTGCTTCCTATGGTGACGACAGAAACCGGTCCGCGAGCGCCAGCGCGCCCTCGGTATAGGCCGCGCCCATTTCCTGCGCGGTCGGCGTTTCCGCGTGGCTGGCGACCCAGGCCACCAGCAGCATCCGCCGCATCAACACAAGGGCCGGCAGGATGGCGATATCCTCGGCCGATAACGGCGCCACGCGCCGATACCCTTCCACCCAGCGCTCCGCGAGCTGCGGCACCACCGGCTCATGCTCGAAAAAGCTGACGGCGGCGGCGAAGTCATACATGAACCAGCCGAAGCCACAGTCATCGAAATCGATCACCCGCAGCCGGTCGCCTTCGACCAGAAGATTGGCGAGCCGCAGGTCACCATGAATAAGGCCGAAACGGTCCTCCCCCATGCCGTACTGGGCGAGCTTGAAGGAAATCGCGTATTGCGCCTGGGCCAGCAGGCGCAGCCCCGCCGCATCAAGCCCGAGCCCCGCCCGCCAGTCCCCCCAATAGCCGTCGCGGCCCAGAATGCTGTCCACCGTCCAGCTTTTGCGGTTGAAATCGGCCGGCTTTTGCCAGGTTCGCGCATGGGTATGCAGCCGCGCCGTGACCCTGCCCAGGTCCTGGAACCAGTCACCCAGATCCTCATGCGGTTCCGGCGACCGGCCGGGTACGAAGGCGAAGGCAGTGACCGCACGCTCGGTTCCGTCATGGTCCAGGCGATGCAGCAACTGGCCATCCACGCCCGCCACCGGCGCCGGCGTATCGACCACGCCATCGGCGCGCAGAGCCGCAATCCAGGCGAGTTCGCCCATGATTTCCTGCGGCCGGTGATAGGCCGGGCGATGCACGCGCAGCACCAGCCGCCGCGTCCCCTCCTCCGCCAGATAGGTCGCGTTTTCGGAAATATTGAGCAGAGACAGCGTCGCCGCAGGCGAGAAAGCCCATTCGTGTAGCTTTTGGCCGAGCGCGATATGCAAGCTCGCCAGGAATTGGTCATTATAGGTCATGGCGGCCCATCATCCGGGCAGCGGGATCATGACGTCAATGCGGGACCGGCGGAATATGGACGAGATTTCGGGTAGCGGAACCTTCTTTTCGGGCGGCCTCGGCTTCGCCTCCAAGGCCGAGGTGATGGAGAAAGCGGCCCGCTACTGGAACCCGGACAAAACGAAATTCTGGCAGGAGAGCGGCACCGATCTCGTCATCGGCAAGCGCCAGGGCTACGAACTATTCGACGTCTCCGGCAAGCGGCTGATCGACCTGCATTTGAACGGCGGCACCTATAATCTGGGCCATCGCAACACAGAACTGGTGACGGCGCTGCGGGACGCGCTGGATACGTTCGACATGGGCAACCATCATTTCCCGAGCCTGGCGCGCACCGCGCTGGCCGAAGCGCTAGCGGCGACCGCGCCCTTCCCCGGCTGCCGCACCATCTTCGGCTCGGGCGGTGGGGAGGCCATCGATATCGCGCTGAAATCCGCGCGCCATGCGACGGGACGCCGGAAGATCGTCTCCGTCATCAAGGCCTATCACGGCCATACGGGTCTGGCCGTCTGTACCGGCGACGGCCGCTTCTCGGAACGTTTCCTGTCGGACCGGCCGGATGAATTCGTGCAAGTGCCGTTCAACGATCTGGAGGCGATGGAGCAGGCCCTGGCGGCCGAGGACATCGCTTGCGTGATCATGGAAACCATTCCGGCGACCTATGGCTTTCCCATGCCGGCGACAGGCTATCTGCCCGGCGTGAAGGCTTTGTGCGAGCGCTACGGCGCGCTTTACATCGCGGACGAGGTGCAGACCGGGCTGATGCGCACCGGCACGCTTTGGGCCATCGAAGGCTATGGCGTGACGCCGGATATCATCGTCGCGGGCAAGGGCATCGGCGGCGGACTTTATCCGCTCGGCGTGGTCCTCGTCTCCCCGCGCGCCGGCCGCTGGCTGGAGGAGGACGGCTTCGCCCATATGTCAACGGGCGGCGGCGCGGAACTCGGCTGCGTGGTGGCGCTGAAGGCGCTGGAGATCACGCTCAGGCCGGAAAGCGTTGCCAACGGCGCGCGGGTGGCGACAAGGCTGCGCGCAGGGCTGGAGGAGATGCAGACCCGCCACAGCTTCCTCAACGAAATCCGCCAGAACGGTCTCGTCATCGGCCTCGGCTTTGATCACCCAACCGGAGCGCGCTTCGTCTCTCGCGCGCTGTATGAGCGCGGAGTCTGGGCGATCTTCTCGACGCTCGACCCGCGCATCCTGCAGTTCAAGCCGGGGCTGCTGATGGACGCGGCACTGACCGAGGAAACGCTCGGCATCGTTGACGCCGCATTGCAGGCGGTGAAGGCAGTGCCGGAACTGGTGCAGGTCGGTTAGCCGTGCTTTCTGTTTCGCTTACCGCGGTAGGTAGGTCCGCGCAACAAGTGCGCGGAAGACGGCTTATTGCGTCGCTGACTGGCGGTTTCGATCCCCGGTAGCATGGATGCCTGGCAGTGTCGCCCGCGGGCTTGTCCCGCGGGTCTACCCGATCGAATAGCACTCACACATTTTCATTGCAATTTCGTTCCTTAAATGTTAGTTATAATAACAATTGGGAGCGACACCGATGCAAACCCAGCGGAACGACGTCCCCTCCCATCTCACCCATCTCCGCGTGCCTTTCGTCTTCGTGCCGGACGGCGCGCCGATGCCGCAAGAGTGGCTGGCCGCCCATCCCGGCTGGGTGAAATTTCGCGCGACCTTCCGGCCGAAACCATGGTCGCGTCCCGCCGCATCTGCCAATCAGCCCGAGCAAGAAACTGTGCTTGTAACGGATGACGATCAGCGCCTACCCGCGCTGCAGACTGTGATGCGGCTGCACGCACCGCGTCTCCCGCGTGAGCCACCGAACTTGCCACCGCGCTTGGCACCATCGACCAATCCGCCCACGCCCTATCACAGCGCACGTCAACTAATTGCGCTTTATACGCATGATACGCGCGCACTTATTCGGTTATGGGCTGAGCTCAATCATGTGCCGATATCAAAACTGCGTAGACAAAAAATCAAAGATATTGGCTTTACTGAGCAAGCGAGTGAACGTCTCAAAACTGACAAGACAGGTTCTAACAGTGCGCTCATACCCACAGCCGATGACGGAACGCCCGGCAATAACAAAACGCAAAATCGTCAGATCGACGCAATCTGCAGTATGCTGCGCCTTACCAAAGATGAGCGCACCCAGCTTCACCTGGAAATCAGCGGCCAAAATTTGGGGTTCAAAGAAATTCTCCAAGAAGCGCGTGACATGTTTAATAAGTAGGGCAGCATGACGACTCACCCGCAGACAAATCTCACCACCGCCTTTCAGCCGCTCATCGGGCTTTGCGCCTGGAATGTGGCCAATGGCTGGGGCACGATGATCACGATGGAATTCGGCGACCCTTATCTAGCCGTCAGGGAACCGGTCACGCCATCGGAATCGGCTTCCGACAAGGTGAGACGGAATCTGTCGCGACGGCGGATCAGCGTTCTGGGGCAATGGCATTTCTGGATCGAACATGCCCATTGGACGCTGCGCACAAAGGACAAGACAGCAGGCAGCCAAACCTCCATGCAAAGCGAGATGAGGGATATCCTGTCCGACCTCGATGGCCAAAAACTTCTGGCTGTCGAGCCGATCTCTGCAGTAGGGCGATTTCGTCTTGCCTTCGACCTCGACGCTATCCTTGAAATCTGGCCCGCAACAGATATCGACGCGGATCAATGGTCGCTGCGTGAGAAAGGCGGCCCGTTTCTGATTGCAGCCATGGATGGCAGTCTAAGCTATATTGAAGCCCGCTAAGGCCAAGTTGCCGCTTGTACCACAATCAAGCAATCACAATGATGAGCAGTGAAGACGAGGATTACGAGAGCTTTATTGTTCTCGACGTCAAGGGCGACAAACTTGACCCGACCTCGCTTCTTGCTCTGATTCCCCTGACATGCAAACGACCCAGACGGAAAGGTGATCCGATGGGCCAATCCTTCGCTAAGACTGGATATTGCGGCTTTACTGTAGATGGCCGGGAGAGACTCAGGGACGGCACCGCGCATCTCCGACTTATTCTGGACGCGCTGGAGCCGAACATCGCCGCGATTCAAATAATTATGCAGGAACAATCCTTGGCATGGCAGGCGACCTTTTTTGAGGGCAATTACAAAGGCCATTCCTTTTCTGAGCTAAGCCCGGACCTGTTGCGGCGCGCAGCCAATATCGGGCTTCCTGTTGTGAAGAAGGAACCTGATACTGTGACCTTCGTCTGGGACTACGATCCGGCAAAACCCAGATCAGATTCCTAGCGATAGTCATCGATCAAGCCGCGATCGAAGCCCAGGTTACGCCAGAAAACCCTTGAGATCGGTCGGCCGCGTCCCATCTCCTATCGGTTGCGGAGCAAGGACACGCGGCTATGGCCAGGATCGCCCCTCGGCGGAAAAAGACCCATTCTGATCCGCCGGCCGCCGCCGGTCGGCCGATCTGGTCGGGCTCGCTGCGTCTGGCGCTTGTCACTGTCCAGGTGCAGCTTTTCTCGGCCATCAAGACCGGCGCGCGCCTGTCCTTCCATCAGATCGACCAGACATCCGGCAAGCGCATCCGCTATGAGAAGGTGGCGCCCGGCGTGGGCGTGGTGGATGCCAAGCGCATCGCCAAGGGCTACGAAATCTCCAAGGGCCATTACATTCTGCTGAGCGACGAGGAACTCGATTCCGTGAAGATCGAGGCCCGGCGCACCATCGACCTCGTGCAATTCGTCGATCATTGTGAGATTGACCCGATCTATTTCGACAAGCCCTATTACGTGCTGCCGGACGGCGATCTGGCCGCGGAAGGCTATACCGTTTTGCGTGACGCATTGCGCCGCAGCGGCAAAATGGGTCTCGGCCAATTCGTCATGCGCGGCCACGAATATATCGCGGCGCTGAAACCCTGCGGGGATGGGCTGATGCTGGAGACTTTGCGCTTCGCCGACGAGGTGCGTGCGGCGGCGCCATTGTTTGCCGATATCGGCGAGGACAAATCCGATCCGGAATTGCTGGATCTGGCGCAGGAACTCATCAAGCGCAAATCCGGCAAATTCAATATCGACACCTTCCATGACCACTATACCGAAAGCCTGCGCGACCTGATTGAAAGCAAGGCAAAGACCGGCAAGCCGATTGCGGTGGATGAGGCGGAGCCTGACAAGCAGTCCAGCAATGTCATCGACCTCGTCGGCGCCTTGAAGCGCAGCCTGGCCGAAAAGACGGCGGCGGCTGCCCCGGCCAATGACCCGGCGCCGAAAGCCCCCGCATCGAAAGCCAGGGCCAAGACGGCCGCCAAGCCGAAACCCGCGCGCCGCCGGGCCGGCTGATGGCCCGCGCCGCCGCCCCGGCGAAACCGAAAGCCTCGCTGGACGCCTATCATGCCAAGCGCCGCTTCGCGGAAACGCCCGAGCCGCAAGGCACCAAAACCAAGCGCCGCGCCAAACCGGGCCTCGGCCTCTTCGTCGTCCAGAAGCATGATGCGACGCGGCTGCATTACGATTTCCGGCTGGAGCTGGACGGCGTGCTGCTGAGTTGGGCTGTCACCCGTGGCCCCAGCCTCAACCCAGCCGACAAGCGGCTGGCCGTCCGCACGGAAGACCATCCGCTGGACTATGGCGATTTCGAAGGCATCATTCCCAAAGGCAATTACGGCGCCGGCACTGTCATGCTGTGGGACAAGGGCCAATGGGAGCCGATCGGCGATCCGCATGAGGAAATCGCCAAGGGCAAGATCGCCTTCAACCTCTATGGCGAGAAGATGCGCGGACGCTGGGCGCTGGTGCTGATGCGCAAGGCCAGTGAGAAGCGGGAGAATTGGCTGCTCATCAAGGAGCGTGACGCGGAGGCGACCGAAGACCGCGACCTGATCGGCGAAAAACCTGACAGCGTCGCCAGCGGCCGTGATCTGGACGGCATTGCCGCCGCCGGCGGCATCTGGCGCAGCGGCAAGACCGGCGGCCAGACACCCGCGAAAGCGCGTGCCGCCAAAGCCAGCAAGCGTCCTGGTTTCGAGGAACCGCAACTGGCCACCCTGGTGGATGACGTGCCGCAGGAGGGTGGCTGGGTCTTTGAAGTGAAGTTCGACGGCTACCGCACGGAGATTGCGGCAAGCGGCGCCGATGTCCGCGCCTATACGCGCTCCGGCCTGGATTGGACCGAGCGTTTTCCGGCCGTCATCGCGGCGGTGAAATCGCTCGACCTCGACGGCGTGCTGATGGACGGCGAGATCGTCGTCATGGCCCCCGACGGGCGCAGCAGCTTCGGCGCTTTGCAGAATGCCTTGCAGTCCGGCAAAGGCACGCTTGCCTATATGGCTTTCGATCTGTTGCAGGACGGCAAGACGGATTGGCGGGGCAAGCCGCTGACCGAGCGCAAGCAGCGGCTGAGAGACATCCTCGCGCCCGCCGCTCAGGACGGCATTCTGGTCTATAGCGATCATGTCGAAGGCCATGGCGACGACATGCTGGCCATGGCGCGGGACAAGAAGCTGGAAGGCATCATCGCCAAGCGTGCCGACCGCCCCTACCGGTCCGGCCGCACGGAATCCTGGCTGAAGATCAAGATCGGCCATGCGCAGGAATTCGTTGTTCTGGGCTACCGGCACTCCACGAAATCGCGCGCATTTTCTTCGCTTATTCTAGGCGTACGCGAGGGCAAAAGCCTGCGCTATGCGGGGCGCGTCGGTTCAGGCTTTTCCCAAGACGTATTGGCCGACCTCTCCGCGCGCTTCGCCAAAATCAAGGCAACAAAACCAACCGGGATCGACGTGCCGGATGAGATTCTGAAAGACACAAGCTGGGTCAAGCCGCTTCTTGTCGTCGATATCGCCTTCAACGGCTGGACGCGGGACAATCTTATCCGCCAGGGTCATTATGTCGGTTTGCGGGAAGACAAGCCAGCGGAGCAGGTTGTGCGCGAAGAGCCCAAAACCCCGAAGACGGCGACGACGGAAAGCCCCTTGGGCGTGCGCCTGACTCATCCGGATAAAGTGCTGTTTCCGGATTGCGGGGTCACGAAAGCCGATCTGGCAGACTATCTGGCACAGGTTGCGGACCACATGCTGCCTTTCGCGGCCGGCCGCCTCGTCAGCCTCGTGCGCCACCCGGACGGGATCGAGAAGGAAGGCTTCTTTCAGCGCCATCCCAGTCGCGGCATGGATGCGTCCTGGCAGCATAAGGCGGTCAAGACGACGCATGGGTCTGAGGAGTATCTTTATTTCACCGATCCCCGCGCGCTGGTCGCCGCCGCGCAGATCGGCGGCATCGAATTTCATATCTGGGGCAGCCGTCTCGACGATATCGAAAAGCCCGACCGCATTGTCTTCGATCTTGATCCTGACGAGGGACTGCCCTTTGCGCGCGTGAAGGATGCGGCCTTTTTCATGCGCGATGTGCTGGGCGCGCTGGGCCTGGACAGTCTCGCCATGCTCAGCGGCGGCAAGGGCATTCATGTCATCGTGCCGATCAAGCCCGAGCATGATTGGCCTGTCATCAAAGCCTTCGCCGGCGACCTGTCGAACCGGGTGGCGGCCGACAAGCCGGCGCTTTATGTCGCGACCATGGCCAAGGCCAAGCGGCACGATAAAATCTTCATCGACCATTTCAGGAACGAACGCGGATCAACCGCGATTGCCCCCTTCTCGCCCCGCGCCCGGGCCGGCGCACCTGTCGCCTGGCCAGTGGACTGGGACAAATTGGGGAAAGTCACATCCGCCAATGCCGTAACGCTGCGCAATGCCCTGGCGAAAATCGATGAAACTAAGGACTGGTGCCTGGCCGCGCAATCCGGCCAGCGCATCACCCGCGCGATGATCGACGCCGTCGGCGGCTGATCAGCTCGTCGGCAGATCGATATGCAATTCCGACGGCGGCACGCCCAGCAGGCGTTCGGCGCCCAACTGCTTCAGGTGACCATCCAACAGGCGTTCCCGCAGCACGTCGAAAAGCGGGTCTATGGCCACGGGCGCGATGACGGCCAGGCAGACATGATCAGGCTTGGCATGGGTCTCCAGCGCAACCGTGCCGCCCGCCGTCGCGGCCGCGTCCAGGATCGGCGGCAGGACGACCGCCAGATAAAGGCCGAGCGTGATGGCCTGATCGAGATTGATCATCATATGGGCCTCGCAGCGCGCGGTCTCCACATGATGATTGCGGCCGCCGGATACTTCCACGATCCCCGCCACCACTTCCCGGATCAGCGCATCGATGGAAACTTTTGTGAGTTCGCCCGAGCCATAGACGACACGATAGGCGGCGGCCATGGACTGAACATGCTCTTCCAGAAAGCGGATTTCGCCCCGCCGGTCCGGCGGCAGCATCCGCTTCTGCACATTCATCAAACTCACGATAATTTGCAGGTTGTTCTTCACGCGATGGTGAAGCTCTCGCACGAGCCCATCGCGTTCATCGGCGGTCGTCTGCCCCGGATGCCGCGAACTGCTCATATGCTTGAAAACTCCATCCAAAGTCGGACGCCTGATCCATAAGTATTAGCGTGTCATCGCTGAAAGTCAGGCTCATGTCCAACTTCGGCAAGACGGGATATCGGTATCAAAACCTGTTATGCCAGGGCCGATGCTGCGGTTGCGCATCACTTTCCAAAGCTTTGCTCTTTCTTGGCCTCTTGGCACTTGCCGCTTGATAGGGACACGCGAGAAGGATAGGGCTTTGATCGGTCCGCCCGCGCGAAGGCCTGCTGAGACCGAACCTGATTGCCGCCTCTTCTACGGATGAAGCCAATGCATAATACGAACCAGATTGCCGCCCATCTTCCCTATCTCCGCCGTTTCGCCCGTGCGCTCACCGGCAGCCAGGCGGCGGGCGATACCTATGCGGCGGCGGCGCTGGAAGCGGTTTCCGTCGAACCCGAAGCCCTGGCCAAGGGGCTCGATCTCAATGCCGCGCTGTACAAAGTCCTGCTGACCATCTGGGGGTCGGTTCCGGCCAATCGCCGCCATCACGCGCCGGTCCTCGCCGATGCAACGCCGGCCGAAGGCCATAGCGTGGAACAGCTGACGCCGCTGCCGCGCGTCTGTTTCCTGCTGCATACGATGGAAGGCTTCTCCTCCGACATCATCGCCAAGCTGGTGGACCGGCCGGTTGCCGAAGTCCGCCGCCTGATCGACGAAGCCGAGAAGGAAATCGCGGCCCAGCTGCATGCCGATGTGCTGATCATCGAGGATGAGGCTATCATTTCGATGGATCTGGAGGCGCTGGTCGAAGACCTCGGCCATCGCGTCGTCGGTGTCGCGCGCACCCGCACAGAAGCCATGACGATCGCGCGCCAGACCAAGCCTGGCCTGATCATGGCGGATATCCAGCTGGCCGACGGCAGTTCCGGCCTGGATGCGGTCAGCGACATCCTGGCCGGCACGGAAGTGCCCGTCGTCTTCATCACCGCCTATCCGCAGCGCCTGCTGACCGGCGACCGTCCGGAGCCGTCCTTCCTCATCACCAAGCCCTTCCAGCATGAGGTGGTGAAGGCCGTCATCAGCCAGGCACTGTTCTTCGACCAGCGCGCGCGCCTGGGCAGCAAGCCCGGCCCGGTTCTGGGCTCCGTTTCGGCCTGAACGAAAAAACCCGGACGCTTGAGCGTCCGGGTTTTTCCAAGCCGATCAATAGGCCGGCGCTTCGCGGCGCCGGCCTTCTTTACGTCAGCCCTTCAGGATGGTGCGGCCGGCATAGCGGGCGGAGGAGCCCAGCGCGCTTTCGATGCGGATGAGCTGGTTGTATTTCGCCACGCGGTCGGTACGCGCCAGAGACCCGGTCTTAATCTGGCCGGCATTGGTCGCAACCGCCAGATCGGCAATCGTGGAATCTTCCGTCTCACCCGAGCGATGGCTGATGATGCTGGTGAAGCCCGCGCGATGCGCGATCTCGACCGCTTCCAGCGTCTCGGTCAGGGTGCCGATCTGGTTCACCTTCACCAGGATGGAATTGCCGGTCTTCTCGGCGATGCCACGGCGGAGGCGGGACGGATTGGTGACGAACAGATCGTCGCCGACCAGCTGAACCTTGCCGCCAAGCTTTTCGGTCAGCAGCTTCCAGCCCGCCCAGTCATCCTCGGCCAGACCGTCTTCGATGGAGAAAATCGGGTATTTGGCGACGAGAGCGGCCAGGTAGTCGACCATGCCGGCGGAGTCGAACTTCTTGCCCTCGCCTTCCATGTTGTAGACGCCGTCCGCATAGAATTCGGTGGCAGCGGCATCGAGCGCGAAGACGACGTCTTCACCCGGACGGTACCCGGCCTTTTCGCAAGCCATGGTGACGAAATCGAGTGCCGCGTCGGCCGAGCCGATATTGGGCGCGAAACCGCCTTCGTCGCCGACATTGGTGTTGTGGCCGGCGTCGTGCAGCGCCTTCTTCAGCGTGTGGAAGATTTCCGCGCCGATCCGGACGGCGTCCGCGATGCTGGCGGCACCCACCGGCATGACCATGAATTCCTGGATGTCGATGGGGTTATCGGCATGCTGGCCGCCATTGATGATGTTCATCATCGGCACCGGCAGGGTGCGCGCATCGACGCCACCCAGGTAGCGGTACAGCGGCAGGTCGTAGTCGATGGCGGCGGCCTTGGCGACGGCGAGCGAGACCGCCAGCATGGCGTTGGCGCCCAGGCGGCTCTTGTTCGGCGTGCCGTCCAGATCGATCAGCAGGTTGTCGATCTTGACCTGCTCGCTGGCTTCCAGACCGCCCAGCGCTTCGAAGATCTCGCCTTCGACATTAGCGACCGCCTGGGTCACGCCCTTGCCGAGGAATTTGGACTTGTCGCCGTCGCGGAGTTCGACCGCTTCATGCGCGCCGGTGGAGGCGCCGGACGGCACGGCGGCGCGCCCCATGGCACCGGTTTCCAGGAAAACGTCGACTTCGACCGTCGGATTTCCGCGGCTGTCGAGGATTTGGCGCGCGACGATGTCGGCAATGGCGGACATGGTTTTCCCTTCCGGTTTTGACGTTCGGCCCGGCGTAGAACTGCCGTCCGGCAATGGCAAGGCCTTCGGAGCGTCACAAAGCCCTTAACACACAACTTTAGTGCAATTTTTTGCCGCTTACATGCGACGCGGCAGGTCAAGAGAAAGACCAGCCGCCACCGCGTGCAATCGGCGCATCCGTCTCAGCCGGTATAGCCCAATCTAGGGTGCGATTGAGATGCCTGATTCTTGCCCCTGCGACATCCCGGACGGGTTTTGCCTCAGCGCGCGTTACGAGCCCTTCCGCAATCACCGCATCGATCGCCGGCAAAATCGCCGCTGCCATCTCCTGCAAACCGCTCAAATTGCGCCGCAACACGCCGCGCGCGACCCGCCGCTCAGGGAAAAGCTGCGCGAGCAGCATCAGCCAATCCTCCGCCTCAACCTCATCCCAGGCATCCGTGCGGCCGATGCGCATCGCCATGCGGTGGTCGACATTGGGATAGGACGCGACGCTCACGACATCATAGAGCGGTGCCAGATCGAATCCGAAGCCATAATGACCACCAAATGTCATTCGACCGTAAGCAGCCTGGCCATGCTCGACCGCGAAATTTTTCAGATGCGCGTCGCTATTGCCGAGCAGCCAATTGGTATAGGCAGCTCGCAGCAAAACCGTCCGCGTGTCGACGGGTCCGCGCGTAAGCCCCGCGAAGCGACCGAAAAGACCGGCGAAGCCGCGCATCGCTGGCGGAACGCCGGCGGCCTCAGCCTCTTCCTCATATTTCAAATCCGGCGACAGGCCCAGAACCTGCGCTGCATCTTCCTGATGGCGGCGTGTCACCAGCCCGTTCTGCACAATACGGTCGTATCGCGCGACGGCCAGGACCGGCAATCCGCCTATCACATGCCGTTCGGCATGAACTGTCGGCAGGCCCAGCCGCCGTGCCACCGCAAGACAAAGCGCCTCATTGGCGACGATGCCGGGAAACGGCCCCTGCCTGGGCTCTACCTTCAAAATCCAGGTCGTCGGCGCACCGTTGCGCGGCAGAAGAAAGGCGCCTGTCGCGGGATCGCGCGCCAAAGCCAGTTTGCGCTGCACACCCGCCAGGCTGAAGCGCAGTCGCTCGGCAGGCACCCGTCCGGCAGCCGCCTCCGCCACTAAATCGGCCAGCCGATCCGTCGAAACCGGGTCGTAATCGGCCGGCAGCCGTCCAGGCCCCTTCACGGGTGGCGCGTCCCACGGCAGCACTGAAACGGCGCCAGGACATTCCCGGCCCAACCGCGCCAGCAGTCCGAACACATCGGCCAGATCCAGCCGAGCGGCCGAAGCTTCCTCGCGCCGCCTCTCACCTTCCGGCAGAAGGTTCTCGAAAAAGGCCCGTACCTTGGCGTCCCTATACGGTTCGCCGGTCAAGGGCAGCGCGGCTGACAGCGGCAAGGCCTGCCCCGATCTCAGATAATCGGCGTCATAGACGAATCCGACGCCGTAAGCGCCGCCGGCCTCGCGCAGCAAGGCACCGACGCGGCCGGCTGCGCCGTCGATCCAAACGGCCAGTTTTGGGCCGTCCGGCGGTCCGGCGTCGCTCATTCAGTTTTCCGGTCCAGGCCGAGCGCCTCGGGCAGATCCGCCATGGCACCGGCGGGTAATGCGAGAACGGTCACGCCCAGATCAGCCAGCAAGCGCAGCACGGTGCCGATGCCCACACCCTCGGCGCCATTTTCGAGGCCGACCAGCATCTGACGTGTCATGCCCAGGCGATCAGCCATTTCAGCCTGGGTTAGTGCGCGCAGCGCCCGTTCTGCCCGCAGGAGCGCGCCGAGTTCGACCGCCGATGTCAGCCGATGCGCCCGGCGCAGCACCGCAGGGTCTGGCGGAGGCAGCGGACGTCCCGGACCATCTCTGCGGGAGCGGGGTCTTGTCGTCATTTCGTGACAATATCACGTCTTATCAAGCTATGCCATATTTTGTCACGTATTGCGGACAAAATAGAGTCACTTAGTCCCGAATAAACGATCCCCGGCATCGCCCAGGCCCGGCCGGATATAGGCGTGTTCGTCCAGCTCGCGGTCGAGCGCGGCGGTGAAGATCGGCACATCCGGGTGCTGATCCAGCATCACCTGCACGCCCTCGGGTGCGGCGAGCAGAGAGACGAAGCGGATCTGGCTGGCGCCGGCCCGCTTGATGAGTTCCACCGCCACGGCGGCCGAATAGCCGGTCGCCAGCATCGGATCGACGGCGATGACCAGACGGTCCTCAATATCCTCGGGCAGTTTATTGAGATATTCCACCGGCCGCTTCGTCACCGGGTCGCGATAGAGGCCGATATGGCCGACGCGGGCGGAGGGCGCGAGATCGAGCAGACCGTCCAGCAGGCCATCGCCCGCCCGCAGCACGGAGACGAAGCACAGCTTCTTGCCGGCCAGCAGCGGCGCCATCATCGGCTCCAGCGGCGTCTCGATCGGCACCATTTGCAGCGGCAGGTCGCGCATCACCTCATAGCCCAGAAGCAGACTGGTCTCCTTCAGCAACTGGCGGAAGGCATTGGTGGATTTCTCGCGCCGGCGCATCAGCGTCAGCTTGTGCTGCACCAGGGGGTGATCGATGATCGTCAAATTCGGAAAAGCGGGCATCGCGCCGGGACTCACTTGTTTATCGGTCTGCAAACTGGCCTCCATGATGGCTGGCGGTGTCCCTGGCGGCAACGCCGGGCGTTATTGCCGGGGTGCGGCCTGATCCTGGTTCTGCGCGGGTGGCGCAGTCTGGCCCTGGGGCCGATGATTGAACAGATCGCGCAGAAATCCCGGCGCGATCATCGACAGCGCGTTGACATGCACCGCCGGGTCATTGATCGGCCCGACGATCTGGAATTTCGCCGCGAAGACGCCGCCCCCCTTCTCCGGGCTGAACAGCTTGCCGATGAGCGGTATATGGCCGAGCAGCGCATTGAAGAAATAGGCCGGCACGACCGTGCCTTGAATATCGAAATTATTGCCCGGCAGATTGACGGAGCCATCGGCCGTCAGGCCCAGGGAGGCGCTATAGGCCCGCGCCTCATGCAGATCGAGCCGCCGGCTGGCCAGCTGAAACGGCGCCACCATTTTGCTGAAGAACAGGCCCGGACCGTGCATGAGGTCAACGACGCCATAGAGCGTCATTGCTTGCAGAAGCTTGGCGACGGTCGGTGCGGCGCCCAGCGAGAACTTGTCCATTTCCGCCGTGCCGGTCAGCGGATGGCTGGGCTGGCTGTCGTCATAGGTGCCGGAAATGTCCAGCACGCCACCGGTCACGGCGTCATAGGCATTGGTGGCCCGCAGCAGGCCGCCGAAATCACCGCTCGTCAGCCGCACCTGACGGGTCTGGTTCGGCATCGGCACAATCGAGAGATGCGAGGCCGCGCCGGAGGGTGCGACGGTCAGCGACACATCGGCGCTGCGCACCACGACGCCATTATTGACCACCGTGCCGCGCACCGCGTCCAATTCGCGCGACTGACCGGCCGGCGTGGTGCCGAACAGGATGCGGTCCACCGCGACCGTCGCCCGCCAGGGCGGATGCGGCGCGAATTCCTGCGGTGAGGATATCTGCGACAGCGCGCTATTCGCCGGCTTCACGCTCGGCTCGGCCTTGCGGGCATGGCCGAAGACGGCCGAGAGATCCAACACGGGTCCGGCGATATCGACGACATAGGGGTCGGTCTTCGCCGCCGGCAGATCGAACCGTCCGTGCAGATCGGTGCGGCCGAGTTGCAGCTTATCGACCGTGACGCTGGCAAGCCGGCTGCCTGAAAAGCCGCTCTGCACCTGCAACGCCAGACCGGGGCCGGTCAGCGCAAGATTGTCGAGCGCGATGATGCGGCTGCCTTGCAACGCGACATGCGCGGTGGCCGTCGCCGTGCCGGCCCCGCCCGCCCAGGAAATCTGGCTGACGCTCAGCCGCTGCTCCGGCACCGTGACGGTGGCGTTGATATCGGTGCGCCCGCTGCGCTGGGCGGCCAGTTGCAGGCTCAAGGCTGCCTTACCCTTCAGGATTCCGCCTGTGGGAATCTGGGCCGCCGCCAACTGCGTCTCATCGGCCTGGGCATCGACCTTCAGACTGGCGATGACCTGGCTGGCCGGCCCGCCGTCAAAGTCCGTGGTCAGCGCCACCGTCGCCGGAATACCGGCCAGGGCCGCCTGACCGTTTAGGGACAGACCGGCCATGGTGGCGTCGATGGTGAGATTGCCGTCGGTCAGATTCCGGCCAAGCAACAGGTCGCCCAGGCCCAGATTCTGGATCACGTCATGCGTGCGCATGGTGATCTGATCGGTCGTCACATTATTGTCCAAGGGCAGGCTGAGCGTGAGGCTGCCCTGGAAAGTCCCACCGGTCACGGTCAGCGGCACCGGCAGACCCTTGAGCAGATGCAGGCGCGGCTGGCTGATGATGGACATGGCCGAGGCCACCGGCCCCGCCAGATTGAGGTTGATCGTGCCGATCTGGTCCGCCGCCGACAGGCCGGTGATGACCATGCTGCTATTGGTGACAGCCTGATCGCCCTGGGCCGCACTGGTGACGCCGATGCGAACGGCATCCATGCCCTGCAACGCGATTTCGCCATTGACCTTGGTCATCGGCGGCAGCGGCGGCAGCCATGTCACCGTCAGGCCGGTCGCCGGCAGCGCGCCGGAAACGCCGGTCAGCCCGATATCCGAGAAATCGGGCTTGCCCGTCAGCACGAACTGAAAATGCCCGTCATGAACCGACCCGTCCTTGACCTGGGCCTTGATCCAGTTGCGCGCCCCCTTCGCGAAAGCCGGCGGCCAATAGGACGGCAGATCGCCCGAGGCGACATGATCCAGCCCCAGGCCGATCGTCATCGTCAGGTTCTGATCGGTCCGCTTGCCCTGGCCGCTGAAGGCGATCGTCGGCGGCGGCTGGGCGCTGACCGCCGCCAGCGCGATTTTCGAGCTTGGATCGATGACGAGGCTAGTCTCGTCCCCCGTCAGCAGCAGGGAGAGCGCCGTGATCGGGATATCGCCGCCACCGAAGCGCAACTGGCCGCTGCCCGCCGTGACGGCGGTACGAAAGCTGGTGATGATCGCCTGGTCTGATGCGTCCACTTCGCTCTGGACCTGTACAGGCACGGACACAGCCGGCAAATCGGTCGGCATCTGAAGGGCCGCCATCATGCCGGCAGGGTCGTTCAATTCAGCGGCGGTCTGAACCGTCACCGCGCCCTGCGCCGTCTCGGCGAAATTCACCTGCAGACTGGGCCGTGCACCCGCCGTCTGCGGCGGCAAGGGTCCGGCGCGGGAGGCGAGAACCGCTGCCACCTGCCCGGTCAGCCCGCCGGCATCACCACGCGTCAGCGTCGCGTTGATAGCGGCGACCTGCAACGCGCGACCGGCGAGGCCGGCCTTGCCTTCCGCACCGGCCGCCGGTTGCAGGGTGACGCTGCCATGGGTCAGCGTCACCCGTCGCAATTCGGACAATTCGGCGGCCTTGACGGGCAGCATATGCCTGTCGCTTTGCGGCGGCTGGCGCAGCACGGCGATGATGTCGCGCAAGGTCTGCCGCAGATTGGGATCGCGCGCCGTTTCTTCCGTATTCTCGGCGATCTGCTGCGCCGGGGGCGCCCGCCGCAGCGAAATCTGCAATCCGTCCAGCGTTACCACACGCGGCGCGAAGACACCGTGCCAGGCCCAGCCCATCGACAGGTCAACGCCCAGATGATCGACGGCCAGGCTGCGGTCATTCGCCGTGTCGGCGATGCTGATATCGTCGCTGGTCACGCGCACCGGCTGATCCGGCCCATCCCGGAAGCCATTCCAGCTGACCGCCAGATGTCCGATCCCGGCATCGACCTGCGGCTCGGCGATCATCAGGATGCGCGTCAGGCGCGGCAGCGCCCAAGACAGATCGACCGGCCCCTGGGCCGCGCGCCAGGCGAGCCCCGCGCTGGCCAAGGCAACCACGAGGAATCCCCATTCGATGAGGATGATCCCGGCATCGAGCGGAATTTTCCACCACCAGCGGCGGGGGTGAAACCAGCGCCGCTGGTGCGGCTGGGGTGCCGGGTCTTGACCGTCGGCCGCGCTCATGCCCAGCCTCCGCCGCGATGACCCTTGATGTGCACTTCCACTGGCCGGTGCCGGCCGAGACGGCGGCCGCCGACCGTTTCGTCGACCGCATCCACGCTCTGCCCGGCACGGAGGCTGTGCCGCTGGCCATGCTGCGGGCGATCGGCGGCAATAGCGACTATCTGGCCGATCTCAGTTTGCGCGAACGCGAAACCTTGGCGACGGTCGCGACCGCAGGGCCGGAAGCCGCCATCGCCCATGCCTTTGACCGGCTGGGACAGATCCGCCCCAGCGCCACCACGGCCGCCATCGGCGCCGCGATGCGCGACGCCAAGCGTCAGGTGGCGCTGGCCGTGGCACTGGGCGATATCGGCGGTGCCTTGCCGCTGTCCCGCGTCACCGGCGCATTGTCGCGCCTGGCGGAGGAGACGCTGCAACTGGCCGTGCGCCACCTTCTGCGCCGCAATCATGCGCAGGGACGCATCAGCCTGCCGGACCCGGACGGCGACCCGGTCATCGGCTGCGGCCTGACCATTCTGGCTCTCGGCAAGCTGGGCGGCCGGGAGTTGAATTATTCGAGCGATATCGACCTCATCGTCTTCTACGATCCAGCAGCCATTGCTTCACCGAACGAGACTATAGGTGAGAGTTACACGCGCCTAGCCAGGGATCTGGTGAAGCTGATGGAAGCGCGCGATGTCGGCGGCTATGTCTTTCGCGTCGATCTGCGCCTGCGTCCCGATCCTTCGGCCATGCCGCTGGCGATTTCGGTGCCGACGGCGCTCGCCTATTACGAAACGATGGGCCGCAACTGGGAGCGCGCCGCCTTCATCAAGGCGCGGCCGGTGGCCGGCGATATCGCCCTGGGGCAGGCCTTCCTGGAGCATCTGCGGCCCTTCGTCTGGCGCCGCCACCTGGATTTCGCGGCCATTGCCGATATCCATGCCATGAAGCGGCTGATGGATGCGCATCGCGGCGGTCCTATTCCCGAAGGACCGGACAGCGTGCAGCGCCTGCTGTCCCATAATCTGAAAATCGGCCGTGGCGGCATTCGGGAAATCGAATTCCTGGCGCAGTCCCAGCAACTGGTTTGGGGCGGCCGGGAGCCGATGCTGCGCGTGGGCGCCACCCTGCCCGCTTTGCGGCTGTTGACGCGGCTGCGCCATGTCTCCAGCGACACGGCCGCCGTGCTGACCCGCGCCTATCGCTTTCTGCGCCAGGTCGAGCATCGCTTGCAGATGATCGCCGACCGCCAGACCCATAGCCTGCCCGGCACGATGGAAGGCATGGCGGCGCTGGCGACCTTCATGGGGGCCGCGTCGCCGCAATCCTTCGCCGACCGGCTGCTGGCGCATCTTCTGGAAGTGCAGGCGCTCTACGACAGCTTTTTTGAAATGGCCGAGGATGCGGAAAGCCTGGCCGTCGGGCATGACGGGTCCAAGGCCCCGGACCAGACCCTGGCGCGCCTGACCGAACTCGGCTTCGCCGATACGCCGCGCATTGTGGAAACGATCCGCCGCTGGCTGTCGGGCCGGCCCCGCGCGCTGCGCTCGGAACGCGCGCGCAGCCTGCTGGAACCCCTGCTGTCGCCCATCCTGCGGGCCATCGCCGCCCAGCCGCAGCCCGACCAGACCTTCGCGCGCTTCGATCATTTCGTCTCGGGCCTGCCGGCGGGCGTGCAGCTTTTCTCGCTCTTCAGCCGCAATCCGGCGCTGATCGACCGCATCGCCGTGCTGCTGGGCGCCGCCCCAGGCCTGGCCGATCATCTGGCCAATCACCCTGGTTCGCTGGAAGGCCTGCTGGGATCGGAGGAAGCGCGGTCGGACCCGTCGCGCGCCCTGCGCGCGCAATTGGTCGATGCTTCGACGCTGGAGGATCGCATCGCGGTCACACGGCATTTCGTGAGCGAGGAACATTTTCGCATCGGCGTCGCGACGCTGGAAGGCCGTATGGATGTGGATGCGGCCGGTATCGCCCGTACGGCGTTGGCGGACGCCGCACTCGGCACCATTCTGGACGCCGTGGTGGAACAGCAGATCGCCCGCTACGGCCAACTACGCGGTGGCGGCTGGGCCGTTTTGCTTCTGGGCAAGGGCGGCAGCCGGGAGATGATGCCAGGCTCCGACCTCGACCTCATGTTCATTTATGACCGGCAAGACGATGTGGAAGCCAGCGACGGGCCGAAAGCCCTGGCCCCCAGCCAATGGTTCGCGCGCCTGGTCACGGCCTTCACCGGCGCGCTGACGGCGCAGGGTGTCGAAGGCCCGATGTATAAGGTCGATATGCGCCTGCGTCCCTCCGGCAATCAGGGACCGGTCGCCGTCAGCCTCGCCGCTTTCCAGAAATATCATGCCGAACAGGCCTGGACCTGGGAACAGATGGCCCTGACCCGCGCCCGCGCCGCCACCGGCACGCCCGCCTTTCTGCCGGTCGTCGAAAAGGCTTTGCGAGAGGCGCTGCATCCCCGCCTGCCCGCCGAGGTTCTGCGTCATGACGCGCTCGACATGCGGCGCCGCATGCTGCGGGATTTGCCGCCCGCCGGCCCCTGGGACGTCAAGCTGATGCCCGGCGGCGCCATGGAGGTGGAATTCATCGCGCAGATCCTGCAGCTCATCCATGGGTCCGAGCATCCGGAGCTGCGCAATACGACGACGCGCATCGCGCTAGGCAATCTTCTCGCTGCCGGCTTTATTCCCCATGCCGAGGGGCAGGCGCTAATGACGGCCGACCATCTGTGGCGGACCATCCAGAGCATGCTGCGCCTGACGGTGGGCCTGACGCGGTCCCCCGATCTTCCCGAAGCCTCGGCCCGCATTCTGCTGGCCGCCACCCGCAATGCCACCATGGCCGACCTCCGCCACCGCATGGAGGAAACGGCGGCTCTGGTCCGCGCCGCCTTCATCCGCCATATCGGCGATCCGACCGAGACAGCCCCAAAATCCTGAGGGAAGACACCATGAACTTGAACGAAGGCGATAGCGCCCCCGATTTCACCATGCCGGCCACCGCCGGCCGCAAGGTCAGCCTGGCCGATTACGCCGGCAAGCCCTTTGTGCTGTATTTCTATCCCAAGGCGGATACGACCGGCTGCACCAAGGAAGCCTGCGCCTTCCAGGAAGCGCTGCCGCAGCTGGGCCATCTGGGCCTCGACGTCATCGGCGTGTCCCGCGATCCCATGAAGGCGCTGGAAAAGTTCGCCGAAAAATACAGCCTCACCTTCCCGCTCGCCTCCGACGCCGAAGGGGCCGTGACCGAGGCCTATGGCACCTGGGTCGAGAAATCGATGTATGGCCGCAAATATATGGGCATCGAGCGGTCCACGTTTCTGGTGGGGCCTGACGGCAAAATCGCCAAAATCTGGCGCAAGGTCTCGGTCACCGGCCACGCGGCGGATGTGCTGAAGGCCGCCCAGGCACTGGGCTGAAAACGACGTCCGGGAGGAAAGAAAAAATGATCATTGTGATGGGCGTCTTCGCGGTCGATTTCGTCTTCCAGACGCCGGACATTCCGGTCTGGACCAAGACGCAGATCGGCAGCGGCTTCAGCATCGGGCCGGGCGGCAAGGGCTCCAACCAGGCCATCGCGACCGCGCGCCTGGGTGCCCCGGTGGAATTCATCGCCAAGATCGGCACCGACCATTATGGCGCCATGGCGCGCGGCATCTATCAGACCGAGGGCGTCGGCACGCGCTTCTTGCAGCAAAGCGCTGACCTGCCGACCGGGTCGGCGGCCATCATCGTCCATGCCGAGACCCGCGAAAACGCCATCATCATCGTGCCAGGCGCGGCGGCGACGCTGACGACAGGCGAGATTGCGCAGGCCGCCGATGAGATCGGCAAGGCCGATGCCTTCATTACCCAGCTGGAAACGCCGCTGCCGCTGGTGACCCACGCGCTGACCATCGCGCGCCGCGCCGGGGTACGCACCATCCTCAACCCCGCGCCGGTGCCGGAAGGCCCGGTCTCCGACGAACTGTGGGACATCATCCGCCTGTCGGACATCCTGACGCCGAATGAAAAGGAAGCGTCCGAACTGACCGGCCTGCCCGTGACGAACGCGGCCGAGGCCGAGGCCGCCGCCGACGCGCTGATTGCGCGCGGGGCTGGCGCGGTGATTATCACGCTCGGCGAAAAGGGCGCTCTGCTGCGCCACAACGGTGAGACGGTGATGGTGCCGGCGGTGCGCGCGGGCGCGGTGGTCGATACGACCGGCGCTGGCGACAGTTTCAATGCCGGGATCGCGGTCGCTCTGTCCGAAGGCCTGGCGCTGCCCGAGGCGCTGCGCTTCGCCTGCGCCGTCGCGGGCTTGAAGGTGACGCGTGCCGGCGCGGGTGCGGGCATGCCGAAACGCGCCGAGGTGGATGCACTGCTGGCCCAGGGCTGACGGGCATTGGCTAAACCCACCGCCGTCACCCCCGCGCAGGCGGGGGTCTTCTAACTTGGCCTCTGTGAGAGGCGCAGAAGATGCCCGCTTTCGCGGGCGTGACGATGAAGGGTGTGCGCCAACCTAAACCGGTACCGCCTCAGAAAATCTCGCGAAAGACGAAGAACAGCACACCCGACAGCACAATCGCGACCGGGAGCGTCATAATCCAGGCCGAGGCCAGCTTCACCAGGGTGCTGCGCTGCAAGCCGGAGCCACTCGCGACCATGGTGCCGGCGACGCCGCTCGACAGGATATGCGTGGTGGAGACCGGCAGGCCCCAGACCTCGGCCATGGAAATCGTGGCGGCGGCGACGATTTCCGACGCCGCGCCCTGCGCATAGGTCAGATGGGTTTTGCCGATACGCTCCCCCACCGTCTGCACGATGCGCTTCCAGCCGACCATGGTGCCAAGACCGAGAGCGACGGCAACCGACACCTTAACCCAGGTCGGGATGAAGCGCGTGCCGCGTTCCAGCTCCGTCTTATAGGATTTCAGCGTCTTGGCCTCGTCGGCGGAGACCGAGCCGGGGTTCTTGGTCAGGGCCGTCACGGCCGCATCCGTCAGATACATGTCATTGCGGATATTGGCCGCTTCCGCCGCCGGCACATGCGAGAGGGCGCCGTAGCTGCGAACCTCATCCGAAATCTTATGGGTCAGCACGCTGAGCGCTGCGAAAGTTTCCGGGGCCGACAGCGTCTTTTGGTTGATCGCGTCATCCACCCGCTGGCGGGCTTCGGCGGCCTCGACCTTGGCGGCGTCCTTCGCGGCATGAGCATCGAAGACCGCGGCGGCATGGGTGCTGGCCGCAACGAAGGTCGGCGTATGGCTTTCCGGCACGGTGCGGTTGAGGGCGAAGGCTGTCGGCGCCACGCCGATCAGGATGAGCATGATCAGACCCATGCCCTTCTGGCCGTCATTGCCGCCATGGGCGAAGGAGACGCTGGTGCAGGTCAGGATCAGGATGCCGCGGATCCACCACGGCGGCGGGTTGCGGCCTTCCGGGGCCGTATAGAGCTTCTTGGAGCGGATCAGAACCTTCATCAGCAGGAGCAGCAGCGCCGCCAGCACGAAGCCGGCGACGGGGCTGAAGAGCAGGCCCTTCAGCACGCCGATGGCCGCGCCCCATTGCACGCCGGCCGTCGGGTGGCCGGCCGGGGCCATCAACTGATTGGCGATGCCGACGCCGATGACCGATCCGATCAGCGCATGCGACGAGGAATTGGGAATGCCGAACCACCATGTCAGCAGGTTCCAGCCGATCGCCGACAGCAGCAGCGCGAAGATCATCGCGAAGCCGGCGCCACTGCCGACATTGAGCACCAGATCGTTCGGCAGCAGAGCGACGATGGCATAGGCCACAGCACCGGTGGAGGTCAGCACACCCAGGAAATTGAAGAAACCCGACCAGACGACGGCAATCGTCGGCGGCAGGCTATGCGTGTAGATGACGGTCGCGACGGCATTGGCCGTATCATGGAAGCCGTTCACGAATTCAAAGCCGAGGGCGATGAGCAGCGCGATGCCCAGAAGCAGAAAAGCACCGATCGCCAGCGGCTGGGCGCCCGCGCTTTCCATATCCGCGACCAGCCCATAGACGGCGTAGCCGAGGCCGCAGACAAGCAGCAGGGCGAAAACCGGCACCGTCGCCCAATGGCCTTTGCCTTGGAGACTGGGACGGCCTGCATTCTGAGAAGAGGCTGTCATGTCCGACATGATACGATCCGCCACCGTTTTTATCGGCTTATCTGTCGTCGTCAGGCTGGTCGATGAAAGGTTTTGTTACACTGCCGTCGCTGGGCGGTGGATCGGCGCAAAAGACCGGGCGTCAGCGCGCCAGAAGCGCGCGCAATGCCTCAAGCTGGCCCAGCATCTCGGTCATCGCCTGGCGCAGCTTCACGACTTCCTCATCCTTCGCCGCCAGGGCGGACGGCAAGGCCGCAACGGAAGCCAAGGCATGGCCTGCCGGCTGGCTGGACCGGGGAATGAAGCGCAAGGGCAGGCTGGCGGCGACAGGCGCCACAGGCTCGCTCTCTTCAGCCGGCTGGCTGGACAGCAGCAGCGCCTCGCCGTCCGTTTCAGCCTCGCTATCCTGGTCATCGAGCAGCGGCGGCGGGATATCGTCCGCCAGACGGCCACCGCCTTCGCGCAGCAGGCGCTGCACGCCCTTGATGGTATAGCCCTGGGTATAAAGCAGATGCGCGATGCGACGCAGCAGCGCCACATCGTCCGGCCGGTAATAGCGGCGGCCACCGCCGCGCTTCAGCGGCTTCACCTGAGTGAATTTGGTTTCCCAGAAGCGCAGCACATGCTGTGGAATATGAAGATCGTCGGCCACTTCGCTGATTGTGCGAAAAGCCGTTGGCGCTTTTTTGGGTTTGGCGCGGGCGGCGTGATCGTCATCCTCGCGCGGGAGCGGAATGGCACTCACGAATCGGCACCATCATCCTCAACGACTTCGCCATTGACGGTGCCTTTCAGCACTTGGCTCGGCCGGAAGACGAGAACGCGGCGCGGCAGAATGGGAACTTCGACGCCGGTTTTGGGGTTGCGGCCGATGCGGCGACCTTTCTGGCGAACAGAAAAGGTTCCGAAGCCACTGATTTTAACGGATTCACCTGCCTCAAGTGCGGTGGATATCCGCTCCAGCACGGACTCCAGCAGGTCAGCCGATTCGTTACGCGACAGGCCAACCTGTGCGTAGATCGTCTCGGCCAGCTGTGCGCGCGTCACTGTGCTCATGCCGCAACGGTAGCATTGCCAGCCGCTCTGTCAACGAATCCTTCACCATCAAGGCTTTGGCGCGCGGATGTTTTATCCGTGGCGAAGAGATGGCGCGAAGGAGTTAAGCCTGAAGCTTAGATGCGGACGAGCGCCGATCCCCAAACCAGGCCGCCGCCAAGCGCTTCCATCAGCACCAGCTGACCACGCTTAATCCGGCCGTCGCCCATGGCTTCAGCCAGCGCCAGCGGGATGGAGGCGGCCGAGGTATTGGCATGACGGTCAACGGTGATGACCACCCGTTCCGGCGCCAGGCCGAGCTTGCGGCCCATGCCCTCGATAATTCGAATATTGGCCTGATGGGGTACCAGCCAATCGACCGCGCCACGGTCCAGATTGTTATGCGCCAAAGCTTCGTCCACGCTTTCCGACAGGCGCTGCACGGCATGGCGGAAGACCTCCCGCCCGTTCATGTGAAGCTTGCCCGGCAGCGGCTGGCCGGCACTGTCGGCGACACCGATGGCGCCATCGACATAGAGGATATCGCCGAGCGCCCCTTGGGCATGCAGATGGGTGGACAGGATGCCCTGCTCGCCTTCGCTGGCCTCGGCGCGCAGAAACACCGCGCCCGCGCCATCCCCGAACAGCACGCAGGTGCCACGGTCGGTATAGTCGAGGATGCGGGAGAAGACTTCCGCGCCGATGACCAGCGCGCCGCGCGCCCGGCCGGCGCGGATCATTTCATCGGCGATCGACAGCGCATAGACGAAGCCGGCGCAGGCGGCAGAAACGTCGAAGCCGAAGCCTTTCTGAATACCCAGCGCGGCCTGCACCCGCACAGCGACCGAGGGGAAAGCCTGGTCCGGCGTGCTGGTGCCGACGATGATGAGATCGACATCATCCGGGCTGGCCCCGGCGGCATCCAGCGCCTTGCGCGCGGCCGCAACGGCCATGGAGGTTGTGGTCTCGGCACCTTCCGCCCGGTAGCGCTGATGGATGCCGGTGCGGTCGCGGATCCAGGCGTCGGACGTATCGACGACGGCCGCCATCTCGTCATTGGTGACGACGCGGCCGGGCAGAAAGCCGCCGGCCCCTGCCAATACGGAACGGATAGGCGCTGTCACGTTTGTCTACTTCGCTTCGGCCAGAGGGGGCTCGCCGGTCAAAGCCAGGGCATCGGCATCCGGCTCGGCCAAGGCCGCCAGCTTTTCCTGCTCGGCGAGCTTGCGCAGCCCATCGGCAATGCCGGCGGTAAAACCGTGCTCGACCATGTTCATCGCGACATCGACGGCATGGGCGAAGCCCAGCGCATCTGTGCCGCCATGGGATTTCACGACGACGCCGTTGAGGCCGACCATGACGGCGCCATTGTAGCGCCGCGGGTCCAGCCATTCGCGCAGCCGGTCCAGGCCGGTGCGGGCGAACAGATAGGCGATCTTGGCGGAAAGGCTGCTGGTGAAGACCTGCCGCAGCAGGCCGCCCATGAGCTTGAGCGCGCCCTCGCCGGTCTTCAGCGCGACATTGCCGGTAAAGCCGTCGGTCACGATCACGTCCGTCGTGCCGGCGGCAATGTCATGGCCTTCAACGAAACCGTGGAAGCGTTCGCCGATATGGCTGCTGCGCAGCACGTCCGCCGCGCGGCGCAGGCGCTCGTCACCCTTCAGCTCCTCGGAGCCGACATTGAGCAGACCGATGCGGGGTTCGGGAATGCCGAGAACGGTGCGGGCGAACATCTCGCCCATGACCGCGAATTCGACGAGGTTGCGCGTATCGCAGACAACATTGGCGCCGAGATCGAGCATGACAACATCGCCCCGTGCCGATGGCACGGTGGCGGCCATGGCCGGGCGGTCGATACCCGGCAGGGTCTTGACGACGATCTTAGCGAGCGCCAGCAGCGCGCCGGTATTGCCGGCCGAGACGACGCCGCTTGCTTCCCCATTCGCCACCGCGTCGATCGCGAGGCGCATGGAACTGTCGCGCATGCGCAAAGCCACCGTGGGCTTCATATCCCCGGTGACTGATTCCGCCGCATGCCGGACAGTGCTTGCCGCCCGCGCACGCTTATACTTCGCGAGCAGCGGCGTCAGCCTGGCTTCGTCGCCGACCAGAAGAAACCGTCCGCCGGGATGGCGTTCGGCCGCAAGGTCAAGACCCGCGACCACCATCTCCGGCGCATCATCCCCGCCCATCGCATCAATCGCCAAGGCGAACTGCGCGGAGGCGAGCTTCGCCCCGACCGCTTCGGTTATGCCTTGAAAGGAAGACACGATGCGGCGCGGGCCCGGTTAGGCGCGGACCGTGCCTTTAAGCGCCTTGCCAGCGCCGACAACCTCACGGCCGTCATAATGACCGCAATGGCTGCAAACGTGGTGAGGGCGCTTCAGCTCGCCGCAATTGCCGCATTCGGCAAAGCTCGGGGCCGTCAGAGCCTGGTGGGCGCGACGCATCCCACGGCGGGACGGCGAGGTTTTTCTTTTGGGAACGGCCATCGCCGGAACCCCTTTCTCGTTAATAGACCATCGCCCGCTCGGACGAAGTCAAACTGACTTAGATTGGCGTGAGGCGGCGCAATTAGCAGAGACACCCCCCTGCGGCAAGCGCCGGCTGTGCATTACACGCACAACCCTTTCATGTCCTTGGCTCGCCGGCAGGCCCCGGGCCGCACGACTCGCGCCCCGCACCCGCCTTTTGAGCGTTAGTTGGGCGAGGTCAGTTTTTTCAGCGCCGCGAAGGCATTGCCCGAATCCTCGTCCAGCTCCTCGAAGACAATGCCGGGCTTGCGGGGGTAAGGCGAAAGCGACAGGGCGAATTCCTGCACCACTGCTTCCCCCAGATCCAGCGTGCCGTCGTCATACGCCACCTCGTCCGGTCCGTCTTCCAAAGCCAGTTCTTCGAGATTGTCCGGCATTTCCGGTTCTTCGGTGACGAATCGGATGGTGAAGGCGAAATCCGTCTCCTCGACGAAATCCTCCAGAGAGACGACGCAGGTGCGCGTGGCCCTGGCATGGATTTCACCGCTGGCCACGAATTCGTCGCGCGGCTTTCGGTTGAGGCGGATTGTCGCCTTCAGGGAGAGAAGATCGACGAGGCCGAGCCGCGCGGCGAGGGCCGCGCATTCCTCGGGCGTCGCCTCGATATTGCGGAGGGTCTCGTTCTGGCCGATCTGTGCGGCCAGGAGGGGCCTGGAAAATTCGGGCGTCATGGTCTGAAGGTCTTTATCCATCGGCTTCGCCCGCCAGCCTGTGGTCCCTAGTGACCCAGGCCCGGGAGTAACATCACGATAGTCCTTTCCGAGACGAGTTGACAGCAGATCAGGGGCATGACACCCACCCCGCTTGCGATGCGGGGTCTCTATGTCGTCTCCGTGGCGCTTCTGCCGCTGGCGTCCTGCCTGCCCCCGATGCCGAGCGGAGATGAGACGAAGGAATGAGCCGAGTGTCCGAAACTGCTTCGCCGCGTCGCCAGACGAGCTTTCGCCGCGCTGCCGCCATTGCCTGTCTGGTCATGGGCCTGCCGCTGGCGGGTTGCAGTTTCTTCCAGGCTCAGTCGACCACGCGCGGCGACCCGATCGACAATGACGCGCTGAAGCAGCTGACGCCCGGCACGACGACACAGGCCGATGCGACGGCGCTGCTTGGCTCGCCGACGACGCACGAGACCTTCAACGACAATGCCTGGGTCTATATCAGCCAGATCACCCGTCCGCGCGTCGGCCGCCTACCCGGCGTGCTGGAACAGCGCGTGGTGGTGCTGAACTTCGACCAGGGCGGCGTGCTGCGGAAGGTCAATGTCTATAACAAGGACGACAGCAAGAACGTCGGCATGGCGCCGGGCACGACGCCGACGCCGGGTGCCTCGGCCTCCATCCTGCAACAGCTTTTCGGCAATATCGGCCGTTTCAGCGGCGGCAGCGGCACAACCGGCGGGTCGAATGCCGGCGGCGGCGGCGTCAACGGTGGCGGCCCGAGCTTCTAAATAGCTCGCCTGTAACGAGTCTTTCTAGCCGTCATGCCCGCGAAAGCGGGCATGACGGTGTTTCAACCTCAAACCGCGCAGACCCTAAAAATGGCTCCAGCCGTGGCGGTCGATCGCCATCGGCTGGCCGCCTGCGTCGAGAACGCGCACGCGCTGGTCGCCCGTCACAAAACGCCCGATCCTGGTCAGCGGCACGCCAAGCGCCGCACAGGACTCGGCCAGCGCCGCACCGCGCCCAGGCGGCACGGCCAATAGCAGCTCGTAATCATCCCCGCCGCCCAGGCAGTCAGCGAACCACTCCGGCCCGGCCGCGCGCGCTGCCGGCGACAGCGGCACGGACGCCGCCTCGATCTCCGCGCCACATCCCGCCAGGCGGCAGATATGGCCAAGATCCTGAAGCAGCCCGTCCGAAACGTCGATGGCGGATGACACGACACCGGCCAGAGGCAGGCCGAGACGCGGGTTCGGCACGCAATAGCGCTGACGCAGATAGCCGGACGGGTCCACCAGCCTGCCGAGCGAGACAGCGAGGCCCAGCGCGCCGTCGCCGATCGTGCCCGTGACCCAGACCTCGTCACCAGCACGGGCACCACGACGGCGCACCGCCTGACCGGGCGCCACATGCCCGATGATGGTCAGCGACAGCGTCACCGGCCCCGGCGTGCTGGTGGTGTCACCCCCGAGCAGGGAGAGGCCGAATTCCGCCTGATCGCGGCCAAGCCCCGCCGCGAAACCGGCAAACCAGGAATCTGGCGTCTGGGAGGGTGCCGAGACCGTCAGCAGATAGCCCAGCGGCTCGGCCCCCATGGCGGCGAGGTCCGACAGGTTCACGCGCAGCAGCTTCTGCGCGACACCCTCCGCCGGATCGTCCGGCAGGTAATGCACGCCGGCGACCATCGTATCGGCCGCCATCACCAATTCGCGCCCGCGCGGCGGCGCCAGCACCGCCGCGTCATCTTCCAGATTGAGCGCGGCCGGCCCCGCAAGCGCACGGAAATGCCGGCCGATGAGGTCGAATTCGGGCGGCAGACCTTCCGCCGGCGGGGTCACAGGCGCGGTCCTTACGGCGTGGGTTGGTCCGCAGGCGCCGCAGCCGCGAATTCGCCCGGACGAGCCTCACGGCCCAGGGTATCCAGCAGGCCGTTCACAAGCTTGGGCTCGTCGCCATGGAAAAACCCGTGCGCGACGTCGAGATATTCATTGATGACGACCCGCACCGGCGGACCGTCCGTCATGGAGAGTTCGGCGGCTGCCGCACGCAGCAGGGCGCGCAGCACCGGGTCCAGACGTTCGAAGGGCCATTCCGCCGGCAGATGATCGGCAATGCGCTTGTCGATCTGGTCCTGCCCCTGCACGGCGGCACGCACGATGGCGTTGAACAGCGGCACATGCGCGTCCGTCACGCGGCCTTCCTCGAAACCATCGCTGCTTTCGGTCTTGCCAAGGCGATGGCGGGTGAACTGGTCGATGACGGTCTCGGCCGTTTCCTCGGCCTGCTCGCTCTGGAACAGCGCCTGCACGGCGGCGACGCGCGCGCCTGTGCGCGGGCGCCCCTGCTGCGCCGGACGCGGCCCCTGCGGTTTGCCGGCCATCAGATGCGGCCCAGATGATGGACGAGTGCCACCTGCTTCAGCATGGCAATGGCCGCTTCCGCGCCCTTGTTATGCTCGGCACCCGAACGGGCCTCGGCCTGTTCGATGGTGTCGACGGTCAGCAGCGCGGTACCCAGGCACAGCTTGTGATCGAGCGCGACGTTCAGGATGCCGTCCATGGCCGAGCGGCAGATGAAATCGTAATGGTCGGTTTCACCCTTCACGACGCAGCCGATGACGATGAAACCGTCGAACCGCTCGGCGGCGGCGGCCAGGCGCAGGGCCTGCGGCAGTTCATAGGCGCCGGCGATCTCGACCGTCTGATGCTCGGCTTCGATCTTGTCGAGCACGGCGCGCGCGCCCTCGGCCATGCCATCCACGACCTGCTTGTAATAGGGCGCGGTGATGATGAGGACGGAAGGCAGCGCGCCTTCCAGCTCGGGGATATCGCCCAGAACGGCGTCAGCGGTGCTCATGAGCGGGCGCCTTCGTCCGGCGTGGAAACATGCCCGTGTTCGTCGAAGGGCTGCTGGTCGACGATATTGAGGCCGAAGCCTTCCAGCGCAATCAGGCTGCGCGGGTGGTTAGTCAACAAAATCATATCCTTAACACCAAGGTCGATGAGGATCTGCGCGCCGATGCCGTATTGGCGGAGCACATGATCCTCGGCCCGCTCAGCGACGCTGAGACCGAGCTTGCGGGCGACGGCGCCCGGCTGATTGTCCCGCAGCAGAACGATGACGCCCCGCCCGGCTTCGGCAATGGCACGGCTGGACGCGGCCAGCGCGTGATGGCCCGGCCCCAGCAGATCCGTCACCGGGTCGATGCTGTGGACGCGTACCAGAGAGGCCCCCGGCGCGGTGAGGTCACCCTTCACCAGCGCCAGATGCTCGGTTCCGGTCAGGCGATCCTCGAAGACCTTCACCGCCCAGTCGCCGCCCTCCAGATCATTGCTCCAGGTCTCGTAGGAGCGATTGACCAGCTTTTCCGTGCGGCGGCGGTACTGGATGAGATCGGCGATGGTGCCGAGCTTGATATTATGGCGCTGCGCGAAAGCGACGAGTTCCGGCAGCCGCGCCATGGTACCGTCTTCGTTCATCACCTCACAGATGACGCCCGACGGATTGAGCCCGGCGAGGCGGGAAATATCGACCGCCGCTTCCGTATGGCCGGCGCGGACCAGGCTGCCGCCGTCGCGCGCCGATAGCGGAAAGATATGGCCCGGCGTCGCGATTTCCTCACGCGGGTTTTCGGAATTGATGGCGACCGCCACCGTGCGGGCGCGGTCGGCCGCCGAAATGCCGGTGGAAATGCCGTGCCGCGCCTCAATCGAGACCGTAAAGGCCGAGGCATGGCGCGACCGGTTATGGGCGCTCATCAATTGCAGGCCGAGCTGATGCACGCGGCGTTCGGTCATGGCGAGGCAGATCAGCCCGCGCGCATGGCGCGCCATGAAATTGATCGCCTCCGTCGTCGCGAACTGCGCCGGAATCACCAGATCGCCTTCGTTTTCACGGTCCTCGTCATCGACGAGAATGAAAATCCGCCCGGCGCGGGCTTCCTCGATGATCTCGGATGTCGGCGAGATATATTCGTGGAGGGACTGGGTCTTCATCATCGTCACAGGTCGCGCTCCGTTAGCCGCGCAACATAACGCGCCAGCATGTCGATCTCCAGATTGACAGCATCACCGACGGCGAGCGTTCCGAAGGTCGTCTCCTCGGCCGTGTGTGGGATGATGTTCACGCCGAACACATCACCGCGCACTTCGTTCACCGTCAAGGAGACACCGTTGACGGCAACGCTGCCCTTGGACGCGATGAAGCGCGACAGCGCGGCCGGCACCTGGAAACTCCAGCGGGTGGAACCGTTCTCGGTAGTGGCGGCGATCACCGCCCCCAGGCCATCGACATGGCCGGAGACGATATGGCCGCCCAGCTCGTCACCGAGTTTCAGCGCGCGTTCCAGGTTGATGCCCTGCCCCACCGCCCAGTCACCGAGCGTGGTTTTGGACAGGGTTTCGGCCGAGACCTCCACCGAAAAAGAAGCGCCGTCCATCTCGACCACCGTCAGGCAGCAGCCGGAACAGGCGATCGACGCGCCCAGGATGACGCCGGGCATGCCGGCCCATTCGGCCTTGTCCTGCGGCACGGCAATGCGCAGCCGCATATCCGCGCCGTCACCGATCGGCTGAATCTCGGCCACCGTGCCGACACCGGAAATGATACCTGTGAACATCTCTGCCTCTCAAACCCGCGCCGCCGTCGCCCGCGCCGCACTAACCCTTATCCGTTAGCCGGGTTCGGCGTCAGGCTCCAGCTTGTCCCCGAGCTGACCCAGAAACTGCTCGAAATCGCGGGCCTCGCGAAAGTCCCGATAAACGCTTGCGAAGCGGACATAGGCGACATCGTCCACTTCCTTCAACGTATCCATCACCAGCTCGCCGATCTGCTTGCTGGGCACGTCGCTCTCGCCGCTCGATTCGAGCTTGCGGACGATGCTGTTGACGATCCGCTCCACCCGCTCCTCCTGCACCGGCCGCTTGCGCAGCGCGATCCGGATGGAGCGGGAGAGCTTGTCGCGGTCGAATGGCACGCGGCGCTGGTCGGATTTGACCACCACCAGCTCGCGCAGCTGCACCCGTTCAATCGTCGTGAAGCGCTGGCTACAGGCGCCGCAGAAGCGACGCCGGCGGATCGCCGTCCCATCTTCGCTGGGACGACTGTCCTTCACCTGCGCATCGTCATGACCACAGAAGGGGCAGCGCATTCAGGCGCGCCCTTAGTTCGGATAGATCGGGAAGCGTGCGCAGAGGGCCTGAACCCGCTTGCCGACTTCCTGTTCGATCAGCGCATTGCCGCCTTCCTCGTTCGAACCGGCAAGGCCCGTCAGAACCTCGTCGATCATCTCGCCGACCTGGCGGAATTCCTCCACGCCGAAGCCGCGCGTGGTGGCCGCCGGAGTGCCGAGGCGGACGCCGGAGGTGATGGCCGGCTTCTCGGGGTCGAAGGGGATGGCGTTCTTGTTGGCCGTCATATGCGCGCGTTCCAGGCTGGCCTCGGCCAGCTTGCCGGTGACGCGCTTCGGCCGCAGATCGACCAGCAGCAGATGCGTGTCGGTGCCGCCGGTGACGATATCGAAACCGCGCTCCACCAGGGTCGCGGCCAGAACCTTCGCATTCTCGGCGACCTGCTTGGCATAGGTCTTGAACTCAGGGCGCAGCGCCTCGCCGAAGGCGACCGCCTTGGCGGCGATGACATGCATCAGCGGGCCACCCTGAAGGCCGGGGAACATCGCCGAATTGATCTTCTTGGCCAGATCGGCGTCGTTGGTCAGGATCATGCCGCCGCGCGGGCCGCGCAGCGTCTTATGCGTCGTCGTCGTCGCGATATGGGCATGCGGGAAGGGGCTGGGGTGCACGCCGGCCGCGACCAGACCGGCGAAATGCGCCATATCGACCATGAAGATGGCGCCCACTTCATCGGCCACCTTGCGGATACGCGCGAAATCGATGACGCGGGGATAGGCCGAGCCGCCAGCGATGATCAGCTTGGGCTTGTTGGCGCGCGCCTTCTCCTCCAGCTCCTCGTAATCCAGCAGGCCGTCTTCTTTACGGACGCCGTATTGCACGGCGTTGAACCACTTGCCCGACAGATTGGGTGCGGCACCGTGGCTGAGATGGCCGCCGGCAGCCAGGCTCATGCCCAGGAAGGTGTCGCCGGGCTGCAACAAAGCCAGCATGACGCCGCCATTGGCCTGCGCGCCGGAATGGGGCTGCACATTGGCGAATTCGCAGCCGAATAGCTGCTTGGCGCGGGAAATAGCCAGTTCTTCCGCGATATCAACGGCATAGCAGCCACCGTAGTAGCGGCGACCCGGATAGCCTTCGGCATATTTATTGGTCAGAACGCTGCCCTGAGCGTCCAGCACGGCGCGCGAGACGATATTCTCGCTCGCGATCAGCTCGATACCGTCCTGCTGCCGACCGAGTTCCTTTTTGATGGCGGCGGCGAGTTCCGGGTCGGTTTCCTCGACGGAGGCCGAGAAGAACCGGGCAAGGCTGGCGGCGGGCAACTGCTCGTTCATATGCAACGTTCCTGTTGGACGGGCCCGGCCGGGTGGAAAAGAACGGATCGGCCGGGCGCGCGTTGTAACACAAGCGCTATCGCCTGGTGAACCGCCGCCGTCCCAAAGCTGGGTTGCCTGTCATGATGAGTGCGGGAGTTCTATGGTGCGACCCGCCCCACCAGAGGTTCTTGCTCATGACCGACAGCCGCTTCCCTCAAACCCGTCTGCGCCGCAATCGCCACGATAGCTGGACGCGCCGGTTGGTTGCGGAAACCAAACTGTCCGTCGACGACCTGATCTGGCCGATTTTCCTGCGCGACGGCACGGGTGGCCCCACCGAGGTCAGCTCCATGCCCGGCGTGCAGCGCGTGACGCTGGACGGCTTGGCCGCCCATGTGGAACCCGCCGCCCGCCTCGGCATTCCCGCCATCGCGCTGTTTCCGGTGACGCCGGCCGAGCGCAAGGACGCCGAAGGCACCGAAGCCGGCAATCCGAACAACCTCATCTGTTCCGCCGCCCGCATCCTCAAGCGCGCATTCCCCGAAATCGGGCTGATCGGCGATGTGGCGCTCGACCCCTATACCGATCACGGCCATGACGGCGTCATCCGCGACGGCTATGTGGCGAACGACGAATCGGTCTCCGTGCTGGTGCGCCAGGCGCAGGTGCAGGCCGAGGCCGGGATCGACATCATCGCGCCGTCCGACATGATGGACGGGCGCATCGGCGCCATCCGCGAGACGCTGGATCAGGCCGGGCTGATCCATGCCCGCATCATGAGCTATGCCGCCAAATACGCGAGCGCCTTCTACGGCCCCTTCCGCGACGCGCTCGGCTCCTCCGGCACATTGAAGGGCGACAAGAAGACCTACCAGATGGACCCCGCCAATTCCGACGAGGCCTTGCGCGAAGTGGCGCTCGATATCGCCGAGGGCGCGGATATGATCATGGTCAAGCCGGGCATGCCCTATCTGGACATCATCCGCCGCGTGCATGAGCGGTTCGAGGTGCCAACCTTCGCCTATCAGGTCTCCGGCGAATACGCGATGATCATGGCGGCAGCCCGGAACGGCTGGCTGGATGAGGAACGGGCGATGATGGAAAGCCTGCTGGCCTTCAAGCGCGCCGGCTGCCGTGGCGTGCTGACCTATTTCGCCCCGGCGGCGGCCCGCCTACTGAGCGGGGCCTAGTAGTCCAAGAAATATATCAATCACAATATTATTCATAATTTTAGTTTCGATATTGTAATCTATTTCCTTGCGAGCAATCCCATGCCACAGTCCTCGGCATGTCCAAGAGCAGCCATCTCGCTGATGCACAAGGGCTTTTCGGTCCGCTTGCTGTAGAGGCGGACAAAAGTTCACCCGCTGCTTATGGCGCTGACGGGCATCGCGCGCGCATGCGCGACCGCCTGCTGCGTGCTGGCGCCGAAGCCCTCGCCGACTACGAATTGCTGGAAATGCTGCTGTTCCTGGCTCTGCCGCGCCGCGACACCAAACCGATCGCGCGTGCTCTGCTCACGCAGTTTCGCAGTTTCGCGGGTGCGATAGCGGCACCGCCACAGGAGCTGCGCGACATCGAAGGATTGGGGGAAGCCGGCATCGCGGCCCTCAAAACCGCTCAGGCTGCCGCCATCCGGCTGGTGCGGGCCGAAGTGATGGACCAGCCCATTCTGGCAACCTGGGATCGCATCATCGACTATCTGATGGCAATGCTGGCACGGGAACGCGTGGAACATTTCCGCGTGCTGTTCCTGGATACGAAAAACCGGTTGGTCGCGGATGAGCCGCAAAGCCGTGGCACGGTCAACCTCACCTCCGTCTATCCGCGCGAAGTCGTCCGCCGCGCGCTGGAGCTGAATGCCTCAGCCATTATTCTTGTCCACAACCATCCGAGCGGAAACCCGACGCCGTCGCGCCAGGATATCGAAATGACGCAGGCGGTACATAAGGCCGCCGCCGCACTGTCGATCGGATTGTACGACCATATCATCATCGGCAACGGGCAATGGGCAAGCTTGCGGAAACTTGAGCTTTTCTAACTTATCTCCCGCGCAGGCCAAGCCACCCACGAAAACGTGAGCCTGACGAAAGCGAAATTTTGACGATATTCGAGAGGAAGCCTCAAATAGGGCATGACTGCGGCAAAGCCATTCCGCGATAGAAAGAGCCAAGCTTCGAGCGTGACAGGTCGAGCTGCAAAGGCTAGGCGCCACCTGCAATGATATCTGCGCCTGAATTTGATGTGTCTTATTCAGGATTGGGATCCATTTTTCAGCGATGAGGCGGCTCGGCTTGACAGGGCAGACCCAGTTGCACAGTGCCGGTACCGGCCACCATGGTGCATTGGCCAGCCTGCATCGCGCGATGCTGTTGCTGGCAAGCCTGTTCACGCTGACGACGGTGCTGGTCGGCTACGGTCTGTTCGACAATCTGCAACTCCCCCGCAGCGACGGATCGTCGCATCCCGATCTTTTCGCCGCCACGGCGCTGGTTCTTCTCGGCGTCGGCGCGGCCCCCGGCCCCTCCGCCTCGCTCATCTGGCGGTGCATCGCGCTCTGCGCGGCAGGGCTCGCCGTCATGGCGACGCTCGGCCATTTCGCGGATCGTTTCTTTGCCTTCTCCCAGCTGGCCAGCGAGACCGCGACCCATGGCCGTACACCCGGGACCGATCCTGTGACCTCCGAGTTTGCGTCCCCGATCGGCATCGTTCTGCTGGCCGTCGGCGAAGGCCTGCTGCTGTGCCGCCTGCCGTCGGCCCGCACGACACTGGTCGCCGCGGCGCTGTGGAGCTGCCTGCCGCTCGTCGGCTTCGGTTTCGGCTTCGCAGGTTTCCGAACCGTCTCGAGCCTGCTGCTCAGTCTCGGCGGATTGTCCATCGCCGCCGCCGCCCTGGCCAGCACCGTGAACCGGAAATCTCCGGGGACCGGCAATGCGGCGCTGGCGGCACAAGCCGCGCGGCCCGAGGCCGGTTACGACCTGCTGACCGGCCTGCTGACCCGTGACCATTTCGACCGGCTTGTCGCCAGCCAGACGGCGGCCCCGTCGGCGGCCATGATGCTGATCGATATCGATCGCTTTCGCGCCGCCAACCATGTGCTCGGCAATAAGGCTGGCGACGATATCCTCATCGATATCGCCCGGCGGCTGACCAACCTGGCCGCCCCCCATCCGGTCGCGCGCACCGGCAGCGATGAATTCGCGATCTTCTGCCGCCCGATCGTCGAGGATGCGGCCCAGGCCCTGTCACAACGCATCGTCGCGGCCATGGCCCGCCCCTTCGCGCTGGCCGACGGACGGCATTTCTACCTCACCGCCAGCGTCGGCCTGGCCCATAGCGCCACCGAAGGCGTGGGTGACCTGCGCGATGCCGCCGACGAGGCCGTGTTCATCGCCAAGAACCAGGGCGGCAATCAGGCACTGTCATTTCTGCGCACCCAGCATGACGCGCGCATCGAGCGCATCGGGCTGGAGCAGGATCTTTATACCGCCTTCCGCAACGACGATGAGCTGTTCCTGGTCTATCAGCCGATCATCAGCCTGCGCGACCAGAGCGTCATCGCGATCGAGGCCTTGGCGCGCTGGCAGCATCCGACGGCCGGCCTGGTGCCGCCGGCCCGTTTCGTCGGCATCGCCGAAGCCGCCGGACTGTTTTCCGGTCTGGGCGCCAAGATCCGCGAACTGGCCGTGCAACAGGTCGCGGCCTGGCGGGACAGCGGCATTACCAACCTGCCCATCGTCAATCTCAATATCTCGCCCCTGGAACTGTCGCGTTCCGACGTGCCAGGCACGCTCAGCGCCCTGGTCGACCGCCACGGACTGCCGCGCAGCATCTTCTGCCTGGAGGTAACGGAAGGCACCTTCGCCGATGAAGATGCCTCGCGTTCGCTCCAGGCTGCGCGGGATGCCGGTTTCCTGGTGGCCATGGATGATTTCGGTGTCGGCTATTCCTCCCTCGCGCAATTGCCGAAACTGCCGCTGACCTCGCTTAAGCTGGATCGCGGCTTTCTCAACCTCGCCCGCGACAATGACGACGGCATCAGCCTCTTCGCGACCATCGTGCAATTGGCCCATGTGCTGAAGCTGCCTGTCGTCGCGGAAGGCGTCGAGACTTCGGCGGAACTGGCCGTCGCCGCCGATTGCGGCGTCGACTGCGTGCAGGGCTATTTCTTCTCCCGCCCGCTGTCGCCCGCCCAGATCGAACTGAGCCTGCGCCGTTCGGGCGAGGATGGCGGCCAGATCCGCCTTATCTCCCCGCCGCTTCTGCCCGACGAAGAGCGGTCGCAGACCATGGCGCGCAGTGACGGCCTCGCCGTGAGCTGCACCAGCTAAGGCAGCCGACGCCCAAGCTAATTGACGCTCTGCTATGCGCGCCACTAGGGTCTGACCGGAACCAAGCAATATCTGGGGAAAGTCCGATGTCCGCGCATGCCAAGGATCAGCACACGCTTTCGGTGACGGAACAGACCAGCCGCCGCCGCATCCTGGCCGCCGCCGGCCTGATCGGGGCGAGCGCCGCCGGATTGCCGCTTTTCGGGCGCGGCGCCTTTGCCGCCGGCAAACTCGTCGCCCTGGTCCATACCCAGGCCGCCGGCGACAACGGCCCGATCGACGATATGATCGCGCATCTGAAGGCGCTGGGAAAACAGGATCATTTCCCGATCCGCGCCATCTATGCCGCCGACCCTTCGACCTATCAATCCATCCTCTCGACGCTGGCGGGCGCAGGTGCCGCCGTGATCGTGACGACCTTCAATGAGATGGCAGACCCCATCAAGGCGGTCGCCCCCGGCTATCCCGGCACGACGTTCATTCAGCTCTATGCCGATCCCTTCAAGCCCGTCATCCCGAATGTGCGCACGGTCGAATACCAGGCGCATTACGGCATGTTCCTGGCCGGCATCTTCGGCGCCAGCATCAGCCAAAGCCACAAGCTGGGCTATATCGGCGGCATGAGCCTGCCGGGGCTGAATGCCGATCTGAACGCCATGAAGGCGGGCGCGGACTCGGTCTCCCATACCGTCACCGTGAAGGGGGCTTTCGCGGGCTCTTTCCAGGACCCCACCAAGGGACGGGAGATCGCGGGCCAGCTTTTCAGCAGCGGCGTCGATTTCATTCAGACCGATGGCGCGGCGACGGATGCCGGCGTCATCCGCGCGGCGGGCGAAGGCGGCAACCGCATCGTCAGCGCCGTTTTCCGCACGCAGTTCAAGCTGGGGCCGAAGACCGTCGCCTCTTCCGTGCTGGTCAATTTCGGCCAATCGCTGACCGATCAGGTCTCCGCCGCTGTGTCAGGCAAGTTCACGCCCGGCCATTACGTCAGCACATTGGCGGACGGCATCATCGACTTCGTGCCGTCGGACCTTTTCATGCAGAACGGCCCGCCGGCCTATGTTCATGCCGCCCAGGCCGCCTGGCCCAGCGTCAATGCCGCGAAGGCGGCGATCATCGCCGGGACGCTGAAAGTGCCCTTCAACACCCAGCTTTGAGCGTATGGCGTCAGCCCTCGCCTGCGACGGGCTGACCGTCCGCTTCGGCGCCTTCACGGCGCTCAGCGCGGTCAGCCTCAGCTTCCCACGCGCGCAGATTCACGCCGTCTGCGGCCAGAACGGCGCGGGCAAAACCACTTTCGCCCGCGCCTGCGCCGGGTTGCTGGCCCCCTCCGAAGGATCGATCCGCATCGGCGATGCGCTTTTGCGCGGCGGCCAGGTGAAGGACGCGCGCGCGGCGGGGGTGGAGCTTGTGCATCAAAGCTTCGCCCTGCCGCCCAGCTTCACCATTGCCGAAGCCATGGAATTCGGCCTGACAGGACAGCGCGGCGCAGTGTTTACCCGGCGGGGGTTGCAGGCGCGCTGGCAGCCGCATCTGGACGCGCTGGGCGTGGAGGCGAAACCCAGTACCCGCATCCGTGACCTGCCGGTCGAAACCCAGCAGGCCGTGGAAATCGCCCGCGCCTTGGCCGGCAATGCCCGCGTGCTGATCCTGGACGAGCCGACCGCCGTTCTGGCGCCATCGGCCGCCGCCGCGCTGTTTCAGCGCCTGACGCGGCTGCGGGACAGCGGCGTCACCATCCTGATCATCCTGCATAAGATCCGCGAGGTTCTGGCCGTCGCCGATACCGTCTCGGTCCTGCGCGGCGGCCGTCTCATCACCGGGCCGGATGCGGTCGCTGACCTGACTGCCGGCCGGATCGCGGCGGCGATCATCGGCCATAGTCCGGCTAAAGCCGGCGACGCGGCGACAGAGACGGCGGAAGATATCGGCGCACTGGTCGGCACGGACCTGCCGCATGGGCATCGCCATACGGTCAGCGCCCCGCATGCCATCGCGACGCTTGCGGGCATCACGACAAAACCGGCGGCGGATGGGCAAAGCCTGCAAGACATCAGCCTCACCATCGGTGCCGGAGAAATCCTCGGCATTGCCGGCGTGGAAGGCAACGGCCAGCGCCCGCTGGTCGAGGTGCTGGCCGGGCTCGTGCCGCTGACGGCCGGCAGCGTGACGCTGGACGGTACCGCTGTCACTGGCCTGCCGCTGGCCGCGCGCCGGAATCTTGGCCTGCGCATCATTCCCTTCGAGCGCAATACCGAAGGGTTGAGCCTGTCGAGCCCGCTGTGGGAGAATTTCGCGGCACGCGGATTGCTGGCAAAATCGGCGCTATCCTTGATCAATCCATCGGCATTGCGCCGTGCCGCCCATGCCGCCTTCCAGTCCTGGGATGTGCGCTTCACCAGCGTCGACAATCCGGCGCGGTCTCTGTCCGGCGGCAATGCGCAAAAGGTGATTCTCGCGCGGGAAATGGATGATGCCGCAAAGCTGATCATCCTGGCGCAGCCGACGCGCGGCCTGGACCTGGGGGCCACCGCCTTCGTCTGGCAGGCGATGCGCGACGCCCGTGACCGCGGCCTGGGGCTGATCTTGATTTCCTCGGACCTCGATGAGCTTTTCGATATCAGCGACCGGCTGGTCGTGCTGCAAGGCGGGCGCGTCGCCGGACAATTTGCCCCGCCCTATGACCTCGGCCGCGTCGGAGCTGCCATGGTGGGCGACCACTGATGCGCGCCCGCCTGCTCGCCGTCGGCTGGGCCATGGCCTTCATCGCCCTGGCCCTCATTCTTTGCGGCATCATCTTCCAGGCCTCCGGCTTTTCAGCGCCCGATATGTTCGCGTCCATCCTGGACGGCGCCTTTCTGTCGGACGGCGCATTACTGCATGACCTGCGCTGGGCCTGCCCGTTGTTTGTGTCAGCCACCGGCGTCATCGTCGCCTTCCGCTGCGGTTATTTCAATGTCGGCACGCAGGGGCAGTTCTATCTCGGCGGCATCGGTGCGGCCGTCGCAGTGGCGATGCTGCCCCATGCGCCCGCCGTGCTGGTGACCCTGGCCGCCATTCTGGCCGGCATGGCCTTCGGTGCGCTCTGGGCCTTCTGGCCGGGTTGGCTGCGCATCCGCTCCGGCACCGATGAGGTCATTACCACGCTGATGGGCAATTTCATCGCTGTGCTGCTGCTGGTCTGGCTGACCAGCGGCCCGCTGAAAGACCCCGCCGGCAGCGGCCAGGTGACATCCAGCCCGCCGATCCCGGCGGCCATCCGCATCAGCACCGATACCGGCGTTTCCGGTTGGATCATCGCACTAACGGTCTTGGTCGGTGTGGTGACATGGATATTGGTCAACCGCACCGCCTTCGGCGTGCTGGGCGGATTGGCCGGGCGCAATCCGGTGATGGTGACATGGCAAGGCGCACGCCTGTCGCGCCTCGGTCTCGGCGCCTTCCTGTTCAGCGGCGCGACGGCCGGCCTCGCAGGTGCGATGGAAGTCCTGGGACCGGACGGGCGGCTGGTCAGCGGCTTCTCTCCCGGCCATGGTTTCACGGCCGTGCTGATCGCCCTCGTCGCCAATCTGTCGGTCAGCGGCAGCGTCGTCGTTGCCTTGTTCTTCGGCGGTCTTGCCTCCGCCAGCCTGTATCTGCCGGTCATCGCCGGCCTGCCCTCGGCCGCCATCGATATGGTGAACGCCGCCATCGCGCTGTTCATCACCGCGCGCAGCTTGCCGGCCTGGCTGCGTCTGCCGAAGCGAAACCGCTCATGATAGACCTGATCGTCGCGGTGCTGCGCACCGGCACGCCCATGATCTATGTCGCCATGGCCGGCGTCCTGGCCCAGCGCGCCGGGGTGTGGAATCTGGGCCTGGAAGGGCTGATGATCACCGGTGCCTGCGCCAGTGTCGTGGTGACGGAACAGACGGGGTCGGTCGCGCTCGGCCTCGCCGGTGCCATTGCCTTTTCCGTCCTGCTGTCGGCGCTGCTGTGGCTGGTCATCGAAAAGCTGAAGGCCAATCCGATCATCGCCGGGCTGGGCCTGACGGGGCTCGGCCTGGGTGGCACGGATTTCGGCATTCAGGCCGTCTATGGCAGCGAAGGTGCGGTCACCGCGCCGGCCGGCATTCCGACGCTGGGCCCGGGTTTCGGTCCCTTCGGCGTGCTGGACCTGCTGGTTATCGCCATGCCCGTCATGGTTTTCGCCGTCTGGTTCCTCTGCCGCCGCACCCGTTTCGGCCTGCGCCTGACGGCGTCGGGCGAACATCCTTTCGCCGCCCGCAGCGTCGGCGCGGACCCGGCCCGCATGCGCCTGATCGCGCTGTTGCTCGGCGGCGTATTGGCGGGGCTGGGCGGGGCCGACCTGTCCCTCGGCGGGCTCGATATCTTCAGCACCGGCATGACGGCGGGGCGCGGCTTCATGGCCTTTTCCGCCGTCATCTTCGGTGCCGGCCATCCGGTCGGCGCGGCCTTCGCCGCCCTGTTCTTTGCCCTGGTCGAATTCCTCGGCATCAAGGCGCAGCTTGTCTTCGGCGAAAACGCCCCGCGCGATTTCGTGCTGATGCTGCCTTATATTGCGACCGTGCTGGGCATCTGGATCAGCGCGCGCCTGCGCGGCGGCGCGCTTCTCAGCGCGACCGAGATGCGCGATGGTTAGGCGGCTTTTGAGAGAGAAACACCGGCCATGACCCGACGCGTGATCTTCGACACCGATCCCGGCCAGGACGACGCCATTGCCATCCTGCTTGCCCTCGCCTCGCCCGAGGAGATCACGGTCGAAGCCATCGTCGCGGTCGGCGGCAATGTGCCGTTGAGCCTGACGTCCAAGAACGCACGGAAAATCTGCGAACTGGCCGGGCGCCCGGATGTGCCTGTCTATGCCGGCTGCGAAGGGCCGATGGCCGCCCGCCCGCTGGTGACGGCCGAGCATGTCCATGGCGCGACGGGCCTGAACGGGCCTGATTTGCCCGAACCCACCATGCCGCTGCAGGCGCAGCACGGCGTCGATTTCATCATCGACGCGCTGCGCTTGGAACCGCCGGGGGAGATCACGCTCTGCGTGCTGGGGCCGCTGACCAATATCGCCATGGCCATGATCAAGGCACCGGACATCAAGCCGCGCATCCGCGAGATTGTGCTGATGGGCGGCGCCTATTTCGAGGTCGGCAACATCACGCCGACTGCCGAGTTCAATATCTATGTCGATCCCGATGCCGCCGCCATCGTGCTGGGCAGCGGCGTGCCGGTGGTGATGCTGCCGCTGGACGTGACGCATCGCGTGCTGACGACGCCGGCGCGCCTGGCCGCCGTGCGCGCGGTGCCGACAAAAGCGGCTGCCGCCGCTGCCGCCATGCTCGACTTTTCCGAGAAATTCGACCTCGCCAAATACGGCTCGGACGGCGCGCCGCTGCATGACCCCTGCGTCACCGCCTATCTGATCAAGCCGGATTTGTTCAAAGGGCGGCACATCAATGTCGAGATCGAAACATCAAGCCCGCTCACCATCGGCATGACGGTCGCCGACTATTGGGGCGTCACCAAGCGGAAGCCTAACGCGCTCTATATGCGCGATGTCGACGCCCAGGGTTTCTATGACCTGCTGACGGAACGGCTGGCGCGGCTGCCGTAGAGCGTTTCAGAATTAGGTAGAGTCGTGTTTCACTATGTCGTGCCCGGCTTAGCCAGCCGCGCTTTATGCCGGGCACCCACCCGTTCGGGCGCCCGACTGGGTAGGCCCCCGGAACAAGTCCGGGGGCGACGACAAAGGGTATTTCTGCCCTAATCTTGAAACGCTCTGACGACCTCCCGCGCGGCAGCCGTCACCGCCCGCTGCGTGGACCCGGCATCTGCATGAAGGCCAGCCGGTCCTCTTCCAGCACCACTGCCGTCAGACGTCCGCCATAGACCGCGCCGGTATCGATGCCGATGCGATGCACCCGAACCTCGGGCAATTCCTTCGGCGTATGGCCGTGGACGACGACCGCCTCCAGCGGGCTCGGCCAGGACAGGAAGGGCTCGCGGATCCAGACCATGTCATGCGCATCCTGGGCCGCCAGCGGCACGCTGGGCCGCACCCCGGCATGGGCGAAGAAGTAGCCGCCGACGCGATGGAAAATCCGCTCCTCCTGCATCACCGCCATCTGCTCGGGCGGCACATAGGCCGCCCATTCCTCCGGCGGCGCCTTCAGCGGCACGCCCCAATCGGCGAGGCAGGTCTCCCCGCCATTGCGCCGCCAGAGGGCCGCGGCCTCCCCGCCCTGGGTCAGCGCGGCCAGACAGAGTTCCTCATGATTGCCGCGCAGATTGATGAAATCGCCGCCGATGGGTGACCCGCGCGCGACCCGCTCCAGCACCGTGGCGCTGTCCGGTCCGCGATCGATCAGGTCTCCCATATGGATCACGATCGCTTCCTCCACCGGCCGTGCCGCGACATCCTCGGCAATCTGCTCCAGCAGGCCGGCATGGGCCGCGACGCAGCCATGGACGTCACCGATGGCGTAGACGCGCTGCCCCGGCGGCAGCCGGCCGGGCGCCGAGTGGAAGGTGAGTGCCATATCAGACCCAGGCCAGCGAAAGGGTCAAAGACGAAACGCCGTCGATGGGAAAGCCGTGCATCAGCCGAACCTTACAAGGTTTATCGCCGGAAGGGCTCGACAGCCGCGCCCCGCACCGGCACAGGATGCGGAATGAACACGGTCAGCGTGCAAGCCCTCTGCAAGCGTTACGGCACAACGCTGGCCGTGGACAATATCAGCTTCGCGATCAAGCCCGGCCAGACGGTCGGCCTGCTGGGCGGCAATGGCGCCGGCAAGACCACGACCATTTCCATGCTGCTCGGTATTCTGGCGCCCTCGGCTGGATCCATCGAAATCCTGGGCCATGACATGGCGCGCGACCGCTTCGCGGCTCTCGCCCGGATGAATTTTTCCTCACCCTATATCGCCCTGCCCGGCCGCCTGTCAGTGCGCGAGAACCTGACCGTCTATGCACATCTGTATAACGTGCGCGACAGCCGGGGGCGCATCGCGGAACTGGCGACCGAGCTGGACCTGCACGACTTCATCGACCGGCCGGCAGCCAATCTCTCGGCCGGCCAGAAGACGCGCGTGGCGCTGGCCAAGTCCCTCATCAACCGGCCGGAAGTGCTGCTGCTCGACGAACCGACGGCGAGCCTGGACCCCGATACCGGCGACCTCGTGCGCAGTTGGCTGGAGCGCTACCGCGCCACGTCTGGCTGCTCCATGCTCATCGCCTCCCACAACATGGCCGAGGTCGAGCGGCTGTGCGACCACGTGCTGATGATGCGACAGGGCCGCATCGTCGATGAGGGCAGCCCGGACGCGCTGCTGTCCCGCTACGGCCGGGAATCGATGGAGGATGTGTTTCTCGACATCGCGCGGGGACGTGGCTTGGCCGCGCGGGAGGACGCATGATGCAGGCATCGCTGCGCCGGATCTGGGGGCTGGTCTATCGCCACCTGTGCCTCTATCGCCGGTCCTGGCCGCGGCTGGCGGAGCTCGCCTATTGGCCGGTTCTGCAAATGTGCATCTGGGGCTTCACCGCCAGCTTCATCTCGGGCCAGCAATTCACCCATGGCACGGCGGGCCATGGGCTGCTGCTCGTCGCCAGCACCATGCTGGGTGGCGTTCTGCTGTGGGAAGTGACCATCCGCAGCCAGATGGGTGTCGCGATCAGCTTTCTGGAGGAAATCTGGTCCCGCAATCTGGGCCATATCTTCATCAGCCCCCTGCGCCCGTGGGAATTGCTGGCCGGGCTGATTGTCGTCGCCTTTCTGCGCGTCATGGCGGGCGTTCTGCCGGCCATTCTGGTCGCCTATCTCCTTTATGCCTTCAATCTCTTCGCGCTCGGCCCGGTGCTGGTGCTGTTCTTCGCCAATCTGATGATCATGGGCTGGGCCTTCGCGCTTGCCGTGGTCTCGCTCATCCTGCGGCACGGTGCCGGGGCCGAGGCGCTGGCCTGGTCCTTGCTTTTCGGTCTGACGCCGCTGGCCGCCGTCTATTACCCGGTCTCTACCTTGCCCGTCTGGCTGCAACCGATCTCGGAAATCATCCCCGCGACCCATGTTTTTGAGGGGATGCGCGCCGTCCTACGCAACGGTCATGTCTCGTCCATCCACCTGCTGGCTGCCTTCGGTCTCAATGCCGTCTGGCTGCTTCTCGCCAGCCTTCTCTTTGCCAGCCAGTTCCGGGCCGCCCGCAGCCGCGGCGCCCTGATCACCATCGGCGAGTAAGCACCAGGAGTGTCTATGCTACCCCAATCCACCCGCTTCTGGCTGATCCGACACGCGCTGGTCGATTCCGAAGCCCGCAAGAGACTCTACGGCACCGAGGACGTGCCGATTTGTGAAAGCACCCTGCTGGCCCAGGCCGATGCCTATGCCGCCCTCGGCCGCCGCCTGCCGCAGCCGGCGCGCTGGCTGGTGACGCCGCTGAGCCGCACGCATCGGACGGCGCAGGCGATCTTTGCCGGCGGCTATCCGGCGCAGGACTGGACTGTGGACCCGGCTTTCATCGAGCAGTCCTTCGGCCAACTGCAGGGCATGCTCGGCACCGACCTGCCACAGCACCTGACCCTGCCGTCACACGACTTCTGGCCCATTTCCCATGCCGAGCGGCCGGACGGCGGCGAAAGCTTCGAAGAAGTGATCGGCCGCATCGGCGTCGGGCTGGAAGCGCTGACCCGCGCCCATAAGGGCGAGGATATCGTGATTGTCTGCCACGGTGGCGCCATTCGTGCGGCCATCGCCCATGCGCTGGGTCTGGGCGGGGAGACCGCGCTGCGCCTGTCCATCGGCAATATTTCGCTGACGCGACTCGAAAAGCGGGGGCAGGCTTGGCGCGTCATTTCTGCCAATGAAACGGTTGAGGGCGTGCCCGTCCTGTGACCGTCACGAATTTGCCTCATGCACCGGCGACAAGCGTGCATGCCGTGCCTGGCCTGAGACCAAAAAGAGGACCTGCGATCATGAAGCTTCGGACCACAGCCTTCGCGGCCTGCCTGATGGCCAGCATGCCCTTCCTGTCGGGCTGCGCCATTTCAGGCCAGGGACCGGCCGCCCAGCAGGACGTGGTCGACCGCTCCACCCTGGCGTTGCAGGAAATCCTGAACAGCACGCAATCGGCCAGCACGGTCGACACGCTGCGCAGCGCGCGGGCCGTGATGATCTGCCCGCAGACCTTCAAGGCCGGGTTCATCTTCGGCGGCTCGGGCGGCAATTGCGTGCTGATGGCCCGCGCCGCCGGCGGGTCATGGTCCGACCCCGCCTTCTACACCATCGGGTCGGGCAGTTTCGGCGCGCAGATCGGCATTCAGGATGCCGAAGTCCTGATCATGATCATGAACGACCGGGCGTTGGGCGCGGTGATGCGCAACCGGTTCAAGATGGGCGGTGACGCCTCGCTGGCTTTCGCGACCGTCGGCGCGGGCGTGGGCGGCGGCACGACGACGCATCTACGCGCCGATATCGTGACCTTCGCGCGCACGCGGGGTTTGTTCGCCGGCGTCTCGATCGAAGGATCAATCCTGTCGCCGGATACTTCGTCCAATCAGGCCTATTATGGCCAGCCCTATGCTCCGCCGCAGATCGTTGTGCAGATGATGGCGAACAACCCTGGCGCCAATCCGCTGCGCGCGACGCTGAGCCAATACGGCGGGTAAAGTCTGTCAGGCTTTGATTGAAAAACCAAAATCTAGCACCTGAGCCCGTCATCCGCGCAACGCGTGCGCGGATGACATCTTTAGGTAGTCCCTACTCCGCCGCGCCGCGCGCCAAAGCGCCGCGCCCGGGTGCCGTCAGAGCGCTGACGACGCAGACCCCGATGACATTCAGGATCAGCGCGAAAGTGCCGATATTGATGTCGCGCAGCACTTCCGGCCCATGCGGCCAAAGGGTCGCGACCGTTGTATTCGTCAGCGTGAAATAGATCACCGCCAGAACGCCGAGCGCGATGCCGGTGATCGCCCCTTCCTTCGTCACCGGATTGCGGGCCAGCAGGCTCATGATCATCGCCGGGAAAAGCTGCGTCACGAAGGCATAGCCCATCAGCAGCAGGGCCACGATGGTGGCGCTGCCGGCGATGGCGCAATAGGCGCCGACGAAAGCCACCACCGGCACCAGGATTTTCGCAAGGCGCACAACGCTTTCCTCCGACACGCGGCCGGGGCGGACCATGCCGACCAGATTGCGCGCCAACAGCGTCGCCGCCGTCAGCAGGATGAGCGAGCCCGGCACCAGCGCCGTCAGCACGCCGGTGCCGCCGATAACGCCGACGATCCAGGGCGGGAAGCTCGCGACCGAAATCTTGAGCAGCGCCATATTGGTGGCCGCCCCCTTCAGCCCCGGCACGACCAGAACGGCGGAAAAGCCCACGAAGAAGATGAACAGCAGCACCAGCTGGTAGATCGGCAGAACAATCGCATTCTTGCGGAAGACGTTCTCGTTCTTGGCCGTGAAACAGGCCGAGAAACTATGCGGCCACATGAAGAAGCCGAGTGCGGTCAGGATGACGGTGGAGAGGAACCAGGCGACGCTTTTGCCGGTCGGCGCGAAGGACAGGAAGCCGGGCTTGGCATGGTCCAGGGCCGCGAACATCGGCGTTATGCCGCCTTGGTAATGGAAGGGCAGATAGAGGCCGAGGGCGATGGCGACGATGATGATGAGCACATCCTTGACCGCCGAGGTCCAGGCCGAGCCGCGAATGCCCGAGACCACGACATAGAGGGAGACGACGACGGCGCCGATGATGACGGCCACGCTTTTCGGAATGGCGCCGTAGCTGGCCGTCTGCACGATCACCGCGAGGCCGGTGAATTGCAGCACCAGATAGGGGATCAGCGCCACGATGCCGACGACGGCGACCAGCACGCCCAGCGCCGGACTGTTATATTTGGCCGCGAAGAAATCCGGCTGCGAGATCAACCGCCTTTCGCGCGCGAAACGCCAGACCGGCGGCAGCACGAAATAGGCCAGGACATAGCCGATCGTGCCATAGGCCAGGATGTAATAGGCGGGCGCGCCCAGGCCATAGGCCCAGCCGGAGGCGCCGAGGAAGGTGAAGGTGGTATAGGTTTCACCGGCCAGCAGGATGAAGACGAAGACCGTGCCGAAGCCGCGGCTGCCGACGGTCCATTCCTCCAGCTTCATGGCATGGCCGCGCCGGGCGGCCAGCCCCAGGCCCAGCGCCAGCACGACGGAGAGAGCGATCAGGATCAGCGCGGCATTCATCGGCGCGGGTGCTCCGGATCGGTCGTCACGCGCGCGGGATCAAGCGCGTAGATGACCGCCATGGCGACCGAGACGAGCACGACCCAGATGACCATCCAACCCAGAAGGAAGGGCATGCCGAGGATGAAGGGGGTTGAACTGTTGTGAATGACCGGACCCAGTAACAGGCCCAGGATCGGCACAATGGCCAAGTATCCGATATGTTTCATCGGTACCCCCGCATGGTTGAGCAATTATCGGAAACTGTGAGGTCTGCCGCGCGCGGCGCAAGTCTTTTGTGCGGCGCGGCAGGCGGCAGGGCTAAAGCAGGTCGCGCAGCCGGTAATAGCTGGTGGCCAGTAGCAGCGCCGGCACCCGCAGCGCGCGGCCACCGGGGAAGCGCGCCTGGGGAATGCGGCTGAAGACATCGAACCGCCCCACCTGCCCGGCGGCGGCTTCCGCCAGCACGCGGCCGGCGAGCCCGGCCAGCGCCACGCCATGGCCCGAAAACCCTTGCGCCATCAGGATATTTGGCGCCAGCCGCCCGAAATGCGGGGCGCGATGACGGGTGATATCGACCAGCCCGCCCCAGGCGAATTCCGCCCGCGCGCCGACCAGTTGCGGAAAGACCGCCCTGGCCCGCGCCAGCATCGCCGCCCCCAGCCGAGGCGGCGGCACCGAGGAATAGGAGACGCGGCCGCCGAACAGCAGCCGGTTGTCGGCGGAGCGGCGGAAGTAATCGAGCACGAAATTGAGGTCGGCGACTGCTTCATTCTGCGGCAGCAGATCAGGCACATCGTCGCGCGGCTCGGTCGCCACGATATAGGTGCCGACCGGCATGACATAGCCCGCCACCTGCGGCCAGACGCGGCCGAGATAGGCGCCGCCGACGACCAGGACGGTCTTGGCCGACACCGTGCCGCGCGGCGTGCGCAGGCGCACGGTGCCGCCCTCCTCGATGGCCTTGACCGGCGTGCGCGTGAACAGGCGTGCCCCGGCCTGCTGCGCGGCCAGCCCCAGGCCCAGCGTATAATTCAGCGGATGCAGATGGGCGGCCATGGGCTCGGTCAGGATGGCGCGATAGCGGTCGCTGGCGATATGCGCCTGGATATCGGCGCCACGAACGAGCTTTGCCTCCGCCACGCCAAGCCTGGCCAGCGCCTCGGCCTCTTCCTCAAGCTCGGTGACATGCCGGGGCTTGATGGCCGCATAGAAATAGCCGGGCCGGTAATCGGCCGGGATGGCATGCGCGCGCACGCGCTGCTCCACCAACTTTGTGGCCTCCACCGACATATCCCAAAGCCGGCCGGCATCCTCTGTCCCCACCATGCGCGTCAGCTTGTGCTGGGCGATGGCATAGCCGGGCAGAACCTGCCCGCCATTGCGGCCCGAGGCGCCCCAGCCGATATCCTGCGCTTCCAGCAAAGCGGCGCCGATGCCGCGTTCGGCCAGCTCCAGCGCCGCCGAACAGCCGGTGATGCCGCCGCCGATAATGGCGACATCGACGGTGATATCGCCATCCAACGGGGATGTGCGGAGATCGACGGCGCGCGTCGCCTCGTAATAGCTGGGGGCCGGCGCTTCCCCCTTTTCCGCCGGCGCCAGACTCATACGTTCAGCAGAAGATGTTCACGTTCCCAGGAGCTGATGACCTGAAGATAGGTGTCGTATTCAAGCTTCTTCACCGCGACCAGAACCTCGATCATCTTGTCGCCAAGGATCTCGCGCAGCGGTTCGCAGGCTTCCATCATATCCAGCGCGTGGCTGAGTTCGCGCGGCAGCGCATAGGGCATGGAATAGGCCGAGCCTTCGAAAGGCGCGGTCGGCTCCAGTTCCTCGACCATGCCGAGATAGCCGCAGGCGAGCGTCGCGGCGAAAGCAAGATAGGGATTGGCATCCGCGCCCGGCACGCGGTTTTCGACGCGCATGGCGGAGGCCGAGCCGTAGGGCACGCGCAGGCCGCAGGTGCGGTTGTCGTATCCCCATTCCAGATTGATCGGCGCATTGGAAAAACGCGAGAGCCGGCGATAGGAATTCACGTTCGGCGCCAGAATGGGCATCACCGCCGGCGTGTATTTTTGCAGGCCCGCGAGATAGTTGCGGAACAGCTTGCTGGCCTTGCCGTCTTCACCCGCGAACAGATTCTGTTTCGTGACGGGATCGATAATGCTTTGATGCACATGCATCGCGCTGCCCGGCTCACGGCTCATCGGCTTGGCCATGAAGGTCGCGTAGATTTCATGCCGCAAGGCGACTTCGCGCACTGTGCGCTTGAACAGAAAGACCTGATCGGCCCGCGTCAGCGGTTCGCCGTGCAGGAAGTTAATCTCCACCTGCCCTGCGCCTTCCTCGTGAATCAAGGTATCCAGGTCAAGCTCCTGCGCTTCGCAGAAATCATACATTTCCTCGAAGAGCGGATCGAATTCGTTGACGGCATCGACGGAATAGGATTGCCGGCCCGTCTCCTGCCGGCCCGAGCGGCCGACGGGCGGCGCCAGCGGATAATCGGGGTCGGTATTGCGGCCGACGAGATAGAATTCCAGCTCGGGCGCCAGGATCGGCTCCCAGCCTTTGTCTTCATACAGTTTCAGGACGCGCTGAAGAACCTGGCGCGGCGCCATGGGCACCGGATCGCCGTTCTTGTAGTGGCAATCATGAATGATCTGCGCCGTCGGCTCGCGCGCCCAGGGCACAAGCCGCACCGTGCTGGCATCCGCACGCAGCGTGATGTCGATAATCGCCGGATCGGTGAGGCGGTCATCCTCGTCCGGCGGATATTCCCCCGTCACGGACTGAATGAAAATCGCTTCCGGCAGGCGCAGTGCGCCGCCATTGAGGAATTTCTGGGCCGGCGTGATCTTGCCGCGTGGAATGCCCGTGATATCGGGCACAAGACATTCCACTTCCGTGACATGATGTTCCGCAAACCATTCGCGCAGATCGGTCATGACTGTCTCCTATCTGAAAGCTCAATCGTCAGGCGCGCATTGAGGAAATAATTGGCGCGCCTACTGTCATTCTGGTCGGATCGAGCCGCCCCCTAGGGAGGGCCGGACACAGGACGGCAGAATAGACTGCGTTCAGCGAGAGACAGTGACTGGCTGTCGAGGCGAGACAAGGGAAAACTCCTGTTCCCCCCAAATCTCGCATAATCCCCCCCACCGCAGCAAGCGGGTCCTTGCGCAAAGCGTCACGGAGACAGGCTTTGCGAAGGCTTCCAGCGCCCGCAAGCCCGCCCTATCCTGCGCCGCATAGTGACAGGAGCACAGGCGATGACCGGCACGAACGACGACAGCCATATCCTCTCGGGCGATATCAAGGCGACCATCCTGGCCCAGGGCGCGGAGCTTGTCTCTCTGAAGGGCCCGGACGGGCATGAGTATATGTGGCAGGCAGGCCCCGCCTGGCCGCGCCATTCTCCGGTCCTGTTCCCCAATGTCGGCCGGCTGACGGACGACACCTATAGCCATGACGGGCAGAGCTACCGGCTAACGCAGCATGGTTTCGCCCGCGACCGCCGCTTCACCTGGGTGTCGCGCAGCGCCACCCATTGCACGCTGCGGCTGGTGGACGACGCCGAGAGCCGGGCCATCTATCCCTATGCCTTCCGCCTGGACCTGACCTATGAGCTGCGCGGCAGCGCGCTCACGCTGCGCTATACGCTGACCAATACCGGCGACGTCACCCTGCCGGCGGCCATTGGCGCGCATCCTGCCTTCGTCTGGCCGATCCTGCCGGGCGTCGCCAAGGAAGACCACGAGCTGCGCTTCTCTCGTGACGAAAAGGCCCCGATCCATGGTGTGAAGGGCGGGCTGCTGACGGACGCCGTCCACCCCTCCCCCGTCAACGACCGCGTTATTAAGCTCAATACCGACCTCTTCGCCGAGGACGCCCTGGTCTTCACCGATCTGGAAAGCCGCTCCGTCCGCTTCTCGGGCCGTGGCACGCCGGCGCTGGAAGTGTCCTGGGAAGGGTTCGAGCAGCTTGGCATCTGGACCAAGCCGGGCGGGTCGGGCGATTTCCTGTGCATCGAGCCCTGGCACGGCTATGCGAGCCCGGAAGGCTTTACCGGCGACCTGACGGAAAAGCCCGGCATGATGCTGCTGCCGCCCAGGACCGAGCGCGAGCTGCAATGGACGGTGCGCCTGATCGCCGACAAGACGGTGTGACTTTGCTGTCCTTGCAGTCGCCCGTGAGGGCGGCTGCGGTCAGTCTCCCCACATGTCATGCCCGCGCAAGCGGGCATCTTCTTCTGGTGCTTACGCCAGAGTCAGAAGATCCCCGCCTACGCGGGGATGACAATGCTCCAATCAAATACCTGAAAACTCTCAGTTGATTAATCAGAACTGCACGCCGCGCGTCAGCGCGCCGTCGACCACCAGATTGGTGCCGGTGATGAAGCTGGCCGCCGGACTGGCCAGAAACACCGCCGCGCGGGCGATTTCCTCCGGCCGGCCCATGCGGCCCGTGGGGTTCAGCGCCAAGGCCTCGCGGAACAAATCGGGCATCGTGTTTTCGATATTTTCCCAGACGCCACCTGGAAAATACGTATTGCCGGGAGAGACGCTATTGGCGCGGATAGTCTTGGGCGCCAGCTGAAACGCCAGACCTTGTGCGTAATGGATCAAGGCCGCCTTGAAGGCACCGTAAGGACCGGCCGCGAAATCAACCTCGCGGCCCGAGACGCTGGAAATCACCACGATCGATCCGGCGTCGGACTTCTCAAGCCAAGGCATGGCGGCATCGACGAGGCTGACCGTGCCCATGATATCGGTCTCGAACCCTGCCTTCCAGGCGGCGGCATCGCGGCTGACAGCGAGCGCGCTGACATTGGGCACCACGACATCGATACCGCCTAAGTGTTGGGCTGAGGCTTCGACCCAGGCCGTGACCGCCGCCGTATCCGAGACATCCAGCGCCTGGCCGAAATGCCCCTCGCCGAAGCTTGCCACCGCCTGCGCCACCTCGGCGGGATTGCGGGCACAAATGGAAACTTTGACGCCTTCCGCGACCAGAATCTCGGCGATGGCCCGGCCGATACCCTTGGTGCCACCCGTGATCAGTGCGGTTTTGCCTGCCAGACCCAGATCCATCGTTCAAACCCTCCGATTGCCGAAATAAGCTTCATGCCATGCAATCGGGCGGCCAGAGCAGCAGGCTTGCTGCTCAAGCCATCTCGGCCGCGGTCGGCGGCAGAGCCAAGGGTAGCGGGCGCTGACGGCGGCGGCTGCGGGCGCGCTCCTGCTCTACCAGCCGGTCCAGGCACGCGCGGACCTGCGCCGGGTCATAGCGGCGCTCCATCTGACGAATGGCGAAATGCACCCGCGCCATCTGTTGGTAATAGTCCATGAAGGCGAAGTTGAGCGCGCCACCGGTCGCGGCCCCGATCACAGGCACGATGCGGGTGAGGAATTTCTGGGTGAAGGAAATGCCCAGCAGCGTCGTCACCCGGCGCAGGAACCCGTCGATGGCCAGCCGGCTGAGCGCGGCGCGCGCCGCCCAATAGCCGGCCTGCCCGTCCGGCCCGTCCCGATGCTCGGTCAGCGCGAAAACTTCCAGGCAGGCGCGGCGGCCCTCGGGCGTCGTCGGGTCTTCGCCATAGCTGCGGGCGATGCCGGCGATGGAGCGCAGCATCAGGCCGGTGGTCAGCGGAATATCCACGATCATGCCGGGCGCGCCCATGAAGCCGGTCGCGGCTCCGCTGATGGTGCTGATCAGCTTGTGCCGGCGCCCGGCCGAGGTCGCGGCCAGTTCCTCGGCCAAAGCCACCGTGTCCATGCCACGGGTTGCCGCGTCATAGAGCCGGTCGAGGCTGAGTTCGACGATCTTGCGAGCGCTGAACGCGCTGTTATTGAGCAGGAAGCGCCCGGCCGCGTTCATCAGCCCTTCGGTCTGGTCGCCCACGAAACTGCCCAGGCGAAAGGCAAGCCCCTTTTCCGAGGCCAGAATGCGGGCGGCTTCGCGCATCCTGTCCAGATCCTCGGGCGCCAGACCGGCGCAGGCATTGCCCAGATCCTCGGTCTCGGCCTGGGCCATTCCTGGCGCATCGGACCAGACATCGCTCGCAATCGTCATGGCAGGCTCCTTCATTGCCCTTCATGTAGGACGAAAAACGGCAAAAGCGAGCCCTGCCGCACTCGCAATCCGCCAGGCGCGTGTCAGCGCAGATCGGCCCGCAATTCCCGCACGCCTCGGCCCAGGCGCTGACGCAGCAGGGTCCGCAAGGTCGCGCCATCGGCATAGCCGACCTCGGCCGCAATGGCTTCCACGTCCAATCCGCCGCCATGCAGCAGGGATTGCGCCTGTTCGACGCGCAGATCCTGGAAATAGGCCAGCGGCGGCTTGCCGAGAACAGAGGCGCAGCGCCGTTGCAGCGTGCGCGGCGTGGTGCCCAGCGCGGCGGCCGCGTCATCGAGGGAAAATCCGTCGCGCAGATGCGCCCGCGCCCATTGCTCGAATTTGAGAATGAGCGGGTCGGACTGCGCCAGATGGTTGGGGATGATATACGGCGCCTGGGCCGAGCGGATATCGGCCAGCAGATAGCGCGAAACGAGGCCGGCCAGTTCCGGGCTGGCCTGGCGGATCAGCCAGAGTGCCAGGTCGAGATGACCCATGGCCGACCCCGCCGTGACCCCCACGGCCGACGGCACAAGCATACGAGATTCATCGAGCTGGATGGCCGGATAGCGCTGCCGAAACAGCGGCGCCATCGACCAGGTTGTGGTCGCCTTCTGCCCGTCCAGCACCCCGGCCTCGGCGAGCAGGAAGGTGCCGATGCAGGAGGCCGCGATACTGGCCCCCTCTGCCAGCCAAGCCAGCAGCCGCGTTTGCGCTTCGCGCACATCCGCCCGGGCCAAAGCCGGGATGAGCGTCGCGGGCGTGACCGCCCGGAGCGCCGGAACGATGACCCAGTCCGGCCTTGTCCCCGGGGCAAGGGCTGCACCGGCACCGTCAACCCCTGCGCCGTGCGGACGCGCCGCCGCATGCCGACCACCGTAACGTCGAAACGTGGCGTGCCGCCCATGAAGCGGGCTGAGAGGGAATTGGCCGTGACGAAAGCATCCAGCGTGACCGCAAGCCCCGTATCGAACAGGCCTTCCAGCGCCAGGACTAGAATACGCATGGCGTAATCGCCTTCATTAATGTCGTTTACGACAATACCGCGCAGCCCAGCGCGGCGCTAGATCTGGCCGCGCCGGAACGCTGCCGCGGCGGCAGCGCCGGCCAAAGCAGGAGACCAGACATGAAAGTTTTCGCCATCGGCGTTCTGCCCCAGCCGCTGACAGATGCGCAGCGGGCCGAGATCATGCCGCAGGAAGTGCCGCATACGCTGAAACTCTATCTCGATGCCAAGATCGAGCAGTTCTGGTTCCGCCAGGACCAGCCCGGCCCGATTTTTCTGATGGATGTGGAGAGCATCGACCAGGCCAAAGCGACGGTCGGGCAGATGCCGATCGTGGCGGCGGGACTTGCCACCTATACCTTCATTCCGGTCGGGCCATTGGCGCCGCTCGGCATGCTGATCGCCGGCAAGTGAGGCATTGGGGCGCGCCCCGGCGCGCCTCAATCCGTTTCAGGACCATGAGGAGACTGGATATCGTGGACCATCCGCTGGATCGGCCGATCTGGAATGCCCTGACGGGCCGGCAGGCAGCTTTTGCGACCAAGGCCGGCGGCATTCTCCGCTATGGGCCGGCCTTCGCGCCCTTCGCGGCCAGCGCTGACGGCAGTGCGGACAGCCTGGCGCGCCTGATCGACCTGGTGCCGGACGGCGGGCATGTCACGCTTCAGCAAGCGCATGAGGTTGCCCCGCCGCCGGGCCTGAGCATCCTCCGCGCAATCCCGACCGTGCAGATGGTGGCGGACAGGATCAACGGCGGGCCGGCTGCGTTTCATTTCGATGTGCTGACACCGGAGGACGCGCCTGAGATGCTGGCCCTGGCGCAGCTGACCAAGCCCGGCCCCTTCGCCGAACGCACCCATGAACTGGGCCAGTTCCTGGGTGTGCGCCGCGGCGGCCGGCTGGTCGCCATGGCGGGCGAGCGCATGAAACCTGGGTCTTTCACGGAAATCAGCGGCGTTTGCACCCATCCCGATCATCGCGGCCAGGGCTATGCCGCCGGCCTGATGCGGGAAGTGGCGCTGGCGATTTTCGCGCGCGGCGAAACGCCCTTTCTGCATGCTTTTGCCACCAATACCGGTGCCATCGCGCTTTACGAAAAGCTGGGCTTCGTGACGCGCTGGCAGCCGGTGCTGATGGCCTTGGAGCGTTCGACGCCAGCGTCCCTCGGCGCCTAGCGCATTTCAGTTTTCTATTGAAACGACGTCATTCCCGCGAAAGCGGGCATGACGGCTGCGGAGGCGCTTCAATCCAAACCTGAAACGCTCTACCCGGCGCGGGCCAGAACCCAGCGGCTGATGACGTCGCAAGCAGAATTGAAATCCTCGATCCGCATATCCTCTCGCGGATTATGGCTGCCGAACTGGTTGCGCACGAACATCAGGCAGGCCGGGATGCCGGCCTGGGCAAAGGCCGCCGTGTCATGCCCACCCCCAGACAACATGCGGGTGAAGGGCACGCCCGCTTCTTCGGCGGCCCGGCCCAGTTCCGCCTGGATGGTCGCATCCATGGGGCTCGCCTGGCTGCCGGTCTCAACACCCAGTTCGAACCGTACGCCGCGCGTCTGTTCGATCTCGGCCACCAGACGCATCAGCGCGTCATGCAGCAGATCGACGCTTTCGCGGCTTTCGCTGCGCATATCGAGCTGGAAATAGGCCTCGCCGGGGATCAGCGTGAAGCCGGCCTCGGGCGCGGTCGCCAGCACGCAGAAGGTGCAGACCAGAACATGGCCCTGTTCTTCCAGCTTGGCCCATTCGGCATCGAGCCGGTAGGCGAGTTCGGCGGCGGCAATGCCCGCGTCCTTGCGCAGCCGGCGCGGGGTCGCGCCCGAATGATTGTATTCGCCGAAAATCCGGGCGTCGCGATAGCGGCGGGAACCGGGAATGCCCTTGACGATGCCGAGGGGAATCTCGGCCTCATCCAATTGCGGCCCCTGCTCGATATGCAGCTCGATGAAGCCGGCGACATTCTCCGGTGACAGCACGGCCTTCCCCGCGCGCACCGCATCCGGGTCAAACCCTTCCTCGGTCATATGATCGGCCAGCGTCCGCCCGTCATCCATCCGCGCCACGTCCAGCGCATCGGCCGGCAGGCGGCCGAGGGAGGCGCGGCTGCCAACATAGCTGACAGGGAACCAGCTGCCGGCCTCTTCCGAGCGAATGAGCATGACGGTGATGTCCCGCTTCGGCTGGAAACTGGCGCGCGCCAGCCCAGCGACGACCGAAAGACCGGCCAGAACGCCCGCCGCGCCATCGTAATTACCGCCCGTCCGCACGCTATCCAGATGGCTGCCGATGACGATCTGCGGCAGGTCGGGCTCCGATCCCTTCAGAACCAGATACATATTGCCGGCATGGTCGGTGCTGATGGCCAGACCCAAAGCCTCGGCCTCGGCGCGGACCAGGGCGTGCGCCGCCGTCTCCTTCGGGCCGTAGGCCTCGCGGGTAATGCCGACCCCGTCGAAGCTCATGTCATGCAGGGCCTGGAACAGCCGTGGCGCGATCTCGCGATCGGGCGGCAGGTTGGGACGAAACGGTGCGGATGCGGTGCTCATGGGAGAAACTTCTGCCTCGGGTCTTCCCCCGGCTCAAGGGCAGGGTCATCATGGCCGGGAACATTTGTGGAGCCCATGCGCATGTCATCCTCTGCCCGTCTCAACTCTCTGGCCGCCAGGGACGTCGCCAGCGTCTTCCATCCCTATACCGACCAGATCGCCCATGCCGAGAACGGCCCGGTGATCATCGCTCAGGGCAATGGCGTGCGCGTGCTGGACGATGCCGGCAAGTCCTATATCGACGTGGTGGCCGGCCTGTGGTGCGCGTCCCTCGGCTTCTCGAACGAGCGTCTGGTGGAAGCGGCGGCGAAGCAGATGCGGGCTTTGCCCTTCTACCACGCCTTCGCCTCCAAATCACATGAACCGATGATCGAGCTGTCGGAAATGCTGCTGGCGCGCGCGCCGGTGCCGATGAGCAAGGTGTTCTTCGCCAATTCCGGGTCCGAGGCGAATGACAGCGCCATCAAGATGATCTGGTACTACAACAACGCGCGCGGCCTGCATGAGAAGAAAAAGATCATCGGCCGTATCAAGGGCTATCACGGCATCACCCTGGCTTCGGCCTCGCTGACCGGCCTGCCCTATAACCACAAATCCTTCGACCTGCCGTTGCCCGGCTTCCTGCACACCATGACGCCGCATTTCTACCACGGCGCCCTGCCCGGCGAGAGCGAGGAAGAATTCGCCACCCGCTGCGCCGATGAGCTGGAAAAGCTGATCCTGGCCGAAGGACCGGAAACGGTTGCGGCCCTGTTTGCCGAACCCATCATGGGCGCGGGCGGCGTCATCATCCCGCCCGTCGGCTATTTCCCCAAGGTCAAGGCCGTGTTGGACAAGTACGACGTGCTGCTGGTGGCCGATGAGGTCATCTGCGGCTTCGGCCGCACCGGCCAATACTGGGGCAGCCAGACGATGGACGTGCAGCCCGATATTCTGACCTGCGCCAAGGCGCTTTCGGCCGCCTATCTGCCGATCAGCGCCGTGATGGTGAATGACCGCGTCTTCGGGCCGATTGCCGAGGAGACGCACAAGCTGGGCACCTTCGGCCATGGCTTCACCTATTCCGGCCATCCGGTGGCGGCCGCCGTCGCGGTGGAGACGCTGAAAATCTATGACGAGACGAATATCCTCGATCACATCGCGGAGGTCGGTCCCTATCTGCAATCCGAGCTGCGCCGCCGCTTTACCGACCATCCGCTGGTGGGCGAAGTGCGCGGCACCGGCCTGATCGCAGCACTTGAACTGGTGGAAAACAAGACGACCCATCAGAATTTCGACGCGGGCCGGAAAGTCGGCGCGCGCACGGCCAAGCATCTGGAAGGCTTCGGCATCATTGGCCGGCCGCTGCCGGGTGACGGCCTGGCCTTCAGCCCGCCTTTGATCATCACCAAGCCCGAACTCGACGAAGTGCTGGACGGCGTGGAAAAGGCGCTGGCCGCCATTACCGTCGACCTGCGGGCCGAGGGCTTCTCCGCCTCCGCCTGACCCTTTAGTCTGCTTCTCAAGCCCGGCGCCGTCTGGTGCCGGGCTTTTCTGCGTCTGTTAGCCAAAACATTTGAGGATAGACCTGTGGCGGAATACCGCTTGCTGGGCCGCACCGATTTGCGTGTGTCGGCCATTTGCCTGGGCACCATGACCTGGGGCCAACAGAATACCGAGTCCGAAGGCCATGCGCAGATGGATTATGCGCTGGATCGCGGCATCAATTTCTTCGACACCGCCGAACTCTACTCCATCCCGCCGAAGCGTGAGACGACGGGCTCCACCGAGCGCATTATCGGCACGTGGTTCGCATCGCGCGGCAACCGCGACAAGGTCATCCTGGCCTCCAAGGCGGCCGGACGCGGCAATACCAGCTGCCTGCGCCCGGGCGACGCCCCGGCGCGGCTGAATCGCGAGCATATCACGCTGGCCGTGGAAGCCTCGCTGAAGCGCCTGCAAACCGACTATATCGACCTCTATCAGCTGCATTGGCCGGATCGGCACATGCAGACCTTCGGTGCCGGCGGCAATACGTTCCAGAAACAGGACTGGTCGGACGAAGTGCCGGTCGAGGAAACGCTGGGCGTGTTGCAGGACATGGTGACGCAGGGCAAGATCCGCCATATCGGCCTGTCGAACGAGACCGCCTGGGGCACGATGAAATTCGTGACCGAAGCCGATGCCGGCAAGGGCCCGCGCGTCGCCTCCATCCAGAACGCCTATAACCTCGTCAACCGCACCTATGAGACCGGCCTTGCCGAAATCACCATGCGGGAACAGGTGAGCCTGCTGGCCTATTCGCCGCTCGGCCAGGGCTATCTGACGGGCAAGTATCAGAAGGGCGCGCGTCCAGCCGGCGCCCGCACGACGCTCTTCGAGCGCGGCCAGCGTTATGAGAAGCCGGGCGTGGAAGAGGCGATCGACGCCTATATGGCGCTCGCCGCCGAATTCGGCATGGATATCACGACGCTGGCGCTGGCCTTCGTGACGACGCGGCCTTTCGTGACGTCAAACATCATCGGCGCCACGACGATGGACCAGCTCAAGGTCGCGCTGGATTCCGAGGCTGTGACCATCACGCCGGAGCTGGAAGAGAAGATCAACGCTCTGTTCCAGATCTACGGCAGCCCGGCCCCCTGACGGGCCAGCGCTTTCCTCCCTGCGGCTTAGGTGCCGGGAGGAAAGCGCCCCTTTGGGCGAACTTGTAAGGCAAACGTCCAGAATGATAGTCCTGGACCATGGCTAACCGTCGGAGGATCACCATTTCCGTCCCGACCGCGCCAGAATTGGCGCGCAGTGAGAGCCAGGAAATGCCCGTGGTTCGCCGAAGGTAAGCTCAGATTGTCTGACATTAGTTCCTTTCCCATCGGCGGCGGCGCGATGGGTGCGATGATACGCTCTCACGACTGGGTCAGTTCACCTTTTGGCGAACCGCGCACATGGTCGCAATCGCTGCGGACGGCCGTTTCCCTGATGCTGGACAGCATCGGCCCGACCTGGCTGGCCTGGGGCCCTGACCTCACCCTTCTCTACAACGACAGCTACGCGCCCATGCTGGGTGGCAAACATCCGCAGGCTTTCGCAGCGCGGCTGACCGATGTCTGGGCGGAAATCTGGCCGGATGTCGGCCCTCTGGTGGACCAGGCCCTGGCCGGCAAGCCCATCATGACCCGTGATCTTCCGCTGCACGTCGATCGTGGCGCGGGAATCGAGCTGGCCTATTTTACCTTTTCCTACACCCCTTTGCGTGACGACCTGGGCATGGTGGCCGGCCTGTTCTGCTCGGTGCTGGAAACGACCGCCGGCGTGACAGCCGACCAGCGCCGCGACGTTGCTGCACATGCCCTGCAAAGCGCCAACCGGTCTCTGGAACGCGAGGTCGCCGGCCATGTGCGCGACCAAAGCCAGCTTTGGCATGTCAGCCAGGATCTGTTCTGTATCGCTGACCGAAAAGGCAAAGTTCTGAGCGTCAACCCGGCCTGGAGCAAGACACTGGGTTTCGGGGAAAGCGATCTTGTTGGACGCACGTTGGAGTGGCTTGAGCACCCCGACGATCGCGACCAGACGCGCAAGGCGCTACGACAGCTTCTGCGCGGCCGCGTCCCCCAGGCTTTCGAAAACCGCTATCGCAATTCTTCCGGCGATTATCGCATCTTTTCCTGGACGGGCATCCGAAGCGGCGAGCGTCTGTTCTGTTCCGCGCGAGACGTGACCGAGGAACGCGCACGCGAAGCGACGCTAAGTGACGCCCAGGATTTCGCGCGGCTTGCCTTGGCGGCTGTTGGCGGCGTCGGCGTCTGGACCTATGACGCAGCCAGTGACCAGTTTTCCTATGATGCCGCCATTGCCGAGGTCTATGGCCTGGATCCCGCGCGCGGGCCGGGCGGCATACCCCGGACGGAATTCCTGGCCAATGTTCATCCCGATGACCGCAAGGCGCTGGCGACGACGATGGCCGGAGGGCTCACGCGGGCGGGTGACCTCGAATTGGAATATCGGCTGTGCCATCCTGATGGTTCGGTGCGCTGGGTGCTGTCGCGCGGCCATACCTATCACGACGATCAGGGCCGGCCGATACGCCGCACCGGCGTGGGCGTGGAGACGACCAATCAACGCCAGATGGAAGAGGTTCTGCGCCAGTCGCAAAAATTGGAGGCGATTGGGCAACTGACCGGCGGCGTCGCGCATGACTTCAACAATCTGCTGACCGTCATCAAGACCTCGGTCGATCTGCTCAAGCGGCCCAATTTGCCCGAGGAGCGGCGCGGCCGTTACGTGGACGCCATTGCCGATACGGCGGATCGCGCCGCGCGCCTGACCAGCCAGTTGCTGGCCTTCGCACGCCGGCAGGCCCTCAAGCCCGAAGTGTTTTCTGCCAGCGACGGTGTGCAGGCGATATCGGACATGATGCGGACGCTGATCGGATCACGCGTCAGCTTCGTGACCGAACTGCCCGCGCATGGATGCTTCGTCAACGCGGACCCGACTCAGTTCGACACGGCCTTGGTGAACATCGCGGCAAACGCACGGGACGCGATGGACGGCGACGGCAAGATTACGCTGGCCGTGCAGGCGGTGGACGAAAAGCCCGCCATCCGCTCTCACGCGGCCGTCAGCGGCGCATTCGTCGCCATATCGCTGAGCGACACGGGCAGCGGCATAGAGGCCGACAAGCTCGAACGTATTTTCGAGCCTTTCTTCACGACGAAGGAGATTGGCAAAGGCACCGGGCTTGGCCTGTCGCAGGTCTTCGGCTTCGCCAAGCAATCCGGGGGCGAAGTGACCGTGACCAGCGAAGTGGGCGTCGGCACGACCTTCACGCTGTATCTGCCCAGGGTTGCGGCACCGACAGGAAAAACAAAGTCACTGACGCAATCGGATGGTCTTCCCAGCGATCACAATACCTGCGTGCTGCTGGTTGAAGACAACGCCGATGTCGGCGGCTTCGCGACACAGGCCCTGGTCGAAATCGGCTATCTGCCTATTCTTGCCGTCAATGCCGAAGAAGCCTTGATGGAGCTGTCAAAAAACTCCAAACGCTTTCACGTCGTCTTTTCCGATGTCGTGATGCCGGGCATGAGCGGCATCGAACTGGCGCAGGAAATTCGGCGCCTTTACCCCGATCTGCCGGTGGTTCTGACATCCGGCTATAGCCATGTCCTGGCGCAGCACGGCAGTCATGGATTTCCGCTGATCCACAAACCCTATTCAATCGATCATCTGTCCCGAACCCTGGCCGAAGCCGTCGGCGACTAGCGTCTGTCAGCTTTTGATTGAAACAGCGTCATACCCGCGAAAGCGGGTATCTTCTGCGGCGGACCTCAATGCGTCATCCCAGCCTTGCCGGCTGCGCCCTGAGCCGGGATATTCTTGCTGAGATGCCCCGAGGGAAGATCCCCGTGACAAGCACGGGGATGACGTTGCTTCCGTGAAAATCCTGCAAATTTAGCCGACGCCGAGCAGCTCGACGTCGAAGAGCAGCGTCGCATTCGGCGGGATGACGCCGCCGGCGCCGCGCGCGCCATAGCCGTGCTGCGGGGCCAGACGCAGGGTGCGACGACCGCCGACGCGCATGCTGGCCACACCCAGATCCCAGCCGGAAATGACCTGCTGCACGCCCAGCGTGAACTCGAAGGGCTGGCCACGGTCGCGCGAACTGTCGAACTTCTTGCCCTGGACGCCGTCATTATCCAGCCAGCCGGTGTAATGGACCGTGACCTTTTTGCCCTGCACCGGCTGCGCGCCCTCACCCACCACTTCATCGCGGTAGCTCAGGCCCGGATGCATGGTCATGAATTCGTCTGCCATCGTCGATACTCCGTTTTTGCGGTCGCGGCGGTGCCGGGCCGCTGGGTTAGATCCATCCCCCAGCCCTGCCAGACAATCGCGGGCGGCGGAAGATACGCCCGCGCGTGCGACAGGCGCAAAAAACGATCAGCCGCCCTCGTTCGCGACGATCTGGTTCTTGCCCGCGCGTTTCGCGACATAAAGCAGGCTGTCGGCCGCGCTCAATGCGGCCGCGACGGTGGACGGCGCCTTTGTGAAGGTCGTGACGCCCATGGAAAAGCTCACGCGGAAACTGTCATTCTTGACAGCGCGGTCCAGCACTTCCTTGATCCGCTCGGCGGCCGTGCGGGCCTCATTCAGACTTGCACCCAGAAGAACGACCAGGAATTCGTCGCCACCCAGGCGCCCGCTCGATTCCTCCCGCCTTGTGCGGCCGGAGAGAGATTGACCGATCAAGCGCAGCAGCTTGTCGCCGGCCTCGTGGCCGTAGCTGTCATTCACGCTTTTGAAGTGATCGACGTCGAAATAGACGATGCCGAAGGGCACGCCATGCCGTTCCAGCAGGGCGATGGCCTTTTCGATCTCCATCTCGATTCCGGCGCGATTGGCAATGCCGGTCAGGGGGTCGGTCAGCGCCATGGTGCGCACTTCGCTCATGCGCCGCCGCAATTCCAAAATCTCGACCGCGGTACTGGCAAGCGAGGCCAGTTTGAGAACGGCATCCTCGGAATGCACGCGCGGCCGCGTGTCGATGCCGCAGATGGCCCCCAGCGTCGACCCGTCCGGCGCGATCAAGGGCGCACCGACATAGTAGCGCACCCCGGGATCATTCACGACGAAGGGGTTTTCCGCGAAGCGGGTGTCCTGGGTCGCATCCGGAATCATCATCGGCATAGTCTGCTCAATTGTTCGTGAACAGAAAGTTTGTTCGTTCGGCAGCCTGTCCAGCTCCATGCCGGACAGGCCGACATGGTGGGTGAACCGGTCATCCACCAGCGTGACGGCCGCCATAGGCACGTCAAACGTCATGCGAACAAGATTGCACAGCGCATCTAGCCCATGATCGCGGCCGATTTCGGCCGGTTCATAGGTCTTCAACGTGGCAAGACGGCGCTCATCATGCGGGCGCATAGGGATGCTATCTCCGACCCAAGGCTAGAACTGCAACTTAACGAACTCAGCCGATAAGTCAGGCCTGCGACTTGCAGTCAAGCCTCGCGGCGGCAGGCCGGCATAACCGCCGGCAGACCGCCGTCAGATCGGCGCTGCCTATTCGGCCGCTTGGGCCTGTTCGGCGAAAAACCGGTTCTCCGGCCGTTTCAGCCCCAGATGGTCCCGCAGGGTGGTGCCTTCGTAGTCGCGGCGGAAAATGCCCCGGCGCTGCAATTCCGGCACCACCGTATCGACGAAATCGTTCAGCCCCTCGGGCACCGAATGGAACATGATATTGAAGCCGTCGCTGGCCTCCTGCTCCAGCCAGGCCTGCATCTGATCGGCGATTTCAACCGGTGTGCCGACCATCTGCAAGCCGCCGAAACCGCCGACGAATTGCGCCAGTTGCCGCACGGTCAGATTGTCGCGCCGCGCCATCTCCACCAGCGTCGCCCGCCCGCTCTGGCTCGCATTGGTTTCGGGAATCTCGGGCAAGGGCGCATCGAGATCGAATTTGGAGGCATCGACGCCGAGGCGCATGGACAGATTGGGCAGGCTGCTTTCCGGATGGACCAGGCTGTCGAGCAGCGCCAGCTTGGCGCGGGCTTCCTCCGTCGTGCGGCCGGCGACGACCAGCACGCCGGGCAGGATCTTCAGCCCGTCCGGGTCACGGCCGATGGCCTTCATGCGGCCTTTCACGTCCGCGTAGAAGCGCTTGCCGTCCTCGATGGTACGGGCGGAGCCGAAAATGACCTCGGCCGTCTCCGCCGCCAATTGCCGCCCGGCTTCCGAGGCCCCGGCCTGCACGATCACCGGCCAGCCCTGCACGGGACGTGCGATATTCAGCGGGCCGCGCACCGACAGATGCTCGCCCTTATGGCCCAGCACATGCATCTTGTCGGTATCGAAGAAGATGCCGCTCTCCTTGTCCCTGATCCAGGCGTCATCCGCCCAGCTGTCCCAAAGTCCGGTGACGACATCATAGAATTCCCGCGCACGGTCATAACGCGCGTCATGCTCCATCATGTCGTCGCGCCCGAAATTGAGCGCGGCATCGGGGTTGGAGGTGGTGACGATATTCCAGCCCGCGCGGCCATTGCTGATATGGTCGATGGAGGCGAAGCGCCGTGCGATATGGAAAGGCTCGTCAAAGGTGGTCGACGCCGTGGCGATCAGCCCGATCCGCTCCGTCACCATGGCCAGCGCCGAGAGCAAGGTCAGCGGTTCGAAGGATGTGACCGTTCCGCTACGTTTCAGCGCATCGATCGACATATTCAGCACGGCCAGATGGTCGGCCATGAAGAAGGCGTCGAAGCGTCCGCGCTCCAGCGTCTGGATGAACTCGACCAGATGCTTGAGGTTGAAATTGGCGTCCGCATAGGCGCTGGGATAGCGCCACCAGCCCGTGTGAATGCCGACCGGGCGCATGAAGGCGCCCAGGTGAAGCTGTTTCGTCATAATGGATCTCTCCGTAATTACGGAAAGTGTCGCGCCTGTTCCACCTCCCGCGCAAGCGGCCGGGACGGTATGATAGCTATCTAACTATCTCACGTCAGTGCTTGCGCCGCCGCGCCAACCTGCTACCCGGCGGCGGAGGCCGCCGCGAGACAGGCGAAGATGACGAGGTCCGAGACCTTCGCATCCATCGGCACCACCTGCACGGCATGGGCGAGGCCCGTGAGAACCGGGCCGATGACCCGCGCCTCCCCCAGACGCGCCACCATCTGAGTCGCAATCTGGGCAGCGTCCAGCCCCGGCATGACCAGGACATTGGCATTGTCGGTCAGGCGCGTGAAAGGATAGCCGGCCCGCAGCCGCGCATCGAGGGCGACTTCCGGCGTCATTTCCCCGTCGAACTCGAAGTCAGCGCCTTCCGCTTCCAGAATGCGCACGGCATCCGCCACCCGGCTGCCCGCCCCTGCCTGCGGCTGGCCGAAGGTGGAGGAGGCGCAGAAGGCAACACGCGGGCTTTGCCCCAGCGCCCGCATGCGATGCGCCGAAGCCCGCGCGATCATCGCCAGTTCCGCCGAGGAGGGTTTCATATTGATCAGCGTATCGGCCACCAGCAGCGTCTGGTGGGACGAGACGACCATGGAGAGGCCGAAGGGAATGCGGCCGGGTTTGGGGTCTATGGCCAACCGAATTGCTTCCAGAGCCTGAGCCGGCGCGCGGGTGAGGCCCGTCACCATGCCGTCGGCGTCGCCCATGGCGACGGCGCAAGCGGCGAAGACGTTGCGATCCTGATTGACGAGGCGCTGCACGTCGCGCAGCAGATAGCCGCGCCGCTGCAAGCGTCCATACAGAAATTCCGAATAGCGCTCGTTCTTCTTGTGATCGTCGAGCGCCGCCAGTCGCGCGTTGCGGATTTCGATACCGCCGTGCAGCGGCAGTTCCAGCCGCGCGAAGGCCGCGCGCACGCGATCCTCATTGCCGATCAGGATCGGCGTGCCGAAGCCTTCCTTGTGATATTGCGCGGCGGCGCGGACCATCGTTTCATTCTCGCCTTCGGCGAAGACGATGCGACGGGGCTGGTCGCGCACGCCTTCGGTGATGAGGTCGAGGATATTCACGGCCGTATCGAGACGGGCCGCCAGGGCGCGACGATAGAGCTTCACCTCCGGCAGTTTTCGCCGCGCGACGCCGCTTTCGACCGCCGCTTCCGCGACGGCCAGCGGAATGCGCGTGATCAGGCGCGGATCGAAGGCATTGGGAATGATGTAGTCGGGGCCGAAGCGAAGCTGGCGGGCGGCGGCGCGGTGCACCTCATCCGGCACATCCTCCCGCGCGAGTTCGGCCAGAGCCTGGGCGGCGGCGGCCTTCATCGCCTCATTGATGGTGCGCGCCCGAACATCCAGCGCGCCCCGGAAGATATAGGGAAATCCCAGAACATTATTGACCTGATTGGGATAATCCGAACGGCCCGTGGCGATGATGGCGTCCGGCGAGGCGGCGCGGGCTTCCTCGGGCGTGATCTCGGGGTCGGGATTGGCGAGTGCAAGGATGATCGGGCGCGGCGCCATGCCGCGCACCATGTCCTGCGTCAGCGCGCCTTTGGCGGACAAGCCAAGAAAGACATCAGCGCCTTTGACCGCCTCTTGCAGCGTGCGCAAGCCGGTCTCCACCGCATGGGCGGATTTCCATTGATTGAGGTCGGTGCGGCCACGATGGATGACGCCCTTGGTGTCGCAGGCCAGGATATTCTCCCGCCGCATGCCAAGCGTCAGAAGCAGGTCGATACAGGCGATGCCGGCGGCCCCTGCCCCGTTCACGACCAGCTTCACATCCGCCAGATCACGCTTCGTGAGGTAACAGGCGTTGATGAGCGCAGCGGCGGCCACGATGGCGGTGCCATGCTGATCGTCATGGAAAACGGGAATATCCATCAACTCGCGCAGGCGCGTTTCGATGACAAAGCATTCCGGCGCCTTGATATCTTCCAGGTTGATGCCGCCGAAGGACGGACCCAGAAGCCGCACGCAATTGATGAATTCCTCGACATCCTCGGTGAAGACTTCAAGGTCGATGCCGTCGACATCGGCAAAGCGCTTGAACAGCGCGACCTTGCCTTCCATCACCGGCTTGGAGGCCAGCGCGCCGATATTGCCCAGCCCCAGGACAGCGGTGCCGTTGGAGATGACGGCCACCATATTGCCGCGCGTGGTATAGCTATAGGCAAGTTCTGGGTCTTTTTCGATTTCCAGGCAGGGCGCGGCGACACCGGGCGAATAGGCGAGGCTGAGGTCGCGCGCCGTCGTCAGTGATTTGGAAATCCGGGTTTCCAGCTTGCCCGGCCGGCCGCTGGCATGGAGTTCGAGCGCCGCTTCCGCCAGAGAACTGAGGCGTGTGGCCGTCTTGTCCTGATCAGACATGGCATTCCCTATCCCGTTTCTTGGCAGCGCTTTTCGCGCCTTGACAGGAAGCCTAGCCCGCGCCCGTTCCACAAAGCCAGGGTTTTGGCGGCGGGGCTGGAACGCGGACGGGGCAGAGCCGTTAAGGCGACGGGGGACGCGCCATCACCGTTCCGTTGCGGAAAAAGGCGAGATGCTGCATCGGGCAGTCAATTCCCGCCTCATTGCCCAGGATGCGGCCGAGCGCGCCGTCGACCCTGGCCCGCAGCACGGTCGCCCCGATCCGCAAGGTGAGAAGATATTGCCCGCCGATGGTGATGAAGCGGCGTTCGATCCGCGCCGGCAGCGTGCCCGGCGTCCCGGGCAGCGCGACCCGAATGCGTTCCGGACGGATGCCGAGCCGGATATCCGCGCCCGCATCGGGCATGCTGATGGGCTCGGGCAGAATATCGAATTGCATTCCGGTCCCGACCACGCGACCGCTGATGAAGTTCATGCCGGGATTGCCCAGAAACCAGCCGCCGAATTCGCTGTCCGGCTTTTCGTACAGCGCGCGCGGCGGCGCGCATTGCGAAATGACACCCGCCTGCATCAGCGCGATCTGATCCGCGAGCGTCATCGCTTCCGTCTGGTCATGCGTCACATAGATGATCGTCTGCCGCAATTGCTGCCGGAACTGCTTGAAGGCGCGGATCAGTTCCAGCTTCGCATGAACTTCCACATTGGTCGTCGGTTCGTCGAACAGGATGACGTCGCAACGCCGCGCTATGGAGCGGCCGACCGCGACGCGCTGGCGCGTGCCGATATCGAGCTCCGCCATCCGGCCGCGCCGGAGCTTGCGCAGTTGCAGAACGTCCAGCACTTCTTCAACCCGGCGCTGCCTGTCGGCGGCCGATAGTCCGCGATCCCGCCCCAGCGGCAGGGCGATATTCTCCTCCACCGTCAGCGTGCGGTACATGACGGGATATTGAAACACCATCGCGACATTGCGCTGCCGTGGGGTCAGCGCCGTCACATCCCGCCCGCCGAACAGAATGCGCCCGCGCGACGGCGTTTCCAGCCCGGCGATCATGCGCATGAGCGTCGTCTTGCCGCAGCCGGAGGGACCAAGCAGGCAGGTGACGCTGCCTTCCGGAAAGGTTTCGCTGATATTATTGACGGCGGTCATGCCGCCGAAGCTGCGCGTCAGCCCGTCCAGGGTAATGTCAACCATGCTGGGCTTCCCCGATGCGGTGGCCGCTTTGCCGGTCGAAAATGGCGATACCCGCCTGATCGACCAGGAAAGGATAAGCGCTGCCAACATCCAGGTTTGCCACGCGGTCCGATTCCGGCACGCTGACGACAGCGACACCCTCGTATTCGGCATAGACCACGCATTCCGCGCCGAGGTTTTCCATCAGCGTCACGCGGCCCGGCAGGGCGCGCACGTCCTGCGGCGCATAGACAATATGCTCCGGCCGGATCGCCGCCGTCACGTCCCCATCGGGCGCGCCGGTTGCAAAACCGCCAAGCGGCGTCTGGCAGACCCCACGTGTCACCTCGCCCTGGATCAGATTGCAGCGCGGAAAACCGATCAGCGCAGCCGAACGCAGCATGGCGGGCTGATGATAGAGACGCTCCACCGGTCCCGCCTCGACCACGCCGCCTTGATCCATCACCACAAGCTGCTCCGCCATGGTCAGCGCTTCCAGGGAATCCGAGGTCGCATAGAGGAAGGTCGCGCCGAGCGTCGCGCGCATGTCCTTCAGATCCTCCATCAGACTCTCACGCAGCTTGAAATCGAGCCCGACCAGCGGGTCATCCAGAATGAAAATGCGCGCGTCCTTCAACGTGCCACGAGCAATCGCCGCGCGCTGCTTCTCACCGCCTGAAAGCTGGCTGGGCTTCTTTTGCAGCAAGGGCTTGATGCGCAGAATCTCGGCCGCCTGCCCGACCCGGCGGTCAATCTCCGCCGCCGCCACGCCCTGCTGCCGCAAGGGATAGGCAATATTGGCGTAGACGCTCATATGCGGAAAGAGCGCGAAGGATTGCGGCACATAACCGATGCGGCGGTCGGCGGCGCTATCCGCCGCGATATCCCGTCCGTCGATCAGGATACGGCCACGATCGGGCTGCTCCAGACCCACGAGCAGGCGGAACAAAACGGATTTGCCCGCAGCCGGCGGCCCGCAGAAAACGGTCAGGCTTTGATCCGCAATCTCCAAAGTCAGATCGCGGATGGCAGGACGGGCGCGATAGCTTTTCGCGACGGCCTCGAACAGAATAGCGCTCATTCACCTTGACCGAGTTGGGCGAGCGTGGGCACGAGCAGGATGCCGATGACGACGACAGCGGCGACAATGGCCAGCAGCAGAAGCGTCATCAGCAGCGCCCGCAATGGCCCCGCGCCGCGCGGCAAATTGCCGACCGCGATATTCAGCAGCGTCACGCCGATGACGAGCAGAAGGCCGAAATGATAGACCGGGAAAAACCAGGTCTGGAGCACCATCAGGAAGCCCAGACCCAGCAGGCATAGCAATGCCGCTTCGATCCTCGGCACAATCGGACGCCGCGCCATCACACCTCTCCGCGCACGGTGCCGAAGGTCATGCCCACCAGCAGATAGCGCTGAAAGACATAGACGATGACGATGGGCGGCAGAATATAGAGCGTGGTGACGCAGGACACGAAGGTCCAGTCGACGCCGCCGCCGGAATAAAGCCCGGTCGACAGCGCCGTCGGCACATTCGTCGTATGCGGGCCGCCGATGATGTAATCGAACAGAAATTCGTTCCAGACGAAGATGAAGTTGAAGATCAGCGCCGCGATGACGCCCGGCAGAACCTGCGGGAAGATCAGTTTGGCGATGATGCTGAGCCAGCTGGCGCCGTTCACCCGGCCCGTCTCGTCGAAACGCGGCGAGACGCCATCGATGAAGCCCTTCAATATCCAGACGGAAAAAGGGATGGAGAACATGGCGTAGAACAGGATCAGCGCCCAGTAACTGTCCTTCCAGCCGAAGCCGACATACATGAGATAGACGGGCAGGATGGCGGCCGAACCCGGCAGCATGCGGATGGACAGCAGCAGGAACATGAGGAAATTCGTGCCCGGCGGCTTGAAGCGCGAGAAGGAGAAGGCCGCGAGGAAGGCAACGGCCACCGCAATCAGCACGGAGGTTACGGACAGGACGATGCTGTTGATGAAGCTATGGACCATGCCGGGGTCGGACAGCACGCGCACGTAATTCGCGAGCGTCGGGCGAAAAATCCAGACCGGCGGCACGGCCAGAATCTGATTGGCCGTCTTGAAGCTGGACAGAATGATCCAGGCGACGGGCGCAAAAAAGACAAGCGCGATCAGCCAAAGCAGCAGGTGATACAGATGCCTCCGCCAGGTGGTCATGCGCCTTCCTCCGCGAGACTGGCCTGTTTCCGGTCCCGCGAATGCAGCACGAAAATGAAGGTGGCCGTGAAGGCAATTGAAATCAGCAGCAGGATCACTGCCAGAGCGGAAGACCAGCCCATGGTGAAATCCTCGAAGGCGCGGCGATAGAGCGTGATGGCGATCACTTCCGTGGTGGAGCCGGGACCGCCGAAGGTCATGTCGTAGATCAGGTCCATGGTTTTGAAGGCGTCGATCGTGCGCAGCAGAATGCCCAGCATGAGGATGAATTTGCCGTGGTAGAGAATGACCAGACGCAGCCGCTGCCACCAGGACAGCTGGTCAATCTCGGCTGCCTCCAACTCGGCCTTCGGCACGCTGGCGAGTGCGGCCAGCGTCATCAGCACCATGAAGGGCGTCCACATCCAGATATCGACCAGCAGCACGGCCCCGAAGGCGAGATGCGCGTCCCCCAGGAAATTAAGACTGGGCAGGCCAAGGCCACGAAAGATGCTGCCCAGAATGCCGAAGGTCGGGTCATAGATCAGCCGCCAGAAGGTGCCGGAGGCCACAGGCGTCAGCACCATGGGCGTGAACAGCAATGTCAGCGCCACGCGCCGTCCCGGCAGCTTCTGGCTGCCCCAGAACAGCAGTCCCAGCAGCAGGCCCAGAACAGTCTCGATGCCGACGGCCAGGATGACGAACAGAAAGGTTCGGCTCAGGCCCAGCCAGACCGCAGAATCATTTAGGATCGAGTCAAAATTATAGAAGCCGGCGAAAATCGGCGGGCGGCCGCTGGTCAGGGAAAATCGATAGAAACTCAACCCCAGCAGCCAGAGCGTGGGGATCGTATTCCAGATGATGAAAAAGATGAGAACCGGCACGAGCAGCAGGAAGGGCATCACCTCCCGCCGCCCCAGAAACTCCGTAAAACTCTGCCGCCGCCGTGGCGGCGACGATGCCTTGGACGCTAAGCGCATGCCGGTTCCCGCCTAATCAGAGCCGCATGCCGGTGCAGGCGCCGCTCGGCTGCTTCGTCGCGACCCCTTCATCGAACAGGATTTTCTGCTGACGGCAGGCGGCATAATCCAGCGCGTGCTGCGGGTCTTTGATTTGCCCCGTGGCGTAGGCCGTCATCGCCTCCTGCTGCGTGGACAGCATTTCGGCATAGGCCGGGTCATGCCAGAAGTCGCTGCTGTAGTTCAGCATGTATTTATAGGTGCGATACCAGGGGTGCATCGCATCGAAATCCGGCCGCGACAGCGTTGCCTTGTCACAAGGGTTGCCGCCGTGCTGCGCATAGCTCAGCGAGGTTTCCGGCTGGTACCACCATTCCATGAAGTCGATCGCGACCTGCATATGGTCAGGGTCGTTGAAGGCGTTGATCACCCAAGGCTGGCCGCCAATGATGTAGTTGCGGACAAGCTTGCCGCTTTTATCGGGGAAGCCCGGCGGCGGCACGACCATGACCTTGTCTTTCAGGGCGTCCGGGATCATGGCGGGGCCGACGGCGCACCACTGCATCGCCGAAAACACCTTCCCTTGCGCGAAAGCGTCGATCAATTCGCCGATACCGTAATTGATGGCGCTCGGCGGCTGGTATTTCAAAAGATCGACCCAGGACTTCAGGGCCTTCGCGTTGCTGCTGCTATTGAAAATGCCCTCGATCTGTCCGGTCGAAGGATCCCAGACATCGCCGCCGGTGCTGCGCATGACCGACATCGAGGGACAACTGATAAAGTCATATTCACGCGAATACTGACCGCCGAACCCGTTATAGCCTTTTTCCGGCCGGTTGAAGAAGGCGATGAGCTTGACGAAATCATCGAAGGAGAGCTGCTCGAAATCTTCCCAGGTCATGGGCAGCTTGCGGCCGTATTTCTGTTGGAAGGCCGCCGCCTCACCCGGCGCTTCCAAAAGATCCTTGCGGATATAGAGGCCCATCGTGTCGCCTTCCTGCGGAAAGCCCCAGCGCTTCTTAGTGCCATCGGGATAGATCTGATAGGCGGCCTCCACGACCGGCGCATACCATTCGACATCGAGCGCCGGATTCTTCTTGATCACCGGATCAAGCGGCAGAATCCATTTCGGCTGCGCCAGCGCGCCCAGCCATTGGCTGTCGGAAATGATGATATTGTATTCCTGGCTGCGCGTGGCGAGCGAGGTGGCCGCCTTCTGAAAAAGCTGGCTGAACGGCGCTTCGGCATAGGAAAAGGTCACGTCATAGCCGTATTTGTCCTTCGCCATTTTGGCGAAGTCCGGCGCCAGATCGACGCCCAGGCGGCTCGGCACCCAGCCGGCGATGCCGAGGATCGACATATGGATCGATTTACCGCGCAGCGGATTGTCCTGCGCGCGGGCGATATGGGGCATGGACAGCGCCGCCGTCGCGCCAAGCGCACTCGCCCCCTTCAACAGACCACGTCGATTGAGCGTGATGATCTCTTTGCGCACCGGTCTTCCCTTTTTGTTTTTCGGCGATCAGGTCGCCGTTTTTCTGCAAAGCCGTTTTATTTATTCTATGCGTTTTTTACTTATTTATTCGCACGCGACAGTCACGATTATCAAACGGCAGCCATTTCAGACACAGTTTCCGTTTCGCTACCAGCGTCGCGGAACGCTAACAAACATTCAAAACAGATGTCAAATAATTCTGGCAATCGTCTGGCGGACCCAATCTCGGCCAGCCAGACCCCTGCAAAATCCCAGGCAGCAGCCGGTCAGGTTTTTATTTGTGGCGCAGCAAGCGAGGGCATGCCCGGATGAATTTTGAGGATATTGGCATATTGCTGGATCAGCCCTTGCAGCAGATCGGGCATCCGCTGCCGCAGGCTGTCGATCAGCGCGCGGCGAAGGTCTCGCGTCGCCTGCATATAGGCTTGCCCGTCCGGAGACTGCAAAAACGCGATGGTCGCCCGGATATGCGCGTCGCTCAAATGCTCATAGTAAAAGGAACTGGTTTCGCTCTCGATCGACGTGACGAAGCGTTTGGAAAAATCCTGCGTCACCGCGTTCATCTGCTTGATCTGTGTCGCGGTCAGTTCAGGGTGCCTGTCTTTGAAACGTTGCATCAGGATGCTGGCATCGCGTGCATTGCGCATCGTGACCTCATCAAAATCACGATGCGTCAGGCGCAGCAAAGTCTGGATATCGTCGGATTTCTGATCCGCCCAGCCGGGCTTCGGCATGGCGCATAGAAGACCCAGCAGCGAAACGGCGATCAAACCCAGTCTGCGCATCAGCCAGCCCCCGTCTTTGCCGGGGGAGTTTCGCCGCAATCCGTGACAATGCCAGTGACGAAATGTGTCTGACTTTGAACAGTCTTACGCCTCTGACACCTTCACCCTGCTGCGTCAGCCGGCCTCCTCGAAATTCTTGATCGCCGCATCGGCCTCACCCTTCAGCCAATAGCCGCTGGCCTTCAGCCAGGCTTTGGGCAGGCCGCGTTCTTCCAGCAGATAAGTCCGGATGGCCCGCGCGACGCCGGCCTCGGCCGCGACCCAGACGAAAGTCTGCGGCGGCAGGTCGAGCCGCTTCACGGCCTCCAATAGCGGCGTGGCATCGGCCGCCGCCTCATGCGGCCGATAGACCCAGCGCGCGTCGAGCGTTGCGGCGGTCTCGAACGGCTGCTCCTCCGCCGTATCCGTGACCGCCACGATGCTGGTGACGGGCATGCCCGGCGTCAGCTCCTCAATCCGGCGGCCGATGGCGGGCAGCGCCGTCTCGTCACCGACCAGCACCCAGCCACGAATATCGCCACCGATGGCGGCAGAGCCGCGCGGACCGGCGACCGTCAGGCTATCGCCGACCTTTGCCGCCCGCGCCCAATCGGAGGCCGGGCCACCGTCATGATCGACGAAATCCAGTACCAGGGAGCGTCCGGACTGGCTGTAATGGCGCGGTGTATAGTCACGCCGCGCGGGCTCACCCTCTGCCTGCGGTAGGAAGACCTTGATGTGATCGTCCGGCGCGCCGCTGAAGAAATCTGCAAGGCTTTCGCCCGTCAGCGTCACGCGGATCATCTGCGGCGTTATCCGGGTGATGGCGGACACGGTCAGGTCACGGCGCTTAATCTCATGCCGCATCCGCTCGATGACGGGTTGGGGGGCGTGGCTGTCTTCGGTCAATACACGACATCCTTCTGTTACAGTCGCACGGAACCGGCAGCTGCTAGGGATGCAGTCGCACGGCCCCGGATGGCTTTCGCCACCTAGTCCGTGCGTTGATTGACGTTAACGCTTACGATGGCGGGGATAGAACCCGCCCTGATGTGGCGCCCATCTAAGCGTCATGCGCCGCCGGGATCAACGCCCGAGCCGCATGGCACCCATCCGACCTCGGTCAAAGACCGAGGTCGGTCAGGCCCGGATGATCGTCCGGCCGGCGGCCGAGCGGCCAATGGAACAGGCGGGCTTTCTCGGCAATCGGCAGGTCGTTGATGCTGGCAATGCGCAGCTGCATCAGTCCGCGCGCGTCGAATTCCCAATTCTCATTGCCGTAGGAGCGGAACCAGTTGCCGCTGTCGTCATGCCATTCATAGGCGAAGCGCACGGCGATGCGATTGCCGCTATAGGCCCAGACTTCCTTGATGAGCCGATAGTCCAGTTCTTTGTTCCATTTGCGGGTCAGGAAGGTTTCGATCTCGGCGCGGCCGGTGATGAACTCACCCCGATTGCGCCAGCGGCAGTCCGGCGTATAGGCCAATGCCACCCGCGCCGGGTCTCGGCTGTTCCAGGCATCCTCGGCTCCGCGCGCCTTGCGGGCGGCATCCTCCAAGGTCAGATACGGCGGCAGCGGCGGGCGTTCGGCGTCCATGATCTTGTCCTGTTCTCTGCATGTTATCTGAAGCGGCAAATAGCCGAGGCCACAAGTCCCAGACCGCACATGGCAGATTACACCCGCCCCCACAGGGCGTAAGCCAAATTAATCACAATGACCCGAAAGGATGTACTTCGAATTAATCATGCCGCCGATCAGATCGCCTCGAAAAAACGATTAACAAGAAAAGACGGAACGAAATCAGCCATTTATCACGACAAAGGCGCAATCACGGACAAGCAACGATCGAAAATGACTGCTTGAACATTAGGACGACGCCACCTAGCCTTTGCCGAACGCGCTTTCGTGATTCATGTAATTGATGCATCAATACTGAACGGTCTCCCCTGATTTCGATCTTTCTCAAAGATCATAATGATATTTTGAACCTTCTTCAGCATTGCGACATGACCGTAAAACGAACGAACCATTTCCTTTACCTGGATGGAATGCGCGGCGTGGCGGCAATTTTTGTCGCGGTCTTGCATGGATATCTTCTTCTGGATCCGACGCGGGCCATATTACCCAATGCGCATCTGGCGGTTGACTTCTTCTTTTGCCTCAGCGGATTTGTCATCGCCCATGCTTATGCAGACAAGCTTGATGCCGGAATGCCGGTGGCAAATTATCTTGGTAGACGAATCATTCGCCTGGCTCCTCTGCTCATTGCGGGTCTCGTGCTCGGCGCTCTTGTCTATATCGCCGGCAGCGTCGCTAAAGGCGGCCATCAACTGTCGATAGCGCTGATCATTTCCGTTCTATCGATCGAAATGGTTCCGGCCGGCCTGTTATTCGGCCTTCAGGCCTATCCGACCGACAATTCGGTTTGGTCCCTGTTTTTTGAGCTGGCGGCGAATATCGCTTTTGCGTTCGGAACGGTCAGGCGGCGTGTTATAAATGCCGGTACACTGGCTGTATTCGGACTGATTCTTGCCCTGACCGCATGGCATTTCCGGTCGATCGATGACCTCGGCTACCAATCCCCTTCTGCCTTTCTCGGCGGCTTCGCCCGTGTCGCCTTCCCCTTTCTGACAGGTGTCATGATCTGGCACTGGCGTCTTTACAAAGACCGCCATGCGATCTGGTCCTGGGCTGCTTTCCTGGCGCTGCCACTGCTGCTCGTCACGCCTTTCGGCAACTGGCAAACCGATCTTGTCGCCATCGTTCTGGTGATCCCGCTTATCGTCATTACCGGAACCGCCGCAGCCGGGCCGCGCATCGCGCCTGCGCTGAAACTGCTGGGGGAACTATCCTATCCCTTTTATCTCATCCATCAGCCGGTGATGAGAATATTCAAGAACCTGCATGCAGCCCGCTCGCTGATCCAACACCATCCAGGCTCCGCCGTGGCCATGGCGCTGGCCGTCTCGGCGATAGGCGCCATGATCCTGTCACGCCTTTACGATGGCCCCGTCCGTCGCTGGTTAACTGCGCTCATGCAGGATGAGCCCGTTGCAGGCAGTAGGCTGCTCACCATCACGTCGCCGGCAGAAGCTGCTGCGGCGGCGGAATAGAAAAGGCATCCGGCTGACGGCCATAGTCGCGCGGCGATACACCCATGATGCGCTTAAAAGCGGTGCTGAAGGCGCTTTCCGATGAATAGCCAAGTGACAGCGCAATAACGGACACCGAATCCTCGTTTTGCGCCAGCCGCTCCGCCGCCAGCAGCATCCGCCAGCGGGTCAGGTAATCCATCGGTGCGCTGCCCACCGTCTCCTTGAATTTCTGGGCGAAGCTGGACCGTGACATGCCGGCCTGCGCTGCCAGCGTGGCCAAGGTCCAGCGCTGGGCGGGCGCTTCGTGCATCGCGCTCATGGCGGCGCCGATCTGCGGGTCCGTCAGCGCGAAAAGCCAGCCGATACTGGTGGATCGGCTATCCTGCATATGCTGCCGCAAGGCCTGCACCAGAATCATATGCGCCAGATGTTCGATGATGAGGAAACCGCCGGGCTGCGGGTCTCGCAATTCCCGCATCATCCGCTCCACCGCCCAGCGCAGATCGCTCTGCCGGCCGCCGCGAATATGTACGATGGGCGGCAGAACGCGCAGCAACAGATGGCCGTGCTTGTCGGCCAGCGTAAAGCGGCTGGACACCAGGGACACAGGGGCCACGGCCTGCCCCGGCACAGGCTCGCCCTCGAAATGCGCGATACCGCCTTTGCCCGCGCGATGGCCCTGGCGCTTGAGCATCGCGACCGCATTGACGGGCGCGCGCGCCAGATCGGTGCAGAGGCGAAAATCCCGCCCGCTCGGCAGCAGAAAAGCGTCCCCCTCCTCCAGATAGACCGAGCCTCCGCCTGCGACCGCCAGAAAGCAGGCGCCGGTGACGACGGCGCCGCATTTGATGGTGCCGGCCTGATCCGGAAAGCCGAGCGACCAGGCGCCCGACGCCGTGGTGCCGGCCGAGAAGTAATTCTGCGGCCGCAGCAGGGACAGGACATCGGATAGCGGGTCCATTCGGTCTCCATCTGGACGATCGCGAAGATAATGCGGACGTCACAGCATAGATCGTATGCAGCGCCCAGGTCTATCCAGGCTGACGCAAACGATCAGGGAGCAAGATCATGCGCTATTTCGTCACGGGTGCCAGCGGCTTCGTGGGGTCCGCCGTCACGCAGGAACTGATCGGCGCCGGCCATCAAGTGCTGGGCATGGCACGCAGCGACGCGGGCGCGGCCAAGGTGGCCGCCATGGGCGCCGAAGTCTTTCGCGGCAGTCTGGACGATGCCGAGGGCATGGCGCAGGCCGCTGCCGGCACGGACGGCGTCGCCCACCTGGCCTTCAATCACGACTTTTCCAAATTTCTGGAGAATTGCGTGACCGACGGCCGCGTCGTCACCGCCATGGGCGCGGCGCTGGCCGGCAGCGGCAAGCCGCTGATCGTCACTTCCGGCATCGGCCTGTTTTCAGGCCTGCCGCTGATCACCGAGGCAACGGTGATCGGCGATGCGCCGCACCGCCATCCGCGTGCGGTGTCGGAAGAAGCGGTTACAACCTTCGCCCAGCAGGGTGTGCGGGCCATGGTGGTGCGCCTGGCGCCCTCGACCCATGACAAGGGTGACCACGGCTTCGTGCCGATGATCATCGGCATGGCGCGGGAAAAGGGTGTTTCCGCCTATATCGGCGCGGGCGACAATCTTTGGCCGGGCGTACATCGGCTGGACGCGGCGCGGCTGTATCGCCTGGCGCTGGAGAAAGGCACGGCCGGCGCGCGCTATCATGCGACGGATGAGCGCGGCGTTCCCTTCCGGGAGATCGCAACGTTGATCGGACGCAAGCTTGGCCTGCCGGTGGAAAGCCTGAGCGGCGAAGCCGTCGCCGCGCATTTCACCTGGTTCGCCCCCTTCGCGCAGATGGATATTCCGACCAGCAGCGCATGGACGCGCGAGACGCTAGGCTGGCAGCCGCGTGAGATCGGGTTGCTGGAGGATTTGGACAGGCATTATTTTGATTGAGTTGGACTCGCCTCCAGCCGTCATGCCCGCGAAAGCGGGCATCTTCTCCGCTTCGTGTCGGCACCTTGGCCAGGAAGATCCCCGCCTACGCGGGGATGACTAATCATAGCCTCATCGCCGCACCAGCCAGCCGCGCCTCATGCATCATATGCAGCGTGATCTTGCGCAGTTCCAGCCCGCTGAATTCGATATCAATTAGCAACACATCCGTCGTCACGGTCATCGATCGGCGACAGCCGAAGACGCGGCGAGACCGGCAGATTCGAGCCCTAAAGCATTGGTCATCCGAGACCTGCCAGGAAATCTGCGGAATTGGAGACCGAGCCAAAAACCCCGCCCTGCATCTTGATCATCTTGACGGCATGGTCATGATTGCCGCGATCCGTGGCCGCACAGCAATCTTCCAGCAGCAGGCATTCGAAGCCGCGATCATTGGCATCCCGCATCGTGGTATGGACGCAGACATCGGTGGTGATGCCGGTCAGAATCAGATTACGCACGCCGCGCACGCGCAGCAACAGTTCCAGATCGGTTGCGTAGAAACTGCCCTTGCCGGGCTTGTCGATGATCGGCTCGCCAGCGATGGGCGCGAGTTCGGGGATGATCTCCCAACCCGGTTCGCCGCGGATCAGGATACGGCCGCACGGCCCCGGGTCACCGATGCCGGCGCCGATCTGGCGGGACCGCCAGCGCTTATTGGCCGGCAGGTCCGACAGGTCCGACCGATGGCCTTCCCGCGTATGGATGATGTGATAGCCGCCTGCCCGCATGGCCGCCAGCACGGCCGCGATCGGCGCAATCGGCCGCTGCGTTTCGGCGATGTCATAGCCCATGCTGTCGACATAGCCGCCCTTGCCGCAGAAATCCGTCTGCATGTCGATGATGATGAGCGCGGTATCCGCCGGCGACATCGCACCATCATAGGGCCAGTTATACGGGTCAGCTTTGATCACGTTGAAACTCCTCCGGACACACCATTCTCCTCTGTAAAATAGAACCGAGAAACTTTCATTCACTTCGTCATGGAACCGCCGGGACAACAGCACGCGGGTCAGCCGCCCTCACGCCCGGCCTCTGGGTCGCTGCCCATGGTTGACCCAGTTCCGCTGCCCCGGGATTGCAACTGTCCAGCGGGCGCCCAAATCTGGCATTCTGCGACAACGCAACAAGACCAGGTGCCAAGCCATGCCCTCTGCCCTGATTTCCGGCGCCAGCGTCACCGGCCCAACCCTCGCCTTTTGGCTTGCCCGCGCCGGCTGGTCGGTGACGCTGGTTGAGAAGGCGCCGGGCATGCGCGCCGGCGGCCAGGCCATTGATATTCGCGGTCCGGCGCTGACCGTGATCGAGCGCATGGGCCTGCTGCCGGCTGTGATGGCACTGCGCACGCATCACAAGGGCATGACGGTGCTGGACAGGCAGGGCCAGGAAATCTCCCGCACCACGGAACGCACGGCCAGCGCCGGGCGGCTCGATTCCGGCGATGTCGAAATCTTTCGCGATGACCTGTCCCGGCTTCTGGTGGAAGCGAGCCAGGACAAGGTCGAATACCTCTATGGCGACAGTATCGAGGAGCTGGAGGATGACGATACCGCCGTCCTCGCCAGTTTTCGCCGCGCGGCCGACCGGCGCTTCGATATCGTTGTGGGGGCCGATGGCCTGCGGTCGAACGTGCGCTGGCTCGCCTTCGACAGCGACGGCCGCTGGCTGGCGCCGCTCGGCGTCGGCTTCGCCATCTACACGGTTCCCAATATCCTGGGCCTGACGGATTGGCAGCTGTCCTTCCGGGACGAGACTTCGGGCTATGTCATCTACCCGTCGCAGACGAATGAGGATCTGCGCGTCAATCTCGGCTTCGCCCTGATGCCGGACGAATTCCCGCGCGGCGACCCGGAAGCGCAGCGCGATATCATCCTGCGCCGCACCGCCCATCTGGGCGGCCCGATTCCGGCCCTGCTGGAGCATCTGCCGGAAGCGTCCGACCTCTGGTTCGGTCCGCTCGCCCAGGTCAAGATGCCGTCCTGGTCGAATGGGCGCGTGGCCCTGGTGGGGGATGCCGGCTATTGCCCCTCGCCCTTCACCGGCCAGGGTACCAGCCTTGCCATTATCGGCGCCTTTGTGTTGGCCAAGGAACTGGCGCGCACGCCCACCGACGCAGAGGCCGCCTTCCAGCGCTATGAGGCGCGGATGCGCCCCTTCGTGACGCTCAACCAGGATCTGCTGTCTTTGTCCCGCCAGGGGCCGGCGCCGGATGACGTCTTCGACCGCGCCAAGAACGGCATCGATCTCAGCGACTACTGGTCCGCACCGTAGCGCCTGCAATGCGCCATCCGCAACGGCGTCCCTGGTCATCATGCTTGACCGTAAAAGCCAAGCTGCGGATAAGGGCGCTAGCGGAAGAGCCCATCCCGAAAGGGGTGGCACCGAAGGAGCAACCGCCCCGGAAACTCTCAGGTAAATAGGACCGCTGCTGGTTTCGACTCTGAAAAGTGGGCTTCAGCCCACGCCGATGGTGTAAGCTTTCATTCCAGTGACTGGATGAAGCGATGCTCTCAGGCCAATGACAGAGGGGGCTCAGGCCGCAGTCGCGGCACGGAGCCTCTATGTCTGCACATCTCCCCCCGACCGCACGCCCATCGCGTGTCGCCGTCATCGGCGCCGGCGTCACCGGCATTACCACGGCCTATGCCCTTCTCGGCCAAGGCCATGCCGTGACCGTCTTCGACCGTCAGCCCTATGCCGCGATGGAGACGTCCTTCGCCAATGGCGGCCAGCTTTCGGCCTCCAATGCGGAGGTCTGGAACAGCTGGGCGACGGTCCTCAAGGGCATCAAATGGATGTTCACGCCGGGCGCGCCCTTGCTGCTCAACCCAGCCCCGTCCTGGCACAAACTTTCCTGGATGGCCGAATTCGTCGCCAATATTCCGCGCTATGAGGAGAATACGGTCGCGACCGTACGGCTGGCCATCGCAGCGCGCCGCCATCTCATCGCCATGGCGGAAGCCGAGGGCATCGACTTCAACTGCGAACAGCGCGGCATTCTCCATTTCTATGGATCGAAAGGCGAGTTCGAGGCAGCGGGCCGCGTCTCCGCCCTGCTGGCCCGGGGCGGGCTGGAACGCCGGGCGGTGACGCCGTCCGAAATCCGCGCCATCGAGCCGAGCCTGCACGGCGAAATCTATGGCGGCTGGTACACGCCATCGGACTTTACCGGCGATATCCACAAATTCACCTTCGGCCTGGCCGCCGCCTGCGCGCGCAAGGGCGCCAGCCTGCGTTTCGGCCGCGACGTGACGGCCGTGCGCGCCACCAGTGCCGGCATCGACGTGCAGTCCCGCGACGCGGAATCCGCAACGGAGTCTGCCCTGGATCATGACCTGTTCGACAAGATCGTCATCTGCGGCGGCGTGCGCTCGCGCGCCCTGGCAGCCCAATTGGGCGACCGCGTCAATATCTATCCGGTCAAAGGCTATTCCATCACCGTCGACCTGACCGATCCGGCGGATCAGGCGCGCGCCCCCTGGGTCAGCCTGCTGGACGACCGCGCCAAGATCGTCACCAGCCGCCTCGGGCATACGCGCTTCCGTGTCGCCGGGACGGCGGAGTTCAATGGCGAGAACAAGGATATCCGCGCGGCGCGCATTGACCCGCTGATTTTATGGTGCCGCACGCATTTCCCGGGCATGAGCACGCGCCAGGCGGTTCCCTGGGCAGGGCTGCGCCCGATGCGTCCGAACATGATGCCGCTGGTGGGGCCTGGGCGTGATCCGCGCGTTTTCTACAATACCGGCCACGGCCATCTCGGCTGGACCCTTTCGGCCGCGACGGCGCAGAGCGTGGCGGCGCTGATCGGCTGACCGTCCGCAGCCGTGCGGCCCCGCATGCCTTCTATCCCCTAGAATCGTTGACACAGATCAATTTAGTAGTACCGTAATTTCAGAAATTTCTGAAATTACGGCCCTCTATGACTGACCGTGCACATCTCTCCCCAATGTCATCCGCCCGCCCCTGGCGCTTGGCCACGCACGGAATAGAGATGCCTTGCAACCCAAGTTCGGTCATAAAACGAACGGGTCAGGAAACGATCTGCCTAGCCAATTCCGTTACGGAGCGTGAGTGATGTCGACGAGTGCATTGTCCGTATTCTTGTCGCGGCTGGACTTCGCATGGATCACCACCATGCATATCCTGTATCCGCCGCTGACCATCGGCCTGGCCGTTCTGCTATTCTTCGCCGAATGGCGCTGGGTCGCCACCAATGACGAGCATTGGTACCGGGTGGTGCGCTTCTTCGGCCGCCTCTTCATCGTGAATTTCGCGGCCGGCGTCGCGACCGGCATCACCATGGAAATGGCGTTCGGCATTCTCTACGGCCCCTTCTCCCAGGCCTCCGGCCCCTTCTTCGGCCAGGTTCTGGGCTACGAGACCATCACCGCCTTCATGTATGAGGCGGGCTTTATCGGCCTGATGGTTTTCGGCTGGGGCAAGATCAGCCGTGGCATGCATCTGTTTGCCACCGCCAATGTCGCGATTTCGTCCTGCCTCTCGGCCATGTGGATTCTGGACGCTAATTCCTGGATGCAGACGCCGACCGGCGTCGAGTTCAAGAACGGCATCTTCCAGGTGACGGACTGGTTCGCGGCCCTGTTGAACCCGGATGTCTGGCTCGGCTTCCCGCATATGCTGTTCGCGGCGATCGAACTGGCGCTGTGCTTCGTCATCGCAGTCGCGGCCTGGTTCGTGCTGACGCGCAAGCATGTCGACCTCTTCCAGCGGCCACTGAAATGGGCCGTGCTTGCCCTCGTCATCATCGCGCCCTTGCAGGTCTATCTGGGCGACGGGCTTGGCCTGGTGGTCGCCGATGACCAGCCGGCGGCGCTGGCCGCCATGGAAGGCCATTACAATACCTACAATCCGGACGGCTCGGTCGATACCAGCTGGCAGGTCGTGGGCTGGCCGAATGCGGCGGGTGACGGCATGGCCTGGTCGATCAGCATTCCGCATGTGCTGAGCCTGCTGGAGACCCATACCTGGAACGGCAAGGTGGAAGGGCTGAACAGCTTCCCGAAGGCCGACCAGCCCCCGGTCGTGATCCCCTTCTATGCCTTCCGCATCATGGCCGCCGCCGGCGGTGCCATCATGCTCTTCGCCTTCTGGGGCGCCTTCCTCATCCTGCGCGGCCGCTTCGCGGTGAACCGCATCTTTCAGAATCGCCTTTTCCTGTGGGCCGCGATCCTGGTCGGCTTCCTGCCCTATATCAGCATCTGGTGCGGCTGGTGGGTACGCGAAATCGGCCGTCAGCCCTGGGTTGTCTATGGCATGATGCGGACGGAACAGGGCGTCAGCCATATGGACCTGACCTCCGCCGTCCTTTGGCTGCTCGGCTATATCTATTTCGAACTGATCGTCTGGGGCAGCACCTGGTTCTTCTTCGCCAAGGTGATGCGCATGGGTCCGGATATGACCAGCCCCGTCACCCATGGCGGTGACCAGCATCTGGGTGAGTTGGAGCCGCGCCACGGCCGAAACGAAGCCCCCTCCTATGTCCGTCCGATCTGAGGCGACCGCTGACATGATCCACATTCACACGCATCATACGGGAGCCTGAACCATGGACGGGCTGAACCATATCCAATCCCTCGTCACCTTCGCCTGGTGGCTGGCACTCGACTTCAGCGTGCTGCTGTACATCCTGCTCGACGGCGCCGATCTCGGCGCCGGCGTCTTCTCCCTTTTCGTGCGCAGCCATCATGAGCGTGGCGCCATCATGTCGGCCATGGCCGGCACCTGGGACGCAAACGAAACCTGGCTGATTGTCGCGGGCGGCGTGCTCTTTGGCACCTTCCCCTTCGTCTACGGCTCGGCCTTCAGCTATCTGATGGTGCCGCTGGCCCTCGCCCTCTGGGGCATGATCACCCGCGCGCTGGCTTTGGAATTCCGCCATCTGGCGGATGAGCCCTGGAAGCGCTTTTCGGATATCTGCTTCGGCTTCTCCAGCCTAGCCGTCGCCTTCTTCGGCGGCATGGCGGTGGGCGCGGTGATGCAGGGCTTTCCGCTGACGAATACGCCGGGCGTGATCCCGACCTATGTCGGCGGTTCCTTCCGCTTCATCTCTGGCTTCAGCATCTGGACGGGCGTTGCCGCCGTCATCGCCGTGACGCTCGCCGGGACGCTGTTCATCCGCGCCCGTTTCGAACATGGCGAGCCGATCCGCGAACAGGCCGCGCACTGGACCAAAACCATCTTCTGGCTGGCGCTGGTCGCCGTCGCCATCACGGTCGTGGCCTCCGCCGCCATCTTCCCCTGGGCGTCCTCGAAATGGTTCGGCCGTAACTTCTGGATCTGGGGCATCGTGCTGCTGGTCGTGATCTTCACGGCCTATAAGATGCGGGTGGCCAGCCATCATGACCGCGATGTCGCGGCCATCCTGTGGTTCAACGCGGCGGTCGCCATCATGGCGGGTGCCATGATGTGGACCATCTATCCCTGGCTCGTACCCGGCACCTGGACCATCTATAGCGGCGCCAGCCCGGCGGTTTCGCTCTTTACCTTCACCCTCGCCATGGGCGGCTTCTTCCCGGTGATGCTGATGTACAACGCCTATCAGATCTGGGTCTTCCGGGCCCGCGTCTCGGCGCTGGCAGCTTATCACTGAGAACAGGACGCCTTCAGGCATCTGACGGCTTGATAAGATCATGACGACCCACAAGCCTCCCATGCCGCGCGCGGTCACTCGCACGCTGAATGGCTGGCTCAAGCGCCGGGCGAAAATCGCCCGGCGCCCCCTCAATACCGCTATCACCCTCGGCGCGCTCAGCGGCCTGCTTCTCATTCCGGAAGCCTGGCTGCTGGCCAAAGCCGTCACCGGGGTTATTTTCGCCCATCGCGGCCTGACCAGCGTCCTTCCGCTGCTTTGGCCGCTGGTGGGACTGTTCTTCCTGCGCGCACTGATGAGCCATGGCGGCACGATCAGCGCGGTTGCCGCCAGCGCCCGCGTGAAGCGCGACCTGCGGCAAACGCTGCACGCCAAAATCGCCCGCCTCGGCGCTGGCTTCATCGGCAGCGAGCGCAGCGGCGACCTCGCCAGCCTGCTGGTGGAAGGCGTCGATACGCTCGACAAATACTACGTTACCTATCTGCCGCAGATGATGATCGCGGCCTTCCTGCCCATCGCCCTGCTGGTCGCCGTTTTCCCGGCCGATTGGGTTTCCGGCATTATCCTGCTGGTCGGCGCGCCGCTGATCCCCATCTTCATGATCGTCATCGGCCGCGGCACCGAACGCCTGAACCAGACGCAGTGGCGCAAATTGGCGCTGATGAGCGCGCAGTTCTTCGATGTCGTCGAAGGGCTGACGACGCTGAAACTGTTCGGCGCCAGCCGCTACGAGGCCGAGATCATCGGCCGCATTTCCGACGAGTATCGCCAGAGCACCATGAGCGTGCTGCGCGTCGCCTTCCTGTCATCGCTGGTGCTGGAATTCTTCACGACCCTCGGCGTCGCCATGGTCGCCGTCTTCATCGGCTTCCGCCTCTATTACGGCCAGATGCATTTCCTGCCCGGCTTCTTCGTGCTGCTGCTGGCGCCGGAATTCTTCCGCCCGCTGCGCGCCATGGGCACGCAATATCATGCGCGCATGGATGCGATTGCGGCTTCCGAACGGATCGTGGCGCTGCTGGAAACGCCGGAGCCGGAAACGGCGCCCGGCACGGCAGCGGCACCTGCGATCTTCCGCACCATCCGCTTCGAGGATGTGCATTTCGCCTATCGCGCCGAGCAGCCGGCGCTTGCCGGTATCGACCTGACGCTGACGCGCGGTGAACGCGTGGCTCTGGTGGGGCCGAGCGGCTCGGGCAAGTCCACCCTCGCCCGGCTTCTTCTTGGACTGGCGCAGCCTGACGCCGGCCGCATTGCGCTGGACGGCACCGACTTGCGCGACATCGCCCCAGAAAACTGGTTCGCCCGTATGTCCTGGATGCCGCAGCGACCGACGCTGTTTGCCGGCACCATTGCCGACAATATCCGCCTGGGCGTGCCGGACGCGACCGAGGATGCGATCCTCCGCGCCTCGCGTGCCGCCGCCGCGCATGACTTCATCACCCGCCTGCCGGACGGCTATGACACCGTCATCGGCGAGCGCGGCCAGGGCCTGTCGGGCGGCGAAATCCGCCGCATCGCTTTGGCCCGCGCCCTGCTCAAGCCCGCCGATCTGCTGATCCTCGACGAGGCCGAGGCGAGCCTTGACCAGACGACCGCTGGCCTTATTCGCGATGCCATTGCGGCGCTGCCGCGTGAGACGACCGTGCTGCTGATTGCCCATCGGCTGGAGACGGCGGAAGCCGCCGACCGTGTTCTGGTAATGCGCGACGGCCGCATCGTCGAATCCGGCACGGCCGCGTTCCTCAAGGAACAGCAGAGCGATTATGCCGCGATGAGCGCGCTGTATCATGAGGGCGCGCTATGAAAGACCTGCGCCGTCTTCTGGGACTGCTGAGCACCAACTGGCATTGGCAGGCCTTGGGCATCCTGCTCGGCATTATCGTCGTGCTCACCAATGTCGGGCTGCTGGCGCTGTCCGGCTGGTTCATCGCGGCCATGGGTCTGGCCGGGCTCGGCCTGCTGCACCTGGAATATTTCCTGCCGGCCGCCGCCATCCGGGCGCTGGCCATCATCCGGACTGTCGGCCGCTATCTGGAACGGCTGACGACGCATGAGGCGACCTTCCGCCTGCTGTCAGACCTGCGTGTCTGGTTCTACCAGCATCTGGAACCCCTGGCCCCGGCGCGGTTGCAGATGCATCGCTCGGGCGATCTGCTCAGCCGTATTCGCGCCGATATCGACAGTCTGGACAATTTCTATCTGCGCGTGCTGGCACCGAGCATCGTGGCGCCCGTCTGCGCCCTGCTGATGGTTGTGTTCCTGGCCTATTTCAGCATGGGTGCGGCACTGGCCGATCTGCTCGGCCTGCTGATCGTGGGCCTGGCTCTGCCCGTCCTCGCCTTCCGCCTCGCGCGCCGCCCCGGCCAGGCGGCCGTCGCGCAGCGCGGTGCGCTACGCGCCGATATCGCCGACACCATCCGTGGCTTTGAGGAGTTGCGGGTCTTCGGCGCGCTGGACCGGCAGACTGCGCAGCATGAAGCGGGTTACGAGGCTTTGATCGGTCACGAGCGCCAGCAGGCGCGGGTGGAAGCGGCATCCGGCGGGCTCGGCCTGTTCGTCGTGCAAGCCACGATGCTGATGGCGCTGATCTGCGCCATTCCGCTGGCCACCGCCAAGCTGCTGTCCGGCCCGGATATCGCCATGGTCACGCTGTTCGTGCTGGCCAGTTTCGACGCCGTCAGCGGGTTGCCCAATGCCTATCGTGCGCTGGGCGAAACCTTGGCCGCCGCGCGACGTATTTTCGAAATCGTCGATACCGCGCCGGCCGTGCAGGAACCGGTGCGGGAAGCGCCACCGCCGGTCCGTTTCGACATCGCCTTCCGCGATGTCGGGCTGCGTTATGCGCCGCATGCGCCCTGGGCCCTGGATGGCGTCACCCTGGCGGTGCCGGCCGGCACCTCCGTCGGCATCGTCGGCCCGACCGGGTCCGGCAAGACCAGTCTTGCCAATCTGCTCCTCCGTTTCTGGGACTGGGAAAAGGGTGACGTGCAGATCGGCGGTATGCCGATCCGCCAGCTGAGCGGCGAAACGGTGCGCGGCTTTTGCGCCGTCATTGCGCAGCAGACGCATCTGTTCAACACCAGCATTCGTGAGAATCTGCACCTCGCCAAGCCGGATGCGACTGACGCCGAGATGCAGGCGGCCCTGCGCCAGGCCGGCATCTGGGACGAAGTGCAGGCCATGCCGGATGGGCTGGAGACGATGGTGGGCGAAGTCGGCACGCAGCTGTCCGGCGGCCAGGCGCGCCGCATCGCCATTGCCCGCGCCTTCCTGAAGGACGCCCCGATTCTTGTTCTCGATGAGCCGACGGAGGGCCTGGACGCCCTATCCGAACGGATCGTGCTTGATGCGCTGGCGGCGCTGATGCGCGGCCGCACGACGTTGTTGATTACGCACCGGTCTCAGGCCCTGCGCAATGTCGATCGCGTCCTGCGCATGGAGAACGGGCGGGTCTACGAAGGCTGACGGGCCGCGCCTCACTGACGTCGCAGAAACCCGAGCAGCGGCAGAAGCGGCAGGCCGAGGATGGAAAACCAATCCCCTTCGATGGCCTGGAACAGGCGGATGGCCGGTCCTTCCACCCGATAGGCACCGACGCTGTCCAGCAGCCGATCCCCTTCCGCCGCCAGCACGGATGCAAGCTCGGCTTCCGTGAAAGCATGAAGCGTCAGGCGCGGAGTTTCCACATGGCGCCACAGCACGACGCCGTCACGCCAACAGACAACAGCGGTCGGCAGTTCGTGCATCCGCCCGCGCAGATGACGGAGTTGATCGGCGGCGGCGGCCATATCCGCCGGCTTGTCGAACCAGACGCCGCCGCAATCCAACATCTGATCGGCGCCGATCACCACGCGGCCCGGAAAGCGCGCGCCGATGGCGGCGGCCTTGGCCTCAGCCAGTTTCAAAGCGGTCGCTGGCGCATCCAGCCCGCCCGCGCGGCAGATTTCCTTGATCGCAGCCTCATCAACGTCGGCGGAGTGCGCATCGAACGCGACACCAGCGGAGTCCAGCATCTGCCGGCGGGTTGCCGACTTGCTGGCCAGGATCGGAGGATGACCCATAGGACGCGTCTCAGCCTCTCATGATGAACCGGGCGGCGCGGCGCAGCCCTTGGCCGTATCGCCGCCGAACAGCCCGTCCAGCAGCAGGCCCACCTTATCCAGGACGGAAGCCTGAAGCGTGCCCTTGGCCGTGCGCCAGGGTCCATCCACGATAACCGGCACCGCAACCGAAGACCCCACGATGCGGGCCATGGGATGGAGCTTCAGCGCCATCGTCTCGGCCCCCATATTCACCTGCCCGTCCCCCGCCATCTGTAAATAGGTGCTGTCGAGCGCGATGGTTTTGAAATTGGCGATGCCCTTGGTGAAGCTGCCGTCCAGCGCGAAGCAGCGGATGGCCGTCTGCCCTTGGGCCGGCACGGTGATGTGCAGCGCATCCAGCGAGGCCTGAGCCAGAAGCTTGAGCGTCGCATTGCTGATGCTGCTGGCGCCCATGCGGGCGGAGAGCGACCCGGTCAAAGTGCCGGCCATGGCATGCAGGCTTTTGCCTTGCGCGGTCACCACCGTATTGAGTGCGAGATTGCCCGCCGCCGGCCCGGGCAGCCCCAGGCGCCCGGTCAGGAAAGCCAGCGGCAATGCCGGCGCGCTCAAGCGAAACTGCACCGCCGGTATGGCCGGGGTCGCATCGGCATTCAAAGTGACGGTGGCGAGCGCGGGTGACGCGCCCAGGCGCAGCGGATCGAGCGTCAGGCGGCCATCCTTCACGCGCAGGCCGAGGCTGAGATGATCCCAAGCCTGATGCAGGAAGGTCAGCCGGTCGACCTCGGCCCGCAGATCGATATCGGGGCCGCGCAGCAGCGGCCAAGGCAAGGCTGTGTCCGAAATCAGCGGGCCATTCGACGCGGCCGCCGCTGGCGCTGGCTTGGCCGCGCTATCCGATGTCAGGCCGAAAGCCTTGATCAGCGCGTCCACATCCAGTTGTTGCGCCTGCAACTGTGCCTGCGCGCGCACGGGCAGGCCGATACCGATCGTGGCACTGCCCGCCAGCGTGCCGGAACTGGTGGCGAGCGTCGCTTTGGTCAGGCCGATCTGCGTCAGCGCCGCCGGCAAGGCGATATTGCCGCTGAAGGTGATATTCGTGAGGTCCGGCACAGCCGGCGAGACGAGCGCGCGCAGCTTGGCCAAAGCGGGCATATGCAGGACGGTCGCGGCATCCAGCCCGGCGAAGCGCAGGCTTGTGAGCGCCAGTGTGCCGTCCAGTTTCAGATCGGCGCGGTTTTGCGCGAAAGCCTGGGCGGTCAGATGCAGCGCAAGGCGGTTGGCGGCATTCGGGTCGGCCGGCATGCCGAGATTGGCGGCGAGCGTGAAGGGTTCCGTCTGATATTGTCCGGCGGCCTTTACCTGCGCCGTGCCGCCGGCATGATCGACCGCCAGACTGACCGCGCCGAATTGCAGGCCGGGAATGACGCTGGTGAAATCGGCACTGCCGAAACGGACGCTGCTCTGGCCGATAATGGGCAGGTCGCCGCGCACCGGCCCATTGGTCACATGGGTGGAAAAAACGAGACCATGCAGCGCGGGCAGGCCCAGCGCCGGCAGCAAAGCGTTCAAGGCTTCCAGTTTCGGGGCCTGTCCCTGCACGGTCGCATCGAAGCTGCCGTCCAGGCTGGCCGTGCCGGCCGCCTTGGCCGTGGCGCCGAAAGCCGCGAAATCGAGCCGTGTTTTCCAGGGCGCGGAAACGCCGCCCGTGGGCGTGCCATGAACGGCGACCGTGAAGGGCGCGAAATCGGAATAGACCAGGGTGGAGGCGATGCTGACCGGGCCGCCGTCCTGACTGTGACTGTAGTCCAGCGCCTTCACGCCGACGACCGTCGTTTTAGCCGGCAGCCGGAAGGTGATCATGCCATTGACGATATGAACCGCGCGAATGCGCAGACTGAAACCGCCAGAGGATTTGACCGGAGGTGTGGCGGCCGCAGGCATATTGGACGCACCGGCCGGCTGTGCGGCCTTAAACAGCCAGTTCGGCTGATGATCCACTTCCTCGAACAGGATATTCGGCCCGGTCAGGCTGAGGTTCAGAATCTCCAGCCGGTGCCACAGCAAGGCAGGCAGAGATAGCTGCGCGCGGAACTGGTTGACCCGCACCATATAGGAGCGGGATCCGCCGGGCAGGTTGGCAAGCTGGACCTTCTCGGCCGTGATGACCGGCCAGAGAGACAGGCTGACGCTGAGCGGCCCATCCAGCGTCAGGGCGCGGCCGGTGGCCTTGAGCACAACCGCCTGGATCTCGGGCTTATAGTCGTTCGGATCGATCCGGCTGAGGAAAAAGGCCCCTGCCCCAATCGATCCCACAACCAAAACAGTAACGACGCCAATGAAGGCTCGACGGACAGACAAAACCCCAACCTTCTTTCGGCGCGATACGCTGCAATCTCTTTGGCCTGCCTTGGCCATAAGACGCAAGCGTTGCCGCTAGCTCATGATGCGATCTGCGAACCCGCCCTTATTCTCACGAAAGCGTGTGGTCCTGAATAAAACGGCAGGATCCCGAATCTGCTGCGGCTAGGCCCGTGCGGTGCGGGCTCTGGACCGGAGCCTGCCCATGTCAGCCACCACACTTGTCGCGAAGCCCAGCTACGATCTCGATGCGATCGAGTTTCAGCTTCAGACGTCGTGGGGAACCTCGCCCTTCTTCAAGGCCTGGCCGATTGGCACCACCGTCACCTATGCCATCGCGTCCAATGTGCCGGTGCAAAGCGACAGTGGCTGGGAGGCGATGACGGATGCGGAAGTCGCAGCCGCGCAGAAGGCTTTCGCGATCTGGGACGAGTTGATCGGCAATATCCAGCTTGTCGCCGTCACCGACCCATCCCAGGCGGATATCACCTTTTCCTATAGCGGTGACATGCCCGCATCCGAGTCCGGCGTGACAGGCGGAACGCTTGGACCGCAGGTCGATTCCCTCGGCAGCTATCCGGATTTTCCGATCACCCAAGCGACCGTGCTGATCAATGCGAATAGCAACACGAATGCCAGCAACGCGCTGACGCTCAGCAGTTTCGGCTTCACCACCTTTCTGCACGAAATCGGCCATGCGCTGGGCCTGTCCCATCCCGGCAATTACGACGCCACGGACAAGACGAAGCCGACTTATGCGGCGGACGCCGTTTATGCGCAGGACTCCCTGCAATATTCGATTATGTCCTATTTCGGGCCCGACTTCGCCGATGGATGGCATCTGGATACCAATGGCGGCCTGAACCCCTCGACGCCGATGCTGGATGACATCGCGACGATCCAGTCCAAATACGGCGTCAATTGGAATACGCGCGACACCGACACCACCTACGGCTTTCATTCCAATGCCGGCTGGGACTTCTTCAACTTCGATGACGACAAGCAACCTGTCTTCACCATCTGGGACGGTGGCGGCAATGATACGATCGACGCCTCGGGCTATGCCGGCAAGCAGACCATCGACCTCATGCCCGGCTCCTATTCCAGCCTGCTCGGCTATACAGACAATGTCGCCATCACCTATCAGGTCGCCAATATCGCGGACCCGACCGACACCAATCTGATCGAGAATGCCGATGGCGGCGACGGTGACGACACCATCACCGGCAATAGCGCGAATAATTTCCTGAACGGCAATGGCGGCAATGACACGCTGTATGGCGGCGCCGGACTCGACACGCTGAATGGCGGGTCCGGCGATGACGTGCTCGACGGCGGCGGCAGCGGCGAAGAGACGATCACGACGCCCAACGGCACCGTCTTCGGCACCGATACCCTGACGGGTGGCACCGGCAGCGACACCTTCGTCTATGCCAGCGGTTATCGCCTGACGACGATCACGGATTTCAACGTCAATACAGACTCGCTCGACCTCACCAAAACCGGTGTGCATGACTGGCAGACTCTGCTCAGCAAGGCGACGCAGGTCGGCAATGACACGGTCATCGAATTCGCCAAAGGCAGCCACGGCGTCAATGACGATCTGACCTTGCAGGGCGTCTCGCTCTCCGATTTCCAGAACATGGACCCTGGCGCCGTCAGCTTCTCGCCCGATACTACGCCGGTCTTTGGCGGCTTCGATATTCTGCCGAACCCAAGCAGCGATTTCACCACCGAATACGCCTATGTCGCAGCGCTGAATGGCGGCGGTTTCGCGGCGTTGCGCCTGTCCGTCGCAGAGGTCGGGTCGCAGGCGCTTTACGTCTTCCGCTACGATGCGCATGGCGTGCTGATCGACAGCATACAGGTCAATAACGAGCCCTGGGACGGCGGTTCCATGAGCATGATGCGGCTCGGCAGCGGCAATATCCTGGTCGTCTGGGATACGTCGACGCATGGCGCCGGCGGTGGCGCGGGCATTCGCGGTCGCATCCTGGACGCGAACGGCAACCCGATCGGCGATGATTTTCTGGTCAATACCGGGCACAGCTCGGGCAGCGGCCAGATCAACTGGCATGTATCGCTGTCATCCTCCTCCAGCGGCGGCGCGGTGCTGACCTGGGCGGCGAATACATCCGAAGCGGTGCCAGAAAGCCAGAAACTGCATGCCTTCCGCAACGGCGTCGATGCCAGCGGCAATGTTGCCGGCAATGACGAGGATCTGGGCGTCTTTGCAAGCTACGCCTTCAACAATGTCTTCGCGATTCCAGGTGTGCTTTCCTACTACATGACGTCGACCGGCAGCGGAAATCCCTACCCTGTCTGGCATGCCATGTATCAGCTCGGCGGGTCGGGCGTTCCGGTCCAGATCGACAATAACGACTTCATCCCCGATGAGAACGGCGCCGCATCCCCGCCCTTCAACGCTATCCAGCTCACCGACGGCCGCATCCTGTTTCAATATTCCAGCGGCTATACCTCGGGCTATTCGGAACGGGTCAATGCCGAGAAGATCGTCATCCTCGATCCTGCGACCGGCGGCTTCACCAAACCCGGCACGGGGGGCGACGATTTCCTGAAAGGTGGCAGCGGCAATGACCAGCTTTACGGGCTGGCCGGCAATGACACCTTGCAGGGCAATGGCGGCGGCGACCTGCTGGACGGCGGCGCAGGCACGGATACGGCCGATTATGCCCTGTCGCTGAAACCCGTCACCATCGACCTGGGTGTCACCGGCCCGCAGGCCGGTGATGGCGACGGCACTGGTGACACCCTCGTCTCCATCGAGAACCTGACCGGCAGCAACTATAACGACATCCTGCGCGGCGATGCGGGCGCCAATGTCATCAATGGCAGCTACGGCAATGACACGATCGAAGGCAATGGCGGCGCCGATACCCTGCTGGGCGGCGCCGGCAACGATCTCATCACCCTGCTTGCCAATACGACAGATGGCAGCATTCCCACGGCCCATGGCGGCGCCGGCAATGACACCCTGTACGTCGATGGCACGGGCGGCGTCATCTACGGCGATTCCGGCGATGACAGGCTTATCATCAGAGGGTCCGGCGATAGCGCCTATGGCGGTGACGGCAACGACACGCTGACGGTAACCGGCGGCGGCGACAATCTGCTGGACGGCGGCGACGGCGACGACGCGCTGACCGGCGGCTCCGGCAATGACACGCTTTATGGCGGCGCGGGCGATGATTTCTATGGCGCCTCGGGCGGCAATGACATCATCGATGACACATCCGGCACCGGCGACACGCTGATTTATCTTGGCGCCATCGACGCCTTCACAATCCGCTACAACCCCGCGACGGGCGGCTTCACGATCACCGATACCCGACCGGGCGCACCGGAAGGTAATACGACGGAGACCGGCATCGACCGCTTTGCCTTCGGCGGCGGCACGGTCATGAGTGCGGATCAACTCCGCGCCTATGTCGCCGCGCAGGGCGTCTCCGGCCAGGTTGAGGACGGCTATATCGCGGGCGCGACGGTCTTCGCCGATACCAATTTCGACGGCATCCCGGATGACGGCGAAGCCTCGGGCGTCAGCGACGCCACCGGCCATTTCACGGTGGGCGACGCCGGGGCCAATCTGTTCTCGACCGGCGGCACGGATACCCTGACGCGGCTGGCGCAGACCCTGCCGCTCGGCACGCCGGCCGGCGCGCGGATGATCACGCCGCTGACGACGCTGCTGTTTGGGATGAGCGGCGCGTCCTCCGCACCGCGCGTGCTGTCGGCCTTCGGCATCGGCGGCAGTTACGATCTTCTCAACAGCGACCCTATAGCAGGCGTGAAGGCCGGCAATGCCGATGCCGCCGCCGCCTTCGTGGCCGGCGTGAAAGTCATGAATACCTTGGCCGCCGGCACGGCCTTTCTGGGTGCGGTTTTCAGCACCGATGCCACAAGTTCGTTCTGGACCATGCTGAACCAGGGCCTGGCTCTGGTCTTCAACGACATGACGACCGTCAACCTCGCTGACCCGGCGGTGATCCATGCGGCGCTGACCTATGCCATCTATCTGCCGGTCGACGCGGACGCCGTGGACAAGGCCTCCGCCGCCATCGCGGCCTTGAATGCGGCAGCGGATGCCCGTGCGACCCTCACGGGCGATGCCCTGCTGATCGCGGAAAGTGCAGTTGCCCGCACGGCGCAGGCCGGCCTCACCCCGGCCTTGTTCGCAGCTGGCCCGGACGCGACCAAGCTTGCTACTTTGCTCACCCAATTCACCGGCACGGCGCTGGATCAGGCGATTGCCGCCAATGCGGCGCAGCTCGGCGATGTCGACAGCGCCCCCTGCTTCGCCGCCGGCACACGCATCATGACGTCCCGCGGCGAAATCGCGGTGGAGCACCTGCTGGCGGGCGACAAGGTTCTGACGATCGAAGGATGGTGGCAGCCCATCCGCTGGATCGGTCGCCGGCGCGTGGATTGCCGGCGGCATCCGCGTCCGGAGATCGTGCTGCCGGTGCGTGTGGCGGCGGAGGCCTTCGGCGCTGCCATGCCGGCGCGCGATCTGATTCTGTCGCCGGATCACGCGATCTATGCCGAGGGCGTGCTGATTCCCATCAAGCATCTTATCAACGGCACGACGATTGCCCAGGTCGCGACCGAGCGGGTGACCTATTATCATATCGAGCTGGACCAGCATGACGTGATTCTGGCCGAAGGCATGCCCGCCGAAACCTTTCTGGATACAGGCAATCGGCGGTCCTTCGCCAATGGCGGCACGGTCGTGCAACTGCACCCCGATTTCAGCCGCCCCGTCACGGATAGTCATCTGGTGCGCGACGCACTGGCCTATGCGCCGCTGGTGGTGGCCGGCGCGGACATAGAGCGCGTCAGGGCGAATCTTCTGCACGGCGCGGAGCGGCACGGCACGGACGAAGCGGCAACGCATTCGCGTGAGTCCAAGCCCCTATCATCCATTAGTATGATTATAGCTATGGCCCTGGCCCGGCGGCGCCATGCTAAGGTCGTTTCGGGAGAGAACGGGGCCAGCCGTGCCGAAACGACATCCGGAGTTCGAGCGTCTCGTACTGCCTCATCTCGACGCGGCCTATAATGTCGCCCGCTGGCTGGCCGGAGACCCCACGGCCGCCGATGACATCGTGCAGGAGGCCATGCTGAGGGCGCTCCGCTACCATCAGGGCTTGCGCGGCGATGCCAAGCCCTGGCTGCTGCGCATCGTCCGGAATGTCTTCTACGCGCGGTTGGACGCGCGCCGTCGCGCCGGGGAAGTGCCGCTGGACGGCATCGGCCTCGACCGGCTGCCAGGCGCGACCGGCACCCCTGAAACCGATCTGGACCAAAGCCAGCGCAGCCAGGCGCTTGACCGGGCCATTGCCGGCTTGCCCGAGGAATTGCGTGAATGCCTGGTTCTGCGAGAGCTTGAGGAGATGACCTATAAAGAGATCGCGGAGATCGTGGAGGTGCCGATCGGGACCGTGATGTCGCGGCTGTTCCGGGCGCGGCAGTTGATGACGGGAGCCGCTCTATGACCCGCGAATCCTGCGAAGGCATGGACCTGCTGATCCAGGCGGAACTGGACGGCGAACTGGGCGCGGCCGAGGCTGCCGCCCTTACCGTCCATCTGGCGGGTTGCGAAACCTGTCAGGCCCTGCGGCAATCGCTCGGCAGTCTGTCGGCGCGCCTGCGGGCGGACGCCCCGCGCTATGCCGCCCCGCCTCATCTGCGCCGCGCGGTGCTGGCCGACGTGGCGTCGCAGCCATCCTGGCGCGGGCGCGTGGCGACACGCTGGTCGAAACGGGACGCCGGCTGGTTCGGCGCGGGCGCGGCGCTCGCCGCCGGCTTGTCGCTGCTGGCCTGGCTGCCGCTGCACAGCCCTGATCAAAGCAACACGGATGCCTTCGTCTCTGCCCATATCCGCGCGCTACAGCCCGGACATCTGTTCGACGTCGCCTCGACAGACCGGCATACCGTCAAGCCGTGGTTTGACGGCAGGCTGGATTTCGCCCCGCCGGTCAGAGATCTGGCAGCCCAGGGCTATCCGCTGACGGGTGGCCGGCTGGACTATATCGCCGGGCGGGCGGTGGCGGCGCTCGTCTATCGGCGCGACAAGCACCTGATCGACCTTTTCGTCTGGCCCGGCAGCGGAGCCGCGTCATTCCACGTGGTTCAAGGCTACAATATATTCGCCTGGTCGCAGGGCGGCATGAATTTCCGGGCCGTCTCGGACCTGGAGGCCGGTCAGATGGACCGGTTCAAGCATCTGCTGACCGGCAAAACCTGATTTTCCGTCTGCCTAGGATGGCTTGCATTCCGAATCTTGTGTTCCAGACTTAAATTTTCCCGGAACAATGCTGCCCCACTTAAGGCCGCGCGGTTTGACGCATTTCCGTCATCCGCGCCGCCTGCCTGCGGTGGTAATCCAAAAATTCGGCAGACAGGCTAAGAAATTAAGAACGTCATTGCATCGAAAATACAATTTGGATCTTTTTCGGAACGTTATTAACACGCCATTCTGTATAAGTCTTATTAGAAAAGTACATAGTGTGATCAAATAGCGACACGCGCTGTTGTTGATTTATCAGCAGACAAAAATGCCACACATAGCTGTTGCAGCCGGGCCACTATCGTCATAGTTCAATGGCATCTCAGGTCAGCGATCATCCCCGGATGATTTCGATGACCATTCAACAATAGATTCCATTGGAACCAAACAATGCGACAGACTCTATTGGGCTGCACTGCCCTTCTCGCCGGCATCGTCGGATTTGCCAGCGTCAATGCCGCGATGGCGCAGTCCGACACCAGCCTCGCTCCCGGCCAGGTCAAAGTCCGCCTGAACGGCCGCGTGAACTGGTATGCGGGCGTCGAGTCCTCTTCGCTCGACAATACCGGCGGCACCAAGACCTCGACCGACAGCTTCTACGGCTATATGCGCCTTTATCCGGGCTTTGACGGCGTCGCCGCCAACGGCCTGCGTTACGGTGCGGCTGCCGAGATCCGTGAAAACAGCGGCTCGGGCGCCAGCAGCGAAACCCTGTATGTGCATCAGGCTTACGGCTATCTCGGCCTGCCGCAGCTCGGCCAGATCAGCTTCGGTGCCCAGAACGGCCCGAACGTCCTGTTCCAGACCGGCACGTTCGAAGGCTTCAACGATGGCGGCTGGAATGGCGATATCGAAGCCATGGTGCCGGAATCCGCGATCCCGGAATACGGCTGGGCCGATGGTAATTCCAACTACTCTGAGTCGACCGACAAGATCGTCTACCTCTCCCCGACGCTCGGTGGCTTCCAGTTTGCGGTCGGCTTCACGCCGAACAAGAACTCTCTGAACTACGCACCGGCTGTCACCTCCTCCCCCACCGCGATCAGCGGCGGCCAGCCCCGCAACCTGATCGATGTCGGCGGCCAGTACACCAACAACTTCGGTCCGGTCGGCATCCAGGCCGGCGTCGACTACAGCTATGCCGGTCAGGTCGCCTATACCGGTCCCGCCGAAACCAACAGCGTGAACAGCTACCACGATCTGAGCATCGTCCAGGGCGGCATCACGGCGACGTATGGCGGCTTCACCGTTGGCGGCAACTCGGAATACGGTAACTTCAACGTGGCCGACAGCTACGACATCGACCTGGCCCCCACGGGTGGCACCAAGGCCGTTGGCTGGCTGGTTGGCGCTCAGTATGCGACCGGCCCGATCGTGGTCGGCGCGAGCTTCTTCCGCCTCAACCAGACCGGTGACCTGCCGGGCGGTGTGGATGCCGGTTCCGGCGCGAGCATCACCGCAGACGGCCTCAGCAGCGGCCAGCAGCAGAACACCGGCGTCGCCGTCGGCGGCACCTATACGCTGGTCCCGGGCGTGAACCTGTTCGCCGACTATCTGTATGGCACGCGTGAACAGGGTGGCTACGACTTCTCGACCGGCAATGCCGGCACCGAGCACAACACGGCGCAGGCCCAGCTCTTCGGCTTCGGCACGCAGATTCAGTGGTAATTGGCTGACGCCAACACCACCGGTCAGATTGACTGACTAAGACGGGCCGCCAGGTGCAAACCTGGCGGCCCTTCTGCTTTTGTGCCTGTTATGTGAAGCAGGTTTTGCCTGCTCAGTGCTGGCGGCCTATCCTGCCCCGTACAGAACGGGGCAAGTCACATGGCCAAGGCAGTTGAGGGACAAATCCGGATCGGCATCGGCGGCTGGACCTTTGAGCCCTGGCGCGGCACCTTCTACCCTGAGAAATGGCCGCAGAAGCGCGAGCTGGAATATGCCGCAGGGCAACTGACCGCCATCGAGGTCAACGGCACCTATTACGGCTCGCAGAAGCCCGAAAGCTTCCGCAAATGGCATGACGAGACGCCGGAGGAGTTTGTCTTCTCCCTGAAAGCCTCGCGCTATTGCACCAACCGGCGGGTGCTGGCCGAAGCGGGCGAATCCATCGACCGTTTCCTCAATAGCGGCATCACGGAATTGCGGGACAAGCTGGGGCCGATCAACTGGCAGTTCATGGCGACGAAGGCCTTCGACCCAGTCGATTTCGAGGGCTTTCTGAAACTGCTGCCTAAGAGCGTGGACGGGCGCGCGCTGCGCCATGTGGTGGAAGTCCGGCACGAGAGTTTCCGCCATCCGGACTTCATCGCCATGCTGCGCGCCTATGGCGTGGCCGCCGTGGTGGCGGGCGATTCCGAATTCCCGCAGATTGCCGATGTGACGGCGGATTTCGTCTATGCGCGCATCATGGGCACCGAGGACGCGCACCCGCTCGGTTATGCCGACAAGGCTCTCGATCAATGGGCAAAACGGGCAAAGCAATGGGCCAGGGGCGAAATGCCGTCAGGCCTGCAAAGTGCCGCACCACTGAAAGCCGACGGCAAGCCGCGCGATGTCTATCTGTATGTCATCAGCGGCCATAAGGTGCGCAACCCGGCTGCGGCGAAAGCGCTGATCGAACGGGTTTAACAGCTCGTATCAAGCGGCCTGAAAGGCCACCTGCATCTGGCGCGCATCCCGCTTGGGCGGTGCGCCGAACATGCGGGCATATTCCCGGCTGAATTGGGACGGGCTTTCATAGCCCACCTGAAAGGCCGCCGCCTCGACATTGACGGCTTGCGCAATCATCAGGCGCCGCGCTTCCAGAAGTCGCAGCTGTTTCTGATATTGCAGGGGCGTCATCGACGTCAGCGCCTTGAACTGGCGATGAAAGGCCGACGGGCTCAATTGCGCGACGGCCGCGAGTTCCTCCATCCGCACGGGCTCGGCAAAGCGCTTGGCCAGGCTATGCATCGCCTTGATGACGCGCTGTGACGGACCCTGGGCCAGGCATATCCGCATGACCTCGCCGGCATGGGGACCGGTCAACAGCCAGTAGCAGATTTCGCGCATGATCAGCGGATAAAGCGTCAGCATGGCGTCCGGCTTATCCAGCAGGCGCACCAGACGCAGCGCGCAATCGGCCAGCGGCCCCAGGAAATTGGTAACGAAGACGCCCCGTCCGCTTTCGCCGGCCGACTGTGGGGGTGCCTCCATCGCTTCCGCGACGCTGCGCATGATGGCGGTGTCCAGCTCAAAGGCCAGAACCAGGCAAGGCTTGTCGGGGCTGGCTTCCGTCACCCGGCCGACGGACGGCGCCTCCACCCCCACCACCAGCGCTTCACCCGCGCGATAGACCAGGCGGTTGTCGCCGAACGTCGCCCATTTGGCACCCTGCGCCACGATGCAGATGGCCGGACGCGAAATCATATGCATCGGTGGCTTGGGATGGTCGGAGCGCAGAATGCCGATCTGCCCGCCCGCATGCGCGATCACGCTCTGGCCGGGATGACGGTCCGTATAGCGCAGCATGGCCTCGGCCAAATCGTCCAGCATGACAAGCCTTGGCCCTCATCCGATCCCTGCCTCTCTAGGGTCGAAAGCAGGATTAGGCAAGAATGAACGCAGTTCCGGCATTCACCGTAGCCGCATCCTGTCGCCATAGTCTCGTCAGGCCAAACAGCGAGAGGCACAAATGTCCCTGACCCATTCAGAAGAAATCACGATCAAAACCGCGATCGTCACCGGCGGCAGTCGCGGCATCGGCCGGGATACCGTGCTCAATCTGGCGCGGCGCGGCGTCCGCATCATTTTCACCTATCATACGAATCAGGCAGAGGCAGCGACGGTGGCGGCACTCGCCGCGACGACCGGTGCGCAGGCCCATGCCTTGCCGCTCGATATCGGCCAAACCGGCGGCTTCGACGCCTTTGCCGAGGCCGTGCGTAAAACCCTGGCCGGTTTCGGCACCGAGCGCTTCGACTATCTCGTCAATAATGCCGGCATTTCCTCCAATGTCAGCTTTATGGAGACGACGGAGGCCGAGCTGGACGCGCTCTATACCGCCCATTTCAAGGCGCCGTTCCTGCTGACGCAAAAGCTGCTGCCGCTGATGAGGGATGGCGGCCGCATCGTGAACATCTCCTCCGGTCTTGCCCGGTTCGCCGGGCGCAACCGGGCGGCATACGGGTCAATGAAGGCCGCCGTCGAGACGCTGACGCGCTATATGGCGCTGGAACTTGGGCCGCGCCGCATCACCGCCAATGTCGTGGCGCCCGGCGCCATCGCAACCGATTTCTCGGGCGGCATCGTCCGCGACAATCCCGAGGTCAATAAAATGGTCGCCGATCACACCGCGCTTGGGCGTGCCGGTCTGCCCGAGGATGTGGGGCCGGTGATCGCTAGTTTGCTTTCGGCGGATTTCGGCTGGGTCAATGCCCAGCGCATCGAAGTCGCGGGCGGCATGGTGATCTGACGTCTATCCCGGCTGAATGTGGCGGGCGCGGCCGGCCCCCAGACCCGCCGCCAGCATGGCCGCGCCCAGGCCGAGAAAGAGAACCGTGACGCCCGTCCAGCTATGCATCGAGGCATGGAGCAAGCCCGCCAGCAGCGGGCCGATGGAGGCCAGAATATAGCCGACCCCTTGCGCCATGCTGGACAGATGCCGCGTGACATGCGCGTCCGGCGACCGCAGCACGATCACCATCAGCGCCAGCGGGAACAGGCCGCCCTGGGCAACGCCGAGCAGGACCACCCATACCCAGACCGAGCCGAGCGGCGCGTAGAGGCAGCACAGCAGGCTGCCCACGCACAGCAGGCTGAGCACCGCGATGGCCGGGCGCTGATCGCGGCCCAGGCCGGCAAGCGGCGGCACGACGAGTGCCGCCACGGCCTGCCCGATGATGGACAGCGACAAGGCCAGACCGGCATCGACCGGGGACAGGCCGCGATCCCGCAGGATAGGCGACAGCCAGCCGAAGACGATATAGGCGAGCGCCGATTGCAGGCCCATGAACAGCGTCACCTGCCAGGCCAGCCGGTTGGTCCATAGGCCCAGGCGGCCCATCGGCCGCATCGCTCCGGCCTCGGCCGGCACGGCCAGTTGCGGCAGCCAGGCCAGGGCAGCGATCACCGCCGGCACGGCCCAAATCGCCAAAGCGAAAGCCCAGGAGCCCAGATGCTTTTCCAGCGGCACCGTCAGTCCGGCGGCGAGCGCCGCGCCCACCGACATGGTCATGGCATACAGCCCGGTAATGAAGGCGACCTTGTGGGGGAAATCGCGCTTGATCAGGCTGGGCAGCAGCACGTTGATGACGCCGATACCGCCGCAGGCCAGAATCTGGCCTGCGAAAAGCCCGGTTGACCCGCCAAAGCCCCGCAGCGCTGTGCCCAGCGCCAGCGCGACCAAGGCCGTGAGGATCGCGCGCTCCGTCCGAAGATGCCGGCTCAGCCGGGGGGCCGCCGGGCTGAACAGGCCGAAACAGAGCGAGGGCATCATGGTCAATAGGCTGGCGCCCGTGGCTGAAAGCCCTGCCCCATGCGCGGCATCCGGCAGAACCGGCCCCATGCTGGTCACCGGCGTGCGCAGATTGAAGGCAATCAGGATCAAGGCTGCCCCAAGCAAGAGGATGCTTCCCGGAACGGCAGCGCTGTGTTGGCCCAGCTTAGGTTCATGATTCATAAAGCTGGGGTAACATCCCTCGCCTGATCTGGGCAGGGGGCGATGCGATGGGCCAGCATGACGTTTCGGATCCGGTTTACAGCCGGCATGGATTTCAGGTCATCGCGCGATCGGACCTGCCACAGGATACCATCGCCCTCGCCCGCTTTCTCATCGGCAAGATCGTGGTGCGCGACTTGGGCGAAGGAAGGGTCAGCGGGCGGATCGTCGAAACCGAGGCGTATATTGTGGGGGACGCGGCGGGGCATGCCTATCGCGGCATGACGCCGCGCAACCAATCTCTGTTTCTCGAGCGCGGCCACGCCTATGTCTATCTCGCCTATGGCCTGTCCTGGATGCTGAATGTCTCGGGTGACGCGCCGGGTATCGGCGCCGGCGTGCTGATCCGCGCGCTGGAGCCACTGGACGGTGTTTCGCTCATGGCGCGCAATCGCGGCACGCCGCGCCTGCGTGATCTGGCGCGCGGACCGGGGCGGCTGGCCCAGGCGCTCGCGATCGACCGCCGGCTGGACGGGGGTCGATCTCTGCCAGGATGGGCCGCTCTGGCTCGCGTCCGATGGCGCTGAAACCGGCGAAATCGGGGAGAGCGTGCGGATCGGCATTACCAAGGACGCCCATCGGCTGCTGCGGTTTTATCTGCGCGGCAGCGTCTTTGTGAGTGGGCCGAAGACGCTGAACCTGTAGCGGCTGGGGGCTCGTCACAATCATGCCGGCTTTTCTGGTCCAGAACTCGATTGTGATATATATGACCATCTAGATAGTCAGGAGGGACGCATGGACGCCATCAATCTGGCTGACGCCAAAGCGCATCTCAGCGAATTGGTCGACCGCGTTGAAGCCGGAGATTCGATTGAAATTACGCGGCGCGGCAAGCCGGTCGCACGGCTGATTGCTGCGGCAAAACCGCGCCGCAAGGTCGATGCCGCCAGGTTGCAGTCCTTCACTGCGACAATGCCGCCGCAATCCCAGACAGCCGAGGCTCTGGTGCGGTCGATGCGGGATGATGATCGTTACTGATGCTTTATCTCGACACGTCGCTGATCATGGCTGCCCTTTCCAACGAGGTGATGACGCCGCAGGTGCAAGCCTGGCTTGGGCAGCAAGACCCCGAACAGCTGCTGATCAGCGATTGGACGATCACCGAAATGTCCTCTGCCTTCGCGATCAAGCTGCGGACCGGGCAGATCACTCTGGCCCAGCGCGCCGCTAGCCTCGCCTTGTTCCACAGTCTTGTCGTCGAAAGCTTTACTGTTTTGCCGGTGGCCGGCGGCCATTTCCGAACGGCGGCACGGTTTGTCGATCAGCACCTGCTTGGACTGCGCGCGGGCGACGCCCTGCATCTTGCGACGGCGTCTGAGCATGGCGCCACAGTGGTAACGTTGGACCAGAGACAGGCCGAAGCCGGCCTCGCGCTCGGCGTGCCGACACGGCTGCTGCGTGCTTAGCTGAAGTCATATCCTTGAAGACGACAACTCGTGCGGCTATATTACTGGATATAGACTGGAGTTGAATATGAGTGAGGCGCAGAAGCGAGCCATCCATAGTTACCGGGCAAGGCTGGGCGAACGGGGATTGGCACGATTCGAGGTCTTAGGACGTGAAGCGGACCGTGACCTTATCCGGTCACTGGCGCGCAGGCTGGCCGAAGATTCCGCCGATGCCTCACACCTGCGCAGCCTGGTCGCGCAAAGCATCGGTGAAGAGCCGCCGCAGAAAGGCGGTATCCTACGGGCGCTGATGGCCTCACCTCTCATTGGCTCCGAACTCGACCTCTCCCGTCCCCGTGACGGCGGGCGCAAGACCGACCTGTGACGCGCTATCTGCTCGATACCAATATCATCAGCAATTTCACTAGACCTTCTCCATCGGCCGCGCTGATCGCATGGATGGTGGAGCAGACGGACGATGATCTGTTTATTGCGTCCCTGACCATCGCCGAAATCCGACGCGGCGTGCTTGAAAAGCCGCATGGCAAGCGGCGTGATCAACTCGAAGCTTGGTTTAATGGCACGCATGGTCCGCAGGCGCTATTCGCCGGTCGCATTCTTGTCTTTGACGAAAGAGCGGGCTTGATTTGGGCACGACTGATGGCCGATGGAAAAGCCGCCGGCCGGCCGCGCAGCGGGTTCGATATGATGATTGCCGCCATTGCCGAGGTTCATGATTGCGTCGTGGTGACGGACAATGAAAAAGATTTCGATGGTATTGAAATCCTCAATCCCTTGCGGGCGTGACGCAGCATGACCCATGTCTTCACCTGGATGCCCTCCCCCATCGGCCAGTTGAAGCTGGTCGGCAGCGATCATGGGTTGGCGGCCGTGCTGTGGGAAGCGGACGGCCGCAGCTTTCGCCATCTGGCCCATATCCAGGAAGACGGGTCGCATCCGATACTTGTGGAAACCGCGATGCAACTCGCCGATTACTTTGCAGGATCGCGCAAAATCTTCACCGTGCCGCTCGATTTCGAGGGCACGGCGTTTCAGCGCGACGTCTGGCAGGCGCTGCTCACAATTCCCTATGGTGAGATCCGCAGCTACGGGCAGGTCGCCCGGCAGATCGGCCGGCCGAAAGCCGTGCGCGCCGTGGGCGCTGCCGCCGGCATGAACCCGATCGCCGTCATCGCGCCCTGCCATCGTGTCCTGGGCAGCAATGGCACGCTGACGGGCTTTGCCGGCGGTCTTGCCGCCAAGACCATCCTTCTCGGTATCGAGACAGCCGAGACGCAACTCAGCTTGGCACTATAGGCGATGATAGAGCAATTTTCTCTGTCGCTTGATGCGTCACTGCCGGTGGCCGGCCTCAGCTTTCGCGCCGATGCCATCAGCCCGGCAGAGGAAGCGCGGTTGATGGCAGAAATCGACCGGATCGACCTGCCGCAATTCGTCTTTCAGCAATGGACCGCGAAGCGCCGCACGAAGTCCTTCGGCTATCTCTATGATTTTCGTAATGCAGACTTCGGCCCGACCGAACCTATTCCGGATTTTCTGATGTCAGCTCGCGCCATCGCTGCCGATTTCGCCGGTGTGGCTGCGTTACTCCATCACCTTTCGCGGTCTGGCGGCGCCGAATACGAAAGGCTAAAGTCTGTCAGGTTTTGATTGAAACACCGTCATACCCGCGACAGCGGGTATCTTCTGGGTCAAGCACCGGGAGAAGGACAAGATGCCCGCTTTCGCGGGCATGACGGTTGAAGGTGATTCCAACTAAGGCTGACACACTCTAGAGCTTATTCCCACTCGATCGTGCCGGGCGGCTTGCTCGTGATGTCATAGGTCACGCGGTTGATGCCGCGTACCTCGTTGACGATACGACTGGCGACGCGGGTCAGGAAGGACACCTCGAAGGGGTAGACATCCGCCGTCATGCCGTCGGTGCTGGTCACGGCCCGCAGCGCGCAGGCGAGATCATAGGTGCGGCCGTCGCCCATCACGCCGACGCTGCGCACCGGCAGCAGCACGGCGAAAGCCTGCCAGATGGCGTCATACAGATTATTGTTGCGCAGTTCTTCCAGAAAGATTGTATCGGCCCGGCGCAGCAGCGCCAGCTTCTCCTTCGAGATCGCGCCCGGAATGCGGATGGCAAGCCCCGGCCCCGGGAAGGGGTGACGGCCGACCATGCTATGCGGCAGGCCAAGTTCCAGACCCAGCAAGCGCACTTCGTCCTTGAACAGCTCGCGCAGCGGCTCCACCAGCTTCATGCGCATCCGGTCCGGCAGGCCGCCGACATTATGATGCGACTTGATGGTGACGGACGGGCCGCCCGTGAAGCTGACGCTTTCGATGACGTCCGGATACAGCGTGCCCTGGGCCAGGAAGTCCGCGCCGCCGAGCTTGGCGGCCTCTTCCTCGAAGACGTCGATGAACAGCTTGCCGATCGTCTTTCTTTTCTTCTCCGGATCGTCGACACCTTCCAGCGCGCCCAGGAACATATCCGAGGCATCGCGATGGATGAGCTTGATATTGAAGCGGCCACGGAAAAGCTCCACGACCTGATCAGCCTCGTTCTCACGCAGCAGACCGTGATCGACGAAGATGCAGGTAAGCTGGTCACCGATCGCCTCATGGATCAGCGCGGCGGCGACGGCGCTGTCGACGCCGCCCGAAAGGCCGCAGATCACCCGGCCGGAACCGACCTGCTTGCGGATGGTGTCAATCTGCGTCTGGCGGAAGCTCGCCATGGTCCAGTCGCCCGTGCAGCCGGCGACGCCATGGGTGAAGTTGCGGATGATGGCGGCGCCATGCGGCGTATGGGCGACTTCCAGATGGAACTGCACGCCGTAGAAGCGGCGCTCGTCATCGGCGATGGCCGCGAAAGGGGAACCGTCGCTGGTGCCGACAGGGCGGAAGCCGGGCGGGATTTTCGTCACCCGGTCGCCATGGCTCATCCAGACCTGCTCGCGCGCGCCGATGGTCCAGGCGTCGTCGATCCCGTCGAACAGCGCGCAGCTATCCGTCACCTCGACATAGGCGCGGCCGAATTCGCGATGGTCATGGCCTTCCACCAGCCCGCCCAGTTGCGCGCACATGGCCTGCTGGCCGTAGCAGATGCCGAGCACCGGCACGCCCATTTCGAACACGATTTCCGGCACGCGGGGCGAGACCTCTTCGGTCACGCTGGCGGGGCCACCCGACAGGATGATGCCGCGCGGCGCGTAATCGGCGATTTTCTGCGGATCGGTGTTGAAGGGCCAGATTTCGGAATAGACGCCGCTTTCGCGCACGCGGCGGGCGATCAGCTGCGTGAACTGACTACCGAAATCGAGGATGAGGATACGGTCTGCGGTGATCTGTGCCATGTCGCGATATGAACCTGCCCGCGGCCCGAGGCAAGCGATTCGCGTGCAAACCTCCCCAGCAAGAACCTTCTTTTTCTGGAGAAAAAGAAGCAAAAAGACTTTCGAAATGATAAAAGTTTTTTGGTTCTTTTTTATAAAAAAGAACAGCTTAGCCTAGCCAAGCAGCCGCCCGATGGGGTTCCAGACGAAAGCCGTCTGCGGCTGCATCTCTCCACCCACGCGGACGGAGCCTTCTACCGTGCGCACCCCGCCCATTCGCTCATAGAACCAGCGGCTGGGATTCTGGCTCAGCACCCAGACAAAGACACTGGCGCAGCCTTCCGCCGCCAGATCGGCCGCCGCCGCCCGCATCAAGGCACGGCCGGCGCCCTGCTCGCGGAAATCATCCAGCACATACAGCGTCTCGACCTCGCCATCGGCGATGACGGTATGCGGATGCCGGCTGGCCGTGACGAAACCGATGACCGCGTGCCGGGTCGGATCATCGACATCGGGCACCGCGACATGGACGATGCGGCCGCTGCGGATCAGGCGGGAATAATAGAGTTCCTGCTGACCCTGGTTGAGATGGGTCAGCGTATGGTCCGGCAGCAGGCCGGGATAGGCGCTGCGCCAGGCCGCGACATGAACCGCCGCAATTCCGGCCGCATCCGTGACACGGGCGGGCCGGACCATGGTCATGCGCGTTCGAGCACGGCCGCGAAGAATCCGTCTGTGCCGTGGCTGGCCGGGGTCAGATGCACCATACCGTCGCGGGCCAGTTTCGCGGCCTCGGGCCGGGTCGGCGCCACCTGGGTGAAATCGGCATTCGCGGCCAGGAAGCGCTGCACCTGCTCCTCATTCTCGGCCGGCAGGATGGAGCAGGTGGCATAGACCAGCCGCCCGCCCTTGCGCAGGAAGCGCGAGGCTTCCTGTAGGATGACAGCCTGCTTGGCGACGAGTTCGGACAGATCCTGTTCCGTCAGCCGAGCCCGCGCATCGGGGTTGCGGCGCCAGGTGCCGGTCCCGGTGCACGGCGCATCGACCAGCACGCGGTCATAGGTTTCGCGTCGGCGCTTGGCCCATTTGCCGTCTCCATCGGTCAGCAGATGCTGCTCGACATTATGCACGCCCGCCCGGCGCAGGCGGCGCACGGCGCCGTCCAGGCGCGGCGCGGAGGTATCGGCGGCCAGGATATGGCCCTTGTTCTCCATCATCATGGCCATGGCGAGCGTCTTACCGCCGGCACCCGCGCAATAGTCCAACACGCGCATGCCCGGCTGCGGCTCGGCCATCAGCGCCACGATCTGGCTGCCTTCGTCCTGGATTTCGATCAGGCCGCTTTGGAAAGCCTCGCCGGTCACGACCGGACGCCGGCCTTCGACCCGCAGGCCCCAGGGGCTGAAACGGCCGGATTTGGCGGTGATGCCTTCCGCCGCCAGCGCGTCGATTGCCTGCTGGCGATTGCCCTTCAGCATATTCACGCGCAGGTCCAACGGCGCCGGCGCCAGCATGGCGGCGATTTCCCGGTCGGTCTCCGCGCCGAAACGCGCTTCCAGCAGCGGATAAATCCAGTCCGGCACTTCCAGCCTGACGGCCGGCGGCATGGCCGGATGCTCGATCGTATGATCCTTGAGGCGGCGCAGAATCTCCGCCTCATCGGCTTCCAGCGGCTGCGGCCCGTAGCGCCCGCCGGAGAACATGGCACAGACATCGCCATAGATCTGGCCGCCCAGAATGGCGGCGGCGGCCACCAGCATGCGCCCGCTGGGCTGACCCTGGGCGCGCTCGATCCACCAGGTCAGGCGGCGATGCTGGCGCAGAACGGACCACGCCTGTTCCGCGACAGCGCGACGATCACCGCCGCCGATATAGCGGCGGCTACGGAAGAAATCATTCGCCACCGCGTCAGCGGGTTTGCGAGGCGCGGCCGCTATCGCTTCCAAAAGCGCGATGGCGGCCTCAAAACGGGCATTGGGGGTCAAATCAGGCCGCCTATGAGAGAGAAGGACGTCGCGCCGAAGCTTAGTCGCGACGGTAGTTGGGCGCTTCGCGCGTGATCGTCACGTCATGGACATGGCTTTCACGCAGACCGGCATTGGTGACGCGGCGGAAACGGGCGCTGCGCTGCAATTCGGCGATATCCGGGCTGCCGGCATAGCCCATGCCGGCCCGCAGACCGCCCACCAGCTGATGCACCACAGCCGAGATCGGACCCTTATAGGCGACCTGGCCTTCGATGCCTTCCGGCACCAGCTTCAGCTGGTCCTTGATGTCCTGCTGGAAGTAGCGGTCGGCCGAGCCGCGCGCCATGGCGCCGATCGACCCCATGCCGCGATAGGCCTTGTAGCTGCGGCCCTGATACAGAAAGACCTCGCCCGGCGCTTCATCCGTGCCGGCCAGAAGGCTGCCGATCATGACCGCGCTGGCGCCGGCGGCAATGGCCTTCACCACATCGCCAGAGGTGCGGATGCCGCCGTCGGCAATCGCCGGCACGCCCAGCGCACGGCAGGCGGCTGCGGTTTCCAGCACGGCGCTGAATTGCGGTACGCCGACGCCGGCAACCACGCGAGTGGTGCAGATGCTGCCCGGCCCGATGCCGACCTTCACCGCATCCGCGCCGCTGTCGATCAGCGCTTCCGCGCCGTCCGGCGTCGCGACATTGCCAGCCACGACCTCGACCGAATTCGACAGGCTCTTGATGGTCTCGACCGAACCCAGCACGCCGCGCGAATGGCCGTGCGCGGTATCGACGACGATGACATCGACGCCGGCCGCGATCAGGGCGCGGGCGCGGGCCTCACCGTCGGCACCGACGCCGGTGGCGGCGGCCACGCGCAGGCGGCCGAGGCCGTCCTTATTCGCCAGCGGATAGGCTTCTGCCTTGTCCATGTCCTTGACGGTGATGAGACCGACGCAGCGATACTGCGCGTCCACCACCAGCAGCTTTTCGATGCGGTGCTTGTGCAGCAGACCGCGCGCCTCATCCGGCTTGGCGCCTTCGATCACCGTCACCAGACGGTCATGCGTCATCAGTTCGGAGACGCGCTGGTTCGGGTCGGTGGCGAAACGCACGTCGCGGTTGGTCAGGATGCCGACCAGCTTGCCGGTGCCCTGCTCCACCACCGGAATGCCGCTGATGCGGTTGGCGGCCATCAGCGTGCGGGCCTCGGCCAACGTGGCACCGGGATGGATGGTGACGGGATCGACGACCATGCCGGATTCGAAACGCTTGACGCGACGGACCTGGGCAGCCTGTTCCTCGATCGAGAGGTTTTTGTGGATGACGCCGATGCCGCCCAGCTGGGCCATGGCGATGGCCATGGCCGATTCTGTCACGGTGTCCATGGCGGCGGCGGCCACGGGAATATTCAGCGTGATATTGCGGGTGAAGCGCGTCGCGGTGCTGACGGTGCTGGGCAGAACCTGGGAATAGTTCGGGACGAGCAGCACGTCGTCGAAGGCTAGCGCCTCTTCGACCGGCGGCCGGCTGACGACCTGGCGGCGGATATCCAGCGCCTGTTCCATCGAATTGTCGGGGGTCAAATCATTGGATGCCATGGCCTGTGTCCCTGCGAAACCTTGGCGAGGCCACATACTCCGCCCTGTGATGCGGTGCAAGAAAAGGCGGCGCGACCCTGACTTGCTTGGTTCTTTTGTCAAGCAATTGACGCCGAGACTGTGAGCCCGGACCGGGCCGCCCCATATCGATGGGGATATGCGCCCTGTCAGGCAGGCGCGGATCGCCGCCTGAGCCGGAAGATGCGCCCGTCGATGACCAGCAGACCAAAAGCGATCAGCGCCATGCCGGCGAATTGCGCCGCGCCCAGGGTCTCACCCAGCAAAAGCCCATTCAACAGCACGCCGCTGACCGGCACCAGCAGGGTGACCAGCGAGCTGTTCACCGCGCCGCCCGCCGCCAGAATGCGAAAGAACAGGATATAGCCGAAAGTCGTGCAGAGCAGGGCAAGACCGAGCAGCGATGCCCAGGTGGTGGCGCCGGGCATAGGCAGCTGCCAGGGCCGGTCGACGATCAGGGCAATGGGCAGCATCAGCATGCTGCTGGCGGCCGTCTGGCCGAAAGCGCCCATCGCGGGGGCCAAGCCCATGCGGCGGAAGCGACGGCCGAAGACACCGGCCAGACCATAGGAGAAGGCCGCGCCCAGGCAGGCGATCATGGCCGGCATCGAGGGGCGGATAGGGCCGACCAGGCCGCCGCCGATGAGCGCGAAGACACCGGCGAAGCCGAGCAGGATGCCGCCCAGCTTTTGCGGCGTGATGCGCTCATCCGCCGTCAGCAGATGGGCCAGGATGATGGAGAAAATCGGCGTCGTGGCGTTGAGAATGGAAGCGAGCCCGCCACCGATTCGCGTCTCGCCCCAGAAGAGCAGCGTAAAGGGAATGAGATTGTTCAGCACGCCCATGCCGAAAAAGGCCAGCCACACCGCCCGCTCACGCGGAAAGCGGATACCGGACAGGGCCAGATAGGCGGCGAGTGCCAGGGCCGCCAGAGACACGCGCCCGAAGACGAAGGTCAGCGGCGGCAAGTCCCGCAGGCCGAGCTTGATGAACAGAAAAGACCCGCCCCAGATGACGGAGAGCAGAACCAGCAAGGCCCAGTCCCTGGCTGTCATGCCCGGTGCTTGTCGCATCACCCCTCCCCTCGCGTCAGACCATCGGCAGCATGACCCAGGCCGCGCGACGACGCTCGCCATATCCGGACATCATCGCTATGCGCCCGCCGCCTCACCGCGCATCATGCTGGGCGGACTGCCATGGAAGCGCCCCCAGGCGCGACGCAATTGCCGCGCGGAGGCAAAGCCGCTGTGCTCCGCGACCGCCTCCATATCGAGCCGCGAGCCGGTTAGCAGCTCGCGCGCCAGGGCAATCCGCATCCGGCTGACATAATCCGTCACGCTCATGCCGGCATGGTCATTGAACAGCCGGGACAGATTGCGCGGGCTGGCTGCCGCGATCTGCGCCAGACGCTCGACCGACCAATCCGCCGCAGGATTGGCGGCGACGGCATCCTGCGCCCTGTGGATGACGGGATGGATATGATTGCGCCCCTCCAGCCATGGCGAAAGCTGTGGGTCAGCCCCGCCACGGCGCAGATAGACGACCAGATAGCGGGCCACGGCCAGCGCCACCGCAGGACCGGCCATCTGCGCCACGACATGCAGCATCAGATCGATACCGGCGGTGATGCCCGCACTGGTCAGCCGGTCGCCGTCCTCGACATAAAGCCGGTTCTCCCGCACGCGGGCGGCCGGCGCGAGGCGGATAAGATCCGTCGTGCAAGCATGATGCGTGGTGCAGTCATACCCATCCAGAAGTCCGGCGCGGGCGGCAATAAGCGCCCCCGAACAGATGGACGCGAGCCGGATGCCCGGTCTGATAACGCGCTGCAACCAGTCGATGATGGCAGCTTCCTGCGGGCCGTCGCTGTCGCGATCAGGTAAGGTCGCGCCAAGCGGCTGATCCGCGCTGCCGGGGATGACGACCAGGGCGTCATCCGGAACGCGTTCCGGCAGCGCCTTGATACCGGACAGGCCGAGACCGATGGAACTGCCGGTCTCAGCCGAGGGCCCGACATAGGTGATGATGAAGCGCAGCCGGTCCTGCTCCAGATTGGCTTTGCGCAGAACCTCGATGGGGCCAGCGATATCCAGCAGCAGCACGCGCGGCGGCACGACCACGATGATGGCGACCTCGGCCGGATGCCGCGCTTGTGCCGTCATGCGGCGATGGCCTGTTCGGCGTCTGCCAGAGCCTCCGCGACCGTCGCGATACGCGCGAAGCGGCCGGCCAGAACCAGTTCCGTGCGCGCCCGAATCTCGGCCGCGCTCCACACCCGACCGGCAGCATCCGTCATGGCAAAGGTCAGCGTCGCTTCACCGACATAGTCCACGTCATAGCCGAGGTCGGAGGCATGGCGCGTCGTGGTCTCGCAGCATTGTTCGGTGCGGATGCCGGAGACGATGACCCGGCGGATGCCATGCGTGGTCAGCCAGACATCGAGGCCCGAGCCGACAAGGGCGCTGTGACGGCGCTTCCGGAAGACGGCCGCCGGCGTGATGGCCAGCGGGGCCAGCGGCGTGACCAGACCGGACGCCTCGGAGAAGATACCGCTCTCCTCGACATGAAATACCTGGATGACCGGAATACCGGCAGCCTTGGCGCCGTCGATCAAGGCCTGTTGCCGTTCGATGAAGGCTGACGCGGTCGCCTCGTCCCAATAGTCGCGGTGGCGGAAGGATTCCTGCACATCGATGACGAGAAGAGCGGTATCGGACATTGAAGCCTCCCTGAACCTTGGATCTGCCTATCATTTATTCTTAAGGCCAAAGGCGAAATACCGGATCCGGACGAAGAGCGGACAAATCACGCCATTGCATCACCGCCCCTGGTCGGTGGAGGATCAGGCATGATGATCGATGCGCGGGCCTTAACCGCATGGCCGGCTGCTCTGGCGATATCCGTTGCATCCGACTATCTCATGCCCGGCAGGACGATAAGGAAACCCGAGATGGCGAAAACTTCTCACTCGGGTGCGGCTGGCCCGGGCAGCGCTCATGCCCGCTTCGTCTCCGGCTCGATCATGCGGCATGTCTCAGTGATGGCGCTGACCGGCACCATCGGCATCGTCGCCGTCTTCGCGGTCGATCTGCTCAATTTCTTCTATCTGTCGCGCCTGGGTGACAAGGCCGTGGCCGCCGCCGTGGGCTTTGCCGGCGCCATCGGCTTCTTTCAGATTTCCATCGGCATCGGGCTGACGATCGGCATCGGCGCCGCCGTCTCCACCGCCATCGGCCGGGCGGACGGCATTGAAGGCAGTGCCGCGCCGCGCATCGCCGCCACCAGCCTGATCGCCATGGCCGTCATCACCCTCGCCCTCGGCCTGGTCACGGCGGTCTTCCGCAACCCGCTGCTCGACCTGCTGCATGCGACCGGGGAAACGAAGTCCCTCGCCGCGCTGTATCTGCTCATTACCTGCCCTGCCCTGCCCTTCATGATCATCGGCATGGGCGGCGGCGCGCTGCTGCGCTCGGCCGGTGCCGCAAGGCGCGCGATGAACGTCACGCTCTACGGCGCGGTGGCCGTGGCGGCGATGGACCCCGTCTTCATCTTCGTGCTGCATCTGGGGTTGGAAGGCGCGGCCATCAGCACCGTTCTGTCTCGCGCCTTCATGACTTTACTCGGCCTGTATTATATCCGCCGGCAGGGCCTGCTCGGCCGCCCCGATACGGCCCTGGCACGGGCCGATCTGACGCAGGTCGGGCGCGTGGCCGGCCCGGCCATTCTCACCAATCTGGCGACGCCGGTGGGCTCGGCCTATGTCACCCATACCATGGCGCATTTCGGCGTGGCCGCTGTGGCCGGACAGGCGGCGATCGACCGCATGATGCCGGTCGCCTTCGGCGTCATCTTCGCGCTGACCGGCGCGGTGGGGCCGATCATGGCGCAGAATCTCGGCGCCGGCCGGACTGACCGGGTGCGGGAGACGCTGCGCAGCAGCCTCATCTTCATGGCCATCGCGGTGGTCATTGCCTGGGCCGTACTGGCGGCCGCGCAGAACGGGCTGGCCATCGCCTTCTCCTCCAAGGGCGTGGCAGCCGATCTGCTGCATCTTTATTGCAGTTGGCTGGCGGGCAGCGCCATTTTCCTGGGCGCGCTGTTCGTCGGCAATGCCGCCTTCAACAATCTGGGCCGGCCCGGCTATGCGACGGTGCTGAACTGGGGCCGGGCGACGCTCGGCACCATTCCCTTCGTCCATGTCGGCGCACAATACGGGCCGCTGGGCGTGGCGGTGGGCCAGGCCGGCGGCTATGTATTGTTCGGCATCGCCGCCGTCATCCTCGCCTTCCGCGTCATCAACAGGCTGGACCGCGAGCATCCCGTCAAATTGCCCGAGCCGATCATCGCCGTGCCCGGCGGACGCAATGCGGTCAGCAATTTTGAGACGGATGGGACATAATAGCCGACCCGCCATCGATGCCTGGCAATGACCAGGCAAACATAAAGCCCGCACGGCGTCAGGCGCAGGCGCAGGCAAATGTGATTGAAGTATCTCGCCGTCGCGGTCCGGCTCATTCTGTAGCGGCGCCGACACGACGACAGTTTCGACTGGCTCAGACGCGATAAGGCGTAGCGCCACTGTCTCTTTCACGCTGCACGGGTTTGCGCTAGTGAGTACCGTATTCCAGCTCTGGTCAAGTGAGGGAGCAAGCGGCGCCTTATGATGTCTGACCATCGTCCCCCGGCGTCGCGCCCCCATGTGGAAGTGGCGATTATCGCCTGCGCCCGCTGGGAGACGCAGTATATCGCCGAATGGCTCTCCTATCACCGCCGCATCGGCTTCGACCGCGTCTATCTCTATGTCAATGACGATGACGCGGCGGCCATCGTGACGGCAGCCTTGCCGTTCCTGGAAGGCCCTGATCCCTTCCTGGTGCTGCTGTATTTCGGCCTTCAAGGCCAGCAGTTTCAAATGACCCGGCATTTCCTGCATCATCATATGGCAGAAACAGACTGGTTCATGTTTCTGGACATCGACGAATTTCTGCGCCTGCCCGACGGCAATATCAAAACCTATCTCGCTGGCATCCCTGAAGAATGGGACAGCATCTCCTTCAATTGGCAGCATTTCGGCAATAGCGGTTTCGCGCACCGGCCAGCGGGCAGCGTTTTGCTCAATTATGTCCGCCGGGAAAGCGAAATCGTCAGCGCAACCAAAACGCTGACGCGGTCGCGCCGCGTGACGCCCGAAGCCATCACGTCCTTGTGGTATATCTGGCACGACTGGGGCCATGTCCTGGGCGACAACCTACAGGCCTTTAACGTGCTTGGCGACCACCGCACCCTGTTCCACGACAATGCCAGCTACTATGAACGCGAGACGACGCAAACCGGCATTCGGCAATCCGGCGCCTATATCCATCATTACTCGATCAAGTCCGAAGGCGATTTCCGCCGGCGCGTGGAACGCGGCCTGGTCGGCGATTATGGTGGGCAGGTCATATGGGGCGCGATCGAGCGTGACGGCGGCGCACCGGGACATTTGCGCCGGCTGAATGCCGTTTATGACTCAAGCCTGCGGGACTTCTGGCTGAAGCATCTTCTACAGCACTATACTCAAATCGTGGTGCCCGCGCCGCCCGGACCCAATCTTCTTGTTGGGCAGAAGGCAACACAGAGTTCCACCTCCGCCTGGTCTCGTTCCGAATCCGCCGAGGAAGACGCGGCCGGCGCGGTGAACGGCAAACTGACCGGCTCCTTCCAGTTCCATACCGAGCTGGAGCATGCGCCCTGGTGGAAAGTAGACCTGACAACTGCCGCCCCCGTCGCCCAGGTCAGGCTTTTCAACCGCATCGACGACGCCGCCTGCGGCGGCCGCTTCCGGAATTTCGCGATCGACATCAACGATACCGCCGGTGCCTGGCACGAAATCTATCGCGACACCGCAGACCGTATCCTGGGCGGGGTCGATGGCCGGCCGATGATCCTGAACCTGCAACCGCCCATACTCTGCGCGGGCCTGCGCGTGCGGCTGCTGGGATCAGACTATCTCCATCTCGACCAGGTCGAAGCCTATGCGCCGATTGCGGCCGCCTAGAGCGCGAAGGGCGACCGGTCCAGCAGGTCCCGCAGCCGCATAATGTCGGCATTCATCGGCCGGTCATCCGCATAGGTCGGCACCATGGCGCGGATGGCACGGCGCAGTGCTGCCGTCGCCGGTGCCAGAGCAACGCCCGGCTGGCAGTCATAGGCCTGCGCCGCCGCCAGCAACTCGATCGCCAGCACATCACGCAGATTGTCGAGAATGGCGAGAAGCTTCAGCGCCGCCGGGGTGGAATGCGGCAGCATATCCTCCTGCAAGGCCGAGGTGATGCCGCCGTCAAGGCTTGCCGGCAGCGACAGGCGCCGGTTTTCCGCGACCAGGGCGACCGCCGTATATTGCGCGATCATATAGCCGGAAAAAACGCCGCCATCGGCCGCCAGAAAGGCCGGCAGGCCGCTCACCAGCGGGTTGACCAGCCGGTCCGTCCGCCGCTCGGACACGGCGGCGAGTGCCGCCGCCGCCGGGGCCAGGGCGTCCAGCGCCAAAGCCAGGCCCGTCGCGACGGCATGGGCTTCTGACCGCACCACCGGTGCTTCCGGCGTGCCGCCGACCGCCGGATTGTCCGTCACGCTTTCCAATTCCCGGATGACGACGGCTTCGGCCGCCACGAAGGCATCACGCGCCGCGCCATGCACATGCGGCACGGCGCGCAGGCTGAGCGGATCCTGCGTACGGCGGCCGAGGCTGGCCGCCAGCATCGGGCTATTCGCCAGCCAATGACGCATGGCCTGCCCGACATGCTGCAAGCCGTAGGACTTGCGCAGCGCCAGCGTCACCTCATCGAAAGTACCGGCCTGGACGCCGAGGTTTTCATAGGTCAGCGCGGCGGCGGCATCCGACCAGTCCAGCAAGCGCTGCATGCGGTCCAACGCGACGGCGGCCAGGCCCGTGGCACAGGGCGTGCCATTGACAAGGCTGAGCCCTTCCTTCGCTTCCAGCACCAGGGGCTTGCGGCCGATGCGCGCCATGGCCTCGGCACCGCTGATGCGGTCAGCCCCGATACGCGCGTCCCCCGCGCCGATCAGCACCAGGCCGATGGCCGCCGCATGGGTGAGATAGCCGACGGAGCCGCGCGACGGGATGACCGGCAGGATATCGGCATTGAGCAAGGCGATCAGCGCTTCCACCACGTCCAGCCGCACGCCGGATGCGCCATGCGCGAAATTCGCGATCTGGGCGGCCATGACGGCGCGCGTCTCGACCCGGCCCAAGGGGTCACCCAGACCGGCCGCATGGCTGAACAGGATATTGCGCGACAGGGCCTGTTGCTGCGGCCGGTCGATCAGCACATCGCAGAGGGCGCCGACGCCGGTATTGATGCCGTAGCCGCGAATACCCTGCTCGGACAAAGCCTCCACAATCCGCCTTGCATGGCGGATACGGGTGGCAGCGCTGTCGGACAGAACCAGCCGGACACCATGGGCGACAGCCGCGATATCGGCCGGTGTCAAAGGCCCGTCCAGCCGCACATCGCGGCGATGACGACCCCAAGTCTTATCTTCAGCGAGAATGACCAGCCTCCGCAGCTCAGGCGCAGGCGTCACAATCCGCCTCAACGTCTGATCGCATTCTCAAGAAGCCGGACCAGAGTTGCAAGCCGCAAACAGGCTTTTCCTTAGCTCGGCTGTCCCGCCTTATGCGCCAGAAGCGCCATCAGCCGCCGGTCCCGCCAGGCCTGGCGCTTGCCCTGCCGGTCCATCGGCAGCCGGTCGCGCTGCGCGTCATGCAGACGGCCGATGAGGTCCGGCGACCAGGACGGCGTTTTGCTGGCCGCCATCATCTCCCGGAACGGGCCGCCGTAACGGGCGCAGTAATCGGCAAGCCCGGCCGGAGCGTTGAGGTCTATCGTCTCGAAAGGCCCCATGAAAGACCAGCGCAGGCCCAGCCCTTCCCGCACCGTCGCGTCGATATCGGCCGGATCGGCATAACCTTCCTCGACCAGATACATCGCCTCGGTCAGCAGCGCCGCCTGCAACCGGTTGAGCAGGAAGCCGTCTATTTCCTTTTTCACGGTGGCCGGCACCATGCCGGCATCTTCCATCAGCACCCGCGTGCGCTGCACGACCGCCGGATCGGTCCAGGGTGCTGGTCCCAGTTCCACAATCGGGATCAGATAGGGCGGATTGACAGGGTGGGCGACAAGGCAACGCCCAGCGCCCGGCAGTCCTTCGCTGAACAGGCTGGCGCGGATGGTGCTGGTGGAACTGGCCAGAACCGTGTGCGCCGCCGCCACCGCATCCATGCGCGCGAAAAGCTCGCGCTTGCGCCCGACATCTTCAGGACCGTTTTCCTGCGCATGGACGGCGCCGTCCAGCGCCTGCTCCAGCGTCGCCGCGCCATGCAGCCGGCCGAGGATGGCACTTTCGCTCTCACCGCGCAGCAAGCCGGCCTCTGCCAGTTCCGGCAGGCGGGCGGCGATGAAATCCCGCGATGCCGGCACGGCCGACGCTTGCGGATCCCATAGCCAGACATCATGCCCACCGCGCGCAAAGACGATGGACCAGGCGCGGCCGATCAGCCCCGCGCCGATGATTGCGATTTTCGCCATAGCCAGCCTCCCGCTTCGCCGTTTGCCGGCGTTTATTCAGTCTTGCGCGATCTCCGCATGATCGCGATAGCGTTTCCAGTTGCGCACATAGGCTTGCGTGCCGTCGCGCATCCGCGCCGCCTGTTCAGGCGTCACCTCGCCCGTCACCTTGCCGGGAATGCCCTTCACGACGGCGTTGTCGGGAATGACCTTGCCCTCGCCGATAAAGGCCATGGCACCGATCAGGCAATTGCGGCCGATGCTGGCCCCGTTGAGGATGACGGCGCCAATGCCGATCAGCGAATTCTCGCCGATCGTGCAGCCATGCAGCATGGCCTGATGGCCGACCGTGACATGCGCGCCGATCTCCAGCGGAAAGCCCGGGTCGGTATGCAGCACGGCATTGTCCTGCACATTGCTGCCCTGGCCCAGGGTGATGCGCTCGTTATCGCCGCGCAGCACAGCGCCCCACCAGATGGAGGCGTCGCGATGCAGCGTCACGCGGCCGATGACGGTCGCATTCGGCGCAATCCAGTGCTGATCGTCTTCCGTCTCGACCTGGATGCCGTTCAGAACAACACGCATGATGCATCAACTCCGCAATTGCACCCCCTTCGCCTACAGGCTTTCGACATTGCCGCAGACGGAAATGGATTGGCCGGAAATGTTCCAGCCGGCCTGCGTGCAGAGAAAGATGACCGCCGATGCAACATCATCCGGCGTCACCATATGGCGCAGCGAAATGCGCTTGAGATATTCCGCCTCCATCGCCTCGTAGGAGACACCGGTCTGTTCGGCGCGGGCGCGAATGACACCTTCCATGCGCGGGCCTTTGACGATGCCGGGCAAAATGGCGTTGACGCGAATGCCGTCCGGTCCCAATTCCTTCGCCAGGCTCTGCGTAAAACCGACGATGGCCCATTTCGACGCTGAATAGGGCGTCCGATAGGCATAGCCGAAACGCCCGGCGGACGAGGACATATTGACGATGGCGCCCTCGCCCGCCGCGCGCAGATAAGGCACGGCGTAATGCGCGCAATAGAACTGGCCGTTGAGATTGATATCGATCGTGCTGCGCCAGGCGCTTGTCGCGATTTCATCCACCGTGCCGGTGGGGCCTGCGATGCCGGCATTGTTGACCAGCACATCCAAACCGCCGAGCGCCTCGGCCGCATCTTCCACCATGCGCTTGACCTGCGCCTCGTTCGATACATCGGCGATGGAGGTGGTGACGCCCAGCGTTGCCGCGCATTCCGCCAGCGCGCTCTCGTTGACGTCGCAGACATGCACTTTAGCGCCGTCGGCCACGAAAGCGTCGGCAATGGCGCGGCCGATGCCGCTGGCCCCCGCCGTGACCAGAACCTTCAGACCCGGCTTGACCTGCCGCTGTTGCATGATCGCTTCCCTCTCCGCCGCCGCGCCGTTGATCGGCGCTTGGCCTTTACCTTAGCGCAGGGAAGCGACAACGCCAGCTACCCCCGGAAGCCGGTCGCTATCACATAAAGCTCACTCGATTCCTTGCGGCTGGCCGGCGGCTTGGCATGTTTGACGCTTTCGAAGCGCTTCTTCATCGGGTCCAGCAGATGCTTGTCGGCGCCGCCCTGGAAGAGTTTGGCGACGAAAGTGCCGCCCACGGGCAGCAGTTCAAAAGCGAGTTCCAGCGCCATCTCGGCCAATGCCACGATGCGGATATGGTCGGTCGAGGCATGACCCGAGGTATTGGGCGCCATATCGGACAGAAACAGGTCGGGCTTGCCGCCCAGCAATTCGATGATCTTGGCATGGACCTCGGGGTCTGTCGCATCCGCCTGAATCAGATGCGCGCCGGGGATGGGCGGAATGTCCAGCAGGTCGATGCCGACGACATGGGACGCCCCACGGGCCAGCGCCACCTGCGTCCAGCCACCGGGGGCCGCACCCAGGTCCAGCACCCGCATGCCCTTCTTGATGATCTTGAAGCGGTCATCCAGCTCGATGAGCTTGAAGGCCGCGCGCGACCGCCAGCCCTGCTTCTGCGCCGCCGTCACATAGGGGTCGTTCAACTGCCGTTGCAGCCAGCGCTGAGACGCCACGCTGCGCCCCGCCGTCCGCTTCAGCGTGACCGTCAGGCCACGGCCCGCGCCCTTGCCGGGATCCGTGCTCGGACCCTTGCGCCCAGTAGGGGCCATAATTCTTTCTGCCTTTGTCAGCCGGCGGGCGAAGCGGCGATGGAAGTCTGCAAAACCCCGCCGCCGCAGCCGCGACGGCTGTCCTTGCGGCGCCCCCCGCGGATCTGCCGCAGAAGGATGCCTTCGCGCAAGCCACGATCGGCGACGCCAACCTCGGGCGTCGGCCAGACGGAACGGATGGCGGCGAAGATGGCGCAGCCCGGCAGAACCAGATCGGCCCGGTCTTCGCCGATGCAGGGATGGTTGGCGAGGCCGTTGCGCCCCATGGCGCGCAGGCTTTCCACTGCCTGATCGGCTTCCTCACCGGGCAGGATGATGCCGTCCACCAGCGGCCGGCGATAACGCGGCAATTTCAACGCGACACTGGCAACCGTGGTGATGGTGCCGCTGGTGCCGAGCAGGCGCACGCCGCCGTCGCGGTTGATCTCCCGCCCGATGCGATGGATGTCCTCGAACTCCCACAGCTTCTCCTCCACGGTCTCAACCATGGTGTTGAAACCGTCCTCGGTGAAGCAGGTATGCTCGGTGCAGGCGCGCAGCGTCATCACCCCGAAGGGCAGCGAGACATAGCTGATCAGCGTTGGCGCCCCGGCGTCGAGCCGCACCCAGGCGATTTCGGTGGAGCCGCCGCCGATGTCGAAGACCAGCGCGCGGCTGCCGGCATTGCGCAGCAGGGGCGAGCAGCTTTCCAACGTCAGCTCGGCTTCCTCGCGGCCCGAAATGATGCGGATATCCAAACCGGTCTGCTGGCGCACGCGGGCCAGAAAGTCCTGCCCATTCGTGGCGCGGCGGCAGGCTTCCGTCGCGACGGCGGTCAATCCGCTCAGCCGGTAGCGCGACAACCGGCCGGCGCAGGAGCGCAGCGCGTCCATCGCGCGGTCCATGGCGCATTCGGCCAATTGGCCGGTTTCGGCCAGACCTTCGCCCAGGCCCACGGACCGGCTGAAGCTTTCGATGACACGGAAGCCGTTGCTGCTCGGCACGCCCAGCATCAGACGGCAGTTATTGGTGCCCAAATCGAGGGCGCCAAAAATGGGTGCCCCGGACCGCCTTTCGGTGATCGGTGCATCGCCAGGCGCGCAGGGCGTGGAGATGCTGATGTCCATGAGCTAATAGTCGTCGCCTGACCAGAGGTTCTACAAGTGTCAAATGTTTAAGATAGGCTTGCAAGGGGGCAGCTATGCCTCACCATCCCCATCCGCCCGTATAAATGGGCGCAGGCCGCGCATTCTGTTCATCACCGCGACGCGGATCGGCGATGCGGTGATCAGCACCGGTATTCTGAAGCATCTGCTGCGCCAGAACCCGCGCGCCCTTTTCACCGTCGCCTGTGGACCTGTGGCCGCCGGGGTTTTTCAGGCCATGCCGCAGTTGGAGCGGCTGATCCTGATGCCCAAGCAGAAGATGGACGGGCATTGGTTCAAGCTCTGGGGGCAGACGCTCGGCACCCGCTGGGATCAGGTGATCGACCTGCGCGGCTCTGGCACCGCCTTTTTTCTTCTCGCCCGCCAGCGCCGCATTCTGAAGGGCGGCCGGCGCCCCGGCCTGCGGCTGGCGCAATTGGCGCAGAGCATGGACCTTTCGCCGCCGCCGCTGCCCATCGCCTGGTATAGCGAGGCTGATCGCGCCCGTGCCCGTGCTCTGCTGCCGGACGGCACGCCCTATATTGGCCTCGGCCCCACCGCCAATTGGTCCGGCAAGGTCTGGCCGCCGGCACAATTCGTCACCCTTTTCCACCGCCTGCGGGCAGAAGGGCTGACCGACGCACGGCCGGTGATCTTCGCCGGCCCCGGTCCCACGGAAGCGGCCCTGGCCAAGCCCGTTTTGGACGCGCTGCCGGATGCGATCGACCTGACGGGGCGGCTGACTTTGCCGGAAGCCGCCGCCTGCCTGGCGCGCACGGCGCTGTTTGTCGGCAATGATTCGGGGCTCATGCATCTGGCGGCGGCAGCCGGTGCGCCGACATTGGGGCTGTTCGGCCCCTCCCCGGTCGATGAATATGCGCCCTCCGGCCGCCGCACGGCGGCTGTGGTCGCACCCGGCCCGGCCGGAAAAGCACCGATGGACGCATTGACGGTCGAGGCGGCTTTGGCCGCCGCGATGGCTTTACTCAAGGATGAAGGGCGGATCGCCGCATGAAACCAATCTATGATCTCATCATCCGTGGCGGCACCGTCGTTCTGCCCTGGGGGCTGGAACAGGCGGATATCGGCGTCGCCTTGGGCCGTATCGTAACGCTCGCCCCCGGCGCGGATGCCGAAGCGGGCGAGGTGTTCGACGCCACCGGCCTGCATGTTCTGCCCGGCCTGATCGACGCCCATACCCATCTGCGCGACGATCCGGCGGTCGAGAATATCGCGTCCGGCACGCGCGCCGCCATCCTGGGCGGCCTGACGGCAGTCTTCGACATGCCGAACGGCAATCCTTCCATCACCACCAAAGAACGGCTGGCGGTCAAAAAGGAATACGCCGCCACCCGCAGCTGGTGCGATCTCGGCCTCTATGTCGGGGCGGCGCGCGACAATATTCCAAGCCTCGCCGAGCTGGAGCTGGAAGACGGCGTCTGCGCCATCAAGGTCTTCGCCGGGTCCAGCACGGGTGACCTGCTGATCGAATCCGACGAGCTGCTGGAGCAGGTGATGCGGAGCGGCCGGCGGCGGATTGCCTATCATTCGGAGGACGAATACCGCCTGCGCGAGCGCAAGCATCTGTTCCATGAGGGCATGCCTTACGTGAACCACATGGAATGGCGCGACGTGGAAGCGGCCTTTCTCGGCACCCGCCGGCTGATGGCGCTGGCCCGCAAGACCGGCCGCCCCGCTCATATCCTGCATGTCTCGACCGCCGAGGAACTGGATTACCTGGCCGATTACCGCGATATCGCGACGGTCGAGGTGCTGCTGAACCATCTCACGCAATGGGCGCCGGATGCCTACGAGAAGCTCGGCGCCTATGCGGTGATGAATCCGCCGATCCGCGACAAGCGGCATTGGGAAGCCGCCTGGGCCGCGGTGCGCGACGGCATGGTCGATGTCGTGGGGTCTGACCATGCGCCGCATTCCAAGGCCAATAAGGAAAAGCCCTGGCCGTCGACGGCCGCCGGCCTGACCGGCATTCAGACCATCGTGCCGCTGATGCTGGATCACGTCTCGGCCGGCCGCCTGTCGCTCATGCGGCTGGCGGACGTGATGTGCGCCGGCCCGGCGCGCGTTTACGGCGTCGTCGGCAAGGGCCGCATCGCGCGCGGCTATGACGCCGACTTCACCATCGTCGACATGAAGAAATCCCGCACCATCGAGCAGGACTGGATCGCCAGCCCCTGCGGCTGGTCGCCCTTCGTCGGCACCACGGTACAGGGCTGGCCGGTCGCCACCATCATCCGTGGCCGCACCGTCATGCGCGACGACGAAGTGCTGGGCGAGCCGGAAGGGCAGCTTGTGAGCTTCGCCGGCTGAGCAGGCGCCGGGCGCTTTCGACCTCAGGCCCGGTGACGCAAAGGGGGGCGCAGCCCAGCGCCTCCCTGACCCATACCGCATCCGGTCGCGCGTCATTGCCCCAGGCAGCATGCAGGCTGGTCACCGCGCCGTCGAAAGCGGCGCGGTCGTCGGTATCGAGATAGCTCTCGGCTGGCAGCCTTTCGGCCAGAATAACGGCATGACGCGGCAGTTCGACATGGAAATAGGTGACGGCCGGTCGCCGCTCCTGCCGGACGGTATCGCCGTTCAGCAAATGCTTGACGGGAATCAGCACGCCGCCATGAAACAGGGCATGGTCGGGCGACAGATAAAGGTCGCGTGCCGGCAGCCCTTGTCCAAAGGCATGGGCCTCGACGCGCACCGGCCAAACCGTCTCCGGCCGAGGGTGACGGGCGCAATCCACCCGGCGCTGGCCGATCCAGATCACGGGCATGGCGTCCCCATCGGCCGTCAGCACAGAATCGCCGGTCGCCAAGTCCTCCACCGCCCGCTCCCCGTCTGGCGTCATGATGCGCGTGCCGGCCACGAAACAGGCGACCGTCACGTCCGTGCCACCATTGCCGTCCGAAGCCAGCACGAAATCGCTCAAGCCGTCCGCCGTCTGCAGGGTCAGGCTGGTTGACTGGCTGCCGTCGCTGACCGTCAGCACGCCGTCCTGATAGGAAACGCTGCCGGCATCGCCAAAGCTGAGGCCCAGAATATCAAGCGTATCGCCGGGCGCGAAGCCGGTGATGGCATTGGCCGGCGTGGCGGCGATGTCGAATTGCAAGGTCGACTGCGCGCCTGCGGCGAAGGCAATGGTGCCGGTGCCTGCCGCGTCCGTGCCGCCCAGGTTGAGGATGGCGCCATCCAGCGTAATGCCGCCGGTAAAACTGTTGCCCGCCTGCAATTGCAGATAGCCGGCGCCTTCGATCAAAAGGCCGCCCGCGCCGGTGATCTGTTCCGCCTCGGTATTATAGGCGGTGCCGTTCAGCACGGCGGCATTATTGGCGAAGGCATCGACAACCAACTGATTATCGGCATTCAGCATCGAGCCTGACAGGTCGATGGTCGAAGTCAGGCGCGCGGCCGCGATGGAGACCGCAGCTTCACCAGACAGGCTGTCGGTATTGGGGAACCACGGGTCGCCCTCGTCGAAGCGGAACTGGATGGCCTGGCCAGCAGCATTGACCCCGAACCAGATCGTGCCGGTGCCAAGCCCACCCGGTTGCAGCGGCGGTGTCTGCGCCTGATAGGTACGGCTGTCGGCCACCGGCTCGGTGAAGTCGGAAAGATTGGTGAAATGCGCGACCGTGCTGGAATCGATGACCGGCACGGCGTAGACCGCGACAACATCCGGGCTCAGCCCGGTGCCGGCCCAATCATCCTCAGGCACGGCCACCGGATCGCCGATGACGATGGCGGTATGGCCGGTATCGGAGGTCGATTGCAGCGCCGGATCGGTCGCTGCATCAGGGGCCGAAGGGTCGGTATAGATGCCGAGGGAATAGGCGATGATGTCGCCGGCCTGAAGATCGGCGAAATTGCTGACGCCCGTGAAACCATCCGTGCCGTCCGCGACATTGCCAAAGAAATAGGACAGCACATCGGCACGCGCCCAGGGTTCGGCGGCCTCATTGATATCGACAGAGACGCTGCCATAGGCGGTGACGGTGCCGATATTGAAACGCGGATCTTCGCGCTCGGCCGCGACCACCGCCTGATGGATCGGCGCCACGCTGTCGAGCGCGTAATTCACCCAGGAGGAGCAGTCCGTGAAGACGTAGGGTTCGGCTGCCGTCAGGCTGACATCCGGCTGATCCGTCGCGCCATGGGGCACAGTTTCATAGGTATAGGCGGTGGTGCCGTCATTCTTGATCAGGCTCTGCACGGCCTCGGCGAAGGCTGCAAGCGATTGGCTCATGATGGTATTTCCCTGGGCGATTCTTGCGTCGCTCGTTTACCATACGAAACTTATTAGCAGAGAGGCGAGGCCTCTCTGCTAATAGCGGGCGGGTTTCATCACCCCACCGACCAAATAGCCGCGTCCACCGCCTCGCCCAGTATCTCCACGATGCGGTCTATCTCCGCGCCGGTTGCGATATAGGGCGGGGCGAGCAGAACATGGTCGCCCCGGCGGCCGTCGATGGTGCCGCCCATCGGGTAGCAGGCCATGCCGCGCGCGAAGGCTTCCGCCTTGATGCGCTCATGCAGCCGCAGCCCCGGATCGAAGGGCGTTTTCGTGTCACGATCCGCCACCAGTTCGATCGCCTGGAACAGGCCGCGCCCGCGCACATCGCCGATATGGGCATGATTGCCGAAGCGCGCCCGCAGCCGGTCATCCAGCCTGATCCCCATGGCGCGCACATTGGCCAGCAGATCATCATCCGCGATCACCTGCTGCACGGCGAGCGCCGCCGCGCAGGCCGTGGCATGGGCCAGATAGGTATGGCCATGGGCGAAGGCACCGCTACCCGCTTCCAATGCTGCGATGATGCGGCCCGAGATCAGAATGCCGCCGATGGGCTGGTAACCGCCACCCAGGCCCTTGGCGATCATCTGGATATCGGGCGCAACGCCTTCCTGCTCCCAGGCATGCAGCGTGCCGGTGCGGCCCATGCCGCACATCACCTCATCCAGCAGCAGTAGCGCACCATGACGGTCGCAGACCGCGCGCATCGCCTGGAAATAGCCGGCCGGTGCGGTGGCCGCGCCCAGCGTCGCGCCGACCACGGGTTCCGCGATGAAGGCCGCCACCCTGTCTGGCCCCACACGCTGAAACTCGGCCTCCAGCTCGGCCGCCAGACGCGCCACGTAATCGGCCTCGCTCTGCGCCGGTTCCTGGCCGCGATAGGCGAAAGCCGGGGAAACGTGGCTGAAGGCGTCGCTCAGCAGCGGCTGATACAAAGCCCGCCGCGCCATATTGCCGCCGGCCGACAAGGCCCCCAGCGTATTGCCGTGATAGCTCTGCCGGCGGGCGATGAAGCGGTGGCGCTGCGTCTGGCCGATTTCGACGAAATACTGCCGCGCCAGCTTGATCGCGGCCTCATTCGCTTCCGACCCGCCCGACACGAAATAGGCGTGGGTCAGGCCACCGGGCGCTGCGCCTACCAGCCTGTCCGCCAGCGCCTCGGCGGGCGCTGTCGTGAAGAAGCCGTTATAGGCGAAGGGCAAGGTCTCCACCTGCGCGCGGAGCGCCGCAATGACGCGCGGATGGCCGTGGCCCAGGCAGGAGACAGCGGCACCGCCGCTGGCATCGATAATCTCCCGCCCATCGGCCAGACGTACGATCAGCCCCTCGGCCGAGACCGCCTGCGGCGGGATATCGCGCAGGCCGCGATGCAGAAGATGGCTCATGGTTTAGACGACTGCCTTGATCGCGCTTTGCAGTTTCGGGGATTCGGGCGCGGTCTTGCTGGAAAACCATTCGGCCAGGCTGCCGTCCCGCTTCGTCAGGTATTTGTAGAAATTCCAGCGCGGCTTGCCGAGGAAACCGGCCTGGCCGCCCAGCCAGCGGAACAGCGGATGGGCGTCCGCCCCCTTCACATGCGCCTTTTCCATCATCGCGAAGGTGACGCCGTAATTGGCCTCGCAGAAAGCACCGATGGCTGTTGCGTCGCCCGGTTCCTGATTGCCGAAATCATTGCTCGGCACGCCGATAATCACTAATCCGCCGTCCTGGCCGCCCCATGCCGTCTGGAGCGCCTGAAGCCCGGCATATTGCGGCGTGAAGCCGCATTGGGAAGCGGTATTGACGATCAGCAGCGGCCGGCCGCGCAGTGCGCCCAGCGGAAAATCCTCGCCCCGCAGCGTCTTGAGGCTAAAATCATAGACGCTTTCGGCCATTCCGCCCGTCCTTACCGCTAGAGGTTTGCTCTCGCTCCGCGCCGCCGCTATGGTCCGGCCCCGTTTGCGGCCGGTGAGGAAAACCCTCGCGGGGCGCGGATTCAAGAGGTTTGCCGGAGGCGTAGCGTGGTCGATATTTTCGACGAAGTCGATGAGGATATCCGGGCGGAGCGGGTTGCGCGCTTCGCGCGCCGCTATGCGATCCTGCTCATCGGCGTCGTCGTGCTTGTGATTCTGGGTGTCGCTGGCTGGCAGGTCTGGTCCTGGCACCAGGGCCAACTGAACGCCCGCGCCGGTTCAGCCTATCTGGCCGTGATGGAACAGGCTGGTCAGCGTGGCTCTGCCGCCGACCGCGACCATCTGGCCCAGTCCTTCGGCGCGGTCGCGGATTCCTCTCCGCAAGGCTATGCGACCCTCGCCAAGCTCAACCAGGCGAGCCTACTGGCCGATTCGGGCCATCTGAAAGAGGCCGAGCCGATCTGGGACGGGCTGATCAATGACGGCAACCTCAATCCGGTGCTGCGCCAGGTCGCGACTCTCGGCTGGGCCTCGCATGAGATCGACACGGCCGAACCCTCGCTAATCCAAGCGCGGCTGGAAGGCCTCGCCGCCGATAGCAGCCCGTGGCGGCCGCTGGCCCTGCAATATCTGGCGCTGCTCAGCATCCGCACCGGCCACAAGGATCAGGCCATCAAGACGCTTCAGCAGGTCGCCGGCGATATTTCGACGCCTGCCGATATGCGCAATATGGCCAATGCCCTGGCGCAGGCGCTCGGCGCGCCGCCGCCCGCGCAGTGATAGCGGCGCTTTGACGGACAAACTGACATATCTGGGCGAAGGCGCCATGCTTTCGCCACGCTGCCCCTCTTGTAGTCAGCCTCGAAAAGATTGGCGTTCCTGAATGAGCCGCATGATTGCCCGACCCGACCGCCCCCTGTCTGCCACCGAGGCGGATCGCAAACTGCTGACACGCCGGCAGGCGCTTGGCCGGGCAGCCGCCTTCGGCCTGCCGCTGGCGCTGACCGCCTGCGGCTTCATCGGCGGCGACGAGACCCCGCCGCTGCCCGGCACGCGCATCAATGTCATGAGCTCGGCCTCTGCCCTGGTCGTCGACCCGACGCTGACCCAGCCCGTCACACTGCCGATGCCGGTTGCCGGCCTGCAATGGGCGCAGCAGGGCGGTAATCCGGCACATGATCCGGGCGTCAGCACCATCAGCGCCAAGATCAGTCAGCTGTGGTCCGCCGATATCGGCGAAGGCACCGCCTATCGCCATCGCATTCCCAATCCGCCCGTCGTCGCCAATGGCCTGGTCTTCAGCATGAGCGCCGACGGCCAGGTCAGCGCCTTCGACCTCAAGACCGGCGACAATCTGTGGCGCACCTATGTTCGGCCCAAGGGCTCGCGCAGCTTCGATGTCGGCGGCGGCGTCAGCTATGACAACGGCGCCGTCTATGCCGCGACCGGTTTCGGGGAGATCATCTGCTTCGACCCCAAAACCGGTGCCATCCGTTGGCGCAAGCCGCTCGGCTCGCCCGCGCGCACCGCGCCCACCATCGCCGGCGGTCGCATCTATGTCAGCCTGATCGACGCCTCGATCGTCGGCATCGACGTCAAGGACGGCAGCATCGTCTGGTCGCGCCAGGCCCGCAATGTGCAGACCGGCGTGCTGGGCCTGCCGGCGCCGGCCGTCAGCGGAAGCACCGTCGTGGCCGGCTTCAGCTCGGGCGATCTGCTGACGCTGAACAGCGACAGCGGCGAAGTTCTGTGGTCGGACAATCTGGGCGCCACGGGCAGCGGCCTGTCGCAGCTTTCCGCCATCGTCGGCATGCCGGTGATCGACCAGGGCCGCGTCTTCGCCGGCAGCCTGGGCGGCATCGTTCTGTCGATCGACCTGCCCACCGGCCGCCGCCTGTGGGAGCGTGACTTCGCGACCGACCAGACCATGTTCGTCGCCGGCAACTGGGTCTTTACGCTCTCGACCGACCAGCAGCTGGCGGCTTTGTCCACCACCACCGGTCAGGTGAAATGGGTGCATCAGATGCCGCCCTTCAAGAACATGAAGAAACTGCGCAACCCGATCTATTGGTGGGGCCCCGTCGTCGCCGGCGGCAACCTGTTCCTGGCCAGCAATGACAAGCGCCTTGCCGTGATCGATGCCGCGACCGGCAATCTGTCCGAGATGATCGACCTGCCCTCGCCTGCCGCCGCAGCCCCCATCGTGGCCGACGGCCGCGTGCTGGTGACGCTGAAGAGCGGCGACCTGATCGCCTTCGGCTAAAAGCGGCAGGGAGCCAAGGTTATCGACGTGCAAAGGACCGCCGGATGATCGTTTCGCGCGGCATTCACCTTGGGTGGCTGCTGCGCCGCAATGCTTTGGCGCTGGCCACGCTCGTCGCCTATGACGTCGCCATAACCTTTGCCTATGTCTGGCTGCATTGGCATTGGCTGGCGATTCCGATGCTGCCGCTGCCCTTGCTGGGCAGCGCCATCGCGCTGATCCTCACCATCCGCAACAATGCCGCCTATGCCCGCTGGTGGGAGGCGCGCACGCTGTGGGGCGCAATCCTCAACAATTCCCGCAATTTCGCCCGTGGGGTTCTGACGCAGATCGACGATGCGGCGCTGGGCCGTCGCCTGATCCGATGCCAGATCGCCTATGCCCTGGCGCTGCGCTGCCATCTGCTGCGGCAGTCGAGCGCAGAGGTGCTGGCGCAATATCTGCCGCCCGACCTGGCCGAGACCTGCGGCCGCGCCGCCAATGTGCCGATGGCGATCCAGATCGCCATGGGACGCGATCTGGCCGCTGCCCGCAGCGACGGAAAATTGGATACGGTGACCGTCGCCAATCTGGACCGCACGCTGGCTGCCGTGGTCGATGCCCAGGGCGGTTTGGAGCGGATCAAGAACACGCCCTTGCCGCGCCAATACAGCGCCTTGCCGCTGGTCTTCAGCGGCGCCTATTGCGTGGTGCTGCCGCTGGGACTGGTGAAGGCGCTGGCTCTGGCGACGCCGCTGGGCTCGGCCCTGATCGGCTTCATGTTCCTGATCCTGAACGAGGTCGGCGACGATCTGGAAGACCCGTTCAGCAACGACATGCATGACGTGCCGATGAAGGCCATAACCCGGACGCTGGAAATCGACCTTCTGCAGTCGATCGGCGTGACGGACGTGCCGCCGCCGATCACGCCGCAGAACGGCATTCTTCCCTGACCAGCCAGACTATATCGACAGTTTTCGTTGCGGACTCACCCCTAAACGTCATGCCCGCGAAAGCGGGCATCTTCTACGCCCTATTCCTGTGCCAGAGGGAGATGATTCCCGCTTTCGCGGGAATGACGTCGTTTCCGTGAAAACTGAACGATCCTAGCCGCGCTCGGCGGCACCGCGTTCCACAGCCGCCTTCAGCGCCGCGATATTTGCGGCGTAATGCGCGGGGCCGCCCTTGAAGGCGGAGGAGCCGGCGACGAAGACATTGGCGCCGGCCTTTGCCGCCAGCTCCGCCGTTTCGACCGTGACACCGCCATCGACCCCGATATCGATCGGGCGGTCACCGATCAGCGCGCGAATGCGGCGGATCTTTTCCAGCGTCAGCGGCAGGAAGGCCTGCCCGCCGAAGCCGGGGTTCACGGTCATGACCAGAACCTGATCGGCCGCGTCCAGGCTGTAGCGGATCGCCTCTTCCGAGGTGGACGGGTTGATGGCGATGCCGGCCTTAAGGCCGAGGCCGCGAATGGCCTGCAGCGTGCGGTTGAGATGCGGGCAGGTTTCGACATGCACGGAAATACGCTTGGACCCAGCCTTGGCATAGGTTTCCAGATAACGGTCCGGCGCTTCGATCATCAGATGCGTGTCGATCGGGCTTTTGCTGACCTTCCGCACCGCTTCGATGACGCCCGGCCCGAAGCTGATATTGGGCACGAACATGCCGTCCATCACGTCCAGATGCAGCCAATCGGCGCCGCCGGCGTCTATCGCCTGCGTCTCTTCGGCGAAATGCCCGAAATCGGCGGAAAGGATGGAGGGATTGATGATGAGAGGACGTGTCATGCCGCCAGCATATCGCCTTCGCGGCGGGCATGACAGGGGGGCTGGCCGCTTGTCCGCCTTTCGTCGCATTCTGCCTGCTCAAACGACGATAGGCTGACCGATGACTGCTCCCCTGTTCAACCGCGTGCTGCTGACCAATGACGACGGGATCGACGCGCCCGGCCTTGCCGTTTTGGCTCAGGTGGCGGCGCAGATCGCGCGGGAGGTCTGGGTGGTGGCCCCGGCCCATGACCAGAGCGGCACGTCGCATTCCATCAGCCTGCATGATCCGCTGCGGATTGCGCCGGCGGGCGAGCGGCGTTTCGCCGTTCCCGGCACCCCGGCGGATTGCGTCGCCATCGGCGTTAAGCACCTGATGGCCGGCCTCCCGCCGGACCTTATCCTGTCGGGCATCAATCGCGGCGCCAATATCGGCGTGGAGACGATGTTTTCCGGCACGGTCGGCGCGGCGATGACGGGAATGCTGCTGGGCATTCCCTCCATCGCGCTGAGCCAGGCCTTTGCGAACCGGAACGCCGTGCCGTGGGACACGTCGCGCAGCCTCGCGGCCGGCATCATCCGGCAGGTGGCCGGCCTTGATTGGGCCAAGGGCGCCTGCCTGAACATCAATTTTCCGGCCGTCGCGGTGGATCAGGCGCGGCCGCTGATGGTGACGCGCCAGGGGCGCGGTCGTCTGGACGGCGTCGAGGTGCTGACCCGGCAAGACCCACGCCAGGGCGACTACCACTGGCTGCAGCTGACCCGCACGGCCGAACCCGACGATACCGGAACAGAAACCGCAGCGCTGGCCGCCGGCCATGTCAGCGTGACGCCGCTACAGTTCGAGCGCACGCAGGACGCGATTTTTGCCGATCTGCGGCAAAAGATCGGCGCCCCTGTCGCCTGACCTCGGCGGATTTGGGAGCAAACTCCGTGGGATAGGGCCGCTGAGGCCAAACGCCTCAGGCACGGGAATTGCTTCACGAAAGGCTTGCACGCCGCAGCGGCCACAGGCAGCCTGCGGCGACTTTCTGTGTCGAATGGGTTTCAATATGCAGTCCAAGTCACGCCGGCCCGAGAGATTGTCCCTTGTCCACTGAAGCGAGCGTCAAACTCGCCATCCGCAATGTCACCCATAATTTCGGGACGTTCCGGGCACTGAGCGACGTGTCGCTCGACATCCGCGACGGCGAGTTCGTCTGCATCCTGGGTGCCTCGGGCTGCGGAAAAAGTACGCTGTTCAACGCCGTCTCAGGCCTGCTGAATGTCTCCGCCGGCCAGATCCTGCTCGACGGCCAATCGATCGCCGGCAAGCCCGGCCAGGTCGGCTATATGCTGCAAAAAGACCTGCTGCTGCCCTGGCGGACCGTTCTGGGCAATATCACGCTGGGCGCTTCCCTCACGCGCGGGGCCAGCAAGGCCGACCGCGAAAAGGCCGCCGAACTCGCCCGCCATTACGGCCTGGGCGATTTCCTGCGCCACTATCCGCGCGCGCTTTCGGGCGGCATGCGCCAGCGCGTGGCGCTGATGCGCACCATCGCGGCCGGACGCGAGCTGATGCTGCTGGACGAGCCCTTCGGCGCGCTGGACAGCCAGACCCGCATCGGCATGCAGCAATGGCTGCTGGATATCTGGCGCGAAATGAAGCGCACGGTGATGTTCGTGACCCATGACGTGGACGAGGCGATTTTCCTCGCCGACCGTGTCGTCGTCATGCTGCCCAAGCCCGGCCGCATCGGCTGGATAGTGGACATCCCCATTCCACGCCCACGCAGGATGGACTGCCTGACCTCTCCGGACTTCGTGGAAATCAAGCGCCAGGTCATGGAAATGCTTTACAGTCAGGCCACGCTGCATGGCGTGCCCGGCGGCCTGAAGGTGCCGGCATGAGCGAGACAACCTCCCCCTATCGCGAATACGCCCGCCATATCGGCCTGTGGATCATCGCAATCGCGCTTATCTTCGTCGCCTGGGAGCTGGTGCTCGTCGTTACCGGCCTGCCGGCCTATGTCATCCCCTCGCCGGCCAAGGCGATCGGCGTCATCTTCGACAATATTCCGCTCATGCAGCAGCTGACCTGGCAGACGCTGGGCGAGACATTCTGGGGCTATGTGGTGGGTGCGATCCTGGGCGTGGTCCTGGCCGTCATCATGTCGCAGGTGCCGATCATCCACCGGCTGCTATATCCGGCGCTCGTTACCTCCCAGGCCGTGCCGATCGTCGCCATTGCCGCGCCGCTCGTCATCATCTTCGGCTTCGGCCTGACGCCGAAACTGATCATCGTCGCCTGGATCGTCTTCTTTCCGGTCGTGGTGAACGTGCTGGACGGGCTCGGCAGCGTCGATCAGGACCAGGTCAATCTTGCCCGCCTGCTGGGCGGCACGCGGCTGCGCACCTTCATGATCGTGCGCCTGCCCGCCTGTATCGGACCGCTGTTCTCGGGTCTCAAGATCGGCGCCTGCTATGCCGTGACGGGCGCGGTCATCGGCGAATGGACCGCCTCCTCCCATATCGGCCTCGGCACCTACCTGCTGACGGCCAATGCGCAGATGAATACCGCCGGCGTCTATGGCGCCATGCTGCTGCTGACGGCCATCGGCATCGGGTCATTCCTGCTGGTCGTCATCGTCGAGCATTTCGCCACGCCCTGGCGCACCCGCATGACCGCCCCCGGCTATTTCGGCGGCAACGTCCCCACCTCAACATCCACACAGAAGGTCTGAGATGAAACCTCTCCGTTTCCTCACGCGGCTGCTCGCCTCCACCACGGCGGCCGGCGCGCTCATGCTGGGTCTGTCTGCTACGGCACATCAGGCCCAGGCCGCGGACCTGACGAAAGTGACCCTGGTCTATGACTGGGTGACGCCTGATTTCGAGCTGATCCCGACGGCCGTTGCCCAGGCCGAGGGCTTTTACAAGGATGCGGGTCTCGACGTTTCCACCGTCTTCCCGCCGAACAATTCCACGACCGTACGCATGCTGGGCTCAGGCACCGGCGATATCGGCTTCGACCCGGTGACCGACGTCGCCTTCGCCGCCGCTCAGGGCATTCCGCTGATCTCCATCGCCGTCTATTCGCAGTCCAACAATTGCGGCCTGTTCGGCCGCCCGGGCGAACCGGTTGATCTGTCTACGCTGAAGGGCAAGAAGATCGGCGTCTATACCGACAGCTGGACCAAGGCGATGATGCCCTACATCCTGAAGAAGGCGGGCATCGGCGAAAACGACGTGCAGCAGATCATCGCGACGGATGACGATATCCCGATGCTGCTGACGAAGAAGATCGACTACGCCACCAATTGCGCCAATTACGCACTGGCCGATGTGGTGCCCACCATCAAGCAGGAGCCGACCATGCTGCTCGGCCCGGCAGGCGGCATGCCGGATGTGCCGGTCTGGGACTTCACCGTCATGAAGGCCTGGGGCGAAGCGCACCCCGCCACCGTGAAAGCCTGGCTGGCGGCGACCCAGAAGGGCATGGAATGGGCCAGCGCGCATCCGGACGAAGCGGTGGCCGATTTGCTGAAGCTGTATCCGGCGTCCGGCGACAAGGCCTATAACGCGGTCGGCTGGAAGGCGACGATCCCTCTGCTGAAGGGCCCGAACGGCTATTTCGTGCAGACGGACGCGCAATGGGACGGCATCGCCCATGCGCTGGCGGACACCAAGCAGATCGACAAGGTTCTGCCGCCCAGCACCTACTACACCAACGACTATCTGAAATAAGCGACTGACCAGACCATGACGCCAAGCCGGATTATTATCGATTGCGACCCCGGCGTGGACGATGCCGTGGCTATTCTTCTCGCCTTCGCCGCCCCCGAGGCGGTGAAGGTCGAGGCCATCACGACCGTCATCGGCAATGTCATGCTGGACAAGACGACGGCGAATGCGCTGCGCGTGCGTGACCTCGCGGGGCGCGCCGATATCCCCGTCTATGCCGGCTGCCCGCGCCCGATCATGGCGCCGATCGAGCGCAAAAACTCAGTGCATGGCGGCGACGGGCTGGGCGATATCGACCTGCCGGCGCCTGTCACCGCCACCGAGAGCGAACATGCGGTGGACGCCATCATCCGCATCGTGCGCGACAATCCCGGCCAGATCACGCTCTGCCCGGTGGGGCCGATGACCAATATCGCCCTCGCGCTGATCAAGGCGCCCGACATCATTCCGCTGATCCCCGAGATCGTCTTCATGGGTGGCGCTGCCTTCTGCCCCGGCAATTCATCCCCCGCCGCCGAATTCAATTTCATGATCGACCCCCACGCCGCCCAGATCATGCTGACGGCCGGAATCCCTCTCACCATGTTCGGGCTGGACGTGACGGCGCAGGCGCTCATCACCAGGCCCTGGATGGATGCGGTGGAAGCCGCATCCGGCGCGGTCGGGCAGGCCGCCGTCGCCATGCTGCGCGCCTATGGCCATGGCGACCCTTGCCTGCACGACCCCTGCGTCATCGCGCATCTGATCGACCCGACGCTATTTGAGGGTGTCGATGCCTGGGTCGAGGTGGAGACCACAGCCCCCCTCGCCCGTGGGCAAAGCGTTGCGGCTGTCGCGCCGCGCCACCGGCCCGGGCATGAGCCCAATTGCCGCGTCATCACCGGCCTGGATGCACCGCGCCTGTTCACGCTGCTCGCGGAAAGGCTGATCAGCCTGGGATGATCAAGCCCGGCACGACGGACTTGCGATTGCCGCCGTGCCGCGCCAATCTTCATCCATGGATGGAATAATCACCCTTTCCAGCGTCCGCGAAGACCGCTTCTGGGCGGTTGTCGCCTCGGTCGGGCGTAATCGCCGCATCGCGGAGATATTTTCCAGCAAAGAAGCCGCATTGGCTGACCGCGCCTGGCGGGAATCGCAGCTCCGCGCTTATGCCGCCTTTCTGCGCTCCAGCCGCCAGCCGCCGCCCAATTATACGGTGGAGGCGATGAAGCGCGCGGACATCCCGAAATCCTGGCGTCCGTTACCAGCCTTGGGCTTCCTGCGCGGCCAGTTCATCTGACCGCGCAGGCTTGTCCCTTCAGATCAGCGGATCGTAATCGTCATCCATGTCCGTGACCCCGCCATTGGCGGGCGTCGGGCCGGATTCCGGGTTGCCCTCGCGCGCCGCGCGGCGCTGATGCGCCGGACGCGGCGGACGCTTGCGCTTCTTGCGGCCGCCGGACGGTGCAGCCTCTGACCCGGGCGCGGCCGTCGTCTGCTGAGGCGGGGCGGCAGGCGTCGCCGTTTTCGGCATGGGGCCGCCGAGATAGGGATCGTAATCCTCGTCCTCGACCACCGGGGGGCGGATGACGGCGCGCAGGATCGGCCGGGGTGCCGGCGCTGACGGCGGTGCCGGTTCAGCCTTCGCCTCAGGAGTCGGCTGAACCGCAACGGGTTCCGGCGCGGCCGGCTCAGGTGCGGCCGGCTCAGGCGCGGCCTGCTGAGGCGCGGCATCGGCAGCAGCCACAGGCATCGCCTCGGGCGCCTCTGCCGTCTCCGGCTCAGCCTTGAGATCGAAGGCCGCCTGGGTTTCAGCCTCGGCCTTCGGCTTGCGGCGACTGGTTTTGGGCTTGGCTTTTGCCGGTGCTTCGTCAAGCGGTGCTGCGTCAGGCGTTGCTTCCGCCGCCACTTCAGGCTCGGCTTCCGGTTCTGCGGCAACGGCTTCGACGGCAGCCGGCTCTGGCGCGGCGTCCGCGACTTTCTTGCTCCGACGCGGCTTGGCCGTCTTCACCGGCGGCTCTGCCGCCGCCTCAGGCTCATCGGCCAGAGCCAGCTCGGGTGCGGCCGGCTCAGGTGCGGCCGGCTCAGGTGTGACGGGCTCGACCACCGCGGACTTGGTCGCCTTGGCCTTCGCGGCTCGGCGCGGGCGCGGCGCCGGGACAGGCTCAGCGGGCTCGGGCTCGTCTGCCTCTATCGGCTCCGCAGCGTCCTCATCCATGTCGGCCATTTCATCCTCCTCGGCCAGATCCTCGATGACATCGTCATCGACCTGCACCGCCGCAGGCAGGGTGGCTGACGCGACAAAACGCGGCACGGCGACATTCGCGCCACGCCCTTCGACCAGCGCCTTCAGCAATGCGGTGAGTGTCGCGGCCAAATGCGCCGCTGCCACCGGAGACAGCCGGTGGTTGGACAGATAGGCGGCCAGGATTTTCTGAGCCGCCGCAGTCGCCGGAGGCGTGTGGGTCAGAGACGGAATCTCGGGAAAAGAAGGCAAGTGTCCTGGCTCCGCAAACAGAAGAAATCCTAACCGATCTTTTGGTCTAGTCGCGCGGCCAGGACTAGCCCTTTCCGTTCAAATCCGGCCAAAGTTTAATGCTACGCCGCCAGGCCAGACGGTAAGGCGCGAGACTATGACGCGGAACTCGCCCGACGCGACGCGAAATACCAGCGCCGGACTGACGCCGGTTTTATTCCTTTTTCAGAAATTCCTCGAGCCGGGCGGACTCGGCGTCGAGCGCCCGCGTGAAATCGCGGCTGCGCGGCGGCGGCTCGATCCATCCCTGTTCCATCTGCATCTGGCCATCGATCATGCGCACATTGACCCAGCCCAGCATGCGGTCGCGCCACAGAACGGGCAGCGCATAATAGCCGAACTGCCGCTTGGGTGGCGGCGTATAGGCTTCGAACCGATAGACCCAGCCCCAGAGATGCGCGAAACGGCGGCGGTCCCAGACCAGCGGGTCGAAGGGCGCCAGGAAGCGCACGCCCCGCGACGGCGACGGCACGTCCATCGCCATGCCCGCCGGCCAAAGATAGGTTTCGCGATCCAGACTTGTGCGTTCAACCTCACCAGCGGCCAGCAGCCGATCCAGCGTCTGGCCGACATCGTCCAGCCCCGGCGCGCCTCGCCGCAACAAAGCCAGCAGGCCGCCCAAAGCGGGGCGGGAGATGGGCGCGAAAATTCCGAGCAAAAGCAGCAATAACCGCCGGCGCCGTTCCTCGGCGGGCAAAGGCTCATGCGGCTTATGGGCGGTGCCATAGACGCGAATGCCATCCTGCCGCCGCACGACCCGCAACAGCCCGTGGTAATGGAGCTGATGCAGAACCTGCGTCGTCTCCTTGGAGAAGCCGCCCCAGGCATTCACCGCGCGGTCCCGGCCGAAGACGGTCTCCAGATCGCGCGGATGGGTTTCGCGCCGTTCCGTGACCAGGGCCAGCACCTCGGCCGCCAGGCCGCGCGGCCGGTAGTCGGCCGCCGGGTCTTCGGCATCGGGGCGAGGATGCAGAAGCTGCATCGTCTCTCGCGGCATGAAGCCATAGGCGTAGAAAAAATCCTCTTCCAGGCCGAGCCGGGTAAAGCGCCGCTCCAGATCGCCGGGGCGATAACCCGTCACGCGCTGGCGCAAAATCAGATCCTGCGCCCGCGCCGGCGCGCGGATGGGGTCGGCCTGGACGAAGCCCATGGCCTCCACCGCACCTCCCAGCGTGGTGAGCGGCCGGAAGGTCCGGCCGATGGCGATGGCGCGCAGCTTTTCCAGCGTATCGGTCATCGGTCAGCGCAGCCACAGACCGGCCTCGCGCCGCTATCCTCCGATGCCGTCATGCTGCCGCCCCTTCCGTCATCCGCGCATGCCGGCGCCGCATGGTCAGGCGGCGTCGACCTCGATCGCCGATAAATCCACAGACTGGAGAGAAAACCAAACCGCATCCTGGCTGCGCGCACTGGCCCGCAGGATGGGCTTGATGGCCGAGAGCAGATCGTCGATCGAGCGGAAGGGCGTCATCGTTTCCTCCCCATCCTCGGTCCGCATGACGAGGCCCATGCCGGGCTTGGACAGGCGGGCACCGACCGTCGAGCGCCGTTCCGGCATCGGCGTCGGTTCCGCCGCCGTCCGCTCGGGCCAGGCTGGCGGGCTGACCAAAGGCCGTGGGGCGGAGGGGACGATGACGAGCGCCGGGGCGAACGACTTGTCCGCGACCGGCTCCATCGCCGCCGGGACCGGGGCCGCCGAATCCACCGATGCCGGTTGCGCTTCCAGACTGAGCACAGGCTGGGCCGGAGCGGCCTCTGGCAATCCCGCCGCATCCTCCGTCACGCCAAAGCTGACAGTCTCGCCGCTTTCCGCCGGCGCACGCCGCAGCTTGGCGAGCAGGCTGTAGATATTGGCCGCCGTGCAGCCGAATTCCGTCGCGATTTCGCGCACGGCCCGACGTTCGACGTCGACCATGTGCAGAATCCGCGCGTGGTCCTCTTTCTTGATTCGCGCCATGCGAGCGTCCTTATGCGTTCCAGGGTCAAACAAGAACATAATGGGAACATGCGCAAGCGCGGACGCGCGGTCAAGCCCCGCGCGGTCCCGAAATCGTGATCTTTTTCAATCCACGCCGCAGGATCGCCGCCGAGTTGTGTCAATGCGGTGGCATTCCGTTACCCATCGTTTCAAACGGCCAACGGCTGCTTGACCAATCAGCCCACCGGCACGACCTAGAGGGCAAGTCAGATCGTCAGTTCTGACGGCAACCGAGACTACGGAGGATGATCATGAAACATTATCTGCGCATGGCGCTGATGCTGCTGGGCGTCGCGGGCGTTTCCGCCGGCACTATCGCGGCCGCGCATGCCGATTACTATTACAACCACAAGCATTACCATCACCGGGAGCTGGTGAAGGATCACGGGCATCCGCACGGCTATTACCGCTATTATTGATCAAACGATCGTTGAAAAGGCACCTTCGGGTGCCTTTTCAATTTCATCTTGATGTTAGGCAGCATTTCCCAAAACGAAATCGCTGCCATTCACCCCAAGGACCGTGCAGATAGACTCCACGACCAGACTATGATCGTCGCGCTGCGGCAGCCCTGAAACGGTGATGCAGCCGACCACGCCGGTGCCCTCGACCGTCACCGGAAAGGCGCCCCCATGGGCGGCGTAATCGGTGAGGGACAGGCCATATCGCTCTTCCAGCGAGGTATTCTTCACCTTCAGTTCCAGACCGACGGCGTAGCTGCTTTTGTGAAAGCGGCGGACGGTATTGATCTTGCGCCTGGCCCATTCGACATTGTCCGGTACCGCACCCGGCAAGGCCGCGAAGAACAGCTCGCGATGAAAAAGACGGATATCGATGACGATGGGCGCGGCCCGCGCGATCGCCCAGGCGCGCAACTGGCCGCCGATCGTCCAGGCGTCCTCTTCGTCAAACCGCGCGAAGACCAGCTGTTGTTCCTGTAGCGCTATACGCGACAGATCATCGTCCATGGTCATGACCGGCGTCCTTCAGATAACGGCGGGAAACCGCAAGCTGTTAGCCTCGCTTGCGGACTGGCTAAACTCTGCCAGCTCGATAGCGGCTGCCAAGCTCAATATATGGGGACAGGATCGGCTGGCTGGGGCGGGAGGATTCGAACCTCCGCATGGCGGAATCAAAATCCGCTGCCTTACCGCTTGGCTACGCCCCAAAACCTGAACCGCCGGACTGGCCGGCGCGGATGCTCATAGGGCGCGAAGGGGCGGCTCGTAAAGCCCTCCCCCCCAAACCCACCAACCGTCATGACGCATAGCGGATGCGGCGGCGGCGGCGTCATGCGGGCTCGGGAAAAGCCCGAAGCAGGTGGCGCCCGATCCGCTCATGCGAGCCAATTGCACGCCGGGCGCGGCCCGCAGCACCGCCAGCACGGCGCCGATGGCCGGCTGCACGGCAATCGCCGGGTCTTCCAGGTCATTGCCGTTGGCGGCCAAAGCATGGGCGAAATCGACGGGTGACGCGAAGCGCCCTGCCGGCACGGCGTCGGCCGGAGAAAAACCGGCCCCTGCCGCCGCCCGCGCGCGAAAAATCGCCGGCGTCGGGCAAGCCAGGCCCGGATTGGCCAACACCACGCCCAGCGGCGGCAGCGGCGGCACGGGGGATAGGATTTCCCCGATTCCCGCCATGCGCACGGCCTGACGGTTCAGGCAGACCGGGACATCCGCGCCGAGTTTCAGCGCCATGGCCTGCAAGACCGGTTCGGGCAGCGTAACCCGCCAGAAGGCAGACAGCAGCCGCAGCGCGGCAGCGGCGTCTGACGACCCGCCACCGATGCCCGAGGCAATCGGCAGGTTCTTTTCCAGGACCAAAGCGCCCCGCGCTGGGATTCCGGCCGTCTCCGCCAGCAGGCGCGCCGCACGCAGCACGAGGTTATCGGGCTCCGCCGCCAAGGGGCCGCCGAAAGGACCGGTAACGGTCAGCGACAGGTCATCCGCTGGGCTGACCGATAGCCGGTCACCGACACCCGCGAAGACCACCAGACTGTCGAGCAGATGATAGCCGTCCGGGCGCCGCCCGGTGACGCGCAGCGTCAGGTTCACCTTCGCCGGGGCGAAACCCAGGTCGGCGGACAAAGCGGACATGATGTACGCCGACTCAGTTGCTGGACGCGGCCGGCTGGGCCGCACCCGGCTGAGCCGCACCCGGCTGGGCCGCATCAGGCTGGGCCGCATCAGGCTGGGCCGCCGGCAGGCTTGCCGCCTTGATCTGCAGCTTGGCCAGAAGCTCCGTCGTCAGATCCGGCGCGGGATCCAGCTGCAAGGCCCGGCGCCACTGGAAGACCGCCTGCAAATGCTCGCCGGCCGCGGCATAGGCATCGCCCAGATGCGCGTTGACCGTCGAATCCTCGGGCATCAGCTTGACCGCCTGGGTCAAGGTCCGCACCGCCGCCTGGACCTGCCCTTGTTGCAGCAGCACATAGCCCAGGCTGTCGATGATGGCGCCGTCATTCGGCACCAGTTGCAGCGCCTGCTCGATCATGGCACGCGCCTTGGGCATATTCTCTTTCTTCACGGCCCAGCTATAGCCGAGATAGTTGAGGACATAGGGCTGGCCGGGGGAAATCTTCAGCGCCTGCTGCAAATCGGCCTGGGCACGCGGCCAGTCCTTGGCCTGATCGTAGCACTGGGCGCGGTCGTAATAGACCACCCAGGCGGCCGGGCTGTTCGGCGGCATCAGCGGCAGCGCCTTGGTGTAGAGCGCCGCCGCATCAGGGTATTTTGCGGCCTGGCGCAGCAGATCGGCCTGCGCCAATAGCGGCTCGGGACTTGCGGGATAGGCCTGTCCCAATTGCTGCAACAGGCTATGCGCCTGATCGGTCCGACCGAGGCGCGCCAGCAGCACGGCTTCGCGCAGCGCCGCCAGGGGATAAAGCGGGTCGGTCTTGGCAATCGCCTGCAAAGGCACCATCGCGACGGAGGCGTTGTCGCCCTTGTCCACCACCTCGGACAGCAGCAGGCGCGCCGAGGTCAGATCGGGGCGCAGCTGCAAACCCAATTGCAGCATCGTCATCACCGTCTGCTGGGCGGCGGGGCGATTGCGGGATTGCGGATCGTTGGCGATCTCATCCTCCAGCGCCGCGGCCAGATTGACATAGACCTCGGCCAGGCCCTGCACGGCATTGGCCACGGGCGGCGTCATCATCTGCTTTTTCAGCGCCGGCAGCGTCATCGCCATGGCGAGGTCCGGCGACATCGCGTCCAGCACCTGATCGGCGCTGGTGACATCCCCGGTGCGCGCGTCCCAGCTTGCCAGAAGCTCGGACAGGCGCAGATTGGTGACGTTCATACCACCTTGCACGATGCCGTAATTCTGGGCGGCGACGGCGACCATCTTGCCCTGGTCGGCGATTAGCGCGGTATGCAGCGCGAAGATGGTGCGCGCCTGGCTGATGCCCTGGCCCTGCAAGGCCGCCAGCGCCGCACGGGTATTGCCGCTGCCCTGCTGCGCCCATGCAACCAGCAATGGCTTCAGCACGCTGGTCAAAGGATCGGGCGTCGGCAGGCCCTGGTAGCGGTGCAGCGCGTCCTGCCAGCGGCCGGCCCGCGCGTCGGACCCAGCCAGCAGCAGCTGCGCCAGCGAATCCTTGGGCAGCGTCGCGGCAATGGTGCTGGCCGTGCCGGTATGGCCGGCCAGAAGCTCCAGCAGGAAGGTTTCGCCCGACAGGGCCGGGGACGCGGCGGGATCGGCGCTCAGCGCCTGCTGCATGGCATTGGCCGCGCGGGGAAAATCATAACGGCTGGCGGCATATTGCCCGACCAGGAAATTGCCATAGGCCCCAGCCTGGCCTGGCCCCATCTGGTCGGGGCCTGTCTGTGCCATCCCCGGCGGGGTTGTTGCCGCGCAGGCGGATAGAGCGGTCAAAGCAAGCAGCACGGAGCGGCCAAGCATCGGAGCATTTCTCATGGTCGCGGATGCTATCAGCCATGGCGCGGCTGCGCCATCCGGTGTGGCGGCATGCCCTGCCCCGGCTTGCTTGACAGTCGCGACAGCCTCAGGCGTCTTCGCATAGGTTAAATTAACATAAGGACCGCCGCACCGATGACCGATGGCGATCGCGGCGCCGCCTCGGCCGAAAGGGAGGCGCTCGCCCTTCTGGCCTTGCAGGTCGAGTGGGGCGCGGATGAAGGGCTGAGCGACGCGGGCATAGACCGTTTCGCGCTCTCGGCCCGCCCGGCCGCGCCTGCTTTGCCCTCGGCACCGCCGAAGGCACGCCCGCTGCCGGCCGAGCCTATGGCGCCCCGGACCGGCGCAAATCCGGCCCCCGCTGCTATCCCTGCGTCACGCGGCCTGCCGCGCCCGGCTGCCGCCCAGGCAGCAGCGCTCGCCGCCGCCGCGCAAACCCGCGATGCGCTGCGCGCGGCCATTGCCGGTTTCGACGGCTGCGCGCTGAAGGACACGGCGACCAATCTGGTCTTCGCGGACGGCAACCCCGAGGCCCGCATCATGCTGGTGGGCGAAGCGCCGGGCGCGGAGGAAGATCGCGCCGGCCTGCCATTCGTCGGCGCCTCCGGGCAATTGCTCGACCGCATGCTGGGCTCCATCGGCCTCGACCGCGGCCAGGTGCTGATCACGAATATCCTGCCCTGGCGGCCGCCCGGCAACCGCACGCCGACCGAGGGTGAGATCGCAACCTGCCTGCCCTTCGTGCTGCGTCACATCGCGCTGGTGGCGCCCGATTACCTGCTGCTGCTGGGAGCGACGGCGGTGCGCGCCATTACCGGCCATACCCAGGGTATCCGCCGCATTCGCGGGCGCTGGCAGAGCCTGACCGTTCCGGGAATGGATCGACCCATCCCAACATTGCCGACCTACCATCCTGCTTACTTACTTCGGACAGGTTTAGCCAAAAGAGAAGCCTGGTCTGACTTGCTGCAACTGCAAGAAAAACTGTCCCTTACAAAAAAGTCATAGAGCCAAAAGCGACGGCAACTAAGGCCTTTTCCGCCTGATCTAGTATGAATACAGACAGGTATCTTGTCAGCGAGGTTGCACTTCGCAGCGAAGGTGTTGTAGCCAGCTTCCCATGCGAGGGATCGGCAATTCGTTCTCCCGTCTTTTCAGCCCCAAAGCACTGCTTGCCGGGGCCGCGCTTCTTGCTGGAACGGCCGCACCCGGCCTGCATGCAGATGCTCAGGAAAAGGCCGGCTCTGAGACAAAGCTTAGCGACCAGACTGCCTACGCGGTGCCCCGTGCGGACCCGCAGGGCGGCAATGGTTTTGCGTTTCCACAACCCCTGAACCCCAGCGATGCGGTTCTAGTGCGGCAGATCTTTGCCCTCCAGGCGCAAGGCAAAATTGCCGACGCCCAGAAGGCGACGGCGCAGCTATCCAACCGCATTCTGCTCGGGCCGATTTTGGCTGACCGCTATATCGGTCCCTATGACAAGCCCAGCGTGCCGGAACTTCAGGACTGGCTGGCGCAATATGGCGACCAGCCCCAGGCCCCTGCCGTCGCCCATGTTCTGCAGCTGCGTTTGAAGACCGCCAAAAGCGGCAAAATGCCGCCGCTGACGACCCTGCCCTATCTGGCAGCGCCCAGCCCGTCCGAAGGGGCCGATCTCGATATCGGCCCGGCCGATACCGGTATCACGCGCCAGCCAGGGCTGGACGCGCGCGTGCTGGGCCTGGCGCAAGCGGGCCGTTTCGACGCGGCCGTGGCTGCTATCGCCGCCGCCAAGATCGACCAGCTTTATGGCGCCACCTTACGCGCCGAAGTCGCTCATATCGCCTTCGCCAATGGCAAAAACAGATTCGCGGCCAATCTCGCAAAAACCGCCATCGACGAAGCCCATGGGAAGCTTGGCCTGCCGTCCTTCGTCGCCGGTCTGGCTGCCTGGCGTGACGGCGGTGCCGGCGCGCTTGATTTCTTCACGGATGCGGCGGTGGCACCGCAGGCTGCGCCCAATCTTGTTGCCTGCGCTTCCTTCTGGGCGGCGCGCGCAGCGCTGAAGGCGCGGCAGAATATGGTTTATCTGAGCTGGATGCGGCGCGCCGCCGATAGCGGCGCCGGCTTCTACGCGACGCTCGCCCGGCGGATGCTGGGCCAGGATACGCCGGACGGGCTGGGCCAGCAGTTACTGGGCCTGGCCGATCTGGAAGCCGTTGCCGCCAAACCGGCCGGCGCGCGCGCCTTCGCCCTGTTGCAGGTCGGGCAAAGCACATTGGCGGAAGAGGAATTCCGCCATCTTTATCCAACCGTCGCCCATGACCCCGGCCTCAGCCGCGCCATCATGCTGATTTCCTGGAAAGCCGGTATGGCGACGCTGGCCAGCCAGATCGCGGCCCTGGATCCGACGCGCCCGCCGGGCAGCACCGTCGTCATTCCGCCATTGTCGTTGTTTCCTCAGCACGGCCTGCATATCGACCCGTCGCTGCTTTATGCACTGGTGCGCGTCGAATCCAATTTCGATCCGAGCGCCGTCTCCGGCGCCGGCGCGCGCGGGCTTTTGCAACTAATGCCGGCCACGGCGGCATTCATGAACAAATGGGGCGCAACCCAAATTCAACGCCGCTCCAATGGTCTTGCCGATCCCGCTTACAATCTCGAAATGGGTCAGAGGTATATCAACTATCTGGCATCGCAATCCCATATCGACGGCGACCTGATCCGCATTCTTGCGAGTTACAATGCAGGCCCTTCTGAAACTTCAACATGGAGCAACGCGCAGGCGGCCGAGCACGACCCGCTGCTCTATATCGAAATGATTCCGAATACGGAAACCCGGCAGTTTGTTTTCAGTGTGTTACGTTATTCCTGGGCTTATGCGGCGCAGTTGAATTTGCCCGTTCCCAGTCTGGATGCGCTGGCAGATGGCGATTTTCCGCACCTCACCAGCAATGGCGCGGCCGGCACCGCTATCGCCAGTTCCACAACAATCCATTAGAATCAGGGCATGGATCTTTCCCGCCCCTTTGTTCCGGTCAATATCGCGATCCTCACGATCTCCGACACGCGGAGCCTGGCGGAAGACCGTTCCGGTGACGCATTGGCTCATTGCATCGAAACGGCCGAGCATAAGCTCGTCGACCGTAAAATTGTTCGCGATGATGCGGATGCGATCGAAGCGCAGCTGCGCACATGGATTGCCGACGCGACCGTCGATGTTGTGATATCCACGGGCGGCACCGGCATCACCGGCCGCGACGTGACGCCGGAAGCCTTCATGCGCGTGCTGGACAAGGAAATCGTCGGTTTCGGCGAATTGTTCCGCATGCTCAGTTATGCCAAAATCGGCGCATCGACCATGCAGTCCCGCGCCATCGGCGGGGTTGCCGGCGGCACCTATCTTTTCGCCCTTCCTGGCAGCACTGGCGCCGTGAAAGACGGCTGGGACGGCATTTTGTCCACCCAGCTCGATATCCGCCAGCGCCCCTGCAATCTGGTGGAGCTGATGCCGCGTTTGAAAGAGCATCTGCCATCTTAGGCGCCATCCAAATTGGATGGGACGCTCCCCGAGCCCGTCATGGCCGGGCTTGACACGGCCATCCACCCGTCGTGGCGCCGCCACGGCTGGATCCCCGGGTCAAGCCCGGGGATGACGCAGCTTTGGGGCACCCCAAAGCTGATAGACAACAAAGACGATACCGGAGCCCGCTGCTGACATGGCGGAATGGGAAGAGCCGGGCATCGTGCTGGACGCGCGCGCCTATGGCGACGCCGATCTGATCGTCTCCACCTTCACCGCCGGGCAGGGTCTGCATAAGGGCCTGGTGCGCGGCGGCGCGTCCCGCCGGCAAGTGGCCTTGTGGCAAAGCGGCAATCTGGCGGCGCTGCGCTGGGTCGGCCGCCTGCCCGAGCAGCTGGGCCATCTGACCGGCGAAATGGTGCAGGCCATTGCACCGGGAGCGATGGACGACGCACTGTCCCTCGCCTTGCTGCGCGCGGCCTGTGCGACCGCCGCCGGCGCATTGCCCGAGCGCGAACCCCAGCCGGCCAGCTTTTCCGCGCTCCTCAATCTGCTGCCGCGCATTGCCGCCCAACTCGCCTCCCCCGCCGATCTGGTGCGATTCGAGCTCAGCCTGCTGACCGATCTGGGCTATGGGCTCGATCTGTCCTCCTGCGCCGTCACCGGTGCGACGCAGAATCTGGCCTTCGTCTCGCCCCGCACCGGCCGCGCCGTGACGACGGAAGCCGCCGGCGCCTGGGCGGGCAAGCTGCTGCCCTTGCCCGCATTCCTGCGTCCCGGCGCGAATATCGGCGGCGAGGACGCGGCCGAATGGCGCGATGCTTTGCGCCTGACCGGCCATTTTCTGGAGCGGGACGCCTTCGGCCATCATCATCAGCCGCTTCCCGAAGCCCGCCGTCACCTTTATCAGATGGTCGAGACGCTGGCGGCACGCGCGGACTGAACACAGCCCGCAGGCTGACAGCCCGACTGTGTTCCTGTATCGTTCGCGCCCGTGGGCAATTCTGGCCCCGCCGCCCGGAGACTTCCATGCCTGACGACTTCGCTGGCCATATCGAGAATACGCCGCTCGCCGACGCGCTGAGCGACCGCTACCTCGCCTATGCGCTGTCGACCATCATGTCCCGCAGCCTGCCGGATGTGCGTGACGGCCTGAAACCCGTCCATCGCCGGCTGATCTATGCCATGCACCAGCTCAAGCTGGACCCGACCTCGGGCTTCAAGAAATGCGCCCGCGTCGTCGGCGATGTCATGGGTAAATTCCACCCGCATGGCGATGCTTCGATCTATGAAGCCATGGTGCGCCTGGCGCAGGATTTCTCGGTCCGCTATCCGCTGATCGAAGGCCAGGGCAATTTCGGCAATATCGACGGCGATAACGCCGCCGCCATGCGATACACCGAAGCACGGCTGACGGAAGTGGCCCAGGCGCTGCTGGAAGGCATCGACCAGGATGCGGTCGATTTCCGCGCCACCTATGACGGTGAGGAGCAGGAACCCCTCGTCCTGCCCGGCAATTTCCCTAACCTGCTGGCCAATGGCGCGGCCGGCATCGCGGTCGGCATGGCGACCTCCATCCCGCCGCATAACGCGGCCGAGGTCTGCGCCGCCGCCATTCTTCTGGTACAGAGACCCGATGCCTCGACCGCCGACCTGCTAACCTTCATGCCGGGGCCGGATTTCCCCACGGGCGGCGAAATCGTCGAGGAAAAGGCGGCGCTGCTTCAGGCTTACGAGACCGGTCGCGGCGGCTTCCGCATTCGCGCCCGCTGGGCCGTGGAACAGGGCAAGCACGGCACCTGGACCATCGTCATCACCGAAATTCCCTATCAGGTGCAAAAGTCCCGGCTGATCGAGCAGATCGCGCAGCTGATGGAAGACAAGAAGCTGCCGCTGCTGGCCGATATCCGGGATGAAAGTGCCGAGACCGTGCGCATCGTGCTGGAGCCGAAAGTCCGCACGGTGGAACCCGCCATGCTGATGGAAAGCCTGTTCCGCACCTCGGCGCTGGAAAGCCGCTTTCCGCTGAACATGAACGTGCTGGACGGGACCCGCACGCCGCGCGTCATGTCGCTGCGCGACGTGTTGCGCGCCTGGCTGGACCACCGCCATGAAGTGCTGGTGCGCCGGTCGCAGCATCGCCTGGCGGCGATCGAGCGGCGCCTGGAAATCCTGGACGGCTATCTGGCGGTCTATCTCAATCTCGATGAGGTCATCCGCATTATCCGCGAGGAGGATGAGCCCAAGCCGAGTCTGATGAAGACCTTTGAGCTCACCGATCTTCAGGCGGAATCCATCCTCAATATGCGGCTGCGGTCACTGCGCCGGCTGGAGGAGATGGAAATCCGCAAGGAGCACAAGAACCTCACCAAAGAGGGCAAGGACCTGCGCACGCTGCTGGGCGACGAAAAGCTGCGCTGGAACCGCATCGTCTCCGAACTCGAAAAAATCCGCTCGACCTATGCGGGCGGTCCGCTCGGCGCGCGCCGTAGCCTGATCGGCACGGCGCCTGCCACCATCACCATCGATGACGCGGCCCTGGTGGAGCGCGAACAGATCACCGTCATCCTGTCGCAAAAGGGCTGGATCAGGGCCATGAAGGGCGCGGTCGCGCCGGATGCCGAGCTGCGCTTCAAGGAAGGCGACGAACTGCGGCTGATGCTGCCCTGCGATACGACCGACAAGCTATGCCTGCTGGCCACCAACGGCCGTGCCTATACGCTGCGTGCGAATGAAATTCCGCGCGGGCGGGGCGACGGCCAGCCCATCCGCCTGCTCGCCGAATTCGGCAATGAGGATGAGGTCGTGACCCTCTTCGCCCATAGCGCGGGGGCGAAATACCTGCTGGTCTCGACGCCAGGCCGGGGCTTCATCGTGGGCTCCGACGATCTTCTGTCGGAACGCAAGGCCGGCAAGCAGGTGCTGACCGTGAAGCCGGGCGAGGAACTGATGCTGGCCACACCGGTGAATGGCGGCGATCATCTCGCTATCGTCGGCGAAAACCGCAAGATGCTCGTCTTCCCGCTGGACCAGGTGCCGGAAATGACCAAGGGCCTGGGCGTGCAGCTACAGAAATACAAGGACGGCGGCGTTGCCGATGTCCGTATCTTCAAGCTGGCGGAGGGCCTGTCCTGGAAGTCGGGCGAGCGGACGCGGACGGAAACCAATCTGAAAGATTGGCTGGGCGGTCGCGCGCAGACCGGCCGCCAGCCGCCGGTCGGCTTCCCCAAAAACGGCCGCTTCGGCGCGTGAGCCTGAAGAGCCGTCATCCCCGCGCAAGCGGGGATCTTCTGGCTAAGCAACCACGGCTGGCAGGAGATGCCCGCTTTCGCGGGCATGACGTGGTGGGGCGATGACCGCCGCCCTGATGATCCAGGGCACGGGGTCGAGCGTGGGCAAGTCGATGCTCGTCGCCGGCTTCTGCCGCCTGCTGACGCGTCAGGGTCTGCGCGTGCGGCCCTTCAAACCACAGAACATGTCGAATAACGCCGCTGTCACGGCCGATGGCGGCGAAATCGGCCGTGCCCAGGCATTGCAGGCGCTGGCCTGCCGGGTGCCGCCATCGGTGCATATGAACCCGATCCTGCTCAAGCCGCAGAGCGAGGTCGGCTCGCAGATCATCGTGCAGGGCCGCGTCTGGGGCCAGGCCCGGGCGCGGGACTATCAGGCGCTGAAGCCGCAGCTTCTGCCATTCGTTTTGGACAGCTTCGCCAAACTGCGTGGCGAGGCCGATATCGTTCTGGTCGAAGGCGCCGGCAGCGCGTCCGAGGTCAATCTCCGCGCGCATGACATCGCCAATATGGGCTTCGCACGCGCGGCCAATGTGCCGGTCATCCTGGCAGGCGATATCGACCGTGGCGGCGTCATCGGCAGTCTTGTCGGCACGCACAGCGTTTTGGACAGCGAGGATCGCGCGCTCGTCCGGGGTTTCATCGTCAACCGTATGCGCGGCGACCCCAGCCTGTTCGATGACGGCATGCGCTTCATCGCGGAACGCACCGGTTGGCCCGCACTGGGCCTCGTGCCTTTTTTCAAGTCGGCGCATCGCCTGCCGGCGGAGGACGCCGCCGATCTTGGCAGCCGCGCCGCCCTCACGCCGCGTGGCGGCAAGCTGCGCATCGCCGTGCCGGTTCTGCCCGGCATCGCCAATTTCGACGATCTGGACCCGCTGGCCGCCGAACCCGAGGTCGATCTGCTGATGCTGCGCGACGGTGCGCCGCTGCCGGCCGATACCACGCTCGTCATCCTGCCCGGCTCCAAGACCACCATCAGCGATCTGGCCGCACTCCGCGCCTGCGGCTGGGACAGCGATATCATCGCCCATTACCGGCGCGGCGGCCATGTAATGGGTCTCTGCGGCGGCTATCAGATGCTGGGCCGGACCATCGCGGACCCGGACGGTATCGAAGGCCCGCCCGCGACCGTGCAGGGTCTCGGCCTGCTCGACGTCGAAACCGTGCTGGCAGGGCCGAAACAGCTGCGCGCCGTCAGCGGCGTCACGGCACGGGACAACATGCCGCTATCGGGCTACGAGATGCATATGGGGGTGACAACCGGCCCGGCTTTGGCGCGGCCTGTGGTGACCTTCGCCGATGGCCGCCGGGACGGTGCCACCTCAGATGACGAACGTTTGATCGGTACCTATGTGCATGGATTCTTTGCCGATGACCGTCAGCGCTCGGCATGGCTGACCCGTTTTGGCGCGGCACCGTCGGACCTCGACCATAGGTCGTCGGTTGAGGCGGTTTTGGATGCACTTGCAGACCATCTCGCTCTGCATTGCGACATTCCGAAGTTACAGGGCCTCGCTACATCCGGTGTCCGCCAGCCTTCGTAACATGATGGAAGGCTCAATCTAGCCTGCCCGGATTAGCGAAGGATTTCCCGGCCAATGGCCATACTTGCCCTCGACGCGCGCAGCCGGCTTGCGTCCCTCACCCGGACTGGCAATAGTCGCCCCCGGCAATACGCGCATTACGTGCGGCCTGTGCGGGAGTGGCACTTTCCGTTGTCCCAGACTAGCGACATAGCCGATCGCGGCGATGATGCCCTGACGGCACTTCTGCTCCGCTGCGCCACCGGCGACCGGACGGCCTTCCGCGCGCTTTATGACGCGCAATCTTCGCGCCTGCATGGCTTGGCCATGCGCATCACGCGCGACCCTGCGCTAGCGGCGGACGCCACCCATGACGCTTTCGTCCAGGTCTGGAACCAGGCCGTACGCTTCGACCCCGCGCGCGGCGCGGCCGGCGCTTGGCTGACAAGCATCGTCCGCTACCGCGCGCTCGACATCACCCGCCGCCGCGTGCGCGAAACGCCGGGCTACGAGCCACCGGAGCTGGAGGATGAAACCCCCAATGCCCTGGCGCAGCTTGTCACCAGCGACGAGGGTGCGGCCTTGCGCCGCTGCCTGGAAGAGCTGGAACCCGACCGGCGGTCCCTTCTCGTGCAGGCTTTCACGGATGGCCTGACGCATAACGATATTTCGGAAAAGACCGGCACACCGCTCGGCACGATCAAGTCCTGGATCAGGCGATCGCTGGCGAGCCTAAAGCGGTGCCTTGAGGCATGAGCGCGTTTCAGGACGACGACCGTAACCTGCTCGCCGCCGAATATGTGCTGGGCGTGCTGGATGGCGCCGAACGCGAGGCGGTTCAGCGCCGCGCCGACGAAGACAGCGTGCTGAGCGATGCCATCACGGAATGGGAAAATCGGCTGAGCCCGCTATCCGTGCTGGTGCCGGTGGCAGCCCCGCCGACCAATCTGTGGCCGCGCATCGCCGCCAGCTGCGGCATCTCGGCCATGGCCGCCGCCCCGGCGGAGGCACCGCGCGCGACCGTGCAAAGCCGCGCCAGCCTGCTGCGCCGGCTCAATTTCTGGCGGTCGACGACGGCGCTCGGCTTCGGCCTCGCCGCCGCTCTGGTCATTGTCGTCGTCATCCGCAATCCGGCGGTGCAGACACCTGCACCGGGCGTTCCGCTGGCCGCCGCCGTGCTGGCGCCGCCCAATGGTGGCGCGCCGACCTGGCTGGCCTCGATCGGGCCGGACAATGCGGTGCAGTTCAAGCCGTTGCAGCATATCGCTGTCGCATCCGGCAAGGATCTGGAACTTTGGGGCCTGCCGGACGGCGAGAAAGTGCCGAGGCCGCTTGGCCTGATTACGGCCGACGGCCGCAGCATCACCCTGCCCGCCACCGTCCGCGCGCCGATGGAGATCATGGTCAGCCTGGAGCAGAAGGGCGGATCGCCGACCAACCTGCCGCAGGGACCGGTTCTGTGGCTTGGCCATATGGCCGCACCGAGCCAGGGTTAGAAAACGTCGTCATCCCCGTGCTTGTCACGGGGATCTTCTTCGTAGTCGCCCAACTAAGAAGATCCCGGCTCAAGGCCGGGATGACGCATTGAACACATCAGGTTCTAGGGTCTGTCTGAGTTAAATCGAATCATCTCCAAATGCCGTCATGCCGCGGGCGGCGCGCCGCCTGGCGATGACAACGATTGGGGCTGCTTCCATCAAACCCTGACAGACTCTGACAAAATCTAACCATCCAAAGAAAAAGGCTGGCTCAGATTTCTGAGCCAGCCCCTCCAAGGGAAATCAGGATTTTCGTAGGCCGGCTTTAACGCCGCCGGCCGAGGCGCAGTCTTGAACCCGCTTACGCGCCGATATTGCGCAGCGGCTTGCCGGCCATCAGGTTGGATTCGATGCGCTCCAGCGTCACGCCCTTGGTCTCCGGCACGAAGAAGATCGTGAAGAAGATGAAGAGCAGGTTCAGCGCGGCATAGATCCCGAAGGTGATGCCCGAGCCGAAACCGTTGAGCATGGACAGGAAGGTGATGCCGACGATGAAGTTGGCGACCCAGTTGGTCAGCGTCGAGGCGGCGATGCCGAAATCGCGGCCCTTGGTCGGCTGAACTTCCGAGCACAGCACCCAGATCAGCGGACCCGCCGACATGGCGAAGCCGGTGATGAAGATCAGCAGCATGACGACGGCGAAGATCTGCGCCGGCAGCGTGGTCGTGCCTATATGCAGCATATAGCCCAGCACGCCCATGCCGATGAACATGACGACGAAGCCGGTCAGAAGCACCGGGCGACGGCCCCAGCGATCGACGAAACCGATGGCGATGAAGGTGGCCAGCACATTGACCAGACCGACAATCGCCGTGCCCCACAGCGCCATGTGGCCCTGGAAGCCGGCCGCCTGGAAGATGCGCGGCGCGTAATACATGACGACGTTCATGCCGGTGAACTGCTGAACCACCTGTAGCACGACGCCCAGGAAGACCGAGCGGCGGAAGTTGGAGTTCTCTCGGAACAGGGACCAGCCGGCCTGCGGGCGGCGGAGCTGCTCTTCGATTTCGTTATATTCGGCGTCGACGCGCTGCTTGTTGCCACGCAGCTGCGTCAGCACTTCGCGCGCCTCGCGGGTCTTGCCGCGCATCAGCAGCCAGCGCGGGCTGTTCGGCAGACGGATGACGCCGATCAGGAAGAGCGCGCCGGGAACCGCGACAATGCCCAGCATCCAGCGCCAGGCGCCGGAATAGCTGAACAGCGTATCCGAGATGAAGGCGGCCAGAATGCCGATGGTGATCATCAGCTGATAGGTCGAGATCATGGAGCCGCGCTTTTCCGGCGGGGCGATCTCGGAGATGTACAGCGGCGCCGTAAAGGTCGCGATGCCGATGGCGAGGCCGAGCACGACGCGGGCGATGATCAGGCTTTCGACCGACCAGGCGGCGGCGCAGAACAGCGAGCCGATAACGAAAAGGATCGCGCCCAGGATGAGCGAAATCTTGCGGCCGAGGCGGAAGGACAGCACGCCAGCGGCGAGCGCGCCGACGGCGGCGCCGAACATCATGCTGCTGACGATCCATTCCTTGGCATCATCACCGGCGCCGAAAGCCTTGCCGATGAAATCAAGCGCGCCGGAAATAACGCCGATATCGAGACCGAACATCAGCCCGGCCAAAGCGGCCATGCCGGCGGTGAAAAAACTATGATCCCCGGTGGCGATTTTCGTCGCCATCCCGGGGGATGCGGTTGCACTCATGATACGAATTCCCATCCCTTAAAGACGTGATTCTAGGCTCTAGTCCTCGAAAAGAAGGCTCCCAACCGACGCATGGACAATATACCTATGCAGTTAAGTGGGGTTGCGACGACAAATAGCCCCTAAAGCATTGCTGCAATTTAACTTTTGCCGCAGCGCACAAATTTGCTGCGTTGCGGCATAGACTAAATAATGATCTTTGCTGCATTGCAGCATGACTTTAAATCGCTGCTTTTCTTGCACAAATGTTATTGTGCGCAGCATAAATTGGTCAATTATTGGCGTTTGGCGCCGCGTGACTTGCTTCACGATCCAATTGCACCCGCATATGCGGCAGGGCCCCCGGATAATCAGACTGCAAAAAGGCGATCAGCTGTTCCCGCACCACACAGCGCAAGTCCCAGCATTGCGGAGCGTTGCGCGCGCTGACAAGCGCGCGCAATTCAATAACATGTTCCTTCGCGTCACTGACCTGAAGATTGACGACCCGGCCGTCGCACAGCGCGCTGCCAGCCGCGATTTCCGCTAATTTGTCGCGCACCGCCTGAACAGGCACCGAGTAATCCACATAGAGATAGACCGAGCCGATGAGCGCGGCTGATTCCCGCGTCCAGTTCTGAAACGGCTTTTCCAGAAAATAGGCGATCGGCAGAACCATGCGCCGCCAGTCCCACAGGCGCACGACGACATAGGTGCTGGTGATTTCCTCGATCCAGCCCCACTCCCCTTCGACGATCACCGCGTCTTCCAGGCGAATGGGCTGGGTAATGGCAATCTGCACGCCGGCGATGAGATTCGTCAGCAGCGGCCGCGCGGCCAGACCGACCACAAGGCTCGCCGCGCCGGCAGAGGCGAAAAGGCTGATCCCGTATTGCCGCACCTGATCGAAGGTCATCAGCGCGATGCCGACGGTAACGAGACCGATCAGGATGTCGCAGGCGCGTTTCAGGATGCGTATCTGCGTCAGATGCTTGCGCGCGAGCAGATTGTCGTCGGTATCGGTCTTGAAGCGGCCGAGATACAGCGACGCGAAGATTTCCAGCGCCCGGATGGAGGTCCAGCCCACCAGCAGCACGAAGCCGATGAGCAGGAAATGCGCGATGGTCAGCGTCGTCGCGGCGGAAAAGCTGAGGGAGGGCAGCGCCGCGCCGGTCAGGAACAGGACATAGGCGACCTGGCTTGGCCCGGTCGTATGTTCCACGAAGACTTCGAAAAAGGTGCGGACCTTGCGCGGCGCCCGGAAGCGCTTGAACAGTTTCAGCGTCACCCGGTGCAGCAGCAGGCCGAGCAGGCCCGCCAGCACAAGGATGATGGTGCTCCAGACATAGCCCGGTATCCAGGCGGGACCGATTGCGATGCTCTGATCGAAGACCTGCCGCAGAGTTTCCTCATGCGGGGCCAAGCTGGTCGCGCCGGATGTATTCGCCATCAAAGCTCCTCTGTCATGGCCTGAACCTGGCCATTGCCTGACCTCCCGACGGCAGAGATGGCAGGCTATGCGGAGCTGCTAATCCCTGTTGCGGCGGATTTCGGCCGCGCTCACGGCCACTTGATGCCAGGTCTGCTGCGCCAGGCGCTTGCGGGTCAGCCCGGCCTTTGGGTCGATCGGCGGATGCAGCACGATGGTCGCCCGCAGGCCGCGATGCCGCGCGATACGATTGAAATGGCTCGCCAGATCCATGTCGCCGAACCAGGCAAACAGAGACCGGTCCGCCCGCCGCACGGGCAGGAAGTCGAGCCGGTCATAGACGATGCTGAAAGGCTGCAACCGGTGGGGGATGTCGGATTCCGCGACCGCCAGGAAGGCCGAGCGGAAAGGCATGACGCGGGCGCCGTCCGACGTCGTGCCTTCCGGGAACAGCACCAGGCTGTCGCCGACCTGAAGCCGATTGCGAATATCGGCATTCTCCCGCGCCGCGCCCGCCATCTTGCGGCTGACATAGATGGTGCGGCCGAGGCGCGAGACGATGGAGATGACCGGCCATTTGCCGACCTCGCCCTTGGCGATGAAGCAGGCCGGCAGGCAGGCGCCCAGCACCGGAATATCGAGCCAGGAGGAATGATTGCCGATGAAGACGACCGGCAGGTCGCGCACCATCGGCGCACCGGTGACGCGCACCGTCATCCCCAGGCACCAGCAGCAGCCGCGCCAGTAGATCAGCGGCACCCAGACCTTGGGCCGTCCCGGCAGGAAGATCAGCACTGCCTGGGGCAGGCCGCAGATGATCGTCCAAAGCAGCACCGCCAGCACGCGCAGGAAGACGCGCGCGGCACCCGCCAGCCGTGGCAGATCAGGCCAGGCGCCGTCCAGCTCTACCCGGCGGCGCGTCGGCTCCTGCGGTTCGCCCATGACCCCGGCCGCGTCAGAGCCGCGCCTCGATGCGGTCCCAGATCGTCTCTTCGATCTTGATGCCGTCGAAGCGGGCGATTTCCTGTAGGCCGGTGGGCGAGGTCACGTTGATTTCGGTCAGATAGTCGCCAATGACGTCGATGCCGACGAAGATCAGGCCGTTGTCCTTGAGGTAAGGCCCGATCCGCGCGCAGATATCCTGCTCGCGCGCCGTCAGCGCCGATTTTTCGGGCCGGCCGCCGACATGCATATTGGATCGCGCGTCGCCCGCCGCCGGCACGCGATTGACGGCACCCGCCGCCACCCCGTCGACCAGGATGATGCGCTTGTCCCCCTGCCGCACCGCCGGCTCGTAGCGCTGGATCATCAGCGGCTCGGTCGTGCGGACGAAATGGCTGTCGAGGATGGAGCCGAAATTCTCGTCGTCCTCACGCACGCGGAAGACGCCGATACCGCCATTGCCGAACAGCGGCTTGATGATGATATCCTTGAATTCAGCGCGAAATTCCGCGATCGCCTGCCGGTCCCAGGTGATCAGCGTCGGCGGCATCAGATCGGGGAAATGCGTCACCAGCAGCTTTTCCGGCGCATTGCGCACGGCAGCCGGGTCATTCACCACCAGGGTCTTGGGGTGGATATGCTCCAGCATATGGGTGGCGGTGATATAGGCCATGTCGAAGGGCGGATCCTGACGCATCAGGATCACGTCCATGGTCGACAGATCGAGCTCTTCCGTCGGCCCGAAATTGTAGAAATTGCCGGCTTCGCGGCGCACCGCCACGCGATGCGCGCGGGCGGAAATGCGCGTGCCGCGCTGTGCCATGTGCCGCACTTCGTAATGCCATAGCTGATGGCCGCGACGCTCGGCTTCCAGCATCAGCGCGAAGGTGGAATCGGCATTGATATTGACGGTCTGCATCGGGTCCATCTGGACCGCGACCTTCAGCGCTTTCGACATAGGCACTCACCCCAGCATAGGAGCGCGCAGCATAGATTGCGGCTGGCCGCCCGCCTAGGGTGCGCGGCTTCACGGGCAATTCGCTTCCTTTGCCCCGGAAAACGGTCCACACTCACCGCCATAAAAAGACGTCGCTCGCTTTGCTGTCGATACCCGTCCGGCCCTGTGCGGCTGGTTTTGGAAGGACACGAGACATGAGCTGGCTTGGGGGAAACTGGTACGGCGTGGTCGCTTTTTTCGGCGTGCCCGCTGGCCTCGGCATCATCTGCTGGGTCGCCGTCCATCATATGCTCGGCTCGCGCGCCCGGCATGAACGCGCGCGCCAGCATGAGCGGCGCCTGCCGCAGACGCGCACGGCAAGACGCCCGTTCTAACCCATCACCCCTTGCCCCCTGCCGCGCGAAAGGCGATGCGCGCGGCCATCATGCGCGGGATCAGCCGCGCGCCAGCGACCATGATCCTATTGAGACGCCCGGCCACGACGACCGGCTGCCCCTTCAGCATGGCGGCAACGCCCATGCGCGCCACCGTCTCGGCCGACAGCGCCGTGCGCTTGGTCATGGCATCGGGCTCGAAACCCGCGACGGCGCCGAAACCGGTTTCCATGAAACCGGGGCAAAGCACGGTCACGCCCACTTTGGGCGCCAGTTCCACATGCATCGCCTCACCCAGAGACAGCACGAAGGCTTTCGACGCGGCATAGGCGCCGAGTAGTGGAACCGCCTGGAAGGCGGCGATGCTGGCGACGAGCATGATGTGGCCCGTCTCCACGGCGCTCATCCGCGCGCCGTAAACCTCCGTGAGTTCGGCGAGCGACAGAATATTGAGTTGCAGCATCGCCGTCAGCCGCGCGCCATCATGGTCAACGAAGCGTTCATTGAGACCGAAGCCGGCATTGGCGATCAGCATCGTGGGATGCAGTCCCTGCCCGTCCAGCCTGGCCACCAGCGCGGCCACGCTGCCCGGCAGGGAAAGATCAGCGACTTCCACCGCAACCGCGATGCCGTGCTGCGCGCGCAGTGTCGCGGCCAGCGCCTGCATCGGCGCTTCCGACCGGGCCGTCAGGATCAGGTCATAGCCCCGCCCAGCCAGATCTTCGGCCAGGGCGATGCCAAGCCCACTCGATGCGCCGGTGACCAGCGCCAGTTTCTGAGGATTCACGGCAAGCCCTCTCATTTATCGCTGGGTCAGAAAGGCGGCGTGACGGGCCGGTAGCGGCGCACGACGTCACCGCCGATATCGACGCCATCGGGGTCCAGCGTCAAAGCCGGCGCCCCTGCCTTCAAGTCGAGCCCGTCCAGCCGCGTCCAGCTCACGCTCGGCACGGTCGTCAGCTGGAAATAATAGGTTCGCGTCGAGAGATTGATCACCGAACGGTATTCGGTGTTGTAGGTGCCGAAATCCTTATAGGGCGCGCCGATGGGTACCGAGACATTGGCCATGATGGAAAACATGGCCGCCGTCGCGTCCCGCTCCGTCTTCGGTTCCGGCAGGAATTGCGAAAAGAAGGACGCGCGCTGGAAGCGGTCCACCGGATTCACGTTGCCCGGCAAAGGCGTGTTGCGGCTGGGATGGATGAAGGCCGGGTCGCTCTGCATCTGCTTCAGCAGCACAAGCTGCTGCGCATAAGGCGGGTCATTCGTCATAACCCGGTCCTCGGGGCTGTGATGGATGACCGCCTGTCCGCCGATATATTCGATGATCGCGGAATCGCCCGTGGCATCCTCGATCGCCAGATGCACGCTGGCCTTATGCCCCTCCGCTTCGATCATGACGGGCTGCACCGGGGCCAGCAGCGCCAACGCCTCCGCCACCGTCGCTGCGCAATCCAACGCATATTGCAGCCACAACCCAGCCTGAAGTCCCGGGCGGGTCACATCCCGCGCACCGAAATCCGTTTCGGTGAGATAAAGAAGATGTCCGGCGAGGCCTCGGGCGTTCACGCCATCCACCGCGCCAAGGTCATAGGCGGCGGCGATCAGGCTGCCGTAGCGGGCGCGCCAGCGCAGCGGGTTCTGCGGCACCACGACATGCGGGCCGAGCTTGCCGCCATCCCGTGCTAGGCCCGCAGGCAGGGCATAAAGCTTGGGCTCGGTGGATTCCGGCCAATCCATGGTGCGGCCAACGAGCACCTGCCGTCCGGGATTGTTCCACAGCACACGGGTGCAGGCTTCCGCCTGCATCGCGCCTAGAGGCAAGGCCGAGCCCAGCGCGACACTTCCCCCAAGTTGCAGCAATCGGCGGCGGTTGATCATCGCACAATCCTCCCGCCGCGATGCTAGCAGGGTTACCGCAACGTGGCGCCGGTCGCTTTGGTGACAGCGGCAATCACTTTCGCCGACGCTTCCTCGATCTCGGCATCCGTCAGGCTGCGGTCCTTCGGCTGAAAGACGACTTCCACACCGAGGGACTTGCGGCCCGGTTCCATCTTCTCGCCCTCATAGACGTCGAAGAGCGAAACGCCGGCAATAAGCTCGCGCACCGACCCGCGCGCTGCTTTCAGCACCGATTCCGCCGCGACGTCGCTGGCGGCCACGAAGGCAAAATCGCGCCGCACCGGCTGGAAGGCCGAAAGCTCGGGCGCTGCCTTCTTGCGGCGCTTCGGCTCAGGGATGGCGTCGAGGAAAATCTCGAAGGCAACCGCGTGCTGCGGCAGATCGAGCGCGCGGATCAGAGTGGGATGCAGCGCGCCGAAGCGGGCCAGCACCACTTTCGGCCCCTGGCGCACGACGCCCGAACGGCCGGGATGGTAATAGCCGGGCGCATCGGTGGTCACGCTCAGCGCTTCCAGCGGCAGGCCCAGCGCGGTCAATGCCGCCCAGACATCGGCCTTGGCATCAAGCGCCGTGACGCCCCGCGCCGGTTCCAGCCAGTTGCGCGGCGTCTCCCCCAGACGCATGCCGGCAGCGACCACCTGCTGGCCGCCACGCACGCCGTCATGGAAGGCCGGCCCGACTTCGAAGAGGCCATGATCGCCAAAGCCCCGCGCGGCATTGCGCTGAGCCGCGAGTGCGAGGGTGATCAGGGGCGTCGCGCGCAGCTGATCGAGGTCGGAGGCGATCGGGTTGACGAGGCGCAGGCTTTCCGGCGCGTCACCGAAAAGTTCTGCGACCTTGTGATCGGCGAAGCTGAAGGTGACGGCCTCGCTCAGCCCACGACTTGCGAGCAGACGCTTGACGGTCAGCGCGCGGCCCTGACGCGGCGTTAAGGTCGCGCCCGGCACCGCGCTCAGCGGCGGCAGGGACACGGGCTCCACCCGGTCGATGCCCCAGATGCGCAGCACTTCCTCCAGCAGGTCGACCTCGGGCTCAATGACCGCGACACCGGCCGAGACACGCTCCAGCACGTCCGGCGTCAGAACGCGTGCGGGTTCCAGCGCGCCCTTCCCGGCGATGTCGTTGCGCCAGGACGGCACATGAACGGTGATGCTGTCCTCGTCGCTGGAGGCCAGACCGAAGCCGAGGCGGCGCAGAATGCCCTCAGCCTCGTCGCGGGCGATATCGGCGCCGGCGAAGTTTTGCAGGCGGTCGAAACGCAGCTTTGCCGTGCGGCGCCAATCAGGCTCGGCCCCGGCCGAGACGGTCTCGGAAGCTTCGCCGCCGCACAGCGCGATGACCATCTGGGTTGCGGCCTCAAGCGCCGCAGGCATCAGCGCGGCGTCGATCCCGCGCTCGAAGCGCGCGCGGGCGTCGGATGCCACCTGATGGCGACGACCCGACAGGGCAATGGCGACCGGATCGAACCAGGCGCATTCGATGAAGACATCCGTCGTCGTTTCGGTGCAGCCCGTCTCCTCGCCACCGACGATGCCGGCCAGCGAGACGACGCTTTCGGCATCGGCGATCACGCAGTCATCGGGCGTGACGGTGACCTCCTTGCCGTTCAGCGCCAGGAAGCTTTCGCCATGACCGCTGCGGATGGTGAGTGTGTCGCCGCGCAGCTTTGCCACGTCAAAGACATGCAGCGGGCGGCCAAGGTCGATGGTGAAGAAATTGGTGATATCGACCAGGACGCTGATCGGCCGCAGGCCGATGGCGCGCAGCCTATCCTGTAGCCAGGCCGGGCTCGGCCCGTTCTTCACACCGCGCACGGTGCGGCCCAGCACCCAGCGGCAGGCCTCGGTGCCTTCGATCTTCCAGTTGACGGCACTGGAACCCTTGGACGGCACCGCTTCCGGTTCCCAGGTCTTCAGCACGCCGATGCCGGCAGCCGCCAAGTCACGGGCCACGCCGCGCACGGACAGCGCATCGCCCCGGTTCGGCGTGACGGCGATTTCGATCACCGGCTCGTCCAGCCCCTTATAGTCCACGAAACGCGCGCCGACGGGGGCATCTTCCGGCAATTCGATGATGCCGTCATGATCTTCGCCCAGGCCCAGTTCGCGGGCCGAGCACAGCATGCCGTTGGAGGCGACGCCGCGAATTTCGCCGGCCTTCAGCACCATGCCGTTGGCCGGGATTGTGGCGCCCACGGGTGCGAAGACAACCTTCAGCCCGGTGCGCGCATTGGGCGCGCCGCAGACGACGGACACCGGCCCCTCGCCCGCATCCACGGTGCAGGCGCGCAGCCGATCCGCATTCGGGTGCTGCACCGCCTCGATGATGTAGCCGATGCGGAAGGGAGCTAGTGCGGCACCCGGGTTTTCGATGCCTTCAAGCTCCAACCCGATGCCGGTCAGCTTGTCGGTAATGGTTTCCAGCGAGGCATCGGTATCCAGATGCTCGCGCAGCCAGGAGAGAGTGAATTTCATAACTTAGCGCTCCCCGGCCTGATGTTCGGAATATGTGTCATGCGCGGGCGGGGCCGCCCACGGCTTGACCCGCGCATCTACCCGGTGGGGTGCCCAAACGCCGTCCTGGCGCCCGTGCGGGTAGATCCCCGGCATCAAGCCCGGGATGACGATATGATTGGAGAGGGTGCTGATCATGAGCTTACACGCCCTCGTGCAGGGTGGCCGGCTGAAAAGGTGAAGCGCCGTAATGCTTCAGCCAGCGGATATCGCTTTCGTAGAACAGGCGCAGATCGGAAATGCCGTGTTTCAGCATCGTCACGCGCTCGATGCCCATGCCGAAGGCAAAGCCCTGCCATTCGCGCGGGTCGATGCCGCAATTGGCCAGCACCTTCGGATGCACCATGCCGCTGCCCAGGATCTCCAGCCAGTCGCCGCCACCGCCGATTTCACCGGTACGGCGGTTCCAGCCGATATCGACTTCCATCGACGGCTCGGTGAAGGGGAAGTAGCTGGACCGGAAGCGGATCGGCAGATGGGCGATGCCGAAGAAGCTGCGCAGGAAATCGGTCAGGCAGCCTTTGAGATGGGCCAGCGTGATGCCACGATCCAGCACGATGCCCTCGCATTGATGAAACATCGGGCTATGCGTCGCGTCATGGTCGGCGCGATAGGTGCGGCCCGGCACGATGAGGCGCAGCGGCGGCGGCTCGGACAGCATGGAAATGATCTGCACCGAACTGGTATGCGTGCGCATGACCAGCGGGTAGCCCTCATGGTCGCCCGGCAGGTAGAAGGTATCCATGTCGCTGCGCGCGGAATGATGCGCCGGGATGTTCAGCGCACCGAAATTGTACCAGTCGGCCTCGACTTCCGGCCCTTCCGCGACCGTGAAGCCCATACTGCCGAAGATGGCCGTCATCTCTTCCATGGTACGGCTGATGGGATGGATGCTGCCCCGCACCTCAGGCGCCGGCGGCAGGGTCACGTCCATGCGTTCAGCCGCCAGACGCGCTTCCAGGGCCGCCGCGTCGATGACGCTCTGCCGGGCGGAGAGCACGCCTTCCAGACCGTCACGCAAAGCGTTAACGGCCGCACCGCGCGCCTTCCGCTCCTCCGGCGCCACCTGGCCGAGCGACCGCAGCAGGCCGGTGATCCGCCCCTGCTTGCCCATAAAGGCGACACGCACCGCATCGAGCGCGCGGGGGTCTGCGGCCTGGGCAATGGCTGCCTCGGCTTCCGCCTGCAGGGCGAGGAGATCGTCGGACATCTGAAAGGCTCCGGAAAAAAGAAAAGGGCTGCCGTTTGCTGCGGCAGCCCTCTCAATCAAGTCACCTGTTCACGGGCGCCCTCAGGCGCCGCGCAATCAAGCTGCCGCGGCGGGCGCGGCGTCGAGGACGGCCTTAACCTGCGACACGATGGCCGCAAAGCTTTCAGCGTCGTCGAAAGCGATGGCCGAGAGAACCTTGCGGTCCAGCTCGATATTCGCCTGCTTCAGGCCGAAGATGAACTGGCTGTAGGTCATGCCCTGTTCACGGACGGCGGCGTTGATACGCTGGATCCAAAGCGCGCGGAATTCGCGCTTCTTGTTCCGGCGATCGCGGTAAGCGTACTGAAGAGACTTCTCCAGGCGCTCGAGCGCGATGCGGTAGTTGGTGGAGGAACGGCCAACGAAGCCCTTGGACTGGTCCAGAACCTTCTTGTGCCGGGCGTGGGTGGTTACGCCGCGTTTAACACGTGCCATTGATCAGATCCTCTCTCTCACGCCAGCCCGTAGGGGGCCCACTGCTTCACCGTCTTGCCGTCCATTTCGGTCAGCGTCTGGGAGCCGCGGTTGGTACGCTTCATTTTCTGAGAGCGGTTGATCAGGCCATGGCGCTTGTTGCCGGGGCCAGCCAAAACCTTGCCGGTCGCGGTGATCTTGAACCGCTTCTTGACCGACGACTTGGTCTTCATCTTGGGCATTTTGGTCTCCTTCAGATTGCCCTGGCCGAGGGATCCGCGATCTGCGGGCTCGATCAGGCGTCGCGGCCGGGCATGCCCATTCCAGGCCCGGACCACAGACGAACGAGGGGCGGCGTATAGCGAACCCCTGGCCTCCTCGCAAGCGCGGGGATTGTGGCGGCAGGATTGCGCCGTGGGTGGCGGCTAGGTCGCGTCACCAGACAAAATCGCCGCGATGTCTCGACGTCCATGGATAACGCGCATAACCCAAGCGTCTGAGCCCTGGACCATATAGATAATGAGATAGTCGCCGGACACGAGGCTTCGACGCCCTTGACCGAATGCCTGATCTCTAACCCGGCCGATGCCGGGAAAGCGCGCCAGGGCCAGAAAACTGCGGGCTAAGGCGTCCAGCGCATCGTCAGCCACCTGCGGACTGCCGCTTTCGGTTAGGACGTGAATCCAGATATCATCCAAATCCCGATCAGCATCAGCGGATCGGAAACAGGCCATCAGCCCTGTCGCGCGGCCTTCTCGGCAAGCCGCTCACGCCCACGACGCTTCACGGAGTCGACCAACTCGCGCATAGACTCTTCCTTGACAGGCCTTGCATCGCCCGCCGCCATCGATGCCTCTATACGGTCGAGATCGACACGGAAGGCCGCAAGCTCACGCTCGCGACGTTCCCACAGCGTCAGCGCCTCCCGCACCACATCCTCTGGGCGCTGAAAGCGCCCAACAGCCACGGCATCGGCGACAAGGCGCTCTTGATCGAGGGTCAAAATAACGTCCATGCCTTATCCTATCACGAAGTCATCGGTCCTTGAACGGCCATTGCGCCGGAATTTATACCGTCGCCCGCGCCAAGACCTCTTCCACCATATCAGGATGCCGCGCGATCACGCGCAGATAGGCGATCGCAAAATCCGGCGGCATGACACGCGCCTGCTCCCAATCGCGCAGGGTGCCCACGGGCATCTTGAACCGCGCTGCGAATTCCGGCTGAGACAGGCCCAGCTTCGTCCGCGTCACCCGGATCATTCGGGCGCGGTACGCTTGCTCCAAGGCTTCGGCCGTCACGTCGAAATCTTCCGAATCACCCGGATCGGCCGGTATCACGATACGATCTTTGTTCTGCACCGTTGCTTCTCCGCACGGAAATTACGCACAGAGCCATATACGGGATCGCCGTATGCGATTGCATAAGGGTTTTCGATAGCCGGAGCGCTCCTATTGGATCGGAATCGCCCAATTTACCGTCATGCCCGGCCTTGTGCCGGGCATCCAGGCCTTTGGGCGCCCCTACGCATGGATTCCCGGCACAAGGCCGGGAATGACGATATTTTCTTGCAACTCCAGCCTTTGGGCTGAAAGGCTTTCCTATAAGAACCTGATCCATATCAGCTTGCGGCGAACCCAAACCCCTCATCCGCCCAGCCCGTCATGCCGCCCAGCATCAGCTTCACCGGCCGGCCGAGCCGCGCCAGCCGCCGACCGGCCCGGTCGGCGCCATTGCAATGCGGCCCGGCGCAATAGACCACAAACAACGTGCCTTCGGGCCATTCCGCCATCCGCGCCTCTGTCATCTGTCCATGCGGCAGGTTGGCCGCCCCCGGCAGATGCGCCTTGGCGAAAGCGGCCGGCCCCCGCACGTCCAGCAGGACGAAGCCGGGCGCGCCGCCGCTCATGGCCGCGTTCACGTCGGCGCAATCGGTTTCCAGCGACAGCCGCCGGGCGAAATGGGCTTCAGCCTCGGCCGAGGCAGCAAAGGCGATATCGGTCACAGCATTCATGATGAGGGCTCCTTTCTCTCTCCCGCACAGATTGCCGCTGGCGGATAAAGGCCGTGAGTGGCAGAATTGCCTATGACCATCGATATCATGCCAAGCCCGCTTGCCGTCGTGCTGGCCTATGACGGGCTTTGCACCTTCGAATTCGGCTGCGCGGTGGAGGTCTTCGGCCTGCCCCGGCCGGAATATGGCGATGCCTGGTATCGCTTTGCGGTGGCGGGGATCGAACCCGGCCCATTGCGCGCCACCGGCGGCCTATCCGTCACGGTCGATGGCGGGCTCGATCTGCTGACCCAGGCTGGCACCATCATCATTCCCGGCTGGCGCGGCGTGGACGAGCCGGTGCCGCCGGCCCTGTGCGACGCTTTGGTCGCCGCCCATGCGCGCGGCGCGCGATTGCTGTCGCTCTGTTCCGGTGCCTTCGTCCTTGCGGCCACCGGCCTGCTGGACGGCAGTCGGGCGACCACCCATTGGCGCTATGCCGCAGCCTTGCAGACCCGACATCCGTCGATCCGCTTCCTGCCCGACGTGCTTTATGTCGATGAGGGAAATCTGCTCACGGCCGCCGGCAGCGCCGCCGGGCTGGATCTTTGCCTACATCTGGTGCGACGGGACTGGGGACCGGCCAAAGCCAATCAGGTGGCCAAGCGCCTGGTGCTTCCCGCCCATCGCCAGGGTGGCCAGGCGCAATATGTCGAGACGCCGCTGGCGCCCGAACGCCACAGCGGCACCCGCATCGCGCCCTTGCTCGATCTTGTGCAAAACCGGCTGGATGAGGACTGGCCGGCGTCGCGCATGGCATCCGAGGCCGCGCTCAGCCTGCGGTCCCTGCATCGGCATTTCATCGAGACAACGGGCCAAAGCCCCGGCGCCTGGCTGCTGGCGGCGCGGCTGACCCGCGCGCGCGACCTGCTGGAGACGACGCGCCTGCCGGTGGAGGCGGTCGCCGTCGCCAGCGGCATCGGGTCGGCGGCGGTGCTGCGGCATCATTTCAACCGCAGCCTGGGCACAAGCCCTTCCGCCTACCGCACGCGCTTTGCGGCGGCAGCCGATTGAGCCGCTGATCGCGGCAATCAGAACACCTGCTTCGTCGGCCGGATGACGATCTCATTGATATCGACATCATCGGGCTGTTCGATCGCGAAGGCGATGGCCCGCGCGACCGAGGCCGCCGGAATGGCCTGCTTGTAGAATTCCAGCACCGTGTCCTGCGCCGTGCCGGAGGTGCTGTGCTTGAGGTCGCTGTCCACCGCGCCCGGTTCGATGGAGGTGACGCGGATTGTCTCGCCCACTTCCTGCCGCAGCCCTTCCGAAATCGCGCTGACCGCGAATTTCGTGCCGGAATAGACCGTGCCGCCCGGCGCGAAGACCTTGATGCCGGCGACCGAACTCAGATTGATGATATGGCCGCTGTCCTGGGCGATGAAGCGCGGCAGCACCGCCGCGATACCATACAGCGTGCCTTTCAGATTGACGTCGATCATCGCGTCCCATTCATCGGTATTCACTTCCGACATCGGGCGGATGGGCATCAACCCAGCATTATTGATCAGCACATCGATCTTGCCGAAATCGGCGACGACGGCCGCGACGACGCTCTCCACCTGTTTCTTGTCAGTGACGTCCAGCGCATAGGCGCGTGCCATGCCGCCCGCCGTGGTGATTTCCGACACGACGCCATCCAGCTTGTCTTTTCTGCGCGCCGCCACCGCGACTTGCGCCCCGCGTGATGCCAGTAGGCGCGCGACCTCGGCGCCGATGCCCGTGCTGCCGCCCGTGATCAGGACGACCTTGCCCTTAATACCCTGGCTCATGATCATACTTCTTCCATTGTGTCAGCATGTTCTTCTGAATAGACGGGATAATCCGTGAAACCTTTTTCCGCACCGCCGTAGAGCGTTGCCTGTTCAATCGCGTTCAGCGGCCAGCCGTTTGCAATTCTCTGCGGCAAATCCGGATTGGCGATGAAAGGCCGGCCGAAGGCGATGAGGTCGGCAAGGCCGGCTTCCACCGCGCGCGCGGCACGCTCCGCCGTGTAGAGACCGGCATAGATGATCCGGCCGCTGAAGGCCTGCCGCACCGCGGCGCGAAATGTCTCAGGCAAATCCGGCGCGTTCGGCCAATCGGCCTCGGCGATGGACAGATAGGCGATGCCCGCGTCCTGCAGCACCTTGATCGCCTCGATATAGGTCTGGTGCGGGTCTTCCTCCACCAATCCGATATAGACGCGATCCTGATCCGTGCTGGTGAAAAGCGGTGTGAAGCGCACACCGAGACGATCCGCGCCGATGGTCGCGCTGACCGCCCGCACGATCTCGCGCAGGAAGCGCAGGCGGTTTTGCAGCGATCCACCATAATCATCATCGCGATGATTGGCATGGGCGGAGATGAACTGGTTGACCAGATAACCGTTCGCGGCATGGATCTCGACGCCGTCGAACCCGGCCGCGATCGCATTCCGCGCGGCCTGGGCATAGAGTTCCACGAGTTCACCGATCTCAGGCAGGGTCAGCGCGCGCGGCAGGCTGGGCTCCACCAGCCTGCCGGTGCCGGGGCCGGTTTCGACGAAGGCTTTCACCTTCTGCGCCTGGATGGCGGAGGGTGCGATGGGGGCCGCACCATTCGGCTGCAAATCTGTGTGGGATACGCGGCCGACATGCCAAAGCTGGGCAAAGATGACACCGCCTTCGGCATGGACCGCGCGCGTCACCTGGCGCCATCCGGCGATCTGCGCCGGGCTGTGGATGCCCGGCGTCCAGGCATAGCCCTGGCCGCGCGGTTCGATCTGCGCGCCTTCTGTCACCATGAAGCCGGCGCCGGCCCGCTGCGCGTAATACTGTGCCATGAGCGCGGTCGGGACATTGCCGGGTTGCCCTGCCCGCTGCCGCGTCAGCGGCGGCAGGACGATGCGGTTTTTTAAACTCAGCGAGCCGAGCTTGGTCGGCTCGAAAAGAGCGCCATATTCCATAGCTGCTAGTCTTTCTCGATAAAGTCTGTGGCAGGCGATTGGCGTTACAGCCCGCCGAGGCTCAGATATTTGATGTTGAGATAGTCTTCGACGCCGTGGGTCGAGCCCTCGCGGCCGATGCCGCTATCCTTGACGCCACCGAAGGGCGCTTCCGGCGTGGTGATGACACCGGCATTGATGCCGATCATGCCGCTTTGGATGGCGCGGGCAACGCGGAAGGTGCGTGCCAGATCCTTCGTGAAGAAATAGGCGGCGAGGCCGAATTCCGTGGCATTGGCCGCGTCCACCCCTTCCTGCTCCGTCGTGAAGCGGAACAGGGCCGCAACCGGGCCGAAGGTTTCCTCATGCGCGATGAGCATATCGGGCGTTGCATCGGCAATGACCGTCGGCTCGTAGAATGTGGCACCCAGCGCATGGCGCTTGCCGCCCAGCAGCACGCGGCCACCCTTGGCCTTGGCATCCTGCACATGGGCTTCGACCTTGGCGACGGCGGCCTGATTGATCAGCGGGCCTTGCTCGACACCCGCATCGAAACCATTGCCGACCTTCATCTGCCGCACGCGCTCCGTCAGGCGCGCGGCGAAGGCGTCATAGATGCCGTCCTGCACATAGAAGCGATTGGTGCAGACGCAAGTCTGCCCGGTATTGCGGAACTTGCCGGCAATGGCGTTCTCGACCGCCAGTTCCAGGTCGGCGTCATCGAAGATGATGGTCGGCGCGTTACCGCCCAGTTCCATCGACAGTTTCTTCATCGTATCGGCGGATTGCTTGTAGAGCAGCTTGCCGACGCGGGTGGAGCCGGTGAAGGTGATCTTGCGCACAAGCGGGTTTTGGGTGAGCTCACCGCCAACCGCCGCACCGTCGCCGGTCACGACATTGACGACCCCGGCGGGCACACCGGCCATCCCGGCCAGAACCCCGTAGAGCAGACCGCAATAGGGCGTGAATTCCGACGGCTTGATGACGATCGTGCAACCGGCGGCGAGCGCCGGCGCAATCTTGCGCGACAGCATGGAAAAGGGAAAATTCCAGGGCGAGATGGCGCCGACGACGCCAACAGGCTCGCGCGTCACCAGAATCTGCCGGTCCTTCCAGGGAGAGGGGATGATCTCGCCATTGATGCGCCGGGCTTCTTCCGCGAACCATTGGATATAGTCTGCGCCGAGCTTCATCTCGTTGCGCGCTTCGGCGAGCGGCTTGCCCTGTTCCAGCGTCAGCATGCTGGCGAGGATGTCGAGATTGTCGCGGACGATCTGCGCCATGCGGCCCAGAAGCCCAGCGCGTTCGCCTGCCGTCGTCATCGACCAGGCGGTGAAGGCCGCCTGCGCGGCGTCGATCGCGCGCTTCGTCTCGGTGCGGCCGACCCAGGGAATGGTGCCGATCTGCGTTTCGGTTGCCGGGTCATCCACCCCGTAGGTGCGGCCGTCATCGGCCGCGACCCAGGCGCCACCGATATAATTCTCTTCCCGCAGCCAGCCGGCCGCTTTAATATCGTCGCGCGTGTAGACCGTCATGATCGTCTCCTGTTCGAGCTGCGTGCGGAAAGCTGGGGAGGCGCAAAAGCGCCTCCCTCCTCGATCAGTCTCAGCCAGCCTTGTCGTTCACGGCCTTGATCAGAACCTGGGCTGCCTGGGCCGAGGAGCCCGGGTTCTGCCCGGTGATCAGCAACCCGTCGGTGACGACATAGGATGCCCAGTCATCGCCCTTGGAATAGATGCCGCTTTCGGCCTTCAGCATGTCTTCGACCAGGAAGGGCACGACCTGGGTGAGACCCACGGCTTCTTCCTCGGTATTGGCGAAGCCGGTGACCTTTTTGCCCGCAACCAGCGGCTCGCCGTCCGGCGTTTTGACGTGGCGCAGAACGCCCGGCGCGTGACAGACGAGGGCGACAGGCTTGCCGGCACCGATGAAGGACTGGATGAGGTCGATGGAATTGCGGTCCTCGGCCAGATCCCAGAGCGGGCCATGGCCGCCCGGATAAAAGACGGTGTCGAAATCGGCCTGGGTCACGCTGTCCAGGCGAAGGGTGCTGGCCAGTTGCGCGGTGGCGGCGGCATCGGCCTCGAAGCGGCGGGTCAGGTCAGTCTGGAACGACGGCTCATTGCTCTTGGGGTCGAGCGGCGGCTGGCCGCCCAGCGGCGAAGCCAGCACGATCTCGGCGCCCGCTTCCTTGAAGGCGTAATAGGGGGCGGCGAGCTCTTCCAGCCAGAAGCCGGTCTTGCGGCCGGTATTGCCCAGCTCGTCATGCGAGGTCAGCACCATCAAAATTTTCATCTGTCTTCTCCGTTCCGTCTATTGTTCAGTTTTGAATTAGACCGGTCGTCTATTACTTACTCAAACCAAAACCGGCCCGCCCTAGGCTGACAGGTTCAGCAGTTTGCGGGTTGTCGCCAAGGCGCCGTCGAAAGGCGCGGTCGTGCGGGTGATCTTCACCATCACGCTCGCTCCCAGCCAAAGCTCATACAGGCTTTGCGCCAGATCATTGGGGTCATCCGTCACCGACAAAGACCCTTCCGCCACGCCCATTTCAATCGCCTTCCCCAGCCGGCTTATGATGCCGGCGGTTCCGCGTTTCAGGGACAGGCGCATCGCTTCCGACAGGTCGGCCACCTCCGCCCCCAGCTTCACGGCAAGGCATTTGCCCTGGCAGTCGAAAAAGGACTGCGTTTCCTGCCATTGCCGCCAGTAATTCATCAGCCGCTGCGCCATGGTCAGGCCCGGCTCAGCCAGCGTCTTGTCGATCTCGGCTAGGTAATCCTCGAAGTAACGCTCAAGCAGCGCTTCTCCGAAAGCATCTTTCGACGCGAAGTAATGGTAGAAAGACCCTTTCGGCACGCTGGCCGCCGTCAGAACCTCGTTCAAACCAACGGCCGAGAACCCTTTCCCCGCCATGATACGCTGGCCGGTTTCGAGGATGTTGTCCCGGACATCCGAGGTTTCATGTGCGGCTGAACTGCTCATGGCATTCTGAGTAGCCCTGATTAGACCGGTCGTCTAGGGGCAATTTGCATTGCCCGCGATTTTTTGACCCCGGAGGCCGGAAGCCTCCGGGGTCAGCCCTGCCCTCACCCCGGCAGACGCTGCCAAGTCTGGGTGCGGCCCAGCATGGGCAGGCCGATATAGCCACGCAGAACCAGAGTTTGCCCTTCCGGCCCAAGATGCATGCGGCAGTGATACACATGCCCATCCTGCGGGTTCAGGATGGTGCCGCCGTCCCATTGCGCACCATTCGGATGCATATCGCGCAGCACTTCCAACCCCATGACCGGCTTGTTCTCGGCCCAGCCGTCGCAATCATGGCACAGCACCGTCTGCATCTTGGGATCCGCGATGCTGGTCACGCGGCCGAACAGCAGGCCGTCGCGCTGATAGATCACCATCGTGCCGCTGGGCTTGTTGGTCTTATCGTCGATCGTCTGCCAATTCCCGACCGGGGAGGACCGGTCGGAGGCGCGCGCCACCCCGCTGCCCAATCCCGCCGTCACCGCAAAAGCCATTCCGGCCATCAGCCAAGCCCGCCGCCGCATCCATTCCTCCATCACAGGCAACCCAGAGCCTCCGGCAATTGCTCTTCCGATGCCGGGCGGCGGCACCTATAACCCGTCTATGCTTGTCCCTTTCATGAAGATGCATGGAGCGGGGAACGATTTCGTCATTCTCGACGGACGGACCCGGGCTCTGGACCTGACAGCTCCGCGCATCCGCCATCTGGCGGATCGGCGGCTTGGCATCGGCTGCGACCAGCTCATCAGCCTGGAACCGGGTAGCCGTGGCGCGGATGTCTTCATGCGCATCCATAATCCGGACGGCAGCGAGGCCGGGGCCTGCGGCAATGCGACGCGCTGCGTGGCGCAACTGGTCGGGCGGGAGCTGGGCCGCGATCGCATCACCATCCGCACCATTTCCGGCGATCTGCCTTCCGTGCTGAATGCGGACGACTCCATCACCGTCGATCTCGGCGCGCCGCGCCTGGACTGGGATCAGGTGCCGCTTGGGGCTGAGATGGACACGCTGCATCTGCCCTTGGCCGAAGGTGTGGCCCGCGACCCCGCTGCGTGCTCCATGGGCAATCCGCACGCGACATTCTTCGTGGACAGCGTGGCGGCCACACCCATCACCAGCCTCGGCCCACGTTTCGAAACCGATGCGCTCTTCCCCGACCGCGCCAATATCGGTTTTGCAGAGATTCTGTCCCCCGAGCGTATCAGACTGCGGGTATGGGAACGTGGCGCGGGGCTCACGCTCGCCTGCGGGTCCGGCGCCTGCGCCACCCTTGTCAATGCCGCGCGCCGGGGGCTGACAGGCCGCCGGGCCGAGATGATCCTCGACGGTGGCAAGCTCATCATCGAATGGCGCGAAAGCAACGGCCATGTGCTGATGACCGGCCCGGCCGAGACCAGTTTTACCGGCAGCATCACCCTGCCGCCGGACGCTGCGCTGGAGATCGCAGCGTGACGGTCGATGTGCTGAGCTTCGGTTGCCGGCTGAACACCTATGAGGGCGAGGTCATGCGCGGCCATGCGCGCGAGGCCGGGCTGTCCGACACCATCATCGTCAATACCTGCGCCGTCACATCGGAAGCCGAACGGCAGGCGCGGCAGGCCATTCGCCGTCTGGCGCGCGAGCGGCCCGATGCCAAGATCGTCGTTACCGGCTGCGCGGCGCAGATCGCGCCCGAAACCTGGGGGACACTCCCCGGCGTTTCCCGCGTGCTGGGCAATGCCGAGAAGCTGGACGCCGCCCATTGGCAGGCCGATTCCCCCTCCGCCGTCTCGGACATCATGCAGGCGAAGGAAACGGCGGCGCATCTGGTAACGGAATTCGCCGGCCGCGCGCGCGCCTTCGTGCAGGTGCAGCAGGGCTGCGATCATCGCTGCACCTTCTGCATCATTCCCTTCGGCCGTGGTCCCAGCCGCAGCGTACCCTTGGGCGCCATCCTGGACCAGTGCCGCAGCCTGATCGGAAACGGCTATCAGGAAATCGTGCTGACCGGCGTCGATATCACCAGCTATGGGCATGACCTGCCGGGCCAGCCGCCGCTGGGCCAGATGGTGCGCCGCCTGCTGGCGCTGCTGCCGGAACTGCCGCGCCTGCGGCTGTCCTCCCTCGACCCCTGCGAAATCGACGAAGACCTGTGGAAGCTGATCGCGGATGAGCCGCGCCTGCTGCCGCATCTGCATCTGTCGATCCAGGCGGGGTCGGATATCATCCTCAAGCGCATGAAGCGCCGCCATCTGCGCGCCGACGTTCTGGCCGTGACGCAGCGCGCCCGGAGCCTGCGCCCCGGCATTGCGTTTGGGGCCGATCTCATCGCCGGCTTCCCGACCGAGACCGATGAAAGCTTCGCGGAAACCCTGGCGCTGGTCGAGGAAGCCGACCTCACCATGCTGCATGTCTTCCCCTATTCTGAACGCAGTGGCACGCCGGCGGCGCGGATGCCGTCTGTCCCCAGAGCGGTGCGGAAGGAACGCGCCGCACGGCTGCGGGCGGCGGGCGCTGCGGCCGAGGCGCGCTTCGACGCGCTGCATATTGGGCAGACCGTCCGCGTGCTGGCGGAAACCGAAACGCGCGGCCATTCCGAGCATTTTCGCCCCGTGCGTCTAAGCCTGGACGCCGTACCCGGGCAGATCGTCACCGTGACCGTGACCGGCAGCGATGCCGACGGGCTTCTGGCCGCGTGAGCGGTCATCTCTCTCAGTCTATGAGCATCTGACATGGCGCTTTCCGGATTTTTCTCCCGGCTGAAGGAGGGGCTGTCACGCTCCACCCAGAAGCTGTCCAGCGGCATCACCGCCGTCTTCACCAAGCGCAAGCTAGATGACGAGGCGCTGGAGGAGCTGGAGGAGCTGCTGATCGCGGCCGATCTTGGCCCCAAAGCAGCCGCAAAGGTCATCGCCAGCTTCCGCCGCACCCGCTTCGGCAAGGAAGTGACGGATGAGGAAATCAAATCGGCCCTGGCCGAGGAAATCACTAAGATTCTCGACCCCGTCGCCCGCCCGTTAGTGATCGACCCGGCCCATGCGCCGCATGTCGTGCTCATGGTCGGCGTCAACGGCACCGGCAAGACCACGACCATCGGCAAGCTGTCGCAATTCTATCGCGACCAGGGGCTGCGCCCCATGCTGGTGGCAGGCGATACCTTCCGTGCCGCCGCCGTCGAGCAATTGCAGATCTGGGGCGAGCGCACGGGCGCGCCGGTCGTGACCGGCAAGCAGGATGGCGACGCCGCCGGCCTCGCTTATGGCGCGCTGGAACGCGCCAAGCAGGAGGGGATCGACGTTCTGCTGGTCGATACCGCCGGGCGCCTGCACAACAAATCCGCGCTGATGGATGAACTGGCAAAGATCATTCGCGTCATCCGCAAGCTCGATCCCTCAGCGCCGCATTCCATCGTGCTCACGCTGGACGCGACGACGGGCCAGAATGCCATCAATCAGGTTCAGGTGTTTCGCGACCTCGTGCAGGTCGATGGTCTGGTCGTGACCAAGCTGGACGGCTCGGCGCGCGGCGGCATCGTCGTTGCTCTGGCCGAGGAATTCGGCCTGCCGGTTCATGCGGTAGGCGTGGGGGAAAAGGTCGGCGACCTGCGGCCGTTCGTCGCCAGCGAATTTGCCGGCGGCCTTGTCGGCACGGTTGCGGAAGCCGTCTGAGATGGAACCCGAATACGACCCGACGCTGCGCGAGACCTATCGCGTCTGGGGCCGGGAACAGGTGCGTTATTCCGACACGGACGCGCAAGGCCATGTCAACAACGTCTCCTACGCCGCCTATCTGGAAACGGGCCGCACGACCCTGGCCCAGGCCTGCGGATTGCCGATCGGGCTGCATAACGGCAAGCATACCGTGCTCGCCCGCGTCGAGATCGACTACCGCGCCGAGGTGCATTGGCCGGCAAGCCTCGATCTCGGGTCGGCCGTGGTGAAGATCGGCCGCAGTTCGGTCACCGTCATCCAGGCGATTTTCCATGGTGACCGCTGTGTCGCCATGGGTCGGGAAGTAATGGTGATGGTCGAAACCGCGACCGGCCAGTCCACCCTCATCCCGGATGACGTCCGGGAGAAGCTGCTGACCATCGCCGGCGTCGCGGGGCTGGCGAAAAGCTGAAGCTTTAAACCGACAGGATCGCTATACTGTCTGGCAGGAGGCGATCATGGACAATCTCATTGATGTGCTGATCCCGGTCGATGCCGAAACGGCAGAGGCTTTGGCAAGCGCTGAAGAGCGGCTGGAAATTGGCCGGTATGTCAGTGAACTGATGCGGCGGCGGCGAGCTCAATCCAGGGTGATGCGCGCGATTGCAGACCTCAAGCAGGAAGCCCATGCCAATGGGCTAACGGATGACGACGTCGACGAGGAACTGAAAGCATGGCGCGCTGAACGCCACGCATGATCGTTGTGGTAGACACATCGGTCATCATTTCTGCGGCGCTCAAGCGCGACAGTCCTCCGGACCTTGCCCTTGAGGCGGCTCTCAGCCCTCACAACCAGATGATCATCTCCCGAGAGGTAAGAGACGAGTATAGGGAGGTGTTATTTCGTCCGAAGTTCGATCGTTTTGCGCCTGTGGCGCGACGGGCTCAGCTTTTGGACACACTCGTCGACGCCGCAATTCTGATATCCGTCACCATCGATATCCACGAATGCGCGGACCCCAAGGACGACAAATATCTCGCCCTTGCCCATGCGGGGCGTGCCGACGTCATCGTCTCCAGTGACGATCACCTGCTGCGGCTGCATCCCTGGCGCGGGATCGCGATCCTCAATCCCAAAAATTTCATCGCGCGGGCAGCCATAACGCCCGGCTGACGACCCTGCCCTTCGCTGGTCGAACCTTCCTAAACCGCCCAGGAGCCCGTAAAACGCGGGCATGAGCGTGATCCAGAAGCCTGACCCTGTCCCAGCACCCTCAGCCAACGGCCCGGTGCCTTTTCTCGATCTGAAGGCCCAGCAAGCCCGTATCGGGCCCGAGATGCGCCGACGCATCGACACCGTTCTGGCCCATTGCCAGTTCGTTATGGGCCCCGAAGTCGCCGAACTGGAAGCCGAGCTCGCCCGCCGCGCTGGTGCGGCCCATTGTATTGCCGTCAGTTCCGGCACCGACGCCCTGCTGATCGCCATGATGGCCGAGGATATCGGCCCCGGCGACGCCGTGTTTCTGCCCGCCTTCACTTATACGGCGACCGCCGAAGTGCCTTTGCTGCTCCGTGCCACGCCGGTCTTCGTCGATATCGACCCGCGCACCTTCCAGATGGATCTGGCCGATCTTGAACGCCGCATCGCCGCCGTGCGGCAGGCCGGCAAGCTCAGGCCCCGCGCCGTCGTCGGCGTCGATCTGTTCGGCCAGCCGGCGGACTGGGACGGGCTCGCCAAAATTGCCGAGACGCACGGGCTTCTCACCATCGACGATTGCGCCCAGGCTTTCGGCGCCAGCCTGCATGGCAACCCGCTGGGCAGCCAGGCCGATTGCACCGCCATCAGTTTCTTCCCCTCCAAATCGCTCGGCGGCTATGGCGACGGCGGCGCGCTGTTCACGCAATCGGATGAACGCGCGGCACTCTATCGCTCCCTGCGTACCCATGGCGAAGGCAAGCAGCGTTATGACGTGCAGCGCATCGGCATCAACGGCCGGCTCGACACGCTACAGGCGGCTGTCGTGCTCGCCAAGCTGACGGTTTTCGACGCTGAACTGGCGCGGCGCGAGGCAATCGCACGCACTTACGACCAGCGCCTGGGCAATCTGCTGACCGTGCCGGCGCGCGTCGCCGACAGCACCTCTGCCTGGGCAGTCTATTCCGTGCTGCTGCCGGATAGCGCAACACGCACCGCCGTGCAGGAGGCCTGCAAGGCCGAGGGCGTCTCCACCGCCGTCTATTACCCGAAGCCGCTGCACCATCAGCCGGCCTATGCGGAACACCATGAAGGCGGTGCTCTGCCCGTCTCCGAGGATATCGCGACCCGCATCATGGCCCTGCCGATCCATCCCGATCTGACGGACGCGCAACTGGACCATGTCTGCAACACCATCACCCGGGCGCTCGCCCAGGCGATTTCGGCTTAAGGCCCCAAACCTCATGGCGCCACCCGCCTTCTCCCGAGAGACATCCGGCTCCCGGCGCGAACTCTTCCCCGAGATCGCGCCCTATGGATCCGGCTATATGTCGGTCGGCGACGGGCATTCGGTCTATTGGGAGCAGACGGGCAATCCGGCGGGTCAGGCGGCTTTGTTTCTGCACGGCGGTCCCGGCGCGGGGGCAGGCTCCGTCCACCGCCGCTTTTTCGATCCGCGCATCTGGCGCGTGGTGCTGTTTGACCAGCGCGGCGCCGGACGGTCCCGCCCACTTGGCCGCGTGGAGGCGAACAGCACGCCGGATCTGATCGCGGATATCGAGATGCTGCGCCGGCATCTGGGCATCGAGCGCTGGCTGCTGTTCGGCGGATCCTGGGGTTCCACTTTGGCACTGGCCTATGCCCAGGCCCATCCCGACCGCGTCAGCGCCTGTGTGCTGCGCGGCATTTTTCTGGGTCGCGAGAGCGAGGTCGACTGGTTCCTGCATGGCATCCGGCATGTCTTCCCCGAGGCGCACGCGCAATTCACCGGCCTGCTGCCGGAAGAGGAGCGCGGCGACCTGCTGAACGCCTATCGCCGCCGCCTGAACGATCCGGACCCGCGCGTGCATGGGCCGGCGGCCCGCGCCTGGTCGGTCTATGAAGGTTCGTGCAGCACCCTGCTGCCGCATCCCGAACTGGTCTCCAGCTTTTCGCGTGACCGCGCGGCGCTGGGCCTCGCGCGGATCGAGGCGCATTACTTCGCCCATCGCCTGTTTCTGCCGCCCGAGGGGCTGCTGGGCCATATGGACCGCATCCGGCATATTCCGGCTGAGATCGTGCAGGGCCGCTACGACATGGTCTGCCCGCCGGTCAGCGCACTGGACCTTCTGGCGCAATGGCCGGCGGCACGGCTGACCATGGTGCCCGATGCCGGGCATTCGGCGCTGGAACCGGGGACGCGCGCGGCGCTTCTGGCAGCGCTGGAGCGGTTTGCCACGGCTTAGTCTCCGGCCTTCAACAGGGCGCCGCGCGGCGGCTCATACGCACGAATCGGCGGCAGATTGCCCTCAAACTTTTCGACATTCACAGCCGTTAACTGCCCGGTACAACCCTGAGCGAGATTGGATGTGCCGACATCGAGTGTCAGCACATTGGGGTTACCATGGACGCATAAAGGCTTCTCGTCCTCCGGATCCTGCGGGTCATACCAAGCGCCGGTCGCCAACTGAATGACGCCAGGGCTTACCCCATCGCTGAGCCTTGCCGCCGCCAGACAGGCGCCGCGTTGATTGAACAATTTTATGATGTCGCCATCCGCAATGCCCTTCGCGGCCGCATCGGCCGGATGGAGCGTGGCGACTTCGCGGCCGCGATGCTTGGAACTCTGGCTGAAGGCGCCGAAATCCAACTGGCTATGCAGCCGCGTCGCCGGCTGGTTTGCGACAAGATAGAAGGGCGCGGCCCGATCCGGCGCAGACCGCTTGTCCATCCAGGCAGGATGCGGCGGACAATCCGCCTCGCCGAACCCCGCGATCGTCTCCGAGTATATTTCGATCCTGCCGCTTGGCGTCTTCAACGGATGCGTGTCGGGGTCGTCGCGGAAGGCGCGCAGATAGCCGCCGTCATCGGGTTTTTGCGGGACGACCAGCTTCCCCTGCTCCCAGAATTCGGCGAAGCCGGGCGCGGGCAGGTTCTGCGCTTCGAGCGCGCTGCGAGTTCGCTCATAAAGATGCGCGAGCCAGGCCCGGCTGTCCCGCCCTTCAGTAAAGCGCTCCCCCACATCCAGGGCCGCCGCTAGACCCGCGAAGATGGTGTAGTCGTCACGCGCCTCGCCATAAGGCTCGGCCAGCCGGTGCATGGCCACCATAACCGGATCGTTGCTGCTATAGCCGATATCCTCCCGTTCCAGAGACATGGTGGCGGGCAGCACGATATCGGCGTGGCGGGCCGTCGCGGTCCAGGCCTGTTCATGCACGACCAGCGTATCGACGCGGGCGAAAGCCTGCCGCAGCCGGTTGAGATCCTGGTGGTGATGAAAGGGATTGCCGCCGGCCCAATAGACCAGCCGGATATCGGGATAGCGCCGCGTCTCGCCATTATACCGGTAGCGCTCGCCGGGATTGAGCAGCATATCCGCGATCCGCGCGACGGGAATGAAATCCTCGACGCCATTCTGCCCCTGGCCCAAGGTGGGGCCCGGCACGGCGTTATTGCGTCGCCCGTAATAGCCGATGGCACCCATGGCATAGCCGAAGCCGCCGCCGGGCAGACCGTATTGCCCCAGCACCGCCGCCAGCACGGCGCCCATCCAGACCGGCTGTTCGCCATGTTCGGACCGCTGCAGGGAATGCGCGACCGTCACCAGCACACGCTTTCCTGCCAATTGACTGGCGATCGCTGCGATCTGTGCCGCCGGCACGCCGCTAATCGCTTCCGCCCAGGCCGCCGTTTTGGGCTGGCCGTCGGTCACGCCCAGCACATAGGCCTCGAACTTTTCCCAGCCCACGCAATAGCGTTCGAGAAAGCCGATATCGTGCTTGTTGTCTTTGACCAGACAATAGACCAGCGCGAGCATCAGCGCCGTATCCGTGCCCGGCACCAGATTGATCCATTCCGCCTCGGCCTCCGCCGGCATATCGGGGCGCAAGGGGCCGAAGAGCAGAAATCGGCAGCCGCGTGCGCGCGCGGCGGCAATTGCACCGCGCTCGACATGCTGGCTGATACCGCCACCGGCCACGGCGGAATTTTTCAGGGCCAGGCCGCCGAAAGCAAGCACGACCTCGGTTTCCTCCGCCACCTGCTGCCAGGTGACGTTATGCATGGTCAGGCCGCTGTAATCGCCGAGCACATGCGGCACGATGACGGCCGAAGCGCCGGCGCTGTAGCTATTGACCGAGCGGACATAGCCGCCCATGGCGATATTGAGAAAGCGATGGATCTGGCTTTGCGCATGGTGAAAGCGCCCGGCGCTGGCCCAGCCGTAGGATCCGCCGAAAACGGCGCCCGGCCCGTGCCCATCGCGGACGCGCCGCAATTCCCCCGCCAGCAGATCCGTGACCACATCCCAGGAGACCGGCACGAAAGCCTCCCGCCCCCGTCGCGCATCCGGCCCGGCCCCGCGTTCCAGCCAGCCTTGGCGGATCATCGGTTGGGCAATGCGCGCGGGATGGTTCAGGGCATTGGTGAAATTGCCGAGCATCGGGCTGGGGTCGGGATCGTCGGCATAGGGACGCACGTCCAGCCGGTCACCGTTACGCCGGGCCGAGAATATGCCCCAGTGCGAGCTATGCAGCTTGAAGGTGCTCTGCTCAGACTGGCCGCCATCCATACCCGCATCCTTTCCGTCGCACACTGAGCGGCGAGGGAGCGGCCCGTCTGCGGCACCGGCCATCGATCAGCGAAACATCACCTTTACGGGCAGAACGCTAATTTATGAAGCAATTTACGCGCTGCATGGGTGGAGACGCCGACAGATGATGATAGACTAGGCAGAAAGGAGACCAGCGCCATGGACAGTCCGATTTTTCAAATCCCCGAAGCGCCTTCCGCGCATATCGAAGAGACCGAGGAGCAGGTGCGCCAGGATCTGGCCTGCGCCTATCGGTTGATCGCCCATCTGGGCATGACCGACACGGTCTATACCCATCTGTCCGTGCGCGTGCCGGGTCCGGGCAATTTCTTTCTGGTGAATCCCTACGGCCTAATGTTCGACGAGATCACCGCCAGTTCCCTGGTCAAGGTCGATGCCGACGGCCTGCCCGCGCAGGCGACCAGCTTTCCGGTCAATCCCGCCGGCTTCGTCATCCACTCCGCCATTCATATGAAGCGCCATGACGCCCATTGCGTCATGCATACCCATACCCTGGCGGGCATGACGGTGGCCGCCCAGCAGGGCGGTCTGCTGCCGCTGAACCAGATCAGCATGGAATTCATCGATGAAGTGGCCCTTCATGAATATGAAGGCGTGGCCGATGACGACAATCTCAGCGAGCGCGAGCGTCTGGTGCGCGACCTGGGCGACAAGCCCTGCCTGCTGCTGCGCAATCACGGCCTGCTGACGGTCGGCCGCACCATCGCGGAAGCCTTCTACTTCATGTATTATTTCGAGCAGGCCTGCCGCATTCAGGTGGCCGCGCAATCGACCGGCGCGCCGCTGGCCATTCCCTCGGCGGAAACGCAGCAGCGCACCAAGAAGCAGTTCAACCGTGGCCCGGATCACGGCTGGCTGGTCTGGCAGGCTTTCCAGCGCAAGATGGACCGCGAACAGCCCGACTACCGGAGCTGAGCGAGAAACAGGGTCAAAGCGTCATCCCGGGCTTGACCCGGGATCTTCTTGCTTGGCCGCCTCGGAAGAAGATACCCGCCTGCGCGCGGATGACATTGTTTCAATGAAATTCTGACAGGCTCCCAGGCCAGCCAAGCCCGCTTAAATCTTGACTGTCGGTCCCGTCATCAGATCGGGACCGACCAGGGATTTGACGGCGGCGACGGCCTGCGGCGTGCTCCAGTCCGTCGCGCCCAGAAGCTTGGCGCGCGGGTGGCCGTTGCGGTCGAAGATGACGGTCAGCGGAATGCCCGGCACGTGCCAGGATTGCAGGATCGCCCCGCCGGGATCGAGCAGGACAGGCAGGCTGTTGATGCCGTGGCTGTCATAGAAGCTGCGCACCGGCGCGGCGCCGCCGGCATCGGATGAGACCGGCAGAACCACGATATCCTCATGGGCCAGAATGCCGGCCAGACGGTCCAGCGTCGGCAATTCCGCGACGCAGGGGCCGCACCATGTGGCCCAGAGGTTGAGTACCACGCCCTTGCCACGGTAATGAGCGAGCGTCAGCGTCTGGTTCTCCGGTGTGAAGAACTGGATCGTCGGCAGGGTCGCGTCAGGCGGCAGGCGGGTGAGCGCATCCAGGCTGCCGAGGGATTGCGCCTCCGCCCGGCGGCCCATCATACCGGCGGCCAAAACCGCCCCCGTGATCAGCGCGTGGCGGCGCGAAACCTTGTTGCTCATTAGGATAGCTCCTTGACCGATACCAGCCAGCCGCATTCGGCCACCGCATCCCAGCCGGGCGAGACAAGCCCCTCCGGCGCCAATGCGCAATGGGGTGGCCGCTTCGCTGCCGGCCCGGCGCAGATCATGAGCGATATCAACGCCTCCATCGGCTTCGACAAACGCATGTGGCAGCAGGACATCCGTGGCTCGCGCGCCCATGCCGCGATGCTGGTGCAGGCCGGCGTGCTGACGCCCGAGGATGAGCAGTCCATTGCCGCCGGGCTGACCAAGATCGCGGCCGAGATCGAAGCCGGGGACTTCCCCTTCGATATCGCGCTGGAAGATATCCATATGAATATTGAGGCGCGGCTGACGGACCGCATCGGCGATGCCGGCCGCCGGCTGCATACCGGCCGCAGCCGCAATGACCAGGTTGCGACCGATTTCAAGCTCTGGGTGCGGGATGCGATCGACGGGCTTCATGCCCAGATGACCGGCGTGATGCGCGCTATGGTGCTGCGCGCGGCCGAACACGCGGCAGACCCCATGCCGGGCTTCACCCATCTGCAGACGGCGCAGCCGGTGACCTTCGGCCATCACCTGATGGCCTATGTCGAGATGCTGGCGCGCGACCGTGGCCGTCTGGCCGATTGCCGGAAGCGCCTGAACGAGAGCCCGCTGGGCGCGGCGGCGCTCGCCGGCACCTCCTTCCCCATCGACCGTCATGCGACGGCCACCGCTTTGGGCTTCGACCGGCCGACCGCCAATTCCCTCGATTCGGTCTCCGACCGCGATTTCGCGCTGGAATTCCTCTCCACCGCCGCGATCTGCGCCATGCACCTGTCGCGTCTGGCGGAGGAGATCGTGATCTGGTGCAGCGGCCCCTTCCGCTTCATCCGCCTGTCGGACGCCTTCACCACCGGCAGTTCCATCATGCCGCAGAAGCGCAATCCGGATGCGGCCGAACTGGTGCGCGCCAAAACGGGGCGCATTACCGGGTCCATGGTCGCCCTGCTGAGCGTGATGAAGGGCCTGCCGCTGGCCTATTGCAAGGACATGCAGGAGGACAAGGAGCCGGTCTTCGAGGCGGCCGACGCGCTCGCTTTGTCCCTCGCGGCGACCGAAGGCATGGTGCGCGACCTGATGCCGGAACTGTCCCGCATGGCCGCCGCCGCCGGCCAGAGCTTCGCGACCGCGACGGATCTGGCTGACTGGCTGGTGCGAACCCTGAAACTGCCCTTCCGTCAGGCGCATCACGTCACCGGCCGGCTGGTGGCGCTGGCCGAGAGCCGGGATATCGACCTCGGCGAACTCGACCTTGCCGCCATGCAATCGGTGGAGCCCGGCATCACCGAAGATGTCTATAACGTGCTGACCGTCGCGGCCTCGGTCGCGTCCCGCACCAGCCATGGTGGCACAGCCCCGGCCAATGTCGCGCGTGAAGCCGCGCGCTGGCAGGGCATTCTGGACCAGGAAGACGCCGCATGATCCGCTTTCTGATACTCGCCGGCGTGCTGATCGGTCTGGCCGCCTGCGGCAAGGTCGGGCCGAATGCGCCGCCCGGACCGGATTCGGCCGTCATCTACCCGCGCCTGCCCTATCCGGCGCAGTAGGATGGCCGATTTTTCCGGCCCCCTGCCGGGTGCCGAGCCTGATGCCGCCGCGCTGATCGCCGCGCGGCCGCATCTGACTATGAACGCCGACCACGGGCTGATGCTGGAAGGCGTGCCGCTCGCCGTCATCGCGGCCGAACTCGGCTCGCCCTGCTGGGTCTATGGCGCCGAGACCATACGCACCCGCCTGGCCGCCTTGCGCGCGGCTTTGGCCAAGGCCGGCCTGGGCGCGACGGACTTTCATTACGCCGTGAAGGCGAATGACCATCTGGCCATCCTCGCCATCATGGCGGCTGCCGGTGCGGGCGCCGATGTGGTGTCGGGCGGCGAATTGGCCCGCGCGCGCCATGCCGGCATTCCGGCCAGCCACATCGTCTATTCCGGCGTCGGCAAATCTTTTCGCGACCTTCAGCTCGCCGTTGGCGAGGGGATTGGGCAGGTCAATGTCGAAAGCCGCGAGGAACTCGCCATGCTCTCGGCCGTGGCCGAAGCTGCCGGCCGACGGGTCGATCTCGTGCTGCGCGTCAACCCGGATGTGGACGCCAAGACCCATGCCAAGATCACCACGGGTCTGGCCGAGAACAAATTCGGCATCGCCTGGGCCGAGGTGGAAAGCGTCTATGCCTATGCCGGCAGCCTGCCCGGTCTGAATCCGGTCGGGCTCGCCATGCATATCGGCAGCCAGATCGTCTCGGTGGAACCTTTCGATACCGCTTTCGCCCGCATGGCGGAGATGATCGGCCGTCTGCGGGCGGCGGGCCATACGGTCACGCGGCTCGATTGCGGCGGCGGCATCGGCATTTCCTACGAGGACGGCAGCGGCATCGCGCTCGACGACTATGCGGGCGTCATGGCCAAGCATCTTGGCAGCCTCGGGCTGAAGCTGATGATGGAGCCGGGCCGCTGGCTGGTGGGGCCGGCCGGGTTGCTGCTCTCTTCCGTCATCATCGCCAAGAAGACCGGCAACCGCGCCTTCCTGGTGCTGGACGCGGCGATGAACGACCTCGTGCGGCCGGCCATGTATGACGCCTGGCACGGGATCGTGCCGGTCGCGGCGGCCGATTTCGGAACGCCGGACATGCCGGTCGATGTCGTGGGGCCGGTCTGCGAGACGGGCGATACTTTCGCCAAAGACCGGCTGCTGCCCGCGCTCGGACCCGATGCGCTGGTCGCGATCCTGGATGCCGGCGCCTATGGCGCGGTCATGAGCTCCACCTATAACGCCCGCCCCTTGGCGGCGGCGGCGCTGGTGGACGGCGACCGCTGGACGACCGTCACGCCAAGACAGCAGGTGACGGAACTCTGGTCGCGTGAGACAGTGCCGGCATGGCTGACCGAAACGGCAGGCGAGACAGGCTGAACCGCGCGACCCATCTGCCGCGACGGCTGACCCGCTGGGCGCGGGCAGCCCGCGCTGTTCTGGTTTTCGAGGCGGTCTGGCCGGTGATCTGGCCGCCGCTCGGCCTTCTGGCCGTCTATCTTTGCGCGGCGCTGCTGGGCCTGCCGCAGCGGTTGGGCGTGGCTGCCAATTCCCTTCTGCTGGCGGTGGATGGTCTGGCGGCCTTGGTCGCGCTGGGCATCGGTATCGCCCGCATCCGCTGGCCGGATAACGCCGCCGCGCAAGCCCGGCTGACGCGCGCCTCCGGCCTCAAGCATGATCCGATCGCGGCATTGCTGGACAGTCCGGCCCAGACGGACGCGGACAGCTATCTGCTGTGGCGGGCGCATCGGGCGCGGGTTCTGGCCTCCACGCGCCGGCTGCGAGTCGGCCTGCCCTGGCCCTGGCGAACGACACCGGGCCGCCTTGCCTTTCGCGGCGGCATCATCGTCGCGACCGTGCTGTGCCTTTGGCTGTCCGGCCCGATGGCCGGGCCGCGCCTGACCGCCGCCCTTACCTTCAATCCCACGCTGCTGCTGGGCGCACCAGCCGCGCCGCCTTCCGTCACCGCCTGGGTGACGCCGCCACCCTATACCGGCCGCCCTCCGGTTCTGCTGCCGGCGCATGATGCGACGCTGACAGTGCCGAAAGGGTCTCGCCTGACCGTCACCGTGTCAGGCGTCACGCGCGCCCCCAAGCTGGACGGTCTGGCTGCGACCTTCCATCCCCTGGACAGCGATAGTTTCCAGATGGACGGGACTCTGGACCAGAGCGGGCTGTTCGTGCTGCGCGGGCGCGGCGACACCCTCGCCCGCTGGCAGATCATGATCCAGCCGGATGCGCCGCCCATCATCGCCTTCGCCGGCCTGCCGGGCCCGGATAGCAGCGACGGCTACAGTCTGCGCCTGCCCTGGCGGGCGGTGGACGATTACGGCGTCGTCTCGGCTCATATGACGGCGCATTTGACCAGTCACCCGAATACGCCCGCTTTGTCCGTGACGCTCGCCATGCCGGACGGCGCCGCGACCAAGGTGGGCGGCATCCAGGTGACGGACCTTTCCGCCAATCCTTGGGCCGGGCTTCCGGTCGCCATGCAATTGGATGCCGAGGATGCGGCCGGGCAGATCGGCCGTTCACCCGTGGAGACCGTCACGCTGCCGGAGCGCACCTTCATGGACGCCTATGCGCGGCGCGTGATTGCGATTCGGAAATCTTTGGTCCAGCTGCCCGATCTGCACGATCGCAATCAGCGCGTGGCGATTGTGCAGGAAATTCTGGAAACCGCCGCCGAGGCCAGCGCCGCCGGAAAATCCGCCAGTGCCACTTTGCCCTTGTTCGGCACCGGCTGGCAGTTGCTGCGCGCGCGACAAGCAGCGGTTCCCGGCGACATCATCGATGCGCTGTGGCAGGTGGCGCTGCATTTCGAACAGGGCGACGCTGCGGATACCGCGCAGTCTCTGGCGCAGGCGGAGGCCGCTTTGCAAAAAGCGTTGCAAGGCAATGGCGCGTCATCCGCCGAACTGACGAAGCTGATGCAGCAGATGCAATCCGCCATTTTACAACACCTGTCGACGCTGATGCAGATGGCGCAGCGCCAGGGCGGGCAGGTTCAGGCCGGCAGCGCCGGCAAGCCCTTCGATCTCGGCCAGCTTGCGCGCCAGTTGCAGGCGATGCAGCAGGCCGCCAAATCCGGCGACGTCAATGCCATGCGGCAGGCCATGGCGCAGTTGCAGCAGAGCCTGCAGCAATTGGCGCAGGCGCGTATCGCGCAGCCGGACCCGAAGCAGATGGCGGCGCGCGCCCAGGCCGAGAAAGACCTGGGTGCCTTGCAGCAGATGATGAAGGCCCAGGCGCAGCTGCTTGACCGCTCCACCAGCCGCGCGCAGTCAGGTAGCAGCGACCCGGCGGCCGAGCAGAAGGATGCGGCGGCGCAGGCGGCCTTGCAGCGCGCGGCGAAAGCCATGGCCGGGCGCGTCGGCCCCGGCATGACGGCGGCCGGACAATCCATGGGCCAAGCCGCGCAGCAACTGGGCCAAGGCCAGGATGCGCCGGCCGGGCAAGCCCAGAGCCAGGCATTGCAGGCTTTGCAGACGGCGGCCAATGCGCTGGGCCGGCAGCTCTCCTCCCAGCCCGGCCAAAGCGGCGGCTTCCAAATGGGCAGCGGCAATGCCCCCGGCCAGGGCGGCGACATGCCGCTGGACGGTTTCAACAGCGGCAATGGCATGACCGATCCACTCGGCCGTCCGCTGGCGAATGGCCAGGGTGCCAGTTTCGGAGCGGATGTGCATCTGCCGGAAGGACTGCAGCAGGCACGCCTGCGCGCTATCCTACAGGAACTTCGCAGCAAAGCCGGCGACCGCAGCCTGTCGCCCGCCGCGCTCGACTATATCGAGCGCTTGCTACAGCCGTTTTAACAAAAACTCAATAAAGCCTTTACTATAAAAACTTTTTGGTTTTCTTGCGCACCGTGAAAAACGGGTCGGTTTCACCTGGCCGCATCGGGCTCATGATTGACTCATATTGGTCAGATAACTATTTTTTGATCGCAATATGAACGGCATGGCGACGACAGGACTCTGTGGCCTGGGCGCCGTTGCGAGGAAGGGGTCTGGCTATGACGACGTCGAGTGGTGTGAATCTTGACCTTAGCCTGACACAGGCGTTTCTGGACGAAGGCGTCTTGAAAAGTGTTGGCGGCACGTCCGGGCAGGACGTTTACGCCTATGCCGTCCTGTTCGAAAACCCCACCGCAGCCAACCCGACAGGTTTCGTATCTGAGACCACTCTGGTGAGTGACGGCGAGATCGGCAGCGGCGCAAGCGCCGGCGCAGACGGTAGCCTCGCGGCCGATATCGCGCTTGTCAGCAACGGAGACACGCTGGACGGCGGCAAGCTCTATCTTGTCTTCGAAAGCGGTTCGACCGTGGTTACCGATGGCACGACCACGCTGGATCAGGCACTGCAAAACCAGGCCTTCATCAACAGCACGAATGCATCGACCTACGATTTTTCCTATGACAGTATCGAGATGACGCTGGACGGCACCTCGACCGATGCCGCCAACCTCACCTCCGTCAATGGCTTCTCCCTGCCGATGTCGCTGGCGGTCGATGGGACGACAAATTCGGTCAGCTACAAGGTGCCGGCAACGACGCTCGCCAGCACGATCGTCACCAATGCCAATGCCGGCAGCACCGATGTCAAACAGACCTTCACGACCGGCGGCCTGAGTGGTGCGCTCCGGTCCGTGACGTCGCCGACCGATGTCAATTTGCCCGGAACAGCGGCCTCCACGACGCAGCCCTATCCGCAGAACGGTTGGGATACCTATGTCACGGCACTGGAATCGATCGCGCCCTCCATCACCATCACCGGTCAGTTCCTGGGCGCACCCGACGCGTCCGGCGTGTGGCACAATGCCGGCTATTATGCCTATGTCCTGAAATATATTGACGGTGATTTCTGGCTTACGCCGGAGGTCAGCGACGGTGGTACGAGCCCGAGCCAGATCCAGGGCTCCATCCTGCTCACACCCTACGATATCGAAGAGAATATCTTTTCTCAGGTTGGCTCGGTCACGATTTACTCTGGAACCAGCACCGACGACACCGTGCTGGCGACCGTCAATGTCGGCGACAATACGCAATGGGGTGCCATTCTCGCCCAGTTCCTGACGGGTTTCACCGCCGGTTATTACGGGCAGGATGGTGTATCGCCGAACACGCAGCTCACGGGCAGCGCCGGCCTGATCAGCCTGGACAGCAATAATAACTGGGATCCAAACTACGCATTTCGCAACGAGACGGACACGGTCGTCAGTTCCGGCACAGGCTATAGCTTCGATCCTTATGCCGAAGCCTTTTACGAGGATTCGAATTCCTACGGCTCGCCCTATTCAGATGCTCTGATGAGCCAATACGCGGCGGGTGGTCCGCTGCTGACCGTGCCCGATAACGGCACGACCGCTACGACGCTTGACCTCACCGTTTACGGCGAAAACGAGCAGCCGACGGGTTATACGACGCCGACGATCTACGATTATATCGCGCCGTCCAACAGCGGCTATGCTGTTCCGGAAAGCAATAATTCCGGCGCCAATCTGACCTTCAGTTTCTACTCTGCCGTCGGCGCCAATGCCGGCGTTTCGCTCGACCCCAGCAGTGCGATCGAAATTCGCTTTCTGGCCTCGGACACCAACGACACGCCGGTCTGGAATACGGTCACAATCGACGGATCCGGCAGCTACACGGTCAATGGTCACACGTTCACCGATATCGGACTATGGCATGACTGGACTGTCATCGATAACGCCGGCACCTGGACTATTGAGCCCATTCTCGACGGAAACAACCAACCGATTGACACGAATACCGGCGCGCTTGTCGTTACTCTGCCGACAGCGGATTCCGGCGTCTCCTGGTATCAGGTCGTCGTGGGCGCCAATACCAGCGACCCCAAGACCTACAATCTCTATACCACCACGGCCACGGTAACGGCCGGTGCCATCCTCAATGGCGCCACCGTTGCCAACGGAACGACGGTATCCGGTGTCTTCGTCAATCCCGCTTATTCCGGCCAGACCTCAGCCCAGGCGGTGGATGGACTGGCAACTGTCTCAGGCCCGGTTTACACGACTTCGTCGGAATATGCCTCGACCCTGACGGTCAATTTCGCGACCGGCAGCACGGTGTCCTACAATCCCGATGTGGTCGTGACCAATACCGGATCCTTGTCCAATCTCTCTGCCAGCGGTGGTTACTCGCCCGTCCTGCCCTCCGCGCCGGTAGTCGTGACCAACAATAGCGGCACGCTGTCGGCGCTACCGGGTGCCGTCATCAGTCCCGGCACCTATTCGACGACACCGACCGTGGCCAGCACGGTCACGGCCGAGAACGGCGCGCTGCAACTCGGCTGGGCCGGCTATGATACCGATGACGTCACGGTGCAGGAAACCATCAACGTTCTCGTTAAAGGCACCATTACCACCGAAACCATCACCGGCTACGGCTGGACCGGGTCGGCGGCAGTGGAGGAAAACTTGCCCGCCACGGGCACGCTGATCAGCTACGGCAGCATCACCAATCTCGGCACCTATACGGACAAGACCAATGCCTATGATGATGCGGTCATCATCGTGCACAACGCCTCCATGAGCCAAGACGTGACCATTGCCACCACGTCCGACGATGACGGCAATTGGTTGACCCCGCTCTACGACTTCGGCGCGGGTACCTATACGTTGACGATGTACGATGGAATCGACAACAACGGCACTTACGAGCAGGTGACCGGAGCCAGCGATGAACTCGTTCTTACGGTGCAGGCCGGTGGCAACGGGGTTGCTGACAATAGTGTGGTCATCGCCCCCTGCTTCGCCGCCGGCACGCATCTGGCGACACCGGCCGGCACGGTCGCGGTCGAGAGCCTGACGATCGGCGATAGCGTGCTGACCGCCGATGGGCGGGCGGAAACCGTGCAGTGGATCGGTCATCGCAGCGTGGACTGCGCCCGTCACCCACAGCCGGAAGCCGTCTGGCCGGTGCGGGTCGCGGCCGGCGCCTTCGGTCCTGGCCTGCCTTTGCGCGACCTGTACCTGTCCCCGGATCACGCGATTTTCGCGGAAGGCGTGCTGATCCCGGTGAAGCACCTCATCAATGGCAGCAGCATCACGCAGGAGCCGGTCGCGGCCGTCACCTATTTCCATGTCGAGTTGACCCGTCATGAAGTGGTGCTGGCGGAAGGCCTGCCGGTGGAAAGCTATCTGGATACCGGCGACCGTGCGTCCTTCGCCAATGCCGGCGGTGCGGTGGCCCTGCATCCGGCCTGGGGCTCAGAAAAGCGCGACGTCACTCTCTTCCTGGAAGCGGCCGGCTACGCGCCGCTGCATGTGACCGGGCCGGTGGTGGCGCGTCTGCGGGACCGTCTGGCAGGCGCGCGTAACATCGCGGCCTGATCATCACTCCCTGGCCGGCGTCTTTTCGTCAAACGCCTTGCGCGCTTGTTCGATCGCCGGCCAGTTCTCCCTGATCCAGCTGGAAAAGACGTCCAGCGGCGGCAGCATGCCGCGACCCAAATCGCTCAGCTCATATTCGACGCGCGGCGGCACTTCCGGGAAGTAATGCCGCGTGACGAGGCCATTGCGCTCCAGATGGCGCAGCGTCAGCGTCAGCATGCGTTGCGAAATCCCGTGAATGCCGTTCTTGATTTGCGAAAAGCGCAGACGGTTTCCCGGTGCCAGCGCCATCAGCGAAATGACGAGAATGGTCCATTTGTCGCCCAGATGGGTCAGCACGTCATGCGGCGCGCAAGGCACCAGTTCGATGCCGCGCTCGGTCACCACATGCGGCCATTCGCTGATCGGGCGATCCATCATTCCCGCCAAAGGTTCTCTCCTTGTAACCGGCGCACAGATCTGTGCCGTCTTGTGCGCAATGCCTAGCAGTATAGATCGGTAACCATCAATGGTTACTGATAGGAACTTTCGGATGGCGACGGATAGGACGGTGCTGGTTTTCGGTGCGACCGGGCAGCAGGGTGGTGCGGTGGCCCAGGCCCTGCGCGCAGCCGGCTGGTTGGTGCGGGCTCTGGTGCGCGACACAACCAGCGACAAGGCCGAAGCGCTGCGCGACCAAGGCGTTATGCTGGTGCAGGGCGATATGGACGATACGGCGGCCATGATGGCCGCGATGGCGGGCGTTTATGGCGTGTTCAGCGTGCAGCCCAGTTCCGGCCAAGGTGCGGCCCACGGCGTGACGGACGCGGATGAAATCCGCTGGGGCAAAACGATTGCCGATAGCGCTATGGCCAACGGCGTGCGGCATCTGGTCTATACCTCGGTCAATGCGGCGGGTGCCGAAAAGACCGGCATGGGGCATTTCGATAGCAAGGCCGAGATCGAGGCCTATATCCGCAGCCTGCCTTTGCGCCATACCATCATCCGGCCCAGCGGTTTCATGGAAATCCTGATGCTGCCGGGCATGGGTTTGAATCAGGGACAGTTCCATTTCCTGATGCGGCCGGATCAGCCGATTCAATGCATCGCCGTCGCGGATATCGGCCGCATCGTCGCCGGCATTTTTGCCGATCCCGAGACATATGCGGGCCAAACCCTGGAGATTGCCGGCGACACGGTGACGGGGACAGAGATTGCGGCCAAGCTCAGCCATGCCGCCGGGCGCCCTATCACCTATCACCGCTTTGCGGACAGTCTGCTGGAGCAGAATGCTTTTCTGGCGCGTCTGGCCGCGCTGGTGGATGACGGCCGGCTGGCCGGGAACGCTGATATCGCAGCCTTGCGGCGGGACTTTCCCGGCATGCTGACGATGGATGCCTGGCTGGCGGCCGACGGCAAGCCGCTGTTGCAGGCGGCGCTGGCGGCCGAGGGCGGGGCAGTCGCCCTGCGCTGAGGTTGCTGGCCTGCGCGGAGGCTGGCAGGCTGCCCGCTCAAGACCCGCCGGAGGGGATATGCCGATCCAAGAAGAACTCGCCGCCATTGTGGGCGATGCCCATGTGCTGACGGCGGCGGACAGCCTCTCCCGCTACGAGACCGACTGGAAAGGCTGGTGGACCGGCCGTGCGCTGGCCGTGGTGCGGCCGGCCGATACGGCGGAAGTCGCCGCCGTCATGCGGCTGTGCCATGAGCGCGGGCAGCCTGTCGTGCCCATGGGCGGCAATACCGGTCTGGTCGAAGCGGCCCCACCCAGCCAGGCGGGCGATGAGATCGTGCTCAGCCTGGAACGGCTGAACCGCATCCGCAGCCTGGATGCTGTCGGCTTCACCATGGTGGTGGAGGCTGGCTGCATTCTGCAAAGCGTCAGCGATGCCGCGCTGGAGGCCGATTGCTTCTTCCCGCTGTCGCTGGGCGCGCGCGGCAGCTGCCAGATCGGCGGCAATGTCTCCACCAATGCCGGCGGCGTCAATGTCCTGCGCTGGGGCATGATGCGCGACCTGGTATTGGGTCTGGAAGTGGTGCTGCCGGATGGCCGTATCTGGGACGGTCTCGGCCTGCTGCGCAAGGACAATACCGGCTACGACCTGAAGCAGCTGTTCATCGGCGCGGAAGGCACGCTCGGCATCGTTACCGCCGCCTCGCTGAAACTGTTTCCGCGCCCGACGCAATTGGAAACCGCCTTTCTGGGCCTGCCCTCGGCGGAAGCCGCGCTGACGCTGTTCGGCCGCGCACGGCGTGACCTCTGCGATCTACTCGGCGCCTATGAGCTGATCACGCGGGGCGCCATGGACCTGACCATCGGCACCTTCCCCGAAAACCGCGATCCGCTATCAACCCCGGCCGAATGCTACGTGCTGCTGCAAACCTCCGTCAGCGGCGGGCTGGATTTGCGGCCGCGCCTGGAAAGCTTTCTGGAACGCGCGATGGAGGATGGGCTGGTGCTGGATGGGGCGCTCGCCGAAAGCGAAGGCCAGCGCGCGGCCTTTTGGCGCATTCGCGAAGATCTGGTCGATGCGCAATATCGCGTCGCACCTGTGCATCTGCGCACCGATGTCTCAGTCCCGCAGGTCAAGCTCGCGGATTTCATCGCGGCGGCGGATGCCGAAATGGCCAAGCATTTCCCGGATTTGCGGCCCATCACCTACGGCCATGTCGGCGACGGCAATGTGCATTACAACGTGCTGCCGCAACCGCATCTGACCGAGCCCGTCACCGCGCATCGCTATGAGGAATGCGAGACGATGCTGTTCGATCTCACCGCCCGCTTCCAGGGGTCCATCAGCGCGGAACATGGCATCGGCCGCACCAAGCGCCACGCCTTTCTGGATATTACGCCGGAGATCGAACTCTCGCTTATGCGCGGGCTGAAGCAGTTGCTGGACCCGAAGGGTCTGCTGTCGCCGGGCCGCGTGCTGTAAGGGGCAGGCCGCTGCACAGAAAAATCGTCGCCCACGGCTTCATGCTGCGGGCCTACCCGTTGCGGCGCTCAAACGCCGTCCCGTCATGATAGCGGATAGGCCCCCGGAACAAGTCCGGGGGCAACGCCTTATGTTTCGGCACGCCGCTGTCATATAGCCTTTTCAAAATCGCTGAGTGTATCAAATAGTTTTTCCTCTTTTTAAAAAACACCTCTAGGGTCGTGCGGCTTTCAAAAAGGAGCCGCGCCTTGGACGAAGCCGTCACCATTCAGCTCGACCTGCCAGCCGAAGCTTTGGCCGAGGAACAGAAAGCCGCAGGGGCGCAGTATCAGCTTGGCGACACCACGCCGCTTGCGCCTGACCCGGATGCCGTCGAGGCCCATTTCATCGACCCGATTTCGATCATCGTGGTCGTCAGCGTCGTGTATCTCGCCAATCGCATTCTCACGCATTTCCTGGTGAAGGACGGCAAGGGCACGCTGGTGGATGCGCGCACCAATCCCCCCACCGTTTCGCGTCTGGCCGATGTGCCGGAGGGCTATATCCTTCTCATCAAGCCGGACGGCAGCACACAGGCGATCGACGCCGGCAAGATCGAGGACGACGCCCTGGCCGATATTTTGAAACCGATCCTGTCCCCCAGCAAAGCATGAGCGCCGGCAGCGGCTTCGACTGGTTCACCGGCCTTGCCACCCTGAACGCCCCCTGCCCGCCGGCGCTGCGGCATGCCGACGGTCTGCAACGATTCTTTCTAGCGCCCAATCACGCGGATTTCGGTGCGGCCGTGCCGCGCATTCTGATGCATGAATGCCTGCACATTTTTCAACTCGCCGGGTCAGCCTGGCTACAACGCATGGTGGCGGAGGAATGGCAGCGCGTGCTGGCCTTCGAGGCCGATGGCAAAGCGCCGCCGCTGGGCCCGCTGCGCACGGCCTGGGGCCAGCGCGCCGGCGACATGCCTTATAGCGTGCGGGATATTGTCGAATGCCTGGCTCGGTTCTGGGACATTCATATCCGTGACCCCAGAACCATACTCGATGAAAACGACACCGCGCCCGGCCCGTATGATTACCTGGCCTATGAATATGCGCTGCGCGCCGGCGCCAAGCTGGACAGCTATCCGAAACCCTATCTGCATATTCAGATCGCCGCGCTGCATTCCCCCGCTATCGCCAAGCTCGGCGCCGCATCACCGCAACACAACGAGAAGCGCGCATCCTGGGCAACGCAACTGCTGTTTCCGCTCGTCGGGTTTCTGGCGCTGAATACGACCGATCCGGTGCGCGCTTTCATTACCGGCATGGACGACATTCTGGGCGATCCTGATGGGCTGATCATCCCGACCGCCGCGACAGCGGACGGCATCGACCATATCGAACTGACCTGGCTGAACGCCTGGCCGCAATTGACGCCAAGGCTCGCGGCCGCGCTCGCCAAAGCAGGCTTGCCGCTTGACGCCCATCCGATGGGTCTGGCGGACCAGCCGGGCTGGTCCGATCATCCAGTCTGGCGCTTCAGCAAGGGACGCGCGCAGGCACTGGCCCGCTATCTGGATGCCATCGCGCTGGCCCCGCCGCCACCTGACGCACCTGCCTGGAAGCTGACGCTTGCGGACAAAATCGCTGAGACAATGAAGAAAAATCGCTTTGCCGTTCACGCCTTTCCCGGCCTGCCGGTGTTCCGTGCGGCCCTGGGCTTCGCCTTCGCGCCACCGCTGCTGCGTCTATCGGACGCGACCTTGCCGGCCAGCGGCAACAGCTTTGCCAGCCTGCCCTGGCCCCTGGATGACCAGACGCTGACGGCGACCGTGACCGACACAGCGCGCCGCCACCGGGCGCTGCGGGATGCCGATGTCGCGGCCCGCTACGGATTGCCCGCGACCGCTTTCACCCGAAGCTGAGCGGCGACCACACAATACTATTGCGCAACGGCCCCCGACACAGCGTAACCTCTCAGACATCTGATCCGTAAAGGCTGCTGGCACGCCTTCGGGCCTGGCTGAACAAACGAGGATCGCATGCCGGAACCGAATACCCATTCTCCACGCTCCCCCATCGGGTCGCTCATCCTGATCGGTGCCGTGGTGGCTGCCGGCGCGGCTGCCTTTGCCTATACGGCGGGCTGGCTGTCGCCCAACCGGCTGACGCCGGTGAAAGTGGTAGACGCGCTGGCGCCGCCGGGCGGGCCCGCACTGGGCCATCGGCGCAATCATGCCAAGGGCATCTGCTTCACCGGTGAATTCCAGGCCAATGGCAGCGGCACCGCCATTTCCTCCGCCGCCGTTTTCGCGACCGGCACCTACCCTGTCATCGGCCGCTTCAATCTGGCGACCCCGATGGCGGATGCGGCGGACGGCAGCGTGCGCGTGCGGGGCTTGGGGCTACAGATTGCCGGCCCCGGCGGGCAGGTCTGGCGCACGGCGATGATCACCGCGCCCATCTTCGCGGTATCGACCCCGCAGGGCTTCTACGCCCTGTTGCAGGCGTCAGGGTCTAAAGACCCGAATGCGATGAAGGCCTTCATCGGCGGCCATCCGGAATTCCTCACCTTCGTTCACTGGGCAACGACCGCGCCCTGGACCGACAGCTATGCGGAAGACCGCTTCAACAGCCTGGATAGTTTCATCTTCACCAATGCGGCCGGGCAGAGCAGCGCGGTGCGCTGGTCCTTCATCCCCGCCGCCCCGCCGGTCTCCATCACCCCGGCCGATCTTGCGAAGCGCGGCCCGGACTATCTGGAAACCGAGATCGCGGATCGGGTCGCCAAGGCGCCGCAAACCTGGACTTTGGCGGTGACGGTCGCCAATCCCGGTGACCCGACATCGGACCCGACCAAGGCCTGGCCGGCAGATCGCCGCGTGGTGACGGTGGGCCAACTGGTGGTGCAGAAGGTGGAGCCGGAGGCGGACGGCCCTTGCCGCGACCTCAATTTCGACCCGACCGTGCTGCCGGCCGGCATGGCGACGTCGGACGATCCTTTCCCGGCGGCGCGCTCGGCCGCCTATGCCGTGTCCTATGACCGCCGCACGTCGGAAGCCGCCGATTATCCGCACAGCACGACAGGAGCGAAGCCATGAGCGCCGCCCGCACCCGCTTCACCGCGCCGCAGCGCCTGCTGCATTGGCTGATGGCCCTCTGCATTCTGGCTATGCTGTTCATCGGCGTCGGCATGGTCTCCACCATCACCCCCGCCTATCTGACGCTGGTGCAGATCCATAAGCCGCTCGGCATCGCGATTCTGATCCTGGTGGTGATTCGCGTGGCGCTGCGCCTGCGCTATGGCGCGCCGGCTTTGCCCGCCGACCTGCCCGAGCCGATGAAGCTCGCCGCCCATCTCTCGCATCTCGCCTTCTACGCGCTGATGATCGTCATGCCGCTGCTGGGCTGGGCGATGCTCTCCGCCGCATCCTATCCCGTCGTGCTCTTCGCGGGCTTTGATCTGCCCTCGATCCTGCCGCTGAATGACAGGCTGCATGCGCTGCTATGGGACGCGCATCACTACCTGGCTTTCGTCTTTTTCGCGCTGATTTTGCTGCATCTGGCCGCCGCCCTGTTTCATGCCCTGGTGCGGCATGATGGCGTCTTCGCCACCATGGCACCGGGTTTTCTCAGCAAGGCAAAGCGCGGCTAATCTGGTAGATTCGTCATCCCCGCCTGCGCGGGGATGACGTTACAATGAAACCCCGACCGTCTTACCCGACCAGCGCCTTCACCCAGGCCGACACCTCATCGCCGCTGCTTAAGCCCGGCTGAATCAGCCCGTCGATCATGAAGGTGGGGGAGACATGGATGCCGTTCTGGCGGGCATATTTGCAATGCCATTTAATTTCGCGGTCCAGGTCCGGGATCGCGAAGGCATCGATAAAGCTCAGCCCGCTATAGCGCTCGATACGCGCGATGATGTCATTGGGTGTCGCATCCAGATTGGGCCCAACGGCATGATTCTCGAACTCGAACTCCATGCGATGATCGCCGACGGCTTTCATCACGGCTTTGGCGGAATCCTTGCCGCCGGGCAGCGTGGAGGCCGCCAGAATGCAGCGGGTAATGACGCCCGAAAACATATGCCAGGGCTGGGACTGCAAGCGGATTTTGACGGTGATATTCGCGGCGCCCGCCTGCTCCAGCAAGGCATCCAGCTTGTTGAAGGCCTTCACCGAAAATGGGCAGGTGGGTTCAAGGAAAACCTCGAAAACGCGCGGGCCTTGACCCCAGGCAAGCGGATCGGCGCGCCACTCTGTGCGTGTCATCATTCCATCCTTCGTCAACACGCAGCCGAGTATCACCCAACCCGGACGGCAGGTCCAATCGGCTGCGTGCCGGGCCGCGTTTCCGGCAGGACGAACAGGATGATCAAAAGGCCGAGAAGACCCGGCATGGCCAGCGCCAGAAAGGCCCAGTCCAGCCCGGCCTTATCGGCGATCCAGCCGGCGGCTGCCGTGCTGAAGGTGGCCCCCAGACTGCCGGCCAGGCCGAAGGCACCGATGGCGAGATTGAGATAGCCGGTGCGCTGCGTCAGGTCCGCCGCGATCAGCGGAATCATCACGCCCATGATGGCCGCGGCCAGACCGTCCAACAATTCGATGGCAATCAGTGGTATCGCGTCCGGCGCTGTCGTCAGCAGCAGCGCGCGCATGGGGAGTGCGGCGAAGGCGATCATCAGCAGCGGGCGGCGGCCGAAGCGTTCGGCAGCCCTGCCCAGGCGTGGCGCAAACAGCACCACGACGGCTTGCAGGGCGATGATGCAGCCGGTGGTGGCGGTCGCGATCTCGCCGGTATCGTGATGGGCGGCGAGATGGTTCAGAGCCAGCGGCAGCATCGCGGCATTGCCGAGCGTGAACAGCGTCACGCAGACCGCGAAAGTATGCATATGCAGCTCGAAAAACACCTGCCACAGCCGGCCTTGCCGGTGCTTTGGGTGCAGCATGGCGGGATGCGGCGCGACAGCCTTGGGCGCGGCGGGTTCCGGGTGGACCAGCAGCAGGCTCGCAATTGCCGGCACCGTCATCAGGGCGGCCAGCAGAAACACGGCACGCACCGAAAGGTGATAGGCGACGACGCCCAGAACGGCGGCGGTCAGCGCATTGCCGAGCGATGCATAGCGCGCATTATTGCCGACATGCTCGCCGAAGGCATTCTGGCCGCCGAGATTAAGCGTTATGGCGGCAATGGCCGGGGCCAGCACGGCAGTCGCAAAGCCATGCAGCACCAGCACGCTGAAGACCGGCACGACACCGGGCCAGACGGCCAGCAGCAGCGCGCCCAGACCCAGAATGGCGAGACTGACCGCGCAGAGGAAGCGCCGCTGGCGCACCTGATCGACCAGCAAGCCGCCCGGCAATTGGCTGGCCGTGCTGGCGATGGCCCCGACACTTAAGGCCAGACCCACCTGCCCCTGGCTCCAGCCCGATTGTGTCAGAAAAACCGGCAGGAAGGGCCCGTAGCCCGTCTGCGTCGCGGCTGAAAAGAAATTGAAGATTCTGAGGCCGGTCCAGTTGGACCCTTTGGGGGCGGCATCCGTCACGCGGTCGTCTCCGGGAAGCGGTCTTGCGCGCGCCGCCATCCCCTAGCCCTTTACAGAAGGATTTTGTCGCTGTCTTGAGGATGAGGCAGCGCAGGAGGGTCGCGATGGCGGAAGGCATGGAAAATTGGTGGCATCATGCCCCTGTTTTTGATCCGCGTGACTTCGGGGCAAAGGGTGACGGCATCGCGCTGGACAGCCCGGCCATCAACCGCGCCATCCAAAAGGCCATGGATGCCGGCGGCGGCACGGTGCGCCTCTCGGCCGGCACTTACCGGTCTTTCTCCATCCGTCTGGCAAGCCGCATTCGCCTGCATCTGGAACAGGGCGCCGTTCTGCTGGCCGCCGACCCGCCCCCTGAACCCACGCCGACCGGCGGCTATGACCTGCCGGAAGCCAATCTGGCCGCGCAATTTCCCTATCAGGATTTCGGCCATAGCTATTGCCGCAATTCCCTTCTGTCCGGCCTTGGCCTGACCGATGTCGTGATCGACGGGCCTGGGCTGATCTGGGGCGCGGGCCTCGTCAACGGCGATTACGAGCCCGGCCATCTGCCGGCCATGCAGCCGGGCGTCGGCAACAAGGCCATTGCTCTGTTCGACTGCGCGCGGGTGACAATCCGCGACATCAACATTTTGGAAGCGGGCCATGTCGCGATCCTCGCGGCCGGCTGCACGGATATGGTGGTGGAGCGCCTGCGGATCGACACCAATCGCGACGGAGTCAATCTGGATTGCTGCCGCAATGTGCGGGTCGAAGCCTGCCGCATCAATTCACCGAATGACGACGGCATCTGCCTCAAAAGCAGCTACGTGCTCGGCCGGCTAGCCATGACGGAAGACATTCTGATCCGCGGCAATTGGGTCAGCGGGCGCTACCAGATCGGCAGCACGCTGGACGGCAGTTACCGGCTCATCGACGAAGGGCCAGAGAAACTGTGCAATGTCACGCATCGCACCGGGCGCATCAAATTCGGCACCGAATCCAATGGCGGCTTCCGCCGCGTGCGCATCCTCGACAATCATTTGCAAGGCAGCCGGGGGCTGGCGTTGGAAACGGTGGATGGCGCGCTGTTGGAGGACGTCACCATTCGCGGATTGACGATGCGCGACCTGCGCCATGCGCCGATCTATATCCGCCTCGGCGCGCGGCTGCGCGGACCGGCAGGGACGCGCCCAGGCATCCTGCGCGGCATCACCATTGAAGACCTGGACGCGCAGCAAAGCTTCTCCGCCATGCCCATCATCATCGCCGGCATTCCGGGCCATCGGATCGAAGATGTGGTGATGCGCCATATCCATCTGCACCAGCCCGGCGGGCAAAGCGCGCGGATCGCGCGCCGCCGCGTGCCGGAAGCCGTCGCGTCCTACCCGGACCCGGAGTGTTTCGGGGTTGATCTGCCGGCCGCCGGGCTTTTCGCCCGGCATGTGAAGGGCCTCACGCTGCATCGCTTCACGGTGAATTGCGCCAAACCGGACAAGCGTCCGCTGACCTGGCTTCAGGATGTGATTGGCGGCAGCATCCAGACGCGCCATCTGCATAACCTGCCAGCTGCCCTGCTTGTCCATGCCGAGGCGGCGGTGCGGATCGGGGTCAGGCAAGACGGCGGAAGACCGTTCATGCTGACACAGGCCCCGCGCTACCTGCCTGTTTCGCCGGAGGATGCCCATGGCTGAGCTATCACATGTCGACCGGCTTATGGGCTATGGCCAGACCGGCTGGCACAGGGGCCAACTCCTCGGCTTTTCCGGGGTGGAGCGCGCGGTGCCGGCCGATCATGAAGGGGCCATCATCCTGCGGACGATGACGGAGCCCGCCGGCCTCGCCGTCGTCTTCCCCGGCGAGGCGCGGCTGATCTTCGCGGCCAAGCCCGCCCATGCCGTCGTCAGCAATGATTTTTTCATTGCCGATGGGAATGTGATCGGCGTGCTGCCCGACCCCTATCATCTTCTGATCGAAGGGGCGGTGCATATTGACGGCGTGAGTGCGGATTTACGTGTTGTGGCTGAGGATGGGCGCACGCTGATCGGCACGGCGGCGCATTTCGATGCCAGCCTGCTGCAATCCGATCTGCATGGCCATCTCGCCAAACGCGCCGCGTGGATCGAGCAACAGCCGCTGCTGGCCGGAGCCGAAGGGCCTCGGAAAGAGATCGTGTTTCGAGCGCTGGCGGTGATGAAGGGGCAGGTCTCCGGCCCCGAGGCCGCGCTGACCCAGGCCTGGACGACGCCGGACCGTTTTCCCCACAAGGATATGTGGCTGTGGGATTCGGTCTTCCACGCCATAGGTTGGCGGCATCTGGACCTGCCGCTGGCGCGGCAGATGATCGAAGCGGTGTTTGACGGGCAGCGGCCGGACGGTTTCGTGCCGCATCAGATGTCGCCCACGCGCCGGCCGTCCAGCTACACCCAGCCGCCGATTCTGGCGCTGGGCGTGAAGCTGGTGAACGACATGGCGCCCGATCCCGACTGGGTGGCGGGTCTTTACCCAAAGCTCGCCGCCGCCGTCGAATGGGACTTGAACAATCGCGACCATGACGGCGACGGGCTGTTGGAATGGTTCATCGAGGGTGACCCGACATCGCGCAGCGGCGAAAGCGGCATGGATAATTCCCCGCGCTTCGACTTCAACTATCCGACCGCCCTCGCCGTCACCGATTTCAATGCCTATATCGCGCATGAATGCGAAATTCTGGCCGGCTTCGCGCAGGATATCGGGCGCGCGGCGGATGCCATGCTGTGGGGCGGCCGCCACTCATCCCTTTGCCATCGCATCAATAACAGCCTGTGGTCGGACGCCTATGCCTTCTATTGCGACTATGACAGCAATGCCGGTGAACGATCCCCCGTTCTGGCCAGTGCGGGCTTTCTGCCGCTGCTCTGCGGCGCGCCCAGCCTGGATCAGGCCAAACGGCTTTTGCAGCATTTGCACAATCCCGAAACCTTCGGCACGGCCTTCCCCGTGCCATCGGTCGCAGCCTCAGACCTCGGCCACTATTCCAAGGACATGTGGCGCGGGCCGACTTGGGTCAATATCAACTGGCTGATCGCGCGCGGGCTGGAACGCTATGCGCCCTATGACAGGGCCTTCGGCGACGCGGCAGCCGCTATTGACCGGGCAACGATTGCGGAAATCGAACGTTGCGCCGCGCGCTACGGCACCTTCTTCGAATATTACGATGACCGGCGCGAGGTTGACCCACCGCAGCTGATGCGCAAAGGGGAATGCAATCCGGACAATCCCTTCCGCCAGGTCATTCATGACTATGGCTGGACGACGACGCTGTATCTGGACCTCATCGCACGTAGCGGCTGAGATGACCTGTCAGCTCAGAACTTCCTTAACCCTGTTGATCAGCCCGGCGACGGTAAAGGGCTTGGTTAATATCGACATGCCTGGGGCCAGAGCGTCGCTCGTCAATTTGGTATTCTGGGCATAGCCGGTGATGAACAGCACTTTCAGGCTCTGTCGCGTCTCCCGCGCCTGATCGGCAAGCTGGCGTCCATTGACGCGGGGAAGACCGACATCGGTCAGAAGCAGGTCGATATGAATGCGGGAATCCAGCATCCTGAGACCTTCCTGGCCGTCGGAGGCCTGAAGGATCCGATAGCCCGCCTCGGACAAGACCTCGACGGTGAGGTTTCTGATCACGGCATCGTCTTCGACGATCAGGATGGTTTCACCCTTGTCGGTCTGGGCAATGTCCTGTGACAAGGCAACCGCATTTTCAGCCGAGAGAATCTCCCCCGAATGACGCGGCAGATAAATCCTGATCGTCGTGCCGCGACCTTCCTCGGACTCGATTTTGAGATAGCCCTGGCTTTGCCGCGCGAAGCCATAGACCATGGACAGGCCCAGCCCCGTTCCCTGGCCGATCGGTTTGGTCGTGAAAAAGGGTTCAAAGGCCCTGGACAGCACATCCGCCGACATGCCGGTTCCCGTGTCGGTCACGCAAACGGCGACATATTGCCCGGTCACCGCGCCGATGCCGGCGGCGATGGCCGCTTCATTCAAATCGGCGTTGCGCGTCTCGATCAGCAGATTGCCGCCGTCCGGCATGGCATCGCGGGCATTGATCGACAGATTGAGGATTGCGTTCTCAAGCTGATTGGGGTCGCAGAGCGTCGTCCAAAGATCGGCATCGGCGGCCACATCCAGGGAATGGGTCGGCCCGATGGTCTGCCGGATCAAATCCGTCATCGACGCGACGAGATGTTTCGCGTCGACCGGCTTCGGGTCGAGCGGCTGGCGGCGCGAAAAGGCCAGCAAACGATGCGTGAGGGCGGCGGCCCGCTGCGCGGAGATCATAGCCGCCTGGGTGTAACGCTCCAGCTTGTCCGTGCGGCCCTGTTCTATGCGGGACTGGATGATATCGAGGGAGGTGACGATGCCGGTCAGCATATTGTTGAAGTCATGCGCGATGCCGCCGGTCAATTGACCGACCGCTTCCATCTTCTGGCTTTGGCGCAGGCTCTGCTCAGCGGCTTCCCGTTCGGCAATTGCCGTCGCGACCCTTTTTTCCAGGGTTGCGTTCAGCGTTTCCAACTCTGTCGCTTTCTGATCCAGTTCCGCGAGAAGGGCGACGACGCCTTTATTGGTGCGGTCCAGCTCGTCATTCAGACGCATCATCTCGTCCTGCTGCGTTTTGACATCTTCCAGACTGCGCAGCAGTTCCTGATTTTGAGCGCGGACTTCGACAAGCGGGTCACCCGCGACTTCCGTTGCCAGACGGCGTGCCAGATCAACCAGTGCCGAAGCCGGAACGGGCTCCTGCCCTTTCGGCAGTATCTTGTCCAGCGTGACCCGCGTGCCCTTCTCAGAGGAACTGTCGATATCGACACGGTCCATCAGCCGGCGGGCGCCGATGATGCCAAGCCCCATGCCAGTCTGGCTCTGGTAACGGCCCTCGAGAACGTCATCGAGATTGGCGATGCCGGGTCCCTTGTCGGCAATCCTGATCAGCAGGTGTTGCGGCAGGCTAGCCCCGCTCAGGGCGAATTCCGCGCGGCCACTCCGCGCATAGGTCACCGCGTTGCGAGCGATTTCCGACGCCGCAGTCGCGATCCTTGTCTGGTCCAGCATGCCGAAGCCGAGCAGCTCGGCGATGCGGCGCGCCCGCTGCCGCACGGCGACCACATCGGCCTCGTGTTCCATCGCCAGCGTGATGATGGACCAGGCACCGGCACTCATGCTGCCTCTCCCCTTGTCACCACCACCGTCACGTCGTCGCGGCCACGGGTGAAGTCCCGATACAGAACGCCCGCGATCAATGTCGGGTGACGGAAGGCGAGCCCCGGATAAGCGCGCAGGTTCCAGTTGGTTGCCAGACCGTCCGAACACAGAATGATGAGCGGCTCGCCGGCAAACTGATAGATGAATTCCTGCACGCGTTTCGCGACATGGCCGACGGTACCGTTATGCGACACCATCTGCCGCACCGACCCATCCTGATTGACGATGACGCCGGCGACATTGCCGATACCCGCGAAGGTGACCTGATGACGTTCGATATCGACATCAGCGACGGAAATCGCCGCCCCGCGTGTCGGTCGCAGGGCCAGATGCATCTTTTGCAAAATCTGTCCGGGTGCCGACGCTTTTTCGTCCTGAAACACGCGCAGCGCCGCCTGCGACGCATCGGCCGCGTAGGTGCCGTGGCCCAGGCCATCGGCCACTACGAGCTTGTAGCCGCGCGCATGGGTGACACGAGACCAGGCATCGCCGCAGACATCCTCCCCCGTCTTGGGCAGGTTGATCGCGCCGACACGCGGCATGGATGACACCAGACCCGGTACCGGTCGTCCCTCCCGAAAGCGCACGAGAATGGCCGTGCCTGAGCCCATTGGCGCGAAGACGTCAACCTGATGGGAATTGCGGGCGATGGCACCCAGCCCGCTGCCCTGGCTGCCAGCAGTGGAATAACCATCCCGCGACGCGGCTTCGAAATCGCCAATGCCCGGCCCTTTGTCGAGGGCAAGGCATTCGACACCATTGCCCGTGCGGTCGCTATAGGAACCGACCAGCAATTCGCCACCGCCGCCATGCTTGATGAGGTTGGTGGCAAGCTCTGTCGCGACAATGGCGACACGACCGGCATCCTCCTCTCCGAAGCCGACGGCTTTCGCGACCAGGACCGCAGTGCGGCGTGCTTCAGCCACCTGAGAGACGTCTTTGACGGCGATGGCCCGCATGAGGCTATTTCCACCGGGCAATGGTGATACGCGTGCCTTCGCCGACGACGGAATGGATGTCGAATTCATTCGACAGCCGTTTGGCGCCGCTCAGGCCAAGGCCAAGGCCGCCCCCTGTCGTATAGCCGTCGGTCAGAGCAAGCTGCAGGTCCGGAATGCCCGGCCCCTTGTCTTCAAAGGTCAGCCGCAGGCCTTTGCGCGCACCGTTCTGCACCAGTTCCAGCCGCGCCGTACCGCCACCGCCATAATCAAGCGTGTTGCGGGCCAATTCGCTGGCAGCGGTTATGATTTTTGTCTGGTCAACAATACCGAACCCCGCCGCTATGGCCTGGACACGAACTTCCTTTCTGACCCTGACGACGTCTTCGGATGTGCGGATGGGAAGCGTATCATCCTTCAACACGGCCATCGGTGTCCTCCGACCCGACTCCGTCGTCATCCGCACCGTCATGGGCGCCGAAACCCGTCCCGATCAGCGCCATGCCACGGTCCACGTTCAGCGCGGTCTTCACGCCGGTCAGCGACAATCCAAGTTCGACCAGGGTGATGGCCACCGCCGGCCGCATGCCGACAACGACGGTATCGGCATCCAGCAGGCGCGAGACGGCGGCGATATTGTCCAGCATCCGCCCCATGAAGGAATCGACGATCTCGAGACCGGAAATGTCGATAAGCACGCCACGGGCATTGGTGGCGACGATTTTTTCCGACAGGTCTTCCTCGAGCGCCATGGCCAGGCGGTCATGCATATCGACCTGAACCGTGACAAGCAGCGCACGCCCAAGTTTCAGGATGGGGATACGATCCACGGCGAGCGGCCTTAGTGAGAGGTCGTGGAAGCGATGGGTGTCTTCACCCGCACCACGGCCCGGCCAGTGCGGGTCAAAGCCAGCGCCAGCGCATCCGCAAGCGAGGCCTTGGAAACGACATTGAGCTCCACGCCGAGGTGAACCATGGTCTGCGCGATCTGCGGGCGGATGCCCGAGACGATGCAATCGGCGCCCATGAGGCGCGCGGCGGCGATGGTCTTGAGCAGATGCTGGGCGACCAGCGTATCCACGGTCGGCACGCCGGTAATGTCGATGATGGCGATCTCCGCGCTCTGGTCGACGATCGACTGCAGCAGGGTTTCCATCACCGTCTGGGTGCGGGCGGAATCGAGCGTGCCGATCAAAGGCAGCGCCAGAATGCCATCCCAAAGCTTGACGACCGGCGTCGACAGCTCGGCGATTTCATCCTGCTGCCGGGCGACCACTTCTTCCCGGCTTTTCTGGTAGACTTCGGTTGTAAACAGGCCCAGTTGATCCAGCACCTGCGTCACCCGCCAGCTTTCGTCAGCCAGGGTCAATGCATCCTGGCTGAATTGCCGCAGCAATTCGAAAATCGGCTGCTTGAGGGAAAAGACGAAGGTCGCCGTTTCGGACGGGCTGAAGCCCTGGATCGCGCGCGAGCGTGAGACGTCGGACAGCAAGTCACGGACCCGCTCGAACGTATCGCTCTGAATATCGGTATCGCCACCCATATCGGCCGCCAGAGCTTGACGCAGAGCGGTCAGAAACTCCCGGCACTGCGCCTTGAGTTCGGCTTCCTTGATGCGTCCGCCGCCTGCGTTGGCGGAGGTCAAAAGCAGTTCCAGCCACTTCGCCAGAACGCCGCTTTCGTTGGTCTCAAGAATATTGGCCAGTGCCGACACCATGATCTACCCCTCGCCAGCGCAGTATTGCCCGGGCCACTGGCCCGTTTAGCACGGCTGCGGTTTTTGTCCTATCCGAAGCGCCCCAAAAACGAGGCGCTCCGGGGGCGTTTCAAATCCCGAGTTCCGTCCACTAAGCCACCGAACTTCGTGACGCTTGATCGCGGCTAATCGATTCGCTAGACTTGCCAAATCGATTAGCCGACGAGACAGACCGGCGTCGCAAGAAAAAGAACTCAGGAGGCTCAAATGTACACAAAACAGGCATTGCGTGAGCTTGGCGTCCCTTCCGGCAGTTTCACCAGCGCGCAGCAGGACGCTCTGGACAAGCAGGGCTTTTTTGTCGTGCCCGGCGTATTTTCGCGTGAGGACTGCCTGCGCATGGGCGCGGAATTCGACCGGCTGAGCAGCCTGGAACACGGTCAGGGCGGTCATGAAGTGCATGTCGAGCCCGGCGCGCCGCGCGTCTCCAATATCTTCAATAAAACCGAGGTCTACGATAGCTGCCTCAACTGCGCGCCGCTGCTGGCCGCCGCGCATTACTTGCTGGGCGAAGTCAAGCTGCATGGCGCCAATCTGCGCGAGCCCAATAAGGGCCAGGGCCACCAGAGCCTGCATACCGATGTGCCCAAGAAGTTCGACGATGACTGGTGGGTTCTGAATGCCTTGGTCCTGTTCGACGACATGACTTTGACGAACGGGCCGACACGCATGATCCCCGGATCGCATCATTGGGCGCCGCTCAACGTCGCCCATGTCAATATGGGCGATTGGGTACCGCAGCCTTTGTCTGCGGAAGATCAGGCGCGCGTGCCGGCCGACCTGGCTGCCCCCTATACGGGCGAGATCTATCTGACGGCGCCGGCGGGGTCCGTCGCCATCATGAATTCCTCCGTCTGGCATGGTGGCACACGCAATACGGACGGCGAACGCCGCCGCGTCCTGCATCTTACCTACACGCGGCGCGACCTGGCGCAGCAGTTGACGCAGCGGGACTATGTGACCGAGGCGCTTTATGAACGCATGAGCCCGGCACAGCGGTTTTTGATGGATATCGAGCCGCTGGGGGCCAGCGACGTCGTCATCCGTCAGCCAGAAAAACCCAAGAATGCGAGTTGGTGGAACTAAATTTCCTCTCACTCTCCCGCCTCACGCAGCACCGCCGGCAAAAAGCCGGCGGCCTAACAAAACTACCGTGCCACATAAGAAGCGCGGATAAAGAAAGTGAGTGCCATGAAGAACGCATTATTGCTGGCGTTGCCTTTGCTTGCGCTTGCAACTGTCTCCGCCCGTGCGGAGCCGCTGCAAGTCGGCATCTCCGTCGGCTCGCTCGGCAATCCCTTCTTCGTCGCGGCGAAGAACGGCGCCGTGACGGAAGCGCGGCTGGCCGATCCCAATGCCCAGATCACGACGGTCTCATCCGACTACGATCTGAACAAGCAGATCAACCAGATGCAGAATTTCATCTCCTCCGGAGACAAGATCATTCTGCTGAACGCGGCCGATCCTGAAGCCATCGCGCCGGCTGTCGCGAGTGCGAAGGCGCAGGGTATCGTCGTCGCGGCCTTCGACGTCGCGGCCAAGGGTGCGACGGTCACCGCCATGACGGATAACATCAAGGCCGGCGAAATGTCCTGCCAGTATCTGGCGGATAAGCTGGGCCACAAGGGCGATATCGTGATCATCAACGGCCCGCATGTCAGCTCGGTCATCGATCGCGTGAAAGGCTGCGAGCAAGTATTCGCGCAATATCCGGCGATGAAAGTGCTGAACGACAATCAGGACGCCAAGGGCTCGCGCGACGGCGGCTTTGCCGTGGCGCAGACCCTGCTCACCCGCTTCGGCCATATCGACGGCATGTTCGTCATCAATGAAGAGGAAGCTTTGGGCACCGATCTGGCCGCGCATCAGCAGGGCCGCCATGAGATGATCATCACCACCGTCGACGGCTCGCCCGCCGGCGTCGAAGCGCTGAAATCCTCGACCAGCCTGATCGTCGCGACAGCGGCGCAAAATCCCTTCGAAATTGCGCGTACGGCGCTGCGCCTTGGCCTGGACGTGCTGCATGGCAAGCCGCCCGCGCAGACAACCGTCCTGCTGCCGCCCGCGCTTGTGACCCGCGACAATGTCGCAAGCTACAACGGTTGGGTGAACAACTGACCGCAATAGGGCCGCGCCTTGGCGTCGCCCTACCTGCCCGCATCAGTGGAGAGAATAATGGTTCGCGTATTGGGCCTGAACAGCGGGTCATCCTTCGACGGCATCGATGTCGTTCTTGTCGATATCCAGAATGGCGCGGACGGCTATCCATCCCGCCCGACCTTCATCGCCGGTGAAAGCTATGACTGGCCGGAAGCGGTGGCCGAGCAGGTGCTGCGATCCTTCGAAAATCAGGTGAGCATTTTCGAGCTTTGCCGCCTCAACTATCTGGCCGGCGCCGTCTATGCCGAATCTGCCCGGTCCTTCATGCGCAAGCACAAGCTTGCGCCCGGCGATGTCGAAGTCATCGGCTATGACGGACAGACGATCTATCAGGAACCGCCGGACCATGCGCGGCTGAAGGACTATGCGGACGACACCGATCTCGTCGGGCGCTGGCTCAACGGTCCCTTCGGCTGTGGATTGCAGATCGGGGAACCGTCCATCGTCGCCGCCGCCTGCGAGACGCCGGTCGTGACGCAGTTCCGCCCCATGGACCATGCGCTCGGCGGCACCGGCGCGCCGCTGATGCAATATCTGGATTACGTCGCCTTCCGCGATATCGGGCCGGTTCTGACGCTCAATATCGGCGGCATTGCCAATTGCCAGCTGGCGGAGGCGGATCGCGGACGGATGATGGCCTTCGACACCGGGCCGGGCAATGTCATGCTGGATCATGTCGCGCGCCTCCGGCTCGGCAAGCCTTATGACGCCAATGGCGAAACCGCGGCACGTGGGCGCATCCATCAGCCCTTGCTGGATCAGGTGCTGGCGCATCCTTATTTCCATCGACCGGTTCCCCGCAGCGCCTGGCGGCTGGATTTCGGCTCGGCCTATGCCGATTCCCTGCTGGACGCCTATGCCACGCTGTCGACCGAGGATCTGCTGGCAACCTTCACGGAATTCACGGCCATCGCGATTACCCGGTCCATCACCGACCATGTCGAAAGGCTTCGCGACATCTCGGTGCTGATCGCGAGCGGCGGTGGCACGCGCAACGCCTTCCTGCTGGACAGGCTGCGGGCGTATCTGCCCGCATCGCTAAGGCTGGCGATATCGGATGAATTCGGGATGCCGCCGCAATTTAAGGAGGCGATCAAATTCGCGACCCTCGCCCATGCGACCGTAAACAGGCTGGCCAATAATATCCCGGCGGCGAGCGGTGCCACGCGCTTCGGCATTCTGGGCAAGCTGGTTCTGCCCCCAGGCCTGGCGCAAGGCATCTGACGCTACAGCGCAGGGGCAGCCTGCCGGTTGACCCCTGCCGTCGCGCCGGACCATGGTCGGGCCAAGATCCCGAACGCAATGGTATTCCAGGCCGCATGACGAACCGCCCGCCCGCGCCGACGATGAAGGATGTCGCCCAGCAGGCGGGCGTGTCCACGGCCACCGTCTCGGCCGTCATCAATGACAGCAGCTTCGTCAGCGAGCCGCTGAAGGCAAAGGTGCGGGCCACGATTGCCGCGCTGAACTACGCGCCGTCGCGGCTGGCGCGCAGCCTGCGCACCCAGACGACAGGATTGGTCGGGCTGATCGTTGCCGATATCACCAATCCCTATTTCACCCAGCTCGTCCGGTCGGTCGGCGCCCTGCTGCAAGGCGAAGGCTACAGCCTCCTGCTTTGCGAAACCGATCATGATCCGGTCCGTGAAACCGAGGCCTTGCAATTGCTGGCCGCCCAAGGCGTCGATGGCGTCATTCTGGCGCCGACAGCGCCAGCCGAGACCTATGCGCGCGGTATCGCGCGAGACTTTCCGCGTCCCATCGTCATGGTGGACCGGGCTTTGCCGAAACTGCCCTTCGATTCCGTTGTCATCGACAATCGCGCGGCGGCGATGGAGATTACCGACTACATCCTGTCTCTGGGGCATCGGCGCGTCGGCATCGTCTCGGGCGGGTTGCATCTGGCAGCGATGGAGGAGCGGCTGGAAGGCTTTCGGGCCGCGCTGACCGCCAAGGGCATCGGCCTGCTGCCGGACGACATCATCTATGCCGATCTGCGGCAGGAAGGCGCACGCATCCTGTGCCGGGAACGCCTGGCCGGGCCGGACCGGCCTTCCGCGCTTTTCGTGTCGAACAACCATATGGTGATCGGGGCGATGCGGGCGCTGGCCGATCTCGGCCTTCACTGCCCGGATGATATCTCGGTCGCGGCCATCGACGATTTTCCCTGGACCGAAGCCTTCGCGCCCCGGCTGACGGTGCAGGCGCAACCGATCGAGGACATCGCGGACCATGCCGCGCGGCTATTGTTGCGGCGCATGTCCTCTCCACGCGGCCAGCCACCCGCACCCGAACGCGTCGTGCTGCAAGCGCGGCTGATCATCCGGGATTCCTGCGCGCGCCTGAAAACGGCAGACAAGCTCCCTATAAAGCGCCGTTCAGCGTCTGGATAAGGTTGCGCAGCAAAGCCGGCTCACGCCCCATGCGCGTTGCCAAGGCAAGGCGCGCGACCGGCACCACGTCGGTGATGCGGCGATAGGCGATGCCCGGCACGCCGATGGCGGCGATGGATTGCGGCACGATGGCGATGCCGAGTTCAGCCGCGACCAGGGCCAGGCCCGAGGAAATCTGCGGCGCGATCTGGCTGGTGATAGGGTCGAACCCCGCCATGCGGCAGGCCGACAGCACCTCATGATACAGGCTCAGGCCGATGGCGGGCGGAAACAGGATCAGCGGCTCCTGCGCCAGTCCGGCAAGCGTGATGCTGCGTGCCTTCGCTAATGGATGCGCTTTCGGGATGGCCGCGACCATCGGCTCATCCGGCAGGCGATGCAGGTGCAGCCCCTCCAATTCCTCCAGGCCCGGCCGCAGGAAGATGGCGTCCAGTTCTTCCCGCCGCAGCATCTCCAGCAGCCGCATGGTGTTCAGTTCTTCCAGCACCACCTGCACCTTCGGGTAGCGCCTGCGGAAATTGCGGATGGTGCGGGTGACGATAGGGTGGAAAGCGGCCGACCCGGTGAGGCCCAGCGTCAGCAGCCCCGCCTCCCCCCGTGCGGCGCGCTGGGCCGCGACCCGCGCGCGTTCGGCGGCGGCGATGACGCTCTCGGCCTCCACCAGAAAGGCTCGCCCCGATTCCGTCAGTTCCGCGCCATGCGGCAGGCGATGAAACAGCGGCGCACCCAGCTCCGTTTCCAGCTGCCGGATCTGCTGGCTGAGCGGCGGCTGGCCGATGCCCAGGCGCGCTGCCGCGCGGGTAAAATTCCGCTCCTCAGCGACGGCCAGGAAGTAGCGGATGTGGCGCAGCTCCACCGGTATCTCCAAAACATATCAAGATCGACAGCACCATATATTGGACAAATGGAGGCAGCCTGACCAGTTTGCCTGGCGAAGGATTGCCGCCCCATGCTCAAGACAGCCGAAACCGCCCCGATCGGAGACACTGCCATCCGGCCCGATATGCCGCCCCAGAAGGTGCGCCTGGGTACACCGGATTACCGGCGCATTTCCCTCGCTTTGTTCCTGGCGGGTTTCGCGACCTTCTCGCTGCTGTATTGCACCCAGCCGCTGCTGCCGCTGTTCTCGCATCATTTCCATATTACCCCGGCCTCCAGCTCCCTGGCCCTGTCGCTGTCCACCGGCGCGCTGGCCGGCGCCATCATGCTGGCGGCCGTGGTGTCTGAGACCTCCGGGCGGCGCGCGCTGATGTTCGTCTCGATGACGGCAGCCTCGGTGATGAATATCGTCGCTGGGCTCGCCCCAAGCTGGCCACTGCTGCTGATCGCCCGCGCGCTCGAAGGCTTCGTGCTCGGCGGCGTGCCGGCGGTCGCCATGGCCTATCTGGCGGAGGAGATCGAGGGCAAAAGCCTGGGCCTCGCTATGGGCCGCTATGTCGCAGGCACCGCTTTCGGCGGCATGTCCGGCCGTGTCGCGGAAGCCTTCCTGGCGGAATTCGTGGGCTGGCGGGCGGCGCTCTGCACCATGGGCGTATTGGGCGTGCTGGCCGCCCTCGCGTTCTTTTTGCTGCTGCCGCGCTCACGCTATTTCGTGCGCAAGGATGGGTTCGATCCGGGCTTCCATTTTCGCGCCTGGGGCGGCCATCTGACATCCCGCGCGCTGCCGCTGCTGTTCGCCATCGGCTTCCTGGTCATGGGCGCCTTCGTGACGATCTATAACTATGCCGGCTTCCGCCTGATGGCCGCGCCCTATCACCTCAGCCCGACCGTGATCGGCCTTGTCTTCACCGTCTATCTCTTCGGCATTCTGGCGTCTTCGATGGCCGGGTCGGCCGCGGACAGGCTCGGCCGCGCGCGCGTACTGCCGATCGGCCTCATCCTGGCGCTGGCAGGGGCAATCTGCACCCTCTCGCCAGCCCTGCCGGTGATCATCCTCGGCATCATTCTGCTGACGGTCGGTTTTTTCGTCTCCCACTCCGTCGCCAGCGGCTGGGTCGGGCGGCTGGCGGCGGGGTCCAAAGGCCATGCCTCATCCCTCTATCTGCTGGCCTATTATCTGGGCTCCAGCCTGGCAGGCACGGCCGGTGGCTGGTTCTGGTCCCATTGGGGCTGGCATGGCGTCGTCGGTTTCGCCGGGACGTGCCTGACGCTCGCCTTGCTCTGCGGCATCGGCGTCGGCCGGCTGAGCCGCCAACAGGTGGCAGAAACCCGCTGACCGCCGCCGCTTTCGGCTGACGGCGGCGGCTCCGTCTGCTAAGGGCTGCGGCCATGTCCCTGTCCGTCGCACTTGCGATCGTCCTGGCCGCCACCCTGCTGGCCGGCATCGTCAGCCTGCTTGTGCATCGCTACGTGCATGTGGAATTGCGCCGCCGCCACAATGAAATCGGCACGGCGGTGTTTCTGCAACTGGGCGTGATTTTCGCCGTACTGCTGGCCTTCGTCTTCGGCGAGGTCTGGAGCGACTACAATAACGCGGGCAATGCCGTGCAGCTGGAATGCAGCGCCCTGCAAGGCGCGGCGGTCCTGGCCAGCGCCCTGCCCAAGGCCGAGGCATTGCCGATCCTGCAAGCGGAGCGGCATTACATCGACGGCGTCGTCCATCAGGAATGGACGACCATGAGCCTGTCGCGGGATGAGGATTCGGCCGTCGCCGAACGGCTTGCGAAGCTCATCCAGTCGGTGGCCCAGATGAAACCCGCCGATATGGCCGATCTTGGCACAAGGCAGCAGATTCTTACCTTCCTGGAAGACGCCAATACCGACCGATCGACCCGCCTGTTCCAGACCGGCAGCGGCGTGCCGGTGCTGCTCTGGTGTCTGCTGATCGGCTTCGGCGGGATCCTGGCGCTCTTCGTGACGCTGGCCGGCGTCGATCACCGCATCGCTCTGGTCAGCTTCTCCATTACCTTCGCGGTGGCCGTGGCCGCCATTCTCGTTCTCATCCATCTGCTCGATTATCCCTTCGAAGGCGCGCTTGCCATCGGCCCGCAGCCCTTCATGGTCGCGGCAGCGAAGGTGCAAGCCATGATCCAGATGGTGCGCTAAGGTCAGGCCATGTTACGCGTCACTGAAATCAAACTCCCCCTCGATCATGATCCGGCGGCCCTGCCCGCCGCCGTTGCCGGCCGGCTGCATCTGACGCCCGAGCAATTGGGTTCGCATGAGGTCATCCGCCGCGGCTATGACGCGCGGCGGCGGACCCGGATCGAACTGGTCTATACCGTCGATGTCGCGGTGCCGGATGAGGCCGGTGTGCTGGCGCGCGTGCAGGACGATAAGCATGTCGTCCGCGCGCCCGACATGGGCTACCGGCTGGTGGCGCAGGCGCCCGCCAATCTGCCGTCGCGTCCCATCGTCATCGGCGCCGGACCCTGCGGTCTGCTGGCAGCGCTCACTCTGGCGCAGATGGGTTTCCGCCCCATCGTTCTGGAACGCGGCAAGGTCGTGCGCGAACGCACCAAGGACACCTGGGCGCTGTGGCGGCGCGGCGTGCTGACGCCGGAATCGAATGTGCAATTCGGCGAGGGTGGCGCCGGCACCTTCTCGGACGGCAAGCTCTATTCCGGCATCAAAGACCCGCTGCATCTGGGCCGCCGGGTGCTGTCGGAATTCGTCGCCGCCGGTGCGCCGGACGAGATCATGTATGTCAGCAAGCCGCATATCGGCACCTTCCGTCTGGTGACGGTGGTGGAAACCATGCGCCGGCAGATTGAGGCGCTGGGCGGCGAATACCGCTTCGAAAGCCGGGTCGAGGATATCGAGATTGCGGAAGGCGCAGGCGGCGCTCGGCAGGTGACGGGCGTGGTGCTGGCCAATGGCGAGCGGCTGGCGACGAACCATGTTGTGCTGGCGGTCGGGCATAGCGCGCGCGATACCTTTCCCATGCTGGAAGCGCGCGGCGTCGCCATGGTCGCGAAGCCCTTCTCGCTCGGCTTTCGCATCGAGCATCCGCAGGCGCTGATCGATACCTGCCGCTTCGGCGCCCATGCCGGAAATCCGATCTTGGGCGCGGCCGATTACAAAATCGTCCATCACGCCAAGAACGGCCGGTCGGTCTATAGCTTCTGCATGTGCCCCGGCGGGCAGGTGGTGGCCGCGACCTCGGAACCCGGCCTGGTCGTCACCAACGGCATGAGCCAGTATTCGCGCGCCGAGCGGAATGCCAATGCCGGAATCGTCGTCGGCATCACGCCCGAGGATTATCCCGGCGGCCCGCTGGCCGGCATCGCCTTTCAGCGCCATTGGGAACGCCAAGCCTTCATCGCCGGTGGCGGCGACTATCGCGCCCCCGCGCAATTGGTGGGGGATTTCCTGGCGGGCCGCGCGTCCACCACGCTCGGCAGCGTCACCCCATCCTACAAGCCTGGCGTCACGCCCACCGACCTGTCGACCTGCCTGCCGGATTACGCCATTGCCGCGATCCGCGAGGCGCTGCCGGCCTTCGACCGGCAGATCAAAGGCTTTTCGATGAATGACGCGGTGCTGACGGGGGTGGAGACGCGCACGTCATCGCCCTTGCGCATCAGCCGGGGCGAGACCTTCCAGAGCATCAATACGCAGGGCCTCTATCCGGCCGGTGAAGGTGCCGGTTTCGCGGGCGGCATTCTGTCGGCGGGCGTGGACGGTATTCGCGTCGCGGAAGCGGTGGCCCTCTCCATGACCAGCACGGTCGCTACGCCGGCCCTATAATCAGCTTCCACAGCCAGACGAGCAGGCGCCACCAGGCCCAGAGCACGGAGCGGCGAGACGGGTCATCCGACGGCTTGGCCATAGGCTTGATCTCTGCCGTTCAGCCGTCACTCGGCATAGATCATCTTCCGCGTCATGCCGCCGTCGACGATGAATTCCGAACCCGTCACGAAGCGGCTTTCGCCCCCGGCCAGCCAGGCCGCCAGGCTGGCGATATCCTCCACGCGCCCGACGCGGCCGGCCGGATGCTGGGCGTGATCCTCTGCCGATAGCGTGCCGCCATGGGTGTCGATCCAGCCCGGGCTGATGCAATTGACGCGGATATCAGGCCCCAAACTGACGGCGAGCGCATGGGTCAGCGCCAGGATGCCGCCCTTGGACGCCGCATAGCTTTCGGTATCGGGCTCGGACTGATGCGCGCGGGTGGAGGCGATGGTGACGATGGCGCCCTTGGCCTGCCGCAGCAGCGGTGCTGCCGCGCGGGCCAGCAGGAAGGCGCTGGTCAGATTGGTGCCGATGACCGCTTGCCATTCGGCAAGGCTGAGCTGTTCCAGCGGCTTGCGGATCATGAAACCGGCATTGCAGATGAGCGCGTCCAGCCGTCCCTCGCCAGCCGCCACGCTATCGACCAGGGCCGCGACGGCGGCCTCATCCGAGACATCGATTTCCAGGAAGCGATGCGCGAAGGGCAGCGGCTCGGCCGGTGCGGCACGGTCTGCAATGACGGCACGCCATCCCTGTCCGACCAGATGCGCGGCGATGCCGCGCCCGATGCCACGGGCGCCCCCGGTGATAAGGACGACGGGGTCCGCTGCGGTCATGACGTCTCTCCAATTCGGGCCGGACCTAGATATCGCCCGAACCGGAGAAAGACCAGTTGGTGCGGCCGCTTAATCGGCGGCGCTGCGGCCGTCCAGCTTGGTTTTGGGGGCCGGCTGATCGGCCAACTGGGCGCGGGTCTCGCCCAATTCCTTCTGCAAACGCGCCAGTTCGCCGCGCAACAGCGTCAGCTCATGCTCGACATTCGGATGCTTGGCAGGGGCTTCCGCCGCCGGTTCGGCCGCAGGATAGAAGGGCGTGAACATGGACATCGCGCGTTCCATCATCGCCATGTTCTGGCGGCTGACTTGCTCGATATCGAAAGGAAACAGTGTACCCACCGTCTGCTGCATGGCCTGGCGGACCTGCTGCTGTTGCTGGGTGAAATTGGCCATCGACTGCTCAAGGTAACGGGGCAGCGCGCCCTGCATGCTGTCGCCGTAAAAGCCGATGAGATTGCGCAGGAAAGCGGTCGGCAGCAGCGCACTGCCCTTGCTTTCCTCTTCGACGATGATCTGGGTGAGCACGCTACGCGTGATATCCTCGCCCGATTTCGCGTCATAGACGATGAAATCCCGGCCTTCCCGTACCATCGTGGCGAGGTTGTCCAGCGTGATGTAGCTGGAACTCTCGGTATTGTACAATCGCCTATTGGCGTATTTCTTGACGACGACGGGAGGCTTGGCCGGTGCTTCAGGCGCCCCGGCAGGCATTTCACCTTGCGACATCATTCACTCCACTACCGGCTTGTCATTGGACGGTAGCATGACCATGCATACCCCGCGATAGTCGCCGATTCCTGTTCACTATAAAGCTGATCTGCGGCGAAGGACAGGATTTGTCGGCGGCTCTGGGGTATGACGACGGCATGGATGAGCGTGACGACAAGCGACAGGGCGAAGCGGCGGCCGACAGGCCTGCGGCGGCGGATGCGGATTTTCAGGCCCTTGCCGAGGATTGGATTGCCATATGGCAAAGCGAACTGACCGCCTATCTGACGGACCCCGAGAGCCAGGCGCATTGGGTGGCCATGCTGGCGCTGTGGGGCGAGGCCGCGCAGGCGATGACACGCGCCATGCCGCATCCCCCCGGCTTTGCACCCGGCTCTGCGCCGGGTTTTGCTGCGGGCTTCGCTCCCGCGCATGAGCATCGGAGATCCGCCAAACCCGCCGCCGCGCAGCAACCCGCCGGGGCCGATGCTGCGGCGCGGCCCGCGCCCGCTGCTGATGCATCTGGGTCTCGCGATGATGAGGTCCGGCGCCTTGAACAGCGCGTGGCCGAGCTGGAACGCCGGCTGGCCGCAGACAGCACCAGCAAGCGCGGCGCCGCTGGCGCAGATCGCGGCCCGCGTCGCGGCAGCCGGGCCCGGGGCTGAAGCCAGCTTCGCCGAGACCATTCTGCGGCAGGTCTGGGCGCAGGACCGCGCCTTTCTGGCCGGCATCGCCCGCTACCGCCGCCATTCTTATCAGCGCAATGTCGCGGAACCACCCTGCCTCTGGCAGGAGGGGAACAGTCGGCTGCTGGATTATGCGCCCGATAGCACCGATCCGGTGGTGCTGGTGGTACCCAGCCTGGTCAACCGCGCCTATGTGCTGGATCTGAAGCCGCAGACATCGCTGCTGCGCTTCCTGGCCGGCGCGGGCCTGCGGCCATTGCTGCTGGACTGGGGCGACCCCGGCGCGGTCGAAAAAAGCTTCACGCTGACCGATTACATCGCCGGCCGGCTGGAGCGTGCGATCACGGCCATCGGCAAGCCCGTCATTCTGGCCGGCTATTGCATGGGCGGCTTGCTGACGCTCGGCGCCGCGCTGCGCCGCCCCGAGGCCGTCCGAGGTCTTGCCCTGCTCGCCACCCCCTGGGATTTTCATGCCGAGGATGCCGCCCGCGCACAGTCCCTGGCCAGGCTGCTGCCGGCGCTGGAACCGGCCATGCACGTCACCGGCACTCTGCCGACCGATCTGCTGCAAATGCTGTTCACCTGCCTTTCCCCTTTCGAGACGCCCGCGAAATACCGCGCCTTCGCGAAACTGGACGAGGCCGGCGCCTCGGCCGAACGTTTCGTCGCCTTGGAAGACTGGCTGAATGACGGCGTCCCCCTCGCGGCCCCCGTCGCCCGCACCTGCCTTGGCGAATGGTATGGCGAGAACCGGACTGCGATCGGCCTATGGACGGTGGCCGGCGCCCCGGTTGTGCCTGAAACCCTCAATGTGCCGAGTTTCGTCGCCATCCCGAACAAGGACCGCATCGTACCGCCGGCCTCGGCCCTGGCGCTGGCCAATGCCCTGCCCGGCGCCGTGATCCACCGGCCGGCGGCCGGGCATATCGGCATGGTCGCCGGCCGCCGCGCGGAAGCCGAATTGTGGCGGCCGCTGCGCGACTGGTGCCTGACGCTGTGACGCGGGCCCTCTGACGCGGGACTGTCATCGGCCTTGCCTATGGTGCCGATCAGGGTGACGCGCCTAGATTATGCCCGGTTCGACTAAGCTTACGACATCGAGACAAGGGACCGGCAAGGTCCAGGGAGCACAGCCATGGATGACATCGTCATCGTCTCCGCCGCCCGCACGCCCGTCGGCAGCTTCAACGGCGCCTTCGCGACCGTGCCGGCCCATCAGCTGGGCGACATCGCCATCCGCGCCGCGCTGGAACGTGCGAAGCTTTCGCCCGAAGAGATCGACGAGGTCATTCTGGGTCAGGTGCTGACCGCGGGCCAAGGCCAGAACCCGGCGCGCCAAGCCGCCATCCTGGCCGGCATCCCCGAAAGCCGCACGGCCTTCGGCATCAATCAGGTCTGCGGCTCCGGCCTGCGCGCCGTCGCCCTCGCCGCCCAGCAGATCCTGACCGGGCAGAGCGATATCGTGCTCGCCGGCGGGCAGGAAAGCATGACGCTGTCGACCCACTGCGCCTATCTGCGCGCCGGCACCAAGATGGGCGATCTCGGCCTGGTGGATACCATGATCAAGGACGGGCTGTGGGATGCCTTCAACGGCTATCACATGGGCATGACGGCCGAAAACGTGGCCCGGGAATTCCAGATTTCGCGTGAGCAGCAGGACGCTTTCGCGGTCGGCTCGCAGAACAAGGCTTCCGCCGCGCAGAAGGCCGGGCGCTTCAAGGATGAGATTGCCCCGGTAACGGTGAAGGGCCGCAAGGGCGATGTCGTGGTCTCGGACGACGAATATATCCGCCACGATGCCTCGCTGGAGACCATGGCCAAGCTGCGCCCGGCTTTCGCCAAGGACGGCTCCGTCACCGCCGCCAATGCCTCCGGCCTCAATGACGGCGCTGCCGCGCTGATCGTCATGTCGGCCAAGGAAGCGGCCAAACGCGGGCTTACGCCGCTGGCGCGCATCGCATCCTTCGCGACTGCCGGCGTCGACCCCAAGGTGATGGGCGCCGGCCCCATTCCCTCCTCCACCAAGGCGCTGGCCCGCGCGGGCTGGAAGGCCGCCGATCTCGACCTGATCGAGGCGAACGAGGCCTTCGCCGCCCAAGCCTGCGCCGTGAACCAGGAAATGGGCTGGGATACGGCGCGGGTGAACGTCAATGGCGGGGCAATCGCCATCGGCCATCCCATCGGCGCGTCCGGCGCGCGGGTTCTGACCACGCTGTTGCATGAAATGGGCAAGCGCGACGCCCATAAGGGCCTCGCCACCCTCTGCATCGGCGGCGGCATGGGTGTGGCCATGTGCGTGGAGCGATAAACGCTCTCTCCTTGGGCTTCTGCCTTGCGCAGCCTGCGTTTGAAACGGTGCGGCCACCCGGCCTAGGGTTCCGCACCGTTTCTACAAAGGTGTATTGAGCCGTGAGCCTGACTGCCGAACGACTGGACCGCGTGAGCCCCAGCCAGACCATCGCCATCACTTCCAAGGCCCGCGCCTTGAAAGCGGCCGGCCGGGACATCATTAGCCTGTCAGCCGGTGAGCCGGATTTCGATACCCCCGACAATATCAAGGCCGCCGCCATCCGCGCCATTGAGAATGGCGAGACGCGCTATACGGACGTGGCCGGCACCCCGGCGCTGCGCCAGGCGGTTGTCGCCAAGTTCAAGCGCGACCACGGGCTGGACTATGCCGTGAACGAAGTCATGGTCTCCACCGGCGGCAAGCAGGTCATCTTCAATGCGATGATCGCCACGCTGAATGCCGGTGACGAGGTCATTATCCCCGCGCCGTGTTGGGTGAGCTATCCGGATATCGTGGCGCTGGCCGACGGCAAGCCCGTCATCGTGCCCTGCGGCCAGAACAGCGGCTTCAAGCTGACGCCGGCCGATCTGGAAGCCGCCATCACGCCGAAGACGAAGTGGCTGATGTTGAACAGCCCCAGCAACCCCACGGGCGCCGCCTATTCGGCCGCCGACCTGAAGGCCCTGGCCGATGTGCTGCTGCGCCATCCGCATGTCTGGGTGATGTGCGACGATATCTACGAAAAGCTCGTCTATGACGATTTCGAATTCGCGACCATCGCAGAGGTCGAGCCGCGCCTGAAGGATCGCACGCTGACCTTGAACGGCTGCTCCAAGGCCTATGCCATGACCGGCTGGCGCATCGGCTTCGCCGGCGGCCCGGCCGCGCTGATCAAGGCCATGGACAAGCTCCAGAGCCAGTCGACCTCCAACACCTCCTCCATCTCCCAGGCCGCTGCCGTGGAAGCACTGAACGGTCCGCAGGAATTCCTGAAGGACTGGGTTGCCACCTACAAGGGCCGCCGCGATCTGGTGGTGGAGATGCTGAACAAGGCCGAGGGTCTGCATTGCCTGACGCCGGAAGGCGCTTTCTATGTCTTCCCGTCCATCGCGGGCTGCATCGGCAAGACCAGCCGCACCGGCATCGAAATCAAGGACGACGAGGCTTTCGTGACGGCGCTGCTGGAAGAAGAAGGCGTGGCCGCCGTGCATGGCGCGGCCTTCATGTTTCCCGGCTATTTCCGAATCAGCTACGCGACCGATACGGAATCTTTGACCAAGGCTTGCCAGCGCATCCAGAATTTCTGCGCCGGTTTGAAGTAAGACTACCTCACCAACAGGCGAAAGCCGTCATCCCCGGGCTTGGCCAGCCGCGCTTGTCCCGGGGATCTACCCGCTGGGCACCGCAACGGGTATATGCGCGGCATGAAGCCGCGCATGACGACTTCTAAATTGAACGCGGTGTCCAAAATAATCCGGTGATCTGAATGCCCGCTTTGTCGCAAAGGCTTGGCCGCGCCGAAACCGCCGCCGCGGTCGTGATGTCCACCCGCGCGCGGGAAATGCGGGCGGCCGGCCATAACGTCATTTCGCTGGCCATCGGCGAACCGGATTTCGCGACGCCGGATGTCGCGATCGAGGCTGCCGCCAAGGCGGCCCGCGACGGGCTGACGAAATACCCGCCTGTCGACGGCCTGCCCCTTCTCAAGCAAGCCATTCAAAGAAAGTTCGCCCGCGACCAGAAGATCGATTTCGCGCTCAACGAAATCATGGTCTCCAACGGCGGCAAGCAGGCGATCTTCAATGCCTTCGCCGCGACCCTGGATGAAGGCGATGAGGTCGTCATTCCCTCGCCCTATTGGTCGAGCTACGCCTTGACCGCGCAATTCCTGGGCGGCGTCGCAGTGCCCGTCTCCTGCCCCGAGAATAACGGCTTCCGGCTGCGCCCCGAAGATCTGGACGCGGCCATTACGCCGCGCACGAAATGGGTGGTGCTGAACGCGCCGAACAATCCGACCGGCGCCGCCTATTCAGCGGAGCAGTTGCGGGATCTGGCACAGGTGCTCGACAGGCATCCGCATGTCTGGATCTTCTCGGACGAGATCTACGAACATCTGCGCTATGACGGTCTCGGCTCGATCAGCATCGCCGCCGTCGCGCCGCAGCTGCGCGACCGCACACTGGTCATGTCCGGCGTTTCCAAGACCTATGCCATGACCGGCTGGCGCATCGGCTTCTCGGGCGCGCCCGCCACACTGACACGGGCGATGACGGTGGTGCAAAGCCACGCGACCGCAGGCATTTCGACCGTAGGCCAGGCGGCGGCGGCCGCCGTGCTGGACGCGCCGCAGGATATGGTGGGTGAGATGGTGGCCGCCTATCACCGCCGGCGGGATATGGTGGTTGCCATGCTGCGCCGCGCGCCGGGCCTGACCTGCGCCGTGCCGGAAGGCGCCTTCTATGTCTTCCCCTCGGTCGCCGGCTGCATCGGCCGCACCAGCGCCGGCGGCCGCCCGATCGCGACCGATAAGGATTTTGCGTTTGCATTGCTGGAAGAACAGCATGTGGCGCTGGTGCATGGCGCGGCCTTCGGCATGAGCCCGCATGTCCGCATCAGCTACGCGACGGATGATGCGTCCCTGGAAGAAGCCTGCAACCGCATCATCCGCTTCTGCGAGGGCCTAAGCGCCGGCTGAGGCAAAGGTCTCTGCTGCCTGCGCGACCCCGTGATATGTACGAAACCGAACGTCTCCGCGCCCGCAGTCGAACCAGGATTAGCCGGCTAGAGCTTGTCAGGTTTAGGGGGGGAAAACTCTCTACCGTCATGCCCGCGAAAGCGGGCATCTTGTCCTGGCGCTTGACCCAGAAGATACCCGCTTTCGCGGGTATGACGGTATTTCAATCAAAACCTAACGAACTCCGAGACCCGATTGTGCGCCGCTCCACAAAGGATCGATGCGCGTCCGGATCATCCCAGGGGCCTGCGACATGACGGATGACGCCCGGCGCCCGGTCCATCACCAGACAAGCGTCCGTATCGGCCAGTGACCTTGGCGCAAGGCGCAGCCGGGGCGTTTCAAAATCCGGTAGACCCGTCATCTTTCTCCCGCCTCGACACCGCACGACATCACCGGGAGGCAAAGCCGCGCCGAAGCCGCTTGCCTGCGGCCCAATATTTTCGCAACCTCTCGCTCCGTGCCATGCGCATGAGACAAAGCGATTGAAAGGGGCTCCATGCCCGACCGAGCCCCAGCGGCCTCCGCGCCGTATAGCCTAGCCTGCCCCAAGAAGACCGAGGCCGGAAAACCGGCCCGAACCGCCATCGGAGGCTAAGATGGATTTCAGTCAATTGCAGTCGATCAGCGATATCTGCCTGCTGGTCCAGGACCTGGACCGCTCGGTCGTTTTCTATACCGAGAAGCTGGGCTTCACGGTGACACGGCGGACGGAAGGCTTTGCGGCCTTCAACAGCCGCAGCGTCAGCCTGGTGGTGTGGCAAACGAACCATGTGCCGGACGAGCCGCGCGCGCCCAGCCTGACACCGGCTCTCCGCGAGGAGCACAAGGCCTGCCTGTCGGTGAAGCTGCCCTCGGCCGCCGAGGTCGATGCTTTATATGCGGGGCTTTCCGAACGCGGCATTCCCTTCACGCGGCCGCCCGCCGATTACCCCTGGGGGGCGCGCTGCTGCTATTTCACCGACCCCGACCACTATATGTGGGAAATCTATTCCGACATTCCGGCCGGCTGAGGGCGCTCAGCCTTCGTCCTTGAAGGGGGACAATTCGGACAGCTCTTCCATATGCTGCAATATGGAAGGGCGTTCTTCTTCCAGGAAGGATGCGACAGCCTGCCGCAGTCCGGAATGGGTGAGCCAGTGGGCAGAGAAGGTCGGTACCGGCAGATAGCCGCGCTGGATCTTGTGCTCGCCCTGAGCGCCCGCCTCGACCCGGGCGATACCGTGTTCGATCGCAAAATCGATCGCCCGGTAATAACAAAGCTCGAAATGCAGGAAGGGCCAGTCGCCGTCGCAGCCCCAGTTGCGGCCGTAAAGCGCATCCGCGCCGACGAGGTTGAGGGCGGCGGCCACCGGCTTGTCGCCGTTGAAGGCCATCATCAGCACCACCCGGTCACCCAGCCGCTCGGACAGCATGGGGAAAAAGCGCCGGGTCAGATAGGCGCTGCCCCATTTGCGGTCGACGGTCGATTGATAGAAGCCGAAGAACGCGTCCCATAGCGGCCGGGTGATCTCGGCCCCGCGCAGCGTGCGGAAGGTAAGGCCGGCCGCCTGCGCGTCCCGCCGTTCCCGCCGGATCGATTTCCGTTTCCGGGACGACATAGCCCCCAGAAAATCATCGAAACTGCCATAGCCGGCATTGGTCCAATGGAATTGCGTGCCGATGCGCTGTAGCCAGCCGGCCTGACCCAGCGCCTGCCAATCCTCCTGCTCGCAGAAGGTGACATGGACGGAGGAGAGGTCCAGTTCCTCGCAGGCCTGGACCAGCGTCTGGGCCAAAGCCGCCGCCGGCACCGTGGAGCCCGGCCGGCGCAGCAGGCGCGGCCCCGGCACCGGGCTGAAGGGTACGGCGGCCTGCAGCTTCGGGTAATAGCTGCCGCCCGCGCGCTCGAAGGCGCTGGCCCAGCCGTGATCGAAGACATATTCGCCGTAGGAATGCGACTTGGCGTAGAGCGGCACGATGCCCTGAATGACATTCGCCTCGTCCCGCAGCACGGCATGCTGGGGCAGCCAGCCGGTGCGGCTGCCGGCCGAGCCGCTGTCTTCCACCGCGCTCAGGAATTCGTGGGAGACGAAGGGATTGTCCGCGCCCGCGCAGGCATTCCAGTCCCGTGCGTCGATATCATGGATGGAGCTGTGAAGGCTGAGGGAGAAGCTGGGACTATCCGTCATGAAGCCAGGATACTGCACCGCAACGCGAAATGCGATGCCGGCCTCGCGGATCAGGCTTCGATGAGACCCAGCCGGCGCTCGATGCGGTCCAAACGTTCATCAACACGATCGAAACGGAGGCCCATGAGCGCCACGGCTTCCGCGTCACTGGCCTGATCCCGGCGAAGCCCTGCCATCCCGATTTCAATTCGGGCGAGACGATGACCATGCTCAGTCAGGATTTCGTTCGTCCTCGCGTTCTCGGCACGGATGGCACGGAGCAGTTCGAGAACAAGATTGTCCGGTGCGTCAGACATGTCGTGCTGTCCTAAACCTCGATCAGTCCAAGCCGTTTTTCGATGCGGTCGAGGCGCTTATCTGCCCGGTCCAGGCGGACGCCAAGCAGAGCGATACCCTCCGCATGTTGCACCATATCGCGACGCAAACCCACGAGTCCGAACTCAAGCTGACTCAGATGACTTGAATGCTCAGTTTGCACGTCGATCACCCGGTCGAGCTTTTCATCGAACCGGCGCATATAGGCGAGAAGGATGTTATCAGGCGCGTCGGACATGATGGCCTCCTGCGGCCACAGTATGCCTGACAAATGGTGACGAATTCACCAAAGAAAAAGGCGCCCGGATGGGGCGCCTTTTTTCAAAGCTCATGACCATCGCGCATCAAGCGATGGCGAAAAGCCCTTCGACCTCGACGGCCGCGCCCAAAGGCAGGCCGGCGACGCCGACGGTGGAGCGCGCATGGCGGCCGACATCGCCGAAAACCTCGACCGCCAGATCGGACGCGCCGTTCATGACGCCGGCATGGGCCGTGAAATCAGGTGTGGAAGCAATGAAACCGCCCAGGCGCAGCACGCCCGTCACGCGATCCAGATTGCCGCCGGTCGCGGCCCGCAGCTGCGCCAGCAGATTGATGAAGCAGAGGCGCGCGGCATAGCGGCCGGTATCGGCGTCGATCTCGCCGCCCAGCTTGCCGATGGCGAAAATCTTGCCGTCCTGCAACGGCAGCTGGCCGGAGATGGTCACCAGCCCGTTATGGGTGGTGAAGGGCACGTAATTGGCCACCGGTACCGCAGGTTCCGGCAGCACGATGCCGAGGGCGGCGAGACGGTCGTCGATCTTGCTCATCAGGGCGTTCCTGGCTCGGGGGAAAACAGCGCTTCCTTGCCGGGCTTGTCCTTCCACTCATCGGCATCGGCCGGAGCGGTACCCTTGCGGCTGATATTGGGCCAAGAGGCGGAGAAGCTGCGATTGCGCTCGGCCCAGGCGGTGGCGCGGTCGTCGCTGTCCGGGAAGATCGCCTCGGCCGGGCATTCGGGCTCGCAGACGCCGCAATCGATGCATTCGTCGGGATTAATCACCAGCATGTTCTCGCCGACATAGAAGCAGTCGACGGGGCAAACCTCGACGCAGTCCATGTATTTGCAGCGGATACAGTTCTCAGTGACGATGTAACTCATGCAATGCTCCTGGTGCGGTCATCGCGGCTGGCCAGGCGTGTCACTCCGCCCCGCTGCGACTGCCGATCTCACGGCTCTTTCTGGAAAAGGCCGGAGTCCGGCACTTCATCGGGGCCTTCCTATGCCGCTCAGTCGTCTTTCGCGCAAGGCCCGGAGCTTCCATCACCAGCCTCGATCGCGTCGTTTTCCAGCACTTCCTCGTAAAGCAGGCGCGCTTCCGGCGCCGGGCCGCGACGGCTGGCCAAAGCCCGCACGCGCCACACGCGCACCTCGCCGCGCAGTGCCAGGGTCAGCACATCCCCCACGCGCAGCTTGGCATGCGGTTTCAGCGTCGGCTGCCGGTTAAGGCGCAGCGCCCCCTCCTCCACCAGCTTCGCGCAATCGGATCGCGCCTTGCCGGCGCGCGCGCACCACAGCCACATATCCAGACGCTGGAAGGCGATTCCCTCGACCTCCCCGCCACTTTTCGGGGCCTTGCCGTTCATCGCCGGCCGCCACCCGCTTTGGCCCTCGCCAGCCGGAACTGCGCGAGCGACGCGAAAGGACTGTCGGGTCGCGGCTCGGGCGCACGCGGCTCGGCTTCCGCCCGGCCACGGGCGCGGCCGGGGCTGAGCGGGGCCAGCATGGGCGGCACCGGCGGACCGTATTCCCCGGCCGTCAGGCCCGGGCTCGGGATCAGCCGGAAGCCGAGGCTGCGCAGCACCACCGGCAGCGCTTCAGCCTTCACCGAAAGGCGGGACGACAGCCCGCGCGGCAGCAGCATCCGGCCGCCCAAAGCGCGCGCGCCTCGGCGGAGTTCCTGCGTCAGCTTCTCGGCGACATCCAGGCGCAGCATGACCGGACCGGCGGAAACCCAGCCCAGGGCTTCCGCGAAACCACGCGGCCAGGGCTGCTCGGCCGGGATGGCCGTCAGGCTCGGCGTCGGCAGGCGCGGCACCGGCACGCCGATGGACAAGGCCAGCAAGGCCGCCCGCAGCGCGGCGGGCTGAGGCTTGAGCAGCGCGGGCAGGAACCAGGCCGTGCCGCCACCTTCCAAGCGCACCGGCCCTGCCTTCGGCTGGTCATCCGGCTCGGCACGGGCGATGCCCATGCCCTCACCCAGCCGGTGCAGCAAACCACGGCCGGCCGGCGCGGTACGACCGGCTTCCAGTGCCGCCAGCAGCGGCGCGAAACCGGTCGCGATCTCGGCATCGATAAAGGCCTGGCAGCGCCGGCGCACACGCTCACGCAATGGCCCGTCCAGATAATCGCTCGCGATCACCTCCACCTGAGGCCGCAGCACGGAATGGCCGGGGCGGAGCTTTGCCACCGGCTGATCCTGCCACAGCAGCCGATGCTGATCGGTGCGGGTGATCTCGCTGTCCGGCGCCGCCTCGAACTGGCCGACGCGGCGCGGCATCTCCTCCCCCAGCGCGCGACGGGCGGCGCGCATGACCATGCGCTTCTCGTCGCCGACGGCCGACGGATCGGGCAGGAAGGCAAAGGCCGCGACATGCCCCACGGAATGGCCTTCGACCACGACCTCCCCCCGGCCGGTGACGGCGGAGAGCAGATCCTGGCCTTCCTTCTCCTCCAGCCGGCGCATCAGCAAGGCCGCGCGGCGGTCGACGAAGCGCTGCATCAGCTTTTCATGCAGGCTGTCGGAGATCATGTCCTCCACGGCGCGCGCCCGGCCCTGCCAATGCGCGGCGTCGCGCACCCAGTCGTCCCGCGCCACGATATAGGACCAGATCCGCACGCCCGAGAGGCGCTGCATCAGCGTATCGATATCGCCTTCGACCTTGGCCAGCCGGTCGATCTGGCCGCCGATCCAGTCAGCCGGCAGATGGCCGTGTTCCACGACATGGCGAAACACCCGCGCGCAAAGCGCCGCGTGACTGTCATCCGCGATTTTGCGGAAATCCGGAATTTGGCAGGCATCCCATAGCTGGCGCACGCGCCGGCGCCCGATCGCACGGTTGCGCACCTCGATATCCCGGGCCAGGGTCATCAGCGTTTCGAGGTCAGAGGCGTCATTGCCGCGCACCAGCCCCCGGCGCGGCGGGGCGGCCAGAAGACTGGCCAGCAGCGCGTCGATGGAGGTGAAGTCCAACTCGCTATTGCGCCAGCAGATCTGGGCGATCGACTCGAAATCATGGCTCTCGACGGCACGCACCATCTCATCCGGCAGCGGCGGGCAGTCACCCGTGCTGCCGAAGGTGCCGTCGCGCATGCCGCGCCCGGCGCGCCCGGCGATCTGGGCGGCTTCCGGCGCCGTCAGCCGTCGCAGCTTATGGCCGTCGAATTTCGAAATGCCGGCAAAGGCGACATGATCGACATCCATATTGAGGCCCATGCCGATGGCATCGGTCGCCACCAGGAAATCGACTTCCTTTTCCTGATAGAGCGCCACCTGCGCATTGCGCGTGCGTGGCGACAGGCGGCCCATGACGACCGCGCAGCCGCCGCGCCGCCGGCGGATCATTTCGGCAATCGCATAGACCTCGGCCGCCGAGAAAGCGACAACGGCGCTGCGCGGCGGCAGGCGCGTCAGTTTGGCAGGGCCGGCGTGATGGAGTCGCGACAGGCGCGGCCGGGTTTCGATCACCGCGTCCGGCACCAGTTGCTCGATGAGCGGCCGGATCGTTTCGGCGCCCATAAACATCGTTTCCACCATGCCACGTGCACGCAGAAGCCGGTCAGTGAAAATATGGCCGCGATCGGGATCGGCACAGAGCTGGATTTCATCCACGGCGACGAATTCGACATGCCGGTCGAGCGGCATGGCCTCCACCGTGCAGGCAAACCATCGCGCCTCTGGTGGAATAATTTTCTCTTCACCAGTGATCAAACCAACCAGACGAGCCCCTTTTTGGGCCACCATCCGATCATAATTTTCTCTGGCCAGGAGTCGCAACGGGAAACCGATGATCCCTGACGCATGCGCCAGCATCCGTTCCAAGGCCAGATGCGTTTTGCCCGTGTTGGTCGGTCCCAAGACCGCCTTCACGCGCGGGGCGAATCCCTGCATGCGAGAAATGTCAGCGCTGGGTCGAACAAATGCAAGAGGCATTGCGCATTTGGCCATTGCATGCCCTTTTTGGTTCGTTGCAATTAACTGACTCGGTGACACATACGGGATTGCAACGGCCTGCCGCCCATTTGGGGGCACCGGCCTTTGGATTAACGTGACCGACGGGATTATGGACATGGATCAGACAGCTCCCACCGCCCCTCACGCCAATACGGAAACCAAGGAGTTTAGCGCCGAAGTCGGCCGCCTTCTCGACCTTGTCGTCAATGCCCTCTATTCCGAGCGTGAAATTTTCCTCCGCGAACTGGTCGCCAATGCGGCGGACGCCGTCGACCGTCGCCGCTTTCTGGCGCTGACGGACTCCAGCCTCGCTTTGCCGCCGGATGCCGGCGTCATCATCACGCCCGACAAAGATACGCGTCAGATCACCATCAGCGACGATGGGCTGGGCATGACGCGCGATGAACTGGTCGCCAATCTGGGCACCATCGCCCGATCCGGCACCCGCGCCTTCGGTGAGACCGTGCAGGACGCCAAGCCGGAAGAACGGCCGAGCCTGATCGGCCAGTTCGGCGTCGGCTTCTATTCCGCCTTCATGGTCGCCGAGCGCGTCGAGGTCATCTCGCGCCGCGCCGGCAGCGAGGAGGCCTGGAGCTGGCGCTCGGCCGGACGCGGCAGTTTCGATGTATCGCCCGCGACGCGCGAGACGGTGGGCACCGATATCATTCTCCATATCAAGGCCGACGCGGACGAGTTCCTGGAACCCATGCGTCTACAGACCATCATCCGCAAATGGGCCGACCATATCAGCGTGCCCATCAAGCTGGTGCGCGACGGCAAGGCCGAGGCCGCCAACGAGGGTACGGCGCTGTGGCGCAAGTCCAAGTCCGAAGTGACGCCGGCCGAGTATGAGGATTTCTATCGCCATCTGGGCCATTTCTTCGACAAGCCCTGGACCACGATCCATTGGAAGGCTGAAGGCGCGCTGGAATATTCGGCGCTTCTCTTCGTCCCCGAGCAGCCGCCCTTCGATCCTGTCGAAGGCGAGCGCCGCTCCAAGGTGCGCCTGCATGTGCGGCGCATGTTCATTACCGACGAGGCCGATCTGCTGCCGCCCTGGCTGCGCTTCGTGCAGGGCGTGGTCGATACGGAAGACCTGCCGCTGAATGTCAGCCGTGAAATGCTACAGACCACGCCGGTCATGGCCCGCATCCGCAAGGCCGTACAGAACCGCGTGCTGACCGAGCTGAAATCCAAGGCGAAAGAGGAAGCGAAGGCCGAGGCCGCCCCCGTCGCCGCCGAGGGCGAGGACGCCCCCGCCGCTGATACGGCGAAGGACGGCTATATCCGCTTCTGGGAAAGTTTCGGCACTGTCCTGAAAGAAGGATTGTGGGAAGACGCCAGCGCGCGGGCCGATATCGCGCCGCTGCTGCGCTTCCACTCCTCGACCGAAGACGGCTGGACCTCGCTCGCCGATTATGTCGGGCGGATGAAACCTGACCAGACGGGAATTTATTTCCTGGCCGGCGACAGCCTGGAGCAATTGCGTCATACGCCGGTGCTGGAAGGCTATCGCGCGCGCGGCTTCGAGGTCCTGCTGATGACGGACTCGATCGACGCTTTCTGGCCCGAACGCATGGAAAGTTTCGAAGACAAGCCGCTGCGCAACGCGCGCCAGTCGCTGGCGGATCTCGGCGATACGGCCGAAGCACCGGAGACGCTGAAGCCGCTGATCGACGCCCTGAAGGCGGCGCTGGCGGAAGACATTGCCGAAGTGCAACCCGCGGCACATCTCAGCGAAAGCCCCGTCATGTTGGTGTCAGGCGCGGAAGGCGCTGACCTGCATATGCAGAAGCTGCTTCGCCGTGCCGGCCGCCCGGCTTGGGGCGGCAAACCGAATTTGACCATCAATCCGCGCCACCCGTGGATCGAGGCTTTGGCGGCACGTGCCGCAGAGGGTGAATCCGTGGAAGACGAAGCACGCCTGTTGTTGGATCTTGCCCGCGTGCAGGAAGGGGAAGGTCCGGTGGACGCCTCGGCCTTCGTCCGTCGCGTTGTCGGCGCAATTACGGCTGGCCGGACCGCCCGCTGATGCGCGAGATAGACTGCCTGTTCGATCTTCTGGCCGCCGCCGATAGCGGCCAGAAGACCCACAGCATCCACGCGGTCTCGGCGGACGGTCTGAGCGCTTTCCTGGCCGATCTTCCGGCCGTGCAGCGGGAGTACCTGACCTTCACCGGCTTCGCCGCCAAGGCGGGAGCGGTGGTCCTGCTGCCGCCCGCCGGGGACGGGCCGAAGGACGCGGTCCTCGGCCTGGGCAAGGACGACAGTCACGCCCCATACGGTGCCCTGCCCTATGCGCTGCCGGCCGAGACGCTGTGGCAGATCGTCACCCCCGGCATCGACATGGCGCAGGCGACGCTCGGTTTTTGCCTTGGCGCCTATCGTTTCAATGACTTGAAAGGTAGCGCAACCAAGCCGGCGCGGCTCGCGAAAGTGGATACAGCGCAAAATGCCGTCGATCAGGCCTGGGCCGCCTGGATGGGCCGCGATCTCATCAATCAGCCGGCCAATCTTCTGGGGCCGGCGGAACTGGCGGAGTCTGTTTCGTTTCTTGCGCAACGCTTTCACGCGACATGCGATATCAGTCGCGACGAGGCGCTGACACGGAACTATCCGACGATCGCGGCCGTCGGCCGGGGCTCGGCACGCCCGCCGCACGTCGCCATTCTGCGCTGGTCCGGCAGCGACGCCGATGTCGACGCGCCGCTGGTCTCGCTCTGCGGAAAAGGGGTCTGTTTCGACTCGGGTGGCTATGACCTGAAGCCCTCGGCCGGAATGTTGCGCATGAAAAAGGATATGGGCGGTGCCGCCGCCATGATGGCGCTGGCCGCGCAGATCATGGCGGCGGATCTGCCCATCCGGCTGGTGCTGCGTGTGGGCTGTGTCGAGAACAGCGTATCGGGGGACGCCATGCGCCCGCTCGACGTCATCCGCACGCGCAGCGGCAAGACTGTCGAGATTGGCAATACCGATGCGGAAGGCCGCCTGGTTCTGTGCGATCTGCTGGATGAGGCCGCTGCCGAGCAACCGGATATTCTGATCGACGCGGCAACGCTGACGGGTGCGGCGCGCACCGCGCTCGGCCCCGAACTTCCTGCGCTGTTCTCAAACAATCTCGAATGGTCCAACGCCGTCGTCGCGGCGGGCACTGCCGTTCATGACCCGGTCTGGCCGCTGCCGCTGTGGGCCGGATACGATCATTGGCTGGACAGTCCCATCGCGGATTCGAATAACGTATCGACCAGCGGCTTTGCAGGCGCCATTACTGCCGCCCTCTTTTTGCAACGGTTTGTTACTTCCACGCAAAATTGGATTCACTTGGACCTCTATGCCTGGAATGATCGCACACGCCTCGCATCCCCCGAAGGCGGCGAAGTTCAAGCTGCACGTGGGCTCTTTCAAGCGTTGCGTAAACGGTACAAATTTGCGTTATAGGCGTTTTGACCCGACTTCGTGACGTTTTGTTACCACGAACCCTGTATATTTAAGGCCATCAGCGCAGTAATGACCTATATCGTTGTATCGTTGTCTCGATTTATGCGACAGGTATGTCCCGATACGGTTCGACCAGGAAAAATCTAAGTATTTAGACTTAGATTTTGACCTCGTCACAGTGTTTACCGTGATTTCTAATCCGAAAGGAGAAAGCCAAATGGCGAATTCAGCTGCTACAGATCAACTTGTGGGTGTCCTGCGTGATACCATCGTTGCCCTCGTCCGCCGCGACGGTCCCGATCTTTCCGCGCGCCAGCTCGGAGTCTTCCTGACCTGCTATCTAAACGAGAAGGCCCATACCGTGCGCGGGCTGGCCGCCGATCTGGAAGTCTCCAAGCCCGCCATCACGCGCGCGCTTGACCGTCTGTCCGAATTCGAACTCGTGCGCCGCAAGGTCGATCCCGCCGATCGCCGCAGCGTCCTCGTTCAGCGCACGCTGAAGGGCTCCGCCTTCCTGCGCGAGTTGCGCTCGATCATGTCCGAAGCCGGCGCCGGCAAGCTGGTCGAAGCCGGCAGCCGTCGCGCTGCGAGCTAATAGGAACGCTGCCTGACCTGCGACGCGGTGGCGGAGGCGCATGCCTTCCCCCGCGAGCAGCGTTAGGCGCAGACCTCCCCTGCTGAACCCCCGCCTCGTCTAAAATCTGTCATAGGGGGCTTCACAGAGCGATCAGGGGTCGGTATACGCCGGTCCCACGGAGGGCGCATAGCTCAGTTGGTAGAGCAGCTGACTCTTAATCAGCGGGTCGTAGGTTCGAATCCTACTGCGCCCACCACCTCCGCTTTCCACCATGACGGTGCGATCCGATAGCGTTCAGCTTGGATCAGACGAATTCCCGACGATACAATCTCATCGACGCGTTTGCGGCCGCCAGCGGCGCGGTTTCCCGCGCCGCAATGACGGCCGCATTGTCATGATGGCAGGCTGATCAAGCCTCAGGCGCCAGGCATCAGAACCTTGTCGATGACCTGAATAACGCCGTTCGACTGCGTGACGTCGGCGATGGTGATATCGGCCATATTGCCCTTGGCATCATCGACCATAATGTTGCTGGAACCGTTCATGGTGAAGGTCAGCATGCCGCCTTCCAAGGTCTTCAGCTCGGCCTTGCCGCCACCAGCCAGGATCAGAGCCCGCAGCTTGGTGGTGTTATAATCGCCCGGGACGACGTGATAGGTCAGGATCTTGGTCAGCGTCGCCTTGTTCTCAGGCTTCACCAGCGTGGCAACGGTGCCGGCCGGCAGAGCGTCGAAAGCTTCATTGGTGGGCGCGAAGACCGTGAAGGGGCCAGGGCCACTCAGCGCGCCAACCAGGCCGGCAGCCTTCACGGCGGCGACGAGCGTCGTGTGGTCGCCGGAATTGACGGCATTCGCGACGATGCTTTTGGACGGATACATGGCCATGCCGCCGACCATGACCGTGCTCGATTGCGCGAAGGCCATGGATGCCGGAAGCACGCCGAGAGCGGCCGCGACGAGCGCGACTTTAAGGGACTTGGACATTATTTATTTCCCACGCATGAAGCGATCTTGCTGACCGCTCCTGTCTTCGCGGGATAAACGCGGCGCGGATGCGCGCCGGGCCTGGGCCGAGACCGATTGGCCCCTTTTCAAAGGGTCACTTTAACGTGCTGAATTCAAACGGAAATTTCTAAAGCATTCTTGCATCCGGCAGAGAGCCGGCGGCGTAATGATCAATTGCCGCCGCTCACCTGCGGGGCACCGGCCGGCACTTTGGGCAGCGGATCGTTCATCAGCTGCTGGTCCAGCTTCTGTAGCTTATGATTGATCTTGTCCTGCTGCTTCATCGTGCCCTGCGGCACATCCGCTTCGGTCGGCTGATGGTCAGCCCCGCCCCAGACATTCCCCTCAGCGGACGGCACGGTGCCGTTGACCGTCGCGGCCGGGTTGGTGCTGCTGCTTTGCGCGAAGGCCGCAGGCGCCGTGGCCAGAGCCGTTCCGAGAAGGGCGGCGCCCGCCACCCGCATCATCGTCTGCAACATGATCGGTATCCTTCTCCGCCGCCGGCCTGACGGTTCCGAAAACTTAGGCACGGCCGGGGCTGCTGTCACGGGGAAGGATCAATGACAGAAACCGGGATCGTGTCAGGGCTGACCTGTCTCGGCAGCAAAGATGGCGGCGAGGCCCTCGCGATAGGTCGGGTAACGCCAGCGGCGGCCCAGCGCCTGCTGTGTGGCCGCGCTGGAGACGCGGCGGCTTTCCGCCCAGAAACTGCGGCCGATCGGGGTCATGCCCGGCGCCACATCCGCGAAGGCGATCAGCGGCGGCGGCGCGACATCCAGCAGCCGCGCGGCCTCCATAACGACATCGGCGGGTTCGGCCGGCAGATCATCGTTGAAATTCAGCGCCCGTAGGCCGAACAGGCTGTCCGCCTGCTTCATGGCCGCGACCGTACCCTCGGCGATATCCTGCCGATGGATGCGGCCGAAAGCATGGCCGGGCTTGTCGATCCGCCGCGCGCGTCCGGTGCGCAGATCATCGAAAACCGAGCGCCCCGGACCGTAGATGCCGGCAAGACGGATGAGGTCGACCGGCACGCCCCGTGCGGCGCCCGCCGCCGCCCAGGCCAGTTCGGCATCGCGCCGGGCGGTGGCCCGCAGCGACGTCGGGCGCGGTTCGCTGCTTTCATCCACCCAGCCGCCACCCCGGTCGCCATAGACGCCGGTGGAGGACAGGAATCCGATCCAGCCCAGCCGCGGTGCGACGGCAATCGCCGCCGCATAGCGCGCGAGGGCAGGATCGCCGTGTTCGGCAGGCGCTGCCGTCGGCACGATATGGGTGGCGGTTGCGATGGCGGCTTCCGCCGCATCGAAGGGAATAAGGGTGGCGCCCGGCGGCGGCGGCAGGCCCGGACGGCGGCTGGTGCCCGTCACCCGGAAGCCGGCGGCCAGTGCCGCCTCGGCAATCGCCGCCCCGCTATAGCCGAGTCCGAAAATCAGCAGATGGCCCGTCTCCGCCATCCTGCCGCTCAGAAGTCGAGATCGGCGTAATGCGCCGGGGGCGTCACGCCGCCCATACGGTCCGCCAGAATCGGGCGGAAGCTGGGGCGTGACTTGATGCGCGCATACCAATCCTTGGCCGGAGCCGAGATCGACCAGTCGACCTCGCCTGCGAAATCCAGCGCCGAGAGATGCGCGGCCGCCGCGAAATCCGCGAGGGAGAGATTGCCGCCCGCCAGCCATTTCCGGCTCTCGGCCAGATAGCCGAGATATTCCAGATGGCCCTTGAGATTGGCATAGCCCACGCGCAGCGCCCCGGTATCGGGCTGGCCACGACCGGCCACGCGCTTCATGATCTTCTCGCCCAGCAGATGGCGCGTCACATCATGATTGAATTTGAGATCGAACCAGGAGACCAGGCGGCGCACTTCCACCCGCTCGGCCAGCGTGCGGCCGATCAGCGGCACGTCCGGATAGGCTTCATCCAGATATTCGCAGATCGCCGAGGATTCGGAGATGATCAGCCCGTTCTCATCGGCCAGAACCGGCACGGTGCCGGCGGGGTTGAGTTCCAGAAACTCCTCCCGCCGTTCCCAGGTCTTTTCGACCCGCAGTTCAAACGGCAGGCGCTTTTCAGCCAGCACAAGACGGACTTTGCGGGAGAAAGGCGAGTGCGGGAGATGGTATAACAGTCGCATGTCTGCCGATTATCCCATTCCTCCGCCGCGGGCCAGCGCCGAAAGCCCCGAAGCGCATGATTTAACGCATGATTTTCCGGCACCTTTCGGTGACGTGCAGGCGTCCACCTGGCGTGAGGGCAGTTTCGCGCCTCGCCCGCGCGCCTTGCCCGAGGAAACGCCGGTCGCCATCACCTATAATCGCCTGTCGCATGCGGTGATGATGGCGACACCATCGGATCTGCGCGACTTTGCGCTTGGCTTCACCTTGAACGAGCGCATCGTCGAAGACCCCTCAGAGATAGAGGAGATCGAGATTGTGCCCGCACCGCGCGGCGCGGTGGAATTGCGGCTGTGGATTGCGCCCGCACGGATGGACGCTTTGGACCATCGCCGCCGCAACCTGACGGGAGCGATGGGCTGCGGTCTGTGCGGGCTGGACAGCCTGGAGGAGGCGATGCGCCCGCTGCCGCAAGTCGGTTCGACGCTGACCCTTTCCGCCGCGGACATTATGGCGGCGGTCGCCAGCCTCTATCCGGCGCAGACACTCGCGCAGACAACGCGCGCCGTTCACGCCGCCGGCTTCTGGCGGAAGGGTGCGGGATTGGTCGCCATTCGCGAGGATGTCGGCCGTCACAATGCGCTGGATAAGCTGACGGGCGGCTTGCGGCAGTTGGGGGAGACGCCGGCTGACGGTGTGCTGGTGATGACCAGCCGCATCTCCATCGAACTTATCCAGAAAGCCGCCGTCATGGGCGTTTCGGTGCTCGCCGCCGTCTCAGCCCCCACCCTGCTCGCTATCCGCGAGGCCGAGGCAATCGGCCTGACGTTGATCGGCATCGCGCGGGATGACGGGTTCGAGGTTTTCACGGGCGGCGATCGCATCCTCGGCTAAGGCGAGATCGGCCGGCGTATTGATATTGAAGAAGGGGTCCATCGCACCCGCCGGAACGCCGGCCACCGGAAAATCGCGGAAGGCATGCGAATAGGCTTCATAGAAACGGCGGACGGAGAGATCGGCGCCGGCCGCGACGACAGCGGCCAGATCGTCATGGAGTGAAATATCCCAGAGCGCTGCCGTCGGATGCGCCTGCCCGGCCGACCGAGCGATGACGACACGAGCCTCCACAGCACCCTCTAGCAGTATGGCGATCAGATCGGTCGGCACGAAAGGAGAGTCGACCGGCAGGCTGACCAGCCAGCGGCAACCCAGCGCCCCCGCCCAGGCCATGCCGGCCAGAATGCCGGCCAGCGGGCCGCGCCGGTCATCATGCGCGTCGGCCAGCAGCGGAAAGCCGAGCGCCAGTTGCCCCACTGCCAAGTCATTCGCGCTGATGGCGATGGCGCCGGTCTGAGGTGCAAGTCGCGCTAGAACATGGGTCAGCAGCGGCTGCCCCGCCAAAGGCAGCCGCGCCTTCAGCGCGCCACCCATGCGGACGCCCCGGCCCCCGGCCAGAATGATGGCCGCCGTGGCCGCGACGTCAGAGCCGCTGGGCATGGCGTTCCGCGAAGGTCGAAATGACCGCGACGTCGTCCAGCGGCAGAACCGGCCGCCCGCTGTCCGGGAAAGGCGTATCGCTGGCGATGGCGACGATGCTGCCGTCCTCGGGATGCAGTGGCGCCTTGCCGTTCGCGGCCCGAAACACCTCCATCTTTGGGAAGGCAATGCGCTTGAACCCTTCCACCAGCACAAGATCGGCGGGGGCCAACTTGCCGATCAGCTCAGGCAGGCTCGGCTCCGCCGCGCCGCGCAGCTCATGCATCAAGGCCCAGCGGCGGTCGGAGACGACCAGAACCTCGGCGGCCCCGGCCTGCCGATGCTCCCAGGAATCCTTGCCCGGTTGGTCGATATCGAAGTCATGATGGGCGTGCTTGATGGTGGCGACGCGCAGGCCCTGCCCCACCAGCCGCGCAATCACCTGACGAATGAGCGTCGTCTTGCCCGCCCCGCTCCAGCCCGCAAAGCCGAAAACTTTTGTCACCCGCCGCCCTCGCCTATCCAGCCGCGCTCGCTTGCGGCAGGCGCCAGGAAGACCCAAATATAGATCCACCACAAGAAGACGCGGAGCCGACCCATGACCTGCTGCCCCTGGCTGAAAGAGCACGGCTTCACCTGCGCGGGCGCCAGCCGCTTCGTCGACGAGCATGTGATACCCTGCGTCACAACGGCTTTCGAAAAGACGGATATCGCGGTGCAGGACCTGCGCGAGGAAGTGCGGGAAAGGCCGATCCGCGCGCTGGCCATTGCCGGGCTGGCCGGCCTGATTCTGGGCGTCAGCATCGCGGCCGCCCGCCGCTAGGCCGCTCGCCGCTAATAGCCCCTGATCTTTCGGGGAAGGTCTGCTAGGCTTGGGGACTAGGCACAATCCACCTGCAAAGTTCCCCGATCCATGTCTTCCGCCGAGCCCAATGCCGACAAGATCGAGACGCTGCTCTCCACCCCCGATCTGGCCCATGCGCTGGAAAGCGAGCATTTCCGCCGCTTTTTGGATCAGATCCCGATTGCCATCGCCGTCAGCGAAATGCAGACGGCCGAACCGATCGTCTATGCCAATCCGGAATTCGAGCGTCTGACCGGGCGGGAGACCGCCGGGATGGTGGGACGCTCCTGGGCGGCCATTGGCAATCTGGGACAGGCGGTGGACCGCGACCTGGGGCTCGGCCAGGCGATCCGGACCGAGAGCGATTTCATCGGCACTTTCCGGATCACACGGGGCGATGAGGCGGTCGTTATCGACGCCTATTCCAATGTCATCGAGGATGAGGACGGCAGACCCGCCTTTCGCCTTGCCGCTCTGGTGGATGTCACCGCGCATCAGGATAACGAGCCGAACACACTCGCTTTGCAGTTGCGGGAGAAGGACACGCTGCTGCGCGAGGTGCAGCACCGGGTCAAAAACAACCTGCAGATGATCACGGCGCTGATCCGCATCGAGGCACGGAACGCCCGACCGCAATCGGCGCCTGAGGCTTTCGAGCGTCTGGCCGGGCGGATTGAGGCCATCCGACTGCTCTACAGCCTGCTGTCGGACAATGTGACGGAGCAGGAAATCGACCTCGGCATCTATGTCAGCCAGGTCGCCGCCGCCGTGCTGCAGGCCCAGGGCAGCACCGGCATCCGGCTGGATATGAAAGTCGATATCTTCCCGGTCTCGGTCAATGTCGCTATGCCGACCGGCCTCGTGATTAACGAGTTGCTGACGAATTCGCTAAAACATGCCTTCGCCGGCCGCGACGGCGGCACCATCACCCTGCACAGCCTGGTCGACGAGCACGGTTGCCGCATCATCATCGCCGATGACGGCATCGGGCTGGCCGATGGTGCAACCTGGCCGCAGCCGGGCAAGCTCAGCTACGCCATCATGCAGTCTCTGAAGGAGAATGCGAAAGCGCAGGTGGAGGTGACGAACCAACCGGGTGAAGGCATGCGCGTCACCATTCTGTTCGCACGATCCAATGCGGCGGTCGCGGCAGAATAGGCGCGCCTACCAAGGAAAGCTCGGCTTCACCGCTATCGGCATAAAGGGATAGAACCACAGCGGCAGGTCCGGCCAGTCCAGGCAATTCCCGGTATCGAGCGGCGTCGGGTAATAGGTCTGCGACGGCGCGGGCCGCACCAGATCGCTGCGGATATAGGTCACCTCCAGCGTCTGTGGCACCGGAAAGCCGCTGACATTGGCGATGTGGCCGAAATTATTGGCGTGGACATGGCAAAGCGTGAAGGCCGAGGAGAGCGAGGCAAGCGCCCGCCAGACGAGGCCGCGAAAGCGCGCATCTTCCAGCTTTTCCAAGTCGTGCAGTTCCAGCACGATCTGTTCAAAACGGCGCATGACCAAGCTGGAAGTCTCGGTCAGCACGTCCCATTCCGCGCCTTCCACGTCCATCTTCAGGATCGGCGCCTCACTGGCTGGCGGCAGCTTGGCCATATGGTCGGCCAGGGTATGGAGTTGCCGCGCCGCATCGGCCTGCCCCGCGACACCTTCGGCGAACCAGGTGAAGCCCGCATGGTCTTCCGGCAGCCGGGCGATGGTGTGGTCGAACAGCAGAACCGGATGCCCGCGCCGGGCGAGGTCACGGTCAAAGCTGACATTGGGACCGACGCCGAAACTCATGACCGGCTGGCCGGGCCGAAGCCGATCGACCAGCACATAGCCGCCGTCACCGGGGTCACCGACACGGATCTTCCTGTCATCCGGCAGGTCCAGCGGGGTCAACAGCGCCAGCGCCTCGAAGACACCGCGCTGGCGGGCGATGCCGACGTCCAAAGGCTCTGTCACGGGGCGGAAGGTCATTGCGGCGGTCCGTCCTGAATAAGAACAAATTCGTTACTTGGTGAGCCAATCCCGTTCCGCCAGAGCGGAGAGAGCGTCCCCCGGCGAACCGGCAAAAATATTTGGCCCGAGCGGGAATAAATGGACGAAAGGTCCGGTCTTGGCAGGGTCACACAAGAAGGCCCAGGCCCATGCGGACGACAAGACCAGAGACGACAGAGACCGAAGGCGCCCCCCTCGACCGCCGCAGCGTCATGGAATGTGCGGCCTGGATCGGCACCGGATTGCTTTGGACCGTGGTGGGCGGGGTGCCGCGAACCCTCGGCCTGATCGGTACTGCCGAGGCGGACAGCGTGCAGGGCGGATTCACCTTCCTGCAAATGAGCGATAATCACATCGGCTTCAAAGCGGGGCCCTATCAGGATGTCCCGGGCACCCTGCAGGCAGCCATCGGCACGGCGCGCGCTTTGCCGCATCGGCCGTCAATGATGCTGCATACCGGCGATATCAGCCATTTCGCCAAGGAAGAGCAGTTCGACACCGCTGACGCCATCAATGCCACGCTGGGCGTCGATATCCATCATGTGCCCGGCGAGCACGATATGCTCGATCCCGGCCGTAAACTCTATCTGGCGCGCTATGGCAAAAAGACGAAAGGCGACGGTTGGTACAGCTTCGACGACCACGGCGTGCATTTCATCGGCCTGTCCAACGTCACTCATAACGGACCGGACGGGCAATGGCTGCTGGGCGCCGACCAGATCGCCTGGCTGGCCGACGATCTGCGCGCGGTCAGGAATTCCACGCCCATCGTCGTCTTCGCGCATGTGCCGCTATGGACGATTTACGCCAAATGGGGCTGGGGCACAGGCGATGCCAGCGCCGCTTTGCCGCTGTTCCGCCGTTTTGGATCCGTCACGTTTTTGAACGGCCATATCCATCAGATCGTGCAGAAGGTGGAAGGGGCAATCGTCTATCATACAGCGCGCTCCACGGCTTTTCCGCAGCCCGCACCGGGAACGGCAGCGCATGGAGGCCCGGTCATGACGATTCCGGCGGGTGACGTCGGCGGCTATCTGGGCATTACAACCGCGACGCTGTACCGCACGACTACGCGCCTTGCCGTCACCGATATCACACTCGGCTGAAAGAACCCGTCATGTTGAAACCCCTGGTTTTCGCAGCCGCAATGCTGACTGGCGCTCTGGCCATCCCGCTGGCGCAGGCGGCGACCGTCACCGTCACGGTTGATGACTATACCTTCTCGCCGGCCAGCGTCACCATCCATCCGGGCGATACGGTGACATGGCAGAACAAGGACTCCGTGCCGCATACGGCCACGGCGCTGGATGGAAAAAGTTTCGATTCAGGTACAATCGACCCCGATGCGAGCTGGAGCTTTTCATTCAAGGCTCCAGGCAGCTACCCGTACCGCTGTTCCATCCATCCCGATATGCGCGGCGCCGTTAACGTCCAATAAACCCGATCGCCATGAAGACCGATGACCCGTCATGTACAACAATTATTAACAATTGCTAGTACAAATCGTTTCGTGCAGTGCCGATTGTCGAAATTATCACGTTTTGTCATAGCACGCATTCGTGATGCGTTGATTGCACGACGACGGCACGCGACTCCTTTCTTGGCAGGTGATTAGCCGCAAAGGATGATAGCGTTACCTTCCATCAACCGATTGGGTAGGAAGCCAGGCCTACGCATTCCGTGTCATATCAATTGTCCGACGAATTGAGGGGCCTGCGCTAGGCGCGGAATGCGAGTTTCGACAGGGTGCAATGCCCAGTGGCTCCACCAATTCCTGGCACTGCGAGCGGCGTCAGCCGCCGCTGGTCTGGCGGTTTGCGAGCAACAGCTGCTCCGCCTCTTCCCGATCATAGGCAAGGATACGGCGCGCGACCGCGCCACTGAAACCGGCACGGCCGAAAGCCGCCAAAACCCGCGCCGCCTGCTCCGGCGGCAGTTCATCCTCATGGACGGAAAACGGCCCAACCCGCCGCCGGCGCGCAAAAGCCAGGGCAGCGGCCAGTTCCGCCGCATCATCCTCCGGCACCGCCGCGCCGGCCTTATCGGCATCGACCCCCTTAGCCGCGAGATGCGCCAGCACCGCCCGGCGTGACCGCCCGGCCCTGCGCAGCCGCCGCGCGCGGCTTTCCGCGAAGGCCTGATCGTCGACCGCCCCCAGATCGGTCAGCGACGCGACCACTTTCGCGGCCTGCCGCCTCAGTATGGCCGCCTGCGCGCCAATCGCCTCACGATCCGCGCCCTCCAGGGCCAGATGCGCCTCAGCCCAGCGACGGATGCGCCGATCCAGCGCCCGCGACAGGGCCGCCTGCGTGCCGCCATAGCGCGCGACATAGGCCAAAGCAGCCTCGCGCAGCGCCGCGTCCGTCAGAGTTGCGGTTTTTGCCTGCGTCATCTGTGTGATGCTTTGTCCTCATTCATTGACGCGACCGGCCAGAGTTTCCATACATCACTGCTTTCCTTGACTGGAAGGCCAGTATGATCTCCGCCCTTATGCCGAACTACAACCGCGCCGACCTCGCTTTTGAGCGGGGCGAAGGCGCATGGCTGTATTCGACGGACGGCCGACGATTCCTGGATTTCGGGGGCGGCATCGCCAGTTCCTCGCTCGGCCATGGCCATCCGGGGCTGACGCGCGCCATTGCCGAACAGGCGGCGAAGGTCATGCATGTCTCCAACCTCTACCGGGTGCCGCAGGCGGAAAAGCTGGCGGCCCGGCTGGTTGAGAACAGCTTTGGCGACAGTGCCTTCTTCTGCAATTCCGGTGCGGAAGCGAATGAGGGCATGGTCAAGATGATCCGCAAATACCAGGCGGAGAACGGCCACCCGGAGCGCTGGCGCATCATCTGCTTCGACGGCGCCTTCCACGGCCGCACGCTGGCCATGATCTCGGCCACCGGCAACCCCAATTACATCAAGGGTTTCGGCCCGGCGGTGGATGGGTTCGACCATGTGCCGTTCAATAACCTGAACGCGCTCCGTGCCGCCATCACGCCCGAGACCGCCGGCATCATCCTGGAGCCGATCCAGGGCGAGAGCGGCATCCGCTCGGCGAATGACGACTTCCTGCCCGGCCTGCGCGCCGCCTGCGACGAATTCGGCCTGCTGCTGGGCGTGGACGAAATCCAGACCGGCATGGGCCGCACCGGCAAGATGTTCGCCTATGAGTGGTCCAGCGTCGAGCCCGATGTCATGTCCTTGGCCAAGGGCCTGGGCGGCGGCTTCCCGATCGGCGCTGTCGTCGCCCGCGCGGCGATCGCCGAGAATATGAAGCCCGGCACGCATGGCACCACTTTCGGCGGCAACCCGCTGGCCTGTGCGGCCGGCAATGCCGTGTTGGACGTGCTGCTGGAACCCGGCTTTCTCGCTCAGGTCAGCGCCCGCAGCGCCCTGCTGCGCGGCGAACTGGCGAAGCTGTCCCGCGAATTCCCCGATGTCGTGCAGGACATTCGCGGGCGCGGCCTGCTGATCGGCATCAAGCTCGGCGTCCCCAACACGGCCATGCAGGCGGCTTGCCTCGCCCATGGGCTGATGACGGTCGCGGCCGGCGACAATGTTCTGCGTCTGGTGCCGCCCCTGACCATCACCGAGCAAGACTGCCACGACGCCATCCGCCTGTTGCGGCTGGCGGTGCAGGACTTGGCCGCCCCCAAGGTCGCGGCTCAGCCGGTAGACGCGGCCCGATGAAAGACGTGACGGACGATCTGAATGACCTTGCCATGACCGATACCCCGAAAGCCCCGCGCCATTTCCTGGACATCCGCGACCTGGATGCGGCGACGCTGCGCGATATCCTGACGACGGCCGCCGTCTGCAAGGCCCATCGCCGGGACCATGCGCGTCCGCTGGAAGGCAAGTCGGTCGCGCTGATCTTCAGCAAGCCCAGCACGCGCACCCGCGTCAGTTTCGAAGTCGGTATCCGCGAAATGGGCGGCAATCCGGTGGTGCTGTCGGCCCAGGAAATGCAGCTCGGCCGGGGCGAAAGCATTGCGGACACGGCGCGCGTCCTGTCCCGCTATGTCGATGCCATCATGCTGCGCACGGATCGCGCCTCCAATCTGGAGGAACTGTCCCGCTTTGCCACCATCCCCGTCATCAATGGACTGACGGAAGCCTCTCACCCCTGCCAGATCATGGCCGATATCCTGACCTTCGAAGAGCTGCGCGGGCCGATTACCGGGCAGATCATCGCCTGGGTGGGTGACGGCAATAATGTCGCGCGCAGTTGGATCGAGGCGGCGGCGCGGTTCGACTTCACGCTGCGCCTGGCCTGCCCGGCGGAACTGGAACCGCCGGCCGCGATCCTGGCCTGGGCGAAGGCCGAGGGCGCAAAGGTTGAGGTGGTGCGTGACCCGCGCGCGGCCGTGCGCGGCGCCCGCTGCGTCGTGACCGATACCTGGGTCAGCATGTCCGACCCTGACGGTGAAAGCCGCCACAATATGCTGGCCCCCTATCAGGTCACCGCCAAGCTGATGGCGGAAGCCGCACCGGACGCGCTGTTCATGCATTGCCTGCCCGCCCATCGCGGCGAGGAAGTGACCGCCGAGGTGATCGACGGGCCGCAATCGGTCGTCTTCCAGGAGGCGGAAAACCGCCTGCACGCGCAAAAGGGCGTGCTGGCCTGGGTCTTCGAAACAGACGGCAAGAACTGACATGACGAACCCGGTGACACCGCTTCATGCCGTCGTCACCGGGGCCACCAGCGGCATCGGCCGCTGGATCGCGCGCGGGTTGGCGCAATCGGGCTTTTCCCTGACGCTCATCGCCCGCGATGACATGCGGGCGGACAGGGCCAGGCGCTGGATCACGGCGACCGTGCCGGATGCCGCGATCGACATCATCCGCGCCGACCTCTCCTCCCTGAAGGAGACGCGGGCGGCGGCGGCGGCCATTCTGTCCGCGCATCCCCGCATCGATCTCCTGGTCAATAATGCCGGCCTGCTCAGCCATGACCGTCAGGTGACGGCCGAGGGGCGGGAGAAGACGCTGGCGACCAATCTTCTGTCCCCGCTGGCGCTGACCGAGGCGCTGCTGCCGGCGATGCCGGCGACGGGGCGCATTGTCATGATTGGGTCATCGAGCGCCGACCGTGCGCGGATCGACCCGGATGACCTGGAACTCAAGCAGCATTGGCGCATGGCCCGCGCCTATGCGCGTTCGAAGCTCGCCTTGCTCATGATGAGCCGGAATCTGGCGGAAACGCTGAAGCCACGCGGCGTGACGGTCAATATCGTCCATCCCGGCCTGGTCGCCACCAGCATCGTGCGCCATGGCGGGATCGACGAATTTGTCTGGCAGCTGCTGGGCCGTTTCGCCCTTACCCCGGAACAGGGTGCGCAGACGCCGCTTTACGCCTGCCTCTCGCCCGATCTGGCCGGTCGCACCGGCCTCTATCTCAAGCGGCGGCGAGAGGCGAAGCCCAATGCCCTGGTCTTCGACAGGGCATTGGTCGCCCGGGTGGAAACGGCCGTGACCCGTCTGCTGGGCTGACAGGCACTCTCCTGCCAGACGTCATTACGCGACATCCCATTCCAAAGGTGTTTTCGTTCAATAGCCTATGGTCTGACATTGCGATTTTACCAAAAGTCTCAATTCGGTCCTATTTTCTTGCGAATTACTCGCAACTAGAGGTGGCGAGCGCCGACATGCAGGTGAAATAGGTCAGCATTGCTGTTTGTCTTTCGGATTGTACTTCGCATAAGGACAAAATCACGCTAGAGACCCAATTCAATCCATGGTCGCTCCCTCAGAGCGTCCGCATCCTGCAGGAGGACCGTTCCATGGCCGAGCGCATGCTGAAATTCGTGCACACGCCCCAGAAAATCCCGCAGAAGCGCACAGCCGACATGCGCGTTCAGGATTTCGACGAAATCTACAACCGCTTCGAGACGAACCGCGCGGCCGAACAGGCCAGCCGTTGCAGCCAATGCGGCGTGCCCTTCTGTTCCGTCCATTGCCCGCTCGGGAATAACATCCCCGACTGGCTGCGCCTGACGGCCGAAGGGCGTTTGCAGGAAGCCTATGAGGTCTCCTCCGCCACCAACAGCTTTCCCGAAATCTGCGGCCGCATCTGCCCGCAGGACCGCCTGTGCGAAGGCAATTGCGTCATCGAAAAGGGCTTCGAGAGCGTCACGATCGGCGCGGTCGAGCGCTATATTACCGACACCGCCTTCGAGAACGGCTGGGTGCAGCCGATCCAGCCGATAGCCGAACGCTCGGAATCCGTCGGCATCGTGGGCGCCGGCCCCGGCGGCCTTGCCGCCGCCGAACGCCTGCGCCGCCTCGGCTATCAGGTCCATGTCTATGACCGCTATGACCGGCCGGGCGGATTGATGATCTACGGCATTCCGGGCTTCAAGCTGGAGAAGGACGTCGTCCTGCGCCGCTGGAAGTATCTGGAAGATTGCGGCGTTCAGTTTCACCTGAACTGTGCCATCGGCGACGGCGCCGATGACACCATGTCCTTCGCCGAACTGCGCCAGACGCATGCGGCCGTGATCATCGCAACCGGCGTCTACAAGGCGCGCGACATCGGCGGCCCCGGCGCGGGTCTGGCCGGCATCGTGCCGGCGCTGGACTACCTCACGGCCTCGAATAAGCGTGGCCTGGGCGAGAGCGTGGCCGATTTCGACAGCGGTCTGCTCAATGCCGAAGGCAAGCGCGTCGTCGTCATCGGCGGCGGCGACACCGCCATGGATTGCGTGCGCACCGCCGTCCGCCAGGGCGCGACCTCGGTGCAGTGCCTCTATCGCCGCGACCGCGCCAATATGCCGGGCTCGCTGCGCGAGGTGAAGAATGCCGAGGAAGAAGGCGTGGATTTCGTCTGGCTCTCGGCCCCCGAGGCCTTCCTGGGCGACGATCATGTGACGGGCGTCCGCGCCGTGCGCATGCATCTGGGCCTGCCCGACACCTCCGGCCGCCAGTCGGTGGAGCCGTTGGCCGGCAGTCATTTCAATCTGGACGCCGATCTGGTCATCAAGGCTTTGGGTTTCGACCCCGAGGATCAGCCGAAGATGTTCGCGGAAAAGGGGCTGGAGATCAGCCGCTGGGGCACGCTGAAGATCAATCACCGCACCTTCATGACCTCGGTTCCGGGTGTCTTCGCGGCCGGCGATATCGTGCGTGGCGCCAGCCTCGTTGTCTGGGCCATCAAGGACGGCCAGGACGTGGCCGCCCAGGTGCATGACTTCATCAGCCAGCCGGTGCCTGTCGCGGTCGCAGCGGAATGAGCAGCCTTTTTTCCGTCATCCCCGGCCTTGTGCCGGGGATCCATACGACGCGGCGCCTCGACGGGTTGATCCGCGGGTCAAGCCCGCGGGTGACGAAAAAAATCCTGCTCGCCTTGGTGGCAAGCGTGGCGTTGGCGCCCATGGCCCACGCCGATACCGCGCCGCCGGCGCTGACCACGGATCAGATGCAGCTTGCCATGCAGGTGGTCCAGGCCATCGGCATCCAGCAGGTCGCGGATTCTGCGGTCGACGGGTTGAAGATCGTTCTGGTGCAAAGCCTTGCCGCCAATAGCAAGCAGACGCCGGAGAAGGTCGAGCCCATCGTCGATGCGGTGCTGATGCCCGACATCCGCGCGTCCGAGCCGCAATTCGTGGCGACCGTCGCCACGCTGTACGGCCAGGCGTTTACCGTGCCGGAAATGCAGCAGATCCTGGCCTTTTACCAGACGCCGGTCGGGCAGAAGCTGCAAGGCATCACGCCGGCGCTGACGCATCAGATGGTCGAAGCGGGCCACGCCTGGATCGGCCAGATCGGCGAGCAGGTGCTGAGACTGGATGCCGACAAGCTCACAGCCCAAGGGCTGAAAGTCGATTGAGATGATGCCGCCCTCATGGGGCGGCGCCCGGCCTGCTGACCCAGGCCGCTGACGAGGAGAGTGCCATGACCGACGGGATCGAAAGCCAGGCCCTGCCCAGCGAAATGCTGGAAACGGGCGCCGACTTCCTGAACGACTGGGCCCGCAACACGGAAGCCCTGGCGGGGTCGTACGACTTCAGCCAGGAGCATGACGCCTGCGGCGTCGGCATGATCGCGGCGCTGGACGGCAAGCGCCGCCGCGACGTGGTGCAGGCCGGTATCGATGCGCTGAAGGCCGTCTGGCATCGCGGCGCAGTCGACGCCGACGGCAAGACCGGCGACGGCGCCGGCATCCATATCGAAATCCCGCAGGATTTCTTCGCCGCCGCCGTCGAGCGCAGCGGCGCGTTGCTGCGCCCCGGCCCTATCGCGGTCGGCCAGGTCTTCATGCCCAAGACCGATCTGGGCGCGCAGGAACGCTGCCGCGAAATCGTGGAAACCGAAATCCTCGCCCTCGGCTACGAAATCTATGGCTGGCGTCAGGTACCGATCAACGTCGCCTGCATCGGCGAAAAGGCCAATGCGACGCGGCCCGAAATCGAGCAGATCATGCTGTGGAACGCGCGCGGCGTGTCCGAGGAAGAATTCGAGCGCGACCTGTATGTCATCCGCCGCCGCATCGAAAAGCAGACCATCGCCGCACAGATCGCTGATCTCTATTTCTGTTCGCTGTCCTGCCGGTCCATTGTCTACAAGGGCATGTTCCTGGCCGAGAGCCTGACGGAATTCTATCCGGATCTGCTCGACCCGCGCTTCGTCTCGCGCTTCGCGATCTATCATCAGCGCTATTCCACCAATACCTTCCCGACCTGGAAGCTGGCGCAGCCCTTCCGCTCGATCGCGCATAATGGCGAGATCAACACGATCAACGGCAATATCAACTGGATGAAGAGCCACGAGACGCGGCTCTCCTCCGATCTGCTCGACGCCTATATGGAAGACGTCAAGCCGGTCGTGCAGGCCCAGGGGTCCGACACGGCGTCGATGGACAATGTCTTCGAACTGCTGATCCGGTCGGGCCGCGATGCCGCCATGGTCAAGGCGATGATGATCCCGCCGTCGATCGGCGCGACCGCCTTCATGCCGGAAGCCCATCGCAGCATGATCGAATATTGCAACGCGGTGATGGAGCCGTGGGACGGCCCGGCTGCTGTGACGGCAACCGACGGCCGCTGGCTGATCGCGGGCCTGGACCGCAACGGCCTGCGCCCGCTGCGCTACACGGTCACCAGCCACAACATGCTCGTCGTCGGCTCCGAAACCGGCATGGTGAAGTTCGACGAATCGATGATCGTCGAGAAGGGCCGCGTCGGCCCCGGCCAGATGATCGCGGTCGATCTGGAAGAGCCGCGTTTCTATGACAACACGGCCATCATGGACCTGCTCTCCGCCCGCCACCCCTATGGCGACTGGGCGCAGCGCATCGTCAAGATCGACGAGATGGTCAAGGCCGATGCGGTCGAGCCCTGCACCTACGGCACCGAGGATCTGCGCCGCCGCCAGCTCGCTATCGGCATGACTCTGGAAGAGATGGAAGCGATCCTGCAACCGATGGTGGAGGACGCGAACGAGGCCACGGGCAGCATGGGTGACGACACACCCATCGCCGTGCTGTCGGATCGCTATCGCGGCCTGCACCACTATTTCCGCCAGAACTTCAGCCAGGTGACGAACCCACCCATCGACAGCCTGCGCGAAACCCGCGTGATGTCGATCAAGACGCGCCTCGGCAATCTCGGCAATGTGCTGGAGGAAGGCGAGCATCAGTTCGACATCCTCCAGCTCAACAGCCCGATTCTCTCGACCGGCGAATTCACCGCCATGCGCGAGAAAATGGGTTCGGCGGTCGTCGCCATCGACGCCACCTTCCCGCTGGCTGACGGCGAAACCGGCCTGCGCCGTGGCCTGGACCGTATTCGCCGGGAAGCGGAAGACGCGGTTCGCGCGGGTGCCACGCATCTCATCATCAGCGATGAAGCGATGGGGCCTGGCCAGGTGCCGATTCCGATGATCCTGGCGACGGGTGCGGTGCATACGCATCTGGTCCGCATGTCGCTGCGCACCTTCGCCAGCGTCAATGTGCGCACGGCGGAATGCCTGGACGTGCATTACGTCGCTGTCCTGGTCGGCGTCGGCGCCACCACCGTGAACCCCTATCTGGCGCAGGAATCGATTGCCGACCGCCAGCGGCGCGGCCTCTTCGGCGATATGAGCGTGAAGGCCGCCATCGGCCGCTACAAGAAGGCGCTGGACAAGGGCCTGCTCAAGATCATGGCGAAGATGGGCATCGGCGTCCTCTCCTCCTATCGCGGCGGCTATAATTTCGAAGCCATCGGCCTGTCCCGCGCGCTGGTGGGCGAGTTCTTCCCCGGCATGCAGTCGCGCATTTCCGGCATTGGCCTTTCGGGCATCGCGCGGAAGGTGCTGGAACTGCACAAGGTCGCTTGGGCCGAAGGCGTGCTGACGCTGCCCGTCGGCGGCAGCTACAAGATGCGCCGTGGCGGTGAGACGCACGCTTTCGACGGCAGCCTGATCCATGTGCTGCAAACGGCCGTCGGCACCGACAGCTACACGATGTTCCGCAAGTATTCGGAAGCCGTCCGCCGCCTGCCCCCCGTGGCTCTGCGTGACCTGCTCGACTTCCGTACCGACGGGCTGACGCCCATTCCGGTGGAAGACGTGGAAAGCATCACGGAAATCCGCAAGCGGCTGATCGCGCCCGGCATTTCGCTGGGGGCGCTTGGGCCGGAGGCGCATGAGACGCTGTCCATCGCCATGAACCGCATCGGCGCACGGTCCGACAGCGGCGAAGGCGGCGAAGACCCCGAGCGCTTCAAGCCGCGCCCGAACGGTGACAACGCATCCTCGGCGATCAAGCAGATCGCATCAGGCCGTTTCGGCGTTACCGCCGACTACCTGAACAACTGCAGCGAGATCGAGATCAAGGTCGCGCAGGGTGCGAAGCCCGGCGAAGGCGGGCAGCTGCCCGGCTTCAAGGTGACGGGGCTGATTGCGAAGCTGCGTCATTCGACGCCGGGCGTGATGCTCATCAGCCCGCCGCCGCATCACGACATCTATTCGATCGAGGATCTGGCGCAGCTCATCTATGACCTGAAGCAGATCAACCCGAAGGCGTCGGTCTGCGTGAAGCTGGTTTCGCGCTCGGGCATCGGTACCATCGCCGCCGGCGTTGCCAAGGCAAAGGCGGATGCGATCCTGATTTCCGGCCATTCCGGCGGCACCGGCGCGTCCGCGCTGACCTCGGTCAAATATGCCGGCCTGCCGTGGGAAATGGGCCTGTCGGAAGCGCATCAGGTGCTGATGCTCAACCGGCTGCGTCACCGCGTGAAGCTGCGCACCGATGGCGGCCTGAAGACCGGGCGCGATGTCGTCATCGCCGCCATGCTGGGCGCCGAGGAATTCGGCATCGGCACGGCAAGCCTGGTCGCCATGGGCTGCATCATGGTGCGCCAGTGCCACAGCAATACCTGCCCTGTCGGCGTCTGCACGCAGGACGAGGCGCTGCGCGCCAAGTTCGAAGGCACGCCCGAGAAGGTCATCAACCTCTTCTCCTTCATCGCGGAAGAGGTGCGTGAAATCCTGGCCGGCCTCGGCTTCCGCAAGCTGACCGACATCATCGGCCGCACCGATCTGCTGCAGCAGGTCAGCCGTGGCAGTTCGCTGCTGGACGATCTGGACCTCAACCCGATCCTGGCTCAGGCCGATCCTGGCCCCTATCCGCGCTATTGCACGCTGGAAGGCCGCAACGAAGTGCCGGAAACGCTGGACGCGCAGATGATCGCGGATGCCTCTCCCTTCTTCGAGCGGCGCGAGAAGATGCAGTTGCAGTACAATATCCGGAACACGCATCGCGCCATCGGCACGAAGTTCTCCGGCGCCATCGTCCGCGCCTTCGGACAGACCACCGTGCCGGCGGGGCATGTCAACGTTCGCCTGCGCGGCTCGGCCGGGCAGTCGCTGGGTGCCTTCGCGGTGCAGGGCCTGAAGCTGGAAGTTATCGGCGACGCCAATGACTATGTCGGCAAGGGCCTGTCGGGCGGCACCATCGTGGTCCGCACGGCGCCCTCCACCAAGATGCGCAGCAATGCCAATACCATCATCGGCAATACCTGCCTTTATGGTGCGACCGAGGGCTATCTCTTCGCGGCCGGCCAGGCGGGCGAGCGCTTCGCGGTGCGCAATTCGGGCGCGACGGCGGTGGTCGAAGGCTGCGGTTCCAATGGTTGCGAATACATGACCGGCGGCACGGTCGCGATCCTGGGCGATTTCGGCGATAATTTCGGCGCCGGCTTCACCGGGGGCGTCGCTTTCCTCTATGACCCCGAGAATACGCTGGAAAGCCGCATCAATCCGGAAAGCCTGACCTGGCAGCGCGTCTCCTCCGCCTATTGGGAGAGCCAGCTGCGTGGTCTCATCGAACGCCACGTCGAAGAGACCAGCAGCCGGTATGCGGCCATGCTGCTGCATAACTGGGACCAGACGCTGGCCAGCTTCTGGCAGGTGGTGCCGAAGGATTACGTCAAATACCTGCCGCATGGGCTGACCGACGAAAAGGCGCAGGCCCGCGCCTGATCGGCCGGACCCAGCGCGCATGACGGTGATCACCCCACCGCCGCCGATGCCTTCGCCCCAGGCGAGCGTATCGGCGGCGGAGCAGGACAGGCCCTTGCATGGGGGACGGCCCGACCCGACCCGCCTGATGCTGATGCTGTTCTTCATCGGCGGCATGACGCTGTGTTCCCTCTGGGTCATGCAGCCCTTCCTGCCGGCCAGCATCTGGGCCGCGACCATCGTGGTCGCGGTCTGGCCGCTGGTGCTGCGCTTGCAGAAACTGCTCTGGGGCAGTCGTGGCCTGGCCGTGACCTTGATGACGATCATCGTCGTCGTGCTGTTCGTGGTGCCCTTTTGGCTCGCCGTCACCACGATCCTCAATCACATCGATGCGCTGGTCGGCCTGGCCCATGCCGCCGTCGCCTTCCGCCTGCCGCCGCCGCCGCATTGGGCCGGCGACGTCCCGATTTTCGGCGATAAGATCGTTCAGGTCTGGACCAAGTTCCAGGGCGAGGGGCTGAGCACGGTGCTGCCCTCGACCACGCCCTATATCGGCTCCGCCGCGCAGTGGATTCTGGGTTCCATCGGCAGTTTCGGCCGGCTGCTGCTGCAATTCATCCTGACCACCGTCATCGTCGCCATCATGAGCACGCATGGCGAGGCCGGCGCTAACCTCGCGACCCAGTTCGGCTATCGCCTGGGCGGCAACCGGGGCGAGCAGATGGTGGTGCTGGCGGGCCGCGCCATCCGCGCCGTCGCACTCGGCGTCATGCTGACCTCGCTGGCCGACGCCATCATCGGCGGCATCGGACTGGTGATTGCCGGCGTGCCGCTGGCGACGCTGCTGACGGCGGTGATGTTCATCGCCTGCGTGGCGCAGGTGGGACCGGGCATCGTGCTGATCCCGGCCGATATCTGGATGTTCGTCTCCGGCCAATATGTCATGGGCGCGGTGCTGCTGGTGGTGACCGTCGTCGCCATAGCGGTCGACAACCTCATGCGGCCGCTGCTGATCCGCAAGGAGGCCAATCTGCCGATGCTGCTGGTGCTGGTCGGCGTGCTGGGCGGACTGGCCGCCTTCGGCCTGATCGGCCTGTTCATCGGGCCGGCGGTGCTGGCCGTCAGCTATACCATGCTGCGCGCCTGGATCGCGGAAGAGGCAAAGCCTGGCGCCCCGGCTCTGCCTCCCGATCCGCTGGCCGTGCTGCCGGACCCGGCGCTTGACCCCGAGAGCGTGACGAACCCGTAGCCTCTGTCAGGTCTTCATTGGAACACCGTCATACCCGCGAAAGCGGGTATCTTCTGGTTCAAGCGCGGGACCACGAAGAAGATGCCCGCTTTCGCGGGCATGACGGTTGAGGATTGATTCCAACCCAGGCTGACACACTAGCCCTTGAAGGACGAGACCTCGCGCCAGAGGTCGATGCCGCCGTCCTGCGCATGCACGTCGATGGCCGCCAGTTCCTCGGCCGAGAAGGCAAGGTTCTTGACGGCGTCCAGCGCATTGTCGAGCTGCGCCACATTGCGCGCGCCGATCAGCGCCGTCGTCACCGCCGGATTGCGCAGCACCCAGGCGATGGCCATCTGCGCCAAGCTCTGGCCGCGCTGTTCGGCAATGCCATGCAGCGCGCGCACGCGGGTGAGGTTTTCCTCGGTGATGAGATCCTTGCTGAAATAGCGGCCTTCGGCGGCACGCGATCCTTCCTTGACGCCGCCCAGATATTTGTCGGTGAGCAGGCCCTGGGCGAGCGGCGAGAAGGCGATGCAGCCGGTGCCGATGTCCGCCAGCGTTTCCAGCAGCCCGTCTTCCACCCAGCGGTTGAGCAGCGAATAGGACGGCTGATGGATCAGCAGCGGCACCTGACGGTCGCGCAGCAGCGCGGACATCGTCCGCGTCAGTTCCGGTCCGTAGGAGGAAATGCCGACATAGAGCGCCTTGCCCTGGCGAACCAGCTGGGCGAGGGCGTCGGCGGTTTCTTCCAGCGGCGTCTCAAAATCGGGGCGGTGCGAATAGAAGATATCGACGTAATCCAGGCCCATGCGCTTCAGGCTCTGGTCGCAGCTGGCAATGAGATATTTGCGGCTGCCGCCGATGCCGTAGGGGCCGGGCCACATGTCCCAGCCGGCTTTGGACGAGATGATCAGCTCGTCGCGATGAGGCAGAAAATCCTTTTTCAGCAGGATGCCGAAATTCTCTTCCGCCGTGCCATAGGGCGGGCCGTAATTATTGGCGAGGTCGAAATGCGTGACACCCCGGTCGAAGGCGCGGCGCAGAATGGCACGGCCGTTTTCCAGCACATCCGTGCCGCCGAAATGATGCCAGAGGCCGAGCGAAATCAGCGGCAGCTGAATGCCGGAGCGGCCGCAGCGGCGATAGGGAATGGCCTCGTAGCGGTTCGGGGCGGCGATATAGGTCATAAAATCTTCCCTGTCTCTGGCGTCTTGTTGGTCTTGGCGGGAGCCTAGCCGCAGGTCCAAGCCAAAGCCAGATCACCCGGTTCATCACTGAGCTGAAACGCGCTCAGCGGCATCAGGGGCTTTGGACAGAACGCTTCGGCGTGAAACAGGCGGCGATCAGCGCCCCGATGCCGATGATAGCGGCGAGCACAAAAACGCCATGCAGCGCATGACCCAGCCGCAAGGTGGCCGCCGCCAGATAGCCGGGCGACAGCGCGGCGCGCAGCGCCGGGTTCACAAGTTCCTGCATGACGTCATGACCCTTGGTCGCCGCGAGGCCCGCGTTCAACACGCCGCCGAAGGCGGCCGACCCCAGCGCCTGACCCATCAGCCGGCAGAAAAAGAACAAAGCGATGGACCGTCCGCGCTCATTGGCCGGCACGCCGCCCTGCACGGCCAGGGTGAAGACGATGCTGGTCAGGCCCATGCCGGCCCCGATGGGAATGGCGATCGCCGTCAGCCAGATCAGGCTGCCGCCGTCCGCGATCGGCACCAGCGCCGCCATGCCGGCCGCCATGGCGATGCCGCCGCTCACCGCCAGAAGGCGGTTGGACAGGCGGCCCACGGCCCGGCCGATGGTCATGCCGGTAATGGTCCAGGCGACGGTCAGCACGCCGATGACGATGCCGGAGTCGAGCGCATTGTCGCCCATCACACCCTGGATCAGCGGCGGCAGAAAGGCCGTGGTGCCGATCAGCAGCGCGCCTGACAGAAGCGAGGAGGCATTGGCCGTCATCAGCAGCGGCCGGAACATCAGATGCAGCGGCAGCAAGGGGTGACGCACCTGCCGCTCCCGCCAGCCGAACCCGGCCAGCGCGACGAAAGCCAGAGCCAGCAATAGAATCAGCGTCAGGGACGGCAGCGCCTCGAACTGCACCAGCGCGCCCATCATCAGGCCGAGGCCAAGGACGAGAAGACCGCAGCCCACCAGATCGATGGGCGCCCGGCTGCGCGTCTGCTGGCCGTCGCGCAGGTAGCGCCAGACCATGGCCATGGTGATCAGGCCGACGGGGAGATTGACCCAGAAGCAGAATTGCCAGCCCAGCGTATGGACGAAAAACGCGCCCAGCAGCGGGCCGGCGATGGCGGCTATGCCCCAGACGGCCGAGAGATAGCCCATGACGCGCGGACGATCCTCGGGCTTGCAGACATCGCCGATGATGGTGACGCCCAAGGGGGCCAGACCGCCGCCGCCGATCCCCTGAATCGCCCGGAAGATGATGAGCGCCACCATGCTATGGGCGCAGCCGCAGAGCAACGAGCCGACCAGAAACAGGCCGGTGCTGGCGAGATAGATAGGCTTGCGGCCGAAACTGTCGGCGATGCGGCCGTAAAGCGGCGTCATCACCGCCTGGGTCAGCAGATAGATGCCGAAAACCCAGGAAAACAGGTGAAAGCCGCCAAGCTTGCCGACGATGACCGGCATGGCCGTGCTGATGACGGTGACTTCCATCGCCGCCATGAAAGTCGCGACCAGTACGGCGGCGATGATCGGCCGGGCATGGCGGGGCCGTCCGGCCCGGCCTGCGGCGGGCACCGCCAAAGTCGCGTTACTCATGGCGTTACTCGTTTCCCTGCGGCCCTAAGAACGCGCGGGTCGTGGCGGCCGCTTCCGCAAGTCCGACCCGTTCCACCGCCACACCGGGCGGGAAGGCCGAGAGCAGCCGGGTTGGCGTGCGCCGGTCAAGCAGCACAAAGACACCCCTGTCATCCACACGGCGGATGAGGCGGCCGAAAGCCTGACGCAGCCTCAGGCGGGCGATGCGGTCGTCGAATTCCTTCGGCGCGCCGCCCGAGAGATGAATGCGCCGCTCGCGATGCAGAATATCCGGGCGCGGCCAGGGCACGCGCTCGAACACCACCAGCCGCAGGGCATTGCCCGGAACATCGACGCCGTCGCGCATGGCGTCCGTCCCCAGCAGGCAAGAATTTTCCTCAGCCCGGAAAATATCGACCAGCGTCGCATTGTTCATGGCGTCGATATGCTGGGCGTAGAGCGGCAGGCCGGCCTGCTCCAGCGCCGGCGCGATACGGCGATGGACGGAGCGCAGCCGGCCGATGGCCGTGAACAATCCCAGCCCGCCGCCGCCCGAGGACAGGAACAGCGTGCGATAGGCTGCCGCCAGCGAGGCCGGGTCACCGGTATCGACATCGTTGATGACGAAAGCGCGGGTGCGCTCGGCATAGTCGAAGGGGCTCGGCAGGCTGGCGCGAATGGCGGGCAGCGCCAGATGATTGGCGCCGACGCGGGCCTCGGCCTCGCTCCAGGCCTGTTCGGGATCATCCTCGCCACCGTCGCGGAGTGTCGCGGAGGTGATCAGCAGCCCATGCGCGGGTGCAGCGAGCGTGGTGGCGAAAGGCAGCGTCGGGTCCAGCCAGTGCCGCAGCAAAGCGACGTCCCGCACATGGCCTTCCGACCGATCCAGCCGCAGGAACTGAACATGGCCGCGAAAGGTGTCCGATACCGGCTGCGGCTCGATCAGTTCCGCCAGCATGGCGATCCAGGCCTTCAGCGGCTCCAAAGCGCGGCGGGCGATGGTGCGGCCCATGCCTTCGATGCGCGCGCGGGTGGCCTGATCCAGCTCGTCGGCCTCCTCATCCAGCCTTGCCAGCAGGCGCGCGCGCAGATTGGTCAAAGGCTCCGCGATGCGCATCAGCGCGCGTTTCAGCGTATCGGCGGCGCTGACGACATCATCGGAGGTCGGCAGCAGATCGCATTCGGCGGCAAAGCCGGCGCGCGCCTCGTCCTCCCCGCCCCGGCCGGACAGCCGCGCGAGCACTTGCGCGCGGAGCGCGACGAGGAAGACTTCAGAAGGATTCTGCGCCAAAGGTTCGGCGATGGCCGTTTCCGATACCGGCGGCGGCGCGGGATCATCCGTCAGCCGCGAACCCCAGCCCGGCGCCGGAAGGCTGCGAGCCGCCATCAGCGCGGCGTCGAGCGGCGCCATCAGGTCCGCGCGCTCGCCCACCAGATCGCCGATGCGCGACGTCAGGCCCTTGCCCCGGCTGCGCATCCCTTCCGCCCCCAGCAGCCAGCGGCGCAGTTCCGCCGCCTCCCGGCCCGAAAGCTCAGCCGAAAAAGCCGCGTCGGCGGCGTCGAAAATATGATGGCCTTCGTCGAAGACGTAGCGCGTCGGCACGTAATTGTCGTCCAGCCCGCCCCAGGCCGCCTGGGTCAGCACCAGGGCGTGATTGGCGACCACCAGATCGGCCTCGCGCGCCCGGCGGATGCCGTGCTCCACAAAGCAACGTTTCCAATGGTTGCAGGCCGCGTAAAGACATTCGCCGCGCCGGTCCGCCAGAGACCCCAGCAGCGGCGCGCCGAAGATTTCAATGAACCAGCCGGGCAGGTCGCCGCCCAGAATATCGCCATCACTGGTGACACTGGCCCAGCGCGCGATGAGACCGAGTGGAATGGTCAAAGCCGGATTGCTGCCGACCAGCATGGAGGTGACGGCGTCTTCCATGTTGAGCAGGCACAGATAGTTCTCGCGCCCTTTGCGCAGCACGACGCGGCGATGCCGTTCCTTCGGATCCGGAAACAGCCGTTCGAGTTCGCTTTCGACCTGCCGCTGCAAATGCCGCGTATAGGTGCTGATCCAGACCGGCGCATGATTGCGCTCGGCCCAGAGGCTGGCGGGGGCGACATAGCCCAGCGTCTTGCCCGTACCCGTGCCGGCCTCGGCCAGCACGATATTGGGCGCGCCTGCCGTCTCACGCGGGGTGAAGGCGGCCGCGGCGGCCGATGCGTAATCGGCCTGGCCCTGGCGGGTCTCCGCCCCCTCCCCCACCAGCCGTGCCAGGCGCGTGCGCGCTTCGACCGGGGAAACGGGCAGCGTGGACGGCTCGGGCGGCGGCGCACCCTCCTCCCATTCCGGCAGACGACGCCAGACGCGAAAGGCATTGCCGTCCTTGGCAGCGGGCGGGATGGCACCGCCACGGTCGAGCGCCGCCATCACTAGGGGTGCCCATAGCCAGCCGGCATCGCCCATGCGCTTCGCCAGCGCCGGCAGGTCACGGTTCGCGGGCAGGCCAGCGTCGCGGGTCAATTCCTGCAACAGGGCGAAGGCGAGATTGGGCAGGGCAGAGGCCGCGTTTTCCAGTCCCTGACGGACGGCCGGCAGATCGAGCGTCTGGGCCAGACCGCGCGCCGTCGGCACGGCGGGTTTGGCGGGACGGACGAAAGCGAAAAGCTCCAGCAGATCATAGGCCGGCATCGGCTTGAGGCCGAGACGCCGCCAGGTCGACGGCGCATGGATCAGCAGCGGCGGCTCGGACTGGTCCAGCAGCCGGGCCGTCTCGCGGCTGTCGCGCTGCACCAGTTCGCCATCCGCCGTCAGCACGGCGGCGGTGCCGGTACCGCTCGCCAGCGCAGGCCATTCCGGAAAGGAGACGGAACCCGGTCCGTGGGACACACTCATACCGCAAGCTTCATTGACCGGATACCGCGCCTTTCCTAGTGAGGAACCATCATGAACCAAGTCGTACGCACCACACCTGCCCCGAAAACCTGGCCCTTCGAGGAAGCGGCCAAAGTCGTCGCCCGCCTGGAAAAATCGGGCAAAGGTGAGGCCCTGTTCGAAACCGGCTACGGCCCCTCGGGCCTGCCGCATATCGGCACCTTCGGCGAGGTTGCCCGCACCAGCTGGGTGCGACAGGCTTTTACCGCGCTCACGGGCCTGCCGTCGCGCCTGATCGCCTTTTCGGACGATATGGATGGCATGCGCAAGGTGCCCGACAATGTTCCCAACCGGGACATGCTGCGCGAATTCATCGGCAAGCCGCTGACGGACGTGCCTGACCCCTTCGGCACGCATGAGAGTTTCGGCCATCACAATAACGCCCGCCTGCGCGCCTTTCTGGACGGTTTCGGCTTCGACTACGAGTTCATTTCCGCGACCGACTCCTATCGCTCCGGCGCTTTCGACCAGGCGCTGCGTGAAGCGCTGCGTAAGCATGAGGAAATCAAGGCCGTCGTGCTGCCGACGCTGGGGCCGGAACGCCGCGCCACCTATTCGCCCATCCTGCCCGTCCATCCCAAGACCGGCATCGTCATGCAGGTGCTGATCGAAAAGGTCGACCCCGATGCCGGTACCGTGTCCTGGCGCGACCCGGAGGACGGCACTTTCTATGAAACGCCCGTGACCGGCGGCGGCGCCAAGATGCAGTGGAAAGCCGATTGGGCCATGCGCTGGGCAGCACTCGGCGTCGATTACGAAATGGCCGGCAAGGATCATATCGAGGGCATCAAGCTCTCGGGCGAGATCTGCCGCATCCTGGGCGCGGAGCCGCCCGCCGGCTTCAATTACGAGCTGTTCCTGGACGACAAGGGCCAGAAGATTTCCAAGTCGAAGGGCAATGGCCTGTCGATCGACGAATGGCTGAAATATGCGCCGGAAGAGAGCCTGGCTCTTTTCATGTTCAACCAGCCGCAGCGCGCCAAGCGCCTGTTCTTCGATGTCATCCCCCGCGCGGTGGACGATTATCTGGCGCATGTCGCGAAGGCGCAGAAGGACGAGACCGTCGACGAAAGCAACCCGGCCTGGTTCATCGAAGCCGGCGCGGTGCCGGCGACCGCCGGCAGCCCGATCAGCTTCGGCATGCTGCTGAACCTGGCCTCTGTCGCGAATGCCGAGAACCCGGACATCCTCTGGGGCTTCATCCGCCGCTATGCGCCGGACCTGACGCCGGACAGCGCGCCTTTCCTGGCGAAGCTCGTCGGCTATGCCGTTGCCTATTACCAGGATTTCGTGAAGCCCAAGAAGGCCTTCCGCGACCCGACCGAGGTCGAGCGCGCGGCGCTTGCGGATCTGGCGACGTCACTGCGCGGCCTGTCGCCGGATACCTCAGCCGAGGATATCCAGACGCAGGTCTATGAGGTCGGCAAGCGCCACCCCTTCCCGGCGCTGAAGGACTGGTTCGGCTGTCTGTATCAGGTTCTGCTGGGCCAGAACGAAGGTCCGCGTTTTGGCGGTTTCGTGGCGCTGTACGGCGTCGCCGAGACGGTGGCGCTGATCGAGGGCGCGCTGGCGCGCTAAGGTTTTTCAGCCTTTCATTGAAGGAACGTCATCCCTGTGCTCGTCACGGGGATCTTCTTGTTATGTCGCCAAAGTAAGAAGATCCCGGTTCAAGGCCGGGATGACGGCTTGATTCCATTGTCTTCTGACACGTTCAAGGCACCTCATCTCCCTCGTCGAGACGCCGCAGCGGGTAGATCCGCGCAATGAAGGCGCGGATGACGAAAGAGGTGGCCGTAATCTCAGGAAAACAGTCTGCGGAGGGTCATTTGCAGGCTCCAGCGGCGGGCCTTTCGTCCGAAGACGCCATGCACGCATGACGCCTGGTCCGACGGCGCGAAAACCGTCGGCTGGGCCTGCTCCACCGCCGCGTCCTCCCGCGACCGCTGGCCGTCGACACCCAGGCGGCGGATGACGGCCCCGGTCCAGATCGGCGCGATGCGGCTGAGCAGCGCGAAACAGGCGACGGTGCCGCTGATCGTCATTTCCGGCCGGCCGCTGCGCGCCGCCATATAGATGCCGCGCGCAATCACATCCGGCTGATAGACCGGCGGCACCGGCCGCGCCGGCCAGCCCATATGGCTGATGGCATGGGCGAAGAAGGGCGTGTTCACGGCCGGTGGAAAGACGGTGCTGACGCGGATACGGCTTTTCTCGAACAACAGCTCGATCCGCAGCGCCTGACCGAAGCCCCGCACCGCTGCCTTGGCGCCGGAATAGGAGGTCATCAGCGGCAGGCCGTGAAAGACCACGCCGGAACAGACATTGACGATGCTGCCTTTGTTGCGCGGCCGCATCAGGGCCAGCGCGGCGCGGGTGCCGTTAACGGTGCCGAGATAGGTGACCTCGGTCACCTGCCGGAACTCCGCCTCCGGCACATCGACGAAGCGGCCATAGACGCCATTGCCGGCAGCATTGACCCAGGCCGTCACCGGGCCGAGTTCGGCTTCCAGCCCAGCCGCCGCGCGGGCCAGCGCCGCATTGTCGGTGACATCCGCGACCGCGACCGCGACGCGGGTTCCGGCGGCACGCACATCATCGGCCGCCGCCGCTAGGCCCGCGGCCCCGCGCGCAATCAGCCCGACGCGCCAGCCCTGTCCCGCAAAAATGCCGGCCGTGCAGCGGCCGATGCCGGAGGAGCCGCCGGTAATAACGACAACAGGCGGATGGGCCGGATAATCCTGGGGCATGGTCTGCTATCCCTTCCCCGGCCCATCACTGGATCAGCGCGCGTCCGGGCAGCGCACGAGCGGGCTCGGGAAGCCCTTGCAGTCCGGGAAGGCGATTTGGTTCGGCCCGACGCGCACCACGCGCAGCACATTGTCCTCCGGGCAGCCGAAACCAAGATCATCGGCCATACCCCCGGCATTATCCGGCTTGGTATCGGTGGGCGCGAGCAGGAAGACCGTGCCATTGGGCGTGCCACGCACGCTGGCGATCAGGTTCTGGATCGCGGTCGGATGGGTCAGCGTGCTGTGAATGATGGCGTCCTGCGTCACCACGAAGGTCGCCTGCAAGGCGCAGTCCTTGGCGCTCATGTTGCCGGAGGCAGGATAGATGCCGCCGGCCCACATGCCGAACAGCCAGGCATGCGGCGGCGCGCCCTGGGCTGCGGCCGGATGGGCAGGCACGGCTTGCGCCAGAAACGCGCCCGCCAAGAGGGTGGCAGCGACACGGCGCAGGGGCTTCAGCAACATTACAAATCCTCACAGAAGGTTCGCACGACGGACCATCATCCAATCGATCCATTGAAGGGCCGCCGCGAGCATGGCAAGTCCCCACCCTTATCCACGATGGAATCTGCCGCAATGCTCAAGCGCCTGTACGACCGGGTCATCGCCCTGGCGGGCCACCGCCACGCTGCTTGGTTCCTGGCAGCCGTCGCCTTCGCGGAAGCGAGCTTCTTTCCGATCCCGCCCGATCCGCTGCTGGTCGCCATGGGCCTGGCGCGGCCGCGCCGCGTCTGGCTCTACGCGCTGATCTGCACGCTGGCCAGCGTCGCCGGCGGCGCGCTGGGCTATCTGATCGGCTACGCCGTCTTCGATCAGCTGGCCCGGCCGATCATTCATCTTTACCACATGGACCACGCCTATCAGACCTTTCAGGACAAGTTCGCCCGCTACGGCCTTTATGTGATCCTGATCAAAGGCCTGACACCGATCCCCTACAAAATCGTGACAATCGCAGCCGGCGCCGCGAAGTTCCATTTCTGGGAATTCATGGCCGCCAGCCTGGTCACCCGTGGCGGCCGTTTCTTCCTGGTCGGCGCCATCATGCGCTTTGTGGGTGAGCCGGCGCGGGAATTCATCGAAAAGCGCCTGATGCTGGTCACAAGCCTGGTCGCCATCGGCGTCATCGGCGGCTTCGTCATCCTGCTCTACATCTAGGCGCCGCATATGGGCGCCCTGTCTGCCGCCACACCGGCGCTTCTGGCAGCGCTTCTGTTCGGCGCCAGCACGCCCTTCGCCAAGGCGCTGCTGGGAACGACCGACCCCTGGGCGCTGGCCGGGCTGCTGTATCTGGGCTCGGGCCTCGGCCTGGCCGTGGTGCTGGCCGTGCAGCGCCGGGGCGGCACGGTGGCTGCCAGCGAAGCGCCGATCCGGCGGGCTGACCTGCCTTGGCTTGCCGCCGTCGTGCTGATCGGCGGCGCTTTGGGGCCTGCGCTGCTGATGCTGGGCCTGACGCGCGTGCCGGCAGCCAGCGCCTCCCTCCTGCTCAATGCCGAGGGCATCGCCACCATGGTGATCGCCTGGGTCGTGTTTCATGAGAATGCCGACCGCCGCATCCTCATCGGCGCGGGCGCCATCGTCCTCGGTGCCGCCATCCTGTCCTGGCATCCCGACGCGGGCACCGGTTTCGGCTGGGGCGCCGGTTTCATCCTGGCCGCCTGCCTGGCCTGGGGCGCGGATAATAACCTCAGCCGCCGGTTGAGCGCCGCCGACCCGGTGCAGGTCGCCATGATCAAGGGCCTGGCCGCCGGGCTGGTGAACCTGCTGCTGGCGCTATGGCATGGCGCGGTGCTGCCGCCGCCGCATCTCATTCTGGCCGCCGGCCTGCTCGGCTTTCTGGGCTATGGCGCGAGCCTGGTTCTGTTCATGCGCGGCCTGCGCGCGCTCGGCGCGGCCCGCACCGGCGCCTATTTCTCGCTGGCCCCCTTCATCGGCGCGGTGATCGCCATCCTGATCTTCCACGACCACCTCACCTTGCAGCTTTGCGCCGCCGGGCTTTTGATGGCATTCGGTCTCTACCTGCACCTCGCTGAGCGTCATGCGCATGACCATGCGCACGAGGCGATGGAGCATGAGCACGCACATGTGCATGATGCGCATCATCAGCACGAGCACGACCCCAAGGATCCGCCGGGCGAGCCGCATAGCCATGGCCATCGGCACCGGCCTTTAACCCATAGCCACGCCCATTACCCGGATCTTCACCACCGTCATCGGCACTGACGGCAAAGACTGAAAGGCGGCCCGCGTGGCGCTTGGCTTCATCAAGACCCTGACCGGCAAGCGTGCCACCAAGACGCCGGCGCCCCGCCGCCTGGAGATTGTCGAGAATACCGGCTCGGCGATGGCGCAGTCCTATGCCGGGCGGGCGGCGCTGGTGCTGCTGTCACACCCGGCGATGCACCGGTCCCGCGTCAATGCCGCGCTGCTGGGCGCCGTCCGCGCACGGCCGGACGTGACGGTGCATGACCTCTACAAACATTATCCGGATTTCGTCATCGACGCGGATGCCGAGCAGAAGAAGCTGCTCGCCCATCGGCTGATTGTGCTGCAATTCCCCTTCTACTGGTATTCGACGCCCGCGCTTTTGAAGGAATGGATGGATACCGTGCTGCTGCACGGCTTCGCTTTCGGCCGTGGCGGCGACCAGCTACATGGCAAGACCGTGATGGTCGCGGCCAGCACCGGGGGTGACCCGGCCGCCTATCATGCCGAAGGCTATAACCGCTTCACCATTGCCGAGCTGCTGCGCCCGCTGGAAGCGACCGCGCATCTCTGCGGCCTGACCTGGGCCGAACCCTTCATCGTGCATGACGCCATCCATATCGATGCCGACGAACGCGAAAAGGCGGCCGCCGCCTATGATGCGCGGCTTTCTGCTTTGATCGAGGCCGACCGCGCATGAATACCGATACCGTTCTGATCCAGGCGCTGGTCTATCTGGCGGCCAGCGTCATCGCCGTGCCCATCGCCAAGCGCGCGGGCCTGGGCTCCGTCCTCGGCTATCTCATTGCCGGCGCCGTCATCGGCCCCTTCGCGCTGCATCTGGTCGGCGATCAGGCCGATGTCATGGGCTTCGCGGAATTCGGTGTCGTCATCCTGCTGTTCCTGATCGGGCTGGAAGTGCGGCCGGCGCTGCTGTGGACGATGCGCGCCGCCATCTTCGGCCTCGGCTTCGCGCAGCTGATCGGCATCGGCGCCTGCCTTGCCGTCGCCGCCATGATTCTGGGCCTGCCTTGGCAGCAGGCGATTGCCTGCGGCGCCGTGCTCGCCATGTCCTCCACCGCCATCGTCTTACAGACGCTGGATGAAAAGGGCCTGCGCCGGGGCGCGGTCGGCACCGCCGCCTTCGGCGTGCTGCTGTTCCAGGATCTGGCGGTGATTCCCCTGCTTGTGCTGCTGCCGCTGCTGGGCAATGCCCATGGCGCGGTTGCGGAAACCCGCGGTCTGCACGGCTGGGTGCATGGTGTCGCCGTGCTGGGGGCCGTCATCCTCATCATCGCGACCGGCCGGTATCTGGTCGGGCCGATCTTCCGCTTCATCGCCAAGACCCGGTTGCGCGAAACCTTTACGGCGACCGCTTTGCTGCTGGTCTTCGCGGTCACGGCCTTGATGCAGCTGGTCGGCGTTTCCCCCGCCCTCGGCGCCTTCCTGGCCGGCGTCATGCTGGCCGAGAACGAATTCCGCCGGGAGCTTGAAGCCGATATCGAGCCCTTCCGTGGCATCCTGCTGGGCCTGTTCTTCATCACGGTCGGCGCCAGCCTGGATTTCGGCCTCGTCGCCCGCCACCCTTTCCTGGTACTGGGGCTGACGGTCGGGCTGATGGCGATCAAGGCCGAGGCCATGACCCGTCTGGCGCAGTTGTTCCATATGCCGCGCGCCGACGCCCGCATGGTCGGCGTCTCGCTGTGTCAGGGCGGCGAATTCGCCTTCGTGCTGACGGGTTTCGTCGTCACCGCCCATGTCCTGCCGCATCATATCGGCGCGCTGCTCAATGCCGTGGTCGCCATGTCCATGGTCTTCACGCCGCTGGCCTTCATCGCGCATGAGCGGCTGATGACGCGGCCCGACAAGACCGACGGGCCGGTGCCGGAAGCGCCGAGTTTCGACGCCGATCCGGACGTCATCATCGCCGGTTACGGACGTTTCGGGCAGATCGCCGGACGCCTGATCCGGGGCAATGGCTTCAAGACTTCGGTGCTGGATATCAGCACGACGCAGATCGAACTGCTGCGCCGCTTCGGCCAGCGCGTGCAATATGGCGATGCCTCCCGCATCGACCTGTTGCAAGCGGCCGGCGCCGAAAAGGCGAAGCTGCTGATCGTCGCCATCGACGACCGCGAAAAGGCGCTGGAACTGGTGGCCGGTGCACGCCACGCCTTCCCCGATCTGCATATCATCGCCCGCGCCTGGGACCGCCGCGCCGCCTATGAACTGCTGGACCAGGGTGCCGACGAAGTGGAGCGCGAGACCTTCGAAGGGTCGCTGGCCCTCGGCCGTTCGGCGCTGGTTAAGCTTGGCGTGCATCCGCATCAGGCGCATCGCGCAGCCGCCATCTTCCGCCGCCAGGACAAGCGCTTCTTCCACAAGCTGCGGCCGCTTTACGGCGATGAGGAAGGCTTCGTTCTCGCGTCCCGCCAGAGCGCTATGACACTAGAGAAACTGCTGATGGCCGAGCGTCAGGGGTCACGCTTCGATGACGTGGACGTTGCCTGGGACAATACCGGCCGGGCCGAGGAATTGGAGAAGGTCCGCCAGAAGCAGGCCGGGGATTGAGTGCGTCAAAATCCTATTGAAACACCGTCATCCCCGTGCTTGTCACGGGGATCTTCTTCCTGAGCGCCAAAGTAAGAAGATCCGGGCTCAAGGCCGGGATGACGGGTTGAATCTGCCACGTTCTGACAAACTATAGCGACAGACCGGCGGACCGACTGGTTCAGCTGCCGCTGAACCAGTTATAACCCTGGTCTTCCCAATAGCCGCCGGGATTGTCGTTGGTGACGAAGATCGACGCGACATATTTGGGGTTCTTGAAGCCGAGCTTGGTCGGAATGCGCAGCCGCATGGGAAAGCCGAATTCCGTCGGCAGCGGCTTGCCCAGGAAATCGAGCGCCAGAATGGTCTGCGGATGCAGCGCGCTCGGCATGTCGATGCTGGAATAATAGCGGTCGCTGCATTTGAAGCCGACATATTTGGCGCGCGTATCGGCACCGATCTTTTTCAGAAACAGATGCAGCGGCACGCCGCTCCATTCGCCGATCTGGCTCCAACCCTCCACACAGATATGCCGGGTGATCTGGCTTTCCTGCGGCATGGCGCGCAGCCGCGCCAGCGTCCAGGGTGACTTGTCCGCGACGAGGCCTGAGACTTCCAGCTTCCAGTCCGAGGCATCGATCTCGGGCGCATCGTCCTCGTCATAGAAGGCGTTGAAGCGGAAAGGATTGGTGATGCGGCTGGCGGGGAAGGTCGCGGCCAGACGCGTCTGGCTGAAGAGGAAAGCCTGCACGCGGTCGTTAAAACGGGACATGGCGAACAGCGCGCGGTCGACATCGTCGCCGTCCGCCAGATTGCAGCCCGTCAGCATGGTCAGAGCGCCCAGCGACAGGCCCGATTTCAGCAGCAGGCGCCGCTCAACGCGCTTGAGTTCGGGGGCCGCGTCTTTCGGGCGGATCAGCCCCGGTTCACGCTTCATGATGCACTCCCGTTTCGTCATCCAGGCGCACGCGGCCGGTGATCATGCTCGGCAAGGTGCGCGGCACGATGATGACCAGCGCCAGATGGATGACAACGAAACCGACGATGCCGGTCATGGCGATGAAATGCAGCCAGCGCAGCGACGGGTAGCTGCCGAGGATGGCGGCCAGCCATTCGAACTGCACCGGCTTCCACATGGCGAGGCCGGAGAGGAAAGCCAGAATGCCCAGCAACAACACGCCGAGATAGAGCAGCTTCTGCACCGCATTATAGACGCCCGGCGTATGCGACAGATTGAAATGCAGGGCGGACCGGAAATCCGACCAGACGCCGCGCGCACTCAGCGGAAAGAACGACTTCTTGAAATGGCGCGAGGCCAGTCCGTAGCCGAGATAAAGGATGCCATTGGCGATCAGCAGCCACATCATCGCCAGATGCCAGGCGATGGCCCCGCCCAGCCAGCCGCCCAGCGTGATGGTGGGCGGAAAGACGAAGGGCAGCAGCGGCGAGGCATCGTAGATCTGCCAGCCGCTCATCACCATGCAGACGATCGCGAAGGCATTCACCCAATGCGTAATGCGCACGACGAGCGGGTGAACGATGACCGATCGACCCTTCCGGGTCTTCGCCGCAGCCTTGGACATTGTCAGTCTCCGTCAACGGGGGCCATACCGGCCCCCGTCTCACAAGGCCGGTTGCTTATTGCGGCGGCGTGATGCCGTTGCGGCCGAACAGCACGGCGGCAGCGGTCTTGGCGTCGCCCTTAGCAGGAACGACGATGACCTTGGTACCGCTGGTGACGTCGCTCATCGCGCCCGGGGCGATGGTGACGATGGGCACATCGGCCGGCACGACGATCATCTTCTCGCCGCCCTTGTATTTCACGGCCATCGTATTGCCGTTGGACATCATCAGGCTGCCCACCGTGCCGTTGGTCATGGAGCTGTTCTTGCCCAGATCCCAATCGTAATGGCCTTCGCCGACGCCGACCATGCTGGGCGGGAAGACCGTCACTTCGATGGCCTTCAGCTTGCCGCCGCCACCGGCCATCGGCACCGCAGCACTGCCGATATAGCTGCCGGATTTGATATCCGACATGCCGCCCGTGGTTTCGCCCAGGAAATGCGTATCGGCATTCAGCGCAAAGCTCTCCGCCGTGCCGCTGCGCGTGGTGACGCTGATCTCGGTTGCCGTGATGGCCGTGACCGTGCCACGGACGCGCTTGGGGGCTGCGGCATGGGCCAGGGCAATGCCGCCCATGAGCGCAAGGCCCATGGCCGCGGTCGCGATAATTTTGTGTCGCATCATCTGTCCTGTCTGACTGTGAGCCGTGACCGGCGGCAGTTCGGAGCCTCATCCACGCGGGACGCAAGACAAAGTTCCGTCACATCTTCCGCCCAGTGAAACGCCGCCCGGTGTGGTGACACCGGAACGCCTGTGGTTATTCCCGTGGCCGACACATTTTTTGCGCCGGCCCGGGTTAATTCGCAGGCACCACGTCATCGGTTACCTGCGGGCCGCACGGCTGCGGCGCACGCTGACAATCCCGGCCAGCACGGCGAGACCAGCGCCGACCGCGAGACCCAGCCGTGGCGCGACACCCGTACCGGCCGAGGCCAGCAGCAGGCTGATGATGACGGCGCCCATGGTCTGGCCGGTCAGCCGGGCGGTGCCCTGCATGCCGCCCGCCGCCCCGCTGCGCGCCCGTGGCGCCGACAACAGCATGTTGCGGTTATTCGGCGTCTGGAAAAACCCGAAGCCAAGGCCGCACAGCATGGTGCAGGCGATCAGTGGCAGCGGATCGCCACGCAGCGGCCAGACGGCGGCCAGAAACAGGCCCAGCGCCAGGCAGCCGGCCCCCGCTGCGCACAACCAGGCGGACGACACGCGATCGGCCAGACGGCCGGACAGCGGCCCCGCCACCGCCGTCATCAGCGGCCAGGGCGTCATATACAATCCCGTCATCAGCGCGCTCTGCCCCAGACCGTGCTGCAAATAGAAGGGCAGCCCGACGATGCCCGCCATCTGGCCCGCGAAGCAGCAGACCGAGGCGACGACCGACATTCGGAAGGCGCGGTTACGCAGCAGATCCAGCGGGATCAGCGGTGCTGCCTGCGGCATTTCTCGCCGGACCAGCGTCATGAGGCTGACGGCCGCGATGGCCAGCAGCGCGCCGCCGAGCACAGGCCGCGTTGCCAGCTGATCGGCGCCGACGACCAGAGGCGCGAAAGTGCCGGCATTCAGCAGCACGCTGATGCGGTCGATCTTGCGCCCCGTGCCTTTGATCTGCGGCAGGAAGCGGGATGCCAGCAGCACCACCGCGCCCACGGGCAGGTTGACGGCAAAGAGCCAGGGCCAGGAAGAAACCGACAGGATCGCGGCCCCCACCATGGGGCCGGCCGCCGCCGATAGCGCGATGAGCAGCGCGTTCCAGCCCAGGACGGCGCCCAGGCGATGCTGCGGCGTGGAGAAGCGCAGCAGCGCCACGCCCAGCGCCATGATGCCCGATCCGCCGATGCCCTGGACGAAGCGGGCCAGAACCAGGACCGGCAGTGACGGCGACAGCGCGCAGAACAGCGAGGCCGCCGTGAAGAGCGCCACACCGCCGATGAAAACGCGGCGATAGCCCCGGCTTTCACCCAGGGCTGCAGCCGGCAGCAGCGTCATGACCAGCGCCATCTGATAGCCGGTGACGACCCAGATGGAGGCCGCCGGCGCCACATGCAGGCGCGTGGACAGGGTCGGCAGCGCGATGGTGGCAATGGCGCCGTCCAGCACGACGAGCACGACAGCGGCCATGACCGCCGCCAGCACGTAATGCCGCTGGGGCGCCGGCATTCCGTCCTCGGCCATCTCCGCTTGTGAGGGATTGGGCATGAAACTCTCCACTTTCATTCTTACGGAGAGGATAGAGATGGCCGGGTAAGGCGGAAGGCGCAGGGGATGCAGTGAATAGCTGCGTCAGACGCCATGACACCTGCATCGACATGGAGACCTGTGATAGAACTGCGCCATGGCCGACGCCGACCTCAACCTGCTGACCGCGCTGGATGCGCTGCTGACGGAAGGCAGCGTTGCCGGCGCCGCGCGCCGCCTGGGGCTGAGCGGCTCGGCCATGAGCCGGACGCTGGCCCGTCTGCGCGCCGCGACCGGCGACCCTCTGCTGGTGCGGGCCGGTCGTGGTCTGGTGCCGACGCCCCATGCCGCTGCCCTGGCCGCCCGCGCGGGCGATCTGGCGCGCGAGGCCCATTCCGTGCTGAGCCCGGCGAGCGGTGTTCTGGACCTGACTGCGTTGGAACGCACCTTCACGCTGCGCGCGAATGAAGGCTTCGTGGACGCTTTCGGCGGCGCGCTGCTGGCTGCCATCCTGCGTCAGGCACCGGGCGTCTGCCTGCGCTTCGCGCCCAAGCCCGATAAGGATTTTCATCCCCTGCGCGAAGGAGCGATCGATCTGGAAATCGGGGTGCTGGGCGAATCGGGGCCTGAAATCCGGCTTCAAGCTCTGTTCGAGGATCGCTTCGTCGGTATCGTCCGGCGCGGCCATGCGCTGACATCGTCCCCGATGACCCCGGAACGCTACGCTGGCTGTGACCATGTGGTGACTTCGCGGCGCGGGCGCCTGCGCGGACCGGTGGACGATGCGCTGACCGCGCTCGGCCTCACGCGGCGGGTCGTCGCCATGGTGCCGGGCTTTCCGGCCGCGCTGGCTATGGTCGCGACCTCCGATCTGGTCGGGCTGGTGACGCAGTCCTTCGTTTCGGCGCAAAAAGACGCTCTTGTCGCAGTTTTCGATTTGCCGGTGGCGACCGCAAGCATCACGATCTCCCAGATGTGGCATCCCCGGATGGACGCCGACCCCGCGCATCGCTGGCTGCGGGGCGTACTGCTGTCGGTCTGCCGACCCGGCCTATCGCAGCCTGCCCTCAAACGTGATAGCCATTAATCCATTGAAAACTCTGTTCTTTAGCTAAGCCGGCCCTGAAGGAGTTGATGACCGTGAGCGCTGCCGTCCATCCAAAAGCCGATCAGGTCGAGCCGCCCTATGCTGTCGGGGCGACGCTGTCGCTCCAGGAGCGGCAATACCGGACGCTGAAGAACGGCGACATGTTCGGCATCTTCGATCTTTCGGGCAATAGCCTGCCCTATGACGGCGGCACCGAGGGACTTTACAACCGCGACACCCGCCATCTGTCGGTCTTCGACCTGACCATCGGCGGCGGCCGTCCGGTTTTATTGAGCTCCACGCTGCGGGAAGACAATACCGCGCTGATCTGCGACCTCGCCAACCCGGACCTGACCCGCGACGGAAAGGTCGTGCTGGATCACAGCATGGTGCATGTCCGCCGCGTACGTTTCATGATCAACGCAACGCTGTTCGAACGCATCCAGATCCGCAGCTTCGCGCATGAGCCGCAGCTGATCCGGCTGGAATTCGCCTTCGATTCGGATTTCGCCGATCTGTTCGAGGTGCGCGGCACGCCCCGCGCGCGGCGCGGGACCAAGCAGGCGCCGGACGTGGATGAGACAAGCGTGACCCTTGGCTATGTCGGGCTGGACGAGAAGCGCCGCAGCACCCGGCTGCGCTTTTCCCCGACACCGACCGCGCTGGACGGCGGCCGCGCGACATTCGACATGGAAATACAGCCCGGACAGCAGGCGCTGATCTATGTCGAAATCGACTGCAACGACACGCCCGCCGCCGGCACGCGTGACCTGCGCACGCATTATCTGATGAGCCTAGTCGAATCACGCCGCTGGATGCGCACGCGCTCTGCCCGCGCGGCGGCCATGGAAAGCTCGAACGAGCTGTTCAACGAAGCCATCCGCCGGGCGATTGCCGATCTTTATATGCTGATCACCGAAAAGCCGACCGGGCTTTACCCCTATGCCGGCATTCCCTGGTTCACCGCCGCCTTCGGCCGCGACGCGCTGATCACCGCCTATCAGGCGCTGTGGCTGGACCCGTCCATCGCGCGCGGCGTGCTCGCCTTCCTGGCCGAGGTTCAGGCGACCGAGACCAGTGCGGCGGCGGATTCCGAGCCCGGCAAGATCGTGCATGAAATGCGCAACGGCGAGATGGCGGAACTGGGCGAAGTGCCTTTCCACCGCTATTACGGAAGCGTTGATAGCACACCGCTATTCGTCATGCTGGCCGGCGCCTATTACGAACGCACGCATGACGCGCATAGCCTGCAAAAGCTGTGGCCGCATCTGCAAGCGGCGATGACCTGGGTCGCCCAATACGGCGACCGCGACGGCGACGGTTTCGTGGAATATTACCGCGCCACCGGATCAGGACTGCAAAACCAGGGCTGGAAAGACAGCTATGACAGCGTCTTCCATGCCAATGGCGACTTGGCGGAAGGGCCGATCGCCCTGTGTGAAGTGCAGGGCTATGTCTTTGCGGCCCACCGCGCCATGGCGGTGATCGGCCAGGCGCTGGGCCATACGGCGGTCGCGGCCTTGCATGACGAGAAGGCGGAGGCGCTGCGCATCGCCTTCGAAGACAAATTCTGGTGCGAGGAAATCGGCACCTATGCCATCGCCCTTGATGGCGACAAGAAGCCCTGCCGCATCCGCACCTCCAACCCAGGCCATCTGATGATGACCGGCATGATCGCGCCCGACCGTGCGGCGCGGATGGCCGAGGGCTTCATGGGCCATGATTTCTTTTCGGGCTGGGGCATCAGAACGGTCGCCAGCGGCGAGGCCCGCTATAACCCGATGGGCTATCACAATGGCTCGGTCTGGCCGCATGACAATGCCCTGATCGCCATGGGTCTGGCCCGCTACGGCCATACCGATGCTGTCGCAAAGATCTTCGAAGGCCAGTTCGATGCGGCGCTGAATATCGACATGCGCCGGCTGCCGGAACTGTTCTGCGGCTTCGCCCGCCGCCGCAACCAGGGGCCGACCTTCTATCCGGTCGCCTGCTCGCCCCAGGCCTGGGCGGCAGCGGCCCTGCCCGCCTTGCTACAGGCCTCACTCGGCCTGTCGATCGACCCCGCTGCTCGCGCCGTCATCTTCAACACGCCGAAACTGCCGAGCTTTCTGGATGAGATGATTTTGCACAATATCCGCATCGGCGATGCCCGCGTCACGGTGCGCATTCAGCGCATGGGCGATGAAGTGGCGATCAACGTGCGGGAACGCCAAGGCCAGATTCACGTGGTGGTGCGTAGTTAAAGCAACTCTGCAACTCTGACTTTTTACTTAATCGCTCTTAACCGTCATGCCCGCGAAAGCGGGCATTTCCTTGTCCTTGCTTGAAGCAAAGAAGATTCCCGCTTTCGCGGGAATCACGTCACTTTAAACAGACCCTAAAGTCTCACGCGCCAAGAAGATAACCCGCGAAACCGCAGCAGACGGCGACGATGAGCGGGTTGATCTTGGTGGCACATAAAACAATCGTTGCGACGACCGTCATGGCCACTTGCAGCCAATGGCTCTCGGCCTGGCGCGCGACGACAACACCGCCGGCCAGGATCAGCCCCACGGTGATCGGCGCCAGACCGTCCTGAAGCGCATGGCGAAAAGGCTTGTCGCCATGGCCACGGTCCCAGACCTTGGCCAACCCGTAAACGATCAGCCCGGTCGGTACCACCATGGCGGCGGTCGCGATCAGCGCGCCCCAGATGCCGCCGGCGCGATAGCCGAGCAGGCTGACGATCAGCGTGCTCGGCCCCGGCGCGGCCTGCGCGATGGCAAAGGAATCGGTGAATTGCTGCGCCGTCAGCCAGTGATAGACGCTGACCGTCTGCTGCTCGAATTGCGGAATGACGGCATTGCCGCCGCCGAAGGCAAGCAGCGAGGTGATGCCGAAGACCGAGCAAAGCTGAAGGGCGAGCATGAGGGTCATGATGCGGCTCCGGCAGATTTGACCGCGGCCTTGCGATGCGCTCGCCGCCAGGCCCAGCCGATACCCAAGGGCGCCGTCACGGCCAGAGTCCACCACAAAGGCCAGCGCAGAATGCCGTTCAGCGCGAAGGTCAGGGCAAACAGGATGATGGGCACGATGGAGGTCAGCGTCGTGCGACCTGTCTTCCAGACCATCTGCAAGGTCATGGCGACGGCGGCGGCGGCGAAACCGTCCAGCACATGCTGCACGACATGGGAATGCTGGAAGGCGGCATAGAGTGCGGCGATGCCCACCAGCAGCAGCGTCGGCATGGCGATCAGCCCCGCCAAGGCCGCCCCTGCCCCGCGCAAGCCGTTCAGCTTGGTACCGACGAAGACCGCGAGATTGACCTGATTGGCACCTGGCAGGATGCGGCAAATCGTCATCGCGCTCAGAAACTCGGCGTCATTCATCCATTTGCGGCGCGCGACCACCATTTCCCGCGACCAGGCGGACAAGCCGCCGCCGAAACTCGAGAGCGAAATCTCGTTAAAGGTGCGGGCAATATCCCAGGCCGTGGCGCGGATGGGCGGCGCTTCCGCTTCCGGCGCCGCCGCCACATTATCCGTCGTTACAGGCCCCGGAGAGTCCGCCACGTCATTCGTGGACGAGTTCGGAGTCATGCGGATGGTCATCTTCCTCGATCAGCTCGACGGTCAGCGGATCCGGCGGATCGTAGCGCTTGGCCTCGTGCCAGTCATCGGAGAAGGTCTGGGACAGACGCTCCACGGCGTTCAGATCGTTGATGAAACACCCTAACTCGCGGCGCAGGTCGAAAGCGCTGCGGTCGATATTCATCGAGCCGACAATGGCATGCTTGTCATCGGCCAGAAGCAGCTTGGCATGCAGGCGCAGGCCCTTCTGCTTGCGGATCTTGACGCCGTGCAGCTTCATCAGCCGCAGGGACGCGAAAGTGTCCAGCACGTCCCAGGTGCTGATGCCGTGCTTGCCGCCGCACAGCACGCGCACGCGCACGCCGCGCTCATTGGCCTGAATAATCCGGTCCAGCACCACGGCATCGACGAATTTCGGATGCTGCACATCCAGCGTGTGTTCGGCCATATCGATGAAATGGCACATCAGCGCGCGCGAGCCGCGATTGCTCCAGATCAGCGCGCTGCGGTCCTGCTGCACGAATTGCTTGCGGGACCAGTCAGCCTCGAAACAGGATTCCATTTCGGCGATGACCTCGGCATCCGTGGTCACGATGCCGTAGTCGCGCGTGGTGGTGAAATACTTGACGCCGAAATTGAAGGTGGCGATCAGCGCCACCCGGCTGTCGACGACCATGGATTTTTCATGCGTCACGGCGAAGGCCGGGCTGCTCCAGGCGACCGTGATGCCGCCTTTTTGCAGGCGCGCCTTCATATCGTCATTGGCGCGGCTGCCCGACGAGCGGGCGGGGTTGAGCATGATGCGAACCAATACGCCGCGCTGCTGCGCCGCAATAAGCGCCTCGGCGATATCATCGGCCGTGAAGGTGAACATCTTCAGGCAGATCGTCGTATGGGCGCCGTTGATCAGATCGAGCACCGGCTGAGTGGTGTCCTCGGGCTCGACAATCGCGCGTGCGGAGCCGATCCAGGCAATTTCGTGTTCGCTGTCCATGCCCGCTCTACCGCCGCTCCCGATACCAATCAGACTGTCTTACCAGAATGTCATCCGTCAGCGGAACATCCGTGAGAGGAAAACCGCTTGGCCGCAAGACCATGCTCGCCTTTCTTCTCACGCCACGCCACCCCATGTGAGGATTCCTGGCTAAAGGAGCCCATCATGCCGCCGGACGACCTGCCCATTCCCAGCACAGCCGATGACATCAGCGGCGTAAAGCCCGAGACGCTCAATAAACAGCACCCCGCGCGGAAAATAGGTCCGGAAAGCGAGGTGCGCGGCGGCCCCGAGGTCAGTGATGACCCGCCGCTGGATGAGAGCCGCCGCGATAAGAGGCGCTGATCAGCCCGGCTCGCCGGCAAAAACGCGGCTGTGAAGCGGGTTGGACCCGAGATTGTGAAAAATCTCGGCGGGATGGCCGACCGACCAGATGGCGAGGTCGCAAGCCTTGCCGGTTTCCAGCGATCCGATATCGTCGAATTTGCCGAGCGCACGGGCGGCTTCGCGCGTCGTGCCCAGCAGCGCCTCATGCACCGTCAGGCCGAACAGGGTCGCGGCCATATGCATGGTCAGCAGCAGCGAGGTCAGCGGCGAGGTGCCGGGGTTGCAATCGGTCGAGACCGCGATCGGCACGCCATGGCGGCGAAAGGCCGCGACATCCGGCGCCTTCTTTTCCCGCAATACATAATAGGCGCCGGGCAGCAGCACGGCGACGGTGCCGGCCGCCGCCATGGCGGCAGCCCCGGCATCATCGGTATATTCAAGGTGATCGGCCGATAGCGCGCCGAACCGGGCCGCGAGCGCCGCGCCGCCGCCATTGGTCAATTGATCGGCATGCAGCTTCACGGGCAGGCCCAGCGCCTGGGCGGCGGTGAACAGGCGCGCGACCTGATCGGGGGAAAAGGCAATGCTTTCGCAGAAGGCATCGACGGCGTCCGCCAGCCCCGCCTCGGCCACCGCCGGCAGCATGGTCGTGCAGACGAGATCCATATAGGCGTCGCGGTCGCCTTCCGCTTCCGGCGGCAAGGCATGGGCGCCGAGGAAACTGGTGAGCGCGCGCAGGCGGCGCTTTTCGGCGATGGTGCGGCCGGCCCGCAGCAGCTTCATCTCCTGCGCCAGATCAAGCCCGTAGCCGGATTTCGATTCGAGGGTGGTGACGCCTTCCGCGATCAGCCGATCGACCCGGCCCAGCGCCTGGGTGACAAGGGCGTCTTCCGAGGTTGCGCGGACCGACCGGACGGAGGAGACGATGCCGCCCCCAGCGCGGGCAATCGCCTCATAGGCCGCGCCATCCAGGCGCATTTCCCATTCGGCGGCGCGGTTATCGGCATAGACGATATGAGTGTGGCAATCGACGAGGCCGGGCGTCACCCAGCGGCCATCAAGGGCAATGGTTTCGACAGCATCGGCCCCGGCCGGCAGATCGGCCGCCGCGCCGACAAAGGCGATCCGGCCGTCACGGCTGGCAATGACGCCGTCTTCTATGACACCGAGACCGGGACGATCCATCGCCATGCTGGCCAGCCGGCCACCAGTCCAAATCCGATCGAAGGCCGGTCTCGTCGTCACAAGCGCTAATCCATAGCCATACAGAAGACTGGATTAGACGACCTTTTTGAGGGAAGGGGAAGCCTTGAAGCGCACGGTCTTGCCGGCCTTCACCTTGATCGCTTCGCCCGTGCGGGGGTTCAGACCCTTGCGCGCCTTGGTCTTGCGAACGATGAAGGTGCCGAAGCTCGGCAAAGTGAAGCGTCCGTTCTTCTTCAATTCACGGATGATGGCCTGCATCACATCGGTCGCCGCGCGATTGGCGGCAACGCCCGTGGTATCGGCTGATTCTTGAATGACCTGGGCAAGAAACGCTTTCGACATCAAAACCTCTATGGGTGTCAAAAAATCGGCTTAAGACTCTTTTAGGAAAGACAAAGCGAATCGGAAGCCAGCACGACCGGGCGCTAGGCTTCTTCCGCATCCTTATCGACACGTCAATGGTTTTTTGATGGGCGAGATCAACCAAGAGGACAGATCGTGCGTTTTCAAACGCAACCATGACCGGATCGTGTCGTTTCGACCCATGCTCGATCATGGCACGGCAGGGTGCCGGCGGGGCTGTCAGCCGCCGCCCTCTCCCCAAATCAAGGACAAAACACGTTCCCGAAGTGACACAAAATCACTTCCAGCCTTGATACGGCGAATATCGCGCTCCCCTGCCAGGCGGGCGAAGGGCGCGGGTATTCGTTGCAGGATGCACCCAGGTCGTTGCGACATGACAACAACTTCGGTGCCGAGATAGACCGCCTCATCGACACTATGGGTGATGAACAGTACCGTCATGCCGCGTCGCTTCCAGACAGCGTGCAACTCTTCCTGCATCTTCTCCCGCGTCAGTGCATCCAAAGCACCAAACGGTTCATCCATCAGCAGGATATCGGGCTCGTTGGCGAGCGCGCGCGCAATAGCCAGCCTTTGCTGCATCCCCCCCGAAAGCTGATAGGGATAGCGGTTGCGGAATTCCCATAGGCCGACGGAATTGAGCCAGTATTCCACGCGGGCGCGGCGCTCGGCGCGCGGCAGGCCGCGCATGGCGGGACCGAAACCGGCATTGCCGGCGACCGTCTTCCAGGGAAACAGCGCCGCATGCTGGAAGACAACCCCGCGATCCGGACCAGGCCCCGTCACTGGCACGTCGCCAACACTGACGGCGCCGCCTGTAGGCTTCAGGAACCCAGCGAGCGTCTGCATCAGCGTTGTCTTGCCGCAGCCGGACGGGCCGACGATGCAGACGAAATCCCCCCGCGCGAAGCCGAGATCGGTCGGCGTCAGGGCCAGAGTCGCCTGGGGCGTTCCTGCCCCATAGGTGACGGAGACCTGATCGAAGCGGACGAAATCGGAAGCCGCCCCCGCGAGGGGGGCGGCTTCACCAGAGACAGCAGGTATCACGAGGTGATCAGGCAACGGCCTTTTCCAGGTAGCTGGTGTCGATGCCCTTCTGATAGGCCGGCAGTTTCAGCGCGCGGCGGATGCTCTTCTGGCCGACGAGGAATTCCGCCGTGTGATGCAGCTGCTCGGCGAAGGCACCGGGATGGCCGGGCGTGCCCAGCCAGGCGGCGGTGAGCTGTTCCTTCTGCGGCACGAAGTCATATTCCTTCATATTGGCCGCCGCGACGGCGGCGGTGACGCCCGTCGCCTGGCCGACGATGGCGGCTGCATCATCGGGATTGGTCTGCCAATAGGTCAGCGCCTTGCCATAGGCCTTCAGAATGCCGACGACCGCATCGGAATGGGCGGTGGCGAAAGCATTGCGCGCGACGATCAGATCCGCGATCACATAGCCCTTCTCGTCCAGCTCCTTATAGGTCTCATAGACCTCGCCGCCATCGGCCAGGATTTCGGCCTTGGCCGGGCTCCAGACATAGGCGCCGTCGATATCGCCGCGCTTCCAGGCGGCCACGATCTGATCGGGCGGCAGGTCCAGCACCGTCACGTCGCTGAGCGAGAGGTTATTGGTCTTCAGAAAGCCGATGAGGCGGAAATGCGAGGTGGAGCCGAAGGGTGTGGCGATCTTCTTGCCCTTGAAATCCGCCGGGGTCTTGATATGGGCGGACGCACGCACCGTCAGTTCCTCGGCCGGGCCGATATTGTCGAGCAGGCCGATGACCTTATACGGAATGCCCTGGCTGATGCCCGAAGCGGAAGGCGAGGAGCCGATGCCGATGCCGATATCGATGCTGCCGCCGACGACGCCGGCGTTGATCTGGGCGCCGCTGCCGACTTCGATCCAGTTGATCTTTGCGCCGGATTCCTGCTCGAACCAGCCCTTCGCCTTGGCGATGGCGGTCGGCTTCGTCTCCACGAAATAAGCGATGTTGATGGTCGGCGCGTCCGCCGCGCGGGCGCGGAGGATGGGCAGGCTGGCGGCAAGGCCGAGGCCGGCGGCACCCGCGAGGAGCTTGCGGCGGCCAAGGCCGGAAATGTCACTCATGCGTCTCTCCTGATGATTGGTCATAGGTTTCGTTTTTATTTTCCTGCCCAGTGCACGATGCGGCGCTGGGCAAAAAGCAATCCGCGATCCAGAGCGATGCCCATGGCCGCGATGATGAGGATGCCGGCAATCACGTAGTCGCTGCGCAGGAAGCGCCCGGCATCGAGAATGAGCCAGCCGATGCCGCTGGAGCCCGCGATCATTTCCGCCGCGATCAGCGTTGCATAGACAATGCCGATAGAGAGGCGCGCACCGATGAAGATCTCGCCCAGCGCCGAAGGCAGCACGACATGGCAGAAGATCTGCCACGGGCTGGCGCCGAGGGAACGGGCCGCCAGAATACGCTGGGGCGACACCTGCCGCACGCCGTCGCGGGCCGCGACCGCCGAGACCGGCAGGGCCGCCAGAAACAGAAGCACGATCTTGGGCGTCTCGCCGATGCCGAACCAGATGATGAGCAGAACGAGATAGGCGAGCTGCGGCAAGGGACGCAGGAATTCGATATAGGGCGCGGCCAGCGCGTCGAGCTTGCGCGAGACGCCCATGCCGAGGCCGAGCAGCGTGCCGATGATGGTGCCGAGGCCAAAGCCCAGGCCCACGCGCAACAGGCTGAGGCCGATATGCGCGCCGAGGCTGTAGCCTTTGTAGCCGTTGAGCACGAGATCGGCGGCGCCGTCCCACAGTTCATCCGGCGTCGGCAACAGCAGGTCGGACACCGCGCCGGTATAGGTCGCGATCGCCCAGGCGGCGATCACCGTGGCGATGCTGGCCAGCGTGACGATCCAGGGCCGGCGGCGAAGAAACGACATCAATCCCGCCCCCGCCAATGGATCAGGCCACGATCCAGCCCCAGCAGCAGGCTGTTCAGCCCCATGCCGAGCAGGCCCAGCAGAATGATGCCGAGCAGGATGATGTCATTGCGCAGGAACTGGCTGGCCGAAAAGATCATCCAGCCCAGCCCGTCGCTGCCGGCCATCAATTCGGCGGCGACGACGGTGGAGAACGCGGCGGCGAGCGCGATGCGCAGGCCGGTGGAGATCATCGGCAGGGCTGCCGGCAAAAGGACATGGCGGAAGATCTGGCCCGAACTGGCGCCCAGCGACTGGGCGGCCAGGATTTTCTGCTGCGGCACGGAACCGACAGCGGCATAGGTGGCGCTGGTGATGATGGGAAAGGCCGTCAGCGCCAGAAGCCCGACCTTGGCAAGATCGCCGGTGCCAAGCCACAGCGTCAGCAGCACGAGGAAGGAGAGCGGCGGCAGAGGCCGCAGGAATTGCACCAGCCAATCGGCCGCCGCCGCCGTCAGCCGACTCATGCCCATCCATAGCCCCAGCGGCACGCCAATGACGGTCGCAATGACGAAACCCGCCAAAGCGCGAAACAGGGTGGCGCCGATATCCTGGCCCAGGCTGGTGCCGCGATAGCCATGGCGCGAAATGTCGATCAGCGCCGCCCAAACCTCTTCAGGACTGGCCAGCAAGCCTGACGGAATGAGATGGAAGCTGCCAAGCGCCTGCCAGGCCGCCAGGCCGATGGCAACCGAGAGCGTGCCAAGACCAAGCCGCATCCAGCGCTCGCCCGAAGGGTCGCCCTGCCCGCTCATGCGTGATGTCGAGAATTGAACATGGGCAAAGAGTAAAATCCTTCTCCAAACCTGTCAATTATCTGTGACGGAGAGTTTAATTTTCCCCAATCCGTTCTTTCCACCACGCATGACAGCCCGCGTTTGATTGCACCCTGCTGCCGCCCTATGTGAGAGGCAACCTCACGTAAGCGGGAGCCTACCCTTGCCCTACGATTTCGATCTTTTCGTCATTGGCGGCGGTTCCGGCGGCACGCGCCTGTCCCGCATCTCGGCCGGGCACGGCGCCCGGGTAGGCGTCGCCGAGGAACGCTTTTGGGGCGGCACCTGCGTCAATGTCGGCTGCGTACCCAAGAAGCTGATGGTGCAGGCCGCCGAATACGGCAATTGGGCCGAGGACTCGCGCGGATTTGGCTGGGACATCCAGAAGGGCGCGCATGACTGGACGGCCTTCATCGCCGCCAAGGACCGTGAGATCGACCGGCTTCAGGGCATCTATGCCGCGATGCTGGGGAAGGCCGGGGCAAAGACCTTCGACGCCCATGCCACCTTCATCGACCCGCATACGCTGGACGTCGGCGGCGAGCACGTGACGGCGGCCAATATCGTCATCGCGACCGGCAGCACGCCGCATAAGGCCGATATTCCCGGCGCCGATCTGGCCGGCATTACCGACGACCTCTTCTACCTGCCGAAGCGGCCGCAGCGGCTGGTGATCGTCGGCGGCGGCTATAGCGCAGTCGAATTCGCCGGTATTTTCGCGGGTCTCGGGTCAGAGGTGCATCTGGTCTATCGCCAGCCCTGGCCGCTGCGCGGCTTCGACCAGGATCTGCGCGAAGCGCTGGCCGAAGCGATGGCGGCCGGCAGCATTCATCTGCATCCCGGCGTCTCGCCCACGCATATCCGCGCTTCGGGCGCGGACGGCCAGGGCCGCCACGTCACCTTGTCGGATGGCGCCGAGATCGAGGCCGATTTCATCGTGCTGACCACCGGCCGCGTGCCGAACCTCAACGGGCTCAACCTCGCGGCGTCCGGCGTCGCCCTGAATGCGGCCGGTGCGGTCGCCGTCGATAATGGCAGCCGCACCAATGTCGGGCATATCTACGCCATCGGCGACGTGACCGACCGCCTCAACCTGACCCCGGTCGCCATCGCCGAAGGCCATGCTCTGGCGGATACGCTCTTCGGCGGCCTTCCGCGCGAGGCGAGCCTGGAGAATGTGCCGACGGCCGTCTTCTCCGACCCGCCGCTGGCGACCGTGGGCCTGACCGAGGAAGAGGCCGCGAAACAAGGGCCAATGGATATCTATGTCAGCCGCTTCACGCCGATGCGCCACACGCTCACCAAGCGGGCCGGCCGGAAGGCGCTGCTGAAGCTCGTCGTCGACCAGAAAACCCAGAAGGTGCTGGGCGCGCATATGCTGGGCGAGGACGCGGCCGAGATCATGCAGGGGCTTGGCATCGCCGTGCGCATGGGCGCGACGAAGCAGGATTTTGACCGCACCATCGGCATTCACCCGACGGCGGCGGAAGAATTCGTAACGATGCGCACGCGGACCCGCGTTGCGGGCGCCGCAGATACCGGCGAGTAGCTTTTCGCACGTTTTCAGCCGATAACCGCCGGCCGTGCCAGGCCAGCTGACGCCCGGCACAAGACCAGAGCGCGACGCCCAAGCACAGGAAACCGGGCGCCGCCCATACGAGGAAGAGACCGATGAGCCAGACGGGCAATAACCGTCCTCTCGAAAACGGGACCGCCGATCTGTGGACCCCGGCGAGCTGGCGCAACAAGCCGGTGCGGCAGATCCCTGCCTATCCGGATGTCGAACGCCTGGCTGCCGTCGAAGGGCGCCTGCGGCGATACCCTCCTCTGGTCTTTGCGGGCGAGGCCCGGCGGCTGAAGGCCTCCCTTGCGGAAGTCGCGGCCGGCCGCGCCTTCGTGCTGCAGGGCGGCGATTGCGCCGAAAGCTATGACGATTTCACCGCCAATGTGATTCGCGACACGTTCCGCGTATTGTTGCAGATGGCGGTTGTGCTGACCTTCGGCAGCAGCGTACCCGTGGTGAAGATGGGCCGCATGGCCGGGCAATATGCCAAGCCGCGCAGCGCCGAGATGGAAACCGTGGGCGATGAGACGCTGCCCAGCTATCGCGGCGATATCATCAACGGGCCGGCCTTCACGCCGGAATCCCGCATCCCTGATCCGGCCCGCATGGAGACCGGCTATTTCCAATCAGCCGGCACGCTGAACCTGCTGCGCGCTTTCGCGACCGGCGGCTATGCCGATCTGCACAGCGTCCATCGCTGGAATCTCGGCTTCGTCGAACGCAGTCCGCTCGGCGCCCGCTACCAGGATCTGGCGGCGCGGATCGACGAGACGCTGAACTTCATGCGCGCGTGCGGCATGACGGCGGAAACCGCGCCCCAGATCCGGGAGACGGAATTCTATACGAGCCATGAGGCGCTGCTGCTGCCCTATGAGGAAGCGCTGGCCCGCGTCGATTCCACGACCGGCGATACCTATGCCTGTTCGGCGCATTTCGTCTGGATCGGTGACCGCACCCGGCAGCTGGACGGCGCGCATGTGGAATTCATGCGCGGCATCAAGAACCCGATCGGCCTCAAGGTGGGTCCGTCTACCGAGCCCGAGGATCTCCTGCGCCTGATCGAGACGCTGAACCCGACCAACGAGGCCGGCCGCCTGACCCTGATCAGCCGCATGGGCGTGGAAAAGCTGGAAAGCAAATTCCCCCGCCTGCTGCGCGCCGTGAAGGAATCCGGGGCCAATGTCGTCTGGCTCTGCGACCCGATGCACGGCAACACCATCTCCACAAGCCATGGCCGCAAGACCCGCCGTTTCGACGCCATTCTGGGCGAAGTGCGCGGCTTCTTCGAAGCCCATGCGGCGGAAGGCACTTGGCCGGGCGGCATTCATGTCGAGATGACCGGGCAGGACGTGACGGAATGCGTGGGCGGTGCCCATCGCCTGACGGAGGCTGATCTGGGCCGGCGTTACGAGTCCTTCTGCGACCCGAGGCTGAATGCTGAACAGTCGCTGGAACTCGCCTTCCTGGTGGCGGAGGAGCTGAAGGCGCGACGCCTTCCCTCCGCCGCTGCCGTCGCCGCCGAATAACAAGAAAAAAGGCGACACGGGATGGATACGCTCTCGGCTCAGGATCTGGTGCAGGCGGAAACGATCGCTGCCTATACCGATACTTATTTCAACAAGACCAAGGCCATCGTCAGCCGCTTTGGGGACAAGACCGTGACATACGCGGTCTTTCTCCGGCGGCCGGTGATCTCGGCCCCGAAGCTGATGCTGGACTGGCTGGAAGAGGTGGCCGTCGCCCGCGACACCACCTTCCAGTTCGAGATTCTGCATGAGGAAGGCGAATGGGTCGGCGCCGGCGAGCCGCTGCTCTATATCACCGGCAGCTACGTTCACCTGAGCGACCTTGAGACGCTGCTGTTGCAGAAGCTGGGTTCGGTCTGCGTCGCCGCCCATCACGCCTATCAGATGTGTATCGGCCTGCCCCATGTCACCTTCCTGGCCATGGAAGCGCGGCATTGCGCGGGCACCGAAATGCAGTCGATGATGGCCTATGGCGCGGCTGTCGGCAGCCGCGCGGCGCAGCGTGAGGGCGCGAAAGGCTTCGTCGGCAATGCCAATGATGCGACCGCGCATTTCTTTGGCGCGACGCGTGGCCTGGGCACCATGCCCCATGCCCTGATCGGCTATGCCGGCTCCACCGTCCGCGCGGCCGAGATGTATCATGAGACATTCCCGGACGATAACCTGACCGTGCTGGTCGATTACTTCGGCCGCGAGATCACCGACGGTCTGGCCGTCTGCCGCCGCTTTGCGGGGCTTGCGGCGGCAGGAAAGATGTCCGTCCGGCTCGACACCCATGGCGGCCGTTTTCTGGAAGGGCTGGACCCGGCCGAGAGCTATGCCGTGCTGGAGCGCCGCAGCCCCGGCGCCATCCGCCGCTACCGGTCGGACGCCGAGTTGCGCCATCTGGTCGGCACCGGCGTGTCGGCAGCCGCAATCTGGCGGATGCGCGAGGCGCTGGACGAGGCCGGGTTCGATAAGGTGAAGATCGTCGCCTCCTCCGGCTTCGGCGTCGATAAATGCCGCGTCATGGCCGACGCCCATGCGCCGATCGACGTCGTCGGCACCGGCAGTTTCATTCCGGACCATTGGCATGAGACCTACGCGACCGCCGATATCATCGCCTATGACGGCGAAGCCCGCGTGAAGCTCGGTCGCGAGTTTTTGCTGCAACGGCGCCAGCAGCCGTAACGGCGGCTGACCCTTTCCGGCAAAGAATGAATGACACGGGCAGTATCGCCCGCGTCATTCATCCGCGCTTAACTCCCTGCCCTGTAGCGTCCCCGATCAGGCCTGAATCTATGGGGACGCGATGCCATTCGGTTGGTTCGGACGGAGCGAAAAAGCGGCGCGGCTAGCGGCGCTCGATCAATGGCCGATGCATGTCATGCTGGCCGATGCCCGGCTGACCATCACCTATATCAACCAGTCCCTGCGCAGCTTTCTGAAAGACGCAGAAGCCGAGTTGCGGAAGGACAATCCGCAATTCACGGTCGAGACCGTCATCGGCAGCCATCTCGACCTGTTTCTGAAAGGCCAGACGGCCAATCTGTCCGCGCTGGCCAAACCCCTGGTCACGTCGATCGCCATCGGTCCACTGACGGTCGATCTGACAATCGCGCCCGTCGCCGCCGGCACGCGCGTTTCAGGTTTCAGCATCACCTGGGCGGATGCGGCGATGCGCCAGATCAACATCGACTATGCCGCGCAGCTCGACGCCTTTTCGCGCGGCCAAGCCATCATCGCGTTTTCGCCGGATGGCATTATCCGCAGTGCCAATGAGAATTTCCTCAAGACCATGGGCTATACGCTGGACGAGCTGGTCGGCCGCCATCACAGCCTTTTCGTCGGGCCGGCCGAAGCCGAAACCGCGCATTACCAGGATTTCTGGAAGGCGCTGCGAACCGGCCAGTTCCAGTCGGGTGATTTCAAGCGCTTCGGCAAAGGCGGCCGAACCATCTGGATTCATGGCGCCTATAACCCCATCCGCGACGAGACCGGCGCTGTCGTCAAGGTTGTGAAATTCTGCTCCGACATCACGCCGCGCATGGAAAGCGTCCGCCGCATCGGCGACGCGCTGAACGCCCTCGCCCGCGGCGTGCTCAACCAGCAGCTGGATAAACCCCTGTCACCGGAGCTGGATCAGCTGCGCATCGACCTCAACAGCGCGCTGGCGGCCTTGCAGCGGACCATGGGGCAGGTCGGGCAGAACGCGCTCTCCGTCCGCCATACGACGGAGGAAATCCGCACCTCCACCAATGACCTGTCGCGCCGTACCGAACAGCAGGCGGCCAGCCTGGAAGAAACCGCCGCCGCGCTGGATCAGTTGACCGCGACGGTCCGCAAAGCCGCCGAAGGCGCCCGCCACGCCCGTGCTGTCGTCAGCGGCGCCAAGGTCGATGCCGAGAAATCCGGTGGCATCGTGCGCGAGGCCGTGAAATCCATGGACGGGATCGAGGCCTCTTCCAACAAGATCAGCCAGATCATCGGCGTGATCGACGAAATCGCCTTCCAAACCAATCTTCTGGCGCTGAATGCCGGGGTGGAGGCCGCCCGCGCGGGCGATGCCGGGCGCGGCTTCGCCGTCGTGGCACAGGAAGTCCGCGCCTTGGCGCAACGCTCGGCCGATGCCGCGAAGGAAATCAAAGCGCTGATCTCCACCTCCACGCAGCAGGTCTCGGCGGGGGTGAATTTCGTCGGCCAGACCGGCCAGGCACTGGACCGCATTATCGCCCAGGTGGGCGAGATCGACACCGCCGTCTCGGAAATCGCGGCTAGCGCCCAGGAGCAATCAATCACGCTGGGTGAGATCAATACGGCCGTCAACCAGATGGACCGCACCACCCAGCAGAATGCCGCCATGGTGGAACAGGCGACCGCCGCCTGCCATGGGCTGGCCAATGACGCGGGCGAGCTTTCCGCCCTGATCGACGCCTTCACCGTGACCGGCGAGGCCGAGACGCCGGGGGCCAGCGTCACCCGCCTGCACGACCCGGCAGCCCTCCGCAGCCGCGTCTCCGCCTGAGATCGGCGGTTGCGGCAGGTCTGAGACCCGGCCGGATGGCGCCTGGGGCTTTGACGAAGACACAGAGCCTAGGGCATGGGGGGAGCATGAACGCCAGCACCCCTCGCCTTCGCTTTGCCCCCAGCCCCACGGGCTTCCTGCATGTCGGCAATTTGCGCACCGCCGTTGCCAATTACCTCTTCGCGCGCCGCCATGGCGGGCAGCTCATGCTGCGCATGGACGATACGGATGTCGCGCGGTCGAAGCCGGAATATGAGGCGGGAATCCAGGAAGACCTGCGCTGGCTGGGCATTCACTGGGACGAATACGCGCGCCAGTCCGACCGCATGGCGCAGTACGAAGCCGCCGCCGACAGGCTGAAAGCGCTCGGCCTGCTCTATCCCTGTTTCGAAAGCGAAGAGGAGCTGGCCGCCAAGCGCGCCTTGCGCCTGAAGCGTAAACTGCCCCCGGTCTATGACCGGGAGATGCTGCGGCTGACGCCCGAGCAGCGCGCGGCGGCCGAAGCCAATGGCAAGACCCCCTATTGGCGCTTCAAGCTCTCGGACGGCGTCGTCACCTGGAACGACCTGGTCTTCGGCGAACGCCGGGTGAAACTTCCTAGCGTCTCCGACCCGGTGCTGATCCGCGCCGACGGCACCTTCCTTTATACCTTCACCTCGGTCGTCGATGATCTGGAGTTCGGCGTGACGCACATCATCCGCGGCGAGGATCATGTGACGAATACCGGCATCCAGATCGACCTGATGCGGGCCTTAAGCGGCAAGCCGGAGAAGATCGGCTTCGCCCATCTGCCACTGCTGACGGATGCCGAGGGCGGCAAGCTGTCCAAGCGTTTCGACAGCCTTTCGGTCCGCAGCCTGCGCAAGGACGGGCTGGAGCCTGACGCCATCATCGCCTATCTGGCGCGCCTTGGTTCGGCCGACGATATGGCGCCGCTGACGCGGGATGAGGTGACGGCCACATTCGACCTCGGCCGCATGTCCCATTCCGCCGCCGTCTTCGATCCGCGCCAGCTGCTCGGCATCAATCGCCAGATGATCCACCGTCTGGCCTTCGCCGATGTGGTCAGCCGCCTGCCGCAGGGCGCGACGGAAGACTTCTGGCTGTCCATTCGCGGCAATCTGGACCTGCTGTCCGAAGCCCGTGTCTGGTGGGAAATCGTGGCCGAGGAAATCTCCCCGCCGGAACAGCCGGATGACGCAGACTTCCTGCGCGCGGCGGCTGACGCCCTGCCGGCGGAGCCCTGGGACAAGAATACGGCCGGGATCTGGACCAAGGCGCTGGCAACCGCCACCGGCCGCAAGGGGCGTGGCCTCTATCATCCTTTGCGCCTGGCTTTGACGGGCGAGGAAAGCGGCCCGGACATGAAAGATTTGCTGCCGCTGATTGGGCGGGATAAGGCCGCGCGCCGGCTGCTGGTCTCCGCCGGCTAAGGCGCGTTTCGTTCGCTCTTGACAGGAGCAAGAGGCACGCGCACAGGCTGACGCGGGAGAAACGAAAATGGCGCGCGTCGAAATCAACATTCGCGGTCTCTTTGCGACGCCCGTCGCGGCTGTCGAATTGCCGGATGCCGCGGCGCGGAATGCCGAGCTTCGCCGCATTATCTTGGACCGCCGCGCCTCCCACCCTTCTGTTCAGGCCTCCAATGCCGGCGGCTGGCATTCCGACCGCGACATTTTGGACTGGGGCGGTGCCGGCATGACAGAGGTCATCGCCGCCGCCAAGCAGGTCGCCAATCGCATGACGGCGGATCGCGCCGGGCAGCCGCTGCACCCCAATTGGACCGTGCAGGCCTGGGCCAATGTCAACGGACCCGGCGACGGCAATATCGCCCATTACCATCCCGGCAGTTTCTGGTCCGGCACCTATTACGTCGATGACGGCGGCTGTGCCGATGACCCGTCATTGGGCGGCGAATTCGAAATGATGGACCCGCGCGGACCCGGGCCTGGCATGTATGCGCCGGCCCTTAAATTCGCGGGCGAGGACGGTGCCTCGGTCGGCGCCGGAGAGATGATCCGGCCGCGCCCGGGGCTTTTGTTTCTGTTCCCGTCCTTCCTGTTTCATCAGGTGCGGCCCTATCGCGGCCAGGACTTGCGCATTTCCATCGCGTTCAATCTTGGCGTGTCCACGCAGGGCGTCCCCACGCCGGGCGTCTCCACGCCGGGCGTCTCTTCCACCGCATCTGTTTGAGAAAAATGGACATTTTGCGTCCGGCCTCGCGCCGCCAACAGGAAATCGTCACGCTTGTGCGCGAGACGGGACGTGTGTCGGTCGAAGACCTCGTCGCTCGTTTCGGCGTGACACCACAGACCATCCGCCGTGACCTGAACGATCTGGGCGAGGCGCGGCTGATCACCCGCACCCATGGCGGCGCAGTGGTGGCGTCCGGTGTCGAGAACCTCGCCTATGAGGCGCGCAAACTCGTCGCGCAATCAAACAAGCGGCGCATCGGAGAGGCCGCAGCGAAGCTGATCCCCGACCATTCCTCGCTCTTTATCAACCTCGGCACGACGACCGAGGAAGTGGCCCAGGCGCTGGTGAACCATACCGGCCTGCTGGTGATCACCAATAATATCAATGTCGCGAATCTTCTCTACCGCAACAGCTCGATCAATGTGGTCATCGCGGGCGGCACCATTCGCCCGACCGATGGCGGCGTCGTCGGCCAGATGGCGGCCGATATCATTCGCCAGTTCAAGGTCGATCTGGCGATCATCGGCACCTCGGCCATCGACGAGGACGGCACGCTGCTGGACTACGATGTGCGCGAAGTGCAGGTTTCGCGCGCGATTATCGAAAATGCGCGTCAGGTCGTGCTGGTCACCGACCAGACCAAGTTCAATCGCCGCGCCCCGGTGCGCATTGCGCGGCTGGATGAGATCCATACCCTGGTAACCGACCGCATTCCGCCAAAAATGTCTGAGCTTTTGCAACGGCTTGGCACCGAGGTTATCGAAACCGGCGGCGAGCTCGACGAAGACTGAGAGCCTTTCGATAGAAACGATTTTCGCTATGCGCGCATTTTGATCGCTTGCACATTCGAAAGTTTCGTGTTTCTGTTCCGTTACCAAGACGCTCATCAAGAGCGCCGGCCGGAACGATGCCAATTTGGAAACATACGCACACCCTGAGAGCTCTGCCGAGACCTACGACCTTGCCGTGATCGGCGGTGGGATCAATGGCTGCGGCATTGCGCGCGACGCGGTGGGGCGCGGCTGGCGGGTGTTCCTGGCCGAGAAGAACGATCTCGCCTCCGGCACCTCCTCGGCCTCCACCAAGCTGATCCATGGCGGGCTGCGCTATCTGGAATATTACGAGTTCCGCCTGGTGCGCGAAGCGCTGATGGAGCGCGAGGTGCTGTGGGGCGTAGCACCCCATATCGTCTGGCCACTGCGCTTCGTCCTGCCCTATCACAAGAAGCTGCGCCCGCGCTGGCTGCTGCGCCTGGGCCTGTTTCTCTATGACTATATCGGCGGGCGGAAGAAGCTGCCGCCGACCCGCTCGGTCAATCTGCGGCGGGACGTCACCGGCCAGCCGCTGAAGCCCGACTATGTCCATGCCTTCGAATATTCCGATTGCTGGGTCGAGGATTCCCGCCTCGTCGTGCTCAATGCCATGGATGCGGCCGCGCGGGGCGCTGTCATCCGCACCCGCACGCGCTGCCTGGAGGCGGTGCGGGAGAGCGGGGCTTGGCGCGTGACCTTGCAGGACGAGGCGACCGGCCAGACCTACGCCATTCGCGCCCGCGCCCTGGTCAATGCCGCCGGCCCCTGGGTCGGCGATGTCGGGCAGAGCGTGCTGCACAACAACACCCGTGCGCCCGTCCGCCTGGTCCAGGGCAGCCATATCGTGGTGCCCAAGCTGTACGATCATCCCGGCTGCTACATCTTCCAGAATGACGACCGCCGCATCTTCTTCGTCATTCCCTATGAGCAGGATTTCACGCTCATCGGCACCACCGATCAGGACTATAAGGGCGACCCAGCGGATGTGCGGGCAAGCACGGAAGAAATTGCCTATCTCTGCCGCTCGGCAAGCGATTATCTGGCCAAGGCGATTACGCCCGACATGGTGGTCTGGACCTATTCCGGCGTGCGGCCGCTGTATAACGAGGACAGCGACACGGCGGCCCAGGCGGCGACGCGGGATTATGTGCTGAAGCTGGACGCGCCTGACGGTGCGCCCGCTTTATTGTCCGTCTATGGCGGCAAGATCACGACCTTTCGCCGGCTGGCGGAATCGGCGCTGGCGCAATTGGCGCCGCATCTGCCGCCCGCGACGGGCAAGGCCGCAGGCTGGACGGGCAAAGAAAACCTGCCGGGTGGGGATTTTCCCATGCAGGGTTTTCCGGCCCTCAAGGCGGAGATGGCACGGCGCTACCCTTTCCTGTCCGACCGTCATCTGCATCGCCTGCTGCGCGCCTATGGCACGCGCGTCACGATCCTGCTGGGTGACGCCGCATCCATGGCCGATCTGGGCGAAACCTTCGGCGCCGATATCACCGAAGCCGAACTCCGCTACCTCGTCCAATACGAATGGGTCCGCACCAGCCAGGATATCCTCTGGCGCCGTTCCAAACTCGGTTTGCGGATCAGCACAACAGACCAAGCCCGTATCGACGATGCCTTGACTGAAATCGTCCCGGCAAGGGAGCCCGCCGCGTGAGTCTCGAACTTCGCAATGTCAGCCTGAAACAAGGCCAGGACAGCATCATCGATGATGTGTCGCTGCTCTTTGAGCGCGGCACCATGAATGTGCTGTTGGGGCCGACGCTTGCCGGTAAAACCACGCTCATGCGGCTGATGGCAGGGCTGGACAAGCCGACCAGCGGCGATGTGCTGGTGGATGGCGTATCCGTGCTGCAAGTACCTGTGCGCCGCCGCAGCGTCGCCATGGTCTATCAGCAATTCGTCAATTATCCGTCGCTCACGGTCTATGAGAATATCGCCTCGCCGCTCCGCGTCGCCGGATTGCCCAAGGCCGAGATTGAAAAGCGCGTGGCGGATGCTTCGCGCGTTTTGCGGCTCGATCCTTTCCTTAAGCGCCTGCCGGCGCAACTCTCCGGCGGCCAGCAGCAACGCACGGCGATTGCCCGCGCATTGGTGAAACATGCAGAACTCGTCCTGCTGGATGAGCCGCTGGCCAATCTGGACTATAAGCTGCGCGAGGAATTGCGGGAAGAATTGCCGAAACTCTTCGCTGCCACCGGCACCATTCTGGTCTATGCTACGACGGAGCCGACCGAGGCGCTGCTGCTGGGCGGCACCACGGCAACCCTGTGGCAGGGCCGCGTGACGCAAGTGGGGCCAACGCCGTCTGTCTATCGCAGCCCCGCCAATATCGATGCCGCACGCGTCTTCTCCGATCCGCCGCTGAACGAATTCACCACCACGCTGTCAGGACCCCGCGCTACCTTGCCGCGCGGCGGCGATATCGATGCGCAGTCTCTGCTGCCGAACCTGCCGGACGGCATCTATCGCATCGGCTTCCGGGTAGAGGACGCCAAGCTCGGCACCGTCTCCGGCGCGCCCCTCGCCTTTCCCGGCCAGGTTGCGGTGACGGAAATCAGCGGTTCGGAAAGCTTCGTGCATCTGGATATCGGATCCGGCACCTGGGTCAGCCTCGTGCTGGGCGTGCATGACTGGAAGCCGGGCGCCCCTGCCGAAATTCGCATCGACCCTGCCCGCATCTTCGTTTTTGACGAGGGCGGCCGATTGGTCCGCGCCCCGGAAGCGCGCATTGCCCGCACAAGCGCTTTGGTCTGAGGGGAAAGCATCATGGCCAGTATCACCCTCGACCATATCGCCCATGCCTATCCCGGCGCGCCGGGTGCGGCACCGCATTACGCGCTGAAGCCGATCAACCATGTCTGGCAGCAAGGCCGCGCCTATGCGCTGCTGGGTCCGTCCGGCTGCGGCAAGACGACTCTGCTGAACATCATTTCCGGCCTCGTCATCCCGTCCGAAGGGCGGCTGCTGTTCGACGCCACGGATGTCACGCGCCTGTCCACGGAGAAGCGCAATATCGCGCAGGTCTTCCAGTTTCCGGTCATTTACGACACCATGACGGTGGCGGAAAATCTCGCTTTTCCGCTCAAGAATCGCGGTGTCGAGAAAAACGCCATCAAGCGCCGCGTCGATGAAATCGCTGATCTGCTCGACCTCAGGCCTGTTCTGGGCCGCCGCGCGCGGGGCCTGACGGCGGATGCCAAGCAGAAGATTTCGCTCGGGCGTGGTCTGGTGCGGTCGGATGTTTCCGCCGTGCTGTTCGATGAGCCGCTGACGGTGATCGACCCGGCGCTGAAATGGGAATTGCGCTCCAAACTCAAAGCTGTCCATCAGGCGCTGGACCTTCTCATGATCTATGTCACGCATGATCAGGTGGAGGCGCTGACCTTCGCCGACGAGGTCGTGGTGATGAAGGACGGAGCGGTTTTGCAGATCGGCACGCCGGCCGAATTGTTCGAGCGTCCGGCCCATAGTTTCGTGGGCTATTTCATCGGCAGTCCGGGCATGAATTTTCTGCCCGCGACGGTCGCCGGCCGCGAGGCGCGCGTCCAGGGCACCGTGTTCGACCTCGGCGCGTCCTATGCCGCGCCGGCCAATGGCGCAAAGGTCGAAATCGGCTTCCGTCCGGATTACGCGATGCTGCATGCAAACGGCGGCATTGCGGTGCAAATGCTGAAGGTGGAAGACCTTGGCCGCCGCCGTTTGGGCCGCTTCGCCATCGGCGGCGGGGAGGCCATCGCGACGCTGGCGGCGGACGCCGATCTTCAGCCTGGCGATACCGCCGGCCTCACCATCGAACCCGGCCATGTGCATCTTTTCGTGGATGACCTTCGTGTCGAGGGAGCGCGCGCATGATGGACAAACCCTGGAACAACCGGGCCTGGCTTTTCGTCGTGCCGGTTCTGATCATCGTGCTGTTTTCATCGCTCGTGCCGATGATGACGGTGGTCAACTACTCCGTTCAGGACACGATGGGGCAGAACAATTTCTTCTGGAACGGCGTCGCCTGGTTCCAGGGACTGCTGGACCCGACGACCGATATTGGTGGCCGTTTTGCCAGCGCCCTTGTGCGCAACCTGATCTTTTCCATCGTCATCCTGTGCCTGGAATTGCCGCTGGGCATTGCCGTCGCGCTCTGCATCCCGAAACAGGGCTGGAAGGTCGGCGCGACCCTGGTGCTGATCGCCCTGCCGCTGCTGATCCCCTGGACGGTGGTCGGCACCATCTGGCAGATTTTCGCCCGCCAGGATATCGGGCTTCTGGGTGCGGCGCTCAACGCCATCGGCATCCATTACAATGACACGCAAGACCCGACCTCGGCCTGGGCCACCATCGTCATTATGGATGTCTGGCATTGGACGGGCATGATCGCGCTGCTGTCCTATGCCGGATTGAAGGCGATACCGGATGCCTTCTATCAGGCCGCGCGCATCGACGGCGCCAGCCGCTGGTCGGTCTTCCGCAATATCGAATTGCCCAAGCTGCAAAAGGTTCTGGTGATTGCCGTGCTGCTGCGCTTCATGGAAAGCTTCATGATCTATACAGAGCCTTCCGTCGTTACCGGCGGCGGGCCTGGCGAGGCGACCAGCTTTCTGTCGCTCGATCTTGTCAAGATCGCGCTCGGGCAGGTCGATCTGGGTAATGCGGCGGCGATGTCGATCGTCTATTATCTGATCACGCTGACGATCTGCTATGTCTTCTTCACGATCATGACCCAGCTCGACCAGAGAAAGGGTGTGTGATGCGCATCCAGACCCGCACCATCGTCATCACTGCCTATCTGCTGCTCCTGTTCCTGCCGATCTATTGGCTGGTCAATATGAGCTTCAAGACCAATGCCGAAATCACCGGCCATCTCAGCTTCTGGCCGCATCATCCGACGCTCGGCAATTACGGCCATATCTTCTCGGACCCCGTTTGGTACAATGGTTTCCTGCATTCCTTGTCCTATGTCTTTCTCAATACCATCATCTCTGTGGCGCTGGCCCTGCCGGCAGCCTATGCTTTCAGCCGCTATCGTTTCATCGGCGACAAGCATCTGTTCTTCTGGCTGCTGTCGAACCTGATGGCGCCCCCAGCCGTTTTCGCCATGCCTTTCTTCAATCTTTATTATTCGGTCGGGCTATTCGATACCGTCTGGGCCGTGGCGCTGGCGCATTGCCTGTTCAATGTTCCCTTGGCAGTCTGGATTCTGGAAGGCTTCATCTCGGGCGTGCCGCGCGAAATCGACGAGACGGCGGCGCTGGACGGCTATTCCTTCCCGCGCTTCTTCGTGAAGATCTTTCTGCCGCTGATCGCCAATGGTATCGGTGTCGCCGCCTTCTTCTGCTTCATGTTTTCCTGGGTCGAGCAGCTGCTGGCGACCACGCTGACGACCATTCATGCCAAGCCCATCGTTGCCGTCATGACGCAGGTCTATTCGGCGGCCGGCATGGATTGGGGCCTGCTCTCGGCGGTCGGTGTTCTGACCATGATCCCGGGCGCGATCGTCATCTGGTTCGTGCGCAACCACATCGCCAAGGGCTTCGCCCTTGGCCGCGTGTAAGGAGGCTGGCACATGTTCGGTTGGATGGCTTGGACCTGGGCGACGGCGGGATTTTTCGCGGTTATCCTCGCCTGTCTGGTGGTTCTGACGCTGCTGGCGGTCTTTCGGCCGGAAACGCCGAAGCGCGGGGTCTTGGGTTTTCCGACGACGAGGGGCGACCGCTTCTTCGTCTCGCTTATCGGTAGTGCGATCATCTTTGTGCTGTGGATCAGGATCACGGGCGGAGACAATCTCTACTACCCGACTGGAATTTCGCTGCTTTACGGAGTTGCGATGTTCCGCTTCGCCTGAACAATTCGCCGGCACTAACGATCCTGCGTGATGGCACGCCGGGCACCGGCACAAGGGAGAACAAGAAAATGAAAAGGCGCGACTTGATGAAAGGCAGTGCGGCCGCCGCCGCCAGTGCCGCCATCCTGACCCATGCGACGCCATCCCATGCCCAGCAGATGGATGCGGCGAAGAAATGGATCGACAGCGAATTCCAGCCTTCCACGCTGAGCAAAGACGCTCAGATGCAGGAAATGGAATGGTTCATCAATGCGGCGAAGCCCTTCAAGGGCATGCAGGTGAGCTGCGTTTCCGAAATCCTGAATATCCATCAGTATGAATCGAAGGTTCTGACCCAGGCTTTCGGCGAGATCACCGGCATCAAGGTCAATCATGACCTGATGGACGAGGGCCTGCTGGTCGACAAGATCGAAGTCGAGATGCAGTCCGGCCATCCGATCTACGATTTCTGGATGAACGATTCGGACTTCATCGGCACGCATCCGCGCTACAATGACATCGTCGACGGTTCGCTGACCGATTTCATGGCGAATAACGGCAAGGATGTCACCAATCCCAATCTGGACCTGAACGATTTCGTCGGTCTTTCCTTCGGCACTTTCACGGACGGCAAGCTGTATCAGCTGCCCGACCAGCAATTCGCGAACCTGTACTGGTTCCGGTATGACTGGTTCAAGCGTCCCGAACTGAAGGCGCAGTTCAAGGCCAAGTTCGGCTATGACCTGGGCGTGCCGGTGAACTGGTCCGCCTATGAAGACATCGCCGATTTCTTCACCAATGACGTGAAGGAAATCGATGGCGTGCGCGTCTATGGCCATATGGATTACGGCAAGAAAGACCCGTCGCTCGGCTGGCGCTTCACCGATGCCTGGCTGTCCATGGCCGGCGCCGGCGATCGTGGACTGCCCAACGGCCTGCCGGTCGATGAATGGGGTATTCGCAATGTGGACGGTCGTCCGCGCGGTTCCTCCATCACGCGCGGCGGTGACGCCAATGGCCCGGCGGCGGTCTATGCGCTGACCAAATATGTCGAATGGCTCAAGAAATATGCCCCGCCGGAAGCGGCCGGCATGGACTTCCTGGAAGCCGGACCGGTGCCGGGCCAGGGCCATATCGCGCAGCAGATTTTCTGGTACACCACCTTCTCCGCCACCATGAACCAGCCCGGCTCGCCGATGATGAATTCGGACGGCACGCCGAAATGGCGCATGGCCCCCTCCCCGCATGGGCCTTATTGGAAAGAGGGCATGAAGCTCGGCTACCAGGATTGCGGCTGCTGGACGATGCTGAAATACGCGCCGATGGAGAAGATCAAGGCCGGCTGGCTCTATGCCCAGTTCAGCGTCTCCAAGACTGTCAGCCTCAAGAAGTCGCTGACCACGCAGCATCTTATCCGAAAGAGCGATATCGACGCGGACGCGATGACGCAGGCGGCGCCCAGCATGGGCGGTCTGGTCGAATTCTATCGTGGCCCGGCGGTGAAGCAGTGGACGCCGACCGGCGTCAACGTGCCGGACTACGGCAAGATGGCGCAGGTCTGGTGGCAGAACGTCTCCAACGCCATCGCGGGTTCGGTGACCCCGCAACAGGCGATGGACGGTCTGGCGCGCGACCAGGATGCGATCATGACGCGCATCCAGCGCTCCGGCGTGCAGGGCGATCGCGGCCCGATCATGAACAAGCCGCAATCGGCCGAATACTGGTATCAGCAGGCCGAGACCAACAAGACGCTGGCACCGCAGCGGAAGCTCGCCAATGAGAAGCCGCAAGGACAGACGGTGGACTATGACGAGCTGATCAAGAGCTGGCAGCCCGCGACGAAGTAAGGCTGATACTGCTAAACTCTTTGCTAAGCCTGACCGGGAAGGGGCCGAACACCCCTTCCCGCTTGCCTTTTGAGACGGATGCCGCCCATGCCCGCGCATATTCTGGTGATCGACCAAGGCACCACCTCCACTCGCGCCATCGTCTTCGACGCGGCGATGAAGCCGGTGGCATCGGCGCAGGAAGAATTCCCCCAGATTTTCCCGCATCCCGGCTGGGTTGAGCATAATCCCGAGACGCTTTGGGCGACGACGCTGGGCACGGCCCGCGCAGCAATCGCCGAAGCGGGCCTCTCGGCCGCCGATATCGCGGGCTTGGGCATCGCCAATCAGCGCGAGACGGCGCTGATCTGGGAACGCGCCACCGGCCGCCCCATTGCGAATGCCATTGTCTGGCAGGATCGGCGCACGGCCGATTTCTGCCAGCAGCTTGAGGCAGACGGGCATGAGGCCTTAGTTGCCGAGCGCACCGGCCTGCGGCTGGACCCCTATTTTTCGGCCACAAAAATCGCCTGGCTGCTGGATCATGTGCCGGGCGCCCGCGCCCAGGCCGAGGCCGGCAAGCTGGCCTTCGGCACGGTCGATACCTTTCTGCTGTGGCGCCTGACGGGCGGCCAGGTCCATGCGACGGACGCGACCAATGCGTCCCGCACGCTGCTCTGCGACATTCGTACTGCTACCTGGGACGATGATCTGCTGCGGCTGTTTAACGTTCCCGCCAGCCTGCTGCCGGAGATACGCGACTGCGCGGGGGAATTCGGTGTGACGCAGGCCGATTTTTTCGGCGGCCCCATTACCATTCGCGGCATTGCCGGGGACCAGCAGGCGGCGCTGATCGGCCAGGGCTGTTTCACGCCCGGCACGGTGAAGGCGACTTACGGCACTGGCGGTTTCGTGCTGCTCAATATCGGACCGACGCCCAAACCCTCCCGCCATCGGCTGCTGACGACCATCGCCTGGGCGCGCGGCGGCGAGCGTGCCTATGCGCTGGAAGGCTCCATCTTCTCGGCCGGCGCCAGCGTGCAATGGCTGCGCGACGGGCTGGGCCTGGTTGAGAACTCAGCCGAAACCGGACGGTTGGCGGAAGCCGCCGACCCAGGCCAATCCGTCTATCTGGTGCCGGCCTTCACCGGCCTCGGCGCGCCGCATTGGAACAGCCACGCGCGCGCCTTGGTCAGCGGCATCAGCCGCGGCACGACGAAGCGGGAACTCGCGCGCGCGGTGCTGGAAAGCATCGGCTATCAGACGCGCGACCTGTTGCAGGCCATGCTGGCCGATTACGGCGAGCCGATCGAAAACCTCGCCTTCCGCGTCGATGGCGGCATGTCCGCCAGCGATTGGACCATGCAGTTTCTGGCCGATATGCTGGGCCAGGCGGTGGAACGCCCGGCCTTTCGGGAAACGACGGCCATGGGCGCCGCCTATCTGGCCGGTCTCGATGCCGGGCTTTACCCCGAGCCGACAGATTTCGCGAAAAGCCGGGCGGTGGATAGGCGCTTCACGCCCAACCTGGAAGAGGATGCGCGGGCCGCCAAATATCGCGGCTGGCTGCATGCCGTGAAGCTGGCCACCCTGCCCGAAGACGGCTGAGGCGGGGCATGCGGATTCTCTTCCGCTGCGATCCGGCGCTGATCGGTCATCTGCCGCGCCCCATGCCCGCCCGGCAGGCTTTGCCCGATTGGCTGCGCACCATGCCCCGCCATGCGGTCTCCGACATGCATGGCGAGCCGGTGCGCACGGTGAAGCATTGCCCGCCCTTCGTGGACGCGATGAGCCATGGCTTCGTGGTGCCGCTGCCCTGCGATGTCACGGTACGCGACGGTCAGATGACCTGGCAATGGGATCTGCCGGGGCTTGCCGCCCACCATCACCCCAAAAGCCCGATCAGCTTCCATCATCCGGCACAGGTTGAGGGGACACCGCTGTGGAGCGCCGATCAGGTGGTGGTGAAATTCAACAGTTTCTGGACCATCGAGCTGCCGGATGGCTTTTCACTCTTTGCCATGCATCCGGCCAACCGGCCCGATCTGCCCTTCCGCCTGCTGTCGGGCCTCGTCGACGCCGACCGCTTTCATGACGTCGGCATCCTGTTTCCGGCGGTCTGGCTCGACCCGGACTTTTCCGGCGTCCTGGCGAAGGGCACGCCCATCGCCCAATGCATCCCCGTGCGGCGAGAAGCGCTCACGCTCGATTACGAACCGCTGACGGATGCCGGGGCCAAGCAATATGATGAGACAGCGCAGAAGCTTTTGACGGAAACCGGCGTGTACCGGAAAGACTTCCGAGCGGCGCGCTCAGCGGGCGGCGAGGACAGCGCGGAGAGCTGAGGGCCGCAGAAACAGCGCGCCGGTGGGGGAAGCGATCAGCGCTTGGGCGATGCGCCCAAAACTGTCGGATTTCATACGGTAGGCCGCCGCATAGGCGTCCATCGCCGCGTCCATCTGTCCCGCCTGCTGCCAGGCGATGCCGGTATTGAAGGCGGCTTCATGAAAATCCGGTTTCAGCGTCCAAGCGCGGCCGAAAGCCGCTGCCGCATTCGGGAAATGCCGCGCATCCTGAAGCACCAGACCCAAGCTGTACCAGACAGGCGCAAGACCGGAATCAAGCGCGACCGCACGCTGAAAGGCGGCAATGGCAGCATCCCGCTGACCGAGCTGCGCCAGCACCTGCCCCGCCTGATGCAGCATCGGCGCGGTGGCGGATGCCGCGCGGGCCGCGCGCTGCAAGGTGAGGATCGCGGCCCGAACCTGCCCCCGGTCGCGCAGCACGGCGGCCAAGGCCAGCCAGCCCGGCGCGAAATCGGCATGCCTGTCGAGCCCCGGCAAAAGCTGTGCTGCCACCGGATCACCGGCCTTCAATGCCGCGATAGCCGCTCTGAAAAGGGGCGCAGGCCCCTGCGCTTTCGTCTCCGCCACCCTTGCCCTCCCCGTTTATGAAGGCAGCTTAGGGCGTTTCAGGCTTTTACTGAAACAACGTCATTCCCGCGAAGGCAGGAATCTTCTCCGTTTTGCACTGCGATGAAGGGCAGACGATGCCCGCCTTCGCGGGCATGACGGCTGGGGTGATGCCACTCAAGGCAGACAAACCCTAGCCGATCCTCTTCGAAAAGAAGGTGCGATTATGGCCGCCGGGATAGGCGTCCAGCCGCCCGAAAGGCACAAAGCCGTGACGCGGGTAGAAGTCCGGCGCCTGGAAGCTGAAGGTATCCAGCCAGATGCCGTGGGCGCCGATGGACCGCGCCTCCTCCTCGGCCAGCGCCAGCAATTGCGATCCGACGCCCTGGCCGCGCAGGCTGTCCGGCACGAAAAGCAGGCCGACATAAAGCCAGTCGTAATAGCTGCGCGCGGACAGGCCGCCGATCGTGGCGCCCGCCTCATCGGTCAGCGCGAAGGCGTGGCGGCGCTCGGGCCATTCGCCGCCGCCGAGCTTCACGTCATTGAAGGCGCTGAGCGGATTGCCGATGGCATCCCGCAGGTCGCGCGGCGGATCGAGAATTTCCTCCACCAGCGGATGCGTCACCGCCGGTGCAGAACCATTGTCCAGACGCTTCTGGAGGAAAAAACGGGCATGTCCCGCCGGGTAGTCGGCAATATCCCCGAACACCGCAAAACCGTGCTTTTCGTAGAAGCCGCGCGCTTGAAAGCTGAAGGTGTCGAGCCAGACGCCGACCGCGCCCCAGGCTCGGGCGCGGGCCTCCGCCATGGCCAGCAGGGCGGTGCCCAGGTCCTGGCCGCGCAGATCGTCCGGAATATAGATCAGTTCGATGAACAGCCAGTCGTAGTAGAACCGGCCCCAGAGGCCGCCGCGCACTGCCCCATCCGGCCCGCGAATGGCCAGGCAAAGCGTTTCCTCCGGCCAGAACCGGTCTCCCGCACGCGGGTCGCTATAGGCGTCCAGCAGGTCAAGCAGGGTCCGGCGATGGGCTTCGGTCGGCTGATCGATCCGAGTGATGCGTGATGTGATCATATTTGTCTTTTGCCTGAGGCAGGCAGGCTTCGCCAGTCCACCCGCGCGCGAAGACAGCGGAAACCCAGGCGAACATCAGGCTGGCCGTGGTCGCGATCAGGGTATTGTCGGTCGCGGCATGCAGCGCGAAGGCCAGGAAAACGAGGCGCATAACCCAGGCCTCGGGCCGTGGCAGGCGTCTGGCCGAATGCCTCAGCCAGAGGATGAACAGCAGGATGAGCAGCGCCAGGCCCAACGTTCCGCCTTCGACCGCAATGCGCAGATATTCGTCATGGGCCGCATTGGTGCCGAGCAGGCGCCACAGCAGGGTGCCGACCGGCACCAGCACCTTATCCGTGCCAAGCCCCCAGCCGAGCCAGGGCGACCGGAGGACGGCAGCCTCATAGACCGACCAGATCAGCAGGTGGTGGCTGAGCACCGCTATGTCGCCCTGCTGGGCAAGGGCGAGCAGACGGACAAAGCCGAGCCAGGGGGCCGCCAGGATAGCGGTGGCGGGTGCGGCACTGTGATGGTGACGAGCAGGATCAGGCCCAGGCCGATGGCCAGCGGTGCCCGCGCGCCCGTCGCCAAAAGAATCAGGATATCGCCCGCAAGCAGAACCAGCAGGCCGAACCTCGGCCGGCGCACCTGTTCCACCAGCAGCGCATAGAGGCTGATGAGGGTGAAGCCGGCCAGAAAGGCCGGAAGGGTGGAGGCGCCCAGCCGCAGCGCGCCGGTCTCGAATCCGTAAAGCGGCCGCAGGCCGGCGCTCGCCAGAATACCGCCAAAGCCGAGGATGATGATGGGGCTTGCGATGGTGGTGCGAATGACGAGCCGGCACCAGACCGGCGGCAGGCGGACGAAGGAAAAAGCGAAGGGCGCCATGGATCCGATCAGGCTGCGCAGCGAATCGGACCAGATCAAACCCGGCCATACGCCATGCACATAGCCCGCGACCCACATAAACGGAAAAGCAAGGCACGGGTTAAACCCGTCCCATCGCGCGCCGTAGCGGAAAAGGCAGAAGACCAGGAGAAGCAGCCCAGCCGCCTTGTCGAGGTCGATGATCGCCGAAGTCTGGCGGATGATATCGCCCAGCCACATTTCCGGGCATGTCGCCAGCAGCCCCAGCCAAAGGGCTGTCGCCTGAGCTGGGAAGCGGGCCGTCAAAGCGAGCGCCACGGCTGCCGGGGCAAGCGGCAAGGCATAAAGCAACCACGCGGGCGTGAACCAGGCCAGAGCCAGCCCAATGGACGCCGACAGACAAGCCAGGATCAGCCAGGCAGCGGGCAGATAATATTTCATTTCGAAATAGTATCATACGCAGCCAAGTAATGAGGAGAGCTTAGCCGAACTCACCCGTCTCTATCTTGAAAAATCAAATCGCTAAGAAATGATCTTCATACGCCGGGATTGGGGAGGGCCGCGCGAGCGCAGCCCTCATGCACCTGCGAACTCTTAGCGGCGGCGCAGCTTGCGCGCGGCGTAGCGGGCGTCGCGGGCTTCCTTCTGCTTCACCTTCAGTTCTTCCTCGGCCAAAATCGCTGCCTCAGCCGCCAGCTTTTCGGCTTCCAGACGGGCGAGTTCCTCGGCCACACGGCGCAACTCTTCCTCGGCCTCACGCGCCAAGCGCTCCTGGCGGCGCACTTCGCGCTCGGCATCGCGAATGGCGCGCGCTTCGGCGACGCGCGTGCGCTCTTCGGCCAAGGCCACAAGCCGCGGATGATCCGGGGCAGGCCGCGCCTTGAATTTTTCCAACAAGGCCTCTTTGGCCTTCGAAGCCGCGTCGCGGCGGTCATTAAAGCTATTTGCCTTGAAGCCAGCCATACTCTCTCTCTCTAGCGCCAACAAAGGCCCCGATCACACTGACCGGAGCCTTGCAGTCGTCGGTTTTCGTGCGTGCCGCTTCTTACACTGTCTAAACCAGAGTGGAAGCGCACTTTTGTGACGGGGGAGGTCCGCGTTCATCAGGCATCTATTACAGATCACCCTCAGAACTGGGGTAGCCGTCAGGGCAGAGCGAGGTTATTTCTTCGGTTCTGCAACTCTGAGAGTAGGCTGTCATGTCGAGTGGTACTGTTAAGTGGTTCAACATGGAGAAGGGCTACGGCTTCATTACGCCGCAGGAAGGCGGCAAGGACGTGTTCCTTCACATCACGGCGGTCCAGGCGGCCGGCCTCAAGAGCGTGACCGAGGGTGACCGGGTCAGCTACGACATCATTACCGAGCGCGGCAAGCAGGCCGCTTCGAACCTCGAAAAGCTCTGACCGAGCCAACCGCCCTGGGGAGATCCCAAGGGCGGTTTTCTTTTTGCGATCCGCCGCCATCTAGCCTGCGGGTGGATCGCCGATCCGCCCATCCTGAACGGAGAGACGGAATGAAAACCGGTTTGTCTTTGTGCGGTATCGCCGCCACCCTGATGCTGATGGGTACCAGTGCCGCCATGGCCGCGCCCAGCCTGCCCGCCTGCGACAGCCCCGAGGCCCGCACCGGCATCGATGTCGCGCTGAAAAAATCCAACGCCCCCTTCGCCGTCACCGATCTGGCCGGCATCACGACGGATAAGCAGAGCGACAGCCAGATCGCCTGCATCGCCATCGCGACCTTCGCCAACGGCTCCCACCAGCCGATCGGCTATAAGTTCCGCATCAATAACGGCAAGCTGCAGAGCTGGGTCGGCCTCTTCGTCATGAAGGGCTCGAAGTAAGCACTTCGACGCCGGACATTCCGGGCGTTAAAAAGATCTGTCCGGCTTTGTTTGAAATAGCGCCAATCTAGTAAAAATTCGTCATCCCCGGCCTCTGTGCCGGGGATCCACACGGTCAGGCGCCCAAACGCCTGGATGCCCGGCTCGGGGGCCGGGCATGACGACTTTTTAACGCGATTTCAATAAATTCTGGCAAATTCTAGAGAGTCGCCTTCACGCTTCATGCGATCAATGCTGGCCTTTAACCGGCTCATGAACGGCTCCAGCGGCATGCTTTCCCCCCGCTCGGCCTGGGCTTTACTGCGGACAAGCGAGGCGAGCCAATCCGGCGGAATCTGCTCACGGTCATCCATGGCGTGATTCCAAACCGACTAAGGCTGGCTTTTCCACATATTCGCCCCTCACCCCACCGTGCGGATGGCGATGGCCGCCGCGGCCGCGCGGTTCTCCACCCCCAGCTTGGCGTAGATCTGCTCCAGATGTTTCTGCACCGTGCGCGGGCTCATGCCCAGGATATCCGCAATATCGCGCGTGCCCTTGCCGTGACCGACCCAGAGCAGCACCTCGGCCTCCCGCGCCGTCAGGCCCAGACGTTCCCGCAGCTGCGCTTCCTCGGTCGAGGTCCGCGTTTCCTGGATGCGGAACATCACCTCATCGGGCGCCATGCGGCCGACATAGACGAATTGCAGAACCGGCGCCTCGCCCAGCGCGATAGCCACCTGCCCGGGCGCCTGCTCGGGCGACTCCACCAGCCAATCAGCAACCCAGGGGCAGGCCGGGGCGCCGTCCTGGGCCGGCACCAGCCGCGCCAGCAGGCCGGCCGCCTGGGGCGTCGCCCATTGCAGTTCCCCTTCGGTATCGGTTGCCAGAAGAAAGCGTCCTGCCGTGTCCAGCGCCGCCTGGGCGCTTTGCGTGCGCCGCGCCCCGGTGAGATGGACGCGAATGCGGGCGATGACCTCGGCCAGTTGCAATGGCTTGGTGACGTAATCGACACCACCGGCCTCAAGCCCGCGCACCACATCCTCGCTTTCCGTCAGCCCCGTCATGAAAATGATGGGGACCGAGGCCAGCGCCGGATTGCGCTTCATCCGCCGGCAGGCCTCGAACCCGTCCATGCCGGGCATGACGGCGTCGATCAGGATAACATCCGGCAGCACGCGCTCCAGCACGATCATGGCGGCCGCCGCCGATTGCGCCATCAGCACCGTATAGCCGGCATCCTCCAGCACCTCGTTCAGCACGCCGAGCGTGCCGGGCGTGTCGTCCACGACCAGAATGATGTCCCGGCGTTTCACGTCACGGTCTCCGCCCGGCCATCTCATCCAGGGCCGCGATAAAAGCATCCAGCCGGTAATCGGCGATCAGCGCGCGCAAGGGCGTCAGCGTCGGGTCCAGCGCCGGCTGCTCCTCCACCAGGGCGTCCAGCCGCTGGCGGATGCCGCGCACATAGCCGATGGCGGCGAGTTCGCGGAGTTCGCCCAATTGCTGCGCGGTCAGGTCGGCCCCCTCGTCCGCCGTGGCAGGCAGCGCCTCGGTCTCCAGCCTTGTCCAGTCCAGCGCCAGAAGCCGGCCGATGCTCTCCAGCAGCAGATCCAGCCGCACAGGCTTGGCCATGACATCATCATGAAATTGCCCCTCGCGCGGGGCGACTTCCAATTCGCGGGCATTGGCCGAGACGATGACGATGGGCGCCTTCGCCCGCACCTCCTCCCGCAGGCGCTGGGCCAGATCCCAGCCCGTGGCATCGGGCATCGAGAGGTCGAGCAGGAACAGGTCGGGGCGCCATTGCTCGGTCAGCGCCAGGCATTCGGCGCCGCCGGCCGCCCCGACAACGGTAAAGCCCAAAGGCGTCAGCAGATCGAGCATCAGTGACCGCTGGGTCGCGTCGTCATCGGCCACCAGCACCGTCAGGCGTCGGCCGCGATAGCCGGTGATTTCCAGCGCCGGCGGGCTGGGCTTCAGCGTCTCGGCCGCTTCCGACAGCAGCAGGCGCAGGCGGAAGCGGCTGCCCTCGCCCAGCGTGCTGGTGGCCGTCACCTCTCCGCCCATCACCTCCGTCAGTAGGCGCACGATGGTCAGCCCCAGGCCGGTGCCAGGCACCGACTGATCACCTGCACGCTGAAAAGGCTCGAAAATGCGGATGAGGTCGGCTTCCGCGATGCCGCGCCCGGTATCCGTGACATCGAATTCCGCGACCTGGCTGCGGTAGCGCACCGTGAAGGTGACGCTGCCTTCGGTCGTGAACTTGATGGCGTTCGACAGAAGATTGATGAGCACCTGCCGCAGCCGATGCTCATCCGCATAGACCAGGCGCGGCAGCGGATCGGCCCGGTAATGCAGCGCGATGCCTTTGGTCTCGGCCTGCAAGCGCATCATCTGCACCAGATGATCGAGAAATTCCGGCAGGCGGATTTCATCCCGATACAGCTCGATATGCCCGGCCTCGATTTTGGAAATGTCGAGCAGGCCGCCGATCAGCGCTGTCAGATGCTCGCCCGAGCGGCGGATGATGCGCAGACCCTCCCGCTTGCGGGCTGGGATATCGGCGTCCTTCTCCAAGAGCTGGGCATAGCCAAGGATGGCGTTCAGCGGACTGCGGAGTTCGTGGCTGATGCCGACGACATAGCGGCTTTTGGCGCGGGAGGCGGCCTCGGCCGTTTCCTTGGCCCGCTGCAATTCGGCATCCGTCTGGCGATGGGCGCTGATTTCGTCCAGCAGCAGCACGGTCTGGCGGCGCGTCTCTTCCTCCGCCGCGCGCCGGCTTTCTTGCGCCAGCACGGCCAGCCAGGAGACGACGCCGCCAATGACGAGCATGACCAGGAAGGTCTTCCAGAAGGCGGCATTGGCGGCAGCCTTGCTGATCGGGCCACTACTCACGGTCTGCGCGTCGATGGCGATCAGCAGCAGGCCGGTGCCGGCCGCGAACAGGAACAGCACGCCGATGAAACGCGCCACCCGCACGCGCATGAGCGCGATGACGGGCGCGGGCATGACGAAGCGGAAGCTTTTCGCGACCTGCTCGGCCACCCGCCCATGCGGTTTGCAGGCGTCATGGCAGCGGGCGTCGAGCGAACAGCAGAGCGAGCAAATGGGGCCGGTATAGACCGGGCAATAGGCCATGTCCTCGGGCTCGAAAGCATGTTCGCAGACGGAGCAGGCGATGGTGCCGCGCGAGGCCCAGGCGGCGCGGCCCCGCCGGGCCAGATAGGTGCGGCCGCCGGTGCCCCAGGCGATCAGCGGGGCCACAAGAAAGGCCCCGCCGAAGGCGATGAAGGTGGAGAGTGCTGCCGGCCCCCGCCCCAGCAGCCCGGCATAGGCCGAGAGCGAGACGATGACAGCCAGCAGCATGGCGCCGACACCGACCGGATTGATGTCGAAGAGATGCGCGCGCTTGAACTCGATGCCCTTCGGACTGAGGCCGAGCCGCTTGTTGACCACCAGATCGGCGACCAGCGCGCCCATCCAGGCGGCGGCGACATTGGAATAGACGACCAGCGTGTGCTGGATGGTCTTGGTTACCCCGGTTTCCATCAGCAGCAGGGCAATGACGATATTGAAGATCAGCCAGATGACGCGGCCGGGATGGCTGTGCGTCAGGCGCGAAAAGAAATTCGACCAGGCGAGCGACCCGGCATAGGCATTGGTGATGTTGATCTTGACCTGAGAGACCACGACCAGAGCGCAGGTCAGCATGATGGCGACGGGCGACGATGCGATGGTCTGGAAAGCCAGCCGGTACATCTGCGCCGGCTGCACGGCATCATCCGGCAGCATTCCGCTTTGCAGGGCGACATAGGCCAGCAGGGAGCCCGCCAGCAGCTTGATGACGTCGATCGCGATCCAGCCTGGACCGCCGAGGATCAGCGCCGTCCACCAGCGCCGCGCGCCGATGGCCGATTGCGGTGGCAGGAAGCGGATGAAATCCACCTGCTCGGCGGTTTGCGTGATCATGGCAAAAAGGATGGAGGCGGCGGCGCCGAAGCCTGCCAGATCGAACCCGGCCGCGCGGCCATGCTGGCCCGCAAACCGGGTCCAGCCCGGAAGCCAGTCCGGATGCGTGACCAGCACCGCGATGATCGGCACCAGGTTGAGGACGAACCAGATCGGCTGGGTCCAGAGCTGGAAGCGGCTGATGAAGGTGATGCCGTGGGTGACCAGCGGCAGGATGACGATGGCGCACAGAATATAGCCCAGCCATTCCGGCACGCCGAAAAAGCTTTGCAGCATGGAGGCGAGAATCACGGCCTCGATGCCGAAAAAGATGAAGGTGAAACTCGCATAAATCAGCGAGGTGATGGTGGAGCCGATATAGCCGAAACCCGCACCGCGCGTCAGCAGATCGACATCCACGCCCGCCCGCGCGGCATGGGCGCAGATGGGAATGCTGATCAGAAAGATCATGACGCTGACGAAGGCGATGGCCAGAATCGAATTCTGGAAGCCGTAGGCCAGCGTGATGGTGCCGCCGATCGCTTCCAGCGCGAGGAAGGAGACGGCACCCAGGGCGGTATTGGCCACCCGCAGCGCCGTCCATTTGCGCGCGCTTTTGGCCGTGAAGCGGAGCGCGTAATCCTCCAGCGTCTGGTTGGCGACCCAGCGGTTATATTCCCGCCTGGTGCGGGTGATGCGCTGCCGCGCCAGCCGCGCGGAGCCTGAAGGTGTCGTTATCCTCACCGCGCCGCCTTAATGTAGGTCTCTCTCAGGCGGGGCCGCCCGGCCATGACGAATAAACCGATTCCTATCAAAGCATAGACCGCGCGCCCGGTCATACGCGCTTTTGCGTATGGTCCCGGACGACCAGTCAACGTCACTCTCCGCCCCAGGTCGCGTTTGCCGACATGGAATTTTCTGACAACGAGAGAGGAACCGAGACGATGACGGACGAAATCAAGCCGGCGCTGCCGGAAACCGACGCCGCCCCGCAAATCGAGATGGGCCGCCGTTCGCTGGGCGGCCTGGGCCTTGCCGCCGCTGCCGCCGCCACCATCGGCACCGCCGCCGTCGGCACGGTCGCGACCACCCGCCCGGCCCGCGCCCAGGCCGCCGGCACCATCAAAGTCGGCATCATGCACTCCCTGTCCGGCACCATGGCCATCAGCGAAACCCCGCTGAAGGAAGTGATGCTGATGCTGATCGACCAGCAGAATGCCAATGGCGGCCTGCTGGGCCAGAAGCTGGAAGCCGTCGTCGTCGACCCTGCCTCCAACTGGCCGCTGTTTGCCGAAAAGGCGAAGCAGCTTCTGTCCGTCGACAAATGCGCCGCCGTCTTCGGCTGCTGGACCTCGGTTTCCCGCAAGTCCGTGCTGCCGGTCTTCGAGCAGCTGAACGGCATCCTGTTCTACCCGGTCCAGTATGAGGGCCAGGAATGCAGCCGCAATATCTTCTACACCGGCGCTGCCCCGAACCAGCAGGCCATTCCGGCCGTCGACTATCTGATGGACACGATGCATGTGAAGCGTTGGGTTCTGGCCGGCACCGATTACGTCTATCCGCGCACGACCAACAAGATCCTGGAAGCCTATCTGAAGTCCAAGGGCGTCGCCGCCTCCGACATCATGATCAACTACACGCCCTTCGGCTATTCCGACTGGCAGGGCATCGTCTCCCAGATCAAAAGCTTCGGCTCCTCGGGCGCCAAGACGGCCGTTGTCTCCACCATCAATGGTGACGCCAACGTGCCCTTCTACAAGGAACTGGGCAACCAGGGCATCAAGGCGACCGATATTCCGGTCGTGGCCTTCTCGGTCGGCGAGCAGGAACTGGCCGGCATCGACACCAAGCCGCTGGTCGGCCACCTCGCCGCCTGGAACTATTTCGAAAGCGTCGACAGCCCGGCCAATACGCAGTTCATCGCCGACTTCAAGAAATTCGCGAAGAACGACAAGCGCGTCACGAACGACCCGATGGAAGCGGCCTATATCGGCTTCAATATGTGGGTGAAGGCGGTCGAGAAGGCCAATACGACCGATACCGACGCCGTCATCGCCGCCCTGCCCGGCATCACCGCCGGCAACCTCTCGGGCGATTATTCCGCCATGATGCCGAACCACCACATCACCAAGCCGGTGCTGATCGGCGAAATTCAGGGCAACGGCCAGTTCAACATAGTCTACGAAACGCCGGGCACCGTCGTCGCCCAGCCCTGGTCGCCCTATCTGCCGGAATCGAAGGACCTGATCGGCGACTGGCTGCCGCCCATGAGCTGCGGCAACTACGACGTCGTGAAGGGCAAGTGCCTGGGCAGCAAGGCGAGCTGACACGCTCTCCGACCTGTCACCTCAATGAAGCCGTCACCCCCGGGCTTGTCCCGGGGGTCCACCCGGTCGCCCAGGCAAAACGCCGCCTGGGCGCTCGATCCACGTCTCGCACTCCCGAATGGGTAGATCCGCGGGACAAGCCCGCGGATGACGATAGAGCAGTCGGCGATTGGCTCGACCGCGCCATGACACCGCAGCGAGAGGAGCTTAGCCATTGAGCCAGTTCTTTCATCAACCCTGCCGTTGGCGGCCAGCCATCCTTGGTCTTCTGTTGGCTATGCTGGCTTTCGCTCCTCTCACACCCGCCCATGCCCAAAGCGCGCCGACCAGCCAGACGGCAGCCGACCCTTATCTGGGCCTGACCAGCCGCGACCTTGATGACGTGGTGAGCGCGGTCAACGCCATCTCCGTCTCGGGTGACGCACGAGCGCGCAAGGTGCTGGATGCGCTCGGCAATAACGAACTCTATACCTGGAAATATCCGCGCCCCGACGCCGGGCTTTTCATTCATGACACCGATTCCGGCGCTTGGCTGAATGCCCGCACCGGCGCCACCATTGCGGCACCGCCCTTCATGCAGGTGCGCCGCATCGTCGCCAGCGACATGGTGACCGGTGCGATTGCGACCGCCGAAGGCGTGCTTGACCTCTCCTCGCCCGACACCGCAACGCGCCAGAAGGCGGCAGAGGCGATTTTCGAATCACCCGCCGCAGGCACCTTGCCCATCGTGCAGCATGCGCTGAGCCATGAGCAGAACCCGCGCGTGCGGGCGACGTTGCTGCAGGCGGAAGCGGCAGACCAGCTTGCCTTGTCCACGACAGACCAGACGACACAGCTCGCGGCTGTGAACACCATCGCGGCGCGCGGCGACATGGCGGCGCGGAACGAGCTTGCCTCGCTCTCCGGCGCCCCGAAGGCGGTGGCAGTTGCGGCTGCCACCGCCATCAAACATATCGATTTTTCGCTGAAACTCTGGAGCTGGGGCGAAACCGTCTATTACGGCCTCAGCCTCGGCTCGGTGCTGCTGCTGGCCGCCGCGGGGCTCGCCATCACCTTCGGCGTCATGGGCGTCATCAACATGGCCCATGGCGAGATGGTGATGATCGGCGCCTATGCGACCTTCGTGGTGCAGCAGGTGTTTCGCGCCTATGCACCGGATCTCTTCGGTGCCAGCGTCATCGTCGCCATCCCGGTCGCCTTCGTCGTCGCTGGCGCCATCGGCATTCTGATCGAACGCTGCCTGATCCGCTTCCTGTACGGCCGTCCGCTCGAAACCCTGCTCGCGACCTGGGGTCTCAGCCTGGTGCTGCAACAGGCCGTGCGCTCGGGCTTCGGCGCCGAGAACCAGAACGTGGCCACGCCCGACTGGATGAGCGGCTTCTTCATGGTGGGTGGCCTCACCATCACGCTCAACCGGCTTTGCATCATCATCTTCGCCTTCGCGGTCGTGGGCGGGCTGATGGCGGTGATGCGCTTCACGCCGCTGGGCTTACGCATGCGCGCGGTGACGCAGAACCGCCGCATGGCGGCCAGCATGGGCATCCGCACGCCCTGGATCGATGCCATGACCTTCGGTCTGGGCTCAGGCATTGCGGGCGTCGCGGGCGTGGCACTCGCGCAGATCGACAATGTCTCTCCGAACCTCGGCCAGAACTACATCATCGACAGTTTCATGGTCGTGGTCTTCGGCGGCGTCGGCAATCTATGGGGTACCGTGCTGGCGGCGATGACCTTGGGCATCGTCAACAAGGGGCTGGAGCCGGTGGCGGGCGCGGTGCTCGGCAAGATCGTCGTCCTGGTCCTGATCATCCTCTTCATTCAGCGGCGTCCGCGCGGGTTGTTCCCCGTCAAGGGACGGGCGGTGGAAGCATGACCCGCCTTTCCCTGACCCTCACGCCGGTCATCATCATCGGCGTCGCGATCATCCTTGCCATCCTCAATCTGGCGACGCCCGCGACCAGCGCGCTGCATGTCTCGGATTTCGTCGTCGGTCTTGCCGGCAAATATCTCTGCTACGCCCTGCTGGCACTTGCCGTCGATCTGGTCTGGGGTTTTGCTGGCATTCTCACGCTCGGCCACGCCGCCTTCTTCGCGCTGGGCGGCTATTGCATGGGCATGTATCTGACGCGCGAGATCGGCGCGCGCGGCGTTTATGCCAATGCCAATCTGCCGGATTTCATGATCTTCATCGGCTGGAAGCAGCTGCCCTGGTATTGGCATGGTTTCGCCTGGTTCCCCTTCGCCATGGTGATGGTGCTGGTGGTGCCGGCGATCCTGGCCGCCGTCTTCGGCTTCCTGGCCTTCCGCAGCCGCGTCTCGGGCGTCTATCTCTCCATCATCACCCAGGCGCTGACCTATGCGCTGCTGCTGGCCTTTTTCCGCAACGACATGGGCTTCGGCGGCAATAACGGCATGACCGATTTCAAGGACATTATCGGTTTCCCGCTCAACCGCAGCAGCACGACGACGGCGCTGATGGTGATTTCGGCTATCTTCACGGCCGGTGCCTTCCTCTTCGCCCGCTGGCTGGTGGGCAGCCGCTACGGGCAGGTTCTGGTGGCTGTGCGCGACGCCGAAAGCCGCACGCGCTTCCTGGGCTACCGGCCGGAATACTACAAGCTTGTGGTCTGGGTTCTGTCCGCCGTCATCGCCGGCATCGGCGGCGCGCTGTACGTGCCGCAGGTCGGTATCATCAATCCCGGCGAATTCGCGCCTGCGAATTCCATCGAAGCGGTGATCTGGGTCGCGGTCGGTGGGCGCGGCACGCTGTCGGGCGCCATCCTCGGCGCGGTGCTGGTGAATTTCGGCAAGACGATCCTGACCGGCGCGCTGCCCGGCGCCTGGCTTTATGCGCTGGGTGGCCTTTTCATTCTCGTCACGCTGTTCCTGCCGAAAGGCATTGTCGGCACCTTTGCCCGGCGGACCGGGAATGACGCGGCGCTGCCGACCGCGCATGAGAAGCAGGGTCTGGCCGCCATCGACGGCCAGACGGCTGATCTGGCCGAGGCCGGCGCGGATATCGAGGATGGGGAGAAAACGGCATGAACGCGCAACCCATCGGGGCCGTCAGCGGTGACCTTCTGTATCTCAACGGCGTCAACAAAACCTTCGACGGGTTCAAGGCCATCAACAATCTGTCTCTCACCTTGGCGAAGGGCGAGATGCGGGCGGTGATCGGGCCGAACGGCGCCGGCAAAAGCACGATGATGGATATCATCACCGGAAAGACCAAGCCCGATACCGGGCAGGTCGTGTTCGGCGCTTCCACAGACCTCACGAAGATGGATGAGCCTGCGATTGCCAAGCTCGGCATCGGGCGGAAATTCCAGAAGCCGACGACCTTCGAGAATCATACCGTCTGGGACAATCTTCTGCTGGCCCTGGCCGGTGATCGCTCCCCCTGGTTCACGCTGCGGGCACGCAAGCAGAAGAGCGAGGAAGAGAAGATCGCGGAGCTGCTGGAGACGATAAGGCTGACCGATCATCGTCATCGCCGCGCCGCCAATCTGTCGCACGGGCAGAAGCAGTGGCTGGAAATCGGCATGCTGCTGGCTCAGGACCCGGAACTGCTGCTGGTGGATGAGCCGGTCGCCGGCATGACGGATGCCGAGACGGAACAGACCGCGCATTTGCTGCGCGACATCAACCGCACGCGCTCCGTCGTCGTCGTGGAACATGACATGACCTTCGTGCGCGCACTCGGCGTGAAGGTGACGGTGCTGCACGAAGGTTCGGTGCTGTCGGAAGGAACGCTTGATCATGTCAGCGCCGATCCGAAGGTGATCGACGTGTATCTGGGGCGGTGATTCGCGATGATTCCGTCATGCCCGCGAAAGCGGGCATCTTCTGGAGACGAGGCGCATCATGGAGAAAGGTGGCTGGGTCTATATCATGACCAACCGCCGCGACGGAGTTTTGTATATCGGCGTGACGTCCGATCTGATTGGCCGCTCAAGCCAGCATCGTTCTGGTGAAACAAGGAGCTTCACGCAGAGATATTGGCTGAAGCAACTGGTGTACTACGAACGGCACGATGAGATCGTGAATGCCATCGCCCGGGAAAAGGCGCTGAAGAAATGGCGTCGTGCCTGGAAGGTGGCCTTGATCGAGACAACTAACCCGGAATGGCATGACCTTTATGATTCTATTCTGTAGCGGCGCCCAAGAAGATGCCCGCATTCGCGGGCATGACGGCTATTTAGCGGTATGACGCTGCTTACGTTTGTGGAGGAGGACCGCAATGCTTGAAGTCCAGAACGTCAATCTGCATTACGGCGCCGCCATCGCGCTGCGTGGCGTCTCTATCAAGGCCGAGCTCGGCACCGTCACCTCCATCCTCGGCCGCAACGGTGTCGGCAAGACCAGCCTGCTGCGGGCGATAACGGGGGCGCATCCCATCTCGGGCGGCGATATCCGCTGGGAAGGCACCAGCATCGCCAAAATGCCGGCCTATGAGCGCGCCAAGCGCGGCATCGCCTGGGTGCCGCAGGGCCGCGACATCTTCCCTCTTCTCACCGTGCGGGAAAACCTGGAAACGGGTTTCGCCGTCCTACCCCGCCGCGAAAGAAAAATTCCGGAAGAGATTTTCGAACTCTTCCCGATCCTGAAAAGCATGATGGGCCGGCGCGGCGGTGATCTGTCAGGCGGCCAGCAGCAGCAGCTCGCCATCGGCCGCGCGCTTGTCATGCGCCCGCGCCTGCTGGTGCTGGATGAGCCGACCGAGGGTATTCAACCCAGCATCATCAAGGATATCGGCCGCGTCATTTCTCTGCTGCGCAGTCGCGGCACCATGGCGATCCTGCTGGTGGAGCAATATTACGATTTCGCCCATGAACTGGCGCAGACGCTGGCGGTGATGGATCGCGGGTCCATCGTCGTGGCAGGCGCGCGCGACAGCCTGGATGAGACCGAAGTGCGCAAGCATCTGTCGGTGTGAGGTTAGTCAGGGATAGCGCCGTCGCGCGTGAATTACCGAAATTATTTCAATATGATGAGGCTGAATTTTATATACGACAATATAGTTTGGATGCGCGACCAATTCGCGCGTTCCGGGAACGCGACCCGTTCTATAGAGGTAAGGATGCTTCGATAAAGGCAGAACAACGCTTACGATACGATCTCGCAAATGCGCGGCAGATCTTGGATTGGATTGCGCGATTTCGAAAATCAGCCGCTCGAGTTCTTCCAGCGCTTCTTCTCGCCATCGAATAGGCAGCATTATCCGCGCTTGGACGCTTGCCGGGCTTTTTCGATAATTGTCTCGATGCGCGCCATAGCCTCTTCATGGGAGACCGTCGGTCGTGTGTCAGCAAGACTGGCCTCGACCTTGGCACGAAACCAGCGGTCATAGGCCTCGGCTTCTTCAGCCGACACAAAGTCCGACATCTTGGGCGGAACTTCCTGCATCCCGCAATATTAGCACAAACGCCCTGAGAGACCCAGGGATTTGAACCCGCCGCCGTTCATGCCACAGAGAGACATGGATTCCGCCCAGCTCACTTATTCCGCCCGCGCCCAGCGCGCCTATGGCCGCTTGCGCGTCGCCTTCAACCGGCGCGGCACGGACACCGTGCTGGCGGTGCTGCGGCAGGAAGGCTGTTTCAAGGCCCGGCACCCGCGCCCTGAGCCAGGCGGCATCCCTGAGACCGTACTGCTCAATACTTCGGGCGGGATTACCGGCGGGGATGACCTGGCGGCCGTCATCGAGGCCGGACCGGGCAGCCATTTCGTCACCACCACCCAGGCGGCCGAGCGCTATTACAGGGCGAGCCCCGCCTCCCCGCCCGCCACCATCCGGTCCAACCTCACCATCGCCGAGGGCGCGCTGCTGGAATGGCTGCCGCAGGAGACGATCCTGTTCGACCGCTGCAAGCTGGACCGGACGCTGACGGTCGATATGGCCGCCGACGCCCGTTTCCTGGGCGTGGAAAGCCTCATCTTCGGGCGGCAGGCGATGGGCGAGACGGTGCAGGATATCAGCCTGCGTGACCGCATCGTCATCCGCCACGGCGGCAAGCTCATCCTGCATGACGCGACCCGGCTGGACGGCGAAGTGGCGACCCTTATGGGCAGGGCCAGCACCTTCGCCGATGCGCGGGCCATGGCAACCATCGTCGCCGTGCGGCCCGATGCCGGGGATTTCGTGGAACCCTTGCGCGCGGCCCTTGGCCCGGGGCTTCTGCCGGATCATAGTCTGGAAGCCGGCGTCTCGGCCTGGAATGGCCTTGTTCTTGCGAGACTGCTGGCCACCGACGGGGCCAATTTGCGCCGAGCGGTGATGACGGGTCTGGATATCCTGCGGGGCGGCGCTGCCTTGCCGCGCGTCTGGCAATTGTAGGTAGGGAGAGAGTTTCAGGTGAACCTGACGCCCAGAGAAAAAGACAAGCTGCTCATTGCCATGGCCGCCAATGTCGCGCGCCGCCGGCTGGAGCGTGGCGTGGTGCTCAACTATCCCGAGGCCATCGCGCTCATCACCGATTTCGTGGTCGAAGGCGCGCGCGACGGCCGCACCGTCGCCGATCTGATGGAAGCCGGCGCCCATGTCATCACCCGCGATCAGGTCATGGAAGGCATCCCCGAGATGATCCATGACGTGCAGGTGGAAGCGACCTTCCCCGACGGCACCAAGCTCGTCACCGTCCACCAGCCGATCCGCTGAAGGAGCCGCCCATGATCCCCGGAGAACTGATCCCGGCTGACGGCGATATCGCGCTGAATGCCGGTGCCGTGCCGATCACGCTGACCGTCGCCAATACCGGAGACCGCCCGGTGCAGGTCGGCAGCCACTACCATTTCGCGGAAACCAATCCGGGCCTCGCCTTCGACCGCGCCGCCGCGCGCGGCTATCGGCTGGATATCGCCGCCGGCACCGCCGTGCGGTTTGAGCCCGGACAATCCCGCGAGGTGACGCTGATCCCCATTCGCGGCGCCCGCGTCATTTATGGTTTCCGGGGCGATGTCTCCGGCAAACTGGAGGCCTGACCCCATGGCCCGTATGTCCCGCCATGCCTATGCGCATATGTTCGGCCCCACGGTGGGCGACCGCGTGCGTCTGGCCGATACCGAGCTTTTCGTCGAAGTGGAGAAGGATTTCACCACCTACGGCGAGGAAGTGAAATTCGGTGGCGGCAAGGTCATTCGTGACGGCATGGGCCAGTCCCAGGTCACCAATGCCGCAGGTGCCGCCGATACCGTCATCACCAACGCGCTGATCATCGACCATTGGGGCATCGTCAAAGCCGATGTCGCCATCAAGGGCGGGCGCATCGCCGGCATCGGCAAGGCCGGCAACCCGGACACGCAGCCGGGTGTGACCATCATCATCGGACCGGGAACGGAAATCATTGCCGGCGAAGGCCGCATTTTGACGGCCGGCGGCTTCGACAGCCATATCCATTTCATCTGCCCGCAGCAGGTGGATGAGGCGCTGACCTCGGGCCTGACGACCATGCTGGGCGGCGGCACCGGGCCGGCCACCGGCACGGCGGCCACGACCTGCACGCCCGGCCCCTTCCATCTCGCCCGCATGTTGCAGGCGGCCGAAGGCCTGCCGATGAACCTGGCTTTCGCCGGCAAGGGCAATGCGTCGCGCCCCGAAGCTCTGGAGGAGATGATCCGTGCCGGGGCCTGTGCCCTGAAACTGCATGAGGATTGGGGCACCACGCCTGCCGCCATCGACAACTGCCTGACGGTTGCCGACCGCTTCGACGTTCAGGTGATGATCCATACGGATACGCTGAACGAAAGCGGCTTCGTGGAGGACTCAATCGCCGCCATCGGCGGGCGCACCATCCACGCCTATCATACCGAGGGCGCGGGCGGCGGCCATGCGCCGGATATCATCCGCGTCGCCGGCCTGCCGAACGTCATTCCGTCCAGCACCAACCCGACGCGCCCGTATACGCGCAATACGCTGGACGAGCATCTGGACATGCTGATGGTGTGTCATCACCTGGACCCGGAAATCCCCGAAGATATCGCCTTCGCGGAAAGCCGCATCCGGCGCGAGACGATCGCCGCCGAAGACATCCTGCATGACCTCGGCGCCTTCTCGATCATCAGTTCCGACAGCCAGGCCATGGGCCGCGTGGGCGAGGTGATCACCCGCACATGGCAGACGGCGCATAAGATGAAGGTGCAGCGCGGATCGCTGGCGGGCGACGGCCCGGCCGACAACAACCGGGTGAAGCGCTATATCGCGAAATACACCATCAACCCGGCCATCGCGCATGGCATTTCCGAGCATATCGGCTCCATCGAACTCGGCAAGCTGGCTGACCTCGTGCTGTGGAATCCGGCCTTTTTCGGCGTGAAGCCGGATATGGTGCTGAAATCCGGCACCATCGCGACCGCGATGATGGGTGACCCGAATGCTTCCATCCCGACGCCGCAGCCGATCCATTCACGGCCGATGTTCGGCAGTTTCGGACGCAGCCTGACGCTGTCCTCCGTGCTCTTCGTCTCGGGTGCCGCGATCGACGCCGATATCGGCCGCAACCTTGGCCTGTCGCGCGAGCTTGTCGCCGTCAGCAACACGCGCGGCGGCATCGGCAAAGCCAGCATGGTGCATAACGATGCGACGCCGAATATCGAGGTTGACCCGGAAACCTATGAAGTGCGGGCCGACGGCGTGCTGTTGACCTGCGAACCGGCAACCGTGCTGCCCATGGCGCAGCGGTATTTCCTGTTTTGATGAGGGCACACCGCCCTGCCCTCCCTACTGTCATCCCCGGCCTTGTGCCGGGGATCCACCCGCTCGGGCGCTTGCACGACGTCAGGGCGCCGCAGCGGGTAGACCCGCGGGACAAGCCCGCGGGTGACGCGACCTTTGACGGTGGCTGGAAAGAGTAAATATGCGCGCGACTGAATATCTGGCGGCAGGAAGCTGGGCGAAGGACCAAGCGGCGGATGCCGTGCTGCTGGACCATGACCATCGGCATCGCCGCCGCTTTCTGCTCAAGACCGTCTCGGGCGCGGAATGCCTGCTGGACCTGCCGCAGGCCGTGGCCTTGAAGCATGGCGATGGGTTGCGCCTGGAAGACGGCCGCATTCTGGCCGTGCAGGCCATGCCGGAACGCGTGCTGGATATCCACGCCCATGACGAGGACGCGCTGATGCGCATCGCCTGGCACCTGGGCAACCGGCATCTGCCCGTGCAGTTCCTGCCCGGCGAAATCCGCATCCGCTACGATCACGTCATTGCCGAAATGGTCGAACTGCTCGGCGGCCATGCCGAGGAAAACGAAGCGCCTTTCGACCCGGAATCGGGTGCCTATGCGCCCGGCACCGGCGGCGGCCATCATCACCACCATCATGACGACGATGACCACCACCACCATGACTGAGGCGTCCCTCAGCGACGACGGCTTTCTGAAGCTGTTGACCTGGCTGTCGCCGGCCTTCCCCACGGGTGGCTTCGCTTATAGCCACGGCATCGAATGGGCCGTGGAAACGGGCGATGCGAAATCCACCGCCGGCATCGTCGGCTGGATCGTCGATATCCTGGAACAAGGCAGCGGGCGCACGGATGCTATTCTGCTGCGCCACGCCCATCGCGCGGCGGGTGACGCCGCCGCGCTGGCCGAGATCGCGGACCTGGCCGCTGCCCTGCCCGGCTGCCGCGAGCGACTGCTGGAGACGACAGCCCAGGGCAATGCCTTCCTCGCCGCCGCACGCGCCTGGCCACATCCTATATTGCAGCGGCTGGGCGACGATATCGCCTATCCGGTCGCGGTCGGCGCCGTGGCAGCTGCGCATGGCATTGCCGAGGACCGCGCAACTTTAGGCTTTCTGCACACATTCGCGGCCAATATGGTCTCCTCCGCCGTGCGCATCATTCCGCTGGGCCAGCAGGCGGGACTGCGCATCCTGGCAGCCCTTGAGCCCGTCCTCGTCGCGGTCTGCGATGAAAGCCGCGACCTGACATTGGACGATATCGGCAGCAGCGCCATCCGCGCTGACCTCGCCGCCATGCATCACGAAACGCAATATACGAGGTTGTTCCGCACATGAGTTCTTCACCCCACGGCCCGCTTCGCGTGGGCATCGGCGGCCCGGTCGGCACCGGCAAGACCGCGCTCATGGATGCGCTCTGCAAGACTTTGCGCGAGGCCTACAACATCGCGGCTATCACCAATGACATCTACACCAAGGAAGACGCGGAGTTTCTGACCCGCGCCGGCAGCCTGACGCCTGACCGCATCCTGGGCATCGAGACCGGCGGCTGCCCGCATACCGCCATCCGCGAGGATGCCAGCATCAATCTCGCCGGCGTCGCCGATCTCAACAAACGCTTCCCCGGCCTTGACGTGATCCTGATCGAAAGCGGCGGCGACAATCTGGCAGCCACCTTCAGCCCCGAGCTTGCGGACATCACCATCTATGTCATCGACGTTTCGGCCGGCGACAAGATCCCCCGCAAGGGCGGCCCGGGCATCACGCGCAGCGATCTTCTTGTCATCAACAAGATTGATCTGGCGCCCCATGTCGGCGCCAGCCTGGATGTGATGGACAGAGACTCGCGGAAGATGCGCGGCGAGCGGCCCTTCGTCTTCACCAATATCCGCGCGGGCCAGGGCGTGGCCGATATCGCGGCTTTCATCGAACGCCAGGGCGGCCTGTCCCGCGCGGCGTAACATTATCCCCAGGCAGACAGGGAGGCGGTCATGGCTGAGACGCTAAGGGCTTCTTTGAGCGCACACCTTGCCCGCCTGCCGGGGCCGCCGGATGCCATCTGGCCGGAAGGCGTGCCTTTTGCTGATGCCTTCCGCCACGGCACCATGTCGGTTGAAATCTTCGCCCCACGTGGCACGGACCGTCAGTCACCCCATGCGCAGGACGAGCTTTACGTCGTCGTCAGCGGCCGGGCGCGGTTCGACCATAACGGCACCGTCATGCCGGCCGAAACCGGCGACGTGCTCTTCGTGCCGGCCGGCAACCCGCATTTCTTTCTGGACATGAGCGACGATTTCGCGACCTGGGTGATTTTCTGGGGCCCCAGGGGCGGCGAGGTTCCCGAAACAGCGGCCGCCTGACGGCGGCGGGGTCCGCGTGCCGCCGCCTGCGGACAGGCCAGGATCAGGCCAGGATCAGGCCAGGGTAACGCGATTGCGGCCGGCGGCCTTGCTGCGATACAGCGCGGCATCGGCCTGCGCGACCAGCGCCTCGACGCTTTCGATCTCGCCGGCCTCGGCATAGGCCAACCCTACGCTGATGGTGACGATGTCGTTCCGCGGGGCATGCGCGAGCGCCAGAACCGACAGCTTCGTCCGGATTGTCTCGGCAATCATGACCGCGCCTTCGCGATGCGTATCCGGCAACACGACCGCGAATTCCTCACCGCCATAGCGGGCAGCGATATCGCCGGGCCTGCGTATGGTTTCTTCGATGCAGCGCGACAGCATCCGCAGAACGTTGTCGCCGGACTGGTGCCCGTAGTGGTCGTTATATTGCTTGAAATAATCGGCATCGATCATCAGCAGCGCGATGGGCTTGGCCGAACGCCGGCAGCGCCGCCATTCCCGCGCGATGCTTTCGTCGAAACCACGCCGGTTCAGCAATCCGGTCAGCGGATCCGTGCGCGCCAGTTCCTGCAATTGCAGATTCAATTCATGCAGCTGCCGGTCCTGCAGCAGTTTGCTTCGCAACTGCTGGATAACGGCGAGCATCAATGCCACCACGATCACCGCCAGAACGCCGACCGAAGCCAGCAGCACCAAAGCGCGGTTGTTCCAGCCGAGAAAAATATCCTGCTTGGACAGGCCAACGAAAACGTAAAGCGGCAAATCGCCGACGCGGCTTGCGGTAACAAGCCTGAAGTGGCCGTCGATCACCGATTTGCGTGATTCCCGGTAAATGCCGCCATTGGGTTCCTGCTCAAGCGCAGGCGGTACCGGCACGACCGCACAAATCTTTTCCGCGACCAAGGGCTTGCGGGCCAGCAGGATATGGTTGGCGTCGACCAGCCCGATGATGCCGTGATTGCCAAGCTTGATCTGGCTGAAGACACCTTGAATCCAGGACATCGGCAGCATCGCGATAACGTCGACAGTTTGGTTCGACCGCTGATCCTGCACCCGCCGGATCAGCGCCACCTCGGGCTCACGCGCCCGGGCTTTGACGACGCTGCTGATACCCAGCCCGTTGGCGCCAAAGCGCGCGCTGGATACGACGGTCGGGAGCACGCCGAGGTATTTGCTGGTCAGTTCCGGGCGCGAGCTCATCAGAACCTGCCCAGCGGCATTGACGACAATAATGTCACCGGCACTTTCGCGCTCGGCGATGCCACCGAAAAGATTGTCCACACCCGGCAGCATGCCGTCCTGCACCGACGACGACGCCAGCGTTGAGGCAATGTCCTGCAGACGGATATCGTAGCGGCTGACCTCAATCTGAACGGTCTGCTCGGCCAGGACGAGAATATTCTCGGCCATCATATTGGCGCGATAGATGAGGTCGGCCCGCCCTTCGAACAGGACGAGGATGCAGCCGGCGATCAGGACGACGATGGCGATGCCGATAACGGCGGCAATGCCGCGAAAGGACACCATCGCCGAGGCAAAGTTAGGCTTCAGCTTTGCCTCGGACATTGCCCCACGTCTCGGTTTCCCATTCCTGACAACTACGGCCGCCGTCGCGACAACCGATGCCAGCGCTTTGTAGCGGCTTGAGGCCGCATCGCCAAATAGGGAGATGCCTAGCCGATAGGGCAACAAGGCGAGACCTTGAAAAGGCTCCGCCCCGCGCGGCGAACCGGCGGGGCGGAGGGAAAGCCGACCTTACTGGTCGCGCTCGTCCGTGTCCTTCTCGACCTCGATCTCAGTCTCGATCGCGTCATCATCGTCGTCCAGGTCGGCGCTCTCGTCGAGCACGTCATCGTCCTCGGCGATTTCCTCGACCTCGACGGCTTCGACGTCGCCCTCTTCCTCACGGGCAGCCGGAACCGGCTTCTTCAGACGGCGGTCATCGACCGGCGTGCCGCCACGCTTCAGGCGCGGCTGCTCGGGCGGCTGTTCGGTGCCGCATTTCGGGCAGGTGGGCGTCGCCTTGCCCAGATCGTAGAAGCGCGTCCCGCAGGAGACGCACGTGCGCTTTGCGCCTAGTTCAGGCTTGACCATCGGGAGCCTCGTCAGGGGATTAGCCGTGTTCGGAAAGGGGGCGGCCTTGCCATCCTCAGACGCCGCTGTCAAACCCCATCTCCTCGCATGTGCCTTATTCGCGTCAAGAGAAGCTAATGGATCATTCCGCAAAAACCGCCCCTATCGCGGCACGCCCCCTGACAAGCCGGCGGGGACAGAGCGCTCTGACGGGCCGGATCCGCGTGCCAGGCGACAAGTCCATCAGCCACCGCGCGCTGATGTTCGGGGCGCTGGCCGAAGGCGAGACTCGCATCACCGGCCTGCTGGAGGGCGAGGATGTGCTCCGCACGGCGGACGCCATGCGGGCGCTGGGCGCCGAGGTCACGCAGTTGGGCAACGGCCATTGGCATGTTCGCGGGCAAGGGCGCGGCAAATTGCAGGAGCCGAAGGATGTGCTCGATATGGGCAATTCCGGCACGGCCGCGCGGCTGATTTGCGGCATTCTGGCCAGCCATCCGATTTTCGCGGTGCTGACCGGGGACGGCAGCCTGCGCAGCCGCCCCATGAAGCGCGTCACCGACCCGCTGTCCGGCACCGGCGCTCGGTTCGCGAGTCGCGCCGGCGGACGCCTGCCGCTGGCGATCGAAGGCACGGCAACGCCCTCGCCGCTGCACTACCGCCTGCCGGTGGCCTCCGCCCAAGTGAAGTCGGCGATCCTCCTCGCCGGCCTCAATGCCGAGGGCGAGACGGTGGTGGAAGAGCCGGAAGCGACGCGCGACCATACGGAAAACATGCTCCGTCATTTCGGCGCGACCGTCGCGGTCGAGGTGCAGGGCCATGGCCGCGTCGTCCGGTTGCAGGGCAAGCCCAGCCTGACGGCCGCCGATATCGTGGTGCCGGGTGACCCGTCCTCGGCCGCCTTCCCCATCGTCGCCGCCCTGATCGTGCCGGGCTCCGCCGTCACCATCGAGAATATCGGCCTCAACCCGCTGCGCACGGGCCTGTTCACGACCTTGCAGGACATGGGCGCGGACCTCACGATTGCGAATGAACGTATCGAAGGCGGCGAACCGGTAGGCGATCTCATCCTACGCGCCGGGCCGCTTCAGGCGGTCGAGGTGCCGCGCAGCCGCGTGCCCAGCATGGTCGACGAATTCCCGGTCCTGGCCGTCGCGGCCGCTTTCGCCCATGGCACCAGCCGCTTCCTTGGCCTGTCCGAACTGCGGGTCAAGGAAAGCGACCGGCTGGCGGCAACGGCGGCACTGCTGACCGTCAACGGCATCACGGTCGAGATCGAGGGCGATGATCTGATCATCCACGGCAGCGGTGGCGCGGCACCCGCCGGCGGCGGCACGGTGGAGACGCATATGGATCATCGCATCGCCATGTCCGCCCTCGTCCTCGGCCTCGCGACCCAGGCGCCGGTCACCGTGGACGACGCGGCTTTCATCGAAACCAGCTTCCCGAAATTCGTCGAACTCATGCACGGCCTCGGCGCGGATATCGGCGCGGCATGAGCGGCGCGATGCATGACCCCGCCGAACGGCCGCTGACGGTCGCGATCGACGGGCCGGCGGCCTCGGGCAAGGGAACTTTGGCGAAGCGTCTGGCCGTGGTGCTGGGCGTCCCGCATCTCGATACCGGCTTGCTGTATCGTGCGGTCGGCCGCCGTGTGCTGGACGCGGGCGCTGACCCCGCCGACGCCGCAGCAGCAACGGATGCCGCTGTGGCGCTCGTCCCGGAGGATCTCAGTCGTGCGGACCTGCGCGGCCCCGTGGCCGATGCCGCCGCCGCGAAGGTTGCATCGGTGCCCGGCGTACGCGCGGCCCTGCTGGATTTTCAACGTCGCTTTGCTCAAGGCGGCGCCGTTCTGGACGGGCGCGATATCGGAACCGTGGTGCTGCCGGATGCGCCGGTCAAACTCTTCGTGACGGCGGGGCTCGATGTCCGCGCGCAGCGCCGCTACCAGGAACTGGTCTCGCGCGGCGGCGCGGTGCCCGATTTCGAGACGATCCGTGCGGAAATGGCCGCGCGGGACGAGGCCGACCGCACACGGACGGCGGCACCCCTGCGCCCCGCAGAGGATGCCGCGATCCTGGATACCAGCGATCTCGACGCCGACGGCGCCTTGGCCCGGGCGGAAGCGATCATCCGCTGGAAACTGGGAGTCTGAGAGCTCAGCCCGCGGCCAAGCAATCGTTGCAACGGCGATGCGCCACCCGTCGCGTGGCTTTTGCTTGACTCATAGCCAACTCGGCGTATGTCTCCGCCCAAACCTCATGCGTTGTGTTGATACGCAGGCGGTTCGCTCTTTTAACCGGCCCGCGCGACAAGCGGGCAAGCCGTGTCGGCCGGGGATCGTCCCTTCAGGCCCCGATGCGCAGACCCTGTGCGGCTCCCCCTGGTGTCGCGCTATCTGATCAAGGACAGAAACAGCCACATGTCAGCCAGTTCCGACCTCCGCCCACGCGATATGTCCGCGGAGGAGGATTTTGCGTCCCTTCTTGACGAGACCCTCGGCCGCGACACCGGCTTCGACGGTTCCGTCGTTTCCGGCCGCGTGCTCCGCGTCACCGACGATGCCGTCATCGTCGATGTCGGCCTGAAGAGCGAAGGCCGCGTTCCTCTGAAGGAATTCGGCCCGCCGGGCCAGAAGCCGGAAGTCGCCATCGGCGATGTCGTCGAGCTTTATGTCGAACGCTACGAGGACCGTGACGGTTCCATCGTGCTGTCGCGTGAAAAGGCCCGCCGCGAGGAGTCCTGGACCAACCTTGAGAAGGCTCATGCCGCCAACCAGCGCGTGAACGGCACGATCTACAGCCGCGTCAAGGGTGGCTTCACCGTCGACCTCGGCGGCGCCGTGGCCTTCCTGCCGGGCAGCCAGGTCGATATCCGCCCCGTGCGCGACGTCGGCCCACTGATGGGCACGCCGCAGCCCTTCCAGATCCTGAAGATGGACCGCGCACGCGGCAACATCGTCGTCTCCCGCCGTGCTGTCCTCGAAGAGACCCGTGCGGAGCAGCGCAGCGAGCTGATCCAAGGCCTCAAGGAAGGCATGATCCTGGACGGCGTTGTGAAGAACATCACCGATTACGGCGCTTTCGTGGATCTGGGTGGCGTCGATGGCCTCCTGCATGTCACCGACATCGCCTGGCGCCGCATCAACCACCCGTCCGAAGCGCTCCAGATCGGCCAGCCCGTCAAGGTGCAGGTCATCCGCTTCAACCAGGACACGCAGCGCATCAGCCTCGGCATGAAGCAGCTTGAGATTGATCCGTGGGAAGGTGTGGCCGCGAAGTATCCGCCGGGTGCGAAGTTCACCGGCCGCGTCACCAACATCACCGACTACGGCGCCTTCGTGGAGCTGGAGCCGGGCGTCGAAGGTCTGGTGCACGTTTCCGAAATGTCCTGGACGAAGAAGAACGTCCATCCGGGCAAGATCGTCGCCACCAGCCAGGAAGTCGATGTTCTGGTGCTCGATGTCGATGCGTCCAAGCGCCGCATCTCCCTCGGCCTCAAGCAGGTTCAGCGCAACCCGTGGGAGCAGTTCGTCGAAGAGCATCCGGTCGGCACCGAGATCGAAGGCGAAATCCGCAACATCACGGAATTCGGCCTCTTCATCGCGATCACCGCGGATATCGACGGCATGGCCCACATGTCCGACCTGTCCTGGGACGAAGCCGGCGAGCAGGCGATCACCCGCTACAACAAGGGCGACGTCATCAAGGCGAAGGTTCTCGACGTCGATGTCGAGAAGGAGCGCATCAGCCTCGGCATCAAGCAGCTGCGTGATGATCCGGCGGCCGGCGTGTTCGATCGCGTCCACAAGGGCGATATCGTGACCTGCGTCGTGACGGCCGTGCAGGCCAATGGCGTCGAAGTCTCGGTTGACGAAGTCCTCACCGGCTTCATCCGCCGCGCCGAACTCGCCCGCGACAAGGGTGATCAGCGCCCCGACCGCTTCGCCGTCGGCGAAAAGGTCGATGCCAAGATCATCTCGGTGGACCGCGCTGCCCGCAAGCTCGCGCTCACCATCCGTGGCAAGGAAATGGACGAAGACAAGCAGGCCATTCAGGACTTCGGCTCCGCCGACTCCGGTGCCTCGCTGGGTGACATCCTGGGTGCGGCGATCCGTCGCCGTAACCAGCAGACCGACTGATCTCTCGACCTCGGCCTCACGGCCTGGGTAAAAGGGGCCGTGGGTGGCGCGAAAGCGCTGCCCACGGCCTTTTCTTTTGGTTTGGACAAATCCCTGCATGAGCCTTGAAACCGACCTCATTCTCGACCGGCGCCGGCTCAAGCGGCGGCTGATCACCTGGCGCGTCGTCGCGGTGCTGGCCGTGGTCCTGGCGGCCATCGCGGTCGTCGGCCGCATCGGCTTTCCGCTGCCGGGCAGCCGCTATGTCGCCGTGCTGCATGTGACCGGCATCATCACCGACGACGAGAAGCGGGTGCGGGCTGTCTCCGCCCTCGCCGCTGACCCCGATGTCGCGGCGCTGATGGTGGAGATCGACAGCCCGGGCGGGTCGGTCGCCGGCGGTGAGGCACTGCACGATGCCGTCGCGAAAGTGGCGGCCGTGAAGCCGGTCGTGACCGTCATGGGCGGTACAGCGGCCTCGGCCGGCTATATGATCGCCGTGCCGGCCGCCCGCATCTTTGCGCGGCAATCGACCATCACGGGTTCCATCGGCGTCATCATGGAAGCGCCGGAATTTTCCGGCCTCCTGGATAAGCTCGGGATCGATGTGCAGACCCTGGTCTCCGGCCCGCTGAAAGGCCAGCCGAGCTATTCCGCGCCGATGACACCGGCCGGCCATGTGGCGCTGCAATCCCTGCTCATGGACCTGTATGACCAATTCGTCGGCATGGTCGCCACGGGCCGCCATATGAGCTTCGATGACGTGAAAAAGCTGGCCGACGGCCGCGCCTATACCGGGCGGCAAGCGATCGGCTTGCACCTTGTCGATCAGATCGGTGGGGAGGATGACGCCCGAGCCTGGTTGGCCTCAGCCAAAAAAATTCCGACGGACCTGCCGACGCGTGATGTGCACGCGCGAAAGACAGGGGTCTCGTTTTTGGGATTTCGGCTGAACGGACTGGCTAATCTCTTGTTTTCCCAGACAGTTCCGCTTGACGGCGCCTTGGCACTCTGGCAGCCTTCCATCGACTGACGCGCCTTGGACAACGGGTCGGCATCGCGACCTCGTCTTGGCGCGTAACCTGATAGCGTTCCGCTGAGAAAAGGGTGAAGGCCAGCCGCATGACGAAGTCTGAGCTGATCGCCGCACTCGCTGAAGCCAATCAGCACCTGACCGCCAAGGATGTGGAAACCATCGTCGGCACCATTTTCGACCAGATCAGCGTGGCGCTGGCCCGGGGGGAACGGGTGGAACTGCGCGGCTTCGGGGCCTTCACGGTCAAGCAGCGGGTGGCCCGCACGGGCCGCAATCCGCGTACCGGTGAAGCGGTCGCGGTGGATGAGAAAGTCGTGCCCTTCTTCAAGGCCGGCAAGGAACTCCGCAGCCGGGTCAATCGCGGCCCGATTCCCGGCGGCAAGGGCGAGTAATCTGCGCCATGACGCGCCAACGCCCTTTGGGCAAAACGGCGCGCAATGAAAAGCTGAAGCTCGCTGCGAGCTTTTTCAACTCATTGGCGGTCAGCGCCGTCGTCGCCGCCTTCGTCGTGCCCGGGGTTGGTATTACTGAGCATCGTTCCCCAGATCCCTATAGATGGCATCTTGTTTTTGTGGTCGCCTGCTGGTGCTTTTTCGGCGTATGGTTGCATATTGTCGCACAAGCGTTCCCAGGGAGGCTCGTCGATTAAATGTCGGTTGACACCGTTGCTTGGGTTCTTCCGCTCGCACTCAGTGCGGTGGCTATTGTTGCTCAATGGTGGATTCGCCACCACTGACTGCGGTTCGCCTTTATCGTGAGAGTGTGAGCCGCGCATATTTCCCCCATCCGCGCTGATCGCTTACACTCCCGCCATGCTCCGCTTGATCCCCGCTCTCATCCTCGTCCTGATCCTCATCGTGTTCGGCCTGTCGAACCGGGAAACAGTGACGCTCGGCTTCTGGCCCACCGATTACGCGGCAAGCCTGCCGCTGTCGGTCGCTATCCTCATCGGTATGGCCCTCGCCTTTTTGCTGGGCGCTTTGATCGTCTGGCTGGACCATTTGGGTCTCGGTCGCCGCGCGCGCCGGGCGGAGGCGCAGGTGCGCCGCCTACAGGCGCAACTGGCCGAGGCCGAGCTGCGACACGCGCCCCCTATTATGCCGGTGACCATGATGCCGCCGGCTCGTACCCCCGTTATGGCCGGAACCGTTTCCGCTCCCCTGCCCCCGCCTGAGGCCTAAAGACCATGACCAAACCCGCCAACCCGATCATCGCGGCCATCGACACGACGGATCTCGCCACGGCCAAGCAGTGGTCCGCGCAATTGGGCGATCATGTCGGCCTGCTGAAACTCGGCCTCGCCTTCTATCTTGCCCATGGGCAGTCCGGCGTGCGCGCCGTGACCGACCGGCCGGTCTTCCTCGACCTCAAGCTGCATGACATCCCCAATACTGTCGCGGGCGGGGTGAAGGCCGTGCTGCCGCTGAGCGCCGCGATGCTGACGCTTCATGCCGGCGGCGGTTCGGCCATGATCGCCGCCGCGCGCAACGCCGCCGAGGCCGCCGGCCCGGCCCGGCCCAAACTGCTGGCCGTCACCGTTCTGACCAGCCTTTCGGCCGAGGCTTTGGCTGAGACCGGAGTCGCGGACAGTCCGGCGGCGCAGGTTCTGCGCCTCGCCAGGATGGCGCTGAAATCCGGCGCGGACGGGCTGGTGTGCAGCCCCCAGGAAGTCGCCATGCTTCGCGCCGAAATCGGGCCGGAGCCTTTGCTGGTCGTGCCGGGCATCCGTCCCCTGGGTGCCGATATCGGCGATCAGGCGCGCACGCTGACACCGCGCGAGGCGATGAGCGCCGGCGCCGATTGGCTGGTTATCGGCCGGCCGATTACGGGCGCTGCCGACCCGGCCGGCGCTGCCGCCGCCATTGCCGCCGATCTGGCGACTGGCGGATCGTCATGAAAGTCAAAATCTGCGGCCTGAACGATGCCACCGCCTATGAGGCGGCAGTCGAGGCCGGCGCGGATTACACGGGCTTCGTCTTCTTTCCGCGTTCCCCGCGTTTCGTGACGCCAGCCCAGGCGGCTGTCATCCGCGCCGTGCGGCCCGACGGGCCACCGGCCGTGGGCCTGTTCGTGAAACCCGAACTGGATCAGATCGCCGAAGTCCTGGAGTCGATGCCGCTGGATATCTTCCAGATCTATGGCACGCCGGATCTGGCGCAGGCTGTGCGCGCCCGCTTCGGCCGGCCGGTCTGGCTGGCGCGCGGCATCTCAGCCCGCGAGGAACTTGCCGCCGCCGAGGCGGCCGGCGTGGGGCTGGACGCGCTGATGATCGAAAGCAAGCCGCCACCGGGCGCGGACCGGCCGGGCGGCAATGCAACGGCGCTCGATTGGTCGATCCTCGCCGGCTGGACACCGTCCCTGCCCTGGCTGCTGGCGGGCGGGCTGACGCCCGAAAACGTCGGCGAGGCCATCATCGCGTCCGGTGCGACAGCGGTGGACGTCTCCTCCGGCGTCGAAAGCAGCCCTGGCATTAAGGATTTGGCGCGCATCAGGAATTTCATAACGGCGTCACGAAACGCGGGTCGCGGCCTTTCGGCCGGCAAGCCTGCGGAGTATGAGAGCACCGGTCAGGGGGTCTCGTGAACCAGCATTTCTCTTCAGGCATAGCCGGCGGCCAGAACAGCCTGCGCAATTACCCCGATGATCGTGGCCGGTTCGGCCAGTTCGGCGGGCGCTTCGTGGCCGAGACGCTGATGCCCGTCATCCGCGAGGTTGAGCGCGCCTATCTCGAAATCAAGGATGATGCCGAGTTCCATGCCGAGCTTGACGGCTACCTGAAGAACTATGTCGGCCGCCCCAGCGCCCTTTGGTATGCCGAGCGCCTGACGGAGCATCTGGGCGGCGCGAAGATTTATTTGAAGCGCGAAGACCTGAACCACACCGGCGCGCATAAGATCAATTCCTGCATGGGCCAGATTCTGCTGGCCCGCCGCATGGGCAAGACGCGCATCATCGCCGAGACCGGCGCCGGCCAGCATGGCGTGGCGACGGCCACCGTCTGCGCGCTGTTTGGCCTGCCCTGCGTCATTTATATGGGTGCCACCGACGTCGAGCGGCAGAAGCCCAATGTCTTCCGCATGAAGCTGCTCGGCGCCGAGGTCCGCCCGGTCGAAGCCGGGGCCGGCACGCTGAAGGATGCGATGAACGAGGCGCTGCGCGACTGGGTGACCAACGTGCACGACACCTATTACCTCATCGGCACCGCCGCCGGCCCGCATCCCTTCCCCGCCATGGTGCGCGATTTCCAATGCGTGATCGGCAATGAGGCGAAGGCCCAGCTGATGGAGGCCGAAGGCCGCCTGCCGGATGTCGCCATCGCCTGCGTCGGCGGCGGGTCGAACGCCATCGGCCTGTTCCATCCCTTCCTGGACGAGGCCGTGAAGCTGATCGGCGTCGAAGCCGGCGGTCACGGCATCGATACCGACAAGACCGCCGCCAGCCTGGCGCGCGGGAAGCCGGGCGTGCTGCATGGCAACCTGACCTATCTGCTGCAGAACGACGACGGCCAGATTCAGGAAGCGCATTCCATCAGCGCTGGCCTGGACTATCCGGGCCTTGGGCCGGAACATTCCTTTCTGTTCGAGAATGGCCGCGTCGAATACGTGCCGATCAATGACGACGAGGCGCTGGAAGCCTTCCAGCTTCTGTGCCGCGTCGAAGGCATCATCCCAGCGCTGGAAAGCGCTCATGCTTTGGCCCATGTCACCAAGCTGGCGCCGACGCTGGGACGCGACCAGATCATCCTCGTCAATCTCAGCGGCCGCGGCGACAAGGACATCTTCACGGTCGCCGCCCATACGGGGGTCACGCTGTGAGCCGGATTGCCGCACGTTTCGCCAGCCTGAAGAAGGAAGGGCGCGGCGCGCTTATCCCCTTCCTGGAAGCCTTCGACCCCGATCTGGAAACCAGCCAGGCGATTCTGGCCGGGATGCCGGCGGCCGGTGCCGATCTGATCGAAATCGGCATGCCCTTCACCGACCCGATGGCCGACGGCCCCATCATTCAGCTGGCCGGCCAGCGCGGCCTGAAGGCCGGCGCAACTCTCAAAGGCACGCTGGCCATGGTGCGCCGCTTCCGCGAGGCGGATGACCGTACGCCGATCGTGCTGATGGGCTATCTAAACCCGATCGTGGCTTACGGTCCCGAGGCCTTCTGCCAGGACGCTGCGGCCGCCGGTGTCGACGGGCTGATCGCGGTCGACCTGCCGCCCGAGGAAGCCGATCTGCTGGCCCCGCATGCGGCAGCCCAGGGAATCGACATCATCCGGCTGGTGGCGCCGACGACCGACGAGAGCCGGCTGCCCTATGTTCTCGAAGGCAGTTCCGGCTTCGTCTATTACGTCAGCATCGCCGGCATCACCGGCACGCGCACGGCGAGCTCCGCCGACCTGTCCGCTGCCATCCCGCGCGTGCGGAAATTCACCGATCTGCCGATCGCCATCGGCTTCGGCATCCGCACCCCCGAACAGGCGGCCAATGCGACCGAAATCGCGGATGCCGCCATCGTTGCTTCCGCCTTGATCGATACCCTCGCCCGCACCCTCGATGAGGACGGACGAGCCCTTCCCGGCACGGTCGATGCCGTGCTGGATCAGGTCCGCGCCTTGGCGGAGGCCGTGCGCGGCGTCCGCGTGGCGGCCTGACCCAGCCCTTCACCGTTATGGAGTTGAGAGACCGCAGATGAGCTGGCTCACCGATATCGTCCGCCCCAAGATCCGTACCCTGCTCGGCCGCAAGGAAGTGCCGGACAATCTCTGGCACCAATGCCCGGCCTGCCAGCAGATGATCTTCCAGCGCGATCTGGAAACCAATCTGAAGGTCTGCCCGCATTGCGGCCATCATATGCGCGCCTCGGCCAAGGAACGCCTGGCCTGGACCTTCGACGACGGCCAATTCACGCAGATCGACACGCCGCGCGTGCCGCAGGATCCGCTGCGCTTCCGCGACCAGAAGCGCTATACGGACAAGCTGAAGGACGCCCGCGACAAGACCAAGCTGGATGACGCGATCGTCGTCGGCCATGGTCTTCTCGGTGGCCGCAAGGCGGTCGTGGCGGCCATGGAATTCGGCTTCCTCGGTGGCTCCATGGGTGCCGCCGTCGGTGAAGGCATCGTCGCCGCCGCCAAGCTGGCGGTGCTGCAAAAGGCGCCGTTCATCATGTACACCGCCTCGGGCGGCGCGCGCATGATGGAAGGCGCCATCAGCCTGATGCAGATGCCGCGCACCACCATCGCGGCACAGATGGTGAAGGAAGCGGGGCTTCCCTATATCGTCGTTCTGTCCGACCCGACGACCGGCGGCGTGACCGCCAGCTTCGCCATGCTGGGCGATATCCAGATCGCCGAGCCGGGTGCCATGATCGGCTTTGCCGGTGCGCGCGTGATCGAACAGACGGTGCGCGAAAAGCTGCCGGACGGGTTCCAGCGCTCGGAATATCTGTATGACCACGGCATCATCGACATGATTTCGCGCCGCGCGGATCTGCGCGACACGCTGATCCGCGTGGCCAGCCTGCTGCTGCCGCCGGTGCCGGTGGACGTCCCTGTGCCGCCGACCTCATCCGACCTCGCCGCCTAAGGGGCGCAGAAACGATGGCCGGCCTCGCCATTCGCGAGCGGGAACGGAGCCAGGATCCGCGCGTCGACGGCATTCTGGAGCGGCTGCTCAGCCTCTATCCGCGTGCGATCGACCTCGATATGGGGCGCTTGCTCACCCTGCTGGGCAAGCTTGGCGATCCGCACCAGAAACTGGCGCCTGTGCTGCATGTCGCGGGCACCAACGGCAAGGGCAGTACCTGCGCCTTCGCCCGCGCCATCGCCGAAGCGGCCGGTTTGCGGGTTCAGGTCTATACCTCGCCGCATCTGGTCGATTTCAACGAACGCATCCGCTTGGCGGATGGGCTGGTTTCGCATCGCCGCCTGGCCGATACGCTGGAACTGGTGGAGCGCGCCAATGACGGTGCGCCGATCACCGTCTTCGAGGTCATTACCGCTGCCGCTTTCGTGCTCTTCGCCGAAGACCCGGCCGATCTCTGCATCCTGGAAGTGGGCCTGGGCGGACGCGGCGACGCCACCAATGTCGTGGACCGTCCGGCGGCCTGCGCCATCACCTCGATCTCCATCGACCATCGGGATTTCCTGGGCGACAGCCTGACCGGCATCGCCGCCGAAAAGGCCGGCATCATCAAGCCGGGCGTGCCGGTGGTGACGGGCGTGCAGAAGCCGGAGGTGCTGGCGGTCTTCACCCGTATCGCGGCCGAGCGCGGCGCGCCCTTTGCGGCTCGTGGCGAGGATTGGCATATCGCGCCCACGGCGGACGGGCTAGACTTCACCGATACCCATGGCAGCCTGGCGCTGCCTTTTCCGTCTCTGGTTGGGCCGCATCAATACGACAATGCCGGCATCGCGGTGGCCGCCCTGCGCGCCTCCGGCCTGATGATCCCCGACCGCGCCTTCGCCACAGGGCTGGCGCGGGCCGAATGGGCCGGGCGCATGCAGAGACTGGGCGGCCCCCTGGCCTCCTTGCTGCCGACCGATTGGGAGCTTTGGCTGGACGGCGCGCATAACCCCGGCGCCGGCGCCGCTTTGGCACAGCATTTGACAGGCTGGGCGGATCGCCCGCTGCATCTCGTCATCGGCATGAAGCAGGGCAAGGACGCGGCCGAATTCCTGAAACCCATCCTGCCTTTCGCCGCCTCCGTCTGGGCAGTGGCCGAGCCCGAGCAGCATCTGGCGCTGTCGGTGGAGGATGTAATCCTGGCCTCGGGCGGCGCGGCGCGTGCCGGCGGCACGGTGGCCGAGGCACTCAGCCAGTTGGCCGCCGAAGCGGCCGCCGCACCCGCCCGCGTGCTGGTCTGCGGCTCGCTTTATCTCGCGGGCGCGCTACTGCGGCAGGCGTAAGCTTCTTGCCATCTTCGACTTTGTGCTAAACTCGCTCCCGCAACGGAGGGTTTGCTATGGCCGATCCCGCACCGAAATCGGTTTTCGATCTAGAAGAAGATACAGCCTTGGAAGCCCGCCTAGATGCTGAGGCGGAAGCAGAGATTGCTGCCGGCAACACCGTGCCTCATCATAAAGTTCGTGTTTGGCTGAAAGACTTGGCCGAAGGCCGGAAATCGTCCCCGCCGAAACGCTGAGGCATGCGCGTCATTTGGACTGATGCGGCGCTGCGCGGTGTCAGCCGCGCCTATGACTATCTTTTTGAATTCAACCCTTACGCAGCACGGCACCTCGCCGACTCTCTTCTAAGAACAGGCGAAGCCCTCCACCACTTTCCGCATCGCGGGAGGATCGTCACGGGCTCTGCCTTGCGAGAGATTGTGGTGACGCATCCTTATATTCTGCGATACCGGGTACAGGGCGATGAGGTCGTCATCTTGCGGGTCCGACACGCCGCACGAAAACCGACGGCGCCGTAGCGCCGCCGGGTGTTTCGGTCAGGGCGAGACCGGCGTCGCCGTGTTCCGCATGGCCTTGACCTGATCGGCCGTGACCGTGCTGCCCTTATTGCCCCAGCTGGTCTGGATGAAGGTCACGACATCCGCGATCTCCTGGTCGTTCAGCACCTTCGCATAGGGCCCCATGACGAGGGAGGACGGTGCGGTCGCAATGCCGGGCAGGCGTGACCCGGACAGCACGATATGAATGATCGAGGTCGGGTCATTCGTCTGGAGAACCGGATTGCCGGCCAGGGCGGGGAAGGTGCGGGCATAGCCCTGCCCGTCCGTGCGATGGCAGGCGGCACAGCGATCGACATAGATCTGCGCGCCGCGTGCGCTGGCGTCACCCGCGAACAGCGCCTTGGATTGCGTGTCGTCATAGGTATAGGACGCGGCATCGGCGTGCTGCGCCGGCAGCGACTTCAGGTATTTGGCGATGCTGTGCAGGTCGTTGTCCGACATGAATTGCATCGAATCGGCCACGACGTCGTTCATGCCGCCGAAGATCGCCGTGTGCTGGTTGCGGCCGGTCTTGAGCAAAGCGACGATGTCATCCTCGCGCCATCGGCCGAGGCCCGTTGCATTGTCACCGCGCAGGCTCGGCGCCACCCAGCCGTCCACCGCGCCGCCGCCGGCCAGATAGTTGGGGCTTGTGCCGGTCAGCGCCGTTTCCTGCATGCCGATGCCGCGCGTCGTGTGGCAGGCGCCGCAATGGCCCAGACCCTCGACGAGATATTCGCCACGCGCGACGGAGGGCGCATCCGAACCGCCGATATCGGCCGATGTCGTGCTGGTCTCCGCCACGCCCGCACCGGGTCCAAAGATCCAGCCCCAGGCCCGCAGCGGATAGCGGCCGATCCCCAGCAGCGGAATGGTGGACGGCGTGTTCTGCTGCGCCACCGGCTGAACGCCCTGGTGGAAATAGGCGTAGAGCGCCTTCATGTCGGCGTCCGAGACACGCGCATAGGACGGATAGGGCATCGCGGGCAGCACCGCGCCGCCCGACGGCAGCACGCCCGTGCGCATCAGGCGCGCGAAATCCTGCTCGCTCCAATTGCCGATGCCGGTGTCCGCATCCGGCGTGATGTTGGAGGTGAAGACCTTGCCGAACGGCGTCTGGATCGGCAGGCCGCCCGCGAAGGGCTTGCCGCCCGGCGCGGTATGGCAGGCGGCGCAGTCCCCCGCGCGGGCCAGATACTGGCCCTGGGCGATGGTCGCCGCATCGGCGCTGCCGTTCGTCGTCTGCGCATTCGCGCCATGCGCGAAGGCAGGCAGGGACAGGGCGAGGGCGAAACCCGTGAGAAGATGGCGGAGTTTCATCGGTCTGCCCCTCATGCCTGCACCAGCGGGCCAGGGTTTTTGAGATAGGTTTCGCGGATGGCCTTGGCCGACCAATAGGTGAGCGCCGCGACCGTCCCTGTCGGGTTATAGCCCAGGCCCTGCGGGAAGGCAGATGATCCGACAACGAAGAGGTTGGAGACGTCCCAGCTTTGCAGATAGCGGTTGACGGCGCTGGTCTTGGGATTGTCACCCATGATGACGCCGCCGCCCATATGCGTGGTCTGGTAATGGGTCATATCGAAATGCTGGCCCGGTTTCTTGACCGAGACCTTCATCGCCTTCGGGTTCATCGCCTCGGCGATCTTCTTCATCTTGTCGACCGTGAAGGCCGCCATCTTATAGTCGTTGTCATGCCAATCGAAGGTCAGGCGCAGCAGCGGGCGGCCCAGATAGTCCTTATAGGTCGGGTCGAGATCGAGAAAATTGGCGCGGTTGGACATATTGGTGCCATGCGCGTTCATCGAGACGACATGGGTGAAGTTCTCCTTCACCGCCTTCTTCCAGCCCGAGCCCCATTCCGGCGTGCCGTCCGGCAGCGGGCCGCCGCCGATGGCCTTGGTGCCGGCCTGATTGACCCAGAAGGGCGCGCCGCCGACGAAGCCGAGCGGGCCGTGGTCGAAATGGTCGCTGTTGAAGTCATCGACCGCGACGCCATTGCCGCCCGCCCCGATGAAGGGATTGGTATAGGTCTTGTCGTCAAAGAAGGTCGCGATGCTGTTCTCGTTCTGATAGGCGAAGTTCTTGCCGATAACGCCTTCGCCCGTTGACGGGTCATAGGGCGTGCCGATCTTCGACAGCAGCAGCATATAGGCGTTGTTATAGGCGAAGGTGCCGAGGATCACGAGATCGGCCGGCTGCGTCACGCGGTTGCCGGCGGCATCGACATACAGCACGCCGGTCGCTTTCTTGCCTGTGCTGTCGGTCAGGATCTGCACGACGTCGCATTCTGCGCGCAGCTCGAAATGCGGTACCTGCCGCAGCGCGGGCAGGATGTTCACATTCGGCGAGGCCTTGGAATAATTGTAGCAGGCATAGCCCGAGCAGAAGCCGCAGAAGGTGCAAGGCCCCATCTGGCAGCCATAGGGATTGGTATAGGCCTGCGACGCATTGGCGGACGGGATATCGAAGGGATGATAGCCGACCTCGGCGGCGGCCTTGCCGAAGAGCGTCGCCGAATAGGTGTTCTTCATCGGCGGCAGGGGGAAAGGCGTCGAGCGATCGGCGTCGAAAGGATTGCCGGCGCCGACGATCTCACCATTGACCTTATAGGCCTGACCGGACGTGCCGAAGACCTTCTCGGCGAAGGTGAAATGCGGCTCCAGCTCCTCATAGGTCACGCCCCAATCCTGGATCGTGATGTCTTCGGGGATGAAGTTCTTGCCGTAACGCTCCTCGTAACGGCTGCGCAGGCGCAGTTCCTCCGGCGTGATGCGCCAATGGCAGCCGGACCAATGCAGGCCGGCGCCACCCACGCCCGTGCCGGGCAGGAAGGCCGCCAGCTGGCGATAGGGGACCGCCTCGTCATTGGCGGTGTAGCGGATGCTCAACGTGGTCTTGGCCAGGCGCTGGAACAATTCGCTGCGGCTGTTATGCGTCAGTTCGTCGATGGAGGACGGATAGGCGCCTTCGGGATAGGTGTCGCGATTGGGGCCACGCTCCAAAGCGACGACTTTCAGCCCCGCCTCCGTCAGTTCCTTGGCCATGATCGCGCCGGTCCAGCCGAAGCCGATGATGACGGCGTCGGTGTGTTTCATCGTAATGTCGCGCATGGGTCAGGCCCCGAGGTCGGTGATTGAAACAGGACCAAAGGGGTATTTGGCGCCGTAGCGATCCACCCAGTCCGTGAAATCGGCGCGCGCGCCGGGATAGCCGATCATCTTCCAGGCGGCCATGCCGCGATTGCCGCCATGGATGGGATCGCTGAAATAGCCTTCCTTAGTATTGGTCAGGAACTGGCCGAACAGCATGGAGGCCGGCACCGGCGCCATGGCCAGCGCCTTCTTCTGCATCGCGGTGATGACCGTATCGCGCTCGCCGGCAGTCATGTCGGTGAAACGCTTGCCGTATTTGGCCTGGATGGCGGTTTCGGCGGCGGCGATGCCCTGGCGGTAGATTTCGCGCGGCGGCAGGCCGAGTTGATTACCGAAGGTCGCCGGCGCCTGCCGGAAGGGCGGATGCATGTACCACAGGCCGCCATGGCCGTAGGTGGTGTTCATCTGAAGATCGATGAAGTTCGGCACATCAAGTTCGACGGCGCCGGGGCCTTCTTCGTCTGCCGGGATCAGGCGATCGACGAAGGCGGTGACAAAGGCGAATTCATCGGCGGTGAAGAAGCTCGGCGCATAGCCTGACGGCCCGCCATCAGCGGCCTGGGCAAGCCCCGCCAAAGCGGTTCCCGCCAAAGTCATGGCCGGGATCATGGCAACGGTTTTGAGAAGGAAAGCCCGTCGGGACGAACCCGGTGGAGAAATCGGCATAGGGGGAGCCTCTTCGCCTCAAGAACGATGAAATCCGTGATTTCTTGGAGTTTCCCTTACAGTTTTGTCACCTAACCGGGTTTCCATTACCTGTCTAAGTCATAATTTGACTTGATCAATTCAAACATTGGATCAATAACGCGCGCCATATTTTATTGCGCGGAGCGGGGCTCTCGAAGTCCTGATGATCCGTGTGGCGGAGCGAAAATGTTCGAGTTGAACCAATTGCGCTGTTTCCTGGCTGTTGCCGAGGAATTGCATTTCGGCCGTGCAGCGCAGCGCCTGAACATGACGCAGCCGCCGCTCAGCCGGCAGATCAGAATTCTGGAAACCGCAATCGACGTAAAACTGCTGGAGCGCACCAGCCGGTCCGTCCGGCTGACCTCGGCCGGTCGCAGTTTCATGAAAGAGGCGCGTCAGATCATCAGACTTGCGGATAGCGCCGTCCGGTCGGCGCGGCTGATGTCACAGGGCGTGTCCGGCACCATCACCGTCGGCTTCACGCAAGGGTCCAGCTATCGCTTTCTGCCCCAGCTTGCCTATCTCGCCAGGAACGATTTGCCGGACGTCAAAATCACCCTGAACGAATTGCCGACGGCCGCGCAGATCGAAGCGCTGCGCTACAATAGAATTGATCTGGCAATCGTCCAGGCGCCCTTCGATCGCACGGGGATGGATGTCTGCCGCGTCATCAGAGAACCGTTCATTTTGGCCGCGCATGCCGATCACCCTCTGGCGACCGGCCCGACGCCAAGACTACGCTATCTGACGGATCAGGATCTGATCATGTATGCGGCCGACAGCAATCCCTATCTGCATGGGCGCGTCAGCGAAGTTCTGTCACGCGCGGAAGTTGCTCCGCGCATCGTCCAATATGTTGGCCAGACGCACACGATGGTCAGTCTTGTCGGTGTCGGGCTTGGACTGGCGATCGTTCCCTACTCCACCCAGAAACTGAGGGCGCAGGACGTCGTTTTCCGCAATTTCGAGGAGGAGCCTGAAACCCAGGCCGAGTTACATACCGCCTGGCTGAGCGACAACGACAATCCTGCCTTCCGTCACCTGCGGCGATTGATCCTGGAGCGTTTCGCCATTCTGTGAATGACGCGGCAGGTACAGCGGTTAGCGCGACAGCAGCGACGCGGTACCCAGATAGCCGACGGCGGTGACGATCAGGCAAATGACAACGGAGAGCGCGACATTCGCGAAGGCCGCCGCCGCACGCCCTTCCCGCAGCAATTCAAATGTCTGCAAGCTGAAGGATGAGAAGGTCGTGAAACCGCCGCAGATGCCGACCATGAGGAAGACGCGGAGTTCTGGGCCGACGATCGAGCGGCTGGACGGCAGCGCCGTCGCCGCCACGATGCCGATAACGGCCGAGCCCAGGATATTGATGATCAGCGTTCCCAAGGGAAAGCCGAAGCCCAGCGTGCGGCCGACGAAAAGGCCGAGCCAGGCGCGGCCGACGGTGCCCAAGGCACCGCCCGCTGCCACCAAAAGATAGGTCGTCGCGTTCATATCGCCGACCTTCTTCGATCAGGCCGGCAGATGCTCGGCGATATAAGGCGGCAGTTGGAAGGCCGAGAAATGCACTTCCGGCGTCCAGTAGCGGGTGTTGCCCAAAATGCCCGCCGTCTCGGCCCGCGCACGGATGGTTGACACATCGACCGTAGCGGTACCGGGCTGCTTGCCGGCCCAGCCCAGCGTCATGAAGCCTCCCACATAGGTCGGCACGGCCGCGACATAGGCGCCGACATGCGGAAAGAACTGGCGGCGGCGCAGGCTGGTTTCACGCAGCTCGTCGGCCTGCATGAAGGGCACGCCGCACTGATTCACGATCAGGCCGCCTTCCGTCAGGATGCGGGCGCTGTTCTGATAGAATTCATCGGTGAACAGAACCTCGCCGACGCCGATCGGATCGGTGGAATCGACAATGATGACGTCGAAGCTCGCATCCGGCGCACGCCGCACATAGTCGATGCCGTCACCGATGATCACTTCGCCGCGCGGATTGGTCCAGGCGTCGCCCGCGATCGAGGGCAGAAATTCCTTCGACAGGCGCACGACTTCGCCGTCGATCTCGCACATCACAGCCTTTTCGACGGTGCTGTGTTCCAGCACACGGCGCAGCACGCCGCCGTCACCGGCGCCGATGATGAGCACGCGCTTCGCATTGCCATGCGCGAGCAAAGGCACATGCGTCAGCATTTCCTGATAGACGAATTCATCGCCTTCGGTGATCTGGATAGCGCCGTCCAGCACCAGCACGCGGCCGTGGGATTCGCTTTCGAAGACCACGATGTCCTGAAAGTCGCTTTGCACACGCGCCAATTCGCGCGTGACGCGAAAACGCTGGCCCCAACCGGGGTACAGGGTCTCGTTCAGCCAGCTGTCAGTTGCCATGCCGGGGCTCCAGGTCGATAGGCGCTGGCCCGCCCGCCATGCGTATCATGGCGAACGGGACGGCCTGGTATTCGGTAGGGAGAGAGAGAGGCGTAGAAAGACTTATTCGCCGCGGCTGCCGCGGCGCTGCTCGTCCAGGTCAATGCGCGACGGCGAGAAGGCCGCTTCCAGCACCGGAATGCCGCGATTGGGGTCGCAGTCGCCGCACATGAACATGTCGATGGCAGCGAAGTTCTTCTCAGGCCAGGTGTGGATGGAGATATGGCTCTCCGCCAGCACCAGCACGCCGGACACGCCGCCGTTGGGCGAGAAGTGATGGAAGTGCGAATGCAGGATCGTCGCACCGGAAACCGTCGCGGCTTCGCGCAGCGCACGGTCGATATGATCCGGTTCGGCGAGGTTGCTCGCTCCCCAAAGATCGACCAGTAGATGGACGCCAGCAAAGCGCTGCCCGTCGCGTTCGATCCAATAATCCTTCTGCTCTTCAGCCTGATCGGCCGTTGCAGACGTCTGGTTCTCGCTCGGGAAATCCGAGACCATCCCCAGTCGGGCAAGTGCGTTCATGCGCATGCTCCCTCAACCAGTAGACGGCCTGTTGGACATGCCACCGTAGCATGTCCCCTGGGGCCAAGGCGGCGGGTTATGGGGTCCACAGCCCCCGGGCGCAAGTGAAATTATGGCTCATGCCCTCCCCCGGCTATGCGCTGGGGGAAGGAAGCTGTGCATTATGCGGGGGCCGCATCAATTTTCTAGCAGAAACCCCCGGATGGCGGAGATGGTTTTGTCATCCATCAGGGACGGCGCGTGGCCGATTTCGGGCAGAACCAGACTGCGCGATCCGGCTTTCTCCATCGCCGCCAGCGTCTCCGGCAAAAGGAGATCGCTCAACGCGCCACGGATCGTGAAAGTCGGTATCGTGATCTTTTCCCAGAACATGCTCAGGTCAACGTCGGCGGCGGGCTGCCCGTTAAAGGCCTCGCCGATCGCTGGGTCGTAGTGAAGCGTGATGCCGCCTTCCGCCAGGTCACGGCCGGAATGCTCCGCCATCTCGGCCCAGCCGTCATCGTCCGGCACGCCGAAGGAAGCATGGATGACGCGCAGCAACGCTTCCAGCGCGCCCCTGTCAGGCAAAACAGGCGCCGGCTGCATGTAGTGCTGGATGCGCGCGATGGCCGCCGCCGGGATGAAGGGACCGACATCGTTCAGCACCAGTTTGGTCAGCGGCGTCTTGCCTTGCGCCGCCAGGATCATGCCGCAGATGCCGCCCAAGGAAGTACCAACCCAATGCACAGCCGGCGGCAGGGTGGCCAGCAAGGCGGCCAGCGCGGTCACATAGGTCAGCGGCTGATAGAAATCCGGCCCGGCCAGCCAGTCCGACCGGCCGCGACCCGGCAGGTCCGGGCAAAGAACATAAAAATCGGATGCCAAGGCCCGCGCCAGCCGGTCGAAATCCCGCCCCTGGCGGGTCAGCCCATGGACACAGACGACGGGCGGGCGATCCGGCTCTCCCCAAGCCACATAGGCCATGTCATGAAAGCCATCAGCGAGGAGATAGCGCAGGGTCTTCTGGCGCGGCTGCATGGAAAGCCTCCTGTGATCCGTCTGGTTCCGGCACCTGGCGGCGCCTGTCATGAAGACTGCGCTTGAATCTTCTGCGACACTCATGAACCTGACAAGCGGCCGCTTTCAACCACGGGGACCGAGACCATCGCTCAGAACGCGCCCAGGGCCAAAAAGCCAGGCAAACCCCGTCGTATCAGCCTTCTGCCGCGCCGCTGGCGACGCCGGCTGGCATGGGCCGGAGCCGTCGTCGGATTGCTGGTGGTGGGTCTGGCCGCGCTGATCTGGCGTATTCTGCCGCCGCAGGACGACACGCTGCAACTGGCCGCCGTCACCGACCCGGTCGGCGTCACCTTCGACAGCAACGACATTCCCTTCATCCGCGCGGGGTCGGATACCGATGCGGCGGCGGCGCTCGGCTATATCCACGCCCGCGACCGTTTCTTTCAAATGGATCTGATGCGCCGGGCCGCTGGCGGCGATCTGGCGCAATTGCTCGGGGCCGCCGCCCTCCCGAATGACCGCGAAATGCGGATGCTGGGCATCCGCGCCAGCGCCGAAGCCGATCTGCGCGACCTCTCGCCCAAGGCCAAGGCGGAGCTTCAGGCCTATGCGGATGGCGTGAATGCCTGGCTGCAAAAGCGCGGCCGCTTCACCGCGCCGGAATATTTGCTCCTCGGCAAGCCGGCGCCCTGGACGGTGGTCGACAGCCTGCTCTGGGGCAAGACCATGGGCCTGTGGCTTTCGGGCAATTGGCGCACCGAACTGGCCCGGCTCGCACTGTCCGGCAAGCTGCCGCAGGACAAGATCGAGTCCCTTTGGCCGGCGGCCAGTGCCGCCGTGCCGCCAGCCGATCAGGCGCTGGCAGGCCCAGCCTATCCGGTGTCTGTCACCAAGCTCGCGGCCAATGCGCTGAGCCAGATCCGGCAGTTCCCAGCCCCCTTCACGCTGCCGGCCCAGGCGTCGAACGAATGGGCCGTCTCTGGCGCGCATACCGATACCGGCCAGCCTTTGCTGGCGGGCGACCCGCATCTGGCCTTCGGCTTTCCCGGCATCTGGTATCTGGCGCGGATCGACACGCCCAGCGGCATGCTGGCCGGCGCCACCGTACCCGGCCTGCCCTTCGTGCTGATCGGCCATAACGACCATGTCGCCTGGACCTTCACCGATGCGGGTGGGGACACGCAGGACATTTTCATCGAACACGTGACGGCGGACGGGCAGCATTACGAGACACCCGGCGGGCCGCAGCCCTTCGGCCATCGCCGCGAGGTCATTCATGTGCGTGGCGCGGCCGATGTGGTGATGGACGTGCTGACGACCCGCCACGGGCCGGTGATTGCAGACGACCCTGCCGCCCATACGGTGCTGGCGGTGGATATGGGCAATCTTGCCCCGCATGACACCGACGCCGACGGTCTGCTGATGCTGGACCATGCCAGTCGCGTCGCGGATGTCGGGCGCGCGGCGCCGCAGATCACCAGCCCGGTGATGAATCTGATGGCGGTCGATACCGGCGGCAATATCGCCCTCTATACAACGGGGCGCATTCCCCTCCGCCGCGCCGGCGACGGCGCCTGGCCGCAGGACGGCGCGGACGGCGCGCATGACTGGACCGGCTGGGCGGCCGGCGAAGCCTTGCCCCATAGCGTCAATCCGCCCTCGGGCGTGCTGGTCAATGCCAATGAGCCGACGGTGCGCCCCGGCTTTCCGGTCAATATCAGCCGTGACGTCTATGGCGACTGGCGCAGCACCCGCATCCGCGACTTGCTGGCGGCGCAGCGCCCGCAGACCCTCGCCCGTTTTGCCGGCATGCAGATGGATGTGGTCAGCGACTATGCGCGCCGATTGCTGCCCGTGCTGACCGGCGTGACGGTGCCGGCCGATGACCCGGCCGCCAAGGCCCTCGGCCTGCTGCATCATTGGGACGGCAGCATGACGCGCGATCTGCCGCAGCCGCTGATCTTCAATGCCTGGATTCATGATTTCGGCAATGCGGTGCTGACGGCCGGCGGCGTGGACCCGGATAGTGCGCCGGTGCTGATGGACAGTTTCGTCCAGTCATTGCTGCTGCCCCCGCCGGCCGGCACCCCACCGGGCCATAGCGCGGCCGATCTATGGTGCCAGAGCGATTGCAGGCCGCTGCTGCACCAGTCGCTGGAACATGCGGTCGCCGATCTCAAGCATTTCTACGGCACCGACGCGGATGACTGGCGCTGGGGCAATGTGCATGCCGCGCTCTTCGCGCATCCCGTGCTGGCCCGGCTGCCGCTGCTGGGCTTTCTGGGCCGGACGATGATTTCGGTGGGCGGTGACGCAAGCACCATCAATGTCGCGGCCCCTGGCTTCGGCCCGCGCCGGCAGGAATTCACCGCCGTGCAAGGGCCGGAACTGCGCGGGGTCTATGACATCGCCAATCTGGACCGCAGTCTTTTCGTCATCGCGCCGGGTCAGTCCGGCGATATCCTGGACCCCCATGCTTTCGATTTCCTGCAACGCTGGCGCGCGGGCGGCCGCGTGCAACTCGGACCGGAACCGAATGTTGTTTCCCGCCAGATCAGGATCATGCCACAGTCGCATTCGTGACAACGATCAACGCCATGCCGATCGACGATGACAGCCTGACCTGGGGCGTGCCCAGCCGCCGGGTCGGCGCGTTCATCGCCGACAGCCTTCTGATCATGCTTCTGACGCTCAGCCTTTCCGTCAGTTTCGCCGTCATCCATGTCATGAGCCTGGGGCTTCTGCATGGACCGGCGCATCTCGTCCTGATCGTCGGACTGATCTACGAGGCCTGTTTCATGGCGAGCCCCGCTATGGCCACTCCAGGCCAGATGCTCGCCGGGCTTCAGACCCGCCGCGCGGACGATCTTGGCCGGCCGACGCTGCTGCAAGGCATCGCCTTTACGGTGTTGCTGTATCTGACGTTGCTGGCCGGTGTGATTTGGCTGGGTATCGCTTTTTTTACCCATCGCCGCCGGACCATCCATGACATGATCTCAGGACTCGTCGTCGTGCGCGCCGGTGCGGTGGCACCGCGCCGCTGGTGACGAAGATGCTGTGTGACAAGGGCCTGAGACAGCGTGACGCCTGAGGCGGGAGGCTTAAAGCGGCGATGAACTACCGGACGATCCGCCGACCGAATTTCTTCTACACGACCGCGCCTTTGCCCTGCCCCTATCTGCCGGGGCGCACTGAACGCAAGGTGGTGACGGAACTTACCGGCCCCGATTCGGAAGCCTTGCATGATCGGCTGTCCCGCGCCGGCTTTCGCCGCAGCCACAACATCGCCTATGCGCCGGTATGCCCGAGCTGCAAGGCCTGCGTGCCAATCCGGATTCCTGTAAACCTGTTCGAGCCTGATCGCGGGCTGCGCCGCATTGCGCGCGTCAATTTGGCGCTGACCGGCCGCGAGGTACCGGCCATCGCGACGGTGGAGCAGTTCCAGCTATTCCAGCGCTACCAGCGTGCGCGACATGGCGACGGCGATATGGCGGCGATGAGCTTCTACGATTACCGCGCCATGGTGGAAGATACGCCGATCGAAACTTTTCTGACGGAGTTTCGCGATCCGGCCCAGCGCCTGGTCGGCTGCTGCCTGGTGGACAAATTGGGAGACGGGCTCTCGGCCGTTTACAGCTTCTATGAAGCGGACGGAGCCTTCAAATCGCTCGGCACCTTCACGATACTCAATCTTGTGCATCAGGCGCGGGCGATGGGCCTGCCCTATGTCTATCTGGGCTATTGGGTCGCTGAGAGTCGCAAGATGGCCTATAAGACGCGCTTTCAGCCGTGCGAAATTCTGTCCGGGGGCGCCTGGCGCCCGATGCTGGCGGATGGCTCGGTGACAGAGATGCCGGACGCGGTTCAGTTCAGCGAAGCGGTTTCAAGCATTCTGCCTGCGGAAACCGAGATTTCTGAGGGTTAGTGTTTATCAGACTGTCGCGGGACCGCCCGTGACAGACGTCATCCCGGCTTTGAGCCGGGATCTTCTTATCTGGGCGTCGGCAAAAGAAGATCCCCGTGACAAGCACGGGGATGACGTTGTTTCAGCTCCAGCGGCGGATCGCGCGGCGGTAGCGGGGCTCGGGTTCGGCCGTGAACGGGCTGGACGGCGAATGCAGCAGATAGCCCGCCAGATAGCCGATGGCGGCCACGCCGATCAGGCTCAGCAGAGGCTGCTCCTTCACCGTGCTGGCGATGGTCTGACCGGCCGAGGAACCGGCCTCATAGACCTTGCTGCCGACCTGGCTGGCAGTCGCTTTCACGCTCTCCGCCGTGTCGCGGAACTTGCCGGGTGCATGGCTTGCGGCCTCGGAAACGGCCTCGGCAGCGGTTGCCGCTGCGGAATCGATCGCATCGCGAGCGTCGCCCCAGGTCTGCTGGGCGCGGCCGGCAAACTGATCGACCTTGCCCTCGGCTTCCGTCTTGGCATCGCCCGTCAGGTTACCGATACCTTCCTTGATGGTACCTTTCGCTTCGGAAAAGGCACCTTCGACGTGGTCCTGATTCATAGTGCAGCCCCTTCTTCCAGTTGCATTGCCATGCCCGTCACACCGGCATGGCCCATTGCAAACTAGATGGGGGCGATTTGCGCGGAGAGAACTCCCTCCGCGCATTAAAGCCCGTTTAGCGATTAATAACCGTAACCCGTGACGATGCCGTTGCCTTTGGACGTCATGCACTGCGCATAGGCGTTGTTGTAGATCTGCTGTAGGCCCTGGCCGGCCCGCTGGGTCTGGCCAGCGCCGACGGCCGAACCGCCGAGCAGACCGGCACCTGCGCCGATCGCCGCACCCATGCCCGCATTGCCTGCCGCCGCGCCCAGCAGCGCGCCGGCCGCCGCGCCGATGCCGGTGCCGACAGCCGCCGTTACCACACCGTTCTGCTGCGTCTTCTGCGTCGCCGCCGGATAGGCGACGGCCTGCTGCGCATAGTTGCGGCAGCTGTAATCCTCGTTCTGGAACAGGGTCAGATTTTTGCCCGCAGGCGGGACGGAGGTGATGGTGGGGCCGGTCGGCGTCGGTGCCGCGCAGCCGGCGAGCAGCGCCACCGCAGTCACAGGCACCGCGAAGCGCATAAGGTTAAGCCGTTTCATCTGTCGTCTCCCTGAAGGCCGTGCCGCAAATTGGCTGTGTCTGAAAACCAGATCAACCTATTCATTGTAAAACACATTAACACATCATATCGCTGGCCGCGCCGTCTTTGCCGGCCGGCCAATGACGACCGCTCATGCCGGACGGCGCGCCCGCAGGGCGGTGGACAGCGTGCCGTCATCCAGCACTTCCAGCGCCCCGCCGATCGGCACGCCCTGCGCGACCCGGCTGACGGTGACGCCACTTGCCGCCAGACGATCCGCCAGGAAATGCGCGGTCGCCGCACCGTCCACGGTCGCGCCCAGCGCCAGGATGACCTCCTGCACCGACCCATCGGCGACGCGCGACAATAAAGCCGGAATGGTGAGATCCTCGGGACCGACGCCGCCCAAAGGCGACAGCACGCCGCCCAGTACGTGATAGAGGCCGCGATGGGCCGATGCGCGCTCGATGGCCCAGAGATCGCCGATCCCTTCCACGACGCAGATCAGGCTGTGGTCCCGATGCCGGTCCGAGCAGATGGCGCAAGGGTTCTGCGCATCCAGATTGCCGCAGATGCGGCAGACGCGGACGGCGCCGGCGGCATCGACCAAGGCCTGGGCCAGCGGTAGCATCCGCGTTTCCGGCTGCTGCAACAATTTCAGCGCGGCCCGGCGCGCGCTGCGCGGCCCCAGGCCCGGCAGGCGCGACAACAGCCCGATCAGCCGCTCGACTTCAGGACCACCCACGCGACGGGTCTTACAGGCCGGTGGCTTAGAAAGGCAGCTTCATGCCGCCCGGCAGCTGCAATCCGCCGGTCGCTTTCTGCATCTCTTCCGCCGCCATCGCCTCGACCTTGCGGCGCGCATCGGCATGGGCTGCCAGGATGAGGTCTTCCAGCATTTCCATCTCGTTCGGATCGGCGAGCTTCTGGTCGATCTTGATGCGCTTGAGATCGCCCTTGCCGCTGAGCACGACGGTGATCATGCCGGCACCGGCCTGGCCTTCGACTTCGGCGGTTTCAAGCGCGGACTGCATGTCCTGCATCTTCTGCTGCATCTGGGAGGCCTGCTTCATCAGGCCGGCGAGGTTCTTCATCACTCAATCTCCATGTCGGTATCGTCCATCGGCTCCGCATCCGGCGGCGCGAAATCGGGCAGGTCGTCGGGCAGCAAGGCGCCCGGCCCGTTATCCTCCCCGGCATCGGCTTCCGCATCATCCGTCTGCGGCAAGGGCGGCAGGCGGTATTCGTCGGCCATCGGGTCGCGCACGCCTTCAAGCCTGGCCCCCGGAAAGGCGTCCATGATGGCGAGCACCAGGGGATGCCGAGACGCCTCGGTCTCCCGCTGATTGTCGGCCGCCGTGCGCTGCTCGTCGATGGTGGGGTCGCCGTCCCCCGTCGAGATGGCGATGGTCCAGCGCTGGCCGGTCGCATCCTGCAACAAAGCCGCAAGCTTAGCCGAGACGTCGCGCGGGGCATCCGGCTTCGGCCGGATTTCGATCACGGGGGCGGCGAAACGGACCAGATGCACGGAATGCAGAAGATGGCCGTAGAGCTGCATCTCCTTCAGCTCCCGCACCAGAGAGATGACTTCGCGGAAGCTGGCCGGCATGGCCACGAAAGGCGCGGGTTCCGGCATCTCCGGCAGGGCCATCGCCTGCGGCGCGGCCGCGGGCATCACATCCATGGGCGCGGCATCCGGCACGGCGCGCAGCATGGCCATGCCGCCACCACCCCCCATGACGGCACGCGGGCCGCAATCGCCGCCCGCAGGCAGGCCGGGGATCGGCGACGACGAGCGCGGCATGTCTCCGCCGCCCGTCAGGCGCTTCACCAGATCGCCGGGTCCGGGCAGATCGGACAGGAAGCAGAGGCGGATCAGCACCATCTCGGCCGCCGCACGGCGGTCCGGCGCCTGTTCCACCTCGGCCACGCCTTTCAGCAGCATCTGCCAGGCCCGGCCGAGGACAGGGATAGACAGGCGATCGGCGAGGTCCGCGCCGCGCCCGCGCAGGATCTGCGGCAGGTCGGGGCTGTTCCGCAGGGTGGGCGAGGCCTTCAACCGGCTGAGATTATGGGTGAGCGACAGCAGATCCTGCAACACCAGCCCGGCATCGGCGCCGCGCTCATGCGCCTGGTCCAGCGCCGCCAGCACGGCAGCGGCCTCGCCGGTCATGATCCGCTCGAACAGGTCGAAAACCAGACCCTGATCGGCCAGGCCCAGCATATCGGCGACCGCCTCGGCGGTAATCGGCCCATCCTGCACCGCGCCCATGACGATCGCCTGATCGAGCAGGGACAGGCCGTCTCGCACCGAGCCGTCGGCCGCGCGGGCGATGATCTCCAAGGCCTCGGGTGAAACGGAGACGCCTTCGGCTTCGGCGATGCGGCCGAAATGGGCAGTGAGTTCGGTGGTGGAGATACGGCGAAGGTCGAATTTCTGGCAGCGCGACAGAACCGTGATCGGCACCTTGCGCAATTCGGTCGTCGCGAAGACGAATTTCACATGCGGCGGCGGCTCTTCCAGCGTCTTCAGCAACGCGTTGAAGGCATTGCGCGACAGCATATGCACTTCGTCGATGATGAAGACCTTCACCCGCGCTTCCATCGGGCGGAAGCGCGTCGCCTCGATGATTTCACGCACGTCATCGACGCCGGTGCGGCTGGCGGCATCCATCTCCACCACATCCGGATGGCGGTCGGCCATGATCGCCCGGCAATTGGAGCAGACACCGCATGGGTCGGCCGTCGGGCCGCCCTGCCCGTCCGCGCCGGTGCAGTTGAGGCAGCGGGCGATGATGCGGGCGGTGGTGGTTTTGCCGGTGCCGCGCACGCCCGTCAGCATGAAGGCATGGGCGATGCGCCCGGTCGCGAAGGCGCGCCGCAGGATGCGCACCATGGCGTCCTGGCCGATCAGATCCTCGAAGCGACTCGGGCGATAGGCGCGGGCCAGAACACGGTAGGGTGCCGCCTGCGCCGGCGCGGTCGACGGCGGCACAGCGGGTTGCGGCGGCTCATCGCCGAACAGGCCGGGGCCGGTGGCGGGCGGTTCCGGCAGCAGGTCTTCGGAAGTGGGATCGGTTTCGGTCACGCGACCTTCTAGACGATAGGACGACGGCCAAAGCAAGTGCCGAAGCATGGCACCCGACACACGGGTCTGAAGACGATCACGATTTCGGGAAAAGCGGGGGGCCGGACACCGACCCGAGCGGAACTCGTTGCGGCTGCTTCCTTCCGGACCTGACCGGGTTGGCAAGGCGCTCGTCCGTTGCCGACCCCCCTGACGCGGTTCTCTAGCCGCCAGGGCAGGCTTCGCGCAAGCGTCATGACGACTTGTCCGGTCGCCTGTGCCATGCGACGAACGCTTGTGCCCCAGACATCGCCCTTCTCCCGCATCCATCCCTCCCGCCCCAATGTCTATACGGGCAGCCCGCTCGACCGAGCCGCCGAGAGACGGGGCGACGATGACTATATCGCGTCGCTTCTTGCCTCATCCCAGGCGGTGGTCGCCCCCATCTGGCGAGCGCAGAGCCTGTTTCATGGGGAGGCCGTGCGCTTCTTCTCGCCCGCCGATACGGTGGGCTGGGGCATTACCGACCAGCATTGGATTTTTCTGGGCCTGTGGCAGGAAAAGCCCGTCTTCACGCTCGACCTGCATCATCTTGAAGACCCGCTGACGGTTCTTGCAGTGCCGGACGGCACCTTTGGCGACATCCGCCATCACGGCGGTTTGCTGACGCCGGACGAAGCCTCGATTCTCGCCCATGCGCGCGGGCTGGTGCATTGGCAAAGCCGCACCCGTTTCTGCGGCGTGTGCGGCAGTGCCTGCGTGCCGACCAGCGCCGGGCATGTCATGCATTGCAAGGGCTGCGGCACCGATCATTTCCCGCGCTCGGACCCCGCCGTGATCATGCTGGTGGTCAAGGACGACCGCGTGCTGCTGGGCCATGCCTCCCGCTTCAAGGAGGGCATGTATTCGACCCTCGCCGGCTTCGTGGAGCCGGGCGAAAGCCTAGAGGAAGCCGTGCGGCGCGAAGTTTTTGAGGAAACGGGCGTGCGCGTCGGCGCTGTCGGCTATCATTCCAGCCAACCCTGGCCCTTTCCGCAATCGCTGATGCTCGGCTTCTATGCCGAGGGGCTTTCGGAAGAGATCACCTTCCATGATGCCGAACTGGACGATGCACGGTGGTTCAGCCGCGATATGTGCCGGAATCCGGACGCGCATGGGTTCCTTCTGCCGGGGCCGGACAGCATTGCCCGCCGCCTGATCGAGGATTGGCTGGCGGCCGGCGCCTGACCTAGCGCCGCCAGCGCAAGCGGCTGAGCAGGCGGATGCGGATGGCGGCAAGGCGGCGGCCACTGTGGCGCGCGCCTGGTTCCAACGGGCGCGCCAAAAGCGTCGCCCGCACGCGCCGCATGGCCCGACGCAATTGTGACAAAGGGTGACGCATGCGCCCCATCGCCCAGTCGCGCGCTGCCTCAACCTTGCCATGCACCCATGCGAACCATCTGATCGTCATCAGGGCAGGACGGCAGGCTTGATAAATCCACAAGGCGATCAGCAGACCCACGCCCTTGACCAGGACGGCGACCAGGGTCGCCGCCAAAAGCTTGCGATGCGCCAGCAGATAGGCGGCGTAGAAGCCGCCGATATGGCTCATCGCTTCCGGGATGATGAACAGCGGCAAGATAGCCCAGGGCGGCAGCCGGCCAATCGTGAGCTCCAGCATCCGCACGGGTTTCCAGCGGCGCAGCACACGCGCGCCGGCCTGGAGGCCGATCTCGAAAGCGACGAGCAGCAGAGCCAGAGGAAGAAGCACGCCATCCCGCAGCCGACGCCCGAAAGAACGGCGCCCAGGAGATCGCAGCGACCGCGCGACCGGCGGCTTCGTTTTTGTCATCCGTCTCCTATAGCCGTAACTGCCGGCCGATGGCAGGCATCGGATCGGCTCGCAGGGTCTTTTTGTGAAATCCCGCAGGCTCCGATACAAGCGCGCCCTCCGGGTGGCGCTGCCGCGTCGAATCAAGGATATGATCACCGCTGATGGCCGCTGCCCCTTCCCTGTTCCGTAACCCGCTGACGCGGCTCGACACCTATATTCTGCGTCAGATCCTGGGCGCGCTGGTGGCCGTGACGCTGGCGCTGGTTGCCTTGATCTGGCTGACGCAGTCGCTCCGCTTCGTCGAGCTGATCGTCAATCGCGGCCTGTCGCCTTTCGTCTTCCTGCGGCTGACCGTGCTGCTGGTGCCAAGTTTCGTCGCCGTCATCCTGCCGATTACGATGTTCGTGGTCGTTCAGTTCATCTATCAGCGGCTGTCGGGCGACCGTGAATTGACCGTGATGCGCGCGGCCGGCCTGTCGCCCTTCGCACTCGCCAGGCCGACCCTGGTGCTGGCGGCCGGCGTCGCGGTGCTTTGCCTCTGGCTCAATATCTGGATCGTGCCGGCCAGTTTCACCGCCTTCCGCGAATATCAGTTCGAAATCCGCAACCGCATTGCGGCCTTCCTGATTCAGGAAGGCGTCTTCACCACGATTTCGAACAATCTGACTGTCTATGTCCGCAAGCGCGATCCCAGCGGCGACCTGCACGGCATCATGGTGGATGACGAGCGCAACCCTGCGAATCCGGCGACGATCATCGCCCAGAGCGGCCGGATCGAGCCCGGCCGCACGGGCCCGCAGGTGATCCTGTTCAATGGTGCGCGGCAGGAGGTGGACAAGAAGTCCGGCCGCCTGAACCTGCTGACCTTCAGCGAAAACACCATCAATCTGTCCTCCAGCGCCAGCGACGACGACCAGCGCTTTCGCGACGATTCCGAAGTCTCGCTGCATGACCTGCTGCATCCGACCCCCGGCGAATTGCTGCCGCAGGACATTCCCAAATGGCGGGCGGAAGCGCATCGGCGCCTGTCCGAGCCCTTCACCGTCATTTCCTACGCCCTGGTCGCACTTGCCTCGGTCCTGACCGGCGCCTTCCGCCGCCATGGCGGTTTCGCCCGGCCGGCGATTGCCGTCGGCATCACCGTGGGCCTGGTGGCGCTGGGGCTCAGCGTCGGCAATCTGGCCGCGCGCAGCAGCGCCTTTCTGCCGCTGGTATGGATCGCCGCCATTCTGCCCGGAGTCATCGCGGCCTGGCTGATGTTCCGCCCGGAACGGATTCGCGTGCCGCCGATGGCTGAGACCGTGACGCCCCCCACCGGCCGCGCCGAGGTCTGACGCCCGTGTTCCTGTCCCGCATCCTCGCCGTCTATATCAGCCGGCTTTTCATGTTCTCGGTCACCGCCATGCTCGGCGCGCTGACCGGGCTGGTATCGCTATTCGACTTCCTGGAACTGCTGCGCCGTTCGGCCACGCGGCCGGACGCCAGTTTCGCGCTGGTGGTCGAGATGGCGCTGCTGCGCATGCCCTGGGCGATTTTGGAAATCATGCCCTTCGCCGTGCTTCTGGGCGGTATCTGGGCCTTCTGGCGCCTGGCCCGCTCCTCCGAACTGGTGGTCGCCCGCGCGGCCGGGCTGTCCGCCTTCCAGTTCCTGCTCGGCCCAATTTTCTGTGCCTTCGGCCTTGGCGTTCTCGGGGTTGTCGCGGTAAGCCCGGTCTCGGCCGCGCTTTTTGCAAAGGCGAATGCGCTGGAGGAGACGTTCCTGGATGCCGGCGGCGGACCCCTTGCCCTCAACGGCGGCCAGCTTTGGCTGCGCCAGGGCGATGAAACCCGCCAGCATGGCGGCGTCGCCATCATTCACGCGACCAGCGTGATGATGCGCAAGGCCGTGCTGACGACGGGGCCGATGACCGTGTTTCGCATCGGCGCGAATGACAAGATGATCGACCGGATCGAGGCGCAGAGCGCCCGGCTGCTGCCGGGCGACTGGGTGCTGACCGACGCGCGCGTGCTGATTCCGGGACAGATTCCGACGGCGCCGCAATCCATGTCCCTGCCGACCGAGCTGAACGTCAATCGCATCCAGCAAAGCTTCGCCGCCCCTGATGCGCTGTCTTTCTGGCAATTGCCGGGCTTCATTCGCGTTCTGCAAAAGGCCGGGTTTTCGACCGTCGCCCATCGCCTGCGCTTCCAGGCCCTGCTGGCCTTGCCGCTGCTCTGCGCGACGATGTCTCTGGTCGCCGCCGGATTTTCAATGCAGACGAGCCGCCGAGGCGGTATTGCCCGCATGATCGGTGGCGGCGTCGCATCCGGCTTCGCGCTGTTCATGCTATCGCAGGTGGCGCAGCAATTCGGACAGTCCGGTGCCTTGCCGGTGGTGCTGGCCGCCTGGGCGCCAGCGGCTGCCGGTCTGATGCTTGCCTTGTCGCTGCTTCTGCACCTCGAAGACGGTTGAGGGTCCGCCTAATGTCTCAGACTTCTCCCCCTAAGCGGGGGCGCAAGACCCGAAGCCTCGCTGGCCCGCGCCTCGCTGGCGAACGGCTGCCGCGCCGTCAGGCCTTGCGGCAGGCGCTTTGCCGCCGCGTGCTGCTGGGTGCCGTATCGCTGCTGTCGCTGACCGCCGTCGCGCCGCAGCTGATTCAGGATGCCCGCGCCGCCGGACCGGTTTTTGACCGCAAGCAGCCGGTGACCTTCAAGGCGGACCGGATCGACTACAATCAGAAGACGAATATCGTCACGCTGTCCGGCCATGTCGAAGCCTGGCAGGCGGGGCATGTGCTATTTGCCGACCGCGTGCTGTTCGACCGCAATACCAATATCGCGGATGCGGTGGGCCATGTCGTGCTGGTCTCACCCGACGGTCAGGTGGTCTATTCCAACTATGCCGAGCTGAGCCAGGATATGACCAACGGCGTGATGAGCGCCATGAACATCACCCTGCCGCTGAACGCCAAGCTGGCGGCCAATGGCGGCCGCCGGACCGAAGGCAAGGTCAACGAACTCAGCCGCGCCGTATATACGGCCTGCGACGTCTGCGACAAGCACCCCAACAGCTACCCGCTGTGGCAGGTGACGGCGCGTTCGGCGACGCAGGACATCCAGCATCACATGATCGAATACAAAGATGCGACGATGGAGCTGTACGGCGTGCCATTCCTCTGGCTGCCGTATTTCGCGCATCCCGATCCGACCGCACCGCGCACCAGCGGCCTGCTGATCCCGAGCGCCGGCTATAACAGTCATATCGGCGCCTTCGCCGAGATTCCCTATTACTGGGTCGTCGACAAATCGACCGACGCCATCATCACGCCGATCCTGTCGAGCGACGAAGGCCTGGCCGGAGACCTGAAGGTCCGCCACAGCTTCAATTTCGGCGAAATGAATATCGACGCCTCCGCCGGCCTGGATAAGGGCAATATGCAGGGCGCGCTGTTCGCGAACGGCACCTTCGACCTGGATAGCGCCTGGCACGCCGGCTTCAATGTGTCCCGCGCGTCCTCCGTCGCCTATCTGAACGACTACTCGATCCTGCCGAATACGAACGAGTTGGAAAGCGAGCTTTACCTGGAAGGCTTCGGCCACGGGTCATACGCGCGCATCGAGTCGAGCTTCTACCAGGGCCTTGTCGGCAGCGTGACGGACAGCGAACTGCCGCTGGTCCTGCCCTATGCCGCCTATGCCTATAAGGGCGATCCGGACGGCTGGGGCGGCACCACCAGCATCAATGCCAGCGCCTTCAATATCCTGCGCACCTCCGGCACCAATACCCAGCGCGCGGCCATCAGCGGCGACTACAACCTGCCCTTCCAGGACGGCATCGGCGAACAATGGAGCGCCGAGGCCCATGTCGATCTTGCCGGCTATAACGCCGACAATATCAACGAGTTCCCGAACTACGACACGTCGAACACGCATGCGTCCGAGCTGCGCGGCCTGCCGCAATTCGCGGTCAACTACCGCTATCCGATCATGAACGAATCCGGCGCGCTGGGGTCGCAGCTGTTCGAGCCGATCATTCAGCTCATTGCCGCGCCCATCATCAGCAACGACGTCAACGTCACCAATATTCCGAACGAAGACAGCTACGACTTCCAGTTCACGGATGCGAACCTCTTCGGCTTCAACAAATACCCTGGCATCGACCGGCTGGAAAACGGCATGCGCGCCAATGTCGGCTTCGAAAGCGCGTGGTATTTCAACAATGGCTCGCGCCTGGAAGGCCTGGTCGGCCAGTCCTACCGGACGCATGCGGATGATACATTCGCGCCCGATTCGGGCCTGACCGGCAATGTCTCGGACATCGTGGCGCGGTTGACCTATACGCCGACGAGCTGGCTGGACTTCACCTACCGCACCCGGCTGGATCACACGAGCCTGCAGGATAAATACACGGATACCTTCGTCTCAGCAGGTGTCCCGGCGTTGCGCGTGACCGCCGGCTATCTCTATTCGGCGGTCGATCCCTATTATTATTACGACGGCAGCCCGCCGCCGTCCGAATATTACACCCCGCGCAGCGAAGTGACTTTTGGCCTCACCGCCCAGCACGGCGGCTGGAACTTCAACGGCGCGGTGCAGCAGAATATTGAGACCAGCAAGCTGGACAGCACCAATGTCGGCATCGGCTGGCAGAATGACTGCCTGGGACTCAATCTCAGCTATATCCACACCAATACGACCATCGCGGGTGAGAACGGGTCCACCACCGTTCTTTTCACCGTCACTTTCAAGACAATCGGCGCCATTGGGTTTAACGCACTCTAGCATGCCAAGGTTTCCAGGAGCTTCGAACGCAGCCATGTCCTTCCGCCTGAAACTTCTTTGCCTGGCGGCGGTGCCGGCATGGCTCGCGCTGGCCAGCATGACCGTACCCCGCGCGGAAGCGCAGACCGCCTCGATCGCCGCCGTGGTCAATGGCGACGTCATCACCAATGACGATGTCGACAACCGCGCCCGCTTCTTTGCGCTGGCCACCGGCCAGCAGGGCGGCACGGATGTCGTCGATCGGCTGAAGCCGCAGATTTTGCAGCAGCTGATCAACGAGCGGCTGGAACTTCAGGAAATCCTGCGGCGCGGTATCGTCGTCAACGACAAGCAGGTCGCCTCGGCCCTGGGCGAGATCGAGCACAACAACAACATGGCGCCCGGCGTGCTGCAGCAGAAGCTGCGCGCGCTCGGGGTCGATCCCGGCACGCTGATCTCCCAGATCCGCACGCAGATCGGCTGGAACCAGGTTCTGCGGCAGGTGGTCGGCGGCATGGGCCGCCCGACGGATGCCGATATCAATCGCCAGCTCAAGCTGATGACGGACAAGAAAGGCGCCCCGCAATATAACGTGGGCGAGATTTTTATCCCCATCAACAGCCCGGCCGCCGCCCCGGGCGCCGATCGCTTTGCCCAGTCGGTCATCCAGCAGCTTCGTGCCGGCGCCCCCTTCCCCATCATCGCCGCCCAGTTCAGCCAAGGCGAAACCGCGCTGCAAGGCGGCGCGCTTGGCTGGGTCGGAGCCGATCAGCTCGACCCGGCGGTCGCCCAGCTGGTCACGCAGATGCCCATCGGCGCCGTCAGCAACCCGGTGCCTGTCGCCGGGGGCATCGTCATCGTGCAGCTACGCGGCACGCAGCAGGCCGGCCAGACGAATAACGGCGCGAGCGCCAATATCATCCTGAACGTCCGTCAGGTGTTCCTGCCCTTCTCCTCGCCCCTAAACGAACAGAACCCGACGCAGCAGCAGCGCGACACGATGGCGAAGCTGCACGCGATCGAAGTCTCGGCCAAAAGCTGCGATGACGTGGAAGCGGCGAATAAGGCGGCCGGCAACGTGAAGCCGGCCAATCCCGGTCCCGTCAATCTGGCCCAGGTGACGCCGGCGGCCTTCCAGACGCTGCTATCCAACCTGCCCGTGGGCCGGGTCAGCCCGCCCTTGATCGCCGATAACGGCGTGTCGGCGGTCATGATCTGCTCACGCGACACCCAAGCTGCTGTGGGTCCGACACGCACCCAGATCGCCGACCAGCTGTTTCAGTCCCGCGTCGGCCTGGCCGCGCAGCAGACGCTGGATGACCTGCATCGCCAGGGTTCCATCCAGATCATGCAAGACAAAGAATGACCGAGACCCAGCCTTCGGCGGCGCCTGTTCTGCCGCCGCTGAAGGATGTCATTTCGCGGCATTCCTTCCGCGCGAAACACGCTTTGGGGCAGCATTTTCTGCTAGACCTCAACCTGACCGCGCGCATTGCCAGCATGGCGGGCGATCTGACCGGGCGGCATGTGATCGAAGTGGGGCCTGGCCCCGGCGGTCTGACGCGCGCCCTGTTGGAGACGCCGGCCGAGACGGTCACCGCCATCGAAATCGATCCGCGCGGCGTGGCCGTGGCAGAAGAACTTGCGGAATTTTATCCGGGGCGGCTGAAGGTCGTGAGCGGCGACGCATTGAAACTGCGGGCCGCCGATCTGACACCCGCACCGCGGCAGGTCATCGCCAATCTGCCCTATAATGTCGGCACGCCGCTGCTGATCGGCTGGCTGCGCGACATCCGCGCCTATGAACAGCTGGTTTTGATGTTCCAGGAAGAGGTCGCGCAAAGAATCGCGGCCGCCCCCGATACGGATGCCTACGGCCGCCTGTCCATCCTTGCGCAATGGACCTGCCGCACGGTGCTGGCGATGCGCTTGCCGCCGGAGGCCTTCACGCCGCCGCCCAAAGTCTGGTCGGCCGTGGTGCGGATGATCCCGCACGAGGTTCAGCCTGAACCGGCGCTTTTCGCCGCCATGGAAAAAGTCACGCAGCATGCCTTCGGCCAGCGCCGGAAGATGCTGCGCGCCTCGCTTAAGCCGCTGGGCGGCGAGGCCCTGCTGCGCCGCGCCGGAATCGAGCCGACGCGGCGCGCGGAAACCCTATCGGTCGCTGAATTCGACACGCTGGCCCGGCTTGTCGCCGAGCCAGGTATCGCCACCGATCAGGACTGACCGTTGAACTGAAGCACCCGCCCGTTCAGCTGATCAGCCGAACTGTCGGGATTGCCCGAGACCGGGGGATTGACCACAGATGACGGCGGCGGCACGTCGACCGGAGCCGGGGCCATGGATGCCATAGCCGGTCCCGGCATCGGCATCGGGCTCATGCTCTGCGCGAGTTGGAGATGATTTTCCAGCGCCGGCAGCGTCTGATGCGCATAGGCGCGCAGCTGCGGATTTTGCCCCGCCATGGCCTCCTGGCGGAAGACCGCGATGGCATGCTGATGAGCACGGACCATGGCCTGATTGAAGGTCATATCAAACTGATCCGCCGGCACCGATTGGAGCTGTTGCAGAAGCGAGATCTGCATCGGGCTCAGACCCGGCGAGGTCTTCAGCATCAGCGTTTCCGCGATGGGCGTCAGCGCCTGCTCGGAATTTGCGTGATCGGCTTGCAGCATCTGGCCGAAATTCTGCTCGTTGGTCGTCTGGCCTCGCGCCTGGGCTAGTTTGCCGAATTCAACCTCGGCCTGATTCGTAGCCGACGCCGCCCAGACGAAATGGGCATCCTGGGTCGATGCCGCCGGATTGGGCGCCGTGTCGGAGGCACTGACGGTCGGTGTGCCCGCTTCCTGGCCGGGCTTGAGCAGGATGACCTGGGTCGCGGCACCTGAGCCCTGCGGGGCCGTCGCGTCGGTCGTCGGCACGTTCTGCGCGAGCGCCGCGGTACCGGATGCCGTCAGCAAGGCGAGGCCACAGGCCGTCGAAAGAAGCCAGCGATTGCTATGAGTCTGATCGTTCCTCATGGAATTACCCCTTTTTAATCTTGATCGCGCGCCTTCCCTAAGACGCTGCGGTGAGCTGCATTTTGGCGGCGGATACCGGCTTCACAGGCCGGGTCGCGTGAAGGTGAGGCGGCTCGCGGAGCCGTGCGATCGCGCGGCAGGGCTTGCTCATCGGCTAGGCCCGGCTAAAAACCCTCATGCGACGCGCCCAAAAGACCGTTGAGGAGGTTTGGTGACCCGTCTGGCGGATATATTCGCCCGCAAGGTCCCGCACGGGGCGGAGCCGACTCCGCTCGCCCAGCTTCGACAGCCCGAACGCCAGCTCCGCATGGCCGAGACCGTGCGCACGGTTCTTGTCGCGCGCGCCGCCATGCCCCTGATCGACGCCGACAGCCAGCCCATTCCGCCGGAACTCGTCGTTGCCACAGAGACGGCGCAAAGCCCGGTGGTGGAGGTCGCAACCACGCTCTGGACCCGCGTTCTGCGCTTCGACGCGGCGGCCTCGGCCTGGGCGGATCGCGACCGTGTCGTCGTCTCCTGCCGGCAGCAGGGGCAGATCATCCGGGTAATCCTGGAACTCTGCGGCATCGAACCGGCGGAACTCGCCCACGGCATGCCCGGCGTCGACCAGGTTTTCGGCATTCCGGGCCAGGCCCTGGCTTTCGCGGTCGGCGAGGCTTTGGCGGAACGCATGATGGCCGCCCGTTTTGGCAAAAGCCTGGTCGATCATCGCGTCTGGCTATGGTCCTCCCCCGACGATCTGGCCGGCGGGCTGAGCTACGAAGCCGCATCGCTGGCCGGGGATCTGAAACTCGCCAAATTGGTGGTGATGGTGGAAGAACCGCCGGCCGCCGAGGCCGATGAGGTCAATGCCATGCTGGAACGCTTCGCGAGCTGGGGCTGGGCCACGCGCCGCGTGGCGGCGCAAGACCCGGCCGCTGTCGCCTCCGCGCTCAGCATCGCGCTGCGCGCACGCAAGCCCCTGCTGATTTCCTGCCGGCGGCCGGCGACCCCGCCGAAGCTGCTGGAGCGCGCCATTGCCGAGGATGTCCGCGAAGCCTGGCGCGCCGCCGGGTCGCATACCACCACGGCCCGGCGCGGCTGGCTGAAGCGCCTGGCCCGCCACGCTCAGGTGGCGGAGTTCGAGCGCGTGCTGGCCGGCCGTCTGCCTGACGGCTGGCGTGACGAGGTGCGCGCCGAGCGCGTGCGCATGGCCGAAATCACCGAACCGCTGTCGCCTCTGGCCGCCGGGCGTCTGTGCGTCACCTCCATGGCGAGTGCCATCCCGGACCTGACGGGTGCGGCACCCGGCAGGAAGGTCGAGCCGATCGAAGGCATGACCGCCGTCGATTCCGGCGATTTCTCGGGCCGCCATGTCGCTTTCGGCGCTGCCGCGACAGCCTTGCCGGGCGTCCTGGCCGGGGCCGCGACCCACGGCGGATTGACGCTGGTCGCCGAGACCAAATCGACGGCGGCGGATGCTTTGCCGCAGACGCTGCGCGCCCTCGCCCGGGAGGGCCGGCGTGCCATCCATATCCTGTCCGAAGACTACAATGATCCGGCAGCAGCGGCCGCCTTGCCCCTGCCCTCGCTGCGCGCCATTCCCAACCTGCTCGTCTTCCGCCCGGCCTGCGCCATAGAGACGGCGGAATGCTGGGAACTGGCCTTGCAGAGGGATGACGGGCCCAGCGTTCTGCTGCATACGGCCAAGCCCATGGCGCGCTGGCGGCAGGACACGACAGAAAACGCATGCGCGCGGGGCGGCTATGTCGCGGCGGGCTTGTATGATGCGCGCGCTGCGACTTTGATCGCGAGTGGCGCGGAACTGACGGTCGCCATGGAAGCCAGGCGTCTGCTGGCTGACGCAGGAATTTCCGTTGCAGTCGTCTCTCTGCCGTGCTGGTCCCTATTTGCCAACCAGAACGATGCCTATCGGGCCGATGTCCTGGGCGACGCCCCCCGTCTAGCGGTGGAGGCAGGGTCCGATTTCGGCTGGGGCCGCTGGCTTGGCGAGCGCGGACAGTTTATCGGAGCTGCGAGCCTGGGGCTTTCGGCCGCCCGGCCGGGTGAATATTTCGAGGTCACGGCGGAAGCGCTGGTGATCGCGGTAAAAAAGAAGCTTTGATGCCCCGAACGGGCATTCAACATGAGGAGAAGCAGACTATGGCAGTGACGGTAGCGATCAATGGTTTCGGCCGTATCGGGCGGCTCGTGCTGCGCGCCCTGATCGAAAGCGGCCGGACCGACGTCACCCCGGTCCTGATCAACGACCTCGGCTCGGTCGAGGCGAATGCCCATATGTTCCGCTATGACAGCGTTCATGGCCGCTTCCCCGGCGACGTGAAGGTCGAAGGCGACAGCCTCGTCATCACCCATCAGGGTCGCACCTATGCACCCATCAAAGTTTCCGCCGAGCGCGATCCGTCCAAGGTGCCGCTGCAGGGCGTCGATGTGGCCATGGAGTGTACCGGCATCTTCACCAGCAAGGAAAAGGCGCTGCCGCTGCTGGCCGCCGGCGCCCGCAAGGTGATCATCTCGGCCCCGGCCGATGGCGTCGACGCGACCATCGTCTATGGCGTCAACGACAAGACGCTGACGTCCGACATGACCGTCATCTCCAACGCGTCCTGCACCACAAACTGCCTGGCGCCGGTGGCCAAGGTTCTGAACGACAATTTCGGCATCCTGCGCGGCTATATGGTGACGATCCACAGCTACACGGGCGACCAGAAGACGGTCGACACCCTGCACAAGGACCTGCACCGCGCCCGCGCCGCCGCTCTGTCCCTGATCCCGACGTCGACCGGTGCCGCGCGCGCCGTCGGCCTCGTGCTGCCGGAACTGAAGGGCAAGCTGGACGGCACCGCCATCCGCGTACCGACGCCGAACGTGTCGCTGGTTTCTCTCGACGTGAACCTCGCCAAGAAGGCCACGAAGGAAGAGATCAACGCGGTCATGAAGGAAGCGTCGGAAGGCGCTCTGAAGGGCATCCTCGGCTACAATACCGACCCGCTGGTCAGCTCCGACTTCAACCACAACCCGGCTTCCAGCACCTTCGACGCGCCGCAGACGGCCGTGGTCGATGGCGATCTGGTCCGCGTTCTGGCCTGGTACGACAATGAATGGGGCTTCTCTAACCGCATGTCCGACACCGCCGCCGCTTTCGGCGCGCTGTGATCTGACGCTGCACAACTGACGCTCAGGGACCGCGCCATGACTTTCAAGACGCTCGATCAGGCTGACGTAAAGGGAAAGCGCGTGCTTGTGCGCGCCGACCTGAACGTGCCGATGCGGGACGGCCATATCAGCGACATGACCCGCGTGGAGCGTGTCGCGCCGACGATCCAGGACATCGCCGACCGCGGTGGCCGGGTCATCGTCCTCTCGCATTTCGAGCGGCCGAAGGGCAAGCGCGTCCCTGAAATGTCCCTCGCCCCGCTGGCGGAAGCGCTGGCGGAGGTGCTGCGCAAGCCGGTGGCTTTCGCCGATGACTGCATCGGCGCGGTCGCCGAGGAAGCGGTTGCGAAAATGCAGGACGGCGACGTGCTGCTGCTGGAGAACACCCGCTTCCACAAGGGCGAGGAAGAGAACGACCCGGCTTTCGCTGCCGCTCTCGCCAAGCTCGGCGATCTTTATGTGAACGACGCCTTCTCGGCCGCCCATCGCGCCCATGGCAGCACCGCAGGCGTCGCCCATCACCTGCCGAGCTATGCCGGCCGGCTGATGCAGGCGGAGCTGGAAGCGCTGGAAGCCGCCCTCTCCAAGCCGGAACGGCCGGTGATGGCCATCGTCGGCGGGTCCAAGGTTTCGACCAAGCTCGACCTGCTGGGCAATCTGGTCGGGAAAGTCGATGTTCTGGTGATCGTCGGCGCCATGGCCAATACCTTCCTGGCCGCCAAGGGCATGCCGGTCGGCCGATCCTTGCAGGAAAAAGACCTGCATGAGACGGCACGGCAGGTCATGGCCCAGGCAGCCGCGGGTTCCTGCGAGATTCTGCTGCCGGTGGACGGCACGGTGGCCCAGGAATTCAAGGCGCATGCCGCGACCGAAATCCTGCCCGTCGATGCCGAGCATGACGGCATGGCGCTGGATGTGGGTCCGGCTTCCGCCGACCTCATCATTGCCCGCCTTCAGGACATGAAGACCCTGGTCTGGAACGGTCCGCTGGGCGCTTTCGAGATTCAGCCCTTCGATGCCTCGACCATGAAGGTGGCCAAGGCCGTCGCCGATCTGACGCAGGAAGGCAAGCTCCGCTCCGTCGCCGGTGGCGGCGATACGGTGTCCGCCCTTCGCCAGGCCGGCGTCATCGACGAGCTGAGCTATGTCTCCTCGGCCGGCGGCGCCTTCCTCGAATGGCTGGAAGGCAAGACGCTGCCCGGCGTCGCCGCTCTGGAGTCCTGAGCATGGCCTATGTGATCCCTCAGCCGCCCCAGGCGGCCGTGCCGGTACGTGGCGGCGGGGAATTCCCCGTCCGCCGCATCTTCTGCGTCGGCCGCAACTACGCGGCCCATGCGCGCGAAATGGGCGCGGACCCGGATCGCGAGCCGCCCTTCTTCTTCACCAAGCCGGCCGATGCCATCCTGACGGGCGGCGCCGACATGCCCTATCCGCCGCAGACGGCCGACCTGCATCATGAGGTCGAGCTGGTGGTCGCCATCGGTACGGGCGGCGCGAATATTCCGGTCGAAACGGCCAAAACCCATATCTGGGGCTATGCCGCCGGGCTGGACATGACCCGCCGCGATCTCCAGGGGGCTGCCAAGAAAGCCGGCAAACCCTGGGACATGGGCAAGGGTTTCGACCATTCCGCGCCGATCGGCGCGATGGTTCCGGCCAAGGAACTGGGCCCGAAATACGGCGAGGACGGCCATGTGCTGCTCAACGTCAATGGCGAAGAACGCCAGTCGGGCGACCTCGCCGATATGATCTGGAGCATTCCGGAGATTGTCGCGACGCTCTCGACCTTCGTGACGCTCGCCCCCGGCGACCTGATCATGACCGGCACGCCGGAAGGTGTCGCCGCCGTGACGGCAGGCGATGTGCTGGAAGGCATCATCTCCGGCCTGCCGCCGGTGACCGTGAAGATCGTCTGATTTCCACGCGGTTAACTTAATCCGTCATGCGCGGCTTCATGCCGCGCATCTACCCGGTGTGGCGCCTAGACGATGTTTGGGGGCCGCAGCGGGTAGATCCGCGTGACGAGCACGCGGATGACGTCGGGAAGGGATTTCCCTAAGCCCAGGGCCGGGCTATCCCTTTGATCATGGCCAAAACACTCCGCATTCTCACCTGGAACATCAACTCCGTCCGCCTGCGGCAGGGGCTGCTCAAGGACGTGGTCGACAAGCTCGCCCCCGACGTCGTTTGTCTTCAGGAAACCAAATGCCCGGATGACCTGTTCCCGCTGGACCTGCCCAAGGTGCTGGGCATGGACCACGTGCTGTTCCGGGGCATGAAGGGCTATAACGGCGTCGCCGTCTTCTCGAAAACGCCCATGCGCCGGCATGAGGATACGCAGGACTGGGTGGGAAAAGAGGATTGCCGCCATCTGGCCGTGGAACTGGACCTGCCCGGCGGCCCGCTTGTCATCCATAATTTTTACGTACCCGCCGGCGGCGATATTCCGGATACCGAACTCAATCCGAAATTCGCCCATAAGCTCGATTTCGTCGCTGCCGCGCGCGACCATTTCGCCAAGACGCCCAAACTGACGCGCGCCGTTCTGGTCGGCGACCTCAATATCGCGCCTCTGGAGCATGATGTCTGGAGCCATAAGCAGCTGCTCAAGATCGTCTCGCACACGCCGGTCGAAACCGCGCTGCTGACGGAATGGCAGGATACCTGCTGGCATGACGGGCTGCGGCATTTCGTGCCAGCCGACCAGAAGCTCTATACGTGGTGGTCGTATCGCGCCAAGGATTGGGAAGCGGCCAATAAGGGCCGCAGGCTGGATCACGTCTGGGTCACGCATGATCTGAAAGGCGCCCTCACGCGCCACGAAATTTTAAAAGAGGCACGAGGCTGGACCCAGGCTTCGGATCACGTGCCCGTATTGGTGGAGCTCGCCCTATGAACCGTATTTGTCTTGTCACCGGTGCCGGCAGCGGCGTCGGCCAGTCCGCCGCCCTCGCTTTGCTGGGTGACGGTGATACCGTCTATCTCGCCGGCCGGCGGATGGAAGCGCTGCAGGAAACTGCGGCACTGGCCAAGGCCGGGACGGCTATCCCGGTGGCGGCCGATGTCACCGATCCGGCGAGCGTCGATGCCCTGTTCGCGCGTATTGCCGCAGACCATGGCCGGCTGGATGTGCTGTTCAACAATGCCGGCATTTCCGCCCGCTCGATCAATTTCGGCGACCTGACCTGGGACAATTGGCGGGATACGATGTCCGTCAATCTGGACGGCATGTTTCTCTGCGCCAGCGCTGCGTTCCGGCTGATGCGCGATCAGGCGCCGCAGGGCGGCCGCATCATCAATAACGGCTCCATCTCGGCCTATGCGCCGCGTCCGGGCTCGGCCCCCTATACTGCCAGCAAACACGCGGTGACCGGCCTGACCAAATCGATCTCGCTGGACGGCCGCGCTTTCGATATCGCCTGCGGGCAGATCGATATCGGCAATGCCGCAACCGCCATGACGAAGGTCATGACGGCGGGCGTGCCGCAGGCCGACGGGCGCATGGCGATCGAGCCGCGCATGGATGTGGACGATGTCGGCCGCACCATCCTGTTCATGGCCGGCATGCCGGCGGACGCCAATGTGCAGTTCATCACCGTCATGGCGACGAATATGCCCTTCATCGGGCGCGGCTAAGCGCTTTCCGCGAGGCGCGAGGCGGTAAGACGAGCCTCGCGCCAGAGCCGGTAGCGGCGCCTGAGTTCGCCAGCGTGCAGGCCGTGGCTTTCGTCCAGCATCTCCGCGCCCATAATCCGCTCGCCGCGAAAGTGCCGAAAATCCTTCCGCAATTCGCACCAGGCGATGAGCAGGCAATGCGAGTCGGAATAGCCCAGCAGCACCGGCCAGACGGTGCGCGTGCTGTCCTGGCAGGCTTCCGAGTGATAGTGCAGGCTTAGCTTGCGGCCATGGCGGATGGCCGAGCGCAGCATTGTCGTATCGACGCCGCTAACCTGCTCCCCGATAGCTGGTTTTGCGCCCACACTCGGAACCTCGGCGAAAGGGTGCAGATGTTCGGGGATGACCGCCGCGATCTTGGCCATGACATCACGCGCGGCCTTGGACAGATCGGGATCGGATCGGCCGATGACCCATTGCGCGCCAAGCATGATCGCCTCGATCTCGTCAGGCGTGAACATCAGCGGCGGCAGGTCATAGTCTGACGCCAGCACATAGCCGAAGCCTGCTTCGCCTTCGATCGGAATGCGCTGGCCGATCAGCTGGGCGATGTCGCGATAGACGGTGCGTTTCGACACCTCCAGCTCCTCCGCCAAAGCGGCAGCCGTGGTCGGCTGGGTCGACCGGCGCAGGATCTGGATAATCTGGAACAATCGGTCTGTCGGGCGCATGGGCTCACTCCTGCTGCCAGGATGCTGTCAGCAGGGCTGTGGGACAAGAAGCCGCCGCCGTCCTTGGCTGGCCTGCTTCAAAGGATTGACCATGAAACTCGCATCCGTGCGCCTCATCACCGCCGACATCCAGCGCACGGTCTCGTTTTACGAGATGGTGACCGGGCTTAGCGCCGACTGGCTGGCCCCGGTTTTCGCCGAGATCGTCACCCCCGCCGCAACGCTCGCCATCGGCGCGGTCGAAACCGTGGCTTTGTGGCAGGCGGGCAGCGCGGAACCCGCCGCCAATCGCACCGCATACATCGAATTTCAGGTCGCGGATATCGATGCCGATTACGCGCGGCTGAAAGACAAAGTGCCCCTCGTCCATGAATTGAAGACGATGCCCTGGGGCAACAAGACCTTTCAGTTCCGCGACCCCGAAGGCACGGCCGTATCGCTGTATATGCCGGCGACCGAGGCGGCGCGGCAGCGCTTCGGGTCGCGGTAGCTAACCCACCAGCGCCGCCGCGACGGCGGCCAGCGGCGCATCCCATTGCCCATGCGCCTGCTGGCGGAACAGGCGCAGAGACGGATACCAGGGCGTGTCCGTCCTCTCCCGCAGCCAGCGCCAATCGGGCGTGAAGGGCAGCAGCACCCAGCCCGGCTTGCCGACCAGGCCGGTGAGATGCGCGACCGAGGTATCGACCGTCACGACGACGTCCAGCGCCGCGATGGCGGCTGCCGTATCCTCATAGGTCTCAATATGCGGGGCCGCGTCGAAGAGCGGCGCCGCCCCCTGATAGCCGGCGAGGTCTGCCGTGCGGTCCCCCTTCTGCAGGCTGACGAAGGCGATGCCGGGAAGATTGCCGAGCGTTGCCATCAGTGTCGCGAAAGCGATGGAGCGGTTGCGGTCATTCTTGTGGGTCGGGCGGCCGGCCCAGACGATGCCGACGCGCTTCAGGCCCAAAGGTAGGCTGTCGTTCAGGCGCGCGGTCCAGGCCTCGGCCCGCTCGGGGTCCAGTGGCAGCGGCACGACCGGCGGGATGGTGTCGATCCGCGTGCCGCAAAGGCGCGGCAGGCCGGACAGCGGAATATAGGCCGCGAAATCGCTGCAATCCGCCCAGCGCGTCTGGATTTCCAGATCGGGAAACATGCGGCGGATGGCGGGCGCCATTTCCTTGCTGGTGGCCAAAAAGGTCGGCTGGCCACGACCGACCGCCCAAGGGATATAGCGGCTGAATTGCAGCACATCGCCGAAACCCTGATCGCCGATCATCATCAGGCGGCCCGTTTCCAATCGGCTCCCGCCCCATTGCGGCCGATCCCGCTTCACGGCGGCTGGCATCACCGGCGGCACGCCGGCCATGCGGAAGCGCCACTCGTATTCCTCCCAGCCCTCCGCAAACTCGCCGAGCAGAAGCTGCGCCTCGGCAATCGCGAAATGGGCGCCCGGCATGTCGTGCTTGAGCGCAGCGGTGCGGCGCGAACTGGCCAGACCCTCGGCGATGCGGCCGCTTTCATGCAGGATGACGGCCTGGTTGTGATAGCAGACAGCGTCATCGGGCCGCAGCGCGATGGCCCGGCTGATGGCGCGCATAGCCGCGTCCAGCCGGCCGGTGACGCGATACATTTCGGCGATATTGCGGACATAGAGCGGGTTGGCCGGCTCCTGCGTGATCGCCCGCTCCAGAAGTTGGATGCCCAGAGGCTGCCGATTGCCCTTGAAGGCGATAATGCCCGCCAGATGCAGAACGCGCCCGTCCTGCGGCGCGGCGCGGAGAAGGTTGGAGGCGATAGCCTCGGCTTCCTGGGCCTTGCCTGCCTCATGCGCGCGCATGCCGAGCTGTAGCATGAGGCCGAGCGGCATGGGGACCATGACATCGGGCGGGCGGACCGGCTGGGGCGCCCCCGGCTGGGGCGCCGCCGGCGCGGATGCCCCCGGCGCGGATGCCGCTGGCTGCGGAGGCACCGGCGCAGGCCCCCCTGGCTGGGGCGCCTCCGTCAGATCAAGGTCGATATCGGTCTGCGTATCTGCTTGTGCGCCCATAGGCGCGAGCTTAGCGCCGGAACATACCGGCGGATAATAGGGTCAGCGGGCGCGGGCCTGAACTTTCTTCGGATCTTCCGATTTCGCCGGACGGGTATCGCGCCGCAGCCGCTTCTCCCCCAGGAACAGCAGGATGGGGGCTGCGATGAAGATGGAGGAGGAGGTGCCGACGACGATGCCGAACAGCATGACGATGGCGAAATCCTCGATGGAGGAGCCGCCGAAGATCGCCAGCGGCAGGGCCGCCAGAAAGACCGTCATGGATGTGCCGAGCGTCCGGTTCAGCGTCTCGTTGATCGACATGTCGATCAACTCGCGCAGCGGCATGCTTTTGTATTTGCGCAGGTTTTCGCGCATCCGGTCATAGACCACCACCTTGTCGTTGGTGGAATAGCCGAGCACGGTCAGGATCGCCGCGACCATCACCAGGTCGAATTGCAGGCGCGTGATGACCAGGAAGCCGATCGTCTTGGTGATGTCGAGCAGCAGCGTCACCACCGCGCCGACGGCGAACTGCCATTCGAACCGGAACCAGATATAGATCAGGATCATCAGCAGGCTGAGACCAAGCGCCATCAGCCCCTGGCGGAACAGCTGGGACGAGACCGAGGCGCCGACCGCACTGGTGCTGAGCACCTGATTGCCGGGCGAAACCTGATCCAGCGCGGCATGAACGCGGGCGACCGCCGCATCCGTCGCCTGGGCATTCGCCCGGCTTTCGAGGCGGATCATGATTTCGTTCTTGCCACCCAAAGCCTGAAGACCGGCATCCGGCAGGTCATGCCCGGCCAGCGCCGCGCGCACCGCCGGGAAGCTGACCGGCTGCGCGGTGCGGACTTCCATAACGACGCCGCCCTTGAAATCGATGCCGAGGCGCAGGCCGGGATAGAAGAACAGCCCAATGGAGGCGAGCGAGAGGACGGCCGAGACCATCAGACCCGCGAAGCGGCCCCGCATGAACTTGATGCGGGTATCGTCCGGCACCAGGCGGAAGAGCGGCCGATAGAAGAAGCGCATCTCTGTAGTCCTTAAACCGGCAGCGCCGTGGGGCGCCGGCGGATATACCAGCGCGAGGTCAGAAGCCGGGCAAAAACCGTCGCGGTGAACAGCGTGGTGACGATGCCGACCGTGATGGTGACGGCAAAGCCGCGCACCGGGCCGGAGCCGAAGATGAACAGCATGACGTGGGCCAGAAGCGCCGTCACGTTACTGTCGATGATGGTGCCATAGGCGCGCTTATAGCCGGCTTCCAAAGCCTGGAGCGGGCTGCGGCCGTTCTTCACCTCTTCGCGGACGCGCTCGTTGATCAGGATATTGGCGTCGACCGCCATGCCCAGCGTCAGCAGGATGCCGGCCATGCCGGGCAGGGTCAGCGTCGCGCCGATGAGCGACAGGATGCCCATCATCAGGATCAGGTTGGCGACGAGGGAGATATTGGCGAACCAGCCGAACAGGCCATAGGCGCCGGCCATGAAAAAGATGACCAGCAGGAAGCCGACGATCAGCGAAATGGCACCGGCGCGGATGGAATCCGCACCCAGTTCGGGCCCGACGCTCTGCTCCTCGATCACCGTCAGCGGTGCCGGCAGGGCGCCCGCGCGCAGCAGCAAAGCCAGATCGGTCGCGGCCTGGGCATTGGCGCTGCCGCTGATCTGGGCGCTTCCACCGGTGATGGCCTCGCGGATGACGGGGGCGCTGATGACCTCGTTATCCAGCACGATGGCGAAGGGGTGGCCGACATTGGCGCTGGTGACATCGGCGAACTGACGCGAGCCGAGGCTGTCGAAGGTGATATTCACCACCCAGCCGCCGGTCTGCGGATCCTGCCCCGCCTGGGCATTCGTCAGATCCGCGCCATCGACCATGACGGCCTGCTGGATGGCGATCTTGTTATTGGGGTCGCCCTGCATGGGCAGGAAGGCGTCACCGATGGGCGCCGGACCGCCGCCATTGGCGTTCGCACTTTCATCGACGAGATGAAAGGTCATATGCGCCGTCTCGCCCAGCAGCTTCTTGATATGCTGCGGGTCGGTGATGCCGGGCAACTGCACCATGATGCGGTTGTCGCCCTGCTGGGCGATCTGCGGATCGACGATGCCGGTGCTGTCGATGCGGCGGCGGACGATTTCGATCGACTGCGTGACAGCGGCCGTGGCGCGCGCCTGCATGGCGGGCTGCGACAAGGTCAGGATGAGGTTGGTGCCCTCGCCGCTGACGTTGAAATCCGCCAGGCTGCCGGGGCCATTGGGCGGCACCAGCAGGTCATTCAGGGCGGCGATGGCGGCCGGGCGCTGGGTCGGGTCCAGAAGCCCGATCTGCACCTGATTGGCGGCAACGTCTGCGGCCAGGCGCGTATAGCCGATGCTGGACTTGCGGAAATCCTGACGCACCTCATCGACCGTGCTGCCCAGCTTTTCCTTCGCCACGGCATCCATATCGACCTGCATGAGCAGAAAGCTGCCCCCGCGCAGATCGAGGCCCAGATGAATCTGAGGCCAAGGCATCCCGTTCTTCGGCGCAGACCAGAAATTGGGCAGGCACAACAGGATGCCGATCAGGCAGGCCCCGAACACGGCGGCGGCCTTGAGCCGGCTGAAATAAAGCATAGCGGCGGAAGGCCCCCGGTTATCAGACTCTGCTAGACTATATTTGGCGCGGAGGTATGGCGGCCAGATGACAGCATGGCAAGTGCTGGCATCGTTCGGGCTGATTTCCGCCACGATGCTCCGTTTGGTTAACGGCACGATTGGTTGACGGATGGCTGTCAGGTGCTAGTCCTGCGGCCCGACGTCACCGGCCCCCTTGGGGCCTCATGCGACTGGACGGATACGACCGATGGAAACCGTGAAGCTTGGTGTGGCCGGGGTCGGGCATTTCGGGCGCTACCATGCCCTGAAGGCTGCAAGCACCCCCCGCGCGCAGCTTGTCGGCGTTTTTGACCGCGACCCGGAGCGGGCGCGCAGCGTGGGCTGGGAAGCCGGCGCGCCGCCTCTGCCGCTGGATGAGTTGATCGCGGCGTCGGACGCCGTCATCGTCGCGACGCCCGCCGAAGCCCATTACGAGATCGCGGCCCGCGCCATTCGCGCCGGCCGCCATGTGCTGATCGAAAAGCCGATCGCCTCCACCCTGGAAGAGGCCGATAGTCTGGCGGCGCTGGCCCGCGAGCATGACGTCGTGCTGCAGGTCGGCCATCTGGAGCGGTTTTCGGCCGCTCATGGTGCCGTCTCGGCCCGGATGGGCAAGCCACTGTATCTGGAAGCCGTGCGCGTCGCGCCCTTTAAGCCGCGCGGCACGGATGTTTCGGTCATCCTCGACCTTATGATCCATGACCTCGACCTCATCCTGGCGCTGGTCGATGCGCCGATCGAAAGCGTGGACGCCGTGGGCGCGGCCGTCGCCAGCGCGCATGAGGATATCGCCAATGCCCGCGTGCGCTTCACCAATGGCTGCGTCGCCACCATCACCGCCAGCCGCATTTCGCTGAAGACCGAACGGCGGATGCGTATCTTCGCGCAGAGCGGCTATCTGGCGGTCGATTTCGCCGGCCGCAAGCTGACGGCCATCGTGCGCGGCCAGGGCGGCGGCTTTCCGGTGCCGGGCATGCCGGAATTTTCGATGAAGGACATGGCCTGGGAAGATCATGACAGCCTCGCCGCCGAGCATGAGGCCTTCTATGCCTCCGTCCTCGACGGCGCCCCTGTCCTGGTCGATGCAGCCGCCGGGCGCCGCGCGCTGGCGGCGGCGATTGCCGTGAAAGAGGCGATGGACCGCTCCAACGCCCTTGTCACCGCTTCCGGCCTCTATAACCCGGCGGAGTGACCGGCCGGCCCTGCCATCAGGGCCAGCACGGCATCGGCCGCCGCTTCCGAGGGCAGCCCATGGGCGGGCGTCAGGCTGTGCATGACGGCAGCGAAGGCGGCCTTTTGCGCTTCGGCCGCCCCTGAATCGTTCAGCAGCCGGGCAACCTCGTCGGCCAGTCGCGTCGGCGTGCAGGTCTGCTGGATCAGTTCCGGCACCACCTCCCGCCCCGCCAGCAGATTGACCATGGCGGCGTAGGAGACCTTCACCACGCGTTTGACGATGGCCGCCGTGATCGGGTTGACCTTGTAGGTCACCACCATCGGCACGCCCGCCAGCGCCAGTTCCAGCGTCGATGTGCCGGATTTCGTCAGCGCCACATGGGCGGCGGCGAAGGCATCATGCTTGCCATCGACATCCGTCACCAGGATCGGCTTCACCGGCCAGGACGCGACGGCGGCCGTCACCTTGGGCGCGACCGAGGCCGCCACCGGCATGACCGGCACCAGATGCGGAAAGCGGGCCGCCAGCATGGCCAAGGCTTCCGCGAAAACCGGCATCAGCCGCGTAATCTCGGTCACCCGGCTGCCGGGCATGAGAATGACGGGCATCGCTTCCGGCGGCAGATGATGCGCGGCGCGAAAGCGCGCGCCGTCCCCCTTGTCGGCCCCTGATTCCAGCACCGGGTGTCCCACGAAATCCGCCGGCAGGTTATGCCCGGCGAAAAAAGCGGGCTCGAAGGGCAGCAGGCAGAGCAGCTTGTCCCAGAGGCCCGGATATTTTTTCACCCGATGCTCACGCCAGGCCCAGACCTGCGGGGCGACGTAATGCGCGCGCTTGAGGCCGAGCGGCGCGATGCGCTTGAGCAGCCGCAGCGTAAAACCGGGACTGTCGATGGTGACGATGACATCCGGCCGGCGCGCGGTGACATCGGCCACCGTCTCCTCCATCCGCCGCTTGAGTTTGCGCAGTTTCGGCAAAACCTCGGCCAGTCCCATCAGCGCCAGTTCATGCATGGGAAACAGGCTTTGAAAGCCGAGTTCGGCCATGCGCGCCCCGCCGATGCCGGCAAAGCGCGCGCCGGGCATCCGCGCCGTGATGGCGCGCATCAGCCGGGCGCCGAGCACGTCACCGCTCGCCTCCCCCGCCACGATATAGATCAGCGGGCTTTGATCGCTCATCGCAGAGCCTTTTCCATGAAGACACTCAAAGGGTCGTCCCGATACGAACCGAAGGGCGGAATGCGGCGGAAGCCCGTCGCCTCATACAGCCCAATGGCTTCCGGCTGGCGGATGCCCGTCTCCAACCGCAGCAGTGCAAGCCCCTGCCCTAACGCCTCCGCTTCGATGGCGGTCAGCACAGCCCGGGCGAGACCCAGGCCACGCGCCGAGGGATCGACAAAGAGGCTTTTAATTTCGCCATAGATCTCATCGACGCGCATCAGCGCGCCGCAGCCCAGCGCCTGGCCATTTCGACGCGCGACAAAGAAAGACACCTGCGGCACGTCGAGTTCGCTTTCATCCAGGTGATGATTGCTCTCCGCCGGGTACAAGGCATCCGACAGCGCCCAGGACTGTTCCAGCAAAGCGCGCACCGCCGGCTGGCGGACGGCTTCCTGTGCGACAGTGACCGTCATCAGAAGCCGACGACCCGGCATTCGGCCGGGTGGGCCGGCCAGTCCCGATGATTGCGCACGCCACCATTTTCGCGCACCGCTTCGATCAGGTCCGGGTCAAGCTCCGCGAAGACAAGGCCGGGTTCGTCCAGTTGTCCTTTGGCAATGACGCCGTCATCCGGAAAGCCACGGTCGCAGGGGCCGAAAACGCCGGCATAGCCGCGATTGACGTCCAGCGTCGCGGACCAGGGGGCTTCCCCCACCGTCGGCGTGATGGCAACGAAACACTGGTTTTCGATGGCCCGCGCGCGGGCCGATAGATGCACGCGATTGAAACCCCATAGCGTATCGGTGCAGGAGGGTGACAGGATCAGCCAGGCGCCGGCTTCCACCTGCGCGCGGGCCAGCATCGGAAATTCGACATCGTAGCAGATGGCAATGCCGATACGGCCCCAGGGCGTCTCGAAGACCTGCGGCTCATCACCGGCCGCGACATGCCATGCCTCATTCTCGAAACGGGTCATGACCCGCTTTTCCTGGAACTGCACGACGCCATCGGCTGAGATGAAAGGCGCGCGGTTGCGTACCGCGCCGTCACGCAGCATGGGCACCGAACTGCCCAGCAGCCAGATGCGATGGCGCTGCGCGGCCTGCCGCATGATCTCGACAATGCTGTCCGCCCGGGCAACGATCGCATCGCGTTCGGACACCGCATCGCCGGCGTCCGTGAAGGCCGCCGCCAGTTCCATGGCCGCGTATTCGGGCAGAACCAGCATCTCAGCCCCGTCTTCCTTGGCGCTGCGGATAATATCGTCGATCTTGACCTCGAAATCATCCAGGCTGCGCAGGCGCTCGATGGGATATTGCGCCAAGGCGAGACGAAGGCGGGTCACGGCAATGCTGCTCCTGTCAGGGATTTGAGCCAGAAGGACAAACGATGGGCGGTTTCTTCATCATCGCCCACATCGCGCCAATGCATCATGCAACGCATGTGCGGATAGGGCGTGAAGCCGCGCTTCTGCCAGAAGGCATCCAGCGGCACGGCATCCGCCGGCCGCGCCGGATGATCGTCCGGGCGCTGCACCGCGCAGAAGGCGGCGATATCGCAGTCGGAAACGGCGCGCGCATGCGCCTCGCGCTCGGCAAAGAAGCGCAGGCCCGCACCCGTGCCGCGATAATGCCGCAGCAGAACGGACTCGCCGAAATAGAAGACGCGCTCGACCGCAATGCCCTTGGCGCGGAAGGGCGCCTGCACATTGGCCGTTTCATCCGCCAACGGCAGGCAGGTTGATGCGCCAACCACCGCGTCACCGTCGAACGCCAGAACGATCGCGGCGCGCGGGCTTTCGGCATAGGTGCGGAGATAGGTCTCCTCATAGGTCTGGTCCCCTTCATAGAGATAGGGCCAGTCGCGGAAGACCGTGATGCGCAGCCGGGCCAGTGCCGGAACATAGGGCAGGATATCCGCGCCCGTGGCGGTGCGGATGGTCAAGGCTGTCTCGCTCATTCGCAGGCATTGCCACGCAGAATAACGGCGACCGCCACTTCGCCCGCGCCGGTGCCGGAGGGGCCCATCTGAAAGGTCGCCTCGCAGGCCGTTGTGACGACCGTGGTCGGCTGGTACCAGCCGCCGCCCCAGCCACCACCCCATGGCCCCCAGGGTCCGCCGCCCCAGCCCCAGCCGGGTCCGCCGCCGGGAATGACCGCAGTGCTCTGCCAGTCATAGGCGAGGTATTTGATACCGCCCGTGGTGATGGCGCGCTGGGGTATGCCCAGGCCCTGGACGATGGCTGTTTCCGGCTGGCCGATATAGGCATGCAGCCGCTGCGAGAGCGTCGGCCCGGTCTGGCACCCAGCGAGGCCGAGGAGCGAAAGGGCACCGAAGGCGCCGAGGCAACGAGTGGAATAGCGCATCCGAATATCCTACCGGCAAGCGAGGTCTGGCTGCTAGCATAGCGCCATGAACGTCGCCATGCGCAAACCCATGAGCATGATCATGAGCTTGGCCGAGTTCCTGACCTGGGAAAACCGGCAGGAGCTGCGCTATGAATTCGACGGTTTCCGGCCCGTCGCCATGACCGGCGGGACGATCGCGCATTCAGCTATCCAGCGGAACGTCCTGTTCTCATTGACGGGCCGACTGCGCGGCAGGCCCTGCCAACCTTACGGCAGCCACCTCAAGATCGAAGTCGCCGGGCGCGTCCGCTACCCGGACGCCTTCGTGACCTGCACGGCCTTCCCGCCCGATGCGCACGTGGTGACCGAACCGGTGGTGGTTTTCGAGGTCTTGAGCGACAGCACGGCGGATACCGACCTTTTCACCAAGAATGCCGAATATCGCGCGACACCCAGCATTCAGCGCTATGTCATTCTCGCGCAAAGCGAGGCTGCCGCCACCGTCTTTCGCCGTCAGGGCGAGGATTGGCTGTCGGAGGTCCTACTGGACGGTGCCGTGCTATCCATGCCGGAAATCGGCATCGATATCCCGCTCGCGGAATTCTACGCCGATATCGACCTCAGCCCGCCACCCGAAAGCCAGATGGAACCGATTTAGCCGCTCTCCCAACTTGCAGCGGTGCCTCAGGGACGTTATTTTATTCTAAAATCGATACAATAAGGCGGTTCATAAGCGCTGGGTGAGGCTGGCTAAGATAATATGGAGCGCGATTTGGGGATCACGACCGTCGATCTCTATCGGCTTGGCAATAACGCCAGCGCTCGTCTCGATAATGTCAGGTCGCAGGACGTAACACATTATCAAAACAGCGGAATGACATGGGTCAAGGCCGGCACCGGCGGGATATCGACTTTCGACAAGCCGATCCATGGCAAGGGCCGGCTATGGCATCTGCCGGCCGGCCACGACTACGGAACTCTTCTGCTGGTATGGAACGATCACGGGCAGCACTGGTCCTGGGAACCGACCCAGGACATGCCGCTTGACGACTACAAACGCCTTCTCTGCGTCTCGAACGCAGCCTTCATGTAAAATCTATGTTATAGGGTTTTCCATGGTCCAATTGTCCCCCAAGGCCCTGCGGTTTGCTGAATTTGCCGCCGAGGAAGCGGCCGATAGGCATGCTTTGGCCCATGACGAACTGCGAATGTGGGAAAATTGGCGGGCCAATCGCGATTTTGAGCCGCACCGTCCTGGCCCGCAACACATACCCAAAGACGCCGCCGCCATGTTCCTGCACGCGATTGATCGCGTGATTTCTTTGGAAATCGATGGAAAACGCCCGATCTCCTTTATTGAAGACGGCAACGACCTTGAACTGCTCAAGGCCATCAAAGACAGCCTCGCGCTTGATCTTCGCCTTGATAAAGGCGCTCCTTTTCCACCCCGGCGATAGATACCTGCCGGCATCCCCCTGGCATGACCCTCGCCTCGGACCTTCTCACCTTCACGTTGGCGGCGTCCCTGCTGACGATCACGCCCGGACTGGATACGGCGCTGGTGCTGCGCACCCTTGCCGCGAACGGGCCCGCACAAGCCTTCAAGGCCGCCTGCGGCGTGGCGCTGGGCTGCCTCGCCTGGGGGTTGATCGTCGCCGCAGGCCTCGGTGCCCTTTTGGCAGCCTCCCGCCTCGCCTATGACGCGCTGCGCTGGGTCGGCGCCGTTTATCTGTTCTATCTCGGGGCGAAACTGATCCTGTCGCCGCGCCGGCAGGGCCTTGCCGCGAGCATGGCGAACCAGCCCGCCGCGTCCCGCGCCTGGGCGCGCGGCTTTCTGACCAATATCCTCAACCCCAAGGTCGGTATCTTCTACGTATCCTTCCTGCCGCAATTCATCCCAGCGCACATGAATGTATCGGCGATGATCGTGGCGCTGGCCTCCATCCATGTCCTGCTCGGGATCGCCTGGTTCGGCCTGCTGATTGCCGGCGCGCGCGCTATGCTGCCGGTGCTGCAGAAGCCGCGCGTGGTGGCTGCCATGGACCGGCTGACGGGCTGCGTCTTCATCGCCTTCGGCCTGAAACTGGCGCTGGGCGACCGCGCCTGACGCGGGCTCGGCCTATTGCGCCAGAAAGCCGCCGTCGATGGGCAGAATGGCACCGGTGATGAAAGACGCCTCATCGGAGGCCAGAAACAGGATGCCCCAGGCAACCTCCTCCGCTTTGCCGATACGGCCCAAAGGATGCTTGGCGATGCCTTTCGCAATGCCTTCCGGCGACATTGCGGCCACCGCCGGTGTCTCGATCGTGCCGGGTGCCACGGCATTGACGCGCACGCCTTTGGGCGCCAGTTCGATGGCCAGATGCTTGGTCAAGCCTGAGGCCACGAATTTCGCCGGCCCGTAGACCACCTGCCCGAGCTGGCCGATCTGACCGGAAATGGATGATAGCAAAACGATCGCACCCGACCCGGCCTTGACCATTTCCAGACCCGCATATTTGGCCGACAGAAACATGCCGCGCGCATCGACCGCCATGGTGTCATCCCAAAGCTCTGCGGTCGCATCGGCCAGAAAGGCTTCCGGAATAATGCCGGCATTGGCGACCAGAATATCCAGACGACCGAAGCGGTTAACGGCTGTCGCCATCAGGTTTTGAATATCCGTCTCATGCCGCACATCGCAGACGACGCCGACAACATCGCCCTCGGGCGACAAAGCGGCAGCGGTCGCGGTGACGTCCTCAAAACTCAAGTCTCCGATGACGACCTTCGCGCCCTGCTCGGCGAAAAGCTTTGCCGTCGCACGGCCGATGCCTTTGGCCCCGCCCGTAATGACCGCAACCTTTCCGGCAAGGCGGCGTCCGTGATCGATTGATTGTGCCATGATGTTCCTCCTATGGCTTGGCCGAGCCATAGGCCGGGCAGGAGAAGCCTATCACCGGCCTGAAGGGCCTGTCGCTAGGCCTCGCGCTCCGGCAGCCATTGCACCTGATCGATGCGATCCGCGCCCGAGGCGATCATGGCCAGACGGTCGAAGCCGAGTGCGATGCCGGCGGCGGGCGGCATGCCGTGTTCGAGTGCTGCCAGAAAATCCTCGTCCAGCGCCCAGCCTTCATCGCCGTAAATGGCGCGGCGCCGAGCGCGATCCTCCAGGAAGCGCGCGCGCTGCTCGGCGGCGTCCGTCAGTTCCACGAAGGCGTTGGCCAGTTCCATGCCGCAGACGAAGAGTTCGAACCGCTCGGCCACGCGCGGATCGGCCGGGTCACGCCGCGCCAGCGCCGCTTGGGCTGCCGGCCAATGCGTGAGGAAGGTGGGGTTGGCCTGACCGATGGCGGGTTCGATCTTGGCCAGCAGCAGACGGAAGAATAAGTCCTCCCAATCCTCGCCGGGACGCAGCCCGACCCCGGCGGAGGCCGCCAGCGCCGCCGCATCCCCCGCCTTGTCCAGCAGATCAGCGCCGTAATGGCGGCGGAAGGCATCGGCCACCGTCAGGTGTTCCATGTGGGACAGATCGGTCGTGATGCCCTGGGATGTCACCACGGGCGGTAGCACGGCCCGCAGGAAGGCCGACGTCTCTGCCATCAGATCATTCATGCCGGCACCGGGATTATACCATTCCAGCATAGTGAATTCGGCCGCATGGCGGCGGCTACCCTCCCCATTGCGCCAGACACGGGCGATCTGGAAAATCGGTCCCGCGCCCGCCACCAGCAGGCGCTTCATGGCGAATTCCGGACTGGTATTGAGGAAAAGCGGCGTGCGGCTGCCATCGACCCCGATGCGTTCGGTGCGGAAGGCCGAGAGATGCACCTCCTCCCCCGGCACCGGCACCGCATAGGGCGTCTCGACCTCGGTATAGCCGCGCGCCGTGAAGAAGGCGCGGGTCGCGGCCAGCAACAGGGACCGCCGGCGCAGGAAGGGCTGCCGGGCGGCGAGGCTTTCAGGATGCCAGACGGGTAAGGAGGCCATGCCTCAGGCGGTTAGCATGTCCCGCCAGCGATCACGATAGGCGCGCAGGTCTTCCGCCTGAGGCAGCGGCGCGGCCCCCGCGGCGTGATGCTCCGGCGGCGGCGCGAAACCCGCCAGCCACAGCACGGCGGCCGTAATGCCGCCGCGCGTGCCGCCGGGCAGCACGCTGTCAGCCGGGCGCAGGCTGGCGAGCAGACCGGGGAAGAGCGGATTGGCGGCGAAAGGCCCATCGACCAGAATGGCCCCGGCGGTCCCCAGGTGATCGAGAATGAAATCGGCCATCAGCGCGCAGTACAGCGTGGCCAGCGCCGCGCGGCCGGCGGCCGACAGGCCCTGATCCGCGATCAGCTTGCCTTCCCTGCCCTGACAGGGACCGGCGAGCGCGAAACTGGGCAGCGCCATGGCCCCCGCCGCCAGCACTTCGGCCAATGCCGGCGCATCGGGCGGCACGGCACGACCGGCTTCCCCGGCGATGGCAGCATATTCCCGCCCGCCCATGAAGCGCGCCGTGGGGGTCGGCACGCCCAGCGCATCGACATTGGCCAGCATGTCTTCCGTCTCATGCAGCAGCGCCAGATCGGCCCCTTTGGCGAGGATGATGCACCAAGTGCCGCTGGAAACGACGGAGAAGTTTTCCGCCGCATCCCGCGCCACGCGATGGGAGAGATAGGAGGCGTTGGAATCATGAATGCCACAGATGACCGTGCAATCGTCCGGCAGGCCAGCGGCCCGCACGATCTCTGTTCGCACCGGCCCCAGCGCCGCCCGCGCCGGATGAATGGGCGGTATCAGCGGCCCCCAGCCCTGCCGCGCCACCAGCGTTGAAAAGCCCGCCTTGGCAGGATTCCACAGATCCGTATGGCAGCCGAGGGAGGTGACTTCGGAGGCCGCCACACCGCTCAGCCGATAGGACCAATATTGCGGATAGGGCAGGATGTATTGCGTGCGGAGGAAAAGCGCCGGCAGCAGGCTTTGCACGGCGAAAATCTGCGTGCCGAGATTGAGCCCGGCCGGCAGGCCCGGCGATAGCGTTTCCGCGAAATCCGGCCGCACAAGGCGATAGGCGGGCAGAACCGAATCATAGACGCTGTCTTCATAGTCCGGCGCCAGAAGCACCGCGCCGTCGCGCCCAACCAGCACCATGGCCGCGCCATGGGCTACTGGTACGATAGCGCGAATGCGATGCTTGTCCGGTGCCGCTGCCAGTTGCGCGATCAGCCAGGATTCGATGCCGTGGACATCAAGCTGCTTCATGAAAGGTGCCGTATCCGGCGTGGCTACGGCCGGCGACGGCCGCTCGGCCGACCAGAGCGTGCGACCGCTTTCCTCCACCAGCATCAGCTTGGCATTGGTCTTGCCGATATCGATCACGGCCACCAAAGCAGACATGCGCTCAATCCAGGTGAAAGACAGGGGTGAGCGGCACGACGACCGGCGAGGAATCGGCGTTCGTCGCCATGATATCCCCCATATGCCGCCACCAGCGCTGCATCACCTCATGGGCCGGCAGTTCCGCCATGCGGTGATCGACATTGCGGCGCAGGACGGCAAACAGCGCGTGGGTTTCGGGATCAAGGAAAATCGAATAATCGCTGATCCCGGCTTCATGCAGCAGCGCCACCAGATCGGGCCAGATCGCGTCATGCCGGCGGGTATACTCCGCTGCCTGCCCGGCATTGAGCTGCATCCGAAAGGCGACCTGTTCCATGGCCCGCGCCCTAATGCCGCCGCCGCCGGCCCGAATAGCCGACGATGGAGGAGAGTGCGACGACGCCGATCAACAGCCCGCCGGTGACGATGGCCAGCACGATGCCCGGCACATTGAGCAGCGACAAGCCGAAGGTGACGCAGCCGATGAGCAGCGCCGATAGCACGACGCCAAGGATGGAACCCTGGCCGCCATCGATGGAAATGCCACCCAGGATGACCATTGTGATGACTTCCAGCTCCCAGCCCGTCGCGATGGATGGGCGGGTGGAGCCAAGGCGCGAGGTCAGCAACACCGAGGCCAGACCGGAGACGGCACCGAGGAGAACGAAAATCCAGAATTTATAGGCATCGACGCGAATGCCCGAGAGGCGCGCCGCGATCGGATTGGCGCCGATGGCGAAAATACGCCGGCCGGTGACGGTCGTATGCAGCACGATCGCGAAGATGATCGCCAGAACCAGGAACAGGACAAGTTCGAAGGACACCGGCCCCCAGACATAGCCTTGGCCGAAATAGGCGAAATCCGGCTTGTAGGATTTCAGCACGCCGTCGCCGATGACGGCGTAAGCCACGCCACGGAACAGGCTGAGCGTGCCGATGGTCGCCACGATGGACGGCACGCGAAAAACCGTGACCAGCACGCCATTGATGCCGCCCGCGATCAATCCCACGACGACGCCGGTAAGGCAGACCATGGGCGTGCCGAAACCGGCCTGGGCGACAAGACCCATCAGCACCGAAGCCATGGCCATGGTGGAGCCGACCGAAATATCGATCTCACCCGCGATGATCAGCAGCGCCATAGGCAGCGCCATAATGGCGCGCTCGGTAAAATTAAAGCTGGCGTCAGAGAGGGTCCAAGGGCTCAAGAAATAGGGTGAGAGTTTCGCATTGAGCAGAAAGTCGAGGATGACGACGAGGCCGAGCAGCGTTTCCCAGCGCAGCAGCTTCTTCCAGCCGAAAGCTTTGCGCGCTGGCTCGCGCGCCTGAACTGAGGAGGAGAGCGTGCTCATGACGAGGCCTCCGCGCGTTCCAATATCTTGCGGCCGTGATTTTTGCGGTAGCTGCCGGCGTTCAGAATGACAGCGACGGTGATGACGAAGCCGCTGACGGCCATCTGGAAGAAGGGCGAGATGCCAACGACCGGCAGCGCGTTCTTGATGATGCCAAGAAACAAGCCGCCGATGACGACGCCGACCACGCCGCCAACGCCACCGGTGATGGAAACGCCGCCGATGACGCAAGCTGCGATCACCTGAAGCTCGAAGCCTGAAGCGACATCGGTATAGGCGACGGCGAAACGCGCCACCCAAAGATAACCGGCGAGGCCCGCAATCGCGCCCGAGAGCACAAAGGCCAGGCATTGCATCCGCCCGACATCGATACCGGCATAGCCGGCCGCATTCGGGTTATTGCCTGCGGCATAAAGATTGCGGCCTGCTATCGTAAAGCGCAGGAACAGGAAGGCCAGCACCGCGACCAGCAGGCCGATCCAGCTCAGCACGGAAATACCGAGAATGGGAAAGCGCACGAAGCTGAGGAAGAAGGGCGACATCTGGCCGCTATTCACCCAGGCACCACCCGAAACCAGATAGACGCAGCCGCGATAGACCGAGAGCGTGCCGAGCGTGACGACGATGGACGGAATGCGCACCTTCCAGACCAGAAAGCCGTTGAACAGGCCCAAGGCCGCGCCCATGACGATGGCGATGACGATCACCGGCAGAATGCCCGCGCCCGGATAATGCGCATTGAATAGCGCCACCACCATGCCGGTGAGCGCCGCATTGGCCGCGACCGACAGGTCAACCCCGCGCGTCAGCAGCACGAACATCTCCCCCACCGCCAGCATGATCAGCAGGGCCGTGTCATCGACCAGAGATTTGAGATTGTCGATGACGAGGAAACGCGGAAAGGCGATGGTGACGAGCGCCAACAAGGCGAGCGTCAGCAGGCCGAGCCCCACTTCATGCGGCAGGCCACGGCGGGCGCCAAAAATCTTAGGCATCGGTTGCTGCCTTCACAATGCTTTCGGGCGTCGCTTCCGCGCGCGTGAATGTCGCGCGCAGCCGGCCGCGCCGCATGACGAGAATACGGTCCGCCAGCCCCATCACTTCGGGCAATTCGGAGGAGATCATGATGATGCCAAGGCCGCGCGCGACGATCTCGCCCATCAAGCGATAGACGGCCGTCTTGGCTCCGACATCGATGCCCTTGGTCGGCTCATCCATGATCAGCACACGCGGATTGGTGGCCAGCCATTTGGCGATGACGACTTTCTGCTGATTACCGCCCGAGAGTTCTTCCAGCCGCTGGCCGACGCCGGAGGTCTTGATCTGCAATTGCGTCACATAATCCTCGGCCAGCGCCCGCTCATCCGCCCGGCGCATGAAGCCGCGATGCGACAGATGGCTGAGCGACGGCAGGGCGATATTGCTGGCGATGGGAAAGCGCAGAATGCCGCCCTGAATCTGCCGATCTTCCGGCACATAGGCGATGCCGGCGCCAATGGCATCTTCCGGCGCGCGGATTTTCAGGCTGCGGCCTTCCAGATTGATCTCTCCATGATCAGGCCGCGTCAGGCCGAAAATCGCCTGCATGACTTCGCTGCGGCCGGCACCGACCAGACCATAGACGCCCAGAATCTCGCCGCGCTTGAGGCCGAAGCTGACATCGGCGAATTCCTCGCCGCGCGACAGACCAGCGACATGGAACAATTCCTCGCCAATGGGAACAACGGTCTTCGGAAAAACCTGATCCACCGAACGGCCGACCATCATGGCAATCAGCTGGTCGCGGGAGACATCGCGGATCAGCCCCTGCCCCACCGCCGCGCCATCGCGAAACACCGCGAAGCGATCGGCGACATCGAAAATTTCCTCGAATTTGTGGCTGATGAACAGAATGGCGCGGCCTTCCGCCTTCAGCCGGCGCACGATGGTGAAGAGCTCTTCCACCTCGCGATGCGAGAGGGCAGCCGTCGGCTCATCCATGATGACGATGCGGGCTTCGTTGGACAGCGCGCGGGCAATCTGCACCAGATGCTTCTGAGCCACGCTCAACTGCCGCATGGGCATGCGCGGATCGATACGCGGATCAAGCTCGGCCAGAATGACGCGCGCACGCTCGCGCATGGTCGCCCAGTCAACCATGCCGCGCTTGCGCGGACGGTCGGTGACGAAGATATTCTCGGCGACCGACAGATCGTCGAAGACCACCGCTTCCTGGTGAATGGCGCTGATGCCAAGCCGGCCAGCATTATCGGCCGAGCCGATATGCACGGGCTCGCCATTGAAACGGATGTCGCCGCCATCGGCATGGTGCACGCCCGTGAGAATCTTCACGAGCGTGGATTTGCCGGCACCATTCTCGCCGATCAGCGCTGTGACTTCGCCAGGATAGAGGTCAATCTCGCCCTTTACCAAAGCGCGCACGCCGGCAAAGGATTTGGTGACACCCGCCAGGCTGAGTATCGGTTCGCTCATGAGAGCATTCACCTTTGTTAGTCATGCGCGGGCTTGACCCGCGCATCCACCCGTCCGGGTAGATCCCCAGGTCAAGCCTTGCCGGCCGCACCCGGGGATGACTTTGCTCAGAAGATCTTCGCGAATTGCTCGACGTTCGACTTGTCATAGGTGAAAGGCACGGCCATCGCGCCGACGCCATTGGCGTCGAAGCTGATCTTGCCCATGCGGCCGTCCGGCAGGCTGTTGCCCGGTCCCTTGGCGCCATTGACGAGATCGACGGCGACATAGGTCGTGGCATAGCCAAGATCGATCGGATTCCAGATGGCGAAGCTCTTGATCGACCCGGCTTCGACATGGCCCGCGCATTCGGACGGCAGGCCGAGGCCGGTGACATAGACCTGGCCGACCTTCTTGGCGTCTTCCACGGCCTTGGCGCTGGCGACGATGCCGACGGAGCTGGGCGAGACGATGACCTTGAGGTCCGGATATTTTTGCAGCAGCGCGGTCGCTTCGCGGTAGCTGTCATCGGCCAAATCATTGCCGTAGACGGTGGAGACAAGTTCAAGTCCCGGATACTGCGACAAATACTTCTTCATGACCGCGATCCAGGCATTCTGGTTGGTCGAGGTCGGTGTCGCGGAGACGATGGCGAATTTGCCCTTGCCGTCCGGCGCGGCGGCGGCGGCCAGCTTGTCCAGCGCCTGGCCGATCAGCTCATCCGAAGACGGGGCCACATGCACGATGCGGCCATCCTGGCCGACCGCGGAATCATAGGAAATGACCTTGATGCCGCGCGCCATGGCGCGCTTGCAGATAGGCACCAGCGCATCCGGGTCATTGGCGGAAATCGCGATGGCATCGACATGCTGATCGATCAGCGACTGAATGACCTCGATCTGCCCTTCCGCCGTGGTCGAGGTCGGGCCGGTGAAGATGATCTTCACATTGCCGATCTGCTTGGCGGCCTCTTCCGCGCCTTTGTCAACGGCGACGAAGAAGCCATTGCCGAGGGACTTCGCGACGAGGCCGACGCGAATTTCGCCCGCCGCGCGCGCCGAGCCGGCAAAGCCTGCCGGGACTGCGGCCGCGCCCAGAACGGCAGCCGTGGTCTTGATGAATCCTCTACGGTCCATGATCATTCCTCCCTTTATTGTTTCGACGTTTTTCGTCGTTTAGGCGATCATCTTGCGGCGAATACTAGGCGACGTGCAACAGTCCTTTTACTGCGGGCTCGACGCCCGTTTCGTCCGGTTCCACGACGATCGTTTCTATGCCGGCCGCACGCAGAACCTCCAAATCCTCCGGCGCCGCCCCGCTATCGGTGATCACCGTGGTGATCCGCGTGAGGGGGGCCACAACCATGGAGGAGCGCTGGCGCAGCTTGCGGCTGTCCGCCAGAATAACGAGCTTTTCGGCGCATTCCAGCAGCTTGATCTGCGCCTGCACGATCAGCGGATCGGTCTCCATCATGCCGAAACTATTGAGCCCATAGCAGCCGGTCAGCAATAACCGGCCCGCGAAATGCTTCGTCGTGTCATGGTCGAAAGGACTGAGCACGATATTCTGCTGCGGATAGATGGTGCCGCCGGGAATGGTGATGCGATGACGATTGCCCTGCATCAGTTCCGAGGCCAGCGAAAAGGAATTCGTCAGAATATCGAGCTTCAGATCGTCCAGAAATTCGACCAGCCGGTAGGTGGTGGTGCCGCCATTGATGACGATGCTATCGCCGTCTTCCAGCAAAGCCGCTGCCGCGCGGGCGATGGCGCGCTTTTCGGCGAAGCACACCCGCTCCTCCGTCGCGAAATGCACGGCGCCGAGATGGGCCTGGTGGCGTGGCCGTAAAGCTTCTGCCCCGCCGCGCACGCGCCGCAGTTCGCCCCGATCCGCCATGGCCGCGATATCGCGCCGGATGGTGGCTTCCGAGGCCACCAGCAGTTCGACAAGCTCCGTCACCGAGACGACCGAGCGGTCCTCGACCAGATTCAGAATGATGCGATGGCGCTCACGCTCAAGCACAGATGGCTGTTTCCCCGGATTTGACCGCAGGAAGCGTCAGAATCGCGCATCCGTCAAGCATGTTCTTTCAGATAATGATCGTTTTTTATCGAAGATGGTTGATCATGACCGAAGTTGGGGCTAGGAGAGACATAACGCTTAGCGGAAACCGGCCGCATCTACCGGTGAAAAACGGACCAGCGGGAGGATCGAATGGACGCGCACGACCAAGTATCTGTGCTTGAAAATCGGTGGGATGACGCGACGGCAGCGGGGCTGAGCCCTGAGGCCTTGCTGGTCTACCGGTCTAACCTGCTCGGCTCCGACAAGCGCATCACCAATTACGGCGGCGGCAATACATCGTCCAAAATCGCCATGCGCGATCCGCTGACCGGCGAGACGGTCGAGGTTCTGTGGGTGAAAGGCTCGGGCGGCGATATCGGCAGCATCAAGCTGGATGGTTTCGCGACGCTCTACATGGACAAGCTCCATGCGCTGCGCGGCATCTATAAAGGCACCGACCAGGAAGACGAAATGGTCGGCCTGTACAATCATTGCACATTCAACCTCAATCCGCGTGCCACCAGCATCGACACCGCACTGCATGGTTTCATCAATCACCCGCATGTCGATCACGTCCACCCGGATGCCATCATCGCCATCGCCGCCTCCGCCGACAGCCGCGCCCTGACGCAGGAGATTTTCGGCGATGAGATCGGCTGGGTGCCCTGGCGCCGGCCGGGTTTTGAACTTGGCTTTTGGCTCAAAAAATTTGCCGATGAGAACCCGAAGGCCAAGGGCCTCGTGCTGGAAGCGCACGGCCTTTTCACCTGGGGCGAGACGCAGAAAGATTGCTACGAAACGACGGTCGGCACCATCAATAAGGCGATTGCCTTCCTGGCCGAGCGCAGCCGTGGCAAAGTGATATTCGGTGGTGAGCGCATTGCCCCGGCGGCACCGGAAGAACGGCGCGCGGTCGCCGCCAGCCTGATGCCGGTCATTCGCGGCCTGATCAGCCGTGAAGGCCCGCTCAAGCTCGGGCATTTCGACGACAGTCCGGAAGTGCTGGAATTCGTCGGCTCCAAGGCCCTGGCGGCGCTCGCGCCGCTCGGCACCTCCTGCCCCGATCATTTCCTGCGCACCAAGATCGCGCCGCTGGTGCTGGATTTCGATCCCGCGACCCAGACGGTGGCGGACCTTCTGCCCGGCCTGCCGGCAGCGCTGGAAACCTATCGTGCCGGCTACACGGCCTATTACGAGCGCTGCAAACACGCCAATAGCCCGAAGCTGCGCGACCCCAATGCGGTCGTCTATCTCATCCCCGGCATCGGCATGCTGACCTTCGCGGCCGACAAGGCCACCGCGCGCATTGCCGGCGAATTCTACCGCAATGCCATCAATGTCATGCGCGGCGCTTCCACCATTTCCACCTATCGCGGTCTACCAGAGCAGGAAGCCTTCGACATCGAATACTGGCTGCTGGAAGAAGCGAAACTGCAGCGGATGCCCAAGCCCCGCTCCTTGGCCGGCAAGATCGCCTTCATCACCGGCGGCGCCGGCGGTATCGGCATGGCCTCTGCCCGCCGGCTGATGCAGGACGGTGCCTGCGTCATGATTTGCGATATCGACCGCGAGGTGCTGGAAACATCGCGCCAGGAACTGGCGAAAACCTTTGGCGCCGATACTGTCGGCACGGTCTGGGCCGATGTCACCAAGGAGGACGCCATCATCGCGGCCTTCCGGGAGACGGCGGCCACCTTCGGCGGCCTGGACGTTTGCGTCTGCAATGCCGGCATCGCCTCGGCCGCGCCGCTGGAAGATACGTCTTTGGCCCTGTGGCAGAAGAATATCGATATCCTGTCCACCGGCTATTTCCTGACCTCGCGCGAAGCCTTCAGGCTAATGAAGGATCAGGCCATCGGCGGGTCCATCATCATGGTCGCCAGCAAGAACGCCCTGGTCGCCTCCCCCGGCGCGTCCGCCTATTGCACGGCCAAGGCCTCGGAACTGCATCTGTCCCGCTGCGTGGCTTTGGAAGGCGCGCCGCTCGGCATCCGCTCCAATGTCGTCAACCCTGACGCCGTGCTGCGTGGCAGCCGCATCTGGAAGGGTGAATGGGGCGATCAGCGCGCGGCCTCCTACCAGAAATCCTCTCTGGAGGAGCTGGACGAAGTCTACCGCCAGCGGTCCTTGCTCAAGCGCAGCGTGTACCCCGAGGATATCGCGGAAGGCATCGCCTTCTTCGCCTCCGAAATCTCCTCCAAATCCACCGGCAATATCATCAATATCGATGCCGGCAACGCCAACGCCTTTTCGCGGTGAGCATCATGGATCAGATCATCTCTCCGGCGCTGGACCAGGATTTCATTGCAAGCGAGAACGCCGCGCTGACAGCGGGCGTTGAGGAAGACTATGACGCGCTCGGCCGCGCGCTCGACCGTCGCGGCATCGATATCGAGGCGATCACCCGCGCCGTCGCGGCCTTCGCCGTTGCCGCGCCCAGCTGGGCGGTGGGGTCCGGCGGCACCCGTTTCGCGCGCTTTCCCATGGGGGGCGAGCCGCGCAATATCTTCGACAAGCTGGAGGATTGCGCGGTCGTCAACCGTCTGGCCGGCGCCACGCCAACCGTCTCGCTGCATTTCCCCTGGGATGAGGTAGACGACTACAAGGGGTTGACGGAATTCGCGGGCGCCCTCGGCCTTGGCTTTGACGTCGTCAATTCCAACACCTTTCAGGACCACCCCGGCAATGCGCTGCATCCGCTGTCCTATAAATACGGCAGCCTGAGTCATACCGACCCGGCCGTGCGGGCGCAGGCGGTGGCACACAACATCCATTGCGCGGAGCTGGCTGCCAAGATCGGCGCTCCGGCGCTGACCATCTGGCTGGGTGATGGGTCAAACTTCCCGGGCCAGTCCAACTTCACGCGGGCGTTTGAGCGTTATATCGACAGCGTCACAACCGTCTATGCGGCCGTGCCTGGTGGTTTCAAACTGTTCCTTGAACACAAGATGTATGAGCCGGCTTTCTATTCGACCGTGATTCAGGACTGGGGTTCCTCTCTCCTCGCCGCGCAGGCGGTGGGCGATAACTGCCTTTGCCTGGTCGATCTCGGCCATCATGCGCCCAATGTGAATATCGAGATGATCGTGGCGCGGCTGGTTCATGCCGGTAAGTTGGCAGGGTTTCACTTCAACGATTCGAAATACGGCGATGACGATCTGGATGCCGGAGCGATCGAACCCTATCGTCTCTTCCTCGTCTTCAACGAATTGGTGGATGCCGAATATCGCAAAGCACCCGGCTTCGCGCCCTCCTATATGCTGGACCAGTCGCATAACGTCACCGATCCGATCGAAAGCCTGATGACGAGTGCCGTGGAAGTGCAGCGCGCCTATGCCCAGGCGCTTCTGGTGGATCGCGCAGCGCTGGAAGGCTTTCAGGACGCGAATGACCCGATGATGGCAAGCCAGACGCTGAAGCGCGCCTTTACCACCGATGTGCAGCCCATCCTGGCCATGGCGCGGCTGCGCAAGGATGCCGCCATCGACCCGGTGGGCGCTTATCGCGCCAGCGGCTATCGCTCGGCCGTGACGCGCATCCGCCCGGCGAAGGCAGGTGGTTCAGGCGGGATTGTGTAACGGTCTTCCGCTGGCTTTGATCCGGGACGGGCGGCCGGCGGGTTGTCGGCTGACCCTCTCGGGTCCAATAATCACCCCGAACGGGCGCAGGCCCAGGAAACGGGAGACGGAATTCCATGAAACTGCTGCGTTTTGGCCCCTCGGGCTCGGAAAAACCTGGCCTTCTGGACGCTGACGGCCAGATTCGTGATCTTTCGGGCGTCATCGCCGATATCACGCCGGACGTGCTCTCCCCCATCTCCCTCGCCAAGCTGGCGGCGCTGGAGCCCACCAGCCTGCCGCTGGTCGAAGGCAGCCCGCGCCATGGCGTGCCGGTGAAGAATGCCGGCAAGTTCATCGCCATCGGCCTGAACTATGCCGATCACGCGGCGGAATCGAATATGCCGATCCCGAAGGAGCCGATCGTCTTCACCAAGGCCATCACCTCCCTCTGCGGTCCGAATGACACGGTTGTGATCCCCAAGGGTTCGGTGAAATCCGATTGGGAAGTGGAGCTCGGCATCATTATCGGCACCAAGGCGCAATATGTGGATGAGGCGTCGGCACTCGATCATGTCGCCGGTTATTGCCTGATCAATGACGTATCCGAGCGCGAATGGCAGCTGGAACGCGGCGGCACCTGGGACAAGGGCAAGGGCTGCGATACGTTCGGCCCTACCGGCCCCTGGCTGGTGACGAAGGATGAAGTGGGTGACGTGCAGGCCTTGGATATGTGGCTGGACGTGAACGGCCGCCGCATGCAGACCGGCAACACCAAAACCATGATCTTCGGTGCCGCGACCCTCGTTTCCTATCTCAGCCAGTTCATGACCCTGCTGCCCGGCGATATCATCACCACCGGCACGCCGCCCGGCGTCGGCATGGGCATGAAACCCGAAGCCGTCTATCTCAAGCCCGGCGATGTCATCACGCTTGGCATCGAAAAGCTGGGCGAGCAGCGGCAGGACGTCGTTGCCTGGTCTGCCAAGTAGTCTGAGCCGATGACCGTCGCCCTGGCCATTCCCTGCTTCATCGATGCCTTCTTCCCCGAAGTCGGCATTGCAACGCTGGAGCTGCTGGAACGGCTGGGGGTCGATGTCGTCTATCCGCAGGGGCAGACCTGCTGCGGCCAGCCCATGGCGAATAATGGCTGCCAAAGCGCGGCAGCCGGGGTGGAGGCGCATTTCGTCGATCTCTTTGGCGATTTCGATGCCGTCGTCATGCCGTCTGGCAGTTGCGTGCATCATCTGCGCGAGCATCTGGATGCCGTGCCGCAAACCGACCGCGTGCGGCATCTTCGTGCCCATACCTATGAACTCGTCGAATATCTGCATGATGTTCTGAAGGTCTCGGATTTTCCCTGGGCGGAATTTCCGCACAAGGTCGGGCTGCATAATAGCTGCGGCACCTTGCGCAGCTTGCGCACCGCCAGCATGAGTGAACTGGGGGAGACGCCCTTCTCCAAGCCAATGGATCTGCTGCGCGGCGTGCGCGGCATCGCATTCGTGACGCCGGCCCGGCCCGATGAATGCTGCGGCTTCGGCGGCACCTTTTCGGTCGCCGAAGATGCCGTCTCCGGCCGCATGGGATTGGACAAGGTGCGCGACCATGAACAGGCCGGGGCGGAGTACATCGTCTCGGCCGATACCTCCTGCCTCATGCACCAGCAGGGCTGTGCCAAGCGCGCCGGGGTGCCGCTGCGCTTCATCCATATCGCGCAAATCCTGAACGGAGCGCGGGCATGAGCGCGTCTGCCGGAGACAAATCAAAGCCGGTCGACCATGCCGGTGCGGCGGCGGCCTTCGTGGCCGATACGCCGCATCTGGCCTTTCATGACCGGCGCTTGTGGGAGCTGCGGCAGAAGCGTGACGGACAGATGCATGTCCTGCCCGAATGGCAGGCGCTGCGCAGCCTCGCCTCCGCCATCAAGGAACATACGCTGAGCCGCCTGGCGGATTATCTGGAGCAGTTCGAGGCGCAGGTCACGGCGCGGGGTGTGACCGTGCATTGGGCGCGCGACGCCGAGGAACACAATGCCATCGTGCTGCGCATCATGCGCGACCACAAGGCAAAGACGATTGCCAAGTCAAAGTCGATGCTGACCGAGGAATGTGAGATGGTGCCCTATCTGGCGCGCCATGGCATTACCACGACGGAGACCGACCTGGGCGAGCGCATTCAGCAATTGGACGGGGAAGCGCCGAGCCATATCGTCGTGCCTTCCGTGCATAAGCTGCGCGAGGACGTCGCACGGGTCTTCGCCCGCACCATCGGCGGCGATCCGAATAACGCCGACCCCCATGCCTTGGCCGAACATGCGCGCGTCACCACGCGGCCGCTGATGCTGGATGCCGATATCGGCATGACCGGCGCTAATTTTCTGGTGGCGGAAACCGGTGCCGTCGTTGTCTGCACCAATGAGGGCAATGCCGATCTGTCGGCCAATCTGCCGAAAGTGCACATTGTCTCGGCCGGAATCGAAAAGCTCGTACCGCGTCAAGCGGACTTGGGCGTCTTCGTGCGCCTGCTGTCGCGTAGTGCGCTGGGTTCCCCCATCACGCAATATACCTCGCATTTTCGGGGGCCGCGCGTGGGGGCGGAGATGCATATCATCCTCGTCGATAACGGCCGGTCGCAAAGACTGGGCGAGGACGATTTCTGGACCAGTTTGAAATGCATTCGCTGCGGTGCCTGCATGAATACCTGCCCGGTCTATCGTCGTTCCGGCGGCCTCAGCTACGGCGCCGTCTATTCCGGCCCCATCGGCGCCATCATCAACCCATCTTACGACCCGGTGCGCTATTCCACCCTGCCATTCGCCTCCACGCTCAACGGCAGCTGCACCAATGTTTGTCCGGTCAAGATCAATATCCACGACCAGCTTTATAAATGGCGACGGGTGATTGCCGAGCGCGGATTGCTGCCGAAGAACAAGAGTCTGTCGCTGCGCATCGCCGGCCATGTTCTGGCCTCCCCGCGCCTGTACCGGCTGGCGACCGGCGCCGCGCGCCTGGCGGTGCGCTACCTGCCGCGCGCGCTGCTCTACAGCAAGCTCAATTCCTGGGGCCGTGACCGTGAAGTGCCCGCCGCCCCACAGGAGAGTTTTGCGGCATGGGCCGCGCGCAACCGTCCGGCGAAAAAGCCGTGAGCGCGCGTGACGATATTCTGGCGCGCATCCGCGCCCGCAGGCCCGAGGGCGACTTCCCACTGCCCACCCTGCCGCAATTTCCCGGCGTCATGGGCGATCTGCTGGAGGTTTTTACGACCAATCTGGCGGTGATGGGTGGGCAATGCGTGCATCTGCCGGCGGGCGAGCCGCTGGGGCCGTTCCTCCGCGCCCGCCTGGGGCGCGGCCGCCTGATCAGAAGCTCCACCGATGAATTGCCGGAATTTTCCCGAACGGATGACGTGGCATCGCCCGGCGGTCTGAAAGACGTGCATACCGGCATCGTGCGCGCGCGCTTCGGCGTGGCCGAGACCGGATCAGTCTTCCTCAGCGACCGCGAATTGCGCGTCAATACTATTGCTTACCTCGCGCAGCATCTGGTCGTGCTGCTGGACCCGGCTGCCATCATCCCCGGCATCGCAGACGCCTATCTGCGCGATGACTTTACATCCGCAAATTACGTGTCGCTGATGACAGGCCCTTCGGCCACCGCCGATATCGAAGGCGTTCTGATTCGCGGCGCGCAGGGCGTGCGCAGCCTGACGGTTGTGTTTGCCTAACCTGCTTTACAGGCTTGGCACGACCAAGGGATGGCCAGCCAACTTGGCGTCTCGCGTCAGCAGGCGCATGTCTTCTGCTTGTGCCTGGACAAGCAGTAATTCATCGAACGGATTTTTGTGACCGATCGGGTCAGCCAGCGCTGTAACGGCGTGCCGGGCTGTCAAAGATATAAATTCCCAGCCGATCGCCTCAGCAAAAGCAATGATCGTCGCGGGGTCAAGCGGACCCTTGCGCCCGCCCGAAACGTGAAAACTGTGCCATTTAAGGCGAAGTTCCCATACCGACACTGCTGAAAGCACAAGCGGACTGTCGACCCCCGCCATCAATCTGCGTTCCGCCGCGGTCAGCGCATCGGGATCGAGCGCAGCCCAAACGGCGATATGTGTGTCGAGCAGCAGCCTCACTCGTCCAGCCCAAGCACCTGCCGGCTGAAAGCCGGGTCATCGAAATCGGCCGGCATTGTGACAGTGACGCCATCCAGCCCGAGTTGGCGACGAATGCGCTCAGCCTTTTCGAAATCCATTCCGGCTGCCGGCTGGACGGCAACCAGGGCGACGAAAGGCACGCCATGCTTGGTCACGATCACACGCTCCCCGCGCGCCGCAGCGGCGGCGGCCTCGGCGAAACGCGCTTTGACTTCACGGATCGATAGTTCCAACGGCGCGCTCCCTTACGATGAGGATGTACTCGGCCTTCTCTCCAAGCTTAGCATGGTGGCGCATTGAGGTCACCAAGTGACTACATTTACTCCCGTCTGCGCCGCAGCGTCGCCACCAGCGCCGACAGCACCGCTGGCATCTGGCGGCGCGACGGGTAATAGAGAAAATATCCCGGAAAGGGCGGCAGCCAGTCTTCCAGCAGCCGCACCAGCCGGCCGGACGCGATATAGGCTTGCGCCGAGCCTTCGATGACATAGGCGATGCCAAGCCCGGCCACGGCCGCGTCCAGCATCACCAGCGGCTCGTTGAAGGTCAGCGGCCCCGGCACCCGGATGTCGAGCACCCGTCCCTCGCGCTCGAACTCCCATTCCAGCGTCGCGCCGCCAGCCGTCATGCGGGCATTGATGCAGGCATGCTGCATCAGATCGGCCGGAACCTGCGGCACGCCCCGCGCCGCCAGATAGGCGGGCGAGGCCACCACCGCCATGCGCAGTTCCGGACTGACACTGACGGCGATCATGTCCTGGTCCAGCTTCTCACCGATGCGGATGCCGGCATCGAGGCGCTCGGCGATAATGTCCCGCTTCTGGTAGTCGATCAGCACCTCCACCCCCGCCTTGGGATGACTGGCCAGGAATTCCGGCAAAATGGGGCGAATCACCGTCTCATAGCCGTGCCGGGTCGCGGTGATGCGCACCGTGCCGGCCACGGCCCCCCGCTCCTGCCCCAGCCGGTCCAGCGCGCCGCCGATCTCCTCCAACGCCGGCGCCAGGGTACGCAGCAATTGCGCACCGGCTTCGGTGACGGAAACGCTGCGGCTGCTCCGCTGCAACAGCCGGATGCCGAGGCGGCCCTCCATCCCCTTAATCTTGTGGCTCAGCGCCGAGGTCGACAGTTGCAACTCGGCCGCCGCACGGGTGAAGCTCAGCGTTCGCGCGACGGCTGCAAAGGCCGCCAGGTCATCCAGGCCCGTCGGGTTCATCGTTTTATCCTGCTCAACGTCTCATCTCGATCATAGCATCTAATCGGATGATCCTTCGATACCTATTCTGAGGCTGACATCATCAAGGAGGGCGAGATGCAGAAGGTTCAAGACAAGGTCGTGCTGATCACCGGCGCGTCGAGCGGCATCGGCGAAGGCACGGCGCGCATATTGGCGGCAGCCGGTGCGCGTGTGGTGCTGGGGGCGCGGCGGGTGGACAAGCTGGAGGCACTGGCGGCCGAGATTACCGCTGGCGGCGGCAGCGTGCGCGTCCGCGCGCTGGACGTGACGATGCGTGACGATGTCGAAGCCTTCGTCGCCTATGCGGTGCAGGAATTCGGCCGGGTCGATGTCATCGTCAATAATGCCGGCGTCATGCCACTGTCGCCGCTATCGGCTTTGCTGGTCGATGAGTGGAACTGGATGATCGACGTGAATATCCGTGGCGTGCTGCATGGCATCGCCGCCGTGCTGCCGCGCATGGAGGCGCAGGGGTCTGGGCAGATCATCAATGTCTCCTCCATCGGCGGCTTCGTCGTGCAGCCGACAGGCGCCGTCTATTCCGCAACGAAATTCGCCGTGCGCGCGATTTCGGAAGGTCTGCGCAAGGAGAACGGCACCATCCGCTGCACCTGCATCTACCCGGGCGTGGTGGAATCCGAACTGGCCGAGACGATCACGGACCCGGTGGCCCGCGACCGCATGATCGCCTATCGCAAGACAGCCATTGGGGCGGACGCCATCGGCCGGGCCGTGCTCTATGCCATCGCACAGCCGGGCGACGTCGACGTGAACGAAATCGTGGTGCGCCCGACCGCGACGCAGGTCTGACGCCGTCCGTTACCGAACAGACTCGACCGCAGCGGGGGTGGCGCGTGCCTTCATGCCCGCCTCCGCCGCGCGCGCGGCAAGCTGCGTACGCAGGCGGTCAACCTCAGGTCCGGCCACGCGCAGCGGCGCATAGCCCAGGCTATCGAAGATGAAGGCGGTATCCTGCCGTTCATTGCCCCAGGTCGGATGCAGGGTCATCGCCGTGCCGGCGAAACTCATCCTATTCCCCGTATCGAGATAGGATTCAGCCGGCAGGCCTTCTGCCAAAACAATGCCATGCTGCGGCAATTCGATATGGAAATAGGTGACTTCGGAGATCGGCTCCTGCCGGATGCTGAACCCGTTGATGAGATGCTTCACGGGAATCAGCACGCCTTCGGCAAAGACCGCATGATCGGGCGAAAGCCATAGCGGGCGGCGCGGCAGTCCGGGGCCGAAAGCGTCAGCGGCAATGCGGACAGGATGCACGCTCTCGGGCTTTGGATGCTTCGCGCAATCCACACGCCTGTGGCCGCACCAGTCGATGGGAACGGCCTTACCCTCGGGCGTCAGCACGTCATCGCCGGCCACAAGCTGCTCCACCCGTCTGTCGCCGTCCGGCGTCGCGATCATCGTGCCGGCCGCAAAACAGGCCAGGGTGACAATCGTGGCAGACCCTGCATTGCCGGACAACAGCGTGAAGGACGCACCGGCATAATCGCCCGCAAGCTGGACATTATAGGCGCTGTTATTTTCGCTGACGGTGAGAATGCCGCCACTGCCGAGCGTGACCGATCCCGCGGAACTATAAGCGACATTGGCCAACTCAATCTCATCACCGGCCGCAAAGCCGCTGATGGCGACTGTCGGCATGGCCTGACCGCCGATTTCCAGCACGGCCGCGCCACCGCTGAAAACAATGGCCCCGGCGGCACTTCCACCGGATTCGATGGCCATCAGGCCGGATGTTCCGATGACCGTGCCAATCGCGACGCCGCCGGAACTGACGACCTGATCGCCACCCGTCACGACAGTTGCACTGGCAATACCGTTCACGACCTCGACGCCGCCGGCCAGCACTTGGGTATCGAAACTCTGTCCCCAGACCACGAGGCCGCCGCTGACGACCGTGGCACTTACGGTGGCATCGGCCAGGACAAAGGCCGAGGCCTCACCGGCAATCGTCGTGCCGGTCTGGGTTTGACCGAGTTCCGTGTAACCGCCGCCGGATTGGTGGAAGACGATGCCGGAGGACAGAACAGTGCCGCCGGAAAGGGTGGTGCTGACGGCCCCACCGCTGGAAACGACAATGAGCACGCCGCCGCTTTCCACTGTCGTATTGGTGGCAGTGCCGCCGCCGGACACAAGAAGATAGCCGCCGCTGGAAACCGTCGTGCCCGAAACCTGGCCGTAGGCCGCGACTTCCGCAACGCCACCGCTGCCGACGATATCCGCCTGAGCAAACGCGCCCTGGCTGACCACCTGCACGCCACCCGAAGCGATCACGGTTGCTTCAGCAACGCCCGCATTGCTCAACACTTGAAAACCACCGGCCTCGACAATGCTGCCAGACGCATAGCCGCCGTAGAAAATAGTCTGGGTTCCGCCGGACAAGGTAATGGACTCGACGTCGCCGCCATTGCTGATCATCTGATTGCCGGCAGAGGCCACCGTACCGCTCAGCGCAGTTCCACCGTCCAGGATCACCTGAAGGCCACCAGCTTGCACGGTCGCGCCGGTATCCAGCCCGCCACTGCTGACGATTTCGTAGCCGGATTGCAGAACTGTCCCGATCGCCGAACCGCTGACGCCGATGAATTCACCGCCGCCGCTCGTCACGACCGTATCCATCGCGGTGCCGCCCGAAAGGATAAGCTGGACACCGCCGCTGAGGACGTCATCAGCCAGGGCGGTTCCACCGACATTGACGATCTCGGTGCCACCCGCCTCGATCTGCGTGGCGCTGACCTCTCCGGTCAGGGAGGCCAGACCGCCGCTCAGCTCCGTTCCGGTCGCGGTGGCACCGGAAAAGACGACCAGCATGCTGGTCGAGCCGACAGTCACGCCGCTCGCATTCGCGGCCAAGGTCGAAAAGGATTGCAGTCCGCCGCTGATGGTTTCCAGGAAGATGCCACCGGTGATGACCTCGCCACCGTCCTGGATGATATCGGATGTCTGCGCACCGGGCGCCAGAATCAGCGTGCCGCCACTGTCGACCGTCACGCCCGAGGCACTGCCGGCCGCATCGACAAAAACATAGCCGCCGCTGTTGACGGTGGTGCTGATAGCCGTGCCATGCGCCGAGACGACTTGCAGCGCACCGCTATTGACCGTGGCGCCTGTCTCCGTGCCGCCGGATTTGACCCAGGCCACACCGCCGGGCAGCAGCACGCTGCCGGATGCCGAGGCGCCTGCCGATATCTCCTCGACGCCCCCCCGGCCCACGAAGCTAGCCTCGCTCTCGCCGCCTGATGAAAGGAGTTGCACGCCGGAAGAGCCGATGATTGTGCCGCTGGCCGATCCTCCGGCGACGACGACCTCAACACCGCCGGAATCGACCAGCGTGTCTGTGCTGCTGCCGCCCGAGGAGACGACCAGATAGCCGCCGCTATTGATGTAATCAGCGAAGGCCGTGCCACCGTCCTTCACGGTCTGGACGGCAGCCGCATTTATGGTGGTGCTGATGGCCGTGCCGCCGGACAGCACGGTGTCGCGCGCTGCCGCCAGCACCGTGTCGACGCTCTCGCCATAGAGCAATTCCGTGCCATTCGCGCTGATAACGCTGCCGCTGACGATGCCATAGGTGATGGCGCTGCCACCGCTGACGGTCATCGCCTCCGACACACTGCCGGACAGCACATAAACGGTTTGCTCCGTGCCTATGACCAGGCCGGAGGTGGCAGACCCATAGAGATCGGCGCTATGATTTGATGAGTCATAAAGAACGATACCGGTCGAAACCAGATTGCCCCCGTCAGCGACCGTCGCGCTGACGGTCGCGCCCGGCAATACGACCAAATCGGCACCGCTGCCGACCGTGATACCGCTGGCGACGCCGCCTGCGGAGACGACCGCGAAAGCGCCGCTGTCCAGCGTTGTCGCGAGCGCCGTGCCGCCCGCTGAAACCGCGAGGAAACCCTGCGCACTGACGACAGCCGACAGGCTTTCGCCGTCATGATAGACGATTTCGGAACCGCCGCTGAGTACCAGCGTATCCATCGCGGTGCCACCGCTGCTGACGGCATCGGCGCCTGCCGCCGATACCGTCGTGCTGACAACGCTGCCGCCTGCGGACAGCATCTGCGTGCCGCCGCCTGTCACAACAGTGCCGACGGCCGTTCCGCCGGAAAAGACATCGGCATAGCCACCGGACAGCACGAGGCCGCTGGCCAGGCCCTCGACGGTTGCCAAAGCAACGTCGCCGACCGTGAAATCGATCGCCGTGCCGCCCGCCGATACCGTAAGGCGATCGCTGTCGACCAGACTGCCGCCGCTGACGACGGTGCCGGAGGAAATGGTGCTGTAGGTGATGGGCTTGAGCAGAACCTCGTCATCCGCGACGTCGAACATCACGGTGTAGCTGAGATAGAGATTGTAGCCGGGATTATCGCGGTCGCCATAGCTTTCCGGCGTTGAGAGCCCACTGGTATGGCCGCCGGCGGGCAGCGCCACGGAACCCGAGGCCGTATAGGACAGAACGGTTGAACTGCTACCGCCGGAAACACCCGGCTCGGACAGAAGATAGGCGATATCTTCCAGCTTGCCGCTCGCCCAGGATGGCAGGTTGATATCGCCCGTATCGTAGATGTTATTGCTCGATCCACCGTCAGTATCGATGACCATACCCATGTCGAAGGACACCGACTGGCCGCCGCTTGTCAGCGTAACAACCGTATCGGCCGCCTGGGCCTTGTTAAAACTAGCCCAGGCGGTTGTGCCGTCCGGACTGGGCAAAGCACCGCCCTTCGGCGGCATCGAGAGGATGAGGGTGTCGGGGTCGCTTTTCCAGGCCGCGATAGTGGCCGCCGTCAGGCCGATGGTGACGATGCCGGGTGAAACGGCGGAAACGGTGGAAGCGGTCCCGGATGTCGTGGTGCTTGTCGTGATGATGGCGCTCGGCGCTTCGACGATGAAGCCGGCTTCTAGATCGGAGGACAGCGAGACCTGGGACAGAATCGTTCCAAGTTCCGAATCGCCGTAAAGCCCGGCGCCGAAATCGCCGTAGGTGTCATTGGTAAGCGGGAAAGCCCCCTGCGCGGCTCTGGCCCAGTTATCGAAACTGGTCTCGACGGACGGTCCGTTGCCGTAGACGGTGATATTGGTGACCTGCGCCACAGTCGCCCCGGTCACCGTGAAAGCAGGCGTGCCCGCCGCATTCGTCACCGTTACCGAGGCGGATGTGGACTGGTAATAATAGGTCGGCTCCTGGGCGAAGGTGAAATTGCCGCTGCCGGAGACGCTGACTTCGGATGTGCCCGGCCACCACGCGCCATAGGTCGGGAAAAATTCCGGCGCGCCCGTATCGAAACTATAGGGTTCAACGAGTCCCCCGTTGAGGGAGACGTAGATTTCGAGCTGCGGGCCCATCGTTACGGGGTTGAAGTAGACAGGGACAACAACAGCGGAACCGTCGCCGACTGAAACAGACATCCCCGACCCTCTCGAAATCAATAACGATTTCGTTATTAGTACCCAGAAATAATTACACCCACAAGTGACAGGTCATTGACGCAATAAAAAACCGGCGGAGGTTGCCCTCCGCCGGTTTTTGTCGTCCCGAAAGGGAAAAGCGCTTACGCGCTTTTCGCCATGATCTCGTCCGCAACGTTGCGCGGAACCGGATCGTAGTGATGGAACTGCATGGTGAAGGACGCACGGCCCTTCGTCATGCTGCGCAGATGGGAAATATAGCCGAACATTTCCTTCAGCGGCACATGGGCACGAACGATGACCGTGGAACCCGAGCTTTCCTGGTTCTGGATCATGCCGCGACGGCGGTTAAGATCGCCCACGACGTCACCGACATGGTCATTCGGGGTCGTCACTTCCACGTCCATGATGGGTTCGAGGATGATCGGGCCGGCCTTCTTCATGCCTTCGCGGAAGCAGGCCTTGGCAGCGATTTCGAAGGCCAGCGCCGAGGAGTCGACGTCATGGTACTTGCCGTCGACCAGCGTGTATTTGAAGTCGACGGTCTGGAAGCCCGCGAGCACGCCGGTATCGGCCTGCATCTTGATGCCCTTTTCGACCGCCGGAATGTATTCGCGGGGCACGGTGCCGCCGACAACCTTGTTCTCGAACAGGATGCCTTCGTTACGTTCCTGCGGCGTGAAGATGATCTTCACTTCGGCGAACTGACCGGAACCGCCCGACTGCTTTTTGTGGGTATAGGTTTCGGTATGCTCACGCGAGATCGTCTCACGATAGGCCACCTGCGGCGCACCGATATTGGCGTCCACGCCATATTCGCGGCGAAGACGGTCGATGATGATTTCCAGATGCAACTCGCCCATGCCGGACAGAATGGTCTGGCCGGTTTCCTGGTCGGTCTTCAGGCGCAGCGACGGATCTTCGCCGGCCAGCTTCTGCAGGCCGATCGTCATCTTTTCGACGCCTTCCTTTGTCTTCGGCTCGACGGAGATGTCGATAACCGGAACCGGGAAAGCCATACGCTCGAGCACGACCGGGTCTTCAGACGCAGCCAAAGTGTCACCCGTGCCGGTATCCTTGAGACCGACGAAGGCCGCGATATCACCGGCCTGCACTTCCTTGATTTCCACGCGCTTGTCGGCGTGCATCTGGAACATGCGGCCGATACGTTCCTTATGGCCCTTGGTCGTGTTCATCACGCTGTCCGAGGACTTCAGCGTGCCGGAATAGACGCGGACGAAGGTCAGCGTGCCGTATTTGTCGTTGATAATCTTGAAGGCGAGGCCAGCGAAAGGCGCGGCCGGGTCAACCGGGATGACGCGGCGCTTCGCAACGTTCTCGGGGGTATCTTCCTCGTCTTCCTCACCCGCAACGCGGATGCCTTCAACGTCGACCGGGGACGGCAGATAGTCGAGCACGGCGTCGAGCAAAGGCTGCACGCCCTTGTTCTTGAAGGCCGTGCCGCACAGGACGGGGCGGAAGGCGCCGGAGATGGCGCCCAGCTTGATGCAGCGCTTCAGCGTCTCGACCGAAACCTCGCCCTTCTCGAAATACTCTTCCATGGCGACCGTATCGACCGAGAGCGCGGTATCCAGCAGCAGCTCGCGATATTCGGCGGCCTTGTCGGCCAGCTCAGCCGGAATTTCTTCATCATGGAACTTCGCGCCGAGTTCGCCGCCTTCCCAGATGATCGCCTTCATCTCGACCAGATCGACGACGCCGATGAAGTTTTCCTCGATGCCGATCGGCAGCTGCAGCGGCAGCGCGATGATGTCGAGCTTTTCCTTCAGGGTGTCGAAGGCGCGGTAGAAGTCAGCGCCCGTGCGGTCCAGCTTGTTGATGAAGATGATGCGCGGGACATTGTAGCGGTCGGCCAGACGCCAGTTGGTCTCGGACTGCGGCTGAACGCCCGCCACACCCTCGATGATGAAAATGGCGCCGTCGAGCACGCGCAGCGAACGGTTCACTTCGATGTTGAAATCGATATGGCCGGGCGTGTCGATGATATTGATGCGGTGGTCTTTCCACTCGCAGGTAACGGCGGCGGAGGTGATGGTGATGCCGCGTTCACGCTCCTGGTCCATGTAATCGGTCGTGGTATTGCCGTCGTGGACTTCGCCGATCTTATGCGAAACGCCGGTGTAGTACAGGATACGCTCGGTCGTCGTCGTCTTGCCGGCGTCGATATGCGCGGTGATACCGATATTCCGGATCAAACCAAGCGGCGAGGTGCTGGTCACGATTTGTCTCCATGCAAGAAAAGCGCGGCAGAGGGGCGGCCCCGCGCGCTCAGTCACGTCCCAGCCCATTGCCGGTGGTTTCGTGCGCGTCTTTTGCGCTAGCGCCAGCCGAATATCAAGTCGCGCGGTGATGCGACTGGCGAAAGGCAGCCCGGCCGCTAAGATGCCTGAGACTAGATAGAAAAGGAATGCCGGTGGATCAAGGCTTGAGATTGGCGGAATCCGTAAGCGAAACGCGCCAATGGGACCGGCTGATGGAACTCGCCCGGATCGGCGCCATTCCGGGCGACGGCGTCAATCGGCAGGCCCTGACGGCCCTGGACCGGCAGGCGCGGCGGCTGATGATCGCCTGGGCCGAGGAGGCCGGGGCCACAGTCTCCGTCGACGATGCGGCCAATCTCTGGTTCCGGGTCGAAGGGCGGATACCCGGTGCCACGCCCCTCCTCACCGGCAGCCATATGGACAGCCAGCCGGCCGGCGGCAGGTTCGACGGCATCTATGGCGTCATGGCCGGGCTGGAAATCCTCTGCGCCTTGAAGGACAGCGGCCTCACGCTCGACCGGCCGCTGGAAGTGGTCGCCTGGACCAATGAGGAAGGCAGCCGTTTCGCGCCCGGCTGCATGGGCAGCATGGCCTGGGCCGGCACCAAGCCGCTGGCGGCCTTCGCCGAGACGCGCGATGCCGAGGGCATCCGCTTCGCCGATGCGCTGGCCGAGCAATTGGCGGCGGAGGCCGATCTGCCGCGCCGGCCGCTGGGCGGGCAAGCGCATGCCTATATAGAGGCCCATATCGAGCAGGGACCGAAGCTGGAAACCGAAGCGCTTGATATCGGCGTCGTCACCGGCATTCAGGGCAGCCGCTGGTTGACGGTGACGATCACCGGGGCCTCGGCCCATGCCGGGACCACGCCAGTCTCCCTCCGCCGCGACGCGATGCAGGCCACGATGCGGGCGATCGCGGCGCTCAATACGCTGACCGCGGACCCGACCGACGTGCTGCGCTTCACCGTGGGCAGCCTGACGGTGGAACCCGGTTCATCCAACAGCGTCGCCGGAATGGTGCGGTTTACCATCGACCTGCGCCATCCTGATGCGGTCGTGCTGGCGGCGATCGGCGATGCGGTCGCGGCCACAGTGGCAGAGGCTGCCCTGCCTTGCGTCGCGACGATCGAAGAACGGTTTTCCGCCGCCCCGCTCGACTTCGACGCTGACCTGGTGACGGCGGTGCGGGAAGCGGCCGAGACCTTGGGCCAAAGCTGGAGCCTGATGCCGTCGGGTGCTTTCCATGATGCCCAGCTTGTAGCCGGGGCCGTGCCGAGCGCGATGATCTTCGTCCCCAGTCGCGCCGGCATCAGTCACAATCCGGCGGAATTCACGTCCGCCGCACAACTCGCCGCCGGAACCCGGGTTCTCGCCGCAGCATTGGCGTCTCAAAGCCGAGTCACGAACTAGTTAACTTTACGCAATATTAAAGCTAAGTCTTTGTATGACCGCGATATGAAACCGTCACCGGCTTTTAGCCTTTCGCTCCATTTGTGCACTTATTTGTATCGGGCGTAACAAGAAATAGGTATAGGGGATGGGCTCGTATTGAGGCCGTTGCCATGGCCTATGCCGCGCCTGAGCCGTGATCGGCTGGCTTGGTTGCCATCTACTCGGATCGAGCTTTGGTGCGGCCCCGAAAGGAACGCCGTCCTGTTGAAGGGTGAGAAATATGGATGCTGCAGATCCGCACGCGCCTGAGGGATCGGGCCGCATTAACGAGGCCTCGCTGAGCCGGGAGCCGGGACTTCATACCTGGCTTGTGGGTGCGCTCGCGATCGCGCGGTATCACGGCATCGACCTCGACCCGACGACCTTCCGGCTGGATCCGGCGACCCCGGTGCCGTCACCGGCGGTGCTGGTGGAATGGGTGCGCGAGCAGGGCATGTGGGCCAAGGCCGTGCGATTGAAATGGCAGCAGCTTCTGCGCCTGGAATCCTCCGGCCCGGTCATGCTGCTGATGAAGGACGGCGGCGCCGTCCTCATGGTCGAGGCGGATGCGTCCCGCAACGTAGTTTTCGTCAAGGAACCGACGGTTTCCGGCGCCGGTGTCGCCGTTCCGGTGGATGAACTGCGCCTGTCCCAGGTCTGGGAAGGCGAAGTCGTCATGATGCGCCCGCAGCGCAACGAGGAAGAACAGGACACCCCGCTGAGCTTCGGCTTTCTGACCAAGCTGGTGATGCAGGAGCGCAGCATTCTGCGCACGGTGGGCTTCGCTTCCCTGATCATCACCTTCCTGACCATCGTTCCTATCCTGATCGTCTACTCGGCGGTCCAGCGCGTCATAGAATACGGCAGCATGAGCACGCTGCTGCTGATCACCATCGTTCTGGTCGTGACGACGGTGCTGGATGCCATTCTGGAACATGCCCGCGGCAATCTGCTGCAGGTCGCCTCCACCCGCATCGACGCCAAGATTCAGCTTTTCGTCTTTAAGCGCCTGCTGTCGCTGCCGCTCGACTATTTCGAGCGCACGCAGTCCGGCGTCATCGGCCAGGCCATCGGCAAGGTCTATCAGATCCGTGAATTCATCACCGGCCGCCTGCTCAGCACCTTCATCGACGCGTCGATGCTGCTGATCCTGCTGCCGCTGATGTTCTTCATGCAGGCGACTTTGGCATGGACGATCGTCGCGGCCGCCGGCCTCATCATGCTGGTCATCGCCTGCTTCCTGCGGCCGATCCGCGTGCTGACGGGCCGGCTGTCGGCGGCGGAATCCCGCAAATTCTCGGTGCTGGTCGAAACCCTGCACGGCATCAAGACCGTGAAGTCCCTGGCCCTCGAATCCGCCCGCTACAGCCAGTGGGACGAATTCGTGGCCCAGGCCGGCGATGTCCGTCTGCAGGCTGGCCGACTGGCCCTTTGGCCTGCGACGCTGACCCTGCCGATGCAGCGTTATTGCCAGTTCGGCGTCATGCTGCTGGGCGCCTATCTGGCCGTGATCTCCAAGAACGCCGCCGAAATCGGCTCGCTGATGGCCTTCACGATGATTTCCATGCGTGTTGCCGGTCCGCTGATCGGCTTCACCAAGCTCATGCAGGATTTCGAGGATGTGCGCGCCACCATGGGCGAAGCCCAGGCGGTTCTGAACAATCCGCCGGAAATCCGTGGCATTGACCGCGGCCTGCGCCCGGCCTTCGCCGGCGCCATCGAATTCGACAGCGTTGCCTTCACCTATCAGGGCTCGCAGCGCCCGGCCCTGAACGAAGTCAACTTCTCCGTGCCGCCCGGCACCATGCTGGGCCTGGTCGGCCGCAGCGGCTCCGGCAAGTCCACCATTACCCGACTGCTACAGGGTATCAGCCGCGACTATACGGGTTTCGTGAAGATCGACGGCGTCGAGCTGCGCTCCATCAATCTGCGCCATCTGCGCCGTAATTTCGGTGTCGTGCTACAGGAGAACTTCCTGTTCCGTGGCAGCATCCGCGACAATATCATCAGCGGCCGTGCCGGCCTGACGATGGAAGACGTGGTGCGTGCGGCCCGCCTGGCCGGCGCCGAGGAATTCATCGAGCGCATGCCGCATGGCTATGACACCTTCATTCAGGAAGGCTCGCCGAACCTTTCGGGCGGCCAGCGGCAGCGCCTTGCCATTGCCCGCGCCCTGATCGTCGACCCGCGCCTCATGATTCTTGACGAGGCGACCTCCGCGCTCGACCCCGAGAGCGAAGCGCTGGTCAACGCCAACCTCAAGCGGATCGGTGCGGGCCGGACGATGGTCATCGTCTCTCACCGCCTCGCCTCACTCGTCGATTGTACTGCCATCATCGTCATGGATCAGGGCAAGGTGCTGGATGTCGGCACCCATCCTGAACTCGTCGAACGCTGCTCCGTCTATCGTATGCTTTGGTTGCAGCAGAACCGTCACATGACCGATAACCAGGGAAATACGCGCCATGGCTCGCCAACTCCTGTCCTCGCGCAAGGCGACTGATCCGCAGGGTGACGCGCTGGCGGTTCTGGAATTCCAGTCTCCGACCAGCGCGCTGATCGCGACCCCTGTTCCGAGATCGGCACGCAGCGTGCCGATCTGGATTGGCGTGGCCGTGGTTGCCAGCATCGTCGCGGCATCTGTGATCAAGATCGACAAGGTCGTGACCGGCCAGGGCAAGCTCGTCTCGACGCAGCCGACGACGCTGATTCAGCCGCTGGATACCTCCATCGTCCGCGCGATCTATGTGCAGCCGGGGCAGCGCGTGAAGCAGGGCGACCTTCTGGCCGAACTGGACCCGACCTTTGCCTCGGCCAATCTCAAGGCCGATCAGGAGCAGGTTGACAGCTATTCCGCGCAGATCGCCCGGATCGAGGCCCAGCTGGCCGACAAGCCCTATGTGCCGAGCACCGCCAATTCCAATACGGCTTTGCAGCTGGAGACCTATAACCAGTTGCAGGCGCAGTACACGGCCGGCGTTGCGAATTTCGACCAGCAGATCGAAAGCCTGAAGGCCCAGCTGGCACAGGCTGAATCCGATATGCGGCAATATGCCCAGCGGCTTGAACTGGCCAATAGTGTCGAAGCGATGCGCAAGCAGCTGCAAAAGATGCAGGTCGGCAGCCGACTCGATTCTCTTTCCGCCGCCGATAACCGCCTCAGCATGGCCGGCCAGCTGGCCGATGCGCAGGCCAGCGCCAATAAGGCGGTTGGCGATATCGCCTCCATTCAGGCGCAGCGCGATACCTATATCCAGCAGTGGTATTCCAATCTGTCCCAGCAGATGCAGCAGGCCCGGAACTACCTGGCGCCGGCCCAGCAGAGCCTGACCAAGGATCTGCGCATGCATCAGCTGGTGATGATCAAGGCGCCCACGGATTCCATCGTGCTGAATTTGGGTCAGGCTTCGGTCGGCTCGGTCCTGCAGGCCGGGCAGCAGTTCATCAACCTGACACCGCTGAACACGCCGCTTGAAGCCGATGTCGATCTCAGCGGCCAGGACACCGGTTACGTGAATGCCGGCGATAAGGTCGATCTGAAGCTGACCAGCCTGCCCTATATGCAATATGGCGCGCTCAAAGGCGTGGTCGAATATGTCAGTTCCGACAGCTTCGATCCGCAGCAGGTCCAGGCCGGGTCCGTCAGCGATGTCGCGGGCACGGCGCCGCAGGGTCTTTTCTACCGGGCCCGCATCCGTATCCTGCAGAACGAGCTGCATAACGTCCCGCCGGGTTTCCAGCTCTCCCCCGGCATGCCGCTGGCCGCTGACATCAAGATCGGCAAACGCACGGTCACGGGCTATATGTTGAAGCGCGTCCTGCCCGCCTTTACCGAAGGCATGCGTGAACCCAACTAAGATCTGGCTTTTTTCAAAGTCAGACCGTTTCGCTCTATCTGGCAGGAGATCCGTCCCTTAGTCTGGACAACCGGCACAGGCCCGGATCTCCCTCCCCGGCATGACAGAGGAAAAGAGCTTTGGTTTTCGGCTGGCTGAATCTCGGGGGCGCGAGCGGACTTCTTAAGAAGGGAGAGGCCGCGCTTGAAGCCGGGGATGTGGAGGCCGGGTTCAAGCTCGTCGCCCGTGCCGCCCAGGCCAAACTGCCCGCCGCCGAATACCGCGTCGGCCTTTGCTATCTGCAAGGCAAAGGCGTTCCCGCCAGTCGCAAGGAAGGCCGTCGCTGGCTGGAGCTTGCCGCGACCCAGGGCCATGGCGACGCCCAATCCGCCATCGCCACGCTGCTGATCACCGGCGAGGTCGACGACCATCCAGGCCGGCGTATCGGCGGGCTATTTGCCGATTCCGCCCCGACACAGCCGGATTTCATTGCCGCCGAAGGCTGGGCGCGACGGGCCGCCGAAGGCGGTTCGGCCGAAGCCCAGGCGCTGCTCGGCTATATCCTGACGGCCGGGCCGGAAGCGATCCGCAACCTGGATCAGGCGGAACATTGGTATCGCCGTTCCTCGGAAGGCGGCAATCCGCAGGGCAAGCTCGGCCTCGGCCTTGCCGTTCTGCGCCGCGCCGGCACCGACGCCGAACAGCAAAAACCCGGAATCGAGGCCATCACCGCCGCAGCCGAGCTTGGCCTGCCGATGGCGCAATATCTCCAGGGCGTGCTGCTGGAACATGGCGTCGGCCTGCCGCAGGACGCGCCGATGGCCGTTGTCCTGTATCAGAAAGCGGCCAATACCGGCCTGCGCTCCGCCATGGCACGGCTCGGCCTGGCCTTGCTGGAGGGACGCGGCGGCAAGAAGCCCGACCCGATCACCGGCGAATCCTGGCTGCGCCGTGCGGCGCTGGCCGGTGACGTCGAAGCGGCCGCCATGGTGGGCGATCTCTACGCCAAGGGCGGCGACCTGCCACCGAATTTCGCGGAAGCGGCGGTCTGGTTCCAGCGCGCGGCGGAAGGCGGACACGCCATGGCCGCCCGCGCCCTCGGCATGCTGTATCTGACCGGTGCCGGCGTCCCCCGCAACGCGGACGAAGCCGCCGTCTGGTTCGACCGCGCCGCAGCCTCGGGCAATACCGCCTCCCAGGTCGATCTCGCCAATCTCGTCCTGCAGGGATCGGTGCGCGACGGCGACCCAGACCGCATGCGCTCCTGGTTCGAACAGGCAGCGGAAAGCGGCGATCTGGTCGCGGCTTTCAATTTCAGTGTCTGTCTTGCCCGCGGTTTCGGCGTCGACCGCGACCCGGAACGCGCCGCCTTCTGGATGCATCGCGCGGCTGACGGCATCGTTAATGCCCAATTCCATTACGGCCGCATGCTGCTGGACGGGTCCGGCGTGCCGATGGACCCGGTGGCGGCGCGCGCCTGGTTCGCCAAAGCTTCCGACGCCGGCATGGCCGACGCGCAGGTCGCCCTGGCCGAGATGCTGGTCAATGGGCGCGGCGGCGACCGCAATCATTTCGAGGCCGCCCGCATGTTCCAGCGCGCCGCCGACCTTGGGCATGGCGGCGCCATGTTCGGCTTGGGCGCGCTTTATGGCGGCGGCCATGACGTGCCGGTCGACCGCGCGGCGGCGCTGCACTGGTTCCGCCAGGCGGCTGAGCGCAGCCACCCGACGGCGCAGTTGATGTTGGGCCGCTATCTGCATCGCGGTCTGGCCAGCCCGCCCGACCGAGAGCAGGCGCGGATCTGGTTCAAGCGCGCGCTCGACAGCGGCGTCGCGGAAGCCGCGGCAGAACTGGCCCAGCTCAATGCCGAGCAGGCGAGCGAAACCCCGGCCGCGCCTGGCGGCTTGGACCAGCCTGCCGCAGACATCGGCACGGCAACGCGTGCAACAGGCCCGCAGCTCATCCATAACTGATCGTGCCCCCGCCGGACCGAACCACAACCGCGCCGAAAGCGCCGGATTCCACGCAGGCTGACTGGCTTCTGTCGGGCAATCGCAAGACCGAACGCCCTGAAGTCATCGCGCTGGCCATCGAAGCCTGGGAGCAAGGCGAGAAAGCTCTGGCGGCCGGCGATCTGGCCACCGCCCGTTTTGCCCTGGAACGGGCCAGCCGCCTTGGCCCTGACGATACGCAGGTGCGATTCCTGCTCGGCATCACCCTGCTGCGGCAAAATAATCCGTCCTGCATCGGCATCTTTCGCAGTCTTCTGACCAGCTCAGACACGCAGCCCGTCCATCGCGGCCTGCTATCGGCGCTTGGCCTCGGCGGTCAGTTGGCGGAACAGGTCGCTGCCGCGCAGGCGTTGCTGTCCCGGTTCGCCGCCCCCATCGACGGTGATTTCAGCCGTCTGGCCAAGCAGATCGCGACACGCGCCGGGCTTGCCGGCTGGTGCGCCGGCAATGCGCGCGGCGAGGTTACCCTGGCCTGTGCGGAGCCAGTGCAATTCCGGCTGGACGATGCGCCGCTCCGGCTAAAGCCCGGCCGCGACGGGCGCTATCGCTTGCCCGCCCGCTGGATAAGCGCGCGCCACTTGCATGTCACCGCCGGCGGTCTGGACCTTCTCGGCAGCCCCATCGACCTCGCCCGGCATCGCGCGGTCGAAGGCTTTGTGGAGGCCGAAGACGGCGGCCTCAGCGGCTGGGCCTGCTATCCGGGCAGCCCCGAAATTGCGGTGACGCTGCATGTCGAGACATCGGGTGGCCGCAAGCTGCCTTTGACGATCACCACCGGGGCGCTCGCGACATTTCCCGACCGCGACGGGCTTGCCGCACCTTTGGCCTTTCACGTGCCGACGGAAAGCCTGACGGCGCATCCAGGCCTTTTGCATATCCGCGACGCCGAAGGACGCGACATCACCGGCAGCCCGCTCGATCCCAGCCAGTGGACGCGGTCGGCCGGTATCGCCGCCCAGCTCATCGGCCAGGGTGCGGGCAGGACAAGGGCAGCGACCACGGTCAATCGCCCGGTTTTGCCAATCTGGGCAGATACGCCCGCGCCCATGCGAACGCTGCCAGAACGATCGACGCGCGAACTAGCCCCGGCCGTCGTCATCCCGGTCTATCGCGGGCTGGAGATGACGCTGCGCTGTCTGGCACGCGTCTTTGCCACGGTGCCGCGCGGGACCGAAATCATCGTCGTTGATGATGCAAGCCCAGAACCTGCGCTGTCGGAAGCGCTGGACGGGCTGGCGGCCAGGCGGCGCATCCGCCTGATCCGCAATCCGCGCAATCTGGGCTTTCCCGGCAGCGCCAATCGCGGCATGGCGGCGGCCGGCAACCGCGACGTGGTGCTCCTGAACAGCGATGCGCTGGTGCCGCCCGGCTGGCTGGCGCGGCTGCGCGATGCCGCGCGCGCCGCCCCCGATATCGGCACCGTCGCGCCGCTGTCGAATGATGCCACCATCCTCAGCTATCCGCGCGTCAACGGCCTACAGGCGCCGCCCGACGATGCGCAGCTGGATGAGATCGACGCCTTCGCCCAAAAAGCGAATGGCGCGGATATGGTGGAAATACCGACCAGCGTCGGCTTTTGCATGTATATCCGCCGCGCCTGCCTGGAAGAGACAGGGCCGTTCCGCGAGGATGTTTTTGCCCAGGGCTATGGCGAGGAAAATGACTTCTGCCTGCGCGCCCGCCATCTCGGCTGGCGCCATATGGCCGCCACCGGCGTTTTCGTCAGCCATATCGGCGGCCAGTCCTTCCGCATGGCGCGCAATCATCTTCTGAGACGCAATCAGGCGATTCTCGAACGTCTACACCCCGGCTACGGCGCCCTCATCGCCCGGCATGTCGCTTCCGATCCGCTGGCCGCGGCGCGCGCGCGGCTTGACCTGATCCGCTGGCAGGGCTGGCGAAGGCCAAGACGCCGGCCGCCATCCGTCATCATCATCACGCATGACGAAGGCGGTGGCGTCGAGCGGCAGATCCGCGCGCGCATCCGCGATCTGGCGGCGGAAGGATTGGCCGCCGTTATCCTGCGCCCGCAGCCGGATGGCTTTTGTCAGATCGAGCCTGGCCGCCTGGAGGGCAGTCCCTGGCAGGACGATTTCCCCAATCTCCGATTCCAGATTCCCAGCGAACTGGCATCGCTCGCGCAGTTCCTGAAGCGCGAACGCCCGCAGCATATCGAATTGCATCATCGCCTGGGGCATGACCACGCGCTGCTCGACCTGCCTGGGCGGCTGGGCATACCGCTCGACATTTACGTCCATGACTATGCGGCGATCTGCCCGCGCGTCACGCTCGTCACCACCACCCAGCGCTATTGCGGCGAGCCGGACACGGTGGAGTGCGAGGCCTGTATCGCCGATCTCGGCAGCCGCCTGCGGGAAAAAATCTCGGTCGCAGATTTACGGGCGCGGACAGCAGTGGATTTTGCCGCCGCGCGACAGGTGGTCTTTCCCTCCGCCGAAGTCGAGAAGCGTTTCCGCCGTTATATCGGGCCTTTCGACAGCCTTGTCCGCCCCTGGGAAGAGGACGGGCCGGTGGCGAAGCGCCGCCCCTCTGCCCGGCGCACGCAAGGCCGCAGCCGGGTGCGCATCGCCGTCATCGGCGCAATCGGCACTGAAAAAGGCTATGATGTGCTACTGGCCTGCGCGCGTGACGCGGCCCGGCGGCAGTTGCCGATCGATTTCATCGTCATCGGCTTCACCCATGACGATGTCCGCCTCGGCGAGACGGGACAGGTGCAGATCACCTATCGCTTCGCGCAGGAACGCGCGGTCGAGGAAATCGTTGCGCAGGACTGCGATCTTGCGTTTATCCCGTCGATCTGGCCGGAAACCTGGTGTTTTGCTTTAAGCGATGCCTGGAAAGCCGGGTTGAAGACTGCGGTTTTCGACATAGGTACACCTTCGCAACGGGTGCATGCGACCGGCAATGGTTGGGTGCTGCCCTTGGCACTCCCGCCTTCAAACCTTAACAACATGCTGATTTCTTTGGCCCAATCTGAAAATTAGGGCTTTCAGCATATTGCCGCCGCGCCGATGGCAAGGCACAAATCTAATCTGATTACGTGACGGTTGCCGGATTTGTCCGCGTCCGTCCGCCCGAGACCGCAGTCGATCCGTATAAAGAGGCCTCCATGTCACAATCAGACCGGCAAAGCCCAGCGCCCGCAGCCGATAACCGGGTGCAGGAAATCCGTGCCTCCGCCCATCTCATGTCGCTCGACAGCGGTGTCTTCTGCCTTGTGAACGGCTCTCCCAAATCGGCGGACTCGCCGCTGACCGGGGTGCGGGTCTCGGCGGTCGATCCGAACGACAGCGATATCAGCATCGTCACTTTCCGTCCGGACGGCTGGTTGACCGGCGGTGGCGACTCAGCCTTGATCCGCGTTCTGTCCGATGCCGCGCAGATCCTCATCACCATCTATCAGGCGGTCGGCAGCACCGAAGGTGCGCCCAAGCTGCGCGTGCTGCGTCTGTCCGAGGCGGCCGAGGGCAATGCCGCCGCTGCCGGCGCCGCACCCGCTGGCATCCGCAAGCCGGTGGCCCTGCTCACCGGTTCGCATGACATCATCGCGCATGTTCAGCGCATGGGCGACCTTGGCAAAAGCTTCGGGGAATGGATGGGCGAACCCGGCAGCCAGCTGGCAGTCGAAGGCTTCAGCCTCGCGGCGCCCGAGGGGCTGGAACCCGGCGACATCACCTATCAGGCGGTGCTGGGTCGCGGCTGGCTCTCCCCCTGGAACGAAGCCGGCCAGTTCTGTGGCAGCCGCGGCATGGCGCTGCCCATCCTGGGCTTCAAGGTGAAGCTGAGCGATGCCGCCGCGAAGCGCTTCACGCTGTCCATTTCGGCCTCGTTCCTGGACGGCACGAAGCTTGACGATCTCGGCAGCGAAGAAAGCGTGGAAGCGCCATCGCTGTCGCCGCTTGAAGCCTTCCTGATCGATCTGGCACCAAAAGCCGGTGCCAAGAAAGCGCCTGTGGCGGTCGCGCCGGTTGTCGCCAAGGCGAAGCCCGTCGTCCCCGCCCCAGCCGCGAAGCCGGTCGCCAAACCCATCGTGAAGACACCGATGAAACCTGCCAAGCGGTCGCGCTGACCCTTTTTTGGCCTGACGGCGGATTTCCCGGTCCGGCGTCAGGCTGAAGGCAGCCCCCCGAACAGAACCGGGACTAGGACTGGCGTCGTTGCGCTTTCTTTTCGTTCACCAGAATTTCCCCGGCCAGTATCTGCATATCGTGCGGTATTTGGTCGACCGCGAACACGACGTCGCGTTCCTGTCCGAGCCGAACGCCAATCACATGGCGAATGTGCGCAAGATTTCCTATGTCTCGCCTCGCGCCTCGGACGCGCGCATTCACGAACATGCCCGCGAATTCGAGCTGGCGATCCGCCGGGCGGAAGCGGCGGCCACCGCCGGCCGCCAGATCAAGGCGCTGGGGTTCCAGCCCGATATCATCATCGGCCACCACGGCTGGGGCGAGTTGCTGAACATGCCGGATGTTTTTCCCGGCGTGCCGATCCTGGGCTATTTCGAGTTCTTTTATAATCTCGTCGGCCAGGACGTGGGCTTCGAGCCCGAATTCCCCATGGACGAGAGCCGCCGGCCGATGGTGCGGACGAAGAACGGCGTCAATCTGATGGCGCTGTCCCTGCCGGACGCCTGGGGGCAGTCTCCGACGCAATGGCAGCTCGGCACTTATCCCGAATGGGCGCACAGCAAAATCACGCTGCTGCCGGAAGGCGTCGACCTCACGGCCTGTAGCCCGGCTCCCCCGCGCGCCAGCCGACGCATGACGCTGCCCAATGGCGTGCAACTTGGCGCCCGCGACAAGCTCGTCACTTTCGTCGCCCGCAATCTGGAACCCTATCGCGGCTTCCATATTCTGCTGCGCGCCCTGCCCGCCTTGCAGGCGGCGCGGCCGGATGTTCATGTCAGCTTCGTGGGCTTCGAGTTGCAAGGCTATGGCGCAATGCCGGAAGATGGCTCGACCTGGCGCGAATTCCTGATGCGCGAGATGGAAGGCAGGCTCGATATGAGCCGGGTCCATTTTCTGGGCCAGGTGCCCTACGACACGCATATCGCCCTGCTGCGCCGGTCCGACGCGCATGTGTATTTCAGCTATCCCTTCGTCGCCTCCTGGTCGCTGCGCGAGGCGATGGCGACGGGCTGCGTCATCGTCGGCAGCGATACCGCGCCGGTCAGCGAATTCATCACTCATGAACAGACAGGGCTGCTGACCCCGTTTCTGGAGCCGGGCAAGCTGGCCGACAGCATCCTGCGCGTGCTGGAGGAGCCCAAGCTGGCTGAGCGTCTGCGGCACAATGCCCGCGCCTGGGCAGAAGCGAATCTCGACCGCGACGCCTATCTTAAAGCCTATGCCGGGCTGATCGAACGCATGACCGGCCAATCCGTCGAACCGCGCTCTACTCCGGCGAAGGCGAAGACGCGGGCGGCCAAGCGCTAGCCGCGCCTGAGCGCCCGCGTCTTCCAGAAGAACCGCGCCGTCAGCATCAGCGCCGCCAGGATCAGCCCGCTCATCAGGCCGAACCAGACGCCGCGCACGCCCAGGTGAAAACCGAAGGCAAAGACCGCACCCAGCGGAATGCCGCACAGCCAATAGGCCAGAACGGCCAGCAGCATCGGCACGCGCGTATCCTCCAGGCCCCGCAATGCCCCCATGGCCACCACCTGCGTACCGTCGGCGAACTGAAAAAATCCAGCCAGCGCCAGCAGACTTGCGCCCAGGGTCGCGACCGCCGGTATGTCGGTAAAGGCGCCGGCAATCGCATGGGGCGCCAATTCCATGCAAAGCCCGCTGATGGTCTGGGCGCAGAGCATCACCGTGAAACCCGCCAGACCGGCGCGGAGGATGGCGGCCTTGTCGCGTGCGCCGACCGCTCGGCCGACCCGCACCGTCACCGCCAGCGAGAGGCCGAGCGGCACCATGAAGAACAGGGCCGATGTCATCAGCGCGACCTGATGGCCGGCGACGGCGACGGCGCCGAACTGGCCCACCATCAGGGTCGCGACCGAGAACATGCAGGCTTCCATGACGATGGCGACCGCGATCGGCGCGCCGACGCGAACCAGCCTGCCGATGACGGCGGGATCGACGCGAAAGGCCGCGCTGGTCCATGCGACCATCGGATAACGGCCGGACAGACCGACCCAAAGAAGGTAGAGCACGGCTTCCATCGCCAGGACGAAGGCAATGGCGATGCCCGCGCCCAATGGCCCGTAGCCGCCGACATGACCGAGGATCGGCAGGCTGGCGCCTTCCATCAGCAGCCAGGCCGCCGGCACCAGAAAGACCAGGCCAAGCGCGCCGACCAGCATGGTGGGGCGCGTCATGGACAGGCCTTCGGACAGGCCACGACAGGCCGCGACGATGCCGAGCCCCGGCAAGGAGAAGGCTGCGCCATGCAGGAAGGCACGCACGCCCGGCAGCACCACAGGCGGCAGATGCAGCAGCGTTGCGAAAAGCGGCCCGACCAGCGCGAGCACGACGCCGCTGAACGTGCCGAAGCACAGGCCCAGCATGAGCGCCTGGGCAAAGACATGGCCCGCCTCATGCTCCCGCCCCGCACCGTGAAGCCGGGCAATGGCGGGCTGCGCCGACATCATGAGGCCGATCACCGCCATGAAGACGACGATCCAAAGGCTGCTGCCCAGCGCGACGGCGGCCATGACGGTGGCACCCATATGGCCGCCGAAGATGGTCAGGATGACATCGGTGCCGATGCCGAAGAGCTGCCCCAGGATCAGCGGCAGCGCGAGCAGGATGAGCGTTCCCACATCGCGGGCGAAGGGGCGCGCCTGGCGGGCGCGCAGACTATCGGTCGTCATTGGGTAACCTGTCGTTCAAGCCAGCATGCGAAAGGGACGCTGGCAAACCATGTGAGCCTTGGCAGAGGCGGATTTCGCGCAGCGAATCGCTCTGGGCCTGAAATGCGTCAGCCGGGGATCAAACTGATCCGAGGGAAAACCTCAGCCGCGCGCGGGCCAATCGGCGGTCGGATGACGCATGGTTCCGAAGGATCGGCGGCGGTCGGCTTCGATGTAGTTATCCATCTGCGACCCTCCGCCATTTCCAAAGTTGAACGAATTTTTCATAGCGATAGTCAGGGGCCTGGGGCAAGAGGCACGAATGCAGGGCACCCAGCCCGGCTAAGGTCACTGCTCTGCGATTTGGGCTGGCCGGCGGATCGGGCTAAGGCTTCGCCTGTCCGCCGTTCCGCCTAGGAGAGACGATGCCGCGTTTCCGTTTCCGCTTCCGCTCCCATTCCATCGCCGCCGGCCTGATGGCGATGACCGTGCTATCCCCTCTGGCTGCTCGGGCGCAGGCCACCGCAGCCGCGCCGGCATCGAACCCCGCGCCGGCCACAGTGCCAACCTCAGTGCCAACCTCAGTGCCGGCCGCCGCACCGCCCGGCCTGATCGGCGCCTGGGGATCGGACAGCAGCTGCACCAGCGATGTCGCGATTTTCCGCGCGGACGGCCTGGTGATCAATCCGGCCGCGCCAAGCGGCACGCCGCCGCTGGCCTATGCGGTAAGCGGCGGCGGCATCACGCTCAGTGACGGCAAGCAGAGCGGCACCTTCGCCTTTGCCTTGTCCGATCAGGCCGTCGCCTGGTCCAATGGCGCGTCCATGGTGCTGAAGGAACGCTGCGCCGATCAGGCGCCTTTCGCGAGCGCCATGACTGCCGCCCCTGGCTTGCCGGCCGCCGCCCCGGCCGCCATCCCGGCTGGTCCGCTGCCCGATCAGCTTCGCGCGCTGGCGGGCCGGCCGCTGCCCTATCAGGGCAGCCTGGTGCAGATCCAATCCGTGCTGAGCCAGACCCCGCAAAGGGCGATCTATACGGATGTCACCGCCCTGCCCGACAGCCAAGCCATTCCTGGTGCGGCGAAGCTTTTCTATCGCGTCTTCCCGACGGCGGCGGCGGCGGCGAGCTATGTCTCGCTGGCGAACGACGATCAGGCCAGCTTCGTGCGGGAACCGCGCGGCGCGGGCTTCTTTTCGACGGCTTCGGCGGTCGACGAAGGCCCCGGGGACAGCAAATCCGCCCCCATCACTATCAGCTGCCTGCGCTTCCACCCCAAGCGGCTACAGGCAATCGTGGTCTCCTGCTTCGCCCAAATGCCCGGAAGCCGTCTGGTGGCCGGTGCGCAGCGCAATTTCGCCTTGCCACGGGTCCAAACGGCCGGGGCGAAGGACATGGGACCGCAGGACGACCTGACGCAGACCCTGGCGCTAACGGGTTCCGTCATCGGCCAGCTGCGCGGCTTTCTGGCAGCCTATCCGCAACCCTAAATCGGTCGCATAGCGTCAGCGGCGCGACGTTCCGTGGCCGGACATCTCATCACCGGCCGAGGCCGGCAGGCGCAGCGCCAGCAGCGCCGCCGGCACCATGAACAGAGCGACCGTGACGAAGGCGACGGAGAAATCCGTCAGCCTCGGATGCGGTTTGCCGGCAATGGCGCCTGATACGGCCAGGGCGGCCGCACCGACGGTGACGCCCATGGTGATCGAAAGCTGCTGCAAGGTGCTGTAAAAGCTGGTCGCCCCGCTCATCCGCTCCGGGCTGATATCGGCATAGGCGATGGTATTATAGGCCGTGAATTGCAGGGAGCGGAACACGCCGCCGATCAGCAATACCGCGTAGATGGCGATGATCGGCCAGTCCGGACGGAAGGCCGCCGACAGCCCCAGCACCACCGCCGAGATCGCCGCATTGACCGACAGCACGCTGCGGAAGCCGAATTTTTGCAGCATGGGCCGAGCGACCGGCTTCGTCACCAGGGCGCCTGCCGCGCTGATGAAGGTGATCAATCCGCTCTGAAAGGCCGTGAAGCCAAAACCCAATTGCAGCATCAGCGGCAGCAGGAAGGGCATGGCGCCGATACCGATGCGAAACAGCGAGCCCGCCGTCACCGAAATCGCGAAGGTCGGGATGCGCATCAGGCTGAGATCGAGCAGCGGATGGGCATGGCGCCGCGCGTGGATGGCATAGCCGAGCGCGCCCAGCGCTCCCATGACGGTCAGCGCCACGGCTTCCGACGGCGGCAGGGCACCGCGTCCGAAGGAGGACAGGCCCATGATCAGCCCGGCCATGCCGATGCCCGCCAGAATCTGGCCGACGAAATCGAACTGACCCGGATCGGTCCGCTCATCCTCCCGGATGAAGCGGGTGACGAGCAGAACGCCGACGATGCCGATCGGGATATTGATGTCGAAAATCCAGTGCCAGGACAGCGTCGTGACCAGGAAACCGCCGACCGGCGGCCCGATGACCGGCCCCAGCAGCGCCGGCATGGTCAGCCAGGACATGGCGGCCACCAGATTGGCCTTGCCGACGCGGCGCAGCAGCAGCAGACGCCCGACCGGCACCATCATTGCCCCGCCCAGGCCTTGCAGGATGCGCGCGGCGACCAGCATGGCCAGCGACTGCGAGAGGCTGCACAGGACCGAGGCAAGGGTGAAAACGATGATCGCCGCGCGGAAGACGCTGCGGGCGCCGTAGCGGTCCGCGACCCAGCCGCTGGCCGGGATGAAGGCGGCCAGGCTGACGAGATAGGACGTGATGGCGATATTCATCGTCACCGGAGAGACGTCGAAGACTTTCGCCATGGCCGGCAAGGCTGTGGCGACGACCGTCGAATCCAGATTCTGCATGAAAAGGGCGCTGGCGACGATCACCGCCGCCAAGCGCATTTCGGGCGGCAGACCTTGTCTGGCCGGCCTGGATGATCCGGGTTTTGCGCCCGGATCATCCTTGTCTTTCAGGCGGCCGCGCGCCGCGAAACGGGTGCGGAGCGCCGCCAGCAAGCCGTCAGGCCTCCACTTCGGTGCCGTCCTGGCTCCAACGGGTATGGAAGGAGCCTTCCTTGTCGAGGCGGCGATAGGTATGCGCGCCGAAATAGTCGCGCAGGCCCTGCAGCAGATTGGCCGGACCGCGCGCCCGGCGCAGACCGTCGTAATAGGCAAGCGCGGAAGAGAAGGCCGGCACGGCAACGCCGTTCTGCACCGCCAGCACGATGACGCGGCGCCAGGCGTCTTCCGCCTTCACCACCGCATCGCGGAAATAATCGTCCAGCAGCAGGTTGGAGAGTTTGTCGTCACGGTCATAGGCTTCCTTGATGCGGTCGAGGAAGCGGGCGCGGATGATGCAGCCGCCGCGCCAGATCGTCGCCATATCGCCCAGCGTGAGGTTCCAGCCGTATTGGTTGGACGCGACGGCCATCTGCTCAAAGCCCTGCGCGTAAGCCACGATCTTGGAGGCGTAGAGCGCGTCGCGGATGGCGTCGATTTCGGCGCGATCCGGCTTGCGGGTGGCAACCGCCGCATGGGGCAGCTTCTTCTCGGCCTCGCCGCGCATGGCGCGACGGCCCGACAATGCGCGGGCGAAGACGGCCTCGGTAATGGCCGTGACCGGCACGCCCAGTTCCAGCGCGTTCTGCGCCGTCCAACGGCCTGTGCCCTTCTGCTCGGCCTCGTCGACGATGGAATCGACCAACGGCTTGCCGGTGCTGTCGGTCTTGCGCAGCACCGCGGCGGTGATTTCGATCAGATAGCTGTCGAGATCGCCTGCCTTCCAATCGGTGAAGATGTCGCTCATGGCCTTCGCGTCCAGGCCATATAGCGTCTTCATCAGGTCATAGGCTTCGGTGATGAGCTGCATATCGGCATATTCGATGCCGTTATGAACCATCTTCACGTAATGGCCGGCGCCGTCCGGGCCGATATAGGTGCAGCAGGGCGTGCCATCGACCGAGACCGCCATCTTGGTGACGATCGGCGCGATACGCTCATAGGCCGCGCGGTCGCCACCCGGCATCATCGACGGGCCTTCCAGCGCGCCTTCCTCACCACCCGAGACGCCCATGCCGACGAAGCGGATATTGGCGTCCTCGCAGCGCTTAAAGCGGCGGGCGGTATCGGTATAAAGCGAATTGCCGCCGTCGATGATGATGTCATCCGGCTCCAGCTGCGCGATCAGATCCTCGATCATGTCATCCACCGGCTTGCCGGCCTTCACCATGATGATGACAGCGCGCGGCTTGGCCAAAGATGCCACGAAATCTTCAATGTTTTTGGATGGGAAGAAGCGACCTTCCGAACCGTACTCGGCGATCAACTTTTCGGTGCGCTCGTGGTTGCGGTTGAAGACCGCGACGCCGAAGCCCTTGCGGGCGGCATTGCGGGCCAGGTTGGCGCCCATGACGGCGAGGCCGAGAACGCCGATATCGGCAAGACCGGCGGCAGATTGGTTAGTCATGTGTTCGAGGTCTCCCTTGGGGTCAGACATTTTGCCGCGCTCGAGTGCAGCCCGTATGTGGGGGAATTGTCGCGCGGAGGTGGCATGGGCCCAGCCTAGCGCGACTGCACTGAGATGCCAGGGGGGTTGGCCGCATACTACCTCGGCGGAAGCGATCGGTATCTTCGGATATCGTGATTGGACAGGGCCTGCCGCCGCCCCAGGTCCAGGCCAGCCACCCCATATGGAGGAACGATATGTCCGACCTCGCGAAAGAAACCTGCATTCCCTGCCGCGGCGGTGTGCCGCCCTTGCCGCGTGACGAGGCTGAGACCCTGCTGCGGCAGGTGCCGGGCTGGCGGCTGAATGCCGAGGCCACCCAGATTGCCCGCGACTTCACCTTTCCGGATTTCGGAACGACGCTTGCTTTCGTCGTTCATATCGGCGCGACCGCCGAGGGAGCCGGGCATCATCCCGACATCGCCTTTGGCTGGGGTTATGCCAATATCGCCCTGCAAACGCATGCCATCGGCGGGCTGACGCGGGCGGATTTCGTGCTGGCCGCCAAGATCGACGCCCTGCCGCTGGCTAAGCTGTCTGACTGATCGCGCCGACCAGCAGCGCGACACGGGCGTCGCGCGCGCCGGGCCGGATGCGGCCGGATCGCTCAAGCTCGGCGAAACCATGCAGGGCGGCCCAGAAGGTCTCGGTCACCAATTCTACATCGGCGCAAAACGGCGCAACCACTGCTGCCAGCGCCGCGAAGGCGGCGCGCAATTCCGGCTGTGTGTCCGACTTCGCGAAGCGCAGGTCGGTGGGCAGGACGAACATGGCCTCGTAGAGCGCCGCGTGGCTGCGCGCGAAGGTGAGGTAAGCTGAGGCCACGGCCTCCAGCGCGATTGTCTGTTCACCGGCACAGGCGGCCGCATCCGTGAGAGCTGCCGAGAATTCCCGAAAGCCTTCGATGGCGACGGCGGCGACGATCGCCGCCCTGTTCGCGAAATGGGAATAGAGCACCGGCTGGCTGTATTCGATCTCATCGGCCAGTCGGCGGATGGTGACGGCGTCCCAGCCCTCCCGCGCCGCGATGACGCGCGCCGCCGCGACGATGCGCTGCTCGCGCTCGGCCCGGTCCCTGCCCTTCCGCTCAGCAATGCTCAATCCACGATCCTCCATAGAGCGCGAAACCATACCGGCGCTTGACGATCTAGCAATGCTATATTATTTATCTAGCAACGCTAGATAATATCATTCCGATGAAGGTCTTTTTGAGATGGTTCACATAATTTCCGTCTGGCTGCTGGCCGCCGGGTTCCTGGGCGCGGGTATTTTCAACGCCATCGGCACGACAGGGACGAAGACCGACTTCGCGCGCTGGGGCTATCCAGGCTGGTGGCATGTTTTGACCGGCGCGCTGGAAGTCTTGACCGCCCTATTGATTGCGCTGCCCGCCAGCCGCATCCCAGGTCTGGCGTTGGGCGCCATCATCATCCTGGCCGGAATCGCGACCGTTCTGCGCCATCGCGATTTTTCGCACCTGCCGCCGCTGGCGCTCTTCGCCGCCGTCATCGCTGTCGCCGCGCTATCGTCCTGAGGATCGGCGCGGCTGCCTCCTACAACGCGGTGGCAAGGCCCCCGTCGCGGCGGTCGGTCAGCATGGCTGAAATGGCGCGGCGCGCCGGCGGCAAGGCAGAGCCGAGACCGATAATGGCATGGCGCGCGATACGCGCCGGCGGGCTTTCCTTGCTGTAAAGCGTCGCGACCGCATTGGTGCCGGCGAAAAGGGGAAAGCTGGCGCGGCGATGGCGGGATTCATACCGGCGCAGCGCGCCCGCCAGACCGGCCTCGACCCCAGCGGCTTTCAGCTCGGCCGCCAGAATGGCCATGCCGGCAAGGCCGAGATTGAACCCATGGGCGGTGACCGGGTGCATACCAACCGCCGCATCACCGATGACGGCAAAGCGCTGGCCGGCGAAGCGATGCGCGAAGGTCGCGACCAGCGGATAGGCGTGGCGCGTGCTGACAAGCCGCAGAGTCCCGAGCTTACGGCGGGCAAGGCTGCGCTGCATCTCGGCCTCGAATGCCGCCGGCTCCATCGCCATCAGTTTCGCGATGTCGGCGGCGCTGCGGGTGATGACGACGGATGAAATCTGGCCGTTGACCGGCAGCAAGGCTGCCGTCTGCCCATAGTCGAACCACTCGACCGCCGTTTCATGATGCGGGGCGTCATGCGCCATGCGGCAGACCATCATCGACCGCTTGAAGTCATGGGTGATGGCGCCGATGCCCTGGCCTTTGCGCGACTCTGAAAAGCGCGTGTCGGCGGCAATCGCCAGTTTGGCCGTGATCGTGTCACCGCCGGCCAAAGACAGGGTGGCCTGATCCCGCGTCACCGTCGGCGTCTCCAGCGCGGTGCCGGCAAAAAGCGACATGCCGTCCGCCTGCCGGAAACGGGTAAAGAGGGCGCGGCGGATGAGATGATTGGGCACCAGGAAGCCCAGCGGCTGGTCGCTGGTTTCCTTCGGCGGATTGAAGGTCAGCGCATGGGACGCATGGCCGTTCATGACCTGAGCGCGGCGCAGCGGTGAGATGGACTCGGCCGGAATTTCGTCCCAGGCACCGAGGCTTTCCAAAATCTGACGCGAATGGTGGGTGAGCGCGATTTCCCGCCCGTCGAAGGGCGGGTCGGCCAGCACGCTTTCCGCCTGGCGCTCCACGATCGCGACTGACAACCCCTGTCCGCCCAGGCTTTGGGCGAAGGCGAGGCCCACCGGACCGGCACCGATAATCGCGACGTCATACACAGCAGGACACTCCCCGAATGCGGATGGCGAACCATCCGACTTCGCGTTTCAGTATAATGCGCGGCGGCCCTCAGGGATGCAGGCCGCCGGCGCATGGCCGCTTCTATCAGCCGAGCTTGGCATCCGCCACGATGCGGACCATGGCGGCGAAGCCTTCCGCCGTCCAGGCCGAGCGGCCGATGAACAGGCCGTCGACATTGGGCAGGCTGATCAGGCCGGCGCCGTTCGCGGGGGAGACCGAGCCACCATAGATGATACGGGTATCTTCGGCGGTCTTCGCACCCCATTCACGGGCCAGCAGCGCGCGCAGCGCGGCATGACGTTCCTCGACATAGGCTGGCGGCGCGGCTTCGGCCTGGCCGATGGCCCAGCGCGGCTCATAGGCTAGAACGACGCCGGGAATGCTGGCGGCCGTCTGGCCTGCCAGCGCCGTCGTCACCTGATAGCGCAGGGTATCGTCGGAGGTGCCGTTCTGCTTGTCGGCGGCACTTTCGCCGAGGCACAGAATCGGCGTCAGGCCCGCCTTCATGGCGGCATCGATCTTCAGGCGCACCAGTTCATAGGTCTCGCCGAAATGCGTCAGCCGCTCGTGATGGGCGAGTTCGGCATAGCGGCAGCCAACTTCCTTCAGCATCGGCGCGGAAACTTCGCCGGTCCAGGAGCCGCTGTCCTCCCAATGGATGTTCTGGCCGCCGATGGCGACCGGCGAGCCCGCAAAGGCCGCCGAGGCAGCCGACAGCGAGACCAAGGGCGGCAGGACGAAGATATCCAGCCCCTCCGTCTTCTGCTCGGCCAGCAGCGCACGCAGCTTGGCCGCATAGGTCAAAGCGGCGGCCGGGCCGTGGTTCATTTTCCAGCCGGTACCAACCAGGGGTTTACGCATCTTGGCCTCTCTGTCGTCTATGCACGGATGATGTCTTTCAATCCGCGTTCTGTTGCTCTTGTTTCCGCCCACCGATATCCCTGCGAACCGGGATTGGACAGGCTATGATTGCCGTCATCGGCGCAGGTCCGGCCGGCCTGATGGCCGCCGAGACCCTGGCGAAAGCGGGTCTGGCCGTCACGGTCTTCGACCAGATGCCCTCGGTGGGACGCAAATTCCTGATGGCAGGGCGCGGCGGCCTTAACCTCACCCATTCCGAAAATCTTGCGACGTTCCAGACGCGCTATGGGGCGGCGGTGTCCCCGCAGCTGATCGCGGCTGTGCAGAATTTCCCGCCCGACCGCTTGCGCGAATGGGCGGAGGGCCTGGGTCAGACGCTGTTCGTCGGTTCCAGCGGACGCGTCTTTCCGAAAGCCATGAAAGCGAGCCCGCTGCTGCGCGCCTGGCTGCAACGGCTGGCGACGCTTGGCGTCAGTTTCCGGCTGCGCCAGCGCTGGCTGGGTTTTGCCGATGACGGCGCGCTGCTGTTCGAGGGCGCCGAGCCTGTGCGGGCGGACGGCGTGGTGCTGGCGCTGGGCGGCGCGTCCTGGCCGAAACTCGGCAGCGATGGCGGCTGGGTTTCCGCACTCACCGCGAAAGAGATCCACATCGCCCCCCTGCGACCCGCCAATGCAGGCTTGCGCATCGGCTGGACCGAGCTTTTCCGCGAAAAATTCGCGGGCACGCCTCTGAAATCGGTCGCGATACGCTGGCAGGATCGGGTCTCCCGGGGAGATGGTATAATGAGCACATATGGTATGGAGGGGGGACTGGTCTATCCCCTGACCAGCGCACTGCATGACACGACGGCGACAAGCGGGCTGGCTGAGGTCACGATCGACCTGCGGCCGGAATTCAGCGAGGCGCAGGTCGCCGACAAGCTGCGGCAGATGCGGCCCAGCGACAGCCTCTCCACCGGATTGAAACGCGCGCTTTCCCTCGCCCCGGTTGCCGTCAGCCTGCTGCGCGAAGCCAGCCGCGATCTGCCGCGTGACCCGGCTGGCCTCGCCCATCTCATCAAGCATCTGCCGCTGACGGTGACAGGCACGGAATGCCTGGCCCGCGCCATTTCCTCCGCAGGCGGCATTACCTGGGACGAGATCGACCCGCGCTTCATGCTGAACCGCCTGCCCGGCGTCTTCGTGGCCGGGGAAATGCTGGACTGGGACGCGCCGACCGGCGGCTATCTGCTGCAGGCCAGTTTCGCAACCGGCTTTGCCGCAGGCCAGGGAATGCTCGACTGGCGCGGACAGGGTTGATACTCCCCTCCTCGCCAAGGAGGCGCCTTACCGAGTCATGACAATCGCGATCGAAATGGGGCAGACGGCGGCCAATGCCCCGGCGGTGCTGGATTTGGAAGAATTGCTGGCCACCCGCCTTCTAGTGCAAGGCAATTCCGGCTCCGGCAAATCCCACCTTCTGCGCCGGCTGATGGAGCAGAGCGCGCCCTGGGTGCAGCAGGCCGTGATCGACCCGGAAGGGGATTTCGTCACGCTCGCCGACCGCTTCGGCCATCTGGTGATCGACGCCGAGGAACATACCGAACACGGCTTGCAACTGGCCGGAGAACGCGCGCGCATGCATCGCGTCTCCACCATCCTCAATCTGGAAGGGCTGGACGCCGAGAACCAGATGCGGCGCGCGGCGGCCTTCCTGGGCGGGCTCTTCGATGTCGGGCGCGAGCACTGGTATCCGATGCTAGTAGTGGTGGACGAGGCGCAGTTATTCGCCCCGGCTGTCGCGGGCGAAGTATCCGATGACGCGCGCAAACTCTCCCTCGGCGCCATGACCAACCTGATGTGCCGTGGCCGCAAGCGCGGCCTAGCCGGGATCATCGCCACCCAGCGCCTGGCCAAGCTCGCCAAGAATGTCGCGGCCGAGGCGTCGAACTTCCTCATGGGCCGCACCTTCCTCGATATCGACATGGCGCGCGCCGCCGATCTGCTGGGCATGGAGCGCCGACAGGCGGAAGCGTTTCGCGACCTCGAACGGGGCCACTTCATGGCGCTGGGTCCGGCGCTGTCCCGTCGCCCGCTGTCCCTGCGCATCGGCGATACCGAGACTCAGGCGCGCAATGCGACACCCCGGCTGATGCCCATGCCCAATGCCAGCCTGGAAGATGCCGCGGCCGTCATTCTGGCAGCACCGCCGCCCGAGGCGATGCGCGCCGCCGCCCGCCGCGCGCCTAGCACCCCGCCGCCCGATCTGCTCAGCCAGCTGATGGCCGCCAAGCCGGCCGCCAGCGAACAGGCGCGCGAGGTTGAGGTGACACCGCTGACGCCAGAGGAGATCGCGGCCCGCCGGGCGCGGCTGGACAATATTCTGCGCGCCATCCTGGCCGACCCCGAGGCCGGTTTCCGCGCCATCGGCGTGCTGTATCAGGATTTCCTGGTGCGCTGCCGGATCGAGGGCCTGGGCACGGGTGCGCCGGACCTTTCGGCTTTCCGCCGCATGCTGACCCGCGCGCGCGCCGGCATCAGCGCCGAGATGGCCGAGGATGCGGTGTGGCAGGATGTCTCGGCCCGCGCCGCCGTGCTGCCCGAGGATATGCAGGGCATCTTCATGATGATCGCGGGTGCCGCGCGTGAGGGCGCCCCCTGCCCTGGCGACCCGGCGCTGGCCCGCGCCTATGGCACGCGGTCACCCAGCCGCGCGCGGCGTCTGCTGACCTATATGGAAGAACAGGGGCTGATCGTCTGCCAGACGGATGGCGCCGGCCGCCGCATCGTGACGCTGGTGGAACTGGCCTGGGCGACCGCCCCCGGCGACCCGAATGCGGATGCCGTTTTAGCGGTTTGAAGTCTGCATGAACGCGCAACCGCGATAATCAGGGCGCCGACCCAAGACAGCGCCGTCACACCGGCAGGCGAACCCCGGCCCGCAGCCCGCCCAGCGGACTGCGCGACAGAATGATCTCCCCGCCATGGGCGCGCACGATATCGCGCGCGATGGTCAGGCCCAGCCCATGGCCGCCGCTGGCCTCCCCGCTTTCGAAGGGCCGAAAGACCGTCTCCAACCGCTCCTGCGGAATGCCCGGCCCGTCATCATCCACCGTCACCTCCACCATGCTGGCCGAGAGATAGGCGATGCCGACCGCCACATGCGGCGCGTGGCGCCGGGCATTGTCGACCAGATTGGTGATCGCGCGGCGAATGGCGTCGGGGCGCAGCAGCAGCACCAGATCGGGCGTGCCATGCAGCGTGACCCGTGACCCGGCCCGGCAGGCGCGGGCCACCACTTCCTCCAGCATGGCCGAGAGATTGGTGATCTGGGTCTTCTCCTCCCCCTCGCCGCGCGCGAAAGCCAGATAGCCGCTGATCATGCGCTCCATCTCTTCGACATCGGTCGTCATATCCGCGATATCGGGCTGAAGCTCCGGCGTCTTAGGCAGCATCGCCAATGTCAGCCGCATGCGCGTCAGCGGCGTCCGCAGGTCGTGGCTGACGCCGGCCAGCATATCGGTGCGCTGGGCCAGGAAGCGCATGATGCGCTCCTGCATGCGGTTGAAGGCGATGGCCGCGCGCCGCACTTCCCTGGCACCTTCCGGCCGGATGGGTCCACGGTCGCGCCCCATGCCGAAGGACTCGGCCGCCCGCGCCAGCCGGCGGATGCCGCGCACCTGAATGCGCAGGAACAGGCTGGCAACCACGACCAGCAGAACCGAGGTGCCGAAGACCCAGGCCGCGAACATGAACAGCGACCCGGCCCACAGCCGCTTGCGCGGAATATCGACATGCACCACGCCGTTTTGCAGCTGCACGCTGACGATGACGAAATCCGGGTTCGAGACCCAATCGGCGGTGAAGGGCTTGCCCAGATGCTGGGCCAGCGCCGCCGACAGATCGTCATCCATCGGACCGAAAATATTGACCATCTTGCGATTCTCGAGCTTAGCGCCGGGATCGAAAGCCATGGTCAGCTGAAACTGCTCCTGCACCTCATTCATGATGCGCCATTGCCGCGCCGGGTCCGGCCCACGATCGAGCTGATCCAGCGTGAAGGCGATTTCGCTGGCGATGCTGAAGGCGAAGCGGCGCGACACGATGCTGAGATGGCTGCCGTAAAAGACCTGCAGCACCACCGCTTCCAGCAGCAGCACCGGCAGCAGGATGATCAGCAGGCTGCGCGCAAACAGCCCGCGCGGCAGGAACTTCCGAAAAAGGCGCTCGGGCAATCGCATCGCCATCGTCAGTCGGCCTTGAACGGCGCCGGCCGGGCGGTCACAAACCCGGCTTCAGCACATAGCCCCGGCCACGCACGGTATGGAGATAGCGCGGCTCCCGGCTGTCGCGTTCGATCTTGCGGCGCAGGCGGGTGACCTGCACGTCGATGGCGCGCTCGCCGGGCTCCTCCATGTCCAAGGCCTCGGCAATCTCTTCCCGCGACAGGATCTCATTCGGCTTACGGGCGAGCGCCGTCAGCAGTGCCAGTTCCCCGCCTGTCAGGCGGATGGGACCGCCGGAATTGCGCAGCTCTCCCCGCGCGGAATCGAATTCCGCGTCGCCCAGGCGGATCGGGCCGATATCGACGGTCTGCGTATTGGCGACCGCGCCGGCGCGGCGCAGCAAAGCCCGCACGCGCAGCACCAGTTCATAAGGGTCGAAGGGCTTGCCCAGATAATCATCCGCCCCGGCCTCGAAACCCGCGATGCGGTCTTCCGGCGCGCCGCGCGCCGTCAGCAGCAGCACCGGCAGTTCCGGGTCACCGTTCCGGCGCAGGTCATCGACCAGTTCCAGCCCGCTTTCACCCGGCATGGTGACGTCCAGCACCATCAGGTCCGGACGCAGCGAGCGCAGGCTATCGCGCGCATGGGCCGCATCCTCCGCCGCCGTGACCCGAAAACCGTGATCGGTCAGGTAGCGCACCAGCAGACGCCGCAGCTTCTCATCGTCATCGACGACGAGAATATGGGCGTTCAAGGTCGCGTCGGCCGCGGTGGAGACAGTGGCGCTCATGGACGGTCCTCAGGCAGATCGGGCGCGCAGCTCCCGCGCTGCCGCTTCCATGGCGGCAAGATGGGCCTGCCCCGTCTCATCCGTCAAAGCCCGCAGTACGCGGCGGAACCCTTCCACCGCCGTGCTGCCGGCATCGCGATAGGCGCGCAGCAGCAGGTCACGCTGCCGCTCGAACAATTGCCGTTCCAGCGCGGCGCCCTTGGGTGTCAGGCTGAGCAGGCGCTGGCGGCGGTCCACCCGGCCCGGCGCCTGAGTGACATAGCCTTCTTCGATCAGCGTCGTCAGCACGCGCGACAGGCTCTGTTTCGTGATGCCGAGGATGGAGAGCAGGTCAGAGACGCTCATGCCCGGCATTCGGGCGATGAAATGCAGCGCGCGATGATGGGCGCGCCCCAGTTCCAGCTTCTCCAGCACCTCATCCGCCGCATGGGTGAAGTCGCGATACGCGAAGAACAGCATGTCCTGCGCCAGACGCAGCTCCTCCTCCCGCAAAAAAAGCAAGCCTGCGCCGGCATTCGACGGAGACGACGCGCTGGGGGGCATAGCTGACATGGCCGCAGTTTAAGGCAGCTTCATTGCCTTAACAAGAATTGCGGGCAAAGACCCGCTTTGCTTTCCGCAACAATATGTCGGCATCTATCTTACATACCGCTCATTTCTTTCGGCGCCGCCAAGGCATCATCTGCCCTTGCGCGACCGGCAGGCGCGGGTTCAGATGCTCATTGAAACAGTCGCGGCTGTCGCAAGCGCAGACTGCCGACGGCACGAAGCCTCGATCAAAAGGGACCGCTGCATGAGCGACAATGTGATCGAAAAGGGCTCGCCCGAAGGTATCGAACCCTATGACGGTCCGGCCGGCGGCTGGGGCGCCCTAAAGGCGGTCGCGAAAGCGCTGCGTGAGCAGATGAACACCGTGTCGGGCGGCAAGCTGCTGCTGCGCAACAACCAGCCGCATGGGTTCGATTGCCCCGGCTGCGCCTGGCCTGACCCGAAACACACCTCGACCTTCGAATTCTGTGAAAACGGCGCCAAGGCCGTATCCTGGGAAGCGACGAAAAAGCGCGCGACGCCCGCCGTCTTCGCCCAGCACACGGTCAGCGACATGCTGACCTGGACGGATCGCGATATCGAAAATCTCGGCCGGCTGACGCATCCGATGGCATATGACGCGGCCAGCGATACCTATGTCGAAATCGGCTGGGACCAGGCTTTTACCAAGATCGCCGCTCATCTGAACGCCCTGCCCGACCCGAATATGGCCGAGTTCTATACCTCCGGCCGCGCGTCGAACGAGGCCGCCTTCCTGTATCAGCTTTTCGTTCGGGCTTACGGCACCAATAACTTTCCCGACTGCTCGAACATGTGCCACGAGGCGACCAGCGTCGGCCTGCCGCAATCCATCGGCATCGGCAAAGGCACGGTCAGCCTGGAAGATTTCGACCATGCCGACATGATCCTGTCGATCGGCCACAACCCCGGCACCAATCATCCGCGCATGATGCGGACATTGCGCGAGGCCTCGCTGCGCGGCGCGCCGATCATCGTGCTCAACCCGCTGAAGGAACGCGCGCTGGAACGCTTCGCGGACCCGCAGGCGCCGGTGGAAATGGCAACCTTCAGCGCGACCCCCATCGCCAGCGCCTATCACCAGCTCAAGGTCGGCGGCGATGCGGCGGCGCTCAAGGGCATCATGAAGGCGGTGCTGGCGCTGGACGCGGCCGATCTCGCGGCGGGCGGCCCCGGCACGCTGGACCGCGCCTTCATCGCCGAACATACCAACGGTTTCGAGGCTCTCAAGACCGATCTGGAAACGACGGACTGGGCCGATATCGAAACCGTCTGCGGACTTCCGCGCTCCGTTCTGGAAGACACGGCGCGAAAATATTGCGCCGCCAAATCCGTCATCGTCTGCTACGGCATGGGCGTGACGCAGCATCGGCGCGGTACCGAGAATGTGCAGCAGATCGCAAACCTGCTGTTGCTGCGGGGCAATTTCGGCAAGCCGGGCGCCGGTATCTGCCCGCTGCGCGGACATTCGAACGTGCAGGGCGACCGCACCGTCGGCATCGACGAGAAGGCCCCTGCTGCATTGCGCGAAGGCATCAAGCGCGTTTTCGGTTTCGATCCGCCGGTCGCCAAAGGCCATGACGCGGTCGAATCGATCGAAGCGATTTCGGAAGGCCATTCCAAAGTTCTGATCGCCCTCGGCGGCAATCTGGCCGTCGCGATGTCCGATCCGCTGACGACCTTCGCCGCCATGCGCAAGCTGGATCTGGCGGTGCATATCGCGACCAAGCCCAACCGCTCGCATCTGCTGGTGGGCAAAGAAACCCTTCTTCTGCCCTGCCTGGGCCGGACGGAACTCGACCGTCAGGCCAAGGGTGCGCAATCGGTGACCGTCGAGGACAGCATGTCCATGGTCCATGCCTCCACTGGCCGGCTGCCGCCGCCGTCGCGGGAGGTGCGTTCGGAACCCGCGATCGTGGCAGGCATCGCCAAGGCCGTGCTCGGCACCCGCCACGGCATCGATTGGGACGGCATGATTGCCGATTACGACCTCATCCGGGACAAGATCGAGGGCGTGTTTCCCGTCGCCTTCAAGGATTACAACATGCGCATCAAGGAGCCGGGCGGCTTCCGCCTGCCCTTGGCGCCGACCGAGCGGAAATGGCTGACGCCGTCGGGCAAGGCGGAATTCCGGCTCTTTCCCGGCATCTATGAAGATCCGCGCCTGACGGACCCGAAGGTGCTGACGCTGACGACGCTGCGTAGCCACGACCAGTACAATACGACGATCTATGGGCTGGATGACCGCTATCGCGGCATCTTCGGCCGCCGCGACGTCGTTTTTCTCAATGCCGACGACCTGGCAGCCCAGGGGTTGCAGGCGGGCGATCTGGTGGATGTGGAAGCCGAACCGGAAGCGGGCGAAGCCCCCTATCCCGGCGCGGTGCTGCGCAACCAGACCATCGTCGCCTATAACATCCCGCGCGGGTCAGCCGGCGCCTATTACCCGGAAGCGAATATCCTGATCCCCCTGTCGCACCAGGATAAGCATAGCGGCACGCCGGGCTATAAATCGGTCCCGGTGCGGATCTCTCCGGTGACGCGCGCCGCCTAACGCGGCCCGGCCTGACTCGGCTCGGCCTGACGCGGCGGGGTAAGACTGAAGCGCTCTCTATCGTCGCCCGCGGGCTTGTCCCGCGGGCCTACCCGTTACGGCGCACAGACGTCGTCATGGCGCCACGAGGGGTAGATGCCCGGCCTAAAGCCGGGCACGACATAATGGGTAATGCGTCCGCCTAAACCCGAAACGCTCTAGCGCGGCCCGGCCTGACGCGGCCCGGCCTGACGCGGCCCGGCCTAGCGCGGCTCGGCCTGATCGGGCGTTTTGGGTGGCACGCCCTGGGTCCAGGCGCCGAAGGCGCGGCGTGCCTGGGCCTGACTGCCGTGGCGGTTGGCATAGACTTGCGTGAATTCGGCCCCGAGCAGAAAAATCTGCGCCGAGTAATAAACCCAGAGCAGCAGGATCACGAGCGCGCCCGCCGCCCCGTAGGAGGAGGAGACGTGGCTGCCGCCGATATAGAGCGCGATAGCCGCTTTCCCGACCGTATAGAGCACGGCGGTGAAGGCCGAGCCGATCAGCACATCCCGCCAATACAGCTTCTTGTCCGGCAGAACTTTGTAGACGGCCGCGAAAAGCACGGTCGTGAAGACGAAGGACACGGCCATATTGATCAGCGGCAGCATGAAGCCGACATCCGGCACGACCTGATTGATGCGCCGCCAGGCGGCGGCGATGGCCGCCGTGATGGCCAGCGACACCAGCAGCAGAAAGCCCAAGGTCACGACCAGGCCCAGGCTTTGCGCGCGCGCCTTGATCAAGCCGGAGACCGTGCCATGGGCGGAGGAATCGGTCTTCCAGATAACGTTCAGCGAGGTCTGCAATTCTCCGAAGACGCCGCTGGCGGTCACCAGCAGCATGACGATGGAAAAGACGGTCGCGATGACGCCGGTGCGGCGGTTGGCGGCGCTCTGGATCATGGACTGCACCAATCCAGCGGCATCCGCCCCCATCATGCCGTGCAGCTTGTCGAAGATAACGCCGCGCGCCGCATCCTGGCCGAAAACGAACCCGGCGATGGCGATGATGACGACCAGGATCGGGGCCAGGGAAAAGATCGTGAAATAGGCGATGGCCGCACCGCGACTGAGGCAATTGTCGCCGATAAAGCTCATGATCGTGTCTTTGGCCATCTGCCAAGGCGCGATGGACTTGGCCTTGGTGACGGCAGATGTCGCGAAACCCATGCCCATTCCTTGAAAAACGGTTCTGAAACCGAGATGAGGGGTAGGTGCCGGGGATCAAGGCAGGAAGCGAAACGGCAGGCGCTATCCTTGCCCGCTCATGAAGGTTTGACCGGCAATATCGCGCCGAGGAAGCGACGGCAGGCCAATTGCGCCGCCCCCCGGTCGAAGCGGCTGTCCAGAAACAGGATATCCTGCCAATAGCGGTCCAGCAGCCCGGCGAAGGCGCGCGCCAGCACATCGGCCTCGGCCGGCCCTAGGCCAAGCTGCGTCATGCGCCCGCGAATGGCATCCATATAGAGCGCATCGCGATCGCCGCAGATTTCGGTATAGGCGGCGCGCCAGGGCGCTTCCGCCTGGAAAGCGAACCAGACGGCGACATGCGCCGCGTCGGAAATGTCGGGATTGAAATTATGGTCGATGATGGCAACCAGCGCGGCGGCTGCATCATCGCCCGCACCGGCCAGCGCCGCTTCCAGCCCGGCCGCGAATTCCTCGGACAGGGTGCGCAGCGTCTCAACCAGCAGCGCTTCCTTGGTATCGAAATGGTGGTTGACGATGCCGGCGGTCAGCCCGGCTTCCGCCGCCACCTTGGCCAGCGTCGTGCCGGCCAGACCGTTGCGGGCTATGATAGCGATGGCCGCTTCCACCAGATCGCGGCGGCGGCCCTCTCGCGTGCCTCGCTCGCTCCGAACCGCCAATTCCAAAACGCTACCCCCCCGCAATCGGCCGGAAGGTGGAATAGGCGCGGGCCTGCCGCAAGGGCTTCGCAGTCTGGCCGCTGTCGTCACGAGTCGCCGGAATCGGTGGCCCGCGCAGCGCCTAGCGTTAGGTCTGGGAAGCTTCCGGCACGGCGATGGGATGCACATCGCGCGCCGGGATCAGGTGCGGCGTGGCCGTCGCGGGCGGCGGCACCATCCGCTGCACGGCGGGCGTCATACCGGGTTTGGCGCCGCCACAGGCGCCCGCGCTGTGCTGAACGATCTGCGCCGCCTGGCCCGCTGCTCCGCTGGTGATCTGGATGCTTTGCATGCAACCGCCACCGAGACCGCCGGTGACGGACACGAAGGAATAGCTGGCGCTGCCGCCGGCCATCGGCAGCGGGCCGAAGGATGCCGGCATCATGCCGCTGGTACCGGGCAGATGCGGCAGGGGCATAACCTGCATGGCCTGCATCATAACGGCCGCCTGCTGGTCCATCATCGCCGAGATACGGTTGAGCTGGGAGAAGGGATCGGCCGGACCGGCGAAAGGATTGGCCGGTGTCAGGACGGCAGGCCCGTTCATGAAGGCCACCGGCATCGCCGTGGCACCGGGCGCGGCGGAGGGAAGCACCTGCACCTGCGGCTGAACCGGACCCGAATATTCGATCTGGGTAACGCTGCCGCCAGGCAATTGCAGGCTGAGCGTCTTCAAGCCGCTATCGCCGGCATAGGCGAGGCCGGCGAGGCTGATGGCCCCGGCCGTTACGGCACCGGCGAGGAGAAGGATACGGCTGGGCTGCATGGACGAAGGTTCCATAGGCTTTGATGTCCTTTTCCTTACCTTAAGGACAGATCGCTATCCGAAGCTTGGCGGCCAGCTAAATTTCCTGTCATGCACGGGCAAGCTGAGGCGGCCGTACCGGCCGCCATCCCTCAGCAAGCCAGTTTCGGAATGGCCTTGGTGAGATTGGGAAAATCGAGCCGAAGCTCATGCAGCGCCGCCGCGTCGTCGGCGTAATGCCCCTTCGTCGTCAGCGTCTCGGTCGGGTAGAATTTCATGTGTTCGCGGTTGAGGCGATAGAGCCAGACCTTGTAGCGATGCGGCGCCACATGCGGCTCGTCGCCCCAGATGAAATCCCAGACCGCCAGGCCATAGCCGCGATGGCTGCCGAGGTCGCCCACGTAAATGCCGCCCTCGGCCTGGGTGTCGATGGTTTTGGGCGTCCACAGGCTGAGCTTGCCGCGTTCCGACCCGAAGACGATCGCCTCATAGGCGCAGTCCGATCCGCCGGTCGCAGCAGCGACGGCCAGCACGGCCTTAGAGGTCACGTCCGGCCCGTTCAGCACCGCGTAATGCACGGTCGGGTTCAATGTGCCGTCCGCACTTTTGGAGATGCGGAAATAGTCGGACTGCGTGCCGCCCACCGTCGCGTTCAGCAGCACTTTTCCGTCAGGGCCGGCCAGCGCCACGCTGGGGAGAGCGCCGACCGCCTTGATGGTGCGCAGCGTGACCGTTCCGATTCCCGGAAAATCCACGTCGGAATGCTCGGCCCTGGCCGCGACGGACCCAAGGAGCAGCGTTCCCGCCAAGCCCAAAGCCAAAGCACCGCTTCTCACGAAACGCATGGAGTTTCCTGCCCTTACCAATCGACTCGGAAGTATTACCCGAGAATCATGGTGCCGACACCGCCTTCCGTGAAGAGCTCCAACAAGCAAGCGTGTTCGACACGGCCATCTAAAATGGTCGCACCCTTCACGCCGCCGCGCACCGCGGCCACGCAATTCTCGACCTTCGGGATCATGCCGCCGGTAATGACGCCGCTGGCGATGCCGGCCTCGACCTGAGCGACCGTCAGTTCGGGCATCAGTTCCTTATTCGCGTCCAGCACGCCGGGCACGTCGGTCAGCATCAGCAGGCGATGCGCCTGCAAGGCCGCCGCGATGGCGCTGGCCGCCGTGTCGGCGTTGATATTGTAGGTCTGGCCGTCATCGCCGATGCCGACAGGGGCGATGACCGGAATCAGCCCCGCACCCGTCAACGCATGAATGACGCGGATATCGATCTGCGCCGGCTCGCCCACGAAGCCGAGGTCGAGCGCACGCTCGATATTGCTGTCGGGATCGCGGATCATGCGGGTCAGCTTGCGCGCCCGGATCAGGCCGCCGTCCTTGCCGCAGATGCCGACAGCCAGAGCGCCCGCCCGGGTGATGAGCGAAGTGACCTGCTTGTTGACCGAACCGGCCAGGACCATTTCCACGACTTCGACCATGGCTTCATCGGTCACCCGCAGGCCTTCGACGAAGGTGGACTGAATGGCCAGCCGCTTGAGCATGGTATTGATCTGCGGGCCGCCGCCGTGAACCACGACCGGGTTGATGCCGACCTGCTTCAGCGCCGCGATGTCACGGCCAAAGCTGGCCGCCAGCACGTCGTCGCCCATGGCATGGCCACCGTATTTCACCACGATGGTCGCACCGGCATAGCGGCGGAGATAGGGGAGCGCGCGCGCGACGGTGGAAGCCTGTTCGGCCGCAAGCCGGTAGCGTTCGGAAGCGAAGCTCATCCCTGGTCCTTTCAGCGTCTGACAGGCTCTCAGGGGAGCCCGGCAGAAGCCTTTAGCCTTGGGAGATGATGGGCGCCAGAGCCGCGAAGGCCGCGCGGGCCTCAGGAATGCCCAGACCGGTCCGTGCGCTGGTGACGAGAATCTGCGGGAAGCCGGCGGCGTGCTTACGCGCGAGTGCCGTCAGTTCCTCTGTCTTGCGGGCCAGCGCGCCGGGCTTCAGCCCGTCCGCTTTGGTCATCACGATCTGGAAGGTGACGGCGGCCTTGTCGAGCAGGTCCATCACGGCAAGATCGGATTCCTTGACCTCGATGCGGCCGTCCATGAGCAGGGCGACACGCGCGAGATTGGGCCGGCCACGCAGATAGTTGAACATCAGCCCCTGCCAGTCTTCCTTCACCTTCTTCTCGGCCTGGGCATAGCCGTAGCCCGGCATGTCGACGAGGATGAGGCGGCCGGACAGGTCGAAGAAATTGAGCTGGCGCGTGCGGCCTGGCGTATTGGAAGCGCGCGCAAGCGTATTCTGGCCGGTGATGGCATTGACGAGAGAGGACTTGCCGACATTGGACCGGCCGGCGAAGGCCAGTTCGATGCCGCGCGGTTCGGGCAACTGATCCAGGCTCTGTGACGCGTAGAAGAAATTGCAGGGCGCGGCGAAGTAAACCCGCGCCGCTTCCAGCTCGTCCGCATCGGCGGGGCCAAGGGCGAGGTTGAGTCCCTCGACCTCGTCACCGCCACCTAGAACCTTGTCAGCCATAATACCGTCAGCCCTGCGCGTTCTTGCGTTCCGTGCGGATCATACGCGGCTTTTCCAGGCGCGTGCGGCGCATGATGTACCACTGCTGCGACACCGAGAGCAGGTTGTTCCAGCTCCAGTAGATGACGAGGCCCGCCGGGAAACGCGCCAGCATGAAGGTGAAGATGATGGGCATCAGCTGGAACAGGCGTGCCTGGGCCGGGTCCGGCGGCGGCGGGTTCATCTTCTGCTGCAGATACATCGTGCAGCCCATGATCAGCGGCCAGGCGCCGAGATGCAGGAAGGGCGCGATGGCCATCGGATCCCAGGGAATGAGCCCGAACAGCGTGAAGATATTGGTAGGATCGGTCGCAGACAGATCGTGAATCCAGCCGAAGAACGGCGCGTGCCGCATTTCGATGGTCACGAAGATCACCTTGTAGAGGCAGAAGAAGACCGGGATCTGGATGACCATGGGCAAGCAGCCCGACGCCGGGTTGGCCTTCTCGGACCGGTACAGCGCCATCGTCTCGGATTGCAGCTTGGCCGTATCGTCCTTGTAGCGCTCGCGCAGTTCCTTAATTTTCGGCGCGAGCAGCTTCATCTTGCTCATCGACTTGTAGGACTTGTTGGCGAGCGGGAAGAACAGCAGCTTGACCAGGAAGGTGAAGGCCAGGATCGCGAGGCCGAAATTGCCCAGCAGGCGATAGAGGTAATCCAGCGCGAAGAAGATCGGCTTCGTCAGGAAGTAGAAGATGCCGAAATCGACGGCCTTGTCGAAGCTCGGGATATGATACTCGGCCTCGTAATGATCGAGCAGGCGAACGACCTTGGCGCCGCTGAAGACATGGCTGGCGGTGGAGGCCGAACCGCCGGGCGCGATCGTCTGCGCCTGGGAGGAGGTGAAATCCGCCTGAAAGCCGTCGGTGCCGTTGGCGGTGATGGCGCGCACCGCGCCGGTCATATCGTCATGCTGACCGGGGATCAGCATGGTCGCCCAATATTTGTCGGTGAAGCCGAGCCAACCGCCGTCGCTGGTTTCCGTATAGCCGACGCCGTCATGTTCGGCGCCGTCCTTCTGGATGGCCTTGTAGCCCAGCTCATGCAGCGTGCCGTTGAAGACGCCGATCGGGCCTTCATGCAGCAGATAGAAGCCGGAGGTCGGCGGCATATATTCGCGGCGGATGCGCGACCACGGGAACAGGGCAACCGACTGGCTGCTGGCGTTCTTCACCTGCTGGTCGACCGAGAACATGTAATGGTCATCGACCGCGTAGGTGATGACGAAGGTCAGCCCCTGGCCATTATCCCAGCTCAGCGTCAGCGGCATCGCCGGCGACAGGGTCGTCTCAGAGGCGGACCACAGCGTATTGGAATCGGGCAGGCGCACCGGCTGGCCGCCGATAGTGGCGCCGGAGGCCGCCGCCCAGCCGTATTGGACGTAATAGGGCTGCGCCGCGCTCTGCGGCGACAGCATCTGCACCAGCGGCGACTTGGGGTCTACCGTCTCGTGATAGTCGGTCAGCACGAGGTTATCGAGCAGCGCGCCACGCAGGCTGATGCTGCCGTCCAGGCTGGGGGCCTTGATGGTGACGGTCGGCGACGGTCCGGACGCGGCGGAAGAGGCCGAGGCCATCGCCATATTGCCCATGGGCTTGCCCGAGGCCGACATCTCGCCGTTCGGGGTCGTCGTGCTGGCGACCGGCGGCGGTGCCTTGGGGTGCGGCAGGTGCGGCGCCACCAGGAACTCGAAGCCGAGCAGGATCACGAGTGAAGCCGCGATCGCGATGAAAAGGCGCTTCTGTTCCATCAGCCAACAGGGTCCCAGGTTGAAGGCCGGGCAGAGCCCGGCAGCGAGCGATGAGCGTGATCTGAATGGTCGTGGTCGTGATGGCCGCAGTCATCCTGCGGCGGCACAGGGTCATAGCCACCCGGATGCCAGGGGTTGCACCGCAGAATGCGGCGGAGCGCAAGCCAGCTTCCGCGGACAGCCCCATACTCCCGCACAGCCTCCACTGCATAGTCGCTGCAGCTGGGTTGAAAGCGGCAATTGGAGCCGAGGATGGGACGGAATACGATCTGCCAGAGGCGGATGATGCCGATCACCAGCGCGCGCAGCAGGGTCGCCGCCATATCGTTCATGGCCGCAAAGCCTGAGCGGGAGACGGGGCCTCGGCTTGATCCGGTGACTGGATGTGCGGCTCTGCCGCCTCGGCTGCCGTCGGCCTTGCGGCCGTCGCGGCATTGCGCCGCGCGCGCGCCAAGGCCTTCCGCACATCCTCCATCAGATCCGTGAAGGGGCGTGCGGCGGTCTTGTCGCGGCCGATCACGACGATATCGAAACCGCGCTCAAGATCAGGGTCGAGGGCGAGGCGCACAGCCTCGCGCAGACGCCGCTTTGTCCGGTTGCGGACCACGGCGTTGCCGACCTTTTTGGTGACGGTGAAGCCCACGCGAAAGGGCGCATCGTCACCGCGCGGCATGAATTGCAGAACCAGGCCGGGCATGGGCGCCTTGGCACCCTTGCCCGCGACGGCCAGGAACTCCGCGCGGCGTTTGAGGCGTGGCGGCTGGCTCATGATCGAGTCGTCGCCACTGTCTCACGTGATCCCGAAGGGATCAGGCGGACAGTTTCTTGCGGCCCTTGGAACGACGGTTGGCGATCACCTTGCGGCCACCGACCGTCTCCATACGGGCGCGGAAGCCATGGCGGCGCTTGCGAACGAGCTTAGAGGGCTGATAGGTGCGCTTCACGTTACTCTCCAGTCTTTCCGGCCAAGGGCGGGCTCACCCGGCCGGGTAGTGGCAAATTTGTTATCAACACAACACGCGGGCACACCCACCTGTAACAGTCAGGGTCCCGTTCGGTCGGGCGGTATAGGGGGGTCACCCTGCCGCCGTCAATGACCATGCGCCTGTTGCCAGCCAAGACCTTTCGCAAGATTTTAACAGCATGACAGCTTTTCCAGCCTCCGATCTCAGCGGCCAACGGCCAGACGGCCAGGGTTGCGTGCTGGCCCTGCAAGGGGGCGCTGCCCACGGCGCCTTCACCTGGGGCGCGGTCGACCGGCTGCTAGAGGCCGGAAAACACTTCGATAAGATCTGCGGCGTCTCGGCCGGCGCCATGCTGGGCGCGGTGCTGGTGCAAGGCATGGTCGAGAACGGCGCAACCGGCGCGCGCGCCGCCATGCGCCGGCTATGGGACGGGGTCAGCGCTATTGGCGCCATCGGCCCCCTGCAACGCTCGCCGCTGGAACGGTTTCTGTACGGGTCCGATCTGAGCAGCAATGTCATGTGGGCAGGGCTGGAAACCGCCATGCGCCTGTTCAGCCCGCACCAGCTCAACCCGCTCGGCCATAATCCACTGCGGCCGCTGATGCAGGACCTGCTGCGGCCCGACCTGCTGGCCGCCCCCGGCGCACCGGACCTTTTTGTCGGCGTCACGGATGTGGAGACCGGCGCCCCGGTGATCTTCCGCAATGGCGCGATCACCGTCGAAGTGCTGCTGGCCTCCGCCTGCCTGCCGCTGGTCTTCCCCGCCGTCGAAATCGACGGCCGCGCCTATTGGGATGGCGGCTATAGCGGCAATCCGCCACTGGAACCGCTGCTGACGCCGATGCCGCATACCCTGATTCTGGTGCGCGGCCAGCCGGCGCGGCGGCCCGGCGTGCCCCGCACGCCCGCCGAGGTCATGAACCGGCTGAACGAAATCGCCTGCCATGCCGTGCTGGAAACCGAGCTGGCTGCCCTGCCCGCCAACGTCACCGTCATATCCGTCGATGCCGACGCGGCCCTTGGCACGCTGCCCATTTCGAGCAAGTTCAATACCGACCGGTCTTTCCTGGCCGAGCTATTCGCGGAAGGACAGCACGCCGCCGACCGCGCACTTGCCCTTGCCGCGCCTTTGACGGAGCCATTATCCGCATGATCGATCCCCAACCCGGTGAGGCGCAGGCCCGCGAATTGACCAGACTGCGGCAGGAACTGGCCGAGCTGAAGGCGGCTCAGGGCGAGGACGGGTTTCGCCTGCGCCGCCTGGCCGAACTCGGCGTCGCGCAGGCCAAGCTCAACCATGATCTGCGCAATGCCCTGGCGCCGGCCTTGATGCTGGCCGACCGCCTCAGCGGGTCGGAAGACCCCAAGGTCGGGCGCTCGGGCAAGATGATCGTCACGGCCCTGGATCAGGCCTCTGCACTCATCGCGACGACACTGGAATTCGCGATCGAAAAGTCCGCCGTGCCGGCGCTGGCGTCCTGCCCGCTCGCCGCCGTCATGACCGGTCTGGTCGCGGCAATCGGGCCGGATTTTCCGGCCTTTCAGGTCGATATGCAGATTCCGGCCGACCTTACGGTCCTGGCGGACCGGGCGATGATCACCCGCGCCTTCGGCCATATGCTGCGGACGGCAGCCAAGGCGCAGGCCAAAAGGATGACGGTCAGCGGCGAACGGGCGGGCGATGAGGTTTTGGTCGTCCTGCAGGATGACGGGCGCCCCTTCCGCGATCCGAACATACCCGACCCGCTGAGCGCCTTTTCAGGCGCCTTCCGCTACGGCAGCAGCGGGCTTGGCCTCGTCATCGCACGGGATGTGATCGAAGCGCATGGCGGCACGCTGACCCTGCTGCCCGACCCCGAAGCCGGGCGCACGATCATGGAAGTGATGCTGCCGGCCCGGGACTAACGCCGAGGCCGGCAGTCGGCATCCAGCCATTTCAGATTTGAATTAAAGCGTTTCCGGAACCGTCATTCCCGCGCACGCGGGAATCTTCTGCGCCTTGTCGTAGTGCCGAAGGGAAAAGATTCCCGCCTTCGCGGGAATGACGTCGTTTCAATGAAAGCCTGACAAACCTCTAGTGCGCGTGTCCCATCTGCAAATGTCGTCGTTCGGTGCCGAGTGAGATCAGCACCGCAATGACGACGGCGACAACGCCCGCCACACCCGCCAGGGCGTAGCTGTAATTGTGGCTGTAATGCGAGCCGATCGCCGTCTGCAGCGTCGCGTTGTAGGAGGCGAGGAAATTGCCGAGCTGGTAGACGAAGCCCGGAAAGGTGCCGCGAATATCGGGTGGCGACATTTCGTTCAGATGAGCCGGGATGACGCCCCAGGCGCCCTGCACCATGAACTGCATCAGAAAGGCGCCCAGCGCCAGAAGCCAGGGCGAATTCGAGAAAGCCCAGAGCGGAATGACCGGCAAAGCCAGCAAGGCCGCGATAACGATGGCCCGCCTGCGGCCGATCTTCTGGGACAGCGCCCCGAAACAGAGCCCGCCCAGCATGGCGCCGATATTATAGGTGATCGCAATGGCCGTGATGGTGCCGTGGTCGAAGCCGTGCTGCACCTTCAGGAAGGCCTTGGGATAGATATCCTGCGTGCCGTGGCTGAAGAAATTGAAGGCGGTCATCAGGATCACGGCATAGACAGTGAGGCCGGCATGGCGGCGCAACACCTCCATGATCGGCACCTTCGGCTGAGACTGGCGCGCGTGCCAATCCGGGCTTTCGGGTACGTTGCGGCGAATATAGACGACCAGCAACGCCGGCAGCGCGCCGATGATGAAGAGACCCCGCCAGCCCAGCCAATGGCCGAGAATGCCATAGGCGAGCGTCGCTAGCAGATAGCCGCTGGGATAGCCCGCCTGCAGCAGGCCCGAGACCCAGCCGCGCCATTTGGCGGGAATGCTTTCCATGGTCATGGAGGCGCCGACGCCCCATTCGCCGCCCATGGCGATGCCGAAGAGCGCGCGCAAAATCATGAAGGAGATTAGCGTCGGCGCCAGGCCTGACAGCAGTTCCAGCGCCGAGAAGCACAGGATATTGAACATCATGACCGGGCGCCGGCCGTAGCGGTCGGCCAGGCGGCCGAAAATCAGCGCACCCACGGCCCGCATCACGAGCGTCAGCGTGATGGCGAGGCTGGCCGTCGTCAGTCCGACACCGAAGGTCTTTGCCACGTCATCGAAGACGAAGATCATGATAAAGAAATCGAACGCATCGAGCGTCCACCCCAGATAGGCGGCAAGCACCACCTTACTGGCGTTCCGGGTGTCGGACATACATCCCCCACAGTGTTCTTATGACAGAGAGGGACCGCATCAAGCTGCCCCGTTCACGCCATCCTGTCAGTTCAGACAGGAATTGCCAAGCTTGGGGAAAGGTTTAGCCGATGGCGGCCCGGTCAGGGATGGCGATGGATGGGGTCGATCCAGGCCACCGTTTCCGGCTTTTCGACGGGCGCGATATCGAGATTGACGACGACCGCCTCACCGCCGCTGCGCACCAGCACGCATTCCAGCGGCTCATCCGTGCCGGCATTGATCTCCTGATGCGGCACGTAGGGTGGCACGAAGATAAAATCGCCCGGCCCCGCTTCGGCCACGAATTCCAGCGCCTCGCCCCAGCGCATCCGGGCCCGGCCGCGCAGGACGAAGATGACGCTTTCCAAATCACCGTGATGATGGGCGCCGGTCTTGGCGTCCGGCGCGATGGTGACCGTGCCCGCCCAGATCTTCTGCGCGCCGTTGCGGGCGGCGGTGATGGCGGCAGCACGTTCCATGCCCGGCGTCTGCGCGGTATTGGCATCCAGCTGGTCGCCCCGGATCACCTGCACGCCGTCATGACGCCAGCGGGCGGCAAGCTCCGGCACTGCTTCGTCGGTCACGCCTGCTCACCGACGAAGGGATTCGTCTTGCGTTCCTGCCCGATGGTGGACCGGGCGCCATGGCCGCAGAGGAAAACGAAATTGTCGTCCAACGGCAGCAGCTTGGTGCGGATCGCGGTCAGCAGGGCCTCGGAATCGCCATAGGGAAAATCGGTGCGGCCGACGGAACCCCGGAACAGCACATCGCCGAAGATGCCGAAACCGAGTTGGCGGTCGAGAAAGACGATATGGCCCGGCGTGTGGCCGGGGCAGTGCAGCACTTCGAACTTATGGCCGGCGATGACGACATGATCGCCCTCATGCAGCCAGCGGTCGGGCGTGACCGCCCGCGCATCGGCAATGCCGTAACCTTCGCCCGTCACCTGCAACCCATCGAGCAGGAACTTGTCCTCCTCGCTCGGCCCCCAAATGGGTACCGGCACGCCTGCGATGGTGCTCAGCTCGTCCCGCAGCCTGGCCGCGCCGCCGGCATGGTCTATATGGCCATGGGTCAGCAGGATCTGATCGATATGCAGGCCGAAGCCGGTGATCGTCTCCAGCACGCGATCGATATCGCCGCCGGGATCGACGACGACGCCATGCTTGGTCGCGTCATCCCAGATGATCGTGCAGTTCTGCCGGAACGGCGTGACCTGCTCGACCGCAAGCTTGAGCTGGCTCAAAGGTGGACCTCACAGCTTTTCATAGGTGACGAACGAACCGTCTTCCGCCCGAAAAGACAAGCCCACCCACTCCCAACTGGCGCTGAAATAGGTATCGAAATGCAAATCGCCCCGCGCGCTGAACATCCGGGCCGGGATTTTGCGACCATTCGCCGCCGCGACCGTGGTCTGGCCCGCCGCTGTCACGGCCGGGTGCATCATGCGCCCGTCCTCGGTATTGATCATCGGACCGTCCAGCATGGCATGGTTCCATTGCGAGGTCGGCAAAGCCCCTGGCGGCACCTGGTAGCTGTCAGGATGGGCCGTGCCGCGCACCATGAACCTGCCATTTTCCCGCCAGCCCTGCGCATAGAAATCACGCCCGCCCTTATGCGTCGTCGCCGCGAAGCTGATGAGCTGGCCGTTCTCCCATGTCTCCGTCTCATGATGATGCAACCGGTAGACGGGAATCATCGCCACCGTGACGCGGATTGAAACATCAACGGCCACGGTCAGGCGGCTGCCGGAGGGCTGGAAGGTGACCGTTTCATGTCCGATGATGTCGCCGTTGCGGACCAGCTGGAACGCGATCTGCCCGCCGGGCGGCACGACCTGTGCGCGGACGGGACCGCTGGCAAGCAGCGCGGCACTGCCGGCGCCGAAGGCCAGAACAGACCGCCGGCCCAGGGCTGGCTGTCTGTTCTGGCGGGTCGTCTCGGCCATCAGCCTTGCCTCCCGTCACGCGCAGGAACCGTCATCCGGCAGGCTCCGATGTGGCGTCCGCTCAACGCAAATGCCCGAAGCCAAAAAGCCAAAAGGAGATAGACACCGCCGCACGGGATGCCGAAGCTGGGGACAGACAGCAATTTCTGTGACAGAATGAAGACCATGCGTCAGCTCCTTCTCTTGCGTCATGCAAAGTCCAACTGGGACGACCCTACTCTCAACGACCATGACCGGCCGCTGGATGCAGAAGGCCGGGCTGCCGCAACCGCCCTGCGCGCGGCGATGCTGGACCTGGGGCTGGCACCGGAGCTGATCCTTGTCTCCTCCTCCCGTCGCACCCGCGAAACCCTGGAGCTGCTTGAGCCGCTGGCGGAAACCACCCGCGTGCTGCGGAGCAGCGAGCTCTATCTGGCAAGCCCGGCCCAGATCCTGGAGCAGATCGCCGCCATTCCGGCGGAGACCCGCAGCGTCATGGTCATTGCCCATAATCCTGGCCTGCATGATCTGGCGATGATGCTGATCGGCTCGCATGCCATCAGCCTCAACCAGCCCGGCACGCTGCGCGTCGCGCGCGGCTTTCCGACCGCCGCGCTGGCCGAATTTTCGGTCGCCGGCCCTTGGCCGACCCTCGCACAAGGCGCGCGCCTTGTGCGGTTCCTCACCCCGCATGATGTACAGCAGACCGTCCAAAATAATGCCTGATTCGATTGCCGTCGCCCTTCCCGCCGTGACGCTGGAGCTTGTCTGCGCGCCCACTGCCTTGGCCAAGCTTGCCAGACACGCAGCGCTGAAGACGTCCAAAGTCAGGCGGCCGCGTGCGCGGGCCTTCACGGTGACCTGGCACGACACGGCCAGCTATGCCCTGGCCGGGCGCGACCTTGCTTTGGCCGATACCGGACAGGGCTGGGAGCTTGGGCGACTGGGCCTCGGCTGGCCGCGCCGCCCCGGCATGGCGGCCGACCCGATCGCCACCGCCATCAACCCGGCCGGATTGGAAGAGGCGGGTTTCGCCATTCCCGGCCCCCTGCATAAAACCGGCAGTCTGACCGGCGAGCGGCAGCAATTTACCGTCATCCGTGACGGCGTTCCGCTGGATTGCACGCTGATGACCGGCGCGGCGGCGACCATTACGCCGCAAGGCAGCACGGGCGAATCCCGCCCGGTCGCACGCCTCACGATCAGCGGCCCGGCCGCAGCCGCCGTGGGCCTGGCCCAGGCCTTGGCCACAGATCTGCCGGTCTTTCCGGCTCTGGTGACCCTGCCGCAGGAAGCCCTGCTGCTGCGCGGCGCCAAGCTGAAGCCCCTGTCGGCGCCGGTTCTGACTGCCGACATGCCGACGACCGAGGCCTTCGCCGTCCTGGCCTCGGGTTTCGTGCAGACCTTTTTGACCAGGCTGGAGCAGATCGAAGGCCGCAGCGGCCCAGAGCCGGTGCATCAGGCGCGCGTGACGCTGCGGCGCATCAGCGCGCTCATGCTGTCCTTCCGTCCCATCCTCGGCGATGCGGAAGACCGGCTGAAACCTTTGCTTGGCCGCCTAAAGACGGTGCTGGGCCCGGCACGCGACTGGGACGTGTTCCTGTCGGAAACCGTGGAACCTATCGCCCGCGCGCTGCCCGAGGCTGATCCCGCGATCGACTGGCTGCGCAGCGCCGCCACAGCCCGGCGCGAAGCGGCCTATGCCAGCTTGATCGACTGGCTGCATCGGCCGGACTATCGCAGCCTCGTCTGGCGGCTGGTGGACCTTTGCCTGGTGCCGGCACAGCCGCCCTCGCCGCTGCCCGCCCCTGCTGTGCCTGAGGCCGGCACGTTACCGGGCGCGGTGGCAGAGGATGCCGGATTGGCATCGCTCACCTTGGCCTCCGACGCGCTGATCGGCGATTTCGCCGCGCATTGCCTGGAAAGCCGGTGGAAAAAGACGATGCGCCCGGTGCGCGAGCTTCTCCCTATGCCACTGCCTGAGCTGCATGAGTTGCGTATCAAATGCAAAAAATTGCGTTACCAGGCCGAGATGCTGCAAGACGCGCTGCCGGCTAAGACGGCCCGCAAGCTCATCAAGCGGCTGGCGGAAACCCAGGAGGTCATGGGCCTGTTGAATGACGGCGCGGTCGCGACAGAGCTTGCCGTCAGCCTAAGACCCGGACAGGACGTGGCTTTGCGCGAACAGGTGCTGGCTGCCGAAGCGATCGGCGTCATTCACGGCTATGGCATCGGCCATACGCGCGACAGCCGCGCGGCGGTGATCGAGGCCTGGCGAAAACTGGTGAAGTCTAGCCCGTTCTAATCCCAATGGTTAGTCCCTCACCGCGCGACTAAGCCTCATGCTGCAAGCGCGAAGATTGCCAGGATCGCGGCTCCGGCCTATGTCAAGGCTTCTCAAAACCGACCTCTCGGACGGCTAGAAAGCCGCCGGGGGGCGCGGTCACGCGCACAACCTGAAAAACGAAGGGCGGCGGAATGAGCGACACACCCAAGGACGTGGTGACAGTCTCGCTAGAGGGAACGGACAAAACTGCCACGCTGCCGCTGCTGCACGGAACCATGGGACCGCCGGTCGCCGATATCCGTAAGCTCTACGCCGATATGGGCGTTTTCACGTTCGATCCCGGCTATGGCGGCACGGCGGCCTGCGCCAGCAAGATCACCTATATCGACGGCGACGAAGGCATCCTGCTGCATCGCGGCTATCCGATCGACCAGCTGGCCGAAGAATCGAGCTTCCTGGAAGTCGCCTATCTGCTGCTGAACGGCGAATTGCCGACGGCCGCCGAAGCCGCAGAATTCCACAAGGGCGTCACGCACCACACCATGGTGCATGAACAGCTGCGCAACTTCTTCCAGGGTTTCCGCCGCGACGCGCATCCGATGGCCGTCATGTGCGGCGTCGTCGGCGCGCTGTCGGCCTTCTATCATGACAGCCTGGACATCACGAACCACGATCATCGCAATATCAGCGCCTTCCGGCTGATCGCCAAGCTGCCGACGATCGCAGCCTGGGCTCATAAATACTCGATCGGCCAGCCGTTCATGTATCCGCGCAACGATCTGAGCTACGCGGCCAACTTCCTTTATATGATGAATGCGGTGCCGGCCGAGCCTTACGAGGTCAATCCGGTTCTGGCGCGCGCCATGGACCGCATCCTGATTCTGCACGCCGATCACGAGCAGAATGCCTCCACCAGCACCGTGCGTCTGGCGGGCTCGACGGGTGCCAATCCCTTCGCCTGTATCGCGGCCGGCATTGCCTCGCTTTGGGGTCCGGCGCATGGCGGCGCCAACGAGGCGGTGCTGAAAATGCTCGCCGAGATCGGGCACAAGGACAATATCCCGGAGTTCATCGCGAAGGTGAAGGACAAGTCCAGCCATATCCGGCTGATGGGCTTCGGTCATCGCGTCTATCGCAACTACGATCCCCGCGCGAAGATCATGCAGCAGACCTGCCACGAAGTCCTGGACGAGCTTGGCATCAAGGACGAGCCGATGCTCGACCTGGCGCTGGAGCTGGAGCATATCGCGACGACCGACCCGTATTTCGTCGAGCGCAAGCTTTACCCGAATGTCGATTTCTATTCGGGCATCATCCTGAAGGCGATGGGCATCCCGACCAGCATGTTCACCGTGCTTTTCGCCGTCGCCCGTACCGCCGGCTGGATCAGCCAGTGGCAGGAAATGATCGAAGACCCGGCGAACCGCATCGGGCGTCCGCGCCAGATTTATACCGGCGCGCCGCTGCGCGATTACGTGCCGATCGACAAGCGCGGCTGATACGCTTTCATTCGCGAAACAGTGTCGTGCCCGGCTTCATGCCGGGCACCTACCCGGCAGGGCGCCACGACGGGTAGATGCGCGGAACAAGTCCGCGCACGACACTTTGGTCTCGGTCTCGCGAAACCATCAAGCGAGGGCGATGCCCTTTGCGGCCATCACCGCCCGCGCGCGGTCCGGATAGTCGGTCGTCAGCGCGCCGACGCCCCAATCCAGCAATCGCGCCATGTCCTCGGCCTCATTCACTGTCCAGGGATTGACCACAATCCCAAGGTCGTGCGCTTCCGCCACGTCAGCTTCGGTAAGATCGCGAAAATCCGGCCCCCAAACGCGCCCGCCGCGCGAAGCGATGAGGCGGGGGATGGACCCGCCGCAATCGTCGGCCGACGCACCGTCCCACCACAGCCGGTCCGCCGCCCGCGTCTCGGCATCCGTCAGATAGCCGAGATCGAGCCCCGGCCGGACGCGGCGCAGATAGGACAGCACCCGCCAGTCAAAGGAAATGATCCGCGTGCGCGACAGCGCGTCCTGATGATCCAGCACGGCCAGCACCGCATCCACCATCTCATCCGGCGGCACGGTGCGTTCGGGATGATCCGGGAAGGTTTTCAACTCCACCGCCAGGCGCACGGCCGGGTCCAAAGCCACGACATCCGACAGCATCGGCAGGCGCACCCCGTCCAGACCGGCCTGATCGGGAAAGGCAGCCTCCTGCGCACTGCCGGGGCGAATACGTCCGACGTCGAAACCGCTGGCTTCGACATAGGAGAGGTCGCGGATCAGACCGCCGGGTGCCGCGATCCAGGCACCATCCGGCCCACGCGTGATCAGCGGATCGAGAATGGGGTCATGGCTGAGAATGGCGACGCCGTCTTGCGTCAGCGCCACATCCATCTCGATGGCGGTGACACCGATGCCGATCGCGCCCCGGAAACCGGGAATGGTGTTTTCCGGCCAAAGGCCGCGCGCGCCGCGATGGCCATGCAATTCGATGGCAGGCAATGGCATGGCCTTGGTCGTCCTCAGCGGAGAGGGTTAGCTGGCGCGGAAATCTTCCAGACGACGCTTTTGCTGACCGGCGGCGTTGAAATTCGCGGGGTCGAGCCAGGCCTGGAAGGCGGCCGATAAAGCCGGCCATTCGCTGTCGATCATCGAAAACCAGGCCGTGTCGCGGTTCTGGCCCTTTGCCACCATATGCTGGCGGAAAAGCCCTTCATAGGTGAAGCCGAAACGCCTGGCTGCCTGCTTGGACGGCGCGTTGCCGTCGTTGCATTTCCACTCAAAACGCCGATAGCCCAGCGTCTCGAAGGCATAGCGGGCGAAGAGATACAGTGCCTCGGTCGTCACGCGGCTGCGCTGGATCGCCGGTCCCCAATGAATGCTGCCGATTTCGATGACTCCATGGACAGGGTCGATGCGCATCAGCGCCTGGCGGCCTTCGGCCCCCCCGGTGGCCTTGTCGATAACGGCAAAGAATAGCGGATCGGTGCCGGCGGCGGCTTTCGCGACCCAGGCCGAAAATTCGGCCGCATCGGCGGGCTCCGACTCGAAAAGATAGCGGAACCGTGCCGCGGCGCCGGGCGCGCTGGCCGCGTCGAACAACTCATCTGTGTGGCGGAGAGGGTCGAGCGGCTCAAGCCGCGCATAAAGCCCGTCGAGCGTCACGCGCTCAGGGCGGGGAACGCCGGCCCAATCGGAGAGAGACATGGCCGGCCGAACCTTCGAAAATCAGGGGCAGTCGCAGCCGTCGGTGGGGCCGTCATCGGCGCGGACGATATGATGGTCGATCCATTCGGCAACCAGCCGATGCGCTTCCGTCAGGGACGCTTCAGGGTGATGGATGCGATAGAGGGTGGTGCAGGCACGAAACGAGTCCATATCGCCATTACCGTGAACCATGAGTTCACGATATGCCGTCACGACCGCACGCTCACAACGCCGAGCGATGGTGCTTACGTCACGCGCCATCTGAAAACCGCTCCTAATCCAACCGGTCCAAGCGCGCGGACCAGTCATTATCTGTATATCAAGCTGTGATCTAACGCGAGACCCACGCCTGTTCAAGGCAAGCCAGCATCCCCTTTAACGATGGCAAGACGATGATGCCCATCGGCCACAGAAGGGATCTGCACAGGCAATCCTTGCGGCATGGCGCGAATCCGCTAGAAATCCGGGCTTTCTTGGATCGGAGTGCAGAATGACCGCCCTATCCCGCAAACTGGCAGGCCACGCGAGCGACTGGGATCGCGATGCGGCCATGACCGCCGCACGTATCCTGCTGGAAATCAAGGCGATCAATTTCCGCCCGGAAGAGCCCTATACGCTCACCTCCGGCTGGAAATCCCCGGTCTATATCGACTGCCGCCGCATCATCTATTTCCCGCAGGCCCGCACCAAGATCAGCCAGCTTGCGGTCGAGAAGATCCAGCGCAATATCGGCTATGAGACGATCGAGGCGATTGCCGGCGGTGAGACAGCGGGCATTCCCTATGCCGCCTGGATTTCCGACCGCATGGGCCTGCCGATGTCCTATGTGCGCAAGAAGCCCAAGGGTTTCGGCCGCAACTCCCTGATCGAAGGCGACGTGCCGGAAGGCAAGGAAACCCTGCTGGTCGAGGATCTGACGACCGACGGTCAGTCCAAAATCCGCTTCGCCCAGAGCCTGCGCGACGCCGGTGCGATTTGCAACCATGCCTTCGTCGTCTTCTTTTATGGCGTCTTCGGCGGCAGCATCGAAAAACTCGCTGAGAACAATATCGCGCTCCACTACCTCACCACCTGGTGGGATGTGCTGGAAGCCTGCCGTGAGCGGCCGTATTTCCCCGAGTCGTCGATGGCGGAAGTGCGCCGCTTCCTGGAAGACCCGGCGGCCTGGTCCGCCGCGCGCGGCGGCGCCACCTCCAACCAGACAAAAGCCGAAGACTAAGCAGGCTCTGGCGCGGCTGCGCATGGCAGCTGCGGTTTGACAGTTTGGAGACGGCCACCTAGAAGGCGCCTCCATTGCCGGGAATGTGGGTGATCAACGGCCTTCCGTGGATCGCCCCGCCACCCAAGGCGAACAGGCTTCGGCCTTTTCGCTGTTTCCGCGTTGATCAGCCGATCAGCGGAAGCCGGGACGGACTACTGGCGCCATAGACGAAGGAGACGCGCATGACCAAGCGCACCGAAAGTAAGTTCAAGATTAACCGCCGCCTTGGTGTCAATCTGTGGGGCCGTGCGAAGTCCCCGGTTGCCAAGCGCGATTACGGTCCGGGCCAGCATGGCCAGCGCCGCAAGAAGCCCAGCGACTACGGCGTCCAGCTGATGGCGAAGCAGAAGCTGAAGGGCTATTACGGCAATATCAGCGAGAAGCAGTTCCGCAAGTATTATGAGGAAGCGGTTCGCCGTAAGGGCGACACCTCCGAGAACCTCATCGAGCTGCTGGAGCGCCGCCTGGATACGGTCGTGTACCGCATGAAGCTGGCGATCACCCCCTTCGCCGCGCGCCAGTTCGTCTCCCACGGCCATCTTCTCGTCAACGGCCGCCGTGTGAACATCGCGTCCTATCGCGTGTCGAACGACGACGTCATCGAAGTGCGCGAGAAGTCGAAGCAGCTCGCCGTCGTTCTCGACGCGACGCAGAGCGCCGAGCGTGAAGTTCCGGAATATATGGAAGTCGATAACCGCTCGCTGAAGGGCCGCTACCTGCGCGCTCCGAAGCTGGCCGATGTTCCCTTCCCCGTGCAGATGGAACCGAACCTGGTCGTCGAATTCTATTCGCGCTGATCCAAGTTCAAAGCCGATCGAAAAAGGGCGCCGCGAGGCGCCCTTTTTTATGGCCGGCACAGGAAAGCATGCAGTGATCGAGACCGCACGGCTGACGCTCAGGCGCATGACTTTAGCGGATGCCCCGGCGCTCCATGATTTCATGCGCGATGCCGAGACCATGCGCTATTGGTCCAGCCTGCCCCATGCGACGCTGGCCGAGACGGAAGCTTTCGTCGCGGATACCGTGGCCTCCGTCGCCGCCGGCAGTTCCGATGATTTCCTGATTACACAAGCAGGCGTCACGCTTGGCAAAGCCGGTCTGTGGCGCGGCGGTGAATTGGGAATTTTGCTGGGACGCCCCTTTTGGGGCCAAGGCTTTGCGCGGGAAGCGGCGAAAGCCGTCATCGATCGGGGATTTGCCAGCGGCACGCCCGCGATCGTCGCGGATGTCGATCCGCGGAATGCGTCATCGCTTAAACTGTTAGGTCGCCTTGGCTTTCGCAAAACCGGCGAAGCCAAGGCAACCTTTCAGATTGGGCCGGACTGGGTAGACAGTGTCTACCTAACCCTCACCCCAGCCGATTACGGGACGTAATAGGCCGGAGGCTGCGGCGCCGCGTAATAGACGGGCGGCGGCGGCGGCGCATAGACCACCGGCGGCGGCGCGTAATAGACCGGCGGCGGGGCTGCATAGACCGGCGGCGCGGCTATGGCGCTGCCGACGGCGGCACCAACGGCGAGACCCAGAAGGCCGGAGGCAACCGCCACGCCCGGGCCAGGTCCACCCCAGCCACCGCCGTGATAGTAGCCACCACCACCGTGATAATAACCGCCACCACCGTGGTAATAGCCTTGCGCCTGTGCGGAATTAGCGACGGCCAAAGGCGCGCCAATAACACCAATCATGGCCGCAACGGCCAAGCCACGCGTGAAGCGCGAATACGACAAGAGTTTCATGTCAGAACTCCTTTCGACGTCATTGTTGAGCAGGTTTGTAACACCTTGATTACCAACTCTGCCGACAACGTCTTTGTGAGTTTGTAGATAGAGACTGGTTTGGACGGATCTAGGGCAGCGGCGGCACATTGCCGCCGCAATGCCGTGAAGTCTGGCCATTCAGTCCGCGAAGCGCCCGATCAACACGCCCTGAACCTCAACCGGCATCTCAAAAAGACCGCCGGCCTGCGGAAATTCCCGGCGTTTCACTTCGTCACTCGGTAGCGCGGTTGTGATGAAGATACGGTTACCGGCGAAGCAGGGCATGGTCGCATTGGGGACCGGCATGGCGATTTTTTCGACCAAGGTTCCGTCCGGCGCGAAGCGGTTGAGGACACTCATGCCTGACCCGGCCGACCAGTAGAACCCGTCCATATCCAGCGCGCCGCCATCCGGCCGGCCCTCGGCATTCGGCACGTCGGCAAAACGGCGGCGATTGCTGATGGCACCCGTCGCGGCGTCGAAATCCCAGATATCGATCCAGGGGCCGCGCGTGTCGGAGTGGTACAGGGTGCGGCCGTCGGCCGTCCAGGCGAGACCGTTGGAGTTCTTCAGGCCTTCGACCTTCTTCTCCACCTGCCCTTGCGGCGTAATGCGGTAGAGATTGCCCGAGGGCAGACCGTCCGCGCCCTCGTTGATGGTGCCGACCCAGAAACAGCCGTCCGGCCCAACCTTGCCGTCATTCAGGCGATTGGTCTGCGGCTCATCGATCTGCGCCAGAAGGTCGAGGCTACCGGTCGCGGGATCAAAAAACATGATCTTCTGCTTCTGGCAGACCAGAATGCGGCCCGAGCGGCATAGCGCCAGACTGCCCAGAACCTCGGGCAATTGCCAGGTATCGCGTGCATCCGTGGCGGGTGTGTAGCGATGCAGGCGACCGTTCGGGATATCGGTGAAATAGAGCTGCCCGGCATCGGCGTCCCAGGTCGGGCTTTCCCCGGTGCCGCACCCGCTGTCCCAGACGAGAGAGACTGTCCGCTGCGTCATCTGCCACTCCATTCCCTGCGCGCGCCAAGGCGGCACGCCTTCGGGGCGGAATATGGTGTATCCCTCAGGCGGCGTCGACCTTCGGGCGGCCGCGATTGAGGCTTTCGGACTCGGGCTCGGTCGGCGTCGACGTATCGCCCGCCGCCAGCGCTTCCAGAATGGCCTGACGCAGATTCTCAAGCTTGCGCTCGTTCTGAACCTTCAGGCCGAAAACGTCCTTGATATAGAAAACGTCGATGGCGCGGACGCCGTAGGTGCTGACATGGGCGGAGGCGATTTGCATGCCCTCGCCGGTAATGGCGGCCGTCACGTCATGCAGCAGGCCGGGCCGGTCACGGCCGTTCACCTCCACCACCGTATGGGTATTGGAGGCGTGATTATCGATGACGACGCGCGGCGGCACATGAATGGCCCGCATGCGCTGGCCCAGCAGCGCGTCGGACAGGCCGCGTATCTCATTCTCCATGCGCAGGCTGCCGGCCAGCGCCTGCTCGATCAGCACCGACAGACGCGCGAGGCGCTGGGGCGAGGCAAAAATGCCGCCATTGGCGTCCTGAATCCAGAAGGTATCCAGCGCCATGCCATTGGTCAGCGTATGGATACGCGCATCGACGATGGAGGCGCCGGCAATGGCCAGAGCGCCCGCGATCCGGCTGAACAGGCCGGCATGATCGGCCGCATAGACAGTGACTTCCGTCACCGCCCGGTTGTGCAGAACCTCATGCTGGACGCTGAGCGGCGCATTCCGATGGCTGGCGTCCCGAATGACGCGGCCGTGACGCTCATGCGTCGCCGGATCGAAGCTGAGCCAATAGGCCGGATAGCCGAGATCGAGGAAGGTCGCGATATCCTCGGCCGTCCAGTCGCTGAGCCGTTCGGCGGCGGCTTCCTTGGCGCGAGCCACGCGCACGTCCCGTTCGGTCGTGGCCAGGCCGCCGGCCAGGACTTCCGCGACGCGGGTGTAAAGCTCGCGAAGCAGCGTCGCCTTCCAGCCGTTCCAGACTTTCGGCGAGACCGCGCGCATGTCGGCGACCGTCAGAACCAGTAGCAGCTTGAGGCGTTCCGGCGACTGCACCGTATCGACAAGATCGAGAATGGTTTTGGGATCGTCGATATCGCGCTTGAAGGCAGTCTGGCTGAGCAGCAGGTGATGCAGCACCAGCCAGGACACCATTTCGGTCTCTTCGGCCGACAGGCCCAGCATGGGGCAGATGGTGAGCGCTATTTCCGCGCCCAGCACCGAATGGTCGCCGCCCCGGCCCTTGGCGATATCGTGCAGCAGCACGGCGGTATAAAGCGCGCGGCGGGATTGCAGATGATCGACGAGGCTGGAAGCGACGGGGGCCGCTTCCGTCAATTCGCCCCGTTCCAGCGAGGCCACCACGCGCAGCGCCTCGATCGTATGCTCGTCGACCGTGAAGACATGATAGGTGTCGAACTGCATCTGGCCGACGATGCGCGCCCAGTCCGGCACCAGACGGCTGAGGATGCCGGTCTCGTTCATGAGCGTCAGCCAGCGGGCACCGTCAGACCGCCCGGTCTCGCCATCCTTGCCGCAGAGAAGGTCCAGGAAGATCGCCATGGCCTGCGGATCACGGCGCAATTGGATGGTGGTGCGCTCGTTGCGGATCATGGACCGCAGCGCCAGAGGATGAATGCGCAGATGGCGATCCCGCGCGAATTGCATGATCTTGAGCATGATGATCGGCGTATTGGCCGAGGCATCGATATCCGCGCAGAGCAACTGGCCGTCGGCCAGGATGATGCCGGCTTGCAGCAGGATCTTGTCGGTGGGCGCCACAACGGCCGGCGAGCCGCGGGCGACGCGGACAAGTTCCGGCTCCAGCACATGGGTCAGCCGCGCCACATCGCGCGCGGTGAGGAAATAATGGCGCATGAAGCGCTCCACCCCGTCCTGCACGCCATGCCGCGTATAGCCCATGCGGGCGCCGACGATAGGTTGCAGATCGAAGGTCAGGCGTTCCTCTGGCCGTCCCGCGACATAGTGAAGATGAAAGCGCACGGTCCAGAGAAAGTCCTGCGCACGGCGGAAGTGTCGCGCCTCCCGCAGCGTGAGCATTGGGCCGTAAGGGCCGTCGATCGACAGCAGGTCATCGACGTCGCGGATGTCATAGACGTAATTGGCGACCCAATGGAGATAGTGCAGGTCGCGCATCGCGCCCCGGCCTTCCTTCACATTGGGCTCGACCAGAAAGGGGCTGTCGCCGTAGCGGCGATGACGGGCGGCGCGTTCCGCCTGTTTGACGCGAATGAATTCGGCGGCGCCCAGTTCGACGCATTGCGCCCGGAAGCGGCGGCGAAACTCATCGAACAGCGGCTTTTCGCCGACCAGGCAGCGCGCATCCAGCAAGGTGGTGCGAACCGTGGCGTCGCTCCGCGCTTCCGTCAGGCATTCCTCGACCGACCGGGTCGCGTGCCCGACCTTGAGACCGAGATCCCAGAGGAAATAGAGCATGAACTCGACCGCCGCGAGCGTCTCCTCCGACGGATCGGCGTCCGTCAGAAACAGCAGATCGATATCGGAGAAGGGCGCCAGGAAGCCGCGACCATAGCCGCCGGTCGCCACCACCGTCATGCGATCCGGCGCATTGGGCCGGGCGACCGAGCCCGTATAATCCATCAGCGTGACGACGACCGCGTCCATATGCCCGGCCAGCGCGGCGGCAGCCGTCAGACCGGAGAGCTCGTCCCGCTCGAAAGCCTGCTGCAATAAATGCTGCGTCCGCGCCAGATGGCGCCGGAAGGCCGCAAGGGCCGCCTCACGCGAGATGCTGCCGTCCATCGCCGCGATCTCGGCCAGGGCGTCGGACAGGCTGGGGCTGGAAGCGATGGTGTCGGTGGTCATTGTCACGATGCTAGAGAATCCGCGGCTGAGGCACCAGAAGCCAAATCCTTGAGTCGAAACAGGTAATCCAGAGCCTGGCGGGCGGTCATCTGCTCGGGATCGATGTCGGCCAGAGCCTGACGCAGCCTGTCCGCTTCCGGCTCCTGGCCCAGTTCCGCACCAGGGGCGGCATCATGTTGCTGTTGCGCTGCCGCGAACAAGGGCAATTCGGCGGATTGCGTCAGCGGACCTGCTTTTTCGAGGCTGGCAAGCAGCGCGCCCGCGCGTTTGACGACCGGGGCCGGCACGCCCGCAAGGGCTGCCACATGCACGCCCCAGCTTCGCCCTGCCGCCCCTTTGGTGACTTCGTGCAGGAAAATGACGCTGCCCTTCCAATCCTTCACCCGCATGGTCGCAGGCTGCAATTGAGGCATTATGCCCGACAATCGGGCCAATTCATGAAAATGCGTGGCAAAGATCGCACGGCAGCGCACCGTATTGTGCAGGGCCTCTAAAACTGCCCAAGCAATGGCCAACCCATCCAATGTCGCGGTGCCGCGACCGATTTCATCGACCACGACCAGACTGCGCGGCCCACCCTGATGAAGAATGGCCGCAGTCTCGGTCATTTCAACCATGAAGGTCGACCGGCCACGGGCCAGATCGTCGGAGGCACCGACGCGGGAGAAAAGCCGGTCGACCAGCCCGATGGTGGCTGTCGCCGCCGGCACCGGCAGCCCCGCCTGCGCCAGAATGACGATCAGCGCGTTCTGCCGCAGGAAGGTGGACTTGCCCGCCATATTGGGGCCGGTCAGCAGCATCAGCCGCTGGCCGGGCGACAGCGAACAGTCATTGGGCACGAAAGGATCGCGCCCGGCGAGGGCGGCCTCGACCACGGGATGGCGTCCGGCCTCGATGGCGAAATCCTCGCCCTCGGTCATCTGCGGGCGGCACCAGCCCACCTGTTCAGCGAGGCGGGCCGCCCCCTGCAGAACATCGAGCAGCGCCAGCGCGGCAGCGCAGGCCGAAATCGCGTCGCGCGCCTGCATGACGGTCTTGACCAGACCGTCGAAGACGATCCGCTCCCGCGCACCGGCGCGCTCGGCCGCTGCCGCGATTTTCTGATCCAACTCGGAGAGTTCAGTGCTGGTGAAGCGCGCGCCGGAGGCGAGGCCCTGGCGCAGCACGAGTTCGGGGAAACCGCGCAGCTTTTCCGACACCGCCGCCGGCACCTCGATCACATAGCCCAGCTGGGCGTGATGCTTGATTTTGAGATTCGGCACGCCGTAGCGCTCGGCATAGTCCAGCTGAACGCGGGCCAGAATCTGCCGCTGCTCGTCGCGCAGGCTGCGTTCCTCATCCAACACCGCGTCGAAACCGGGCGCGATGGCGCGGCCGTCTTCCAGCCGCACCGGCACCGGATCGACGAAGGCGCCCGCGAGATAGGCGCCGAGGTCGGGCAGCGCGCCCAGCGCCTGCCGCGCCGATTGCAGGATCGGCGGCAATGCCTCCGGCAACTGGCTGGCCAGGCTGGCCGCAACCGTCAGTCCCTGCCCCACCGCCGCGACGTCGCGCGGGCCGGCCTGGCCGAGCGCCACGCGCGCCAATGCACGGGCGAGGTCTGGCGCGGCGCGCAGGCCAAGCCGCAACTCCTCCGTCAAAGCCGCATGGGAGAGCAGAAAATCCCAACCGTCCTGCCGGGCAAGGATGCCGCCGAGATCGGCCAGCGGCGCATGCAGCCAGGTGCCGAGCAAGCGGCTGCCGCCAGGCGTGCTGGTCCGCCGTATGGCGGCGAGCAGGGTATGTTGGCTGCGATCGCCGGCCCGCGTCTCGGTGATATCCAGGCTGACCCGGGTGGCCGCATCCATCGCCAGCACGCCGCGCTCGCCTTGCGGCGCGGGATGGGCCAGATGCGGTTGCCGGCCGGCCTGGGTGAGGCGCAGATAGTCCAGCGCCATGGCGGCGGCCATCGCTTCCAGATCGGTGAAATTGCCGAAGGCGTCCAGGCTCGCGACATGAAAGGCCTGAGCCAGCCGGGCGCGGGCATCTTCGGCGCGCGGGGGCGCGGGAGGCCAATCGACGCCACGCCGATCCTCCCAGGGACCGAGCGGAATCGCGGCATCGGCCAGAATTTCGGCCGGGGCCAGGCGCCCGAGCAGGGAAGCGAGATCGGCGCGCGACACCTGCGCCGTTTCGAACTGGCCGGTCGAGATATCGAGCCAGGCGGCACCGATGGCACCCTGGCTCCTGTCGCGGCCGCGCGGCTTCTCGGCCAATTCCACCAGAGCCAGCAGCAGATTGGGCTGCGCCGCTTCCAGCAGCGCGTCTTCCGTCAACGTGCCGGGGGTGATGACCCGCACAACTTCCCGCCGCAGCGGTGCCTTTCCGGCCCGCTTTTTGGGGTCTTCCATCTGCTCGGCGAGGGCGACGCGAAAGCCGCGCCGGATCAGCCGTGCCAGATAGGCATCCCGCGCGTGGACGGGCACACCGCACATGGGGATCGGCTGGCCGCCATGCTCACCGCGCGCCGTGAGCGCGATGTCGAGCGCCGCCGCCGCCGCCTGGGCGTCGGCGAAAAACAACTCGTAAAAGTCGCCCATCCGAAAAAAGAGCAGGGCATTGGGATGATCCGCCTTCATGGCGAACCATTGGGCCATCGAAGGGGTTGCGCCGGCGGCACTCGGTATCTGCATGGCTAACTCTGTAGCCATCACATTCGCAACGCGATAGAGGGCTGGCCATAATGGAGACTTGCCCGGGGCAATGACCGGGCGCCGACGCCCGGGATAAGGCGGGACAGGGACGGGATGGCTATCGCTGAAGAAACATAACCAACATCGCAGATGCAGCAATTCTTGCCGCAGTTTAGTCGCCACTTAGTATAATTTTGCTCTTTCAGGACAAAAATAAAAATCGGTAGCAAATGCCGTAAACTGGCGCGTTCGATTTCGCTAACGCATTACAAAACACTTGAAAAAGCCATACCGTTTTATAAAAAATGGTTCGGATTCGAAATGTTATATCAGCCGTCTTCATAAAAATATGTTAAACGAAGTTGACCGACGATATGCTTAGAAGTCACCTTACATAATCGACAATCTGTCCCCTTGCAGCTGAGGCGATAACGCAAAATGGGCGCGAGCTTTTGCGGCGGCACGCGAATACTGACCACGCGCGGAAGAGTGCGGGTCGAAAAACTTCGACTGACCGACCAAGTTTTAACACTACAGCACGGCATTCTGCCGATCCGCTGGATTGGCCAGCGCATCTACGGGCGGCATTTCGCCCGTCTCAGCCCGAACAGCATTCCCTTGAAGATTCAAGCGGATGCGATTGATGACGGCGTGCCCTCGCGCGATCTTTTTCTGTCGCCATTGCACAATCTCTTTATCGACGGCGTCCTTGTCCCCGCTGAGTCCCTGCTCAACGGCAGCACCATCACGCGCTGCGAGGATATGGACCCCATCGCCTACTACAACATTGAAATGCCCGTTCATGCCGTGGTCATGGCCGAGGACATGCCGGCCGAAAGCTATATCGACCGCGGCGACCGCGCGATGTTCATGACCTCGACCTCGTCCGGAACCTGGGACGACGTGCCGAGCCAGGGCTGGAAAACCTGCGCGCCGATCCTGCAATCCGGCCCCCTGGTGGACCGCATCCGGGCGCGTATCGCACTGCGCGCCGGTTTGACTGAGCCCAATATCATGGACCGCCCGCAGAGCGGCCCCTTGATGGGCAAGGTGGAATGGGTGGATCGCACCATTTTGTCAGGCTGGGCCTGGCTGCCTGATCATCCTGACGTGCCGGTTGTGCTCGAAGTCATGGACAAGGGCCATATCATCGCGGTCACGGTGTCGGATCAGTTCCGCAGCGATCTGCGGCGTGCCGGTATCGGCAACGGCCATCACGCTTTTCACGTCGAATTGTCGCGTCCGCTTGATCCGCGCGAAGCCCATGAATTGATCGTGCGACGCGCCGCTGATGGAAAAGCCCTCAATGGTTGCCCAATCAGCTTCTCCGCGATCACGCCGTCCAGCGCGTTGACCGATCTCGACATCGCCGCAATGATTGAGGAATCGGACTTGCCTGAAACTTTGCGCGTTCTGGAATGGCTGGAACGCCAGGTCGTGCAGCTGCATGCGCGCCTCGTCGCGATAGACCCCGCAAACTCGGTGACCGCGCCTGAGGCAGCGGCAGCCGGCGACAGCGCAGGTCCACGCCCCCGGCCGCGATTGAGCGTATCCAAACTCGCGCGCATGTAGGCTGTCCGAGGTCGCCACGGCGACCACTCTGGTTTATGCAACGAAGGCGCCGGGACAGGACCGGCAGGCATAGAGACAGGGTGAGACGATGGCAGGCATTCCGACTTTCGCGACCGGTCCCGGCTTTCTGGGCCGCAGCATTTCGGGCGTCGGGCCGACCTTCACCGTCGCCGGCATTCCGCTCGATATCGGCGTCACCAACCGGTCGGGCGCGCGCTCCGGCCCCGGTGCGATCCGCCAGGCCAGCCGCATGCTGGTGGACGGCGAACATCCGCATTTCTGGACCGACGTGAATGCCATGCCCATCGCCGACGCGGGCGAGTTCGAGATCGCGCTCGGCGACCTGCCCAAAAGCCTTTCGCTGATCGAAAAGCAGGCCACCGGTATTCCGCATCTTCTCGCCATGGGCGGTGAGCACGGCATCACCCTGCCGCTGTTGCGCGCCCTGCGGACGCGCATCGGCGAGCCGCTCAGCCTCATCCATTTCGACGCCCATGTTGATACCTGGGACGACAATTTCGGTCAGGTCTACGGCCATGGGTCGGTCTTCTTCCACGCCATTAATGAAGGGCTGGTCGATCCGACCCGGATGATCCAGATCGGCATCCGGTCCCCCGTGCAGCGCGATGTCTGGGATTGGACGGTCAGCCAGGGCGTTACCATCCTGTCCGCACAGGACGTGCATGAGATGGGTGTCGCGGCCGTCGCCAAACGCGCCATCGCCGTCGTCGGCTCCGACCGCCCGACCTATCTCACCTATGACGTCGATTGCCTGGACCCGGCCTTCGCCCCCGGCACCGGCACGCCGGAAATCGGCGGCCTGGCCAGCTGGCAGACCCAGGCCATCATCCGCCGCTTCACCGACCTCTCCTTCGTCGGCATGGATGTGGTGGAGGTTCTGCCCGCCCATGACGTGAGCGAAATCACCGCTCTCGCCGCTGCCACGGTGATGTGGGAATACCTCGCCCTGCTCGGCCGCCCTGAAGCCTGAGCCGGATCATGCGCAACCTGCTGACGGATATTCCCGGCCTCATCGTCGGTCATGCGACCGACCTCGCCCTTGGCTCGGGCGTGACGGCCATTCTCTTCGACGAGCCGGCCACGGCTTCCGTCAGCATCCTGGGCGGCGCGCCGGGCAGCCGGGATACGGCGCTGCTGGAGCCTGAGATGACGGCCGGCGGCGTGGATGGTTTCGCGCTGGGCGGCGGCTCCTGTTTCGGGCTGGACGCGGCCGGCGGCGTGCAGGCCTGGGCGCGGGAGCAAAAGCGCGGCGCCGTCTTCGGCGGCGTGCAGGTGCCTGTCATTCCCCAGGCGATTGTCTTCGACCTCACCAATGGCGGCGACAAGAACTGGGGCCGTTTCTCCCCCTATCGCGAGATGGGCTACGCGGCAGCCGAGGCCGCGACCGACGGCGCTTTCGCTCTCGGCACGGTGGGCGGCGGCACGGGCGCGACGACACCGCTGGTGAAAGGCGGGCTGGGTTCGGCGAGCATGGAAACACGCGCGGGCTACAAGGTCGCGGTCATCACCGTCGCCAATCCGGTCGGCAACCCGCTGGTGGGGCAAGGCCCGCATTTCTGGGCCGCTCCCTTCGAACAGGGCGGCGAGTTCGGCGGCTTGGGGTTCCCGTCCCACGCGCTCTCAGCCGAGGATCTGAAGCTGCGGGCGAAGGGCCTTCCCGATGATCCGAATCCGCCGACCGCGACGACGATCGGGCTGGTGGTGACGGATGCGCCACTGACCAAGGCACAGGCCAAGCGGCTGGCCATCGCGGCGCAGGACGGACTGGCACGGGCGGTGCACGGCGCGCATCTGCCCTTTGACGGCGATACGATGTTCTCGGCCGCCACCGGCAAGGGCGAGGCGGTCAGCCCTCAGGTGCTGACCGTGCTGTGCCATGCCGCGATGATGGTGACGGCGCGGTCGATCGCGCGCGGCGTGTTTGTGGCGACCGCCCTGCCCTATCCCGGCGCGCTGCCCGCATGGAAAAACCTGTTCGGTTAAATTTTGTCGTGCGCGTGCTTGTCACGCGCATTTACCCGCTGCGGCGCCAACACGCCGTCATGGCGCCCTGACGGGTAGATGCCCGGCATGAAGCCGGGCATGACTGCTGATTGTTTAGGTAGCTGACTGTTCAGGTAATCGCCTCGTATTCGGCGGCGAAGGCGATCAGCCGCGCCTCTTTCCACAGCCGGCCTACGAAGAGCAGGCCGAAACCGGCGCCGGACGGGTAAAGCCCCGCTGGCACGGTGATCGCCGGCAGGCCGGCGATATTGATTTCGGAAACCGCCGTTTCCAGAATCGGCTCGGGTGCGTGCAGCAGCGGCGGCTCCGCCTGGGTCTGCGGCATCACCATCGCGTCCAGCCGATGGGCGTTCATCACCTGCTTGAAGATCTGCAGATAGTGTTCCCGGATGCCGAGGAAGCGCGTAAGCGGCGGCGGGTCACGGTAATTCGCGACCAGATGGCGAAAATCCTCCAGCTCCCACAGATAGCCGAGCGGCCCGGCGGGGTCGAACGGATCGGCACCGGTGACGCGCCTCAGGCTGTCCAGCGAATTGATCGGGCTGTCCGGCCCGAAGGTCGCCAGGTAGCGGTCCAGGTCATAGACAACCGATTCCTCGCCGCGCGGATCGTAAGGCAGGGCGCTGACGAAATGGGCCAGATCGGCGAAGCCCGAGCCCGCGAAAGGATCTTCGATCAATTCAGCGCCCAGCGCCCGCAGCCCCTCGCAAGCGGTGCGGAACAGCGCTTCGCTGGCCGGGGACAGGTTCGCGTGGCGCCAGCCCGGCCCGTACAGGCCGAGGCGCTTGCCCTGTAGCGCCCCGGGGCGGATGGCGGCGGCATAGCCGCCCAGCGGACGGCGACCGATGCCGGCAACCGTTTTGGGGTCTTCCGGCGTATAGCCCGCCAAAACGTCCAGCGCGATGGCGGCACCGCGCACCGTCTGCGCCACCGGCCCGACTACATCGCGCGTGCTATTGGCCAGGGGCATGACGCCGGAATTGGGCACCAGGCCGAAGGTCGGCTTGATACCGACCAGCCCTTGCGCCGCCGCCGGATTCTGGATGGAGCCGCCGGTTTCCTCGGCCAGGCCGATGACGGCATAGCCGGCGGCGACACCGGTCGCCGAGCCCGCGCTGCTGCCACCCGGCGCGCGCTCGGGCGCGATGGCATTCAGCGTCGGACCGGCCCAGCTGTCATTGGCATTGGTGCCGCTCGCGCTCATGACCGGGACATTGGTCTTGCCCAGCAACAGGGCGCCGGCCGCGCGCATGCGCGCCACCACGGCACTGTCGCGCCGGGGAATAAGATCGACGCCGCCGGCGCGCGCCGACAGCTTGGACCAGCCGCCGGTGGTCGGCAGGCCCGCCATATCCATCGTATCCTTCACCAGAACGGGAATGCCGGCCAGCGGTCCCACCGCCTCGCCCGCCGCACGCCGGCGGTCGATAGCGCGCGCATCCTCCAGCACGTGCGGGTTGGGCGTGATGATAGCGTTGAGCGTGCCGTCCTCGGCCGCGATGCGGGCCAGCGACAGCTCGGCCACCGCTTCCGCCGTCACGTCGCCGCGCGCCAGGGCCGCGCCAAGCGTTCGGACTGTCCAGGGCGGGGTCATGCGCGTCTCCGTCGTCTTAAATCCATGGCGTCCCGCAATCCGTCACCCAGCATGTTCAGGCCCAAAACCGCGAGCGCGATGGCCAGACCGGGAAATAGCGTCAAAAACGGCGCTGTATAGATGTAGGTCTGCGCATCGTTCAGCATCCGCCCCCAGCTCGGCGCGGGGGGCTGCGCACCCAAACCGACGAAAGAAAGCCCGGCCTCGGCCAGAATCGCCAGTGACAGTTGAATGGTGATCTGTACGGTCAGCACGCTCAGGATATTCGGCAGGATGTGAACGCGGGTGACGGCGCCACGGCCGCGCCCCAGCGCACGGGCGGCGCGCGCATAATCCTGCACCCAGATGACCCCGGCGGCGGTGCGGGTGACCCGCGCCAGCACCGGTGCGGTGAAGACACCGATGGCGATCATCACCGTATAAGCCCCAGGACCGCGCAGCGCGGTGATCATCACCGCTGTCAGCAGCGCTGGAAAGGCGAAGGTGAGATCGGCGCCGCGCATGAGCAGTTCTTCCGTCCAGCCGCCGCGCGCGGCGGCCAGCAGCCCGGCCGGAATGCCCAGGACCGCGCCAAGACCGACAGCGGCGAGCGCCACGATGATGGAATTCTCGGCGCCCGCCATGATCATCGACAGCGTATCCCGCCCGAAAGCATCCGTGCCGAAAGGATGCGCCGCGGAGGGTGCGGCCAGACGATGCAGGATGTCGATGGCGGTCGGGCCATAGGGCGTCCAGACCAGCGCGACCAAGGCGGTGACGATGACGATCAGCGTCATGGCGCCGCCGATGAGAATGCGCAGATTCCTCATTGCAGCCCCTGCCCCAGATTTTGGGCCAGCCGGGGGTCGATGACGGCATTGAGCACATCGACCAGGAAATTGATGAGGATGACGAGGCCCGCGAACAGCAGCACGAGGTCCTGCACCAGGATGAGATCACGCTGGCCGATGGCCTGGAACAGCAGCGAGCCGAGGCCCGGCAGGGTGAAGACATTCTCGATGATGATGGTGCCGGCCAGCAGAAACGAAAATTGCAGGCCCATCAGCGTCGTGACGGGAATGAGCGCATTGGGCATGGCATGCCGCCACAGGATGGCGCCTTCGCGCAGGCCCTTGGCCCGCGCCGTACGCAGATAATCCCGCAGGCCCACATCCAGCACCGCGCCGCGCGTGACACGCGCCAGGATCGCCGCCTGCGGCACGGCGAGTGCCACCACCGGCAGCACCAGCGCCTTCAAGGCCGCGCCGGTGCCGTGCCACCAGCCGGGAAAGCCGCCAGCGGGAAACCAGGTGACATGGACGGCAAAGATCAGAATCAGCAGCAGCGCCAGCCAAAAATCGGGTACAGCGATGCCGATCTGAGTCACCGCCATGATGCTGCCGTCGACCGCGCCGCGCCGCGCCGCCGCCCAGGCACCGACCGGGATGGCGAGCAGGCTGGCCAGAAGCATCGCAAAGATGGCAAGCGGCACCGTGACCGCAATGCGCTGCAAGATCAGATTGGCGATTGAGCTGTCATAGGCGGTGCTGCGGCCGAGATGGCCGGTCAGCACGCCGCCGATCCAATGCAGGTAGCGCAGCCAGACCGGCAGATCGAGGCCGAGCTGATGCCGCAAGGCTTTCAGCGTATCGGCCTGCGCATCCGGCCCCAGAATCACCAGCGCCGGATCGCCCGGCAGAATCTGCAGGACGATGAAGATGATGATGGAGGCAAAGAACAGTGCGGCGACCAGCGTGGCGCAGCGCCGCAGCAGATAATGGGTCACGGCCCCCAATAGACCTCTGTCACGTCATCCGCCGGCATGGGATCGTTGGACCACATGCCTTTCAGCTTCGCATTCCAGATGCCGATCTTGGGCAGCGCGAAAAGGAAGATATTGGGTTCGTCGGCCGAGAGTTGACGCTGCAACTTCTCGACCAGCGCCGCTTGGGCGGCAGGGTCGGTCGCCGCGATATACTGCGCGTAGAGCGCCTTGTAGGTTGGGCTATCATAATTGAAATAGTAATGCGGCCGTGCATAGATATCGAGATCGCGGGATTCGACATGGGCGATGACCGTCGCGTCGAAATTGGACTGGCTGAAGACCTTGGACAGCCATTGCGCCCATTCGACCGATTCGAGTTTCACATTGATGCCGACCTGGGACAGATAAGCTGCCACCAACTGGCCGCTGCGCTGTGCATAGGATGGCGGCGGCATGGTGATGGTGAACGTCATGCCCGGCTTCACGCCGGCTTCCTGTAGCAACTGCTTCGCCTTGGCAGGGTCATAGGGATAGGCGTTGGCCAGATCGACGAAGTTCGGGTCGCTCGGCGTGTAATGAGAGCCAATGACGCGGCCATAGCCGGAATAGGCGGCTTGGACGATGGCATTGCGGTCGATGGCATAGGCCAGAGCCTGGCGAAACCGGATATCGCTGAACGGCTTGCGCGCATCGTTCAGCGCCAGAATGACCTTGCCTTCCGTCGTGCCGATATCGACCGTGAAGCGCGGATCATGCTGGAACTTCACCACCGTCTCGGGCGCCGGAAAATCCGGATAGGCGTCGAGCGCGCCGGAGAGCAAAGCGGCCGTCGCCGCTGCCGGGTCGGCAATCACGCGGAAGGTAACGGCGGCGAGTTTGGGCGCATTGCCCCAGTAATGCGGATTGCGGACCAGTTCGATGCGGTCGCCCGGCACCCAGCGGCTGAGCATGAAAGGCCCGGTGCCGACAGGCTGCGTTTTGTTGGTCGCCGCCGTCTTGGGAGCCACCATCACCGCGTCCCCCCAGGCCATATCGTAAAGGAAGGTCGAGATTGGCTGCTTGAGGGTGATGACGGCCTTCAGCGGGCTGGGGCAATCGACCTTGGCGATGGGCGCGAAAAGCTGCTTCTGCGCATTGATGCTGTCGGCAGCCATGGCCCGGCCATAGCTGAACTGAACGATGGAACAGTCGAAGGGCGTGCCGTCCGAAAAGGTGACGCCGCTTTGCAGGTCGAATGTATAGGTCAGGCCGTCCGGCGCGACCGTCCAAGCTTTGGCGAGGCTCGGCACCACCTGCCCTTCTGCGTCGATCTTTGTCAGGCCCTGGAAGATATTGTCATAGGTGACGTCGCGAATGGCACCCGCCGCCCCAGCGGTCGGGTCCAGGCCCGGCGGCTCCAGCGCGATGCCGAGCGTCAGGCTGTCGGGCGGGGCGGCCAAAGCCGGCAGCGCCGGCAAAAGTCCGACCATGGCGGCCGCGAACAGGATCGTCGGGCGCCGCATCATATTTGTCTTCAAGAGCCGCTCCTCGCCACGGGTGTTGCAGTGCAGAAGACCACCCCTGCCGCCCGATGCCAACAGGCGTGACGTCCGATCGCGATTTTTACGCCCGCCGACCTGTTCCACCTGCCGGAATGCCTTCATATTCGTTGCGGCATCATGCAGGATGATGGAGCACTGGCGGATACCCATGATGCGCGACACGCTGTCCCTGGCGTCACCCATCGTGCTTGGCCATATCGCGGCGGCCGTTCTGGCACTGCTGATCGGCACGCTGATCCTGCTGCGCCGCAAAGGCACCCTGTCGCACCAGGCCATGGGCTGGGTCTGGGTGGGACTGATGACGGCGGTCGCGGTACTCGCCATTCCCATTCGCACCTATCGCGGCCTGCCGAATATCGACGGCTTCACGCCCATCCATCTCTTCGTTGTGCTGGTGCTGGTAACCCTGCCGCGCGGGGTCTGGGCGATTTATCACGGCAATCGGCTGACCCACGGCAAGGCGATGCGGGGCCTCTTCTTCGGCGGCCTCGTCCTGGCAGGGCTGTTCACGCTTCTGCCGGACCGGCTGCTGGGCCATCTTCTATGGCATGACGTGCTTCATCTCATGTGAAGCACGTCATGCCACCGGTCAGCCCGCTTTGGCGACGCGCCGCCACTGATGCAGGACGAATTCGGTATAGCCGTTGGGCTGGGCGCGGCCTTTAAAGACGAGGTCCGACGCCGCTTTGAAGGCCGGCCCGTCAAAGCTAGGGGCCATCGGCCTATACAGCGCGTCACCGTCATTCTGCTTGTCGACCACCGCCGCCATGCGGCGCAAAGCGGCCTCGACCTCGGCTTGTGTCACCACGCCATGATGCAGCCAATTGGCCAGATGCTGGCTGCTGATGCGCAAAGTCGCGCGATCTTCCATCAGCCCGACATCGTGAATGTCTGGCACTTTGGAGCAGCCCACGCCCTGATCGACCCAGCGCACGACATAGCCCAAGATGCCCTGGACATTGTTGTCGATCTCCTCGCGGATTTCCTCCGGGCTCCAATTGGTGCCGTCGGCGACCGGGATGGTCAGCAGGGCGCCGAGCGAGGCATGGGGGCGCGTTGCCAGCTCCTCCTGACGCTCCGCGACATCGACCGCATGATAATGCAAGGCATGCAGCGTGGCCGCTGTCGGTGACGGCACCCAGGCGGTGTTGGCGCCGGCGCGCGGGTGGCCGATCTTCTGTTCCAGCATCTCGGCCATCCGGTCCGGCGCGGCCCACATGCCCTTGCCGATCTGCGCATGACCACGCAACCCGGCGGCGAGGCCGATATCGACATTGCGGTCTTCGTAAGCCTTGATCCAGGCGGTGCCCTTCATGGCGTTCTTGCGCACCATGGCGCCCGCTTCGATGGAGGTATGGATTTCATCGCCCGTACGATCGAGGAAGCCGGTATTGATGAAGAACACGCGGCTTTTGGCGGCTTCGATACAGGCGCCGAGATTGGCGGAGGTCCGCCGCTCCTCATCCATGATGCCCATCTTGAGCGTATTCGGCGCCAAGCCCAGCAAAGTCTCGATCCGGTCGAAGACAGTATTCGCGAAAGCGACTTCTTCCGGCCCATGCATCTTGGGTTTGACGATATAGACCGAGCCCGCGCGGCTGTTGCGGATCGGCCCCTTCGACTTCAGGTCATGCAGGGCAATCAGCGAGGTCACCACGCCGTCCAGCAGGTTTTCAGGGATTTCCGCGCCGTCTTTCGTCAGCATCGCGTCGGTCAACATATGATGGCCGACATTGCGCACCAGCATCAGGCTGCGCCCGGACAGCCAGAGCGCGCCACCGTCAGGCGCGGTGAAGCGGCGGTCTGCCTCCAGCTTGCGCTCGATCACGCGGTCGCCTTTGGTGAGATTCGCCGACAGGTTGCCTTGCATCAGGCCGAGCCAATTGGCGTAGACGGAAATCTTGTCCTCGGTATCGACGGCGGAAACGCTGTCCTCGCAATCCATGATCACGCTCAGCGCGGCTTCCAGCACGATATCCGCCACACCCGCCACATCATCACGGCCGATGGGATGCGCGCGGTTCAGCACCAGTTCGATATGCAGGCCGTTATGGCGCAGCAGCACGGAATCCGGCGCATCCGCCGTACCCAGATAGCCGGCGAAAGCAGCTGCATTCTGCAAGGGCCCAATGCCCGTCGCGACGAGGGCGCCATCCACAACAGCATAGCCCTGGGCGTCGGCGTGGCTGCCACCGGCAAGCGGCGCCACCCCATCCAGCCAATCCTTGGCATAGGCGACGACACGCTTGGCGCGGATGGGGTTGAGACCGCGCCCGCGTTCGGCCCCGCCATCCTCGGCAATGGCATCCGTGCCGTAAAGCGCATCATAGAGGCTGCCCCAGCGCGCGTTGGCGGCATTCAGCGCGTAGCGCGCATTGGTGATGGGCACGACCAGCTGCGGCCCTGCGAGCGTCGCGATCTCCGGATCGACATTGGCGGTCGTGACCGTGAAAGGCGCAGGCTCGGGCTGTAGATAACCGATATCGTTCAGGAAGCCGCGATAGCTGGCCGCGTCCACCGCGCCCTTATTCTGCTGATGCCAGCCGTCGATCGCCGCCTGCAACTCGTCCCGCTTGGCCAGAAGCGCCTGGTTGCGCGGCGCCAGATCATGCACCAGCGCCGAAAACCCGGCCCAAAAAGCCGCCGCATCCAGCCCGGTGCCGGGCAGCGCCTGGTTTTCGATGAAATCATGCAGCGGTTTCGCGACCTGCAATCCCTGGGCGTCGATACGGTCCATGTCTGGCAATCCTTTTGGTTTGGGCACGTCAGAGTTCGGGGTCTGAAACTACCCTGGCCTTGCCGCGCGCGGAAGCGGGCAGAAGCTCCGCTCGCAGCACTGTGCCTCCCCAGGCCGCCACCCGGTCCGCGCCGATGATATCGCCCTCGGCATGGCTGGCGCCCTTGACCAGAAGATCGGGCTTGAGCGTCAGGATCATCGCCAGCGGACTCTCCTCCTCCAGCACGCAGACGAGATCGACCGCCGGCAGGGCGGCCAGATCCATCGCCCGATCCGCCGCGCGACGGGTGGCGCGACCGAGCGAGCGCTTAGGCAAAGGCGGCTCATCCGCGTCGATCGCGACGATCAGCCGGTCGCAGGCGCCGCGCGCCTGTTCCAGCAGATGGGCATGGCCCTGATGCAGCCGGTCGAACCGGCCGTGCGTGAAGCCTACGCGCCAGCCGCGCCGGCGCCAGCGCTCCGCCTGTTCGATGGCCGCCGCCGGGGTGACGATTTTGGTGTGGTCGCCGGTCTCGGGCGCCAGCCGCGCCTCGATATCGGCCAGGCGCGCGACCGCCGTGCCGACCTTGCCGACGACAATGCCGGCCGCGATATTGGCCAGCCGCGCCGCCATGGGCAGCGCCAGGCGCGCGCCCATGCCGGCGGCCAGGATGGCGGCGACGGTATCGCCCGCCCCGGCCACGTCATGCACCTCCAGCGCCTCCGCCGGGAAATGCCAGGCGTCTTCCGGCGTCACCAGGCTCATGCCGTGCTCGGACCGCGTGACGAGGGCGGCGCCGATGGCAAAGCGGGCCAGCAGCGCGCGGCCGGCCAGCACGATATGCTCATCGCTTTCGGCCGGCAGACCGGTGACGGCCGCCAGTTCCCGCCGGTTGGGCATGATGACATCGGCCCCGCGATAGGGCTCGTACTCCTCGCCCCTGGGGTCGACGATGATGGGGCGCCCGATCTTTTTCGCGGCAGCGATGAGCTTGGCCGGCATATCGCCCGCCAGCACGCCCTTGCTGTAGTCGGAGAGCAGCGTGACGGCGGTGGCGGCCATCGCGTCGGTTGCAATGCGCAGCAGCCGCTCGGCGATTTTAGGGTGCAGCGGCACCGGGTCTTCCGTATCGACCCGCAGCAGGTGCTGACCCTGGGCCAGGAAGCGGGTTTTGACGGTGGTGACCCGGCTGCCCTGCACCAGCAGCCATGGCTCCACCCCGTTCTGCCGGCCGATCAGCGCCGTCAGGTCCGAGCCCGCCATATCGTCCCCCACGATGGAGACGAAGGCGGCGGCACCGCCCAGCGCGATGATATTGCGCACCACATTGGCCGCGCCGCCGGGCAAGGACAGTTCGCGTTGCACGCAGAGCACGGGAACCGGGGCTTCCAGGCTGATGCGATTGGCCTCGCCGTAGAAATAGCGGTCCAGCATGGCGTCCCCCACCACCAGGACCGAGGCACGGGCCAGGCTGCGCGCGCCGTCCAGCAGGTCTTTCGGCAGATCGCTGGGAAAGGACGGGGTTTCGCTGGCGGCGTCGTTCATCATTCTGCAATAGCGCCCCTCATTCCGGGCCGGTAGTAGGGAAAGCGGCTTGACCCGGATTGGGCATTCTGACCGGCGCGCCGGTGGCAAGTATGCGTCGGCGCGGGGTTCACATGAATGTCACGCATAAGCAGCGGGTTGATCCCGGCGAAACAGCATGGTAACTCGCCGCCATCCCGTTGGGGGATAGTTTAGCGGTAGAACTCCCGGCTCTGACCCGGGCAGCCTTGGTTCGAATCCAGGTCCCCCAGCCAGCGTTCAGCACAATAGATATTGCCAGGCGCGAACTTCGCGGATGCGTCAGACGCCCGCCGTTTCTCTCGCGTCACAACCATTGACGCGCAGCCAGTCCTGCCCATGTCCCCTCTATAAACAAACCCGTTGAGGGGGCTTCCATGAACCGGATCAGAACCGTCCTCGTCTTGGCTGGGCTCGCGGTCGCAGTATCGGCCTGTTATTACCAAGGCCCCGGCGGCTATTACGGGCCGCATTACTACCATCACCCGCATTATTACTGGGGCCCGCGCTAACCGGGCCTGAGCTATCGCGCGGGGGCTAGATGCTCTGCTTCATCAGCACGCGCGAAAAGCTCAACACGGCGCCGGTGAAGGCGGCGAGCGCCGCGAAGGTCAGGCAGGTCTTGGTCGGCGCCGGCAGCGCGAAGCCCAGCGTAATTGCCACCAGCATGCCGCCGATGGTCTGGCCCAGCAGGCGCGAGACCGAGATCATGCCGCTGGCCCCGGATATGCGGTGCTTCGGCGCCGCCATCAGCATGGCCTTATTGTTCGGCGGCTGGATCATCGAAAAGCCGCAGCCGGCGACGGCAATGCGCCAGGCGATGTCGATATCGCTCGGGTTCGGCGGCAGCAGGCGCAGCAGCAAAAAGCCGGTGCCGCAGATGACCATGCCGATCGAGGTCAGAAAGGCCGCCGGATAGCGGTCCGCCAGCCGGCCGACGAAGGGCGCCGTCAGCACAATCGCCACCGGCCACGCGGTGATGACGAGCCCCGTCTCCACCGGGCTGCGATGCAGCACATTGGTGAGGTTGAAGGGCATCGAGATGATGAAGAAATTCGAGGCCACGAAAGCCAGAAAGCCGGCGGCGAAGGCGATGGAAAAGCCGCCCCGCGCCAGTAGGTCCACCGGCAGCAGCGGGTGGCGCTGCGACAATTGCAGACGCACCAGAACGGCCATGCTGACGATACCGATGGCGAGCAGGCCAAGCCCCATGGCCGCACTGCTGCCCTGGGCGAAATTATCGCCCCCCGTCACGATGCCGCCCAGGCCAACGGCCAGCAGCAGCGCGCTCACACCGTCGAATGTCACCGGCGTGCGCGGCGTTTTCGGCAGGGCGGTGACCGCGAAATACATGGCCACCGCGCCCAGCGGCAGGTTGATCAGAAACAGCCATTTCCAGCTGGCGAAGGACAAAACCGCCGCCGCGACGGAGGGGCCAAGCGCCACGCCGAGCGCGATGATCAGCCCGTTCAGCGCAATACCACGCCCCAATATCTTGGCCGGATAGATATAGCGGATGAGGGCGGCATTGACGCCCAGAATGCAGGCGCCGCCCAGACCCTGAATGGCGCGCGCGGCCGCCAGTTCCGGCAAGGTCTGCGAAATAGCGCAGAGCAGCGAGGCGCCGACGAAGGTGACAAGCCCGATGAGGCACATGCGGGCATGGCCGAATTTCTCACCCAAGGTCGCCACCGGCAGCAGGGCGATGACATTGGCCAGCTGATAGGCGTTGATGACCCAGATGGCCGAGGACGCCGAGACATGCACGTCGCGCGCAATATCCGGCATGGCGATATTGACGACCGTATAATCCAGCACGGAAAGCAGCACCGCCATGGCGACGGCGGTCATGGCCTTCAGCCGGGTGTTTTTCGGCAGGCCATCCTGTGCCGGGATCGGGATAGAGGCAGTGCTGGCAGACATCCTTCATCCCTATGCCGCAGTGCCGCGAAAGGGCAGGTTTTATGCCGTAGGTCAGCCATGCGGCTCAGCTTTTGGGACTGACGACAGCTTTAGTAGCCGCCGCCGTCATCGCCGAGATCGTCACTGCTATCGTCATCGCCGCCGAAGCCGGTGCCGAAGGATGAGCCGGCAGTTCCTGAAATAGGCACCAGGCTGCCGATGGCCAGGCCCAGGAAGGTCGCGCTGCCGATGGCACCCGCAAAATCAGGCGCCCAGGTCTGCAGCGCCCAGATTTCCAGGCACAGCAGCACGGCGGTTGCCAGAAACAGCGGCAGCATGGCGAGGTTCGTCGTCGAAATCCGGAACTTCCGCCTCACGACAAGCGCCAGCCGCCGCAGGCCGTGATGATACAGCGCGGCCGCAAGGGCCGCCGCCGCGCAGTAAAGTGCGGTTTGCGAAATCACGGGCCCGGCGGCGCGCTGCCGGCCGGCAGGGTTTTGAGCCGGAAGACATCGACATCGTCACGGCCCAGCTTCGCCCGCAGGGACAGCCCGTAGTCCTTCGCGATCTCCGCCAGCACAAGCCGGCGGGCGGCCTCGTTCTCGTCACCGTAAGGCACGCTGACGATGATCGTCGCCGGCTGGCTGGCCAGGATGCGGCTGACCTCAGCCAAGGGGTCCACACCCAGGGCCTTCGCTTCCTCCAGCCGCGACAGATGGCTGGGAAAGGCGAAGCGGGTCGGGATGCAGGCATCGGTGGCGTTATAGAAGGCAGGGTCGCCGCTATAGACGTAAAGGCAACCGGCGGGATCGATCGCCTTGGCGATGCGATTAAACTGCGCGGCGGAGCCATGATGTTTCAGGCTGATCAGCATCATGCTTTCCCCCGTCACGAAGCCGATGGCCAGAATGGCAATCGCCGCCGTCCGAAAGCGCGGACGGCCCAGCAGGCTGGCGGCACCGGTCGCCGCCGGCACCAGCACCGGCAGCAGATAGTGATGCAGATAGGTGCCGAACAGCAGCAGGCCAAGGACAGCGGCAGCCAGCCATAGCCGCACGAAGCGGAAGGCCGTGCGGCCATCCGTACCATCGCAGGGCCGGGGCCAGGCCGCGCAGAAGATCAGCGGCAGCAGCACGACGGCGATCAGCGCCAGGCGGGTCAGCAGAACGCTTTCCGGCGTATCGGCGCGGGAAAAGATGGAAATGAAATTAGCGAAGACAAAGGCCTGTTCATGGCCCAAAGCCGCATAAACGCCAGCGGCCAGCAGGGTGGGCGCTAGTGCCACCACAATCCAGAGAGCGCCGGCGGCCAGGGCGCGGGCGAGGCCGCTCTGCCGATAGGCCAGGACCAGAAAGGTCAGGCCGAAGAAAACCCCTTCGAACAGCGCGCTGTATTTGATCTGCATGGCCAGACCCATCAGCAGCATGACGGCGCAACCGGCGCCCGTCAGGCCGGTGAAGGGCGGCCGCCGGCCCAGCACGGCCCACAGCGTGATGAAGCCGGCAGCAGCGACCGGCAGATTGTAGAAAATGGGGGACTGCCCTGCCCCGGCATGGCCGAGATTGAGCCAGAGAATATAGGCGAGACCGGCGCAGATGGCGCCAAATCCGGCGCTGAATGTCAGGCCGATGCGGCGGATGATGTCCGCTGTCAGCACAACGAAAGCCGTGCCCACCAGCTGATAGGCCAGCACGCCATGCCCGCCCAATGCCCGCATGGCGGCATAGAGCAGGAACAGGCCGGCCGGCTTGCGGTCCCAGAGATCGACAAAGGGGATAGCCCCGTGCAGCAGGCGCGAGCCGACGAGAAGGTAGAATTCCTCGTCCGTATAGATGACGGGATTGCCGAACATCGGCGCTCGCGTCAGCAGGGCGGCCAGCAGGAACAGCAGCAGTGGCGAGCGAAGCAGGCGCATAGGTTTGGGCAATCCGTAGGGAATGGCCTCTATACCGCCTGAATGGCGTCGATGAGAGCCGGAATATCCTGCAACGGCACAGCGGGGCTGAACAGATAGCCCTGCGCCTCGCGGCAGCCCAGCCGGCGCATGGCGTCCAGCTGCGCCTGTGTCTCCACCCCTTCGACGGTCGTTGTAATATCAAGACTATCGCACAGCTGGGCGACAGCGCGAATGATGGCCGATCCGCTGCCTTCCTCATCCGCCGCCACCACGAAGCTGCGATCGATCTTCACCTTGTTGAAGGGAAACTTGACCAGATAGCTGAGCGAGGAATAGCCCTGGCCGAAATCATCCATGGCGATTGAAATGCCAAGCTGGCGAATCTGGTGCAGGACACGCAGCACGTCATCCGTATCCTGCAGCAGAACGCGTTCGGTAATTTCCAGTTCCAGCCGGGCGGGGGCCAGGCCGGTCATCTGCAGGATATGCACCAGGCTCTGGACCAGATTTCCCTTGGTGAACTGCACCGATGACAGATTGACGGCGACTTTCCGATCTTCAGTCCAGGTTCTGGCATCGGTGCAGGCCCGGGTCAGAACCCACAGGCCCAGCGCCTCGATGATATTGGTGTCCTCGGCATGGGCAATGAAGGCGTCCGGCAGGACAAGGCCGCGCGTTTCGTTGCGCCATCTGACCAGCGCTTCGAATCCCGTGACATGCCGCGTGCGGATATCGACAACCGGCTGATAGTGCAATTCGAACTCATCGGCCGCCAGCGCCTGCCGCAGATCGACTTCCAGCAGTCGCCGCGCCTGCGCCTTTTCCTGCATAGCGGGTTCAAAAAACCGGTATTGCAGGCGGCCGTCCTGCTTCGCCTGATACAAGGCGAGATCAGCGCAGCGCAGCAGATAGTCGGCGTCCTTGCCGTCACCCGGTCCCATCGCGATGCCGATGCTGACGCCGACATAGACCGTCTGCCCGTCGATCCGGTAGGGCTCGGTGATTTCCTGAATGATCCGTTCCGCGAGCCTGGCGGCATCGTCGCGACGGCGCAGGCCGGTCTGGACGATGACGAATTCATCGCCGCCGTGGCGCGAGACGATATCCCTCTCGCGCACCAGCCGGCTGAGCCGCTCGGCCACAAGCCGCAGCAACTGGTCCCCGGCCGGATGGCCCAGCGTATCGTTCACTTCCTTGAAATGGTCGAGATCGAGAATCTGAATGGCGCATGACCCGGCAGAGCCGCGGCGGCGCAAAGTATCGTTCAGCCGCTCCTGCAGCGCATTCCGGTTGACGAGCCCCGTTAAAGCATCGTGCCGCGCCATATATAGGACGCGCGCTTCGTAGCTGCGCCGCTCCGTCACATCCTGGGTAACGCCCGCCATGCGCAGCGGCTTGCCTGTCTCATCCAGTTCCGCCCTTCCGGTTATGCGCAGCCATCTTGTGCCGCCGTCCGGCAGCATCACCCTTATTTCGTTGACGAATCTTCCATCGTCTTCGCCGCGCATCACCCTGGCCGAAGACGCCATGACAGTTGCCAGATCATCCGGATGGATCGTCTTGTGGATCGTCGGCCTGTCAACGTGCGACCCGAGAGGCCGGCCGTACAATTGCTCGAAGCCGGGCGAAACATGCAGATGATCGGTTGCGATATCCCAATCCCAGGTGCCCATGGCGGCCGCAGCGATGGCGCGCGCGAAGCGCGCCTCGCTCTGGCGCAGACGCTCCTCCGACCGCCGCTGCTCCGTCACGTCGCGCTGCACGGAAATCCAGTGACGGATGGTCCCCGCATCGTCGCGGTAGGGTGTAATCAGCCAGGAGACGATATATTCGCTGCCGTCCTTGCGGTAGTTGACGGCCTCCGCCTCGAAAGGCTGGCCCGCCGTCAGGGCCGCGCGCAGCCGGTCCAGCATCGGCCGGGGCGTTTTAGGGCCTTGCAAGATGCGTGGCGACCGGCCGAGCAATTCGGCCGGCTCATAGCCACTCATGCGGGCGAAATGAGGATTGACGTATTCGATGACCGGGCCAGGGCTATCGAGTGCGGCCGCCGTGACAAGGATGGCTTCGCCGGCGGTCTCCACCACCGCCCGAAAGAAGTCATCTGACAAGCCGGACAAAATCCGTCACCCTCTCGCATAGCGCAGGCCGGCGGCGGTATCAGGCAACCGCCAGCGCACGTCACCGGCTAAAGAGATAGTATGCGCTGCAAGCCGCCTTCTGTCACATGCCCCAAGGATCCTGGCCCGAAGGCGGAGTGGCTTAATCTTGCGGCGCGCGGCCGCCCCTGCATCCCGGGCAGCGGCTCCGTAAAAGGCCGCTGCCGGGTCTCGCGGACCGTGTTACGGCTTGGTGATCAGGCCCTTGATCTCAGGATATTTGGCGGTGATCGCGTCCCAGGTGCCGTCGGCCGCGACGGCCATGATGGCGTCGGACACCTTCTTGTTCAGCGCGTCGTCGCCCTTGCGCAGGCCGCCGCCGACGCCATAGCCCAGGATGTCATTGCCCGGGCAGGTCGTCTTCACAACATAATCCGGGTTCTTGGCCAAGAAGGTCGCGAAGGTACTGATGCCTTCCTGCACATAGTCAAGCCGGCCGCTGGACAGATCGGCCAGCGCATTGTCGATCGTGTCATAGGTCTTGATCTGCACGGAAGCCGGCGCGGCCTTCATATAGGATGCGAAGATCGTCCCGGCCTGAACACCCACAACCTTGCCGTTGAAACTGGCCAGATCGCCGCAATCCACCTTGGTCGAATCGTCCTTCGACCCGATCATGACGATGGCCGAGTTATAGTAGAAATGGGTGAAGTCGATGACCTTGCGGCGTTCGCCATTGATGGTCAGCGACGCCCAGATCATATCGATCTGCTTCTGCTGCAATGCGGGAATAAGCCCATCCCAGGCGATTTCCTTCGTATTGCAGGTCGTCCCCATCTTGGCGCAGACAGCCGCCAGCATGTCGAGTTCCCAGCCGTGCCACTTGCCGTCGGCGCCCTTGGAGTAGAAGGGCGGATAGGATTCATCATCAAGCCCGACGGTGATGGAATCGGCATGGGCCTTGGACGGCATGAAGGGAATCATGGCCGTGCCGAGCAGCGGCGCAGAGAGCAGAAGAAGTCGCAGAAACCGTTTCATTCAGGAGCAACCTTGATCGTGATGAAGAAGCCGACGGGCTCATGAGGCCCACGTGAAATCGCGATGACAATCGAAAAAAGCTAGGAGCCCACTCACAAGGTAAAGCCGCAAAAAACCTCGAAAAATGACTTTTTTCCGCGCAAGAACCCGCCAATCGCCGTCTTTTCAACCGATATCGGTTGTTCGGTAGGCTTTTCGGCTTGCCGATTTAGAACGGCGGAACAGGATGATGCGGCGCGCACCCAGGCAGCCAGATCACGCGTCAATGACGGGCGCTTCACGGCCGCCGAGGCATCATGCCTGACGCGATTGATGGGTTTGACCGCCGGATTCTGCGCGTAGTCCAGCAGGATTGCCACGTTACGGCCGAGACGATGGCCGAGGCGGTCGGCCTCTCCGCCTCCGCAGTGCAGCGCCGCCTGAAACGTTTGCGGAGCGACAAGGTGATTGCCGCCGAAGTCGCGGTTCTCGATCGCAGCCAGGCGGGCCCGATGATGACCTTCATCGCGGGCGTGGAAATTGCGCGCGACAACTATGATGCGCTGCCGAAGCTGCGGCTATGGATCGGTCAGCAGGATGCGATCCAGCAGGCCTATTACGTCACCGGCCCGGTCGACGTCATCCTCATCGTGCTGGCGCAGGATATGGACAGTTTCGATTCCGTCTGCGTGCGCATGATAGAACACAACCCGCAGATCCGCCGGATCAATACGAATGTCGTGCTTAATATTGTAAAACTCGGCCTGTGCCTGCCGATCGATACGTCGGCCTGACTTTGACCGCGATCTATGCGCGTCACACCTGATTTGTGACCGACATTTTCATACCAGATCGACCCTCATATCCAATGCGATATCGATCCATGATGTCCCAAAACATTCATGGAAAAATGTTTCATTCATGAAACCTCGATTATGCCGAAAAGTTGAAGATCGGTGCCGGCTTCCCCTCATTTGGGTCCGGCCGCTCCCGGCCCCTTGGTTTTGACCCAAATCAAGGCAAATCGTGCATCTTCATGCAGACTCCGGGACGTCGACAATGCGGCTGCGTCCGTGGTTGAGTGACGTCGGCCGTTAAGGGCGCGCAAGGCGCCTGGACGCGAAGGACGTGGACAAGGCTACCAGAAACATCGGCAGACGTTCGTTCAACAGATTGCCTCAGAAATTTTGGTCTTGGAGATATGCATGCCCCCCGACACGCAATCTATCACCGCTTACGGACCGGCCCGTTCCACCATCGACGGCGCGCCTTTGTCACCTGACGAGGTGAGGCGGACGCAACGCTACTGGGATGCATCGCTTTATTTGTCCGCAGGTATGATCTACCTGCGTGAGAATGCGCTGCTCCGCGAGCCCCTGAAGTCGGAGCATATTAAAAAGCGCCTGCTCGGCCATTGGGGATCGGATGCAGGCATGAGCCTGATCTATATCCATATGAACCGGCTCATCAAAAAATACGATCTAGACACGATTTTCATTGCAGGTCCGGGACATGGCGCGCCGGCCATCATCTCCAATACCTATCTGGAAGGCTCCTATTCCGAGATCTATACGGATATCGGCCGGGATGGAGAGGGCTTGCAGCGCCTGTTTAAGCAATTCTCCTTCCCCGGCGGCATCGGCAGCCATTGCACACCGGAAACCCCCGGCTCGATCCATGAAGGCGGCGAACTCGGCTATTCCATCTCCCATGCCTATGGCGCGGCCTTCGATAACCCTGATCTGATCGTCACCGTCATGGTCGGTGACGGCGAGTCCGAGACCGGGCCGCTGGCGACCGCCTGGCATTCCAACAAATTCCTCAATCCCGTGCGCGACGGCGCGGTGCTGCCGATCCTGCATCTGAACGGCTATAAGATCGCCAATCCGACGATCCTGGCGCGCATTCCGCATGAGGAGGTCGAGCATCTGTTTCGCGGCTACGGCTATGAGCCTTATTTCATCGAGGGGTCGGACCCCGAGACCATGCATCAGGCGGTTGCCGCCACGCTGGAACATTGCGTGCAGGAAATCCGCCGCATCCAGACGGAAGCCCGCGCCAGCAGCGGTCCGCTCGAACGCCCGCGCTGGCCGATGATCGTGCTGCGCAGCCCCAAGGGCTGGACCGGTCCCAAGGAGGTCGACGGCCATAAGGTGGAAGGCTTCTGGCGCGCCCATCAGGTGCCGCTCGCGGAAGTGCATGAAAAGCCGGAACATCTGGCGCAATTGGAAGCCTGGCTGCGCAGCTACAAGCTGGAAGAGCTGTTCGACGACAACGGCAGCTTCGTCGCCGAGCTGGCCGAACTGGCGCCGGAAGGCACCCGCCGCATGGGCGCCAATCTGCATGCCAATGGCGGATTGCTACGCAAATCGCTGAAGATGCCGGATTTCCGCGACTATGCCGTCGCCGTCGAGACGCCGGGTCAGACCGAGGTCGGCCCGACCGCCGTTCTGGCAACCTTCCTGCGCGATATCGCCCGCAGCAATCCGCATAACTTCCGCGTCTTCAGCCCGGACGAAAATGCCTCAAACCGCCTGACCGCGATCTATGAGGCGACCAAGAAGGTCTGGATGGGCGAATATTTCCCGGAAGACGCCGACGGCACCGAAATCACGCAGGACGGCCGCGTGATGGAAATGCTCAGCGAACATACGCTGGAAGGCTGGCTGGAAGGCTATCTTCTCACCGGACGCCATGGCTTCTTCTCAACCTACGAAGCCTTCGTCCATGTCATCGATTCCATGTTCAACCAGCACGCCAAATGGCTGGAAAAATCGAGCGAATTGTCCTGGCGGGCGGATGTCTCCTCCCTCAATCTGCTGATCACCTCCACCGTCTGGCGGCAGGACCATAACGGCTTCACCCATCAGGATCCCGGCTTCCTGGATGTGGTGGCCAATAAAAGCCCCAGCGTGACGCGCATCTATCTGCCGCCGGATGCCAATACCCTGCTCTCGGTCGGAGACCACTGCCTGCGCAGCAAGAACTACGTCAACGTCATCGTTGCCGACAAACAGCCGCATCTCTCCTATCTCGATATCGACGCGGCCGAAAAGCATTGCACGAAGGGTGCGGGCATCTGGGAATGGGCCAGCACGGACAAGGACCATGAGCCCGATATCGTCATGGCCAGCTGCGGTGACGTGGCAACCATGGAATCCCTGGCCGCGACGGAACTGCTGCTGGGGCATTTCCCGGACCTCAAAATCCGCTTCGTCAATGTCGTCGATCTGTTCCGGCTGGTGCCCGACACCGAACATCCGCACGGCTTCTCGGACCGGGAATTCGATGCGCTGTTCACGCCGAACAAGCCGGTTATCTTCAACTTCCACGCCTATCCGTGGCTGATCCACCGGCTGACCTATCGCCGCAACAATCACGTCAATTTCCACGTGCGCGGCTATAAAGAGAAGGGCAATATCAACACGCCGATGGAACTCGCGATCCAGAATCAGGTCGACCGCTTCACGCTCGCGATCGACGCGATCGACCGTATTCCGTCGCTGAAACTGCGCGGATCGCATGCGCGCGAGACCTTGAAGGAGCAGCAGATCGACTGCCGCCGCTATGCCTATGCGGAAGGTATCGACCCGCCGGACATCGTTCACTGGACCTGGAAGGGTCAGGGCTGAACGAGCGCAAACCCAAAAAAGGCGGCCTCCGGGCCGCCTTTTTCATGCGCCTCACGCATGGCTTCTTCCAGTGGACGCCCTGACAGTGATGGTCGAGACTGCCGCCACGTTTCGGCCCTTGCCGCCCTCGTTCGAAAGGTTCCCTGATGCCCTCCTATCCCGATACCCAGCTTTTCATCGACGGTAACTGGGGCCCGGCGGCGGCCGGTGGCGTGCTGCCGGTGCTGAATCCCGCAACCGGGGAGCAGATCGGCACGCTGGCCCGCGCCGAAATCGCTGATCTCGACAAGGCCTTGGCTGCGGCGAAGCGCGGCTTTGCGGTCTGGCGTAATACCTCGGCCTATGAGCGCGCGAAGATCATGCGCAAGGCCGCCGCCCTGCTGCGCGAGCGCTCGGAAGCCATCGCGCCGCTGATGACCCTGGAACAGGGCAAGCCGGTGGCCGAAGCCCGCGTCGAAATCGCGACGGCAGCCGATATCATCGACTGGTTCGCGGGCGAAGCGCAGCGCACCTATGGCTGGACCATTCCGGCCCGCGCCGGCCATATCGCGCAGACGGCGGTGAAGGAGCCGGTCGGCATCGTCGCCGCCTTCGCGCCCTGGAACTTCCCAATCAACCAGATCGTGCGCAAAATGTCGGCCGCCCTCGCCGCCGGCTGCGCCATCCTGGCCAAAGGGCCGGAGGAAACCCCGGCCTCCCCCGCCGCACTGATCGAGGTCTTCCACGATGCCGGCGTGCCGGCAGGCGCCATCGGCCTCGTCTACGGCGACCCGGCGACCATTTCGTCCTATCTCATCCCGCACCCGCTGATCGCCAAGGTGACCTTCACGGGCTCGACCCCGGTCGGCAAGAAACTGGCGGCGATGGCGGGCGAACACATGAAGCGCGCGACCATGGAGCTCGGCGGTCATGCGCCGGCCATCGTCTTCGACGACGCCGATCTGGGAACGGCGGCAAAGCTGCTGGCGGGTGCCAAATTCCGCAATGCCGGCCAGGTCTGCATCTCCCCCACCCGCTTCCTGGTGCAGGAAACGGTCTATGACCAGTTCGTGGAGAATTTCGCCGCCGCCGCCCGCACCATCAAAGTGGGTGACGGTCTGGCCGAAGGCACCACCATGGGTCCGCTGGCCAATGCCCGCCGCGTGCAGGCCATGGAAGCCCTGGTGCAGGATGCCGTGCAGAAGGGCGCCAAGCTGGTTCTGGGCGGCGAGCGTATCGGCAATGCCGGCAATTTCTTCCAGCCGACGGTGCTGAAGGATGTGCCGCTGCACGCCCGCGCCATGACCGAGGAGCCTTTCGGCCCGGTGGCGCTGTTCCGTCCCTTCAAGGCGCTGGATGACGTGCTCGCCGAAGCGAACCGCCTGCCCTACGGCCTCGCGGCCTATGCCTATACCAGTTCGGCCGCGACCGTTCAGGCGCTGTCCACGGGGGTTGAGAGCGGCATGCTCTCCATCAACCATCACGGTCTTGGCGTGCCGGAAACCCCCTTCGGCGGCATCAAGGATTCCGGCTACGGCACGGAAGGCGGCGCGGAAGCCATTGAAGCCTATCTCAATACGAAGTTTGTCACCGTCGCCTGATCAAAACGGAGGCCGCAATTCCGATTGCGGCCTCCGTTTTGTCGCTGGAACCGGTTCCGGCTTTTGGGCCAAGCTTGGGCTGGTCACCATGAGCCCGAGCCCTTGATGTCTGATACTCCGTCTGCCTTGCCTATCGCGGCTGACCGGGGAACGGCCGGCGAGGTGTTTCGTGCCTTCTTGCGCCTCGGCATTTCGGCCTTCGGCGGGCCTGTCGCCCATCTCGGCTATTTCCGGACCGAATTCGTCATCCGCCGACGATGGATCGACGAGGACAGCTATGCTGATCTTCTCGCCCTCTGCCATTTCCTGCCCGGCCCCGCTTCATCACAGCTCGGCTTTCTGCTTGGCGTTCAGCGCGCGGGCCTGAGCGGCGGCATCGCCGCCTGGCTCGGCTTCACCCTACCTTCCGCGCTGCTCATGGTGCTTTTCGCCTTCAGCGTGACGGGACTGCACGGACCAGTTGCGTCTGGCCTGCTGCATGGACTCAAACTCACCGCCGTCGCCGTGGTGGCGCAGGCGGTCTGGGGCATGGCCCACAACCTGGCGCCGGACCGGCCACGAGCGGCCATCGCTTTGGCCGCGATGGTCTTGAGCCTGGTCGGTGGAGCGTTCAGCCTGCCGCTCATCGCCATCCTGGTCGGCGGCTTGCTCGGCATCATGATGCGACTCTCACCCGGACTGCCTTCCGCCACCCTTGGGCGCCTTCCGGTCAGGCCAGGCGGCGGAATTTTTGCCCTTATCCTCTTCGCCCTGATCTTCGCGGCAACCTGGCTGCCGCAAAGCGGACAAACCCGTTTGGCGCTATTCGGCCTGTTCTACCATGCGGGCGCGCTGGTTTTCGGCGGCGGCCATGTAGTGCTGCCGCTGTTGCAGAAGACGCTGGTACTGCCAGGATGGATCGGTAATCAGGCGTTTCTGGCGGGCTATGGCTTCGCGCAAGCGGTGCCGGGGCCACTTTTCACCTTCGCGGCCTATCTGGGCGCCGTCATCGCACCCGGTGGCGCGCGATTGGCGGGAGCTGCGATCGCGCTCATCGGGATATTCCTGCCGGGCCTGCTTCTGGTTTACGGTGTGCTGCCCTTCTGGGAAGGGCTGCGCCGCCACAACAGCACGCGTGCGGCCATGGCCGGGGCCAATGCCGCTGTGGTCGGCATCCTGGGCGCTGCGCTCTACACGCCGGTCTGGACAAGCGCGGTGCTGTCACCTGCTGATGCCGCCTGCGCCGCAGCAGGGTTTATGGCACTGGTGCGCTGGCGGATGCCGCCCTGGACGCTGGTTCTTCTACTACCCCTTGTCGGGGCAGTAGAAGGCGGATGGTCTCACCTCTAGCTCGGTCAGCCACGCTTGCTGAAATGCAAGGCATAGCGGCCGGGGCCGGTGACATAAAGCAGCAGGAAGCCGCCGGCGATGCTGACATTCTTGAAGAAATTGATTTCGTTTTCGTATCGCGCCATGCCGGTCATCGACCAGTATTTATGGCCGATAAAGCCGGTGGCCAGCGTATAGACGGCCATCAGCACGGCCAGAGGCTGGGTGAAAATACCCACGAGCACGGCAATCGAGACGAAGAATTCGATGAAGATCGCGATCAGGGCGCCGAGCGTCGGCGCCGGCATGCCGGTCGAGGCCATATAGCTGACGGTGCCTGCGAAATTCGTGATCTTGCCCCAGCCGAAAATCAGAAAAAGCAAAACCAGCATGATCCGCGCGACGAGGACGACTTCGTCCCGAAACTGATTATGTCCAGAACTGTTCATAGGGGCCGTCCTTGCGAAAAGATTGATTCGATATGATATCGATGCGGCTGGCGGCAGCATCGGCTATGCTGCCGCCTCTATGGACGGTCACGAAACGGTTGCAAAGGGATCGCATCGCCGATCCCTGTCACGCATTCCTCAGCTCTGGCCGGAAAACAGGGTGCGCGTGGCGCCCCCGACCCAGATTGTACCATCGGCGTCGCGCTCTATCTGCACGCGCCCCGTCCGGCCCAGCACGGTTCCCTGTGCTGCAATGTAGGGACCATCGACGCGGCCCGACGCGTAGAGCCATTGCGCCACAGAAGCGTTCAGGCTGCCGGTGACAGGGTCTTCGATCACCGAGCCCTGGGCATCCGTGAATAGGGCGCGCAGCTCATAGGCCGCTTCCTGGCCGATGGAATGCGGGCCGACCACACCCACGTCGATCTGCCGGGGGTGGCTGCGCTTGGGCTGCAAGGCCAGAACCGCACCGGCCGATTCCAGCATGATGCCGAGCCAGCCGGGGCCGTTGTCGATCCATGCGGCGTCCATGATGGACGCGCGGGAGATGTTGAGGAAATCCGCAGCCTCCTCCAAGTCTTGCTGGCTCGGCGGGCCGGAGCGCAGCAAGGGCGGCGCGGCAAAGGCGAGACCCCTGTCCGATTGGCGAATGGGGATCAATCCGGCCCCGCATTCCTGCACGATGCGCCCAGGCATGCGCGGCTGGCCGCCGGCTTCAAGCCAAGCGTGGCAGGTGCCGAGCGTCGGGTGGCCGGCGAAAGGCAATTCGCGCGTCAGCGTGAAAATCCGCACGCGATAGTCCGCCTCTGGCGTCGTCGGCGGCAGCAGAAACGTCGTCTCGGACAGGTTGAGCCAGCGCGTGATGCGCTGCATCGTTTCCGTATCCAGCCCTTCGGCGTCTGCAATCACGGCGAGCGGATTGCCTGAAAAATCGTCGCGGCCGAAAACGTCGACCAGGCGGAAGGGGCGGTGCATGGCGGCTCTCATAATTATCAGGTCGCCAATCTAGACGGCCGGCATCTTGCATTCCAGCCGAGGTATCGGGGACGCTGCCGTTCCCGTCCGCCAATTGCATCGGCCAAACTATCGGAGTCTCTGCGCGATGACTGAAAGCCCTGTCCCCTCGCCCGCCGTCGATCTGGTCGAACTCACGGTCGAAACGGCTCAGGCGGCCATGGCCGCCGGCACGACGACCTCGGAAGCGCTGACCCAGGCGTTTCTGGATCGCATCGCGACATACAACCCGAAATACAACGCCATCCTGTTCATGAACCCGAATGCGCTGGAAACGGCGCGCGCCATCGACCGCCGCCGCGCGGCCGGCGAAACGCTGGGGCCGCTGGCCGGCATTCCCGTCGTCGTAAAAGACCCCATGGATATGGTCGGGATCCCGACCACGGCCGGCTGGGCGCAGCTTTACAGCAAGACGGGCGGCGTCGATCTGATGCCGGCGACAGACAGCCCGGTTGTGGCCCGCATGAAGGCGGCCGATACCGTCATTCTCGGCAAGACGAATGTCCCGATCCTGAGCCATACCGGCGCGGACGCGAATGACAGTTTCGCCGGCCCGACGCTGAATGTCGCGGCCCCTGCTTTGCTGCCCGGCGGCAGCAGCACCGGGACAGCCGCCTGCGTCGCCGCCAGCCTGGCCGTGCTGGGCCTGGCCGAGGAGACCGGCGGGTCGATCCAGAACCCGGCCTCGGCCCAGGGGCTGGTCGGCATCAAGCCGAGCCATGCGCTGGTGCCCAATGCCGGCGTGGTGCCTTTGTCCGCCCATCGCGATGTCGTCGGTCCTATCGCCCGCTGCGTGCGGGACGCGGCTTTGTGCCTGGATGTGCTGGCCGGCTTCACGGCGGAAGACCCCAAGACCATCGCCGGCGTCGGCCATAAGCCGAAGGGCGGCTATACGTCGAAACTCTCCAAGGATGCTTTGCAGGGCAAGCGCATCGGTCTTTACGGCGCCGGCTGGCGCAACCAGCCGCTGTCAGACGAGGCCGCCAGCCTTTATGTCCGCGCGCAGGAGGAACTCGCCGCCCAGGGCGCCGTTCTGGTGCCCGATCCCTTCGCCGGCAGCGGCTTCGCCGAACTGCGCCGCCAGACCGTGCCGGGACAGGATTTCGACGCGCGCGGCATGGAATCCGTGCCTTACGACGTCGAGCAGTATCTGAAGCGCCTCGGCCCCGATGCCGCGCTGAAGACCTTCGCGGAATTCGCCGAAGCCACCAAGGCGGATGACGCCTTCGCCCCCGGCGGCGCGCTGCATTACATGACCTATGCGCGGCAATTCGCGGCCTGCCTCGCCAACCCCAGCCTGCCGCCCGACCTGTCGGACTTCGTGGAGGCGCGCGAAGCCTATATGGAGATTTTCACGGCGGTCTTCGCCGCCGAAAAGCTCGACGGTCTGTGCTTCCCGCAGATGCGGACGGACCTGGCCGGGCTGCATAGCGGCGGCCGGATTGATGAGACGACGGTCAGCGAAATCAATATCGCCGGCCTGCCGGGCGTCACCGTGCCGGCCGGCTTCTATGCCTCCGGCGCGCCCTTCAACCTCATCTTCGTCGGACCGAAATGGAGCGAGGCCGAACTACTGGCCCAGGCCTATGCCTATGAGCAGGCGACGCATCACCGCCGCGCGCCAACCCTGCTCTAATCTCGACCGCGGCCCCCGGCTCGCCTAAACAGGGGCCGGGGGCCCGCCATGACATCATCCGCAACCGATACCGTTCTGCGCACCATCCGCACGGAAATGCAGGGCCTGGCCGCCCTGGAAGCGGCCCTGCCGGGCGGCCTGGGGGACAGTTTCGCGGATGTCGCCAGCCTGATCGAGCAAAGCGGCTGCGTCATCGTCACCGGCATGGGCAAGTCCGGGCTCATCGGCCGTAAGATCGCGGCCACACTGGCCAGCACCGGCACGCCCAGCCATTTCGTCCATCCCGCCGAGGCCAGCCACGGCGATCTGGGCATGATCGCGCCGAATGACGTGGTTCTGGCGCTGTCCTGGTCGGGCGAGACGCCGGAACTGGCCGATATCGTGGCCTATACGCGCCGTTTCGGCATCAAGCTGATCGCCATGACCTCGCGTCCCGACAGTGCGCTCGGCCGCGCCGCCGATATTCGCCTGCTGCTGCCGGTTTCTGAGGAGGCCTGCCCGAACGGTCTGGCGCCCACCACCAGCACCACGATGCAGCTTGTGGCGGGCGACGCGCTGGCCATTCTGCTGCTGGAGCGCAGCGGTTTCACGGCGCATGACTTCCAGCGCTATCACCCGGGCGGCAAGCTCGGCGCCCGCCTGCTGACGGTGGGGCAGTTGATGCATACCGGCGACCAGCTGCCGCTGATCGCCGCCGGAGCCAGCCTCTCCGCCGGCATTGTGGAAATGACGTCCAAGCGGTTCGGCATCGCGGCCGTGGTGGACGGCGACGGCCACCTGGCCGGCGCGCTGACCGACGGCGATCTGCGCCGCGCCTTTCGGGCCGGGTTTGTCGATATGCCGGTGGAACAGGCCATGGGCCGCCGGCCGCAGATCATGCAGCCTGGCGATCTCGCCGCCCTGGCCTTGGCGCGCATGAACGAGCTGCGCATTACCTGCATTTTCGTGGTGCAGGACGAGAAGCCCATCGGGCTGGTCCATATCCACGACCTGCTCCGCGCCGGAGTCGCCTAAGGCGCAAAACTGAAAACCCGCGCGGCCTAGGCTTAGTGGGGTCGCCACCTTGCATTAGCAATTGCGACCATCGTGTAGGATATCAGCATCAGCAAAAACCAAGACGTCAGCTTTGCTGGCGACACGATGACCCATGTTTTGACCTGATCCGGATAAAGCCAGATATGCCCCGCAGTTCCGATGTTCTCACCCAGCCAGATGAACAAAGTGACCAGGGCGAAGCCTAGAAGCAGCGGCATATGTCGCTGGGTTTTCGCGATCGTAAAATAGATGGTCGTGCGCCCGAACAGCACTATCGCTGCGGCGATCAGACCATATCGAAAATCCAGAGCCCAGTGATCGGCGTAAAAATTTGCGTAACTCAGCCCAGACAGCGGAATGATCCACCCAAGCCTCGGATGCTTCGCGAAATCAAAATCGAATATGCGCCAGATTCGAAAGAGATAACTGCCGACTGCCGCATACATAAAGCCGGTGAATAGCGGGACATGGGCAACCCTGATGTAATTCACTTCGGGATAGTGCCATGAGCCGACAGAAGTCTTGAACAGCTCCATCAGCGTGCCCACGAGATGGAAGGCAAGAATGACGCCGGCCTCTTCCAGACTTTCAAGCCCACAAACCAAAAACACGATCTGGATGGCTAAGGCCGCGACGAATAATGCGTCGTAGCGTGGTAAAGCTGCCGCTGCGGGGTAGCAAAGCCGGGTCAGGACGATCAGGACAAGAAGCGCCCCGCCGAACAGGCAAGCCCAGGCTTGCTTGAGACCAAAAATCAGAAACTCATGGGCGGCAGACAAAACCATACTGTGTTCTGTGCCGTTAGCCGAGGAATAGGGCGTCGGCGCATCACCAACGCCGCTCCGATATACTGGCCCGGCCTCAGTCATGTCTCATCCCGGCTCATCCAAGCCTACATACAACCACGAAAACCCCGCACGGCCAGTGGCCGCAGCGGGGTTTTTCATCGCAACCGTGTCAGCGCCCGCGACGGGGCGCCACGACAGCCTGATTACTTAATTTTGGCTTCGCGGAACACGACATGCTTGCGGGCAACCGGATCATACTTCTTGAATTCCAGCTTGCCCGTCTGCGCGCGCGTGTTCTTCTTGGTCACATAGAAATAGCCCGTCTCCGCGGTGGAGAGGAGCTTGATCTGAACGGTGTTCGACTTCGCCATAGGTCCACTTCCCGTCGCCGCCCTTCAGACCGCCTCAACCGCCCCTGCGATATCGGTGCCCGCGACCAGCGCGTTAATTCCAAAACAGGGGCGGGACATGACCCATCGGCTCAGCGCGGTCAAGTCCAGTGTGCGCAGAGCGGACCCTATTCGCCCGAAAGTTCCCGCCGCCGCCTGTCCAATTCCTCAGTATAGCGCCGCAAAGCATGCTGTTCCGTCAGCAGGCCGATGACATGCCGATGGTCGCTGTTATCGACCACGGCCAGCGCATCGCTCTCCGACTCCTCGAAGAGCGCGATGGCGGTCTTCACGGTCATGGCCGGAGTCAGCACCGTATCCGGCACATGCAGAAGCTCGCCCACACGCTCGGCGGTGATATCGGGGCTGAAGGCTTCCGAGGTCTGCACGATGCCGGCATAGCGCCCGCTTTCATCCACCACGATGACGCGATGGGTGGAGCCCAGCGGGAAGTCGCGCCGGAAGGTATCCAGCGTGGTCGTGGTCGGGATGGTCCGCTGGTCGCGCCGCATCATGCGCCCGACGCTCAGGCTATTGACCCAGCCGATATCGACGGCGCTGCGGATGGCCTCGCCGCGCAGATGAAAGCGCCAGGTGGCGAAGGAATAGCCGAAGGTGCGGCGAGCGGTGAGCGAGGAGACGATGACGGCCGCCAGTACCGCGACGGTCAGCGGAAAGCTCTGCGTGCTTTCCAGCGCCAGGAAGCACATGGTCAGCGGCCCGCCGATGACGGCGACCGCCATGGCGCTCATGCCGATCAGCCCATAGACCACGGGCGGCAGAACCGGCCCCACGGCCAGCAGCGCCAGAACCCCGGCGAAGACCTTGCCGACCAGTGACCCCAGGAACAGGGACGCGAAGAACAAGCCGCCGCGAAAGCCGGACCCGATGGACACGGCGGAGGCGATGGATTTCAGCACCAGTCCGGTCAGGATCAGCAGCAGCGGATAGTCCATGCCCAGGCCGTCGCGCAGCGCCCCATGGCCCGAGGACAGAACCATGGGTGTCACCATGCCGCACAGACCGACGATGAGGCCGCCGACCATGGGGCGGGACCAGACTGGCAGCGGGCTGCGGCGGAACCAGCCTTCCGCGACCGTGACGCCACGCATGACGGCGATCGCGACCAGGGCGCAGATAATGCCCAGCGCCAGGATCGGCACGAATTGGACGACCGGAAAACTATCCGGCAGCAGCAGGCTGAACCCGTCGATGCCGCCATGCAGGCCGCGCTCGACGAAGACAGCGCTGAGCGACGCCACCACGACCGGCGCCAGATTGCCGATCGTGTAGGTGCCGATGACCAGTTCGATACCGTAGAAGGCGCCGGCCAGCGGCGCATTGAAGGCGGCGCCGATGGCCCCGGCCGCGCCGCAGCCGACCATCAGCCGCAAATCTGTGCGCCGCAGGCGGAAGCTGCGCCCAAGCCAGGAGGCGATGGCCGATCCCATCTGGGTATAGCCCGCTTCCAGGCCGACCGAGGCGCCGACCCCGCAGGAGAGCAGCGTCTGCGCGCAGACGATGATGCTGTCGATGACCGACATGCGGCCGCCATACAGCGCATTGGCCTCGATCGGATCGATGGCGCGATGCGGGCGCCAGCGCGCCAGCGCCAGCCCGAAGAGACCAAGAAGAAGCCCGCCCAGGCTGGGCACCAGCAATAGCCGGGGCAAGGCGATTTCGGAGGCTGAACTCAGCCGGCCGCCGCTGGGAATTTGGAATAGCGTTTCATGCAGAAGCTGGATGGTGCCGTTCATGGTGACGACGATGATGCCGGCGCCGATGCCAACGACGGCGGCCAGCACGGTCAGCCAGATTTCGTCCGCGCGGACCAGGGCCCGCAAGGTCTGCGGGGCGTGGAGAACCCAGTCTCCCCATTGTTGGCGGCGGCTGCGGCCTGGCCAGGTGCGCGTCGACATCGTCCGAAGTCCCGGGGCTCAACCATCCGCCCCGTGGGGCGGTGCCTGCCGTCATGCAAATAGAATTCCAGACCGCGGCCCGGATCGGCCGCCGCCCATTCCGCCTGCTGCCGCGGGTGACCGCGACATGCCTTCTTTGCTCATAAGTCTATGGAGGAAGTAAGACAGGGGAAGGCAATTCCGGCTGAAAATCGTCTCTAAACCGATCACGACAGAGCAAAGATTCGCAATACACGGTGCGCACAACAAAAAAGCGCAGTCGCTGGCAGCGACTGCGCTTTTCCTATTCAGGCGTTAGGAATTAGCTTTCTATAATTGCCGTGCTGCCGTGATCGACAGGACCAGGAAGACAAGAAAGATAACCAGGAAGACGAAGAACAATAGCTTCGCGATGGCAGCCGCCGCGCCTGCAACGCCGGTAAAGCCCAGCGCTGCGGCGATGATGGCAACGATCGCGAAAATGATCGCCCATTTCAGCATGACGAACACCCCTGTTTGTGATGAACAGCAGCTAGGGATTTCGCCGCTTTTCCAACGCCATCGGGGGCCTGCACGCGCCGCATTTCAGCGAAACGTGATGCCGACCGATCGCCGGTTAGACCCTCAGACGGAAGCGGCCCGAGGCACCGTCCTTGGGCAGCAGCGAGACGAGCCGCCCATTCTGCCATTGCGCCAGCGAGGTGAAGGCGCGCAGATTCTGGCCACCTGGCCCGAACAGAGCGCCCCAGCCGTTGGCGAGCGTGCCCTCAGCCAGACCCAGCCCCTGCACGACGGCCAGCACCTTGTCCTTGTCCGTCGTCTTGGCCAGGCGCAGCGTATCGAAACACAGCCCCGCCCCGGCAAAATGCGACAGGCTGAGGCCGGAACGCGGCGCGGCCCCGAATTGCTGCTCATACAGCGTCGCGACCATCGCCGCATCCGGGGCCAGGCGCGCGTCGATGCTGTACGGCGCGACGCCAATGGCGAGCGTGCCTTCCATCGCCGGCCCCACCATCATGGCGGTATCGCGTGACCCATAGGGCGAGGATGCGCCGATCATGGCGCGCGGACGCCAGCGCCGGTTTGCCAGCGCCGCATGCAGCAGAACCACGTCCTCGCTGGAGCCGAAATGGATCAGCACATCCGGCTGCATGGCGGCAAGGCGCGCGGTGACGGCGGTAAAATCGGCGTCTTCGGACTGATAGGCAATCGTCATGGGCGCGGCCATGCCGCGCCGCTGGGCGGCGGCGGCGATCAGCGGCAGCAGCGCCATGCCGCTGGCGCCATCGGAATAGAGCAGGGTTACAGACAGGGTTTCGGTGGTTCGGCCAAGGGCGGGCGCGATCAGATGTTGCGCCGCTTCCAGCGCGCGGTCGGCGGTGCCGTTCTCGGTGTCGCAGATACGCAGCAGATAGTGGAAGCCGCGCGTGGTGACCGAAGGCATGGTCGCGCTGAGTTCCCAATAGGGTACGCCCGACCCTTCGCTCGCTTCACTGGCACCGAGGCTGAGCGCGCTGTCGCCGGTGCCGAAGATCAGAACCGGCTGCTGGTCGGAAATCATACTGCGCGCGGCGGCGACGGCACGGTCCGGGTCGGCAGCATCGCCCTGCACGAGATTGATCTGCTTGCCGAAGAGCCCGCCGCCGGCATTGCAGAGGTCGGTCGCCAGTTGCACGCCGCGCAAGCATTCATTGCCGAGCGTCGCCAGCGGCCCGGTCAAGGGAAACAGCGCACCCATGACGATACGGTCGTCCGCCTTGCGCTGCGGCGTCGCGGCGCGCGTAACCTCCGGGATCGCCGTCGCGGCAAGACCGGCGGCCAATCCGCCCAAAAGACTGCGCCGCCCAGCGGCCATCAGCAAAAGCTCCCGAAACCCATCATGCGATCCATAGCGCAATGCCGCATGACTGATAGGTTGGCCTTACTACTGCCCTGGCCTTGGCGGCGGAAGGGCAGCGCTTTAACTAAATTGACCTGATCCGAAGGCATTTGCCTGCCCGACAGGTCCAATCCCGGCCGGCCCCACCCTCAGACGGACGAGACCCACTCCATGACCCTTCCGCAAACCATGCGCGCGATCCTGACCCAAGGCGCCGGCGGCCCCGAGGTGATGCAGCTGGCCGAAGCGCCGCTGCCCGCCTTGCGCCCCGGCGATATCCTGATCCGTGTCGAAGCCGCCGGCATCAACCGGCCGGACGTATTGCAGCGCCAGGGCGCCTATCCGCCGCCGGCCGATGCCAGCCCGATCCTGGGCCTGGAAGTGGCCGGCACCGTCGTGGCTCTCGGGGAAGGCACGACCGGCTTCGCGGTCGGCGACCGCGTCTGCGCGCTGGCCAATGGCGGCGGCTATGCGGAATACTGCGCCGTGCCGGCGACCCAGGCCCTGCCCTGGCCAGAAGGCTATAACGCCGTGCAGGCTGCGGCTCTGCCGGAGAATTATTTCACGGTCTGGGCCAATCTGTTCCAGATGGGCGGCCTGCATGCCGGCGAAAGCGTGCTGATCCATGGCGGATCGGGCGGCATCGGCATCACCGCCATCCAGCTCGCCGCCGAATTCGGCGCCGTGGTCTTCACGACGGTCGGCAGTGCCGACAAGGCCCGTGCGGTGGAACGCCTGGGCGCGCATGCCGCCATCGACTATCACACGGCCGATTTCGCGGATGAAATCAAACGCCTGACAGCCTATCGCGGCGTCGATGTCATTCTGGACATCGTCGGTGCCCCCTATTTCGAACGCAATATCGCCTCCCTCAAGCGTGGCGGGCGGCTGGTCTTCATCGCCTTCCTGCAAGGCGCCAAAATGGCCGAGGTCGATCTACAGCCGATCATGGTCAAGCGACTGACGGTCACCGGCTCCACCCTGCGCCCGCGTACGGTGGCCGAGAAAGCCGCCATCGCCCGCGGCCTCGCCGAGCGCGTCTGGCCGGTGCTGAACGAGGGCCGCTGCGCCCCGGTGATCGAGACCGTGTTTCCGCTGGCCGACGTCGCCCGCGCCCATGCGCTGATGGAAGGCCGCAGCCATATCGGCAAAGTTATGCTGAAAGTGGCGGACTGACCCGGCCATGCTGCTCAAAACGATTGTTCTGGGTGAAGCGGCCGACGGCCGCCCGCCCGTGATCCTGCTGCACGGATTGTTCGGTTCGGCCCGAAACTGGGGCCAGCATCAGAAGACCCTGGCGGCCGCCGGCCGTCAGGTGATTGCCATGGACCTGCGCAATCATGGCGAGAGCCCGCATGGGCCGGTCCCCTCCTACGGCACCATGGCCGAGGATGTGGCCGAGACGCTGGCCGCTATAGGCATCAACCGCTGCCGGCTGCTGGGTCATTCCATGGGCGGCAAGGTCGCCATGCGCTTGGCCCTGTCGCAGCCTGACCTGCTGGAAAGCGTGATCGTCGCCGATATCGCGCCCCGCCTTTATGTCCATGGCAATGCCGATCTGGCTGCCGCCATGCTGGCGCTACCGATTACGCCGGGCATGACGCGAGCGGAGGCGAGTGCGGCACTCGCCGACCGCATTCCGGACGCGATGATCCGGTCCTTCCTTCTTCTCAACCTGAAGCTGGGCGCAGCCCAGCCCAATGGCTGGCGTATCGGCCTGTCGGAACTGGCCGAGGCCATGCCGGTGATAGAAGGCTGGGAGCCGGTTGCCGGTCAGTATCCGGGGCCGGCGCTATTCATCACCGGCGGCCGGTCCCATTACGTGCCGGAGGATGCCAGGCCCGAGATTCGCGCGCTGTTCCCCGCCGCGCGCTTCACCGTGCTGGAGAATGCCGGCCATTGGCTGCATGTCGATGACCCGGCCGGGTTCATCGCCGCCATTTCGCCGTTTCTGGATGCAGTCTAAGGCCGGCCGAATAATGCGGCGCGCGTGACAGCAAAACGGTCGCCAAAACCACGCGGTCCCGGCGCCTGATCCAGCGGGCGCTTCAGGTCACGCGCGGCGAGGACCGCCGGCAGGCCAGCCGCGCGGGCAGCGCGCGGCACCGGCGGCGCCAGCCGCGCGTCCTTCAGCCAGGCATGGGCCTCGGCCTTCAGCGCCGACAGCACCGGCACCAGGGCGGCATCGGTCGGGCGCGCGGCCGCGTCCTCCGGGATCAGTCCCTGCTCTGCCAGCAAGTCCATCGGCCAGGGCGCAAAACTCTGCCGGGCCAAAGCGAAACGGCTGCGCAGCAGGCCGGCGGCGCCATAGGCCGCCCCGCGCAGGCGCAAGCCGTGCAGCATCTGCGGATCCGTCACCCCGAGCGCCTGCCCGGCCGCGACCGCGAGGCCCCCGGCACCGCCCAGCAGCCAATCCCGCCAGGCCTGCAAGCTCTCGAAATTGCCGTCGACCTCCGCCTCCCGCGCATCGATCATGCCGAGCAGCGTGTCGCGCTGCACCGTTCCGGCCGCGACCAAATCGAAGAGCGGCGTCGAGATTTCGCCCGGCTTGGCGTCGCCCTCCACCACTTCCCGCCACCATTGCAGGCGAATCAGCGCCAGCAGGCTCTGGCTGGTCACTTCCCGCGCACGGGCCAGTTCATGGTTGAAGGCGAAGAGGGTGATCAGCGCCTCCCGCCGCTCGGCGGGCGCGAAAAGCGTGGTCAGAAAACGGTCCGGGTCATGCCGGCGCAGCGCGGAGCCAAGGGGAGAGAGCATCGCGGCCTGATGGACCGCCGCTCGGCGAATGGCAACCGGTAGAAAGCAAGAAGCAGTGAAAGCGCGGCATCTGCGAGGCCACAACGGGTTGACGCTGCCCGGGCGCGGCATAAGGTGTGGCCCGTGTCGCAGGGCCTTCAGGCTCACCCCTCAGGCCCTCAACCCGATCAAAAAACCGAATGGAGCGCATCATGGCTTTCGAGCTTCCCGCACTGCCCTATGACGTCTCGGCCCTCGCCGGGGCCGGCATGTGCCAAGAAACCCTGGAGCTGCATCACGGCAAGCACCACCAGGCCTATGTCACCGCGCTGAACGGCTTCGTTGAGAAGAACGCCGACCTTCAGGGCAAGTCCCTAGAAGAGATCGTCGCCTTCGCCAATGGCAAGGCCGATCTGGCTCCGGTCTTCAACAATGCCGGCCAGCATTGGAACCACATCCTGTTCTGGAAGAACCTGTCCCCCAAGGGCGGCGCCCTGCCGGGCAAGCTGGAAGCCAAGATCACGACTGATTTCGGCTCGGTTCAGGCCTTCAAGGACGCTTTCAAGACCGCCGCCACCACGCAGTTCGGCTCCGGCTGGGCCTGGCTGGTTCTGGCCGCCGACGGCAAGCTGAAGGTGACGAAGACCCCGAACGGTTCCAGCCCGCTCGCCACCGGCGAAGGCAAGGTTCTGCTCGGCCTCGATGTCTGGGAGCACAGCTACTACCTAGATTTCCGCAACCGCCGCCCGGATTACGTCACCAACTACCTGGACAAGCTGGCGAATTACGAATTCGCCGAAGCCGAACTCGGCTAAGCTTTCCCTTTGGGAAACAAAAAAGCCCGGGGCGCAAACCCCGGGCTTTTTTAATGGCGAAGCGGTGAAGGGCCTCAGGAAGCCTGGGTCACGGCCGGCTTGACGTCATTGGCGGCCACCGGCTTGATGATGGCAGAAATGGTGGAGCGCATCACCATGACGCGAACATTCGGCGCAATCTCGACCTCGACCTCGTCCGAACCTTCCTTGATCTTCTGCACGACGGCCAGAATGCCGCCGGCGGTCAGAACGCGGTCGCCGCGCTTGATGGCGTTGAGGCTGGCCTTGAGCGCCTTCTGCTTCTGCTGCTGCGGGCGGATCAGGATGAAATAGAAAACGCCGAAGATCAGGACCAGCGGCGCGAACTGGGCCAGGCCCGCGAGCGAGGTGCCGCCACCGAGAGACTGGGCGAAGGCCGGGGAAATCAGGTGCATTGGGGCATCCGGTTCGGTTACTGCGTGAAGGCGATAGGCTGCGTGACGGGCTCTGGAAGGATCGCCGCAAGCGGCCTCAGGCCCAAGTGCGCGGGACCATAGGGCGCGCAGACCCGCCGTCAAGCCTTGTCACGAGCCGGGGTCTGCCCTGTTCGAAATTACCTATCTCTTTCAAGGCAGAAGCGTTGGGCTGGCGATCACGCACCCGCGCCCTGCCCCTGTTTCGTTTCGGACGGATACCCCATGGATGTTTCGCTCACCGACCTCTTGACCCGCATCGCCGATGCGCTGGACCGGCTGGCCCCAGCCGCCCCCGCGCCGCTCGACCTGTCCGTCGCCGAGGGTTTCATTTGGCAGCCGGCAGAGCGGCGGCTGGTGCCGGTGCCGCATATCGCGCGCCTGCCCATCGGGCTCATTCAGGGCGTCGATCATCAGAAGCGCATCATTCTGGAGAATACGGCCCGCTTCGCGCGCGGCCTGCCGGCCAATAACGCCATGCTGTGGGGGGCGCGCGGCATGGGCAAATCCTCCCTCGTCAAAGCCGCCCATGCCGCCGTCGCGGCACAGAGCCGCGCGGGTGGCGTCAGTCCCTTCAAGCTCATCGAAATTCACCGTGATGATTTGAAGACATTGCCGGACCTGCTGAACCTGCTGCGCGGCCGCCCCGAGCGCTCGGTCGTGCTCTGCGACGACCTCTCCTTCGAAAAGGAAGACGCGGACTACAAGGCGCTGAAATCCGTGCTGGACGGCGGCATCGAAGGCCGGCCGGACAATGTTTTGTTCTATGCCACCAGCAATCGCCGGCATCTGATGGCGCGCGACATGATCGACAATGAGCGGGCGACGGCCATCAACCCTGGCGAAGCGGTTGAGGAGAAGGTCTCGCTCTCTGACCGTTTCGGCCTCTGGATCGGCTTCCACAACTGCGACCAGCCGACCTTCTTCGCCATGATCGAGGGCTATGCGGCCGCCCTGAAACTGCCGATCGAGACCGAGGCGCTGCGCGCCGGGGCGGTGGAATGGTCCGTCACGCGCGGCGGCCGGTCCGGCCGCGTCGCCTGGCAGTATATTCAGGAAACCGCAGGCCGCCTGGGCGTGACCATTCCCGGAAATTTGGACTGACGCGTTTCAAAATTAGGCGGAATCGCGCTTCACTGGGTAGGCCCCCGGAACAAGTCCGGGGGCGACGATAAAGAGCGCTCCAGCCTTAACCTGAAACGTTTTAATGCCGAAGCAGTCTCTTAGCTCCGCTCGTCTATCGTGACGCCAAGCTGCTTCAGCTTCCGATGCAGCGCGCTGCGCTCCATGCCCACGAAGGCGGCGGTTTTGCTGATATTGCCGCCGAGGCGCAGAAGCTGGGCCTGGAGATACTGGATTTCGAACAGGTCACGCGCTTCACGCAGGGTCAGCCCCATCATATCCGCGCCCGAATCCATGCTCAGCAGCTTGGGCGCGTGCGCGCCGACTTCCGCCGGCAGCACATCCGCGCGGATCGGATCGGCCGGGCTGCCCGGCGCCATGATCAGCAGCCAGTCCATCAGATTGCGCAGCTGGCGGACATTGCCGGGCCAGTCATAGGCCTGCAAAGCCGTCACCGCGTCGGGCGCCAGCTCACGCGGCGCCATGCCCGCGTTTTCCGCTGCGCGAGCCAGGAAATACTCGGCCAGCATCGGCACGTCCTCGCGCCGCTGTCGCAAGGCCGGTACCTGCAAGGGCACCACGGCCAGCCGGTAATAGAGGTCTTCGCGAAACCGCCCGGACGCAATCTCAGCCTGCAAATCGCGATTGGTGGTCGCGATCACCCGCACGTCGACGCTGACGCGGGACGACCCGCCGACCCGCTGAAAGGCCTGATCCTGCAAGGCGCGGACGATCTTGCCCTGGGTTTCCAGCGGCATGTCGGCGACTTCATCCAGCAGCAGCGTGCCGCCATGGGCGCGTTCCAGCACGCCGGCCCGGCGCGGCTCGCGGTCCGGTCCGGTCGTCGCTTCGACGCCGAAGAGCTCATCCTCGAACCGCGCGGGATTGAGGGTCGCGCAGTTCAGCGCCACGAAGGGCTGATCCGACCGGCGGGACAGCGCATGAACCATGCGCGCGGCCACTTCCTTGCCGACGCCGGCCGGCCCGCTGATCAGCACGCGGCTGCCTGTCGGCGCCACCCGCTCGATCGCGCCGCGCAAGGCCTGCATGGGCGCGCTTTCGCCCAGCAGGCTGTTCTCGGCGCCGATGCGCAGCTTCAGCTCGGCATTTTCGGCCGCCAGACGCGCCGCTTCCAGCGCACGGCGGACCATCAGCAGCAAGCGGTCGGACTTGAAGGGCTTTTCGATGAAGTCATAGGCGCCCTTCTGGATCGCCGTGACCGCCGTCTCGATCGTGCCATGGCCGGAGATCATCATCACCGGTACGCGGGGCTCTTCGCGGCACAGCACGTCCAGAATGCCCAGACCGTCGAGGCGGGAATTGCGCAGCCAGATGTCCAGAATGACCATGCTGGGGCGACGCCCCTGGAAAGACGCTATCGCCTCGTCAGCATTCGATGCCTGGCGGGTATTATAGCCCTCGTCACGCAAAATGCCGTCGATGAGCATCCGGATGTCCGGCTCATCATCGACGATCAGAATATCAGCCGCCATTATCCCTCGCCACGATCAGCGCGCGCTACGATCAGCTCGGCTGCATCTTGTCTGGTATCCGCCGGAAGAACCAGGGTTGCCACGGCACCAGGACCGGGCTTCCGGTCCTCTAAAATAAGCTTGCCGTCGTGATCTTCCATCACCTTCTTGACGATGGCGAGACCGAGGCCGGTCCCCTTCTCCTTCGTCGTCACGTAAGGTTCGGTCAATTGGTTGCGCTCGGCCTCCGGCAGGCCGATGCCGTCGTCCGCGACGCTGATATGAACCTCGGTCCCCTGCTGCGCCACCGTCAGAATGATTTCCCCGGCGCCCTCGCGGGTTGCGATGGCATCCGCCGCATTCTGCAAAAGATTGGTGAGAGCCTGGCCGATCAGCCGCTGGTCCAGGCGCGCGGTCAGGCCGCCGGCCGGAATGTCAGCCGTGAAGCGGATATCGGGCCGCGCATGCTGTTGCAGCATCAGTGCGTCACGCGCGACCTGACCCACATCCTCGGTCCGAATCACGGGCTGCGGCATCCGCGCAAAAGCTGAGAACTCGTCCACCATCCGTCCGATATCGCCGACCTGACGCACGATAGTGTCGGCGCATTGCTGGAATGTTTCCGGGTCCGAGTGGATTTCCTTCAGGAAGCGCCGCTTCAGCCGCTCGGCCGAAAGCTGAATGGGCGTCAGCGGATTCTTGATCTCATGCGCGATGCGCCGCGCGACGTCGGACCAGGCGGCTTTGCGCTGGGCGGAGGCCAGTTCGGTGATGTCATCGAAGGTGATGACGAAACCGTCGACGCGGTCTTCCGTCATTTCGGCGCCGAGGCGCGCATTCAGCAGCCGGCGCTGGGCCGGGCCGCCGATGGCCACTTCCGCTCGGCGCGGACGGTCCGGTGTTGCCCGCACCGTCTCGATCAGATCCGCGAATTCCGGCACCACCTCTTCCAGCGGACGGCCGAGGGCCGCCATCAAATCCGTATCCAGCAGGGTGGAGGCGGCCCGGTTGGGCAATTCGATCCGGCAATTGCGGTCAAGCCCGATGACGCCGGCGGAAACCCCGCCCAGCACCGCTTCGGTAAAGCGCCGCCGCTCGTCGATCTGGCTATAGGCGCGCATCAGTTCCGTACGCTGGGCATCCAGCTGTCCGGTCATGCGGTTGAAGGCGCGGGTCAGACCGGCGACTTCATCTTCGCGCCGGCTTTCCGGCAGGCGGACGGCCAGATCGCCCGAGCGGATGCGCTCGGCCGCGCGGATCAGACGGCCGACGGGCCGCGCGATCTGATTGGCGAAGACGAGGCCGACCAGGATGGAGGCGGACAGCACCAGCAGCGCCACCATGGCGAAGATGACGACGAAGGTGATTTGCAGGCTGTGGCGGTTCGATTGCAGCCGGTGATAGGCCTGCACGGCCGCCGCCGTATTCGCCATATGCGCCAGGATCGAGGGATCGACCGGCTTCTGGATCAGCAGCATCAGCGGCGGGGTGGAGGCCAGCTGCACCAGCCCGCTGACGGTCGTGCCGTCCTTGGAGCCCAGCACCACGACATCGCCGTTATGGGCGGTGGCGATGGCCCAGGCCGGCGGCAGGCCTGTCGCGATGCCGTTCATAAAACCGGCCGAGGCGACAACCTGCCCGGTCGAGGGCTCGAAAACCACGGCCTCCGTCAGACCGCGCAGCGAGACCTGGGTTTCCAGGAACTGGCCGAAATTGGAAGCGTCACTGGTCAGGAAGGGGCCGGCACGGGCCATGTCATCCGCCATGGCGAAAGCGTCGGTGCGGATTTCGTCCTTGTGCTCGGTCAGATAGCCTTGGGCCACCTGCATGCTTTCATCGAGCGCCGTGCTGACGCGTTCGTTGAACCAGGCCTGAATGCCGAGCTGAAAAAAGATGGTCGCGAAAATCGCGACGACGATGGTGGGCGTGACGGCCACCACGCTGAACAGCAGCACCAGTTGCGCCTGCATGCGCGCGCCTGCCAGGCCGCGACGGCGATCCAGATAGACATGCACGACTCGCACCGAGACCGCGATGACGAGCAGCAGCAGAACGATGAAATTGGCCGGAACGAGCGAGATGATGGCGCGGTGGCTGAGGCCCAGCGAGGATCCGCCCGACAGCACGACGAAGGAGCCGATCGCCAGCAGAACCGCCACCATCGCCAGAAGCAGAGTGACCGTCTTGCCGAAGACGACGCGCAAAACCAGCCGCAGGCGCGGCCATCTTTTGCTTACGGGCCCCTCGTCGCCGACGAGAGGCATGGTAGCAGGCGTATTGCTGATCAGCATGGGCGGAGTTTAGCCCAATTCCTGCCGCTTGGACAAAGCGGCCGTCCCCTGCCGTTCAGGCGACGCCGCGCACGACCGGCACTTCCAGATCGCGGATCTTCTTGCGCAGCGTATTGCGATTCAGACCGAGCATGGCGGCAGCCTTGATCTGATTGCCGCGTGTCGCCAGCAAGGTCAGCTGGATCAGCGGGCGTTCCACTTCCGCGATCACGCGGTCATAGATATCGTTGCCGACCAGGCCTTCCTCATGCGCCGCCAGAAACTGCTTGATATGGCGTTCCATGGCGCGGGCCAGCGGTTCGGCGGTCTCGCCGCTGGCATCCTCGACCGTGGCAGCCGTTTCGGTCAGTTCCCGGTCCAGCGCATCCGCCGTGATCGTCTCCTCGGCATGCAGCGCCGCCAGACGGCGCATCATATTCTCAAGCTCGCGGACATTGCCTGGCCAGCGATAGGCGCGCAGGCGGTCGACCGCGCCGCTGTCCAGCGACTTGAAGGGCAGGCCGTCGCCCCGCGCTTTGTCCAGGAAATGGCGGGCCAGCAGAGGAATATCCTCCACCCGCTCGCGCAGCGGCGGCAGGCGAATGGGGACGACGTTCAGGCGATAGAACAGATCCTCGCGGAACAGGCCCTGGCGGATGGCGGCGCGCAGATCGCGATGGGTGGCCGCGATGATGCGGACATTGGCGCGCACCGGCTGGCGGCCGCCGACGGCCGTGAATTCGCCTTCCTGCAGCACCCGCAGCAGGCGGGTCTGCGCCTCCTGCGGCATGTCGCCGATTTCATCCAGAAACAGCGTGCCGCCGGCGGCCTGCTCGAAACGGCCCTGGTTGCGGCTGGTGGCGCCGGTGAAGGCGCCGCGCTCATGGCCGAAGAGCTCGCTTTCGATCAGCTCGCGTGGAATCGCCGCCATATTGATGGCGACGAAAGGCCCGCCGCGACGACGCCCATAATCATGCAGTGCGCGGGCGACCAGCTCCTTGCCAGTGCCTGATTCGCCATTGATCATGACGGTGAGGTCGGTGGTCGTGAGCCGCGCCACGGTGCGATAGATTTCCTGCATCGCGGCGCTGCGGCCGATCAGCGGCAGGCGCTCGTCCGCGTCCTTGGGCTCAGCGGGCGGCTGCTCGCCAACGGGTGCCGTCGGCGCCGCCAGCGCCCGATCCACCACCGCCAGCAATTCACGCAGGTCGAAGGGCTTGGGCAGATATTCGAAAGCCCCGCGCTGGGTCGCCTTCACCGCCGTCATCAGCGTCGATTGCGCGCTCATGACGACGACGCGCAGGTCAGGCCGCACGCGGCGGATGCGGGGGATCAGGTCCAGCCCGTTCTCATCCGGCATCATGACGTCGGTGATGACGAGATCGCCTTCCCCGTCCTCCACCCAGCGCCACAGGGTCGCGGCATTGCCGGTGGTGCGGACCTGATAGCCCGAGCGGCCAAGCGCCTGGGTCAGCACAGTCCGGATCGACCGGTCATCGTCAGCAATCAGAACGGTCGGCGTCATTACTGGGCATCCTCCTCGGCGAGCATCGGCAGATGCAGCCGGAATTCCGTGCGTCCGGGGCGGCTTTCGACTTCGATCAGACCGCCATGGTCAGCGATGATCTTCGCGACAAGGGCGAGGCCCAGGCCTTGGCCGGATGGTTTCGAGCTGACGAAGGGTTCGAACAGATGCGGGCGGATATCCTCGGGGATTCCCGGCCCGTTGTCGCGCACGACCACCAGCAGCGGCAGCTCCACGCGATTATCCGATTCAGAGGTGGGGTTCGCGAGCCGCAGCCCGTGCTGGTAGCGGGTGATGAGGGTGATTTCGCTTTCCGCCGCCCCACCCGCGATCAGCGCGTCCGCCGCGTTCTTCACCAGATTGAGCAGAACCTGCACCAATTGGTCGCGATTGCCCCAGACCGAAGGCAGCGAGGGGTCGTAGCTTTCCGAAAAACGCAGCCCATCGCCGAAGCCGCTGCGGGCCAGACGCCGCACATGCTCCAGCACGCGATGGATATTCACGGCTTCCATGGCGACCGGCTTTTCGCCGAAGACTTCCATGCGGTCGACAAGGGCGCGGATGCGGTCGGCCTCGTCGCGGATCAGCACCGCCAATTCCTGATCCGCCTCGGCGACGCTGCTTTCCAGCAGCTGCGCCGCGCCGCGAATGCCGGAGAGCGGGTTCTTGATTTCATGCGCCAGGATCGCCGCCATGCCGGTGATGCTGCGGGCCGCATTGCGCGCCGCAATCTGGCGGTCCAGCGAGCGGACGGTATTGCCATCCTGAAGCACCAGCAGAACGCTGCCGGTTTCCTCCAGCGTCGTGCCCTGAACGCTGATGCCCTTCTTGTTCAGCCGGGGGCCGTCGAAGGACAGATCGTGATCCGCGATGGAACTGGCGCCGGTGCGCAGCTGGTTCACCATCAGGAACAGCGGGCTGTCCTCGGGCAGGATATCGTCCAGAGACATCTGGGCGAGCTGCGGAAACGAAATGCCCAGAAACTGCTCGGCGGCGGAATTGGCATAGGTGAAGCGGTTGTCTTCCGACAGAACCACAACCGCGACCGGCATCGCGGCCAGAACGGAAACCGCTTCCGGCAATTGGGTCGTCGGCACGGGGTTGCGCCGCACGACCGAAAGGACCGTGCGGCGGACAGCTTTGGTGACACCGCTCATATCAGGCTGCCTCGGCAAGCATCACGGATTTATCGGGGGCCGGCGCTTCCACCCCGCGTTCGATCAGCGGGTCAAGGAAGCCGTGAATGAGGCCAATTGCGGTCACGCGGTCGGCCGCGCGCATGATCTGGGACCGGAATTCGGCCGAGCCCGGCAGGCCGCGCGAATACCAGGCGACATGCTTGCGGGCCAGGCGCAGGCCCGGAATCTCGCCGAAATGGCTGAGCATCAGCTCGTAATGGGTGAGCAATATCTGCTTCCGCTCGGCCAATCCCGGCTCGGGGATTTTCTCGCCGGTCGCCAGATATTCCGCGACATTATGCAGGAACCAGGGCCGGCCGTAGCAGCCACGGCCGATCATCACGCCGTCCGCGCCGGACTGGCGCAGGGCTTCCGCCGCGTCTTCCTCGACGACGATATCGCCATTGGCGATGACGGGCAGTTTTACCGCGTCCTTCACCTGCCGGATGAAGGCCCAATCGGCCGTTCCGGTATAGAACATCTGCCGCGTGCGGCCGTGGACGGTCAGCATGCGGATGCCGCTTTCCTCCGCGATCTTGGCCAGGCGCGGCGCATTCAGGCTGTTATGGTCCCAGCCCATGCGCATCTTCAGCGTCACCGGCACATCAACGGCGCGGGCCGTCGCTTCCAGGATGCGGGCGGCCCCGATCTCGTCCTTCATGAGCGCCGAGCCGGCCATCTGGCCGACCGCGACCTTTTTCACCGGACAGCCGAAATTGATGTCGACGATATTGGCGCCCAGCCCGACCGCGATACGCGCCGCCTCGGCCATGGCCTGCGGGTCGCAGCCCGCGAGCTGGATGGAATTGGGCGCGCCGCCCGTGCCGCCGCCATCGGCGATCTTGGCCATGCGCAAAGTTGCCTGATTTTCCCGCACCATGGCCCAGGAGGCGATCATCTCGGAGACCACCAGGCCGGCGCCGAGGTCGCGCGCCATCGTGCGGAACGGCAGGTCCGTCACGCCCGAAAGCGGTGCCAGGATAACAGGCGTCTCGATCACCGGATTGCCACGACCGCCAAGGGCAATCGGGGACAGCGTCGGGATCGGCGTTGATTGATCTGGAATCGTTCGATTGCCCATAGATTGTGCAGATACAGCACGAGCGGGTTGACGCGCAATCGGTCAGAGACGAGTTTGCGCCCTCAGCAGCCCCGCCTCCGCAATCCAAGGTGATCTATGACGACGACTTCTGGCCTTCCTTCGCTCGCAACCCGTGTCGGCACGGGTTTTGACGTGCATGTGCTGGAAACCGGGCGGCCGCTGGTGCTGTGCGGCGTCACCGTGCCGCATGAACAGGGTCTAGCCGGACATTCGGACGCCGATGTCGGCATCCACGCGCTGTGCGACGCCATCTATGGTGCGCTGGCCGAGGGCGATATCGGCCGCCACTTCCCGCCGTCGGAAATGAAGTGGAAGGACGCCGACAGCGCCCGCTTCCTGCGCCACGCCGCCGAGCGCATCGCCGCCCGTGGCGGTATTCTGGTCAATGCCGATGTCACGCTGATCTGCGAGCAGCCGAAAATCACGCCCCATGCGCCGGCCATGATCGCGCGTCTGGCGGATCTGTTGGGCGTTCCCGCCTCCCGCATGTCGGTCAAGGCGACGACGACGGAAAAACTCGGCTTCGCCGGCCGGCGCGAGGGCATCGCGGCCCAGGCCGCCGTGTCCATCCTGGTACCGTTAAGCGAGTAAGGCGGCCATCATTCCATGGGTGCCGAGACGATCCGCGATATCGACGGGCTGATCCGCGCGGGTTTCGCGACGGAAGCGGATCGCCCGGCGCTGACCGAAGTCGGCGCCCGCTACGCGATCACCCTACCCGCGCATGTCGCGGCGCTGATCGAAAGCCCGGACGACGCCATCGGCCGGCAATTCGTGCCGCATGGCGATGAGCGCATCACCGCCGCCCATGAAGACCCCGACCCGATCGGTGATGACGCGCTGTCGCCACTGCCCGGCATCGTCCACCGCTATGCCGACCGCGTGCTGCTGAAGCCGCTCCTGATCTGCCCGGTCTATTGCCGCTTCTGCTTCCGGCGCGAGCATGTAGGGCCGGATGGCGGCCTGCTGACGGAAGCGCAGCTCGACGCCGCCTTTGGTTACATCGCGGCGCATCCGGAACTGCGGGAAGTCATCCTGACCGGCGGCGACCCGTTGATGCTGTCGCCCCGCCGGATGGCGGCGATCATGCGGCGGCTGGCCGCGATCCCGCATGTGGAGACGATCCGCATCCATTCCCGCCTGCCGTTGGCCACACCCGACCGGCTGACGGAGGCGATGGCCGAGGCGCTGGATGTGGACCGCGCCGTCTGGCTGGTGGTCCACGCCAATCACGCGCGGGAATTCACCCCCGCAGGCCGCGCGGCGCTCAGGCGGGTGCAGACCCGTGGCATCCCGGTGCTCGGCCAGTCCGTGCTGTTGCGCGGCGTCAATGACAGCTCAGAGGCGCTGGAAGGCCTGTTCCGGGCCATGATCGCATCCCGCGTCAAACCCTATTACCTGCATCAGCTGGACCCCGCGCCCGGCACGGCGCGCTTCCATGTGCCGATCAGCGAGGGCCAGGCTTTGCTGCGGTCCCTGCGCGGCCGCGTCACCGGCCTCGCCTGGCCCACCTATGTGCTGGATATTCCCCGCGGCCAAGGCAAGGTGCCGATCGGCCCCGGCTATCTGGACGACGAAAACACGGTGCGCGACCCCGCGGGTATCACCCATAGGCTGGGCGCAGCCCGCGCAAGCTTGCCCGGAGATGGCGGAGCGGTTACAAGCCCCGCCTCTAATCCCGACGATATTGAGAAGTCCGATGAAGCAGCAGGCGAACCTTATCCGCGCCGGCCAGGTGATCGAGCATGAAGGCCGTCGTTGGACGGTTCTGAAGCAGCAGATCATTACCCCTGGCAAAGGCGGCGCTTTTATTCAGGTCGAAATGCGCGACCTGAAGACCGGCAACAAGACGAACGAGCGCTGGCGCACCGCCGATACGGTCGAACGCCTGATGACCGATAACAAAGATTACATCTACTCCTATACCGATGGGGACAATCTTGTTCTCATGGACAAGGAGACCTACGAGCAGACGATGATCCCGGCCGAGCTGCTGGGCGATGCGGTCGCCTTCCTGCAGGACAATATGCAGGTCGAGCTTGATCTGGTCGAAGGCGAGGCCGTCGGCATTCATCTGCCGTCCTCCGTCATTCTCGAAATCGTCGAAGCCGATCCCGTCGTGAAGGGCCAGACCGCCGCCAGCTCCTACAAGCCGGCGATCCTGTCCAACGGCGTGAAGACCATGGTTCCGCCCTTCATTGAGACCGGGGAGCGCATCGTGGTGCGCACCGACGACGCGTCCTATGTCGAGCGGGCGAAAAGCTGACGGTCTGACAATCCCATGGCCGCACGCCTCTCAGCCCATCTGACCATTATGGCCAATGCCGCCCAAAAGGCGGCCAAGCAGCTTCTGCGCGACTTCAGCGAAGTCGAGCAGTTGCAGGTCAGCATCAAGGGTCCGTCCGACTTCGTCACCCAGGCCGATATCCGGGCCGAAGCGACGATCAAGCAGGAGCTGACCAAAGCCCGCCCCGGCTATGCCTTCCTCATGGAAGAATCCGGCGCCTCGGGCGGCGACAACTGGACCTGGCGCTGGGTGGTGGACCCCTTGGACGGCACCACCAACTTCCTGCACGGCATGCCGCATTGGGCGATTTCGATCGCGCTGGAGCGCCGCCTGCCGGATGGCACGATCGAGATCAATGCCGGTCTCATCTACGCGCCCTGCACGGACGAGATGTTCTGGGCCGAAAAGGGCTCGGGCGCTTTCGTGAACGAGCGCCGCCTGCGCGTGGCCGCCCGTCGCGACTTCTCCCAGGCGGTCTTCGCGACCGGCATTCCCTTCGCGGTGACCAGTCCGCGACAGCGCCTGTCCTTCGCCCGCACGCTCAGCACCCTGATGCCGCAGGTGGCGGGTATCCGCCGCTTCGGCGCCGCCTCGCTCGACCTCGCCTGGGTCGCGGCCGGCCGTTTCGACGGCTACTGGGAAATCGGCGTGAAGCCCTGGGATATCGCGGCGGGCATTCTGATCGTGCGCGAGGCCGGCGGCTATGTGACGACGCCGAGCGGCGGCGACCAGATCGCCGACGACCTGGTGGCCGCCAATCCGACGCTGCATCCGAAGCTGCTGGAAGCCGTGGCCGACGGGGTCAGCGCCGCCGGCGGCTGAATTTTCCCGAAGTTTTGTTTCGCCTGATACAACGGCCGCCCCTCACCGGGCGGCCGTTGTCGTTTCAGGCCGCCACGGCCCGGCGATGGGCGCTGGTCGCCAGCACCGTCGCGACCAGGCCGAAGACCGCCGCGAAGGACAACCACAGGCCGGGCATGGCGCGATCGCCGGTCGCATGAATCAGGATCGTGCATGTGGCCGGCGTGAAGCCGCCGAAAATGGCCGTCGCCAGGCTATAGGCGATCGAGAAGCCCGATGTGCGGACCTTTTCCGGCATGATCTCCACCAGAAACGGCACCGCCGCTCCGTTATACATACCGAAAATGAAGGAGAACCACAGCTCCGCCACCAGCAGATGGCTGAAGCTGGTGGAATGGGTCAGCCACAGCATGATGGGATAGGCCGTTACGATGGCCAGGACCGTGACCGCGATCAAAGGCCGCCGCCGCCCAAAGATATCCGAAATATAGCCGCCAATCGGCAGCCAGATGAAATTGGAGACGGCGATGCAGAGCGTGACGATCATGACGTCCAGCTCGTTCAGATGCAGCTCGCGCTTGCCGAAGGTCGGGGTATAGGCGGTGATCAAGTAGAAGCTGACCGTCGTCATGGTGATCAGCATCATGCCGACCAGGATCATCGGCCATTGCGCCGCGACCGATGTCCAGATCTCGCCCATGCTGGGGCGGTGACGGCGCCGGGCGAAGGCCTCCGTCTCCTGCAACGAGCTGCGCAGGAAGAATAGGAAGGGAATGATGGCGCAGCCGAGCAGCAGCGGTATCCGCCATGCCCAGGCGGACAAGGCGCCCAGAGGCAAAGCCAGGCTCAGCACGACGCCGATAATGGCCGCAACGGCCACCGCCACCTGCTGGCTGCCGGACTGCCAGGCGCAGAAAAACCCTTTCCGGTTCGGCGGCGCGATTTCGGCCAGGTAGACGGAGACGCCGCCGAGCTCGACCCCGGCCGACAGGCCCTGGACGAGCCTGCCCAGGATGACGATCAGGGGGGCGGCGATGCCGATCGTTTCAAAACTGGGCGTTACCGCCACCATCAGCAGACCGATCGCCATCAGAAACAGGGTCAGGATCAAACCCTTCCGCCGCCCGTGATGGTCGATATAGGCGCCGAGGATGATGGCCCCCAAGGGGCGCATGAGGAAGCCGACGCCGAAGGTTCCCAGCGTCAGCATCAGGGATGCAAAATCGCTTTTCGCTGGAAAAAACGCCCGGCCGATATAGGGCGCGTAATAGGCGAAGATCATGAAATCATACATTTCGAGGAAATTGCCGCTGGTGACGCGGATGACCGCACCCAGCTTCGAGCCGGACTGCACGGCCAAGGCCTGATCGGCTTCCCGATTGAGTGTCACCATGTTCGGCAGTCCTCCCTCGAACGTCCCACGACTCATTTCCGCCCCGGTGTGACTCGGGGCGGATGTGGACTTTCATCATCAACCTATGCCGAAATCGAACGCAGCGCCACGCACCCCCCTCCCCGTCAGGATGAAACTACCGTAGACCGCTGGGGACATGCGCCGCACACGCCCTTTCCTGTTCGCCACTCTCGTCCTGGCCGCACCCTTGCCGGCAGCCGTTCAGGCGGCTGCACAGGTGACGGTCGACCCTAACGCGTTGAACAAGCTGGGTAGCCCCAGCCTGCCTGCGCCGCCGCCGGCCCAAGGCGCCTCGCCCGCGACGCCGAGCCATCGCGTCTGGCATCGGCCGCGCCATCACACGGCCAGTACGGGCCATAAAACCCATTCGGCGCCCGAAGGCACGGCCGCCGGCACAACGCCGCCTTTGCCGGCCACACCGCCCCCCGCCCCGGCCAAGCCCGAGGCTGGCGCCAAGCCGGCCGTCATTCTGCCGCCGGCCGCGACCAAGACCGAGAACCGCGCGAATCTCGGCAGTTCGTTCGAAGCCGTACCGGTTCTGCCGGGGGCCATCCCGGCCATGCCGGCCCCGCCCAAGATCACCGTCGAAACGCCCGCACCCAAAAAACCCAAGCCGCCGAAGGTTGCACCGAGCGCCGCTTCGCCTGCCGCACCCGTGCCCGTCCCGCCTCCGCCGAGCGAAGCACCGCCACCGGCCGACCTTTCCCCCGCGACACCGGCACCGGTAGCAGCTGCCCCTCAGCCTGCCGCACCTCCGGTCACGGCACCAAAACCGCCAGTCGCGCCCGCCGCCCCCGCGCCGGCCCCGATCAAGACGCCGGCCTCCAGCCAGAATAGTCTGCCGCCGGGCGCTGACCTGCTGACGCTGCCCTATACGGGCCAGGACACCGACGCTTCCGGCGCCGTTCCGGCCCTGATCCGGGATTTCGTGACCCGTCACGGCACCAGCGTGCTGTATGTCGTGCGTGCCTATGCCAGCCAGCCGAAGGGCGACGATGACCCGTCCACCCCGCGCCGCCTGGCGCTGATGCGGGCCCAGGGCGTGGCAGCCGCCCTACAGGACGCCGGCGTCGACCCGATCCATATCCGCCTGCTGGCGCTGGGCAATTCTGGCGGCAATGCCGGCAATGCGCCCACCGAGCGCGTCGATCTCATCGCCATGCCGCCCGCCACCGGGCATAGTGCTTCCCCATCCTCACCGTGAGCAGGTCCTCGCCTCCATGACACGGCCGACCACCTACCTCATTCGCATGCTGATCTTCCTGGCCGCCGTCATCGCGGTCGGGATCTTCCTGATCCCGAAGATCAAGATCTTCTTCGCCAGCAATCCGGCGCTGAACAGCTTCATCTTTTTCGTGATGCTGCTGGGCGTGATCTGGAATCTGCGGCAGGTGCTGCGGCTGGAACCCGAAGTGCGCTGGGTCGGCGATTATCAGCGCACCCGCCAGAAGCTGACGGGCATCACGCCGCCGAAGCTCCTTGCCCCCATGGCCCGCATGCTGGCCGCCCGCGCGGATGCCACGGGGCGCGAAAGCCGCGTCTCCATCTCGGCCCAGGCCATGCGCAGCCTGCTGGACGGCATCGGCAGCCGACTGGACGAAAGCCGAGAAATCTCGCGCTACGCCACGGCATTGATGATCTTCCTCGGTCTGCTCGGCACCTTCTGGGGCCTGCTGCGCACCGTCAGCGCGGTCGCCGACGTCATCCAGGGCATGAGCGTGGGCTCGGGCGATATCAACGCGGTCTTCGACCAGCTGAAATCGGGCCTGGCGGGGCCGCTGGCCGGCATGTCCACCGCCTTTTCCTCCTCCATGTTCGGCCTTGCCGGCGCGTTGGTGCTGGGCTTCCTCGATCTTCAGGCGGGCCAGGCGCAGAACCGCTTCTATAACGAGCTGGAAGACTGGCTGGCCGGCTTCACCCGGCTGTCCTCCGGCGTGCTGGGCGGCGAAGGCGAAGGCGGCAATGTGCCCGCCTATGTGCAGGCGCTACTGGAACAGACGGCTGAGAATATGGAAGGGCTGCAAACGGTTCTGGCGCGCGGCGAGGAAGGTCGCGGACAGACCGCCCAGGTGCTGGGCACGCTGGCCGACCGGCTGAATACCTTCACGGATACCATGCGCGCCAATCAGCAGCTGATGCTGCGCATCGCCGAAAGCCAGCAGGCGCTGGCCCCGGCTTTGCAGCGGCTGGGCGATTCCCGCGACAATCGCGCGTCCGACGAAATCGCCCATGCCCATCTCCGCAATATCGAACATGCGCTGCAGCGCATGATCACCGAATCCGAACAGGGCCGCGTTCAGACGACCTCGGAACTGCGCAACGAATTGCGCGTGCTGGCGCGAACGGTCGCCGCCCTCGGCGACGGAGCGCGCTGAGCCATGGCGGGCCGCCGCCGGCGCCAAAATAACGGTCTCGATGCCTGGCCGGGTTATGTGGATGCGCTGTCCACGCTGCTTATGGTCACGATCTTCGTGCTGCTGGTCTTCGTGCTGGCGCAGGGGCTGCTGTCGGTCACGCTCACCAGCAAGGACCGCGCACTGGAACGGCTGAACCAGCAGATCGCGCAGCTGACGGATATGCTGTCGCTGGAGAAAGGCCGCGCCGCCGACCTGCAGAACAATGTCGCGGGGCTCGCGCATGATCTGGGCGACGTCACCACCGCGCGCGACGCGCTGGCGAAGCAGCTGGCGACCGCACAGGCGCAGCTGTCCCAGGACAGCGCGCAGGTAACGGCGCTGACCGCCCAGCGCGACAAGCTCGCCGCCCAGCTCTCCGACAGTACCGAACAGTCGCAATCCGCCAGTTCGCGCCTGAATGACATGCAGGGCCAACTGACCCAGCAGACATCGGCGACGGCCGACGCCCAGACGCAGCTCGCGACCCTGCGGGCGGCTTTGGCAGATACCCAGCAAAAACTGCAGGCGGACCAGGCGCAACTGGCCCAGGCAAGCGCCGCCGCTGCCGCCGCGAAAAGCACCAGCGACAGCTCCACCACGCGCGTGACGCAGTTGCAGAGCCAACTCGCGGCCATGGAGACCCGCGCCAAGACGGCGGAAGCCAGTCTGGCGACCGACGCCACGCAGCTTGCCCAGGATAAGGCGCAGATCGCGCAGCAGGCGGGACAGGTATCGGCTGGCGATACGGCGCTGACGCAGCAAAAGCAGCAGACGGACGCGGCCAATGCGCAACTGGCGCTGCTCACCCAGCAGATGACCGCCCTTCGCGCCCAGCTGGACGCGATTTCGGCCGCCCTGCAATTGCAGGAATCCCAGGGTCGGGACAAGGACGCGCAGATCGCCGATCTCGGCCGAAAGCTCAATCTGGCGCTCGCCGCCAAAGTGCAGGAACTACAGCGCTACCGCAGCGATTTCTTCGGTGAATTGCGGCAGGTTTTGCAGAACCAGCCCAATATCAAGATCGTCGGCGACCGCTTCGTCTTTCAGAGCGACGTTCTGTTTCCGTCCAACAGCGCTGATCTGACCTCGGACGGTCAGGTGCAGATCGATAAGATCGGCCAGGCCATCAAGTCGATCGCCAAGGAAATTCCGGCCAATATTACCTGGGTCCTGCGCGTGGACGGACATGCCGACAGCATTCCCATCACCGGCGGGCCATTCAAGGACAACTGGCAATTATCCTCGGCCCGCGCGATTGCGGTGGTGCAACTACTGATTCTGGACGGCGTGCCGGCGAACCATCTGGTTGCGGCCGCTTTCGGCGACACGCAGCCGATCGATCCGGGCAATAGCCCGACGGCGCTGGCCCGCAACCGCCGCATCGAATTCCGCCTAACCGACCGCTGAGCTCGATGCTGGATCAACCGCAGGCACCGCAGGAATGGAGCATCGGCCGGCAGCGCATCCTGCAGGCCGACTGTCTGACTGCATTGGCCGAACTGCCGCCCGAAAGTGTCGATATCTGCGTCACTTCGCCGCCGTACAATATCGGCATCGCCTATCGCAGCTATCAGGACAAGCTGCCGCGCGAGACCTATCTGGACTGGATGGCTGAGGTCGGCCTTGCCATCGAGCGCGTGCTGAAACCCGACGGCTCCTTCTTCCTCAATGTCGGCAGCACCGGCAATGACCCCTGGATCGCGAGCGATGTCGCGGACGCCATGACGCGCGAGATGGTGTTGCAGAACCATATCGTCTGGGTGAAGTCGCTGAGCGTCGGTGATGACACAATCGGCCATTTCAAGCCCATCACCAGCAGCCGCTTCCTGAACAACAATCACGAATCCATCTACCATTTCACCAAGGACGGTCATGTCGCGGTGGACCGCCTGGCGGTCGGCGTGCCGTTCAAGGACAAGTCCAATATCGCGCGCTGGGGCCATGCCCGCGACCGGCGTTGCGCCGGCAATGTCTGGTATCTGCCCTATAAGACTGTGAAGTCGCGCGCCCAGAAATTCGACCATCCGGCTGGCTTTCCGGTGGAACTGCCGATGCGCTGCATCAAGCTGGCCGGTATCGAAGACCCCGTCGTGCTCGACCCCTTTCTGGGGGCCGGCACAACCCTGGTCGCGGCCGAGCAATTGGGCGCGCGCGGAATAGGGATCGAGATCGACGCGGACTACGCCGCCCGCGCGGCGGAACGGCTGCGGCAGGCTATGGCGGCGACTTAACGCACGTAGACGCGGATCTGTTCGGCCGGCGCGTCGGCCGAGACCAGCGCGCCCAGCGTGACGCGCGATGACGGCACGCCCGCGCCTTGCACGGTATCGGCCACTTCCGCCGCCTGTGCCGTCAGCGCCTTGGCCGCCGTGATCTGCGTCAGCGGCGTGCCGGTCTGCGGCACGGTGGAGACGATATCGAACGCGACATCGGGCTTCACCGCTTCCGCATCGCGCACCGCACCGGTCAGCGCCGAAAGATAGTCGGCGGCCGAAGTGCCGGCCGGGATCGTCACCAGCGGCAAAAGGCCTGTCTGATCCTGCGTCACCGCGATGGTCGCGGCCGAGGGCTTCGGCGGCTTGGCGGCCAGCAGGCCCCGTCCGGGCGGAGCGCAGGACACCACCAGCAAAGCCGCCGCGCCGAGTGCCAAATAGCTTTTCATGGAAACCGCCTTCACGCGACGCTCATGCTGGTAAAATCGTCCAGCCCCGTCTGCCGGGCCGTCGACCGCTGCTCGGCGCGCAGAATGGCGCGCAGATCAGCCAGGGCCGTGGCGAAATCTTGATTGATGACGATGTAATTAAACTCGCCGGCATGCTCCATCTCGCCGGCCGTCGAGGCCATGCGGCGGGCGATCTCGGCCTCGCTATCCTCGCCGCGCAGGCGCAGACGCTGCTCGAGCTCAGCCAGCGAGGGCGGCAGCAGAAAGACGCCGACGACATCGGGACCGATGGCCTCGCGCATCTGGCGGAAACCCTGCCAGTCGATGGTGAAGACCATGTCGCGACCGGCCGAAAGGGCGGCCTCCACCGGCTCACGCGGCGTGCCGTACAGCGTCTCCCGGCCGAAGACATGCGCCCATTCCAGCAGGCCGCCAGTCTCGCGCAGTTGCTCGAATTCGTCCTTCGCGCGGAAATAGTAATGCTTGCCCTCGACCTCGCCCGGCCGGGGGCCGCGCGTGGTGATGCTGATGGACAGCGCCAGATCGGGCTCCTCGGCCAGCAATGCGCGCGTCAGGCTGCTTTTGCCGGTGCCCGAGGGTGCGGCGATGACGAAGCAGAGGCCGCGGCGGCGGATGAGCGGCTCGGGCATGTGTGTCTTGGTCATTCGACGTTCTGAACCTGTTCGCGCAGCTGTTCGATGACGGCCTTGAGGGAGAGGCCGATTGCCGTCAAGGGCACCGAGGCCGACTTGCTGCAAAGCGTATTCGCTTCGCGATTGAATTCCTGCATCAGGAAATCCAGTTTGCGGCCGACCAGGGTGCCTTCCGCCAGCAGCGCCCGCGCCGCGTCGATATGGCTGGCGAGGCGGTCCAGCTCCTCCCGCACGTCCGACCGGCTGGCAAGCAGAGCCACTTCCTGAGCGATGCGCTCTTCCGGCAGGGTCAGGCCTTCGGCCAGCAAAGCGCGGACGCTGTCCAGCATGCGGGCGCGCTGCAAGGCGGGCTGCCCCTCGGCCGCCGTCTCCGCCTCGGCCCGCAGGCGCGCGATATCGTCCAGAAAACCCATCAGCACGGCATGAAGCCGGGCCCCCTCCTCCAGCCGCGCGCGTTCCAGCTGCGCCAGCGCTTCGGCAAAGCCCGCGACGATGGCCGCCTTCAGCTCGGGCGTCGGCGCCAGCGGGCCAGTGCTTTGGGTGGCCCGCAGCACGCCGGGCAGGCCCAGCAGCAATTCGGCGCGCGGCGGCGGCGCGCCGGGGATACGGCTTGCGACCGCCTGCGCCAGTGTCAGCACGCGATCCAGCGCTTCGGCATCCACACCGGCCGCACCCTGATCCTCGGCCTTGACCGATAGATTGGCATTGATGCTGCCGCGCCGCAGGCGCTTGGTCAGCACCGTCCGCAATTCGGCCTCCACCGCGTCCCAGCCGGAGGGCATGCGAAAGCGCAATTCCAGCCCCTTGCTATTGACGCTGCGAATGTCCCAGGCCCAGGCGATAGCGGCACCGTCACCGCCCAGGGTATTGGCGGCCGCACCGAATCCGGTCATCGAGGCCAGGGTCTGCTTATCTTCCATCCGCGTGCTTCTAGAGTGTGATCGTGCCAGATAGAAGCGGTTTCGCGGCAGACAGACCCGCGGCGACATCCCGCTTGGGCCCATCCAAGCTGTCGTCAAAGGATCGGATATGGCGTTTCGACGGATCCTCATTACCGGCGCTTCCTCTGGCATCGGCCGCGCTTTGGCGTGGGCTTTGGCCGCGCCTGGCGTGACCCTGCATCTCGGCGGCCGTGATGCCGAACGGCTGGAGGAGACGGCGCGGGAATGCCGGTCGCGCGGCGGCGAGGCGCTACCCCGCGTGCTCTCGGTCACCGACGCGACTGGCATGGAGGACTGGATCGGCGGCGCCGGCACGCTCGATCTGGTCATCGCCAATGCCGGCATTTCCGGCGGCACCTCGGACACGATGGAGAGCGAGGCGCAGACGCGGGCCATTTTCGCGACCAATCTGGATGGGATGTTCAATACCGTACTGCCGGCGATGCGCGCGATGGCGGCGCAGCCGGCGGACGCGCGCGGGGTGCGGGGGCAGATCGCGGTGGTCGCCTCTATCGCGGCCTTCATTCCCGGTCCCGGCGCGCCGGCCTATTGCGCGTCCAAGGCGGCGGTCGACGCTTGGGTGGTGGGCGCCGCGCCCTCGGCCCGCATGCAAGGGATTGCGCTGACCAGCCTGTGTCCAGGCTTCATCACCTCGCCCATGACAGCGGTGAACGATTTTCCCATGCCCGGCATCATGAGCGCGGAACGCGCCGCCGGGCTGATGCTGCGCGGTATCCGGCGCAAGCGGACGAGGGTGATTTTTCCGTTGTGGTTCGGCATGGCCGCGCGCTTCACGGCGCTGCTGCCGGTCTCCTGGCGGGAAGCCGCCGCCCGCCGCCTACCGGCAAAGAAGGCGCTGTGACGCCATCGCCGAAGCCGAGATAGAGGCCGGTCGAGGGGTTCCGCATGAAAAAGTCCGGGAATGGCTGGCGCAACGTGCCAAGGGGCCAAAGTCGCACCCTTAATTTGATCGGGTTGCTGGCTCAAAGCGTCTGGACCCTCGGGTCAAGCCTGAGGGTGGCAAAAAATTAGGTATTTCCTCGAAAAATCGTCATCCTCGGGCTTGACCCGAGGATCCATTCACGCCGCAAACGACGCCGCCGGTTGAGGTGATGAGTGTTCCCAACACGGCCTTGTCACGCATCACGGCAGGCAAAAGCCGCTATCTCTGATCCGGCCCCGCCAAGGAACGAGAGAGCATGAACGCCCCGCCCATTGCCTATGTCTTTTCCGTTCTGCTGCTGGTGGCAGCCGGGCTGATCGTCAAAGCCACCGGCGCCGCCGCCTTCGGCATCGCGCTGGCCGTCATCCTCGTGCTCGGCGCCGTCACCATCCCGTCCTGGCTGAAGATGACCGACCAATGGAACCGCGCCATTATCCTGCGCCTCGGCCGCTATCGCGGCCTTGGCGGCCCTGGCCTTTTCACCCTCGTGCCTTTCCTGGAAAGCATCGCGACCGTCGTCGATCTGCGCATCCGCACCACGGAAATCCGCGCCGAGGAAGCTCTGACGCGCGACACCGTTTCCATCGCCATGGATGCCATCGTCTTCTGGCGCGTGGTGGACCCGATGCGCGCCGCCACCGAAATCGAGCATTACCGGCTGGCGGTGGAGCGCGTGGCCCAGACCAGCCTGCGCGAGACCATCGGCAGCCACGACCTCACCCAGCTTCTGTCCGACCGCAAGACGGCAGACGAGGAATTGCGGGTCAGCATCAGCACCAAGACCGGCGCCTGGGGCGTGGAAGTGACTTCGGTCGAGATCAAGGATATCGCCATCCCCTCGTCCCTCCAGGACGCGATGAGCCGGCAGGCCCAGGCTGAACGCGAAAAGCAGGCGCGCGAGACGCTGGCCTCCGCCGAAATCGCCATTGCCGAGAAGGTGCGGGAAGCCGCCCTGATTTACGCTTCCGATCCGGTGGCCTTGCAACTGCGGCAGATGAATCTCGTCTACGAAATGAACAAGGATCGCGGCGCCACCATCATCATCCCCAGCGACCTCGCCAGCAGCCTGGGCGGCATCGCCGCCGCAGTTGCCCATAGGGGCGGAAATGGTATGAACAATCCCGGACAAGGCCCGGAACGGGCCGCGCAAGAAGAGGATCGTTCATGACTGGAAATGCGTCTTTTTTCACCCAGGCAGAGCCCATTCGCTACGAGGGTCGTGACAGCCGCAACCCGCTAGCCTTCCGTTGGTACGACAAGAACCGCGTCGTTTTGGGCAAGACCATGGAAGAGCAGCTGCGCTTCGCCATCGCCTATTGGCATTCGCTCGCCTGGCCGGGCGGCGATCCCTTCGGCGGCGAAACCTTCCAGCGCCCCTGGATGCACGGGTCCGACGACATGGCGCTCGCCCGCCACAAGGCCGAGGTCGGTTTCGACCTGTTCCGCCTGCTGGACGTGCCCTTCTTCTGCTTCCATGACCGTGACGTCGCGCCCGAGGGGGCCACGCTGGCCGAGAGCAACCGCAATCTTGATGTGATTGCCGATATCTTTGCCGAGAAGATGGCGACGGATAAGGTGAAGGTTCTGTGGGGTACGGCGAACCTCTTTTCCAATCGCCGCTTCATGGCGGGTGCGGCCACCAATCCAGACCCGGACGTCTTCATCTATGCCGCCGGCCAGGTGAAGCACGCCATGGACGTGACCAAGCGCCTGGACGGCGCCAATTACGTGCTGTGGGGCGGCCGTGAGGGCTATGAGACGCTGCTCAACACCGATCTGCGCCAGGAGACCGAGCAACTGGGCCGCTTCGTCTCCATGGTCGTCGATTACAAGCACAAGATCGGCTTCAAGGGCGCCATTCTGGTGGAGCCGAAGCCGCAGGAACCGACCAAGCATCAGTATGATTACGATGTCGCAACCGTCTACGGATTCCTGAAGCGCTTCGGCCTGGAAAAGGAAGTCCAGGTCAATATCGAGGACAATCACGCCACACTCGCCGGTCATACCTACGAGCATGAGATCGCGACTGCGGTGGCACTCGGCATCATGGGCTCGCTCGACGTCAATCGCGGCGATCGGCAGTCCGGCTGGGATACGGATCAATTCCCGAACGAGCCGACGGGCATGGCGCTCGGCTTCTATCACCTGCTAAAGGGCGGCGGTTTCAAAACAGGCGGCTGCAATTTCGACGCCAAGATCCGCCGTCAGTCACTCGAGGCCGACGATCTGTTGATCGGTCATGTCGGCGGCATGGATGTCTGCGCCCGCGCGCTGCTGATGGCCGCCGAGATGATCGAAGACGGCGTGCTGCCGCAATTCGTCGCCGACCGCTACAGCGGCTGGCAGACGCCGGACAATCAGGCCATCCTGAAAGGCGAGCGCAGCCTGGAAGACCTTGCCAAAGTCGTAGACCAAAAGGGCATCAACCCAATGCCGCGTTCGGGCCGTCAGGAATATCTGGAAAATCTCGTCAATCGCTATCTATAGTCGCCGCCGCCGGGGCGGCGTCATGCGCTGCCTCGGCGCTTCCTCCACCGCGCGGCTTTGGACTAGCGATGCAGTGTATCGAGACGATTGCAGAATTCCGCGCCGCACGACGCAAAATTCCGTATCTGGGCCTGGTGCCGACAATGGGCTTTCTGCATGACGGGCATTTAAGCCTCGTCAAGCGCGCGAAAGCCGAATGCGGTGCCGTCGCCGTCACTATCTTCGTCAATCCCATGCAATTCGGCGCGCAGGAAGACCTGGAACGCTATCCGCGCGATATGCCGCGCGATTTGGCCTTGTTGGACGACGCCGGCGTCGATCTTGTCTTCGCGCCGACGCCCGCGATCATCTATCAGGCGGGCTTCGCGACGCGCATCGATGTCGGCGCGATCGGCACGGTGCTGGAAGGGGCTTCCCGGCCCGGCCATTTCGCGGGCGTCGCGACAGTTCTGATGAAGCTGCTGAATATCGTGCAGCCCGACCGCGCCTATTATGGGCAGAAGGACGGTCAGCAATGCGCCGTCATCCGTCAATTGATGCGCGATCTGGATTCGCCGGTCGATATGATCGTGGCCGAAACCGTCCGCGCGGCGGATGGATTGGCCTTGTCCAGCCGCAATGTCTATCTGAGCGACGCTGAGCGCGAAGCAGCCCCGGTACTCTACCGCGCCTTGCAGGCCGCCCAGACGATGTTCGACCAAGGTGAACGATCAGCCGAGTCTTTGCGCGCCGTCATGCGCGCTGTCATCGCCGGCGAGCCGTTGGCCATGCTGGACTATGTCAGCGTCGCCGATTTCGACGATCTCTCCGAATGCGATCGGATCGAAGAACCCGCTATGGCCTCCATCGCGCTCTATCTCGGACAGACCAGACTGATCGACAATCTTGTTCTGAATGCCGAAGCGACCATCGCCTGACATGTCAGGGCGCGTCGACCATAACGATATCGCAATCCTCCAGCGCCGTCAGAATCAGGCTGTCCTCGTCGGAGACCGCAATGCCGTCACGCGCGTCCGCGTGAACACCATTGATCAGAACCGAACCGCTGGCCGGCACAAGATAAAGATGCCGGTTCGGGTCGGGTCGGTATTCCACGCTCTGGCCGGCTGACAGCGTCACCCCCAGAACGCGGGCACCGCTGCGCAGCGGTGCCGCGTCACGATCCTGCTGGCAGCCGCTGGCGAAGACCACGAACTGTCCGGCGCGGTCGATATTGGGAAAGCGAAGTCCGGTCCATTCCGGACGGCCGCCGCTCTGCTCCGGTTTGATCCAGATCTGAAACAGATGCGCTGGCACGCCTTCGGCATTGTATTCGGAATGGCGGATGCCGCTGCCGGCGCTTAGCACCTGCACGGACCCGGCTTCCATCCGCACGCGATTGCCCAGGTTGTCGTCATGAATGATGGCGCCCTGACGGACATAGGTGATGATATCGACATTCGCATGCGGGTGAGCCGGAAAGCCTGATCCCGGCGCGATTTCGTTATCGTTCCAGGCGCGCAGCGCGCCCCAGCAATCGCGCTCCGCCTCCTCGTAATCGGCGAACGAAAAATGGTGGCGGCTTTTGAGCCATCCGTGATGCCCGCCGCCCAAGGTCCTGTACGGCCTCATGTCGATCATGGCGTTTCTCCCAGTCACAAATATGCCACTGGAATCGGCCCGATCTCAAAACAAAAAGGCCGGTCTTGCGACCGGCCCTTGAGAATTCACACGCTCTTGAAGAGTCTTTCGAACTCTTCCGAAGGTTAGGCGAGGTAAGCGGGACGCTGGCTCGGCATCACTTCGTCATTGCGGGCCAGATAGGTCGGGCGCTGGCTCGGCATCACCACGCTGTTGCGGGCGAGGTAGGCAGGGCGCTGCTGCGGCGAGACCTGCTCGTTACGAGCCAGGTAAGCCGGGCGCTGGCTTGGCATCACTTCGCCGTTACGCGCCAGATAAGCGGGGCGCTGCTGCGGGGAAACCTGCTCGTTGCGGGCGAGGTAGCCAGCCGTCTGGTTCGGCATGACAACCTGCTGGTTCTGGCCGGCGGCCGGGTTCTTGCCGGAAACGTCGTTCGCCATCGCGGCACCGGTCAGACCCAGCGTCACAGCAGCCACTGCAGCCATCAGGATCGTTTTCATCGTAAGCTCCAAATCTGTTTGCGTTAATCCAGTTACGGATCGCAGCTGCGATGGGTTTCAGTCATCGCGTTCTGTTGTGATGGAGATACGACTAGGCGCGGCGTTACAGAACTGACGGCATCTGCATGGTATTCATGCTCAAAAAGTTTTAATTGCCGGACAATGACACTCACTTATGCGTGATATTACATTAAATCATAGCTGGATACGCCCGCCCTGCATGGGTTGTGGCACCCCCGTGGTCATCGGCAGGCTCAACGGCAGACCGCGTTTTACCCGCATGGCGAGATAGGCGAAGCACTGCGCCTCCAAAAAATCTCCATTCCAACCCACTGATTCGACAGGGTTTACTGGAACGCCCAGCGCTTGTCTTAATGCCGCCATGATCGCCGGATTATGCCGGCCGCCGCCGGTAATCAGCCATTGCTGTGGCACCTCCGGCAGTCGTGTCGCGGCGACGGCGCGCGCCGTGAAAGCGGCAAGCGTTGCGGCACCGTGACCGGCAGACATGCCGCGAATGTCATCCAGCAATGCATGGAACGAGAGCCTGTCTAAAGATTTGGGAAGCTCCCTTTCGAAATAGGAATGGCTCAACCAGCGGGTGAGCAGGCTTTCATCGATTTTACCGCTGGCCGCGAGTGCGCCATCGGCGTCGAAAGCCTGCCCCGTGTGCTGCCGCACCCAATCATCGAGCAGCGCATTGCCCGGTCCGGTATCGCAGGCGGCAATCAGGCCATCCGCGCCGAGATAGGTGACGTTGGAGACGCCGCCGATATTGAGGATGGCCAGCGGCTTCGGCAAAGCCTCAGCAAGCCCCGCGTGAAACAGCGGCACCAAGGGCGCGCCCTCCCCGCCTGCTGCAACATCGGCCGAGCGGAAATCATAGGCGACCGGGGCACCGAGCGCCTGCGCCAGCCAGGCGGCGTCGCCGATCTGCCAGGTCCGCCTATGGTTCGGGTCATGCAGGATGGTCTGGCCGTGAAAGCCGATCAGGTCATAGGGTGCGTCCAGCGCGCGCACGGCGTCCGCATGCACTTCCGTCAGCCGGCGGGTGACGGCCAGCAATTGCGGGTCATCGGCGGCAAGCTGCGGCGCGCGGTCCAGAATTTCGCGAATCGCCGCCCGCAAAGCCGGCTCATACGGCACCGTCAACGCGGGTCCGAAAGCCCCCACCTGCTCGCCATCGGTCTCCAGCCACGCGGCATCCACCCCGTCCAGGGAGGTTCCGCTCATCAGACCAATCACACGCAGCATTCCGCCCGCTCCTGTCTCGTGCTAGCCCAAGGCCCCGATCTTCTAAGTTACGCATGGATAGGCTCGATGACGAAAAGCGGATTCCTGACGGAAGCCAAGGCACGCGGCTTTGTCTTTCAATGCACGGACGAGGCGGCGCTGGACGAGGCGCTGCTGGCCAATGCCGTCGCGGGTTATATCGGCTTCGATCCGACCGGCAATAGCCTGCATGTCGGCCATATGGTGCAGATCATGCTGCTGCGCCTGCTGCAGAAGCATGGGCACAAGACCGTGGCGCTGCTGGGTGGCGGCACCGCCAAGATCGGCGACCCCTCCTTCCGCGAGGAAGCGCGGCAGCTGATGACGGATGAGACGATTGCCGAGAATATCGCCGGCATCCGCCGCAATATCGAACCCTTCCTGACCTTCGGCGACGGCCCCGCCGACGCCGTTATGGCCAATAACGCCGATTGGCTGGACAAGCTCGGCTATATCGAACTGCTGCGCGAAATCGGGCCGCATTTCAGCATCAGCCGCATGCTGGCCTTCGACAGCGTAAAGTCCCGCCTGGACCGCGAACAGGGGCTGACCTTCCTGGAGTTCAACTATTCCATCCTGCAAAGCTACGATTTCCGGGAGCTGAACCGCCGCTATGGCGTCAATCTACAGATGGGCGGGTCCGACCAATGGGGCAACATCGTCTCGGGCGTCGATCTGGTGCGCCGCACCGATGCCAAGACCGTCTATGGCCTGACCGCGCCGCTGATCACCACGGCCTCTGGCGCCAAGATGGGCAAAACCGCCAAGGGCGCCATGTGGCTGACGGCCGAGCGCCTGTCGCCCTTCGACTACTGGCAATTCTGGCGGAATACGGAAGACGCCGATGTCGGCCGCTTTCTGAAGCTGTTTACCGATCTGCCGCTGGATGAGATCGCCCGGCTGGAAGCGCTGGGCGGCGCTGAGATCAACGAGGCCAAGAAGATTCTGGCGACCGAGGCGACCAGCCTTTGCCATGGCCGCGCGGCGGCGGAAGCCGCCGCCGAGACGGCACGGCGGGCCTTCGAGGAAGGCGCCGCCGTCGATACGCTGCCCACGGTCACCGTGCCGGCAGCCGATCTGACGGCCGGCATTCCCGCCTTCGCCCTTCTGGTCCAGGCCGGCATGGCCGCGACCAATGGCGAGGCGCGGCGCCTGATCCGTGGCGGCGGCGCGCGGCTGAATGACGTGGCCTTCACGGAAGAAGCGCAGATGGTGACGGCAGCCGATCTGCGCGACGGCGCGCTGAAACTCTCAGCGGGCAAGAAGCAGCACAAGCTCATCAAACCGGAAGCCTGATCCATGACGCAGGACGAAATCACCGCCTGGGCGCTCGCCAATGGCTGGCAGATGATTGCTGGCAATCTCAGCCTGACCAAGCCGCCCGCGCATAAGGAGGCGATCGTCCGCATCGTCTTGAAGACGACGGTCGCCAATCTGGAAGTGAAGAAGCTCGCTGGCAATAAATGGGACAAGATCGCGGGGGCGGCCTATGCCGCGATCACGCCGGACGAGGAAGACGGCCCGCCGCGCGGCCTGGGCTTTGAGAGCATCCCCAGTTTCTCCATGCTCATGCAGTCCAACAAGGACGCGCAGATGTTCGCGAAGCTGAAATAGACCACGCCATCGAGCCTGAAGTGAGCGTCCCTCCGCCTGTGCGGCACCGGGGGGAAGATGGCCCAGGATCAGTGATGAACCATGCGTTCTCGTTGCTCAGACATGCACCGGAACCGGTGTTTTGATGCGCGTAATATTCCAGAGCATGACGCCGGACAGCACGAAGAGCAGCGCGGCGACAGCGCTATTGGCGATGAAATCTGCGCGGAAGGCATAGAGCCAGGCACTCACCATGCCGCCCACGGCCGCTCCGGTCTGATAAAGCGCATTGAGGATGGCATTGAGGCTGCCCCGCTGCGCGGCGCCGACCAACAGCATGGCGCCGCCAAGCATCAAGGCCATCATGAGATCACGACCGAAGGCAAAAGCGGCGTAGGCGCCCGCCTGGAAGAAAGGCAGGCCTGTCCCGAAGGGGACAATGAGAACGACGACGGCCAGGGCGATCGCGGCCGTGGCGCAGAGGCCGAGGGGATTTCGAAACAGCTGGCCCAGCCGGCTCGACAGGAATGCGCCGAACAGACCGCCGATCTCGCCCAACAGCAGCATGGTGCCGATCGTGCCAACGCTGTGCTTCGCCAGCCCATGCTGGATCACCCAGCTTGGGTAGAGGCCCATGAAGGTCACGACCGCCGCCGCCCAGCAGAAATAGGCGGGCAGCAGAAGCCGGGTGCTGGCATCCAGCGACAAGGACAGAAGCCGATCCTTATAGGTCCGCCGCGTCACAGGCCCCTTGGCCAAAGCGGCCGGATCGGTCGCGGGAAGCGTGGACGCGGCCAAGGCCAATACGAGGCAAATAAAGGCCAGCAGGATCAGCGGTAACTGCCACGCCACCAGACCACCCAGGAAAACCCCGATCGACATCGCCATCAGGAAAGCGACGGGCGCCGCTGTCGTGACATAGGCTGTCACCCTGATTCGGTTCGGCGCCGGGATGTAGTCGGCAATCGCCGCGAAGACGGAGGCACCGATCATAGGCATGAAGAGGCCTGTGACCGCGCGGCCCACAATGATTGGAAAGGCCGAACCCGATAGGGCTGTCGCCGTCAGCACGACGGCACAGCCCGCGCCACCCGTCATGATGAATGTCTTCCGGCCAAGCCGATCAATGAACGGCCCCAGGGCAAGATTACTGGCCAGGGCAACGACCGGAAATGCGGCCAGAACCATCGCAGCCTCGGACGCGGACAGGCCGATATCGCGTTGGATGAAGGGCAGCAGGGGCAGCATCATCGCGACGTTGAAATTGATCACGAAAAAGGCCGTCCAGAGAATCGCCAAGACCAGCATTGCATTGCCCTCAAATCCAAAGGGAGCTTGGAGCGGCCGCGCAGAGGCCGCAAGAGTTATATAGAACAAAATAGGAACATGCTGTAGCCTCGCGCCATGGCCTATGTCGAGCTTCAGGTGACGTCGAACTATTCCTTCCTGCGTGGCGCAAGCCATGTGGAGGAACTGGTCGCGGCCGCCAAGGCGCAAGGCTACACGTCCCTTGCGCTGACCGACCGCAATACCGTCGCCGGCATGGTGCGCGCCTATCTGGCGGCAAAGGATGCCAAGATCGGCATAACGCTCATTCCCGGCTGCCGGCTGGATTTCACCGACGCCCCCTCCCTTCTCGTCTACCCAAAGGATCGCATCGGCTGGTCGCATCTGTGCCAGTTGCTGACGCAGGGGAAAGCGCGGGGGTTCGAGGCGACCGAGCGCGCCGGCACCTGCCATCTGCACCGAGCCGACCTGGACGATTTTGCCGAAGGGCTGATCGGGATCTCTCTGGCCGAGGCAGATGCGCCGGATATGCCGGATCATCTCGCCTGGCTGCGACAGCGTTTCGGGAAAGACGTCTATCTCAGCCTGTCGCCACGCCGTCTGCCGGGCGAGGCCGCGCGGCTGCATCGCCTGGCGACGGCGGGCCGCGCCGCCGGCATTCCGCTGATCGCGACCGGCGACGTGCTGTATCACGCCCCCGAACGCCGGGTTTTGCAGGATGTGGTGACGGCCATCCGCACGCATCGGCAGATCGACGAGGTCGGTTTCCTGCGGGAACGCTATGCCGACCGTCACCTGCGCCCGCCGCAGGAGATGGCGCGGCTGATGCGCGCCTATCCCGAAGCGATCCGCAATAGCGAAATCGTGGCAAAGGCGGCAACATTCGACCTCACACAGATCAAATACCAATATCCGACCGAAACGACGGTGCCGGGCGAAAGCGCGCAGGACACGCTCACCCGGCTTGTCTGGACGGAAGGCATTCCATCCCGCTACCCGCTGGGCGCGTCTGACGCCATCATCAAACAGGTCGAGCATGAACTCGCACTCATCAAGAAATTTGACTACGCACCGTATTTCCTGACAGTGCATACAATCGTCCGTTATGCCCGCAGCCAGGAGATTCTCTGCCAGGGACGCGGATCGGCCGCCAATTCCGTCGTCTGCTATGTGCTGCGCATTACCGAAATCGATCCTATCGACAGCAATCTTCTCTTTGAACGCTTTCTGTCCGCCGCACGGCACGAACCGCCCGATATCGACGTGGATTTCGAGCATGAGAAGCGCGAAGACGTCATTCAATGGGTCTATAAACACTACGGACGGAAAAGGGCCGCGCTGTGCGCCACCGTCATGCGCTATCGCACGCGCGGCGCGGTGCGCGATGTCGGAAAAGCGCTGGGCCTGACAGAGGATGTGACGGCGGCACTGGCCGGCCAGACCTGGGGCTGGTCCAATGAGGGCATCACGGATGACGAGATCGCCGGCATCAATGTCAATGCACAGGATGATCGCATCCGCCTGACGCTTGAACTGTCAAAACAGCTGATCAATTTCCCCCGCCAGCTGGGCACGCATCCCGGCGGCTTCGTGCTGACGGAAAACACGCTGGCCGATCTTGTCCCTGTCGCCCCGGCCGCAATGCAGGATCGTCAGGTCATCGAATGGGACAAGGACGATATAAACGCGCTGCAATTCATGAAGGTCGATGTGCTGGGCCTGGGCATGCTGGGTTGCATGCGCCGCGCCTTCGCGCTTCTGGACGAGCATCACGGCAGAAAGATTTCGCTCGATTCGATTCCCAAGGAGGACCGCGCAACCTATGCGATGATTTCCAAGGCCGATACGCTCGGCACGTTCCAGATCGAAAGCCGGGCGCAGATGTCCATGCTGCCGCGCCTGCGGCCGCAAACCTTCTATGATCTCGTCATTCAGGTCGCGATCGTGCGGCCGGGCCCCATTCAGGGCGATATGGTGCATCCTTATCTGTTGCGGCGGAAAGAAAGGGCCGAAAATCCGGACAAATGCTTCGTCCCCTTCCCCGCATTGCAACCTGTTCTGGGCAAGACGCTGGGCGTGCCGCTGTTTCAGGAACAGGCCATGCAGATTGCCATCCATTGCGCGGGATTCACGCCGACGGAAGCCGACCAGCTGCGCCGCTCTATGGCAACCTTCAAGACCACGGGCGGTGTGTCCAAATTTCGCGACAAGCTGATCCAGGGCATGCTGGAACGGGAGTACCCGCAGGACTTCGCAGAAAACACCATCCGCCAGATCGAAGGTTTCGGCTCCTACGGCTTTCCCGAAAGCCACGCGGCAAGTTTTGCCTTGATCGCCTATGCCAGTGCCTGGATGAAGTGTCATCACCCGGATGTCTTTGCCGCCGCCCTGCTCAACAGCCAGCCCATGGGCTTCTATGCCCCGGCGCAGATCGTGGAGGATGCGCGGGCGCATGGCGTCGAAATCCGCCCGGTCTCGGTCCTGCGGTCACGCTGGGACTGCACGCTGGAATCAACCAACGCGCCGCGCCATGCGCTGCGCCTCGGCCTGCGCATGGCCAAGGGCCTGGGCAATGCCGATGCGGCGCATCTTGTCACCGTCCGCGACGCTGGCCCCTTCGCCACGCTTGAAGACTTGGCCGACCGCACGGCGCTCAGCCGCACCGCGCTGGAGCATCTGGCCGCCGCCGATGCCTTTCATGATGTCGGGCTGGACCGCCGGCAGGCGCTTTGGACCATTCGCGGCCTCGCGGATGCCGGCCTGCCGCTTTTCGCGGAACGCGCCGCGGGCGCAGGCGAACCCACGGTCGTGCTGACCCCGATGACCGAACCCCGCGCGGTGGTGGAGGATTACCGCAGCACCGGCCTGTCGCTCCGCGCGCATCCGGTCTCCTTCATGCGCGGCGATCTCACGCGCCGGGGCATGCGTCCCTGCGCCGATCTGCGGCAGGTGCGGGACGGTCGCCGCGTGACGCTGGCCGGCCTCATCCTGGTGCGCCAGCGGCCCGGCTCGGCCAAGGGCGTGATCTTCGTGACCATTGAGGATGAGACGGGTTTCGCCAATGTCGTCGTCTGGCCCAATATTTTTGAGACCAACCGCCCGGTCATCCTGGGCGCCCGCATGCTGGCCGTTCATGGCCGCGTGCAGAAGGAAGGCGAGGTCATCCATCTCATCGCTGACAAGGTCGAAAACCTGACCCCGTTGCTCGACCGGCTCAGCCTTCGCGACGATCATTTCCCCCTGCAAACAGGACGGGGCGACGAAGCCAAACATGGCGGCGGTCCGGACCATCGCAGCGTCAACAGCGGCACGCGCCCGGGGCTGCGCGTGCCGACGCGGGATTTTCGCTGACAGGCCCCGCCCCATCCATGCATAGGGCCTTTGCAGAAAGGCCGCAGTGTCACAGAAATTTCTGCCGCAAGCCCGACACGATCCCGGCGTCATTTGCCTTGTCCGTCCGCTGCCGCAGGAGCCGCTTTTGCCCGCCCGTTTTGCCTCCATCGTGCCCGTCCTGCTCGGTGTCCTGATCGCGGAAGTCGCGCTCGGGATGATGACGACGCTCATTCCCATCGACCTCGCCGCGCATGGCCTGAAAGCCAATGCCATCGGCCTCGTCGGCTCGGGCTATTTCGTGGGCTTCCTGATCGGCACGCTGACCTGCGCGCGGCTGGTGCGGGCAGTGGGCCATATCCGCGCCTTCGCGGTTTTCCTGGCGCTGTCGGCCGATTGCGCGCTGCTGATGACGCTGACGCATGACCCCATGCTCTGGACGGCGCTGCGCCTGGTCATGGGCTGGCAGATGTCCGGCATGTTCCTGGTCGCGGAAAGCTGGCTGAACGACAAGACGGATAACGCGACGCGCGGACGCACCTTCGGCGCTTATCTGCTGATCTCCTGGGGCGGCGCGGCTTTGGGGCCGCTGGCCTATGCCTGCCTGAAGACCGCCGACCGCTCGCTGATCCTGGTCGGCGTTGGCTTCGCAACGGCCCTGCTGCCGATGGCGCTGACCCCCGTTTCCAACCCGCCCCTGGGCGAGCGCAAACGCATCGGCCTGATGCGGCTGTTCAATATCTCCCCCATGGGCACGACCTGCGTGCTGTCCTCGGGCTTCGTCAACGGATCCTTCTATACGCTGGCACCGGTCTATCTGGAGCGGCACGGCTTTTCCGCGAGCCAGATCCCGACCTTCCTCTCGGCCTCGCTGATCGCCGCCCTGCTGGTGCAATATCCGGTCGGCATGGCGGCAGACCGCTACGGCCGGCGGCCGATTACCGTCGTGGCGCTGGGCCTGGCCGTGCTCGTCAGCCTGCTTTTCGCGCTGCTCGGCAGCTCGGCCTTCTGGGTTCTGGTCGCGCTGGGCGCCGTGCTGGCCGGCGTGACCGCCCCGCTGTATGGCCTCGGCGCCGGGCAGACCAATGACCGTGTCGCGCGGTCGGATTACGTGGCGGCCAGCGGTGGGCTGCTCTTCGCCTGGGCGGTCGGTGCCAGCGCCGGGCCGCTGCTGGCCGGTGTCGTCATGACCCATGCCGGCGCCAATGCGCTGTTCTATTTCCTGGCGCTGTTCCTGGCGGTGCTGTCAGGCTTCACGCTGTTCCGCATGCGCCGCCGCGCCGGCGTCGAGACGGAAAGCGCCTTCATCCCGGGCCGCGCCGCGCCGACGCAGGTTCCTGCCCTCGACGAACCGCCGCTCGCCACCGGCGAAACCGCCTCTCAGGAAGACGGCGTCGCCGTCGAGTCCGAGGAAGCCAAGGGGCGTGGCAGCAGCACATAAAGCTGCCCGGTCGCGTTCATCGCACCGGCACCGACGGACGCCTGCGCCCCCGACCCGAAGAACAGGTCGGCGCGCAGCGGTCCGGTAATGGCCGAGCCCAGATCCTGCGCCACCGTCATCTGCTCCAGCGGCGCGTGGGTGACAGGGTCGGTCGTCACCATCCAGACCGGCGCGCCCAGCGGCAGATAGCGGCGGTCGATGGCGATGGAACTGCCCGGCGTCAGGCTGACACCGAGCGCACCCGGCGGCCCGGCGGCATCCGGCAATTGCGGGGCGGTGCGAAAGAAGACGTAGGATGGATTGCTGTCCATGATCGCGCGGGCGCGTTCCGGGTGGGCTTCCAGCCAGGCGCGGATGCTCTGCTCCGTCACGTCATTCGCCGCCAGCAGCTTCTCCTGCACCAGAATACGGCCGATCGGCACATAGGGGCGGCCGTTCTTGCCGGCATAGGTCACGCGCATGATGCTGCCGTCCGGCAGATCGATGCGGCCCGAGCCCTCGATTTGCAGAAAAAACGCATCGACCGGGTCAGCGACCCAAGCGACCGCGAGATCATTGGGGTTCAGCGCGCCGTTTTCGATCTGGAAACGATCGTAATAAGGCACGACCTGACTGCCGCTGAGACGACCGATGGCGATATGGCCAGCCTTGGCCGGATCGAAGGCGCCGAGATCGATGGTCACCAGGTCGGACGGCAGGCCCAGCAAAGGCGTCTGGTTTGTCGCGTCCTGCGTCGCCGAGCCCTTCACTTCCGGCTCGTAATAGCCGGTGATCTTGGCGGCGGAACTGCCGCCCTGCGTCACCAGATAGGGCTGGAAATAGGTCTGGAAGAAGGTCCGGGCGCCGGAATTATCCGCCGGCGGCACGCTTTTGGCGGCCGAGCAGACGCCACCCCAAAGGGCGGCCTTGCCGCCGAGCTGGGCCGCAATCCCCGATCCGCCCAAAGCCTGATCGGGCGGGAAATACTGAATGCGCTGGCAGCTGGAGACAAAGGCGGCCAAGGCCTCGGCCGGCTTGGCGGCGGGCCATCCGGGCAATTGCCCCATGGCGACGGGTTGCAGGGTGGCTGGCCCCTCGGTCGCGCCGGTCGGAACCGCGCAGCCTGCGAGGGCCGCCAGCGAAACACCGGCCAGACAGACACTGGCCAGCGCCGCCCGCATTCGTCTCATCCGCCGCACCGGAACCCTCAAGTTCTAAAACCTCAAGCGCTACGGGCGGCGGCCAGGCGCCAGGTCTGGTCGCGCATCGAAAGATCGCGCTCGAAGGTCCAAAGATCGGTGATCTCGGTCAGCGCGTCGGCACCGGCAATGGGCTGGCCTTCCTTGTTCGTCGTCAGATTCACCTGATCTGAGACGAAGCGCAGTGTGATATCGGCGACCGTCCCCGTCAGCTCCACCGCGACGATGGCAGCAGTGGTGATGTCCTTGATCTCGGTGCGCTGGGTGTCCCCTGCTGTCTCCCGCGCGGCGATGGCCGTCTCGAAGGCACGATAGGTCTCATCCGTCAGCAGGGAGCGCAGCGTCACGCGGTCACCGGCCGCGAAAGCCGCGACGATGGTGCGGAAGGTATTCTCGGCCGCTTCCAGAAAGCGGGCGGCATCGAAACCGGTATCGACGCCACGCAGGCGGCGTAACTGCTCGCCCAGGGGCGAATTGAGGTCCGGCAAGGGGCGCACCGGGCGCGGCGGCGCGGGCTCGGCCCGTCCGTCGATCACCGGGCCGCGCGCGTCACGCGGGGCCGCATTGGGACGCGGTCCCGCTGGTGCCGCCGGGCGGGCACGTCCCTCGAAGCCGGTGCGGCGGCCAAGAATGCTCCTCAGCCGCAGGACCAAAAAGGCCGCGATCAAGCCGAACAAAATCAGATCGACCGGAAACCCACCGGAAAAATTCATGAAACCCCAACCTTGGAGTGTGGCCCAACGACCGCACCCATGCCAATGGAGGAAGACATAGGCCGCTGCCCGTTGCACCGCAACCAAGCGCATATGAACAGAAGTCCAGCCTTCCCGGCTGCCCGGATGGTCCGGGTCGCTACAGCGCAATGATGTGAGATTCGCTCAGCTTAAATCTAAACCTCGTTCTCGCTTCATCAGATAAAGACCGGTTCAAGCGACGGCACGACAGCGCCTCGCGTCTCCAGGCTTCAAGACGTCTATAAGGTTAACATGATTCTGATCCGCCATGGCCAAAGTGAATTCAACATCCGGTTTGCGGCCACCGGTATCGACCCTGGTATCGTGGATGCGCCGCTGACGCCGCTGGGCGTGGAGCAGGCGGAAAGCGCCGCCAAAGACCTAGGCGGGCTGCGCATTACCCGCATCATCGCCTCTCCCTATACCCGCACCATGCAGACGGCCGCACCCTTCGCGCGCCACTTCGGCCTGCCGGTCGAAATCTCCCCCTTGGTGCGGGAACGCTATGCCTATTCCTGCGATATCGGCCGGCCGGTCTCTCACCTCACCACAGCCTGGCCCGAGCATGATTTCGGCCAGGTTCCGGATGTCTGGTGGCCGGCGGAAACCGAGAGCGAGCGCGCGACGCTGGGGCGCGCGGAGCAGTTTCACGTCGAAATGGCCGCGCGCGCGGATCACGCGGAGACCCTGGTGGTCAGCCATTGGGGGTTCATTCTCGCCATGACCGGGCGCAGCGTGACCAATTGCGAGTGGGTTGTCATCGAACCCGATGCCGGGGCCGGCACCGCCAGATGATGTGAAGTCGCACCGATCGTTTCACATGCCGTTTGAGCGCGCCCACCCTGGCGCGTGACGCAGCCCGATGCTAGGGCAGCACAGACCTGACCAAGAGAGAAAACCATGTCTCAGCAAGCTCCCGAAGCAGCCGCCAACCAGCCCGTTGCCGCCCCCTTGGTGGTCAATGCCCAATATGTGAAGGATCTCTCCTTCGAAGTGCCCGGCGCGCCCGCGATCTACTCGGTCCTGCGCTCCGCCCCGCAGGTCGCCGTCAATCTGGACGTGCAGGTGAAGCGTCTGGCCGAAGACCAGCTGGTCTTTGAAGTGACCCTGGTCGCCCGCGTGGAAGCCACCAAGCCCGCCGATATGCCGGCCGTGCCGGGTGTCGCCGACGGCGGCCCGATCGTCTTCCTGGCCGAACTTTCCTATGCCGGCATCTTCACGCTGAATGGCATTCCGGACAATCAGGTCGAGCCGGTGCTGATGGTGGAAGGCCCGCGCCTGCTGTTCCCCTTCGCCCGCAATATCCTGGCCGATGTGACGCGCGACGGCGGCTTCCCGCCCGTTCTGCTGGGGCCGATCGACTTCCTGGCGCTGTGGCAGCATCGCCGTGCCCAGGCCACCGCCGCCGCGACCCCGGCCGGCAACGCCTGATCACGCTGACTGACCGGGAGCGCTGCATCCGCTCATGGCGATCCTCTCAGGACAAGCGCGGCTGGCCGGCGTCATCGGCTGGCCGGTCGCGCATTCCCGCTCACCCCGTCTGCACGGCTTCTGGCTGAACCGGCACAGTATCGACGGCGCCTATCTGCCGCTGCCGGTACGGCCGGAGGATTTCCAGACCGCCGTGCGCGGCCTGGTGGCGGCCGGTTTCGCCGGCGCCAATGTCACGATTCCCCATAAGGAAGCGGCCTTCGCGGTCTGCGATACGGTCGACCCCTTCGCCCATGCCGCAGGCGCGGTGAATACGCTGGTCTTCCAAGACGGGCGCATCACCGGACGCAATACGGACGGAATCGGCTTTCTGGAAAATCTGCGGCAGCACGGTATCGATCCGGCGGCGGGGCCTGCCTTGCTGCTGGGTGCGGGTGGGGCCGCACGGGCCATCGCGGCAGCACTTCGCGCCCTCGGCGTGGCCGTAACCCTGACCAACCGCACGGCCGAACGGGCGGAAGCCCTGGCGGTGGCCCTGCCGGGCTGCCGCACCATCGCCTGGGACGCCCGCGACGCGGCTCTCGGCGATCATGCGCTGATCGTCAATACGACCTCGCTCGGCATGACCGGCCACGGCGACCTGATGCTCGACCTGACCCGCGCCGCGCCAACCACCGCCATTTCCGACATCGTCTATGTGCCGCTGGAAACACCGCTGATCACGGACGCGAAAACACGCGGCTTGAAGACGGCCCCCGGCCTCGGCATGCTGCTGCATCAGGCCGTTCCCGGCTTCACGGCCTGGTTCGGCGTGACGCCGGTCGTCGATGACGCGCTGTATGACTTCGTCGCTGGCGACCTGCTGCCCCGCCGCCCATAAGAACAGCCGCCGACGCTAGCTCAAGGACGGCCGCAGCTTGAAGGTTATCGGCCTCACCGGCGGCATCGGCATGGGCAAATCGACCGCCGCCCGACAGTTCCAGCGCGCCCATATTCCGATGTTCGATGCCGATGTCGAAGTGCATCGCCTGCAGGCGCGCGGGGGCGCTGCCGTGCCGGCCATCGCAGCCGCTTTCCCCGGCACCATCCGTGACGGCGCTGTCGACCGCCGTCTGCTGCGGGCCCGGCTGATGGCGGACCCGGCCGGCTGGCGCGTCCTGGAACGGATCATCCATCCGCTGGTGCGCGACGCCCGCCGCGCCTTCCTCGCGCGCTGGCGACGTCAGGGCGCGCGGATCGTGGTGCTGGATATTCCGCTTCTGTTAGAAACCGGCGGCAATGCGGATATCGACCTGATCCTGGTCGTCTCGACCTCCACCGCAAACCAGAAATCCCGCCTGCGCCGTCGAGGACGGATGACGGAGGCCGAGATCGCGGCCATCATCGCGCGGCAGATGCCCGATTCGGAAAAAAGGCGGCGGGCCGATGTGCTGGTCCGCACCGGTCTGTCCCGCCGCCACGCCCAAGCCCGGATCGCCCGGCTTATTCAGGAGCTTCGGAGATGATCCGCTCAGTCCTTTTCGATACCGAGACCACGGGCCTGGACCCGCGCGACGGCCATCGCGTCATTGAAGTGGCGGCGCTGGAACTTATCAACGATCTGCCGACGGGCGTGACCTTCCACCGGCTCATCCACCCCGAACGCGACATCCCGGAGGACGCGAGCCGCATTCACGGCATGACGCTGGAGCATCTGAAGGACGCCAAGGTTTTCAAGCTGATCGCGGAAGAGATGCTGGCCTTCATGGGCGCGGACGAAATGCTTGTCGCCCATAACGCGCCCTTCGACTTCCGCTTTCTCAATGCCGAACTGACGCTGTGCGGTCTGCCGGCGCTGGGCGCGCATCGGATGGTCGATACCCTGGCCATGGCCAAGCTGCGCTTTCCGGGCATGCCGAACAGCCTGGACGCGCTGTGCCGGCGCTTCGCCATCGACCTGTCCGAGCGCACGTCCCATAACGCGCTGCTCGACTGCAAGCTGCTGGCCGAGGTCTATGTCGAACTGACCGGCGGACGCCAGCGCGGCCTGTCCCTCGCGGTCGATGAGAGCGGCGGCCAGATCGCTCAATATGAGGCAAAGGACGGGCGCGTGTCGCGGCCCATTCTGGTCGGCGCGGAGGAAGCGGAGCGTCACGCCGCCTTCATCCAGCGGCTGAAGAACCCGATCTGGCTGAAGGACGCGGAAGCCGAGACCGCCGCGGTCGCCTGACGGCCCTCAGAAATCGCTACAACGGCCGTTCTTTTCCCAGTCGCCGAAGCGCGTCGGCTCGGGCCCGGCCGGTCCGCCGAACTCTTTCGGCATGGCGGCCTTGGGGTCCACCGGCGGCGTATCCTGCGGCGGCGGAGGGTTATCCTGCGGAACGGGTTTGGGGTCTGACTGGGTCATGAGACAGGACATAGACCGACCGAAGCCGCTGGCAAGGTCTGGCTGTTTTGTGAGCAGCGCAATGATTTGGATATTTCGCCGCAGCGGCGGGGATCATCCGGCGCGCTGAGCAGCGATACCGAATGATTTGCCAGCGGTGAGGCAAGGATTCCAACCCCCCCCTGAACGCGCATCCCCAACCGTCATGCCCGCGAAAGCGGGCATCTTCTAAGCCTTGTCGCAGTGCCAAAGAACGAAGATTCCCGCCTTCGCGGGAATGACGCCGTTTCAGTGACAACTAGAAACGCTCTAAGGGTTGGATGCCGATGCCGCCTGGGCAGATTTCTGCACGACCGCCTTGGCCATGGCTTCCATCTTCGCGAGTTTGGGATCGTAACGGATAGCCAGGGCGCGGCCCCAGGCATCGGCGGCGGCCATCGCATCGCCCAGATTGGCCTCCAGATTGCCGAGCAGGATATAGCCCTGCCGCGCCTGATCGCTTTTCGGATCCAGCGTCGCGATTTTGGTCTGCAACATCGCCAGCATGGCGCGATCCTGCATCATCTGCGCCTGCGCCGCCTGGATGCGCGGCGCCAGCGGCGCCGCCGGCAGCAAAGGTGCGCCCTGCGGCAGATACAGCGCCAGCGCCAGAACCGGAATCACCAAAACCAGCAGTGCCAGACGGCAGCTAAAGCCGGTGCGGCCGGTGACGGTCTCCTCCGCCAGACTGCCGGCGGCCAGCAGGCGGCGCTCGATCTCAAGCTTCGCCTCGGCCTCCTCGCGCGGCTGGAAACGGCCTCGCGCGGCGTCCTCGGCGACATCGCGCAGCTGCGCGCGATACAGCGCCAGCGCGCTTTCCCGCCGCCCGCGCATGATACCGCCGCGCTGCGCCCAGATGACCGGCGACAGGATGACCAGGGAGAGAATTGCGAAGCTGAGCCAGATCATGAGCGGAGCAATGCCTCAAGCTTCGCCTGTTCGTCGGGCGACAAGGGTATCGGGGCCGATGCGGCCGCTTCGCGCCGCTGACGGCGGAAGGCAAAAAAGGCGATGGCCGCCCCCAGCAGCAGGGCGATGACCGGGCTGCCCCAGAGCAGCACCGTCAGCGGCTCGAACGGCGGCCGCAGCAGAATGAAGGTGCCGTAGCGCTGCACCATATAGGCTGTGATCTGCTTGTCGCTGCGCCCTGCCACCACCTGCTGGCGGATGATGGCGCGGATATCCTTTGCCAGACCGGCGTCACTCGCCTCGATGCTTTCGTTCTGGCAGACAAGGCAGCGCAGATGACTGCCAATGGCTTCCGCCCGTGCTTCCAGCGCCGGATTGGCCAGCAGTTCGCTCGGGTCGCTGACCGCGAAAGCGGGCGCCACCTGAAGGAGAAGGATGGCCAGCCCAGCGGCGAAGCAGAGCCGCCTCATGCGCCCAACCGATGCAGCAGCGGGGTCAGATCCTCGTCGATGACGCGCTGCGTCAGCGCGCCGGCATAGCGCCAATGAACAATGCCGGATGCGTCGATCAGATAGGTTTCCGGCACGCCATAGAGGCCCCAATTGATGGCGACTCGGCCGGGCAGGTCGACCGCGATGCGGCCGAAGGGGTTGCCGTGCTGGCTGAGGAATTGCTCCGTATCGGCCGGCTTGTCCTTGTAGGTGATGCCCCAGATCGGCAGGCCGGTTTTTGCGAGCTGGTTCAGCATGGGCGCATCTTCCAGGCAGGGAATGCACCAGGAGGCGAAGAAGTTTACCAGCATCGTCCGGCCGGGCTTCTGCAACTCGGCGCCCGTGATGCCGGCGCCGCCGTTCAGGCCGGGCAGATCGAAATCCGGCACCTTCTTGCCGATCAGCTGGCTCGGCAGGCTATGCGGGTCGAAATTGCCGCCCGCCATCCGCCGCAGCATCAGCGCCCAGCCGCCACCGGCGGCCGCGAGCACAACCAAGGGCGCACCAAGCATAACGCGCCGGCCGAGCATGGATTTCTGGGACATCTGCGCGCTCATTCCGCTGCCACCTTCACGGCGGTCGTGCGCTGGCGCCGGACGAACCGCACCGGCGCGCCGATGCGCAACCGCCGGTCAGAGAGAGAAAGGCCGCCACCGAAGGCCATGATCAACGCGCCGAGCCAGATCCACGGCGCCAGAGGGTTCACGTTAATCCGCAGCACGATACCGCCGTCCCGCTCATCGCCCAGCGCCACATAGAGATCGCGGAACCCGTTCGTCTTAATGGACACGTCGGTCGTCGTCTGCTGTTGCAGGGGAAAGGTGCGGCGTGCGGGACGCAGCGTCGCCACCGGCGCGCCGCTCCGCGCGTTTGTGACGGCGACCGTGGCAATGCGGGAGGTGAAGTCGCTGCCGCGGCCATCGGTCAATGAGACAAGATGCCAGTCGTAGCGACCGACCTTCGTGGTGTCGCCCGGATGCATGAGGATGATGCTGTGGCTGGCGAGCGTCATGCCGACCATGCCCGCCACGGCCACGCCCAGGCCGGCATGGGCGACGGCCGCGCCGTAGCTGGCGCGCGGCAGGCCGCGCAACCGCGCCCAGGCGGTGCCGATCGGCAGGCGGAACAGCTGCGAGCGCTCGGCGATTTCGGCCAGGGCCGAGAGCACCATCCAAAGCGCCGCGCCGAAGCCCACCGCCGCCCAGCCGAGCCGGCCGTAAAACCCGACCAGCACGACGATCAGAGACGCCAGCGCCGCCCACCACAGCCGCAGCAGGGCGGGCGCCACGGCGGCGCGTTTCCAGGACAGAACGGGGCCGAGACCCATCGCCGCCATCAAGGGTGCCGCCAGCGGCACCACGGTCGAGATGAAGAAGGGCGGCCCGACGCTGATCTGCTGATCGAAGATCAGCTGCACGAAGGGCGGATACATGGTCCCGGCCAGAACCACCGCCATGATGGAGCAGAGCAGGATATTGTTCAGCACCAGCGCGCCTTCGCGCGACAGCGGCGCGAAAAGCCCGGCCGGCTGCAAGACCGGCGCGCGCCAGGCGAACAGCAGCAGCGACCCGCCGATGACGAGGCCGAGCAAGACCAGGATGAAGATGCCGCGCGTCGGGTCATTGGCGAAGGCATGGACGGAATTGAGCAGGCCCGACCGCACCATGAAGGTGCCGGCGAGACTGAGCGAGAACGTGGTGATGGCCAGCAGCACCGACCAGATCTTCAGCGCCTCGCGCTTTTCCACGACAATGGCGGAATGCAGCAGCGCCGTGCCGGTCAGCCAGGGCAGAAGGGAAGCGTTCTCGACCGGATCCCAGAACCAATAGCCACCCCAGCCCAGCTCGTAATAGCTCCACCAGGAGCCGAGCGCGATGCCGCCTGTGAGCAGGCACCAGGCACCGAGCGTCCAGGGGCGCACCCAGCGGCCCCAGGCAGCGTCGACCCGGCCTTCCAGCAGGGAAGCGACGGCGAAGGCGAAGGCGACCGCGAAACCGACATAGCCGCAGTAGAGAATGGGTGGATGGAAGGCGAGGCCGGGATCCTGCAACAGCGGATTGACGCCCTGGCCCTCGGACGGCGGCGGCCAGATGCGGCCGAGCGGATCGGAAGCCGTCAAGGTGAACAGCAGGAACCCGCAGGCGACCAGGCCCAGTACGCCGATAACCCGCGCCCGCAAGGCAGAGGGCAGATTTCGCCCGAAACCGGCCACCGCCGCGCCGCACACGGACAAAATCAAACACCAGAGAAGGATTGAGCCCTCATGATTGCCCCAGGTGCCGGTGATTTTGTACAAAAGCGGCGTCCGCGCGCTGGAATATTCCGCGACATTGATGACGGAGAAATCCGAGACGATGCCCGACCAGACCAGCGCCAGAAAGGCGAAGAGCACGGCCAGGGCCTGGGACAATGCCAGCGCTGGCGCGGCGGCGATGAAACGGGCATCGCCGCGATGCGCACCCCAGATCGAGACGATACCCTGCGCAAGCGCGATGACGGTAGCCAGCGCAATGGCAAAATGGCCGAGTTCAGGAATCATCTTGCATAAGCCTTAGTCACTGGTCGCCTTGGCAGCTAAAATCTGGCCCAGGCCGTTGAAGGCCGCTGCCGGCGGCGGCTTGCCGGTGGCCGGATTCCATAACCCATCCTTCTTCAGCGCGGCCTCGACGTCAGGCGGCATATAGCTCGCGCTATGCTTCGCCAGAACCTCGGTCGCGTGGAAGATGCCGCCTGCGGTCATCGAGCCCACGGCGACGATGCCCTGGCCCTCCCGGAACAGATCGGGCAAGGGCCCCGCGAATTCGGCGGAGACAACATGGCCCGCGCCGTCCGTGACGCCGAAGACGACACCGGGCTGACCGTCGATCGTCCGGTCATGCAGCGTGTTCTGTGCGACGAGGCCGCCGAGACGGAAAACCCGGCCCGGCGCGGGATGCTTCGCCAGCACCGTGCCCGGCAGCATGAAATAGACGATATCGCCGGAAAACGCAGACAGGGTCAGCGCGGTTGCGCTACCAAAAGCAATCAGACAGATGCCGACAAGCCAAAGCCGGCGGCGCTTCCGCGTCATCATCGGGCGCGACGCCGGGCGCGGGGCGATGCCGCCTCAACCGCCGCCAGACGGCGCCGGGCGCTGGCATGGCGCATCCAGGCGGCCAGGCCCATGGCCAAGGTCGCGACCAGAACGATGGCGTAGGAGGCGATGATATAGGGCGCGTCGGTCATGCCGTGGCTTTTTCCTCGGCCGATCGCGCACGGGCGGAGAGCAGGCTGCGAATGCGGCGTTCCATGACGGCTGAGCGCAACCGGGCGATGACGATGGCCGCGAACAGCAGCGTGAAGCCGAGTGCGGAGACAAGCAGCGGGTCCAGCATCGCGGCCGGCATCGTCGTCTGGCTGAAAATATGAATGCTGTCCGGCTGGTGCAGGGTGTTCCACCAGTCGACGCTGAATTTGATGATGGGCAGATTGACCAGCCCGACCAGCGCCAGAATAGCCGCCGCGCGAAAGCCGCGCTGCTCGTTATCGAAGGCGCGGATCAGCGCGATATGGCCGAGATAAAGAAAAAACAGCACCAAAACAGAGGTCAGCCGCGCGTCCCAGACCCACCAGGCGCCCCAGGTCGGCTTGCCCCAAAGGCTGCCGGTGATCAGGCAAACGGCGGTGAAGACCGCGCCGACCGGGCCGATCTCCATGGCCGCCAGGTCGGCCAGCGGATGGCGCCAGACGATGGACAGAAGACCGCAAAGGCCCAGAGAGGCATAGCCCATAGAGGCGAGCCAGGCCGAGGGCACATGCACATACATGATGCGGACGGTGTCGCCCTGCTGCCAGTCCGGCGGGGAGAAGAAAAAACCCCAGACCAGGCCGATGGCGGTGACGATGATGGCGATCGGCACAAGCCAAGGCAAAATGCGGCCCGAAAGCCGCAGGAATTGGCCAGGATTGGCGAAGCGGTGCAGGCTGCCGCCCCCTGGCGCCGTCGGCGTCCGGGGCAGCGATGTGCTGAATGCGTCCACGGGCTCGCTATAGCGAAGCGTGGCGCGGGTTTGAAGCCGTAATCAGCTCGTCTACACTGGCATGCGCCAGACAGGAGACAGATCAGGCCATGCTTTTCGCCATCAATAATCTCGACAAGCCCGACAGCTTTGCTTTGCGCGCCGCGACGCGGGACACGCATCTCGCCTATCTGGACGGGTTCGTGTCGCAACTCGTCATCGCCGGACCGCTTCTGAACGCCGAAGGCAAGTCGATCGGCAGCCTGATCGTCATCGAAGCCGAAAGCCAGGCGGCGGCTGAGGCAATCGCGGCGCAAGACCCCTATGCCGCCGCCGGTCTGTTCCAGATCGTGACCGTGACGCCCTATCGGGCCGTCTATAAAGATCGCCAGCGGGTCGGCTAGGATCAGGGGCCATGACCGCCTATTGGCTGATCAAAAGCGAGCCCGATGCCTTCAGCTGGGACCAGCAGGTCGAGAATCGGGTCGAACCCTGGTCCGGCGTGCGGAGCCATCAGGCAAAAAACAATCTCAAGGCAATGAAGACCGGCGATTTCGCGTTCTTCTATCACTCCAATATTGGACGCGAGATCGTTGGAATCGTGCGAATTGCGCGCGAATACTATCCGGACAAGACGGCAGAATCCGGCGACTGGGTGGCGGTCGATATGGAAGCGGTCGGGCCGATGCCGCGTCCTGTCTCGCTGGCGACGATCAAGGCCGATCCGGCTTTGGCCGATCTCGCGCTCGTCCGTCTGTCACGCCTGTCAGTCGCCCCGGTCAGCGCGGAACATTGGGCCTATATCTGCAAACTCGGCGGTTGGAAGGGGTGACAATTGCGCGTCACCCTATGGTCAGCTTGACGCCACCGGCTCACGAAGATTGACTCGGCGTTACACACCGGGCTAACCCCCCGCCGCATTACAGCGCCGTCGTCGGCCGATCATCCTGGCGTAAGCTGATCTCCGTCGGCCCCCCTCTGGGGCCCACACCTCAAGGACAGTCCATGGCCGTTCGCGCATTCATCTTCCCCGGACAGGGAAGCCAGTTCGTTGGCATGGCTCAGGATCTGACGGCCGCCTTCACCACAGCCCGTGACGTGCTCGCCGAGGTCGATGAGACCCTGAAGCAGCGCCTCTCCAAGCTGATGTTCGAAGGGCCGGCCGATGAGCTGACCATGACCGAGAACACCCAGCCGGCGCTGATGGCGATGTCGCTCGCGGTGCTGCGGGTTATCGAACAGGACGGTGGCGTGCAGCTGACCCAGGCAGCCGCGATGGTGGCTGGCCACTCGCTTGGCGAATACAGCGCGCTGGCGGCGGCCGGCAGCCTGTCGGTGGCCGAGACGGCGCAACTGCTGCGTCTGCGCGGCAGCGCCATGCAGCGCGCCGTGCCGCCCGGCGAGGGCGCCATGGCCGCCCTGCTCGGCACCGATCTGGAACAGGCCAACAGCATCTGCGCCGAAGCGGCGCTGGACCCCGAGACCGGCAAGACGCAGGTCGTGCAGCCGGCCAATGACAATGGCGGCGGTCAGGTCGTGATTTCCGGCCACAAGGCGGCCGTCGAACGCGCGGTCGAAATCTCCAAGGCGCGGGGCATCAAGCGCGCCATGCTGCTGCCCGTCTCCGCCCCCTTTCATTGTGCGCTGATGGCACCCGCCGCCGACGCGATGGCCGAGGCTCTGGCCGCCGCGACCCTGAAAGCGCCGGTCGTGCCGGTCATTTCCAATATTTCCGCCGGCAAGGCGACCGATCCGGCCGAAATCCGCAAGCTTCTGGTGGAGCAGGTGACGGGCATGGTGCGCTGGCGCGAAAGCGTGCTGGCCATGGCCGAGATGGGCGTCACGCATTTCGTCGAGCTTGGCGCCGGCAAAGTGCTGACTGGCCTCGTCCGCCGCATTCTGCCGGACGCGACCACGACCTCGATCGGCTCCCCCGCCGATATCGAAGCCTTCCTGAAGTCGCTTTGATCCAGCGATCACGAACCTAAAGGGATAGAACCCGTGTTTGATCTGAGCGGAAAGACGGCGCTGGTCACCGGCGCCTCGGGCGGTATCGGTGGTGCCATCGCCCGCGCCCTGCATGCGCAGGGTGCCGCCGTGGCCTTGTCGGGAACGCGCCGCGAGGCGCTCGAGTCCCTCGCAGCCGAGCTCGGCGACCGTGTCGCCGTCTGCCCCGCCGACCTGCGGCAGCCGGAAGCGGCGGACGCGCTGGTGACCGCCGCCGAGGCCGCGCTGGGTCCGCTGTCCATCCTCGTCAATAACGCCGGCTTCACCCGCGACGGGCTGGCGATGCGCATGCAGGATGCCGATTGGCAGGGCGTGCTGGACGTCGATCTCTCCGCCCCCTTCCGGCTGATCCGCGCCAATCTGCGCGGCATGCTGAAGCGCCGCGCCGGGCGCATCATCAATATCGCCAGCATCGTCGGCGTCACTGGCAATGCCGGTCAGGTCAATTATTCGGCCGCCAAGGCGGGCATGATCGGCATGTCGAAGTCGCTGGCCCAGGAAGTCGGCAGCCGTGGCGTGACGGTCAACGTCATCGCGCCCGGCTTCGTGCAGACGGCGATGACCGACGTGCTGGGCGATGACCAGAAGTCCCGGCTGCTGGGGTCGATTCCCCTCGGCCGCATGGGCAAGCCCGAGGATATCGCCGCCGCCGCCGTCTATCTGTCATCCGAGGAGGCAGCCTGGGTCACCGGCGCCACTCTGCATATCAACGGCGGAATGGCCATGATCTAGGGCGTTTCGCCCCTTGAATTGCAGGGCAAGTTTCCCGTAACGCGTTGCCAATCGCGCCAGTACTGCGGATACTTGTCGCAGTGCAGTTGGCGGGTCCGACAAAACCATGCTAAGCGCGCCGCAATCCGGGCCACAAACCCCGGGCCGGCGCGAATTACACGCCAGGCGCCCGGACGGGTCCGGGCGGTATCGAAAACCACTAGCCGTCACGCAGGAGTACCGAGGTCCATGAGCGAAGTCGCCGACAAGGTGAAGAAGATCGTTGTGGAGCATTTGGGCGTCGAGGAGTCGAAGGTGACTCCCGAAGCCTCCTTCATCGACGATCTTGGCGCCGACAGCCTCGACACGGTCGAGCTTGTGATGGCTTTTGAGGAAGCCTTCAGCGTTGAGATCCCCGAAGACGCCGCTGAGAAGATCAGCACCGTCAAGGACGCGATCGACTACATCGAGAAGCAGAAGGCCGCCTAAGGGCGCGCCAACTCGCATGACAGGTTTACGAACCACCGAATTGCGGCGGGTCGTCGTCACGGGCATGGGCATCGCATCCCCCTTGGGGATCGGTGTCCCGCACGTCTGGCGCCGTCTCATCGAAGGCCAGTCCGGCCTCGGACCCATCCAGTCCTTCGACACCAGCGACGTGCCGGCGAAGGTTGCGGGTGAAGTCCCGGCCGGCAAAAAGGCCGATGGCGCCCTTGATCTGGCCGAATGGATCCCGGTCAAGGACATGAAGAAGATGGATCGCTTCATCCATCTCGGCATGGTCGCGGCCATCGAAGCCGTGGAAGATTCCGGCTGGGTTCCGCAGACCGACGAAGACGCCTGGGGTACCGGCGTCATGATCGGCTCGGGCATCGGCGGCCTTCAATCCATCTACGAAGCCTCGGTGCAGGTGCATGAAGGCAAGGTGAAGCGGCTGTCGCCCTTCTTCATTCCTTCCGCCCTGATCAACCTTGTGTCGGGTCACGTCTCGATCCGCTACGGGTTCAAAGGCCCCAACCATTCGGCCGTCACCGCCTGCGCCACCGGCGTTCACGCCATCGGCGACGCCGCCCGCCTCATTTCGCTCGGCGATGCCGATGTGATGGTGGCCGGCGGTGCGGAAGCAGCCGTCTGTGCTCTGGGCATCGGCGGTTTCTGCGCATCCCGTGCGCTGTCGACCAGCTTCAATGACGAGCCGACCCGCGCCTCCCGTCCCTGGGACAAGGACCGCGACGGCTTCGTCATGGGCGAAGGCGCCGGCGTTCTCGTGCTCGAGGAATACGAGCATGCGAAGAAGCGCGGCGCCAAGATCTATGCCGAAATCGGCGGCTATGGCCTGTCCGGCGACGCCCATCACATCACGGCTCCGGCCGAGGGTCATGATGGTGCTTTCCGGGCGATGAAGGCGGCGCTGCGGAACGGCCGGGTCGATCCGTCCGAAATCCAGTATGTCAACGCGCACGGCACATCGACGCCGCTGGGCGATGATCTGGAACTCGATGCGGTCGAGCGTTTCTTCGGTGACCACGCGAAAACGCTCGCCATGTCCTCCACCAAATCGGCGACCGGGCATCTGCTGGGTGCGGCCGGCGCGATCGAGGCTGTGTTCTCGATCCTCGCCATCCGCGACAACGTGGCCCCGCCGACACTGAACCTGGAAGAGCCGAGCCGCGCGAGCGTTATCGACCGCGTGGCGAAAGTGGCCCAGGAACGGCCGATCAAGGTCGCGCTGTCGAACAGCTTCGGCTTCGGCGGCACGAATGCGAGCGTGATCTTCCGCGAGGTCGTCTGAGCGCAGGGTGAAGGCTCGGCCGCTCATCTCTCGACTATCCCGGTGGCTTTTGCCGCTGATGGTTCTGGCTGCGGTCGCGCAGGCAGGACGGAGCTATGTCGGCCAGGTCTGGAATGGACCTGGCCCACTCTCCCAAAACACAACCCTTGTCGTGCCGCATGGGCGCACAGAAATCGTCGGCCGCGCGCTGCATGATGGCGGCGTGATCGACGGCGTGCTGAGTTTCCGCATCGCGGAAAGCCTGACGGACAATGACGGTGCGCTTCATGCCGGGGAATTCGCCTTTCCGGCCCATGCCAGCCTTGCCGATGTCTTCGCCATCCTGCGCCACGGCAAGCAGGTCGAGCACCACTTGACCATCCCCGAGGGCCTGACAGCCCAGGAGATCAGCGCGCTGATCGATCAAGCGCCGGCCATGACCGGGCAAGTCACGCCGGTGGCGGAAGGCGCGATCCTGCCCAATACCTACGACTATCTGTATGGCACGCCGCGCGCGCTGCTGCTGAAGCGGGCGGAACGCGCGCTGGATGTGGCACTGGCCGAGGCCTGGGCCAACCGCGCTGCCAATCTGCCCCTTGCCTCCCCCGGCGACGCCGTCACGCTGGCCAGCATCGTGGAGCGGGAGACGGCCAAGCCCGACGAGCGCCCGATGGTGGCCGCCGTCTATCTCAACCGGCTGCGCCTCGGCATGAAGCTCCAGGCGGACCCGACCGTGATTTATGGCCTGTCGGGCGGCCAGGGTAAGATAGACCGGCCATTGGCCCATGCCGATCTGCTGGTGCCTTCGGCCTATAATACCTACCTCAATACCGGCCTGCCGCCGGGGCCGATTGCCGCGCCCGGCATCGCCTCCATCCTGGCCGTGCTGCATCCGGCCGATACTGACGCACTGTATTTTGTAGCGGATGGCAGCGGCGGCCATATTTTCAGCCACAGCTACAAAGACCAGATTCGCAATGTGGCGAAGCTGCGCGCGATCGACGCCCGTCACCAGGACGCCGTCGAACGGAACTGAGGCGCTGGCCTCTCGTTACAGTCCTGTTTCATGATTTCGTGGAGCTTTGCCGCGCGCGGGTCATACGGCCCTACACGGCCGCGGAGGATTCAAAGTTTGAGCGATACCGACCAGACGCCCGAGACCGAGCAGACGCCCCATATCGAGAACGAGGCGGGATCGGACTCGCCCCATCTCGACGAAAAGCAGCAAAAGCAGGCCGGTGACCGCGCCCCGCCGGGCGCCATCGTCATTCATGAAATCGTGCGCGAACAGGGCATTGAGGAAATCTCGCGCTCGGCGAGTTCGCTGGCCTGGTCGGGCATGGCAGCGGGCCTGTCCATCGGCTTTTCCTTCGTCACCCAGGCCACCCTGCAATCCATGCTACCGGACGCGCCTTGGCGCCCTCTGGTGGCCTGTTTCGGCTATTCCCTTGGCTTCCTGATCGTCATTCTCGGCCGCCAGCAGCTGTTCACGGAGACGACGCTGACGGCCCTGATCCCGGCGCTGACGGAACGCACCTGGCCGGTCTTCGCCCGCACCATGCGCGTCTGGGGCATCGTGCTGTTCTTCAATCTCTTCGCGACCTGGCTCTTTGGCTTCGTGCTGTCGCGGCACGGCATCATGCCGCCCGATACGGTCGCGGCCATGAACGCCATCGCGGCCAAGACCATGCCCGGCGATTTCTGGCATACCGTCATCATGGCGGGTGCCGCAGGCTGGATCATCGGCCTGATGGTCTGGCTGCTGCCGGCATCGGGCTCCACCCAGCCCTTCATCATCATCCTGCTGACCTATACGATTTCGGTCTGCTCTTTCCCGCATATCGTCGCGGGATCGGTGGAGGCGTCCTACCTCACCTTTTCCGGCCATGCCTCGCTTGGCGACTATCTGATGAAGTTTCTGATCCCGACCCTGGCCGGCAATACGCTGGGTGGCACCTTGCTGGCCGCGCTGCTGAACCACGCGCCGGTCGCCGAGCACATCAGGCTCACCCGCCAGCAGACGCCCTGATCCCTCCTGCTATTTAGGGATGACATTCGCGTTTCCGCCAGCACTCCCGGCCGGGGGAATGACCGGCGTATTGGTCGGCACGCGCGGACGGATGACCGGCATCCGGCTTATGCCGGCCGGCGGCGTGATGACGCCGTCATGCGGCTTTTGGCCGGCGATGCCGGGCGTCCCCTGCTGGGGCGCGGGTGGTGTCTGCACCGGACTGGCCGGCCCCGGCGTCTGCGGCGTGGCCGGCACCGGCGCGGCGACGGCCGCTGTCGGACTGCCGACGGCCGCCAGAAGCAGCACGGCCGCCAGACAAGGTCTCAACCATCCCGTCGAGGATGACCGCTTTGCCGAAAACCTGCGGGCTCTGCTTTTTTTCATCACGGGCTGCTCCCTTTGGAGTTGCCCGGAAGATGGTGCCGATCGCACGGCCTGGCAGGCCTGCCATCTTCACGAAGTCCGGACGCCAATCGCGGCCTTGAAGGCGCGTATTGACCGCTGCCGCCGCGACAGGAATGCTAGGCTGGCTTGCCGCCGACATCGGTCCCGCTGGCCCGATTCGGTTGTCGGTAAGGACGCGCCCAGGAGAGCATCGAGCGGATGAGACTTTTTGTCGCTCTGGATTTGCCCTGGCCCTTGCGTGAACGGCTGGCGCAATTCGCCTTCGGCCTGCCCGGCGCGCGTTGGGTATCGCCTGAAAACATGCATCTGACGCTGCGCTTCATCGGCGAGGTGCCCAATTGGCGCGCCGAGGAAATCGACCTCGCGCTGCATGCCATCAAGGGTCGCGCCTTCCCCGTTGTGGTGACAGGCGTCGGCGTTTTCGAAAAGGCCGGACGCGTGACGGCGCTTTGGGCCGGTATCGAGCGCTCGCCCCAGCTCGATCACCTGCAGACGAAGGTCGAGACGGCCCTGCAGCGTGCCGGGCTGGAGCCGGAACGGCGTCGCTTCACCCCGCATGTGACGCTGGCGCGGCTGGATCAGCCGGCCAATGACAAGATCACCCGCTTCATGCAGGGCAATAACCTGTTCCGCGCGGAACCCTTTTCAGTCGAGCATTTCACCCTGTTCAGCTCGCAGTTGGGAAAGGAAAGTTCGGTCTATGAGGCCGAGAGCGACTACCGCTTGTCCTGAGCACTCTTTCCGCGCCAAGCCACCGATCACGCTTTCTGACGCTTGTGTAACAGGCATCACGCTGTCTAGAAGGTTTTATGGCTATCAGAGACTTCAGCCCTTTCGCATCATTGCTCTCCGCCTTTCCCGACGGACGCAAAATGCCTTTCGCCGGATGGTTCGATGAGCGGTAAGTCTCCCGGTGGCGGCTGGCTGCGCGGCGCGCGGCAAAGCCTGTCCAAACTCCCCAGCCTACGCCTGGCGCGCGTGCCGGACGCACCGACGCTGCCGGTGCGCGACCTTTGGCCCGGCGACCCAAGCCTGGGCGCACGACTGCTGAAGGGTGAGCTGACGGTTGGCAATTCCGTGTTGCTTCTGCAACCGGGTGCCTGGGCGGACAGCAGCGGCTCCGTCACGTTGCGGGCCGCCGCCCACACCTTTTCCTGGCTGCGCGACCTGCGCGCGCTTGGCACCGACGCCGCCCGTCAGCGCGCCCGCAGCCTCGTCTCGGAATGGATTTCATCGGCCCATACCGACCCGGTGGCGTCACGCCCGGATGTCGCCGGCGCGCGAATCGCAGCCTGGCTCGGCCACTACGATTTCTTCGCGGCGAGTGCGGATGACGCATTTCGCCAAAAGTTGATGGGCCGCCTTGTCGCCGATGCGCGGTCGCTTTCGGCGGCCTTGCCGGCGGAGGAAGGTCAGGCGCGGGCGCTGACCGCACTGAAGGGTCTGGTCGCGGCGGCCGTGGCGCTGCCGGACCAAAGCTCCTTCCTCACCCGCGCCCTGCGCTTCCTGCCGGCCGAACTCGGCCGCCAGATTTTGCCCGACGGCAGCCAGATCGAGCGCAGCCCGGCGACGCATCTGACCGCTTTGCAGGATCTGACCGAAATCCGGTCCCTGCTGCAGGCGGCGCAGGCGCCGCCGCCCCCGGCGCTGGGCCCGTCCATCGAAAAGCTCGCCACCGCGCTGCGCATGCTGCGGCATGGGGACGGCGGCCTGGCGCTGTTCAACGGCACCAAGGAAGAGACCTCGAGCCTGGTCGACCTCGTGCTGACCCAGGCCGGGCGGCCGACACGCGCGCCCAGTCAGCTGGTCGATGGCGGCTTTCACCGGCTTCAGGCCGGCCGCAGCATCCTGATCATGGATACCGGCGCGCCGCCGCCGCCGGGTCTGGACACGAATGCCCATGCTGGCACGCTGTCCTTCGAACTCTCGGTCGGCCGCGACCGGCTTATCGTCAATTGCGGCTCGGCCCCGGCGGCATTGAGCGAGTGGCGCGATGCGCTGCGCGCGACGGCTGCGCATTCGACGCTGGTGATTGCCGATACCAGTTCCGCCGAAGTGAAGGCCGATGGTTTCGGCGCACGCCGGCCGGACAAGGTCGAGGCCCAGCGCCAGGAGGCCAATGGCGCGCATTGGCTGGAAGCGAGCCATGACGGCTGGCTGCGGAATCTCGGCGCCATCCATCGCCGCCGCCTCTATATGGCGGAAAGCGGCGAGGATATTCGCGGCGAGGATGCGGTGGAGGCCGAAACGCCGCAACCTTTCACGCTGCGCTTCCATCTTCATCCGGCCGTTCAGGCCAGCCTCCAGGGCGACGGCGAGGCCGTGCTGATGCGCCTGCCCAGCGGCCAGAGCTGGCGGTTTCGCGCCGAAGGAGCGACGATGGCCCTGGAAGAAAGCATCTATATGGGCGGCACCGAGCCGAAGCGCACCGAGCAGATCGTCATGAGCGGCGACGAGGCGAGCGCGCAGCAGATCAAATGGGCGATCAGCAAGGTCGGCTGATCGCCGGGCTTTCCCCGTGAAGATCATCGAACTCACCAATACCGACTTCGCGATGCGGCACTTCCTGGCGCCGCTGCTGCGGGAGGGACGCGCGCGCGGCCATGAGATGGTCGGTGCCTGCCCGGACGGTCCCCTTCTCGCGCCGCTGCGGGCAGAGGGTTTCAGGATCATGCCGCTGCCGCTGAAGCGCAGCGCGTCGCCCATCGCGCAGGCGCAGGGGTTTGCCGCCCTCGTCTCCCTGCTGCGGGCGGAGAAGCCGGACCTGGTCCATGCCCATATGCCGCTGTCAGGCTTCTGGGGACGGATGGCTGCGAAGGCAGCCGGCGTGCCGCATGTGGCCTATACCTGCCACGGCTTCCTGTTCAACCAGCCCAGCCCCTGGCCACGCCGCGCCGCCTCCTTCGCCATGGAATGGAGCGCGGGCAAGATCACGGACCTGTATCTGACGGTCTCCGAGGAGGAGGCACGGGACGCGAAGCGTTTGGGTATTGCACGCAAACCGATCGCCATCGGCAATGGCCGCAGCCCGGCGAAGTTTCACCCCAATCCGGAGGCCCGCGCCCGTATCCGGGCGTCCTTGGGCGTGCCGGAAGACCGGGTGGTGATCGTCATCGTCTCCCGCCTCGTGCGTCACAAGGGCCATCCGGAACTGCTGGCGGCGATGGACAGCGTGCCGGAGGCGGAATTGTGGGTGGTGGGCGAACGCCTGGCCTCGGACCATGGCGAGGATCTGGAAGCCTATTTCGCCCAATCGGGCCTCGGGCCGCGCTTGCGCCGGCTGGGCTACCGGGAGGATACGGCCGATGTGCTGGCCGCCGCCGATATCTTCACCCTGCCGAGCCATTTCGAAGGCCTGCCGATGTCGGTGATCGAGGCCATGCTGACCGGCCTGCCGGTGGTGGCGACCGATATCCGTGGCCCACGCGAGCAGGTGACGGAGGGCGAGACCGGGTTTCTGGTGCCGCCGCGCGATGCGGAATCGCTGGCGGCAGCCTTGCGAAACCTTGCGGCCGATCCCGATCTGCGCGCCCGCATGGGAGACGCCGGCCTGGCCTATGCGCGCGCGAATTTCGACGAGGCGAAGATCATCGGCCGGACGCTGGATCTGCTGGAAGAAACGGCGCGCCCGCGCAGCCGCTGATCAGCCGCTGATCAGCCGCTTGCGGCGATGTCACCGGTCTTCTCCATCGGCATGACGCGTTTCATGAAGTCATCGAACAGCGGCACCGTGAAAGCGGTATCGCCATGCGTCGGACTCCAGATCATGCCTTTCGCGATCAGGCTGCTGCGGATCGGCCCCAGGGACGTCGTCGGCCGATGCAACGCTTCCGCAATATCGCCCGACCGATGCGGACCCGGCCCGAGCGCCGCCATAGCCCGCAGATAAGCTTTTTCCTTCGGCGTCAGGCGGTCGAACCGCACACGGAAAAAACTTTCGTCGAGCGTCACGACGGCTTGCTGCGTAGCATTGCGTACATCCGCCGCGCTGATTGGGCTGCGCGCCGCGTCATCCCAGGCGTGCTTGCCCCATTCCTGAAGGAAATAGGGATAGCCCTGTGTCTGTTCGATGATGAGCGCCACAGCATCATCCTCAATCCTCTCGCCTTCGTTTTCGATCGGAATGACGATGGCCGCCCGCGCGTCGGACGGAGAAAGCGAGCCTATCTCGGGAAATTCGAACATGCGTTCTGCATAGGTCTTGGCTTCCCCCATTTTGCCACGCAGCTGCGGCAGGCCGGCACCCACGAGCGTGATGGGCAACTGCTGCTGGGAGACGCGATGCAGGGCGGAAATAAGGGCTTCGAGCTCGGATTCTTTGACGTATTGCAGCTCGTCGATGAAAATCGCCACCGCCGTGTCGGCCGCCTGCGCGGCCCGTCCGACCTGTTCCAGCAGCATGGCCAGATCACCTTCGAGTTCGCCATTATCCGCCAAACCCGGCTCGGGCTCATAGTCAAGCCCGACTTCGATGTCACCATAGGTTGCCTTCAGCTTGCCGGCGAAGCCGGCCAGGGCTCGCAATCCGCGCACGGCATAGGCCTGCGCCTGCGACCAGCGGTTGAGCTTGAGCAACACGAGCCTGATCTGCGGCGCCAGCAAGGCCGGCAAGGAACGGCCCTCGGGTGCTTCGATCCGGATGGTGATGGCGCCATCCCGTTCCGCGTCCTTCAGCATCTGAAAGAGCAGAACGGTCTTGCCGGCGCCACGGAGACCGATAAGCATCATGCTCTTGGCGGGCCGGCCGATGCGCAGACGCCCGATGCATTGCCGCATGCGTTCCCGCACGGCGCTACGCCCGGCAAGCTCCGGCGGTGGCGATCCCGCACCGGGCGCGAATGGATTGCGGATAGGGTCCATGGGAACCAAGCCTGATGTTTATACAGAGTTTAGTCAATTTATGTTTTTGAGATAAATTTCCTAAACTCTGTATAAGCGTCAAGCAGAGTGCTTGCCCGCTGCTATGACGAACGGCGGACTGGACGCCTGACCCGCCACGGCTCTATCTGCGCCAATCAGTTGCCGGAGAGTTCCTTCATGTCCGATCACGCCCTTATTCCCGTCCGCCGCGCCCTTATCTCGGTCTCCGACAAGACCGGGCTTATTCCCTTCGCCCAGGCGCTGGCCAAGGCGGGCGCCGAAATCCTCTCGACCGGCGGTACCGCAAAGGCCATCCGCGACGCGGGCATTCCGGTGAAGGACGTCTCCGACCATACCGGCTTCCCCGAGATCATGGACGGGCGCGTGAAGACGCTGGTGCCGCAGATCCATGGCGGCATCCTCGCCCGCCGCGACCTGCCCGAGCATCTGGCCGCCATGGAAGAACACAAGATCGCACCGATCGACCTCGTCTGCGTCAATCTCTATCCCTTCGAGGAGACGGTGGCCCGCAAGGCCGATGCCGAGACCACGATCGAGAATATCGATATCGGCGGCCCGGCCATGATCCGCGCCGCCGCCAAGAACCATGATTTCGTCGCCATCCTGACGGACCCCGCGCAATATGCCGAGGTCGAAACGGCGCTGGCGGCAGGCGGCACCGATATCACCCTGCGCCGTCGTCTGGCGGGCCAGGCCTATGCCCGCACTGCCGCCTATGACAGTGCCATCGCGACCTGGTTCGCGGACGAGCGCGGCGAGGCCTTCCCCGACCGTCTCGCCATTTCCGGCCGCCGCCGCCAGACGCTGCGCTACGGCGAAAACCCGCATCAGCAGGCGGCTTTCTACGTGACCGACGACCGTGCCGGCGTCGCCACGGCGAAGCAGGTGCAGGGCAAGGAACTGTCCTACAACAATCTGAACGACACCGACGCCGCCTTCGAATGCGTCGCCGAATTCGACGAACCCACCGTCGTCATCGTCAAGCATGCCAACCCGTGCGGCATCGCGACCGGCGCTTCCATGGCGGAAGCCTGGGACCGGGCGCTGGCCTGCGACCCGGTCAGCGCCTTCGGCGGCATCGTGGCCCTGAACCGCACGTTGGACGAGGCGACCGCGAAGCGCATTTCCGCGATTTTCACGGAAGTCATCGTCGCGCCGGACGCGACGCCTGAGGCCGAAGCCGTGCTGGCCGCCAAGAAAAATCTGCGCCTGCTGCTGACGGGCGGCTTGCCGGACCCTTCGGCCCAGGCGCCGTCTTTCCGCTCACTCGCCGGCGGCTTTCTGGTGCAGGGCCGCGATGCCGGCCGCATCACCCTGGCCGACCTGAAGGTTGTCACCAAGCGCACGCCGACCGAACAGGAACTGACCGATCTGCTCTTCGCTTTCCGTGTCGCGAAGCATGTGAAGTCCAACGCCATCATCTATGCCAAGGCGGGGGCGACCGTCGGCATCGGCGCCGGGCAGATGAGCCGTGTCGACAGCGCCCGCATCGCCGCCTGGAAGGCCGGCGAAGCCGCCAAGGCGGCCGGTCTGGCGGAAGCGCTGACTATCGGCTCGGTCGCCGCGTCTGACGCCTTCTTCCCCTTCGCGGACGGGCTGGAGACGATCATCGCGGCGGGTGCGACCGCCGTTATTCAGCCCGGCGGGTCGATGCGCGACAATGAGGTGATCGCGGCGGCGGACGCCGCCGGCATCGCCATGGTGATGACCGGGATGCGCCACTTCCGGCACTAACTCTTACCCTGTTCGCCGGCCTTTGCCGGCGAACAGGCCGATCAGTCCAGGTCTTCGGTGCTGCTGCTCCAGGTGGCGCTGGAGATGCCCGCCATGGCTTCAAGCTTGCCGGTGACGGCATCGAGATCCTTCGTCTCGACCGAGGTCGAAACCAGGGTCGCCACCACCTCCGAGAGCCCGTCCGGCCGGTCCGTCAGTTCGATATCGCTGATCGGGTAATTGGCCGCCTGCAGCAGCGCCATCAGCGCCTTGCGCGCGGCAGCGGCCCCCTCCACCGTCGTCATCACGCTGATCTCATAAATCGCCTCGGTCGCACTGCCATGGACCGGTGCGCGGTTGATGCGATTGACGAGCGGTTGCAGCAGCGTATTGGCGCAAACGACGAAGATCGTCAGCGCCAGCGCCTGGGCCGCCAGATTGGCGCCCGCGCAGGCGCCGACGGCGGCCGAGCACCAGAGGGTCGCCGCCGTATTGAGGCCGCGCACATTCAACCCGTCCTTCATGATGACGCCGGCACCCAGAAAGCCGATGCCGGACACGACATAGGACACGACCTTCACCCCGCCGTGCCCACCGTCGAGATTCATGGCGAGGTCGACGAATTCGCAGGCGCCGAGTGCGACCAGCACATTGGTGCGCAGGCCGGCGCTGCGCTGCTTCCATTGCCGCTCCGCGCCGATGGCCGTGCCCAGCACGAAGGCCACCACCAGCCCGACGAGGGTGTTGAGGAAGTCCAGGCCATGGAAGGTTTGGAACATGAGCATGATCGCCCCCTAGCCGGAAACGCAATCGAACCAAAGAAGCGATTTACGAAGAAATCGAGACAATCGCCGGCCGGCGCCCGGCCGCAGAAGAAATCCGACATCGCATTTGCGAAGCAATCGCAAATTTTGCAGACAGAGACTTGATCTGCGACTGCGAGCAATTCTCATCATTACGAAACCGACTTGATCGTTACGATTCCGGGCGTCACAATTGCGTCCATGCGAAACTTCTCCGACCTCTCCGAAAAAGAAATCCTCGCGCTGGCGATTGCCAATGAGGAGGAAGACGGCCGTATCTATCTCGACCTGGGCGAAGGCCTGCGGGCCGATTATCCGTCTACGGCGCAAATCCTGAAGGACATGGCGGAGGAGGAGAGCGAGCATCGCCGCTCCCTGCTCGATCTGTTCCAGGAAAAATTCGGCGACCATATTCCGCTCATCCGGCGCCAGCATGTGCGCGGCTTCATGACCCGCAAACCGATCTGGCATCAGACGATCAGCGTGGACGCCGCGCGCGCGCTGATGCAGTCGATGGAAATGGAAGCCGAGCGCTTCTACAGCCGGGCCGCCGCCCGCAGCCAGGATACCGCCATCCGCAAGCTGCTGGGCGATCTCGCTCTGGCGGAAAGCGGGCATGAGCATCGGCTGGACGAGCTGGTGGAAGCCAATCTCAGCCATCGGGAGCGCGGCGCGGAAGCCGATGCCGCCCGCCGCAACCTGATGCTGCGCTATATCCAGCCGGGTCTGGCCGGGCTGATGGATGGGTCTGTCTCCACCCTCGCCCCGCTTTTCGCCTCGGCCTTCGCCACCGGCAGCAGCTGGCAGGCTTTTCTGGTCGGCATCTCAGCCTCGCTCGGCGCCGGCATTTCCATGGCTTTCGCGGAAGCGCTGTCCGACAATGGCAGCCTGACCGGGCGCGGCTCCCCCATCGTGCGCGGTGTCACCTGCGGGCTGATGACGACGATCGGCGGCCTGGGCCATAGCCTGCCATTCCTGATTCCCAATTTTCATATCGCTCTGAGCATCGCCATCTGCGTCGTTCTGGTCGAACTCGCTGTCATCAGCTGGGTGCGCTGGAAGTTCATGGATACGCCGCCGCTGTCGGCCACGCTTCAAGTCGCCTTCGGCGGCGCGCTTGTCTTCGCAACCGGGGTGCTTATCGGAAACAGCTGAGGGTGTTTTTCGGGTTTGCCCGATTTTCGTGGAAGCATCGTCACCCCCGCGTAGGCGGGGGTCTTCTGTCTTTGGCACTACCACGGGCAGAGAAGATGCCCGCCTGCGCGGGCATGACGGGTCGAGGCTGGGCCGGTGCAGACTACAAAACACCAAGCGCGATAGCGCCCACCGCAATAAGCCCAATCTGCACGGCGCAGGCGGCGCGATAGAGGCTGAGCGCGCGGCGCAGGTCGGCGACCGTCGCATCCGGCCGGCCGTCGCCCATCCAGCCGTCCGCGACCAGCGTTGTTCCATAGACGCGCGGACCGGCCAGACGCAGGCCCAGCGCACCGGCCATGGCGGCTTCCGGCCAGCCGGCATTGGGGGAACGGTGTTGCCCGGCGTCCCGCCACACGGCACGCGCGCCGGACCGCCAATCCAGCGTCTGGAATCGGGCGGCAATGAGGATGAACGCGGCCGCCAGCCGCGAGGCCGGCAGGTTGATGAGGTCATCGAACCGCGCCGAGGCCCAGCCGAAAGCACCGTGCTTCTCGGTGCGATGACCGATCATGCTGTCCGCAGTATTGACGGCCTTGTAGCCTGCCATGCCGGCCACCCCCAAAGCCGCGCCCCAGACACTGGGGGCGACCACACCATCCGAGAAATTTTCCGCCAGGCTCTCGATCGCGGCGCGCACGACACCGGCCTCGTCCAGATGCTCGGGATTGCGGCCGACGATCTGCGAGACGGCGCGGCGACCACCCGTAAGCCCCTCCTGCTCCAGCCCATCGGCGACGGCCGCCACATGGGCATAAAGGCTGCGCTGCGCGAGCAGGCTGGAGCCCAGCACAGCCAGCACGACCAGGCCCAGCCAATGCCCGCAGGCGACAAGCAGGATGAAATCCAGCACCAGCATCGCGCCGAAGACCACGCCGAGCAGAAACAGCAGGGCGAAGGCGCCGCGAAGGCGGCGATGCAAGTCCGACAGGTCGGGCTTGTTCAGCACCCGGTCGAGCCAGCCGATCAGCCCGCCGATCCAGACGACAGGGTGACTGATCGACTGGAAGACGAAACGCGGATAGCCGATGCCCGCTTCGATCAGCAGCGCCAGCACGGTTATCAGGAAGCCAGAGGCGAGCATCAGGCCCCCATGGCCGCACGCAGCAGCGCGTCGATCTGTGTGGCGTCATCCCAGGCAAGACCGACGCCGCCGACGGCAATACCCGCGCGATCCGCCAGCGGCAGCCGCGCGCGGTCCTTCGGTGTCGTCAGCAGAACCGCGCCCGCCGCCTTGGCGCGCTGGCGCAGGCCGGACAATTCGGAGGCCGTATAGGGATGGTGATCGGCAAAAGCCTGCGCGCCGATCAGTTGCAAACCGGCCTCGCGCAGGCCGGAGAAGAATTTTTCCGGGCGACCGATGCCGGCGAAGGCAAGATAGCGGGCGGCGGGGTCCAGATGGCTCAGCTTCGGCATAAGTCGCGCCTGCAATACGGGAAGCGTCGCCGGCAATTGACGTAGCGCATCGCACTCATCCCGGCCGATCAGCACGGCCGCCGCGCTGCGGCCGGCTGCCTCGGCGACTGGCTCACGCAGCGGGCCAGCGGGAAGAAGGAAACCATTGCCGAAGCCGAAACCGCCATCGATGACAAGCAGGCTGCTGGTTTTGACGAGACCGGGATTTTGCAGCCCGTCATCCATGACGATGGCCCCGGCCCCGGCCGCCACGGCCAGGCGCGCCCCCGCCGCGCGATCCGCCGAAACCCAGGTCGGCGCGGCTTCGGCCAGCAGCAGAGCCTCATCACCCACCACCGATGCGTCATGCAGCGCCGGGTCAACACAGAGCGGCCCCGGCGTCTTGCCGCCATAGCCGCGCAGCAGCGCGTGCGGGTTGGCGCCCATCGCCGTCAGGCGATGCAGCAGGTCGAGCGCCAGCGTGGTCTTGCCAGACCCACCGACACTGGCATTGCCGCAGCAGAAGACCGGAACCGGTGCCTGCCAGCCGGTCTTGGCCACACGCCGCGCGGTGAGTGTTTGGGTGATCAGGCCGAAGGGGGACAGCAGCGTGGCGGGCCAGCCGCCTTCCGCCCAGAAGCGCGGCGCATGCATCTGCGGCTCAGGCCCCGTCGATAGCCGGGGTGCCGGCGGCCAGGCGCGACAGATGCCCGGCGATTTCCGCCGGCAGGCTGGCATAGGCTTGCAGCAATTTTGCGCCTTTTTCGCCCATGGCCGAAGTGCCCCAGGGGTCTTTCAGCCGCGCATCCAGCCAATTGCCCAAAGCCTGAGCGTCCACGACCCGCGTCAGCGCGCCACCGGCTTCCAGCAGCGCCACGGTATCGGTGAAATTCTCGGTATGCGGCCCGACGGCCACGGCCCGGCCTAGGCGCACCGGCTCGGCCGGATTCTGCCCGCCGTGGCGGATCAGGCTGCCGCCCAGAAAGGCGAGCGGCGCCAGGCGGTAGATGAGGCCGAGTTCGCCCACCGTATCGGCGACCCAGACACCGCCTGACCGGGGCGGATTGTCGCCCAGGCTGCGGCGCGGCGCGCCGCCGGCGGCAGCCGCCATCTCGGCCCCGCGCTCGGGATGGCGCGGCACCATGATGGTCAGCAGCCCCGGATGGGTCATGGACAGGCGCGCATGCGTTTGCAGGATGAGCGCATCCTCGCCCGGATGCAGGCTGGCGGCGACCCAGACCGGCCCGCCGATGGAAGTCGACAATTGCGAGAGCACGGCGTTGTCCACCGGCAAAGGCGGCGCTGCGAGCTTCAGATTGCCGGCGGGCAGAATAGGCGTCTTGCCCAGGGAGGCGAAGCGTTCGCCGTCCTGCGCGCTTTGCGGATGAATGACGCTGAAAAAGCCCAGAATTTGCCGCACCGTGCGCTCGGCCAATTTCCAGCGGCTATGGCTGCGGGCCGATAGCCGGGCATTGACCAGCATGAGGGGAATCTTGCGCCGCGCGGCGGCGGCCAGCAGGTTCGGCCAGATCTCGCTTTCGACGAAACCGGCCGCATCCGGCTTCCAATGGTCCAGGAAGCGCGCCGCCCAGCAAGGCACGTCCAGCGGCACAAAGCGATGGATGACGCGCCCGTCCAGGCCCATTTCCGGCAGGCGCTTGGCCAGCAGCTTCTGGGAGGTGACGGTGCCGGTAGTCAGCAGCAGGCTGCCCGGCGCCTCGGCCAGAATGGCCAGCACGGGCAGAATGGACATGGTCTCGCCCAGACTGGCCGCATGCATCCAGATCAGCCGTCCGGCGGGGCGCGGCGTCGGGTCTATCGCCTCACGCTCAGGCAGGCGCTCGGCGATCTCTTTCCCGCGCCCGACACGGCGGCGCAGCATGATGCGCAGAGCCGGCGCGGAGACGCGGGTGAGGCCGGCCCAAAGGGCGAGCGGCAAGGTCATGGCGACGTATCGGCAGCGGGCTTGATGCCGCAGAGCCGGTCCGCCTTGGCGCTGGCGGCATTGAGCGCATCGACCACAATCGGCAGATGCTCGGCCCAATTGCTGCGTGGAATGGTGAAAGCCGGTTCCACCACGATGACGCCCCGGCTGAAGGGGATCGGGAAGGGCAGAATCATGCTGTCCCAGCTCGGCATCCGCATATGGTGACGGCACTGGGCGGAGGCCGCGTAGATCGGCGCACCGGTGGCAGCCGCCAATTGCGCGACACCGGCAGCGGCCACCTTGGCCGGACCGCGCGGCCCATCGGGCGTGATGGCGATATTGCTGCCGTCCCGCAGCAGCAGCAGCATATTGCGCAGGCTGGTGGCCCCACCCTTTGAGGAGGAGCCGATGACGGTGCCGAGATTGAAGCGCCCGACTGCCTGACCGATGAAGCGCCCGTCATTATGGCCGCTGACCAGGACATAGGTCTTCATATGCGCGCCGAGGCGCTGCGCCTCGATCGCCAGCATCGACATCATGGGCAGGCGCTCATGCCAAAAGCAGACGAGGCCGGCGGTATTCCGCTCGGTCGTCGGCGACAGATTTTCCAGCCCGACGAAATCCCAGCGCGTGGTCCGGTAGACCAGGGCGAGATAGAAGCCGACGAAACGGGCAAAACCGTCCTTCAGCCTGGGGTGCCGCACCAGCCATTTGAACCATTTGGGCGTACGGAATTTCCGCACACGCTCCGGCTTCGGGCGTTTCGGCTTGATCGCGGGTTCGATCGGGTCGGGGGAGAGGCTGTCTGCCATCGCCGCGCGGTAGCACGCCCCCTGCCCGGCGGCAATGAAACGGCCCGTGCGCGGCATTTGATCATTTCATAATTGAATCTAAATGGACAGCCGGCCGATAAGGGGTCATGCGCCCACCCCCCGTGCTGACGGCCCTGGTCTTTGCCGGCCTGCTGCTGGCCTCCGCCGCCCGGCTGCGTGGGCCGGAGTATGACGAGGGCTACACCGCTTTCGTCACCGGCACGACACCCCGCCCGGACTGGCCGACGGTACCCTTCCGCGCCGGCGAAATCCGCTCAGCCTTCTTACCGTCACCGACACCCTGGCATATTGGAGAGAATCTGCGGCGGACGGATGTGCATCCGCCGCTGTATTTCTGGACCGTCTGGGCGTGGCGGCGCATCTTCGGGCCTGATTTGTGGCGCGGGAGGCTGCTGTCCGTGCTGTTCAGCCTGGGCGCCCTGACGGCTTTGGCGGCCATCACCCGCGAGGCGGCCTTCCCCGTGCTGCCCAGCCTGCTGGTCACGCTCGGCAGTTACGGCTTTGTGGAAACCGGCATCGCCCTGCGCGGCTTCGCCATGGCGCAATGCCTGATGCTCTCCGGCCTTTGGCTGCTGCTCCGGTGGCCCTACGGCAGACGGGCGCCGCTGGCCGCCGGCCTGCTGCTGGGTGCGGCCAGTTTCACGAACTATCTCACCGCATTTACGGCCGTCGCGGCCCTGCTGTGGCTGGCCGCGCAAAGCCGGACGCGGGCGGCTTGGCTGCTGATCGGGCTGCTGCCCTTTACGGGGGCCAATCTGTTTTTCTTTCTGGCCCAGCGCGACAGCCGCATCGGCCAGTTTCCCCCTTTCAGTTGGGGTGGCATGGCGCAGGCCCTGGCCCATGCCGCTGGCGGCGCGCTGCTGGGCGGCTTGCCGCTTTATGTGCCCAGTGGCCTGTGGCTTGGCTTGCTGACCGGCCTGCTCGGCCTTCTGCTGGCCGCCATGCTGGCGCTGCCCTGCCTGCTCTGGCGGCGGATGGCGAACCGCCCGGCCACTGCCCTCTTTGCCATGGCAGCGGTGGCCCCCGTGCTGGGGCTTGGCCTGATGGGTCTGGCCGCCCGCTCCATCCCCGTCGAAATCCGTTATTTGTGTTTTGCCATCCCGCCTTTCACCCTGCTTCTGGCCCAGGCGATCTCCTGTCTTCCGCGCCGCACGGGCTTTTCATGCCTCGCCCTTCTGCTGGCGGTGCAGGGGATGTCCTTGGCCGGGCTGCTGACACGCACGGAGACGATGCAGCCCGAGGGCGCGGCGGCCCGCGCGGCCTGGGCGGCGGCCGGGCCGCGGGGGTTGGTGCTGCTGCCGCGCGGCAATGACGGTGTCGGCATTGTTTCCGCCTTTCTCACCGCCGCCCCGGACGATCTGCATATCCTGCTCGTGACGCCCCAGATGACGGGGCCGGCCCTGGCAGGTCTTCTGGCAAAAGGAGATTGGCCTTGCGTGGTGCCCGTGCTGATCGACGCCGACCGCGACAGCCGTGCCACCCTCCCGCTGCTGAGCCGGGTGAAAAACCGTCACTGCCAATTCCGTTGACGCCACTGCCACCGGCCTCCTACCGTGAACCGCTATCCCTTAGGCAGGACGAAGCGATTTGCGGACCGGCATTCGTTTTCTTCTCGGCAATGAGCCGCGCCACCTGTCGGACGTCGATCCGACACAGACCGTCCTCGACTATCTCCGTGACGACGAAACCCTCTGCGGCACCAAGGAAGGCTGCGCCGAAGGCGATTGCGGCGCCTGCACCGTGATGCTGGCGGAACGCGATGGCACGGGCGGCATTCGCTATCGGCCCGTCAATAGCTGCATCATGTTCATGGCCGCGCTCGACGGGAAACAGCTTGTCACCATCGAGCATCTGCGCGGACCGGAGGGCAAGCTGCATCCGGTGCAGCAGGCGATGATGGACCATCACGCCGCGCAATGCGGCTTCTGCACGCCCGGCTTCGTCATGTCTCTGGCGACGCTGCATCAGGCAGGTGCCACGGTTGAGCGCGCGGAGATTGCCGATGCGCTGGCCGGCAATCTTTGCCGTTGCACAGGCTACCGGCCGATTTACGACGCGGCGCGCAGCGCCCTCGCCAAACCGCGCGGCGCGGAAGACCGAGTGGCCGACGCTGTAACTTTGGCCGCTGCTCTCAATGCGCTGGATAGCGGCGCGGAAACGCTCGATGTCACAGGTAGCGGACGGCGCTTCGTCGCCCCGCGCTCTCTGGATGAACTGACAAGGCTTCTGGCCCACCACCCGGATGCGCTGATCCTGGGCGGGGGCACCGATATCGGCCTGTGGGTAACAAAGCAGCGGCAATCCTTGGCCCTGCTGGTCGCGACCGAGCACGTTCCTGAACTCCGCAAGATCGCTGTGACCGAAACGCTGCTTTCGATTGGCGCCGCCGTGCCTTACGCCGATGCCATGGCGAGCCTGACGGCTTTGCACCCAGAAACGGTGACGCTGCTGCGGCGCATCGGGTCTCGCCAGATCCGGGAACGCGGCACCATCGGCGGCAATATCGCCAATGCCTCCCCCATCGGCGATATGCCGCCCCTGCTGATCGCGATGGGCGCGGTACTCGTCATCGTTTCCGCCAAGGGCGAACGGCGGCTGGCCGTGGAGGATTTTTTCAAGGGCTATCGGCGGACCGATCTGCAACCGGGCGAAGTGCTGGCGGCCATCGAAATTCCCAAACCCACGCCCGACCTGCGGCTTGGCATCTATAAGGTTTCAAAGCGCTTCGATCAGGATATCTCAGCCGTCTGCGCCGGTTTCTCTTTCGCGTTGGACGGAGAGCGCGTGCGCTCCATCCGCATCGGCTATGGCGGCATGGCGGCGACACCTGTCCGCGCGCGGGATGTGGAAGCGAAACTGATAGGCGCAGTCTGGGGACTTCCGGCCGTGGAGGCCGCGATGGCCGGAATCGACCACGCCTTCACGCCCCTGTCCGACATGCGCGCCTCAGCCTCGTACCGCAGCCTGATCGCGCGCAACCTGCTGCTGAAATTCTACCTGGAACATCCGGCGGCGGGCGAAATGCCGGCGCGGATCAGGCTCGATCAGCCGGAAAGCCTGCCGGTATGACCGGCCCTGTCGGCGCCTCGATTCCGCATGACAGCGCGCGCCTGCATGTCAGCGGCGAGGCGCTTTATATCGATGACCTGCCTGAGCCGCGCGGTCTGCTGCATGCGGCCATGGGCCTCAGCAGCGAAGCCCATGCGCGCATCCTGTCGCTTGACCTGACAGCGGTGCGCGCGGCCCCTGGCGTCCTTACCGTTATCACAGCCGAGGATGTGCCCGGCATCAATGATATCGGGCCGATCTTTCCCGGCGACCCGATCTTTGCCGAGCGCATCACGACCTATCACGGACAGGTGCTTTTCGCCGTCGCGGCGCGGACGCGGGCGGAAGCGCGGGCGGCGACAGCCCTGGCGCGCGTCACCTATGACCCATTGCCCCCGGTACTGACTTTGGATGAGGCATTGGCGCGGGAGGATGCGCGCGTCGCGCCCAGCCGCCTGATGAAGCGCGGCGAGCCCGAGGCCGCCATCGCCCGCAGTCCGCAGCGGCTGCGCGGCACGCTTTACGTCGGCGGGCAGGATCATTTTTATCTGGAAGGGCAGATCGCCGTCGCGCATCCCGGCGAGCAGGGCGATATGCTCATCCAAAGCTCCACGCAAAATCCATCGGAATTGCAGCATCTGGTGGCGCATGCGCTGCATGTCCCCGATCATTCCGTCACCTGCGAAACGCGGCGCATGGGTGGCGGCTTCGGCGGCAAGGAAAGCCAGGCGGCGATTCCCGCTGCCATCGCGGCCCTGCTGGCCGCCAAGACCGGCCGCGCCGTCAAATGCCGCATGGACCGTGATGACGATATGATCATCACCGGCAAGCGCCATCCCTTCCGTATCGATTACGACGTCGGTTTCGACGACCAGGGCGTCATCGGTGGCATTCATTTCATGCTGGCGGGCGATTGCGGCCATTCCGCAGACCTGTCAACCGGCGTCAATGACCGCGCGATGATGCATGCCGATAACTGTTATTTCCTGGAAAATGTCTCCATCCTCTCGCATCGCTGCCGCACGAACACGACGTCTCACACCGCCTTTCGCGGCTTCGGCGGCCCGCAAGGCATTATGGCGATCGAGCATGTGCTGGACGAGATCGCGCGCCATGTGAAACGCGATCCGCTGATCATCCGCCAGCGCAATTTCTACGGCAGCACGACGCGCAACGTCACGCCCTACGGCATGGTGGTTGAAGACAATATCATCGCCGAACTGGTCGACCAGCTTGTCCGCACATCGGACTACCTGGCCCGGCGGACGGCGATTGCCGCTTTCAACATGGACAGCCGCTGGATCAAGCGCGGCATCGCGCTGGTGCCGGTGAAATTCGGGATTTCCTTCACCGCCATTCATCTCAATCAGGCCGGCGCGCTGATCCAGCTTTATACCGACGGCAGCGTCCTGCTCAATCACGGCGGCACCGAGATGGGGCAAGGGCTTTTCATCAAAGTTGCGCAGGTCGTGGCGGAGGAATTCGGCATCACGGTCGACCGCGTGCGCGTCACCGCCACCAGCACCGCGAAAGTCCCCAATACCTCGCCGACAGCGGCGTCCGCCGGCACCGATCTCAATGCCAAGGCGGCGCAGGCGGCGGCGCACGCCATCAAGCAGCGCCTGGCCCATGTGGCGGCGGAGGCTTTCGGCGTGCCGGCGACAGCCGTGATTTTCGCGAATGGCGAGGTCATCGCCGGACGCCACCGCCTGCCCTTCGCCGAGATCACCAAGCTTGCGCGGATGCAGCGCGTATCGCTGTCTGCGACCGGCTTTTACGCAACACCCAAAATCCATTTCGACGCGGAGACGCAGACCGGACGGCCCTTCTATTATTTCGCCTATGGCGCGGCCGTCGCGGAAGTGGAAGTCGATGGGCTGACGGGGGAATATCGGCAGCGACGGGTGGATATTCTGCATGACTGCGGCAAGTCGCTGAACCCGGCCATCGACCTCGGCCAGATCGAAGGCGGTTTCGTGCAGGGCGCGGGCTGGCTGACCTCGGAGGAATTATTTTGGGATGCCAAGGGGCGGCTCCGCACCCATGCGCCCTCCACCTATAAAATTCCGGCCATCGGCGACCTGGCGCCGGTCTTCCGCGCCCGCATCTATGAGGCCGGACGCAACCGCGAAAACGCTATCTTCCGGTCCAAGGCGGTGGGCGAGCCGCCGCTCAATCTCGGTATTTCCGTTTTTCACGCCATTAAGGATGCAGTGGCAGCCTTCGGCGATGCCGGACTTTCCCCGCATCTCGACGCCCCGGCAACACCGGAGCGCGTGTTGCTGGCCATCGAACATCTGCGCGCCGCCGGCCGGGCCGCGCCGATAGATGCGAAGGCGGCCGAGTGATGCCGGCCTGGCTGGACGCCCTGAGCGCTCTTGACGCCCAGGGCGAAGCGGGCGTCCTGGTCAGCGTCATTCGCGCCCAGGGGTCCGCCCCGCGCGAGGCCGGGGTCAAGATGGTTGTCTCGGCATCTCATGTCTGGGACACGATCGGCGGCGGCAATCTGGAATTCCAGAGTATCCAGGATTCCCGTACCCTGCTGACCAGCGGCGCCAGACTGCCGGTGACGCGGGATTTTCCGCTCGGCCCGGCGCTCGGCCAATGCTGCGGCGGTGCGACCACCGTGCTGTTCGAGCCGATCCGCCCGCCCGACTGGACAGTCGCCATTTTCGGCGCCGGCCATGTCGGCCGCGCCGTCGCCAAACTGCTGGGCGACCTGCCCTGCCGCCTGCTGTGGTTCGACAGCCGCGCCGATGTGCTGCACGGCTTGGCCATCCCCGGCAATACGCGCGTGCGGACGACAACCGAAGCCAGCGATATCGCGACCCTGCCGGCCGGGACGGCGGTTTTGATCATGACGCATGACCATGGGGTCGATTTCGATCTGACGGAGACGGCTTTGCGCCGCCCCGATCTCAGCTTTGTCGGCACCATCGGGTCCGCGACGAAACGCGCCCGCTTCGCCAGCCGCCTGCGCCGCGCGGGACTGGATGACATGACAATCGAGCGGCTGTATTGCCCGGTCGGGCTGCCCGGCATCGGCACCAAACTGCCGGCCGAGATCGCCATTGCCGTGGTGGCGCAATTGCTGGCGGCAAGGCCCGTGGAAGCGCCGCGTGACGCACCGGTCATCGACCTCGCCGGCCCAGCGAGGCCGCGCCATTGCGGCGCCCCCGGATGCGATCCTGCCTGCAGCGATGGGGAGCGTCAGGCGCTGCCGCGCAAATAGGGAAACCAGTCCTGTCGCAGCCTTTGCCCCGGCTGCATATCATGCCCCGGATAGGGCGGCGAGGTGCGGCCCGGCCGCTCCACATAGCGCGCATCGTCACCGACCAGACGTAACGAGAAGGCGCGGCGGTTGATTCCGCTGTCATTGCCACGGGCACCGTGCAGGGTCTTGAAATTGAAGGCGACCGCATCGCCCGGCTCCATCTCCCATTCCAGCACCGTCATGCCTTCCGCGTCCGGGTCCGGCACCGGACGATAGGCGCTGGGATCGGGATAGAAAGTCTGCTCGGATGCCCAGCGCAACGGCAGGACCGGCTTTTCCCAGAGATGCGATCCCGCGACGCAGCGCAGGCTGGCCGCCTTCACCGGGTCAAGCGGCGACCAGAAGCTGACGGTCTGCTGCCCTTCCACGAAGTAATAAGGGCTGTCCTGATGCCAGGGCGTGGCCTTGGCAGTGCCGGATTCCTTCACCAGCACATGGTCATGGAACATCTGCACGCTATTGGACCGCATCAATGCCGCGGCAGCCGCCGCGACCGCAGGCTGGCGAACGACCTCGGCGAATTCCGGAATACGCTCCCAATTGCAGTAATCGTCGAAAAACCGGCCCTTTTCGCCGGGCTTCACGTTTTCGGACCCATAGGGGCCGGGCTCGGCCATGTTTCGCGCCACGCCCGCACGCAGTGTCTCAACCCATGGCGCGAAAAGCCCCTTGATGAGGACAGCGCCGTCCCGCTGGAAATCGACAATCTGCTGTTCTGATACGGCCATGCTCATCCCCTGATCCTGCGGCTTGACCAGCCTGCCTCAGCCATCCCATAAAAACGAATAATATATTCTCATGGACAGCATAGGCACATGCTATCGGTCACGCTGCGCCAGATGGAATATGCGGTCGCGATCGAAACCTATGGCGGCGTCTCGGCCGCTGCCGCCGCCCTTCATGTCTCACAACCCGCGCTGTCCGTGGCGCTGACCCAGATCGAGGCGATCCTGGGCAAGCCGCTGTTCCGGCGGCGGCCGGGCAGCCCGATGACGCCGACATCCTTCGGACGGGAATTTCTGCTCCGCGCCCGCCGGATCATCGATGACACAACAAACCTGGTGACGCTGGACGACGCGGTACCGCAAAGCCCTGTCCGCCTCGGCGTTTTCAAGGATCTGGCACCACTGGTGTTGGCGCCGATCCTGGCCCGCGCCCAGCGGGAACTGCCGGATGTCGCCATCCGCTGGCAGACCCTGACCTTCGAGGAAATCGCGGCACAGATCGGCAGAGGGCCTGACCTTGATCTCGCCATCACCTATAATCTTGGCCTTGATTCATCCTGCCAGCGGCAGACGCTGATGGAATTGCCGCTGTAAGTCGTGGTCGGCCGCAACCATCCCTTCACGCGCGGCAAAGCCGCGACCCTGGCGGCTGTCGCCGCCGAGCCGATCATTCTGACCGAACAGGATTTGAGCCGCGCCCATATGCTGCAAATTTTCGAGAAAGCCGGTCTGCGCCCGACGATTGCCCATCATGCCGGCACGATGGAAACGATGCGCAGCCTCGCCGCTAACGGGCTTGGCCTCGGCCTGTCCTATACCAACCCCCGTGCCGGCACCTCCTATGACGGCAAAGCCGTGCGGCAGGTCACGATCATCGACGCCGCTTCGGTCGAGCCTGTCCTGCTGATCCGCAGCCAGGACAACGCGCTGTCACCGGCCGCCCAGCGCCTACAGGTGCTGATTGCCGCAATGCGCTTCGAGGGCAGCAATTCCGACGCCGGCTGATGGCGGCTGGACTATCGCATTTCAGGTTTTCATTGAAACGATGTCATTCCCGCGAAGGCCGGAATCTTCTTCCTTTGGCATTGCGAGGAGGCATAGAAGATGCCCGCTCGCGCGGGCATGACGGCTGGGGAGGCACTTCAATCCAAACCTGAAACGCTTTATCGCCGCCGCAGCACGAACAGCCCCTGCTCCCCGAACAGATTGGCCAGCCAAGGAAAGCGGCGCCAGGGCGCGCGATGGCCTTCATCGTCCAGCGCCAGCCATTGTTCCACGACATAGCCTTCGGCTTTGCAAAGGTCGAAAAAATCCTGAATGGTGCAGGGATGAATGTTGGGCGTCTCGTACCACATCCGGTTCCAGCTTTTCGTCATCGGCATCCGGCCGGTGATTCCAAGCTGCGCGCGCAGATACCAATGGCCGAAATTGGGAAAGCTGACGATGGCGCGGGTGCTGATGCGCAGCATATGCTGCAACACTTCCAGCGGCCGTTCCACCGCCTGCAAGGTGCGCGTCAGCACGACATAGTCGAAGGCCTGGTCAGGATAATGGACCAGATCGGTATCGGCATCGCCCTGCATTACCGGCACGCCGTGCGCCACCGCATGCGTCACCAGCGCCATGTCCAGTTCCAGGCCGCGCGCATCGCAGCCACGGGTATGGAACAGATGGCCGATCAGAGCGCCATCGCCGCAGCCGATATCCAGCACACGGCTGCCCGGCGTTATCAGATCGGCGATGAGTTGCAGATCGACGCGCATCGGGCGCGCGGCATGGGGCTCGCGCGCCGAGCGCAGGCTTCCGTCCGGCATCACGGCGTCTCCTTCGGCGGCAATCCGCGATGCTCGGCACAGCCTGCGATGAAGCCCGCCAGCGTGCGGTGAAAATCGGGCTCGTCGAGCAGGAAGGCGTCATGCCCCTTGTCGCTCATGATCTCCACGAAGCTGACATTGGCCGCGCCCCGGATCAGCGCATTGACCACTTCGCGCGTGGCCTTGGTCGGAAACAGCCAGTCCGAGCTGAAGGAGACGAGGCAGAAGCGTGTGCGCGTGCCGGCGAAGGCGCGGGAAAGGTCACCGCCACGGTCGATGGCAAGGTCGAAGAAATCCATCGCGCGGGTGATGGAGAGATAGGAATTGGCGTCGAACCGCCGCACGAAGGCGCTGCCCTGATATTGCAGATAGCTTTCGACCTCGAACTTGTCGTCCAGCAGCGTCAGGCTGGAGGCATCGCGCAGCCGCCGGCCGAATTTCCGCGTCAGCGCCGCTTCGCTGAGATAGGTGATATGGGCGACCATGCGCGCGACAGCCAAGCCCCGCGCCGGGATGACGCCGGACCGCCAGTATTCGCCATCGTTGAAATCGGGGTCGGCGAAAATCGCCTGCCGCCCGACTTCGTTATAGGCGATGTTCTGGGCCGAGTGATGCGCGCCGGACGCGATGGGCACGGCGGCGAAGACCTGTTCGGGATAGGTCGCGGCCCATTCCAGCACCTGCATGCCGCCCATGGAGCCGCCGATCACCGCGAAAAGCTGGGTAATCCCCAACTGATCCACCAGCTTCTTCTGGGCGCGCACCATGTCGCGAATGGTCACGGGCGGAAAATCATGACCCCAGGGCTCGCCCGGCTTCTCGTCATGCGGGCTGCGCGGCCCGGTGGAGCCCATGCAGCCGCCCAGGACATTGGCGCAGATGACGAAGAAACGATCCGTGTCGATCGGCAGCCCAGGCCCCACGAGATTGGCCCACCATCCCGGCCGTCCTGTCAGCGGATGTGTCTCGGCCACATATTGGTCGCCGGTCAGGGCATGGCAGATGAGGACAGCATTGCTGCGCTCGGCATTGAGACTGCCATAGGTGCGATAGGCGACCGCCATCTGCCGCAGCATGCGCCCGCAGTCCAGCGCCATCCCGTCCGCGAAGACGGCGGTCTGGTGGGTGATCTCGGCAAAGGGCTCAATCTGGTCCATGACGATTCTGATAGGATGCCGGGTCTCGGGGGGCAATGTGGCGAAGGGCGCGGCTGCCCAGAAGGATTTCGATGCAATATGTCGCTTGATGGCGGCGAGGCCGATGGCGGGCCATTGTCCATGACGCCGGTTTGCTTCCCCTGACGGTTCAGCTATCAGTCGAAAGATTGAAATTCACCCCCGGTTTACCATCGATGTCGAGTTTTGCCGAAGCCGCTCACGACGCGGACATAGTCCCAGTTGATCGCCTGCCTGCCCTGCGGGAGCAGTTGGACGTGCTGGATGACCGTATTCTGGACCTTCTCGCCCAGCGGGCAAGGATTGTGGAGGATGTCGCCGCCGCCAAGCGCGGCTCCGGCTCCATCCGCCCCGGCCGGGAAGCCGCCATTCTGCGCCGTCTTCTGGCCAAGCACACCGGGCCGCTGCCGCGTGGTGCCATCATCCGCATCTGGCGGGAGATTTTCGCCTCCTCCATCGCCCAGCAGCAGAGCCTGCAGGTCGCCGTCTGCGATCCGGCCATGGACGGGCGCTTTCTGGCAGCCGCGCGGGAACATCTGGGCGCGCTGACGCCCATGCGCGTCTATCGCAGCCCTGCCCAGGCCATCGGCGAAGTGGCGGACGGCCGCGCCAGCGTCGCCATCCTGCCGATGCCCGGCGAAGGCACAGGCGACGGTTCCGTCGGTCCCGGCTGGTGGCCCGGCTTGCTTCAGCATAATGCCAAGGGCCGCATTCATGTGGTGGCCCGCCTGCCCTTTTGGTCCAGCCGGCCGGAAGGGGCCGCGAGCGTTCAGGCGCTTGTCATTTCCAATACGCCCGCCGACCCGTCGGGCGAGGATATGTCCCTGATCGCGCTGGAAGTGCCGGCTCAGGTCAGCCTGGGCAGCCTGTCGAATGCCATCAATGCCGCCGGCTTCAAGCCGCTGACGATGCTGGTTCACCGCCCCGCCGGCGTGCCGGCCGCCTTCCTGCTGGTGGAGGTCGACGGTTTCGTCACCGCCGATGACCCGCGCCTTGGCCTGATCGCCGGATTGCAGGCGCCGCCCATGATCGTCGGCGCCTATGCGGTCGCCATTGCTGAGGAGCCTAGCCTGTGACTGAAAAAACCCGCCCCACGCCGCGCCCTGAAATCATGGCCATTGCCCCCTATGTCGGCGGCGCATCCACCATCGCCGGCGTGTCGCGCGTTATCAAACTCTCCTCCAACGAAGGCGCCTTCGGCCCGCCCCCGGCCGCACAGAAGGCCATCCATGACGGCGCCGAGAAAATGGCCCGCTATCCCGACGGTAGCGTGCAGGGGCTGCGCGAAGCCATCGGCGGCCATTTCGGCCTCGACCCGGCGCGCATCGTCTGCGGCAATGGCTCGGACGAAGTGCTGAGCATGCTCATCCAGGCCTATGGCGGCCCGGGCACCGAAATCCTGATGTCGCAATATGGTTTCTCGATTTACGAAATCTTCGGGACATTGGCGGGCAGCACGGTGCGCAAGGCGCCCGAGACCGACATGACCGCCGATATCGATTCCCTTCTGGCGGCCGTGACCGACAAGACGACCCTGGTGTTTCTGGCCAACCCCAATAATCCGACCGGCACGCTGGTGCCGATGGCCGAATTGCAGCGCCTGCGCGACGGCCTGCCGCCGCATGTGCTGCTGGTCATCGACGCGGCCTATGCGGAATATGTCGACCGGCCGGATTACGATGGCGGCCTCAGCCTGGTGGACGCCGGCGAGAATACGGTGATGAGCCGTACCTTCAGCAAAATCTGGGGCCTGGGCGGCGCGCGCCTGGGCTGGCTGTATGGGCCGGCCGCGATCATCGATGTGATGAACCGTCTGCGCCCGCCTTTCAATATCAACGCGACCGCCTCTGCCGCCGGTATCGCGGCTCTGTCCGAGCCCGGCTGGGCCGCGATGTCGCGCGACCACAATACCCGCGCCCGCGCCCGCGTGGCGGCGGCCCTGACGGAAGCCGGCATTCGCGTCTGGCCCTCGGAAGGCAATTTCGTGCTCGCCGATTTCGGCACGGACGATCAGGCCCGCGCGGCGGACGCCGCCCTGAAGGCCGAGGGCATCATCGCCCGCATGCTGGTGCCTTACAGCCTGGCCCATTGCCTGCGCATCACCATCGGCACCGATGAGGAATGCCAGCTGGTGACGGATTGCCTGGCCGGCTTCATGGCCCGCGCCAATACGCCTGCGACGGCCGATGCCTGAAACAGCGACGCCTCTCTTTCAGCGCCTGACGCTGATCGGCCTCGGCCTGATCGGCAGTTCCGTCGCACGCGCGGCGCGCGAGAATGGCCTGGCCGCTGAGATCGTCGCTTGCGACGCGAGTGAAAGCGTCTGCGCGCGGGTAACGGAATTGGGCTTCGCCGACCGGGTGGAGCCTGACCTGATCCGCGCGGTGACCGGGGCCGATTGCGTCATGCTCTGCGTGCCGGTCGGCGTCATGGCCGATACGGCGGCCACCATCGCGCCGCATCTGGCACCGGGCTGCATCCTCACCGATGTCGGGTCAACCAAACTCTCCGTCGTGCGCGACGTCGGGCCGGTCGTGCCGGACGGCGTGCATTTCGTGCCAGCCCATCCGCTGGCCGGCACCGAATTCTCCGGCCCCGATGCCGGTTTCGCCGAATTATTCCAGGGCCGCTACTGCCTTGTCGTGCCGCCGGCCGGCACCAATGCCGATGCGGTGGCGAAGATCGTGGCGCTGTGGCAGGGCATGGGCGCGATGGTGGAGGAGATGGAGCCCGCGCATCATGACCGCGTGCTGGCTGTCACCAGCCATCTGCCGCATCTGATCGCCTTTACCATCTGCGGCACGGCGGATGATCTGGCCGATGAAACCAAGGACGAAGTGCTGCGCTTCGCGGCCTCGGGTTTTCGCGATTTCACCCGCATTGCCGCGTCTGATCCGGTGATGTGGCGGGATATTTTCCTCAATAACCGCGAGGCGCTGCTGGAAATGCTGGCGCGTTTCACGGAGGACGCTCAGGCCATGGCGAAAGCCATTCGCTGGGGCGACGCTGGCTATATCGAGGACAAGGTGCTGCGCGGCCGCAAAATCCGCCGCAGCCTGATCGAAATCAAGCAGGCTTGAGCGCCCCACCGGACGACCGGACGGAAGCTTTGGCGGAGGATCTCCGCCAGGCGGTCGGCCGTTTCGTGCGCGCTATCCGGCAGGACACGCACCAGCCGACCAACGCGCAATCCGAAACGCTTGGCCTTTTGGATCGCAGTGGGCCGATGACGACAGCGGCACTGGCGGAGGCGCGGCGCGTCAAGCACCAGAGCATGAGACTGGTCATCGCCCAGATGGAGGAAGACGGGATCATTGCCCGCACCGCCAATCCCGATGACGCGCGCAGCCAGCTGAATGCCTTGACTGGAAAAGGCATAACTCTGTTGACTCGGCACCGTCTTGAGCGTACGCGCAGCATCGCGGCGCTGATGCGGGACCAGCTGTCCGCATCGGAACAGGACACGCTGCGCCTGGCTGTCACGCTGCTGGATCGCCTTTCGGCAGCCCCGCTGGATTAAGCCTGCCTCAGTTGCGCCAAGACCGCCGACAGCGTGTTGATGCCCCAATGTTCGGCATAGCGCCCGTCTGCCACGCGCACGATATCGATGACGTCGATGGAAACCGCTTTTCCCGTCGCCGGAATGCCGAAAAGGGTCGCGGTGTGAACACCTGCAATGGTCTTGCGCGTCACCACCTTGTCGCCTTCGGCGACCTGATCATGGATCGTCACCGTCAGCCCGGACAAAGCCGGGCGCAACAGATTCTGGAAAGTGTGCCACAGGCTTTCGGGTCCGTTCGGCGCATCCGGCGGCGCGGAGCGATTCTGAAAATCAGACGCGATCAGAGCGTCGAAGGCCGCACGATCCCCATTCTGAATGACGGCGATATTGAAGCGCCGCACAACCTGCTTGTTGTCGTCTGACGACATGGAACCTCCTGACAAAGCCGATCGCCTCAATATATACAGTCATACTGTATATATGCAAATGGACCGATCAGGCCGCCTGAGCCGTTGCCGCCTCCGTCTTCAGCCAATCGGCGAAAGCGCGGGCGGCCGGAACAAGATCCGCCAGATCTGGCGCCACAATCCAATAGCCGCCGGTGTCGATGGCCAGCGTGAAGGGCGCGACCAGCCTTCCGGCGGCGATGTCCTCCGCCAGCAGCGGCATGTCGCCGAGCGCGACCCCCTGCCCGCGCATCGCCATCTGGATGACGAGCGCATGATCGTTAAAGACGGGCCCGCGCGTCTGCGGCAGGCCGCGCACGCCGGCCGCTTCCAGCCAGGTCGTCCAGCCCGCGCGTTCATCATCATGCAGCAGCGTATGGCGCAGCAGATCGGCGGGTTTGCGGATGGGCGGGCCTGACGCCAGCAGGCTGGGCGCCAGCACGGGCGTCACTCTACTCGCCATCAGCGGTTCGGCATCCACGCGCGGCCAGCCAACCTCTTCCACCTCCGGATCGTAGCGGATGGCAAGATCGACGCGGGAGGCGCGGAATTCGATGACATGCGGATCGGCCAGCACCTCGACCTCCACATCGGGCCGAAGCGCCCGGAAGCGGCTGAGGCGCGGCACCAGGAAACAAGCGGCGAAGCCGGGCTCGGCACTCACCACAAGTTCGGTGACGACCGGGGCCGCCGTTGCCTCATCCACCGCATCGGCGATGGCGTCGAAACTATCGGATAGCCGATCCAGCAGCCTGGCGCCCGGCTCGGTGAGCGACACCGCACGATGATGACGGTGAAACAGTTTGGTGCCGAGCAGCACCTCCAGCTCGCGGATCTGGCGGCTGATCGCGGCTTGGGTGACGAAAAGCTCCTCCGCCGCACGGCTGAAACTCAGCAGCCGGCCGGCACTTTCGAAGCTTCTGAGCGCCGTCAGCGGTATCCGGCCACGCCGCATCGCATAACCCTATGTTATTCGAAGGCGACGATAAGCTCGTTTGAAGACAAAAGCCAACAGGTGTTCTCTCCCTCTCAAGGAGCAGTCACCATGACAAACACGATGTTCAACATTCTCGGAAATTCATTTCAGGTCGCGACCTTCCAGGGCGGCACGCCCGCTCAGGTCCGCCGTCCGGAAGCCCCGAAGGCCGTCAAGCAGCCGCAGCCAAAGCCGCTTTCATCCCCGCAAGCAGCTTATCCGCGTGTTCAGTGGAAAAAGGCAGCGGTGGCCGGATTTTAAGACTATTGCCGGCTTTTCCTGAAGCGCTGATCAAAATCCGGCGCTGGCGCAATTCATTGACGACACGACCCGCCAGCGCCGTATCCGGCGTCTTTGCTACCGGGTCAGATACAAATTCCGCGGCGATGAACAGACCGTCGCCGCGGATATCGGCCATCCGCTCAAAACCGCGGGCCAGATCGCGCAGACCGGCACGCATATAAGCGCCCACCGTCGCGGCATTCTCGACCAGCTTTTCGTCCCGCAGAATATCGAGCACGGCGAGCGCCGCCGCGCAGCTCACCGGATTGCCGCCAAAGGTGTTGAAATAGCGGGTTCGGCGCGCGAAGGCATCGAACAGATCTGGCCGCCCGACGACACCCGCGATCGGCGTGCCATTGCCCATGGGCTTGCCGAGGCAGACCAGGTCAGGCTCGACGCCATGACGGGCAAAGCCCCACATGGCGGAGCCGGTGCGGCCGAAACCCGGCTGCACTTCATCGGCAATGAACAGCCCGCCCGCTTCGCGGATGGCGGCCACCGCCGGCTGGATAAAGCCGACAGGGTCGGTCACCACGCCGTCGCTGGAAAAGACGGTGTCGAACAACAGGGCCGCCGGCGCGGCGCCATGGCGCTTCAGATCGGCAATCGCCGCCCTGACATCGGCGGCGAAACGCGCGCCCATCTTGTCCGGGTCTTCCCTATAGCTGTCCGGCGCCGGAACCGTGCGGATATGCACGCCCAAAGGCACGCCCTCACCCAGCGAGGGCGAGAGTTCGGAGGCCGCCGTGGTGACGCCGTGATAGGCGTTCTCGGTCACAATGACGCCCATCGCACCGGTATGGCTGCGGGCGATGCGGAGTGCGAGGTCAATCCCCTCGCTGCCCGTGCAGGTCAGCATGACCTGCGACAGCGATGCCGGAAACAGCGCTGTCAACCGCTCGGCGTAATCAACGACGGTGTCGGTCAGATAGCGCGTATGGGTATTGAGCTGTCCCATCTGGCGGCTGACGGCTGCCACCACACGCGGATGGCAATGACCGACGCAGGGCACGTTGTTATAGACGTCCAGATAGGCGGTGCCGTCCGGCCCGTAGAGGTAAACGCCTTCGCCGCGTTCCAGATAGACGGGATCATCGTAGAACAGACGATAGGACGCGCCGAGCACACGCTCGCGCCGACGGATAAGGTCTGCCGTCGCCGGTGGCAGCGCATCCAGCTTGCCGCTGTCGAAAGCATTGATCATGACAGCCTTGGGGCCGGAAGCGTTCATTGCGCTGTCTCCTGTTCCGCGCGGATGCGCGCAGCCTGCCAAAGATCGAGAAGCCTTGCCTGACCCTCAGCCGGGTCCATTTCGGCCACGCGCTGCATCACTTGCCAGGCACGCCCGGCATTGCGCATGAGATAATCTCGGTTTTCCGGATAGAGCGTCGTGCGCCAGGCGGGGATAAGCGCGCGCAAAGCGAGACGCGTCGATATCAGATCGAACAGAACGCTGGCCTCCAACTCGCTCAGCGGCCGCACGGTTTCATATCCGGTCAGCAGATGCAGCAAGGGCGCGAAAAGATCGGCGCCGTCCACCAGATCGAGATGATAGGAGGCGGTAACGCCGATTTCCTGCACGATCGGCGCGGAAACCAGATCGCCGAAATCCAGGATGCCGGAAACGGTTTCGCCATCCATCAGCATATTGCTGCCGGTGAGGTCGTTATGAATGACGCCGCGCGGCAAGACCGGGATGACCGGAAGAACCCGCGTCTCAAAACGGTCCAGCAGAACGGAAACCCAGGCGCGTGCGCCATCATCCGGGATCATCGGCAGCAGCGGGCGCAGGGATGCCGCGTGCTGCATGTCCCACAGTAAAGGATGCGCTTCCGCCGCTGGATGCGAAAAACCGGTCAGCGCGCGGGCGACCCGCGCCAGGGATCGGCCAATCGAAAAAAGCCCCTCCGGCTGCAAAATGCGATGGGCGAGCAGATCGCCATCCAGCCAGGTGAATAGGCGTATCGGCAACGGCCGCCCATCCGTGCCGGTGATGCGCGCGATCAGGATTCCATCCTGCGTCGGCACGATCCGCTGCACGGGGAGCGTGGGATCGGCGCTGCCGACATGCATCAGCGCCTTGGTCTGGAAATCCGTGACCTGCGGGTCTTCGCCGGCATTGGTGAATTTCAGAATGAAACTGTCGCCGCCGGGCGTCGTCATGCGGAAATTGCGGTCGCGCTCGCTATGCAGCGCCGCCGCCGTTCCGTCCTTGCCCCAAAGGGTGCGGAAGGCGGCTTCGGCTTCGTCTGCCGTCACGGTCGGCACAGGGCTTGCCAGAACAGCGGCGGCGGCACCGATCAGAGTTTCAGGCTTCATCCGTATCAGGCTTTCGGCAGAGTGATGACGAAACGAGCGCCCAAAACGCGCCCTGTCTCATCATGCCGATTTTCCGCGCGAATGCGACCGTTCAAAGCCTCGATAATCTGCTTGCTGATGGAAAGACCGAGGCCGGAATGCTTGCCGAAGCTCTCGCCCTGCGGGCGTTCGGAATAGAAGCGCTCGAAAACGTCTTCCAGCTTGCCTTCCGGAATGCCAGGGCCTTCGTCGGCTACGGCAATTTCCACCATGCCGTCGGCGGTTTCCAGCGCTGACAATTCAATGCGCCCACTGGGCGGGCTGAAGGACCGGGCATTGCCGATGAGATTGCCCAGAACCTGCACCAGCCGGCCTTCCACGGCGGCGACGCCCAGACCCGGCTTCATTTCAGCCGCCGCCACGATGGGCGCGCCAGGCAAGCGTGTTGCGTCATCAATATCGGCCAGCGCGCCCAGCATGGCGACGATGTCCAGACGCTCGGGCGCGGCGCGGGAGATTTCGGCGTCAACGCGAGAAGCGTCGGAAATATCGGTAATCAGCCGATCCAGCCGCACCACGTCATCGGCCATGATGGCCAGAAGATTGTTGCGCGCCTGATTGGTATCCTCCACCCGGCGCAGCGTTTCGATGGCGCTCCGCATGGAGGTCAGCGGGTTCTTGATTTCATGCGAGACATCGGCGGCGAAACGCTCGATCGCATCCATGCGGCCCCAAAGCGCCGTGGCCGAATCCGACAAGGCCCGCGCCAGCGTGCTGATTTCATCGCCGCGTTCCAGCAGGCTGGCCGGCACCGCACCCGTGCGGCCATGGCCCTCGCGCATTTCCTGCGCGGCGATGGCCAGGCGCAGGATCGGGCGGGCGATGGTCTGCGCCAGATACCAGGACAGCAGCACCGTCAGCACGAGCGCCACAAAAAACAGGCCGAGAATGGAAATGCGCACCGACAGCACGGCTTGGTCCACCCGCCGCGCATCATGGGTCAGCAGGATCATGCCAACGGTTTGATTGTCATGCGTCACCGGCTCGGCCACCGTCACCAGCAGGCGGCCGTCCGTTGTGCGGCGGATATAGGGCGGCACTTCCTGTCCGGTGTCATTACCGCGCAAGGCCAGCACGGCCTTGAGGTCAGGCTGCCAATCCGCGCCATCCGACTTGTCGAGCTGGCGGACGGGAATGCCGCCGGCACTCGGCGCCCAGGCCAGCAGATGATCATAGAACCAACTGACCAGGTTGCTGACCGTGCCGCCATTGGCGGGCGGCGGCAGCGGCTCGGTCACGATGGCGCCACCCGCCCCTTCGCGCACCTGGCTGTCAGCCACGATATTGCCGTCCGGCCCGAACAGACGGGCCTGGGCGAAGGGTGTGGGGTCGGTCAGGCGATACAGCAGCGGCCGGGCAAGATCCTGCGTCAGAACCGGATGGTCGCCCGACCCGGCCTGCACCGCGCTTTCGCCCAAAGCGCCGGCATAGATGCGCGCCTGTTCGCGGAGAGCGGAGATATCCGCATCCATCAGCCCGTTCTGATACTGATCGAGATAAAGCAGGCCGATGACGAGCAAGGCCAGCGGCAGCGCGTTGACGAGGAGAATGCGCCGCAGGAAAGGAGAGGCGAAACGCCGCCGGGGCGGCAGCGCCGGCGTGGACGACTGGCCAGCCGTATCCGCCTGTCCTGCCTGTTTCGAAAGGGCAGCGCCGTCCGGCATCAGTTTTCCTTGTAGCGGTAGCCGATGCCGTAAAGAGTTTCGATCTGGTCGAACGTATCGTCCTGCACACGGAACTTCTTGCGCACGCGCTTGATGTGGCTGTCGATGGTGCGGTCATCGACATAGATATTCTCGCCATAGGCGGCGTCGATGAGTTGGTCGCGGGATTTCACCATGCCGGGGCGCGCGGCCAGCGCCTTGACCAGCAGGAATTCGGTTACCGTCAGCTGAATATCGGCACCCTTCCACAGGCATTGATGCTTCGTCTCATCCAGCGTCAGGTCGCTGCGCACCATCACGCCCGTGGGCGCGGCGCCCGAGCCTTCGGCCCGGCTGACCTCGTTACGGCGGAGCAGCGTGCGGATACGTTCCAGCAGCAGACGCTGGCTGAAGGGCTTCTTGATATAGTCATCGGCGCCGAGGCGAAGGCCCATCAGCTCGTCCACCTCCTCGTCCTTGCTGGTCAGCAGGATCACCGGCAGGGCGCTGCGCTGGCGCAGCCTCTGCAGCAGTTCCATGCCGTCCATCCGGGGCATTTTGATATCGAGCACGGCAAGATCCGCCGGGCGGGCGATCAGGCCCTGAAGCGCGCTTTCGCCATCGGTATAGGTGCGAACCTGAAAGCCTTCCTGCTCCAGGGTCATCGAGACGCTGGCGAGAATATTGCGGTCGTCATCCACGAGCGCGATGGTGTGCTTCATCATAAACAGCTTTCGCCTGTTTTTGCCCGGGTCCGGAAACCCGGGGCGGAAATGCGGTTGGCCTGACCGGCTGGCATAGACGGCACCCGTCAGGACAGCCCTATTATCGAGTAGAGATACTGGTCCGTGAACCAGCTTTGTCGAGCGGCAAAGGTGAAATTCCCGCCAGAAACCTATACCATGGGGCTATAAAAGCCCCAAAAGCCGAGCCTGGGCGAAGGCAGAGATGGTGATGGCGTCCCGAATGACACCATCACGGATCATGCGCTCGAAGTCTGCGATCTTGAAACGGCCGAGCACCATATCCTGCTCCTCCACCTCGCGCTCGCTCTCTCCCATAGTCAGATCGGTCGCGAAAAAGACCCGGCCGCCTTGGCTGGAATAGCCGGCTGCCTGCCAGACATGGCCGATTTCACGCAGGCTGCCCGCGATCAATCCAGTCTCTTCCCGCAATTCGGCGGCAGCCAGGGCCAAGGGTTCCACATCCTGCCATTCCCAGGTGCCCATGGGCATTTCCCAAACGCGCTGGCCGATGGGATAGCGGAACTGCTCGACCAGATAGATTTCGCCGTCCTGCACCGCGCAGATGACGGCGAATTCCGCCCGTTCCAGCACCGAATAGATGCCTTCGGACCCATCCAGGCGGCGCACCTTATCCTCCCGCAGGCGCAGCCAGCGGTTTTCATAGGCAAGGCGGCTGGAAATCTGGGTGATGGCGTCGGTCATCGGCCTCTATCTCGCGCGTCGAAAGGTCAGATTATAGCGAAACGGACCGAAAAGCGGATCCTCACCGGCCTTCACCGGACGGATGCCGTGATAGAGCAGCCGCGCGGGACCGCCGAAAACCAGCACATCGCCACTTTCCAGCCCAATCGCCTGCGGCTTGTCGTCCTTGTCCAGGCCACCGACCAGAAAGCTGGCGGGCAGGCCCAGAGAGACGGAGACGATGGGCTGGTCGAAATCCCGCTCGTCACCGTCGCGATGCAGCCCCATGCCGGCCCGCACAGCGTAGCGGTTCACGAGGCAGGCATCCGGCGCGAAACCGGGAAAACCGGCCTCTGCCGCCGCATCCGCCGCCAGTGCGGCGAAAGCCTTGGGCATGGCGGGCCAGGGCTGGCCCGTCAGCGGATCGCGGCTTTCATAGCGATAGCCGCGCGCGTCGGAGACCCAGCCGCAAGCACCCGCGCTTGTCATGGCGGCGGCCATAGTGCCACCGCGCTTTGTCGTCATGAAGCGAAAGGGGGACTGGGCGGCCAGGCCCTGAATGACCGGCCAAAGGGCGGCCGGATCGGCTCGGCGGCGCAGCAGCACCATCCCCGCCGGCAAAGCGGGAATAGGCAGCCTAAGCGCGGAAAAAAGATCGCTCAGGCGGGCTGAGGCAGCGTGAAAAGGCGGGAGACCTCATGCAGGTCCGCCGCCACCGGGTGACGGGTGGATGGCACGGTGCCATCGGCCTCGCGCACCAGCTGGCAGGTGCGGAAGCCGGCCGCCGCAGCCGCATCAAGCTCGGCCTCCACGTCCGACAGAAACAGAATCAAGCCTGCCGGCAGGCCGATTTCGGCGCGGATGGCGTCATAGCTGGCGCTGTCCCGCTTCGGGCCGAAGCGCGTGTCGTAGAAACCCGAGAAAAGCGGCACCAGATCACCCGCCTGACTATGGCCGAAAATGCCGCGCTGCGCTTCCTCGGACCCCGAGGAATAGACGTAAAGCGGCAGGCCTTCCTGCTTCCAGAAAGTCAGAGCTTCCGGCACTTCCGGATAGAACTGGGCGATGAGATCGCCCGCCGCATAGCCTTCCCGCCAGATCAGGCCCTGGATGGTCTTGAGCGGCGTCACCTTCTGATCGAGATCGCTCCATCGCAGCAGCGTCGCGACCGGGTCGGCCTCAGGCTCCAGCTCGCGGGTTTGGGCCAGGATGGCCTGCACCGCCGGGTCAGCGCCGTGCTCGGCCACGAAATCCGCCAGTCGCGCGCGGGCGTAGGGAAACAGGCTGTCCCGCACGAGGCTGATCGGGGTCACGGTGCCCTCGATATCGAGCAGCACCGCTTCCACCGGATGCGTGACCGTCAGGTCGGTTTCCTCGGGGCTACGGTCGGCAAGATCGGTCATGAAAGCCTCAGGCTGCGGGGAAACGCTTGCTGATATCATCCCCGGTGAAATGGGGAACCCAGCCGGAGGTATCGGTAAAGATACGCAGCGCCGTGAAGAAGGGCTGCTCCCCGGCATCGAACCAATGTTTCACATTGGCCGGCACGCTAATCAGATCGCCCTGGGTGCAATGCGCGTCATAGACGCGGTCATTCAGATGCAGGACGAAATTGCCGGACCCATGGACGAAGAAACGGATCTCGTCCTCGGTATGGAGATGTTCCTGGATGAACTTCTCACGCAGCGGGGCGACCTGCGGGTGATCGGCCGTCAGCTTGATGACATCGGCCGAACCCGCGCCACCGTCACCGATCAAGGTATTGAGATAGGGGCGATAGGCCGCCAGAATCGTCTCGGCATCATCGTCCGGCGACAGCGCTACCGGGCTGTCCCAGCGCTCGAACCGAACGCCGATGGCATTGAGCTCGCGGGTGATGATGTCCGCATCCTCGCTGCGCAGGACGGCGACATCGGGATTATCGTCAGCATAGATCGTCAGGCGGCTCATACGAGTTTCCTCCGTTCAATTTCGGTTGCCAGGAGGAATTCTAACGCTTCCAATCGGTAAAGGGCAGCATTCACGTCTGAGCCCCAGACATAGATCCCATGCCCGCGCAGAACATAGCCGATGGGTGCGCGGCCCTGCTCCAGCCAAGGCTGCAACTGGGCGGCCAAACGCGGCATGTCCTGGTCATTGTCGATGATCGGCAGTGCCACGGAGATGTCATGGGTCGACACGACATTGCTCCAGGCCTTGAGGATCTCATAACCCTGAAGGTGGATGGCGGAGGCTTCCGGCAAAGCCATGGTCAAAGCCGTCGCCGGTATCGAATGGCCGTGCAGCACGGACCCGATGTCAGGCCAAAGCGCGTAAATCTGGCAATGCAGCAGCGTCTCGGCACTCGGCTTCATGCCAGGCGTGAGAGAGCGGCCGGCAAAGTCGACCTCGATAATATCCTGGGTTTCCAGGAAACCCTTGTGGACACCGCTGCGGGTGATCGCCATGCGGTCGCCCGACAGTCTGGCGCTGAGATTGCCGCTGGTGGCCGGCACCCAGCCTCGCCGGTCCATGCGCTGACCGGCCGCGACCAGCTTTTCCGCCACCGGAAGCGGGACAATGCCCGCCGCCATATCGGCCACAGCCGGGGCGGCAATGCCCCCGGCTGCAAGCCCATCCGCCATCCATGCCATGCTGCGTACCTCAGCCAAGATCAAGCCGGGCCTCAGCCCTGGCTGTGAACCGAGGTCGTCTCACGCTTGGCGGCCGTCGCATCGGGGGACGGTGCGGACAGCGTGCTCTGCTTCTTGCCGTCGGCGGCCATCGACGCATCGTCGTCTTCAGCCATGTTCTTCTTGAAGGACTTAATGCCCTTCGCGAAATCTCCCATGAGATGGCTGACCTTGCCGCTGCCGAACAGCAGCAGCAGGACCACGATGACGATAAGCCAATGCCAGATGCTCAACGAGCCCATTTTGCCTCCCTCGGGGATAAGCCCCCAAGCTGCCTGTCTGATGTCACGGGGGCGGCAGCACGGCAAGCCGCATCCCCAAGGTCAGCACCATAGTCCGAATGCGCGGCTTTCACCAGTTGGCACAGACGACAAGAGCTGACCCGGTCTGGCGATTTCGACTTGTCCACAGCTTTCTCAGCCCGACCCGCACTCAATCATTGGCGTCTTGCCCTAAGCCCTATACATTATCTAGTAGGCATTGGGGCGAGGGACCACGAGATGGAGTGGAACGAGACGATCATTGGAGAGCTCAAGGCACTTTGGGCTGAAGGCCTCTCCACGGCCGAGATCGGACGGCGCCTCGGAATTTCAAAGAATGCTGTTGTCGGCAAGGCCCATCGCCTCGACCTGTCACCGCGCCCCTCGCCGATCCGCCGCACGGACCGCCCGCAAGGCGCCCAAGCACCCGCCCCGCGCGTGACCGGCCCGACGCTGGCACCGCTGCCGTCTGGCCCCCAGACGATTGCAGCCCCGACTGCGCCGGCCGCGACGACGGTATCGCCCGTGGCCATCAAGCCCGTCGCGCCGCGCCGCCTGGCGGCCGTGGCCCCGGCCGCGGTCGCCCGCGTCTCGGCCTGCTGCTGGCCGGTGGGCGAGCCCGGCAAGCCGGGCTTTCATTTCTGCGATGGCGCCGCCGTTGCCGGCAAGCCTTACTGCGCCGAGCATGCGCAGCTCGCTTATGTGAAGATCCGCGACCGCCGCGAAGACGCAGCCTGATCGCCTGCAAGGGCGGCCGTAGCGGTCGCCCTTCTCCTGCCTGACCCTTTGGGGTAACAAAGTGTAGACGCGGCGCCTCCATCGCCCGACTTCCGGTTCTGTCATTATCCGTCCTTCCGATGGAGAGACGTCCCACCAGGGTGACATGGATAATGGCTGAAAGCCTGGACTTTCTATGGGCAGACCCAGCGGCAGCCCTGCCCTCGCCCGATAGTCCGTCCTGCCCGAACTGCGGCTCCTCCCATCCGAAATCCCTGATCTGCCGCTCGCTGCCTGGCCGCGATCCCGTCTGGGCGCTGTTGCGCTGCCCGGACTGCACCGCCGGCTTCTACGAAGATCAGACCGTGAGCGATTATGCCGACGAAGGCATGACCGCCGAGTCGACAACCTATTTCTTGCAGCAGGGCGCGGCTGTCAGCATTTTCGCCGATATCCTGGCCCATATCCAAAAAGCGCCCGGCGCCGCCTATGTCGAAATCGGCTGTGGCTTCGGTTTCGGGCTCGACGTTGCGCATCATGCCATGGGCTGGTCCGCGCGCGGCATGGACCCGGCGGACCTCTCGGCCGTCGGCCGCCGCCTGCTGGGGGTCGACATCACCCCTGCCTATTTCGATCCGACGACCGTGCCGTCCGGCAGCTGCGATGTCGTTATGGCGACCGAAGTGTTGGAACATCTGCCGGACCCCGGCGGTTTCCTGCGCGAAATCCGCCGCGGCCTGAAGCCCGACGGTATTGCCGTATTGACGACGCCGGATATCGCCGCCGTGCGCCCGGCCATTGCGAAACCGGTCTTGAGCGCCACGCTGACGGTCGGGCTGCATCTGGTTCTGCAAAGCGCGGCCAGCCTCGATTTCCTGTTGCGGCAGGCGGGGTTCACGCATGTTCTGGTGCAAAGCGATGGCTGGAAGCTGACCGCTTTCGCCGCAACGACACCGCTGGCACTTCGTGAAGACAAGGCGGCCCGTCAGGCAATCGCCATCCGCTACCTGACCGAAAGAGCGGAATCCCGCAGCCAGGACGACGACCTTTATTTCGGTTTCGCCGGACGAGCGTATTTCGAAGCGGTCTCGGCCCAGGACCAGGCTGCGGCAGAGCGCGTGTGGAAAGACCTTGGCCCAAGGCTCCAGCATCGATACCAAATCGATATCGACACGATCACCTCGCCCCTTCCGCAGACGACGGAGACCGTGAGCCGCGATATTTCCGCTGTCATGCCGCTCAATCTCGCGGCCATCATGCTGGCCCGCGCCTATCAGCGACTACAGGCCGTTGAAGCCCGCGCCGGGCTTTTGCCGCGGTTTGCGGCCATCAATGCCGTTTGCGCGCCGCTCTGGTCCTGGCTGAACGCCTTGCAGATCGGCGATATGCAGACAAGACAGATCCTTTGGGTGGCGCAGGCGGAGGTAGCGCTCTGCGTGGCCGCGCAAGGACGGCGGGCTGTTCTGCCGATGATGGCGAAGCTCGCCGAGTCGCCGACCGGGTCCGGACGCGAGGCAATCGTCCGCAGGTCCATCGAATTGCTGATCCATGGCGAAAAACCCTATCTCGCAACAAAGCTTGCGCGACAGGAATCGCTTCCCCACATGCGTGTAACAGGGGACACATTGGTTACAGCTCTGTTACGCTCGTTCCTGCGGGAATTGTTTTATCGGTCGAGGCAAGCGCTTCGTGGCTGAGGAGAGGAAGATCAGCGATATATCGCCGCGAGGCGCCCTCGGGGAACCGATGACATGGCGCGTTCTGGTCAGGCGCTTCCGTGACGCCGAGAACCGGCCGCTCGCGGCGCGTAACCTGGCGCGGCATGCCTTGCGGGCTGCCTATGCCCGAATGCTGCGCCTTTATCACCCCATGCGGAGCGCCGCTCGCGAATGCTCGGTGCAGCTGCGCATCGCTGCAGCCTGGCCATTGGGCTTCCTGCATTCCACCCATCAAGTGGTGGAACGATATGACGATCCCGAACAGCTTTTGGGCGCAGATGTCGCGCTCTTCGTCCATTTTGATGCCGAGGGGCGTGTGCTGCCGGCAACGCGCGCTTTCTTGAGCGGCCTGGCGCAGACCGGCCTTTCCATCGTGTTCGTGACGAATTCCGGCTTCATCCTGGAAGAGGATAAGGCCTTCCTGCGGGAACATTGCCGGTCCATTCTGATCCGGCGCAATCTTGGCTATGATTTCGGCGCCTGGCGCGATGCCCTGGATACGCTCGGCCTGCCGCGCGCGGATACGCGGGCGGTCTATCTCGTCAATGACAGCGTCTATGGCCCCTTCACCGATCTGGCGCCGCTGCTGGCGACAATCGATTTCGACCAGGCCGATATCTGGGGCGTGACCGAAAGCTGGCAGCACCACTATCACCTGCAATCCTTCTTCCTCGCCTGCGGCGAGACCGCGATCCGCAGCCAGTCCTGGCGACGCTTCTGGGCGTCCGTCAGGCCTATCCCCTGCAAGGACTGGGTCATCCGCCATTGCGAAATCGGGTTTACGCGCGCCTTGGCGAAAGGCGGCATTACGACAGCCGCGCTTTTTCCGAACGAGTCGCTGCTGGACCGCGCCGAATTGGACCGGCTGGAACAGGTGGTCGCGGCCGACGATGAGGCCGATGGCCAGAATGCGCGGCTCAGGGCCGAGGCCGTTCACGCCGAACGCATCCTGTTCTACGCCCAGCGCGAACCGGTGCCGCTCAACCCCTCCATCGATCTCTGGCGCCAACTTCTGCAAGCCGGCTATCCCTTCCTCAAGCGCGAGTTGCTTTTGCGGAACCCGACCAGAGTGGCTGATGTCTTCGAATGGGAAGAAGTCGTCAGCCAGTCGCTGCACGCCGACCCTCAGCCCTTGGCCGACGAAATCCGGCAGTCGCTCGGCACCCGTCTGGCTGAGGTCTGGAACGACCCCGCCGGCATTCGGCCGAAGGATGCCGCCTAAAGAAGGTTACGGCGTCTGCCAGCGCGCGGCGGCACTGTCATCGGCGTTGCGTGCTTCGACCCAGATATCGGTGCCGTCCGCCAGATGCTCCTTCTTCCAGAAGGGCGCCGCGACCTTCAGCCAGTCGATGAGATAGGCGGTCGCGTCCAAAGCTGCCTGACGATGTCCGCAAGCCGTCATCACCAGTACGATCTGCCCGCCCAGCGGAATACGCCCGGTGCGATGAATGACGCGGCAGGCGGATAGCGCAAACCGCGTCTCGGCCTCGGCCGCCATGCTGGCAATCGCGCGCTCCGTCATGCCGGGATAATGTTCCAGGGTCATGGCCGTCATCGGCGCAGCCGCGCCCCCACGCACGATGCCGATGAAAGAGGCGACGGCCCCGATATCACCGGCTGCCGCGCGCAGCGCCGCCATCTCGGTGCCGAGATCGAAATCTTCCGGCCCCACGCGAATGAAGGCCATGCTCAGCCCCCGGTGATGGGTGGAAACAGGGCGATCTCGTCACCCGCGCGAATGGGCGTGGCGTCGGACGCGAAATCCTGATTGACGGCGCTGCGGATACGGGCGGTCTCGGTCAGCACCGCGGCATAGGCGCCCCCGCGTCCGCGCAGCCAGCCGAGCAGGTCGCCGACCGTCCCGATGCCCGGCGGCAGGGCGACTTCTTCCTCGGCGCAGCCCAGCCTTTCCCGCAGCCAGGCGAAATACAATAGCCGCACAACCATCATAAAACCTTCCGCGAACGGGGCTGCCGCGCCGCGGACCCGGCCATCAGTGCGGGCTGGGAACGCTGCTGATCGTCCCGTTCGGCATCACCAGCGTGCTGGTGCCATTGCCGTTCGGGATCAGGATGGCGCCGGACTGGCCATTGATCGGCGCCAGCGTCTGGTAATTGGCGGTGCCGCCGATGATCGTCGTGCTGCCCTGCGGCGTCGCGATGGCCGTGCCGAGCTTAGGCATGGTCAAAGCCGGGGGCGCTGCGGTCGCGTTCATATTCGACAGCGGCGCGGTGGTGCTCAAGGGATTGGTCACGGCCGGCGGGCGTACCGCACCACCGGATACCGGAGCCGAGGACGTGCCGCCCTGCATGCCCGGCAGCGTGCCGAGGCTGGGGATCTGGCCCGGCGTGGCCGGCACCGGACCAAGCTGCGGCGATGCGCTGCCGCTCAGGTCCATCTGCTTCTGAATATCGGCGAGCGTCGGCATCGCCGGGATGGCGGTCGGCCAGACCTGCCCGCTTTCCGGGACAAGGGTCGGCGCCAGACCGGCCTTACCGTCAGCGCGCTGCATCGACAGGCTGTCATTGCCCGTCGGCTTGTTGGGGTTGCTCGCAACCGTATGCGTCTGGCCAATGAAATGGCCGAAACCGGTGCAGCCTGAAAGGAGAAGCAGCCCGGTCAAAGCAATCCGCCGCATGAAGGTCGCATCCTTGATCTTGCCCGAGGGTAGGGCCGGTCGCGGGCCGGGCTATCCCGTCACGCTTCGCTGCCTTGATGGCATGGCTGAGGGGGAGCCATCAAGGAAGCCGCAACGGATATTCTTATGATCGACTTAGCTTCACGCCTTCAAATCGTTACGCCCGGTGCCGAGCTCGGCGTGGCGGATGCCGGCGGTCAGATAATCCCACCCCGTAATGATCGTCAGAATGGCCGAAATCCACAGAAGAACGATTCCGATCAGCCAGACCGGCAGCCATTGGATATGCAGAAGCAGCGCCGTGCCGTTGCCTGCGATCAGAAAGCCGAGCGCGCCGATCTGGAAAGTAGTCTTCCACTTGGCCAGGCGCGTCACCGGCAGGCCGATCCGGATTTCGGCCAGAAACTCCCGCAATCCGCTGACCAGAATTTCGCGGCACATGATGATGATGGCGGGATAAAGACCCCAGGGGCCAAGCCGCCCGTCGCCGGCCAGCATGATCAGCACCGCCCCGACCAGCAGCTTGTCGGCAATCGGATCGAGCATGCGACCCAGATCGGAAAACTGCTGTCGGCTGCGCGCCAGCTTGCCATCCAGATAATCGGTGATGCCGGCAAAGGCGAAAACCAGGCAGGCGGCCAGGTCGCCCGCCGGCAGCCGTAGCGACGCCAGCACGATCAGCACCGGAATCGCGGCGATGCGCGACAGGGTCAGCACATTGGGAAGGTCTGTTAGCATGCGGACCTCGAATCAAGCGGGCTTCGCCGTCAGGAAACGCCTTCCATCCGGACGCCGGGGTGAAAATGCGCATAGACGCGCTTCGCTGTCTCCCGATTAATTCCGGGTACAGCTGCGAGATCATTGAGACCCGCCTGCTTGACGCCACGGGCCGAGCCGAAATGATGCAGCAAGGCCCGTTTCCGCGCAGCGCCGATCCCCGCGATCTCGTCCAGTTCGCTGCGCGTAATGTCCCGCGACCGGCCTGACCGATGGGTGGTGATGGCGAAACGATGCGCCTCGTCCCGCAGGCGCTGCAAGAAATACAGCACCGGATCGCGCGGCGGCAGCTGAAAGGGCTCATGGCCCTCGCGGTGAAACCACTCCCGCCCGGCATTGCGGTCCGGTCCCTTGGCGATGGCGACGAGCGGAATATCGCCCACGCCCATTTCCTCCATCACCGCGCGGGCGGCCGAGAGCTGACCGGCGCCGCCATCGATGATGACCAGATCGGGCCAATGCGGGTCGTCACGATCCGCATGTTCCTTCAGCGCCCGGCCGAAACGGCGCAGCAGGACTTCGCGCATCATCCCGAAATCGTCGCCGGGAGCCACCGGCCCCTTGATGGAAAATTTGCGGTAGGCCTGTTTCATCAACCCGTCCGGCCCCGCCACAACCATGACGCCATAGGCATTGCTACCCATGATATGGCTGTTGTCGTAGGTCTCGATCCGCTCCAGCGGTGCCGGCAGGCCGAACAGTTCGGCCGTCGCGTCGAGCAGCTTGCCCTGCCCCGCCGTCTCGGCCAGCTTGCGCTCCAGGCTTTCGCGGGCATTGAGCTCGGCATGGGCGACGACGGCGCGCTTCTCGCCCCGCTGCGGCACGCTGATGGTGACGACACGACCGGCTTTCAGCGTCAGCGCCTCGGCGATCAGCGCTTCCTCTTCCAGCGGATGGTTGAGCAGCAGAAGCGGCGGCGGCGGCTTATCCTCGTAAAACTGCGCCACAAAGGCCGCGAGCACCTCGGCCAGTTCCTCGCCCTTGGTATGCAACGGATAGAAGGCGCGGTTGCCGTTGTTGTGTCCGCCACGCACGAAGAAGACCTGCACGCAGGTTTGCCCGGCGATCTGCCAGGCGGCAATGACATCGGCATCATTGAGGCTGGCGGGGTTGATGACGCCGGTGCCCTGGACATGGGACAGGCCCCGGATGCGGTCGCGGATCGTCGCCGCCCGCTCGAATTCCATGGCGGTCGAGGCCTGTTCCATCTCGGCCGCTAATTGCTGCTGGATATTGGCCGCCTTGCCGCTGAGGAAGGCTTTCGCCTGCGCCACCAGACCCGCGTAATCCTCCTTCGAGATGTGGTCGACGCAGGGGGCCGAACAGCGCTTGATCTGGAACAGCAGACAGGGCCGGCTGCGATTGGCGAAGACGCTGTCGGTGCAGGAGCGGAGCAGAAACAGCCGCTCCAGCGCCGTCAGGCTCTGATTGACCGACCAGGCGGAGGCGAAAGGCCCCCAATACGTCCCCTTCCGCGTCTGCGCGCCGCGATGCTTCACGACCTGCGGAAAGTCATGATCCTCGGCCAGCATGATCCAGGGGTAGCTCTTGTCGTCGCGCAGCACGATATTGAAGCGCGGCTTGAGGCGCTTGATGAGATTGGCCTCAAGCAGCAGCGCTTCGGCCTCGGTATGGGTGGTGACGATCTCCATCGAAATCGTCTCGGCCACCATCCGGCGCAGACGCTCCGGCAGGCGGGCGATCTGGGTATAGGAATGGACGCGCTTCTTCAGGCTGCGCGCCTTGCCGACATAGAGCGCGTCGCCCTTGCCATCCAGCATCCGGTAGACGCCGGGAACCAGCGGCATGGTCTCCAGCGTGCGCTCGATCACCGCGACGCCATTGGCAATCGAGACCGGGCGGCCCGGTGCCGGCACCGTCACGTCGACGGCCGCATCGGCAGGCACGGCCATAGGTTCGGTGTCGGGACTTTGGCTATCGCTCATCATGGTCATCTTAGCGGAAATCTTCTCCCCAAGCCGGATCACCCCTGTGGATAACACTGTGGAGCAAACTGCGGCGATCAGGGTTCTATTGGGAATCGGCCTTGAGCCGATCTGTGGATGTTTTTGCGAACGACTTCAGTAAGTTATTGATATAATTCAAATTAATACCAAAGTTCAGGATTTTGTGATCTTTGGACTGAAACGAAGCTGTAACTTTCTCCGCTTCAGGCAGCTGGTGGAAAAACCTGATCCCGCAGGCGCAGAATCTCGACCCCGGCCGATGTGGCATCCGCAAAAACTGAAAGTTTTTCAACGGATACGCGCGTGGACAACACGCGCGGATCCTGAAGGGTCAGACGCGCGATCTCCTCCGCCATCGTCTCCACCAGTTCGACATGCGCCCGGTTGATATAGGAGCGGATGCGCTGGGACAGGCCGTCGTAATCCACCACCCGCGTCACGATATCCGGCCCCACGCCACCGGGGTGGTCCAGCCCGTCATCCCGCATTTCGAAGGAGATATTGATCCGCACCGGCTGCTTGCGCCCCTTTTCGGACGCATAGACCCCGATCCGGGCCCCCAGTTGCAGATCGCGGATGAAAACCCGGCGCAGGCCGTAGGTCGGGCTCTCCGTCATTCCAGAACCTCCGTGGCCGATGCCGGCGCCCATTGCAGATGCTGCGCGCCATCCAGCGCGATCATCTGCCCGGTAAAGGACGGCATCGCGAGCACGGCGAGCGCAGTCTGGGCGACTTCCTCGGGCGAGGTGCCATGGCCCAGCGGCACGGAGGCCGCCTGGCGGTCGAAATCCGCCTGGGCTTGGCGTGGACTCGGCATCGCGGGACCAGGACCGATGCCGACGACGCGGATGCGGGGCGCGAGCGCCAGCGCCATGGTCTGGGTCAACGTCCACAGCGCCGCCTTCGACAGGGTATAGGACATGAAATGCGGGGTCAGCGACCAAACGCGCTGATCGAGCAGGTTGATGACAACACCCTTCGCGTCATCCGGCAGCGCCCGCGCCATATCCTGGATCAGCACGAAAGGCGCGCGCAGATTGGGCTCGATATGCCGGTCCCAGCTTTCGCGCGTCGCGTCATGCCATTCGTCGCGCTCGAAGGTGCTGGCATTATTGACCAGCACACCAACCGGTCCCAGCCGCTCCGTCGCCTGAGCAATCAGAGTCCCGACCTCAGCCTCCTGGCCCAGATCGGCTTGCAGTGTGATGGCGCGCACGCCCTCATCCCGCAGAGCCCTCGCCAGCTGCTCTGCCTCGTCACCGCTGGAATTATAGTGAATAGCGACCGAAAAGCCGCTCGCCGCCAAAGCTTCGGTGACAGCACGGCCAAGCCGCTTGGCGCCCCCGGTGATAAGGGCTGCACGCGGGATACGCGGATCGATGGTCATCGCTTTGTCCGTCCTGCTCCGCGGCCCGTGGGAGACTTGCCGCCACGACGGCTGTTACCACGCCGCTTCTCAGGATCGTAGCCGCCGCCGCCAGGCCCCAAAGGTTCCGGCATATAGTCCTGCCTCTGTCTCACACCACTCGACGGCGGCGGCTCGATGCCGAGTTCCAGCGCTTCCAGCCGCTTGAGTTCGTCGCGCAGTCTTGCTGCCTCCTCGAATTCCAGATCGGCGGCGGCAGCACGCATCCGCTTCTCGATTTCAGCGATGGAACTGCGCAGATCCTTGCCGACGAAATCGGAGATGCCGCCATTCTTGACCGGCGCGACCGTCACATAATCCTGCTCGAAGACGGATTCGAGCACTTCACTGATTTGCTTGCGCACCGAAATCGGCGTGATGCCATGCGCCGTGTTCCAGGCCTGCTGCTTTTCGCGGCGCCGGTCGGTTTCCCCAATCGCCGCTTCCAGGCTGCGGGTCATGTGATCGGCGTAGCAGATGACGCGGCCGTCCACATTACGCGCGGCGCGGCCGATGGTCTGGATGAGACTGGTCTGGCTACGCAGAAAGCCTTCCTTATCCGCATCCAGAATGGCGACGAGCATGCATTCGGGAATATCCAAACCCTCACGCAGCAGGTTGATGCCGATCAGCACATCGAAAACGCCCAGGCGCAGATTGCGGATGATCTCGATCCGCTCCAGCGTGTCGACGTCGGAATGCAGATAGCGCACGCGCACGCCCTGTTCCGTCAGATATTCGGTGAGGTCTTCGGCCATGCGCTTGGTCAGCGTGGTCACCAGAGACCGGCCGCCGCGATCGCGCACCAGCCGCACTTCCGCCAGCAGATCGTCGACCTGACTGCCGACAGGACGGATCTCGACCACCGGGTCGATCAGGCCCGTCGGCCGGATGACCTGCTCGGCGAAGCTGCCGCCGGTGCGCTCCATCTCCCACGGCCCCGGGGTTGCGCTAACAAAGACAGTCTGCGGACGGAAGCGTTCCCATTCATCGAAGGTCAACGGCCTATTGTCCGCGCAACTCGGCAGGCGGAAACCGAATTCGGACAGCACGGTCTTGCGCGCGGCGTCGCCACGCGACATGCCGCCGATCTGCGGCACGGTGACATGGCTTTCATCGACGATCAGCAAAGAGTTCTCGGGCAGGTATTCGAAGAATGTCGGCGGCGGGTCACCCGGCGCGCGACCCGTGAGGTAGCGCGAGTAATTCTCGATGCCCTTGCAAGACCCTGTCGTCTCCATCATCTCGATATCGAAGGTGGTGCGCTGGTTGAGGCGCTCGACTTCCAGCAGTTTGCCCTCGGCTTCCAGTTCCGCCAGCCGATCCTTCAACTCCTGCTTGATGCGGATGATGGCCTGGGTCAGCGTCGGGCGCGGCGTCACGTAATGGCTATTCGCATAGACCGTGACGGCATCGATCGTGCCGGTGACATTGCCGGTCAGCGGATCGAATTCGGAAATGCTTTCGATATCGTCGCCGAACAGCGACACGCGCCAGGCGCGGTCCTCGTAATGGCTGGGATAGATATCGACCACTTCCCCGCGCAGGCGGAAGGTGCCACGGGCGAAAGCGGCATCGTTGCGGCGATACTGCAATTCCACCAGCGCCTTGGCCAGCTTGTCACGATCGATGCTGCCGCCGACTTCCAGCTTGACCACCATCTTGGCATAGGTCTCGACCGACCCGATACCGTAGATGCAGGAGACCGAGGCGACGACAATGACGTCATTGCGCTCCAGAATGGCCTGGGTCGCGGAATGGCGCATGCGATCGATCTGCTCGTTGACCTGCGCATCCTTCTCCACATAGGTGTCGGTGCGCGGCACATAGGCTTCCGGCTGGTAGTAATCGTAGTAGCTGACGAAATACTCCACCGCATTGTCGGGGAAAAAGCTCTTCATCTCGGCATAGAGCTGCGCCGCCAGCGTCTTGTTCGGCGCCAGGATCAGCGTCGGGCGCTGAATCTTTTCGATCACCTTGGCCATGGTGAAGGTCTTGCCCGAGCCGGTGACGCCGAGCAGCACCTGGTCGCGCTCCTCGGCATCTGTGCCGGCGACCAATTGGCGAATGGCCGTGGGCTGGTCGCCGTTCGGCTCGAATTCCGAGACCACCCTGAACGGCGTCTTGGCCGGCCGTGGCGGCTGCTTCTCTGGCATGAAGGCCAAGGGAAGATCGGTAAGCGCTGTGGATCGGGTGGCTGCCTGGGACATATCGGGAACATAGTCCCTCGTGTGGCGATTTGGAAATTCGCAGTCGCTCGCGGCATGCGAGGTGCGAAATTTCCAAATCAGAGCCACACGAGCAAATATATGATTCCAGTGTGCTTTTTGAATTTGAAGTTCGCTCCAGCAGAGCCGCAACTGTTTGCGAACTTCAAATTCAGCACACTGGCAGTTAGATTATCGAGAGGGCCTAATGCGGCAAATGGCCTTGCGCATGGCAGAACCGATCAGAATCCGTCGCGCTGCCATTTCTCGATCTCGTAGCCCAGCTGGGCGCGTGAGACGCCGATATCTGACAGCATGCGCGGGTCCATGGTCGCCAATTCGCGCTTGAGGCGGTTCGCTTTGGCAAGCCGCGCATAACGGTCGCGAAATCCCTGCCACAGACGGGCGGGTGTGGCGAAAACGGAGCGGCTGGCGGTCTTTCGTCCGAGGGTGAGTGACATGGCCTTGTCCCATTCGGGGTTTGTGATGGGCTCAAGGTGATCTCGCGCGCGTAATAAGAAAAACGAATTGTTTTGATCATCTGAATCAAATATGTTGATGGCCATGCTGCGCCCCGCAACGCTCGACCCCGATCTTCTGCGTGCCTTCGTGCTGATCGCCGAGGAACGCAGTTTCACGCGCGCCGCTCAAATGGTCGGCCGCACGCAATCGGCCGTATCCATGCAGGTGCAGCGGCTGGAAGGCATTCTTGGCCAGCAATTGTTCCATCGCGGTCGCGGCGGCCAAGTCGACCAGACCCGGCACGGCCAGTTCCTGCTGGACCGTGCGCGCGAAATGCTGGCGCTGAACGACGATATCTGGCGCACCTTCCACCAGCCTTCGGTCAGTGGGCAGGTTCGCCTGGGCGTGCCGGACGACTACGCCCTGCGCTTTCTGCCGCGCGTGCTGATGCGTTTCGCGGAAGTGCATCCTGATGTCGAAGTCGATGTCGTCTGCGCTCCGTCCAAGGAGCTGATCCCCCGCCTGCGCACGGGGGAGTTGGATCTGGCGCTGGTCTCGGAAGGGGATACGGCGGCGGGCATGGGCGGCGAACCGCTCTGGACCGGGCCTCTGGTCTGGATCGGCTCGGATCGGCACGCGACGCACAAAATGGATCCGCTTCCCCTCGCCCTGTCCGATCCCAGTTGCTGCTGGCGGCTCAGCGCGATCCAGGCTCTGGAGACGACAGGACGACGGTTTCGCGTGGCCTATACGTCATCGGCGCAGACCGGCACTTTGGCGCCGGTCATGGCTGGGCTCGCCATCACCATGTCACCCGCCACGGCCTTGCCGGAAGGTGTGCGTGTTCTGGGGCCGGAGGACGGATTGCCGCCTCTCCCAAACTTTCAGGTGTTGATGCTCAGGGCGCGAGAGGCGCGGCAGCCTGTCACCGATGCCTTGGCCGATTATATTTCCGAAACTTTCGCGCGCGAGGCCGTCAAGAGCAGCCAGGCCGCGTGAAACCGCCCCTGATGGCCCTCAGCTTGAGGCGACGGAAAGCGACTTCACCAGGTCCAGCACACGGCGGCGGACGTCGGGGTCGCTGATCCGGGTGAAGGCCGTCAGCAATTCGGTCTGATCTGCGGAAAGCGGCTCGGGGCCGTCCGTCAGGCCAGCCGGTTCTTCCGCCAGAGAAAAGCTGAGACTGACGGGGGCGGCAGAGGGAAGCGGCATCGGCCGCGCCTCGAAGTCGGACAGCCCGTCGAAGAAATAATCCGGCGAGACTTTGAAGACCCGGCACAGGTCATAAAGCCGGGATGCGCCGACGCGATTGACGCCACGCTCGTATTTCTGGATTTGCTGGAAGGTCAGCTGCAAAGCATCGCCCAGCTTTTCCTGCGACATGCCGAGAGCGGTTCGGCGCAGCCGAATGCGGGCGCCGACATGAATGTCGATCGGACTTGGCGCTGACTCGCCGTCACTGCCCGCACGCTTACCCATGAGGTCTTAAGGCCAGCCGAAAAAGGGTCGAAACATATCTCGGCGCATCAGTCTCTCTGGACGGTGTGAAAAGGGCAGCAAACGAAAGGAGGCAAGGATTTTTGATCTGTCCCGCCCCTGCATCTGACGCCGAAATGCCTGAAACGTTCCATTACCCAATTTTGGTAACAGTTTAGGCTGGCCGATTCCTTAACAAAATCGGCTGTAACATGGGCAATATGCCAATGTTAGGCAAAAATTTACGTTTTGCGAAACAGCCGCCGCCGCACGCCTAACACTACGCCCAGCAGCGCGGTGCAGATGCCGAGGATGGACGGCGCCCAAAGGCCCCAATAGGCGAAAAGCGTCGGCGGCAGCCGCCCCGGCAGCGGCGCCACCAGAACCCCCTGACGGCCATGGCCGATACGCATCTCCTCGCGCCCGGAGGCATCGAAAATCGCGGAAATGCCGGTATTGGCGGCGCGCGCCAAGGGCAGGCCTTCCTCCACCGCACGCATTCGCCCGGCCGCCAGATGCTGGCGCGGGCCGCTGCTATTGCCGAACCAGGCGTCATTGGTCGCGAGCGCGATCCAGTCCGGCCGGTCGCTTTCCTTGATGATCTGTCCGGAAAAGACCGATTCGTAGCAAATGATGGGCCCAACCGGCGGAATGCCCGGCACATGCAGCGTGGTCGGTCCCGTCCCGCGGCTGAAACCCTCCCCTGGCAATATCTGCATCGGCAGCCAGGCCGGCTGATATTCACCGAAGGGCACCAGATGCCATTTGTCATAGGTCGCCAGCAGCGGCCCCGGCCCACGTACGACGCCCAGGCTGTTGTAGATCGACTGGCCATCCGCCCCGAAACGGAGCATCCCCGCAATGACCGTCACATCCGGTCCGACTGTGTCGGCGATCGCCTGACGCGCGCCAACATCGGTCTGCAACATGAAGGGCGAGGCTGTTTCCGGCCAAAGCAGCACGATGGGCAGATTATGCGGATTAGTCGCCCTTGCCTTGGCGACGGCATCGGCGCTGAGCCGCAGGTAGCGGCGGAACAAGGCTATGGCTGCCGTCCGGTCGGACGCGAATTCGGCCGTGCCGTCCCCCTGGATCACGCCGACGATGGCGGCAGGCGTTGCCGGTCTGGCGCGCGACAGGCGCAGGCCACCGACCACTGCCCAGGCGACCATCAGGGCGATAGACGCCGCGAAACCGCGCAGGCCCAGCGACGGCAGGGATGCGACGAAGACGATGCACAGCGTCAGGCCCAGCACGCCGATCCAGGCGGCGGGCTGGATCAGCACCGTGCCGATCAGGCCGGGTATGGCGACATCGGTGCCCCAAAAATTCCAGGGAAACCCGGTGAAGACGAATTGCAGCGCGAGATCGGCAATCGTCCAGGTGCCAGCCAGAACCAGCAGCCGGGGCAGGCCGGGCGGCGCGAACCAGCACAGCGCGGCCGGCACGGCAGTAAAGACGCCGACCGCCAGCGCCAGCCCCGGCACGGCGAAAGGCACCAGCCACCAGAATTGCGCCGCCTCGATCAGGATCGGCTCGGTGATCCAGTAAAGGCCCACGACATTCAAGCCAAAACCGAAGGCGAGGCCGATTACACCGGCCTGTCTCCAGCTTTTGGCCCGCCCGATCAGCCAAATGAGCCCGGGCAGGCTGACCCATAGCGCCGGAAGGAGGTAGACAGGTGGCAAGGCCAAAGCCGCCACTATCCCAAAGATCAGTGCGAGAATGAGAGTCTTGCGCATGCAAAGGCGGCTATAGATGCGGATTGACCTTGGCAAGCCGCAGCCGTGTGGCTTTGTGTAACAGTTACAGGACGTTCCGCTTTGACCACCCCCGGCTTTCTCATCCTGGCGATCGACGCCGCCGCCAGCCTCTGTTCCACGGTCCTGTGGGAAAGCACAGCCGGCGCGACAGGCGGTCAGGTACGGGCGACTGTCGAGCGCCAGGGACCGACCGGAGAAGCCGCCTATCTGCCGCGCATGGTGGCGGATCTTCTGGCGGAAGCAGGCATAGCCGCCGTCGATCTTACAGCAATCGCGGTCAATGTCGGACCCGGCAGTTTCACCGGCCTGCGCGCTAGCATCGCCTTCGCGCAAGGCTTGGCCCTGGGGCTTGGCCTGCCGGTCATCGCTGTGACCGTCGCCGAAGCGCTCCGTGAAGCCGCTGGCGTCCATGACGCGGCCATGCCGCTTTGGTGCGCACTCGACGCGCGCCAAGGCCGGCTGTTTTTGCATCAGGGCGGTGACCCGGCGGCCTGGTCCGTCACCCAATTGTCCGATCCACCTATGCCGGCCGGATCGGTCCTGCTGACGGGTGACGCCGCGACCGCGCTTGGCGCGGTCCTGGCGGATGCCGGGGTCAAAGCCGAAGTGAGCAGCGCCGCTGAAAGCCATGCAAGCGACGTCGCGCCGGCCGCGATGAAGCGGCTGGCCGGACAATTGCCGCCACTGGCCGCCGTGCCGCTTTACATCGACCCGCCACGCGCCCTTTTGCCGCGCGGCGGGCTGCGGCCGCCGCCGCAAGGCTGGAGCGCCGAAGCGTGAGCGGTCTTGCCGCCCCGATCCAGAGCGTCGGACCGGCCTATGCTGCCGTGCTGGCTGCCATCCATGCGGCGGCCTTCCCGAACGAGCCCTGGGGTGCGGCCGCCTTCCAGACCCAGCTCGAAATGCACGGCGTCGTCGGCCTGCTCGACCAGCGCGGCGGATTGCTGATGCTGCGCGTGACGGCAGACGAGGCCGACATCCTGACCATCGGCGTCCTGCCCAATCTGCGCCGGCGCGGTCTGGGCCAAGGATTGCTGCAAAAGGGCATCGCCAAGGCCCGCGAGATCGGCGCTGCCTCCATTTTCCTGGAAGTCGATCAGGGCAATCGCGCGGCCCAGGCCCTTTATGCCGCCGCCGGATTCACCGAGGTCGGCCGCCGCAAGCGCTATTACGCCAATGGCGCGGATGCGCTGGTCCTGCGCCTGGACCTCTCCCCTGCCGCATCCGCGTGACTTGCCAGCAGGCATGCCAGACGCCAGTCTTGGTGCATGCGCATTCATATCCAGAACAATCCGAAGCAACCCGAAGTCTTCAACGTCTCACCCGAACAATGGGGGGAGGCCCTGATCCGGGCCGGCAGATCGCCCACCGGCTATCAGGTCAGTTTCGGTGAGACGGACGGCGAATTCACCGCCGTCGGTCCCGATGTTGAGATCCTGATTTCTGGTCCCGGCACCATCAAGCATCTGCTGCCCGAATTGCAGCCGGACCGCGCGCCGAAGCTGAAATTCATCTTCGCGGTGGCGGCGGGCGTGGACCATATGCCGGCGGACAGAATGCCGCCCGTCCCTTATCTAAATAACCGTGGCACGCACGCCGAGAAGGCTGGCGAATTCGTCGCCATGGCGCTGCTGATGCTGGCCGCCGAGATGCCGGCGATGATCGCCGATCAGCAGAACAAGGTCTGGGGCCAGCGCTTCACGCAAGGTCTGCGCGGCCGTCGCGCGACCATCCTCGGCCTCGGCGCCATGGGCGGTGCTGCCGCCGAACAGGCCAAGCATTTCGGAATGACGGTGACAGGTCTACGCACGCGGCCCGAACCGCATCCGGCCTGCGACCGCGTTCTGCCGACCGATCAGCTCGACGCGGTACTGCCGGAGACGGATTTCCTTATCATCTCCGCGCCGCTGACGCCCGCGACGCGCAAGATTTTGAACAAGGAGCGCATCGCGCTGCTGCCGAAAGGGTCTTTCGTCATCAATATCGGCCGTGGCCCGCTGATCGACCAGGAGGCGCTTTGCGACGCACTCGACGACGGCACTCTGGCCGGTGCCGTGCTGGATGTTTTCGATCCGGAACCCGTCAAGGCGGATGACCGCGTCTGGACCACGCGCAACATGATCATGACGCCGCATGTCTCGGTCGATGATGCCGTCAGCTATATCCCGCGCTCGCTGGATATCTTCTTCGCCAATCTCGCGGCTTTCGAAACCGGCGCGCCGCTGCTGACGCCGGTCGATTTTTCGAAGGGTTACTGACGACGCGGTCTCCGGCGGTCAGCGGCCGCCGGAGACCGTGACAACCGTGCCGGTAACATAGGACGAAGCCGGAGAAATCAGCCACAGCACGGCCTGGGCGATTTCCTCGGCCTCACCGACGCGGCCCATGGGAATGCCGCTGCGCTGCGCCTGTTCGCGCATTTCGGGGGTGGTCATGTCGGTCGCCGTCATGCCCGGGGCCACGACATTCACGCGGATACCCTCGCGCGCCACCTCGTTCGACAAGCCTTTGCTGAAACTCTCGACCGCGCCCTTGGTCGCGGCATAGGGCACGACGCCGTTTAACCCGCCGAGACGGGCGGCGACGGAGGAGACATTGACGATGGAGCCGCCCTGCCCGCCTTGCGCGGTCGACATGCGGCGCACGGCTTCCTGCGCGCAATAGATGGTGCCGAAAACATTGACGGCAAAAAGCCGTTCCAAATCGGCGGGCGTCTGCTTTTCGACGCGCGCCGCGGTACCGATCAGCCCGGCATTGTTGACCAGGCCGCCAATGGGGCCGAGCGCCGCTTCGGCAGCCGTGAACATCGCAGCCACCGCGGCCGGGTCCGCGACATCGCCACCGACCGCGACGGCCTGCCCGCCCGCTGCTTTGATGTCGGAAACCACGGCCTCAGCCGCATCCGCCCGGCTGGTGTAATTCACCGCGACCGGATAGCCCTGCGCCGCGAGTTGCCGGCATATGGCGGCGCCGATGCCCCGGCTGCCACCTGTCACAAGAACGGCTGCAAGCTGGGTCATCGGAACCTCCTTTAGAGAGACGGATTAAACTTTCGCCACGTGAACCATATTGGTGCCGCCGGACTGACGGAAGGGCACGCCGGCGACGACGATGATCTTCTCGCCCGGCTGCGCCATGTTTTCCTTCCGGGCTTCCTCGCGCGCCTGATCGGTCGCTTCGGTGAAGGAATCGATTTCCTGGCCGACAACCGCATGCACGCCCCAAACGACGGCCAAGCGGCGCGCCGTCTCATCACGCGGCGTCAGGCCCAGGATCGGGCAATCGGGACGCTCGCGGGCCACGCGCAGCGCCGTCATGCCGGTATCGGTGAAGGCTGCGATGGCCGGCGCCTTGATCGTATGGGCCACCTGACGGGCAGCCGAGGCGATAGCGTCCGACGCGGACCCTTCCGGCTCCGGCCGGGCGGCGTCCGTGATCTGGCGCCAACCGGCATCCTGCTCCACGCGGGCGACGATACGGTCCATGATATTGACCGCCTCGAAGGGATACTGCCCGGCGGCGGTTTCAGCCGAAAGCATCACGGCGTCCGCGCCGTCGAACACGGCGGTCGCGACGTCGGAGGCTTCGGCGCGGGTCGGCGCCGGGGCGGTGATCATGCTTTCCAGCATCTGGGTGGCGACCACGACCGGCTTGCCCATCTGGCGGGCGGTGCGGACGATGCGCTTCTGAGCCAGCGGCACTTCCTCGGGCGGCAGTTCGACGCCGAGATCGCCACGGGCGACCATAACGGCATCGGACAGGCGGATGATCTCATCCAGATTGTCCAGCGCCTGCGGCTTTTCGATCTTGACCATGATCCAGGCGCGACCGGCGGCGATTTCCTTCGCCTCGATCACGTCTTCCGGGCGTTGCACGAAGGACAGTCCGATATAGTCGACGCCGGCTTTCAAGGCGAAGTCGAGGTCGATGCGATCCTTTTCGGTCAGCGCCGGGATCGGTAGGATGACGTCGGGGACGTTCACGCCCTTACGGTCGGACAGCGGGCCACCGAAGATGACTTCGGTTTCCAGATGATCGTCGCGCTTATGCGTCACGCGCAGGCGCAGCTTCCCGTCATCCAGCAGCAGATGGCTGTTGATGGCGGCGGCCGCGATGATTTCGGGATGCGGCAGATTGACCCGGCGGGCGTCGCCCGGCGTCGGGTTGAGGTCGAGACGGAAGGCCTGGCCGGTCTGCAAATGCACCTTGCCGCCGGCAAAACGGCCAACGCGCAGCTTCGGTCCCTGGACATCGGCCAGGATGCCGATGGGACGATCGAAGCGCTTCTCGATCTCGCGGATGGACGCGATACGCGCCGCGTGATCTTCATGGCTGCCATGGCTGAAATTCAGCCGGAAGACATCGGCGCCGGTCTGGAACAGGCGTGTGATGATTTCGGTGGTCGAGCTTGCCGGCCCGAGGGTCGCGATGATCTTCGTGCGGCGGTGGCGGCGCAGCCGCTGTGAAGCGATCGGCGTACGAGAGAGCGACATTCCGGGCGTCCCAGCTTGATGATGCGGGGCAACGGCCCCTGACTAATAAAATCCGCCCAAAAGTCGGGAGCGATCCCAAATTCTCGGCGTCGGGCGCCATCAGCCATGAGAGGGGGGCGCGAATCAACCCCCTGCGCAAGCAACCCAATGCTCGAGCTTTGCGATAATCGCAGGGCCATCCCCTTCTATGAATAATATTTTAAATCGAGCGGTCTCACCGGACCTGATGGAAATGCTGCCTTTTCGCAGGTGCAGCATCTCCGCCAGATAAGCGATCAGAGCCTTGTTCGCGGCGCCCTCCACGGGCGGCGCCAAAAGCCGTATTTGCAGTACCGGCCTGCCATCTGTCCCTTGCACGATGCCGTCGATTCCGTTGCGGCTGGCGCGCGGCACCAGGCGGACAGCCAACCGCACGCCGTCTTTGTCCAGGGCAAAAGGCATGGCCGGTTCGGTCAAAGACAAGCCTCAGTCAAAACTGCGCGCATATTGGATGAAGCCTGAACGACGCGCGACTTTATTGTAGAGCGCCTGAGCCGTGCTATTGGTTTCATGCGTATGCCAATAGACGCTTTCACAACCCGCATCTTTTGCCGCAGTGCAGCAATGATTTATCAATGCACGACCAATACCCTTTCCGCGCATCTCCGGCAGGGCGAACAGATCGTTAAGATAGCAGACGTCACCGACCGTCCAGGTATTGCGGTGATACAGGAAATGGACGAGTCCGACCGCCGTTTCACCGTTCCAGGCGAGAGCGCCGAAAACAGGCTCCCGCGCGTTCAGCATTCTGGACCATAGCGTATCGGTCACGACCTCCGGCAGGTCCACCTCATAGAAGGTTTGATAGCCGCGCCAGAGCGGCATCCAGGCGTCCCGATCCCCTGACCGCAGGGCCAGTATCTGCATTGCGCTCATCCGCTGCCGTCCTTCTCGTTGCTGCTTTTGCGAGCTTAGGGCGCGTTTGGCGGTGACTGAAGGGAAAGCATCGACAGCCAGACGAATAGTTATTATTTCTAATTCGAATTGAAATATCATGAGGCTGTCGTGGACGGAGACTGTAGCTGTGGCAGCGGGCTGAGATGGCAGCGCTGCTGCGGCTGGCGCCCCGTCGACCGCACTGGCCCGCGCGCCCTTGCCCGTTTGCAGCCCCTGACCGACGAGGCAGCGCGCCTGATCGCGGCAGGACAAAGCGCCGAGGGCGAGGCGCTGCTGCTGGATGCGCTGGACCTCGGCCCCGACCATCTGCCCGCTTTGCTGCATCTGGCGGCCCTGCGGCTGGCCCAGCAACAAGCACCGGCAGCCGAGATGCTGTGGCAGCGCGTGCTGCGGCTGACCCCCAACCATCTGGCTGCCACGCTCTCGCTCGGAACCAGTCTGCTCGGGCGTGGCAAACTGGCCGAGGCGGAAGCCCAGGCGCGCAACGCCATCCGCATCGCGCCGGAAAGCCCCGCCGCCCATAACCTGATGGGCATGATCCTGACGGAAGACAATCGCCCGCAAATCGGGGAATATCACTACCGTCGCGTGCTGGCGCTGTCGGCCGCGCGCGACCCCATCCTGCTCGCCAATCTCGCCTGGAACTTGAAGGCGCAGGGCCGGATGGAGGAAGCGCGCAGGCTGTATCGCGACTCTCTGGGCATGGCGCCGACCGTGCGGCAGACGCTGCTGGGTTTCGCGCGGCTGGAAGAGGCGGATCGGCAGTTTGACGCGGCGCGAGCCGTGCTGGACGTCAGCGATATTGCCTATCCGAACGATCCGCAGGTCCGGCTGGCGCGCGCCGTGCTTCTGGGCCGCACGGGCCAGCGGGAGGAGGCGATTGCCCTGATCGACCGTCTGGCCGAAGGCGCGGGCCTCGGTCCCGCCGAACTGCTCGAAAAAGGCAGGCTACTCGACAAGCTTGGTCGCTTTGAGGATGCCTGGGCCGCTTTCGCGGCCGGGCAAGCAGCGGGCCATGACGCTATCCGGCCAGACCTATCAGGACGCGGCGGCGGCGGGGATGATCGCGCGTCTGCTGGGATTTTTCACGGCCTCCCGCCTCAGCCTTCTGCCCAGGGCCGGCCTGCGCGCGGGCGAAGCGCAGCCGATCTTCATTCTCGGCTTCCCTCGGTCCGGCACGACGCTGGTGGAACAGAGCCTGTCGGCCCATCCCATGATCGCCGCCGGTGACGAATTGCCGCTGATCCATGACCTGACGGAGACATTGCCCCGGCTGCTGGGCAGCCCGCTGGCCTATCCCGAAGCGCTATCCGAACTCTGGATGGGCGATCAACGCGAGGGGCTGGACCTGCTGCGCGACGTCTATCTACAGCGCAGCCGGCAGATGGGCATCGGCCAGGCGCCCGGCACCCATTATTTCACCGACAAGATGCCGCTGAACGAAACCCATCTCGGCCTGATCGCGCTGATGTTTCCGGCCTCGCCGCTGATCCATGTCATCCGCCACCCGTTGGACATCATGGTTTCAGCCTTCTCGAATCATTTCACCCATGGCTTTTGCTGTGCGACGGCTTTGGAAACGGCGGCCCTGCACTACGCCCGCATCTTCGACCTCGTCGCGCATTATCGCGCGGAGATGCCGGGCATCCGCTACCGCGCCATTCGCTACGAGGACATCGTCCTGCGGCAGGAGGAAAGCCTGCGCGGCCTGTTTGACGTCATCGGGGTGGATTTCGACCCTGCCTGCCTCACCTTCCACAGCAACCGCCGCTACGCCCGCACGGCGAGCTATGCCCAGGTGACGGAGCCGCTCTATGACCGCTCGGTCGGCCGCTGGCGGCAGTATCGCCGCCATCTGGAGCCGGTCCTGCCTATTCTGGCGCCCGCCATGGCGCAGCTCGGCTACGACGTTTCCTGACCGGCTGGCCGACTAACCTGATCAAGTCATGACGGCCCCGCTTGCGCAGCATGAGGGTGAGAGGGCATCACTCTCTGCATTCAGGGTAAATTACGGCGGATTGGACGGGGTCGGACAGGCTATGCAGCGCGAATCGATGGAATTCGACACGGTGATCGTCGGCGCTGGGCCGGCAGGGCTTGCGGCGGCCATCCGCCTGAAGCAGCTGGAACCCGATGCCTCGGTCTGCGTCGTGGAAAAAGGCAGTGAGGTCGGCGCCCATATCCTGTCGGGCGCGGTCATTGAGCCGCGCGCCCTGGAAGAACTGCTGCCGAACTGGCGCGAGCTGGACAGCCCATTGCAGACGGAAGCGAAGGACGACCGCTTTTACTTCCTGACCGAGACGAAGGCCTTCCGTCTGCCGACGCCGCCGCAGATGCATAACCATGGCAATTACATCGTCTCTCTCGGCGACGTCGTGCGCTGGCTTGGCGCGCAGGCGGAAGCGCTGGGCGTCGAAATCTATCCCGGCTTCGCAGCGGCCGAGATTCTGGAAGAGAACGGCCGCATCGTCGGCATCGCGACCGGCGACATGGGCATCGGCAAAACCGGCGACGCCGGTCCCAATCATCAGCCCGGCATGGAATTGCGCGCGCCCTACACGCTCTTCGCGGAAGGATGCCGCGGCAGCCTGACGAAGCAGCTCATGGCCCGCTTCAGCCTGCGCGACGGTGTCGACCCGCAGACCTACGGCCTCGGCATCAAGGAGCTCTGGGAAATCCCGAATGCCAAGCATCAGAAGGGGTTGATTGAACATACCTTCGGCTGGCCGATGGATAACGAGACCTATGGCGGCTCCTGGCTGTACCATCTGGGCGACAATCTCGTCTCTTACGGCTTCGTCATCGGGTTGGACTACAAAAACACCTGGATCTCCCCTTTCGAGGAAATGCAGCGCCTGAAGGCGCATCCGCATGTGGCGAAGCATTTCGAGGGTGGGCGCCGCATCGCCTATGGCGCGCGCGCGCTCAGCGAAGGCGGATTGCAGTCGATTCCGCGCCTCACCTTCCCCGGCGGCGCGCTGCTGGGCGACGCCGCCGGCTTCCTCAATGTGCCCAAGATCAAGGGCACCCATGCCGCCATGAAATCCGGCATGATGGCGGCGGAAGCGGTGGCGGAAGCGCGGGCGGCGTCCAAGGCCGAACCCGCAACCTTCACCGACAAGCTGAAAGCGAGCTGGCTGCATACGGAACTGTCCGCCGTGCGCAATATCCGCCCGTCCTTTGCGAAGTTCGGCAATTTCGGTGGCTTCCTCTATTCCGCCGTCGATACCATGCTGTTCCGTGGCAAGGCGCCCTGGACCCTGCATCACACCCATAGCGACAACGAAGTGCTGCAACCGGCCTCCGAAGATCGCCGTATCGCCTATCCCAAGCCGGATGGTGTGCTGACCTTCGACCGCCTGTCCTCGGTCTTCATGAGCAATACCAACCACGAGGAAGACCAGCCGGTGCATCTGCGCCTGCGCGATGCCTCGAAATGGCTGACCGAGAATTGGGAGAAGTATCAGAGCCCGGAAAGCCGCTACTGCCCGGCCGGGGTCTATGAAGCCGTCGGCATCGCCGAAGGCCGGCCGCATCTGCAAATCAATGCGCAAAACTGCGTGCATTGCAAAACCTGCGACATCAAGGATCCGACGCAGAATATCGACTGGGCCGTGCCGGAAGGCGCCGGCGGCCCCAATTACCCCGGCGGCATGTGACCGTTTTGTCAGGAGGCGAGGCTGTGGACGACAATACCCGTATTTCGCTGGAGGCCGCCGCCTTCCGCAGCCTGATCGAGCATCTTCAGACCCGCACGGATGTGCAGAATATCGACCTGATGACGCTTGCCGGCTTTTGCCGCAATTGCCTGTCGCGCTGGTATCGGGAAGCGGCGGAGGCGCGCGGCCTGCCGCTGACGGATGCCACCGCGCGCGAGCATATCTACGGCATGCCTTATAAGGAATGGCAGGAGAAGTATCAGACGCCGGCCACGGATGCGCAGAAGGCTGCCTTCGCCGCCGCCGAGCTCAAGAAACCGTCCGCGTGACATGTTCAAACGCGAGCAAGCGCTTTGATCGGATTAACGATGACCAGTCAAGCCCGGCCTGCCGCCGCGCCGCCGTTATGGCATAATGGCCGCCGCCCGCATGGCGGATGCCAGACAATCGTGATCCGTTACCCTGATTGACCCCGGGCCGCTCGACGGGTTACGTCGCCCGCCCGGATTAGACTATCTGCATTCCAAGGAGTTCGCCCATGGCGTTCGATGCCACTGAAACCACCGACGCCGCTTCCCAGGGCAATATCGCGGCCGACCGCCTGCGCAGCATCATCGAGCGGATCGAGCGGCTGGAAGAGGAACGCAAGGCTCTCGCCAGCGATATCAAGGACATCTACGCCGAGGCGAAGTCCGCCGGCTTCGATGTGGCCGTGCTGCGCCAGCTGATCCGCATCCGCAAGCAGGAGCCGGCCGAGGTCGAGGAGCAGGAGACCCTGCTGGACGTCTATCGCCGCGCGCTGGGCATGTAAGGTCTCGGCCAGGGCGGCTGCCCTGGCCTTACCTTTCTGCCGCTCAGAGCGCCGCCAGGACCGTCTCGGCCTTGCTCGCCTCGAAGGCACCGCCTTCTTCGACGCCAAGATGGGTCACAACCCCGTTCTTGGCGATCAGCGCATAGCGCTGCGAGCGCACGCCCATGCCGCGTGCGACCAGATCCAGCTCCAGGCCCACGGCCTTCGCGAAGTCGCCCGAGCCGTCGGCCAGCATGACAACCTTGCCTTCGACGCCCTGGTCCTTGCCCCAGGCCCCCATCACGAAGGCATCGTTCACGGCGATGCAGGCGATGGTGTCGACGCCCTTGTCGAAGAAGGCCTGGGCATTTTCGACGAAGCCCGGCAGATGGCGCGCGCTGCAGGTCGGCGTGAAGGCGCCCGGCACCGCGAAGAGCACAACCGTCTTGCCAGCGAAAATCGCATTGGTCGTGGTCTGCTCGGGGCCGCCGGCCGTGGCAGCCGTGACCGTGACGTCCGGGATGGTGTCACCGACTTTGATCATGCGTGGCGTCCTTTATGGAAGAGGAGACGACAGCTCTAGTCCTGGCAGGCTGGCCTGTCACCTGCGCGGCAATTGCCCCGCCCGCTTGCGTAGGCGGGCCGAAAGGCCAAATACTGCTGCATGAGCAGACGCCCCCCATCGAAAGCCGCGACCGGGCCCGCCACCGGCCTGGCCGATAACAGCCAAGTCCCCGCTGATCTGGCGCATCGGGCAGCCGACCGTCTGGCTGGCCAGATTTTGATCGCCATGCCGAGCCTGGCCGACCCAAATTTCAATCAAACGGTCATCCTTGTCTGTGCGCATGGCGAGGACGGGGCCATGGGCCTGATCCTCAACCGCTCGGTCGAAAAGCCGAATTTCAGCGGTTTGATGAAGCAGTTGGATATTCAGCCCAATCCCCCGGCGCGCGAAATTCGGCTCTGTGCTGGTGGTCCGGTCGAGAATGTCCGCGGCTTCGTGCTGCATACCGCCGACTGGATGGCGGAGAACAGCCTGGCCGTCGACGGCGGCTATGGGCTGACCACAAGCCTTGACGTGCTGAAGGCCATCGCCGAGGGCGACGGTCCGCGACAGGGACTGCTGGCGCTCGGCTATGCCGGCTGGGGCCCTGGTCAGCTGGAGGCTGAACTCGGCGACAATGCCTGGCTATCGGTCGCGGCCGATGAGGGCCTGATCTTCGACGCCGATAATGCATCCCGCTGGCGGCGCGCCATGGGCAAGCTGCATATCGATCCCCTGCTGCTGTCGCCCACGGCCGGTCACGCCTGACAGCCCAAACGGCCGAACCATCGCCCACCACAACAAACGCCCGGCCAAACAGGCCGGGCGTTTTCTTTGAAGGCTGGTTCTTTAAAGGCTGGCAGGTTGAGTAGACCTTAGTCTGCCGAAGCGATTACTCGCTGGCGGCAGCCTTCGTACGGCGCGTGCCTTTCGGTGCCGCGTCCGTCAGCCCTGCGGCAGCCTTGGACAACGACGTCAGCAGGCTGATCAGCATATCCACCTGCTTGGGCGAAAACTCCGCCAGCAGCTGTTCCTCGCGCGCTATCGCCGCCTGGGCGATGCGGTCATGCAAGCGGCGCCCCTTCGCCGTCAGCGCGGTCGCCCGCGAGCGGCCGCTGGTGTCGCGCGACAGGACAAGGCCCTGCTCTTCCATGCGCGCGAGGCTGCGGCTGACCGCTGCCTTATCAAGGCCCGCATTCTTGCAGAGAATCGGCGACGTGATCCAAGGATCCGCAGCGAGCGCCACCAGAATATGCCATTCCGATAGCCCAATGGTGTAGTGCTTTCGATAGAAGCGCGATGCGCCGCCCTCAAGCTTGTTGGCAACTGCACGCACCAGACCCGGCACATAACGGTCAGCCGCGATCACCGGCCCCGCAGAAGCCTTGGCCGCAGCAGTCGATTCTGTCGTGCGAGACGTTTCCGCCCGCTTCGTTTTAGTCGTTTGGCGATCAACCATGAGCTATTCCCCCTCATTTTGCACTGCTCTCCCGGAAAACCGTCCGAGAGATATTAAACCGCATGACTCCCAACCTGCCGCTAGGGCGAAAGCCATCTCATCCGTTAGACCTAATCTAAGACAGTAGATCTTTGCGCTTAGCTGACACAGCAAGTGCGTGTCCCGAGAAGCCTTCATACTCGGCCAAAGCCTTTGCGTGTTGAGCGAGTACATCATAGCCGGATTTCGTTACATAACCAACAGAAGATCGTTTCATATAGTCGAAGACCGAAAGTGGCGACGCCGTGCGCGCCGCCCCACCCGTCGGCAACACCGCATTTGGCCCCAGGAGATAATTTCCAAGGGTAACCGGCGTATAAGAACCCAAGAGTACCTCGCCCGCGTTTCTGATACGTCCGAGAATAGACATTGGTTGTTCTGTCAGAATCTCCAGGTGCTCGGGCGCATAGGCGTTAACGAAATCAATCGCCTGGTCCAGATCGCGCGTCAGGACGACGCCGCCACGTGGACCGGTCAGCACCGCGCGGGAGAAAGCAACGCGCCCCGGCTCCATATCCGCCCAATGACCGGGCAGGGCCGCAATCGCTTCCTGTGCGACGCGCGCGCTGGACGTCACCAACCAGGCTGAGGAATCGGGGCCGTGTTCGGATTCAATGATCAGATCAAGGGCTGCCAAGGCACCGCTGACGCTGTCATCCGTCAGAATGATGGACTCGCTCGGCCCAGCCGGAACGCCGGGATCGATCCGCGTCGAGAGCAACCGCTTTGCGGCCACAACCCAAGGACTGCCCGGACCCACGATCTTGTTACAGCGCGGCACCGTCTCCGTGCCGAAGGCGACCGCCGCCACCCCCTGCGCGCCGCCGCACTTATAGATCTCCCGGATGCCGGCGAGCTTGGCCGCGACCAGCGTTCCGGCGTCCACCTCTCCATCGGGACCGGGCGGCGTGATGATGATCGGGCGCGCAACGCCGGCGACCACAGCAGGTACTGCGGTCATAACCGTCACGCTCGGAAAAGAGCCTTTGCCGCGCGGCACATAGCAGGCAACCGATTCGATCGGCAGAAATCGATCCCCCGCCCAGGCGCCGGGATGCATTTCCTTCAGCCACATTTCCTCGGGGCGCTGCGCTTCATGGAATCGCCTGACGGCATCAATCGCAACTTCGATTGCACGAACGACGGGCTGCGGAACTTTGTTGAAGGCATCCTCAATATCCGCATCCGTCGCGCGCAGAGATGCGAGGTCTCCCTCAACTTTGTCGAATTCCCGCGCAAAACGGCGCAGCGCGGCGTCACCCTCGGTGCGCACAGCTTCGATAATATGCGCGGCGCCATCAAGAAAGCGCGTCAGATCGGCTTCCGTGCGTGCCAAAAGCTCCGCCGGTATAGAATCGCGATCGGAGATATCGTGGAAATTAACCGGTTCCGATGTCAAACCAACCTCACTATTAAACCGAACAATGCAACCCTGGGGCTGCGCTTATCCCTCAGATTCTGTCCACTCGCCCATATCGCATTAATGCCTAATCCTAGACATGAAAGCACGGCAAGTTTTCCGCCTTAGCGCTTTTTAACCGCGTTGCGTTTCCACGTCCCTGCTCAAACAACCGAGGCAAGCTGCCATGAAATGCCCCAGCTTCTCACTTGATAACCAAACGGCCCTGGTGACAGGCGCGGCACGCGGCATCGGCCAGGCGATTGCCATAGCCCTTGCCCAGGCTGGCGCCGATGTCATTGTCGCTGCGCGTGACAGGAGCAAGCTTGATGAGACGGAATCCCTGATCGCCGCGGTCGGCGGCCGGTCGCAATCCGTCACCCTGGATGTATGCGACAACGAAAGCATCAAAACCTGTTTCGAAAAACTGTCTCCGCGACTTAACATTCTCGTCAACAACGCCGGAATCGAGGAAGTTCGCGAATCCCTGGATGTAGATCTAATACTTTGGGATAGGATTTTGCAGACCAATCTCAGGGGCAGTTTCTTTTGCGCCCAGGCGGCCGCCCGCCGGATGATCACTGAAAATGGTGAAACGCACGGTGGCAGTATTCTCAATCTTTGTTCTCTCACCTCGGAAGTCGGCATTCCGGGGGCGGTTCCATACGGTGCATCCAAAAGCGGCCTGCAAGGCATGACTCGCGCTCTCGCGGCAGAATGGGGACCAATGGGTATCCGCGTCAACGGTATCGGACCCGGGTATTTCCAGACGGCGATGACTGCGCCCTTTTACGCCGACGCCAACTGGCAAGAACGCATGCGCGGCAAAATTCCGCTCGGCCGCTTCGGTCGCATGGAGGATTTGATGGGGACCGCGGTCTTTCTCTGTTCCGATGCCGCCGCCTATATCACGGGGCAGGTACTCTATGTTGATGGCGGAACGCTCGCGGCGCTCTAGCCCATATCACGATCGAAGAAGCTTGAGGCTTCCCTCGCATATTTTCGCTATCAAAATCTCATTTCCATCATCAGCAATAATGGCGTCGTTGTTTTTAATTAATCAGATTATTGATCTGTCTACCAAAATGACGATGCCTGGGCAGAGTACGATGCCAATACAAATCTCTTTGCCCAAGCCCCTTATTGTCTGATCGCATTGACCGGAATCGGCGCTGACGGCGCATAGCCGGCCCAGGCTTGCGCCATCAGGACTCCAGGCATGACGGCGCCCAGATGCCTCCAGGCGCCGAGCAGAGGGCGTTCGCAAGCCCGCATCGTCTCCAGAACAGGTGGCGCTTGGCCCGTCGCGGGCGTCCGCGCGCGGGACAAAACGAAAAGGCCGCCCGGCGGATTGCACGGGCGGCCTTTCGGCAGATTTCGATAGGAATAGAAGGACGGTTTAGCCGGCTGTATCGGCCTCACGGTCCAAGTCCCGCACCACTTCCGGCCGATGCAGCAGGGTATTCACCTCCATCGCATAGTCGATCGAGGTATCGGCCATGAAGGAAATCTCTGGCGCCACGCGAAGACGCAGAGACTTGGCCAGCTGGCCGCGCAGGAAGGGCGCTACCCGCTTAAGCGCGGGCAGCAGCTTATCGACGTCGCTGCGCCCCAGGCGGGTGACATAGGCGGTCGCCTTGCGCAGATCGGGGCTGATACGGACTTCCGTCACGGTAATGACGATGCCGGTCAGCTCATGATCCCGAATGGTATCGCGGGCGAAGATGTCCGCCAGAAGATGGCGGACTTCTTCAGCAACGCGAAGCTGCCGTTGAGACGGAGCAGCCGAGGAACGGGATGCTGCCTTCACGCCGGCACCAGTTCCCGCTCATAGCATTCCACCATGTCGCCTTCGCGCAGGTCCTGGAAGCCCGCGAAGGACAGACCGCATTCATAGCTGCGGGCCACTTCCTTCACATCGTCCTTGAAGCGCTTGAGCTGGGACAGCTCGCCCTCGTGGATGACCACATTGTCGCGCAGCAGGCGAACGCCGGCGCCACGACGGACCACACCTTCGGTGACCATACAGCCTGCGACCTTGCCCGACTTGGTGATGTCGAAAACCTTGCGGATCTCGGCATAGCCCAGGAAGTTTTCGCGCACCTTCGGTGCCATCCGGCCACGAACCAGCTTTTCGACGTCGTCCGCCACATCATAGATGATGCTGTAGTAGCGGATATCGACGCCTTCGCGCTGGGCCAGTTCGCGCGCCTGGCTGGTCGCACGGACATTGAAGGCCACGATGACAGCGCTGGACGCCTTGGCGAGCTGGATGTCGCTTTCCGAGATCTGGCCGACACCGGCCAGCAGCACGCGCACCTTCACTTCCTCATTGGCGAGCTTGAGCACCGTCGCCTGAAGGGCTTCGGAGCTACCCTGCACATCGGCCTTGATGACGACGCCCACTTCCTTCTGCACGCCAGCCTGAATGCGAGCGAGCATCTGATCGAGCGTGCCGCGACCCGCCATGGCACCGGCAGCCGCCTTGTCGCGCAGCTTGCGCTGGCGGAATTCGGCGACTTCACGGGCACGCGGTTCGTCGTCGACGACGGTAAAGGTCTCGCCAGCGGCCGGGACCGCCGAAAGACCCAGAACTTCCACCGGCACGGAAGGACCGGCCGTCTTCACGTTCTGGCCGTTCCAGTCGATCAGCGCGCGGACACGGCCGTATTCGGCACCGGCGACGAGAATATCGCCCGTCCACAGCGTGCCTTTCTGCACCAGAACCGTCGCAACCGGGCCACGGCCGCGATCGAGTCGGCTTTCGATGACCACGCCTTCGGCGTCACGCGTCGGATTGGCCTTTAGGTCGAGAACTTCAGCCTGGACCAGAATGGCATCCTCAAGCGCCTCGAGACCGGTGCGCTTCAGCGCGGAGACGTGAATCTCCTGCGTGTCGCCGCCCAGGCTTTCGACCACGATCTCATGCTGCAACAGCTCGTTGCGCACGCGATCGGGGTTGGCACCCGGCTTATCCATCTTATTGATGGCCACGATCATCGGCACATTGGCAGCCTTGGCATGGCTGATCGCCTCGATCGTCTGCGGCATGACGCCGTCATCGGCCGCCACCACCAGCACCACGATATCGGTGACGCTCGCGCCGCGAGAACGCATGGCCGTGAAGGCCGCATGGCCCGGCGTATCGATGAAGGTGATCTTCTGGCCACGCGCCGTCGTGATCTGATAGGCGCCGATATGCTGAGTGATGCCACCCGCCTCGCCCGCCGCGACATCCGTATGCCGGAGCGCATCGAGAAGGCTGGTCTTGCCGTGATCGACATGGCCCATGATGGTCACGACCGGCGGCCGCACCATCAGATCTTCTTCGTCATCGACCTCGCCTTCGAGACCGATTTCGACATCGCTCTCGGACACGCGCTTCACGCGATGGCCGAATTCCTGAACGATCAGTTCAGCGGTATCGGCATCGATCGACTGGGTGATCGTCGCCATGACACCCATTTTCATGAGCGCCTTGACCACATCGCCGGCCCGGGCGGCCATACGGCTCGCCAGTTCCTGAACGGTGATCATTTCCGGCAGCACGACGTCGCGCACGACCTTCACCTGATCGGCACGCAGACGCTCCAGCTCGGCCTGACGGCGCTCGCGGTCACGCTGGCGGCGGACCGAGGCGATGCTGCGCACGCGCTCGTCATCACCTTCGATTGCAGCCTGAACGTTGATCTTGCCGGTACGGCGGCGATCATCCGTGCCCTTCTTGGGGGCGACGACGGGCGGCTTGCGGGCCGGCAGCACGCTGCCACCGGGACGGCGAACCGGGCGGGATTCTTCATCCTCCTCACCGGCACGGCCGGCGGGCTTCAGACGCAGAGTCTCGGCCGGAGCGCGCGGCGGTTGAGCCGGCGCACGAGCGGCAGGTGCGCCGCCTGTCGGATTCGGAACCTGACGGGCGGGAGACGGCGATGCCTGCTGGGCGCCGCCGGCCGCAACCGGACGACGCGCCGGCTGATCGTCCGCCGGCTTGCGTTCGATCTGCTCGGCAACCCGACGGTCCGCCTCTTCGGCTGCCTTGCGGCCTGCCTCTTCCTTCTCAAGACGGGCCTCTTCCTCGGCCGCCTTGCGGGCTTCTTCCTCACGGCGGCGCGCTTCTTCGGCAGCCGAGAGGATCATGATTTTTTCGCGTTCGCGGGCTTCCGCCTCTCGCTTCGCGGCGTCGCGCTTCTGATCTTCCAGCACGCGCTGGCGGATCGCGAGTTCGCTCGCGGTCAGGGCACGCCCTGTCCCACTCGAACCCTGCCGGCCACCGCCCTGAGGACGGCCACCGCCGCCGGAGGCTGCCGGACCGGGAGAAGGAGAGGCCGGCGGCGGAGCGCCAGGCGCCCTCTTTTTCCGCACTTCGACCTGTACTACCTTGGAACGGCCGTGGCTGAAGCTCTGGCGCACGGAACCCGCGTCCACGGTCCGCCCCAGTTCCAAACGACCCGCAGGTCGCAGGGACAATCTAGCCTTGCCGTCTTGGTCTTTCGTATCGCTCAATGTCATCCGCCCGGTTGATCAGCATCGGCCCTGGTGCGGCTCATACCGGCCAGGCGCTCACTCTCAGTCAGCAGCATCGTCGCCAGCCGCCCAGCTGATACCGCTATATGCACGGCGTGGTCTCGCCCGAAAATCTGCCCCAATGCCGCAGCCGGCAAGGGAGTGACGACGGGAACCACGCGTCCATTCAATAATCTGGCCCTTTCGTCGGCGCTGCCGTCAGAAGCCTGAACGACAACCGCCGCGCGATCCGCGACCAGCCACTCTCGCGCTTTGGTAAATCCACTCACGGCCTGACCAGCGCGCCGGGTCATGCCTAAAACCTCAATCACTCTTCGCTTGAGCGCTGCCTCGATGATGGACGGCAATTCGACCGGCACCAGCACCTCCGCACGTGCAGCACGTGCGAAAGCTTTTCGAGCGAGAGCGGTATCTAACACATCTCGGCGCGCGCTCAACCACATTCCCCGTCCGGGCAGCTTTGCCGAGAGGTCAGGGACAATCGTGCGGTCGGGGCCCAAAACGAATCGGATCATCACGGCCGGGGATTGGCGTTCCCGCGTCACGATGCAGCGACGGAGGGGCCCACGCTCCTCCATCATGTCCGCATCATCGTCTTCCACGTCATCGACAGGCACCGACATTTCGGCACCCATCGACTCCCGCGGACATTCGCCGGCAGGCGTCGTCAGACGATCAAGATACTCATTCTGCGTCGGGCTCAGAGCTGCCGTCCTCCGGAAACCAATGCGCCCGCGCCTGCATGATGATTTCGTTCGCCGTTTCCTCATCAAGGCCGGTGCCGACGATTTCCATCAGTTCGTCAGACGCGAGATCGGCAAGATCGTCGAGCGTCTTCACGCCCTTCTCACCGAGCGCGACCAGGGTCTGCGCGCTGAAGATTTCGAAGGACGCGACATCGTCGGTCACACCCAGCGCCACGCGCTTGTCTTCCAGCTCGCGGTCACGGCGGGTGATGAATTCCTCGGCACGGCGAATAAGTTCGCCACCGACATTCTCGTCGAACCCTTCGATGGAGGCGATTTCCTCGATCGGCGTATAGGCAAGTTCTTCCAGCGTGGTGAAGCCTTCGGTCACCAGCAGGCCAGCGATAACGTCGTCGACGTCCAGCGCCTCGACGAAGAGGCCCGAGCGGCGGCGGAATTCTTCCTGGCGGCGCTCGCTTTCCTCGGCTTCGGTCAGGATGTCGATATCCCAACGCGTCAGCTGGCTGGCGAGACGCACATTCTGGCCACGGCGGCCGATGGCCAGCGAGAGCTGGGTATCGGGCACCACAACTTCAACGCGCCCGGTTTCCTCTTCCATCACCACCTTGGTGACTTCGGCCGGCGCCAGCGCATTCACGACGAAGGTCGCGGCCTGCGGGCTCCACGGAATAATGTCGATCTTCTCGCCCTGCAGTTCCTGCACCACGGCCTGAACGCGGCTGCCGCGCATGCCGACGCAGGCGCCGACCGGATCGATCGAGGCGTCACGGCTGATCACCGCCATCTTGGCGCGGCTGCCCGGGTCACGGGCAACGGCCTTGATTTCGATGATGCCGTCATAGATTTCCGGCACCTCCTGCGCGAAGAGCTTGGCCAGGAAGCCGGGATGGGTGCGGCTGAGGAAGATCTGCGGGCCGCGCGGCTCTTCACGCACATCATAGATGAAGGCCCGGACGCGGTCGCCGTTGCGGAAGCTTTCACGCGCAATCAGCTCGTCGCGGCGCAGCAGCGCCTCGGCGCGGCCGAGATCGACCATGAGGTTGCCGTATTCGGTGCGCTTGACGACGCCGTTGACGATTTCGCCGACGCGGTCCTTGAATTCCGAGAACTGGCGGCGGCGCTCATATTCGCGCACGCGCTGCACGATGACCTGCTTCGCCGTCTGGGCCGCGATACGGCCGAAATCGATCGGCGGCAGCGGGTCGATGATGAATTCGCCGAGGCTGATCTCGGGCTTGAACTTCAGCGCGATATGCAGCGGAATCTGGGTGTCTTCGTTCTCGGCCGTCTCGACCACTTCCGTCCAGCGCGAGAGGCGCACATCGCCGGTCTTGCGGTCGATGGTGGCGCGAATGTCCTTCTCGTGCCCGTATTTCGCGCGGCCGGCCTTCTGGATCGCCTGTTCCATGGCTTCCAGAACTTCGTCGCGGTCGATGGATTTTTCACGCGCGACGGCGTCGGCAACCAATAGAAGCTCAGGACGGGCTATCGCGGTATCCATGGGCGGGGCCTCTCAGAAACGTCTAAAGCTATATCCGGCCTGGCGACATCGGCGCCGGATCGGTCGGTAAAAGCAATCAGGGCAGATCGTCAGTGCAAATCGGGCGCAGCGGACTTGGCGGTCGCTTCGATCAGCGCGTCGGTCAGAACCAGCCTGGCGGTCTTGATATCGATCAGCGGAAAAATCACTTCGCTGCCGTCTTCAAGACGAAGCCGTGCCTGCCCTTCCGTCGCACCCAGAACGACACCGGAAAAGCGACGGCGCCCATCCAGGGTCGGCACCGACATTTCCACCTTCGCGGCGTGGCCGGAAAAGCGATTCCAGTCGCGCGCCCGCGTCAGCGGCCGGTCGATGCCAGCGGAGCTTACCTCTAAAGTCCAAGCGCCGGGCACAATATCTTCAACGTCCAGCACGGCGCCGATCTGGTGACTGATCGTCTCGCAGTCTTCGACCGTGATCAGCGCACCATCGGCGCGGTCAGCCATGATCTGAACGGTGGGACGCTCGCGACCCAGCATGCGGACGCGGACCAGTTCAAAGCCCATCGCCGCAAGGCGGGGCAGGATAATATCCGCCAGACGCGCATCAAAGCCCGTGTGGTGCGGCGTGTTATCAGGGGTCATCACGACATCGGTCACAGCAAAACAGGCGGCCTTTTGGGCCACCCCCGTCCAAACCAGCGGTAAAGGGAAGAATAGCGATATAGGGGGCATGGTTCGGCGGTGCAAGCCAGAAGCGGGTTCTGCAGGGCAGACCCAGGCTCAACGCGCCCTGCACGGCTCTTGCCAAGCCTGGGCTGCCGCCGCTAAACGGCTGCCCACAAACAATAAAAAAGGCGGCCACAAGGCCACCCTTTCAGTTTCTTGGATGTTATCCCCAACTTTGCGCCGGAGTTATTGTTGCGTGAAGGATAGCCCGCAACGCAGGACCCTGCCAATGACTTTGCGCATTCTGGGCCACCGCCTCCCGCGAAGCCGCCATGCGGCGAAATCATTGCTGCTTTGCACCATTACCTTGGCCCTGGCTGTCGTTCTCGCCCCGCAAAGCCAGGCGGCGACTGAACATTTTGCCCTGACGAGCCCGACGATCCACTCCGGCTCCGTGATGCCAGATGAAAATGTCGGCCTGCGCGACGATTGTCATGGCGGCAATCGCTCGCCCGCTCTCGCCTGGTCGCACGCGCCGGAGGGCACCGCGAGCTATGCCATCAGCATGGCCGATCTGGACGCCAAAGTCGGCGTCGTCTGGCTGTGGATGATGTTCAATCTGCCGCCGACGACGACATCGCTGCCGGCGAATGCAGCGGCGGATGCGACCCTGCTGCCGGCGGGTGCCGCGCAATCGCGCAATGGATTCGATACGGTGGGCTATAGCGGCCCTTGCCCCCGCAAGGGCAAAATCCCGCATCATTATCTGATCACGGTTTGGGCGCTGAATGCCGGGCATCTGACCTTCAAAAACGGCACGCCCGCCCAGACGGTTGCGATCTTCCTGCGCCGCCACGCGCTCGGCCATGCCAGCCTGACGCCGTTTTACGGCACTCACTGACCGCATCGCACATCTAGGGTCCGTCAGAGTTAGATCGAATCATCGCAAAAGTAGTCATGCCGCGGGCGGCCCAGCCCGGCCCCCGAGCCGGGCATCCAGACCTTGTGGCGCCTAAATATGGATCGCCAGGTCAAGCCCGGCGATGACGAAGATAAGGCTGCTTCTGCTAAAACCTGACAGGCTATAGCCAAGCCGGCTTGAATTTCATAACGTAATCGTTACGTTGTGAAGGAAACGCCATGGCCGGTCGATTGCTGGCGCTGGACGGGCTGCGCGGCACACTGGCGCTTTATGTCCTCGCGGGGCATACGCTGCCTTTCCTCGCTCTGCCGCCGAGGCTGGGCGGCCTGCGCCCTGCCTTCTCCCACGGTCATGCGGCGGTCGCGCTTTTCTTCATGCTCAGCGGACTTGTCATCCTCGGTTCTGTCGAGCGGGCCTTGTCCCAGCCGCAACCGATCACGCGCTTTCTGTTGGCGCGCGCTGGCCGGTTGCTGCCGGTCTATGGCGCGGCGCTGGCTCTGGCCGTGGTCGCGCTTAGCCTGGGCAACCCTTTCACGGCCATGCCTTGGCTGCCCACCGGCAGCGCCGCGCGCGACATGATGGAAAGCGCTTGGCCGGCAGACTGGCCCTTGCATCTCGCTGGCCATGCTCTGCTGCTGCAAGGCCTTCTGCCCCCCGCGCTGCTGCCCGATGCGACGTTTTCGATTCTCGGCCCCGCGTGGAGCCTCAGCACGGAGTGGCAATTCTATGCCCTGGAGGCGCTGGCGATGGCAGCGCTGGGAGAACGGGCTACCGATCCCTGGGCTTTGCCCGCCTGGGTCATCGTGCTGCTGCTGCTGGGCGTGATCGGATTAGCCAGCGCCGACCTGCCGTCATCCTGGCAATGCGGTCGTGGTTTCCTGCCAAAGGAATCCTGGTTCTTCGCACTCGGCATCGCCAGCTTTGCGCTGCAACGCCAGCCCACCGCCGCATCGGCCCGCATCCTCATGGCCGTCACACTGGTCGCCGCCTGCGTGATGAGCGGAATTGAGACAAAACCGGCGGCGGCCCTGGCGCCTCTGGTCTGGCTCCTGTGCTTCGCCTGCCAGAGTCCGGCATCGACGCCGCCCTTCGCCCGCTCTGCGGTCGCTCTTGGATACCGGTTGCTGACCGCGCCGGTGCTGCTGTGGACAGGGCGGATATCCTACCCGCTCTATCTCAGCCACGCGCCGATGCAGCGTTTGCTGATGCTATGGCTGGCGCCCCGCGCCGAAGGCGACTGGCATCGCTTCACTTGGTCCTTTGCAGGACCGGCCATCGCGCTGCCGCTGCTGGTGGCGCTGATTCTGCATCACGGCCTGGAAAAGCCGCTGCGACTCAGACTGTCGCTTTACGCGTCAGCGTCCAATACATCGGCTGCCGGCCCTCTCTGAGCGCCTTGGCCTCATAGCGCGTCGGCGGCCAGCCGTCCGGCCGCTCCAGCGCTGGCGCCGCGACCTCGAACTGATCCTGCGCCGCCATCACCTCGGTCGTCCAATTCTGGTAGGTCGGATCGTCCGTCGCGATGCGCCAGATACCACCGGGCCGGATCACCCGCGCCGCGACCGCGATATTGGCCGGATGCACGAAGCGCCGCTTGGCATGACGCGCCTTCGGCCAAGGGTCAGGAAACATCAGGTAGAGGCGGGACAGCACGCCATCCGGCAACTGAGTCAGCAAATGCCGCGCATCCTCAGCCCAGATCCGCAGATTGGCGGGAAGGTCCGGCACAGCCTCTGTCCCGTCATCCGGCACCAGGGCCGAGAGCATCGAGCAGATACCATTCTCGAAGACTTCGCAGGCGATCAGCCCAGTCTGCGGATTGGCCTCAGCCAAGGCGCGCGCATGCTCGCCGCCGCCGAAACCGACCTCGAACCAGATTTCTTCGGGATTATTCGTAAAAGCGCGTTCCGGGGCAGCGAAAGCCGCCTCCGGCACACCCAAACGCGGCAGGACCTGCTCCATGAGCCAGACCTGCCGCGGGCGCAGGGCGTGTCCGCGCTGCCGGCCGTAAAGACGGTCCGGCTGAGGCTTCGTGTCGATCAGCGGTTGAAAGCGGACTTCAGCGCCGGGACAAGATCGGTCTTTTCCCAGGTGAAGGTGCCCTTTTCCTCGTCCGGCGTGCGGCCGAAATGGCCATAGGCAGAAGTCGGCGCATAAATCGCGCGGTTGAGGTGCAGATGCTCGCGGATACCGCGCGGCGACAGGTTCACCAGCTCGCGCAGGGTCTTTTCCAGCTTCAGTTCGTTCACGTCGCGGCCCGTGCCATGCAGATCGACATAGACGGACAGCGGATGCGACACGCCGATGGCGTAAGAGATCTGTAGCGTGCACTTCTCGGCCAGACCGGCGGCGACGACGTTCTTCGCCAGATAGCGGCAGACATAGGCGGCCGAACGGTCAACCTTGGTTGGGTCTTTGCCCGAGAAGGCGCCGCCGCCATGCGGGGCCGCACCGCCGTAGGTGTCGACGATGATCTTGCGGCCGGTCAGGCCGCAATCGCCGTCCGGACCGCCAACGACGAAGGTGCCGGTCGGGTTGATGTAGATCTCGTCCTCGGACGGCATCCAGCCTTCCGGCAGGCTCGACCGGATGATCGGCAGCAGCATGTCACGGACGCGGCCGAGGCTGACGTCAGCGTCATGCTGGGTGGAGACGACGACGGAGGTCGCGCCGACGGGCTTGCCGTCGACATAGCGCAGCGTCACCTGGCTCTTGGCGTCGGGCTGTAGGCCGGCGACCGAGATGTCCTTGTTGCGGCGCAGTTCGCTGACGCGGCGCAGGATGAGATGCGAATAATACAGCGGCGCCGGCATCAGGTCTTCGGTCTCGCGGCAGGCGTAGCCGAACATGATGCCCTGGTCGCCCGCGCCTTCGTCCTTGTTGCCGGCGGCATCGACGCCGACCGCGATATCGGCGGACTGCGCATGCAGATGCACGGCCACCTCGGCATTGCGCCAGGAGAAGCCTTCCTGATCGTAACCGATATCATGCACGGCGAGACGCGCGAGATGCGCGAGATATTCGTGCGTGACGGTGTCGGGGCCACGGGTTTCGCCGGCCAGAATGATGCGGTTGGTCGTCACCATCGTTTCGCAGGCCACGCGGGCATAGGGGTCCGCCGCCAGGAACGCGTCCAGCACGGTATCGCTGATCCGGTCGGCAACCTTATCGGGATGGCCTTCGGAAACCGATTCTGACGTGAAAAGATACTCGCCGGTGTCGCGCATAAGATGCTCCGTGCTGACAGGAGGAGAATCCTCACCGACAGGCGAGGGAGTGGCGGTTTCGCCTAAAGTGGCAGGCGGGTCAACCCTTTCGGCGCTCAGCCCAGACCTAGAACATGCTTCATGGAATAGAGGCCGGGCGCTCTGTCGCGGACCCAATGCGCTGCCCTGACAGCGCCCGTGGCGAAGGTCCTGCGATCAAAAGCCCTATGTGTAAGAACGATTTGCTCGTCGGCGCCCGCGAAGAGCAGGCTATGCTCCCCAACGATCTGCCCACCCCGCAAAGCCGCGAAGCCGATGGCCCCGGTGGGGCGGGCGCCGGTATGCCCGTCCCGCCCGCTCTGCATGACGTCGCTGAGATCGACGCGCCGGCCGGCCGCGACCGCGCGACCGATGCCGATGGCCGTGCCGGATGGCGCATCCACCTTCTGGCGGTGATGCATTTCAACGATTTCGGCATCGTATTGCTCAGCCGGCAGCGCTGCCGCCATCTGTTCAGCGAGCGCCAGAACCAGTGTCACGCCGGGCGAGAAGTTCGACGCATAGACGACAGGAATCCAGCGCGCGGCCTGGGCCACCGCCGCTTCCTCCTGCGCGGAAAGCCCGGACGTGCCCAAGATCCAGGGCGTGCCGGCCGCGATCAGCACCTCGGCATGCGCTTCCGCCAGACCGGCGCGGGTGAAGTCGATCACCACGTCGCTGGCTTCGGCCAGTGCCGCGACATTCGGGAAAAGTGGCACGAGCGATTCCGCCGGCGTCGAATACCGCGTGCCGCCGACAAGGGCGGCACCGGCCGTCGCTACCTCTTCCACCAGCATCTGACCCATCCGGCCCGAAATGCCGGCAATTCCAATTCGCAAAGACATAAAGATATAAGTATCCGTTGATCAGTACATATGCTGGCCACCGTTGATCGACAGCGTCGATCCGGTGATGAAACCGCTTTCATCCGCCGTCAGGAAGACGACGCCGCGTGCGATATCCTCGGCCTGGCCCAGGCGGCCGACGGGAATGCGCGCGATGATCTTGCCGAGCACATCTTCCGGCACCGCGCGCACCATATCCGTATCGACATAGCCGGGTGCGATGGCATTGACGGTGATGCCGAAGCGCGCGCCTTCCTGAGCCAGCGCCTTGGTGAAGCCATGGATGCCGGATTTGGCGGCGGCATAGTTGACCTGCCCATATTGGCCGGCCTGGCCGTTGATGCTGCCGATATTGACGACGCGGCCGAATTTCTTGGTCTTCATGCCGTCGAAGGTCAGTTTGCAGAGGTTGAAGCAGGATCCGAGATTGGTATCGATCACCGCATCCCACATGTCGCGCGTCATGCGCGCCATGGTGCCGTCCCGGGTAATGCCGGCATTATTGACCAGAATTTCGATAGGCCCCTGCTCGGCCGAGATCTGGGCGACCGCCGCCTCGCATTCCGCGAAATCGCCGGCATCGAATTTCAGTGTCTGGATTCCCGTGGCTGCAGAGAAAGCCTCCGCCTTTTCGACATTGCCGGCATAGCTGGCAACGACCGTGCGGCCGGCTTCCTGCAAGGCGATGCTGATGGCGGCGCCAATACCGCGCGTGCCGCCGGTTACGAGTGCAACTTTCGACATGCTATTCCCCCTCGCCTCATTTTTGGCGCCCGCCGGACGAAGGTCCACGGACGCTTCAGCCTGGAGACAAGTCTAGGCGGAAACGGCGTGGATGCCAGCCGTCATTTCGAGATCGTGGCGGACATATCAATGTGACCAGCGGCCGACATCGGCACGCTTGGCGCGATAGACGACATAAAGGGTCCAAAGGACGGGCGGAATCAGCGGCACCGGCACGATCATCGGCTTGTAATGAGACGGAACAGCCAGAAAAACCCAGGCGGCGGCGGCGCCGAACAGCGTGAACCCCCAGTAAATCAGGGTGATGGCCCAGGCCGGCAGGCCGGACCGATGGGCGATCTGAAACAGATGCCCGCGATGGGCCTGGGTGATGTTCTCGCCACGCAGCAAACGGCGCACCAGGGTGAAAGCGACATCATACAGCGCGCCGGTCAGCATCATCGGCACCAGCACGAAGGAGAGTTCTGTACTTTCGAAGCGGGAGGAGGCGACGGCCAGCATGGCCAGCACGAAGCCGCAGAACTGGCTGCCGACATCCCCCATGAAGATGCGCGCGCGGGGATAGTTGAAGGGAATGAAGCCCAACACGCCGGCGGCCAGCAAGGCCGCCGCGAAATAGGTGAACCAGCCATTGGCATGGGCCGCGAAGAGGCTAAGGAAGACGCAGGTGATGAAGGTGATGCCCGAGGCCAGCCCGTTCAGCCCGTCGATGAAATTCATCGCGTTGGTCGCGAAGAGAATCCAGAACAGCGTGAAGGGAATGGCGAAAGGCCCGACATCGACGCCGCCGATATAGGGCAGATGGTAGGCCACGACATAAAGCCCGGTCAGCACCGCCGTCAGGGCGGCGGCCACCTGGGCCGCCAATTTCACGATGAAGCGGTAGTCGTAGATATCGTCCAGCAGCGCCACGAAGGCGATGGCGAAGGCCGACAGGATCATGCCCCGGAAATACGGGTCGGCCAGGCGCGCGAACCCGGCGAAGCGGTACAGGACCAGAATGCCGACCAGATAGGCCAGCACGATGCCGACGCCGCCGAGCTTGGGCGTCGGCGCTTCATGCGCCTTGCGCCCCTCGGGGTGGTCCATGACGCCAAAGGCGATCATGGCCCGGACACCGCCGGCGGACAGAACGGCCAGGCCGGCCAGAAAGATGAGGTGAAGGAGAATGGCGTGGGGGGTCATCGGACGCGGTTCTGAACGGCGGCGGACCATGACGGAAGGCCCTGCCCAGGGCAAGACGCCAGGAGATGGCATTTTCGTCATTCTTCCCAGTATTATAAGGCGCCTGCCGGAAACGGGCGGGCGGCATGCGCATAGGAAAGCTTGCCTCTGCCCGCCGCATCCGCTAAACGCCCGCCCCTGACGTCGGCACCCCTGGAGGCCGGCGTTTTATGCATTTGCAAGGAGCGAGTTATGGCCAATTTCACGTCTATTCCGGCCGAACTGCGCGAGCGGGCAGGTAAGGGGGCAGCACGCGCGACACGCCGGGCGGGGAAAGTTCCCGCCGTTATTTACGGTGCGAAGCAAGAGCCGACCCTGATTGCCCTCGAGCCGCGCGCGGTTATCAAGGAGCTGCATCGCGGTGGCTGGCGGTCCCGCCTGTATGAAGTCGATCTCGGCACCGACAAGGCCCGTGCGCTGATCCGCGACGTTCAGTTCCACCCCGTCACCGACCAGCCCGAGCATGTCGACTTTCAGCGCCTCGCCCCCGGCGAGATGATCCGCGTTGCGGTTGCCGTGTCCTTCGAAGGCGATGCGGTTTCCCCCGGCCTGAAGCGCGGCGGTGTCCTGAACGTCGTGCGTCACACGGTTGAAGTCTATGCCGACCCGGAGACGGTGCCCGAGCATTTCGTGGCCGACCTGACCGAGCTCGACATCAACGACAACGTTCGCTACTCGGACCTCAAAGGCACCGAAGGCACGCGTCCGACCATTCTCGACCGTGACTTCGTCATCGCCAGCATCGCCTCGGTTCAGCAGAACGCGGCCGACGCCGCCGAAGACGCCGCCAAGGCCGAAGCCGCTGCCGCCGCAGCCGCCGCCAAGGGTGGCAAGGGCGCTGCCAAGCCGGCCGCGAAGAAGAAGTAAGTCACGCTACGCTAACCTGAACGGGAGCCGGGTCTTCCCATGCTGCTTTGGGTCGGACTCGGCAACCCTGAGCCAGCGATGGCTCGACAGCGCCATAATATCGGCTTCATGGCGCTGGATGTGATTGCGCACCGCCACGGCTTCACGCCGTGGCGGCCGCGTTTCAAAGGCCTATTGGCCGAGGGGCGCGTGGGCGGTCAGAAAGTGCTCGCCCTCAAGCCGATGACCTATATGAATCTCTCCGGACAATCGGTGCAGCAGGCGCTCTCCTTCTTCAAGATCGAGCCCGCTGACCTGACCGTCTTTCACGACGAACTCGACCTCATCCCCGGCAAGCTGCGCGTGAAGCGGGGCGGCGGGGCGGCCGGCCATAACGGCCTGCGCAGCATCGACCAGTTGATCGGCACGCCGGAATACGGGCGCGTGCGCCTTGGCATCGGCCATCCCGGTCACAAGGATCGCGTTCACGGCTATGTTCTGGGCGATTTCGCCAAAGCCGACCAAAGCTGGCTTTTGCCCTTCCTGGATGCCGTCGCCGATAGCGCCGGTCTTCTCGCGGACGGCGAGCCGGAAAAATTCATGACCAGCGTTTCCGAAGACATGCGGAAGGTACAGTAATGGGCTTCAATTGCGGCATCGTCGGCCTGCCCAATGTCGGCAAGTCCACGCTTTTCAACGCCCTGACGGCGACCGCCGCCGCGCAGGCCGCGAATTACCCTTTCTGCACGATCGAGCCGAATGTCGGCCGCGTCGCGGTGCCCGATAAGCGCCTGCAGCCGCTGGCCACCATCGGCAAGTCGCAGAAGATTCTGCCGACCAGCCTGGAATTCGTCGATATCGCCGGCCTCGTGCGCGGTGCCTCCAAGGGCGAGGGCCTGGGCAACCAGTTCCTGGCCAATATCCGCGAGACGGATGCCATCATCCATGTCCTGCGCTGCTTCGAGGATAGCGACATCACCCATGTCGAGGGTGACATCGACCCGGTGCGCGACGCCGAGGTGGTCGAGACCGAGCTGATGCTGGCCGATCTGGAAAGCCTGGAAAAACGCCTGAACGGCTTGCAGAAGCGGGCGCGCGGCGGCGACAAGGAAAGTGCGACCCAACTCGCTCTGGTGGAGCCGATCATCGCCGCGCTGACCGAAGGCAAGCCTGCCCGCACGGCGATCCCCCTGGCCGACCGCAAGATGGCGGAACGGCTGCAACTGCTGACCGCGAAACCTGTCCTCTATGTCTGCAATGTCGAGGAAGCCTCGGCCGCGACCGGCAATGCCTTTTCGGCGAAAGTCGCGGAGATGGCGGCGCGCAACGGCGCCGCGCATGTGGTGGTCTCCGCCGCCATCGAAGCGGAAGTCAGCCAGCTGCCGGAAGAGGATCAGGGCGAATATCTGGAAGGCCTGGGCCTGACGGAAAGCGGCCTGGCCCGCGTCATCGCCGCCGGCTACGGGCTGCTGGGCCTGGCCACCTATTTCACCGTCGGGCCGAAGGAAACGCGGGCCTGGACGATTGAAAAAGGCATGAAGGCGCCGCAGGCCGCCGGCGTCATCCATGGCGATTTCGAGCGCGGCTTCATCGCCTGCGAAACCACGGCCTATGACGACTATATCGCCTATAAGGGCGAGGCCGGCGCGCGCGAAGCCGGCAAGCTGCGCATCGAAGGCAAAGAATATGTGGTGAAGGACGGCGACGTCCTGCTGTTCCGCTTTAACGTCTAACACCCGTCATGCCCGGCCTTGTGCCGGGCACCTACCCGTCGCGGCGCCCAATCGGGTAGGTCCGCGCAACAAGTGCGCGGACGACCAATACTCAGTACAGCGTCGCCTTGGTCCGCTCCGGCAGGTCGCGGTCATAGGCCGCGCCGTCGAAGGCGCCTTGGGAAATATGCTGCAAAATCTGCCCGGCGCTCGGCAGTTTTGACCGCTCCACATGCCGCGCCGGATCCCACAGGGCCGAACGCACGAAGGCTTTCGCGCAGTGGAAATAGACGCTCTCGATCGTCACCAGGATTACCGTCTTCGGCAGCTTGCCGCCGACGGAAAATCGCGAGAGCAGTTCTTCATCGTTTGAAATAACCGCACGGCCGTTGACGCGCAGGGTCTCGCCCACGCCGGGGATGATGAACAGCAGCGATATGCGCGGATCGCGGATGATATTGCGCAGATTGTCGATGCGGTTATTGCCCGGCCGATCCGGGATCGCGAGCGTCTCGTCATCCAGAATCTGCACGAAGCCCGGCGCATCGCCCTTGGGTGAGCAATCAAGCCCCTCGGGCCCCGCCGTCGCCACCATGATCATCGGCGACGCTTCGACGAAGGCGCGGTAGTCGGGGTTGAGGCGGGGAATTTCCTTTTGTAGCGAGCGCGGATTGGCCGGTCCGTAGATCGCCTCCAAAGCCTCTATCGTCTCGATCATCGCGATGATCCTCAGGGTTCCTTGGGCGAGGTATAGGACGGATCATGCGCGAAAGGCAGCGGGGCGCCGGATCGCAAAGCCGTGAGCACGCCCGCGAAATCCGTCCTCGGCCGGAAGCCCAGGTGGCGTTCGGCGGCGGATGCGTCATAGACCCTCCCGATCGAGACCGGCAGGCGCCAGCCGCGCGCGGCATAGAGCGCCGATGCTTCCGGGTAGTAGCGGGCGATGACGGCGGCGGCGTCCCGCTTCAGCGCCTCCGCGTCTGCCCGCGCGAAGGGCGTCGGTGCGGAGATGACATAGGTGCCGAAGCCGATCTCCCCTGCTTTGTCCAAAGCCGCGACATGCGCTTCCGCCGCGTCTTCCACTGTCAGGCGCCGATGCAGGAACTCATTCGCCTTCATGTTCTCGCCCGTCAGGTCGCGATGGGTGTCGTCATCCTCGGGGAAGAAACGGCCCGTACGCAGGACGATGCAGGCCAGCCCGTGCTCCAGATGATGCAGGCGACACAGGCCCTCGGCCGCCAGCTTGGTGACGCCGTAGATATTGCGCGGTGCCAGCGGGCCAGTGCTTTCATCCAGCCAGACGGCATGGCCGGCCGTTTCCCGCCGGATGGCGTCCGAAATCATCAGCGAGGTGGTGGAGGTAAAGATGAAGCGGTCATGCCCGGCGGCGACTGCCGCTTCCAGCAAGTTCAGCGTGCCGGTAACATTGGTGTCGATAAAGGCCTGTGCCGGGTAGCGGATGATATCGGGCTTGTGCAAAGCCCCGGCATGGATCACTGCCTGGGGCAGATGCGCGGCGAAAACCCGATCGACCAGCGCGCGGTCGGCGACCGAGCCCAGCACCTGGGTGTCCGCGCCAACTGCGACATCAAGGCCAATGACCTCATGACCCAGGGCGCGCAGGCGCGGCGCCAGAAAACGGCCGAGCCAGCCGGAAGACCCCGTCAGCAGAAGGCGCATCTGTCCTCATCGGTGTTCGGGATCAGTGTTTAGGCGCCAATTGCACCCGGAAGAAAGCAAGGATGGCATGGTCCATAGCGGCATGGAATGCCACACGGTCAAAGCCTGGGCGGTCGGTGCAGACGACAGGCGCCAGTTTCGCCAGCGCGGCCCCGCAGGGTGCCAGGAAGGCAAAATGCTCCGCGCCCCTTACGCGGTGCAGATCAGGGGGGACCGGCAGGCTGTTTGCCATCGTCGCCACCTCCCCCGGCACCACGCCATCACCACCGTATTCCGAGGCCCAGATCTGCGTCGGCACGCGAATATCGGCGAGACCTGCGGGCAGAAAAATCCGGCTCAGTACAGGGTCGGCGAGGACCGCCGCGCGGATGCGCGGGTCATGCGGCAGCGGCTCCGCCAGGCGCTCGCCGGCCTTCAATTGCTGGCAGGTCTGAAGTTTGGCGTAGTCCTTGCAGATAGCCGCCAGTCTCTCCTGGTCCGGATTGCCGCCGATCAGCACAAGCCCGGTAAAGCCACCGCGCGAGAAGCCATAGAAGCCGATACGCGCCGGATCGATCAGGTCGTGGCCGGGCCAGACAGTGAGCATATAGTCGATCAGACGGCGGATATCCGCCGGGCGCTGGCGCCAGACCTGCAAGGCATCCGCCCGGCTGCGGTCCTTAATGCGGCCGCCATCCTCGGGGTGGTCGATCGCGGCGACCACGAATCCGGCATCGGCCAAAGTCTCCGCCACATCGTGATGCCCTAAGGACCAGCCGCCAACCCCATGGGAGATGACAACCAGCGGCAGATTGCGGCCCAGAACGGGACAATCCTTGGTGCCCGGAACGGTGATGCCGAAACCGACCGTCACCGCGCCCGGTTTCGCGGCGCAAGGCGTCCAGACCGCACCAGTCATGGCGGGTCCTGCGGCAGCAGGGGGGACGTCTATGAATTGCAAACCGGCCGCATGGGCGGTCAGCGGCAAGGACGCGAAGAGAAGAAGAAACAGAATACGCATGAGGGCTGATCCGGTTTGTGGCTCCGGTAATCCAAGCCAAGCCACCGGTTTTGACGACCGCGATCCGGTTTTAGGTCGTCCAAGATTGCGATCTCGGCCATAAATCCTATCCATGCCGCTGGTGCCGCTTCCCTTCGTCGTTGCCTTTCTCCTCAGCATCCTGCTGGTCCGTCTGCTGCGAGGCGATCAGGCCCGGGCAAGCCGCTGGTTTGCAACAATGGTGGGCGCCTATGCGGCGCAGGCCGTGCTTCTCGGCTTACATTGGGGATATGGGCTTCGCGGCGTGCTTCCAGCTCAGAGCATTCTGGCGGGTGGCCTGGCCCCGCTGTCCTGGCTCGGCTTCCGCAGCTTCGTGACCGTGAACCAGCGTGCTGCGCTGCACATGCTGCCGCCACTGTTGATCGCCGGCCTCTGGGTTTTCGCGCCGTGGTTCATCGATCTGGCCCTTGCCCTGATCTTCCTTGGCTATGGTATCGCGTTGCTCCGGCTCGCCTATCGTGGACCGGATGCACTCGGTCGGGCGACACTCGACGGCGCCATTTCGGTATCACATGCATTATGGGTTACCGGCTTTACGGTCATCGCCTCACCGATCGCCGACCTTGCCATCAACCTGGACCTGATGCGCGACCAAGGTCGTGATGCAGGCCTCATTTCCGGCGTATCGAGCCTGATCTCCATCGCTCTTCTTGGCTGGGTCGCGACTGTTGTCGGCAAGAGCGCTCCCGTTCTCACTTTGCCTTCCGCGCCCGAGCCATCAGCGGTGCCGGAAACAGCACCGCCGGCCGCTGGCGATATAGAGATCGTCGATGCCCTGGATGCTTTAATGCGCGAGCGCGCACCGTATCACGATCCGAATCTGAGTCTCGAGCGGCTGGCCTGGCGCATGGCTTTGCCCGCCCGCAGCCTGTCAGGCGCCATCAACCGCGCGCGGGGAATGAGCGTGTCGCAATACGTCAACCAGCACCGCGTAGCGGATGCATGCCGCTTGCTGGCTGAGACCAAAAAAACCGTCACCCATATTTTTCTCGAAGTCGGATTCCAGACGAAATCCAATTTCAACCGGGAATTCCTGCGCATCACGGGCGCAAGCCCCAGTGCCTGGCGGCAACAGGCCGACGGGTCTGCGTCACCGTCCAATGGACAGAAAAACGCGGGCTGTTAGAGAGTTGCGCGGTAGACGGGCTATGCTCCTTTGCTGCATCACAGACGCTGATCGGGAGTCGCATCTTGCCGGACACCAGCCCCGCCTCACCACGCTTCACCGCTCTGATCTTCATGGGCGTTTCCGGCAGCGGCAAATCGACCGTCGCGGGCGATGTCGCGCGGCGCGCGGGCCTGCCGATGATCGAGGGGGACGAGATGCATCCCGCTGGCAATATCGCGAAGATGAGCCAGGGCATTCCGCTGACCGACGCCGACCGCGAACCCTGGCTGGAAGCCATCGCCGCCCGGATCGACGTCTGGCGGCAGGCGGGCCAGCAGGGCGTCATCACCTGCTCCTCCCTCAAACGCGCCTATCGCGACATCCTGCGCAGCGGCCATACCGACGTGCATTTCGTCTATCTCAAGGGCAGCTACGAGCTGCTGCTGGACCGCATGCAGCACCGGAAGGGGCATTTCATGCCGGCCTCCCTGCTGCGCAGCCAGTTCGACACTCTGGAAGAGCCCGGCCCCGACGAGGCGACCGCCGTTTCGATCGACCAGCCGGAAGCGGCAATCGTGGAAGACGCGCTGAAGCAATTGAACCTGGGCTGAGGAGTATCAGCATGTCATCCAAGCGTGCCTTGATCGTCGTCGATATGCAGAATGACTTTATGCCCGGCGGGCCTTTGGGCGTGACCGGCGGGGACGAGATTATCCCCGTGATCAACCGGCTGGCCCGACGGTTCGAGAATGTGGTGCTGACACAGGACTGGCATTGCCCGGGCCATACCTCCTTCGCCTCCAGCCACGCAGGACAGGATGTCTTCGACACCTTCGACGCTTTCTATGGCCCGCAGGTGCTGTGGCCCGACCATTGCGTCATGGGCAGCAAGGGCGCCGAGTTTCACCCCCAGCTCGACATTCCCCATGCCGGTCTGATCCTGCGCAAGGGCTATCACCGCGACGTCGACAGCTATTCCGCCTTCCTGGAAGCCGACCGCAAGACCCGCACCGGGTTGGACGGCTGGCTGGCCAGCCGTGGCATCACCGAAATCGTGGTCTGCGGCGTCGCGACCGATTTCTGCGTCGGCTGGACGGCCTGCGACGCGCGGCATTTCAACCTTTCCGTCGCCATGGTGGATGAGGCCAGCCGGGGCATCGATCTGGAAGGATCTCTGGACCGCGCGCATCGAAACATGGACATCGCCGGGGTCGATATCGTAACGATATCGCAATTAGTCGACTAGGCTTGGCGGCAGGTTCGGCGGCACCGCTCAGACCGGAGTTGCTAAATTGTTCTTATTCGCGCAGAGTCCGCCGATGATCGGCTGGGGCTCGAGTCGCGGCGCCCGGATCGCTTGCTCGCCACCTGCCTAGACGATGCCCTGAGAGGGACGATTATGGAAAAGACCAAGGCTTTAGACGCGGCTCTCGTTCAGATCGAGCGGGCCTTCGGCAAGGGCTCCATCATGCGGATGGGGTCCAAGGGCACGGATGAGCAGATCGAGGTTATCCCGTCGGGCTCGCTCGGGCTTGACCTGGCACTCGGCATCGGCGGCCTGCCCCGCGGCCGCATGGTCGAGATCTACGGCCCCGAAAGCTCGGGCAAGACCACGCTGGCCCTGCATGTGATCGCCGAAGCGCAGAAGCGCGGCGGCACCTGCGCCTTCATCGACGCCGAACATGCGCTGGACCCGATCTATGCGCGCAAGCTGGGCGTGGATGTGGACAACCTGCTGATCAGCCAGCCCGATGCCGGCGAGCAGGCGCTGGAAATCGCCGATACGCTGGTCCGCTCCGGCGCGATCGACGTTCTGGTCATCGACAGCGTGGCGGCCCTGGTGCCGCGCGCCGAATTGGAAGGCGAAATGGGCGACAGCCATGTCGGCCTGCATGCCCGCCTGATGAGCCAGGCGCTGCGCAAGCTGACGGGCTCGGTTTCCAAATCCAAGACGACTTTCATCTTCCTCAACCAGATCCGTCTCAAGATCGGCGTCATGTTCGGCAATCCGGAAACGACGACGGGCGGCAATGCGCTGAAATTCTATGCCTCCATCCGCCTCGATATCCGCCGCATCGGCCAGATCAAGGAAAAGGAAGACGTCGTCGGCAACCAGACCCGCGTGAAGGTTGTGAAGAACAAGCTGGCGCCCCCCTTCCGTCAGGTTGAGTTCGACATCATGTATGGCGAGGGCATCAGCAAGATGGGCGAGCTGATCGACCTCGGCGTGAAGGCCGGCCTGGTTGAGAAGTCGGGCTCCTGGTTCAGCTTCGACAATCAGCGCATCGGCCAGGGGCGGAACAATGCCCGCCAGTTCCTGCTCGATAATTCCGCACTCGCGGAAACGCTGGAATTGAAGATTCGCGAACAGGCGGGCATCGTGGTGAATGCCATGATGACCGATCCTACGGGAGACGAGCTTGAGGCTGCAGAATGAAGCCGCGGAACCGGCTGAGCCTGAGATTCCCGTCGAGACACTGACGGACGAAGACCACGATCTGATCGCGGCGGCTCGTGCCGTTCTGGTCAAGCATTACCGGCCCTTCTGGCATATGGTCTCGGCTGCCATCCGCAGCCGGGACGGCCGCATTTGGACCGGCATCCATCTAGGTGCGACCGTCGGCCGCATGCAGATCTGCGCCGAGCCTATCGCGCTGGGCCGCGCCATTCTGGACGGCGACGGCACGATTGAAAGCGCGGTCGCCATCCGCCACCCGAAGGCCGAGGAAATCGACCAGAGCCTCGCCATCGTCTCCCCCTGCGGCGCCTGTCGGGAGATGATCCTGGACTATGACCCCGATGCCTGCGTCATCGTGCCGGGCATCATGGCGCCGATCAAAATGCCCATCCGCTCACTGCTGCCTTTGCCTTACCGGCGGTGAGGGTTTCCCGCGCCTTGACGCTTGGAAATCTGCCACGCCATGCGCGCTGGGCGCTGGCGAAGCCCTCTTCTTTACGATAGCTGAGACGGATGCGTTATTTCTCGACACGCGGCCAAGCCGAGCCGCGAGACTTCGGTGGTGTTCTGCTCGCGGGCCTCGCGGAGGATGGCGGGCTCTTCATGCCCGAAAGCTGGCCCGAGCGGTCGGCCGCCGAATGGCGCGCCTTGCGCGATCTGCCTTACGCGGAACTCGCCGCCCAGGTGATGCACCCCTTCGTCGGCGAGACGATCAGCCTGGATGTGCTGCGCGGGCTCTGCGAACGCGCCTATGCCGGCTTCAACCACCCGGCCCGCGTTCCCATGGTGCAGCTGGACAGCGGCCTTTGGGTGCAGGAGCTGTTTCACGGTCCCACCCTCGCCTTTAAAGACATGGCGCTTCAGCTTCTCGGTCAGTTGTTCGAGCATGTGCTGACCGAGCGGAACGAGACTGTCACCATCGTGGGCGCGACGTCCGGCGATACCGGCTCGGCCGCCATCGAAGCCTGCCGCGACCGCAGCCGGATCAAAATCGCTATCCTGCATCCCGAAGGCCGCACCAGCGAAGTGCAGCGCCGGCAGATGACGACCGTCGATGCCAGCAATGTCTTCAATATCGCGGTCGACGGCACCTTCGACGATTGCCAGGACATGGTGAAGGGCCTGTTTGCCGACACCGCCTTCCGTGGCGATATGAAGCTGACGGCCGTCAATTCCATCAACTGGGCGCGTATCGCGGCGCAGATTCCCTATTACGTCGCCGCCGCGCTCGCCATGGGCGCACCGGACCGCGAAGTCGCCTTCGCCGTGCCCACCGGCAATTTCGGCAATGTGCTGGCCGCCTGGGCCGCGCGCCGCATGGGGCTGCCGGTATCGAAGCTGATCATCGGCTCCAACCGCAACGACATCCTGACCCGCTTCCTGGCCGCTAATGACATGACGGCCAAGGGCGTGGCGCCCAGCCTGTCACCCAGCATGGACATTCAGGTCAGCTCCAATTTCGAGCGCTTGCTGTTCGAACTGGTCGATCGCGACCCAACCGTCACCGCGCAGCTGATGCAGGATTTCCGCAAGACCGGCCATATGCCGGTGCCCGACGCCGCCTGGAAAAAGGCGACCGCCCTGTTCCAGGGCCTGGCGCTGAGCGACGCGGAAACCTCGGCCGCCATCCGCCAGATTCATGACACGACCGGCTATCTGGCGGACCCGCATAGCGCCATCGGCATCGCCGCTGGCCAGGCGGCCAAGCTGCCGGCGCCCGCGCCGGTCATCGCCATGGCGACGGCGCATCCGGCGAAATTCCCCGATGCGGTGGAAGCCGCGACGGGCATCCGCCCTTCCCTGCCGCCGCATCTTGCCCATCTGATGACAGGCGAGGAGCGCCTGACCCGCGCGCCCAACGATCTCGCTTCCGTCGAAAGCCTGATACGTGCCTTCGTCGGCCGTAACGACCAGCTTTAAGGACTGCCCCATGAGCGACGCCATCCGCGTGGAGACTCTCCCCTCCGGCCTTACTGTCGTGACGGAAGAGATGCCGCGCGTCGAAACCGTGTCCTTCGGCGCCTATGTCGCCGCCGGCACACGGCATGAGGAAGCTGCCGAGAACGGCGTTTCCCACTTCCTGGAGCACATGGCCTTCAAGGGTACGGAAACGCGCTCGGCTGTGCAGATTGCGGAAGAGATCGAGGCGGTCGGCGGCCATATCAACGCCTATACCGCCCGCGAGCAGACTGCCTATTACGTGAAGCTGCTGAAGGAAGACATCGCGCTCGGCGCCGATATCATCGGCGACATCCTGACCCATAGCAGTTTCGAACCGGAAGAGCTGGAGCGCGAGCGCGGCGTCATCCTTCAGGAAATCGGCCAAGCGAATGATACGCCGGACGACATCATCTTCGACCATTTCCAGGAAGCCGCCTTCCCCAACCAGCCCATGGGCCGCCCGACTTTGGGCACGGAAGACGTCATCCGCTCCATGCCGCGCCACGCACTGACCAATTACATGCGCGCCCATTACGGCACGCGGAATGTCGTTGTCGCCGCCACCGGCAAGCTGAAACATGACGAGGTGGTGCGGCTGACGGAAAAGCATTTCGCCGATCTGCCGACCTCGCCGGTGCCGGGGGCTGCCCCCTCCGACTATCGCGGCGGTGAGTTCCGCGAGGCGCGCGACCTCGATCAGGTCCATATCGTGCTTGGCTTTCCGTCCGTCTCCTATACCGACCCGGATTTCTACGCATCGATGATGCTGTCGACGCTGCTGGGCGGTGGCATGTCCTCCCGCCTGTTTCAGGAAATCCGTGAAAAGCGCGGGCTGGTCTATTCCGTCTATGCCTTCACGGCCCCTGCCGCCGATTCCGGCCTTTTCGGCATCTATGCCGGAACGGGCGAGAGCGAGGCGGAGGAGCTGATGCCGGTGACGCTGGAAGAACTCCGCCGCGTGCAGCATGACGTGACCGAGGTCGAGTTGCAGCGCGCCCGCGCCCAGGCCAAGGCCAGCATCCTGATGTCGCTGGAAAGCACCGGCAGCCGCTGCGAGCAGCTGGCCCGCCAGTTGCAGGTCTATGGCCGCATCGTACCCGTGCAGGAAATGGTGGACCAGATCACCGCCGTGCGGACGGAAGACGTCTGCCGCGCCGCCGCCCGCATCTTCCGCGCCAAGCCGACCCTCGCGGTGCTTGGGCCAGGCGGCAAAGTGCCGGGCCTGCCCACCATTACGGAAACCCTCGCGGCATGAGTACCGACACCGACAAGCTCGCCGATCTTTTGGCGGTCGCCCGCAGCAAAGGCGCTGACGAAGCCGATGCCGTCTATTTCGCCGGCACCTCGCTGTCCGTCAGCCGCCGCCTCGGCAAGATCGAGCATGTCGAACGCTCGGAAGGCCGTGACCTTGGCTTGCGCGTCTTCGTGGGCGAGCGTTCCGCCATCGTCTCGGCGCCCGGCCTCGACCCGGCGAAATTCGCGGATATCGCCGAACGCGCCATTGCCATGGCGAAGCTGGTGCCGGCTGACCCGCTGAGCGGGCTGCTGGATATCGGGCCGATCCCGGCGCTGGACCTCGACATGGCCGATAGCGCCGAACCTGACGCCGCGACGCTCGGCCTGCGCGCCGGTGAAGCCGAGGATGCGGCGCTGTCCGTCGCCGGCATCACCAATAGCGAAGGCGCGGATGCCAGCTACAGCCGCAGCGAAGCGGTGCTGGTGACCAGCCGTGGCTTCGCCGGCACCTATCAGCGCACCGGCTATTCGGTCTCGGCCACCGCGCTGGCTGGCAGCGGCACCGAGATGCAGCGCGACTACGATTATACCAGCGCAGTGCATCAGGCCGATCTGGATGACCCTACGCGCATCGGCCGCAGCGCCGGCGAGCGCGCGCTGGCGCGCCTCAACCCGACGCGGCCGAAAACCGCGAAACTGCCCGTCATCTATGACCCGCGCGTCTCCCCCAGCCTCGTCGGCCATCTGGCCGGTGCGGTGAACGGTGCGGGCATCGCGCGCGGCACCAGCTTCCTGCGGGAAAAGATGGGCCAGCAGATCTTCGCGCGCGGCATCACCATTCGCGACGATCCGCATCGCGTGCGCGGCCTGCGGTCCCGCCCCTTCGACGGCGAAGGCCAGCCGACCGCGCCGCTCGACCTTATCGCCGACGGCGTGCTGATGACCTGGGTGCTGGACGGCCGCAGCGCAAAGCAACTGGGTCTGAAGACGACCGGCAATGCGGCGCGCGGCACCTCCGGCCCGCCCGGCCCTTCGACCTCGAACCTCTATCTGACGGCAGGGCAATTGAGCCCGGCCGAGCTGATAGCGGATATCAGGGAAGGGCTGTACGTCACCGAGCTGATCGGCTCCGGCATCAACGGCCTGACCGGCGATTACAGCCGGGGTGCCGCCGGCTTCATGATCCGCGACGGGCAATTGGCCGAAGCGGTGGCCGAGATCACCATCGCCGACAATCTGATCGACATGTTCGCGCGCCTGGTGCCGGCCAATGACCTGCGCTTCCTGCGCGGGACGGACGCACCGACCATCCGGATCGATGACATGATGATGGCGGGGTCTTAACCTTCCTGCCACTGGCAATGTTGGTGAGACTCACCATATCGTGAGTCTCACTGTCATGGAGTTTGTGCGCGTCATGCGCCGCTTTTTTATTCTATTCGCTGCCCTTCTACCGCTCATGGGCGGCATCGCGGTCGACCATGCCGATGCCCGTCTTGGTGGTGGCCATTCCATGGGCAGCCGCGGCAGCTTCAGCTATCGCCCGCCACGGCCGACTTCGATCGCGCCTGGGGCTGCGCCCTTTGAGCGTAGTCAGGCGCCCGCTGCCGGCTATGCCAATCGCGGCTTGGGTACAGGCGGCAATTTTGCCCAGCGCCGGCCCTTCATGACCGGGCTGCTGGGCGGCTTCATCGGTGCCGGCATCTTCGGCCTGCTGTTCGGCGGCGGCTTCATGCATATGGGCCTGGGTTTCGGCGGCCTCTTCGGCGTGCTGATCCAGCTGATCATCCTGTTCTTCATCCTCCGCTGGCTGTTCCGGCTTTTCACCCGCCGGTCCGGCCAGCCGTCCATCTTCGGCGGCGGACAGGCACCGGGCCGGCAATATGGCGGCATCGGACCAGGGCAACAGGCAATGGGACCGAGCGTGCAGCCTTTGCAACTGACCTCCGCCGACCGCCAGGCCTTCGCCCAGTGCCTCGCCTATGTGCAGCAGGCCTGGGGCGCGGGTGATCTGCGCGCCATTTCCCAGGCGGCGACGCCGGAACTGATGGGCTATTTCCAGGATCAGCTGAACACGCTCAGCCGGCAGGGCCTGCGCAACCGCGTCTCGGACGTGCAGATGGACAATATGGAATTGTCCGAAGCCTGGAGCGAGGGCGATACCGATTATGCCACCGTCGCCATGCGCTTCTCGATGATCGACGTTACCGAAGACCGCACGGGGCGGATTGTGGACGGCGATCCCAATGTCCGCGCGCTGGTCAGCGAAGTCTGGACCTTCACGCGCCGTCGCGGCAGTCACTGGATTCTGGCCGCCATCCAGCAGACGAACTGACAGCGTGTTTTCCATGGCGGTTAGGGGAAACTCTGGCCGCCATGATGGCGCAACGGCCTGATCTGCCATAAGAATTCGGCTTCGCAATCAAACGGAGCCTATCCCCATGTCCGGTTTCGGCCTCTCTCCCACCCTGCCCAAGCCCGGCAGCGCGCCCGCCGACCGCTGGGGCTGGTTCGTTGCCCTCGGCATCGTTCAGATCATCGTCGGCGTGCTGTGCTGGATCGACGTGACGGCCGCCAGCATCGCGGGCGTCGTCATCCTGGGCGTGCTGCTGCTCATCGGCGGTGTCTTCCAGATCGTCCACGCCTTTACCATGCGCGGCTGGAGTGGCTTCCTGCTCTATGTCCTGATCGGCATCCTTTATGTCATCGGCGGATTGCTGCTGATGGAAGAGCCCCTGCGCGGCTCGCTGATCATCACCATCGTCATTGCGGTGATGCTGATCGTCAGCGGGATCGCCCGTCTGATCGTGGCAGCAACGCACCGGCATATGCAGGGACTGTGGCTGGTCATTCTCAGCGGTCTCGTCAGCTTTGCGGTCGGCATCATGCTCTATGCCAGCCTGCCCTGGTCCAGCCTGTGGGTTCTGGGCACGCTGATCGCTATCGAATTGGTTTTCCACGGAATTGCCTGGCTGCAATTCGGCTTCGCGCTGAAGCGCAGCCATAGGGCGTGACCCGCTTTAACACGATACAAAATCGGTCAATGATCTAAACCCTTTCGTCATACGGGGATGTTTCCTATATCTTCGAGCTATTGAGGCGATAGGAGCTTTCCCGTCATGACGAGCAAGGGTGCGATTTCTTCCGGCGCACCGCCGGCGACCGAGACCGATGTGCTGTGGTTTCTGCCGACGCATGGCGACGGCCGCTATCTGGCGTCCGATATCGGCGCCCGCCATGTGACCATCAAATATCTGAGCCAGATCGCCCGCGCGGCCGACGAGCTCGGCTATTTCGGCGTTCTGCTGCCCACCGGCCGGTCCTGCGAAGATTCCTGGGTCGTCGCCTCTTCCATGATTCCGCTGACAGAGCGGCTGCGCTTCCTGGTCGCCGTCCGCCCCGGCCTGTCGGAACCCTCCATGACCGCGCGCATGGCCGCGACCCTGGACCGTTTGTCTGGCGGCCGCCTGCTCATCAATGTCGTTGCCGGCGGCGACCCATCCGAGTTGAAAGGCGACGGCGTCTGGCTGGACCATACGGCCCGCTACGAGGCGACGGAGGAATACCTCACCGTCTGGCGCCGTATGCTGGCGGGGGAGACCTTCGACTTCACCGGCAAGCATATCAAGGTGGAAGGCGCCAAGCTGCTGTTTCCGCCGGTACAGGCGCCGCATCCGCCGCTGTATTTCGGTGGGTCTTCCGGTCCCGGCCAAGCGGTTGCGGCGAAGCATGCCGATGTCTACCTCACCTGGGGTGAGCCGCCGGCCGAGGTTGCCGCCAAGATCGCGGATGCGCGGGAAGCCGCCGCACGCGAAGGCCGCACCATGAGCTTCGGCATCCGCCTGCATGTGGTCGTGCGCGAGACTGAGGAAGAGGCCTGGGCAGCGGCGGATGACCTCATCCGCTATGTCGATGACCACAAGGTCGAGACGGCGCAGAAGGCTTTCGCGCGTTTCGATTCGGTGGGCCAGCGCCGGATGCAGGACCTGGTGAAAGGCCGCCGCCGCGAAGATCTCATCATCAGCCCCAATCTCTGGGCGGGCGTCGGTCTGGTACGTGGCGGCGCCGGCACGGCACTCGTCGGCAATCCTCAGCAGGTCGCCGACCGGATGAAGGAATATATGGCGCTCGGCATCGACCGCTTCATCCTGTCCGGCTATCCGCATCTGGAAGAATGCTACCGCTTCGCGGAACTGGTCTTTCCGCTGCTGCCGCTGAAGAAAACGACCGGCACCGACCTGGCCGCCGCCCGCAATGCCGGGCCTTTCGGCGAGGTCATCGCGAATGTCGCGGCACCGTCACGCCTCGCGGCGGCAAGCTAAGCTTTTGGTCATCTGTGCAAGCCGCTAACGAGGCCAGACAGGTTTAGGTTTTGAATGAAGTACCTCTCCAACCGTCATGCCCGTGAAAGCGGGCATCTTCTGCGCCTCGTCGCGGTGCCAAAGTAAGAAGATCCCCGCTGTCGCGGGGATGACGCCGCTTCAATAAAAAGCTCAAACGCTCTTGTGGCGCAGAACCACCCGTTAAGCTGCGCACGACCATGAGACTGAAAAAGGCTGCCGAGGTTTCCCTCAGCAGCCTTTTTTGATTCACGGGAAACGCGGTGAGGACGATTATTCGACCTCTTCCGGTTCCTTCTCGGTGCCACCCTCTTCGCTGCCGGGGCGGCCGGCGATGGGCGCCGGTGCTTCCGTCATGTCGAAGTCGAGCTTGCCGTCCTTCATGCCAACCTTGACCGATCCACCCTTGGCAAGGCGACCGAACAGCAGCTCCTCCGCCAGAGGCTTCTTGATATATTCCTGGATCACGCGGGCCAGCGGCCGCGCGCCATACAGCTTGTCGTAGCCACGCTCGGCCAGCCATTCCTTGGCGCCGGAGGAGAGCTCGATCGTGACATTGCGGTCGGCGAGCTGCGCCTCGAGCTGCATCACGAACTTCTCGACCACACGGGCCACCACTTCCTGGCCCAGAGACGCGAAGGGAATGACCGCGTCCAGACGGTTGCGGAATTCCGGGGTGAACATGCGCTTGATGGCATCCTCATCCTCGCCTTCCCGCATGTCACGGCCGAAGCCGATTGCGGCCTTGGCCATGTCGGAGGCACCGGCATTGGTCGTCATGATCAGGATGACGTTGCGGAAATCGACCGTCTTGCCGTTGTGGTCGGTCAGCTTCCCGTGATCCATCACTTGCAGCAGGATGTTGTAGAGATCGGGATGCGCCTTCTCGATCTCATCCAGCAGCAGCACGCAATGCGGATGCTGATCGATGGCGTCCGTCAGCATGCCGCCCTGATCGAAGCCGACATAGCCCGGCGGCGCGCCGATAAGACGCGAGATGGAGTGACGCTCCATATATTCGCTCATGTCGAAGCGCACGAGTTCGATGCCGAGCACGCTGGCGAGCTGGCGGGCGACTTCCGTCTTGCCGACGCCGGTCGGACCGCTGAACAGATAATTGCCGATCGGCTTTTCCTGCTCGCGCAGCCCGGCGCGGGACAGCTTGATGGCAGCCGACAGCGCGTCGATCGCCTGATCCTGCCCGAAGACCATCGAGCGCAGGTCGCGTTCCAGATGCCGCAAGGTTTCCTTGTCATCGGCAGACACGGATTTGGGCGGAATGCGCGCGATCTTGGCGACGATCTCCTCGACATCGCGCAGCGTCACCGTCTTGCGGCGCTTATGCTCGGGCAGCAGCATCCGGCTGGCGCCGACTTCGTCGATCACGTCGATCGCCTTGTCCGGCAGCTTGCGGTCATGGATGTATTTCGCCGAGAGGTCGACGGCCGCGCGGATCGCCTCGTCCGTGTAGCGGACCTTGTGATGCTTCTCGTAGACGGTCTTCAGGCCGCGCAGGATACGTACCGCGTCGTCGGACGAGGGCTCCGGCACATCGATCTTCTGGAAACGCCGGACAAGGGCGCGATCCTTTTCGAAGTAGTTCCGGAACTCCTTATAGGTCGTGCTGCCGATGCAGCGCATCGTGCCGGCGGCCAGAGCAGGCTTCAGCAGGTTGGACGCGTCCATGGCGCCGCCGCTGGTGGCACCCGCCCCGATCACGGTGTGGATTTCATCGATGAACAAAACCGCGCCGGGCTGGGCTTCCAGCTCCGTCACCACGGCCTTCAGCCGTTCCTCGAAATCGCCGCGATAGCGGGTGCCGGCCAGCAGCGCGCCCATGTCGAGCGAGAAGATGATCGACTTGGCAAGCACTTCCGGCACGTCGCCGTCGACAATGCGCTTGGCCAGGCCTTCCGCGATGGCTGTCTTGCCGACGCCCGGGTCACCCACATAAAGCGGGTTGTTCTTGGTGCGGCGGCACAGAATCTGAATCGTGCGTTCGATCTCGTTCTCGCGCCCGATCAGCGGATCGATCTTGCCCGACTGCGCCTTCTTGTTGAGGTTGACGCAGTAGTTGGAGAGCGCGTCCTGGCCGCGGCGCGCCGTCTTCTCTTCCGGATCGGGCGTATCCGAGGCCGCAGCCTTTTCCTGGCGCGGCGCGCTTTTGCCGGGGGACTTGGCGATGCCGTGGCTGATGAAGTTGACGGCGTCCAGACGCGTCATGTCCTGCAACTGCAGGAAGTAGACGGCATGGCTTTCGCGTTCGCTGAAGAGCGCAACCAGAACATTCGCGCCGGTGACTTCATCGCGGCCGGAGGATTGCACATGAATAGCGGCGCGTTGCACCACGCGCTGGAAGCCCGCCGTGGGCTTCGGATCGCCGGGGCGGTCGGTCGCCAGACCGGCCAGATCCTTGTCGAGAAACTCCGTCAGGTCGGCGCGCAGCTTGTCGAGATCGACGCCGCAGGCGCGCAGGACGGTGGCGGCATCGGTGTCCTCGGTCAGCCCGAGAAGCAGATGCTCAAGAGTTGCGTATTCGTGTTTGCGCTCGCTGGCGAGGGAGAGCGCGCGGTGGAGAGTCTGCTCGAGGTTACGGGACAACATGCCGACGCTCCTTTTATCTAGTCGTCACTCCCATCCGAGGATCTGCCAGGGGGCCTGCCGGGACATAAGCCTAAGGAGGGCAACGGAAGTCTCTCATCTGCGTCGGGGTTTCACTTGCTCAAAAGCCCAGCGAACCGGTCGACGTAATATCCTGCACCAATAATTTGCGCAGACGCATTAACTTTTGCTCAGAGTCACTCTTTTTCGATGGTGCATTGGAGCGGGTGCTGATTCTGCCGCGCCAGGTCCATGACCTGCGTCACCTTGGTCTCGGCGACTTCATAGGTGAAGACGCCGCAAACGCCGACACCCCGCCTGTGAACATGCAGCATGATCCGAGTCGCCTCGTCGCGGGTCTTTTGAAAGAACCGCTCCAGCACGTGCACCACGAATTCCATGGGCGTGTAATCGTCATTCAGCATCAGAACTTTGTACATGGCCGGCTTGCGGGTCTTGGTGCGGCTTTTAACCACTACCCCCGTGCCGGGACCGTCCCGTCCGCCATTGCGCCTGTCGCTATCGCTCATCGCGCCTTCGCCAATCCTTCATAATCTAATACGAACCCTACTGCCGCGACCGCGCGTCACCAAGTATGCCGACCCGCCGTCACAGGCAGGTCAGGTTCGTTCAAGAACCATAGAAGCATGATGCGCCGTCGGAAAAGAGGGACATTGTTGCGCGCCACAGGGTTTTGAAGACCATCAGGGGTTGCGTTTCGCCAGCCCTGCAAGCGAAGCGGGGCTCGCTGACCTTCCTGCCAATACAAAAGGGGTCCGGACATCATGTCCGAACCCCTTTTGTCCGACGCAATTCCGGCAAAAGAGCCGGCGTATCAGACCGTCTTGCCGAACTTTTCGGCGGCCATCGTCATACGGCCGGAGATCGGCGCAATCGCCTGCTCTGCCAGTTTGAAAGAGGCATCGGTATATTTGTTGGATTCGGCGACGCTCTTTTCCATCGCGGAGCGGGCGAGACCGACCTGGAGGTCAACCGCTTCCTTGAGGGACTTCACGCTCGTCAGCGCCTTGAAGGCGGCCATGGCCTCCTCATAGGAAGACTGGGCGGAGCTGGCCATCTGCTTGGAGATGTCCTGCAGACCGGCGGACCAGATCTGACCGGACTTGATGAAAGCTTCGACATTGCCCTGGCTGAAAGCCAGCATTTCCTCGGCCGTCTTCATGGTATTCGTCATCCCTTGATTGAACTTCAGCTTCGTATCCTCGACATGCGAGGAGATTTCGGCCGCACTGTCTTTGGCGGCATCCATGACCTGTTTCACGGCCTCGTCCACAGCCTGCCGCGTTTCCTCGGCAGTCTCGGACGCTACGGCCGCCACATCTGATGCCGCGGCCTCTGCCTCATCAGGCAAGGCTTCCGTCACGGCCTGAACCGTCTCCTGCACAGGGTCACCCGCCTCTGCCGTGATCGCATTCGCGGCGGTTGATCGTCTGGCCATGCTCGACACTCCCTCGGCTTTTTCCCGAACAAGACCTTGATGGCCCTTGGACACCGGAAATTGCCCGTGTTGCGTTGCAGCATTTTCCATTTAGACCTGCTCCTGTCAGGGTTCAAGGCTTTTGTGCGCTGCACAACAATTCTTAGTCGGAACAAATGTTACGGCGGATCGTGCGTCATCTCAGATTCATCGTCTAACTATTTGCAATTCCGACAGAACTCAGCCAAAGCAGAGGCTTGATACCGAGTGGTGGCGGTATCGCTGGATAGCGGCAGGAAGCGCGTATGAATCGCAAGCAAGGGTTTTTGAAGGCTCGCCTAGCAAGGGTTGTCTTGTTGGGTTGCAGCTTGGCCATGCTTGCCGCTGGCATCGTCCCTGCGCGTGCCCAGGGGCTGCCGCCGATGAGCGCCATCCTGATCGACGCGCGCACCGGCCAGCAGCTTTACGCCCAGAATGCGAACGAGCCCCGCTACCCCGCCAGCCTGACCAAACTCATGACCCTGTATCTGCTGTTCGAGGCCCTGCGCGATCACCGCATCACCTTCGATCAGATGATGCCCGTCTCCGTCCACGCCGCTTCGGTCGAGCCGGTCAAGCTCGGCGCCCTGCCCGGCTCGCGCATCACGGTGCAGGAAGCGATCCTCGGCATGGTGACGCTGTCGGCCAATGATGCCGCGACCATCGCGGGCGAGTTTCTGGCCGGGGGCGACGAAACCCGATTCGCCGCGCTGATGACGCTGAAGGCGCATACGCTCGGCATGAACGACACGGTGTTCCGCAATGCCTCGGGCCTGCCCAACCCCAATCAGGTGACGACGGCGCATGACCTGTCGATCCTCGCCCGGCGTCTGATCATCGATTTCCCGGACGACTATCACTTTTTCTCGACCGCGAGCTTCCTGTTCCATGGCCGCGTGATCTTCAATCACGACCATCTCCTGAAATCCTATCCCGGCGCTGACGGCATGAAGACCGGCTATACCAATGCCGCCGGCCATAACCTCGTCACCAGCGCCGTGCGCGGCGGCGTCCGTCTGATCGGCGTCATCATGGCAGCCCCGTCCAATTACGCGCGCGACCGCACCATGGCCGCGATGCTGGATCAGGGCTTCGCTCAGGAACTGGGCGGCAGCGCCAAGATGGCGGCGCTTCAGGCAACGCAGGCTGCCCGCCAGGCACAGGATCAGGGGCCGGTCGTGCCCGCAACCGCACCGGTCGCGACCAGCAACCCGCGCGCCGTTGCCGCCAATGGCGGTTATGGCGGCCGCAGCGACTGGAGCCTCGATCTCGGCAGCTATAACAGCAAGGCGGCGGCCTATAAGGCACTGCGCATCGGCCAGCGCGAAGCGCGTGGCGGCGTCGTGCATCTCGCCATCGCCCGTGGCAAGACGAAGCACCCAGGCTATCATGCCTGGATCGCGTCGGTCAGCGAAGCGCATGCCCGCGCCGCCTGCATCGCCATGAATCATTACGGCCGCCCCTGCGCCCCCGTGCACCCGTCGGGTGCGCGGAGCCGCGAACTCGCCGAGCGTTAACCCGCCGCGTCTTCCGCGTTTTTCGCTGGAAAAATCACGCGCGGATTGAGCCGGCCCGCGGGATCAAGCGCTGACTTGATCCGCCGCATCAGATCCAACTCCACCCCGCCGCGCCAGCTTTGCATCATGCCGGTTTTCAGCCGGCCGACGCCGTGTTCGGCCGAAAAGCTGCCGGACAGCCGCCGCACGACCTCCCCGACCGCTTCCATCAAAGGCTCGGACTGCGCCAGAAAGGCCGCGCCGCCCGCACCTGTCGGCTGCACGAGATTGAAGTGGATATTGCCGTCGCCCAGATGGCCGAAAGGCGCGATGCGGATGCCCGGCACCAGAGCGCGGCAGGCCGCCGCCGCCGCGTCCATCAGCTCCGGCAAAGCCGCCAGCGGCACCGAAATATCGTTCTTGATCGAGGCGCCGGCGCGCTTCTGCGCTTCCGCATGTTCTTCTCGTATCTTCCAGAAAGCCAGACGCTGCGCTTCGTTCTGAGCCAGAGCCGCGTCCGTCAATTCGCCCGCTTCCAGGGCCGCGCCCAGAACATCTTCCAGCCTATCCTGCAACGCCTGCGCCGCCCCCTCAGGACCGCTGGCCGCGCAATCGACCAGGACATAATGCGCCGCCGCTTCGACCGGCCGCGCAACGCCCTCGATATGCGCCAGAACCAGATCGACCGAGCCGCCGCTCATATATTCGAAGGCATGCAGCGCACCGGCATCCCGCGCGCGCAGGCGCGCCAGCAAGGCCAGTGCCTGTTCGACGGAGGGTAAGGCGCAGAAGGCACTGGCCCGCGCCGTCACTCCGGGCTGCAACCGCAGCACGGCGGCGGTGATGATGCCGAGCGTGCCTTCCGAGCCAACGAAGACCTGCCGCAGGGCGTAGCCGGTATTGTCCTTATGAAGATGCCGCAGGCCGTGCCAGACCTGCCCATCCGCCAGCACCACTTCCAGGCCTAGGACGAGGTCGCGGGCATTGCCGAAGCGGAGCGTGTTATTGCCGCCGGCATTGGTTGCCAGCACGCCGCCGATCTGGGCGCTGCCCTCGGAACTGATGGACAGCGGCAGCAGCATCCCTTGCTCGGCCGCCATGGCTTGGGCTGCCGCCAAGGTCACCCCGGCCTCGACCGTCATGGTGAGGTCAACCGGGTCGATCGCCCGCAAGGCGCGCAAGCGCTCCAGGCTGAGCACGATCTCGGTTCCGTCCACCGAAGGCACCGCCCCGCCGACCATGGAGGTATTGCCACCCTGCGGGATAATCGCCACGCCAGCCTTGGCGCAGAGCGTCACGGCGCGCACGACCTGATCCGTGCTGCTCGGCCGGATGACCGCGAGCGGCAGCCCGGAATAAAGGCGCCGCCAGTCGCTGGAATAGCCGGCGGTCTCAGCCGGATCGGTCAGGACCGCACGATCGCCCAAGGCCGCGCGCAGATCGTCAAGCAGAGACATCACCCCAGTCTCCGTCAGGCGGCGTCGCTATGCACCCGTTCGGTCCCGGAATAGGGATCGAGCCCCAGCACGGCCGCCAGCCGGCCGAGTTTGCGAATGATGCTTTCGCCCGCGAAGACGCCGGCATCTTCGCGGAGGTTGAGGATCAGCTTGCCGCTGTCGATGATCAGTTCCGTGCTGGCCAGCAGATCGGGCGTGCCGCCCGACAGCGTATAGGCCAACTGCAAAGCGGCCCCCAGCACTTCGGCCTGCTGGACCGAGGTCATATCCAGCAGCATGCGCGCGGGCGCCAGGAAGGGCGCATCGGGCTCGGCCTCGTAGCGCATGGCGATGGCGAGAGCCAGATAGGCGCGGGCATGATGGTCGATCGCGATGCCGGGCTGGCGCAATACGCGCAAAAAGCCCTGCTCGGCCCGATATTCGGGATGATCGTGGCTGGCGATGTCCGAGAACCAGCAGGCCGCCTCGCGCAGCAGCCGCTGTTCCGGGCTTTCGCCTACCATCAGCGGCGCCGTCCAGGCGATCAGAGCGGGGGCCAGGCGCGGGTCGCGGCTGAAAAGCGTCGCCATGTCGCGGGCGGCGGCGGTGATCGGCTCGGCCGCACGCACGTCGGGCGGCAGGATATGCATCAGCCAGCCTTCGCGCAGGCCATTGGCGCTGAAGACGACGCGGGACGCGCCGGTCACGCGCAGCAGCCGCCGCAGCACAACGGCGGCGAAGGGCAGATCATCGATGCGGCGGCGCGGCAGACCGGGCAGACGTTCCAGCGCGCGGCGGCTGGCGCCGGCGACGACGCCCGCCAGGTCGCGCGCCTCGTCACGGGCAATGGTGTAGTGGTGCAGCATATTGAGCGGGTAGCTCGTCTGCGTCATGTGGATGCGCGCCAGCGCGCGGAAGGCGCCGCCGACCAGATAAAGATCCTGTCCGGCGCCATCCCCCAGCCAGGGAACCCGCGCGGTATCTTCCTCGACGATGATGCGCGCCCGCGTCAGGTCGCCGGCGGCACGGTCAGCCAGGCGGATAACCCCCAGCCGCATCGTCTCGCTTTCCACGGCGCGGCCACCGACCAGTTTGACGGCTTCCAGCGAGCCGCCGCCGATATCGAGCAGAATGCCTTCGGCGGTCGGAATGCCGCAGAGCACGCCGGCGGCGGAATAGGACGCCTCCTCCTTACCCGACAGGATGCGGATCGGCACGCCGGGCATGATGGATTGCAGCCCTGCCACGAATTCCGGGCCGTTGGAGGCATCGCGCACGGCCGCCGTCGCCAGCACTTCGAAGGGATTGGCGCCCATGGCGCGCGCCACCGCATGGTAGCGGTTCATCACCATCAGCGCCTGCTGGACGCCTTCCTCATTCAGCCGTCCGGTCTGCTGCAAGCCACGGCCGAGCCGCAGCACCGCCTTCTCGTTGAAGATGGTGACGGGATTGCGGGACAATCCCTCGAAGACCACGAGCCGGACTGAATTCGAGCCCAGATCGACGACAGCGGAGCGGGGTAAGGACAGTGGTCAGTCCCTCATGCCATGGGGTTTGCGGCCGACATGCTGTAGCAGCGCGGGGCCATGGAGGGCAGAGCCCCGGCCCGAAAGCGAGGGATTGGTCATGAAATAATTATGGGCGGAGATCGGCTTGCGGCCGCTTTGCACACGACGCCAGCTCATGTCCGGACCCAATTCCCAGGACTGCATATTGTCCTTGAGATCGACGACCATGATCTGGTCCAGGATCTGGGCATGAACCGTCGGGTTGCGGATCGGCACCAGGGTTTCGACCCGCATGTCGAGATTGCGGGCCATCCAGTCGGCACTGCTGATGAAGACCCGCGCATGCCGGTTGGGCAGTGCGTGCCCATTGGCGAAGGCTATGACGCGCGCATGTTCCAAAAAGCGCCCGACGATGGATTTCACCCGGATATTCTCGGACAGGCCCGGCACGCCCGGCCGCAGGCAGCAGATGCCGCGCACGACGCATTTCACCGAGACACCGGCGGCCGATGCCTCATACAGCAGATCGATCATCCGCTCATCGACCAGGGCATTGACCTTGAGCCAGATGCCGCTTGGCTTGCCGTCGCGCGCCGCCTGAATTTCATCCTGGATCAGATGCGTCAGCCGCTTGCGCGTGGTGAGCGGACTATAGGCGATGGCGTCCATCTTCTCGGGCTTGGCATAGCCGGTCATGAAGTTGAACAGCCGCGCCGCGTCACGCGTCAGGTCCGGATCGCAGGTGAAGAAGCTGAGATCGGTGTAAATGCGGGCCGTGATCGGGTGGTAATTGCCGGTGCCGAAATGTGCGTAGGACCGTACGCCGCCCGATTCGCGCCGCACGACCAGTGACAGCTTGGCGTGGGTCTTCAGCTCGGTAAATCCGAAGACGACCTGCACGCCGGCAGCTTCCAGCGTGCGCGACAGGCGGATATTCGCCTCCTCGTCGAAACGGGCGCGCAGTTCCACCATGGCGGTAACGGATTTACCGGCCTCCGCCGCCTCGATCAGCGCCTTGACGATCGGGCTGTCCTTGCTGGTGCGATACAGCGTCTGCTTGACCGCGACGACCGCCGGGTCCTGTGCCGCCTGACGCAGGAACTGCACCACGACGTCGAAGCTTTCGAACGGGTGATGGACGATGATGTCCTTGGCGCGGATGGCGGCGAAGCAATCCCCGCCGAAATCGCGGATGCGCTCCGGAAAACGCGGCGTATAGGGCGTGAAGAGCAGGTCCGGACGGTCGTCAACGATCAACTGCTTGAGGTCGACGGTGCCGAGAATGCCCCCTTCCTCGAAGACTTCCTCGGGCGGCGCGGCCACGGCATCGCGCACCAGCTGCTTCAGCTCCTCGGGCATCGAGGCTTGCAGCGTGAGGTTGATGGCCACACCCCGGCGGCGGCGCTTCAGCGCCGTTTCATAGGACAGAACCAGATCGGCGGCCTCATCCTCGAATTCGACATCGGTGTCGCGAATGACGCGGAACAGGCCATGAGCCTCCCGCGCATAGCCGGGGAAAAGATGTTCCAGGAACATCCCCACCACATGCTCCAGCATGACGAAGCGAATCGGCCCGCCGGCCTCGGTCGCCGGCAGGCGGATGAACCGCTCCACCTGTCCCGGCAGCGGAATCAGCGCGCGCATGACATGGCGGTCGTGGTTCGAGACCAGAAGCAGCGCCAGAACCAGGCCCATATTCGGGATGAAGGGGAAAGGATGCGCGGGGTCGACCGCCAGCGGCGTCAGCACCGGAAAGATGCGATCCATGAAGAAGGCGTCCAGCCAGGCGCGGTCGGCATCCGTCAGGGCGCCGATATCCGCGACCACCAGCCCGGCCACCGCCAGTTCCGCCCGCACCTTGTTCCAGGCGCGCTGCTGATCGGCGATCAGCCGCCGGGCGCGGGTATTGATCTGCGCCAGTTGCTGGGCCGGCGTCAGCCCGTCCGGCGAGGTTTTGACCACGCCGGCCTTGGCCTGGCCGACAAGGCCGGCCACGCGCACGGAATAGAATTCGTCGAGATTGGAGCCGCTGATGGAGATGAAGCGCAGCCGCTCCAGCAGCGGGTGGTGGCGATTCTCCGCCTCTTCCACGACACGATGATTGAAATCGAGCCAGGACAATTCGCGGTTGATGAAGCGGTCCGGCGAGTCGAGGGCGATCGTCTCAGCCACGGACGCCTCCGCGGGTTCAGGCGCGACAGGCGTCACGTCCGCAACGAGGGTGGCATTCAGCTCTGCGTCATCAGGGGTCATCATGACAGTCTAAAGTAGAACGCGATCGTTTGGGGAGTGTTCCTGAAATGACTTATTCGATAAGTCACATCCCTCCTCGGCGCCATTTTCCTCGATCGTCTCCACCAGGGACGCCGCCATGGCGCGGGTGACGCGCCCGCCGGCCGCCAGGGCCTGACGGTCCAGCCGGGCGGCGGCCTCGCGAAGCGCCGCCGGATGGCGCGGCAGGCGGGCCAGCAGCCAGTCCTGTAGGCTTTCCCCCAGTACCAATTGCCGATCGGACAGCAGCCGCGCCAGGAGCGCGCGCAGCAGCGGGTCCTCCGCCGGCTTGACGGCGACCGCCGTCATGGCGCGCAGGCGGCTGGCCAGATCCGGCAGGGTCACCCGCCAGCGGGCGGGTGGCGTACGGCCGACCAGCAGCAGCGGCCGGCGCATCTCGGCCGCCAGATTCATCAGATGCAGCAGCGTCGTCTCATCCGGCGCGGCATCGGCGTCGTCGATTGCGATGGCAGGCGAGCCGGCAAGCTCGGGCAGGCGGCGCAGCAAGGGGCCGTCCAGCAGCAGCGCGCCGTTCCGTTCCGCCCAAAGCTGAAGCAGATGCGTCTTGCCGCAGCCGGCCTCGCCGTAGAGCGCGAGGCGCCCGGCCGGCCAATGCGCCGTCCGCGCGAGCCAGGCCTGCGCCTCCTCGTTGGACGGGGCGGCAATGAAATCCTCCACGCGGAAGCGCGGAACATAGGCAAAGGGCAGAGCGAGCTGCCGTGTGGAACCATCGCCCTCGGCGGTCATGGCTTAAACCTATCGTCGCCGGGCGGCGGATCAAGATACAGAGGGCTCACCAGATACCGCCTGATCCAGAAGCGCGCCAGTACGCCCAGCGCCGCCGTCACGGGTACGGCCAGCAGGACGCCCAGGAAGCCGAAGGCGGCACCGCCCGCCAGCAGGGCGAAAATCACCAGAACGTCGTGCAATTCCACCCGATTGCCGAGCAGCCGGGGATAGATGACATAGCCCTCCAGCACCTGACCCAGCACGAAAACCGCCATCACCAGAACGACGCCGCTCCAGTCCGGGAATTGCGCGACCGCCAGGCCGAAGGAGGTCACTGCCCCGGTGATGGTGCCGACATAGGGGATGAAGGACAGCAGCCCGGCCGTCAGGCCCACGATCAGCCCGAGATCGAGTCCGACCAGGGTGAGCCCCAGCGCATAGAAGGCAGCCAGCATGAGGCAGCACAGCAATTGGCCGCGCAGCCAGGCCGACAGGATGCGGTCCACTTCCAGCACCTGTAGCCGGATGATGCCGGCATAGCGCAGCGGCAGCAGGGCGTCGGCCTTGGTGACGAGGCGCGGCCAGTCGCGCAGCAGGTAGAAGGCGGCGATCGGCGTCACCACGATCAGCGTCAGCGCATTGACGATGGCGAATCCGCCGCCGATGACCCGGCTGAGCGCGCCGACCGCGAAGGGGATCATGGCCCCGGCATGGGTCGCCACGATTTCGCGGATCTTGCTGTCCACGAAATCGGCGCCGAGGTGCTTCTGGAGATGCGACAGCGTGCCATTGGCCCAGGCCTGCACCTCGACCACATATTCCGGCACGCGCTGTAGCAGCAGACCGATCTGCGACAGGATGATGGGATAGAGCAGCAGCACGAAGGTCAACGCGCCTGCGATCAGGGCCAGAACCAGCAGCACCGCCGCCATCCAGCGCGGCAGTCCGGCGCGGGCCATGCGGGTCGCCACGGGATCGAGGAAATAGGCGATGCCGAGTGCGGCGACGAAGGGCAGCAGGATGGCCGAAAACAGGTAAAAAAACAGGGCCAGCAGCAGAAGCAGGCCGATTACAAGGGTAATGCGCTGGTTGCGGGCGGTCCGTTCCTCCTGCGCGGAACGCGGCGGCACGGCCGGCGGCAGGTGCGTCATCGGCTCTTGCCCTCTCTGGTACGCGTTCCCGCCATAGCGCTTGCGCGGAAAGCCTTGGTTGCGTCACGAAGACGGCTGTGTTTGTTTCCGCGCCTCGTCACACGACTTTCCCGAATTGTTCGGCACCGCGCCGCCCGTCGCGGCATTGCCCGAGCACAAACGCCTAGCGCATCGAGGGCCTGAATGACCATAGCGGCAAATCCCGGCAACGGCGTGACCTACGCGGACGCGGGCGTCGACATCGAAGCCGGCGACGCGCTGGTGGACGCCATCAAGCCGCTGGCCAAGGCGACCAACCGCACGGGCGTCATGGGAGGCCTCGGCGGCTTCGGCGCGCTGTTCGACCTTAAGGCCGCCGGCTTCCGCGATCCCGTTCTGATCTCCTCCACCGACGGCGTCGGCACCAAGCTGAAGATCGCCATCGACCACGGTCTGCATGACACGGTCGGCATCGACCTCGTCGCCATGTGCGTCAACGACCTCGTGGTGCAGGGCGCGGAGCCGCTGTTCTTCCTCGATTATTTCGCGACCGGCGCGTTGGATGTGGCCTCGGCGAAGCGCGTCATTGCCGGTATCGCCGAAGGCTGCCGCCTGTCGGGCTGCGCGCTGGTGGGCGGTGAGACGGCCGAGATGCCGGGCATGTATCAGGCCGGCGATTACGATCTGGCCGGCTTCACGGTTGGCGCGGCGGAGCGTGAAAACCTTCTGCCGCGTGACGTAGCGCCGGGCGACGTGGTGCTGGGCCTGGCCAGTTCCGGCGTGCATTCCAACGGTTTTTCCCTCGTCCGCCGCGTGGTGGACGTGATCGGCGCCGATATGAACGGCCCCTGCCCCTTCGCGGACGGCGGCACGCTGGCCGAAGTGCTGATGGCGCCGACGAAGCTTTATGTTCTGTCGCTGCTGGCTCTGCACAAGAAGGGCCTGCTGAAAGCGGCGGCGCATATCACGGGTGGCGGCCTGCCGGGCAATCTGCCGCGCGCCCTGCCCGAAGGCACGCTGGCGCGGATCGATGCCGGGGCCTGGGCCCTGCCGCCGGTCTTCCCTTGGCTCGCCAAAGCCGGCGGCGTCGCACCGGAAGAGATGCTGCGCGTCTTCAACTGCGGCATCGGCATGACCGTCATCGTCGCGGCTGACAAGGTCGCCGAAGCCCGCGCCATTCTGGAGGCCGAGGGCGAGCAGGTCTTCGAAATCGGCGCGATCGAAGCGGCCGATGGCGAAGCGCGGACCGAAATCGCCATTCCCGCCGGCTGGCCCGTCTGAGAATGACCGCCCGTCGCCGCGCGGCCGTGTTCATCAGCGGCCGTGGCTCGAATATGGTGTCGTTGATCGAAGCCGCCCGCGCACCGGATTTTCCGGCCGAGATCGTGCTGGTTCTGTCGAACAACCCGGATGCCGGAGGGTTGGCGACGGCGACCGCCGCCGGCATCGCGGCGGTTGCGATCGATCATCGCCCCTTCGGCAAAGACCGCGCGGGTCATGAGGCTGAGATCGACGCGGCTTTGCGGGCGGCCGGCGTCGAGATCATCTGCCTGGCCGGCTATATGCGCCTGCTGACGCCGTATCTGGTGTCGCGCTGGGACGGCCGGATGCTCAATATCCACCCGAGCCTGCTGCCCGATTTCAAAGGGCTGCACACGCATGAACGCGCCATCGAAGCTGGCGTCAGCGAAGCCGGCTGCACGGTGCATGTGGTGACGGAAGATCTGGACGCAGGCCCCATCGTCGCCCAGGCGCGGGTGCCGGTGCTGGGAGGCGACACGCCGGACGCGCTCGCCGCACGGGTGCTGGTGGAGGAACATAAGCTCTATCCCGAGGCGCTCCGGCAGTTTGCGCTGTCTCTCGCAGCACCGCAGTCGAAACCATAAACTCTGTCATGCCAGGGCTTGACCCTGGCATCCAGCAGAACCCAGGCGTTACGTCTGTTTATGGTCTGAGTTTCTGGGACGTCTGCGGCTGAGCAAGGATAGCACGCCTAAAACGCTCGCATTTTCCATTGCGTTTCTGCATCGTATTGCAATGGCTGCGTGGGTCTATATCGTTACCAATCAACGGAACGGCACGCTCTATATTGGCGTGACCGCTCACTTGGCCACGCGCATCCAACAGCACAAATCGCAAGATAAGCCTGGATTCACACAGCGACACAAGCTCACGAAGCTCGTCTATGCTGAACGGCACGATGAGATTGTGCGGGCCATACAGCGTGAGAAATCTCTGAAACGCTGGCCGCGTGATTGGAAGCTGGCGCTGATCGAAGAGCTCAATCCCGAATGGGACGATCTGTTCGGATCACTATCGATTGAAAATTGACGCCGTCGTCCCCGGGCTTGGCAAGCCGCGCTTGACCCGGGGATCCAGACTCCGAGCAAGCGTTATGCCCGGGGCCGGCTGGATGCCCGGGTCAAGCCCGGGCATGACGACTTAGAGAGCCGCGACGCAAAAAACGTCGAAACTTACGCGACGATTTCGGTCTCGGCGAAGAAGTAGGAAATCTCGGTCTTCGCATTCTCGAGGCTGTCCGAACCATGCACGGAATTCGCTTCGATGCTTTCGGCGAATTCGGCGCGGATGGTGCCGGCATCGGCCTTCTTCGGGTCGGTCGCGCCCATCAGTTCACGATTCCTGGCCATCGCATTCTCGCCCTGCAGAACCTGCAGCACGACCGGGCCGGAGATCATGAAGCTGACCAGCTCGCCGAAGAAGGAACGCTCCTTATGCACGGCGTAGAAGCCTTCGGCCTGCGCCTGGGTCAGCTGAACGCGCTTCTGGGCGACGATGGAGAGGCCGTTCTTCTCGAAGACCGCGTTGATGGCGCCGGTCAGGTTGCGGCGGGTCGCGTCGGGCTTCAGGATGGAGAAGGTGCGCTCAATAGCCATGGGACTGTCTTTCTTTTCTGGGTAAGCAAAGTCTGTGCGCGGGCGTTTAGAGGTTAAGCCTGTGGCCTGCAAGCCACGCCGTTCCTTCTGCCGCCATTTGCCGCTAGATGACCCGATATGAGCCTCCTGACCATTCGCAATCTCTCGATCTCCATCAAAGGCCGCCCGCTGCTGGAGAATGCCGACCTGACCGTCGATCCCGGACGGCGCATCGGCCTGATCGGCCGCAACGGCGCCGGCAAGTCGACGCTGATGCGGGCGATTTCCGGCGATCTGGCGGTGGACGGCGGCGATATCCGCCTCGCCAATCGTGCCAAGATGGGCGCCGTGGCGCAGGAAGCGCCGGGTGGCAGCGTCACCCCCATCGAAGTCGTGCTGGCGGCCGACAAGGAACGCACGGCCCTGCTGGCCGAGGCGGAAGCGCCGGACACCGACGCTCTGCGCCTGGCGGAAGTGCATGAACGTTTGCGGACAATCGAATCCGACAGCGCCCCGGCCCGCGCCGGCGCCATTCTCAGCGGTCTCGGCTTCAGTCTGGAACGCCAGGAAGGACCGATGAGTGCGCTCTCGGGCGGCTGGCGGATGCGCGTGGCGCTGGCCTCCGCGCTGTTCGGCAATCCGGACCTGCTGCTGCTGGACGAACCGACCAACCATCTCGACCTCGAAGCCTCGCTTTGGCTGGAAGGCTGGCTCGCGAAATTCTCTGGCGCCGCGCTGATCGTCTCGCATGATCGCGGGCTGCTGGATCGCTCGGTCGAAGCCATCGCCCATCTCGATCGCGGCAAGATCACGCTGACCACCGGCGGCTTCGCGGAATTCCTGCGCCTGCGGGCGGAACGCAGCGCCCAGCAGAAGCGCATGGCCGAAAAGGTATCGGCCGAGCGCGACCGCATTCAGGCTTTCGTGGACCGGTTCCGCGCCAAGGCCACCAAGGCCCGTCAGGCGCAAAGCCGGTTGAAGGCGCTGGAACGGCTGCCGCCCGTGGAAAACGTCATCGAGGACGCGCCGACCCGCTTCTCCTTCCCCGATCCGTCGCGCATCGCACCGCCCATTCTGACGCTGGACCGCGTCTCCATCGGCTATGGCGGCAAGCCCATCCTGCGCAATATCTCGCTCAGCCTGGATACCGATGACCGCGTGGCGCTGCTGGGCGCCAATGGCAACGGCAAGTCCACCCTCGCCAAGCTGATCGCGGGCTCGATGGAACCGCTGGCAGGCGAGATGCGCCGCGCCGCCGGGCTGAAGGTCGGCTATTTCGCCCAGGATCAGGCGGAAGCGCTGATCCCGTCGGAAACGCCGGTCGATCATATGGCCCGCGCCCTGCCGCGTGCTTTGCCGCCGCAAGTGCGCGCCCAGCTGGCGCGCTTCGGGCTGGACGCCGACCGCGCCGATACCAAGGTCTCGGAACTCTCGGGCGGCGAGAAAGGCCGCCTACTCCTGGCGCTGGCCACGCGCGATGCGCCGCATCTGCTGATTTTGGACGAACCGACCAACCATCTGGATATCGACGCCAAGGAAGCGCTGATCCGGGCGCTGGCGGATTACACCGGCGCGGTGGTCCTCATCACCCATGATCCGCATCTGGTGGAGTTGGTGGCGGACCGGCTGTGGCTGGTGGCCGATGGTGCGGCCGTGCAGTTCGACGGCGATATGGACGATTACCGGCAGCGCCTGGCCGGGCTTGCCGGCGGTCCCGCGAAGCTGGACACCGCGCCCACGCGTCAGGACGACCGGCGAGAACGCGCCGAAGCCCGCGCGGCCCTCGCTCCCTTGCGGAAAATCGCCCAGGACGCGGAAAAGCGCATCGCCAAGCTGACGGCGGATAAGGAGAAGATCGAAGGCATCCTCGCCGACCCCGGCTTTTACGAAAAGCATGGCGGGGCCGAGATTACGCGCGGACAGCAGAAGCTGGCCGCCATCGCGCGGGATATCGAAGCCGCCGAGGAAGCCTGGCTGGAAGCCCAGGGCGCGCTGGAAGAGGCTGGCTGACGCGTTTGCGCTGCAGCACTGCGCCAGTTAACGGCCGGGCTGGACCTTGCTAGTGTCGGTGTCATGGAATTCCGCTCGCTCTACGCTCACGGCTTCGCCCGTGTCGCTGCCTGCACCATCCTGAGCCGTCCGGGCGACCCGGCCGCCAATGCGCGGGCGATTTTGGACGAGGCCCAGCTCTGCCACGATGATGGCGCAGTTCTCTGCGTCTTCCCGGAGCTTTCCGTTTCGGCCTATGCCATCGACGACCTGCTGTTGCAGGACGTGCTGTTGGATGCCGTGCATGAGGCGATTGCCACGATCGTGGAGGGCAGCCGTGACCTGACGCCGATCCTGCTGGTCGGCGCACCGCTGGCCCACGGCGCGCGGCTCTATAACACCGCCGTCGTCATCCATCGCGGCCGCATCCTGGGCGTTGTACCCAAGACCCATCTGCCGAATTACCGCGAATTCTACGAAAAGCGGCATTTCGCCTCCGGCATGGGTACGGAAGGCCGCAGCATCACGCTGGGCGGGGAAGAAATTCCCTTCGGACCGGATTTGATCTTCGCGGCCGAGGATTTGCCCGGCTTCGTGCTGCATGTGGAAATCTGCGAAGACGTCTGGGTGCCGGTGCCGCCCAGCTCTCACGGCGCGCTGGCGGGGGCCACGATTCTGGCCAATCTCTCGGCCAGCAATATCACCATCGGCAAGGCCGAGACGCGGACGCAGCTGTCCATCAGCCAATCCGCCCGCTGCCACGCGGCCTATCTCTATGCCGCCGCCGGGGCCGGCGAATCGACCACCGATCTCGCCTGGGACGGTCAGGCCTCGATCTTCGAAATGGGCGAGACCCTGGCCGAAACCGAGCGCTTTCCGCTCGGCGCGCAGCGGGCGATGGCCGATGTCGATCTTGACCGGCTGCGCCAGGAACGCCTGCGCATGGGCAGTTTCGAGGACAACGGCCGTGCCATCGGCGTCGAGCCGGAACAGTTCCGGCGCATTGCGCTGACCTTGGCGCCACCCGACCGCGATCTGGGTTTGAAACGCCCGTTGCAGCGCTTTCCCTTTGTGCCGGCCGACGCCGCGCGCCTGCACCAGGATTGCTACGAGGCCTATAACATCCAGATTTCGGGTCTGGTGCAGCGCCTGCGCGGCATCGGCCTGCCGAAGATCGTCATCGGTGTCTCAGGCGGCCTCGATTCGACACAGGCGCTGATCGTCGCCGCCCGCGCCGTCGACCGGCTGGACCTGCCGCGTAGCCATATCCTGGCCTATACGATGCCGGGCTTCGCCACCAGCGACGAGACCAAGACCAATGCCATCCGCCTGATGGACAGTCTGGGCGTCACCTGGAAGGAACTCGATATCCGTCCGGCCGCGACGCAGATGCTGGCCGATATGGGCCATCCCTTCGGTCAGGGCGAACCGGTCTATGACGTCACGTTTGAGAATGTACAGGCGGGATTGCGCACCGACTATCTGTTCCGCCTTGCCAATCACCAGGGTGCCATCGTGCTCGGCACCGGCGATCTGTCGGAGCTCGCTTTGGGCTGGTGCACCTATGGCGTCGGCGACCAGATGTCCCATTACAACGTCAATGGCGGCATCCCGAAGACGCTGATCCAACACCTCATCCGCTGGGTCATCCAGTCCGGCCAGTTCCCGGAGGATGTTGGGGTGACGCTTGCCGCCATTCTGGACACGGAAATTTCACCGGAACTGGTGCCGGCTAAACCGGGCGAAAAGCCGCAGAGCACGGAAGCCAAGATCGGCCCCTATGCCTTGCAGGATTTCACACTGTTTCACGTGCTGCGCTACGGATTCCGCCCCTCCAAGATCGCGTTCCTGGCGATGATGGCCTGGGAGGATGCGGCACGCGGCGCCTGGCCGCCGGGCTTTCCGGACGACCGCCGGCCGGCCTATCCGCTGCCCGAGATCAAGCATTGGATGCGCGTCTTTCTGCAACGCTTCTTCGCCTTCAGCCAGTTCAAGCGCTCGGCCATGCCGAACGGGCCGAAGGTCAGCGCGGGGGGCAGCCTGTCCCCGCGCGGAGACTGGCGCGCACCGTCGGACGGCAATGCCAGCGCCTGGCTGCAAGAGCTGGAAACGACGGTGCCGGATAAGCCGTAAGGCTAGGCCAAGCTCTCTTGCCATAAAACGCGCGGTCTGTTGGAAGACAGGGTATGGACCAAGAATCACGATTGTCCGGCCTGCGCGTTCTCGTTCTTGAGGACGAGGCTCTGCTGGCCATGCTGCTGGAAGATGTTCTGGACGATTTCGGCTGCGTGGTCATCGGGCCGTTCAGCCAGAATGACGAAGCCCTGGCTTTCCTGGCCGCAGAGCCCGGCGGCTGCGATATGGCCATTCTGGACGTCAACGTCGCCGGCCATCGCAGCGATGCGGTCGCGGCCGTCATGGACCAGCTGGGCCTGCCTTTCGTCTTCAGCACCGGCTACGACGAATCGGGGCTGGATGAGCGCTGGCGCGACAAGCCCTGCCTGAGAAAGCCCTTCCGCCCCGCCGATGTGGAACAGCTGCTGCTGGACAGCCTGCCGGGTTAAAGCTTGCTAGACGTCATGCCCGCGCAGGCGGGCATCTTTTCCTCGTGACAGCGCCTCAGTCAGAAGATTCCCGCTTTCGCGGGAATGACGATGTTTCAATCAAACCTGTCGACCCTACTCGTCCTCGTCATGGGTGCGGCGGACCAGCACCTCGCGCTTGCCGACATGATTGGCGGGCCCCACGATCCCGTCCTTCTCCATCTGCTCGATGAGGCGCGCGGCGCGGTTGTAGCCGATCTGCAGATGGCGCTGGATGAAGCTGGTGCTGGCCTTGCCTTCGCGGGCGACAAGCGCGACGGCCTGATCGAACAGGCCCTTCTCGCCTTCGCTGGCGCCCGGCATGGCCGGACCGCCGCCACCGCCACCACCGCCCGTCTCTTCCTGCGCTTCGGTGACTTCCTCCAGATAGGCCGGTTCGCCCTGCTCGCGCAGGAAGGCCACCGCATCCTCGACCTCGCGGTCGGTCACGAAGGGACCATGCACGCGAGTAATGCGCCCGCCGCCGGCCATGTACAGCATGTCGCCCTGGCCCAGCAGCTGTTCCGATCCCTGCTCGCCCAAAATGGTGCGGCTGTCGAACTTACTGATGACCTGGAAGCTGATGCGGGTCGGGAAATTCGCCTTGATGGTGCCGGTGATGACGTCGACCGACGGCCTCTGGGTCGCCATGATGACATGGATGCCAGCGGCACGCGCCATCTGCGCCAGGCGCTGCACGGCGGCCTCGATCTCCTTGCCGGCGACCATCATGAGGTCAGCCATTTCGTCGATGACAACGACGAGGAAGGGCAGCGGCTCCAGCGCCAGGGCCTGTTCCTCGAAAATCGGCCGTCCGGTCTCGGCGTCGAAACCCGTCTGCACGCGGCGGGTGACGACCTCGCCGCGCGACTGCGCTTCCGCCACGCGCTCATTATAGCCGCCGACATTGCGGACGCTGAGCTGGCTCATGGCGCGATAGCGCCGTTCCATCTCGCGCACCGTCCATTTCAGGGCGGTCACCGCCTTGGCGGGCTCAGTGACGACGGGGGCCATCAGATGCGGAATACCGTCATAGACGGAGAGTTCCAGCATCTTCGGATCGATCAGGATCAGGCGGCATTCTTCCGGTGACAGTCGGAAGAGCAGCGACAGGATCATGGCATTGATGCCGACGGATTTGCCCGAGCCGGTGGTGCCGGCGACGAGCAGATGCGGCATCCGCGCCAAATCGACGATGACCGGCGAACCACCGATATCCTTGCCTAGGGCCAAAGGCAGCCGGCCGGCATGGCTGCCCCATTCCTCGACCGACATCAGCTCGCGCAGAAACACCGTCTCACGCTTCGCATTCGGCACTTCGATGCCGATAACGTTGCGGCCGGGCACGGTCGCGATACGCACGGCGGTGACGGAGAGGCTGCGGGCGACGTCATCGGCCAGACCGATGACGCGGGCGGAGCGGATGCCGGGCGCGGGTTCCAGCTCGTACAGCGTAACGACCGGGCCGGGACGGATTTCGACGATACTGCCCTGAACGCCGTAATCGGAGAGCACCGTCTCCAGCAGCCGCGCATTGGCCTGCAAGGCTTCCGGGGAGATGCCGACTTCATGCTGGGCCGGCGGATCCTTCAGCAGTTCGATCGGGGGCAGTTTCCAGCCGGCATGGCTGACGGGCGGGCCAGGATCGGGCCGGGCCGGGGCACGCGGCTTTTCGCGCGCCGTGCGGATGCGCGTATCGCCGGCATTGGCGGGCGCGGCGGCGGCCGCGCCAAGGCCGAAACCGGCGGCGGTCAGCTTGCCGCTCGGGGCCGTGCGGGCAGCGGCGCTCGCGATGACGGGCTCACGCCGGGCACCGGCCGGGCGATCGTCGTCATCCGGGTCCATCGGCGGCAGATTGAAGACCGGATGCGGCGAACTGTCTTCGGAAGGCTGCGACCGGCCCCAGTCGGGGCGCCCCCAATCCGGCAGGCGGGAGAACATGCCGCTGAGACGGCCGGTAATGGACGACAGGCCGAAGCCGCCGCCGCCGCGCTCTTGCTCATGGTCAGTGCTGCGCCCCTGACCGACGGAGCGCATCGAGCGCATGGAGAGCGAGGCCGCGCCCATGGCGCCGGACCGGGCGCGAGACCCGGCGGCGCGCCACTCCATGGCCGTCAGGCCGAAGCCGAAAGCCGTCAATCCGACGCCGATCAGCATCTCGATCACCCAGGCAATCGCCGCGCCCAGCGCACCGAAAGCCGAATGCGCCGATCCGATGATGACATGGCCGACGCCGTAACCCAGCGCGCCGCCCCACCCGGCGGCCAGCCAGGCAGAACTGCCGCTGCCCGGAATCGGCAGATTGGCGATGCCGCCGGCCAGCAAGGGCATGGCGGCGATCAGCGCCAGAATACGGAAGGAGATATGGGTCAGGCGCCGGTTTTCAGCGATCCGCCAGCCCCAGAGCAGCATGACCCAGACCGGCAATGTGCCGACGACGCCGAAACCCTGCCAGGACAGATCGGCGACGACCGCCCCGGTCGGACCGGCCAGATTGCGGACGACCGTGCCGGCCGTGTCGAAGGAGGCGTCGGACGGATGGTAGGAGGCAAGCGCCACGCCGAGCCCGATACCGAGGATGCCCAGCAGCAGTCCCACCAGCGAGGCCAGGCGGCGGCGCAGAACCGCCAGCATGGTCGGTGAGATAAACCGGCGGGCTTCAGCGATGGCGGCCATCGGTATCCTTTCCAGTGATGCCAGGGGGCCCCGGACAACACGAATCGAGGCCCGGCCATGGTATCAGAAGGCTGTGCCGGCGCAGGATTTTCTGCCGGCCCATATAGGAAGAGGGTCGTTCAGCCTTGCGGCCGCACTCCCCTCCCCTTCACGCAGACGACAGAGGCGACGTTCAGAAAATGCTGGCGATGCCGTGCCCGATATTGCCGAAGAAGCTCCGCTTCGGCTTACCGTCGGGACCGGTACGGGCAACCGCCGTCTGCTCCTTGGCACCGGAAGTGCCGCCGCCGACCGGGGCCACGACCTGAACCAGGGTGGGGTGGTAGATGTCGTGATGCGGCAGGCCGCAGATGTCGTAGTTCACCGGCTGGACCATCGGCTTGTCATTGGCGAAATCCAGCAGTTCCTTGGGGGTCTTCAGCGCCAGAACCTCACCGAACAGCGCCACATTCTGCTGGCAGAACAGCGTGCCCTGCTTGATGGAGGCGTCGGACTGCACATTGGCGAGCTGCGTGATGTAGTCGTCATGCTCGGCGCGCCAGCTGCGGCCGTAGTGATGCGAGAAGTAGCTGTTCAGCGCCGTGTCCTCTTTCATGAGGGTCGGGCGGAAATTCATCACGAAGCTGTTGTAGCGATCGCGCGTATCGCAGGCGAGCGCCGTCACCATGAGCTGGCTCTTGAGGCCGGCGACGTTCATCGCCGTTCCCTCAATGGGTTTCAGACAGGCGGCGGAGGCGATGCCGGGGGCAAAAACAGATGCTGCCACAAAGGCAGCGAAGAGGCGGCGCATGGTTAACTCCGGGCCAAGGATAATCGGTCTGATACGGTTACGAGATCGACAGAGCGTGTGAGGTAAAGCCTGTATTCCTCAGATTTGCAAATAAATTTGTGCGACACAGGCCTCGCATGCCGATGGTTTTCGGTCGTGAATTTTGCGCTGTACCGGGCCGCCGAAGGACTGGCAGGACAACGACAAACCGCTTATAGCCGAAGAACGGCCCCATGAACGCAGAGGTGGTTAAGATTTCTGAGGATCTCTTTCTGGACTGCGTGCCAGGGCTTTATGTCAGTGAGCTCGCAACCGACCGTCCCGGAGATAACGGCGCCGCACAGATCGTGCGAAACCGATTAAGTGCCATCGGGCTGGATGGGCTGCGGGCCCGGGCGAAAGCCGCAGAAAACGACCTCATGAGCCTGGGCGTGACCTTCACGGTCTATTCCGACGCCACCGCGATCGACCGTATCCTCCCCTTCGACTGCATTCCCCGCATCATCACCGCCGCCGAATGGCGCAAGCTGGAAACCGGCGTGCAGCAGCGGGTCGCGGCCATCAACGCCTTCCTGCATGACATCTATCACGACCGCAAAATCCTGCGGGACGGCATCGTTCCTGCCGAACTCGTGCTCGGCAATGCCAATTACCGGCCGGAAATGGAGAATTTTCCAGTCCGCTTCGGCACCTATGTCCATATCTGCGGCATCGATATCATTCGCGACCAGTTCGGCGACTTCCGCGTGCTGGAAGACAATGCCCGCACGCCCTCCGGCGTGTCCTATGTCGTCGAGAATCGCCATCTGATGCGGCGCGCCTTCCCCGACCTGCTGGCCGGCATGTCCTTGATGCCGGTGGACGACTACGGCCGCCGGCTGCGCGAGGCGCTGACCGAAATCGCGCCCGAAGGCGTGGACGACCCGCAGGTGGTCCTGCTCTCCCCCGGCATCTATAACTCCGCCTATTTCGAGCATGTCTTCCTGGCGCGCGAAATGGGCGTGCCACTGGTGGAAGGCCAGGACCTGGTCGTCGAAGACGACCGGGTCTTCATGAAAACCACCGCCGGTCTGCGCGCTGTCCATTCCATCTACCGGCGCCTGGGCGACGATTTCCTGGATCCGACCGTCTTTCGGCCGGAAAGCATGCTGGGCGTGCCGGGGCTGATCCGCGCCTGGCGGAAGGGCAATGTGGCGCTGGCGAATGCCGTCGGCACCGGCGTGGCCGACGACAAGGCGGTCTATGCCTATATGCCGCGCATCATCAAATACTACCTGGATCAGGATCCGATCCTGGCCAATGTCGAGACCAATATCTGTCGCGAAGCCGAAGGCCTGGCCTATACGCTGGCCAATCTCGACAAGCTTGTCACCAAGCCGGTCGGCGAATCGGGCGGCTACGGCATCACCATCGGGCCGCGCGCGACGAAGGAAGAGCTTGAAGCCTCCCGCGCCGCGCTGATCGCCAATCCCTCCAACTGGATCAGCCAGCCGGTCATCGGCCTGTCCACCTGCCCGACCCTGACTGACGAGGGCATCCGCGAACGCCATCTGGACCTGCGGCCCTTCGCGGTCACCGGCCGCAGCACCTGGGTTCTGCCCGGCGGCCTCTCGCGCGTGGCGCTGAAAGCCGGCAGCCTGATCGTCAATTCCTCGCAAGGCGGCGGATCGAAGGACACCTGGGTTCTGGCCGAGGAGAGCCGGCGATGACCCAGCAGATGCCGCTTCTGGCCCGCTACGCGGAAAGCCTGTTCTGGATGGCCCGCTATATGGAGCGGCTGGAGAATCTGGCCCGCCTTATCGACGTCACCCAGACCTTCGAAAGCCCGGGGCTGGAAAACGAGGCCTGGGATTCGCTCGTCCGCATCTATGCCGACGAAAGCCATTACGCCGAGACCTGCGGCGCGATCGAGCCGGATGTCGTCAAGCGCTACTATCTGCTTGAGCGGTCCAATCCGAATTCCATCGTCAGTTCGATCGAGGCGGCGCGGGTCAATGCGCGGATGCTGCGTCCGCTGATCAGCACTGAAATGTGGAAGCATCTGAACGTCTTCCATCGCGATCTGCTGCAAATCGCCGATCACGAGTTGCAGGGCGACAACCTGTCGCGCCTCTGCTCGCGCATTAAGGAAGCCGTGCAGGCCCATACCGGCATTACCGAAGGCACGCTGTTCCGCGACCAGGGCTGGCATTTCTACGAAATCGGCCGGCTGATCGAACGAGCCGACCAGACCACGCGGCTGCTGGACATCAAGTTCCATCGCATGCTGCCCAAAGGCCCCGAGGACCGGCGGCTGGAAGAACGCACGCAATGGGGCGGCGTGCTGCGCGCCGTCGCCGGCTATCACGCTTTCCGCCGCATCGCGCCGGTGGAGTTTCAGCCCAGCGATGTCGTCGCCTTCCTGCTGACCGATCCGTGCTTTCCCCGCAGCGTGCTGCTGTGCCTCAGCCAGACCGAATGGCATCTGACGCAGCTGCGCACCAGCTACGGTTTGCGCGGTACGCTGACGCCTTTGGAACAGATCGAGGATATGCGGGCAGCTTTGCTGGATCGATCGGCAGAACAGATCATTTCAATCGGTTTACATGATTTCCTGGACGGGATGCAGCGCGATTTGATCGGCCTGGCCGCCGCGACCGGCGACGCTTTCTTTCGCGACTGGAAGCCAAACTTGAAGCAAAATCAGTCGCAAAGCCAATCTTCGGCGCAACTGTAGCGGCGCTGAGGCCAAGACGGGCGCGCCAGCCGCGCGGATTACTGACGCGCAATTCACGCAAGGTTGCAGGTAAATGGCCGCCGCAAGGCGGCCATTCTCTTGTCCGGGCCGTGAAAAACCTTTTTATGACGACATGGTCCCGATCTCTCTTGATCCGCGGGCGCTGAACCTTGGTCTGGCGGGCCATGGCCCAGCGGCTTTGCGACGCTGGCAGTTGCTTGCCGCAGGCGGCGCGATGCGCGCGCTCTGCTTCGCGGACGAACCGGATGCCGCCTTGCAGGCGGAGGCCGGTGACGCTTTTCGGATCGGCCTGCCGGATGACGAAACGCTCAGCCAGCTCGATGTCCTTTGGATCGTCGGCATGCCTGACAGTGACGCGGCGGCGCTTGGCGAAAAGGCACGCCGCCACAAGGTTCTGGTCAATGTCGAGGACCGGCGCGACCATTGCAGCTTCCACAATGCCGCCGAGGTTCGTCGGGGTGATTTGCTGCTGACGGTATCGACTGACGGACGCAGTCCGGGCCTGGCCCAGCGCATCCGTGGCTTCCTGGCCCAGACCTTCGGCCCCGAATGGGGCGGCAGGCTTGAAACGCTTGGCAACCAGCGCGACGCATGGCGCAGCCAGGGCGACGACATGCCGACCCTGGCCGCCAAAACGGAAAATTTTCTGCAGCAGACAGGCTGGCTCGCAGAGCTCATGCCGCATCGAAAGTGACGATCAAGACCATGGCAAGTCTGCCCCTTCTGCCAAGCTCCGCCCCCTTCCGCCCTGAGGAGATCGCGGCGCTGAATGGCGTGATCACCAAAACCTCGCCCGAGCAGCGCGCCTGGCTGAGCGGCTTTCTGGCCGGCTTCCAAGCCGGCACGGGTGGCGCGCAAACCGCTGCCACCGCACCGCAGGCCCCGGCCAAGAAGGTGCCGCTGCTGATCCTGTTCGCGACCGAATCCGGCAATGCCGAAACGCTGGCCGCGCAGACCCGCAAGGCCGCCCAGAAGCTCGGCTTCGCCGCGAAAGTGTCCGACGTCGCCGATATCGCCCTCGCCGATATGGCGAAGGCCGAGAACGTGCTGATCATCGTCAGCACCTGGGGCGAAGGTGACCCGCCGCAGCGCGCGATGGATTTCTATAACGGTCTGCTGGCCGAGGATGCGCCGCGTTTCGACAAGACGCGCTTCAGCCTGCTGGCGCTGGGCGACCGCGCCTATGTCAATTTCTGCATGACCGGACACATCATCGACGAACGTCTGGTCGCGCTCGGCGCCAAGCGCTTCGCCCCGCTGGTCGAATGCGACGTCGATTTCGCCAAGCCCGCCGCCGGATGGATCGCGTCCACGCTCGACGTGCTGCAAAAGGAAACGGCTGACGAGCACGCTGTCATCCATGTCGATTTCGCCCGCACGGTGCCCGCCGCTGCGGAAGACGACGAAGATGCCGAGCCGCTCTACACGCGCGACCGGCCTTTCGAGGCTGAGATCAGCGAGCTGATCAATCTCAACGGCACCGGCTCCTCGGCCGAGACCTGGCACACCGAAATCTCGGTCGAAGGCTCTGGCCTGGTGCATGTGCCGGGTGACGCGCTTGGCATCGTGCCGGTGAACGATCCCGCTTTGGTCGAGGATATCCTGAGCGTCAGCGGCCTGACCGGCGATGCCGCCGTGCGCGAAGCGCTGTCGGAAGCGCAGGACATCACGACGCTGACGCGCCCGCAGGTGGAAGCCTATGCCAAGCTGACGGACAGCGCCGCGTTGAAGGCGCTGGCGGCCGACCCGAATGCCCTGACTGCCTGGTTGCAGGGCCGTCAGGTGATCGACCTGCTGGAAGCCGCCCCCGCCAAGCTGGACGCGGCGACGCTGACCGGCCTGCTGCGCCCCCTGCCCGGCCGGCTCTATTCCATCGCCTCCAGCGCGAAAGCCGCCGAGGACGAGGTGCATCTGCTGGTCTCCGCCGTGCGCTATCAGACGCATGGCCGCAAACGGTCGGGTGTCGCTTCGGTCGATATCGCCGAGCGCCGCAAGAAGGGTGGCTCGCTGAAGGTCTACCTGAAGGCGAACCCGCATTTCCGCCTGCCGGCGGACCCCAGCCGCGCCGTGATCATGATCGGGCCAGGCACGGGCGTGGCACCCTTCCGCGCCTTCATGCAGGAGCGCGAGGCGATCGGCGCGACGGGCCGCAATTGGCTGTTCTTCGGCAACCGCCATTTCACCAATGATTTCCTCTACCAGCTCGAATGGCAGGACTGGAAAAAGAGCGGTCTGCTGACGCGCATCGACACCGCCTTCTCCCGCGATCAGCGCGAAAAGGTCTATGTCCAGAACCGCATCTGGGAACAGCGCCGCGAGCTTTATCGCTGGATGCAGGACGGTGCGGCGATCTATGTCTGCGGTGATGCCAATGCCATGGCGAAGGACGTCAATCACGCCCTGATCCGCGTCATCGCCGACCAGGCCGGTATCGACGAGACCGCTGCCGCCGCCAAGCTCGACACCATCCGCCGCGATGGCCGCTATCTGCGCGACGTCTATTAATTCAACTGATTTTGGCACTTTGCTGTTATGATTGCGTCCACTCAGTTTCGAGCGGCTCGGTCATCGAGAGGAGAAAAGCATGGCGAAAGATAGGGTGATTACCTCCTATACGCTCGCTAACGGGCGGAAAATATCTGCGCTCCGCCCCGAAGTGCTCCGCACAGCAGTTGATGCCGCTATGAGAACCGCCCATGAGAAAACGGGGATTGGATCATTGTCGACCTCCATCGAACGGCGGTCGAGTGCATCAGGTGGAACCTCGGAAGTGAGACAAACGCTTGTCCCAAAGCGGTAGCAATCCGCCGTCTCATAGCCAGGCCTTTGAGAGACTGGTCGAGAATGGGCAGGACTTAACCGGCTTGCTTGCCTATGCGCTTTACAAGCAAGCCATACGGGAAGCTGCCCTTCAGGGCGCTGCCGTTCATCGCTCGGAGCACCGCAGCCCCGTTCCGGTCGAAATTACGGCCTATCGAAGCACAGCGGACAATATGCTGACGGCCTTCGCAGGCTCGATCATTGAGCAGTCTCGCGAGGACATCGAGGAAAGTGCTCGGCGCAGCTACATGGCTGCGATGGAAGAGAGACTAAACACAGAATTCCGTAAGGCAACGAACTGGCGCAGCGCAATCGCCGTGAACTTGATTGCTTGGCTGTTGTCTATTGCGATCACATTCCTGATCGCCGTCTCCGGCGTTCCGCATTGGATCGCTGTTATCGCTCATTCTGTGGGCGGCTAAGCCCACCATCCGCACCCCGCTCAGACCATAGAGATTTCGCCCGATGGCCGACATAACTGACGAAAAAAAGCCCCTTTCCCGCAATGAAGGCATCAAATCCGCCAGCCGCGGCCTGCGCGGCGGTATTGCGGAAGGCCTGACCGATGTCATCACCGGTCAGTTGGACGAAGACGATACCCAGCTGACAAAGTTCCACGGCATCTATCAGCAGGATGATCGCGACATCCGCGCCGAGCGTGGCCGCAAGAAGATGGAAAAGGCCTTCAGCTTCATGGCGCGCGTGCGCGTGCCCGGCGGCCAGATGACGCCGGCGCAGTGGCTGGCGCTGGACGATATCGCCGACGAGCGCGCCAATGGCACGCTGCGCGTGACGACGCGCCAGGCGATCCAGTTCCATGGCATCATCAAAAGCAATCTGCGGCCTGCCATCGCCACCATCAACAAGGCGCTGCTGGACACGCTGGCCGCCTGCGGCGACGTCAACCGCAACGTCATGTGCGCGGTCAACCCGTATGAAAGCGCGGTCCACGCCCAGGCGTTAAAGCTGGCGCAGGATATGAGCGATCATCTGTCGCCGCGCACCACGGCCTATCATGAGATCTGGATCGACGGCGAAAACGTCGTCGAAAGTGCCGGCAACGCGAAAGAGGAGGACGAGCCGATCTACGGCAAGACCTATCTGCCGCGTAAGTTCAAGGCGACCGTCGCGGTACCGCCGCAGAACGATGTCGACGTCTATGCCCATGACCTCTCCTTCGTTGCCGTATTGAAGGACGACACGCTGATCGGCTGGGACGTGCTGGTGGGCGGCGGCATGGGCATGACCCATGGCGAGACCGATACCTTTCCGCGCACCGCCGACGTGCTGGGCTTCTGCACGCCCGAACAGGCTGTGGATGTGGCCGAGAAGGTCGTCATCGTGCAGCGCGATTTCGGCGACCGCTCGGTGCGCAAGCACGCCCGCCTGAAATACACGATCGAGAATCGCGGCATCGACTGGTTCCGCGCCGAGGTCGAGACGCGCCTGGGCTATAAGCTTGGCCCCGTCCATGTGCCGGAGTTTAAAAGCCGGGGCGACCGCTATGGCTGGGTGCAGGGCGATAACGGCCTGTGGCATGTCACGCTGTTCCTGGAAAGCGGCCGCGTGAAGGACTGGCCCGAGAAGAAATTGCAGACCGGCATGCGGGAAATCGCGCGCATGCTGGATGGTGGCGTCATCATCCTGACACCCAACCAGAACCTGACCATCGCCAATATCTCGGCCGAGCAGAAGCCCGCCGTGGAAGCCCTGCTCGCCGAGCATAACATGGCGATCACGGCGGATAGCGGACTGCGCCGCAACTCCATGGCCTGCGTCGCCCTGCCGACCTGCGGCCTGGCGCTTGCCGAAAGCGAACGCTACATGCCGGACCTGCTGACGGCGCTGGAAAGCGAACTGGCCTTGGCCGGCCTGACGGAAGACGAAATCACCATCCGCATGACGGGCTGCCCCAATGGCTGCGCCCGGCCGTACCTGGCCGAAATCGCCTTCGTCGGCCGTGGTCCCGGCACCTATAATCTCTATCTCGGCGGCAGCCTGGAGGGTGAGCGTCTCAACAAGCTCTACCGCCAGGATATCGGCGAAGCTGCGATCCTCGCCGAACTCGGCCCGCTGCTGCGCCAATACGCGACGGAACGGAAGACGGCCGAGAGCTTCGGCGATTTCGTTATCCGCACCGGCCATATCGCGGCGACGACGGCGGGGAATAACTTCCACGCCAATCTGAAACTTGCTTGATCAATCATTGTAGACGTGTCGCCCGCGGGCTTGTCCCGCGGGTCTACCCGCTCAGGCGCCCCGACGCCGTCATGGCACCCCAGCGGGTAGATGCGCGGCATGAAGCCGCGCATGACGATCGTTTTATCGCGTGCATTCATGCTGCGCGGCATAACGGGCTTCTATGATCCTCTGCACCTGCCTCATCGTTGTCCTGGCGACAGCCGGGGTCATCATCCGCCCATGGCGCATCCCCGAAGCCATCTGGGCCGTGCTGGGTGCGCTGCTGCTGACGCTCACCGGCCTCATCCCCTGGCATGACGCCATCGCCGCTGTCGGGCGTGGTGGGGATGTCTATCTCTTCCTGATCGGCATGATGCTGCTGAGCGAAGTGGCGCGGCGGGAAGGCCTGTTCGACTGGCTGGCGGCCTTCGCCGTGCGTCATGCGCGCGGGTCGTCACGCAAACTCTTTCTGCTCATCTACGGCGTCGGCACCATCGTCACTGCCTTTCTGTCCAATGACGCGACGGCGGTGGTGATGACGCCGGCGGTTTTCGCCGCCGCCCGTGCGGCCCGCGCCGAGCCCCTGCCCTATCTGTTCGTCTGCGCCTTCATCGCCAATGCCGCGAGTTTTCTGCTGCCCATTTCCAACCCCGCCAATCTCGTTCTCTACGGCAATCACATGCCGCCGCTGCTGGCTTGGCTCGCGCATTTCCTGCTGCCCTCCGCACTTGCCATTGGTGCCACGCTCGGCGCCCTGCTGATCATCGAACGCAAGCATCTGGCCGCGCCCATCCAGTCCGAGATTCCGCAGCCCGTTCTGTCACCGGGTGGTCTCGCAGCCGCCATCGGCATTCTGCTGACGGCCGTGGTGCTGCTGACGGCCTCGGCCGCCGATAGGCCGCTCGGCCTGCCGACCGCCATTGCGGGGGGGCTGACGACCGCCTTCGTGCTGTGGCGCAAGCGTGAAGCGCCCTGGGGCGTGCTGCGCGGCGTGTCCTGGCTTGTTCTGCCCCTGGTCGCGGGGCTTTTCGTCCTGGTGGAAGGCCTGCGCCAGACCGGCGCTCTGGCCGCGCTGGCGACCTGGCTGCATCACGCGGCCGACCATTCGGTGCAGACGACCGCCTGGGGGTCCGGCATCGTCCTGGCCTTGGTCTGCAATATCATGAACAACCTGCCGGCCGGGCTGATCGCCAGTTCCACCATCGCCGCCGGCCATCTGCCGCAGAGCGTGACGGATTCCCTGCTGATCGGCGTCGATATCGGCCCCAATCTGTCCATTACCGGGTCGCTCGCGACCATCCTGTGGCTGACGGCCATCCGGCGCGAAGGTGAGGACGTGACCTTCAAAACCTTCCTTCTGCGCGGCGCCCTCGTTATGCCGCCCGCTTTGCTGCTGGCGCTCGCCGGGTTGCTGCTGCAATAGAGATTGCGATTTCACAATAAGAATGGCATTGCGTGTTCAACCGCAGAAGGCCATTCCGGATGAACCGCATGCGCGACATGCTGCCTTTTCTGGCAGCCGTCTTCATCGACCTCTTTTCCTTCGGGTTGATGTATCCGGTCATCGTCATCCTGTTCCGCGATCTGGGCGCGGCCCACGCCTATGCGCCCGCGACGCTGAACCTGCTGCTGTCGCTGACCTTCTCGCTCTTTCCGCTCGGCATGTTCTTCGGGGCTTCGCTGCTGGGCGATCTGTCGGACGCGCTCGGGCGCAGGCGAACGCTGCTGATCTGCATGACGGGGCTCGGCCTCGCCTATACGCTGATGTTCCTGGGCGTGGAGACGCGGATCGTCGGCTTCCTGCTGGCGGGCCGCCTGCTGTCCGGCCTGATGGCGGGGGCCGCGCCCATCGCCCAGGCCGCGATGATGGACCACAGCACGCCGGAGCGGCGCGGGCATGACATGTCCCGCGTCGTGCTGGTCAATTGCCTGGCGCTCGCCTCCGCGCCTGCCGCTGGCGGCGTGCTGACAGATCTCTGGCTGCCATTGCCGCTGCTGGTGACCATGGGCCTCTGCGCGGCGGTTTTCGTGCTGATCTATCACGCGCGGTTCGCGGAGGCAGCGCCCCGCGCGGCGCTGGCGCTGAGCTGGCGGCGGCCGTTCACCAATTTCGTGCTCGCCGCCCAGCATCCGCGCATTCGCTGGCTGGCGCTGGCCTTCTTCCTGTTCCAGTTCGGCTTCGCCATCTACTACGTCTATGTCATCGTGCTGATGGGCAATGTCTATCGGCTGGAACCGAGCCTGCTGGGTCTTTTCACGGGCACCATGGGCGTCGGTTTCGTCGTGGGGTCAACGCTCGGCTATCCGGTGCTGGCCAAGCTGATCCCGGGCGAGGCGCGCATCTGCGGCCTGTCGCTGATCCTGTGCGGCGTCTTCATCCTGCTCGCGGCGGATGCGGGAGAGGCCTGGCAATGGCCGCTGGTGTTCCTGGCCGCCGTCGCCAATTGCGCGGCCTATATCACGCTGCTGTCGCTGATCAGCGGCGCCGCCGCGGCGGATGCGCAGGGCTGGGCCATGGGCATCGGTTCGGCGGCCGTGGCGCTCGCCTTTTTTCTGTCCGGCCTCATCGCCAATGGGCTGACCGTCATCCCGCTGCCGGCGATCATCGCCCTCGGCGGCGCCATTGTCGTGGCAGCCGCCCTGCCGCTGTGGCGGCTGCGTCAGACGAGCGCGGCTTAGGGTCTTTCAGGTTCTCGCTCAAACGACGTCATTCCCGCGAAGGCGGGAATCTTCTCACTTTGGCACTGCGACCGGGCTTAGAAGATGACCGCTTTCGCGGGCATGACGGTTGGGGAGGCGCTTCCGTGAAAGACTGACAGAGAAGACCCTAGCCGCGACGCAGCTTGGCCGCCGTCAGCGTATTGCGCAGCAGGCAGGCGATGGTCATCGGCCCGACGCCGCCCGGCACCGGCGTGATACGCCCTGCAACCTCGACCGCCTCGGCGAAGGCGACGTCACCCACCAGCTTGGTCTTGCCGGCATCCGTCGGGATACGGTTGATGCCGACATCGATGACGGTTGCACCGGGCTTGATCCAGTCGCTGCGCACCATTTCCGGACGGCCGACGGCGGCCACCAGAATATCGGCCTCGCGGCAGACGGCTTCCAGATCCTGGGTGCGGGAATGGGCGATGGTCACGGTGCAGCTTTCGGCCAGCAGCAAAGCGGCCATCGGCTTGCCGACGATATTGGACCGGCCCAGCACCACGGCGCGGAGGCCGGACAGGTTGCCCAGTTCCGCCTTCAGCATCAGCAGGCAGCCCAGCGGCGTGCAGGGCACCAGACCCGGCAGGCCGGTCGCTAAGCGCCCGGCATTGATGACATGGAAACCGTCCACGTCCTTGTCCGGGGAAATGGCGTCCAGCACGCGGGCGCTGTTGATATGCGACGGCAGCGGCAATTGCACCAGAATGCCGTCCACCGCTTCGTCGTCATTCAGCTCGGCGATCAGGCTGAGCAGCGCCTGCTCGGTCGTCTCCACCTCCAGCCGGAATTCGAAGGATTCCATGCCGGATTCCTTCGTCGTCCTGGCCTTGTTCCGCACATAGACCTGGCTCGCTGGGTCTTCACCGACCAGCACGACGGCCAGACCCGGCGCCCGTCCGCCCGCCGCACGGATGGCGGTGACCTCGGCCGCCACCTCCGCCACGATACCGGCCGCGAAAGCCTTTCCGTCGATGATCTGTGCGGTCATGCAGCTTATTCCGAGAAGACGACGGTCTTGCCGCCATTGAGGATGACGCGACCATCCAGATGGTAGCGCACGGCCCGCGCCAGCACCCGGCGCTCGATATCGCGACCCTTGCGGACGAGATCGTCAGGCGTATCGCCATGGCTGATCCGCTCGACATCCTGCTCGATGATCGGGCCTTCGTCGAGATCGCTGGTGACGTAATGGGCCGTTGCGCCGATCAGCTTCACACCACGTTCATGTGCCTGATGGTAGGGCTTCGCGCCCTTGAAGCCGGGCAGGAAGGAGTGGTGGATATTGATGCAGCGGCCGTTCAGCTTGGCCGTCAGCCCGTCCGACAGAACCTGCATATAGCGGGCTAGCACGACGAGTTCGGTCTTGGTCTCTCGCACCAGATCCCACAGCTCCGTCTCCTGCTCCATCTTCGTCTGCTTGGTAATGGGCAGGTGATGGAAGCGGAGCCCCGCGAAATCGACGCCGGCATAGGTCTCGCGCGGGTGATTGGCGACGATGGCGGTAATCTCCATCGGCAATTCGCCGTTCCGCCAGCGATAGAGAAGATCGACCATGCAATGGTCGAACTTGGACACCAGGATCATCACGCGGCGCTTTTCGGCGCGGTCGCGCAGGGTCCATTCCATGCCGAAGCGTTCGGCTATGGCCGCGAAATCATCGCGGAAGCGCTCGGCGAAACCGGTTTCCTGGCTGTCGATCGCAAAGACCACGCGCATGAAGAAGCGCTTGCTCTGCAGATCGTCGAATTGCTGGGCTTCCAGAATATTGCCGCCGGCCTCGAACAGAAAGGTGGTGACGGCGGCAACGATACCCGGACGGTCTGGGCAAGCGATGCTGAGGACGAATTGCGTCTGAAGGCTGGATGGCGATGCCATGGCGGTCTTCCGGGTCAAAGTCAGGCAGTGGATGAGACGGGCAGGATGCGCGATCCGGCCCCATGAGCGGGTGGACGCTTGCGACCTGCGATTTGGCTTTTTGCGCCCAGGGCTATCCCACAGGCGCGGTGGTACCGGCGCCTTCTTCACCCTGCCCTGCCGCAGCATTCATCAAAGCCAGCGGATTGAGCAGATGATGATGCCGGAGCTTCGCCTGCAGATAGGCGCGGTTCACATCCGTCACATAGACGCCCGTGCGGCTGGTTTCCGCGACATCGATGCCGGATTCCTTCAGCTTGGCGATCTTGTCCGGATTGTTGGTCAGCAGCCGGATGCGGGTGACGCCGATGGCCTGCAGCATGCGCGCGCCGATCGTGTAATCCCGCGCATCCTCAGGCAGATGCAGCAGGCGGTTCGCCTCATAGGTATCTGCGCCTTGATCTTGCAGACGGTAGGCGTCGAGCTTGGCGTAAAGGCCGATGCCCCGGCCTTCCTGGCGCAAATACAGCAGCACGCCGCCTTCCTCCGCCAGCATGGCGATCGCCTCATGCAACTGCTCGCCGCAATCGCAGCGGCGGGAGGAGAAGACGTCGCCGGTCAGGCATTCGGAATGCAGCCGCACCAGGGTCGGCCGCTTAGGGTCCGGATTGCGGCCGGCGAAGCGGATGGCGATATGCTCAAGCCCGTCGAGCCCGTCGAAACCGATGAATTCGGCGGGAATACCATCCGGGCCAAGCGGGATCATCACGGAGGGTCGCGGCTTGCAGGCCATCGGCTCACCCGGTCGGGCGATGGGCTTGAGATGGGTCATGCAAGGCTTTCAGCGGCGATGTCACGCGGATAGGCACGCGACAGGATGTCATAGGTTTCCAGCACGTCGTCTTCATACTCCTGCCGCGCCAAAAATCGCAGGCGAATTGCGTCTGCCAGCCTTTCGATGCCAAGACCTTGAAGGGCCGGCAAGCCGGAATCGCCAAGCAGAATGGGCGCGCGGTGCCAGGCGAGCCGATCCACCAGCCCCGCGCGCAGCAGCGCGCCGGCCAATTGGCTGCCGCCTTCGTTCAGGATGGAGGTCAGGCCGACGCCCTTCAGGGCGCGCATCGCGGCCGTCAAATCCAGCGTTCCCCCCGCGTCACGCGCCACCGTCAGCACCGTTACCCCGTCACCCTGCAAGGCTTTCGCCCGGTCGGCCGGCGCATCTGAGGCCGCCAGCAGGATGAGCGGATGGGTGGCGGCATTGCGGACCAGCTGGCTGTCCAGCGGCGTGCGCAGGTAGCTGTCGGCCACCACGCGCCAGCGCGGCCGATCCTCGAAACCCGGCAAAGCCGAACGCAGGCCCGGATCATCCGCCAGAACCGTGCCGATGCCGACCAGGATGGCGTCATGCTCGGCGCGCATCCGCTGCACGACCTTCCGCGCCCCAGGACCGGTGATCCAGCGGCTTTCGCCACCCTTGGTCGCGATGCAGCCGTCCAGGGTCACGCCAAGCTTCACTGTGATCCAGGGCAGGCCGTGGGTCACGGTTTTGACGAAGCCCGCGACGATGGCCTGCGCGTCATGCTCCATCAGCCCGGTCTCGACCGCAATCCCCGCCGCGCGCAGCCGCGCGGTGCCGCGCCCCTGCACGCGCGGGTCCGGGTCATGCGCGAAGGCAATCACCACGCGCGCAACGCCGGCCTCGATCAGCGCATCGGCGCAGGGCGGCGTGCGGCCGTGATGCGAACAGGGTTCCAGCGTGACATAGGCGGTGGCGCCCTGCGCCGCCGCGCCGGCATCGCGCAGCGCCATGACCTCCGCATGGGGCCGGCCGCCCGGCTGGGTGGCGCCCTGTCCCACGATCCGGTCGCCCTGGGCGATGACGCAGCCGACCGCCGGATTGGGGGCGGTCGTGCCCAAAGCGCCCCGGGCGAGGTTGAGGGCGGCCATCATCATCCGCCGGTCGGTTGAGGTCCATTCGGTCATCGCGCCGGACGATCCTCTGTCGGGAAAGGAAGCGCAAGGGTCGCGCGTCCGGTCAGGAAACCCAGCAGGCCGCCGGCCAGGACATCGCCCAGGAAATGGACGGTGCCGGCGACAAGCCCAAAGGCCGTCAGGCCGACCAGCAGCGCCCAGAGCCAGCGCAGATGCGGCAAGCGCCACCACAACACGCCAGCGACAGCCGCGATTGCCGTCGTATGGCCGGACGGAAAGGACGACCAGCCTTCCCCGCCGTGAAAGGGCCAGAAGCCATAAACACCGTCATGGATCAGGGACGGATTGTGATGGGTCCAGGTTTCCGGCCAGGTGCGGCCGAAAGCCTGTTTCAGCAAATCCTTGAGCGTGATGGCGATGGTCACAGCCAGCGCGACGGCGATCCAGGTCCAGCCGCGCCCGCGCGGACGCCAGCCCCACCAGCCGGCAATGGCCGCGACAACCAGACCCGGTGCGGCGAAGCTCAATGGAATTTGGCCGATGGCGGCCAGGCCCAGAAACCAGGGGCTATGATGAAACAACCGGTGCATCAACAGCGCCAGCGGCCGGTCGATGACAAGGATGCAGACAAGGATCAGGCAAAGCAGGGTGAGCGAGAGGCCCAGGCCTCCCCTCCATCCGCGCCTCATCCCTTGTTGCGCATCAGCCGCGCCTTGTCGCGCTGCCAGTCCCGCGCCGCGACGGCATGACGCTTGTCGGCCTTCTGCCGGCCTTCGCCCAGGCCCAGCAGCACCTTCGCCCGCCCGCGATCGTTGAAATGAATTTGCAGCGGCACCAGGGTGATGCCGTTGCGGGCGACCGCCGCCGCCAACTGGTTGATCTGCTTATGTTTCAGCAAAAGCTTGCGTGGCGCGCGCGGCTCGAAGCGCGACAGCACGCCGCCCTGATATTCGGGGATATAGGCGTTGAACAGCCATAGCTCGCCGTCACGCTCGCCCGCCCAGGCTTCGGTCAGCGTGGCGCGGCCGTGGCGAAGGGACTTCACCTCCGCCCCTTTCAGCACCAGACCGGCCTCGACCGTTTCCTTGATGGCATAGTCGAAGCGCGCCTTGCGGTTCTGCGAGGCGATGCCGTGCGAAATCAGCCCTGACTTGGATTTGGATTCTTTGAGTTCGGCCATGTCAGTTGAGAAGACCGACCTCAACCAGGGCCGCGCGCACCTGATTGCGCGTCGCCTCGGTGACGGGCGCCAGCGGCAGGCGGCAATCCGGCGCGCCGAAGCCGAGCAGATGGGCCGCGTATTTCACCGGGCCGGGATTGGTTTCCACGAACATCGCGTCATGCAGCGGCAGCAGGCGCTGCTGGATGGCCATGGCCTCCGCCACGTCTCCGCGCTGCCAGGCCATATGCATTTCGGAAATCAGGCGCGGCGCCACATTGCCGGAGACGGAAATGCAGCCGACGCCGCCCGAGGCCAGATGCGCGACAGCGGTGTGATCCTCGCCCGAGAGCTGGCAGAAATCCGGCCCGCAGGCGCGCAGCGTCTGCAAGGGGCGGGCAAGATTGGCGGTCGCGTCCTTCACGCCGACGATATTCGGCAGCTTCGCCAGACGGGCCATGGTCTCGACGCTCATATCCACGACGCTGCGCGGCGGCACGTTATAGACGATGACGGGAATATCGGCGCTTTCGGCGACCGTCTTGAAATGCAGGTACAGGCCTTCCTGCGTCGGCTTGTTGTAATAGGGCGTGACAACAAGGGCGGCGGCGGCACCGGCCTTCTTGGCGTGGCGGGCGAGGTCTACCGCCTCGGCCGTGCTGTTGGACCCTGCCCCCGCGATCACCGGCACACGGCCCCCGGCGACCGCGATGGTAATCTCCACCACGCGGCGATGCTCCTCATGGCTCAGCGTCGGCGTCTCGCCCGTCGTGCCGACCGGCACCAGACCATGCGTGCCTTCCGTGATTTGCCAATCGACGAACCGCTCCAGCGCTTTTTCGTCGACAGCGCCAGCCTCGGTCATCGGCGTAATGAGGGCAACGAGCGAGCCCTTGAACATGGCGGCTATCCTTGGCTGAGCACGACGAAGGGTTGATGCGGAAAGGGCGGAACGTAGGACTGGCCGCTGTTCATCGCAAGCCATGGCAGGCCGCGCGCCGCTCGGCTGCGACATGCGGAAATGGTAGATGGCAAAAGCGTCATGCTTGCACCGTCTCTCTCGGCTTTGCGAAGCGCCGCGCATGCGCAATGATGCGCGGGATTAACCGAAGGTTTGCGGGCTTCCATGCGTCTACTTCCCCTATTGGGCTGCGCCAGCCTTCTGGCCTTCCATGTGTCCACCGCATCGGCCCAGGGCGTGCAGACGCCGATGGATGCGGTCGCCGCGCGCAATTGGGACCAGGCCAATGCCATGGCCGCGCAATATGCCGACCCGGTGGCCGTGAAACTGGTCACCTATTACCGGATGCTGACGCCCGGCCAGGCGAGTGCGGCGGAAATCCGCGCCTTCATGACGGGCAATCCGGACTGGCCGCAGCAGGCCTTGCTGGAAACGCGGTGGGAAGCCGCGCTGGTGGCAGAGCCCGATCAGGCGACTGCCTTGGCCCAGTGTCAGGCTCATATGCCGCACGGGGCGCAGGCGCTGCTGCGCTGTGCCACGGCCTTTCAGGCCGCGAGTGACGCGGCGGATGCGACGAAAGCCGTGCGCGCGGCCTGGACCGGCACCGGCATGACCGATCCCAGCGACGTCTCGGCCTTTCTCAGCCAATGGGGCAGCTTGCTGACGCCCGAGGATGAATTGCCGCGCTTCGTGGCGCTGGCGCGCATCGGCTCCCCGGCAGCGGCGGCGCAAATCAGCCGCCTGCCGGCTGGCCAGCAGACCATGGCCACAACCTGGGTGGCGCTGAATACGGCGCAGAGCGACGCTGCCACGAGCTTGCAGGCGCTGCCTGCGTCGGACCAGGAAAACCCCGGCCTGTTCCTGGCCGGCGCGCGCTATTTGCGAAAGAATGCCGGCGATCCGGTTGCTTTGCAGTTCTGGCAGGGCCATGGCTATGCCGCCTTCCAGGCCGGCGACGCCATCCAGCAACATGCGCTGTGGCATGAAGCGGCCTATCTGGCCCGCGACCTGATTTCCGACAATGACGGACAGGATGCCTATGCGCTGGTGAAGCTGATTCAGCCCAGCGCCCCTGCGGACGCCGCCGACCAGCAATTCCTGGCCGGTTTCATCGCGCTCAGGGTTTTGCACAATGCCAATAAGGCCGAGCCGTTCTTCCGCAATCTGACGACGCTGTCCGCCGCTGCCATTACCCAGTCCCGCGCGCATTACTGGCTGGGCCGGACATTGGCCGCCGAAGGCAGCACCATGCAGGCGGCGAACGAATACAAGCTGGCCGCCGCCTATCCCACGACCTTCTACGGCCAGATCGCGGCCCTTGCGCTGGGCGATACGCCGGCCGCGCTCAACGCCCGTATTATGGCGGCACCCGAACCCGCCTGGAATGCGAATGACGCGCTCGGCTTCGCCGGGCGGGAAACGGCGCGCGCCGCCGCCTTCCTGGTCGCCTGGAACCAGCCGCGCCGAGCCTATGGCTTCCTGCTCGATGTCGCCGCCATCGCGCCCGACCCAGCGGATTACGCCATGGCGGCAGAATTGGCCGTTGGGTTCCAGATTCCCTATGCCGGCGTCGGCCTCGCCCGCGTCGCCGGCCTGCACGGCACCATGCTGCTGAATGCCGGCTGGCCTATCCCCTTCCAGCCGACAGCCAATGCCGGCATCGAACCGGCCGTGACGCTCGGCCTCATCCGTCAGGAAAGCAGTTTCGATGTCGGCGCCGTCAGCCCGGCCGGCGCGTTGGGCCTGATGCAGCTGATGCCGGCAACCGCCCGGCTACAGGCGCGTCAGGACGGCACCACGGTCTCCAACTGGCAGCTGACGTCAGCGCCGGATGTGAACATGACGCTGGGCAATGCCTATTTCTCCGGCCTCATGGCGCGTTTCGACAATTGCCTGCCGCTGTCGATCGCAAGCTACAATGCGGGCCCCAATCGCGTCGACCAGTGGCTGGCGCAGAACGGCGACTTCCGCACGCCCGGCGGCCCGGATGTGCTGGACTGGATCGAAATGATCCCCTTCGACGAGACCCGCAATTACGTGCAGCGGGTGACGGAGGGCATTGCCATCTATCGCGCCCGCGAGGGCGTGGTGACGCCCTACCCGCTGGCGCAGTGGCTGCATTGAACTCGTTCTGATTGTGATTGAACCGTCCTCAACCGTCATGCCCGCGAATGCGGGCATCTTCTCGTCGCCGGTCACAGCAAAGAAGATTCCCGCTTTCGCGGGAATGACGCTGCTGCAATTTCAACTTGAAACGCTCTAGGCGGGGACTGGCGACCATGACCTTCAGCCGCATTATCGCCAGTGCCGGTGGCGCCGGGTTCTTCCCGAAAGCCCCCGGCACCGTGGGCTCGCTCGTCGGGCTCGTCCTCGGCTGCGCCATCCTGGGCCTGGCCGGGCATTGGGTACTGCTCGTATTGGCCGTCATGGCGACCATCGGCGGCATCCTGGCCATCCGCGCCGCGCAGGCGAAGGACGATCCGGGCTGGGTGGTGATCGACGAGGTCGCCGGGCAATGGCTGACCCTGCTGGGCCTGTTTCACGTCACCTGGATCGGCGCGATCGTCGCCTTCGCGCTGTTCCGACTGCTGGACATCACCAAGCCCGGACCGATCGGCTGGGCCGACCGCATGCATTCGCCCACGGGCGTGATGCTGGATGACGTGATTGCCGGCCTCATCGGCGCTGTCCTGATCCGTCTGGTGCTGCTGTGGCACCCGGCCCTTTTCGGCTGAGGAGCCGCCATGTTCCCGCATGATCTTCTGGCCGAGGCCGAAACCCTGCTGGCGGAAGCCCGCGCGCGCGGCTGGCACATCGCCACCGCCGAAAGCTGCACCGGCGGGCTGATCGCCGGGCTGCTGACGGCTATCGTCGGGTCATCCGATGTCGTGGACGGCGGTGCCGTCACCTATTCCAACGCCGCCAAGACGCGGATGCTGGGCGTGCCGGCGGAGATGATCGCGGCGCATGGCGCGGTCAGCGAGCCCGTGGCCCGCGCCATGGCGGAGGGAGCGCAAAAAACGGCCGGAACGGAACTCGCCATCGCCGTCACGGGTGTCGCGGGGCCGGGCGGCGGCACGCCAGAAAAGCCGGTCGGGCTGGTCTGGTTCGGCCTCGCCTCGCCAGTTGGAGTCGTCGCGGACCACCGGATTTTTCCGGGGGACCGGACGGCGGTACGGATGGCGACCGTGCGCCATGCGATCAGCCTATTGCGGGCGGCCCTGGACACCGGCCGCCGCTTCGCGTGAGCGGTACAGTCAGCCGGCGTTTTGCATCAGATGAATATCGGCCTGGGCCAGGACGTGCTTCGCCTTTTCCATGAAGCTTTTCAGCGCCGGAGCTTCGCCATGGGCATCAAGCGCCGCCTGATCCTGCCATTTTTCGATGACGACAATCGTATCCGCACCGAATTTGGATGTGGAATAGGCCAGATCGACCACAGGGCGGTATTCGAGGCAGCCCGGCTCGGCCCGCACATCGTCCACGACCGCGTTCAGCGCTGCCAGCAGGGACGCCCGATGGCCGATCTTGGCGGTCAAAACGGCAACCACGTGAATCATTGTCTTTCTCCATCGCTTACTCGGCCCTGCCAAACCAGCGGCCGAACAACCATGGCCTTGCCTAGCATTCCTTAAGCGACCTGTCGCCGCATGGCTCCGTGACGAATCATGATGCAGCGGTCAGACATCAGGCGAGGCTCAGCGCCTTGCCGTCCAGGTAGTCCAGCAGCGCCGCGCGATAGGGCAGCAGGCTTTTATAGCGCTCCATCTCCGGCGGCAGGCCGCGCACGGCCGAAGCAAGCTTCCCCGCCTCCCCGGCAATCTCAACCACTTGCGCCAGCGGCGTCACATGCATGCCGATACCGAAGGCGACGACACCGCTTTCCGGCAGCAGCCGGAAGGTCTGGCGCTCCACCCGCAGCCAAAGCATCTCGCCCGCATTCGCCGCCGTGATCGCGGCATTATGGCCGGCCAATCCATGACCCTTGGGCTGAAACAGGGTCGCGTCATCCATGATCGACCAGTTGAAGCGGCTGGCGAGACGCCCGGCCTTGATCGAGGCCAGGAAGCGATCGACCGGCTTGCCCAGCGCCTCCTTATAGCCCGGCACTGGCACATGAATGGCGATCATGGGCTTGCCGATCTTGTCGGCCAGACGCCAGCGGCTGGGGAAGCACAGAATGGCGGCGATCAGCACCGCGCCCTCCGGCCCCGGCTTCATCAGGCAGAAATCCTCGACCGCCCAGGGGCAGACGCTGGCCAAAGGATGCTCATCCGCATCCCAGTCCGGCCGTTTCCAGCCGGGCCGATGCGCTTCCAGATGACCCGCCAGCACGTCCCGCAATTCGGCGCAGGCGGCCTCAGACCCTGGCGTATCGGCCAGAACCTCGGCCCTACGCTCCGCCAGCAGCCGTTGACGTTCCGCAATCTGAAGCGGAGCGCGGGAATCCCATTCCAGCCAGTCCGGCTCCTGCACAGCCCCCAGTCCCATCACCATGCGCTGCTCGCCCGCCTCATAGGGCAGATAAAGCGGCGCGGGCGGCAGGACATCGTCACGCATGGGCAGCGGCTGATCCATCCAGAGGGAAATGGCAGGCGACGGAGCGATTGTCGCCCAGGGCGCGCAGCAACGGAACCTCTGCCGAGCAACGCGCCTCGGCGACCGGGCAGCGCGTGTGGAAACGGCAGCCGGAGGGCGGATTGGTGGGGCTCGGCGGCTCCCCGCGCAGGATGGTGCGGGCCTTGATATTGCCCTGCGGATCGGGCTCCGGCACCGCCGAAATCAATGCGGCGGTATAGGGATGCGCCGGCCGGTGCAGCACGCGGTCGGTCTCGCCCAGTTCCACGATGCCGCCCAGATACATGACCGCCGTGCGCGTCGCGATCTGCCGCACGACCGACAGGTCATGCGCGATGAAGACATAGGTCAGGCCAAGCTTTTCTTGCAGATCCATGAACAGGTTGACGATCTGCGCCTGCACCGACACGTCCAGTGCCGAAACCGGCTCATCCGCCACGATCAGGCTGGGTGACAACGCAATGGCGCGCGCGATGCCGATGCGCTGGCGCTGGCCGCCCGAGAATTCATGCGGAAAACGCGTGAGAAAATCCGGCGACAGATTCACCAGTTCCATCAGCTCGCGCAGCCGCGCCTGGACGTCGCTGGCGGAATGCTTGCCGTGGACGCGCAAAGGTTCGGCGATCAGATCCCCCACCCGCCTGCGCGGATTGAGGGAGGAGTAAGGGTCTTGAAAGACCATCTGCATATCGGCGCGCAGCGGGCGGAGTTCGCGCTGGCTGAGGCCCGTTATGTCGCGGTCCTTGAAGGTGATGCGCCCGTCATCGACATCGTAAAGGCGCAGCAGGCAGCGGCCGAGGGTGGACTTGCCGCAACCGGATTCGCCGACGAGCCCCACGATTTCACCGGGATAGACCTCGAGCGAGACATCGCTCAGCGCATGCAGATGCTGAATGCCGCCCGCGCGGAAACGGCTGCCGACCTTGAAGGTCTTGTGAAGGCTCTCGGCCTTCAACATGGGCTTGGAAGGGATTGTCATGCGGCTTCTCCCGCGGCGCGGATGGCCCGCTCATGCGCCCAATCGGGCATACCCTTCTCCGCCAGCCAGCAGGAGGCTTCCTGCATGCCGTTGCGGAACAGCGGCGGGCGGGAGGCGCAGGCATCCATGCGGAATTCGCAGCGCGGCTGGAACGGGCAACCGGCAGGCCGGCCCATCGGCGCCGGCGGACTGCCCGGGATGGACGGCAGGCGATGCGGCTTTTCCCCATGCATCGGCGGAATCGAATGCAGCAGACCCAGCGTATAGGGATGGGTCGGCCCGCCCAGCACATCTGGCTTGGGTCCGCGTTCCGCGATGATGCCCGAATACATGACCATGACGCGGTCGGAGACGGTGGCGACCACGCCCATGTCATGCGTGATCAACATCACCGACGACCCGAAGTCCGTGCGCAGGCGCAGCAGCAGTTCCAGAATCTGCGCCTGCACCGTCACGTCCAAGGCGGTTGTCGGCTCATCCGCGATCAGCAGTGACGGATTGCAGGACAAAGCCATGGCGATCATCGCGCGTTGGCGCAGACCGCCCGACAGCTGATGCGGAAAGCGGCCGGCGGCCTTGGCTGGGGCCGGCACGCCCATCTCTCCCAGCAGTTCCACCGCACGGGCCCGCGCGGCACGGCGGGACAAGTTTTGATGCGCGCGCAACTGCTCCTCGATCTGCCAGCCGATCGTATAGACCGGCGTCATCGCCGTCATCGGATCCTGGAAGATCATCGCGATTTCGCGGCCGCGCAGCGCGCGCATCTCCTTGGGCGAAAGCTTCAGCAGGTCGCGACCCTTATAGGTGATCGACCCGGTGATGATGGCATTGGGATCGGTGATCAGCCGCATGACGGCCAGCGAGGTCATGCTTTTGCCCGAGCCGGATTCGCCCACGATGCTCAGGATTTCGCGCTCACGCACGGTGAAGGACACGTTTTCCAGAATACGGATGATGCCGCGTTCGGACCGGAAGGAGACGCAAAGATCACGGACGTCGAGCAGCGTCCCGTCAGGATTTGCGGTCATGAGATCAGCGGGCATCGCGCACCCTCGGGTCAAGCCAGGCATAGGCGATGTCGACCACGGCATTGGCGACAACGACGAAGAAGGAGGAATACATGACCGTCGCCATGATGAAGGGCAGGTCCAGGCTTTGCAGCGCCACATAGGTCAGCCGCCCGACGCCGGGCAGGTTGAAGACGACCTCTGTCAGCAATGCGCCACCGCCGACGAGGGCGCCGAAATCCAGCCCGAACATGGAGACGAAGGTGATGAGCGAGGTGCGCAGTGCATGGCGGACCATGATCCGCCGTTCCGACAGGCCCTTGGCGCGGGCCGTGCGGATGAAATCCTCCTGATAGGCTTCCACCAGATTGGCGCGCAGCACGCGGCCATAGAGGCCGATATAGAGGATCGCGAGGGTGATCCAGGGGATCACGAGCTGCTTGAACCACATGCCGGGATTTTGGGTCAGCGGCGTATAGCCAAGGCCCGGCACCCAGCTGAACAGAAAGGTATGATGGAAGCGCGACTGGGTGATGAGATTGGCGACCGATCCGACCCAGAAGACCGGCATGGATATGCCGACAAGGCCCAGGAACATCAGCAATCGATCCGGTATGCCGCCACGGGTGGCCGCCGCGATCATGCCCATGATGATCGCGAAGACAACCCAGATGACGGCGGCGCCAAAGACGAGAGACAGCGTCACCGGCGTCGATTCGACCACCGCCGGAATCACCTTCTCGCCGCGATTGACGAAGGAGGTGAGGTCACGGGAGATGAAGAGCTTTTCCATCACCTTCACATATTGCACGGGCAGCGGCTCATCGAAGCCGAAGGAATGGCGCACCTGGGCCAGCACTTCCGGCGTCGCATTGCGGCCGGCGATGCGCGCGGCGGGGTCCGCGCCTGGTGTTGCGAAAAAGATGCCGAAGACGACGACACTGATGCCGAACATGACAAACAGCATTTCGGCCAGACGCCGAAGGATGGGAAGCAGCATCGGCGTCAGTCCTTCTTCACGCGCAGCTTGGCGCGCGGATCGAAGGCATCGCGCACGCCGTCACCGAGGAAGTTCAGCGCCAGCACGGTGATGATGATGGCCAGGCCCGGCGCGATGGCGACCATGGGCTGAGTATAGAGCAGATCCTCACCATCCAGGATGATGGTGCCCCAACTGGCATTGGGCGGCTGCACGCCGATGGACAGGAAGGAGAGCGCCGATTCCGTCAGCATATTCAGCGCCATCATCAGCGGCGCGAAGACGATCAGCGTCGTCGTCACATTGGGCAGGATGTCGCGGACCAGAATGCGGAAGGAGGGCACGCCGAGGCAGCGGGCGGCGAGCACGAAGTCGCTGCGTGTGAGCGACATCACCTGCCCGCGAATGGGCCGCGCCACATAGGGCACATAGACGATGCCGATGATCATGATCGGCAGGATCAGACTATTGGACGGAATGGTGAAAGGGCCGATCTGAATGCCCTTCGAAATGAAGACGATCGAGAGCGAAATCGCGAGCAGATAGACGGGAAAGGCCCAGAGCACGTCGAGAAGACGCGCGAGCACGGTATCCGTCAGCCCCCCGATGAAGCCCGCGATGGTGCCGATGATCGCGGCCAGCACCAGCGTCACGACGGTCGCGAAAAAGGAAATCAAAAGCGAATTCTGGCCGCCGTAGAGCATGCGGGCCGCGACGTCGCGTCCCTGGTTATCGGCGCCGAAGAAATATTGTCCGTGCCAGGTCGGGCCGATGGGTGTCACACCCAGGCCGAGACCGGCGGTATCCGCTTGCATGATATCGACCGAATTGCCGTCGAGCGTGATGGAACCGTCGAGATTCGACTGGAACGGATCGCTCTGCGACACGTATTTGGCGTAAAGCGGCGCGGCGCAGCAGGCCAGCACGATCAGCACCAGAACGATAATGGCACCAACCGCCGTGCGGTCACGGAACAGCTTGCGCAGCGCCACGCGCCAGGGGCCTTCCGGCGTTTCGGCGGCAGCGGTCTTGGGCAGGGTCGCGTCGGTCGTGGCGTCAGACATTGCGCATCGCCTCCCGCAGCGGGAAGTCAGTCAGATCATGCATAGGGTAGAGCCTCATAAGGCGGGCCGCAGCGGGCCGAAGAAAGCGGAGCGGCATGACGCCGCCCCACCTTCTGCCTGAACATCCGAACAAAGGGATGCCATAGTCGGAACAGGTCGCGGGTCGATTACTGAACCCAGACCTGGGAGTAGATCATGTGGAACTGATCGCTGAAGGTAAAGTTCTTCAGGCGAGCAGACACGAAGTCGAGCTGCTTCGGCGTGAACATCGTGGCCCAGGGTGCCTGGTCCACCAGTTCCGCGTCGATCTTGCCCCATTCGGCGTTAGCGGCCTTCTGGTCCGTCACCGCCGTGATCAGGTTCTTGTTGATCTCGGCATCGATCCCCTTGTCGCAGAAGCCCGAAATATTGATCGAGGCATCCGAACCCGGATGGAAGGAGCCGCAGGACAGCAGCACGTTGATGAAGTCAGAGGCGGCCGGATAATCTTGGTACCACTGGCTGATGCTGATCTGGACGTTGTTCTTGGTGTTCTGGATATAGGTGAACTGGATGTTGGCCGAGATCACCTTCAGCGTCGCCTTGAAGCCGAGTTCGTTCAGCACGCTGACGAGATAGGTGCCGAGCGCCGGGTCGACGTTCTGGTCATCGGCGATCACCGTCACCGGCTGGCCGATCTGGCCGGAGGCCTTCATCAGGGCCTTGGCCTTGACCATGTCAGGAGCGGACCACTTGCTGCCCGGGTTCTTGGTGTACGGGCAATAGGCCTTGTACCCGGGGAAGCCCGGCGGCAGAACCTGGCAGTTCGGCACGGCCAGACGCGGGCCGCCATAGATATTCACGGCCGACTTGCGGTTCAGCGCGTAGTTCACCGCCAGACGCGCGTCCTTGTTGTTGAAGGGCGCGATATTGACGTTCATCGGCGCGTAGTAGATCGCGAAGAGCGGATTGATATGGATGGAGTTCGGGAACTTCGAAGCCATTTCCGGCAGGCGGTCGGACGGCGGGCTGTCGAACATCCAATCCTGCTGGCCGTTCTCGATCGCCGTCACTTCGTCTTCCGGCTTGGGGCCGAAGGTGTAGTTGATGGTATCGACATAGCCGGCCGGCTGAGCGTCCTTGCTCCATTCCTTATAGTAAGGATTCCGCTTCAGAATCATGTTCTTCTGCGGATCGTAGCTGGTGATCATGTAAGGGCCGGTCGCCGGGGCCGGGCTGGTGCCCAGATCCTTGGCGGCGGTATCGGCCGGCACGATGTCGCCGAAGGGGGTCGCCAGCTTGTAGAAGAATTCGGAATCCGGCTGGGTCAGATGGAAGGTGACGGTATTGGCCGCGTCATCCGCCACGACACCGCCTGCCAGCGTGCAGGTGGCCGGGGTCTTCAAGCAGGCATCGGCACCAACGATGACATTATACCAGGAACCGGCATTCGGGTTGCTGACCTTGAAGATGCGCTGGAAGGTCGCGACCACATCGTCCGGCGTCACATCCTTGCCGTTCGAGAACTTCACGCCCTTGCGGATGGTGAAGACATAGGTCTTGCCACCGTCCTGCGGCGCCGGAATGGCGGTCGCCAGATCCGGAACCACATCGTTCGAGCTTTCGCCGGAGACGTGCTTGAAGGCGACGAGACCATCATTGGTGATGAACAGAACGGACCAGAACTGGCTCGTATAGTTGATCTGCGGGTCGATCGTGCCGGCAGCCGACGCGCCCGTCAGGTTGAGCGTGCCGCCCATGTGATCAGCCGCCTGGGCCGTCACCGCCGTGGCGGCGGCAAGGCCGCTGGCCGCAATCAGGGCCAGGGCGGAGCTATGGAGCCATCGTCGTAAAGTCATGGGTCTCTCCGGTTCTCTCGGTCGAGGGTTTGACGAAGGAAGTCTACGCGTCGAGGAAAGCGGCGACGGCCGCGAGGCACGCCTCTTTTTCCTCGACATGCGGCATGTGGCTGGAATTCTCGAAGATCGTCCAGCGGACATCGGGGATATGGTCGGCATAGGGCTGCACGCAGAGTGGCGTTGCCTCATCATACCGGCCGGAAATCAGAAACGTCGGCACAGTAATGGTGTGCAGGCGGCTTTCGATGGTCCAGTTCTTCATGCTGCCGATGACATGGAACTCGGTCGGGCCGTTCATCGTGTGATAGACGGTCGGGTCTGTCGCGATGGCGTCGAAGGTGCGGCGGACCTCGGGCGGCATCGGCACGACGCGGCAGACGTGAAGCGCGTAGAAAGCGTCGGACGCTGCCTGATACTCGGCGCTGTCGATGGTGCCGGCTTCTTCGTTGCGTGTCAGCGCATCCTGAATATCCTGCGGCATGTCGCGGCGCAGGCGGTTCGCTTCCTCCACCCAGGTCTTCAAAGATGCCGGGGAATTGGCGATGACAAGGCGACGCAGGCCTTTGGGCTGGCGGACCGCGTGCTCGGCGCCCAGCATGCCGCCCCAGGACTGGCCCAGCACGTCATAGCTGCCGGCAATGCCAAGATGAGCGGTCAGCCGGTTCAGCTCGTCGTTGAAAAGATCGACGGTCCAGAAATCACCGTCCCCTTTGCGTTCCGGCAGATGGGTCGAGCGGCCATTGCCCAGCTGGTCGTAATGGATGACCGCGCGACCGGTGGCCGCCAAATCCTTGAAGCTGTCCACATAATCATGCGTGCAGCCCGGACCGCCATGCAGGATGACCAGCGGGGTCTTGGCCGAGCCGAGATCCCCGGTGACACGATACCAAGTGCGCCCATACGGGCCTTCGACATAGCCTTCGGTGAAATCCATGGGACCTCTGTTACGCAAAAAGGCGCCCCTGTGGCGTCTGGCCGGGGTCTATGCACGTCGTCGCCATCCGGAAGCAAGACCTGTTCCACCAGCTGTCACAATTTGAGCAACGCGGCCATCCAGGATCTTTCCCCCCTGCATCGGCCGAGTGCGCTCTTATGTCCCGGTAGACGGCAACCAGATAAAGGCGAACGTTTCCATGCAAAAAAGACAGCTTGGTCAATCCGCTATCAGTATTCCCCCGCTCGTCTTCGGCGGCAATGTTTTTGGCTGGTCGGCCGACGAAGCCGTATCGTTCCGGCTGCTGGATCAGCTGGCGGAGGCCGGGCTGACTGCCATCGATACGGCCGATATGTACTCGGTTTGGGCAGATGGGCATCAAGGCGGCGAATCGGAAACGATCATTGGCAAATGGCTGGCCAGCCGTGGCGGCCGCGACACCTATACCATCATGACCAAGGTCGGCATGGACATGCCGGACGGCCGCGGCCTCTCGGCCGCCTGGATCAAGACATCGGTGGAACGCTCGCTCAAGCGCCTTCAGACGGATGTCATCGACCTGTACCAGGCCCATAAGGATGACGAAGAAACGCCGCTGGAAGAGACGCTCGGCGCTTTCGCGGCATTGATCAAGGAAGGCAAGGTCCGCGCGATCGGCGCCTCCAACTACAGCGCCCCACGTTTGGCGGAAGCCCTGAAGGTCAGCGACGCCAATGGCTTGCCGCGCTACGTGTCGCTGCAGCCACATTATAATCTGGTCGAGCGGCCGCTATTCGAGGCTGAGCTGGAGCCCCTCTGCCTTGCCGAAAATCTCGGCGTGATTCCTTACTACTCCCTCGCCGCCGGCTTCCTGACCGGCAAATACCGCAGCAAGGACGATCTGGGCAAAAGCGCCGCCCGTGGTGGCGGTGTCGCCAAATACCTGGACGGCATTGGCCCGAAAGTTCTGACGGCGCTTGACGCCGTCGCCGGTGAGACGGGTGCCACGCCGACGCAGGTGGCCTTGGCCTGGCTGATCGCCCGGCCCTCGATCACCGCGCCGATTGCCAGCGCCTCCAAGCCCGAACAGATGGGCGACCTAGTGAAAGCCTGCGCCTTGTCGCTTACCCCCAGCCAGATCGCCGCGCTGGACCAGGCAAGCGCCTAGGATAAGCGATAGCGCGCCGGCCATACGTCACGATTGCGGAACTTCTGGAATTCGGGGCCGGAATGGCGTATATATCGTGACGGTACACACGGGCATACAGCACACCTTCTGACGAAAGACCCCCGCCTGTTGGTAGCAGGCGGGGGTCCTAGTCAAGGCTAGTGGAGTTGAGCGATGGCCAGGATGACTAGAATCAAGGTCATCACCAGCATCGCAACCCGGTACACAATCTCAGGCATTTGCCTGCACCTCCTTCGGCCGCCCTGGATTAGACAGCACCGCTCATTCTCGGTGCTGTCCGAGCGGCAGGTCATGGATACAGGCCGCAGGCATGGTCTCGCCAGAGATTCCGATTTAATTTCGAAATAAAAAATCCCCGAAATCCCGCCGAAACACGGGTGCATGACGGCGTCTCGGCCAGAGTTCTTGACTCACGCGGCGGGGAAGCGCAGAAGCCCCGCGATCTAAGACGTCGCTCCGCGAGTGTTCGCGCAGCGGCGCGCTTTGTTTTGGGAAGTCGGATGTTCGAAAGCCTCTCCAATCGACTCTCCTCAGTCTTCGACCGGCTGCGTGGCCGGGGTGCGCTGAGCGAGACGGACGTTCTGGAGGCCATGCGCGAAGTGCGCCTGGCACTGCTGGAGGCCGACGTCGCCCTGCCGGTGGTGAAGGACTTCGTCACCAAGGTGCGGGACCGCGCGGTAGGCGTGGAAGTGCTGCGCGCCGTCTCCCCCGGCCAGCAGGTCATCAAGATCGTCAATGACGTCCTGATCGAACAGCTGGGCGGCGAAGGCGCCGTTCCGCTCAATATCAATGTCCCGGCCCCGGTACCCGTCCTCATGGTCGGCCTGCAGGGCTCCGGCAAAACCACGACCGCCGGCAAGATCGCGCTGATGCTCCGCACCAAGGAGCGCAAGCGCGTGCTGCTGGCCAGCCTCGATACGCAGCGCCCGGCCGCCCAGCTACAGCTGGCGCAGCTGGCCGAACGTGCCGAAGTGTCCTCGCTGCCCATCGTCCAGGGCCAGACGCCGGTGCAGATCGCCACGCGCGCCATGGATGCCGGCCGCCGCGAAGGCTTCGACATCGTTATCCTCGATACCGCCGGTCGCCTGTCGATCGACGAAGAGCTGATGGATGAGGTCAAAGCGATCCGCGCGGCCACCAACCCGGCCGAGACGCTGCTGGTGGTCGATGCCATGACCGGCCAGGACGCGGTGAATACCGCCCGCGCCTTTAACGAGGCTTTGGGCGTCACCGGCATCGTCATGACCCGCATGGACGGCGATGCCCGCGGCGGTGCCGCGCTGTCCATGCGCGCCATTACCGGCGCGCCGATCAAGCTGACGGGTTCCGGCGAAAAGCTCGACGCGATGGAGCCCTTCCATCCGGAACGTATCGCCAGCCGCATCCTGGGCATGGGCGATATCGTCAGCCTGGTCGAAAAAGCGGCCGAAACGATCGACCGCGAAGAGGCCGAAAAGCTTGCCGTCAAGATGGCGAAGGGCAAGTTCGACCTGGAAGACTATGCCAGCCAGTTAAAGCAGATCGGCAAGATGGGCTCGATCTCGGGCATCCTCGGCATGCTGCCGGGCATGGGCAAGATCAAGGAACAGCTCAACGGCGCCAATCTCGATACCAAAATCCTGAAGCGGCAGGCCGCGATCATAAGCTCGATGACCGTCGCCGAGCGCCGCGATCCCGACATCATCAAGGCCAGCCGCAAGAAGCGAATCGCGGCCGGCTGCGGCATGACGGTTCAGGAAGTGAACCAGCTTCTGAAGCAGTTCGAGCAGATGTCGACGATGATGAAGCGCATGAACAAGCTCGGCCAGAAGGGCATGATGCGCGGCGGCCTTGGCGCCCTGATGGGCGGTATGGGCGGTGGCGGCATGGGCAAGCCCGGCGGCCGGCGGCCCTTCTAAAAACAGTTTCAACCTTTGCCCCACCGGCCAGATGCCGGGCAGGCAGTACCAACCACCAGTGGAGACCGACTTACTATGTCCGTGAAGATCAGGCTGGCCCGCGCCGGCGCCCACAAGCGCCCCTTCTATCACATCGTGATCGCCGACAGCCGCAGCCCCCGCGACGGCCGTTTCATCGAGAAGGTGGGCAGCTACAACCCGATGCTGCCGGCCGACCATGCTGAGCGCGTGCGCCTGAAGGATGACCGCATCACGCATTGGCTGAGCAACGGCGCGACCGCCACCGACCGCGTTGCCCGCTTCCTGGGCAAGGCCGGCCTGGCGCCGATGCCGGCCTATACCGAGCAGCCGCAGCAGTCCGCGCCGAAGAAGAAGGCCCAGGAGCGCGCCAAGGCTGCCGCCGCCGCCGCTGCCGCCGTCTCCGGGGCTTAAGACCCTAACCGGACCGAGGCAGATCGTTCTTGTCTGACGAGCGCATCTTGATGGGCGTCATCGGCCGGCCGCACGGCGTGCGGGGGCTTGTGCATGTCCAGAGCTATACGGCCGATCCCGACGACCTCGCCGATTACGGGGTGCTGTCGGATGATCGCGGCCGTGAGTTTAAGCTCGCCTGGGAGCGGGAAGGCGTTGCTCGCCTGTTCCAGCGCGTGAACGGCCGCGACGTTCCGGTCTCCGACCGGGAAGCCGCGGCTGCGCTCACCAATACCCGCCTTTATGTGTCGCGCGACGCTTTGCCGCCGGCGGATGAGGACGAGTATTACCTGACCGATCTGATCGGTCTGAAGGCAGAGGATCAGTCCGGCCGCGTGATCGGCACCGTCGCCCTCGTCCATGACTATGGCGCGGGCACCAGCCTGGAAATCACGCTGACGCGGGGCGCCCCGCTGATCATTCCCTTCACGGCACGCGCTGTGCCGGTGGTCGATGTCCGGGGAGGCCGCATCGTGGTCGATCCGCCGGAAGCGACCGATGGGGAAGAACAGAACGGCGCAGCCCAGGGCGGAAACGCCGAGGTGGACGCATGACGTGGCATGCGACCGTCCTGACCCTGTTTCCGGAGATGTTTCCCGGTCCGCTCGGCCTGTCCTTGGCCGGGCGCGCGCGGGACGAGGGTCTCTGGAACCTGGACGCGCATGACATCCGTGCCCATGGCCTCGGCCGTCATCGCAATGTCGACGACACGCCCTTCGGCGGTGGCGCCGGCATGGTGATGCGCCCGGATGTGATCGCCGACGCCATCGCGTCCCACCGGCCAGCCGGTGATCCGCGCCCGTTGGTTTATCTGACGCCGCGCGGCCGCCTGTTTACCCAGGCGGATGCCGAGCGCTTTGCCGCCGGTCCCGGTCTGATGCTGCTCTGTGGGCGGTATGAAGGTCTGGACCAGCGGATCATCGAAGCGTCCGGTGCCGAGGAAATCAGCGTCGGCGACTATGTGCTGTCGGGTGGAGAGCCGGCTGCACTGGTGTTGCTGGACGCCTGCCTGCGTCTTCTGCCCGGCGTGATGGGTGGGGCCGAGAGCGCCGAGGAAGAAAGCTTCGCCGGCGGTCTGCTGGAATACCCGCATTATACGCGGCCGGCCGAGTGGGATGGCCGCCCCGTGCCCCCCGTTCTGCTCTCAGGCGATCATGGCGCGATCCGCGCCTGGCGCCGGACGCAGGCGGAGGACGCGACCCGATTGCGCCGCCCCGATTTATGGGCGGCCCATCTCTCCCGACGCATATCTGGGCGCCAATCCCCCCAGGACATGACTGGATCTGTTGCAACGGCCTCGGCCGGACCCTAAAAGCCGCTTTACGAGAGGATTTTTCCCATGAACCTTATTCAGACCATTGAGGCAGAGCAGGTTGCTCGCCTCGCCGCCGCCCGTGCCGTGCCGGAATTCGAAGCTGGTGACACGCTGCGCGTTTCCGTCCGCGTTGTGGAAGGCGAGCGTACCCGCACCCAGGCTTTCGAAGGCGTCTGCATCGCGCGTTCGAACAAGGGCCTGAACAGCAACTTCACCGTGCGCAAGATCAGCTACGGCGAAGGTGTTGAGCGCGTGTTCCCGCTCTATTCCCCGGCCATCGCCGAAATCGCCGTCGTCCGTCGCGGCAAGGTCCGCCGCGCGAAGCTGTATTACCTCCGTGATCGTAGCGGCAAGTCCGCCCGTATCGCCGAGCGCCCGCGTGATCTGACCGCCACCGCGAAGTCCGAGGACAAGGCGGCTAGCGCCAGCTGATTAAAAGCCGGCCTGCCCTCAGAGCAGGCCGGCCCTGACGTTCACGGTCCTGGCAGATTCGGGCGCGCTGTCCCATTAATTACCGGGCGCGCCCGTTGGCGCGTCCGGTTCTTTCCCAGAACCGAGATTTAGGAGAGTGAATATGTCTGCCATCCGCCCTCGCACGCTATTCGACAAGATCTGGGCTGATCATGTCGTCGAGCAGCTCGAGGATGGCACCGCTCTCCTTTATATCGACCGGCACCTCGTCCATGAGGTTACCAGCCCGCAGGCTTTCGAAGGCCTGCGCGCGGCTGGCCGCCGCGTTCATGCGCCCGGCAATACCATTGCGACCGTCGACCATAACGTGCCGACCAGCGGGCGCCGTGAAGGCATCAAGGAGCCGGAAAGCCGCCTGCAGGTCGAGACGTTGCAGGACAACGTGCGCGAATTCGGCGTGCCCTTCTTCGATATTCTGGATGAACGCCAGGGCATCGTGCATATCGTCGGCCCCGAGCAGGGCATCAGCCTGCCGGGCATGACCATCGTCTGCGGCGACAGCCATACCTCCACCCATGGCGCCATGGGTGCCTGGGCCGTCGGCATCGGCACCTCCGAAGTCGAGCATGTGCTGGCCACCCAGACGCTGCTGCAAAAGCCGGCCAAGAACATGCTGGTGGAAGTGAACGGCACCCTGCCCGCCGGCTGCACGGCGAAGGATGTGGTGCTCGCCATTATCGGTAAAATCGGCACCGCCGGCGGCACCGGTCATGTCATCGAATTCGCAGGCGAGGTTATCCGCAATCTCGACATGGCGGGCCGCCTGACCGTCTGCAATATGTCGATCGAGGGCGGCGCCCGCGCCGGCCTCATCGCGCCGGACGAGACCACCTTCGCCTATATCAAGGGCCGTCCCTTCGCCCCCCAGGGCGAGGATTTCGACCGCGCGGTGGCCTATTGGAAGACCCTGCCCTCCGACCCCGGCGCGCATTACGACACGGTTGTGCGGATCGACGGCGCCGAGATTCAGCCCATGGTGACATGGGGCACCAATCCCGAGGCCGTGCTGCCCATCACCGGCATCGTCCCCAACCCGGACGAAGTGCAGGACGAGGCCGAGCGCGTGCAGATGCAGCGGGCGCTGGACTATATGGGCCTGACGGCCGGCACCAAGCTGACCGACATCCCCGTCGACGTGGTTTTCATCGGCAGCTGCACCAATGCCCGCATCGAGGATATGCGCGCGGCCGCCGCCGTTGCCCGTGGCCGTCATGTGGCCCCCAATGTCCGTGCCCTCGTCGTGCCAGGCTCCGGTCTGGTCAAAACACAGGCGGAAGCGGAGGGTCTGGCCGAAGTCTTCCTGGAGGCCGGTTTCGAATGGCGTGAACCCGGCTGCTCCATGTGCCTGGCCATGAACCCGGACAAGCTGCAACCCGGCGAACGCTGCGCCAGCACGTCCAACCGCAATTTCGAGGGCCGACAGGGCAAGGGCGGGCGCACGCACCTGCTCTCCCCGGCAATGGCCGCTGCCGCTGCCGTCACCGGCCGCCTGACCGATATCCGGGAGCTTGTCTAAGATGCAGCCCTTTACCGTTCTGACCGCCATCGCGGCACCCCTGCCGATGGCCAATGTCGATACCGACCAGATCATTCCCGCGCGCTTCCTCAAGACCATCAAGCGCTCGGGCCTGGGCAAGCACCTGCTTGCCGGCCACCGCTATGACGACCAGGACCAGGAGCGGCCGGATTTCGTGCTGAACCGCGAACCCTACCGCGCCGCCGAGATCATGATCGCACATGAGAATTTCGGCTGCGGATCGTCGCGCGAACATGCGCCCTGGGCCTTGCTCGATTTCGGCATCCGCTCGGTCATCGCGCCGAGCTTCGCCGATATCTTCCACGGCAATTGCTTCAAGAACGGCATCCTGCCCGTGGTCCTGCCGCGCTCGGTCTGCGATCAGCTGATGGAGGACGCCAAGCTTGGCGCCAATGCCCGCATCACGGTCGATCTGGAGCGGCAGGTCGTTGTCCGTCCGTCCGGCGCGGAGATTCCCTTCTCCGTCGATCACTTCCGCCGCCACATGCTGCTGAACGGTCTGGATGAGATCGGCCAGACTCTGGCGCGCACGGCTGAGATCGCGACCTATGAGACGGCGCGCCACACGGCGAAGCCCTGGATGCCGTCCATCAGCCTCTGACGCCTGCCCCACCCCGGCCCATCGCGGCCGGGGTTTTCGTTGGCGCACCGCGCCATTCTTCCCGATCCGACAGAGAGGCGCACCATGCCCGCCAATAAAAAACTCCTGCTGCTGCCTGGTGACGGCATCGGCCCCGAGGTCATGCAGGAAGTGACGAAGGTTCTTGAATTCTTCGACAAGAAGCGCATCGCCAGCTTTGACATGAGCGAAGGCCTGGTCGGCGGCGCGTCCATCGACGCGACCGGCCTGCCGATCACGCCCGACGTCGTGGCCCGCGCCAAGGGCAGCGATGCGGTGCTGTTCGGCGCCGTCGGCGGCCCGAAATGGGACAAGGTCGGCTTCGACGTGCGCCCCGAGGTCGCGATCCTGACGCTGCGCCGCGAGCTTGGCCTTTTCGCCAATCTGCGCCCGGCGACGGTGCTGGACCCGCTGATCGAGGCCAGCACGCTGAAGCCCGATGTGGTGCGCGGCCTCGACATCATGATCGTGCGCGAAGCCACGGGCGGCATCTATTTCGGCGAGCCGCGCGGCATCGAAACCCTGCCGGATGGGCAGAAGCGCGGCATCAATACCGAAGTCTACACGACGAGCGAGATCGAGCGGGTGGCCCGCGTCGCCTTCGACCTCGCGCGCCAGCGCCAGGGCCGGGTCTGCAGCGTGGAGAAGGCCAATGTCATGGAGAGCGGCCTGCTGTGGCGCCAAACCGTGACGGCGCTAGGCGCGGCGGAATACGCCGATGTCGCCCTGTCCCATATGTATGCCGATAACTGCGCCATGCAGCTGGTGCGCAACCCGCGGCAGTTCGATGTCATCGTCACCGGCAATCTCTTCGGCGATCTGCTGTCCGATCTGGCCTCGATGTGCACGGGCTCTCTGGGCATGCTGCCATCGGCGACTCTCGGGGCGCCGGACAGTTCCGGCCGCCGCCTGTCGCTGTATGAGCCCATCCACGGCTCGGCCCCGGATATCGCCGGCAAAGGCGTCGCCAATCCGCTGGCCCAAACCTTCAGCCTGGCCATGCTGCTGCGCTATTCCTTCGATATGAAGGAAGAGGCGGCGCTGGTCGAAAAAGCCTGCCTGTCGGTGCTGGAACAGGGGCTGCGCACGCCGGATATCATGCAGGACGGTAAGACGCGCGTGACGACGCAGGAGATGGGGACGGCCGTTATGCGCGAGCTGGAAAGGCTGGCGGCCTGACCTGCGTCTGGTGGGGGTCTTTTTTATGACACTGGGGGTTGCAGGACCCCCGCCCTTTCGGTAAATCCCCGCCCACGGCAGTTGCACCCGTAGCTCAATTGGATAGAGCACCAGACTACGAATCTGGGGGTTAGAGGTTCGAGTCCTCTCGGGTGCGCCACCTTTCTGAAAATTTGAATGTGGCATGGCACAGCAGGGTCGATCAGACCCTGTCTATCATTGCCTTATGCAAAGGATGGCGCGGCGCGTCACGGCCATGATCTGCCGCGACGCGATACGATAGCCGCTTCAGACCTTTCGCAAAAATTCCGCGCGCAGCATGACGCCACCGGCTTCCACCGCATGGTCACCGCTGCCGACGCGAATATTCTTGAGCTTGGTTCCGACCTTCAGCACCGTCGACGCCCCTTTGACCTTGAGGTCCTTGATGACGGTGACGGTATCGCCACTGGCGAGGGCGACGCCATTGGCGTCCCGCACCACCTCGTCGCCGGCGCCCTCCTCAGCCCTCTCGAAGGGCCATTCATAGCCGCAAGTGTCGCAGACATGGTACGCACCCTGCCGATGGATCTCGGTCATTGTGCATTGGGGGCAAGCGTCGGGTTGAGTGCTCATGCGGCGGACTTAGACCTTTGGCACAGGCCCCACAATCCGCCACCGGTGACTCTTAAGGCGAAGCAGCCCGGATCGGCGGGACGCAATTGGTCCTGCCCTGCATCGCACAATCCTGCAAAGCGTCCGTCGCCCTCAGGGCCGTGATGATATGCAGGCTGATGAAGATCAGCGCCGCCAGCAGGATCAGCGCCGCCAGGATGCCACGCCCACTGACCGAATTCTCATCCGGTCCGCCATCAGGGTCAGACCGCCAGGGCAGGAACACCTGCCCGACCAGCCAGAGACAATCCAGCATCGTCAGCACCACCGACCTCCGCCCTCGCCCGATGATCGCTTGGCCGCCTAGTAAAGCGGCGGGGTGATCACCCACAACACAAGCGTCATACCATCGGATGCGCTCTCAAACCGATGTGGTGTCGTACTTTTGAAGCGGAAACTGTCTCCCTCGCGGAGCAGGAAGCTTTCCTCATCAATCCAGATCTGCATGGCGCCGCTGATGACGTAGCCGCATTCCTCGCCCTTATGGGTATAGAGCTCGTTGCCGGATTTACCGCCGGGCGCGATTTCCACCAGCAGCATTTCCAGCTCTCCCGACAGATCGGGCGTCATCAGCCATTTCGCGACGCCATTGCCGGAAAGCCGCAGCTGACGCCCCTTGCCGCGGCGGACGATGCGGCCGATTTCGGCTGGCGGCGGTGGCGTTTCCTGATGGAAGAACCGGGCCGGCGTGACGCCCAGCGCTTCGCTGAGCTGGCGTAACGAGCGGATGGACGGCGAGGTCAGCCCGCGTTCGATCTGGCTGAGCAGCCCGACCGACAGGCCGGATTTGTCGGCCAGATGCTGCAGGGAGAAGCGATTGGTTTTCCGCAGGTCGCGAATCTGCATGCCAAGCCAGAGATCAGCCGCTTCCGTCACTGAACCACCGTCCTTGCTGCCAAATCGCGCCGCCGCCAAATATCGCGCATTGTGCGGATGATTGAAATTTAAGTCAAATTTTCAATAAAATGAATAATTTTCTCCAAAATCGCACATTCCACTAAAAATAATTTTGACATTTTCAAAAGAGTGAAAGAAGCTTTTGCCGAAGGCCGGGCCAAGCCGCCTTTCGAGGAAGCGAAGAATGCGCCGCCGCAGCCCTTTTGAATATTGGGTCAATCTCCCCGCCGGCCTGATCGCTTTGACCGGCGTGCTGTTCGCGCTCGGCCTGGTTCTGGTCATGAGCCTGCGCGTCAATGACGGCGATCTTCTGGCCGCTGCCTTCACCACCAGCAATTTCACCGATGCTTTGACCGATCCCCTGTTCTTCAAGATTTTTCTGCGCTCGATCGTCATCGCCGGGCTTGCGGCGGCGGCCACCGTCGGTCTTGCCTATCCGGCCGCCTATTTCATCACCTTCTTCGGTGGCGCGCATCGCAGTCTTTGGCTGACCCTGATTACCCTTCCGTTTTGGACAAGCTATCTGCTGCGGGTTTTCGCTTGGCGTGTCATCCTGGGCTATAATGGCATTCTGAATTCCGGCCTGATGGCGATCCATTTCCCCGGCGCGCCCTTCACCAGCCTGCTCTATAATCCGAAGGCCGTGGTGATAACCCTGTCCCACGCCTATGCCGCCTTCGCCATCCTGCCGATCTATGTGAGCCTGTCGGCCATCGACAAAAAACTGGCTGAAGCCGGGCTAGACCTGGGCGCTGCGCCCTTCACCGTCTTTCGGCGCATTATCCTGCCCCTGTCTTTGCCTGGCGTGATCGCCGCCTTCGTTCTCGTCTTCGTGCCGACATTAGGTGACTACGCAACACCCATTCTGGTCGGCGGCCCGTCCAGCACCATGCTTGGCAATCTCATCCAGGACCAGTTCGGAGAGGCCGCGAACTGGCCCGGCGGCGCCGCCATGGCCGTCATCGTCATGGCGACGCTGGGCCTCGTCTACGGTCTGAGCCGCTTTGGACGCCGTCTGTGGATCAAGCGCGCATGATGGACAAGCAGCCGAGACTTCTGAAGGCCTATGCGCTTCTCTATCTGTGCTTTCTCTATGCACCGATCCTGATGCTGCCGCTGTTTTCCTTGAACAATGCGGTCGCCGTCGCTTTCCCGCTGCGGGGCTTCACGCTCCATTGGTATAAACAGTTGTTCCAAGACCGGAGCCTGCATGCAGCGCTGTTCAACAGCCTACAGGTGGCGATCATCGCCTCCGTCGCCGCGACCTCGGCCGGCACGCTGACAGCCTATGCGCTAACCCGCGGACGCGGCTTTCTGACGCGGCCTGTCACCGGCCTTGCCGTGCTGCCGCTGTTCATTCCCGGCATCATCCTCGGCATCGCCTTGCTCATGGTCGTCAATCTCATCGGCATCGGTCCGTCGCTCACCGCCGTCACCATCGGCCATATCGCCGTCTGCCTGCCTCTGACCATCGTGATCATGCGTGGCCGCTTTGCCAGCACAAGCGCGTCGATCGACGAAGCCGCGATGGACCTGGGCGCCACGCCCTGGACGACGTTCCGCCGCGTCTCCCTGCCCCTGGCTTTGCCCGGCTTCCTCTCCTGCCTGATCCTGAGCTTCACGACCTCGATCGACGAATTCATCGTCAGCTTCTTCCTAGTCGGCACGCAGGAAACCCTGCCTCTTTATATTTGGGACCATCTCCGCTTTCCGGAACAGCTGCCGCAGCTCTTAGGCCTCGGCACCCTGATCCTGATCTGCTCGGGCGCGCTTGTCCTCTGCGCCGAGTTCCTTCGCCGCCGCGGTGCGGCGCAATCCGCCTGACACCCCATTACATAAAAGGAGATTGCGTATGAGAAACATCCTCGCCCGATCCTTCCGCCGCGGATTGCTCGGCACTTTGGCGCTGGCCGGCCTCTGCACGGCGGCCCTGCTGGCGCCGCAGCGCGCGCAGGCACAGGACAAGATCACCTATTACACCTGGGACGGTTACGAGCTTCCGGCCTTCCACGAAGCCTATCTGAAGGAACATCCCGAGGGGCTGAACATCAGCGTCTTCGGCGACGATGACGAGGCTTTCGCCAAGGTCCGCGCCGGCTTCCACCCGGATATCGCGCATCCCTGCGTGGACAAGCTGCCGCAGTGGCGGAAGGCGGGCCTGCTGCAACCGATCGATACCAGCCGCATTCCGAACTGGGACAAGATCTATCCGATCTTCCGCAATATGCCGGGGGTGCAAGCAGACGGTAAAGTCTGGATGGTGCCGTGGGACTGGGGCAATACCTCCATCCTCTACCGCACCGATCTGGTGAAGAATCCCGACATGAGCTGGGGCCTGCTGTGGGACAAGGCCTATTCCGGCAAGCTTGCGACCATCGACGCCGTGCATGACACCTGGATCGTCGGCGCCATCATGGCGGGTGTCGATCCGTTCAACGAAAGTGCCGCCGATATCAAGAAGGTTTCGGCCAAGCTGCGCGAACAGCGCCCGCTCATGCGCATGTATACGACAGACATGACCTCAGTCGAACAGGCTTTGGCGTCGGGCGAGCTGGTCGCCGCCATGACCTGGAACGCCTCCTACGCCGATCTGATCAAGCAGCATGTGCCGGTCGCCTTCATGCATCCGAAGGAAAAGATGCTGACCTGGGCCTGCGGCATGGTCGTGCTGAAAGGCGCCCATGACATGGACAAGGTCTATGACTTCATCAATGCCCGCCTGGCGGACGACGCCGGCGAAGCCCTGGTGACGAACTATTCCTACGGCACCGCCAATTCGGAAGCCTATGACAAGGTGCCGGCCGACGTGAAGGCGAAGTTCGCGCTGCCGGCCGACCCTGCGACGGAGCTGAAAGACACCGTCTTCACCTCGGCGATGAAGAACCCGCAGGCGATTGCCGCGGCCTATGCCCGGGTCAAGGAAGGTGGCTGACGGCATGCTCGTTCCGTCCGCCAGCGACGCCGCGCCGATTATCGAACTGCGCGGCGTCGAAAAATTCTACGGCGCGTCACGTGCGGTTCAGACCATGGATCTGTCGGTCCGGCAGGGCGAGTTTCTCGCTCTGCTCGGCCCCTCCGGCTGCGGCAAGACGACGACGCTCCGCATGATCGCCGGCTTCGAGGCGCCGACCAAAGGCGACATTCTTCTGCACGGGCGAGACATCAAAGCGGACCCGCCCTATCGCCGGCCGGTGAATACGGTCTTCCAGGATTATGCGCTGTTTCCGCATATGACCGTCGCCGAGAATGTCGGCTTCGGCCTGTCCGTCGCGCGCCGTCCGCGCGCCGAAATCAAGACCCGTGTGACTGAGCTGCTGACCATGGTGGGCCTGGGCGACAAGGCCGGTCGCAGCCCGGCCCAGCTGTCCGGCGGCCAGCGCCAGCGCGTGGCGCTCGCCCGTGCCCTGGCGCGCGCGCCGGAAGTGCTGCTGCTGGACGAACCGCTGTCGGCGCTGGACGCCCATCTGCGCCAGCAGATGCAGATCGAGCTGAAGCAGATCCAGGCGCGGCTTGGCCTCACTTTCATCATCGTGACGCATGACCAGTCCGAAGCGCTGACGCTCGCAGACCGTATCGTCGTCATGAACCACGGCGTCATCGCGCAGATCGGCACGCCCGCAGAGCTTTACGACAGCCCCGCCTCGCCTTTCGTGGCGCGCTTTCTGGGGGCGGCGAATCTCATTCCCTGCCGCCTGGCCGAGCGCCGCGATCATGCGGTGACGCTCGCTATCGGTGGAACCAGCCTGTCGTTGGATATCGCGGGTGGCAGCGTGCCGGCCACGCAGAACCTTCTGCTCTGCGTGCGCCCCGAGCGGCTGCTGCTGTTGCCCGAGGCCAAGCCCGGTCACTCCCTCCCGGCCCGCGTGGAAAGCCGGATTTTTCTTGGTCTTGTGGAGCGGCTTCAGCTGCGCCTGCCGGATGACACGATCGTCAATCTCGATCTGCCGCATCGCGGCGCGATGCCGCCCGCTTTGGGTGAAACGATCCATCTGGGATTTGAGCCCGGCACGACCAGGCTTTTCGTCGCCGAAACCAATGACGACTCCGGCGCAGACTAGTTTGCGCTTCATTACCGTCTGTTGAGAAAAACCCAAATTCTGACGACAAATATTCAGAAAGCGCGCGGCCGGTCTAAAAATGTGAAGTCTGCGCCTATCGCTTTATCATTTCCGTAACTTGCCAAAGCGGAGCGGAGCGGCGCAATCTTGATGCTGAGGCTGGCCGTTCAAGAGCCGGCCCAGGGGGATAGGCCCATGTATCAGATCAAGGCCTTTTGGGACGCCGATAGTCGCATGTGGCATGGCGGCAGCGATGAACTGCCGCAGTTGGCCGTTCAAGCGCCGACGATGGAAGATTTGATTGCCGATGTGCGGCAGCGCATCGTGGACGTGCTGCCGATGGACCAGCACGGACATCGGCACGGTGACCCGATTGCGATTTCCTTCATCGCCAGCCGCTCGGAACACGTCCAGCGCCGCTATTGAGCGGCGCCGGAGTTTTCAGTCCAGAGAATGATGGAGCATCACGCGGCCAGCCCGCTCATATGCATGAGCACAAAGGCGATGAAGCCGCTGATGGCTGCAATGGACGCGACATAAATCCAGCGTTTGGTTGTACGCATTTCCGGCTCAGAGCTTGTTTGTCCAGATCCACACGACAGCGCCGCCGATAAAAACGGCGAGTGGCGCCAGCAGCAGCATCGTCCTGACATCCATTCAGAAATAGACCTTCTGTCAGCATCGACGCAGCCCATCGCCACATGCGGTCGGGTGTCACGACTGATCTAGTTACCTCTGAGAGCGGCGAAACCCCCATTGGGCGCATGGAAGCATGGAGTTTTCTAAAACCGCCATTCATCCGTAACAAAGCCTTGAATTAATTGATTTTTTAACCCGAAACGCGCCGGAAGCAGGGCTTCCATGTGCGGCTTTGCTTCTCCGTTCGGGGAAGCATTCTGCAACCGATAAGTCGGCGGTGGCGATCCTTAGGCACTTTAACTTCGGAGACCTGCCTTTGCCCATGCCGCAGCGTGCGTAAGCTCTTCGGACCGCTACAGTTAGGGAGGATCGCCTTGTGTTGGGCCGCCCTGCCCAAACTGGAGGAATGGCCTCTCCCGAGAGATAAGGGATCTTGGGCTGAGCCTTCAGCCTTCAACAAGCAATTCCATCTTATAACAATCATGCGGCCTGCGATCCGAACCCGTACCAAGCCGCGCCAATTGCCCTAAGCAGCGGAGAAATCTGCCAAAACCACGCAAACGCGGCCTGGAGCCACTGACCGGCCACACAGCATCGTGATGGGCCACTTGTATCTCTCGATAATGCGCAAAATTTACCGAACAGAAGACAACAGCGCCGTCTCTGACGGAAGCGCGGGAGCGCTCGGCGAAAAACCAGCCAGGCCATCTCATCAAGACGATGACAGATGCATTGCATCCAGTCGTTTCGAATGATTGACTAAAGCTGACGGAGAACGACGTCTTTGGTGAAGAGAACCGTGCGCGGCCCAAATGTCTGGTCGGGCCTATCACGCGCCAGCCGCAGGCTCCTGCTGTCCGGCGCGGTTCTTTTGCTTGCCATGACGGCCATGATCGGCTTTGCCATTGTCAGCATGCGCTATTCCACGCTCGACGAACAACGCCATGATATGGCGCGGATCAGCTTCGTCGTCGGCGACCAATTGACCAGTGGGCTTCAAGGGGTCGATCTGATCCTGACGAATCTGCGCAATGAGATTACGAATCGGCATTTAATCGACTCACGGCCGGCTCCGACGCTCCAAAATCCGCATTCGCAAATTCAAAGTGATTTACGGGATGATGCCCTTCCCCAAACCGATGGATTTGCCATCATCGACGCGCAGGGCGCCATCCTCGATCATACCCAAAACTGGCCGGCCGGAATAAAGCCTGGTCAGGATGGACGCCTAGCTTATTTGCGCACCAATAACGACGATCATATGTTCATTGGTGCGCCATTCTGGAATGATCACGCTCAGGACTGGGTGATGTATGCGGCGCATCGCATCAACGACGACCGCGGCGCCTATAAGGGAGCCGTAGTCGCCATCGTCAGCCTCGGCTATTTCCAAAATTTCTACCGCTCGCTGGTCGATCAGGATCGTTTTGCGGTAACCCTGCTCAATCGGCAGGGCATCGTCCTGGCAAGCTACCCCGTGCCGCTTGCCATTGGCCAAAGACCCGCCCGCCTGGGCAAAGTATGGGATCGGATCGTCTTCAGCGGAAACGCGCATACCTTCGATGGCCCGGGACTGACCTATCCGGGCCTCAGGCTCGTCGCCGTTCGCCCTGTCGCAGCCTATCCGGTGGTCGTGAATGTCAGCATCGCCAAATCGGCCGCGCTGGCCGCCTGGCGGACACAGGCGCTTTTGGCCCTTGCCGGTGCCCTCTGCGCCATCCTCTGCACGCTTCTTCTGCTACGCGCCGTCATGCTGCAACTGAAGCGATTGGAGCAGTCGGAAATTCTTCTGTCGGAACAATCAGCGCGCCTATCCACCACGCTCGATCACATCACCGACGGCGTCGTCATGATCGACCCCAGGGATCACGTCCTGGTCTGCAACCAGCGCGCCCTTGAACTCCTCGATCTGCCGGCCGGGCTGATGGCATCCCGCCCCGCACTTGAAACGGTCCTGGCCTATCACCGCAGCATCGGCGAGTATCCCGACGAGGCCGACGCCAATCGCCTACTGCAACAATTACGGGCCAGAATACCGAGCCTTGTCGAGCGATACCGGCCCAATGGCATCATCCTGGAGGTGCAGACGCTGCCGCTGCCGGATGGCGGGCTGATTCGCACCTATTCCGACATCACCGAGCGTCGCCGCTCCGAAGCGCGGATCCGCTATCTCGCTCACCATGATCCTTTGACCCATCTCGCCAATCGCGCCTTGTTCCGTGAGAGGCTGGAGCGCGATATCGCGCGGGCCGATGCGACCGGGCATCGGCTGGCCTTGCTGTATATCGATCTCGATCGTTTCAAATTCATCAATGACATGCGCGGCCACGAGGCCGGCGACAAACTCCTGGTCGAAGTCGGGCGCCGCATGCGCGCCATTACCAGCGCCGCTGAGACGGTGGCGCGCATGGGCGGCGACGAATTTGCCGTCATCCTGCCGCTGGATAAGACCCAGCGCAAAGCTTCCGACCTCGCGAAGGATATTCTGCTCGCCCTGCAGCGGCCGATGGACATGATCGCCTCAGGCTTCCATGTCAGCCTGTCGATCGGCATCGCGCATTATCCCGACCACGCCCGCAACGCCGAAGAATTGCTGCGCAACGCCGATATCGCGCTTTACCAGGCGAAGACAGACGGTATCGGCTTGTGGCGGGTTTTTGACGCGACCATGCAGGCGCATCAGGCCCTGCTCTTCGAGCGCGAGCAAGACCTGCGTGTGGCGCTGCGGCTCAATCAATTCACGCTGGCCTACCAGCCCATTCTGGACTCCTGGACAGGGCAGGTGGTGGGTTGCGAAGCGCTGCTGCGGTGGACCCACCCAGTCCAAGGTGCCATCCCACCGATCGACTTCGTGGGCATGATGGAAAAGCTGGGCCTGGTCGTGCCGATCGGCCGCTGGGTGCTGGAAACGGCCTGCGCGGAAGCCGTGAATTGGCCGGCAAGCACGCATGTCGCGGTCAATCTTTCACCCATTCAGATGAATGACGAGGAGCTGGTCACCGAAGTCAGAGCCATCCTCAGCCGCACCGGACTGCCGGCCAATCGGCTGACGCTGGAAGTGACCGAAACCAGTTTGCTTGAGGATAACCCGACGGTACGCCGCACCATGGACGCGCTGCGCGCTATCGGCATCCGCTTCAGCCTGGATGATTTCGGCACCGGCCATTCAGGCCTCGGCTATCTGCGCCGTTTTCCCTTCGACGGCATCAAGATCGACAAGCTTTTCGTGCAGGACATGGTGGAGCAGCCTGACGCCGCCGCCATTGTCACGGCGCTATTGGCCGTCAGCACGGCCCTGCATCTGGATGTGGTCGCCGAAGGCGTGGAGACCGCTGCCCAATATGAAGCGCTACGCCGCAAGCAATGCCAGTTCGTGCAGGGTCATTACTTCTCGAAACCGCTGCGCAACGACGAGGTCCGGCTGTTCATCGCGTCGCGCAGCCCAGCGGCGTTGCAGCTCTAGCGCTGCGCCCAGCCGCGCGGTCAGAGGCCCAGCGGCGGTTCCGGAATGCCCAGTTCCTCCCGCAGATGGCCGAAACGGTCGGGGTCCAGATAGCGTCCGTCCTCGTAAAGCAGCTTGAGCGCGGCCAGACCCGTCTGGGTGAAATAGGCGCGCTGGCCAAGGTCTTCCGGCGGCAGATCTATCAGCCCGCGCTCGATCATGGCTGCCAGCACCGGCGGAATCTTAGGCTCGCCCCGCCGCGCGCCGCTCGTCCAGAGATTGATGCGGATGCCTTTCGACAGCGACGGCCGCACGCCGAAGGCCGCCCCCAATTCGTGGCGAATGAAGCTGCGCTCTGCGGCCGTGAAAGGAACGGCGCCGGGCTCGTGTCGTTCAGTCATCAAGCGATATCACCTATCAGAAGCGCGACCAGCCCGGTCCAGCCGGTTTGGTGCGAAGCACCAAGACCGCGCCCGGTATCGCCATCGAAATATTCGTAGAACAGGGACAGATCGCGGAAATGCGGATCCGTCTGCTCCTGCTCGGATTCGCCGACCGCTGCACGGCGGCCGGTCTTGTCGGCCAGGAACAGGCCCGCCACGCGGCGGGCCAGCTCGTCGGCAATGTCGGCCAGTGTCAGCTGAATGCCCGAACCGACCGGACATTCAACTTTAAATTCATCCCCGTAATAGGCATGGAACAGCCGCAGACTATCGATGATGAGATAGTTCATCTGCGTCCAGATCGGACCGCGCCAGTTGGAATTGCCGCCGAACAGGCCGGAATGGGATTCGGCCGGCCAATAGGGTAGCGAGAATTCCTGCCCGCCCCAGGCAAAGACATAGGGTTTCTTCTCATGCGCGCGGGAGACGGAGCGCACGCCGTAGGGCGACAGAAACTCATCCTCCGCCAGCATGCGGCGCAGCAGGCATTTCATACGATGACCGCGCAACATGGAAAGCAAGGATACGCTTTGATAGCCCGGCGTCTCCCAATTTGAGACGAGCGCCGCCAGATCAGGGCGATGTTCCAGGAACCACTTCATCCGCGCGACCATTTCCGGCAGACGCGGCTGGTCCGAATGGCGCACGACTTCCACGGCGAACAGCGGAATCAGCCCGACGATGGTGCGGGCGCGGATGGGAATTTCCTGCCCGTCGCCCAGTTCCAGGCGGTCATAGAAGAACTCGTCCTGCTCGTCCCAAAGGCCGCCATGCTTGGCGGCAGCTTCAACGATATACAGGAAATGTTCAAAATATTTGATCGCCATGTCCTGATAGGAGCTGTCGACGAGCGCGACTTCGATCGATATCCGCATCAGGTTCAGCGCCGACATGGCCATCCAGGCGGTGGCATCCGACTGGCTGAGCGTGCCGCCCATCGGCACCGGCGATGACCGGTCAAAGATGCCGATATTGTCGAGGCCGAGGAATCCGCCCTGGAAAATATTGCGGCCGCCGGCATCCCGCCGGTTCACCCACCAGGTGAAATTGAGCATGAGCTTGTTCAGCATGCGTTTTAGGAAAGTGTAATCCGCGATGCCGGTCATCTCGCGGTCGATCGAAAAGACACGCCAGGTTGCCCAGGCATGGATCGGCGGATTGGCGTCGCCGAAGGCATATTCGTAAGCCGGCAGCTGGCCGTTAGGATGCATGTAATTGTCGCCGACAAGCAGCAGCAACTGCTCCTTGGCGAATTCCGGATCGATCTTCGCCAGCGGCAGACTGTGAAAGGCCAGATCCCAGGACGCGTACCACGGGTATTCCCACTTGTCCGGCATCGAGACGATATCGGCGTTATACATATGGACCCAATCGGCGTTGCGGCCCTGCCAGCGGCTTTGCGGCGGCTTGGGTTCGGCCGGGTCGCCCATCAGCCAGGCGCGCACGTCGTAATGGTAGAACTGCTTCGACCACAGCATGCCGGCGAAAGCCTGACGCTGCACGCGCCGCAGTTCCGGGTCGGTCACCTTGCCATGGACGGCATTGTAGAATTCGTCGGCCTCGGCACGGCGCGCGGCAAAGATAGCGTCGAAATCCACGAAGGCGCTTGCCGCTGCATTGTCTGCGGGGCGGAAGCGCAGGCGCAGCACCCGCTCCTCCCCGGCCGGCACCGTCATTTCATGATGGGCCGCGCATTTCGTGCCCCAGCCTTCGGCCCGCACGGAATCCGTCAGACCGCCGATGACATAATCATGAAAGCCGTCCTTGAAGGGGCCCGGCGCAGCCGGTTCATTGTAAATGCGAACGCGGTTGGTCTCATTGTCGCAGAACAGCAACTGAGCCGGCTGCCCGATATCGAGCCGCATGTCTTTCGGCATATCGGGATGCGTCGCTGACACGGCATCATCCGCCAGCCTGCGGATTTCCGGCAGGTCAGGTCGCGCCGTCCAATCCCAGATATTGCGCGCCCATAGCTGCGGCAAAACATGCAGGGGTGCCGCGTCCGGACCGCGATTGGCGATCGTCACCCGCATCAGAATATCGTCCGGCGCTGCCTTCGCATATTCGACGAAGACATCGAAATAGCGGTTCTCGGCGAAGATGCCGGTATCCGTCAGTTCGAATTCCCGATCGTCATAGCCGCGCTTGCGATTTTCCGACAGCAGCCGTTCATAAGGATAGGCGGCCTGGGGATATTTATACAGCATCCGCATGTAGGAATGCGTCGGCAGAGCGTCGATATAGTAATAGAGTTCCTTGACGTCCTCGCCGTGATTGCCTTCCTGATTGGCTAATCCGAAGAGCCGTTCTTTCAGAATAGCGTCCTGCCCGTTCCACAGGGCAAGGCCCAGGCACCAGTGCAAATTCTGGTCACCGAAGCCGGCAATGCCGTCCTCACCCCAGCGATAGGCGCGGCTGCGGGCCTGATCATGCGTGAAATAGGACCAGGAATCACCGTTCGGGCTGTAATCCTCCCGCACCGTGCCCCATTGGCGCTCGCTCAGATATGGCCCCCAGGCCCGCCAGGATTTGGAGGTACGCGTGGCGACCAGCCTTTTGCCCTCGGCAGTGGCAAAGAGCGCGGCGGGAGAAGGCGGCATGGTGACGCTCCGATCCTGTGTCCGGCAAGACCTGCTATCGCCCGGACGGCTTGGTTCCTATAACCCGCTGATGCGGATCGAGAAACAGCAGGCCAACCGGCGCTGCCCAGCGGTCTGCCCTGTTTGCCGAAGGAAAAGGCCATGAGCGCAGACCCGAACATGCTTGCCGCAACCCCGCTCTGGCCGGTGCGCGCCGTGCTGGGCGAAGGCCCGCTCTGGTCTGCCCGGCAGGAACGCGTCTTTTTCGTGGATATTCGCAGCAGCCGCATTCTGTCCTGCGATCTGACCGGCGCGGCCCAGGCCGAATGGCGGATGGAGCAGGGCCCGTGCTGGATCATTGAAACGTCACATGCCGATCGCTTCCTGGTGGGGCTGGAGCGCAGCATCGTCGTCGCTCGGCTGATCCCCGGCGAGGCCGTCGAGATCATCCATCGCTTGCCGGGCGTATTTCCGGACGGCATGCGCCTGAACGACGCCAAGGCCGGCCCTGACGGGCAGGTCTATTTCGGCAGCATGGACGATGCCGAGGCGACAGCGAACGGCCAGTTCCACGTCTTGAACACGGAAGGCCAGCTGTCCCATCTCGATCACGGCTATACCGTCACCAACGGCCCTGCCCTCAGCCCTGACGGCCGCACGCTCTATCACACCGATTCGCCCGCGCGGACGATCTATGCCTTCGACCGCCATCATGACGGCAGCCTGACGGGCAAGCGCGTTCATATCCGTTTCACGGAGGCTGACGGCTATCCGGACGGCATGACCTGCGATGCCGAGGGTGGGCTGTGGGTCTGTCATTGGGATGGCGGCCGTGTCACCCGTTTCCTGCCGGACGGCACGCGTGACCGCGCCATTACCCTTCCCGTCTCCCGCGTCACCTCCTGCGCTTTCGCGGGTCCAGGACTGGACCAGCTGGTCATCACCACAGCGGCGCATGAGCGAGAAGCGGAACCGCTGGCGGGAGCGCTGTTCCTGGCGAAACCCGGCATTCAGGGTCTGGCCGCGCATCGGGCGGCCTTCACGGGCTAGGTCAAAACCCTTATTGCTGCATCGCGGCATATCCCTGCCGCGACCAGTGACAATGAGGTTTCACGATGACCGGCTCCGCGCTCTATCGCCGGGCGGTCGTGCTTGGCTTGACGATTGCCGTCGGCGCCTTCGCGATTGACATGTATATCCCGGGCTTCGCGGCAATCGCGCGGCAGTTGCACACCGATGCCGGCACCGTGCAGCTCAGCATGACCAGCTTCTTCGTGGCGCTGGCACTGGGCCAGGTGATCTACGGCCCGGTGTCCGACACATTCGGCCGCAAGCGGCCGACCTATGTCGGACTGGTCATTTTCATCATCGCCTCGGTCGGCGCGGCATTCGCGCCCTCCATCCAGCTTCTGATCCTGTCACGCTTTTTCCAGGGACTGGGCGCGGCCGCGACCGCTGTCATTCCCATGGCCGTCGTGCGCGACGAATATACCGGGCCGGATGCCGCCCGTCTGCTGTCCCTGGCCATGCTCGCACTCAGCGTCTCGCCCATCCTGGCGCCCGTCATGGGCGGTCTGGTGGTGCAATACCTGTCCTGGCGCGTGAACTTTCTGTTTCTGATCCTGATCGCGGCCCTGGTGATCGTCATGGTCTGGCGCATGCTGCCCGAAACCCTGCCGCCAGAGCGGCGGGTCAGCGGGCGTTTGCTGAGTATCCTTGGCACCTATGTCCGGCTGCTGCGGCAGCGCATCTTCATCCTGCCGGTGCTGATCGCGGGCTGTGCGCAAAGCCTGCTTTTCGCCTTCATCTCAGGCTCACCCTTCGTCTTCGTGACGCTGCACCATCTGGCGCCGACACTCTACGGCGCGCTGTTCGCCGTTCATGCCATGGTGCTGATCGGGTTCAGCCAGTTCAACGCGCCGATGATGCGCCGTTTCGGCGCCCGCAGCCTGATGGGCTTTGCGACCGCTGCTTCCGCCTTGGCCGGGCTTCTGCTCGCTGTCCTGGTCTTCTCAGGCATGAGCCTGCTCTGGCCCTTCATCGCGCTGACCATCACGCTGTTCCTGTGCCTGGCCTTCATCATGGGGCCGGCCTTCCTGACGGCCATGGAACCCTTCGGCGCCACCGCCGGGGCGGCTGCCGCGCTCGCAGTCGGCATGGAATTCACCATGAGTTCGATAACGACGGCCCTGATGAGCGTGATTTCGGATGGCACGGCGCGGCCGATGGTGGGCTGCATCGCCGCCGTCGCCTGCTGTGGCTTCGCAATCTGGTGTGCCTTCATGAAATTGGTGCCGGCGCCCGCTCGGCTCTCTTGAAGCAGGGGCCACGCGACGCGATTTCTAAACCATCGCTATCCAGCGATGGAAAAGGGAAACGGGTCCATGTCCGGCAATCAAGACCAAGACGAAGATCGCCTGCAGCGCATTCGGGAGACAGCCTATGGGCTGTGGGAACAGGCGGGCTATCCTGAGGGCCAGGAACATGATTTCTGGCTGCGCGCCGAGGAAATCGTAGACGGCAAGGATGACAAGGATGTCGATGCCGAGAGCGCCGACAGCTTCCCGGCCAGCGATCCGCCGTCCTTCAATCCGTGAGTAAAAAAGGGCGCCCCGACCGGGCGCCCTTTTTTAAGATCAGCCCATCGTCGAGTTGAAGGCGCCGCCGTCGAGCAGCAGGTTTTGCCCGACGATATAGCCGGCATGGGCCGAGCAGAGGAAAGCGCAGGCACGGCCGAATTCCTCCGGCTCGCCGAAACGCCCCGTCGGGTTCAGCTGCGCGCGCGCCGCCATTTCATCCTCAATCGACCGGCCAGAGGCCTTGGCCGCGCCTTCCATGGTCGTGCGCAGACGGTCGGTCGTGAAGGGACCGGGCAGCAGATTGTTGATGGTCACGTTATGCTTGGCCACCTGACGGGACAGGCCGCCCACGAAGCCGGTAAGGCCCGCCCGCGCGCCATTGCTCATGCCCAGCGCCGCGATCGGCGACTTCACCGAACCTGAGGTGATATTGACGATGCGGCCGAAGCGGCGGCCGATCATGCCGTCGATCACCGCCTTCATCATGGCGATGGGCGACAGCATATTGGCGTCCAGCGCCTTCACCCAGTCATCGCGCTCCCAATTGCGGAAATCGCCCGGCGGCGGACCGCCGGCATTGTTCACCAGAATATCGGGATCGGGGCAGACGGCCAGCGCCGCCGCGCGACCGGCCTCGGTCGTGATATCGCCGGGGGCGATCTCGATGCGGCCGCCCGTTTCGTGAGCAATTGCCCGCGCCGCCTGAAGGAGCATCTCGGCATTGCGGCCCGTAATGGTCACGTCCACGCCTTCGCGGGCCAAAGCCGTCGCGCAAGCGCGCCCCAGGCCTTTGCTCGCGGCGCAAACAATCGCTCGCCGTCCTTTGAGCTCTAAATCCATGACAATACCTTCTCCAAACTGCTGTGAGACGGTATTGCTGAGGAGAAGGGTCGGCGGCAAGACCGGCCCTGACTTTGCGTGCCGGATAAAGACGGACCGTTTTGGGAGAAGTCCATGATAAAACTCAGCAATACCGCGCTGAGCGCATTGCCGCCTGGCGTCCACTGGGCGGGCTATGACCGCTCGCGCTTGAAAGCCGGCATCGTTCACTTCAGCGTGGGCAATTTCCACCGCGCCCACCAGGCCGTCTATCTGGACCGGCTGATCGCGGACGGCGGCCATGACGACTGGGCGCTGTGCGGCATCGGGCTCATGGATACGCCCGCCGAGCGGGCGAAGGCCGCCGCCTTTCCGGCACAGGACGGGCTTTACACCCTCACCGTCTGCCCGCCGCATGGCGAGCCCGAAATCCACGTCATCGGCTCCATCATCGAATATCTGTTCGCGCCGGATGATCCGGAAGCGGTTTTGGCCAAGCTGTGCGACCCCGCCATCCGCATCGTCACGATGACGCTGACGGAAGGCGGCTACAATATCGACGACGAGACCCACGAATTTAAGCTTGGCACGCCGGACATCGTCCACGACCTGGCGAACCCCACGACACCGCGCACGGCCTTCGGCTATGTCGCGGAAGCGCTCAGCCGCCGCCGCGCCGCCGGGCTGCCCGCCTTTACCGTGCAGTCCTGCGACAACCTGCGCCATAACGGCCATGTCGCCAAAACCGCTTTCATCGGTTTCGCCCGCGCGCGCGACCCGGAACTCGCCATCTGGATGGAACAGGAGGTCGATTTTCCGAACAGCATGGTGGATCGCATCACGCCCGCGACCTCGGACGCCGACCGCACGCGTCTGAATGTCGCAAGCGATATCGAGGATGAGATCCCTGTCTTCTGCGAGGATTTCATTCAATGGGTGGTGCAGGATCAGTTCCGTCTCGGCCGTCCGGCCTGGGAAAAGGTCGATGTGCAGATCACCGAGGATGTCTGGGCCTATGAGCAGATCAAGCTGCGCATGCTCAATTCCTCCCACAGCATGCTGGCCTTCCCCGGCACCAATGCCGGCTACCGGCTGGTGCATGAAACGGTAGCCGACCCGCAGATCGCGCAATTGCTGTTCGATTACTGGAACAAGGACGTTATTCCGCTGCTGCAGGCGCCCCCCGGCATGTCGCTGCAAGGCTATCGCGACAAGCTGATGGAGCGCTATTCCAACCCGGCGACGCGCGACCAGACCATTCGCATCGCGACAGACGGCGCGTCCCGCATCCCCATCTTCTCGGGCGATACCATCCGCACCATTCTGGAACAGGGTGGGGATTTCCGTCGCCTTGCCTTCCTGGTCGCCAGCTTCGCCTTCTGCCTGGGCGGCGTGGACGACAAGGGCGTGCATTTCTCAACGCCAGAACCGCGCCTGTCGGCCGCCGACCACGCGACGGCGCAAGACCCTGACCCACTGGCCTTCCTGAGCCTTTCGATCTTCGCCGGCCTGGGCATGGAGACGTCCCCGGATTTCGTGAAAACCTTTCAGGACTACCGGGAGTCGCTCGCCAGCCGAGGCACACTTGCCACGCTGAAAGACATACTTGCCGGCTAGGCCAGTATCGTTTCAGGATGAGGCCCGGGATGATGTCCCGGGCCTTTTTCGTTTCAGGGCCTGATTGCGGCTATCACCGCGCCTAAACAACCAAGAATGGCCGGCTCGCGCAGATGAAGCCGGCAAGGGAGATTGCGTCCATGAATCCATTGGGCATTCACGCCTTCGTCTGGTCCGGTGGATCGACACCGGATGACCTCAACCGGTCGCTGGATCGCTCGGTCGAGACCGGCTACAGCCTCATCGAATTCCCGCGCCTCGATCCGCAGAAATTCGACGTTCCGGCTTTCGCGAAAAGCCTGTCCGAGCGGCAGATGGGCATTGCCGTGACCATGGGCCTGTCGCCGGCGCATGATGTGTCAAGCGAGGATGCCGCGACGGTCGCGAAGGGCGAGGCCGTGCTGCGCGAAGCCGTGTCCGTCGCGCGCGATCTGGGCGCCACCAAGCTCGGCGGAATCCTGTTTTCGGCCCATGGCAAATACATGTCCATGCCGACCGCAAAGGGGCGTCAGAACAGCATCGACACACTACGCAAAGTGGCGCGCTACGCGGCCGATGCCGGGGTGACGCTGAACCTCGAAATCGTCAATCGTTTCGAGACCAATCTTTTGAACACCACCGCGCAGGGCTTGCAGTTCATCGAGGAGATCGGTGAGCCGAACGTCTATTTGCATCTCGATACCTTCCATATGAATATCGAGGAAGCGAACCCAGCGGATGCCATTCGCGCGGCCGGCGACCGGCTGGGCTATTTCCATGTCGGCGAAAGCAATCGCGGCTATCTCGGTGCCGGCAGCATCGTCTATGCGCCGCTGTTCGATGCGCTGCTCGACAATGGCTATAAGGATACAGTGACCTTCGAATCCTTTTCCTCCGCCGTCGTCGATCGTGATCTGTCGATCATCACCGCCATCTGGCGCAATACCTGGGACGACAATGTCGCCCTGGCCAAACATGCGCATGGCTTCATCACCGACCATCTGGAAAGCGCGGCCCGCCGCCGGGCGATCACCCGGACGCCCTGAACTCTAATTCCTCATATGCGCTACCTCAGCGCATATGAGGAATTATTATATCGATATCGAATTATTTATCTTGTAAATGACCCTCCGAGAGAGGGAGTCTCATGGACGGGTCAGGCAATCAATCGGTCCTTGCAAACGGCGGCGAACAGGATGATTCTACCGCCATGTCGCAAATCGCAGCCTTAACCGCCCGGGTCGATGGCTTCGATAAACGGATCGACCGCATGGAAAGCAAGCTCGATCAAGTCGATACGCGCCTGCGCGCGGTTGAAACGGGCGTCGCGACCATTTCTGCCAAAATTGATCTTCTGACCGGTCAGATCGTGGGTCGGCTGCCAACATGGTGGCAGATACCTGCGGTCATAGCCGGCACCGTCATCTTGCTCTCGGCACTGTATGCGGGAGCGAAGGCGCTGCATCTCTTCAGCTAGACTAGGGCTCCAGCGATAGGCTGATCCTGATAGCAACCGGAGAGCCAAGCTTGCTCGGAGGAAAAGAAAGATGGTGCGGACGGCGGGGATCGAACCCGCACTCCCTACTGGGAGGCAGATTTTAAGTCTGCTGCGTCTACCGGTTCCGCCACGTCCACATCCATAACGGGGTGCGACCGCCACTGGCCGCGCCCCATTTCCCCTCTTTAGCCTTGCGCGAGGCGCTTGGCGATATCCAGCCCCATCCGGACGAGATTTTCCGAAGCCTCGGGCGTGTTGAACGCGTCATGGGAGGTCAGCGTCACATTCGGCAGGGTGGTCAGCACGTCCCCCGCCGGCAGCGGTTCGGTATCGAAGACGTCCAGCGCGGCGTGGCTGATCTGGCCCGATTGCAGCGCCGCGATCATCGCTGCCGTATCGACGACGCCGGCACGGGCGGTATTGACCAGAATGGCGCCCGGCTTCATCGCCGCGATGCGCTCGGCGCTCAAGGCATGGCGCGTCTCATCCGTCAGCAGCAGATGCAGCGACAGCACGTCACTCTGCGCCAGCAGAGTCGGCAGATCGACGAATTCGACCCCCGGATAGCTGCGCGGCGTGCGATTCCAGGCGATGACGCGCATGCCGGAGCCGACCGCGATGCGGGCGACCTCGGCCGCGATGCCGCCGAAACCGTACAGGCCCAGCGTCCTGCCTGTCAGCTGAATGCCGCCGCCGCGCGGCCAGATGCCGGCCCGTACGCTACGGTCGAGGAACGAGATATTGCGCGCCGCCGCCCACATCAGGGCAATCGCGTGCTCGCCCACCGCCGTGTCGCCATAGCCGCGAATGGTATGGATTTTGATGCCCAGGCTTTCGATACCCTCGACATCCATGTAGGAGCGCGCGCCGGTGCCGAGGAAGATGACATGCTTCAGCCCCACCACCTGCGCCATCGCATCCGTCGGCAGGAACGTATGGTCGTTGAGCATGAAATCATGGCCGGAATAGAGACCAGCCATCTGCTCCGGCGCGATCACGTCATGCTCATGCACCGTCACATGCGGGTCATCCGCCCGATAGACCCTCGCGAAAACCTCAGCCAGACCGCCGCTTGCATCCGCATAGATGCCCTTCATGCCCGTCTCCCGATCAAATGACCGCGACAGGCTGATAGGTTGTGACGTTTTCGGCAAGAGGCCCGCTTTTTCTTGACTGTATTCGGGGCATGTCGCAATTCTCCCTTTGCACGTCCGGGTGATAGCGCGTTTCCTTCATGTTCAACTTCAACTCGGGAACCATGCGCCCACCCGCCTCGGCCCCTGCGCCCGAGGAAGAGTACGTGCCCGCGCCCTATGCCCATACGCCCTATGTGCCGCCGCGCTTCGCGACGCGCCCCTTCGAGGCCATGGAGGCAATCGACTATGAGGCGCCGCTGGACGCGCCGCGCCGCGCCCGCCGGGTCAAGGCCCCCAGTCCGCGCCTGATCATCCGCTTGTTGAAATGGGCCATTCTGATCGGCGTCTGGGGCGGCCTGGCCATCGCCATCCTGCTGCTGTGGTTCACCTGGGACCTGCCGAAACCCTCGGCCGGCACCGCCACCTTGCGCCGCCCGTCCCTGGTGCTGACGGATATGAACGGCAGGCTTTTCACCCATTTCGGTGATCTGTCCGGCCAGCCGCTGACGCTCAAGACCGTGCCGGCCTATCTGCCGGAAGCCGTGGTCGCGGTCGAAGACCGGCGCTTCTGGGACCATGGCGGGCTCGATTTCCTGGGCATGGCGCGCGCCACCGTGGTCGATCTTCTGGCAGGCCATGTCGTGCAGGGCGGGTCGACGCTGACCCAGCAGGTGGCCAAAACCCTGTTCCTCAGCAATGCCCGCACCTTCCGCCGCAAGATGCAGGAACTGCTGCTGACGCTGTGGCTGACGCATCACTTCACGCCGACCGAAATCCTGGAAATCTACCTGAACCGCGTCTATCTGGGCGCCGGCGCCTGGGGCATGGATGCGGCGGCGCTGACCTATTTCGGCGTGCCGGCCAGCCAGTTGAACCTGTGGCAGGCGGCGATGCTGGCCGGCCTTCCACGCGCCCCCTCCCGCTTCAATCCGCTGGCTGACCAAAGTGCGGCGACCGCGCGGACGAAGGAGGTGCTGGCCGCCATGGTCCGCTCCAACTACATCACCCAGGATCAGGCGACGGCGGCGGCCGCCGCCATCAGCTTCGCGCCACGCGCCGTCAGCGGCGACTACTGGTTCTCCTCCTGGGCGGCGCAGCAGGCCGGGCCGATGATCCCGCCGGATACCGATTCCCGACTGGCAACAACCTTCGACCCGAAATTGCAGGCCGCCGCGCAGGCCGCGTTGACCGATATTCTGGCGGGGCCAGGTGCCGCCGCGAATGCTCATCAGGGTGCCGTGGTGGTGATGGATGCCGCCACGGGGGCCGTGCGCGCCATCGTCGGCGGCTCAGGCGGCGGGCATGACTTCTTCAATCGCGCCGTGCTGGCGCGCCGCCAGGCGGGGTCAAGCTTCAAGGCCTTCGTCTGGCTGGCCGCCCTGGAAGCCGGCATGCAGCCCAACGACATGGTGCTTGACGGTCCTATCCGCATCGGCAATTGGGCGCCGCAGGATTTCGAGCGGCGCTTTCTGGGGCCAGTGACGATGACCAAAGGGCTGGCGCTGTCGCTCAATACCGTCTCCGCCCGACTGCTGATGAAGGCGGGCGGCCCGCTCGTCGTCGGTGCCGTGGCGCATCGGCTGGGCATCACCGACGCACTGCCGGACAACGCGACGCTGGCGCTGGGCACCGCCAGCGTCGGGCTGCTGGAAATGACGGGCGCCTATGCCACCTTCTTCAACGGCGGCAGACGCGTGGTGCCACACGGGATCACCGGGCTTTACGCCGACGGGCATGATCTGGTTTCCGCCCCGCCCCCGGCCACGCCCGTGATCAGCAGCGATCTGGCGGCCCAGATGCGGCAGATGCTGGGCGCAGTTGTGGCTTATGGCACCGGAGCCGCCGCCGCCGTGCCCGGCTATTTCGTCGGCGGCAAGACCGGCACCACGCAATCAAGCCGCGACGCCTGGTTCATCGGCGGCGTCGACGGCACGATCATCGGCGTCTGGATCGGCAACGACAATGATAGTCCGATGAGCCAGACAAGCACCGGCGGCACGTTGCCGGCCCAGCTCTTCCATCGCGTCGCGTTGGCGGTGACGGGGCAGTGAAGGACGCGGACAATTCTCTCGTCATCCCCGGACGGGGCCGCCCTCGGCTTGTTCCGGGGATCTACCCATCAGGGCGCCCAAACGGCGTCATGGCGCCGCAGCGGGTAGATGCGCGGCATGAAGCCGCGCATGACAAGGATAGGCTCGGCAGGCGTCTCCTTCTGACTGGATTGGCCGCACTTGGCGCGCTGCCCGCCGCCACGGCATCGGCTGCCCCGAATTTCGTGGGCGCTAGCAGAAACTTCCGCACCAGCGACGGCGTCAACCTGCATTATATCGACGCCATGCCGGCCAGCGGCGCGGGGGCCGATCATGTCATGGTCTTCATTCCCGGCTGGACCATGCCGGGCTGGATCTTCTCCCCGCAGCTCACCTATTTCGCGCGCTATTGCCGCGTCATCGCGCTGGACCCGCGCGGACAGGGCGATTCCGAAATCCCCAGCAGCGGCTATACGGCCCAGCGCCGTGGGCAGGATATCGCCGAGCTTCTGGCCGCCATCGGCGTGCCGAAAGTCGTGCTCGTCGGCTGGTCGCTCGGCGTGCTGGACAGCCTGGCCTATGTCGCGGCCCATGGCGGCGGGCGCCTGTCAGCGCTGGTGCTGATCGACAATTCGGTGGGCGAAAATCCGCCGCCGCGTGCCGAGCCCGAGCCGCGCGGCCGCTATCACCGGCCGCTGCCCTATCCGGCGCGGATGAAGGCTTTCGTGCGCGGCATGTTCCGCACGCCGCAATCGCAATCCTATCTGAACCGGCTGACCGCCACCTGCCTGATCACGCCCGAACCCGCCGCCCGCGCCCTGTTGAACTATCAGGTGCCGCGCATCTTCTGGCGCAATGCCGTCTATGCCGCGCATGTGCCGATCCTCTATGTCGTGCGGCCGCATCTGTCGGGCCAGGCCGCCAATCTTGCCGCCAATGACCCGGACGCCGAAAGCGTGGTCTTCGCCGACGCCGGCCATGCCTTGTTCGTGGATGACGCAACCCGCTTCAACACCGTGCTCGCCAATTTCCTGCGCCAGAAAGTTTGGATTTGACCTTCCTGCTGCCCCTGCTTCTTGTCTCGCTCGCCTCCACAGGCATCGAGATCGCGCTGACGCGCTACTTCGCCGTCGCCTCCTGGTCGGAATATGGCTATTGGGTCATTTCGATCGTGATGGCGGGTTTCGCCCTCAGCGGGGTCGCAACCGCGCTGCTGCGACCCTGGCTGGAACGGCATAGCGCGAAGCTCTTCGCCGTCCTGCCGGCCCTGCTGATCCTGTCGGCCGCTTTCGGCTATGCGGCGGCGATCCGCAATCCCTTCAATCCGCTGCAATTGCAGAATCCGGTCACGATCGCGCCGCAGATCCTGTTCATCGGCCTTTATTATCTTGAGCTCCTGCCGTTCTTTTTCCTGACCGGCCTTTTCATCAGCCTGTGCTTCGTCAGCGCGCCCGCACGTACCACGCGCGTCTATGCTTTCGATCTTTGCGGCGCCGGCCTGGGCGCGCTGCTGGTGCTGGGCCTGATGGCCGTGCTGCACCCTTTCAAGCTGATCCCGGCGCTGCTGCTGCCGCTGGCCGCCATGGCCTTTTTCGTGCCGCGCGGCCCCCATCGCCTCGGCGCTATTCTGGCAGCAGGGCTTTGCCTGATTGCGGCTGAAGCTTTGCTGATTGCGGGCGACGTCGCCGACTACAATCAGTTCAAGCCCATCTTTGCCCCGCTGCACACGCCGAATGCCACGATCCGCCAGCAGATCCTGTCGCCGCGCGGCGTCTATACGCTGCTGGATGATTTCACCGAGCGCGTGGATACCGACCTTTCCAACGACAGCGCCATGATGCATCTGCCGGGGCCGCCGCGCACGCTTGGCCTCTATCGTGACGGCAGCCGCATCGCCGCCGTTCCGCGCACTGCGAAGCTTGATGTCGGCTACGCGCCTGGCACGCTCGCCGCCGCGCCCTATGAATTGCTGAACCATCCGCGCGTGCTCGTCATCGGCGACGAAGGCGGCTGGGCCGCGGCGCAGGCGCTGGCACTCGGCGCAGGCAGCGTTGTGGCGGATGAGCCGGAACCTGTTTTGCGCGCGGCCTTGCAAAACCAGCCGCCGCAAGCGGGTGTCACCATCAGCGGCGAAAGCCCGCTCGCGCTCGTGTCGGACGCAAAGCCGGGCGCCTTCGACCTCATCGAACTCTCCGACAATTTCCTGGGTGCCGACCCGGCGGACGCCACCGCCTTCACCTCCGGCGCCATTGCCCGCTATCTCCCGGCGCTGAGCGACCAGGGCATGATTTCCATCCCCGTCTCGATCCGGGATTTTCCGGTCTATGCGCTGCGCATAATGGCGACCATCCGCGCCGGCCTGCTGGCCGCCGGCGTGGCCGACCCAGGGGCGCATGTCATCGCCTATCGCTCGGCCTGGAACGTCCGCATTCTGATTGCCAAGTCATCCTTCGATGCCGCGCGAATCAAGACGGTGCGCAAATTCTGCGATGACCGGTCTTTCGACGTTTCCTTCTTCCCCGGCATCAATGTCGCGGCGCTGCGGGACGATATCTATAATGACCTTCCTGCCATCTCCTTCTCCAAAGGCGAGGTCGAAAGCGGCGCCAGCGCCGATGATTCGATCGCCGATGAAGCGGTTGCCGTCATGCAGGGAAAGACCACGGATTCGGCGCGGGAATTCGATCTGCGGCCAGCAACGCTGGACCGGCCGATGTTCTACGACATCCTGCGGCTGGATCACTTGGGCACCATCCTCAAGCGGCTTGAAATCCTGCCACAGCAGGAACTGGGACCGCTGATCAATATCGCCGTGCTGGCACAGGCTTTCGTGGTCGCGCTGATCGTGCTGCTGCTGCCGCTGGCCGCGCCCCGCCGCATCGGCAGCAAACGCGCGCCCATCGGCCGCGCCTTGCTGTATTTTCCCGCGCTGGGCTTGGGCTATCTCTTCATCGAAATCGCCCTGATCGGCGAGGCCAGCCTCTATCTCGATGACGTCACCACCGCCTTCGCGCTGGTCCTGTCGGGCATGCTGATCTTCTCGGGCCTCGGCAGCATGGCCGCGACCCAGCTGCGGCTGCGCGCCGCCTGGATCGTGATCCTGGCTTTGCTGATCGTGACGCTGGCGGCGCTGCCGGCGGTGATGCTGGCCACCATCGGCTGGCCGATGCCGCTGCGCCTGATTGTTCTGCTGATTCTGCTGGCACCGCTGTCTTTGGCGCTGGGCATGCCCTTTCCCATGGGTCTGGGCGAGGCCGGCAAAGTCAGTGCCGGCTTTCTGCCCTGGGCCTGGGCGCTGAACGGCGCCTTCTCGGTCATCGCCACGCCGCTCGCCAATCTGATCGCGACCGAGCTTGGCTTCCACTGGCTGATCCTGGCGGCGATTGGGCTTTACGGCCTCGCCTGGATCAGCTTTCCGCGCACGAAGGTCGCTGCCGCCTAGTCGCGCGGCAGCGGCCGGCCCTTGGTCTCCGGCATCAGCGCCATGGCGATAACGCCGATGATGCCGGACCCGACCATGTACCAGGCCGGCGCCAGCGGGTCTCCGCTGACGCCGATCAGCCAGGCCAGCACGAATTGCGTGGTGCCGCCGAAAACCGTCACGGCAAAGGCATAGGCGGTCGAGAGGCCCGAGGCGCGAACGCTGGCCGGCAGCATTTCCGGTATCGCGACGATGACGCCAGCTGAACTCAATGACCCGAGAGCCGACATCAGGCCGGTCGTGATCAGCAGGGTGACGATGGACGGATGGCCGATCAGGAAGACGAAGGCCGGATAGATTGCGAGGACGAGCAGGATGCGCGGCGCGAGCATCACCACGCGGCGGCCGTAGCGGTCGGCCAGCCAGCCGCCGATCAGCGCGAAGATGATGGTCGTCAGGCCGCTGATCAGCGGCGCGGTAATCGCGGACGGCGCTTTCAGCTTCAGCGCCGTCTCGCCATAGGTCGTCATATAAAGACCGACATAGGTGGAGACGGTGCTGGTCATGATGGCGATCAGCCCCAGCAATAGCGGCCAGGGATGGCCGCGCAGCAGATTGCCCAGGACGCTGGCGGCGCTTTGCCGGCGGGCGCGGTCGCTGACATCCGCCGATTCCGGCAGGTTCTTCCGAATATAGAGCCCGCCAGGAATGATGATAAGACCGAGCAGCAGCGCCACCCGCCAGCCCCATTCCGTCATCGCTTCCGAAGACAGTGAATGGGCAAGGATGAAACCGACAAGACCGGCTGCAAGCAGCGCACAGCCTTGGCTCGCGATCTGCCAGGACGCCAGACGCGCCCGCCGGTCGTCCGGCGCCACCTCGATCAGATAGCTGGTCGCCGGTCCTACCTCTCCACCGAGCGCAAAGCCTTGCAGCAGGCGCGCGGCGACGACGATGACGGGCGCGGCATAGCCGATAACGGCGAAAGGTGGCGTCAGCGCCAGCATCAGCATGCCGACCGCCATCAGGCCGATGGTCAGCATCATCGCCGGCTTGCGCCCGGCATGGTCGGCGAAGGCGCCGATCACCAGCCCGCCCAGAGGCCGCGTGCAGAAACCGACGCCGAAGGTCGCGACCGAAATCAGCAGGGAGACCACCGGATCATGCGCCGGGAAGAAGCTGCGCCCGATGGCGAGGGCGAAAAACGTATAGGTCGTGAAATCGTAGAATTCGAGCGCATTGCCCAGCACGCAGGCGAAGACGGTCGCGGCTGGCAAGGGCTGTTTCCCACCCGGAATCGAGTCGGTTTGCGGCAAGGATGCTGGCATCGGTTTGACAGGCTCCAAATCTTGGCCCGGACCCGATGCCCGTGCGCCATCTCCACTTAACGCGAAACGGCCAGCCCTCAAGAGCCGGGGTCGAATCGGGGCGTTACCCCAAGATATGGAGAGGTCTTAGAGTTTATCCCCCATGATCTAGTGGAAGTTTCGAAAAGTCGTTGACCTTTGCTCGGCCCAAGGATACCCGTCGACTGTGACAACGCTATCCCGCACCCGCCCTAATCTTCGTGTCCGAGGCCGTTCTTTCATGGCCTTCGTCCTGTCGCCCGATGCGCCGCTGCGCAGCTGGCTGGCCGAACTGGACGCGCAAATCGAACGCTCGGCGACATTTTTTGCCGGGCGGCCGATCGTGGTCGACCTCTCCGGCATTCCGGACAGCGACCCCGATCTGGAAACGCTGTTCGACGAACTGCGCTCACGCGGCATTCGCGTCATCGGCGCGGAAGGTGTGGACGGGCTGACGCCGGCCGTTCAATCCGTCGGTGGCCCGCTGATCGGCGGACGGCCGCTCGGACTATATGAAGTGCCGGATGATCCGCCGGACGAACCGGCAGCACCGGAACCGACGTCGATGGTGCTGGATGAACCAGTGCGGTCCGGTCAGACGATCCTGTTTCCGCAGGGCGATCTGACCATTAACGGATCGGTCGCGTCCGGCGCCGAAATCATGGCCGGCGGATCTATTCATGTTTACGGCGTCTTGCGCGGACGGGCGATTGCTGGCGTCACCGGCAATCAGCAGGCAAGAATTTTCTGCAAGAAGCTCGACGCCGAACTGATTTCCATCGACGGCCTGTACATGACCGCCGAAGACATGGATAGTTTCCGAGGCAAGTCTATTCAGGCGCGCCTTGAAGGCTCGTCCATCATCATTACCGAGATCAGCTAATTTTCAGCTGAGCCCGGCCGACGCGCATAGGGGTAAAGGCATGTCCAAAGTTCTCGTGGTGACCTCGGGCAAGGGTGGCGTGGGCAAGACGACGTCCACGGCAGCCCTGGGCGCGGCCCTGGCTAAAGCGGGCAAGAACGTCGTCGTCGTCGATTTTGACGTCGGGTTGCGGAATCTCGACATCGTGATGGGTGCGGAACGTCGTGTCGTCTTCGACATGATCAACGTCATCCAGGGCGATGCGAAGCTGTCCCAGGCGCTGATCCGCGACAAGCGGGTGGAGACGCTGTCCATTCTCCCCGCTTCGCAGACGCGGGACAAGGATGCGCTGACCAGCGAAGGCGTCGAGAAAGTGATCGCCGAACTGCGCGAAAAGTTCGACTGGGTGATCTGTGACAGCCCGGCCGGCATCGAGCGCGGCGCGACGCTTGCCATGCATCACGCCGATGTCGCCGTTATCGTCACCAACCCCGAAGTCTCCTCCGTGCGCGACAGCGACCGCATCATCGGCCTGCTGGACAGCAAGACGGAGCGCGCGACGAAGGGCGAGCGGATCGAAAAGCACCTGCTGCTGACCCGCTACGATCCGGTCCGTGCCGCCCGTGGCGACATGCTCAAGACCGAAGACGTGCTGGAAATCCTGTCCATCCCGCTGCTCGGCATCATTCCGGAAAGCGCGGAAGTGCTGCGCGCGTCCAACCTTGGCACGCCGGTCGTTCTCGCCAATCCGGATGCCGCGCCCTCCCGCGCCTATGCCGACGCCGCCCGCCGCCTGATGGGCGAGCAGGTGCCGATGACGGTGCCGGGCGAAAAGACAGGCTTCCTCAACAAGCTGTTCGGCAGGAGGGTTGCATGAGCTTTTTCAGCTTTCTCAGCCGGAAGCCGACTGCCGCCATTGCCCGCGACCGCCTGCAGATCCTGCTGGCGCATGAACGCGGCACCATCGGCGGCAATAGCGATCTGGTCGCCATTCTGCAGGAGGAGATTTTGGCGGTGATCGCCAAGCACGTCTCCGTCGAACGCGAGAAGGTCCAGGTCAAGCTCGATCGCGGCGACAATTTCTCGACGCTGGAAATCGGGGTTGAGATTCCGCCCGGCCTCGCGGAAAAGCAGGCGGCAGCGAAACGGGCCGCTCTCCGCGCGTCCTGAGACGCGCGTGATGGGAGACGACCCGCATGTCCCTGCTGCTGGATACCGATAACTCAGCCAAGCCGCCGGTCACGACATTCGGGCCTGATTTTCCCTTCGACTATGACCGCTGGATTTCCCATCCGGCGGGTCTGGGGCGCCTGCCCGACGACCAGCTTGGGCAGGAAGTCGCCGTTATCGGCGCGGGCCTTGCCGGCATCGTCGCTGGCCATGAGCTGATGAAGCTCGGCTTCAAACCCGTCATCTACGAATCCTCGCGCATGGGCGGCCGCCTGCGGTCTGAACCCTTCAGCGGCGCCGACGGCGTTTTCGCCGAACTGGGCGGAATGCGCTTCCCCGTCTCCTCGACGGGGCTGTATCACTATATCGGCCAGGTCGGGATCGAGACGAAACCTTTTCCCAATCCGCTGGATGAAGCGACGCCGTCGACGCTGATCGACCTCGAATCCGAGCAATTCTATGTCGAGGGCGCGGGCCATGGCGCATTGCCGCCTTTGCTGCGCGAAGTGTCGGAAGCCTGGTCCGGGGCGCTGGAAGGCGGGGCCGATTTCACGGCGCTACAGGATGCCGTGCGCAAGCGCGATATCCCGGCACTGAAAGCCATCTGGAACAAGCTGGTGCCGCTCTGGGACGAACGGACATTCTACGATTTCGTCGCCTCCTCCCCCAGTTTCGCGCAGAAATCCTTCCGCCATCGCGAGGTTTTCGGTCAGGTCGGCTTCGGCACCGGCGGCTGGGACAGCGATTTTCCCAATTCCATGCTGGAAATCCTGCGTGTGGTGGTGACCGCGCAGGACGAAGGCCAACGCATGATGGTGGGCGGCGCCGAGCAATTGCCGCGCCGGCTGTGGCATCTGGCACCGACCACGCTGGCCCATTGGCCGGCCGGCACCTCCCTCGCCTCGCTCCATGCCGGAGCGCCGCGACCGGGCGTCACCCGCATCGCCCGTGACGAAGCCGGTGGCGGTATCGCCATCACCGATCGCTGGGGCGATACGCGCCGCTACAAGGCGGCCATCGTCACCTGCCATTCCTGGCTGCTGACGACGCATATCGATTGCGATGAAAGCCTGTTTTCCCAGAAGCTTTGGATGGCGCTGGACCGCACGCGCTACATGCAATCGGCCAAGACCTTCGTCATGGTCGACAAGCCCTTCTGGACCGAGCGCGACGAGACGACCGGCCGCTACAAGATGAGCATGACGCTGACGGATCGCATCACGCGCGGCACCTATCTTTTCGACAACGGACCGGACAAGCCTTCGGTCATCTGTCTGTCCTATTCCTGGATGTCGGATGCGATGAAGGTGCTGCCGCTGGATGCCGAGCGGCGGGTGCGGCTGATGCTGGGGGCCCTGCAAAAGGTCTATCCCGGCGTCGATATCGCATCGCATATCATCGGCGAACCGATCACGGTGTCGTGGGAGAGCGACCCGAATTTCCTCGGCGCCTTCAAAGGCGCGCTGCCCGGCCATTATCGTTACAATAGGCAAATGTTCTGCCATTTCATGCAGGACAGCCTGCCGCCGGCCGAACGTGGCCTGTTTCTGGCGGGTGACGGCGTTTCCTTCACACCCGGCTGGGCCGAAGGCGCGGTGCAGACAGCGCTCAATACGGTCTGGGGCGTGCTGCATCAATTCGGCGGCAAGACCCTGGCGGAGAATCCCGGGCCCGGCGATGTCTTCGATGCCATCGCACCGGTTGATCTGCCAGCGTAGACCTCTCCCCAAAGGAAAGTTTACTTAGGCTCAATCACCCCAGCCTCTATGTTGCGTGGACGATATTGCTTGAGGCTAAGCGCGCATGGACCATGGCTTTCCTTCTGTCGATGATGTGATGCCCTGTCCGGGCCGTGGGCGTGATCTGCGGCGGGTCGGCGCGCATCCCGACCATTGGTATCCGCTGGCCTGGTCGCGCGAATTGCAGCCGGGAAAAACCCTGGCCGTGCGCTTCGCGGAAAAGCCGATCGTGCTCGCCAGGCCCAAGGAGACCGGAAAGCCGGTTTTCGCGCTGGAGGATCGCTGCGCCCATCGCCAGGTGCCGCTCAGTCAGGGGCTGGTGGAAGGCTGCGCCATCCGCTGCGGCTATCACGGCTGGGCCTATGACCAGTCCGGCCAATGCACGGACGTGCCTTATCTGGGCAAGGGCAAGCTGCCCAATGGCGTGCGGTCCTATCCCTGCGTCGAAAAGGAGGGCCTCATTCTGGTCTTTCCGGGCGATCCGGCGCTGGCTGAGACCACGCCGCTGCCCGCTTTGGGGTCAGTCGCCAACCCCGCCTACAAGACCCGCCGCTTCGGCCAGATCGTGGGCTGCCATTACAGCTTCATGCATGAGAACCTGATGGACATGAACCATCAGTTCCTGCACCGCAAGCAGATGGGCCAGATGCGCCCGCGCTTTTTGGGCCAGGCCCAGGGCGAGGACTGGGTGGAGGCGCGCTACAGCTTCGCACGCACCGGGGGCAAGCAGCCTTGGGGCGAGGCCGCGATCTTCGGCCAGAAGCGCGGCACCCAGGCTGAGTTCGCGGACAAGGATGTCATGACCATCCGCACCGAATATCCCTACCAGACGCTGCGTATCCTCATGAAGGATGAGACGCCGGTGATGGACCTGTGGATCGCCTATGTGCCGCAGGATCGCGAACAACGCACCAACCGCACCTTCGGCCTGCTCTCGGTCCATAAGCCGAAGCTCGCCTTCCTGCTGAGCGCCGCCTGGCCGCTGCTGATCATCTTCACCGAGCGCATCTTCAAGGAAGACCGCGAAATCGTGGAACTGGAACAGGCGGCGCATGACGCACAGGGCGCGGACTGGAATCAGGAGGTTTTTCCGGTCATCCGCAACCTGCGCGCGCTGCTGATGGAACGCGGCACGGTCGAGGACGTGCCACTTATCGCCAGCCGTTCGCCCTTACTCGAAAGCGTGGTCGAATAGGGCGTAGCTGCCGCCGCCCGCATGGGTGCTGCGATAGGGCATATCCTTGCGGTGATTGACGCCGGAATAATGCGTGATGAGGGATTTGCGCGGCATGCGCGGAACCCTCGCCACCGATCCGCGATGCATCAGCATGCCGTGCCAGATCAGCACGTCGCCCTTCTTGCCGAGGAACGGGGTGACTGACAGGCCGGATTCCGCGATTTCGCGGTCCACCGCCGGCGTCACGAAGCGCTCGGCATATTTTTCCCAGTTATTATGGCCGGTCAGCGCCTCCTTGCGCTGCAATTCCTCGTCCGTGAGATAGGCCAGAACCTTCTCACGCCGCAGCAACGGCCAGCGATGCGAGCCCGGCAGATATTCGAAAGGCCCGCTGTCGGGATGGATATCGTCCAATGCGATCCAGACCGCCGTGTACCAGCTCGCGACATGCGGCGGGTTCAGATAATCGTCCTGATGCCAGGCACGCGCCGTGCTGATCCAGCCCGTCAGCGCCAGATGCAGCATCATCGGTTCGCCGATCAGGCTCCGCATGATCTCCATCAGCGGCGGATAAAGGGCGAGGTCGCGCAGTTCCGGCACATGCAGATAGGGCGTCGCCTTCAGCCAGCCGTGATCCGGCAGGGGCGCGCGGCGGGCGATATAGGCATCGACCAGAGGCTCGGGCAGGAAGCCCTTCAGCTCTGGTCATGCCAACTGCGCTGATGCGGTGTAAGCCTGGATAGATCGACGCCCGGCTGATCCAGCGGCGGCAGCCGTTTTGTGTCCATGGGCTCGGACAGGTCCGCGAAGCTGATCGGACGGCCATCGGGATGCGGCCCGATATAGGGCACGCGGCGCTTGAAGGCGGGTTTCGGCATCAACCGCTTAACATGACGCAGCCCTGTCCGCCGCAGCATTTGGCGCAGGCGCCATCTCAGATTAGCCACGCCTCAATCCTCCGCTTCCAGCCACACTAACCGCATTTTCCATGTGTCATCAACGGAGATCGGCCGGATTGGTCGGGAAGCTGTCAGCTGGCCGGGCGGTCAAACAGGACGTAGGTGCCGCCGCCCTCATGCTGCGCGCGGTTGGGCATGTCATGCCGGTGATTGACCCCGGAATAATGGGTGATCAGCGACTTGCGCGGCATATGCGAGATATTCGCGACCGACCCGCGATGCATCAGCGCGCCATGCCAGATCAGCACATCGCCTTTCTTGCCGAGGAATCGCCGGATCGGCAGGCCTGACTCTTCGATTTTGCGATCCACGGCCGGCGTCACGAAGCGCTCGGCGTATTTTTCCCAGGAATTATGGCCGGTCAGCTTTTCCTTGCGCTGCAATTCCTCGTCAGTGAGATGCGCCATCACCAGATCGCGGCGCAGCAACGGCCAGTGATGGGAACCGGGCAGGTATTCGAACGGCCCGCTGTCGGGGTGGATATCGTCCAGCGCGATCCAGATGGCGATATACCAGCTCGCGACATGCGGCGGATTCAAATAATCATCCTGATGCCAGGTACGGCCGCTGCTGATCCAGCCGGTCAGCGCCAGATGCAGCATCAGCGGCTCGCCGATCAGGCTTTCCATGACGGCCATGAGCGGCGGATAAAGAGCGAGATCCCGCATTTCCGGTACATCGAGATAAGGCGTGGCATAAAGCCAGCCGACGTGATCCAGTTTGGAACGGACGGCGCTATAGGCGTCGACCAGATCATCGGGCAGGAAGCCCTTCAACTCGACCACGCCATCCTGCCGCCAGCTCAACTGTTCCGGCGTCAGAAGCGTTGTATCGACATCCGGGCGGTCCAGCACCGGCAGCAGGCTTGGGTCGAGATATTCCGCGAGTTCATCGAAGCTGATGGGCTGTCCGTCCGGGCGGGGCTTGGCCGCAGGCACCGGGCGCATCCAGACCGGCGGCAGGGGTGGCGGTGGAATGGGCCGCAACCCGGTCTGATGCAAAATCTGCCGGAGTTTCGACCGCAAGGACGCCATGACGAAGACCTTCACGCTGGATCGGCGGAGCCTAGCGTCGCTGACCGGGTCTCATCAACCGTTCCGGGCGAAATCATTTCATGCTGCAACTGCGTAACGGCCCAGGCGGCAGCCTCGGCCAGGACCGCGTCCGGTTCGGCGGCGAGGCGCTGCACCTCCGGCAATAGAACCGTATCACCGCTATTGCCGATGGCGATCGCAACGTTGCGCAGGAAACGGTCGCGGCCGATGCGTTTGATGGGCGAGCCTGAGAAAAGCTGACGAAAACCGGCGTCGTCGAGGCGGGAAAGATCACGCAACGCAGGCGCCTGCAAATCGGCGCGAGCCGCCAGCTTGGCCTCCCTGCCCGTCTGCGCGAAACGGTTCCAGGGACAGACCGCGAGGCAATCATCGCAGCCATAGATGCGGTTGCCCATCGCCGCCCGGAATTCCAGAGGGATCGGCCCCTTATGCTCGATGGTGAGATAGGAAATGCAGCGCGTCGGCTGCAACCGATAGGGCGCGGTAATGGCTGCCGTCGGGCAGGCATCGATGCAGCGGTGGCAGGTGCCGCAATGGTCCTCGTGCGGCGCATCAGGTGACAGATCAAGCGTCGTGTAGATTTCACCCAGGAAAAGCCATGACCCATGCGCGCGGGAAACGAGGTTGGTATGCTTGCCCTGCCAGCCAAGCCCGGCCTGCTGCGCCAGCGGCTTTTCCATCACCGGCGCGGTATCCACGAAAACCTTGACCTGCGGTCTTTCGGCCGCCGCGCGGCTGACGATGAACTGCGCGAGGTGCTTCAGCTTTCCCTTGATGATGTCGTGATAATCCCGGTTGCGGGCATAGACCGAAATATTGCCGGCCGCCTTGTCGCCTAGCGTTGCCAGGGCATCGCCTTCGGGCGCGTAGCTCATGCCGAGCGAAATGACGCTGCGGACCTCGGGCCAAAGCCCGCGCGGACTTTCCCGGCTTTCCATCCGCTCGGCCATCCACGCCATTTCACCGTGATGGCCGGCCGCGACCAGTTCTGCCAGGCGCGCGCCGGCGCCAGGCGGCAGGTCAGCGGGCCCGAAACCGACCGCGCCGAAACCAAGATCCTGCGCTTTTGCGCGGATCGCGGCTGCTAAGGTCGGGTCATTCGGGGTTCGGGCGCTATCCTCCATGTCATCCGCGCACGTGTTGCGCGGATCGACCCGTCGCGGCGCCCGGACGGGTGGATGCACGGCATAAAGCCGTGCATGACCTTGCGGGTGTCATCCCCGGCCGCGATAGGGGGCCACGCCCTGGTCGGGCAGGAAGACGCCCTCGGGCGGCGCGCCGCTCTGCCAGAAGACGTCGATCGGAATGCCACCGCGCGGATACCAATAGGCGCCGATGCGGAACCAGCGCGGCGCCAGCAGATCGACCAGCCGCTGCGCGATCATCATGCTGCACGCCTCATGAAAGGCACCATGATTGCGGAAGCTGGTCAGGAACAGTTTCAGCGACTTGCTCTCCACCAGCCATTCGCCGGGAATATAGTCGATGACGATATGGGCGAAATCGGGCTGGCCGGTCATGGGGCAGAGCGAGGTGAATTCCGGCGCGGTGAAGCGCACGACGTAATTCTGTCCCTGGTTCGGCGCGGGCACGCGCTCCAGCACCGCATCCTCGGGCCGGTCGGCGGGCCGGGCATCCTTCCCGAGCTGGGTCAGGCCTTCGTAAATTGTCGCTTCAGCCATCGGCTTGGTCTCCTTCCGCCCAACGAGCGCGGACGGCGGCAATATAGCTGTCCAGCCGTCCTTCCAGAATGGCGGCGCGCGCACCGGCCACCACGGTCTGGTAATAGGTCAGGTTATGCCATGTCAGCAGGATCGGCCCCAGCATCTCCTCCGCCCGGAAGAGATGATGCAGATAGCCGCGCACATGGCGCTGGCAGCCGAGGCAGGTGCAGCCGGGGTCGAGCGGCCGGCCATCATCCGCGAAACGCGCATTGCGCATATTGAAGATGCCGCGCGAGGTGAAGGCGCGCCCCGTGCGGCCGGCCCGCGTCGGCATGACGCAGTCGAACATATCGATGCCGCGCGCGATGGAGCCCAGCAGGTCATCCGGCGTGCCGACGCCCATCAGGTAGCGCGGTTTGTCGGCGGGCATATGGTCCCAGGTCGCCTCGATCATGGCGAACATCATCTCCTGCCCCTCGCCCACTGCGAGACCGCCGAGCGCATAGCCCTCGAAGCCAATCTGCATCAGCGCGTCGATCGACCGGCGGCGGAGGTCGGGGAAGACCGAGCCTTGGACGATGCCGAACAAGCCGTAGCCGTCGCGCGGCACGAAGGCGTCACGGGACAGGCCGGCCCAGCGCATGGACATTTCCATGGACGATTGCGCCTGTTCTTCCGTCACCGGAAAGGGCGGGCATTCGTCCAGCACCATGGTGATGGTCGCATCCAGCTTGTGCTGAATCTGCACGGAGATTTCCGGCGTCAGCCGGTGTTTCGATCCGTCGATATGGGACTGGAAGGTAACGCCGTCCTTATCCAGCTTGCGCAGCCCCGCCAGCGACATGACCTGGAAGCCGCCGCTATCGGTCAGAATCGGGCCGGACCAGTCCATCAGCTTATGCAGCCCGCCGAAGGACGCGACCTTATCCGCGCCGGGGCGCAGCATGAGATGGTAGGTATTGCCGAGCACGATGCCCGCCCCCGTGGACCGTACGGCATCGGCCGTCATGCCCTTGACCGTCGCGGCCGTGCCCACCGGCATGAAGGTCGGCGTCGGCACGTCGCCATGCGCGGTCTTCAGCGTTCCCGCCCGGGCGTATCCGTCGGTGGCCTTGGCTTCCCATGTCAGGCTCATGCCACGCGCTCCAGCAGGGAGGCGTCGCCGTAGGAGAAGAAGCGATAGCCCTTGGCGATCGCATGATCATAGGCGCTGCGCATCCGCTCCATTCCCATAAAGGCCGAGACGAGCATGAAGAGCGTGGATTTGGGCAGGTGGAAATTGGTCATGAGCCGATCGACGATGCGGAATTGATAGCCGGGGGTGATGAAGATATCGGTGTCGCCCACGAAGGGATTCAGGGTGCCGTCCGCTGACGCCGCCGATTCCAGCAGGCGCAGGCTGGTGGTGCCAACCGCGACGACGCGGCCGCCGGCCGCCCGTGTGGCATTGATGAGATCGGCACTGTCCTGCGTCACGATGCCACGCTCGGCATGCATTTTGTGCTCGGACACGTCATCGACCCGTACCGGAAGGAAGGTGCCGACGCCGACATGCAACGTCACAGTGGCGCGTTTCACGCCGCGCGCGTCGAGCGCCGCGAGAAGATCCGGCGTGAAATGCAGCCCGGCCGTGGGTGCGGCGACCGCGCCATCGGGCTGGGCGAAAACGGTTTGATAGTCCGCCGAATCCTCGGCCGTCGGCCCGGTCGGCCGCTCGATATAAGGCGGCAGGGCCAGAGCGCCGGCCTGCTCCAATGCTGCCGAGAAAGCCGCGCCCTCCCGGTCGAAGCGCAGCGCGACGCTGCCATCGGCCCGGCGTTCGGCCACTGTCGCGGTCAGATCTGTGCCGTCAAAATCCAGCCGGTCGCCGTCACGCAGGCGCTTGGCGTTGCGCGCCAGCGCCTGCCAGGTGCCGTCGGCCAGGGGCCGGTCCAGCGTGATGCCGATCCGCGCCTCGCCACGTTTTGCCGAAAGCTGGGCCGGGATCACGCGTGTATTGTTCGCGACCAGGATATCGCCGGGCTGCAGCAGGCTCGGCAGATCCCGCACGATATGGTCGCCCAGCGTGCCAGCGGTGACATGCAGCAGCTTGGCCGCGTCGCGCGGCTTCACGGGGTGATGGGCGATCGCCCCCGGCGGCAGGTCGAAATCGAAATCGGAGAGGCGCACGGCTGATCAGTCTTCGAGGTAAGTCGCGATCTCGATGAGATTGCCGTCCGGGTCGCGGCAATAGACGGAACTCATCGGGCCGAGAGCGCCGAGGCGCGGCACCGGCCCCTTGGCCACCGTCACGCCGCAGCCGGTGAGGTGGCTGATGATGTCTTCGGTGCCGACGCCGGTGATGAAGCAGATGGAGGCCGTGCCGGGACCGGCCGATGCGCCGATATTGGTCGGGTCTTCCGCCGAGCTGTAAAGGTTGATCTTCTGGCCGCCGAATTTGAGCGCAGTGCGGCCGTCCTGACCGAATTCCTCACGCTCCATGCCCAGCACGCGCTGAAACCAGGAGGCCGCGATTTCGACATCGCTGCAGGTCAGTGAAATATGGTCGATCCGGTCGATGGTAAAACGCATGCCTCAAAGCCCTTTGATACGGGTGCCGGCAAAGCGGCCAAGTCCGGGCCATAGCGGAATAAGCCCATAGAGGGAATGTTTGCGGCGCGGGGCTGTGTTTCCTCTCGGCAAAATTGTCGCGTGGAACGCGGATGCCAGCCTATAATTGCAGGCGGTCGGCACGCAGGCACCGATGGATTTCGAGTGGGACGAAGCGAAAAGGCTCAGCAATCTCGCAAAGCACGGCCTCGACTTTGCCGATGCCTATATGCTGTTTTTGGCTTTTCATGTGCGGATAGAAGCGCGGACGACAGGAAATGAGAGACGCTGGCTTGCGATTGGGACGATCGATGGAAAGCCCATAACTGCGGTTTTCACGACGCGGCAGAGCAGCATCCGGCTCATTTCTTTCAGGAGGTCACATCATGGCGAACGACGAAAATATCGTGCGTTACACGGCCGCTGAACTCGCGGAGATGCGGGCCCGGGGTGAGACCCTATCAGACTTCGCCCGCGTCGCGGCAATGACCGATGATGAACTGGAACGAATCCTCGCGGACGATCCTGATTGGGCTGATCTATCCCCGGATTGGACGAGTGCCGTGATCGTAATGCCGGGCATCGGTGACCGGCCGCTGATGCCAATCGACCAGGACGTGGTGCAGTGGTTCCGCGACCAGGGACCGGGTTACCAGACGCGCATCAATGCCGTGCTGCGGGCCTTCGTGCAGGATCAGACGAAAAAGCGGGCCTGAAAGGCCCGCTTTGCGTCATTCCTTCGGCGGCGAGCGGCGGCGGAAGGCATCCAGGCTGACCACCTGCGGCGTCTCGGAAACCTCGGGAACAACCGGCGCGTCGTCAGGCTCCGCCTCGCCTTCGGCGTCCTCGTCGATCAGCATCTCGTCGTCATCATCCAGCGCACGCGGCTGCATGCGCAGGCCGAAGCGGACATGCGGGTCGGCGAAGCCGATAATGGCGCCGGACGGGATGACCAGGGTCGCGGGAATGCCGGAGAAGGACAGGCCGACCGTCACCACTTCGTCCTCGTCGATCTTGAGATCCCAGAACTGGTGCTGCAGGACGATGGTCATCTCTTCCGGATATTGGGCCGAAAGGCGCGACGGAATGAGAACGCCGGGATAATCGGTGCGGAAGGTCAGGTAGAAATGATGGGCGCCGGGCAGCCCGTTTTCAGCGGCGAAGGCCAGCGCACGCAGCGCCACCTGACGCTGCGCCTCTTCAAACCAGCCGTCATAGGGAAGCAGGCTCGGGGGCGGGTCGCTCGGCTCGTCTGTCACGCAATTCGTCTCCACATCAGCGGCGCCCTGCGGCCCGCCCGGCTGCGCGAACGCGGCCTCCACAGGTTCGCATAGCGCGTGCGGCCAGGGAGGGCCATAGCACCTGAGAACAACCTATCGAATTTAGGCGCTATGTTGCGTTTGAATAGGGGGCTTCTGTTGCCCGGTGCCCCCCGAACCGCGCTTGTCACTGCTTACGCAGCGATAGCGAATGCCTCATGGTTATCATTGGCATTTGTAAAATGACCCGATAACGGCGGTATCATGCCGAGCAAAAGATGTACCTTTACCGCGCGTGTCGAGCCTGTTTCGCCCCCATGAGCCCCAAGCGAGCCTGGGGTGATGGTGGAGGCGCCGGGTACTGCCCCCGGGTCCACTACGCTTATTCCGAGCACCGTTTATCGCCATATCTGGCCACAGGGCCAGCGGATCGAATATAGGGCGCGGGATGAGTGAAGAGAAGAGGCTTACCGTGAGCGCCAGCGAAGACCAGACCATCGCGATCCCCGCAGCTCCGGAGGCGACGCATACCACACTGCGGGCCACCGTGCCGGCCCTGGAAGCGCGCCTCTATCAGCCGGTGAAGCTGCTCGACCACGGATTCGTCCGCGTCATCGACTATATGGGCGACGACCATGCCATCGTGCAGGCGGCGCGCGTCTCCTACGGGCGCGGCACAAAGAAGGTGAGCGAGGATACCGGCCTCATCCGCTATCTGATGCGCCACCGACACACGACACCTTTCGAGATGTGCGACATCAAGTTCCACGTGAAGCTGCCGATCTTCGTGGCGCGACAATGGATCCGCCATCGCATGGCCAGCGTGAACGAATATTCGGCGCGCTATTCCGTCATGGACCGGGAATTCTATATCCCCGAACCCGCGCAACTCGCCGCGCAGTCCACCCTCAATCGCCAGGGCCGCGACGCGATCCTGGAAGGCGAGGAAGCCGCCCGCGTGCTGGCTTTGCTGCGGTCGGATGCCGAGCGCTCCTACGACAATTACGAATGGATGCTGAACGAGGGCAGCGCCGAGAAGCCGGCCGACCCCGAGCGGCAGGGCCTGGCCCGCGAACTGGCGCGCATGAACCTGACGCTGAATGCCTATACGCAATGGTATTGGAAGACCAATCTTCACAACCTCTTCCACTTCCTGTCGCTGCGCGCCGACAGCCACGCGCAATACGAAATCCGCGTCTATGCCGAGGCGATGCTGGATATCGTGGCGGCCTGGGTTCCCGTCGCGCATCAGGCCTTTCTGGACTACCGCATGGGGGCCACCACCTTCTCCGGTCCCATGCTGGCCGTGCTGCGCCGCATGCTGGCGGGCGAAGCGGTGACGCAGGCCGACAGCGGCCTCTCCGTCCGCGAGTGGCGGGAAATGATGGCAAGCCTCGAAACGGACAGTCCGGCCGCAACGGCCTGACGCCAGCGTGGAGGTTTCGCCACAGGGTCGTGAAACCTTCAATGCGACACGGCAAGGGTCGTTGACCCTTCGGCCGGTTTAGACCATGCAGCCTGCGCGAATGTGACGGAGGCCACCATGGCCAAGATGATCGACTCCACCAGCAACCTGCTTGGCCGCCGCGCCCTGTTGGCGGGCGCCGCCGCCGGGCTCGCCTTGCCGGCGCTCCCCGCTTTCGCGGATACGGCTGCGCCGGCGGTGACGGGCACGGAAACCGAGGGCCAGCCCTGGACGCTGGCCCGCTACACCCAGGCGATGGCCGAATCGGGTCGCCCGACCACCATTTCGCAAGGTGAATTCGACGCCATCCAGGCCCGCAAGCCGGCCGCCATGGCGCTCATCAAAAGCTATCTGACGCAGCATTTCGGCTCGGCCGACCCGGCCGTCCTGGCCGCCTTCCAGCAGGTGCCGCGCGAATACTACCACTACATGTATCAGGAGCGCCTGGCGGCACCGTCGGAAGCCTATGAGGCCCAGCCCAAGCCCTGGGCCATCGGCTGGGGCTCCGCGCTCTCGGACTATCTTGGCCAGGCCTATATGACGCAGCTGCTGGCCCCGAAGCCGGGCATGGTGTCGCTGGAAATCGGCACCGGCAGCGGCTTCCAGAGCTCGCTTCTGTCCCGCATCGTCGACCATTCCTATTCGATTGAAATCATCGAGCCCCTGGGCAAGGCGGTCTCTCATATCTTCAAGCCGCTGGGCTATGACAATGTCACTACCCGTGTCGGCGACGGCTATTACGGCTGGCCGGAGGTGAAGGGCGGGTTTGACGTCATCATCGTCACCTGCGCCGCCGAATTCGCGCCGCCGGCGCTGTTCGAGCAGCTCAAGCCGGGCGGCAAGGCCATCATTCCCATTGGCCAGCCCTTCAAGCGCGGCCAGATCCTGTATGTCTATCACAAGGACGAGAACGGGAAGATCCATTCCCGCCGCGATGTCGGCGTCTTCTTCATTCCGATGACCGGCGCCATTCAGAAGCAGCCGAAAGCGACCTGACGCGACCGGCCTGACCATGATCGGGCATAGGCAGTCGAGCCTGCGCCCGATCATTTCATTTGCGTGGCAAGATCACATTTATTGCCCGCGAAGCGTCAACCAGCCATCGACCCGGCTGGCGTTGTCAGGCAGCATCATCGCGCTAACCAGAGTTAGACACCGCCCGCCCTGCCCGAACGCGAGGAAGAGCCCGCCAGATGTCGATCCACGCTGCGCTGACGCACCGTACCAGCTACACCTATGACCGCCTGGTGAATCTGGGTCCGCAGACCATCCGGCTGCGCCCTGCGCCGCATTGCCGCACCCCGATCCTGTCCTATTCGCTGACAATCTCGCCCGAGCCGCATTTTCTGAACTGGCAGCAGGATCCGCAGGGGAATTTTCAGGCCCGCGTTGTCTTCCCCGAAAAGGTCCAGAATTTCGAGGTCCAGGTCGATCTCGTAGCCGATATGGCGACGATCAATCCCTTCGACTTTTTCATCGAGCCCGAGGCCGAGTTTTTTCCCTTCGCCTATGATCCGGTTCTGACCGAGGAACTGGCGCCCTTCCGCAAGCTGGCGCCGGCCGGCCCGGAATTGCAGCAACTGCTGGACGCGATTCCGCGCGAAAAGCAGAAGACGGTCGATTTTCTGGTCGCGATCAATCAGATGCTGGCCAGCCGCATCGCCTATATCGTGCGTATGGAGCCCGGCGTCTGGTCGCCGGAAGAGACATTGGCCAAGGCCACCGGCTCGTGCCGCGACAGTGCCTGGGTGCTGGTCCATCTGCTGCGCCATCTGGGTTTCGCGGCGCGATTCGTCTCCGGCTATCTCATTCAGCTGGTCGCCGACCAGAAGCCCGTCACCGGGCCGGAAGGTCCGACCGCCGACTTCACCGATCTGCACGCCTGGGCGGAAGTCTATCTGCCGGGCGCGGGCTGGATCGGCTTCGACGCGACCTCCGGCTTGCTGGCAGGCGAAGGCCATATTCCGCTGGCAGCCACGCCCGAACCCGCTTCCGCCGCGCCGATTTCGGGCCTGATCGAGGAATGCGAAACGAGTTTCGATTTCGAGATGAAAGTCATGCGCGTCAGCGAGACGCCGCGCACGACCAAGCCCTATGATGAGGCAACCTGGCAGGAAATCCTGCGCGCCGGGGCTCGCGTTGACCGCGCGCTGGCCGCCAATAGCGTCAGGCTGTCGATGGGCGGCGAGCCGACCTTCGTTTCGGCCTCCGATTTCGATGCCGATGAATGGACGATCGACGCGCTGGGCCCGACCAAGCGCCGCATGGCCGGCCGGCTGCTGCGCCGCCTCGCCCCGCTCTGGGCGCCGGGGGCCGCGCTGCAATACGGGCTCGGCAAGCATTATCCGGGTGAGCAATTGCCGCGCTGGGCCTTGCATTGTCATTGGCGGAAGGACGGCGAGCCGGTCTGGCTCAACCCTGGCCTGCTTGCTTCCGACGACGACACCGACAACGCAACCCCGGCGGATGCCGCGCAATTCGCGGCCCTGCTGGCTGAGCGGCTGGGCGTGGACCCGGCCCTGGTCATCCCGGCCTACGAGGACATCCACTACTTCCTGTGGCGGGAAAAGCGCCTGCCCGCGAATGTCATCGTGGAAGACGCCAAGCTGCGCGACCCGCTGGAGCGCGCGCGCCTGGCCCGCGTCTATGGCCATGGCCTGTCGTCCTCGGTCGGCTCGGTCCTGCCGCTGCGCCGCGTGGTGGATGGGGAAAATCTGCGCTGGGAAAGCGGCAAGTGGTTTTTCCGCGACGGGCCGATGTTCCTGGTCCCTGGCGATAGCCCGGTCGGCTTCCGCCTGCCGCTGGAAAGCCTGCCCTGGGCCGATCCGTCACACCTGCCTTACGAGACGGCGCGCGACCCCTTCGCGCCGGTCACCGCCCTGCCCCCGCATCCGCGCCGAGACCGGCAGTTCCGCCTTCCCGTCGATGCCGGCATTGGCAACCCCTATGGGTCTTTCGGTGCAGGGGGAAGTTATGGCGCTGCCGGCTACGGCCCCGGCAGCGCGAGTGCCAACGGCTATGGCGCGCTTCCGGGCCGGCCGGTTCTGCAAGACCCAGACTGGGACCGCGAGCGTCCGCGTGTCGGCCGGGAGGAAAGCGGGCTGGTCCGCACCGCCATGGCGATCGAAGCGCGCAACGGCATGATCCATGTCTTCTTTCCGCCGCTGTATGAGGCGGAAGACTGGATCGACCTGGCTGCCGCCATCGAGGCGACCGCCGAGGAAATGGGCCGCAAAGTCTTCCTGGAAGGCTATCAGCCGCCGTCCGATTCCCGCCTGCAAAGCTTCTCGGTCACGCCCGACCCCGGCGTCATCGAGGTGAACGTCCATCCCGCCGCGACCTGGGCCGAGCAGGTGGAACGCACCGAGCAGCTCTATGAGATCGCGCGTGAAGAAGGTCTGGCGACCGAGAAATTCATGCTCGACGGCCGCCATGTCGGCACCGGCGGCGGCAATCACGTTGTCATGGGCGGCATGGAAGTGGCCGAAAGCCCCTTCCTGCGTCGCCCCGATCTGCTGAAGTCGCTGCTCGGCTTCTGGCAGAACCATCCCAGCCTCTCCTATCTCTTCAGCGGCCTGTTCATCGGCCCGTCCTCGCAGCATCCGCGCATCGACGAGGCACGCATGGACAGTCTGAACGAGCTGGACATCGCCTTCAGCCAGGTCAGCCCCTTCAAGGAAACGCCGCCCTGGCTGACCGACCGGCTGTTCCGCAATGTCCTGGCCGATATGACCGGCAATACCCACCGGACGGAATTCTCGATCGACAAGATGTATGCGCCCGAAGGCATCGGCGGCCGCCGCGGCCTGGTCGAATTCCGCGCCTTCGAAATGCCGCCGCATGCGCAGATGTCCCTGGCTCAGGTGCTGCTGATGCGCTCGGCCATCGCCGGCTTCTGGCAGAAACCCTATGAGCGGCCGACCATCCGCTGGGGCGCGCGCCTGCATGACGAGTTCATGCTACGCCATTACGTGGAGCAGGATCTGCGCGACGCTATGCGCGACCTCGGCGATACTGGCTTTCCCATCCCAGCCGAATGGTTCGCCCCGCATGTGGAGTTTCGCTTCCCGGTCATCGGCACGACTGCCGTTCACGGCACGGAGCTGGAACTGACCTACGCGCTGGAACCCTGGCACACGCTGGCGGAAGACCCGGCGGCCGGTGGCACAGTGCGCTATGTCGACAGCTCCGCCGAACGGTTGCAGACCAAGGTGACCGGCTGGGTGGCCGAGCGCTTCATCCTGTCCTGCAACGGCATTGCCGTGCCGCTGCATGCGACCGACACTTCGGGCGAATATGTCGGCGCCGTGCGCTTCAAGGCCTGGAACCCGCCGAGCGCCCTGCACCCGACGATCAAGGCCCAGTCGCCGCTGGTCTTCGACATCTATGACCGCTGGAGCGGCCGCTCGCTTGGCGGCCTGACCCATTACGTCTCCCATCCCGGCGGCCTCAGCTACGACCGCTTTCCGGTCAATGCGAATGAGGCCGAAGCCCGCCGCCGCTCGCGCTTCAGCGTCAATCGCCATAGCGCGGGACCGATGCCGGAACCGCGCGGATGGACGGGCCGGGAACATCCCCGCAGTCTGGATTTGCGCGGCTTCGCCTGAACGGGCCATAAGCGCATCGAAACCATGACTGCGACGAGATGAACCTCTCCGGCCTCCGCGACGGCGTTGATGAGATGGTGGATGGCACGCGCCATGTCCGCCCTCATTGGCGCGCGGTGCTGGGTGGGTTGTCGATGCTGTCGGACAGCCTTGCCAACCGCCAGCGGCGGCTGGATCAGGCCTTCGAGGACGAAGGCGTCCGCAGCATCCTGCCCGGCGCGCCGGCCAGTGGCGCGGACGAGGGCGACAGCCTGTGGCGCTGCGATCCCATTCCGCTGCCGCTCGCCGCGCGGGAGTTCCAGGAACTGGAAGAGGGGCTGAGCCAGCGGGCGACCTTGTTCGAGGCCTTGCTGGGCGATGTTTACGGCGAGCAAAGGGTTTTGGCCGAGGGCCTGCTGCCACCCGCGCTGATCTTCAACAATCGCGGCTTCCTGCGCGCCTGCCATACCCAGCCGACGGCCGATCACCCCAAGCTCAATTTCTACGCCGCCGACCTCATTCGCGCGCCGGACGGCCGGTGGCGCGTGCTGAGCGACCGCACGGCGGGTGCGGCGGGTGCCGGCATGGCGCGCGAAAATCGCCGCATCCTGTCGCGCGTCGTGCCGGAGATGTTCCGCTCGGTGCAGATCCGCCCGCTGCGGCCCTTTTTCGATCTCTGGCAGGATGCGCTGGTCCAGGCCGCGCCGCCCGGCCGCGCGCATCCCAATGTCGCGCTGCTGACGCCCGGCCCCGGCAGCCCGCAATGGCTGGAACATATGCTGCTGAGCCAGGAACTGTCCTGTAGCCTGGTGGAAGGCGGCGACCTGACCATTCGCGGCGGCATCGTCTATCTCAAGATGCTCAACGGGCTGCATCGCATCGACGTCATCCTGCGGCGCATGAGCGGCCGGATGCTGGACCCGCTGGAACTCAATTCCAGCAGCCTGCTCGGCGTGCCCGGCCTGATGGACGCGGTGCGCGCCGGGACCGTGCGGGTGGTCAATCATCCTGGCTCCGGCCTGGCCGAAGCGCCGGCGATGCCGCATTTCCTGCCCGGTCTGGCCCGGCACTTCCTGGGCGAAGACCTGCTGCTGCCCAATGTCGAGACCCTGTGGCTGGGTGACGCCGCGGCGCGGGCGCGGGTCGAGGCCGAGCGGACGGAATGGCATTTCCTGCCGGCCTCGGGCGGCAGCGTCACACTGTGGCGGCCGGAAGACATGGATCCGGCCGAACGGGCCGAATTGTTCAGGAAGATCGCGGCCCAGCCGCAGGATTACGCGGCGATGCGGGCGACCTCGCCCTCTCTGGCGCCCTGCGCCCGCGGCAATGAACTGGTGCCGCAGCCCATCGTGCTGCGTCTGTTCCTGGTCAAAAGCGGCGGCCGTTGGCACGCCATGCCGGGGGGCCTGGCGCGACATCTGGAGCCGGGCCAGCCGACCGGCCAGTTGCCCGCGCGTGGCATCTCGAAAGACGTCTGGGTTCTGGCCGAGGGGATGGAAAACATCGTCGGTCCCGCCGTCGTGCCGCAGGCAAGCCTTGCCATCCGCCGCACCTTCGGCGAATTGCCCAGCCGCACGGCCGACAATATGTTCTGGCTCGGCCGCTATATCGAACGGCTGGAAACGGCGGCGCGGCTGACGCGCGGCATTATCCTGCGCCTTGGCCGCAATCCGCCGATGCCACGCGAACATCTGGAACTTCAGCTGCTGGACGCCTGTCTGGCCGCCTCGCATCTCAACGACAGCGGTGAAGCCGGCAAGAGTGCGCCGACCGCCGCCATGATCGTGGCCATGACGCGCGAAATCGGCCCCATCGGCCGGCTGCTGACCCAGGCCGGACGGCTGACCGCCCTGGTGCGCGACCGGCTGACCGGCGAGATGTATGCGGCCTTCATGCATATGCTGCGCGCCGCGACCGACGAGATCGCGGCCAGCGGCGGCAAGCTGGACGGGCTGGCCCTTGCCATGGCCAGCATTCAACGCTTTTCGACGGTCGTCTCCGGCCTTGCCGCCGAAAATATGGTGCGCGGCGGCAGCTGGCTGTTTCTGGACATGGGCCGCCGGGTGGAACGCGCCACGCTGACCGCCGACAGCCTCGCCATCGTGCTGGATCAGCCGGAACCTCGTTGGGAACTGGGCCTGCGGCTGGCTTTGGAAATCTGCGACTCGGCCATTACCTATCGCAGCCGCTATTTCACGACGCTCCAGGCAGGGCCTGTGCTGGATCTGGTGATTGCCGACGACAGCAATCCTCGTGCGCTGGCCTTCCAGTTGCAGACGCTGACGCGCCTGCTGCGCAGCATCGGTGACGGCGGCGACGAGCGTGTGACCGCGCAAGCGGAAGCCTTGCTCCAGGCGACGCAAACCATTGTCGCCGATGTCGTCGCTGGCCAGGAAAACGCGGCCGCCCTTGCGTCCGTGCCGGGCCAGTTGCGTGCGCAGGCGGACGGCATCCGCGCGCTGTCCGACCTCATCTTCCGCCGCTACTTCGCCTTGCTGCCGATGCCCCGCGCCGTCGGCGTGGAGCAGGAAGACGAAGCCCCGCTGATGCGCGGCGCGGCCTGATCGGCCCATCACCCATGCGTTTCAAACTCCGCCACACTACCAGCTACAGCTATGACGAGCAGGTCGATCTTGCGAGCCATATGCTGCATCTCAGTCCGCGCACCCTGCCCTGGCAGCAGGTCAGCGGCGTCGCCATTCATTGCGATCCGATGCCGGCCCGCACCGCTCGCGCGGTCGACCACTTCGGCAATCGCGTCGAATGGATCTTCATCGAGGAGCCGCATGACCGGCTGGAGGTGACGGCGATTTCCGAAATCGACGTCGCCTTCCCCAAATCGCCCGAACCGGAATCGACGCCACCCTGGGAACAGGTGGCGGCCGAAGCGGCGGCCGGTGGACGCGATGCCTGGGAAGCGGCCGAATTCACCTTCGCCGGTCCCCTGGTGCCCAATGACCAGGGTGCAGGCCCCTATGCGGCACAGTCCTTTCCTCCGGGACGGCCGATCCTGGCCGGGCTCATCGAACTCAATGCCCGGATCAAGCGGGATTTCGCCTTCAAGCCTTTCAGCACGACCATCACCACCTCGGTCGCCCGCGTGATGGCGCAGAGAGCCGGCGTCTGCCAGGATTTCGCTCATCTCATGATCGCGGGCCTGCGCAGCCTGGGCCTGCCGGCACGCTATACATCGGGCTATATCCGCACCTATCCGCGTCCGGGCCAGCCGCGCCGCGTCGGCGCCGATGTGTCCCATGCCTGGGTCGGCGCCTGGCTCGGCTCCGGCCTCGGCTGGGTCGACCTGGACCCGACCAACAATATCATCGTGCAAGACGAGCATGTGGTGCTGGGCTGGGGCCGGGAGTTCAGCGACGTGTCGCCCCTGCGCGGCATCATTCTCGGCGGTGGCCCGCATGGCCTCGACGTCTCGGTCGATCTTGAGCCGCTTGAGGATTGAGGACGCTTGCAAGGCAGGTTTTTGCGGGACAGGCCGCGCGATGCTGGCGCGGAACCTCAAGCCGGGGCATTCTGGCTTATGGCTGATGAATACCCATCCTCGTCCGTCGAAATGCGTGACAATGGCCCGGACCACGTTCTCTATCGCGTCGCCGTGCCGCCTGCCGCCATGCCGCCGGTGCCGCTGAAGGATTTGGAAGCCGCCTGGGAGGCTGCCCGCGCGCATTCGCTTTCCGCCAATTGGGGGGCGCAGCGCAGCTTCCGCTTTCCGACCTCGGACGGCCAGATCGCTGATTTCGACGTCATCGACCGGGATGCCCGCTGCTGGGCCGGCGCCGTGGATGACGTGGCCGATCTGGCCACGCTCGGCGGCATTTCGCTCTGCCTGCGCCTGCTGGCGCTGGTGCATATTCTGGCGACGGCCCCCTGGGCCAAACTCTATTTGTCATCGAAACGAGATGGCGCCAGGGTCGACCGTGCGCTGATGCGAGCAGCGGCGCGTGCCGACCTGACCGACGACGCCCGCTTCGATGACGCCTCCCTTCGCCGCAACCTGCCTGCGCGGTTTTCCGACCGCGACGGCGGCCAGACCTTTACTGGAGTCTCTGCATGAGCCCGTCTTCCGCTTCCCGCCGCCTCAGACAGAGCGCCGCCACCCTGGCCGTTCTGGCCCTGCCGCTGGGCCTGCTGGCCGCCTGCGCCGCAGCGCCGCAGCAGTCCCGCAGCGAGCAGTCGCAATATGACACCTGCCACCGCATCGCCGATCAGGTGGTGACGCAGGCCAATGCCGACGCGCTGGCGCAGAGCGACCCCAGCAGCTCGCCTTTTGCCGCGACCTCCACCCTGCCCAATTCGACCAACGCCTTGGCGATCGAGCATCAGCGTCAGGATGTGATGACGGATTGCATGCGCCATCTGGATACACAGCCGGCCAATGTCGGGAGCATCACCGCGACACCGCAGGCCGGGGCCACCGGCCAGCCGATCACGCCGCCGCCGGCCGATCTGGCCGAGCCCACGGGCAGCGACCTGACGAAGCCGCCGATCCTGCCGCCGGCCCAATAAGCGAGTCGATCCCGCCTGACCGGAAAGCGGCGCGCCTCGACCGTGAGGCGCGCCGCTTTTTTTTATGGAGAAAGCTGGGTCGGCTGGCCGGCGCCGGGCGCCGCCAGGGACTGGCTCTGAATAGGCCCGCTCTGCGGCAGGGGCTGCGCGCCCGGTGACGGCTGCCCATAGCCCTGCTGTCCGGCCGGATAAGGCTCAGGCCCGCCGCTGGACAAAGGCTGCGGCGCCGCCATGCCGCTATAGGCATTGCCCCCCGCCACCGGCATCGAACTGGGAACGGCCGGCGCCGGGTGACTGCGCGCCCAGAGCGGATCGCCCAGATTGACTTGCTGCGGCGTCGTATTGGTGGCCGTCAGCGCGCCAGCACCCGCACCGACAGCCGCGCCGATGACGATGCCGATCGGACCGCCGATGATGCCGATCGCGGCGCCGGTTCCGGCCCCCGTCGCGACGCCGCCGGAGGTGCGGCCCGGATTGCTCGACCCGCAGGCCGTTAAAAAACTCACCGCGACCAGGGCGAGACTAGAACTGATGGTGAGCTTGCGTGTCATGCTGACCCTTCTAAGGTTGGGATCTGCCTCTTCCCATCGTCCAATCGAGCCCCATTGTCGAGTAATCCGAATGGGATCGAACCTTTCAGGAAGTCACGCAACTCGTCGCCCGGCAAGGGCATCGCACGGAAAACGGAGGATTCGATGGCGCAATTCGACCTTAAGGGCCTGCCGCAACGCCCAGCCTGGGTGCAGGAATTTCAGGCTTTCATCATGCGGGGCAATGTTATCGACCTCGCGGTCGGTATCATCATCGGCGCGGCCTTCACTGGCATCGTCAGCAGCCTGGTGAAGGATATCCTCAACCCGATTCTGGGCCTGATCGTAGGCGGTATCGATTTCAGCAATCTGTTCCTGACGCTGAAGGGTCCGCATGCGGCGACCTTGGCCGACGCCCAGAAGGCCGGCGCCGTGACGATGAATTTCGGCCTCTTCATCAATGCCGTGATCAATTTCGTGATCGTGGCTTTCGCCATCTTCTGGCTGGTGAAGGTGATCTCCAAGCTGCACAGCAAGCCCGAGGCAGCGCCGGCCGCACCGCCCGCACCGACGCAGAGCGAATTGCTGCTGACGGAAATCCGCGATCTTCTGAAGGCTCAGGACGGTTTGGCCGCCCCGGCGGTCGTCAGCCCGAAGCTGATCGACCCGAACTGAACGGCCCCAGCTAACCGGCCAAGGCTGCCGGCGCGCTTACTGCGCGCTGGGGCCGAAGCCGACAAAGCCAGCAGCGGCATTGGGTGAGCCGGAGCCGCCGGAATAGGCCGGTGCGCTTTCGGCAAAGCTGCCGGTCTGCGTCGCGGGATGGGCCGCCACCGTCTGATAATGCTTCTGCTTGCCGGTTGTCTTGGCGGTCGCGGCAGCGGTGGCCGGCGCGCTGAAGAAGCCGACCGGCGTGTTGACGACCTTCTGGTCTTTCGAGCTCAGCCCGATCGTATTGGCCGGCGGCTCGGCCATCGGCCCCTGTGCGTCGGTAATGTCACCGCCACCGGCATGCATCAGCGTCACGAGCAGGAAGGTGATGCTATTGCGGCCGAGCGAGACGGATAGGTCGATCGGGGTCTGGCCGACCGCGTCGGTGGCGCCGAGGTCAGCGCCGCGCGACAATGCGTCACGCGCGGCCGTGAGGTCACCGCGATTGATGCTGTCGAACAGTTCGTCATTCGGCGACAGCAGGGTGGCATCGACCGTGCCCTGGTTGACCGGACCGGAACGACGGGCACCGGGCAGACCGGCGACGGATGGCTGCGACGCCGGACCGCCATTGCCACCCTGGACGACGGGCCCCATGGAATTTGGCGAAGGCAGAGCCGCCTGGGCCATGGCGTGGTGAACCGGCATGGCGGCCGTCGCGAGAAGGCCCATGAGCAAGCCGGGCACAACCCGCGTAATGATCCGACTGGTCATATCTTTATCGTCTGCTCCGTCCGGGAAAGCGGAAGCCCCAAGGGACTGTGCCGTCTTTCGCGTTATGATGGCGTCCGCTGCGGGCCTTATCAGCCGAAGGCAGGGTTCAGCCACCAAAATCCCACATTGAGATAGGCTCCATAGCAGAGCCAGAGCAGAGAAGGGAGTAACAAAGCGGCCGCAAGGCGATCCCGATACCAAAAAGCATAGGCCGTTGCAGAAGCAGTGCCGAACAGCGGCAACAGGACAACCAGCCCCGCCACCGGCGCATGCAGGCCGAAAAAGGCCGGCGCCCAAAGGGCGATGAGCGCGATTTCCCAAGCCCAGAGGCGCAATGCCGCGCGCGGGCTGAGGCGCCAGGGGTCCAAGCGCCGCCACAAGACCCAGGCGGATAGGCCCAGGCTGAGATCGGCCAACAGCCAGAACAGGGCGAAGACGGCATTAGGCGCCGTCAGGGGCGGCTGGCGCAGCGACAGATACCAATGATTCACAGCATGACCGGCGACGCCGGACGCTGCCGCCTGAACGAGCAGCGACAGTCCGACGAATCCGATCAGGCCCAGAATCTGGCTGCCACTGCCGTGACCACCGCCGGATTGCTGCGAATTACGGAAGACACACCCCTTCCCTGCTCGATGCCGACGGCAAGGAGCTTAGGGGGCGATTATGAAGCTTGGAAGACGGTCGAAGGCGGGAGCCGACCGGCGGTCAGGACAATCCGCCGTGATCGCGGGTCAGCGCAGGTTGCGGTCAGGCGCGCTGGCGGCAATCGCCGTGCCGTCGAAAGCCGGAGCGGCGGCAAACTGCACGCTCTGCGTGAACAGCGCCTTGTCGGAGCGGCGTTCTGCCACGCTGCGCAGATCCGCCGGCGCACGATCACCGAGTGCGATCTGCGGCGCCGGGCTATTGGCGGCCATCAGAGTTGCCGGTGCGCCATGCGCATAGATGAAGCCATAGGTCGGGTAGACCGAGCCATAGGTCGCGGAATGGCCGAGCGCCATGCGCACCGCCGTCCAGTCATTATTCGGAGAGACGTCGACGACCGAGATATCGGAGGAGACGCCGCCGCGCACAAAGCCGGGGCCGCCCCAATTGGCTTGGGTAATCAGGATTTCACGGCGATTGACCACTTCCTGCACGACCGCGACATGGCCAAGGCGCATGCGGCCATTGGCCCGGAAGTTTAGAACGCTGCCGGCAGCCGGGGACTGGCCGCGATCGTAGCGGCCCGCAGCCTCATTCCACCAGGTAAAGGCATTGCCGGAGAGCGATATGCCGGACACCTGCCGGGCATAGGGCACGCATTCCAGGTAACCATGGTGATAGACGCCGTCACCGTAGAGCGCGACCGTATTGCGGGTCCGCCAGATGGCGCGGGTGTACAGCTTGCCGTGGCGGCGGTAGGTATAGACCACCCGCTCCTTCATCGCATGGCCGTGCGCGCTCGCGGATGCGACGGCGGTGCCATGGTGATGGGCGTTATGGGCGACAACCGTGCGGCCGTGGGTCTTGGCGCTGGCGATATGGGTCGCATGCTTGTGCGACGCCGAAGCATGCAGATGGTGATCAACTTTTTGGGTATGCGCGAAAGCCGAGACGGTAACCAGCGATGAGCCCGCAATCAAAAACGATGCAAAAACACAGACTTTGCGGGCTAAACTCTGCATCGGTTCACGGGCCATCCGTTTAAGTGTCTTCAGCAGTTCGTGAGACCGGGGTAACGGAGCCGTGTTTCCCTGACAACCGCAGATCGACAAAAATGCATGTCAAGACGCGTTTTAGTCGAATTTCGCTACAGAGCGTGAGGTGTTTTAGGATCAAAGTCCTAAAAATTGCCTTTCCGTAGGCTGCGACATGGTTCGGGCAGCCCGGTGGCTTCTGCAACTCTTAGATTCGAGTGCAGTGCAGCAAAACGATACGAATGGGAAAAACTGGCGGAAATCCGCCCGATGCCAGGCGAGGCCTGGTCAGCACCCGCGCGGCAGGGCCGGAGCCAGGCCCGTGACGGGCGGCTCCGGGTCGCGACGATAGTTACTTACAGGCCGTAACCATGATTTCGACGAGGTGCTTGTCGTCGGCCATATTGGCTTCGACGCAAGCGCGCGCCGGGGCCAGGCCTTCCGGCAGCCAGGCCTGCCACAGCGCATTCATCGCAGGGCGGTCGCCGATGTGCTTCAGCCAGATCTGGGCGGTCAGCAGGCGGGTCTTGTCGGTGCCATGCAATTCCAGCAGCTCGTCGATCTGTGCCAGCACTTCCTCGGTCTGGCCGGTCACGTCCTTGTCCAGGTCCTGGGCGGTGCAGCCCTGGAGATAGACGAAGCCATGATATTCGACGGCGGCCGACAGGATCGGGCCGGCATTGGTGCGGAGAATCTTGCTCATGAGAAATCCTCGGAGGTGAGAACGAAGCGCGCGGCGGTTGCGTGCCCGCCCGACCTATAGCGCCCTTCCCGCTGTCTTGCGACGTGCGCTCAGACAGAAACCGGCCGTAAAACGACTGTCGGCGCGACAAGCTCGTCCTGCGCGGCGATCAGCGCGATCTCCCGCTGTCCCAGCTCGACCGTGCGGCGCAGGATGCCGAAAATGGCCGAGCCGGCCGCGCTCAGCGCGTCCGCCGCCGATTTTCCTTGCAGCGTATGGACCAGGAACAAGGCGGCGATGGCGTCACCGGCGCCATTGACCGCGATAGGCAGCAGCGGCGCGCGCAGGCGGACAAACTCACCGCCCTCGGCCGCCAGCATATCAAGATGATCGTCCGGGGTTTCCGGCGTGCGCAGGCTTGTCACCAGCACGCGGCGCGGGCCGCGCGCCTGCAATCTGGCGACCGCGTCCTTCACACCCGCCAGGGTGTCGCAGGGCAGGCCGGTGAGCTGGCGCAGTTCGAACAGATTGGGGGTCAGGATGTCTGCCGCCGGGACGATCCTGTCCCGCATCAGCTCCGCGATGCCCGGACGGACATAGACGCCGGTATCGTCATCGCCGATGACCGGGTCGGCACAATAGACGGCGCGCGGATTGGCAGCCCGAAGGCGGTCATGGGCATGCAGCACCGCTTCCGCGACCGCCGGGTCACCCAGATAGCCGGACAGCAGCGCGTCGCAACGGGGCAACACGCCACGCTCCTCGATGCCGGTCACAACCTCACGGATCAGATCCGCCGGCAGCACGCTGCCACGCCAGCTGCCGTAACCGGTGTGGTTGGAGAACTGCACCGTGTTGACGGCCCAGACCTCCGCCCCCAGCCGCTGCATGGGAAAAACGGCGGCGGCATTGCCGACATGCCCGTAGGAGACCCAGGACTGAATCGAGAGGATGTTCATGACATTCTGACTAACACGAGTTTTTGCGCCGCTTGAAAGGGTCCTGCGCCATACGCGCCATGAAGCCGCCTCATGTCGGGTTCAGCCTTGTGGTGCGATGCGGTGGCAGAATTGCACCTGCCACCCATATGCCGCCCGTCGCCGCATTATCACCCCTTCCAGCTGAGGACGTTTTCATGGCGCGCGTGCCGCTTTTGTTCCAGCCGATCAGCTTTCGCAGCGTTACCGCGCGCAACCGCATCGCGGTCTCGCCCATGTGCCAGTATTCGGCCATCGACGGCCTGCCGAACGATTGGCACGTCCAGCATCTGGGTGCCCGTGCCATGGGCGGCGCCGGCATCGTCTTTACCGAGGCGAGCGCGGTTTCGCCCCTCGGCCGCATCACGCCGAACGATCTCGGTCTCTATAATGATGCGCAGCAGGCGGCTTTCGCGCGCCTCGCCGCGCTGATCGCCCTGGGCGGCGCCATACCCGGCATCCAGATCGCCCATGCCGGCCGCAAAGCAAGCTGCACCCGCCCGTGGGAGAGCGACAGTTTTATACCGGTGGCCGAAGGCGGCTGGCAGACCCAGGCCCCGACCGCCCAAGGATTTTCCCAGACCAAGGACCGCGAGCCGCACGCCCTGACGCCGGCCGAGATCGGCACCGTCGTCGCACAATTCGCCGCCACCGCACGCCGCGCACTGGCGGCGGGCTTCAAGATCGCCGAAATCCACGCAGCCCACGGCTATCTGCTGCATTCCTTCCTGTCGCCCATCAGCAATACGCGGACCGACGCCTATGGCGGCGATGTGAACGGCCGGGCGCGGATGCTGATGGAGGTGCTGGACGCCGTGCGCGCGGTCTGGCCCGCCGAACTGCCGTTGTTTGTGCGACTGTCCTGCTCAGACTTCATCGCCGGCGGGCTGACGCCGGACGGCGATATCCTGACCATCGCCCGGATGATCGCGGCGCGCGGCGATGTCGACCTGATCGACTGCTCGGCCGGCGGCATCGCGCCCGAGCAAAAAATTCCCTCGCTCCATCCCGGCTATCAGGTGCCCTTCGCGGAAAGCCTGCGGCGGGACGCGGGGATTGCGACCGGCGCGGTGGGGCTGATCGAACAGCCCACCCATGCCGCTGAAATCATCGCCAACGGGCGGGCCGATATCGTGCTGCTCGCCCGTGCGGTGCTGGCCGACCCTGCCTGGCCCCTGCGCGCGGCGCGGCGTTTGGGGGTGGAGGTCGAACTGCCCGGTCCTTACGGCCGGGCGACGGTCCACGAATAGCAGGCGGCCGGAAACGAAGCTCACGTGGTGACTTTTCGTTTCTTTTATGAAATAAAAAGACGATCCCGCACCGGATCGCGCTTGAAGCTAGAGGATGAAAGCCGATGAAGTTCACAGCCCCCACCGCGCCGCGTCTGGCACTGGCCCTTGGGCTCGCCGCCGCCTGCGGCCTTGGCCCGGTCATCAGCACCGCCCACGCGCAGAGCACCAGCCAGCCGGCAACGCTGTCACCGGGCAGCGCGGCAGCGCCCGCACCGACCAGCCCGACGACGCCGGCCGAAGTGCCTGCTCCGTCAGCCACGCCCGCCGCGACCGACAAGGCCAGCCCCGCTCATCGCCACGGCAGTCAGGCTTTGAACACCTATCTGACGGCGCTTCATAAAGACCTGAAGATCACGCCCGACGAGGAACCGCAGTGGACGGCCTTCGCCGATACGATTCGCGATAACGCCGCCCAGCTGGGACAGGCCTATCGCGCGCGGCGCCAGCAACTGCCCACCATGGACGCGACGCAAGACCTCAGCTCCTTCATTCAGGTGGAACAGCTGCGCCTGGACGGGCTGAAGAAGAGCTCCGACGCCTTCAATACGCTTTATGCCGCGATGCCGGCGGACCAGAAGAAGGTCGCCGACGGCGTCTTCCTGTCCGACCTGCCGGGCGGCCCGCGCCATAAGGGCCCCGCCAAGGCCAAGGCCGCGCAATAAGGAACGGCGCGGCGGAGGGGCCGAGATGCCCCTCCGCCATTTCTTTAGGCGCGGGGCAGATGCGCGTGATCGCGGCTTCGGCAACCCCGCAGTTGCCATAAGCGACCGGTCCCTTTATAGGCGGCGGCTTCCGCGCTTCCGGTCGTATCGGCGGCGCCGACTGGAACGGAACCCATGAAGCCAAACATTCATCCCGACTACCACGAGATCAACATCATCATGACCGATGGGACGGAGTATAAGACCCGTTCCTGCATGGGATCCGCTGGCGACACGCTGCGCCTGGATATCGACCCGAAGTCGCATCCGGCCTGGACCGGCCAGCAGCGCATTATCGACACCGGCGGCCAGATCGCGAAGTTCAACAAGAAGTTCGCCAGCATCGGCGTCCGCAAGGGCTGATCGCGCGTCTTTCGACCGCCTGACGATTTTTTGAGAGCCGCTTCTTGAACGAGAAGCGGCTCTTTCTATTTCTGGTCTATCGGGGTGCCCAATGGGGCCTTGATGACTGAGAGTGATTGGGCCGGCCCTTTGGCGGTCCTGACATATGACCTTGCTTTATCAGGAGGTTTTCCAAATGACTCGTGACTTCACGCCCTTATTCCGTACCGCGATCGGCTTTGACCGTCTGGCCCAGATGGTCGAAGGATTGCAGGACACATCCCCCACAACCTTCCCGCCTTATAATATCGAGAAAACCGGCGAAGACGCCTATCGCGTCACCGTCGCCGTCGCCGGTTTCGCGCCGGATGATCTCGACGTTACCGTGCGGGACAATACCCTTCTCGTCTCCGGCCGCGTGCAGCAGCCGCAGGGCGAAAAAGTCGCGACGCTCTATCGCGGCATCGCCGGACGGTCTTTCGAGCGCCGCTTCGCGCTGGCCGACCATATCGTGGTCGAAGGCGCCAGCCTCGATAACGGCCTTCTGCATATCGCCCTAAAGCGCGTGGTGCCGGAGGCGCTGAAACCGCGCCGCATCGGCATTGCGACCGTCAATGCCGCACAGAAGGTCATTTCGGCTGAGCTGCCTGCGAGCGAAGCGCCGGCCCAGGCCGCGTAACTCCGCTCTCAAGCGTCAATGATGGGAAAAGGGCCGGGCAGCCGGCCCTTTTTCATGTGAAACCGGCCAAACCACCCTTCCCGCCTCACGCGACCTTGACCCGTTCCGTTTCGCTTCCACCTCATGAAAGGCTGGATAGGCATCGACCATCGCCGCCGGACGCGTCTAAGGAAGAGATCGGCGAGGGAGGGTTTGAGTCTGGTTTTTCACCTGCGAATCCGCCGGCTGCCGAAAGTGCCGCCGGCCGTATGGTTGGCCTCCGTCGTTTTCGGCCTGTCCCTCGCGTCGCCGACACGGGCCGCTGACCCGCAGCCTTATGCCGTCACCTTCACGCCGTCCGGCGACAAGGCGATCGACACGCTTGTGTCCCAGACCTCCAATCTTGCAGCGCTCCGCACCAAGGCGCCGGCCGGCCCCTTCGCGCTGGTTCTGCGTGCGCGCGGCGATGTGACGCGGCTACAGACCGTGCTGAACAGCGCCGGCTATTACGACGGCGCCGTCACCATCACCATCGACGGCAAGTCCCTCGACGATCCCAACTTGCCCCAGACCATTACCGATTACAGCGCCGCCACGCCGATCCCGATCGTCGTCACGCTGACGCGCGGGCCGCTGTTCCATTTGGGCAAGGTCGCGGTGAAGGGCGATGTGCCGGCGCCGGCGATGAGCGCCTTCCATCTTAAAAGCGGCGATACGGCGGAAGCCGCCAAAGTCATCGCGGCGGGCGCCGACCTGCAAAGCGAATTGCAAAACGAAGGCTATGCCTTCGCCAACGTCAGCACGCCCACCGCCTTTGAGAATCCTGGCGACCATACAATCGACGTCACCTATACGGTCACCACCGGGCCGCGCGTCGATATCGGGCCGATCAATCTGGCCGGGCTGAAAAACGTTCATCCGGGCTTCGTGCGGCGCGAACTGACGATCAAGGACGGCCAGCGCTATAATGCCGGCGCCATCGAGACCGCGCGGCAGAACCTCGCCGGCCTCGGCGTCTTCTCCTCCGTCCAGGCCGTGCCGGCGACGGCGGTCGGGCCGGACGGGCGTTTGCCCGTCACCTTCGTCATGCGCGAAGGCCCGCCACGCACCGTCAGCTTCACGGCCGGCTATGCGACCGATACCGGTGGCGTGCTGGGTGCCAGCTGGACGCATCACAACCTGTTCGGCAATGGCGAGACGCTGTTGCTGAGCGCGCAGGCGACGGGCCTTGGCGGGTCAAGCACCGATGGGCTCGGCTATAATGTGGGCGCGACCTATACGCTGCCCGCTTTCTTCCGGCGCGACCAGCAACTGAGCTTCAATGTCAGTGCCTTCAAGCAGGATTACACCGCCTACAAGCAGACGGGCGAGACGCTGGGCACCACCTTGACCCGTCAGCTCGACAAGCATTGGAGCCTGTCGGCTGGCCTGTCCGGCACCACGGAAGAAGTCGATCAGGAAGGGTCGGACAACCATTACCTGCTCGTCCAGCTGCCGGTGACGCTGAAATACGACAGCACCAATTCGCTGTTCGATCCGACCAAGGGCATTCGCGCCACCGCCAGCGTGACGCCGAGCGAATCGCTGCTCTCGCCGTCCGCCTTCTTCACCATCCTGCAGCTTTCTGGTTCGACCTATCTGGATCTGACCGGCAATGGCCGCAGCGTCATCGCGCTGCGCGGGTTGGTGGGCACGGTGCAGGGCGCCTCCACCTTCCAATTGCCGCCCGACCAGCGCTTCTATGCCGGCGGCAGCAGCACCATTCGCGGCTATTCCTATCAGTCGGTCGGGCCGCAATTCGCCGACGGCAATCCGATCGGCGGCACCTCCATCGATGCCGGCACCATCGAATACCGCCAGCGCTTCGGCAAAAGCTTCGGCACCGCGCTGTTCGTCGATGCCGGGCAGGTCGGTGCGACATCCGCGCCCTTCCAGGGCGGCATCAAGGTCGGCGCCGGCATCGGGCTCCGCTACTACACGCCGATCGGACCGATCCGCGTCGATTTCGCGGTGCCTGTGGTGCATGAGGAAAACAGCGGTAATTTCCAGATCTATATCGGCATCGGGCAGGCCTTCTGATGCGCGCCCCGTCAGAACAACCGCTTCCGTATCGTCCGCGCACCTGTTGCGCGGATCTACCCCACGCCGCGGCCCTACGGGTAGATGCGCGGCCTGAAGCCGCGCATGACGCAGACTGGAAGGCCGGCGCATGAGACTGCTCGGCAAGATCGCGAAATGGCTCGGCATCGCCATCGGCATTCTGCTGCTGCTGGTTCTGATCATCATAGGCGGGGTTATCGGTGCGCTACAGACCGGCGCGGGCCAGCGCTTCGTCGAGAATTTCGCCAATAAGGAAGCAGCAGGAACCGCCCGCATCACCGGCCTGTCCGGCACCGTGCCGACGAACCTGCATATCGCGAAGGTGGAGCTGCTGGACGCGGACGGCACCTGGGCGACGCTGACCGGGCTGCATCTGCAATTGCAACTGATGCCGCTGCTGCACCGCGCACTCGTCATCGACATGCTGCATGCCGATGCTATCGCCCTGATACGGCCGGAAAAAACCACGCCCCCCGCCAAGCCCGCGCCGTCCAGCGGACCGATTTCGGCCTCCATCCCGCCGCTGCCGATCAAGGTCTATCTGAACGATCTCAGCATCCCGAAGGTCAGCATCGCCCAGGCCTTCACGGGCAAGACGGCCATCGATGTCAGCATCACCGGCCATGCCCAGGTGACGGGCGAAAATGCCGGGAGCGCTCATCTGGCCATCGCCGATCTGGACGGCCAGGGCCGCTACGGCGCGGATCTGGCGCTCAATGGGCAGGCGTTGACCGCCACCCTGGCGCTGGACGAGCCCGCCCACGGCATGATCTCCCGCGTTGCTGGCCTGCCGGATCTGGGCGCGCTGCATCTGGCCGCCAAGCTGGACGGGCCGCAGAACGCGGCGCCGCTCACCCTGACCCTGTCGGCGGGCGACCTGACCGCCGCGATCAACGGCACCGTCAATATCCCGGGCGAGGCCGCCAACCTCGCCATCACGGCTCATGCCCCGGCCATGACCCCGGCGCCCGGTCTGCATTGGCAAGGCGTCGATGTCGCGCTGAAGACCAGCGGCCCCTTTGCGAAGCCGAATGCGACCGGCCATGCCAGCCTGACCGGACTGACCGCGCAGGGCATCGCGCTGAAATCGCTCGATGCCGATGTGCAGGGCAATCTCGGCGCGGTCGCGCTGAAGGCGAGCCTGGCCGGCCTTGTCGTGCCGGGCCTGCCGGCAAGCCTGCTTGGCGACACGCCGATTGCCGTGACGGCCAATGCTCGGCTGGACCAGCCGGATGAGCCGGTTCATGTCACCATCGACCATCCGATCGCCCATCTGGCACTGGCCGGCACCCTCAAACCGGCGATGAGTGCCGATGTCACGCTCGACCTTCCCGACCTCACGCCGCTGGCGGCTTTAGGTCAGCAGGATATCGCGGGCAGCGCGCATATCACCGCCCATGCGACGCGCGACGCGGCGGGCACCGATACTCAGGCGACATTGGCGGCCGATATCGCGCTGACCCGCGCTATGCCCCAGGCCATGGCGCTGACGGGCGGCAAAGTTCACCTGGCGCTTACCGCCGGGATGGCGGGCCAGACCGTGACGCTGTCAAACCTCACCCTGCATGGCGACCATATCGATCTCGGCGCCAAAGGCAGTCTTGAGCAGGCAAGCCAGACCTTGGCGCTCGACTGGACTCTCGCGCTGAGCCGGCTTGCCGATATCGCGCCGCAAGTAACAGGCTCCGTTGCCATGACCGGCCATGCCGCCGGCACCTTCAAGAACCTTGCGCTCCAGAGCGAGGTGAAAGGCACCGTCGGCACCACCCAGGGCGGAAAGGCGGTGGAACAACTGTCCGGGCCGATCGACCTGAAAGTCGATGCCACCGGCCTGCCCAATGCGCCGCAGGCCAATATCACGCTGACCGGCAAGCCGGCCGGGTCACCAGCCGATATCGCGATCAGGGCCGCCCGCAGCGCCGGCGGCGCGATGACGGCCACCATCGACCGGCTGACCTGGAAAAGCCTGTCCGGCCAGGGCGCGGTCGCGCTGGCCGCCGGCGCGACGCTGCCCACGGGCAATATCGCCATCGACCTCAAGCGGCTGGCCGATTTCCGTTTCCTGATCGCCGCCCCGCTGTCCGGCAGTCTGGCGCTGAAGCTGGACGCGCCGCCGCAGCAGGCGGCCCATCTGGTCCTGCAAGGCCGCAGCCTCGCCTTCGGCACGAATAGGGTCGCCGCCGTCGACCTGACCGGCGATGTCCGCAATCCGACGGCCGCGCCGGATATCGATGCCCGCGTGAAACTCAGCGGCATCGACGCCGCCAGCATCCGCGGCAATGCGACCGTCACCGCCAAGGGCCCGCTTTCCGCTCTGGCGCTGACGCTGGATGCGACACTGCCCGATTTGCAGGGCGCGCCGGCCAGCGCCCAGACTCGCGCGACGCTGGATCTGCCCCATCAGCGTGTGGCGCTGGCAGCGCTGACGGCCGCCTGGCATGGCGAGACGCTGCGGCTGCTGGCGCCCGCCCATGTCGATTTCGGCAGCAAGATGGACGTCGATCGCCTGCGCATCGCCCTCGGCACGGCAACCGTCGACGCGGCGGGCAGCATCAGCCCGCGCCTGAACCTGCATGTCGCTTTGGCCAATGTGACACCGGCTTTGATCAAGCCCTTCGCGCCGACGCTTCAGGTCGCGGGGCGGATCGACGCGGACGCACGCCTGTCCGGCACCATGGCCGCGCCCAGCGGAACGGTGACGCTGAAAGGCACCGGCTTGCGGGAGACGGTGGGGCCGGCGGCCTCCCTGCCGCCCGCGACCATCGACGCGAAAGCCAATCTTTCCGGCAAGTCCGCGCGCGTTCAAGTGCAGTTGGCGGCGGGATCGGCCAGCCATGTGACGCTATCCGGCACGGCACCGCTATCCATGACCGGCGCACTGGACATGGCGCTGAACGGCCAGTTGGACCTCGCATTGATCAATCCGATCATGGAAGCCTCCGGCCAGCAGGTGGCTGGCAAGCTGAACCTCGCGCTGCGCGCCTCGGGCAGCGCCAAGGTGCCGCAGATCGCGGGCTCAGTCGCACTCGCCGGTGGGCGTTTCCAGGATTATGCCCAGGGGCTGACGTTATCCGCCATCACCGCCCATATCCGGGCGGAGGGCCAGCAACTGGTCATCGACAGCTTCACCGCCCAGGCTGGCAGCGGCAAGATCGCCATCGGCGGCACGGTCGGCGCGCTGGCTCCGACAATCCCGATCAACCTGACCGTCACGGCCGATAACGCCGATCCGGTGCAGAGCGACCTGCTGACCGCGCATTTCGACACGCAGATCCATGTTTCGGGTGCCGTGACGAGCGGCATGACCGCCGCCGGCACGATTCGCATCCGTCGCGCCGATATCAATATCCCCAGCAACCTGCCGCCCAGCGTCGCCGTGCTGCATGTTATCCGGCCCGGTGACAAGCCAACCCCGCCGGCAGGCCCGGGGCTGCCGATCAACCTGGACCTGACCTTGATCGCGCCGCGCGCCGTCTTCATTCGCGGCGACGGGCTGGAAGCGGAGCTGGGCGGCAAGCTGCATCTGGGCGGCTCGCTGGCCGCGCTGAAGCCGTCCGGCCATTTCGATATGATCCGGGGCCAGTTTTCGCTGCTGACGACGACGCTGAACTTCGCGACCGGCCAGGTTGGGTTCGACGGCGGCGACATCACCGACCCCTCGATCAATTTCCAGGCGGTGACGGATAGCGGCAACTACACCTGCACCCTGGCGGTGACGGGCTATGCCAGCGCCCCCAAGATCAGCCTGAGTTCCAGCCCCAGTCTTCCGCAGGACGAAATCCTGTCGCAGATCCTGTTCAAGACCAGCACGACCAGCCTGAGCCCATTCCAGCTGGCTGAAATCGCGTCAGCGCTGGCCTCTCTGGCCGGGGTGAATACGGGCGGCACCGCCGGCATCCTGGGCAGCGTGCGCAAGGGCCTGGGGCTTGATACCTTGTCCATCGGCAGCGGCATGGGCAATCCGACCGGCGCCACCACCACGACGCAGACGAAGACAGAAAGCGCGCCGACGCTGCAGGCCGGGCGCTATGTCGCGCCGGGCGTCTATGTCGGCGCGGCGCAAGGCACCAGCGGCGGGGCGAACAGCACGGCCGCCCAGGTGCAGATCGATATCGCGAAGGGACTGAAGCTTCAGACGCAGGTCGGCGGCGACAGCAACGGCGTCGGCGTCACCTATCAGTTCAACTATTGAGACTAGCCCCTCACCCGATTGCGCAAGAGCGTCTAAGATTTGGACTGAAGCACTTCCCCATCCGTCATACCCGCGAAAGCGGGTATCTTCTACGCCCCGTCGCAGTGCCAAAGGGAGAAGATTCCCGCCTGCGCGGGAATGACGCCGTTTCACCAAAACCTGAAACGAACTGACTGTCACCCGACCAACAAAAAACCCCCGGGCTTTGGCCTGGGGGTTTTTGTCGGAAAGATCTGATGGAGGCCGCTTCCGTGGAAGCCGCGTCCGTCCGGCTTAGTTGGTGCCGGTCACTTTCTCATGGGTTGCCGCCGGGCCTTTCTTGGTGCCGCCGCGGACGTAATCGTAATGCTTGCCGTACATCTTGTGATGGGCGCGCTTGTGGGTCTTGGCATGCGGCTTCTTGTCGACGGACGGGCCGCCCACCGGAACCGAGTTATTCGCACCCTGGCCGGAGCTCGTCACCGGATTGGTGGTGGTGATGGACGCCTTGGGGTTCGGCGGCGGCACGGACGAGTTGTCGGCCTGGGCGAAGGCTGCCGCGGGAGCCAGGGCTAGACCCAGAACGATCGCGAGAGAGGGTTTAAGGATACGCATCAATAACATTCCTGTTGAAATGGAGGACATGCGGTCTGGTTCGGCTCTACCGTGGAAGAGATTGTCTCCCTGGTCAGGCATATCGCCCATATTCCCGTAACAACTCAAGGGATTTTGAGCGTCGGTTGTCTACTTAAATCATGATCTTACAGCAGGCACAGTTCGCGGAGCGCGAGACGGAGGCTGGGTGGCAGATCGCTCCCCGCCTCGCCGGGGTCACCGAGGTCAGGCGGCGCCTCGTTCCGGTTGAGATATCGCCATCCCTGGAACGCCTTCAGGGGGCGTGGCTGGACCAGAACCAGGGCCGGATCGAGCACCAGAGCCGTGGCAGTGCTGCCGTCCTCATAATGATCAGATTGAATGTCCAGAAGGGCCTGGCGGCATTGGACCATGCCGGCAATGACCCAGTAGATGGAGCCGCCGTCCAGAAGCTCGTCCCGCCGCTTCGGCATATGCCGCGTGCGATGCCGCAGCGGCGGGTCGGACAGGGCCCGGTCCCGCTGGGCGGCGCGCAGATGATCGACATCCCGGATGCCAACGCTGAGTTTGATGAGATGGACCATGGCCAACCCGATTAAGCCAAGCGGAACCGATTCGACACCTGCGGCGAAGGGGGTTCAGAACGGCCAAACGCGATCTTGTCATCATGCGACGCTTGACAGTCTCCCCCCTGCCTCTGCGAAGCTGCATAGGAGGAATAGGAGTCGACAAGCCTCATTGCGCTTGACCCTAAGATTGCGGAAAGCGATTGCTCCGATGCCACCGGCGATGCCGGTCGGCTGGACAGGATCTTTCGCCCTATGAGCCTCCCGGAATTCCGCTTGACCGCCGCCAACGCCGCCCCTGTGACGACCGACCATAAACCGCTGCGCCGCCTCCATATGATCACCTGGGGCTGCCAGATGAATGTCTATGACAGTGGGAAAATGTCGGATGTGCTGGCGCCGCTGGGCTATGGCCCGGCCGAAAGCCCGGCGGACGCCGATATGGTCATCCTCAATACCTGCCATATCCGGGAACGCGCGACGGACAAGGTCTTTTCCGAACTCGGGCGCCTGCGGGTGATCAAGGAAACACGCGCGGCCGAAGGCAAGCAGACCATCCTGGCGGTGGCCGGTTGCGTGGCGCAGGCGGAAGGCGCCTTCATCACCGAACGCGCGCCCTATGTGGATATCGTGCTGGGGCCGCAGACCTATCACCGCTTGCCGGAAATGGTCGCCCGCGCCCATCGCGCCGCCGGCCCGGTGATCGAGACCGATTTTCCGGTCGAGCAGAAATTCGACTTCCTGCCCGAGACTGCGCCCAGCGCGGAGCGCGCCGTGACGGCCTTCCTGACGATCCAGGAAGGCTGCGATAAATTCTGTTCCTTCTGCGTGGTGCCCTATACGCGCGGCGCGGAAGCCAGCCGCCCGGCGGCGGCCGTGATCGCCGAGGCAAAACATCTGGTCGCGCGGGGCGCCCGCGAAATCACGCTGCTCGGCCAGAATGTGAATGCCTATCACGGTGCCGGCGCGGACGGACGGGACTGGGGCCTGGCCCGCCTTGCCTATGCGCTGGCCGACATCCCCGGTCTGGATCGCATCCGCTACACGACGTCCCATCCCCGCGACATGGATGACGACCTGATCGCCGCTCATGCCGATCTGCCGGCGCTGATGCCCTTCCTGCACCTGCCGGTGCAATCGGGCTCGGACCGGATACTGGCCGCCATGAACCGCCGTCATACCGCTGACGACTATCGCCGGCTGATCGAAAAGCTTCGCACGGCGCGGCCCGACATGGCTTTCTCGTCGGATTTCATCGTCGGCCATCCGGGGGAGACGGCGGCCGATTTCGAGGCCACTATGCAACTCGTCCGCGATATCGGATTCGCCCAGGCCTATAGTTTCAAATATTCGCCCCGCCCCGGCACGCCGGCGGCGGGCAGCCCCGGCATGGTGGCCGAACCCGAAAAGGATGGCCGTCTGGCCGAATTGCAGGCTCTCATCCGCGCGCAGCAGGATGATTTCAATGCCCGCACCGTGGGGCTGGAGATCCCGGTGCTGGTGACCGGCGCTGGCCGCCATGCCGGCCAGATCAACGGTCGCTCGCCTTATCTCCAGGCCGTGCATATGGATGGCCCGGTCTCCCTCACGGGACAGGTCGTGCCCGTGAAAGTTCAAGGTCTTATGACGAATTCGCTTACCGCTACCCTCATCAATGCCTCTCCCACACAGGAGCGAGCCAGCGCTTGACCCAGATCTCGGCTGACGAACGGTCGAACACCAATCCACTCCAGGGCAAGGGCGCGCCGCCCGCCCTGGGACGATCGGTGACCTTGCAGTTTGGGAACAACGCCTTGTTATCGCAGTTGCTGGGCGACCATGACCGGCATCTGATCCGTATCGAACAGGCGCTGGGCATCCGCCTGGCCTGTCGCGGCAACCGCATCGCCATCACCGGCGACGAGGCCGGAATCGAGACGGCGCAAGCAACGCTGAACGGCCTGTATGAGCGGCTGGAGCGTGGCCATAAGCTGAGCAGCAGCGATGTCGATGCCGCCATCAAGCTGAATACGCGAAGCGCCGAACCGCGCCTGCCGCTGGCGGATCTGCCGGCCATCCGCACCCGCAAGGGCGCCATCCAGCCGCGCAGCCAGGCCCAGGCCGGCTATATGGAAATGCTGGCCCGCAACGAAATGGTCTTCGGCGTCGGCCCGGCCGGCACCGGCAAGACCTATCTGGCGGTGGCCCAGGCCGTCGCCATGCTGCAGACCGGGCAGGTGGACCGCATCATTCTCTCCCGCCCGGCCGTGGAAGCGGGCGAGCGTCTGGGCTTTCTGCCCGGCGACATGAAGGAAAAGGTCGATCCCTATCTGCGTCCGCTCTATGACGCACTGAATGACATGATGCCGGGCGATCAGCTTGCCCGTCGTATGGCGGCCGGCGAAATCGAAGTGGCGCCGCTGGCCTTCATGCGTGGGCGCACCCTCTCCCATGCTTTTGCCATTCTGGACGAGGCGCAGAATACCACGTCCATGCAGATGAAAATGTTCCTGACCCGCATGGGCGAGGGAACCCGGATGGTGATAACCGGAGATCCGACCCAGGTGGACTTGCCGCCCGGTATCGGCTCCGGCCTTGTCGATGCGCTGGCGACCGTCGAGGGCGTCCAGGGCATCGGCGTCACGCGATTCGGACAACAGGATGTCGTGCGTCACCCGCTGGTGGCACGCATCGTCGCAGCCTATGACCAGCGAGCAACGGCCGAGAGGGACGTCGTGCGGGATGCACGGCGCCACCGGCCCCGTGAGAGTGAAAGTGGAACCTCCAAGTAGTTACAAGGCACCCGGCGCCGACCCTGTGATCATCGTCGAAGATCAGGGCTGGCGCCGGTTTGTGCCACGACTGGAGGAGCGGGTTCTCCGCTCCATCCGGGTCGCCCAGACCACCGTCCCCGACGTGGTCGTGGATACCGTTGTCCTCACCGATGACCGGACCGTCCGCCAGCTCAATGCGCGGCATCGCGGCCGTAACAAGCCGACCAATGTGCTGACCTTCGAGCCTGCGGGCTTCGGCGTGGGCGGCGAGTTGGTGCTGGCCTTGGGCGTCGTGCGCCGGGAAGCCGCCGCCGAGCGCAAAACGCCGGCCCAGCATCTGGCCCATCTGCTGGTCCATGGCGTGCTGCATCTGGACGGTGAAGACCATCACCATCCCGGCGACGCCCGCCGGATGGAGATGGCGGAAAGTCGTATCCTCAGCCAACTCCGCGTGCCCAACCCCTGGAGGGCGGCACGATGAGCAGCCATAACGAATCCTTCTTCAGCCGCATCCTGTCGATTCTCGGCCGCCGTGGGAACGAGCAGACGCTGCGCCAGTCGATCGCCGATCTGGTGGAGGAAGCCGGCACCAATCCGCAGGGACAGGGCGACGAATTGCCCGAGCTTGACCGGCAGGAGCGCCTGCTGATCGGCAATATCCTGCGGCTGCGGGGCACCATGGCCAATGACGTCATGGTCCCGCGCGCCGATATCGTGGCGTTGCGGGTCGATCTGACCCTGGACGAGACCTTGCAGCGCCTGCGGGAGGAGCAGCATTCCCGCCTGCCGATCTATCGCAGCGAGCTCGATGATATCGTCGGCATGGTCCATATCAAGGACGTCTTCGCCTATATCGGCCGGCCGGAGGAGTTTTCACTCGAAAAGCTGGTGCGTAAACCGCTGATGGTGGCGCCCCAAGCGCCGGTGCTGGACCTGCTGGTGCAGATGCGGCAGGCCCGTGTGCATATGGCGCTGGTCATCGACGAATATGGCGGCGTCGACGGGCTGGTGACCATCGAGGATCTGGTCGAGACGATCGTCGGCGATATCGACGATGAGCATGACGATATCGAGGCGCCGCTGATGACCGAGCGGCCGGACGGGACGCTGGATATCGCGGCGCGGCTGCCGATCGAGGATTTCGAGGAAAAGATCGGGCCGGTGCTGACGCCGGAGGAGCGCGCCTCCTCCATCGATACCGTGGGCGGTCTGATCTTCACGCTCGCGGGCCGCGTGCCCGCTCAGAACGAGATCATCACGCATCCGAGTTCCGGGGCTGAATTCCAGGTGCTGGATGCCGACGCCCGGCATATCCATACCGTACGCGTCACGCCGCCGCCCCCCAAGAACGAGACGGAAGGCGCCGCCGCCGCGGCGTAACCCCCAAAGATGCGCCTGTATGACATGCGGGCGCATCTGCGACCGGGGCCGGGACTTGCGATCGGCATGGTGGTGATGTCCTCCCTGCTCTATTCGCTGGGCTACGCCATCACCAAGCAGCTGATCGAAACCTGGCATTTCGATCCCATGCAGCTTTTCCTGCTGCGCTCGCTTCTTGTGCTGGCGGGACTGGCCGCCCTGCCGCTCGTCGGACGCAAGCCGCCGACGCTGGCCCGCATTCTGCGCCCGCCGCAGGCCTGGACGCAGCGCGGGGCCGCAACGGCGCTCGTCGTTTCCGCCCTGCTCGCCATGATCGGCTATGCTAATCTGCCGGTGACGACGGCGACCGCCTTCAGCTTCACGGCGCCGCTTCTGCTCACCGCCATGGCGGCGATCTTTCTGGGCGAGCGTGTGCCTGCCATCCGCTGGTGCGCGGTGGCGCTCGGCTTCCTGGGCGTACTAGTCATCGTGCATCCCTGGGCCAGTGGCCGGCATGAGGACGGGCATCTGATCGGCGTCCTGGCCGCCTTCGGCTCGGCCGTCCTCTATGCCGTGCAGCAGATGCTGCTGCGCCGCGCCCGCGACACCAGCACGACCAGCGACGTGGTGGCGCAAGCGGCCATGATCGGCATTCTTCTCTTCGCGGCTTTCATGCCCTTCGTGTGGAAAGCCGTGCCGCTGGCCGCGATAACGCTGATTGTGCTCGCGACCGTGACGCAGACGGGTGGCCTGCTGACCATCGCCGTTGCCATCCGCATGGGCGAGGTTTCGAAGCTTGCCCCCTGGCAATATGGCGGCATGGTCTGGGCCATGCTTCTGGACCTGTTCATGTTCGGCCATGTGCCGGGCATGGTGGCGCTGATCGGCGCCGTGATGATCGTGGCGGGCGGCCTGCTGTCGCAGGTTAAACTGCGGCGGCCCTTTGCGATGAGAAAGGTGGAGTTACCGCGATGAATTCGATTTTCGTGCAGATCAAATGCGAGTTGGGCCGGGCCTATCAGGTGGCCGCGCAATTGGCCGATGAATTCGAGAATGCGTCCCAGATCTATTCGACCTCGGGGCATTGGGATCTGCTGGTGCAATTCCGCCTGGATGACGGCCTCGACCCCGGCTTGTTCGTAAACGAACATTTGCACCGCGTGCCGGGGATCAAGGACACCTATACCATCATGGTCTTCGACGCCTTCACCCCCAGCGGCGGCTGACGCGTTACGCCGCCTTGGCGATCATCCCATGCGGGTCGATGACATATTTACGGGCCGCGCCCGCATCGAAAGCCTCATAGCCCTGGGGCGCGTCTTCCAGCCCGATCACCGTCGCATTGACGATATCGGCGATATTGACGCGGTCGTAGAGGATCGCCTGCATCAGCATGCGGTTGTAGCGCAGCACCGGCGTCTGGCCCGTATGCAGGCTATGGGCCTTCGACCAGCCCTTGCCGAAACGCAGTGAAAGACTGCCTTCCTTCGCCGCCGCGTCCACCGCGCCCGGATCGGCGGTGACGTAGAGGCCCGGAATGCCGATGCTGCCGGCCGCCCGCGTGATGTCCATCATCTGGTTCAGAACCACCGCCGGCTGCTCGCCGCCGGAATGGCCGCGCGCCTCGAAGCCCACGGCGTCGATCGCCGAATCGACCTCCGGCACGCCGACGACATCGGCGATCATCTCACCCAGCCGGTCATGCTTGGAAAGATCGATCGGCTCGAAGCCCATCTTCTTGGCATGGGCCAGACGCTCGGGATTGAAATCGCCGATCATCGTCACCGCCGCGCCCAGCAGTCGGGCGCCGGCTGCTGCGGCCATCCCCACGGGGCCGGCACCCGCAACATAGACTGTGGAACCAACGCCGACCTTGGCCGAAACCGCGCCATGGAAGCCGGTCGGAAAGATATCCGTCAGCATGGTCAGGTCACGGATTTTGGCCATGGCCCGCGCCTTGTCCGGGAACTTCATCAGATTGAAATCGGCATAGGGCACCATGACGTAGCGCGCCTGCCCGCCGATCCAGCCGCCCATATCGACATAGCCGTAGGCGCCGCCGGGCCGCCCGTCATTCACCGTCAGGCAGACGCCGGTATCGCCGCCGCGACAGGTGCGGCACCGGCCGCAAGCGACATTGAAGGGCACGGAGACGAGATCGCCCTTCGCGACCATCTCCACGTCCCGCCCGGTCTCGATGATCTCACCGGTGATTTCATGGCCCAGCACCAGCCCGGCTGGCGCCGTGGTGCGGCCACGCACCATATGCTGGTCCGAACCGCAGATATTGGTCGCGACGATCTTCAGGATCGCCGCATGTTCGATCCGCCGTCCGTCCGGCGCTTCCAGCTTGGGGTCAGGAATATCCTGCACTTCGACATGTTTGGGGCCGAGATAGACGACGCCGCGATTGCCGCTCATGGCTTTGCTTCCCTTTCGGCCGATCTTCTCACCCGGGCGATCTGCCCGGCGGGATGGCCTGACGGTTAGCGTCGCGCGAACCGGCCGCCGCTTCAATCACCCCTGCGACATGGGAGCAGCAGATACCGGCCACATTTTCGCGCGCAGGGTTGCCGCAGGCCGGGCTTGGTGCGAATTTGCCGCAAGACCATTCCCAGAAGATCTCAAGAGGACCGTCATGGCAAAAATCCCGGTGAAGACCCCCGTCGTCGAACTCGACGGCGATGAGATGACCCGAATCATCTGGGGCTTCATCAAGGAGAAGCTCATCGTTCCCTATCTCGATATCGACCTGAAATATTATGACCTCGGGATCGAGTATCGCGACCAGACGGACGATCAGGTGACGGTCGATGCCGCCAATGCCATCAAACAGTACGGCGTCGGCGTGAAATGCGCGACCATCACCCCGGACGAAGCCCGCGTGACGGAATTCGGCCTGAAAAAGATGTGGCGCAGCCCGAACGGCACCATCCGCAACATCCTGGACGGCACCATCTTCCGCGAGCCGATCATCTGCTCCAACGTGCCGCGCCTGGTGCCGCATTGGAACGAGCCGATCGTCGTCGGCCGCCATGCCTATGGCGATATCTATCGCGCCGCTGAGACCAAGATCCCCGGCCCGGGCCGCGTGACCCTGAATTATGTGCCGGCCGACGGCTCAGCGCCGCTGGAACTGGAAGTGCATGACTTCAAGGGTCCGGGCGTGGCGCTGGGCATCCACAATACCCTCGCCTCCATCCAGGGCTTCGCCCGCGCCAGCTTCAACTACGGCCTGGCCCGCAAATATCCGGTCTATCTCTCGACCAAGAACACGATCCTCAAAGCCTATGACGGCATGTTCAAGGATGCCTTCCAGGAAATCTTCGACGCCGAGTTCAAGGCCGAATTCGACAAGCTGGGCATCACCTACGAACATCGCCTGATCGACGACATGGTGGCCTCCGCGCTGAAGTGGAACGGCGGCTATGTCTGGGCCTGCAAGAACTATGACGGCGACGTTGAAAGCGACATCGTGGCCCAGGGTTTTGGTTCCCTTGGCCTGATGACCTCTGTGCTGCTCGATCCGTCCGGCTCGGTCGTGGAAAGCGAAGCCGCGCATGGCACGGTGACACGCCATTACCGCGAACACCAGAAAGGTCGCCCGACCAGCACGAACCCGATCGCCAGTGTTTTCGCCTGGACGCGCGGACTGATCTATCGCGGCCGCTTCGACAATACGCCGGACGTCACCGCCTTCGCCGAGACGCTGGAACGCGTCTGCGTCGAGACGGTGGAATCGGGCTTCATGACGAAGGATCTTGCCGTCCTCATCGCGAAGGACCAGCCCTTCCTGACGACGCAGGACTTCCTGGCCAAGATCGACGACAATCTGAAGCTTGCGATGGCGAAGGCCTAACCAGCTCTCGCTTTCTGCCCTGCGCCTACCCATCTCCCCTTTCGGGCTTCCGGAAGGGGAGATTTTTTATGCCGCGCCGCAAAAGCTATTCGGCTGGATTGGCGGGGCTAAGCCTTGCCTGGACGGTGCCGCAGGTCATGACCCTGCGACTGGCCAAGATCGCGCGTGGCGGCAAGCGCGGCACGGCCGAATCCCAGCTGATGGTTTCCGAAAAGATCGCCGCCGCGATAGAGGCACAATCCATCATGGCGCGGTCGCTGCTGATGGGGCAGCCCGAAAAGGGCGCCAACGCAGTGACGAAACTTTATGCCCGCAAGGTCGCGGCCAATCGGCGCCGTCTGAGCAAGGGCTGACAGCAGACCGAATGTCATCGCATGGTCATGGCGCGGCCTCTCTTCCGCGCTGAGGGCAGGCCCATCTTCTCGTCAACAAATGATGGGAGGCGCACTTGGCCCATAAGAGCAAGTCGAAGAACAAGCACGGCGGTGACGATGGTGGCGACGGTCAAGGCCAGCCGCCCACGGGCTCATCAGGCACAGCGCAATCGTCCCCGAGCTATGCCCAGCCGGTGCCAGGCGCCGACCCGACCGAATTCGCCATCCATCACCCGACCGATAACGCCGCCTATGCCAAGATCGACTCGCTCAATAAGGAACACAAGCTGCGGCCGCTGGCCTTTCCGGCGCCGCGCGGCGGGACGGAACCGCGCCTGACGCTGGCCGATATCTACGGCGCCGGGGGTAGCGCCGCTGAACAGGCGATCACGCAATCCGGCCAGCTTGTTTTCCATGCCGTTGGCGATACCGGCAGCACGCGCGGCCCGGAAAGCCAGAGCGAGGTCGCGGACAAGATGGTCAGCGATTTCAACGAGACCGAGGCGAAGGACGTGCCGAAATTCTTCCTCCACCTCGGCGACGTCATCTATAATTTCGGCGAGGCCGAATATTATTACGACCAGTTTTACGACCCGTATCGCGGCTATCCGGCACCGATTGTGGCCCTGGCCGGCAATCATGACGGCATGGTCGTACCTGGCTCCGGCGCCACAACCCTCGCCGCCTTCCTGGACAATTTCTGCGCCGAGGATTTCCATCGTACGGCGGATTCGGGCGGCCTGCTGCGCACAGCACAGATTCAGCCGGGCGTCTTCTACACCTTCGAGGCGCCCTTCCTGCGCTGCTTCGTGCTCTATTCCAACACGCTGGAAGATCCGGGTGTCATATCATCGGAAGACGGCACCTGGCCCGAAATCGGCGACAGCCAGCTCGCCTTTCTGGAAGCTGCGCTGACCCGCGCGAAGCACGAAAAATTCGCCGGCGCCATCATCATCGCCCATCACCACCCGGCCTATACGGCAGGCACCCTCCATGGCTGGAGCATCACGCTGCGGGAAGAAGTGGATGCGATCTGCGACAAGGTCGGGCTCTGGCCGCATGCCGTGCTGTCGGGCCATGCCCATAACTATCAGCGCTTCACGCGCCTGCATGGGGATATGCAGATTCCCTATATTATTGCCGGCAATGGCGGGCATGCCGTCGCCAAGCTGTCGCGCAAGGAGCAGTTGCCGCTGCGCGCGCCGACCAAGCTGCAAATGCCGAAAGGCGACAAGGATCAGGTGATCCTGGAAAGCTATGACGACCAGGATTACGGCTATCTGCGCATCGTGGTGACTGAGACGCAGCTGCGCATGGAATACCACCCGGCCAGCGATGGAGAGACGGCGAAGACGCCGGACGATACCGTCGTGATCGATCTGGCGACCTACAAGATCGCGCCGCTGATTTCCTAACCCCGAACGGCAGGCACAAAAAAGCCCGCGTCCTTTCAGACGCGGGCTTTTTCTATCGCCGGGGCGCGAAGGCTATTCTTCGTGCCAGGACCGGCCGTCACGCTCCAGCAGAGCGACGGAGGCGGAAGGCCCCCAGGTGCCGGCGCGATAGGTCTTCGGGAATTCGCCCGAGGACATCCAGGCATCCATGATCGGATCGACCCAGCGCCAGGCGGCTTCCACTTCGTCACCGCGCATGAACAGCGTCTGGTTGCCGCGCACGACATCCATGATCAGCCGCTCATAGGCATCGGGGCTGCGCACCGAGAAGGCCTTGGCGAAGCTCATGTCCAGCGGAACATGCTGCAGGCGCATACCGCCCGGACCCGGATCCTTGATCATCAGCCACAGCTTGACGCCCTCATCAGGCTGCACGCGGATGACGAGGCGATTGGCCTGCAACTGCCCGGCGCTGTCGTCGAAGACGCTATGCGGAATCGGCCGGAACTGGACGACGATTTCCGACACGCGCGAGGGCAGGCGCTTGCCGGTGCGGAGATAGAAGGGGACGCCGGCCCAGCGCCAATTGCCGACCTCGGCCTTCAGGGCGACGAAGGTCTCGGTCATGCTGGTCGGGCGTTCCAGCTCTTCCAGATAGCCGCGCACCGGACCCTTGGTCGAAGCGCCGGCCGTATACTGGCCGCGCACCGTATTCTGCGCGACCTGGGCCGGATTCATCGGCTTGAGGGAGTGCAGAACCTTGAGCTTCTCATCGCGCACGCTGTCGGCGTCGAGCGAAGTCGGCACTTCCATCGCCGTCAGGCAGAGCAGCTGCATGATGTGATTCTGGATCATGTCGCGCATCGCGCCGGCCGTATCGTAATAGCCGGCCCGGCTTTCCAGGCCCACTTCTTCGGCGACCGTGATCTGCACGTGATCGATATAGCGCGCGTTCCAGACCGGCTCGAACAGGGAGTTGGCGAAGCGCAGAGCCATGAGGTTCTGCACCGTTTCCTTCCCGAGGTAATGGTCGATGCGATAGACGCTCGATTCCGGGAAGATCTTGCCAACCGAAGCGTTCAGCTCCTGGGCGGATTCAAGATCATGGCCGAGCGGCTTTTCGATCACCACGCGGCTCTTTTCGGTGATCAGCCCATGGGCGTTGATCTGCTCGCAGATCGGCCCGAAGATATTCGGCGCGGTCGAGAGATAGAAGACGCGGATGCGGTCCTTCTCCTCGTTCAGGCGCTTGGCGAGATCGCCCCAGCCGTCCGAGCCGGTGGCGTCCATCGACACATAGCCGACGCGAGCGACGAAACGCTCCAGCACCTCGGCGTCGATATCGGCCTTCGGCACGAAGCTTTCGATCGCCTCGCGGGCGGTCTTCTGGAATTCGTCGTCCGTGACCTTGCGGCGGGACGTGCCGATGATGCGCGCCTCGGCCGGCAGCTGGCCGTCACGGTCACGCTGATAGAGGGCAGGCAGTAGTTTGCGGCGAGAGAGATCTCCCGAACCGCCGAAGATGACGAAATCAAACGGATCGACGGCAATGATGCGTGCGACCATGCGACAGGGCTCCTTTTCAGGCGAGGCCCCACCATACGCGAGCGTGAGAAATTGGCTAGAACCCTGGCCTTCGCATTTGCACCATAAGCGCTGCGCGAGAGACGCTTGACGGCGCGGGCAGGCTGGCGTCAACCCGAAGCATGACCGTTTCATCACCATTGCCGCAAACCGAGACCGTCAGCGCGCGCTACCGCGATCTGGACCTGTGGGACAGCCCGACCGCGCTGGAAACCCTGTGGGAAGGGCAGATGGCAGCCATGGCGGCGCTGCGCCCGGCCCTGCCCGCCCTGGCGACGGCGGCGGATGCCGCCGCTGCGCGGCTGAGTGCAGGCGAAGGCCGGCTGATCTATGCCGGAGCCGGCACCTCCGGCCGACTGGCCGCGCTGGACGCGGCCGAATTGCCGCCGACCTTTGACTGGCCCTATGCGCGGACGCATCTCGTCATCGCCGGCGGAACACAGAGCCTGCTGCGCGCGGCCGAGGGGGCGGAGGACAATGCCGATGCCGCCCGCGCCGAGATTGCGGCGGCGGGCATCAGCCCAAACGATGTGCTGATCGCGCTGGCCGCCAGCGGCACCACGCCCTTCGCCATTGCCGCCGTCGAGACGGCGCGGGCCGCCGGCGCGCTGACCATCGGCATCGCCAATAGCCCCGGTGCGCCGCTGCTGGCCGCCAGCGAACACGCCCTGCTGCTCGCGACCGGTGCGGAAGCCATCGCGGGGTCTACGCGCATGAAGGCCGGCACCGCCCAGAAGGCGGCGCTCACCTTGCTGTCGACCCAGATCATGCTGCTTCTGGGCCGCATCTATGAAGGCCGCATGGTCGAGATGCGGCCGACCAATATCAAGCTCCTGGCCCGCGCCCAGCGGATGGTGACCGACCTGACAGGCTGCCCGGTCGAGGAGGCCGCCGCGCAACTGGAGGCGGCCCAAGGCCGGATCAAAACCGCCGTTCTGATGATCCTGCGCGGCATCGACGCGGCCCAGGCCGAAGCACTGCTTTCCCGCCATGCCGGAATCCTTCGCGCAGCCTTGGCGGAAGGACGCGAAACTCCGCTATAGGCAATCGACCTTCAAACCTGCCCCGCTTTCGGGGCAGCCATGTCAGGGAAACGACGATGACCGAGACCCAAAAGGGCGCGGATATCCGCATCGAGCATGACGCGCTGGGCGATGTCCCCGTGCCCAGCAACCGCCTTTGGGGCGCCCAGACCGAGCGCTCCATCCACAATTTCCCGATCGGACGGGATAATTTCAAATGGTCGCGGCCCGTCATCCGCGCTTTCGGCATCCTCAAGAAATCGGCCGCGCTGGCCAATGGCGAGCTGGGCGAATTGCCGCCCGAAAAGGTCGCGCTGATCGTGCAGGCAGCGGAAGAGGTGATCGAGGGCCAATGGGATGACGAATTCCCGCTCGTCGTCTTCCAGACCGGCTCCGGCACGCAGAGCAATATGAACGCGAATGAAGTGATCGCGAATCGCGCCATTCAAATCGCGGGCGGGGTGCTGGGCTCCAAGAAGCCGATCAACCCGAATGACGACGTCAATCGCGGCCAGTCCTCCAACGATACCTTCCCGACGGCGATGTATATCGCGGCGGTCGAAGTGATTGCCGGCAAGCTGCTGCCCGCCATCACCGTGCTGCACGATACGCTGGATGCCAAGGCGACAGAATTCGCCCATGTCATTATGATCGGGCGGACGCATTTGCAGGATGCGACACCGATCACGCTCGGCCAGGCGATCGGCGGCTGGGTGGCGCAGCTGGATGAAGCCGCCCGCGCCATCAAGGAAAGCCTGCCCTGGCTGATGGAGCTGGCCATCGGCGGCACCGCCGTCGGCACCGGCCTCAATGCCCATCCGAAATTCGGCGACACGGCGGCCCGCCATATTTCGGAAGTGACCGGTCATCCCTTCGTCTCCGCGCCCAATAAATTCGCGGCCCTTTCAGCCCATGACGCCATGTCCCATGCCAGCGGCACGCTGCGCACCCTGGCCGGCGCCCTGATGAAGATCGCCAACGATGTCCGCTGGCATGCCAGCGGCCCGCGCGCCGGACTGGCCGAAATCCACATCCCCGAGAACGAGCCGGGTTCGTCCATCATGCCGGGCAAGATCAACCCGACGCAGTGCGAATCGATGACGATGGTGGCCGTGCAGGTCTATGGCAACGACGCCGCCGTGGCCTTCGCCGCATCCCAGGGCAATTTCCAGCTCAACGTCTACAAGCCTGTCATGCTGTATAATGTCATGCAGTCTGCGACGATCCTGAGCGAGAGCATGCTGGCTTTCGAAGAGCATTGCGCGCGCGGCATCGAGCCGAATTACGAGCGGCTGAAGCATAACCTGGAAAGCTCGCTGATGCTGGTGACCGCGTTGAATCGTCACATCGGCTATGAAAAGTCGGCCCAGATCGCGCTGAAGGCGCATCGCGAGAATAGCAGCCTGAAGGAATCGGCCCTTTCGCTCGGCTTCGTGACGGAAGCGGAGTTCGACGCCTGGGTAAAGCCGGAAGACATGCTGGGGCCGACCGCCGCCAAGTAAGCGACGGGGCCGCAGGCATTTAAAAAGGCCGCTCCGGTTTTCCGGGCGGCCTTTTTTCTGTCAACGCGGCCGGCAGAAGTCAGTTATGGAGGTTGTTGTAGCGCACCCAGCCTTTGACCGTGCCGTCCGAAGTCTGCATCTGCATCTGGATCGAGGGCTCGCGCATGCCGTCTGCCTGGATACCGACCAGTGCCGCAGATTCGCCATTTGTTACCATCGTGCAATCACCAGGACTGCCAGCCGAGTAGTTTTCCAGCGATTGTTCGGAGGGGCAGATGGCGGCGGCACCGCGTATGAAAATCGGCTTGCCGAGATCGAGCGTATGATGGCCGACAGATATCGTCTGACCATTGATGAAATAGGCCGCCATGCCGGCCGGCGGCGGCGTTTCCCCGGTCAGGATTGCCGTCACCACCCCGCCGGCGATGACGAACATCAACGCGCCTAGCAGGGATTTGCGCGCAAGCGAATTCTCGCGCGGCGCTGAATTGCCAAACTGGCCGGGGGCATGAAAGTCGGGATCGCCGCTCACACTCTGTCCGCTCACAACCTGATACTTCGCTCTCGGGGCGCCTGCGCCACCCACCATTTAATGCCAAATCGCGACCGAAATCATCGGCGCGACTCACTATATCGCCGCTTTCCTGACAGGCCGAAGCCGCAAATAGGGCGGGATGTGACACGAAATGTGAAGGTGGGCCGCCCGCGCTCAGGCAGTCTCCGTCACAGCCGGTAGGCTGTCTTCGCCAGCCGATAGGCCAGATCATGCGCAAGGTCTTTTGCCTCATCCTCGTCAAGCCGATGTTCCGCGACAAGCCCCGCCAAAAACGCGCAATCAACACGGCGCGCCATGTCATGCCGCGCCGGAATCGAAAGATACGCCCTAGTATCGTCATTGAAGCCGACGGTATTCGCGAAGCCCGCGGTTTCGGTCGCGATCGTGCGGAAGCGCTTCATCCCTTCGGGACTGTCGAAAAACCACCAGGGCGGCCCCAGCCGCAGGCAGGGGTAGTGGCCGGCAAGCGGCGCCAATTCCCGCCCGTAGCTGGTCTCGTCCAGCGTGAACAGGATCAGCGTCAGGCCAGGATTATTGCCCAGCTTGTCCAGCAGCGGCTTCAAGGCCCGCACATAATCCGTGGGCGATGGGATATCGGCCCCCATATCCGGCCCGAAGCCGTGGAAGATGCTGGGATTGTGGTTGCGGACGGAACCGGGATGCAGTTGCATCACCAACCCGTCGTCGATGCTCATGCCCGCCATCTCGGTCAGCATCTGCGCCCGGAACAGTTCAGCCTCGGCTGCCGTCACGCCGCCCCGCAGCACGCGCGCGAACAGGCGTTCGGCCTCAATCTGCGGCAGGTCAGCCGTCTGTGCCGTCGGGTGGCCGTGGTCTGTCGCGGTGGCCCCCATCGTCTTGAAAAAGGCGCGCCGGGCGCGATGCGCCGCCAGATAGCCCTGCCAGGTCGTGGCCTCGCCGGTCATCGCCAGAAGCTGGGCGACATTCCCGGCAAAGCCTTCACGCTCGGGATCGACCGTGAAATCCGGCCGGTAGGTCGGCACCACGCGGCCGTCCCAGCCCGAGGCGCGGAGCGCCGCATGATCGTCGAGCGCGCTGAGGGCGCTGTCGGTGGTCGCGATGACTTCCAGATTGAAACGCTTGTAAAGGGCGCGGGGGCGGAAGGCATCCTGGGCAAGGTGATCTGCGATGCTGTCGTACAGCCGGTCGGCATTGGCCGCGCTGAGGCGTTCGGTGATGCCGAACAGGTCTTCCAGCGGCTGCTCGAACCAGAGCCGTGTCGGCGTCCCCTGGAACAGGTGGAAATGGCCGGCAAAGATGCGCCAGATCGCGCGGCTGTCGGTTTCCACCGGCGCGCCATCCCGGCGGGGTATTCCCAGCGATTCAAGCGGCACGCCCTGGGAATACAGCATGCGGAAAATATAGTGGTCCGGCTTGACGAAAAGCGTCGCGGGGTCCGGGAAGGCCGCATCTTCGCTGTACCAGCGCGGGTCGGTATGGCCATGGGGCGAGATGATCGGCAATGCCGCGACCGTCTCATACAGCCGCCGCGCAATCTTGCGGGTGGCGGGATCGCTGGGAAAAAGCCTATCTGGATTGAGTGCCATCGTCGCGTGGTCCCGATTTATCTGCTGCCGGAGGGCGCTTTCGCGACGCTCTCTTCTTTCGAAGGAAAGATTGAAATTGATATATCAGTATGTCAAGTAACGCCGACCAGACGCTGCCACCCGCCGTGACCGAGGCGATTGCGACGACGCCACAGGCGCCACGCGTGACAGCGGCCGTCGCGATCTATCGGCAGTTGCATGCGGCGATCCTGCGCAACGACCTGGCGCCCGGAACCGCCTTGCAGGACAAGGTGCTGAGTGCCGAGTTCTCCGTCAGCCGCACGCCGGTGCGCGAGGCGCTGATTCGCCTGGCCGAAGACGGGCTGGTGGATATCTTTCCGCAATCCGGTACCTTCGTCTCCCGCATCAAGGCCGATGCGATCCCGGAAGTGCTGGATATCCGGCAGGCTTTGGAATGCCTGGCCGTCAAGCGTGCCACCGCCTCGGCTCACCCAACCGATATTGCCCGGCTGGACAAAATTCTGGCGCGGCAATCCATACTGGCAGAGGCCGGCGATATGATGCCGTTTCATGATGCCGACGAGCTTTTCCATGAAACGATCGGCCTGATCGCGGAACGCCCCGGCCTCTGGACCCTGGTCAAGCAGGTGAAAGCCCAGATCGACCGCACCAGGATGCTGACGCTGCCGGCGCCAGGCCGCATGGCGCAAGTGGTGGCCGAGCATCGCGCCATTCGCGATGCGATTGCCGCCGGGGACGCGGCCAGTGCGCAAACCGCGATGACAGTGCATCTGCACAGGGTCATCCCCGATCTGGCCCGGCTGCGCGGCGAATTTCCGGCCTATTTCACCTGATGGCGGCCAGGTTGACGCGCCGCGTGATGCTGGCTGGGCTGACGGCAGCGGTCAACTGCCCCGCCCCCGTTCGCGCCGCTGGCGGACGTGAGATCATACCGGTTTGGCCTGGCATGCCGCCGGGCGGCTCTGGCCCTTCAGGGCCAGAGCGTGTCAGCGCGCGCGGCGCCATCAGCCATATCGCGACACCGCATCTGCGCCTCTATCGCCCGGAAAATCCCAATGGCGCCGCCGTTTTGATCGCGGCCGGCGGCGGCTACCGGCATATCGAAATGGGAACGGAGGGCGCGCCCGCCGCGCATTGGCTGGCGGCGCGCGGCATCACCGCTTTCGCCCTGCTCTATCGCCTGCCGGATGAAGGATGGTCGGCCGGACCCGACGCGCCATTGCAGGATGCGCAGCGGGCGATACGCGTCATTCGCGCCGCCAGTGTTGGTCTTGGCCTGAACGGCCGGGTCGGCGTTCTGGGCTTCTCCTCCGGCGGCCATTTGATGGGCATGGCCGCGACGCGGTTTGGTGACGAAACCTATGCGCCGGTGGACCAAGCCGACCGGCTCTCAGCCCGGCCGAACAATGCCGCGCTGATCTATCCGATCATCACGCTCGACCCGCCCTATGACGGCACGTCGACGCGACGCGTTCTGATCGGCGATAACCCGACGCAGGCGGCGCGGGCCGAATGGTCCGTGCAGACCGGCGTGCGGCGTGACTGTCCGCCGGTCTTTATGGTTCAGGCTCAGGACGACCCGATTTCCAACCCGGAAAATTCGCAGATCATGCAGCAGGCCTGCGACGCTGCCGGCGTGCCGGTGGAGCGGCATCTGCTGCGCACCGGCGGCCATGGTTTCGACATGGGCAGAACCGGCAGCGACACCGGACTATGGCCCGGCTGGTATCAGGCCTGGCTGAAGCGCCAAGGGATGTTTCAAATCACCGGTTAGTCACACCGTCAGAAATCGACCCCAAGCGGACCGTTAAACCCTGATTGCCGCGGTTAAAAAGCCGACTCTTTCCAGATGAACATTGTCTTGTAGAATCGCGGCTGGAGGTTAACCTGAGGAGATGTGCTTTGAGTGCTGATACAAACGACACCGGCGGCAACAAATCCTTTATCGTGATCGTGACGCCGCGCGCTCGTCCCGATAAAGTCGACTCTGCCCGACATGCGCTTGAGGCGATAGCCGAACCAACTCGTGCAAATCCGGATTGCTACGAATTCCGGATATTTCAGGATAAAAATGATCTCCAATCCTTTACCCTGATTGAACGTTGGGTCAGCCTTGACGCCGTCCTCGTCCATGGGAGACGAGATTACATGGCTGAGTATATGGCTTTAAAAGATGACATCTTTGAAACGCCGCCACGAGGCAAATTTTTTCACGAACTCAGCACCGCGCGTTCCGATGATTAGGTCGTCTTGCGACCCAAGTGAGACAGTCAGAAGTCGCGCTTACCTAATTAATAGCGGACCTAGCAGTTTTCTAATGTTCTGACCTTCTACTTGAGGACCGCCGCCACGAATTTAGGAGGGTAAAGCAAATTTCGTGATGAATCACCAGGGTCGTAGAGCACTAAGGGGTTGGCTCGGATTGTCAGCATCAATGGATCTATATACCCGGGGGAAAAAGTGCTCATTACCGGAAGTCCGCTGCAAGTATTCTCTTCAAGCCCGCCGTCGCGGTCTCGGAACTGATACACAAGGCGCAATGACTTGCCATAGCGACTGCTGATTTCATTTTCTTCGATTATCTTTGCAGGTGCCAAGGTGCCCCACTTCATCAAACGAACTTCTTTTCTATACCTAAGGCCAATCACCGCCAAATAAGGGAATGAAAAAGCGATTCCGAGCAGACCGCCGGTCATGAGGATCTGAGCATACTGACTCCAGTCACTGGATCCGGTGTTTTCATAAAAAAGATAAGCTATCACAATTCCAATGAAAAAAACGGGAGTAGCAAAAATCCAAAAAGCCGACTGGATCGCTGTCCGCCATTCGAGCGTTGAGCTATAAGATCGTGGATGTGGCTGATCCATCTCCTCGGGTAAGTACCAATCATTATCCAGCATAGGCCTTCGCTCAGGCCGCGCTGATGCGGCCGCTAATTGAGGGCAATTATTCCGCATGCAGCAGCTTTATGAAAGCTGTAAACTGAAATCGACCCGACTTTGCTTCTGATGGGATATCTGAATGCTCCAAGATCGGAAATGGTGCAGGTGCTGAAGAATGACAATCGCAATAGTATCGATATTGACTATCGAATTGCCTGGCTTAGCTCGCCTTCAAAGCGGCATTCACTGATAGTGCCGTTTGGCCGCGTCTTCAGCGCGACCGTCCAGAAACTACCTGGCTCGTCAAAAATAAATCTTATTAAACTTCCCATTATAGATGCCATTCGCACTTACGAATGTAAGAGTTACATTAATCCTGAAGTAACCCGACCACGAAAGGAAACTTCCGGATTAACCATCTAACATAACACGTCCTATGATGGCAGCTACAACGGGAACCTTAATATATCTTTGTTCCCGTTTAGATGAGTGACGGGTTCATTCGACCATCTTGGCAGCATTGAATAATCCTGGACATACTCTCCAGGTTTTCCGAAGAGATTCTCCAAAGTTGCAACGTCATAGCTATTGTGTGGCTCTGGAAAATGCAAACGAGATCTGGCTTCGATATTGTCTGGCAGTCTCGTCCACTTACCTATGTCGAACCTGATACGCTTATACCCCAGTAAGGGCTCCGTTTGGTGTTCGAAAGTTTCCTCGAGGCCGGACGGCAGAGCACGAAATTTTCCCGGTGAAGCGCTCATCCAGGGAACCTTGGTCGCTCCCGATATCGCCTTAATATGATCATCGACGAAAAATGCGTCTTCGAAAATGAGCTTGCTTTCGAAAGCCCGCTTTAGATTTTCGATAACATCTAGCGCCGATTTTGGCTGTAAGAACAGTCCATTAATTCTTGCTGTAAATGGACGTTCATCGACCAGCGCGGGCGCGAGAAGAGCGCTGGCACGACGTTTGAGCATATCCTTATCGCGTATCTCTTCACGTTGATGTGGAGACAATGAAATGCCAATCATCATCGTTTCTGAGCCATCAGAATCTATAGTGGAGGTCCGAAATGTGCCGCCTGCGAAGTGCTCACCTTTACCGGATATGAAACGCCGAGGCTTTTCAGAAGCTATTTCACTCTCCTGATCGAGCACCGATTTGAGGCCTTTGCTTTCAATATTATCCTCGGCACTCATTTCCAGACTTCCTCAATAAAATCAACGGGAATTTGCGGCTGAAACGGCATGTTCATAGTGCTCAAATGATTTAACTCAGGCATTCAGAGGTGATAAGGCGTCTGTTCTGCGGAAAACCCAATTCAACCTGGTGTTCCGGCATTGTCTGATCGAAAGTATAAAGGCTTCTAGGTCCGCTCGGGCTCATTTGTGCTTATAAGCCGTAATTCCGCTTCCCCCCCCCGTCTCGGACAATCACCTGATCACTTGGACTGTCACTTACCGCCTCACACTGGCCGCGAGCGGCACCTCCAAGGAATCGCCAACCACGGTGGATGACACAAAATCGAGGAAGGCGCGCACCTTGGCCGGCGGCCGGTGGCGCGACGGATGATAGACATGGAGCGGAAAGCGCTCCTCGTTCCAGTCCGGAAAAAGCTCGATCAGCCGGCCGCTGTCCAGAAGTGGGCCCATGCCCAGCATCATCGGCTGCGCGATGCCCAGCCCAGCCAGGCAGGCGGAGACTGCCGTTGTCGCATCATCCAGAATAAGCCGCCCATGGACTTTCACGGGCAGAATGCCGCCGTCGCGGTGAAATTCCCATTCGAAGGGCCGGCCGGTGACAGGGTCGCGGAACAGCAGGCATTCATGGGCAGGGGTGCCGAGATCCTCGGGATGCGCGGGCCGGCCGTAGCGCGCGATATAGGATGGCGCCGCGCAGGTCATGATGCGCGTTTCCAAAAGTTTGCGGGTGATGAGGCCGGATGGCTCAGGCTCCCCGAAGCGCACCGCCGCGTCAAAACCGTCTGAGACGAGATCGCCCAGCCGGTCCCGCACGACGACATCCAGTTCCAGCCTGGGATAGGCATCCAGAAAAGCCTGCAAATGCGGCACCAGAAGCAGAGAGGCGAACCACGGGTCGCAATTGATGCGCAGCCGCCCCTGCACCGCCTGCGCCTCCCCGGCTGCCGCGCGCGTCGCTTCCTCCATCGCTGCCACCAAGGGCGCGAGGTCCGCGACAAGGCGTCGCCCGGCGGCGGTCAGCGACGTCGCACGGGGATTGCGATCGAACAGGCGTAAATCCAGCCGCGCTTCCAGCCGGCCGATGGCGCGGCTGACGCCGGAGGGCGTCAGTCCCAAGACCTCCGCCGCGCGGGCGAAACTGCCGGTCTCTGCCACCGCCATCAGCGTGCCGACGCCGCTCAGCAGACGGCCATCAAAATTCATCGTGATTTACAGTCATCTTTAGGCTGACGAAGATGCGCTAACGTCATGCAATGTCCAGCCCCTAAAACCCGTCTCACGGCGGGTTCACCGCCAAAAGGGACAGACAATGACGTTGCAAGACAAAACCGTGGTCGTGCTGGGCGGAACATCGGGTATCGGTTTCGCCATCGCTGAAGGCGTGGCGGCGGCTGGCGGCCGCCCGATTATCGTTTCCCGCGCCCAGGCCAATCTGGACGCGGCTCTGGCTCGTCTGCCCGCTGCCGCCGCAGGCCATGCGGTCGATTTGACCGACGAGGCCGCCGTCGCTGGCCTGTTCGAGCAGATCGGTACGTTGGATCACCTGGCCTATACGGCCGGTGAAAGCCTGATGCTGGGCGCGATTGCCGAGATGGAGCTCACGGCCGCGCGCCGCTTCATGGAAACCCGTTTCTGGGGTGCCATCGCCGCTGCCAAACATGCAGCACCCCGCATCCGGCCGGGTGGGTCGATCGTCTTCAGCTCCGGCATCGCGGGCGCCCGTCCGCCGCAGGGCGGTTGGGCCATGGGCGCCAGCATCTGCGCCGGCATGGAGGGGCTGACGCGGGCACTGGCTGTGGAACTGGCCCCCACGCGCGTCAATCTCGTCTCGCCCGGCTTCATCCGCACGCCGCTATGGCGGGATATTCCCGAAGCCGACCGCGAGGCGCTGTTCACCTCCGTCGGCGCCAAGCTGCCGGTCGGCCGCGTCGGCGAGCCGGGCGAATTGGCGGAAGCCTATCTGTTCCTGATGCAGGCCGGATTCACGACCGGCCATGTGCTGGTCGCCGATGGCGGCGGCCTGCTGGTTTAGGATTTGTTGAGTGAATTGGAACCAACTTTGAAACACGTCATCCCGGCCTTGAGCCGGGATCTTCTTACTTGGGCGTCACGGCAAAGCGTAGAAGATGCCCGCTTTTGCGGGCATGACGGTGAGGAAGGCGCTTCAATTGAAACCGAAACGATCTAGCCTTCAGGACAAAACGGGTCCTCGTCGCGCGGCCAATAGCGCGGCGAGCGGCGCGTATAGGGAATGCGGCCGAAATCCTGGCTCAGCGCGCCGGGTGACGAGGCGTACAGCACGTCACCCGCAATCGGCGCGAAACCGGCATGGAAATGCTGGTTCGATTTCACCACCAGAATACGCTGGGTTGCCGGGTCAAGCCCCAGCGCCACCATCGCCTCAGGGTGGAAACTCTGCGTGCGCAGACTGCATAGAATGATATTGATGCCCTGGCTCTCCACCCAGGCGCAGGCACCGAGCGAGACCGGCGCATCGCCGAACCGCTGATAGACCTCATCGGCCAAAGCCTTGATCGTGACAGGCAGATCGACCGGCGCGCCGGAACTCACGCCGCATTTGCCGCCGATGCGCAGGTCCAGGCTGGCGCCAAGCCCCGCCTCCTGACAGAAGCGCACGGCCATCGGATCCCATAGATAGCCGATGGTGATGCGCTCGATATGCCGGTCCAAAGCGGCTTGCAGAAAAAACGTGGCATCGCCCGGCGCGCCGCCGCCGGGATTATCCGCGACATCGGCGATGACGATGGGCAGGCCCGGTTTGTCTTCGGCCAGTTCCAGCGCCACTTCCAAAGCCGCATCGCATGTCAGGCAATGAGGCAGAACCTCCTTGCGCAGCGCGAAAAAGGCTTCGCCGTAATGGCGCGCGGCGGCAGCCGCCTTTTCAGTGTCACCATCAGCGACCGCCAGCAGCTTGACGCCGACATCAGGAACATCCGCCCAGGGAAAGCCGTGAATGAGGGACAGCGACAGAATGCCGCCCTGCCCTTCGCCTTTCGCCAGATGATCGACGAAGTCGCGCATCGGCTTGGCCGTGGGGCGGAACATGCCGACCATGCGGCAGTCATATACCGCCATCACCGGCCTGCTGCGCCCGGCAGCGGCATCGGCGATCAGCGTGAACAGGTCATCGGCGCGGACCGGAATATCGACATGCGGATATTCCTTATAGGTCAGCAGAACCGTCGCGGCCTGGACCATGGCATCGGTCAGATGGCAATGCAGATCAAGCTCGACGCCGATTGGCACATCGGGGCCGACGATGGCGCGCACTCGGCTGAGGATCTCGCCCTCACAATCCTCATAGCCGTCCGCGACCATGGCGCCATGCAAGGCGAGCAGCACGACATCAGGCTTTGCTACCTCAAGGTCGTGCAGAATTTCGTCGCGAAAGCCTTCGAAGACAGGCCGCGTCGTGATGCCGCCCGGCTCGGCAAAGGCGCAGAGGCTTTCCGCCACATCCCAGCCCAAAGCCTCCGCCCGGCACCGCCAGACATAAAGCTGCGCCGAGCAGTAGTTCTCAGGCTGACTCGTCGCATCGCCATGGGCGACGAAGCCCTCCGCGAAAGCCTGCGCGCCGGTCGGCAATGGGGCGAATGTGTTGGTCTCGGTATCGAGGGCAGCGATGAAAAGTTTCATGCCACCGTGGATAGCAGCGCCTCCGCCAGGGCGGGAAGTGTGTGTTGCCGTGTCATGCCCGGATTCTCATGCTCAAGCAGCCAGGCCTTGCGCGGCAAGCCGCCGCCATAGCCGGTGAGCGCGGAACTGGCGCCGATGACGCGATGGCAGGGCACGACGATGGCGATAGGGTTGGCACCATTGGCAGCCCCCACGGCACGGGACGCATTCGGCCGGCCGATACGGGCAGCGAGCTTGCCATAGCCCATGGTCTCGCCAGCCGGGATATCGCGCAAAGCCGACCAGATCTGGCGCTGGAAATCCGTGCCGCCGGTCGCCGTCTTGACCTTGTTGATGGCGCGAAAGTCGCCCGCGAAATAGCGGTCCAGTGGCGCGCGCAAGCTTTTCGGCGCGGCTGCGGGCTGCAAGGCGACCGCACCGTAATGCAGCGACAGCAGCCGGCGCATCCGCATTTCATAGTCATGGAAATCGAGGGCGCGCAGAACGTCGCCTTCGAAGACCAGAAAAATCTCCCCGACCGGGGACGGGATACGATCAATCGACAAGAGCATCTTTTTTCTCCTTGCCCGTCTTCGCGGGTGGAACCGTGTTCAAAGCCTGCAACCAGAGATGAATGGCGGCATAGGCTCGCCAGGGCCGCCAGCTTTCGGATCGCGCTTCCAGCGCTTTGGCCGAAAGCCCGCCCAAAACGCGCTGCATGCCGACATCCTGCGCCGGAAAGGCATCGGGCTCCCGCAAGGCGAAGAGCGCGATGCAATGCGCCGTCCAGGGGCCGATGCCGGCGACCGCCGTCAATCGGCCGATGGTCTGGTCAAGATCGCCGCCGGGCGCCAGCAGATCGGGATTCTCAGCTTCCGCGCGGGCAAGGTTGATGATGGCCGCTGCCCGCGCGCGCGGCATGTTGAGGTCGAGGCTGAGATGATCGGCAACCGCGACCAGACGCTCCGGCGATGGAAACAGACCGGTCAAGCCGGGAATGCCGGTCTCGATCGCCGTGCCGTAGCGCGTCACCACCTCGGCCGCCAACCGGCGACCGGCAGCCACACTGACCTGCTGGCCCAGGATGACGCGCACGGCGCATTCGAAGGCGTCCCAGGCACCGGGCACGCGCATGCCCGGCCGAGCGGCGACCCAGGGGGCGAGGGCGGCGTCGGTCGCCAGATGCGCATCGATCAGCCCAGTATCGGCGGCGAGATCGAACAGCGCGCGCAGACGCGCCACGATCTCAGGCAGATAGGCCAGTTTCGGAAAATCGATGCGCGCCGTCAGGCTGTCACCCGTCCCGGGTGACACGACAACGGTGCCATGATGACCGCCGAGCGTAATCAGCCGGGCATAGCTTTGCGGCGTCACCGCTTCCACGCCCGGAATGGCATGGGCGGCAAGGGCCGTGATGACACCATCCCAGTCATAGGGCGCGCGATAGGGCAGGCTGAGTGCGAAGCTGCGATCTGCCTGCGGCTTGGCTAAGCGGCGGCGCATCTGGCTGGGCGGCTGGCCATAGAGATCCTGGAAAACATGATTGAAGCGGCGCAGGCTGCCGAAACCGCTGGCCAGTGCCACATCGGTCAGCGGCAAATCCGTTTCCATCACCAATTGCCGGGCCAGCAGATGCCGCCGCGTTTCCGCCACCTGTTTCGGGCTGGCGCCCAGATGCTCGGCAAACAGACGGCGCAGATGCCGCTCGCTCACACCCAATTTGCGCGACAGGCGGGGTCCATCCGTTGCATAGCCCAGCGCGATCAGCGCCATGGCGCGTTCGACGAGCGGATTGGCCGGTGCCGTATTTGGTGCGCGTTCCGGCCGGCAGCGCAGGCAGGAGCGGAAGCCTGCCACCTCCGCCGCCGCCGCGCTGGGATAGAAGGTGCAGTTCTGTTCTTTGGGGGTCTGCGCCGGGCAGATCGGGCGGCAATAGATGCCGGTGGTGCGCACGGCCGTGAAAAAGCGGCCGTCGAATCGTGCGTCGCGGGTCGTCAGCGCCCGGTAGCAGATGGCGGGATCGAGCTTTTCCGCAACAGGAGGATTGGCTGTGAACATGACGGGATCATGCCACGCAACCGCCCCTGCCGCTCGCCGTTTTCGGACATGACCGTCCGCACGCGGTCATGCCTGACGGGTAACAGCCTTGGCTTGCGGCTGACGGCCGCTCCAGAAACCCGCGAGAAGCGAGCCGGAAATATTATGCCAGACCGAGAAAATGGCACCCGGCAGCGCGGCGAGGGGCGTGAAATAGAGCTTGCCCAGGGTCGCGGCCAGACCGGAATTCTGCATGCCGACTTCGAAAGCAAGCGTCCGGCAGATGCTTTCGTCGAAGCCGAGCAGACGGCCGCCCCAATAGCCGCCTAGATAGCCTGTTCCGTTATGCAGCAGCACGGCCAGGAAGACGATCGGCCCGACGGTCGCGATGGCGCCGGCCGTTCCGGCCACGACCGCCGCGATGATGAGCAGGATGCAGACCATGGAAACCAGCGGCAGGATCGGCTCGACCTTCCGCACCGCCTTATGCGCTACGACATTGACGAAGACGCCAAGGGCGACGGGGATCAGCACGATGCGCACAATGCTTTCCAGCAGGCCCCAGGTATTCACGGCAATGCCGTGGGAAACATAGAGGCGCACCAGCAGTGGCGTCGCGATGACGCCGACGATGGTGGAAACGGCACTGATCGTCACTGACAAGGCAACGTCGCCGCCCGCCAGATAGACCATGACGGTGGAGGATGTGCCGGAGGCGACCGAACCCACCAGGATCATGCCGACCGCCAGTTCCGGCGGCAGGCTGAGGATCTTGGCGATGACGAAGGCCGCGAGCGGCATGATGATGTAATGCAGAACCAGCCCGGCAATCACTGGCCCCGGCTCGCGCGCCACGCGGCGGAAATCGCCCGGCGTCAGTGTCACGCCCATGGCGAACATGATCAGACCCAGCAACAGCGTCACCCAGGGCAGAAGGCTTTTGAAGGTCGGCGGAACCAGGAAGGCGGCGACCGCGATCAGGATGGCCCAGAGAGGGAACAGGCGGGTGACGACACGCATCAGGCGATTCTCCGGTCGTGAGCCAGACTTCAGGACCGAAGCGACGCACGGGCAGGGTCAGAAAGAATGTGTCGCCTAGCGTCTTTCGTTCAGGTCGAAAATTGCCGAAATTGCCTGCCTGCTGTCCGTTTAGTGATGGTGGTGCGCGTGCTCGTCCATTGCGGGCAGCTTCGCCCGGCCGCCGCCGCAGCAATGGCGCGGCGCCATCCGCATCGGATTGCGCTTCGCCAGCACAAGGGCGCCGACGGCCACCAGTCCGAACAGGAGATTGAGGACGAAGGTATAGTTGATGGAAAAGTGCGCCATCATGGCGGCGGCATGCGGGTTGCGCGCCGGAATCCAGCCCAGACCGTTAAAGGCCAGATCCATGATCAGGGCTGCGATCACCATGGTCGCGTAGAAAACGCCACCGATATAGGCCGCCATCTTCCAGCCATAGGTCCGCCGATAGACATCCAGCAGCGGCAGCACAATCAGATCAGCGAAGAGAAAGGCCAGCACGCCGCCGAAGCTGACGCCCGATCCCCAGAGGATCGCGGCCATGGGCACATTGCCGATGGAGCAGACGAAGGACAGCATGGCGACGATGGGCCCCAGCAGCGCGTTGGCCGGTACCTGAATCCAGGGGCTCGCCCCTTTGACAAAAAGGAACTGCCAAACGCCGTCGGGCACAAAAGCGCCCAAGATGCCTGCGATGACGAAGCCGAGCACGATATCCTTCCACAGCATCCGCCAATCCATGACGAAGCTATGGGAGGCGTGAACCCAGGTCTCCCGGCGGCCGAGCTTCTGCCAGACGCTGCCCGGAGCCTCCGCCATCGCGCCATGATCATGGCCATGGCCCCCGGCTTCGGGGAAGCGCCGCGCCGCTTCCACCAGCTGCGCCGGATAGGTGAGCTTCACCAGCAGCGCGAGGATGCCGATCAGCACCACGCCGCCAATCCACTCGCCGGCCATAAACTGCCAGCCCATCAACAGTAGCAGCACCACGCCGAGTTCAATGACGAGATTGGTGGACGCGAAAAGGAAGGCGAGGCTCGGCACCAGCGCGGCCCCGCGCTTGAATAAAGTGCGGCTGACAGCAGCGGAGGCATAGGAGCAGCTGGAACTGGCCGCACCCGCCAATGTGGCCAGGATGATTTCCTTCGGCCCGTTGCGGCCCAGCGCCTTCTGCATCCCCTGTTTGGAGACGAGGGTCTGCAATAGCGCGGAAATGGCGAAACCGAGCACCAGGCTCCATCCCACCTGCCAGACCATGCCAATGATCAGCATCGCGGCCCGGCCCAAATCGTTCAGAAAAGCACTCACACCCGTCACTCCCGCTTAGCGGCCCTGACGGGGGAGGATAAGGCTTCCCACTATGGGAAGGTCCAGCGCTTATTCCGGTCGCTGGCGGTCAGGCAGCCATGCTGCGGGCGAAGTGGTCGGCGTTGCGGATCGCATCCTCTGAAACCGTCATTCGTGCAGTATCCAGGTCGTAGCGCAATTGCAGGTTCAGCCAGAATTCCGGGGATGTCGCGAAAGCATGACCGAGCAAGATCGCGGTTTCGCCTGTGATCCGCCTTGTTCCGTTGATGATGGCCGTAACGCGATTGGTCGGAATGCCCAGGTTTTGCGCCAGCTTATTGGCGCTGACGCCATGCGGCTCCAGAAATTCTTCCTTCAGAATTTCACCCGGATGGATCAGCAAGGCCTTGTCCATCACCGCGCCTCCTTCAGTGGTAATCGACAATTTCAACGTCCGTGGCACCGTCCCGGTCCCACACGAAGCAGAGCCGGTATTGGTCGTTCACGCGGATAGCGTGCTGGCCCGCACGATCCCGCTTAAGCGCTTCGAGCCGATTTCCGGGCGGTGAACGGAGATCGTCCAGGCTTTTGGCTGCATCCAGCATGAGCAATTTCCGGCGCGCCACGCGCTCAAACGCTTTCCAGGCCGGATCCCGGACTGGCCATCGAACAGATCCCGCAAAGATTTCGAGCGAAAACTCTTGATCATGCCATTGAGAAAAATAGTAAATTTTACGCCTTACGTCAAACGTAAAATTTGCCGCACTTGCCCCGATTAGAGCGTTTCCAGCTTTCACTGAAACGACGTCATTCCCGCGAAAGCGGGAATCCTCTCCCTTTGGCATTGTAACAGGGCATAGAAGATGCCCGCTTTCGCGGGCATGACGGTTGCGGAAGCGCTTCAGCCCAAAATTGAAACGCTCAGCCTTTCAATGCACTCACGCCGACGAGGTCAGCCAGCACCGGAAAAATCTCGGGCGCACCGGCGGCCAGGGGATGGCCGGTCCACATGCCGTCATGGGCCAGGAAATCGCTGACCGTGCCGCCCGCCGCTTCGATGATGCAAAGCGCGGCCAGGCAATCCCAGGAATTGATATGCTGCTCGACATAGCCAAGCAGACGGCCGGCGGCGACATCGCACAGCATCAGCGCGCCGGACCCGTTGCGGAAGAACATGCCGCCCTTGTTGAGCAGCGCTTCCAGGATCGGCAGGAATTTGGCGGGCGGAATGCGGGCGGAATGGCCCATGCCGGTCAGCCCGTCGGTGATCTTGGCATTCGGCCGCACATGGATCGGCTTGCCGTTCAGCGTGGCACCCTGGCCGCGACGGCCAATGAAAATCTCCTGCCGCGCGGGCGCGGCCACGAAGCCGAGTTCCGTGCGGCCGTCGAGCACGAAGGCGATGGAGACGCACCAGTTCGGCATATTGCTGACGAAAGGCTGCGTACCGTCGATAGGGTCCACCACCCAGATGCCGCGCGCCCCCTCAACCGCGTCCGTGCGGCCGGTTTCCTCGCCCAGAAACGCATCTTCCGGAAAGGCGTCGCGCAGCCGGTCCCGGATCAGGATTTCGGTATTGAGATCGGCCTCGCTCGCCATGTCCTGCGGGCCTTTGCTTTTGATCGTCAGCGTGCCGAGGCTCTGGAAATAGCCCAGCGCAAGGGCTGACGCCTCCTCCACCAGACGGGTGCCGAAGGCGAAGCGGGAATCGAGATCGAAATTAGCCATTTTTTCTCTTTCGTGGAAGAAGCGGATCGGCGGTCGGACGCTCAGCGCCATAGCCAGGCGGCGCCGCGCACGCCGCTGCTGTCACCATGCTTGGCCCGGCGGATCGGCGTGTCGAAAACGGTGGAAAAGGTATAGCGCGCCAGCACCGGCGGCAGGTCACGATACAATTCATCGACATTCGACATGCCGCCGCCCATGACGAAAATATCGGGGTCGAGCGCGTTGACGACCAGCGACAGGCCGCGCGCCACGCGATCGACATAGCGCTGCCAGATCAATCCGGACAGGCGGTCGCCCCGGCGCATGGCCTCGATAATGCCCGGCGAGGTGATCGTATCGGGGTCGATATCGGGCGGCGCGTGGCGCAGGTAATCGGTGCGGAAGGCGCGGCCGGAGACCCAGGTCTCCATACAGCCATGCTTGCCGCAATAGCAGGGCGTGCCGGGCAGTTCCGTCAGGTTCGGCATGGGCAGTGGATTATGGCCCCATTCGCCGGCGCTGTTATTCGGCCCGTGATGGGCGCGGCCGCCAACCGCGATTCCGGCCCCCGCGCCCGTGCCGAGAATGACCGCGAAAACGACATTGAAGCCGGCGCCGGCCCCATCCACGGCTTCGGACGCCGCCAGACAATCGGCGTCATTCTCGACCCTGATCTCCCGCCCCAGCACGCGCTTCAGATCGGCTTCGACCGGCCGGCCGAGCAGCCAGGTGGAGCTGGCGCCCTTGCCCAGACGCGATTTCGGTTCCAGCGAGCCAGGAATGCCGATGCCGAGCGTACCGGTGCCGCCGGCAGCCGCCTCCAGCCGCTTCACCAGACTGGCGATCAGCGTCAGGCAGCCGTCATAGTCATGACGCGGCGTCTCGGCACGGAGCCGGGCGATCTCGGCGCCGTCCGGCGTCATGGCGATGCCTTCGATCTTGGTGCCGCCCCAATCGATGCCGATCAGCATAGCCATCTATCCCCTGCCATCGGGCGCATCTTGGTCGTGCGCCTCGTCTACGGTCACTTATGCCGCTCCCCTCGACACCTGTCATCTCACGGGACTGAAAGGGATGATGCTTGAGGCGGGGAACCCCATCCGCTAGGCACGCGCATGGCCAAGACCCTGTTTCTCCCCAATGCCACCATCCACCTGCACCAGCATGACCTGCCGCCCGATGTCGATCTGGGACCGTCGGTTGCCGTGGATACCGAAACCATGGGCCTGAACCCCATGCGGGACCGGCTATGCCTGATCCAGCTTTCGGCGGGTGACGGACAGGCGCATCTGGTGCAACTGATCCCGGAATCCCTTGGCGGCCGGGGCTATGACTGCCCCAATCTGAAAGCGGCGCTGGCTGACCCCGCCCGCCAGAAGCTGATGCATTTCGCGCGGTTCGATGTAGCGATCCTGTTCCACGCGCTGGGCATCCGCGCGACCCCCGTGGTCTGCACCAAAATCGCGGCCAAGCTGGTGCGAACCTTCACCGAGCGCCACGGCCTGCGCGACCTCTGCCGCGAGTTGCTGGGCGTCGATATTTCCAAGCAGCAGCAGACCAGCGACTGGGGCAATCCTGAACTGAGCCCCGAGCAACTGGCCTATGCGGCCTCGGACGTGCTGCACCTGCACGCGCTCTGGGCGCGGCTGGAAGCCCTGCTGATCCGCGAAAACCGGCGGGATATCGCGCAAGCCTGCTTCGACTTCCTGCCGGCCCGCTGCGAGCTGGACCTGCTCGGCTATGACATGCCGGATATCTTCGCCCATCAGGGCTGAGCTGCGACACGCTCGCAACCGGCGCCGGCTGTGGTAAACTGCGGCGTCTATTAGGATCGGGACCAGGGCAATGATCGACCTCGATTATCAGGCTTTCGACGCAACGCCGGTGGCGAGCGACCCCTATACCCATATCGTGGTCGAGAATTTCGTGAAGGCGGACTCTCTCGCTGCCGTGGTTCAGGAATTGCCCAAGCTCAGCAAGGGCGGCTCCTTCCCCATCGATTCCCTGCGCTTCGGTCCGCATGCCAAGGAACTGATGGAAGCGCTGGAAGGCCCGCGCTTCCGCGCGGCGGTCGCGAAAAAATTCGGCCTCGACCTCGACGGCGCGCCCACCATGGTGACGCTGCGCGGCGCCTCGCGCGAAAAGGACGGCCGCATCCATTGCGACAGCACAACCAAGCGCGTGACGATCCTGCTGTATCTGAATCCTGAGACGGAAGCCTGGGCGCGGCGCGAAGGCTGCCTGCGCCTGCTGCGTGGCCCGGACGATATCGAGGATTACGTGCGCGAAGTGCCGCCGGTGAACGGCACGCTGCTGGTCTTCCCGAACGGCCCGACCACGTGGCATGGCCATAAGCAGTTCGTCGGCCAGCGCTATGTCATCCAGCTCAATTACATGACGACTGATTCGATCGCGCGGTCCGAAATGCGCCGCCACAAGGTTTCGGCCTTCATCAAGCGCCTGACCTCCTCCGCCGCCTGATCCCGAAACAGTCCCGCTACTCTCCTGCGACGCGGGTGAGGCGGTAGCCGGCGCCCGGCTCGCCGTCGCCCAGGATATCGGCCAGCGATTGCAGGATGGACGGCGCCGTCGTCATGAACAGCCAGGGCGGGTTGACGATTAGCAGCCCGCTGCCGTTCAACCGGTCCACGTCCACCGGCTCGCGCAGCAGCACCTCGGCCGCCACGACATCGCGGATGCCGGCCTCGGCCAGCGCGGTGTGGAAGGCGCGTACCGGACCGCGATGCTTGATGGGATACCAAGCAGCGAAAACCCCGCCGGGAAAGCGCTCATAGCCCTCTCGCAGCGCCTGGGTGAGTGCCGCGAATTCATCCGTCTTCTCGTAAGGCGGGTCGATCAGAACGAGCCCTCGCCGCTCCTTCGGCGGCAGAAAGGCGCGGATTGCCTCATAGCCGTCGCGCAGATGCACGGCGACCTGCGGATTGGCGCGGAAATGCCGGCGCAGCATCGCCTGATCCTCAGGATGCAATTCACAGGCGATCAGCCGGTCCTGCGGCCGCAGCACAGCCTCCACCAGCGCGGGAGACCCTGGATAGAGGCCAAGCCGGTCGACCATATCCAGATAGTCGATAATGCCGTCGGGCAGCTTAACGCCCCGGCGGCCCCGCGCGTCCCGCAGCCGGCCGATGCCGGTCTGCCACTCTCCTGTCCGGGTCGCCTCCGGTCCGGACAGGTCATAATGGCCGATACCGGCATGGGTATCGAGCGTCAGGAACCCGGCCTCCTTCCGCCCCAGCGCCCGCAGGAGCCAGAGAAAAAGGACATGTTTCATGCAGTCGGCGAAATTGCCGGCATGGAAGGCGTGGCGGTAGTTCACGGCGATCGAAAACCTTGTGGCGTGAGATTAGAGACGGGCGCTGTCGGTTTTGGTTTCGACTACCGGCAGCTCAACCAGCCGCGCGACGATCGCCTCCACGCTTTCCAACACCTCGAAGAAGTCGCGCGCATGGGCCGGCACGAAGCCCATTTCGGCATAGCTGTCGACCATATCCGCGAAGATCGTGCCCCAGCCCTCGATGTCGCAGACCAGGAGCGGCTTGGCATGCAGGTCGAGCTGCCGCCAGGTGATCATCTCGAATGTCTCGTCCAGCGTGCCGAGCCCGCCCGGCAGGGTCACGAAGGCGTCCGACATGTCGAACATCCGGCGCTTGCGGCTATGCATGCTGTCGGTGACGATCATCTCGGTCACTTTTGTATGGGCCACTTCGCGGCGCGCCAGAAAATCCGGAATGACGCCGATCACCTGTCCGCCAGCCGCCAATGCGCCGTCAGCCACTGCTCCCATCATGCCGATGCTGCCGCCGCCGAAAATGACGGTTATGCCCGCCCGCGCCAATTGCTCGCCCAGGGCCGTCGCCATTTCCCGGAAGACCGGGCTGCTGCCTGAAGACGCACCGCCGAAAACTGTAACCGCTTTGATCGCCGGCATTCCGTTCGTCCTTTGCAACAGGTTGACCCTATAGGTGACTGACCATGAAGGAAGCGGCACCGCAACCGCCAAAACGCGCGGGTGGCGGCGGGCAGCCTGACGGCACGCCGGAATGCGCGTCATGCCATCGTCATATAGGCGTCCTTCCGCGCGACTTTCCCCTGCGCTTTCCACGCGAAAACGTGATAGAAACATCCTTAATCGCTAATGGATTCGGCTGAGCGGCAGGATAGATCGCCCATGACTGAGGCTACAGGTAACGCGCCCCATAACGCACCCGGCTCATCGGACAGGCCCGGCCGCCATATGGGCGGCATCGGGCTGGCCGCGCTCTGCGTTCTGGGCGCCGGCGCGCTGTATCTGTACGAAAATCATGGCCAGCTCTACCCGCAGGCCCCTGCGCCCGTCGTGACGGCAGCCGCGCCGCCGGCCTCTGCCCCCGCGAAACCGGCCCAGAGCATGGCAATCACGGCCATGCCCGCGCCTGTTCAGACGCCGGCCGCCGCCAATGCCGCCGCGCCCAGCGTGGATGTGGTGCGGGTCGACAAGGACGGCGACCTCGTCATGGCCGGCCGTGCAGCACCAGGCGAAAAGCTGACCATCCAGAACGGCGATACCACGCTCGGCACCGTGACCGCCGATGATGACGGACAGTGGGTCTTCCTGCCCGAAGCGACATTGCCGGCCGGCGTCCAGCAGCTTTCGGTCAGCGGCACGGCGGCCCGCGCCGGGGATGCTTCGGCCAAAACGACCGTATTGCTCAGCCTGCCCGCCGGCGGCGGCACCGCAGGCACGGCCGCCGCCCAGAATGCGGGGCCGCTGGTCGTGCTCTCCCAGGGCAATGCACCGCCGCGACTGCTGATCGGCCCCGCCGGTCATTCCGGCCCGGTCGGCCTCGATATCGTGCAATATGACGAGCAAGGCCGCATCCGCTTCACGGGCCATGCCCGGCCCGGCCGCGCCGTGCGGCTTTACGTGAACAACAAGCCGATCGGCGATGCGACAGCGGATGCGAAGGGCACCTGGACCCTGACCCCGCCGCAGGATCTCAAGCCCGGCCTGTACAGCCTGCGCACAGACGAATTGACGTCAGCCGGCCGCGTTGCTGCCCGCAGCGAAGTGCCTTTCGCCCGCGCCAGCCTTGCCCAATCCCTCGCCGCCGGCCAATCCGTGGTGCAGCCCGGGGACTGCCTCTGGACCATCGCACGGCAGAATTACGGCCACGGCGTTCAGTACACCGCGATATTCGTCAAGAACATGGATCAGATCCGCGACCCCGATAAAATCTATCCGGGCCAGGTTTTTCATATGCCCAGCCAGGACGAAGCGTCCCATGCCCCGGATATGTCGAGCGTCAGGAAAATGAAGCGGAGCGAGACAAACCAGGGGTAGACCTGTTAACAGGCGCGCATCATGGCGCATCCTAGTCCCTTCAAATACGTCTTCTCCCCGCCGCACCCGGCCGCCCGCCCCTTCCTCGCGATCGGCGCGGCGGTGGTGTTGATCGGCCTTATCTTCGCGAGCTGGCTCGCCTGGATCGGCGTTCTGTTCCTCATCTTCTGCCTCTATTTCTTCCGCGATCCGGAGCGTTTTCCGCCCGCGCGGCAGAATGTGCTGCTGGCCCCGGCTGACGGCCATGTGACGAGCGTGGCCCTGGCCGTGCCGCCCTCCGAACTCGGCCTGGGCGCCCTGCCCCGCTGGCGCGTCGCGATTTTCCTCTCGGTGCTGGACGTCCACGTCAACCGCATGCCGGCCGACGGCACGGTGACGCGCATCGCCTATCGCCACGGCAAATTCGTCAGCGCCAATCTGGACAAGGCGTCCGACGAGAACGAGCGCAATGCACTGGCCATTCGCCTGGAAGACGGGCGTGAGATTGCGGTGGTGCAGATTGCGGGCCTTATCGCCCGCCGCATCCTGTGCGACGTCAAGGAAGGCGACCATGTTCAGGCCGGTGGCCGCTTCGGCATCATCCGCTTCGGCAGCCGCACCGATCTTTATCTTCCGGCCGGCGTGCTGCCCCTGGTGACCGAGGGCCAGACGATGATCGGCGGTGAGACCGTAATCGCCGATATCAGCGGCCCCCCCGTGGTCGAGATCGACCCGCTGGCGGAAAGCTTCGAAGACGAGATCACGCCCGAAATCACCGAGCCGGAGATTACCGTGCTGGATCCGCTGGGTGAGATGCATTCGACCGCTATCGAGCCGAGTGCGGTGACACCGCCCTCAGGCCTGATCGAACCGGAAAAGCTGTGAGCGATCTGCGGGCCCCCGGCTCGCCGGACGGCCGTATCTGGCCGGTTCGGCGCCGGCGCCGCTTGAAGCGGCCGGCCCACCGCCCGCGCTACAAAGGCCCGTCCTTCAACCGCGTTCTGCCGAATGTCCTGACCATGCTCGGCCTTTGCGCCGGCCTGACGGGCATCCGGTTTTCGCTCGACGGTCAGTTCGACGCCGCCGTGATCGCCATCATGGTCGCTGCCGTCATCGACGGGCTGGACGGTCGCATCGCCCGCTTGCTGAAGGGCACGTCGCGTTTCGGCGCGGAATTCGACAGTCTCGCCGATTTCCTGTGCTTCGGCGTAGCCCCGGCCTTTCTGCTTTATCTGTGGTCGCTGCACCGGCTGGGGGGCGTCGGCTTCATTCCGTCGCTGATGTTCGCCGTCTGCATGGCGCTGCGCCTGGCGCGCTTCAATGCAGCGCTCGATTCGGCCCCCGCGCCGAAATATACCGCCGGCTTCTTTACCGGCGTGCCGGCCCCGGCGGGTGCGCTTGTGGCTTTGTTCCCGATCTTCCTCGGCCTCGAATCCCGCTTGGTCGGGATGCAATGGCTGGATACGCTGTCGCATAACCCGGCGGTCGTGGCCCTGGTGCTGATCGGAACAGCCCTGCTGCTGGTCTCCACCTTGCCGGTCTGGAGCTTCAAGAATTTCAAGGTGCCGGCCCCGGCCGTGCTGCCGATTCTGCTCGGCACCGGCGTCTATGCCGCCTTCATGCTGGCCGAGCCCTGGGCAGCCCTTGCTCTGGCCGGCGTCATCTATGTGGGCATGCTACCCTTCTCCACGCGCAGCTTCCGCCGCCTGCGCGGCGAGGCCGAGGCCATGCGTATGGGCGAGGATGCGGAAACGGACGAGACCGAGACAACTGCCGCCTGACCGGGCCTTGCGGCCGTCAGGCGGTCATATTGGAAATCGGCGACGGCGCGAAAACCTGCGCCGTTGGGGATAGGAACAGGCCCCGGCTGCGCATCAGATGCGTGCGCATGCCCTCCGCCGCCGCATCTTCGTCATGAGCGATGATGGCATTGAGAATGATGCGGTGTTCTTCCAGCGTCACCGTCTCATGGCCCTTCCACAGCAGCAGGCTGGCGTGGAACTGGCTCAGCCAGTGCAGCATGGCGCGGCTGACCGCTTCCAGCACGCCATTGCGCGAAATCGCCGCGATCGTGGTGTGAAAGTCCATATCCGCCGCGACAAAGCGGCCTGAATCCTTGTCCAGGAACGCCGCCTGGGTCGCGAGAGCGGCCTCAAGCCTGACAATATCCTGCGCATCAGCCAGGCGCGCTGCTTCGCGCACCATGCCGATTTCGAAGAAAATACGCGCGTCCTGCAACTGCGACAGAGAGCCCGGCTGCGTCATCAGAATATGCCGGGCGGAATGTTCGATCTGGCCGATGACATCGGCTGCCGTCGGCTGGGAGACGCGCGCCCGCTCGCCATGGGTGATGACGATCAGGCCCAGCTTTTCAAGCCGCTGCATCGCCTCCCGGATCGCCGGCCGGCCGACCCCATAGGCTGCCATCAATTCCCGTTCGGACGGGATATGGGCATTGGGCGCATAGAGACCGGTTTCGATCTCCTTCAGCAGGCGGTCGAAGACCTCATCCGACAGCTTGCGGCGAACAATCTTGCGGACCGGAAGCGTGTCCCGCCGCCGCGCCGGCGCCGCTGCCTCTTCCTTGGCCGAAATTGTCACGCCTTTTGCCATTCTGTGGCCACCGATTCCATCACTGTGTACCGCTCTGCCTAGCCAATGGTCTGACCGATCGCAACCGCCGGCCCAAACGGGTGTCAGGAGGCGAGAGTCACGATGCTGCCGCTCTCGGCGGACTGGTAAGCCGCCATGACCAGCGCATAGGTTCGCAGGTTGTCGGTGCCCGAGGTTTCCGGTGCCGCCCCCTTCCGCCAGCTGTCCACCCAATGGCGCTGCAGGTTGAGCACGCTCTCCTGCAAAACGTGCCAGGGCTTTTGCGTCCAGGACAGGGTTTCCGGCTCAACATTTTCTTCCGTGACTTCGCCATGCGAGGTCACCCGCAGCCGGTAGCCTTCCAGCAGTTCGATGGTGCCATGCTCGCCCTCGATCCGCAGCAGGGTCTGCGGAAAGGGCTCGGGCAGACGGCGGCTGGCATAGCTGCAATCGACGACGCTGACACCGCCGCCGACATGACGGATGAGGCTGGTTGCCACATCCTCGCCTGCGATCTTCGGATTGATATGCTGGGTCTGGCAGTACAGCGTCTCGGCCTCCCCCATGATGGATCGGCAGACATCCAGGATATGGATGCCAAGGTCGATCAGGATGAAGCGCTTCTCGGTCGCAAGGTAAGGCTGGCCGGAAAAGACATCATAGCCACTGCGGAAGGAGGCCTGGCAGTAATGGGGGCGGCCGATGCGGCCCTCGGCCAGCACCCGGCGGGCCGCCAGAATAGGCGACTGGAAACGGAAATTCTCATGCACCATCAAGCGCACGCCGGCTTTCGCGCAGGTATCCACGATTGTCTGGCAATCCGCGAAACTGGGCGCCAAGGGCTTCTGCACGATGACATGCACGCCGCGCGCCGCCGCCATTTCAACCAAAGCCAGATGCGTCTGCATCGTCGTCGCGATATCGACGAAATCCAGCTTTTCGGCCGCGAACATTTCCGCCGCATCGGTATAGGCGCGGGCTGCGCCGAAACTCTGCTTTGCCGCTTCTGCCTTGGCCGCGTCGCGGTCGCAGACGGCGACGATCTCGACCTCAGGGATCGAGGCCCAGGAATGGAGATGGTTCTGCGCAAAAAAGCCGCAGCCAATCAGAGCCATACGGAGCTTGGTTTCAGTCGTCATTTTTAGTTTTTATCCTCCCTGATCAGTCAGGCGCCGTTCAGTCCGGCACTTGCTGCCACACCGTATCGAAACCGTCTATGCGCAAGCGCCCGCCTTCAGGCAAAACGGCCTCGGCGGCTTCGTGATGAAGATTGGCAATGCAATAGGTGACACCCGCCGCGCCGGTCAGGCGCAGACCGCACAAGCGAGACTGACCGGGCCAGGACAGAATGGCGATACGGCCACCCTGAAATTCTGCCAGATGCTTGAACACAGCGGCGGCCGGTGCCGGCTGGCCTTCCGCGTTGATCAAACCACGCTGCCCCTGCGCTTCGAAGAAGGATATCGTCTCGACCGCGTCATCGGCATAGCCTGCCAGCATGCCGAGCATCCAGGCGGCGGCGATGGTCTGTGCCTGACGCGGATCGGGGTCAGCCGGACGGGCGCGGCCTTCCGCCGTCGTCGCATTCGGGTTGAAGCGTGCGCCCAGCGTATGCGGCCCGATCTGGAAGCGCTGCTCAGGAAACTTCGCGCACGCCGTGCGCAGGATATCGCCCAGCGGCCCGATGGATTCGCCGATCGTGTCGTCGGTCGAGCCGTGATAGGTCGGTGTCGAAGTCCAGGTCAGGTAATCGGCGCTCTCGGGCCAAGCGGTGCCGCGATTGAGCTCGGTAAAAAACGCACCGGTGCCCGCACCGAGCGGCAGAGCCGGCAGAATGCGCCTTGCGGCTTCGATCAAAGCGGCATCGGCATCCCAAAGCGACACGCCTATGACATCGCGCCCGGCCAGAAGCGGGGCCAGCGTGCCGAGAGCGACGGTAACCGCTTCAGCCGAAGCACGGCGGATATCAAGCCGGATGGTCCCCGGTACCGCCTTCAGAATAAGGCGCGTCTGCACCAGCAAGGGGTCGCGCGCCAGATCGATTTCGATTGCCGTGAAGCCTGGGGTCAGCGCGCGGATCGCATCGCTCAAGCCTGTGGTGGACGCGCCGGGCGAGACGCCGATGCCGAGGCGCGGCATGGCGGTCTCTCGCAAAATCACCGGTGCGGCGGAGACAGCCGACGATGCCGGCGCGACCGCGGTGAAAGACAGCTCAACGCGCTGCTGCTCGGGCGCGGCCGTGGTGATGCGATAGGGAAAGGGTTTGGACAGCGGCCGGGAATAGGTTTTGTAAGACGCATCGGTCCAGTTGCGCTGGTCTTCGGTCTCGAAGACTTCGCCATCGAAGCGCAGGCGCAGCGCATGGCCAGCGGCGGTCGTATAGTCCATCCCCGCCACGGCCATGAACGGCTGATGCGGTGAGACGAGATCGGGGAAATGCGTCTGGTCTATTGTGCCGTCATCATGGGTAACGGCAATTGGCTGCGCCCGCGCGGCATCCAGGCTGTGCAGAATGACGAAGCCGGCGCGCGTCGTCGGGAAGCCATCCACGCTCGTGCAGTCACAAACGGCGGAAAGCCCCTGCGGGGTCATTGTCCAGACCAGGGACCAGTCCAGCGCGCCATCTGCGGCGTCGATCCGCCCTGCGACACGGACCGTGATCTTGTCGTCGGTCTTTTCGATCTGCGGATCAGCCTGGAGCGTGTAGGTGCCCCAATGCTGATCGCGCACAACGAAGCCGATGCCACGAAACACTTCCTCGCCCGGCAGCGCGATGGCGCGCAGAAAGCTGCCATTCGCATCCATATAGGCGACGAGGTCGCCGATCTGGAGCCGCTGACAGGGCGTGGAGAGTGCCGTCATGGCAGCTTGGATCAGGCGTTGCAGATGTCTTTGACGGACTGGAGAACGGCTTCCTTGTTGAAGACGCGCTCCAGCCAGCCGTCACGGAAGATCTGCGGCTTCGCCTGGTTGATGGCGTGGATCGCGCCATCCGAGAACTTGCCTTCCTTGAAGACGCCGAAAGCGATGGACAGGCCGATATTGATGTGGCCGAGCATGAAATCGGTCGCGGCTTCGCGGTCGATACCGTGCTTCACGACTTCATCCACCGCTTCCTTCATGGCGAGGCAGAGGGTGATGCCAACCGTCTCGGACAGGGCGGGCTCAAGGAAGGCGATGCCTTCCAGGGTGCAGCGATGAGCCTTCATCACCGGCTTGTAGATATTGCGGGCCACTTCCTCGCAGAGCGCGTAATGCTCTTCCGGACCCTGGATCAGCGCGCAGACGATATGCTGCTTCGCGGAGATGCCGCCGAAGAAGTCATTCTTCGCCGCCATGTCGGTCTCGTCGTTGAAGATCGGCGGATGGCAGGGATGGGTCACGAAATAGGTGACGTCGTCGCGCACCGGCATTTCACCGGCATAGGGAGAGGCCGCATCGAGCACGATGAGCGCGGTGCCGGGGCGAACTTTGTCGATGATCGAGTGAGCGATCTTGCCAATCAGACGATCCGGCACGGCCATCAGAACGACATCGGCCTGGGCCAGCGCCACGTCCATATCGACGCAATCGACGCCGATGGCGGCCTTCAGGCGCTCACGGCCGACATCGGACACTTCGACATGGTCGACGTCGAAACGCGAGCCCTTGAGGTTGGTGGCGAGACGAACGCCCATCTTGCCGCCGGCGCCGAGGAGAGCAACCTTGGTCATGATCTTGATCCTTCAATCAAATGGTTGAGGCGATATCCTGGCCACCGGCCCGGATACGCCCGAAATAGTCCGGCTGGCCCATCTGGCCGCCCTTAAGGGCAAGTTCCAGATCGCGATGGGCAGGGTCGTCGGAATGGGCTTTATTGAGTGCGGCGCCCGGCACGGTGGCAGCCACCGCCGTCAGCGCATAAACACCCATCGCAAGCGCCGCGTGGCTTGATGTATCACCACCGGCGATTATGCCACGGTGGAGGCCGGTCTCACGCAGCGTCGCATTCAGAATCCGGCCGAGGCCGTTGCCGATGCGGTCATTGACCTCTTCCATGGTCACGCCAGCGGCTTCCACCGCCGGACGCAGCACATGGGCGGATGGGTCATCCGGACCGCGCGCGGTATAGAGGATCGGGCTTTGACCCTCGGACAGAACGCCGAGGGCTGCGGTCACAGCCCGCGCGATCTCAGCGTCCCAGCTATCGGCCGCGACCGCCTTGGTCGCGTCCAGCGGCAGCGTGCGGAAGCCATTGGCATCCGCCCAATCGAGCTGCTGGGCCGTCACCGGCGAGCAGGACCCCGAGACGCCCACAACCTGACGCACACGCTCCGTGATCGGGGCTTGCGCCTGCGGCGCGATCCAACCACGCTTCTGGAAATAGGCGATCAGGGCATATTCCAACCCCTGAGAGCCGACTGCGAACTGGCAGTATTCACGATTTTCCCAGACCAGACGGCCGGCTTCTGCCAGCGTCTCCTGATCGACGATATCGAGGGACAGGATTTCAGCACCGGCCGCGCGGCGGCTGGCGAATTCCGCATCCGCCTGGCCGGTCTTCATCGACACGAAATCGACGACGTCGATGGCACGTGCCGTCTGCTGCGCCAGATGCAGGCCGAGATCGGCCTCATGCATCGGCGTGACAGGATGACGGCTCATCGTCGGATGACGATCAAGCCGGAAACCGCGCCCGGCGACGGTCGCGAAAAGATTACCGAAAGCCTGATAGCGGTGAATGGCGGGTGCCGCCGTCACCAGCGGCACCCAGCTATTGCCGAAGATCCCCTGCCCGATATCGATGGCCGCACCGATTGAACCGACATGCGGCGCGGAATCGAAGGTCGAGCAGATCTTGTAATGCACGATAGGGGCTGCGGTCTCCCGCAGCGCCTCATAGACCGGCGGCAAATGGGTCTGCATCCAGGCCGGGGTCTGGGACCGCGCGATGCCGGCAATGCCGATACCGCGCAGGCCCGGAAAGCGCGCAAGCTGCTCTGCCGTCGGTGCCGCAAAGAACAGCGCCGAAGGCAGGCCCGCGAAGGTCAGCGCCTCCATCGTCGCGGCCGAGCCCGTGAAGTCATCGCCATAGAAAGCGACGATGGGCCCTTCGGGCAGACCTGCGGTCATGGTGGCAGCGTCGCTCATGAGCAGCGCGTGTATTTCGCGTCGAGGCTGCTGATGCCGTCGACATTGGCAACGGACGCGCCCTTGGGATCGAAATCGGATTCCAGGAACTTGTCGGCGATGGCCTTGGCCAATTCGCTGCCGATCACGCGCGCGCCCATGGTGATGAAATGCGCGTTGTTGCTTTTGGCAGCGCGCTCGGCCGAGTAGGTGTCGTGCGTCTGCGCGGCGCGGATGCCCGGCACCTTATTCGCGGAAATCGCAACGCCAATGCCCGTGCCGCAGCACAGGATGCCGCGTTCGGCACGGCCTTCCAGAACTTCCTTGGCGCCGCGATCGGCGAGGTTCGCGTAAAGCTCACCCGTCTGCGCACCGAGGTCAATCACCTCATGGCCCTGGGCCGCGAGATGCTTGACCAGGATATCCGCGAGCGGCTTGCCCGCACTGTCACCACCGACAACAATCTTCATCACATAGTCTCCAAGAAACGCGAGGAACGGCCTTTACGACACGCCCGTCTTGCCGAAAGCCTCGATAGACTGGGCCAATTCCTTATGGTCGCGGGCATAGGTTTCCAGCGGAATGCCGGAAACGGCCGCTTCCCAGGATTGGGCGATGGCGCGCACGCCCGCGCCCGGCCCGCCGGGATGGCCCATGATGCCGCCGCCGCCGAGATACAGCAGATCCGTGGACTTCCCGTTGCGGGCATAGGTTTCCGGCGCCTGGCCGCCCCATTGGCCGGACCCGACGACCGGCAGCGGCCGGTCGCTGTCGTCCAGCAGCGGCGTCATGCAGTCATGGAAGGATTTCAGGAAGCTTTCGTCCGGCTCCCAATATTTCGCGCCTATGCCGTTGATCTGGAACTGATCGACGCCGAGCAGACGCCACAGCTGCTGATAGACGCTGAATTCCAGACCCAGATCCGGGTGGCGGGTCAGCATATCCCACTGGCTGCGATGCGCATGCAGGATGAGGCGCGAGCGCTTGCGCAGATACATCATGCCGCCATAGCCGAGCGCATTGATATTGATCACCGCCGTGGTGCCGCCGGCATCCGCCACCAGATCATGGTGACGCAGCATCGTATCCGGGTCGGCGGAGGAAATGCCGAAGGCATACAGCACGGTCTTGCCGGTCTTCTGCTCATGATTTTTCAGCACCGGCATCACGGCCTTCACGCGCGCTTCCAGGGGCGCATAGCCTGGGTTCATCATCTTCTCATCGTCTTTGATGAAATCGACGCCCGCCTCGACCAGTTCCTTCGTGACCGTCGCCACATCCTCGGGCGAGAGGCCGAGCGCCGGCTTGATGATGCTGCCGATCAGCGGACGCCCCTGCACGCCCGAGACGCGGCGCGACCCGGCGATGCCGAATTGCGGACGCGGATAGGCGCGAATGAATTCCTCCGGCAGCTTCATGTCGACGATGCGAACGCCCGATAGCCCGCGCACGGAAAAGACGCCGCCGAAGGCGATGGTCGTCAGCGCCGCGATATCGGTACCGACCACTTCCAGCGGAAAGTCGACATCGATATCGGCACGCTTATAGGGGCGCGGATCGGACGAGGTGACCCGATCCTGCGGATAGGTCGGCTCGGCATAGGGTTCCAAGTCGCGAATGGCGACGACGCGGGCCGCGCAACGCGCTTTCAGGTCCGGCGTTTCCCCCGGCACCGGCACGAAGGTGCCGGTCGTCTGGTCGCTGGCGATCTTGTCCGCCATGCGGCGCACGTCACCCGGCGTTTCGATGCGGTAGGTGAGGCGAATAAAGGCCATTACGCTGTCTCCTGCGCGGGCTTGGGCCGCGCCTTCTTCACTGTCCGCCCCTTCACGCCGCCGGCCAGCGACAGCACGAAAATGACGACCAGGCCTTGCACGATATCCTGCATGCCCTGCGGCAGACCGGCCACCTGCATGGTAGCGACAATCAGCACCAGCAGGACGCAGCCGAAGAGCGTGCCGACGGCGGTGGAAGCGCCACCCATGATCAGTGACCCGCCGAGCACAACCGCGCCGAGCGATTGCAGCAGGTAAGGCCCGCCCATATCGAGGAAGGCACCACCGACATAGGCTTGCAGCAGCAGACCATCAACCGCCGCCAGCACGGCGCTGATCAGGAATGTTGCGGCCACAATGCGCGTGACCTTCAGACCGGCCAGATAGGCCGCGCGGCTGTTCTGTCCGACCGCCGAGAGCGTACGGCCATAGACCAGCTTGCCCAGCACCACGGCAGAAATGGCGACGGCGACGACAGCGACGATGGCGATCACCGGCAGCGCGCCGAAGCGTGCGGTCGTCAGCCATTTCAGCGTCGGGCTGACGCCGTAGCTGACCAAAGCGCGGTTCGCAAAGAGGCTGAAGGTCGCCAGGATATAGCCCGTCGCCAGGGTCGCGATGATGGAGGGAATACGCAAAGCCAAAACCAGAAAGGCATTGACGGAGCCGACGACGAGACCGATGGCAATGGCCACCAGCACGCCCATCCACAGCCGATGATCATGGCCCTGGATCAGGATGGTGCTCATATAGGCGCTGAGCGTCAGCACATTCGGGATCGACAGATCGATATTGCCGCGCCCGGCAGTGACGACGAACATCTGCCCCAGACCGGCCAGCGCCAGGAAGGAGGCCGAGATCGCAACGCCGGACAGGCTGCTGAGGCTGAAGCGGCCGGTGACGCCGGACAGAATGATCCAGATGAAGACGACGCCGAGCAGCGACCAGACCCAGCGGTTGCGCTGCGCCCATTCCATCAAATTGAACGACTTGTTCTGTGTCATCGCGTTCTGGGCCATCACGCGTCTCCCCGCCGGGTCAACATGGATCGGAGCGCCAACACGCCCAGCAGCAACAGCCCTTGCACGGCCGCGTTGTAATCGGTGCTGACATTCAGCGCGCCGAGCAGCGCGCCGATCAGCGACAGCAGAACCGCGCCGGCGACCACGCCCCAGGGGGCCAGCACACCGCCGAGCAGCATGCAGCCACCGATGACGACCGCCGCGACGCTCGACAGCGTGAAGGGGCCGCCGACGGTGATGTCGCTGGCGGTATTGATGGCGGTCAGCGACAGGCCCGCCAGCGTGGCGAAGATCGCCGCCATGCCGTAGCGGATCGTGCTGTAGCGCAGAGCAGACCAGCCGCTGCGGACAAGCGCCGGGGAATTATTGCCGAAACCGCGCAGGACGACGCCAAGCGGAGCACGGTCGATGACGACCGCGATGGCGGACAGGACCAGGATGATGATGACGGACGTCGGGATGCCGGGCACCGACCAGCTGAACAAAGTCGTCAGCCAGTCCGGGCTGCTGCCGCCGGGCGAAGGTTGCAGCGAATAGCCGGTGCCTTCCCAGACGAAGGACGCGCCGAGCGTGACGACGATCGCCGGAATATGACGGATGCGGATCAGCGCGCCGAGCAAGCTGTAGACGATGACGCTGCCAACGATGGCCGCGATGCCGATCAGCGGCGTATCCACCAGCAGGGTCGCACTCAGCACGTTGATGAGGCCGGCGAAAGCACCGACGCCCAGGTCGATCTCGCTGCCGCCGACAACGAACATCTGCGCCAGCGCCACCAGCACCAGCGGGATGGAGGAGCTGAGCAGCAGGTCCAGGCCGAAGACGGTCGCCGTCTTATGGTTGACGAGCATCATGATCGCGAAAATTACGGCAAGGCTGACGAAGGGCGCGGCCTTGATGATGGTCTTGCCCCAGTCGCGCTTCTGCGCACCAAGGGCTGCCTTGTCCTCGCCTTTCGTCATCTGGTCCGCGAAGGACGCGCCGATGATGGCGTCTTCCGTAATTTCCTCGCGCTTCAATTCGCGCACGATGCGATCCTTGCTGAAAACCAGCACGCGGTCGCATTCCAGGAATTCGAGGTCTTCGGTCGACAGCCAGACGATCAGCCGTCCGGCATCGGCGGCTTCGCCGAAGAGGCGATAGAAATCGGCTTTCGCGGCCACATCCACGCCGCGCGTCGGGTCATCCAGCAGGATGGTCGGCGAATCGCTGACCAGCGCGCGACCGACCAGCGCCTTCTGCTGATTGCCGCCCGACAGATCGAGAATGCCGGACCCGAAGCGGCCGGAATCCAGCCGCAGCTGCTCGGACGCGCCCTTGATCGCCACGGCGTCATCGTCACGCGCGAAGGGGGCCAGCGCAAAACGCCGGCCGACGCGCTCGATATCCATATTGGCGAAGACGTTCCAGAAGGCGAAGACGCCTTCGCGCTGACGGTCGCCGGAGACGAAGCTGACCGCGCCGCTGCGCTCGATGCGATTGCCGCGGCTGGACTTGCCGGCATAAAGCTCATGCAGGAAGGTTTTTTGACCCGCGCCTTCCAATCCGGCGAGACCGATGATCTCACCTTCGTTCAAAATCAATTCGCCGCCGAGCGGTGCGACGACCGGGCCGGTGATGCGCAGACGCTGCGGGCCGGAAGCGGCGTGTTCCGCCCCATGGGAGCGACGCAGCACTTCAGTGGCGCTGCCGCCCATGGCCTGAACCATATCGGCAATGGTGATGTCGCCGCGATCGCCCGTCCGCGTCACGCGGCCGTTGCGCAGCACCATGATACGGGTGGCGACATCTTCGATTTCCACCAGCTTATGGCTGATGAAAATGGTCGCCAAACCTTCCGCTGCGCGGGCATGGATGAAGGCGCGCAATTGCCGGCTGCGTTCCAGGTCGAGCGACGAGGTCGGCTCATCCAGAATCAGCACGCGCACATTCGGCACCATCGCGGCACGCGCGATTTCCACCATCTGGCGGTGGCCGATGGACAGGTCTTCAATGACGCTGTCGATATCGATGCCATTATTCGGAAAGACGAAATCCAGCGCCTGGCGCGCACGCACCTTATAGGCGCGGCGCCAGCCGGGAACGGGCTTCGCCAGATCCGGCGCTTCCAGAAAGAAATTTTCGGCCACCGTCAGATTGGCGCAGAGCGACAATTCCTGATGGACGATGCGGATGCCATGGGCCTGCGCTTCCGCAGGCCCCCAGCGATCCCAGGCAGTTGCCTGTCCATCCAGTTCCAGCCGTCCGGAATCGGGACGCATGACACCGCAAAGCTGACGCATCAGCGTGCTTTTGCCCGCACCATTGCCGCCGACCAGGCCAACGACATCGCCGGGGGCGATGATGAGCGACACCTGGTCATTGGCGAGCGTCGAGCCGAAAGCCTTGGTGACATCATGCAAAGCGACGATGGCTGGCGCCGCCGCCTGCACTGTCCCTGGTTCACGCTGGGGGGAGACGTCCATCTCCCCCAAAACTGCGTCACGGTTCATGGCGTCATCCGTTTCCGCTAACCGGTCGCGATCAGTTCTGCGCCGACTTCTGATTGATCAGATTCGTCTGCACCCAATCCTGCGAATAGGTCGGGCTGACGATGATGTTCGGCGGCAGATCGGCGTATTTCGCCAGATTGTCCTTGTTCACGGTCGCCACCGGCATGATCAGCGTCTTGGGCACGTTGGCGCCTTTGACGATGCCCAGCGTCAGCCAGAAGGCGGCGCTGCCGATGCCCGGCGTGGTGTTCATAGAAATCGTCTCATAACCATTCGCCTTGTTCTCGGCGGCCCACCAACGGATGAAGTTGGAGCTGCCACCGCCTTCGACGATCGGCATATGGTCCTTATAGGCGCTGCCAGCTTGCGCGAAGGCCTGCGCGTCACCGTAGTCATCGCCGCCCTGGCCCAGCACGGCATCGACATGCGGCAGGCTGGGCAGAACATTGGCGATGGCGGACTGCGCGACGGCGGCATCGCACTGACCGAAGACGGTCGCGACAACATGCACATCCGGGTTCTTCTTCAGAACGGCGAGCTGCGCGCCATACATGGTGACATCGGGGGCCGAGCCCTTCACGCCACGGACGACCACGATATTGCCCTTGTGGTGGATCATATCCATCACGGCATTGGCCTGCGCGGTCTTATAGCCGGCGAAGTCGAAATTCAGCTGGGTATTGCAGGGTGCGGAGGCAACCGAGTCGAAGGAAATGACCTTGATGCCGGCGCGGCAGGCCTTTTGAATCATGCCGTTCTCGGCCGTCTCGGACGCGGCGTCGATGGCGATGGCATCGACGCCTTTCAGGATCAGTTCGGCGATCTGGCTGTTCTGCTGGCTGACGCTGCCGTCACCGTTCAGAATGATGTAATCGGCGATCTTGCCATCGGCCTTGGCCTGCTTGGCAGAGGCTTCGAAAGCCTCGACCATCTGATGGCGCCAGATATTGCCATAGAATGCGTTCGACAGCGCGATGACGGGCTTGTCGGCCGAGGCGAAAGCCGGGGCGGCGGAAACGCCGAGCCCTGCGAGGAGCGCCAGGCCAGAGGCCACGAGGGTCTTGAGTTTCATCAGTACACATTCCTCCATGAAAGGGTTCGGCTGCCCCGAACCGTTTATTGATCCCTGAGGCGTTATCGCCGTCGAGGTTGGTAAGCTCATTATACCAGTACCAAGACGCTGAAAAGACCCCTGCGCCCGGCAAAAGTACTACCGTGAAAACTCAGATTATCTCGCCGCCCCGATCTGGCGGCAGCGCGCCACGATCACCAGAAAGCGGCTGTTTTCGGCCAAAACCGGCATGCCGGGGGGCGCCTTGGGGGCGCCTGTTTTGCCCTGCGCGCATGGTTATTGAGCGGCAGCCGCGCCGCCAATTCATCCGAATGGCCGAGGCGCATTATCTGCACGGCTTATCCTGAGACGTCTGACCGTCGCTGCGTCAGCGGGTGGCAGGCTTGGCAAAGATCTCTTCGCCCATGGAGAGGGTCATGGGACCGTCCAGCATGGATTTCGCCCCCCACAGGAAGCGCTCCATCACGCCGGAATTGAGGTGCAAGTCCAGGGCGGCGCGGGAGGTGAAGCGCCCGAGCAGAGTGAAGATCGCCTTGTCCTGCTCATCGGCCAGAATACGGAAGTCGACCGTCTCGGTCTCCTCCGACTGAACGAATTCAGCGAGATCGAGCAGGGCCTCGCGGATAGCGCCTTCGTAACCCGGCTTTGCCCTGAGAATGGTGGTGCTGCTGATCATAAGGCCTGTCTCGTCAGTCCCGGGCGTCGGGTGTCATTGTCGCGACGGCGACCATACCGGCCTCCGGCGCGAAGGCCCAGAGCTAATTCCGCGACAATATGACCAGGTCACCCGTCAGACAGTAAGACAATATTCAATATTTTTTGCGATGATTCACTGCCGTCGCATGCCGCTCATCCGGCAGAAAACCTCTGCCTGGAAAGGTCATTTATTGAACCCGGCTTGGACACAGCGCCTGCATCGCGATGCTTATGTCAAATCCACGAGAAATATGACGCATGTAAAGAAATTCGAAAGCAAATCAATCAATAGCTTGCCAGGCCGCCCGCGCGGTCAGTGCAGCTTGAGGCTGCCTACAGGTGGCGGCTGACCGTTTTCGAATCTGGGAGGCGTAAGGTGATAATCGTCGGCGTCGTCAGGACCCTCAACGAGGATGACATCATTGAATCCGTATTACGCCATCATCTGAAACTCTGCGACAGGATTATTGTTCTTGACGACGGCAGCAATGACGACACCGCCGTCATTGTCCGGTCAATGATCGAGGAAGGCTTGCCGCTCGATCTCATTGAAATTCGATGCGTCGTATTTGACGAGGGAAATCGGAATACCTTCCTGTTCAACCGGGCGCGCGATCATCATGCCGCGGATTGGGTGATCTTTTTCGATGCCGACGAGTTTCTGGACATGCGGAATGCGGGCCTGTCCTTGCGTGCATTTCTGCAAAGCGTTCCGGGCGAGGTCGATGGCGTGCAAGTCCGTCTCGTCAATTATATGGATGCGATGACCGATAACGAGCATGAGCTGGTTGTGCCCGCACGCATGGTCTGGCGGCATACGGTGCCGCATGACGTCCATAAAATCATGATGCGCGCGGGAACCGGCATTACCATTAGACCGGGGAACCACAGCGCGGATCGAGAGACCGGCTCCCTGACCATCATTCAAAACCAGGATATTTTATTTGCCCATTACCCCCGCCGTTCCGGTTGGCACGACATCTATAAATGGGTCATCGGCCGGCTGAAAATCACCGCCGCCGGCGCTAAGGAAACCTCCCGGGGCACGCGGACGCATTACATCGCGCCTTTCGGGATATTGCTCGAACGGCCTGAGCAGATCATCCAGAATGAAGGATTTTTCAGGCAGACGCCCAATGAGCGCATCATGTCCCAAAATCCGATCGACTATCTCGGCGGTGCGTTAAGATACACGCGCGTGACAAACTATAAGATGAAATGCGTCAGCATGATTCTGAAATATTCTTACGAACTGGCGACCGAATTCGGGAAATTGGTCGACACTGATCAGGCCGCGCGCAAGCGGATAGACGACAGTCTCAAAATCGAGCCCTGACCAGCGAGCCCCTCGCCGCCTTTGTCATCGGGACGGCACGATTGCGGTCGGCGCTGACACTTTGCACAATTTAGGACGGGCGTCAGTCCTGGCGCTAAGGCTTGCGATGCCCCAGCCCAGCCGCTAAGGCAGACGTGATGGTTCCCCGCGAAGGGATTAAACGGGAATGCGGTGCGGGCGACGAGCCCAAAGCCGTGGCTGCCCCCGCAACTGTAAGCGGCGAGTCCTGCGTCATGATGCCACTGGGGCAACCCGGGAAGGCGATGCCGGATAAAGACCCGCGAGCCAGGAGACCTGCCATCGACAGGCGTCAAAGCATTCACACCGGGCGGGGTGCCTCGGTGGGTTCAGGACCTGCTTTCCTGAACCGGTCTGCAGAGACAAACGCCGTTTGAAGGCAGTTTTGTTATGTTAAAAACTCTGAGGCTTGTCTTTAACGACGCTGCCGCCGATGTGCGCGGCAAAGTCGTGGGAATGTACAGTTTCCTGATTGCCGCGAATATCGGCGCCTGGGTCTGGGCAATCGCGGCTTTTCATAACCGCCCTGTACTGCTCGGTACCGCCCTTCTCGCCTATAGCTTCGGCCTGCGGCACGCTGTCGACGCCGACCATATCGCAGCCATCGACAATGTAACGCGCAAGCTGATGCAGGAGGGTAAACGCCCGGTCACCGTCGGTTTCTTCTTTTCCATCGGCCATTCTTTGGTACTGCTCATCGGCACAGGCATCATCGCGGTCGCCGTGGTTGGCCTGCAGAAAGGGTTCAACGCCTTCAATGACGCCGCCGGCATCATCAGCACCGTGGTCTCGGGCAGCTTTCTGCTGATCATGGCCGTCATGAACCTGATGATCGCGCGTGGCGTCTGGAAGACCTATCGCCATGTCCGGCGTGGCGGCCAATATGACGACGACAGCTTCAATATTCTGCTCAACAATCGCGGCCTAATCGCGCGCCTGCTGCGCCCGCTGTTCCGGCTCATCGATCACAGCTGGCAGATGCTGCCGGTCGGCTTTCTGTTCGGTCTTGGCTTCGACACCGTCACAGAGGTCAGCCTGCTGACCGTCGCCGCGACGGAGGCCAGCAAAGGCCTTCCGGTCTGGTCGATCCTGGCTTTTCCGGCGCTTTTCTCAGCCGGCATGTCGCTGATCGACACGACCGACGGCATCCTCATGCTTGGCGCCTATGGCTGGGCTTTCGTAAAGCCCATTCGCAAACTCTATTATAATCTGACCATCACGATCGTCTCTGCCATCGTCGCCATTCTCATCGGCGGGATCGAGACGCTGGGCCTGATTGCGGGCGAGCTGAACCTGCAGGGCTGGTTCTGGGACCGGATGGGTGACCTGAACAATAATTTCGGCCTGCTCGGCTACGGCATCATCGCCATTTTCGCCGCAGCCTGGATCATCTCCTTTGTCATCTACCGGGTGAAGAGGCTCGACGATATCGAGATCAGCCAGACGGGTAGCGCCAAGCCCTGACCGCCGTTCTCCAAACGAGCGGGGGGCAGAAAGCTCCCGCTCGTCCAGGCAGGCGCGGCAGGCGCCGTCTCAATTCATATTTTGATATGCGGGAGGCGGTCGAACCGGTTTTGCCGAGTATTCGTTTCAATCGCTCGATGATGCCGGGATCAATGCACGACAAACGGAGCTCTAGCCGTGAAGAGCTAGCTGCCGTCTCACCACAGGCCTTCCCTAAAGCGTCACGATTGGCCATAACACGGGCCGCATCACAAAGGCGTGAGTCCTCGTAGAAAACAGGAACGATCTCGACGCATAAGATTTTCGCATGCTCATGTTTTCGCAGAAAATTTTTCAACTTTAGTATTAAAATTAGGCCTTTTGGGTGGGTCCAGCGTTGCAATGCAACAATTTCGTGATAGGTTTCGGCCTGCTTGCGAAGATAGACGCATCCATCGAGGCAAGATTCACGATGAACAACAACGCTGCGCAGAAACTCGCAGGACTTCTCTATGGCAATATTTTGCATCGCAATGCCGATGCTGAAGGCTATGACTTTTATGTGAGAAGCCTAAGCGACGAGGCGATGCCGCTGAAAACGATGATTGTAGAATTTTATACCTGCGAGGAATTCTGCCAGAAATTCGTTGTCAACCAGACGCCTAACGAGCTTGGCCGCAATCTGCTGGCAAGTTTCTTCAACATCACCGATATAACCATCACGGACGTCAAAGCCGTGACGGACAGCCTTATCAGACAGGGATTGCCGGCCGTGGTCACCGATCTTGTCCACGACCACCGGTTCTTCGATCGCCACGGCAACCTAGGGGTGCCTCGCTATGCCGAAAACGCCCAAATCTACAGCTAGAACCAAGGCAAAGGTTACCCCGCCCGCGCCCGCCGCCGAGGAAACGACGCCACCGCGCACTGCAAAATCGACGACAACTCTGGTGCTGGCCGATCTGACGTTGCAAGACGGCGTCTTGGATTATGTATTCGATACGGAAACCGGCGTCAGCGAAAGCGACAGGATTGAGGCTTTCGCGGGAGATTACCTGATCGGCACCACTTCGGTCAGCAAGGGCCGGGGCGCCAAGGCAGTGCCGTCCGCGCAGATATCGTTGCGCGACCTGCCCGTCATGGAATTTCCGACCGAAATCCGCTCTCTCCTGGCCCGTACCGGGCAGGAAATTGCCGCGACCGTTCCGCTGCGCGATAAGGCCGCGCTGCTGCAATCCGTCGGTGCACCGACCGTCAAAGTTGACCTGACATCCGTCAGCGACCGTGCGGTATCCTTCGATCTGACGATCGAGACGCTACCGGAATATGCCCGCGAATGCACCCTGTATGTCAACGGCGCCGAAACCGGCACCGCCGTCTCAAAACCCCGCCCCTTTGTCGGCCATCCGTCCGCTATCACGCACGAAATCGCCTTTCCGCTGCGGGCGCTTCTGCGTGACGGCGCCTATGTCGAAATCACCGATATCGCGACCGGCACCGGCATCTATGCCAGCTCCATCACCTGGATGAACATCATGGGGCCGGTGCTGACGGATTTGAAACGCCTACAGGCCCGCTACGATGAGTTGTCGTCCTTTTTCGAGCGCGCGCAGTCGCGTATGGACACGATCGCCAATATCAGCCGTGACAAGCAGCTGCTTGACCGCCTGGATATGTTCTATTTCCTGATCAATGACCGGCTCGATCGCGAGGTCAAGTTCCTGGCCGGCAAAATCGACCCGGCGCTGGCGCAGCAGATGACGGCCGAACGGGCCGCCGCCGTCGAGGAAGACATCGCGCGACGCACGGCCCATGACATCGACGGCGTCGGTTTCTACGAGGTTGAATCGGACGGACGGGCCTTCTGGCGCTGGTTCGGCCCCGACGTGACCCTTTTCCTGAAAGACGTCAATCCCACGGCCCGCGCGTTGCGCCTGCAATTCGGCGCGGTCGGCAGCGGCGTGCGGTTTGATGACGCGAGCGGCAGCCTGAACGGATTTCCGATTCAAGCCGAATTCAGCACGGCCCCCGAGGGCTATAGCGAAATCACCTTCCCCATCGCTCCGGGCAGCGTGCGGTCCGACCGCGCCATTATCCTCAACCTCACCTTCAAACAGGCCTACCGGGCGCCGGGCGACGCGCGCGCCTTGAGTGCGGCCTTTGTGGCAGCGCAGATTTTCTTCAGCTAGCCGATCAATGTATACAATTTGCACGCCCTGGCCGCCACAAGCGAACGGCATCGCGGATTATGCCCACGAGCTTGTGCGGCATGGGACGCGCCCCGTGGGCGTCATCACCCAGGCCATGCAGCCGGTCCTGCCGCCCGGCCCTATCCGCGTCTTTTCGGACCATGAGCCGGAAGCCTTGCGGCAGTTGGAGCGCGGCCGGAACATCTTCCATTTCGGCAATAACAGTGACCATGTTTTTCTCGTGCCGCTGTTTCACCGCTATGGCGGCGTCGCCGTCGTGCATGACGCGACGCTGCATTATCTGGCCGAATGTACCAATGACGTCATTCCGGGCTTCTTCGAGGCCAGCCTGGCCGAGGAGCAGCCGCAGCGCGCGGAAGCCCTGATGCGGCTATGGCGCCAGCCCGGCTTCAAGCGCGTGATGGACTATCAGGAGATCAAGCTGCTGTCCTGGTTGAATCGCGCCAGCGCCATCATCGTGCATTCGCATTTCGCGGCACGGGTGGTGGGGGCGCGGCTGCCGGGCATGCCGATCCATGTCATCCCGCATTTCGCCTATCCCTCCGCCATCGGACCGGATGGGCAGGCGCCGCTGAAACAGGCGGCCCGCACGCGGCTGAATATCGCGCAGGATCGTTTTGTCGTCACCACGCTCGGCTTCGTGACGGCGAATAAGCAATATGACGCGATCATCCGCGCGATGATGCAGCTCCCCGCCGATCTGCGCGCCCGCGCCACCTTCCTCATCGCGGGCCAGGTGAGGCCGCATGAATATGATGTGGAGCGCGTCATCGATCAGTTCGGCATGCGCGGCCAGGTGATGCTGACCGGTTTCCTCAGCGAGGCGCGGATGCGCGATGTGCTGCTGGCCAGCGACCTCATTTGCAACCTGCGCTATCCGACCTTCGGCGAAAGTTCGGGCTCCCTCTCCCGCGCGCTCGGCCTCGGCTGCGGCATTGCCGTCACCGATACCGGCTCCTATGCCGAAATGCCGGCCGGCACCTGCTTTCGTATCCCGGCCAAGGCCGATCCGAGCCGGGAACTGGCCGAGCTGTTCGGCCAACTGATGACCGAACCCGCCATCCTGCGGGCGCATCGCCAGGCCGGCTATGCTCATGCGCGCGATGATCTGTCCCCCGCGCTGATGGCGCGCCGCTATGAAGAGATCGTCCATGGATAGCGCGGCCCCGATCAGCCCGTCCGTGATCCGCAATATCGTGCAGATCAACCCGACCGCCGACGCGCTTGGCTTCGCGGCGGCCGGTTTCGCGGCGGAGGCCCGCGTGCTGCGCCTGTCGGAACTCGGCCCCGACCGGCTGATGGTCCGCATGCTGCCGCCCGCCGGCACGGATATCAGGATCTGGCTGCCGGACCGCACGGTTCTGGCCCAGGGGCCTGAGGCCGTGATGCCCTTGCTGGACAATCTGCGATCCTGCCGCCTGGCGGTGGTGCATCGCGTCGACCATCCGGCCCGCGTGGCCAGCCTGCTTGACCGCATGGGCGCGGACGCCATCTGCCTGTCGCCCCAGGTCTCCGCTGCTTGGATGCCGGACCTCACCCGCAACGGTCTGGCCGCATGCGACCTCGGCTTCGATATCGCGGCGTGCGGCCTCACCGGTCTGCGCCTTTTCGCCAATGAGATCGGCGCCGCCGCGCTGACCGCTGGCTTTCTGACATTGGACGGCGCCCGCCGCCGCCGGCTGCGCGAAACGGAGCGCGTCTATGACGTCGAGGATTTCGTGCCCTGCCACGGTCTTTATCCCAATGAGCGGGATGACTGGGGCCGCTGGGCCTGGACCGGGCCGGAAACCATCGCGACCTTCCTGGCGCCCATGCATGGTGGCGCGCGGGCGCGGCTGACCCTGTTTTTCTTTGCCAATAAACGCCCGCTGGATGCCGCCAATCTGCGCGTTCTGGTCAATGGCCGCAGCTTCCCCTGCCGCTATGTCCCGGACGAATTGAAGATCGAGATTGCGGTGGAAGGATTGGGCGACGCCGCCTTCGCCCGCTTCGACCTGCTGCAGGCGGCCATGGTGCCGACCGAGGATCATTCCCGCCGCCTCGGCTTCGCCTTGCATAAGCTGAAGGTGGAGACAGAGCTATGAGGGTGCTTGTCATCACCCCGACGCCGACCCATCCGGCGACCCAGGGCAATCGCGTGCGCGTGGCCCAGGTGGCAGGCGCCATGAAGGATGCCGGGGCGACCGTCGATCTGCTCTATTACGCGATCGACGGCAGCGATCAGGAATCGATCAATGCCATGCGCGCCGCCTGGGACACGCTGTATCTGGTGCCGACCGGCGGCTTTCGGCCGCGCCGGGCGCATCCGGCCTATTGGGGCGTGGATGACTGGGTGAGCCCCAATCTGCTGCAGGCCGTGCGCTTTCTGGCCGAGACCACGCATTATGACGCCGTCATCGTCAATTACGTGTGGTGCTCGCTGCTGCTGGATTGCTTCACCGACCCGCGCACGCTGCGCATTCTGGATACGCATGATGCCTTCGGCGGCCGCCATGAGGTGGCGCGGCAGGCGGGCATGCAGCCGCACTGGTTCTATACCTCGCTGGAGGAGGAAGGCCGCGGGCTGGACCGCGCCAATCTGGTTCTGGCCATTCAATCGGACGAGGCACGGCATTTCGCCGCCATTACGGCGACGCCGGTTGTGACCATCGAATACGCCGCCCCGCCGCATTATCTGCCTGCGACCCAGGCGGACAGCCTGACCATCGGCTATCTGGGCTCCGGCAATCCGTGGAATGTGCGGAGCGTGGAGGAATTCGACGCGGCTTTGGCCCTGTCCCTGGCCGAGACGCCGCGCGTCGCCTGGCCGAAACTGTATCTGTTCGGCGGCATCACCCGATCCGTCAAGGATCTGAAGGTCTTCCAGCCTTTAGGCATGGTGGATGACGTGGCCGACGCCTATGGCGTGCTGGATATCGTGGTCAACCCGATGGTGGGCGGCACCGGGCTGAAGATCAAGACGGTGGAGGCGCTGGCCTTCGGCAAGCCCGTGCTGAGCACCAAGGCCGGCGGCGCCGGGCTGGAGGCGATCCACACCGACCTGCTGCATGACGATCTGGCGGGGATGATCGACCGGCTGCATCATCTCATCGACCACCCGGAGGAGGTCGCCCCGCTGGCGGCCAGCATGCGCGCGGGGTATCAGGCGTTTTATGATAGCGTGCATGAACGGCTGGGGGATTTGGCGAAGCGGGTTGGGCATGATCGCTAAGCGATATCATAGACTTGCCGATGGCTATGGCGCTGGCCAAGCCTTGGCCATTGTCATGCACCGCCCTTCCTTATAGGGAACAGTGTGATGCAAGACATCGGATAGAGACGAAAGGCTATTAGCTGATGACTGTCTTTGCCTACCAGCTGATGGCACGGAGTAAGTGATGGACGCTATCTTGCGGGGCGTGCTCCAAAATCTGCCGGAGAGCGGGGCCGAAAGCTGGTCTGCGCTTGCGGCAGTCATGAGCGCGCTCAGTCTATCCGCGGCAGACGGCCAAACCAGATTCTGGAATGCCTTTCGGGAAATTGGATTGCGCTATCTTGATAGCCTTCCCGACGATCAGGCATCCGGCCGGCCCCAGATCAAGAGATTTCTTGAAACGACGACCTTGGATGACGTTGCGCATTTCGTTAGGCGCGACCGCCATGTCTGGCATAATTGCCTTCACGTCGTGCGCCAGGACGGCCAGTGGCTGGTCTGCGACGGCCTATACAACGGCACGATGCTGCTGACGAAAGACGAGAGCACGGAAGACCTGCATATCGCCGGGCAGCATTCCGAGCGTGACCCGTCCCTGTCCGTCATCCAGGACGAGCAGACACGCAATCTTTATAGCAAATTGCACGGCCGCACGCCTCGCACCCTGGTGATTTTGGCGAATGGCCGCCCAATCGACCAATCCGTCAGCATTGCCAAATTCGCGACCTTCTTCGCGTCCGAGGACATCGCGCCCACCGTTTCCGTGCATCAATCGCGCGTGACGGCCTATTTCGACCCGGCCATTTTCCCCGAAATGAAAATGCGCGGCGAGATCGAATATTTCGATCCCAAAGCCTGGCATCAGCGGCGAAACAGCCTGCACGAAGGCACGTCGATTGTCGAATCAAGCTACCTGCCCGACAATAGCTGGGACACGCAGGCCGCTTTGATGCGGCAGGTGCAGTCTGCCATCTGGAAAGAGGCCGGCGCACCGGCGGCTTACGTCGACCCGCGCGAAAATCTGCGCCTTTTCTGCTCCCTGGAATTCGAAAAGCGGTCCTGGGCCGAACAGATCGACGCCTTGCTTGATGTTTTCAAGAAAACCAAGACGATAACAAAGAAGCTGACGATCGTCCTCAACGGCATGACCGGCACCATTTTCCCGGACGCATCTGCCAAGCTTGAGGAACTATACGCCGGCATCTTCAAGCTTGAGAAAGAGATCGCCCAGACCTGGCGCGATGCCCTTGGCGATTTCGTGACAATCGAATTCCTGGGCGGCAAGGATCTTGTGAGTAAGGTGCGGGCATCACAATCCGCCCATTTTTTCCTGGCCCCGGCCGGCACGGCGGCCCTTATTGCGCTGATGGCGAATGTCAAAGGCGTCTTTTACAGCCATCCGCGCCTGCACGGCCATTTCGCAAACCAGCTCAAGGGTTTTCCCAACGGGCATTTGATCTGCCGCAAGACGACCCGGGAGGAAACCGGCGAGCATGGCGGCGTGATGAACTACGAATGGTCGGGTGCTGCCGGCCAATCCTACAGCATTTCATCCGAAGCCTTCATGGCCGAAGTTTGGCCCGCTTTGACCAAGAGACTGTCCGAATAGCGGAAGACCGGAAAGCAGGCGCATAAAGGCTGCTCTCGGCCTCATAAGCGTTGCAGCTCGGTAAAGAATCGGGTGTCATGTCGACGATGACGGGCCAAGGAATTTTGCCGTGGTAACGAAATTGCTTGAATTGGCCAGAGCGGACGTGGATTCGGCCGCCGTCGCGACGGCGGTTTCCAGTGTGTCGCGTGCCATTGCCATCGAACAGCAGGGCCTTGCCGCCATCCTGGGGGCGTTGGACGCGGGTCTGGCGGCCGCCTTCGCCCGCGCCGCCGCCGTGATCAGCGCAGCGACTGGAACCGTCATCGTGACCGGCATGGGCAAATCCGGCCATATTGGCCGCAAGATTGCCGCTACGCTTGCCTCCACCGGCACACCCAGCCATTTCGTGCATCCCGGTGAGGCCAGCCACGGCGACCTGGGCGTTATCCGTGACAATGACGTTGTTCTGGCGCTGTCCTGGTCCGGCGAGTCACCGGAACTGGCCGATATCGTTGCCTATACGCGGCGCTTTGGCGTGCCCCTGGTGGCGATCACGTCACGCCCTGACAGCGCCCTGGGCTCCGCCGCCGATATCTGTCTGGCCTTGCCCAAAAGCCCGGAAGCCTGCCCCAATGGTCTGGCGCCGACGACCTCCACCACCATGCAGCTTGTGGCGGGCGATGCGCTGAGCATTTTCCTGCTCGAGCAGCGGAAGTTCTCGGCCGAGGATTTTCACCAGTTCCACCCCGGCGGCAAGCTGGGCGCGAAGCTTCTGCAGGTTCATGCGCTGATGCATACCGGCGACGAATTGCCCATCGTTCCCACCACCGCCAGCCTGTCTGACGGAATCATGGAAATGACATCCAAGCGCTTCGGCGTCACGGCTGTGGTGGATGACGGGGGCAAGCTGGCTGGCATTCTGACAGACGGCGATCTGCGCCGCGCCTTCAAGAAAGGTTTTGTCGATCAGCCTGTGCAGAATACCATGGGCAAGCGCCCCTATACGCTGCCGCCGGAAGCGCTGGCGATGCAGGCCCTGGCCATCATGAACGATGCGAAGATCACCTGTATTTTCGTCGTGGATAACAAGAAGCCGGTTGGGCTGGTGCATATTCATGATTTGCTGAAAGCCGGCATCGCCTGACCGGCCGGACAGAGCCGTGCTACAGGCTTGCCGCTTCGCCTAACCGTATTTTTCGACTACTAGAAGGCAAGACCGTCACGATGGCCAGTTTCACCAATTCTCCATCGCGGCAGAAGCTTCTGAAGGCCGTCAAAGATCATTTCGAGTCGAATGGATGGTTTGTCGAGACGGTTAGGAATGACTACCAAGACTACAGTGTTTCGATTGGAAAGATAAAATTTGCCGTCCTTTGCGTTGATGAAAATCGTGGAAATTTTCATGATTCAACAAACATACTGACCAAAATAGAGCGAGCATCAGTAACTATTCGCGGACATTGGAACCGAGTGCTGATTACCGTTCTCGACAGAAATTTTCTTAATGTTCCGTTGGATGACCTTCGATCCAAAAGAGTTTTCGTAACTACGATGCCGCAACTGGATGAAGTTTCTGCACTTGGTATATATGCACAATCTGAACCGGGACAAATGACACCTTTGCAGGAAGACCTTCTCACAAGCGAACTTCAGTATGGAATTTTTGTATCTGACCGATATCAGAAGAAGGGGGATCAAGACCGCGCAATTACGTGGGCGCAACATGCGACAGCAGCCGGCACGGGAATAACAGACGCTCATCTCCATCTATTTTCGCTCTACAGAAAATATCAAAAATTAGAAGAAGCTGATAAAATTTCCAAAATAATCACAGATCGCTTTGGAGATAATCCTAAATTTATCAAGATGATGGTTTCTTATTCAAAAGAGCGAGGAGACACGATAGCGGCAGTCACCTGGGAAAATAAACTCTCCGGTAGCAATCTGATTCCGCGAAATATACAGGACATCCTTACGATACAGCGGTCCCGCCAAGCCGATAGCCCCGCAGAAAACATTACGCCGAAAAGGCCGGAATTAAATGCTCCTTCACACAAATCGGGACTATTAGCGCGCATTGTAACCTCGCTTAAGAGCAGGCATTAAAAGATCTGAAAAACTAGTTTTGTGAGGCAAAATATTTGAAAGGTCATCAGTCAGATTTAAGATTTTCTAGACCTAAATTTATTATATTTGTTTGAGGTGTCTATTCCTATGCTGAAAGACGAAGTGGACATTATCGCAGACGCGCTTGTCACGCCGCTACCGAGAGACCGCAATTGTGGTCTATTCTCCAACGGACAAGCTGTGCTGAAGTCCATCCATCTCAATGGCCCAAAGGCGCCAGAAGCCAACCCTTCGATTGCACCAGTCGTGGAGGTAAAAGATAGTCTTGAAGAAGCTATCTTTGGCGGCGTCGCATTCAATCATTTCGGCCATTTCATCATGGAATCATTGGGACGACTGTGGATGGTTAATGATGACCAATATCGTCATCTACCGATCCTCATGCATAGCCCCTGGAGGCAACCACCACTAGAAAACAAGGATCATTTCTTTCCGATCTTGCTTGATTTTCTGGAAATTGATCCACGGCGGCTAAAAATCGTCAGTCAACCTATGCATATAGGCAAGTTGCATCTTCCATCTCAGCTTTACGGTTTCCACACCTTTGATGATGTCTCTCCCGTTTTTGTAGATTTTTTGCGCGTTGCCCAGCGCAATATATCTGCTCTAAGCAAAGACTATACGCTTGATTCAGAAAAAGTATTCATATCTCGATCGGAATGGCAAAAAACTGCGCCCCGACGTGGTATCGTTGCAGGAGCCCAGGCATTTGATGACTATCTAAGCGCTGAAGGGTGGCTAGTAATACAGCCGGAACAATTGAACCTTCGGGACCAAATGAAGATTTATGCATCGGCAAAGCATATTTTGATTTCTGAGGGCAGCGCTCAGCATAGCTTTATCCTTTTGCCCGACATCACTGCCAGCGTAACTGTCTTACTTCGCCGACCGAATAATTGGGACAAAACGCGTGTCACCAAGCAGTTCGGGGGACTCGGCTGCACCGCGCAGACAATTCAAGATATTGAAAAAACTTATTTCTTTGGTCAACCAAGTTGGAGCGGATTAACTGTGGTGAACCATGACCTTGTAAGCGAAAAACTTAAGGTGTCCGGCCTTGTATCAGAGACCTTCACAAAATGGGAGGGAATGAAGGCGCAAAACGTCAATGCAAGCTTACGCGAATACATTGCGGCTATACATGAAGATGATAGTTTTATTGATTTTCTGACTAAAATATAAAGAAGAAATTTTTCTAGGAAAATCGCTGCATCTGCTCGCAGAGTGTAGCGACTTTCTAAAAATTCACCGAATATGGCCAGAATATCATTACGATATAAACTTAAATAAAACTACTCGAAGAGTGCTTTAGCGCCTCAAATCTACTTCGCATCGACATTACTATGCAATAAGTCTATTTCTGACCTTATTCGCTCAAATTCATCCAAAATAATTGAGCTATTTTTAGACATAAGCGCCGGAATAATTGATTCTACAGAATCATGCGGCAATTCCCACCAGCGTATATTCAACAATCGCTCAATAGTATTTTGATCAAAACGACTCCTGGCAACTCTGGCTGGATTGCCAACAGCAATTCCATAAGCTGGAACATCTTTAACAACAACAGCTTTGGCGCCAATTACAGCACCATCTCCTATCGACACACCTGATCCTATAAAAGCTCCAGAACCAATCCAGACATCATTGCCAATACAGACATCACCTTTTGTTGAGTGGTCATTAATATTATCAGGAATATTTTTCCATTCCGATTTTAAAGACTTAAACGGATAAGTCGTAAATGTATCAGTCCTATGGTTTCCAAGTGAAATTATAACTCCACCAGCAATCGAACAATATTTTCCTATAGAGAATCGAGACATCCCTTCTTCGATAAAAGATGGAATTCCATACGTATAATCACCCACCGACCAACCGAATTTTTTAATCTGCTCAGAGAGAGCTTTCTTGGTTGGCCCATATGTTAACCGTTCACCGGTTCGTTCCTCTAAACATAGAACAACCTTAGGGTTGGGGATGTGTTTGCCTTTCAAGAATAACTGGTTGCTTTTGAATTCAACGATTTCAAATTTAACAGTCTCTATTTTCTTATTGTTTAATAAGCGAAGAACACCATCTTTTATCTCCCAGTATTTCTCATTGTTGTGATTGTAGCCTCCTATATGGCCATCGGGAAGAAACTGAAAATTGTCAGCCGATGAAGGTTTACCTTCGCGCGAAAAAATCCAAAACTTGTCTCGTATCCTTGAAAAATCTAAATACTCTTCCGCGTCGTTCATTGTTCGTCCTGTTTATGTCTTGCGTAAGCCTTATGCCTGCTTCTGCAAGCAATTTTCTTACGCCACGCGAAACCGAGCCGCCAAATTCGTGCGCGGGGGCAATGTCAGGCTGACGCCATCAGCGGTCAGGGCAAGCATTGGGGCATCCTTGCCGAAATACCTCGTCTCCACCGGCCTTTTGCCCGGCGGCAAAAGGCCGGAACAATCGAGAGAAATTTGTACTTTCTCCTGACGCAGATTGACGGCGCAGAGAGTAACAGTGCTTCCCTTCTGGAACAGCATGACAGGCACCTGCGCCACGGCCTGCGCCGGCACAAACACCTTCATGCCCGGGGCCACCATGCCGAACAGGTCCACCAGAGCCTGCACATGCGGCTTGATGTTGCCGTCCAAGTCGATCAGGCCCCAGGCCTGCTTGGCACCCTTGTTATCCTCCAATGTCCAGATGAACATGTTGGTGACGCCATCGGCCACCAATTGCAGCGCCTCACCAGACAGGGCGATGCCGTAATCAAGTGGCGGCGGTTGCTTGCCCGGTAGGAAGGGGCCCGGCGGCTGGTTCCAGGGGTTTGCGGTTACCGAATATTCGGTGATGGAAATCGGGTGGGCCGGAACGCCCGCCAGATCAGGGCGGATCATGGTCAGCCCCGCCGGCACAAGGCCTGCACGGCTGTCATATTCATGGAAGGAATAGGCGCCCAAGTCGCTGATATGACCGGTGCGCGTCAGCTCCTGGAAATATGGCGGTGAGCCGTCACTGCTGGCGCCAGGCCCTTCGATCTGAATATGTTTCAACCCAGCTGCGTCCAGGGCCGCGCGTGTCACGGTCAGCAGCTGGTCATATTGCTCGGGCGTATAGCGCGCATTCCAGGCGCCCATTGGTTCGTTCGTGAGTTCGACGGCGGAAATGACCGCACCCTGGTCCTGAAAATAGAGCAGATGCGCCGCGATATAATGCGCATAGTCATCAAAATAGGCCGGATTGGCGAGATGCTTGGTGGCCCCCAGCGGCAGCAGCCAGTTCGGCGGCGCATTCCAAAAAATCACATGCAGCTTGATATGCAGCTGCGACATCTCATCCGCGAAACTCTGCAATGACGACTCTTTGGCGCCATGCAGAGCAATGATCTCATTGTAGATGGATTGCGTATCCAGCTTGCCGGTCAGGCGGCCTGGGGAAATCAGATAAGGCGCGCCGACACGGAGAAGGGCCGCGTTGAGGTCGTGCAGCAATTTGTCCCGCACGGCGACATGGGGAGATTCAATGCCGGCATTGGCACCGAACCCGGCAAAAATCTGACGCGGCACCAGACGCAGGCCTGTCGCCTGCGCCCAGCTGCGCCCCGATACCAGGGCGCTGCCGAAGATGCCGGCGCCATAGGCCAGAAAGCGCCGGCGCAAAAGATCAAGGCTCATGTCTGTCTACCGATCCAGTTCCTGGGCTCGCCTCAGCGGGCGCTCATCATCACGCGCGCCCGCTCCAGATCCTCGGGCGTGTCCACGCCCAGCGGTACTTCGCCCACCTCAATGGCATCGATGCGCATGCCGTTTTCCAGGGCGCGCAGCTGCTCCAGCTTTTCGCGCTGCTCCAGGGGTGAAGGCGGCAGGGTGATGAACCGCGCCAGCGCGGCACGGCGCCAGGCATAGAGCCCGATATGGTGATACAGCGGTCCCTCGCCCCAGGGCGCGGTGGCGCGGGTGAAATAGAGGCAGCGATGCCGCCCAGCCCCCAGCGGCGCGCCGACCATTTTCACGACGGAGGAGGCCGTGCGCTCCTCCTCCCGATGGATTTCGGCGACCGGGGTGCCGATGGCCACGTCCGGATCGTCCAGCACCGAGGCAGCGGCGCGAATGGTGGCGGGCGCCAGCAGCGGCAGGTCACCCTGCACATTCAGCACCACGTCATGCCGCTGGCTGGGGTCGAAGCGCGTCAAAGCCTCAAAGATACGGTCTGACCCTGAGGGATGCGCCTCCGCCGTCATCACCGCCGTGCCACCCACGGCGCGGATGGCCTCGGCAATCTCGGGCGTGTCTGTCGCCACCACCACGGGCGCGATATCGGCCTCCATGGCGCGGCGCCAGACGGCGACGATCATCGGCTCGCCGTTCAGGTCAGCCAGGGGCTTGCGCGGCAACCGGGTGGAAGCCAGCCGCGATGGGATGATGATGACGGGGTAGCTCATGCTGCGGCGGCCGCCGCAGCCTGCGCCTTGGACAGCGCGTCAATCGCCACCAGATTGCGCATCAGCGTCTCGAACTGGCTCAAAGGCACCATATTGGGGCCGTCCGAAGGCGCATTGTCAGGATCCTGATGCGTCTCGATGAAGACGCCTGCCACGCCGACCGCGACGGCGGCGCGCGCCAGGACAGGCACGAATTCGCGCTGCCCGCCAGAGGAGCCGCCCAGGCCGCCGGGCTGCTGCACCGAATGCGTGGCGTCAAAAATCACCGGAGCGCCGGTCTTGGCCATGATCGGCAGGCCACGGAAATCCGATACCAGGGTGTTATAGCCGAAACTCGTTCCGCGATCGGTGACGAGAACCTGCGGATTGCCGGCCCCCACCAGCTTGGCCACCACATTGGCCATATCCCAGGGCGCCAGAAACTGCCCCTTCTTCACATTGACGGCTTTGCCCGTGGCAGCAGCGGCCAGCAGCAGGTCCGTCTGGCGGCAGAGAAAGGCCGGAATCTGCAATATATCCACGGCCTCGGCGACAGGCGCGCATTGATAGTCATTATGCACATCCGTCAGCACCGGGATGCCGAGGCTTTCCCGAATTTCAGCAAAAATCGGCAGTGACTTCTCAAGCCCCAGGCCGCGCTCGGCCTTGCCGGAGGTACGGTTGGCCTTGTCAAAAGAGGTTTTGTAGACAAGGCCGAAGCCGACACGCGCTGCGATTTCCTTCAGCGCCGCTGCTGTTTCCAGCGCATGGGCGCGGCTTTCAAGCTGGCACGGTCCCGCAATGACCGCCATCGGCAGAGCATTGCCGAAACGGACCGAACCGACCGCGAGTTCAACCAAAGGTGTTGCCATGACGTCCTCACAAAAGCCTGCGTCTTGTCACGACCGTAGCGCAGACAAACCTGCGATCCCAGCCCCAATCCGAAAACCGCCCCGCGCCCGCGCTTGCCAAGCCCCCGGGCAGGCCATAGCTTTGGCAGCCCATGCGCCAGCCGTCACGCCGACATGCCCTTCGCCGCGACCGGCTGGACCTCGCCTGGGTCGCAGGCCACGCCCCGCCGCCGCGTGCAGTGGCCGAGGACGAAGCGCGGGCCGTGGCGCTGGCCAATCGCCTGCTCGATGTCGAAGCCGAAAGCTTCGCGCTGCGCGCCGAACTCGGCCGCCGCAAACAGTCCGGCGGCGCGGTCTTCGACATACCGCGCCCCGACCATGGCTGGCCGCTGGCCCAGACCCCGGACAGTGACCCGGCGGCGCTCGGCCCTTTCGACCGGCGGCCGGACGATGCCGTCATTCTGGAAGGCCAGCTTGGCCAAGGGTTTATGGATCGTTTCGGCCTTGCCGGCGACGCCCCGGATTTCGGCGCCGCGACGGCCGCCCTCGCCGCCTCGCCGCCCATCCTGCGGCTGATCCCGCCGACAGCGGAGGCGGTGCCGGATGTCTCCATCATCATCCCGATCTACGGACAGCTGCATTACACGCTGAACTGCCTCGACAGCCTGCTGACGCATAAAGCCGGCTATAGCGCCGAAATCCTGATCATCGACGACCGCTCGCCCGATGACAGCGGCCGGTTTCTGCGCGGCTTGCCCCATATCCGCTACCAGCGGCAGGCCCAGAACGGCGGCTTCATCGCCAGCTGCAACGCCGGCGGCGCGCTGGCGCGCGGGCGGTTCATCCTGTTCCTCAATAACGATACGCGGGTGGTGCCGGGCTGGCTGGATGCGCTGCTGGAGAGTTTCGGGCTGTTCCCGCGCGCGGGGCTCGTCGGCTCAAAACTCTTCTATCCCGACGGCAGCCTACAGGAAGCCGGCGGCATCGTGGCGCGAGACGGCACCTGCCGCAATTATGGGCGCGAGGATGACCCCAACCGCCCGCAGTATTGCCATGCCCGGCCGGTCGATTACATCTCGGGCTGCGCCATCGCGCTGCCCAGGGCGCTGTGGCATGACCTTGGCGGTTTCGACACCCGCTACAGCCCGGCCTATTGCGAAGATGTCGATCTTTGCCTGCGCATCGCGGCAAGCGGCCAGCAGGTCTGGCTGCAAAGCGAATCCCGCGTCATTCATTACGAAGGCAAGACCTCCGGCATAGATACGCGCCAGGGCGTCAAAGCCTATCAGACCGTCAATCAGCGCAAGCTCTTTCTAGAATGGCACGCCTATCTGGAACAGCATCGGCCGCGTGACGAGGCGCCCTATTTCGAGCGGGAACGCGGGGTTGCGCGCCGGCTGCTGGTGATCGACGCGACCACGCCGACGCCGGACCAGGATGCCGGGTCGGTGCAGACGCTGCATGCCATCGGCGCGGCCCAGGCCTTGGGCTATAAAACTCATTTCGTGACCGCCCATAACTGGTTGTTTCAGGCGGGCTATACCAGCGCCTTGCAGAAGCGCGGCGTCGAATGCGCCTATGCCCCCTTCGACCTGGATATCGCCACCTATCTGGAACGCTACGGCCCGCTATTCGATGTCATTCTCGTCTATCGCATGACGGTGCTGGGCCCCATTCTGGACGATATCCGCACCCACGCGCCGCAAGCTCTGCTGCTGTTCCATCTCGCTGACCTGCATTACCTGCGCGTGCAGCGTCAGGCGGAGATGGAGAACAGCGCTGAGGGCTTTGCCGAGGCTGCCATCACCCGCGCCCAGGAACTGGCGCTGATCGCGGCGGCGGACGCCACCATCACCCATTCCACAGCCGAGGCCGCCATCATCGAAGCGGCGCTGCCCGGTGCGCCCGTCACCGTCTGGCCGCTGATGCTGGATCACGTCGGCACCGCAACACCTTTCGCGGCGCGGCGGGATATCTGTTTCCTCGGCGGCTACCGGCATACGCCCAATGTCGATGCCGCCGTCTATTTCGTGGAAGACATCCTGCCGCTGATCCGCGCGGAGGAGCCTGGCATCCGCTGTCTCATCGCCGGTGCCAATGTCACGCGCGAGGTAGGCGCGCTGGCCGGCGAGGGCGTCGAAATTCTGGGCCAGGTGCCTGAACTCTCCGATCTCTTCGACCGCAGCCGCGTTTTCGTCTGCCCCTTGCGGGTCGGTGCGGGCGTGAAGGGCAAGGTGCTGTCTGCCCTTTCCCATGGGTTGCCGATCGTCTCCACCGGCATCGGCATCGAGGGCTCGGGCCTGTCACCCGATACGCATCTGCTGCAAGCCGATACGCCGCAGGATTTCGCGCAGAAAGTGCTGCGCCTCTATCGGAACAAGGCGGAATGGGGCCGCCTCTCCGCCGCCGGGCAGCGGATCGTGCAGGAGGAATTTTCTCCGGCGCAGGGCAAACGCTTCCTGGAAGCAGCCATCACGCGCGGCTGGGCTCAGCGGCTGGGTCTGCCGCTGGAACGTGCGACCGCATGACGGCCCATCTGCGCTTTCCCGCCTTCCCGCTGCGCTCGGCCGAGGATTTTCAGCGTTTCGCGGCGGAGAATCGGGCGCTGCTGGATGAACGGCTGCGGCAGGAAATGCTCTTCATCCGCGAAGGCCAGCTTGTCCGCGCCGGCACCTGCGGCGCCTGCCTGGCCGTCACGCATTTTACCAGCGACACCGCGACCAGCCACGGCGCCTATGACCCAGGCCAGCAGATCTGCGATTGCGCGGCGCGGCTCAGCGCCCATCGCCGGGCGCTGCTGCATCTGGCCGGTGCCAGCTTCGGCGGCCGAGACTGGTTCCGCCTCGGTCTTTTCGGGCAGGACGCGCCGCTGGCGCTCAAGCTCGCCACGCTCTGCCCACCGGCCTGGGTCTGGCCCAAGACCCAGGCAAAACCGGCCGCGACCCATATGGTGTTGAGCGTCGATACGCTTTCGACCGTTCCCGACCCAGGGACAGCCCTGGCATGGATCGCCGAAAGCCTGATGCCGGGCGGGCTGTTTCTGTTCACCCTGCCCTTCGACCCGGCCGCCCGGGACAAGCAGCCACCGCTGGCCGGGTCACCCCGCCGCTTCGGCTGGGATATCCTGGACCGCGTGCGGGATGCCGGGTTTCAGGATTGCGTCGCCCACTGCTATTGGTCGGGGGAGCTTGGGCTTCTCGGGCCCGATGCCATGATCTTCAAGGCCTTTCGATGACCGAGCGGATGCGGAAACCCACGCGATGAGACCCCGCGCCCATCTGGAGCAAGTGAAGAACGAGGGGCTCGTCAGCGGCTGGTGCTGGGATGAGAGCCGCCCTGATCACGCCGTGCGGCTGGTGGTGCTGGTGGACGGCCAGCCCGTGGGCAGCACGGTCGCCAATCTCTTCCGTCCCGATCTGGCCGAGGCCGGGATGGGCGACGGGCATCATGCCTTCTCCTATCTCATTCCCTGGGACCGCATCGCCGCCAAATCCGTCTCCACGATCGGCTTGATTGATGAGGCAAGTGGCGAGGCGCTGGACACGACCTTCGTCTTCCGCCGCACGGTAGTACTGACAATCGAAGACCGGCTGCGCGATGTCGAGCAGCAATTGCGCCTGCTGGGCGCCCGGCTGGATGAGACGACTGCGCGGGCGGCGCAGGACAGCGCGATGATGGCCGGCGTCTTCGCGACCATCGGCGCCTTCTTCACGCGCCTGTCGGAACTGCCACCCGCTGCCGTGCCGGTCGAACTCGGCCATAGCGTTGCGGGCCTGCTAGACAGCACACGCGCCCAATGTCCGCCCTTCAGCTTCACCCAGGCCAACGCACCGCTTCTGACGCTCTGCGTCGATGGCGGGGCGCCGGTTCAAACCGTCTATGCCTGCCTGCGGCAGATTCACGAAACCGGTCTGGACCGGATGGCCGAGGTGGTGCTGATCGATGATGGGCAGGCGGGTCAGACCGCTCTGCTGCCCGCTTTCATCGGCAATCTGCGCTACCAACGGCTGCAATCAGGCCAATCCGTGACCGAAGCGCGCAACCAGGCCGTGCTGTTCGCCGACCGGCCTTTCGCCGGCTTTCTGTCGTCCGGCTGCCGCGTCACGCCCGGCTGGTTCAACGCCGTGCAGGCTGAATTCGCGGGGCGGCCGGAGGCTGCCGTCATCGGCACAGGCCTCGCCGAGGCAGGGCCGGCGCTGACAGGGCCGCTCGCCGATTTTCTGGAAGCGTCCGAGGATGATGGCCTGACCCCCATCACCGCGACGCTGGATGCGGCGATGATCATCCGCAGCGCGGTCTTCAAGGAGCTTGGCGGTTTCGATAGCGGTTTTGTGGCGCCGACGGCTGCCGCGATCAATCTCTGTCTCCGCGCCTGGGAGACCGGCTACGGCGTCTATCACCTGCCTGCGCCTGTCTTGCTTTGGCAGGATGAGGGTGGTTCTGCCGCCGCAAAATTTCAGATCGCGCCCGATATTGCCGATCTTCTCGCCTATCGGGCAGAATCAGTGACAGAGGATGAGGCCACTGAACCGCAGACGCGCGTGCTGATCGTCAGCGGCGCAGGCTTTGACCAGGCCGATTTGCGGCAAACGGTCTTTTCCTTTCAGGCGCAGGGGCTTGCCGTATCGGCCGCTTTCGCCGGCACGGTGCCGCCATCCGCAGAATTGATCGCATTTTTGCACGAGAGCGGATGCGCGGTCATCGATACCACCCAGGCCAGCGGCTATGATGTGCTGTATCTCACGGTCGCGGCTTTCGGTCATCCCGCTCTGCCGCCGCAGGACAGCATCGCGCCCCGCATGGTTTTGGCGCTGGATGCGGCGGCGGAGGAACGGCTCAGCACCGGCGGCCGAACACGCCCCGGCATTAAGGCGATACGCGCGGCGATCGATGCGGCCGATTGCGTGCGGCTGCGCTCGGCGGCCGGCGCCGCCAAGCTGGCCTCCCTCGGCAATGCCCACAAGATCTGGCGCATCGGCGCCGATGACGGCAACGGGCTTGACCGGTCACCTTCGGCCGAGGATGTCGCGCGGCTTTTGGCGCAATTGGGCCTGTCACCGCACGACGCAGACGCATGACCGGCACGCCCGTTCAAGGCGGGCTGAGCCGTGCCGGCGGTTCCGCTGTGGGCATGGTTCAGGGCTGGTGCTGGTCGGCCGACCGGCCGGCGGAGCGCCTGACGGTCGCCCTGCTGATCGACGGTGTGCAAAAAGCCAGCGTTGTCGCCGCACGGCTAAGGTCGGAACTGGTGCGACCCGGCCTCTGTGACGGCTATCACGGATTTTCCCTGGCCTTGCCGGCCGATCTGGCGCCAACCGCGCGGATCGAGGCCATGGAATGCGGCAGTGGGCAGGTCTTTGCCCGCATCGTGCCTGCGGAAACGGCCGAGAGTCTCGCCTGGGCTGCCCAGGCGGAAGCGGCCTATGTGACGGCGGCCACGTTGCAGGAGGCGCTACCCGATTGGGCCGGCACGCCGCGATGGTCGACGCTCGGCCCGGCCTTGGCCGAAACCGGCCGCCATTTTGCGCGCCACCCTTTGTCTGAGCTGCAATTGCCGGCGGCCCCGCACCTGCCCGTCATAGCCCAGCCGCGCTTCACTCTGCTGCTCGATGCTGGTTCCGATCCTGCGGCGGGCCGGGCTGGAATCCTCGCCATCGCACCGCTTCTCCGCCGCTATCTGGCGGAACTTCTGGTCTATGGTGACGGCCATGGCGCGCAGCACGTGAATGATGCCGCCGCCCAGGCGCGCGGTGACACCCTCGTCTTCCTGCGTGCGGGCCAAATCGCCCCCCGTGATCTGGCGATTCTGCTGGATGCGGCACAAGGGCGCAGCGATAGCCTGCTTGGCGGGGCCGCGCAGATGGCGGCACGTCAGGCTGGTTTCCGCGATCCGTTTCCCGCCATGCCCGCTAAAGCGTCGCGCAGCGGCCTGTCCCTGCTGACCCCCCGGTCCCTTTTCGAGGCGCTGGGCGGCTTTGACCTGACCATGGCGGATGGTGCCGATCTGCCCATGCTCGATTTCGCTCTGCGCGCGGAAGACGCCGGCCATACTGTCCTCGCCTGGGGCGACGCGGCCGTTCCGGATCTGTCTCCGGGACCGCAGGCCGCCACGGCACGCGGCAATTTTCTGGCTTATTGGGTCAACTGACATAAATGCAGGTCGCGGCGCAGTTTGCCTCAGCCCGGTTCGAACAGGCGTTCAACCTTCTGCCGCTCGCTCCAATGCTGGCCCGGTTCGCGATAATGGTAGTGCTTGTACCAGACGAAAGCCGGCTCCCCTTTGCTGGGATGCAGAACTTCCAGCTGCACGCGCTCGGCCAAATCACCCTTCAGATGATAGGGTTTGCGACTGAGGTCGAACAGAAAGTTGAGCAGTCCCCATCCACCCGTGAGGGAAAATATATTGTAGCCGACATGATCTGTCGTCCGGCTTTCCCTTGCCCAATGGGTCTCAAGATTCCTGAAACAGATTTCAATAAACTCACCCAGCAATGCAGATTGCCTGCGCGCAAGCATCGCACCATTGAGCAGGTAGATATCGTCTTCGGCGCGCCCTTCCCCGGCCTGATCGAAAACCACAAGCTCTTTCGAAGCCAGATGGGCGAAAAGCTGGATCAGCTTGACCTGACTACCACTACCGCTATGTGCATCGACATAGAATCCGCCATAGGTGAAGAGCAGCAGCAGCCGGGTGAGATCGGACCGGCAGGCCGATATGCGGATACGGTCAAACAGGGCCAGACGCTCGGGACTGTAGCTTTTGGCCAGAAGGGCGCGGACATCTTGCGGGCCGAAAATCTTCACGTCATGGCCGGCCATCAGCCAATCCGCGCAGAAGGGACCAAGCGCGCTGCCATCACCCTCCCAATAGGTGAATATGGGATAGGGGCTGGTCATGGCGTCTGTCTATCCTCTCGGCCGAAGGCCAGGATTATCCGACAGACCCCATGCTTCACAACCAGAAAGGCAGCGCTTCCGCTGCTCTTTCGGCATGGCCGAGATCAGCTGCGGCCGTAGGTATCTTCGTAGCGGACGATGTCATCCTCACCCAGATAGGCGCCGGACTGGACCTCGATCAGCGTCAACGAGATGCGGCCGGGATTATAGAGGCGATGTCTACAGCCGAGCGGCAGATAGATGCTCTCATTTTCACGAACGAAAACCTCATCCGTATCCCGCGTCACGATGGCGGTACCCTCGACCACGACCCAATGTTCGGCACGGTGGAAATGGCTTTGCAGCGACAGCTTTTCACCTGGCTTGACCACGATGCGCTTGACCTGGAAGCGGTCGCCCAAAATCAGCACCTCATAATGGCCCCAGGGCCGATAGCTGAGATTATGGGTCGTCGCTTCCGGGCGCTTCTGGGCCTTCAGCCGCTCCACGATCTTCTTGACGTCCTGGGCACGATCCTGATGCGCGGCAAGGACGGCGTCCTCCGTCACCACCAGGATGGCGTCTTCCAGGCCCAGCACGGTCGCCAGCATACCGTCACTGCGGACATAGCAATTGGATGCGTCTTCAATGACGACATCACCGACGGCGACATTGCCGGCGTTATCCTTCTCGCCCAGATCCCACAGCGCGCTCCAGCTGCCGACATCGGACCAGGCGAAATCGACCGGCAGAACGGCGGCCCGGGTGGTGTGCTCCGCGACCGCATAATCGAGGCTGATATTCGGGCAGGCGGCGAATTCCTCGCGGCCGAGGCGGATGAAGTCCAGATCACCGGTCCGCGCATCCACCGCGCGGCGCACGGTTGCCAGAACATGCGGCGCATGAGCCTGCAATTCTTCCAGCAGAGTGCTGACGGTGAAGACGAAGATGCCGGAATTCCACAAGACCTTGCCTGAAGCGATCAGGGTTTCCGCCAGGTCAGGATCAGGCTTTTCGATAAAGCGAAGCAGCGTATGGGCCTCTGCCATTTCGGCCAAAGGCGCGCCCATTTCAATATAGCCGAAGCCCGTCTCCGGCTTGGTCGGCTTCATGCCGAGTGTCACGACCTTATTGCTGTGGGCAACTTCCGCCGCCGCGATCAGCGCGTGGCGCAGCGCCGTGCTGTCCGGAATTGCGGCATCGGCCGCCATCATGCAGATGACCGCCTGCGGATCGTCCTGCGCCACGATCAGCGCGGCAGCGGCGATGGCCGGGGCGCTGTTGCGGCCTACCGGCTCCAGCACGATGCGGGCCCCTGTCACGCCGGCCTCTCGCAGCTGCTCGGCCACCATGAAGCGATGTGCCTCGTTGCAGACGACCATCGGCGGAGCGAACTCCCCGCCCAAAGTGCGCAACACCGTATCGGCGATCAAGGATTTACCGGAAGCCAGCGGCCAGAACTGTTTCGGAAAGCTTTCGCGCGAGACCGGCCAAAGGCGCGTGCCCGAACCGCCGGACAGGATGACAGGCACGATCACCACCGATTTCGCCGTATGGCGAGAGAGTTCGGCCTCCAGATCCAGGTCCATGTGCAACTCCGCAAAAATTGCCAATTCGCACTTATTACCTAGAACTTAGGATCGTTCAAGAATTTCGCTGCATCTTGCGACAATTTTGCAAAATCCAGACTGTCTCAGACCGTTTCCGTCACCGCCGCACGCGATGGGAAGCTGGAATTGAGCCAGTGGCGGGTCGTGACCTTATATCCGGCGGAGCAATGAATGGCGACAAACTGGTTGAGGGTCCGCCTGTCCAGAATAAGAGCGCCTGCCGGCAGGCCATCCGCCTCCTCCGCCACCATGACCTGCACAAAGGCGCGGGTGACGAGGCCGGGACCGGTGGACAGCCAGGCGATTTCGGAATCGCCCCGGTTGATCGCCGTCACCGCCAATTCCAGCGCCCGCACCATCACCGAATGGCGCGGGACAGCCGCCATCACGTCATTCGCCAGCGTGCCGATATCCTCCTGATAGACGACCAGGCGCGCTTCCTTCGGCAGCATCTCGTCCAAGGGCTTGATGCAGCGATCATCGGCATCGACATAAATGCCGCCGCTGGCCACCAGCCAGGCAAGGCGGAATATATCCGCCTTCTGCGCCGGCTCGCGGCAGCGGCTGAAGGCGTGCAGCACCGGCGCCGCGAAATGCTTGCCCAGAAAAGCCGCTGCCGACCGGCTGTCGAAGACCTGAATCTCATAGCCGGGATTCAGGAGGCTCCAGCTTTGCATGAGCTTCTGAACGTCATCGGGTACCGGCGCCCTGTCCCAGAACTGCGCGATCGTGCGGGGTATGCCGCCCTCGCCGGAGGGGCGATGGTCCAAAGCACCGGCCTGACGCATGGCAAGAAGCAGGCTGAAAGCGGCGGCCGTATTATCTGGATTGTACCGCGCGATGAGGCGCAGCACAGAAGCCCGCCCGGCAGGCACCAGGGGCTGCAAGGCGCCCACCGCCCCGGCCAGGGTCTGATCGATCGTCAATTCGTTGATGATCTGCCCAAAAAAGGTCTGGGAGACGTTCACCGATTTCCGACGCAGGCGGTTGTAATAGGCGTCGAGTTTGGACGCGGCCTGCAAATGCACGCGCGCGCCCGCGAAGTCGCTGCTCATGATCTTCACCCGCGTCAGATCCTTGAGCGGACTGGGATCGGTGGGATCGAATTCCGTCGCATGGGTATAACGCGTTATCGCGGCCGCAAGACGGTTGCGGTTTTCCTCATACAGGCCCCAGCAGCGTTCCAGCACGGATTGTTCCAGCCGCCCGGCGGGCCGCATGCCCTTGAGAGATGCCTCGATCGCGGCATCATCCCCGAACAGGATCTCCGTGTAGAAGCGCTCGTAGAATATCCAGAAATTGTCAGGATGGGCCTCGGATGCTGCGCGGGCGGTCTCCAGCGCCTCATGGTAGCGGCCGGACTGACGCAGCAGCATGATCAGCTTGACCAGGAAACCCAGCGGGACTTCCTGGCTCAGCCGCAGGGTCTCGATGAGGTCGATCGCCTCGTCGGTTCGCCCAAGACTGCCCAAAACGGTCAATAGCCCCAGGGTGAAGGACGGCTCACCCGGCCGCGCGGCGCGCGCGCGCTCGAACAGCAGCTTCGCCTCCTCGATATCATTCCGCGCGATCAGCCGATCCGCCAGCAGGGCCACCGCGTCCACATGGAACGGATGCATGGCCAGCACCTGCTGCAGATGGGCGTCGCATTCGGCATGAAGGCCCAGGCGATGCTCGTCCTGCGCCATTTCCATGATGAGATCGGCGCTGGCCGAATGGGCAGGATAGGCTTGTCCCAGCGCCGCCAAAGCGGCTTCGCGGTTGCCCGCCTGACGCTCGGTCTGCGCCAGATTGCGGGCCACATTGAGATCATGCGGATCGCGTTCGAGCAGGCCGCGGGCAATCGCCCGCGCCTCATCAAAACGGCCAGCCTCGCGATATTCCTGCGCCAATTCCAGTTGCGGCCAGGACTCGCCCGGCGCGCAGCGCGCCGCTTCCTCAAAGAATTCCAGGGACTTGCGCTTGTTGCCACTGGCCCGCGCGCAGTAGCCCGCACCGATCAGCGCCATGATAGTGCCGGGCTGGCTTTCCAGAACGGCGGCGTAATGCGCCTCAGCCTCGTCCGCCCGGCCGAGATCGCGCAAATCAGCCGCGGCCTCCAGGCGCGGCCAGATGGCGGCGCCATCCTGCGCCACGACCGCGAGGAAAAACTCCAGCGAGGCCCCTGCCCCCTTCTGCGTGCGGAGGATTTGCCCGATGCCGATCTGCGCCTCATCGAAGCCCGGATCGAGCGCCACGATCTCCTGATAGACCTGCCTGGCGTCATCCAGCCGATCGAGCGCCATCAGCTCGATCGCGACGTCTCGTTTGCGCCAGATATCCTGCGGCAGATGACCGGCGACTGTCTGGAAATGTGCGAGCGCCGCCTGGCGGTCGCCCAGCCCGCGCGCGCTTTGCCCAAGCGCGATCAGCGCCTGTGGCTGGCCAGGCTCCAGCGCCAGCACTGCCTCGCAAACCGCCTGCGCCTCCGCGAACTCGCCGAGCGCCATGAGGTCGTCGACTACGTCGAGCTTGCGCCAGATATCCTGCGGCAGACGGTCGGCGGCATAGCGAAAATAGGCGAGTGCGGCCAAACGGTCCCCTATCCGGCGCGCGCCCTGGCCGAGCGCGATGAGCGCCTGCGGCTGCTCGGGTTCCAGCGCCAGCACCGCCTCGCAGACCGCCTTGGCCTCATCGACCTGGTCGAGCGCCAGAAGCTCGTCCGCCACATCAAGCTTCCGCCAGATATCCTCAGGCAGGGCCTCGGCCGCCGACCGGAAATATCCGAGGGCGGCAAGGCGGTCCCCGGTCTCCCGTGCGCTTTGGCCGAGCGCGACCAGCGCTTGTGGGGTCTCTACTTCCAAGGCCGGTCTCTCACGCTGGCGTCCCACCGTCTCATTCCATAGACGGATAGATAGCAAGCCTTCCTGGCCTTTGCGAGTGCCGGGTTGCGGGCCCCGGCGCCGCACTCACCCGGCGCGCTTTGCCGACGCGATTGGATATGGCATCGCCAGACGGCGGGTAGCGGCTATGCGACGATCTCGACCGACGCGTCATTTGACCGGCAAGACGCTATGACACGAAAACGACGCGGCTACCTTGATGCGGTGCAGCTTTGGCAACACTACATTCTCTAGCCATTTCTTGTCCGCTTGCCGCCACGCCGCAAGACGGCAAAGTCAAGGTTGCCGATTGCCTCGGGCAGTATGTCAACAATCTCAAAATATTTGGACCATTCTCTCGTCACATGCTCATGCGTCTGAGCGGTATTTCGATAGTATGTTGCGTCTTCAATTTTACCATCAAGCGCCAAGTCGATCTTATCGGCATGAATGCCGTCCTCACGCCATTTTGTAAAATAGTTTTCGTTATTCCAAACTGAGGACCAGGCGACGGCTGCCGGACCACCGAAACTCATAAGCACAATGCCTCCTGGGCGTACGATCCTCGCCAGCTCGGCTAACCAAAGCAACTGCACGTCCAAGGGAAGATGGGTCATCACTGATATGGAGAAAACGGCATCAACCGAAGCATCTGCCAACTGGCATGGCGGAAGCAGGGGAGATGCAACAAATTTTCCTTTGCGAAGATTATTTGTCGCCCAATCAATATTCTCGGCATCAATATCCATTCCGATAATATTTGCGCCAGGCCACTCCCGAATGAAGTGCCGCGTGACACGACCGTGGCCACAGCCCCAGTCCAAAATAGTTGCCCCATCTCCCCGTATGCCGTAGCGATTGAGCAAATCACGAATGACGTGATACGCATTATAGCCCGTCAGAGAAACGCTCCGCGTATCGGACCATGTCTGGACCCTCGTCAACTGAGTGCCATCGTGGGGAAAGCCGATAGAGGTTCCGAAGTCGCGCGGTATCCAAACCCGCCCATAAGGCTCTGGAAAGTTCTTTTGTGGCCCCCTTGAATATTTGAACCTAAACGAAAACGGATCTGCCCCATAGGCACTGGCCGCAAGATCAATCGTCAGGAGAAAGTCAGAAAACACGGCATTGGGCCAGTACCAAAAATGGCTCTCCCAACCGGGTGCCTCAAGCGGATATTGAAAATCAAAGACGACGCCGGGCTGAAATTCGACCCGCAGTGCGGATGGATCACCGTCTGGCGGCAAATGCGAACCAACAATAGTTAGCTTGGCACCATCGAATGACATATAGGGAACGCCAAAAAATGGGCGATTGTGAAGTGCCAGAATATCCGCAGCCGAAACCCCGGCGCTGTTGCAGGCAGGTAGACGAGGCGGAACCGCGATCGATGCTATCGTGTCGCCGTAAATGTCGACAACAGACGCAATACCGTCGGGCGCCCCGTCAGCCGGCGGAGGAGGAAGATCACAGCGAAAAATGCGATTGGTCGACCCGTCCAACGGCTTTGACGGCACTTTTGCCCAGTCACGACCATCGTAGCGAACACTGACATCCCCCGTCAGAATACCGGATGACGAAACCCCTCTTAACGTCCCGCGCTGATCAATGCTCAGTGAAAGATGGTCAGATGTCTGCAGCAGCATCATTATTATTCCTTACGACAGTGAGGAGAAAATTTCAGCCGCGGGTATGGAGACGGTTGGACAGATCCAGATATGCCAGGTTATTCGGATCAAGCTGCAGCGCACTGGAGACGGCAATCAGAGCCTCGCCAAATTGGCCGGATGCCTCTCGCAAAATAGCAGCCCAATACCACAGGTTTGCGTGGTCTCGGATGCTCCGGAGCGCGGTCTCTGCTACTAGGGACGCAACAGCCGACTGCCCATCTTGGATTAAACTGTAAATATACAGTTCCTGGATGGCTCCGTTCCAAGGTGCGACTTCCACGGCTCTCGATAACACTTTAACCGCCTCCCCAAGCCGGCCCGTGGCGAGGCGACACCTGGCGGCCAATGCCAGAGCGCCAATACTGTCAGGTGCGGCCGTTAAGGCTGCCTCTGCAAAGGGAGCTGCTTTGGCATGATCCCCGGCAGCCTCGAAAATCACCGCGGCTGAATAAGCATGTACAGAATTCTGCAAAAGGTTGTGTTCCTCCTTTTGCATAATGTCTGCAGCTGCAACGGGCTCCCCCCCCGCCAACAGGTTAAGAGCACGCAGCACACTCTTGCCCAGATCACCGGAGTGGTCCGTCAGATAGAGCCAATCATAGCTATGAGTCTGATGGTCAGTCTCAAAGGCAACAAGACGGCGCTCTGCGACTTCGCTGATAACGACATCCGGTTCCCAATCATCCACAGCGTCCAACATGACGCGGGTCGTTGTTCCCATCGTCAGAAAGTCAGAAAAGCTACGTGCAAGGTATGGAGACAGGTCGGTCATGAAAGAATCCCGAAAGGCGAGCACACGCCCGACCGGGATATCCGGCATATGGGTAACCGTCGTCGTCTGTCGTTGTGCCCCGTGGCGCTCAAGGACACGGTCGGGCTCTCGGCCATCGAAAGAGACAATCGGTATTTCGGAACGTCGCTCGGGTTCGCATTGTGAACCCAAGTCACCGAAGCTATTGCGAAAGGTAAAGCGCGTAGCACTTGTTGGAATGATTTGACATGGAATCGAAGTGGCCATGACTTTCATAATTTCTTGATAGGCTACTCCGCTGCCAAATGTTGTCCAATGCGAGTCGGTGCGCTGATAAACCTCGAGACCGCCTCTGGAAGCACGAAGCGCCTCTACGGGATAAACGAACCGCACTCCGGGTATATCGCCCATCGCAGCCAGAAACACCTGGCCCGGCGTTTGGTAGGGACCGGGATAGTCATCCGGCAAGTCCTCGAAATGGATCGACGCGGCATCGGGCGGAATGATGAAGACGTAAGGAATTCCACGAGACGACAACTCTCGCCCGCGCCGGACAAGGGTCGCACGCCACTGGACGAGAAGCGAAGGCGGGAGGGCGCTGCCATTGATGAACCGACCCAGGTCAAAACCCTCTTGTCGGCCCAGGAAGAGGCGTCCACCTCGACCTTCCACAACAGCGCCGACAGCACCGACGAGGGCAGTCACGCTTCCGCTGCCCGGAGAGAAAGCCTCGTTATTCTATCATATAGTTCCCCCACCGATTCTGCTGGAGAAGCATCCGCTTCGACCAGGGCGAGGTGAAGCCGCTTTTCAATTCTGGACAGAAGGACTGAATGGCCAAGGGAATCCCAACCTGGAACATCGGCGCATCGCGTATCACGCGTGATTAATTTTGGTGAAAGATCAAATGTTCCCGCGACCAATTCTGCGAAATTCGAAAACGGGGTTACTGACATAGTCGTCATACTCTCATCTCCTCAGCGTATCGCCTCCCATTCTCATATCGGCTTAACTTGCCGCTGGTCGTCTTAACCAACACTCCCGGCGGCCTGATGGCGACGTGGTGCAGTGTAAGGCCTAGAATGTCGAATACGGCGCGGCTGACGGAACGCGTAAGGGCCGGGTGGTCGAAGAACTCTGACGAGGACTCCGCAAGCACAACTGCTCCCTCGCTGCCGGCAGAGGCCTTTTCTACGGAAAATGCAACAGCCCTCCCCGCCTTGATACCCGGCACCGAGGAGACGATCGCCTCTATGTCATGGGCGTAGAAGTTGCGGCCATTGACGATAATGAGATCCTTCAAGCGGCCCGAAATATATAATTGGCCTTCATACACAAACCCAAGATCACCGGTCTTGTACCAAGACCCGTCCATGCACGCCACTGAAGCCGCTTTATCTTGATGATAGCCAGAAAATGCCGAACTGCTGAGCACCTGAACTTCACCAACCATGACGACCTCTGGATCTGCACGATGAAAAAACCCAGGTAAAGCAGCAAGCAAGTTGAAACGACGCCCCTGGGTTGGCACAACCCGTATTGAGGTTCCTTCAACCGGTAAGCCACACGAAACAAATCTAAGAGCGTCAGGCGTTCGGTCGCGCACTACAACGACCTGGGAGTCCTCTCTGAAGCGCTCGGCATCCACAGAAAGGATAAGGGGCCGCGATCCGACGTCTGATTGCGTAACAGCAAAAACTGTTTCTGCCATGGCATAGCAAGTGGTGACAGCGCCCGCACGAAGGCCATGCTTGGAAAAGCGGTTTTGGAAGGTTTCCAATGTATCCGCCCGGCAAGGTTCCGAACAATCCACAAACGCTCTTACCGTCGAAAGGTCATAGTCAGAGGCATCGTCAGCGGTGTTAACCAAATGGGCGAAAGCAAAATTCGGCAACCAGCAGAATGAGGCCTTGAAGCGTGCTATCGCCAAGAGGATCATGTCTGGTTGCACGAGCCAGTCGAAAGGATCCATGGCAACGACCAGACAGTTCAGGGACAGTGGCATGATGAAGCCCGTCACAAGTCCCATATCGTGGTAAAGCGGCAACCAGGATGCGACAACGTCGTCACCGGACATCGCCAAGCAATCAGAATACGCCTGAACCTGACGGCGCAACTGGCCATGCGTAAGGATCACCCCCTTTTTAAGACCTGTCGTCCCTGAACTGTGCTGAAGCAATGCGGGAATATCATCATGATCGACGTCGTCGAGATCAGGTAAAGAACCTACAGTTACGGGAAGGGGAGCATCGACATCCAGAAGCGGCACCGAGGCGTCCAGCACGTTCCGGAGATCGTCCATGAGTTCGGCAGGCGCTACGACGACGGCCGGCGAAATTCGCGCCAAGACTTCACGGTGACTTGCCCAATACAGATTCGGATCCTGCTTTGATGTCGGACGAGGGATGAAACATGCCACCAGCCCCGCGCGCATTGCGCCAAGATAAGACGCATAGCCGTTGAGACCATGCTTTGCGACTATGACGGCAACTGCACTCCCGGGCCGGTCGTTAGGCGGGCGAAAACCAGAAAAGGCTCCTGCCCAGCGTGTCATCATTGCGTCAAGTTCGCCATATGAGACCTGTTGCCAGCCGTCACGTGAATACAAGACAAGGCTCGGCTTGTAAGGCTTGTCTTGCCCGGCAAGAACAACCGATCTGATAACCGAATTGGTTTTCATGTGCAGTGCTCCCTTACGGCGCTGCCGTGAAGAGATGGTTTTGGCCTTCTTGTTTTCGGGATCACGGAAACTTCCTCGTGAGTCGCAGTGTCCGTGGGCAAGGCTTTACCGAAAGTGGATTCCACGAACTTGGAATTGAATATTTCTTCCCATCCGCCGGCGTTGGGAACAAGGCTATTGCGAACGCGCCCTCTAAAATCGGAGACCCTGCCTGCAGCGGTTCTTATGGCTTCCGAGACTGATTCAATTGATAACTCGCATGGAACAATATTGGCGCAAATAGATACCAGCTCGGAGGCTGATCTATTTTCATAGGTATTGGTCACAACCAGCGATCCGGTGGTGGCGAATTCAAACGGCATGACGCTCGGGTGCGGAGCATACATGAGGCTGAGGCCAATATCCATGGACCCACACATGCTTGCATAATCGGTTTCGGATTGCTTCTCCCGCAGAATAATTTCGTGGCCTTCACCGAGGCGAACCGGCGGAAGCTTGCTGAGCGCGCCGACACCTTCAAAGCGCCACTCGGGACCGAAGAAGTTTTCCTTGCAAAGGCGCCTGAGTGCCAAAACAGCTATCTCGAACACGTTGCGCGCCGCATGGGCTTCAGGCCGAGCATAGATGACAAGCAGGCGCGTGGACCGCGACGACATGGCGGCCACGCTTTGGCGCGGCAGCTGCATGATGCGATGCTCAAAGACAACATATTTCGAACGAACACTGTTTTTGTCATTATTTGAAAAGACGCCGAGACCACGCGCCATGAAATACTTGCAAAGCATGGCACTATTTATGATCGCGTAATGTGGAATGCGGTAGATCGCTTCGAGAAGCGCTCGGTGAGAGCCGTTATCGTGGAAAACCGGCTCGTATTCCTGCGTCAGAAAAAACGGCAGGGGGTGTTTCGTGTTCGCAGCCAGGCGCGCGCACAATGGCAGATCCCAAGCCGAATAGGCCATGAACAGATCGAAAGCCGAATAGGACGACGTTGCGATCTCAGTCAAACGCATGACAGAAACCGTGGAAAACGCGGCTCGGACTGCAGCGGAACCTTCGCGCAACAGAAAGTATTGCAAATTGGGTTCGTCTTGCACGCAGACAATTTTGACTTTGAACTTGGCTTTGACAAGCGCGACGACAAGCCAAAGGACCGTACGATAGCCCCCAAACATGATATCCGGATTCAAAGTCGGTAAGACGATCCAGACCGTGGCAGGGCCTTGGGCGGTCGCGTCGAACTGCGGCACTCCATGGTTCGGATTGAGGCGGTTTTCGAGCTCCTCCGCTTTAGAAAGCAGCGTCGGCGACGTCACGCCCGGCATCCGCGCTTCCAGGGCCTGCGTGAGATTGAACCGGGGCAGGCGCCCCTCCGAACGTCCCGTATAAAGATAATGGAAAAAACCAGACGGCAACCAGCCCTCGGAGCATGCGGCTTGGATATCCAGGTAAAACGCCCGATACCAGCGCTCATCGAACCACTTGTTCGGAGAATATCCTAGTGCAGCACCGAAGTTGAGATAATGGGCAAGCGGATCATCGCATTCCACATCTACCAAGTAAGTACGGCGGTAAAATTCCCCATCGAATGCGGCGCGCACGACTCCCATTTCATCATCAAGACCTTGCTGCGGAGGGCGAGATTCGATTTGGTAGCCCAGCCGCCTTCCATAAGCGTTGTAATGGGCTAGTGGCGTGAGACAGGGAAAGGCCGCCAGGAAGGCCGCAGCGGCCGGATTGATCCGCAGATAGGTGTCGTCATCCAAGATCGAGACTGGTGTCTCATGATCTTGCTGAATAGAAGCAGTGCCTTGTGCGGCTAGAACGGGATTTGGCCAACGTCCACTGTCCAGGCCATGCCGTATGAAATGGACAAAGCCGGACACCAGCCCCTGGGCCTCGACAGCAAGCTCGACATCTGGGTAGGTCGCCAGATACCATGATTCGTCGAAGAAAGCATTTGGGCTGAGCGCGCTGCACCGCTTGCTGAAATAGAGCTTGGCCACGTCCATGTCAGAGACCTGGGCATCGCAGACACCAAGAGCGATCATCTGGGCACGCAGGCGGCTGAGGTCCATAGACTGCGCAACAGCTTCGATGTGCTGAGCATCTAAGATATGACCCAAGGCGATCATAGCGATTTGCGTGACTTTTTTTTCAAAATGATTATGCAACTTCTAGCTCCAATACGGAGAAAATATCGCCGATGCCGATCACTTCCAGGAAGTCACAAATCGTCTCACAATCCATATTTTGAAATATAGTTTGTGGAATTTCAGATTTTTATAATCCATTCCAACATGAGGCACAAAATAATGACCGGAATATATTTGTCCAACCAGTCACATCATGGCAATTTTAGTGATACATCAACATTACAATAAATCGAAACGAATAAGATTAATATCAACCAACTCGTCATCCGCGTGATGCCAAAGCATCTTCTCCTCAGAAAAAACCTTAACGAGTCGTAAAGCGAAATAAAATTAGTCTTGCGGTCAGCCGGCCTAGCCCAGGCAAGCGGGCGGGTTTGCCAAAAATGGCATGCAATCAAAGCCTTGCGGCTAGCGATCTTGCAGCGCAGCAGACAGAAGTATTACGCCGACAGGACGAATCCCTCATCGGGCCGGTCGCGAGGCCGGAAAGCTCCGGAATTTGTGATCCTGGGACGTGACGACGCGGCCGAAACTTGGCTAAAAACGCGCGATATCGCCAAAAAGCCGGGTTCGCCGGCTTGGCTAACAGCCCGCGGGATCAGCCCGCGCGGGTTGGACGGAGATTATGGGAGATGCGAAGCGCGCGCCGGCATCGCCGGCGCGGCAAAAACCCTTGGCCTGGCGGCCCTCAGGCCTGGCGCAGCAGTCTTTCCGTATCGTCGGGAGACAGCGCGGCGCGCGCTGCCTCGGCGGTTGAGACAAGAACGGCGGCCGCGGCATTGGCATAGGCCATCGCCTGTTCCAGTTCCGTCCCCCGCGCGAGTTGAGCCGCCAGCGCCCCCACAAAGGCATCGCCCGCGCCATGGGTGCTGACGAGAGCAACCCGGTGAGCGGCGATCGACGTGCCACGCCCGGCGGTGTGAAGCGCCAGACCGTCACCGCCAGCCGTGACAATGACGGCGGGCACAAGCGCACTCAATTCCGCCGCCGCCGTGACGGCGGACGACAGATCCTCAACCGCGCGACTGCCGAGCATCTCAGCCTCCACCGCATTGACGATCAGGATATCGATGAGCGCCAGCAGGCCAGGCGCCAAGGCGCGCGCCGGCGCCGCGTTGATCACAACGCGGGCGCCCCGCGCACGGGCCGCGCGCGCCACGATCAGATTGGCGGCTTCCGGCACTTCGTTCTGTAGAACCAGAATACCGTCCGGGCCAAGCTCGGCCACACCAGCCAGAATATCCGCCTCGGCAATCAGCGCATTGCTGCCGGTCACGATAATGGCACCGTAATCGCCGGCAGGGTCACTGATCGCCACGCTCATGCCGGAACCGGTCTTGCCGCGCGCAACGAAGCGGGTATCGACGCGCGATGAGGCGAGGTTATCCAGAAGCCGGCCGCCGAATTCATCCTCTCCAATGCAGGCCACCATGGCCGTCGCCGCGCCATGCCGGGCGGCTTCAACAGCCTGATTACCGCCCTTGCCGCCGCATTTGGTCATCCAGTGGCTGCCGGGAAAGGTTTCGCCCGTGCGCGGCAGCCGGTCGCTCTGCACCAGGATGTCGTAATGCAGGCTGCCCACGACCAGAACATCGATCGCCATGATGCGTTACCGTTCCCGTTTGGCGGCAACCGCCGCTGTTGTGCGTTCAAGGTTCCGCTCGGCAATGTCATAGGCTTTGGCTGCGATGGCGGCGAAGACCGCATCCATCACGGTCAGCTGCGCCACGCGCGCGGCGGCGTTCTCACCCAGCAGAGGGGAGCCACGGGCCGTGGAGCACAGAACAAGGTCGACAGCGTCGACGAGCGGGGAATGGGCGTAATTGCTGACGGCGATCGTCGTCGCACCACGACGGCGCGCCTCACGCATGCCGTCGATGACGGCGCTGGTGCGGCCCGAATGCGAGAAGGCAATCGCGATATCGCCGGGCTCCAGAAGGGAGGCCGACATCAGCATCATATGGGCATCGTCATAGACGGTGCTGCGCAGGCCGATGCGGAGGAATTTATGCGAGACGTCGCGCGCGATCTGCGCGGAACCGCCGATACCGTACAGGTCGCGGCGTGGCGCGGCTGAAATGGCATCGACGACCTTGGCGAAGGTCTCCAGGTCGATGATCGCCAGGGTCTCGTGCAGCGCCTGAATGGCCGTGTTGAAGACCTTGCGCATGATATCGGCCTGATTGTCCTCAGGCCCGATTTCCTTATGCAGGGCAGCACTGGGCTGCGCGTTATACGCGCTGACCTGCTCCCGAAAATCCCGAAAGCCGGCGAAACCGAACTTCTTGGCGGTCTTCACCACCATGGCCTCAGATACGCCGGCCTGCTCGGCGACATAGGTGAGCGGCGTGGTCTCCTCGAACCCTTCCTCGAAAGCCACATCGAGGATGCGGTTTTCGAGGGGGGTTAGCATCGGCCTCAAGGCACGAAGGCGGGCCCCGACCGTGGATGGCTCGGCCGGGGTCTCGCTCATGCGCGGCCCCGGGTGAAGCGGTCAACGAGCATCGCGGCGATGATGATGATGCCGGTCGCGAGAAGCTGGTAGAAGGCCTGGACGTCCATCAAAGTGAGCCCGTTGCGCATCGCCCCAAGCACCAGCGCTCCGAGCAGGGTGCCGACAATACTCCCCTTCCCGCCCATGAGCGAGGCGCCACCGATGGCCGACGCCGCGATGGCGTCAAGCTCCCAAAGATTGCCCAGCACGGGCTCGGCCGCGCCCAGGCGGCCGATCAGGATGATACCGGCGATGAAGGCCAGGGCGCCCGACAGCATATAGGTCGTGATCTTGGTGCGCGCGATGGGCACACCGGCAACCCGCGCCGCTTCCTCATTGCCGCCGACCGCCAGGATATATTCGCCGATCGGCGCCTTGCGCAGCAGCAGCCAGCCGATCACCGACAGAACCGCGACGATGATCACCGGCACCGGCACGATGCCGATATAGGCGTTGAAGACGTGCCGGAAGCCGTTCGGCAGGCCCAAAATTGGGTTGCCGCCGGTGAAGATCAGGGCCAGCGCCCGATACAGGCTCAGCGTGCCGAGCGTGACGATGAAGGGCTGCAGGCCGGCGAAGGAGATCAGCGCACCATTGACGAAGCCGCACAGCAGGCCGACGCCGAGACCGGCCAGCAGCGAGATGGGCAGCGGCACGCCCGACGTCATCAGCATGGCCGTCAGAACGGCCGAAAGTGCGGCCGTGGGCCCCACCGACAAATCGATGCCGCCGGAAATGATGACCAGCGTCATACCGATGGCGACGCAGGCATTGATGCTGGACTGCTGCAGGATGTTGATGAGGTTATGGGTCGTCAGGAAGTCCGGCGCCAGCACGGCGAAGACAATGGCGATGGCGACGAGACCGAACAGCGTCCCGGCGTCGCGCAGGTTGAAGGCAACCAGACGATGACGCTTCGCATCCGTCATGGGGAGAGTTCCTTGAACAGCCATTTAGGCAGCCTCCTCGACCCGTGTATCGCGGGCGGCATATTGCATGATGGCTTCTTCGCTCATCGTGTCGCGGCCGAATTCGGCCACCGCACGCCCATTGCGCATGACCATCACACGGTCACTGATATGGAGAATTTCCGGCAATTCGGACGAGACGACGATAATGGCGTGGCCCGCCGCCGCCAGGTCGCGAATGACGCGATAGATTTCGCCCTTTGCCCCGACATCGACGCCGCGCGTCGGCTCGTCCAACAGCAGCACCTTGACGCCGGCCACCAGCCAGCGCGCGATGACGACCTTCTGCTGGTTGCCGCCGCTGAAGAGCCGCACAGGCTTGTCCGGGTCGAAGGGCCGCAGCTGCAATGACCGGAAGACCGCAATCACGTCGCGCCGCAGCTTGCCGCCGTTGATCAGTCCGCGCGGACTGTAACTGTCCAGCGAGGTGATGCCGGCATTGGCGAGCGCGGAGCGGAGCGGCACGATGCCCTCCTTCTTGCGCTCTTCCGGCAGCAGGCCGATGCCGCTGCGGATGGCGTCGCGCACCGAGCGGAAACGCACCGACCGGCCGTTCACCAGAATCTCGCCGGCTTGCGGCTTTTCCAGCCCGGCCAGCAGGTGAAGCACCTCGGTGCGCCCGGCACCCATCAGCCCGGCGAAGCCCAGAATTTCGCCCTTATGCAGCGTGAAGGAGACGTCGCACACGCGATTCTGCCAGGTCAGGCCGCGCGCTTCGAGGGCGACCTCCTCCGTCCTGGCGGTGGGGTGAATCTCATGCGTCAGATCGCGGCCGACCATCATGGAGACGATCTGCTCCTCGGTCGCATCGGCAAGTTCGATCGTGCCGACCAGCTTTCCGTCCCGCAGCACCGTGCCGCGATGGCAGAAGCGGCGAACCTCATCGAGCTTATGCGATACATAGATGATCGACACGCCCGTCGCGGCGAGCTGATGAATGATTTGACCCAGCTTTTCGACTTCGGCCGGCATCAGGCTCGATGTCGGCTCATCCATTGCGATGATGCGCGCCTCGAACAGAAGTGCGCGCGCGATCTCGACGATCTGCCGCTGCGCCACGCGCAGCGTCGAAATCTTGACGTCTGGATCGATATCCTTGTCGATGCGGGCCAGCGCTTCCACAGCGCGCCGGCGCATCTCATCACGCGCGAGCAGCACGCCGCCGCGCGTGATGGGGCGGCCCAGAAACATGTTCTGGGCCACGGTCAATTCAGGAACCTGCTGCAGCTCCTGATGGATCATGGCGATGCCGGATCGGCGGGCATTCGCCATGGAGTGCCCGGCCAGGGCTTCGCCGTCGACCTCGATATGGCCTTTCGTCGGCGGCAGGATGCCGGAGAGAATTTTGAGCAGCGTGGATTTACCCGCGCCGTTCTCGCCCAGCAGGGCATGCACCTCGCCGACGCCCACAGTCATAGAGACGCCGGACAAGGCCGCGAACGCGCCATAGGTCTTGCTGATGTCCCGCAGCGCGAGCCGCGGCATGTCCGGCGCTTGGCTCATTGGGCGGCGGCCGCGTCTTGCTTCAGCGCCGCTTCCTGGGATGCAAGGTCACCGTCGTAGCGGGACATGTTCTCCTGGGTCACCAGCGCCTGGGGCGTCGCCACCACGCGCGGCACCTGCTGCCCGGCGGCGATACGCTCGATCACCTCAAGCGCGATCACGCCGGTCAGCTTCGGGAAGCTGTCGACCGTGCCAGTGAGTTCGCCGGCCTTGATCGACGTATAGGCGTCGCTGGTGCCATCGGTGCCGATGACATCGGTCTTGCCCAGGCGGTTGGCGGATTTCACCGCTTCCACCACGCCAAGCGCCATCGTGTCATTGTTGCAGTAAAAGCCGATCAAGTCCGCATGCTGCTGCAAAATGGTTGTTGCGGCATCATAGGACTGCTGGCGGTCCCAATTGCCGGGAACATTCGCGACCAGGGTGAAGCCCTTGGCTGCCTTGATGGTATCGACGAAGCCGGCCGTGCGCTGGATGGCGGCGAAGACGCCGGCCTGGCCTTCGATGACGGCAACCTTACCGCCCTGGGGGAAATGAGCGATGAACCACTTGGCCGCGCGCACGCCATTGTCGCGCTGCACATTGCCAACGAAATGCGCAATGGACGGCACCACCGCGTCATCGACGTCGACCACCGGCAGATTGGCCTTGGCGGCCTCATCAATCGAAGGCTGTAGATTGGCATCCGTCTGCGGCGAGATCAGCAGACCCTTGTAGCCGCCGTCGATCATATTCTCCATGATGGAGAGCTGGCCGATCTGGTCGCTTTCGCCCTGCGCGGCTTGAACGGTGACGCGGCTACCGTCCTGCTTCGCGCCGTAGCGATAGCCTTCCGCCAACTGCCGCCAATAGGGATTTGTCAACGTCTTCAGCACAACACCATAGTGCTGACCATGCACATCCGGCATCGCGCCGAGCTTGGACAGGTTGAACCAGTCGATCCGGCTTGCATCCGTATCCGGATTGAGCGGGGGCAGCCCCTGTGCGGCGGCAGCCATGGGCAGCAAAGCCGCCGTGGCAGCCAGGAGTAGCTTTTTCATAGTGTTCCCTCTCGATGCGCCGCATTGCGCGCCGCTTATTTTTCAGTCCGCTTAGTCATTCCCCAGCATGATCTGCTGCAGGATGGCTTGCGCGCCCACCGCATCCTGGCGATGGATCGCGTCCGTGAGGCCATTGTTCTGGTCGAGGCGATCGACGATCGCGATCATGCGGCGAACGGTCTTGATGTTCGTCTCGCATTCCTTGACCGGGTCGAGCCCGGTGATATCGGGGAAGGTGTCGAAATAGAGCGCGCCGGAATAGCCATCGCGCTTGATCTGGCGCAGCAGTTCGATGGTCTGCACGGAATGGACAGCGCCGACCATCAGGCCGTCATCGCGCTTGGCATAGGCATCGTTCAGATGCAGGCCGAGCAGCTTGCTGCGGCGTGCGACGAGGGCAGCAGCAAAGGCCGGATTTTCTTCGGCATAGAGAACATGGGCCATGTCGAGCGTGACGCCGAGATTGGGGCGGCCTACTTCGTCGATCGCGAGCAGAGTGGTGGCGGCGTCGGGCAGCAGGCTGAAGGAGCGCGGCTCGTTCGGCTTGTATTCCAGGCTGATCTGAACATTGGGGTTATGGTCGGCAATCTCACGAATGCCTTCGATTTCCATTTCCCAGGCGCGCGCGTAATCCATCTGGAAGGCGTAATCGAAGCCGTCCTGGCCCAACCACAGCGTCAGCATCGGCGCGTCGCAGGCGGCGGCGGCGTCCGAGCCGCGCTTGGTCAGATCGATCGCCTTCTGGCGCACGACCGGGTCCGGGTTGGTGAAGGCGCCGAGGGCGAATTCGCGGACGCTGTAATAGCGCATGGCGAGGCCGCTGATCTCCAGCCCTTCGCTGCGGATCTGACGCGCAAGCTCAACCGGCTCGGTGCCGGAAAAATGGTCCGGGAAGTTGAGATCCAGCACGGTGAGGCCGTCCACCGTCGCGGCGCGCTGCACCATCTGCATTGGCTTGGGTTTACCAACCAGATCCGGCCAGAAAAGCTGAGGATGTGACGCAAAGGAATTAAGCCGCGTAGCGAACGGCAAAGACTGTAGGGAACTCACTTGGGCGGCCTCCAACCTTGATTAACTTTACCGGTAAATGATCTTTGGTAAAGTTTCAAGTGTCGTTTTGGGCTTGCCCGTTCCTGTCCCGACAGGGGCCAGAGGCTCCGGCCAGGAGCACCTGGCGTGACCGTGGGAGGCGAGGGCCAGCCTCCCGCAACGCCATAATCACCCGCATCCGCGCGCCTATGGAGGACGCCCGCGCGTTCCATAGCGCCGATACCCGACGAAGCCATTCCGGCCCAAAGCGCGCGGCAAAACCGTCTCCTACAGGTCGAATTGAGCCTCAATTTTTATTGCTAAATCAAAAAATTCTAGCTCTATCGGAATTTTATTTTGGCTGCCTATCAAGAGCTTCACGAGCAGAATGCCTAGTCCTCCCCAAGACAGGACCGCAGATTCCTACTGGAGCGATGACTGAAATTCCTGCCTGCTTCGGTCATTTTGGATGACACGCCAAACGGCCCGCTCGGTAATCATCTTAGAACCGTCGAAGGCTCCACAGTCGGACCGTCAAAATTTGCTCAATCAACTTTGTAGAAGAGGCAAGAACACGCAGCATGCCGATCTTGAGCGGCCCCCGCTCAAGCCGGGAACCACTGCAAACGAATACTGATTGATGGGGGACAGTAAATTGGCGCGCCCTGCTGGATTCGAACCAGCGACCTACTGCTTAGAAGGCAGTTGCTCTATCCAACTGAGCTAAGGGCGCCCAGGCTGCGCAAGCCGATGCCGCACAGCAAAGCCGCAGACCGGCCGGGTTATATCCGGCCAGAAAGCCGTCAATGGGACCAGTTATCGACCCGGTCGTTGCGGAAATTATCAGCATAGGCTTTGGGCTTGACGGCCCGTGCCTGGACGATTTCCACGTCATAGGCAGCGCCGTTGCGCTCGGCATAGGCAATCGCCTCTTCCCGCGTCGGGAAGGACAGGACAACCTGTTGCTGCGTCTCACCGCCGCCGATCCAGCCCATCAGGGGATCAGGCCGCTGCGGCTCCTGCCGCTGCCATTCCAGCACCCAATGGTGCTGCGCGCCGAAGCCGGATTGCATCGCGGATTTCGGCCGCCGAAAAATACGTGCGCGCATCGGAACTCCTCCCATCCTGCCGGACCCGAAGTTCCGGTGTCACTTATCCGGTGGTCGGGGCGGCCGGACTCGAACCGGCGGCCTCGTGTACCCAAAACACGCGCGCTACCAGGCTGCGCCACGCCCCGTCCAACCCGATGTATAGCCGGACCGGCGCAATATGCCAGCCCGTCCGGCCGCTTAGTTGCTACCCGCTGCGGCGGGGGCCGGCTTGGCATTGCCGAAGCTCTGGGCAACGACCTGATCGCCGACCGAGATCTGCTCCTTTTCCGTCAGCCCACCTTGCAGTTCCAGCACCGCCTTCACCGGGCCGCCGCTGTCGACCGGCGCCAGGCTATAGGGCACCGTATTCTCGGCAATCGCGCGGATAGTGCCGTCGGCATTGATGAAGACCATGTCGAGCGGCACCAGCGTATTCTTCATCCAGAAGGGCTCGGGCTGGACGGTCGGGAATACGAACAGCATGCCGCTATCGGCCGGCACGACCTTGCGGAACATCAGACCGGTCGCCTGTTCCTGCGGCGTCATTGCCATCTCGACCTTGAACTGATGCGGCTTGCCCTGGTCGTCGATGATCGTCAGCGGCTGCACCGCCAGCGTCGCCTGCGGGCCGGTCGGGTCATCGTCCTGGGCATGAACCGGGGCGATCAGCGCCAGCACGATCGGCACGGCGGACAGGACCAGCAAAAGGATGAATACGAGGATGATGGTGCGAAGGCGAAGGCGCATCCGTTAGGTCTCCTGAAGCGTGACGGCGGCGAGCTGGCGGATTTCCGCCCGCACCGGCCCTTCCCTTGGCGGATCGGCCAGGGTGGTCATCCAATGCGCGGGCGGATTGCGACCGGCGGCGCGGTTGTAGACCAGTCGGCGCAGGATTGTCTCAGCCTCACTGGGCAAAATTTCGGGGATCTGAAATCCGTTTGCCGTCGCCCAGATGCCGGCCCAGCAGCGCGCGACGGTGAAGGGGTTATAGCCGCCACCGCCCAGCAGGATCAGGCGCGGGCTCATGGGTAAGACAGCCGCGACCGCTGCCCAATAGGCGTTGTTGGAGAGGGACAGCCGGGCCAGCGGGTCTTCCTCCAGGGAATCCGCGCCGCATTGCATCATGATGGCCTGCGGGCGAAAGCGCTGGATCAGCGGCAGCACCGCCTCCTGCAGCAAAAAGCGGGCTTCCGTATCATGATAGCCAGCAGGCACGGGCAGGTTGCGGGCCGAGCCGAAGGCGCGATCCTCCGCCTTTCCCGTGTGCGGCCAGCGTCCGGCCTCATGAATACTGACGGTCAGAACCCGGGGCTCACCGGCAAAGGCATCCTGCACGCCGTCGCCGTGATGGGCGTCCAAGTCCAGATACAAGACACGGTCCAGGCCCTGATCCAGCCAGGTCAGGATACCGAGCACGCAATCATTGACGTAGCAGAAGCCAGACGCGCGATCCGCCCGGCCGTGATGGGTGCCGCCGCCCGGCACATGGATTATGCCGCCCTCCGCCGTCAGGTCCGCGGCCAGCATAACGCCGCCAGCCGAAGTCGCAGGCCGGCGGAACATTTCCGGATAGACCGGATTATTGTCGGTGCCGATGCGGTAGCGCTCGCGATCTTCCGGACTGACAATGCCGGAGCGCTCTGCCTGCAGAAGCGCCGCCAGATAGGCAGGATCATGAAAGCGGCCGAGTGCGGCCAACGTCGCCATCGGACTGTCGCGATAGGCCGCATCGGGCAGCCAGCCCAGCGCGCGGCAGAGATCGATAGTGGTGGAGACGCGCGGCACAGCCAGCGGATGCGTCGGCCCATAGGTCGAGAAGCGATAGATGTCGCTGCCGATCAAAAGCGGTATGGTTGGGGCGACGCTGGCCAGACCCACGCAATATCCCTCAAAGCAAAAAAAGGCGGTGCCGAAGCACCGCCAAGTTTAGGGAGGAAACGTCCAAGAAAGCAGCAACACGATCAAGGACCGCCGTTGCTGCGATGCAAAAACTAGCTTGAACGAATGATCTTTGCAAGCACATTTTTGCAGAACTGAACCGCATAGCGAACAGGCTTCCGCAATTACGAATAATTTTGCGAATCAACCCTCGCATTTAAGGCTGTTCTGCTCGTAAATTACCGCGCCAGACGCATAGCTCCCGCAATCTGCCCCGGACAAGGTGACAGCGCCGGACGGGTGCGCTAGGTGCGACTTAACTTTTATCCCATCCCAGTCTTTGAGATCTTGCCCGCCATGGCCAGCAGCAACGATATCCGCGCGACCTTCCTCGACTACTTTGCCCGCAATGGGCATAGCGTGGTGGAAAGCTCTCCCCTCGTTCCGCGGAACGACCCCACGCTGATGTTCACCAACAGCGGCATGGTCCAGTTCAAGAACGTCTTCACCGGGCAGGAACGACGGCCCTATAGCCGGGCGACGACCGCGCAGAAATGCGTGCGCGCCGGGGGCAAGCATAACGACCTCGACAATGTCGGCTATACCGCCCGCCACCATACCTTCTTTGAAATGCTGGGGAATTTCTCTTTCGGCGACTATTTCAAGGAACAGGCCATCACCCATGCCTGGACCCTGCTGACGAAGGATTTCGCGCTCCCCAAGGATAAGCTGCTCGTCACCGTCTATCATGAGGACGAGGAAGCGGCCGCCCTGTGGCGCAAAATCGCTGGCCTGCCGGACGAGCGGATTATCCGCATCGCGACCTCCGACAATTTCTGGCGCATGGGCGATACCGGCCCCTGCGGTCCGTGTTCCGAAATCTTCTTCGACCACGGCCCCCATATCGCGGGTGGGCCGCCCGGCAGCCCGGACGAGGACGGCGACCGCTTCATCGAAATCTGGAACCTCGTCTTCATGCAGTATGAAGAAGGTCCGCCCGGCACGCGCACGGCCCTGCCCCGCCCCTCCATCGATACCGGCATGGGGTTGGAGCGCTTTGCCGCGATCCTTCAAGGCAAGCACGACAATTATGACACTGACACGCTGCGCGCCCTGATTCTGGCAAGCGCTGAGGCCACCGGCCGCGACCCTGACGGGGCCGAGCGCACCAGCCACCGTGTGGTCGCCGACCATCTCCGCTCCAGCTGCTTCCTGATGGCGGATGGCGTGCTGCCCTCCAATGAAGGCCGCGGCTATGTGCTGCGCCGCATCATGCGCCGTGCCATGCGCCATGCCTATCAGATGGGCGCGGCCGACCCGCTGATGCCGCGCCTTGTGCCGTCTCTGGTGCGCCAGATGGGCCAGGCCTATCCGGAACTCGTGCAGGCGCAGGCGCTGATGACCGAGACACTGCGCCTGGAGGAAACCCGTTTCCGTTCCCTGCTGGAGCGCGGCCTCAGCCTCCTCGCGGAAGAAACCGGCAAGCTCGGCGAAGGCCAGACGCTGGCCGGCGACGTCGCCTTCAAGCTCTATGACACCTATGGCTTTCCGCTGGATCTGACGCAGGACGCGCTGCGCGAGCAGGGCCGCACGGTCGATGTCTCGGGCTTCGAGGACGCCATGGCCGAGCAGCGCACCCGTGCGCGGGCCGCTTGGGCCGGGTCCGGCGATGCCGCGACCGACCGCGTCTGGTTCGACCTGAAAGAGAAACTCGGCGCGACCGAGTTCCTGGGCTATGCGACCGAAAGCGCCGAAGGGGAAATCCTCGCCATTGTCGCCGACGGCGCGCCTGTGGCCGATGCCATGGCCGGAACCGAGGTTGCCGTCATCCTCAACCAGACGCCCTTCTACGCCGAAAGCGGCGGCCAGGTCGGCGACCAGGGTCTCATTACCGGCGCTGACGGCCTCGTCATCACGGTCACCGACACGCAGAAGAAGCTCGGGGATCTTTTCGTCCATTATGGTCGCGTCGAAAGCGGCCTTGCCCGCCCCGGTTTCGCGGTCCAGGCCAAGGTCGATCATACCCGCCGCAGCGCCATCCGCGCCCATCACTCGGCCACGCATCTGCTTCATGAGGCGATGCGCCGCCATCTCGGCACCCATGTCGCCCAGAAGGGCAGCCTGAACGCGCCGGACCGGCTGCGCTTCGACGTGAGCCACCCGAAGCCCGTGACGGCCGAGGAACTGGCCTTGATCGAGGCCGAGGTGAATGCCCGCATTCGCGAAAACAGCGCTGTCACCACCCGGCTGATGACGCCGGATGCCGCTGTCGCGGAAGGGGCCATGGCGTTGTTCGGCGAGAAATACGGCGATGAAGTCCGCGTCGTCAGCATGGGCTTGGGCGATGGTGAGCGCGGCGCCTATTCCATCGAACTCTGCGGCGGCACGCATGTTGCCCGCACCGGCGATATCGGCCTGCTGCGCATCGTCGGCGAAACCGGCGTCTCGGCCGGCGTGCGCCGCATCGAGGCGGTGGCCGCCGAAAGCGCCTTCCTCAGCCTGCGCGAGACCGAGCGCCTGCTGGATGAAGCCGCGGCCGCGCTGAAGGTTCCGGCGGCCCAGTTGCCCGCGCGCATCGCGGCCATGGTCGAAGACCGCAAGAAGCTGGAACGCCAGCTGAGCGAAGCGCAGAAGAAGCTCGCGACCGGTGCCGGCGCTGCCGCCATCGAGGAGATCGCGGGCCTGAAGCTCGCCGCGCGCAATTTGGGTGACGTCTCCCCGCGCGATATCAAGGGTCTGGCGGAAACCATCGGCAAGCAGATGGAAAGCGGCGTCGTGGCGCTGGTTTCGACCGCTGACGGCAAGCTCAGCATCGTCGTCAGCGTCTCGGATGATCTCACCAGCCGGGTCAGCGCCGTCGACCTCGTGCGGGCGGCAGCCGAAGCGGCCGGCGGCAAGGGCGGCGGCGGTCGCCCGAACATGGCCCAGGCCGGCGGCCCGGATGGAGAGAAGGCCGATGCCGCGCTGGATGCCGTGCGCGCAAAGCTGGCGGGCTGAGCCGCCAGCCGCTATCCTCGCCTCCGGTTAGGTCAATCCCAGAAGCTGGGGCAAGCCTGATAGGAGGCGACGATGCTGCAGACAGAACAGCTCATCGGCACATGGCGGCGGTTTGGTTCGGCAGGCCCTGTTTACGAAATTCTGCGCTCCGTCCGGCAACTGCCCGACGGTGATCGGCTGATGCGCATCCAGGTCGTCGAAACCGGCGAAGAACTGGACTACAAGCTGCACGATATCCTGAAGGACCCGCGAGAAAACTGATGTTCGCGGTCGCTTTCGATCTGGTTGTTGCCGATACGGCGACACACCATCCGCGCAGTGTGGCGCAAGCCTACACGGATATCGGTGCCACGCTGGCAGGGTTCGGTTTCAACCGTGTCCAAGGCAGTCTATATCTGACCGACAGGGACGATCTCGCTAATCTTTTTAGTGCCATTATGGCCTTGAAGGCCCTCCCCTGTTTCCGGCATCGGTGCGCGACATCCGCGCCTTCAAGGTTGAGCACTGGTCCGACTTCACGCCCTTGGTGAAGGGCTGAACGGCTATTTGATTTGCTGCGCGGCAATCCTAAAGCAGATCCGCCTCGCTCAGCGCGGCGGTGACGTCATCCAGCGGCAGGTCGGCCAGATTGTCCTCACGCAGGACGATGCCGAACTGGCCCTGGGGGCCGCGCGGCTGGGTGCGGGACGGGTCGCTGTCATAGGAAAACAGCGTCACCGTCGGGCAGCCCATGACAGCCGCCAGATGCATCGGCCCCGTATCATTGCCGACGGCGAAGCGCGCGCCGGCCGCCAGCGCCGCCAGCCCCGGTAGGTCGGTCTGGCCTGTCAGATCGACAGCCTCGGGGCAGAATTCCTGAATGGTTTTGGCCATCGCGCCTTCCGGGCCGGTGCCGACGACGACCGGCGTGATTCCGCGCTGCATCAGGATGCTGCCAAGCTGACCGTAGAAGGGCGTCGGCCAGCGCTTGGCGGGCCGATGCGGCGCGGCACCCGGCACCAGCAGGGCATAGCGGTCCGGCATTGCCGGCAAATCGGCGGCCCGGATCAGCCAGTCGGTCTCCGCCACCGGCACGGCAGCAATGCCGGCCATCTCCAGCTGATCGCGCTGCCTTTCCCATGTGTGCATGAGATCGCGGTGGGGATTGGCATGCGGATGCGATGCGCCGCCGGCGATGCCTGACCAGCCCGGCCGCCCGGCCAGCCTAAAATAGCGGCTGGAGCGACCGGAGGTCTGTAAATCATAGACGAAGTCATAGCCCCTGAGCTTCCGGCGAATATTCAGGAACCCGGCAATGTCCCACCAAGGGGCGCGGCGGTCGATGGCGACCTCATCGAACCAGGGGCTGAGCCGGCCCAGCCGCGCGAAAGCGGGTGTCGTCAGCAGCGTGATATGGGCATCCGGGTGCGCCGCGCGGATGGCGGCGAATGGCCCAAAGGACAAAATGAAATCGCCCAGCGCACTGAGGCGGATCACCAGGATCCGCTTCGCGGTCTTCGGGTCTTGACGACGAGCCATCGCGGGAATGCGCCTTATCTGCAGCCGATCCGGCCCCAGGCCTAGCCTATCCCGGCGCGGGAGGAAATGCGGCGGCGCTCAATCGGCCGCCACGCCCTGGTTTTTGCGTGGCCGCAGCGTAGGCTGCCCGGGCGCACGATGGCGATAGGCGAAGGCCTCCGCAACGTCGATGCGGCGGACGGTTTCGACCCCGGCCAGATCGGCGATGGAACGGGAAACACGCAGCATGCGGGTAAACCCCCGCGCCGAAAGGCCCAAGCGCTCAGCGGCCTTCTCGGCATAGTCCCGCGCATCCGGTTGCAAAACGATGCGGTCCACCTCCAGTTCGCTATTCAGCCAACCGCCATCGGCCTCACCGGCTCTTTCCCGCTGCGCCGCACGCGCCATGGCCACACGGGCCGCGACCACGGCACTTGTTTCACCGGCCGGCGCACGCGACAGCTCGATAGGCGTGATGGGGGACACTTCGACGACAAGGTCGATCCGGTCCATCAGCGGGCCGCTTATCTTGCCCTGATAATCCTCGGCGCAGCGCGGCGCCCGACCGCATTCGCGCGCCGCATTGCCGAAATGGCCGCAGCGGCAGGGGTTCATGGCCGCGATCATCTGGAACCGCGCGGGATAGGTGATGTGCGCAGCGGCCCGCGCCACCGTAGTGCGCCCGGCCTCCACCGGCTGGCGCAAAGCCTCCAGCGCCGCGCGCGGAAATTCGGGCAATTCGTCGAGGAACAGCACGCCGCGATGGGCGAGGCTGACCTCGCCGGGCTTGGCCCGCTGGCCGCCGCCCGTCAGCGCCGCCTGGGAGGCGGAATGGTGCGGCTCGCGGAAGGGCGGCCTTTTGAGCAACTGACCACCCTGCAACATGCCGGCGACACTATGGACCATGCTGACTTCCAGCGCTTCCATGGGGCTGAGATCGGGCAGAATGCCCGGCAGGCGAGAGGCGAGCATGGATTTGCCGGCGCCGGGTGGCCCGATCATCAGCATATGATGGCCGCCGGCCGCCGCGATTTCCATGGCGCGGCGGGCGAGCTCCATGCCCTTGACCTGCGCCAAATCCGGCCCCGGCGGCGCTTCCGCCAGACCGGCGACGCCGGGCGGCATCAGGATTTGCGTGCCGCGAAAATGGTTGATCAGGCTCATCAGGTCAGGAGCGGCAAGGATCGCCAGATTGCCGGCCCAGGCGGCTTCCGGCCCCTGCACGCCGGGGCAGATCAGCCCCCAGTCGCGCTCCGCCGCCGCGATGGCCGCCGGCAGGATGCCTGCGACCGCGACGATGCCGCCGTCGAGCGCCAGTTCGCCCAAAGCGGCGAAGCGGGCCAGTTCCTCGGGCGGCAGAATATCCATCGTGCCGAGCACGGCGAGTGCCATCGGCAGGTCGAAATGGCTGCCCTCCTTGATCTGGTCGGCCGGCGCCAGATTGATCAGAAGCCGCTTGGGCGGCAGCGCAAGGCCCATGGCGGCCAATGCCGCCCGCACCCGCTCCCGCGCCTCCCCCACCGCCTTGTCCGGCAGGCCGACGACCAGAAAGGCCGGCAGGCCACCGGCGGCCTGGGCCTGCACCTCCACCGGCACGGCGCGAATGCCGGAGAAGGCGAAGCTCTGCACCCGGACCACGCCCATAAGTTCATTCCAATTATAACGATATTGGAATGTTAATCCGCCTGATCCAGCCTTGTCCATCGCCGGCCGGGAGGCAGCCCGGCAGAGGCTTCGCTTGTGAAATCGGCATGAAATCGCTAACCGGGTCGCCCCTCCCTAATCGCTGGGAGCGGAACAGGAGCAAGGATGATGGGCTATCGGGTCGCGGTCGTAGGTGCCACTGGCGCAGTGGGACGCGAAATCCTCAAAACGCTGGCCGAGCGGGATTTTCCGATTAGCGATATTGCCGCCCTTGCGTCCGGCCGGTCCACCGGCACCGAAATCTCTTTCGGCGACAAACGCGTGCTGAAAACCCAGAACCTGGAAAAATTCGATTTCCACGGCTGGGATATCGCGCTGTTCAGCCCCGGCGCCTCGGTTTCCGCCATTCACGCCCCGCGCGCGGCAGCGGCCGGCTGCGTCGTCATCGACAATACCAGCCATTTCCGCATGGACCCGGACGTGCCGCTGGTGGTGCCGGAAGTGAACCCAGAAGCGCTGGCCGGTTTCCGCAAGAAGAACATCATCGCCAATCCGAATTGCTCGACCATCCAGATGGTCGTGGCACTGAAGCCGCTGCATGACGAGTTTCGCGTCAAGCGCGTCACCGTCGCGACCTATCAGTCGGTCTCGGGCGCCGGCAAGGAAGGCATGGACGAGCTGTTCAACAACAGCCGCGCCATCTACGTGAACGACCCGGTGACGCCGCAGCAATTCACCAAGAACATCGCCTATAACGTCATCCCGCATATCGACGTCTTCATGGATGACGGCGCCACCAAGGAAGAGTGGAAGATGGTGGTGGAGACGAAGAAGATTCTCGACCCCAATATCGCCGTGATGGCGACCTGCGTGCGCGTGCCTGTCTTCATCGGCCATGCCGAGGCCGTGCATGTCGAATTCGAACTGCCGGTGACGGCGGGTGAGGCCCGCGCTGCGCTGCGCGACGCGCCGGGCGTGACCGTGATCGACGTCCGCGAGGACGGCGGCTATGCGACACCGGCCGAAATCGCGGGCGAGGACGATGTCTTCGTCAGCCGCATCCGCAAAGACCCGACGGTCGAGAACGGTCTCGCCTTCTGGTGCGTGTCCGACAATCTGCGCAAGGGCGCGGCACTGAACGCCGTGCAGATCGCGGAAAGCCTGATCGCGCAGAACCTGCTCAGCCAGCCCAAAGCCGCCTGACGCTCGCAGGCCGGGTCGTATAGGACTGACCCGGCCTGATTGGCTTGTTAAGCGTCGCGCTCGGTGGAGACAGCGACGTCTCTTTGGGCTTCCAGTTCTGCCAAGCGGGCCGTTAGTGCCGCGTGGACGCGGCCATAGGCTTCCGCGCCCAGCAAAAGCCGCCGTGGTGCGCGGCCGCTATCGGCACAATCGATCATCGCCTGGGCCATCTTGTCCGCGTCACCGCGAATAGCGAAGCTGCCCTCTGCCAGCGCTCGCCGTATCGCCCCCGCTGGCGTCGCGGCGTAGACGTCCATGGCCTCCGCCCGCATGGCATTGGTGGAAAAGCTGGTGCCGGCCGGCCCCGGCTCGACGATGGTGCAGGTAATGCCGAAGGGCGCCACTTCCTGCGCCACGGCCTCCACGAAGCCCTCGATCCCCCATTTGGTCGCGTGATAGAGGCCGAAGCTGGGATAGGCGATCTGGCCACCTTCCGACGACACCTGCTGAATCTGCCCGCCCCCCTGGGCGCGCAAATGCGGCAGTGCCGCCCGGATGACGGCGATGGAGCCGAGCAAATTCGTGTCCAACTGCAACCTTATCTGATCATCGCTCACCTCTTCCCCCGCGCCGAATAGGCCGTACCCTGCATTGCTGACCACGGTGTCGATCTGACCCAATTCCGCGAAGGCGCGGGCCATGACATCGCGCACGCTCTCCAGATCGGTGACGTCGAGTGCTGCGACCCATAGCCGCTCGCCATAAAGCGCCTTCAGGTCATCCAGCGCATCCACCTGCCTGACCGTGGAGGCGACCCGGTCGCCGCGCGCCAGAAGCCGTTCGGTCAGATGCCGTCCGATGCCGGACGAGGTGCCGGTAATGAACCATGTCTTGGACATACAAAAATTCCCAATGGCCGGCCGCTGCATTGCGGCGCCTGGCCGTCGTGGAAATTTGCGCCTTTTCATTGCTGGGATAATCGGGAAGGATCAGCATGACTTGGTGAAAATTAACCATGAATGACCAACCGAGCCTGAGCGAATTACGGGCCTTCGCGGCCATCGTCGGCCATCGCAGCTTCCGCAAGGCGGCGGACGAGTTGGGCATGTCGCCATCCACGCTCAGCCATATCATGCGCCATCTGGAGGCATCGCTCGGCGTGCGCCTGCTCCATCGCACCACCCGCAGCCTGTCGCCGACCGAAGCGGGTGACCGGCTGATGGCGCGCTTGCAGACCGTGCTACGCGACCTCGACGGCGCGCTGGCGGAAGCGACGACCTTCGCGGCCCAGCCCAGCGGACGCCTGCGCATCAATGCCGGCGAAGCGGGCGCGCGCATATTGCTGGCGCAGGTCGTGCCGGAGTTCATGAAGCGCTACTCAGATGTCGAACTCGACCTCGTCACCGAAGGGCGGCTGGTCGATATCGTGGCGGAAGGTTTCGACGCCGGCGTGCGGCTGGGCGAATCCGTACCGCAGGACATGGTGGCCGTGCGCTTCGGCGGCGATGCGCGCTTCATTGCTGTCGCCGCTCCAAGCTACCTTAAGGGCCGCAAGACACCCGTGACGCCGGACGACCTGCGTCATCACGCTTGCATCCGCATCCGCATGCCCAGCGGCAAACCCTATCGCTGGGAATTCGAGCGCCATGGCCAGGAAATCGTCATCGATGTGCCGGGCCATCTGACGCTCGACCATCCCGGCCTCATCGTGCGGGCCGCTGCCGCCGGCCTCGGCATTGCCTATGTCGTGGAACGCTCGGCACAGCCCTATCTCGATCGTGGTGAACTGGTCATCCTGCTGGATGACTGGTGTCCGACGATCCCTGGGCTTTTCCTTTATTATCCCGGCCATCGCCATGTACCGCCGGCGCTGCGCGCCTTCATCGACCTCATGAAGACAGTGACCTGACAGCCATTGATCAATAGTGATTTTTTGTTTTGATATCGAACTATATGTGCTAGCTCATGCGAATGGCTTGGCGCTGCGCCGGCCCAGCACAAGATTGACGATATCGGGACGAGCCCTGCCATGCATATGCGCAGTTCCGCGAAACTATCGAAGGTGCATTACTGGTTACAAGACAAGACCGACCAGAATTTCGGTGACTATCTCACCGAGTTCTTCCTCGAATATCTGTTTCTGCCGACGCCGAGCGAAGCGCGCGGCATTCACCTCGTCGGCAGCGTGCTGGACGATATGTTCGTCTCCCCGGAAGCAAGCCAGGATCATGCGGTCGTCTTCTGGGGCTGCGGCCTGCGCAAGCCGGACGGGCTGTCCGAAGGACAAAGAAGCCGCGCCCAGGTTCTGGCGGTGCGGGGTCCGCTCAGCCGGTCGCAGCTGCGCCTGGGCGCTCATATTCCCTGTAGCGATCCAGGATTTCTGGTCGCCGCCTTGTACGACCCGAAACCGGCATCGGCCTTCGCCGGGTGCCGCCTCTGCATTCCCCATTTCCTCGATCAGCGGACGGACGCGGAATTGCTGGCGCTGACCGGCTGTGATCTGGTGCTGCGGCCGAATATCGCGGCCAGCCTGGAGGCGATCGGCCCTTTCATCGACGCAATCGCGGCAGCGGATTTCGTGCTGACGGCCTCGCTGCATGGCGCTGTCATGGCGGCGGCCTATCGCAGGCCTTTTGCCTTCTGGGATTCCGGCTGCATCGACCTGCCGTTCAAATGGGCCGATCTGGCAGCCTCCATGGGCCTGGCCTGCAAGTTTCAAAACGATCTGGACGGCGCCAAAGCCTGGTATGCCGCTGTCGAAAACGACATCCGGCTGCCCGAGGCATGGCGGCTGCTGATCAACCCGCCGCTGCTAATACGCCCCGAAGCCTTGCTCTTGATCGCGCGCCATTACACATCGGGACCACAGGCCGTATCGCTTGAAACCTTCGCCGGCGCTTTCGGTTCCCACGGCGCAAGTTCGGCACGGTTTGCCGAACGAATCCGGCTTTATATCAAGACAGCGGATGCGGTTTACGAAGACCGTGACCGGCTGGCCGCGCTTGGCGAGGCGCAGCAGGCGGACCATGCCGAGAACACCCGCAACCTTGCCGATGAGATCGCACGATACGAAGAAAGAGACACCCGCCAACGCCGCGCGCTCGACGAAACCCGAAGTCTGGCAGAGCACCACAGAGACGACGCAGACCAGGCGCGTTCTGAATTATCCCATCTGGCGGCGGCGAAAACCGAGATTGATCAAGCGCTGGCCCGTTTACGCGAAGATTATTACGCAACTCTGAGCAAGCTGGATGACCTGTCGCACCAGCTCATGGCCCGCGACCAGCGGATCGCTGATCTTCATGGCAGCACAAGCTGGCGTATTACACGCCCTCTGCGTGGTCTGGTGACATGGTTTCCGGGGCCGGCCCGCCTGTTGCGCGGCGCCGCCAGGGCGGCATGGCGGACCATGACCGTGCAATGGCTGCCAAGCCGGACACAGCGAACGGCCTCCATCACCGCACCGCCGATCCCTGCCGATCCCCTCGCCGTCACCGCCGCATGCGTCCCAGAAAGTGCGGCCAAGGATGGCAATATCGACGATTTCGTGCCGCCACCTAAATTTTGTCTTGGCAACGACAACACACCGAAAGCGCTGATCATCGACAGCCGCTATCCGCGCACCGACCGCGATTCCGGATCGCTCGACGCCTTCAATATGATCAGAACACTGCAATCATTCGGCTATGATGTTCTGTTCGCGGCCACAGCGGAATATGACAGTATCAACGCCTATGGCATTGCTTTGCAAAATCACGGCGTGACCGTGATTGCGGCTGCGGATTTCGGCAGCCTGCAAAGCTTCCTGCAACAGCACGGACGCCACCTCACGCTTGCCATCCTGTCGCGCGTCGAATGCGGTGGATTGTATATCGACCATATGCGCCGCCTCGCGCCGCAGGCACGCGTCATCTTCAATACGGTCGACCTGCATCATATCCGCATGGACCGTGAAGCCGCGCTGACGGATGATCGGCCGTTGCGCCATGAGGCCAGCCGCCTGGAGGAACGCGAGCGCTATCTGATCCGCATGGCCGACGTCACCTTCGTGGCAGCCTCTTCTGACCGAGACAGGGCGCGCAGCCTGGTGCCCGGCGCCGATATCGTGTTGATGCCCATAGCCCGATGCATTCCGGGACGGCGGGCCGGGTTTCAGGCACGTCATGGCATCGGCTTCATCGGCGGCTTCGAACACTCGCCCAATCTTGATGCCGTCCGCTATTTCCTTGACGAAATCTGGCCGAAAGTGCGCGCACGACTGCCGGACGCCGAGTTCCATATCATCGGCGCCGATATGCCGCCCTGGTTACGTGACCTGACAATGCCCGGTGTCGATATCGTCGGCTTTGTCCCGGAGCTCGATCCCTGGCTCGACTGGCTCAGGCTGACGGTCGCCCCGCTGCGCTATGGCGCCGGGGCCAAGGGCAAGGTTGTTTCAAGCTTTTCCTTCGGCCTGCCCTGCGTCATGTCATCGATGGCCGCCGAAGGCATGGACATCGATGGTATGGCGGCGAGGCTCCTGGCCGATGAGCCGGATGTCTTCGCTTCCATCATCGCCAGACTGTATCAAGATCCGGCCGAGTGGCAGCTGCTTTCGGGTGCCTGCCTGACGATCGCGCGACAGCGCCACTCCCTCGGCCGTGGGCGCAGAATTCTGGCTGAGGTGCTGGGACAGCTCGGGCTGCCTGCCGAGCCGATGGCAATCGCCGCGTGAGGCAGCGGCGATGACGGCGGCCCCGATGATCGTCTTCACCATCTGCGCGCGCAATTATCTCGGCTATGCGCAGGCACTCTGGCAATCCTTGACCGCACATCATGACAATGTGCTGTTCCATGTCGCGCTCTGCGACGATGCGAGCGACTTCGATGCGCTGACTTATGGTTTCGACATCATCCAAGTCTCTGACCTCGGCATGGCACGCTGGGCGGAAATGCGCGCAAGCTACAACATCACCGAACTCAATACCGCCCTGAAGCCTTTCGTGTTCCTGCTGCTGTTCGGGCGCTATCCCGGCCAGCCGATTCTTTACCTGGACCCCGATATCCTGGTCTTCAGCCCTTTCATCGAAGTGCAGGCGCTGCTGGATGGCGGCGCCGATTGCATCCTCACCCCGCATATCGTGGCACCCTCCGAATTCGCGGAAATGAACGATCAGCAGTTTCTGCGCTATGGCATCTATAATCTGGGTTTCTGCGTGTTGCGGGCCTTGCCCGAGGTTCGGCGGGTCGTTGCCTGGTGGGCAAGGCGGCTGGAGACGCACTGCGTCATCGCGCTGGAAGAAGGGCTGTTCGTGGATCAGAAATGGGCGGATCTTTTTCCCGCCTATATCGATCGCACGGCCATCCTGCGGCATCCGGGCTATAACGTCGCCTATTGGAACCTCTCCCAGAGACTGGTCCGCGTGGATGGCGCCGGGCATTGGTCGGTCAACGGCGAAGCGCTGCGCTTCTTCCATTTCAGCGGCAACAGGATCGAGACCCGCTCTTTCTTCTCGCGCCACAGCGAAGTCTTTTCTATTGGCACGATCGGCGATGTCCGCAAGCTGCTCGACATCTACCGCGAGTCCGTCATGGCGCATGGCCATGCCTATTACAGCGGCATTCCCTATGCCTTTAGCTGGAGCCAGGGGGACGGCCGGCATGTGCATAGCCCGGCCGGGATCGAAGCGGAACGGCGCGCGGCGGCATCGCCAATGCCTTTTCTTCCAATCACGGCGCAGCCTATCCATGCCGCTGAGCGGCGCAGCGTGGATAGGCTGATTGAGCGCCGTCTATGGGACGGCGAGAATATCCCCGGCTTCTGTGCCCTCTGCCATGCCCCGTCCCGCTTCGACGGCGAACCCCGAGCCGCGAACTGGGGCCGGTCTCTGCACTGCCTGACCTGCCGGCAGCCGAGCCATATCCGGGCCGTGGCAACGCTGCTGGCGCAACGGTGCCGGCCCGGTCATCGTCCCCGGGTCAGCACCAACCACCCCACTCTGCTCGACTGCGACGGGCTGCGCGAGCGCGTCACGGGAGGTGACCGGCCGCCTGCCGATATCCTCGTCCTCTGCCAAAGCGGCACCGGCCGTGATCTCGATCGGTCGCTGGCGGCCGGCTATGACAGTCTCCGTGCCGGGGGCGATGTTCTGCTGACGGACGGCGACGATGCGCCGGACGCCGAAGCCCGATTAGGCGCGGCCGGATTCCGGGACATCACCCGGCTGTTCTACTGGTCGCGCGGTCTGGCTCATTTCGGCGAAAATCTGACGATCCTTGCCGCCCGCAAGCCGCCCTTACTGGATCGCCAGGCCTGACAGGCCGGGGATCATGGAAGCCAGCAGGCTCGGCGGCAGGTCCACTTCCTGCAGGCCCGGCGGAATCCCGAAGACATCCGGCGGCACAGGACCGTAATTGACGGCAACGGCCGTCAATTGCCCGGACGGGATATGGCCTTGGTCATCCGGCCGATTGCCCTGCCCTTGGCCAGCCAGAAGGATGCCGTCACGGGTGACGCAGGCCTCCCCCTGGCCGCCGGGTCCGGTGACGGACCAGTCCATGCAGCCATGACCGGCGACCTGGCGCGGGCCGCGCTGGTGGAAATGCAGGTTCGAGCCAGGCCCCAGGTCGCGGTGCAAAAAGCCCTCGGACGAGACGGCGAAAACGAGGTGCTTGCCAGGGGAGACCAGCATGACGCGTTCATGGCCCCGGTCGAGCAGCAGATAGTCGCCGCCCTGCCCTTCCTGCAGCCGCATCATCTGCAGCGCCGGATCGACGAAAGCCTGGATCTGCATCGGTCCGGTCTGGGTGCTGTTGAGCTGATAGGTAATCGTCGCCGGGCGCTGCGGCTGGATGCTGGGAAAGTCCTGCGCTTGCGCGCGGGACAAGCCGGCGCCCAGCGCAAGGCCAGAGACCGCCATGGCGGCCATAAAGCGGGCCGCGTCGCGGCGGGTCTTGATGGAGGGTTTCATGAAGGATCCTTGCCTAAAGTCTCGATGGCATCGCGCAGCACGCTGTCCTCGGGATGCAGGGGCCATTCGGCCGGCAGATCCACGGCCGCGGTCAGTCGCGCACGATAAAGGTCGCGCGGCACTTCTTCGGTGCCGAATTGTGACAGGTGCTGGGTCACGAACTGGGTGTCGAGCAGCGTAAACCCGCCCAGGCGCAGGCGCGCGACCAGATGCACCAGTGCCACCTTGGATGCATCGCGGGCGCGGGAGAACATGCTTTCGCCGAAGAAGGCGCCGCCGATCGCCAGACCGTAGAGGCCTCCGACCAGCGTATCGCCGTCCCAGCATTCGACGCTATGGGCGTGGCCCTGGCCGTGCAGCGCGGTAAACAACCGCTCGATCACCGGATTGATCCAGGTCTCGGGCCTGTCCCGCGTTGCCTCGGCGCAGCCCGCGATCACGGCCGGAAAATCCCGGTCGGTCGTCACCTGATACTGGCCGGACAGCACGGTGCGGCGTAGCCTCCGGGGCAGATGAAAGCCGTCCAGCGGCAAAACGCCGCGCAATTCCGGGTCAAGCCAATAGAGCCGAAAATTGCCCCGAGTCTCAGCCATCGGAAAGAGCCCGACGCGATAGGCGCGCAGAAGAAGGTCGGGCGTAAGGTCCATGTGCTGGCGCTGCATGCGTCGCATGTGGGATCACTCCGGCCGGCGTAAATCGTCTGGCGCAGTTTTCGGCATTCTTGTGACCTCTCCGATCCCGCAGGATCCATCCGTCACTGGCTGGCCCAGACGACGCGATGCATCCAGGCGATGGCCTCCGTCTCCAGCCTTGTATCGGCCCGCGCCGGGTTAAGCGACCGGGCATCGACGGTGCGAGGGGACCGGCGGACGATCTGGCGGACCATGACGCGGCCCTTGCGGTCCCGCAGCACCACCCGATCGCCGCGTCGGATCGGCGCCAGCGGCGAAATGATGAGAAAATCCCCGTCCCGATAGACGGGTTCCAGCGTATCGCCGCTGACTTCCAGCGCATAGGCATGGGGGTCGGAGACGTCCGGCAGACCGGTCTCATCCCAATCCTTGCCCGATGGATTGCCGGTCTCGTCGAAAAAACCCGGCAGCGCCGCCTGGCTGATGGAAATCATCGGCAGCCTGCGGATCGCCGCGCGGCCGATACCGGCCGGCAAAGCGCGGGCGCCCGAAACCAGGCTGGCGAATTCCTCCAGCGTCGCATCGGTCGCCCCCAGAACCTTGGACACGCTTTCGGTACTGGGCCAGCGGGCTCGGCCATCGGCCGTTGCCCGTTTCGACTGATTGAAGGTCGTGGGGTCCAGCCCGGCGCGGCGGGCGAGGCCGGACGCCGTCAAGCCGCGTTCTGCCGCCAGAGTATCAATCGCGCGCCAAATATCTTCGTGCCGCATCGGGGTTCCATCGGTTTGAAGTGCGGAAGGGCGAATCGGACCGCCCCAAGATAAGAATCTTTACCTATTTTTGGGTTGCAAATCTCTCTCAAAAGCCTTATTTATTATTATATCGAAACGGAAAATTTGACCCGTTTCGTGGGATCGACTGGTCCTGCGTTGAGCCCCCGAAGGCGGCTGCCCCCTTCGCACCCCTAAAAAGCGGATCATCTCATGATGTATAACGAGCCATCGCCCCTGCCATTGCGGGAGCGCCGACCCACGCCCGAACCGGGACGCCCGCAGCGCCGAGGCCAGCCCTTCCGCGACGTCGAAGCCTGTATTTTCTGGACCATCAAGGCCCTGGCCGCAACGGCTGCGGACCAGCCCATCCTGCCAGGGACTCGCGCGCGGACACGCATGGCATCCCCGATCTGCGCACCGGCCGAGGTCGTGAAATGCCTCGACACGCTGTATCGGCGCCGGCGGATCGACCTGCATCATGTCCGTATCCTGCGGATCTGGGGCCATCGCGGCCGTGCGCCCAATCCGGATCAGGCGACGGAACGTGGCGATTGGCGGGTCTGGCGCGAGGCGCTGGAACGGTTGGAATGGCCGCTGCGGTCTTTAGGTATAATTTCCTGTGACTTCGGTGACTGAGGATAAATTTCCTGGCCGTTTGGGAGCGACCTGCCGATGTCTTTCGCGTTCCGCAATCTCTGCGTTCTGGCCTATGCCAATGGCTTCACCCTCTGGCACTACAAGGCCGGAGCCGATCCGCTGGACGATGTCGCGGGTCAGGGCTTTTTCGCCGATGCCTGCGACATGCTGTCGGCCGGCGACATGATCATGATCTCGGCGCGAGACGGCGGCCGCCTCGCCGGTATCGAAACCCGGCAAGGCCAGCCGTCGCTCACGTCTTTAAGCCTATAGGCGATGCTGCCGTCAGTAGCCGTTATTGTAGTAACGGGGGCGCTGCGGCGTCGTCGCGGCACCACCGGCGGCACCCACGGCGCCACCGATCAGGGCGCCGAGCCCAGCGCCTTGGCCGCCGCCGGCAATGCCGCCGATGACAGCACCCGTGCCGGCGCCGATGGCAGCACCACCCAGCGCACGCTGGCCGGGGCTATAGGGATCGGTGCAGCCCGCCAGCAGAACCAGCCCGCCGAGCGTCGCCAAAGCCACCAGATGTTTGCGCATAAACCTTGTCTCCATCTTTGCTGAAGACCGGTCTAGGTCGCGACCTGGGCAGGATCTTTGCCGCTTCGTGGTGACGGCATGGCGGAAAACCGCCAATTATGGCGGCGGGCGGCAAAAGCAGCCCTAATCAGAGGACGATCACGCCAGTGTGTTTGGCCTTCTGCTCGGGCTCGACATGGATAGTGACGACCAGCCCTTCCATTTCCGCCTTCAGCGCGGCTTCGATGCGGTCGCAGATCTCATGCGCTTCCTCAACCGTCATGCTGCCTGGCACGACGAGGTGAAATTGCAGGAAGGTCAGGCGCCCGGCCTGGCGCGTGCGCAGATCATGCGCTTCCAGCGCCCCTTCGGCATGGGCGCCGACGGTGCGGCGAATGCGCAGCAGCGTCTCGTCATCGGGCGCCGCATCCATCAGCCCGCTCAGCGATTGTCGCAGCATCTGGATGCCGGCCCAGAGGATGTAGAGCGCGGTTGCGACGGCGAGCGCCGAATCCAGCCACAGGATGCCGGTGGCAACCACCAGCAGCAGGCCGATCAGAATGCCGGTGGAGGTAATGACGTCGGTGCCCAGATGCTTCGCATCGGCGATCAAGGCCGGCGAGCGCGCCCGCCGTCCCTGCTGCATCAGGAACCAGGCCCAGGCCGCGTTCAGCACGGTCGCGACCAGATTGACCGCCATGCCGACGAAGGGCGTGTGCAGGCTGTCGCCGACTTTCAGATTGAGCCAGACGTGATGCAGGATCGAGAAGGCGGCGACCACAATCAGCACCGCCTCGACCACGGCCGAAAAGAACTCCGCCTTGTCATGGCCGTAGGGATGGTCGTGATCGGCCGGGCGGGACGCAACCCGCAGGGACCAGACGGCGACGATGGCCGTCACGACGTTGACCACCGTTTCCAGCGCATCGGAATAGAGCGCGGCACTGCCCGTTATCCACCAGGCGGCGCCTTTCAGCGCCAGCACGATGAGGCCCACGACGACACTGCCGACGGCCAGACGCAACGCCGGCCGCGGCGCGCCAGGGGCGAGGTCAGGAAGAGGATATTCGTCGATCACTTGGCAGGTCCTGTCGCCGGGGTTGCGGCAGAAGCTGCCCCTGTGACAGCCCGCTTGGCGGTTTATTCGCGCCGCAGCAAACGATCAACCACGAAGGCGGACAACCCTCCCGCGACGAAGTCCTTCTTCAACGCAACTTCATCATATTCGGTCGTCACCCAGTCGAGGAACGAAATACGGCCCTCGGCCTGCTCGGCGTAGCGCAGGAAGAAAGCGTCCAGAATGCCGGTACGCGCTCGGCTCCAATGGCCGAAACGCCAGGAAAGCTGGTTCAAGGCGTCCTTCGAGGTGCCGCCGTTGAAGATCAGGAACAGGCCGGCGGCAAGGCCGGTGCGATCCGCGCCGGACTTGCAATGCATCAGCGCCGGCTCGGCCAGGTTTTGGCAAATGTCATAAAAGCGCAGGATACGGTCGCGATGCGGCGCACCCCGGCTCTCGAAAGCCATGTCGATATGCTTGAGCCCAAGCTGGGCGGAAGCCTCGCGCGACAGCGCGTCCGACCCGCAGAAGCGCTTGCCCCGCAGATTGATGACGGTCTTGATGCCCAGCTTGCGCTGAGCCGCCGCCAGCCGCCAGGCAGTCGGATGGTTGCAGCGATAAAGCCGCCCCGGCGCTACCTCGGCCCAGTTAGACCAGACCAGCCGGAAGACGGAATGGTCGACGAACAGCGAATCGGACCAGGCGGCCAGGCGGCCGCCGGTCGTCGCGATATCACCCTTGAACATGCAGAAACCTGATCCGGTAAAGCCTTAGCCTTGCCGCTGTACCATCAGCTTCTTGATTTCGCCAATCGCCTTGGCCGGGTTCAGGCCCTTGGGGCAAGTTTCGGTGCAGTTCATGATGGTATGGCAGCGATAGAGCTTGAAGGGATCTTCCAGCGCATCCAGCCGGTCCCCGGTATGCTCGTCGCGGCTGTCGGCGATCCAGCGATAGGCGGCCAGCAGCACGGCCGGCCCAAGGTAGCGGTCACCGTTCCACCAATAGCTGGGGCAGCTTGTGGTGCAGCAGAAGCACAGGATGCATTCCCACATGCCGTCCAGCTTGGCGCGTTCTTCCACGCTTTGCAGACGCTCGCCATCGGGGGGCGGCGGGGTTTCGGACTGTAGCCAGGGCTCGATGCTGCGATACTGCGCATAGGCCTGGGTCAGGTCGGGTACCAGATCCTTCACCACCGCCATATGCGGCAGCGGGTTGATCTTGACCGGGCCCTTCACCGCCTCGATCGGCTTGAGGCAGGCCAGCGTATTGGTGCCGTCGATATTCATGGCGCAGGAGCCGCAGATGCCTTCACGGCAGGAGCGGCGGAAGGTCAGCGTGCTGTCGACCTCGTTCTTGATCTTGATCAGCGCGTCCAGCACCATCGGCCCGCAGGCATCAAGGTCGATTTCGTAGATATCGACATGCGGGTTCTTCTCGTCATCCGGATTCCATCGATAGACGCGGAATTCCTGAACTCGTGTGGCTCCAGCCGGCGCCTTATAGCGCTGGCCCTCGACCACCTTGCTGTTCTTCGGAAGGGTAAATTCTGCCATGTGCCAGGCTCCGGTCCGCGCGACTTAGTAGACGCGCTTCTGAGGCGGAAAGACCGAGACTTCATTCGTCAGGGTCTGCATTTTCACGGGACGATAGCCGAGCGCCACATCGCCCTTGGCATCGCACCAGGCGAGTGTGTGCTTCATCCAGTTGACGTCGTCGCGGTCCGGGAAGTCGTCATGCGCCTGGGCGCCACGGCTTTCCGTGCGGGCTTCGGCACCGACCATGGTGGTCATGGCGGCACCCATCAGGTTGTGCAGTTCCAGCGCTTCGACAAGGTCGGAATTCCAGATCAGGCTGCGATCGGAGACGGACATGTCGTCCATCCCCTTCCAGACCTTCTGGATCTTCTCGACGCCGAGCGTAAGGCTTTCCGAATTGCGGAAAACCGCCGCGTGGGACTGCATCGACCGCTGCAGGTCCGCACGGAGATCGGCCACGCGCGTGCCGCCCTTCGCGTTGCGGGTGGTGTCGAAGCGGTCCAGCGAGGCTTCGCCCGCGCCCGCCGGCAGCGGCGCTTGCGTAGCACCGGGCTGGATGGTCTCCGCCGCGCGATGGGCGGCGGCGCGGCCAAACACGACCAGATCGAGCAGCGAATTGGTGCCGAGGCGATTGGCGCCATGGACCGAAACGCTGGCGCATTCGCCGACGGCCATCAGGCCGCGCACGATACGGTCGGGGTCTTCCGGCGTCGGGGACAGAACCTCGCCGTGATAATTCGTGGGGATACCGCCCATATTGTAATGCACGGTCGGCAGAACCGGGATCGGCTCCTTGGTCACGTCGACACCTGCGAAGACCTTGGCCGTCTCGGAAATGCCGGGCAGGCGCTGATGCAGCAATTCCCCGCCGAGATGCTCCAGATGCAGCAGGATATGGTCCTTGTTCGGACCCACGCCCCGGCCTTCGTTGATTTCAATGGTCATGGAGCGGGAGACGACGTCGCGGCTGGCCAAATCCTTCGCGGTCGGCGCGTAACGCTCCATGAAGCGCTCGCCGGCGGCATTGGTGAGATAGCCGCCCTCGCCGCGCGCGCCTTCGGTGATCAGACAACCAGCACCAAAAATGCCGGTGGGATGGAACTGCACGAATTCCATGTCCTGCATCGGCAAGCCGGCGCGGATCACCATGCCGTTGCCGTCGCCGGTGCAGGTATGGGCGGATGTGCAGCTTTGATAGGCGCGGCCGTAACCGCCGGTCGCCAGCACAACGGTCTGCGCGCGGAAGCGGTGGATTGTGCCGTCATCCAAATTCCACGCCATGACGCCGCGGCAGGAGCCGTCTTCGTCCATGATCAGGTCGAGCGCGAAGTATTCGACGAAGAATTCAACCTCGTGCTTCAGGCTCTGCTGATACAGCGTATGCAGGATGGCGTGGCCGGTGCGGTCGGCAGCGGCGCAGGCGCGCATGGCGGGCCGCTTGCCGTAATCCTGCATATGACCGCCGAAGGGACGCTGATAGATGCGGCCGTCCTCGGTGCGGCTGAAGGGCACGCCGAAATGCTCAAGCTCATGGATCGCCGGAATGGCGTTGCGGCACATATATTCGATGGCGTCCTGGTCACCCAGCCAGTCCGACCCTTTGACGGTGTCGTACATGTGCCAGCGCCAGTCATCCTCGCCCATATTGCCGAGTGCGGCGCCGATGCCGCCCTGGGCCGCCACGGTGTGGCTGCGCGTCGGAAAAACCTTCGTCACGCAAGCGGTTTTCAAACCGGCGGCGCCCATGCCCAAGGTCGCGCGCAGCCCAGCGCCACCGGCGCCGACCACGACGACGTCATAGGTATGGTCGATGATGTTATAGGCGCCGAGGGACGGCTTCGAGATCGCGTTCATCGTGACGCCCTCTTCAGATCGCGAGTTTCAGGACGGAAAGGACAGCGGCCAGGCCCAGCAGCCAGACGATGGCGCGCATCACCATGAGCCAGATCAAACGCTGGCCTTCCTCATGGACATAATCCTCCAGCACCATCTGCAAGCCGAGCTGCGTGTGATGGAAGGACGCGACGATCAGCGCGATAAGCAGGACAGCGACCAGAGGATGCGAGACCCAATGGACGATATCGGCCTGCGGATGACCGGCCATCGACAGGACGGAGAAGACGAACCACAGCGTCAGCGGGATCAGCGCGACGGAGGTGACACGCTCGGCCCACCAGTGATGCACGCCGGATTTGGCGGAGCCCAGACCCTTGACCCGCCCGAGCGGCGTGCGCCGCATCGTGACGGAGAGTTTCTCATTCTGTGCCATGGGTATTGATCCTCAGAGCCAGACGGCCAGGCCGATGATCCAGCAGATGACCGTCATCACGGCCGTCGCGGCGACGACGACGAGGGCGGTCTGGTGCGAGGTCTTGATCTCGAAACCCCAGCCCATATCCCACAGCAGATGCCGGATACCGTTGAAGAAGTGGTACCAAAGGGACAGCGTCCAGCCGAACATCAGGATAAGCCCGATGGGCGAACCGATGAACCCTTGCGCAACGGCGAAGGATTTGGGGCCGCTGGCGGCGGCGACCAGCCACCAGACCATCAGAATCAGCCCGACCGAGAGCGCGATGCCCGTCATGCGGTTGATGATCGACGTCGAGGAGCTGACCTGGGGCTTGTATACTTGAAGATGGGGCGACAGGGGCCGGCGCACGAGCTTTCCGTCGCTACGCTTGCCGATCATTAATGCGTCGCGCACATCTGGCATAAGCGATTCCACTTACGTTCTATTTTGACCAACTGTGCGCGATGAAGAAAAATGTCGTGCGCAATTGGCACTGGGGCCGGATTTGTTCCGAACCTCTCTAGTCTCGCTGCTGCACCCGGTCAACGCAGGTGCAGCATACTGATATGGCAGGGCAGCCCCGTCCCCAGGGGCTAACCTACAGCGATGAATACTTTCGATCTTTTCAGAAGAAACCGAATTTTCGACGCCCATCTACTTCCGTCGCCCCCGGGCCTAGCCGGCCACACTTGTTCCGGGGGCCTACCCAGTGAGGCGCCCAAACGGGTAGTTGCCCGGCATGAAGCCGGGCATGACGATTAAATGGGAAACGATGCCGTAATGCCCGTCGTTCAAATCACGCCCCGACCTGGGCCAGCCAATCCTGCAGGTTATAATAATTCGTGATGCGCGCCACTTTACCGTCTCGCAGCGTGAAGAAGGCGCCGGCCGGCAGAACATAGGTCTGGCCGTTCGCCTCGGGCAGGCCCTCGTCGGTCGCGAGATAGGTGCCATTCACGATGAATTCGGCCGCGCCACGGTCGGGCGTCGGCCCCGCCATGATCACCATATCCGTCAGCTGCTCGCGGTAGCAGCGGGTCATGTGGTCAACGAAACGGCCGAACGCCTCCTTGCCCACCTGGCGTTCGCCCTGGTTGATGTCATGCGCCACGTCATCGGTCAGCACATCCAGAAAAGCCTGCTTATCCCCGGCATTGAAGGCCGCGTAATAGGCCCCGATCACCGCCGTCACGTCGCTCATACCCGTCCTCATCCTCTGAAATGGTGCCTTGCCTTGCCGGGAGGCCGCAGGGGCCGTAATGGGAAACCCCTTTTAAAAGCCTTGGCGAGCCCATGAACCCGAGTTCCGCGAACGCGCGCAAGCCCCTGAGCTTCCAGGGCATCATTCTCAAGCTGCACGAATACTGGTCCGATAAGGGCTGCGTCATTCTGCAGCCCTATGACATGGAGGTCGGTGCCGGCACCTTCCATCCGGCCACGACCTTGCGCGCGCTCGGCGCGAAGCCTTGGAAAGCGGCCTATGTGCAGCCCAGCCGCCGCCCGACCGACGGCCGCTACGGCGAGAACCCGAACCGGCTTCAGCATTATTACCAGTATCAGGTGCTGATCAAGCCAAGCCCGGCGGATGCCCAGGCGCTGCTGCTGGGCAGCTACAAGGCCATCGGCATCGATCTTGAGCGTCACGATATCCGCTTCGTCGAGGACGACTGGGAAAGCCCGACACTGGGCGCCTGGGGCCTGGGCTGGGAAGTCTGGTGCGACGGCATGGAGGTGACGCAGTTCACCTATTTTCAGCAGGTCGGCGGCATTGCCTGCGCGCTCCCCAGCATGGAACTGACCTACGGGCTGGAACGTCTGGCCATGTATGTCCAGGGCATCGAGAACGTCTATGACCTCGATTTCAACAGCCAGGGCGTGACCTACGGCGACGTCTTCAAGCGCGCCGAGGTCGACTACAGCAAGCATAATTTCGAATACGCCAATACCGAGATGCTGGCGCGGCACTTCGTGGATGCCGAGGCCGAGTGCCAATCCCTGCTGAACGCCAAATTGGCCCAGCCGGCCTATGACCAGTGCATCAAGGCCAGCCATCTCTTCAATCTGCTGGATGCGCGCGGCGTCATCAGCGTCACCGAGCGCGCCGCCTATATCGGCCGCGTCCGCACCCTGGCGCGCGGCTGCTGCGAAGCCTGGCTTGCCGGAGAGCAGGAGTAACCCCCATGGCCGAACTGCTCATCGAACTCTTCTCGGAAGAAATCCCGGCCCGCATGCAGGCGCAGGCGGCTGAAAACCTGGCGCGACTGCTGGGGGAAGCACTGTCCGCCCTCGCGCCGCGCGACACCCGCAGCTTCTACGGCACCCGCCGCATTACCTGGGCCGGCCAGATCGCGGCCGAAGTGCCGGCGTCCACCGTCAGCGAGCGCGGGCCGAAGCTGGGGGCGCCGGAACAGGCGCTGGCCGGCTTCCTGCGCAAGCACGGCGCGGATCGCGCGGATATGCGCGAGGAAGGCGGCTATTACCTGCTCGAAAAAGCCATTCCCGGCCGCCCGGCGGCTAACCTGATCGCGGAGGCCATGCCCGCGCTGCTGCGCCGCTTCCCCTGGCCCAAATCCCAGCGCTGGGGCGGCACCAGCCAGTTCACCTGGGTGCGCCCGCTGCGCCGGATTCTGTGCCTGCTCGATGGCAAGGTGGTGCCGTTTAACCTCGCCTTGGGTGATGATGACGGCCACGGACTGGCGTCTTCCGACCAGACCGAAGGCCACCGCTTCCTCTCCCCCGGCGCCATCACCATTACCGGTACGGCGGATTATCTGAGCAAACTGCGCGCGGCGCATGTGCTCGCCGATTTCGCCGAACGCCGCCAAGTGGTGGCCGACGGCATCGCTGGCCGCGCGGCGGAAGCCGGCTACAGCATCGTGCCGGATGAAGGCCTGCTGGACGAAGTCGCCGGTCTGGTGGAATGGCCGGTGGCCCTGCTGGGCCGCATCGATGACGACTTCATGGGCCTGCCCCCCGAAGTCCGGCAGGTCTCCATGCGCGTCAACCAGCGCTATTTCGCCCTGACCAATGCCCAGGGCGCGCCCGCCCCGGCTTTCGTCTTTGCCGCCAATATCGTGGCGCCCGATGGCGGCGAGGCGATCATCCACGGCAATGAGCGCGTGCTGCGCGCGCGCCTGTCCGACGCCCGGCATTTCTGGGATCTGGACCGGGCGCAGACCCTTGCCTCCCGCCTGCCGGCGCTGGAGAAGGTGACGTTTCACGCGAAACTCGGCAGCCAGTCCGCCCGCGTCGCACGGCTGAAGGCCCTGGCCCCGGTCATCGCGCAAGCCATCGGCGCCGACGCAACGGAAGCCCAGCGCGCGGCGGAACTCGCCAAGGCTGATCTCACCACCGGCATGGTCGGCGAATTCCCGGAGCTTCAGGGGGTCATGGGCGGCTATTACGCCCTGCATGACGGCGAGAGCGAAGCGGTTGCCGCCGCCATCCGCGAGCATTACCAGCCGAAAGGCCCGGGCGACGCGGTGCCGACCGCGCCCGTCTCCATCGCCGTCGCGCTGGCCGAAAAGATCGAAATTCTGGTTGGCTTCTTCGGTATCGGTGAAAAGCCTAGCGGCTCTGGCGATCCTTACGCGCTGCGCCGTGCGGCGCTTGGCATCATCCGCATCATCCGCGAAAACGGTCTCCGTCTGTCCCTGCGCCAACTGCTCGCTCAGGCGCAGACGCTTTTCGACGGAGTCGTCGATGAGAATGCAGGCCTGACCGAAGACGTCCTCGCCTTCATCATCGAACGCCTGCGCGTGCAGCTGCGTACGGAAGGCCGCCGGCATGACGTTCTGGCTGCCGCCTTCGCCGCCGCCAATGACGATGATCTGACCCGTCTGCTGGCTCGCGCCGATGCGGTGGAAGCCCTGCTCGGCACGCCGGAAGGCACGGACCTGCTCGCCGGCTACCGCCGGGCCGCGAATATTCTGCGCGCCGAGGAAAAAAAGGCTGCGCTCGGCGATCTTGCCGTCGACACCGCGCTTTTGTCGGATGAGGCGGAGATTGCTCTGGCGGCCGCGCTTGAAAGCGCAACAGCTCAAGTCACAAAAGCGCTGAGGGAAGAAAATTTCTCGCTCGCAATGACGCAATTGTCGGAACTTCGGCCTGTGGTCGATGAGTTTTTCGATAAAGTGACCGTGAATGCAGACGACCCCGCCACAAGAACGAATCGCCTCGCACTCCTCAAACGGCTAAGATCCCTGACCGATCAATCAGCCGATTTCTCAAGGCTGGAGACAACAGGGGCCGTCTGAATGAGCGATGTGACCACCAAGTGGGTCTACAATTTCGGCGCGGAGGCTAACGAAGGCCGCGCCGGCATGAAAAACCTTCTGGGCGGCAAGGGCGCCAATCTGGCCGAAATGGCCAGTATCGGCCTGCCGGTGCCACCGGGGTTCACGATCACCACCGAGGTCTGCACCGCTTTCAATAGCGCGGGACGGCATTATCCTGCCGACCTGCAAGCCCAGGTCACTGACGCTCTGGCCCGCGTCGAAGACGCGGTCGGGCTGACATTCGGAGACCCGGCCAAGCCCCTGCTGGTCTCCGTCCGCTCCGGCGCCCGGGTGTCCATGCCCGGCATGATGGACACCGTTCTCAATCTTGGCCTGAATGACGAGACCGTTCGCGGTCTCGTTTCTGCTTCTGGCGATGCCCGCTTCGCCTGGGACAGCTACCGCCGCTTCATCCAGATGTTCGGCAGCGTCGTCCTCGGCGTCGATCATCACCGGTTCGAGGAAATCATCGAACAGGCCAAGATCGATGCCGGCGTCGTGGAGGATACGGCGCTGACCGCCGCGCAATGGCAGGAAGTCGTCGCAGAATATCTCCTGCTGGTCGAGACGGAAACCGGCAAGCCCTTTCCGCAATCGCCCGAGGATCAGCTGTGGCGGGCCATCGGCGCGGTTTTCGGCAGCTGGATGAACCAGCGCGCCATCACCTATCGCCGCCTGCATGACATTCCGGCCGATTGGGGCACGGCGGTGAATGTGCAGGCCATGGTCTTCGGCAATAGGGGCGCCGATTGCGCCACCGGCGTGTGCTTCACGCGTGACCCCTCGACCGGCGAGGACGTCTTCTATGGCGAATTCCTGGTCAATGCGCAGGGCGAGGATGTCGTCGCCGGCATTCGCACGCCACAGCCGCTGTCCCAAGCGCGCGCCAAACCCGGCGAGGTCAGCATGGAGCAGGCCCTGCCCGCCGCCTATGCGGAGCTGCTGACGGTCCGGGAAAAACTGGAACAGCACTATAAGGATATGCAGGACATCGAATTCACCGTGCAGAGCAACAAGCTCTACATGCTGCAAACGCGGAACGGGAAGCGCACAGCAACCGCCGCTCTGCGCATTGCGGTGGAAATGGCGGAATCCGGCCTGATCACGCGGGACGAGGCGCTGATGCGCGTCAATCCAGCGGCGCTCGACCAGTTGCTGCATCCGATGCTGAACCCCGATGCACCACGCACCCTGCTGTCGCGCGGCCTGCCGGCCTCGCCCGGTGCGGCATCCGGCATCGTCGTCTTCTCGGCCGATGAAGCCGAGATGCGGGCGCAGAAGGGCGAAGCGGTGATTCTCGTGCGGGTCGAGACCAGCCCAGAGGATATCCACGGCATGCATGCGGCGCGCGGCATTCTGACGACGCGCGGCGGCATGACGAGCCATGCGGCGGTCGTGGCGCGCGGCATGGGCCGCCCCTGCGTGTCCGGCGCCGGCGGCGTCGCCGTCGATTACGGCACACAGACCCTTTCCGCTGGCGGCCGCATGGTGCGGGCCGGCGAGGCCATCACCATCGACGGTGCGACCGGCGAGGTCTTCATCGGCTATGTGCAGATGATCGAGCCCAAGGTTTCCGGCCATTTCGGCACTATGATGGGCTGGGCGGACGCGGTCCGCACGCTGAAGGTGCGCAGCAATGCCGAAACGCCGCTCGACGCCGAGACGGCGAAAAAGTTTGGGGCCGAAGGCATCGGCCTTTGCCGCACCGAGCATATGTTCTTCGATCCCGAGCGGATCGGCGCCGTCCGCCAGATGATCATGGCGGGTGACGAGGATGGCCGCCGCAAGGCGGTCGCGAAGCTACTGCCCTTCCAGCGCGGCGACTTCATCTCGCTCTTCCGCATCATGGCCGGCCTGCCGGTGACCATCCGCCTGCTCGACCCGCCGCTGCATGAATTCCTGCCGCATGGCGACCAGGAACTGGCAGAAATCGCGGCGGCCCTCGGCGTCGATTTCGCCACCATCCAGCGCCGGGCGGCCGATCTCTCGGAAGCCAATCCCATGCTGGGCCATCGCGGCTGCCGCCTGGGCATCACCTATCCTGAAATCTATGAGATGCAGGCTCAGGCGATTTTCGAGGCGGCGCTGGCTGTGGCGGCGGAAACCGGCGCGGCTCCGGTGCCGGAAATCATGATTCCGCTCGTCGGTGCGCCGCGCGAGCTGGAAATCACACGGGCATTGGTCGACAAAGCGGCGGCAGCCGTCTTCGCCGACAAGGGGCAGAGCATCGCCTATCAGGTCGGCACCATGATCGAGCTGCCGCGCGCCGCCCTGCTGGCCGACAGAATCGCGAAAAGCGCCGATTTCTTCAGCTTCGGCACCAATGACCTGACACAGACCGTCTATGGCCTGTCGCGCGACGATGCCGGTAAATTCCTGCCGCATTACGTCGACAACGGCATCTATGAAAAAGATCCCTTCGTGTCACTTGACCGTGATGGCGTCGGGCTTCTGGTGCAGATGGCGGCAGAAAAAGGGCGGCAGACGAAGCCCGGCCTCAAGCTCGGCATCTGTGGCGAGCATGGCGGCGACCCGTCCTCCATCGCCTTTTGCCAGGAAGCCGGGCTCGATTACGTGTCCTGCAGCCCATATCGGGTGCCGGTGGCGCGTCTGGCGGCTGCCCAGGCCGCGATTGGAAACCGGGTGGACCGCACCAGCTGACGATCCATCACCTTGCCTGAATGATGGCAAAGTCAGCCATGATGTGACCATTTCTTGGGTGCTTGCTCATGTGATGGATGGTGTGGGTAGCCAAACGGCGCTACCCACACGATCTGCCACCGAAGAGCAAGGAGACGGGTTATGACCGAGGCGCAGCTGTTTGGTTCGTCATTGACGCCGCTTAATGACGGCCCGTTGATCTCCGTCGTCGTGCCCGTGCGCAACGAAGCCCCCAATATCCTGCCGCTGATCGGTGAAATCCGCGCGGCACTTTCGGGTATTTCCTATGAAATCGTCTATGTCGACGACGGCAGCACGGACGAGACGCCGGCCCGTCTGCGTCAGGCGCTGGCCGAAGGCGCACCCTTGCGCATCATCCGGCACAAGAACAGCTGCGGCCAGAGTGCCGGCGTCATCACCGGCGTCAAGCATGCACGCGGCACCTGGATCGCGACGCTGGACGGTGACGGCCAGAATGACCCCGCCAGCATTCCGGAAATGCTGGCCCGCGCCCAGACCGAGGAACGCAGCGGCGGCGGCCCGATCCTGATCGCCGGCTGGCGGCAGAAGCGCCGCGATACCTCGGCCAAGCGCTACGGCTCGCGCATCGCCAATAAGGTTCGCGCCTCGATCCTGAAGGACGATACGCCTGACACGGGCTGCGGTCTGAAAGTCTTCCGCCGTGACGCCTTCATCGACATTCCGCATTTCGACCATATGCATCGCTTCCTGCCGGCGCTGTTCATCCGCCAGGGCGGGCGCGTGATTTCGGTGGCTGTGAACCACCGCCACCGGATGGAAGGCGTCTCCAACTACAACAATTGGCAAAGGCTGAAAGTTGGCATCGTCGATCTGGCCGGCATGTATTGGCTGCAGCGCCGCTGGCGCGGCCCGCAGATTGATGGTCAGATCATCGAACCGCCTGTCGCTGCAATCGCCCGCCGTCCGGTCGAGACCACAAGCTCGGGCCAGAACGTTGACCTGTCCGGGGAGCTGAACACATGAGTGCCATATCCTCCCATTCCGCTTTACCGGGACGGCGACCGGAACCCTGGAAGCTCTTCGTCAAGCCGCTGGGTCTGGCACTGGGTCTGGTCGTCGCCGGTGTCGTTCTGAAAACCCTGGCCGGTGGCGTGAAGGGCGGTCTTTTCGCGCATTACGTGATGGGCCATGGCATCGAGGGCGAGGTGATCTTCGTCCTCGGCGGCGCGCTGCTGACGGCGGCCGGCCTGCCGCGCCAGGCGGTCGCCTTTGCCGGCGGCTATGCTTTCGGGCTGAAGATGGGTCTGGCGCTGGCGATGGTGGCGCAGATTCTGGGCTGCGTCGCCGATTTCTACTGGGCTCGCGCCATCGCGCGCGACTGGGTGCGGGGGCGCATCGGCAAACGTCTGGCGAAGCTGGATGACCGGTTGAGCGCACAGCCGTTCACGGCATCGCTGACGCTCCGGTTATTGCCCATCGGCAATAACGTTTTGCTGAGCCTGCTCGCAGGCCTGTCCTCGGTCAGCGCCCCGGCATTTCTGATCGCCTCGGCCATCGGCTATGTGCCGCAGACCCTGGTTTTTGCCCTGCTGGGCAGCGGCGTTCAAGTTTCACACACAACGCAGATCGTGCTTGCGGTCGTGCTCTTCGTGCTGTCGGCCGGTCTCGGCCTGCTGCTCATGCGGCGCGTAAAGCCTATGCAGGCCGGCTGAACGCCGCCTCTATTCCGGCCCGGCGGAAGGCTTCCGCCGGGCCGATGCCTTCCGCGCGCAAGGCGCGCAGCGACAAAGCCCCATCCCGTTTCGACAGTTTCGCCCCCTGCGCATCCGTCAGCAGGGCGTGATGTGCGTAGTCAGGCACAGGCCAATCCATCAGCGCCTGGATCAGCCGGTGAATATCGGTCGCCAGCCGCAATTCCTCCCCGCGCGTCACCAAAGTCACGCCCTGGACAGCATCGTCATGGCAGACGCAAAGATGATAGCTGCCAGGACAATCCTTCCGCGCCAGCACGACATCGCCGAACGCCTCCGGCCGGCAGATGACGCGGCCCAGGCCTTCCTCCTGATAATCCAGTTTGCCGAAGCGAGCATGGGCGGCGCCCGTGCGCAGCCGCCAGGCATGGGCCTGTCCTGCCGCAACGCGATCCTCAGCCTCGGCCAGCGACAGCCCAGCGCAGGTGCCAGGATAGACCGGCCCATCTGGCCCATGCGGTGCCTGGGTGGAAACCGCCACTTCCCGCGCGATATCGGCGCGGGTGCAGAAACAGGGATAGAGCAGGCCCTGTCCCCGCAGCTTGTCCAAGACGACCTGATAGTCGGGCAGATGGTCCTGCTGGCGGCGCACAGGCCCGTCCCAGTCCAGGCCGAGCCAAGTCATATCGTCCAGAATGCTTGCTTCGTATTCCGGGCGGCAGCGCGTCGCGTCGATATTTTCGATCCTGAGCAGAAACCGGCCGCCGGCGTCCCGCGCCCGCGTCCAGGCCGTCAGCGCCGCACAGGCATGGCCCAGATGCAGATAGCCCGTGGGGCTGGGCGCGAAACGCGTCACCGTCATGGTGTTGGTAGCGGGCTTGTGCATGGCATAGGGGCTCGGATCAGCAGCCGTTTGCTGTAGCATCGAAGCCTGATGACAGGCACTGGGAGGACAGAATGGCGCATCTGACGGCACCGAGCTTCGGCCCAGCGGCGGGCGGCGCACCCCGGCAACTGGTCGTTATCTGCCACGGCCTTGGAGCGAATGGCGACGATCTCATTCCGCTCGCGCCGGTTCTGGCACCGGCCCTGCCCCATGCGCTGTTCGTGGCGCCGCACGCGCCGGAACCCTGCGACCTCGTCTCCCCGGAAGAAGGGGTTCATGCGCGGCAATGGTTCAGCCTGCGCGACTGGAGCCCGGCGGCCATGGCGGCCGGTGTGCGCCGCACCCGCCCGGTGTTTGACCGTTTTCTGGACGAGACCCTGGCCGAGCATAAAATCCCCGAGACTGACTACGCGCTCCTTGGCTTCAGCCAGGGCGCCATGATGTCCCTGTTCACGGGCCTGCGCCGCATCGTGCCGCCGCGCGCCATCCTCGCCTATGCCGGCATCCTGCTCGACCCCGAGGCTTTGGCCGAGGAGATTGTCAGCCGGCCGCCGGTACTGCTGGTGCATGGCGACGCGGACAATGTCGTCTCGGTCGAATTCTCGCGCATGGCAGCCGAGGTTCTGAAGCGGCAGCAGGTGCCGACGGAGCTTCTGATCGAGCCCGGTTTGGGTCATGCCATTGACAATGCGGGCATTACCGCCGGCGCGCGCGTTTTGGCGGGGGCATTTTCCCAAGGTTAAGGGGCGCCTGGCGCGGCATGCCAGATGAATCCCCCATGACACAATGGCAGAGACGCTTGCCGAGACCGGCAGCCTTTGCAATAGTCGCGTCAGGAATTCAGCGGCGTACCATATTTGGTTCGATCCTTGGCTTTTCCCGACCAGATGTGGTCGCTCTTGAAGGAGCGACGATCGGCTTATGGCTAGACGCCTAAACACGCTCTGGTTCGAGGACATCCTTCCTGTCCCTGACCGTACCATCTCTGCTGCGAGGGCCATCCGGTGAGCCAATCCCCAGCCGGACTGCAGACCCTCGTGCTCAATGCGGATATGCAGCCGCTCAGTTGGGGACCGCTATCCGTCTGGCCCTGGCAGGACGCTTTGGTCGCGGTGCTGCAAGACCGGGTCAGTCCGGTCATTAATTATGAGACCGAGGTCCGGTCCGCCAATCAAAGCTTTCCCATTCCATCCGTCGTGGCCCTCAAGCGCTATCACAAGCGCAAGCATGTGGCCTTCACCCGTTATCATGTCTTTCTGCGCGACGGATTCCGCTGCCAATATTGCGGCGACAGCCTGACGGCGAAGGAATTGACCTTCGACCATGTCATTCCTCGCTGCCGGGGTGGCACCACCGTCTGGCACAATGTCGTCACCTGCTGCCAGCGTGACAATCTGTTCAAAGGCAGCAAGTCGCTGTCCGAAAGCGGCCTGCGGCTGCTGCGCTCGCCCTACGAGCCGTCACCGCATCAGATCGACGAATTTGCCAAGCGCCACGCGACACGGGATTACTTGCACAAGACCTGGCTCGACTTCCTGTATTGGGATGCCGATCTGGAAGCCTGATTGGCCGCTCTCTGTTGTCGTCCGCGCAGCACATGCGCGGACGACAAATTATATACGGATTAGCCGGTCCAGCCGCCGTCGAGGCTGATCCACTGCGTCTCGTCCGATCCCTGCACCAGCAGCAGAACTTCGGTCTCGTGATCGCTGCGCATGCCGGCGATTTCGTCCAGAAAATCCCGCAAATGCAGAACCGGCTTGCCGCCGAGCTGAAGGATGACATCCCCCGCCGCCAGACCCTGGCGGGCCGCGACGCTGTTCGGCGCCACGGCGGTAATCACCACGCCATGCGTATCGGCGGCGATATTGTATTTGCTGGCAAGCGCCGGCGTCACATCCGACAGCGTCAGACCCAGGCCGGTAACCGGCGCGGGCGGCGCCGGCGCGGGTGACGGCACCTTCGGCGCGGCAGCCGGGGCGGAGGACGCAGGCTCGTCCGTCACCGTCAGATTGGCGACCGCTTCATGCCCGTCGCGCCAGTAATCGACCTCCGCCGGTTGTCCCACCGGGCTTTCCTGCACCAGACGCGGTAGGGATTTCATGTCGCTGACCGGATGGCCATCGAAGGTCAGGATGACGTCGCCGGGCCTGAGATGGGCTTTGGCCGCCGGACTGTCGGTCGCGACGGTGCCGATGACCGCGCCATTGGCGTCCGGCATTTTCAGCAAGGTTGCGATATCGGGCGTTACCGACTGCACCTGGGCGCCGATCCAGCCGCGCCTTGGCTTGCCGTATAGCTCCAACTGATTGACGACGGCCGAAACCTCGTCCGAGGGAATGGCGAAACCGATGCCCACGGACCCGCCGGAGGGCGAGTAGATGGCGGTATTGATGCCGATGACATTGCCATGCATGTCGAACAGCGGACCGCCGGAATTGCCACGATTGATGGCGGCATCCGTCTGGATATAGTCGCTGGACCCGTCTTCTTGCAGGTCTCGGCCCCGGGCGCTGATGATGCCGGCGGTGACGGTGCCGCCCAAGCCGTAGGGATTGCCGATCGCGATCACCCAGTCGCCGATGCGCGCCATGCGCGACGGGCCGAAATGCACGGCTTTCAGCGGATGATTGGGATGCACGCGCAGCAGCGCGATATCGTTCTGCGTATCCCGCCCGACCAGCGTCGCCGGCAGGGCCGTGCCATCGGACAGGATCACGCTCATGCTCTGGGCGCCGTCGATGACATGATTATTCGTCACGATCAGGCCGGAGGGGTCAATGATGAAGCCGGAGCCCAGGCTTTGCATCTCGCTGCCGCTCGCGGTCGCGTCCGGGCTGCCCGGCCCCTGCGTATTGTGCAGGAACTGCTCGAAGCTCTTGTCGATGGCGGAGGCGGCAGGCGCCGGCGGACTGCCGGCCCCCTGCCCGCTGTCGTCATTGCCCGGATTATCCGCGCCATTCGTGGCGCCGCCGTCAGGGGACGGCTGGCCGTCCGGCGCGGACGAACCGCCGCCGCCGGAGGTCGCATTACTATCGGGACTGCCCGCCTGGGTACTGGCGACATTGACCACCGACGGCAGCAATTGCGCCGCGAGGTCTGCGAATCCGGTCGGCACATCATGCGCCGTGGCAAGCGGGGCAGCGCCCAGAAACAGGGCCGCGGAAGCGAGCAGAAGGGCGCGCATGGGTCTGGTTAGCTCATCCGGTGGACAGAGATGACGTGAAGGGGGATTGTGCGCGTGCGAGCGCATGATCACAAGCGCGACGAGATGAGACGGGAAAAACCATGATCTCATCACCGCCCCCGCCGCTCGGACGATCAACCCTGGAATGACCCCCATGGCCGAACATGACGATGCTCTTGCCGCTGCCACCCGCCGCCTGATCACCGCATTCCAGGCCGAAGACACAAAGGGCGAATTGCTGGGCAGCACGCAGTTGGACGGGATCGCGGTGCGGGACGGTCTGGTGCAGGTCACGCTCGGCGTCGATCGCGCCCGCGCCGGCAGTCTGGAACAGGCGCGCCGCGCGGCGGAAGCGGCCATCGCCCGCCTGCCGGGCGTGCGCAACGCAACCGTGGTGCTGACGGCCCATCGCACCGGCCAGGAGAGCGCCGCGGCGCCTGCCGCGCCAACGGGCCATGCGCATGGCCCTCATTCGCATGGCGGCGCCAACCGCCCGCCGGCCCCGAAGCCGCAGCCCATACCGGGGGTCGCGCATATCATCGCGGTCGGGTCAGGCAAGGGCGGTGTCGGCAAATCAACCGTATCAGTCAATCTGGCCGTGGCGATGGCCCGCGCCGGTCTGCGTGTCGGGCTGATGGATGCCGATATCTATGGCCCCAGCCTGCCGCGCATGCTGGGTGCGAACCGCAAGCCGGACGTGCGCGGCGACCGGCTGATGCCGGTCGAGGCCTGGGGCATCAAAGCCATGTCGATGGGTTTTCTGGTCGAGGAGGACAGCGCCATGATCTGGCGCGGCCCCATGATCATGGGAGCGGTCCAGCAATTTCTGGCACAAGTCGAATGGGGCGAGCTTGATGTCCTCGTCGTCGATCTGCCGCCCGGTACCGGCGACATTCAGCTGACCTTGTCACAGAAGGCGAAAGTAACCGGCGCCGTTATCGTATCCACGCCGCAGGATATCGCGCTGATCGATGCGCGGCGCGCGGTGAAAATGTTCGAGAAAGTCGAAATCCCGATCTTCGGCCTTATTGAAAACATGAGCTATTTCTGCTGCCCGAATTGCGGTCATCAGACCAATATTTTCGGCCATGGCGGCGCGCGCGCCGAGGCGAAAACCTTGGGTCAGGCCTTTTTGGGCGAAATCCCGCTCTTGGCGGAAGTGCGCGCGCTGTCGGATGCCGGAACCCCCGTGGTCAGCGAAGCACCGCAAAGCGACGCTGGCCTCGCCTTTGCAGCTATAGTGGATCAGCTTCTTGTACGACTGAAGACAGAGAGCGAGGCGATCTAAAAAGCCGTGACGTTTTGATTGCGGCTTTTACTTATCGCTAAATCGATACGGTTTCGAATTTTATAAAATCGCTAATCAGACCTATGTCTTTTGTATTAATCTCGCAAACTTGACCGAAGCGGGCTCCGGGCCCAGCGGGGACTTGTCCTATACTGTCATCGTCCGAAAGCGAAAATTTCTATTTTTGACGCTTAAGCGACTTGCATTTCGGTCGGTTTCCTTACAAGTAATAGATACACGAATCGGCGAAATGCCCGGACACATTACAACCGTGTCAGATAAGCATCTATGTCGCCCGCGTTAAAACGCTGAATAAGTCCAATTTACAGAGTCACAATGCCGTCCCAGAAGCTTAATATTGACCAGCCCACTGAGGCTATCGACGCAGCAGAAGCGCGTATGCGCCTCGCGCTCGGCCTGACCGGATCGGGCCGCCCAGCGACCGCCGGTCTCAGCGGCGGTCCGCAAAATCACACGCCGCAGCAGAATGCGCCGCATGACGGGTCTCGCCCGCAGCGCCGTCGCTTCGCGCAGGACGGTGACGTCCCCGTTGTCATGCTCAACCGTGGCCGGGAAACCGAAAACGGTGGCGAAAACCGCGTGCAGACCTTGACGTCGGAACTGCGGGACGAGCGGAACAATCGCCAGCGCGCCGAACGTGCGCTTGATGAAGCAAACCTTAATATTCAGTCTTTAAAAACCAAAGTTGCGCATGCCGAGATGGCATTCGAGGAACGCCTGCGCGTGGAACGCGAAGCGCGCGGCAAGATCGAGGTGCTGCGCATCGCCGATCAGGAAGCGCGCCAGCAGGCCGAGCGCCGCGAAGCCGAAGCCGCTCTCGCGCTCTCGGTGCTGGAACGCCGGGTCAGCGATCTGGAAGCCGAGACGGCAGCCGCAAGGTCGGCCCTTGCCGTAGCAACCCAGGCAGCCGTGCCGAAGACCGACCTATTCGGTGACCTGACACCGGACGCGCCCGTGCGCCGTGCCGGCCGCGCCCGCAAGCCGGTTGTGCTCGACGCCGAAGACGATGCTGGCTTTGAAGCCGAGCCGGATATCGAGCCCGACCTGCCGCCCGCCCGTCCCCCGAAGCTTTCGGCCAAGGCCGCCGCGAAAGCGGCATTGGCGGCCGCAGCTGCGGAAAAACCGGTGGACAAGCGCGCCGCCAAGAAGGCGGCTATCGATGCCGATGATGCCGAAGCGCCTGAGGACGACCAGCCGATCGAATGGTGGCTTCCCAGCTTCCGCGCCACCCGCACCGCCAGCACCACACGCCGGCGCAAGGTGGGCTGATATCTGGCCCGCAGCTTGGCCAGGGGAGACCGGCAGCCGCAGCGGTTGACGGTCGCCCCCAAGCCGATTGAACTAGGCCGTCATGGGCGCCACCACCTTTACCCCGGATACAGAACGGCTGCTGGACAGTGCCGAAGCCTTCTGCGTCAGCCGCCACCAGCGGTTGACGGAGCAGCGCCGGCAGGTGCTGGGACTGATTCTGGACAGTCCACGTCCCTCCGGCGCCTATGACCTGCTTGACCGGATGCGGGTGGATGGCAAGCCCACGGCGCCGCCCACCGTCTATCGCGCGCTGGAATTCCTGACCGCACAGGGTCTCGTCCATAAGATCGAGCGGCTATCCGCCTTTGTCGGCTGCGCCCATATGCTGCAATCGGCAAGTCCCTGCGGCCATAGCCACGGCCATGCCCAAGGCATCGAGGCCATTCAGTTCCTAATCTGCACGCATTGCCGGCGCGTGTTCGAAATTACCGACGACCGCATCCGCACCGCGATCGACGCGGCCGCCCAGGCGCAAGGCTTCCGCCCGGCCGGCGCCACAGTCGAAATCGAGGGCACCTGCGCGGAATGCCTGGCGGATGCCGCTGCCGCCCAGACCCAGATTTCCTGATCACTTTCCAGATTCGCATTCACCCCGGAATTCGGCCATACCGCCGCCATGAGCGATACCGTGACACAGACACCAGACGCCGCTGCGCCTAAGGATCAGGCTCCCGATTATCGGAAGACCGTCTTCCTGCCGCGAACAGGTTTTCCGATGAAGGGCGACCTGCCAAAGCGCGAGCCCGGCATGCTGGCGGCCTGGGCCGAGACCAAATTGTGGGACCAGGTGCGTGGGGAATCGAAGGGCAAGACCCCCTTCGTCCTGCATGACGGCCCGCCCTATGCGAACGGCCATCTTCATCTCGGTCACGCGCTCAACAAGGTTCTGAAGGACGCCATCAACCGCGCCCATCAGATGGCCGGTTTCGATGCTCATTATATTCCCGGCTGGGACTGTCACGGCCTGCCGATCGAATGGAAGGTCGAGGAAGGCCACCGCAAGGCCGGCCGCAACAAGGACGAAATCCCGGTCCTGCAATTCCGCGCCGAATGCCGCGCCTATGCCGAAAAATGGCTGGCCATCCAGGCCGAGGAATTCAAGCGCCTGGGCGTGCTCGGCGACTGGCAGAACCGCTATGCCACGATGGACTTCACCTCCGAAGCCGCCATCGCCGCCGAAATCGGCCGTTTCCTGATGAACGGCGCGCTGTATCGCGGCCTGCGTCCCGTCATGTGGAGCCCGGTCGAGAAGACGGCCCTGGCCGAGGCTGAGATCGAATATCACGACCACAAGAGCGTCACGATCTGGGTGCGCTTTCCCGTCATCTCGGGCGGCCCCGCCGAAATCGCCGGCAGTTCGATCATCATCTGGACGACAACGCCTTGGACGATGCCGGCCAACCGCGCCATCGCCTATGGCCCCGAGATCGATTATTCTTTCATTGAAGTCACCGAGGCCGCTGAGGGCGCTCGGGCCAAGCCGGGCGAACGCCTGCTGGTCGCGGAAGCCCTGCTGGAAGCTTTTGCCAAGGAAACCGGCATCGCCGGCTATACCAAGCTCGGCAGCTTCAAGGGCGAGGATCTGGCCGGTGCCATCACGGCGCATCCGCTGCGCGGCCAGGGCTACGATTATGACGTGCCGATGCTGCCGGCCGAATATGTGACGACGGAGGCCGGCACAGGCTTCGTCCATACCGCCCCGACGCATGGCGAGGATGACTTCATCCTGGGTCGCGCCCATGGGCTGGAAGTGCCGGATACGGTGGGCGATGACGGCACCTATAATGCCTGGGTGCCGCTATTCGCCGGCCTTCACGTCTTCAAGGCGGCAGACCCTGTCTGCGCCGCGCTGGAAGCCGCCGGGGGCCTGTTGCACCGGAATGTGCTGGTTCATTCCTATCCGCATTCCTGGCGGTCCAAGGCGCCGGTCATCTACCGCGCGACGCCGCAATGGTTCATCCGCATGGACGGACCCGAGGATATTCGCGGCAAAGCGCTGGCCGCCATCGCGGCCACGAAATTCATCCCCGAACAGGGCCGCAACCGCATCGGCAGCATGGTCGCCGGCCGGCCGGACTGGTGCGTCAGCCGCCAGCGCGCCTGGGGCGTGCCGATCGCCATCTTCGTCGATCGCCGCACGGGCGAGCCGCTGCGTGACCCCGCCGTCATGGCCCGCGTCGTCGAATTCTTCAAAACCGAGGGCGCGGACGCCTGGTACGCCCGCCCGGCCTCGGATTTCCTCGGCAATGAATATGACGCGACCCAGTATGAGCAGGTCCGCGACATCGTCGATGTCTGGTTCGAAAGCGGGTCCACCCATGCTTTCGTGCTGGAAGCGCGCGGCATGCCCTGGCCGGCCGATCTTTACCTGGAAGGCTCGGATCAGCATCGCGGCTGGTTCCATTCCTCGCTGCTCGAAGCTGTCGGCACCCGTGGCGTCGCGCCCTTCAAGGCGGTGCTGACGCACGGCTTCCTGGTCGACGAGCAGGGCCGCAAGATGTCCAAGTCGCTGGGCAACGGGGTCGAGCCGCAGGACGTCATCGAGAAATATGGCGCCGATATTCTACGGCTTTGGGTGATGTCCTCCGATGCGCGGGACGATCTCAGCATTGGGCCGGAAATCCTCAAGCAGCAGGGCGAGCTGTATCGCCGCCTGCGCAATACGCTGCGCTGGCTGCTGGGCAGCCTGGACGGTTTCACCGACAGCGAAATCCTGCCTTACGACGAATTGCCTGAGCTGGAGCGCTGGGTTCTGCACCGCCTGTCGGAACTGGACAGCCTGCTGCGCGGTGCGGTCGAAAGCCATGACTGGACCGGCGTCTATCCCGCCATCCACCATTTCTGCGCGACCGATCTGTCGGCCTATTACTTCGATGTCCGCAAGGATGCGCTGTATTGCGACCGGCCGGACAGCCTGCGCCGCCGTGCCGTCCGCACCGTGCTGGATCAGCTGCATCGCTGCCTCGCCACCTGGCTGGCCCCGGTTCTGGTCTTCACGGCCGAGGAAGCCTGGCAGACGCGCTTCGGCACGGAGACGAGCGTTCATACCCGGCAATTCCCGACGATCCCGGCGGAATGGCGCAACGAGGCCCTGGCCGAGAAATGGACGCGCCTGCGCGATATCCGCCGGCTGGGCACGACCAAGCTGGAAGCCATGCGCCAGGGCGGTCAGATCGGCGCCTCGCTACAGGCCGATGTCACCCTTGGCTTCCCTGCCGACACCGACACGCTGCTGTCGGCAGCCGATTGGGCCGATATGCTGATCGTCTCGACCGTTAGTCTCACGACGGCCGATTCCATTACGGCGGAAGCAACCGTCGCGTCGGGCGAGAAATGCGCCCGCTGCTGGCGCGTGCTGCCGGAAGTGGACGGAACGACGAAGCTTTGCCTGCGCTGCACCGATGCCGTGGCGTCCGGCCTCACCTGCCAGACGGCGGGCTGAGGCTTATGCGCCTCTCCGTCGTGCTGAGTGGCCTTGTCACCGCTATCGTGGTGCTGGCCGCCGATCAGGGCAGCAAGTGGTGGGTGCTGCATGGCCTGCATCTGCCCGAGATCGGACAGGTCGTGATTCTGCCGGTTTTGAATTTCACCATGGTCTGGAACCGGGGCGTCACCTTCGGCCTGCTGACCGGCAACAGTAATTTTGCCCATCTGGCGCTGGCGGTCTTCGCGCTGGCGGTCGTGATCGTGCTGGCCATATGGCTCACGCGCACCCAGCGCCTGATAATCGCACTCCCTGTCGGCGCAATTGCAGGGGGGGCTCTTGGCAATGTCGCCGACCGGCTGCATTACGGCGCCGTGGTCGATTTCATCCAGGCACATGCCTTCGGTTATTCATGGTATGTTTTCAACGTGGCTGACGCCGCCATCGTGTGCGGGGTCGCCGCGCTGGTGATCGACAACCTACTACCCGGCCGGTCGGATGCGACCGCCTCGGGTGCCAAGAATCGCGGCTGAGGGACGCACGCATGCCCAGGATGACAATAATGCGGTGGACGCTGTTTGTGGCGCCGCTGATGCTGGCGGGCTGTTCCAGCGGTACCATGCAGACGCTTGGCCTTCAGCGAGATCCGCCGGACGAGTTTCTGGTGACCACGCAGAGCCAGCTTTCCATGCCGCCGGACTTGAATTCGGCCGCAGCCGATCTGCCGGCGCCCACCCCGGGCGCGCCGCGCCCGCAGGAAGTAACCATCCCCGTGCAGGCCGAAAGCGCCATGCTGGGCGGTGCCTCTCTGGCGGGCGGCGCACCCAATACAGCCGGCGACCAGGCCTTCGTGGGTGAGGCAGGCCCGGCTGCGCCCGCCAATATCCGCCAGCAGATCGATGTCCAGGCAGTCAAGGATGCCAAGAGCCAGACGCTTGGCAACCGCCTTGACCCATTCGGCCGGCCAGTCGCGAAACCGGCCCTTGTCGATGCCAAGGGAGAGGCCCAACGCTTGCAGAAGAATGCGGCGCTTGGCCTCAGCCCCGCCAATGGCAGCACGCCTTTGGTGAAACCCAAAAGCCACGGCCCATTGGGCGATCTTCTCGACAAGATTTTCTGAGGACAAGCATCTCATGAACGGCCGCTTCGCGAACTATCCCAGTCTTGAAGGTCGGCGTGTTCTGGTGACAGGCGGCGCTTCGGGTATCGGCGCCGGCATTGTCGAGCATTTCCTGGCCCAGGGCGCTCATGTCGGCTTCCTGGACCTGGATGAGGCCTCGGCCGCTGTATTGCTCGCGCAGCAACCGGCTGATGCGGTCGTGCACTTCGAGAAGGTCGATCTGCGCGATATTCCGGCCCTGCGCGCCGCCATCGCCGACTTGCGCGGCAAGCTGGGTGGCGGCTTCGAGGTTCTGGTGAATAACGCGGCCCGCGACGACCGGCACAGTATCGACGAGGTCACGCCCGAATACTGGGATGACCGCATGGCGACCAATCTGCGCCATCAGTTCTTCTGCGCCCAGGCGGTGAAGGATGACATGATCGCCGCCGGCGGCGGCTCGATTATCAATATGAGCTCCAACAGCTTCCTGATGGCCCAGGGCGGATTCGCTGCCTATACCTCGGCCAAGTCGGGCGTCATCGGCCTGACCCGCAGCCTTGCGCGCGACCTTGGGCCCCACCACATCCGGGCCAATATCGTCTTTCCGGGCTGGATCATCACGCAGCGTCAACTTGACCTGTGGATGACGCCGGAAGCCGAGGCCAAGCGGGCCGCCGGACAATGCATTCCGGATCGGTTGTATGAGGCCGATGTCGCCCGCATGGTGCTGTGGCTGGCGGCCGACGACAGCCGGCTGGTGACGGCACGCGAATTCATCGTCGACGGGGGCTGGTACTAAGGCTTCAGCACGGCCCCCGTCTCCATAACAGGAGGTAGGCTTGGAACAGAGACGTCTCGGACGATCCGGCTTCATGGTGCCCGTGCTCAGCTTCGGTACCGGCACTTTCGGCGGCAAGGGCGAGTTTTTTCAGGCCTGGGGCGCGACCGATGTCGCGGAAGCCAGCCGCCTCATCGACATCTGCCTGGATGCCGGGCTGAATATGTTCGACAGCGCCGATATCTATTCGGCCGGTGCCGCCGAGGAAGTGCTGGGTGCCGCCATCCAGGGCCGACGCGACAAGCTGATCATCTCCACCAAGGCGACCTTTCGCGCCGGTGACGGCGCCAATGATGTCGGCTCCTCGCGCTTTCACCTCATCCGCTCGGTGGAGCAGTCGCTGAAGCGCCTCGGCACCGATTACATCGACCTCTTCCAGCTCCATGGTTTCGACGCGATGACGCCCGTCGAGGAAACCCTCTCGACGCTCGACGATCTCGTCCGCGCCGGCAAGATCCGCTACGTCGGCTGTTCCAATTTCTCCGGCTGGCATCTGATGAAATCGCTGGCGGCGGCCGAGAAATACAACCTGCCCCGCTATGTCGCGCATCAGGCCTATTACTCGCTGGTCGGCCGCGACTACGAATGGGAGCTGATGCCGCTGGGCGAGGCTGAAGGCGTCGGCGCGGTGGTCTGGAGTCCGCTCGGCTGGGGCCGCCTGACCGGCAAAATCCGCCGTGGCCAGCCGCTGCCCGCAGGCTCACGCCTGCATAAGACGGCCGACATGGGGCCGCCGGTGCCGGACGAGCACGTCTATACCGTGGTCGAAGCGATGGACCAGATCGCTGAGGAAACCGGCAAGACCGTGCCGCAGATCGCGCTCAACTGGCTGCTACAGCGCCCGACCGTCGCCAATATCATCGTCGGCGCCCGCAACGAGGAGCAGCTGCGCCAGAATTTGGGCGCCGTCGGCTGGAATCTGACGCCGGAGCAGGTGGCGAAGCTGGACAAGGCCAGTGCCGTCACCCTGCCCTATCCCTATTGGCATCAGCGCGGCTTTACCGAGCGCAACCCGGCGCCCGTCTGACGCCGATGCGGCAGGCGACCGACCGCCTCTCCATCCAGACCCGTGGCAAGGGGCTGACGGAATTCACCCGGGCCGTCTGGGCCTGGGTGGACCAGCAAGGCATGGAAACGGGGCTGCTGACGCTGTGGTGCGCCCATACCTCGGCGTCTCTGGCAGTGACCGAGAATGCCAGCCCGGAAGTGCTGGTGGATATCGCCGATGCTTTCGAGCGTCTGGTGCCGGAGGATCGCGGCCAGGCCGGGGCCCAGCGCTATATCCACTCCCTGGAAGGGCCGGACGATATGCCGTCGCATATCCGCACGCTGCTGACCGGCCCGCAGTTGACAATTCCCTTGGCCGAAGGGCGACTTGCCCTCGGCACCTGGCAGGGCATTTTCCTGTTCGAGCATCGCACCCGCCCGCATCGGCGGGAGGTGGCGCTGCATCTGATCGGGGAATAGGCGCAGCGAGCGCCCGGTCAGATCAGATCAAATCAGGCGTGAACCTTTTCCGCCACCGGCACGAACGTATCGGCCTTGGCGGCGGCGGGAACCGCGCTCATCATCCGCTGTTCAGTCTCGGTGATATAGTCGCGCGCCATCGGCACCGCCGTCTGCACGCGCGCCAGCTGCACCTGGAAATTCACATGCTCCTGGTAGCGGAAAGCGAGTTCCGAGCCGATCAGGTAGAATTCGAACATGCGGCAGAAACGCTCGTCATACAGCGTCTGGATGGCGTCGCGATTGGCCGCGAAGCGCCGGCGCCAGTGGCGCAGAGTCTCGGCGTAATGCAGGCGCAGCACCTCGACATCGGTGGCGATCAGCCCGGACCGCTCGATCGGCAGCATCATTTCTGACAGCGCGGGGGAATAGCCGCCGGGAAAAATGTATTTTTCGATCCAGCCGTTGGTGGTGCCCGGCCCGTCGCTGCGGCCGATGGTATGGATCAGGGCAACGCCGTCATCCTTCAGCGTGCGCTTCACCATGCCGAAATAGGTGGCGTAGTGATTGATGCCGACATGCTCGAACATGCCGACGGAAACGATACGGTCAAACCGCTCCTGCACGGCGCGATAGTCGAGCAGTTCGAACTTCACCCGGTCGGACAGGCCCTCGGCCTCGGCGCGGGCGCGGGCTTCGGCCAGCTGTTCGGTGGAGAGCGTTATGCCGGTGACCTTCGCTCCATAGTCACGCGCCAGGGTCAGCGCCATGCCGCCCCAGCCGCAGCCGATATCGAGGACGGACAGATCCGGCCGGTCCAGCTTCAGTTTGGCGGCGATATGATGCTTCTTGGCGAGCTGGGCTTCTTCCAGGGTTTCATCGCCGCGTGCGAAATAGGCACAGGAATATTGCCGGTCGCGATCCAGGAAAAGGCTGTAGAGACGACCGTTGAGATCGTAATGATGGGCCACGTTGCGGCGCGAGCGCACCGCGTTGTTCAGCTGTTTGAAGCGGCGGAAGATGGTGCCCAGCACCATGCGGGCGTTCATGATGGGCACGGCACCCATGCCGGCGGTCTGCAGATTGGCGAGCAGGACTTCCATAACCTGGTAGAGCGAGCAATCGACCGGGACCAGAAGCCCGTCCATATACATTTCGCCGACCGCCAGACCAGGATTGAGGACGATGGCGCGGATGGCGCGATCATCGGTCAGCTTGATCGTGTAGGCGCCGTCCTTGTCCGGACCGTAGGAAGTCTTCTCGCCATTCGGCCAGATGACGACCAAGCCGCCCTTTCTGATCATGCGTTTCAGAAGGCGATCAAGGATCTGTCGCATTAGCACTTCTCTCGTCTCACGACGCGGGCCGGGCGGAATCCTGGCCCACTGCACATTACCGCGCTGATAATGCGCCCAGGGTCGCCGGAACTGCAAGCGCGTGCAGACATAAAAAAGGGCCGGCAAGTTTTCACTTGCCAGCCCTTTTTCAATCAGCGCGTCACCTGAATCAGGCGGCGGCTTCCTCTTCGTCATCGGTGCCGAAAATATCGGCCGCGACGTCGTTCTCTTCTTCGGCCGCACGACCGACCGCCTCACCGCGAAGCTGCTTCTCAGCTTCTTCGACGGAGCGGGCGACGTTGACGGAGATGTCGATCACGACTTCCGGGTGCAGCACCACGCGGACAGCGCGAACGCCCAGCGTCTTGATCGGGTGATCAAGCTCAACCTGGCCACGGTCGATGCCGAGACCGGCGGCGGTCGCACCTTCAGCGATATCGCGGCTGGAAACGGAGCCGTAAAGGCTGCCGCTGTCGCCGGCCTGACGGATCAGGGTGACGGACAGGCCGCGAACGCGACCGGCCACGGCCTGCGCTTCTTCACGGCGCTGGAGGTTCTGGGCCTCCAGATGCACGCGCTCCTGCTCGAAGCGGGCGGCATTGTCCTTGGTCGCGCGAAGCGCCTTCTTCTGCGGAAGGAGGAAGTTGCGGGCATAACCCGGCTTCACCTTCACGCGGTCGCCCATCTGGCCCAGCTTGGGAACGCGCTGGAGCAGGATGACTTCAATAGCTGCCATGGTCGTTCTCCCTTACTGCAGAACGTAGGGCAGCAGCGCCAGGAAGCGGGCGCGCTTGATGGCACGGGCGAGCTCGCGCTGCTTCTTGGCGGAAACCGCCGTGATGCGGGACGGCACGATCTTGCCGCGCTCGCTGAGGAAGCGGGACAGAAGGCGCACGTCCTTGTAGTCGATCTTCGGCGCGTTCGGGCCAGAGAAGGGGCAGGACTTCTTGCGGCGGTAGAACGGGCGGCGGGCGCCGACGGCGGCCCGGCGCGCAGCCGGATTGACGTCTGTCGTATCAGACATGGATCAGATCTCCTCCTGCATGCCGCGGCCATGGCCACGGTCGTCCTCGTCATCCCGCGGGCCGCGATATTCTTCGCGGGCACGGAATTCTTCGCGGTCGTCATAACGGCGGCGGCCGCTATCGAAACGGCCAGCGGGCTTCGGCCCACGGAAGCCGCGATCGTCGGACTTGCGCGCGAGAACGGCGGAAGGATTCTCATCGATTTCATCGACGCGAATCGTCATGAAGCGCAGCACGTCTTCGTTCAGACGCAGCTGGCGTTCCACTTCGCCCAGCGCCTTCGGCTCGATTTCGAGGCCGAGAAGCACATAATGGCCCTTGCGGTTCTTCTTGATACGATAGGCAAGGCTACGCAGACCCCAGTATTCGCGCTTGCGCACCAGGGCGCCTTCGCTCTCAACCTGAGCCACGACAACGTCAGTCAGGGTATCGACCTGCTGCTGCGTGATTTCGCTGCGTCCAATCACGACGCATTCATATAGAGGCATATTGTCCCTCCGGATGTATCGGCCTGGTATCCGTGGTCCGGGACTCCGGGCACGGCCAAGCACAGCCGAGGTGATGCCTTCACCCCGGCAGGGCGGGGGGCAAAAGCGCAGATCTTGCCCGATTTCGCAAGGCAAACCTGATCTGCGCCGGTCTCACATGCGCCAGACGGCGGACCGCTTCGCAAGCGCAACACCGCCATGCTTGCACTCCGCTGTCATCCCAGCGTAAGGCTCCGTCCAGACGCCAAGCAGAGACAAGATATTCGATCCTGTCGGTCTGGATGCCATGCCCGAGGCTTTGCCCCGTTTCCGCTCCGCCTGACTGCACGCCTCGCCCCTTTCTTCGCTGACGACTGGCGCCCGCCGACAGAAACACGGACCCGATGAACAGCTCGACCACGACCGCCGCAGACGCCTCTCACCCGGTGCGGAATGCCGTTACCCCTGCGCTCCTGCTCGGCGTTCTGGGTATCGTCTACGGCGATATCGGCACCAGCCCGCTTTATGCGCTTTCAACCTGCCTGACGTTTTTCGGCCGTGCCGGCATGACCGATACGACCGTCCTCGGCACGCTTTCGATGATCTTCTGGGCGCTGATCATCACCGTCACCATCAAATACGTGACCTTTGTGATGCGCGCCGACAATAACGGCGAAGGCGGCATCCTAACCATGATGGTACTGGCGCAGCGCGTCTGCCGCCGCCCCAAGGTCGCCGCCACGGTCGTGCTGATCGCCATCACCGGGGCCTGCCTGTTCTTCGGTGACGGCATGATCACCCCCGCGATTTCGGTTCTGTCCGCGATCGAAGGGCTGGAAGTCACCTCGCCGCTGTTCAAGCCCGCCGTGCTGCCGCTCGCCGTGCTGGTGATCGGCCTACTGTTTTCGTTCCAATATCGCGGCACGGCCACGATCGGCCGCATTTTCGGCCCGGTGATGGCGCTGTGGTTTCTGTCGATCGGCGTGCTCGGCCTCGTGGAAATCGTTCACAACCCCTGGGTGCTGCGCGCGATTTCGCCGAGCTATGTCGTATTTTTCGCGATGAACCATGGCTTCGTCACCTTCGTGACGCTCGGCTCCGTCGTGCTGGCCGTCACCGGCGCGGAAGCGCTCTATGCCGATATGGGCCATTTCGGCCGCAAGCCGATCCAGCGCGCCTGGACCTTCTTCGTGCTGCCCTGCCTGGCGCTCAATTATTTCGGCCAGGGCGCGCTCGTGCTGCGCGACCCCAGCACGCTGGACAATCCCTTCTTCCTGCTCTGCCCGCCGGTGCTGCGGGTGCCGATGGTCATTCTGGCCACCGCCGCGACCGTCATCGCCAGCCAGGCGATGATCTCGGGCGCCTATTCCGTCGCGCGCCAATGCGTGCAGCTCGGCTTCATCCCGCGCATGATCGTGCGCCATACCAGCGAGACCGAAGAGGGGCAGATCTATGTACCCCAGGTGAACACCATGCTGCTGGTCGGCGTGCTGGTGCTGGTGCTGGCTTTCCGCAGCAGCGCGTCGCTCGCCTCGGCCTATGGCGTGGCCGTCACCGGCACCTTCACCTGCACCACCATCCTGGCCTCCCTCGTCTATCGCCGGCAGTTCAAATGGTCGCGCTCGGCCGTCTTCGGCGTCTTCGGCGTCTTCTTCGTCCTCGACGCGGTCTTCTTCATCTCGAACCTGCTGAAAGTGCCGGACGGCGGCTGGGTGCCGATTGCGGTCGCCATCGTGCTGATGGCGACGATGACGAGCTGGAAGCGCGGGCGGGAGCTGATGTTCCAGCGCTGGAAGCAGGACAGCCTGCCGCTGAATTCCTTCCTGGCGCGTCTGCCCTCCTCCCGCATTATCCGCGTTCCAGGCACCGCCGTGTTTCTCACCGGCAACGGCGCCTATGTGCCGAACGCTTTGCTGCATAACCTCAAGCACAACAAGGTGCTGCACGAGCGGGTTTTTCTCGTCACGGTGCAGACCGCCGACGTGCCGGAAGTCGGGCTGCATGAGCGGCTGGAGGTCGAGGAACTGGCGCCGCAGGTCAATCGGGTGACGGTGAAATACGGCTTCAAGGAAAGCCCCAATATTCCCCGTGCGCTGGAAGAACTGCGCGTGCTGGGCGTACCCTTCGACACGATGCAGACCAGCTATTTCCTGGGCCGGGAGGTCATCGTTCCGGCACTGGTGCCGAAACTGTCCTTCTGGCGCCTGTGGCTATTCCTGGTTCTGTCGCGCAATGCCGTGCCAGCGACGGAATTCTTCCGCATCCCCAGCGACCGCGTGGTCGAACTTGGCGTGCGCATCGCGATCTGACGGGCAAGGCTCAATCCACCAGCGTCGGCGCTTCCGGTTCGTCCAGATCGGTCTCCAGCGCCCGGCCCTCGAAAGCCGCCGCGATCAGCGCCCGCGTATAATCCTGCTGCGGATTGGCGAAGATCTCCGCCGCCGGGCCTTCCTCCACCACACGGCCCCGCCGCAGCACGATGATGCGATGCGCCAGCGCGCGGACGATGCGCAAGTCATGGCTGATGAAGAGATAGGCCAGGCCATGGTCGGCCTGTAGCCGGCGCAGCAGATCGACGATCTGCGTCTGCACAGAACGGTCCAGCGCGCTGGTCGGCTCATCCAGCACCACGAAACGCGGCTCGAGCACGACAGCGCGGGCGATGGAAATGCGCTGCCGCTGGCCGCCCGAGAATTCGTGCGGATAGCGCTCCATCGCATTCAGCGGCAGCCCGACCTCGTTCAGAACTGCCGCCACGCGCTCATGCCGCTCGGCGCGGTTGAGTTTGGGGAAATGGACCTTCAGCCCTTCGGCGACGATCTCCTCCACCGTCAGGCGGGGTGACAGGCTGCCGTAGGGATCCTGAAAGACGATCTGCATGTCGCCGCGCAAGGCGCGCAGCTTGCGCTCGGGCAGTTCGGCAATGTTCTGCCCCGCGAACAGGATGCGGCCCTTCGCCTGTTCCAGCCCCAGCATGGCGAAGCCCGTGGTGGTCTTGCCCGAGCCGCTTTCGCCCACCAGGCCGACCGTCTCGCCCTCGCGCACCGTCAGCGAGACATCGTCGACGGCCGCGACATCGCCCACCGAGCGGCGCATGACGCCGCGACGGATGGCGAAGCGGACCGTGAGATTTTCAGCGCAGATCACCGCCTTAGCGTCGGCCGCGACCGGCGACGGACTGCCCTTGGGCTCCGACCCCAGCAGCATGCGCGTATAGGGATGGGTGGGCCGGGCGAAGATATCGGCGACCGTCCCGGTCTCCACAATCCGGCCGGCCTTCATCACGGCGACCCGATTGGCATGCTGTTTCACGACGCCCAGGTCGTGGGTAATCAGCAGCAGCCCCAGCCCCCGCGCCGCCTTTTGCGCGTCGAGCAGGGCCAGGATCTGCGCCTCGATGGTCACGTCCAGCGCCGTCGTCGGCTCATCGGCAATCAGCAGTGCCGGGTCGTTCGCCAGCGCCATGGCAATCATCACGCGCTGCCGCTGGCCGCCTGAGAGCTGATGCGGAAAGGCATCCAGCCGATGCGCGGCATCCGCGAAACCGGCCTGTTCCAGCAGCGTCACCGCGCGACGATGGAGGGCGTCCCGGCTCAATCCGGCCTTGGCGTGCAGCTTTACAGCCTCGGCCACCTGGCGGCCGACGCGATGCAGCGGATTGAGGCTCGTCATCGGCTCCTGAAAGATCATGCCGACGCGCCCGCCACGGACGCGGCGCAGATCGGCCTCGCGCATGCCGGTGATCTCTTCGCCCTCGATTTCGATCCGGCCGGAGGCGACCGCCGCGCCCGGCGGCAGCAGGCGCAGCAGGGACAGCGCGGTGAGCGACTTGCCGGACCCGCTTTCGCCGACCAAAGCCAGCGTCTCCCCGGCCGCGACGGTGAAGGAGACGTCCTGCACCACGGCACGATCCCCGAAGGAGACGGACAGGCCCTCTACGACAACAAGGCTCATCGAAAACCCGTCTTCCGTGGGTTGAAGGCGTCCCGCACCGCTTCGCCGATGAAGATGAGCAGGATGAGCAGTCCACCCAATACGACAAAGGCGGTAATGCCAAGCCAGGGCGCCTGAAGATTGTCCCGCCCCTGCGAGACCAACTCACCGAGCGACGGCGAGCCCGGCGGCAGGCCGAAGCCCAGGAAATCCAGGCTGGCCAGGATGGTGACCGAGCCTGACAGGGTGAAGGGTAGAAATGTCAGCGTCGCGGTCATGGCATTGGGCAGGATATGGCGGCGCATCACCGCGAAATCCGAAACGCCTAGCGCTTTTGCCGCGCGCACATAATCCAGCGTGCGGCCGCGCAGGAATTCAGCCCTGACGACGCCTGTCAGATTGATCCAGTTGAACAGCAGCAGAAACAGCAGCAGCACCCAGAAGGAGGGGGCGATGATGCTGGACAGGATGATCAGCATGAACAGGTCCGGCAGACCGGACCAGATTTCGATGAAGCGCTGAAACAGAAGATCGGTCAGGCCGCCGTAATAGCCCTGCACGGCACCGGCCAGGATGCCGATGGCGGAGGCCAGAATTGTCAGCGTGAAGCCGAAAAGGATGGAAATGCGAAAACCGTAGATGACGCGCGCCAGCACGTCCCGCGCCTGATCGTCGGTGCCCAGCCAGTTGCGCCAACTGGGCGGCGACGGCGCGGAGGCGCCCAGATTATCCACCGTGGTATTGTAGCTGAAGGGGATCGGCGGCCAGATCATCCAGCCATGGGCGCGGATGGCAGCCGCGACCTCCGGGTCGGCGTAATCGGCCTCGGTCGGCATGAAATCCGCCCCGAAGTGATCCTCGCTATAGTCATGCACGACCGGGAACAGGAAATGCCCGTCGAAGCGAACGACCAGCGGACGGTCATTGGCGACGACGCCCGCGCAAAGACTGATGCCGAACAGGACCAGAAAAACCCAGAAGGCATAGAAACCCCGCCGATGCGCCCGGAAGGCAGCCAGCCGGCGGCGATTGAGGGGGGAAATGAGCGGACGTTTCATCACGCGTCAGCGCCGCGCCGAAAAGTCGATGCGGGGATCGACGACGGTATAGAGGATGTCGCCGACGATCTGCATCAGCAGGCCCAGCAGCGAGAAAACATACAGCGTGCCGAACATCACCGGGTAGTCCCGCTGCAGCGCGGCTTGATAGCCCAATTGCCCCATGCCGTTGAGCGAGAAGATGATTTCGATCAGCAGCGCCGAGGTGAAGAGGATGCTGATGAAGGCAGCCGGAAAGCCCGCCACGATCAGCAGCATGGCATTGCGGAAGATATGGCCGTACAGCACGCGCGCATTGCTCGCACCTTTGGCGCGGGCCGTCAGCACGTAATGCTTGCCGATTTCTTCCAGGAAGCAGTTCTTGGTCAGCATCGTCAGGCTGGCGAAACCGCCCACGACCATGGCGACAGTCGGCAGCACCATATGCCAGGCATAGTCGCCGACCCGCGCCGGCCAGGCCCAGGATTGCGATCCGACGGTCGTCAATCCGCGCAGCGGGAACCACTGGAAGGCCGTGCCGCCCGCGAAGACGACGATCAGCATGATGGCGAAGAGGAAGCCCGGGATGGCGTAGCCCACCAGCACCATCAGCGTCGTCACCAAGTCAAACCGCGTGCCGTCCCGCGTTGCCTTGGCGATGCCGAGCGGGATGGAGATGAGATAGATCAGCAGCGTCGACCACAGGCCCAGCGAAATGCTGACCGGAATGCGCTGGATGATCAGGCTCCAGACCGATTGGCCGAGGAAGAAGCTCTGGCCCAGGTCGAGAGTCAGATAGCCTTTCAGCATCAGCCAGAAACGCGTCAGCGGCGGTTTGTCGAAGCCGAAGGTATGCCGTATCTCGGCCAGGATATGCGGGTCGATCCCCTGGTCGCCACGATAGAGGCCGCCCGTGGGTGCCGACGTTTCACCCGCGCCTGCCACCATGCCGGCACGGCCCTTCAGGGTCGCGATCTCCTGCTCCACCGGACCGCCGGGCGCAAATTGCACCACCACGAAGTTAATCGCGATGATGCCGAACAGCGTCGGGATGATAAGAGCCAGGCGGCGCAGGATATAGGCCAGCATGGCTCAGCCGTCCCGCCCGGTCACGCGGCTATCGACACGGATCTCAGCCAGCATTCGAATGATGGCGCTGCGCGTCGGTGACCGCCGCCTTTGCCTGGTCAATCCACCAGCTGTCGATATCGAAACCGGCGCGGAAAGGCTTGGTCGGAAAGCCGAACACATCCCAGAAGGCAAGACGGTAGGCGCCCAGATGCCATTGCGGCACCACATACCACCCCCAGAGCAGGACGCGGTCGAGCGCATGGATGGCGGCGTAAAGCGTATCGCGGTCGGTGGCCCCGATCACCTTGTCGACCAGCGCGTCCACTACGGGGCTGGAGACGCCCATCTGGTTGTTGCTGCCCGTCAGCTTGGCGGCGGCCGACCCCCAATAATCCCGCTGTTCGCTGCCCGGAACATCGGATTCGGGAAACAGCACGACCGTCATATCGTAATCAAAATTATTCATGCGCGACTGGTATTGGGACGGGTCGATCACCCGGACCGTCACGTTAATGCCGAGCCGCTTGAGATCCTCGACATAGGGCAAGGTCACACGTTCGAAGGACGGATCGCTGAGCAGGATTTCAAAGCCCATGGTCTCCCCGGCCTTGTTCTTCAGCATGCGGTCCTGCACCGTCCAGCCCGCCTGTTCCAGCAGATGCAGCGCCGCGATCAGCGCCGGGCGGTTATTGCCTGATCCGTCATTGACCGGCAGCGCAAAGGGCTTGGTGAACAGGTCCGACGGCAATTGTGACCGGAAGGGCTCCAGCAAGGCGAGTTCGGCACCGGTCGGCAGGCCGGTGGAGGCGAGATCGCTATTGCTGAAATAGCTCAGCGTCCGCTCGTAACCGCCATAGAACAGCACCTTATTGGCCCATTCGAAATCATAGGCCCAGGCGATGGCCTGGCGAACGCGCGGGTCACTGAAGACCGCGCGCCGCGTATTCATGCCGAAACCCTGCATGCCGGCCGGCAGCCGGTCCGGGAAGACCTGTTTCTTGACCAGCCCCTTCTGCACGGCGGGAAACCCGTATCCCGTGAACCAGTTCTTGGCGATATTCTCGTTGCGGAAGTCGATATCGCCCGCCTTGAACGCTTCCATCGCGACCGAGGGGTCACCGAAATAGTCGTAGGTGATGCGGTCGAAATTATAGAAGCCACGACAGACCGGCAGGTTGGCGGCCCAGTAATCCGCCCGCCGGCTGTAGGTGACCGAGCGGTTGAGCGCAGAGCTTTCCACCTTATAGGGGCCGGAGCCGAGCGGCGCGTCGATCACCGGCGCCGTGAAATCCCGCCCTTTCCACCAGGCCTGGGGAAAGACGGTCAGGCTGCCCAGGATGAGCGGCAATTCCTTCGCGGCACCCGGATGCAGGCTGAACACCACCGTCCGCGCGTCCGCGGCCCGCACCGACGACACAGCCGCATAATACTGCTGATAGAAAGGCTGCCCCTTGGCGCAGAGCGTCTCAAAGCTCCAGACGACATCGCTCGCCAGAACCGGCGTGCCGTCGGCGAATGTCGCTTCCGGCCGCAGGGTGAAGGTGACGCTGCTGTGGTCGGGCGCGATTGCGATGGTCTCGGCCAGCAACCCATAGCCGGAGGCGGCCTCGTCACTCGACTGGCGCAGCAGCGTGTCCCACAGGTAATTGGCGCCGGCAGCCGGATTGCCGCGAATGATGAAGGGGTTGAAGCTGTCGAAGCCGCCGATCTGGCTGAAGGTGACGGCGCCGCCCTTGGGCGCGTCCGGATTGACATAGGGGAAGTTCTTGAAGTCGGCCGGCAGGGCCGGCAGCCCGGTGACACTGACGCCATAGCCGCCCGGCGGCACGGTCTGCGCCCGCAAAGCTAAGGGGGCAGTCAAAAAACCGGCGCTGGCAGCCAGAAAGGTCCGTCGCTGCATCCACACTTCCCGAAGGTTCTTCGCCGAATAAGACGTCCCAGATAAGACGTCACTGTAACAATGGGAGCTTTCAGCCTTGACCGAAAGCCCCAGGAGATGGCCGGACGCTGACGGTTTCGTCAGGTCAGGTGCTGGATGACGGCGGGCAGCAGCGAGGGATCGCCCAACGCGATGACCTGCCCGGAACAGCCCAGGCGCAGCGGTGCCCCCGCCCAATCGGTGATGCTGCCGCCGGCACCGGTCACGACCGGTACCAGGGCCGCCCAATCCCAGGGCTTCAGATCGTCTTCGACGATGAGGTCGATCTGGCCGAGCGCCAGCAAGCCGAAGGCATAGCAATCCCCGCCCCAGCTTGTACGCAGGGTCGCGGCCCGCAGACGCTCGAAGCGCGGGCGTGTGTCATCGCTGAAAATATCGGGACTGGTGCAGGACAGCTCGGCCCGTCCCAGGTCCGGGCAGGGACGGCAGGCCGCTTTGCCGCCCAGCGGACCGGTAAACTCGGTCGGGCGACCGGCAACACCCACCCAGCGTTCCCCGGTGATCGGCTGGTCGATGATGCCGATGACGGGAACCCCGTCCTGCAGCAATGCGATCAGCGTGCCGAAGGTGGTGCGGCCGGTGATGAAGGCGCGCGTGCCGTCGATCGGATCCAGCACCCAGGTGAAGCCGCTTTGGCCCGTCTCGGTCCCACCAAATTCCTCGCCGATAATGCCGTGGTCCGGGCAATGCGCGGCCAGCACCGCGCGCATGGCCTGTTCCGCCGCACGATCCGCCAGCGTGACAGGACTGTCATCAGCCTTGGCATCGGCCTGCAGGCCGACGCGAAAATAGGGACGCACCGCGACAGCCGCGGCATCGGCGGCGGCCAACGCCACCGGCAGGAAATCCATCGGAGCAGCCATCAGAAAATCCGCTTCACTTAAAGGCTCGAAAAGGAAGGAATACCCTGCGGTCAGAGACCACGACTGGCGCGGATCGGCAAGCGCCGCAGCCCTTTTATCGGGCAAGGCCCCGCGCGGGGTTACAATACGGAACCTTTATCGCCCGATCCGCGATTGGTGATGCGTGCGAAAGCCGGCTTGCCGCTCTGCCGGGGAATGGCTACCAGCGGGCACGGAGGATTTTCGCATGACCCAGGCTGCCATCTCATTCCAGGGTGTGCCCGGCGCCTATTCCGATCTCGCCTGCCGCAAGGCGCATCCGGAACTGGTGCCGCTGCCCTGCGAGACCTTCGAGGCCGCAATCGACGCCGTGCGCGAAGGCCGCGCCCAGCTCGCCATGCTGCCCTGCGAGAACACGCTCGCCGGTCGCGTGCCGGATATCCATTCCCTTCTTCCCGATAGCGGGCTTGCCATCGTCGGCGAGCATTTCGAACGCGTGGAGCATTGCCTGCTCGGCGTGAAGGGGTCCAGCCTGGACAGCATCAAGCGCGTCCATAGCCATGCCGTGGCACTTGGACAGGTGCGCCGGCTGCTGCGCGAGCACGGCATGCAGCCGGTGGTGGAGGCCGATACGGCCGGCAGCGCCGCGCTCGTCGCCGGCTGGGGCCGGATCGAGGACGGCGCCGTCGCCTCCGCCCTTGCCGCCGAGCTCTATGGGCTTGAGATCCTGCTGCGCAATGTCGAGGACGCCGCCCATAATACGACGCGTTTCTATGTCGCGGCGCGCGAGCCGCGCCTGCCGCCGCCCGAGGCGCCGGGGCTGATGACCAGTTTCGTCTTCCGCGTCCGCAACGTGCCGGCGGCGCTGTACAAGGCATTGGGCGGGTTCGCGACCAACGGCATCAATATGACCAAGCTGGAAAGCTATATGGTCGGCGGCCAGTTCACCGCGACACAGTTCCTGTGCGACGTCGAAGGCCATCCCGAGCATCCGGCCCTGCGCCGCGCGCTCGAGGAACTGGCCTTCTTCTCGCGGGAAATCCGCGTCCTCGGCGTCTATCCCGCCGCCGCTTTCCGGCTGGCACAGAAGATCGCCGCCGACTGAGGCGTAAGCTAGACTTATCAGCCGGCCGCCACGCCTTCCCTGACCTCGGCCGGCATGCGGCCGGCGCCGCCCCCGGAATCGACAGGCGCGTTGCGCAGGTGTTCGGCCCGACGCGCCTGGTGCCGCTCCAGCCAGCGAGCGATGTGGCCGCCAAGCTTGCGGAAAGGCTCCTCGATCACCAGCCAGGTGACGGTGGACAGGACGAGGCCCGCCGCGATCACCCCGGCAATCCACACGAAACCGTCGGTATCATGGCTGAAGGGCAGCCTGGTCGCCGGAAAGCGCGTCCAGGCGAGGCCGATGATCTCCTCGTGAATGAGGTAGTAGGAGAAGGAGATCTTGCCGAGCCAAAGGCAGACGGGTGCGTGCAGCACCCAGGATACGATGCCCTTGTCGTAGGAAATGCATAGGATCAGAAGCCCGGCGAAGATCGGAACATAGGTGCCTTGGCCGATCACGCAGGCGCCGATGATACCGCCCAACCCCACAAGCTCACCGAGGATGGTCAGCGACCGGGCAGGCACCGGCACGCGCTGGCTCGCCAGCCTGATCGCCATGCCAAGGCCGAAACCGACCAGGCCGCGCGCGACCGCCCCGTCGCCCCAGACATAGAGATCGTAGATCTGCAGATGATGCTCGATCACCGCCAGAACCAAAATGATGGGCAGCAGCACCCATAGCCGGGCGCCACGCAGCGCCAGGATGGCCAAGGGAAACAGCAGGTAGCAGACAAGCTCGACCGAAATGGACCAGGTGACCGCATTCCACATCAGCCGATGATAGATGAATGGCTGCAACAACAGGGCGAAAGCCGGCAGCCAGTGCAGATTCTGCGCCTCGTTATGGACACCGAAGCGCAGATAGGCGTCGATCCATAGCAGCAGCATGCCGCCGGTGACGGCTAGATGCATCGGATAGACGCGAAAGCCACGGCGGATGAAGAAAGAGCCCAGGTTGTGCCAGGCGAAACCGCGATAGACGGCCGAGAGAATGAAGCCGCTCAGGATGAAAAAGATATCGACGCCAGCATAGCCGTAATGAGAGACCCCGGGCCAAAGCTGATAGCCGACATCGGCCATGCCGAGCTGATAATGCAGCGACGTGACCCACAGCGCGGCGAAGCCGCGAATGGAGGTCAGGGGAACGCTTTCCTGTCGCATTGACCGTTTGTTGCGCACCAGGATCGTCCGGGTCAAATCAAAATGCTCAGGCTTGCTCTGTCGCGTTCAGCCCAATTCCGCTTCGATCGCAAAGGCCGCCGATAGCAGCCGCGTATCGCTGCCCGTTTGTGCCATCAGCATGAGACCCACTGGCATTCCGTCCGTCGGCAGCGGCAGGGATATGCTGCAAAGGTCGAAGAAATTGCCGAAACTCGGGTTGCGCAGAACGAGCATATTGGCCGCCTGGAAGGCTGCTGTCTCGGCCAAGGACGCGATCGTCGGCGCCACGACAGGCGTGGTCGGCATGGCCAGCAGACGGCCATCCGCCAGTTGCGCGTCAAGCTGGGCAATCAGACGCAGGCGATGCTGCAACGTCGCCACATAGCGCGGTGCCGTCACCGGCAGACCACCAAGAATGCGGGCGAGGACCTGCGGATCGAAGTCCGCGCGGTTATTGTCGAGATGGAGGGCATGGATGGCAGCGGCTTCCGCCGGGACGATCGGCGCCTCGGCCAGTGCCGTCCGCATCTCTGCGATCAGCGATCCAATCTCGGCCCAGACGATCTGGGCGCCGGCCTTTTCCAATTGGCGCAGCGTGGCCTCAAAAGCGCTGAAGACGGCGGGTTCGATCCCTTCCAGAAATTCCTCGACCACCGCGATGGTCAGGGTCTCAAGCGGGGCCAAAGCATGCGACGCCTGACCTGCCATGACCGCATCGGCGGCGGCGCAGAGGCCGACGCTATGGGCCAAGGGACCGATGGAATCGAGCGTATAGGACAGCGGAAAAGCGCCGCCTCGCGGCACCCGCGCGGCCGTCGGCTTGAAGCCCACGACGCCGTTCAGCGCGGCCGGAATGCGGACCGAACCGCCGGTATCCGTGCCGATGGCGATATCGCCGAGGCCCAAGGCCGCCGCGACACCGGCGCCAGAGGATGACCCGCCCGGCACGCGGCTGCTGTCCCTGGCATTGCCGGGCGTGCCCCAATGGGGGTTCAGGCCAAGACCGGAATAGGCGAATTCCGTCATATTGGTTTTGCCGAAAATAACCGCGCCAGCGTCGCGCAGCCTTTGGACGATCACCGCATCCTGTTTGGCTGGCGGCGCGTCTCGCAGCATGGCCGACCCGGCAGTGGTTGCCTCCCCCGCCACATCGAACAGATCCTTGATGCTGATCAGAAGCCCGTCCAGTGGCCCAAGGCTCTGGCCGGCGGCGGCGCGTTGGTCGGCGGCATCCGCGGCGGCGCGGGCTGTTTCGGGATAGAGCTTGGTGAAAATCGCCTGATCGGCACCCGGCTCCGCCATGCGGGCGAAGACCGCTTCCAAACGGTCGCGGGCCTTCATCACCTGGTCTGCCATCCTCGTCTCTCCGTCTCGCACACTGGTGGGAGGACTTGGCATTGTTTCCGTCTGTCGCACAATGCACACGGGCATTACGCTGCGGCAACACCATCTCAAAAGACGAAGGACTTGCCGGGTTGCGGCAAGTCCTTGTCTATTCAGGCAGGTTCTTGGTCGGTCTGGGCTTCGCCGGCAGGGCTTTCCTGCGCGGGGACGTCTTCGGCCGGAGCCTCTGCGGCTTCGGGTTCCGGCTTCTCGGGCGGTGCCTCTTTCGCGCGATCGCGCGCCGCCTGAAGATAGTCGAAGGTCAGCGGATCGTGGCCGTCAAAAATCAGATGGTATTCCGCGCCCATGGCGGCGCGCGACGTCTCATCGACCCTGCCGATCTTCTGAATGACCCAGCCATTGCCGCGATCGATGACTGCCGGCGGCAGTTTCACGATGCGGAGCGGAGCGCGCTTCTCGTCACGATTACGACCGCCAGGACGGCCCTGACCGCCTTTCCGCTCGCGATGGTTCATGTCGAACTGGGCGGGGGCGCCTGCCTTAGCCTTGGGTGTTCCGGGGGGTTTAGCCATGACAGTCTCCTCATTCAGCCAAAGCCATCGTTTAAAGACTTCCGGCGGCAGCGGATAGAGAAGAGCGTGGAAGGCTCTGTTGAAACTGGAGTTGCCCCCGTTAAACCGGACACGAGGCGGGTTGCGATTGGCTAAGAATGAACTCACGTGGTGAGCGCATACGCAAGCCGCTATGTGGGTGGTTCTCGTTATAATCTTCGATCCAATTTGGAAGCTGCTGTAGAACGGTCAGTGCATCCGGACGAGGCTGGATCCGCGCGTAATCACGCTTGAGCGTTTTGACAAAGGCCTCGCTGACACCATTGCTTTCAGGGCTGCGGACGGGCGTAAAGCATGGCACCAAAGCGAGCGCCACGGCGAACGCCAGTGTCTCCCTGGCGGCGTAGGCAGAACCATTGTCTGCCAGCCATTGCACGGGATGTGGTGCCCGCACGGCGTTGAAGCGCCGCTCGACGCAGGCGAGCAT